>CP070697.1:0-27535 GCA_020353555.1 Desulfobacterales bacterium
CCACCCGATCTGGTTTTGCCGACAGTCCGGCCTTTAGCCATGCGGGCATTGAGATATCGGTGATCGGCGACGCGGGTCATCCCTATGCCGCGATGAGAAATTTTAATTATAATCCGGCCACCGATGCTAATCATCCGCCCTGTGATATATTAGAGATCATTCACATGCCGGATAATGTTCATTGTGCTTACGGGCACCACAACTCTGGGCATACCTATTTTTACGATCTTGGCACCACCTGGTACTGGGACACCAAAGGTTATGTGCCCAACGATCAGACATCACCACATTATTGGGAGCATGGATATTTTACTCCGTTAATATACCCGTTTCCGTTGGACAACTATTTAAATGAGGGGGCCTATCCGCAGGTTGCGGTGGAGCAGCTACCCATGGAGACCACCGGCTGCGGGTTGAACCAATGCTATGACACCCGCTACAGCAGTCCGCTGAATTTAGCTGACAGTGAGGCGGTACCGCCGTATATGCAAAGGCCGGACGGCACGGTAGAGTTTAACCAGATTGTCTTTAATGCGGCTAAGCAGATCATTTACGTTGGCGCCCAGGGGATCCGCTATGATCGCGATACGGTAATGCGACGCACGCTGACCCATGAGATGGGCCATGCGCTGTTGGCCGCATCGGAAAAAGATCACTGCAACGATGTTAACTGCATCATGTATAATTATGTGGCCGATTGGGAGATGCGTGATTTTGGCCCTGGTGATTGTGTGCACCAGCCCGGTGGTTCCAAGGACATCCGCGCTCAGGGTGTGGTTCATAACAGCATTCATTATTAGAGAGGAGGTTTCCTATGAGAAAGCCTGCTTATTATTTCGTGGCAATCATTCTGGGCGCCGGGTTACTTTTTGATACCAGCAGTCTTTTATGGGCCCAAGCGCCACAGATTAGGATTGAACTGAACTTAGACAAGACCCATTATACTTACGGAGAGCCAATTGGGGCAACGGTGGTCGTAAGCAATCAATCCGGTGGTGCAATTTTGGTTAACAAGGGATTTAGTTCTATGGTGTATTATTTGGAAATGCGGGTGATAGATCCTGCCGGAAAGTTAACGGTGGCAAAACGCGAGGCGTTTCATGATGAGTTTCCCGATGCGCCGCCGCTGGCCTGGATTTTACACGCGGGGAAACCGATTCGGGTAGTCGGCTGTGAGTCGCTGCCGGCCGGCTGGACTTCAGACCCTTCTCAGGGGCGAATAGACGATATGAGGGAACCCTACAGGATATCCTTGCCCGGCCATTATTCGGCTCAGGTACAATTATCGGTTATGACCTTTGCCAGTGCGCCGTGTGAGGTGGATGATTATGAGTGGCAGGGGGTGTTGGAGTCCGAGACGGTGTATTTTTATTATTCTGGAGCCGAAGAGTTTTATTTCGATAATACAGTTCAGATGAAAGTGAATCCGGCGGAGTGGGAACTTTCTTGGAAAAAGGACAAAAAAGTCAAAAAGTTGCAGGTGCAGATCATGCCCCAATTAATTAAAATCATAAACGATTATGATATCGCTTACATCGAGTTGAACGGCATACCCGCTCTAGATTGGAAGAGAGTACCGCCTAAGTTTAAAGTGTATTTTGATCGAAAGCTAGTCCTTGAGGCATTAGGTGATGTAGACTTGGGCCAGAGTTACCCTGCTGTTGTTTCCGGAAGATTTACAAACGAGCGATTCTTCGGCGGTGGACAGCAAATCAAAATAGTTGAATAGTAGCTTGTTTGGAAACTAGCATAGCAGCCTTGATAAAAAGTTGCTTTTTTACAACTTCAAATAAGGAAGGAGGAAAAAAAGAATGAAAAAGATAGCGTTGCTTCCATGGCTATTGGCATTTTTCCTAGTTTTTGGTTTTAGTGGAACAACATTTGCCGGCGGCGGGCCCGAGGATCCGGCTTGCCCGGCTGGAACGGAAGAAGACCCATTACCTGAGCCGGATGCCGGTAAATTCCTGCGAGGTGGTTTTACAGTTGCCCGGGCTGTAGGTTTGATGGGTGATATTTTCTACAGCGTACATATTGATTTGAAAAAGGGAGATGAGAGGCATTTGTTTTCATTCCAATCTGCGCTGGGATTAGGGGATCTTTGCTCGCTTAGTGCCGATGAGTTAACAGAAATTTTCAAGCGGGTTCCCTGTACTCTTGGTGTGGCTGAGACTTTCGGTCTCGAAGGAATACCGGTAATTGCCAGCTTAGAAATAGTTCAGGTAGACTTCTGCGACACTGCGGCAGAAATGATTCGAGGTGAAATCGTTGTTCGGGTTGTACCTGTTGATTAACCCTTCTTTAAGAGTCTGCGCAGTATGCTAAGAGGTAAACCGGGTGAGAAAAAATCGTCTCACCCGGTCTTATTTTGTGGTATGTGGCTGATCATGGTACAAAAGACTTATCCCTACCTGAAAGATCTTTTGTTCGTCTCTGCATCCGCTGCTATGTTGGTGCTTGCGTTTCCAAGATTTGACCTGGGTTTTCTGGCCTGGTTTGTGCTGGTGCCTTTCTTCTTTGTTATCCTACGGAGCAAGCCTTTAGGCGGCTTCTTTTTTTCGTTGCTTTTCGGCGTTATCTTTTATACCGGCATTTTCTTATGGATGTTTAGACTTCCAAAGTATACCCCATTACACCATATTCTTTTAGGGGTTTATCTTGGGCCGTTATCAGGTGTTTTCGGTCTGTTTGTCAGTCTAATTGCAAGACGATATCGTCCTGCGACCGGTCTATTTGCGGCCCCTTTCATTTGGGTCTGTCTCGAGTATATGCGTTCAAACCTGTCCTTTCTCTCCCTGCCTTGGGCACTTCTGGCTCATTCCCAGTACCAATATCCGATACTCATTCAAATAGCCTCGATCACCGGTGTTTTCGGGATTGGATTTTTGATTGTTTTGGTCAACTCCGGACTCACGATTTTGGTCTGGCCCGTACTGCGCCGGCCTAGCCGGACCATATCGGCTTCGACGGAGCCGCTTTTATCACGCGGAGCAAAGGCATTAGTCGGCACTGCGGCCGTGTGTTTCGCTGTCAATTTGCTTTACGGATACGCGCTTACCTCTAAAACGATTTCCGGTTCTGAGTGCCGGATTTCGGTGGTGCAGGCAAACATCGAGCAGTCAAAAAAGTGGAAAAAAGAGTATGCCGCAATGATCATGGAAACCTATGATGAGCTGACGCGCAAAGCGTCCCAGGACAAACCGGCGCTGATTGTCTGGCCGGAGACGGCCACACCCCAAGCCATGAACTTGGATCGGAACGTTCTTGTTAAAGTTTGGCAGACCGCTAAAGCTGCCTCCGTTCCCCTCTTGCTTGGCAGCTCCCAGCAGCGCAAATTTGAAGAAAACAAAACCAGAACATTGCGGTACCAAAATTCAGCATTTCTTCTCCAACCTGTGGCAAGATCGACCCGCAACCAGCGCTATGACAAGATACGGCTTTTGCCTTTCGGGGAATACCTGCCTTTTAATGACAAAATTCCCTGGGCTTCCATCGGCATACCTAAAATTGGTGGCTATGTGCCGGGCAGTGAGTTCACCATATTCGAGCTTCCCGAGTACCGGTTTGCAGTCACTATTTGCTGGGAAAATATATTTCCCGATTTGGTCAGGCGATTTATTCAAGATGGCGCCCAGTTTCTCGTAAACATTACCAACGAGGCCTGGTTCGGGAAGACGGCCGCGCCTTACCAGTTCCTTTCGATGAGTGTGTTTCGCGCTGTTGAAAACAGAGTTTTTGTGGTGCGCTGCGCAAATACCGGTATATCGTGCTTCATAGATCCTTGCGGGAGAGTATTAGATCGTGTAAAAAGCAGGAATGGTGATGATATTTTTGTTCGCGGAGTACTGACGGCTTCAGTTGTTCCCCAGGACTCAAGAACGCTTTACACGCAATACGGGGATTGGATCGTCTGGTTTAGTATTTGCGGTGCAATCACGTTCGTGATTCCAGCTTTTTCAAGCAAGGGTAGGCGATTTATTTCAGCGGTCGGATTAAATGAAAGCAGTTGAGAAAAAACGATACATCTCTATCGTTGCGTTTGTCATTATTTTGGCCATGGTGGTTACGATCGCCGGGCTCTATTTTTACAACAGTGTCAATTGGGCTGACTACCCCGATTTTGGCTATGGTTTTCGTTCGGCAACCGGGATAAGGGTGATTGGTGTGGTCACAAATCATGGCCAAAGGGCAGGATTGAAGATTGGTGACCGGCTGGCTAAGGTAAACGGAAAGGAATTTGGAACAATTGAAGAGTTTCGCGGTGCCTTGCATCGAAGTTTAGGTGAGCAAAATACCTATCTGGTCGAGCGAGATGGACATCCATTTGAGATAACCATTACAAACGTCCCGTCAGGTTTCAGCGGCTCATTTGCCAGGAGTGGTTTCCCCTTTTTGCTTGGTCTGTCTTATTTCATAATTGGTGTTCTTGTGTTTATGATGAAGCCGCATCAGCGGTCTAGCTGGATATTTTTTTTACTGACATCTACATTCGGGCTTTTTTTCGCCTTTATGTTCAATTTAGGAGTCATGCGGCCGTGTTGGCTTGAAAGGGCCAATATTTTTACATACACGTTCACGCCGGCGGCTATAATTCATTTGGCGCTGTCTTTTCCGGAGGAACGCCAATTCATTCAGAAACATCCATCCTTTCAGGTAATACCTTACTTCGTTTCATTATTAATATTCCTTCTTATTGGCAGAAAAACACCTACCTTGTGGGGAGCGCCGAAACCTTGGCTGTTTATTTCAGTGGCATATATGGCTACGGGAGCATTGTTTTTCTGGGGCTCTTGTATTCAACTATGGCGCTGTTCCTCGTCTGAGATCGTGAAACTCCGATCTAAAATGATCTTGCTCGGCTCTGCGATCACTCTTTTCATCCCGGTTTTAGACTACATCAGCGACGCTCTCCTGCAAAGCTATGTTTTTCCCAATTTTAATTACTATCTGCCATTCTTCATCGCCTTTCCCTTGTGTGTGGGATACTCAATCGTGAAGCATGACCTCTTCGACATCGATGCGATAATTAAGCGTACATATGGCTATGTACTTACCACTATGGCGTTAGCCGGCATATACGGCCTTGTCGTACTCGTATCCAATCTGGCTTTCGGTGGCTTCGAGTTTGCAAAGTCACCCATATTTCCGCTGGTTTTCATCCTGGCGGTGGTGTTCCTGTTCAATCCGATTCGCAATCGGGTGCAGAAATTCATCGACCGCGTGTTTTACCGACTCGAATACGACTACCGGGAAACCTTACAAAAGATCAGCGAAACCATGCGGTCCTTGCTCGATCAAGATGCAATCTGCAAAAGCATCATGAAATTTGCGCTGGAGCCTATGTTTGTCGATTCCGGAGCGGTTATGATTTTGAGCAAAGATAAAAACGAATACGAATGCTTTATTCAGACCGATGAGAGAGGAGAACCAAGGAACGCAACGGAGGTTAAGGTTAAAGCGACTCTGTCAGATGAAAGGGCCGTATTCGATGATGAAATCGAAAAAGAAGGTCAGATACGTGAGGAGATCGATGCACCGGCGCAGGAAAATCATGATTTGACACTATCCGTTGACGATCCGCTGATTCAGAAAGTTGCCGAGTTGCAAAAAGAAGTGACTCTTTATGATATCCAGGAGGATCCATTTTTTGAAACTGACCGGGAGGCGTGTGAGCAGGCCTTTGACCGGCTGGGCGCAACCCTGATTGTTCCTTTGATTTATGAGGAGAGGCTTAGCGGATTGATTTCTCTTGGCCGCAAAAAGTCCGGGAAATTCTACCGCAAAGAAGACGTTAACTTGCTCAACACCTTGGCCAACCAGGGCGCGGTGGCCATTGAAAACGCACGCTTGGTGGATGAGGTCATCGAAAAACAGCGGATGGAAGAAGAATTGGCGATTGGCCGAGAATTGCAGGTCAGCATGTTGCCTTCGAATATGCCGCAGGTTAAGGGGTTCGAAATTGCCGCCTATTCGCTGGCCGCCCGGGAAGTAGGCGGAGACTTTTATGATTTTATCGAGATGGGTGACAATAAAGCCGGATTACTTATCGGGGACGTGACCGGCAAGAGCGTATCCGGGGCGCTGGTGATGTCCGCCTCGCGGACGTTGTTTCGAACGCTCGCGGAAGATGAATTGGGCGTCAAAAAGAGCATGATGCGCGCCAACCGGAGACTCAAAAAGGATGTCAAAAGTGGCATGTTCGTCGCCCTGCTTTATGCGGTGTTGAATGGCCAGGATAAAACCCTGACCATGTGCAGTGCCGGGCAGACCCAACCGGTGCTGCTTTCTGCCAAGACAGGCGAGGCCGACCTTGTTCAAACCGAAGGGGATACTTTTCCTTTGGGTCTTTTGGAAGATGCCGACTACGGTGAGACAAGACTCCCATTGATGGCGGGTGACAAGGTGATATTTTACACCGACGGGGTCGTAGAGGCCATGAACGAACAGGAGGATATGTTCGGATTCGAGCGTCTGTTGCGGGTGATTCAAACCGCAAAGTCCAAATCGGCCGACTCCCTCCTGAAGGAAATCATTCAAAAAGTCCAGCGATTTGCCGGCAAGGCCCCGCAGCATGACGATCTAACGCTCATTGTGTTAAGTGTTGAGGATTGATTTCCACCTGATCGCCGCCCTGCAACTAGCGGATAAGATCGTGGTTCGCTTCGCTCTCACGATCTATCCTTATTCATTAGAGTATTTCTGGAACAACCAGTTAATCACGGTTTGGCGCTTCCCCGTTTTTTAAATTCGTCGCCGCCAGCAAACTGAATCAAACTTATTGAATTCGAGAATCTTTTGAAGCTATCGATTGATGTCTGTCGGACGTCCTTCGCGGTGCGGTCTGACGGGCGGGAATAATCAATTCTGCCGTTAGGTCGGAATTTCGTTGGAATCAGATCTTTTGATTGACATCGCCCGGGGATTCCTGTATTTCTAAATGTTAGACTGTAAAAAGCAATTTTTCTAATATGTTAGCTTTAAGTACGGGAAATAGTCGCGAGCATCCAATTTAGGTGCATATTCTGCAACCGAATCCGGTCATTCGGCCGTAAATTTTAGCCGCTGCCGATACTCCCGATAATTCGCGTTTAGACGATACCGCTTCAGAGCGGATCTTCTGACCAGTGAGCGGGTATGAATTGAGCGTGTCTGTCCTCGATTGGCTTTTTTTTTCCAGTTTCAAAGTCAGGGTCTCCCGCCGGGGAGGCGAGGTTAATCCGCAAAATACATCTTGTACCCCTGCGGTTGATCGCATTTTAGGGGATCGTCTTCCTTGGATTTGAAATCCTCGCAGGGTGGGTCTCATTTTCAGACAGACACCAGTTAAGGCTGCCTGGTAACAGGGAGCCTTTTGAATTTGAATCAAATTGGTTCCTGGCAGGTTTTTTGAATGTTGAATTCTATTTTGTGGGTACCGTAACGCTTCTTGATAATGACAATGAAACTGCACCTCGTTAGTCTCGGATGCGCCCGGAATCTCGTGGATAGCGAATTGATGCTGGGTCGGCTCAAGAAGGCCGGTTGGTCGCGCACGGAAGAGCCGGCCGAAGCCGACACCATTGTGGTCAATACCTGCAGTTTTATCGAGTCCGCCGTGCATGAATCCATTGATACGATTCTTGAACTGGCTCAATTCAAGCACGACGGCGCCGGCAAGCGCCTGATCGTCACCGGTTGTCTGCCGGAAAGGTACCGTGAGGAAATAGTCCAGGCGTTGCCGGAGGTCGACATTTTTCTGGGTACCGGCGCCTTTGATCAGATTGTAAAGGCCGTTGGGAAGTCAAAGGAACGCTCCGTCTGTATCTTGCCGGATCCGGAGTCCATTTCCTGGCAGCCGGAGGATGGGGCCCGCGTCCTCAGCACGCCTCATATGGCCTATCTTAAGATTGCCGAAGGTTGCAGTCGGCACTGCACTTACTGTATTATTCCGAAGCTTCGCGGAAAACAGAAAAGCCGGCCCTTGCCGGATATTGTGGCCGAAGCCCGTCATCTGATCCGCGCGGGTGTCAAGGAGCTGGTTCTGGTTGCTCAGGATACCACATCGTATGGCAGCGATGGGCAGCCGCCGCTAGATTTGGGTTATCTTGTTGAAAAGATTTCAGATATTTCATATGAGCATTTATCTCCGGGCCTGCGGCAGGAGCCCCCGGACGGTCCGCCCGCCGCCGATTGCAGGGGAAATTGCGAATTCGGTCCTGTATGGATCCGGGTGCTTTATGGTCATCCGGAGAGCATCCAGGATTCTTTCATTAAAACGGTTGCCACCCGCGCGAATATATGCTCTTATTTCGATATTCCGATTCAGCATGTCAGCGGCCCGGTCTTGAAACGGATGGGTCGCCGCTATAACCGCAACGACCTTTACCGTCTTTTTGATGAAATTCGATCGCATGTGCCGGACGCAGCCTTGAGGACCACCCTCATCGTCGGCTTTCCGGGTGAAACCGACAAGGATTTTGCGCGACTTTTGCGCTTTATCAAAGATGTCCGTTTCGACCACCTGGGGGTTTTTATCTATTCGGATTCCGAAGACCTGCCATCCCACCGGCTGCCTGACCATATTTCAACCGCCGTGGCCCGTGAGCGCTACGATGAGCTCATGGCCTGTCAGGTAGGCATTTCAGCGGCCAATAACCGCCGATATCTCGGCCGGATTCTAACCGTCCTGGTGGAAGAGGCGCTTGAGGACGGGCTTTGGGCGGGGCGCACGTATTTTCAGGCCCCGGAGGTCGATGGCCTGACTTACATCAACACCCCAAAAATGCCGCACGATCTGAAGATCGGATGCTTTACGCGTGTCAAAATCACCGACGCGCTTGAATATGATCTGGTAGGAGAAACCACATGACGGATCTCAGGCATAAGATCATGGCGGTCGTGGAAAATGATCTCGAAGAGATTGAACAAGCCCTTTTGGAGAACCTGAAACCCCAATTGGAGCTTGTTTCCGATGTCGCACGCCATATCTTGTTTAGCGGCGGCAAGCGACTCAGGCCTTTGTTGATGGTCCTGAGCGCCAAAATTTGCGGGTATACCGGCGACTATGACAAAACGTTTTCCACGGCCTTTGAATATTTGCATACCGCCACCCTGTTGCACGATGATCTGGTCGATGGGGCCACATTGCGCCGGGGCAAAGCCGTCGCGCACTCGAAATGGGGCAATTCCATTACGGTGCTGGTGGGTGATTTTCTGCTGGCCCGCGCCCTCTCGATTGCGGCCGGAACCGGCAGCGTCCAGGTGATCAAGATCCTGTCGGAACTCACAGAAAATATGTCTCAGGGAGAAGTGCATCAGCTGATGCGCCGCGGTGACATCGGTCTTTCCGAAAGCGAATATTTAGAAGTAATAACCCGTAAGACGGCCGTGCTTTTTCAAGCGGCCTGCCGGGTGAGTGCCATCCTTGCCAGTGCACCTGCAGAAAAGGAGATCGCGCTGTCAGACTTCGGCTATAACCTGGGGATTGCTTTTCAGATGGCCGATGATCTTTTTGACTATACTTTAGACACGGATTCATTTGGCAAAGAGGTGGGAGCGGATTTAAGGGAAGGCAAGTTGACCTTGCCGGTTATCTATGCTCTGCAGCAAGCGGAATCCCAAGATCGTGAGCAGATGATTCGCATAATAAAGAACAAGGATTTTTCGTTGCAAGAATTTGAGCAGTTGATCGAACTTTTAAAAAAATATGGCGGCCTTGCCTATACGGAAGCCAAGGCCGGCGGTTTTATAAACAGGGCCAAAGAGGCTTTGTCGATTTTTAAGCGTTCGCAAACGAAAGAGACGCTCCAGAACATAGCGGATTATGTGCTCGTCCGCAGGATTTAGTTGCTTTTCAACACCGTCCGCAGGGCGGGGTCCGATGATGGGGTATTTAGAATATGGCCGCTATTTGTCGCTTTATCAAAAAACGACCGTTGGGGGTAACTTGCATGGCGTTGACGTTAATGCTTGCGAGCAACGTTCAAGCGCAAACCCAATCGCCAGTGCAAACTTTTGTCGTGCTCGGAACCAGCCCGGTCCGGTCCGGTAACGTTTCCCAGGCCCGTGAAAAGGCCATATCCGAGAGCCTGGTGGCCGCCGTGGCGCTGGCGACCGCTGATATTATGCGGGTGGACGCGCTGGTCCGGAATTTTACCCAACTCAATGAAACCATATACAATCAGGCGGACAGCTACGTTCAAGACTACAAAGTGCTGACGGAGGCCACCTTCGGACAGATCTACCGGGTGATGGTGCAGGTCCGGGTGGCGACTGGAAAAATGACGCAACAACTGACAAGGGCCGGGGTGCTGCAAACGGAAAAGCCCCTTCCTTCAGTCGTTTTGCTCATCGCCGAGCAACAACCGCTGGACGTTCGCCCGCGGTATTGGTGGGGTCCGGGGATGCAGCATTTCCAGTCTGCCACCGAAAATGCCATGGCGGCGTCGCTGAGCACAAAAGGTTTCACCGTCATTGATCATGCGGCGCGGGTGCTCCAAACCGCCGCATGGGAAGCCGAGGACAATCCGGATTTGGACAACCGGGAAGCGGTCAAGCTCGGCGCTCTCTTGCAGGCGGATTTGGTCGTCGTGGGAACATCCATTGTCCATCCGACGCCGAATACCACGGATTCAAGGGTCAGATCTTACAAAGCGATCCTGACGGCCCGAGTCCTGCGCACGGACACCGGTGAAGAGATTGCCAATATCACCCGGACGGCGATGGCCGCCGATGCGGATGGACTTGAAGGGAGCCAAGAGGCGCTGGCGGTTGCCGGAAGCCTATCGGGACAGGCGCTCACAGACCAATTGGTCGCCGCGTGGCAGCAACAGACCGGCCAAGCCATGCCGGTCGAAATCTTGGTTGAAGGAACCGGAAAGTTGGGCAATTTCATCCGCTTCCGCCAAAAATTGAGTGAAATTTCGGGCGTCAAGGCAATCCATATCAAAGAAATAAAACCCAACGAAGCCACCCTGAGGGTTGACTATCAAGGCCGCCTGCAGGATCTGATCGATGCCCTAAAGTTAAAGGATTTTGAATCGTTCCATATTAACATTCAGGCAGTAGCTCCCAACAATCTAAAGATTCAGCTTATTTAGGTCCAGTGTCCCTTGGGTTTTTAGGAATTTGTCGCGATTGAAATTCACACGAACATGGCCTTCACCCGACCCCATCTAAAGATTACCATCCCGAATTTATTGACGGTCATTCGGATTCTGCTCACCCCCCTGTTTGTGATTTTTTTGTTGCGCGAATGGTTTTCCTTTGCCCTCCTGGTTTTCGTTCTGGCGGGGATCAGTGACGGCCTGGACGGTCTGATTGCCAGGTATTTTAATCAGCGCTCGAGTTTAGGCGCGCTTTTGGACCCCCTCGCGGACAAACTCCTCTTGACGGCCGCGTTCATCAGCCTGGCCGTTCTTAAGGCCATTCCCGGCTGGCTGACGGTTATCGTGATCAGCCGCGATGTGGTGATCCTTTTAGGAATCGCGGTTTTCGCCCTCACCAATATCAGCTTTGAAATCAAACCCAGCCTGATCAGCAAATGGACCACCGTGGCGCAGCTGTCCACCATCGGTCTGACGCTCCTGAATCCCCGCTTTTCAGGCGCATTCTTGATGCAGCACTCCCTTTACTGGATAACCGCCGGTTTGACGATTTTATCCGGCACTCATTATATGTACCGCGGGCTGAATATTCTGCAGAATGCTTCGGGCAACGACCACAAAAGTACTGACCGGTGCGAATGAGATGATTTTTCCTTGACAGGGGCGAATGCCGGTGTTAGGGGAAAGAAAAAAATAAAGGCACGTAGCTCAGGGGGAGAGCGCTACCCTGACACGGTAGAAGTCCCGAGTTCAAATCTCGGCGTGCCTACCACGCATTTCAAGGGATTATGGCAAAGGCTATAGTCCCTTTTTGATTGAATTGGCATACACTAACCAATTTCTCGCTGCGGATCAGGGGCTTCGGCCAACCTCTGCGTGTCTAAGATAACCGCCAAAGAGAAAACCTGGTCTCTCACAGGGCCCGCAGAGTTCTCAGGGATTGTTTTGCGCTGCAAACGCTGTGAGGGATTTAATCATTGCGTATGCCAATTCAGGTCCAATGGATTCGGTTCTTCCGGCTAATCACCACCGGGCGGTGCGGAATGCAGCGCGGCCAAATCCGTGGTCCAATTTAGCGAAATTTGGAATGCCGCCTTGACTTTGTGGCTATCAAGGTTTAACTGCTGTATCGTTTTTTCGCCTTCCACCCATCGGCCCTCTTCAAAGTATTGCGCCAACTCAAGCAGGCGTAAATACTCATTGTTCGGCTCCCGACACAAAGCCGCCTTCAGTTTATGGTCAAGGGGTAGATACGAAACGATCTCTGTCATGGGACTTCCGAGCAGGGTATCCAAAAGAGAGAATAATCCCAGCAAATTCAGGCTTTCCGGATCAAATCCCCAGAAATCATGCTCACGGGTGATAAGTTCCAGGAATTTGCCCCGTTGCGCGGAGAGCCAAACCAGTTCGTAGGCCTCCTGGCTTTGGCTCATATCGGCTAGCAGGACAACCCGCAGCCAGTTCTTCATTTGGCGCCATCCTAAAAGCGCCAGGGCGTGCTGGATGGATCTTATTTTCTGAGGAAAACCGAAGGCCGCTGAATTCAGATACGCCAGGAGGCGAAAGCTGATGGAAACATCGGCCTGGATGGCTTCCGCGAGCTGGCCCATGTCGGGTTCGTCTTTTTCAATTGACTGCAACAAGCTCAGTCGCGAGACCTCATGGGAGGACAATTTCCGGATGGTGATCTTATCCGGTGACTTAAAAAAAGCCCCGTGAAAAAGGGAAAATCCCAATTCCTGGCAAAGCTTTAAGCGCCGCGGGTCTTCCACCCGGCTGGCCAGCAGCAGGGCACGGTACGACCGGGCGCTGGCGAGCGGGGCGGCCAGTGCGTCCCTCGTTTGGTGCGCGACCTCGATACCGATGATGTCGGCCAAACGATAAAGCGGGTCGCAAACGGGATCTCCGCTAAAGCCCGCGACGGCGATCAGATATCCGTCGGATTTCAGCCGGTGCAGCAATTCCGCAACAGACGACCTCTTGTATAGGTGTTCCTCCACTTTGACGGCGACCAGAACCGGGGGCAGGGCGTAGGGCAGGTTATCCAAAATACTTTTTTCATTGAAATTCACAAAAACTTTTTTGCCGCGGTCCAGAACATGCTGCAGACCCATGTAGGCACTGGAGGCCACGCTCGCCGCAACGTCGGCTTCTTCCGGAAGACCGGCGCCCGTGGTTGCCGTGCGGCCCACGCCGAAAAGCTCATAGCCCCATAGCCGCCGCTTGGCATCGAATATGGGCTGCCGGCCAATGGCTACGGAAATCAGGTCCTCCTCGGGGTTTTTTTTCTGGGTCATAGGCCGTTTCTCCTATCGGCATTGAATGCGGCGGGCATCCCGGAACGGTTTCGGCCAACCGGCCGCCGGCGTTTGCGATTTTTCATCACGGGAGGGGTTGCACGTGCCATATCGCGCGGGCATATTCCAAGACGGCCCGGTCACTGGAAAATTTGCCCATATGGGCGGTGTTGAGAATGGACCGGCGCGCCCACTCGTCCGGATTCAAAAACACCCGGCCCACCTCTTCCTGCGCGGTCACATAGGACCGGTAATCGGCCAGCAACATGTAGTAATCGCCCTGGTCGAGCAACGCGCCAACGATGGGCACGAACAGCTGCGGTTCCCGGGGCGCAAAAAATCCCGAACCGATCATGTCCAGGACCCTTTGTAACTCCGCGTCGTTGCGGTAGTATTGTCGGGGATCATAACCGCCGGCGCGGAGGGCGGTGACTTCCTCCGCCGTCAAGCCGAAGATGAAAAAATTGTCCCGGCCCACGGCTTCCATGATCTCGATGTTAGCGCCGTCCAGGGTTCCGATGGTAAGGGCCCCGTTGAGTGCCATTTTCATATTTCCCGTTCCGGAGGCTTCCATGCCGGCGGTTGAGATTTGCTCCGACAAGTCCGCCGCCGGAATGATCTTTTCGGCCTGGGATACGCAATAGTTGGGCAAGAACAGCACCCGGAGCCGGCCCTGGACGTCCGGGTCAGTGTTGACAGTATCGGCCACGCAGCTGATCAGCTTAATGATTCTTTTGGCCTGATGATAGGCCGGAGCGGCTTTGCCGGCAAAAAGGACGGTCCGCGGAACAACGGCGGCTGCGGGATCAGCCTTGAGGCGGTTATATAGGGTGATCACGTGCAAGAGGTTGAGGAGCTGGCGCTTATATTCGTGTAACCGCTTGACATGGACATCGAACAAGGTGTTGGGATTTACCCCCAACCCGATTTTACGCAAAATATAGCGGGCCAGCCGTTTTTTGTTTTCCCGTTTCGTTTCGAGCCAGGCCGCGCGAAATTCCGGATCATCGGCATAAGGGGCAAGCTTCAAGAGCTGGTCCAGGTCGCAGATCCACTCCGGACCGATGACCGCGGTTATCAGTCGCGCAAGGGACGGATTGGCCTGGTACAGCCATCTGCGCGGCGTGATACCGTTGGTGACGTTCTGGATGCGCCCCGCGAAAATCCGATCAAAATCCCTAAACAAACCGTTTCTTAAAATGCGGGTATGCAGGTCGGCCACGCCGTTGACGGCGTGGCTCCCGACGATGGCCAAGTGGGCCATCCGTACCTGGCGTGCGGCCCCTTCCTGGATGAGGGAAAGCCTGGCCGGTAGCTCGGGATCGTCCGGAAGGCGTTTCCGGACCGATTCCAGAAAGCGGTGATTGATTTCGTAGATGATTTCCAAATGCCGGGGCAAAAGCCGGCCGATCAGATCCACCGGCCAGGCTTCAAGTGCTTCGGGCAGCACCGTATGATTGGTGTAGGCAAACGTGTTTTCTGCGATGGTCCAGGCTTCGGCCCAGTCCAGACCTTCCTCGTCCAGCAAGAGGCGCATGAGTTCAGGGATGGCGATGGAGGGATGCGTGTCGTTTAATTGAACCGCCACGGAATTGGGAAAATCTGTAAAGGACCGATTCTGTTTCTTGTAACGCCGGAGAATGTCGTGTAAGGAGGCCGCCACAAAAAAGTATTGCTGCTTGAGCCGGAGTTCTTTCCCCGGGGCAGCCTCATCGCTGGGATAGAGCACTTTGGAAATGTTTTCGCTCAGCACCTTGGCCTCGACCGCACCGATATAATCGCCCTGGTTGAAGTGGTCCAAATTGAATTCGCGGCTGGAGTGGGCCGCCCACAGGCGCATGTTGGTAACATAATCGTCGCCGTAACCGGGAATGAGAATGTCGCAAGGCATGGCCATCACCACCTCTCCGTCAACCCAGCGGTACCGGTGCCGTCCCGCGCGGTCGACGTAGGACTCGGAGCGCCCGTAAAACCGGATGGGCAGCAGATGCGCACGGCGTTGGATTTCCCACGGATTTCCGCTTCTCAGCCAGTTGTCGCACTTCTCGCGCTGGTAACCATTGTCCAGAACCTGATGAAAAATTCCATAGTCATAGCGGATTCCGTATCCGTATCCGGGCAAATTCCGGCAGGCCATGGAATCCATGAAGCAGGACGCCAATCGGCCCAATCCGCCGTTGCCCAAACCGGCATCCCATTCTTGTTCTTCCAGTTCGTCCAGATCAAATCCCATTTCCTGCATCGTCCTGCGGGCTTCTTCCTCCATCTCGAGGCTGATGAGGTAATTTTTCAGAAATCGGCCGGGCAGAAATTCCAGGGAAAGAAAATAGACGCGCTTGGCCAGGGTGTCATAGAGCGCGCGCTGCGTTTTGAGCCACCGGTCGATCAGCCGATCACGCACGCTGTAAGCAAGCCCCATGAAACAGGAATACTTGTCCGGCTTGTGCGGATCGTTGCCTAGGGTGAATCGGATATGACGGCGAACATCGTTTTTCAGGGAGTCCGTTTCCCGGGTGGCAGGGACCGGCCGGTCACTCCGGATTGGGTCGTTTACATCCATGAGGGCATCCTCCAAGGGGACATGGGCGTGGCGCTTTGGATGACGATTGAATTTTAGCGGGTTGGATTCAGCGGCAATTTATACTAGTTTAGACAATGTTTTCTGAGTTATCAACTAAAATCAGCGGGACCATCAGGGCCAACGCATTTGGAAATAACAATATTCGGGCAAGGAGGTCTTTGCTTGCAGACGATATCCACCGATCCGGCCGCCGGGTGACCCCTGTTTATAATGGGCCCGGTTGCGGAGCTACCTGATTAGAAAAATCGAGTTTCCATCACCAACAGGGGGTCACGGTTGCGTTTTCGGAGATAGCGACACGGGATATCGTTTTTCAGAAAAGGCCTCCTTGCCCTAAAGATTCCAAATGCGGTGGCCCTGGCGGGACCATTCGGGTCCCGTGGCCAATTCAAGCGAAGGTGAGACGGGTTTGGATCCTGCGGACGATCTTTCTTCCGAGCCCCTTGAAAATTGGCGACTTAGCATTAGGTTGGAATTTAGGTGTTTTGGCGTTACCTTGCAACGTGTAGGCGAAAAACAATTGAGGTGTCAAATTGTTCGAAAATAGACCGAGCCCGCACTCACCTTTGCGGGCAGGTTCGGCGGAAACCGTCGTTTTACGGGGAACTGATCTGACCATCAATGACGTCGTGCAGGTGGCCCGTCATGGTGCCAGGGTGCGATTAACGGATGATCAAGATATCCTCCGGCGGATGGATGCGTCCCATGAGTATATTGTCAAAGTCGCGCAAGCCGGCCGGGCGATTTACGGCGTGGCCACAGGTTTTGGCGGAATGGCCCACACGATTATCGCACCCGAGGATGCGGGCGAATTGCAGGAGAATTTGCTTTGGTTCATGAAGGCCGAAGCGGGCCAACGCCTGCCGCACGCCGAGCAATTCAATCAAAATATCAACAGCCAGGGCCTGGGGTCTGCTAATTTGGCCCGCCAATCGATTGAGGCCTTGCACGCATACATGGCCATCGCCCTCATGGTGGGCGTACAAGCCGTCGATCTGCGAACTTACCAGGTCACCGGTCAATATGATGCCCGCCGATGCTTGTCGCCGGCGACGATTCCCCTGTATGAAGCCGTGCGCGGCATCGTCGCGCAACCGCCGTCCGCCGCACGACCGTTCATCCGCAACGACAACGAGCAGTCGCTGGCGGAACTTATCTGGCGTCTATCCGATGACATTGCGGCGGAGGGGTGCGTTCCCCGGACTTTGGCGGAGGTTCGGACGAGTTTGCGTTTTTGATTTATGAAGGCATCCGGACAAGCAGAACCGGCGGAGGGTTTCATTGATACCGCGGATGGAAGGATCCATTATCTGGACTGGGGCGGTTCCGGCCGGGCAACCCATTTTCTGCACGGCAATGGTTTTTGTGCGGGGACTTATAACCCGTTTATCAAGTATCTTATTGAAGATTTACACATTATCGCCAGTGACGTGCGCGGTCACGGCGACTCTGTTCAGCTGAACCACAAGCGCATCCGGCACTGGAAAACCTTCGCCGAAGATCTGAAGACGCTCGTCGAACAGACCTTGCCGCCGCCGGTCATCGGGATCGGCCATTCACTGGGCGCGGTCGCGACGTATATTGCGGCCGCCCAATATCCGCGACTGTTTGCAGCCATTATCCTCATCGATCCGGTCATTTTGCCCCGCAAGCTGCTCGCCTTGATCGCGTTTATGACGTTGCTGGGGCTGAAGGGCAATATTCCCCTGGCCAAGGCCGCGCGGCGGCGGCGCCAAATATTTCAGGGTAAAAAAGAAGCCTTAAAGCTTTTTGCCGCCGGACGCGGTATCTTCAAGAGCTGGTCGCGAGAATTCGTCGATGCCTACCTGGAGTGCGGCCTCCTGGAAAAAGATGCCCAAACCGCCATTTTGAAATGCGATCCGGAGTTGGAAGCCCAAATCTTCGAATCCGTTCCCCTCGATGTTTGGCGCTACGCCCCCAAGATCGCTTGTCCCGTCCAAGCGATTCGGGGGGCGCATTCGGATATTTTTGGGCCGGCGGCGGCGGAGCGGCTGGGCAAGATTATTCCAGACTACGAGTGGGAAACCATCCCGGATTCCGGGCATTTCATCCCCATGGAAAAACCGCAAGCCTGCGCCCGGGCCATAGCCGACTTTATTCAGCGCCGGCTTGCCCCGCCATCCTGATCATCTTGATGTTGCCCCGCGCAGTTTCGCCTGGATCACGCGTGAAGCGCCGTCCATGTGCCTCTGAGAGATGGGTGACCTTTGGGGAAAACAATCTCAATCCATGAATCAACTTCATTTGATGAGACAGGCATAAGTTTTTGTTGACATCGTAGCCGGTTCTTGCAATGCAAGCTACAATCGAGGCGGTGGCTCCAGCTCCTGGCCGGGATGGTCATTCTTTATTCAGACGGCCGCCTTTGAGGAACACCCGTTCGGCTGTCCAATCCAACGCCATGAACGTCTTGACCCCTCGCATTGGCAGGCCCC
Organism: Desulfobacterales bacterium; assembly: GCA_020353555.1. Taxonomy (GTDB): domain Bacteria; phylum Desulfobacterota; class Desulfobacteria; order Desulfobacterales. The sequence continues at coordinate 18,416 of CP070697.1, forward strand.
ACGGCGCAATCATGGCCGGTGTCCGTCCCCCCCCTTGCAATGCCCACGGTGCTGAGGAGTCTTCGTATGTTCGGATGGTGTTGCCGTTGTTTGATCGGTTAATCCGAGGTTTTTGCCTATGGACATGAAGCGCAGTTACTATGAAGATGTGCAACTTTTCACCTCCGGCGTCGTCGTCTTCTGGTTTGTCGCCCTGCTCCTTTTTTTAGGCCTCTTGCCCTTCCTTTTCAAAAATTATTACGTCTATGTTGCCAATTATATGGCCATTAACGTCATCGTCGCCCTGGGCCTCAATCTTTTGGTAGGATATACAGGGCAGATCTCCCTGGGGCACGCCGGTTTTTTTGCCATCGGCGCCTACGGAACGGTCATTCTGATGACCCTGCTCCGTTGCCCCTTTCTACTGGCGCTATTGGCCGCAGCCCTGATTGCCGCCTTGTTTGGTTTTTTTCTGGGACTTCCGGCCTTACGCCTGGAGGGACCCTACCTTGCGATTGCCACCCTTGGTTTTGGACTCACCATTACCCAGGTGATCGGGCGGAGCGAATTTTTCGGCGGCCGCCAGGGACTGCACACCCCCGAGTTGTGGGTGGGACCCTGGCACCTAACTACCGACCGGGATTTTTATTATCTTCTGATTCCCATCACCGTGATGCTGACGGTGGCGGCGCGTAATCTGATCAAAACCCGTGTGGGTCGGGCATTCATTGCCATCCGTGAGGCCGACATTGCCGCTGCGACCATGGGCGTGAATCTGGTATTTTACAAGACCTTGGCTTTCGCCGTGAGTGCCTTTTATGCGGGGGTTGGCGGGGGTCTATACGCTTTTGTGCTGCGCTTCATCGAACCGGAAATTTTTACGCTTCTGATGTCGATTATGTTTCTGGCGATGGTCATCGTTGGCGGTATAGGTTCCATCATGGGTTCCATCGTTGGTGCCTGCCTGTTGAGCTGGATGGATTTGCAGCTGCGCAACATTCTCAGTATCCCTTACTTGGGCGACTGGCTGGAGACATTGTCCCAAAGCTATTTTTCCATTACGGGGGTTTCCAATATTCAGTATATTGTCTTCGGCCTGATTCTGATTCTCATCATGCTCTTTGAGCCTTTGGGCATTTTGGGGATATGGCTTCGTACCAAAAGGTATTGGAAAACATGGCCCTTCTAGGTTGGGTCGTGCGGAGAAGCGGGGGTGTCCGATCAGGGGCACGCGGGGAAGTCTGGATTCCGACCCGGGGGGCTTGGGGGTAAAGTTTCGGATTTCCTAAGCAATATCGTTAAACGGAGTTACAATTGCTTGACTTTCTTCAAATGCTGGTCAGCGGGGTTGCCGTTGGCAGTTCTTACGCGCTGGTGGGTCTGGCCATGGTCATTATCTATAAGACCTCCGAGGTACCGAACTTTGCCCAGGGGGAAATGGCCCTGATTTCTTCTTTTTTTACGTTTATGCTTTTGGAGCAGTGCGGTTTTCCCTATTACGCCGCCTTTCCCTTGGCGCTGCTATTTGCAGTGCTACTCGGGTTTTTTTTGGAGTTCACCGTCCTTCGAAGAGCGAAAGATCCCAATATCCTGGGAATGATTGCCATCACCATCGGAATTGAGATGATTTTATTGGGTTTGGTTTCCTGGAAATTCGGGGCCGATCCCAAGACCCTGCCGTTTCCGATCTCTCCGTATGACAGCATTGCGCTTGGAGAAGTTTTTATCAGCGCCCTGGAAGCACTGACCGTCGGCGTGGCGCTGGTTATCATGCTGATTCTGTTTATTTTTTTTCGATTCTCCAAACTCGGCGTGGCCATGAAGGCCACCCAGCAAAACGACACGGCCGCCCGGCTGATGGGAATTCGAACGAATCGTATTCTGATGTTTACCTGGGGGGTCTCTTCACTGGTCGGGTGTGTCGCGGGGTTGCTGATTTCCCCCATCACCATGCAGCCGTATATGATGTGGGACCCCCTCCTGAAGGGTTTTGCGGCGGCCGTCATGGGCGGCATGACATCGCTTCCCGGCGCCGTGCTCGGGGCCTATCTGCTCGGGATCATCGAAAATCTGTTCGGCGGATATGTCTCCATCGAGTTTAAATCGGTGGTGGCTTTTGCAATTATTGTTTTGGTGCTTTGCATCAAGCCCAGCGGCCTTTTCGCAAGACATTACGTGAAGAAGGTTTAGGCGAACCCCTGGGCGATGGGAATGCAAAACTGGCGTGTCAGAAGGGTATAACGACTGAGGTGCAAAACACGGAATCTAAAATTTAACACAAAAGGAGCGCGTTATGAAAAAGAAAGCATTGTTACGGGCGGCGGCCGTAGTTGCGATGGTATGTGGCCTGGTCTGGAATGCGATGGCCGAGGAAGGCGTGAGCGATACCGAAATTCATATCGGCCAGTGGGGTCCGCAGACCGGGCCGGCGGCGGCCTGGGGCTCGGTGGCGCGGGGGACCGATGCGTACTTTAAAATGATCAATGCCGAAGGGGGGATCAACGGCCGGAAGCTCATCCACCACATGTTTGACGATGCCTACAATCCGGCCAAGACCAAGGCCGGCGTCAAAGAACTGCAGGAAGGCACAGGCATGTTTGCCTGGGTCTCCGGTGTCGGCACGGCGCCCGGTCTGGCGGTCAGGGATTACCTGATGGAGCGCCAGATTCCCTGGATAGGCCCTTCTTCGGGGTCGCTGCACTGGATCGACCCTGCGAGCAAATATCTCTTCCCGATCTATCCCTTGTACTACATTGAGGCGAAAGCGCTTGTGCGGCACGCTGTTAAAGATCTCGGCCTGAAGCAGGTGGCGATCGCCTATCAGAATGATGATTACGGCAAAAACGGTGTCCAAGGTGCCAAAGCGGAATTGGCCCAACACGGGTTGCAGGTGGTGGCCGAGGTGCCCGTGGAGGTCAAAGATACGGACATGAAACCGCACGTCATGCAGTTGCGTAAGTCCGATGCGGATACGGTTCTGCTGTGGGTCAGTCCCGTGCACGCGGTAAAAATCGTCGGGACCAGCAAGGCCATGAATTTTACCCCCCAGTGGATGAGTACCAGCACCTGTTCAGACTTCCCGCTGATGATGCATATCAGCAAAGGCCTCTGGGAAGGTGTCATTGCCGCTACTTTTGCCGAGCTGCCGGACGCGGATCATCCCTTGCTGCAGAAATACCAAAAGGACGCCTATGGGAAGTTTGCGGCCAAAGACGAGCGCTGGGGACTTTTCTACTATGCCGGGATCTTATTTGCCGAACCGCTGGTGGAGGCCATCCGACGCTGCGGCCAGGATCTCACCCGCGAGCGCGTCGTTTCCGAGCTGGAAGGCCTTAAGAACTTCAGGGGTATCGGCGGTGAGATCAGTTACGGCCCTTTGGATACCGCTAAGGCTTACGAAACCCGCCAGGGAATGAAAGAGGTCTTTCTGGTGAAGTGCTTGAAGGATGGTAAAGCCGAGAAATTATCGGACTGGATGGCCATTCAATATCCATAAAAAGTCGCTTTTAAAGGCCGCTCGCGTCAATCGGACGAGGGCTCGCGGCTCAAATTCCGTGGGGGCGGTTGAAGCGCAAAATGGTCTTTCAGCCTCCTCATCATTCTCAATCCGAAGCAACGTAACTTGGTATGTCTTTTTTCAAGGTGTGTAATCTGTCCATTTCCTTTGGAGGCCTGGCGGCATTGAACGACGTTTCCTTCGAAGTTCAAAAAGGACAGATATTTGCGATTATCGGTCCCAACGGCGCCGGGAAAACGACTCTTTTTAATTGCATCAACGGAATTTACACGCCCGACGAGGGCGAGGTTTTTTTTAAAGATCAGAAAATAAATGGCTTAAGACCAGATCGGATCGCGCGGCTAGGTATCGCCCGCACATTTCAGAATATCGAACTTTTCAACCACATGAACACGATGGAAAACCTGATGCTCGGGCGCCATTTGCATATGAAGTCCAATCTATTTCGCGGCGTGGGCATGTGGGGCCCGCATTCTTTTGCCGGTCAAGAAGAAATTGCCCACCGGAGGAAGGTGGAGGAGATCATCGATTTTTTGGGCTTGCAGTCCGCACGCAACCAACCGGTGGGGGGACTGCCCTACGGCACGCAGAAACAGATCGAGCTGGGCCGTGCCTTGGCGTCGGAGCCCGAATTCCTGTTGCTGGACGAGCCCTGTGCCGGAATGAATGCCGAAGAAAAGCAGGATATGATCTTTTGGATTAAAGATATTCAGGACGAGCTGGGGATAACGATCTTATTGATCGAACATGATATGAACATGGTCATGGACATATCAGATCATATCCTGGCGATCAACTTCGGCGGCATGATCACGGAAGGGACGCCCTCTGATGTGCAGAAGCATCCGGAGGTCTTAAAGGCCTATCTGGGAGAGGAGGACGGTGAGGGCTCTGCTTGAAATCAAAAACATCGAAACCTATTACGGGTTGATCTATGCCCTGCGCGGCATCTCCCTTGCGGTGGAGGAGGGCACTATTACGGCGATTTTAGGCACAAACGGCGCCGGAAAGTCCACGATTTTAAAAACGGTGATGGGGTTGATCGAGGATCAACCGGATAAGGGTACAATCGCGTACATGGGCCGGCGGATCGATGGCAAGGACACCGCGCTGATCGTTCGGAGGGGGATATCGCACGTTCCGGAAGGACGGGCGGTTTTCGAAGAGCTCACCGTCCGGGAGAATCTGCTCATGGGGGCTTACACCCGCAAGGACCGTGACGGAATCAGCGCCGACTTCCGGCGGGTGTACGATTATTTTCCGGTGCTGCAAGAAAGAGCCAATCAGTGGGCGGGCACCTTGTCCGGGGGAGAACAGCAGATGCTGGCCATTGGCAGGGCGCTGATGAGCCGGCCGAAATTGCTTTTTCTGGATGAACCGTCATTGGGGCTTTCGCCGCTTCTGGTGAAAGAGATATTTGCAATTATCAAAACCATCAACCAGGAAGGGGTCACCATCTTGCTGGTCGAGCAGAATGCGCGGATGGCCTTGGCTATTGCGGATGTGGGTTTGATACTCGAAAACGGCCGCTTTGTGATGAAAGGCGATGCCAAAGCGCTGATGGAAGACAAGGATGTCCAAGAGTTTTATATGGGCGTCCATTCCGAGGCCTCGCTCAAGGGCTACCAGCGCTGGAAACGCAAGAAAGCCTGGCGTTAGGCCAATGGAGATCAAAACGTTGGAACGGAGAACTGTCCCGAACGTTTTTCGGCAAGCGGTGGCCCAATGGGGCGACAAAGTGGCCCTGCGCCAGAAGGCGTATGGCCTCTGGCACGAATTTACCTGGAACCACTACTACGCCAAGGTCAAACACGTGGCGTGCGCCTTGATGAGCATGGGGCTTGAAAGGGGCGACTGCGCGGCCATCATCGGGGATAACTGCCCCGAATGGGTGTTTGCGGATATGGGAATTCAATGCGGCGGCGGTGCCGCCACCGGTGTTTACGCCACCAATGCCTGGCCCCAAGTCGAATATGTCGTTAAGAATTCCGAAGCCAAGTTTTTCTTTGTTGAAAATGAAGAGCAGCTCGATAAATGGCTGCGGTTTAAAGACAACGTTCCGCAGTTAAGGAAAGTGATTGTCTGGGATACCGAAGGCCTGCGGCGATTCAAAGACCCGCTGGTCATGTCCTTCGACGAGCTGCTGGAGATGGGCGCCGAGGTCGCCCGGGACCATCCCGCCAAGTTTGACCGCCGCATCGCCGCGATTGAACCGGATGATCTGTCGGTGCTCATATACACCTCGGGAACCACCGGTCCGCCCAAAGGCGCCATGCTCACCCATCGAAACTGCATTTGGATGGGCCGTGCGATTACCTCGAATAACCCCATGCATGGCTCCGACGAGATTATGTCGTTTTTGCCCTTGTGCCACATCTTTGAGCAGTTGTTCACGGTCTTGGGCCATATCACGGTTGGTTATAGCGTCAATTTCATCGAGGGTCCGGATACGGTGACCGATAATATGATCGAAATTTCGCCCACGGTGGGGCACGCGGTCCCGCGGATCTGGGAAAAATATTATTCGACGATCTTAATCCGGATGTCGGACGCGACCTGGTTTAAACGGCGGGTCTTTGATACCGCGCTCAAAATTGGCCGGCAACGAGCGGATTTAAGAATGGATTTTAAACCGGTGCCGTTTTATCTGGTGCTTCTTTACCAACTGGCCCATTGGGCGGTTTTCCGGAAACTCAGAGAGCGAGTGGGTTTTGACCGCATGCGGATCGCTTATTCCGGTGCGGCGCCGATTGCCCCGGACATCCTTCATTTTTTCCAATCGATCGGCGTGAACCTGGTGGAAGGATACGGCCAGACGGAAGGTACAGGGGTGACCACCGTTTCCCGGATCGGCCGGGTCAAGTTCGGTGCCGTGGGTGAGCCCCTGGACGGCGTGGAAATCAAAATCGCGGATGACGGCGAGATCCTGGTCAAGTCTCCGGGCGTTTTCAAGGGCTATTTCAAAAACCCTCGGGCCACGGCCGAGACAATCGTCGAGGGGTGGCTGCATACCGGGGATATTGGTGAAATTGACGCGGACGGTTATCTGAAGATCACCGACCGCAAAAAGGATATCATTGTGACGGCCGGCGGCAAGAATATCACGCCCCAGTATATCGAAAACAAACTCAAGGCCAGTATCTATATCAACGACGCCGTCATCATCGGCGACCGGCGCAAGTACCTGACCTGTTTGATTATGATCGACGAAGACAACGTCGTCAAATATGCGCAGGATCATAAAATTCAGTTTTCGACCTATAAGGACCTGACGCAGAACGCCGCGATCGAAAAATTGATCCGCAGCGAGGTCGACGCGGTCAATCAGACCGTTTCCCGGGTCGAGCAGGTCAAAAAATTCGCCATTCTGCCCAAGAAGCTTTATGAGGAAGACGGGGAGGTGACGCCCACCATGAAAGTCAAGCGCAAGTATGTCCATCAGGCGTTCCGTGAGTTGATCGAAGCCATGTACTAGCGCAGAGAGGGGCAGGCCGCTGTGCGCCTTTGCCAGCATTTGTGGAAAAACGTCAAAGACGCCTGAAGATCCTCGAAGGAAAAAACCTCCAACGAAACTGTTCCGGAAAAGTTACCCAGCTTCCGGAGCACGGGAGCGATGGATTCTTGCGGTAAGCGATCCAAAGACAGATGATCACGCTGATCCTCGACTCCATGTAAATGCATGATGGTTGTGCGGCCATAATATTTTTCGAGGGAGGCCTCTTCATTGTAGCCGTACTTGATCAGATGGCCCAGGTCGATACAGATCCTGAGATCCAGGTCATCAATAAGATCTTCCACCCATTCAAAGGGATAATCCAAGGTTTCAATCGACAGCTTTTCCGCGCGGATTCCCGCCGCGAGTAATTTCTTCAAATTCGCATGCGCCGTTTGTCGCCATTGTTCCAGGCCGTCCGGCGTGGATGAATTGGGGCCGCCCGCAATGTGCAGGGTATGGGTCGTCGGTGCCAGGGGGGCGACCCGTTCGAACACCTGCAAGAGGATATCCACGGCCCGTTGTTGCTGCGCGGCAGCGGGATGCCCGATAGCTATATCCGAGGGCAGATGAACGTTATAGGTCAGCTCAAAATCTTCGGCCAGACGGGCGAGTTCTCTTATTGCGGCTGGCGACGGCAGGCTGCCCGGGTGAGTGCTTTCCAACAGCAAAAGTTCGATTTCATCCAGATAAGGGCCCAGCATTTTGACGTTGATCCCGTAAACATCCGGATAGATGAACGAAGTCGTGCCGAGCCTGAAGGGGTACTGGCCTTTATACGATCGGGATAATGCGGGGTACATTAGAAGAAGCCGAACAACACGGTTTGAGTCGATACAAGGCCCACCCCGATGAGCGCCGCGAGCAGCATAATATCACAGGCTTTCTTGATGTGGTTGGGATGAGCGGGGCCGAAGCGGATCCCGATGTAGGGCTTGTCGACCAGCCGGCCTCCGTAATAATTGGGGCCGTTGAGCTTAACGGCCAGCGCCCCGGCGAAGGCGGCTTCCGGATATCCGGCATTCGGGCTGGAATGATTGGCGCCCTCCGCCCAAGCGGTTTTGAGGGACCGCCCACCTTGACCAGCCAGGATTTGGGTCGCTAGGGCAATGACCGGCACCGCGAGCCGGGCGGGAATGTAATTGAAAACATCGTCGATTCGCGCGGAGGCCTTTCCGAAATCGATATACCGATCATTTTTATAGCCTACCATGGAGTCCAGCGTATTGACCATTTTATAGGCCATGGCCAGGGGCGCCCCGCCGAGGGCGGCAAAAAACAAGGGTGAGATGACACCGTCCACCAGATTTTCGGCCACGGTTTCGACCGTAGCCCTGGCGATCCCATCGGCCTCATACTTTTCAACATCACGGCCGACAATCAACGCCACCTGGGCGCGGGCTTCGGGCAACTGTCCGCGGAGCAGGCGCTGGGCCACGGCCATCGCGGCATCTGCCAGGGACCGGGCGGAAAGGCAGAAATAGATGAGTATGATTTCAACGCCGGTGCCCACCAAATGATGCAGAGCGGTGGCCACCTTAACCACAACCAACGTGATGGTCCACGTGCCCGCAATCAAAAATAGGGAAAACAGGGTGCCGGCGATGGTCAGCTTGAGCGGCCTTTTTCGGAAATAAGGTTCGCAAGCCTCGATCGCTCGGCCCATCCACCGCACCGGGTGAGGGAGCCAGTGAGGGTCGCCCCCAATGATATCCAGAGCAAACGCGGCTGGGAGAATATACCATGCCGAAACCAACGCCATTAGCCTTGAACCCTTTGCATTTTTGCGGAATCTTGCCTTCGGGCCGCGGGCCCGTGCAGCCATGAGAAAAGCTTGTCAACCAGCATTCGATTGGCTTGCGCACTTTTCAGCGAAATCCGGATGAAGCGATTGGAAAGACCTCTGAAGTTGGCGCAGTTTCTTAAAAGGATCCGCTCGCGCGCCAGTCGGGCGCAGACGTCAGCGGCCGTCATCGGATCTTGTAACCGGCCGAGGAAAAAAGACGTCGTGCTCGGAAAGAGTTTGATCCCCGGGACATTATCCAGCGCGGCAAAAAACATTTTTTTCTCCGCTGCCACAAATTGTCTGGTTTTTTCGATAAACGCGTCCACTTCAACTTTGTGCGACACG
>CP070697.1:27635-53879 GCA_020353555.1 Desulfobacterales bacterium
AGGTCGGTTCTGGCCAACATCGGTTGCAGGGCCCGAACCACGGCCCGATTGAGATACCGATCCCGTTTGAAAGTCGAGTCGATCTGACAAAGCCGAACGGGGCTCCCCATCAGACGCTGGATGTACTCGGGATAATTCAGATACCCCGGCACTTCCGTCCGGCTTGTCACCAATGTCACATGGTGACCCGACTCGGCTTGGTGAATCGCGAGCTCGGTCATCATTTTGCCGGCGCCCCCTTGGACATACGTCGTGAGGTGTATAATGTTCATCCAGCCCTCCGCTTAGAGAAGGTGAAAGTCGTGGTGTTCCCTCAGTCCGCTGTCTTCCAGCTGAGCGGCGATCTCATCATGGCCCGAGGAGGCCACCAAGATCGTGTCGAACTTCCGCTCCGTTATGGCCCAGGGGGGCCGGACCATGATGCCGTCCACGGTCTTATGCCACTTCCTGTCGTCATTATCGAAAAAGCAAACGATTTCCAGGTGGGCGAAATGCCGTTTGAGCCAACGAACCCACGAACGGCCGCTGATGCTCGCCCCGAATACCGCAATGCGCTTTCCGCGGCGGGCAATCTGCTGGAGGTCTCGTCGCATTTCCGCGCTGACAGCCTTTTCGACCGGCCTCCAATCAGATTCAATGGTATTCTGGCTCAGATGGGCCAGAAACCCCAGACCCCATGCGCCCTGCTCGACGTCCTCTCTGAGCAGATCGTTGCGGATACGCGACTCGGTGCGCCTATGCCGGCCTCTTGCGGCGGTCACTGATCCCGCGTAGGAACCGCGGGTGCGGCCGACACGTTGGTGGTAGTGGGCCAGGAGCCGGGGGATAACCGCAATCTCATACTTTCGCAGAAACCTGAGGTTGAACTCCCAATCGCCCATCACCGGCAGGTCCTCGCGATACAGCCCCACCTCGTCCAGAACTCTTCTTCGGTACACAAAGGAGATCGGCGGAAAAATATTGGCTCCCGCCATTCGAAAAAGGGAGACACTTTCAATCCAATGATTGTAAGGCTCCCGGTAGACTTCGGTCAATTGCCCCTCTTGGACTCTCTCCGCAACCTTCATACAATGGGTGATCACTCCGCCCCAGACAGATGACCGGGAATGCTCCTCAAGCCACCCGACCGTCGTGGCCAAAAACCCTTTGTCCCAAGAATCATCGTCGTCATGGATGGCAATGTAGTCCCCTGCGGAACTTGCTATGCCCAAGTTGGTCGCGGCTTCCATTCCGCCTGAGCCCTCGTTGTGCAGCAGACGGATTTTCTGGCCGTTGCGCCGCCGGTAATCACGGAGCACGTTTGCAACCTCTTCGCGCGGACCTCCGTCATTGATTACGACGAGTTCCCAATCATCGAAACTTTGTTGCACGACGCTTTCCACGGCTCTTCTCAGCAGCAAAGCCCGCTCGCGGGTGCGCGTAATGATCGATACTTTCGGATTCATACCAGGTGCATGGTCAGCGCACTGCGCGTCGGATCAGCTCGCATCAAGCTGTACGGCAACCACGGCAGGGACCATGAAGAAATCCGTGCCGCGCGTCTGAAAACCCCCAGGAATGCATCCCTAACCATCACCGGTTTGCCGGTTGCCCCATCCATGCAGTTCTCTTGCGGCCGATAAGCGTTCGTGCGGCGCATAAAGCCGTTCGATTACGATCCCCTCTTTTTCCAGCGCGGCAATCGCATTGTACATCTCGTCCTGAAACTCAATCGAGGAGATCACGACGATTTCGGGCTGCAGCGTCCCGATCGCCTCGGGCGGCACCACGGGTCGGCCAAACTTCTCCGGCAGGTCGCAGTGACTTCGATCGGCAAAGGCGACAAGATTGGCTTGAACGAGTGGCGTGTGCCGGGCGAGAAAGTCCGTATGCTTCCCCGCGCCGAAAACCACAATGGGCGTATCCGATCGTATCCATGCTTCCAGTTTTGCATTCAACCGCTGCAGCACCGTCCCCAGTATATTCGAATCCTCGTCGAGTTCGATATCTTGCAGTCTTTTCAGGCCGTTGATCGCGTTCCAGTTGTGGTTCCAAAAAATCATGCCGGTGCGGCGATACCAGCCGTGCGCCAATTTTCGCGACCAAATCGAATCTTCCTCGAGCCACTCGCAATCATACCGGGCAAATTGCTCAATCCAATACCCCGGTGGCTGTTCGTTCACATGATGATGCCCGCCTTGCCCCGGCAACGCGTGAGTTATCGCAATGTACCGCCCATTCAGGAGGGTTTGCATGACCTTGTCCAAAAACTCCTCTTCGATGTGCTCCAGCACTTCGCAGCACCACGCTAAGTCGACTTTGGCCACTTGTACGTATGATTTCCGGAAATCATTGATAATGATCGGAAACAGCGAATCGGGATGAATCGCGTTGGGAAGCAGCCCCTCCACACCGACGATGCGGCAGCCCAATTGCTCAAAATATTTCGTGTGAAACCCTTCCGCGCAGCCCACGTCCATGACGGTCTGAACCCGATACCGCTTGACCACCCACTGCCACAGTTCGGGATAAAAAGTCGCGTCGTCCCCGCCTTGAAGGTTGCCGCCCAGGTGCGGGGCCCGGCTGAAGCAATAGGTCTTGTCGGCTTGTTGCCGACCGCAGTCGGCCAGAGTCTGGAGCTTGAGGTTCGCCATCATCCTGGTTAGCTATAGATTCTTTCGATTCTATCGCACGGAACCTTTGCGCGGAGTTCATCAAAGATTTCCGCTTCGAAAGCCTTTGACGAGATAATGATATGCGCCACCGCCTGAAAATCAAACTGCTGCGCCCGCTGAACGGGAATACCCGCCAACCTGGATCTCGCCGGATTTCGATCCACGATGGCCACCAGATTCAGTGTTGCGAGCGCCCGTCCTACCGCCGCAAGGAGCAGTTCCGTGTGCTGTCCGGCGCCATAAATCGCCACAGGCGAATGTTTCCCGAATCGACCGGTCCATTCCGCCCATTTTTTTTCGAAAAGTTCTTTTTTCTTTTGATATTCCACGTTCAGCTTTTCCACATACCCAAACATGATGTGGCCGTTGACGCGATAGTGCCTGACCTTTTCCGCCAGGTCCTGTAAGGCCCGACCCTCCAGCTTGCAGATGCGGTTCGATCGCCCGTCGCGAAAGACATGCAAGATGCTCCCGGCCAGCAGCGCTTCGCGGAAGTCGACAATATCCGCGGTATATTTGGCGGCTTCCAGCTGAAGGTATCTCTGATGAATACGACTCAACGCATCCGGATGATTTCTGGCTGCGCTGGCATCCACCGGAAGGTAGAATGGCAGATAACCGTTGTGATTGAAGTTAAACAGCAATTTCAGGTGCGGTCCATGAATCGCGAAATCCTCATCGCTTAATGGCCACTGCATCGACGCAAAATCGATTCGTTGCCCGCGATAAGAGGGCATGCAAGTCCGGTATACATCCCTTCTGACGCAATAGGTCAATTCGCTGATGAAACAAAACGTCGCCAGCCAATAGGGCAAAAACTCATATCCGCTAGGCGGCGCAAATTGTTGCCATTGCGGAAATGCCGACGCCCCGATTGCCCCGTCGTCGCCCATATGGAGCACATTCCCGTGAACCAGGGATATCTGCCGATCATGATCGAGTACCTCGACACACTGTTCAAACCATGTAGGCTCAAGATACACATCGCTAATGGGCATGAACATGACATAATCGCCCCTCGCCAATGCCAGTGCTTTGTGCAAACCTTCGATTTGGCTATCGTCGGCTTCCGAAATCCAACGCAGGCGGCGTTCCGTGCCGTAAGATTTGAGTATGTCAGACGTGTCGTCCGTCGATTGAGCGTCAACCAAGATGATCTCAAAGTCCTGAAAGCTTTGCGAGAAAATCGAGTGCAGGGTTGCGCGCAAATAGTGTCCGCTGTTCTTGCAGGTCGTATATACGGAAATTTTTGGCCGGTGATTCCTCAATCGGGCAAACCCTCTAGCGCCGTCCGCGGGTCAAAGTTGATTTCCTCACGCTGAGCATGCCTGGCAACCGTTTTCCAGACATTTCGCGCTACCCGCCGAACTCAAACCTGGAAAGTGACGATCCGCGCCTGACAGCCCGCGTGTTTCAAGCGCGCAATCACACGGTCGGCGAAACTCAAGCTGCCGACAATAATGAGTTCATCCCGACCAACGCGCTTTAAGACGTCCTGATCGCAAAGAACTTTCACACCCCCGAAATCACTCAAATCCGGATTGATCTCCAATAGTTCCCTTTTTTCGAGCACGCACTGCGGCAGGTGTAATTTTTCTTTCCGTATATGTTGAAAAATAGTTTTGGCATATTCTCCGGTACCGTACAGATAGTAATTGACAGGGGTAAATTCTATTTGCTTTTTGAATTTCTTGACGTTTTCCCTGGTGCGCCGGTTGAGGATATAGTAAGCTACGATGTTTTGGTCGGCTAACCGCTTCAATCGTCGAACAATCTTCTCAAGTTTAGGGAATCGGTAGCAGAGATAAAAAACTGCGCCCTCCCTTAAACTTCGGATGGCAGCCTCCTGGCCTCCACCGGTGTAATAGTGGTATAAAAACTTGCGATAGCTATTCTTTAGCCGGATGACGATTGCATTAATTTTGTAGGAAAAAGCAAAGTGTCGCCCCAGGAAATCCTCACGCAGCACAATGCGGCACCTGCTGCTATCGTCTCGGATGGTGTAGCTGTCCAGACTGTTTTTGTGGGCAAAAATGTGCGCCTTCAGAAGCATGGCACGCCGCTTGGCCTCCCTTTGCATCTCAACGGACATGAGCCTAAACCAGGCGGGTATATGCCCGTAGACCCTTTGTTGAAGGGCCTTTCCATGGAGGCCCAGGCTAGCACCCTCTCCGGAGAATTTCAAAAACGGATCCGCGATATCCCGATTGTTCTGGTTTATGTTGAAGCGGTCCGAGGAAAATAGGTAGTAGGCAATCAACTGCTGAAAGGAATCCGGCCCGAGGCATGGATTCCAGTCGCCCACAATGTCCATCCATCGCTTCGTATAAAACGCCAAGCTGTCAGGAGCAAATCCACATTCCCAAAAGTCAATGTAGTTTCGGTGCCGGAAACGGGATGCTCTGACCCTGAAGATGTGGTCGGGATAGTACGCGACGTACTCTCTGAGGACGTCATCCCACTTCACTGTTTCAAAGAGAAATTCGTCACTGACGTTGGCAACAAAATAGGCCCTTGGGGCGGTCAGTTTGACAAGCGCGTTGAGGGGCTTCCACAGGTCAAAGAAATTCCTAACCATATCCGTTTGAATATAGCGCAACTGCAAACGCCGTTGCGACTTTTCAATCTCAAGGGTTTGCTTCATCAAATCGTCACCTTGATCGATATGAATCAACACCTCGACCTGTTCGGGCCTGTTGGCGTTTTTCTCCACGTGGTCCAAAAACACTTTAATCTGGCCCGGCCTGTTTGAATTCAACTGGATAGAGACAAAGACGGGATCGGTCCTTGGGGGCCTCTTAGAATTGGATGCTTCCAGGCAACGATCAGCGGTATTTGCTTCAGACAAGTCTCGAAAACCTCAAAATGACGTCCGGGCGTGAAGCTCTGCGTCGACATCTCGCGCAGGGCCCTTTGCGATGCGGCGCTGGGGCGGTCATGAAATGCTAGCGGCAATGTCCTCAAAATGCGACTTCGCCGCGCGAATAGCATCGTCCGGAAAGTGTTTGGGATAAACCACCGGCATGCCCTTCAACGAGACTTTTTCCCAGCGGCGGCCTTGTTTTTGCATCATCCAGAAACCAGCCCAGGAAGAAACCTCGCCCAATTGTTCGGCAACGGCCAGGGTTACCCCGGGATGATAATTCTTGCCGGTTTGAGGATCTTGCACAAAATCCATCCTTTTTTTTTCCTGGGCCACTGCCACATCGCACTCATGGAGCTGCAGGTTGAGGTCGTCGCCACAGATGACCCCCTGCTCTTTAACCAGCCGCATCGATTTTCTGATATCTTCTTTCACGGCATCATAGGCGTGATCTCCATCAATAAAAACAACATCGTAGTACTTTTCGCGTAATTGAGGCAGTATCGATTGACTCAAACCGCGCATATGCTGACATTGTATGGTTTGGGGTAGAGTTCGGCTGTTATGCAAAAAAATGTTATAGGCTGCATCGGTGGCAAGGGCCTCTTCCATGTCGCGGACATAGTCGACCTCGGCATGGACGTTCATGTCAAAGAAAGCACTCCACGCATCAACGCACGTAATCGCGCCCCGGGCCGCGTTGTAAAGTTCGAGTCCCTGAGCCCACGAGAGCGTGGAAGCGCCATACCAGGAACCAATTTCGAGAATATGCAAATCGTCTTTTTTGGCCGCTGCGGTGAGAAACCAGATGGTTGCTATCATGAAAATGTGTCTGACGGGGGCGCTAAGAATTGCCCGCTTCACATCAAATATCGGCTTACGCGCGTAGAGAATCTTCAATAAGGACTGATAAGACATTGGATCATCTCGATTCGGGTTTGGATTGCGACTTGACCGCAACCGCATCGACTGCTTCAACAGTGCCGCGGCCCCTGGCGCGACTTTGGTGCAATCTCGTCGCGGTGATCATCGTCTGAACCTGACACTGAGATTCAGCCGTCAAGACGATCAATCACCCAATATTCTTCGCTTGAGTTTAACGTGGGTCATCCCTTCGACGTGCAGTCGCGCCTCCCATCCGAACTTGTTTTCAATCTTATGTAAATACCGTGGATTGGTGAAATACGTTCGAAAGGCATAATCCCGGAACGCGAGCACCTGCCCGGCGGTCAGGTGTTCCGTTGGCAACGGGAGGAACTCATAGCCTTGCTGGGCATAGCCCAGCCACGTGTCGGGGAGCTTGACCCCGCTTTTCAGCGCCTGTTGGTACAACTCCGAGCCGGGCGGCGCCATGGTGCAGAAAAAGCTCGGAAAAGCGCAGTTCAGCTCCGTGGCAAACGCCAAGGTCGCCTGCATGGTCTCGTACGTATCCCCGGGCAGGCCGAACATGAAATTCGCACAAATATCAATACCGGCGTCGTGGATCTTATCAACAACTTTTCGAATTCGTTCCCTCGTATAGCTACCCTTGCCGATTGCTTTCAGGATATGGGAATCGCTCGTCTCAATCCCCAGCTTGAACCAGTTGAACCCGGCGGCTTTCAAGAGTTCCAAATCGTCCGCAGGCGTTCGTTCGACCGAATCGACCCTGGCGAAAGCACAGATGTTCACCGCGTAATCTCTTGCGATCAAGCCCTGGGCGATGGGTCGGTAATGGTCCGGTTCAAAGACAAACAACTCATCAATGAAATTGATATTTCGCACCGCATATCGATTGGCCAAGGTATCAATCTGTTGGAGAACCCAGCTGGGGTTCCAGTATCGGATCTTTCTTTCGCCATAGGTGGCTTGAATTGCACAAAATGAGCACTGGTAAGGGCACCCCAAACTGGTGAACATGGAGGCGTAGTGACCCCTGGAACTCAAGTCTTGCAAACACATCCAGTTAAACGCGCGATAATCCACCTGATCCCACGGCACCAGATCCCAGGCCACCGAGTCCAATTCGCTTGTCAGATCTTCGACATTGCGGGCAGCCGATTTCGAAGCGACCCCCCCTTGGCCGTTTTTCCACCATAGTCCGGGAATATCTTCTTTAGGTTGTCCCTCCAACAGCCCCTTGAGGGTATAAAAGCCTTCTCCTTGCGCCACGTAATCGCAGGCCGTTTCCTCGATTGTCCGCTGCGGCAAGGCGGATGGATGCCATCCCGTCACAACCACCTCGCGGTCGGGCTGGGCGGCTTTGATCGCCGCGCAAAGCGCCTCCACGGCCCACATCAGCGGCGTGCAAGTGTTTGCCTGTTGGCCATACACGACAATCGCGGTCAGGCGCGGATTTATCCTGCGCATGGCGTCGACAGTCTCCCCCAAATCAAGGTTAAGACCGTTGGCGTCCAGCAACTCCACTGAAAAGTTGTGTTTACGAATGAACCCCGCGGTCAGAAGGGCCCAGAAAGGTGGTTCACAAGCCGAGTAATGCCGACTCAGATGCTGGTACACTTTTTTTTTCGTGCCGCCGACATTCACGAGCAAAAGATCGACCCTATGATTCATCGAGCATCCTTTGGTAAGCAAATCCGCTTGGTTTCGTCACCGGCCGCATCATTCCAGGCTTCGCGACAGGTTTGGCGGACGGCTTTCGCATCAACACCCAGGCGGCTGCGAATCTCGCGGCGACTCGGGTTTCCCAAAATGAATTCGTCCGGTGCGCCCAAGCGGTAGAGTTTGAAATCGTAATTATGCATGGCTTTAATGTGACAAAGCCCACTGAAAAGCCCCCCGTAAAGACCGTGTTCTTCGACAACGACAATCGCCGCGACCCGCCGGCTAAGTTCTTCGATAGCCTCCAGATCGAGGGGTTTGACCGTATGAAACTGGTAAAAGAGCGGAACGATGCCCTCGGCTTCCAAGGCAGTAACCGCCTCCAGTACCTCGCTGGCAATGTCACCCGTACTGATTAAGGCAATCCTTTGTCCGTCCCGAATCCGCCGCGCTTGGCCGAGAGTCGCCTCCGTTGCGCCCTTGTAATCTTTTTCACCGAATTTGCCGATTCGCAGATAAAAAGGTCGGGCGGCGGAAACCATCTGCGGCATAAGCTGCCGTAATTCGTCCGGGCATCCGGGAGCCACGACGCTCATGCCCGGCAGCGTGCACATCAGGGCCAGATCGTCCGCCGCGTGGTGCGTGACCCCGCTGCTTGCATAAGTAAAACCGCCCCCGGCACCCACGATGATGACCGGCAGGTGCGGGTAACAGACACTGATTTTAATCTGTTCGTACGGTCGGGCGGTTGCAAACGCCGCGATCGAATACGCCACCGGCCGCCAGCCTTCAGCCGCCAGACCCGCAGCCGCATTTACCAGTTGTGCTTCGGCCACACCGACATTCACATAGCGTCTCCCGAATTTCCGTTGGAACCGATCGAACACTTGATAGCCGAGGTCACCGGTGAGAAAAATGACGCGTTCATCTTGCGCAGCTAGCTGATACAATGTTTCCTCGAACGCTCGTCTCATGGCTGCCCCTTATGAATAGGCCTTACATTCAATTCTTGAAGCGCTGCCTCGAGATCCTCCGTTGTCGGCGTCCGGTAGAACCAGCGCTGATCGTTCTCCATGAAGGTTATTCCAGCCCCGGCTTTGGTTTTGGCGATTACCGCCGCCGGTCTTCCTTTTGCAAACGGCACGCGGTCAAGGATTTGGATGAGTTCCTGAATATCATTACCATCCACTTCGACCGCCCTCCATCCAAAGCTGCGGAATTTTTCGCCAAGCGAAGTGAATCCATTCAGCTCGTCGTGTTTCCCGACAGCCTGATGATTATTGTGATCGACAATGGCAATGAGTCGGTCTAACCGTTGTGCGCGTGCAAACATGGCCGCTTCCCAAACACTGCCTTCGTTACACTCCCCGTCGCTCATGAGGACAATGCCCCGCGCCGGAGAATTTTTCATCTTCAAACCGTAAAGCATTCCGGTGGCGAAGCCGAGCCCGTGACCAAGACTTCCGGAGGACATCTCAAGCATGGCCAGCGCCCGCTTGCAGGGATGATTGGGAAGCGGCGAGTCTGCCACTGCATAGCCGCTCAGCCATTCTGCGGGTATATAGCCGGTCTCGGCAAGCACCGCATAAAGCGCAGCGCATGCATGTCCTTTGCTGAAAACAAATCGGTCCCGTTGCGCGGACCAAGGATTACCGTTTGGAAGCCGGAGAAAATAGCTAAACAAAACAACGAGGATCTCGACACAACTCAATGCCCCGCTGAGATGCCCCTCTTGGGCGTCATGCGCCATCTGAACGCAAGTCGCCCGGACTTTCCGCGCTGTTTGCTGCAGTAAAGAAATATCCGGTGTTGGCGGCAGGTCCAATTGAACTTCATTGACGATCATCGATTTTCACCCATCTGCGCCTGCAGGCAGTCATCCCCGGCACCATCCGAATGCATCCGGTTAGACGTTGGAATATTTGGAGTTTCGCAGAAAACGATAGAGTTTGACTAATTCTCGAATTCCGGTCTCAATCGCGACATCCGGCCTCCAACCGGTCGACTCGATTTTTGCATTCGAGACAATGTAGTCGCGCTTGTCCGGATCCTCCCCGACCGGTGCCTGCAAATAAATAAATCGTGGCACCTCTTCTTTGATCTTCTGACAAAGCTCGACCTTAGATAAATTCGCGTCGGAAAGGCCGACATTGTAGGCTTCGCCTTTCATGCTCTCGAAGTTCTCGATACAATGGATGAAAGCTTGCGCGACGTCGCGCACATGGATGTAATTCCGTTTGAAATGACCTTCAAAAATAACGACCGTTCGGTCATTTACGGCGCGGTAGGTGAAATCGTTCACTAGAAGATCAATCCTCATCCTTGGACTGGCACCAAATACCGTGGCCAGCCTCAGGCTGATGGAATTCTGTCGCTCCAGCACCATCTGTTCGGCTTCAACTTTCAATTTGCCGTATAATGAGATGGGGCGCAGAGGGGTTTCCTCCGTACATTCCTTTTCTTTTTCACCGATACCGTATCCCGAATTCGTGTTTGGAACGATCACCCGCTGTTCATGGGAGACAATCTTGACCAGCGTGCCAACGGCATCGCGGTTGGTGGTTATCGCTCCGACGGTATCCCCGTCGCAAAGCGGCGCACCCACTAAAGCCGCGAACGGCAGGAAAATATCATTCTGCCGAACAAGACTTTTCAGGGTATGGTAATCGCGGCAATCCCCCCGTACCACTTCAAAATTGTCGTGAAGACAACATTGCGAAAGAGACGGCTGACCGTACATAAAATTGTCGAGTACAGTGACCCGGTGGCCGCGCTGCAGAAGCTCCGGTACGAGGACCGCGCCTAAATATCCGGCACCGCCGGTCACCAGAATGTTGTAGTTCATGGGTGCCTTCTCCCTATTCAACGCTGTTCAATAGATGACACAGATCGCGTATCCGGTTTTCCTCAAGGGACGGATAATTTCCAATGTAATATCCAAAATGATGGATATGCTCCACTTCGGGAAAGCGCCGATAGTCTACCACGCCCAAGATCTTCTGCAAATACGGCTGGCGTAACTGGTTCCCTCCTCCACTGCTGCCCCGCCGAAACTCGACCTTTGCTTCCCGCAACGTTCGTTCCAACCGATCGCGCAGGCCCAGATCGGGGCGTCTGATCACTAGAGGGAAAGCGTAGTTGCAGCTGCCCTGCAAAGCAAAGTCGGTACGATATTTGGCAGGATCGAGAAGTTCTAAAAAAAGTTCAAGATTCGCGCGCCGTTTGGCGTTATTGGCGTCAAGCCTCTTCAACTGGCTACGTCCGAGCACACCGCCGATTTCGGTTCCCCGCATGTTAAAGGCCGGATAGGCAAAAATAAAATCCGGATTTAAATCTGGATGCGCATTAATAAAATTAGACTTCTGCTGGGGAGCAACGGCTTCCCGTACCATTCCATGGGAGCGCATCATCAACAACGTGTTGTATAGAGTTTCGTCGTTGGTGCATGCCATGCCGCCTTCGATGGTGCTCATGTGATGGCCGTAATAGAAAGAGAAGTTCGACACCCAGCCGAATGAACCCAACTTCTGGCCTTGGAAGGTTGCTCCGTGGGATTCGCAGACGTCTTCGATTAAGGGAATATTTCGTTTTTGCAGTTCGACGAGCAACTCCTCGGTGAGCCCGCTAAACCCCTGGACGTGAGTCAAGAAAACCGCTCGCGTGCTGACATTTAAATTGCGAAGAACTTGAGCAGTAGACATGCAGAGGTTTTGCGGATCAATGTCAACAAACACCGGCCGAAATCCATTGAGTACGACCGCGGCGATATCAGAAATCCAGGTCAGCGGCGGTACGATAATCTCTCCCGGCCCCCCATGGTGTTTGAGCGCACTAATCGTGATAAAATTGGCCGAGGCGCCGGAATTCACAAAAACGCTGTGTTTTACCCCAAGCCATTCCGACCACTCCTTTTCGAAAGCGCGGACGTGGTCATTTTGGGTGAGCTTGGGCATTTTTTCCAAGAAATCTATCAGGACGCCTATGTCTTCCGGCGTAATATTGTTCTCCATTAACGGTAAGCCGATCTTCACGGCGCCCTCCTCCGCTAGTAACCATTCCCGTTTTGGGTCTCGGGACGATAAACGATGATCTTGGAGCCCTCGAAATCAAAATGAAAGGGTACATGCAGGAACCGCTTCAGGGTCTTTTTGACCGCCTGGCGCTTTTCCGGTTCAACAAATAAAAGCACAAAGCCACCTCCACCAGCGCCACAGACCTTGCCGCCAATGGCACCGGCCTTTTTGGCCAATTGGTACATCGCATCGATTTCCGGCGTTGTGATCTTTGCCGACAGGTTCTTTTTCAAATGCCAATTATAGTCTAAAAGCTCTCCGAAGTCTTTTAACGGTCGGTTGGAACAGATTATTTCAACCGCTTCACCGACCATTTTTTTCATCTCATGCAGAACCTCAACATTTTCCCCGGTTTTTTGGATTTGCTCCTCTGCAATTTCGGAGGCAATGCGTGAGATACCCGTGTAAAATAACATCAGGTGCCTCTCGAAAAGATTCAGTCGCTTTTCTTCCGTAATCATCGGCGCAACCGTAATTTTGCCGTTTTGCGCAAACTCGATGACGTTAAAACCGCCATAAGCGGCGAAGGTCTGATCCTGTGATCCGACGTGCTCTTTGATGAGCTCCTGTTCGATGTAGATGGCATTTTCCACCAGATCCTTTTTGCAGCTGTAGAGCCCATTTAAAGCATTCAGGCTGTTGAGCAAACCCACCGTAAAAGCGGAACTCGAACCCATGCCGCTGCGGGCCGGAATATCTCCGTCATGATGAATCGACACACCGTAATTGACTTTCAGGTAATCAAGCGTCCAACGCACCGAAGGATGCTGGATCTCATCAATCTGACTTACCAGTTCTTGATTGGAATATACAATCCGGTGCCGATGTTCAAAGAACGGTGGCAATTTGCGCACGCTCAGATAGCAGTATTTGTCGATCGCCGCCCCCAGTACTTTACCACCGTGTCTGAGATAATAGGAGGGGTAGTCGGTACCACCACCGAAAAAGGATATACGATGGGGAGTGTGAGATATGATCATTTGAACACCCGCCTAAATTCGTTTTTTGCCATTTCGTAGTCAGCGGGCGTGCCGATGTCGATAAAATAGCCTTCGCTGACAAAGGCCTCAAGGGCCACCCGATCGACGGCTGTTTCCAAAAACTCCGCTTCAAACGAAAAACACGCTTGGGGCGGGAATAGGTTCAGCAAGCTTTTATTGACCAAATAGACCCCCGCATTGATATAACCGCCTCCACCACACTTTTTTTCTTCGAAACCGACAATTTTACGGTGTTCGAGACGCACGGTGCCGAATCGCTCCGAATGCCGTTCCTTCCTTACTGCCACGGTCACATCGGCTCCGCTCTCCATGTGCCGGCTGAATATATCCTGAAAATTTACTTCGAAAAACGTATCGCCATTGATGGCAAAGGCACAAGGCTGTTGGACCTCCGCCAGGGCTTTCTTCAGCGCACCGCCCGTGCCTAAAACGATATCATCAAACGAGTATTGCAGCGGCAGACCCCGGTACTCGGGCCCAAAATAATCACGAATTTTCTCACCCATGTATCCAACCGCCAAGATAACTCTTGCAAAGTCAAAATTTCGGAGGTAAGCGAGCAGGTACTCCAAAAAAGGTTTGCCGTTTATATTTGCCATGGGTTTGGGAAGTTGACTCACTGCCTTTCGCAGGCGTTTTCCTTTGCCGCCGGCCAGAATGATTGCTTCCATGTCATTCATATCAAGTAATGCTTCGCAATGCCGTCTTGCCCTGCCCAGAGACAAATGAACCTGATGCCCGGGTGCTGAAGTTCCTCGCTATTGATACCGGCGCCAAAGGTCGTCGCGTCCATCGTCACGACCACCCAACGCTCGTTTTGGGCCTCAATTGCCCCATCAAAGTGTTTCCGGTCGGCCATAACCTCAAGCAGCCGCTGCCGGCTCGTGATAACGTCGCAAACCATCCGCCCCTCAAGTATTGAAGCTACCTTAGACAGTCTCTCATCTTCACCCCACAAGCCTACCCGTGAAAACCCGTTGGCGTCGCAGTAGTTCCTCAGCCACAGCGCCGCCGCATACTCAGGTCGGTACAGCGAAAAAACCGGCGACCGAAAACCGTCGATTCCCAAAAGTGCCTTGGTCATCTCATCTTCGAAAGTGTCGGTACTGAGAATGAGCGCGTCGACGTTGAATTGTGGAAGTTGCTCCGGATCAATGACGGGATAGCCATTGAGCGGGATTGAATCCGCCTGGCGATCGAGAATGCACGCCACCTCAAACGTTTTGGCGTCCTCAATCCACTTGATCAGTTGGCGGGTGTGTTGCCCTGCTCCGAACAAGGCGATTCTATGCCAACGGAGCTCCCGCAAGCGGTGCTTCAACCGCGCAAAGGTAACGAGACGCTTGCTCCATAGATCGACCGCTGTTGGCCATCCGGCCGACTCGTCACGATCAGGTATTAAATGCTTCCCGACGAATGCTTGGATCTGGGCAATAACCCCATTGAGGGTGTCGTCTTGAAAAAGACGCTTTTCATTTAGATCGCGGTCGATACCCAAAAGGATTTTTTTCCGTATATCGCAACTTCCCAAATCAGATGAAAGTGCCCAAAATTTATCTCCATATTCCAGCACCGTGAAGTCCAAATAGGACTTGATCCATCTAGGCTCTAAAGGATGATGGATCACATCGGTCCAGAGCGCCCTCATGCCGGAATGGTCTATGAGTTCTTTGAGTTCTCGAGGTGTTTTTGCTTGAATCGTCAGAAACCTGCTGCGAAGCTCGGTCTGTTCCTGCAGTTCAATTACGGTGGCGCGGGCTGATGCTGGCAAGGGCGTTTCCAATTCCGGCGCGAAGGTGCCTAAAAAACCCCAGTAGCCCTGCTCGTCTCTGAAAATATGATAGTTTTTGTAGATCAAAGAATCGGGTTCGTCGTCCCGGCCGTCGGCAATTTTTTCAGCGCTCAGCGGCAAGTTGCTCACGTCGACGACAAAACGCCGGTGGCACCAACTACAGATGCACAAACGGGTGCGGACCGCCGGAGTACGTTTCGGGATCGCACGCTCCAAATCCTGTTCGCAGTGAGGACATGATACCCGGAAGCTCAGACGCCCCACGTTGTTGACCGCATGCCATGTCGAAGGCCACACAACGGGCAAATCGATTTTCGGATTCTCGGGAGCGGTTGCCGCCATTAGATTCGACAGCTCGTGGATAAATTCGGCCAAAGCCATTTCTGTCATGTTATAGAATGGCAGACGGAAATGATCAGCTCCGTAGTATTGCCGGTAATATTCCGGCTTGGAGAATTGCCTGTTGTCGATACACCATTCAAACAACTCCGAGCCTGGGAAAGGCACAATGTTCCCGAGGGAAACAATATGCTCTTTGCAGTGCTTCAAAAAAAAGGAGTAGGTCTCACGCATGGTTTGCTGGGTTTCGCTTCGATCACCGAAAATGAAGTTGGCCTGAACACCAATTCCAACTGATTCACAGCGTTTAATCGCCGTTTCGATTTGTTTAACCTTGATCCCTTTACGCATACTCTCGAGTACTTCATCGCTGCCGCTCTCAAAGCCGACGCCAACATAGACACAACCCGCTTGCACGAGCCGGCTAAGCACACGAGGATTGATGGCTTCCACGCGTGTGGCGCAAGTCCAGTCAAAATCTGCGCCGCTATCTTTTTTAAATGATTCGATTTGATCACAGAATTCGATCAATCGTTTTTCGTTCAACGAAAACAGCTCATCGTAAATGAAAAGAATATTGAATTCATACCGATCGTAGAAATATCTGATCTCCTCAATCACGTTAACAACACTTCTCTGCCGGTACGGCTGTCCCTTGGCATGACAACAAAAAGTGCAATGGAAAGGGCAGCTTCGGCCCATACTGATCGGCAAAATCCGTGGTTGGCTGAACCGGAAAAGGTTGGCCGGAAACTGCCAGGGCAAAATTGCGTTGAAGTATTCGTCGATCGCAAAGGTATCGTAATCCGGATACGCTAAATCCTCCAAACTATCTTTGGGGTATTCAATGGGCGTGTAGATTGATTTGCCATCTCGCCAAAAAGCGAGATTTTCAATCTCGTCCAATTTCCGGTTTCTTTCCAAAGCATTGATGAGTCTCACCGCGAGTTCTTCAGCATCTCCGCATATTGCAAAATCAGGCCGCAAATGCTCAAAAATATATTTGCGGTCATGGGTGATGATTCCGCCTCCCAACAGAATCGGCAAATCCGGGTATAAGTGCCTCAATAAGGCCATTGTGTCCGCAATGAATCGATATGAAGCCGTCAAGCCACCCAATGCAATTATCTCCGGCTGAAACTCGGTGATTGCTTTGACCAACTCCCGTGCGAGAACCGTTGGTCGAGGGCCGTCGAAATTCCGGTAACGTAAATTGACAGCGTTGATTTGGTGTCCGGCCTTTTTCAACGCTGCCCCGACATAGGGCATGCCCTGCCCAATCAGATCTGCATCTTTTGCGCGATCAGGATAGTTGTTTTTCGGCGGGACAAAAAAAATTTTCATTTTCTTCCGCTTCGGTGGGCGCTACCCAGACAGGCTTTCTAATCGTCTTTCGTCTGCGGCGCATTCAACGATTGACATTTTGGTGTTGCGCAAGATATTCTCGCATTTCGAGCTGAAATTCTTCAACCGGAATAATTTTCCGCCAATGACAGATGCGGCAGTTCGCATCCAGGTCGCCGGTAAGAAGCGACCGTCGCATTTCGCGTGCCGTATCGCTAGCGATAATTTCATCCAACGAATTGTTTTCATCAAGTTGTCCGAAGATGATGTTTTCAACGGAACGAAAACAACACGGCCGTACAAAGCCGTTCCCTATAATTTGCAGAAACTCCCACGGATCCTTGCAGGCCCGGGTCTCACCCGGGCCTGGCGTTTTCGCGTAGGTCTCGAGATGTCCGTTGGTGACCGGCTTCAGGCGACGATTCCGGGTGCTTGCCCCCGACAGACATTGCGTCTCAAATTGACTGAGGCGGTCCAAGAATCCTTCCTGACATCGAATCATCAACCCCTCACGTTCGGCAATTTCAAAGGCTTTGCGCGTCCGGCGAACAGCACGTAGTCCTTTTTCGCCTTCGAGGCTCCAGACGCTCTGAGCGTTGTTATCGATTTCTTTAAAAACCACAAGATCCTGGAGATTGACGACCCGAAACCCATTCGCAGCCGCAAAAGCCACCAAATCTTCGATTCCCTCCACCGCTTCGGCCGTAAATACGGCACTGACGATCAGATTGGGGATGCAAACGTTATGCGCGATTCCGAAGGACCGAATTTTCATCACGTTGTAAATGATATTTCGAATATCGACGCCTCTTAAGTCTTTGGCGATTTTACGGTCAATTGTGTCCAGGCTGACGGAAAGTTCCGCTAAGCGGGCGACGGTTTCGATCTCATCGTCCGCAAATAACCTTGCTAAATTACTGGTCATGATCAGAGATATCCCTTGGTCGAGCAGCCGATTGAAGATTGATGTCCAGCCGGCGAAAAAAGTAGTCTCACCTGCTCCAGTGAAATCAATCTGTTTGATCGAATGGCGAAGACCAAAATCGATGACCTTTTCCAGCATGCTTGCCGACATTCGATGTTCTTTAAAATCCGGCAGGTTTTGATGGCAGTACCGGCAGCGCAGATTACATTCATTCGAAAGCTCAACGATAAAGCGATTGATTAGGCCCGGGCGGCCTTCGGTGCACTCGTTGACTGCAAAATTGCCCATTTGGTTCCTTATGCCGACGCTTGCCGACGCTAGCGCAGTTGTTTGTATCCTTCGATCATCAGTCCAATTTGATCCTCCGGGTAAATTGTTTTTATTTTCACACCGCACTGGAGCGTTTCCAAGTACACTTTGATCTCAATTTGACTGCAGAGGGAGGAGATGATCACTACCTCAGGCTGGTAGGCCTCAATTCGATGCGGTGCAATAACTTCTCTTCCGAAAACATTTTTTTGCGTCTTATACTTCCGATCAGCAAAGGCCAAAATATTCAATTTACTCAACAGCGTGTGGCGAAAGAGAAAATCCGTGTGCTCGCCCACGCCGTAAACGATCACCGGTGTCCGTTTCTCAACCAGTTCTCGCGCATATTTGTCGAACTCGATCAGTGCCTTTTGTACACAATTTTTGTAAAAAGTTTGCGACGGGCGTTTTTTTCGCGGTTCGCTAGTGCCTGCGCTGGGCGCGATCCCATCCACCCCCTGCGCAGGGATTCCTCGACTTTCCAGTATGCGGGCGACATTTTTCATAATCGGAGCCAGAGAACGGTTTTCGTTGAGCTTCTTTAACTCAATCCAAAATTCTTCCAAGCTTACCGAGTTTCCGTGTTGCTGAAGCTCGAGGCATTGAAACAAATAATGGATTAAACGACGGTTTAACTGAAGTACTTCAATGAGCGTCTTATGCGCCCGCGATTGTAAGAAGCGGTTCAGAACATAATTTGGAGTATGCGGAAGCATCACGTGCCTATGGTCGGCAAAGTTAAAACGATAGGTTTCATTCGCACGCAGTTCATCACGCACGATATCATACGCCGGAAAATATTCGAGTCTTGCGCTGCGGTGTTCGGTCAGAAACTGATCAATGGCGACTCTGAGTTTGGCCTTGTCTAAATTGCTGCGCAGAACACCGTCTGCCGGGTGGCTCGACGGTGGATTTGGACCACCGCTCTCTCCTTCCATGCCGTTTACCACCTCATCGATGTCCCAGGCATAGCGTTGCGGCGAAATCGTCACAACCAAATAAAAGTCCTTGGCACAGATCCTCGTTAAAATCCGATAAATACCCTTTAATTCTCGCGCGATTTCCGCAGGAGTTGAGAGCCGAATGGCATACTCGGCGGCAGGAATTCCTTTGCCATAACATATCGTCTTGGCTAGTTTCTTATGCCACAAATAGGTGGCATTCCCCAGAGTTAACAAAATTACATCCGCCTGTGCCAGATGCGCTTTCAATTCCGCCTGCAGGGATCTCATTTTGGTTATCAACTTCTCTTTCGCGCCCGGGCCGGTTTCATAAAGCATATTATGGTACAACGATAACGCTTCGCACGAGCCGGGCAGCCAATAGAGGTCTTCTTCTGTATACTCACGGCCTTCTTCAACCGTTTTCAAAAAAGCCAAGAGGCTTCGGGAAGTATAATGAAAACAATTCAGCCGATTGTAGTACGTGTTAAATCCCATTTCTTTGAGGGAATTGACTGCATGGGCCGCGAAACAGCTTCCGAAGGAAACAAAAAACGTATCGAAACCTTCTATGATGGGCCTGTAGGGTATCTTTATATAATGCGGCGCAATGTCGTGCACGTTGCCCGGGACGACCGGAGCCATCCGCCAGTCGTCGTAGATCGCTTCTTTTTCTAATTGGAATTGTTGCTGCTGGTTCATGAAGAGTACTTGCAGTGTGGGTCCAGGCTATCGTCGAGATTCAATAGGAGAGCGGCCTATTTGCGTCTCTTGCGGCGTTTGGCGTTGACAGCCATCCCGGGGGGCATTCAAAAAGTTCTCCAAATCAATCACTGAATTCAGGCAAAGATCCGTTTTAATATCTGCCGTGAGGTTTTTCGAAGCATATTCTCCGGTTAGCACCCGAACCGTTTTCCAGTTTCTCTTGACCGCCCCCGGAAAATCCTTTTTAGGATTATCCCCGACGTAAACCAATTGGCGACCCGGGGTTTGAAACTGTTCCTCAAACCATGCATATAACCTGCTGTCGGGTTTCGCTTGACCTGAGGCGTAACTGCATCGGATCGCATTAACTTGATGGTGGAGTCCCAAAGATCGGATTTTTCGGCGCTGCACGTCGGCACGCCCATCTGTTAGAATCCCGGTTTTGTATTTTCGATTTAGCCGCGCAAGCATCGGGAGAACGCCTTCGAAGCAGTCGATCTTCGGTTCGTGGCGAACAAAAATCTCGACCAGCTCAGGAACAATGCCGCCATTTAAACCCGCAAGTTCTGCGAAATCGTCGAAAATATAGCCATACGAGGGTCCCTTTGCTCGCATGATCGCCTCGAGTTGGTCAAAGGTAGTTTCGTAAGGCAACCCATACCGCCTTGCGAACCATTGGGCGACCACCGCAAACCCGCTGCGTTTGTACGACTCCTGCGGATATAGTGTATCATCCAGGTCGAAAACGATCCCCTTTATGTGGGCCCAGTCCGTCACGCGACGACATCCCAGGTTATCGGAGTTCCCTTTTTAACGGTCTGTTTTGTAATTTTACCCAGCAGTTCGGCGAGATGACCTGGCGGCAGGCCGCCGGACGGGCGGATCGCGCGCACGTTTGATTCTGTGATTTGACCTCCAGCGACGATATCCTCCACCGCATACAAAGACCTTCTGAAGGTTACGTTTTCCTTTTCAACGATTTCCGGTCCGTAAGTAATTGTGCCCAGCGACTTTTGGACGGTGCGCACCGCATCTACCATTGCCCTAAATTCTTTTGGTGTCAGTGAAAAGGCACTGTCCACAGCCGTTTCGACTTCTTCAAGTTTGAAGTGTTTTTCAATTAGGCAGGCGCCCAACGCTACGGCCGCGGCCGCGACAACAGAGCCTTGTGAGTGGTCGGATAGACCGCACGGTAGGTTAAAGGTGCCGGCAAGATCCGGGATCGTAACGAGATTCACGGCGGCCGGGTCGCAGGGATACGCGCTGGTGCACTTGAGAAGGACAATTGCGGTCGCCCCGGCGGACCTTGCAGCGGTAACGGCCTGATCGATCTCCGCCAGCGACCCCATCCCGGTCGAGATGATCAGCGGCTTGCCGGTGCCCGCCGCCCTGCGAATCAGAGGAAGATCGACCAGCTCAAAGGAGGAAATCTTGATGGCTGGAACATTCATCGCGGCCAAGAATTCAACCGCGGTTGGATCATAGGCACTGGAGAACAGCTCCAATCCCAGGTTATTCGCGATCTCCTTGAGCTTCGGCTGCCATTCCCAGGGCATGAAGGCTTCCTGATAGAGCTCGTACAGGGTTTTGCCCGCCCACAGGGATCCATTCCCATGACGGAAACGGCGGTCGTTGCAGTCGATGGTCATGGTATCCGGCGTGTAGGTCTGCAGCTTAACGGCATCGGCCCCGCTGGCCTTGGCCGCATGGATCAATCGCACCGCCGCATCAAAATCCTGGCGATGGTTGGCGGAAAGCTCCGCCACAATGAATACCGGATGTCCCGGGCCGATCTCGTGTCGGCCGATTGTAAGCGTGGGTGCGTCAATTGGATTCGCGTACATGTCAAAAAGCCGATGCGATCACGAGCGGATGTTAAATATCCTATCTTCCGGGTAGCGGACCTGCCGCAGTTGATGAGAACTACGATTAAAGGTAATTTGCGCAAGGTCAACTCCGGCAGATTCCCGAAAAAACCAGTAAAAACTGTCGAGACCGGCGGCGACGCTCAAAGAAGAGCCCCCGCCGAAGCGGCAATTGCATTCGACGACATGGATATTTTCCGCCGGATCGACGATCGCTTGAAATACCAGATGAGAAGTTAGACCCAGCGCGCCGGCAGCGGCCGTGCAAACTTCTTCCACCCTGGGCATCGCCACCGTTGTGGTAACCTGCGATTCACCATCAACGATTCGATCCCGGGAACGTGCGATCGATCCCACCGGCTCACCGGCTTTATCGATGTAGAGATCGATACTGAATTCCCGGCCGTCGATGTAGGGCTGATAGACAGGATGACCTAATTGGCCGGCCGCCGCCTGCGCCTCGTCCGCCGCCAAGTTCAAGTGGATGCCGCGGGAACCCGCGCCAAATCGTTCTTTGACAACCCAGCGCGCACAGTTGCAATGGCCGGGTTCTGTGGCGGTGGGGATCGCATTCACTTTCGGGTGATCCCTGAAAGTCTCATAAAATAAGAGCTTATCCAGACAAATTCGCACACCGTCGAGCGGTGACGTCATCACAAAGATAGCATTTGCTTCCAGCAAAGGTTTTGATCGGGCAAAAAATTCAAGCTCGCCATCGCGGGTCGGGATGATGGCTGCAATCTGATGCTCACCGCAGTAGTTTTTTACGTCCTCAGCGTGCAAATCCTCCAGCGGCGGCATTTCCCAGAACATATCGACGAAGTAGCGCCCGAGACAGTCGGGATTGCGGTCTGCGCCAATAATCCGACTTCCGGGAGCAAATTTTTCCAAGGCTTTCCTCACTTCGCGCACCAGCGGAACTTTGCCGGACACGCTGGTGATCAGCGCATTGAAGGGTTTGCGGATTGCCATCCGATTAAATCTTGATCCAAAATGAAAAGTGTACCCTGAATCCAGGGCGATGCATCCTGATCGCACAGGTAATAGACCGCCAGAAATCGGTTGCCTTCAAGCTGAATCAGGTCGCCGTAGCCGCCGTCATAAATGCTGCCTGCATAAACAGCCAGTGAGCCCAGGCGCTGCCAGTTGTGGCCGCCGTCGCTGCTGTAACCGATGCCGATACCCGGTGTCTTTTGCGAAAGATCGCGGTACAACACCAAAAGATGCCGCGCGGGTTCGGTCTCGATGATCATCGGCGCATGCCCTTTTAGATCCGTCCGTTGGGGAGCACTCCAGCTGCGACCGTCATCCGGCGTCTCGGACCGGTAAAGAAAAAACGGCGGTGTTTCGCTGCGAATCAACGTGGTCCAGGCGGTCCCCCCCGATGGCCCAATGAAAATTCCGTCAACCGGATGCCGGCTTCCTCGGAGCTGGCGACCTTCGCCCGCAGATGCCAGGATCGCCCCTGATCGGTCGATACCAGAAGATACGGTGCCGCCTGGGGCTCGTCTCGGGTCCCGGCGTAACCGGACATTAACAGCTCACCGGCTGTCGTTTGACGGATATGGCCGAAACAGATAACCGGTCGGTCCGATATTTCCGCCAGCGGCCGGCGTTCAGGGTACGGCAATCCGGCCCATCGGGATAGAAAGGCATTGTTGCGCTGGCCATGTTCGAAATCCCGAGTTGCCAGAAACATCAGCTCCGGGGTCGGTGCTGAAATGATAGCATCCAACTCATTGCGCGATCCGCCGCGCGAAGGACGGAACAGGACGCCTTGGTCCCGCCAGCAATCCGCTTCACCTGTCGATGCCGCAAAGAGTCTGACGCACCCCTGGCGGCCGTGACACTGCCTTTTTTCTACTTGGCCCGACCGGCAGGCCAGCCAGATTACTTCGTCTTGGCGAGCCAGCGTCGGAAAAGCGTGATACCGGCCGACCTGTTTTGCGATGATGGCGAAATGCTTTTCGATCTTCATACTACTTTCACCAGCCGAGTCAGTTCTTCAACGATGCCTGCGGTGCCGTCTTCAACCGCTGCGCAACAGCACACATCCGATTGCAGTAGCGGCAGAACAACGTCTGCCAGCTCGGCGGTTGAGTCCACCACGTAGGGGGGCATATTCAGTGCGCCGTAGAAACTCACCGCGTCCCTGCGATGGGCTTCTGAATCCGGCCAGCAGATCGGCAGGGTCTGCAAAGCCAGGGCCTCGTTAAAACTGACGCCAAATCCGCTCAGAAAGAGTTTGGAGCGCGCCAGCAGGTCGGGAAAACGGGGATTGAAACCATCTAAAATTTCGGTCTTCCACCGGTGTTTAGCGGCAAACACAGCGATGTCATTTCTCAAGACCTCGTCGTGCAGATACACAAGCAAATCGATATCCTTGTCATGGCCATTTTGGGCCTGCCGGATGGATCGGCGCAGGATAATATATTGCGGGCCTCCGACAATTCGAGCCGACGGCGCATGATACGGCTCGCCTTGGAGGTCGGATGCCGGATTATCAACCGTGACTTGGGGGGGGGCCAGAATGTTCGGTAAGACAATAAGGTCGGCTTCATAAGCCCACGGCTGCAGATTTTCCACGACCATCGTGGGTATCCTTGAATTCAACTTCGCACGCCAACCCGGCGCAGGACCCCGTTGATCAAAAATATCCAGCACCAGCAGGTCGTAGTCGGGCAAAAGCGCTTCGAGATTAAAGCTGCCGGCCCGCGGGGGCCTGTTTTTTTCCGGCCGGGCAAACGCCCCGCGGATGGCTCGCAAACCATGTTCTTCAACCAAAGACTCCGCCTGTTCATCATCGACGACAAAGCTGGCCGGCCAGCCCAAGCTTTCCACGATCTGCAATGCCAGTTCCAGGGAACGCATCAGGTGTCCGTAACCGTACTGTTTTCCGGCATCTACGATGAACAACACGCGCTTGACATCTTCTACCAGTGGGCGTTGATGCACATGGCGATTGATCTTTTTCAAATCCGACCGCTCTTCAAGCAAACGAACGACTTCCGGCAGTTCAAAACGCTTGCCACGCTGGGCAAGCGTAGCGTGGACCTGGTTCATAAATTCCAAATCAGCCCAGGTATCCACCGAAAGGCGATGGGGCGACATGTAAATAGCGGCGGAAAGCGACAGGTCAACGGCGCGGAAACGCTCAGGTTGCAGCCCGATGACGGGAAACTGATGTTCTTTTAACTCGGGCCGGTCTGCCAGATCGTCGGCACGCTGCCATGCCCGCCGGCGAGCCACCGAGACCCCCTCGAGGGCGGGCCGATAATTCCCGTCATCAGTGACAATTCTGACAACATCCGCCTCCGGCGTTTTTTTCAGTTCGGCGATCATTTGATCGATGGCCGGCGCGCACACCAACGGGCAGTCGCCACTTATCAGCACGCAGACATCGGCTCCAAAGACTTCCGCCGCTCGCCGCAGCCGGGTGGTCACATGGTCAACTTGCCCTTCGAACCAAAAGCAGGCAACACCTTTTTGGCGGGCCAACTCGCGCAGCGGTTCGTTGGCGGCTTCGGCCACCGTCGCCAGAACGATAGCATCTATCTGTCGCGATTTCGACAGGCCATCCAGAATCCAGTCCAGCAAAGTGCGATCTCCGATGGCCCGCAACTGTTTGGCGGCCAAGCGCGAGGAGCTCAGACGCGCCACGATAAAGGCGACGGTGCGCTCATCTCCTCGATTCGGATTGCCGAAGCTGTTCCTCACGTTGGATTGGATTTCAAATATCGGATAGAATGCTATCGAGGGTGGCGGTGACCCGCTCAATATCCTGCGCGGTCAGGGAAGGATATATCGGCAGGGAGAGGAGCTGCTCATAGGCGGCTTCGGCCGCAGGGCACTGCCCCCGGTAGGCGCCGAACCTGTTTTGATAATAGGGCTGCAAGTTGAGCGGTGGGTAGTGGACATTGGCGCCGATGCCACTTTCACGCAAGGCCTGAAAGACCTCGGCCCGGGAAACGCTCAATTGTTCTGTGTCCAGCCGCACCACATACAAATGATAGGCATGATCGACACCCTGCGAAACTTTCAAAGGGCGGATGGCGCCCGCGGTTCCAAAAGCGTCGGCATAGTAACCGGCGATTTCGCGCCGTCTTGCCAGCCAGCCATCCAGTTTGCCCAGTTGGCTTATTCCCAGAGCACACTGGATGTCGGTAATGCGGTAATTAAAGCCGATGTCGGCAACTTCGTAATGCCAGGTGTTTTCTTGACTCCTTTGATGATGGTCGGCCGTGATGCCGTGATTGCGAAACCGCCGCATCATTTCCGCGTACCGGGCATGATTGGTGACCACCATTCCCCCTTCGCCGGTGGTAATGTGTTTGACCGGATGGAAGCTGAATACCGTCAAATCCGCCAGCTGCCCGGTTCGCACACCATTAAAGCACGCACCCAGTGCGTGACACGCGTCGGCCAGAATGTGCAGCCCGTAACGATCGGCCACCTCGTGCAACATGTCATAGTTACAGGGCTGTCCGGCATAATCCACCGCAATGATCGCTTTGGTACGGGCGGTGACGTGCTTTTGGATTTCGGCGACATCAATCAGCAGGGTCTCCGGATGGACATCAACGACCACTGGTGTGCCGCCCAAGGCGGCCACGCAGTTAGCGGTGGCGGCGAAGGTCAGGGCCGGCACGATGACTTCATCACCCGGTTCGATCCCCAACGCATAGGCCGCACAATGCAGCGCGGCTGTTCCGCTGGAGACCGCCACGGCATATTTTGCGCCCGTATAAGCGGCGACGGCGTTTTCGAATTCAGCCACCTTGGGCCCGGTGGTCAACCAGGAAGAATTCAAGACCCGCACCACCGCTTCAATATCGTCAGCGCCGACCTGGTGTCGACCATAGGGGATCAATGTGCTGTTCATCCTCCACGAG
>CP070697.1:53979-77907 GCA_020353555.1 Desulfobacterales bacterium
AGCTCCGGCAGCTCGGCCGCCTAAGTCCTGATGGACTCAACGGCGGCGGCGGTCCGGAACGTAATTTCCGCCACCGGCAGACGTCCCTGCAAAAGGGCCCGGCCCAAAGCCAGGGCATCTTGGGCACGTTGAATTCTCACCACCGGCACCAGACGGATCGCTCCGATTTTCTGCAACACGGCTTCCATATGCTCACGCCTCACACAATCTGTTATTCAAGTCAACCAAAAGAATTTGCCTGCTCAATGAAAAGCAAAAAGTTTCGATTCAAATATCTGAAAATGGCCACAGACCACCAGGAGGAACACAGACGATAGAATCTGGAAAGTGTGGAACAGCCATCCTTTCGTTTGTTCTTTTCGGTCATTCATCGCTGTGAAACGAACAACTAATTGAGAAAATGTCAATAATAAATAGTACTCATTAGCCATAAAATAAAAATAAAAACTATCAAATGAAACAAAACAATAATAAAACTTGACAAAACACGATTAATGAACTACACAATGTGTAAAATCCGGTTATTTTGGAAACGCCCAAACAAACCCTGAATGACAGACCGGAACGAAGCGCTATCTCTATAATTTATTTAAAATCAGAAATTCAGCGCGTTGCGTTGCTCGACAGTTTCAACCTTCCACGAAGTATATCTGCCTTCCTTTGGCTTTTCGGGATAACCAGATTTTAGCATGATAAGCGATAAAGTAAGACGCAAAAGGAGGTTTCGTGGTATCTGCCGCAAATGGAACATTGTTCGCTCAAGAACGAAAATTGAAAATTATGGAGCTCCTGGCGCAAAATAAGAAAGTCACGGTTGCGGAACTCTGTAAATTTTTCAATGTCTCCAGTGCCACTATACGTAATGATCTGCGCGAGCTTGATAACAACGGACAACTGATCCGCACTCACGGGGGCGCAATAATTGAGACCAAAACAGGTTTTGAGCCCATGACAGCCCAAAAAAAAGATTTCGACTTAAGAGGTAAGCAGCTGATCGCGAAGGCGGCCATAAATTTAATCGAAGACGGAGACAACATTATTTTGGATGCGGGCACAACAACCCTGGAATTGGCCAAACTCTTGTACCAAAAAAAAAATCTTACCGTGGTTACCAACGATTTGGAAATTGTTCGAACGCTGGAGAATTTTGACACCCTCCATATCATTTTGATGGGCGGCATGGTGCGGAAAAATTATAACTGTACCATAGGGGTCCAGGGACAGAAAATGCTCTCTGGTTTGACGGTGGATAAAGCCTTTATGGGAACCCACAGTTTTTCCATTGATAAAGGCGCCACCACCCCTGATATCAACCAAGCCGAAACAAAAAAAGCGATGATAGAAAGTGCCGTCAAAATCATACTTTTGTGCAGCCACCACAAATTGGGGAAGGCATCTTTTGCGCAGTTCGCCTCCCTAGATGAGATCGATACACTTGTAATCGATAACATCGAAGAAAACATGAAAATTACGCTTGAAGAACAAGGTGTGGCGGTGGTCGTCGGGGCATCTTGAATTCATTCGAAAAAACATGTCGAAAGCTCCGATGGTGAACAACTGACGATATCTGTTTTCCAATGCGTATTAATAGAAGGGTATCCATATTCTTGAGTGAATTGGATGAGACAGCCGCCGGAAGCTGCCCATTTTTGACGGAAAACTGGCAGTCAAGGCGCTTAATGCTGCAAATCAATCGACTCGGAAAAGGCCGGTTGTGTTAAGTGCGTGAAAATGCCGCATTCCGCACGCTCCTTAATGTAATGCAGGTTTTTTCCTTTGTGTGTAATCAAAAATGATAGCAGTTGTGCGGGACATACAAGACGAGGTGGTGAGCTTTACCCAGGAACTGATTCAGATTCCATCTCTGACGGGGGATGAAGGCGCGCTCGCCCAAGTCGTGTTTGAGAAACTCAGAGCAATTGGGGTGGATGAGGCCTTTATCGATGAGATCGGCAACGTAGTGGGTATACTCTACGGCGGCCAGGCGGGACCTCATGTCCTGCTAAACAATCACCTCGATATCGTGCCGACCGGAAATTTGGAAAATTGGAATGGCTACCATCCATTCGGCGCAGAAATCGACCAGAACGGAAACATCCATGGACGAGGCGCCGCGGACGATAAAGCCGGCCTCTCCGTACAGCTATATGCCATGAAGCTCATGAAAAGCTTGAGAGACACAGGCATCGCCCTTCCAGGAAATGTGCTGTTCGCATCGGTCGTCCATGAGGAAGCTGCCGAAATGTTCGGCATCGAATATTTGTGTAAAAAGACCTTGCCACGCAAAGGAATCACGTTCGATGTGGTCTTCCTCGGCGAACCAACGGATCTGAATCTAAAGCTTGGACACCGGGGAAAAGTGGAAATTGTCGTAACAACACGGGGCAAGACCGCCCATTCTTCTACTCCATGGGCTGGTATTAACGCTTTACAAAAAATGATTCCAATTCTTGAAACAGTATTCGATTGCATGGGAGAAAATTTAGCCCGTCACCCCGAACTTGGCCAGGGTTCGGTCACCATCACTAATTTGGTATGTCGGCCCGGTACCCTGAGCATTATTCCCGATGAATGCGAAATCTCCGTTGATCGACGCTATGTGCCCGGTGAAACGCTTGAGGGAATTGTGGAAGAATTTCAGCAAGTACTTGAGCATTTGAAAAAGAAGGATTCTCAGCTGGAGGCCAGCGTTGGTGTAAGAACATTCCGCGAAAAATCATACACAGGTTACGAGAAGGAGGTCCAGAAACATCATCCGGTTTGGATCACAGCCAAAGAGCACCCATTCGTGCGAAAAACATTCCGTGCCCTTCAACATGTGGGGCAAAATCCGCAAATCAGCTATTGGCCGGGCGGTACCGACGGCAGCCTGACCGCGGGACTCATGGGAATTCCTACTATCGGTTACTCGGGTATGCAATTCAATTACGCCCATACGCCTCAGGAAATGGTTAGTATTCAAATGATGATGCGGTCTTTGGAAGGTTATTTTGCCATCCTCTGTGAGTTGTTTGAAATCGACGCTAATGACCTCAGCTCTATTTACCGGTTTCATACCGGCGGAACTGGACTCATGCAGGCTCATCACATTAAAGGCATTCAAGAATGCATTCGACCGCTGGCGCCGGCCGAATACCGCGAGGGAAGGAAAACTTCGCATGGATCAGAATGAAAAGAATCTCTGGAACGTAATCGATCGAATCCAAGATTGGAAAGGCCAAGATATCATTTACGACCGCGTCACCGGAGGGATCACCAATCCTAACTGGAAAGTGTCCGTCAATGGAGATGCCTTTTTTGTGAAAATCCCCGGCAAGGAAACGGAACGATTTATTGACAGGGTTAACTGCCATGAGGCGAACCGGATTGCAAGTGAGACAGGCATTGGTCCACGAACCTGTTATTTTTTTGAAGATACGGGCGTTGAGATTTTTGAATGGCTGGAGGGATATCAAACCCTGAAATTCGGCGCTGTGTTCGAGGAAGAGAAGTTCTACAAGATGATAGATCTTATCAGGAAATTTCACCGCTACACGGAAACCAGACTCCCCCTGACACAGACCATCTTCGAACAGACTTTTACAATGATGCAACTGGCCAAAAAGATTAGAGGCTACATACCGAAAGAAATTGATAGGATGGAGTGGCTGGCGCGGCAAATTGAGACGGCGATTCTCACCGCGGGCATTGCCTATGTTCCCTGCCACAATGATGTCTACACCAATAATTACGTTTGGAACGATCAAAAGCAGGATATGAGGCTACTGGACTTTGAATATGCCTCCATGAACGATGCGTTTTACGATTTGGCAGCCTGGGCAACAACCAACTATTTTACCGAAGCAATGGATAAAGAACTAATCCGCTACTATTGCGGCGAGTATGATGAAAAAAACTATGCGAGGTTTAAACTCTATAAGATTCAGTCCGAGATCAAATGGGCGATGTGGTCCTGCGTCCAAGCGGTAAATTCGACGATTAAAGATTTTGACTTTCATAATTGGCTCGGTGCGAAAATGGCGCGACTGAGGTATTTTTGGTCGGACCCCCGCCTGGATTACTGGTTGGACCTGCTCAAAGGCGTACCCATTTTTTGACCGTCATCAGGATTGCTGCATCCCGGGCAGGCCATTCCGGTCAATCCTTATTCACCCTAAGTCCCTGTGTGTCCGTCCGGAAATGACAGATTTTGGTTCAAAACATGACCGCAGGAAGTTTGAAGTGCGGATTTGTTCCGGGTTTCGAACTGCCGGTCTTTTCATGCCGAAGCTTTCAACGAAAAAACCTTTTCAATTCTCACCACGGCTTTGCCAAATGGATTGACCGCCAATAGTGCAACTCTAGTTCGACTTTGTCACATTGATCATGTTCACCATTGGGCGCGGAAGGCTTTCGGTCATGTGACAAGGCCGAACTAATTATACAGAACGACACAAATCATTGCGCATACTTACATAGCGTTTGGCATCTTTAGCCCGATACGGCAGTTTGGAAACCAACGATTCAAAGGGTGAATAGCCAATTTATTATGGGGCGGTGTATAGTGGATTTCTTGACACCTTCATTTTATCATTTGTTGCGATTTGTGATGACAATGGCTCTTATTAGGCAGAAAATAATATATAATGATATCTAGAAATATAAAATGCTAATATTGCAGACTAATCAATAGAATTTGAAAATAAAACTTGACAATCTGGCGTCTTTATGAATAGAGAAAAAAATGGGTATTTAGACCCCAAATAAAAAGAAAGGAGGGTTAGCTGATAAGGCTTTAGACGTTCTCATCCACAAACTAATTGAAAAGGAGGGGAAAATGAAAAGAATCAGTCGACGCGATTTTCTCAAGACCACAGGTGCAACTGCCGTGGCATTGTCCTTTCCCAGCATTCTAACCGGAAAGGCGCAGGCTGCCGAGTACGCTGGAATCAATTGGAAACCTTCTGCCGATGAAATTAAAAAGTGGCGGCAATTTGAAGGCGAGACGGTCTACGTGCTCACTGAGAATACGCCACCCTCCGTTGGCATACGAGGCGCGGCCTCGGATTTTACGAAACTCACCGGGATGAAAGCCGAATTTACCCTCGAAGTAATGGATCCATTAAAGGAGAAAATCTTCTTGGATCTGAGGGGCGGAGATCCCAAGTTTCACGTCAATTATTCCCAACCGCGACCCATCGGTTGCGTCATCTGCGAGTACTGGACGCCCATCAACAAGTTCGTCGATGTCAAAACCGGCAAGTCGCGCATGCCTGATCTCCCCGACGTTCCCGATACTCCCAAAGGACTGCACGATGCCTTTATGCCCCTTCACCCGGAACAAGGCTGCCAATATTATGACCCGGAGCTTTGGTATGGGCTCCCCTATGACACCGCCATGGGCATGCTTTTCTACCGCAAGGACTTGGTTGACAAATACGGTAAGAAATTTGAAGATCAGTATGCTAAGCCCATGAAACCCGATTTCAATACGACGTGGGACGACCTCTATGATATGGCCGATTTTATCAACAAAAACTGTGACGAGGTTGACTCAGGACTCGGTTTCCATATGGCGCAAAACTGGCCGATCAATCAAGATTATACCGCATTCCTCATGAGTTGGGGGGTCAAAAAGGAAGGATTCAGCAAAATCGAACACTACGAGGCCGGCCAAAGGAATCCAGGGCCCTATCTATCGGATCCCCAGGACTACGAAAAAGCGGTCGAAGTGCTTGAGTACATGAAAAAACTCCAAGATGTGATTCATCCGGACAGCAAAATCTGGGACTGGGGCGGTCTGGGGACGGCCCAAGCCACAGGAAAAATCGCCATGCAAATGAACTGCGGCGAATTTTGCCCTTACGTTGAAGATCCCAATGAATCGGTTATTGCGGGCAAAGCGGGCTACGCCGTCGCTCCGAAAGGTCCCGCCGGGATCCATGCTTACGAGGTCGGGGCCTCCGGATTGTCCATCCCCGCCGCCCTGCCGCTCAAAGAGCAGAAGAAAGCCTGGCTTTTTGTTCTGTGGGCCACCGGCCCCGTCGGACAATGGGAGGCGTTTACCAAGTACTACGGCACACCGGTGCGCAAAACCGCGTATGAAGAAGCCCGCAAGCGAGGCTGGTTAAAAGAAGACGCAACCTTTCGAAAGGCCCAACACTTGTGGATTCAAGAAATTCAGATGGTGGATCATCTGGATGGATTCTGTCTGGGTCCCAAAATTCCGACGTACTCCCAGTATCTCGACATCGCCGGGGGTGAGCTTTCGAAATGGATTGCCGGACAAACGCCAACACCTAAGCAATGCCTGGACAACATGATCAGCCGGCTGAATCGGCTTCACAAGGTTTAAGTCAAACCGCTGCCGAATTCTCCGGAAGAAAGAGGGGGCCAGAGGGATAGAAGACCGTCTCCCTCTCCCCCTATTGGCCTTGGGAAAGGGGTTCATTCGATGCCAAATATTGACTATGCGGCGGAACCTGCCGTAGCGAGAGAGAAAGGAACAAGCGTGGGCGGTCGTCTGGGCTTGCTCTGCCGAAGCATCACTGAAAGGGTTCCCTGGTATGTATGGTGGTTAGCGCCGGCGTTTATCATTCTCGCGGTTATTACGATTTTCCCTTTTTTTTGGCTTATTTATATGTCTTTTATGAAAATCCAGTTAGCTCCGGGCAAGCCCGATCTTTTTGTCGGTTTGGAAAACTGGGTAGATATGTTCTTTGATCCCTCCATTCCCCACGGTTGGATTCTGCTCGCCCAATATGTGGCCGCCTCCATGGTCTTGCAGCTAGGCTTGGGGATCGGAATCGCCCTCCTGATTAATAATATGAAAGGGGAAGGTTTCTTCTCTACGGTCTTTTTAATTCCGATGATGGTGGCGCCCGTGGTAGTTGGGCATCTCTGGAATTTGTTATTGAATTCATCCTATGGGATTTACGCTTGGTTATTGAAAACCCTCGGCATCTACGCCAAGGGGAGCCTTTTAAGCGATCCCCAAACCGCCCTGTGGGCCATCGTTGCGATGGATACCTGGGAGTGGACCCCGTTGATCATCCTTATCGTGCTGGCCGGACTCAAGAGTGTTCCCAAAGACACGATCGAAGCCGCTCATATGGATGGGTCCAATCGCTTCCAGGTTTTTTTCAACGTAACTCTGCCCTACATCACACCGGCCATTGTCATAGCGTTCTTGCTGCGCTTCATGGACAATATGCGCTTTATCGACAAGATCTTAATCACCACCAAAGGCGGACCCGCGGAGGCGACCAAAACCCTCCCCATGTATCTCTTCCTGAAAACCTTCAGACAATTTGAAATCGGCGCTGCGGCCGCTATCGGGTTTACGCTGCTCTTCGCCATCATCATCTGCGGCATCATAGTAACCAATACCATATTGAAAGAGAGAGGGGCGGAATAGATGGACCCTAGACTAGCGAAAACGCTGAAAATTATTGCGGTGACGCTGTTTTTGTTGTGGACCGTCATCCCCATTATTTTTCTTGTGGCTTCTTCTTTCAAAGCCACCGGAGACATTTTTGATCTGCCGCCGGTTGGGGATTGGGTGGGCATGCTGAAATTGCTTTTCTTTTTCAAAGCGTCTTTCACCCAGTTTAGAAATATGTTTATTGAAGGGCCTTTCTTCACGTATCTTGGCAATAGCTTGCTCGCCACGGGTCTTTCCGTGCTAATCTCGGTCCCCCTGGGATTGCTCGCCGCGTACGCGCTATCGCGCGGCCGAATTCCGGGGAAAAAGCATTTTTACTTCTGGGTCATCTCTACGCGAATGGCTCCCCCGGTGGCCGTTATGGTTCCTCTTTATGTTTTGTGGCGAAGCTTCCATATCTTGCAGACGTTGCCGGGATTAGTATTGGCCTATACCACCTTCAATCTCCCATTTTCGATTTGGCTGCTGCGAGGCTTTATGGACTCCATTCCCAAAGAGCTTGAGGAAGCCGCCTACGTCGATGGTAGGGGACGATTCCGGGCATTTACTGACATTGTTTTTCCTCTGATTGCTCCGGGGGTTGGGGCCACGGTCATCCTTTGCAGCTTGATGGCCTGGAATGATTACTTGTTTGCTCTCATACTTGGCGGACGTGCGGCCAAGACGATTCCAGTCGGCATTAGCGAATTGGAGAGTGCAACTTCGATCTTGTGGGGCCAAATTATGGCCGGCGGGACGGTGCTCATTATCCCCATGATCATCCTTGGGCTGGTTATCAAGAAATTCCTCGTGACTGGCCTAACGATGGGTGCCATGCGAGGATAATGTTCGGGCCCGCCACACTGATAGGCTTTCAGATAATGTTCTTGGTCCCGCGGTTAGCGGGACTCGAAGGCCCCTCTTGAGTAAGGCGCACCACTTGTACGTCGTCGAAGAGGGCCACTGATAACGCCGTCCAAAAACTATATCTGGAAGACTATGGCACGTAAAC
The DNA here is from genome assembly GCA_020353555.1 of Desulfobacterales bacterium. GTDB lineage: Bacteria > Desulfobacterota > Desulfobacteria > Desulfobacterales. The sequence goes on from CP070697.1 coordinate 62,394, forward strand.
GGACAAGGAGGGGAAAAGTCATGGCCAACAAAGTTGCAATGGTCACAGGAGGGGGAAGAGGAATTGGACGCGCCATTGTCCTTCGATTAGCTGGGGACGGGTTCGACATGGTTGTCAATTCGCGTCAGGAGCAAACCGTTCGGGCAGTGGTGGAAGAAGTCACAAAATTGGGTCGCAAGGCCTTGGGGATTCCGGCGGACGTCTCGAAATCAGACCTTGTAAGAATGATGTTTGATAAGGCCCTCAAAGAATTCGGGCGATTGGATGTGTTGGTAACCAACGCGGGGGTCACCCAGGTGAATACCCTGGATGAACTAACCGAAGAAATTTGGGACCGCACAATGGATGTCAACGCCAAAGGAACTTTTCTCTGCATCCTGGAAGCCGCCAAGCAGATGATTAAACAGAAGTCAGGCCGGATCATCGCCATCGGTTCGGCTTTCTCCGTGGAGGCAGGCATATACCATGCATGTTACTCCGCCAGTAAGTTTGCCGTCCGGGGAATGACCCAAGCCTTTGCCAAGGAACTGGGACCTCACGGTATTACGGTGAACTGTATTGCTCCGGGGATCATCTGGACCGATATGTGGAAGGAGGCTGACGAAAAGCTGTCAAATATCTTTGGAATGCGGCGGGGCGAGGCCTTCGAAAAATTCACCCAGGAAAATGTTATGCTGCCAGAATCGGGAAAACCTGAGCATATTGCGCCGGTGGTCTCTTTCCTTGCTTCCGAAGGCGGCGGGTACATCACGGCCAGCACCGTCTCGGTGGGTGGCGGGATTCCGATTGTGTAATCGCCGGACCATTTCAGATCCGCAAAGATCCTCATTGGAGATAAAGCCTATGGCAAAAGTTACTATTAAGAATTTGTATAAGAGATACGGCAAGGTGGAAGCCGTGAAAGGGATCAATTTAGAGTGTGAGGATAAAGAATTCCTCTGTTTGTTGGGACCATCTGGTTGTGGAAAGTCTTCCACGCTCCGCATGATCGCTGGCCTTGAAGATATCACCAGCGGGGAGATCACCATCGATGGGGTTCGTGTCAATAATATTCATCCTTCCAAACGTGACATTGCCATGGTTTTTGAGACCTATGCGCTATACCCTCACAAAACGGTTTTCAAGAACATGTCGTATCCCCTTCGCATCCGTAAACTTTCTAAAAGTGAGATCCTAACGCGCGTCCAACGGGCGGCTGAAATTCTGGAGATAACGGATCTTATGGATCGGTATCCCCGCGAGCTTAGCGGGGGTCAGAAACAGCGGGTAGCGATCGGAAGGGCAATTGTCAGGAATCCAAAGGTCTTCCTAATGGATGAACCCATCTCGCATCTGGATGCAAAATTGAGGGCTCACATGCGCGGAGAGCTCAAACATCTTCAAAAAGAATTGAGCCAGACTTTCATTTATGTGACCCACGATCAGCTGGAAGCCATGTCAATGGCGGACAGAATTGCCGTTATGAATCACGGCTTATTGCAGCAATATGATTCACCGCACAATATATTCAATCAGCCCGCCAATCAATTTGTGGCCGGCTTTGTCGGCGATCCGCCGATGAATTTTATTGAGTGCATCCTGACCGTGGAAGACGGTTGGAAACTGAAACATGACGAATTTGAGCTGTCTCTGGAGGATAAAGTGCAACAAAAGGTTCAGGCCCAAACGCCCCAGTTTAGCGGAGCCTTAAACGTGACCCTGGGCATTCGCCCCGAATCAATCACAATCAAACGGGAGAAGACAAAACCGAACGAAATTGCCGGCCAAGTCTACATCACGGAACCCTTGGGATCGGATTTAATCGTAGACGTTACCGTCGGGCAAGAAAGATTGAAAATAAAAACGACTTCAAGCTTCGAAGGTGATCGCGGTGCCAAGGTCTTTTTAGAGATGGTGCCCGACAAAATCCATCTTTTTGATGCGCAGACGAGCAAATCATTGATGTAACAAGCCTCAGCGCGCAGTGCCGGAAATATGCAGCACGATCTTCAGTCAGACGTCTGCACACAAGCAAATCATAAATTAATCAGCAAGGAGGCCGCCGATGCTAACCGGAATTCACCACGTGGGAATCATTGTAGAGGATTTGGAGAAATCGTTGGACTTTTATACCAACACCCTGGGAGCCAAATTACTGTATAAAGCCGGAGCGGAAGATCCTAAGGATGTCGAAAACGAGGTCAACGTACCCGACGCTATCACAAAACTGGCCGTAATTAAAATGGGGCCCCACACGCTGGAGCTGGTCGAATACGTGCAGCCCAAAATCCGACCTGACGTGCGCAGTGCCGCTGCCATTGGAACCCTGCATCTAGCCTTTGAAGTTGATGACGTTTATTCCGAGGTCGCGAGACTCGAAAGGCAAGGCGTCAAATTCAATGCCCCTCCCAAAGTCATTGAAGAAGGTGAAAACAAAGGCTGGATCTGGACCTACTTCAATGATCCGGATGGCTCCCAGTTGGAGCTTGTCGAGAACCGGAATCTTAAGGTTCCTCTATGATTTTTCGCAACAGCTGCGCACAGACCTTCCGTATCAAATATACACTGCGCGGCAGCCAATAATTGACCATTCTCACCGGTCTCTTCCTCAGGTTTCGCATCGAAGCTGAAGTCATCTCAAAAACAGGGTTTCTTCGCCGACTTCGAGCACAGGCCGAAACCTTTTCGCCATCGCATAGCGAATATCGATTAGGGTGCGTCTGATCTCTTTTAGATGACTATTATTTCCAGATGCCAAACGTTCTCAGACAGGCATACAAGAACGAGCGTTGCAAGGCTAAAACGAGCAAGAAGGGAGGTGAAGCGAATGCGGTTTGATCGATTTGAAGTATTTAAGGCCCGAGGACCATAAAATTCATGGAGTAGCTTTTATTCGGGATTTAGGTGACGTGCGGTGGATACCCCCATTCAAAACTTCAGCATAAAATATCGAGGCATCAACGTTGCACGGAAAGGAGGCAGTCAAATGAAAGCGAAGGCAAGTTTTGTCGTGATTGCAACGTGCGTTTTATGTTTGACCTTTGCATTAGCGGGCGTCGCCAATGCAGCCAAGAAACCATTAACGGGTCAGACAGTCGCCGTCCTTGTATGGCCAATAGGTATTCTTGATCCGGTCCATGCCGCCGTCAAGGAGTTTGAAGAAGCGACCGGGGCCAAGGTGATCCTTGATCCAATGGGCGAAGAACAACTAAGACAGAAAATGATAACCGAGTTTGCTTCCAAGAAGATCGTACATAACGTTGTTCTTGTTGACTGTTGGGGGTTAGCAGAACAGCAGAAGTACTTCAGACGTCTGGACGACCTCATCGCTGGGAACGGCGGCGGATTTGAGGGATTACACGATTTTAACCTCGACGATTTTGACAAGAACATGATCGATATTCTTAAATATGGAGGGGAGCAGATCGGAATACCATTCTATTGGGAAGTGGGTGGGCTTCATTACAGAACGGATTTGTTCGAAAAGCATGGCGTGAAGGTCCCCACGAACTTTGAGGAATACATGGAAGCGGCCAAAGCATTGACCTTGGATGTGGACGGTGATGGCAAGACCGATATCTACGGAACTGCGCATCGTGCGGTCAGAGGTGAGGATAGCGGTTTGATGGCTATGGGTGCGGCCTGGATGTTTGGGACCAGTGTTTTTGAAGGCAAAGCGAACACCCCCGAACTGATTAAGAAAAATAAGGCCAAACCGATCGTGAATACCAAGCCCTGGATCGATTGTTTTACATTTTTTGGAGAGTTGCTCTCCAAATATGGTCCTCCGGGTGTCACCTCCTATACCTGGACCCAGGTCATGCGCGACTTCAAGGAGGGCAAGTTGGCCATGGACATCGACGCCAACTATTTTGTCGGATTGTACAATGCCAGCGACTCCAAGGTCGCTGGCAATGCGGGTCTTGCGCTGACCCCGGTCGGCCCTGACGGCGTATCCCATTACCAACACCCTTTTGTTGCCGGAATCGGAATCCCCAAGGGAGCGGCCGATGTGGATGCCGCCTGGGAATTTATCAAATGGTATACGGCGAAAAGCACGGTCGATATGAGTATCGTGCCGGGGAATCGTATGACGCCCTGCATTCCTGCTCTGATAGCTTCGGAGAAGTATAAAAAACAATTTGGTCCGGTCGGGGACATGATTCTGAAAACCCTATCCGTCGCTGATTGGCGAGTTATGCCGGTCTTCCCGGAGAATGGTCAGGTGATCTTCTATATCGGTGATGCATGGTCGTCGGTCATTGCCGGTAGCAAAACACCGCAACAAGCCCTCGATGATGCCCAGAAGGGGATCATGGATGTTATGACCAAAGCGGGTTACTATGATTAACAGGATGATTCCCACGATCAGGCGCAATGAATAATGACGCTTACGCCTGCTTGCCAAAATTGGTCGAGGATAAGGGGTGTTAGTAACGAGCAAAATGTGAATGGAAGCCATTGGTCCCCAAGCGGCGGGGATCAATGGCCGATCGCATCGCACAGGGCTGCGCCGTCATTGAATAAAGGGGAGTGATTAGGAAATGAAGTATTCGCGTGGCAACCTATTGAGTCGAGTGACGAACTCAGGATACCTCTTTCTGGCGCCGGCGATGATTATTCTTGTCGGACTCATTTTATATCCGTTTTTGTATGCCATCAATCTCAGCCTACAAGAGTGGGACATGTTTTCCTCGGCTGAACGGCATTATATATGGTTTCGCAACTATGCCAACCTGTTTGGAAACCCGACCTTTTGGCGCTCCCTTTATATCACTATAATTTTTAGTTTCTTAAGTGTATCCATTTCCTTCAGTATCGGATTTCCTCTCGCTTCGATTTTATCGGCTAGCAGCAGAATCATCAACGTTCTCAGAACAGTATTCCTTATGCCGATGGTATTGACACCGGTTGTTATCGGAATGGCCTTTAAGTTTCTCATGGACCCGAGCACGGGGCTTATTAACTATTTGTTGTCTTTGGTGGGCATCGAGGGAATAACGTGGATCTCTGATCCCAAGACCGCCCTAATCAGCCTGGTAATCGTGGACGTGTGGCAATGGACCCCCTTTATTTTTCTTGTCATGTTGGCCGGCTTTCAGGGCCTGCCCAAGGCCCCCTATGAGGCGGCGCAGGTCGACGGTCTGTCGAAATGGCAGATCGCGCGATACATCAGTTTGCCGCTCCTGAAACCCATGATGGTGCTCGCCCTCCTCTTTCGAGCAATCGATTCTTTGAAAACGTTTGATATTATCTTTATCATGACAAACGGCGGCCCTGGGGATGTCACGACCACCCTCAATATATCGGCCTTTATCAAAAGCTTTCGCTTGCTTACAATGGGTGAAGGCGCTGCGGTCGTTATTATTATTTGGGCGATCGTGTTGATTTTCAGCGACCTTTTCGTTCGATTCACGAAGGCGAGAGAGGAATTGTAGAATGGAGGAGTTCATAGCGTATCTTCGGAAAATCATTGTGCCCATCGTGTTGGTTGGCCTTGTTATCGTGTGCTTTTTTCCCATTTTCTATATTGTACTGACATCTTTCAAGCCCGCCGATCTTGTATTTTCAATGCCCCCCGTCTGGATCTTCAAACCCACTTTGAAGGCCTATTATCGAGTCTTTGAATTGGTGCCTGACTTTCCAACACGGGTCTTTAACAGCACGGTTGTAGCCGTTGTTTCGACGTTCTTTGCGACGACTATTGGAACTTTGGCGGCCTATGCCTTGAGCCGGTTTGAAATCAAGGCCAAAGAACATTTCGCTTTCTTCATTTTGAGTACGCGGTTCGCCCCTCCCGTCGGATTTGTTGTGCCATTTTATCTTATTTTTTCAGAGGTGGCGCTTATCGATACCCTTACCGGCCTGTTTCTTGTTCATATTATGATCAATCTATCATTTACGGTCTGGATGATGAGAGGTATTTTTGACAGTATTCCGGTCGAATATGAAGAAGCCGCGATGGTGGACGGAATGACCCGCTTTCAGGCGTTAAGAAGGATTGTCCTCCCCGCGGCCAAAGGCGGGATTGCCGCTACAGCCATTTTTGCAATGATCATGTCATGGAACGAGTTTGTTTTTGCCCTGACTTTGTGTAACCTGCGGGCCAACACTCTGCCCATCGCGCTGCCGAAACTTGATCAGATGTCCATTGTCCAGTGGGAGGTTGTCTGCGCCTGTGGAACCATGATCATTATCCCCATGGTGCTTTTTACGTTCTTGGGTCAAAGATACCTGATAAGAGGTCTGACGATGGGTACGGTCAGAGGGTAATCATCAAATCCACTTGGATACCGCCCATGCGATCGGGAAATTTGTTTTCAGGACCTAAAAGCGTGCAAATTGCCTGACATGGATTTCGAGCATTAGATATGGCCCATAATCAGCAGCAGGCGGTGATGCTACGGAAGGGAAGAATTGAATGTGGCTAGAATCACTCTAGAAAAGGTATGGAAGAAATACGGTAAAGTCGAAGCCGTAAAAGGCATTGATCTCGAGTGCAAAGATGGTGAGTTTTTGGCTATCCTGGGACCCTCTGGTTGCGGGAAAACATCAACCTTGAGAATGATCGCCGGATTAGAAAAGGTCTCCGCAGGGCGTATCCGATTTAACGAGAGAATAGTTAATGATCTATCACCCGCCGAACGAGATGTCGCTTTGGCTTTCGAGGATTACGCGCTCTACCCGGCGCTGTCCGTTTTCGATAATATTGCGCTGCCACTTAAGGCGCCGAGACGGTCCCATCTTTTTGATCCTTCGCAGATTGAACGAAAAGTAAATGAAATCGCTGAGATGGTAGACCTAAAACCCATTCTCAAGAGGGCGGTCAAGAATCTGAGTGGAGGGCAGCAGCAGCGGATATCCCTTGCCAGAGCCTTGGTCAGGCCGGCAAGCGTCTTTTTGCTTGATGAACCGTTGTCACACCTCGACAGCCGACAACGGCTTGAGTTACGCGCCAATCTGAAGCGAAAACATTTATTAGAAAAGAACACGCTGATTCTGGTGACCCATGATCAATCGGAAGCACTATCCATGGCAGATCGAATCGTTTTAATGAATTACGGCAATATTCAGCAGATTGGAACCCCGTGGGAAATTTATAACCGGCCGGCCAATCTACTCGTGGCGAATTTTATCGGTGACCCGCCGATGAATTTCTTGGAGGCCGAATGCCGTGCCGATAGGAAAAAACTTGTATGTCACGAATTCGAATTTGAGATGCCGGATCGGATCATGCAAAAAGTATCCAAAAATGGGGAAATAAAGAATATTCCCTACCAGATCGGCATAAGGCCTAATCACTTTGAAGTCAGCAAAAAGGATGCCCCCGGATTCCCGATTTTTGGTAAAGTCTATGTGATCGAACCGTTAGGGGATGAGATTATCATAACATTATCCTGCAATGGAACGAAAATCAAAGCCATTCTCCCGAACGACTTCAAGACCGAGATAGATGCCATGCTTTGGCTGAAGCCGCAACCGGACTATCTCCACGTTTTTGATAGTATAACCGGTATGCGATTTTAATAGTCTGAAATCAGGAGGAATTTTGCCTTGAGTACCTTGGACCTGAAAAAGGTTTGCAAGAACTATGGCGATTTAGAGGCGGTTAAAAACCTGAGCTTCCATTGTGATGATGGACAATTTCTCGCTATTTTAGGACCTTCGGGGGCAGGTAAGACGTCAACACTTCGGATGATTGCGGGTCTGGAAAAAATTACTTCTGGAGAGATATTGATCGACGGCCGCTTGATCAACGACATACCGGTGGAGCAAAGAAACATAGCGATGGCTTTTGAGCGCTATGTACTGTATCCTCACCTCACTGTTTTTGAAAACATCGCTTTTCCCTTAAATGTTCCCATACGCAAAGGGAAATTTAAGAAATCCGAAATTGAAAAAAAGGTCAAAACATTAACCGAATTCCTGGAAATTGATGAATTTCTCGATCGCAATGTCACCCAGCTCAGCGGCGGGCAACGACAACGGGTGGCTTTCGCCCGGGCCATGATCCGTGACGCGGATGTTTTTCTGTTTGACGAACCACTCGCCCATCTCGATGCAAAATTAAGAAACAGGCTCCGCGGTGAGCTCAAGAAAATGTTTTCAGAGGAGCGAAAGACCGTTATTTTTGTTACCCATGATTTCCGTGAAGCCACGTCCATGGCGGAGATGATTTTGATTCTCGACCACGGGGAAACAAGACAATTCGGCTCTCCGGATGAAATCTATCATCATCCGACCGATATGGTTGTGGCGGATATGGTCGGCGATCCGCCCATGAATTTTCTGGATTGTGGGATTAATCGGAAAAACGGTAAAATATTTATTTCCGTGGATGGGCTTCAGCTGGATTTGCCCGAATATCGGGCCAAAAAGCTGCAATCCCTAAATTCAATACACGAAAAACTTGTACTGGGTATAAGACCAATTTATGCCCATATCACAGATGGAGATGATCAAGATTCCGTTTTACGAGGGGAAGTTTTTGTCCTTGAACCGGCAGGCACGAAACAGATTCTGACGTTACTGATTGGTGAAACGCGTTTCAAAGTCGTAGTGGATGTGTTCTTTAAAGCCGATATCGGTGAGAGGGTTTCGCTGAAGGTTGATATGGATCACATTGTATTGTTTAAGAAAGAGACCCAAGAGGCTTTAACACTGTAGAAAAACATCGTGGGTCTCTTTTGCGATTGATCAAGTCCCTCCTTAACGTGCCAGAAGTTGGACTTCCCAAGAAGCTGTCAGAACCGACACGCCGGCGACTGTTCAAGTACCAGAGCCTGAGCCGCATAACCGCCAGGGCCAAGGAGAGACTTATGCCTCGAATTCGGGCAGTTTGGATCTTCTTTGGCATCATTGATTCAGGAGGTATCACAACCGCTGTCTCTATAAACACTCCCTGTAAAGTCTTTTGAGGTCATCATCGGTTACCGTCCTTGGATGGTTGACCAGATCAAAGCCATACCCTGTTGTAGCGATATGAGTGACTTTATCGATATCTCCCTCCTTTAAACCAAAGTCACGAAAGCGCACATTCACATTTACATCTTTAAATAGGCGGGCAACCAGCTCTGGGCATTTTTCGGCTTTTGCACGCTGCGGCAAATCTCTCACCGACGGATCGATGGCCTCGGCGATTTCGGCAAATTTTTTTAGATCGGCGACATAGCTAAATTCCAAAACCTTGACCAGGCACGCCGCGATCGATCCGCCATGCGGTGCATTCTTGAACCCACCAACCGGTTGTGCCAAGCTGTGGCCAAGGACCGGTCCTATATGAGCGATGGCCGCCCCTCCCAGTGTGCTTGCCCAAGCCATTTTCTCACGAGCCTCTTTGTTGTTGCCGTTGGCCACCACAGGGGGCAAGTATTCCGCCACCAGTCTGATCGATTCCAAGGCAAGCAGTTTCGAAAAGGCATGGGCGTTGATGTTGATATAAGATTCAACGGAGTGAGCAAAGGCATCGATTCCCGTGTGCGCGGTGAGCTCGGTCGGCATTGAGTACATCATCTCAGGATCCACGATGCCGACCTTGGGAATGACCCAGGTGCTGACAATCGTGCTTTTTTCTTTTATCTCAGGGTTGTTCAAAACGGCATAGTGCGTGGCCTCAGATCCAGTTCCGGCAGTCGTCGGAATCGTTACGATGGGCAATGTTTTGTCGGTCGGACGTTTTACTTCATGATCCGTCCTTTCCGTGTAGTCCCAAGCTTTTCCGGGTTGTCTCGCTACGACTGCGACCGCCTTACCGAAATCCATGGCACTGCCCCCGCCCACGGCCACGACAACATCACAATTTTCTTTTCGGGCGATTTCGGCGGCTTCATCAACCCGAAAACAATTGGGGTTGGAAACAATGTCCGTATATTTAATGATATCAACCGAGGCTTTTCCTAAAATTGAACTGATTTCGTCACTAAAACCGTTTGCATCGAGATAGGGATCGATCGTCAGCATTGCCTTGCGGCCATAATCTTTTATTATATCTCCCGCCAACCGCCATTTTCCAACTCCAAATTCTATATTTGGAAAAAACGCTTTAAACGCCTCCATCGCATTAGTCTCCTTTCCTCATTGGGGGTTGAATCCTTGATACTTCTTGGAATGTGACAAACAAGCAGACTTCATCGACCAACAAAGTTGCTGATGATGATGCTTGATGACGTTACCATTGTCACTTGCAAAAGTCAATTTTTCGGCATCCATGCCAGCAAGTCTCGCGGAACAGCTTAGACGCGGCCGGATATTGGAATAGCCGGTATCTGAGACCAATTATGCTTTGAGCTTTTCCAAGAAAACCGAATCGGATGAACAAAAAATGCCGGCAAGTTGAATAGGACATGTTTTCTGGTTTTAATTCATCGTTGAAGGGGTGCCGCCTGCCGGATGACCGGCGGGTTGGCTTGCCTTCACATCAGGGGGTAAACATTCACCGGGCGGCCGCGAGCGGGCGCGGGGAAGCGTTCGATCAAACGGCCCGTGTGGCGGGAATGCGCCGCCGCGCCGTCATAAGGAAACACGCGTTTGACACGGTTTCCAATCTGATCATCCCGGCCGCGCCCCATGCTGAAAATGGTTACTGCGACAAAGTCGAACTAGATATCTTTGAGTCGCTTGTTGGCCGGCGAATTTTCCATGGCACGGCTGAATTGCTGCAACGCGTCGGAAAGAACCTTCAATTCTGCGGTTTGGGCGACGGGGATATCATCGGTGCCGTTGCACTCCAGGGCCTCGATGATGTACTGGATAGTCAGCCCATTGATATCTCGGGCCGGTTGGTAGCCCGGTTCTTTGTTCTCCTGGACGCGGGTTTCCGAAACCACGTTGCTCTCCACCAGTTCGTACAGAATATGGCGGACCAGACGAATCGGCATTGCCAGCCGTCGCGCGATCTGCGGTCCCGTCAGGGGCTTTTCTCCGCGGGCAAAGTTTTGAATCAACAAATGGGCCGTTTGCAGGGCCAGCAGTTTTTTAAACGCCGGGCTTACATTCAGGCAATCGGGTTCATATTCATAGCTGCTAACATTCTGAAAGGCGAATGAAAGTTCCGCCCCGAACAAAACGATCCACCAGCTGACCTGGACCCACATGAGGAACAGGGGCAAGGCGGCAAAGCTCCCGTAGATTGCGTTATAGCGGGCGGCGCCGATTTGAAAGCCCAGGTAAACCCCCTGGGCCGCCTGATAGATCGTTCCGGCGATCACACCGGCCGCAAGGCCGGCTTTGAAATTGACTTTGGCATTCGGCATGATCAGGTAGACCACGGTGAAAAGGATCCAGACCAGAAAGAACGGCATGAATTTCAGCAGAAAGAAAATGGCCTCACTGAACATGCTGATAAAAGCGATTTGCTCCGTGATATTCGTCACCTGGGTCCGGATGAAAACCGTGGCGCTGCCGGACATCAGTACCAGAATCGGGCTAATCAGCATAAGGGACAGGTAGTCGCTGAATTTGCGGCTCAAGCTTCGATTTTCTTTGATTTCCCAGATATCGTTGAAGGCACTCTCGATATGACTGAGAACTCGGATCACGGACCAGAAAAGCACCGCCAGGCCGATTCCGGCGATGACGCCGCCCTTGGTATTCTCCAGCAACGAACTGGAGAAATTAATAACTCGGCTCAACGCTTCTTCCTGTCCGGGAAAATTGTGAAGGAGCTCCTTTTCCAGCATCTTTTCAAAACCAAATCCCTTGGCGATGCCGAAAAACATTGCAAACACCGGAACAATCGAAAATAGAGTGTAAAAGGTCAGCGAGGAAGCGCGCAGCAGGCATTTATCTTTATGAAAGCCGCGGGCCGTCAGAATCAAAACGCGGAGCTGTCCAATGCAGAAGGATCTCCCCCAGGAAAGATCTTCCATGCGGATCCGCCAGATGTCGAATCGGAGGAAATCGCGACTCTTGGATCGCCACGCCTGAACCCGTTGCTTGAGGGGTGTCTTCAATTTCGCCCCCTGTGTAACTGCCTCGCTCTTGGAGTTTCCCGGATTCGAATCCACCTAACACCTTTGAACCCGGCTGAAAAACATTATAGCATCTTGCCGGGGGTTGGCAACACGTCCGCCCACCTGCGGATGTTGCCGACGCCTGCGCATGGGCCGGTTTTCGACCCGCGATCACCCTCGCCCTGCCCGCTTATTTTGCCGGCTCTAGTTGACTATTATCCGTTAAACCCCCTATAATGGTGAGCAGTCGGGTGACAGTCTAGCCCTTTGAAAAACCAGGGATAGGCCGACCGGGATATTTTTCATACCGCTGAATTGATACGCCGGCGAAAGAATTAAAGCTTCGGTTGATTTTATTGCATTTAAAGGCAGTTGTCATGAAAGAGAAAATATTTAAAAAGATGGAGTCCATGTTCCCGTTCATCGAACATGATTACCACGAACTCGGCCCCCTGGAAATGACCATCGTCCAGCTGGCACGGGGCAATACCTTTAACATGCGCGTTGTCGGCCTGGAGGGCATCAAACGGTTTAGGGAAGATCATCCGGATTGCGCCGTGACCTTCAAGCCCAACCACCTCAGTGAAGCCGATTTTATCATATTGTCAATTCTTTTTCGCGAAAATAACATGCGCGTGCTAACGGAAGGAGGTTCTAATCTTTTCATCGATGATATCGACATATTCAAAGACCTTCTGCCGGAATTTGTCAATCCGATGTTCGCGGAATTGAGCGGCAATCATGGTATCAGCATCGCCCAATATCTGAAATCAAGAGGCGCATTCAAGGTTTTCAGAAAACCGATTGCAATCAGACAGGACGAAGAAGATGGAATCAAACTCGGCAAGAAAGATATTCTTTCCCTATCCCGCGCCTACCGCTACCACCTCGTGGAAGAAAGGGAAATGTATGTCACCTTTCCCGGATATTCCACGGTTAAATCCGGTTTACTCGAACTCTTGAAAAAAAACGAAACGAAAACCGGCCGAAGCTACACCGGCCAAATCGATGGATTTCATCATCTGCCGTTTTTGATGGATCTGGAAGCTTCTTTTCATACCGGCGCGGAAATATATGTGGTGGCGGTCAATATCGCTTACGAACCGGTCCTGGAAGACGTCAATTTCATGGAGCTCGTCAAGCTCCAGGATTCCGGTGTCGAACCGGAAAGGATTTATCGACAGGATCTGGGCTACATTATGCGAGAGTTCACCCGGGATAAGAAAAAAGGCAATCTCTCCATCAAATTCGGGCAACCTTCCCGCATGCAGCCTCCGGACCCGAAGGATACTCTGGCCGGGCTCAAAATAAAAAATGCCGCCCACAAGCTGGCGGCCGATATCTATACCGAGGTCCTTTCCATGCAGCCCGTATTTCCCGCCAATATTTACTTTACCGCCTTTGATGAAAAATTTAACCGGATCCCGGTTCCGACGATGAAGAAAAAAATCGATGATCTAAAAGATCATTTACGGACCCTATTGTGGGGCAAGGACAAAAGCGGCGTTGACCTGCATTACGTCCTTGGCTATAACGGCCACATTTTTTCCGCCGATGAAATCATTAACCGGACGCTTGAAAATTTCAACACCCCCCACCGACGAATCACCGATTTGGATGGGGACATATTCGTGGTCTACAATAAAGATGTCGCCCAGCAATACAAAAACCATACCGCCCATTTTTTCAAAGACTTCAAACCCGCCTAAAAATCGGATTCCATCCCGGATCCTTATTCCGAGCGCGATTCCGGCCGAACACCGGAAGGCTGGGATAACTCCAATTGCGGCGAATACCGAAAGTCGCTGATCATCTGATCGACTTCCTCAGGGGACACCGCCTGGACCATGGACGGCGTTTCACCCTGTTCGACGACGGTACGCTGAAACTCGGCCAACGCGATGATGTTCGTTGGATCCGTCGTGCTCATCACTTCCAACTGGGTGTTTCGCAGCGCAGTGACGACGGTGGTCGTCCAGGAGGCCCAGACAATAAAATCAGAAGCACCGGTTTGCACGACGGCGGTTCCGGTTTGAACCTTGAACTCCTGTCGCGTGAATTCATCGCGGTCTTCCACTTTGAAGCGCGCTTTGCCCGCACCCAAGAAAAAATCCCCCAGTCGATGCTTGCGCTCCTGGTCGAAAACGCCTTTTTTGATTACCAGCATCGATGCCGGCGCCAGACTGAATCGGCTGCCATCGCTAAGTCTACCTTCGATTTGCCCGTCGGTCAGCGTGAGCAACGTATCCCCTCTATACAACGGAAGGCCGGTTCTGGCCCAATAACGCTCAGGAGCATTGGCATGCACGACCAAAACCTGTCCGCGCACCGCCAGGATTTTGCCCAAAGGAATTGCGGCAACCGGTTGGTAGACATCAAGGACCGGCCCCTCTTCCAGCCGCGGTTCGCTTTCTTGATTTGCAAACCCCCAGGCATATCCACTCGACGCAACCACCACGGTTGCCCCTAAAACCCACCCCATCATTCGCTTCAAAGCCTTCATCTAAAAATCTCTCCGCTTAAATTACTATGATCCCGCAATCGATCCGCAATCCGAATCGCGAAACTCCCGACCGCGTCAAAAATGCAGCAAACCGGGAAACCCGCTTAATCCGGTTACAGCCGTGCCGCTCAGCTTCCCTCAACGCGGGTTTTGATACTTGCGCCGCATAACCGGCATCCTGTCCGCCGTCCCGGGCACAAAACGCGCCGCCCCTTATTCAGTAAGGCGTACCAGCATGACCGGTAGGGCGCTGCGTCGCAGGACCCTGCGGGTGGTGCTCCCCAAAAAGGTCTCCTCCAGTCTGCCCCGCACGTGGTATCCCATGACGATCAAATCGCAGCCACGCTCTTTGGCCTCATTGAGGATCTCGTCGACCACATTGCCGCGGGTCACGACGATTTCATCCATGGTGAATTCCGCCTCCGTCAGATCTTTTTGGGCTTGGTCGCAGAATTCACCCAGGGCCTCTCGGATCAGCATTGCTTCCCGCTTCTTGCCGATCAGTATCTGCCGGGCCTCCTCTTTGTGGCTGTCCTCCAGCTGCTGCCACTTTTCTTGTCCCAGAAAATCTCTGAGATGCACACTGGCGGCGGGCGACACTTCCTCCATCACGTGCAGGATGGTGATACGGGCCCCATAGCGATGGGCCAGGCTTACGGCATAATCAAAGGCATAGCGCGCGCTTTTGGAAAGATCGGTGGTAAAAAGAATCTTCTTAAATTCGGGAACCATTCTTTACCTCCTTACAGGTGCTGGGGTTGCTTTCGATCGGCCCGCAAGAAATCAAACGCCGCCCTTCTCTCGTCGCGGATTTCCGCTCCCCTCAACCGCTACGCCGCCCAAGGGGGCAAGCCACAGAAATCGGGGCCCCGCGAAAATCCGGTTGGGTGGGGGTGCCTGCCGGCGCTTGACATTCCAAACTCATCCTAATATAGCCTCGGGAAACCCAACCTTGACTTTGAGCCCTGCACGGCCCGGGCAAAATTCATCGTTTTTGAAATTTCGCATCAATTTAGCCGTATGAAAAATATCCCGGCCGACCGTTGATCGGCCTATCCATGGTTTTTCAAAGGGCTGAACT
>CP070697.1:78007-101163 GCA_020353555.1 Desulfobacterales bacterium
TCTCGCCGGCTCCGCTGGCATACACCTTTACATTATGGCGGATGATCTCCATCGCCCGCTCGATATATTGCGCTGATACGCCGGCAATATGGGGCGTAAGGATGACGTTTTCCATGTTCCACAAGGGGCTATCCGACGGAAGCGGTTCGGTTTCGAAAACATCACTGCACAAGCCTCGTATCTTTTGGTCCTGCAAGGCGGCCAGCAAATCGGCCTGGTTGACGGTCGGCCCTCTTCCCATTTTGATAAAACACGCCGTGGGTTTCATCAAGCGGAAATACTTTTCAGCGATCAGTCCGCGTGTCTCGGCCATGTGAATTCGATGAATTCCGCGGCCATTGGACAATATGATGCCGCGTCTTCTGATTTCATCGAGCGGCAGCGTATCAACTCCGGCGGTAAGGGCTTGTATCCATTTGAGTCGGGGAGCCCGGCGCAGCATTTGCGCATCGATCAGGCGGAACATCGTGAAAAAAATCTCAGTTTCTTCCAGATGGAACAGCAGCGCGTGCTCGTCTTCGCAGGCCACGATTGCCAACTCAGAGCATAAGGCCTGCAGCTCAGCCATGGAATCATCGGGAAATTTAGCGTAAATTGTGAGCTTATTCATGCCGTCTCCCTCCTTGTTATCAATGGGGCGTTCATTGAGGTTTTTAGACCCACGCCAACCCGTTCGCATGTCCTCCGCGATTGACGCCGGACAATGGCCTAAAACGATACCATTTCCTTGCCATTCCGGTCAATTTTGTCTACCCTATTGCGGGACTATTTTCCCATTCGATGAAACCAGAGGCATTTTTCGCCCCATGAATTGAAGGTCAACCCTTTCCGGGCTCACCCGATTGTGAGCATCGAAGGCCGGACGGGCGCACGCTCGTTGCCCATCAGAGAGGAACGGTGACAGACGTGAAAAAGAAGACCGATCCGCGCATGCACACGGCCGAGCATATTCTCAATCAAACCATGGATCGCATGTTTCATTGCGGGCGCTGTTTCAACGCCCATATTGAGAAAAAAAAATCAAAATGCGATTATCATTTTGACCGGTCTTTGACTCCGCAAGAACTTGAAGAAATCCAAAGGCGCGTCAATCAGATTATCCAAGCCGACCTGCCGGTCCACGCAACTTTTATATCGCCGGGCCAAGCGCACAAACATTACCATATGGGCAAATTGCCGCCGGATGTCGGTGACCGGATCAGAATCATCCATATCGGCGACTATGACGCCTGTCCCTGCATCGGCCCGCACGTGCGGTCGACCAAAGAAATTTCCGGCTTTCAGATTGTATCGACCCGTTTTGAAAACAAAACACTGCGGATACGGTTTAAACTGACGGCCTGATTCCGGCCCTTCTCCATGAGGCCCCCATCCGCCCCATCGAAACACATGGATCGGCAACCGGAAGCAAGAAACCTTAAAAGAGAGTGACGGCAACCCTATCGCAACGGGAACATGCAGACCGGTATCAATTTAGCTGTATGCAAAATATCCCGGTCGATGGCCTATCCACGGTTTTTCAAAGGGCTAAACGGTTACGCCGACGGCAAACACAACAAACGGTCTAACGACCGCAGACCGAGAAAGGAGCATCCCATGAGCGTTTTAGTGGCGAAAGAAGCACCGGATTTTTTGGCCCCGGCCGTGATGCCCGACGGTACCATCAAAGAAGACTTCAAGGTGTCGGATTTACGAGGAAAATACGTGGTACTGTTTTTCTGGCCCCTGGATTTCACCTTTGTGTGTCCCACCGAAATCATTGCCCATGATCATCGCGTCGACCAATTCAAAGACCGGGCGGTGGAGGTGGTGGGTGTTTCCATTGACTCGCAGTTTACCCATTTTGCCTGGCGCAATACATCCATCAATGACGGCGGCATCGGCCCGGTGAAATTCCCCCTTGTGGCGGATGTCAAGCACGCAATTACCCAGGCTTACGGCATTGAGCATCCCGAGGGGGTGGCCCTGCGGGCGTCCTTCCTGATTGATCGGAATGGCATTGTCCAACACCAAGTTGTCAACAACTTGCCCATCGGACGCAATGTGGACGAAATGCTCCGGGTCGTGGACGCGCTGCAGTTTACCGAGCAATACGGGGAAGTGTGTCCCGCAGGCTGGAAAAGAGGTGAAATGGGCATGCAGCCAACAGCGGAAGGGGTATCGGAATATCTGACGACGCAGGCCGAGAAGCTCTAACATCGCCGCGGTTGTCAAAAATCGGCCGGCATCGGACGGAAAGCATCACGCCTCAGGTTTGAGAGCCTTTTCGCGCCTTGTTGGGGGAAAACCCCATCGTCCTGTGAGGACGCAGGCGCATTCGACTTTCTTAGTCGGCTTTTGACGGTTGGCCGTTAGCTCGGTTCCCTTTGCTCAACGGCGTGCTTGATTCCACCAACCCATCCTTGCCGGAATCTGACTTGCGCAGAAGTCAAAAATCATCGCGATTTTCGCCCACATTAAAACAACTGCAGGCGATTGCGGTAGACATCAATGACCACCTGGGGATCGTCGGTGAGAACGATATTGTCCTGGATCCACGCCGGTGCCCTTCCCTCTTTGATCATCGCGTGGATCTGCATTTTGATTCCATCCCAGAAGCCACCGCCATTTTCGGTGTCAAACAGGATAACCGGAACGGGGTCCAAAATCGCCAGCTTCATGTTGCACAGGGTAATCCCCAGCTCTTCCAGCGACCCCAGCCCCCCCACATTAAAAATGGGAAAAGAGGCCACTTCAAACCATTTTTGCCGGCTATGACGACAGGTGGCCTGAAAAACCTGGCAAAAGTCGACGTCGGTGGTCAGGGACTGGTCGGTAATATCCAAAAAATTGGCCCCGGAGAGAATACCGCGGCGGCGCGCCAGCATGTTGGCCTGCTCCATCACGCCGCTGCCGCCGCCGGTGACGATCCCGATATTCTGCCCCCAGAAGTCGACGAAAGCGTCCATGAGTTGTCCCAGCCGCGCTTCGCCCTGTTGGGATAGCTTCTGGTTTGAGCCGTAGAAAGCAAAGAGCATGGACTTGTGAAAATCGGCCAGACGTTCGGGCAACACAAAATAGCCTTTCCCGTCCCGCACGGTGTGCACCATCAGACAATCGTTCAAACCCGACACCCAATAAACCTCCAGACCAAAGGCATGGTATTCCTGCAGGCGGTTATGATCGCTTTCCGAAAGAAACGGTCCATGCTCGCAGGAGGGCTCAAAGAAATAGAGCGCTTCGATCTTGCCCGCACAGACGAGATTGATAATGTCCCGGTGCTCGATGAGGTTGGGAAAATACTTCATAACCAGCACCCCCGCGGAATTCTTCAGGGCCGGATCAATCCGGGAGGTTGCGTACACATGGCGGCAGTCGCTCTGCGGGGAGAAATTACGCCGGGCCACCGCACAAAGGGCCTTGGTCACGTCACAGGGTTCACCGGGACCGTTCATAAATATTCGGACCCGGTCCACTCGTCCGGATTCGTTGGGAAGAATTGCCGCCGGTTTGTTCAAAAAGTGGCACGTCGATGGGGCCTCATCGTCCAGGCGCTTTTCCAATGCGCGCATCTGCTGGTAAGTATAGCGGCTGGCGCCATGCGTGAATTTCCGGCTGCGGGCACTGTTCTGGGATTTACCCGCGCAGTAGACTTTGGCTGAAATCAAGGGATTGACAATCGGGTGCTTGCTCTGGTTGACGATTTCGAGATAAATCCGGATGCCCCGGGTTTTAATCGGGTCCAAAACCGTGGCCGGGAGGTTCCGTCCCAACTCGTAGCCGCTTTGCAGGACGACATAATGTTCGTTCAGGTACATGGAACAGGTGGTGATGACACCTTGACCCGCAGCGATGTTCACCGCCGGGACCACGTGCGGAACCTGATACCGGTTTAGAAGTTCCCGTCCATCCCCGCGCAGCAAGATACGACCGAGGGTTTCCTGAGTTAATTTTTCTCTCAGTCGGCAGACCACTTTGTGGGGCGCGATGACAATACTGCCATCGCTGGAAATGGCCGTTGAGGCCGGGAGCTTGAGTTCGGCCCGTTCGATGGCTTCCAGCACCTCGTCGGACGTCAAGAGCGCTTCTGGATCGCAAAAGACGAGGCGCCCCACCGGCAGCCCCAACGAAAAAAACTCCCGCAGTTCCTCGATCGCCGGGTAACCGGGTATGAGAGACGACGCCCGCAGTGTCAGCGTCACCGTATCGCCTTCCAGGTTAGCGGCGCTGGGCGGCTCGCACTTGATTTGAACGCCCAAACGCGCAATCCGGGACCGCTCGCTGAAGACAATATCTTCGGGCTGATGCTTAAGATGATCGATGAGTTGCGCGCTGAGCCCAAAAGCCGTCTGAAAGGTAATCATTTCCTGATTGGCGTCCAGGACTGAAATGATGACGCCGTCATCCGATTGCAGAAGCCCTCGAAATAGATGATTATCCCAGTTTTGGGGGGCCATTTTTAACCTCAATTCAAAAGTCGGAACCGAAGTTGCACCGGCTGTGGCCGGCTTCAACGACCGGCGCAACCGCAAGTTTGTTAAGGGTCCATCTGACGATGAATCCCGCCGGCGGGATGTGAAAGGTTCAAAGACAAAATCACCGCCGTTAAGGCGGAGAGCCACAAAAAGATAGGCAGCGTATTTCAATCCCCTTGCTGGACGATAGCCGCGGCCGCCGTCATTCGTTTCAGGCAGGGGCTAAAATGATCACCTGAGAAACTTTTTGCTATATTAACACAAACCGCTGACTTTGGGGAGTAGGCCGCTGCGTGGTGTTGATGGATATTCGCGTGCGCGAATGCCAAGTGCGTATTCAAATGATTGGATTATCGGATAAAATATTTTCGATAATTTTAATCAGCGAGCGATCGGTAATTATATCGTCTCGGATGGAACTCAGTTTAAGCTCTTTCAGCATGAGAGGATCGAGAACCCAGCCGAACCCCAGATTATCAAAATAAATGATCGCTTCCTTTTCCATTAATTCACCGTCTCCTTTCAACTACTCCTCTTTCCCCAGGGTTTCAGGCAAACCTTTCTTCTCCGTCGTCATTCATAGCCCCCATCCCATCCAATGGAGCGCTCCCTGGCTCCTCGGTTGCGAAGCCGGGATCTTCTTGCCTGCGTGCAAAAGCTATATCGTCACTTGCACCTTGTTTCTTTAGCGATCGTTCGGCTGAAAGGAACTCCCGCCCGTAGGGTTTTATTCCGGGCAAGAGGCTCAACTTTCGTTTTTTCAGCCGCGGTATCAATTTAGCGGTATGAAAAATATCCCGGTCGACGGCCTATCTACGGTTTTTCAAAGGGCTAAACGGTTACCAGCCGCCATAGTTCGAAAAGAACCACCCCGCCGGCACATTCGCGATCCCTGATGAAGCCAAACCGCGGGGGATTTCAGTTGACACCCCCCGTTATCTTTGCTTATAGTGCAGCCCAAATACCCGCGACACCTTGCCGGCCAAAGATCAGTTCATGATTAATCCCGAGGAGTTTGGAAAAGCAGGCCCACCGAATCTGAAAAAACCGCCCGGTCTTTTCATCACCGACTTCGATGGCACCTTGCTGCGCTCAGATCGGACCGTCGCCGACAACGATCTTGTGGCGCTCAAGAATTTGGGCCGGCGGGGATTTGTGCGTTCCATCGCCACGGGTCGTTCCTTCCATTCTTTCAAGACCGTCGCCGGGGCGGACCTGCCGATCGATTATGTCATCTTTTCCACCGGTGCGGGAGTTTGCCACCATCCCACCCGACGCATCATCCGAAAAACAGCGCTGGAAGCCGCTGAGGTTCAACGGGCGATGCAGGTTCTCCTGGCCGCCGGACTCGATTTCATGGTCCACCGGCCGATACCTGATAATCATGTGTTTGCGTACTGGGGGTCCCCCGGCGATAACCCCGATTTTCAAAAACGCCTGGCGCTCTATCGGCCCTACGCCTTTCCTTTGGACCAATCCGGCGACGGTTTCGGCCCCGCCACCCAGTTGCTGGCGGTGGTACCGGCCCCCCAGAGTAAACGGGCGTTGGGGATTGTTCGCAGGGAATTACCCGATCTCAGCATCATTCAAACCACCTCGCCTCTGGACGGTCAATCGACCTGGATTGAAATTTTTCCGCCTAGCGTGTCCAAAAGCCTGACCGCCGCCTGGCTCACCGCTGCGCTCGGTATTCGCCCCCGCGATGTTCTGGCCGTGGGGAACGACTTTAACGATCTGGATTTGTTGGAATGGTCGGGAACCAGTTTCGTGGTGTCAAACGCCCCCGAGGCGCTCAAGAGGCGCTTCCCCGCGGTTGCCTCCCACGACGAAGCCGGTGTTGCGGAAGCGGTGGCACGCTGGCTGGCCACGCCATCGCAGTGAGCCCCTGCACCCCCCCGACCTGTTCAACCGCCGCGAAGTATGAAGGCTGTCAGGACGAGGAGCGGACCTTGAATTGAATCCCCTGCGCCAACGGCAGCTCCCCGGACCAGTTGATGGTGCATGTTTGCCGCCGCATATAGGCCTTCCAGACGTCGGACCCTGATTCCCGACCGCCGCCCGTATCTTGCTCGCCCCCGAAGGCGCCACCGATTGTTGCCAATCACCTGACCGTCGACGGGCGATACGGCGGTCAAACAAGGGCCCCCGCCGGCCAGTCAGGAACCGGTGCCGGCCCCGCTTGTTCTCCCGACAGATCCAGTTTTTCCAGAATGGATTGCATGGTCCCTTTCGCCTTCGGATTCGGAAGCGACCGGCAAAGTTCGCCTCCGCTCCTCCCAACCCGCAAAGGCCGCGTGCCGGTCCATCTAAACTGACCACCCTTGGCAAGCGTCAGCCGCGACGTCGTAATCTCCTGCGCCAGAAAAGATGGGAGAAACACACGCACAGAAGGGCGGATCGATGAGTTGCGCTTCATTTAAGTTGATGCATAAAAAAATAAACTAGGCATCATCGGAAACCGTTGCGAGTCATTCTGGCGCACGGCGGGGTCCTTTGGGGGGACAAATCTTAGGCACGGGAGGACCACCCCGCACCGCTTGCGTGAAAGGGTCGGCGCGCTGACCGACCCTAGAATTTTCCAGGGGTTGGCCTTATCCCGCCACCTCCTTGACGGCTTCTTCGAAGATGGTTAAACATTCATCAATTTCCGCTGCGGATACCGTGAGGGCCGGACAGAAACGGACGCTGTTTTCACCGCAACCCAAGATCAACAACCCTTTCTTGAAAGCCTTTCTGATGATGTGGCCGCGCCAGTCGGCGGCCGGCGCTTTGGTTTCACGATCTTTTACCAGTTCAACGCCGATCATCAATCCTTTGCCCCGCACATCGCCCAAGCATTCATAGGTTTTTTGGAGTGTGCGCAGTCCGTTCATCAGCCGCTCTCCCTGCTTCACAGCATTTTTCATCAGGTTTTTCTCCAGCAGCGCGATGGTTGCCATGGCGGCTTGGCAGGACAGAGGATTGCCGCCGAAGGTGGACGCATGCGACCCGGCCTCCCAGTTCATGATATCCGCCCGGGCTACCATGGCCCCGAGGGGCAGGCCCGAGGCAATCCCTTTAGCCAAGGCCATGATATCCGCATCGACGCCAAAATGTTCCATGGCAAACATCTTGCCGGTGCGTCCCATTCCCGATTGAACTTCATCCGCAACGTAAAGAATTCCATATTTCCGGGCAATTTTTTGAAGCTCTTTATGAAAATCGGGCGGCGGAACGATATAACCGCCCTCCCCCTGAATCGGCTCCACAAATATGGCCGCCACTTCTTCGGGAGGCATGGTAGTTCGAAAAAGCGTATCTTCAACCCAATGGACACAAAACAAACCGCAGTCGGGGTAGCACAAATTGTAAGCACAGCGGTAACAGTACGCATAGGGGATATGCGTGATACCAGGCACAAACGGATTATAATGCTTTTTCTGCACGGTTTTGCTGGCCGTTAACGACAAGGCGCCCATCGTCCGTCCGTGGAAGGCCCCGAAAAAAGCCACGTTCAACTCGCGTTGCGTATGCCAGCGGGCCAACTTAAAGGCCGCCTCCACCGCCTCGGCCCCGGAATTACCGAAGTACACGCGTTTGCCGCCGTTTCCGGGCGCCAAGGATGCCAGTTTCTCCGCCAGTTTGATTTGCGGCGTATAATAAAAATCGGTCCCCGACATGTGCAAGAGCTTATCCGCCTGATCTTTGATGGCTTTAACCACATCCGGATGACAATGCCCGGTGGCGTTGACCGCAATCCCGGCGGTGAAATCGAGAAACCTATTTCCATCAACATCGTAAACCCACAGCCCGTCCGCCTTCTCGACCACCAGCGGGTAAATCCGAGTGTAAGACGGTGAAACGAAGGTCTTGTCCAGCTTAATGAATTTTCGGGCCCGCGGCCCGGGCAGAGCCATTTTAATCAGCGGGGATTTCATTTTAGCTCCTCCTGTGCTAAACCCGATTGCGTCAAAGCGTCACGGGGTCGCTGTTTGATCCATCATTGGATCCCATGCAAATTGGAAAACCATAACGTTGACGCTTGTAATTATTAGATATTATGGTTCTTTGTTTTCTCTTGACAGAGTCCGCCAACACCGAAGAATAAAAAATTGGGGATCGAATCCCCCATCAGGCCACTGAATTAATTTATCTTTTAATTACAGAAGTTTATATTAAATATTCCGATTCGTCAAGAGGCGCGTCGCCATCGCCGCCGCAGAAAGGCGTGTCTTCCCCGCACGGGTAAGTATTTTGATTTCTGAATTTGATTGACCGCTTGACGAGGAGTTTCTCATGACGGCTAAGATAAACACCCGGACCACCTTGCATCAGGGAAAAGTTTTCGCGTTGCTCACTGAAAATATCACCCTGGCTAACGGTGCGACCACCGCTATGGAATTTCTCCACCACCCGGGCGCGGCCGCGATCGTCCCGTTACTCAGCGACACCCGGGTGATATTGATCCAACAGTATCGTCATGCCCTGCGCGAATATATCTGGGAGATTCCGGCGGGAACACTCGACAACCGCGAAACGGCCCTCACTTGTGCCCAAAGAGAACTCATCGAGGAAACGGGCTACTCCGCCCAAGAATGGCAGAAACTGGGAGAAATTACCCCGGCGCCCGGCTGTTCAGATGAAAAAATCCATCTCTACCTGGCTTCCAATCTGATCCCAGCACAACAGAATCTCGATCAGAATGAAGTCCTCAGCGTGTTCGAGGTTGAATTCGCCCAGGCGATGGAAATGATTTTCCGCGGGGAAATCCAGGATGGCAAAACCATTGCAGGCCTCGTTCTGGCCTTTCAGCGCTTGAAGAAACCATACCGGCTTTAAAACCGGCGCAAGTGTCCAGGCTCGCCGAAGACGTTGCGCATGCGGCGCAACCGGCATCCAAGCGCACCAGGTTTAAGCCCGGCTTCCAACCCCTCCCGGACAAACGCTCCTGTCCCGCCGGCCCTTCGGCAAGCTGTCGAAGGCTTCCAGGAATGCCGCGAATGGATCCCCACTGCGCCAAGTGCGCCCACATTCCGTCCCCGGGATTTGCATGCCGGTCGGATTTATCGCGGCAAAATCAACTTTACTCGGACGCTTTGCCGGTCATACTGGCGACGTCGATCTTTATCACGACGGTTTGATTGAGGGACGCATCGGCAAATTCAAATGTTCCGTCCGCGTAGTTGGCCATGATGATATCCAAGGCGCGGCGCTTGGAGGCGGCATCCTCGATCAACGAAGCCACGCCGAAACCGATCACACTCCGGTAGTGCATGCCCCATTCACATGCGGTGGGGCCCCGGCGCAATCGAACCCCAGTTTCGAATTCGAAACACACTCGATTGTTTTTTTTGAGGATATCCAGCTTCTTACCTTCGGATGCCGTATGAAAATAAAGCTCACCGCTCCTATAACCAAAACACAACGGCACCATATAGGGCCGGTCGCCATCGACCATGGCCAGGCGACACACTGCTGCCTGGCGGATGATCGCCTCGATTTCGGTGGGCGCTGTAATCTCCTTTTCTTCTCGCCGCATGATAGGCATTTTCCTTTCCCGAGAGCCTGAAGCTCGACCAGCGGCCTGGAATCGCGTTTTTGGAACTCCAAGGCGTGGCGGTTACGCCGGCAGTCAACCGGGAATAAAATTCCTGAGGCCCTCTAAAATAGAATAAGTTGTTCGAGTCAAATATGTGACACGTGGTCACGCTGGAGCTCGGACCACGCCGGCCGCTAGTGCAGGACCCGCAATCTCAGCCATCAGGGACTGAATTAGGGGATAGGAGCCCTCCCCGCCGACTTGGCATAGTTCCTGCAGGGCTGCAGGAATGCTTCACCTGCTGAGCCTGACGATGCAATTAGGCGATCTAGCCGACATCGAAGGGTATGCTGGTCGACGTGCGCAGCGTATAACATCTTTGCCCCCGGTTTGCACGAAGAAATTTAGCCAGAAGCCCCCAATAAATGGACCGGAAGCCGGCGGCACAAGGCATGCTTGCCACGCCGTCAAATGGTGCGCTCCATACAAGTTTCAACCTCTAAAAAGGATTCATTATTGATGACTTCGTCTTTTGGTTGCTCCCATGGCAACGCCGCCGAACGGCAAATCACAGGCACCCCAACGCCTGAAGATTTTTGCATCTATCAAGAAATGCTGGCGCATTTGGAAGACGTGGTTTTCGGCCACGACGCGCAAGGCCGATTTACTTATGTCAGTCCGGCCTTGGAAAACTTGCTGGGTTACTCCGGCGATGAAATTAGAAACCTTGACTTTCAGACGGTTGTGTCTCCCGAATTCTTACCGGAGGCGCTGACACGGACGGAGCGGCAGAGTAAGGGCGAACCCATACCGCAACCGTGGGATCTGCAAGTGCTGAATCGGCAGGGAGAAAGAATATGGATCCAAATTCGAACCAGACCCGTCTATGACCAGCAGGGGCGGCTGGTTACGGTGTACGGTGTCGCCCGTGATATTCAGCAGAAAAAGGATCTTGAGGAAATGCTGCACAAACACACTGAAAAGCTGGAATCTTTGGTAGCGCAACGCACCCAGAAACTGGCCGAATCCGAAGCCCGCTACCGGGCTCTGGTTGACCACGCGCTGACCGGCATTGTGATCCTTACCGACCAAGAGATCCGCTTCGCCAACCGCACTTTCCAGGAAATAACCGGTTATGCTGCCACCGAATTGAGCCGATTAGGCTTTGGTGACATTGTGCACCCCGAGGACCGGCCCCGGGTGCGCGCACAAATCCTGGGAAAAACCTTGGCATCACCCCCCGATCAATACGATGAAACGCGTCTCATCCGCAAAGACGGGGAAACAATTTGGGTCGAAGTCCGGGCCACCGCCATCGAAGATCAAGGTCAACCGGCTCTGCTCGCCAACGTGGCCAACATCACCGCCAAGAAGAAGGCCGAGCAGGCTCGCCGCGAAAGTGAAGCAAGATTCAGAGAGTTGGCCGAACTGTTGCCGGAAACCATTTATGAAATGGATCTGGCGGGCCGGCTCACGTTTGTAAACGCCAATGCTTTCAGTCAGTTTGGATATACCAAGCAGGATTTTGCCCAAGGCTTAAATGGCTTTGATATGTTAATTCACGAAGACCGGCCCCGGGCCAGGGAGAATGCGCGCAGGCTTATCCGGGCCGAAGAGACCGGGCTCAATGAGTATACCGCCTTGAGGAAAGACGGAACCCGCTTTGCGGCCATGTTGCGTTCCTCCGTTATCATCCGCGAGGGACAGCCGGTAGGTTTGAGGGGATTCATTATCGATATCACCGAACGGCAAAAAGCGGAGAAAGCCCTGGGGGAAAGTGAGGAAAAATACAAGGAACTCGTCGAGAATTCCAGCAGTATGATTCTACGACTGGATGCCCAAGGCCGCATCACTTTTTTTAACGAGTATGCCCAAAAATTTTTCGGTTATTCCGCCGAGGAGATAATCGGCCGCAATTGTGTGGGAACGATCGTACCGGAAAAAGATACCGCCGGGCACAACCTCACGGCGATGATCCATGATATCTTGGCCCATCCGGACAATTATTCGACCCACGAAAATGAAAATATGCGCCGTAACGGTGAGCGGGTCTGGGTTGCTTGGACCAACAGGCCCTTTCGCAATAGTCGCGGTGAAATATTGGAGATCCTTTGTATCGGCAACGACATTACCAAGCGTAAGCATCTAGAAAGGCAGCTTCGTCGCGCCCAGAAGATGGAAGCAATCGGTACGCTCGCTGGAGGCATCGCCCACGATTTCAACAATATCCTGTCCGCCGTGATGGGCTACACCGAACTATCCCTGCTAGACGTTCAGCCCGGCGCTGAGATCGAGGATAACCTGAATGAGATCCTCAAGGCCAGTGAACGGGCTAAGGCGCTGGTCGGCCATATTCTTGAATTCAGCCGCCAAACCGAGCAGCAAAGAATGCCTCTGTCGGTCACGCCGATTGTCAAGGAAAGCCTAAAGCTGCTGAGAGCTTCGCTGCCCACCACCATTGAAATACGCTCCCATATCGACGCCGACATAAATCTAATTGAGGCCGATCCGACCCAGATCCTGCAACTGATGATGAATCTATGCACCAATGCGGCCCATGCCATGCGTGAGACGGGAGGCATCCTGGATGTAAGCTGTACCAATGTGGCCGTCGCCGCCGACACGTTCTTGGCGACGAACCTTCTTAAAGCGGGGAACTATCTGAAACTGACGGTCCGTGATACGGGCCATGGCATGACCCGGGAGGTCCTGGAAAAGATCTTTGATCCCTATTTCACGACCAAGGAAAAGGAGGTCGGAACCGGATTGGGACTGGCCGTAATCCATGGGATCGTCGAAAGCCATGGCGGCATCATTACCGCAGAGAGCCGGAGCGGCGAAGGTTCCCGTTTTGATGTCTACCTCCCGGCAATCGATGGAGAAGCAGTCCCCGACTCCGCCAAAACCCCTGGGCTGCCCGGGGGGCGCGAACGAATTCTCTTCGTGGATGACGAGCAAACCCTGGTGGAAATCGGGAAACGGATGCTGGAAAGATTAGGGTACGCGGTGACAGCTCTCGGCAGCAGCGTCGAAGCCCTGGAGCTTTTTCGGAATCAGCCGGGTCGGTTCGATATGGTCATCACGGATATGACCATGCCGAACATGACCGGTGAAGATCTGGCCACCAAACTGCTGGCGATCCGGCCGGATATCCCCATAATTCTGTGCACAGGGTACAGTGAGCGCATCACCGAAGACAAAGCCCTCCAGATGGGCATTAAAGGTTTTGTCATGAAACCCGTCGTTCTGAATGAAATCGCCCACAAAATTCGCGCGATACTGGATCCAATCTGATCTTTCGCCCGACCATTCCGCTCCAAGGTGCCCATCGGTTGAATTCTCGTCCTTCGCGCAATGCCCGCACGGTCAACCACCCCCGATCCGTTTTTAATTACGCTCCAGTAACGGTTTTTAATTACGATTTGGTAACTCGAATTTCATGATTTACATTGGGCGACTTGGGATGCCATCCGCCGAGGGTTTGGCCACACCGCCTCGAACGTTCAAATGTTCGGCGACCTCTCAGCGGAAAAGTTAAAATTATATTATTATTTCAAATAGTTAATATCAACCGTCTCTTTATTCAGCGGGCATCCTGGGACCGGTCTAATCGCCAAACTCCAATCTAACCCGTGATTAGGCCTTCGGCCTTGTCGGAGTACACAGACGTCAAAAAAAAAGCTCCAAAGTCAAACTCTGCGCTTCTGTTGTCTGCCGCCAACGCGCCCTGCGGTGTAGAAATTTAACTTTAATAAAACAATTAGTTATATACTAGCGTCCTTCTGGTCGTCGACGCCGCAAGGGTTTACCGGACCCACAGCCACCGTATGGCACAAGATTTGTATGTTTCCCAGTGAATCTAACACGTGGGAGACGAAAATGATGCGCAAAAATTCGGGATTTACCGTCATAGAATTGATGGTGACCATTGCCATCGTGGCGATCCTGGCCGGCCTGGCCGTGCCGGGTTTTGTGGGCTGGTTGCCCAATTACAGGCTGCGGAGTGGGGCCGAAGAAATTCAATCCACTCTGCAGCTCGCCAGGATCAGAGCGATCAAGCAAAACGCGACGGCCACGGTATCGTTTGACATGGCCAACGAAACCTATCAAGCCTCGGTAGACGGCCAAGCCTTTCAGAGCGGCCGGATGCCGGCCGGTGTCGTAATCGATTCCGTTTCGGGGACAGCCGAGTTCGGCACCCGGGGTTTTGCGGCTTCCCCCGTGGACATTCGCTTGAAAAACAGCCTGGGCAAGTCCAAGACCATCACGGTTAAATTAACCGGCAACTCCCGGATCGATTAAAGCCCCGCGGAGTCGTTCGGATGGATGCGCACCACGTTGGACAAAGGGCACCGGCCACTCTGCGGCGGTCCCGGTCCTAACTTCCCAAAATTTGAAAGAGTCATCACGCTATGCGAACGCTGCGAAACGCTAACAACGGTTTTACCCTAGTTGAGCTCTTAATCGCCATGGTCATCGGCATCATGGTACTGGCGGGAATTTATGCGGCCTTCAATTCCCAGCAAAAGTCCCACGTCAAAGAGCAGCAGGTAGTCGATGCCCAGCAAAACGTGAGGGGTGCCGCCCATTTTATGGCCGGTGAGATCCGGTTGGCCGGCATGGATGAGAAGGGTACGGCCGGGGCCGGGTTTCTAATCGCCGGGCCCCATGCAATCCAGTTCACCATGGACCGCAATGACGACGAAGATGTGGCTGACACGGATGAAAACATTGCCTACGGATTTTCCGCGGCAGCGGACGCGGACTTCGACGGGCGGGCGGATGCCGGGGCCGCACCGATTGCACGCTTTGCCTCCAGCGATGATGAAATCGCGGAAGACATTCACGCCGTGGCCTTTGCCTATGCCTTTGACGATGACGGCGATGGCGAGTTGGATTTCGCTGATGCGCCTCCGCTGAACGGGCTGCTTGATGCCGGAGAGGAAACCTGGGCTTACGATCTCGACGGGGATGGACTCCTGGATACGAACAACGACGGCAGTGGTCCCTTGGCCGTCCCCGTGAGTCTCGCTAAAATCAGGGCCGTGCGGATCTGGCTCCTGGCCCGCACGCGAAGCCCGCTGCGGGGG
Source organism: Desulfobacterales bacterium (assembly GCA_020353555.1). GTDB lineage: Bacteria > Desulfobacterota > Desulfobacteria > Desulfobacterales. Next base: position 93,070 of record CP070697.1, read on the forward strand.
TATGCCGGGCCCAAGAGTTATAGCGTCGGCGACAAAACCGTCCACGTGTCCGACAGTTATCAGTACCGCCTCCTGACCACCACGGTCAAATGTCGCAATATGGGACTTTAGGGGTACACCGCCGCCACGCGGACGCGCGGAACCGCGATACCACTGGAAAGGGATATTCGCATGTTAAACCCAAATGCCACCAAAAGCGCAATACACATGCACAACCGGGGATTCACCCTGGTGGAGGTGATGATCGGCATGGCCATTTTTGTGATCGGCTTTCTGGCTGTGAGCTCCATGCAGATTACCGCCATTAACGGCAACGCCGGCGCGCGCGGCGCCACCGAGGCCGCCACCTGGGCCACCGACCAGTTGGAAACGTTGATCGCCCTGCCCTATGACAGTATCGTCAGCGGAGGTCCAGTCATCAATGGGGCTTATACGATTTCCTGGGAGGTTGACGCGGATACGCCGCTGCCCCATACCAAGACCATCGTTGTTACGGTGGACTGGCAGGACCGCGGCGCCAAGGATTTTCGGCTCACTTACATGAAGACCGCCAACATGTAATCCGGTAAGCGTAGCAATGCAAGAAAGGACAGAGCGCATGAAACGGCGATGTGATCCATTGAACAACCCCGAAGGCTCGGTAACGGTCGCGGCCCTCCTATTGCTGGTCGTTCTGACCATTATCGGCATATCCGCTGTCACCACCAGCAACATCGAGGTGCAGATCGCCACCAATGACAAGATCCATAAAATGGCCTTCTATGCCGCCGACGGCGGCGTCGAACTCGCAACAGAGCTTTTGGAACTCAATCTTGCCTGCCCCTCCGGCTTTGCCAGCGACAACTTGACGATCGAAAACATCACGGTCGTCGACAAGGATTTTTGGATGCAGGCCGACGCGCCGACAGACGCAGACGGTGATGCCGTTTCCTTCCCGGCGGACACGGAGCGGGATGTGCGGATTGACGCCGATTCGGGACCGCATACGAATTTGTCCATTTTCGGCGAAAGCGCCTGGAACGTGGGGGGCGCCATTCAAATGGCGGCCGGATACGAGGGCAAGGGCAAAGGCGCCGGTGGCGGCGGCGTCTCGCTCCTTTACGAAATATTCTCTCAACACCTGGGCCCCGCCAATAGTGAATCCGTCGTTGCGATTCAATGGCGGCATATTATCGGCTCGGAGGGAACCTGTATGTATTAAAGGGCTGTCCCGGTCGAACCGCCAGCAGGGGTCTTTCCAGTCGACTACCGGCAGCTCCCGGACGGATCCCATCGCGGAAGACAAACGAAAGGAGTGCGTACCATGAAATATCGGTGGAAACATATGTCAGCGCTGCTGTCGCTGCTGCTCTGGGTTGCATTGCACGTGATCAATCCGACGGCGGTTTACAGCGATTGTGCCAACGGCGCGGCGGTGCCGCCGTTTCTGGCCGCCGGAGTGGACCCCAATCTGCTTCTGATGATCGACAACTCGGCCAGCATGTATGACCTGGCCTATGTGCGACCGCGGGAGCAGGGCTATTGCTACGACGGCCCCTATACCGACACAGCCAACAACCTCGTCGAAAGTTACGATGCGACCAGCGATTATGCGGGCTATTTCGATGCGGCCATCTGGTATGCTTACGATGGGACGGCCGACCAATTCGTGGCCAAGACGGCCGCCGAGGCGGAAGCGATCTGCAATGCCGCCGACTACACCCACAGCGACGCCGTCTGCATTGCCATTGATGAGACCGTGGATCCCAAACAGGTGACGGCTTTTGCCGCCAGCGGTAATTTCCTCAACTGGGCGGCGGCCTCGAAGCTGGACATCCAGAAAAAGATCCTGACCGGCGGCAAGTACGAAGCCGCCGCCGGCCGGCTGGTGATGGAATCCAGGGGGTGCTTGGGCCGGCGTTTTGTCAAAAAAATTGGGGTACAGAAAGCCGCCGACGGCAGCACCTACTATCTGACGCTGGGTATCCGGCCGCCGCATGATTCCGAAAAGACCGCGACCACCGATGATACGACCCGGATCGAAATATTCGCGGTCACGGCCGACGGTTTCAACTATGATGCCTGCCGGCAAGCCTTGGACGAACTGAATTCGGATAATCCCAACCTGGGCCATTTAAAAGATTATGTAAAAGACTGCATGGGCTACACCAACGGGAGCGTATCGGATTCTATGGCCGCCTTTAACCATGCCCTGCAAGAGTGCTGGTATTATAACAAGCACGGCGAATGGCAGCCGGGGGCCGGGACGGTTACCTCCATGAAAAACGCCTGTGAAAATTTATACGAGGCGGAGATTCTCCCCGGAAGCATTACCACGGACCACAAAGGCTATGTATGCTACGGTGTCTATGGCCCGGTGCCGCCGGACGGATATGTGGGCCGGTGCTGGGAGCCGGCTTCAAGCGGAGAGGAAATAACTTGTTCCCCCAGAGAATGCACGGGCGAGCCGTCTTCCGGCGCACCTGAGATCTGCCATGATGGGGTCGTGTATTATTGCTCCGGCAGTTATAACGCCAGCAAGGATACATGCAATAAACCGTGGCTGGTCAAACAGGATTGTAACGGCGGAGGGACTCTGACGGAGGCCGGATGGACCGATGATGACGGTGACGGGGGCGATGCCTGCGTCGATCAGGCCCTCAAGGATTATTGCGGTATTATTGAAATCCCCCAGGTGGTCGACCCGAGCGATGCGGCCGACGACACCGGTAATATCTGGAACGCACCGGCGGTGCTGATCGACTCCGGCGTGCTCTCCCAGCTGGAAGAACCCCTGGCCGTGCTCAAAGGCCACGTCGCGCAGGCCGCAGCACCCAGCGGACTTATTCAGCCATATGCCGACAAGATCCGCATGGGCGCCATGATTTTCAACGACGACGGCTCCTTGAGCGAGTGCAGCCCCTTTGATGCCAACATCCTTTACAACTGCTCCGATCCGAACAACCGGGACGGCGGCAAAATTATTGCCTACATCGACCAGTCGCGCGCCCATACCGCCGATCTGATCGCGGCGATCAATGCGATCAAAGCCACCTCGTGGACCCCGCTGTCCGAGGCCATTTACAACGCCATCGGGTATTACACCCAAATGGATACCCTCCGACTGGATGCGGCTGATTTTTTGATGGATAACGCCCATCCGGACCCGATTATCGCCTGGTGTCAAAACAACAATATCCTGATTATCACCGAAGGCGCGTCCACGGCCGACCTGAATTCGACGGTCGACAATTTTGTCGCAACCGCCGGTCAGAATGACGGGGACACGGAACTTTCCTCCTGCGGCACCCTTGACGGCAGTACATTTTTGGATGACCTGACCTATTATGCCTGGCAGGGGACCGAAATTTACGGGCCGGGTATCACCAATCAGAACATCCAAACCCATATCGTCATGGCCGGTGCCTCGCGCGCCACCGGAACGGGCGAGTGCAATCCCGAGACCCTTTTGAACGATGCCGCCGCCAATGGCGGAACGACGGTGTACCAGGCCAACAGTCCCGCCGACCTGCAGGCGAAACTCGAAGAAGCCTTCGCGTCCATCCGGGCCGGCGCGGCGGCGGGTTCGGCCGCCTCGGTCATCTCCGCCTCCCGTGGCGGCGAGGGGGCCATCTACCAAGCGATTTTCTGGCCCCGGGTGGAAATCACCCACGCGGATCCGGTCGACTGGATCGGTGAGGTCCATGCGCTGCACATCGACGCCTACGGCAAGATGCATGAAGATACCAACGGCAACCGCACCCTGGACTTTGACGATCAGCAAGTGGTTTTCTATTACGACAACCAGGCCGGGCGGACCAAGGCCTGCATCGACCCGTCCGACCCCACCGTGATGTGCAGCGGCACTTCGAAAAACCTGGAGGAGGTGCGCTACTTGTGGTCGGCCGGCCAGTGGCTGGCCGAGATCCCTGCCACGGTTTCGGATATGGCCATCCTTGAGAATAGAGACGCGGTCAACAATTACATCAGCAGTGACCCCAAGCGCTATATCTTCACCTGGAATGACCTTGATAACGACGGCAGTGTGGCCGACAGCGAAGTGCTGGAGTTCATTTCCCAGGACTGGGCCGCCTTGACGGTGCCGGCCGACGCCAATCGCGGACCGGTCCCCATGGACTTCGGGGTCCCGACCTCGGATGAGGTCAACGCGATCGTCAACTGGGTCAGGGGCCTGGACCAGTCCGGCCTGCGCCAGCGGCAGCTACCCATGGACTTTGATCTGGACGGCACGCCCACCGCTGTCACCTGGCGACTGGGCGACGTCGTGCACTCTACGCCGATTGCCGTGTCAAGACCCGCGGAAGGCTACCATTTCATTTACCGCGATTACTCCTACGGGCTTTTTGCCGCACGTTACAACAATCGGCGGCACGTCATCTACTTTGGCGGCAATGACGGCATGCTGCATGCCGTCAACGGCGGATTCTACAGTGAGCCCCAAAAGAAGTTCTGCCTGACCGAAGATTGCAATGATGAAGACACGGCGCCCGCGCTGGGCGCCGAGCTGTGGGCCTATGTGCCTTACAATCTTCTGCCGCATCTGAAGTGTCTGAGCGCCCCCGATTACGACCACAAGTACTTTGTCGATCTGAAGCCGCGAATCTTTGACGTGCAGATCTTTGACGACGACAGCGCGACGACCAACATTCACCCGGGCGGCTGGGGAACCATCCTGGTGGGAGGCATGCGCTTTGGCGGCGCGAGGGTCTCAGCCCATGAACTGGACCTGGCCGACAACGGCGTCGAAAATTATTCGAATGACACCCGCCAGTTCACTTCCGCCTACTTTATTTTCGATGTTACCAACCCGGAAGAACCGCCGGTTTTGCTGGGTGAGCTGACGTTCAAAGATTCCGCTTCACATACCGATCTGGGTTATACCGCCGCCATGCCGGCCGTGGTGCCCATGAAGACCGGAGCGGATACGTCGGAATGGTATCTGGTTTTGGGTAGCGGGCCGACTGAAGTCGACGGCACCAGCACCCAGGAGGCCAAAGTCGCGGTATTTCCTTTGAAAAAGCTGACGAAATCGCCCCGGGCCGCCTTTCAGATCCCCGCCAGCGCTCCGAACGCATCGCTCGAGGCGGGCCGGTTTGTGCTTTCAGCCAACAGTTTTGTTTCGGATCTCATCAGCGTGGATTTCGATTTAGTGGAAGATTACCGGGCGGATGTGGTTTACTTCGGCACCGTGGAAGGCAGCTGGGGCAGTTGGGGCGGCAAGGTCTACCGGCTGGTCACCCGTAAAATGGAGAGCGGCATCGAGGCGGTCTCCAAACCCAGCCAATGGGCCAACCTGTTGAGCCCGGAGCCCAACCCGCTACCCTTAATCGATGTGGGCCGGCCGGTCACGGCCGCCCCGGCCGTGGGCTGGGACGGGACGTACCGCTGGGTTTATTTCGGTACGGGCCGTTTTTTTGATGCCGCGGACAAGACCGACAGCAGCAGCAACGCCCAAGAGACCTATTACGGCATCAAGGAGCCCCAGGACTGCGACGGCAATCTGACCTGGGCCACGGTGTCCGTAAACCCGTCCGTACCGCCCTCCACCATCCCCGGGGAACGGGGACTGCTTCAGGTTGATGAGATTCGGGTGAACGAGTTCAGCCCCATGGCGGGGTCCACGCTGTCCTGCAGTACCGGTGGCGATGGCTGCTTGCCAGATGATGTCGATGGGTCCAAGATCAACACTTTCGATCAACTGATTACATACATCGTCGGCACCGGGTGCGATACCAGCGGGGCGGCCACCGGAATCGACGGCTGGTACAAGCCGTTCATCGCCGCTAGGGAGCGCAATCTGGGACAGGCCACACTGTTGGGAGGCCTGGTGACTTTCACCACCTACCAGCCCTGGGAGGATGTGTGTTTGCCCGAAGGGCTTGCCTTTCTCTACGGGGTGTACTATCAAACCGGCACCGCTTGGCATGAACGGGTGTTCGGAACCACCCATAACGGCGTCGATGCCGACGGCAACGTCGTGGATCGCTTGAGCATCGGCCGCGGCCTGGCCCTGACCCCCAACCTGCACGTGGGCAAGAGCCAGGGCAGCAAGGCCTTTGTTCAGACCAGTACGGGAACCATCGTGGAAATCCCCCAACCGAACCTGCCCATCAAAAGCGCCAAATCGGGCAAGCGGAAATGGGATGAAATCAAATGGGATGAAATCGAAGAGTAGTTGGAGAGACATTGGAACGGAAAAATCTCCGTGTAAGCCGTGTTGATCCGTGTCCCCTATCGCCAAGGGCCGAAATCCTGCCGGTCCTGCAATTTGACGGGCTGACTTGAGCCGGAATAAGCGGTAGGGGACTTTTCTTTCTTACTTCTCCATTTTGCACCGGATGGCCGCAGGCTTCGTCCGCTTCCCCTCATTGCCACCCCCCCTATCCTCTCGAACCCTCAAAATCCGCCGGATCGCCCATCCCATGCAGGGGCGCAGAGAAAATTTCTAAGGTTATCAGAACTTAGGACGATATACATTATTATACGGTTCCGTTCCGCCGCCAAGACCAAATCTTGAATCATATCAAGGGGGAAAACGGCACCTTTCCGTGCCGCTGGCTTTGAATATCAAATCTTAGACAATTTCGCATGAATCTCGTATCCATACCCCCCATAGTCATGGCCGGCATTGCGCTCTATGTCGGCGCCTACCACCTGTTGATCTACTCTCAGCGCCAAGCCCACCACGAAGATTTGAATTTTGGCCTTAGCTGCCTGATGCTCGCATTTTACGACATTCTGTGCGCCGGCTTGTACAATTCGACTTCGGTGCAAGAAGGACTGAGCTGGCAGCGGCGGCAGGTCTGTGTGTTGGCCCTGGGCGGCATCCTATTTTTGCGGTTCTTAAGAGACTATACCCGGCAGGTATCCCGCAAATGGGTTCGGGGATTCTCGGTCTATTTTACCCTGGCGGCAATTGTCGGGCTGGTGGATCGCAGCAATCTGACTTGGATCTCAGACCAACCTTCCATCAAGAAGGTCATGCTGCCCTATGATTTTGAAATTATCTATCACGAAGCCGCTTCGGGCCCGCTGGTGGAATTGCACTACCTCGCGGGATTACTGCTTTTAGCGTACATCGTGCAGGTCTGCATACGCTTCTACCGCCAGGGAAATTACCGCAAAGCCCGCCCGCTCTTTCTTTCCGTGCTGCTTTTGTTCATCGGTCTCGGCAATGATGCCGCCATAAAGATGGAGCTGTATAAATCCGTTTACTTAATGGAATATGCCTACATGGGCATAATTCTGGTGATGGCCCATTCGCTTTCGCTGAAAATTGTGGCCGCCGCCCTGATGAAAGAGGCCTTGCGGGCCAGTGAAGAAAAATACCGCCAGCTGAATGAGGAGTTGGAATTGCGTGTGGATCAACGCACGGACCAGCTGGCGCAATCTGTGCTAGAATTGCAGAGCGAAATCGCTAAACGCCGGCAAACGGAGACGGCTTTAAAAGAAAACGAGGCTCGTTATCGACAACTCCTTAATCATGCCCCGGCCGGAATTTATGAAGTCGATTTCACGACCGGCAAATTGGTGAGCGTGAATGATGTCATCTGCGAATATACGGGCTACACGCGGGAAAAATTGCTCTCCATGAGTGTTCTCGACCTTTTGTCGGAAGAAAGCCAAAAGCGGTTTCTGGAAAGACTCGATAGACTCTTGGCCGGCCAGGCGGTTCCGGAAACCCTGGAATACAAGATCATCGGGAAAAACGGGAGAGAGTTCTGGGTCCTTTTAAACGCCAAATATTTTTATGAAAATGGTAACTTAAAGGGCGCCACCGTCGTCGTCCACGATATCACGGAGCGTAAACGGGCGGAAGAAGAAAAAAATAGTCTGAAATCCCAACTGCGGTGGGCCCAGAAGATGGAGTCAATTGGAACTCTGGCCGGCGGCATCGCCCATGACTTTAACAACTTGCTGATGAGTGTTCAAGGGTATACCTCCTTGATGCTGCTGGACACCGACCCCGCCCATGCCCATTACGCTTCCCTGAAAAATATCGAAAAACAAGTTCAAAACGGTGCCAATCTTTCCGCCAAGCTTCTCGGATATGCCCGCAAAGGCAAATATCAGGTCAAACCCTTCAACCTCAAT
>CP070697.1:101263-124071 GCA_020353555.1 Desulfobacterales bacterium
CAATTGCTTGTGCGTCGCCCACCCTTCCGCCCGGGATATCTCATCCTGAGTGCGGCCTTGATGTTTGGCCGGAAGGGTTCCGGCGTAGGAATTGGCGTTGTACCACAAGTCAATGCGGGGCACATAGGGAAGCAGATCCGGCATTTCGCCGCGAAAGGCCATGGCAATACGCTGTTTGTGTGTCATCATGGTCTGGGTTCTCCTCAACGTGTTAGTCAACTTTTTTCATCTTGAACTGCTGCGAATTCTTCCCGGAGGGCCATGCCCTTGAGAATTCTCCCGACGGTCTTTTGCCTGTGCTCGGCGGTCTTCAACCCGGCCCCTGCGGTCTCACGCTTCTTGAGCCGCGCGAGGATGGCGACGTGTTCTTTAAACTCGATGGCGGGGCGTCCTCCCATGAGAGGTTGACCGCCACGACTCCTTCACTGATATCACATATGCGGTTTGGGCCGGATTTGTCAAACGAAAATACCCGCGGCCGCCACGCGCACCCCAAGGGCGGCCGACGGCTCAGAATCGGGGCCACGCATCCCCTTCGAAACCCGCACACGACCCGCAGGCACGTGGCCGTGGATACACGGCGCGGCTTGAAACCCCTTCAGGTTAGGCGGTCTTGGGTTGCAGATACTTCCGACCGAGCATGGCGGCCCCCTTCATGGAGGACTCGGTTTCGAATTGATAGGCGCAATTGCGCATCCATTTCGTTTTGGCGCGGACCAAGGCTTCATTCACCGCTCCACCGGAGACCAAGATTCTATCCTGCAAAGGCAGCTCGATGGCGATTTCTTTGAGGTGTTCTCTTTGATAGGCGCACAGGCCCCTGACCAGGGCGGCCAGCAGTTCTTCGCGGGAAGTCTCCGGCGTCAGTCCCCGAAACTCGGCTTTGAGCGGCTCCTGCGAATAGCGCGACCCCATCAGATAAGGGACGTAGGTGACCCCGCTGTCCTTATCCAGCCACTTGTCGATGGCGATCGGCATGAAGTCCTCGAAAAACGCCTCGGCGGACATCTCGCGGCAGAAAAGCCCTTTAAACCATTCGAATGCCTTGCCTTCGGCATTCATCACATAAAAGGAAAACCACCGCTCCGCAATCACGTGGGTGCGGATGTTGTAGTTTTTCGAGGGATAGCATCGCGGCAGGCACACCATGGTAATCTCACAGGTGCCGTTGATGTTAAAAATTTCACCCGGGTCCTGGATCAAAACCGAGTAGGCCGCCAGCACGGCATCGTTGCCGCCGATAACCACGGGGGGCTCCTTTTTTAGACCGGCTTCCACGGCGATCTCGCGCTTGATGCGTCCCGGGCTTGCGTAAGCCGGCATCAGCTCCGGCAGTCGATCCAACGACAGCCCGAAGCACGCGGCGATCTCCTGATTCCAGGTCATGTCGTTGGCGACGGTGTTGTACAAAGCGGTCAAAGAGGAGGATGAGGGATCAATGGCAAACCTGCCGGTCAGCCACCTGGCCATAAAGGTGTTGGAATGCCCGAAAACATAGGTTTGGCGAAAGACGTCGGGAAGATGCTCTTTGATCCAGAGAATACTGGCCAGAGAACAGCCGCCGGCCACCGGCATGTTGGCGGTGTAATCCAGCAGAGCTTTCATCCCCACGGTGTCAATGATCTGCCGGGCCTGCGCCCGGGAACGCTGATCCAGCATCAGAATGGCCGGATAAACCGGCTCACCGGCTTTATTCATGGCAGTCAACCCCGGCGTGGTGCCGGATAGGGCGATCACATCCACCCCCGCCATCAGATCGGCCATCTCTTTGCACCCGGCGTGAAAGGCCTGTTGCCATTTCCGGGGTTCAATATCGCTGAACATCCCATCATTGTATGTATTGATGGCATATTCCCGGGAAAACTGGCGCACCAGTTTCAAATCATCGCCCGCTTCTTCAAAAACCCCCATTTTCATGGCGGTCGTACCGATGTCTACGCTGAGAATTTGCATTCGATTTTCCTCCTCGGTTAAGCGCCGCGATCCCCGCATTCAGCTTCCCGCTTTGAGCCTCGCGCTTGCAGCTTCCCGCTTTGAACTTCGAGCATTCCTCACATCACCGCTCCTATCTGCCAGGGAACGAACTCGCAGTCTCCCATCCCGTGCGCTTCGCTTTTGGTTTGTTTGCCGGAGGCGGTCTCCAGGATGAAGCGGAATATGCGTTCGCCCAATTCCTCCACCGTTGTCTGGCCGTCGATGGCGACACCGCAATTGATGTCCATATCGTCCTGCAGGCGGTTGTACATGGCCGTGTTCGTGGCCAACTTCACGACCGGCACCGGCTTGCAGCCGTAGACCGAGCCGCGGCCGGTGGTAAAGCAAATGACGTTGGCGCCGCCGGCCACCATTCCGGTGAGGGAAACCGGGTCATAGCCGGGCGTATCCATGAAAACAAACCCCTTGGCGGCAATCGGCTCGGCATAGCGATAAACTGCGACCAGATTGGTGGTTCCGCCCTTGGCGGCGGCTCCCAGGGATTTCTCGAGGATCGTGGTCAAGCCGCCGGCTTTGTTGCCCGGGGAAGGATTGTTGTCCATTTTCCCACCGTGCCTGGCCGTATGGGTTTCCCACCAGCGGATGCGCTCGATGAGCTTTTCGGCGACTTCCCGGGTGACGGCGCGCCGCGTCAACAAGTGTTCGGCACCGTAGATCTCAGGGGTTTCGCCTAAAACCGCGGTCCCCCCCTGGCGCACAAGGAGATCCGCCGCCGCTCCCAGGGCCGGATTGGCGGTGATGCCCGAATAGGCGTCGGATCCCCCGCACTCAAGCCCCAAAATGAGATGGCTGGCCGGCACCGGACGGCGCGTGAACCCGTTTGCTTCCGGCAGCATTTGGCGAATACGGTCCACGCCTTCCTGAATGGTTTTACGGGTTCCGCCGGCATCCTGGATTGTCATGGTTTGCAGCCGCGGGCTTTTTTCCAACAGACCGCCCTGCACGACCGCATCGATCTGAAGCACCTCGCATCCCAGACCCAGCAGCAGCACCCCGGCGAAGTTGGGATGGCTCGCCCAACCCGCCACGGTGTTCCGCAGCAGCTTAAAGCCCTCGGTGTCGATGCCGGTGGCGCATCCCAACCCATGACACAGGGCCACGACGCCATCCACGTTCGGATAGCCGGCCAAGGCGTCGCCGCGGAATTCATCGGCAATATAGCGGGCCACGGATGCAGAGCAGTTCACGGTGCTGACAACACCGATATAATTGCGCGTGGCCACCCTTCCGTCCGGCCGCACAAAGCCGAGGAAGGTCGCCGGCGCGCCCGATTTGATTTCCTCGGCTTGAGCATCCGCCCCGATGGCGTAATCACGGTCAAAATCCTTCATCACCAGATTATGCGTGTGCACCTGCTGGCCGGGTCGGATGTCGCCGGATGCAAATCCGATGATCTGGCCGTATTTGATCACGGGCGCACCCGCCTTGATCGGGGCCGTGGCGATTTTGTGTCCGAAGCCAATCGGATCCAGGCAGCGGATGCCCTCTTCGGGGATCTCGGTGGCGGCGGCAAGCGCGGTGCGTGCCACAACGACATTGTCAGTGGAATTCAAGCGTATGGTCAGCGGATTCCCTGCGGTCATGTTTGCCTCTCCTCACGCGGACAAGCCGGAACCAAAATGCTTTGCCACAAACTCGCAAAGACACACAAGAGGATCATTAGATGTTTTTCCGGGCGCCTCCGTGGCGCAAGCCGCTATGTCCGCCGATAAAAAACGCGTAACGGTTCAGCCCGACGTTGCGGCGATCATGCCCGGCAGGATCAACGCCGTCGTGGGCGATCCTGAAACCAAGGCGGCCCGGCTTCGTGACTAAATCTCAGATTCGTCTTTTGAAGTCAACTGTCTTTGTTAGATTCGTCCGGGTGAAACCATTCGGAACTGCCATAGGCCGTTGACGCCTGCCCAGGGACCATCATCGATAGGGGGTCACCCGGCGGTTTAATCGCTGGATAGCGTCTGGAAGCAAAAGCCCTCACTCCTCCGTTTTGTTGCCCAAAGCGCGGACGCGGCCGCCTTTTGCCTTGACACGCCCAAGGGATGCTTCCTATAGTCTGGCCCGTAAAAGAATTCTCGGGTTCACGGGTATGAGGTGAGGAGGAACACGGCGTGGACATACGCGAACGGATTCTGACAGCCCTGCACTGGGGTGAGCCGGACCGGGTGCCGCTCACGACTTACGACTGGTTTCTGCCCCGGGGAACCACCGAACGCGTGCTGCGCGAGGCGGGCGTCGGGCTGGTGATGCGGCTACCGGCCCATCGGGTGGAGCATCGGCAGGTGGAAATCGTCACCCGGGAGTACTGGGAAAAAGGACGCAAGCGCCTGCGCAAGACCATCCGCACCCCCGTGGGTGAGGTGTGGCAGACCTTGGAGCCGGAAACGGCCTATGATTCCTCGTTGTGGATTCTGGAGCATTTCATCAAGGAGCCGGCCGATTACCGGGTCCTGGAGTTCGTCTACCGGGACGCCGTTTATCATGACAACTACGCGTTCATCCGCGAGGCCCAGCGGAGGATTGGCGGCGACGGACTCGTGTATGTGCGCCTGGCCAAAGCGCCCATCCAGGAGATGCTCTATCAGATGCTGGGTTTGGAGCGCTTCAGCCTGGATTACTATGACCGGCGTGATCTTTTCGATTCCCTGCACCAGACCATGCTGGAGCGGTACGAGGAATTGTACGACTTGGCCGCCGGGGCCCCCGTTGAGATCATCCTTCTCGGTGACAACATTACGAGCGATGTGGTTGGTGCGGAGCGGTTTCGCAACTACTGTATGCCGGTTTACAAATGTTTAAAAACACGGCTGGCCGAGACCGGCAAAAAACTCGCCGTCCACATGGACGGCCGACTGGCATCTTTGCAAAACGCGATTGCCGAAGCCGAATTCGATATCGTGGAGGCCCTTACCCCGCCCCCCATGGGGGATGTCTCGATCAGGGATGCCCGCCGTTTATGGCCCGCCAAGGCGCTTTGGATCAACTTCACCAGTTCGATGCATATCGAACCGCCCGCGGAAATCGAGGCCCACACCCGGCACCTGCTCGAGGAGGCCGGCAGCCGGCGCGGCTTTGCCGTTGGGGTCACCGAGGATGCGCCCGTCGAAGCACTGGAGCGCAGTCTGGGGATTATCGCGCGGGTTCTGCAGGAATACGGCTAACGTCGACGCATCTACCACAACAACGCCGGGAAGATGTTGGAGGGGGCGGATAGCGGCCAGGAGTTTTTGCCCCAACCGCATGCCAAGCGCTCCTCCGACCTCAAGCCGCCACACGAAGTGTCAAAGAACCCAAAGATCGACAGAATTTTATCAATATCACGACGCTAAGCGCCTGTCCAACCGGGCATACGGGAAGCACACCGGGCCTCAAGAAAGGGGAACGCATGAAGATTACGCAAGTTGAAGCGATTGAACTGCGTCTGCCGGAGTCGCAAGTGGAGGAATAAGCTTCCGCGCGTATGCCAGCGACCTTTTTGGAGGTGACGGGAAACAAACCCGGGAAAAAGCCGCCCGATGGATCGATCAGGGTTTTACGGCCGTGAAATTCGGTTGGACGCCCATGGGTCAGAGTGAGCAACTGGATCTGGAACTGGTCGAGGGGGCCCGGCGGGGAGCCGGAAATGCGAACGATGTTCTAATTGACGCCGGTTGTTGCTGGGATACCAAAACCGCCAAAATCCGCGCCCGGCAGTTCGAACAGTTCCGTATATTCTGGCTGGAAGAGCCCCTGTCCCAGGACAATCTGGCAGGTTACCGGGAACTCAGCCAGGCGTCGAATATTCCCTTTGCCGCGGGCGAGGGTGAGGCGGGCCTCTTCGCCTGGTGGGACTTAATTGATCGTGGCCGCATCGATATCGCCCAGGTCGATCTGGCTAGAAATGGTTTCACGGTAGCCCGCAAGATCGCTGATATGGCCGAAATGCGCGGTCTGCGCGTCGTCAACCATTTCTATTCGACCCCCGTCAACCTGGCGGCGGGCCTGCACTGGCTGGCTTCCCGTAAGAGCGCCTTTATCTTCGAATATTGCATCGAGGACAACCCCATCCGCATGCAGTTAGCCCGGCAGGAAATAGGAGCCGTTGACGGTTTCGTCACGGTGCCGGAAGAGCCCGGCCTGGGAATCGAGTTGAACGAGGACGTCATCAACCGCTACCGGGTGGGATAACCTCTTGCCCGCCGTCCGGATCGATGCGTCCCAAGACGTCGAACTTCAACGTCGTCCGATTAGGGTTGGATCGGGTATGTTCCGTATTTGCGAATGGCTTCGGCCATGGCCACAACGTTTTCCCGCTTCAAATAGGAGGCCAGGCTGTTGCCGCTGGTAATAATGTACCCGCCCCCCGGCCCCACGGTCCGTATCAATTCTCTGACCTCGGCCTCGACCTCTTGCGGTGTTCCCCGGCCAAGCAGATCCAGATCGACGTTGCCCAGGACGCATATCTGGTCCCCGTACTCCCGCTTGACCTCAGCGATATCCATGGCGCCCTTTTCGTTGGGATGGATCCCCGCTACCCCCAGTTCGATCAGAATGGGCAGGGCTTCCTTGATGTTGCCGTCGCTGTGGAGCACCCAGGGAATACTCACCTTCTCCAAAACCCGCTTGTAACGGTCAAACAGCAGTTCCCGAAAATCATCCGGTGAGAAGAACATTGCGGTTTTAAAGGCAAAGTCATCGGTGGTCCAGAAAATGTCGAAACCCAGTTGGCAGATACGGTCGGCCACGACCACGATCCAGTCGAAGTAGATGTCGAGCAGTTTTTCGACCAGGGGTCGATTATCATATAGAAGGAGGGCGAAGTTTTCGATGCCCAAACTCAACATGGTCTGAACCAGACCGATCCGCGTCGACAGATGGCAGGCGTAGTCTCCCTTTTGTCGGACGAATTCCGCGGCATCTTTGTAAAACTCGTCACGCTGGGGATCCGGCAGATCGATCATCCCCAAATCGGCTTCGGTCTTGATCAGCCCGCCGTGCATAAAGCTACGGCCTTCGGTTCCGATCTCTTTTTGGGCGTATTCCGGGGCGCGCAAAATGAAACCGATGTTGTCGTGCCCCAGAAAATCGGCTACGGCCTTGGCCTGATCGGCCGTATACGGGTTTTTGGCCACGCTTCCGCCGGTCGCCCCCCCGCTGAGCTTCCATCCGAGTAATTTCTCAGCCATGGCCACATCCACAAACAATTCACAATGCGGAATTCGATCCGTCTCCTGTCGGCCCAACGCCGCCATCACTCTTTCACGCGGACTCATTTTCATACCAGAACCTCCCTGCCCGGCCAAACCGGAAATACCGAGCAACGCATACCCAGCGAATTCCCACCGCAGGGGATTAAATCTTCGGTACGCAGGCGGGCGGTCGAATGAGCAACACCGGTACGCACGACCAGCGTACAATTCGATCCGCGACACTGCCCATCACCCACCGGCTGACGCCTGAACGCCCGTGGGTGGCCATCACGATCAAATCGACCCCCTCGTGGGTTGCCAAGTCCACGATGCTTTCATCCGCCCGGCCGACGGTGACCTTGGCCGTCAATGACACCCCCAAGGATTGCAGCCTGCCCGTCAGCCGGTTTAAGTAGTCTCGGGCATTTTCTTCGCGGCGGTTCAGCATCTGCTGCATCTCGGTATCCGCCATGACGTAATCCACACCGGCAAACGCGGTGCGGTACGGCTCCACCACCCGGAAGAATATGACTTCCTGGACACCGCCGCCCTTAACGATGGCCTCAACGTGGGGAAGTACCTGTTCGGCCAGCTCGGACCCATCCAGTGGAACTAGTATTCTTTGATACATTTCTTCCTCTTTGCGGCTGTATTGGCAAAATCAATAAAGTCTACTTTATCATCATCCGCGGCAACCATAGGGAAAGCTCCGGAAAGAACATGGTGATAATCAGGGCCACGACGGTCAGCCACAGATAGGGCAAAGTCGACATGTAGATGTCTCCCATCGAGATGTTCTCGGGAACGACCCCCTTCATATAAAAGCAAGAGGACCCGAACGGGGGAGACAAATAAGAAATATGCATGTTCATGCAGAAAACAACTCCGAACCAGACATTGCTGAATCCCATATCCAGCACAATCGGCACAAAAGGGGCATCGTCAGAAACAGGATCCGATCCAATCCAGGAACATCCCCAGAAAGATCAAGATTAATTGCATGAGAATGATCGTGCCCCACTTGCCGAAAGGAACCGCCGTCACCGCTGACTTCACCAGCTGATCGCCCACCTCCAGGGAGCGGTATTCGGGATAGATAAAATACTTGCACACCTGATGAAATCCCATCTGATAGTTGACCGCGGGCGTGCCCCAGTCGGTCCCATCGAGGACGCCTTTGTCCAGCGCCGAATACACTTCCGGACCCGGCAGGATCACAGCGGCTGCGCCCAACAAATTCAGCTTCACCTCCTTTCATGGTGGAAGGGATGAAGGGGCTTGGATCAACCCCGTTTGCCATGGTTCCATCTCCAAATGCCCGCGCGAGTTTAGAATTCGAACTTCTTGGCCCGAAAGGCCGTCAGGTAATTCATGCAGAATTCGTCCTTACCCATCAGGGCCTCAGCCGCGATAATGCTGGCCATCATCTTGGAGTCCAGCGGGTTGACAATGGCGCCGTCCAGCCCCTTGGCAATGGCCATGGTCATGAAGGTCTGGTTCAAAAATTTCCGCTCCGGCAGCCCGAAGGATATGTTGGACAGGCCGCACAAGGTGTGGATTCCTTCATAAGTCGTCATGATTTTTTCGATGGCTTTCAAGAACTCGATACCAAAATCGTCCCGGGTCGCTACGGGCTGGACCAGGGGATCGACATAGATATTTTCCAGGGCCACGTTGTTGCGCAAAAGCCCGTTTACCAGTTTGTCAGCAATCGCCATGCGATCATCCACGGTCTTGGGCATGCCTTCATCACTCATACACAACGCGACAACCTTCAGATCGGCGCCGGCCACGATCGGAAGAATGGCGTCGTAGCGTTCTTTTTCCAGGGAAATCGAATTAATCATCGCCGTGCCGCGGTGGACGGACAGTGCGGCCTCAATGGCTTTCGGATCCGGACTATCGATGCTGCAGGGCACATCCACAGCGGCTTGGACGGTAGTTACCAGCCATTTCAAGTAATCCGCTTCGCGGCCGACAAAAACACCGGCATTGACGTCGACATAATGGGCGCCAGCCTCCGCCTGGTCCGCGGCGATTTTTTGAATCACCGCCGGATCCTGGTTTTCAATCGCCGCCGCGACCGATTTACGGCTGGCGTTAATCAGTTCACCCACAATGATCATCGCTTTTCTCCTCTTGGGCAACGGCCCCAGACCCTCCCAGGCGACACGGACGGTGAAGTGCCATTGACGCTCACAGGGTCGCTTGCCCAGGCGTCCTCCGGCGGCGTGAGATCGCCACCCGGGTGGGGGCAGATCGGTTCTTCCGGGCGCGCACACCGACGGCTCCCAGGGCTTGAGTCATTCACAGCGAGTGTCAGCCGCGCGAACCTCGCGCTGGAAAAGCATCCCCTTGCATCCGTATATGCCTGGGGCAGATTTTAGGAAAGTTCTTCTTTTGACATTGTCGTTGTGAGGATTTACTAGAGCAGGGCCTTGATCGCATCGACGGCCGTGGCGGCATTGTCGGCGTAACCGTCCGCGCCGATTTCATCAGCGAATTTCTGGGTGACGGGAGCACCCCCGATGAGGACCTTGAGATTCTGATCGACACCGGCTTCGGCAACGACATCAATCGTGGTCTTCAAGTTCGGCATGGTCGTGGTAAGGAGGGCCGACATCGCCAGAAACTGGGGTTGGTGTGCCTTTATCGCCTCCAGGAATTTTTCGGGGGCGACATCGACTCCCAGGTCCATGACTTCGATACCGGCCCCTTCCATCATGATACTCACCAGATTTTTGCCGATATCATGCAGGTCTCCTTTAACCGTTCCGATGACGACTTTCGCCAAGCGCTTGGCCTCCTGACCCACCATCAAAGGCTTGAGGATCCCGAGTGCCGTCTTCATGGCCCGGGCGGCGATCAGCATCTCAGGCACGTAGATTTCATTTTTTTTGAATTTATCGCCCACGATCGTCATGGCCTCGATGAGGCCGTGTTGGATAATATCATCCGGCGCAATTCCGTCGGCAATCGCCTGGTTGGTCAACTCCGCCACCGTGTTCATGTCGCCGACGGCCGTTTTATCCCTGATTTGATCAATAATCGACATAGTCTTTCCTCCTCATGATTTGGGCGTTTTAGCGTTTCTGCGATCGCGCTGATCATATCTTGCGCCGGTCCACGTCAAGGCTGTTCCCTTACGGGCTCGTGCCGCAGATTCCGGCCTGGCTGTTTTGTTCCCTGCGCCCGTTTGCGGCCAAATCGGCTTCAGGGCACCAGGATCACTTTGAATAAACCGTCTTCTTGAGCATAAAGCCGCTTAAACCAGGCGGCCCCTTCGGATAGCGGAGCCACGGCCGTGATCAGCGAATCGACGTCAATGGTGCCGCGGGCCATCAGATCCAGGCAGGCCGGGTATTCGCCTCGCGAACCACAGGAGCCGTAAAGCGTCAATTCGCGGGTCACCACGGACTGCAGCGCCAGATCGACCGTCGGTGATAGGTTGCCGATCAAGGTCAGGGCCCCACCCTTACGCAGGCCGGCGATGGCAGTCTGCAGCGCGGGCGCGATTCCCACCGCCTCAAAGGCGATATCGGCGCCCCTGTCTGCGGTGAGCCTTTTGATCTCCGCAATCACATCGGTTGCCCGCGAATTCAATCCAATATCGGCGCCCAGCTGCTGCGCGCGGCCCACCTTCGTCTGTTGAACATCAACGGCGATGATCCGGCCGCAACCGGCCGCACGCAAGGCTTGAATCACAAGCAGTCCGATCATGCCCGCCCCAACCACGAGGGCCGTGTCGTTTAACGACACGGGCGTACGCTCGACGGCATGGCAAGCAATGGCGCAGGCCTCGACCACGGCCGCCTGCTCAAAGCCGATCTTCTCCGGCAGCCGGTAGAGAATATGCTGTGGTACGGCGATATATTCGGCCATGGCTCCGTCTTGCCGATATTCACCACAGGAGACCCCCAACACCCGGCGATGGTCGCATAGGTTTATCTCGCCCCGGCGACAGTGAAAACAGACCCCGCAGTAAACCGTGGAATCAAAGGTGACCCGCTCACCGCGCGTGAAGGCCTTGACATTGGCGCCGACGGCGACCACGATTCCGGACGCTTCGTGACCCATGATCACCGGAGGGATACGCCGGCCGGTACTTCCGTCCAGGCCGTGGACATCGCTTCCGCAAATTCCACAGGCTTTCACCTGAATCAGCACATCATCCGGCCGCACTTCAGGGTCCGGCACATCCCGGTAAACCAATCGGTGGTATTCTTCGAGCACCAGCGCTTTCATAGGCTGCGACTCCGCCTAGCGGCCGGCCGGGGAGCCGCCCGCAGCTGTTTGTTATCCGTTGGGGACGGCAGGCAGTCAGTGGGAAAACAAGGGCTTGCATCCTTAGGGCTTAGGACGCTCAACCCACCCCGCGCCGCGGACGTTCCCCGGACCCGTTCACAGGGTGACTCATTTTGCGTCCGCCTGCCATTCCGTATGAAAAATGCCTTCCTTATCCAGCCGTTCGTAGGTATGCGCCCCGAAGAAATCGCGCTGCGCCTGGGTCAGGTTCTGCGGCAGCCGATCCCGCCGATAGCTGTCAAAATAACCCAGAGAGGCGCTTAAAGCCAAAGCGGGGATACCCAGGCGCGCGGTGGTCGCCAGGACCAGCCTCCAGGCCTCCTGGGCGTCTTCCAGCCAGCCGCTGAATCCCGGGTGCAGAAGCAAATTGGCAAGACCCGGCTGTTGCTGGTAGGCCTCCTTGATCAAATCCAGAAACCGCGCCCGGATAATGCATCCGCCTTTCCAAATCCGGCTGATCTCCGCCAGATCGAGCCCCCAGTCAAATTCTTCCGAAGCGGTCCGCATCATCGCCATTCCCTGGGCATAGCTACAGATCTTGCTGGCATACAGCGCATCATGGACGCCATCCACCAATTGCGGCTTGCCGTTTGCATAGCGGCTAGCCGGGCCGCGAAGGGTTTTGCTGGCCTGCAGCCGTTGCGCCTTGTAGGACGACAGAATTCGCGCCTCGACCGCCGCATTGATGGTCGGAACCGCCACACCCAGATCCAAGGCGGTCTGGGACGTCCATTTACCGGTGCCTTTCTGGCCAGCTTTGTCCAGAATCACGTCCACCAGGGGCCGGCCGGTTTCGGGGTCGGTCTTTTTTAGGATCTTGGCCGTAATTTCCACGAGATAGGAGTTAAGCGGTCCTTCGTTCCAGCGGGCAAATATCGCGGAGATTTCCGCGGCCTCCAGTCCCAGGACGCTTCGGAGGATATCGTAAGCCTCGGCAATCAGCTGCATATCGCCATACTCAATGCCGTTGTGCACCATCTTCACGAAATGGCCGGCTCCGGAAGGCCCTATGTAGGTGCAACAGGCACCGTCGTCCACCTGGGCCGCGATGCGGGTGAACACGGGGGCCAGGACAGCGTAGGCTTCTTCAGGGCCGCCCGGCATGATACTGGGCCCTTTCAAGGCCCCCTCTTCCCCTCCGCTGATGCCGGTTCCCAGATAGTGGATGCCCTGCGCCGCCAGCGACGCGCAGCGACGCTGCGTATCCTTGAACAAAGAGTTGCCGCCATCCACCAGGATGTCTCCGGCCGACAGATGGGGGGTGAGCTGCGCGATGAGCGCATCCACGGCCGCACCGGCCTTGACCATCATAATGATCCGCCTGGGCGACGCCAGGGCGTCCACCAGTTCCTCGATCGCGTACGTGCCGCGAAGGTTTCGGTGCGCCCCGCTTTGCTCAATGAATTCTCTGACCTTCTCCGTCGAGCGGTTATAGACGGCCACGGAATATCCGCGACGCTCAATGTTGAGGGCCAGATTCGCCCCCATGACCGCCAGGCCGATGAGACCGATGTCCTGTTTGTCCATTATTTGTTGCTTCCCATCACGGGCTAGCTGCGCTTGTTTGCGCGTTACCCCGGTCAATTGCCAACCCGTATCAATTTAGCTGTACGAAAAATATCCCGGTCGACCGCTCATCGGCTTCTGGCATCGGGATACGGTTACCCAATCCGAAATTCCGAGCCTCCCGTGCCGCAGGATTCGCCCGTTGTCCGCTGTCATCCCAAAGGAAACGAATCTGATCTTTGACGACGGACCCCTTCCGCCAAACCGAGTTTTCCACTCAACTGGGTTTTGACCTCGATCGAATGACCTCCATCAGCGGGCCCGCCGCCTCGACGGATTCAACCACCAGGTGCAGGGCCAGTCCCCGCGGGGAAAGCCCCTCGACGATCTCCGCCACTTCATCGGAATCCAGCGCTCCCCAAATCAGCAGACATTTGCGTCTCAAGACCTCGGCCAGGGTGGGGATCATGGCGGAGATGGAGGGCCCTCCGACGTCCTTGTTGATTTGGATGACTTTGAGCGGGTCCATCTCCAGCAGGTGATCCAGGACAAACAAAGACGCGGGATGCAGATGAAACAAGGAATAGTCGAAGGTGCCGGCGATCCTGTGATCAAGGGGAAAGATGAATTCCCGGTACATGGTCGGATTCAACAGGGCCGAGGAATCCTCCTGCAGCCAGATCGCCTGCGCAGGGCACCAAATATCGTAGAAGCCGATCGCATAACCGCCTTGGATCCGGGGCACGGCGGCTTGATGGCGCCGGACCGTCTCAACGAAGGTTTCCGTTGCCACCTGCAATACGCGGCGGGTCTGCTCCGGGGTATCGAAAAAATCCAGCACCGCCCGATCATGACCCCGCAGCGCCGCCAGCATGTCCACCGGTCCCCTGAAAATGGGCTGACCCACGGCAAACCGCCCCCGGGAATGTTGAACCAGGCGCTGCACGAATTCCATATATTTTTGAAACCAGGGATTTTGATCGAGATCAATCCGGTCGGGAAACTTTTCCAGATCATCCAGCCAATGCGCAGCCCAAATACTGTCGGAAGCTCCCCGGATTTCGCATCCCAGCATGGCTTCCATCCAGGGAATGCCGGTAAAAGGTTCCGCCACCCAGAACAGGTCCTGTTCCACCTCCTCACTGAGCCGATACAATCGCTCGTAATCTTCCAGGTAGTCTTCCACGGCGACCATTGCCGGCCAAATCCGCTGACTTTCCTGCAGCAGGCCCTGGGCGGCGTTAAAGCGATGAACCGGAAAATAACTCCCAATGGTAAATCCCACCAGGAGGCGGTCGGTTGACGCGTGCTTCCAGAATTTGCGGTGCCGCTCCAAGCGTTCGCTGACATGGGCCGTCATGACGTTCTCCGCCAACGGACAAGCTCAAAATTATAGGCCCCCCTGCGCCCGTATGAACTGCCCATTTTAGATTTTGAGTATTACAGGTCTCAAATTATTGTCAAGGAAATAGATGGCCATCGGCCCACGGGGTTGCCCGCCCTCGCTGAAATTAGCGGCTGACGCCCGGGCGGGGCCCCGCCAGGAGGGCTTCGACTTCATCCCGCGTGCACCAGTTGAAGTCCCCGGGAAAAGAATGTTTTAGCGCCGCAAAGGCCGCCCCGAAATCCAGCCCACGCTGGACATCACCGGCACCCAGATAGCCGTACAAAAAACCGGCCGCAAAGGAGTCCCCCCGGCCCACCTGATCGACGATATCGACATCATACATCCGGGTGGAGTAGGTCGCCTCCGGCGTGCGCGCCATGGCGCTCCAGCGGCACTTCCAGACCGAGTCGCCTTCGCGGAAGCTGAGCGCCGCGACCTCCAGAGGAAACCGATCCAGCAACACTCCCGCGAGATCTAAATCGCTGTCGGCTTCCAGGTCTAGAATGGTCCGGGTGTCGCCTTGGGTGGTAATCAAGATGTCCACAAAGTCCATCAGGGGTTCAAGGGTCTCGCGGGCCGCTTCCGGGCTCCAGAGTTTGGCGCGGTAATTAAGATCCAGGCTGACCTGGCATCGCATCGCCCGGGCCTTTTGGAGGGCTTCCCGGGTGGTCTCCGCGGCCGACGGGCTCAGCGCCGGTGTGATCCCGGTCAGATGGAGACACCGAGCGCCATCCAGTATTTTTCCCCAATCGAGTTCTCCCGGTTGGATGGTGCTGAACGAGGAAGCGGTTCGATCGTAAAGCACCGAGCTGGCGCGCGGGGTGGCGCCGAATTCGAGAAAATAGAGCCCGGCGCGGCCGTCTTTTTCCCATAGGACATGGGAAATATCCACCCCCAGTTCCCGCGCCTTATTGCCGATCATCCGGCCCAGGGGATTATCCGGCAGCTTCGAGACCCAGGCGCTCGGCATTCCGAGGCGGCTGACACCCACGGCCACGTTTAATTCGGCCCCGCCGATGTTGATATCCAGGGAAGTCGTTTGTTCCAGCCTTTTGAAGTCTGGGGGCGACAGTCGCAGCATCGCTTCACCAAAGGTGACGAGATCAACCATAATCTTCATACCTCTATTCGGGTTTTTTGTTCGCCGCAAGCGCAGCGGGATTCAGACACCACCAAGGGTTCTCGCCCTGGAAAACCCTTGCGATTTCTTCCGCCGCCATCCGCTGCAAATCGATGGCCGATTCGACCGAGTACCAGGCAAAATGCGGGGTGATCAGGACATTCGGAAGGTTTATGAGGGAATTATGCGGATCCGGCGGTTCTTTTTCCATGACGTCCAATGCGGCGCCGGCCAGCCAATCTTCCTGCAGGGCACGGGTTAAACCACGCTCATCCACCACCCCGCCCCGGGCCGTGTTAACGAAAAAGGCACCTTTTTTCATCTGCTTGAAGCGTTCGTAGGAAAAGAAGTGCTGCGTCTCCGGGGTCAGGGGCAAATGGGAGGATACATAGTCGCTCTCCCCCAGCAGTTCGTCGATAGGCGCTCGAACGACGCCATAGGAACCGAAAACCTCATCGGAAACGTAAGGATCGTAGGCCAAGATCCTCAATTCCCAGGGCTTCATTTTTTGGGCGACCATGCGCGGAATATTGCCGAAACCGACCAGTCCGAGGGTCCTTTTGTGAATGCGATAAACCGGGCGACCTTGATTACAGTCCCAAACTCCGTTTCGGACCAGGGCGTTCATCGCCTGAAGTTTGCGGATGCAGGCCAGAAGAAGACCGATCACATGATCGGATACTTCCTGGATGCCGTACAACGGAACGTTGCAAACCATAACTCCCGCCTGCGTCGCCGCCGGAATGTCAATCGTGTCCACCCCGATTCCGTATCGCACGATCACTCGGCACTGGGGTAGGGCCTGAAGGACCCGCGGCGTCATTTGGGCATACTGATTGAGAATGCCCTGGGCCTCGGCCGCCAAGGAAATAATCTCGTCTTCGGTTTGGCACTGACCGCCGATCAACTCGGCGCCAATTCGGTCGAATACCCGCTTTTCCTCATCCAAGTGGGGATATTCATAATCCGTAACCACAACCTTCAATTTTTCCTTGGCCATGTTACCTCCCCCGCAACATTTCCGCAGCGACCGGTTGCCTGGACTCAACAGAGAAACAGCCGCTCTGGATTGATTACCACAAGGTCAGCTTAATTACCACCGAAACCGCGGCGGGCGGTCCCGGATTTTTGAGATGTTGTATTATAACTTACTGAAATTGCGTCATTTTATAACTTAGTCTGAATCTTGAATTTTTCGTTTAGCATTGATATATATTTAATTCAATACTAATAGTTTGTCACATTACCTAAAGCCTTGCGGGGACAAGCGCAAGGAATGGTCAGATTTGAAAACAAGTAACTGTCTGAGGGCGGCAGGGGGCTGCTCGCCGCCGCCGATGATCGTCTCAAAATGCGGCGGTCCCGGCGATCCCGCAGATTAAACTTGGTATATTGGAATTGACCGCCGGCCCTAAAGGGTGATAGGAAAATAACATTATAAATCAAAAAGGGAGGTCCGACTTAATGAGTTACCCCGCAATGGTGAAAATCTGCCAAAACTTCAAAACCAATTCGATCCAGAATATACCCGCAACAGTTCAGGCCGAGATCGCCCGCATAAAACCGCAAGAGCGGATTAAACCGGGGGACAGCGTGGCGATTACCGCCGGCAGCCGGGGAATCGCCAATATGGCGACCGTGATGGCGGAGCTTGTCAGCGCACTGAAAAAAATGGGGGCTAAGCCGTTTATTTTTCCCGCCATGGGCAGCCACGGCGGGGCCACCGGGGAAGGCCAGAAAAAAATCCTGGAGCACTACGGGATTAAGGAAGAAACCATGGGGGTGCCCATCAAATCATCCATGGAGGTCGTGCATATCGGCA
Organism: Desulfobacterales bacterium; assembly: GCA_020353555.1. GTDB lineage: Bacteria > Desulfobacterota > Desulfobacteria > Desulfobacterales. The sequence goes on from CP070697.1 coordinate 118,564, forward strand.
CCACCGCCGAAGGCGTGCCTGTTCTGCTGGATAAAAACGCGGCGCAGGCCGATCACATTGTGGTTGTCAACCGGGTCAAGCCCCATACCGATTTCAAGGGTGATATCGAAAGCGGCTTGATGAAGATGATGGCCATCGGTATGGGCAAGCAGAAAGCCGCCGATCACTATCATAACGTATTCATCCGTCTCGGGCATTTCCCGGTCCTGACCGCGGTGGCCCGGGAGATTCTCAAAAAATGCCCGGTGGCTTTCGGCCTGGCCCTGGTCGAAAACCAACGGGATGAAACCGAAATTATTCGGGCGATCCCTGCCAATGGGATTGAAGCGACCGAACGCGATTTGCTGCGCCGCGCCAAAGAACTCCTGCCGCGGATTCCCATAGATACCATCGACCTTTTGATCGTGGACCAGATGGGAAAGGATATCAGCGGAACAGGGATGGACCAGAATGTCATCGGCCGCAGTGCCATCCCCTACCATCAGACTCCCGCCCGCCCCAAAATCACCCGGATCTTTGTGCGCGATTTCACGCCGAATTCCGACGGAAATGCCACGGCGATCGGCAACGCGGACTTCACCACCAAACGGCTCGTGGACAAAATCGATCTCAACGCCACTTATATGAATGCCATCACGTCCTCGTGTCCGGAGGCCGTCCGCATACCGCCCTATTATGACAGCGACCGCGCCGCCATCGACGCGGCTCTGAAAACCATCGGCCCGATTGAACCCGAGGAAGCCCGTATCGTTCATATTCGAGATACTCTAAGACTCGAGGAAATGCGCATCTCCACCACGCTGCTGGCGGAGGCCCAACAAATTCCGGATCTGAGCATCGTCGGTGCTCCCGGTCCCATGCAATTTGATCAGGCGGACAATTTGATATCGGATCTTCTTTAGGCCCGATCGAAAATCCGGTATCAACCAACCGGCTGAAAGTTTTGCAGGCGGCGTGTCTACACGTTCTGGGGCGCAAGTCAACCCAAGCGCTGCGACGGCCGCCGCGCCATCCTGGAGGGTCGTTCCCAGAACGCAGAATCGAATTCCGAAAATAGGCGCTATGACTCAAATCCTCGCCGTGGATGTCGGCACTCAATCACTCCGAGCATGTATACTGGATGAAGACCTCAATATCATCGAGCAATCAAAGATTCCCTATTATCCGGAGGTCAAATCGAAAAACAGGGTCGAAATCGACGCCGAAATCCTCTGGCAGGCCTTTGTGGACGCCTGCAACCGGTTGCCGCGCCGCTCGGAAGTCAACGCCATTGCTTTTTCCACCCTCTGCCCTTCCTTGCTGGCCATGGATTCGGAAGGCCAGCCCCTCATTCCGGTCATTCTGCATCTGGACCGTCGCAGCTACCGCCAAGCGGTATGGGCCTTAAACCAAGTCGGCGAAGAACGCTTCCTGCAAATCGCCGGCAATCTGCCCATTCCCGGCGGCATCTCGGTCACCAGTCTCCTGTGGGTCAAAGAACATGCACCCGAAGTATATCATCGCCGGGATGTGGTTTTTGGGCATGTGGTCACGTTCTTTATGAAACGGCTCACCGGTAACTTTGCCATCGATCCGTCCAATGCTTCGTTCACGGGTATTTACGAAACGGTCGCTTTTGGCGGTTGGGCGGAGAGTTTATTGGAAAGCCTGGCGATTGATCGAAGCAAACTGCCCCCGATTGCCATGTCAACCAAGATCGTGGGCGAGCTCGAATCCAAAATTGCCGAACCCACCGGCCTGCCCGGCGGCATACCGGTGGTTATCGGCGCCAACGACACCACCTGTGCCACGGTGGGAGCCGGGGTCACCGAACCCGGCCTGCTGATGAACACCTCCGGAACGGTAGAGATCATGGTTCTGTGTTTGGACCGGCCCCTGACCGACAAGAACCACCTGCTTCGCACCCACGCCTATCCTCGCCGCTGGCTGGCCATGCGCACGGTCGGCGCCGGTGGCGGCTCCATCGAATGGTTTCGACGGACATTCTGTCAGGATCTGAGCCGGGATGCTTTTTATAACGATTACTTGGCAAAGGTTTTAACCTCCGGGAGATCGCCCGAAGCCCGCTTTTATCCCTATCTCAGCGGGGATCGCCATCGCGTCCGGCAAAAGACGGCCGCATTTACGCGGCTGACATTGAATACCACCCGCGAAGACTGCCTGCTCGCGTTGGCACATGGGATTGTCGCCTTCCAGGCCGAGGGTTTGAGGCAATGGCGTAAGAATGTGACGTTGAGCCGCCAAATCTACCATGTGGGCGGCGGCGCCAGTGGCGCCTACACGCAATTCAAGCAAAATGTTTTGAAGGACTACGAATTTGTTCAACTGGGTGAAACCGCTGTCATCGGAGCGGCCAAGTTAGGTTTCAAAGCAATTCGAAGCTGAAAAGGATTTCATTGCGCGCCATTCTTGAGGCCATTCCTTGGGGCTAGACGACATTGAATCTGCCTGCACCCCAAAGCATAACCTTTCTGAAAACCACCAGACTCATATCGCCCTGATCTCCGATCTTCGGAATATCCCTTGCTAAAATAAAAAGAATCCACGCCTCCCAGCGATACAGGTCTTGCTCTGTTTTGGCCTCGCCCGTTCAACTAATTCCAATTTAAGCCGATATAGTATAACGAAGTCGTAGCGGCCAATCCCAAATAATCAGGGCTTAGAAGAAAGGTAGATTATGGAAAAACGGAAAACCACCCGAACCCAATTGTGGATCGAATCGGAAGCGACGGTTAATTATCAGGGCCGGCAAATCAAGGGCAAAGTGGGCGATATCGGCGCCAAAGGAATGTTTCTGGAAACGCCGGAAAAAATTCCCGAAAAGTCACAGATTGAGCTCACAATCGTTTTCCAATCGAAAAAACCGGTCCAGCTTTCCGATCTGAAAGGCACCGTGGTGCGGTGCGGTAAAAACGGAGTGGGCATTGCATTTAAACAGATCGATATGAGCCGCTTTCGCGAATGCTTGCTTGCGATAATGGAAGGTTGATGCGTTGCAGAGATCCCGGGTCAAGGCGCGGCGGGCGTGGATTTTGGACCGCCCGCCGCGCGCCGGTCACCGCTGTCCGCCAGGTCGCCCAACCAACCTGGGGGAGGAATTCTTTAGGCCCGCTTGTTTCGGAAGCGGCCGAACCCGGGCGGAGCGGCACCTTCAGCGGGCATTCCCCCCTACTTAAGATGCTACATCCCGCAATCGGACGCTCAGGTGTATTCAGGTCTATTAGGAACAACTCATACGCACCGATCCGCACATCCCCTGAAGATCCAGACAATTTCCTGATCTCAGAAACATGCCCTGAAGCCGCAACCAACAACGGCCCCATGTTTTTTCTACGATCCGCATGCTTCGCTATTTTTGATTTCTTAACGTTGCTTGCCTACCGTTTATGATTCAGCGATCATATTACTTTTCAGCTAATTAATATAATATCGTCTAACTATTATTGACATATAACTTTATTTCATTATCTTTTTTTGTGAAAGAGCACGTTTAATTGTAACCGTTCAGCCCTTTGAAAAAACCGGGGATAGGCCGACAGTTGATCGGGATATTTTTCATACAGCTAAATTGATACAAAAAGACTAAAACGAGCAATGACCGACTATGACCGTAGCATTCAAAGATTATTATAAAACCCTAAATGTTGCGCGTGACGCGACGCAAGACGAAATTCAGCGATCTTATCGGAAGCTGGCGCGCAAATACCACCCGGACCTGAACAAGGACTCCGGTGCCGAAGAAAAGTTCAAAGAAATCAATGAAGCTTACGAAGTATTAAGGGATCCCGCCAAGCGCGAAAAATATGATCAGTTGGGAAGCGGTTGGAGACAAGACCAGGAATTTCAACCTCCGCCCGGCTGGGAGTTCAATTTTGATTTTGGCTCCCGCCGGCAGGGGGGCCCGGAAACTTTCTTCTGGACCTCGGAACCCGGAGGCTTTAGCGATTTTTTTGAAACACTCTTCGGCGGAGATTTCGGGGAAGCCCGCCACGAGCCGGCGGCCGGCAGGTCATATACCGTATCCCGGCCGGGCGCCGATCATGAGGCCACCCTCAGGATTTCCCTGGAGGATGCCTTTCGGGGAGGCATCAAGACCATCACGCTGCAGACAGCGGGCCCGGCTTCCGATGGACGTATTTCCCCTGCGGAAAAACGTTACGACGTGAAAATTCCCCCGGGGATTCTGCCCGGCCAAAAAATACGCTTATCGGGCCAGGGCGCGAAAGGGACCGGTGGCGGCGCCAGCGGACATCTATACCTCAAAGTCGAGATCGCGCCTCACCCCCGCTTCCGTCTCGCCGGACGCGATCTATACATCACGCTGCCCGTCACCCCTTGGGAAGCTGCCTTGGGAACGCATGTGACGATTCCGACCCTTGCCGGACCTTTGACCCTGATGGTGCCGCCCGGCACCCCCAGCGGAAAGAAACTAAGACTGAAGGCCAAGGGAATGCCGAACCCCAAAGGCCCACCCGGAGATCTTTATGCCGTTGTTCAGATCGAAATTCCCAAAAATCTTTTGCCGCAGGAGCGACAATTATTCCAGGAACTCAGCAGGGTCTCAACCTTTAATCCGCGAACATGAGATGACATTGAAAATCAGACGGCAACGAGTTCTACGTTGTCACATTAAGCATGTTCACCTTTGGGCGCGGTGGGGATGATCAGATTTGAAACCGTGTAAAACGCGGGTTTAGGGGCAGGTAAAGCAAGCCCCGCAGACGCGCAAGCCTCGAACTCGGCAACAACGGAAAATGCTGAGTCGATGCTGTGGGCGGCGATAGTCGGGAAAATGGGGCGGACCGCCTCTTTTACCGGTTGCACCTACCGTACCCAAATCAAAGACCGGCAAAATAACCGCTCGCAGCTTTATACCAGTCCCGCCGCCGCAATGGCCTTCCGGATCGCCTGCCGACCCTGCTCATCGAGGGGACGCAAGGGGAGACGGGGGTTGCCGCCATGATAGCCCCCGACCTCCATAGCGTACTTAACGCCCGCCACTCCGAAACTGCCCGATACCGCCTGATTCAGCTTGAAAAGCTTGAAATGCAGCCGGCGCGCAACCTCCAGATCACCGCTTTGGGTCTTGGCGAACAACTCGCAGCACGGCCCGGGAAAGGCATTGGCCAATGAAACCACCCCGCCTTTGGCCCCCAAAAGAACGGCTGGAAAAAGCGTGCTGGCGGTCCCGGCAAGAATGTCGAAATCCTCCCCACAGGCTTCCAGATAACTGCTCATATTGCCGGGCGAGGTGTCTTTCATCCCAGCGATGTTGCGGTGCCGGGAGATTTTGGCGATGACTTTGGCCGATAGGGTCATTCCCGTAAAACCCGGGGCGTTGTACGCCAGCACCGGAATGGAAACCGCATCCGCCACATCGGTGTAATATCCGATCAGGGCCTCGTCGGTCAGGCTCTTTCTAAAATAGGAAGGGGTTACCAAGGAGACGAAGTCAGCGCCCAGGGCGGCCACTTTTTTGCTGAAAGCGATACTCTGGCGCGTGGACTC
>CP070697.1:124171-145252 GCA_020353555.1 Desulfobacterales bacterium
GGGGCCTTCGGCGGAAGTAAAAATCAGACGTGCCATGGGTAACAGAAAAAACGCTCCCAGCACGGCCAAAGCCGGGGCAATCAGCAACATTAAATACCACGTGATTCGCCGCTGCATCACAATTCGCGTGACCCCATGGGTGGGGGAGGCCCGGAAAACAACCGGCCGTCCCGCACAGGCTTATCGCACTTCGTTCAGATATCGCTCGCGAAACGTCTTCTGCACGTCGGACATCTTTTGCCAATCCACTGTCTGGGCCCGTTGGTATTCGGATTCAGGCAAAAATTTGGCTGCTACCTCAGCCGCCATGGCACCGGCCCGCACCGGTCTCAGAAACGCATTGGCCCAGATCGCCTGGCCCTTGTCGGACATGATGAAATCCAGAATCTTTTTACCGTTGTCCGGCTGCGGTGAGTCCTTGACGAGGCTCATGACATAGGGCGCCATGATGGTGCCCTCCTGGGGTATGACGAACTCAATATTGGCCATGTCTTTATACTTCCCGCGGTAGGCGTTAAAATCGTAATCGAAGAGGATCGGAATCTCACCGGAAATAACCCGGGCATAAGATGTCTGTTTGGGTACGATGGGACGATTTTGCTTGAGCTCTTTGAAGAAGTTGATCCCCGGATCGAAGTTGTCCAGGGTTCCCCCCAGGGCGATGTTGACCGCCGTTGCCCCCGTGTAGCCTACGGCCGCTGACGATGGATCCAGATAGCCGATCATGCCCTTGTAAATCGGGTTCAACAGGTCCTTCCAGGCCTTGGGAACCGGCCTGCCGCCCAACGCATCCTTGTTGACAAACAAACCGAGCGTCCCGGAGTGAATGGTGAACCAGTACCCCTCGGGATCCTTGAGCCCCTCCGGGATGTCCTGCCAGTGGGCGGGTTGGTAAGGCATGACGACGCCGGCCTGCTTGGCCAGAATACCGAAGGTCACGCCATAATAGGCCACATCCGCCACGGGATTGTCCTTCTCGGCGATAAGTTGGGAGAGGGTTTGCCCCGAGTTCTTGTTGTCATGGGGCACCTCGATTCCCAGGTTCTCCTTGATCGCCTTCAGCTGGCTGGCCCAGTCCGCCCATTCCGGCGGACAGTTGTAACAGGTGGCTGTGTCTCCGGCGAAACCAGTTGCCGCCAGGCCAAGGACGGCCAAAACACCGATCCAAACCATCAATCGCTTGTTCTGTTTCATAGTACCCTCCTTTGCGGTTTAGGATGAAAAACGGATTTGAAAAGGATGCCCGCATCACTTGTCGCCGTCGATGAAGTTGCCGAGCGTTCCCAGAATCGATCCCTCGCCGACGCTGCCGCCTTTCTGGGGCGCCGCTTCAAGCATACGGCCGGCCAGACGAGAGAAAGGAAGCGACTGGAGCCAAATCGTTCCCGGTCCCCGGAGAGTGGCGAAAAAGAAGCCTTCGCCGCCGAAAAGCCCCGTTTTGATGCCCCCGGCCTGCTGGATATCAAAATCCACGGAGGGATCGAAGGCCACGACGCAGCCCGTGTCGACGTGCAGGAGTTCACCGGTGCCGAGTTCCCGCTTCACGATAGTTCCGCCGGCATGCAGAAAGACCAGGCCGACCCCTTCCAGTTTCTGCATGATAAAACCTTCGCCGCCGAAAAGCCCCGTGAGAATCTTACGCTGGAAATAGATGCCGATCGCAACCCCCTTGGCGGCGCACAGAAAGCTGTCTTTCTGGCAGATCAGGGTCCCGCCCACATCCGGCAGGGAGACCGGAATAATGTTGCCCGGGTAGGGGGCCCCGAAGGCCACGTGCCCCTTACCCTGGCCCTGATGGGTGAACACGGTCATGAAGAGGCTTTCTCCGGTCAGAAGGCGTTTGCCGGCCCCCAGAAGCTTGTCCATAAATCCGCCGCCGCTCCCGGCCACGGAGCCGTCCCCCATGATCGTCTGCATGGCCACGTGGGGATCCTTGTACATCATGGCTCCCGCCTCGGCCACGGCACTTTCGCCGGGATCGAGCTCAACCTCCACGAACTGCATTTCGGTCCCCATGATTTTGTAGTCGATCACATCAGCGCCGCGGGCCGCGGGAGGCGGCGGAACCGGCGCGGCAGATTCCGGCGCAAGCAATTCGGGAACCTCGGAAATCGAACGCCAGTCGCTAAAACCCGCGCGCCAGGCAAAACCCTTCGGATTGCTTCGGGCCTGCGAAGCGGCCTGGGCGTGATCCAATGGTCCGATCTTCTTGCCATCATAGCTCAGATACCATTGAGACATATCGGCTCCTCCTTTCGTGCGGTGATCGACGGCGGCCTCTGCGGCTTATGCCGGGGCGCCCCCCAATTCGCGCTGAATTTCGCTGACGGCATCCGCATCGAGACCGAGGCGCCGGCTCAGGCCCTGGATATACCGACGCTCAGCGTCCGTATCCACCTCGATGGCCATCAGTGACACGGCATACACCTGTCGGGCGGTTTCCGGTGATGTGACGGCCTTCACGATCGTGTCAAGATCGCACGGGGATAAGAGCTCTTGGACGATGAAGGCATGCTCTTCAGGCGTCAACTGCACCTCCTTGAGCCGGTTCAGTATGCGGCCCCTTTCCTCCTCGTCCATCGTCCCGTCCGCATTGGCCGCGGCAATCATGGCACGAATCAGGAGCACGGCGTCGCCGGACGTGTCGGCCGCCGCCGGTCTGCCGGCAGCCGGCGGCGGAGGCGGACCGTCAGACGATGCCCCCGGCGGCGGGGGTGGCGCGGCCGGACCGGCCGCCGGCGGCGCCGGCGGTACACCCGCGCTCTGGGCCGTTTTTGATTTGTTCATGTAATGCTCGGCCGCTTCCATGGCCACTCCCAGAAGTCCGAGACCGATCGTCCCGGCGCCCAGTGTGCCCAGCATCCCGCCGCGGCGGGAACGGCCCCTCAAAAGACCCCCTAGTATTTTTTCCGGATTTAACATGCGTAGCCCCCAGCAAAGAAAAAAGGTTCGTAGAAAAATGTTCCAACGCATTCAGGTAAAAACGGGAGAAAACAGGAATTGTAGATTGAATTTGCAGTAATCCACCCTGAGATGTCAAGCTAAAAATCCCCACTCACATCGGGGCTTTTGGGCCTCTAAGGGCAAGACGGTATCGAGCGCTCGCGAATCTGCACCATTGACGCCAAGTATTGGATCCCCTATAGTGCTTTCGACCGGCATCGCGATCCCCCTTCAACCCCGGAGACAATCAAATGCATCCTGAAGACTTGGATCACGCAAGTAAAGCTCCCAACCCCATGCAAAACATCGCCGTGCTTCGCAACGTCATTCAAGAGTATGCCTGGGGCTCGAAATCGGCCCTGGCCGAACTGCTCAGCCAACCGTTTCCAACTGACAACCCCCAGGCGGAGATGTGGATGGGAGCGCACCCCAAAGCGCCCTCACAGGTTTTTTGGGATGGCCGGTGGCGGTCCCTTCTGGAGCTCATCCGCGCTCATCCCGTGGAGATCCTCGGTGAAGCGGTGGCCGCCACGCACTCCGGCTGCCTGCCTTTCCTTTTCAAGGTGCTGGCAGCGGAGAAGCCGCTATCCATTCAAGTCCACCCCAATGCGGCCCAGGCCCGGTCCGGTTTCCGCCGCGAAAACCAGCGGGGCATCCCTCTTGATGCTCCCCATCGCAACTATAAAGACGACAACCACAAGCCGGAAATCATCTGTGCGCTCACCAGTTTTTGGGCTTTAAACGGCTTTCGCCCCGTGGGTGCGATGTTGTCGCTGCTGAACACGATTCAAATTCCAACGCTCGCAGGCGAAGTGGCTGACCTCCAAAAACAGCCCAACCGGACGGGGCTGCGTAATTTTTTCCGTCATCTGGTTTCCAAGGGCGAAGATCTTCGGCGTCGAGCCGTGCGCGAGGCGGTCGCCTTCGCCCAAACACGGTCCGAGGAAGCTCCGCTTTGGCGATGGATGATCACCCTCAACCAGGAATATCCGGAAGATATCGGGGTACTGGCACCGCTACTGCTGAACCTGGTCGAACTGCAGCCCGGTGAGGCCATGTATCTCCCCGCCGGGGAACTTCACGCGTATTTGCACGGGGTGGGCATCGAACTGATGGCCAACTCCGACAATGTTCTCCGGGGGGGACTCACCCCCAAACACATCGCTATCGACGAATTGCTCGACATTTTGAACTTTTCCGAACGGGAGGTAACCATCCTCCAGCCGATCCCGCGCGTTCCCGCAGAAGCTGAGTTTTGCACACCCAACGATGAGTTCCGTCTTTCCGTGCTTGATGTGCAGACGGGCACCTCATATCGGAGCGGAGATGTCCGGAGTGCCGAGATCATGATCTGTACGCAGGGCCAGGCCGACATTAGGGAACTGCCCCAGGGGGCCGTCACCTGCATCGCCCAAGGGGTTTCGGTTCTCGTTCCGGCCGCCGTGCCGCAATATTTGATCCAAGGAAATGCCCGCATTTATAAAGCTTCGGTTCCCCGCATTCAGCCTCCCGCCGGAAATATGGAAAAATGAGCGGCGGGCACGCGGCAAGCGCCGATTCGATTCGGCGATGCCCCAATTGATGGGAAAAGCTCAAATATTACGTAAAGATTCGGTTTTATGAAAACCATTTTGGGATATGATCTCGGTGGAAGCTCATTGCGGGCGGGCCTGATTGACGTCCAGGGCCAGCTGCTTGATTCCGCCAAGGTCGATCTTGCCGTTACTTTCCCGAATCCTGATAGGGCCGAAGCAGACCCCGGCGATTGGTGGCGTAAACTCGTGCAAGTGACCCACGCCGTTCTGGGTCGGCCTCCCGGCTCGCAAGCTAGGATCGAAGCCCTGGTGATCGGCGCAATGACCCGCACCCAAGTTTTGGTGGACGCGTCCGGGCAACCGCTGAGGCCGGCCATTACCTGGGCCGATGGCCGCGCGACCCGCGAGGCCTCTGAAATACAAAGCCTTTTGAATGCGGTTGAAACGGCAGAAACCTTGGCCGGTCCGGTAAACGCCTTTCATCCGCTCGCCCGTGTGGTTTGGTTGCGCCGCAATGAGCCGGACATATACAAAAAAACGCGGTATGTTCTTGAACCGAAAGATTTCTTGAACCTGCGCCTGACCGGTTTAGCCGCCGCCGATCGTATCTCTCAAGCTCGCAATCTTTCCGTCAGCGGCCAACCCGCCCACCTGCTGATGACACGGATAGGCCTGGAGCCGAATCTGTTTCCCCCTTTGGCCGATCCGGCCGATCTACTCGGGGAAATCCGCGCCGGACTCGAGGAACCATTCGATCAATTAGCGGGAATTCCGGTTTTTGTGGGAGGGATGGACGCCTGGTGTGCTTCGGTGGGAATGGGCTGCCATTTTGAGGGTTGTGGCCTAAACGTTTCCGGCACGTCCGAAGTCTTTGGAGTCATCGGCTCTGCGTTTCAGGCCGCTGACGGTCTTACCACGGTTCCCTGGGGTGACGGTTACTACCATATTGGCGGGCCGAGTCAGGTGGGCGGGGATTGCCTCGTATGGTTTGCACAAACCTTCGGTAAGGAGCAGCTTCGGTCGGAGACCCCCGATTTGCTCCGGCAATTGGCAGAAGGCCGCAGACACCCCGAACCGATTATATTCCTGCCGTATCTCCGGGGAGAACGGACCCCTCTTTGGGATCCCCAAGCAAGAGGCCTGTTTTTCGGCATCCATCGCGACCACAGGCGACTGGATTTCCTATGGGCGTTGGTGGAAGGGGTGGCCATGGCGAATCGGCAAATCCTGGAGCGGGCCGCCCAAAACACTCCATTGCGCACCCGGGAGGTCCGGATCGGCGGGGGGGCTTCAGGATCGGATCTCTGGTGTCAGGTCAAAGCGGATGTCCTAAACCTTCCGATGATTCGAACCACGGTGGCCGAAGCCGGCCTGCTGGGAGCCGGTATCGTCGGATGGCACGGACTGGGGGCTTACCCCACGCTGTCCCAAGCGGAGGCCGCAATGATTCGAATTGAACGGACATTTGAACCGGACTGCGGACCATGGGGTAAGCGCAGCCACCTCTATGACCTGCTCTATGAACGTTTCCTGGAAATCCAGGCCCAGGCATTACCTTTGTATCATTCCCTGGCCGAGGCGGAACAGAATGGGCTGCTGTTTGATCCCTAGCCTTTAAGGAGAGCGGCGATGAAAGATTTGTTTCAAAGGCAATTTGGTCACAGAAAATTCATGATCGGTTGTGTGCATACCCTTGCTCTTCCCGGGACGCCGTTGTACGATCAAGCGGGCGGCATGAAAAAAATCATCGCGCAAGCCAGGCAAGAGGCCAGGATTCTCGAGGATGCCGGCTTTCACGCGCTGCTTTACACGAACGAAGCCGATATGCCTTACCAAACAGGGGTTTCCGCGGAGGTCGTCGCGGCAATGAGCACGATCATCGCCGAAACCCAACATGAAGTGAGCTTGCCACACGGCGTCAATATTCTCATCGATCCCCTGGCGGCTTTGGCCGTGGCGCATGCCACCGGTGGTCGGTTTATCCGGGCCTTTGTTTCCGGGACGATGGTGGGAGATTTTGGCTTTTATACGGCTGACGGGGGGGGCCTGCAGCGCTTTCGCCGCCAGATCGGGGCGGATGAGGTCAAGATCATCGCCAACATAACGCCTGGGTTTTCTGTAAATCTAGATACCCGTGCAGCGGAAGAGATCGCTTGGGGCGCCGTGTTCATCGGCATGGCCGATGCCGTTTGCATCAGCGGCATCGCGGCGGGAGTGGCGGTCAACACGGATCTCCTGGGTCGGGTCGCCGCCAAAGTCACGGATACGCCTGTCGTTGTCGGCACCGGAACCACGGCCGAAAATGTCACTGAACTGGCGCAAACCGCGGACGGCTTCATCGTCGGAACATCGATCAAGACGGACGGCAAAACCTTGAATCCGGTGGATCCTGAACGGGCGCGGAGATTCATGACCAAAGTCGCCGAGATCGAAGGTGGAGCGCGATCCCAAGACTCCGTGTTAGGCCGATGACAGAAAAGTATCAAAATTTCCTGCGCCGCTATGGTACGGCCCTGGGAGGGCTGGCCCTTTTTATCTTTTTTGCGATTGCCGCGGAAAACTTTTTGAATCCGAGCAACTTGCTCAATGTGCTCAAACAGATCAGCTTTTTGACCATCCTTGCCATTGGCTTTTCGTTCGCCCTGACGACATCCGAATTGGATCTATCCTTTGCCACGGTCGGCAGCCTTGCCTGTGTGGTCGCCGGCGGTCTGATTTACCATCAGTTCTCACCCATACTGGCAATTGCAGCGGGTTTGTTCGCCGGTTTGGCGGCCGGAGTCATCAACGGGCTGATTGTCACCCGTTTAAAAGTGCCTTCGTTGATCGGGACCTTGGCGGTTTCCTCCATCGCCACCGGCGTATCTTTTTGGATTACCGGCGGCGTGGCTTTTGTCGGGCGCTGGGCCGATGCTTTCCTTTTTTTAGGACGTGGACAGTTGGTCGGGATTCCGGTCCTGGTGTTCTGGACCCTCATCATCGCCGTGTTTTCTCTTTTTGTGTTAAAACAGACTCGGATCGGCATCCATATGATCTTCACTGGAGAAAATGACGAAGCAGCGCGCCTGGGGGGCATCCCGACCCAAAAAATGAAGGTGCTCGGATTATCCATTTCCGGGTTGACCGCGGGCTTCACCGGGGTTCTGCTGGCCTCCACTCTCTCCAGTGCCGACCCCACAGCTGCCGACGGATTTATGCTGACCGCCATTGCCGCGGTCCTTTTGGGCATGACCATGATCGAACCCGGTCACCCGAACGTTCCTGGATCGCTGATCGGAGCCCTTACCATCGGCATTCTTTCGAATGGACTCATTCTGATGGGCGTGGAATATTACGTGCAAGACATAATCCTGGGAATGATAATTATTGCCTCGGTCAGTGTCTCGGCCAGCACCATCACAAAAGCCGCTTTTAGTGTCTAAACTGCAACCGTTCCGCCCTTTGACAAACCATGGAGAGGCCGGCCGGGATATTTTTCATACAGCTAAATTGATACTCTAAACCTAAACAAAACGGAGGTGCGCCAATGAAATGCAAAAAGATCGGTTTGGCCCGTACCGCAGCTCTTATGGCTGTGTTTTTCCTGACCACGACTCAGGCATTTGCCGGTGATTTCAAGCTGGGTATCGTCGTCACGGCAATGTCTTCCGAAACTCACGCCCGGACGGCCCATGCGGCCGAGGAGACCGCCCGAAAGCTCGGATGGGATGTGACCATCCTGGACAGCCAAGCCAACGTTCAGAAGATCGTCAGCAATCTCGAGAACCTGGCCCAAGCGAAAGTGAACGCCATTTTGGTCTGCATGGGCAAACCGGTTGAGACCGAGGCCGGCCTTGCGGCGGTGTCAAAAGCCGGCACCCCCATGATCAGCGTGATGAGCGGCACCAGCCCGCACGTCATGTTCGACATTACGGTCAATGAATATGAGGTGGGTGCCGAGGCGGCCCTCTACCTATTGGGACAGCTGAATTATCAGGGCCATATACTCACGCAGCGCTACGAGTCACATGTGGGCACGAGGATACGGGGCAAAATTCTCGATGTCGTGCTCGCTGAAAACCTCGCGGTGAAGGTCATCGGAAGCCACACCATGGCAAAGACCAAGTCTTGGCGCGAGGACGTGCGCAAAGGAATGGAAGCGCTGCTGCTTCAAAACCAGGGAAAATTCCAAGGCATCTGGGCTTCCTTCGATGCGCAGGCCTTTATTATCGACGATCTTCTCCAGGCGCAAGGTCATAAAAAGGGCGACATCGTGATGGTAAGCATCGATGGTGGTCAGGAAACATTCCGCCGAATCAGGGATCCCAATTCCCTGCTGACGGCTTCCGTATTCATTCCGTTTGAGGCCATGGGGAAAAAAGCCGTTGAATTAATGGATCAAATCGTTAACAAGGGGGACAAAAAGGAAGAACTGGTCACAGGACCTTATCTTTTTTTGGATGCTTTGATGATCGACAAATATAATGCGCCCCCCGAGGGAGAATGGCCCAAGATGTGAGGGGAATGCCCGCAGTCGGCCACTGCAGGTTTAGAAGCAGGGTAACTCTATGGCAACTCTGTTGGACCTCAAATCGATTCACAAAAGCTACGGGGCCGTTCAGGCCTTAAATGGAGTGAGCTTAACGGTCCGAGAAGGTGAGGTCCTGGCAATTTGCGGAGACAACGGCGCCGGGAAGTCAACGCTGATCAAAATCGTTTCCGGAGCCGAAGCGGCCACATCGGGGCAGGTTTTTTTGCGGGGGAAGGAAGTTCATTTTGCTTCCCCCGCCGATGCATTAGCCTGCGGCGTGGCGACAATTTATCAAGACCTGGCCTTGGCACCGCGCCTGCAGGTATACCAGAATATCTTCATGGGCGCGGAGCTGACACGCGCGACTTTTATCCCCTTCCTACGCATCCTCGACAAAAAGAAAATGAGTCAGGCCGCCGCCGATTATCTTGGCCGGCTGAACATCGAAATCAAAGATATGAAGGCCCCTGTCGCCAGTTTGTCCGGGGGTCAACGGCAGGCCGTGGCGATCAGCCGCGCTCTGCGTTGGCAGGCCAGTTTGGTCATAATGGATGAACCCACAGCGGCGTTGGGAGTTCGCGAGACAGCCCAAGTGTTGGATTTGATTCGCCAGTTGCATGATCAGGCGGTGACGATCATTATCATCAGCCACAACATGGAAGACGTGGTGGCGGTAGCCACCCGAATTGTCATCTTAAAAAACGGCCTCAAATTAGGTGAATGTCTGACGGAAAATCTGACGGCCGCCGAACTGTCGCGTATGATTGCCCTGGGGGATTTAGGGGATCGCAACATCATCCGCCAAACAGCGGTTGAATGAATTGTTGCGGCGGTCCGGCGGCCGGGCCCAGGGTTCAATCTTCGATGACAGGCGCCTTATTCAGGATCATCCAATAAAAATCAAGCTGTCGGATCTTTTCCTCAAACGCCTTGAACCCCACAGGCTTGGTTAGATAGCTGTTGGCATAATGTTCATAGGATCGGGCAATATCCACTTCGCGCTCCGATGTGGTCAGCACGATCACCGGGATGCGCTTCAGCTCAGGATCGCCTTTGATGCGCTTCAGGACTTCGATGCCATCCATTCCCGGCAGGTTGATATCCAACAGAATCAATCCCGGGAGCGGATAGCGGTCTTTATCGGCATATTTCCCCCGGTTGGCAAGATAGTCGAAGGCCTCTTCGGCATGGGAAACAATATCGACCCGGTTGGCGTTGCCCGCCTTGCGGATGGCGCGCTTGGTAAGCTCCGCATGGGCCGGTTCATCTTCCACGAGCAAAATGCTGGAAGGTTCGTATCGCATAGGTTCAAGCCTCCTCCCTGGCTTCGAGGGTGAAAAAAAACGTGCTCCCTTTGCCCGGCTCGGATTCCAGCCAGATTTGGCCGCCGTGGCGCTCGATAATGCGCTTGACGATGGTCAGCCCGACGCCGGTTCCCGCTCCGGTGTCTTCCTCGGACGGCAGCCGCTGAAAAATCCCGAAGATCCTTTCAAAATGGCGGGCCTCGATCCCGATGCCGTTGTCGCGGACAAAGAACACCTTCCGGCCCTTCCGTTCGCTGACGCCCACATCGATGCGCGGCCGCGGATTTTGCTTCCCAATGTATTTGACCGCATTGGACAACAGGTTCTCCAAGACCTGTACGAGGCGCTTTTTCTCACCGTAAATCCGGGGGAGATCCTCCTGAACGGTTACTTCAATGCCTTTCTGCGTGACCTGGTACGGGAGCGATTTGAGGGCTTCGGCGACGAGATCGGCAAAGGGAAACTCCTTCTTCATTTCCGGTAAACGCCCGATGCGCGAGAGCTCCAGCAGGTCGTTGATCAAAAGCTCTATCTTGCGGGCCGCATCGCTGATGTAGCCCAGGTATTTTTGGCCCTCGGCCGAGATCAGATCCCCAAAATCCTCCCGCAGGGCACCCATAAAGCCCTCAATGGTGACTACCGGCGACTTTAAATCGTGGGAGACCGTGTACACGAACGCCTCCAGCTCTTCGTTCTTGGCGGCGAGCTCAACGAGCAAGGTCTCCAGCTTCTTTTCATTGGTTTTCAAGGCCTGCTCGGCCAGTTTGCGTTCACCGACCTCCCGCAGGGCCTGATCGCGGGCCTGCCGATACATTTGCATCCGCTGCAAAAAGAAGTGCAGAAGCAGCGCCAAACCGGCCGAGGCGGCAAGGCTGAAAGCCAGCAGAGGAAAGTTCCACATCGCCCTCGTGGGGTAGATGGCCGCCGTCGGGGTCACCCTTAATTGCCAGGTTTTCCCCGCAAAACCAATCTCTTGAAAGACATGCAGCGGGTCATTTTTGAGATTCCGGGGGTCCCGGCGCTCATTGCTGTAAATCAGTCGACCGGCTTCGTAGATCCTGATCCAAAAGTCCGTGATGAGGTTTCGGGCCAAACAGAGGTCCACGATGCGGCTCACCTGGAAGACGCCGTTCAGGATGCCTTGCAGTTCACCGGCATATATCAGCGGGTAGAATGTATCAAAACCCAGTCCTCCCTGCCAAAGATCCACGCAAGGGGTGACGGCATAGTTGAAGTCTTTCCGGGCCACTTGAAACGCAGCCCGCACCTGGGAATTGACGTGCGCAGCGATGTTTTTGTCGAGGAGAGTTGCATTGCGTTCCTCCGGGAAAACCCATCGAATGAAACCCTCGGGATCGATCCAGTTGATCCCCGTAAAGCCGGGATAGTGGGTGTATAGATTCCCGGCAAACTCCAGAAAGCGACTCGGGCTGAAGTCGGGCGGAACCCGTTCCGTCCATCGGTCGGCCAGCAATCGCAGAGCGGCCACGCGGGCGTTCATCAGGCCTTCGATCCGAATCCGTATCTGTTGGGCCGCAGATTCGGCGTGTCGAAAAACGAGCTCGCGTTGATGATTGTTCTGATTTTGCCACAATAGGAATGCGATACCGCCAAAAAGCAAGAACGCGGCGAACGGGAGGGATTTTCTAAAATAGGTTAACAGGCTTGTCATCTCCGAAAGGCCGTGTGCGATGAAAATTTCGCGACTCCGAACGTTATCTCAAAATGGGACCCCCGGTCTTTGCACACGTGCCGATATATCCAAATCGCGACATACATATCCTCCTGACGGAAAAGCGGGGTTGCTCCCCTACCCCGTGTCTGTTCCGAAGCAGGATCGTCTTTTTAAGCTCAAGGAAGACTCCCATTTTAACCACGAAGATACAGGGAGTATTTCGCGGGTGAAAATGGGAGCCCTAAAGCCGCTATTGAGAAAAAGGGCCATTTCGGAAGGGACGCTACCTGAATACTCAGACTTTAGCAAGTGATCTTTTGGGCAGGAGCCGTTGGGGACATCCCACCTTCTCCAGCCCCTCGGGCACCCTGCGCAAACGGAGGCAATGAGATTCGCCTCTGGGTCCAAGCAATCAGGTCCCGACACGGACAGGCGGGGGGACTTCCTTTGTCTCTTTTTCGACCAGCGGTAGAAATATGTGGATGAGGGTTCCTTGGCCCGGTTTGGAATCAACGTAAATATAGCCATCATGGTTTTTGACAATGCCATAGACCGCAGCCATCCCAAGACCGCGGCCCTGGAATTTGGTCGAGAAAAAGGGTTCAAATATTTTTTTCCGTGTTTCTTCATCCATGCCTTTACCGTCATCCTCAATCGTCAGGCGGGCGTAGCGGCCCGGCTTGAGGCCGGGATGGCGGGAAGCAAACGCCTGCTCAATCTTTTCAGCGCGGGTCCGGATGCGGATATGGCCTGTGCGGTCGATGGCCTCGGATGCATTCTTCAAAATAGCTGATATAATCATCTGCCATTGGGTAACATCGACCTTGATGGAGGAAACATCGCTCGACAGATCCGTCTCGACACGGATATCTGGATTTAAATCGTGCATCAGAATCGGCACGGCGCTTTTCAACAAGTCATTCAACTTCAGGATTTCAGGCCGATATTTCCCCCTGCCCGCATAGGCCAGCAACTGATTGGTGAGGCTGCATAGCCGCTGGATGGATTGCTGGGTCGCCTGACCGAATTTTTTGACATTCTTATGGTCGGCCAAGTTCATTTGCAGTAGTTCAACCTGGCCCGCAACCACGGTCAAGGCATTGTTGAATTCATGGGCGATGCCGCCGGACAGAGTTGCGATGGTCTCTAATTTTCGAATCTGCTGCAGCTGGGCTTCGAATCGCTTTTGGTCGTCATCCGCGCGTTTGCACTGAATAAGCCGCCACATACCCTGCATCAGCAGGGTCAATTGGCGGACATCCGATTCATCGTAACCCGTGTCCTTATTTCCCACCCCTGCCACGGCCACGATCCGTTGACCGTCAATCACGGGGACGTGCATGTGGCGGATCAAACTGCCCTGGCCGACAGGATATCCCAGCTTTAAAGGACCCGCCGCCTGATAATCATTGGTTATAACGGCTTTGCGCTGACGGACCGCCTCCTCCCAAAGCCCGGTTTTTTCAACCGGCTCTTCGGTGGGGTTATCCCCGATTTCAAGTGGCGGCCTTGCCCCTTTTGAGCTTGAAAGCAATGACAAAATCGTTTCGTCGGCATTCAAAAAAGCAATATAGCCCATTTTGCTTTTCGTCAGTCCGATCGCCGCTTCCAGGGCGAAGTCGGCCAGCTCCTGCTGAGTGGCCTGATCCATCTCGCTGAGTCGCAACAACGCTTCGAGCCGCGATTCGTTCAGGCGCAAGGCTTCTTCCGCCCGTTTGCGCTCTTTGATCTCATTTTCCAGATGGGCCGTTCGCCGGGCCACCTGTCGTTCCAGTTCAATATTCGCTTTTTGCAGGGCTTCTTCCGCCTGGATTTTATCAAGCCTGAGTTTCCATTCCCGCAGGGCCCGTTCGGCGATATGGGGCATCTCGTGCAGCCTTTCGGCCGACTTGACAACATAGTCCATGGCTCCGGCCTTCATCGCCTCGACCGCCACCTGCTCATCGCCGTGGCCAGTCATGATGATGAAAGGAAACGACGCCGGCTTGTTTTGACCGGGCAACAGCTCCAGGCCCATGCCGTCCGGCAGACGATAGTCGACGATCAAAAGACCCGGAACCGCTGCGGCCAGATGCCTTCGCGCTTGCCGAAGGTCTCTTGCCACAGTCAGGTTGAAGCGTTCCGATCGAGACCGGAAAGCCCGACATATCAACTCGGCATGCCCCGCTTCATCTTCGACAACCAGGATGTCAACCGGTTTTTCGTCCATGCAAATCTCCTCGATGTGTTTACCCGGCATGCATCCGCCACTCCCCCCGGCCTTTCGAATGGTCTGCCACTTGGGAATCGGCCAACATCCCCCAAAATCTCGTGTCGGGAAAGACAACCCTCACAGCGAAGAGCAACGCACGTATCCATCCTGTCCTGCAAATCCCGGAGAGGTTGGACGTCTTCCCTTTCCGCCAGAAAGCCGGCGTACGCGTGGTTCAGGGAATTCGTCGAATGCAGACAGATGCTGCCCTCTGAGGTGGTCGCATGCGCGATGTCGCCGTGCGGCGCATTCTCGAACCTAGCCGGCTTCCGAGCATTTATGCAGGTTTCAGATCGAAGGGCGGCTGTTCGAACATGTCCAGCGGCACGGGCCTCGGGTACGTGCCGGACTCGTCCCGAATCGTCTGAGCCATCATGTCCACCAGAGCGGTCTTCAGGGCGGCGATCTGTGCGTAGGTTTTGCTGATTAAAGCGGTGCCATGATACACTTTACAGCTTGCGGAGTCAACGATCACCTGCAGTTCGCCGGTCGCCGGGCGGTAGCATTTCGATTCATTCATCAGGACGCCGCTTTGCCCGTCACCTTCGTTGGCCCGATGTTTCGCATGCCCAATTTTCCCGCAGATTGTATCACGGGCCGAAGTCCATTCCGTCCCAGGGGTACCTCCGCACTCCAGCATTTACGCCGTGCCCATTCCCAAGCCGATGCCCAGCTCTGCCTGCTTATCGACGATCTTGGGGATCAATTCCAGCAAAAAGCTCTTGGAAATCGCTAAAGACAAACCATCGTGAGGCGGCAGCGGTCGCCTTTGCCTTGCCAGCTGTCACTTTTCCTTACAGATTGTACACACAGATCTCCTCAAGAAAGCGCCCCTAAACGGACGAATCGGTCCGCGGGAGCCCCTGCCGGCGGATCCGGAAAAGACGCCACTGGGAGGCGAACGGCGGGAATGGATCCGCCAAGGGGTCCCGTCGTGTATCGAAGGGCACCAATGAGAGGGGGGTCGAACTTGCCGTGGACAGCCGGCCTCAGTCTGCCCGAAGCGCCGAGCCAATCCGCATCGCAAAACGGAGTTTTGCCGGATTCGCCTCCGATAATTGAGGTTCAAGGTGGTGAGCGCGGACCCCCGGCTGGTTTTCAAAGCTTGGGGGAGGCCGATCCGGGCAAGTGCCATCGCAAATTGGCAATCGCGCGGCGCCCGCCAAGGTGGATTGTGTTTCAGCAATTTCTTCCGGAAATCGATGAAGACCCCAAAATATCCTCGTCATCCGGCTTATCCTGTCTGATCAAAAATAAGATAATCGAATTCCTGCCAATCAAATGGAGCGCTCAATCAGCAGACTCGGTCGCCGCTCTGGCGTCTCGCGGACGGCACGCGGCGCGATTGCAGCACCCAAATATTCGGCAGTGTCGGGAATCAATTGCTATCCCAGTAGAAGCGGCTGTAGCCCAGTTGTTCGGCGGCGGTGCGCTCCTCCGCGCTTAACTCTCCCCACTCCATGTTTTCGCTGAGAGGGGCCGGCGCGTGTCCGTCCCAACTGTCTTGGTCCCAGCCCAGCGTTCCCCAAAGCTCTTGCTCAGCTGCTGTAAGATCAGACCAGCTGAACTTATTCCAAAATACCTCCGGATTGCCCTTGGGTTGCCGCACATCTGCTTTGGCGGGTGAAGATTCGGTTGCAGATGGCGGTGCAGCGCAACCGCACAACAGCAGGGTCAATAGGCAAATCAAAAAAGCTGGTTTTGAAATAGTTCGCATCATCTGCTCCTCCACAGGCTAGATTGGGTTCGGATCTCGTGGCTATTTAAACCCGGCACGGGCGTATTCCTCGGCGAAGGGGCCGCGGATCACGGTGCCACCGGCAATGCATCCCACGTGGCGTTCAGAATTTGGCAAGAAAGGAGTGAAAAGAGAAAAACCCATCCGGAATTTTCAGAACCGGCCTCTCCCCTCATTCGTCTTGATGTATCAGCTTCTCTTTTAACTTTTCGTACTCCTCATCGGTGATGGCCCCCTCCTCTTTGGCTTTTTTCAGGTCAATCAGCTGTTGCCCGAGGCTCTGTTCGACCTTGCCCTGCTCGGTTCCTCCTCGAATCCCGATGCAGCCGACCGAAGTCGCGAGAAAGGCTGCCAATACAATCATAAGGATTGCTTTTTTCATGGGAAACCTCCTTTTCTTTGGAAAACAAACCGCTACCCACCGTTTCTGGATAACTTGGTTCCTCCCTGTGCGCATTTCGGCATCATTCTTCCCATGCTGCCCTCGACGGATTTGGTTGCTGCACTGAATTTCTTGCATAAACAACGATTTTAATTTAGGGGCGGCGGGAACCGGAAAATGGAATTCAGAAAAAAAACAAAATCAAGAATAACGATGGATCGAGCTTCCGAATGCGCTTTCGTCTGATCATCAAGCTCAGTCCCTCACAGAAATGGTGCAATGGTGTGGATTCACTCCGTCGCGCCGACCCTGTGTAAATCTGCGACGGGGCCCCTATACCGGTATCCGCGCCGCAATCAATTCGTGTTGGTTATTTATCATTCCTGGATTTGTATTCGCGGCGCGAGGGAAATCTTTTTTCCCAATCGCCTGTATTCAAAAGAATTGATATCTTCCCGTCCCTCTTTTTTTCGTAAAAAAGAAGGTCATTTAAGCCGTCATTGTTCAAATCGGCAATATGCATAAATGGAGATGTAACGACTTCCGATTGAGAGAAGTGCTTTGAAAAAAGCTCCTCATTTGGTGTATTTAAAAAGATTTCGATCCTACCGTCTCTGGCTATTAAAAGATCTCGCATCCCATCCCCGTTAAAATCACTTTTTAGGGTCGGCCATGTCCCCCGAAAGTTAATTCTATGCGTTAGATCGATCTCATAGTCCGTTTTTAACAGCAAATCAGGGGCTTGCGGATAGCGCTGATTACTTTTCAGAAGGTAAATCGATGTGTCTAAATTGACTCGTTTGGAAATAAGATTTTTGACAATTTTCCAGAAACCAAGCTGTATTTTTGAGAAAAGCAGGTCGGTTCGGCCGTCACCATTCACATCCACGATGTTGACCCCTGGTGTGACACCGGCCACGGTGATGGTTTGCTCGGGTTCCGGCCCAAAAGGAAATTCGGAATTCTGTTTATTCAGAAAAACAAAAATACTTATTTCCTGTTCCAGAAATTTCCCTGTACCCTTGGAGACCGTCAGGATTGCATCCACGAATCTGTCTCCATTCACATCTACCGGTGTGGTAAGAACCGATAGATTTATATCGGCATCCTTCCCTGGAGGACGAACTGGAAAGACATTCGTGAATGAAGGTTCCGCAGAAAAACGTCCGTCGGTTTGTTGCCGGTAAACCGTCAAGGTTTCCTGCTCGGTCAGAACCAGATCCTGACGGCGGTCGCCATTAAAATCCTCCACAAACATTCTGGGAAGACGAAATCCGGCGTGTATCGAAAAATCCCTAAATGCACCATCATCTTCATTGTCACTGAAGAGAAAGGTACGGGGTTTAATCGTCACCAGATCGGTCTTCCGCCAGTTTCCGTCAGGCTCTCTATCAAAAAAAGCAAGCGCCCTAAATTGGGGTAAAAGCAGCATTTTGCGGCGATTCCCTTTCCAATCTTCAAGCAAATGCGTTCGCGGTAGAGACCCGGCGTCCGGGGTCACGGTGATGGTGGGATACGCAAGGAGCGTATGAGAAACTGTCGAGAATTTACCATCCTTGCCACGGGGGTAGTAGCTGATGCCCGCGTCGGTGAGATAAAAAATCTCCCTGCCTGGGGATGGTGCTATATCTCCCACGTCAAACATCGTCGCCGCATGGTCGACCTCCCATCGTTGCCGGGCAGATTCTGAATACGGCGAGGATGTTTCCGTTTTATAAACGGTAATCCACCGCTTCTCTTTCGGATAAACGCCTGTTTTACTCAACACGACAATTTCGAGTGAGCCTTTATCGTCGAGATCAGCAGGTATGACAGATATGACCTTACCATCAACAGCAAGAGACTGGACCGCAAAGAGGTCGGCACTTTCGCTATATCCCTCAAAAGAAAATAAACAGAACACGGCAAGAATGGAATAAATCAAGGGTCTCGTCAATTGGCAGCAGCGTTTGGCTGAGATGAATACCATAGCGCGGATCCGGCGTTCGTTTTGATGTAATGCGAATATCTGAGTGGAGGAAAAGCATCGGCCTGATGCTTTCCCGGTTATGTGAAACACAGCTTTAGTAGCGGCCACAATTGCCGCTGGGGCAAATTTGCCGCCCGGGATCGCGATTGTCCGAAGTTCTTTTGAAAGTCTCCCTTTTGTAAAGGTGGATTTAATGTGAGGCGCAGACTTTCCCTCAATCTGCCCTCTTCTCTTTTTCCACTCTGCATAGCAGGGCTGTGTGAGGCCACCCTCCTATCTCGGGGTTGCAGAACTCCTTTCCATCGGGACAGAGCATATTGACATTGGACTCAAAAACACCGAACAATTCGGGCTCGGCTTCACTGCGTTCAGGAAACCACCACCCGTGATCGGCATCGGCCATGCGTCGGTCTACCGCTTCTGAAAGACGCAGCTTCATGCGAACGCTGCCCATGGGTGTTTCCAGCGAAACCCACTCACCCTCCTCGATGCCCAGGGCCAGGGCTGTCTGCGGATGGATTGTTACGATCGGATCGGGCCTTTTCTTTCTTGCCGCTTCTATCTGCCGTTGCTCTGAGTGGTACATGGGCATGAACCGGCTGCCGGAGATCAACACCAGAGGGAATTTTTCAGCCAATCCGGGATCGCCCACGGGACTGTGGCGCATTTCCCTGCACACCGGCAAAGGTTCACAACCGAGAGCCTCGAAAATACTCGACCGCAATTCCACCTTACCGGATGGGGTTCCGAAACCGTACTTTTCATAACGTTTGTATTCGCGACGACCGAACAAGCCGTTCTGTTCAATCAGCTCATTAAAGCCAAGACCAACCGGTTTCAGGCAATAATCCCAGACTTCATCCACCGTCTCCCATTGCCAGTGTGCCTCCTGGCCAAGTCTCAGAGCCAATCCTCGCCAAAAATCATAGGTATTGCGCCGCTCATAGAGGGGGTCGATCCCCCGGGGGCAGGCAACGCAAAATTCGTGGGAATGCCACAACTCGGTGGTCTCCACGGTGGAACAGATTGGAAAGACATAGTCGGCCAGGGCTGCCGAGGGGGTTAGATAGAATTCGCCCACAATATAAAGATCAAGGGATTTCAATGCTTCGTATGTCTGTTTGACTTTGGCCAGGGATAGCAGAGGATTGCTGGCCACGGAGATGGCCGCTCGAACCGGGTATGGTTCATGAGTCAGCATGGCTCCGAAAACCGAACGCGCATGGGCCACACAGGTCTGATCGGCCAGGGGGGGATGCATGTAATCTGGAGGCAGCTTGTGGTTGGCCGCGGCATTGCGTTCCCATCCGGGAAACCCGAAAAAGGGATAGGCGTCCGTTCCCAGCTGTTTGGCCCGTTGTTCGGCCGGCAGGGCTTCATTGAACTCCAAATGGCTGTGGGAGACGATCTTACCGATAGGTTCCGCCCATCCGAGAGGCTCGCCTCCCTGTACATCCAGATTTCCCGTAACCGCCCGCAATATAGACCTTGCGCGGGCCGCCTGGGTTGCGTTGAGGCCCTGTTTGTCGATGCCGAAGCCCCAGGTAATCATGGCCGGGCGCGTCATGGCATACATGCGGGCCGAAGCGACGACCTGCTCCGGTGTCAACCAGGTGATCTCAGCCACCTTCTCAGGGGTATAATCGGCCACCGCCATTTTCAGGTCATCAAAACCCACCGTCCAATTCGCGACAAAATCGGGATCATAACTGTTTTCTTGGATGATCACCCGCAGCCAACCCAGCATCAGGGCCACGTCGGTTCCCGGTCGGATGGGGAGCCAGATGTCGGCCTTTTCGGCTTCCTGAATGCGCCGGGGGTCCACCACGATCAGACGGGCTCCGTTTTTCTGGGCCCTGACAATCGCGCCAAAGAGCATGGGGTTGGACTGGGAAGGCCCATGTCCCCACAACACAATGCATTTGGTCCGAAGCACATCGCCCCAGGAAAAGCCGCCATAGGTGGCGTACTCCACGGCCTGGCTTGGACACATGCAGACATTGTTCGCCCCACAGATATTGGGCGAACCGAAGAGGTTGTAGAACCGCCGCTCGTCCCAGTGCAAGGTTCGTTTTGTGCCGTGCGTAAAGGCTAAGGTTTCGGGGCCGTATTGACTTCTGAGATCGTCCAGTTTTTCCGCCACCTCGTCCAGGGCCTGGTCCCAGCTAAGCTGCTGCCAGCGGCCGGCCCCTCGCGCGCCTGTTCTTTTCAGGGGGTGATTGAGCCGGTCGGGGTGATAGAGGTGGTCGATCATCAAGCGACCCCGGCCGCAGATCATACCTCGCGTGATGGGATGGTTCGCATCGCCCTTGACGCGGACGGCCCTGCCGCCCTCGATTTCCAAGAGAAGCCCACACCGGGGATGGCACAAACCGCAGTAAGTTCGTTTCGTCTCAGTCATGTCACGAATCTCCTTATTTGACTTCAACCCCAAATGATCGCCAACAAAACGGCATACGTAATTAGCATCGAAACGACAGGTTCCGGTCTCCACACAAAAGCCCGGCTCAGAGCCACACCATTCTTGCGCTGGAGGCAACTCAGGCCGCAAGCAGGCTCCCCCTGGACTTGCCCCCAATCCAGCAACATTGCAAAATCATCTCCGTCCGACGACACCTAAAAGGAGAAGCGGGCTTTCAAATCAGGCGTCTATCAAATTTTGGTTAACCGCGCCACTGTTATTTTCGCCTTTGTATTCGAGGATATGCAGACCCGCGCCGGTGCGGTCCGAAACGAACGCCTCGCGAACAGAAATCATTGTCCGGGACCCTGAA
>CP070697.1:145352-165285 GCA_020353555.1 Desulfobacterales bacterium
GCGTAAAGGACTATGCCAAGCTGTCCAACCAAAACTTGGAAGCGCTGCAGGAAGGTGCCCGGGTAGAGAGAAATCCGGAAAAACGAAATCCGACCGATTTTGCCCTCTGGAAATTCTCACCCCCCGGTCTCCAGCGGCAAATGGAATGGGATTCGCCTTGGGGGATCGGTTTTCCCGGCTGGCATATCGAGTGCTCGGCGATGAGTATGAAATTCTTGGGCGATCAACTCGATATTCACTGCGGTGGCACCGACCATATCGATGTGCATCACACCAACGAAATTGCTCAATCCGAAGCCGCCACCGGCAAGAAGTTTTTTAATTTCTGGATGCACGGAGCCTTCCTGATCATACAGGGGGGCAAGAAAATGGCCAAAAGCGAAGAGAATTTTCTCACGTTGGAAAACGCCTTCCTGAAAAATGACATTTCGCCGTTGGCCTATCGTTTTGCCGCGTTTCAGACCCATTACCGCAAACCCATGGAATACAGCGATGAAAGCATCCAGGCGGCCGTCAACGGTTTGCAGCACCTCCAAAACCAGGTCCGCGAAATTCAAGCTTCCCACGCGGGACACAAGCCATCGCCCCGTGCGGAAATTCAATCCAAATTTCGGGAAGCAGTCAATGACGATTTAAATATGCCCCGGGCGCTGGCTGTCGTGCAAGAAATGCTCAAAAGCCGCCTCACTTCCGCGGAAAAATATGCCACGGTCCTTGATTTTGATCGAGTCCTGGGACTGGACCTGGCACAGGTGGATAAAGAAGAAGCCCTGCCGGCGGAGATTCGGAAACTGGTTGATGCGCGGCAAAAAGCGCGGGAGGCCAAAGACTGGGCCGCCTCCGACCGGCTGCGTGACCAAATTCAGGCGCACGGGTACGTCGTACAAGACACCAAGCAAGGGGTTAAAGTTTTCAAGCCTTGATCAGCCCCAAGGAATTCCCGTGGCGAATTTTTCAACCCGTCTGGGTGGGCGGACCTGACCCATGACCTTCCCCGGTATCCGCCCCATACCGAAGCCAGCCCTTTTCCGCGCGTGACGCGGCCCTCCATAATGATGGTTCTTATCCGTGTTCATTCGTGTTCCCTTTAATCGAAAAGGCTACAAGCCGACCCTTACTAGTCATTGACAAGCGACTTGTTTGTCTGTATTTAGGGTCATTGTATCCACTAACTCCACAATATATTGTGGTACGCTCGTCGTCTGATGAGGAGTCGCTTGGTATGATTGAATTAACCCGCGATTTTATTCGCAACCATGTAGCGGATTCCGCCGTTATCTACCGCCGAGGCCTGCAAATTTATGAGCACGGGTCTTTCATTCGCAAGGAGACCGTACCGGAGAAGGGGTGGTTTGCCTATGAGGTGGATGGAAATTACGGGGATTATAACACCCAAATCCAATTTTCCAACGGGAACGTCCGGACCACCTGTGATTGCCCCTATCCGCGAAAAGGCTGCAAGCATACGGTGGCGGTTCTTTTCGACATCCGCGCCATCATGCAGCGCGGGCAGCAGGCCGTCGCGCCGCCGGATGAAGAACCGTTTCTGTCCCCTGAGGAAATCCGGCAACAGGCCCTGGAGGACCGTAACCACCGCGCGCGCCATGAAACCTTTACGGTGACGGAAGGCGAAATGTACAAAGGCGAACACCTAGTGGAAACTCCTCACGGCAAACTGTACACCGTTACCCTCCATGATCCGGTTCGCGGGCGGGGGCACTGTACGTGCCCGGATTATCTGAGCAATCGCCTGGGAACCTGCAAGCACATGATTTTTATGACTAATTTATTAACAAAGAAACGGGGGTTTAAGAAACGGGTCGCTCGCGAACGGTTTCCGTTTGTGGATATTTATTGGGACTCCGAGTCTGATCAACCCCGGCTGTTTTCCGAGCGGCCGCCCTCCGAGCTGAAAACCCTAAATGGGACGTTATCCCAATGTTTCAGCCCGGACGGGGGGTTCAACGGCACCGCGCTTTCCGATCTTCTGCCCCTGCTTTCCCGTCTGAACGGCATCAAGCGCATTCGCATCCAGGAAGCGGTACTGGGTCGTCTGGACAGCTTTTTGCAGGACAAGCAGATGGCCGAACTGGCTCAAACATTGACGTTTCCCGCGGTGGATCTCCAAACCCGGCTCTATCCCTACCAGGAAGAAGGTGTTAAATTCGCCCTGTTTAAGCGCTCCGCGCTCATCGGGGATGAAATGGGGCTGGGAAAGACTCTCCAGGCGATCGCCCTGGCAATTCTGAAAAAAAAGATCTTCGGTTTTAACAAGGTGCTGGTCATTACCCTAGCGTCGTTGAAGGAACAGTGGAAGCGCGAAATTGAGCGCTTTTCGGACGAAAAAGCGCTTGTTGTCGCCGGGCCCGCTGCGCAGCGCCAGGCCATCTATACTTGTGATGACAGCTATTTCAAGATCACCAATTACGAAGCCGTGCTTCGCGACGTAACAATCATTTCAGGGTTCAAACCGGATCTGGTCATTCTGGATGAGGCTCAGCGCATAAAGAATTTTACCACCAAAACGGCCGACGCGGTCAAACGACTTGCCCGCAAGCACGCGCTGGTGCTCACCGGCACACCCTTGGAGAACAAACTGGAAGATGTTTATTCCATTGTTCAGTTTCTGGATCCCCACATGCTGTCCCCGCTGTGGCGCTTTGCCGCCGAGCATTTCATGCTCAGTCGGCATAAAAAAGGCAAAATTCTCGGTTACCGTAATCTGGACCGGTTGCATAACCAGCTTAAATCCCTCGTGATCCGACGCCGGAAGGAGGAGGTCCTTTCCGATCTGCCCGATGAAGTCGTCAACAACTATTATATCGATCTGCATGACAAACAGCGGAAAATTCACACCGGCTATACGCAGTTACTGCTGCCGCTGTTAAACCAAAAATATCTCACTCCCATGGATCTGCGGCGCATTCAGGAGCTTCTGCTGCGCATGCGCATGGTCTGCAACTCCACTTATCTGATCGACCGCAAAACCCATATTTCACCGAAACTCAAGGAACTGGAAGGTGTCATTGAGGAACTGGTCATTCAAAACGGGCGCAAGATGGTCATTTTCAGCGAGTGGACCACCATGACTTTTCTCATTGCCCGCCATCTCTCGGAAGTTGAAATCCCGTTTGTGGAGCTTTCCGGCAAAATCCCGGTGAAGAAAAGGCAGGCTTTGATTGACGAATTTACCCACAACCCGGATTGCAAAGTCTTTCTTTCAACGGATGCGGGCGGCACTGGCTTGAATCTGCAGGCCGCCGACTGTGTGGTCAACTTTGAGCTACCTTGGAATCCCGCCCGACTCAATCAGCGCATTGGCCGCGTGAACCGCCTCGGTCAGAAAAGTCGTTGTGTCAATGTTGTCAATCTGATCGCCAAAGAAAGCATCGAAGAAAAGATTCTGACCGGCCTTCAGCTCAAAACCGACCTTTTCAAAGGTGTTTTTGACGGCGGAACGGATATGGTTGAATTTTCCAATGAGAAACGCACGGAGCTGCTGAACCGGCTGCGCGAAATGATGGGCGAAGAAGCGGCCCTGCCGCCGCGGGACATCCGGCCTTCAGAAGAAGTTCCGGAGGATACCCCCCATTATCTGAATCCCAAAGTTCTGAAGCAAACCGATGAAGCTTTGGACTTCACGGGCGAAGAACAGCGGGATGAAGGTTTCGATCAGAATTTGTCCGCCTTGCCGGGCGGGACAGGGGCGTTGGACTCCCACGGCGACAGGCCTGGCGGCCGATTGGCCGATCAGCCCCCGGAAAAGATCGAAGCCGTGCTGAACTCCGGTATGCAATTTATTGGGGGCCTTCTGGAAATGGCTACGGGACAAAAAATAGCCCTTGCTGAAGATGACGGGCGCATGATCCGCCTCGATAAGGCTACCGGCGAAGTGACCCTGAAGTTTAAACTGCCGGGGTTTTAGGCGCTGCGATGAGGCCGCACCCCTGGGTTAAAAATCGCAGCGAGCGGTCCGGATGTTAGCGCGGGCTATTGGCCGGCCTAAAGTTTTCCATCTTAATCGAATTGGACTTTGCCAGGGGTGCGCACCGCACCGATCCTTCCAAAGTCCCTTCCCACGCGATCAATTTCCATCCCTTTGAAATGTGCTAGCGGTGCCATTTGGCCAAGGCAACTAATTTGCATCACCGTTTGGGCCGATTCAGATGAAATATGAATTTTATACATCGGCTCGTGAGCGTCCGCTGTCCCTTGCGACCGCTCCTTCATCTTAAAATATTATCTCTAAATTAGATAGTTAGACTTATTCTGGTCGAGCTGTCAGGTGTTCCTATAAAGGCATCCGCAAAAGCGAAGAATCCTTCTCGTTCTTCTTGACAAACGCCGAAACTGCAAAATATTTACTTGAAGGAGACGAAAAAAATCCGTTTTTGCGGCGCAATGTGCTATACAATGATTTGGTAAGAGTTGGCCTCATGCCAGAAGGGCAATTGTGGATGCCATTTAAATGAAAAGTAACAATTTCGCTTTCTGACAAGCGGACACGGATGGGCGGAATCTTCTGGTTTCTTTGGGTGCAGAGACATGTGAACGGAAAAATAACCGTGTATTCCATCTTGATCCGGCACCGCTCCCGCCCAGGGCTAAAAACTTACACTAAGACAAAAAGTATCCCGTAAGAAGGAAACGGAAAAGATGAAGGGTTGCGGCGTGGGCTTGGTAAGCGCGGTGATTATTCCGCTGATGGTCTGGACGGCCACTAACGCAGCGGCTTCGGCTTTCCCGGTTTTCGTGAGCATTTTACCGCAAAAATATTTTGTGAGCCAAATTGGTGGATCACGGGTGGACATTTCCGTCATGGTTGCGCCCGGGGCCAATCCGGAAAACTACGAGCCGAAACCCAGACAGATGGCCGCCCTGTCCAAAGCCAGGCTCTATTTTGCCATCGGAGTTCCGTTTGAAAAAACATGGCTCACCAAGATCGCCGCCGGCAACCCGGAGATGCGTATTGTCCGCACCCAGGAGGGCATCACCCCGAGAGCGATGGCCACGGATTTTCACCGTGGGGCGCACAATCACCTTCAAAAAGAGGGCCATGCGCAAACGCGCGGCTTGCAACAGGAAAGCGAGCATGGGATTTACGATCCGCACATCTGGTTAGCGCCATCCCTGGTAATGATTCAAGCCCGCCACATTTTTGATGCTTTGGCCGCTTGCGATTCCGCGCACCGGTCCGAGTACGAAAAAAACTATCACAAATTTGTGGCCGAGCTGGCGGAACTGGATTCCGAGCTCAAAAGAATATTGGCCGGACGCGGGGCGGCGTGCGAATTCATGGTATTTCACCCGGCTTGGGGTTATTTTGCGGACGCCTACGGACTGCGCCAGGTGCCGATCGAGATCGAAGGCAAGGATCCCAAGCCTGCCCAGCTCAAAGAAATGATTGAACACGCCAAGCGCAAAGGGATTAAAGTTATTTTCGCCCAGCCCCAGTTTTCGGTGCGCAGTGCACAAGCCATCGCCAGAGCCATCGAAGGCAGGGTCATACCGGCCGACCCACTCGCCCCGAATTGGCCGGAAAACCTGCGCCAGCTGGCGGCCGGATTTAAAGCAGCCCTGAGGTAAAAGAGGCGATGACGACACCCGTGATAGAGATTCAAGACCTTTGGTTTTCATTCAACGGCCATTGCGTCCTACAAAATGTGAACCTAAAGATTTTCCCGGGCGAATTTCTGGCTTTGATCGGACCCAACGGCGGGGGTAAAACCACGCTGCTGAAACTGACCCTCGGTCTGCTGGATCCGGACCGCGGCCGAATTCGCGTGTTCGGCGTACCTCCCCGGAAAGCCGCGCACCGCATCGGTTATGCGCCCCAAAATGTGCATATCAACAAAAGCTTTCCGATATCGGTTCTAGACGTTGTTCTGATGGGCCGCCTGAGGGCCCGCAAAGGTTGGACGCGACACGCTCCGCAGGATCTGAGCGCTGCACAGAAGGCATTGGAGCAATTAGACATGTGGCCGTTCCGTAACCGCCGGATCGGGGATCTTTCCGGCGGACAACTGCAACGCGTCTTCATCGCCCGGGCATTGGTCTGCGAACCGGAGATTCTGTTTCTGGATGAACCGACCGCCAGCGTGGATACAAGAGGACAAAGCGATCTGTATCATCTTTTAAGGCAGCTGAACGAAACGGTTACCATCGTGGTGGTCAGCCATGATCTGATGGTTCTTTCCAGTTATGTTAAATCGGTAGCGTGTGTAAACCGCGACCTGCTTTATCATGATGCCGCCGAGGTCACCGGCGAGATGCTGGATATGGCCTATCATTGCCCGGTGGATCTCGTGGCCCATGGCGCGCCGCATCGGGTGTTATGCAAACACGATGCAAAGAATAATTTAAAGCGTAAATGACGTGGCGTTACGGGATGTCGTAAGAAATGCTTGAAGCCCTGCAACTCGAGTTTATGCGCAATGCGGTGCTGGCCGGTCTGTTGGTCAGCATCGTCTGCGGCGTAATTGGAACTTTGGTGGTGGTGAACCGGTTGGTCTTTTTGGCGGGGGGGATTGCCCATTCCGCCTACGGCGGCATCGGTCTCGCGCTTTTCTTCGGGCTGCCGTACCTGGTGGGAACGTTCGGTTTTGCGCTCTTGGCGGCCCTGGCAATGGCGGCCGTAATGCTCAAGGCTAAGCATCGGGCGGACACCGTCATCGGGGTGCTCTGGGCCGTGGGAATGGCCTTAGGGATCATTCTGGTGGATTTGACCCCCGGGTATAATGTGGATTTAATGAGCTATCTTTTTGGCAGCATTCTGGCGGTGCCGACTTCCGACCTGTGGCACATGCTCGTAATGGCGGGGGCGGTCCTGTTTGTTGTAAGCTATTATTATAATGACTTTTTAGCGATGTCATACGACGAGGAATTCGCCCAGCTGAGAAATGTACCGGTGAAGTTGCTGTACGGCCTTCTTTTCGGCATGATTGCCCTGGCGGTCGTCATGATCATCCGCCTGGTGGGGTTGATACTGGTTATCGCCCTGTTAACGATTCCGCCTTATATCGCCGAGAAGTACGCGAGGTCACTGCGTATGATGATGATTCTGGGGACCCTCCTCAGCTGTTTTTTCACCCTCATGGGGTTATGGCTTTCCTACACGCTCAATTTGACCTCCGGAGCGACGATTATCATGGTCGCGGCGGGAGGCTTTTTTATCTCATTGTTGCTGGAGCGTCTAATTCCGAAACGCTTATCTCCAAGGGCCGAAACCGTCCCGCGGTAAGAGGTGATCCGAATCAACCCGGGGCTAAGAAAATCCGATTCAAACAGATAAGGGGAGAAAGAATGTGTCATCGATGTAATTATCTTCAACTGCTTGAGAAGTCCGGCCTGGATCCCACGTCTAAACGACTACAGGTGATGGAGGTGATCGGAAACAACAACAGCCCGTTGAGTGCCCAGCAGATTTTTGAGACCCTCAATCGAACTTACAACATCAATCGCGTGACGGTCTATCGCATCCTGGATCTGCTGGTGGAAAACGGACTGGTAGACCGCCTCAGCGGTGGGGGCCGTTCCTTCGTATACGGCCTGGCGCCCAATGAGCAACATCCGGCCCATCCCCATTTTTTCTGCAAGAGTTGCGGCAACCTGGAATGTTTGAACCCGGAAAGTCTGCATCTGGATTTGGAGCCCATCCAGCGCACTTTTCCGGGATTGATTGACAACGTGGAAATCCGGGTTGATGGGATCTGCAAAAATTGCCTCAGATTCGAGAAAAGAGCCATGCCGTGATGGCCGGTCGGTGTTTTCCCCCGTCAATGCAGCGCGCGTTTTACCCGCATCGATTGAAGCCGCAGAAATGACACATCATGCATCCTTCCTCAAAGCTGATGGTCTGGCCGCATTCCGGACACTTTTCTCCCAGGAGGCTGTTTTGGGTCTTGTTATAGTTTTTCTGGCTCTGGCCGGTCAGGTATCTTTTCTCCAGCACCCGACTGATGGCGTCCGGGATGGACAAAACCAGCCCGCCGTTTTGAAATACCGGATACTCCCCCCCAATACCCTTCAACTGTTCGACAATTTTATCGACCTGCACGCCCGAGCGCAATGCCAGCGAAGCCAGGCGCCCAATGGCTTCGGTCTTGGCGGTGGTCGAGCGGCCTGATTTACCGATGGTGGCAAACACCTCAAACGGCCGCCCTTCATACTCCGTTACCGTGACATAAAGCTGACCCATCCCTGTTCTGACTTTTGTCGTGAAACCGTTCAGGGTCTCAGGCCGCTCTTTCACGGCGGTCATAAATCTTTCCTTCTGCTCATCCTTTTGGCCGAAGGAAAGCACCTGATTTTCCTTGCTGCCATCCCGGTAAATCGTCACCCCTTTGCACCCCAGTTCATGAGCCAAATTATAAACGCGGAAAACGTCATCCACGGAGGCATCCCGCGGCAAGTTGACGGTTTTGGAAACGGCGTTATCCGTGTATTTTTGGAAGGCAGCCTGCATGCGGATATGCCACTCGGGCGATACATCATGGGCGGTGACAAACACCCGGCGCACATCTTCCGGTATTTCCTGTAGTTTTTGGATACTGCCTTTCCTTGCAATCGTATCCATCAATTCCCGGCTGTAAAAACCTCGATCCTGGGCCACCTGTCGAAAATAAGGGTTCACCTCCGGGAGTTCATCGTTGTCCATTACGTTTCGGATAAAACTCAAAGCAAAAAGCGGCTCTATACCGCTGGAACAGCCCGCAATGATACTCAAAGTGCCGGTCGGAGCGATGGTGGTGGTCGTGGCATTGCGATACTTGACGCCCTGCTCTCGAAAAGTGCTTTGCTCGTAATTCTCAAAGACGCCCCTTTCCTCGGCCAGCTGCTGGGAAACTTCGTGGGCGGCTTGCTGGACAAACCCCATGACCAATTCGGCGGTCTCGAGGGCCTTCTCGGAATTATAGGGGATTTTCAATTGATACAGCATATCGGCAAAACCCATAACGCCCAGGCCGATTTTGCGATTGCCCCGAACCATTTGGCCGATTTCCGGCAGAGGATATTCCGACATGTCGATGGTATTGTCCAGGAATCGCACCGCCCAGCCGACCAATTCTTTCAGCCCCGTGTAATCAATGGCCGCGCCCCCTTGGTTTTGAACCACGAATTGAGCCAAATTAATGGAGCCCAGGTTGCAGGCCTCCAGGGGCAGCAGCGGTTGTTCACCGCAAGGGTTTGTGCTTTCAATTTCGCCGAGTTGAGGTGTAGGGTTGTCCCGATTAATACGGTCTAAAAATATGATGCCCGGATCGCCGTTTTTCCAGGCCTGTTTACCGAGCGCGTGATAAACCACGGCCGCATTCAATTGCCCCACCGGCTGGTTATCCCGGGGATCGAT
Source organism: Desulfobacterales bacterium (assembly GCA_020353555.1). GTDB lineage: Bacteria > Desulfobacterota > Desulfobacteria > Desulfobacterales. The sequence continues at coordinate 154,702 of CP070697.1, forward strand.
CAGATCGTAGTCGCTTCCGCTTTGCGCCGCTGCCATGAACTTATCGGTAACGCCCACGGAAATATTGAAATTGTTCAACGCCTGGTTGTCACTTTTACTATAGATAAACTCCATGATATCGGGGTGATCAACCCGGAGTACGGCCATGTTGGCGCCGCGGCGGGTGCCGCCCTGTTTGACCTGTTCCGTCGCCGTGTTGAAAATCTTCATAAAAGAAACCGGACCGGAGGCCACCCCGCCGGTGGTACCGACGGTGCTGTTTTTCGGCCGTAGCCGGGAAAAAGAGAATCCCGTTCCGCCGCCCGATTTATGGATCAGAGCCGCATTCCTCAAGGCCCCGAAGATTCCTTCCATGCTGTCTTCAACCGGCAACACAAAGCAGGCGGCCAACTGGCCGAGGCGACGCCCGGCGTTCATCAGGTTGGGTGAATTTGGAAGAAACTTAAAGTCCGTCATGATTCGGTAAAAGATCTCTTCTATATTTTCAAGATCAGCGACGCCATAGCGTTTTTCGGCTTGGGCGATATGATGGGCCACGCGCCGGAACATCTGTTCGGGAGTTTCGATGACTTCTCCTTGGCTGTTTTTCCGAAGGTATCTTCGAGCCAGGACACGTCGGGCATTTTCGGAAAGGTTCAATCGATTTTTGACCAAGATGGACTTGTCCAGCCGAAAGGGCGAGGGTTTGCTGAGTCCATATTCGACCAGCTTGGCTTCGATCATTTTTTCGATAATCGACATCGTGATGGTTTCAACTTCCATCTTGGAAATTTCTTCGCGCACAAACCGACTGATGCCTAATGCCTTATCTGCGTCAATGGGATTATCCTTAACCAGGATATCCGAAAAGCGGTGGTCATCCCAGGTATAGACTCCCAAATCAAAACGTCCTTCCTGGGTGACTAGAATTTTAGGTCTCTGTTCCATTGCCCCTCGCTTGCACCAATCATATTGTCCATGGTTATTTCATGTCCATGGTTATTTCAGTTTGTTCTAAATTCAACCGACCGCGCCGCGCAGAATAGATTGATCGCCGCGCGATCCCCTGAGGCCAAACGGTATGTATAAAAATCTAAATTATTTCCGAGGAATGTCAACGCAGGTGAAATGAGTTCAACGACAGAGCCCCAAGCGCTTGGCCTTCAAAGGAGTCCCCTTGAAAATCCCGAACGGTCGCTCACGGCGTATCGGCCCGACCGGGGTTAAAATGTAAATAATTTATTTCATACTACATATTGTATGTCAAGGAATAATATTATCAACATATTAGGCAATCAAAGAAAAACGCGCAGTTTCGTGATTGACTTTAGACGAGATCAACCCTTGCCAGGACCACGCGCTGGGGAACGGGGCAAGGCCCGCGGTCGCCCGGAGAAACTCCATTGAGCATGTGTTTTCGTGCCAATACGGGGTGCGGGTTTGCGGCCAAGCTTCCTATTGACTGTCTTGCGAATTCCGCTAAAATGACGACCGGTTGCGATTCACCAAAATTCGATTATATAGTACCTGTAAAGGGGGGGGAGGTTCGCATGTACTTCGATAAGCCCGGGAAAGACAACAGGGAACAAACCTTGAGGCTCGCATTTGAAAGGGGCCGCGAACGCGGAATCAATGAAGTGGTGGTCGCTTCGACGACCGGGGATACGGCCTATAAAACAATTGAAATTTTTAAGGATTTCAGAATTACGGTCGTGACCTACCATTGCGGTTTTAAGGAACCGTTTCAAAATGTGATGTCCGACGAGGTCAAAAGAGACCTTCAAAAAGAAGGACTGACGGTGGTCACCGCATCCCATGCGCTGTCCGGCCTGGAACGCTCGATTGCCAAAAAGTATTCCGGAGTTTATCCGGTTCTGTTGATCGCCGACACCTTGAGGCTCTTTGGCCAGGGCACCAAAGTGGCGGTTGAGGTATCCATCATGGCGGCAGATGCCGGAGCGCTCACGGGCAACGATATCGTCGCCATCGGCGGCTCGGGCCGAGGCGCCGATGCGGCCTTGATAATAAAACCAGCCCATCAATCCAACCTTTTTGATATGCGGATTCGGGAAATCATCTGTAAGCCGAGGGACTTTTAAATTCATCGATTCGTAACAGTTGAGCCCTTTGCAAAACCAGGGACAGGCCGATCAGGGGTCGCCCCGGATATTATTCATACACCTAAATTGATACATGGATTCTATTTTTTCCCATGTTTTTGATTGCCGGAATCGCGCCGAAAACAAGAGTCCTGGATACTAAACCCCAACGATGTCCGATCTGCGGTTTGCACCAGGCCTACTATAAGCGGATGGATCATTATCTGAGTTTTTTTTTCATCCCGGTTGTGAGAGTTAAAAAAGGTGAGGCATTTTTGATGTGTGACCGCTGTGAAAGGACGATCAGCGAATTTGGAGCCGATTACACGCAGGCGCCCCGCAACGGAGGGTCAATCTGCGGATTTTGTGGCCGGAACGTAGAAAAGAATTTCACTTTTTGTCCGCATTGCGGCAAACGTTTGTGACTTGGTTCCATTAAAGACTGGCAGCTGCGAGGCGAATGAATATTGATCCTTCAACGCCCGAACGCCGCATCAGCGAACGTTACGTGGTTCTGGTAGCTCCCGAAATCCATTGGAACACCGGCAATATTGGGCGCACCTGCCTGGCGACCGGGACATTCCTTCATCTCATCAAGCCGCTGGGATTTTCGCTTGAAAACCGGGAGGTAAGACGTGCCGGGCTGGATTATTGGGAGAAAGTCAAACTGACTGTTTGGGACAATTTCGAAGATTTTAACGACCAGATGGCGCCACGAGCCGGAGAAGTGGCTGTATTTTCCAAAAATGGGGCCGAATCGTTGTGGATGATGCCGAAGCCACCGCGCCTGTTTCTTGTTTTCGGTTCCGAAACCCAGGGGTTGCCGGAGCCGATTCTGCAGCAATTTCGGGGTTGCACGTACCACATTCCCATCACGAGCGAAACCAGATCCTTAAACCTTTCCACGGCCGTCGGAATTGCGCTGTATGAAAGTTTGCGCTTCTCACCGCCCTTTCACGCCTGGCCCCTGCGTACGATTTAGTGTTCGGCCGCGGCGCTGAAGGGTCAAATGTTCAGGCCTGCGGTGCCTGTGCGAGGGGCGGCGTGCTGATCGAAGACCAAATTGCCCATTCCAGTTCTCGGACCGCCAAGCGGCCGTTGAACCCCTGCGCCGATCGGTACCGTCGTAGAAATCCCCACCAAAAACTGAGTGGTCGCCTTGCCGAAAAGAATATCGATCTTACTTTACCTGATAACGTCAGGTTGTTTATCGCTGCAACGGGGTACCGCCCGGTACAAGGGACAAGGCCGCGCAAGCACATTACGCAACCGTCGATTGAACACCCAGTTTCCCTGCAAAGCCTGCCAAAGGCGAAAAAGAACGGATGGGCTGCAAGTCGACGGGGGTAGTGGAGAAATTTTGGAAGCCCGGCGGCAAGAGCGCCGGGCTTTTCTTTTTAATCGTTGGCTTGGAAGTGATTCCGCAACCATTCTTGAGCATCGGCGACCCAAGATTTTATTGTAATCTTGGCGGAGCCATCGTAATATTGGTCCACTTTCATTCAGGACACAGCATGTATGAAGCTTTCAGCTGCTGAAAGACTGCGTCGATTCTATGATCGGTTTTCCGGGAGTGACCAAGTTCTAATTTTGATCAATGCAGATCCGGATGCGATCGCCAGCGCCATGGCGGTCAGCAGACTGTTGTGGCGCAAAGTCCTCACGAGCACGATCGCCCACGTCAACGTCATCAAGCGCCCGGACAACTTGGCCATGATTCGCCTTTTGAGTGTCTCCCTGATTCATACCGAAAAGATCGATCCGATGCAATTTACGCGGATTGTCATCGTGGATTCTCAGCCGAGCCATCACCCGATATTCGCCCGATTCAAGCCGGATGTCATTATCGACCATCATCCCGAAACCCAAACCGGAGCGCCTTTCGTGGATATCCGTCCCGGCTATGGCGCCACGGCGACGATCCTGACGGAATATCTCCAGGCCGCCCATATCAAACCCTCCGTCAAGCTGGCAACCGGACTGTTTCTCGCCATCAAAACGGATACCAGTGACTTTACTGGGCCCACATTAATTGAGGATGTGCGCGCGTTTCAATTTCTTTTTCGATATGCGAATATTCCGCTGGCGCGCAAGATCGAGCAGGCCGACCTGCAAATCGATTTTCTGAAATACTTCAAAAACGCGTTGCAGAACCTGCGGCGCCGCAAGGGCAAGGTTTTCGTCCATCTGGGACCAGTGGTCAATCCGGATGTTTGTGTGCTTCTGGCGGACTTTTTCTTGCGGATCGATACCATCAATTGGAGCATCGTTTCGGGCACCTTTAACAAAAAATTAATAATTATTCTGCGCAATGACGGCATCCGCAAAAATGCCGGCAAAGTAGCTATGGAAGGCTTTGGCCAAATCGGCTCGGCCGGAGGCCATAAAAACATGGCCCGGGCCGAAATTGAATTGGCCGAGCTCAAAGATCAGGTGGACGCGAAAGATGAAAAAAAGCTATTGCGCTGGATCATTCAACATATCGAAAAAAAAAGATAGCCTCCGCTGCACGTGTCGCTGAAGACAGCTGGTTTGCCGCGTGGGATTGGATGTTTTGGGTGCCCAGACGCGCGCTTTTCAGCAGGAGCTCATTGATCGATGTCTGCAAACAACACCCCACTGACGGTTACCATCCTTGGTTCCGGTACTTGCGTACCCTCCCTGAAGCGCAGTTCGTGCGCGGTGTTGATGGAGATGGGACCCACCAAATTGCTATTTGATTCAGGACCCGGGACCATGCGGCGACTGCTTGAAGCCGAGACCACCATTTTCGATATTGCTTATGTTTTTTATAGCCATCTCCATCCGGATCATACGGGAGAGCTGGTTCCTTTGCTATTCTCCACGAAATACCCGGATGAAAATCTGCGCCGGACACCGCTGACGGTGGTGGCCGGCCGGGGATTTTCAGACTTTTTTCTCGGGCTCAAGCGCGTATACGGTCCCTGGATCGAACTCGGCGAGGGTCTGTTACAAATTGTCGAACTCGACAATCAAACCGAAGATTCGCGGCAGTTCAAAAATTTTACCGTAAAATCGGCTCCGGTGGAACACAGCCCGGAAAGTATCGCCTACCGGGTGGTGGCACCCGGCGGCCAGTCCGCCGTTTATTCAGGTGATACGGATTACAGCGAAAATTTAATTGGCCTGGCCAAGGATGCTGATCTTTTGATCTGCGAATCAGCACTACCGGACAAATATCGCGTCAAAGGGCACTTGACACCGTCTCTGGCCGGCCAAATTGCAAACCGGGCCGGGGTGGGCCAACTGGTATTGACACATTTCTATCCGCAGTGTGATAAAGAAGATATCGAAAAAGAATGCCGCGCCACCTATGCCGGTCCTTTGGCGCTGGCCGAAGATCTAATGCGGATTGAGGTGGGCCATCGCTCCCGAATTATTAAACATGAAATAAAAAATTCCGATGAAAAACGGTGAACAGCGACCGCGCAAAGTGGGTAACCAGGAATCCGAGACCAGAAACCGGCGCATGCGTTACTATCCTGTTAATCTCGATATAAAAGATAGACCCTGTTTGGTCGTTGGGGGCGGTTCGGTGGGGACGCGCAAGGTCATCAACTTGTTGCGCTGCGGCGCCAAAATAACGGTTGTCAGTCCGGTCTTGAGCGAGCGGCTGCAGACTTTGGCCGCCGAAGGCTCCATCGTGATAAAACCAAGGGTCTACCAGACCGCTGACCTGGAAGGCGTGTTTCTGGTGATCGGCGCTACCAGTGATGAGTCGACCAATCGCCGGATCAGCAAGGATGCGGAAAAATTGAACATGCTTTGCAATATCGTGGATCGTCCGGAAGTCTGCAATTTTATTTTGCCCGCCATTATTCAAAGGGGAGATCTCGTCATCACCGTATCCACCTCGGGCACGAGTCCGGCTTTCGCGAAAAAGCTGCGTCAAACCCTTGAAGGCCAATTCGGCGATGAATATGGCAGATTGCTGCAATTGATGGGTGCCATCCGCCAGAAACTCTTAAGCGTAGATCACGAACCCGAAGCCCACAAAAATCTTTTTGAAAAATTGGTCAACAGTGACCTGCTTGATTTGGTCCGGGAACACAAGGCCGCGGACATCAATGCCCTGCTTGGATCTGTTTTGGGTCAAGGATTCCGCTACGAGGCGCTGATGGATACCGATTCTCACCGACCACCCGAAAAATAGGGCGATCCATGAAGAGCTTGATGATAATTACCATTCTATTTTACATGCTGAGCACGGCCGGTTACTTCGCTTATCTGTTCATTCAAAAGAGCTTTCTGCAACGCGGGGGATACCTGCTTTTGCTGGGCGGTTTTTTGTGCCATACAATGACCATCGGCTGCGGATTTCTCCAAAGCGGACATCTCCCGGTGAATAACTTGCATGACACGCTCTCGCTCGCCGGCTGGGCGGTCCCAGGCGTATTTCTGGGTGTCCAATACCGATTTAATCTCAAGATTCTAGGCGTATACGCCGCACCCTTTGTGGCCCTGGTTATGGTCCTGGTCTTCCAGATTCCCAAAGCGTCGGCACCGGCAAATGACATCCTGAAAAGTTTTTGGCTCATTTCTCACGTTACGGTAATCTTTCTGGGCGAAGCCGCCTTTGCACTGGCGGCCGGGGTGGGCGTGCTGTATCTTCTTCAGGAGCGAACCATTAAAACCAAAAAACACCGTTTTTTCTTCAAACGGCTTCCTTCCCTGGAACTGCTTGATTCTACCGGTTATGGTTGCATTGTCATCGGTTTCTCCCTGCTGACGTTGGGCCTTATCACCGGGTTTGTGTATGCCAAGTCCGTATGGGGCCGATTCTGGAGCTGGGACCCCAAAGAAGTCTGGTCCGGCATCACCTGGTTATTTTATGCCGCCTTGCTGCACGAGAGGCTCACGGTCGGATGGCGGGGCCGAAAATCAGCGATCATGGCCATTATAGGCTTTGGGGTGCTCTTGTTTACGTTTCTGGGAGTCAATCTGCTGCTGGAAGGCCATCATGTTGAATTTACGAAATTTTAGGGAAACTCAGAAATTGCATCATAAGGAATATTGGCAACTTCTCGTTCCGAAACGCTGAATTCTTTATAACTTGTAACAGCTTAGCCCTTTGAAAAACCGGGGAGAGGTCGACCGGGATATTTTTCACACAGTTAAACATTCATGGCCCTTCGGGCCACCACGGTGCATGAAAATTTTATCTGCGTACTAAATTGATACTATAAATTCAACCATGCGCAAAATAGTCCTGCTGGGAATAAATCATAAAACCGCTCCGGTTGAGTTGCGGGAATGCATCGCCTTTTCCAAAGAAGAAACAGCGGCGGCGCTGGAAGCACTGAAGCGGCACCCCGATATCAGCGAGGTTCTGCTATTTTCCACGTGCAACCGCGTCGAGGTTTTGCTGGTCACCCAAAATACTTCCGGAGCCGTAGAGGCGACGACAAACTTTATTTCCAAATCCAATCAGATTCCTATGGAGCAATTTGAAAAAGCCCTTTACATTCATGAGGGCGATGAGGCGGTACGCCATGTTTTCCGCGTCGCATCCAGTCTAGATTCGATGCTGGTCGGCGAGCCGCAAATTCTGGGGCAGGTAAAAGAATCTTATCGGCTTGCCACTGTCAAAAAAACCTCGGGCGTAATCCTGAACCGTTTATTGCACAAATCCTTCTTTGTGGCCAAACGCGTGCGGAGTGAAACGGGGATCGGGGATCGGGCCGTATCCATCAGCTACGCGGCAATCGAATTGGGAAAAAAAATATTCGGCAGCCTCACGCGCAAAAAAATACTCCTGATCGGCGCGGGGGAAATGGCCGAATTGGCCGTCGAGAATCTGATCCGCAACAAAGCCGGGGATATTTGGGTGGCTAACCGGACATTTGAAAGGGCGGTTGAACTCGCCAACGGTTTCAAGGGAAAACCCGTGCGGTTCGAAGAGATCACCGCCTGTTTGCAGCAGGTAGATATCATTATCAGTTCCACCGGAGCGCCTGATTTGGTCGTCACCCGCGATCATATGAAAGGGGTCATGCGTCTTCGGAAAAATCAACCGATTTTTTTCATTGATATTGCGGTACCGCGCGACATTGATCCGGAAATCAACCGTATGCCGAATGCCTATGTCTATGACATCGATGATTTAAAAGGGGTCATCGACGAGAATATTGAAGATCGGAACCGCGAAGCGATTAAGGGCGAAAGAATTGTGGATGAAGCTGTGATTCGCTTTCGCGAATGGTATGAGGGTCTTGATGTGGTACCCACCATCGTCGCATTGCGAAACAAGATGGAATCGATTGCCGGGGCGGAAATCAAGAAGACACTTCAGACCAACCAAATACCGGAGCAGGGCGCCCACGCGATTCAGAAAATGACCAATTCGGTTATAAATAAAATTCTTCATGACCCCACGGTCTTTCTAAAACGGGATGGCATCCATGAGGACAAGTCGCTGTATATCGATACGCTGCGCAAGCTCTTTAAATTGGATGACTAGCGTATTTGCGTTCTTTGCGAACGCAGGGCTCGCGGCTCGGCCCTCGAAGGGCGAAAGCCTTATCCAGTTTCACGTTTTCTTAACAAAGTTTTGACTGGCAGAAACGGTGCGTTGAGCGACTTAGGATAATTGAAAAGACGACAAGGAGTTGATCGTGCCCAAAACAGCTTTTCTTTTCCCCGGTCAAGGTTCACAAAGTGTCGGCATGGGACATGATTTTTACCAAGAGTATGATTTCGTGCGTGAAATCTTTGAAATGGCGGAAGAAACGACCCGTCTCAACCTTGCGAAACTCTGTTTCAAGGGTCCCATGGAAGATCTCACGGCGACGATTAATTTGCAGCCGGCCGTCACGGCGGTCAATCTGGCCTGTTTAGCGGTGATCGTCAAAGAAGGCGTAAAACCTGACGCATGCGCCGGCCACAGTCTGGGCGAATACACCGCCCTTTGCGCGGCCGGTGTCGTCTCACAGGAAGATGCGATCAAACTCGTCCACAGACGGGCTGAATTGATGCACCGCGAAGCCATGAAGCGCCAGGGCGCGATGCATGCGATCCTCGGGCTGCCGATTGAAAAGATCACTGAAATTGTGACAACCGTTCAAGCGGAAGGCGTCGTATCGGTCGCCAATCATAACACCGAGCTGCAAATTGTGGTTACCGGTGAACCTGAGGCGGTGGACAAGGTCTCGGCCTTGGCCGTCGAACAGGGCGGCAAGTCCGTTCCGCTCAAAGTGAGCGGCGCATGGCACAGTGCGTTGATCAAAGGGGCCGAAGATGAGTTTACAGAATATCTCTATTCGTTTGCCTTTAACCCGCCGCAAAGTCTTCTCGTTCTGAACGTAACCGCTGATGTTTCGATGGATCCCATTGAAATTCAGGGGATTATGGCCCGGCAATTATGCAGTCCGGTCAAATGGTACGACTCTATGTGCCGGTTGAAGGAAGAGGCGGCGGAAATCTTTGTCGAAGTCGGTCCTGGCCAAGTTTTGACCGGCATCTTGAAAAAGATTTTACCCAGAGATTATCCGGCTAGAATTTTCGCCGTAAACAATATGAAACAACTTGAGCAATTCCTAAAGGAGGGCACATAGCGCGGACGTGCCGCAGTCAGACAAATATGGATAGCATGAAGCGCTGATAAGTCGCAGTTTGCGAGTGTCCAGGTTCGTTTAGCCCCGAGGGCCAAGATTTGTGCAACTGCGACCGTGATGGGTGGAAAGGGATTCACTGGGCGCTTAAAACTGTTGCCGGGCCTAAATTTTAGCCTTTACACAGCGCAGGGGTTATGCTAAAAAACTAATTTTTGGTAAAATCAACTCTAAGCATTTGAAGAAGGCCTGATTATGAAGAAGAAGGACAAAGATTTCTTTAAAGAATTATTAGCGAATTGGCTGGAAGAGTTGTTAGACCAGGCAGATGATACGGTATCCGGCATGACCGCCCCCAAGGAAAATTTTCCTGACCCCACCGATCGGGCGGCTCTGGAAGCGGACCGTAACTTTATGCTGCGGATACGGGACAGGGAAAGCAAGCTGATCAAAAAGATCAAACAAGCCTTGGAACGTATCGAAAATGATACATACGGGATATGTGAAACGTGCGGGGAAGAGATCGCGGTGGCCCGGTTGAAAGCCAGACCCGTAACTTCCCAGTGTATCGATTGCAAATCCAAAGAGGAGGCTTTGGAGAAAGCCCTTGGATTGTAACAGCCATCTGAAGATCGATCTGCATATTCATTCGACGGCTTCAGATGGATCCCTGACGCCATCTGAAATATTGGACGAGGCCTGTAAGCGGGGTCTTGCAGCAATTGCCATTACAGATCATGACACGATCGAAGGTTCACAAGAGGCCCTTCGGATCGGCATACCTCCTTCGGTTGACTTTTTAACCGGTGTTGAAATCAGTGCGGCGCATCCGCCCTTCCTTCCTGGCTCGGGAAGTTTCCATATTATGGGTTATTCAATTACCCTTGATGACCCCGTCTTGAATCAAACGCTGGCGAAACTGCGACAGGCCAGGA
>CP070697.1:165385-185112 GCA_020353555.1 Desulfobacterales bacterium
CTGATTTTCAAGATCTGCGGCATTCATTTTGTCACACGCTTTCGGGACCTCAGCGGCCCTGGGGTCGTCGCTGGTCGGCGTGATCCAGTGGAAATGGGTGAAGCTTCCGGGTTGGGGAATTTGGGTCCGGTTCAGCATCCATACGGGATGGTCCTCCCCGTTGACCCCGTTGTGATACAGGAATTTCGCCGCTCCCGGCTTGCCGCTCATTATCCATCTCACGACGCAATCAATGTCGTCGATTCCGCACTCTTCACCTTGGCCGGCACCCCGGGGGTGTCGCGCTACCCGTAAACCGGAAACGGGGTCGATCTCCCCCGTGAAAATGATATAGAAAAACCCGGAAAGGCGGGTGGGATTTCCCCCTCTGGTCTTTAACAGTGTTTGCTGGTGGGTATCGATGTGGTTTCCGAATAGAAAATCAAAAGGCCGCTTGTGTAACTCGCCCGCCGCCTGAACGACGGTTGAACTCAACACAAAGACCGCAGTGGTCAGCAAAACTAAATAAAACCTGGAAAGTCTATCAGTCGTGTTCATTGTCCATCTCCTTTCCTGGAATTTAACTGAGAATTACAGATCCTCATGAAGCCTCAAGCGCGCAACGTCGATCGTCGGTTGATGCCACGGGCGGGAACAAATGGATACGATTTTTGCACGATCGGGGTCAGAGCTAGTCTTCCGGATGATGAAACCGCGTCTGTTCCTGGTGCCAAAAATCCAGGTGCAAGACAATTCCGCTGACAATCATCAGAAAACACAGTAGCTGTCCCATGGAAAAGGACATCCAAACAAACCCGAGATGGGCATCGGGTTCGCGGAAGAATTCAATGATGAATCGGACGACCCCGTAGCCGATCAGATAGAATCCCAGCATGGCACCTCGGGGGGCTTCGATCTTGCGGATGTTCCACAAAACGGCAAAAAGAAACAGACCTTCAAAAAAGGCTTCATACAGCTGTGACGGATGTCTGAGCACCCGGGTGGGCGCTAAAGGAAAGTACATGCCGATCGGTGCCGTGGTAACGCGGCCGTACAATTCGCCATTGATAAAATTGCCGAGCCGCCCAAAGGTGTATCCCAATGGTATCACCGGTATGTATAAATCCGCGATCTCCCGGAAATTGAGCTGGGCTTTGCGAACATAAAGCCAGGTGCCTAGCATAACCCCCAGCAGTCCTCCATGGTAAGACATTCCCGAGATACCGGTGAACTTGATACCATCCGCGAATTCAAAAGGCAGAAAGATTTCGAGGGGATGGTTGAGATAATAAGATAAATTGTAGAACAGCACGTATCCCAAACGCGCCCCCACAATGAGCCCCAAAATCATGCAGGTCGTCAAATCCTTGATCTGCTCCGTGGAAACATCGAAACGTTCTTCGCGCTTGATCCGCGACAGAACAAGAAAAAACGTAATGGCAAAGGCGATGATGTACATTAACCCGTAATATTGGAGTTTGAACGACCCGATCTGAAAAATGACGGGACTGATGTTTTCCGGTAAATGCTGCCACCACGTCCAAAATTCGTCCATGTTGGATTCCAATCCTTCAGAAAAAACCAAGTCTAGCGGATGGCCAGCACCGGGCAGGGTGCCGTTTTGAGGACTCTGTGGGTGTTACTGCCGAGAAGCAAGCCTTCAAGATCATTGATTTTTTTTCATTTCCATTCACGAATCACCTTTGGGAATTTTGTGAGAGCAATTCCATAATATGCACCCGGGCGCTTATTGTCAAAAATTGACGACCCGTCCGCAAATCTATTGGCCGGCGGCCCCGCGTGCGAGCCAACGCTTGCCATTCCGAAGACCCGCTGATTCCGCGACGCAAGCGGACCCGCGAGGCATGGAAATTTGCGCTGGAAATCGCGGTTTTTGCTTGCAAAAATCCCTAAATTACATAATAAATCAGCCAGGCAATTTATCTCCGCCCCAATTGTCGGTCGCCGAGAATTTCGGTTGTCGAAGAATTAAAAATACAGTGCACGGCGCCCGCGAGGCAAAAGGCCGAATTCCGTGATCAACGACGGTCAAAGTCAGTTGACGGTTGATAGCGGTGAGGGGCTCTGACGCAGAGCGGTGTCCACGGCCCGGAAATTCCAAACAATAATTCACGTAATCCATTTGACCTAACCAAAGTCTTGCCGTAAGAACCTTTGTAAATTTCCAGGTTGAGGCCTCGGGATGAAGAAAAAAGTTTTAGTGGTCGATGACGAAGATTTCCAAAGGGAATTAATGCAAAAGCTGCTTTCCAAATTAGGCTATACCGTCGCGGTGGCCGAATCGCCTGAGGTTGCTTTGACGCTGCTGGAGACAGAAGAGTTTCCGGTGATCGTCACGGATCTTATCATGCTGGATATGGATGGGGTGGAGTTTTGTCGACAGATTCGGGAATCAAATATGGAGTCGATCATTATTGCCCTGACCGGGCATGGTGAATTATACGATCCGGAGAAATTAAAAAATGCCGGTTTTGACAACCACCTTTCAAAACCCATCCGGATCGATGTCATCCAGCAAGCCCTCGAAGAAGGCTTTGAGGAATTGAAGCGGCGCAAAGCAGCCCCGAAAACAACCTAGTTTCCTATTACTAATGCGGCCAGATTTATTTGGACACGCGCGCCGCTTCAACGCCCTGCCCGGCTTGGCCGATGACCCCTGCGGCCCATGACAACCGATGTCCAAATAAGAACGCACGCATGAGTAGCTGCCCGCAACTCGGTGGGGGAAGCCCGCTTGCGTGCGTCACTTGTTAAGGCAATCCGTATGCATTCGACCGCAACCAAAGTCCTCTCGATGTCACGGCGCTACACGTCTAAGAAAGAACCTCCGACCACCTTGTTACGGCCCGCCTTCTTGGCCTGATAGAGATAGCGGTCGGCGGCGTTGATCATCGCTTCCGCAGAAATCCCGGCGGAGCCATCGACGCTATCAAAGCCCGTCACTCCAAAGCTGGCGGTAATGGAGATTGGGCCTTCCTCCGTTGCGATTTCTTCCTGTGAAACACGGTTGCGCAGCCTTTCAGCCAGTACGCAGGCATTTTGAACCCCCGTTTCGGGAAGTACCAACAAAAATTCTTCTCCCCCATATCTTGCCAGCCAATCGGTGTCCTGCCGGACCACCTGGGCAATACGTTGCACAAATCTTTTGAGAACCATATCGCCGCACAGATGTCCGTAAGTATCATTGACTTTTTTAAAATGATCGATGTCGCACAAGGCCACCGCCAGGGGATGCCGGTATCGCAATGACCTCTTGATCTCCTGGGGCAGATGCTGGTTCAGGTAACCGCGGTTGTAACATCCGGTGAGGGCATCGGTGATGGACAAGATCCTGATCTCTCCGTTGGCCTTCTCCAGGGATTCATGCTTTTTCTTCAAGCCCTCGTACAAAAATGTATTTTCAATCACCAGCGAACACTGCTTGGCCAGGATTGCCAGCAGTTTCAATGTCTCGTGGGTGATAAAACTCTCTTTAATCGACGTCAACACGCACGCCACGCCCAGAGTTTTTTTCATCGTGGCCAGGGGCAACATGACCAGCGATTTTTGGTTTTTAAACACGAGGGCGGGAATCAGGGCCGGCTGCCTCCGGTTGATGATCCAAGAGAAAATACCGCATTCAATTTGGACTGCCACCTCCTCGCGGCAAATTGCGCCCTGGTCTTCAGGGGTAACGTATTTAAGCGCAAATTCTTGCGTATCCTCGGCGACCAGAAATAAAGCGCACACATCGATGTCAATCAGATTGCAAATATCAGCCAGAAACGTCTGCCATATCTGGCTGAGATTGAAGGGCGAGTCAATCCGGTCCTGAAAATTTCCTAAATCCTCGATTTTATCGATAAGCTCTAATAAGTCGTTCGGTTTAGTGTGCATCGCCACCATGTTGTCCGTTCCGGGCCAAAAAGAGATTCAGTCAAGTCCGCCGGGCTTTGGCGCTATATTCGCAGATGGTCGATACGCAAATTTTCTGCCAAAAGCAACGTTTTTCTGCTGGATAACATTTTACACACGGTCCTGAACCCGCCATTGGGAAGCTGGCCAGGGGCGGTTTGAGGAAAAAGGGGCCGACGTCGGCCTCGCGCGTCGGGTTCGTCCCGCCCCAAGCCGCTGCGTCAAGATCGACAATAAATTGTCGCTGCAGCCGTACGAGGCCGCTGACCACGGCCCCTCAGCAGGCGAATGCATTGGGAAAAGTCTCAATTTTTGCAGGTCTTTGAAACGAGCGGTGCCACGGCGCGGCCCTTTCGTAACGATCCATATAGCAACTCAGACAGTTACACGCTTTCAAATCTGACCATCCCTTGCGCTTGTCCCCGGAAGGCTTTGAGTGATCTGACAAAGTAGAATTAAACCGAACCGTGTTTAGTCTGGATTTTTTGTGCCTTTCAGTGTAGGGATGAGCTTTCTGCGAACGTTTCGGAAGAGGAATTAAGATTCCCAACGCGAGGGTTCGGCGTGCCGGCGAAACAAAAAGTCACCTTATTCGTTCAATGCCTGGTCGATGGCATCTACCCCGAGGTAGGCCAAGCAATGGTGGACATTTTTGACAAACTGGGAATTCAGGTGCTATGCCCCCCCGCCCAAACCTGCTGCGGACAGCCGGCGTTTAATTCCGGGTATCGCCGGGAAGCCCGGATCGCCGCCCGGAGATTTATTGCTATTTTTGAGAAGGCGGAAGTGGTGGTTTGTCCCTCCGGGTCCTGTGTCAATATGGTGCGGAATCACTATGCCGAGCTCTTTCGCGCCGATTCGCAATGGCTGCCGCGGGTGGACAATCTGGCCGCCAAGACTTTCGAACTGACCGAATTCCTGGTGGATGTGCTGGGCGTGGTGGATCTAGGCGCGCGTTATGGCGGCCGGATGACCTACCATGATTCCTGTCATTTGCTGCGCGGTTTGGGGGTGAGGGCGCAGCCCCGCAAACTGCTGCAAAATGTATCCGGCGCCCAATTCAGCGAAATGAAGGATTCCGAACGCTGCTGTGGATTCGGCGGAGGCTTCGCGCTGAAATACCCGGATATTTCCGCGGCCATGCTGGAGGTGAAAGTGCAAAACATCATGGAATCCGGTGCCGATACGGTGGTTGGCTGCGACATGGGGTGCCTGATGAACATCCAGGGGATGCTAAGCCGGCAGGGTTCTGCCATCAAAACCATGCACGTCGCACAAATTATCGCGGGCTGATTATCTTGGTCTGCGCTCGAACTAAGCGCGAAAAGACGGTCAAGTGGTTGAAATTAATACAGAAAATTATGTCGCCGAAGCGCACAAGGCCATAGCAAACCCGGTCCTGCAGCGGGCGTTGGCGGATGTTCAGGATCGTTTTCACAAGGCGACGGCGGCCGCCTACCATACCCTTCCGGAAGGACCGGCCTTACGTTTCAAAGCCCATCAAATCCGGATGCAGGCCATCGCCAACCTGGATATCCTGCTGGAGACCCTGGCCGCGAATGTCCGTTACAACGGTGGCCATGTTTTTTTTGCAGAGGATGGCAAGACCGCGCGCGACTATTGTTTGGCAGTCGCCCGCAGGCACCGGGTCAAGCTGGTCGTCAAGGGCAAATCCATGGTGACTGAAGAAATCGGTCTGAATCAGGCGTTGGCCGACGGCTGGATCGAGGTGGCCGAAACCGATTTGGGTGAATACATCATCCAACTCGCGGGGGAACGTCCTTTCCACATTATCGGTCCCGCCATTCACAAGACCCGCAACGAGGTCGGTCAGCTTTTTGCCGAGAAGCTGGGAATCCCGTTTACCCATGACCCGCCGACCCTGGCCCAGGCCGCCCGCAAGATCCTGCGGGCTAAATTTCTGCAGGCCGACATGGGAATTTCGGGCTGCAATCTGGCTTGCGCCGAAACCGGACACATTACCACCGTGTCCAATGAGGGCAACATCCGCCTGGCAACCACCCTCCCGAGGGTTCACGTGGCTTTTATGGGCATGGAGAGGATCGCGGCCCGCCTGGAGGACCACGACGTTCTCCTGAGGCTCCTTTGCCGGGGGGCCACGGCCCAAAAACTGGCAACGTATATCAGTTACATCGGCGGGCCTCGCGCGTCGGATCAGACCGACGGACCGGATGAGTTTCATTTGATCATCTTGGACAACGGCCGCCGCCGCATCCTGGCAGATCCCGAATTCCGGGAAATCTTGGGCTGCATCCGCTGCGCCGCCTGTCTCAATGTATGTCCGGTCTACGGCCAGATCGGCGGCCATGCATACGGCTTTCCGTATTCCGGACCGGTGGGGGCCGTGGTAACGCCGCTGCTGGTCGGAATTAATCGGGCCCAACATTTGTGCTTGGGTGAGACTTTGTGCGGCGCCTGTCAGGAGGCCTGTCCGGTCGATATCGACATCCCGCGCATGCTGCTGGCGCTGCGGGCCAAGCTCGCCGACGGGGATCCGCTCTGGAAGGTGAAGCGGGCCAACCCCATGGAAAAAGCGATCTTCCAAATATGGTCCGGGCTGATCCGGAACCGCCGCATATACGAGCTGTCCCTGCGGCTGGCCGCCGTCGGGCAAAAGTGCCTGCCCCAAAGAAACGGCATGCTTCGCCGGCTGCCGCCCCCGCTGCACGGCTGGACCCGGAGCCGGGATATAAAACCCCTTGCCGCCGAAACCTTTATTCAGCGCTGGAAAAAAAAACGCCGTGTCCGAGGAATTCATCCGTAAAGTGCGATGGGCCCTGGGCCGCCCCCTCCACGCGCGGCGGTGCGAACCGAACTTGCGCAGCCGTCAGGGCGCTGGGAAGAGCCCTTCCATTCTGGAACGCATCCAAAATCGGTGCGACGGGGAAAGGCAGGGTTTGCTGGATAAATTCAGGGAGGCCGCCCACCCGCTCGGCCTGAAGGTTTATCCCCATCGGGATACCGAAGCGGTCGCTGCGGCCATTGGCGCGCTGGTCCGGACCAAGGTCCCCGAATGGGGCCAGGCCAAAAGCGTCGCCGCCTGGAGACATCCTCTGATTGAGAGTCTAAGGCTGACCGAGGCACTGGCCGCGCAAAATGTCCCGGTATATTTCCCGGAGGGGCCAATGGGCGCGCCTTCCGCCTGCCGGTTCGCCAAGGTTGATCGGCAGCGCTGGCGGGAACGAATCTTTCAATCCTACATTGGAATAACTTCGGCCGACTTCGGTCTGGCCGAGACGGCCACGCTCGTTTTGCGGAACCGGGCGGGCCAGGCCCGGTCGGTGGCCATTGTGCCGGCCATTCATGTTGCAGTGCTCGAAGTCAGTCAACTCATCGCCGACCTGCAGGAACTCTACGCCCTGCTCTATTCCGAAGCAGCTCATCCCAGAGAGGCCGTGACCAACGGCATGACCCTCATAACGGGCGTCAGCACCACCCGCGACATCGGCGCCGTCCCGGTGCGCCCGGCCCACGGCCCGCGGGAAGTCTACGTTTACGTGATCACGGGGCCGCACCCCAAACAGGGCCCATCATAAATAGGGATCACCTATCTGCCCAAACGTTTGATATCGTCTGGAAGACAAGGCCTCCATCCCCCGATCTTCATGTTTCCAAAGGCGTGTGCCCGGCGGCTATCCAAGTTGCCTATTTACATTTGCCGGCTAAAGCTTTATGCTGCCTTCTCTTGCATTTCTTCGGGCTAATGCGCCGCAAATGCGCAATCTTCATCGGCCGGGCCGATCCCGTCCCGCGGAGTTATCATCGGCTCGAAGGCCGTCGGGAATCAACTCTAAAATGCGGTTCAACAATTTTTGGTGTTATCGCCGGATTCTGTTTTCGAAGGGATTTGCCGCTGCCGTGCGGGCCTCCCGCAAGAACCTGAGGGCCTTCGAACGGGACCGACCGCCGGTGGCGGGTCCCTACATGGCGGAACTGGATGTTACCTATCAGTGCAACTGCCGGTGCCAGATGTGCCAGCGCTGGCGCGACCCGCGACAAAACGAGTTGAGTCTGGCCGAATACCGAACCCTCGCTGCAAGATTTGATGATCTCCGGGTCCACCAGATCAGTATTGCCGGCGGCGAACCCTTGATGCGCGGGGATGTCTTCGCGGTCATTCAAGCCTTTGCCGACCGCGGCATGTCGGTCAACCTCTGCACCAACGGGATGTTGCTCGAAAAATACCAGCGGGAAATCCGCTCCAGCGGGGCCACCTGTGTGACCGTCAGCCTGGACGGCGCCACCGCCGAATGTCATGACGGCATCAGAGGAATGCCGGGCTCCTACCGGCAAATTATGCGAGGCATCAGGGCCTTTCTCGACCGCCGCGTCAAAACCATGCCGATTCTACGCGTGCGGATGACCATTTCCAACCGCAACATCCGGGAGATCCGGGCCTTTTGCCGCAAATGGAAAAACGTCGCCGATGATATCCTGCTGCAACCGGTTCATCACTGCGGCGCGGCGTATTATACCGGCATGGACGACGCGTTTCGGCACCTGGACCCCGCAACAATCACGGCGCAAATCAGCCCTACGGCCCTCGCCCAAGACGGCTACATGGGCCGGCTGGTTCAAAGTTTGGCAGAAAGCGGATCGTTTCCCCATACCCCCTGTTATGCCGGCCTCCTGATGACGCGCATCGATCCGTGGGGCCACGTCTACCCGTGCCTCGAACAGCATGTGTGCGTGGGGTCGGTGCGCGCAAACGACTTTGCCGCCATCTGGAATTCCGCCCGTTTCAACCGGGAGCGCCGACGCCTGGCCGCCAACCGGCCCTGCCGTTGCTGGTACAACAATACGGCGTTGATCGGCCATTTCGGCCAATTGCTCGCAAATACAAACCCGCAGCGGTTGTGGACCAGATTCCGAAATCAGGTGGGCCAGCGCTTCCAAT
Organism: Desulfobacterales bacterium; assembly: GCA_020353555.1. Taxonomy (GTDB): domain Bacteria; phylum Desulfobacterota; class Desulfobacteria; order Desulfobacterales. The sequence continues at coordinate 174,198 of CP070697.1, forward strand.
CCGTCTTTCCGTACAAGCTATTGTGAGGCCTTCCGGCCGTTTCCGGCATCCCTCTTTAAGCGCGGCTTCCCGCCGCGGATTACAGTCCCAGATAGGTTTTGCGAATGTGGGGATTTTCCAGAAGCTGCCGGCCGCTGCCGCTTAAGACGATTTGGCCGTTTTCCAGCACATAGCCGCGGTCGGCGATTTTCAGGGAGTGAAAAACATTCTGTTCGATGAGCAGGATGGCGGTTCCCTGCCGGTGGATGTGCTGGATAATCTCGAAGATTTTGCTGACGAGCAGGGGCGCCAGGCCTAAAGACGGTTCATCCAGCATCATGAGCGCAGGCCGCGCCATCAAGCCGCGCCCCATGGCCAACATCTGCTGTTCCCCGCCGCTTAGCGTCCCGGCCTTCTGACTGCGTCTCTCCTTTAGTCGGGGGAAAATGGCATAAACCTGGGCCAGCGTCTCCTGCTGGACCTTTTGGGTGCGCGGGAACTGGGCCCCCATTTCCAGATTTTCCAGCACCGTCATGGTGGGAAAAATCTGCCGGCCTTCGGGCACGTGGCTGATGCCTTGTTCCACGATGCGGGAAGTCCGAGCCTGGGAAATATTTGCGGCGTTGAACATAATTTGGCCCCGCCGGGGCCGCAGAATGCCCGAGACGGTTCGTAAGAGGGTCGACTTGCCCGCGCCGTTGGAACCGATCACCGCCACGACTTCGCCCCGGTTGACTTCGAGGCTGACCTCTCGCAAGGCCTGCAGGTCTCCGTAATAGACGTCTATCCCCTCAACCCTGAGCAATGAGAAACTCCTTACCCAAATAGGCTTCGATGACGCCTTGATCCTTGACAACTTCGGCGGGTGCGCCTTCGGCGATTTTCAGGCCGTAATTGATCACGATCACCCGCTGGGACAGGGCCATGACGCCGCGCATGACATGCTCGATCAGCAATATGCTGACGCCGCGCCGGTTGACCTCCTGAATCAGACCGATCAGCTCGTCGACTTCGGTTGGGTTGAGTCCGGCCATGACCTCATCCAGCAGCAGGACCTTGGGCTGTGTCGCCAGGGCCCTTGCCAATTCAAGCCGTTTGCGCAGCGGGAGGGGCAATCCCTGGGCCTCCTGGCGGGCCACGCGGGCCAAGCCCATGAATTCGATAATTTCCCCGGCGGCCGTTTGGGCCTGGGCCGTTGATTTTTCCCGGGTAAGCGCCCCGACCATGACATTGTCGAGAACGGAGATGGTCAGAAACGGTTTGACAATTTGAAAGGTCCGGGCCAGGCCCCGGCGGCAGATTTGGAAAGGCGGCAGGCCGGCCAGGGATTGGCCTTCCAGGAAAACCTCGCCTTCATCCGGGGGCAGAAATCCGCTCAGACAGTTGAAGACGGTGGTCTTGCCGGCACCGTTGGGACCGATCAGCCCCAGGATTTCCCCTTCATTCAATTCGAAGGAGAGACTGCCCACGGCCATCAGCCCGCCGAAGCTCTTGGTTAATTGATTGGCGCTTAATATACTCACCCGCTGGCCCTTACTCTGCGTTGGTCGTCCCCAGGATCGGGTGCAAGGCCCGCTTGACGTAGACAATAATGCCTTTGGGCATAAACAGAACCACGAGAATCGCCAGAATTCCGTAGAGGATCAGGTGGAGTCCTTCCAGCCCGCCTTTGCTGAAGTAGGCCCGGGAAATCTCCGACAGCGGCGTCAGGATGAAAGACCCGATCACCGGGCCGAAAAGCGTGCCCAGCCCCCCCACGATGGGTCGCAAAATCAGCTCGATGCTCAAAGCCATGCCGAATAAGCTGTTGGGATGCAGGTAGTAGATATAGTTCGCGTAAAAAGCACCCGCCAGCGAGGTCATAAAGGCGCTGATGGCGATGGCGAACATGTTGCACCTGAAAGTATCCACGCCCAACGCTTGGGCGGCTTCTTCATCTTCGCGGATAGCCACCATGAAGCGACCGAGTTTGGAAATTTCGATCAGGTGGACCGCTACCAGGGAGGCCAGCATGAAACCGAGGGATATGTAGTAATAGGGCAGGTTGCCCCGAAACTGAAAATTCCAGAAGGAAGGGTTAAAATCCACAAAGATGCCGGAGAACGAACCGAGGGCCTCCACATGGGAAACGATCAGGCGCGTGATTTCGGCAAAGGCGATGGTCATAATCACAAAATACACCCCCCGGATGCCGAAGCGGAAACCCAAAAACCCGAGAAACAGCGCGATCAGCACGGCTGCGATTCCCCCGACCAGCATGCCGATCCAGGGGGTGATGCCAAACGTCTGAGCCAAAAAGGTGGTGGCATAGGCCCCGATGCCGATGTAGAGTGCATGGCCGAGGGAGATGTGTCCCGTGTAGCCGGTCAACACATTCCAGGACTGCCCGACATAGGCGTAAAAGAAGATCATCACAAAGATGCCCAGCGCGTATTTGTCCAGAAAAAGAGGCAGCGCCAGCAAAACAAGCAAAACGGCCGCAAAAAAGACATGACGTCGGGTCATTTCTTCCCCCCGAAGAGCCCCTGGGGCCGGAACAGCATAATCACCACCAGCAGGCTGAAGCTGACGACCTGCTTGAGGGTGGCGGGCAGAAAAAGGGTGGCGACCGATTCCGCCAAGCCCAGGATGAGGCCGCCCACGAGGGCGCCGATGAGATTGCCCATGCCGCCCAGAATCACGACGATAAAGGCGGTCAGCGTGAAATCGTGGCCCATATGGGGCGAAAGGGGCATGAGCGGCAGCAGCAAGACCCCGGCCGCCCCGGTCGTGGCCGCCCCCAAGGCAAAGGAGGTGTTGTAGATGCGATCCACGTCAATTCCGACCAGGATGGCGCCGGTGCGATTATCGGCGGCTGCCCGGATGCATTTGCCGATATTGGTTTTTTTCAGGAAGATAAATATAAGGATGGTAATCGCAATGGCCAGGACAAAGGCGATCAGACGGGAGACGTCGATCATCACCGGTCCCACCCAAAGGGTTTGCAGGCTGAGTGCGGTCTGGGGGCTGCGGTGATCAGGTCCCCAGAATAAAAGGGCCATGTTTTCCAGAATCAGGCCCATGGCCACCAGGGGCAGAACCTGCATGGCCTCGGGGTAATCCAGGATGCGATTGACCACGGTGGCTTGGATCAGATACCCTAAAACGAAGACCGCGGCGGCCGCCCCCACCAGAGAGAGATAAGGATCCAGGCTCAGTAAAATGAAAAGCCAGTAAGACACATACATGGCCATCACCATCATTTGGCCGTGGGCAAAATTGATGACCCCCATCACGCCGAAAATAAGGGAGAGACCCAGGGCGATCAGCCCGTAGATCCCTCCCAATAGAATTCCCTGGATGATCAGCTGCAGCGCCAGGTGCGGATCCATTATTCGCGTTCCCAGAGTTGCTTGGCGGGGAAAACATAGTCGGCTTCCGCGAATTCCTTGGGCAGAACCACCTTGACGCGCCGGTTGGGATCAGGATCGGGCAGAACCTGGACCATGGCCGTGGCGGCATTGATGTTGTCGCCGTTTTCCTTGAACTGCACGGCCTTCCCGACCATCGGGTGGTCTTTGAAGTCGGTTTCGCGCAGCGCTTGCAACAACGCCGCGGTCTTGGTGGAAGCCGCGCGGTTCAGCGCATCGGCGCTAACCAGAATTCCGGCATAGGCGTAGCCGGAATTGGTGTCCAGATAGGTGCCGTATTTTTCCTGGAAAAGTTTGTTGGCTTCCTGGTAGACCGGGCTGGCGGGATAAACCCACGGGACGTTGTCCATGACATAGTACACCAATTTGTCCAAATCCTGGATCACCTTGGGCTCATACCATCCGGGGCTGCCGGGGCTGATGATGCCCATCAGCGGTACCCGTTGCTTATGGAGCTCCCGGGTCAGGATGATCGAATCCCCGGGCCGGCAAACCGGAAAAAGCAGATCCGGCTTGGCCGCCTTGATTTTGGCGACTTCGGCGGAAAGATCGTGAATGCCGAGCGGATAGGTGATATGATCGACAATTTCGATCGGCAGACCTGATTTTTCGAACCATTTGATGAAATTCTCCCCCTGACTCTTGCCGAACGGGTCGCCGGTGTTGGTCACCACGGCCCTTTGGGGTTCCACCTTTTTCTCGGTGATGATCTGCTTGACGTAGGCGACTCCTGTTTCACCGAAAACGCTTACCGTCGGAAAGAGCCTGAAAACATGCTGGTAGCCTTTCTGGGTGATGTCATCCAGCGCCGCCACGTCCATCACAAACGGGACCTGCCGCTGTTCGGCCAATGTGGCAATTGCCATGGATACGCCGCTCTGGAAGGCGCCGATCAGCATCACCGCGCCTTCTTGGATCAGACGATCGGCCTCGGAACGGCCGACTTCCGCCTTACTTTCACTGTCGCCCAACAGCAGTTCCAGTTTGGCCCCCCCCAGAGATTGAATCCCACCCCGGGAATTGATGTAATCCACGGCCATCTGGTTGCCCCGGCGCTGTCCCTGCCCGATCACCGCCAGCGGGCCGGTGGCCGGTTGCACCGAACCGATTTTAATGGGTGCGGGTTCCGCGCGCAGCAGCTTGGGCACCCCCCAAGCGGAAACGGTAACTCCTAATCCGGCCGCTCCGGTAACCTTCAAAAAAGTCCTGCGATCCATGCGATCATCCGTCATGCGTATCTTACTCATCATAGGTCCTCCCATTTCCGTTTAAAAGTGGTTTCATAAACCCCTGCCGACACCCCAACGTGCCCTCCTCGGCCCATAAACCGCAAAATAATCGACCCCGCCACTGCGAACGGTGCCCCGGAATCAGCCGAAAGGAAGCGAAACCAATTTTCACTGAAGACCATTCAGTTTTTTATTAGGCTACAATTTAGTATCCAGTATACTAGTTGAAGTCAAGCGCTAATCCAACTGTTTTATTTTTGAAATTGCGGCAATTACCATTATTTGCTAAATCCCAGGCAGCGGCCGGAGGGGCGTTTCCTCAGTTCGTGGTGTCAAGAATGCCGCGTACCTGGATCAAAAATCCGATCCGCGCCGGCCTATTGCCACGCAGTTGAATTCACGGACCCTGTTCTGCTTTTGGCCGCGGATCCCGCCTGCAACCATGTAACCGGTAACCATAAAGGAGCTTGATTTGGAATTCAACCCGCTCAATCAAACCCATATCAAAAGCCTTCAGGCGCTGGTGCCGACGGAGCGCCTATCCACCGGGGAATCGGTTCTGGATCTGCATGCCCAGGACCAGTCTTTGCACACGCCGCATCGACCCGAGGCGGTCGTCTGGCCGATCAGCCGTTTCGAGGTGGCCGGCATTTTAAAATATGCGAATGCCAACCGGATACCGGTGACCGGCTGGGGAGCCGGATCGAGCCTGGAAGGCAATCCGATTCCGGTCAAAGGCGGTATCGTGCTGGATTTCTCCCGGATGAATCAGATTTTGAACATTCGGGAAGGAGATTTTCAGGCCGATGTCGAACCGGGCGTCATTTACCAGGATTTAAATCAAAAGCTGCGGCACACCGGATTGTTTTTTCCCCCGGACCCGGGGGCCCGGGCCACGATCGGCGGAATGATCGCCAACAACGCCAGCGGCATCCGGACGGTCTATTACGGTGCCACCAAGGACTATGTGCTGCGCTTGACCGTCGTGCTGGCCACCGGGGAAATCATCGAACTGGGCACCCGGGCCAGCAAAACCTCTTCCGGATACGACCTCGTTCACCTGTTTGTCGGTTCCGAAGGAACCCTGGGAATCGTGGTGGAGGCCACCGTGCGGCTGGTGGGCCTGCCCACCGTCTTTTCGGCCGCCATTGCCAACTTTTCCTCGGTGGAAGCCGCCGGCAAGGCCGTCTTCGGCATTATGCGGGGAGGGCTCAATCCGGCGGCCCTGGAACTCATCGGACCGGAGTGTATTGCGCTGATGAACCAGGAAGAAAATACCGACCTGGAAGCCACGCCGACCCTGTTTATGGAATTTCACGGGGCGACGCCCAGTCAGCTGGCCGAAATCCTGAAACTGGTTGAGGATATCTGCCGCGACCACGGGTGCCGACATTTCCAACCCGGCGTCGGGCGCTCCGAACGGGATCGCCTTTTCAGGGCGCGGCATGGTTTGGGGGAGATGATTCTGCGTAAGCACCCGGCTTGCGGTCTTCTGGTGATGGACGTGGCCGTGCCGATTACGGCCTATCCGGAACTCATCGCCACCATTCAGGGCGAGGTAACCGCCGCCCGGCTGACGGGATATACGTTCAGCCACGCCGGCGACGGCAATGTGCATCTGAACCTGGCCGGCAAAAAAGGCGACGGGCAAGTATGGGAACGCATCGAGGGGGTGGCCCGGCGCGTGGTGACCAAAGCGCTGGAACTGGACGGTACGGCTTCGGGCGAACACGGTGTCGGTCTGGGCAAGCGCAAGTATATGGCCGCGGAGCACGGTGCCAGCCTGGAATGGATGCAGCGGATCAAATCCCTGTTCGATCCGAATGGAATTCTCAACCCTGGAAAGATTTTTCCATGAGGTTTTGACCGCCAAGGGCGGAAAACCGCAAGGGTTTTCCGCAGACTAATCGGTCATTGACAGGAATTGGCGTTTTATATATCTAAATCTTTCCGGACTGTCTTGTCTTTGTCTCAAATTAAGCCTGGGAAAACCGGGAACGTCTTTCAAATTCGCCTTGCGGCCCAAGAGGCTCGGGCCCCGCGCCCGATGGCACCGCAATCCAGCCCTCGAGACCAAAGGCGACACAACCTATTAACGATCATAGCCAAGAATGGAGGAAGGAGTTGACTCATGGCATCGAATCGACCTGAAGCACCCCTGAGGAAGTTGATGGGGCCGGGGCCCCTGGATATCCACCCGCGCGTCTACCAGGCACTGACTTCGCCCGTGATCGGCCATCTCGATCCGGCTTATTTGAAGATCTTGGATAAAGTCGGCGAGCTGCTTCGTCCGGTTTTCGGTACACAGAACCGGGTAACGAATGCCGCCCCGGGCACGGGCACCTCGGGCATGGAGGCCTGTGTGGCCAATCTGCTGGAGCCGGGTGACAAGGTGCTGGTTTGTGTGCATGGCTATTTTGGGGATCGCATCCGCCAGATGGTCGAACGGCAGGAGGCGCAGGCGACCCTGATCGAATCGGAATGGGGCCGGCCGACGGATCCGCAGCGGATCGAGGAAGCCTTAAAGAAGGACGCCTACAAGGTGATTACGCTGGTCCATGCGGAAACGTCCACCGGCGTGCTTCAGCCTATGGACGCGATTGCCCGGTTGGCCAAGGCGCACGGCGCGATGATCCTTCTGGACACCGTGACTTCGCTGGGGGGAATCGAAGTCAAGGCGGATGAATGGGGGATCGACGCGGCCTACAGCTGCTCGCAGAAGTGCATCGGGTGCCCGCCGGGACTGGCGCCCGTAACCTTCAGCGACCGGGCGATTCGGGCGGCCGGGAAGCGCAAACACCCGATTCGAAGCTGGTATCTCGACATCGGGTTACTGGACAAGTACTGGGGCTCAGAGCGGGTGTATCACCATACGAGTTCGAGTAGCTTGAATTACGCTCTATTGGAGGCCCTGCGACTGATTGAAGAAGAAGGACTGTCCAACCGGTATGCCCGGCATTTGAAGAACCACCGGGCCCTGGTCGCCGGAGTGGAAGCCATGGGGCTGAAAATGCTGGTGGCTCCGGAATACCGCTTGCCGACGCTGAATACCGTTCGAATTCCGGAAGGCGTGGACGACGTCCAAGTCCGGAGTTATTTGCTGGAGAAATTCAATCTGGAGATCGGCGGCGGGCTGGGAACCCTGAAGGGTAAGATCTGGCGGGTGGGGCTGATGGGCTATTCTTCGTCGGCCGAAAATGTACTCTTTTTCATGTCGGCTCTGAGCCGGGCCCTGGCCCTCCAGGGATGCAAGACGGATTTGGCGGCCGGGTCGGATGCGGCCATGTCCGCGTTGGACGCTTGAGCGGGGATTTTTGACCTTTAAAATGCGCCGCCGTCCAGCCGGCGGCGCGCAATACCGCTCCGGCGAGGTGGGAAGAAAAATGTTGACCGGAGAATTTATTCGCCATCTGCGACGGGTTGTCGGTGACACGCATGTGTCGGTGACGCGGGCCGACACCGAACTGTATTCTTACGATGCGTCCCTGGCCAAGGGCCAACCCGGCGTGGTGGTTTTCCCGGCCGACAGCAGGGAGGTGGCCCAGGTGGTGCGGGCCGCGCATCAGGCGCGTGTTCCCTTCGTGCCCCGCGGGTTCGGAACCAACCTGTCGGGGGGAACCGTACTGCCCAGCGGTGGATTGGTGATCTGCCTAGCACGCCTGAATCGTATCCTGGGGATTTATCCGGAGCGTCGCTGTGCCGTGGTTCAGCCTGGGGTGACGAATTTGGAGCTGCAGCAAGCCCTGGCACCGCGGGGTTTCTTTTACGCCCCCGATCCGGCCAGTCAAAAAGTGGCCACCCTGGGCGGCAACGTGGGCGAAAACTCCGGTGGACCCCATTGCCTGAAATATGGGGTGACCACCAACCATATTCTGGGGATGGAAGTCGTTCTGGCCGCCGGGGAAACCGTTCGCATCGCCGGGGCCGCCCTGGATCCCCCGGGCTATGACGTGCGGGGCGTAATGGTGGGCAGCGAGGGGACCCTGGCGCTTGTCACCGAAGTCACGGTCCGGATTTTGCCGAAACCCGAATCGATTGTCACCATGCTGGCGATTTACAATGACGTTTCCGCCGCCGCCCATTCCGTATCGGCTATCATGGCGGCGGGAATCGTGCCGGCCACCCTGGAGATGATGGACGCGGCGATTATCAAGGCCGTGGAGGACAGCTATGCGTGCGGCTATCCCCGGGATGCGGCCGCGGTGCTGATTATCGAAGTCGAGGGCCCGGCCGCCGGCCTCCAGGAACAGGCCCGGCGGATTCAGCGGCTTTGCATCGAGAGCGGATGCCGCGAAATCATCGAGGCCAAGGATGATAACGAACGCAATCGGCTCTGGGAGGGAAGACGCGGGGCTTTTGGCGCGGTGGCGCGCCTGGCGCCCAACTATCTGGTCAACGACTGCACGGTCCCGCGCACGAAGCTGCCCGAGGCTCTGGCCCGCGTCGCGGAAATTACCGCCAAATATAAGTTTGAGCACGGCAACGTGTTCCACGCCGGTGACGGGAATCTGCATCCGCTCCTGCTCTTTGATTCCCGGGACGCCGATCAATTGCACCGGGTAGAGCAGGCGGGCTGGGAAATCATGCAGGCCTGTGTCCAATTAGGCGGCACCATCTCCGGTGAACACGGTATCGGATCGGAGAAACGCGAAGCCATGCGCATGATTTTTTCCGAGGAAGATTTCAATACCCAACGTGCCCTGCAAAAGGCCTTTGATCCGCATCATCTCATCAATCCCGGCAAAGTGCTTCCGCCGCCGAAGGACCCCAAGGAGGTGCGGGCCGACGCGCGCAAAGAAGCCGTCATGCCGGCGCCCGGGAACGATGGGGCGGTGCAGGAGATCATGGCCCGCATCCGGGAAGCGGCCTCCGCCCGGCGCGCGGTGCTTCCGACCGGCAACGGAAGCTGCCTGGACTTCGGCAATTTTTCCGAACGGCCGGTGGACCTCCTCGCCAGCCGAAAGCTGGCCGAAGTCATCGCATATGACCCGCCCAACCAGGTCGTGACGGTGGGTGCGGGGATGTCTTTGGAAGCCCTTCAAGGCGAACTGCAGGCCCATCACCAGTGGCTGCCGGTCCGTCCGCCCTGTGCGCTGCAGGGGCATACGGCCGGCGGCCTGGCGGCGCTGGGAGCGTGCGGCCCGGAACGTCTGTTCTACGGCGCCCCCCGGGATCTGCTCCTCGGCCTGCGCTTCATCAACGCCGGCGGCCAATTGATTACGGCCGGCGGTCAAGTCGTCAAGAATGTCGCGGGCTACGATATGGCCCGGCTGCTTACCGGTTCGGCCGGCACCCTGGGATTTATCACCGCGTTGACTTTACGAGTCGCGACGCTGCCCGAGCGTTGCACGGCGATCACCGCTGAGGGCACGTTGGATCAATGTGCGCAGATGGCTTCCGCGCTTCTCACGTCGAACCTCTGGCCCACCTTCGTAACGGCGGTGCCGGCCGGACATGGCTCCTTTGGAACCGTTTCCCCCGGCTGGCAAATTCAGGTGGGGTTCGAGGGCTTTTCCGAAACCGTCCGGTATCAATTGGCCAAGACCGCCACATGGCTGAGTCAGGGCGGGATGCAATCCCCGGCGCAGAGCGACTATCCGGCGCATGACGGGCGGTTCAGCGAGCTTTATGCGGATCTGGACCGCTCAGCCTTTGTGTGTCGGGCGGATTTTCCGCTGGATCGCATGGCCGGCTTCGTCGAGGCCCTGACCGGGCGAATCCCGATGGCGCACCTGCTGTTGGATTGGGGCGGCGGGCGCATCCTGGCCGGAATCGATAATATGGCGGATGGGGATTGGGCGCACCTAGCTGACCTGGCCGCCGAGTCCCAGGGGCATATTCTGCTGGAAAAAGCTCCGGAGGAGTTCAAAAGGCGAAACGATGTCTTTGGCCGCTTCCGGCCGGAATGGAAGATCATGCACCGGATCAAAGCGGAACTTGATCCGCAAAATATGTTTGCTCCTGGACGCTTGCCGGGCAAAGTCTAGAAAACCAGAATGGACATATCCCAACATTACGACGCCGTTGCCCAGTGCAATCGCTGCGGGTTTTGCCAGGTCGCCTGCCCCATTTTCCGGTCCACCGGCCACGAGTCCGGCGTGGCCCGCGGCCGTCTGGCTGTCATGCGCGCCATCATCGAAGGCCGGCTAAAGTGGGTGAAAGAAATCGAGGAGCCGCTTTTCAACTGCCTGCTGTGCGGAGCCTGCACGGCCAATTGTTTTCCGGCGATCCCCACCTCCGACCTCATCATCAAGGCGCGCGCCGAATACCTTGAAAAGGTTGGCCGCAAGTCCATTC
>CP070697.1:185212-204870 GCA_020353555.1 Desulfobacterales bacterium
GGCGGGAGCGGGAAAGGCCTGGCAGGGGTGAATCAGATGGATCAAGGCGTCGACTTTTTTGCTTTCCGTCTGATTGTGTTGAAAGGAGTGTCACTCAATGGCTTCATCGGCCAACAATGATCGGCCAAACCACCGAACCGCCCGGGCCTTTTGCCTGACCTCGGCCTTCTGGTTTGCGGCGGCCGCCTCTTTCGGCATGATTGGTGCCGGTTATCTGATTGCCCCTGATTTTATGGCCAATATCGGCTGGCTGCACTTTGGCAAGGCGCGCCCCATGCATGTCAATCTGATGCTGTTCGGATTCGTCACCCCTGGCCTGCTGGCCGCGGCTTTCTACTACGTGCCGAAACTGCTGCGGACCGCGCTCTACAGTGAAAAACTCGGCGTATTCACCGCAATTTTGTGGAATATCACTCTTCCCATCGGCGTCGTCGGGCTGGCCCAGGGGCGCTCGCAAGGCCGCGAATATGCCGAATGGCCTTGGTCGGTGGACATGCTGATCGTCGTTCTCTTTGCCCTGGTCATCTTTAACCTGGTCATGACCGTCCGCCGGCGCCTGGAGCCGATCATTTACGTTTCCATCTGGTATGTCTGCGCCGCCGTCATTTTAACCGGTACCACCTACTGTATCGGCAACGTGATCTGGAAACCCAGCACCGGCGCCCTGCTGGGCATTCCGGATGCCATTTTGCTCTGGTTTTATGGACACAATGTCTTCGGACTTCTCCTCACCCCTCTGGGCCTGGGGGTGGCCTATTATGTGCTTCCCCTGGCGACCCGCAGTCCGCTCTACAGCCACACGCTATCGTTGATCGGCTTCTGGTCTCTGATTGTCGTGTATACCCACATCGGCACGCACCACCTTCTGCAAGTCCCGGTGCCCACATGGCTGAAGACCATCGCCATCGTGGACAGCGTCGCCATGGTGATCCCGGTGATGGTCTTTCTGATCAACATCTGGTACACGGTCCAAGGCAAACTGGGGACCATTCATGCGGACATCGGCGCCAAGTTCGTCTTTACCGGCACCATCTACTATTTCTTTGTCAACATTCAAGGCTCCATGATGGCGCTGCCCCAGGTCCAGCGCGTGACCCATTTTAATAACTGGGTAGTGGGACACGCCCACATCGGGGTTCTGGGATTTGCGGGGGTCGTGGCGATCGGCGGCATTTATTACGTTCTGCCTAAAATTACAGGCAGGCCTCTTTACAGCCGGTTCCTGGCCGACCTCCAGTACTGGCTGCTCCTGATCGGCGTCACCGGCTTTGCGGTGGTGCTCACCATCGTGGGCCTGATTCAAGGCAACGCCTGGCTCAATGGGGAAACGGTTTACCGGGTCTTGCCGGAAATTCATCTCTACTACATTTTACGGGCCTCGCTGGGGGTTTTTATCATCAGCGGGGCTTATATCGGCCTGTATAACATCTTCAGAACCCTCTATTTCAATCCGGGAGCGGCCACAGCATGCGAATGACGCCCACGGCCATATTCATCGGCGCGCTCGCCATACTGGCGGCGGTGGTTTTTGTAATGGTCTTCTGGCCGTATGCTCAAAGAGACATGACCCCGTCGGAAATCTTTCGGCCCAGGACGCTGGTTGAGGCTGAAGGCCGGGCTATTTATATCGCCAATGGGTGTGTGTACTGCCACAGCCAGTCGATTCGCACTTTCGACTGGGGTCATGGCGCGGAAAGAATTGCCCAGGCCGGCGACTATGTGAGTGACGAACCCATTCTGCTGGGATCCCAGCGCACGGGGGTGGATCTCTCCCAGGAAGGGGGCGAACATCCGGACGACTGGCATATCGCCCATTTTATCAATCCGCGGTACACGCGTCCCAACTCGATCATGCCACCCTTTCGCTGGCTGGGCCTGGAAAAAATCAACACACTCACGCGATACATTCAGGCCTTGGGCCTGAAACAGGCGGATCAGCGGATGGGGCGCCAAACTTACTGGAAGAAGGAAGCCATTCAAGCCTACGAAGCCGGCCCGGTATACAATGTCAAATGGCTGGCCGAACACGTGCCCGCGGGCTGGCGCCATATCCCCAACCCCTATCCCACCACTGCCGCCGGTCTAATGCGGGGGCGCAGAGTCTATGCGGATTTCTGCATCGGCTGCCACGGCCCCATCGGGGATGGCATGGGGGATGCGCAGCCCTGGATTTATCCGCCGCCGCTGAATTTCACCATTCTCAAAGACCGTCAGATTTCCGGCGGTATTTTATACTACCAGATTATGAACGGAATCACCGGAACAGCCATGCCCTATTTCAAAAGGGAACTGGAGTCCCAGAAGATCTGGGAAGTCGGTAACTACGTGGCCGTATACTTCATTAATCAGAGCGATGCCAACACCGCCCCGCACGGGATCGATTCGGCGTGGGAACCGTAAGAAAAGGGGGGGTAACCATTTAGCTGTTTCCGATAATGCAGTCGTGTTCACAAAGAGGTTAAGAATTTGAGGTCAAAAGGTTCCGCCTTCAGCCTCAAACAACAACCGCAGCGTCAAAAATTTTAAAGATCGACGAAATTTTGTCGCTATCAGGGTGCAGGGTGCCGGTATTGATCAGTGTCTGAAACCCGGCAATGGCCACGCGATTCAAGCAGGAATTAGCAACATGTATTATCCTTATTTCATCACCTACATGCTGGCGGGATTTGTTATCAGTGTGGGGGTTTTTATTTGGGCTCTCAACAACGGCCAGTTCAAGGAACAGCAGCGGGCCCGGTTTCTGCCGCTGGAAGGCGAACTCGAAACCCAACCGGTCAGGGGATCCAGGATGGGACGGCTCGAGACCTACGCGTTGTTCAGTCTGGCCTGTTGCGGCTTATTGGCCTCGGCCGCGGTGTTGGCCTTCGCCTTATGGCGGGCGCCCTGAGTGTCAGTTCCCGTCCGGAGGCAAACTCTGCGCGGGATTGAGGCTGACCGTGGTCGCTGCGTGGGTGTTGATTAATTGACCAAGGAAAACACGATGCGCTATTTTGAACTGCTGAACTTTCAGCATTTCGTACTTTATCTTTTCCCGGCCCTCGCGTCCATCGTCCTATTTATCGCCGCCCTGGCCTTTACGCATATTCACCGGCAAGATTCGGAAGAAAGAAAAAAGAAAATCATTGAGCGTTATCCCGGTGGAATCGAAGGCCGCAATGCTCCCTTTCCGCTGGTACTGTATCTGATCATCGGCGGAACGGTTCTCTGGAGCCTTCTTTATATAGTTCTCACCGGGGTGTTAGGAGTGAAGATATAATGCCGCAGCCGGAGTATCAAGCTTCCGCTTTTAAAACGTGGTTAATCATTATCCTCCTTGTCTTTATTGTCCTTTTTCAAGGAGGGCTTTCATTATGGGTGATCGGCGATCAAGGACAACCCGATTGGGACTATCGTCCGGTGGCGGATGTTCCCGCGGAGTCTCCCTACGCCGTGTACCCGCCGCTTCCGTATCCGCAACACGTGCGGGGCGCAAGGGGTGAATAGATGAAAAAAATAATTGGCATCGCCCTTTTGCTGGGGGTCGTCGTTTTTGTCGCTTACCATGCGCTGATAATCTATGACAACAATTTCAGATACGGCCGCATGCGGGTAACCCCTGCCGTCAGGCCGCACGAAGAACCGCTGCTTATCATGGAGACGGAATTGGTGCCGGTAACCGGGGGGGAGGCCCTGCACCAGACGGTCAAAGGTGAAGATCTTCAGGCCCCCTGGCCCATGCACGACCCCGCCGTCATCGCCGATGGTGAAACGCATTATTTTACCTTCTGTGCCCAATGCCACGGCCCCGCCTACGACGGCAACGGTACCGTCGGTCAGAGCTTCAGCCCGTTACCCACCGATTTGCGAAGCGCAAAGGTACAGTCGCAGCACGCAGGAATGATTTTTAAGTCCATCAGTTACAGTGTTCCGGGGGCCCGACAGCCCGCCATGGCAACCACCATCAGAATCGACGACCGCTGGCGCATCGTGGCCTTTATCAAGGCTCTCGGCCCGCGCGAATGAAATTGACAAGCGCTTCTAATTGCTGCGATCTGTGCGGTCTGGCCCTGCGCGGAGGACCGGTATCGGCGGTCTGGGGTGGAAAGTCCTACGCGTTCTGCTGCCTGGGCTGCCGGCAGGTATTCCATATCCTGCTGGAGGCGACCGCGTCCGCCGATCCCGCCCAATTCCGAGCGACCGAACTGTTCCGGCAGTGCCAGGAAAAAGGCATCATTCCCCGATCACAGGCCGACCTGACTCATCCGCCCCAGGCGGATTTACCCGAACGTTCGATCTCTGTCCCCGACGACCATCCCACGCCAGCAGCGGAAAAGGCGGCTCCGGCGAGGCTCCGTCTGGATCTGCAGATCGGTAACATGTGGTGTCCCCCCTGCGCCTGGCTCATTGACGAGATCCTCAAAAAGACGCCGGGCGTCCTCAATTCAATCTGCAACTTTTCCACGGACCGCCTCCAGGTGGCCTACGATCCGGTTCAGACTTCACCGACCCGAATCATTGAGACGCTCGCGAGAATCGGATATCAAGCCGCGGTTCCGGGTGAAGCCCAGGAAGCCCTTGCGCTGCGCCGCGAATTCATGCGGTTTGCGATTGCCGCCTTTCTGACGATGAACATTATGATGCTTTCTTGGGCGCTCTATTCCGGGTTTTTCGCCCGGCTTACGGCGGACACCGTCTACAAGCTTTCCTGGCCGGCGTTCATCATGGCAACGGGCGTGCTCGTTTACGGGGGCCGCGGGCTTTACCGCAAAGCCTGGGCCGGAATCCGCCACGCCGTTTACGGAATGGAAACCCTGATCGTGGTCGGCGCTTTGAGTGCCTATTTTTACAGCACTTTCAATCTCTTCCGCGGCAGCATTCATCTTTTCTACGACACCGCCGCCATGCTGATCACGCTGGTTTTGCTGGGTAAAACTTTGGAGCGTCGGGCCAAAGGGCAGGTGTTGGCGGATCTAGCGACTTTTTTTGCCCTCCAACCCACCAAAGTTCGAATCTGCAACGACGATTTTCCGGAGGGCCGCTATGTGGCCGCCGAATACCTCCGCAAGAATGACGTCTTCCGCGTGGATGAAGGCGAAATCAATCCCGCCGACGGACGGATTCTATCGGGAACCGGTGCGGTGGAGGAATCTTCCCTGACCGGCGAGGCGGCGCCCATCCCCAAAAGGCCCAACGAACTGTTAAAGAGCGGCGCCCGGATCCTGCGCGGCAGTTTTAAGATCAGAGCCGAACGCGTGGGGACCGAATCGACCCTGGGCCAGATGATCGCCATCATGCAGCAGACCCTGCTGGCTAAAACCCCTCTGGAGGGCAAGACCGATATCATTTTACACCGGTTTGTCCCCTTCATTCTCGTGCTGGCCGCCGGTACCGTGATTGGATGCCGTCTCGCCGGGCTTTCCCTGCCGGCATCCATTCTGAGGGGCGTGACCGTCATGGTAATTTCCTGCCCCTGCGCCTTGGGGATCGCCATTCCCCTGGCCCGCGTGGCGGGAATATCCCTTGCCGGCCAGCAAGGAATTTTGGTTCGGGATTTTGCGGCCTTCGAACGGGCTTCCCAAGTTAACGCCGTGGTATTTGACAAAACCGGAACACTCACCCAGGGCAATTGGTCTTTGCTGGACATCTTCACCCGAGCACCTTATAGCCCCGAGCAGGTGCTGGCGCTGGCCGCCGGTTTGGAACGCGATGCCGACCATTTCATCGGCCTGGAAATCAAGCGGTGCGCCCGCCAAAAAAGCATTCGACCGGCTCGCGTTGAAAACATCCGGAAATACGAAACCGGATTGTGCGGTTTCGCCGATGGAGATCGTGTCAAAATCGGTTCGGCCGCTTTTTTAGGCCGCGAAGGGGCGGATATTCATCCGTTCACCCAATGGGACGGGGACGGGTCGCTGTCTTCATCTGTCTTTCTGAGCATCAACGGCCGCGTATGCGCCGTTTTTGTCTTCGGCGACACCCTGCGCCAAGGAACGGAGGCCACCATCAAAAAACTGGGCGAGTTAGGGTATCGGATCGCCCTGGTCTCCGGCGATGGGGACGCCACCGCGAAAACCATCGGGAAAAAAATCGGAATCCAGGAAGCCTACGGCGGAAAACTTCCCCGGGAAAAAGCCGCGTTCGTCGGGCAATTGCGTCAACAGGGTTACAAGGTGGCCATGGTGGGTGATGGTCTGAACGATGCGCCGGCCCTCATTCAGGCCGATTTGTCCCTGGCCGTGTACTCCGGCGGCCATTTGGATCAGGAGACAGCCGACATCACGCTGATGCGCAGCGAACCCTGGCAGATGATCGATTTTTTGAAGCTGGCGGCTGAGGTGAACAAAAAGATCGACCAGAATCTGGTTTTTACGTTTCTATACAATGTGATCGCCATCCCCATTGCCATGAGCGGCTGGCTGACCCCGCTGGTGGGCGTGTGCGCCATGCTTCTGAGCAGCATCAGTGTGACCGGCAATACGTTGCTGTTGATCCGCAAGAACTTCTAATCGGCAACTCCAGGAAGATCTCCGGGAAAAAGCCCTCAAGCAACGGCAACCGCTCTTCGGCCACGCGCGGCCTTGACCCTCGTGCTCTAAGCCCGATGCTCGCGGGCCTCGTCCGGAAGCGGAACCGGCTGCGGGACTTCGATCTGGCGCGGATCCACCAGACCGGGGGTTCGAAAGAAATGGTCGGTTTGGTACATCAGTCCATTGAGGATCTGATCCAGTTTTTGACGGTAATCCTCACCTTCTTCGCGGGACGCGTCGGCAGGAATGTGAATAAGCGCATCATGATATAAGAAAACGATCCGGCAAAACGGTTTGGGGATAATCGTGCGGTCCCAACTCCCCAGTCTCCAGAAACGGTCCGCACTCCACATCACCGGAATGATCGGCAGACCGGTTCGTTTGGCCAGAACAACGATCCCCGCTTTGGAAATATAGGGGGGTCCGGTGGGGGCATCGACGACAAGTCCGCCGCGATGTCCCCGGTTCACCAGTGCTTCCATTTCCCGCAGGGCTTGTCCCCCCCGCCGGGTCGAAGACCCGCGCACCGGAATCCAGCCAAAACGCCGCGTCGCCTGGGCGGCCAGCTCCCCGTCCTCGCTGGCACTGGCCATCACCACAAATTGCAGATTACGATAAAAATAGACCAAAAAAATCAACCCCCTGTGCCAGGAAGCATAAAGAAGACCTTTGCCCGCGTTTTTTTTGAAGTAATTTTCTTCGACTTCCTGGCCGAATACCGTGACCCGACAGGTGCACAGCCACAACGCCGCCACAATCCTTGCGACCCATCCGAAAATATAAAACGCGGCATATTTCCAGCGCTTCATCCCCGAGATTCCCTCTGCGGCTTAGATTCATAAAGGCGTGGTATCGATTTTGCATGTTTCTTAGCATTGAGCCGCAATGGGATGCAATAGACTTCGCTTTTTTTTTTACATGGTGTATATTACATTTAAAATGATCCCCATAGAAATCGGTTGCAACCCGCGCTATATTGCCCCGGAGGCCCATTTCCCGGGATCATGACCATCGGCAATCAAGGATGATTCCGTCAAACGCAGGGCGTCTGCAAATGATAACCGGTGTCAAGAACTCCGACAGGGCAGCAGCAAAAAGAGGGTATTCCAAACCGGTATTTTTTGCGGCACGCCTGTTGCCCTGGGGTGGTTTGATGATTACGTATTGGATGTAATGCCAGCATTGGGACTTTTGTTATGCAAAACTGTGTGAGATAAATAAGATTCAGCGACCCCTCCGGCGACCGGCTCACC
Source organism: Desulfobacterales bacterium (assembly GCA_020353555.1). GTDB lineage: Bacteria > Desulfobacterota > Desulfobacteria > Desulfobacterales. The sequence continues at coordinate 192,972 of CP070697.1, forward strand.
CGATAGAAGTACCCTGATTCATTCGACAGTTCTGCATCGAAACCGCGAACCTTGGCTTCCGAAGGCTGCCGTTCGGGCGCACCACCGACGATTGCTTAAGGATTCCACTGGCAAAAAAACGATAATCAACATGGGAGGAAAAATGTCTAATAATTCCAAAACGCTCCATCATCACCTGACCGCGGTGAGGGAGGGTAAGCGTTGCTTTGAAAATGCCTTCCAGAGTGTGTCGCGCATGATTCTGGAAAGTGAAATCAAAAAAGTGGTGGTCAACGGCAAAACCACTTACGATTTCAGCATCTTCCGTGCTGGCTCCAAGCACGTTATCGGCATGTATGACGAAATCAACAGTTTTGTCTCGTATGTCAAGGATGCCGCCGAAGGCGGATCGTCGAAAGAAATGGCTTTTATTCTCGTCGGCGAACCGGGAAACGGCAAAACCTACTTTGTTGAATTCTTGGCCGGCAAATATCGCAGCTTTCTGACCAAGGAAAAAAACCGCAAATACACTTTCAAGTTCATGAATCTGGATAAGCTGGGAAATTACGGCCGGATCAATACCATTGAATCACAAACTTATGAAGATCCCATGATTCTGGCGATGAATCTGGGTGAAGACCCAGAGGAAAACAAGGCCACCCTTGCGAAGCAGATCGGGTTTTCCGATAAGGAAATTGAAACCCTATACGAAAACTACCGCCCCCTGGGGGCTTGTAGCGGCTACATCTGGAACGATATCCGCAACTTCACCGACGGCAATCTGGACGAAATGCTTAATTTCGTCGAAATTACCCCTGTACCCCTGACGGAAAGTCTGGGGACTGTCACGGGAAAATACCCGGCCAAGGACAAAATCACATCATCCGCCGTAGACCTGCTGGGAGAGGAGTCCATTCAGCGCCTGCTTCACATTACGGACACCAACAATCCGTACCGGTTTGACCTTAGACGTGGAGCCCTGGCCCGGGTCGCCGGAGGCGGCATCCATTTCAGCGACGAGATTTATAAAAACAAAAAAGACCTGGTGCAGGTGTATTTGGGCGTCATTCAAAACCGCAATATCGAAATTGACGGCTTTAAGTGGCCCATCGACACGCTGATCGTTGCGACCAGCAACAACATGGAATTCCACCGCTTTCTATCGGAAAAGGAAGAAGCGCCCATCGTGGACCGCTGCCGGATCTGCTACGTTTCGCACAATACGAACTATAAGCTCCAGAAAGATCTCACGTCCTATGCCATCGGCAGCGAAACGCGGACCACCCTGACCCGGGAAGATCTGCATCAGGATCCCAATTTGAATTACGCCGCTTCGGTGGCCGTGGTTTTGAGCCGCTTGCCCCGCTCGGAAAAACTGACTCCCGTCGAAACGATGAAACTGGCGGCCGGGGAAGTGGCTGGCGAAAAAAGTATCAAAACCCTCGCCGAAGTGATTGACACCCTTAATCAGGACCCCGAAATCATCAACCGCTTTGGGCAAAAAGGTCTGGGACAGCGAAACCTGGGCCGCGGTATCCAGTTATTGATCGAAAGCTCGGAAACCAACGAAGGCGGCTGTATGTTCGCCTACGATATCTACAAGGCGCTGGAGCGGATTATCTTAGACTATGTGGCCGAGGCCAACGACCGGACCAAGTACCTGGAAGACCTCAAGACCGCCAAAGGGTTATACCGCGAGCGGATCATGACCGAAATGTTCAACGCTTATATGGATGAGCCTTTCGCCATCCGCAAGGATGTCATGCATTATGTCAACATGATCATCGGAATCGACGCCGAAAACCTGGGCCCCGACAAGATGTGGAAGTACAAAGATCCGCAAACCGGCGAGCTGCGGGCATTGAAGATCGACGAACGCTATATCAACAGCGTGGAAGAACGGTTGGGACTTAAAACCGACGAACAGCGGGAATCCTTCCGGACATCCATTCGTAAGATTTACGGGCAAAAAATTTCGGTCGACCCCAATTACGATTTTATGGACAACCTGGAGTTGGTTAAGGCCGTCACCGACGTGCGGCTCAAATCGGACATCGCCGGCGCCGGCAGCCTCATCGGCGCATTGGCCAACCGTACCAACGAGGAAAACCAGAAGCTGTACGACCGGATGATCGATACCATGCTCAACAAACTTGGGTACTGCCGAACCTGTGCTCAGAAAACCATTGAGTACTTCTGCACGCAAGAGGACGAGATCTAAGCGGCAGATCCCTTAGAAAAGTCGTTCGCCTCGACGGACGTCTGCCAATGGAGTTATCAGTGCGTTGCTGTTCGTTCGACGAAGACGCGCGGATGAGCAAGGCAACCAAGCGATAACTCATAATGAATAACGAACTGCCATGAACCCCAAACTTCTGCAAATCTATCTGGAATTGCGACAGCGCGGTCTGACGCCCGCGCAGGAACGCAAGATTTGGGCCGAGCTGCAAAATTCCGGCTCCCATGACCTGGCCGATGCAATTGGCAGCTCCGGAAGCCAAGCCTTCTTACCTTCCAAAGTCGGCCCCTACGCTTATAACGACATCTTCGACTTGCAGGGCATCACCGCCATGCGCAGCACCTACCATCTGAGCCTGCGCTCCATCGACGAGCTGCTGGAACGGGATAAACAGAGGGAAAAAGACGGTTTCCCGCGCAAAATAAACGTGGGCCGTCTGATCAAGCCACGCAAGGGTGGCAAAGATAAGGTGGTCATCGTCCCCACCACGGTCGAAGAAAAATTCCTGCATGATACCTCCTTCAAGTCGGATGAAGGCGAATCTTCCGGCGGCACCGGCGACGGGGAAGAAGGTGAAGTCATCGGCGAACAACCGGTACGCACTCCGGAATCGCCGGGTGGCACCGGTCCGGGACAGGGAGAAGGCGGTCCCCATGAAATGGAGTCGAATGCCTATGATCTGGGTAAAATTCTCACCGAAAAATTCGAGCTTCCCAACCTTAAGGACAAGGGCAAGAAACGCTCCCTGACCCGCTACACGTACGATCTCACGGACAAGCACCGCGGCTTCGGCCAACTGCTCGACAAGAAGGCCACGCTGCGGAAGATTATCGAAACCAACGTGCACCTGGGGAATTTGCCGGACGTCAGTCGGATCGATCCCACGCGCTTTTTAGTCTCACCGAACGACAAGGTTTACCGCATCCTTTCCCCGGAGAAGGACTACGAGTCGCAGGCCATGGTCTTTTTTCTCCGCGATTATTCCGGCTCCATGGCCGGCAAGTCCACGGTTTTGGTCGTCGCCCAGCATGTGTTGATTTACAGTTGGCTTCTATATCAATATGCCATGCAGGTCGAAACCCGTTTTATTCTGCATGATACCGAAGCATCAGAAGTACCCGATTTTTACACCTATTATAATTCAAAAGTTGCCGGCGGAACCCAAGTCTCATCCGCCTATCGCCTGGTCAACGATATCGTCGAAAAGGAAAACCTGATCAGAGACTACAACATCTACATCTTTCACGGCACAGACGGCGATGATTGGGACACGGACGGGAAGGAAAGCCTGCCGCAACTGAAAAAGATGCTAACCTATGCCAACCGCGTCGGAATCACGATTGCCGAACACGCCCTGGAGTCCACGCAGAAGAGCGAAGTCGAGAAATATCTCAAAAAGTCAGGCCTGCTGGAAGAAAAACCGAAACTGCTCCGGCTGGATGTCATGCAGGAAGATGCCGACGAGCCGCGTCTGATTGAGGGGATCAAGCATTTGATTTCCGAGTAGTTGGCGGGAGGCATTCCCGTCAGCAGGCAAGCGGGGGGTATTTTGTTCTGCTTCTGAGAGGATTAGATCCTTCGTTAAGTTTGGGAAGTTATGCGTCTCGGCCCTTTGGTGGACCACTTCCATTTTTCGAAAACAACCAGCGCGCTATGATGCCAGATTGGCGGTCTTGAACTAATCCTATGGAACTCATCGATCAGCATACCAAAGATATCATGGAGGGTTGCAAGGTGCGGGCCCTGGACGCCGGCTTGCGTTTTGAACCCGAAACCCTGGAGTATATTGTCACCAACCGGGATTTGTTGGAGCTAACCCCCAAACTGATGATCCCGACCCTTTACGATTACTGGGTCCACGACGTTGAAGTCCTGAAAGAAAAGGGAAGATACGAACTATATCCCAGCAATCCCTATGAGACCGTCATCAACACCCGCCCGGCGATCTCCTACTATAACGACAACAACCCGGATTGGATGAACGTGATGATTTTCTACCACGTTCTGGCCCACATTGATTTTTTCCAGAACAACCTGTACTTCCGCCATACCTGGGATTACGATTTCACCGGCCAGGCCCTGTCCGATAAGCGCATGATTGCCAAACTGAGATCGGAAAAAGGAAGGTGGGTGGATTATGTCATTGAATTTGCCCGCAGTATCGACAACCTCTTAGGATACCATGCGGAACTCTCCCGCTTGAATCACCCCCCCCTGAAAAAGACGCCGGCCCGGATGCTGGATTATTATTTTGACGTGTTTCTGCAGTCGATCAAAAAAGTGAACATCAGTGAGTATGTCAAAGAAATTGAAAGATATAACGAATCGATTAGGACGCACAAACAGCTGGGAGAAAAGACCTTTTTTGCCGAAGTTTTTCGTAAGTATCCTGAATTTGATGCCATTTTCAAAAAAAGCCTGGAGGAGAAATCCAAACACAATTTGGATTTGATCCAATATCTGTTGGAGCACTCCGAATTCTTAAATAAAGAGGACAACCGGTGGATGAAATCGGTTATCGAGGTGGTACGCAAAACGTCCTTGTTCTTCCAGCCCCAGATTCGGACCAAAATAATGAATGAAGGCTGGGCCAGTTACTGGCACGAAAAGCTCTTTTTGAAAGATGACCGCATAAAGGGACATGAGGTTGATTTCGCCCGCACCCATGCGGCGGTTACTTCCATGCCGCGCGTGGGTCTGAACCCTTATGCTCTGGGAATGCGGCTGTTTTACTACATCGAAGAAATTGCGGATAAAGGCAAATACTCCATCAAATTCAGGCGCATTCAGGATGTCGCCGAACGGAAACGCTTCGACGAAAAAACCGCGCAGGGGCAGAAATTTGTCTTTGACCTGCGTGAAAACTTGTGTGACTTCATGTTCGTCAATACGTTTGTGGATCAAGATTTTGTCGACCATTACAAGCTTTTTGTGGCCGGCAAGCGTTTGAACCAGGATCGGGGCGTTTGGGAGTATTATATCAAGAGCCGCAAAGCCGATGATTACCGCCAAATGCTGCTTGATATCCTCTATCACCCCCCGCACATTGAGATCGTTCCGGAAAAAGATGAGAACGCTACGCTTCATCTGGTACACCATTTTGAAGGCAAACCCTTGGTCAAAGAATTTATCGCCAATACCATGATGGGCATCGAATATTTATGCGGGAGGCCGGTGCAGCTGGAGACGAGTGAAGTTGTCACGACCTCCAAGACCCGGCCCGTGTCCGTACCTCTTCCCGGCGTGTCCATGCCGTTGACGGAAGAACGCAAAGAAAGGGAAGTAAAATGGCAGCGGGTTTTGTATACCATGAAAAACCGCAAACTTTCGAAAGAGCAGCTCTAATTGCCGGTAGACGGCATACCAAAGACCGTGCAGCGCCCTCCGCTGATCGCTGACGGTGGCTCACAACGACACGCAATTCAACCTGAAACACCTGCTTTAGGTGAACGCTATGGAAAATATCAAAAAGGCCATGCAAACGCTGAAAAGAAAGGGCGAAGGCGAACGGGATAATGTCATCGCCGTAGACAGTATTAAACAGGCGATGCGCAATCTCAACCTGAACATGAGCGCTCTGGACCAACGCTGTCCCATCCCTTTTGAGGAGTTTCTCAAAGAACTCGTTGCCAATCCCGCAATCGTGATGCGCAATGTCTTTCAGGTGTTCCACGACATGATCAAGGCTCACATCGGCGAGGGCACCGATGAATATCCCGATGATCCCGAGTCTATCCATTTCGTCCATTATGACTGCAGCCGGATCTTTGTGGAGGGCTCAGACTATCCCTTCTTCGCCGACCGCCTTTTTGCGAATCGATTAGTCAACCTGGTCGAGGCCCTCAAGCGCAGCGCCCAACAAAACAAAATCTATATTTTCAAGGGCCCCCCCGGTTGCGGCAAGAGTACGTTTTTGAACAATCTGCTGAAGAAATTTGAAGAATACACGAATACGGAAGCCGGCTTGCGCTATGAAACGGTCTGGCGCTTTGATCGCAAAATTTTCGGCAGCTTCAGCGATTACGACAACCTGCCCCTGCTGGACAAACTATCCCGCTTGCTGGATACGTCTGTGCCGGATCAGAACGACTCTGAAAATGAAAAAAATCCCTTGCATCCCAACCGGCAACCCGCACAATTGTTGGATGATTCCCGGTCGCCGGCCCTGGCCGAAGATTACATTGAAATACCCTGTCCGAGCCATGACAATCCGATTTTGATGATTCCCAAAGACCACCGCCGGATATTCCTGGATAACTTGTTCAAAAACGATCAATTCAAGCAGCAACTAGCCAACGAAAAAGAGTACGAATGGGTTTTCCGGGACAGACCCTGTACGATCTGCAATTCGTTGTACGAGGCGCTTTTAACCAAGCTGCAAAGCTCCCAAAAAGTATTTGAAACGCTGTATGCGCGCCCTTACCGGTTCAATCGGCGTCTGGGCGAAGGCATCAGTGTTTTCAACCCCGGCGATAAGCCTTTGCGGCAGAACGTTTTGAGCAACGCCATGCTCCAGAGGCGCATTAACCGGCTTTTAAATGACAGCAATCAGGTTAAATATATATATTCGCAATATGCCAAAACGAACAACGGCATTTATGCCCTCATGGATGTCAAATCGCATAACACGGAACGTCTGATTGAGCTCCATAACATCATCAGTGAAGGGGTCCACAAGGTCGAAGAGATCGAAGAAAATGTGAATTCCCTCCTTCTGGCCGTGATGAACCCCGAAGACGAAGCCAACATCCAGGGCTTCCAGTCTTTTTTAGACCGGGTGGAATATATCAATATCCCCTACGTCATGGATTTGAATACGGAGGTGGAGATTTACCGCAACATTTTCGGCAAAAATATCGACGAGAGCTTTCTGCCCCGGGTTCTCCACAATTTCGCCCGGGTGATTATCTCGTCCCGCATGAATACCAAATCCGAAGCCATGCTGGAATGGATTGGTGATCCGAATAAGTACCGGCTCTACTGCGATGAGAACCTGCAACTACTCAAAATGGAGATTTATACCGGCCACATCCCGCCCTGGCTCATGGAAGAAGACCGCAAACGGCTAACGGCCAAACGCCGGCGCAAAATCATTGCTGAATCGGAAATCGAAGGTGAGCACGGCATTTCTGGACGTGACTCCATCAAGATCTTCAATGAATTTTACTCCACCTACGCCAAGAAAGACAAGCTGATCAATATGTCGATCTTGTGTAAATTTTTCACCAAATTCCCCAAGGAAGTAAACGCCTTGATCCCCAAGGGCCTCCTGGATTCCCTGCTGCGAATGTATGACTACACGATTCTGCAGGAAGTCAAGGAATCGCTCTACTACTACAACGAAGAGCAGATTGCCCGGGATATACTCAATTACATTTTCGCCATTAATTTTGAATCAGGATCGGTTGAAACCTGCACGTATACCGGCGAAAAGCTGGAAATCACCGAGGAGTTTCTGGAGAGCATTGAACGCCGTTTACTCGGCGTACGCATGAGCAAAGCCCAGCGCCGGGCATTTCGCGAAGAAACTCAGAAAGAGTATACTTCCCGAACCTTAACCCAGGAAATCATGGTGGAAGGCCTGCCTGTTACCGCAACGAACCTTTATCAAGTCATGCATGAGCGCTACGTTTACAATCTCAAGGAAAAGGTATTGGATCCGTTTCTTGAAAACGAGAACTTCCGTCGCGCCATCAAGGACTATGCCGAAGAGGATTTCAAAACTTACGACAAGCGGATTCGAGGCGATGTCACTTATTTGCTCAACAATCTTTGCACCAAGTATCGTTATACCGAGCAGGGCGCCAAAGAAGTGTGCATGTATGTCATTGACAATGACCTGGCCAAGAAGTTTGCCAATCGGTGAAGTTGACCCAGCGGCGATCTGAGCGCTTTCGGAAAGTTACGGACTCCCCGCAGATCAGAATGAGGAAGTGCCCGCTGATGGGAGGGGGGTCGCTTGTGGTCTCTTTCACGACTTGGGGGTAACGGCCTCGATCCGGGCCGCGGCGTTGCGGCCGGCGGGCCCCTGTCCGCCCCCATTCCTAAGCTGTGGGTTGATCTCTTGTTTCCGCGTAAATTTGCGCATTTAAGCTATCGCAGTACTCCTCAAAGATAAAATACATGCAGCGGTTGGCAAAACTCGATTTTTCATAAAAACTGCAGTTGGCCCGATCTTGTTCGCTGTCGGCCGTACAGACGGACATGCGGTCTTTCCGGCAAAAGCTGATTTCGGAACAACTGATTTTAACCACCTCCTCGACTTACTTGTGCCTGTCATTTTTCTCGCCAAATGATTCTTCTATAGTTAGTTTCGGTTTAAACTGAGTATTTCTTTAATAGAAAATCCAGGAAAGGGCCCCCGCCAAAAGGGTCGATGCGTCTAACCGAATTTTAGGAGCGTAGCGGTTTGCTGTCCGCCGGTCTCGTTGTAGAGCACGAGCAGAAACCATGCCAAGCCGCCTCCCTCGGAACAAATTTCTGCAACTTTAAGCGATTAACCTGTCGGCGTCGTGTTACCCATCAGGCCCGCGTTGATAATTGGTCTGCGCTAGCGTTGAAAGTGTCAAAAACTTGACTTCGGCCACGCAACCCCCCCGCCGCGGTTGCCAGGGCCGGTGTGAGCGTCCGCGCGGGAGGTTGCATTTTCACATTACCTGCTTAGTTTACACGGTTGAAGGCTTTGCGTATGTTCGCTCGACGGTTGCGTTGACGGCCGGCGGAAGGCCTCACCCCTTATCATGTTTCTGGCAAAGAACAAAGGGTCTGCGGTCCACTGAGACCGCTTAAAGAGGAGGAAGCGTGGAAAAGCATCATAAGTTCTCCCTGTGGTATGTGTTGCTTGGAATTTGGCTGGTGTTGATTCTCCATAACCTATTATTCTCCGCTTTTTCCATTCGCACAATACCTTACAGCGAATTTCTAACGGCGCTCAAAGAAGGGAGAGTCAGCGAAGTCGCCATCACCTCCAATCAGATCCAGGGCCGCCTGAAGGCTGCTCCCGGCAGTTCCAGACAGGGGCAAATGTTTCGCAGCGTTCGCGTCGATCCGGATATTTCCCAACTACTTGAAGATTACCAGGTCACCTTTAAAGGCGAAATTGAATCGACGTTTTTCCGGGATCTGCTTTCCTGGATCGTGCCGATATTTGTCTTTGTCGGTATCTGGTTTTTCTTACTCAAGCGCATGCAGGGGCAGCAGCCCGGCTTTATGACCCTGGGCAAGAACAAAGCCAAGATCTACATGCAGGATGAAGTCGGTGTGGCTTTTGAAGATGCGGCGGGCGTGGATGAATCCAAGCAGGAACTGGTTGAGGTGATCGAATTTCTGAAGCAACCGGAACGTTACACGGCCCTGGGCGGGAAAATGCCCCGCGGGATCCTGCTGGTTGGACCGCCGGGGACCGGCAAGACGCTTCTGGCCAAGGCGGTCGCCGGGGAAAGCCGGGTTCCTTTTTTCAGTCTGAGCGGCTCGGAATTTGTTGAGATGTTTGTGGGCTTGGGGGCGGCCCGCGTGCGGGATCTGTTTACCCAGGCCAAAGCCAAAGCGCCCTGTATTATCTTTATCGACGAACTGGATGCCCTGGGAAAAGCCCGTGGCTTTGGAACGCTCGGGGGCCACGACGAACGCGAGCAAACCTTAAATCAGCTGCTGGTGGAAATGGATGGCTTTGATCCCCAAGTGGGTGTCATTTTGATTGGGGCGACCAACCGTCCGGAAATTTTGGATCCGGCCCTGCTCAGACCGGGTCGCTTCGATCGCCAGATTCTGGTCGACCGTCCCGATAAAAATGGCCGGCAAGAAATTTTAAAGGTCCATTTAAAAAAGGTTAAAGCGGAAAAAAATCTCGATATTGAAAAAATTGCCGCGATGACCCCGGGAATGGTGGGTGCCGATCTCGCGAATCTGGTCAACGAGGCCGCGCTGTTGGCGGTTCGACGCCGCAAGCCGGAAGTGGGGCTATCCGAATTTGAAGAAGCCGTGGAACGCGTCGTGGCCGGTCTGGAAAAAAAGAATCGCTTAATCAACCCTAAAGAAAAAGAAATCGTCGCCTATCATGAACTGGGTCATGCCATCGTAGCCCTTTGCTTACCGGGAACGGATCCGGTACGCAAAATTACCATCATCCCCCGCGGTATCGCAGCCCTGGGATATACGCTGCAAGTGCCGACCGAAGATCGGTTTCTCATGAAAAAAACGGAGCTGCTCAACAAAATTGCCACGCTGCTGGGGGGACGTGCCGCCGAAGAAATCATGTTTGGTGACATTTCCACGGGGGCTCACAATGATCTGGCCAAGGCCACCGAGATTGCCCGCAGCATGGTCAAAGAATACGGCATGAGCAGTGAAATCGGCCAAGTCTATTTCGCCCGGGAGAAACGCGCCCACTTTCTCGAAACGTTCCCCGCAGGCCCCGGGGAATACAGTGAGGCTACGGCCGAATTAATCGACCGGGAAGTCAGCAATCTCATCAGTTCCCAGTATTCGAAGGCATTGGAAATACTCAAAGACCGCAAGGATGTGCTTGAAAAAACCGCCCGGTTGCTGTTAGAAAAAGAGGTCATTGCGGGCCAGGAACTAAAGGCCCTGATCAATGACATCTCCGGCAGGGAGAAAGCAGACACTTAGGCAATGGGCGGCTAGCGGTCCGGCCTCCTTGGGGGGCTCTTCAAACCCGCAATTTCCGTGAGTTTGGGGGCAACGAACCCCGTCCCGTCGCCCGATCGGATGGAAGTGAAAACAATGTTACGAACAAAAAAAGCATGGCTGACCGCACCGCAGCGTCAAGCGCAGCTTCGTACGGCCGGCGATCGGGGCAAGACGGCCTATTTCGGCTATGAGTCTGTGCCCGCCGCAGAAAAGTCCGAACGGGTGCGGCGGCACTTTAACACGGTGGCCCGGCAGTATGATTTCATGAACACCCTGCTCAGTTTCGGCATCCACCATCTCTGGAAACGCGCGGCGGTGAGGATGCTGGCGTTAAGTTTAGGAGAAAAGGTTCTGGATGTTTGCGGCGGTACCGGAGATTTGGCGATTTTGGCCGCCAAGGCCATTGGGCCTGCCGGTCGCGTCATCGTCTACGATATCAATCGGGCCATGATTCAGAGCGGCGTGCGCAAAATTGTCAATTCCGCAATTGCGCCCCGATTGCAGTATGTCCAGGGGGATGCCGAACACCTCTCGTTTCCGGATGCCTGTTTTGATGCCGCCATGGTCGGTTTTGGTATACGCAATGTGACCGATATGGTCCGTGGTTTTAACGAGATGTTTCGGGTACTTAAGCCCGGGGGCAAGATGATGTGTCTGGAGTTTTCCAAACCGACGGCACCCCTGTTTCGCGGGCTTTATGATTTTTACTCCTTTTATATCATGCCCTTGATGGGCCAGCTTCTGGCCGGGTCCCGTCAGGCTTACACCCATTTGCCCGAATCCATCCGAATGTTTCCCCTGCCCCACGAATTAACGGCCATCTTAAACCGAATCGGTTTTGCGCCGGTTACCTCCCGCAAACTCACCAACGGGATTGCCGTGGTTCATCTGGCCCGCAGGTAACCCCGGCGGGCGGGATGGTCCCGCGGCTTGATGGCATGCGCAGAGGAAGGCAAGCCTGCGATGGCCGCCTTCCGCAACCAAGATCTGCTTCGTTTGCTTTTGGGGGAAGGCAGACGATTTAACCCGGCG
>CP070697.1:204970-224442 GCA_020353555.1 Desulfobacterales bacterium
GGTAACAGTTTAGCCCTATGAAAAACCGTGGATCGGCCGACCGGGATATTTTTCATACCGCTAAATTGATACGATTTTTTTATAACACACAGCGGGTCCGCCGCACAAGGCGGCTTGCGATCCAGCGGGCCCCTGCGAGGCCTTCCCGACGTGGGCCGTTTTACCGGGCCGGTTGGAGGAAAGGAGGTCGGGATGTTGGCGAAGTCGGATATTGGCAGAAAAAAAATTGCAGTTCATGACAATGAAAGAAAGGGGATATTCATCCATAAAGATCAACTGGCTGGCACCAGTTTCAGGGTCGGCGATAAGTTTTCCATCAAAAGGGGCAAACAGCAGCTGTTCACGCTGACCATCATCAAGGATGAAAAGGGGGAAATCATCTATGACAAAAATGGAATCTTCGTAGAGAGAAGCAGGCTGGTCGACATATTGCTGGGGGGCATATTTGATGAATACCAGCTTGAAATAGAAAGGGAAAGGCCGGGAACGATCGAAATAAAGCCGCTTGAAGTCATCATCGCCAGTCTGCAGTCCTAGGCGCGCCCGCCGAACCACTCCACATCCTCAACCGCCCCAATCCGCACGACCCGGCCGGCACCGAAAATCCTCCGCGACGAACGCTGCGCTGGCCCGCGGAGCTAAAATCAGGATGCGCGATCCAACTCATGGGTGCCGTCCCCGCCTTAGAACTGCAGCAATTCCATCATTTCCACGGCTCTTTGTTGTCTGGCCCCATCAAGTGGAAACAACGGTCGTGATTCCTCTTGAAAAGCCTCTTGTTGGGCTTCATTGACTTTGCGTGACAACGGCCGGTAGTAAAAGCCCAATTTCATCTTGCCGGTCTTTTCGTAGACCTTCAATTTAATCTTGGTGTCGTTGTACTTCCAGTTATAGATCGTCTGCTCGTTTTTCGCCGTTAGCGTCGTGTCCGGATACCCGTATTTGGTGTTAATGTAGCGCTTGATCCGGCTGAACGCTTCGATGTCCTCAAGCTCGACATAGGCCGCAAAAAATTGACCGGAATAGAAACCATAAAGAACCTGAGAGATCGTTATGTCCGCGATTTTGTAGACTCTTCCAGGATTGACATAGTAACTGACCTCCTGGTGCTCCGCCATTTTCACAAAATCAGTCAGAGATGATATGTCGGTTCCCCATGGAACGTCAAAAATCCCATCCTGCAAATCAGACGCATCTATGCGGCTGACGGCCAGCACAACGATGACGACGACACCCACCCATTGAATGCTCTGCTTTATGAGGCGGCACGCGATTGCCGGTCCTGTTTTCATTTTCTTTTTCATGGGAAATCCCCTTTTCATCTCCCGCATCGATCAGAATCCTAGCGGCGAAAAGCCCTTGGGATAACTCAGGGCAAACTCCAGCTTGATTTCCTTCTTGGCCCCCGGATCAAGTTTGAGTTCCCATAACATGACGCCTTCCTGGTCCAGGTAGTTTCGCTTGACCGGTTCCGGGATGATTTTGACATCCTCGACCCCGATGCGGTCCGTTTTCGATACGGGGATATTATCCAAAATTTGCAGCATGACCGGTTGGTCTTTGATATTTTCCACCGTAATCTTGTAAGCTAGCTCTCGAATCACCGTATTTCTTTCGATCGTGCCGAGGAATGTCTCCTTGACCTTGTCCTTGAGCGTTTCCCGTTTTACCATCACTTCCCGGTCGGCTCCCAGGTTCAGATAAAATTCTTCGCCGGCTCTTTTCTCTTCCAGATGGGTCTTGCCAACGTACTGGCCCCCAAAATACACGTTCAGCGGCCCGTCCAGCAATTCTTCGTCCGCTTTTACCCGGGTCACCAGAAAAGTCAACGCGCTTTGCTTGGGAACCGCAAAATAGTAAAAATCCCCCGGCAGTTGCTTTGAAAAGAGCGGTAAAATGGTTTCTTTGTCGCGCGATTCGATGTTGAGCGGTTGGGGCAAAGCATATTCAAAGGAAAGCGGCCGCTGGTGCTTGCGGGCTTGGATGAAAACCGCTTCCTCGGCGGGGGCTTCCGGGGCCGCCTCTTCATCCAGGGGTTCCATGGCCGGCGCGGCTTTTCTTTCGGCCAAACCCTCGGGGCGGATCACCGCGTCCCGGGCCGCCCGCGGCATATCAAGCAGCCAGCTGGAAAGAGACGGCAAACGCACGCCGCTTAAGGGAATGACGTTCGAGATCGAAAGCGCCACTTGCTTCCAGTCCTCACCGGTCTTCTGCCTGATTTTGGCAAACATGGTCAGATCAATCTCGGAGAGGGTGGTGGGGACCGAGACTTTGTAAAGCGGCTTCCATTCGGCTTTTTGGGCGAGATACTGCGTTTCGATTCTGATTGGCTGGCTCTTGCGGGAATTGAACAGAATTTCAATGACTCGCACCTTTTTCTGCGTCGTTCCGCGCAAAGCGCTGAGCTCCTTTTCCAGCACGCCGATCTCTTTTTCGATCGCAGCCAGGGAAGCGTCGATGGACTGGCCCTCCTCAGATAATTTCCGATAATTTGAACCCAAAAAAGAAAGGGTTTGATTTAAATCTTCCGTACTCGGGAATCTGGTCTGGATCTCCTTGGGAATCTGGGTTTGGGAAAACTCGATGAACGCGTTCAAAAACGCCTCGTTTTTCTGAAGGGTGTGTTTTTGATCGAATAATCTCCGCCTGGATTTTTTGAGCTGTTCGATCTGCTGCTCCAAGGCTTTGATATTTTCTTGAGGAAACTCTGGCCGCGGCACTTCCTTGAATTGAACACTGTATATCTCGCCCTCGCCGAAAACCCTGGCCGTGACCGAATCCGGGTCGACGCTGAACGACTCGATTTCAAGCCAGATTTCATTGAGACCCTGCGGCACGGTGGCCGTGGCTTGCCTCCCGATCAGCGCCCGGCTGGAAAAAAGCGTGACCCTGCTTATTTGAGAGGGTACGATTTGCTCGGCCACCGCCGGGGTTGCCTCGCAAACTAAAAAAAACAATACGACAAGGCCCAATTTTTTCATGGCTCCTCCCTCCCGTGCCCTCTCCGCTCAAAGCCCGCCCGCCACCGCCGGCGTTCACGACGCAAACGCCCAATGGCGGGTCGGAGTCGACCCCTCCAAACAACTCTAATCTTTCCTGCGGATTTTATCAAACCCAATCGCGAGTGTTTCAGAAAGTTAACTTGTTACTTGGAATTCTCCCTTCCGGGATGCAGCCGTTGCGCCGGTTCAAGTCTACCCGCCCTCCGGCCCAGCGCTCGGCGGCAGCCACCTCTCATTCCAACCCGTCAAGAGCGGATTCCATTTTCAACAGGCTTTCATTTATTCTTGCACTTTGTTATGTCGTTTCCAGAAACGGGTGTGTTGATATGCAGGGACTTGATCTGTATTCCATGTTTATGCTCGGCCTTTTGGGCACGGGCCACTGCCTCGGGATGTGCGGCCCCCTCATATTCGCGTTTCCATCTCGAACCGGCAAATTTGCATCGCACCTTTATTACCATCTGGGACGCACGGTCACCTACGTCGTCGTTGGGGCCCTGATGGGCGGTATCGGCGCCGGTCTGGCCGGATTGGCGAACGCCGCAGGCAGTCATCTGGCCGGGGTGGCCCGCATACAGGTATTCTTTTCGTTATTGGCCGCGGCGTTCTTGATGATTTTGGGCCTGTCCCGTTTAGGGTTGCTGCGTGAACCGGCGTGGCTGTCGGTCGCCTCACCGGATAAAATCCCCGGATATCGAAAAGTATTGAAGTCGGCCGTCGCGCAGCCCCGACCCGTGGAAATGTTTCTCCTGGGTCTGATGCTGGGATTGCTTCCCTGCGGACTTTCTTTTGCCGCATTTGCCCGCGCCCTGCCGGCGGGCGGAGCCGTGCCCGGCGCGATGATGCTCATGGCCTTTGCCAGCGGAACGGTGCCGGGACTCTTGCTGTTGGGGACGGGAGCATCCGGCCTAATTCGGCGCTATCAAAAGCAATCCGATATTCTAGCCGGACTTTTGATGATTTATATGGCCGTAGCGCTCGGTGCGGACGCCCTCCCGGCCGTGCTGAGCCGCATTTAGCGCTGCGGGAATTGGAGCGGCCGGTCCGGCGGTCAGTATGACCCGAGCCCGGTCAGACGTGTCATCGCGCCAGGTTGGACCCATCTTCAGGTTCATCATCCGTCATAGCGCTTCAACAATTCGTAGATTGCCTGGGTTCCAAATTGCACGGCAGCTGCCGGAATGCGCTCGTCGGCCCCATGGATGGTTTGGAAAAAGTTAAACCCGGCCGGCAGCTTCATCGGGATAAAGCCGTATGACTGTATTCCCAGTCTGGCAAATATCCGGGCATCCGTAACCGCCGGAATCAGCAGCGGCATTGCAACGGCACAGGGATCGGCATCCTGCAATATGCCGGCCAGGGTTTCGAACAGGCCGACGTCCGGCTCCGCAGGATAGGGTTCATGCCGGGTCACCTCCAGTTCCACGTCTTTCGCGATGATTTGCCGCAGTTCGGCCAGCATGTCATTGGGGGTGTAACCCGGAAGCAGGCGTCCGTCGAGCGCAACGGTCACTTCACTGGGAATCACATTGACTTTGTCGCCACCTCGAATGATTGTCGCGTTGACCGTGTTGTGGAGCAGGGGATCCAGATACTCGCTGAATTCCCCAAGATGGTTCAAAATGAAGTCCGTCAGGTGCGGGTTGAGGAGCTGCCGGAAGATCAACCCCTTGGGGAACGGAAGATTGGCCGCGAAGATTTCAATCATCTGCCGGATTACCGGCGTGACGTGCACCGGAAGGCGATGGCGATCCAGCCGCCGCAGCAAGTCGGCTGCTCTGGACATCGCGCCGCCCCGCATAGGCCGTGCGCCGTGTCCGGCCGGCCCCCGCACCGTAGCCTTCATCCAACAAACCTGCTTTTCGGCTATTTGAATGGGGTAAAACTTTTTGCCGCCGACATGCGCCGTGTAGCCTCCGAACTCGCCAATCGCATACCTGATATCCGAAAAGCGTTTCGGGTGATTTTCTACCAGGTACTTGGCGCCGAATTCGCTGCCGGCTTCTTCGTCACACAGCACGACCAGAACCACGTCGCCAACGGGGGCCAGACGCTCCGCCTTGGCACGGAGGATCGCGGCCAGCATCATGGCAACACCGCTTTTCATGTCCAGGGCCCCCCGGCCCCATATGAACCCATCCGCTACTTTTGCCTCGAAGGGTGGGTGAGTCCAGACCTGGTCGGCCGTAGTCACCACATCCACGTGTCCGTACATCATCAGCGGAGGAGCGTCGCCCGTCCCCTTCAGGCGGGTGATAAGATTGGGCCGGTCCGGGGATTTGTAAAGGACGCTGATTTCGAAACCCGCCCTGGAAAGAAGGTCGCTGATGTAGGATATGCACTCGGCCTCGTTACCGGGTGGATTGCGGGTGTCAAAGCGGATGAGGTTGCGACACAGTTCCACCGGATTTTGATAGATGCCTATCTGATCTGCTGCAGAAGATTCCACGGATGCCCCACAATCGGTTTGATCTGTCTGGTGAAATGCTTTCCCCCCTGGGACACAACCGTGGCCTCGACGAAAACCAAGGCCGCGCGTCCCACCACCCGGGCGCCGAGTTGAACTAGGTGCCAGTCGTTCGGCAAACCGTTTTCACTGGAGCACTGACACATGGGCAAGACGAATACGCGATTCTTGAAATCGAGATTTCTAAGTTTTAAAGACGAAAATAGCCTCGTCACCTGGACAATCTCCGATCTATTCAGATTAGCCCCAGTTAGTCAGTCTCTTTTATCGTTATTTGCTTTCAGCTTTCAGCCTTGAGCCTTCAGCTTCAACGTCGAGCGAGGCCATCGCTCCGACAGGCGGCAATCCTTATCCCAGTCGGGACAGGCCGTTTTCATCGCCTCCTGATACTTTTGCATACATTCGCCGCACTCCAGCTCGATGTTCGGAACGCTGCCGTATCGCGCCTGCATTTCCTCGGCACTGAGAACCTGCGCGCCGCTGCAGCCACACTGCGGGCAGGCGGTCTTAAGCGTGTACCTTTTTTTCGCCATACTTCCTCCCTGGGTCGGATTTGGTTCAATGGTTAAATCCTCTATGGGTTAAATAGTTATCGCTAAACTGTTACGATTTCCTCAATTGCCGTTTTTCCCTCTTTGCTGTCTGACCCCATATCCCACCTAAGGCTGCAGGAGGCTCCCGGCTTCATCTTCCGTCCGAATTTTCTCCTCAACGACGATTTGCCGGATAGTCTTGCCGGTCTCATAGGCTCTTTGGGCAATGGCGGCCGCCCGGTCGTACCCGAGTTCGGGTACCAGCCGGGTCACCAGCGCCAGGCTTTTTTCAATGTATGCCGCGCAAGTCTGGCGGTTGGCCGTTATGCCGGCGATACATTTTTCGGCGAAAACCCGGGTAACCGCAGACAGCAGGGTCAGCGACTGCAACAAATTGTAGGCAATCACGGGCAGCATCACATTGAGCTCAAAATTGCCGGACTGACCGCCCAGCATGATCGTGGTATCATTGCCCATGACCTGGGCGGCCACCTGCAGAACGGCCTCCGGTATGACGGGATTGACTTTACCGGGCATAATCGAAGAGCCCGGCTGCAACGCCGGGAGATTAATTTCACCGATGCCGCACCGGGGTCCCGATGACAAGAATCTGATATCATTAGCTATTTTAACAAGGCCAACCGCAATGGTCTTTAGAGCGCCGCTGGTTTCGACGGCCGCATCCTGGGCCGCCTGGGCTTCAAAATGGTTGACGGCCTCGCGGAAGGCAATGTGGGTATGTTCGGCAATCAGGGCGATCACTCGGGCGGCAAACTCCGGGTGGGTATTCAGGCCCGTACCGACGGCCGTCCCCCCCAGAGCCAGTTCCGCAAGCCTTTCCTCCACCGCCTGCAATCTTTGGATGCCGAGCTCAATCTGCCGGGTGTAACCTGAAAACTCCTGGCCCAGAATCATGGGAACGGCATCCTGCAGGTGCGTCCGGCCGATCTTGCGGATATCCCCGAATTCTTCCGCCTTGGCCGCCAACGCCTGCCGGAGCAGGTCGAGGGCCGGGATTAAGTGCTTGCGGATCAATTCCAGGGCCGCGATATGGATCACCGAAGGAATGACGTCATTGCTCGATTGACCTAAATTCACGTGATCGTTGGGATGCACGGGCGCTTTGCCGCCTTTTTTGCCCGTGATGATTTCATTGGCCCGCGAGGCGATGACCTCGTTCATGTTCATGTTGGTCGAGGTGCCGGAGCCGGTCTGGAAAACACTGACCACGAATTGATCATCAAACTTGCTGTCCACCACCTCCTGGGCGGCCTGCGCGATGGCCTCCACCCGTTGGGCGTCCAGCAACCCTAATTCCATGTTGGCGCGCGCGGCATACTTTTTCACCAGCGCCAGGGCATGGATAAACGCGACGGGAAGCTTCAAATCGCCGACGGGGAAATTATCCGCCGCCCGCTGGGTTTGGGGTCCGTAGTAAGCGGATACCGGAATCCGCACGGTTCCTAACGTGTCTTTTTCTTCACGGTATGGCATGGTTGCTCGTTGCAGGTGGTGCGTTTGCGTTTTTGGCGCTGTGCGCAGCGGATCTTAGCGGCAGGGAGCCCCCGGGGGCTTGGCCTTTTTTAAGCCCTCCGCCTTGAGGTTCCATCACCCCCGGCCGACAGCATTACATCCTTTCAATATTCGCTCTGAGTTGGGCGATTTCGATCCCCAGGCTGACGCACTGCTTGCCTTCCATACACTTCTCGGCATCGCCGGCTTCCAGGAAAGTTTTCAGTTTGTGAGTCTCCTTTTGAAGATGCACCACCCACGTTTTTTGTTCTTCGTCATATTCGACATTTAAGTCGATCCCACATTCACCGATATCCGGATAAATGGCCCTGATCTTTTCACACAATTCGCCTTTGTCGATCATGAGTGCTCTCCCTTCTGAAAAACTTCGATCCTTGTAGAGGAAGTCCGAACAATTCTTGGACGCTTATCAGGCCTCCCGTGGGGCGCACCTTGAATCTCAGTCCCTCGAGGAGGGCCGCGGGAGTCGCTGTTTTCGGCGCACGACGTTGATCAGGCTGCCTGCTTGCACCCTTGCGACCTGCCGCGCGCTCATTGAATGTGCGGTCTGGTACTCTTCACCCTTGGTCTGATTGGCCACCTTGACGGCTTGGCCCTGCTGGATCGCATGGCGCACATCCGCAAGCACCAGGACATCGGCCGGGTCGATGCGGTCCCAATCGGACGGATCGGCGAAAGTCAAAGGCAGGATGCCGAAATTAATCAGGTTCTGCCAGTGGATCCGCGCAAAGCTCTTGGCCATTACGGCTCTTAAGCCCAGGTACCGAGGCGCCAAGGCCGCATGCTCACGGCTGGAGCCTTGTCCGTAATTGTGGCCGCCGACCACAAACGACGCTTGTCTTTGATGGGCCACGGCCCGCTCGTAATACGTCTCATCGACGCGGCTGAAGACGAACTTGCTGATGGCGGGAATATTGCTGCGATACGGAAGCACCCGGGCGCCAGCCGGCATGATTTCATCGGTGGAGATGTCGTCGCCGACCTTCAGAAGCACCGGGCCCTCCAATCTGTCGGGCAGCGGATCAAAGGGCGGCAGCGGCTTGATATTGGGACCTTTCTCGAGTTCCACGGCCTCCGGTTGATCCGAAGGCGGCACCAGCATTTGGCGGTTGATGCGGATAGAATCGGGCTCCTCAAACCGCGGGTAACCCCGATTCAAAGTGCGCGGATCGGTAATCACGCCGGTCAAGGCCGAGGCGGCGGCGGTTTCCGGACTACACAGATATACCTGGTCTTCCTTGGTCCCCGAGCGGCCCGGAAAATTGCGGGGAACCGTGCGCAGGCTGATGCGGCCCGTGGCCGGGGCCTGGCCCATACCAATACAACCGTTACAGCCGGCCTGGTGGATGCGGGCGCCGGCATGAATCAATTTTTCCAGCAAACCCAGCGCGACAAGATTTTCAAGGATTTGCCGCGATGCGGGGTTAATATCGAAGGATACCCGGTCGTGAACCTGCCGGTCTTCCACAATCAGCGCGGCCACGGCCAGATCGCGCAGGCCCGGATTGGCCGAGGATCCAATGTAGGACTGGTAGATTTCTCGGCCGGCCACTTCCCGCACCGCTACCACATTGCCGGGGCTGCTGGGTAACGCGATCAAAGGTTCCAGTTGCGAAAGATCGATTTCTTCATATTCGTCATAGCGGGCTGCGTCATCGGTCCGAATTTCCGCCCAGACTTCTTCCCGACCCTGGGCCTGCAGGAATTTCCGGACGGCTTCATCCGAGGGAAACACCGTGGTCGTGGCCCCCAGTTCCGTCCCCATGTTGGCAATCACGTGCCGATCCATGGCGCTCAGATCTTGCAATCCCGGCCCGTAATATTCCACGATTTTACCGACCCCGCCGTCCACTCCGTGGCGGCGCAGCATTTCCAGGATGACATCCTTGGCGCTCACCCACTCCGGCAGCTTGCCGGTGAGCTTCACGCCCCAAATTTTGGGCATCCGGATATAGATCGGTTCTCCGGCCATGGCCAGGGCCACTTCCAGTCCACCGGCCCCCATGGCGAGCATCCCCAATGCTCCGGCCGCCGGCGTGTGGCTGTCCGAACCCAACAGGGTTCTGCCGGGGATCCCGAAACGTTCCATGTGCACCGGGTGGCTGACACCATTGCCCGGGCGGCTGTACCACAATCCGAACTTTTTGCAGGCGCTGCGCAAAAACAAATGGTCATCCGCGTTCCTAAAATCCGTTTGCAGCAGATTGTGATCCACATACTGGGCTGAGAGTTCGGTTTTGACCCGCGGGACCTGCATGGCCTCAAACTCCAGCATGACCATGGTGCCGGTGGCATCCTGGGTCAGGGTCTGGTCGATGCTTAAAGCGATCTCTTCCCCCGGTTCCATCTTGCCGTCCACCAGATGGCTTTCCATCAATTTGTGGGCCACTGTCTTTCCCATTCGATTCACCTCCCCGGGCTGTTGGGGGGTCGCGATGCTAGATTTTCAAGTTGGTTATGATATCATATCATTACAGTTTTCGAGGTGATGAAAGTCCAATTTTCGTGTCATTGGCTGGTAGATCCACGAAAATTAACCATTTAACCATTCAACCATTTAACGATTTGACGAGATCTGGAATTGAATTAGATAACGAGGTAATTGCTCAGATCCGACTTTTTTTTGCGACTATCCGGAATTTGATGCGACGGGACCCTAACGACGGATCCCGATCTTGCGCCGCAGTTTTTCCATCAACGGGGTGGCTGCGGCCCGTGCTTTTTCGGCGCCCCGGCGCAGCACCCGGTCGATTTGATCCGGATCGTTCATCAAAGACCGATAGGTTGTGCGCCGGGTCGCGAAATGGTCTTCGAGCAATTCACACAGTTCCTGCTTGATCGCGCTGTAAGCCAAACCGCCCTGCCGATATTGGTTCCGTCGGGCCTCCATGGACGCCGGTGAAGCGAAGTACTTGTATATGGCAAAAACATTGCAGGCCTCGGGATCTTTGGGATCTTCCGGCCGCTTGGAATCGGTCACAATCCGCATGACCTGCTTGCGCACAAGTTTGGGATCCGCGAAAACCGGAATGGTGTTTTGGTAATTTTTGCTCATTTTGCGGCCGTCCAGTCCCGGGATGGTCATGACGGTTGCCTGAATCAGCGGTTCCGGAACGGTCAAGATTTGGCCGTAGTTGCTGTTAATCGCGATGGCAATATCCCGGGCAATCTCAACATGCTGCTTCTGGTCCTGCCCCACCGGCACGACATGGGTTCCAAAAAGCAAGATGTCCGCGGCCATCAGGACGGGATAGTTGAACAAACCGGCATTGACGCTGTCGTCCGGATTTTTGCCCTCCTTGATATTCTCATCCACAATCGCCTTGTAAGCGTGCGCGCGATTGAGCAATCCTTTGGACGTGAAGCAGTTCAGGATCCAGGTTAATTCGAATATCTCCGGGATATCGGACTGCCGATAGAAAACGACCCTTTCCGCATCCAGCCCCAAAGCCAGCAAAGTCGCTGCGATTTCGTAGACCTGATGATTCAACGTCTTCCTGTCATGGGTCGTGGTCAACGCATGGTAATCGGCGATGAAGTAATACGTTTGATAATTTTCCACCAGCGCCAGGGCTGGCTTGATCATGCCGAGGTAGTTTCCGATGTGCGGTGTTCCGGTGGGTTTAATGCCCGATAAAGCGATTCTGTTCAAAGTCGCGCACCTTTCTTTGGAGG
Organism: Desulfobacterales bacterium; assembly: GCA_020353555.1. Taxonomy (GTDB): domain Bacteria; phylum Desulfobacterota; class Desulfobacteria; order Desulfobacterales. The sequence goes on from CP070697.1 coordinate 216,181, forward strand.
GTCAATCATAACTTCCGATCCGGCGCTGGGCCTGATTTCAGATCCCGTCCAATCGTCAATGGGTCCCATGATTAAAGGGGTAACAGTTTAGCGCTTTGAAAAACCACGGATAAGTCGACCGGGATATCTTTCATAGAGCTAAATTGATCCCTAGAAAGGGTTGTTTGGGAGGATTCAACCCCTTGGCATAGACAGCATTGCGTCATAGCGTATATTAAGACGGATCACCGGATTGACAAGCCTGACCCGGCCGATGGATGTTGCCAATTACCCGTTGCCTTTTTCCATCCGGATGAAAAACAGCAGCAAAGCCGGAATCACGAATACCGTGAACACCGTCGACAGGGCCAACCCGCCCAGAACAACGCTGCCCAGTCCGCGGTAGAACTCGGAACCCGGACCCGGAACCAGCACCAGGGGGAGCATGCCGAAAACGCTGGTCGCGGCGCTCATGTAAATCGGCCTTAGCCGCGTGCGCGTTGATTCCATGACGGCCGCCGCATAGTCCAAACCGTGATAACGGATATTGTTTAAAGCCTGGTGCACAATCAAAATGGCGTTATTCACCACGACGCCGATGAGTATCACAAACCCCAGCATGGTCAGGATATCCAGAGGTTGCGTCTGGATGAATACGTTCACCAGCTTGAGCCCGATAAAACCCCCGGCGGCGGCCAACGGTAGGGTAAACATGATGATGAAGGGATACACAAAATTGCCGAAAAGAGCAGCCATCAAAAGATAGGCGATGATCGCCGCCAGCAGAAAGTCCCACTGCAGCGCTTTGCGGGTCAGGGTCAGTTTGTCGGCCACCCCGCTCTGCCCCACCGTGGTGCCGGTCAGCAGGCCCTGGCTGGCCAGGGGCGAGATGATCTGGCGGTCGATAATCTCCATGGCCTCCTGCAGCGGCAGGATAAAGGGCGGCGTGACCTCCAGGGTTATGGTGCGGTTGCGCTCCAGATGCCGGATTTGCGTGATTCCGTTGGTGCGCTCCAGTTTGGCCAGGGCTGATACGGGTAAGGTCCGTCCGCCGGAAATCGCGATTTGGGAATGATAAAGCCTTTCCGGCGTCGATATATCCTCCTCGGAAGCCTTCAAGACCAGATCAATTTTTTTCTGGCCTTCTTGTTTGAAATCGCCTATTTCGCGCCCATCCATGAGAACGTCCAAAGCCAGGCCGAAACTGCGGGCGGTCAAACCGGCGGCCTTGAGGCGCTCGCGAAGGGGAACGATCCGGACTTCGGGAAACAGGAGCTCCAAAGAGGGCACCGGCCGGATCTGGGCCTCCGGTATTTCCTTTTTAATGGCGCCGAAGAGGGTGCCGGCCACCTGGACAACACGGTTGAGGTCGTTTCCGCTGATATCCACCTCGATGGTCCGCCCTTGTCCCAGGTTCGTCTGGAATACCCCGGCCTGGATGCTCACGCCGAGCATGCCGGGGATCGAATGAATCGTTTGCATGAAAAGCGGCACCAGCTCCCCGGCCCGCTGTTCGTGGGTACTGATGGCTCCAAAGAGCATGATTTCCGGAGCGCCGACATAAAACATGTCCTTGATCCCCGGATAACCGCCGTTGTCTCTGCCGATGTAGGGCTTGTCGAATTCATAAACTTGAACGCCGATATTTCTTCTTTCTTCAAACGAAAGACCCGGCGGCGGAATGAGCAAATTTAAGATCAGGTTCCGATTCCCTTGGGGCAGATATTCCATTTTAGGAAACAGCCAATACGTCGCCGCCAGCGAAAATCCGCTCAAAACAATCACCGTGGTCAGCCGGGCCGGTCCGTTGCGGGTCGCCAGGTGGACGAGGGTCATAAGGCCGTTTTCTAAACCGGCCCCCAGCCCGCTCCGCCCGCGGCCTGACTTTTTGCGGGTTGGCTTGCGTCGCCAGAGCGAAAAGAGCCTCTGGGAAAGCATGGGAATGACTGATATGGAAACAAAAAGACTCAAGCAGACGGATACGGTGACGGCAATGGCAATGTCCCGGAACAACTGCCCCGCTTCTTCCTGCATGAAGACCACCGGCAGAAAAACCGCGACGGTGGTCAGGGTCGAAGCGATTATCGCGCCCCAGACTTCCCGGGCACCCTCGTAGGATGCCTGAAAGGCCGATTTGCCCATGCCGCGATGGCGATCGATGTTTTCCAGCACCACAATGGCACTGTCGATGAGCATGCCGACGGCAAACGCGATTCCCGCCAGGCTGACCACGTTCAGGTTGCGCCCCAACAGATTCATGAAAATAAAGGTCCCGATGATGCTGATCGGAATGGCGCTGGCGACGATCACCGTCGAAATGAGACTCCGCAGGAATAGCAAGAGCACCACGACGGCCAAGGAGCCGCCCAGCAGAATATTTTGCCGAACAAGATCGATGGCGCCCCGAATGTAGGGTCGCTGATCATAGACCCAATTCAGATAAATCTTCTCCGGCGCCAATTTTTCGACATTCAGCCATTGCACCACTTTTTCGAGTCGATCGGTAAGATCGAGGACGTTGGCATCCGGCTCCGGTTTGACGCCGATGGCAATGGCTTCCTTTCCCAGGTGCAGCATGGCTGCGGTCAGCTTTTCATACCCGAAACTGACGGTCGCCAGATCCGCCACCCTGATCCGCCGTTGCCCGGTAGATTGGATCACAATCTCTTCGATGTCCTGGGGGGATTTGAACTCCGCCACCGTCCGGATACGGTAGTCGCGGCGCCCGACCCCCATGACACCCGCCGATACGTCGATATTTTCGGCCCGGAGGATGTCGATCAGATCCGTGATCGTCAGCCCGTAAGCTGCCAGTCTTTCGGGCTTGACGATGATGTGCATTTGCTTGGCGGTGCCGCCGCCGATAAACAGATCGGCGACCCCTTCGGTGCGCTCCAGGTATTGGCGCACATTGTTTTCAAAGTAGGTTCGGTAGGTGTACGGTGAGTTGGCATTGCCTTCAGCGGTTTTCAGGACCATCCAGATCACCGGCGACGTGGCCGCCCCGGTGGCCGTGATGACCGGTTTTTCAACATTCTCCGGGTAGGAAGGAACCTCATCCAGTTTATTGGAAACCCGCAGCAAAGCGTCATCCGTATCGGTGCCGATACTGAATTTGAGGGTTATCGAGCCCTGGGAGTTGGAGGAGGCGCTCTGCATCTCCATCAGGCCGGGAATGCCTTTCAGCACGCTTTCCTGCTCCTCGATGATTTCCCTTTCGATTTCATAAGGGGTTGCCCCGGGCCACAGGGTCGTCACCGTAATTTCGGGTTCGATCACCGTGGGACTCAACTGGTAGGGCATGCGCGTGAGCCCGATCCAACCAAAGAGGACGATCAGGATGACCCCGACAATGACGGTCACCGGTTTTTCGATGGAGAATTTAACCGCATCCATAGGCGCAGAGGTTATTTTGGCAGTTCAATAGATACAAATTGCCCGTCGCGCAGGCGCTCGTGGCCCTTGACGACCACCTGCAGGCCCTCGGTGAGCCCTTCGGCTTCAACGCCGGTCTTCAATCCCTCATAGCCGACGACATCGACCGGTATCATTTTGGCCCGGGATTCATTCACAACGAACACCACGGTTTGACCGAACAGGGAAATAACCGCATCCCGGGGTACGATCAGGCAATTCTGCGGCCGGGCCGTCGGCAGGATAACCTTGGCCGACATGCCTTCGATTAAAGCATAGGTGTTGCGGGTCCTGATTTTCACCGGAAAGGTGCGGGTGGCAATATCGCCCCGGGGGACGACGGCGAACACCGTCCCTCTGATTTCAACCCCCGTGACGACGGCGCGGACCTCCATTCCGGTTTGAATAAAGGGAATGAACCTTTCCGGCACCTCCGCCACGATGTCCACCACATCATCTTTGGCCAGCACAGCGACGGTCGCGCCTTCCGCAAGCCACTCGCCGCGGTCCACGTGCCTTTTGATCACGACCCCGTCGAAGGGCGCCCGGATGATCTTTTTTTGCAGCTCAATCTTGAGGCGCTCCACTTCGGCCTTGAGGGAGGCGGCCCGCTTGATGAGTCCCTTGACCCGAAAGCGGCTTTCGTCGTAGGCTTGCTCGGCAATGGATTTGTTTTTGAATAGCTTTTCCTTGCGGGCATAGTCAATGCGCGCAATGTCAAGCTCGGCCAACACTTGTTCATAGGAGGAAACCGTCGCTTCCAGCCGTTTGCGAAGCAGATCCGAACCCAACGCGACCAGGATCTGCCCATTTTTGATCCGCTGCCCCTCCTCGAAGTGCACTTCCTCCACCAGACCGCTCAACTCCGAAGCCACATCCGAGACCTCCTGATAAAGAACAGTTCCAATAAACTCGGCCTGGGGGGCCATCATTCCGGCCATCACAGCGGCTGCGGAGACCTTCGCCGGCGGGAGTCCTTGGGATTTGTTCTGCGCCCCGAGGAAAGACCCGGGAAGAAGGCTGAAAATCAATACCATCAAAATCGATTGGGATTTAGTCCATCGGTTGAACATGCTGCCCCGTCGGCGAGGAAAACATCGGTCCGTTTCAGGCGTAACGGCCCCAGGACCGCAACCAGCGCTCGTTGCCGCGTCGCACCCTGGGATTGATCCGCTGCGTGGGTAACAATCGCAATTGTCTTCTCCAAAATAAGAATGTTTCTCCCATTGACAAGCGGGCTCCGTCTGCGGGATCAAGCCGGCGGGTTTAAATCAACGTCAATAAAAATCAGGCCGCAATTCTATAAAAGAACGGATATATATTTGACACTTACCGATCTTTTCCATATTATCCCTTTCTGAAAAACGATCTTCTCGGCAACCCCTAAGGTTAGGATCCCATGGACCTTACAGCAACTTGGAACGCGGACTTCATCGATGCCCAGTACCAATTGTGGAAGGCCGATCCGAACAAGGTTTCCCGGGACTGGCGTCTTTTCTTTGAAGGCTTTGAGCTGGCGAATTCCCTCAGGCGTGAAGGCACCGCCGTCGGCGATGAAGACCAGATGATGCGGCAGTCACGAGTGGAAACGCTCATCTATCGTTACCGCGATCTTGGGCATTTGTTGGCCTGCCTGGACCCCTTGACGGCCTGTCCCACCGACCATTCCCTGTTAAATCTGGCCGCCTTCGATCTTGATCCGGCGGACCTGGACCGCGAGTTTTACACGACGCAATTCGGGTCGGGACATCGATCCGCGCTACGGCATATCATCCAGGCCCTGAGAGAAACCTACTGCCATTCCATCGGCGTGGAATTCATGCATCTCCAGGACCCGACGGAGCGCCACTGGCTGATCGAACGCATGGAGCCGGTGCGCAATCGCCCGAACTTTGACCCCCCCGTCAAACGTCAAATCTTGACCAAGCTTTTGCAGGCGGCCCTTTTTGAGGAGTTTTTGAACAAGAAATATGTGGCCGTCACCCGCTTTTCGCTGGAAGGCGCCGACGCCGTGATCCCCATGATCGATGCGCTGGCCGAACACGCGGCCGCCAGGGGGTGTCGGGAAATCATTCTGGGCATGGCCCATCGGGGTCGCTTGAATGTTCAAGCCCATATCCTCCGGAAGCCTTACGAAGAAATCTTCAGTGAGTTCGAAAGTTGTTACAACCCGGACGATCTGTTGGGCGCCGGAGATGTGAAATACCACAACGGCTATTTGGCCGACATTCAGACGGCTGGCAATCATCCCCTGCGCATCTTTCTCGTCAACAATCCCAGCCACCTGGAGACGGTGGACCCGATCGCCCAGGGCTTTACGCGGGCGCGGCAGGACCTACAAGGGGATAAAGAACGCCAACGGGTTTGGCCCCTTTTGATCCACGGCGATGCGGCCTTCGCCGGTCAGGGCGTCGTCGCCGAAACTCTGAACATGTCGCAGTTGGAAGGCTACCGCACCGGCGGCACGCTCCATCTGGTCATTAACAATCAGATCGGCTACACCACCCTGCCCGGCGATGCCCGTTCCACCCGCTATTCCACCGACATCGCCAAAATGCTGATGGTGCCGATCTTTCATGTCCACGGCGAAGATCCGGAAGCGGCGCTGCATGTCATTCGGCTGGCGGCCGACTACCGGATGGCCTTCGGCAAGGACGTGGTGATCGATCTTGTCTGTTACCGCCGATACGGGCATAACGAGGGCGATGAACCCTACTTCACCCAACCGCAGATGTATGCGCGCATCCGCGAACGACCACCCTTGCACCGGCTCTACGCCGATAAGCTGATCGAAGAAGGCATCGAGAGCCCCCAGGCGCTGGAGCAGTTGGCCGAAGCCATCAACGGCCAACTGGACGCCGCTTATGAATCCGTTCACGGGAGCGAATGTCCCTTTCCCTTGCCCCGGTTTTACGAAAATTGGCAGGGGTTTCACGGCCATTATTCCCATGAAGCCTTGCCAACGGGGGCGGATGAAAAAACCCTCATCGCCCTGGCCCGCCAGCTGAATCGGGTGCCGGAAGACTTTGCTCTCAATTCCAAACTAGCCCGCCTGCTGCAGAAACGTCTGCAAACCGTCGAAAACGGCGAAGGCATTGACTGGGCCAATGCGGAAGCGCTGGCATGGGCCTCCCTGCTGCAGGAAGGCCATCCGGTGCGTCTCAGCGGCCAAGACAGCGGGCGGGGTACATTCAGCCAACGCCACAGCGTGCTGGTTGACATGCAAACCGGCGCCCGGTTTGTCCCCCTGAATTCCCTGGGCCCGAAGCAAAGCCCCTTTTGCGTTTATGACAGTCTGCTTTCCGAAATCGGGGTCCTGGGCTTTGAATACGGTTATTCACTCGCACAGCCCCGAGGGCTGGTTTTATGGGAAGCGCAATTCGGCGATTTCGTTAACAACGCCCAGGCGATCATCGATCTTTTCATCGCCAGCGGGGAATCCAAATGGCAGCGCCTGAGCGGCCTGGTCCTGCTGCTGCCCCACGGCCTCGAAGGTCTGGGGCCGGAACACTCCAGCGCCCGCCCGGAACGTTTTCTGCAACTGTGTGCCGATGATAACCTGCAGGTCTGCAATGCCACCACGCCGGCGCAGTACTTTCATCTGCTCCGCCGTCAAGTCAAAAGCGCCTTTCGCAAACCGCTGGTGATCATGACGCCCAAAAGCCTCCTGCGCCATCCACTGGCGGTTTCGAATCTGGCGGAGATGACTTCCGGACACTTTCAGGAGGTTCTCGACGATCAGGCCAAGATCAAAGCGCCGCAGCGCGTTCTGCTGTGCAGCGGCAAAATTTCCTACGAATTGCTGCAAAGGCGCCAGGAGCTGAAAATGTCCGACATTGCCATTATCCGGCTGGAACAGTTATATCCTTTCCCGCAGACTCAACTCGCAAAAATGATTCAGAAATACCCGTCCGCCCAAGGCTGGATCTGGGTTCAGGAAGAACCGCAGAATATGGGAGGATGGCATTTTGTGCAGCCCCGCCTGGAAGCCTTGATCGAAAAACCGTTAGAATACCTCGGCCGCCCGGCGGCCGCCAGTCCGGCCCCGGGATTTCCCCATGTTTACAAGCAGGAGCAGGCGGCCATTCTTGCCAAGGCGGTGGGTCCGCCCCCCAAAAAAGACGGTCAGCCCTCCGTGAGTTAGGGTCGCCCTGGAAATGAAAGGCAGCAACTATCATGGTAATCGAGATCAAAATCCCCAGCGTCGGCGAGTCCGTAACGGAAGCGGTTTTAGCGCAATGGTACAAAGCAGACGGCGAGCGGGTGCGCAAAGATGAACCCCTGTTGGTGCTCGAAACCGACAAGGTCACGCTGGAAGTCGTCGCCGAAGCCGAAGGCGTCTTAAAAATAGCGGTGGCCGCCGGTGAAACGGTGGCCATCGGGGCCGTGGTGGGCAGCATCGACACGGGATCTGCGCCGGTCAAAGACATCGAACCGGCGGCCGCCAAAGAAGAAGAATTGACGGCGCCAGGGGCCGAAGAAAGCGCAAAGGCCAAGGCGCCCACGCCGCCGGCCGAACTTCGCCCGCCCGCGGCGACGCCCGCCGCAAAAATTCTGGCACCCTCGGTGCGACGGCTGATTGCGGAAAGCAATTTGGATATCAGCCAAATTCCCGGTACCGGTCCTGGCGGAAGAGTGACCAAAGGCGACGTCCTTCTTTACCGGGAGCAAATGCCGCCCGCGGCTCCGGCGCATGCCGCCCCAGCGGCGCCTCTCGCGCCGGCCGAACCCCCCGCCGCCGAAACCGCGCTGATCACCCGCAAGACCATGAGCCCGATTCGCCAGCGCATTGCGGCCCATCTTTTGGAGGCCAAACAAAACACGGCCATGCTCACCACTTTCAACGAGATCGACATGACCCGCGTCATG
>CP070697.1:224542-243596 GCA_020353555.1 Desulfobacterales bacterium
TACCCGGACCTTCTGGAAGGAGGTCGCCGAACTGCCGAATTATTACAAAAGAGATGGACTAACCCTGATTGCCACCGATACCGTCTACCTGAATCATATTCTGACCTATGCCCAAACCGGCATTTTCAAGGGCCTGAACAATAATTTCTTACGCGAGTTGGGGGCGAAAATCGCCTTTTACAAAGGCCTGCCTGAGTTTTTTGATGAAATCAAAAGCTTTGTCCGCAATGATCCCAAGTATCAGCAGCACGAAATTCAGGTGGAGCATTACATTGTTTCCACCGGCCTGCGCCAAATGATCCTGGGCAGCCGGATCGCGCCCTATATCGACGGGGTCTGGGGCTGCGAATTCGTCGAAGATCCGCCGCCGGCCGGTTATCTGGATCAAACGCGCCAGGCCTCAGCGGCCAACCCCAAACTGATTTCCCAGGTGGCCTATACCCTGGATAATACTACCAAGACCCGGGCCATATTTGAAATCAACAAGGGCAGCAACAAAATTCCCGATATCGAGGTCAATGCCAAAATTCCCAACGAAGACCGGCGGGTGCCTTTTCAAAACATGATCTATATTGCCGACGGCCCCAGTGACATACCGGTATTTTCCATTATCAACCAATTCGGGGGCCGGACGTTTGCGGTTTACAAGCCCGGCTCCCGGGAAGAATTCTCGCAGGTCAACAACTTGCAGAAGCAAAACCGGGTGCAGTCATTCGGCGAAGCCAATTACACCGACGGCTCCCAAACCGCCATGTGGCTCAAGAACGCGGTGAGCGAAATCGCCGATTTGATCGTCGCCAACCGGGAAAGAGTTCTAGGGGACAAAATCGGCAAACCACCGCGCCATATTAATTGAAACAAGAACCGCGGACAGCGGTTGCTTTCCGCGCATTACGGGCGCAACTCAAGACTGCGCACGAAGGCCGCTGTCAGCCCTGGGTCCTGCGGGCGGGGGGGAGAGTTGGGAATACGCTTTTTTAGGAGGCGCGCCTAAGATGCAGCAAGTCGACAACTTGAAACACATAACCCTTTCGCTGGCGGCCGGCACGACGCCGGAGATCATCGACCGCCAGCCACGTTTTTCCGCGTTCGAATTTATCTTCGGCCTGAGCGCGGCCGGCATGACACCGTTTGAATACGTGCTGGTGGGTAAGACCGAAGGTGATGAAGTCCTGCTCCGGGTAAACCAGCAAGACATTCCGCATACGTTCGAGCATCTCTGCCGGCCGCTCATGGATTTATGTGACGGCCGCGAGGCCTTTTTTCTGAAAGCCAAAATTTTAAAGGTCCGCCCGGCGGACAGCCGCGAAGTCGTCAAGGCTCTGGCGCAAATGGCCGCCCATGGCGACGGTGATTGCGGTTGCGGCTGCGGCGGAAGCTGCGGTTGCTAGCCGGCAATGGCCGTGTCGCCGCTCTTCGGTGCCTATCCGAGATTTGATCGAAACAAGAGCAATTAGAGGCCGATCGGCCTTATTTGTCATTCCCAATTATGTGGTTGGATCACCTCCAAATCAGTTGAAGGAAAAAGGAGAAAAACTTTATGGTTCATCCGAAGTCATCAAACGTTTACTGGCATCCCGGCCAAATCAATCGAAACGATCGCGAATCCCTAAAAGGTCACCGGGGTTTAACCTTATGGTTTACGGGTATTCCGGCTTCGGGCAAATCCACTTTGGCCGTTGCGTTGGAAAAAGAATTATATGAACGAAATTGCCATACGTATATTTTGGACGGCGACAACATTCGCCATGGTCTCAATAAGAACTTGGGCTTTTCCCCTGAAGATCGTAAAGAGAATATCCGCCGAATTGGTGAAGTGGCAGCTCTTTTGCGTGATTGCGGAATCATAAATTTGGTGGCGTTCATCTCTCCTTATCGCTCGGATCGCCAAGCCGCCAGAGCGCTCAGCCACGATGACGGCACTTTTTTAGAAGTTTTCGTGGACTGCCCCGTGGAAGTGTGTGAAGAACGTGATCCCAAGGGCATGTATAAAAAAGCGCGCGAAGGTCTCATCAAAGAATTTACTGCGGTGAGTGCTCCCTATGAGCCCCCGGAAGATCCGGAAATTCATCTGCATACCGGCCGGTACGCGGTAAATGAGTGTGTTCAACTCACCATTGATTACCTGTTAAGGCATGATTTAATTTCACCTAAACTGCCAATAGTTGCGGACACGGTTTTTAAGGAGCAAAGATCGCCCCCAGGGGCGATGGCATAGGTGCCGTCATTATTTGTCCGGCGCCCATCGGAGGCGCGCCGTATCCCTTGCGATGGGAGGCCCCGGGAACGCTCTCTCCGCGCAAGGTCCATGAAGATCCTTGCCGCAAACCGGGGATATTAATATTCACAGGACAGAAGAACAATATGCGAATGCTGGCGGAGTTTTTTCCGGAATTTTCGGCGTCACTGGATAAAATGGATGATCTCTACCGCGAGAAGCGCATGATTGATGAGAAGACTTATCAGTTCATCTGTTTTGCGCTCTCCATCAAAGGCCGCTCCAAGCCATGTGTTCTCAAACACTTCAAAGGCGCTTTGGAAGCCGGAGCCACGGTCAAAGAATTCGCCTATATTCTAGCCTTGGTCATGCGGGAGGCGGCTGGAGCGGATGACTGCTGGACACATGATGTGATTGGAGATTGGAAAGAGATAATTGCCGGAAATATAAAATGCGACTGTGAAAAGTAGCGATTGCGGTTCCAGAGGACCCGGCGTTGATTTCACCGCTACGGGGTGGCGTGTCACCCTGTCGGAACAGCGCAAGGCCGCAGGTCCCGTCTTCCGCGTGGAGGGCGGAATTAGCCCAACACCTCCGCGCATCGTTAGCGGCGGGCCCGATGCTTCTGACCCGGCCTCCCCAACCACGTTGGACAGCTGCAAATCAACAGTCCTGCAGCGAATCTTCTGTAACCGGCCGAACCTTGCCGGATGCGGGGGCGTTAGCCAAGGAGAATTGCCGATGAAGGGCAAACCCTTGATACCCCGGTGTTTTTGACCGCGACCTATCAATTTGATCAATCCGACGATTTGACCGATGTCGTGCAGAATCGCAGCGGCGACATCTACTCCCGGTGGGACAACCCCACCGTCAAGGAAGTGGAAAATGCATTGGACCTGAGGTTGTTTCTGCCGGGAGTTGACGCGCAGGACCGCATCTGATACAGCCGTTGCATGCGTTCTCAGGCACGCATCGATTCATTCGGCCCCGGGGGCATCCTATCATCGCGGCCGAAGCATCTCACGCCGGAGATCATCTGGGTTGACTTCGACCGCAATCCTGACTCAACGAGCCACCTCACGTCGGATTGGCCGTAACCCAAGATGTCGAAATAACTGATATGCAGACCATAATATATATCTTGCTGGCTTTTTTGATGGGCGTCACAACGTCGGTTTATTTGCCGATGAACAGCTCGGTATCCAAACATATCGGCTCAAGCATCACGGCCAATATAACCTTTTTCATCGTCGCCCTCTTAACGTCGATTTTGATTTTCATTCTATTCGGTGATTTCAATACCCTGCCCAATTTGAAAGCGGTTCCTGTCTACTTATATCTTACAGGCTTTGTCAGTGCGTTTATCGTTCTCGGAACGACTTTTCTGATACCGCATTTAGGCTCGAGAACCTTTTTTATTCTATTAATCGCGGGTCAAATCGTCATGGCTACGATAGTCAGTAATTACGGCATATTGTCATCTCCGAAAGACCCCATCACGTTGCGCAAAGTTTTCGGGGCCCTGCTGGTCGTATTAGGGGCGATCATCTCAACGCACTAGAACACTCAAAAGCCTTGCTGCTTGAAAAAATAAAGATCTAAATGCCCACACTCAAAAAGCTTTTACGGCTCGATTGCCACGTATGTCCGTGGTGGTTGGCCTATGCTTTTGACAATCGGTTGCGGCGACTATGGCATCACCCGGCCAAGATTCTGGGCCCCTATGTCCAAGAGGGTATGACTGTCGTCGACCTGGGCTGTGGCATGGGCTACTTCTCGCTGGGTCTAGCCCATTTGGTAGGCGCCCAAGGCTCAGTTATCTCCGTCGATATCCAGGAGAACATGCTCAAGGTTCTGGAAAGACGCGCAATAAAGGCCAGGATCGCCCATCGCATTCACCTGCACCGCTGTGAACCGGGCAGCCTGGCTCTGGACCAGAAGGTCGATTTTGCGTTGAGTTTTTGGATGGTGCACGAGGCTCCGGACAAAAAAGATTTTCTTCGTCAGATCGCTGCCATCGTCAAGCCAGGCGGAAAATATCTGTTGGTCGAGCCAAAAGTACACGTTACGCGCGCGCGGTTTGAAGGGACCTTAGCAGACGGCTTGCAAATCGGATTCAATCTACTCGCGCGACCTCCAATTGCTTTGAGCAGAGCGGCGCTGCTGGGTAAGCTTTAGATCCGAACAGGGGATAAGGACCATGGCGGTGAAGTTTGCCGTTTGGTTGAACTGCTATCTCTTCGAAAAAGGAGGCGTATATGAAATTCACCTTTTTGGGCACGACCGGCCTCAAGGTATCGCGTCTGTGCATGGGCACGATGACCTTCGGCCGCGAGGCCGATAAAGCGGCCGCGAGGGCCATCTTCAAACGCTGCCGGGATGCGGGGATTAACTTTTTCGACTGTGCCAATACCTACAGTGAAGGCCAGGCTGAGACCATTTTGGGAGAATTGATCGCTGATCGCCGGGACGAATTGATCATCACCAGCAAAGTTGCCCAGCCCATGGGCGCCGGCCTCAATGACCGCGGCGGTTCGCGCCGCCACATCATGGCCGCGGTCGAGGCCAGTCTGAGACGTCTGCAAACCTCGTATATTGATCTCTATTTTCTGCACCAGTTCGATCCGCACACCCCGCTGGAAGAATCCCTCAGGGCTCTGGATGATCTTGTTTCGCAGGGTAAAGTCCACTACCTCGGGGCCAGCAATTTTGCGGCCTGGCAAATTGCCAAGGCACTGGGGGTTTCGGCTCTTTACGGCTGGACCGCCTTTCAATGCATCCAACCCATGTATAATCTGGTCAAACGCCAGGCCGAAGTGGAGATTCTGCCCTTGGCCCAGTCTGAAAACCTCGGGGTCATCAGTTATAGCCCCCTCGGGGGCGGATTGCTCACCGGGAAATACGGAACGGACCGCCGATCAGGTTCCGGGCAGTTGACCGACCGCCGGTCCGGCTCCGGGCGGCTGCAAACTAACAAAATGTATCAAAAGCGGTACGGTGAGGACTGGATGTTTGCCGCGGCTAACGGCTTTAAGGAATTAGCCGATACCCATGGCTACCATCCGGTGAGTCTGGCCGTATCCTGGGTGGCCCACCATCCGGCCGTAACAGCTCCCATCATCGGCGCCCGCGATGTGGCGCAACTGGAAGATGCCCTCAAATCGGTCGATATCGAGCTGACGTCTGAACTCTACGACCAGATATGCCGCCTGACACTCACACCGCCGCCGGCAACCGATCGGTCGGAAGAAGTTAAAGCCACGATCTAGGACTCGCCCTATGCAACGTCTGTCGGAATTTCCCTATCCGTCACAAAGAATGCCCGTCCTGGCGCGCAATGTGGTGGCCACCTCGCAACCCCTGGCAGCCCAGGCAGGCTTGCGGATGCTGATCCAAGGCGGCAATGCGGTTGATGCCGCGCTGGCCACGGCCATCGCGCTGACCGTGCTCGAACCGACGAGCAACGGCATCGGCGGCGATGTCTTTGCCCTGGTTTGGGACGGCGGTCGGCTGCATGGCTTCAACGGGTCCGGCCGGTCGCCCCGCGCCTGGTCCCGCAAACGTTTCGCCGGTCTCAGCCAGATGCCGCTGTACGGCTGGGATGCGGTCACGGTTCCCGGTGCGGTCGATGCCTGGGTGCGGCTTTCCGACCGATTCGGCCGATTGCCCTTGGCGGACCTGTTTGCGCCCGCCATCGAATATGCGCGCCGGGGTTTTATGGTGGCGCCCGTCACCGCCCAACGCTGGGCCACAGCCGTGGAGCTTTACCGGGATTTTCCGGATTTCAACCAAACCTTCGCGCCTCAAGGCAGGGCACCTTTGCCCGGAGAATTGTTTCGCTGTCCGGACCAGGCGCGAACCCTGGAGGCGATCGCCGTGAGTCACGGGGAATCCTTTTACCGCGGTACGCTGGCCGAAAAAATCGCCCACTGCGCCCACCAAGGCGGCGGCGCCTTGACGCTGGACGATCTGGCCGGACACGCATCCGAGTGGGTCGAACCCATTTCCGTGGCCTACCGCGGTAAGCGCCTGCATGAGATTCCCCCCAACGGGCAAGGACTGGCCGCCCTGATTGCGCTCGGGGTGCTGGAACATCATGATCTGCACGCGTGCGCAGTGGATTCGGCCGACAGTATTCATCTGCAAGTGGAGGCCATGAAGATCGCCGTGGCTGAAGCCCATCGGCATATTGCCGACCGCGCAAGCATGGTGGTCGCGGCCTCGGATTTGCTGCAGCCGGATTTTTTGGCACGGCGGGCCCGGGGCATCCGCCGGGACCGCGCCGCACGGCCGACCTCGCAAATCCCCACAGACCGCGGGACGGTTTACCTGACTGCCGCGGATGAAGGCGGCCAGATGGTTTCGTTCATCCAGTCCAATTATTTCGGCTTCGGCTCGGGAATTGTGGTTCCGGAAACGGGAATCAGTCTCCAGAATCGCGGCTATGGCTTTACCCTGGCGGAAGGCCACCCCAACTGCGTCGCCGGTGGAAAACGCCCCTATCACACCATCATACCCGGATTTGTAACGCAAGCCCATCAGCCGCTGATGAGTTTGGGCGTCATGGGCGGACACATGCAACCCCAGGGCCATGTGCAGATGATGGTGCGCATCTTCGACTACGGGCAGAATCCCCAGGCGGCCTGCGATGCCCCGCGGTGGTATGTGGCCGAGGATTTCCGGATCGCTCTGGAACCCGGTTTTGCAGCTCAGGTGGTGGCAGACCTCAAAGCACGCGGCCACCAAATTATCGCGAACGCTCCGGCCTCCCTGTTTGGCGGGGCCCAGATCATCTATCGCCTTGCGGACGGCTACTGCGGGGCATCGGATCCCCGCAAAGAGGGGCAAGCGGTCGGATGGTAAGTGCAATGAAAGGAGATCAAAGGTGGGACAACTAGATGGCAAAATCGTTATCATTACCGGAGCGGGTACCGGCATCGGCAAGGGAATCGCCAGGGCCTTCGCCCACGAGGGGGCGCAATTGGTCATTGCTTCGCGCAACGCACAGAAACTGGATGAAACGGCCGGTGAAATCCGTGCGCAAGGCGGCACGGTCCTCGTCATTCCCACGGACGTGACCGACGAGACCCAGGTCGTAGCCTTGTTTGCCAAGACAATCCAGGCGTTTGGACGGCTGGATATCCTGGTGAACAATGCGGGCGTTTTCGACGGCGGGCCCCTCGAAGAATTGTCCCTGCAAACCTGGCAAAAGGTACTGGACGTCAATCTCACCGGCCCGTTCCTGTGCACCCGCGAGGCCATGAAGATCATGAAGCGCCAGAAAGGAGGGCGCATCATCAATATCGGCAGCATTTCCGCCCAAATGCCGCGTCTGCATTCCGCGCCATACACCACCGCCAAGCACGGGTTAGTGGGTCTCACCAAGACCGCCGCGCTGGAAGGCCGTGATTTCGGGGTGGTGGTCAGCTGTCTGCATCCCGGCAATGTGGCCACGGAATACCGGCAGGCCAGTTCGGCCGCCATGGACCAGGAGCCCATGATGACTCCCGCCGAGTTGGCGCAGACGGCCGTCACCATAGCGGCCCTGCCCGGGCACGTCAATATGCTGGAAGCCATCGTGCTGCCGGTCAGGCAACTCTACCTGGGGCGCGGCTAGAAAGCGGCTAAAAAGAGGATTGCGGCTTTGAATGACGTGGCGCGCCCTCCTGGAATCCCAAGGAACCCAAGATGAAAATTCGCGAAATACGGGCCGTCGGCTTGCGCGGGGCGACTCCGGAAGGCGGCTGGAGTGAGGAGCTGGCGCAGGAGGCCTGTGTCCATACCCTGATCGCGGTGATCACCGATGAAGGGCTGACCGGACTGGGCAGCGTCTTCACGCATGTCGATCTCGTGCGCAGCGCCCTGGCGGTGTTGGAGCCGCTCTACCGCCGCGAGAATGCCCTCGAACCGGAACGCGTCAGTGAAAAGCTTCATCAGCATACCTTTTGGCTGGGCCGGGGCGGTGCCATCACCCATGCCATCAGCGGAATCGACATGGCCCTGTGGGATGTGTTGGGGCAAGCGACCGGCCAGCCGGTGGGACGTCTGCTGGGGGGCCGCTACCGCGACCGGGTCAAACCCTATGCCTCCCTGTTGATGGATGCGCCCGAGATTCTGGCGGAGCGTTTGTCAAAAACAAAGAATCAAGGCTTTCAGGCGTTCAAGATAGGATGGGGGCCTTTCGGCCGGCAAAGCTTCGCCCAGGATGAAGCGCTTGTGCGCACCGCCCGGGAAGTGGTGGGTTCGGAAACGCTGTTGATGGTCGATGCCGGCGGGAGCGACGCCTTCTGGCATCAGGGTTACAAATGGGCCTTGCGAACGGGACAGATGCTGGCCGACTATAATGTCGCCTGGTTTGAGGAACCCCTTCGACCCGACGCTTTGGAAGATTATGTCCGGCTGCGACGGCGAGCGCCGGTGCCGATCGCCGGCGGGGAAGTGCTGACACGGCGCCAGTCCTTTCAACCCTGGCTGCAGGCCGGGGCCTTGGACATCGTTCAACCGGATGTGACCAAAGTGGGCGGGCTCAGTGAATCACGCCGTATTGCCTGGATGGCCCAGGAAAACGGAATCCGCTTCATCCCCCATGGCTGGAACACCGCCGTCGGGCTGGCGGCCGACCTGCAACTGGCGTCGGCTTTAGCGGATACGGATCTGGTAGAATATATCACCGGATCACCCTATGTGGATGAAATTGCCGCCGGCGGCTGGCCGCTGGATGCGGACGGGATGCTGCCTATACCCGCCGGTCCCGGTCTGGGGCTCGTGCTCGATACGGAGGCGGTTGCAAGATACAGCGGCGGCGCAAATCTTCTCCCGCCGTAACCAGCCCCCCCTACTCCGTGAGCGGTGGGTGGGAGCCGGGCCAAGTTCTCGGCCCCCCTGGGCGGACGCAGCTTCCGCTTGGGAGCAACCGGTCCCTCTCAGCGTTTGACCGAGCCGGCCGTCAGGCCGCCCACAATCCAGCGCTGCAACGCCAAATAGAGGATCGCGGGCGGCGCAATGCTGATGAGGGCCCCGGCCATCAACTTGCCCCATTGCACCAGATCTCCCATGACCATCGCCAACAGGGCAATGGGCAAGGTAAACTTGTCGTGGGATTCCAGGGTAATCAAGGAAAAGAGCATCTCCTGCCAGGACAAGGTGAAGGAAAAAATCGCCGCACTGGCCACCCCCGGTGCCGACACCGGCAAGATCACCCGCAGGAGGGCCCCCATGCGGGTACAGCCGTCGATCATGGCGGATTCCTCAAGGGACTTGGGAATGCTCAGGAAATAGCCGCGCAGCATCCAGGAGCAATAAGGCACGACGATAACCAGGTGAAGCAGGGCGACGCCCAGCAGCGAGTCCTTCAACCCCACGAGATTGATGAACCGGAATAAACTCACGACAATGATAAAGGGCGGAAAAATGTAAGCCAGCAATATGTAGGACGACACCAGTTCCCGGCCCCTGAAGGAAAACATCGCCAGGGCGTATCCGGCGAAGGTGCTGACGATGATACTGAAGCCGGTGGCACTGACGGCGACCAGCAAGCTGTTCTTCAAAGGAACCCCAAAGCTGACCCCCTGAAATCCTGCCCAGTCGCGATCAAAGATCAGATCATAAAAGTTTTGGAAGGTCAGGGAGGAAGGCGCGATGTTGCGGGTGAACATATCGGCGCCGGGTCGCAGCGCAATGGTGACGGCCCAATACAGGGGAAGCGCCACGATCAGAGCGAGCACCAGGAGGATCAGGAAAAGCGCAATTCTTTGCCATCGCTTGGCGCGCATCACTCGGCCTCCTTCCGCACCAGCTTGACGAGCCAGAAGATAAAGAACAGAAAGAGCGGCAAGGCTAAGACGGCGGCGGCACTGCCCATGTTCAAATTAAAGGTGCCGAAGGCCAGCTTGTAGATCAGGATGGACAGGGTCTCGGTGGCCTTGCCCGGGCCTCCCCGGGTCAACACGTAGATATTTTCAAATTGCGCAAAGGTCCACACGGTTGAAAGCAGACTGGCGATCAAAATCACGTTTCGCAGGCCCGGCAGGGTCACATAACGGAACTGCTGAACGCCGCTGGCTCCGTCGATTTGGGCCGCCTCGTAAAGCGACGCGGGAATGATCTGCAAGCCGGCCAAAATCGTGATCATAAAGAAGGGAAAACCCTTCCAGACGTTTAAAAAAATGATGGACGGCATGGCGAATTTGGGCCCCAGCCAGAATACCGGGTACACCCCCAATTTCTCCAGCATGAGGTTGAGGCCGCCGTTCATCCGCAGCAACCAGAGGAAAAGAATACCCCCGGCAAACAGGGGAATCGTCCAGGGAATAAAAAGCCAACTGCGCAGGACATTGCGACCCCAAAAAGCACGATTCAAAATGAGCGCGGCGCCGCCTCCCACCAAGAGTTTGAGCGCGACGGCCGTCAGGGTAAAAATCAGCGTCCGCCCGACCGCCCCCAAAAAAACCCCCGAGGAAATCAACTCTTTGAAGTTGTCCAATCCCACATAGGATTTGGTCCCTCCGGAGGCCCCGCCATGCACGCTATCCCAGAGGGCCTGAAATAAGGGGAAAAGCATGAACACCGAAATTACCAGAACAACGGGCGCCACCCAGATAAATGGAGCGAGTTGCTTTTTCATTGGCGGGGGGGATCTCTCTTAAACCCTAAAGCCCTTGAATACAGTGGAGATCCCCGACGGGATCTCCACTTTGACAGATGAATTCGGGCGTGGACTCCAGGTTATTTCCCGTAGGTTTCTACCAGGAGCTTGTTGAGGGCTTTGCTGATGTCTTCGGCCACCTTCTTGGAATCCGTTTCGCGGGTAAACAAGACCGTCATCATCTCCGGCAGCATGTAGGCGCCCATGAACTTTTCGACAACACTCGTGGCCTCATTGAGCGGATAGACGGTCGGCCAGGAATTGTAGGCGGTCTCGATCGCCTGGGTGGGATCGATGGCGTATACCGGCCATTTGCCGTCTTTCCACTGCTGGGAAATGACTTGCGCCTGACTTTTGAAGACCGGCAGCGCGTAAAGCTGGGAATTTTCGCAAATGCCGACCCGGTAGTCTTCTTTGTCCATCATGAGGTAGGCGAGCAGGTCTTTGCCCAATTGCTCTTTGACCGGAGTCGATTTGAAGACGAAGTTGGACTCACCACCGGCGTTATCGATCCAGGCCCCGGTCAGCGGAACTTCCTTGACCGCCTCGGCCAGGGGGTTCTTATCCTTGACCATCTTGTAGTAGATGCTCAAGCCGTTCACCGTAATGGCAACCCGGCCGCCCATCAGGGCCAGGTTGTTGTCGTAGTCGCCCCAGGCGACCGCATCGGGCGGAATAACACCCTCTTTGTAAAGCTTTTTCAGATCATCAAAGGCGCGCCAGGTGGGCTCGGTGTTGAAGATATCGGCCCCGTTAGGGCCCCGATCCGCGATCAGCCCGCCGCCATACGAGTAAATTAGGGCCATGGTGTTGTCATGCGCGTCGTAGGAGCGACCCAGCACGTGCCCCAGACCATAGACTTTCGGCGGATCGTTCATCGCCCGGGCCGCCTTGAAGAGCCACTCATAATCGGGTTTGGCGGGGATTGTCAGGCCGGCCTTTTCCAGAAGGTCCATGCGGATTTCCGCCGGTCGGATTTCAAAAAACATGGGGATCCCCCAGATCCGCATGGCTCCGGTAACCGCATCCGGTGCCGCCACGGCCGACAGGACCCGCGGATAAAAATCATCCCGACCGATTTTCTCCACTACATCGTCCAGAGGAATCGTCAGGCCCAATTCGGCCGCCAGGGTCGCTCCGGGCTCGGCCATCAGAACGACATCCGGCGGCGTACGCGCCTCGATCGAGGCAAAGATCTTTTCGCCATAGGCCGTGCGCGGGAGCATGGCAATATCCACGGTGACAGACGCTTCTTGGGCCCACGCTTCCACTTTGGCCCGCACCCAGTTATTCTGGGCGTCGGCAAAGGTCGTCATAATCCAGACTTTCAAAGTGTGGGGGGCCGCCATGGCAGGCCCGGCCCCAACAAGTACCAGCGCCAAAACCAGCATTGCCGCTATAATCCTTTTTACTCCCATCGTTCTCCCTCCTTTCTTTGAAGTTCTTGCCAGAATCCATCAACAACCGGCCAACCCCTATGACTTCCCTGGCCCGGGCACATCGCCGTCCGACCCCCGGCGCCGCCCAACGCGACCGCAACTCGGGAAATGCCGAGGACCGCTCCTTGGGGCAACAGGATAGGCACTCATTATAAATCCTCAAAGGTCAAGTCAAGCTTTTTTCCTGGGCGGTATTATGCTAAATAGAGCTACCAGCAATTGAAGCGCCGTTACCCGGGAATTCCGCATGCCTTGGGTCGGCAAGCGCCTAAATCCGCCGGGCGGGCGGCCGTTTTGGACCCGCAGCCGCGACCCGCAACAGTAGCTCTTGCAGATCGCAGCGCGCCCAACTCAAACAACGGACTCATTCGGTAAACGCGTCACGCGCACACCCCCCGACGCTCACAGGAGAAAAAAAATGAGCCCTGATTTTCGCGCCCAGATCAAAGACGGCCGTCTGTTGATCGGAACCATGATTACCTTGTCTTCACCGGAGGTGGCCGAAATCCTGGCGGACGTGGGTTTCGACTGGCTCTTCGTCGACACCGAACATTCACCGTTCGACGTCCAGTCGGCCCAAGGGATTCTGCAGGCGGCGGGGGATCGCTGTCCGTGTGTGCTTCGTGTGCCCTCCAGCGATGAGGTCTGGATCAAGAAAGCCCTGGATATAGGCGCAGCCGGGATTATTGTGCCCCAAGTGAGTTCCGCCCGGCAGGCGGAGCGCATCGTCGCCTTCGCCAAATACCCGCCCGAAGGATCACGGGGCGTCGGTCTGGGCCGGGCGCACCGTTACGGATTGCGCTTTCAAGAATACCTGGCTAGCGCCAACCGGGAGGTCGCCGTCATCGTGCAGGCGGAACATATTCAAACCGTGAAGAACATCGCCACCATCGTGAGGGTGCCGGGTATCGATGCCATTTTCGTGGGGCCCTATGATTTATCCGCCAGCCTGGGAAAAACCGGACAAGTCACCCACAAGGCGGTGCTTAAGGCCATCGACCGCGTCAAGACCGCCTGTTTGAAGGCCGGGGTGCGCCTTGGCATTTTCGGCACCACCGCCGCCGCCGTGCAACCTTTCATCGCTCAAGGATTCAGCCTGATCACCGTTGGCACCGACACGCTGTTCACGGCTTCCGCCGCCGGAGCGACCCTTGCGGAGCTCAAGGGCTGACTCAAGCACGGAAGGAAAACCGCACATTGCCCCTTTGGGTCTGGATTTTCATTGTCTTGGCGGCCGCCTTGTTTGGTCTCAAGCTCACCTACGTCGTCAGCACGGGCCTGGTGCTGCCCATCACCCAGGGCGCGGTATACGTCTCGTCTTCCCGGGTCAGAATCGCGGCCTTTCTCGACGCGGTACCCATGCCGGCCGGACAACTGCTGATTGATCTGGGATGCGGGGACGGACGCGTCCTGCGCCAGGCGCGGGCACGCTATGATGTCAGAGCCGTCGGGTATGAAATCAACCCCCTGGCCTACCTCCAGGCCCGATTGCGCTGCTGGGGCCTCAAAGACGTGGGGATCAGGCGGCAGAATTTTTGGCGCACGAGGCTATCGGAGGCGGACGTTGTTTTCTGCTATCTTTATCCCGATGTCATGGGACGTCTGTCCGACAAACTAAACGCGGAGCTGAAACCCGGCGCGGTGGTCGTTTCCTGCAATTTTGCCTTACCGGGCTGGACGCCCGCCAAGGTCGTGCGTCCCGGCAGCTCATTGCACAACGATCCAATTTTCATATATAAAGCCGGAGCACAAGCGCCGCCACCCCCAAAATTGACGGAAGGGCTTTTCGGAAGATGAAGATAACCTTTGCAACCGCCCACGATGAGCCAGAAGTCAAACAAATGTTGGCCGCCAACGGTTTGCATTTTCAGGATATCACCGCGAACCACCTCAAACACTTCCTACGCGTACGGGACGCTTCCCGACTCGTGGGACTGGTGGGCCTGGAAGTCAAAGGCCCGTGCGCCCTGCTGCGGTCGTTGGCCGTGGATTCGCAATATCGCGGCCGCGGACTCGGTTCCCGCCTGGTCCAGCGCGCCGAAGAACATGCACAATCGCTTCAGGTGGATACAGTGTACCTTTTGACCCTGACGGCGGAAGACTTTTTCGCCCGGCGCGGCTACGTAAAGACCGACCGCCAGGCGGCTCCGGCGGTCCTCCAGGAGACCGCCGAATTCGAAAATCTCTGTCCGGCCACAGCGGTGTGTATGGTCAAACAGCTATCGAGCGAGCGCCGCAACCGGCAGGTCTGATATGCACGCCGAGATACTGCCAAAAACGCAAAGACGCGTTTATTACCCGGCGCGTTCTTTGGGGACAAAGGCCGCATTGGAAGACTTGGTTCGCGCAGGGTACCTGCAGCGAACGGACGGCTCTTTTCTGTGCGGCCCCGACAGCGAGCCGATCTATTGTCTGACGGCCAGCGGTTATCGTCAAAAAATTTCCACCCCCGCGGAACCCGGCTGAATCGGGATACCCAATCAAGGGGACCACTTCACTTGAATCTTCGTGCCATCGGGTCTTATCCGTCATTTTTGAGTGGGTGGGAGTGAATCTCGCGCACGATCGACGATTGGGAAGTTTGGGCATGCAGCGCATTGCAAACCCCATCGAATGGACCACCGCCGTGACCGATGCCGGTTTGGCCCTAGTGGCAACCGGCGGCCTCGGCTATCTGCAATGCCTTGGGGCTAGTCAAACCTGGAAAGTTAACCTCTGGTCCGGAGCCCTGGGAGGCATTGCTTTGTCCGGGCTCCTCGGATTCCTGGCCCATGGCTTCGTTTTGTCCGCTGCCACTCATCACCGGGTTTGGCAATTGCTGAACCTGACGTTGGGTCTGGCGGTTTCCTTGTTTGTGGTGGGGGTAGCCTATGATCTTGGGGGACCGGAGACCGCGCGCCGGTTGTTGCCGGCGATGTTGGCCCTGGCGTTCGGCTTTTTCCTTGTCACGCAAATGTTCCCCGGCATCTTTTTCATTTTTATCGGGTATGAAGCCACCGCGCTGGTCTTCGCCCTCGGCGCTTACGGCTGGCTGGCGTTCAACGCGCGTTTGAACGGGGCGGTGCTGATGGCGGCCGGCGTTCTCTTCAGCAGCATGGCGGCGGTTATCCAACTGAATAAAAGGATTTGCCTGACCCTAATTTGGCGATTCGATCATAACGGGCTTTTTCATTTGGTGCAAATAATTGGGCTGCTGGTGCTGTTGGTGGGCCTCGGCGCGAGCCTGCAGCCTCCCTGAAGGGCTTCTGCGAAAGTTTGACTATCTTACGGGACGGCCTATCTTTAGTTGCAGTCCCTTCGGAAATGGGTATTATTTCCCAACGGCGGCGTCCGGTTCCTCCGCGGGAGCGGGACACGCCCTCCTTGAACGGGGATCCTGCCGCGGGCGGGACGCATTGGGGGAGGGGCACGATTTAGCCTCATCCAGTTGCTTTGTCACACTACTCAAAGCCCTCCGGGGGCAAGCGCCAGGGATGGTCAGATTTGGAGTCGTGTAAAATTCGTGCCGAAGGGCTCGTAAAGCAAACGGAAAAGAAAGGACCGCCAAATGGAAATCGCAACTTTGGGGGCCGGCTGCTTCTGGGGTGTGGAAGCAGCCCTGCGGCGCAGAAACGGAGTGAAAGCGACCGCGGTAGGATACATGGGAGGGACCGTCAAAAATCCCACCTACGAGCAGGTGTGTACGGATAAGACGGGACACGCCGAAGTGGTCCAGGTGGAGTATGATCCGGCGGTGGTGACTTACGATGATCTGTTAAACCTGTTCTGGGAAATCCACGACCCGACGACGTTAAATCGGCAAGGGCCGGATATCGGCACGCAATACCGCTCGGTCGTCTTTTTCCACACTCCCGGGCAGGAGGCGGCCGCCCACGCCTCCAAGACCCGCATCCAAGCCTCCGGCCGCTATACGCGCAATGTCGTCACGGAAATTACACCGGCCTCCCACTTCTGGCGGGCGGAGGATTATCATCAACAATATTTCGCAAAAAGAGGCATTCTGCATTAAACCCGCTAACCCGCAGGGGCCGATGTGTCGGGCTTTTCAGTGGGCCCTGCCTGCCCAAACGTTGACAGGCCGTCACCAGGAGTTCAGGTGTGGACACGATTTTTGAAGATTTATCCGCTCGGCTGAGATCGTTGCGTTTCGGGCCGCCGGTGACCCACGTGTACAACCCGCTGGAATATGCGTGCGCGTCTTACGGGCAGTACCTGCAGCGTTATGCCACTCCGCCCAAGGAAATTGTTTTCCTCGGCATGAATCCGGGCCCATGGGGCATGGCCCAAACCGGTGTTCCTTTCGGTGAGGTCAAAGCGGTGCGCGAGTGGCTGGGTATCGAAGCGCCGGTACGGACTCCACCGCATATGCATCCCAAGCGGCCGGTGCTGGGTTTTGCCTGCACCCGACGGGAAGTCAGCGGCCAAC
The DNA here is from genome assembly GCA_020353555.1 of Desulfobacterales bacterium. GTDB lineage: Bacteria > Desulfobacterota > Desulfobacteria > Desulfobacterales. Next base: position 241,270 of record CP070697.1, read on the forward strand.
GGCTGTGGGGCTGGGCGCAAAAGACGTTTGCGACGCCTGAACGTTTTTTTGCCCGCATCTTTGTGGCCAACTACTGCCCGCTTCTTTTCCTGGAAGCCACCGGCCGCAACCGCACGCCCAACAAGCTGCGTGCCTCCGAACGCGAGCCATTGCTGGCCGCCTGTGATCAGGCCCTCCGCCGCTTTATCCGGAAAACCCGACCGCGGTTTGTCGTCGGCGTGGGACAGTTTGCGGAAGAAAGCGCCCGCCGGGCCTTAAACGGTCTGGAGGTGCGCATCGGCGGCATCACCCACCCCAGCCCGGCCAACCCCAAGGCCAATCGTGGATGGGATGCGATCGTTACCGGCGAACTCCGGTCCCTGGGGATTGAAATCTGAAGGCTGAGCGACAACCTCACGCTGAGGTGCAAATTGGGTCATCCGTCTATGTCTGCGATGAAGACATTCGGCCGCACATTTACCTGCGCCAGCCTCTGCGCCGTTACCCTGGCCCTGGGCGGCTGTGTTCGCGCGCATCATCCCGGAATCGGACCCGGGGACCGCGACGCCCCTGCCCATCGGTTGGAAACGCCGGAATATCGGCAACGTGTTGATGCGCTGACGCGGGATCTGATCGCGCTCGACGCAAGATCCGATGGCAACGAAGCCGAGCTGGTGGCTGCAACGGCCATCTGTTACGCGGCGCTGCTGGCCCGAGAATACCGAATCGTCCGTCCGGCGATTCTCCACAACGTGCTGGTGCGGCTGCGCCTGAAGGAACGAGGGCTTTGTTATCACTGGACCGAGGACCTGCTGACAAGACTGGAAGACCTGAAGCTGAGAAGCTTCCAGCTCCATTGGGGCGTGGCCCACCGCGGCAGCGAACTGCGAGAACATAACAGCGTCGTGATTACCGCCCACGGCCAGGCCTTTGCGCAAGGATTGGTGCTGGACCCCTGGAGGCAATCGGGCCACCTTTACTGGGCGCCGGTGGGCGCCGACCGTTATCCGTGGCAGCCTTTACCGGCGGTTGCCCGCTAATCATACCCCCGTTGACTTAAGACCGGATTGGAACAACCTCTCGCAATGCCATCTAAGACGGAAGAAAATATGTTCGCACTGGTCAAGGCCGCCCGCGAAAGACTTCGCGGGCAGGCCCTGGTCACCCCGATTATGACGTCCCGCACACTGGATCAAATCGTGGGCACCCGCGTCTATTTGAAATGCGAAAACTTCCAGCGAACCGGGGCTTTCAAATTTCGCGGTGCCTTCAATGCCATCTCACAGCTCTCTGATCTCCAGCGCAAACGCGGCGTGCTGACCTACTCCTCGGGCAACCACGCCCAGGCGGTCGCTCTGGTGGGGCGTTTGCTGGACATTCAGACCACCGTCGTGATGCCCCAGGATGCGCCGGCCACCAAACGCGCGGCCACAGAAGCCTACGGGGCCGCCGTCATCGAATACGATGCCCGCGCAACCACCCGTGAGAAAATCGCCCGTGACCTGGCAAGTAAACACGGATATACCCTCATCCCCCCGTATGATCACCCGGCGATCGTCGCCGGCCAGGGTACGGCGGCCCTGGAGCTGGTGGAAGCCGTCAAACCCCTTGGGCTGTTGCTGGTGCCTTGCGGCGGCGGCGGGCTGCTGAGCGGCTGCGCCATTGCCAGCAAAGGCCTCGATCCCCATTGTCAGGTGGTCGGCATCGAACCGGAGCTGGCCGACGATGCCACCCGCTCTTTTCGTACCCGCACCCTTCATACGGTCAATAATCCGCCTACCATCGCCGATGGAACCCGCACTCCGTCCCTGGGCCGGGTGACGTTTCCTTTGGTGCTGCAACACGTGGCTGACATGCAAACCGTATCCGAAGCCGCGATCATGGCCGCCGTCCGATTTTTATTCTACCGCATGAAACTGGTCGTCGAACCCTCGGGCGCCCTGGGGGTCGCCGCCCTTCTCGCCGGCGCGGTCAAACCGCAGGGCCATGTCGGCGTGATAATCAGCGGCGGTAACATCGATGGCACGACCATGACCATGATCTTAAATGCAGCGCCGAGATAATAGCCAACCGCCGGCCTTCGGCCGCACCTACCCGTTGGGCAAACCCCGGGGTGGCATGGGTGGAACTCAAGGCCCGGAGCCGGCAGCGGCCGTTGGGCCGCTACGTTGCGGGTATGGGCACTTCCCGTTTGGCGCCGCCCAGATTACGCCCGCAGGTAAATCCTGCGCGCCTGAAGACCCCATGAACGAACGGTGAAGCTATTGACTAAGGTGACGGAATCCGTATTTTAGAACATTGTGGTATCAATTTAGTACGCTTAGTACACAAATAAAATTTTCATGCAC
>CP070697.1:243696-262748 GCA_020353555.1 Desulfobacterales bacterium
TCGTATCAATTTAGCCGTATGAAAAATATCCCGGCCGCCCGCGTGATTCGCCTAGAGCCGCGTCGTCCCACAAACAAGTTGCTTTATGGATACGAAACGGATAAAAATAACCCTACCCCAGAAACATTTTCGATTCAAGACCTCCCGCCACTACCTGGCAACCTGCGGCCGGAAGGCTGCAATTATTTGAAATGAAAGGCAGCGTTTGAGAAATGAAGGCGAAGGTGTCGCTCAACCAACCCCGAAAGCCACGCTTCGCAAACAAAAAAGGCAACCTCGGGACTTTCGCCGGGGTCTTTACTCCCAGTATTCTGACGATCCTCGGCATCATTCTCTTCCTGCGTCTGGGCTATGTCGTCGGCAATGCCGGGTTGGCCCGCGCTCTGATCATCCTGGCGCTGGCCAATGCCATTTCCGTCCTGACGTCTTTCTCCCTTTCCGCCATTGCGACAAACCTCAAAGTCAAGGGCGGCGGCGACTATTATCTTATCTCCCGGACCCTGGGTCTGGAATTCGGGGGCGCCATCGGTATCGTGCTGTTTCTTGCCCAATCGGTTTCCATCGCTTTTTACTGCATTGGTTTCGGCGAAGTTGCCGCCGGCATGGTGACGAGCAATTTAAAAACCTTACCCCAAATTATTGCAGCGATGGCCGTCGCCTTGCTGTTCATCTTGGCGTGGTTAGGTGCGGATTGGGCCACCCGCTTCCAGTATGTGGTCATGAGTATTCTGGGAGCGGCGTTGCTTTCATTTTTTATCGGCGGTATGATGCGCTGGAACAACAGCCTGCTGGTTCAAAACTGGACACCGCCGGCCGATGGACTGCCTCTCTGGGCCTTATTTGCGATCTTTTTCCCGGCCGTGACGGGTTTTACCCAGGGCGTCAGTATGTCCGGCGATTTAAAGGATGCCGGCCAAAGCCTGCCGCTCGGCACCTTTCTGGCCGTCGGCCTGTCGATTGTCATTTACTTCCTGGCGTCGATTGTCTTTGCGGCTTCTTTGCCCGGTGAGGTCATGCTAAGCGACTACGGGGCGATGAAGCGCGTGGCCGTGGTTGACTTTCTCATCTCAGCCGGGGTCATCGCCGCCACCTTGTCTTCGGCCATGGCCTCCTTTTTGGGGGCCCCGCGCATCCTGCAGTCCCTCGCCGGCGATCGCGTCTTTCCGTTCCTGCTGCCCTTTGCCAAGGGTGCTGGACCCGCCGACAACCCTCGCCGTGGGGTTTTACTTTCCACCGGAATCGCTTTGGCTACCATCGCCCTGGGTAAACTGAACATCATCGCCCCGGTGGTGTCAATGTTTTTTCTGATCTCCTACGGCCTGATGAATTACGCCACGTTTTACGAAGCGCGTTCAGCCAGTCCTTCCTTTCGTCCCCGGTTTCGCTGGTTCGATAGCCGGCTCAGCCTCACCGGCGCCCTGACATGCCTGGGGGTGATGCTGGCCATTGACTTGACCGCCGGGTCCATCGCCCTGGCAATTCTTTTCGCCATTTACCAGTATCTTAAGCGCACCGCCGGTCCGGCCCGCTGGGCGGACAGCCGGCGTTCCTACCATCTCCAGCGCATCCGGGAGCATCTGCTGGCTGCCGCCAGGGAAACCGAACATCCCCGCAACTGGCGCCCGCAGCTGTTGCTGTTTTCCGACGATTCCCACCGGCGTAAACGGCTGTTGCACTTTGCATCCTGGCTGCAGGGCCAAAGCGGGTTTGCCACGGTCGCCCGGATTCTTGAGGGGGACGGCGCCCGGATGCTCAAGCAACGGACGGAGGCCGAAGAGGAGTTGCGTAAAGACATCGCGGAAAACGGCGTGGATGCTTTTCCCCTGGTCATGGTGGCCCCCAGCGTGGCCCAAGGAATTCACACCCTGGTCCAAGCGTACGGAATCGGTCCGCTGAAAGCCAACACCGTTCTACTAAACTGGTTCGAGCAGCCTCCTGAGGGAATCCACAGCATTCGTGAGGTGGTTTACGGTCGGGGCCTCCGGACCGCCTTCCGGTTTGGCTGCAACATCATCGTCTTGAATGCCAAAGAAGACGAATGGACCCAATTACAAACGTTGCCGTCGCAGGAGCGGCGGATCGACATCTGGTGGTGGGATGATGCCACCAGCCATCTGATGCTGCTGCTGGCCTATCTGATCACCCGCAGTGAAGCGTGGGAAGAAGCCACGATACGTGTGCTGGCACCTTGTGGGGATCAATCCTCCGACGAGACGATTGAGGCTCTGCGTCAAAAGCTGGACGAGGCACGCATCGAGGCTGACCCGCTTGTGATTGCGGCCGTCGATGGCGATGCCATCGCCACCCATTCCTCCGGTGCCGCCCTGGTATTTCTCCCGCTTCGCATTCGCAGCAATCAGCCGTTGGGCCCGTTCGGTGAGCCTCTCGCAGATCTCCTGCGGCGCTTGCCGATGGCGGCCCTCGTTTTAGCCGCCGAAGATATCGAGCTGGACGCCGAACCGGAGGAGGGGCAGGCCGGCGAGACGGCCGCCGCCCTCGACGCTCTCGCCGATGCCGAAAAACATGCCCTTGAGGCCGAAAAAGAGGCCGCCAAGGCTTCGGAGGCCGCCACTGCCGCCCAAGAAAAGCTGCGCCAAATCGAGGGCGCCGAGGCCGAAACAGAGATCGAGGAAGCGGAGATAGCGGAGATCAAATCCGCGGCGCTCGCCACGGCAACCCAGGCGGAAAAGGCCACGCGCCGCGCCGCCAAGGCCAGGGCCAAAGCCCAAGCGGCGGCCCAAGCGGTGACCGAACTGGGGGTCGAGCCGCCGCAATCAAACCCCGAAATCGACCGGACGACGGACTGACCGAAGGATCGCCGCTAGACTGAAATTGGCCGTTGCCACGCGCCCGGTGGGGGTCGGCGCGGTGACCGGCGCGACCATTCCGTTATCCGTAAATCCATCGGTTGGTTGGCCTTATAACCACTTTTTTCTTTTAAACCAGACCAACATACTAATAAAAATGGCGATCAGCACGGCCCAGAACAGAGGGTAGGACCAGTGCCATTCCAGTTCGGGCATAAACTTAAAATTCATACCGTACACGCCGGCGACAAACGTCATGGGGATGAAGATGGTCGCGATAATCGTCAAGACCTTCATGACTTCATTCATTTTGTTGCTCAGGCTGGAGAGATAAATATCGAGCATGCCCGCCAGCATGTCCCTGAAAGTCTCGATGGTATCCACCACCTGGATCGTGTGATCGTAGACGTCCCGGAGAAAAATACGGACATCCTCTGTCACTAACTCGGACTCTCCCCGCACAAGGGCGCTGACAACCTCGCGCAGGGGCCAAACCGATTTGCGCAAAAAAATCATCTCACGTTTTAAACCTTGGATCGCCTGCAGGGTCTCGGGCCGGGGATTTGAGATGACTTCCTCCTGCAACTCCTCGATTTGCTCTCCGATTTCCTCGAAGATCTTGAAATAATTATCGACAATCGAATCGATGAGCGCATAGGCCAGATAATCGGCGCCCTTGGTTCGGATGCGGCCCTTGCCTTTGCGAATTCGCGCGCGAACCGCCTCGAAAACATCGCCTTCTTTTTCCTGAAAGGAGATCACCACCCGAGAACCCAGAAGAACCAGGCTCATCTGTTCGTGCTCGATTTCGTGGTGTTTTTGGCCGAGGTAAAGCATTTTCAGGACGATGAACAGATAATCCTCGTAGTCGTCCATCTTGGGCCGTTGTCCGGTATTGACGACATCCTCCAGCAACAGGGGATGAAGATTGAACTGTTGGCCGAGCGTTTCGATCATGGCGACATCATGGATGCCGGACAGGTTGATCCAGGTCACGGACTCTTGGTCGATGAACGGCATACAATCGGAGACGCTTGCGAGCGTGCTTTCCACGAAATCGCTCTCATCGTAGCCCAGGATGTCAATCTTGATTTTCGCGGTCCTTTTTTCACCGATATACACGAGGGTTCCCGGCGAAAGACCGGCCTTCTTCGAAGCTTTCTTGATTGCATGCGGCATTGGATCGGATTTCCTCCTGTGTTTTCATTTATGAGCTCTCCCCGCAGCAAGCTGCGGGGTATCTGAACGTAGGACGTTGGCGATCTTATCGAAGCAAGCTTCGGGGAATTAGACCCGAAGAGATTTAAACCCGCATTCGTGAGGGGCCCGGTGCAAAGGACAACCGTTCAATTCTTCGGGCACCGGCGTTTAAAGCCGCACGTCAATAAAGAATGAAATTCGCGGCCGTTCGCGCGCGAAATCGTTGCTGCCACCACCAAGGCCTTCAGGGCACGAAGTAAAACTTCTCCCGATCTTCCCTTGCGTTTCGGTAATTTGCGGCCGAAAATTTCGGTTCCGGCTGATCCGGGTTTGCTTAGGGAACGACGCAAATGGCCATGTCCTTGGCCTGCGTCAGGGTCTTGCGAGCGACGCTGCCCATCGCAAAATCCTTCACACTGGAATAGCCGCGCTTTCCCAGAAAAATCGCACCTGCGGCCGAGCGACTCGCCTCTTGGAGAATATCGTCTGCCGCGCTTCGCCCCTGATCGACGACTTTGACCGTCACTTGATTTTCAACCAATCCGGCCTGGAGCAGCATTGCTTCGGCCTTTTTCAAGTAGGGCGCCACCACTTCGCCGGTCTTGTGTTGCCAGGTTTTGGTCAATTCCGGGAATTCGTCCAGCAGCGCCCGGGGTGCCAGGCGTCTCAGATCTTTGCGGGAATGGAAAACGGTTACGTGGGCGTCGAGGCCGGCGAGCATGAAACCGGCGTGATCCACAGCCCGCAAGGCATTTTCGGAATTGTCGACGGCGACGAGAACATTGGGGGCCTGGACGGTGCCCTTAATCATCCAGACCGGACAAACGCGCGTGAACTCCAACACCTTGTTGGCGATTTCGCCCATAAAAAAGGCCGACAGCCGGCCGCGCCCGCGCGTGGCAATTACCATGGCGTCGGCCCTCTGGTCTTCCGACCAACTGCAGATGTCCCGGGCGATACCAATCTGTCTTTTCCGGTAGACCGTCTCCACGGCCGCGGGCGCAAATCCCTTCTGCAAAAGCCGGCTTTTGGCATGGGCCAGCAAACGCTCGGCCGCAGCGATGTTCTTTTTTTCAATCTTCTGTAAATCCAGCGCAATCGGTGGGTTTTTGCGGCTTTCCTCGACTATCGCGGGAGGCAAACCGGGCAACACGTGGAAGAGCACGATCTTCAAATTGGGGGGCCGACCGAAAAGAGCATCGATAAAATCCAGGGGTTTTAGCGCATTTTGCGAACCATCCACCGTTACGACGATCATCTTTTGCATATTTGAGACCTTTTCTGCATCGTTTCAGCGCTCCAAACCCCGTTGCTTGGGCCGGGTCAGAAATTGTTGGCTGGGCCGCTAACGATCGTTTGGGGGTCTTGGCATCATGGAATCTTGCAGCAAAGGGTTTTCCGAAGTGGACTCGGCCGCCGTCGATCCCATTCCGAGAGCAAGAACGGCGGGCGGGATCTTGGCAATCGCCACCGGCCAGATCAATTCCCCGCCATCAGCGCCTTTATCTCCCGGCCTTCAATTTTTTCCTTCTCGAGCAGCCGCCGGGCCCCTTCCTCCAGAATGGGCCGTCTGTCCCGGAGGATCGCGAGGGCGGCGGTATACTGCTGATTGATGATCGCCTTGACTTCGTTGTCGATCAGTTCCGCCGTGGCTTCACTGTATTCCACGGCACCCTCCATGGGTACATTCAGAAAGCGCGAGCGCTTTTCCCGGGCAAAGTAGACCTGCCCGACCTCCTTGCTCATGCCGTATTCTTTGACCATGCTGCGGGCGATATCCGTGGCCCGGGCCAGGTCGTTATGCGCGCCGGTGGAAATATCTTCGATCATGATTTCTTCCGCCGCCCGCCCCCCGAGCAGGGTGGCAATTTTGTTGAGCAGTTCTGCCCTGCTCATCAGGAAACGGTCTTCCGTGGGCGTCTGCATGGTATAGCCCAGGGCGGCAATTCCCCGGGGAATAATGGAAATTTTTTGGACCGGATCCGTCCCTGGCAACGACAGGGCGACGATGGCATGGCCCATTTCGTGGTACGCGACAATCTCTCTTTCCCGGGGGTTGATCAAGCGGTTCTTTTTTTCGAGGCCGGCAATCACCCGTTCAACGGCCTCCTCGAATTCGGGCATCCCCACTTCCTTCTTGTTGCGGCGCACCGCCAAGAGAGCGGCCTCATTGACCAGGTTGGCCAGATCGGCTCCCACCATGCCGGAAGTCATGCCGGCAATCGTGCCCACATCCAGATCTGGCGCCACCTTGATGCTTTTTAGATGGACTTTCAGAATGGCCTCGCGCCCTTGTTTATCCGGCCGGTCGACCAAGATGTTCCGGTCAAAGCGGCCCGGCCGCAAAAGCGCGGGATCAAGAATTTCCGGCCGGTTGGTGGCCGCCAGCAGGATCACGCCCACCTTGGGATCAAAACCGTCCATTTCCACCAGGAGCTGGTTGAGGGTTTGCTCGCGCTCATCGTGTCCCCCCACGGCGCCGAACCCCCGGGCTTTTCCCAGGGCATCCAGTTCATCGATAAAAATAATGCAGGGCGCCTTTTTCTTGGCCTGCTCGAAGAGATCCCGGACCCGGGCCGCTCCCAAACCGACAAACATCTCCACGAATTCCGAACCGCTCATGCTGAAAAAAGGCACGCCGCTCTCCCCGGCCACGGCCTTGGACAGCATGGTTTTACCGGTTCCAGGCGGTCCCACCAGCAGGATTCCTTTGGGGATTTTTCCGCCCAGCGCGGCAAATTTTCCCGGTTCTTTCAAAAAGTCAACCACCTCCATGAGCTCCTGTTTGGCTTCATCCACGCCGGCCACATCGTCAAACCGGACATCCAGGTCCTCCTGCATATAGATCTTGGCCTTATTCTTGCCCAGCGTCATAAAGCCCGGCTGCTGCCCGGCCATCCGCTTCATCATAAAGTACCATACCCCCAAAAAGATAAATACCGGCACCACCCAGGAAAGCAGCGTGGGCAGAAAGTTGGATTCGATCTCGCCTTTAAAGGTCACATTGTACTGCTCCAGGAGTTTAGACGTGTCCGGATCAACCCGCACGGTGCGAAAAAGAGTGTCCTTGCCGGTCTTTTCGTCTTTAAATTTACCCTGCATCTGATTGGCGCTGATCGCCACCTCCGATATGCGCTTGTCCTTCAGCAGATTCAAAAACTCGCTGTAAGGAAGCGTGCGCACGCCAAACATGGACACCAGAATGTTTTGAAAAATCAAAACCACCCAGATTCCCAACAGCACATACCAGAGGGAAACCTTGTGATGCTTTTCCATAATTCCTCCTGACTCAAAGGGGGGCCCCCACTGGACTTTTCCGATTCCAGCAATCAGTCTCCCCAGCGGGCACGAAAGCCCCTGACGTCGACGTGCACGAAGGGGCCATGCGCGTGGGTCTTGCGGTACCGCCCCAGCCCACCCGCCAAGCGCGCATAAAACTTCTTCCCGTACATTTCATCAACCACATCATAGAGAATCGCTGCATCCTTGAAATTAATCTTCCCATCGTGATTCAAATCATCCATCATGGCATCGGGCGGATTTTCGTCGATGAAGATATCCGCGGCGCCCCCATAAAGATGCCGGCTGTATTTCACATTGCCGATCGTTTGATTGTAATAGGGCGTGCGATAGCCGCTCATGATGTGGAGGGTATCGCAACGATATCCCTTTTCATTGACCTTGGCAAGGATCAGCTCCAGTTTTAGCAACAGCCGCTCTTTCAGGACAAGATACTGGGGGTAGCCGTTTTCCTGTTTACATAAAAACTGGCGCAACTTAAAGTGCGGAGAAACCCGCACTTCACTGTTTTGTGGTGTAACTTCGATAAATCCCGGGGGCGGTTTGTATATGGGCAGGTTTTTCAAAAGAATCTGCGGGTATTTGCCGATACGATAGCCATTGAGGTACTCTCCTTTTGAGTGATTAGAAGGCCTCATGACGAAGACATTGAGTGTCATCGAATCGGCGCTCTTCCCCTTCTCAAGGCTCAGTGGATAAATACCGGGCAATTTCGGCGCCCTCCAATGCCACTGGTTTTGCGAGTCCGCTATCATTTGCCCATCGTAAGCGCGCAGATTGACGCAATCACTTTCGTGAGACGTCGCGACCCAGAGCCGGAGGATTTCGCCCGGCATCACGAAAACTGACATTAACTTGTAGGGAATGACGATATTGTTGACTTGGACGGTAAACTCGGCCTTGTGAGGCGAAAATTCCGCGGCGAAGGCGCCGGGAGGCCCGCAAGTCAGGCAAAGAACAACGCCGATAGTGAACACCCCGCAACGAAACATATAACGCATGGCCCTGGTCCTCAGGTGCGCATCAATTTTCAAGTCAATGGGATTGGATTGCGGCAACCGCTTTAGATGTCGGCCGGGAAATGGCTATTTTTGCCAATCGCGGCGTCAGGCTCTCCCGCGGACGGGACGCATTTCCGCACGGAGTAACAGTTTAGCCCTTTGAAAAACCAGGGATAGGCCGACCGGAATATTTTTCATACAGCTAAACCGATACCGCACGGACACTATTTAGGCCCTTGGCGGCGGCGCCTGCATCGCCGCATCCAGGGCGCGATCGCGATCGTAGATATCTGGACCGAAATGAATCAAATCATCCTGGCCAATCCAGACCGTCCAATACAATAAATGCACATTAACCGGTTCCGAAAGTCGGACGATTTGTTCGACGGCCACACCGCCGGTCACCGTCGCGCGGATCTTTGCCGGCGGCCACTTCGGATCGTCCTTCAAAAGATATTCCGCCAATTCAATGGGCTTTTCGAGGCGAATACATCCGTGGCTGAAATCCCGGCGGGCTCGGGCAAACAGATTTTTTGACGGCGTATCATGTAAATATACGTCAAATTGATTGGGGAAAATAAACTTTATCCGACCCAGGGCATTTTGTGGCCCCGGATCCTGGCGGAATTGATATCTGAAACTGGACGGAGAAACCGCCTGCCAATCCGTGCGCGCCGGATCGATTTCGTGCAGATGGGGGCCCCAGGCTTCCAACACTTTAATGCTTTCTTTCGTCAAAAAGGCAGGATCTTTTTTTACTTTCGGCAGCAGTTCTTTGCGGGCGATTCTGGCGGGAACGTTCCAGTAGGGGTTCATCACCAGATAGGTCATTCTACCTGAAAATACCGGGGTCCGATGATAGGGTTTGCCCGCCACAACCCGCATGTCCATCACTAGCTGTCCTTTTTCGATGACATCCAGATTAAAACTAGCTATGTTAACCAGGATATACCGGAGGCCCAACTCCTGGGGCAACCAACGCCAGCGTTCCAGGTTGACAATGATTTGTCTTACCCGTTCATCCGCGGAAATGTTCAAGGCCTTGGCGGTCTGGGGGCCGAGAACGCCGTCAACCTCCAATCCGTACTTCCCCTGAAATTTTCGCAATGCCCGCTCCAAAGCCTCATCAAACAAGCGCGCGTCGGCCCCGTCCTCATCATCAAGGAAACCCTCCCGTGCCAGACGCCGTCTTAAACTGAGAACACGGTCGTTGCGATCTCCCTTCTCCAATTGAGCTCCCTCGGGCACCACGGGCCAGCCGCCATTTGCGGCGATGCGCCGGTAGCCGGCCAGGGCCTTGCGCAAGCGAGCGTAACCGGCATGCGACGGGAGCAGGCCGTTTAAGGCCATTTCAACCTGGTTCGCCTTCAGAGCTTCTTCGAGTACTTGGGCCAAATCGGCTTCCCGCCGGTTGACAAACCATTGAGGATCGATGCTTTGGGGATTGATGCGACCGGAAAGCAAATGTGATCCCAAAATGAGAAAAGCATCCGTGAGTAATAAATCGAGATCGGCCAGCCGGTCGAGCTTTAATTGCTTCCGGCCCTCCTGCGTCTGGCGGATTTCCGACAAGACCGTTTCGATGTCAACCAGGTGATAGTCAGCGGGTCTCAACCCCTCACGGTCCGCCTCCCGGATAACTCGCAACAATGATTCCACCTGCGAGCTCGGTTCATCCCCCTTGATCCAGGCCGGCCGGTAATCCCGACGTTGATAGAAAATCGGCAGAACGACCGAGGCGTAAAGCCGTTCTCCACCGGCGAACATTTCCGCCGGAACACCGCCCGGCTCAATCCGTCGGCGCAACAGTTCTTGAAGCGGCAACTCCGGCGACTGCGCCCACAGCGTCGCGTGCCCCAAGCACAAGGCGACTAGAAAAAACAAGACCCGCGTTTTGAATCGGAAAGAATGAATCGGCACTATGCAAGTCCTCCCCGTGCGAAATTCGGCCCTTGGCCGAGAAATCGGAACCATCGCTCGTGTCCATTCAGAGACAAGAAGGTCTTTTCAAGTTCGCTGAACGGAAACCACTTAATTTTATCGCGATCACTTAGCCTTGTCCAATAAAAACGATGTGCACCACGGGTTGCCTGGACTCCGCGGAAGGACGGAATCCAAGGCATGAAGGAAGTCCTTGCCTCGTGCTTTCGAACGATTCACATAAAGAGGAACGCCGTAAAACAAAATATTTGAAATCTTCGACCGGCCATCGGACGCAGGAAGAAACAACCTGAACAACCTGGCCCAGACCCGTTTCACTGGAAGGCTTCCAAAAGCCCCGGGAAACCGGTTGGATCGATTGGCTGTCGGACCAGGCTCTGGCGGGCGATGGCCGCATGCTGTGCGCTCAGGGTCGGTCTTTCCCGGCGGTAAATGATTCCAATTGGAATCCGCTCCCCCCATTCCTGTGCCCGATTGAAAGCGGCCGTTCGATCCCCGGGATCATATTCGCCCTCGCCCACCGGGTAGACGCGTTCTTCGTACCATTGGAAGGTATTGACCCGGTTGAAAGATACGCAGGGCTGCAAAATATCGATCAACGCAAAACCCCTATGCCGAATGCCCTGTCGAATAAGATCGGTAAGGTGTTCAATCGCGCCCGCAAAGCCTCGGGCCACAAAACTGCAGTCGCACGCAACCGCAAGCAGCAGGGGGTTCATCGGCGGAACCGGCGAACCTGAAGGAGTGGTTTTGGTGATAAAGCCGGACTCACTGGTGGGAGAGGTTTGGCCCTTGGTGAGGCCGTAGACCTGGTTGTTGTGAACAAGATAGGTGATGTCGATATTGCGGCGCATGGCGTGGATGAAATGGTTGCCGCCTTCACCGTAGCCGTCGCCGTCGCCGCCTTCGGCCAGGACCGTCAGCTCATGGTTGGCCAGTTTTAGGCCGGCCGCCACGGGCAGGGTTCGGCCGTGCAGCCCGTTGAATGTGTTGCACCGCAGATAGTGGGGTGTTTTCGGTGCCTGGCCGATGCCGGAAACGATGGCGATTTCATGGGGCTTTTTCTGCAATTCGACCAGCGCTTGTTTGAGGGCTTTCAAGATGGAAAAGTTCCCGCAGCCCGGACACCAGGCAATCGGATCATCGCTCGCAAACTCCTGCAGAGTGACCATCTTATCCTCCTTTACATTTTTTCCTTGACCTGGTCCACGATTTCCCGCGGGGCAAACGGCCGCCCGTCGTATTTCAGGATTTTATGGCAAACGGCCCGGCCTGTTTCCTGGGTAAAAAAATCCGCGAATTGTCCGCTGTAATTATTTTCCACGGCCAAAATTCTTGATTTTTTCAGGATTTTTCTGTGAAACGCTTGGGCGGTGAACGGATAGATCTGGCTGAAGTGGCACATCTGGGCCGGGATCCCGTCCTGCTGCAGAAGCTCCACCGCCTCTTTCATCGCCCCGTAAAGGGATCCCCAACCTAAAAGGACGAGAGCGGCCCTTTGGGAGGGGTAGATCTCCGGTGACCCCATTTCCTGACGCATTCCAGCCAATTTGCGCATGCGTTTGCGGACCATTTGGTTGCGAACTTCGCTGCTTTCCGTGATATGACCGGCGTCGGTATGCTCATCGCTGTCCGCATAGACGACCGCCTCTGACAGCCCCGGCAGGATCCGCGGCGAGATGCCGGATTCCTGCCAGACATAGCGCTTGTAATCTTTGACGGAAGCGATCTGGTCGTCGAACACGACTTTTCCGCGATCAATCGTCATTCGATTCAAGTCCAATTCATCCACGGTGCAATAGGAATCGTTAAGGTGCTGATCCCCTAAAACGATCACCGGCGTCTGGTACCTTTCGGCCAGGTTGAAGGCCCGGGCCATCAGATAAAATGCCTGCGCCGCGTGGCCCGGGGCCAGCACCGCCCGCGGAAATTCGCCATGCGCGGCATGCATCGCAAAGCGCAGGTCGCCCTGTTCCGTTCGGGTGGGCAGTCCCGTGGACGGGCCCGGCCGCTGCGCCACAACGATTACCAAAGGCGTCTCGGTCATGCCGGCCAAACCCAGGGCTTCCGTCATCAGGCAAAACCCCCCGCCGGAGGTGGCGGTCATGGCCCGCACCCCGGCAAAGCCGGCGCCGATGACCATATTGACGGCGGCGATTTCATCCTCCGCCGGCTCACAAATGATATGGTGATCTTGAGCCGCCGCGGCCACGAATTCCATGATCGGCGTGGAGGGTGACATGGGATAGCCCGAATAAAACTTCAATCCGGCGCAAATCGCGCCTAATGCCATGGCTTGGCTGCCGTTTATCAAAAGCTTCTGTTTGGCAAAGACCCCTGGCGGTATTTGATCGGCCGCACGCCCTCTGAAATTCTCCCGCACATAGCGATATCCGGCGGATGCACTGCTTTGGTTATGCGCGGCGATTTCCTGTCCCTTACCGGCGAACTCTTCCGCGAGACGATCCAACAACGGGCGAAGATCAAATCCCATTAGGGCAAAGGCCGCGCCCGTAGCGACCGCGTTGACCATGATTTTCTTTTGCCCCGCTTCCAGCGCGATTTGTTCAAGGGGTATGGAAAAGTGATTGGGGTTGTCGGATTCGAAGCGGGTTTGGCTCCCGTCGTAGATCATTACGCCGTTGGGGGTCAAAACCGGCAGGTCTTGCTCCACGGTCTTCCCATCCAGGCAAATCAGATAATTCGCCTGAGCATGGATCGCAAGGACGGGCTTGTCTTTGATCCGGACCTGATCAAAATTATGCCCGCCCCGAATGCGGGATTCGGCATCCTGAATGATGAAGACATAATACCCCTGCCGGGTGAAAACCTTGCCCATGATGGAGCTGATGGACTGAATGCCCTGGCCGGCCTGGCCG
This sequence comes from Desulfobacterales bacterium, assembly GCA_020353555.1. Lineage (GTDB taxonomy): Bacteria > Desulfobacterota > Desulfobacteria > Desulfobacterales. Next base: position 256,825 of record CP070697.1, read on the forward strand.
GTAATTCGGATAGATATATCCACCGCCATCGTCTGATCCCTTCTCTTCTCCGGTTATCCTTTCAGTTCGGTGGTAGCGCCAAGCATTGTCGCGCCTGCCGTCCCTATTCTCTGCGCGTATCGCGCGTCGCCTTTCGATCACCTGCGCGGCGGTGCCTTTAACTGCTTATCTTTGCGGCGCATGGGTCCACTCACCAGCCACCCGCCGATGAGACCTATCGCCAGCGTTGCGAGCACCATCAACGCCCGCGACATGGATAACTTCCAGAACAGAAATCGCACGGCAACGACCTCGGTATTTTGAACCACGAAAATCAGAACAACGGCGATTAAGATGATAAATATGATGTTCCTAAGCATTTTGGCCTCCTTGCCCGAGAGGTCCCCCCGGTGCCGTATCCTTTTTAAGAGCCGCCAAGCGGGCCGTGGGTCAGGGCGAACCGGATCGAGACAAAGACTTGCCAACGCCGATTCCCCCCCCGACCGCGTCGGTGCCAAAGCGGGGCTGGCATAATTTCCCCGACACTTGGCTTTTTTTCTTAAACCAGCCGCCCTGAGGTGTCAACGGAAATACCAATGGTTCCCAGAACATCCCGCTGCCGACCGGCCACACGGAGGGGATCGGGCAGGCCGCCCCTGGTCCACATGGGCGTTTTTGAGCCGTGACTGCGCCTCAGGCCGGGACCACCCTTTAGCGGGGTCAGGACACGCCAAAATTTCCAGTCATTTTGGCTTGGCCTTATCTAAGTTTTCTGATATAGGGAAGCCTTCGGATGAGCCCTCATGATGCCACACGCAAAAACTAATCCTCACCGTCAAAGGTTTGAAGATCGACCCGCAATAAGGAGGTCAGACGGCAGCAATGGGTAAAAATATCGGTTTTGTGTCCACGCGCTTCGCGGGTACCGACGGCGTTACCTTGGAAACAAGCAAATGGGCTCAAGTCCTAAAAGGCTTGGGCCATAATTATTTTTGGTTTGCCGGCAAGCTGGATCGGAGTCCGGAAAGAAGTTTTCTGCTTCCCGAGGCTTTTTTCCAACACGCAGAGAATCAGTGGATTGATGAACATGTTTTCGGGAAAAAAAGAAGAGATCCCTCTGTAACCGATAGAATTCATCAGCTAAAAACCCTTATCAAGGCCAAGCTCCATGAATTTATAAACGAATATGCCATTGATATTTTAGTTGCCCAAAATGTGCTCACGATCCCCATGCATATTCCCCTGGGGATTGCCTTGACGGAATTCATCGCCGAAACTCAAATCCCCACCATCGCCCACCACCACGATTTTTACTGGGAAAGAACGCGCTTCATCGTCAATGCGGTCGGCGACTACCTGCGCATGGCCTTTCCCCCCAATCTGCCCAATATCGTGCATGTGGTCATCAACTCGGCCGCCCAAGAGGAGCTGGCGCTGCGAACCGGGATTTCGTCGATCATTATCCCCAACGTGCTGGACTTTGAGAACCCCCCCATCACGGATGAGAAACACACCGCGGAATTTCGTCAATCCATCGGGTTAAGTCCGGAGGACATCGTGATTTTGCAGCCGACGCGTATCGTCCAAAGGAAGGGTATCGAACATTCGATTGAACTGATTGAGGATTTGGGTGACCCTCGGTACAAATTGGTCATATCCCATGAAGCCGGTGACGAAGGACTGGAATATGCCGAATGGCTGAAGGAAAATGCCCGGGAACGCGGGGTGGATCTTCGCTTGCTGAATCTGCGCATTCGGGATCCGATGAACCCGCAAGTCAATAATCAGGATAAGTATTCGCTTTGGAATATTTACCCCCATGCCGATTTCATCACCTACCCCAGCCTGTACGAAGGCTTCGGCAATGCCTTTCTAGAATCCGTCTATTTTAGAAAACCGCTGCTGATTAATCGCTATTCGATTTTTATCAAAGATATCGAACCGAAGGAGTTTGATCTGGTGGTCATGGACGGCTACCTGACGCGCAATACGGTCAGCAAAGTCAGGGAGGTATTGGAATCACCGGAGAGAAGAACCAGGATGGTGAATACCAATTACGAAATTGCCGGCCGCCATTATTCCTATGCGGTGCTTCGCAGATGGCTTAACACGATCCTGACGAACTTTTTTGGCGTGTAAGCACGCGCCTGAACTTCGAGACGCTCAAAAACAGCGGCGGCACGCCGACCGCTGCAGCCATCGGCAAAACGCGTCGGATAAAATCCGTAACCGCGCCTTCAGAACACCGTTTTGGCCCCAAGGGTTTACGGGGGGTCGTCTTCGCCATGGGACTGACGTTCATCGCCTTCGAAGGCTACGACCTCATCGCTCCCGTGGCAGAAGAAATCAAGAATCCCGAAAAAAACATTCCGATTTTCCCCGGCGGATTCATCGGCAGGGATGATGATCGGCCGGCGGCGGAGGGCGTCGATCAAGCGATCGTGTTACGCGTACCCGTAAAAGGACTTATACCAGGCCACGAATTGGGCAATTCCCTTTTCGATCGGGGTTTGCGGCTTGAATCCCGCATCTTTGATCAAATCATCGACATCCGCATAGGTCGCGACCACGTCACCGGGTTGCAGATCTAGGAATTCTTTTTGGGCTTTGCGGCCCAGCGCGTTTTCGAGCACTTCGATGAAACGCATCAGTGCCACCGGCTGGTTGTTGCCGATGTTGTATAGCTTGTACGGAGCCGTGGAGGTTCCGGGATCGGGATCATCGCCGTGCCAGGCGGGATTCGGGTCAGGGAGCCGACCCATGACCCGGACCACTCCCTCGGTAATATCGTCGATGTACGTAAAATCCCGCTGCATTCGGCCGTGGTTGAATACTTGGATCGGTCGGTTTTCCAAGATGGCGCGCGTAAAGATAAAAAGAGCCATGTCCGGGCGTCCCCAGGGACCATAGACGGTAAAAAACCGCAAACCCGTGCAAGGAAGCCGGTACAGATGGCTGTACGTATGCGCCATCAGCTCATTGGCCTTTTTGGTGGCGGCATAGAGGGACACGGGATGGTCGACGTTATGATGAACGGAAAAAGGCATTTTGGTGTTGGCCCCATATACCGAACTGGAAGAGGCGAACACTAAATGCTTGATATTGCTGTGCCGGCAGCATTCCAGGATATTCATGAATGCGACCAGGTTCGCTTCCACATAGGCATGGGGGTTTGCGAGGGAAAAGCGCACACCGGCCTGGGCCGCCAGGTGGACCACCACATCGAACGCGGTTTGCTGAAAGAGTTTTTCCATCGCCGGGCGGTGGGCCAGATCGATTTTATGAAAAGCGAAATTCGCCGCGGAAGATAGCTTCCCCAGGCGGGCCTCCTTGAGGCGGACATCGTAGTAGGGATTCATATTATCAACGCCGGTCACGCGGCATCCGTCATTCAACAGGCGCTTGGCCAGATGAAAACCGATAAAGCCGGCCGCACCGGTCACCAAAACATTCTCAAATTCAAAAGTCATTTTATACCTCACGCGCTAACGGGCAAGGAAGTTCGTCCGCAATCTTTTGCCGGTGGTCTTCTGTTATCGGTCGCGGACCTCCGGTCTTCCGGCGGCGGTCAACTTGCATCGGTCTTCCGCCGTGCGCCTTCGGCCCGGCGACTCTCCCGGTACCACTCGAAGGTCAACCCAAGTCCGCGTTCGAAAGTGTAGTCGGGCGCGAACCCCAGGTGCTTTTTGATCAGCGCGGTGCCGGCCACGGATTTTACGATATCGCCGGCGCGCGCCGGTTCATACCGGGGCTGGCGGGTCGCTCCGGACAACATGCGGATCATTTCCCAGAGCCGCTTTATGGGCACCGAACGGCCTGTTCCCACGTTGAACACCTGACCGTCGGCCTGATCGGCCACGGCCGCCAACAAATTGGCCCGAACGACATCTTGGACATAGACGAAGTCGCGGCTTTGGTGGCCATCACCGAAAATCACCGGAACCGCATCGGAAACCGCATGGGTCATGAAAAGGGATATGACTCCGGAATACGGTGACGACGGGTCCTGACGGGGGCCGTACACATTAAAATAACGCAGACTGGTGGTTTCGAGTCCGTAAAGTTCATGATAGACCTGGGCGTAATGTTCGCCCGTCAACTTCTGCACGGCGTAAGGGCTGCAGGGTTGCGGAAGCATGCTTTCCTGCTTGGGAAGCGCCGGATCATCACCGTAGACCGCACACGAGCTTGAAAAAACCACGCGTTTGACGTTGCGGCGGCGGGCGGTCTCAAGCACATAGAGGGTTCCGAGGTCGTTGACGCAGGCCGATTCCACCGGGTTGGCGACCGTTTCCGGTACGGACACGACCGCCGCCAGATGAAAAAGCACCTCGCAGTTTTCGGCGGCTTTTTCTAAAATCTTGCGGTCCCGGATATCGCCTTGGTGAAAGGCAATCTGTCCCCGGATATGTTCCAGATTGGAAATAGCGCCCGTGGCGAGGCTGTCGATCACCGCCACGCGGCAACCGGCTGCCACCAGAGCATCGACCAGGTGCGAACCGATAAAGCCCGCTCCTCCTGTAACCAAAGCACGGTTGAAATTAAGTTTCATAGCTTTTCCGCTCAACTCCCCGATCCATGGGCCGGCCTGCAACGTCTACCGAACCTATCGGAAACCGCCGCCCTCGACTTTAGCGCCGTTGGCGCGAGACCCCGTTTCCGTCCCCAATGCGACGCCGGTCACGGCGCTACGTCACCCGGCAAACTTCAGCAAGATTCGGCCGAATCATCAGAAATCCCGCCGGAGTGCTGGTCCTCATACAACCTTGATGCCCGAGATCATCATAGGCGACCGCCCATCCGATGCAGTCTCCATGGCCGTGGATGCTGTTTTGAACAAGAGTTCTGCGTTGACCGCCCCGGATGCGCAGGACTCCCCCCCCCCTGGCCCCAAGCGATCTCAAATACCATGAGGGAGGGCGCCTACCCCTTGACTTTCAGGTCGAAGAATCCTAAAGTCTAGCTGGTTTGGACGAAGATGGGAGAGCCCGGTCTGAAACGTTGCGCCGCTTACCAACCCTCCTTTTTTCCGAAATATTGATCTTACTATAAATTAGGTGAATTTTAAACCATATCGCACCATGAAGACGCAGATTCAAATCAAACTTTTCGCGACCCTGCAAAAATTCAGCCCGGATTCCGCGCACAATTACAGCATCGAATCCGGTATAACGATCCGAAATCTCATCGAACAACTGGATATACCGGTCGAAAAAGCCAAACTCATTTTCGTTGACGGTATAAAGGCCGATTTGACTTCAACTTTGCAGGGGGGGGAGCGAATCGGTATTTTCCCCCCGGTGGGGGGAGGATAAGCATGCCATCCCGCCTGATCGATGCCATTGTCGAACGCGCCCGCCCCAAAGAATACCCGGATAACGAGGCTTATCGCAGCATTTCCGCCGACCAGGTGATGCGACTCTCCGAAGCTTTTGCCGTCAGCGGTCGCGAAATCGAAATCACGGCCCTGCGGGGGGAGGTTGTCCCGGAGCGTTACGCGCGGAATATGAAGACATTCTCCTACCAAGACCAAATCGCGCTTCTGCAATCCAGCGTGAGTGTGGTGGGATTAGGGGGCCTGGGCGGGGCCGTCACCGAAATTTTGGCCCGCATGGGCATCGGCCGTCTGAACCTGATTTATGGAGATACTTTTGAAGACAGCAATTTGAACCGCCAATTTCTGAGCACCTATGACCTCCTGGCCACCCCCAAGGCGCAGGCGGCCATCCGACGCGTCACGCAGATCAATGCTTCAACCGTGGTGGAACCGCATACGGAGTACCTGGATGAAGAAAATGCCGTCCGCCTGCTGGACGGCACCACCGTGGCGGTTGACTGCCTGGACAACCTTAAGACCCGCTTTCAACTGGAACAGGCATGCCAACAAATCAACTGCCCGCTTGTCTCGGCGGCGGTGGCGGGGGCGGCGGGGCATGTGACCACCA
>CP070697.1:262848-281869 GCA_020353555.1 Desulfobacterales bacterium
GATATGATCATGCCCGAAATGGGCGGCGGCGAAACCTTTGACAAGCTCAAAAAAATCAATCCCGCGGTCAAAATTCTGCTCGCGAGCGGCTATAGTATCAATGGGCAGGCGAGGACCATTTTGGCAAGGGGTTGCAAGGGCTTTATCCAGAAACCTTTCGATGTCAACAGATTGTCTCAGAAAGTCGAAGAAATTCTAAAGGCGCGATAATCGACGACCCACTCCGTCGTATGCTTGTCAATGACGACTTCGTGCAAATCAGTCCGGTTTGGGGGGTGTCAACGCCAACGACCACCTAATAATTCGGCCGGCGACAGATAGATCGTGTGCAAACAGCAACGGCCAAGGCCCGGCCCCAGGACAGATGGCTTTAAGCCCAGGAAAGAGCTGAATCGCTCCGGACCGCGGAAGATAAAAGCCGCTGCGACCATCTGACATAATCGCACCGGCTCGATCGAACTCCCGAAGATAAATTCAGAGAAACCACCGTGCATCGCGCCGCTAGTATTTCTCCGTGACAACTATCTTATAAAACTTTATCTGCTCCTCAAGCGAGAGGTCTAAGATTTTTTTACCGATGACTTTCACAAAAGTACCGCCGGTCAAATGTCGAACGGTCAGTTGTTGGCCTTTGTGATTCTCGATTATGATATTGGGGGGTAAGCGATAGATTTTACCATCGATCTCATAAATCCCGGACTTGGGGGCAAAGTCCCCAATAACGCCTTCGATTGTAAAAGGTACGGAATTTCCCGCATTTACCGCCATCGGCCCAAACACTAAAAATAGGATTGCCCAAAACATCATTTTGTCTTTCATACACAAATCCTTTCTCGCCTTGGTCCGGCTTGAATTGGCCTGGAACGCTGACGTCTCATCAAACATGCTTCGGCCAAAAACAGAGGGGATTGGATGGAAACCAGACGCCCATCTTCTTGGATCAGCGATGCGCTATCCGGCTCAGTTGGTATCTATTTTCCACGAGTTGACGACCATCGGCCTCTCCTCTGTATTGATGGGCTCCTGATTTACGCGCGTATCACTGGTTTGGATAATCAGTTGCGTCTCTTTGGTTAAGCGATCAAAATAAAACACGGGTTTGGAAGGAAGGCCGGCGCCCAAATTCTTGTATCTTGAATCGGCGAGTACACCGGGCAGGGCCTTGTGATCCCCGACCATTCCGACGGTGGCTTTCTTATAGTCGACCGCATATAGCCGGGAGTTGCCACCATACCCGCAAGCATCCTGATTAGGAATAAAAGATGTGAAAAAAACGTTGCCGCTGATCACCACGGCTTCTTCCACGACCCTTTCCGCCGGGCCCAGGGGTTGATCGAGCAGAAAGTACCAGCCGTTTTGATCTATTTTTTCTTGATCCTCGGGAGTCAACAGTACCGGATCAGCAAAATCCGTTTCAGTCAAAATACCGGTGACATCAATCAAATCATTTGATTTGCTGATAGTTGCCGAGTTGGTAAAATGACCGTTGTTGTTATCCTCCGTCGTCACTTTCTTTTCAACGAGACAATAGAAGGCATTCTGCGTGGAATTGAATTTATCACTTTCGACCAGATATTTCCCAGTACCGAAGTAAATGCGGAGTCTTCCCTCCTGGTCAAAAGCAAGCGTTAATCGGGTTGTAATGGATTGCCCGCCGGTCTGGAAAAGTTCAAGTCTTTTCCACCCATCCTCCTCATAGTCATAGTAGAATTTCCATACCGAACCCTCCGTATCGCCGGCGTAGACGAGATCCAGCCATCCGTCCCGGTCCGAGTCGACCGCCACCGGAGAAGTTAAGGAATAATACGGACGACTTACTCCTTTAACCTGGGTAGACAACTGATCCACCGCGCCGGTACCGTCGTACCAGATGGATTCCTTATTGCCGTTCGCGAAACTCAGGGCCGCAATTTTGCCTTCGACGGGGTCTTCCGTATAGCCGCTGGTAACGACGGCCAGCCATTCATCGACGCCGTTGCCGCGCATCCTGCCCACGACAGGAAGGGTGGAAGACTTCGCATGGGAAAAAGGAGTATAATCCCATAAGACGGCAAACTGATCATGGGCCGGATCGGTCACATCCAGACAGAAGTACTCTCCTCCGCCCAGACGGTTGCCACCGATTAACAGCGTCTTCCAGCTGCTGCCGTCCCAAACATCGGTTACAAAGGGCGTGAGGTCCACATAATATTTATGGCAATCTGCCAGGGTCAGATTGATCAATTTGGATTGGATGTTTTCCGGAATAAAGACCCACTCCTCGGAACCGTCGGCCGCATTGAACGCATGCAGCATACCGTCGTTGGCCCCGACATAAACCATGCGGGTTCGGTTAAGGTTGCTATATTTGAAGGTCTGATAATCGTTTTCCATGTAGTAAAATTTGGGCGGGCCGACGGAAACGGGCGTCGAATAGATGATATCTCCCAGAAACCAGTCTTTGCGGTCGCGGTATTTACTACCATCATAAGTTGCGTCGCCCCGGAGATAATTCATCACATCCATTGTTTCAGCATCAGTGCCCGTGCCCCAACCGGCTTTTAATTCAAGCTTGAGCGCTTCATTGCTGGCATCAAAAAGCTGTTTTTTAGTCACTTGGGATGACATATAGGTGTAGATTCTGCGGCTGGCATGGCCGTCGGTGGCAATTTTTTCCTGCAGTTTGGCGCCCGCTTCCCAGGCCGCGGTGTCACCATCGTGGTAGGGCAGCGTAAACGCTTCCAAAAATCCCGCCTGAGAAACAGGCTTGAAACGGGCGCGGATGAGATAGTCATCCGTCTCGGACGAAGTGGAGATGGTCGACACCGCCGTGCCGGAGGACTCTTTGTCCGAAATATGTTTGACTACCGCGCGCAGCATCGTGATCAACTGGGAGCTTTCCGTGGTCGTATAATACTCGCCTCCGCCTTTGCGGGCTGTCTCAGACAGCAAGGGATTATCAATCTGAAAACCGATTACATACGTGGTGATGTTTTGAAAGCCGTCCATGTCACTGCGCAGGTCGTGCTCGTATAGATATTTGGCCACATCATCGAAGAATTCGCCCTGGTTGGGACAAGTCGGATTAGAAGCATCGTACTTGCAATCGCCGCTGTCGTTGTCTTCGTCGTAATCGCCGATCACATCGGTCACAAGGTCCCAATCATTATCGTAATTCGCCAACCCATCGCTGATGAAAATGACGTAAGAATTCTGGCAATAGTATTGAACCGGGCTGGTGGTGTCGATGATGTTGCCCTTATCATCGGTGGTGGTGGCGTCGTATGTGTTGCCGTCAATGGTGTAATGATAATTTTTGACATAGTAACCCAGATCCTGGGGCCCAGCCCCTTCGCGATTGCCGTCGGCATTGGTTACCGTGGCAAAGTAGCGCCCGGCCGAGGCCAGGGTTTCGGCCAAGTTGGTCCAAGTCTGGGGCGTGTTGCTCGTGTCCCAGCCGTCAATGTAGGATTTAATTTCGGCTGCCGACGTACCGCAGGGCTTCAGGATCTTACCCCCCTGCCTTTTCACCTTCGTGCTTGAATACCAGTAGTCGTCGCCGGAATAGTTGCTCCCGTCCATGCGCATCAAACCAAATCGGAGGTTCGGAAATTCATCGAGGAGACTCTTTAACGTGGCTTTGGCCACTTCCCAATTCGACCCCGGCCCATTGCCCATGGAGCCGGAATGGTCCAGAATCAGAAGGATATTCGGCGAAACCCCGGTGCCGATAACAAACGGTGGGTTGGGGCAATCCCCCAGCCCGGGGGTGGCAACGCTGCCGACACTGACGATAACGGTAGTCTGTTGTCCCGAGGTGTCGCTGACGGTCACGCTGATATTGCCGGAGCCGATGCCGTTTATGGTCACCAAACCGCCGCTCACGCTGGCCGTGGCGACGGACTCATTGCCGGAAGCCACGCTGTAAACACCGTATCCGCCGGTGACCGCAATCGTTCCGGTTTCACCCAAACCCAGGCTCAAGGTCTGGGGGCTGACACCGAGGGGGCTGACGACCGTTACTCCAATGCTGCCCGTACCGGTTTCGCTGTCATTGACATGGATCGACGTCGTGCCGACATCGACGCCGGTCACCGTCAGGGTATCTCCGCTGACGGCATCTAGTTCGACGGCGGCCACTCCCGGATCGTAGGAGTAAGCCGCGTACGGGCTCGTTCCGCCGCTGACAGAGGCTGTGCCGACGCCTCCCACTGGCAGCGTCAGGGTCGCCGGATTCACGGCCAGCTCGACGCCGACGGATACGGCGACCGTGACGCTATTCCATGCGGAGTCGCTGATCGTGATATCGGTGTCACCGACGGCCTGCGCATCAACGGTCAGCGTCGAATCCGTCAGTTGCGTGGTCACCACCGCCGGATCACCGGGATTGTTCAACGTGTAGGGCGCGCTTCCCCCGCTCACCGTTGCCGTCGCCGAACCACCCGGAGCCAGCGCCAAGGCGGTCGGATCCACGCTCAGTTCTTCATCCTCGTCAACTTCATCGACATAGACGATATAATTGCTGCCGGCCCCTGCGGCGCCACAGCAGGCATTGCCGCCCAGTTCCACCGGACCCGGCCCAAAATCTTGGGCATACAGATTAAAATAGCCCATGGCGCCGTCGCCTTCCGATTCGACGATCTGGCCGGTGGCCGTAAAGCTATCCAGCCACCCGGGCAGCGCCGTCGCCCGGTGGTCATAAGCGACGTAAACCGTGGCCTCCCGCGAGAGGTTTAAGACGATATGCGGCGAATCGCTGACATTTGTATCATCGTTTTTCGTTTGAATTGCGGCTAAGTTTTCAAACCCCTCCGGCTGGGTTTTAATGGTGTAGGTTGCGTCCGAGTAGTAGGAAGATCCGACCGCTAGGGTTACTTTGTAATAGCTGGCCGGGGCTACCAGCGTCACCTCCGCGGCCACCGGATCGGTTGAGGCCTGAAAAAGAAAAACCGCAAAAACAAGCATAAAACCAAGGCGGTTTAATTTCAGCGCGCGAATTTCCATGTTAGTAACCTCCCACATAACCAATTTTGCCAGCCGTAATTTCGAGCCGGGACTGGGCCTCCCGCGGTCCCGTGCCGGTTGAAGACACGGCATAGATGTGGCGCATGAACTCCGTGCTGTATCCCGGCACAAACTGGACTCCACCAAATTCAGACGTTGCCGTATAATAATTGACGCCTCCCACGGAAATATGATCGGGAGCTGCAAATTTTCCCGCGCTCAGAGCAACTCCCCCGCCGGTCGTGTCCATTCCACAGTCCACCGTAACCAAAGGCTCCCGGGTATCGAGCCAGTTCACCGCCACTTGCCAGCCGCTTTCGGCGGCCGCAAAGGCCATTTTATGGAAGCGTTGATTCGATGATATCTGAACCTCGGTCATACTGGTATGGGTGCCCGCGATTCCTAGAAGGGTCAGGATGACCAGAATCATCATAGCCAGAATGATGACCGATCCTTTTTCATTGATTAATATGGCACTTGAGCTTCGCATGGATCTGATCCTTTCGGTATGCGGCGTCCTCAGCCGACATGGACGCGGGCGTTATAAATCCGCTCTAATGAAGTCAAGGGTGGCACGCTTTTGACCATTACTGCCATCCAACGCCGCGCTCCAGCTCACAATGATTCGAATGGTTTTGGTATCGATGGTCGGTTTGTTGACAGCCACGTTCCAGAATAGCTTGTAGATGCCTGCCGTTTGAGAACGATCGGCGGTTCCGGTGGCCGCATCATCCAAGCCAAAATTGCCGCCATCATCATCCACCTGGTCGGCATCCGCATCCTGATCAGTCCCGTCGCCATCCGTATCGTTCAAATCCGGGTCTGTGTGCGGCAACGACATCAGCCTCTCCATCTGAATGGAGGCCACCATCATGGCCTCGGTAACTCCTCTGGCCGCATTATTTCCCTCGGAAGAGGTTGCCAGCATGCTCGCAATCGCCAGCATTCCGACGGAAAAAACGGTCATGGCAACAAGCATTTCAAAGAGTGAAAACCCGCGGTTGCTAAACTGATCTCCTATTTTCATCCCTTGCTCTGAAAACATCTAGTTGCTCCTCGATTACAGTCCGCCGAGATTACGGCAATTGATCCGGGAACGCATGGTGCGTGTAACAGTTTCCCCACGGCCCGCCGGCGCTCGCACGGATAAGGTGATCAGGACCGTACGAATTTCATCCGCAGTAAAGGTCGGCGCGCCATCCTCGTCGAGGTAGGTAAACGCGAAATTGCTCACATTATCGATTAAGGCTTGGGGACTCGTCTCACTCGGGGTACCCTGAAATAGGATCTGATCTAACCGCTTATCGGCGTTATTGTAAAAATAGGTAATTCTCTCGTAATTGGCTTCATCGATATCTCCGTCGCCATTGCGATCCGAGGTAAATTGAAGGTTGGTAGCACCTAGCGACGCCTGATCAATACCCGCCGCGGCACTGCCCGTAGGATCAAGACCTGCCATCCGAATGTCATCTTCAATCAGTCCCAGGGCGGCCCGCACGCTTTGCTGGACATCGGCGACGACGGATTCGACGGTATAGGAGTGGCTGTAAGCCGTCCACACGGCGACAATTGCCTGAATGGCGATCGCCATGACGGCCATTGCCACCACCATTTCAAACAGTGTAAATCCTCTCGCGTCTCTTCCCATGTCTGCTTTCCTTGTCGATTGAAAACCTATTGGATCCGGATGCGCCCGATTCTGTTCAAGGTGATCGATCGATTCCCGCCGGTACCCGCCATCACGATCGACCCCAGGTTGCTGTCATCGGGTAACCCCCTGCCGTTAAATCGGGTCCGATTATTCAGAAGCGTCGTCGCACCGAGATCGATGGTAACACCTGACCACAGCCGTCGGTTCCTCAGGAGGGTCTCACCGGGTGAACGGATCCAATCAACCGCGCCTCCTCCCGCCCCGTCATCCACAAAGATCTCATAGTGATTCTCATGGAGGTTGATGACGACCCACGCGTTCTCCTTGACGGCACTTAATTTCGCGTACTCCAGATCCCCTTTAAGGTTATTGACTGCTCCCCTGAGCGTCGTGTTGCCGCGCCAACTGATCACATTGGGAAGGGCAATTGCGCTGAGGGTGGCGAATATGGCGATAGTCACTACCAATTCTAGGATTGAAAACCCTGCATCTTTCCACATCGTGTGAATCTCCCGCTAATCGTTGTTCCCACATTTCTTATACAAATCCCGTGCCAAACTCGAGAAATAAAAAGATGGCCGCGCCCGATCTAAAGACAGGTCGATTTATGTTATTGAAATCTCTCTAATTCCTTTTCAATTTCCCCGATCCGGTGCACGCTGATTGCCGAAATCAGACAGAGAGTAAAGGCCGCCGCAACCATCAATGATTTAAGGTGGTATTAAATTCTATTATACTTGAAGCGGCCACAGAGCAGAAAAAGACTCGCTCGGCGGAATTACTTGGATCGGCGGCATCGGCAGGGCAAATGGCGCGGCATCGCAACGACAATCGCTCGCGCGGCTCGTCGCCGCATTTTCGCGGACATGATCGCCAACAAACGGCCCCAATAAGCAATCGGCAAGATATTCAAGCGGGCAGGAATACCCCAATGACGCGTTGATCGCCCTCCATGAAATAACCAAAAAAGGGTTGTCTTAAGCGAAAACCGGAACCATTGGGATAGGTAAACTGCCATCGCCGAAGGAATCGGCGTCTGGTTCGGAAACAGACTGATCAGCAAGGCGCTTCCTCTCCAAGAAGCGCCTTTGTAGGGTTGCAATCGAGATACTGAGTTACTAGTCAATCTGATTCTTAGCGCTCCCTCCAGGAAATCTTCCCGCTTTTCACCCCGAGCCCGGGTTTAGTACTTCTACGACCAATTTGGCTCCCGTACGCGTTTGAACAAAGGCTTTGGAGCCTCTTGGTCGGCCGGTCTGTAGGCTGGGGGGAGATGCCGAACCCTAAAGGGCTCGCCTTCAACAGCTCATAGTGTTTAGTTACCCCGTCTGCCGGATCCACCGTGTGGCCGGTTCGGCTGACGCCGATGACGGATTCGATATAAGCTGTTCCCGTCCGTTGTAGAGGACATCAAGGAGGGTCGTCCCCTCGAATGTGCAAACCTCCGAGGAAGGGATGTACCTCGTAAAGGTCAAGATTCCCCCCCCCAACAGTGCGGTCTGGCCTAAGCTTCTTTCGCCGGCCTTCGGGAAATCCAGATACCAACCACTGAGGATAAAGGGTTCCTTGACCGCGTAAAAAGACTGCTGATTTGCGTCGCGCGCATCGTCGCGCAAGAAATCGTTCCGTTCCGGCAAAGATCCAGAGGTTGCCATCGCCGTCAAGTCCGATCGCCGGCGCCACGGTAACGGGTTTTCCGGTATCGTATATCATCGGTGTCTCCGTCAACAAAACCGACCTCATCAAATTCATCCGCGGAACCGTCGCCGTGATTATTCCGCCCGTAATGAATATCCAGCGAAAATCGAAAGGAATACGGCCCCGCGCTTTGTATCCCCGGCCCGGCGGCTCCCATGGGATTGTGGCCCGCTAGCCTGATATCTCACTCCATCAGGCACAGGACCGCCCTGGCATTTTGCCGGACATCCACGACCTATTGCTGTTCGGCGTGTGATTTTTTGGTGTATGTCAAAGGCAGCACCACGGCAGCTGCGGCCGTGGTGATCAAAAGTTCAATTAAGGTGAATCCTTTGCTACGAACCGAAGCTCGACTCATGGATTCATATCTTCCTATGATTTTTTATCCGAATAGGCCGAAAAATATCGATCTCGGCCGCCTTAGAACAGCTCGGCACATTTGTCCGCGAAATTCGTCTCCGCCCCATTCTATTGGAGTCTGGAAAGGCCCGTAAGATCGACAACAACTAGTCTCGTGTTATTTTTGCTGTTTCTGACGCGAACGCTACCGCTGAATCCAATTGCCAAGCCCCTGTTATCAAATTGAATGTGTAAACCGCCGCCAGGATGGCAATGACCGCCAGCCCAACGCTTACCTCAATGAGCGTAAATCCTGAATTCTTATGCACTGTTTGCGTCTCCTGCGACTGACTTCAACAATGGCTGTAAGTAGCAAATCATGTGCCGCGCCGCGGTTTGAAGACTCGAAGGTCGCTAAACACGGCATTCCTTCGGGACTATTGCGATCCCAAATCAATCTTATTTCAAATGAGATAATCGAATTTATCAGCCGCCAAAAACTCGGCTCTTCGTTGACATTGGCTTCTCAGTGAACTACCACGAAATAGTATTCTGCGTCCCCGCTATAAAGAATTTTAATAGCAACATTAAAAGATTTTTATAGCGCAGCTGAGAGGTGTGAGAAGTTATCTGCGAGGTGGGTACGACAGATGAATCGTAAAAGCTGCAGGCAACGAAAGGCCGACGGCGGATTTACCATATCCGAACCGGTCAGCCATGAATTGAGTCCACGTTGCGGGCCGTCGTTCGCGGTGGATAACTGAACGTTAACTGGGACCGGAAAGGATCAATCTGCAGTAATTCGCAGTACAGCGCATCGATTTTTGCGACCATCTCCCTGTAGTGGAACTGGATGGAAAAAGCTTTGCCCTGTTGACCCATGATTTTGGCTTCTTCGGGGTGGGCGAGCAGCCACAGAAGGCCTTCGGCCAAAGCCCCCGCGTCCCCGGGCGTCACCAGCAGGCCGGTTTCGCCGTGCTGGACAAGATCGGGAATGCCCCCGGCCCGGCTGGCAACCACAGGCTTCCCAGATGCCATGGCCTCCACCAGTACGCTGCTCATGCTTTCATTCGATGACGGCCAGACGAATATATCCAGAATTTGCATGACCTCCGGGATATCGTCCCGCCATCCCAAAAAGACAACACGGTCGGAGACACCCCGCCGCACAGCCTCGGCCCTTAAATCCGCCTCCAATTCCCCTTTTCCCACGTAAACGAGAATGGCCTCAGGATGCTGCGGCCACACATCGCCCATGGCTTGCAGCAGGTGCAGGGGGGCTTTGCGGGGCCGCAGCCCGCCGACGAAACCGATCAGGATGCTGCCGGACGGCAGTCCCAATGAACGCTTTAGTTGGGCGCCATCCACTTCCGCCGATAGATAAGGATCGATATCTACGCCCCTGGGGATCATCTCTATCTTGTCCGGTCGACAACCCGACCGTTCGATCGTATCGTTGCACTCCCCTTCGGTCTGGGTGATCAAGCGATCCCTGCAAGAATTGATGATCCTCTCGCGCACCGCAAAAAATTGGAAGGTCAGGCGATTAAAATGCCCCCCAGAGACGTGCCCGTAAGGCGTATGAACGATATAACCAACTCCCGCTAATTTGGCGGCCAAACATCCCAGGATACCGGCCTTGGAAGTGTGCGTATGAACGATCGCGGGGTTTGCGTTTCGGATCAACCGCCAGAGATACCCCGTGGTCCATATATCCTTAAGCGGTGCTGTTCTGGAAACCAGAGCCGGCAAGGGAATGAACTTCACCCCCTGCGCCCTAACCTTTGCGACCCGTTGATCCAGAGCCTGTTTTTCGAGATCGGCCATCTTTGATTCGCGTCCAAGGCCATGCACAATGAGCGAATCATACTTGTCGCTCAAATGGTAACAGGCCAGCAGCGTGTTCTGCGTCGGAGCGCCCATATCTAACCCGGTGATGATGTGAAGAATTTTGGTCATAACCCTGGTCCACGTCCTCGACTGCTCAAAGTCTGCCCGGAAATGGCGATTATCCCAATTTCGGCTTCAGGCTCAAATTCTAATCCTCGAAGCACTCCAGGTAGGCCCGTGATCAATCCCACCGCAGCGGGATGCGCCTTCCTTGAATGTGAATCCCACCGCGGGGGCGACTCATTTGCGGGCCAACTCTATTTACAGAGGGCCCTTGCCTGAAGTATAAGCGTGCTGATGGCTAAAACTCGATCAGTTCGAACTTGCCAATCTAATTATTATATAGGCTAGAATTAGCTTAGCTTTAATCAATTTCGGGTCTTTGCCCCGAAAAAAGTGATTGCGCTGGGCTTTAAGAAGAGCCCCGTCCACAGCGGGCCGCGACAATCGGTAACCTTTCGGAGTCATTTGGATAAAGGCCCATTCGCCAAGGCGATTGGCCCAATTCGACGTTCCCCCTTTTAGATATTTTTCCTTCTTGACCGCGAAAAATCCCTCAAAAATCCTGCTACTTTTTGCTTGACACAGAACCTAAGATGGGGTTTAATCTGGAGTAGAATGGTTTAAAATGGTTCAGACTGGATGATCTGAAAGGTCTTATGTTCCGCGGGAGCTCCTTTCACAACATCGATGGGAAAGGGCGAATTATCATTCCAGCCCGCTTTCGGGAGGCCATCAAATCCGATGGGGCCGACGGAGTCGTGGTCTCCCGCATGGACAACTGCCTGGTCGCTTTCACCCATGAAGAATGGAATAAGTTAGAATCCAAGATATTGGCTTTGGCCGCAACCAGCACTTACATGCGCCGCTTCCGACGGTTTTTTGTCGGCGGCGCTTTTGAATGCAATTGCGACAAACAGGATCGCATCCTTATTCCCCCGACGTTGAGACAATACGCCGGACTCGACAAAGAGATCGCGCTGGTCGGCGTCGTTGACCATTTCGAAATCTGGTCCCGGGAAAACTGGGAAAGCGAGGATATAAGCTTGGAGAAAGACTTGCAGATAGAGGAGGTCCGAAACGAGATTGCCAAATTAGGAATCTAATTGGATGGCGTACAGACATATCCCTGCAATGCCGACCGAGGTAGCCTATTACCTCGATTGCCAACCGGGAAAAATCTACGTCGACGGCACTCTGGGCGGCTCCGGTCACGCCCGCGCAATCTGCGAGAAGATTTTGCCCGACGGATTACTGGTCGGCATCGATCAAGATATCGATGCGATCACCAACGCCCAAAAAGTCCTGCAGGCTTATGCATCCAATGTGCGCCTATTTCATGGCAATTTTGTCCAACTTCCGGATTTCTTAACGCAGCTGAAAATCGCGGCGGTGGACGGCATGCTGCTGGATCTGGGGCTCTCGTTGCACCAGCTTGAAAATAGCGGCCGCGGTTTTAGTTTTAGAAAAGATGAACCGTTGGATATGCGAATGGATGTTGACACCCCGGAAACCGCGGGCGATCTGATCAACCGTGCGCCGGAAGACACGCTGCGCAAAATCATTAAACAATACGGCGAAGAGCGCTGGGCCAATCAAATCGCGCACAACATCGTCAGCGTTAGAAAGCAAACCGCCATCCGCACGAGCAGGCAACTGGCAGAAATAGTTGCCGGTTCGATTCCGGCCCGCGCCATATCCGATCAGCATATCCATCCGGCTACGCGGGTATTTATGGCTTTGCGCATTGCTGTGAACCAGGAACTGGATAAACTAGAGGCCTTCTTGGAGTTTGCCGTTGACCTGCTAAAGCCCGACGGCCGGCTCTGTGTCCTATCGTTTCATTCCCTTGAAGACCGAATCGTCAAACAACGCTTTAAAGCCCTGGCACAAGGATGCCTTTGCCCACCGAAACTGCCCCAATGCGTGTGCGGCCAAAAAAGTCGGATCCGCCTACTGACGAAAAAGGTGGTCCGACCGGCGGCCGCCGAAATAGCGGCCAACCCGATGGCCCGCAGCACCCGGCTTCGAGCGATCGCCAAGCTATAGGGTGGCGGTCCCGGGAGACCAGGACCGAGGGCGGCAGACCGAGGGCGGCAGACCGAGGGCGGCAGACCGAGGGCGGCAGACCGAGGGCCGAAGACTCACATCCGTTATCAGCCAACGGATGCCAACCGGGGCGCAGAACTCCCGGCTGAACTTGCACTGAGAAGCATGCAACGAACGCGAAGAACCTAGAATTCTAGCGGTGAGCTGAAACTGGTTGAAAATTCAAAGAGTCAGATTTCCACCCGGCCCAGCGCTGGGGTCATCCAACTCAACCCCCAAAACAAAAAAAGAATTGTTTCCGTCTCGCGTGGCTTGGCGCGCATTGCGTGGCTTGATCGTAAGAGTGAACCTGCAGAAAACAATTAACGTCGATGATGCAAAAGAAAGCGCCCCGCCGCAATCGCAGCGCCAAGGTCACCCTAATGTGCATAGTTCTCATGGGACTTTTTATCGGGGAGCTGCTTTTTTATACCTGGTGCCGGGTTCAATGTGTCCGGACCCGCTATGAAATTTCCGAAGAGAACGCCCGATATCAGCGACTCATGACATTGCAGGACAATCTGAAAATTGAGCTGGCACACTTGAAATCGCCCCGGCGCATCGCCCGGATCGCCAGAACTCAGCTGGGTCTGGTCACACCCAGCCGGGAACAACTCATTCTGATTCCGTGAGGGCCATGAACCGCAAATACATCAATTTAAGGATAATTCTCGTCGGCAGTCTTTTTTTAGGCTGCTTCGGGGTGATCAGTGCCAAGGCGGTCTATCTGCAGCTTTATCGCAGCCCCTGGTTATCACAAAAGGCCTATGATCTGTGTGAAAAATCATGGCAAGCCACCGGCAAGCGCGGAACGATATATGATCGCCACCGGCACGCCATGGCGGTCAGTATCGATGTGACTTCGATCGCCGCCTACCCGGCTCAGATTCAGGATGCCCCGGCCACGGCCAAAGCGCTGGCCAAGGTTCTTAACATGCGCGACAAGCAAATCAAGCGCCGGCTGACTTCCAAAAAGACGTTCGTTTGGATCAAGCGCCAGGCCACTCCCAAGGAAACCAAGGCGGTAAAGGCGCTCGGATTGGAAGGCGTAGGGTTCGTGCCGGAACACAGCCGTTTTTATCCCAACCGGACGCTGGCGGCTCAGGCGCTTGGTTTTACGGGATTGGACGGGAAGGGGCTCGAAGGGCTCGAATTTGTCTACGAAGAGCAGTTGCGCGGACCGCAAATCAGTTTTAAGGTTTTCAAAGATGCTTTAGGCAACGGGTTTCGGGCGGAACAAAGACGGGTGGCCAGCACCCAGGGGCACAATATCGTCCTCACGATTGATCGGACCATTCAGTTTATCACCGAGAGCGCGCTGCAGGAAGCCGTCACGGACGCTTCCGCCCACTCTGGCATGGCCATCGTGATGGCGCCCCAAACCGGGGCGGTCCTGGCATTGGCGCATTTTCCTTTTTTTAATCCGAATACCTACGCGGATTTTGATAAAGCCTCCTGGCGCAATCGAGCCATTACCGACGCCTTTGAACCGGGTTCAACCCTGAAGGTTTTCAGCGCCGCCGCCGCGGTTGAATCCGGTAAGATCAGCCGCAACAGCATCTTTTTCTGCGAAAACGGCACTTATCGGGTGGGCCGCAATGTGGTTCATGACCATACCCCTCACGGATGGCTGTCGCTGCAGCAAATTATCAAGTATTCGAGCAATATCGGTGCGATCAAAATCGGCGAGCAAATCGGCCCGCAAAGGCTTTACGAGAAACTGCGCGGGTTCGGCTTCGGAGTAACAACCGGAATTGATTGCCCGGGTGAGACGGCCGGCAGCTTGGCACATTATTCCCGCTGGTCCCATATTGATACGGGGGCCATTTCCTTTGGCCATGGCATTTCCGTTTCAGCCATTCAACTCATTACGGCCCTGGCGGCTATCGCCAATGATGGCGTTCTCATGCAACCCTATATCGTCGAGGCGGTGGTGGATCAAAACGGCAGCCCCGTCGCAAGCTTCGGCCCCCGAAAGGTCCGACAGGTCATTTCTGCGCAAAGTGCCGCCATCGTGAAGAAAATGCTGAGGTCGGTCACGCAACCGGGAGGCACCGGCGTCAACGCCGCCCTGGATGGGTATACCGTCTGCGGCAAGACGGGCACGGCACGCAAAATCGATGGGGAGGGAAGATATACCCACACCAAGCATATCGCCTCTTTTATCGGATTTGTTCCGGCCGAAAATCCCGCCGTGGCGATCCTGGTGGTCATCGACGAACCCCAGCATCAGCCCTACGGCGGGGTCGTGGCGGCCCCGGCCTTCCGCCAGATTGCCCATGAAACGCTCAATTATTTGAATGTACCCCCTCAAAAAGGATCTGAGCAATTCAAGGTTTCCCGGGAAAACGAGGCCTTAGGATGAAGCTTTCCACATTACTAGAAACAATCGATCCGATCCGCATCGGCAGTGTGAAAGCCGACCGTCAGGAACAACGGGCCAAGGAGAGAAACAATGACTATCAACCCGATGCCCTTGGTTCCAGGCTCTATCGCTCTGATCCGGATCCTGAAATCGGTTCCATCCACTGCCGCGCTCAGGACGTGCAACCCGGGGGGCTTTTTGTGGCGCTCAAGGGCCAACGGGCCGACGGCCACGACTTCATTGAGGAAGCCCTGGCGCGCGGGGCGGCGGCCGTGGTGACCCAAAACCCGGCCGGCACGCCGCGAGTCAACGGCGGTAATGACAGCCCGCCGCGTGACGATCCGATTTCCGTCCAGGTGACGGACACCCGCGCGGCCCTGGCCTCCATGGCGGCCCGGTTTTATGAGAACCCCTCGGAACGTCTAACCCTGATTGGTATTACCGGCACCAACGGCAAGACCACGACCTCCTATCTGATCGAGAGTATCCTGTCCACGGCCGGGCTGGCGGTGGGCGTCATCGGAACCATCAACTACCGTTACGCCGGCCAAACCTTTACCAACCCGATGACCACCCCCGAATCGCTGGATCTGCAACGGATTTTGGCGGAGATGGTCCGCGCGCGAGTCACCCATGTGGTTCTGGAAGCTTCCTCCCATGCGATCGAACTGCAGCGCATCAAAAACTGCCGGTTTGCCGTGGGGGTGTTTACCAATTTAAGTCAGGATCATCTCGACTTTCATGGCGACATGCAATCTTACTGGAACACAAAAAAACGGCTCTTTACCGAATATCTGAACGCCGGGCGCCCCCGGGCGTCAACCACGGCGGTCATCAACTGTGCCGATGCCAAGGGCCGGGAGCTGGCGGCCATGTTACCCATGCGGGTGCTAACCACCGGCCGGACGCCGGACTGCCTGATCACCGCCTCGGCGACCCATTGCGATTTGAGCGGTATTCACGGGAACATTACGACTCCCGCCGGGCACTTTGATTTTCACTCCCGGCTGGTCGGCAATCATAACCTCGAAAATATTCTGTGCGCCACGGGTGTGGGCCTCGCCCTGAACCTTCCGCTGAACGTCATCCCGGCCGGCTTGCAGCGCGTTGCGGCCGTGCCCGGGCGCCTGGAACAGATTCCCAATGCCACCGGCCGGCATGTATACGTGGATTATGCGCATACCCCGGATGCCCTGGAAAATGTATTGTCCGCCCTCAAGGCCGTAACGTCGGATAGAATTATCTGCGTGTTCGGCTGTGGGGGCGATCGGGATAATGCCAAACGACCGCTCATGGGAGAAATCGCCGCCCGGCTCTGTGATCTGGCGGTTATCACCTCGGACAATCCCCGCACCGAGGCTCCGCTGGCGATCATTGACCAGATCGTCAGCGGCATCAAACGGGCCCAGACATATCCGTACACCCTGGCGGAATTGGATGCCGACTGGACCGCCCGCGGCTTTGTCATCGAACCGGACCGACACCGGGCGATCCGGCTGGGGATCCATCTGACCCGTCGCGGCGACACCGTCCTGATTGCCGGCAAGGGCCATGAAACCTATCAGATCATCGGCGCCACGCGCATTGCTTTCGATGATCGACAGGAAGCCGCACAAGCGCTGGCGTCCGTGGCAAATTGAAATTCGCAATCGTAACCCGTAACGCCCAACTGCTAACTCGCAGCCCTAGCGCGATTGAAATGACTCATCCTCTACCATGGACAACGCAAGATATCCTCGACGCCACCCGCGGCCGACTGCTGTGCGGGGATTTGACGCGTCGGTTCGCGGGCGTGTCCATCGACTCGCGCCGGATATCCGCGGAGGATCTCTTTGTGGCCATCATCGGGCAGATCCATGACGGTCATACGTTCGCCGGGGAGGTTGTCGTCCAGGGCGTCAACGGTCTGGTGGTCAACGACGACAAAGTCGCTGACTTGCCCCTAACGGCCTGGCAGAAAAAAAACATCGTCTGTGTGGGCGTCGCCGATACCACGCAAGCCCTGGGAGCTCTGGCAGCGGCCAACCGCCGCCGGACCACTGTGTCCGTGGCGGCGATTACCGGCTCCAACGGCAAAACCGCGACCCGCCGAATGACGGCCGGTGTCCTCGAACGCAAATTCAACACGTTGGCCACGATCGGCAATTTGAACAATGAAATCGGACTCCCCCTGACGTTGCTGCAACTGGGCCGCGGTCATCAATGGGCCGTCGTGGAGCTGGGCATGAACCATCCGGGTGAAATCGCCGTGCTGGGTGACATCTGCGCGCCGGATATCGGTCTGATCACAAACATCGGCCCCGCGCATCTGGAAGGCTTGGGTTCGGTGGAAGGCGTCATGCATGCCAAGGGCGAGCTGCTGGAAAAGATCCGGCCGCTGGGAAAAGCGGTGCTCAATGCCGACGACGCCCTGGTTCTGAAGTTGGCCGCCCGCGCGCAACAGGAAGTGGTGCTGTTTGGCTCGTCGCCGGATGCGACCGTGCGGGCGCAAGATATTCAGGAAAAACCACCGGGGGTCACTTTCACCCTGGTCCTGCCGGAAATCCGGGTAGCCGTCCGTCTCAAAACCCCCGGACGTTTCATGGTCAGCAATGCCCTGGCGGCGGCCGCCGTCGGCTATCTGGCCGGCTTAACGGCCAACGAAATCAAGTCCGGCCTGGAAGCATTTACACCGGCACCCGGTCGCCTGAATGTCATGCAGACGGCCAACAGGATTCATATCATCGATGATACCTATAACGCCAACCCAAGCTCCATGGAAGCCGCGATCGGCACGTTGACGTCCTTGCGCGGCCATCGCCGGGGGATTCTGGTGGCCGGTGATATGCGTGAGCTCGGTGAACAGGCCCCGGCGCTGCACACCCAAATCGGGGCCGCGGCCGCCCGGTCCGGTATCGCCCGCTTGTATGTGACCGGTGAGTTTGCGGCCTGCGTCGCGGCCGGGGCGAACGCGGCCCAAATGCATTCCCGCGATATTTTTACCGGTTCCCGCGAAGCTATTCTGCAGGACCTGAAGAACTGGCTCGAACCGGAGGACTGGGTCCTGGTCAAGGGTTCCCGGGCCATGGAGATGGAAAAAATCGTCCAGGGGATCAAGGAGTGGGGGGAGTCCGTAAACCCAATAACGAATGCCTGACATATGATTTACCATCTGCTCTATCCGCTGCATAGCACGATATCGGTTTTTAATGTATTTCGATACATTACCTTCCGAACGATCTATGCCAGCCTCACGGCTTTCTTAATCTGTATCTTGCTGGGCCCCTGGATGATCCGCCAACTCAGCCGCATGCAGGTGGGCCAATACATTCGCGACGACGGTCCCGCCGGACACCAAGCCAAGGCAGGCACCCCGACCATGGGGGGAACCCTGATCATCTCATCCATTACCATTTCCACGCTGCTGTGGAGCGATCTGACCAACTATTTCGTCTGGATCGTATTGATCGTCACGCTCGGCTATGCCGCGATCGGGTTTATCGACGATTATTTGATGCAGGTGAAAAAACAGAGCAAAGGCTTGACGGTGCGCCGGAAATTCCTGCTGCAGACCGTGATCGCCCTGATCACCGGGTTTTTGGTGTATACCCACCCGAATTTTCCCACGCAGGTGACCATACCATTTTTCAAGAATCTATCACCGGATTTCGGCTGGGGTTATATTCTTTTTGCGGCATTCGTAATTGTGGGAGCCTCCAACGCCGTCAATCTGACCGACGGACTCGATGGTCTGGCCATCGGTCCGGCTATTATCGCGGCCGCCACCTACATGATCTTCTCGTATGTGGCCGGCCACGTGAAAATTGCCAATTATCTGCAGATCAACTATGTCGCCGGCTGCGGGGAGACGACCATTTTTTGTGGGGCGCTGGCGGGAGCCGGTCTGGGGTTTCTCTGGTTCAATGCTTATCCGGCCCAGGTTTTCATGGGGGACGTCGGTTCCCTGTCCTTGGGGGCCGCCCTGGGCACCGTGGCGGTTATCACCAAGCAGGAAATCTTACTGGTGT
>CP070697.1:281969-300360 GCA_020353555.1 Desulfobacterales bacterium
CCTGTTCCGGCACGAGCGCCCATTTCATGGTCTTGGTCCCCGTCAGCCCCTGCGGTTCCGGTGTGATCTCCAACACCGGTTGATCGGCGTAGACCTTGAGATGCTCCGGCGCGGGCAATTTCAGATCCGGAATATGCTTGACGTTGCCGTGACCGCGCACCTGAACGGTCAGAGTGGCGGAGTTCCCGGTCTTGACGGCCGCCGGCGCCAGCTCGGAGTCAATTTCAAAGCGGCCCACCAGTCCGCTGAAATCTCCGGGCCGACCTTCCTCCGGCAACCCGCGCACCCGCAGCGCCACCGTTTCGCTGGCCAGGGTTACCGGCCGCCCGGAGGAGAAGGAGAAAAAGGGGTCGTCGAAAAGACTCCGGGACGATCGCCGACGGGATTCCAGCACGGTCATTTTCATTCGGGCCGGGCCGACCGTGTAAGTTCCGACTTGCGAGGCGGCCAGGGCATAGCGTACCTCCAGAACTTGGTAATCCTGCCCATTGAACTGACGGCGATACTCCCGGGGTTCGCCCAGCTGCTGAAAAACGAGATGCTCGGCCTCGGGGAGCTGCAGCGAAACATTCTCGATCCGGGCCCGACGGCAGAGTTTCAGAATGTAGACCGTCTGCTCGTCCACGTAGACCTCGCTCGCCGCCAGCTCGGCGCTCAGAAACAGGGATCCGCGGGTTTCACCCCGGGACGGGGCCGGCGGGACCACCCGCAATTGGGTCGTTTGGCTTTGAAGAAGTTGGCCGCCGACTTCGACCTCGGCCGGTCCGACTTGGAAGATTCCGGTCTGTCGGGGCTGAATGAAGTAGGTGTACTCCATGCGGGCACTGATCTTGCCGTTGATGAATTCGATGCGGCTGGAGGTGCCCCCCGGGGTCACGGTGAAATTCTCGAGCCCCAGGATGCGAGGCTCGAAATGGCGGTCGCGACTCCCTGCGACCGTGACCTTCATCTGAATCGTATCCGCCGGGGTGGCCTCGGATCGATCCAGGCTCAGGCTCACCGACATTTCGGCGGACACCGGCTCTGCCGCCAGCCCCAGCGCAAGGGCGATTAACAACCAAATCTTGACTGTCCAAATCACGGATTTCATAGCGACCCGTCTCGCGATTATCCAAGCCTGTGGCTAGAAAGTGAAGTCAAAGTTTTTTGCCTCTAACCTTAAGCGAAGCGCTCCTTTGACCTTTATACCAGAAATCAATGCTTCCCCAAACAATGCCAAAATGGCTGGCTGCAACACCGCCCAGCAGCGCTTGGGGTTTCACCAATCCTTGCCCGATGCCACTCCCTGTCTTTTCGCCGCCGGGACCTGAAAACGCATGAATTGCGTCCGGTCCTCATTGATATTATCCAGCAGCGCCTCGGCCTTCTTTTTATCGATCATGGACATGGCTGCCTCCCGCGATGGTTGTTCGCCCGTTGGTGGGGGCAAATTCTGCCGCGGTTTTAGATCGCCGGTCAGATCCCGGGGGGCGTCCTGTTCCGCGTTGCGCTCCGTGCCGGCTTGCGCGCTTTCTCGCGGTTGGGGCGCCTGGCGTTTTGCGGTCGCCGGATCCTGGCGGTCGCCCGCTTGTTCCTGGGACGGCCGCTGCCGGGTGCCCTCATCCGGGGGTCGGTCCGGACCTGGTTTGCTTTCAGCGGAATCCGATGGCTCTTCCTGGCGGCCATTGTCTTGCGGCGATTGGGGCGGGGGTGCGTCCGATTGTTGCTGCTTTTGCTTGTCCAATGCCCGCAGGGCGAGCTCCAGATTATGCCGGGCATCCTCACTGGCAGGGTTAAAACCGAGGGCCTGCCGGTAATAATGCCTTGCCGCTGCAAAATCGTTTTGTTGATAGGCGGTATTGCCGAGATTGTAGGCGGCCTTGAACCGGAGGTCATCATCTTGCGCCCTTCGCAATACGCTGGTAAAAGCCGCCGCCGCGCCCGGATAGTCACTGTTCTGGTAAGCGGCGCAGCCGCGGTTGTAGCGATAGCGGACGTCCTTGGGGTGATCCATATCCGCTTGGGCATACGCTTTTTCCGCTTCGCTAAAACGGCCTTGCCGGTAGAGTTCATCGGGAGTCTGCGCGGCCTGGGCCGGGGTCGCCCCCAGAAGTTCGAGAAACACCCAGCAGCCAAGGACCGCCCCCAGTCCGGCGCGCGCCACGCCCGGGGAACCGCGACTGGCCGGGGGCATCTCGGATCTGACCCCGGTACCGATCAGACCCTCCAACAATAGACAAAGAAAGGCCGCCAATACAAAAAAACTGAAGCGCTCTTCGTACACTTTGATTTTGCCGCTTTTGAGGGTCTGCGCTTCGGTGCGGGATTTGATGCCTTCGAAGTAGAGAAGGTCCAGGTCCAAATCGCCGGCCACCGAGCGCACATAGGTGCCGCCGGAAATGGACGCGATTTGGCGGAGGCCGGCCTCATCCAATTTGGATAGAATCAGTTGGCCTCCCGCATCCTTTTTGAAGCCCCCCTGTCCGTTACCGGCCGGAATCGGCCCCCCGGAGGGGTCCCCGATGCCGAAGACAAAAATCTTGGCGTCTTTGGCCGCCGCCTGGCGTGCGGCCTCACGCCCGCGGGCCTCGTTATCCTCCCCGTCGGTGATCAGCAGCATGACTTTATCCGTGGCGGCGTTAAAGTCGAAGGCCGACAGACCGGTTTCGATGGCCGCGCCCAAATCCGTGCCCGGCACGGGCACCAGATCCGGCTGCAAGGCGTTTAAAAACATTTGCAGCGCCGCATAGTCCAGGGTCAAGGGACACTGGACAAAGGCGGCACCGGCAAAGGCCACCAGACCGACCCGGTCCCCCTCCACTGCGCGCAAAAAATCGAGAATTTCCCGCCGGGCCCGCTCCAGGCGGTTGGGGGGAAGGTCTTCCACCAACATACTGGGGGACACGTCCACCAGGATCATGATGTCCACGCCTTTTTGACGGGCTTCCTGGTAGTGGCTGCCCCAACGCGGCCCGGCCAAGGCCAAGAGTATGAGGCTCAGCGCCGTAAGCACCAAGATGCCCTTGAGCAGTCGTCGACCTCGGCGTTCCGGGGCGGTCAGGCGGTTGAGGAGTTCGGCGTCCGCAAACTGTTCCAGGGCGCGTTGCTGCTTGCGCCGCTGCACGACCAGCGCGCAGGCGGCCAAGGGCAACAGCCACAGGAAATGCAATATCCACCAATGGTTCAACGTCATGGAATCACCCTCAGGAGAGTTGTGCGCAGAAGAATTTCCAAACCCAACAAGGCCAGGGCCGGAACGAGAAAATAGTAATAAAGCTCCCGGAAATGAAAAAACTCTTTGACTTTGGTTTCGGTTTTCTGTTCGCGGTCGATGAGGGCGTAAATTTCCGCCAGCTGATCCGTGTCCGCGGCCCGGAAATAGCGGCCATTTCCCAGTTCGGCCACTTTTTGCAGGGTCGCTTCGTCCAGATCCACCCGCTGATGCACGATGCGCGTGCCGAAAATCGTCTGCACCGGAAAGGGGGCCGGTCCCTTGCCCCCCACTCCGATGGTGTAGATTTTGCCCCCCAAGGCCTGAACGGCTTCCGCGGCCTGCTCGGGCGTCAGGTCGCCCGCGTTGTGCCGGCCGTCGGTGAGCAGGATGAGGATCCGGGATTCCGCTTTGAGATCCTTCAGCCGCTTGCCGCCGATGGCCAGGGCGGAGCCGATGGCAGTGCGGTCGCCAGCCATCCCGATCTGCATCTTGTTCACCAGTTCCAGTAGCAGGCCCTTGTCCAACGTCAAGGGTGACTGGGTGAAAGCCTCTTCCCCAAAAACCACCAGGCCGATGCGGTCCGTTTCTCTTCGGCGGATGAAGTCCGCGACGACTTTCCTGACGGCCGTCAGACGGGAGACCGGTTGGCCGTCCAGCTGAAAATCCAGGGCTTGCATCGAACCGGAAGTATCCAGACAGAGCATGATGTCCACCCCGTGGGAACGGATCTCCCGGGACACGTTGAAGAATTGCGGGCGGGCGGCGGCCAGAACCAGCAGAATCAGGCAGGCGGTCCGCAGAACCAGGGGAAGCTTGTCCTCCAGGCGACGGCCCGGGCCGGCCAACTCCGCCAGCCGGGAAGTCATGGAATAGGTGATACCCAGCGGTTTTTTGCGAAGGCTCAGCGTCAACCAGCCGGCCACGCCGATGAGAAGCGCGAGAACAAGCGGATAGGCAAAGCGAAACATCATACCGCCACCTCCCGGCCCATCGCGTTTGCGGCACGCGGCTCCGCCGCGGGGCTGGTCGCCTGAATGTAGGCCATTGCCCGCTGGATGTCATCCTCCTTGCGGGCCGGGGAGGGGACCGTGTCGGCAAATTTAACTAGATCGGCCTGGTGCAGCAGAGGCAGAAGTTGGCGGTCCTGGGCATGGGTGATTTGCTTGGCAATTTCTTCCGTGGTGCATTCGGCCGCCGGAAAATTCCGGATGTCTTCCATATAACGACGCAATATTTCGGAGAACCGAAAATAGAATTCCTTTATCTTTCCGCTTTCAAAAAGTTGGTGCGCTTCTAATTGTTCGAGCGCTTGGCGGGCCCGGATATGAGGCGGCGCGATAACTTCGGCGGATAACTCTTCCACCCGTTTGCGTTTGAACCACCAGAACAGACCCCCGGCCGCCAGCAGAAGGCCTAAGAGCCCGACCGCCCAGGGCAGATAGGTCCGCCAGCGCGCCTGGGTGCGAATAATCTCCTGAATGGGCCGCAGTTGGGCCTCGGCGGGTTTGTCGCCCAGGTTGGAGACCACCTCCACGGCAAGGGCCGCGGTCTCCATAACCTGGGTTTGGCTGGCCTGATCGATATAAACCAGACCGAGGGTCCCGGTGGTGAGCCGGTCCAATCGATCCACCAGCAGCCGGATTCTGATCTGGCCGGGCGCCGGCGTACGTTCCAAGACGGTCAGTCCGGCGAGTCCGCGGATTTCCGGTTGCTCAGGCAGCCGGGCTCCTTCCGGAAGGCGATAGTTCAATACCAGCGTGACCGTCGCACCGACCGGGACGGACGTCTGATCGAAGGCCGCAGTTAACTCAGGCCCGGCCGCCGGGCCGGCGCTGGTTTCCGTCTCCGCATGTCCGCCCGGGGCCAACAGCCCGAGCACCGCTAGCAGAGCAAGGCTTAATGCAACGGGGTTGGGGCGATGTGATGAAAACCGTCTGGTCGCAAAAAAGTTGAAAGGAACGCGAACCGTATTTTGAAAAAAACCGCAATCCATTTTTATCCCATGGCCGATATTCGGCCGCCCGCAAACAGCGGGGCCCATTTCTTATCCCCGACCTGCGCCGTCGCCGCTCGGCCGGCGCCCCTCTCACATCCGCTTCCGCCGGCGGTCAAACAGACGCGCCAGAGGTTCCGCCACGGATCCATTGGTGTGCACATCTACCCGCTCGACGCCGGTGCGTTTGAGGAGTTCCTGAAGGAAGGCGGCCTGCGCGCGGTGATATTGCCGCCATTTCTCTCTGAGGATCCGGCTGTTCGTATTGATCAGCGCCACCTGCCCGGTTTCCGGATCGCGCAGGGCCATCCGGCCCAGGGCGGGGAAGTCCTGTTCGGCGGGGTCGGATATCCGAATGACCGTCAGATCATGCTTTTGGGCCGTCAGCCTGAAGGACCTTTCATAGCCGGTATCCAGGCAGTCCGAGATCAGAAACACGATGGCGTGACGCTTGACCACCCGGTTGAGGTAATTGAAGACGGTGTCCAGATTGGTGGACAAGGCCTGGGGTTCGTAGGTAAAGATCTCTTTGATCAGCTGCCAGACATGGGAGGCGCCTTTCTTGGGGGGGATATATTTTTCGACCTGCGAACTGAAGAGAATCGCCCCCACTTTATCATTGGTACGGATCGCCAGAAAGGCCAGCATGCCGGCGACCTCCGCCAGAAGCTCCCGCTTGAATCGCCGCCGTGTGCCGAACAGATGGGACCCCGAAAGATCCAGTAACAAAATCACGGTCAGTTCGCGTTCTTCATGAAAGACCTTCACAAAGGGATGCCCGAAGCGGGCCGAGACGTTCCAGTCAATGGTGCGGATGTCGTCGCCCGGCTGGTACTCCCGGACTTCGGCGAATTCGATCCCGCGGCCTTTGAACGCGCTTTCGTACTGTCCGGCAAACAGGTCATTGGCCAGGTGTCGGGTCTTGAAATGAAATCCTTGAATCTTCTTGAGCAACTCTGGCGGCAGCAATTTAAGGGACCTCGATGCGTTCCAGCAGGATTCGGATCAGATCATCCGTGGTTTGGCCTTCGGCTTCGGCTTCATAGCTCAGGATGATCCGGTGCCGCAGGACATCGGGCGCCATGGATTTGATGTCCTGGGGTGTGACATACCCCCGCCCATTCAGGAAAGCATGGGCCCGGGCGGCCAGACCCAGCCAGATCGAGGCCCGGGGGGAGGCCCCGTAGCTGATTAAAGGACCTAAATCCAGGCCGAAGCCTGCCGGGTGGCGGGTGGCACCGGAAAGGCGCACGATATAGTCCACGAGTTTTTCTTCCATATGAATGGAACGCATGATGTTACGGGCCGACTCGATCGCGGCCACTTCCACCACGCCGTTGACATTTTGGGCCGCGCCGTTGTAAGCCCGGTTCATGATTTCCTTCTCTTCTTCAGGCGACGGATAATCGACTTTGATTTTCAACATGAAGCGGTCGATCTGGGCTTCGGGCAGTGGGTAGGTTCCCTCCTGTTCAATGGGATTCTGGGTGGCCAGAACCAGGAAGGGCCGCTCCAGGAGGAAGGTCTTTTCCCCGATGGTCACCTGTTGCTCCTGCATGGCCTCCAAGAGCGCGCTCTGAACTTTGGCAGGCGCCCGATTGATTTCATCGGCCAAGATGATATTGTGAAAGATGGGGCCTTTGCGGATTTCAAACGACCCGTTGTCCGGACGGTAGATCTGGGTTCCCAGGATGTCGGCCGGGAGCAGGTCCGGAGTGAATTGGATCCGCTGAAATGTCGTTCGGATACTGGTCGCCAGCGTTTTGACGGCGGTTGTTTTCGCCAAACCGGGAAGGCCCTCCAACAGCAGATGCCCTTCGCAGAGAAGCCCGATCAGCAACCGCTCCACCAGGTTGCGCTGGCCCACGACGATCTTCTGCACTTCGGCCATGACCTGACGCAGCACCACGCTTTGCTTCTCTACACTCTGGGTGATTTCCTGGATATCCATGACACGTTGTCCTCCTCCCGTCACGCGGGATCAAGCGCGTAATTGCAGCTGGGCGTCCGCCTTCTAATTTAATGCGTGTCCATTCCAAGCTGTCTGCATTCGGAATGGACACGCATTAAGACCCTGCGGATTTTCTTTACGGCCGTATCCGCCCGGCGCCGGGCAATATCCATCAT
The DNA here is from genome assembly GCA_020353555.1 of Desulfobacterales bacterium. Taxonomy (GTDB): domain Bacteria; phylum Desulfobacterota; class Desulfobacteria; order Desulfobacterales. Next base: position 289,283 of record CP070697.1, read on the forward strand.
CGATGTCGGCGATACAGGCCGATTAAGACAATGAGCGCTAGGATCAAACAGATAACAAGAAATAGGTTTTCCGACATTTCAACCATCACTTATACTATTCGACAAGGGCAATATCAAAACTAATTTTTGCCTCCCTGGCGCTGGGAGCATGCCCACAGGCGCCGTCGCCCGCGCTGCCGGTGGGGCTGCATGGGGCGACCGCGGTCAATCCCCCCACAGGCTTCCGTGAAAGACGCCGTTTGCCTTCCGAAGCGTTGGGGTCGTTGGGGAACAGCGAAGCTAAACGTCAGGATCGGCGCAAGGATTGCGGGCACATTTTGCAGGGTTTTGGTTCAAACGAGCATTCTTTCTAAAATTATTTTGCATATTCGCAGGCCTCCAAAAATAATCGTAGAAAAATGTTCGGTTGGGGCAAGGGGCGGATCCCCCCAAAGTCGACCAGCGGTCGACCTAACCATGGCTTTTCATAGGGCTGAAACGTTATTCCTAATCATGTTTCTCCGGCTGTCAAGGGTCTGAATCGAAAGTCGTCATCGATCATGCCCATGAACGCCACGCGCATTCCGGTGGTAATCCATGGCGAGATGTGCTACTGGTTTTATGGGCCTCCCTGTTCGGCGTCGCGGCGAGCCGCTGTTGACTTACGCCTGAGGCGGTCCGCAGCGCAATTGAGCCGGGGGACCCCAAGCCGGGGCGAAGAACCGCCGACAACACCCCGGCCCGGCAACCTGCCCCACGATCGGGCGGGAGGTCCTCTTCCCCTGACACCGACGGCGTCGGTCCATGCCGCAACGAAGGAGTAGAAAATTTGGCCACCTACAAACCGATTACGCCTCAGGAACTTCCCAAGTTTGCCGGAATCAAAACCTTTATGCGGTTGCCTCACACCCGAACCCTCGCAGACGTTGACTTTGCAATTGTGGGTATCCCTTGGGACGGCGGTACCTCTTACCGCACCGGCCAAAGATCGGGACCGGACGCCGTCCGTAAGGTTTCGGTTACCTTAAGGCCGTACAATTTAGCGCAGGATATCGATCTCTTCGACGCCTGTTCCGGGGTGGATTACGGGGATCTGGCCGTCATTCCAGGCTATATCGAAGATACTTATCGTATGATCGAAGCCGAACTCGACTCCCTGGTGCAGTGCGGCGTGATTCCCATCGCCATCGGCGGTGACCACTCCATCACGCTGCCCGAGTTGCGGGCCATCGCGAAAAAACAGGGTCCCGTGGCCTTGATTCATTTTGACTCCCACACCGACACCAATGTGCAGTATTTCGGAAAGCCTTATTATCATGGTTCCCCGTTTCGCCGGGCGGTTGAAGAGAACCTGCTCCAGCCAAATCATTCGGTGCAAATCGGGATGCGCGGGTCCGTTTATTCCAAGGACGCCTACGAGGATTCGAAAACCCTGGGGTTCGATGTGATACCGATGGTCGAGGTGCGGGAGATCGGGTTGGGGCCGCTGCTGCAAAGAATCCAAAACCGCGTTGGAGAGGCCAAGGTCTTTGTGACTTTTGACATCGATGTGGTGGATCCGGCCTTTGCTCCCGGCACGGGGACTCCTGAGGTCGGGGGATTTACCAGCGGCGAGGCGATCGAATTGGCCCGCGGACTGAAAGGCTTGAATTTTGTCGGATTCGATGTGGTGGAGGTGCTGCCGGATTTGGATGTGGCGGACCTCGCGGCGCTGGTGGCGGCCAATATCGTCTACGAGTTTATCGCCTTGATTGCAATCGGCAAAAAACGGGCGGCGGAGACCCTTGGTCGGGTCTGAGCCGAATACTTGGGCGTGGGTCCAAATTTTGATCTTGCAAAAATACGTGGGTTGCCATAGATTCTTTTGTTGACGACCAGTCGCCGGTTCGGGCAACATACTGATAAGATATCAAAAATTTACGATCGCCGGACACGGCGGGGATTTGTCCCGGGGGAGGTCGTGGGGACCTGCGGATTCCGGGATTTGCGAGGCTGACGTAAAAGCAAGATAGCGTCCAATGATCTTCCTTGGGGACCCGGGGGCAAAATATTTGCGTTCCGGCTTGTAGGGGTTAGGATGTAAACGCATGCCAAACAAGAATCTGTTGTTTATCACGGCGGACCAGTGGCGGGGCGAGTGCCTGTCGGTCTTGGGCCATCCTACCGTTAAAACGCCTCACCTGGATGCCCTGGCTGCGGAGGGCGTTCTTTTCCGAAACCATTACGCCCAATGCACTCCCTGTGGACCCAGCCGGGCGTCGCTTTATACGGGCATGTACCTTCAGAATCACCGTTCGATTCAAAACGGGGTCCCGCTGGATGCCCGCCACACCAATTTAGCGCTGGAGATGCGCAAACTCGGGTACGAGCCGACACTGGTAGGTTATACCGACACAACTCCCGATCCCCGGGGCTATCCCCCGCATGATCCGGTGCTGACCACCTATGAAGGTATTTTGCCCGGTTTTAAGCGGGTGTTGGCGATGCCCTCCACCAGCAATCCGGAACCCTGGGCGCTGTGGCTCGAAGAACGCGGCCACCCGGTGCCGGAGAATCTGCGTGATCTCTACTATAATCCCATAGAAAACTATCCGGGAGCCGCCACCCGGGGCAAAACCTATGCCCCCGCGCGGTATCCCAAAGAAGCAAGCGACTCGGCGTTCGTGACCGAGTTGGCGCGGCAGTTTATTCGCCGACCGGGTCGCAAGCCCTGGTGGCTGCATCTCAGTTACCTGCGACCCCATCCGCCGTATCTGGCTCCTGAGCCTTACAACCACATGTACCATCCGGACGATGTGCCGCTCTGCGTGCAAGCGTCGTCGGTGGAGGAAGAGGGGAAAATACATCCCTATCTGGCGTTTCTGCTGGATAAGAATCTGAATGTGGGCAGTTATCGCGCGGAGATTTATCCCCGGGATGCGAACTCCCTGCGGCAATTGCGGGCCACGTATTTCGGCCTGATGACCGAGATCGATGATCTCATCGGCCGACTTGTGACCTTGCTGAAGGAAACCGGCCAGTACGACGACACCGTCATCGTGTTCGGAAGCGATCACGGTGACCTGCTCGGGGATCATTATCTGCTGGGAAAAGGCGCTTATTTTGACCGGAATGTCCATATTCCGCTCATCATCCGGGCACCGGGAAAAAATGGCGTCCCGGCGCCGGGGCGCATCGTCGATGCTTTTACCGAAAACATCGATATCCTGCCCACCCTCCTCGAACTGATGGGTGCCGCTAGGCCCCGCCAATGCGACGGCACTTCACTCGTACCTTTCCTGCGAGGCCAAACACCCGACCATTGGCGGACGGAAGTCCACTGGGAAGTGGATTTCCGTTTTTTCGACGAATACCCTGGCGTATATCCGGACCGGGAACTGAATCTCGACCCTGAAGCCTGCGTTTATAACGTGATCCGTGACGGACGTTACAAGTACGTTCACTTCGCGGCGCTGCCTCCTTTGTTTTTCGATCTGCAAAAGGATCCGGGCGAGCAGCAGAACCTGGCCGGCGATTCCGGGTACACGGAGCTTGTTCTGCGCTATGCCCTCAAAATGCTCTCCTGGCGCATGGTAAACGACGAGCGCACGTTGACCCACCTGATGGCGGGACCGGACGGGCTGATCGAGCGGCCGCGTTCCCGACGGTCAGGGAAGGATGGCTAAGACAGATAGAACCTGCGCCACATGAATCCGCAGCGGTTGTTAGCCGGTCGTGCACAGCGCGCGCCTCCGTAACCTATAACTTATCTCTGACATGGCCCAAGGGACCGGGCTGGCGCTAATGAAATAAATGCAAATGAATGCCGTGCGTCGCAAAGTGCGCGCCGCGCTTTTGTCGGTTATATCCAACACCGCGCTGGTGATCCTGAAAATGATCGTCGGGCTGTCGATCGGCTCGGTGTCCATCATATCGGAAGCCGTGCACTCGCTTTCAGATCTGCTGGCGGCCCTCGTGGCGTTCTTCTCCGTTCGCAAGTCAAGCCAGCCGGCCGATGCCAAGCATCCCTTCGGTCACGGCAAGATTGAGAACATTTCCGGAACCATCGAAGCCCTTCTGATTTTCCTGGCCGCCGCCTGGATCATCTGGGAAGCGATCAATCGGCTGATCCACCCGCGAGCGATCGAGACCCTCGGTTGGGGGATGGGGGTCATGCTCGTCTCCACCTTGGTCAACCTCGCGATCTCGGAGATGCTTTTCAAGGTCGGCCGCGAAACCGACTCCGTGGCCCTTGAGGCGGATGCCTGGCATCTGCGGACCGATGTCTACACCTCGGCCGGCGTCATGCTCAGTCTGGCTCTGATCTGGGTGGGAGAAAAAGTTTTCCCCGGCCGTCACTTGCACTGGCTGGACCCGGCGGCCGCCATTGCCGTGGCCCTGCTGATCATCAAGGCGGCGTACGAACTCACGGTGAAATCCAGTCGTGATCTCATGGACGCCAGGCTTCCGGCGGAGGAGGAGGCCTGGATCGGTGATCTGATCAGGGAAGACCGCTATAACATCCATGGATTTCACGATCTGCGCACACGCAAGGCCGGTGGTTTCCGCTTTGTGGAGTTTCATATGAAAGTGGATCCCGAGATGACCGTGGAAGACTCCCATGCAATCACCGAACAGCTGTCGGCCCGCATCGAAGAGCATTTTCCGGGCACCAACATCACGATTCATACCGAACCGTGTGACGGCAAATGCGTGCAGAAATGCCTGAATGGATGCCTCTTGCCGGTCAAAGGCGACACCGGCTCCGAGGATAAGTGAGAGCGGGTCAACCCAAGGGTCGGCAACGGCCGTTCGCCCGGTGTTGGCGCGAGGCCCTTCAGCATCCGACACTCGGTCGACTTCCGGTAGACTATGTCTTCTATCATTCTCAAAAACGGGCGGGAAAAATCACTGGCACGCCGCCACCCTTGGATTTTCAGTGGAGCGGTGACGAAGGTGGAAGATCTGGCCGGGCCCGGGGAAACGGTGGAGATTCGGTCCGGGGACGGCACCTGGCTGGCCCGCGGCGCATACTCACCTCACTCCCAGATCATTGCCCGGGTCTGGACCTTCGACCCCGAGGAAGACATATCGGCGGCCTTTTTCAAAACCCGGTTGGCGCAAGCCATCCGGGCGCGTCGCGGGGGACCGCCAGGCGAGCCCCGGACGGCCTGCCGCCTGGTCAACGCCGAGTCCGACGCCTTGCCGGGGCTCATCGTGGATCGCTACGGGGATTATCTGGTCTGCCAGTTTCTGGCGGCGGGAGTCGAACGCTGGAGAGCGGACCTCGTGGCGCAGTTGGCGCAACTGGTGCCGTGCGCCGGCATTTATGAACGCTCGGACGCCGGCGTGCGTACCAAAGAAGGCTTGCCGCACCGAACCGGTGTTCTTTACGGACAACCGCCGCCCGATCTGCTGGAAATCCAGGAAGGTCGCAGCCGGTTTCTGGTCGATGTGCGCCACGGTCACAAAACAGGTTTTTACCTGGATCAGCGCGAAAATCGAATGTTGGTCGCCGACTGGGCCGAGGGGGCCGAGGTGTTGAACGCGTTTGCCTATACCGGCGGCTTCGGGCTATGGGCCCTCATGGGGGGCGCGGCCCAGGTGGTCAACGTGGACTCCTCCGTGGCCGCCCTGGAACTGCTCCGACGCCATGTGCTTTTAAACGGCCTCGACCCGTCCAGGGTGGAAAATCTCGCCGGCGATGCGTTTCAGCTGCTGCGCCGGTTCCGGGATTCCGGCCGCCAATTTGATCTGATTATTCTCGATCCGCCCAAGTTTGCCGAATCCCGCCGCCAGTTGGCCCGCTCCGGTCGCGGTTACAAGGATATCAATTTGTTGGCCTTCAAGCTTCTGCGGCCCGGCGGGCTGTTATTTACATTTTCCTGCTCCGGCCTGGTGAGCATGGAGCTGTTTCAGAAATTTGTGGCCGATGCGGCGCTGGACGCCGGTCGCACGGCCCAAATCGTTCGTCGCCTCGGCCAGCCGGACGATCACCCCACGGCCCTGAATTTTCCGGAAGGAACCTATTTAAAGGGATTGGTCTGCCGGGTTATCTAGTCCATGGCGGGCCAAAAAGGCAAATCGACGGCAAGGGGGAAGGGCTGCCGAAGGCAGGGCGGCAATGAGCGTGCACAGTGCTGGGGCGCGTCGGACGACTAATTGCCCCTTTCCTCGAGTTCCGCGGATAAGTTGAATTTCAATAACTGCTTCTGGCACGAACCAGCGTGTTTTTCAATTCGTTGGAGAAGGTCAGCAAGTTGTTCGCGGCTTTCCCCGCCGCGGGATAGTTCGGTCAGGTGCGCGAGGATAAGACTGTTTTCTCTCCGCATGGACGCGATTGAGTACGCCAGGGCATCCATCATCGCGTTGACTTGGCGGGCTTCGTGATGCAGGAAGTCGTGCTGGCGCAAATACACTTTGCGGGTCAAATCCCCCTGGGCGATTGTCTCGAAGGTTTTCCCAAAATTGACCAAGGGACCGCAAAACTTGTGGTTGATGAATATTTGGTGGAGCAAGGCCAAAATGATGACGGCCGCCAGGCCCAGCGGCAGTCTCTCCACCAAAACAACCGTTAATTTGGCGGTAAGATATTGTTCATACAATTCGTCGGACTGTGAATTATCGGTGTAAAAGGCCGACACGAAGATTACAATGGCCACTGCGATGAGAAACAGCATGTGCAGCAGAGTCGTCAGCACGATGCGGACCTGCACGTGGGTCATCACAAAATAGTTTTTCAATTTTCGCCGATGATGTGTTTGTTCCATTTTGACCTTTCGCCCTCGCGTCGTATTGGGTCGCGTTGGGGTGCGACCGCGCTGACGACCCTCCGTTTGGTTCGAGTCTTATAACAGGCTCATTTCATCCCCTTTGGGGGGACTTACCGGTCCGAAAATTAATCATTTCCGATACGGGTCCACCTGATTTGCTTCTGATTTTTGAAGCGGATCGCCCCGCCGTTGGTCGGATCGTAATAAAAAGAAATCTTGTAATCCGAGCCTTCTTCATCGTTATAATGTATAGTGTAGTGGCTTCCGTTGCCCTCCGAAGCCTTCTCAACGCCGGCAATCGAATAGCGCTCCACGCCGCCACGGCCGGTACCAAAAGCAAGCGTGGCATGGCTCACCTCAAAAAAACGATCCTGGTACCTCGAATCCGTCGTTTCCCAATGCCCCCAGACACCATGCGGGAGTTCATCGGACGCCCCGGAACGCCACAAAAATAGGGCGGCCAGGAGTAAAACCGGACCTATGATTAAAATCCACTTCAGTTTCATCATGTTTCACTCTCACTACCCCGGGTGGTTGGGTGCATCGTCGGGTCGCTAAATTTTGCCGGTTAAAATCGGACCGCCCGCCTTCATTCCAACCATAGCGCCCTCGAAAAAACGGCTTTAAGCGGCCCTTATTTCCTCCCCCTCGACGGCGGTCAAGAAAGCTTCGACGACCCTGGGATCCAGCTTATGGCCGGCTTCTTTGCGGATATGCGCAATCACCCGGGCGAGGGGCCAGCCCCTGCGATAGGGCCGGTCCGAAATCAAGGCGTCGAACACATCGGCGACCGCCAATATTCGGGCACCCAAGCTGATGTTCTCACCGGCCAGCCCATCCGGGTAGCCCTGTCCGTCGAATTGCTCGTGATGCTGTAAAACACTGGGAATGATCTCGGCAAAGGCCTTAATCGGCTCGAGGATGCGGACCCCCATCCGGGGATGCGCTTGAATGATCTCGGATTCCTCTTGGTTGAGTCTTCCGGGATTGTCGAGGATACGGACGGGCACACCCAGTTTGCCGATATCGTGCAGAAGCGCTGCACGCTGTAAATTGTCCAGCTCTCTGGACGTCAGCTGTAGCGTGTGGCCGATTTTCAGGGCCATCCGGGTCACCCGTTCGGAATGACCGGCCGTCCAGGAGGACTTCGCATCGACGGCGCGGGCCAGGGCTTGCAGCGTTCCCCAGTTGAGTTGGTTCAACTCCTGGACAAGATAGGAATTCGAAAGCGCCACCGCGACCTGGTCGGCCATCTGACGCGCTTGACCAAGCGCCTCCTCGTTCAGCGCCGCCGGATTGAATCCGCCCAAAGCGATGATGGCAGCTAACCTGGTTTTCAGAAAAACCGGCAGGACCCAGAAGGATCGGATGCCGTCCCGGGTCAGGGGAGCCAGATAAGCGGGCAGGGGGCCGTTGGCATCAATCCTCAAATATTCCCGATTTTCCTCGAGTGTCTGCCAATCGGCGGGTTTGATATCCACCGATTTTCTGCGGAGCGCGATCTGCGGGTTGCCGCGGCCGATATATGTTTGCGCTGCCCGGCGTCGATCGGGGTCGAGCAGGCTGATGCTGATCGCATCGCAGGGGAAACAGGCATGCATGCCGGCAATGACCGCCTCGACAATCTTGGCCGTTTCCCATGTCGACAGGATCAAACGATCGATTTCCGCACGCGTGACCAGAGCCTTGAATTGCCTGCTCAAACGTTGCGACATCTCATTGAAGGCGTGGGCCAGGTCTTCAAATTCATCATGGCTGTCGACCTCCACCCGACATTCGAAGTCCTTCATGGCGATGCGACGCGTGCCCTCTTTGAGCTTTTCCAAGGGCCCCAGGCTTTTGCGGATATAATGCAAGCTGAATAAGAGGACCAACCCCAGCGCCAGCAAGACCACCCGCACGAACATTTTCTTGAAGTCCGCTATGGGCGCCAGGACATCGGTGTGGGATTGCAGCACCACAAGGGTCCAGCGCGGAACCAGAAATTTTGGCTTGAGGAACATGGCCCATTGGCAGGCGACGTAGCTTCGATCATCCCAACGCAATTCGAAGAGATCCGATCTTGCCGCCTGGATCTCCCGACCGGATGGATTGGAGCTAGCGCCGGGACTCCCGAACGAACTGAAAATCAGGCGGTCGGGCGCGTCCAGAACGCAGTATTCGACCCCAAAGGGCAGACTATTCTCGTGGTTGGCACCCCACAGATAAACCGGATCGATTTCACCCAGCAAGAGCCCTTTCTTTGGCTCCTGCCCATTCAGCCGCCGCAGCATAAAGATGCGCGGCCAGAATTCGGGAGAATCGCCGGACAGAATGGCGGTTTTGCCGGAATTGACGTGTGCGAGCACCGTCGGTGATGGAGTCGGCGGATGACCCAAGTTTCCATAGAAAGTCGTGGGCCGGGCCGACTCGTCGAGCAGAAACAGGCCCTTGAAGCGGGATTGGATGCGATCGCTTAAATCGGGTTCCGGGAGCGGATGGATTTGACCCCCGCCGTTTCTCAAGGAGGATGCCAAAAGCTGCATTTCGGCTTCCAAAAACAGCAAACGCTCGTAAAGAAACAAGCCATGCGCCCGGACCGCTTGTTTCAGGCGTTTATGACTCTGCCCCTTAAGGTGGTTCGTCACCTGGTTGAAAGACAGCAGGAAGAGTCCCGCGATCGGGAGCAGGGCGCAGGCGACAAACATCAAAAAGATGCGATGCCCAAGTTTGCTGCGGAGAAAGGACCGATCAATTCGCATGCGCGGCTCCTCGCTTAGATGTCGGACACCAGATCGATATACTGGCCGTTATAGGCCCGGACAACATCATCACGGCTGTCTTTGGCCGTAAAAGGCGCCGCACTTTTTCCGTCCGGACCCATGCTGTAAAGGTCATAATCATCATTTACCGGAACCATGAAGCGGTTCTTGCGTCTTTTTTCCAGCGGTCCCTGATTATTTTCGTTGCCTCCGCCTGCATTTCCGTTATTCCCGCCGCCTTTGTTTCCATCCTCCTCGTCTTCATTGTCATTGCCGTGCCCCGGGCCATTGAAATCGACCCCGGCAATTTTGAGGTACTGGTAAGGACGGCCCCAGGGGTCCTTCTTGTGCCCCAGGCCGATGGCGTTCAGGTCTTGGGGATATTGTCCGTGCTCTGCCCAGTAATTGATGATTTCCTTCTCCAGGATGCGAATATCCACGATTGTCAAAGCAATCTGGGCGCGAATTTTGTATTTCAAATAGTTCGGTGTTGCGATGGCGGCCAGGGTTCCGACGATGAAGATCACAATCATGACTTCGATCAGGGAAAAACCCCGGGTGCCTGAACGGGGTGCCGCAGGGACTGAACCGACGGCGGGGTCCGGGAAATGCTCGCCTGGCGTGGAGGGGAGGCCGAGCGTTGCGGTGGCCTGGGCAAATCGCATTGAGGATGTGAATTTCATTTGCGGTTGATGTCTTGGACCAATCCCATGTCCGGCAGCGCCCGTTGCGAAATGGGAGCGTCTCTTGGAGTTCAAGGAAGAGGGTCCCGCCTCGGCGGGAGAGCCTGACGCCCAAAATGGGGAATAATCGCCATTTCTATGTGGATCCGGAGCAGTCCCGGACAACCGACACAGGCAGCCCCATGAAGCTGCTCTCTCTTATATCGGCATTTTAGAGGATATGCTTAAAGAATTCTGGCCGGTCGCCTAGACCGGGATCATCCTGGGCATTGATCCCGCGTGGCGTGGTCCGGAGGGCTGGGTTTGGCCGCAAGCCTGCGGGGGATGGCCCCGGCCTAAAGGCGGCTTTTCCCAAACGGCGCGCGGCATCCGGGGAATTCATCCCCTGCGCATGGAAATCAGCTCAGAGCCTCGGCATGATCCTGGGCGAATTTGAAAACCATGTCGATCAGGCGCTGCAAGGATTCGGAAATATATTTTTCTTTATGATGCACCATGAAAAATTTGCGTTTCATGGAAGGCTCGGAGAGCGGTAAGGCGGTGAGCCTGCGCGCTTGGATTTCGTCGTGGGCGACTTTCAAGGAGAGCAGCGCGATACCGATTCCTGCTTCAACCGCCCGTTTGATGGCCCGGTTGCTGGAGAGTTCCAGGGGAATCGTGATCGATAGACCATAGCTTCGTATCAGTTCGTCGACCGCCCGTCGCGGTGCGGAACCTTCCTCAAGCATGATCATGGATTCCCCTTCCAGATCCCGGGGCGTCAGCGGTTGATTGCGCGTCAGCGGATGACCGGGGGGCGCGATAATGACCAGGCGGTCCTCCAGAATCTCACGGACGACGAGTTTACCGTGCTCCACCGGATAAGAAATAAAGCCGATATCGTTTTTGAGGGTGGCGGTGTTTTCAACCACCTGTTCGGTGGG
>CP070697.1:300460-318329 GCA_020353555.1 Desulfobacterales bacterium
AACCGAACGGGAGGAGGAGCCCTGCAGCTTCTGCCGGAGCGGGCAGCCTACCTGTCCGAAGCCGAACAGCGCTCCGGTCAGGTCCAGAACCTCCTGAGGGGCGGCCTGCTCAGGGTTGAAGAGGAGGTCGCAGCCGTCCCCGAGGTGGCGGCGGAAAAGTCGCGCAAACGCGGCGCGACCCGGGAGAAGAAAAAAGGATAAGCCGGACCGGCCGGCCGTGCGTACGACCGGCGCACGGCAAACGCCCCCAGAAGGCGGCGACAAAAGGCCCGGTGGGTGGGAAGTCTTTATCGACCTTATCGAATGGAACAAGGCTAAAAGGAGGCGGTCATGCCACAATATCTTGCACCAGGAGTATTTATCGAAGAAGTACCGGGAGCCAAACCGATCGAAGGGGTTGGCACCGCGACCGGAGCTTTTGTCGGGATCGCGGAAAAGGGCCCCCTCGGCGCGGCCCAATTGGTCACCAACTGGACCCAGTTCGTTGAGACCTTCGGCAATTATGTTCCCTACGGGTATCTGGCCTATGCGGTCAATCACTTTTTCACGGAGGGCGGCACCCGCTGTTTCGTTGTCAGAACCTGTCATTACGATACCAACAATCAGCCGACAGCCAGCACCGGCAGCCTCACGTTGCGTGACGCCGCGGCCGCCAACACCCTGAAAATCGATGCCCTGAGTGCCGGCAGCTGGAGCGACCACCTGTGGGTCGAGGTGGCCCCGGCCAAAAAGGACCCCGCCCACAAGTTCCGGCTGGTGGTTTGGTACCAAGGCAGCGAGGTGGAGTTCCACGAAGAATTGACCAAGGCCGACGTCCTCGGCAAGGTCAATACGGCGTCCAAGTACATCCACGTCACGGATCTGGCAACCTCCACGCAAGCCCCGGCGCTTTCAAGGCTCTCGCGCAACGATGCCGCGGCCGCCCCCCAGCCGACGCTGGCGGTCACGGCCCTGGCCAGTGGTCTGCGGCTCGCGATCACGCGGCAGACGGCCAATCGATTCTCGCTGTTCGTGATCCAGGCCGGTGCCGTCGCGGACCGGGTCCTGCACGTTTCCATGACCGACGTCGAGGCCAAGGTCAACGGCATTTCCGATTTCATCAAGGTCGAGAATCTGAAGAGTCCCAATGCGGCCAACGCGCCCGCGGCCACAGCGGCGGTGCTGAACGACCGTGCGGCCGCCCCCCAGCCGACCCTTGCGGTGACGGCGCTGGCCGATGGGCTGACGCTGGATATCGATGACGGGACGGTTGCCGACACGTTCAAGCTGACGGTCAAGCGCGGCGCCGCCACGCTGGAGACTTACGACAATCTCACCATCGATACGGTCGAAAGCACCATCAACGGCGTTTCCCCCAATATCGACGTGCGCAGTCTGGGCAGCGTGACGGCGGCTCCGGGCAACCGTCCGGCCAATGCCGCCGCCGTTGCCTTGCCGGCACCGCTGGCCCTGACGTTTTTCGGGCTCAGTGGCGGAGACGACGGACTGGCCGACGGGGTGACCCTCAACGACGCCACCCTGCCGACGCCGGTTGCCTCGCTGCAGGTCAATGCGTTTCGCGAAGGCGTGCAGGTCAGCGTGTCGAACGCCACCTCGGGCGCCGCGAAATTCAAAATTACGGTCCTGGTCAACAGCGTGGCGGCCGAGACCTTCGATGAACTGATCATGGACACCGTCGAGGACGGGATCAATGGCCGGTCGCGCTACATCGAGGTCATGCAGCGCGGCGCCAATCGTCCGGCCACGACGGCGGCCGCCGTGGATGTTCCCATCGGATTGGCCGACAACGACTTCATCGGCGACGCTTCCATCAAAAACGGCCTGCATGCCTTTGATCCGGTGGACGACATCAACATCGTGGCCATTCCGGACCGCCCGGGCGACCGCGAGGTCACCCTGGCGGCCTACACCTACTGCCAGAACCGCAAGGACTGTTTCTTCGTGGCCGATCCCCCCCTGGGGCTCGGGCCCCAGCAGGTGCTGGCCTACAAGAGCGGTACCGGTGATTTCGTCGGCAATGCCTTCAACTCCTCCTATGGCGCGCTCTATTACCCCTGGATCCTGGTGATCGATCCGGTGAGCGGCGGCAACCGGCTGGCGCCGCCCTCCGGTGCGGTGGTCGGGACCTACTCGGCGACCGACGTGGCCCGGGGAGTGCACAAGGCACCGGCGGGGACCATTGACGGCTATTTGAACTCCGCGGTGGGAATCGAACGGCTCATCACCAAGGGCGAGCAGGAACTGCTCAACCCGGAACACATCAACGTCATCCGCTCTTTTCCGGCGGCGGGCATCGTGGTCTGGGGCGCGCGGACCCTGTCGGCCGACCCCGAGTTTCGCTATATCAACGTGCGGCGTCTGCTGCTCTTCATCGAAGAGTCGATCGAGAAGTCGACCCAGTGGGTGGTGTTCGAACCCAACGAGCGGTCGCTTTGGGCGCGGCTGAAGCGGGATGTTTCCGCGTTCCTGAACATCGTTTGGAAATCGGGCGCGCTGTTCGGGGCCACGGCCGAGGAGGCTTTCTTCGTCAAGATCGACGACGAAAACAACCCACCCGAGATGCGCGATGCCGGCAGGCTGAACATCGACATTGGCGTGGCCCCCGTCAAGCCGGCCGAGTTCGTGATTTTCCGCATCAGCCAGAAGACAGCCTCGGCCGGCTAACGGCGCCCGGCTGAGCCCACGAGTGTTAATGACTTTCAGGACAAAGGAGTACAACGATGGCACGCAGAGATCCTTACGTCAATTCACGCTTCAAGCTGCAGCTCGGTAATATCCAGCAGGCCTCATTCAGCGAATGCACGGGGTTTGACGCTACCACGGATCCGATCGAGTATCGCAACGGCGACGATCCCGGTACGGTGCGCAAACAGCCCGGGCTGACCAAGTACGGCAACGTCACCCTCAAGTGGGGCCTGACGGATTCCAAGGTCATCTGGGAGTGGCGCAAGAAAATCCTCGACGGCAAGACCGAGGAAGCCCGCATCAACGGGTCGATCATTATCCTCGACGAAGAAGGCAACGAGAAAGTGCAATGGGATTTCATCAACGGCTGGCCCAGCAAATATGACCCGGCCGATCTAAACGCCAAAGGCAACGACATCGCGATCGAGACCCTGGAAATCACCCATGAGGGGCTGATCCGGGCCAAATAATGCGCGGGCCGTGTTGACCCGGCGCGCAAGGAGAGGCTTGCGATTATGCTACAGACCGAATTTGAATTCGAGCTTCCCAAGGGTTACGTGGACAAGGACGGAACGCTGCACACCACGGGCAGCATGCGGCTGGCAACGGCCGCCGACGAGATTCTGCCGATGAAGGACCCCCGGGTGAAGCAGAACCCGGCCTATCTGGCGATCATCGTGCTCTCGCGGGTGATCACCCGGCTCGGCGACGTGCCGATGGTCAGTCCCAAGGTCATCGAAGATCTGTTTTCCGGAGACCTGGCCTACCTGCAGGATTTTTATCACCGAATCAACCGGTCCGACAATGGTCACTTCAAGGCCACGTGTCCGAAGTGCGAGCACTGCTTCGAGGTGGAAACGGTCCCTTTCGCGGAATCCCAGCCTATCCATTAGAGGACCTCTACGAGGAGATGGCCTTCATCGCCTACTATTTCCACTGGCCCGAGCGGGAGATTCTGGCGATGGCGCACTGGGAGCGGCAGATGTGGTGTCAGGAGATATCGGAAATCAACCGCCGACTCAATTCCGGATCCGGGAGCTCGTAAGTCATGGCCGAGGCATCCAACAACAATTCCGCACCACCGGATCCCTACGTCGCGTTTCGTTTCAGCATTGAGATCGAGCAGGTCATCTCCGGGGGATTTTCCGAGTGCGCGGGCCTGAACGTCGAGACCGAGGTGGACGAATATCGCGAGGGCGGCCTGAACGAGTACACCCACAAGCTGCCCAAAGGGAGCAAGTACACCAACCTGACCCTCAAACGCGGTTTCATCGACTCCGACGTGCTGTGGAGCTGGCACCGGGACGTGATCGCCGGAAAATCCGAGCAACGCAAGAACATCTCGATCCTCTTGCTGGATAGTCTGGGAAATGAAAAACACCGTTGGAATGTCAGCCAGGCGCTGCCGGTCAAATGGAGCGTTGCGGATCTGAAGGCCGACGGCAATACGGTGCTGCTGGAAACCCTCGAAATCGTGCATCATGGATTCACAAAGGCCACATAGAGGCGGGACCGGCCGCCGCGCGGCCGATCGTCGCAAGGTGCCCTTGAGTTGGGGGATGGTGCCGGCGTCGGCCGGCGGGGTCTTTCCCGTGGTGGGACAGGCTCTGGGTTGGCACCGGCGGCTGGTGGCCGACGCCGCCCGGCTGGCGCGGCGCTCCGAAGAATTCCTGCGCCGGATGCTGGGCGGGATGCGAATCCGGCCGGCGGCGGATCACGAGCGGATTCAGCTGGATGGCGCTGCCGCGCTGGAATTTCTCTTGGGGGCGGCCTCGGTGCATGAACCGGCGGTATCCTTGGGCGCGCGGCCCGGGTCGTCCGACCGCTCCCCCTTGGAATTGACCCTTGCCGGACCGGTTGATCCGCCGACATCCGTGGGTTCGTCTGCCGGGCTGGCATCCGCGGTCGTGTTCGGCCAACCGCTGGTCGGATCGGCTCGTTGGGCGGGAGTGTCGACGGCGCGGCTTTTTGCGGCATCCTTGATGCGGCCGCCGGGACCGCCGGACGCCAGGATTGACGCGGCGGAGGCCCACCGGGGGTGTGACCGTCGCGCTTCCGGGCCGGCGTCCGGCCGATTCCGGCCAACGGTTGAACCGGGCCGTTTTACGGCATTGTCGGCGGCGATCCGCTTTCCGGGGTCTCTGATCCGGGAAACGGGACCGTCAAGCTGGATATCAGTCTTGGCCGCCGTTCACCCGGAGTTTCAGATCGGCGCGGCGGCCGTCGGAGCCTACGATGACTTGGGTCTGACGCCGGCGACCCGCAAGGGCCAGGAGGGCACTGAATGGCGGCAGGAGGCGGCCGGCCAGCAGCTGGCGCGGGGGGCCGCGACGGCGGATGCCCAACCCCGGCCACACTATGCGGTCGAGCGCGCGGCCGCGTTCGCAGCGCCGGGGCCACAACGAATCGGAGCACGGCCGGCTGCCCTGATTGAACCCGCCCCGCGAGGGCTTTTGCCGGCTGCCGGGTCCCGGATTTTGGCCCCAACATCTTGGGGTGGCTCCGGCCTGGGGCCGCGTGGGTCGGCGCCACCAATCTTCGGAGAACCGTCCGTGATGGGGCTGCAGTTCCGAGAGCCCGCCGCAACCGCCGGGGATTCGAACGTGCCGGCCCAGGCCGGTGTCGACCCTCAGACGCCCGAATCTGTTGACGTTGGGCCCGATGCCCGGGGGTCCGCCCTGGGGATGATTTTGCGAACCAAGGTCGAGCGGTTCTTTCCACGACTTGATTTGGCGGCGGTCCGGGTCCACACCGATGTGGCCGCCGATCGGTCGGCCCGCACTCTCGGGGCCGATGCCTTTGCCCTGGGCCGCGATATCTTTTTCCGGGCGGGCCGCTTCGACCCGGCTTCGGCCGGAGGGCTGGCGTTGCTTGGCCACGAGCTGGCGCATGTGCGGCAGTTTCAGGAGCAGACCGGGCCGTCTCTGTCTGCGAATCGAACCGAGCTGGAAAGGCAAGCGGCGGCAACGGAACGCACCCTGGCTGCGATGCTCGCAACGTCACCGCTGCTAGCAGCAAGCGCCGCGACGCCCACCGGGCCGGCGCTGCCCGGCGGTTCACGGCGGGTGCACGCGGCCCAAATCCGGACGCCGGCGTCTCCGCCGCCGGCCGGCCAGGGATCCGGGTCGTCATCCGCGGGCGCAAGCGCGCCGCCGGCAACGGCGGTTGCGGCGCCCGGTCTGCAACCGCTCACGGCCGAGGCGGGCCGGACCGAGGCCGCCGCCGCGGCGGCAGCCACCGGTGGGGCGCCCGAGGACATCGAAGACCTGTCGCGGCGTTTGTTGCGGATCATCGAGCGCCAGATCGCGGTTGAACGCGAACGGCGAGGAGTGGATCGATGGGCTCGTTAGAAAAGGCCATCATCAGCGTCCGGGACCCGGACCCCCAAAAAGACAGCGAATTGCAAAAGATCGAGGCCTTGTTCAATCCCGAGAAGTACAGCATCGAAAAGAGCGCTACCTGGGAGGAAAAAGGAGGCCGCAAAACACTTCAGTTCGTGGGCATGAGCCGTAAGTCTTTTTCCATCGACCTGTTTTTCGACACCTATGAGCAGGGAACCGATGTGCGCCTGCATACCAACGAGATCGTGCAGCTCATGGAACCCACGGTGGAGTACCGGGGCAAGAAGGTCCCGCCGATTGCGGTTTTCAGCTGGGGCGGCTTTAATTTCAGGGGTATCGTGGAGAAGGTCACCCAGAGCTTTTCGCTGTTTCTGAGCTCCGGCATTCCGGTGCGGGCGGTACTCAATGTGGCCTTTAAGCAGTTCAGCTACGCCGAAGAACAGGCCCGGGGCAGCCCGCCCGGGGATCCCACCAAGGCGCGGCGCATCAAGGAGGGCGAGACCCTGAGCGGCATCGCGGCCCAGGAGTACGGGGATCCGGCCTTGTGGCGGGTCATCGCCGACAGCAACCCCGACATCACCAATCCGCGGGCCTTGGTGGCCGGCACGCTGCTGGTGATTCCGGCGCTGGTGAAGTGAATGCTGCAGGCGCGGAGGAGGCGGCCGGCAACACGCCTTGAGCCGCTGGTCCAGGCGGAGCCGTGCAGGCAGCGCGAGAGCAAGCCGGGCCCGCGCCGCCGGTTGAATTGACAGATACGAGGTGAACCTTGCCAGCAGCACCGGAAATGGAATCCATCCGTGCCGAGGTGCGGATCTCCGTCGACGGAAGCGTTATTCCGCCGGAAGCCCACGTCGCGGTCCACGACATCGAGGTCGAGCAGGATGTGGAGACTGTGGGAATGTTCAACCTGATGATGGCCGGCGGCGAGCTGGAAAACGAAGAATACCGCTGGATCGACGGGGATCTGTTCCGCCCGGGCGCCGAGGTCAAAATCGAGATTGGATACGGGGTAAGCCCGGAACCACTCATGGTGGGGGAGATCGTTTCCTGTGCGCCCGAATTTCCGGATAACGGCGGCGTCGTGTTCCGGGTTCAGGGCTATGAGCGGCTGTACCGGCTTGGTTTCGGCCGCAAGACGCGGTCCTTCCGGGACATGAAGGACAGCGATATCGCGGGCCAGATTGCCCAGGACTGGAATCTCACGCCCGAGGTCGACGACACCACCGTTACCCACGAGTATGTGTTGCAGAACAACCAGACCGACCGGGAGTTTTTGACCGAGCGGGCCCGCCGCAACCGTTTTGAGGTGCGCGTGGAGGACAAGACTCTGTACTTTCAGAAGCCCAAGGAAGATGCCGGCCAGACCGTTACCTTGACCTACCGGGAAAATCTGGTGGACTTCTTCCCCGTGCTCAGCACGGCCCGTCAGATCAGTAAGGTGCAGGTGCGCGGTTGGAGTCCGAAGGACAAAGCAGAAGTGCTCGGGGAAGCCGGCAGCGGAGATGTAGTTGCGACCATGGGCGGCGAGGACACCGGCGCCCAGATCGTGGATCAGATTGCCGGCGAGGCGGTGCGCGCCATGTGCGGTGAAAACGTGGCCACCCCGGAGGCCGCCGAAGACATGGCGCGGGCTTTTCTGAACCAGTCGGCCCTGGCATTTATCACCGGCGAAGGCAGCTGTATCGGCAGCCCGCAGCTCAGGGCGGGCAGCGTGGTGGAGCTCAAGGGTCTGGGGGCGCGGTTCAGCGGGCTTTACTATGTGGTTTCCTGCCGCCACCGATTCGGCACCCGTGGCTACAGCACTTTTTTTACCGTGAGGCGCAGCGCAGCATGAATCTCTATGGGCTGATATCGGACGGCATTCGTCGGGAGGTCGAGGCCGACCGGCTCGTCGGCGTGGCCGTGGGCGTGGTCAGCAACAACCAGGACCCCGACGGCGGAGCACGGGTCAAGGTGACCTTCCCCTGGCTCTCCGAGGAGGAGGAAAGCCATTGGGCGCGGGTCGCCAGTTTCATGGCCGGCGCCGAGCGCGGCGCCTTTTTTCTCCCCGAAGTGGGAGACGAAGTGCTGGTGGCCTTCGAACAGGGCGACATCAGCCGCCCCTACGTCATCGGCGCGCTCTGGAACGGCCACGACACGCCGCCGGCTGCCAATGACGGCGGCGAGAACAACCTGCGCCTGATCAAGTCCCGCAGTGGCCACCTCATCAAGCTGGATGACACCGAGGGAAGCGAAAAGATCGAAATCATCGACAAGGGCGAAGAAAACGTCATCACCTGGGACACATCGTCGAACAAGATCACCATCACCGCTGGGCAGGATATCGAGGTCAAGGCCGGTTCGGGCAAGATTCTGCTGGAGGCCACCACCATCGAGATCAAGGCCTCGGGGGAGGCCACCATCGAGGCCTCCGGAACGCTGACCCTCAAGGGCGCAACGGTGAACATCAACTAGGGTTGCGGGTTGCGCTGGGGCGAGCTCAAAGCGCAAAGCTGAAAGTTGAAAACAGAAAGCTCAAAGCTCAGAGTTGAAAGCTCAAAGCCGAAAGTTGAAAGCTCAAGGCTCAAAGCTCAAAGCTGAAAGCTCAAAGCCGAAAGTTGAAAGCTCAAGGCTCAAAGCTGAAAGTTGAAAACGATAGAATACCTCAATTTTAGGCATTTTAGGTATCCGACTCCCGCTACAGCGGGATTAGGCATTTGACTTGGCCTGTAGGTCGGGTCGAGCGCAACGAGACCCGACAGAACGACTGTGAGGAACCTCCATGGGACAGCCGGCAGCCAAACAGGGGGATCAGATCGTTGGCACGGACATCCACATCGTTTTGATCCAGGCGGGTCCGGCCACGGTGCCGACGCCGCTTCCGCATCCCTTCACCGGCATGATCGACGGCAGCCTGAGTAGCGACGTCAATATCATGGGGATGCCGGCGGCCACCGTGGATTCCACCGCAACCAACACGCCGTCCCACATTCCCCAGGGGGGACCGTTTCAGACGCCTCCGTCCAACCAGGCTAAGATCCAGATGGGAAGTGCTACGGTCAAGATCAACGGCAAGATGGCGGCGCGCAGCGGTGATACGGCCATGACCTGCAATGACCCGGCGGATGCACCCATGGGCACGGTGGTGGCCGCCGGTACGGTACTGATCGGATAGGAGCACAGTGTGAGTGCGGATTTCTTAGGCAGCGGATGGGCGTTTCCGGTTCAGGTGGACCCCAGTGACGATGTTGCGGTTTCCCGCTACGAAGACAACATTCGCGAGTCGATTACCATTATCCTGGGCACGGCCAAGGGCGAGCGCCAGATGCGGCCGGACTTCGGCTGCGGGCTGCATGAGCTGGTGTTTGCCAAAAACAACACGGCCACGGCGGGCCTGGCGGCCTACCACGTGGAGCAGGCGCTGATACGCTGGGAGCCGCGCATCGAGCTTTTGAGGGTGGAAGCCCACCCGGAAGTGGCGCAAAGCGGCAACCTACGCCTTCCGGGTGCCAAGCTCGTGATTAACGTCGAATACCGGGTCATTGCCACCAATTCGATCTTCAACCTGGTCTATCCGTTTTATTTGACCGAGGGGGTCGGCGCATGAGCGCGCAGCCGTTGATCGATACACGGCGGGGGCCCGAGATCGTGGCCCGGGCCGACCAGCTGGCCAAGGTCTACACCCCCGACTGGACGCCCCGGGAGGGCAATCCGGCCCAGGCTTTGATCCATCTTTTCGGGCGGCTAATGGAGATCGTGATCGACCGGTTGAACCGTGTGCCGGAGAAGCACTTCCTGGCTTTCCTGGATGCGGCCGGCGTCACACCGCTGCCGCCGCGGGCCGCCCGGGCGCCGGTGCGGTTTGTGCTGGCGGCCGGTGCGACCGGAGACGGCTTTGTTCCCAAGGCAACGCCGCTGGCCTCCGCCATCAAGGATCAGCCGCCCGTCACCTTCGAAACCGAGAAGGATCTGATCGTGATTCGCGCCCAGCTTGCAGGCGTCTTCGCCTACACGCCCCAGGCGGACAAGTACCGCACGGGATCGGCGCTGCTGCAGGCCAATGCCCAGAACATCAAACAGGCGTTTGCGCCCTTTGACGGCGATACCCTGGTGCCGCACCGCATCTACATCGCCCACGACACGATGTTTGCGGTCTCCGCCGCGACCCGCATCGAGATCGCCTTTACCATTCCCATCGACAGCCCCCCAAGCGATGCGGATTTCTTCACCCAGAAGCTGAAGTGGTTTTGCCGGGCCGGCGGTCAGGATCAACAACTGACGGCCGTACCTGGCGCTACCTCTGAGACGGTGGTGACGGTGGTGTTGCCGGATGTTGCGCTAATCGAAGCCTGGAAGGTCAAGGACACCAGCGCGCTCTGGATTTGGGCCCAGACCGGCGAGCCTCTGACGGCGCAAGAGGCGGCCCTCACCATCCAGGCGGTCGCCTGCACGACCCAGGCATCCGATCTGCCGGCCGATTTGCTGTTTCATAATGCGGTCGCCCTGGACGGTACCCGCGAATTCTACCCCTTCGGCGAAAGACCCAAGCGCTACGACACCTTCTTTGTGGCCTGCCGCGAGGCCTTTTCGAAAACAGGCAGCCGCATCACGCTCGCACCGAGTTTTGCCCCCGGTGTGACCTCGGCCGTTGAGCTGCAATGGGAGTTCTGGAACGGCGATGCCTGGGAAACGCTGGGCAAAAGCGCGCAACCCGCAGTTCCAGTGGGCGATAACCCTTACAATTTCAGCGATGCGACCGAAGCCTTTACCGCTTCGGGCAGCGATTTGAAGATCGAGTTCGTTTGTCCAGCCTTCAAAGAGGCCGAAGTCAACGGCAAGAAAAACCTCTGGGTGCGGGTGCGCCTGATGAGCGGCGGTTACGGGGAAGAAGCCAAGATGGAATTGACGGAAAAGGGTGCGGAAAAGGACCCTGAAGAACGCACCCTGAGTGACTGGACCTACAGCCCGGCCAGCTATGAACCGCCGGTGATCACCTCCCTTGCGATCTCTTACGTGTTTGAGACTTCCGAAAAGCCGCACAAACTGCTGGCTGAAAACAATTTCATGATCGAAGCGCTCGCGGTGGACCAGTCTTTCAAACCCTTTGCAACCTCGCCCGAGAACTTGCCTGGCTTCTATCTGGGACTGGATTCCCTTCCGACACCGGGCAAACGCGTCAGCCTGTACCTGTCGGTGACCGAGGCCCCGATGAGCCCGGAACCGGTCGTGGTCTGGGAGTACTGGGACGGTAGCGGCTGGAAGCGCCTGGCCGTAAGCGATGCCACGCGCAACCTGACCGAATCGGGGATTGTAAAGTTTACGGTGCCGCCGGACTTCACGGCGGCTGTGCGTTTCACCGATCCCAAACCGCGATTCTGGCTGCGGGTCAAGCTCGAAGCCGGGGACCCGAAGGCCTTTGAGCTGGACGCCCTCCATCTCAACACGGTCTGGGCCCGCAATGCCGTCACCATCCGCAACGAGACCCTGGGGTCCAGCACGGAAACTCCGGATGCGTCGTTCAAGCTTTCCCGGGTTCCGGTGCTGGAGGGGCAGCAGGTGGAAGCGCGGGAGCCGGAACCACCGGCCGCTGAAGAGCTCACCATCTTAAAGCAGGAAGAAGGCGACGATGTGCTGACCGCGGCCGACGCTACCGGACGGGGATCGGCTTCCACCTGGGTCCGCTGGCACGAGGTCGATGATTTTCGGTTGTCGAAACCCAGGAGCCGTCATTACCTGATCGACCGGGCCACCGGTGGCATCACCTTTGGAGACGGGGTGCACGGCATGGTGCCCCCCGCCGGACGCGACAACATCCGGGCGCGTATTTACCAGACCGGTGGTGAAGCCCGCGGCAATGTGCCCGTGAATACCATCACCGTGCTCAAACGCGCCATTCCCTTTATTGACGCGGTCTGCAACGTGGAGGCCGCCGGCGGCGGATCCGCCATGGAGAGCGCGGCCTCTCTCACGATTCGGGGGCCCCGGGCCCTCAAGCACCGGGAGCGGGCCGTGACCTGGGAGGACTACGAATGGCTGGCCAGGGAGGCCTCGTTTCAGGTAGCCCGGGCGCGGTGTTTGCCGGCCGCGGACGCGGCGCGGGCCGGAAAGGTCAGCCTTATCATCGTGCCCGCGAGCGAGGCGGCCGAACCGTTTCCGACTCAGGGGCTGATCCGGCAGGTGCGCCAGTACATTGAAGCTGCCATGACCCCGACGGCCGAGTTGCTCATCGACGGACCGAAATACGTGCGGGTCGCCATCACCGGCACCGTGGTTCCGGAACAGCCGGAGCAGGCGGATTTTGTGCGCGGCCTGGTGGAGGAGCGTCTGCGGGCGTTTTTCCACCCGCTCAAGGGCGGTCCCGACGAGCAGGGGTGGGAGTTCGGCCGGGATGTGCACGTGTCTGAGGTCTGCAAGGTCATTGAAGATACCCCGGGGGTGCATCACGCCGAAGACGTGGCCATCTGCGGCGCCTTTTACGAGGATGGCACGGCCGTGCTCTCCGTGCGTCCGAGTTTTGAAGATTACGCCCAGCTTCTGGAGCACGTGGCCGTGGGGGCGGATTATCTGGTGGCCTCCGGCGAGCACTGGATCCGGATCCCGGGCGCATCTCTTGACTTTCCGGTCAGTGCCGCCCCGTTTCTGGGCAACAGCCAGACCAAGGAGCTTCATAATCTCAAGCGCCTGCAAACCAACTGTCGGGTCCCGGATATCCGTGAGGCGCATGTCAAATACTTCCGTTGCCTCTCCACCGCCCTGCGGGAGGGCTACGATTTCTGCGCCTGGTGTTTCGGCCGGCAGTATTCCATGCGGTGAGCGAGGGCATCCATGCCGATAGCGTTACCCAATTTGGACGACCGCACCTTTGCGGACCTCACCGCCGAATTGCGCGGATTGATCCCGCGCTACGCGCGGCAGTGGACCAACCACAACCCGTCGGACCCCGGCATCACGATTCTGGAACTGCTGGCGTGGCTGGCGGAAATGGTCATCTACCGTCTGAACCGGATTCCCGAGCGCAGCTATCTCGTTTTGCTGGGACTCATGGGAATCGAACCGGCCGCAGCCCAGGTGGAGGTGACCTTCGGGCTGCACATCGCCCAGAACACCCTTCCCCAAGGCTTCGAGATTCCGCGCGCAACCCGGGTAGCGGCCATCGATGCGGTCAGCGGGGAGGAAATCATCTTCGAGACGCTGGCGCCGACTGCCGCGACCGAGGGGCGCTGGGACGCGGAACTCGATTGCTGGCGGTTCAAAAGCATGGCTGTCAATACCATCGAGGTCGAGGGCGAACTAATCGGGGCCAGCAACGGGACGGCCCACCAGGAGTTTGCCCTGGGCAACCTGCCGGTCTTTCTGAACCGGGACGATCCCACCGATGCCAGGAATCCCGCCGTGGTCGGGAAAACGACCGGGGCAGCCGACACGGTCTGGACTTACCGGCGCGACCTGCTGGATGCTCGCCCGGATGAACCGGTTTTCACGGTGGACCAGCTGCCGGGGCTGGTCCGATTCGGCGGGGGTGACTCCGGCGGAGGGCTTATTCCGGCGTCCGGGACCCGGCTTTTCTGCACCTATCACAAGCTGGGCGGCACCCGCGGCAACGTGGCGGCAGGCCGGATCGTGCGGCTCAAAGATGCCCTGCCGGGTGTGGACCCGAGCCGAGTGACCGTGACCAATGAGTATCCGGCGACCGGCGGCGTCGATGCCGAGGGCCTGGAGGCACTGCTGACCCGGGGACTGCTGCGCATGCAGGAGCGTTACCGCGCGGTCTCGGCCGCGGACTTCGAATACCTGGCTGGGCAGGCCGCACCGGGCCGGATCGCTCGGGTCAAGGCGGTCTTTGACCGCAATCTGGAACGTTCCACCTCCACCGGGGAAGGACACGTAAGCCTGATTGTGCTGCCTGACCGCGCCTACCTCGGAGGACCCCGCAGCTGCGCCGAGGTGCGGACCGCGCTGGCGCTTTCCAAGGTCGGGTGGCTGCACCAGGACATCCTGGCTTTTCTCGAAGACCGGCGCTTGATTACGACGGTGCTTCACGCCGTGAACCCGGAATTCAGCCAGATCAATCTTGAGATCACGGTCCAGGCCCGGCCCGGCAAAAACCCCGTTGACCTGGCAAGCACGGTGGAAGAGGCCGTCAGGGAATTCCTGGATCCATATGACGGCGGAGAACAGCGTGAGGGGTGGCCCTTCGGACGAGACGTTCACCGTTCGGAACTGTACCAGCTGATTGAAGGCCTCGACGGGGTCGACCACGTGCAGCAGATGAAGATGAACGGGGATGTCGTGGTTTCCAGCGTTGCGGTCAGCGAAGACAACCTCGTATGCCTGCAGAGCCTGACTGTGACGGTTACATAAGTGGGATGATGGAATGATGAAATCGCTTTGGCGACTATTACCAAGAATTTCTTACCCTAAAATGCACAAAAACAAGTTGTAACGATCCAAGGAAGGAGTGAGGGGTGAGTCGCGCGGACATGGAACAGCCCAGCAGCTATCTGCGTTTTCTGCCTGGAATATACCAGCAGGATGCCGAGCGCGGGGCCTTCATCGGCAGGTACCTGAAGATTTTCGAGAAGATCCTGGCGGGCATTGAGGACGGCGTGCTGGCCGGAACCGAACGGATCGAGGGGATCGAGCAGATCATCGAGCGCATCTATGGGTTTTTCGATCCGGCCACGACACCGCAGGACTTCCTCCCCTGGCTGGCGGGCTGGATGGCTCTGATGCTGCGGGACGACTGGGAAGAAGTCAAAAAGCGCCGGCTGCTCGGCCGGATCATGTCCCTGTACCGCATCCGCGGGACCAAAAAGGCCCTGGAAGAATATATTCGGATCTACGTGGTCGAGGGCGGGGTGGAGATTACGGAAGTCGTGGCTCCGCTGCAGATCGGCGTGACTTCGACCATCGGCGAAGACACTTACATCGGCGGCGGGCCGCCGCATTTTTTCGTCATCACGGTCACGCTGCCGGAGCCGGACCTGGAGCTGAAGGCCCGGCGCGAAGCAGCGGTGCGGGCGATTATCGATCTGGAAAAACCGGCCCACACTTACTACGAACTGCAAACCATCGTGCCGACCCTGCAGATCGGCAAGTTCTCGACCATCGGCAAGGACACGCTGCTCGGCGATATTCCGAAGGAGGAGTAACATGACCATCAAGCGGCTGAACTATTTCCATCATCAGTTTCTCCAAGTGGGAGAATTTCAGGACGAGCAGTCCTATCACCGGGACATGCGGCTGCGGCACAACCTCTCCCAGCACGGTGCGGGAATCGTGGAAGGACTGCAGGTGACGGGCAGTTCCCAGACCGTCACCCTCGGCCAAGGGTTGGCCATCGATAGGCAGGGCCGGGAGATCGTCATCGACAGCGATACTCCCATCACCATTCCCAACCGGCCGAGTGCAAGTTTTTACATGGTGATCGCGTACAGGGACGACAGCGAGAATGACAGCTACAAGTCCACCCAGGCCGGTATGACCGACAAGTATACGCGCGTTGTCGAAACCTATGAGATCTCGTGGCCCAGCGGGGCGCCCGGAACCGGGGAGAACAAGCTGATTCTGGCGCGCCTGACGACCGATGCCGGCGGTAACATCGTCGGGGTGCCTGATCTCAGCCCGCGGACAGAAGCGGCCGGCAAGCTCGGAGAAGGAGCCGGGGCCGGCGAGCTAAAGTTCCGACTCAAGGACCGCGTTCCGGCTGAGTGGCCGGGCATCAGGGCGGCCGAGCGCTCCCCGGCGGTCGACGGCGTGCAGAACCTGGATGTCGAGGCCAACAAGACCAGCTTTTCCGGAGATGTGGAAATCGTCGGCACGTTGCACGTCAGCACGATCGAAAAGCAGACGGAGCTTCGCATCGACGACAACATCATCACTGTCAACACCTACCCGCCGCAGCCGACACCGCGCAATGTCAACGGCGGTCTCGAGGTCTATCGCGGCGGCACCGCACCCAATGCCCAGATCGTTTGGAACGAAGCACTGGACCGCTGGCAAGCCGGCGATGCCGGAAGCCGGGACAATATTGCGCTGGCAGGCGAGGTGGCCTCCCATTTCCATCCCACGACGGGGCACCGCCACAGCGGCGCGGCCGGCGACGGCCCCAAGGTGGCCCATGCCGATTTGAACAACATTCTCGCTGTGGCGCCGGCATCCGCCGATGGGGCCCAGGACAAGCACCTCAGCAATGCCCAGGCCAAAGTCTGGCAGGATCATGTCAATCTGACCGCCGGGAATCCCCACAACACCACGGCGGCCATGATCGGGGCTTTGCCGGCCGCCGACTATGGGTTCAAGAATAGCGCAGTGGCAGGCGTCGTGTTCAATCAAACGAATGCCAACGGTGCCACCCAAACGATTACGACGAATTTCCGAACCCAATTCGTCTGGCTGGCGGGCGCCGTCAACGCCGTGCTGGGCGGGCGGTGGTTCGGCACCAGCGTCAGTGGTTACGCGGACCTGCGCCAGTCTTTAGTGCAGCGCTGCAGCGGGGCCGCCATCGCGCGCCTGGCGGTGGTGCCCTACTGGGAAATCATGGCCCAAAACGCTTTTGCGCTCTGTTGGGCCAGGTTCACCGATGCGACGGTTTCGCCCAACCGCAACGAAACGATGAGTGTTGCCGTCACGGCGGTCACCGGCACCGATTTATCCCTGCGCCTGTCCAGGAGCACAACCACCGGTCTGGGTCAGCTGCCACAATTCACGGTAACACTCCAACTGATTTGTTTTGGTTAAGGGGAAGGCAAGAAGCGCCGGAAGCGTCAACCGGAGGGAGGGTTTTTATGTGGGTCGTGTATCACCGAGGAGAGCGAAGAATAGTCGGGTTAACGGCCGATGCCGATATCGATGCCGACAAAGAGATGGCCGTGGCCGAGGTCGTGCAAGGCTTGATCGTCAAAAGCGACATCGCGGAGTATGACGCCATCCTCGTCAGAGACCGGGAGAAGGCGATGGACTACATGGCCGCTTTTCCGAACAAACTGGCCTTGACGGAGGGCACGGCCGGTCTCAAGGTTGTCATCCGCGAGCCCGAAGCGTTCGCGCTGTATGTCACTTGCGATGCGCCGGATAAGCATCCTGTCGACGGGATTCCGGAGATTCGTGCCGACGGCAAGGCTTACACAACCATATCCATCCAGAAAATCAACGAGCGTTTTAAGGCGCAGCGCGGGCCGCAGGACAACGACCTGCTCTATCTTCGCACCGATTACGGCAGTCTCCGCAATGCCGGCGGAACTAAACAGATCAACTCCATCAAGCTCAAGAAAGGTCACGCCACGTTGCGGTTGGTTTCCGAGCCGTTCAGGCGGGTGGCGACCGTTCAGATCATAAGTGCCAAGCCGGACTTGCCGGGGGCGTTCATACGGGTTGAATTCATTTGATCCGGTCGCAACGGTTCTCAGAGCGCAACGCCGCCGCCGGCCCTGGGAGACTGAATTGGCAGAAGTAATCAGCCCTCACGCCTAAAGATGTGGCCGGCAGGTTTAAGCAACCCAAGCCGACCAGAAGACGCAAGGAGAGCGGATGCGAGCGAAGCGGGCCGCCGATGTGAATCTCGCCATGTTGCGCACGGTGGCCGAGAGACTGGGACCGCTGGGGAACAAAGTCATGTTTCTGGGCGGGACGATCCTGCCCCTTCTGGTGGCCGAAGAGGTGGCGGCGGGGATCCGAATTACCAAAGACGTCGATTTGATGATCGATATGCCGTCCCAAGCGCAGCTCTATGAGTTTGAAGACCATCTCTGGGAATTGGGCTTCAAAAGACAATCGGTCGGGGCCGCCAGTCACTGGCGCCTCGACCACATCGGAGTCGACGTGTTGAGCGCGGATGCCGATATTGTGCGTTTCAACAATCGCTG
>CP070697.1:318429-335832 GCA_020353555.1 Desulfobacterales bacterium
CGGTGTATTGCCCCTGCGGGGTCAGAACAACGTTCAAGGCGCCTGTGACATGGGGGCGTTGCCCGGAGTCCTGCCGGGCTATCAACCGGTGACCGATGCGGATGCGCGTTCGCGGTTCGCCGCCATCTGGGGAACAGACCGCCTGCCGGCTAAACCGGGTTTGACAGTGGTGGAAATGATGCACGCCGCTGCCGCAGGCCAAATCAAGACCCTGTGGATCATGGGTGAGGACCCGCTCAATTCCGACCCCAACGCCAAGCACGTCAGGGAGGCGCTTTCCCACACGGACTTTCTAATCGTCCAGGACATCTTTCTAACCGACACGGCCCAGCTGGCCGACTTGGTTTTACCGGCTGCGGCCTGGGCTGAAAAGTCAGGGACCTTCACCAACACGGAACGACGCGTCCAGTGGTGTGACCCGGCCGTGCCTGCATTGAATGACGCCCGGTCCGATCTCTGGATTATCAATGCCGTTGGCAAGCGACTCGATTTGGAATTGAACGCCGGTAACCCGCCGGCGGTTCTAAACGAGATCAATACGGCGGTTCCCGCGTACGGAGGAATTACCCGGCGGCGTGCTGCCCAATCGGGAGGCGTTCATTGGCCCTGTCCGACCGAAGATCATCCCGGCACGCCGATACTGCACACGGACCAATTCGCCACCGCAAACGGCAAAGGTCGGTTTCTTGCGGTCACCCATCACCCGCCTGCTGAAGCCATCAGTGATGCGTACCCCCTCGTTCTAACGACCGGTCGATTGGCTCTGCACTATAACTCGGGTTCGATGACGCGTCGCACGGCTCCGCTGATGGAGCGGGTCCCGACGCTACGGGTAGAACTTCATCCGGATGACGCCGGGCGATGGGACATCGAGGCCGGCGAGCCTGTGAAGGTCATTTCCCCTCGGGGCCAGATCACCGCTGAGGCTTGGGTTACCACTACGGTGGACCCGGGTGTTGTTTTTGTGCCTTTCCATTTCCCCGGTGCCAATGAACTGACCAATGATGCCCTGGATGGCGCGGCCAAGATACCTGAGTTCAAAGTGGCGGCCTGCCGGCTAGAGAAAGGGGGGCAGGGATGAACCGCCAACTCTATGCGAATTTTGAGCGTTGCATTCACTGCCATGGATGTGAAGTCGCCTGCCAAAGGGAACATGCAGGACTCAGTTTTATTAAGGTGGTGTTGATCGAAGATCGCTTCGCCGTGCCGCTGGTTTGTCGCCACTGTCATCCGGCGCCCTGCGCAATGGCATGCCCGGCGCAGGCTTTGACTAGCAGCGGCGAGGGGTTAATGCTGGATCCGGCTAAATGCACGGGGTGTACCTTATGCTTGTTCGCCTGCCCCTTCGGAGCGATGGAATTCAACACGGAAAGCAAGGTCGCGGCCCATTGCGACTTATGCGCGCGCCGCCAGGCCGAGAGCCGAGACCCGGCCTGCATTCTGACCTGTCCCAGCAGCGCCTTGCACTGCGGCGATTATGCAAGCTACACGTCCCAAGCGAGACAGCGTATCTCGTCTGAATTGCTGCGAGCCCAACCGCTGAAAAGAGGTGAGGTATGAGTGCCCTCCGAAAGTTGAACGTTGACTTGGATAAGTGCATCGGCTGTCAGGCTTGCACCCATGCTTGTCCGGCAGGGCTCATCAACTTTAGCGACCACGAATCCCTTCGAACCCTTAAATTTGCCGCAAGCTGCGCTGAAGACTGTACGCGTTGCGCCGACGTCTGTTCCGAAAAGGCAATCGCTTTGCTGGCGCCGGCTGAGGGCAACGCCGGGGTTTTCTCCGCTGAATTCCCGCTGAGGCGGTGCGCCGCCTGCGACACCCCTTACGCCACTGAACAGATGGTAACCAAGTTACGGACTTCGCTACCTGCCCTGCTGGTGCCGACCGGCCTGGATTGGATCAACAGGTGCCTGCCCTGCCGCCGGACAACTGAAGCCGCCGGCGTGGCCCGTCAGGGGTTGCTGAGCCGCAGGCGCGCTGCCGCGCGATAATCACCGATGGGCCGCGTCGCGGACGCAGGCCGGGTTTTGTCAAAAATGGAATAACCGTCGCTCCGATCCCTCCCCCATTGCATTTGACCCAAACGGATCCGATCGGATTGTGCCGCTGGTTGAATCACTTTGCCTAGGTCAGAGGGCAGCGCCAAATTGACGCTGCCCTCCGCGTAAAAACAGGTTTTGATATCGATGTTCTTTAATCCTCCTCCCAGTGGATACACTCCGACGGACAGGCCTCCATGGCTTCTTCAATACAATCCTCCGGCCCGCCCTCGGGTAGGATGACTTGGGCTTTTTCTTCGTCTTCGTTGAAGGCGAAGACCTCCGCGCAAAGTTCAACACAGGATTCGCAGCCGACGCATTCGTCGGTATCGATCACAACTCTTTTTCCCATGGCCGAAAACTCCTCATTTTTTTTGCGGAACGATGACGACCCCGAGGTTAGACCAAGGGCGCAACTTCACCTGGCGAGATTTCCTTTGTTAGGCGCATCGATCCGCTGGGTTGAATCAAACAGACTATCCACGCACGCCGCGCAAACAATAATAAGCTTTTCCGAAACAAAAACAAGGGGGCCGTGGCAAGGGCCCGCAAGCCGTTTTAGACCAGGGCGATAATAACGTCAAACGCCGAGGCCCCGGAAGGGGACACCGGCGCCTTACTTGGGGTCGTCGGTTTGGCCGAATTCCCAGAAGTTCTTGACCATTTGCTGAAAGATTTTATTCTGGTCGGTGATGAGATCCTGCATGCTTTGGACAAACTGAGTTTGATCCATGTTTTGGAAGTCCAAAAGCATTTTTAAACTCCGGATGGTCTCCTCTTGCGCGGCCGATTGTGCTTTGAGTTTCTCGTAATTTGCGCTAAGTTCCTCGTACTCCGCCAGCGGGACCATCCCCAGCAGCCGCATGTAAGCCCTAAATGCCTGCTGGAAATCCTGACGCGCCTGCTCCTTATCTTTCTGATCCGCGCCGGAAGGTTCTTCCAGTCCGTAAATTTTACGGAACAGGGCTGACAGTTCCTCAGAGCCTGCCAATCCCTGCTGCATCCAGTTGCACATATCGGCGACTTGTCTTTGCCCGCGCGCCGCGCTGATCAAAAAATGCCCTAGAAATTCCAAAAATCTGGGATCCACGAAAGTTCTCCTCACCGGAGCAGGTCAAAATCAAAGAGGGCCCGGTTTCGGCTTGCCCGGGGCTTGATCCAGCTGCGCGTCCAGATCCAACTGAAACCGCACCGGCCCCCGATAGTTTTTTTCACCGAAACGGGTATGCAGGGCACAGGCTGATCGGGGATCCGACCACGAGGTGGCGATGGCCGCATGGCCCTTGGGAAAGCCGGACACCTCCGCATCGACATAATCCCGCGGAGCCAGGGCGGTTTCTTGCTCCACCAGGTCATCCTGTTCGCCGTAGCAGATCAGCCACGGGATGGCCTTTTCCTGCACGCGCTTAAAATTGAGCTTCCGGCCGAACAGTTTGACCGGCAAGGTACCGTCAGCGGCAACCGGCGTATTGTAAGAAGCAAAACTCAATTTGGTGATTTCCAGAGGAAGATCAAAACGCTCGTGGATCAGCCAGTAGTTCAGAGCGGCGGCGGTTTTGCTGATGACGACATCTTCGGTACCCTGGCGGTTGAACATGATCAAGTCCCGGTAAAAGGCCGCCAGGGGCGACTCCTGCTCGATGCTTTTGATTTTATAGACCCAGCCCATGAGTTTGCCGTCGGCGACCTGATTGCCATTGGGTAAGGTTTTGGTGCCGTACGCCAGGTCGTTGAATCGCGGCGGCAGGGTCTTTAGAAAATCGGCCAGTCCCTTGCTCCGGGTGCCGTCCATGGGGGCGACACAGGTAATCAGCGCGTCCACCAGGCCGTCGAGTTCACCGGAAAGCAGATCGCACACGGCGTTGAATCCTCCCTGGCAATAGCCGTTTAAGGTCACCGGTTTCCCATGCCGCTGTTTGATCGTTTCGCAGAACCGCCGGGTATCCCCGGCGTCGTCCTCCCCGTTCATCACCTGGAGGGCGGGCGTGCTTGCGATGTCTTT
Organism: Desulfobacterales bacterium; assembly: GCA_020353555.1. Lineage (GTDB taxonomy): Bacteria > Desulfobacterota > Desulfobacteria > Desulfobacterales. The sequence continues at coordinate 322,474 of CP070697.1, forward strand.
GGCAATCCGAATGTAGACCGGGATTCCATGATTGGCAAAACAATGGGCGTAGCTGCGGTTTTCAGAGGGTAAAAAACCGAGAATATTGGCCCCCAGGACATAGGGCGGCAAAATCAAAATCGGTTTGGCGTTGGCCCTAATTTCGGTTTGAGGCTTCAAGGGCAGGATCTGGTAGAGCAAAAAACGGTCGGTCTCCGCGACCTTGGGGTGACCATCCCGCTCGAAATGGAAGCCGAATTCAGGTTCAATGTCCTCGATGGCTTGCGGATAAACGTTTGCCACCACATCCAGTATTTTAGCCTGCCTGGAAATGAAAGCGGCCATATCTTCGCCATCTTTGACCCACCAGGTGTTATACAGAGCGGACAGCCCCTTGTTCATTTCCATCCTGGCATAATCCGCCATCATTTTCACCGCGCCCCGCATACCCCTTTGCAGTACGTCCAGATTGTAGCCCGTCAGGCCCAGGTACACCTGGTAACTTTCCCAAGGGGAATCGTGGAGCAATTTGTTCTTTTCCACTTCATTAAAATAGGTCATGGAAATGAAGGAAGAGAGCATAAAATCATGGACGTATCTGGAAAGGCCAGCCGGGTAATTCACCGCCGCATTGCACAGGTTGTAAAACAGCGCCAGATTTTTCTCAGCGTCCTTTTCCCCCAGCCCATTGTCCGGCATGTCAAATCGAGACTTTTCCATTTTGTTCGCTCCCACGGCACAGATTCAATTTTACGCCCCCCATAACCACCCGCCTTCGCAAGCATTGGGGCAATCCAAGGCCCGGTCCGCGCAGTTCACGATCCTGAACCGCAAGCCGGCGTTCTTATTTAGTTTGACCCTCGAAACCGGCAAAAAAATCCTGAACCCGCTTGTAATTGTCATCCACGACTTTCCGGAAATCTTCCCGGCCCTTCTGATAGCCCTTCATCCAATCTTTGATGACCTTCTTGCCTTCTTCGGGAAGCCAGGGCGACTGGTTGATAAACATCTCCAGCATGGATTCACCCTGTTCCTGAAGCTTCGCCATGGCGTTGAAGGAGTTGTCAAACGTGGCCTTTTGAAATTCCATCATTTGTTTGAAAATTTTCTGCTGATCCATTCCGGCTTATCTCCTTTTGGTTGGGGGTTGGCAGTCCATTCACCGTCTCAATCTCCGCCGACAAAACATCTTTCTACTTTAGGCGTAATTATAAAAATCACTGGGTGTTTGTCAAGCCCGGATAATGCATTGCAACATAAGAAATTTTTCCGGCACCTGCGCAGGAAATGGCGTTAAAGACCTTGACGTGTCGGCATACGATGCATATAGGTAGAGTTAACCAAGGATACAAACGCCTGACTATATTGCGCCGCATAGATGTCGGGGGCGAATGTGAGCGAGGCCGCACCGGGGTAAAATGGCGACCAGTCCAACGATAAAGATCAAAAAATATCCGAACCGGAGACTTTACGACACCGTGAACAGCACCTACGTGACCTTGAACCAGGTTTCCGATCTGATCAAAGCGGGGCATCAGGTGAAGGTCGTGGATGCCAAAAGCAAAGAAGACGTTACGGCCTTCATTCTTACCCAGATCATCATGGAGCAGGCCAAGAACGGAAGTTGGACCCTTCCGGTTTCTTTGCTTCATCTGGTCATTCAATTCGGGGAAAGTGTCTTAAACGATTTTTTTGAAAAATACCTTGAAAAAACCATCCAGAATTATCTGGCTTATCGCCACACCATGGATGAACAATTCGAGCGTTATCTGGATCTCGGTTTGAATTTATCCCAAATGACCCAAAAGACGATCAAAGAGCTGACACCGCTGGCCTTTGCCCATCTGTCCTCCAAAAACTTACGCGAAACCAATAACAAGAAAGATAAAGGGTAACGATTACACGCTTCCACGCTAATTCCTGCTGATTCTGAACCTGTCGCGCGACACCCTGAAATACAGAATTCTCTTTAACCAAGTCCTTTGTCGGGTCCGTTGTATTCTTGTCTTTTTTTTGATCGATGCTGATTTCGTTTCGACGAATTTCCACTTGCGGTCCTGAACGTCCAGGCTTTTTTTAATTCAACGGGAAGTACTCCTAAACCTTGATAATACCGAAAAATCCGAATTGTTGCCAAACTGGTCCTAACAAAGGGAGGAAAAGCAAATGAACAACAACCAAAAACTTGAACGGGGTGCGGAGGATATATTCGGCAACTGGATGCAAGCCTCGATGGATTTCTGGAATAGTATGACCGGTCGGCACGGGGGCATGTTCGACCCGGCCGGCGCTCTGGCCCAGGCCGCGCAATCCTCGAGCGATCAGGCCGAAAAGATGTGGCGCTCCGGCAACAAGATGTTTCAATTGTGGTTTTCGATCTTAGGTGAACCGGAAAACCTCAGCTCTTTCGCCAAGGGCGCCGAAGTTCTTCCGGGATTTATGACGCAAACCGTCCAACAAATGTGGGAAAGCTTCGTGGAAGTCCACAAGCAATTGCTGTCGCGGTCCACCCCGCTCGGCCAGAAGGCGCCCGCGTCCGATTTCACGCAGCCTGACCTGAATATTTTCAGAACCTGGAAACAAATCTATCAAAAGGAATTCCAGAAGTTTTTGAATGTCCCCCAGCTGGGTCTGACGCGCGTCTACCAGGAAAGGATGCAGCGTTTTGTGGACGAAGCCAACTTATTTGGGACGGCCCTGGCGGAATTTGTTCGCCTTTTTTACGTTCCCATCGAAAAATCTCTCGACATCATGCAGACCAAGGTTGAAGAGATGATCGAGGCGGGTGAATTTCCGGAAGATCCCAAAGAGCTTTACCTGCAGTGGATCAAGGTCCTGGAAGGCCATTACACGACCCTGCTCAAATCCCCGCAATACACGCAGGTTCTCAACAATATGCTGCAAAACCTGGTTAAATTCAGAAACGCCCGCAATGAATTGATTTATGATGCGCTGGGTAACATTCCCATCCCCACCAACCGGGATATGGACGAACTCTACCAGGAAATCTATCAGCTCAAAAAGAAAGTCCGAGAACTTTCCCGCAAACTCGAAGCCAAAAGCAACTAACTCTGGGAGGTAATCACGATGAACCCGCCGAAAATCGCTGTTGATCTAATTTTAAAAAAATTGGCCGAAGATACGGAAAAAGTGCGCATCCGAGCCCAGAAAGCCTCGGAGGTCTTGCTCAGCCCGCTCAATACGGACATCGCCACGACGCCCCATGACGTTGTTTACCAAGAAGATCGGATAAAACTGAAACATTATAAACCGGCTGAAGTCCGATACTCCACTCCCTTGCTGGTGGTGTATGCCCTGATCAACCGGGAAACCATGCTGGATCTCCAGCCGGAAAGAAGCGTGGTGCGGACATTTCTGGAACACGGTCTGGAAGTCTATATGATGGATTGGGGGTATCCCAGCCGTAAGGATCGGTATCTCACGATTGACGACCACGTGAACGGGTATATGGATAATGTGGTCGATTTTATCCGCGCCCGGCACCAGCTGCCGCAGATCAACCTGATGGGGATTTGCATGGGCGGGTCTTTTAGCGTCATGTATGCGGCCTTGCATCCGGAGAAAATCAGAAACCTGATCGCCACCGTGACCCCTACGAATTTTGATACGGACGCCGGCCTGCTGCATGTCTGGACCCGGGATATGGATGCGGACACCCTCGTGGACTCTTATGGCAATATGCCGGGCGACATCATGAATTTGGGATTTCTCCTGCTGAATCCCGCCCGCTTGATGATTGACAAGTACATGGGGTTTTTTGAAAATATTGACAGTAAGCCTTTTGTGGAAAACTTCATTCGTATGGAAAAATGGATTTTCGACAGCCCGGCTGTTCCCGGGGAAACGTTTCGGCAGTTCATCAAGGATTGTTATCACCAAAATCTCTTGATCCAGAGCAAAATGGAGCTGGACGGCAAACGGGTGGATCTGAAGAACATCACCATGCCCCTGTTGAACATTTACGCTAAATTTGATCACCTGGTTCCACCGCGGGCCTGCGAACTTCTGACCCAAAAGGTAGGCAGCCAAGATGTGGAAGATGTCTGCCTGGAAACCGGGCACATCGGTATTTATGTCAGTTCCAAGATCCAGCAGCAGTTTGCCCCCAAGATCCTGGACTGGCTGAAGGCCCGCGATGGTTCCGCCAAGACCCAGGCCGCCGGAAAAAAAGCATCTGGCCGCCGTAAAAGCGCATCAAAGGCGAAACCAGCCGCCCGCTCGGGCGCCCCAGCGACCGCTTCGTAACCGAACGCCGACGCGGGGATCCTCGGGAGATACCCCTTTCACCGAATGCCGCGTTTATCGATTAAAACGCCGGCTGAATGCGACGGGCCCCAGGAAACGAGGCGTCGGCCGTTCACCTTTGACTTGGGGTCCCCATCCGCTGCGCTCCCGGTGGCAGGCGCTGATTGCAGAAAACGGCCTTCGCGTGGACCTGCCGGTCAGATTTGAACTTGAGAAAATATTCGATCGGTTGCTAACGTCTGCAAGCAAAGACCTCCTTCCCCGGATATTGTTTTTTCCAAATGCGGTTGCCCTGCGGCCGTATTTCTGTTGGGTTGCGTTCTCAATCTCGATCTGATACGTTACGTTCAATCGTCCCAACAACTCGAAATCAGCCCTAACGAGAACGAGCCGCGTACTTTAGATTATCAAGGGAGATATCACCGATGACCGAGGACAAGACCCATTCAGCTGATTTTACCGTGGACAAACAAAATCTTTACCGGGAGGAAACTTTCACCGACCTGAAAGTGGCCTCGATCCGGCGCCTGACCCCGGTCAGGCCCGACGGGTCGGAGGATAAAGGCCGCCGAATCATTTTTGTGGGCCAGACCAGTCTGCTCTCGCCGAACGGTGCGGTGCCGATTCAAAATATTATCCAGGCCAAAGACCTTCAGCAGGCCATTAAGAAATTTCCGGAAGCAATGCTAGTCGCGGTGGACCGGCTGATCGAAGAGGCCAAGAAAGTAAAGCGCCGAGAAGAGTCCCGTATCATCATCCCCGGAAGATGACCTTGCCGGCAACGCGCGGCCCAAGCCCAGGGAGGAGCCAAGGCTGTTGGCGAGGTGAGACTTGCATCGAATTGCCTGTTATCCCCGGCGGTCGAACCCTTGGGGTCGTCGGGCAACCATCGTTGCCGGACTCTCCATCTGGGGCCGTCAAGTGGTGTCATTGCTCTTTGCGCCTGCACCCTGAAAACCTTGAATCAACCACCGGCCACCTTTCATCTTGATTCCTTTCCCGGCATCCTCGATCTCCAGTCCTAACCAATCGGCCTGGCCCCGCTGAAATCCCATTTTTGACATGCGATGCAAAATCTACTAAACTGAGTTATAACAAGCAAAAAGGCGGCCCCGATGATCCCCCGATTTTGATCGCCGGGGTTGAAGTTTATTTGGAATCTGAATTGGGAGCGCCCCAGACCTTGCATGACCAACATCACTGGAAGTGGTTGACCGCTCAAATACCCGCTTGGGTCGCCCACGGGATCCTGGAACCGGATCAGGCCGAACGCCTGCTGCGCGCGGCCCCGCCGGCCGATCCAAGACACACTCTGCTGACCCGTATCTTAATCGGTATCAGCGCCTTGCTTTTTGGCCTGGGAGTCATCAGCTTTTTTGCCTTTAACTGGGAAGCCATGGCCAAGTGGTTGAAATTGATCACGATTTTCACGGCGTTCATCGGCGCGCATAGCGCTGGCTATACCATCGGCCGCCTTTCATCCCGTCAGGCCCTGGCCGAATTTTTCCACCTTCTGGGCAGTCTCTTCTTCGGGGCCGCCATCATGCTGATTGCCCAGATTTATCATATCGATGAACACGCCCCCAACGGCGTCCTGTTCTGGTCGCTGGGGGTCCTGATGATGGCCTACACCTTGAACTCGACTCCGCAAATACTTCTATTTGGTATCTTGGCCGTAGTCTGGCAGGCCCTGGAAAGACGTTTTCACAGCCCTCAACCGGGAGCCGTCTTTTTGACGGCCGCGGCCTTGATCCCGTTTGCTATCCATAAGAAGCACTGGTTTGCAACCGCTATCGCCACGGTGACCGTACTCATTGTCATCATCATCCAACTTACCATCTTTCCGGTCGCCATCGTCGGCAGTTTGCTGGGCCTGGGCGTTTTGGCCCTGGGTGCAAGTCTGCTGATTCGGCGAACCTCTCATGCGGCCTGCGCGGCCCCACCGGAGGTGGCGGGAAGCATCCTCTATTTCGCCGCGCTGATCGCAATGACTTTTGCGGAAGGGGTTCACGCGGGCCTGTTCAAGACTTCGCCCGGGGCCGAATTGGCGAGCCTCTTCCTCCCGATTTTTATCGCCGTCACGACCATCATTGTGTGGAGCGCTTTCTGCTACCCTTTCGAGACCTTTTGCGAAAGGCTCCGCCAAACCGAACCGAAACACTTTTTTCTGGCCTTTCTGGCTTTTATGATCACGCTGTTCCTGGCGCTCATTTACCGCGTTATCCTTCCCAACGGCTATCGCAGCGAGCTGGCGCTGACAGGGATGACCCTCTTCAATGCGCTGGCGCTGGCCCATGGAATTGTTCTTATTTTCGCGGGAACGCGGAACGGCCGCATCGGCACATCCTTCATCGGCTGTTTGCTGGTGGTCGTCGTCATATTAGCGCGCTTTGCCGCCTATGCCGATGATCTCCTGCTGCGCTCGGCGGCGTTTGTCCTGGCTGGTGCCTTTGTCTTGTGGATTGCTCTTAAAACTTCCAAGGTCAAAAGAGAGCGGATCGTCAATGCCAAAGCCTAAGAAGATATTAATCCTGGTGGCGGTTGGGGTGCAGTGCGCCGCCCTGGGAGCCATGTGTTGGCAGCGCGAAGCCGCGCTGCGCTCCGGAGCGCCGGTGTTCATGCGCACCGCCCCCGTCGACCCCCGGGATTTGTTTCGGGGCGATTACGTGCGTCTGACTTACGACGTTTCCGCCATACCGATTGATCGCGTGGCCGAAGATGAAGTCGAAGCCATGCGCAGACCGGAAAAACGGGTTTATCTCAGTTACCAAACCGACGCCCGCAATATGGTGATTCCTCTGAAATTGAGCCTGAAAAAACCCCAGCAGGAACGGTTTATCCGCGGGTACACCCAGAAAGACTGGCGCCCCGACGTCGTGGCGGTGCGCTACGGAGTAGAGAAGTATTTCATGCAGCAGGGCCGCGGCCGGGACCTGGAACGCAGCCGAACCCTGGAAGGCGTCCGGATCCCCCTGGAAATGGAGGTGGCCGTCGACCGGGACAACGGCATTGCGGTACTAAAAGGGTACCGCTATACTGAATTGGGCTTGGGAATCGTCTTGCCGCGGCGCGCCAGCGGGCAAGAAAGACCGGAATTCAAGGTGCAGGTCAAACTCGCCAATGCCTCCCCGCAGCCGCTGCGTATTTTGGATCCAGAGGACCACCGCTCGTTTCGTATCGAACTATCTTCCGACTGGCTGCCCCGAAATCAGGAAAAAATTCGATTTCAGCAACCTTCCCCGCCGCTCGAACTCTACCAGGCGTCGGATGTAAAAATCATTCCACCCCGGTCATTGTATCAATTTGAAATCGACCTTGATCAGCCACGCTACCAGCTGGTCCGCGGTGCCACGTCGATCGACTGGGATGAAATGCAATCCTGGGAAACCGCCCGCATCGTTTATCAAACCCCCGATCCCGCGCTCCTGTCCGACCTGGACGACACCTGGAATCTATGGCAGGGCCGGGCGGTCAGTCGCGCTTTTTCCGGCACCAATTTTCGCGACTAGAATTTCAGCGCGCCAGTTCTCTTTTCCATGGATATCGGCCGGCGGTTCCCGCGCCAGCCCACGGTGGGCCCTCAAAATGAACTGACGGCCTATTCTGGCGCTTAACCCCGCCGCCAGACACGGTGTTTGAAACGCTTGCGCCAAGCCTAGGTTCTTTTTTCAATTAAAACCTTCAAGTTTCGTCCGAGGAGATCTAAATATTCAATGATATCCAGCTGAGCTAACTTGGCCCGGGTTTCAGGCGGAATTTTTTCTCCTGCCGTCACCGATAAAAGCGACGCCGTTTCCACCTCCGCAAAGGCGGCCCTCGCTTCAACCATCTTTAGGAGATCTTTATCGACGGGGCAGGCTTTCTGACAGAACAAACATCCCACCAGGCAATTATGCCAGCCAGGGTGGATCCACGCGGGAAATGCCCCCGGCCTTTCATTGTGAAAAGTAAGGCATCGTTCCCCGTGAAGAAGAAAACGGTCAGGGGCGATCGCGCCCGTCGGGCAGGCGCGCAGGCACGCCTGGCATTCACGACAATGGTCCAGGGCTTCCGGCTCCGTCCAGTGGTCTTCCCGACAGGGGAAGTCGGAGATAAAAGCCGCCAGCCGGTGAAAGCTTCCCATTCCCGCCACGTAGGTAATGTTATTGCGACCGTACTGCGCCAAACCACTGCGGACGGCGGCAAGTTTCAACGGCAGAGCGGCTTTTGTCAGATGATATCCCTCGGGTTTGAGATGGGCCTCAAGGAGTTCCTTGATTTGTTTATCGGTGGCGTAGCTATAAATAGGCGGAATAATGCAACGCAGCGATTGCCCCTCCCAATTGAAGATCACGCTGACCTGGGGTTGGGGAGCCGCCACGATAATCAAGGATTTTGCTCCGGCAAAACCGTCGGAAAATTTGAAATCGAAACCGGTCAGCTCGGCGGCGCAGAACGTCTCATCAAATAAACCCTGCTGATATTGCCCTTCGATTGCCCTGTGAAGCTCTTCGACGTGTTTTATGGATATGATTTTGCCCTGGTACCCTTGTTTTTCCAAGTCCGCATACACCGCCACGGTTATATCGCTTGCACGCATAAGCCCTCCCTTGATGAATATTTCATCTGCCCTCTCCCCCACGCAAATCCTTATCAGCGTTTTGCGGGAACCGCAAAACCCATTATTTTTTCCGGTTTTTTGAACCGTGCCTTTTGATCATGGCAAGAATCGGGTTGCCCCTCTTTAAGATTTGAAATATTTTGCATTCCGAGACGATCGAAAATATTTTGAGGGGAGGTACGCCATGAAGGACTACCGACAATTATCAAGGGACTATGATCGCGTCGAACAAGCGATACAATTTCTGGAGCAGAATTTCCACCGCCAGCCCTCGCTGGCCGAAATTGCCGCAAGTGCGACTCTGAGCGAGTTTCACTTTCAACGACTCTTCAGTCGCTGGGTCGGTATCAGCCCCAAAAGGTTTTTGCAGTTTTTGACCAAAGAATATGCCAAAAAACTGATCGATAAATCAAAGACGATTTTGGATGTGACCTACGATTCAGGCCTCTCCAGCCCCAGCCGATTGCACGATTTTTTTGTGACCTGTGAAGCCGTCACACCGGGGGAATATAAAAACAAAGGCGCCGGGATTAAGATCGCCTACGGCTTCCAACCCTCTCCTTTTGGCAGGTGCCTGCTGGCCATAACGGAGCGCGGAATCTGCGGCCTTCGATTTGTGCGCGATGGAAATGAAAAGCGCCTCGTGAGTTGGGTGAACAATCGATGGCCCCAAGCGTGTCTGGCTCACCAACCGGATCTGATCCAACCGTTGATCGATCAAATCTTCGATTGCGCATCCGCTGATAAGCCGGTCCCGCTACACCTCTATCTAAGGGGAACCAATTTTCAAATCAAGGTTTGGGAGGCATTGCTCGAGATTCCATTCGGTCGCGCCGTGACCTATGAAGACATTGCCCAGCACATCGGTTGGCCCAAGGCCGCCCGCGCCGTCGGCAATGCCGTGGGACAAAACCCGATTCCCTTTTTGATACCCTGTCACCGCGTGATCCGCAAAACGGGGGATTTTGGCAATTACGGCGAAGGGCCGGCGCGGAAAAAGGCCATCTTGGGGTGGGAAGCCGCTCAAAGCCTATCCGTATGACGAGCCTTGACCGGACTTCGAATGCGCCGCACCGCGCCCTGCGTTTGCATCCGACCGGAGCCGTGCCACGGTTGCCGATTTAATCCGCTGGCAAAGTCCGCTTTGCGCGCATTGAGCCCCGCGCATGTCGTATTAGTTTAAATGAACGCGATCGCGACCGAGACCTTAAAGCACGGGCGGGGGGAGTCTTTCAGGACCCCGACCAAGGGATGGTGACGTTTCGGCTTGTGACTTTCCGGAAGGGCGGGCCGCCCAACCAGATGCCCGCAGCGTCCTGACAACTGGCCGGCGATCCTTTGCGCACGCGCCGGGAACCTACAGGACCGAGACTTTCTTTCGTGGCGGCGGAGTATGGCAAAAAGAGGCTTGGGTGTCAAGCTGATAGTCGCTGCTGCGCAGGGCGCACGCATTTGGTAATCAGAATATCCGGGGAAAAAGGTCTCTTCTTTCAGACGATATCGACCGATCCGGCCGCCCACCCCCGGACCGTTGCATTTATTCCGTGCATTTTGGGCTTGCGTTTGCTACATTCGTCCCGCCCGCGAACGAGCCGACCGTACGGTCGCTTGGAACCCGGCTGCAAGCCGTCCAAGCCGCCGGTTATCGGAGCGGTCAACGATCAATCTTGGGAGGAGAATGTTCGAATGGAAGACAAAGATCAACCCTATCAGCGCGCGATCGAAAAGGCCGCTCAACTGGCGTATCAGTATGAGATGAAGTATTTCGGATGCAGCCAGACGGTTCTGGCCGCCTTAATGGAATCCTTCGGCATCGGCGGACCGGATATCCTTCGTGCCGCTTCAACTTTTGCCGGCGGTGTGGCCCGCAGGGGGACCGCCTGTGGCTCCCTGGCAGGAGGATTGATCATGATCGGTTTCCTTGCCGGGCGGGACGACCTGGAAATGTCCGGGCAGTACCAGCGCGGCATGCATTTCGCGGACAAGTTGTGTCAAAGATTCGAAGAGGTATATGGGACCGTGGTGTACAGGGACATTCAGAAGATCAAGTTCGGCAGGTCTTTCGACCTCCTTCAGGAAGACGAACGCGAAAAACTGCATGCGGCCATGACCGCCAATCCCGACGGGTGCCAGGCGGTCGCCGGCGACGCGGCGCAGTGGGCGGCGCAAATCGTGGCCGAAATTCTGCAACAGGGTCCGCCTCTGGCCCGTATGCTGGCCCGCGCCAAATCATGGTAATAATCTGCAGCGGGCCAGCGTGCGGGCCAGGGCGGCTACTTCCGATCGTCAACTTTGGTCGGCGAATTGCTGGATCGTGGCGTCGCGCAACTCAGCGGGGGTCAAAAGCAGCGCGTGGCCATTGGCCGCGCCATTGTAAGACAGCCCAAGGTTTTTTTGATGGATGAGCCTATCTCTCACTTGGATGCCAAATTGCGCACCCATATGCGCGGGGAACTGAAGCATTTACAGCGCGTGCTGAACACGACGATGATTTACGTGACGCACGATCAGCTTGAAGCCATTTCCATGGCGGATCGTATCGTGATTATGAACCATGGTGAAATACATCAAATCGGAACCCCGTATGAGATCCGCAACAACCCAGCTAATGTTTTTGTGGCCGGCTTTGTCGGTGATCCTCCGATGAATTTTATTGAAGGCCGCGTCAAAGCCGAAAACGACAACGTTTTTTTCTACAACAAGGGGTTTAAAGTTCCCCTGACGGCCGAACAGAACCAAAAAATCCGCGAACAGTCCGCCGTATCTGAAACGCAGACGTTCATTCTGGGCATACGCCCTGAGGATCTGGCCCTGTCAAAAGAAGCAAGTGGGAATTCCCATGCCGCGGGAAAGGTATACGTGACATCCCCCGTTGGCAAAGACATGGTCATCGAGGTTGAAGTCGAAAAACATCATTTGAAAGTCGTTACTTCCGTGGATTATAGTGTGGATATGGAAGAAAATGTTTGGCTCCGTTTCAACACAGCCAATATGCATATTTTTGATGAGAGCGGTTCAAAGGCTTTTTTCTAGTTCTTTCAGATAGAGGACCCGCCCTTGCGGGCTTCATTTTCAATCGCGCTTTAAGAAAGGGTAAATGCCATGAGCGTTCTTTCCATGTTTGACCTGACAGGCGAAAAAGCGATTGTGACCGGCGGCGGCCAGGGTCTGGGGCGCGAGCTGGCTTTAGGGCTGGCAGAGGCCGGTGCCGATGTGGCGGTGGTGCAGCGCAATTTGGAGCTGGCCCAGAAAGCGGCCGAAGATATCCGGAAATTGGGGCGCGAAGCAATCGCGCTGCGGGTGGACGTGCGCCAACCCGCCGATGTCGAGAACATGGTCACCCAGGTCAAAAAGGAATTCGGCCGTATTGACATTCTGGTCAACAATGCGGGCGTATCCGGATGGATTCGGGCCGAAGAGCTTTCTTTCGAAGAATGGAACCGCGTGATCAGCACGAATTTGACCGGCGTTTTTTTAAACTGTAAATATGTGGGACAAGAGATGATTGCACAAAGGAAAGGCTCCATCGTCAACATCTCGTCCATATCCGGTTTTTTGGCCAATCATCCCCAGGAGCAGTCCCACTATAATGCCTCCAAAGGCGGCGTAAATACATTCACCAAGTGCTTGGCCTATGAATGGGCCAAACATAACATTCGTGTCAACGCGATCGCCCCGGGATTTGTCGGCACGCCCATGCTGAAAGAGGCCGGCGATAAAATGCTCAAGGAATGGGCCTCCTTAAACGTTCAGAAACGCATCGGCGATCCTTCCGAATTAAAAGGCGTGGTGGTATTCTTGGCATCTGCTGCGGCCAGTTATATAACCGGCCATGTTTTGATTGCCGATGGCGGTTATGTTATCTGGTAGAGCCTCGTGGGACCCGCCGGTGGTGCCAGCCGTTCTGACCGTCGGACTGATGACGATCCAGGCCGCCATAGCCGCCGGTGCCACCCAAGTCGTTGCGGTGGATATTGACGATGACTAGTTGCAGTTCGCCCTCCGGATCGAGGCGACCGCAGCGGTCAACGCTGCTCAGGTCGACGTGCTGCAGAAAATACCTGAAATTCTAAAAGCCGCAGATATCGATGTCGTTTACAACGCGGTTGGCGTCGGTGCGACCGCGAGACAAAGTATCGAACTCGTCAAACACGGCGGCACCCTGGTTTGGATCGGTCTGTCCAATGATGAGGAAAAAATACCGATTGGCAAGATCGTGTTCAAAGAAATCGATATTAGAGGTATGTTCCGCTACGCCAATATGTACCCGCGGGCGATCAATCTGGTACAAAAAGGGATCATTGATTTAAAGAGTCTGATAACAAAAAGGGTTGCATTTGAAGAAATTCCCGCGATAATGCCCAAAATAGCCAACGGCGAAATCAGGGCATCAAAACCATAGTGATCCTTGATTAGTCGCAACCGCCAGCCGCACGATTTCAGATGACGTGGGTTTCCCGGAATTCGGATTCTGCAATTCGTCGCGAACGAGATTCGTGCTTTTTCCGGCCGGC
>CP070697.1:335932-352470 GCA_020353555.1 Desulfobacterales bacterium
TGTTTTTCTTTTTCCAACTGCTGCGCTTTGAGCTCCAATTCGGCTATCTGATTGACTTTTTCTTCGAGCCGGGATTGAATATCGGACAATTGGTTTTGCATCTGAGTGTTCTGGTCTTGTTTTTCGGTCTCCAACTGCTGTAATTTCCGTTCGAGGTCGCTTAGCTGATTGGTTTTCTGTTCCAGCTGCGTGCGAGAATCGGATAGCGCGGATTCCAGCTCGGCGGCGCGATTTACTTTTTCTTCCAGTTCACGGAATTTTAGCTCCAACTCGTCTATCTGATTGGTTTTCTGTTCCAGCTGCGTCCGAGTTTCGGATAGGGCGGCCTCCAGCTTGGAGTATTTTTCTTTTGAAACACATGCCGACAGGAACAGACACAGCAGACATGACCCCCAAAACAGTATTTTAGGACGCATAACCTTCCTCCTTTGTGGTTTGGTTGAATGGTAAAATAGTCAAATAGTTAGAGCGTCAAATGCGGATTCGGCGAGATGGTCAAACGATCATCTAATCCCCATTTTTCCCAGGTGCTTGAAAGCAGCGGTACCACGGCGCGGTGCTTTCTAAACGACCCCTAAGGCACTCAGACAGTTACACGATTTCGAATCTGACCATCCATTGCGCTTGTCCGCGGAAGCCCTTCGGTCATGTGACAAAAACGAATACATTTGGCCAGGTGCGGTTTTGTTTCCGGAGCACTCCTTCAACGAACGACCGACAACTCACAGTGCGCGTTTAGGGCCGCACACGGTCGAAGATCCTTTCTCGGGGTTTTGCCTTTATTGGCCGTGAACTGACAGCTGTAGTTCGTACATCTGCTCTTTGATGTTTTGTCCCCATTGGCGAACGTCGTGTTCGAGAGATAAACGGAAATTGTGGTGCTCATAAAGCCGGCGGGCAGCCTCCAGGCCCTTGAAAGTCCATAAATATGCGCGCGGATAGGGCCTAGTTTGGCAGAATGCCATGGCCCGGCCGATCAGTTCTTTGCCGATACCGGCTCCCTGAAATTCCGGCACCACGATAAACCACCGCAAGCGGGCTCCCTGGTTTTGGGCCTGACGGCCGTCGATGGCGACCGATCCGGCAAATTTTCCGTCGCGCAAGGCCACCCACAGTCCGTCGCGGCCTTCTTGAAAGGCGGCGATGAATTCGGACAACTCCCGGCCGACCTGGGTTTCGAAGGTGACATCCAATCCCCAGTTCGCATGATAGTAAACGGCATGGATTTCGGTAATCTTTCCCACGACGCCGGGATAATAACCGCAGAATTCGATTTCTTTCAAAGCCAAAATCTCCCAACCCAAATCAATTATTACCCCCTCATCGGCGGGTTTTAGCGCTTGAGGATCCTCCCTGGGCGTCTTGAGCAATTTTACAGTCGATGGGCGGGACTACTGTCGGCCCGCCGGGTGAATTGGTCTCGCAAGCTGAAGTGTTTCCGACCGGCGGTGCCCCAAACATACCCGCTCAGGGAGTTTTGAGCGTCGGATAGCGTCTCCGCCTGAGCGTTTCGATCCACTGTCCGGCCCCGATGAGCGTGATGACCGCGTCGTCAAGCGCGCCCAGGATGGGAACGCTATCAGGAAAAAAATCAATCGGTGAAATCAGCCACATTAAGGCGATTCCGGTGAGAATGATCTTCCGCATCCATGCCGCGATTTCGTCGAAAATAGAATCAATCCTGTAAATCGCCGGGTAGGGAACTAGAAAGAAACCTCTTTCGTCCCCGTGGAGTTCGAGAATTCGATGCTCGCGGACCAGCCGGTGAGATAGGACCTGGGCAATCGCCCTTAAGGAAAGGGGATCCAAATCAAATAATTTGGCGTATTCCCGGTGGACAAGCGCCAGGACCCCATCCTCGGTGATAAAACCGTCGTCTAAAGCTCGTTTGGATATCCTCAGGCTGCATTGCAGTTCCAAACGGTCATCCACCGTGCGCAGTCGATCGAGTATATTCTTTTGGCCGACGATGCTCCCATAGTGGCTGTATTGAATCGCAATTCCTGCCAGTAAGGCCAAAAGCCCCACGCCAAAGGCCACGGATGGCCGGGGCTGGTGGGAAAGGGTTTGCAGAATCGGAATCAGGAAGGCCACGACCACCAGCGCAAAACGCCGGCTGCTTTTCTGCTGGGTAAAGGCAATCGAGGTGAATATGATCAGAATTAGAATACCCGGGTTTCGAAAGACCTCCTGGATCCAGTCCGGGACAATGCTTTCCAGTCCGACGGCTTCCTTGACGCTAAGCGCATATTCTTTGAATGTGCCCAAGAAACCATAGGAGGTTTCCGGCTTGGCCGGTAGGCCGGCAACCCTGCCGATGAGCAAGGTAATCGGCCCGATGAGGAGGCATTGCAGGATAAGGTTGATACCCGCAGGTCGGCCCAGCAGATAGCTTTCCCAGGAAAATCCGGCCACGATCAAAAGCGCCAGCACGCCGACAAAGATGCCTTGATTGTAAGTAAAATACTTATCTCCGTACCAGGGATCTTGTCCCATCAGGGCAATTGAAGCGATATAACACAATGCCACCAGCAGCCACTTGGGATCCATGATACCGGCAACGCCGGCCGTATACGCCATCTTGATTTTGAAGCCAGTGCCTTTCTTGAAAGAATCTGCGGCGGAAACCTTCATGATGCTTTTGAGTCCTTGAGTTGGCTTTTGAGCAGCTCCAGTGTGTGGGCGATATCTTTGCGGCGGTGTTGTGTTCCCTGAATTTCCTGGGGTCCTTCGAACCAATACCAGCGTTCCAGAATGCGGGTGTAGATGGCGGCTTTTAATTTTTGAGCCTCTTGGCGGCCGGCGATTTCGTCACTTTCACAGATATCCAGTGCTTTGTCCCGGAAGACCACATCCGGGTGCCGGTCTTCTTTATATCCTCCGCTTCGCCAAATAAATACAAACGTCTTGGCTTGTTCGAGTTTCAGTTTTTGATAGAGTTCGGCCAGGGTGGCTTCCCTTTCCTTGGCCGCCGGATGTCGGCGTTGCGCCGTTAAGGCATTGCACGCGCGGTCAATCTGCGCCACAACGTCGAGCGCTTCTTGCCGATAGGTTTGCCTGGTTTGCTTCGTAAAGGAGGGAATTGGATCGGTGGCGGCCAAAAAGGCCTGGGCATAATAGTAATTGGCAAAAGGGTCCTCGGGCCGAATTTTCAAATACGCGCCGCTGGCTGTTTTCAGTTCGGCAATGCGGCCCGCCGCGGATAACAATTCCCAATAGCGGTAATGGACTTTTTGCCACTTTTCCCAATCTTCGGCGGGCGCCTGTTCCAATTGCAGTTTGGCCAATTGAAGCGCTTGCGTCAACTGGCCTTCACGAAAGTAAAGTCGATCAATTTCCAGGAGCACTTTGAGATGGCGCTCCTTGGCGGTGCTGAATTGCGCCTGGTGGGCCTCGATGGTCGGGCCCCCAATGGTCATGAGCCCTAACGCTTTGGCTTTGGGTTTGAAGAACCGGTCAAAGGGGAAAAAAAACATCACCAGGAAGGTGGCCGCCAACGTGAGGATCACCAAACCCAGTTTGTCGCCGACCGTGGAGGCGGCCGGTTGCAGCGCTAATTCGATCGCCAGGGGATCATATCCTTCTTCCCGGGCGATCGGTCTCCGCTCCTCGGCGGTGACTGCCCCGGTGTGGGGCAAATGCCCCGCCACCGCGGGACCCTCCGCGCCGCTTTGATTTGCAGCCGTCAAGGGCGCGGGTGCTGCAGGCAAGTGGGGCTTATGATCCATCGTGTAAAGACGCGTCGCCTCAGACAATTTTAGCAGTGGCAAATGAGGTGCTATCTGCCAAGGGTTATTGGTTTCAGTTGCTTGGTGTCCGTTCAGAAATGGGTATTTGCCCCGCTTTCTGCGGGAGGCTCTAATTGCAGTGCGAGCAATATTTCCTGAAATTCGCGTTACGAATGATGCAGAACCTCAACGATCCAATCCGTAGCCGCGCCGGATTGTGATTTTGTGATTCGATTATATAACAAAAGCCCCTGGAAATATAACCATTTACGGTTCGGTTGAACGACCGCTAGTTTTCTCAGACCGTTTCCCGCTGCCCGGAGCCGATAAGCTCTCGGCCCGGATATTTTTCATACAGCTAAACATTCATGGCCCTCTGGGCCACCACAATGCATGAAAATTTTATTTGCGCACTAATGATACCCTTTGAAACACGGGAGAGTTTCCTGCGATTGGGCCAACCTTAGAAAGCGGTTTGGCCGGATCGCGCTCTTTCCTTGCGCTTGGCTTCTTGCGCCTTTTTTTCCGTCGTCAACAAATCTTCCAGGTTCGCCCCGAAATAGATCGTAATGACATAGCGCGGGCGGCCGAGTTGGTCCGGAACGAGGGATACGATTAAAGTGTCTTTGCTTTTTTGCCAGTATAAGGACTGGCCGTTGGTCTCCCCCGCCTCCCAATTGATGACGCCCGGTTGCCCGTGTTTGGTTTTGAGGGTCTCCATAATATTGGAGTCATCCTTGCGGAAGTTTATTGCAAAAAATAAAGGGGCTTGGGTGTAGTCCGAAAAAACCAGCTCCACATAATCAAAGGGTATATTTTTCTTCCGGGCGTAGCGGTACATGAGTTTAACGGTGTTATGCTCCACCCTCTCACCGGCCGGAAAATTCAATTTTTGATTTAATTCATGTAAAGCGGGGAAGTATTTTTTCAAGAAGCCCTTATAGTTTATCTCCAAATCGATGATACTGCGGTGCTCGACGGCATCCCGTCCCAATTTGCTCTGCAGATTTTCGCGAATGCGATCCGATAACACCGTGTTGGCTCCGAGGTCAAAAAATGTGAAGGTCTCCGTTTCGGCGGGAATCGTTGCGCTTTCACTCCTTTGCTGTTCGTCGCCGCCGGAGCATGCGAAAATCAGGGTGAGAAACAACAGGGCGCCGAGAAAAACCCCGGCGGGCCGTTTGAATTTTGGGTTCATAAACAGTTGCATCAGAAACCCCCTATTTGCCTTGCAAGCGGCGGGGCCTTCATTTTCTTTGAAAAATGTCGCCCATGTGAAAGGGAAACAGGCCGGCCGGCCGGTCTCGGAAGTATTGTCTGAGAGTTTCCTCGATAACCCTGAACGCCAGCTGCTCCCACGGAATCTCGGTTTCAGAAAAAAGTCTGACCTCTAAGCTTTCACTGCCGGGTCCGAAGCTGTGGTCCAGCAAGCGCGCGCGGAATATCAGGTAAACCTGGTTCACGTAGCAAATGTTAAATAAGGCGTAGGGTATTAAAACCTTGATCCTGGCCCGGGCCTCCTCATAGGCCTCACGCCGGGCGCCCTCCGACACCGTCTCTCCGTTTTCCAGATAGCCGGCCGGCAACGTCCATTTCCCGTAACAGGGCTCAATGGAGCGCCGACACAACAGAATCTTGTCGTCCATCTCGGGGATGCAGCCCACCACCATTTTAGGATTTTGATAATGAATTGTCCCGCAGCGTTCGCAGAGGAATCGGGGGCGGTCATCTCCGGGCGGGACGCTCAATGTTGTTAGGTTGCCGCAGTTGCTGCAGTAAGTCATAAAAATCAGAACTCCTTGGAGTCGGCCCAGAGCAGAAGAACATTGACGATTTGCCGAAACCGTTGTGCTCTGCCGTCGGGGTGCGAATCCAATCGAAGGCATTTCTGGAACCGTCAACGCAGAGGGGTTGGAGATTTATTTCCGTGACATTATTTTAGATCCAACAGGATAAAATCCGCATCGTTCAGGCTGACGGTCGTGGCCTCAATAATCCCGGGCGTCTCCGGTAGAATAACCGCATACGGCACGTCGGACCGTTGCCGAATCTGCCTCGGAATGGCCCCTTTGCGAGCGTGGCCGGTGCCGGTCAGGATGACGACGACCGTCTCCGGATGCGTTTTCAGGTAGGCCAGGGCATTCACCGCCATGACGTTGTCCCAGACCATCTGGGCTTCGCAAAAATAGTTGAAATTTAGTTGGCCGTGCGCATGGGAGCCGAATGCGTTTTTGATGTATTGCATGTATTCCTGATCCACCCGGCAGACAACTTCGGAGAGCTGCCCTTTTTGCGCCGGCGAGAGGGATTCGAACCCTTCCTGGGCTACCTGCTGGGTAATCGCACGGGAAATGTTCAATCCGATCATGGGGATTTGCCTCCGGCGCGCATATTCAAAGAACGGGCTGTAGGCCGGCCAAGGGAAATTCCAATTGTCGTAATAAATTTTTTGGAAGGCCGCTTCCTCGGTTTCTCCGGCAACCCAGCGGTCGAGCGCCTCCTGGCTGTCCCGGCGAAACATTTCCAGGCCGATGGCCACCCGGACACCCGCCTGGACCAGCGCTTGGACGACGCGAAGCTGTGCGCGATGGTGGCTTTGATTACCGTGATGCTCTCCCACCAGGATGACGCGCGTGGCTTTCAGTAGGGGGAGCGCTTCGGACAAGAGGATTTTCTGGCCTCGCGCGACATCAAAAACCGGCTGGCTCAAAACATCCTGCTGCGCCCAGCTGCCGCCGCTTGTAAGGTAAAGGGTCAATAAAGCGACGATTACGTTTTTCATAACTTCCATTCTCCGACGATGGCGTTTTTTTCTGGCACGGCCCGATTTGCATTTCTTCGGCAAAACCCCGCTCCTTTCTTTCTATAGCCTAATTAAATTAAAACTCGCAACCCTTAACCCGGGGCGCATCATCTGCCACCCGGCCCTCCTGCGCCGCCGGGATCATCCCAGCGGTAAACCACCGGCGAATTCTCTATGGGCCAGAACCCCTTGGCGTGGTTTTGACCGTTGCGAAACACGAGATAACTGTATTTTCCGTAGTGGGTAACTTTGCGGGCAACAACCTCGGCAAACAGCGGGGAAAGCGGCCAAAACAGGGCCTCCACCCGGCCTTCCGCCAGCGGGTGGGCAAAAACCCCAAAGAAAGCATCCGCCGGCCGGTCGTAAGCATTCTCATCCAGAACAAAGGCTCCCCTTTGCAAAGATACCTGGGCCGGGAGTTTGGCCAAGAGACTTTTGCTTCGCGGGAAACCGATGATCAAAAGGTCGTTTTCAACGAGCTGCTTTGCAAGCATCTCGCTTTCGTCCACCAATTCATAATGCTTTAGTCCTAAGGAGCGGCTGAGGATGTCGGCGGTCGCTTTGACTTCCGCCTCCAGTCCCGCGCTCAGCACCACCAGCACGGAAGTCGCGCTCTTCAGGGAATTGATGGAAGCGGGGATTTCCGAAGGATCAAGCCGCCTTAAGACATGATAGTCGGGATCGAGCGTCAGCCTTTGGGGCGGTTCCTGGGCGTCCAGCCGAAAGGCGGTATATTCACCGGAAACGCCGATTCGCCGGGTTATATCGCGTTGGCCGGTCGCCAGGGTGAGATCCAAGTCCAAATCAAAATAAGGGCGTTTTTGGGCGATCCGGCCGGTGACTTGCCATGTCCCGGCTACGGGTGCGGCGTGGACAGCTTGCAGCGAAAGTTGCGGGGCGCCTTTCTGTCTGATCCATTGATCAAAAAAATCCTGCAGGGAGCGCTGGCCCCGTCTCTCAAAGGCCGTCTGAAAATCGTCCCAGGATGTTCGTTGGAAGCGGCGATTCCGATAGACATCCCGGAGGGCCGCCCAGAAAGCTCCATCACCAAGCCGGCGGCGCAGCATGTGAAAGACCATGGCGCCCTTGTCGTAGCCAATCGTTTGGGTGAGCGGATCCGTGCGGCTCACAAAATGGACTAAGGCCAAATCGTTGGCCGGGTCAACCAGCGTCGAGAAATTCCGCAGCATCTGAAGCCTGTAAGCCCGGGCGTCATCTTCGGATTGGCGCTCCTGGTAAAGATAATCAGCCACATAGGTGGTAAGGCCTTCGCTCCAGTTTCCCCGGCGGAAATCAGCATACACGCCGTTGCCCCACCAGCAGTGGGCGATTTCATGGCCGAGACTGGTATGAATGATGAAGGGTAAACGCAAAACGGTGCTGCCCAGCAGCGTATAAGAGGGAAAGCCAAAACCCGTGGGGAAGAAGTTTTCGACCACCGCGAATTTTTCAAAAGGATAGGGGCCAAAGAGGTCCGCGTAGAAGGCGAGGTAGCCGGCGGTTGCCTCCAAATAGGCCGGCGCCAGATGGTTGTCTTCCGGCAAAAAGTAGGTTAACGCTTTGATGGCGCCCGTCGGTTTGTCCTGCACGTGGTAAGGGGCCGCTGAAAGCGAAAGGCCTTCCACCGGATAGCCCACCGACCACGTCGAAACGGTCTTTCCGTTGCGGGTTACATGCCCCAGGGATTTGCCGGCCGTGACGGCAAGCATGCCGGCCGGTGCGCTGACTTGCAGTGTGTAAGTGGCCCGGCCTCCTTCGAGTTCGGGATACCAGCCGGATCCGGCCAACAAAAAACTGCCGCCCGGGGAAATCGTGCCGCTGACCCCGTATCCGGGATTGTCGGTATTGACGGGTCGAAGGGGCACGGGATCATCAAAAATTCCTGCGTAGCGAAGCATCACCCGGAGGGCCTCTCCACGTTCCGCCGGATAAAGATCGAAACGGAGTCTGCCATTTTCAAACGAAAAATCGCGCGATTCGGTATTAACCTGGACGGTGACGTCGTAGGCGTGTTCGGCCAAGAAAAATTGCAGAGATTCCTTGCCGCTGGGATCAATTGCCATATCATCGGTGCCGCTCAATTTGCCCTGGGCCGGGAAAATCTCAACCTGCAGGTTGTGGTGGACCGTCAAGCCGGCGGCCGGGGCCACCGATCGACCCAGCAACAGAAGGAGCGTCAGCAGGACCCCCAACAGGAGCACGAAGCTCCTGCCCGGAGATTTGTCCAGGGTTTTTTCCAGATCGATCGCGCGCCAAGGGGTTTGCATGGCTTCCATTCCTGAGTTCCCAAATTTTTTGCGGTGTGAATTACTGAAAACCGGGCTTTGTTTTGTAAGGGGCCAAGTTAATACAAAGAAACTAATTATTCGAATGTATATGTCAAAAGGAACCTGCGGAGCCGAGTCCCCTGCATCCCTGGTTAACGACCGGTAAAATCTAGCGCCTGTTCGGCGCTGGTTGTCAAACGCCCACTTAATCCGCCGGTATGGATATTGACTTCCTCCAGCCGGGTGTTAATCTTTAAAACAGGTTCGCGCAAGCGCCTGGCGGGAAGGTCACAGCAAGGTGCTGGCTTTTCATCTGTTGGAGCCTACCCGTCCGGATCTTGACAGGCGCTGGCGCGGGTTCGAATGCATTCCGGTGTCTGACGCATCGGTTGCACCAATTGGGTGATAACTCGAAGTTTGTCAGAGTTTCTGATTTAGAAATTATGACTTCTCCAAAACCCGGACGCGTTGCCGGGTTTTTTTGTTGTTCGCGATGTTACTTGGCGGTTCGCCCCGGCGAAGGTCGGGATCCGATTCAGGGAGTACGCATGGAATATAAATTCTGTCCCTTTTGTGCGAAAACGTTGCAACCGCGCTGGGATGACGGTCGCCAGCGGCTTTATTGCGAACGTTGTCAGCAAGTGCATTACCGCAATCCCACGATTGGCGTGGCGGTGGTTTTGATCGAAACAAACCAATTGCTTCTGGTGCGGCGGGCGGGGTCTTATGCCGGAATGTGGTGCATCCCTTGCGGCTACGTCGAACATGGAGAAGATGTCCGCCAAGCGGCGCGGCGTGAGTTTCAGGAAGAAACCGGGCTGGAGGTCGAGATCGGACCGGTTCTGGCGGTTCATTCCAATTTTCATGATTTCGAGAATCAGACCGTAGGCGTCTGGTTCTGGGGGACGCGCCAGGGCGGTCGGCTCAAAGCGGGCTCCGATGCCGAAGCCGTGGAGTTCTTCCCGGTCGAGGCCTTGCCGCAGCCGATGGCCTTCCCGACGGATCTGATGGTGTGCGCCAAATTGCAGCGCTGCCTGGCTGCCGGTGACCCCGCGCCGTGGCTGGATTCTTGTTGGTCCCAGGATTAGACCATGGGGGCGGAGAGTTGGAGTTGACCCGCCGGTTTTATGTCATTATGTTGAGAGATCCGATAAATTAAAGCATAACCGATGGTGGAGGCCAAATGGCAAAACAAAAAAAAATCGGCAACGGCCAATATGTTCGCAAAGAAACACTCTGGCTGGTTTCGCTGTTGGCCCTGGCGGTGGGTTTTTTTAGCGGGGTGGTATTCGCCGTGTATAAGTCCGAGCCGGGAATTCCCGGGAACTCACCCCCGCCGCGGGCCACCAGCTCCGATCGAGCCGGCATGATCGCCGCGCTGGAAAATGAAACCCAGCGCAACCCCCAGAATGTGGAAGCCTGGACCCAGCTGGGCAACTCCTATTTTGACAACAATGAGTACGAAAAGTCGATTCAGGCCTATAAAAAATCCCTGGAGCTGAATCCGAAAAATGCGGACGTTTGGACCGATATGGGGGTCATGTATCGCCGCAACGGGCAATCGGAAGAGGCCCTGAAGGCGTTTGAACAGGCTATGGCCGTGGACCCCAAACATGAGGTCTCCCGGTTAAATAAGGGGATCGTATTGCTGCATGACCTGAAGGATACCAAAGGCGCCATCCAGGCCTGGGAAGAGTTGTTGGAAGTAAATCCTTTGGCGATGGCTCCCGGCGGCAAGTCGATCGATCAGCTTATCCAGCAATTAAAGAAACAAACCTCTCCTTGATTCGGCCCTGGGTTCAGCCGTCAAAACAGTTGGACCGTCATCGCCGGAAGAGGTTCCATCGAACCGGATTCCCCGCGCGCCGTGGGCAGCATTTGACAATTCAAGCCTTTAGCCCAAGCTTCAGTTGTTCGGAAACCGCTTGCCATAGATCTTCTGGATGTCCGCCTTGCTGAATTGATAGGCGGTATTGCAATGCTGGCAGCGGGTTTCGAGCGGGAATGGGCCCGCGGCGAGGATATCTTTGAGGTCATCGATCGGCAGCAGGGTCAACAGGCTTTGCACCCGGTCCCGGTTGCAGTGGCACATAAATTCGATCCTACGCTGGGCCAGAAAACGGGGCGAGTAGATCCCAAACGTCCTTTCCACCAACTGTTCGGGATCATTGTCTTCACTGAAAACCGCACCGAGGGAGGGCAAGCCGATGACCCGCTTTTCCAGCTCGGTGGTCGTGTCATCATCGGCGGCGGGCATCGCCTGCAGGAATAGCCCTCCAGCACCGGTGACATTGCCCTTTTGGTCGAATTTGATGCTCAGATTAAAAGCCGTGGGAACCTGTTCGGAAGTCAGGTAATAGTTGGCGAGATCCTGGGCAATGTTGCCGTATTTGAGCATGACCCGGCCGGTGAAGGGGTGCTTGGCATCCTCCAGGTAGCGGGTGACGGAGAGAAAACCCGCACCCAAAAAAGGCGCAAGGTTGAAATCCTCGAGGGGCTTGTCGACGGGAATGGGAACGTTTTGCAGGAATCCGCGCACTTCCCCGAAGGCATTGGCTTCCACGCGCAGGCCTTTTATCGGACCCACACACTCAATTTTCAGGCTGAGCCGGTCGTTGCCCTTTAAATCGGCAGACATCAAGCCCGCACCCAGGTAGGCCCGGCCCAGCACTAAGGTTTCCAAGATCCCCAGTTCGTGGTTGCCCCGCATCTCGTTGACCATTCGGGTACCGTTCAAGATAACCCCTCGAATCGTCCCGTCCGCCAGCAAGAAATTGTATAATTTATCCTTGGCACGGGCCAAGAGCTGCTCCCGGAGGGTCTCTCCGCGTATTTTTTTCTTTTTCATGTGATTGAAGGCGATAGGTTTCTATGTACCTGAAACCTCAGGATAAAAACGTTGGGCCGTGAGCAGGGCGGGGTTTGCCTGCGAACTCGCCGCCCGGACAAATCGCCTGCGATCGGGCGCTAGCCGACCCCCGAAAAAAACCCTGGAAGACGTCCCAGCAATGTCACGATGGCCGGCTCCGACGCCTCAAGTTACCAGTGGCGATGGCGGTACCTGTAGGGGTGAAATCCGAAACGGCCGAAACCATAAAACGGATGACCGTAATATCGGTAACCGTAATAGGGATAACCGTAGTAAGGATAGCCATCATCATCACTGTATCGAGGCCAAAGATAGATCTGCGTGCTTACTATCCGGGGGTAGGGCGCCGGGCAATCTGGCGCGTCCGCGACTTCACACGGGGCGATGATCCCGGCGACGGTTATCTTGCGATCCTTGGCATACACTTCCGGATCCAAAAAGCCCGCGTGGGACACGATGAACCGGCCTTCAGAACGGTCCTTGGATTTGGGTTCGTCCCTTCGCGTTAAAGGTGATTGAATCACGGTTAAAGTAGTCTCGTCCGCCCCTAGACGGTTGTCCAGGATGTATCCGCCGAGGATTACGGTCTGGCCTGCATATCTATTCGGTTCCTGAGCAATGGCCTTAAACGGCAATCGGGGCTCGGCCTGAGATCGGATGTCCTTGGACATCACCGAGCACGAGACCAGCAACAACGCCAATAAACCCGTCATAACTAGAATTCTGAGTGCCTGCATCACAACCTCATACCTTGACCCTGGATCGTGTGGGATCACATCAAGGGCTAACAATTTAAACATAAGGCCTTCCAAGTCTTTTGCAATCCAGTAACCGTTTAGCCCTTTGAAAAACCAGGGAGAGGCTGATCAGCGGTCGACCAGGATATTTCGCATACAGCTGGTTCTGGTTATGAAGCTCGTCCCGAGGTTTCCGGACGGCTGCGCGCGTGAAGATCGCCCCCAAGTTTAGCGCAAAAAAGAGCTTGGTAGGCAGTTGCGCCGGGGGCTGATTTCTGAAATCAGCCCCGGCGATGCTGAATGAGAAACTCCCAAGGAGTGGCATAATATTTGCTGTACATTCAAGGCGTGCGAGATGTTCGCAAGACCCGGCCGCGCGGTTTGTGTCTGCGAGAGAGTGCAGGAGCGTGCCCGCCGCAAGTCGGGTTTTGGATGGCGCTTTAGTTTTCAAGAAAAATGCCGATGTTATAAAGGCTGGGTTTCGAACAAACCCGGACCGCTGCTCTTTGCGGAACATGGATTTACTTTTGCGTAGCTGGAGACTAACTCCGAATTTTTTAGGGCGGCCAAATCCCTGGGTTGCGACCGCTGGGGGGCCTATGGGGCCTTTTGCATGCGATAGCCCGCCGGCAGGGCAATAGCTGCGTCTGTTGTGGGCGGCAAGGTATAAAAGGTATAAAAGGATAAGGCAAAAGTAGCAGCGTTGGTTTCGTTGTGCCGGTATCTGACGGCCCGTGCCTGACCTGACTGGGAAACACATCGAATGAAGAGGCATCACATATTAATTGTCGATGATGAGGTAAAAAATATCAGGCTCTTAAAAGCCATGCTCACACCCGGAGATTATCTCATCTCGGAAGCCGTCAACGGTGAAGACGCCCTGCAAGCGGTTGCCCAAGTCCGGCCGGATCTGATTTTATTAGACATCATGATGCCGGGAATTGACGGATTTGAGGTCTGCCGGCGACTCAAGCAAGATGATCAGACCAAAATGATTCCGATCGTCATGGTAACGGCCCTGAGAGAGAAAGAACACCGGGTCAGCGCGATGGAGTTGGGGGCCGATGATTTTTTGAGTAAACCGGTGGATCGAACTGAGCTGCTGGTCCGGGTGAAGTCTTTGCTGCGCATCAAGCGTTATCATGATGAACTGTTTGAGAGCTATCAGGAGATCACGGAAAAAAACAAGAAGCTTCAGGAGCTGGAAAAGATCAAAGAAGGCCTGATGCACATGATAATTCACGACTTGAGGAATCCGCTGACCGCCATATCCGGTAACATTGAATTGATGCTAGTGGACAAGAAGAGTTTTTCGGAAGCGCAACGCAAAAAATTAACAAATTCCCTTGGTTTTTGCCAGGATCTGAACGAGATGATCCAGAGTCTGCTCGACATTCACAAAATGGAAAACGAGAAACTGGCGCTGCATAAAAAGAGAGCGAATCCGGTGGATTTAGTCGCTGAAGTGCTGGAACAGTTTATTCCCAAAGCCGAAATGCATCAAGTAGCGCTGTCTTTCCACGAATCGCCCGATGGGATTTCCATCGAGGTGGATTGCGGCCTCATCAAGAGAGTCATTGCGAATCTGGTCAGTAACGCGATCCGCCATACCCCTGCCGGCGGAAAGGTGGAGGTCGCGGCGGAAGCTTTCCGGGACCAAGGAAATTTATCCTTCAGTGTAAAAGATACCGGAAACGGCGTGGCTTCTGAATATCTTTTGAAGGTGTTTGATAAATTTGAACAGGTGGGGCTCAAACAGGCCAAGATCCGAGTGGGTTCAAGCGGGTTGGGGCTCGCTTTTTGCAGGCTGGCTGTCGAAGCGCACGGGGGCCGTATATGGGTGGAAAGCGAGGGTGAAGGTAAAGGGTCGAATTTCCGCTTTACCCTACCGCTTTGGCCTTGAGGAAATGAAGACGGAAGGAGATAGACAATGGCAAACAAGACCGTTCTTATCATCGAAGATAATCAATTAAACCTGAAACTGGTGAAGGGCCTGCTTAAAATCGGCAATTATCAGATGCTGGAGGCCCTGGATGCCGAAAGCGGGCTGCAGTTGGCACGCAAGCACAATCCTGATCTGATTCTGATGGACATTCAGCTCCCGGGTATGGACGGTTTGAGCGCCACCCGGGCGGCCCGTTCGGATCCGGCCTTGAAATCGATACCGATCGTCGCCCTGACTTCCTATGCCATGCAGGGGGACGAAGAAAAGGCCCTTGAAGCCGGATGCACCGGTTATATCGCCAAGCCCATTAACACGCGCAGTTTCCTGGACGTGGTTGCGCAGTACCTGCAATAAACCGCTGATCCTTCCCGACAAGTCCGCCTGAGCACGGGGTAAGATTACCGCGCGATGCGGTTACGCATTTTTTTCCACCACCGGAATAAACAACTTCTGGGAAGGCACCAGGGCGCCAAAGTCGACCT
Source organism: Desulfobacterales bacterium (assembly GCA_020353555.1). Taxonomy (GTDB): domain Bacteria; phylum Desulfobacterota; class Desulfobacteria; order Desulfobacterales. Next base: position 350,764 of record CP070697.1, read on the forward strand.
GGGCATTATAGCGCCTTATCAGCCAGAGCGGCGCGTCGAATTCCTGACGTGAAAGCTTCCAGATATTGTCGCCTTTCTTGATATGGTACGTCCGGACCTCTTCGACGCGGTGGGAGGCAAAAAAACTTTCGGCTAACGCTTGATGATATTTCCAACGTCTTTGTTCGAATTTTTCTTTGGAAACGCGGTGTAAAGGGATTTTGAGCCGCTGATTGAGACGCAGGACCTCGCGAGGCCCCATGTTGTTCAAGCACCTGATAACCTCAGCGGAAACCCGCAGCCACGTTACGTAATGCCCCAGGGTTTCTTCCGCTTCGACCCGGATGACACCCACCGGCTGCCCCTGTTCGGCAACAAAATCGGCGACGCGCAGGTTTTCGGAGAACATTGTCGGATGGGTTTTTGCCAACGGCGCCGGAAGAGCGCTTGGATCGTCCTCCCCTGGATTGGCGATGACCACCGCTAGACGCGTCACCTCCATCGTTTGGGCCGGAGGGGCTTTCACCGCGGCTGGATAGAGGCCCGCCCCGTCTTCCGGCGCTGCCGCCCATACCACTTCCACCGGTTTATCTCGCCTGACTTCCAAAAGAGTTGCCTGCAGCGGTTCTATGTGAACGACTTCGGCCAGCACCGGAAGGCGGGCGGACGCCGCTGCGGCAGGTAATTCGGCGGTGGACTCCGCCGGGGTTGGTAATTCGCGGGCGGAGGTGGTGTCTTCTGCGACCCGCGGTTGGGCGGGTTGGATCCGTTCCGCGGGGTTGATCGCGGCGGACGCCGTAGGTGCGGCCCCGTCAATTTCAGGGGAATTCGCCGTGGCGGCCTGCCCTTGGATGGGCTTCGCCCCCGCAGCGACGGAAGACAGGGTTGACCCTGGGAGGCGTCGGGCGAGCCAAAGATCGATGATGTCAGCCGATCCCGGCGGGGGTTTCCCCTCCACGCGACGCGGCCCTAAATCCTCTGTCGGCGGACTGGTATCGTAGCCGCGGGATTCAAGTTGGGACGGCGGCGGTAATTTTTCAGCGGCCACGGGGATTCGCAGATTCTGGTCGACATAAACCGTCGCCCGGTGATCCAGATTGTTGGCGGCAATCAGGTCGGCTAATGTGACCCGGTGCATTCGGGCGATTTTCCCGGCGGTATCGCCTTTCCGCACGGTATATGCTTGGCTGCGTTTCTGGCGGGACTTAAAGAGCGCTTGAGGCAAATCGGCGTGGAGAAGGTCCCCATCCGGATGGGTCTTGGACGGTAACCGCAGGCGAAATCCTTGCGGTACGTATTTTTGCCCGCGAACCACCGCCGGCCGTAAGGCCGGGTTGAGCTCACTCAGAGCCGCCAAATCCACTTTATAATGGCGGGCCAGATCTTTTAAGGAGGCATACCCGGTTAACACCACTTCCGGGTTGGCGGTGGGAGCATCCAAGTGGAGGTCGCCGAAGTAATGCTGATAGTTCTGGGCGATTTCCCGGGCGGCGATAAATTCGGAATAGAAGTTGCGTGAAGCGAATTTGAAAATCCGGCTTTTGTACTCCTTGAAAATCGCTTCATAACCGCCTTTGGCTCTTTGGGCCCGCTGCATGCCGAGCGAGCCATGGTTGTAAGCGGTGATGGCCAGGGGCCAATCTCCCAGTTCTTCATAATTCTTCCGCAGCAATTGGGCGGCGGCATGGGTTGCCCGGATAGGGTCGCGCCGTTCGTCGACAACATCGT
>CP070697.1:352570-368950 GCA_020353555.1 Desulfobacterales bacterium
GCGCGGTGATTTCAAACGGGTTGCCGCGCCCCATGCTGAAAATGGTTAATGTGACAAAGTAGAATTAACGACGTCAAATTCCTCAGGCAGTTTCCCCATGCCCGAAGCCGATAAGCGGTCGGCTGGGATATTTTTCATACAGCCAATAAATTGACACCCAAAAATCCACTTGTGGCGTTTCTGAAACCGACTCCAAAACGGTTCTCCCATTAAACCGTTCCGATGGAAGCGAGGGCCTGCGAAAATGCAAAAAAAGATCCAAGCGGCCGTATACCGGGGTAACGGCATACTGCGTCTCGAGGCGCGCAACCTACCGCCGGTGGGGCCTGCCGACGTGCGTCTTGGCGTTGCCGCGAGCGGCATCTGCGGAACCGACATCCATATCCTGCGGGAAGAGTATTCATCCTCTCCTCCGGTGGTCCTGGGGCATGAGTTTGCCGGCACGGTTTTGGAGGTCGGCGATCAAGTCAGTCATGTCAGAGAAGGCGACAACGTTGCGGTCGAACCGCATATCTATTGCGGTATCTGCAAGTATTGCCGGGACGGCGGCGAGCACCTCTGCATCAACAAGCAGGCTTTCGGCGTCCATCTGGATGGGGGTTTTGCAGAACAGGTCGTAGTGCCCGCACGCAATGCCTATCGACTTCCGCCGGAGCTTGACCTTCGGCTGGGTGCCCTCGCCGAACCACTGGGTTGCTGTATTCACGGCGTTGATTCCGCCGCCATTAAACTTGGAGGAAATGTTGCCATCTTTGGCGCCGGGTTTATCGGGCTCTTGCTCGCCCAGCTGGCCAGAGGCGCCGGCGCGGGCCGGATTATGATGGTCGAGCCCAATTCAAGGCGCCGCTCCCTGGCGCAACAATACGGTGCGGATATCGTTGTCGCGCCGGAGGAGGCCAGAGAAGCCATTCTGGACCTCAGCGACGGGTACAAAATGGACGTTGTCTTTGATGCCACCGGTATTCCGCGTGTGATCGAACAGGCGCTTGCTGCGACCGGACGGGGTGGTACCCTCATGGTTTTCGGGGTGGCACCCCCGGGCGAATTGATCTCCGTGTCGGCCTACGAGATATTCCGCGAGGAGATCACGATCAAAGGGTCTTTAACAAATCCTTATGCCCATCGGCGGGCGCTGGCACTCCTGCCCAAGCTTAACCTCCGTGAACTTGTTACACATACTTTTCCCCTCGAAGATATTGAGGCGGCGTTGCAGGCGGCGCGTGAGGGCGCCGGGCTAAAAATCATGGTCACACCGTAGGGCGGCAAAAAACAAATTATCCATGCTGCGTGTCTTTCGGCCCGTCTTCTTGGCGGCATCGAAGATTACTGCCAATACAGGCCCGCCCTGGGATGCACCATGAAGACCGATCCGAATCCGGCGCCATCTTTCAGCCGATTTATGGTCGTCTCGGCGTCTCCGCAGGGGAATAGCCCACGAGGGAAGCTGGAAACAGGGCGGATGCCGCGGAATTACGGAAACGGCGGATAAAAGGGGGGGTAGACAAAGTCAGACGCGGGCCTCGCGTTCATTGTCTGGTCACTGGTTAACCGTTCAAATGATTTGAAAGGAGGCTATTCGCAAAAACCGCAAAAGAAGTGACTGAATTTTTGGAAAGCAAGGCTTGAAGTCAGGAGTTCAAAAAGTCGGAGAAAGGAGGAACGTCATGAAGCACAGAATTACAGGCATTATTTTGGCTGTCCTCGTGGTTGCCATCTTCGGGAATTACGCCACCGTTTTCGGAGCCAAGAAGGTAATCAAAATCGCGACCGTCAATAACCCCGACATGGTTCTGATGAAGGAATTGAGCCCTTTATTCATGGAGGCCCATTCCGACATTGAAGTTCAATTTATCGTCCTGCCCGATGCTGTTTTGCGACAGTCTGTGACCCAGGACGCAGCCACCGGAGCCGGCCAGTATGATATTGTCACGGTGGGTCCCTATGAGGTCTTGTCGGGATGGGCCCAAAACGCTTGGCTTGCTCCGCTTAATCCGCTGTTTGAGAAGCTTTCTGACACTGAGCGTGATCAATATGATGCGAACGATCTCATTAAACCCATCCGGGAGGCGCTTTCCGTTGAGGGGAACCTCTATGCGCTTCCCTTCTATCTAACTTGCCGAAAGGATGCCGGGGAGGAATACTGTGAACGCGGATTCCAAGCAATTGGAAGCTTCGACGGCCCGTGCTTCCTCGGCGCAGGGGTTTTCCAAGAGAATGGCGCCTTCGCGCTGGGCCTTGATGCCGGCTGTGCTCTATCTGATCGCTATTACCCAAGCCCCCTTTTTAGCGACATTGTACTATAGCGGTTATTCATGGAAACTCCTGTATCCGCAACGCGGAATCCGGCTCGTCGGTCTCATGAATTATGGGGAACTGCTGAGCGATTCACTTTTTTATTCAGCGCTCTTCACCACCGTTTTGCTCACCATTCCGGCCGTTCTCATCACGTCGGTCTTGGGTCTGTTCACCGCCTTGCTTTTGAACCGCCGTTTTCAGGGGCGGAGAATTGCGATTGCATTGCTTGTGGCTCCGTTCTTCATCATGGAAACGGTTAATCCTCTTATCTGGAAAAATATGATATTCAGTTCCGCTTATGGACTTCTGACCTGGGTGCTCAGCCTGGTAGGTGGGACAGGTGTGGATATGATCGGCCAGAAGCCGCTTCTGAGCATCCTAATTATGATTGTCTGGCAATGGACCCCCTTTATGACGCTGATCCTCTTGGCAGGTCTCCAATCATTCCCCCCCAACGTCATTGATGCCGCCAAAATCGATGGCGCAGGATACTGGGCGCAGTTTCGATTTTTGCTTTTACCTTACCTGCAGTCATATCTTTCCGTGGCGGCGCTTCTGGAAGTCATCCTGATCATTCCTTCATTTGGGCACATTTAGTGGCTACATACGGCGGCCCAGGTTTTATGACAACGAACCTTTTCTTTTACGCGTATCGTTTGCTCGCGCAACAGCATGCGGTGGGCAGTGCGGCGGCGGCCGGTGTTTTTACAGTCATCTTGACTATCATTGCGGCAATTTTTCTTTTGGCAAAGCTGAGCGCTTACCTTACCCGCGAGCAATGGTGAAAAGGGTATGCGAAAATTAACGCATTACACTTTGAATGTCGTAACTTTTATCATCGCGGGACTGGTATTCTTTCCGATTGCCTGGACGGCCTTGACGGGGCTGAAGACGGAGCCCGATGCGCTCGCAATCCCTCCCATTTTTGCGTTCAGGCCGGATTTTTCCACGTATATGACGTTGCTTCAATCGGGAGATTATTTTCATTACCTTTCAAATAGCGCTCTGATTGTCGTGCTATCCACTCTTACGGCCCTGGCATTCGGGCTACCCGCCGCTTACACAATGGCTTTCCATGCAGGGAAAAACGCCGATCGGGCGCTTTTCTTTGTTCTTTCAACGCGCTTTATGCCGACTGTGGGGCTGATTGTGCCATTGTACATACTTTATGCACGGCTGTGGCTGTTAGATTCTCACGTGGGCCTGATGATTCTCTACACGGCCCTTGGACTTCCGGTGGCAATCTGGTTAATGCGTTCTTTCTTTGCCGAAATACCTTTCGCGATTATTGAAGCGGCCATGATTGACGGTGCCGGCCATGCAAGTATCTTCTGGCGAATCGTATTGCCTTTGTCTATACCGGGCTTGTTTACGACATCGATTTTGATTGCCATTTTCGCATGGAATGAGTTTTTCTTTGCCGTCAACCTGACGACGTACAAAGCGGCAACCCTCCCTGTTTACATGGCTTCTTTCTTTACCACGGAAGGGCTGTCATGGGCGAAAATGTCTGCTGCGGCGACGCTTTCCCTGCTGCCTATCCTGATTCTTGGATGGTCTGTGCAACGGAGTCTGGTTCGCGGATTAACGTTCGGTGCGTTCAAATAGGAGGAGCAAACCGTGTCTTCAGCGCGTGCAAATCAGAGCAGGATCGATCTGCTTGTTGAATTAATGCGTGGTTTTGAATGTGTAGACTTGCCTCCAACGATAGAAACCGGCATGCCGCGGTGGCCGACCCATCCAGTCGTTGTGGTTAATCCTTCCATTACGCACGCGCATGACGGCTACTATTGTCAAACCTTGCTGATGGGCGAACACACGGGATCCCATGTGGATGCGCCCGCTCACATTCTGCCGGATCGAATGGATCGCACAATCGATACATTTCCACCGAATTATCTGATGGCGCCGGCGAAAGTCACCTCTTTAGTCCACAGGGATTTTAAACCAGGTGAACTTTTGAAGACTGATGATTTGGCCGCCTGGGAAAAAGAGTGGCATCTGTCTCTCGATGAGGGGGAGGTCGCGTTACTCGATTTTGGCTGGCACAGAAGATACTGGCGTTCAGACCGAGAATGGGCTTGGTACGCCCTCAATTCGCCTGGTTTCGATGAGAGCGCGTGTGAATTCTTGGCAAACCGCAAACTTCGGGCAATTGGCGTCGACACTATCGCTTGCGATGAGGCGGTTGTGGATGGTCGTTCATCGGGTACTCCGGGACACAGGGAATATTTCCTGCCTAATGACATCCTGGTCATGGAGTGTCTCGCTAACCTGGAAAAGCTAAATCCGACATGTTTTTTTGTGGCCTTGCCGCTCAAGATCAAAAACGGATCGGGAAGTCCGTTGCGAGCGGTCGCATTTCAGGAAAAGCGATGAGGCTCGTCCGGAAAAACGATCCTGCCTGAATTTCTCATCCAACAACCGCAAGCGGACTGAACCGTGTCAGTGCTTCAAATTTCGGGAATGCCACAATTGATGTGAGGTTTAACGAAATATCAGGTGGTGGGAACAGGCCTTGGGTCGTGTGGCCCCTTTTTTCAGATGGTTGACGAGGCTCTCCCCGGCGGTTCGCGGCAGCCCTGACCGTCGGATCCCATCCTCGGCAACTGGGAGTGCTCCCGGCTGGCTTGACACAGGATCTTTTCGTGGCCATCCTTAGATTGGCGTAAAGCAAGCTTTCGCTCGGTTAGCATGCTTGCCGGGCAAGCCCCAGGCCCAGGGATGGGCGTGTTCCGGTCGGTAGCATCAAATCCGATGAAGTTTGGGACTTTTCCTGTAAACCTTTTGGGGGACGCGAACGTCTAACATGGTAAAATCGGATTCGAATGCCTTTGCCAAGGCCAACAGGGAGGAACGAAAAATGAACAAGGTTACCTTTGGGGTTCTTTTCGCCATCGCGTTGCTTCTCGCCAGCCCTTGGTCGGGTTACGCCGGAGGGAAGGACGTCTTTGTCGGTGCCACCATCGGGGTCGGTCATCCGGGTCGGTGGGGAGGACCTCCCGCGCGGGGGCGGCATCACGAATGGAGGTCGCACGGGCGGTGGCGGCATGACGGATGGAGGTCGCACGGGCGGTGGCGGCATTCCGGTGGGGGGCATCGGCACTATTGGAGCGGTACGATTGTGTTGGGGCCCTGGTACCCTTACAGCTATTACTATGCGGCGCCACCGGTGGTCATCCAGCAGCAGCCTCCGGTGTATGCCCCGCCGGAGCCGCCGGAGGTCAATTACTGGTACTACTGTCAGAATCCGCAAGGTTACTATCCGTATGTCAAGAGTTGCCCGGGCGGGTGGATGAAGGTGGTACCGGAGACGACGCCGCCCAACCAATAGAGGAGGGCAGGGCACAATGATTCCGCGACGAGGTCTCGTACTATTTTTGGTTGTGGCGGCGCTGAGCGGCTGCGTGACGATGCCCACAGGCCCCAGCGTCATGGTGCTGCCGGCCCCAGGCAAGTCCTTTGGGGCCTTCCAGGCGGATGACGGCGTCTGCAGGCAATGGGCGAGCCAGCAGACCGGAGCGGCGTCGGCTGACACCGTCAACCAGAACCTCGCCGGTGGGGCGGCGGTGGGGACGCTGATGGGCGTCGGGCTGGGTGCGGCAATCGGCGCTGCTTCCGGCAACGCAGGTGTGGGCGCGGCGATCGGGGCCGCGAGCGGTTTCCTGGTGGGCGCTGCCACGGCGAGCGAACCGGCCTACGCGGCCGGCTGGGAAGTCCAGCGCCGATACGACATTGCCTATCAGCAATGCATGCATGCGATGGGAAACCAGATTCCAGGTCTGGTGCGCCCCGCGAGGCAGGCATATTGGGTGCCACCGCCTCCGCCGCCGGGTTTCACACCGGGACCCCCCGGCGCCTATCCCCCTCCGCCGCCTCCCTAGCCGCGCTCCGGGGGTGTCGCGGGTGATTGGGGCGCGTGTGGTGGCCAAAGCGCCGTTCCGAATCCCTTTTACGCCGAGGGAAGCGGTTTGCGGCGGACGGAAGCCAAGGTTTGCGGCGGACGGAAGCCAAGGAGATCGGCATGGTACTGACAAAAAACCGGATGCTTCTTTGGATTATCCTGGCGTGGGCGGTCATCGCCGGCTGCCTGGTCACCGACTTGTTTGTCTGCCCTTGGACAGCGGTCTTTTCCATGTAGATTGACAGCGGAAGCCTCCGCCGAACCGGAAACAGATCCCCCAGACAATTTTGAGAAAGGAGGAAGCGATGGCACGCAGGATATTAGGGGCTCCCCGGAAAAAACCCACCAAAAACGCCCAGGCCGTTCGAATCGATAACATCATTTACACGCAGGGCATACCCGTGAACTTCGATACCGGCGAGGTGGTCGGGACCACGGTCCAGGAGCAAACACGGCAGACCATGGAAAACATCAAAACGACGCTTCAAGCCTGCGGCTCTTCCATGGACAACATTGATAAATGCACGGTTTTTGTGACAAACCGGGATCTGGTCGCAGGCATGAACGAAATCTATTACCGCTATTTTCCGCCGGATTCGACCCCCGCCCGAGTGTGTGTGATCGCCGATCTGGTCAACCCCCAGATGATGGTCGAAATTGAAGTGTACGCCCATGTCGACTGAAGGGTGACGGCCGGGGGACGGCCCGGGCGCTCAGGCGGCAATCCGGCCTATGGCGAAAACATAGTTGTCCAGCTTCTCGGCCTGGGTGAGCCGACCGTTGGCCACGGCCAGGACTTCATCCAAGAGGCGCCGTCCGCATTCCGCGATCGTTTCGTCGCCGCGCAGCACCGGGCTGGCGTCGAAATCGATGATTTCCCCCAGAGACCCGGCCGTTTCCTCCGTGGCCGTGATTTTGATGACCGGTGCGATCGGCGAACCCAGGGGGTTGCCCCGTCCCGTGGTGTAGGCCATGATTTGGGCCCCGCCGGCCAGCATGTCCGAGGTGGCGCAGGCCCCCAGCCCCACACTGGTGTCCATGATCCATAAGCCCTTGCCGGCCACCCGCTCGGCCGGTCGCAAGACACCCTGAATCGGATAGGTCCCCCCTTTGCGGACTCCCCCCAGGGCCTTTTCCACCAGGGTGGTCAGTCCGCCGGCAATATTTCCCGGCGTGGGATTGGCCTCTGCAATGCTCTTGCCCATCCGCTGGTAACAGCGTTCGATCGTGTCCGTGATTTCGAAGATGCGGTCGGCGACTTCCGGCGAGACCGCCCGCCGGGCCAAAATACCGGCCGCCCCGTAAAGGCCGGCCGTTTCGCCCATCAACACCGTTCCCCCGGCCTCCACCAGCAAGTCCGCCAACGCACCCACCGCCGGATTCGACGCCAGGCCGGAACCCGTGTCCGAACTGCCGCACTGCGTGGCGAGAATCAACTCGTCGAGTCCGGCCGGCTGGCGTTCCGCCCTGCTGACCGCGGCCATCATTTCGCGGGCCATTTGAATGCCGGAGGCGATGGCCGCCGTGGGTCCGCCCATCTTCTGAATGCTGATGCAGCGCGCGGGCTTGGGTTGCGCTGCCTGCACCAGCAATTCCGGATCGATCTGTTCGCACCCCAATCCCACGATCAGCACCGCCCCCACGTTGGGATGCGTGACAACTCCTTGTAAAACGCGCGCGGTATATTCCTTTTCCGGACCGAGCTGTCCGCAGCCGGCCTCGTGGGTGATCGCCACGGCGCCGGCTGTTTCGGCGATCCGGCGCGCCACCGTGGAGCTGCACAGAACCGTGGACACGACCGCCACCTGGTTGCGAATGCCGATGCGGCCGTCCGCGCGTCGATAGCCCTTAAACTGCATCTTTTTTGCCTCCTTACCCTTTGCGCACCTCGTCGACGATGTCCGCGACGTTGTGCACGTGAACGTGGTCTCCCTTGGCGATATCGGCGGTGGCCCGGCCGATCGGGGCGCCGTATTTGACGACGTAGGCGCCGGTTGGTATGTCATCGAGGGCGAATTTATGACCGAATTCGATGGGATGTACCAGTGTGATCGTCGCCTCGGCGGTTGCAAGTTCGGCACCGGCGGCGAGAGGCATGATCGCCGTCGCCACATTGTCGTGAGGATCAATAACGATATACTGCCGTTTTGCAGACATGCAACTATCCTCCCCACTGGATCGAGGGTTCCGATTCGCACAGCGCAGGGGCGTTTGAAGCGATGGGAACAATCGGATGCGATCCATCGCCGGATTCACGCGGGCCATGCATGGACTGGATACAGGAACTCACCCTGCGGGTCAAGCCCAAAAGCGACGATAGGGGGCCGTTAACGCGCTGAAATCGACTCCGAACCGTAACAACCGGTTTATGCGTTACTAATGAGGGCGTTATTATTTAGACATCGGATGTCATGGGCAGCATGGATCATCTGCTCAGCCGGGCAGGGTTTGGAATCGGTCGACGGCTCAAACTCAGGTCCAAGCGGGTGTAGAGCCGGAACTTGACTGAACCTCTAAGATAGGAAGGGGATGATTGGCGGTGAACCGCCTGCAAACCGTATCGCGCCGGGTTCCGGCTAAACACCCGCTAAGACCTTCAAACAGTGAGCCGATTGCCGCTTCCAAAACCCTGCCCGGCACACGTGTCTGAACAAGTAGGGACTCATTAGCAGGATGCCAGGGCCCCTTGTTTCAAGAGAGAGTTTCTGATAAGAAGCCGTTGTCTCAGTCTACTTGGTCGCATTACGCAAAGTCTTCCAGGGACAAGCGCCAATGCTGAACATGGTCAATGAGACAAATTGAAACTGACAACGGTGAAGCGGTCGAACCACGGCGGCCAGGGTCTTTTCTGGCCAAGCCGTCCGCATTGCCGTTTTCTGACGGCATCAACCCCAATACGCAGAGGCCAAGCATGATCAATCGCAGAGTGGAGAAAGGTGTCGCCCGGGGCCGCGAGTTCGAAATCGAGGTGGACGGGGAGAAGCTCAGGGCCCACGAGGGCGAAACCATCGCCGCCGTGATGTTGGCGGCGGGGCGCCGCACGTTCCGGCAGACGGGGCTCCGACAACAGGCCCGGGGTTACTATTGTGGTATCGGTCTGTGTCACGAATGCATGATGGTGGTAAACGGCGTACCCAATACGCGCACGTGTCAAACCCTGGCCACTCCGGGCTGCCGGGTGGAGACCCAGGAAGGCCCGGGGAAATTGGAGGTGGCGTTTTGAAAGAAGCGGAGTTGCTGGTCATCGGGGCGGGACCTGGGGGTCTGGCCGCCGCGGTGGAGGCCGCGCGCGCGGGAGCGAAGGTGACGCTCTTGGACGAAAACCCTCAGCCCGGGGGCCAGATCTACCGGCAGTTACCGGCCGGTTTTCGGCTGACGGATCCCAAAGCGCTGGGACGCGACTTTCCCCGCGGGCAGAAACTGCTGGCGGAATTCGCGCAGGTCCGCGAACGCGTGGAATATCTGGACGAAGCGCTGATTTGGGGTGTCTTCCAGGATTCCGAGGTCGCCTTTCAGCGCGGTCAAAATTCCCACAGCCTGCGCTACCGGAAGCTGATTGTCTCCGTAGGGGCCTACGAGCGGCCGGTCCCCTTTCCGGGCTGGACTCTGCCCGGCGTCTTGACCGCCGGCGGTGCCCAGCGCTTGGTCAAGATCCAGCGTGTCCTGCCGGGGGAGAAAATTCTGCTGGCGGGCACCGGGCCGCTCCTGCTGGCGTTGGCCAACCAGATCGTCGATGCCGGCGGCCAGGTCGCGGCGATCGTCGAAGCCGGCCGGATCGAAAACTGGTGGCGCCTGGCGCGGGGGGCTTGGGGGCAGTGGCCCCTGGTGGCCGATGCCTGGCACTACTACCGGGGTATTCGCCAGGCGCGCATACCGCTGTTGCGGGGCCACATCATCACGGCGGCGCGCGGTGACGGTCAGGTGGCCGAAGCGGTGGTGGCCGAAGCCGACCGCCAGTGGCGACCCAGGCCCGGAACCGCGCGCATCTTCCGCGTGGACACGGTTTGCCTGGGCTACGGTTTTGTGCCCTCGGTGGAGTTGACCCGCTTGGCCCAATGCGATCACCGCTATGATCCCCAGCGGGGCGGGTGGATCCCCGTGCGCAACGAGGCGATGGAGACCTCCGTGCCCGGTGTTTATGCCGCCGGCGATTGCACCGGCGTCGCCGGCAGCCTCGTGGCCGTGGAAGAGGGCCGCATCGCCGGAATCGGGGCCGCGCAATCCCTGGGGTACCTCTCCGCGGCGGAGGCCCACCCCCGCCTTGAGGCCTGCCGCCGCCGCCGGGCCGGTCTTTTGCGCCTGCGGCAGGTGTTGGACGAAATATCGATGCCCCGGCCTGGACTGTATGAACTGGCTCAGGACGACACCATCGTCTGTCGCTGCGAGGAGATCACCCTGGGTGAAATCAAAAAAGCGCTCCGGGAAGGGCCCACGGACATGAACGAAATCAAGCGCATGACCCGCATGGGCATGGGCGCTTGCCAAGGGCGCATGTGCGCGGCCGCGCTGCAGGAAATCATGGCCCGGGAAAAAGGTGTCCCGCCGGCCGAACTGGGTTTTCTGAACCCCCGCCCGCCGGTAAAGCCCGTCCCGCTTCCGGTGCTGGCCGGACATCAGGCGCTGGAGTAGAGAATCCTGGCCCAGAGGACCAGGTTTTCAATGTCAGAATGAAGCGCGCCGGCCCCGGAGCCGGGCGGGTTTGCGTGCGGAGGCAAGCGCACCCGTTCCGGCATCGGAAGGCCGGTTTGCGTGTCAGCGCGGGTTATGGCAGGCGACCAGATGCTCGTCCCCCGCAGGCGCGAGTTCGACCGGCATTTCGCGGCACTGGGGCAAGGCCGCCTCGCAGCGGGGATGGAAGCGGCAGCCCGGCGGCGGGTTCACGGCACTGGGGACCTCGCCTTTCAGGACGCTGTGGCCCCGGTCGGCATCGGGCTCCGGAATCGGTATGGCCGTGAGCAAGGCATAGGTGTAATGATGCAGCGGGCGGGCAAAGAGTTCGTCGACAGCCGCTATTTCCACAATCTTGCCCAGATACATGACCGCCACCCGGTCGCTGATAAACCGCACCGAGCTCAGGTCATGGGAAATATAAAGATACGTCAATCCCAGCTTTTCCTGGAGCTCAATCAGCAAGTTCAATATCTGGGCGCGCACGGATACATCCAAGGAGGAAACGGGCTCGTCGCAAATCAGAAACCGGGGTTCGACGGCCAGGGCCCGGGCGATGCCCACGCGCTGGCGTTGGCCGCCGCTGAACTCATGGGGATAGCGCCAGGCATGGTAATATTCGAGCCCCACCAGCTCGAGCAGTTCCATGAGGCGGTCGTCCCACTGATTTTCCGGCAGGTGGCGGTGGACCCGAAACGGCTCCAGGACGGTTTCGGCGATGCTCCACCGCGGGTTTAAGGACAGATAGGGATCCTGAAACACATACTGGAGCCGGCGGCGGATCCTGAGAATCTCTTCCTTGGCGCCGCGCTCAAAAACCTCGATGATGTCCGTGCCTTGGAAGTGGGCGCGCCCGGAGGTGGGCGCGGTGAGGTAAAGAAGGGCCCGGGCGGTGGTGGTCTTGCCGCAACCGCTTTCACCCACCAGCCCGAGGGTCTCACCGCGGCGGATGCTGAAGGTGACGTTGTCCACGGCCCGTATGACGCCGGTTTGTTTCGACCGAAAGATCCCCCGCCGCATCACGGGGTAGAACTTGACCATTTTCTCAATTCGGATCAGATCGTCCTGCATGTTTACATCACCGCTCACAAGAGTATCCGGATCATCCGGCCTTGATACAACTCACCCAATGGCCTTCCTCCAGGGAAAGCAGTTCGGGTAAAATACGGGCGCACTCGTCATCGGACGCGGGGCACCGGGGGTGAAAGCGACAACCGCTGGGCGGTTCGATCAGATTGGGAATGCGCCCCGGGATAACGGGCAGGCGTCGGGTCTTGCCGTCCGAGTAGCTGTGATCGACCCGTGGCATCGTCGCCAGGAGCGCCTGGGTGTAAGGATGGCGGGGATTCTCAAAAATAGTCCGCGCGGTGGCCGTTTCACAGATGCGGCCGGCATACATCACGGTGATTCGGTCCGCCATGCGCGCCACCACCCCCATGTCATGGGTGACCAGGATCATGGACATGTGGAAGCGCTCCTTGAGTTCCTGGAGCAGATCGAGGATCTGGGCCTGAATGGTGACGTCCAGATTGGTGGTGGGTTCATCCGCCAGCACCAGAGGCGGACTGCAGAGCAGGGCCCGCGCGATGCACACCCGCTGTTTCATGCCGCCGCTGAGCTCATGGGGGAACTGCCGCAAGCGGCTGAAGGGATCCGTGATGCCCACCAGCTGCAGCAGCTCGGCCACCCGTTCGTTGGCTGCCTGGCGGCTGAGTTTTTCGTGCCAGGTGAGAATCTCGCCGAGTTGATCGCCGATACTGTAAATGGGATTCAGCGAATAGGCCGGGTTCTGGAAGATCATGGCGATATTTTTCCCACGGATTTTGATCATCTCTTCTTCGCGTTTGGCGATCAAGTCCTCATGCTTGAAGATGATCTCGCCGCCGATGATTTTTCCCGGCCGGGGGATCAGACGCAACAGGGCCAGGCTCGAGATGGTCTTGCCGCTGCCCGATTCTCCCACGAGCCCCAGCGTTTCACGGGGGCTCACGGCGAAGTCCACCCCGTCCACCGCCTGGACGACGCCCGCACCGGTGAAAAAATGGACCCGCAGTTTCTTGACAGCGAGCAACTGGTCGTTATGGGGCGCGATTGCGGTCACTTTCGCTCTCTTTTCACTCCTTGAGGCGTGGGTTGAAGGCGTCGGTCAAGCCGTCCGCCAGGAGGTTGAAGCCGAGGACGGTCAAGAAAATCGCCATTCCGGGAGCTATGGAAGCCCACGGCGCAATTTTCAAAAACTCGTAGTTGAAGGACAGCAGCTGGCCCCAGCTGATGGCCTTGGGATCGCCGAAGCCCAGAAAGCTGATCATGGCCTCCATCAGAATGGACCCGCCGATGCCCAGGGCGATGATGACGATCAGGGACGGCAGGGCGTTGGGCAGGATGTGCCGAAAGATGATGCCCGCCCGTCCCACGCCGATGCAGCGGGCCGCTTCCACGAATTCCATTTCCTTCAAACGCAGAAATTCGGCCCGCGCCATGCGGGCGATGGGCGGCCACCCGAAGACCCCCAAAATGAGGATGATGGTCGACAGGTTTAAGTACGGGATTTCCTCCAACGGGGTGCCGACCACGACGATCCCGAAAATGCGGACCATCACGAGGATCACGATGAAGATCGGGACCACCAGGAAGAATTCGGTAAAGCGCATCAGGAACTCATCGGCCATCCCCCCGATATAGCCGCTGAATCCTCCCAGGATGATGCCGATCACGGCCGCCACCGCCATGGAGCCGAGACCGACCACCAGCGCGGTGGGGGCGCCGTATATCACCCGCGAGGCCACGTCGTAGCCCATGCGGTCGGTGCCCAATGGATTTTTCCAGCTCGGCGGCGCTTTGGAACGGAATTCCAGCATCGCCGATTGGTCGTTGGGGTCGTAGGGGGCGAGCAAGGGGCAAAACAGCGCCACCAGGAAGACGATCCCGACCAGGACCAAGCCGAGCAGGCCCGTTTTGTTGCGTCGGAAGCGCTGCCAGCCGAGAACCCACATTCCCAGCCTGCGGGTGCCGTGATGTTTCGGCGGCGGTTTGCGGGTCGATGGTTGTTCGGCGGCGGTCATGTTTCTCATTCCAATCGGATGCGCGGGTCGATGAAGACGTAGGCGATATCGGTCAGCAGGTTGGCGATCACCAGCATCAGCGTAATGATCAGGTTTTCGCCCATGATGACGGGGTAATCAAGCTGCTGGATGGCCGTGATATACAAAAACCCCAACCCGGGCCAGGTGAAGACCGTTTCCGTCACGGGGGCGGTGCCCAGCATCAGGCCGAACAGGATCGCCAGATAGGTCAGGGCCGGGATGAAGGCGTTTTTCAGGGCATGCCGGTAGACGACGCGCCCGGCGCTCAAACCGCTCGCCCGCGCCGCCATAATGAAGTCCATGCGCAGGACGTCCACCATGTTGGAACGAATCAGCAACGTCAGGGTAGCGGTATTGAAATAGGTTAACATCATCACGGGCAGCACCATGTGCCAGAGGCTGTCGAGCAGGGCACTGCCCATCAGGGGCGAGCGGGTGGAGTAAGCCCCGTAGCTCGGAAAAATTCCCAGCCAGTAAGAGAAGGTCAGGATCAACAGGATCCCCAGAAAGAATCCGGGCAGGGACCGCCCGAGCAGGGCGGTGCTCATGACGCCGAAATCGATTTTGCTGTACTGGCGGGTGGCGGCCGTGACGCCGATGAAAATGGCCAGGGCCAGGGAAATCAGGATCGCCAGCACCTGAATTTTGACCGTTTCCCATCCCCAGGTGACCAGCATGCTGCCGACCGGCTGATTGTAGACGATGCTGTTGCCGAAGTTGAGGTGGAGCACGTTCCCCAGCCAGGATAGGTATTGCTCCGTCAGGCTGCGGTCCAGCCGGTAATACTGCTTGACGGATTCGATCACCTCGGGCGAGATGCCCGGCCGCTCGGCCAGCAGGATCTCGATCGGATTGCCGATCGCGTTGATCATGAAAAAAATGAGGATGCTGACGCCGATGACTAGAACCACCATGAAAATCAGGCGTCGGATGATAAAGCGCACGATACCCATGGGCCGCTACCATACAGTGAGGATCCCCGGGGGCCGCAAAGGGATGGCTCCGGGTTTCCGTTGACGTTCGAACGGGGCGGGAAGGACTTGCAATGCCGGCGATCTAGTGGGCGGTCGCTCCCTGGGGTTTAAACCTTTCGACCCGGTAAGGGTCGAGCGGGATGTCCGTGTGCCCGGTTGTGATCAGATCCGCCAGCACTTTACCGGTAACGGGGGCGAGGGTGATGCCGCTGTGCCCCACCGTTACATAAAAATCACGGACCGCATCCATTTTTTGGTAGATGGGAAGCCGGTCCGGCGGCATGGGCCGCAGGGCGGCCGTGCACCGGATACCCGTGGCCTGCTTGAGAACCGGAAGGATCCGGAGGGCTTGCCGCACGCGGCTGGCGATCATGGCGGTGGTGACGCCGGTATTTTCGCCCACATTCTCGTTGGTCACGCCGATCAACACCTGTCCATTGGCAAACTGCGTGTAAGGGCCGATGGGGCGCCGCATGAAGCGGGGCAAGGCCTCCGTAATCGTCAACTGCCCCCGTTCGGCGTTGACGGGCACGTCGAGGCCGACCATCGCGGCGATTCGCGGCACGTGAATACCGGCGGCATTGACGACCACGTGGGTCGCAAGGCGGCCTTGGCGGGTGACGACTTCCTCGATGCGTCCCGCAGTCACGTGAATGTCCGCAACTTCGCAGCCGATATGAATGCGCGCTCCGTTTTGCGCCGCCCGTTGGGCCAGCGCCCGCACGAACTTCAACGGATTGACACTCCCGTCGATGGGGCAGAAGGACCCCCCCCGCAGATCAGACGCAAGGGCGGGTTCCAACCGGCGCAGTTCATCGATTTCGAGCATCTGCATCGACAGACCGGGGACCTGGTTGCGTTCGGCGACCGTTGCAGCCTGGGCTTCCCATTCCGCCTGGGTCTCGACAATCCGCAGGGAGCCGTTGCGCTCGTACTCGATTCCGCCGCCGAGTTCCTCGTTGAGGGCCGGATACATATCCGCGCTCATTTTGCTGAATTCGGTGTAGTGACGCGGACCTTTTTCCGAGACGTTGGCGTAGCCGGTGTTCAGGCCGGTGGCGCCCGCGCCGACAAAGCGCTTCTCCAGGACGGCCACATCCACCCCGGCTTTGCTCAGGTAGTACGCCGTCACCAGGCCCCGGACCCCGCCTCCGATCACCACCACATCTGCCGATTCTTTTTGCATCATCAATTCATTGGACCAATCAGGGGTAAAACGCGTTTGCACGGGCTCCCGCCCGGGTCGTTCGTCCAGGGATCGGGGAAATTTCCACCCGGCGGCCTGTGCTGCGCAGAAGGTCGGGTCCGACGCATGGTGGGCCTTCGCCTCCGGCGCTAAGCCGCCCAATCTGCGCTATACCGGCCTCAATGGGGATCCGCGCGCCTTGCAAGTTGGCACAATCCGCCCCGGGTGTCAACACCAAATTCGACGAACCCCAGGGCCACCGCATTTGGA
>CP070697.1:369050-385426 GCA_020353555.1 Desulfobacterales bacterium
TGGCCCATTTTTCCCATGCCGGTGTGGATGACATGGCCGGCCGGAAGCTTGTAACCTTGGGTAATGCGGGCCTCACCGGTGGGACACCCGCCGATCTTGCGGCATTCAGCCAAAAGCTCCGGACCGGCGGCCCGATGAATGGCGCCGTCGACGCCGCCGCCGCCCAACAGCGACTGATTGGCCGCATTGACAATGGCGTCGACCGCCAGACGGGTAATGTCGCCTTGCCTGATTTCAATTTTAGCCAGAATCGCCTTTTCCATGGTTCCCCCGGTATTTGCATTCTGTTAAATGGTCAATCGCTAAAACCGACCCGCCGTGATCCGATCGATGCGGTCTTGACCATTGGGTTGTTTAACCCCCACTAGAGATCATAGAGCGTGTCATCTACCTGGGGCTTCGGGCGCTGATTCTTCGCAGCGGCGCCTTTTTTCTCAGGTAGAATAAAAGGGTCTTCGCCTTCCAGCAGATCACCCATTTCAGCTTCGATCTGATCGGGATCTTCCCCGTTTTCCATTCGTTTGAGGGCTTCATGCATCCCAGGCCCGAGCTCCAGGCCGGTCATATTGGAGAGCTTGCGCATTAGATTTGCGGCCTGACGGGGATCATCTTCGTTGATATTTTCCGCTTCGCTGGCCAGCACCTGCATGGCCTTTTCCATTTTACTTTCGTCAAAAGGCAGATCATCGCCGTCGCTGTCTTCTTTGGCTTTGCCGGTAAAGGCAAAGGCCGACATCTGCCTTGAGAGGGTTTTGTTTCGGCATTTGGGGCATTTCGGCTTCTTGGTGGTATTCACGCTTTTCGTAAAGAAATTAAAGATGGTATTGCAGTCATCGCAATAAAATTCATAGATCGGCATGGCGGCTCCTTGATTCCATCAACCATTTCTAAGATCTCACGATAAGTAAATGAATTATAAATTTAGCCTAGATCTTTGTCAACCGCCTTGATGACCGTCCCGAAGGGTTTGGCGTTTGATGAGCGGTGCACGAGCAGAGCGCCTCCAGTCTGCCCCGCCGATTCTCCAAGGCCGTCTTGCCCAAGGCTGGCGCTGCTGGGTTGACTTGGCGCATGCCATCTGGTATGCCTCCCTGGACGAAAAACGAGGAAAGGAAAGGATGCGTATGGAAAGAACATTGAGTATCATTAAACCGGATGCCGTGGGGCGCGGGCTGATCGGTGAGGTTATTCGGCGCCTTGAAGAGAACAATCTAAAAATCGTCGCCCTGAAGATGGTCTGCATGACCAAGGCCCAGGCCCAGGGCTTCTATGCCGTGCACAAGGAACGCCCGTTTTTTGATAGTCTGACCGACTTTATGTCCTCCGGTCCGGCGGTGGTCATGGTTCTGGAAGGGGAAAACGTGATTGCCCGCTACCGCGAGTTAATGGGGGCGACCAATTACAGGGAAGCGGCGGAAGGCACCATTCGCCGCGAGTTTGCGACCGACATTGAAAAAAATGTCGTTCACGGCTCGGACGCCGCCGCAACCGCCGCTTTTGAAATCGCGTATTTTTTCAACAGCTTTGAAATCGTCGGCTAATGTCCCGTCCGGTCAACCTTAAAAACATTGCCATTGTGCTGCACCGGCCCCGCTACCCCGAAAATATCGGCGCGGCCGCCCGAGCCATGCACAACATGGGATTCGCCCAGCTGGTGGTGGTTGATCCCCAAAACTGTGATCTGACCCGCGTTTTAAAAATGGCCACCCATGCCGCCATGGATGTGGTCGAGGACATGGAAGTCTGCGAGGACCTCCAGGAAGCGCTGGGGCCCTATAATTTTGTCGTCGGGACGACCGCCCGTCTGGGCCGCCAGCGGGCGGTGATCAGCTCCCCGGTCCAGCTGGCGGAAATGCTGGCGCCTTTGACGGGCGCGAATCGGATCGCGCTGGTTTTCGGTCCGGAAGACCGCGGACTGACAAACGAGGATCTTCGATATTGTCATGTGTTGGTAAACATTCCCACCGCCGAATTTGCTTCTCTGAATCTGGCCCAGGCGGTCATGATCCTGTGTTATGAAATTCGGTGTTGCACCCTCGGGGAAACCAAGGAATTTGTACCTCGCCTGGCCAACCGCCACGAACTGGATGGCATGTACGCGCAGCTCAAGGATGTGTTGGTCCGCATCAGCTTTATCAATCCTCAAAATCCGGATTACTTCATGAACAATCTGCGGCATTTTTTCACCCGGATGCAATTACGGGCCAAAGAGGTCAACATTATTCGGGGCATATGCCGTCAGATCGATTGGTATGGGAGGAAATGTTTCCAGGAGGGAATCCAAAAGCGAAGGGATTGAATCGTTCCATGCCGAATCGGGGTGCGAAACGCGAGCTAATTAATTCGTCCTTGTCACGTTAACCATGTTCAGCATCGGATGCTGCATGGATGATCAGATTTGAAACCGTGTAAAACTCGTGCCCAAGGGCTCGTAAAGAAAGCCCCGCGGACGCGCAAGATATGAACCATCGTCGCAGCCACATTTTTTCCAGGTCTTTGCAAGAAGCGGCGCCACCACGCGGGGCTTTCTTAACGATCCCTAAGGCCCTCAGACAGTTACACACTTTCAAATCTGACCATCCATTGCGCTTTTCCCCGCAAGGCTTGCGGTAATCTGACAAAGTAGAATTAATCAACCAGAGATAGCCGTTTATCGTTCTTGAAAGAAATCAGCGTGATTCCCCTACAGGGGACGATCGCGTCCGACATTTCCTGGATCCCTGCTTTTGCGGGAATAACAGCCAGGTGCCGAGATCGCATTTCCGCCCGAGTGCGAATCCAAGGGAAACACGGTGGCGATCATTATCAGGGCAAACGCTGGAACAGAAAAAAGAGCAATGTCAAGCGCTCAAATAACCTGAAAGGGAGGGCCGTAAATTGAATCAGACACCCTGGAAATCGGATAAATGGTTTGTGAGCCCGTGGAACTATCATGAAGAGGTTGTCTCCGGGCTGCAATTTGCCGATGAGATTTTAATCCACGACATCACCCTGCGCGATGGCGAGCAACAGGCCGGGATGGTGATGAACCGGTCCGATAAGGTGAGGATTGCCCAAGCACTGGCCCAAGCCGGTGTGCACCGTATCGAGGCCGGCATGCCGATTGTCTCGGCGGAAGACGAGGCGGCGATCAAAGAAATCGTCGATCTCGATCTGGGTTCCGATATTTTCGCTTTCGCGCGCTGCATGGTGGCTGATGTGGAAAAAGCCAAGGCGTGCGGGGTTAAGGGCATCGTCGTCGAGATCCCCTGCAGCGAACACATCATTCAGCATGCGTACGGCTGGGAGTTGGACAAGGCGTTGAAGCTTTCCATCGAAGCCACTCTCTGTGCCCGGGAAAACGGACTCTACACCGTCTTTTTTCCGATCGATTCGTCCCGGGCCGAGATGAACTGGTTCTTGGACACGATTGAGCATGTAGCTTCCGAAGGGCATATGGATGCGCTGGCGGTGGTCGACACCTTCGGCGGCATTTCGCCCCATGCCGTGCCCTATCTGCTGCGCCAGATCCAGGAACGTATTCAAAAACCTCTGGAACCGCATTTCCATGATGATTTTGGTATGGGCGTGGCCAATACCCTCACGGCCTTGGCCTGTGGCTGCCGGGTGGCGCACACAACTGTTCTGGGGATCGGCGAGAGGGCCGGCAACGCCGCCATGGAACCATTGGTCCTTGCGCTTCTGACTATGTACGGTCGGGACATTGGTATCAAAACCGAGAAAATGTACGAATTGGCGCAAATTGTCCGGGAAATTACCCAGGCCCAGGTGCCCTCCAACAAATCCGTTGTGGGCGAGCGCCTGTTCCATATCGAATCGGGCATCGTGACGTCCTGGTTTGAACAGTGCGGCGTTGAGCACCGCCTGGAGCTCATGCCCTTTCTGCCTTCCCTGGTGGGCCAGCCTGAGCCGCAGGTAGTGATGGGAAAATGCAGCGGAATCGACAGCGTGAAGAGCTGGCTGAAGGCCGAAGGGCTGGAAATCAAAGATGAGCGCAAACGGCAAGCGCTGGTCCAAAAAATCAAAGCCACCGCGATTTCGAAAAAACGCTTGTTGACCAAGGCGGAGTTTGCCGAACTTGCCAAAGAAATACAACAGTCGTAAGGGATGCTGACACCGTAATTTCTCTTCGCACGGCCCGGCAATTGGGCTTAGCGGGCCCCGGAGAATTGAAATGCCTGACTGCTGAATATAGCGATCTGGTGTCTTGGGTGCGAGGTCCGGGCCCGGAACCGGAGCGACATTTACCCGGCATTCGGGGGTTCGGCTTGTTTGATATGGGTGCCCGGGGCGGTGTTTCCAGTTTTGGGGATTGCCATTGCGCGGTCGATGCCAACAGCCTAAGGCGGTTCTAGCCGGACGGATGCCGCTGGCTCTCGGCCAGCGCGAGGTGATGCGCCGGAAACCGCAAGCGCAGGGCCGGACGGTGGAGCATGGGGAATGCCGTGGGGCCGTCCGAAGGGTTCGGTCTGCTCTGCGGTACCAATGCCTTCAGCTACGAGAAATTGCGCGAACCGCCAGCGTCTCCGCGTCGACCGCGTTGCAGGACTTTACCATGATCCATATTCAATACATGGGTGATACAGGGCAGGAGTTCTTCTTCCGAATGGGGCACATAAATCAGGTTTGTATCGGTCTGGCGGCCGATCAACTCGATTACTTTAAGAATTTTTTGGCGGTTGACGATATCCAGTCCATCGCACGGCTCATCCAGGATCAACAAGGTAGGCGATTTGACCATGGCGCGGGCAATCAAGATCAATTGTCTCTGGCCCTGGGAGAGTCGACCGAAGTTCACGTCCGACAGGGTGGCGATTCCCAAAATATGCATCCATTCCCCGACGAGATCGATTTGTTGGGAATCGCAGCGTTGATACAGTCCGACCGTATCGAAAAATCCGGAACAGACGATATCGAAGGCCCGGCAGTCTTTGGGATGCCGCGTTTGTAATTCGGATGAGATAAATCCGATTTGTTTTTTTATATCCCAAATGCTTTCCCCCGATCCTTTGCGTCTGCCGAAGAGATAGATTTCGTTGGCGTAGGCTTGGAGATTGTCACCCAGGATCAATTTTAGAACCGTGGTTTTTCCGGCCCCATCGGGCCCGCAAAGGGCCCAATTTTCATTGGGTTGCATGACCCAGTTAAAGTTGTGAAGCGCCCGCAGGTCGCCGAAGCGCACATTGACATCGCACATTTCGATCAAGTTGGCCCTCGCCGATGCCCGCGGATCGATGCCTTTGAGCCAAAGTCGCCGGGCACTGAGCGCCGGGGCCGGTAGGCTTTCGGCACCAGGGTTGGCAATTGGCTCCGGCTCGGATTCATAAACTGCTTGGATCGTTTCCGGGGTTAACGCCTCTTTTTTTTTGCCGCTCAAATGGATGTGACCGTGTTTCAAAAACAAAACATGGGTGATGTTTGGTACAATTTCTTCAAAGCGGTGCGTGATCAGAATCACCCGTAAATTATTCTGCATCAAGCCATCGATCATTGCTGCCAGAGAGGCGCGTGTGCGCTGATTGAGCCCCTCGAAAGGTTCATCCAGAATCAGCAGTTGCGGATTTCTGATTAAAGCCTTGGCAATCAGGACTTTACTTATTTCGCCGGTCGATAAGGATTTGACATCTCTTTTCAATAATCCCGCGATGCCGATCCGGTGCGCTGTCATTTGCAGGCGCTTCGCATAGTCGGAGCTATCCGCACCCCCTCGGTCAACCTTATCCAAGATGACATTCTTAACGGTGGTGACCTCTTCAATTTTACCGCTGAAATCGCGGCAGCGGTCGCGCAGTTTTTCGCGTTCCACGATTTCGCGGTGCAATTCGGACGAGACATAGCCGATCGATTGGGCGGCGGCCGCGGGATTATCTTTGCCTTTGGCGGCGAAGTGCAATATGACTTTGCCTCTCACGACCGGGATCCCGCCGAACAGGGCCTTGACGAAGGTTGTCTTGCCGGATCCGTTAGGACCTAAAATGGCCCAGTGCTCGTTGGTGTTCATCTGCCAGCAGGTATTTTGCAGATAAAGCCTGTCACGCAAACGGACCGCAATATTGTCCAAGGTGATGAAGGGGCGGTTAACCATTAGTTAAGATTCGTCTCGCGAGAGCATCGCCCATTGCGGCCGTGCTCACCGCTTGATCAGTTTGCAGAGCGATGTCGGGGGTATATATTCCGTCGGCCAGTACCTCGGCCACGGCCTGCTCGATGGCGCGCGCGGCTTCGTCGCAGCCCAGGGCGATTCTTAAAGCCATGGCCGCCGACAGAACCTGCGCGATGGGGTTGGCGATTCCCCGGCCGGCGATATCCGGTGCTGAACCGCCAGCCGGCTCAAAAAGTCCGAAACCCTCGGCATTGATGCTGGCCGAAGGCAAAAGCCCCATGGAACCGGTTAGCATGGCGCATTCATCGGAAAGAATATCCCCGAACATGTTGCCGCAAAGGAGCACATCGAACTGATGAGGATTTTTCACCAGTTGCATGGCGGCATTATCGATATAAATGTGGTTCAGTTGCACGTCCGCGTATTCCCGACCGACTTCCGTGACGACTTCGCGCCACAAGATCATGGTGGCGAGGACATTGGCCTTATCCACCGAGGTGACGATTTTTCTGCGGTCGCGGGCCAAAGCAAAGGCCGCCCGTGCGATGCGTTCGATTTCCTGGCGGGTGTAGACCATGGTATCAAAAGCTTTTTCCTGGGGTCCCCGGCCTTCGCGGCCTCTGGGTTGGCCGAAATAGATGCCGCCCGTGAGCTCCCGCACGCAAAGAATATCGAACCCGTCCTTCACAATGTCGGATTTGAGCGGGCTGGCCCCGGCCAGGGCCTTAAAAACTTTGGCCGGCCGCAGATTGCAGAAAAGCTTGAAGTGCTGGCGTAAACGCAATAGCGACGCTCTTTCCGGCTGTTTTTCCGGGGGAAGCCCTTCCCATTGGGGCCCTCCCACGGAACCGAAAAGGATCGCATCACAGGTCTCACACAGCTTGACCGTGTGGTCCGGAAGGGCGACCCCGTGCTTGTCGATGGCACAACCGCCCACATCCGCGAATTCGTATTGCAGCTCGATCGGAAATCGTTTCTGGACGGCATCCAGGACCTTTACCGCTTCGGGCATGACCTCCGGGCCGATGCCGTCACCGGGCAAAATTGCGATTCTTTTCATTTCAACAATAAATTCGCAAAAATTTCAATGAGTTTGGCTCGGACACGTTTTAGTATCGCGCATCCGCATATTCCACCCACCCGCCCACCTGGATGAGGGCGCGGTCAAATGCAGGGAGGGAAAAAGGAACCTCTTCTTGTTTGCCGGCCCCCGCGACCGTAAATCTATTTCGGGCAAGATCAGTTGTGATTGTCGTCTTGTGGGAAGCGAATTCCTCAAAAAGATGGTCAATCCGGGCGGGCGGCAGCTCCACGGCCAGCATTCCGCAGTTAAACATGTTCTGCCGGAAAATTCGGGCAAAGCTTGCGGCAATCACCAGTTTGATGCCGTTGACTTCCAGGGCCCACGGGGCATGTTCACGGGACGAACCGCACCCGAAGTTGGAGCGCGTGATGATAATCTTTTTCCCGGCCAGGTCCCGCCGCGGATCGAACCCATCCAAATGGATCTCCTCGAAAAGATAGGGTTTTAACGCTTCCTTTGAGATTTCCGTGAGATATCGGGCGGGAATAATTTCATCCGTGTTGATATCTGCCCGATTTAAGAAAAGCACCGTTCCGTTAAAGTTTTTCATACATCTTTCCTTACTTCGATTGGACCGCGTGAAACACCCAAGACCTCTAGCTTCTGTAAATCTTAGAATTGGTGATGCAGCCGGCGATGGCGCTGGCAGCGGCGGTGGCCGGGCTCATCAGATGGACCATGCCGCCTTTGCCCATACGGCCTTTGAAATTGCGATTGGTCGTGGAGGCGCAGACTTCGCCTTCCGCCAGGACTCCGGTGCTCATCCCCAGGCAGGCCCCGCAGGTCGGATTGGTTACACAGAATCCGGCTTCCATAAAGGTCTTGATGATGCCCTCCTGCAGCGCCTGCCGAAAGACCTGCGGCGTCGCCGGGGCAACAATACCGCGCACCGCAGCGTGGACCTGGCGGCCTTTAATCACTTGCGCCGCGACCCGCAGATCCTCGATCCGGCCGTTGGTGCAGGATCCAATGTAGACTTGATCGATCTGGGTTCCTTCCATGGCTTTGACCGGCCTGACGAGATCCGGTCTGTATCCGAAAGTGACCAGCGGCTCGAGCTGGGCAACATCGTGGTCCACGACCGCTTCATATTGGGCATCCGGATCGGGCTTAAACTGCTGGTAGGCCGCTAGGGCGGCCGGGCGGGAGGCAAATTCGTCTTGAATGAAATCCCAGAGATAGTCCACGGTCACCTCATCCGGATAACAGATGCCGCAGGTGGCGCCGGCTTCAATGGCCATGTTGCAGAGCGTCATGCGGGCTTCCATGGACATGGCTTCCACCACCGGTCCGTCAAATTCAATGATTTTGTTGGTCGCGCCATTGACGCCCAATCGGGCAATGATGGAAAGGATCACATCTTTGGCAAAAACTCCGGCGGGCAAGGTACCCTGGATGTTGATTTTGATTGTCTGGGGATAGTGAAAAGCACAGACGCCCTTCAAGATGCCGACTTCCAGGTCGGTGGTCCCCACCCCGGCCGCAAAGGCCCCAAAGGCGCCGTAGGTGCAAGTGTGCGAATCGCCCATAATGATCGTAAAGCCCGGCCGCACGAAGCCTTTTTCAGGAAAGATCGCATGACAGATACCGTTGCGCCCGATATCAAAAAAGTCGCGAATCTGGTGGCGCCGGGCCCAGTCTCTCAGAATTTTGCCCTGGGCGGCGGTCTTGGAATCTTTCGCCGGCGTGACATGATCGATAACCGCCTTGATCTTCCGGGGGTCAAATACGCGGTCTTTGCCGCGGCGGACCAGATCGTTGATAGCGACCGGAGTCGTGATCTCGTGGCAGAAAACGGCATCCAACCGGATGACACACACATCGTCCGCCGGGTTATCGATGAAATGCGAATCAAAGATTTTTTCAGCAACCGATTTTCCCATATCTCTTCCTGACTTGTCTAATTTAGCTATCTAAATCCCAAATCCGATTAATCCGTGTCGGTCTTCAGAACGGACAAAAAAGCCGACTGGGGAATCATCACTTTGCCCACCATTTTCATCCGTTTTTTGCCCTTCTTTTGTTTTTCGAGGAGCTTGCGTTTCCGGGTGATATCGCCGCCGTAGCATTTGGCCGTCACATCTTTGCGAAAGGCGGATACGGTGGTGCGGGCGATAATGTTGCCTCCGATGGCGCCCTGGATGGCAATTTTAAACATTTGCCGGGGAATTTCATCACGCAGCTTCTCACAAGCATGCCGGGCTCTGGCGACCGCACTGTCCCGGTGCACCAGCTGCGATAACGCGTCTACCCGTTCGCCGTTAATCAGAATATCGAGCTTTACCAGATCCGTATCCCTGAAGTCGATGATTTCGTAGTCGAAAGAGCCGTATCCCTGGGTGACCGACTTGAGTTTGTCGTAAAAATCATAAATTACCTCCGCCAGGGGCATTTCAAAAATCATTTCCAGTCGATCACTGGTCAAGTACTGGTAATTTTTGTTCACCCCACGGCGCTCCAGGCAAAGCTTCATGACCGCTCCCATATAGCGATCCGGTATGATGATGGCGGCGCGAATAAAGGGCTCCTTTGTCTTTTCAATGCGCGTGGGATCAGGGTAAAGCGCAGGATTGTCGATGGTCACTTCCGAGCCGTCCCGCATGGTTAAGCGGTATTGGACCGACGGGGCGGTGAGGATCAGCGAAAGGTCGAATTCCCGTTCGAGCCGTTCCTGCACTACTTCCAGATGCAGCAGTCCCAAGAACCCGCACCGGAAACCGAATCCTAACGCCACCGAGGTATCCTTCTCGTAGACCAGCGCGGCGTCGTTTAATTTTAGTTTTTCGATACCTTCCGCCAACTCTTCGTAGCCATCCGAGGCCACGGGGTAGATCGAGGAAAAGACGACCGGTTTCGCCTCTTTGAATCCGGGCAAAGGCTTGGCGCAAGGCCGATTTTTCAGGGTGATGGTATCCCCGCAGCGGGTATGGCTGACCGTTTTGATCCCGGCAATGATATAGCCGACCTGCCCCGCCGTAAGGATCTTCACCGGCACGCGCTCGATCTGAAAGATACCGACTTCCTCGACCTTGTAAACGGCATTGGTGGACATAAAAGTGATCGTATCTCCGGCCTTCACCTGTCCGTCGAAAATCCGCAGATGAACAATTGTGCCCCGGTAAGAATCATAACGGGAATCAAAAATCAACGCCCTTAGGGGGGCATCGGTCGCGCCCTTGGGGGGCGGCAGCTTAGTGACGATCATTTCAAGAACTTGATCGATTCCCAGACCTTCTTTGGCCGATATGAGGAGGGTTCCCTCCGAGTCGAGGCCGAGATCGTCTTGGATTTGGCTCTTGACCCGCTCCGCGTCCGCCGATGGCAGGTCGATCTTATTGATAACCGGAATAATTTCCAGATCGTGTTCCAAGGCCAGATAAAGGTTGGCGAGGGTCTGGGCTTCTACGCCCTGGCTGGCATCGATGAGCAGCAACGCACCTTCGCAGGATGCCAAGGCACGTGAAACTTCGTAGGTAAAGTCAACGTGTCCGGGAGTATCAATCAGATTCAGAAAATAGGCCTGGCCGTCCTGGGCCGTGTAGGGCAGGCAGACCGTTTGGCTTTTGATCGTGATACCGCGCTCACGCTCAATATCCATGTTATCCAGGATTTGATCATGGAAATCCCGATCCGTGATGATCTCGGTGAGCTGAATAAGGCGATCGCATAAGGTTGATTTGCCGTGGTCGATGTGGGCGATGATGCTGAAATTTCTGATATTTTGCATGCTAGATGTGAGGTTGGCCAACGCACGCTATCCATGCCGTTTTCGTTTAAAGCGTTAATTTACAATTCGGCCGGCAAAAGTCAGTTGACACTTTTTATTTTTCCATTTATAGTTGAATTTTAGGACTAGATAAAACGAGCTTATTATCAGATTCATTTTCGTAATGTCAACCCCGCTAAGAGTCTCGCGAGGATCACGTCGCTTAAAATCATGGACCAATTCAAGAAAGATATTCATATCTTAGTCGTTGATGACGATCCGGGCATCCGCGAGACGATGTGTGAATATATTCAGAATGCGGGCTACATTTCCCATTATGCTGCCAGCGCCGAAGAGGCCATTGAATTAATTAATGATAATACCTTTCAGATCGTGATCACCGATATCCTTCTGCCGGGAATGGGCGGTTTGGAGCTTACCGACAAGATCAAGAGACACAAGGACGCCGATGTCATTGTCATGACCGGGTACAGCGGTGATTACTCATACGAAGAGGCCATTAACATTGGTGCCAGCGACTTTGTGATCAAACCGGTACGTCTGGAAGAGTTGTTGCTCAGGGTCAAAAGAGTTTTGAAAGAGCGTCAGCTCACCCGCGAGCGTATCCGCATGATGGAAAGGCTGCAGGAACTCGCCATCACCGACGGTCTTACGAAACTCTATAATTCAAGGTCGTTTTACAGCCAGCTGGAATTGGAAGTCGACCGCTTTAACCGTTACCGCCATCCGCTGTCACTTCTCCTGTTGGATATTGACCACTTCAAGGACTACAACGATACCTACGGCCATTTGGAAGGCGATAAGACTCTGGTCCGCTTCAGCCAGATCATCAAATCTTGTCTTCGGGCCAATGATTCGGCTTACCGGTATGGGGGTGAGGAATTTACGGTTATCCTGCCCGAAACAGGGGGGGAGGAAGCCAGGACCGTCGCCCAGCGTATCCGGGCGAGCTTGGAAGCCGAAAAATTCAAGCCCGCCCCGGGAAAAGAGGTAACCATCACCATCAGTATCGGGGTGACGCAGTATCATCCCCAGGAAGAGTTATCAACATTTATCCAAAGAGCCGACAAAGCGATGTATTTATCCAAGGAAAATGGTCGGAATCGCGTCTCAATCCTGTATGTGGACCCCCCCTTAGAAGCCCAAGTGCAACCTTAACATCTCTTTTTTCTCCATGAGCTTATCCTCGAACGTCGCGGTACGTCGGTTCGAGGGCGTCCTCGATCATCGGATGACGACTTTCAAAAACAGATCTCCTTTTTGATCCGCCGCGATTTGCTTGCCCAGACCCTTCAAGCGCAGCAAACTGCCCTCCTGTATGCCCGCCGGAACCACGACATTCAAAAGTCGTTTTTGAAATCCCCAGGGGATGTTCACCAGTTTGCGGGTTCCGGTCAGCGCTTCATAAGGTGTAATCGTTATCGTCCCGTAAAGATGAGGGTCCGGGCCAGGGCCGGCCGGGCGTATAACCTGCAGGCGATGGGTCTTTTTCTTGGCCGTCAAGCGGCGCAATTGGTCCGAAACCCCCGTACCTGGTAAAGCCTGAAAGAGTTTCAAAACGATGATGCCGAAGACGAAGCCGCCGATGTGCGCCCACCAGGCAATACCGCCCCCCACGGCTTGGCTCCCGGCCGCATTGATAAATTGCAGGATGAACCAGATTCCGAGGAAGAAGAAGGCCGGGATTTCCAGGAAATAGGGTATGAAAAAAATGGGGATCAACGTCAATATTTTTGATCGGGGATGCAGAATAAAGTAGGCGCCCATAACACCGGCGATGGCCCCGCTGGCGCCGATGGTCGGCACGTTGGAATGCAGGTTCAAAAAAAGATGGGTTAACCCGGACGCCAGGCCGCACAGAAGATAAAACACCAGATAGCGCACCGGTCCCAGGTTGTCTTCGATATTGTCGCCGAATATATACAGGGACCACATATTGCCGAGGAGATGCCAGAAACCGCCGTGCAGGAACATAAAAGACAGCAGCGCAAACAGTTGCTGTGGGACGGTGAAATAAGCCGCGATTTGAGGGACGGAATAGCGCGCGGGGACCAGGCCGTAAATATAAATGAAACGGTCCAGTGCGGAACCCTGGGTGAGTTGGACAAGAAAAATGGCGACGTTCACACCGATGATGACGTTGTTGACGATCGGATAATTCTTGGCCGGAATGGTGTCTCGGATCGGTATCATTTTGCGTAGGTTGCGAGTTACGCAACGGGTTGCGGATTCGGGGATGCGGGCCTTGGGCCGGCCCGAACCCGCAACGTATTCTATGTTTCAGCCTCTTTGAGCCGCTCTAGATTAACCTGCAGTTTCCGTTGTTTCTCTAGCAGACGGGTCTGCTGCGCTCTCACTTTTGCCACCACCTGGGCCGGGGCTTTGCTGAGGAAATCCGCATTGTCCAGCTTGCGGGAGACGGTTGCCAGGTCGGCGGCCAACTTATTCAGTTCCTTCTCCAACCGTTCCCATTCTTTGGTGAAATCGATGATGCCCGCCAGGCGGACAAAGATTGTGGCCCCGTCCACAATCACCGTGGCCGATGACTTGGGCCGCTCCATGTGGTCACCAACGGTCAACGATTCCAACCGGGCCAGGTTGATGATTAAATTCCGCTGACCCTCGACCGTCTCCCTTAGGTTCGCGTGATGGGTTTGGATCGTTACCGCCAGGGATCGCGAGGGCGCAATATCCATTTCGCCCCTGATATTGCGGATGCCTGAAATAATCCCGATGAGAAGCGCCATCTGCGCTTCGGCATCCTTGTCCGCCGCGATGCGGGCGGCATCAGTGCCAGCGGAGGGGTAGGCGGCCGTCATGATCGACCCGTTGGTTCCGGGCAACTGATGCCAGATTTCTTCGGTCACAAAAGGAATGAAGGGATGAAGCAGGGCCAGAGTATCCCGTAAGACCCGCCATAATACCCCCAAAGTCGCCTCTTTATGGCCGGGGTCCTCTTTTTCATAAAGGACCGGTTTGATGGCCTCCAGGTACCAGTCACAGAACTCATGCCATACGAACTTGTAGAGTTCGCTGGCGGCATCATTGAATCGGTAACTGTCCAGGGCCTCGGAAACCGCCGCGGTGACCTGATGCAGGCGCGATAAAATCCAGCGGTCCGGGAGGGACAGGCGCTCGGATTGGATCGCCTGGTACCCGCGATCGAGGTGCATCAAGGAGAAACGGGCCGCGTTCCACACCTTGTTAATGAAATGCCGGTAACCCTCGACCCGTTTGGCGGACATCTTGATGTCCCGCCCCTGAGCGGCAAAGGCGGCCAGGGTAAAGCGAAAGGCATCGGTTCCGTAACGCTCGATGATGGTCAAAGGATCAATCACATTCCCTTTGGATTTGCTCATCTTTTGGCCTTCTTCGTCGCGCACGAGCGCATGCACATAGACGTCTTTAAAGGGCACGTCTCCCATGAAATGGATGCCCATCATCATCATGCGCGCCACCCAGAAAAACAGGATGTCAAAACCGGTGACCAGAACCGAGGTGGGATAAAACTTCTGCAAAAGAGGGGTTCCATCCGGCCAGCCCATGGTTGAAAAGGGCCAGAGGGCGGAACTGAACCAGGTATCCAATACATCGGTTTCTTGCTCCAGATTATGGCCCTTGCAAAAGGGGCAGACGGCCGGGGCTTCCATGGCCACGATGATTTCATCGCAGCCTTCACAGGTCCAGGCCGGGATTTGATGGCCCCACCATATTTGCCGTGAGATACACCAATCCCGGATATTGTGCATCCAGTCAAAATAAGTGTTGGCCCACATCGCCGGGATGATGACGGTCTGACCGGTTTTGACGGCGTCGATGGCCTTTTCCGCCAGAGGTTTGACTTTCACAAACCACTGACGGGATAAATTGGGCTCAATCACGGTCTTGCAGCGATAGCAGTGACCGACGCTGTGCTGGTAAGGCTCAACCTTCTCCAGCAAATTTTCTTGTTTAAGGGCTTGAACCACTTCTTCCCGACAGCGGAACCGATCCAATCCCTGGAATCGGCCGGCCTCGGATGTCATCCGGCCGTCATCTCCAATGACTTTGACACGGGGCAGGTTGTGGCGGAGGCCGATTTCAAAGTCGTTCGGATCATGGGCCGGGGTCACCTTTAGTCCACCGGTTCCAAACGACATGTCGACATAGCTGTCGCGGATGATGGGGATTTCTTTGTCCATCAGAGGCAGAATCACCGTTTGGGCGCCGATCTTTTGATACCGCTCGTCATCCGGGTGAACCGCCACGGCGGTATCGCCGAGCATGGTCTCGGGACGGGTGGTAGCCACCACGATGCCGCCGGAACCATCGGGAAAAGGATAACGGATATGGTAGAGGTGACCCGCATGTTCTTCATGCTCGACCTCCAAATCGGCCAGGGCGGTGTGGCAGCGATGGCACCAGTTGATGATGTAGTCGCCCCGATAAATGAGCCCTTCCTCATAGAGCTGCACAAAAACTTGGCGCACGGCCCGGGAAAGCCCCTCGTCCATGGTGAACCGTTCGCGCCTCCAGTCACAGGAGGCTCCCAGACGCTTGAGCTGATTGATGATCGCACTGCCGTATTGTGCGCGCCATTGCCAGACCGCTTCAATGAATTTTCCACGGCCCAGCTGATGGCGATCCTTGCCCTCGGCCGCCAGTTTTTTTTCGACGACATTTTGCGTGGCAATGCCGGCATGGTCGGTGCCTGGCATCCATAGGACATTATCGCCGCGCAGCCTGCGGTAGCGGCAGAGAATATCTTGCAAGGTGTTATTGAGGGCGTGGCCCATGTGAAGGACACCGGTTACGTTGGGCGGAGGTATGACAATCGAATAGCTCGGCTGCGGGCTTTCTTCCTTGGCGGCGAATAATTGATTTTCTTCCCAGTAAGCATACCAGCGTCGTTCGACTTCATGGGGCTCGTAAGCTTTGTCAAGTTGATTGGCGATCATGGGGACAGCTTTCCTCCTTTTTTGAGTTCAATCCGAAATAACTCTTATCCCACCCCCCTAAAATTGAAAAGGGGATTATTTCCTAATCCCCGGTTGTTTTCAATACCACGTATTGGGATTCTTAATGCAGACCGCAACGGCAGGCAGGTGCCGTCAGGCAATGAAACTACACGTCTTCGTCATCCTCGAGCAAGAGTTTTTTTAATTTTTCGATTTCCTTGGAAACCGCTTTTTCGATCACCTGCACAATCAAGTTTTCGATTTTTTCGGAATATTTTTGCTCAATGACCCGTTCAACGACTTCATCAAGTTGCGCGGACGATAGAACCGCCGGCGCGGAGACCAGGGCTTCGGCGGGCGGCTCTTCCGGCGCCGATTCCGCGGCCGCCGCCGGAATCGCGGCGGAGTCGGGTTCGACCGGGGCATTATCGTCGGAAAATGCATCTAACTGATCGATTTTCAACGAGAGATCTTTGGTATCCAGATCAAAGTCGAATGGTTGCGTCTTGGCTGAATCTTCGGCGC
>CP070697.1:385526-401833 GCA_020353555.1 Desulfobacterales bacterium
GGCCTTGTTAAAAAGCGTGGACCCCGGAAAGATCATGGCTTCCCGTCCTCGGGCGGCCCTGTAAATATTGTGATCCTTTTTGACGGCAATATTGGACAGAAAACCGCTCAGAATCGAACGGTGGATCTTATCCGATTTGGAATTCGGAACTTCGAATTCGCCATTCAAGGTATTCGACCGTTTGCATTTCCCATTCCAGATCCCGAATTCTTGCAGTATCGCTGTAATCTGGCTGTAAACGTCGCGCCATTCCCGCATGCGTTTATAGGAAAGATAGTTTTCCCTGCAAAAGCGCTTCATCTGCTTTTGGCTTTGGCTCTCCCGCCAGGTCGCGTGATAGCGATGCCAGATATTGAGCAACGTCACAAAATCCGAATAAGGATCATTAAAGGCGGCGTGCCTCTGGTCGGCTTCGCGGGTTTTTTCGGCGGGCCGCTCCCGGGGATCCTGCACACTCAGGGCGGCCGCTATAACCGCCATCGCATCCACGCACCCCTCGCGGTGTGCTTCCAGGAGCATTCGTGACAACCGCGGATCCAGAGGCATTTTGGCCATTAACCGACCTCTGGCCGTCAGCCGCATGGGAGTCTCCGCGCTGCGCCAATCAGGTCCTGCCCCTTGCCCGTTGCCGGCCGCCTTCTGCTCCTGAACAATCGCACCCAGTTCAAAAAGAAGATTAAATCCGTCGTTGACACTTTTGAGATCCGGGCGATCGATAAAGGGGAAAGTCGAAATATCGCCGAGCCTCAAGGCAATCATGCGCAGGATAACTTCGGCCAGATTGGCTCTTAGAATTTCCGGCGGTGTGAAAAGCGGCCGGGCTTCATAATCCTCTTCCGCGAAAAGACGAATACATACCCCGTTTTCCACCCGGCCGCAGCGTCCTTTGCGCTGGTCGGCGCTGCTTTTGGATATGGGAACCACCGGCAAAGAGGTGGTCCGTGAGCGCGGTGCATAACGGGAAATCCTCGCCAAACCCGAGTCGATTACATATTTGATGCCCGGAATGGTGATGGAGGTTTCGGCTACGTTTGTCGCCACAATGATCTTGCGCGCGGCCGTGCGGGCGAACACGCGGGATTGCTCGGCAGCCGTCAAACGGGCATACAGCGGCAGCACACAAGCGCCCTTGGGATTACCCGCTTCGATCATTTCACAGGTTTCACGAATATCCTGCTCCGTGGGCATGAACACTAAAATGTCGCCCCCGGGCGTCTGCCTTTCAATTTGTTGCACGGCCTGGGCCGCCAGCTCAACATGGGTCGTATCGCCGTTTTCCGGACGCGCCGCGTCCGGAGGATAATATTGCACTTCCACCGGATACATGCGGCCGGAGACCTCTATGACCGGCGCCCGACCGAACGCCTTTGAAAATTTTTCCGTATCAATGGTGGCGGAGGTGATAATCAATTTGAGATCATCCCGGCGCGTCAAAAGGTTTTGCAGTATTCCCAAGATAAAATCAATGTTCAAGCTGCGCTCGTGGGCTTCATCCACGATCAGCGTATCATAGGCCCGCAGGTAGCGATCATTCTGCGTCTCGGCCAATAACATCCCGTCGGTCATGATTTTGATATACACGCCGGGCGCGGTGCGATCCTTAAACCGGATTTTGTAACCCACCGCTTGGCCCAGCTCCTGCCCGAATTCTTCTGCGATGCGCCGGGCCACCGCGGTGGCCGCGATCCGCCGGGGCTGGGTGCAGCCAATGACCCCATCGATACCGCGGCCGGCGGCCAGGCAGAATTTGGGTAACTGCGTTGTCTTGCCGGAGCCGGTCTCCCCGGACACGATAACAACGGAATACTGCGCGATGGCCCGAATGATTTCATCCTTTTTGGCGGTGATGGGCAAGGCATCGTTATAGTTTAAGGGAGGCAAATCTTCTTGGCGCCGGACTCTCTTTTCAACGGAGGCCTGGATCTGTTTTTCGAGATCGAATAGCGCTTGAGGCCGGATCGGTTCGGAGGAAGACCGCGCTCGGGCACGCGCGAGCTTTGCGATTTTACGACGCAGCGCCGGGCGGTCGCGGGCCAACGCCTGCGGCACAAGGGCTTCGATTTTTCCGAGCATCTGATTCGTACTTAACATTGCGGCCGATCCGTGGAATTTAATGTTTGAAAATCAGTCCGAATCGGGATATTAACAAAAAAAAATCTAGCTGTAAAACAACCCATTGCAGCCTATTATCTCTGTCCGCAAGGAGAAATCCCATGGAATTTGTCGTGATCGGCGGCGATGCCGCCGGAATGAGTGCCGCCAGCCGGGCCAAGCGCAACAGGCCCCATCTCAACGTCACCGTGTTCGAAAAGACCCGGGACGTTTCTTACAGTGCTTGAGGAATACCTTATAACATCGCCGATCCCCGGCGGGGTATCGAAGATTTGATCGTCCGCAAAGCCGAAGTATTCCGTGAAAAACAGGGAATCAATGTGCTGACCGGTCACCCGGTCCACCATATCGATCCCGCGGGCCAAACCGTGTCGGGGACGACGCTCGCTGGCGAACCGTTTGAAGCGTCCTTCGACAAACTGCTGATCGCCACCGGCGCCGCCCCCCTTATCCCGGACATCCCCGGCGCCAATCTGCCCGCGGTGATGACCGTGAAGACGCTGGAAGACGGACGCCGGGTGAAGCGTTTTATCAACGAAAATCCCGTCAGACGGGTTGTCATCATCGGTATGGGTTACATCGCCATGGAGATGTGTGAGACCCTGCGCAGGCTTGATCTGGCCGTGGCGATGGTCAAGCCCAACCCGCAATTTCTACCCTGGCTGGAAGAAAGCCTGGCCGCCGTGGTCAAAGAACACCTCGTATCCCATGGTGTCGGCGTCTATACCGGTCACGCGATGCAAAAGATTGAAGAAACCGATGGTGGTCTGAAAGTCAGCGGCCCCGAGCTGGGGCTGCCGGGCGATATGGTCTTACTCGCCATCGGCATCACCCCCAACAGCCATCTTGCGGCCGACGCCGGACTCGAACTGGGCGTGCGCAAGGCGATTGCCGTCGATCGCGGGCTGCGGACATCCTGCGACAATATCTACGCCGCCGGAGACTGTGCCGATGCCTATCATGTCGTCACCGGCGAAAAGACCTGGATTCCGCTGGCTTTGCGGGCCAACCGGGCGGGCTGGGCCGTGGCCGATAATGTTTGCGGCAAGGATGTGCGTCTCGATGGGGTCTCGGGAACCTCGGTCTTCCGCGTGTTGGAACTGGAAGTGGCACGTACCGGCCTGAATGCGGCCGAAGCGCGACAATCCGGTTTCGATCCCGTCGGCGTGGTCATCAGCGCCCGTTCCCGCGCCCATGCGCATCCGGGGGGGGCGGACATCTGGGTGTCCATCCTCGGTGATAAACAATCCGGGCGCCTTTTGGGGGTCCAGATGATCGGACGGGAGGGCGTAGCCCACCGCATCAACGGCCCGGCCGTTGCCCTGCACGGCCAGATGACCGTCGAACAGTTCAGCCAGACGGATCTGGCCTATGCTCCGCCTTTCGGTCCCACCTGGGATCCCATGCTGGTGGCTGCCAATCAGTTGATCAAGAAGTTGTAGGTTAAGGGCGCAAAGCGGGCATCAAGCTTGATAACCTCTTTGAATGTCAAGACTTGCCATCCCCGCCTGGATGGTAGGCGCGCAAACCCTGCCAGGCGCGCGCCGCGTGCGGCCGGGTCACATAAAGGCCGAGGTTTCAAATTTCGTGCCTGCCGACGGCGATCGGTTTAGGGCCGGTCCCATCTCCATCGGTCAGGGCTCTCCGACATCATAACAGTACGTAATTCCTTGAATTCCAAAATTTTTTCGATAAGGATGGCCTTGATAACATCCCCTCGGGATAACATACCGATATATTCTCTGTTCTTTTCAACTAGTAAGTGGCGCAGACGCAGCTCGAGAAATTTGTCCAAAAGAATGAAGATGGAGTCGGTATGTGAGACCGAGTGAAGACCGGTTACCATATAATCTTTGATCTTCGCCGTTAATGGATCAAATCCCCTCGAGATAACGTTTCGCATGAGATCCCGCTCGGTCCAGATGCCGATGATAGCGTCGTCTTCTTTGACCAATACCGCACCAATTTTGTTTTCCACCATCACATTGAGCGCCTGGTGAATGGTCGTATCGGCGCCAACCCAGATCATATTCCGGCCCTTTTTTTTTAGAATGTCGCCTGCGGTTTTCATGTTCACTTCCTCTAATAGGCAGAGATTAAAAAAGTGAGTGCTGCTTAACTTACCTTAATTCTACTTTGTCACATTACCTAAAGCCTTCCAGGGGCGCGCGCAATGGAGGCTCAGATTTGAAATCGTGTGACTGTGCGAGTTTTACACGGTTTCGAATCTGATCATCCATGCCGTCCGCCATGGTGAACATGGTTAATCTGACAAGATACAATTAAAGTATGACAAAAAGAAAAATGGGAGTCAACCGGGCAATCGACCCCTGGCAGGGCCAACGCCTTTGGAATTTTTGGCGCCAAGAATTTTTCCTTGATCGTATAACGCTCTCGTGTATAACGGTATAAAATTCACTTGTATTCTCAGTTCAAGCGGCGTTGATCCAATGCAAAATACCTTCGAAGGGAGAGAAGCAATGAAAAGCTTCCGCAAAGAGCTGTGGTTTGACGTGCCGACCCGGCGCGCCTTTATCAATATTACCCCCCAGGTTGAAGCCTGCATCCGACAAAGCGGAATCAAGGAAGGCCTGGTACTCTGTAACGCCATGCACATCACGGCGTCGGTCTTTATCAACGACGACGAATCCGGGCTGCACCATGATTATGACGTGTGGCTGGAAAAACTGGCGCCCCACGAACCGGTCTCCCAGTACCGACATAATGTGGGCGAGGATAACGCCGACGCCCATATGAAACGGCAGCTTATGGGGCGCGAGGTGGTGGTGGCACTCACCGAAGGCAAGCTGGATTTCGGTACCTGGGAGCAGATTTTTTACGGTGAGTTTGACGGCCGCCGCCGCAAACGCGTTTTGGTCAAAATCATCGGAGAGTAGGATCATTAAAGCGCCTACGCGGACCCGTTCCATCCGGAGTGGGTTGGGGGGGTAAGGAGGAAGTTAACATGAGCAAAGCGATTCGAATGCATGCAACCGGCGGCCCCGAAGTTTTGCGCTGGGAGGACGTTGACCCCGGACAGCCTGGGCCAGGAGAAGTCCTGCTGCGCCACGAAGCGGTCGGCCTGAACTTTATTGACGTTTACCACCGCACCGGCCTTTATCCTTTGCCTTCCCTGCCGGCCGTCCCCGGAATGGAAGGCGCCGGGATTGTCGAAGCCTTAGGTGAAGGCGTAGAGGCCATCGCGATCGGTGACCGCGTCGCTTATGCGGGCCTGCCTCCCGGTGCCTATGCCGAAGTTCGTATCATGCCCGCCGAGCGCCTCGTCAAACTCCCCGATCGCATTACCACGCGACAGGCGGCCGCCATGATGCTGCAGGGGATGACAGCCCGCTATCTCCTGCGCGGGTGTTACCCGGTGAAAGCCGGCGATCGTGTTTTGATCCACGCCGCCGCAGGCGGCGTCGGGCTGATTGCCTGCCAATGGGCCAAACACCTCGGGGCAACGGTCATCGGTACGGTCGGTTCCACCGCCAAGGCCGAACTGGCCCGGGCCCACGGCTGCGAATACCCCATTCTTTACGACGAAGAGGATTTTGTGGCCCGCACCCGGGAGATCACGCACGGCCAGGGCGTCGATGTGGTATACGATTCGGTGGGGCAGGCGACTTTCATGAAATCCTTGGACTGTTTGCGGCCTCTGGGCATGATGGTCAGCTTCGGCCAGGCCTCCGGTCCCGTACCGCCCTTTGAGCTCGGCCTGTTATCAGCCAAAGGATCATTGTTTCTGACGCGACCCACCTTGATGACCTACACCGCCGCCCGCAAAGACCTGTTCGAACATGCCCGGGATCTATTTGACGTGGTGGCAAGCAGGGCGGTCAAGATCGAGGTCCGGCAAAGCTATGCGCTGGCAGAGGCCGCCCAGGCGCAAAAGGATCTGGAAGCGCGCAAAACCACCGGCTCGACAATCCTGATTCCTTGAGAATATTGGCGTAGGGAATTTTATTGGTTTCAAGCAAAAACTGGTGGAAATAGGCCTTAAAGGTTCTTGCTTAGTTCGCAACATTATGATATTCAAAATTTTTTTATTTAACCCTTTTTGGAAAGATCATTCCATGCGCCGGCCGAAACGGTCGGCGTGCAAGGCAAGTGTACAATCTATCATGGAGGTTTATACACGCATGGCTGAAGAAGCAATCAAACTGGGCGGTATGAAAAAAAGCAAGTTCATCGACAAAGTGAAGGAGATTCTGCCGGACGGCGGCAATCTGAACCTCTGTCTGACCTGCGGAGCCTGTTCATCCGGGTGTCCGGCCACTGGCCTGGAAGGAATGGACCCGCGCAAATTTTTGCGCATGGCGGCCCTCGGGATGGACGATGAGATACTCAAGTCGGATTGGGCCTGGATGTGCACCATGTGTCAGCGGTGTATTTATGTCTGTCCCATGAAAATCGATATCCCGCAGTTGGTCTTCAACGTGAGGAAAAGCAGGCCCAGGGAGGAAAGACCCAAGGGTATCTTGGGCTCCTGCGACATGGCCCTCAGGCATGACACCTGCAGCGCCATGGGGGCGTCCGAGGAAGACTTTCAGTTCGTGGTCGAAGACGTGTTGGAGGAGGTCCGGGAAACCCAGCCCGGTTTTGAAAACCTGCAAGCGCCGATCAACAAAAAAGGCGCCTATTTCTTTCTGAATCAGAACTCCCGCGAGCCGGTCACCGAGCCGGATGAGATGGTGCCCCTGTGGAAGATTCTGCATTTTGCCGGCGCCGACTGGACTTACGGCACCAAGGGGTGGGCCGCGGAAAACTATTGCATGTTCATGGCCGACACGGAAAACTGGGAGCATATCGTGCGGGTGAAGGCCAAAGCCGTGGAGGATCTTGGGTGCAAGGTCTGGCTCAATACGGAGTGAGGGCACGAGCTTTTTGCAGTCCGGGTCGGACTGAAAAAATTCAACATACCCTACAATTTCGAAATCCGGAGCATCATTGAATATTACGCCCAGTGGATCCGGGAAGGCAAGCTGAAGGTCAGCTCCGACTGGAACAAGGACCTAAAAATCAAGTTTACCGTCCAGGATCCCTGTCAGCTGGTCCGCAAGAGCTTTGGCGATCCGGTCGCCGAAGACCTGCGTTTTGTAACCAAAGCGGTGGTGGGCGAAGAAAACTTCGTGGATATGACTCCCAACCGCTCCAACAATTACTGCTGCGGCGGCGGCGGCGGATTTCTGCAGTCAGGCCTACCCGATGCCCGTCGGCAATACGGCAAGTGCAAGGC
Source organism: Desulfobacterales bacterium (assembly GCA_020353555.1). Lineage (GTDB taxonomy): Bacteria > Desulfobacterota > Desulfobacteria > Desulfobacterales. Next base: position 392,878 of record CP070697.1, read on the forward strand.
CGACCAGATCAAAGCCACCGGTGCCCAATATGCGATTACGCCGTGCCACAACTGCCACGCCCAGATCCATGATCTAAGCGAGTTCTACGAAGGCGGCTGGCATACGGTTCACCTGTGGACCTTGATTTGCCTGTCCATGGGCGTCCTGGGTGAAAACGAAAGAGAATACCTGGGGCCGGATCTGGCGGATTATATGGTCCTGCACTCCAAGGAGGAAGCTTAAGCGACCCCCGATTCCTCTGCACACGCACCCCTATCTAAGTTGACCAGATGAAACAACCCCAAAACCCGGCCGCAAAAAAGGCCGGGTTTTTTTGTTGATATAATTCCCTTGGAAAACTGAGATGCAGGCCTGGGCTCGATCGGACGCCGCCCCCCATTCCTCGCCCGTGCGCTCTGCTCGGCTAGGCCGCCTTCGACAACTTCACCGCACAGACCTTGTATTCAGGAATGCCGGAGATCGGATCCAAGGCCGCGTTGGTCAAGCGGTTGGCCGCCGCCTGGGCGTAGTGGAAAGGTATAAAGACCGTCCCGGATACCGCTTTGTCGGACACTCTGATCCGGGCCTGGATGCTCCCCCGGCGGGAGGCAATCCGCACCCGCACCCCGTCGGCCAAATCATACTGGCGTGCGTCCCGGGGTGAAATCTCGACAAAACACTCCGGGGCGATGGCATTTAAGCCCCCGGTTTTCATGGTCATGGTACCGGTGTGATACTGGTACAGCAGGCGCCCCGTGGTCAAGTACAGGGGATATTCTTCATCGGCTTTTTCCGCCGGTGCCAGGTAGTCAATCCCGTGAAATACCCCCTTGCCGATGGTAAACTGCTCTTTGTGCAGAATCGGCGTTCCCGGGTGCTCGGCGTTCGGGCAGGGCCAGTGAAGCCCTTCGTATTCGATGCGGTCGTAACTGATGCCGGCATAGGAGGGGGTGAGCCGGGAGATTTCTTCCATGATTTGCCGGCTGCTCTCGTAGGTCATGGGATATCCCATGCGACTGGCAATGGCGCTGATGATTTTCCAATCCGCCCAGGCTTGCCCGGGGGGGTCGACGGCCTGGCGAACCCGCTGCACCCGGCGTTCGGTATTGGCAAAGGTGCCCTCCTTTTCGGCGAAGCAGGCCGAGGGCAGCACCACATCGGCGAGTTTGGCGGTTTCGGTCAGGAAGATATCCTGCACCACCAGAAAATCCAGGTTGCCGATGCTTTTTTCGGCATGATTGAGATCAGGGTCGGATACCAGCGGGTTTTCACCGATGATGTAAAGGGCCTTGAGTTTGCCGTCATGGGCGGCCGGCATCATTTGTGTCACTTTGAGACCGGGCTTGTCCGGCAGTTCCGCCACATTCCAGGCCGCGGCCATGCGTTTGCGCGCCTCCGGATCCATGACCCTTTGGTAGCCGGAATAAACGTCCGGCAGTCCGCCCATATCGCAGGCCCCCTGGACATTGTTCTGCCCCCGCAACGGATTGACACCGCCGCCTTCGATTCCCAGATTGCCGCAGAGCATCGCCAAGTTGGCTAAGGATTTGACGTTGTCGGTGCCGGTGGTATGCTGGGTGATTCCCATGCAATACAGGATACTGCCTTTGGCGGCAGCGGCATAAAGCCGGGCGGCGTCAATAATCTCCTGGGCGGGAATCCCGGTGATTTGTTCCACCTCCTCCGGGGTATATTTCGCGACCGTTTTTTTCAGTTCGTCAAAACCGACGGTGCGGCTGGCAACATACTCCTCCGCGTAAAGGCCTTCCTCGATAATCACATGCATGAGGCCGTTAATCCAGGCCACGTCCGTGCCCAGATTCGGCCGCAGCCATTTATGGGCATAGCGGGCGATTTTGATGCGCCGCGGATCGACGACAATGAGCTTGGCACCCTTGGATTTAACCGCGCGTTTGACAAAACTCGACAGCACGGGATGGTTTTCGGTCGTGTTGGAGCCGGTGATCAGAATGACATCGGCCTTTTCGATATCGCCGATGGTGTTGGTCATCGCTCCGCTTCCGAACGCTGCGGCCAGACCGGCCACGGTGGAAGAATGTCAGAGACGGGCGCAATGATCGATATTGTTGGTTTGCAGTACCGCCCGGGTAAATTTTTGCGCGACGTAATTTTCTTCGTTGGTAATGCGGGCCGATGTCAGAACACCGATGCTGTCCGCCCCGTTTTGGGCTTTAATTGCTTCGAATTTGCCGGCCACGCGGTCAAGCGCTTCGTCCCAGGTGGCTTCACGAAACTCACCGTTTTCCTTGATCAAAGGTGTCTTCAAGCGTTCCGGCGAATGGATAAAATCAAACCCAAACCGGCCCTTGACGCACAGACTGCCGTAAGCGGGCGGGACATCCTCCACCCCGGTCACTTTGACGACGCGGTTGTCTTTCACATGCAGGTAGAGCTGGCAGCCCACCCCACAATAGCTGCAAGTGGTACGGACTTTCTTGTTTTGCCACGGCCGCACCCGGTAGCGCGCCTCCTTTTCCACGAGAGCGCCCACCGGACAAACCTGGACACATTCGCCGCAAAAAACGCAATCCGAATTGATATAGGGCTGGTCTCCGGCGGCAATAATCTTCGTGGCGGTCCCTCGATAACCGAAATGGATGGCCTGATTGACCTGGATCTCGTTACAGGCCTGGACACACCGGCCGCATTGGATACAGCGGGAAAAATCGCGCACAATAAACGGGTTGGCGGTCTCCATCGGGTAAGGCGTCACCGCGGCTTCAAACTTTTCGCCCGTGACCTGGTAGCGGAAAGCCAGTTCCTGCAGCCGGCAGTCGCCCCACACCGGGCACAACTCGTCACTGTCCTCGGCCTGCAGAACTTTAAGCTGATATTCGGTCCAGTTGCCGCCCCCGGAGCCGCAGACAGCACAGTTGTGGTTGCCCGAAGACAAAAGCAGCTGCAGGACCATCCGGCGCGCTTGGATGACTTTGGCCGATTCGGTCTGGACGATCATGTTGCGTCCCGCCGGTGTGGCACAGGCGGCCACCAGGGTCCGGGCTCCTTGAACCTCGACCACACATATCCGACAGGCGCCGGTGGGGACGGCTCCCTGCAGATGACATAGGGTGGGAATATCGATGCTATGGCGTCGCGCTACCTCAAGAATGGTTTCCCCGGGCTCAAAGGAAAATTCATTCCCGTTGATAACGATAAGATCTTGTTCGGACATGGTTTTAGTTTGGCTCCTTGATGTTGGGTTAGTTGGAAGATCGTTAAACGGTCCAATTGTAACAGATGCTAAACCTTGCCAACCTTATGTACCTAAAACCTGCAATTTTGTCAATCCAAGAGAAAAGCCTTGTCCCGCTCTCCGGTCAGATGTTGGACGAGATGCGTTTACCCGGATGGATGAGGAGGTTGCTTGGGGGTCGCCCTCAATTGATAAAGATAGACCCCGCAAATACTGCCGAGGATATCGGCGATCCCATCGAATAGATCGGCGGTGCGCCAGGGAACAAAATATTGATGGACCTCATCCCCGATTCCATAAAGGCTCGCAAATAGAATACTGAGGATAATTAAAAAGTGATGGCTGGATTTTAAGCGCAGGGTACGCAAAGCGCGGAAAAAGAGCACACCCATGAGCGCGTACGCTGCAAAATGAAGAAGCTTGTCCATAAAAGGCAGTTCGACGACACTGTCCGGGGAAGGCTGCCGGGATTGGAGATGAATTAACGCGCAGTAAAGAATTAGAGGAAACCAATAAAAAAAGATATTTCTAGATCTTGTGGAAACCGTTGATGTCATAGTTAGGGTGTCAGACAACAGATGCCGGAAGGCCGCATGTCCAATATCAAAACCGCGCGGTCGGACGCCGTCGGCCGAACAAGGCTTCGCAGGGCGCATTTTTGGTCACGTGCTTCCGCAGTTTACCGCACCATAATGATTGAAACGTCCGACAGCTGCCGTCCAGCGCATCGACTTGGGCAAAATCGGCCGATTTACACCGCAAATCACAAAATTTAATGCGATGCGTGGTGACCCCGGCATTCCTGATCTTCGGTTCCGGTTTTCCTTTTTTTTCCCGCAAATCTTCTTACCAGAATATACGCATTAGATTAAGTATCAGCCTATCATTTCTTAGGAGCCTAAATCGATTTTTCTTCAAAAATTCGAAGTTGATCGCACGCCAAGCGATTTAATCCTGAAAAATAGGCAGTGACAACTCTCGCCGGTGGATATGCGCCTGCACCGTATCGAGAAAAGTTTCGTGCGTCACTCCGTATTTGATCTTGCCGTCCAGCGTCCTGACGGCCAGGGTTCCGGATTCCTTTTCCTTGCCACCGATCGTGAGGATCAGCGGGACATAATTCAACTGGGCTTCGCGGATTTTGCGATTGAGGCTTTCGGTCCGGCTGTCTATCTCGGTGCACAGCCCGGCTTGGTCAAAATCGGCCTTAACCTGTTGGGCATAGGGTACCAGATCGTCGTTGATGGGTAAAATCGCGGCCTGCACCGGCGCCATCCAGAGGGGAAACTTTCCGGCGAAGTGTTCGATCAGGATGCCTAAGAAGCGTTCGATGGAGCCGTAAATTACCCGGTGAATCATCAGGGGACGGTGTTTTTCATTGTCCTTGCCGATGTAGGTCAAGTTGAATCTTTCCGGCAAAGCCATATCGAGCTGAACCGTTCCGCACTGCCAGGTCCGACCTAACGCGTCCTTGATATGCACATCGATTTTGGGCCCGTAAAAGGCACCGTCGCCTTCGTTGATTTTGTATTCCCGGCCATAAACATCCAAGGCAGACTTTAACCCATTGGTGGCGTGTTCCCATTGCGCATCGGTGCCGATGGACTTTTCAGGCCGCGTGGAAAGCTCCAAATGAAAGCCGAGGCCGAACGTGCTATAGATTCGCTCCACCAGATGAAGGACGCCCAGGATCTCGTCTTGAATCTGGTCCGGGGTCATGAATATGTGCGCATCATCCTGGTGAAAAGCCCTGACCCGGAAAAGGCCGGAAAGGACTCCGCTCAGTTCATGCCGATGGACGAGTCCAATCTCTGCCGCCCGCAGGGGCAAATCCTTGTAAGAATGGGGCTTGCTCCCATAGACCAGCATCCCGCCGGGGCAATTCATGGGTTTGATGGCATATTCGGTATCGTCGATGACGGACGTGTACATATTTTCCCGGTAATTGTCCCAGTGTCCGCTTTTTTCCCAGAGGGCCCGGTTGAGCATGATCGGCGTTTTGGTTTCGACGTAGCCGGCCGCCCGGTGTTCCAACCGCCAGTACTCCAGCAAGGCATTCCAGATTTCCATACCCTTGGGGTGGAAAAAAGGCATTCCGGCGGCTTCGTCGTGAAAGCTGAACAAATCCAGGGCCTGGCCGATCTTGCGGTGATTTCTTTTTTTAGCCTCTTCCACAAAGGTTAAGTAAGCCTCCAGTTCTTGCTGGGTAAAAAAGGCCGTACCGTAAATTCGCTGCAGCTGCGCCCGGGTGGGATCGGCCCGCCAGTAGGCGCCGGAAACCTTTACCAGCTTGATGGCTTTCACAAATCCGGTGTGCGGCACATGGGGACCCCGGCATAAATCCGTGAATTCGCCTTGCTCGTAAAAGGATATGGTCCCGTCTTCCATCTGGGAAAGCATTTCCAGTTTATAGGGCTCATCGCGATAAAACTCCAATGCTTGTGCTTTGGAAACCTCACGGCGGCGGATCGGAAGCTTGGCCCGGATGATTTTCTTAATCTCCTCCTCGATTTTGGGAAAATCTTCTTCGGATACCGGGTCCATGTCGATATCATAGTAGAAGCCTTCCTCCACCGCCGGCCCGATAGTCAGTTTGGCCTCCGGATAGAGCCGCAAAATGGCCTGGGCCATCACATGCGCAGCACTGTGGCGCAGAACTTCCAGCCCCTCGGCGTCTTTGGTTGTGACCAAACGGACTCTGGCATCGCGGGTGATCTCTCGGTTTAAATCCACAAGGGTCTGGTCCAGCTCCATGGCCACACAATTGCGCGCAAAGCCTTCGGAAATACCCCGGGCCACGTCCAGCCCCGTGGGGGCATTCTCAAAAGCCTTTATGTTACCGTCGGGAAATGTTATGTTTACCATTATTCGATCACCGTATTCTGAACGAAAAATTTTCCGAGCGAGCTGTAGGGTTGCACTCTTTGAAGTGACTTTTTTAGTTTTGAAAGCAGTACTGTACAACGCGTAATTCTTAAATCTATGGGAAACAACCCTACACGTCAAGCAAAAAAATGAACACTAAAAACACCTTCCGTTACGAAATCATCGATACCCGCGCCGGCCTGCAAAATCTGGCCAAAGCCCTTGAAAAGGAAAAGGCGGTTGCCGTCGACCTGGAAGCCGATTCCATGTATCACTTTAAAGAGAAAGTCTGCCTGGTGCAATTGGCCGCGCGGGATTTCAACGCCGTCATCGACCCTTTACAAATTCGGGATCTGTCGGCTCTCAAACCGGTTTTCCGCTGCAGCGGCATTCAAAAAGTTTTTCACGGTGCCGATTACGATGTGCGTTCCTTGTTCCGCGATTTTCAGATTACGATCAACAATCTATTTGACACCCAACTGGCCTGCCGCTTTCTGGGATGCACGCAAACCGGGCTGGAAGCCGTGTTGAAGAAGCGCTACGGCGTGGTCCTCGATAAAAAATACCAGCGCAAAGACTGGTCCAGTCGACCCTTGTCCCCTGAAATGACCGCTTACGCGGCCGCCGATGTGCAGCATCTGCTGCCCCTGGCGCAGAGCCTGCAAGGCGAGCTTAAAGCCAAGGGCCGCCTGGTATGGGTCTATGAGGAGTGTGAGTATTTAAGCCAGGTGCGCCCCCCCACCGGCGATGTAAAGCCTCTATTTCTCAACTTCAAAGGGGCGGGGCAACTCGTTCCGCGCAGCTTGTCAGTCTTGGAAGCCCTGTTGCAATATCGCCGGCAGGTCGCTCAAAGAAAAGACAAACCCTTGTTCCGCATTATCAGCAATAAATCCCTGATGAAACTAGCCGAAATCAAGCCTTTGAACTTGGAGACCTTGGAAAAAACAAAAGCTTTAAGCCCGCAACAAATCAGCATGTATGGGGAACAAATCGTCGTGGCGATCAAGCGGGCGATGAAAATTCCTGCGAAGGCTTTGCCGGTTTATCCGCGCGAGATAGCGCCGGCTGTTTCGGCGGCGGTGGCCAAACGGGTCAAAGCCCTCAAGAGCTGGCGGGATAAGCGCGCCAAGAAACTCGAAATCGATCCCTCCTTGCTCTGCACCAAAGCGCTGATCACGACTCTGGCCAGCCGCCGACCCTTGAATTTAAGGAGTCTTAACCGCATCCATGCAATGAAAAAATGGCAACGTGAAGAGTTTGGCCAAGAGATCGTGGACATCTTGAGACACATCCCGAGTTGAGTCGGGCAAATCTGACCGGCCGCGCTGATCGCAAGACCTCACCCTATACTTCGCGCGCAAATTGGGAGGCCCCCTTAACTCCCGACCCGCAATCTCAAAGGGAAAGCCAGATGACAAAAAACATCACCTTCTTCTCCGGCAGTTGTGAAATCGAGGGATGTCTGAATCCGGGCACCCTTGACCAGGGGGTGGTCATCACCCATCCGCACCCCCTTTACGGCGGCGATATGCATAATACGGTGGTCTTATCCATCATGGCCGCCTATCGGAAGCAGGGCTACACGACCCTACGCTTCAACTTCAGGGGGGTGGGAAACAGCCAAGGCTTTTACGATAAAGGCATCGGCGAACAGGAGGATGTGCGCGCGGCTCTGGCCTATCTTAATAAAATGGGAATCAACAAGACAGATCTTGCCGGATATTCCTTCGGCGCTTGGGTCAATGCGCTTTTGGCCTGCCAGGACCATCGCATCGATAACATGGTCATGGTATCGCCGCTGGTGGGTTTTATCGATTTTCAATCCATCGCGGCCCTCGATTGCCTGAAGCTGATTGTTTCCGGTAGCCGCGATGAATTTGCTCCCGCAGAACTGATCAACAAATTTCATTCCCTCTGGAACCCGCGGGCCCATTTCGAGGTAATCGACGGCGCGGATCATTTCTTCGCCGGCCATCTGACGCAGCTCGAAGCGATTCTGTCCAGATACCTGGGGGTCCGTGGTCAGTCGTCGACGTAACCCGTCGCATCGGGCGGGATTATTCCCGAGGGATTCATCGAGGAATTCAAATCCGTCGCTTGTTCCAACAACTCCGCCAGGACGGATAACGGTTGATTTTCAACTAACCGCCAACAAAAAATGGATCTGCCAATCCGGAAACATTACGCCAAATGCGTTGAGCCCGGCTTGACAATCCAATGGTTTTGACATAAACAGAGGGTAGTCAATAGGAGTCTAGATTCGGAATTCCGCTGGACCGGCGAAGGACTTTCTTCGTTCGCACCGCCTGTAACTGCGGGAAACGCTTATCGCTGCTTGAGGGCGTCATCTCAATTATCCTGTTCAGGCGCATTGAGGCCGGATCGACATTTGACCACAATTTACGATTTTCCGTCAGGCCAAGATCTCGCCGCCCTGCTATTCGGACGGAAATTTCTATCAGTGACTTCTGATTTTATTTGGCCCCTCTCTTCCTCTCACGGCCCTTGCTAGAAAAGACACCTCACCCGGCAGCATCCCCGTTGTTTTGAAAAAAACCTCGAGCGATGAAAGGAGGGATCATGCCAACGAAAACTCGTTCACTCCAGCAGATCATCGAGGAACAGATCCACCGCATGCAGATTATCAGTCAGGAAAGAACCGAAGAAAAAGAAGGCCTCCCTAACGTCACGATTTCCAGGGAAGCCGGAAGCGGAGGTCGCATCGTTGGGCAACGCCTGTCCGCAAAACTCGGATTCGATGTATTTCATCAGGAAGTCGTCCACGCGATGGCCCAAAATGCAAAAGTAAGTGCCAAACTGCTGGAAACGCTGGACGAGAAAGGCCTTTCCGTGTTGGAAGACTGGATATCCTCCCTGGTGTACGATCGGCATTTGTG
>CP070697.1:401933-418175 GCA_020353555.1 Desulfobacterales bacterium
ATGAACTTTTTCCCGGCGCACATAAGCGCCACCCATTCGGGAATCGTCCTTGACACCGGCTGTTTCCAGGTATCGATTCCGCCGGCGATGCAGGCCCGCTACCGGAAATATGCGGGACGGGAGGTGATCTTCGGAATTCGTCCGGCCGACATCCACAGCGCGGATTTTATCAAAGAATTTTTCGCCGACGCCAACACGATTGCCGGCAAGGTTGAAGTGATCGAACCCCTGGGATCGGAGATCCTCCTGGTGATCAACTGCGGCGCAAATAACTTTGTGGCCCGCGTGGACCCCCGGGTTGAGACCGATATCGGCCAGGAAATCAGGATTTTTTTCGACATGGAAAAGATGCATATCTTCGGCGTCGAACCCCCCCACCGGCGAATCGAGGGCTGACGAAGGCGGCCGGCCGATGCGGGGGAATAGCCCGGCACATTCCCGCGGTTTGCCAAAATCTACGGCAGGTTGCGGCAATGAATCGCCGGTGTGCGACTCCCCCAGGGTCGCGCCTGTTCCAACTGGGCTGCCAGTCGAAAAAGGGTCGCTTCATCTCCAAAGCGCCCCGCAAATTGCACCCCGATCGGCACGTGGTCGTCGTTCCAGAAGAGGGGAACCGACATGGCCGGTTGGCCGGTTAGATTTTGAATCCGCGTGAACACGGTAAAGGAGAGCGTGGCGTCCAGCCAGCCCATGGGATCCTCCAAGGTGGCATGAAACGCACCGAGCGTCGTGGGCGGTATTCTTAGCGTCGGCGACAAGAGCAGGTCGTATTTGCCCTCATGATACCAACGGGCTATTTTGCGGGCAAAGCGCTGGATCTCTTCCAGGCAGACCAGGTAGTCCGCCCCCGTTTTGTTCCGGCCGGCCTGATACCTGGACCAGGTCACGGTCTCGAGTTGATCCTCGCCGATTTTCTTTCCTAACTCTTTTTCCCAATACGCCACAACCTGCCCCACAAAGCCTGAAAAGACGACGCCAAAAAGCGCGGGCACATTCGGATGGCTTAACCGATCCGGAGCGATCTCTTCCACCCGATGTCCCAGGCTCTCACAGAGCCGGGCGGCATCTTCGACGGCGTTTTCACAATCCGGGTGCAACCGCGTCTCCGGGCTCCATCCCGCGGGAATGGCGGTCAAGAAACCGATCTTTAACCGCTGCGCCGGCCGCCGGAGTTCTTCCTGAAAGGGGCGCGCTGGGGGCGGTGCATAGTAGGGATCGCCCACATCCGGCCCAAACGTGAGATCCAACAAAGCCGCGGAATCTCTGACGGTCCGGGTCACGGCGTGTTCCTGGACGATGCCGCTGCCCAAATCGCCAAAAAGCGGGCCCAGGGGATTGCGCCCCCGGGTGGGCTTGAGACCGAAGAGTCCGCAACAGGAGGCGGGAATGCGGATGGATCCGCCGCCGGGTGTCAGGCGGGGGTCCCAAGGGTTGCACGTCGGTCCGTACAGAGCCGGCTCCGTCGTCGGCAGGCAGCCGAACTCGGGGGTGTTGGTTTTGCCGACAACGATCAATCCCCCGGCTTTCTGCCGTCGGACGAGCTCGCTGTCGACTTTCGAGACATACCCCTTGACGGTCAGAGAGCCCTCGTGGAAAGGCGCTCCTCGGCATTCGGCGATTAGATCTTTCAGAAGAAACGGAACGCCGCAGAAGACAGCATCAGCCGCCATGCCGGCGTGTATCGCGGACGTCCAATGCAAGGCGGCCTCTCGGGCCTGAGCGTACATCTTGTGAATTACCGCGTTGAGCCGCGGGTTCAGCCGTTCAATGCGAGCGATGACGATATTCAGCAATTCGGTCGGCTGGATTTCGCCTTTGCGCGTCAATTCTCCTAGAGCCAGCGCGTCGTAATCGAGCAGTTCATCTTGCATTGCGGTCTCCTTTCGCCGGTTTCAGGGGCGGCGGTGCCGGCCGTCCAGGATCGCGGGTAGGCTCATCCTAACGTCCATCCCGCCCTAAGGCGTTGGGCGCTTCACTGAGGAATTAAGGTAATTACGCCGACTCGGAAATCAAGTCACGGAAATTTCCGGGGATGCTCCGCAGACCGCCGGCCGGTCACGGATCGGCGCGGTCCGCCCCAGAGCGAGCGCATTTGGTATTTTTGAGGGGAAGGAGGTCTTTTCTGAAAGACGATATCCAAAGTCGGTCTCGCCCCCAACGCCACCGTGACCCCCTGGGGGTGAGGGAAACTCCATTTTTCTTCTCGGTTGGCTCCGCAACAGGGCCCATCATCAACAGGGGGTCACCGGGCGGCCGGATCGGTTGATATCGTCTGCAAGAAAAGACCTCCTTCCCCCGATATTCTTATTTTCAAATGCGTGCGCCCTGTAGACAGCCCATCAAGGGCTTGACGGGCAAGGGTAAAACGAGTAAGTTTTGTTCGTCAATTGATGGCAGCCGAGGTCTGAATATCGATTTTCAATTGCCGGGTCCGGTGTTTCCATCCCGCCGTCGCGAACCTGATCTTATGCGGCTACTTCAGCAAAGCCCGCCGCCTGGTTGCCCGGGACCGCCGCATGTCAAGGCCCATCGCCAACACAGCCTTCGCCACGGGACTTTCCGAAGACCAAAACGAGGTGTCGGCGCCGGTTTTTTGCGATCCGGACTCTGGCCAGGAGCAAGATCTGAAGATCATCCCCAGCTTTGGTATCACCACGATGTACGATTTTATGCCGCAGCTGGCGGCCACCGGCAACGTCAACCTGGCCGGCGTTCTGCACGGAGAGCCGGGGGGCGTCAGCCGGAGGACCCGCGACAGGGATGCACCCACGACCCCGGCGGCTTTCTGGCGATGAACGTGTGCAGTCTATCGACCGTCGGCAGATAGGGACAATCAAGGGGTCAAGGTCAATGGAAATTATCAACTACAGCCAAGAACATCAGCAGTTTCGCCAACGACTGCAGGATTTTCTGCAGAAGCAAGTCATTCCGTACGTCGATCAGTGGGAGGAAGAGAAAATCATTCCGAAGAGCGTCTGGCGCGAAATGGGTCAGGCCGGATTTTTATGCATGGATGTTGCGCCCGATTATGGGGGGTTGGGCGGGGATTTTCTGTATTCGGCTATTGTGGCCGAAGAGCTCACCAGGACCTGGCACAGCGGTTTGGCGGCCTCACTGCATTCGGATATTGTGGTGCCTTACATTAATTCATACGGGTCGGCCGAGACCAAAAAGAAATATCTGCCGGGCTGTGTCGCGGGTGATATCGTGACAGCGGTGGCCATGACGGAGCCTGACGCCGGCAGTGATCTGGCCGGTATGCAAACAGCTGCCGTGGAAGAAGGCGATGAAGTCGTGATCGACGGTTCCAAGACGTTCATCTCCAATGGCATCAATGCCGATCTGGTGGTCGTGGCCGCCCGGGATCCCGCCGTGGAAAATCCCTATAACGCCATTTCCCTGTATGTGGTGGAAACCAAAACGCCGGGATTTTCCCGGGGGCGTCATCTCGAAAAAATGGGCATGTGGAGCCAGGACACGGCGGAGCTCTTTTTTTCCAAGTGCCGTATTCCCGTGGCCAATCGTCTGGGTGCCAAAGGGCAGGGATTTCTGATGCTCATGGAAAAGCTCCAGCAGGAACGGCTGGTCTGTGCCATGGGGGCGGTGGCGGTTGCCGAGCGAGTGCAGGAATGGATTACGGACCACTGCCGCAAAACCGCCGTCAACGGGAAAGCGCTCTCCAAGTCCCAGGCCACGCGATTTGCCCTGGTGGAAATAGCCACGGATGTGAAGCTCGGCCGAACCTTCGTGGACAAACTGATTATGGACCACAGGGAAAAGCAAAACATCATTGTCGAAACCTCGATGGCGAAATACTGGACGACCGAAATGCTGAACCGGGTCGTCAACCGCTCGCTGGACTTGTGCGGTGATTTGGGCATGCTGGAAAAATGTCCGATCGTCAGGGCCTGGCGCGATGCCAAGATTATGACGATTTATGCCGGCACCAACGAGATCATGAAAAATATCGCGGCGAAATTTATGGGCTTTTGAAGCGCAATGACCGGTGATCGCAACCGGACAAGGCATGTCGGCGGCCGCCGGTCGGCGGGTGCCTTGAGGGGGTCACATTTTGCCGGAGCGAAAGATCGAGATAATCAGCCAGAAGCCCAGAACCGTCGCCAGGCTGTAGCCGATCAAACCCAGAATCGCCGTAATGGAAATGGTCCGAACGCCGAAGAAATCGACGGTGAATTCCATGACTTTCTGGGAGGAATTCAAGATCAGCGATGCCGCGATAATGGAGGCGGAAATAACCAGGCCCACCGTCAGACGGTTAATGCCCTTTTCAAGCTTGGTGTCAAGCCCCTCAAAACCGCTGTGCCGGATTTCGACGCGCGGTTTGCCGGCGGCGGCTTGCTTGAGAATGTCGTGCACGTATTTTGGCACCATTTTCATGTGGCCGCCCCAGTAGCGGGCCTCTTTGCTCAGATTCCGAATGATTTTCTGAGCGTCGTAGCCGCGTTTGAGCAGCGCTTTGGCATAGGGGCGGGTCACCTCGAGGATGCTGGCATCACTGCCGAGGATCTTACCCAAGGCTTCGGTTTGGATCAACGTTTTTACGAGCAGCAGCAGGTTTCGGGGTAGTTTTATGTGATACTTGAATACCAGCTGCATCACCTGATCATAGACCTCTTTGACCGATATCGTCTGCAAAGACCGGCCGTAAAAGGGTTCGCTCATATCCTTGAGATCGGTTTTGAAACTACCCAGGTCCACGGTGTTCTCGTCGATCAGCCCCGCCTCCCGAAGCGCCCCCATGACCATGTCGTAGTCGTGTTCGGCATAGCCCAGGAAGATATTGGCGATCTGCAGCATGGCTTCTTCGTCCAGATAGCCGGTAATGCCGAAGTCTACAATGCTGACGCGACCGTCATACATGACAATGGCATTGCCCGGGTGGGGATCAGCATGAAAAAAGCCGAAGTCCATCAATTGCCGGGAAAAGCAGCGCAAGCCGATCAGAGCGACTTCCTTGGGATCGATCCCGTTGGCGATGATCGTCTGCACCTGATCCATTTTGATACCGTCGATATGCTCCATCACCAGAACGGATTTCGACGTATATTCCCAATAAACCCTGGGAATGTAAATTTCATCGACGTCTTTAAAGTGCGCCGCGAACTTCTCCATGCTCCCGGCTTCAATGAGCATATCCAGTTCCTTGAAAATCGTGCGCTCGAATTCCTGGACGAGATTGATCGGGCTCAGCATGCGCGCGATTTCAAATGTTTTTTCGATTTTCGCGGCAAAATAGTACATCAAGCGGATATCATCCGCGATTTTTCTCCCAATACCGGGACGCACAACTTTGACCGCAACTTTCTCGCCCGTCGTCAGCCGGGCCGTGTGGACCTGGGCCACCGAAGCAGCGGCCGTGGACTCCTCTGCAAACTCTGAAAAGGCCGTGTCAATGGAATTCTTCAGCTCGGCCTCGATGACTTTTTGAATCGCGGGAAAAGCAACCGGCGGAACGCGGTCCTGTAACTTGCGGAGTTCTTCCAGATACTCGGGCGGGAAGATATCGGCCCGGGTACTCATCAGCTGTCCGAGTTTGATAAAACTCGGACCCAGTTCTTCCAGAACCCGCCGAATACGGTCGGGAGAAGGGTATCCGGATTTGAGACTTATTTCCTTGGCGCTCGGCGCCTTGAGGTCTTTGGGGGGTTTTCCGAATAAACGGTCCGCGAGATCACCCAGGCCGTGTTTGATCAGCACTCTGACGATCACGCCGAGTCGTTTCAGTCCCTTCACCCGGTGGGGGCGGCCGAAACTTTTCATTGTAGGTTCCTTTGGCGATCCAACGCCTTATTCACACCGAGTCATCGGTCGCATCCGCGGCAGCTTCCGGTGGATTTGTCCTGCGCCACTTCTTGGATATCTCCTTCAGTTTAGCCGCATTGGGAATGTAGCTTTCCACGAAACCACATTGGGCGCAAACGTAATTGTCAAGCGCCGCAATCGATGTCAAACTGATGGGGATTGAATTACTTCCGAAGGGACCGCTCTTGAAGACAACCCCGGCTCCCGAGTAGACTTCGTCGGACCCACACTTGGGACAGATTCCGCTTTTCAAAACCGCACCTCCTTGATTTTATCCCGGCCCGCCGTTCCTCCGGTTCGCCGTCCAAAACGGGAAGCGGCGACGATGGGTGAGGAGTGGAAGACCGGGCTGAATTCATCAACCCTATTTAACATCACAGGTCCATGGAAAACCAATCGATGTGCTGGAAATTGATACCACAGAACGGGCTAGATCCGAAAGAATTTTTCCGCGGCCGTTTTGGGACACGACACCGTAGGTGACGTCGGGATGTGATCCGACGGAGCCGGTGGTCGCGATCCGTCCGCCAACCCAAAGCGACGCGGGTTTCACGCGCAAAAAGGCTTGACAAGTGGTTCGGGAATCCTTTATATTATTGTCAACAATATTGTGGATAATATTTGCCCTGATGTGCGGGGCGGTAAGATCGCACGCGGGGGATGATACGGGTGAATCGATCCGGGAGGTTTTGGATGTCTAAAGTAAATATATTTCGGCAATCCTGTAAAGGCGTCGACGATTGTGGGATCTGTAAGTTTGTCTGCCCCCAGGACCTGTTCCAGGCCTGTCAGGAGATGAATGCGGCAGGGTATTTTCCCCCGGAAATCAAGGATGAAAGCCAATGTACCGGATGCCGGAACTGTATGGTCTACTGTCCGGACTTTGCCATTTGGGTGGAAAAGACCGATGATCAACCCGCGGAAGAGGATGAGGATAAAAATGCAGGATAAGCGCAACAGAGTTTTAACCGGCACCCATTTTGAGATGGGCAATTGGGCCTGCACCGAAGGCGCCATCGCCGCCGGCTGTACGTTTGCCGCCGGTTATCCCATCACTCCGGCCAGCGAGGTGGCGAATCACCTGGCGGCGCGACTGCCCCGGGTGGGCGGCACGTTTTTGCAGTCGGAGGATGAGATCAGCGCCGTGTGCGCCGCCATCGGTGCTTCATGGGCCGGATGCAAAGCCATGACGGTGACCTCCGGACCGGGTATCAGTTTGATGCAGGAGAATATCGGGTTTGCGGTTGCCACCGAAACGCCCCTGGTGATCGTGGATGTCCAGCGTTTGGGGCCGTCCACCGGTGTGCCGTCGGTGGGATTAGCCGGTGATATCGTCCAGGTCGCGCGCGGCTCCCACGGTGACTACCAGATTATCGCCCTTTGTCCCGAAAGCCCCCAGGAGATGTTTGATTTAACCGTTCAGGCCTTTAACCTGGCGGAAACCTATCGTGTCCCCGTCTTTCTGATGGCCGACGGCTTTATCGGCCATATGCGCGAGCAGATTGTCATTCCCCCGGAGGGCGAGTTGGCGATCAAACAGCGCAAAATTCCCGCGGGGTCCACATCGCCCCTGGAACGCCGGGATTTCCAGGATGTCGATGTGGCGCCCATGCCGGTTTTCGGCCGCGGGCTGCAAGCCCACGTGACCAGCTCCTGCCACGATGAGCACGGCATGCGCAACTTGTCCGATCCGGCCGTCATGCATCAATACGTGATGCGGCCCATCGAAAAAATCCGCAAACACCGGGACGAGTTCGTCCAGGTGCAGGCGGATCATCCCGAGGCCAAGACCGCCCTGGTTTCTTACGGCACGGTGTCCCGCTCGGCGCGGGCGGCGGCGCGTCTGGCCCGCCGCCAGGGGCTGGATGTCGGCACCTTGCGCCTGCTGACCTGCTGGCCCTTCCCGGACAAGGAAATCCGCCGGCTGGCCGCCAAGGTCGATAATTTGCTGGTGGTCGAAAACAACACCGGTCAGCTTTATCCGTATATCAAGGCCGAGGCGGCCCATGCCTGCCGCGTGGCTTTCCTGGGGCCCCAAACCTTGGGCCAGATTCATGACCCGGAGTTCATCCTGAGCCATATCAAGGAGATGATTGCATGAGTGTTTCAGAGCATCCATTACGCAAATACACCCGCCGCCATATCACACGGACCACGACCTGTCCGGGCTGCGGCATCGGGACGGTTTCCCAGGCGATTCTGCGCGCCATCGACGAGTTGGGACTGGATATGGACGATTTCGTCTTCGTCTCGGGGATTGGCTGCTCGGCCTGGATACCCAGTCCGTTTTACGCCGCCGACACCCTGCACACCACCCACGGCCGGCCCATCGCTTTTGCCACCGGGGTGAAACTGGGCCTGCCGGATAAAAATGTGATGGTGGTCAGCGGCGACGGGGATCTAACGGCCATCGGCGGCAACCACCTGATTCACGCCGCCCGCCGCAACGTAGACCTGACGGTGGTTCTGGTCAACAACGGCATTTACGGGATGACCGGGGGCCAGACCGCACCCACCACGCCGCGCGGCTTGACTACGATCACCAGCCCTTACGGAACCATGGAACATCACTTCGATATTGCACCCATGGTCGCGGCGGCGGGCGCTTCTTTTGTAGCGCGCTGGACGACCTATCATCCCCGCCAGATGACCCGTTCCATTAAAAAAGGAATTCAAAAGAAGGGCTTTGCCCTGATTGAAGCGGTCAGTCAATGTCCGGTCCAGTACGGCAAGGCCAGCAAGCTGGGCAGCGCGGTGCGGATCCTGGAATATTTCAAGGAAAACAGCGTGCGCATCGACAAGGCCCGGGCGATGGAAGCCGAGGCGCTGGCAGGCAAAATCATCGTGGGCGAGTGGGTCGATATCGCCAAAGCCGAATTAACCCAAGAATGGACGGAACTTAGACGGAAGCTGCGGGAGGAAAGCGAATGCCACAAACTGATCTGACCATCGCCGGGGTCGGGGGGCAGGGTTCCATTTTAGCCGGTGTCATACTGGGCTCTGCGGCCGTAACCTACGACCATAAATACGCCACGCAAACCCAGGCGTATTCTTCCGAGTTGCGCGGCGGCTTCGCGGCCACCTGGGTGATTATCTCCGATGAACCCATCGAATTTCCCCGGGTGACCCACCCGGATATCCTCGTGGCCCAGGCCCAGGATTCCATCACCCGGTTCGTCGACGTCCTGAAACCGGATGGAATCCTGATTGTCGACGATGACATGGTTCGCGAAATCCCCGACAAGATCAAACGCATTTTTAAGGTGCCGGCCACATCCATCGCCCGCAATCAGATGAAAGCGCCGGTGACGGCGAATATGGTCATGCTGGGGGCTCTTTGCCAGGTCACCGCCGTCGTCAGCCGCCAAGCCCTGGAAAGCGCCATCGTCCAGGCGGTTCCCAAGGGCAAGGATCGCCTCAATCTGGAAGCATTCAATTGGGGGTTTGAAAAGGTGCAGGCGCCGTGAGGATGCTTTTGGATTGGGGATCCGACGACCCAAGGCGGAGAGCACCGGATGCCAGAGTATTTTGCCGCTGCCCAAAGGCTTTTCAAAAACGACAAGACGTTAAGGAGATTACACCATGGGACTGAAAACCAAAGATGAATATATCGAGTCCATACGTCAGATGACGCCCACGGCCTATATGTTCGGTGAACAAATTACGGATGTGGTCGATCACCCGCGGCTGCGGGCGGGTATCGAAGCCACCGCCGCCACCTACGAAATCGCCCAGATGGATGAATACCGCGATCTGATGGTGACCCGCAGCCCCCTGATCAACGAACCGGTCAACCGCTTCACCCTGCCGCCGGGTTCGGTGGAAGATCTGGTGGCCCGGGTCAAAATCAATCGCAGCCTGGGCAATTGGGTCGGCACCTGTCACCAACGGTGCACGGGGCTGGATTGTCTTTCCGCCCTGTCGATTGTGACCTATGACATCGACCAGAAACACGGAACACCTTATTTCGACCGCTTCAAGGAGTTTTTGAAATATGTGCAGAAGAACGATTTGACCTGCAACGCCGGGGTCACCGATGTGAAAGGCGACCGCTCTCTGGGCCCCCATGAACAGGCGGACAAGGATATGTACCTGCACGTGGTCGAGCAGCGGAAGGATGGCATCGTGGTGCGCGGCGCCAAGGCCCATCAGACCGGATCGCTGTCTTCCCATGCGATCATCGTTTTGCCGACCAGAGCCCTGCGGAAAGGCGACGAAGAATATGCCGTGGCGTTTGCCATTGCTACGGACACCCCGGGTCTGATCCACGTGGTCGGTCGCTCGAGCCTGGATAACCGCGAAATCGACGGGTGCGATTGCGGCAACGTGCGCTATTCCAAATACTGCCCCACGGTGATATTCGATGATGTCTTCGTTCCCTGGGAGCGCGTCTTCATGTGCGGTGAAGTCGAGTTCGCCGCGGAGATGGTGGTCAAATTTTCATCCTATCACCGCCAGAGCCACGGTGGATGCAAATCCGGCAAGATCGACTGCATGACCGGCGCGGCCCTGACCATGATGGACTACAGCGGAACGGCCAAAGCCGGCCACCTCAAGCAAAAGGTGGTCGACATGATTCACCGGGCGGAAACGCTTTATGGCTGCAGCCTGGCGGCTTCCTATGAAGGCCAGAAGATGCCTTCGGGAACCTATTTCATCGATACGGTCCTGGCCAATGCCTCCAAGATCCACGAAGGGCGGGAGATGGCCGAGGCCATCCGGCTCATGGTCGATATTTGCGGCGGGTACGTCGCGGATCTGCCCTCTGACCGCGATCTGGAGAATCCCGCCATCGGTCATCTCGTTAAGAAGTATATGAAAGGCAAACACGACGTTCCCGTGGAAAACCGCATGAAAATGTTTCGTTTGGTGGAAAAAATGGCCATGGAAAGCGCCGACACGATTTCGGATATCCACGGGGGCGGATCCCCCGAGGCCCACCGGGTGACCATCCTGCGCGAGAGCGATCTGGAAAAGAAGAAGCGGGCGGCCAAGCGGCTGGCCGGGATAGCGGAAGATGAGTCGTAACGGCGCTCGAAGGGCTGGGAGGGACCCGGAGCGTGGAGGCCCTGCAAGACCTCGAGGGGGCGGGACATGGCGATCCGCCCCCCCGGCCGCGAGGAGCAGGGGGGATGATTTGCGCCGACAACAACGCCAATCCGGAGCTTGCTGGGCCGAGGAGCCGGAGGTCATCCTGAAGGGATGCGTATGCCCAATCGAAACCTGAGAAAAGAGCAAGACAAGATTTTGGGGCAGTTTGAAAATCTGATCCTGACCGGTATTTTCAAACCCCGTGAACGGCTGGTCGAAGCGGATCTGGCCCAGAAATTAAACGTGAGTCGCTATTGGGTGCGGGATGCCCTGAAAATACTGGAAAGCAAGGGTTTGGTGCAGATAATTCCGTACAAGGGGGCGGTGGTCAGTGATCTGAGCGAAAAAGAAATCGAAGACATTTTCGTTATCCGCGTCGCCTTGGAAAGACTGGCCCTTCGCCTGGCGATGAGAAACTTCAAACCGGCTAACATCAAGGTACTCAAAAAACTGGCCAAGCATTTCGAAGTGCACCATCGAAATGAAAATACCCAGGAAATGATGCATGTCAATGCCAAGTTTCACGACTACATCTTCGAACTTTCCGGCAATCCGACCCTGGTTCAGATGATCGTGGATATGCGCACCCGCCTGCATATTCTCCGGTATGCCGCCTGGTCAAACCCCGAAATCCTGGTGCGCATCGTCGCCGAACACCAGGAATACATTCGGGCCTTCGAAGTAAAAGATCTGGGCGCCCTGGAACAATTGACCGAGAAGCATATCGGCTACTCGAAAGACTTTTACCTGTCCCGGCTGAAAGCGATCAGAGAAATCATACCAAAAACTTAGGAGCGGGCGCGGAAACCAAACAGGTGCCCCTGGGGCCGAGGGCCAAGCGTCCGGCGATAGAAAGGGGGCGCTCAAAGGGGCGCGCCGCAAGGCCTGGTGGATGCCAACTTGGGCGGGGAGTCTTGCCGCCTCCGCCCTCAGATTCAAGGCCCCATGGGCCGGGCTCTCCGCCCGATGCCGTTCAGAGGAGGTTGACGCATGGAAAAAGCGTTCAAGGTGTTGCTCTACGAAGCGATGCATACCGCGGGAACGACACTGCTGGAACAGAAATGTCAGGTGATTTACGCCGCAAACTTTGAGGAAAAGACCCTCATCCGTCAGGTCCGCGATGTCGACGCCGTCATCATTCGGGCCAATGGCGCGGTTACGCGCAATATCATCGAAGCGGCCCCCAAACTGAAGGTGATCGGTCGACACGGTGCCGGGCTCGATACGATTGATCTGGAGGCGGCCCGGGCCAATGGGATTCGGGTGGTGTCCACCCCCACGGCCAATACCGAAAGCGTGGCCGAGCATTTTGTCGCTTTGGCGCTGAACTTGGCCAAGAAAGTCCGTCTGGCCGACCGGGCGTTGCGCCAGGGATACTGGCAAGCGCGCTATGAGCTGATTGGAACGGAGCTGCGCGACAAAACACTGGGTGTGGTGGGCTTCGGCAAAATCGGTCAGCAAACGGCCCGTATCTGCCATTTCGGATTTGCGATGCCGATCGTCTATTATGACGTGATCGCTTATCCGCAGGTCGAAAAAGAATTGCAGGCGCAACGGGCCGCAATTCAGCAAGTCTTCCGCCGTGCCGATTTCATCTCCATCAACCTGCCGCTGCTGCCCCAAACCCAGCAACTGGTCAATGCCGAGTTGATCAACTTGATGAAACCCACCGCCTTTATCATTAACATGGCCCGGGGACCGATCTGGAACGAGGCCGATTTGATCCAGGCCCTGCGGGAAAAAAGGCTTGCCGGTGCAGGCGCCGATGTCTATGAGCAGGAGCCGGTCGCGCCGGACAACCCCTTGCTCCAGCTGGACAATTTCGTGGGAACCCCGCACATGTCGGCCCACACGGAAGAGGGCATGGTGCGCATGAGCATGGTCGCGCAGGATGTTCTGGCGGTCTTAGAGGGGCGCGAGCCCGAATTTCCGGTGGTCTAGGTGGCGGTGGCAACTTTTGAGGGCTGGGTTTTTCTTCGCCGATCGGTCTGCCATTTTTTGAATCTAATTGCTACCCGGACACGCCGGAATGGAATTCTTTTTGCCACAAAGGCACCAAGGCACAAAGGCCGATGATTAGAAGTTTTTTTCCGTACCTGGATGGCGAAATGAACCATGGCTTGCCCTAAGAAGGACGAATTTTACGCCCCAGGAACCCACAAAACAGGATGGCCAACTCCGTGAACGACGTACTGAACATCGCGATCATCGGTGGTGGCATCGTCGGATGCTGTGTAGCGTGGGAGCTGTCGAAAACCCAGGCGGGAATTTTTGTGTTTGAAAAAAATCCGGGGATTACGAAGGGGGAAAATCAATCCTCACGCAACTCCGGTGTTAACCATGCCGGAATCAATTACGACCGGAAAACGCGTCCCCTCAAAGCCCGGCTGTGCGTGGAAGGAAACCGTCTGTGGTATGATTTCTGTGAACGCTATCAGGTTCCTTGTCAGAAAACCGGCAAACTGATCGTTGCCCAGGATGCAGTCCAAAACCGTGGGCTCGATCGCTACTTGCGGCGGGCCGCCGAGAATGGCGTTGCAGACGTTCGCAAGATTTCCGGCGAGGAAGTCCAAGATCTGGAGCCGAATGTCAAGGCGCATGCGGCCCTGTTTGTGCCGACATCGGGTATTTTCGAACCCACCGCCCTTTTGCACCAGGTGTACGCGTTAGCCAGCAATCAGGGCGTTGAGTTTATGACGGCGACCGAGATTGTGGCGCTTGCGGCGGTGGCGGGAGGCCTGCGATTGACGCTTTGCTACCGGGATGGCCGTCAAGATTCGATCGTTGCGCGCCGGGTGATCAATGCGGCCGGGGTGCATGCCGTGGGAGTGGCCCGGCTCATCGATCCGGATTTTCCCATCCAGGCCGCGTTAACCCGCGGCGACTCCCTGAAGTTTTACCGGAAACGCCGGGCGGACATTTACCTGCGGGGGATGAATGTCTATCCGGCGCCGATCGTGGTCGACACGCCGACCGGGCGGCACCATTCCGTCGGGGTGCACCTGACCCCGACTTTTGATCGCGTCGGCGCGGAATTTGTCATTGGGGACACCGTGACGGTGGGACCCAAACTGATTCCGGTCAAAAGCCTCGAAGATTATCAGACCCCCGTCCCACCCGTGGAAAGTTTTTTGGAAGATCTGTCCTTTTTTCCAGGATTGACCTCCGCAGATCTTGAATCCCACCAGTGCGGCGTGCATGCCCGGTTAAACGGCTATCCGGATTTTTACATCCAAGCCGATCGAACATACGGCAACGTCATTCACCTGCTGGGTATCGACAGCCCGGGATTTACCGCGGCGCCGGCCATTGCCCGGTATGTTGCCCGACTTATCGACAAACAAATGATTCAACAGGGCGCTTGACAATCCGGGCGTGAAGCCTTAGTTATGAGTATATTCTCATAAAGGAGGGTCAATGGTCAGACCGCAGAAGGACCGCATGGTCGCCTTCAACCCGGAGATCAGTTATTTTAAACCCCGCGGAATCCCGATGATCGATTTGGCGGAAGTCCGGCTCACGGTCGATGAGCGCGAGGCCATCCGGCTTTCAGACTGGCTGGGTTTGTCCCATGAAGAAGCGGGGCGCCGCATGGGGGTGTCTCGCGCGACTTTCGGACGAATCGTACAACGGGCGCGCAAAAAGGTGGCCGATGCTCTGATCAACGGCAAAGCCATCAATATCGAGGGCGGCAACTACCGGGTCGTCACCCAATTGCGCATTTTTCGGTGCCAAAATTGCGATCATCGCTGGGAAGCGCCCCCGGGCACCGGAAGACCTGCCGATTGTCCGGGCTGTGGACAAAACGATTTTCACCGCGTGGCGGAATGACGCAAACGCCTCAGAATATGTGGAAGGTACCAATAAGACGAGAGGAGACGGGACGGTATGGTTGAAATTCAAAGCAGGATGCCAAAGAATCCGCAGGACGCCCAGGCGGAACAGGATGCGGCGGTTCGGCAATCACTGGGTAATATCAAAAACAAAATTCTGGTGATGAGCGGCAAAGGCGGGGTGGGCAAAACCAGCGCCGCGGTGAACCTTGCCATTGCCCTGGCCGACAAAAACCTTAGCGTGGGGATTATGGATGTCGATCTCCATGGACCGGATGTGCCCCGGATGCTGGGTCTAGCAGGGATGCCGGAAGTAAATCGGAACCATAAACTCAACCCCATGCATTACGCGGACAATTTGTCGGCCATTTCAATCGAAGCCTTCACGCCGAATAAGGACGACGCCATTATTTGGCGCGGCCCGCTCAAAATTTCGGCGATCAGACAATTTATCGGCGACGTGGACTGGGGTGCGCTGGACTTTTTGATTATCGACTCGCCCCCTGGAACCGGCGATGAACCTCTGACCGTCGCCCAGACGATTCCCGACGCCAAAGCGATCATCGTCACGACGCCCCAGGAGATCGCCCTGGCGGATGTCAGAAAGTCGATCAATTTCTGTAAAACCGTCAAAATGGAAATCTTTGGTCTGATCGAGAACATGAGCGGCTTTGCCTGTCCGCACTGCGGCGAAATGATCGATCTGTTCGGATCCGGCGGGGGAGAAAAAACCGCGGCTCAGATGGGCGTTCGCTTTTTGGGCCGAATTCCTTTTGATCCCAAGGTCGTCACCTGCGGTGATTCCGGCGCCTGCTACCAGGCAGTCCACACGGACTCGGCCGTAACCAAAGCCTTTACCGAGATAGCCGATCTCATGTCCAGACTTGCGAAGATTTGAGGGTGGCCAAACCCGCATGAGGACGGATCAGCTTGACGGCGGTGGCGACGCTCAAAGCTTCATTATGGGGCCGTCATGAATTTTAAAATCACGATCCTGGCGGAAAACACCGCGCCCATGGGAAGCAAAGGGCTGATTGCCGAACATGGGCTTGCCTTTTTGATTGAAACCGGTGACCGGAAAATTTTGTTCGACACCGGCCAAAATCTGGCGCTGGCCCATAATGCCGAGGTCCTGGGAATCGACCTGCACCAGATCGATACCGTGGTGTTAAGCCATGGGCATTACGACCATACCGGGGGCCTTAAAAGCCTGGTGGAAGCCCATACGAATTTCAACCTGATCGCGCATCCGGACGTATTTGACGAGAAGCTCAGACAGGTCCGCGGGCAGTATAAAGCCATCGGCAATCCGGTGGCGAGGGCTTTGCTCGCAAAACGGGGGATCCCCGTAAGACTCGCAGATCAGCCCGTCTCCATTGCTCCGGGTGTGCGGTCTTCCGGCGAAATTCCCCTGAGGACCGATTTTGAAGCCGTTGAATCCGGTTTTTTCAGGCGGCAGTCCCATGATGTACTTCCGGACACCCTGGCTGACGAC
>CP070697.1:418275-433998 GCA_020353555.1 Desulfobacterales bacterium
GATCCTACTGTTCACGTTGTAAAGATCGGCCCAATCCTAATCGGTCGCACCATCTGAGGGGGCCTTCGTCGCCAAATATCAATTTATATCCGGACCTGGGCATCGCTGCGGGTCTCCGGGGACTGCCCGGCGCTCGATCTTGCTTGGGGGGTGGGCGCAGTTAGGGGAGACAGCCTGTTTTTGTTGCGGCCGGGAGTCTAGCGGCCGACCGGTGACGCGGTGGGAGGATCACAGGGAACCATCCGTATGTCCTATCTAGTGCTGGCTCGCAAATACCGTCCGCAAGTCTTTGCCGAGGTGATCGCACAGGAGCATGTGACCCGGACGTTGTCCAACGCCATCGCGGCCGGTCGCGTGGCGCATGCCATCCTGTTTGCGGGACCGCGGGGGACCGGCAAAACCACGATTGCCCGCATACTGGCCAAGGCCATGAATTGCCAGGAAGGGCCTGCGCCGGTACCGTGCAACGTTTGCCGCGCATGCACCGAAATTACGTCCGGGCACGCCGCCGACGTTTTTGAAATCGACGGGGCCTCAAACAACAGTGTCGATCAGGTCCGAGAACTGCGGGAAAATATCAAATATATGCCCGCCCGCAGTCTTTACAAAATATATATCATTGATGAGGTTCACATGCTCAGCACCGCGGCCTTTAATGCCCTGCTGAAAACCTTGGAGGAGCCTCCGGCGCATGTCATCTTTTTATTTGCCACCACCGAACCACACAAGATTCCCATTACGATTCTTTCCCGGTGCCAGCGACATGATTTCAGACGGCTCCACCTCGATGCGATCGCCCGGCACATGGCAACGCTATGTGACCAAGAAGGCTTTCAGATCGACCGCGCGAGTCTTGAAATTATCGCCCGGGAGGCGGGCGGCAGCATGCGCGACGCGTTGAGTCTCCTGGATCAGGTAATGACCTGCTCCCAGGGGCAAATTGCGCACGACCAGGTGCTGGACCTATTAGGCATCATCGACCGCAAAATTATCTTCGATCTTTCCGATTCCGTTTTAGCCGGCGATATTCCGGCCGTTCTCGACGTCTTGGAGGATAGTTATCATCGCGGCCAGGACATGAAAAAGCTCTATGGGGATCTGTTGGAGCATTTCCGGAATTTAATCGTTGCCAAGCTGGGAAAAAATGTCAGCAAACTAGTAGATGTGCCGAGCCATGAGATCGAGCGGATGACGTCCCAGGCGCAAAAGGCGCCGATGGCCGGGTTGAATCAAATTTTGGATAGGTTGTTCAAGGAGGAGGCTGCCATTCGGCTGGCTGCCCAGCCGAAATTGGCGCTGGAGATGGCGCTGATCCGATTGCTCCAGGAAAAACCGGCCTTATCCATCGATACCCTCATTGAAAAGCTGGACCTGCTCCGACAGGAAATTCGCCCCTCGCAAAGCCCCGCAAGCCCCGGGGGGCATACCGGCGCACCGGCGCAGATGAATGCAAACCGTTTGGCCCATGCGCCCGAGGGGTCGAACTTAGCGGAAACTTCGCCGGCTCCGAGCGCCCCGGCCGACTGCTCCGCGGGGGCCGCTCCCACGACGTTCAAACCGGACGCAACGCTGGAGCAGATCTGGCAAGGACTGTTTGAAATCATTTCGCGCAAGCACCGTTCGCTTGCGGCGGGCCTTGCCAAGTGCAGTCTGCAGAAGCGCACGGAGCAGAACCTGGAAATCGAAGTCAGAGGCAACGATTTTACGATCAATTTGATCCGGCGGGATAAGAACATGGCGATCCTGCGAAAAGTCTGTACCGATTATTTCGGTAAACCGATGGATATTATTTTGACCGCTAGCACCAGCCTGCAGTGCAAAACCCGCACAAAAAAAAGTCAGGATAAGCGGTTAAAGCAGGAAGCGCTCAGCCATCCGCTGGTAGCCGATGTACTTGATATATTCGATGGCAAGTTAGTCGATGTGAAAATTCTGAACAACAGCCACAATTAGGCGCGTGGGCGGCGGCCGGGGGCTCATCCGTTGCTAGGATCCGCCAACCGGAGCACGCCATCGAAGATCCATTTGAATATCAAAAGCGGAAATACGTTTAATGGCAAGATGCTTAGGGGCGTTGGCCAACGCTGGCCTTCTATATCTCCGGTTTCAGTCCGGCGTCAGGCGGGGTATTTGATGTTCGCATCTCGTCAAAAAGATCGTAACTTTTCTTTGGTCTACGAATTTTCGACCATGTCGAGTTAAGTATACTTACAGGAGGTAAATTCATGAAGGGTATGGCCAATATGATGAAGCAAGCCCAGAAACTGCAGGCCAAGATGCTTAAGATGCAGGAAGAGTTGGCCGAAAAAACGGTGGAATCGACTTCCGGAGGCGGTATGGTGAAGGTCGTCGCCAACGGACGACAGCAAGTCGTGTCCATTTTGATCGAAAAAGAAGTGGTTGACCCCGAAGATGTTGAGATGCTCCAGGATCTCATTCTGGCCGCGGTAAACGATGCGTTGGTGAAATCCCAGGAAATGGTTTCAACGGAAATGAGCAAGCTGACCGGAGGCTTGAATATCCCGGGCCTCATGTAAGACGGGTTGCGCGCCGCGAGGCGCGGGCGTGAGCCGCCCATTTTAGGTTGCGACAAGCGGCAACTCACACGGGCCGGGAGAGTTTCCTTACGAGCATTGCCTTGGATTTTTGATTCGCATCCGGTGTAGCAGGTCGTCGGAGCTTTTGAACGTTATGAGTTATTATCCAGCGTCGATTTTGAATTTGATCAAGAACATTGCCAAATTGCCCGGAATAGGGGAAAAGACCGCCGAAAGGCTCGCGCTGCATATCCTACACGCTTCCCGCAAGGAGACGGAAGAGCTGTCCCGCAGCATTCTCGAAGTCAAGCAAAAGGTTCGATTCTGCACGCGGTGTTTCGCGCTGAGCGACAGTGACGTGTGTCGGATTTGCAGTGACCCGACCCGCGATGAAACCTTGCTGTGTGTGGTCGAGCAACCAGGAGATATGGTGGCCATTGAAAAGTCCGGCGCCTACACGGGTCAATACCATATTCTGAACGGTGTTTTGTCTCCTATGAACGGAGTGGGGCCCGACGACATCCGGATTCGGGAACTTATCACCCGGATTGACCAAGGTAAGATTAGAGAGGTCGTACTGGCCACCGGCACCAACGTCGAAGGGGAGGCCACCGCCGCTTATATTGCCGAGCTTTTGGCGGAGCATTCCGTAAATGTCAGCCGCATCGCATCGGGCGTGCCCATGGGCGGAGATCTGAAATATGTGGACCAGGTGACTCTCAAGAAAGCTTTGGAGGCCCGCCGTGCCGTCTGAAGCTTTCAAGCGCGAGGATCTTTTTGTGTGCCGAAAATGCGGGGATTGTTGCCGGGGGTACGGCGGGACCTTTGTGGACGAGACGGACATCGAGGCCATTGCGAGATACATGGATGTGGATCGTCGTCAGTTTGTGACCAAGTTTTGTCAAATTTCCGGATCCCGGCCGGTTTTGGCTCAGGGTGCGAATGGCTACTGTATTTTCTGGGACCAACTGTGCCGGATACACCCTGTCAAGCCCCGCATGTGCAAGGCCTGGCCGTTTATCGCCAGTGTGCTGATCGATCCGCACAACTGGGATATTATGGCGGCATCCTGCCCGGGGATGCGCACCGATGTGCCTGCGAGTGTGATCAGGGATTGGATCGAAAAAGGGTTGGCCGAAAGCGCTTAATCCCGTCCCTGTGCCGACGATTGGCATGCCCGCCGTGATTCTTCAGGATCCAACCTCCCCACAAGGTTTCGGGCGGGTTTCTCCCCATCCGCGGGAGGATAGCGAAAGTTGTTCGATTTGACCCGGCCACCATTGCACCGGACGCGGCCATGATTGGAATTGTTGATTCAGGAATTGGCGGATTGACGGTCGTCAAGGCTATCAGAGAGCTGATGCCCCATTATGACCTTTTATACTTTGGTGATACGGCCCGAACGCCCTACGGCCCCAAGAGCGCGGCAACGATCACCCAATTTGCGGTGCAGAACATTGAATTTCTTTTAAATCAGGGGGCGGGCCTGATTGTGGTCGCTTGCCATACCGCCGCCGCGGTCGCCGGTGACGCGGTGCTGGAAAAGTGTGGTATTCCGCTGATCGATATTGTTTCGCCGGCGGCTGAACTGGCGTTGCGGACTTCCCGCAGTCTTCACCTCGGGGTGATCGGAACGCAGGCCACCGTCCAAAGCCGGGCCTATCCCCGCAAGGTCGCGGCCCTCAATCCCAAGGCCAGAGTCTTCACATCGGCCTGTCCGCTTCTCGTGCCTCTCGTGGAAGCGGGATGGCTGAAAAAGCCCGAGACGGTAATGATCGTCAAGAAATATCTCTATCCCCTCAAAGTCCGGCAGATCGATACCCTGATTCTGGGCTGTACCCATTATGCGCTCCTGGCAGGGATGATCCAAAGAAAGATCGGCCGGCAGGTCAAGATCATCGACGCCGCGCACGCCGTGGCCCACGCGGTCCGGAAATTTTTGGAAACACACCCGGAAGTCGACGGTCAGCTGCCGCGCCAGGGCGACTTAAAGCTCATGGTGTCCGATGTGACCGACCAGTGCCAAAAGATCGCAGGAATCATCATGCAAAAAAAGGTAAAACTGGAATCGATCAGACATTGAACCGTGAAGCCGCGTTGATCGGGCGGTGATGTTTAGGTCGACTTGTTGGTCCGGTTCGGTGAGGTGACCCGATGGATGATGCGGGGAAAACAAAAGAAGAACTGATCAGAGAGATGGCCGGATTGCGCAAACAGGTCCAGCGCCTGCAATCGCAGGACCGACGGATGAGGGCGTCGCTGCGCGAAAGCCAGCAGCAGCTCCAGCAGGCCCAGAAGATGGAAACCTTAGGGACGCTGGTGGCCGGAGTGGCGCATGAAATCAATAATCCCCTCAATTTGATTATGTACAACTTGCCGCTGCTGAAAAAAATCTGGACCGACTTGTTGCCGGTCTTGATGGAACAAAAAGCGCGGGAACCGGAAAGAAAGTACGGTGGTTTTTCCTATGATTTTCTGCGGGACAACTTATTCCAACTCGTGGGCGATATGGATTTGGCGGCGAATCGGGTGGCGAAAATCGTCTCGGATCTCAAAAATTTTTCCAGACAGTCGAATGTGGCCGAAAAGACGCCCTTGCAAGTCAATTCCGCCGTGAAATATGCCATGCGCCTGGCTCAAACCACTCTCCGTAAATCGGGGGTGCGCCTGGAGCTCGATCTGGCCCCCGACCTGCCTCTGATTAAAGGCAATCTTCAAAGTATCGAACAGATCATTCTCAATATTACCGTCAACGCGATTCAGGCCATCGCGCATGACCACGGGGAGATTAGCATAAAGACCGGATTTCAGACCTCGGACGGGAGCGTCTTTATCCGGATCCGCGACAACGGCCGCGGGATTGCCCCGGCGATAGCCGATAGGCTGTTTCTGCCTTTTGTCACCGATAAACAACCCGAAGGCGGCACCGGGTTGGGGCTTTCCGTTTCCTACAGCCTGGCCCGCGCCCACGGCGGTGAGATTACCTATCAGAGCCGGGAGGGCGAGGGAACCACTTTTACCGTTTTTCTGCCCACCATTTTAAACCGTCGGGCCTTCCGTATCCTGGTTGTGGACGACGATGAGCAGATACGGGAGATTCTGATGGAAGCCTTGACCACAGAGAGGCAATTTCTGGTGGAAGAGGCCGCCAATGGGATCGAGGCTTCGATCAAGCTGGGTACCTACCGGCCCGATCTTCTCATACTTGATATATTTATGCCCGAAATGGACGGCCTGGAGGTCTGCCGCAGCATCCAGATGACGCCGGAATTAGCCGGTATGAAAGTCATGATCACCACCGGTTATCCCCATCACCCCAAACTGGATGAAGTGTCAGCCATGGGCTTTACGAACGTCTTTTCGAAGCCGTTTGACCTGCAGGAGTTTCTTGCGGCGATTGAAAAAATATTGTGCGAGGGTTGAGCAGACGGACGTGTGGGAGTACGGGCGTGATGGGGGTTGAACGCCCTCTGCGCTTTGATTTCAGATCACTTTTCCGCGGAAAAAAAACTGGCCTTGAAAAACTCACGGTTCAGGCGGGCGATGTTGACGATGGAAAGCTCCTTGGGACATGACGCTTCGCATTCGCGGTGATTGGAGCAGTTGCCGAAGCCGCAGGCGTCCATGGCCCGGACCATCGACAGGGCCCGTTTCGCCGCCTCCGGTTTGCCTTGGGGCAGCAGGGCCAACTGCGAAATCTTGCCGCTGACAAACAGCATGGCAGAGGCGCTGGGGCAGGCCGCCACACAGGCCCCGCACCCGATGCAGGCGGCGGCATCCATGGATTTTTCGGCCACGTCCTGGGGGATGGGAATCGCATTGGCGTCGGGGGCGCCGCCGGTATTGACGGAAATGTATCCACCGGCCTGGATGATTTGATCGAAGGGGCTGCGATCGACGGCCAGATCTTTGATGATTTTAAACGCCCGGGCCCGAAAGGGCTCGATGGCAATCGTCTCACCATCGCCGAACTTGCGCATGTGGAGCTGGCAAAGGGTCGTGGCCTTCTCCGGGCCGTGGGCCCGACCGTTGATGACGGCCCCGCACATACCGCAGATTCCTTCCCGGCAGTCATTATCAAAGGCAATCGGATCTTTACCTTCCTGGGTCAGCTGTTCGTTGACGGTATCCAGCAATTCCAGAAAAGACATGTGTGTGGATATGTTGCTGGCCGGAATCATCTCAAAATGACCCGGATCGTCCGGGTTCTTTTGGCGCCACACCTTCAGCGTCACGTTAATCTTGGGGGCCAGTTTCTTCACTTGTAGCTCCTTTGGGTCAATTCGACATTTTCAAAAACCAATGGTTCCTTGTGAAACAGCGGCGGTCGGCCCTCGCCATTGTATTCCCAGAGCGCCACGTGACAAAAGTTTGCATCGTCCCGTTGCGCCTCGCCTTCTGACGTTTGAAACTCTTCGCGGAAATGACAACCGCAGGATTCCGCTCGGCCCAACGCGTCGTGGACCATGATTTCGGCAAAATCCAGGGTATCGGCCAGGCGTCCGGCCTTTTCCAGGCTCTTGTTGAAATCCTTGTCCGATCCGGGCACCCGCACGTTTTCCCAGAATTCGGCGCGCAGTTCCTGGATGAGCTTTGCGGCTTTGGCGAGTCCCTGCGTGTTGCGGGTCATGCCGCAATATTCCCACATAATGCGTCCCAGCTGGCGGGCGATATTGTCCACGGTCCGCCGGCCCTGAATGGACATCAACTTCTTCGTCTTGGCATCGGCCGCCAGGGTGGCGTCTTTAAATGCGGCATGATCATCGCTGAACCGTGGGAGGTCCGTTCCGGCAAAATAACCGCCGATGGTATAAGGGATGACAAAATAGCCATCGGCCAGTCCCTGCATGAGGGCACTGGCCCCCAGGCGATTGGCCCCATGGTCGGAAAAATTGGCCTCTCCCAAAACAAACAGCCCCGGGATATTGCTCATCAGGTTGTAATCCACCCACAGGCCGCCCATGGTGTAATGCGAGGCTGGGTAGATCGTCATGGGGGTTGTATAGGGCGATTCGTCGGTGATTCTTTCGTACATATCAAACAGGTTGCCGTATTTTTTGGCGATGAGCTCCCTGCCGTCCCGCTGGATGGCATCGGTGAAGTCGAGGTAAACCGCACAGCGTGTCAACCCCACCCCGCGGCCCGCGTCACACTGATCCTTGGCATTGCGCGAGGCCACGTCCCGCGGTACCAGATTGCCGAAGCTGGGATATTTTTCTTCGAGAAAATAGAATCGGTCCGCTTCGGGGATATCCTGCGGATCGCGGATGTCGCCCGGGTTGCGGGGAACCCAGACACGCCCGTCGTTTCTCAAGCTTTCACTCATCAATGTCAGCTTGGACTGACGTTCTCCGGTATGCGGGATACAGGTGGGGTGAATTTGCGTAAAACAGGGGTTGGCGTACAAGGCCCCTTGCTTGTAAGCCCGGAAACAGGCCCCCACATTGGCAGATTCCGCATTGGTGGACAGATAAAAGACATTTCCGTAACCCCCGGTGGCTACAATCACCGCGTCGGCGGCATGGCTTTCAAAGGCGCCCGTGATCAGGTTGCGAACGACGATTCCCCGGGCGTGTCCGTCGATCAGAACCAAATCGACCATTTCCCGGCGGGGTAGCATTTGAACTTTGCCGGCCGCCACCTGGCGCATCAGGGCGCCATAGGCTCCCAGCAGCAGTTGCTGCCCCGTCTGGCCCCGCGCATAGAAGGTGCGGGAGACCTGGGCGCCCCCGAACGAACGGTTGGCCAGCAGTCCCCCGTAATCCCGGGCAAAGGGAATGCCCTGGGCCACACAGTGATCAATGATGTCCGTGCTGAGCTGGGCCAGACGGTAGACATTGGCTTCGCGGGCACGGAAATCGCCACCTTTAATCGTATCATAAAATAGACGCCAAATGCTGTCCCCATCATTCTGGTAGTTTTTGGCGGCATTAATGCCTCCCTGGGCGGCGATGCTGTGCGCCCGCCGGGGGGAGTCTTGAATGCAAAAAGTCTTGACGTCATAGCCCAGTTCGGCAAGGCTGGCCGAGGCCGATCCGCCGGCCAAGCCCGTACCGACGACGATAATTTCAAACTTTCTTTTATTGGCCGGATTCACCAGTTTCAGTTCGAATCGGTGGCGGTCCCATTTTGCGGTCAGGCTGCCGCCGGGTACTTTGGCATCAAGCTGCATAAAATATCCTCTCTAACGAATGCATATACCGAATCAACCGCAGAATCCGCGCAGTCCCGCGCAAAAATTCCGTACTGGGATTTAAATCGCACCCGCCGGAAACATTGCCCAGATTGAGGGGCCCTTCCCCAATAGCCACGAACTAGACCCTCAGCGCGATATAAATGGGTAGAAGCCCGAAACCCAGTCCGACCATCAGACTGAAAACCAGGCTCAGTACCATCAGCGTCGGCATGTATTTGGGGTGGTTGGCCCCCAG
The DNA here is from genome assembly GCA_020353555.1 of Desulfobacterales bacterium. Taxonomy (GTDB): domain Bacteria; phylum Desulfobacterota; class Desulfobacteria; order Desulfobacterales. The sequence goes on from CP070697.1 coordinate 427,244, forward strand.
CGTCTGCAAGGCGCTCCAAAATCCATGCCGGGCATGCAGGGCGACCACTATCATCACCGATACGTAGACGGCAACATAGAGCGGACGTGCAAAGGCGGAAGATACGATTTCAAAGATGGTCGTATTGGTTTTGTCCACAAAGCTGAAATTAAGAAGATGGAAAACCACAAACACCAGAATGATAAAGCCCGTATACGGCATCGTTACGGAACTCCAGGTGCGCCCTCCGGCGCGCTCATCCCTGGCGTAACGCACGGGCCGGGCGTTGCGGTTCTGGATGAAAAGAAGGATGCCGGTGGAAATATGGGTGATGGCAAAAGCGATCAGGCCCAGTTCCATCAGAGTCAGAAGCGGTCCCAGGGTATGGAGCTTTTCCGCATAAGCGTTAAAGGCCTCGCTCCCGCCATAAAGGGTGAGATTCCCGGCCAGATGGGCTGTCAGAAAACCGATGAATCCCAATCCCGTGAGGGCCATCATCAGTTTTTTTCCTATGGATGATCCCAAGGTGCTCATCAGCCAATTCATTAGGTCCTCCGCCTGTTGGAGTATCGATTTCGCCATTGGGGTTGAGAAGTTTTTTAATGATTGATCGGTAGTCTGTCAACAGAATAATTGAGCCACCATGCGTCGCGACGGGTATCCAGTATGGCCTGGGCAAGTTTTTTGCCGATTTCGGTCTGCAACCGTTTCAATACATGGGGTAGCCATTGATGGGGCGGGTCGTAGCCGATATCGACAAGGCTTTTCAGTTCGAGAATCAGCGCCAGCTGGTCGGCGTCATGGGCAAGCTGGGCCTCCCGCGAGCAGCCGGCGTTGAACTCGTGAATCAGATCGGCCAAGGCGGCCCCAAACGGTAGTCCGGCCGTACTATCATTGACCGCCTGGGCTTCATCGGCCTTGACATATTTTTTCTGAACGGTATTTAAGTCGCCCATGCGGGTCTCCGGCAGATCGTGGACCAGACACATGGAGATCAATTTGAGGGCGTCCACGGCGGGATCCAATTTTGACAACACATAGGCGATGAAAGTGGTGCTGAAAGCATGTTCGGCGACCGATTCTTTCCCTGCACCCAGAAAATGGAAGCCGGAGCGGGGTATTTCCTTCAAAATCTTCGCTTCAAACAGCAGATTGGCGATGTTTTTCATCCTGGCTCCTTTGGGGTTGTATCGGACCGCCGTCGGTAGAGCGACGACCGAAGACGTTCGAGGCCAGCAGGCGGCGAAACGATGACGAAGGACGGGCGACCCCGGGCATCTACCTCCGACCTCAAACCTCAACCGGCCTGTTCTAAATCTCTGGCCTGTCTCTTGGGTCCAACCGCACGGCTCGCGGCGCGAGAGCCCGGGTGCGCATCAGTTGGATCGCATTTGGGTTTCGAGTGACCGGGGCGCACCGGCTAAATACCGCGCACCCCAAGACCGGGTTGCGGACATTGGGCTTATTATTGGTCGCTGAGAGGAAATGCAATATAAAAATTTTGCCAGGCAGGCCCTCACCCGGGGAGCACACCTGCGGAAACATGAAGAGCGCGGGATGGAGGCCTTCTCTTCCCTCCATGACCTCCATCCCCCAAAAAGTTCCCAAAGCGTTTACCCTGGGGCCTAAACCCAAATCAGTTGACAGCTTATCGATTTCGTGCGATAAATGATAGACTTAATAGTAGTTTAGTATACTTTTTTATACAGCATACGGGGTTTTGAATCAAATAGAGAATTCCATAAAACTTGAAATGGAAGGAAGGGTGGAGTTTTTGTATGATTGCGGGTAAACTCGATTTAATCCAGATGGTAAGCAATGCGGGCCTGATGGTTCAGTTTGTGCTGGCGCTTTTGCTCTTTTTTTCCATTACTTCCTGGGCGATCATCCTCATCAAATACCGTTATATCCGCCGGGCGTTCAAGGAATCGGCCGAATTCACGGAATTTTTCTGGAAAAGCCGGGATTTGTCGAATGCCTTTGGCCGCGCCAAACAGCTCCACGGCAGTCCGCTGGCCCGAATTTTTCGTATCGGCTACGTTGAACTCAAAAAGATGAGTCAGGCCGGCAGCCAAAAAGAACTGGTGGCGGCGCCTGCCTCTGAATCCGCAAACCCTTCCCTGGGTTCAAGAATTGGCGGCACGGACAATGTCAAACGGGCATTACGCCGGGCGATCAATACGGAGATGACGCGTATGACCCAAATGGTCCCCTTTCTGGCCACGACCGGCAATACGACCCCTTTTATCGGCCTGTTTGGAACCGTTTGGGGGATAATGAATTCTTTCCACGGCATCGGTCTGAGGGGGTCGGCCAGTCTGGCGGTGGTCGCCCCCGGTATTTCGGAGGCGCTGGTGGCAACCGCGGCCGGTCTGGGTGCCGCGATACCCGCCGTCATCGCCTTTAATTTCTTCACGAATAAGATCCGGATCGTGGAGTCTGAATTGCAGAGTTTCTCGGCCGATTTCCTAAACATCATCGAACGGGACATTATGCGGGTTGAGAGGAGACGATCATGACTCTCGGAGGAAACCATGACCGCTTGATGTCGGATATCAATGTGACACCGTTCGTGGACGTCATGCTGGTTTTGTTGGTTATTTTCATGGTGACGGCGCCGATGATGATTCAGGGTGTAAACGTTACCCTGCCGGAGGCCACCGCCGAACCGCTCCCTTCGGAACAGGAGCAACTGATCCTTACCATCGACAGAGACCATCGCATCTTCATCAATGACTTCGAGGTTACCCTCGATGGGTTGCCCGAGAAACTGCTAACCATCCTGCAAGGTCGCCCGGAACGTGAAGTCTATCTAAAAGCCGACAAAGAAATCTCCTATGGCTTGGTCGTCCAGGTGATGTCGGCGGTCAAAGACGCCGGGGTCGAAAAGCTGGGAATGGTGACCAATCCGTCCACTTCCGAAGAGAAAAACAGCGGTTCAAAAGTAAAAAGCTGATGATTGAAGAAAAGCATGCTCCCGGTTACTTACACCAAGAGACGGGCAAGCCTGCATTTACCTTGGTGTTTTACTTTGGGCTGTCAATTATTTGTCACGTGGTTTTTTTGGGCGCCCTGATCGTCGTTCCCGGCCCCCCACCGACGAGCCGATTGCCGGGAGGGGTTGTCAATGTGAGCCTGGTTTCGCTGCCCTCGGAAGGAGCTCCTGCCGGAGACGGAACGCCGGTTGTCGCGCAACCGAAGCCGGAGGTCGAAGAGCCTCCCAAGGCGGCTGTTCCCGAGACTCCACCCCCGCCGGAACCGCAAGCGCAACCCGCCGTCAAACCCGAAGCAGTCCCAAGGGTGCCTTTAAAGCCCCGAAAAACGCTTACGCCCAAGACGTCGCTGAAAGAAAAGACCTATGACCGGTCCAAAGTGATTGAAAGTGCGATCTCCCGGATTCGAAAGAAAACCGCTCAAGCCAATAAGCAGTCCGTCGACGAGGCGATTGCGCGTCTGCGGCAGGAAGTCCGGGAAACCGAAGCCCGCATGCCGGGCGGACCCGGACGCGCGGACCCTGCCGGGGGAAGCGGTCCGGGAATCCCGGGCGGGACGGGCGGCGGCGGCGGATCGCTGACATCTGATATCATGCAGGTTTATCAGGCGGAAATTGCCTACCGAATCCAGAAAAACTGGGCCTTTGCCCCGCAGTTGGCTGGAGATGGCAGTGAGTTGGAGACGGTTTTGGCGATTAAGATTTTGTCTAGCGGCAAAATCGATGAAATCTGGTTTGACAAGAAATCAGGAAACAGCTATTTAGACGAGTCGGCTTATCGCGCCCTTGTAAAGTCGGATCCTCTGCCGCCGCTGCCTGCAAGCTTTCGGCGGCCTTTTTATGAAATCGGATTCAAATTCGGGCCCAAAGGTTTGAAATAACGGCCCTGATCTGCAACCTCTCTTGGACACCCATACCCCGCGAAGGCGCAACCCTCAGGTTCAATGCCGGGGGTATGAGTGTTGACGCTGGATTGTCGAGTGACCTTAGGGATGGCAAAATGAACGGATGGCGAATTTTATTGATCGGTATCATCACGGCTTCTCTCTGGGCGCCCGGGTCGGCCGGGGGCCGGACGGGCTATGAGTACATCGATATTAACCAACCCTTCCTGCGCAAGATGCCGCTGGCGGTGCCGCTGTTCACCACCGTCAGCGGGGATGCGCAGGAAACCCTGCACGCGCAGAAAGCAATGGAACTGCTGACCGCGACGTTGGATTTCACCGGTTACTTTCAGATCATGGATCGGGGTGCCTTTCTTTACGATCCGCAAAAAGACGGCCATACAACCGCGAGCATCAATTTTCCCAACTGGACCGTGATCGGAGCAGAACTTCTAATTTTGGGGCGTTATGAGTTACGAGGGGACGATATCGGTGTGGAATTTCGTCTGTTCGATACCGTCCAGGGACGCCGGCTTATCGGCAAAAGATATACGGGCAAGGCCTCGGATCAACGCCGCATCATACTGCGATTCTGCAGCGAAGTAATTTACGCGCTTACCGGCAACCGGGGTATCTTTGAACACAAGATTGCCTTTGTCTCGAACGGCTCCGGTCACAAGGAAATCTTCACCTGTGAGTTCGACGGGTACGATCCCCAGCAGGTGACCCGCAATGGCACGATCACATTGTTTCCGTCGTGGTCTTCCGACGGAAATTGGATCGCCTTCACCTCGTATGTCAAGGGCAAACCGGATCTATATATCAGAAGTCTGAAAGACAAGCGCGAGACGGTCATTGCCCGCCCGGGGATCAATATTTCACCGGCCTGGGTGCCCGGAAAATTTGAGCTGGCTGCGACCCTTTCATATTCGGGTGATCCGGAAATTTATCTGTTGACTGGAAGCGGGAAAATTATTAAAAGACTGACCCATAATGCAGGCAATGACGTTTCTCCCAGCTGGGCGCCAGATGGCCAAAAGATGGCTTTTGTTTCCAACCGGGCCGGCAGCCCTCAGATTTACATCAAGGATCTAGAATCGGGCACTGAGAGAAGATTAACATTTGAGGGCAACTACAATACCCAGCCCAGCTGGTCCCCGCGGGGGGACCGAATCGCTTACGCATCGATGGTCGATGGAAATCACAATATTTTTGTAATTGGTGCCGACGGCGAAGCCCCGGTTCAGCTGACACGCGATACCGGGGACAATGAGGCCCCGTCATGGTCTCCCGATGGAAGCCTGATCGTTTTCAGCTCCAACCGGGAAGGACCTTCTCGCATTTACGTGATGACGGCTTTCGGCACCGATCAGCGGCGTTTAATGGAAATGAAAGGTGACCAGACCAACCCCAAGTGGTCATATTAACGGGTGCCCGACTTTCCTTAGCAATTAACGGCGGATTTTCTCCGATGGGTGCGAGCTCCGAACGATTCCCGGAAGTTCAGGGGCAAGGCCTGGAAGGGAGATAACCTCCGTAAGCTTGTCAATCCCACTCCGGTGGGAGGGAGGGGACACCCACAAAATTAGGCTCTAAAATGAAAGGAGGAGAAAAATGCAGAAGAAGTTGGGAATAGTTTTGGCGCTGTTGCTGGTAATTCCGGGGTTGATGTTTACCGTGTCATGCCAGAAAAAGACGGTGGCGATTGCCAAAGAACCCGTGATGGAAGAGGCCCCCCCCGAAGAACCCATGGAGGAAGAAAAAGAAGCCGTCATCGAAGAAGAGCCGGTGCCGGACAAGATGGCCGAGCTGTTTGTCCAGGAAGACATTCATTTCGAGTTTGACAAATCGACCCTCACGCCCACCGCCCAGGACATTTTGAGCCGCAAGGGCGAATGGCTGCGGGAGAATCCCGATGTCAGTTTCACCATTGAAGGACATTGCGATGAACGGGGCACCAACGAATACAACCTGGCTCTGGGAGATCGACGAGCGGAGAGCGCCAAGGCCTTCTTGGTAGACCTCGGAATTGATGCCTCCCGCATAACGACCATCAGTTACGGGGAGGAGCGTCCGGTCGATCCCGGGCACAACGAAGAAGCCTGGGCCCAAAATAGGCGGGATCATTTTGTGATCGACTAGAACGGATGACCTTAGGGCGGGCCGGCGGTCATTGAGGGTGACGAGCGGCCGAGACGAGTCATGCGCGTAAGTATGCGGCGCCCAGCAAAAACAGCAAACGCAAGCCGCGCTTGCGTTTGCTGTTTGGTCTACGAGAAGCCGCCGGGCAAAGGCGGGTGGTTTTTGGCGCCGGGCGAGCAAAATCAGCAAATTAAAAAAGAATCAAATTGAGCAATTATGAAGGCGACCATTTTTATCACTTTTATGGGACTGCTGTTGCTTGGCGGCTGCGTATCGCAGCAGGAGATTGTCTCCCTCGATAATCGTTTAACCCAATTGGAGCTGCAAGATGCCGAAGCCCGTAAAAACCTGGAATCGCGTATCGAAGACTACAGCAGCCAGGAGCAGGACTTGCGCAAACAATCGGCCAGTTTACGGTCCACGATCGAGGAGCTCAGAGAAGAGATGCGGGGTTTGACCGGAAGACTGGAAGAAATGGATTATTCCGTCAAACAGCAATCACAGCAAACCCAAGAGTTGGCGGAAGCCGCGAATCTGAACCAAGAGCGCATTGCGCGTATCGAACAAGCACTGCATCTCCCGTCCGGCGGACAGGCCGTCAGTCCCGCAAAGCCCGGAACGCAGCCGCCGACGGCGACGCAGGTTCCCGAAGCACAGACCGAGACGGACATGTACTTGAGGGCCAAGCAGGAGTTTGACCAGGGGGAATACGGGGCGGCCCGTAAAGGATTTCAAGAATTAATCAAGAGCAATCCGCA
>CP070697.1:434098-449734 GCA_020353555.1 Desulfobacterales bacterium
CGCTCAAAATCTCTTACGGCGTGACGATCGCTTTGCTTCTTCTGACAGTCGTTATTACGCCTTTCTTGGTGAAAAACAAGAGAGTTTTTTCAGAAAAGTTCATCATGGAAGAAGATGCGGTTGAAGCGTTATTGATTCTCACTCTTCTTTTTACGGCTTATTTCGTAACACGACTCTACCGATCGGAGCTGAAGAAAAACCAACAAGCGCTGAACCGATTAACTCACACCAACAGTGATTTGTCGGATCGACTTACAGACGCATTTAAATACATTGGAGGCGTTAACGTTGAAATCCAGGAAATCAGATCCATTTTGTCCGGGTTGAAAAGGTATCCGGTGACGAAAAATGATTTCAAAAATGTTTTCGCTTTATTCGCCCGGAAGATCTTCAGCATTGCCAACGCCGATTGGGTCGTCATTAGAATAATTAATCGCACCAACTTCAGAACGATAACAGAGCAGATTGAATTCCGTGAAAATGCAAGTTTCTCCTCGCAACGCATCAGCAATAAGGCCATCGTTTTACGCCAGAATATGGACGGATATCTCATCATCACATCGCGTCAGGAAAATTTGACGCTCAAATGTGTTTGCATTTTACCTGACCTAAGACTCAACACCGACGAAAAGATTATGGTGGAGGCGATCGCCAACCAGATTGAAATGCTCTATATCATTTTTAATTCGCAAGGGCTGAAGGAAATGTACGTAAAAGCATGACGATCAAAGACGTTTCTGTTTTATGCTGTCCGCATACGCTCCTATTGCGGCCACGGTCCCGCGGTGATCTGAGCCAGATCGCCGAGTCGACTCCATTGGGCAAATGCCGACCGGACCTGTTCGGCGGTCAGTAAAACATAGCGCCGGGCGGCACGGGTCAGTTCATCAAGGGGAAGTCCCAGAGCCTCCCTGGACAGAATTCCTTTTGCGATGCTCCCCGCAGTCGCCTCTGACAGGGTTATCTGGTACAACAGCATTGCCCTGGCCTTTTTCAACTCCTCTGATAAAGAATCAAAAATAGTGGAAATACGGGGAGTCTGCGGCTCACAGCCATCAGCGCTTATCAGAATTCCCGACGCAATTCGGTTTTCGCAGTTTTTTTCGGAGTGGACCCCGCAGAAACCAAGACCTGCCTCGGTTTGAAATGTCGGACGGTGGGCTTCAAACGCCCGGTTTATCCGCCTCAAGGCGGTGCATGCTCCTCGGTTCCCAGCATCTCTTCGGTCTCCATCCACATCACGTTGATGATACCGAAGGCGCAGGCGAGCAATACGCCCAATATCCAAGCAAAATACCACATGATAATGACCTCTCTAAATGGCTAGGATCGCAAGCGGCCTTTACTTCCGATGCTTTGCCCTCAATAGGCGCTATGGGTGTTCTCCCGTATCTTCTCCTCCGTTATCTTCCCCCGCAGGACGCGGTAGACCCAGCCGGTGTACGCCAGCACGATGGGCAGAAACACGACGACGGCGATGAACATCAGGTTCAGCGTGCGATGGCTGGAGGTCGCGTCAAAGGCGGTCAGGCTGCCGTTGGGAGCGGTCCGGGAGGGGATAATAAACGGAAACATGGCAAAACCGGCCGTCAGGATGACCCCGGCCAGGGCGGCCCCGCTGCAGACAAACGCGAATCCGGGGCGATCGCGGCTGGAAAGCACGATGGCCAGGATGCCACCTCCAAAGCCCAGCACGGGGGCCAGCATCATCCAGGGATAGAACCCATAGTTTTGCAGCCATGCCCCCGCGGCGACTTCCACCGTCTTGGCCAGAGGGCCGAAGGCCGTGCCGGGATCCGGACTGGACACGATCCGGAATCCGTCTATTCCGAAGCCTTGCCAGATGCCGGCCAGGGCAAAGGCGGCCATGAATATCAGGCCGAACCAGCGCACCGCTGTCCGGGCGCGGAGGTTGAGCTCGGCCTCGGTGCGCAGCTGCAGATAGACGGCTCCATGCATGATCAGCATGGATAAACTCACGATCCCGGCCAGCAGGGCAAAGGGATTCAGCAATCCCCAGAAACTGCCGGTGTAGGTGGGCCGCATGAATTCGTCGTATTGAAAGGGTACGCCTTGCAGCAAATTGCCGAAGGCCACCCCGAAGACCAGGGCCGGAACCCCGCCGCCGATAAAAAGCCCCCAGTCCCAGGCCGTGCGCCAGCGCGGATCGGCCAGTTTACTGCGATATTCAAAGCCCACCGGTCGGAAAAAAAGCGCGAACAACACCAGCAGCATGGCCCAGTAAAAACCTGAAAAGGCGACCGCGTAAACCAGGGGCCAGGCTGCAAACAGGGCGCCGCCGGCCGTAATGAACCAGACCTGATTGCCCTCCCAGGTCGGGCCGATGGCATTGAGCAAGACCCGCCGCTGCTCATCATTTTTCGCGACAAAGGGCAACAGGGCGCCGATCCCCAGATCAAAGCCGCCCAGAAGCGCAAATCCGATGAGCAAGACACCGACGAACAGCCACCAAATGATTTTCAAGGTATAGTAATCAAACAGCATTTTGATTTCTCCCCGACGCGGTCGGCTTTAACCGCGACGTTGCTCCGCCCAGCCCATCACGAGCGGGCGGCCGCTTCGACCTGTTCGAAGTGATAGCGCCCGGTATGCAGGCTGCTGGGACCCTGGCGGACAAACTTCACCATCAGATACATTTCCACGATCAATAAAATGGTGTAGAGCAGGATCAACCCGATCAGGCTGCCGACGATATCTCCCATGCCGAGCGTGGAGGAAGACAGAAAGGTCGGCAAAATCCCGCCGATGGTCCAGGGCTGGCGGCCGTACTCGGCCACGAACCACCCCAGTTCGGCCGCAATCCAGGGGGCCGGAAGGCTGAATACCAGAATCTTCAACAGCCAGCGCTTTTGTTCCAACACGCGCTTGGCGCAGAAATAAAAGCTCAGCCCAATTAAAACCAGCATATAAAAACCCAAACCCACCATGATCCGGAAAGTCCAGAACATCCACCCCACGTTCGGTATGGTATCCCGGGCGGCCTGCTTGATTTGATCCTCGGTGGCATCCACCACGCGGGGCGTATAGCGCTTCAACAGCAAACCGTAGCCGAGATTTTCCTGGTCTTCTTTAAATTGCCGGATGTTTGCGGGCGATCGATCCCCGCCGCGCAGCTTCTCCAGCAGGCCGTAAGCCCTCATGCCGCGGCGAATGCGCTCTTCGCTTGCGGCGATCAAATCCTTGACCCCCGGCACCGGTGTGTCCAGGGAGCGCGTGACGATGATGCCGCCGATCCAGGGAATTTTGATTTCCGCGTCGGTTTTCAGGTCTTGCTGATTGGGAAAACCGAACACCGTGAAGTCGCTGGGCGGGGGCTCGGTTTCCCATTCCGCCTCCATGGCGGCCAGTTTCACCTTCTGAACCTGTCCGATGACGTATCCGGTTTCATCGCCCAAGACGATGACGGATAGGATGGATGCCAGTCCGAAGCCGGCCGCCACGGCAAAGGAGCGCCGGGCAAAGGCCAGGTCCCGGCCCCGCAGCAAATAATAGGAACTGACCGCCAATACGAACATGGAGGCCGTCACATAACCGGCTCCGACGGTGTGCACAAACTTCACCTGGGCCACCGGATTGAAGAACAGCTCCTTGAAACTGGCCAGCTCCATCCGCATGGTTTCGAAGTTGAATTCGGCCCCCACCGGATTCTGCATCCAGGCGTTGGCCACCAGAATCCACAAGGCCGAAAGGTTGGACCCCAGGGCCACCAGAAACGTGACCGCCAGATGAGCCCGCTTGCTCAAACGGTCCCAGCCGAAGAAGAACAGGCCGATAAAAGTCGACTCCAGGAAAAAGGCCATGAGTCCCTCGATGGCCAGGGGTGCACCGAAAATATCGCCGACGTAGTGGGAATAGTAGGCCCAGTTGGTGCCGAACTGAAATTCCATGGTCAGTCCGGTGGTAACCCCCAGAGCGAAGTTGATGCCGAACAATTTCCCCCAGAACCGGGTCATGTCCTTGTAGATTTCCTTGCCGGTCATCACATACACCGCTTCCGTGATGAAAAGAATCCAGGACAGTCCCAATGTCAGAGGGACAAAAATGAAATGATACATGGACGTCAAGGCAAATTGCCAGCGGGAAAGATCAACGAATCCTTCGGTGGGTAGCATGGATTGGCTCCTTAACTTGCGGCCCTGCAAAAAAGATTATACAGTGGGGTAACCTTCATATTTGCGCCCGCCGCGCCGCTCAGAGGCAGAGGAGCGGAGGGCGTAAAGGTCGGTTTGGCTATCTTGGGATAGATTGTCGTTATTATATTTGCTTTTCGCTTGTCAAATGATTTTCAAATGGAAACGGTTTCGCAATCAACCCCCAAACAGGCCCGGCGCTGGTTGTTTAAGCGGTCGCGCAAAGTCCGGCGCTGGATCAGCCTGTCCGTCGGGCTGGGTTTCGCCGGGGGAATTCTGCTGATCGTCCAAGCCCGTGTATTGGCGCATGTCGTCCAGGGCGCATTCATCGAAGGCCTGCCCCGCGCGGCTTTCGGACCTTGGTGGGGCGTGCTCGGCGGAGTCGTTCTCGTGCGGGCCGTTTTGGGCTGGGGACGTGAAATCGCCGGATTTCAGGCCGGAGCCCGAATTCGGCAGGAGGTGCGCCTGGCGCTCATGGCGCGCATCGGCGCCCTGGGTCCGGCCTATACCCACACCCAAAGGACCGGGGCCCTCGTCAGCACAGCCCTGGAACAGGTGGAAGGGCTGCACGATTTTTACGCCCATTATCTGCCGCAACTGGCCTTGGCGGCAATGATACCCGCCGCGATCCTGGCGTGCGTTTTCCCCCTCAGCTGGGCCGCCGGAGCCCTTTTGCTGGTGACCGCTCCTTTAATCCCCTTGTTTATGGTTCTGGTGGGGATGGGCGCCGAGAGTATCAGCCAGCGTCACTTCCAGGCCCTGGCCCGCATGAGCGCCCATTTTCTGGATGTCTTGCAGGGCTTGGCAACCCTCAAACTGCTGGACCGCAGCCGGGACGCGGCAAAAGATGTGGCCCAAGTTTCCAACGCTTACCGCAAACGCACCATGGGGGTTTTGCGGGTTGCGTTTTTATCCGCGGCCGTGCTTGAATTTTTCAGCTCCATCGCCATTGCCCTGGTGGCGGTGTATTTGGCAATGCGCTATCTGGGATATATCGACTTCGGGGCCTATGGGAAGCCGCTGAATCTGGCCGCGGGTTTCTTCATCCTCTTATTGGCGCCCGACTTCTATCTACCCCTGCGGGAACTGGGCACGCACTACCACGCCCGCGCTCAGGCGCTGGGCGCCGCGGAAGAAATCTTAAAAGTCCTGACGCTGCCTCGATTGGGGAGACCTGACGGCCGGGTTATATGGGATCCTGCGCCTCCCATTCACATCCAGTGTCGGGACTTATACCTGGCGTTCGATGCGGGTCGGCGGCCCGCCCTGCGCGGTGTCAGTTTTGATCTGCACGCCGGTGAACAAGTGGCGCTGGTGGGGGCCAGCGGGGCCGGCAAGACCACGATCGCTAATTTGCTGCTGGGTTTCTTACAGCCGGACCGGGGGCAGATCCGGATCAATGACCGGCCGTTGGCGGAACTGAGTCCGGCGAGCTGGCGCCGCCACATCGCCTGGATCGGACAACACCCGGTTCTATTCTACGGGACCATTCGGGAAAATATCCGGCTGGGGCGGCCGGAAGCCTCCGACAGCGCCATCGAACACGCGGCCCGCTCGGCGAGGGTGCTGGATTTCTGCCGGCACCTGCCGGAAGGAATGGAAACGCCTGTCGGAGAGCAGGGACTGGGGCTTTCGCGGGGCCAGGCGCAAAGAGTGGCTTTAGCGCGGGCCTTTCTCAAAGATGCGCCGGTGCTGCTCCTGGATGAACCCGCCGCCGGCCTGGACGCGGCCAACGAACAACTGGTGATGACGGCTTTGGCGGAGCTTGCGCAAGGCCGCACCCTCTTGCTCCTGACCCACCGCCTGGCTCATCTGGAACGCGCCGACCGGATTCTGGTGCTGGCGGAGGGGCGAATCGTCGAACAGGGAACCTATTCCGAACTCATCGAAGCGGGCGGCCGGTTTTATCGACTGGTGCAACACAAGTAGTGTCCGTTGGGCGTTATCCGTCGGCAAAGTCTTAAGCATGAAGGCATCGCTTCTATGCCCTGATCGACCCCGGGCGACCATCTCCATTGCTTCAAAACAGGGACGGCGCTGACCGCGAACAGCCGAGCACCTCCCGTATCAAACCGCGTGCCGGGAGAGGACAGACATGCCTGAACGCAAACACGCATTCCGACCCTTTTTGCGATTATTGCTGCTCCACTGGCAGCGGATGGCCCTGGGAACTTTCCTGGGGTTGACGAGCATCGCCGCCGCCGTGGGCCTTTTGGCGTTATCCGGCTGGTTCATATCGGCGGCGGCCTATGCCGGGCTGACGGCCGCCACCGCCCCGCTATTTAATTTCTTCTATCCCAGCATCGGGGTGCGGCTGTTTGCGATGGGGCGCACGGCGGCCCGTTACGCGGAGCGTATTGTCTGCCATGACGCCACGTTTCGAATATTGGAAAGCCTCCGGACGTGGTTTTACCGGCATCTGGAACCATTGGCCCCCGCCTGCCTCATGTCCCACCGCAGCGGCGACATCTTAAGCCGGATCGTGGCGGATATCGAAGCGCTGGATAACCTTTATTTACGGGTATTGTCTCCCAGCGTCATTGCCCTGCTGATGCTGATCATGGTGGCGCTTTTTCTGGGACTTTTTGACCCCTTCACGGCGCTGATCGGTCTCGCGTGTCTAACGACGGCCGGTTTGGTGGTGCCGGCGCTGGCCGCGAAAAGCGGCGCACCGGCCGGGCGCCGCATTGCCCGGCAAACCGGGGAACTGCAGACCCGCATGGTCGATGGCCTCCAGGGCTTGCCGGAATTGTTGGTCTTTGATGCCTATCCGCGCCACCTGGAAACCCTCCAGGACCACAACCGCGCCCTGGTGCAAACCCAACGGCGCATGAGTCATATCCGGGGACTCTCCACGGCCGGGATCACCCTGCTTTCCGGGCTGGCCGTTTTTGCCGCACTCTATCGGGGCGCCGGCCTGGTGAATCGCGGGGAACTGCACGGCGCCAGCCTAGCGCTGATCGTTTTGGCCGTCATGGCTTCATTCGAAGCGGTGCTGTCTTTGCCGGCGGCTTACCAGTATCTCGGACGCACCCGGGAGGCCGCCCGCCGTCTGCGGGAAATCGTTGACACGCCACCGGCCGTAACTTTTCCGGCGCAGTCCGCCAGCTTCCGCTCCCGGAGCTTGGACGTGCGCTTTGAAAACGTCTCCTTTAGTTACCAGGCAACGGCCCCTTGCGCCGTCCGCGAAGTGGATTTCCAGGTTTCCGCAGGCCAACGCGTGGCCCTTCTCGGTGAAACCGGGTCCGGCAAGACGACCCTGGTGCATTTGCTCGTCCGTTTCTGGGACCCCACGCACGGCCGTATTTTGATCGGCGGTCAAGACATTCGCACCCTCAGCGAACCGGACCTGCGCCGCCATATTTGCGTGGTTTCGCAACAAGCGCATCTATTCAACGCCAGCCTGAAGGACAACCTGCGGCTGGCCCGTCCCGCGGCCGCCACCGAAGAGCTGCGCGCGGCTTTGGATGCCGCGCAGTTACTCGATTTTGTCGATGGCTTAGCGGAAGGTCTGGAGACCTGGATCGGCGAGGCCGGCCGGCTTCTGTCCGGCGGACAAGCCCGGCGCCTGGCCGTAGCCCGCGCCATATTGCAGGATGCTCCCATTTGGGTCTTGGATGAACCCACGGAGGGCTTAGACACCATTACCGCGCGCCAGCTGATGCACGCCCTGTACGAACTCACCGCCCAAAGAACGGTTCTGTTGATTACCCACCAGCCGGTCGATCTGCATCGGATGGATAAAATCGTGCTGCTCGAAAACGGCCGCCTCCTGGCGCACGGAAGCCCTGAATCCTTGCAAAGGACCAACCCCCGTTATGCGGCGTGGCAGGCCCGCCTATTCTAGCCCGGTCGCTCCGCTTTCCGGTCCGCGCGAATGAACCGCCCATTTCAGGCTCACGTAGCCCTTCGCCCTTAAAAAAAGAAGAAGGCGATTCAAGCAAAACCTTCTTCAATCACCTTCTTGCAAGTCATTTACTTTTTTACGGTCCCGGCTGGACTTCGGCTGGTGCAAATGCCGGTGCGCAGGGGCGGCCCGGTTCCGAGAGTCCGGCCAACTGGAGAACGCCCCCTTTTAACTAGCGATCGTTTAAGCTGTGCAGGAAGGCCACGATAAGTCGTACCTCCTGCGGAGAAAGCCCCAGGTCGCCGAGTTCTGTGTCGTTCATGGTATCCCGATATTCCGCTTCGCCCCAGATATTATCCACATCCCGCTTATTATAGAAGTTTACAATATCGGTCAGGCTCGCAAAAAAGCCGTTGTGACCGTACGGGGGTGTTTTGGCCACGTTGCGCAGCGTCGGGACCTTGAACTTTCCGTTTTCCGCGGCGGGGTCGATAGGCGGATAACCTTGGTCTGCAGGAAATTGGGCTTCAAGGTCCACAGAAGCAAGAAACCCTCCCAGTCCGAGGTCCGGCGGGGAACCACCATCAGGGGGAGTTTTTTGGTTGAGCAATTCGTACAATCTCAAATTGGTGGGGATCCCGAGATTGTCATAGCTGAAATCCGTGAACAACGGGGGATAGAGGGCGTTACCCTGTGGGTCACGCTCCGTAGTGGTCGAATGACAGGCGGCGCAGTTTCCGCCTCCGTTGCCTCCGAGCGCCAGCGGGGCATCATTGAACAGGGCCAGCCCCTTTAGTTGGCCGATTGTCAGGATGCCTTGGGGCAAGGCGCTTAAGTCTGTGCCCACGACAATCGTGCTCACGTCGATACCTGCTGCTTCGCACGCCCAAAAGAATTGGTCAAAGCGGGAATTGAACCGAGTTACGGCCTGAGAGCGTTCAAAAGCAGCGATGGCCCGGGCCATTTTGTCATAGGCAATATCAATATCGTTGAAAGCATCCTGACCGAAGACTTTTTTGAAAAGGCGCGCATATTTGGATCTCTCCACTTCGTCCACAACAGCCAGTTTACTATCCATTGCCATTTCCCGGGGATTGAGAAACGGTCCCTGGGCCTGCTCGGCCAACGGGTCGTCATCCAGAGTCCAGCCGGTGGCTCGGCCGTTCCAAAACATTCCGCCGATCCAAAGGTATTCACCGGTATCCGGATCTTGAACATAATCCAAACGCGGGCTGAAACCGGCATACGCCGCAGTGGGCGCGTTGGCACCCCCAGAAAGTTCCGGATCCGTTCCGTCGGAAACCGGAAAGGCGACAGGATCCCGGCGGTTTTCAGGATCGGCAAATCCGGCACCGGGATGATGGCAGGTCTTGCAAGACTGGTTTCGATTCAATGACAAATTCTCGTCCTGGTACAAGGCCTTGCCCAGCTGTTCCATCGGTGTCAGTGTCGCTGCCAGGCCGACACCGACGGCTAAGAGCATGATGAGCGCGCCGAGCATTATTTTCTTAATCATGGCAACCCTCCTTTTTTATGAAAGTTGGAGCGATTTTGGTGACCCTTGAAACCGAATGGCTGAAAATCCGTAAATTCGCTGCAATAGTCAATCGCCGCCTGACCCGGTCCAAACCCCAGGCCGAGAACAGGCGACACCCTTACCGCGAAAGGGTCGACCAGTCGACCACCTCCTTTCTTTATAAATACTCTCTAAGAACGAGACAGGCCAGCGTCATTTCCGGCCTGTCTCGTCAACTGAAGATTCTCAGCTTGCAATTTTGCTCAACCTACCGTTTTTCAAAGTGCCTTGTTGGCTTTTACGGAGGAAGGGACCGTGCGCCGGCCCCTCCATTGAGTTGTAGATAAATCATCCACAGTCACCGGGGCCATTGCCGGTGCCATCACCCGGACCCGTCCCGCCGTTACCGGTACCGTCTCCAGGTCCATTTCCCCCGTTAGCTCCGGTGCCGCCGTTTCCCGCGCCCGCACCCGGTCCCGGTCCGTTGCCGGTGCCGTCTCCGGGACCCGTGCCGTCATTACCCGTGCCGTCGCCGGGGCCGTTGCCTCCATGCGCCAGAATAAAAAGATGATTCGGACTCAAGTTGGCGTTAGCCGAACTCCACGCCGGCGCGCTTAGAAGTCCCACTGCCATTACCAAACAGCCAATCGCAAAAATTCTTTTCATCATTCCGTTTCCTTTCTGTCTTTAATGGTTAATTGAAATGTTTGAAATTTGCACACACCCTCATATCTATCTAAATTGATATGAGACGCCGGGTCTCGTAATTCGAACTACAACAGAGTGACTTCTTCAATCGTTTCACGGCTCGGCCGTCGTCACAACCGTGGGTCGGTGCCATGTCACTGCTACAACGTATAGCTCGTTAAAAGGTTACAAATTTTTTTTGCACCTTCCTGTTTCTCGCATTCTTGAATAAGTGAGATATTCTTAAACCAAAAGGCGGGGAGTTAGAATTGGGGAATCCCTAAATTTGGGGTTCGCAAAACCTATTTTCGCTATAGGCAACGGCCAAAAAAGAGGCGGGCAACATCGCCGATTTAAAGCCTGCCAAAGGTATCAAGGGGGGGTCAGCCCTTCCCGGATGGCAAATTTAATCAGGTCGGCAATCGTATTGAGTTTTAGTTTTTCCATGATCTGCCGGCGCCGGGCTTCGACGGTCTTGACACTGACATTGAGATCATCTGCGATCTCCCGGGTGCTGCGGCCTTCCGCGATTAACTGGAGCACCTCCCGTTCCCGGCCGGTGAGCGCATGGAACGGCGATAGGTCCTTATCGGAAACGTGCTGCCTATAATCTTGGATTACCGTATGGGCGATTTTAGGACTCAGATAGGTTTGGTTGGCGACCGCCGCGTTGATGGCAACCGTCAGTTCTTTGAAAGCGCATTCCTTCAACAAAAAACCTGATACGCCGGCCTTGAGCATCCCCAGCACAAACCGCCGGTCGGAATGCATGGAGAGGGCAATGATCTTGACATCGGGCAGGTCGGCTATAATCTGCTGGGCGGCATCCATGCCGTTCATATCAGGCATGATGATATCCATGATAATCAAATCCGGCTTGAGTTTGCGGGCCAGTTGGATGGCCGTCCGGCCATTATCGGCTTCGGCCAGCACTTCCATATCCGTCTTGGTTTCAATTAAGGTCCGCAGGCCTTCGCGCAGAATTTCGTGATCGTCCACGAGGAGAATTCTTTTGCGCACGTCACGCTCCTTCCGAACTAGATTTTCGGTAACAGTTTAGCCCTTAGAAAAACCGTGGATAGGTCGACCGGGATCTTTTGCATACAGCTAAACATTCATGGCCCTTCGGGCCACCACGGTGCATGAAAATTTTATTTGCGTACTATTGATACGATTTTCGCAGCCTGCTTGAGTGGAGACACCAGGGTGACACGCGTGCCTTTGCCCCGTGCGGAGGCGATTTCAAGGCGGCCGCCCAGATGCCGCAAACGCTCACGGATGCTAAAAAGCCCAAAGCCGACGTTTTTCGTGGGATGCGCGTTGAGGTTTTCAGGATCAAACCCGACGCCATTGTCTTCGATCTCAATGCGCACGGTGTCGCCCTCTTTTTGGATGGACACATTGACCTCCCGGGCTTGCGCATGTTTGACAACGTTGAAGAGCAATTCGCGGGTGGCTTGGAAGATAAGCACCCGAAAAGCGTAATCCAAGGGCTTGGGCTGCCGATCATCGCTAAATTCGGTGGTCAAGCCGTATTGTTCCTGGATTTGCTCCAGAAGCCACTCCAGCGCCGCCTCCAAGCCCAACTCGTAAAGCACCGGCGGACTGAGTTCGAAGGTCAGCAAGCGGGCGTCCTGGATCGTCTGTTCGATGAGGTTGCTGATTCCATCCAGCGCGGGGGCCTGCCCTGCCAGAGCTTCTGATTCCGCCAGTGTGTCCATTTTCAGTTTGGAGATGGTGAGGGCCTGCCCGATGCGGTCATGCAATTCCGTGGCAATCCGCCTTCGTTCCCGCTCCTCGGTCAGTATCAATTCCGATGACAGCGAGCGGAGTTTGTCGTGATAGCGTCGCAATTGCTCCTCCGAGCGTCTATGGTCCTCCACTTCACGTTGCAACTGGGCGTTGGCGATCCGCAGTTCGGCGGTCCTTGCTTCAACCTGCCGTTCCAGATCATCCCGGGCCTTTTGCAGCGCTATCTCCGCCCCTCGTCGATCGGCATTTTCCAGTTTTAGCCGCCGATTGACCGCTTCCAGATCGGCCGTGCGTTCCGCCACCAGGGTTTCCAAACCCTGATGCACGGCGTGTAATTGCGACACCATCCGGTCAAACTCTTGGGCCAGTATACCGATCTCATCGGCGCGATCTGCAACGTAGCGCAGCGACAAGTCGCTGCGGTCGCGTATCCTCACGGCATGACGGGTAAGATCCGATACGGGCTTGATCACGATCCGCTGAAGCAGTGTCAGTAAAACAATCAGCAGGATTATACCGACGATCAAAGTCGAAATGACCGCAAAGCCCATCGTAACGGATCCGGCGGCCGTGATGTTGCGGGGCATATCCGCCCGCAGCAGGAGCGCCGGGGCGCCGTAAAGGTCGGGAAAAGTCGTGTAAATTTCCAGCAGCTTGGGATGCTCGGCGATGAAATAGGGTGCATCCGCCGCAATCTCATCTAGAATCTGCCTTTCCGCCGGTGACACTGAATCTTCCCTAACGGGGTGCAGGTGCAGGCCCACCCGGGTCTGCTGCGCCAAGGCCTTAATCAGCTCATCACGAATGAACCGTCCCATGACGAGGCTTCCCTGCACCGGTCCCTTCCGCTCGCTGGTTATTATCGGTCTGGCCGCGATCATGAGCGGCCCCCGGGACCGTCGCATATATACCCGCGACGGCGCTATCAACCGTTTGGTGTTCGAGCAGCCGATGGCCTTGAGGCAAACCTTGGGACGGAAATTCGGGCAGCTGGAGCCTTTGACCGGATTCCAAATTGCGGATCTCACCCCAGATCACCTCTCCTTTGGTATTGCAAAAATAGATCAGATTGAGGTCATTGTCTAAAAATGTCTGGAGGCCGAGATTGGAAACGATATATTCGTTATTGCGGTCCTGGACAAAACGGTAGGTATCATCCCACGTGGCCCAGTCGTTGGTAAATAGATCCAGGTGACGGATTTCGTCGCGCAGCGCCTCCACACATCGCTCCAGATCCTTTTGCGCTTCCGCCCTTTCGAGCGCCACATAGCTCGGAAAAATAACCAGACGATGGATTCCATAATCCGCGGCCGTAAACAGCACCACCACGAATAAAAGGGTGAACACAATTTTTGATTTCAGATGCATCCTAACGAACCTCTCGGTCGGAAGAAGCGGATTTCAGGTTTCTCGGAAACGCATTTTTTTTGCAGGTCAAACCTTAAATTAACAGGCTTATACAATAAAAAAGGGATCTGATAAAGACAGATCCCTCTAGATAAAGGCTCTATAAATCTATAGTTGCAGCAGGGTTAAAACACGGGTGTTCTTACGGCACAGTCGCAGAACCGGGCCCTGCCAGCTAGGCTCTTACCCGCCGTATGGGCGGTCTACAGAATGTTATCCTGCGCCGGCTCACGATCCTACTGAAACAGCTCCGTGCTGATATAGCGTTCCCCGGTGCTGGGCAATATGACCACGATGCATTTGCCTCTGTTTTCGGTCCGTTGGGCCACCTCCCGGGCCGCCCATACAGCGGCGCCGGAAGAAATCCCGCCGAGAATCCCTTCCGTCTTGGCCAGTTTACGGGCGGTCGCAAAGGCATCTGCATTGGTCACCGTCACGACTTCATCGATGATCGATCGATCCAAAACCTCGGGAATGAACCCGGCCCCGATGCCCTGGATCTTGTGGGGCCCTTTCTTCCCTCCGGACAGGACCGGCGAGTCGGCCGGCTCCACAGCGACCGCCTTAAATGAAGGTTTACGCGCTTTAATCACCTGGGAAATCCCCGTAATGGTGCCGCCGGTGCCGACCCCGCTCACCAGCAAATCCACCTGGCCTTCCGTGTCGTGCCAAATCTCTTCGGCGGTGGTTTCCCGGTGGATGCGGGGGTTGGCAGGATTCTTAAACTGATCGGGCATGTAGGCGTCTGGCGTAGTTTCCAGTATTTCCCGAGCCTTATCGATGGCCCCTTGCATGCCTCCTGCGCCGGGGGTCAGCACCAGTTCGGCTCCCAGATGGGTCAACAGCTTGCGTCTTTCCATGCTCATGGTATCCGGCATGGTCAGACACAGGCGGTAACCTTTGGCAGCGCAGATGAAGGCCAGCGCAATGCCCGTATTGCCGCTCGTCGGCTCGACAATGAGCGTCTGCGGACCGATCAAGCCTTCTAGTTCGGCCGACGCGACCATCGACGCGGCAATCCGGTCCTTAACGCTTCCCAGGGGATTGAAGAATTCAAGTTTGGCCAATATTTCCGCATCGCCACCGGCAGTCATCCGGTTTAGCCGGACCATGGGGGTGCGGCCAATGGTACTGCCGACCGTATAAAAGTATCGCATGACGTTCCTCCTTCTTCACAAAACCAAATCGGCACGCGCGGCGTCGGGGTACCGAATGGCGCCCCGCCGCCGGGTTTGACCGCGTCCGGCAGGGCTTGAACGTGGCAATTAATAGGGCTGTCGGCTGGCTGAAATAACCGCCAACCTTGCACGGCCCGGACTAGACCGCCGATTGGAGCGGGCGTGTAAAAGACGGCGCCTTGCTCGACTTATAGATCAAGCGCGGGGTTTCGATGATGACCGTGGTATCCGGCGGGACCGACTCGGTTAACCAGACATTGCCGCCGATCACGGCCCGGGCCCCGATCACGGTATCTCCGCCCAGAATGGTCGCACCGGCATAGATAATGACATCGTCTTCGATGGTGGGATGCCGTTTCTTGCCTCGCAACGCGGCCACCGCGTCCTTGGGCAGGGAAAGGGCGCCCAAGGTAACCCCTTGATAAATGCGGACGTTGTTTCCAATGGCGGTGGTCTCACCGATCACCACCCCCGTTCCATGATCGATAACAAAACTTTCACCGATCTCGGCGCCGGGATGGATATCGATCCCGGTGACGCTGTGGGCATGTTCCGTCATCATGCGGGGAAGCAGGGGTACGCCGAATTCAAAGAGTTGATGCGCAACCCGGTAGACGGCCATGGCATAGATGCCGGGATAACTGAAAATAATCTCGTCATAGCTGCGCGCCGCCGGATCCCCGTCGTAAGCGGCGCGAATATCCGTACCCAGTATTTTGCGAATGGAGGTTATGGCCTCTAAGAGCTCAAGGGTGATCTTGTGGCCCTGTTCTTCGCATTCCGTGCAAGGCTGGTCATAGCGGAAGCAGTCAT
Source organism: Desulfobacterales bacterium (assembly GCA_020353555.1). Classification (GTDB taxonomy): domain Bacteria; phylum Desulfobacterota; class Desulfobacteria; order Desulfobacterales. Next base: position 449,450 of record CP070697.1, read on the forward strand.
GCCGAATGCTGCGGCAGATCTGTTCCGAAAGCAGGTCGAAAAGGGTGGCTACGGATTGCCCCATGCTATAACGCAGATTCACCGGATCGAGCTTTCCACGGGTGAAATAACCCGGAAAAAGAATCTCCCGCAGCCGCTCGATGATTTCAATCACCGATTCCTTGGAAGGTATCGGTTCATAATCGACATGGGTATAACATTCGCGATCATTGCAGCTGCCAATGATATCTTCGGCGATCTTAGGCAGGCCATTTCTTAATTGCGCCAATTTGGCGGCGTCTATTT
>CP070697.1:449834-465456 GCA_020353555.1 Desulfobacterales bacterium
GTGGCCCAGAGGGCCATGAATGTTTAGCTGTATGAAAAATATCCCGGTGCCCAAAGCCGATGAGCGGTCGGCCTATCCAGGGTTTTTCAAAGGGCTAAACGGCTATGCTAGATGCAATTATCAATCCTGGCCATTGATCTGAAAAAGTCGCTTGTTCGTTTGCGTGGCGCCGGTGAGCGCCGCGACGGCACGCGCGGGCTCTTCTTTTCCACCCCCCCTTTCCTGTTGGATCTCACTCCGGCCGGTCGGCGGCTCGCCTGCGCCGATCCGCGCCGGGATATTCACTTCCCCCCATCCTGCCACGGGCCTTGCTTGGCATATTTGCTTCAGTTTGTCAATTTCAAAGATCTCCCCTTTTTTCAGCGCGTTTCCGGGACTCGCGCCGGACAGCCCCGCCTTGGCGGCCGCCGGATCCGAAGGATTTCGAAGACGAGTCGCCCCGGGCTTGATGGCCGGGTTTCCGCTCGACCAACAACTGGTCAATGTTGAGGGCATAGAGCTCCCTGAGCGGTCGGCCGCATGGGGTGCGGCGATCTGTGGCGCGCTTAGCGATTGCAGTTGAAGGCCCTCTTGGTCCACGAAGCAGGCCCGGACCGTCGACGGCCGGCGTGGGAGATTGATGACCGCGATGCCTGCCAAAAAGCTTGATCTATCTTATCCCGATTCCCTTTGGTTTCACCACGAAAACCGGACAGGGTGCGAGCCGCACGACTTTCTCCGCGACGTTTCCCATAAGGGAATCGAGCAGCCCGGTTCTCCCATGACTGGCCATAACGATCATACTGGCCCTTTTTTGTCGAGCGACGTTGACGATCATCGTCTGGGGGGTTCCTGTAACCACCATGGTTTCTTTCTCGATTTTCTTATGGAAGTCACCGACGAGACAGGCGGAAAAATCTTCTTTCATCTGCGCGTTCTCGCCTGCCAGAACACTTTCCCACGGATTGCCGGGGATAGCCGTTAATTCTTGCGCGGCCCTTTGCGGGATAACATGCAGGATCAGTACTCTTGCCCCAAATTTCGTCGCGAAGAAGGCCGCCCATGGGAATGCGTCACAGGAATAAGGTGAGAAGTCCGTGGGCACGAGAATTAGATCAATATTCTCGAATTCCAGCCAGTATTCTTGGCTTTTCGCACGCCAATCGGGCCCAAATCGCTTTGTGAAATAGGGTCTCAGCCTGGCAAACCAAGCCCCGCTCTTTTCAGACCCTGTGGCGCGCGCCGCCAGAGCGTCTTCCAAATACAGCGCGATATCGGCCATCTTGTCCTTAGGCACGTAAGCAAAAGCCCCTTCGATCATGGCCTTATCGAAGAAATCCGGGCTGAGGGCTTGTGCCGTAAGCATGATCGCCGGCACTGACTTCTCCTTACAGAGTTTCAACAGATCAAAGCCGCTGACGCCCATGATATCCAAGACGGCGGCATCATAGACGTTGGCCTTGAGAAGTCTTTCCGCGGTCGCAAAATCGGACGCGCCATCCACGACGCACATGTCCAGCAGGTCCTCTAGTGTCTGTAGAACATCCGGCTCGTCGTCGACGATCAAAATTCTTTTATTTTGGAGCAAGCTTGCGTTCACCATATCGTACCACCTCCCAGCCGCAGCGTGAAAGCCAAGCCTTCAAATTGGCATCCTCACAACAATGGCAAAAACTTGCCGATATTCACTTTCGGCGACGCCGCCAGCGCGCTCAATGCGAGTGCATCCGCCTCTGTTTGAGTTTTCGCCAGAGGGTGGTCCGGCTCACCCCCAGCTTCTTGGAAGCCTTGGATTTGTTGTAATTTGATTGCCGCAACGCCTTCTGAATCATATCGAACTCGTGATCTTGCGTCTTGCGGGCCAATTGCTCTTTCAGGGAGTTGGATGTGCTCGGGCCGCTTCCCTGACTCACAAAGGGATACCGGTATAACTCATGATATAACTCCTCGAAGATCTTGGACTGGAAACGTGAATCGGAGAGGAGAATGAGACTCTCCAAAAAGTTCTCCAATTGGCGAACGTTTCCCGGCCATGCATACCCAAGAAGCTTCTCGATGAAGGCGTCAGGAATGCTCAAGGGTTCTATGCCGTATTCTGCGCTGGTTTTCTTGATCAAAGCTTCTACCAACAAGGGAATATCCGCGACCCTTTCCCTGAGCGGCGGCAGGTAGACGTTGAGTACATTCAACCTGAAGAATAGATCCTGACGGAGGCGCCCCTGCTGAACGACTTTGTTCAGATCCTCATTCGTGGCTGCAATTACGCGGATATCAACGGGAATCAACCTGTCGCTCCCGACCCGCATGACTTCTCTTTCTTGCAGGACGCGCAGCAATCTGGCCTGCATGTTTTTGGGAGTGGTTCCGATTTCGTCCAAGAAAATGGTGCCGTGGTGGGCAATCTCGAATAGACCCGGTTTTCCGCCCTTGCGTGAGCCTGTAAACGCCCCTTCCTCATAGCCAAAAAGCTCGCTTTCCAAAAGTTGATCGGGTAAGGCGGAGCAATTTATTGAAACGAAGGGTCCTTTCTTGCGCTGACTCACGTTGTGGATGCCCTGGGCGAGGATCTCTTTTCCGGTTCCCGTTTCGCCGGTTATCAGCACGGTCGAGTCGGATTCCGCAAAACGCTTCGATCTTCGAATGACCTTTTCGATCAAGGGGCTTTGGTGGATGAGATCTTCTAAACAGTATTTGGCGACCAGACCTCTGGAGAGGGATCTGCGCACCGTGTTCTCGGCCCTCATCAGATTGGATGCCTCATGAAACGTGGAGACACCTCCGATCAAACCGGAATCCACGATGATCGGGAAATGATTACTCACGTATTTGTTCTTGCGGATATCTTCAAGCCGATTCAAGATCGGCTTCTGTTTTCTCAAGACTTCCAATATATGGGCCTTCCTGGCATACTTTGTGATGTGTTTGTTGTTTATATCCGGTTCGGAGATATTCAAAAGCTCTTTGACAACGCGATTGGCCGCCGTGATGACCCCGCCTTGATCGACGGCGATAATCCCTTCGGAAGTGGAGTCGATAATGCTTTGATACGTCTGCCATTTCTTTTGTTCTTGCCTGCGGGATTTCGCCACGGATTTCGCGTCTTCAATGATTGACACGATCGCGTCTGCGCTTGTTTCGAGTTCGACCATCTTCAAGTCGTATTTGCGGGCAATCACCATGGAGACCCCCCCACCGATGACAACCTCGCAGCCTTCACGCTTGGCCGAAAATATGGCCTCTTCCAAGCTTTCACTGTCTTGGTAGATGCCTTGAATTATATCTATCTGCAATAATTGTTCGACGATCTCGATTCCTCGAAGCGGCCAACGGAAACTGGCCAGCATGACCTTTTTCCCGGATGTCGAGGCTTTATAAATGGACGCCAGGATGTCAAAAGAGGTCAACGGTATCGTCAAAACGGGGATCTGCAGATTCTCCCGCAGGAGGTACGCTGTGCCGCCCCGGCTGATGATGACCTCCACCCCCGAGGCCTCCATATCCTTGCCAACCGAAGTAGCGTGCTCCAAGCCTTTGGAGGAGATGATGAAATCCTCGTTCCGTTCTTTGGCGATCTTGCGGGCACTCGTTGTCAACGAAATACTCGAAGCGATAAATCCTATCCGATAGTCATCCCGTTGCATCGCCGGCACTCTCCTCTCTGTTGCAGCAATTGGATGTCTTGTCACATTCCTGCAACGCTTTGTCAACCCCAATTCACCGGGAGCCTATGCTTGCGGGATATTTCCTTCGTGTCGGGCCTTCCCGTTTTTTTGGCATGATAATTGTAGGCGAGCGATCCAGTTGCCTGCCGTTCAATGCGCTTAGGTGCGGCGCAATCAGGTGACGACCCCCCCGTGGTCGGTTTTAACTTATTGTGATTACAAGTAATTTTTCGGCCAACCGGTTTGGGATTCCTGGTTTCGAAAAAAATTTTGACAGAGTTGAAACAGTTATGATACATGTCTCAGACCTATGGGGGAGAAGTCATGCCCGAAAAATACTCGGGCCGTCGCGTTGGCTGGTGGGCACGCCGTAGGGGCACAAGCAAGGCGCATCCCAATCGCAAGGGGGGGGTGATTCGCGTGGAAATCCCCAGGGATTCGAATGCGGATACCCGTTGGCACAGGGGGATACGCCTGTGGAATGCTGTTTGATATATCTGGCTTTGTTGCGAGATCGGGGGAGGAGTTGTCCATGGAAGCCTACACCGCTTGGACGGGAAGCAGGCGATTTGCATTCAAGTCGACCTTTGAGAAGTACGGAATCTATATTTTTCTGATCATTCTCTTTATATTCGCATCATTCGTTTCACCTGCCTTTTTGCAGCCCCAAAACCTCAAAGATGTTCTCCACCAAGCCGCTGCCCTCGGCATCGTAGCCATCGGCCAGACCTTCGTCATCCTGGGCGGAAGGGGCGGATTGGATCTCTCGGTGGCGTCCGTGATGGCGACGGTCGCCGTGATCATCGCCAAGAACACCGGCGGACAGAATGAGTTGCTCTTGCCGGTCGCTCTGGTTTGCGTGTTGTTCGGTCTGCTGGTGGGTCTGGCCAACGGCCTGCTCGTGACCAAACGCAAAGTGCCGCCTTTCATGGCGACATTGGGGATGATGATCATCATCGAGGGTTTCCGTTTCATCTATACCAAGGGAGCGCCCAAAGGAGACTTTCCCCCGATTCTGCGATTTCTGGGTAGGGGAGATCTCGGTCCAATTCCCGTTTCGGTGCTCTCCCTGGCCGCTCTGACGGCAATCGCCGTGATCATCCTGCGCAAGACCCTCTTTGGCCGGCAGCTGTATGCTGTCGGCGGAAACATCCATACGGCCTATCTTTCCGGATACAACGCGGATGTGATCCTCACAATCACTTACATGGCTTCCGGTTTGACGGCAGTTATCGCCGGCATGTACCTCGCCGGCTGGATCGGCATCGCGGACAACTGGGTCGGGAAGGGCTATGAGCTCGACTCCATCGCCGCGGTCGTCATGGGAGGCACATCGTTTGAGGGCGGCCAGGGCGGGGTGCTGGGCACCATTGCCGGCGTGCTGATCATCATGATGATCTACAATCTGATACTTCTACTGCATTTGCCTATCCAGGTTCAATATATCGTCAAAGGGGCGGTCATCATTTTAGCGGCCTCGTTCTACGTGCGGAGATCGTCAACTTAGCAAATCTATGAGGAAAGGGGGGATGAATTAGGATTGCGAGGAGAGAGGGAAAACCTGCCAAACAATAACTAAAACAGAGGAGGTAGGAAAATGAGGAAGGTGACAGCGTTTTTGGTTGTGACTATGTTCTTTTGCACGCTAACGGTTGCAGCTTTGGCGGAAGAGCGGCAGTTCTCGCGCTCGTATCTATGGGATTCCAACGCAGTCGTGATGCAGGACATGACCAAGTACAAGAAGAACCCGCCTTATACGATCGGCTTTAGCAATGCTTCCATCTCCAACTCATGGCGGGTGTTCATGGATCGGGAAGTGCGCGCGGAGGCGGAAAAACACAAAGATTTAATCAAGACGCTCTATGTGACCGATGCGCAAGACAAGCCGGACAAGCAGATTGGTGACACGGAGGATCTCGTGGCGAAAGGTTGCGATCTGATCATCCTTAGCGCGGCCACCATGGCCGCCTTGGACCCCATCGCGACACGAATACACAAGCAAGGCATCCCCATCGTCTGCCTGGACCGGAGAGTGAAAAGCGATAATTTCACCTCGTTCGTCACGGCAAGCAATTTCACGCAGGGACGCATGATGATGCTGTGGCTCTGCCAAATGCTCAAAGGCAAGGGGAATATCGTCATGTTACCCGGAATGGCCGGCGCGGGCCCCGCCGAGGAGCGAATCATCGGAGCCAAAGAAATCCTGTCCCAGTTCCCGGATGTGAAAGTCCTGGACATGCAGTATACAAGCTGGTCGCCCTCTGAGGGCAAGCGGATCATGGCGGCCATGATCCAGTCTTTCGGGAATAAAATCGAAGGGGTCTGGTGCGACAGCGGCTTACAGGGCAGTGGCGCCATTGAAGCTCTCCAGGAAGCAGGGCTGAAGGTACCTATTACCGGAGAGGATCTGAACGCCTACCTGACCCGGGTGCAGAAATACGAATTTCCGGCCATGAGCATCGGCTTTCCGGTCAAGATGGGTGCGGAAGCGGTGCGGACCTCTCTGAAAGTCCTCCAGGGAATCCCCGTGCCCTTTATCGTGAACGTGACACGCAAAGTACTGACGACGGTGGATACCGCCGATGTCAAATCGGATCAACCCTGGGATACAATGGCGCATCCGGAATGGCCCGGGGATTGGTGGATCGACAACACGCTACCGCAAAATTGGTTACCGAAGTAATCCCGCGGAGGAGGACGTGAGGGTCCTCCTCTGCTCGTCTTCGGACCGGAGAGGGACCGATGGCGCAGGCTATTCTCGAGATGAAATCGATTACGAAGAACTTCCCCGGCGTGCGGGCCGTTGACAAAGTGGACTTCAGCTGTGTCAGTGGCGAAGTCCACGCCCTTGTGGGAGAAAACGGCGCCGGCAAGTCGACCCTGATGAAAATACTTGCCGGCGCCTATCCGCAGGATGAAGGCAGCATCCGGCTCAAGAACAGGCAAATTCACATGGCATCCCCGCATGATGCCCAAAGGCACGGCATCAGTATCATCTACCAGGAATTCAATCTGATCCCGGACTTAACCGTGGCCGACAATGTCTTTCTCGGCCGGGAGCCGAAAAAGCATGGCCTGATTGACAAGCGTCGGATTTCCCAGCTTACCGAAAAGCTCTTGTCGCAACTCGACGTAAAAATCGACCCTTATGAAAGAGCCCGGAACCTGAGCGTGGCGGAACAACAGATGGTCGAGGTGGCGAAAGCCTTATCGCTGAATGCCGACATCATCATCATGGACGAACCTTCCGCCGTGGTATCGGGCAAAGAGCTCGACGCCCTCTTCGGTATTATCCGGTCGCTGAAACAAGCAGGCAAGCTGATCATTTACATATCCCATCGTCTGGCGGAAATCTTTGAAATCGCAGATCGCGTAACGGTTCTGAAGGACGGGAGGTTAGTGGATACCATTGAGATTGCCAACGTCGATAAGCAAGCGCTGATTCGCATGATGGTCGGTCGAAGCCTTGATGAAACCTTCCCTCCCAAAAAGCGCGGGCCTGTGGAAGAGATCGTCGTCCTAAAAAACGTCCGCCTCACCACCCATCGCGAACCCCTCAATCTTACGATTCGTAGCGGTGAGATCCTGGGGGTTGCTGGTCTGGTGGGCTCCGGACGGACCGCCCTGGCCCGGGCGATTTTCGGGGCCGACCCGATCGAGGAGGGTGAAATCGTGATTCAGGGCGAATCATTTAGCCGTCTTACCCCCAGAATCGCCATCTCCGAAGGCATCGGATTCGTGACCGAAGATCGCAAAAAGGAGGGCGTCGTCCATTGCCTTCCCGTGAAGAACAACTTGACCTTCCCGATCTTGAACCGAATCCACAAACTTTTCTTCGTCAAGGATGACGAAGAAAAGGCCATTTGCGCAAGATGCATTGAGCAGTTTAACATTCGAACCCCGACGCTCGATCAGTTGATCCGCTATCTCAGCGGAGGCAACCAGCAAAAGGTCATTATTGCCAAATGGATCAATGCGCAACCCAGGCTAATCATCATGGATGAGCCCACCCGGGGGATCGACGTGGGGGCCAAGGCCGAAATCTATAACCTCATGCGACGTTTGGCCACGGAAGGTACGGGGATCATGATGATTTCCTCGGAACTGCCCGAGATCATCGGCCTGAGCGATCGCATTCTGGTGATGCACCAGGGAAGAGTTGCCGGAGAATTGTCGCCCCAGGATGCAACCGAGGAAGAGATACTGAGTCTCGCCACGGGCCAGACCAAACCGATACATGCAAGTGGAGCAGGACAATGATGTTCAAGCGCTGGAAGGAACACTGGCCCACGATTGTCGTTTTTATCGTCCTCGTCGTCTTGTTTGTGGGGACGTCCTTTGTCTCCGAGGTGTTTTTTACCGGTCGCAATTTGAAGAACCTCCTCCGGCAGGCCGCCGCCCTCGGGATCGTGAGTACCGGGCAGACCTTTGCGATTTTGATCGGAGGCATCGATTTATCGATCGGCTCTGTGGTCAGCTTGACTTCCTGCTTGACAACCGGAATTCTGGAAGGCCAGGGGCACCTGCTCATCCCCGTGATTTGCCTGGTCATAGCAATCGCCGTGTTGATCGGTTTCCTGAACGGATTCATGATTACCCGCACAGGGGTACACCCCCTGATCGTGACCCTCGGAATGATGTCCATCGTGCAGGGGGCCGTCTTGGTTTATACCAAAGCCCCGGCGGGCTCCATACCGGAATCGTTCATGTTCTTGGCCTGGGGGGAAGTGGGATTCTTGCCTTTTCCCGTCTTCTATTTCGCCGCCGTGGCCTTCCTCGGCATTTTCGTCCTTCACCGCACCGCCTTCGGGCGCTATGTCTATGCCACGGGTGGCAACGAAGAAGTCGCCCGATTATCCGGCGTCAAGACCAACCGCGTAAAGATCGTTGTCTACATCATATCCGCCTTCACGGCCGCCCTGACCGGATTGTTTTTAGCCAGCCGCATGGGCATGGGTGATCCTCTGGCCGGCGAGCGCTATATGCTGGATTCGATTGTCCCGGTGCTTATCGGAGGGACCAGTCTCACCGGAGGAAAAGGGGGTCTGGTGGGCACACTTCCCGGTGTGTTCATCATCACCATTCTCAGCAACGCCATGAATCTGTTCGGTGTGTCATCCTATTGGCAGTGGATCGTACAGGGAGCCATCATTATTTTAGCGGTGGCTTTTTATTGGAAGCAGAAGTGATAGAACCAGCCATTACAAGTCCGAGAAAGGAACCCAGGAATGTTTGAAAAGCTTTTCGAGCCGGGTGTGGTCAACAAAATGTATGTAAAAAACCGCTTGGTTTTGCCGCCCATTACCACCAATTATGCCACCGAAGATGGCGCCGTCAGTGATCAGATGATCGCCTACTACGTGGAGAGGGCCAAAGGCGGCGTGGGGACGATCATCGTTGAAAACGCCCAAGTCGACTATCCGGGAGGTAAGAATGTGACCCTGCAGTCCCGCATTGATGATGACAAGTACATTGGCGGTTTCGGCGACCTCACGGAGGCCGTGAAAGTGCACGGGACACGGATTGTGTTACAGATTCAACACTCGGGCCGGGAAACCACGTGGGCGATCACGGAAGGCCATCAGCCGGTTGCACCTTCGCCCATCCCCTGTGGTTTCCTCAAGGTTCAGCCCCGGGAGCTGACGATTCCCGAGATCGAGGACCTGATCGAGAAATATGTGAACGCCGCGGACAGAGCCAAACGCGCGGGATTCGATGGGGTGGAGATTCATGGGGCCCATGGTTACCTGATCGCTCAGTTTATGGATGGCTACACAAACCACCGACAAGACAAATATGGGGGGACCTTTGAAAATAGGATGCGTTTCCCCCTGGAAATAATTCAGCGTACGAGGGATAAAGTTGGCGACGATTACCCCATCTACTTTCGCTTCTGTGCGGATGAATTTGTCGAAGGTGCCCGCAAAATAGATGAGTCCGTCCGCATCGCCCAGTTCATGGAACAGGTGGCGGGGGTCGACTACCTGGATATATCCATGGGCATCTATGAGTCGCGCTGGGCCATCACGCCGCCCATGGCGTTTCGCCAGGGCTGCATGTGCGAAATCACCGCCCAGATTAAAGAGGCCGTTCGCATTCCCGTCCAAGTGGTGGGCAAAATAAGGACGCCGGAGATGGCCGAGGAAATCCTTGCGCAGGGCCAGGCCGATTTTGTGGCCATCGGGCGGACATTGATTGCCGACCCCTATTGGCCCAAAAAAGTAAAAGAAGGCCGCATCAGCGAGATCCGAAGGTGTATTTCGGATCTGGAAGGCTGCTTGGGACACCACGTCTTTCCGGGTCTGCGCATGCGATGCTCGGTGAACCCGGATGTGGGTCACGAGCGCCAGTTTGCGGTTCTGCAACCCGCCCCGAAGCCCAAGAAGGTCTTCATCGCCGGCAGCGGGCCGGGGGGAATGGAGGCCGCCCGAATTGCCAAATCAAGAGGCCACGACGTGATCCTTTATGAGAAAGAGCAAGAGCTCGGGGGACTCTTCGACGTCATGGCGGCCGCACCCTATAAGGAAGAAAATCTGTGGCTTAAGGATTACTACCTTGAGCAAATGCGGCTGCTGGACGTGACGATCAGAAGGGGCGAAGCGTTGACGGTCCAGACGGTGGAAAAGGAGAAACCGGATGCGGTCATCCTCGCCACGGGTGCCAAATGGGAGTTGCCGGACGTTCCCGGAAAGGAGAAAAACCAGATCGCCACTTCCAAGGATATCTTGCTGAAAAGCGTCTCTATCCCGGATGACGTGATCGTTGTCCGCGGCGCCAGCGAGGGATGCGAGGTTGCGGAATTCCTGGCGGAGATGGGCAAGAACGTGACGATCGTCGAAAAGCGCGCCGAACTCGGGTACGACCTGGAAGCCATGACGCGTGAATTGCTGATTAGGCGGATACAAAACGACACGCCGGACTGGATTCAGCCCCGGCTGAAGAAGCCTCTGGATCCCCAGCGGCCTCCGGTGAAAGTGGTCCTAAACTCCGTGATCGATGCGATTACCGACGATGGCGTGATCGTGGTAAACAACAAGATGGAGAAGAGGCATGTGGCAGGGCAACTGGTTGTCTTCACCATGGTCCGCGTGGCCGATGTGTCTTTGCTCAGCCAGCTGGAGAGCCTGGTTCCGGAGTTGCACGCCATTGGAGATTGCGTCAAGCCGGGAATGGCGAGCACGGCCATTTACCAGGGCTCCCACATGGCCCGCATGATCTAGATGACGCTCCCCGCCGCCGGACGGATTAATCCGAAAATCGTCATAAAGAAGCACCATCGTCGTTAGATAGCGAAAGGAGAGTTCCTATGAATCAAGTATTGGTTGTGGATCCCTTGAAATGCTCCGGATGCCGGACCTGTGAGTCGGCCTGTTCTCTGATCCATTTTGGAGAGTCAGGCACGAGCAAGTCGGTTATCCGCGTCATTGCCTTTAGACATGATGTATTCTTCTATCCCCATGTGTGCCATCAATGCAAGAAGCCTTACTGTGCGGAGGCCTGCCCGGTCGAGGCGATCGTCAAAAACCCTGAGAATGGGGTGGTTGAGCTGGACAAGGGAAAATGCATTGGCTGCAAGCTTTGTCTGGAAGCCTGCCCCTTTGGGGCCATGGCCATGATGGAGGATGGCCTGGCGGCCAAGTGTGATCTCTGCGGCGGCGATCCGGAATGCGTGAAGTTCTGTGATTATGGTGCCATCCGCGCCGGGAATGCGGACGATATCAGCCAGCCCAAACGCATGGCAGAGGCCCAGGGCATTTTTGCCGCCATCGGCAATCAGCCCAGGAAACTTTTTGATACGCACAAGATATCAACCTATGGCCTCGAGGAATAAACCTGACGGGCTATACGACGGGAGGAAAAGCTATTATGGGTGGATACCTAGGCAAACTGCTTCGGATTGATCTATCGAAGGATGACATACGGGAAGAGAAACTCCCTGAAGAGAGCACGTTGCGGCAATTTATCGGAGGCACCGGTCTGGGCGCGCGAATTCTTTACAACGAAGTCGGTCCGAAGACGCAACCAACCGATGCAGAAAACCCGCTGATCTTCATGACCGGCCCCCTCACCGGGACCACCGTTCCATGTTCGAGTAATTCCACGGTGGTCACGGTCAACGCGGAGGTGGACAAGATGATCGGCACCTCTCATTCGCACGGCTTCTGGGGCGCCCAGCTCAAGTTTGCGGGGTATGACGGTGTCATCATCAAAGGGAAAGCCAAAAGGCCTGTTTACCTGTCTATTAACGATGGCAAAGTGGAAATCCGCGATGCCAAGAAGATTTGGGGGAAAGACACCCATGAGACGGAAGATCTCGTCAAGCAGGATCTCCGCAACCCGAACGCCAGTGTCGGTGCCATTGGACCGGCCGGCGAGAATCAAGTCTTCGGGGCCTTCATCGAGGTGGATTACAACCATTCGTGGGCCAAGGGCGGCTGCGGCAAAGTGATGGGCTCAAAAAATCTAAAGGCCATTGCCGTCTACGGAACGGGAACCATCCCCATCGCCGATCCGGCGACTTATCTCGCGGTCAGCCGCAAGTGGCGCGCCAAGCTTTTTGACTCTCCCAGCATCGGCAACTCCATGGCCCGGGCCGGCATTCTGTTCGGCTACAAGTATATTGAATCCCAGAATATCCTTGCGAATCGGAATTTCAGTACCTCGTCTTTTCCCGAATATGCGCAGAACATCGATCGCATCAAGGATGAATTTAAAGTGGAGCCGACTTCTTGTTGGGCCTGTCCGATCTCATGCAGTTACCGCGCCCGCGTCACTTCCGGGCCCAAAAAAGGCTTCCTGGCCACGCTCTCCGGGGGGGGCGAGAACACCGAGGCGGCCGCCGCGAATGTGGGGATCACGGATCCGGGCTGGATTGTATATATGACCGACCTCTATGACCGGCTCGGAATGGATTCCGGCTCCATGGGGTTGTCTTTGGGTCTGGCCTTTGAACTTTATGAGAAGGGAATTATCACCAAAGACGATACCGATGGCTTGGAACTGACATGGGGTAACGCGGAGGCGGCCGAGGCGCTGCTGCGCAAGGCGGTGAAACGGGAGGGTTTCGGTGCCGTCCTGGCCGAGGGACCCAAAAAAGCCGCAGAGAAGATCGGCCGAGGCGCCGAGAAATATGCCGTGCATGTCAAAGGCGGAGGCCTGAACTACCATGACTGGCGCGCCGCGTGGAGTGTCATGCTGGGTCAGATCGTTGCCGGCGCAGGCGGGCGTTGGGAAGGGTACGGTGTCGATGTATGGGCCGTGGAACCGGATTTGGGATTGACCAAATTCCATAATGCGCACCAGGTGGAAGGCAAAGCCGATGCGGTCAGGATGACGCAGTTCAAAAAACTGTGGGAGGATTCGATTGGGATATGTTGGATCGGTGCCTGGGGTTGCCCGGGTGCGTTGGGTTGGGCGGCCGAGTGTATCGGTGCGGCCACAGGCTGGAAAGACTTCAGTGCCCAAGAAGCCCTTGCGGTCGGTGAAAGGGTGGTCAACTTGCAGCGCATCTTTAATCTCAGACAGGGATTTGAGCCCCGGAGAGATTTTGAAGACCTGGGCAAGCGCCTCATCGAAGCACCCCCGGACGGTGTTGCCAAAGGCAAGCCGTTGGGTCCCCACCTGGAGAAAATGATCAAGGAATATTACCATCTCATGGGATGGGACGAAAAAACCGGCAAACCGCTAGCAAAGACACTGAAAAAGGCGGGGCTGGAAGGATTGAAATAGCCCGATGGAGAAGGTCTCCCGACCTCTGCACAAAAAAAGGTGACTCGTATACGGATGGGCGAGCCGCACTGTCGCCCAGGGAGGTTGCATCATGTCGAATCAGTTTCAATTCCTCTTTCAGCCGGGGCAAATTGGGAATATGACGCTCAAGAACCGGGTCGTCATGCCACCCATGGAGCGTTGTTATGCCAATGAGGATGGTTCTGTAACCCAGCGCTATATTGATTACCTGGTAGAACGCGCCAAGGGCGGCGTGTCGCTGATATTTGTGGAGTCGACCTACGTGGATCCGGTGGGGCGCGGAAGGCGCTACCAGTTGGGGGTTTACGATGACAGTCTCATCCCCGGCCTGCGAAGAATGGCGGAGGCGGTCCAGCAGCAAGGGGCCAAAATCGCCATTGAAATCCACCATGCGGGCCGGGAGACATCGGCGACCGTGACCGGGAGGCAACTCGTGGCGCCTTCTCCGGTTCCGTGTCTGCCGGCGGGCGGGGAGATACCGCGGGAATTGACCCTGGAAGAAATCCACCAGATCATAGACCTGTATGGCGAAGCCGCCCGACGCGTCAAGGAGGCCGGCTTCAACATGGTGGAAATCCACGGCGCCCACGGCTATCTCGTCAATCAGTTCCTCTCTTCCTGGAGCAACCAGAGAAAGGACGAATATGGCGGCCCCCTGGAGAATCGGATGCGATTTCCTTTGGAGGTGCTGGCCAAGGTCCGCGCCAACGTGGGCCCGGAGTTTCCGATCGATTATCGGTTGAGCGCGGATGAGTTTCTGGACGGTGGACTGACGCTGGATGAAACCCTGATCTTTGCCGGTGAGCTTGAAAAGTACGGAATTGACGCCATTCATGTTTCCGCCGGGATCTATGAATCGGCCGAGATGATTACCCAGCCCATGGATATACCCCCGGCCTGCCTGGAACACCTCGCCTCTGAGATCAAGCGGGTCGTGTCGGTGCCGATCATCGCTGTGGGAAGAATAAACGATCCAATTCTGGCCGAGAAAGTGCTCGAACGCGGCAGTGCGGATTTTGTCTCCATGGGCCGGGCTCTTCATATCGACCCGGAATGCCTGGTCAAGGCCCAGCAAGGGAAAATGGAGGACATCCGGCGGTGCTTTGCGTGCAATCAAGGTTGCCTCGATTTGATGCTCATGCATAGACCTTCCAGCTGCACCTTGAACCCGGAGGCCGGCCGTGAAAGGGAAATGCGAATCAGGCCCTCCCCCCAGCGCAAGAAAGTCTTCGTGATCGGCGGGGGACCGGCCGGGCTGGAAGCGGCGCGCGTATGTGCGCTACGCGGCCACCATGTCTCGCTCTATGAGAAGAGTGGCCAACTGGGCGGTCAGATCCTGATCGCATCCAAGGCTCCCCGAAGGAGTGAATTCGAGGAAATTCCCAGGTACCTCACGCACGCGATCAACAAACTTGGAATCGATGTTCACTTGAATCGGGAGGTATCCCCCGCAATGGTCTTAGACCAAATGCCGGACGCGGTCATTGTGGCGACCGGTGCCAGACCAGTGATTCCTCGCCTGCCGGGCAACGACAGCCCCGGCGTTTGCACGGCTTGGGAGGTCCTGCTGGGCGAAAAGAGAATTCGCACAAAGGCCATCGTTTTCGGCGGAGGGCAGACGGCCTGTGAGGTGGCTGATTTCTTGGCCTCGCAAGGCGTGCCGGTGATCCTTGCCGCACCAGACAAGACGATCGCCCCGGACCTTCAAGGTACCGCTCGCGGAAGCATCCTCTTCCGCGAACTCGAGGCCCAAAACGTGGACATCCGTCTGGAGACAACTATCGAAAGGATTGCGGAGGAAGCGGTGACCCTCCAGCATAACGGCCGAATGGAGACAATCGGCGGGGTGCAAAATGTTGTCATCGCCCTGGGGCGACAGCCAGAAAACGCCCTGTACGAAAGCCTGCTCCAACAATCGGACCGTATGGAGGTTTACGGTGTCGGAGACTGCATCGAACCCAGAAAATCCATAGATGCCATCGCCGAAGCGTCCAAGCTGGCACGTTGGATCTAGATCCGTATCGAAAAGGAGGTAGCGATATGATTTCGGGAGTACACCACGTTTGTATCACGGTTTCCGATATGGAAAGATCGCTCGCGTTTTACCGCGATAAACTGGGAATGAAGGAGGAGATGAATCTCAAATTTGATGCCGACGATGTGATGATGGATCTCAAAGGAACCCAGCCCAAGCAGCATTTGGTCATGCTTTCCGCCGGCGACATCCACAT
>CP070697.1:465556-480905 GCA_020353555.1 Desulfobacterales bacterium
GTCTGACTGAAATCCTGCGACTGGATCCCCAGGTCAAAGTGGTGATTGCCAGCGGTTATTCCGTGAACGGCCCCACCAAAGAGGCCCTGCAGGCCGGGGCCCGAGGGTTTATCAGCAAACCTTATGACATGCAAAACCTGCTCAAAGTTGTCAGGGAGGTGCTAGATTCGTAAATGACGTTCCAAAGACAGAAAAAGATAGGAAATTTCTTGCGCGACGTCCGACGGGGGCCCCAGCGAGATCGAGGGTCAAACATCGTCATGTCTGGCCATTCGAGTACCCCCCTAATGACCAAAACATATCATCATGCAAGCATCCTCGACAGACTGCAAAACGCTTGGAATAATATGTCATCCATGGTAAGAGGAAACTGTTGATGCAAACGAAAATCATTCTTGCAAGCCATTTTTGCCTTGAGAAGATTAAGAACGCCGGGCTGCAGAACAAAGACAGGGTCAGGCCGTTGCCCACTTTTAACCTAACCTGGACCTCAAAAAACAGCCTCTTGATCTGATCCCGGTTCTGGGCGACGCACGCAGATTTTTGCGATCGACCATCCCGACCGCCATTGCTATACGAAAGCATATCCAGATCACAGATGACGCCATCAAGCAAGAAACCCTTCGGGCGTGGATGGTCAAGAATCCATTGTGAGAATCGGGCAACCGATACCGGAGCGGCTGGGTGACACGGCGGAAACAGCCTGACCCTCCGAGCGGGCCGGGGACGATTCCTCGATGATCCGGGCTCTTGGGAGCTGATCCTTACGGACCCGACGATGCCGCCCATGACCCCTGAAGTGGGGGAAGACTGAAAAGCACAAAGGCGTGTCCGACATCCGGAGTAAGCTGGTTACCATATCGAACGTACGCCGACGCATTGAGGATCCGAGGCGGAGGGGGAAGATTTACGCGCGCTTATTCCTATTGCATCCCACCCGTGAACTACATAGACTCAAGGGGGTCCTGTGAGCAACTTTGAACTTGCTGTCAAGGGCTATCAAATCCTGGGCCGGGTCTATGAGAGTAACAGCTCATTGGTCTTCCGTGCGGTGCGGGAATCGGATGGGCAACCCGTTGTTCTCAAAATGCTCAAGCCGGACTATCCTTCCCTGACCGAATTGAACCGCTACAAACAGGAATACAAGATCATCCGCAACCTGAACGTGGAGGGGGTCATCAAGGCTTACGGTTTGGAGCCTTATCAGAAAAGCCTGGTCATCGTTTTGGAGGATTTCGGCGGCGAGTCTCTGAAAATATTGGCCGATCGGCGGCGAAGAGCAGGTCAAGGGCGGCTGCCGCTCGGCGAATTTCTCGATCTGGCGGGCCGGATCACCCAAGGGCTGGCCAACATCCATGCGGCCCACGTCATTCATCAAGACATCAATCCCTCCAATATCGTCTACAATCCGACCACCGGTCAACTCAAGATCATCGACTTCGGCATCTCGACCACTTTAAGCGTTGAGTATCCCACCGCGCAAAATCCTAACCGCCTGGAAGGCTCCTTGGCCTGCATTTCGCCCGAGCAGACCGGACGCATGAACCGCGTCGTTGATTATCGGACCGACTTATACTCACTGGGGGTCACCCTCTATGAAATGCTGACCGGCCGCCGACCGTTTGAGAGCGATGACCCCCTGGTCTTGGTGCATGCCCATATCGCCAAAGCGCCCCGGGCAGCCATGACTTTGAACCCTAAAGTGCCGCCGATTGTCTCCGACATCGTCATGAAACTTCTGGCTAAAAACGCTGAAGACCGCTACCAGTCTGCCTTTGGCTTGAAGGCCGATTTGGAACGTTGCCGGGAGGCTTTACAGGCACGGCCAGCTTCTGAAAACCTGGCGGAGCTTTGTTTCGAATTGGGCCAGCACGATTACGCGAGGCAATTGCACCTGCCGCAAAAGCTGTATGGGCGGACGGCCGAAATTGAAACGTTGTTGTCGGCGTTCGGGCGGGCGGCCGCCGGCAGCCAGGAACTGATGCTGGTGTCCGGCTACGCAGGGGTCGGCAAGTCGGCGCTGGTGGCGGAGGTCTACAAGCCCGTCACGCGCGAGCGCGGCTACCTCATTAGCGGCAAGTTTGACCAGTATCAGCAGAACAAGCCCTATTCGGCCTTTATCCAGGCTTTTAATCAGTTTGCCGATTTGCTGCTGAGCGAATCGGAGGCGGTCCTGCAGCGGTGGCGCGACAGCATTCTGGCTGCCGTGGGCGGCAACGCCGCGGTATTGACGGAAGTGGTTCCCGGTCTTGTGAACATTATCGGCCCCCAACCGGCCGTGCCGAAGTTGGGCGGAGCGGAAAGCCGCAACCGGTTCAATTTGACTTTTCAGAACTTTGTGCAGGGCATCAGCACGGCCGAGCATCCGCTGGCCGTGTTCATTGATGATTGGCAGTGGGCCGACCTTAGCCTCGGTGGAGTTGTTCAAAGTACTGCTCACGGGCGAGAAGATGGCCTATTTTCTGATGATCGGGGCCTATCGGGATAATGAAGTGGATCGGAGCCATCCTTTCATCCTAACCCTCGATGACATCACCGGCGGGGGGGCAGCGGTGCAGACCATCGAACTGGGAAACCTGCAGCCGGGGGATGTACGACAACTCATTCAAGAGAGTCTGGCCGGCTCAACGGCCGACAGTCAAGCTCTAACCGAATTGGTTTATGCGAAAACCCAGGGGAACCCCTTTTTTACCCGTCAGTTTCTGCAGAACCTGTATGAAGAGGGTTGGCTTTGGTTTGATTTCGACACCTGCCGCTGGACATGGGATGTGTTCCAGCTTGAAGCCCGGGATATTGCCGACAATGTGGTGGAGTTGATGACCGGGAAACTCAGGAAACTTCTCCCCGAGACAGCAAACTTGCTCCAGCTGGCCGCTTGCATGGGCAATGCGTTCGATTTGCTGACTCTGGCAGCAATTGTCCATACCAGCGTGCCAACAACGCGCGAACGGTTGGGGGAAGCCCTCACCCAGGGCTTGGTGATCCCCTTGGACGACGGCTATAAGTTGCCGGACACGGCGGCCCGCGCCCGCTTTAGCTTTCTCCATGACCAGGTGCAGCAGGCGGCCTATGCTCAAATTCCGGCTCCGGAAAGGCAAACCGTTCATTTGGCGATAGGTCGGTTGTTGATGGCAAATACACCCGAAGCGGATTTGGACCAGCGGGTCTTTGCCATCGTGCAGCACTACAATCGGGCCGGTGCGCTTATCACCGACCCCGCCGAAAGACTGCGGGTGGCAGAGTTGAATCTGCAAGCCGCCGACCTCGCGTATGCGGCGGCGGCCTTTCCGTCGGCGCAGGCCTATCTGGAAGCAGCCTTAACCTTGATGCCTTCTGGTGCCTGGACCAACCGGTATAAGACCATGTTAAGGCTGCATTCGCAGCTCGCCACGGTCCTGGCCCTCACGGGCGATTTTAAACAACTGAAGCATGTCGTGCAGACGACCGAAGCCCATGCCGCCTCAATGGCCGACATGGCCGAGGTGAAACGAGCCGAGATTCAGGTCTCGCTTGCGGAAGGCGATTTTTCGAAAGCCCTGGAGCTGGGCTTGAGCTTTATCGAAGCGATGGGGGTCTCAATCGACTGGAATCCATCCCGCGCAGAGGCCCTCAAGTACTTGCAAGAGACCGCGGAGTGGTTGACCGAATCCCGGATTGCAGCTTTGCCTCATCTGCCTGAGGCCCCTGCGGAGGTCCGGCTGATCCTGGAATTTGCGCTGGTATTGCACGGCCCCGCCCATGTCACTAACCCTAATCTTTTCTCCGTGCTCAATTCGCGGCTCACGAGATTGTGCATGGAACAGGGATTAGCGCCTTGGGCCATGGCCGCCCTAATCAATTTTGCCGAATTGCTCTGCGCAGCTTTGCACGATGTGCCCAAAGCACGGCTGCTCACGGACGTCACGGGGAAATTGATAAGGGGAAAATATGGCTTGGACAGCCTCATCACGTTCCTCGACGTAATCATGGGAACCTTTGTTTTACACCGGCATGAACACCTCAGACACACTCTGCCCGTTTTGGAGGAGGGGTTCCAAAAGGGCTTGGCTTCTGGCAATTTTGAGTTCGGAGGCTATGCTGTTTTGTGGTCCACCTGTTACCATCTGTTCTCGGGGGTTCCCTTAGCCAAAGTGGAAGCTTGCGGCCAGCAAGCAATTGAGATGTGTCAGAAAATGCGGCGGAAACGGGTTGGAGATTGGTGTTTGCAAACCCAGCAAGCGATCCTCAACCTGCAGGGGAAAAGCGCGGTGCCCTGGATTCTCAAGGGTGAGGCCTTTGACGGAGAGGAAGACCTGGTCTTTGCCCTCCGGGTGAACGACTTCGAGGCTCTGTTTCGGGCTTTCTTCTACAAGGCCTGGCTGCACTATGTGTTTGACCAGCCGCAAGCGGCGGTCGAGTTATTCCGGGAAGCCCAACGCTACTTGCCGTATGTCGCCGGGACGTATCTGGCGGCCTTGCTTTATTTTTATGACACGCTGGCCAATGCGGCGGTATCTGGTCCGCATGCCACTGACAAGCAACCCCGAGTCCTGGAGCGAATCAACCGCAACCTGGAACAATTTGAGGCCTGGGTGCGTTTTGCTCCGATGAATCACCTCCACAAAAGAGATTTGATGAAGGCGGAAAAAGCCCGCCTCCAGGGCCGCTATTGGCAGGCGGTCACATTCTACGCCAAGGCCATCCAGGGGGCCAGAGATAACGAGTTTCTGAATGAAGAAGCTTTGGCCTATGAACTGTGCGGCAAATTTTGGTTAGAACACGGCCACCAGGAGATCGCCGATGTTTATCTCCGAAAAGCGCATGAGTCATATACCCTGTGGGGTGCTGTGGCCAAAATCGAACAATTGCATGCCCTGTTTGGGCGCGGTTTCGGCCAGCGCCAACGCCAGCACCAGACGACTTGGGGTACGGGCAGGTTCACGCCGCCAGCCAACCGAATCCAAACCTTAAGCTGGTTGGACATCAACACTCTGTTGAAGGCCAATCAAACCTTGTCCCAAACGGTGAACCTGAGCGACTTGTTGGCGGAAATGATCAAAATTATGCTGGAAAATGCAGGCGCTGAAAAGGCTTTGATTTTGTGCCGGGATGATGAGGGCTGGTTCATCGGGGCCAGCCACCAAGTAAAGGATTCGGCCATTCAAACCGGTCTGCACTTACCCCTATCCGAGGCAACCACGCTCTCTCGGAGCGTCTTCAACTATGTCATTCACTCCGGGAAAGCCATCGTGTTGGCAAATGCTACCCAGGACCCGCAGTTCGGCAAAGAGGCCTACCTGCGTGAGCACGCGGTTAAGTCGGTCTTGTGTTTGCCCATTTGGCACAAAGGCAAACTCAACTTGGTGTTATACCTGGAGAATAATCTGACGGTCGGAGCCTTTGCCGAAGGCCGCTTAGAACTGTTACGGTTGCTATCCGGCCAAATGGCCATCTCTTTGGAAAACGCCTTCATGTATGACAGTCTGCAAACCTCGATCGCCGAGCGCAAGCGGACTGAGGAAGCTCTAGAAAAACGTATCGTGGCGTTGACCCAGCCGCTGGACACCGCTGAAGGCATTGCTTTTGAAGACTTGTTCAACCTCGCTGACATGCAGCGCCTCCAGGACCTTTATGCCAAGGCCTTGGGCGTCGCGGCCCTGATTACCCGCCCGGACGGTACTTCGATCACGCAACCGAGCAACTTCTGCTATCTGTGTAGCGAGATAATCCGCAGGACTCCGCAGGGGGCTAGAAATTGTAATTACTCTGATGCGATGATCGGGCGGTACAATCCCTCCGGCCCCAGCATCCAGCCGTGTCTGAGCGCCGGCCTGTGGGGCGCGGGTGCAAGCATCACGGTGGGTGGACACCATATTGCCAACTGGTTGATTGGCCAGGTCCGGAACGAAGGCTTAGACGAGCAAAAAATAATGAAATACGCGCGCGAGATCGGTGCCGACGAAACGGCGTTTCGCGCCGCTTATCTCAAAGTGCCCGTAATGTCGCCGGAACGATTCGAGCGCGCGGCTGAGGTCCTTTTTGCGTTGGCCAACCAGATGTCCGCGTCCGCCTTTCAAAACGTTCAACAGGCGAGGTTCATCGCCGATCGCAAGCGTGCGGAAGAGGAATTGGCGAGACACCGCGAGCACCTGGAGGAGTTGGTTCGAGAGCGGACAAGGGAATTGGAGGCGGCCCAGGAAGAGCTGCTCAAGAGGGAGCGTCTGGCCGTGTTGGGCCAGCTGACGGCCACGGTGAGCCACGAGTTGCGCAATCCGCTCGGAGTGATTCAATCTTCCGCTTTTTATCCTCAAACGAGGGTCAAGAACGGAGATGCAAAGATCCGCAAGCACCTGAACCGGATCGCGGCGCAAGTGGAGCTCTGCGACGGAATTGTGGGAGAGCTTTTGGAGTACACCCGTGGCAGCGGCTCGGCAATGAGGGAAGGAGCGATCACGCCTTGGCTCGGTAAGGCGTTGGATGAGGCCCGGGGTACGGAGGGGATTTTGATCACCCGGGTGTTTTCCGCGGATCTACCGCAGATCTGCTTTGATGCGACCAAGTTGGGGCGCGTGCTGACCAATCTGCTCGCTAACGCCATCGTAGCCGTGCGGGACAGGCGGAAAAGCGGACGGCAAGAGCAAAGACCCTATAAACCGCAGATTCGCATCAAGGCGGCCCGCGCCGAAGGTGGCGTGGTGATTAACGTGGAGGATAACGGGACGGGGATGGACGCGGGGACGATGAGAAGGGCCTCGGAGCCCCTTTTTACGACAAAGGCGCGCGGGACGGGACTGGGCCTGGCCATTGTGAAGAAGATCATGAAAGAACATGGCGGCGAACTGAGACTGGAGAGTGAGCTTCACAGGGGGACGAAGGTGACTCTGTGGTTCCCGGTGCGCGGAGGAGATCCTTAAGCCGCGTGGCTCGGCGATCGCGAGAAAGAATATTTAATTGGTATCTTCAACAAAGGTTTGCGGATTTTCGGTGAGGAGGGAGCCATGGAGAGCAAGTTGCTGCTGGTGGACGACAATGCGGAGTTCTTAGACAGTACGAAGGATGTGCTTGAAGAGTTGGGGCACCAGGTTATGACGGCCACGAACGGAGAGGACGCGTTGTCTCTTTTCCAGGAACAGACCTTTGATATGATCCTGATGGACATCAAGATGCCCGGGTTGAACGGCGTGGAAACCTTTCTGCAGATGAAGGCGCAGGATCCGCGAGTGAAGGTCGTCCTATTTACGGCTTATCCCGTGAAGAACTTGATCCAGGGGGCGCGGGCAGAAGGAGTGTGCGACGTCCTGTACAAGCCCCTGAATATGTCCAAACTACTCCAGCTCATTGAGGAAATCAAGGCGAAGAAGGGGGGAGGGTGTATCCTCATTGTGGACGATGACCAAACGTTGTGCGACAGTCTCCGTGATGCACTGGAACACGAAGGTTACAAGGTGGCGACTGCATTTGAGAGGGGTGAGGCCGTTCGAAAAGTGGGGATGAAGCCCTTCGATATCCTGCTGCTGGACATGAAGTTGCCCGGAACGAACGGTCTGGAGGTCTACCGTGAGGTCAAGAAGGCTCAACCGCGTCTCGTCACCATTCTCATCACCGGTTACGCCGAGGAGCTCGCTGACCTCATCAGGCAGACAATCGATGAGAATACTTACACCTGTGTAAAAAAACCCATAGATATGAACATGCTGTTGGAGCTTCTAAAAGAGGTCTCCTGGGGCAGGAGCCAAGGCTAGGCGACTAGGCCTCCCGCGAGTTAGGTTATGGACACACGATCGTTTCTGGTTGTCGACGACGACGAGGGATTCAAGGACAATCTGAAGGATATTCTTGAGGCACACGGATACGAGGTCCTCTGCGCGGGCAGTTGCTCTGAGGCTAAGAAGATAACCAGGGAGCAAAGGCCCATGGTGGCCCTGGTGGATATCAGGCTTCCCGACGGCTCGGGTACGGCCTTATTGGGCGATCTGAAAGAGCTCAACCGGGAGTGTATCTGCGCGATGATGACGGCGTTTGCGGACCTTGAAAGTGCTCTGCGGGCGCTGGAATGGGGCGCTTTTCAGTATCTTCAAAAGCCCGTGCGGCCCCAGGAGTTACTGAACCTGCTGAAGAGGGCGTTCGACACGATCGACTTGAAGGAACAGAAGCGGCAAGCGGAGAATCGGCTGAGAGACAGTGAGAGAACGGTGCGTTCCTTGCTGGATGCATTTCCCTCGGCCGCATTTCTCATAGATACCAAGGGCGCGATCCTTGCGGCGAACAAAGTTGTCGCCGATGCCCTGGGTGTTGACGTGAGCGCGCTGCAGGGAATCCACGTGGACCGTCTCGGCTCGACGGAGAAACGGGAAGCCAGAAGAAGCCGGGCGCGAGAGGTGGTGGACTCCAAGGAGACATTGAGATTTGAAGAGAAAGTCGGAGACAAGTATCTGGATACGATCATCGCTCCCATCCTGGACAATGAGCGGAATGTAAGCAGGCTGGCCGTCTTCAGCCGGGATATAACGGAAATGAAACACGCGGAAGAGGAGAAGAAAAGGCTGCAGGAGCAGTTGGCGCACTCACAGAAGATGGAAGCCATTGGGACCTTGGCTGGAGGGATTGCCCATGACTTCAATAACCTACTGCAGGCGATCATGGGTTATACCGAGATCCTGCTCACGGAAAAGGAGACTGGGGATCCTGATTCCGGGACGTTGAGGGAAATTGAACGGGCGGCTCAGCGCGCCAGCGAACTCACCCGGGGACTTTTGATGTTCAGCCGGAAAATCGAAAGCAAGCGGCGACCCATCGACCTGAATCAGCAGGTGATTCAAGTGGAGAGGTTGCTGCGTCGAACCATTCCCAGGATGATCGAGATCGAACTCCGGCTTGCGGGGTCGTTGAAGATCGCGCATGCGGATCCCTCGCAGATGGAGCAGATTCTCATGAACCTGGGGGTCAATGCGCGGGATGCCATGCCGGGGGGAGGAAAGCTTGTCATCGAAACGCGCAACGTGACCTGGGATGAAACCTTCTGCCAGGACAATCTCGATTGTGTGCCCGGGGAATACCTTCTCATGAAGGTGACGGACACCGGTCATGGGATGGATGCGGAGACCATGGAGCA
This sequence comes from Desulfobacterales bacterium, assembly GCA_020353555.1. Classification (GTDB taxonomy): domain Bacteria; phylum Desulfobacterota; class Desulfobacteria; order Desulfobacterales. The sequence goes on from CP070697.1 coordinate 474,648, forward strand.
CATCTTCGAGCCCTTCTTTACCACCAAAGACATCGGCAAAGGGACCGGACTGGGTTTGGCCACCGTGTATGGAATCGTCAAGGGCCACAAGGGCCATATCTTTTGTGAGAGTCAACCCGGCCGGGGAACCACATTCGAGATCTACCTGCCTGTCACAAAGGCGGGAGCCGGGAAAGACTTCGGCCAAGAAGATGGTGAGAAGCCGTCGCGGGGCACGGAGACGATCCTGGTTGTGGAAGACGAGGAAACGCTGCGGGACTTGGCCCGGCACATGCTGCGAAGGTACGGATACAAAGTGATCCTGGCGGCTGACGGGGAAAGCGCCCTTGATCTTTACGAGAAGAACCGCGCAGACATCTCCCTGGTCGTCCTGGATCTGATCATGCCCGGCATGGGGGGCAAGCGCTGCCTGGAGGAACTCTTGCGAAGAGATCCGGCCCTGAAGGTGGTGATTGCCAGCGGCTACTTCGGGGATGATCCGGAAGGCTCTTTCCTCGAGGCCGGCGCCAAAGGAGTTGTCAACAAACCTTACGACATTAGAAACGTGCTCCAGGTAATCAGGCAAGTGCTGGACGAGGGGCATTAGGCCTTGGGCGCGGTGTCGTGAGCTGCGTCGCGGACACGAGGGACAGGCGGTGGACCTATCCGTGGTTTCTCAAAGGGCTAATATCTACAAGTCCTCGGCAGCTTCTTCCGGCAGCTGCGCCTCGCGTGGCTCACCGTGCTGGAATCTATTTCCCCCCCGGCAAGTTCGCCGATCTCAGGTTGGGTGAAGCGACAGAATCTTCATAAAAATCGCCACCATCACCCGCGCGTGGTAATTTCGGTCGCGCCGACCTGTAGCTTCAAGCCAGCGATTTTCCTGCGATTAATAAAAAACTTAATAGCGCTATTAAAATATTTAATAGTCTCAGATCAAAATACGGATGCGTCCGACACTCCAGCCACCCGCCCGTTTCGCAACGCCTGCCAATACCCTTTGGGTTTAATCAGGGTCCGTTTACGGCAAAATTGTATAAATTCAGAAGGATATAAATAGAATCGGTATTCCCGTATGACTCGACGGAGGGGCCGTTCCAACGCGCAAACCGGTTGGTATAAAATTTGCTAACCTTCCGGAGTTGGCGTTCATGCAATTGGAACGCGATTTCCGAAAGCCAGAGCACTAACTTTCCAAAAATTGGAAGAAATGCGCGTTATGAAACAAATCGAAGAGGAGAAATGTCAATGAACGGCAAACACACTCATATGATTATTCTGGTGCTGCTCGCCATCGCCCATCTTGCACTGATCGCGCCGGTTCAGGTATGGGGAAGTGAACCCGCCACCGGAACCCTGAATATCCGCGTCCAAGCTACCAGTGACGATGCGGAAGAAAGTTACGGTAACGTGTCCACCGGTATCTACGATTTGGAGTTGGGTGACAAGCTCTGCGGCATTCGTTTCCAAAATGTGGAAGTGCCCCCGGAGTCAACCATTACCAATGCTTACATCCAGTTTACGGTGGATGAGGTCCGCAGTGCGACGACCAATCTCACCATCTGGGGGGAGAATGACAATGACCCCAGTACCTTCTATACTTTCTTCAACAATGTTTCCTCCCGGCCGAAGACCAATGCCTCGGTGACCTGGGATAACGTTTCCACCTGGGGTGTGGTGGGCGAAACCGGAGTGGCGCAACAAACCCCGGATCTGAGCACGATTGTGCAGGAGGTGGTGAATCGGACGGACTGGGCAACGGGCAATTCAATGGTTTTTATCTTTGAAGGTTCCGGCGAGCGGGTGGCCGAAGCCCGCCAATCGGGTTACGATGTCGCACCCATCCTACACATCGAATATACCTCGGATGCCATTGAAGTCCGGGTATCCGCCTGGGACGATGATGCCGAAGAAAGCTCCGACGGCACCATGAACATCAACAGTACCGATTTAGACATCGGTCAAAGCCTCGTGGGGGTGCGTTTTCCCGGTGTAAACGTTCCGCCGGGTGCTCAAATTACCAAGGCCTACCTGGAGTTTACCGCCGATGAAATCAATACCAACGGCAGCCAGATCACCATCGACGTCCAAGCGCACGATGATGCGCCTGCGTTCTTTGCAACGGCCAACAATATTTCCGACCGAGCCAAATCGGGCTCCTATGTGGCCTGGAACCCTGTTCCGGAATGGGATGCAGTGGACAATAAATATCGGACGCCCGATCTCAGCGCCAAAGTCCAGGAGATCGTGGGCCGTTCCGGCTGGTCCCAAGGAAGCGCGATGGTCTTCATCATCGAGGGTCTCACCGGGGATCGCAAGGCGGTGACCTATGATGCCGATCCAAGCAAAGGGGCCTTGCTGCACATCGAATATGCTGAATCGGATATGGCCTTCATCAGTTTAGACAAGACCGAACTGGGAGCTTCCTGTTACGAATATGGTAATCCGGTGAGTGATAGTTTCACGATTACGAATACCGGCGCCGCCGCCCTGGTCTATACCCTTGCGGATGACGCGGACTGGCTTGCGCTTTCTTCCGCTGGCGGAACTTTGGCGCCGGGGGAGTCGGTTTCCATCACGGTGAGTTACAGTGCCTCAACCCTTGCCGTGGGCACCCATGGAGCCAACATCACCATCGCCGGAACCGATGCCCTGAACAGCCCGACCGAGCTCAGGGTGGGTTTAACGATCTTTGACCTTCCCGAATCCGCGGGTTGCGGTCAAGTGCCGCTGTATGCCGAAAACCTGGTCAGTCCTGCCATCCTGGTGCTGCTGGATGTTTCCGGCAGTATGAAAACACTCATGGACGTGGCCGGCAGCCAGGGCAATCCCCGAACACCCGACCTGAGTTCGATTGTGCAGGAAATCGTGGACCGCAGCGGCTGGGCATCCGGGAATCCCATGGTGTTCATCTTCGAGGGAACCGGCCGCCGGACCGCCAAATCCTATGATGCCAACAGCGCCGAGGCGCCCTTGTTGCATGTGAAATACTTCCAGGCCGGCAGCGAATTGGAACTCGAAAGACGCGTGGCGCAAAACAGTGACGATGCCGAAGAAAAGATCGGCGACACTTCGGTACGCCTCACCAGTGGCGACTTGGAGATGGTCGACGACAATGGGACGGACCAGGTCGTGGGGGTCCGTTTCCAGGATGTGAGCATCCCCCAAGGGGCGACCATTACCGAGGCCGCGATTGAATTTGTCGTTGACGAGTCCGACAGTGTGTCGACTTCTCTGACGATATGGGGGGAAGACCTTGATAATCCGCCGACCTTTGCCGATCAGAACGATAACATCTCAAGTCGGACGAAAACTTCCGCAGCGGTGAGCTGGAATGCGATTGCCGCCTGGGAAGGAGCCACGCAGGAACGCCGCATCGACATTGGCAAAGCGGTCATTGGGGATCTGGTGCAAGACCGCGCGATCGCCTGGGGTTTTGGATCCTGGACGTCCCAAAGCACTTATGGCTATGTATCAAGTATCGATTACACCAAAGTGCACGTCGGATGCAAGCTTCACAACGACGCGCATCAGCAGGATCTGCAGGATGCCATCAGTCCCTTGGAGCCGCTCTACACAACACCCTTCGCACCTTCGATCAATGCGGCCCGGAAATATTTTGAGAGTACTAAAGCCGACCAGGGGGGCGATTACTACGTTGCGGCGGACTGCCAGCCCAAGTTCCTAATCAACGTCACCGACGGTATCGGCAACGTGGATTCGAGCGTGGCCGGTGTTACCACGGCGACAGAGGCCCTGGCCGATGCCGGTGTAACCCCGGTGGCGGTGGGTTTCGGGTTGCCGCCGGATGAAGCCGAACAATTATACGCCATGGCGCAAGCCGCCAACCAAAAGGGTGAAGCCTTCGACACCGACGAGATTTATGCCTTGCACGACGAAGATGCCGCCGGTAACGGCCGCCCTTTCTTTGCCAACAATAAACAGGAGTTGATCGATACGTTGAACAGGATCACCGACAGGGTGAAAGGCGTCGTATTTCACGGATCGGCGCCGGCACCGACCACCTCGGCCGATCTGGGCGATGTTGTGATTGTGGCTAAATTCGACGCGTCCCGCTGGACCGGTGACCTGGACGCCATTCGGAAGAACAGTAACGGTTTGTGGACCGAAAAAATATGGTCAGCCAGCGAGGTCATGCCCGATCTGGCGGCAAGGAGTTTGTGGATCATCGATCCCACTGACACCAACGGACGGCAAGTTATCCGTTACGCCGAGAGCACGCTTGCCAATGACGCTTTTTCATGTCTGTCAACCAAACCCATCGGGGATATCATCAATTCCACCCCTGTGATCGTGGGAGCCCCTCCGTTCTTTTACCCCTTTGACAATTATATGGATTATGCCATCGATAAGATTCACCTGCACCCGCGGGAATCCATGGTCTATATCGGGGCCAATGACGGCATGTTGCACGCATTCAGTCTGATCGATGGGACTGAAAAATGGACGTTTGTGCCCAAGAGCATGCATGCTAAATTGGAAAACAACAGTGACCGGTGTGATCCGGCCTACTGCCATCAGTACTATATTGATGGATCCCCCCAAGTTGCCGATATTTATGCGGATTTCGGGGGAGGGACTAAAGAGTGGCGCACGATCCTGGTCGTGGGTGAACGGAAAGGCGGGCAAGCTTATTTTGCCCTGGACGTTACTTCGGGCAAGCCTTTCGACCCCTTGAACGAAGATGCGCAAAACGATGACCCCGCGACATTTCTGTGGGAGTTTACGGATCCCGGCTACTTAGGCGAAACCTGGGCCGATCCCAGCATTGACAGGGTCAAGATAAAAGACGTTGACCCAACGACGGGGGGAACCGCCTGGGCGGCTTTCTTGGGCTCCGGCTATCTGCCCCTACCCGAACAGCAGGCCGTTAAAGAAGCCTACCTGTATGGTATCCTGGCCCATGACGGCGCGGAGCTCTGGAAGGATGCCAGCGGGACGGCGACCAACCGCATAAGAATTGTCGTAACCTACCATCTGGGATACAAAGACCTTGCGAACGCGTTCACGGTGGGAGAAGTTGCCTCCGGTCAAACCTCCGGCGCCCTCGGAACAATCGTTGCGGTCGATACAGTCAATGCAACCCTGGAGCTGCGAAATGTGACCGGTAGTTTTATCGACGGGGAAAATCTGGTGGATGACTCCGGGGGGCAGGCCAAGGTCGATGGTACCCTAACGGCGGGCAGCCTGCAGAATAATGCTTTAGCATCGCCCATGCCTGCTGACTTTCAAGGCGATTATCTGGCCGATTCGATCTACGTAGGCGATCTCTACGGCAACATGTACCGCCTTTCCAATATCGGTCAAGACATGACTCCGCAAGTGATGACGCTGTTTACTTTTGAGAATACCACGCCGAATCAAAATCCGGTCCGGGGCAAAGCGTCTTATGGTTTCGGCGAGTCTCTGGGAGACATCTGGGTCTATTTTGGAACGGGCAGGTTTGAGGCCCAGGCGGATAAGTACGATACCCATCAACAATACTTCTTTGCTCTAAAAGACAACCTGACGTCGCCCCAGACCTATAAGGCGAGCGATCTGGTCGAGTTGGAGGCTGGTTTTACCACCGTCCAAATCAATGGCCAGGACAAGGATGTTCGCATCATTACCGGCACGAACGACAGTAATTTGCCCTGGAAAATGAAACTCTGGACCAGCGGAACCTCAGGCAGTGAGCGGGTCCTCACCGAACCCTTGGTAGTGGGAGGGGTGGTCTTTTTCACGACCTTTATTCCGGATGAAAATGTTTGTGCCGGTGCCGGCGAAACCTGGGTGTTTGCCCTGGATTATCAAACGGGTTTGGCGCCCGCCAAACCGGTGTTCGACATCGACAAAGATGGGCATTTTAATGATAACGACAAAGTCGAACTCATCGATGGCACGAAAATCGTCCCCATCGGCATCCTAGCGGGCCGCGGTCAGGGCTCGCATCCGGTCCTGCACAAAGACATATTGTTCATCACAACGACCGGCGACGGTGATACCGAAAATTTGGATAACGATGATGATGGTGACGACGGCGACGATGACGATGATGATGATGACGACGAAGACTTCTTTGCGCAAAAAGTCAACCTTCCCGAAAAAAGAGTCCGTCTGGAATCCTGGAAGAATGACTAGTCTCCCTTGAGTCCAATTATGGCTGGAAGCGGCTCCCCCTCGTAGGGCAGCCTCGGGGCGAGCCTCTTCCAGTCTTGCATCTGCTGGCAACCATGCGGTCGCGGGCGGGGGGTTAACCCCCCCCGCCCCCACCCCCCC
>CP070697.1:481005-496290 GCA_020353555.1 Desulfobacterales bacterium
TGACTGAGTACTCAGTCAGTTCTTCGAAGAGGGTTTCGATGTCTAGGAAAGAGGCGATCTTGGAAGCCGCGATTCAGCTTTTTGCCCGCAAGGGTTACAAGGAAACATCCATGCAGGAGCTGGCCGAAATGATTGGGGCCGCCGGCGGCACGGTTTTTTACCATTTCAAAAACAAGGAAGAGCTATTCGTTTCCATGCTGGAAAATGTCAAGGAGGGCATGACCGCGGAGTTTCGGGCGTACTTCGCGGAAAACAACTCGCAAAATGGCTTGGAGATGCTGGAAGGCGCCCTTCAGGCCTACCTTCACCTGGCCGGTCAGATGGAGGAGCGGTTTCTACTGCTGCACCGCCATTATCCCTACGCGCTGGCAGAGGTCAATCCGGTTTGTCGGGGACATCTGGAAGCGATCTATGACTGTTTCATCGCAACCTTCGAACGGGCGATTGTGCGGGGTAAGACCGACGGATCCATCGGCGACGTGTCCCCCCCCAAGACGGCCTTGATCATTTTCTTACTCGTCGATGGGCTCGTGCGGTTTAAAACCTATAACTTGTATGATGCCGGTGCGTTAACCCGCGAATTGATGGCGGCCTGTCGCCGGATCGTGCAAAACCGACAACCTTGATCTCAGGGCAGGTAGCGCGGATGCTAAAGAAGATTTTTCCATTCTTAGGCTGGTTCGAGTACTACAGTCCTGCAAGTCTCAAGATCGATCTGATATCCGGGCTGACGGTGGCCCTGGTGTTGATTCCCCAGTCGATGGCGTACGCCCAGCTGGCGGGTTTGCCACCCTATTACGGGCTGTACGCATCCTTTCTGCCGCCCATGATTGCGGCTTTATTCGGGTCGAGTCTGCAACTCGCCACCGGGCCGGTGGCGATGGTTTCGCTGATGACCTCGGTGTCGCTCGCCCCGCTGGCTTCCACCGGCAGTCAGGGATACGTGGCCTACGCTATTTTGCTGGCGCTCATGGTGGGGGTGTTCCAATTCGGCCTCGGGGTGCTGCGGCTCGGCGTGGTCGTCAATTTTCTTTCCCATCCGGTGGTCAACGGGTTTACCAATGCGGCCGCCATCATCATTGCCTCGTCGCAGTTGTCCAAAATGTTCGGCGTGTATGTCGACGCGGCCGGACATCATTATGAAACGATTATTCAGGTGATTAAATCCACCTTCCATTACACCCATTGGCCCACGCTTTTCATGGGAGTCTTCGCCTTCGTGCTCATGTATGGATTAAAACGAATCGCGCCGAAAATTCCCAACGTGCTTGTGGCCGTGGTGTTGACCACTTTTATCTCCTGGGCCACCGGCTTCGAACACAACACGACCGTCGATACGGCGGCGATTGAATCCGCGAAGGTCCGGGAGCTGATTACGAATTTCAACGCGGCCCTCGCGGCCATTACATCGCTGGCCGAAGAACGCACCGAGGTGACCCGCAGGATCGAGGAGGCCCGGCGCGCCCACGACACCATCCGGGAGCTGGACGCCCAGCGGGATGCGGGTGTTATCGCCATTCAAATCGATGAGCTCGATTACAAGGCGCACCTATACCGGGAGGAGCTGCGAAACTTTTTTTTCAGGGGGGTACCGCAGGCCGACGGTGCGGTCACGTTCTATCTTAGGGATGAAGTTCCGCCGGGGGCCCAAGCTGACGGCCGTAACTGGCGGCTGCGGGTCGGCAACAAACCGCTTGCGACCCAGAGCCTGATTATAATGGGTGGGGGGGAAGTGGTGGGCACCATTCCACGCGGCCTGCCGGCTCTGTCCTTGCCGCAAATCGACTTCAGTGTCCTCGCGCGTCTTTTTCCGTATGCGGTCATTATTTCGCTTTTGGGTTTCATGGAGGCGATTTCAATCGCCAAGGCCATGGCCGGCAAGACCGGCCAGCGTCTCGACCCCAACCAGGAGCTTATCGGACAGGGGCTAGCCAATATCGTGGGAGCCATCGGTAAGAGCTATCCGACTTCCGGCTCTTTTTCCCGCTCGGCGGTCAACCTGCAGTCCGGAGCGATTTCCGGCCTTTCCAGCGTGTTCACCAGCCTGGCGGTCGTCATCATGCTGTTATTCTTCACCCCGCTGCTGTATCACCTTCCGCAGTCGGTACTGGCGGCCGTGATTATGATGGCGGTCATCGGTCTGGTGAACGTTTCCGGTTTTATCCACGCCTGGCACAGTCAATGGTATGATGGGGCCATCTCCATCATCTCGTTTGTGTCCACGCTGGCGTTTGCCCCGCACCTGGACAAAGGCATCATGATCGGCGTCATCCTTTCCCTGCTGGTTTTCCTTTACAAGAGCATGCGGCCGAATGTCGCATCTTTGGCCCGCTATGAAGATGAAGCGCTGCGCTGCGCATTCACCCATGGCTTAAAGGAGTGCGAATACATTGCCCTCATCCGGTTTGACGGGCCGCTTTTTTTCGCCAACTCCAGCTACTTGGAAGATCAGATCATGGATCGGATGCGCGCCCGGAAAAATCTCAAACACATTATCATCGCGGCCAACGGTATCAATGATATTGACGCTTCCGGTCAGGATACGCTATCTTTACTGGTAGACCGGGTCCGCAGCGCCGGGATTGACATTTCGTTCAGCGGTGTGAACGAATCCGTCATGGAAGTTCTGCGCCGTACCCACCTGGACGCCAAAATCGGCGAGGACCACATTTATCCGACCATGGAAAAGGCGATTGGCGGCATTCATGAGGAAACCCACGTGGGCGGCATCGAAACGGATTGTCCCCTGACCACCGTCTGCCGCCTGACGGCAAATTAACCCGAAGAACGAGGTTTGGTATGTCTGTGATATCAGTCTTTAGCGGCACCTTCTCGAAGACCGACCCGGTTGTCCAAGAGGTGCTTTCCCAAAGAGGCGGCAAGTTGATCAATGATCAGGAGGTCGTTTCAGGCGCGAGCGCGTTGTCCGGCATCTCCTCCCCTAAACTCAGCCGGGCCTTTACGTCCAAGACGTCGGTCTTCAACAAGTTCACCCACGAGAAAGAATGCTCCGTCGCCTATTTGAAGCTGGCCCTGGCGGAGATGCTGACCGGCGACCATTTGCTTATTGCCGGGTTCACCAGCCAGCTCATCCCGTCAACGATCAGCCACGTCCTGCGGGTCTGCCTGATCGCCGAACTGAAATACCGTATTGAGGCGGCCATCGTGCAACACAAGATTTCCGAGAAAGAGGCGGCCAAACTGATCGCTAAACAGGATGAGGATTGCGTTGTTTGGGTCACCAGCCTTTTGGGTGCCGACGATCCTTGGAACGCCTCCCTGTACGATATCGTGGTTCCCATGCATAAGACCAGTGTGACGGAGGCGGCCCAACTGATCACGGCCTATGCGGCCAAGGAGGTGGTCCAACCCACGGCGCGTTCCCAACAGGCGGTGGCAGACTTTCATCTGGCCGCCCAAACGGAGGTGGCCCTGGTCCGGGAGGGCCATAATGTCGACGTGAGCGCCGAGGATGGTGCGGTCACGCTGACCATCAACAAGCACGTACTGATGCTGAGCCGTTTGGAGGAGGAGCTCAAGTCGGTCGCCGGAAAGGTCGCCGGCGTGCGATCGGTCGCCACTAGGGTCGGCAAAGGGTATTACCAGGCGGATATCTATCGTAAGTATGATTTTGAGAGGCCGTCCAAGGTGCTGCTGGTGGACGATGAGCGCGAGTTCGCTCAAACCCTCTCCGAGCGGCTGCTGATGCGCGATATGGGGTCCACCGTCGCCTACGACGGCGAATCCGCCTTGAATATGATTCAGGAAGATGAGCCGGAGGTCATGATTTTGGATCTCAAAATGCCCGGAATTGATGGGATTGAAGTTTTGCGACGGGTCAAGGCGACGCGCCCGGAGATCGAAGTGATCATTCTGACGGGTCATGGGTCCGAGGCCGACCGGGAGACATGCATGCAGCTGGGGGCTTTTGCTTATCTGCAGAAGCCAGTCGATATCGGTGTGTTGACCGAAACGCTCAAAAAGGCCAACGAGAAGATGCGGCAGAATTTGGCCGCTAAGGCTTAATCGTTCCGGTGCAGGTCGGGACGAGTGAAGTCCGATGACCAACCGGCAGGTGGGAACCGAAAATGGCGACATGGGCGAGACTCAAACCGGATTTTTGGGATCATAAAGATATCGCGTCAGGTCCCTACAGGCACATGTTCAACTTTCGCCGTATCTGGAAACTGGCCGTTCTGGCAACGGCTGCCGTGACCCTGGCACCCCTGATTACCATCGCCCTGGTCGATTACAACCAGGCCCAACAGGCCATCGAATCGGAGATTCTACTGCGGACGGTACGGCTGGTCTCGAACACCAAACGCAGCATTTCATTTTTTCTCACCGAAAGAAAGTCGGCCCTGGATTTTATCGATAAAGACAATCGCTTTGAAACCTTAAATGATTCGGCCCGGCTGGCTCAAATTCTGGCCAATCTGAAAAAGGGGTTCGGTGGCTTTGCCGATCTCAGCGTGATCGACAACGCGGGTAAACAGATCACTTACGTGGGACCCTTTCCTTTGGCGGGAATGAATTATCGCGACCAGGAGTGGTACCGGCAAGTGCTGGAGCGCGGCATCTACATCAGCAATGTGTTTCTGGGTTTCCGACAGCTGCCCCATCTGGTGATTGCCGTCAAACACGAATTGCCCAACGGTTCCTACTACGTGCTGCGCGCCTCGTTGGATACCGAACGATTCAACGATCTGCTGTTCGACCTGGAAGTCGGCGGGAGGGGCGATGCGTTCATGATCAACCGCGAGGGAATTCTGCAGACGCCGTCGCGTTTTCACGGCCGCGTGCTGGAGAAAATTTCCCTGCCGGTTCCGGAATTTGCTCCCAAAAGCAAGGTGTTCGAAGGTCGCAGCCCTGACGGCCAGCCGCTGATCATCGGCTATGCCTGCATTGCGGAAACCCCCTTTATCTTGATGATCGTCAAGCACCGCGAAGAGCTGATGAAGCCCTGGTTTACCACCCGGCGCAAACTGATTGGCTTTCTGGCGGTCAGTATTGCAACGATCTTGGTGGTTATCATCGGTGTTGCCACCTACCTGGTCAACCAGCTTCATCTGGTGGACCACAAGCGGGTTATGACCCTGCATGAGGTCGAGTACGCCAACAAGATGGCTTCGCTGGGAAGATTGTCCGCCGGCGTGGCCCACGAAATCAACAACCCCTTGGCGATCGTCAACGAGAAAGCCGGACTGATCAAAGACCTCTTCACCTTTCGCGAGGATTACGGGAACGATCCCAAGTTGATGGCCCTGGTGGACTCGATTCTGGCCTCCGTCGACCGCTGTGCCAGGATTACCCGCCGCCTGTTGAACTTTGCCCGGCATATTGATTTGAGTATCCAGCCGATCCAAATCGGCGAAGTCATCGACGAAGTGTTGGGCTTTCTGGGGAAGGAAGCCGAGCACCGGTCGATTGCGGTCACCGTGCAGGTGCCCGAGGACATACCGCAGTTTGAAAGTGATCGCGGGCGGCTGCAGGAGATTTTTCTCAACCTGTTCAACAACGCGTTTGCGGCCATGCAAGACGGGGGGAGACTGGACATCGCCGTACGACGCGAAAACAATGACTGCGTAGCGGTGACGATTGCCGATGACGGATGCGGTATTCCCGAGGCCGATCTCAAGCGTGTCTTTGAGCCGTTTTTCTCCACCAAGGCCCGGTCGGGCGGAACAGGTCTGGGTTTGTCCATTACTTACGGGCTGGTTCAGGAAATCGGGGGGGACGTTCGAGTTCAAAGCCAGGTCGGAGAAGGAACGCGTTTCACGATTATTCTGCCCTTACAGTCTCCGAGAAGGAGCACACAAAACAATGAAAGTACTATTAGTGGACGACGAGCAGGAACTGGTCGCGACCCTGACGGAACGGCTGGCTTTCCGAGGAATCCAGGCCAACTGGGCGACCACGGGCGAACAGGCGCTCAAGTATCTGGAAAACGAGACCTTTGATCTGGCCGTTCTGGACGTTAAGATGCCCAAAATGGGCGGAATCGAGCTGAAGAAAAGACTCGAGGAGAAGTGCCCCGGCATGAAATTCATTTTTGTCACCGGCCACGGCTCCGAAGACGAGTTTAAGGCCTGCACGAGTGAGGTCGGCAGCGATTGTTTCCTGGTGAAGCCGATCAGTATCCAAGTTTTGGTTGAGAAGATGCGGGAAGTTCTTGCCCCCAAAGGAGTATCCGAATGACAATCACTTGGGATACCGTGGGAACAGCGGGATTGCAGTTCTTCGGTCAAATGTCGGCGTCCAATTCCCATGAAATCAAAAATGTACTGGCGATCATCAACGAAAATGCCGGATTGCTGGAAGATTTGATGCTCATGGTGGACAAAGGGGTTGCGCTGGATCCGCAGCGGCTGAAGAGTCTCGCCCGGAAATTAGCCGAACAGACTCGGCGCGCGGACCAGATCGTGAAGAAAATGAATCAGTTCGCGCATAGCGTGGATTATCCTGTGAAATCCGTGGATCTGAATGAAATTCTGGACCTGATGATGGCTTTGACGGGCCGTCTGGCGACCATGCGCAATGTCAATCTGGAATTGAAAGCGTCGGCCGCACCGGTGACGCTGACGACGTCGCCTTTTTTTTTGATGAACCTCGTCTGGCTGTGCCTTGATTTCGCGATGAATGCCACCGCGCCCGGAAGACCCGTGTTGCTGGCGCCCGAAAAAACGGCCCAAGGGGCGAACCTCCGTTTCAGCGGGCTTGAGCGCCTGGCCCAGCAACTGGGCAGCGAGTTTCCCGCCGAGCGCGAAAAGAGGCTGCTCAGGGGGCTCAAGGCCCAGCTTTCCGCCGATGCCGCAGCGCAGGAAATCTTGCTGTGCCTGCCGGCGATGATCGATGGGTGACGCCCGCCCTTTCCATGGGGTAGGTGAATTGCACTACAGCTGACAAAGGAAGGAACCATGCGTGAAAAAGTATTGATTGTGGACGACGAGCAGGAGTTTTTGGATATCGTGTCGGAACGGGTGCGGGCCCGGGGCATGGAGGTTTCCACCACGACCTCCGCCCTGGACGCGCTTAAAATGGTCGATGAAGAGTCATTCGACGCGATTGTACTGGATCTGATGATGCCCGAAATGGACGGACTGGAGGCGCTCAAACGTCTGAAGAAAAAAAAACCCGAGGTGCAGATCATCCTGCTCACCGGCCACGCCACGGTGCAAAAAGGCATCGAAGCCATGAAACTGGGTGCGATCGACTTCATCGAAAAGCCGACCGATCTGCAAGAGCTGACTGAAGCCATTAAAAAGGCGAGAGCCCACAAAGTGATCCTCGCGGAAAAAAAGACCCAGGAAACAATCAAGAAAATCATCAGCGCCAAAGCCTGGTAGCAGGTTGACGCACCGGAGACAAAATCAGCGCTCAAACAGTCGCCGTCAGGGATTTGACAACTTCCGGTGAACAGCGGCCTCTTTAAGATACCGGAAAACCTCCGCCCCCTGAAGCGTTGCCTTTTCCGCGCCGGTGGCTATCCGATGGAATCTTGCCTTTTGCCCTTCGTCCCGACTGTTCACCTGCCCGTCGATCAGCATTAATTCGTTTTGGATGCGATCGTAGATTACAATCGGACCGTACAATTCTGCTCCGCCTTCTTCGCGGGTCAATTCACCCAAGATAAAGCTGTGGCGGATCTGGAAGGCTTTGGGCGCGGACTGATAGCCGAGCAGTTCGGCCAGGAGGGTCAGGTTTTCGATGACACCTTCCCCGTATCCGCTTTCCAGCGAAGCGGCCCCGTCGATGCGGATCTCATCCAGATCGGTCTCGTTAAAGGAAAGATCCAGCTGTTCGATACATTCCTGCCGGACGGCCTTCACCGAATCCTCTTTACGGCTGATCTTGACGTCACTGTCTTTTAATATCTTGATAATATTTCTGATATTTGCCATTTCCTTAATAAACGGGCTTTTGCGCATGACCACATCTTCCACCGTGGTCCGGTAAATGGGTAGCTCGTTGTCTAGCACCAGAATTCGCGGCCGGTCGGTATCGATTTTGCGGATATAAAGTTCGAGATCGCGTTCTTTTTGGAGCACATAAGGACTCATTTCCAACAGGCGGCGCACGGTGTCTTTGTCCACCTTGCGGCCGCTTTCCGGGGGTCCGATGGAGTTGAGAATGCGGTGCGTCAGCTCGTCGATTTGGATCTTTCTTAATAAATTTTCCTTGAAAGACATGGCGTGCTCCTTTGGTTCCGGGTCAATCGCTGACCGCAGTGTAATCGATTGGAGATTTGAAATCAATGGCGATCAGAGGGCCCTTGAATTTAATAAATTACAAGCATTCCGAAAAGTTAATCTACGGCGGGCTTGACTCCGCGCTTAAATCGGTCTATAGGCCCTATAACGGTCCATCTGATGATACGGCCCCAATCTTGAGAAGAGGGATTCACCATGACTGAATATGTGAAGCTGATATTCGGAGATCGAGAGTATGAGTTGCCGCTGCTCGAGGGTACCGAGGGCGAGAAAGCCATCGATATTTCGCGGCTGCGGCAGGATACGGGCTTGATTACCCTGGATTACGGATTCGCCAGCACCGGCAGCTGCGCCAGCGCCATCACTTTCATGGACGGTGAAAAAGGGATTCTGCGGTATCGGGGGATTCCGGTGGAGCAGCTCGCGGAGCACGCCACATTTAAAGAGGTGGCCTATCTGCTGATCAACGGCGACCTGCCCACGCGCGAGCAGCTGACCCGCTTTTCGGTTCTGCTCAACGATCACTCCCTGGTGCATGAGGATATGCGGCATTTTTTCGAGAACTTTCCGCGGGCTTCGCATCCCATGGGAATCCTATCGTCAATGGTGAATGCCTTGAAAAGTTTCTATCCGGCCCTGCAATCCACGGAAGAGGAAATTAACATCACCGTCACGCGGTTGTTGTCCAAAGTCAGGACCCTGGCCGCCATGTCGTATAAAATATCACGGGGTCATAAGGTGGTCTATCCCCGGCCGGACCTGGCTTACTGCGCCAATTTTCTCAATATGATGTTCGACTCACCGGTCAAACCCTATGCCATCGATGAAGATGTCGTCAAGGCCTTGAGAGTATTCTGGATATTGCATGCCGACCACGAGCAGAACTGCTCCACTTCGGCGGTCAGAATTGTGGGCAGCGGTCGGGTCAATCTGTATGCGGCCATTTCCGCCGGGATTGCCGCGCTCTGGGGTCCGTTGCATGGCGGTGCCAACCAGGCGGTCATCGAAATGCTGACGGATATTGCCGAACACGATAATATCTCCCAGGTGATCGAACGGGCCAAAGACAAGAATGACCCCTTCCGCCTGATGGGTTTCGGTCATCGCGTATACAAAACCTATGATCCCCGCGCCAAAATCATGAAAAGGATGGCCCATCGGATCCTGGAAAAGCTCAGGATCTCCGATCCGCTGCTGGACATTGCCAAGGAGCTGGAGGAGGTGGCCCTGAAAGATGACTATTTCATCGCGCACAATCTCTATCCGAATGTTGATTTTTACAGCGGCATCGTCCTGCGTGCCATTGGCATTCCTACCAATATGTTTACCGTGATGTTTGCGATCGGCCGGCTGCCGGGCTGGGTCGCGCAATGGAAGGAAAGTATCGATGATCCCCGCTGGAAGCTCTCGCGGCCACGCCAGATTTATACGGGGCCGCTGGAAAGAAAATATGTTCCCGTCGACGAACGTTGAAGGCTCTTCCCCTTCCGCCTTTAAGCCTCCGCGAAGACCGAGGACCCGCAAACGACGGGCAGACAGCGGATTGCTGGATACGCAGAGGGTTTAGCCAAATACGCACGGCTCCAACGCCTGCGGTCATCAGCCGTCCGTCTTCCGCCCGCCACGCGAAAGAGGCGATAATGTCCTTAAAACCGATCGATACGGCCCGAGACGTGCTCCAAAACGCACTTGCGCGAAGACAGACCGCGCTGTCCGAATATCAGTCCAAAATGCTGCTTAGGGCCTATGGAGTTCCGGTGACCAAAGAGGCACTGGCGCACAGCATCGATGAAGCTTTGTCTCTGGCGGAAACCATCGGCTATCCGGTGGCGCTCAAGGCCTGTGCCCCCGAGCTGATGCACAAAACCGAATCCGGCTTGATCGAACTGAACATCCAGGGATCGGCAGCGCTGCAGACGGCCTATCAGCGGTTGACGGATGCGGCCGCGTTTCAACTGGAAGGCCTTTTGGTGCAGGAAATGATCCGGGGCCCGCGCGAACTGGTTCTAGGACTCAGCCGTGACTTGCAGTTTGGCCCGTGTGTGATGTTGGGTTTAGGCGGAATCCTGACCGAGGTCATCGATGATGTGGTGTTTCGGGTGGCCCCGTTGGACTTCATTGAAGCGCGGGAAATGACGCTGGAACTTCGGTCCAAAGCGATTTTAGAGCGCTTCCGGGGGCAGGCTGCAGCTGATCGGGACGCAATTTGCAGGTCCCTGGTGGCTTTGGGGCGAATCGGGCTGGAAAACGAGGCCATCG
Source organism: Desulfobacterales bacterium (assembly GCA_020353555.1). GTDB lineage: Bacteria > Desulfobacterota > Desulfobacteria > Desulfobacterales. The sequence goes on from CP070697.1 coordinate 491,475, forward strand.
CCGAAATCGATATTAATCCGATGATCATCAGTCCTCAGGGACAGGTGGTGGTCGTCGACGCGCTGATCGTGTTGGCAAAAAGGCAAGACCTCACCGCGGAAAGACGCGGAGTCACTTCGCCCATCTAGCCGCGGAAGACTTTTTTCTTTCCCCGTACCTGGGTAAAAAATCCGGGGTGAACTGGCAGGAAAGCGATTCAAGTGCTCAAATCCATTCAAGCAAGTCCGCAGCGCGCACGCCATGGCGGCGCTGGTTAAATACCGCCGTTTTTACCAAAAAATTTCCCACCGCCGGCCTTGCGAAGCCACGGGAGCGCGCTCGCATTACTGAAATTTGGGCGGAGCCCGAACAGGGATGGCGAACTCATATTTCGCTTGACATATGGGGGGCAGCCATATATCTGAAATGTAGGCCGATTAATAGAATGAATTTTATTCATTCTTTGTCCCAGTCCCATTAACATCTGCAATGGTACCATTCAAAAATGAGGAGGTGTTATGAAAAAACTAGGACTCGTACTCGTTTGTGTCGCGGTGGCCTTAGGGGTGACGGCCGGATTCGGTTTTGCCAAGGAGAGGGTGGTGGTTTACACCTCATTGGAGAATGAGGAAGCGGTCGAGTATCTGGCGACTGCTAAGAAAGAGCTGCCGGATCTCGATATTCAGGCGATTCGGCTGTCGACCGGTGAGCTCGGGGCCCGGATGCTGGCCGAAAAGGAAAATCCGCAGGCCGATTGTATTTATGGGTGGGCCGTTACGAACATGGCCGAATTTGTTACCAAAGGCATGCTGACACCTTACAAGCCCCAGGGCTGGGAGAAAATCCCGGCGCAATTCAAGGATCCTGACGGCTACTGGACGGCGATCGATCTCTACGCGGCCGCCCTGGTGCCCAACACCGAGGTTTTGAAGGCCAAGAACCTTCCCATGCCTAAAGGCTGGAAGGATCTGCTCAATCCGGCTTATAAAGGCATGCTGATTATGCCGAACCCTGCCAGTTCCGGCACCGGGTTTTTGCAGGTGGCCAGCCTATTGGTGCTGCTGGATCCGGATTACAAAAACAAGCCTGTCGAGGAAAATAAGGCCTGGGATTTTCTAAAGGAATTAGATAAGAATATGGGGCAGTATATCAAGAGCGGTTCCAAACCGGCTAAACTGACAGCTGCCGGTGAGTATGCCGTTGGGTGCTCGTTTGCCTTCGTTTATTCTTCTTTGAAGAAGCAAGGTTTTCCGGTAGCGCTGGTGATGCCGGAAGAGGGCGCCGGCTATGAGCTTGAAACCAATGCGTTGCTGGCCGGCGCGAAAAATGAAGCGGCGGCCAAGAAATTTTTGGATTGGGCCATCAGCCAAGGTGCCATGAAGCAGTATGCGAAGTTTAAGCTGGGGGTCACTTATCCGGGGATTCCGGGTCCCGAGGATCTACCGCCCTTGGAATCCATCAAATTGGCGCCGATGGATTTCCCCTGGCAGTCGGAGAATCGCTCCAAAATCCTGGAAGTGTGGCAGAGTCATTTTCTGAAATAGCATCCGCAAATTGTGGGCGCCTCTTAAAAAGCTTCATAAATCCTCGGCTGAGGATTTATGAAGCTTTATCTGTCTCGCGACCGGTTGAAATCTGCAGATTGCCCAGGTGAGCTGAAAATGAAGGGCTGCATTTTCCCGAATCGGAAATCGTCAAGAATGTCTTGTGCGGGGATGATCGACATCGGGTTCATCCCAACCAGTGGAAGCTTGGATTAAAGGAGATTTCGTGGAAACGACTTCCAAAAGACTGGTCTTAGAAAACGTCAGTAAGCATTTCGGTTCCTTGGTGGCGGTCAAAGATGCGCACCTCGTTGTTGAACCCGGCGAGTTTGTTTGCTTTTTGGGCCCCAGCGGCTGCGGGAAAACCACCCTTCTCAGAATTATTACCGGATTTGAGCAGGCCACGTCGGGAAGCATCATCTATGACGGAAGAATCATCAATGATGTCATTCCCCAGAAAAGGCAGTTCGGCATCGTCTTTCAATCTTACGCCCTTTTTCCCAATATGACGGTCAGTCAGAATATTGCTTTCGGTTTAAAGATGCGGAAAATGCCGCCCAAGCTCATCGAGGAGCGGGTCAGCGCGATGCTGCAGCTCGTGGGCCTGACGGAATGGGCAACCCATTATCCGTCCCAGCTAAGCGGCGGTCAACAGCAGCGGGTGGCCCTGGGCCGCGCCATTGCCATCGAACCGAAAGTGCTTTTGCTCGACGAACCGTTGAGTGCCCTGGATGCTAAAATCCGTTTGCGCCTTCGAACCGTCATCAAGAAACTACAGGAGGAACTTGGAATCACCATGATCTATGTCACCCATGATCAGGAAGAGGCCCTGGCTCTCGCGGATCGGGTGGTGATCATGCGCGATGGTGAATTCCGGCAGATCGGCACCCCCTGGGAAATATACAAAGAGCCCAAGTCGAGCTTCATTGCTGAATTTGTAGGTACCTCCAATTTTATGACGGGCACCCGCCAGAACGGCAAGGTTAAATTTGGACAACTGGCCTTGACGGTGTCAAACATGGAGGCGGTCCCAAGCGAGAAGGTTCATCTGGCGATTCGTCCGGAAAAGATCGAATGGGTGGATGTCACCATCCCGGCCGCAGACTGCGTGCCGTCAAATATCGTCGAGGTGACCGCGGAAGTCATAAATTTCTTGGGTGCCGTTGTGAGAATCACCTTTATTCTTGAGGGAGAAGAGATGATCGTCGATCTGCCGGAGAAGGAATTTGAGAGAACCAGCATACAGCGCCGGGAAACCATGCGGCTTTATTTCCCACCGGATGCGTTTCATGTTTACGGCGAGATGTTCCGGAAATTGATCTAGCGCTTCCGATTTCAGATAGTGTCGGTGATTGGCTGCTCTGATAAGTTCAAATGCTGGGATAAGCCTGAGGTTTGCGCTGCTTTATTGTTGGGGGATTGAATTCACGGACGATTCCACGGCTGGCAACGGACAACTGACAACGATCCACCGACATTACCGGATTTCCGCAATATATTGAAGTCATGCAGGTCATTGCGACCGCATGTTTTTGTCCCGGCCCCTGGGATATTGTCGAAAGGGAAAAATGAGCGACGCCGCCCGGGCCAATGCGCTGACAACGTCCTACGAAGTTTCCGCCCTGCGGATGGAGATCGACAAATTCATCGTGCCGGCGGTAACCCTCGTTATCGGCTTGCTGCTGTGCTTTTTCATGCTCTTTCCTCTGTCGTCCATCCTGCAGTTGAGTTTTTTCAAAGACGGCCAGTTCGGCCTGGCCAATTTCACTCTGGCCAATTTTCAGAAGTATTTTACCACTTCCTATACTCTGAATGCCCTTTGGCACAGCCTCTATGTATCATTTGCCACGACGATCATCGTGACCATCATCATTTTCTTTTTTGCCTATGCGATGACCCGCACCACCATCCGGGGCAAACCTTTTTTCCGCAATGTCATTATGATGCCGCTGGTGGCCCCCTCCATTGTTCAAGCCCTGGCACTGATCTATTTGTTTGGCCGCAACGGTCTGATTACGGCGCATTTGCTTCAGACCGGTTGGAATATCTACGGGGCGACCGGGATTATTGTTTCCGAGGTTTTATATTGCCTGCCCCACGCCTTTGTGATCCTGTACACGACCCTGTCGGCGGTCGATATTCGCCTGGATGAGGCCGCGGAGAGTCTAGGAGCTTCCCCCTTCAAGGTATTTACCCGCATCACGATTCCATCGGCGAAATACGGAATCTTCAGCGCGGCCGCCTTGACCTTCAATCTGACCATCACCGATTTCGGCAATCCGGTGGTCATCGGCGCCGATTACAATGTTCTGGCCACCGAGATTTATTCCCAGGTGACCAATCTTTACCGGTTTGACCTGGGGGCCACCATCAGCATCATTCTGCTGGTGCCGTCGCTCATGGCCTTCATGCTGAATTATTACATTTCCCGCAAGACTTTTGCCATGATCAGCGGAGCGGCCCAACCCGTGATACCGCCTTCAAGGCCTTTGAAGAAAATAGGTTACAGCCTGTATTGTGGTCTGATAGCCTTTTGCATCATCCTGATATTTGCGACGGTGATCATCGGCTCGTTTGTCAAAATCTGGCCGTATGATTGGTCGCTGACCTTCGGACATTACCGGTTCCCATCCATTGGCGGCTATGCGGCGATCTGGACGAGCGTCTGGGTTTCTCTGATCGTCGGGATTTGCGGCGCTTTTATCACGCTCGTGGCCGGTTACGTGATGGAAACCCGCAAACCGTTTTTTAAACAGGGACTCTATCTTTTGGCGGTGATGCCGGCGGCCATCCCCGGTCTGGTGATGGGGCTGGGCTATATCCTGGCATTTAATAAGCCATATTATATTTTCTACGGTACTCCCTGGATCATTGTCATCAACATTGTCATCTGTAATTTTACCCTGGGGATATTATCCAGTATTTCCAATCTGAGAAATATCGATCCATCCATCGAAGAAGCCTCCATCAGCCTGGGCGGGGATACCCTCCGCACGTTTTTCAAAATCATTTTCCCCTTGTCGCGGGTCGCTTTTTTTCAGAATTTTGTCTACTTTTTCATGCGTTCCATGACCACGATCAGTGCGGTGGTGTTTCTGGTGTCTGCGACCGTGCATCTGGCGGCCATTGAAATTATCATGTTGGACAATGACGGCTGGACGGCCAGTGCCAATGCCATGTGCACCTGCATTATTGTGATCGTATTGTTCATGCTGGGGATTTTGCAGGTTGTCGCTAAAAAAACAGGCCGGGGGGCGGAAGGCTCTATGGCGGAGGTTTAGTCGATTCAAAGT
>CP070697.1:496390-511645 GCA_020353555.1 Desulfobacterales bacterium
GGCGAAGCGTTCGTCATCTTTGAAAGGACGCTGAAGGAACGCATCCAAACCCTCCGCAACTCCTGGCACACAACCAAAAACTACGGCAAGAAGATGCTCTGCAACGCGCTGGAAAATCTTCCCAGTGTCTTGGCTGGAACGCCCCTGGATTCTCTCAGAGATCAGTTCATCGGCATTCCCGCGGTTTGCATCGCCGCCGGTCCGTCGCTGGACAACAGCTTACCTTGGCTTAAAGAAATCAACAACCGTGCGTTAATCATCGGCTGCGATTCATCCGTCAACGCTTTATTAGCCTCCGGGGTTCGGCCCCATGTCGTCGTTACGACCGATATTTTTGAGGTAAACTTTGAAAAAGTAAAATCCCATGTAGATGAATTGCGAGGCGTCCTTCTGATTTATGGGATCGAGTCCAATCCGAACAATGTGCGCAAGTATCTGGGACCAAAAAGAGTTGTCGTGAGCGCCGGTAGCAAGCTCTTGCTCGAATGGTTGGATAAAAAGTGGGATTTGAATTGCAGGCTGCCGTCTTTGGCGTCCGTGAGCCACACAGCGATTTTTGCGGCGCTGGCTCTCGGTGCCGATCCAATTGTAATGGTGGGTACGGACCTTTCTCACCCTGCCGGCAGAAGCCATGCCGCCGGATCGATTTTTCAGGCCGATTTGCATCCTAAAGATTTGATAGAAGTTCAGAGTGTCAAGGGAACTCAGGTTTACTCTTCACCGCAACTGATTGCCGACAAGGTATTTTTGGAAGACCAGATTGCCAAAAGCCTTGTGCGCTTTGTCAACACCAGTTTGGACGGGGCGCGCATAAAAGGAGCGGAGGTTAAATCGCTGGATGAAATTTTGGCCACCGACCTGAAAGACCCCATCGATGTGCCTGGCAGGCTCGCGGAAATGGACTGGACTTCCGCCATCAGCCCCACTGCGGCGGTTGACGAATTCGAGGCGATGCTCCAGCGCGTTGTCGGGTTTCAAGCGGTTTGCCATCGCCAGCAGCAGGTGATTGAAGCTATTTTAAGAGACGGGAATGATCATTTGCAAACCAACCAGTTGGCAGGCCGCTTCGCGGCAATCAGGGGTGAGTTCGAGAACTTCCAGCAGAACAATCGTTTGCTCTTTGACATCCTGGAAATCGCCGTCGGGGAGGATATTCATGCGATTTTGAAGGACAGAGAACGAATCGCGGCCCAGGATTACCGCAGCAATTATGAGCGCCTTGGCGATGAACTGGACTTGATCGGGAAGCATTATCGCGCATATGGCAAGGCCGCCGCTTTTTTCCATGATCGGCTCTACCGGATGGTCGACGACTTGAGGAAAACCGAGACAGTTCGCCAAGGACTTGATCCGCAAGATAATGAATCGCATTATTCGAAGCATTTAGAGCTTGGCAGACATTGGGCGGCAACCGGCGAGATCTGGCAAGCAGAGCGGGAATATCACCAATGTGTCGAACTCAAACCCCACGACTGTTCCCTCCGGTTGGAACTTGCCCGAATCTATATCGATTCCCAATTATGGGGATTGGCTTCGAAGTGCACCCAGGAGGCCCGTGACCGTTTCCCGGATGTCCGCGAGGTCGAAGCCCTGCAAAGCGAGATCGAAACCAAGATTGCGGGCATGATGGATACCATCAAGGAAAACTGGGTGAGCGGCGACAAGGAAAAGACCCGAAGGTTGCTCAATGAGTATCTCCTACTGCGCCCGGAAGATGAACAGGCGAACCTTCTAAAGACCGCGATCACCGCGCTGGACCGAACACTTGCGGCCGACTTGCCTTTTGCCGCCAAGCAATTGATACCGGAGGCGCACTTCGATGTGTTTCTTCAGAAGGCAGCGCACTGCATCGCGCAATTGGAATTTGAAGAGGCCATCGGAATCCTTGAGGGCCTCCTGGAAAGCTTCCCCGGACGAGCCGCAATTTTTCGTGAAAAAATCGGGGATTGCCGTATGCTCCAAAGGGATTTTGGAAGTGCCGTGTGGAATTATGCGCAGGCACGGCAAATGGGGCTTCCAAGCCGCGAAATTACGGCCAAAATTGACGACGCCCGGCAGCAACTAGACTTATCTGCCCAAAATAGCACGGCGCGCATGCCGCAAGCCCGCGCGGTCCGTCCACCCTTGAACGTGTTTCCCTCTTGACAGCCGTCTGCCCCTGAAAGCGCGGCCGGTCTGAGGGGTTCGCCCGGCAACCGAACCATCAGCGTCCGCAGGGTCTTAAGCATTTTGGTTTAAGAGCCGCGGTAACCGAACGATAGAAAGCCGTCTCCTCCGGGAGACGGCTTTTTGTTTGGCAGCGGGGGCAGTGGCCTCACTCAAACGGCCTGACCCCACGCGGCCCGGTTGGTATGACTATTGCAAATTCTGGCGCGCAGGGGCTGGGAAATTTGCGGTGTCGGATGAACTGTCTGTTTGGGCAAACGGATGCCGCGAGCTGCCCGTCAGAGCCAGACCCGGGGAGTCCCGCCCGTCGGATTTAATGGGCATCCGGTGTGCGGGGGTGTGTCAAGCGAGTTGGCGTCGGTGGGATGATGTCGCGCGCCGGCGCCGGCTCTTTTTGTCAAATCACCGGCGGTCCGCCGTCAGGATTGTGACAGAGAAAACAGCGACCGGGTTGGCCGGTGGCTGGCTTCGGTAAAACCGGCTTGCGGCCCGCTCGAACCGGATGACGATTCAAAACAGGCAACCTCCAATCCGCCCCCGGCTGAATGAGTTGCGATGAATATATCTGCGGCCGAACATAAGACCGATATCGCCGCAACGCTCAGAAAAGCGGTGCACCACCATACGGCGGGGCGGTGGGAAGAGGCGGCTCGGATTTATGGTCAAATTCTAGAAATCGCGCCCGACCATTCGGATGCCCTGCACCTTTTGGGGGTTATCCAACACCGGCGAGGAGACCACGCCGCGGCGCAGGACCTGATCCGCCAAGCCATCCGCAATGATCCCGCGGTCCCGATCTACCATGTGAGCTTGGGGGATCTGTTCCAGTCCTCGGGCGACTTTACGGATGCGATTCGATGCTATCACCGCGCCCTGCGGCTAGCCCCCCACTCTCTGGAAGCCCTCTGCAACCTGGGTAATGCCTTACGGGAGCAGGGACACCCCCGGCAGGCAATTGCTTGTTATCGAAAGTGCCTGACCCTCAACCCGTGCTTGGCCGAAGTCTACAACAATTTGGGCATGGCCCTGCATACACTGCGAGACTATGAACGAGCGTCAGCCAATTTTAAAGAGGCCGTTCGCCTAAGACCGGATTTCGCCGACGCCTACAACAATCTGGGGACGGTGTGCAGGGATCAGTCCAATTTGGACGAAGCCCTGCGACACTATCAGCAGGCGCTTGCTTTGAGCCCTGAGAATGCAAGCATCAACCATAATCTGGGAATCATATATCAGCTGAGGCAGGATTTTGATCGGGCGCGGGCCTGCTATCAAAAGGCGATCGGCAGCCAAGCGGGCCTTGCGGAGACCCATAACAATTTGGGGAAATTGTATCATGATCGGAATCAGTTCGCGCAGGCTCTTTGCCATTATGAAAAGGCCGTTCAGATCGCTCCCGGGCATGCGGACGCCCACTTCAACCGCGCCCTGACGCTTCTGCTGACGGGAAGGTTCAAAGAAGGCTGGCAAGAGTATGAATGGCGGTTTCAGCGCGCGGGTTGGAAGAAAATCTATCCCCACCGGTTACAGAAGCCCCGCTGGGACGGCGGGAAATTCTCCGGTAGGAAGCTTTTCGTTCATAGTGAACAGGGGTTCGGCGATACGATCCAGTTCGTGCGTTACCTGCCGCGGGTAAAGTCGCTGGGCGGACACGTAACCTTGGAGGTCAGGCATGAATTGTATGATTTGCTTCAAGGCTTTCCGGGAGTCGATAAACTTGTGCCCATGTCCTTTGACACCCTCCCCAGGGAAGCCTATGACTGCTACATTCCTCTGATGAGTCTGCCGGGGATATTCGGCACCGACATCGAAACAATCCCCGCCCCGGTGCCCTACATTCACGCTTTGCCTGCCAAAATTGATTTTTGGCGACGCCGCATGGGCGGTGCGGGTCTCAAAATCGGGGTTGTATGGGCGGCGAAGGATACTTACGCCCACAACAAGACCTGTCCGCCGAAAGAGCTTGGGCCGTTATTTAGAATCAGGCGCGTTGAGTTCTGCGGACTCCAGAAAGGGTCGGCCGCCGGGCAAATAAAAAAAAGCGCGGTCGAAGTGCAGAACCTGGGTGAAGAATTCGCGACTTTTGCCGACACCGCGGCGGCCATTGAGTGCCTGGATCTGGTGGTAAGTGTGGATACCGCGGTGGCCCATCTGGCCGGAGCCATGGGCAAACCGGTCTGGATCTTGCTTCCCCATTCACCCGATTGGCGCTGGCTTGTCGATCGCGAGGACTCACCCTGGTATCCGACGATGCGGCTTTTTCGGCAGCCACGGCCGGGAGACTGGCAAGCGGTCGTCCGAACTGTCAAGGCACAATTACGAAGATTGAGAGCAGCTAAACACGAAGCGTGACTATCCCCCAGGAAGGAAAGACGCAGGGCACAATCAACCGGCGGCCCGGTGGGACCATGCGTGCAAGACCGATACCCGGACTCACGCAGTCCGACTTTCCATCCCGATCCGTTGCGCCTGCGGGGGCCTTGTGCATATCAGTCAAGCGTGTATCACACGGCGAAAGACGGCGATTGCCGAGCCATTCCGATCGACCCCCGCTAATGGCGTTTATTGTATCAACGCACCGGATCGAAATCGGGAGAGCTGCGTAATTTTAGAGCTGAGGAGGACGATGAGATGAAATCTGCCGAAGAATATTACGAAGACATTCAACCGTTGTTGGCCAATGGGTGGCATGAGGCGGCCATCTGTGCTTTGGAACAATTGCGGCAAACACATCCGACTTTTGCCCCCGCGTGCGGCGATCTTGGAACTCTATACTATAAAGCCGGACACAAAGACAAGGCCCTGGAATGCTACAAACGCGCCGCTGAATATGATCCGGAAAACATCGGGTTTTTGAAATGCCTGGCCGATTTTTACCATGCCGAGCTGGAGCAGGTCGAAGAGGCGCTCGCGGTCTATAAGCAAATTATTGGGAAGGGTGCTAAAGACGCGGACACTTTGTTCATTGCCGCCAATCTCAGCGTTGTTTTGCATAACTTCGAAGATGCCGCCGATTATTACCAGCAAGTCCTTGAAATCGAGCCCTGGCATGCGGAGGCTTTTGAGTATTTGGATAAGATTAGGAGTCAGCACCCGGCGGAGGGCGAAACGAGTGCTCCCGAAGAACTGTACCGGCAATCAAAGGAAATGGGCGCAGGCGGCGATTTGGAAGGGGCCGTATCCAAGCTGGCGGAGGTGATTCAACTCTATCCGGAATTTGCTCCGGCGCACAACGACCTGGGCGTATATCACCAAAAAACGGGAAACGATGAAGAAGCGCTAAAGCATCTCCAGAGAGCGGTTCGGCTCGAACCTTACAACAACACCTTTGCGAAAAATCTGGCGGACTTTTATTTCCTTGTCAAAGGACAGGTGACCGACGCCTTGGAAATCTATCTGGACGTCCTAAAGCGTAACCCCGAAGACGTCGAAGTGCTCATGGCGGCCGGTCATATTTGCGAAGCGGTCAACAGGTTCGAGGATGCGAAACTCTTTTACAGCCGGGTTATCGATATTGAACCCTGGCGTTTGGAAGCCAGTGAAAGTCTGGAAGGTCTGCAAGAACGCCTTAAGCGCCAAGACGGGGCGGGATTATGAGAACCGCTTCGGCGCAGGTATTGCAGGTCTGTTGTTAAGTGTTCATGGCCGCTAACCGTAAAAAGGACCCTTCCCCGCAAAATGCAAAGTAGGCCGGCCGGCGCAACCATTGACATTGTGAGTGAGTTAAGAAAAGGACTCGCTTTTCATCAGTCGGGGCAGTCTGAGCGGGCGCAGGAAGTCTATCGCCGGATCCTGGACCGCGATCCCCTCCACCCGGATGCGCTTCATCTTCTGGGATTACTGGCTTTGGAAGCTGGCAAAGCCGCGACCGCGGTGGCGCTCATCGGCAAGGCAGTCCACCTTGATCCCGGGCAGGCCGTTTTCTATAACAACCTGGGCAACGGTTATTTTGAAAAGGGAGAAACCGCGGAAGCCATCCTGAAATACCAAAAAGCGATCGAGCTGAAGCCGAACTATGCGGAGGCCTGGTTTAATTTGGGCAATGCGTACCAGCAGCAGCGGCGCGGTAACAAGGCCGTGCACTGCTACCAGCAGGCGTTGGCGATCGAATCGGATTTGGTGGCGGCCTGGTTCAATCTGGGGCGGGCGCAAAAACAGCAACAGCGTCTCAGCGCGGCGATCCAATGTTTCCAAGAAGTCATGCGTCGGCAGCCGGGTTGCGCCGAGGCCTATGAGGAGCGGGGCGCCATCTACCGCGATCTATCGCGGTGGGACGAAGCGCTGGACTGCTACGAAAAGGCCTTGGCGATAAATCCGGATTCTTGGAGGGCGTATTTCAATTTAGGTAATGTCTATCGCGAAAAAAATGAAAACGCCCGTGCGATCGACTACTACCGCCAGGCCTTGAAACGCGAACCTCTATCGGCCGAGACCTATTTGAATATGGGGATTGCCCACAAAGCCCTGGGGGATACGCACGAAGCGGCCGCGTGTTATCAACGGGCGGCTGAAAGAGCGCCGGACCTGGCGGAAGCCTATTACAATCTGGGTAATTTATATCAAGAAACCGGTGTCTTGGAGCAGGCGGTTCGGTATTATCAAAGGGCTTTGGCCCTCAAACCTTCCATGAACGCGGTTTTAAACAACCTCGGCAATGTCTGCCAAAAACAGGGCGATTTCCAGCAAGCGTGCGACTGCTTTCGAAGATCGATCGAGGCGGATCGGCACAATCCGGACACTTGGTATAATCTCGGCAATGCCTTTAGCAAAATGGGCCGGTGGGAAGAGGCCGTGTCAGTCTATGAAAAAGTCTTGGACATCAATCCTGACATGGCGCTCGCTTACAACGGCATGGGCAATGCGTATCAGGCAGTTGACCGCATCGACGGGGCGGTCAGATGCTACCGCCAAGCTTTGGCAATCGAGCCGGAGAATGCCATTATACTTTATAATCTGGGTTTGGCCCTCCAGACTCAGGGAGAATATGCTGCCAGCAAGCAATGCTTTCGCAAGGCGATGCAGCTGGATCCCGGCATGTCGGCGGCCCAATGGCAATACCGCCTGCTACTGCCCGTTTTGTATGCCAGTGAGGAAGAATTACGCGTCCATCGCCGACGATTTATGAAAGGCGTCAGCGATCTGATCCGGAGCACCGACTTGAGCAGCGAGGCGAACAGAAGGCATGCCTTGGACGGGATCAGCAGCCGAACAAATTTTTATCTCCCCTACCAGGGGCGCAACGATATTGCGCTTCAAAAAAAGTACGGATCACTGATCACCCGCATCATGGCCGCCAATTATCCGCAATGGGCACAGCCCCGCCGCATGCCGTTCCTGCGCCCCGGGGGAAAAATCCGTATCGGGTTTGTTTCATCGTGTATGTATTCCCATACCGTCGGGATATTTCTACAAGGTTGGGTGGAAAATCTCAATCGGGAAGATTTCAAACTCTATGGTTACTATATTGGCAACAAGACGGACGCGCTCACCGAGTATTTCCAAAATGCTTTCGATGCCTACCAGCAGATATATTCCAATTTGGAGCGCACGGCCCGCCGGATTGTCGCGGACGATCTTCATATCCTGGTGTTTACGGATATCGGCATGAATCCGATGACCCTTCAACTGGCCGCTTGTCGTCTGGCCCCGGTCCAGTGCGCGGAATGGGGACATCCGGTAACCACGGGTCTTTCCACCGTCGATTATTACTTAAGCAGCGATTTGATGGAACCGGAGGATGCGTCGGCGCATTACGCGGAAGAATTAGTCCGGCTGCCGAACCTGGCTCTATGCTATCGGAAGCCCGGTATGCCCCCATATCCCGCGGGTCGTCAAGCCTTGGGAATTGATGAGGCGGCGTTTGTCTATCTGTCGCCGCAATCGTTGTTTAAATATCTTCCGCAGTATGACTGGATTTTCCCGCGGATCGCGCAACGTGTGCAAAATGCAAAATTTGTCTTTATTTCTCATCAAAGTGCGGCTGTCACCCAGGCATTTAAGAGGCGACTGACGACGGCTTTTGAATCGTACCGACTCAATTTTGAATTCTACGGTCTTTTCATGCCGCGGCTCCACTGGGAAGACTATTTAAGTCTTAACCTTGTCAGCAATGTGCTTTTGGACACACCCGGCTGGTCGGGCGGCAAAACCACTTTGGAAGGAATCAGCTGTGGTTTGCCGGTCGTGACGCTGCCGGGATAATTGATGCGGGCCCGGCATGCCTATGCCATGCTCAAGATGATGGGGATGCATACGACGGTTGCCGTCGATGAAGACAATTACATCGATATTGCTGTTCGGCTGGGTGAAGACCCTCGTTTCTACGCGGAAACAAAACAAAAAGTGAACAAGCAGGGTGACAAGTTATTCGACGATTTGACTGTGATTCGGGCGTTGGAAGATTTTTTCAAAAGACGGGTCGGGAGCGAAGCCGGAAAACATGGGCAACTCTAGTTCCTTGCAAGGACAATCGCAACGGCAAACGGCATTCCCTCCGCAGGGATCGAATTCCTTATCCAAGGCGATCATCGGCCATCCGCAGCCTGACGAAAAACGAGCGCGGCAGGACATCCCGGCCTTGTTTCTCGGGCTCACGGTCGGCAAGAATTACGGGTGGGGTATTTGCAGTGACTACTTAATTAAAGAATTGTCGCGGCTGGTACCCGTGCATGTCCTGAACGCGCGCGACAACTCGCATAAGAATCCCGATTTGCCGGGCAAACTGTTCCAGGCCCTAACGAGTGTCCATTTCTTTCCCCTGTTTCCGGAGGCTCGCGGCCGACAGAACTACGGCTACACTTTTTTTGAAAATGAACTCAGCGGACATTCGATTGAAAATGCGAAACGCTATGATCTCATCCTGGCGGGATCTTCCTGGTGTCGGGAGCGCTTGACCGCAAAGGGGATCATGAATTGTGAAATCCTGCTGCAAGGCATTGACACCCAAAAATTTTATCCGATTCAAAAAGCCAAATCAGCCGAAAATTTTGTCATTTTTTCCGGCGGAAAATTTGAGTTGCGCAAGGGACAGGATCTTGTCCTGCGGGCAGTCAAAATCCTGCAAGATAAGTACAAGGACATCGTATTGGTCAATTGTTGGTATAACTTATGGCCCCAGTCCATTGCGTGGATGACGCATTCACCTTACATCAAGCTGCCGAGGTCTGCGAATGGCAATTGGACCCAATTTATGAATTCGGTTTATGTGGCCAACGGTCTGGATCCCGACAGAATTAAAACGCTGGAGCTAGTACCCCATTATCTTCTGCGGGGTATTTACCATCACACGGACATCGGGGTTTTCCCGAACCGCTGTGAGGGCGGACCCAACTTGGTTCTGATGGAATATATGGCCTGCGCTAAACCCGTGATTGCTTCCCACGCGACGGGACACAAGGACGTTGTCACCGGTGAAAATTCGTTGCTGTTGACGGCGCTGCGCAGTCTGGAAGTTTTCGACGGGACCCGCAATTTGATTGGTCGATGGCAGGAGCCCGCCCTGGAGGAGCTGGTTGAGAAGATCGAATATGCTTATCACCATCGCGAAGAAATCCGCGCGGTGGGTCAAAGAGCTGGTGAAGATTTGCAGCGATTTACCTGGAGACAAACTGCCAAAAATCTGCTCAAAATCATCGGCATCTCATCTTGAGGCGGCAGGGGGGTGACAGGTTTGGAAGACGGCTCTTTACAAGTGGCGGTGTCGACGGAAATCAACGCCGCGGTTCGTTTACACCGGCAAGGCAATCTGGAAAAGGCCCGTCGTATGTATGAACGGATACTTGAGCGTCAACCTGCGCATCCGGACGCGCTCCACTTATTAGGGGTTATCGCGTATCAGGCGGGTCAATTCAGTCGGGCGGCGAATTTGATCAGCAAGGCCATCCGCTTGGATACCTGCCAACCTCTTTTTTACGTGAACTTGGGGAATGCCTATCGGGAGAACCGGGCTTTAGATCAGTCCGTGACCTGCTACCGCAAAGCCTTGGAGATAAACCCGGAATATCCGCCGGCGCACTACCACCTGGGTAATGCTTTAGCGGAGCAAAAAAAATTCGATTCGGCCGTGCGCAGCTATCAAACGGCCATTGAGCTGGAACCGAATTTGATCGAGGCCTACCATAGCCTGGGTAACATCTACCGGCAACAGGGGAGGGCCCGTCAGGCAGTTGACTGTTATCAGAAAACCTTACAAGCGCAAGCGGACTTCACCCCGGCCCTGATCGGTTTGGGGGGTGTGTATCAGCAACTCGGGCGACACGCAGCCGCGGTGCGATGTTTGGCGGATGCGCTCAGGGCTGAGCCCGATGCTTGTTTCCGGGTCTACAACAACCTGGGCGTCTCGCTTCAAGCGCTGGGCAATTTGGACGAGGCCATCCGCTGTTTCAAGACGGCCGTCGAGTTGCAGCATGACTATGCGGCCGCGTACTACAACTTGGGCATTGCCTACCACGCCCACGGCGCGTGGGCCAAAGCGATCCACGTATTGGAAAAAACGGTTGAATTAAAAGCGGACCATGGCGGGGCGTATAATTTGCTTGTGCATCTGTTGCAGAAGACCTGTGATTGGCGAAAGCTGAAAAAGTTTGCTCCCGCACTTGACGGATTGACGAGAAAGGCGCTTGAAAACCACACAATGTGCGACGAAGCGGTTTTCGGCAACGTCTCCCGGCATCAGGATCCGGCCCTCAATTTCGCGCTTGCCCAAACCAGAAGCCGTGCGATTGTCGAACACGTCGCCGCCGTCAAAGTTGACTTTTGTTTTGATCGATTCAAATTCGCCTCAGATAGAATTACTCTCGGTTATTATTCCGAAGACTTTCGAAATCATCCCATCGGGCATTTGACCCAGGGACTATACCGGCGCCATAGCCGGGAAATGTTTAAGGTATACTGTTATTCTTATGGAAAAAACGACCGGAGCGCCTGTCGCGCCCAAATCGTCCGGGATTGTGATCGGTTCGTCGATGTTCGCAAGATGAACACCCGTGAGACGGCCCGTCGCATCCACGAGGACGGAGTTTGTATCCTCATCGATCTGGGGGGACATACGGCCGGCAGCCGGTTGGATGTCTGTGCGTTGCGACCCGCGCCGGTACAGGTTGCCTATCTCGGCTTTCCCGGCACGACCGGTGCCGATTTTTTCGACTACATCATCACCGATAAGATCGTTTCACCGGAAGACCACGCCGCTTGTTACAGTGAGAAATTCGTTTATATGCCCCATTGCTATCAGATCAATCGCGACGGGAGCAAGATCTCCGTCGACAAACCGCAACGCCAAGATGTCGGTTTACCCGCGGAGGGATTTGTCTTTTCATCCTTCAATCAAGCCTTCAAGCTTGAGCCGGTGATGTTTCATTGTTGGATGAATATTCTTAGAAAAGTCCCGCGCAGCGTCATTTGGTTGCTGTGGGACAATGATATCGCTGCCGATAACCTGCGGCAGGCGGCCCGCGAAAGGGGCGTGGATCCCGCTCGCCAAATATTCGCGGAAAAATGGCCCAGGCAAGACCATCAGGCGCGGTTGGGCTTGACGGATCTGGCCTTGGACACCAGAATATACAACGGCCATACGACGACGAGCGACGCGCTCTGGGCGGGAGTGCCTGTAATTGCCTTGCTGGGGTCGCATTTCGCTTCCCGGGTATCGGCCAGTCTTCTGTCCGCCATTGGGCTGACGGAACTGGTTACCACCAGTTTGGCCGAATATGAAAAAATAGCCGTGGAGTTGGCCCGCTGCCCGGATAGACTCAATGCCGTCCGAGAGAAATTGCTGAGAAATCGGCCGACCGCGCCCCTCTTTGATACCTCCCGCTTCGTCCGGAATTTGGAAGCTGCCTACAAAGAGATGTGGGCCACATTTCAAAACGGCGGGCGACCGCACCCGATCACGGTAATTGATCCAGGAACTTGCTGAAAGCGATGGAACTGGCCGGCTAAAGGGACGTGATGTTTAGCCGTGATCGAGCGTGTTTATGACCGCGGGTGTCCCCCAAAAATTCGTCGACGCTTTGAAAGCCGCTTTACGCCTGACTGAACTGGTTTTGCGGCTCCGCGCCCTCGTCGATCGATGCTTGATCGGCGCCCCTGAAGTCGCACTTTCAATGCCGGGGGGTTAGCGGCTGCCCGGAGGCAATTTTGGCCCCACGGGCATATTCTGTGTGTTTGCGGTTCCAAGGCCGTTTTCCTGCAAACACTCAGCTTGCAAGGGGACCGCAGGTGCGGTGTGCCTGTGGGAGCATTCGCGGCTACACGCGTTCCAGAGTGCGCGGATGGGATTGAACGCTGGATTTTTCGTAATTTGAATGAAGGACGGGCCGGTGGGTCATCTCAAATGCGACAGCCATAACCTTTTAAAACGGGCGGCCGAATGTCACCAATGCGGGCGGCAGTATCAGGCCCGGCAGATCTGCCAAAGAATCCTGAACGTCGAGCCCAACCTTCCGGAGGCGCTGCATTTGCTCGGTTCGATCGAGTATGCCCAAGGGCGCCGGGAGAAAGCGCAGGGCCGGTTTGAAGAAGCAATCAAGTCTTACCAAAAGAAATTGCAGCTGCAACCCCGTGATGCGGACACGTGCTTTAGTATCGGCGAGTTATACGGCCGCCTTGGCGGTCATGAGGATGCCGCTTTATGGTATACGAAGGGCTTGGCAATTCGGCCCGATGATGCCCGTGCGTATTTCAAACTCGGGATCATTGAATCCCAGAAGGGACGTTTAGCCGCGGCCGCCGGATGCTATCAAAGGGCGTTGGAATTGGATCCGGGGATGGCAGAGGCATGGAACAATTTGGGATTGGTCTACAAATCATGCAATGACCTGGACCAGGCGGTGCGCTGTTTTCAGAAAGGACTGCAAAGCGACCCGGAGTTCGCGGAAGCATACTATAATCTGGGAAATGCTTATTATCTGCAAAAACGAGTCAACCATGCGATTTTGTGTTTTCAAAAAGTGCTGGAGATTAAGCCGGACAGCTCCGCGGTCCAGATCAGACTGGGGGATCTGCTCAATGAACAAGGGCGGCCGGAAAAGGCGCTGGCTTATTACGAAAAGGCCTGCGAATTGGAACCCGATTCAGCCGAACTGTGGAATAAGATCGGAAATATCTATAAAGGCCAGGGAAACTTCACAAAGGCGGCCGGGCGCTATCGGCGGGCCATTGAACTGAATCCGAATGCGGCGGAGGCCCTTTTTAATGCAGGCTATGTTCTGGTCGAAGTGGGCGAAGTAAAAGGTGCGGTTCACTTTTACGAAAGACTGTTGGCAATTGAGCCTAATTCGGCTGAAACCATGTACAACCTGGCGACTCTCCTCGCCAAGAATGGTGAACTAGATGCCGCGGTCCATTATACCCGGCAGGCCATCAAAAACAGTCCGGATCGGCCGGATGCTCACAACAACCTCGGCCTCTATCTGCGCGCCCAGGAAAAGATCGACGAAGCCATTCGGGAATTCAAAAAGGCGATCGCGATTGATTCCCATTGGGCCAAGGCGCACTTGAATTTATCTCTGGCATTATTAGTGTCCGGCCAATTTGCCGAAGGGTGGGATGAATACGATTGGCGCTTTGAGGTGGATCGGTATAAGGCCGATTTTCGGTATCGCGGCGCTGATATTTGGGACGGAAGGGCCTTCTCAGGCAAGCGTCTTCTGGTACACGACGAACAAGGCTTCGGCGATACCCTGCAATTTGTGCGCTACCTTCCCCATGTAAAAAAACTGGGCGGTACCGTGATTTTCGAGGTGCGGAAGGCGATTATTCCCTTGCTTGACGGATTTCCAGGGATCGATCAGTTATTGGAGCGCCCGGTTGGAGGCGGTGCCAATGTGAAATACGATTACTACCTCCCTTTGCTGAGTGTGGCCGGGAGACTGGGAACGCGACTTGATTGCATTCCGGCGAAGATACCTTACCTTTTGGCCGCACCGACAAAAGTCGCAAGATGGAAGGCCGAGACAGCCAGGCCCGGGTTTAAGATCGGTCTGGTATGGGCCGGAAGCCAATTGCATGTCAATGATGGGCATCGTTCCTGCAGTCTTGGTCAACTCGAGTGGCTTTTGCATTTCCCCGATACCGCCCTGTTCAGTTTGCAGAAGGAAGTCAATCGAGAAGAGGAGAAACAGCTGAATCAAATGGGCATCGTCGACCTGGGGTCGCGGTTCAATGATTTTGCCGATACAGCGGCGGTGATTGAACTTCTGGATCTGGTTATTGCGGTTGATACCGCGGTTGTGCACCTGGCCGGTGCAATGGGCAAACCGGTTTGGGTCGTGTTGCCATTTGATTCCGATTGGCGCTGGTTGATGAACCGTGACGACAGCCCGTGGTATCCGACGATGCGCCTGTTTCGCCAGAAAGCAGTTGGGGATTGGGACACGGCGTTCCGAAGCGTCGAGAAAAGCTTGCGGGAGCTCTTAGGCCGGCCGAACACTTCCTAAATGATCTTACCCTCAAGGCGGGGCAGCCGGTGGGGCGAGTTGACTCGCTTTTGCTCACCGACAACGGAATCACGTGTAATTCGAAAATGCGGGTTACGGCTTGCGTTGGATAAAAACGTGATATCGATCGAAACCCGCATCTACCTTAAAATCAATGTTAAAAACATTGGTTAAGTGAAATCCCGTGCGTTTTATCAACTCGATCCACGCACTTTGTCCCAGGACAATGTAATGGTTTTGATTGGTTTGATGTTCGCAGCTTGTATCCGGTGCCGGCACCTCCACATAAAGAAACCGCTTGGACTTGAGAACTCGAAAGAATTCACCCAGGGTATAAAATGGGAAAATACTGTGTTCCAGACAGTGGCGGCACCAGATGAAATCAAAGCTTTCATTTGCGAAGTCTAAAAAGGATTGGTCCATGGCATAGACTTCAAACCCTTTTTGTCTGCAAATTTTTAGCTCTTCTTTTTCTAAAGTTATTCCGATTGGAATAAATCCGTGGTTGGCAAACAGCTCCAAAGCCAGGCCCTGTCCACAACCCACATCTAAAATAACGTAAGCGGTCACAGGGTAAATTCCATTTTGTCTAAAAAAATTTGAAATAAATCATTTTTTGCGGGACAAAAGGTTTTTCATCTGCTATAGGACG
>CP070697.1:511745-526090 GCA_020353555.1 Desulfobacterales bacterium
GGTGCCTTCCAACATTGCCGAGGGCTATGGACGGAAGACAACCGCCGATTATGTCAGGTCGTTATACATTGCCTATGGATCAAACTGTGAACTGGAAACCCAGATGCTGCTGTCTGGGGACTTGGGTTACATGGAGCGTGCCGTCGTCGCTAAAATCAAAGATGAGATTCAACAAGTCGAAAGGATGCTCAAGGCATTGATAAGAACATTAGAGAACAAACACTTGAACCCTTGAATCCTTGAACCCTGGGACCCTCGAACCCTTGAACCCCTGAACCCTTGGCCCCTCGAACCCTTTCTCCCAACAAATTGGGAGAGAAACCTTTGGAAACCACTCGGAAATCGCCGGAGGCACACCAAAAATGAGCTGCATGTTGGCCGTAGACTGTGGTCTGACCGTTTGTAAAGCGGTGATATTTTCCCTGGACGGTCGGGTGATCGGTGCCGGAACCTCCAAACCTCCGGTGCTGTTTCCCCAACCCGGCTGGGCCGAGCGCGATCCGGAGAATCTGTGGCAACACGCCTGCCGGGCCATCAAGGAGGCCCTGGCGGATTCACAGCTCCAGGCCGAAGATATCGCCTGTGTGTGCGTCACCGGGCAGGGCAACGGCATTTACGGTCTGGATGCCAAATGCCGTCCGGTCAGAAACTGCATCCTTTCCACGGATACGCGCGCCCTGGGAACCGTGGAAACGCTCAAAACGGAAGGAACTTTTGAAAAGGCTCACTTTCTTACGGGCAATCAAATCTGGGCAGCCTCCCCGCCCGTTCTGATGCGTTGGATCAAAGACCACGAACCCGAGGTTTATGCGCGCACGCGCCACATTTGTTTTGTGAAGGACTATATCAAGTATCGACTCACCGGTGAACTGAACTCCGATCACACCGATGTCACGGGGGGTGCGCTGGCGGACACCCGGCAGATCGCCTATCGCCCCGAAATCCTCGCGGCCTACGGCATTTCGGAGATAGAATCCACGCTGCCCCCCTTGCTGAATGCCTGGGACATTGGCGGTCGGATCACGCGGACGGCCGCGGCCGCCGCCGGTCTGGCCGAGGGAACGCCGGTTGCGGTCGGCGGAATGGATCTGCACATGACGGCCCTGGGATGCGGTTGTCTCGCGGCCGACCAGCTGAGCATCATCATCGGCACGTGGGCCATCAACAGCCTGATCCTGCAGGAACCGGTATTCGACCCGGCCGTTTTGTTCACGACCACCTACTGTATCCCCCACCGCTGGCTGCTGGTGGACGGCTCCGCGAGTAGCGCCGCCAATCTGGACTGGTTCGTGGAACAATTCTGCGCCGAAGAAAAACAGCAAGCCGCCACGCTGGGTATCTCCACCTTTGACGTCATCAACGCCGCCCTGGCCGATACGGACCCGACTTCCAGCGAAATCCTATTTCACCCTTTTATTTACGGCAGCAATGTTCAACCTACCGCACGCGCCGGCTTCTACGGCCTGGCGGGATGGCACCGCCGCTCCGACTTGCTGCGCGCCATACTGGAAGGCGTCTGCTTTTCCCATCTCTCCCATGTGGAGAACCTGCGCGCCCGCCGTGCCGAACGGGAGGCGTTCCTGGCGGGGGGCGGCAAGCGCAGCCGAATCTGGGTTCAGATGTTTTGTGATGTACTCGCCACCCCCATCACCATCCCGGCCGCAGACGAACTGGGAGCCTTGGGATGCGCCATCACGGCGGCCGTGGCCGCCGGACATTACCCCGATCACCCCACAGCGGTGGCTCGCATGTGTGCGGTCGCCGACAAAATCCAACCCAACGCCGAAGCCAACCGGGTCTATCTGCAAAAATACAGGCTCTACAAAATGCTGCGGGACGCGATGCGCCCGGCCTGGGACGCGATGTATCACACCTTCCAATCCGTCAAAGTCGAATCAGTTTGACACCCCAATCGAGTCCAAGCGCGATTGGGATTGCCCGTTGTTCGTTGTCGGTTAGGGGTTGACCCCCGCAGGAAACGGATCTTATTTCGCACTGAACCCCGTGCTGCCACGGACAATCCGAGAAATTTCAGCTCTGCACCCGGCTTATTGCATTTCATAGTAAATCCCGGCCGTCTTCTTCTGGTCTCCATATCGGAAAAGCACCAGAATCTGGTATTGGCCGTTCTCCGGCATGCTGAAATAGGCGTCGTAGCTCTTCATCATGGCTTCGTACTTGAGCGTCTTGATTTCGTCTTTGCCTTTCGGATCAATCACCTTCATGCTGACCGCAGCATCGATGATTTCCTTCTGCGTGTTTTGATCCTTCAAAACGACGGTGATATTGTGGGTCGTGCCCGGTTCGACGTCGTCTTTCATCTGCATCTCTTTGAGCATTTTGCGATGCTCTTCATTGGCCATGATGGTAAAACTCACCTGGACATCTTCCACGAGAACGGTGCGGGTGTCCATTTGCATGCCGCTGTCCGCCGCCATGCCCTGGCTGTGGCTGTGCTGGGCCCGGACGCAGACGGGAATCGTCAATAACAGCGCCGCAACTGCTGCAAGCGATACGATCGGTTTTTTCATGGTATCCTCCTCCCTGCTGACGGACACGACTTGCTTTGGTTGAATTTTCGCCAATCACACGGAATAATCAGCACCGCTTCTGGTAGCCGGTGGATTTGAATTGGATGGACGCGTTTGTTGGGTGGCGCGCAACGTTCCCTTTTTCAATGCGTGTTCCTTGACCATCGCAAAAATCACCGGGGTGATGATCAGCACGTGGACGGTGGAGGTGATCAAGCCGCCGATGATGGGCGCGGCGATGGGCTTCATCACGTCCGCCCCGACGCCGGAGGACCACATGATGGGAACAAGCCCGATCAATGTGGTGCCGACGGTCATGATCTTGGGACGCAGCCGCAGAACGGAGCCCTCAACGGTCGCCTCGTGGATATCCCGCCGCGTCACGTCACCCCTCAGCAACCGCTTGTCCAGCGATTCGTGCAGATAAATGATCATCACAACCCCGGTTTCCACTGCTATCCCGTAAAGGGCGATGTAGCCGACCCAAACCGCCACGCTGAAATTGTATCCGAGAAGGTACTGGAGGATGACCCCGCCGGTCATGGCGTAAAGGACCGCTATCATCAGGATGACGGCCTCCGACGCCGAGTGAAAGGTCATATAGAGCAAAATGAAAATAACCAGGAAAACAATGGGCAAAAGGATTTTCAGCCGCTCTTTGGCCCGCAGTTGAAACTCATACTGGCCGCTCCAGGAAAGAAAATATCCCGGAGGCGGCGCAAGCTTTTCCCGGATAAGCTGCTTGGCCTCCTCCACATAGCCGCCGAGGTCTCGGCCGGTGACGTCAGCGAAAACGTAGCCGGCGAGCATAGCGTCTTCATCCCGAATCATGGCCGGGCCGGTGGCCAGGCGGATGTCGGTAAGCTGAGCCAGTGGAATCTGGGCAAGTCTCGTGCCCGAAGCCGCGTCCGGTCCCATCCCGGATACGCCTCCCATCATTCTGACGGGCACCAGGATGCGGCCGATCTTTTCGATGTCGTCGCGCAGCTCCCGGAGGTAGCGCACGTTGACCGGGTAGCGTTCCCGGCCCTCGATGGTGCGGGTAACGTTCATCCCGCCGATGGCCGACTGGATCACCTCCTGGACCTCGCCCACGGTCAGCCCGTAGCGGGCGATGGCATCCCGGCGGATTTTGATGTCGGCAAAATAACCGCCCGCCACGCGCTCGGCATAGACACTGCGGGTGCCGGGGACCGCCTTCAGAAGGCCTTCAATTTGAATTCCCAGCTCCTGGATTGTGTTCAGATCCGGACCGAAGATCTTTATGCCCACCGGGGTGCGGATGCCGGTGCTGAGCATGTCGATCCGTGCCCGGATGGGCATGGTCCATGAATTCTGAAGCCCCGGGAATTGCATCTTGCGGTCCATGGCTTCCACCAGCTCTTCGTAAGTGCGCGGGCGCGAAGTCCCGAACAATTTCTGCGCCGCGGGGCGCAGAAATTGGGGCAGAAACGCATAATCCTTTGGCACCGGCGTCCACTGGTCCTTGGGTTTCAACTGCACGGTGGTTTCCATCATGCTGAAGGGGGCGGGGTCGGTGGACGTCTCGGCCCGGCCGGCTTTCCCGAAAACGGTCAGGACCTCGGGGAAGCTTTTAAGAATCTTGTCCTGGGCGGATAGCAGTTTTCCGGCCTCGGTCACGGATATGCCGGGGTTGGTCATCGGCATGTAGAAAATGGTTCCCTCGTACAGGGGCGGCATGAATTCGCTGCCGATTCCCAGCATCAAATAAATGCTGAGCGGGATGAGGACAAAATTGATGAGAATCGACGTCTTCTTAAAGCGTAACACCCAGCGGATTAAGGGCTCGTAAACCCATTTCAAAAACCGCGAGAGGGGATTTTCGCTTTCCGGCCTCAGGCGCTTGCTCTTCAAAAAAAACGTCATCAGAACGGGCACCAGAGTGATGGCCAGAATCGACGAGGCGGCCATGGCCAGTGTTTTGGTGACGGCCAGCGGCCGAAAAAGCCGGCCCTCCTGGGCTTCGAGCAGAAAAACCGGCACAAACGAAATGATGATGATCACCAGGGCGAAAAATATCGCCCGACCCACTTGCTGGCAAGCCTTGATAATGCTCTCGGTGCTGGCTTGGCGATCCGTTTCCCTGCCTTCGGAAAGATGGCGGTAGCCGTTTTCGACCATCACGATGGAAGCATCCACCAGCACCCCGATGGACAGGGCGATGCCCCCCAGGCTCATGATGTTGGAGGTGATTTTCAGATAGTACATGGGAATGAAGGAGATAACGACGGCCACCGGCAGGGCGAAGATCGGCACCAAGGCGGATTTGAAATGCAGCAGGAATACGATCACCACCAGGCTGACCACCACGATTTCCTGCACAAGCGTCTTTTGCAGATTCTGAATGGAGCGGTGAATCAGCTCGGAGCGGTCGTAAGTAGGGATGATCTTGACGCCCTTCGGAAGACCGGGTGCGATTTCATCCAGCTTGGCTTTCACGGCGCTGATGACGTTTAGCGCATTTTCACCGAAGCGCATCACAACGATGCCGCCGGCGGCTTCCCCTTGGCCGTTTAACTCGATGATGCCCCGGCGGATATCCGGACCCAGGCCCACGTTGGCGATGTCGCGCATCAGCACGGGGGTGCCGGCCTTGCTGCCGATCACAATGGATTGGATCTCCTCCACCGACTTGAGGTAGCCCAGGCCCCGCACCATGTACTCTCGGCCGCCAAATTCGAGCAGACGGCCTTCCACGTCGTTGTTGGACATCCGGATGCGCTCCATGACCTCCCGGATGGATATGCCGTAGGCCGACAGCCGGTTGGGGTCGATGTTGACCTGGTACTGTTTGACGAATCCCCCGACGCTGGCCACCTCCGCGACGCCCTCGACACTGGCCAGCGCATAGCGGATGTACCAATCCTGCAGCGAACGCAAAAACGCCAGATCATAGGTTCCGCTTTCATCCACCAGGGCATAGGTAAACACCCAGCCCACCCCCGTGGCATCGGGTCCGAGCACCGGCGAGGCCCCCTGGGGCAGTCGTGCGGTGATCTGCTGGAGGTATTCCAGCACCCGTGAGCGCGCCCAGTAAATGTCAGTCCCGTCTTCGAAGATGACGTAGACATAGGAGAAGCCGAAATCCGACAACCCTCGGACCGTCTTGACCTTTGGAGCGGAGATGAGGGATGAAACGATCGGGTAGGTAACCTGGTCTTCGATCAGGTCCGGGCTTCGGCCTTCCCAGGGGGTATAGACAATCACCTGGACATCGGAAATGTCTGGCACCGCATCCAGGGGGATGTTCTTGATCGCATACACGCCTGCGAGCGTCATCAGCAAAACGAACGTAAAGACCAGGAAGCGGTTTCGAGCGCTGGCTTCAATGATCCTCTCAATCATGCCGCTTCACCCCCGCTTTTAATGGCCACCATGTTCGTGAGCCATGCCGCCGACGGCTTCCTTGAGCTTGGATTCCGAGTCGATCAGGAAATTGGCACTGGTCACCACCTTCTCCCCCGGTTGGAGTCCGTGGATGACTTCATAATACCCCTCGGCCTTGACTCCCAGTCTCACCTCCCGCGGCTCGAAGTAGCCGGGACCTCTGGCGATGATGGCCACCTTGCGGACACCGGTATCGATAACAGCTCCTTCCGGTATGGTAAGCTTGGCTCCCAGCTCGATTTTTATCTCCACCTCGGCAAACATCTCCGGTTTGAGCCGACCGGCCGGATTGGGAAACTCGAATCTTACCTTCGCCGTGCGGGTCTGAGGATCCAGGTAGGGGTAGATATAAATGGCCCGGCCGGTAAAAACCTGGTCGGCCACATATGAAAGTTGGAAGTTGGCCTGCTGGCCGAGACGGATCAACGGCAGCTCGTATTCATAGATATCGGCAATCAGCCAAACCACGGAAAGGTCGCCGATCCGATAAAGTGTGGTTCCGGCCGTCACGTACATGCCCCGGTTGACCATTTTTTCGAGCACCACGCCGCTGAAGGGTGAATAGAGGGTGAGGGTTTTTTGAACCTGTCCCTTTTCCTGCAACGCGCTGATCTGCCGGTCGCTGATGTCCCAAAGCTTGAGACGCCGCCGCGCGGATTCCGCCAGCAGTTTGCCGCTGCCGGACACTTCGGGGAACGGACTCTTGGACCACTTCTCGCTGGCATGCAGCGCCAAAAGATATTCCTCCTGGGTGGATACCAGCTCCGGGCTGTAAATCGTGAGAAGCGGTTCGCCTTCGCGGACATATCGACCGGTAAAGTCAACGAACAGCTCTTCAATCCAGCCGCCGATTTTGGGAGACACGGTGAAAATGCGCTTCTCGTCGTAGTCAACGCGCCCGACGGTCCGTATCACCTTTTCAAGGGGCCGCTCCTCCACCGTGCCGAATTTGACGCCGATCAGCTGCTGGCGTTCCGGAGAAATCTCAATCGTTGCCGGTGCAAGCTCCTGGACTTTGCCTTCTCTTTGAACGGACTCCATGTCCAGCCCCTTGAGCTCCTTCAGGTCGTCCGGCGCGATTTTCTCTTCGTGGTGCGGTTTTTCCTGATGCGCGGACGGATGCTTGTCCTGCCCAAACCCAAGCGGGGCTAGCCCCAAAGACAGCAACACAATCAACCACCCAAAGCCCTTCATCTGCCCGCCTCCTCGCGCCGGAAAGGCCTTCCCACGGCGGCCTCCAGAGATGCCAGGTTTTTTTCATACTCCGTCAATGCCTGGTGGTATTCCAGTTCATAGCGATATAAGCGCATGCGGCTGTCGAGCAGCGTCATGAAATCGGCCTTGTTCACCATATACGCGCTCATGGCCGTTTGGATCTGAAGGCTTGACTGGGGGATGATTCCCGTCGTGTACAGTTCGATCTGTTTTTCCAGGCGCGCGGCCATGGACCCCATGTCGGCAATCATGTAAAAAAGCTCATTTTGGGTCGCCTCGTAGCGGGCCTCCTCCGCCTGAAGCTCGGCCAGGGCTTCCGCCTTCTTCCGCGCTTGCTTGGACTTGACAAAAATGGGCACGTTCATTTCCACCATGCCGGTGTACATGTTTAACCGGTCCTCCCTCTGGCCGTATGCGAATTTCAGGCTGAAATCCGGCAGGTAATCCTTATTGGTCAGAGAAAGGTTTTTCTGGCGGGACTCGATTTTGTTCTTCAGGGCTTTGAGGGCCGGATTTTCTTCCAACGCCGATCGCTGCAACGTTTCGATGGTAAAGTCAACGCGGTTGAATTTGAACTCCTCAGGCTGGCCCAACGGGCTAGTCGAGGGACGGTTGAGCAGAAAATTAAGCTTGGCCTCGAGGGCGCTCTTTTTCTGCTCCAGCATGATCAGTTCGTCCACCATCCTGGAGATTTCGACCTGCACCCGGATAACGTCTTCCTGGATTCCCTGGCCGAGCGAATAGCGGCTCTGGGTTATGCTGGCAAAGTCCTCCAGTATTTCCTTGTTGCGCCGGGTCACTTCCATGGCACGGTAGATGTGAGAAAGATCGTAAAATGCGATCTTAACATTTTTGACAACCTCGTTGGCGGTTTGCTCGACCTCGGCCGATACCGCCTCCGCTTCTTCCGTGGCGACTGCGCGCATCAAAGGCCGTTTGCCGGGAAAAGGAAATTTCTGCGACACCGAGACTTCCTTCATGGTCATGTCCTCCGCGTTAATATCGAAATCGCTTGGAAGATTGACCACTCCAAACCCAAGCATGGGATCATCCAGCGCTCCCGCCTGGGGAACTTTTTCACGGGCGGCCTCGAAGCGCTTGTGGGCACCCGCAATCTCCGGATTCTTTTCCAGGGCTTCGTGCACTAGCCGATCGATATGCAGGACCGGCTCGGCTGCCGCGGACGTCCAAATGCCCAGCAATAAGATGAAGCTTATCAGGGTGAAGGATGATTTTGACATGATCGCCGCCTTTGTCCTGAGAGGCCGGATGGGCGTAATACATTGACACGGGAAGAAGGCCAAATGCCCCGCGTGATGAAATTAGAGGTAAGCTAAGTCCGGACTGTGAACGTGTCAATGTGTCAAGGGGTCAACTGATAGTTCCAAGGTTTGGCTGGCTAGGTGTCGGGTTTGCAGTAACTCAACCGGCGAAAACTTTTGCGACTCAAAAGTTTGATCGCCTCCCAAACGGAAAGCTAGTGTCGTTCCATATTCTCTTTTCGACCAAATCCGCCGACTTCAAAAGGCGACAGTTTAACCGATTGATGACAAAAGAAATTGCGACCGCGATAGTTATCCTACGTGCGGCCTTCCCGATCGACCTCCTTGAGGGTCGACTCCAGGATGTCCAGGCTGGTCGCCAGCATCTGTTTTTCCATCACAAGCGGAGGAAAAATCCGTATCCCGGCACCCCCCGTGACCGCTAAAACCCCTTTGCGAAACAGTCGGCCGACGAAATCCTTGCCGTCGATCGGCTCCTTGGTATACCGGTCCTTCACGAGTTCGAAACAGATTGCCAGGCCTTTGCCGCGCACATCACCGATGATCTCATACTCCGCCTGCATCTGTTGCAGCCGATTCAGCGTATAGGCGCCCAGCTCTGAGGCTCTTTCCATCAGTCGGTCTTCAAACAAAATGTCCAGAAAGGTCAGCGCCGCCGCGCAGGCGACCGGGTTTCCTCCCGTGGTCGTGCAGTGGGCCCCCGGCGGCAGATCCATCACATCTTTTTTCGCCGCGGCGATCGATAGGGGAACCCCGCCGCCGATGGCTTTTCCGAGGGTCACAATGTCCGGCAATATATCCCAATGTTCGATGGCCAGAAACTTGCCCGTGCGCCCGCACCCGGTCTGAACCTCATCGGCCATCATCAAAATCCCGTACTTTGCGGCAATGGCCTTTAGCCGGGGGAAAAACTCCGGCGGCGGAACGATGTATCCGCCCTCCCCGGCGATGGATTCAAAAAAGAAGCCGGCCACCTCCTCCGGCGGCACAAACTTCTGCAACACCCATTCCTCGATAAAATCCACACACCACAGACTGCAGTCCGGATACGTGAGCTTATAGGGGCAGCGATAACAGTACGGGTAGGGCACCAGCGTCACCCCGGGCATCAGCGGATGAAAATGCTGCCGCTGCACGGGCGCCGTGGATGAAAATGCCATGGTACCAAAGGTCCTTCCGTGAAATGACCCCATGAACCCGATGAACAGCTGCCGCTTGCTGAAATGCCGCGCGATCTTCAGCGCGGCCTCATTGGCTTCGGTCCCGCCGCTCGCTAAATAGTATTTGCATGCCATCGGTAGGATTTCGTTGAGTCTCTCGGCCAATTCCACCGGCTCTCGGGAGGCAAAATCGGTATAGGAATAATGCATGAAACCCTTGGCCTTTTCCGTCATCGCCGCGATGATCCGGGGGTTTGACTGTCCGATGTTCAGCACCCCCAGCCCGGAATTCCAATCGATAAACGCATTGCCGTCTACGTCCCTTACCACCGCGCCTTCTCCCCCGGCCACCACCAGCGGATAGTAAAAGGGTCGGTTGTAGGGCGCCATGGTCGCATTGCTGCGGTCCAACCATTTCCGGGCTTCCGGGCCGGGGGGATCGATAACGATATTTGGTATCTTCGCGTTCATTGCGGGCCTCCATTGATTCCATTCAACATCTG
This sequence comes from Desulfobacterales bacterium, assembly GCA_020353555.1. Taxonomy (GTDB): domain Bacteria; phylum Desulfobacterota; class Desulfobacteria; order Desulfobacterales. The sequence goes on from CP070697.1 coordinate 521,846, forward strand.
CCATTCTCCGGGAAATCTCCCCAAGAGTCTGCCGCGCCCAAGGGTGAACAGGGTTAAGGTGACAAAATAGAACTAGAGAAAACCAAACAACTCAGGGATCCATAGGGTTGTAAATGGTATGTAGGTTATTAGAAAGAGCACGCCGACTTCGATCAGAAACAGAACGAAAATCTCCCTGCTTAAAGACTCCATTGAAATTCCTGCAATCGGGCAAGCCACAAACAAGACGTTGCCCAGCGGCGGAGTAATCATGGCCAGCGTGCAGTTGATCACAAACAGCATGCCATAATGCAGCGGATGTATGCCGAGACTCACAGCAATGGGAGCCAAAGTGGGCGCAAAAATCAATATCATCGGAACATTGTCAACAAAAGTACCTAGAATCAGCAAAAAGACATTGGTGATCGCAAGAAAACTCAGCGGTCCAGCAAAACGAAGTAATGCGCCCAGTTTGTCCCCCAATTGCTCCAATGAAATCACGGCGCCAAATACGGTTGCGGTCCCCACGATGATCATGACGATCGCCGTTATAACCCCCGAATGAATCAGCATGTCGGGTAAATCCGCAATTTTTATTTTTCTGGTAATAATGACGGTCACAACGAAGGCGTAGCCGACCGCCACAGCGGACGCCTCGGTTGGGGTGAAAATTCCCGAAATGATACCGCCTACGATAATAATCGGCAGAAACAGCGGCAATATCACCCGCCTGAAGCTTATGATGAAATCTTTCAAACCCACTTTTTCTTCGCGTATCGGATATTTCCGTTTGACGGAAATAATGTAGCTGGCCACCATTAAAGCCAATCCCACCAGTACGCCGGGAATGATCCCTGCCAAAAAGAGCCCGCCGATCGACACTCCCCCGGAAAGGGCATAAATTACCACCAGAATACTGGGGGGTATCAGGGGTCCGACCATCGCCGATGCGCAGGTAACCGCCGCCGAAAATTCTTTATCATAACCGGATTTTACCATCATGGGAATCTCGACCGATCCCAGGGCACTCGCATCTGCGATCGCCGACCCTGTCATTCCCCCAAAAAACATGCTGGCCAAAACATTCGCCAGGGCTAAACCGCCTCTGATGCGACCGATCACGATTATGGCAAATTCCAGCAGTCTTTCCGTTATTTTGCCATGGGACATGAGCTCTCCGGCTAATATAAAGAAAGGAATGCAGAGCAGAGGAAAACTATCCATACCCGCATATATTCTTTGCGGCACGAATTGCAGCGGTATCTCGCCAATCACCAGCAGCCCGCAAACGGCGGCGATTCCGATGCTGAACACAATCGGCATTCCAATCACCAGCGTTATTAACGTCACAAGCAGTAAAACGATTGACGCCATGCGAACTCCGCGGCTAATTATTGCTGGAATCAGACGGGCAATGCCACGCGGGCCCGTTTGCACCCTGGGATGTGCTTCTATGTTCGTCGGATGAGTACAACTTCATGTAGTATCATTATGATACATCCCGCCGGAACCGCTAGAAATGGCCAGAACATGGAGATGCGCAGAGCAGGACTCAATTGTCCCATCTGGGATACACAAAGCTTAATTCCATAGATGGAAGGAATCAGCAAAAAAGCGATTATCAAAATATGGTTGATCAAGGCCAATCTATTTTTGGCTTTGGCGCTGAACTTGGTGACAAAATAAATGACCGCGACGTGGGTTCCCTTTTTTATGGCGATGGTGGCACCCAGCATGCAAATCCATATCATTAAAAACCTTGCGACCTCCTCGGTCCACGAAATCGGATACTTCAAAAGAAAGCGATTTAGCACACCGAAAAGAACGTCAATCACCATGAGGCTCATCAGGAGTGCCATCACGCCGTGGATTGATTTGTCCACATGGGAGCTCAGCTTATCTATCCAACCCATACCAGTTCCTTTCGATCGATTAGAATTTGGATCTCAAAAAACCAAATAGGCCGGCCATAAAAGTCGGGAACCTTAAACATCATGACCAGATCTAGCATTTCTTCTTTGAATCCCTATTTTGGGGCGCCCGTTTCAGACTTCTGCCACGTGTTTAAGATTCCCTCCCAAAACAATCATTTCCCCTCGTAATACTCTTTTTCCGCCTGTTTGACCGCATTCGCAACCTCATCGACCCACTCCTGCCCTATTTGTGATACGACGTAGGGAATCACGGCTTTTTGTGACAAGTCCCGGAATTTTTGCATTTCTTGAGGCGTCGGCGTATAAATCTCAATGCCTCTTTTTTTGAGCTCATCCACCCACAGCGTATTTCCGATAGCCAAAGATCCCTGAAAAGCCGTTATCGCTTCGGAAGCCGATTCGATAATAATCCGCCGATGATCCGGCGAAAGCGACTGAAAGAATTTTTCATTGATGCTCAAGGGCAGCACATTGTTGGTATGTCCATCCGTCACCAAGTATTTCTGGACTTCATAGGTTTTGCTTTGAATAATCATGGCAAACGAGTTTTCCCAACCATCCACCACCTTCTGTTGCAAGGCCGTATAAAGCTCAGCCCAGTCGATGGGAACCGCCTGGCCGCCTAGCCCTTCAACCAATTTTACCATTTCCGGAGTTTCCATCACTCGAATTTTCAGCCCATGGGTATCACTGGGAGAATGAATGGGTTTAACACTATTCATAAAGTGTCGAAAACCCAAAAACGATTCCCCCAAAATTCGCACTCCGATCTTTTGAATGACTAGCTCCTTGAATTTCTGCCCGACCGGACCCTGCAAGACTTTGGCCATTACATAGGGAGAATCATAAAGGTAGGGCGTCGTAAAAGCCAACCATTCCGGTACGAAATTTGCCAGGGCACCGCAACTGGCAGTTGTCATTTGAATTATTCCTTCTTGGGTACTTTGCCAGAGCTCTTTTTCGGAACCAAGCTGGCTGTTGGGGAAGATTTTAACTTCAATCTCGCCATTGCTTCTTACTTCCACATTTCTTTTGAAAATTACGGAAATCGTGTGCTCCGACGAAAGGCCGTCTCCTTCAATGGATGTCAAAGTAATGTTGTTCACCGGAGCTGCAGTGGCAAGTTTGATGGAGATCTTTTTGGCATGGGCTGGAATGTTGGAAATTAAAAGAATAAAGGCCAAGGCGGCGACGGATAGAATGGATCTTTGCGTGTTTGTTTTCATGATCATCCCTCCCATAAGTTGCAAAAATGCGAATGGATTTTTCTCATCGACCCACTTTTTCGAAAAAGGGCAACTGGCTTTAGATCACCTCCTTTATCCATGGATTTTTGGACGCAAAATCACAGCAGTTGGCAAAGAGCGCGAGTCCCAGTTTCTCACATGACCGCAAGCCTTCCGGAGTCAAGCCCAAGGGTGAACAGGGTTAATGGGTTAAAGTAGAACGAGTTATCGGCTAAAGATAGCCGGGAAACTGAGGAAAATAAAAAGGCACCGGTAGTTCTTTTAAGCTCTTTTTTTCAATAAGATTTGCAGATTTTTGTTGCCGGAGACAATCTTTTCGACTTCCAGAACATGTTCGCTCATCGCTTGCCAGGCGGCGTCCGGGGATTTTTTTTCAATGGCCTTCAAAATCTTCTGATGGGCCTGAAGCGACATTATTCGTCGCTCCTCACTCTGCAGGAATTCCGAACGACTCTCATTCAGGCAACTATTAAGTATATTGACCATATCCAGCATGATTGAATTCTTGGAGGCCTTCGCCAGATAAAGATGAAATTCACTGTCCTCTTTAATTGCTTTGCGCCCCAGACAAATATTGATTTCCTGCTTTTCTAAAATCTTTTTCATTTTCAGGATATCGCTCTTTGTGGCATTGGCGGCCGCCAAGGCGCAGATTTGCGGCTCGATCATTCGCCGAAATTCAAAGATTTCCTGCAACTTATCTTTTTCACGCTGGATGGCGAAGGCCAGACCTTTAATGAGTGAATCCTCTTCTTTGAGAATCACGTAGGTTCCATCTCCCGGTCGGCTCTCTAAGATTCTTTTCTCTTCAAGCGCCCTGATCGCCTCCCGGACGGAATTCCGGGAAACGCGAAAACTCTCGGCTAATTTTCTTTCGGGGGGGAGCTGATCACCTTGCTTGAGATTCCCATTTTTTATAAGGACTTCAATTTGGGAAATTATCTCCTCATACAGTTTTTTCTTATTGAGGGCTTTCAGTTTAAGTTTGTTGCTCATCTTTTCGCCTTGGTTGCTTCGATGCCCTTGGCGGTCGCCAATTTGTATCAATTTAACACGAAAATAAAATTTTCATGCATTGTGGTGGC
>CP070697.1:526190-540417 GCA_020353555.1 Desulfobacterales bacterium
GCGGTCTCCGGTTTTGCCGGTGCGGTCAACCCGGAGCATGAATTAGAGGTCAAACGAATTTTGCGCGATGAAACCGGGTTGTTTGTCACCTGCGGCCATGAATTGTCGGATTTATTGAATTTTAAGACGCGCGCGCAGACGGCGGTCTTAAACGCCCGGATCATTCCGCGGCTGGCCAAGCTGTTGGAGGATTTGGAAGCGGTGCTGCTCCGGCGGGGAATCAAGGCCCCGATCGTGGTGGTCAAAGGCGACGGCTCGCTGGTGAGCAAGGAGGTGGCGCTCGAGCGGCCGGTGGAAACGATCCTTTCGGGTCCGGCGGCCAGTGTCGCCGGGGCGCGCTATCTGACCCGCCGGAAAAACGCCATCGTCGTGGACATGGGCGGCACCACCACGGATACCGCCATGCTTCATAACGGGTCTGTGCGCCTATGTGCGACCGGCTCCAACGTCGGCGGGTTTAAGACCCACGTGAAGGCGCTGGAAATCCGGACCACCGGGCTGGGCGGCGACAGCTTTATCGCTTGGCATCACAACGAGTTTGAGATCGGACCCCGGCGGGTGGCACCGATGGCCTGGCTGGGGATGCACGCACCGGACACCCACCGGGCGCTCGATTTCCTGGTGAAACAGCTTGATGAATATCGCGGCTCCACGCGGCCCCTGCAGATTTTGACCCAAACGGCGCATACGGACGGAACGTCCCTCACCGCGCCCGAAGCCGAAATCGTCAGGCTGCTGCGGGAACGGCCCTGTTCTTTGCAGGAATTGGCCGCGCGCACCGATGCCTTTCACCGGGGCTTTCTGCCCTTGGCGCGGCTGGAGGAAAATTTTATCATTCAACGCTGCGGGTTGACCCCCACGGATCTGCTGAATGCGAGCGATGGCTTTGATCTCTGGAACAAAAAGGCCTCCCGGCGCATGTGTGAGATATTCAGCGCAATTACCGGAATTAAAATCGAAGAACTGGTCGCCGATTTGTTGCACGCGGTGGTGAAAAAACTGGCGCTGGAGATCCTTAGAAAGCAGCTGGACGAAAAGACGGACCCCGACAAACTCCACGGGTGCGAGGCCGCCCAGATGTTGATCGCTAACTGGCTGAATGGCGGCGGACCGCACTTCAGCGTCAAGGTCAAGATGCATCGGCCGGTCATCGGCATCGGTGCGCCGGTGCACTATTTTCTTTCCCGGGCCGCAGCCCTCTTGGGGGCCGAAGCGATCTTTCCGGAACATGCGGAAGTCGCCAACGCCATCGGCGCCATTACCAGCCACATCAAAGTTCAGCGGCAGGTTAGAATCAAACCGGACGCCGAAAGCGGATTCATCGTCGAGGGCTTGGCCGGGGCCAAGCAATTCGCCGATCTGGACCAGGCCACCGCATACGCCGAGAAGGAACTGGTCCGGCTCGTGCGCGCGGCGGGGCGGATGGCGGGGACGAGCGCGCTGGCGGTGGAATTGAATACCGAAGACCAGGTGCCGGCCACAAGCACGGGAAGCCAGGTGTTTTTAGCCCGCACCATCACGGCGCAGCTCATCGGAAAGCCGGATAAGGTGCGGATCTAGCCGCGTGCCCGGTAAAAGCACGGAGGACAATGCTTGCACCTCGATTGAGTTGAACACGCGCGCGGAGACGCCGGAGGTCGACTGGTTCGCCGAACCGGGCCTGGCCTTCATTCGGCCGGTTTCGGAAGCGCCGCAGACGACCTTGGAGGGAACAACGGATGAAGCGGATATTTTCCTGTTTATTTTTATTTGTAATTTTTGGTTTTTTTTGTAGCGGCCCCGGCGATGCCGCCGACGAGCTTCAGGTGACGGTGGCGGGCCGTCAGGCCCAACTGAATTATCAGCTCATCAACGATGAGAAACTCTTGGTCTCGGTCCTGGATGCGGAGGAAAACCCGATCCGGGGACTGCAGATTGAAGATTTTAGGGTTCAGAAAGGCACGAAGCCAGCCAAAATTCTCGCGGTTGAACCGCTTGAAACCAGTGAAGAAGTGGCCTTGAACATCGTTCTGGTGGTGGATAATTCTTTTTCGATGAAAGAACGTCAGGCGATCAAACCCCTTCTGTCCGCCCTGCAGGAATTTCTTAAGATGTTGCGCCCCATCGATAACGTGCATGCGGTGGTTTTTGACCAGAGCGACACCCTGAAGGTCAAGGAGTACCCATTACATGCCCGAACTTTTCATTCCCGTGAAATTGGGGAACTGCAGCGTTTTTTCGAAAACGCCTTTGAGGCCGGGCTTTCCTCCAAGACGTATCTCTATGAAGCCATGGTCGCCGGAATCGATATCGTTCGGGCCATGCCCGAAAAGGATCACAAGTTTCTGGTGGTGTTTTCCGATGGCGAAGATCTCAACAGCGACTTCAAAAGCTCTGTAGTGGAATCCGAGGCCTTTGGCATTGCGAATCTGGAGGCCTATTGTGTCGACTACATGCCGGGGCCCAAGAAGGATCGCTTTCTGCAATCCTTTGCCCAAACCCACAACGGCCGTATCTGGAAAGCAACTTCGGCCACCGAACTTCTGCCAATTTTTCAAGCCTTCATGACCACCCTGCTCTATCGGTATGTGGTGACCTATCGGGTTTTTGAACCGCCCCATGGACCCTTGCGCCTGGCGCCATCGGAATTGAACTTTGATATGCTGACGATGATCGATGGTTCACCCGTTATGAACAAAATCTTCTTTGAGACGGGTCAAAGTGTAATCTCGGAAAAATATTTTATTTTTTCAGATCGTTCGCAGACCGCGTCGTTTGACGAAGCCAATCTCACCACCGTCCTGGAACGCTACCGCAATATCTTGAATATCGTCGGTCGCAATCTCCAGCAAAACACGACGGACCGCATCCGTATCATCGGCTGTCGATCGGATGCCGGCGTGGAAAAGGACAATCCTGAACTTGCCCGACAACGCGGCCAAACCGTGCAGGCCTATTTACGCGATATCTGGGGCATCGATCCCCTGCGCTTGCACGTCGAGGCCCGCGATTTACCGGAAGAAGTAACTCCGGCGGGGGTTTTGGGGGGACGACTGGAAAATCAGCGGGTGGAAATCCTCTATGATTCAATCTTGATGCAGGCCGCGGCCGCCGACGACTTCATCCTGGAATCCAGCCATGTGCAGGCCCTCCGAATCCGTCCGGAGATCGTCGCCGAATACGGTATTGCCAACTGGGAACTGCAAATCGTGGCCGATGATCAGGTGCTCAAAACGCTGAACGGCACGGATGCGCTGAAACCCGTCTATGCCTTTGCGCTGGAGGAGTTGGGTCAGGATAAACTGGTGACCTTCGGCAATTTGCGCGCCCGCATCAGGGTCACGGATGTTCATGGAGATATGCATGCCGCGGCGACCGAGCCTTGCCCGATTAAAGTGGCGAAGACGCAGCTCATTCACGAACTGGCCGGTCCGCCGCAGGGAGGCCTCGCCCTGCATCCGGATACGGTCACGATCGAAGAGTTGACCACCATCGACAGTTCGCCGCTTTTAAATTATGTCTTTTTTGAAACGGGCCAAAGCGATATTCCCCCCCGTTATGTTCTTTTCTCGAAGCAAGCCGATACCCAGTTCTTTGATGAAAGCCGTCTGAAAGGCACCCTCGAAAAATACCAGCAGGTCCTCAATATCATCGGCCGGCGGCTGGTGCGGCACCCCGAGGCGCGCATCAAGCTCGTGGGATGCAACTCCAACCAGGGGATCGAACTCGGTAAAACGGACCTTTCACGCAGCCGGGCGGAAGCCGTGCGAGCCTACTTGAAATACATATGGGGCATCGCTCCCGAACGCATGGAGACGGAAGCCCGCAATTTGCCGGCGGTTGCCAGCAGCGGCACGGTCGAGGCCGGCCGGCAGGAAAACCAGCGGGTTGAAATCCAGTCTGATTTTCCGGGCCTTCTGGACACGATCAAAAGCACTTACGTGGAGGCGATCTGTGATACGCCGGAAATCCGTATCCTGCCCCAAATTCGGACCGGTTACGATCTGGTCCATTGGAGGCTGGTTTTGACCGGCGACGACGACCGGCTCACGCAACTGGAAGGTCAGGGAGCGCTTCGACCGGTTTACGCCTTTAATATCAAAGATATCGGCCTTCAGAAGCTCGGTGCTTACCGGAACCTCGCCGCCGGCCTGGAGGTCGAAGACCAAAAGGGGCAGACCCACCGGGCGACTGCCAATACGTCCGTCCGCTTCATCCAAAGAGAGGAACGGATGGCCCGCCAAATGGGTTATAAGGTCCAGGAGAAATACGCGCTGATCCTCTTCGATTTTGACCGCGCGGAGATCAAAGCGCGCAACCAGGCGGTCATGGATCGGATTGTCGCGCGGATCAAGGCAGTTCCTTCCGCCCGGGTGACCATTGTGGGCCAAACGGACACCATCGGCAAGGAGGAATACAATCTGGATCTATCCAAGCGGCGCGCCAAGGCCGCCTACGACCAGATCCTGGCCGGGGGGGTCGCTGCCGGGGACGGTTTGACCTATGCGGGTGCCGGCCCTTTCAATCCTTTATACGACAACAATTTGCCGGAAGGCCGGGCCCTGAATCGCACCGTGACGGTGGCCTTGGAATATGAGGCGCAAGAGCAGAAAATCCATCCGCGGCCCATTCGGAAATGAGATATCCTGGGTTCTTATTTCCGATTATTCGGCCATTTTCGATTGAACGCGATCTGAAGTTCAAGGCGGGTGAAGACTGACAGCAAGGGAGAATCCAATGGATAAATATGACGTAGTGGTCGTAGGATCGGGGACCGGCGGACAAACGGCCGCCTATGAACTGCAAGCCCAGGGGTTGAAAACCGCCGTGGCCGAAAGAAGTGATCGGCCGGGCGGCGTGTGCGCCCTATACGGCTGTCAGCCGAAAAAATGGTTTTACGAAGTCACTGAAATCATCGCCAGGTCCAAACACTTGCAGGGAAAAGGGATCGTCGCCGAGCCCCAAAGTCTATGGTCAGCGATTCGCGCACAAAAAAATCAGTTTACTGCGCGCATACCGGAAGGGACCCTGAACGGCCTCAAAAAGGCGGACATCGACTTTCTGCCGGGAGACGCCAGGTTCCTGGACCATGAAACCCTGGAAGTCGGCGCCAAGAAGTTGAAAGCCAAGTTCTACTTACTCGCCACCGGGGCGGCACCCATGCCCTTGCCGATCGCAGGCCGGGAAAACCTCATCACCAGCGATGATTTTCTCGAGCTGGAAATGCTGCCCCGGAGAATCCTTTTCGTCGGGGGCGGATTCATATCGTTTGAATTTGCCCATTTTGCGGCCCGGCTCGGCCCGCCCAACAGCCGCAATATCATCCTCGAAGTTCGGGACAGACCCTTGGACCCGTTTGATGAGGAGATGGTCGGTCTTTTGGTCGACGCTTCAAGGGCGGAAGGAATTGAAGTCCATACCAATATTGAAATTGCAGCCATCACGCAGCGGTCCGCCGAATTTCTGGTGACGACCGCTTCGGGCCAAACCTTCGCGGCCGATCTTGTGGTGCACGGCGCGGGCCGAGAGCCGAATCGGGCGGGACTGGGCTTGGAAGCCGGTGGAATTGAATCCTCGGCCCGCGGCATCACCGTCGACACGCGCATGCGCACTTCCAATCCGCAAGTGTTTGCCGTGGGTGATTGCGCGGCGACGGTGCAACTCGCGCGGGTGGCCGACTACGAGGCCCACATCGCGGCGCAGAATATTTTGGCGGAACTCCGTCATACCGCACCGGCGCAGATCAATTACGCGGCCGTTCCATCCATGCTCTTCACCTATCCCCAATACGGCATGGTGGGGCAAACCGAGAAAGCGCTCCAACAACACGGCGTCGCCTACCGCCGGAGCTTTGCCAAAAACCTTCAGTGGCCAACTTACAGGCGCGTCGGCCTGCAACATGCGGCCTATAAAATTTTAGTTGGACCGGATAACAGAATTCTGGGGGTTCACCTTCTGTCCGACAACGCCTCCGGCTTGATCAATACCCTCAAACAGGCCATGCTCAATGGCACACCCGCCGATGAGTTGTATTGGCAAAGCATTATGAGTCCTTATCCGACGCGGGAAAGTGATTTGACCTATATGTTACAGCCTTTCCTTTCCTGAATTTGGGCATCAATTCCCGCAATTTGCGCAAGAGTCCCCAGCCGGCGGAAGGCATTGACGTTTGGGGGTATTTCCACCCCCCGCGGCGGCGTCATCTAAAGGCCGGTTCAATTCATCTTCTCGATAAATCTTCGCAACGCCTTATCCGTATCGGCGGGCAGGGTCGGGGCCTCATAGCCGGCCAGGATTTCCTTGTATTTTTTATTGGCGGCCTCCACGATCAGCGGCGACCCCCTGGCGCGCCAACCGTCGAAGTTTCGGCGATTGGCAAGAACCGGTTGATAAAACTCGCTCCGGAAATGCGCCAGCGTGTGGTCTTTATCCAAGAAATGCCCGCCGGGACCCGCTTCTCGAATTACATCCAGCCCCAGGGTCTCTTCACTGATCGCATACCCTCTTTTAATTCTCTTGACCATTCCGCACATTTCATCATCGATGACGAATTTCTCATAGGACATGCAACTGTAGGATTCCAGAATGCCGGCGCTGTGCAGGACAAAATGAATCCCGCTGACTTGGGCCATCAGAAGACTCATCATCGATTCATAGGCCGCCTGGGCATCGGGAGCCTTGGCGTCGCTGAGCGCACCGCCGCCGCGGGAGGGCAGATGATAGTAGCGCGCCATCTGGGCGGTGGCGGCCGTATTCATGGCCATCTCCGGCGAACCGATGCTCAAGGCGCCGGTCCGCATCTCGGCACTGGTGGATGATCCGGCAAAAATCACCGGAGCGCCTTCCCGAACCAGCTGGGACAGCACAATTCCCGCCAGTACTTCCGCATTCTGCAAGGCCAGCGTGCCGGCCATCGTGGCGGGACCCGTGGCCCCGGCCACGGTCAGCGAGGAGATCAGCTGGGGTTGACCGGCCCGGGCATATTCCATGATGGCTCCCAGCATCCGCTCGTCATATTTGAGGGGGGTCAAAGAACCCAGGATGCTGATCATCCGGGGTTTTTCGGCCAGCTCGGCCTCTCCGCCGAAAGCCAAGGACGCCATACGGATACTGTCCCGAGCGCCCTGCGCCCCCATGGCGCTTCCCATAAACGGTTTGTCGGAAAAGCGCATGAGGGCATAGAGGATACGGCCGTGGCGGATCTGATGGGGAACATCGTTGGGCTCGATCACCATCCCGCTGCAGATGTCCTGATATGGGCTGGCGCCGGTCAACTTGACAAAGTTTTCGTAGTCCTGCAATGTCCCTTCGCGTCGGCCGCGGTCCAGATCAGTGACAAAAGGGGCCCCGTAGCCGGGAATAAAAGCAATGGCGTCCCCGCCGATTGTGACGTTTTTGGCTGGATTGCGCGCGTAAAGGGTGAACTGGCCGGGCGCTTTTTTGACTTGTTCTTCCACCAGCCGGCGGGAGAAAAACACGCGCTCCCCCTGGACCTTGGCCCCGCCCCGGGCTAAGACTTCCAAAGCTGGGGGATAGCAAAAATCGACCCCGATGCGCTCCAGAATCTGCAAAGACGTCTCGTGCACCTGTTCAACCTGTTCTTTCGTTAGGCATTCGTACCATTGCATTTTGTCGCCCCTCCTTTGACCTTCGACCCTCCCGCTGGAGTTTAATTGTGAGCCGCTTTAATTGTTCACGCAGGCGTCGGGCGGCTTTCTGCCCGTAACCCTCGATCCCCCTTTATCGAGCGCGCAGGTTTCGCGGGTCCCCTTTTAGCCCCTGCCAGTTGGCAGGTCAATACGTTTTGCAGAGGGCCGGCCTCCTTCATTCTCGGGTATCGAATTTGACCGTGGCGCCGCCGTCCTGATTCGCCTTCTCCCTTTGGCGGAGGAGGGGCGCGTGCGGGGGGCGGACTCGGTTTCCTCATCGCGCCGCTCCGCGTCAAGCCGTCCGCTCCAGCCTTGACGAGGCGTATGTTATGGCGTAGTATAAAAATAGACAGATTTTAAAACCTTCGTTCTCAGTCATGCCTCCGTTTACCGCCACCGAAGCACGATCCAAGCCTTATCGACTGATTGACGATCTATACAGGAAACCTTATACATTGCTCAATGTACCCGGCATGCGAGAAGCAATTCGGGAAGGATCAGCTACCCCAATCGAGGAACGTACTGAGAAACTTGAGTAGTCAAAGTCATTCGAATGGGGAGCCATTATGAATAGCTTGGCATAACAGACGGCAGGCAGATGGTCCGACTATATCCCGGGGCTTTGATGAATCGCAGTTGATTTCTAGCGAGGCGCCTTTTACCTCTTCCGGGTTTTAGTCGCCCGCCACTTAAGACCAGCGTTGCACATGGGAGAGTGTCAATGCCGATAACATATCAATTGAAACCCGATGAGCGGTTGGTGCTCTTGGTTCACGTGGGAGCCGTGAGCGACGACGAATTTCTGTCCTTCTACAAGGCTCTCTATGAAGACACTCAATTCGACAAGTCATTCAACCTTTTGGTTGACCTGCGCCAAACCGAAAGCGCGGTTAGAAGCGCTGGCGCCCTAAACGAATTCGCCGACTTCATGCGCGGGCAGTTCGTAGACACCACGGCAAGATCGAAGGTCGCGGTGGTGGCCCCCGAAGACATCTCTTTTGGCTTGGCCCGCATGTATGAAGTCTTCAGCGGCGATGTGCCTTGGGAGTTCGCAGTATTCCGAGCGGCCGAGGCTGCTTCGGCCTGGCTCGGTTTGTCTGAGAACCTGATGAACGGTCTTGATCAAGAGGCCCAAGCAGCAGTTTCACCCGATTCTAAATAGCCGCGCGGCGGCCATTCCGAACGGCGGATCTTGATTGTTCGGCTCCCGGCATTGTGCGTTGGCCTGCCTGTTGATGAAATAGGATGAGAGAAGATACTTACTTTTCGCGTAAGCCGCAGTTCTTGAAATCCTTTGATCGATCGATGGCTCGCAGTAAATCCGTTCTTATTTCCCGTTATGGTAAGGGTCCCGCCAATTCACTGATCGGCGAATCTCGCCGCGAATATGAAGCGCTCACCCCTCGAATTCCGTACATCGGCGAAAAAAATCGTTTGCTGATTTTTCTTCTCGCTACGGGCCGGTACCTGGCTATTTATCGAGTTTTACAGGGAAAGAACCTGACCTTCGAGGAGGCGGGTCGAATCATTTATCAGATGAATGCGGCTGAATTGAAATCCATTCCGATTCTGGGGCGACGCATAATCGGTTATCTCTGGTTTTCTTCCTGGTTCATCCAACCATCACGCCTCCGCCATTTCTTGAGGGAAGGTAAACCCCAACGCTGCAAAAGCCGGAGACGGTTAAATATGAGGAGGAGGATGCCAATATCCATCAAATGGTTCCCGCCTTCCTGGATTCAGATAAATGCGCGGAACACGCTCCTATTTATCGATCCCGCCTACTTGAAGACCTATTTCAAAGATTACCCAAAGCGAATCGAGTTTTCCTCGTGGCCTGACCCCATCGATGGATTGCCGGAAGAGCTGGAGCAGGCGGATTTGATTCTCGTGACACACCACCATAAGGACCATTGTAAACGCGTCACCGTAAACCGGCTTAGGCGTCCGGACACTTTGGTTATAGCTCCCAAGCGCTGTGCGAAGGAATTAGGCGAGGACATCCAAACGATTAAGCCCGGTGAGAGGCTAAGTCGGGCTAACGTGGTCATCGAGGCGGTACACGCGTACAACACCGAACAAGGGCGTTCCACCAGAAAACAGCACCACAAAGGAGAAGGGGTTGGCTATCTGATCATGATCGAGGGCCGGACGATCTATCATGCAGGAGACACCGATTTCATACCCGAGATGCGCGCCTTCGGGCAGGTAGATGTGGCCTTGCTGCCTATCGGTGGGAAATTTACGATGGATATTAGCGAGGCCGCAGAGGCCGCCATTGCGATTGATCCGAAGGTTGTGATTCCTATGCACAGATTCGAGGCGGATCCTCGCAGGCTCGCCGACGAAATCGAAACAAGATCGGATATCAAGCTGATACCCTTGGATATCGGTGAAACCTACTGCTTGAAAGACGTAACCGTTTAGACCTATGAAATACCATGGAGGGGCCGCCACCTCATCGGCTTTGGGCAGCAAAAAAACTCGCAAATAAGGGTTCGTAAAACCGACCCGCGCGTTGATTTCAAATAGGGTGCCGCGAGCGGCTCCACCCGATCGGGCTGTCGAAGCGGTTAGCAAGGCTGGTCGGGCCTCAAAGAGATCCGGCATGAAAAAGATACATCTAGATCCGCAAACCGGAGTTGGCTTCGAACTTCTTAAAGGGCAGCGACTCAAAGTCATCGACCCGCAAGGCGAGCAAGTGGCCGATCTTTTTGCCTTCGCCTTTGATAATCTGGGTGAATGGTTATCCAACGGTCGCAGCTTTGACCACAACGGCACCATTTACATGCGACGCGGGCATGTTCTCTATTCCAACAGAAGCAACCCGATGTTGAGTGTCTGCGAGGATACCGTCGATAGGCATGACTTTCTTTTCGCTCCCTGTAGCCAAGAAATGTTTCAGATCCAGTATGGCATTGAAGATTCTCACCCCAATTGTCTTGAGAATCTGGCGGGTGCGCTCCGCAAGTTCGGTGTCACCCCGTCCATGATTGCAACTCCATTTAACATTTTTATGAACGTGAGCATTGCACCCGATGGTAAGTTAACTATTGGTAAGCCGCGGTCAAAAGCAGGAGACTATATAACGCTGCGCGCCGAAATGGATCTCCGCGTGGCTGTGGCGGCCTGTTCCGCCGGTATTTGTAATAACAACCTGTGCAAGCCAATCGATCTTGAGATCCGAGCTTAAGGCTCGCTCAAAAAGTAATTACCGGTATATGCGTCTTAGTTTGAGGCTATTTTGGCCCGATCCTCGATCGCACCGGATCTTAAACCCCAACATTGCAAAAGATTGGTATCATGAGGTCAATCTCAATTAACGAGCCTGAAACCTCCAACCGCCCAGAATTTGGCTTGACACGTGTTTTGTGTTGCACTAGTATTCTGGCATGAAAAATGTCACTGTTACACTGGACGAAGAAGTCGCCCGTTGGGCCCGCATCCGCGCAGCGCGGGAGGACACCCGTCTTTCCCGCCTGGTCGGCGAATTGTTCCGTGAGAAAATGCTCGACGAGAGCCGCCACCCGAAGTCTGTGCAAGACTACCTTGCCCAGTCGCCCCGTGTGCTGAAGAAAAAGGGGATACGTATTCCCGACCGCGAGGTCCTCTGTGACCGACCGGGTCTTCGTTGACACAAATGTTCTCGTTTACAGCAGGGATGCATCAGAACTCCATAGCAGCAGGGCATGGCGTGGATGATGCGTCTCTGGAGAGAACGACCAATTGCGCCTTCAGGTCCTCAACGAGTTCTACGTAATGGTGACAAACAAGCTCCAGCCCGGGATGGACCCACAGAGTGCCCGCGAAGACGGACGGTTCTTTCTTGTCCGGCACCCGATACCCGTCCACGCCCGTGTTGTTGAGGAAGCGTGGCACATCCGGGGCCGTTACAAGCTGTCCTGGTGGGACGCCTTGATCGTCTCCGCCGCTCAAGTCAGTGACTGCCGTTACCTTCTGACGGAAGACCTCCAGGAAAACTGGAAAATGGGCAATGTCGAGGTGATCAACCCGTTCCCCACCCCGCCTGAATCCCTCTGAGACCAATAAACGCCCAATCCCGCGGGAAACGGACTGGCTGAAGACCGGAGATTTGTCCTCGCAACCGTCGGCCGACAACTACACGCAGGCAGCTTCCCTCCCGATCCTTAAAATAGAAAAACGGAGTCGGTGGACTTGGGGCTGCGCACGCCATAAAGGCTATGGACGGCTGAGCTGCCGTCTGTCTATGCCCGAAAGCCGGTTTGCCAAAGAGCACGAACAAAGGCGCAAAGCCAATCTGGTTCCAGAGGATCTTGTCAATGAATACAAAGATCAACGCCCCATTTGATGTCACCCGCACAACTCTGGCGGTACTTTTCATCAGCATGCTTATCTTTGCCAGCTTCTGGTTGGTCCGCCCCTTCCTCAGCCCGTTTATCTGGGCGACCACGATCGTCGTGGCCACTTGGCCGCTTCTGCTGGGCCTCCAGAGACGGCTTTGGGGTAAACGCGGGCTTGCCGTCGCGGTGATGACAGCGGTGCTGCTGCTGGTGTTCGTCGTGCCTTTCTCGCTCGCCGTTGTCACCATTGTCGGCAAGGCGGACGAAATCGTGGGTTGGGTCAAGTCTCTGGCAGCCTTTACGGTTCCGGCTCCACCGCAGTGGCTTGCAAGTCTCCCGCTGGTCGGAGCCGAACTTGCCGATCGCTGGCAGCAAATCGCCGCTTTAAGTCCGGAGGACCTGTCTGCGCGGCTCGCGCCTTATGCGGGCAGGGTCGTGCGCTGGTTCGTTTCCCAGGCCGGCAGTGCCGGGATGATCATTCTTCAATTTCTGCTGACCTTGATTATTGCAGCGATCCTGTACGCCAATGGTGATACCGCGGCAAGCGGCGTCAGGGTTTTTGCCCGCCGCCTGGCGGGACAGAAAGGAGAGGAAACCGCCGTTCTCGCCGCCAAGGCGATCCGGGGTGTGGCCCTTGGTGTCGCCCTCACGGCCATCATTCAATCCTTCCTCGGCGGAATTGGGTTGGCCGTCACCGGCGTGCCGGCTGCCGCTGTGCTGACGGCGGTGATGTTTATACTCGGCGTGGCGCAACTCGGCCCGGGCTTAGTGCTGATTCCCTCGGTAATCTTGCTGTACTGGAGGGGCGATACCCTCTGGGGGACGGTCCTGCTCGTTTGGTCGGTGCCCGTCGCTGTCCTTGACAACTTTCTGCGGCCGGCATTGATCAGGAAAGGCGCCGACCTGCCCCTGCTGCTGATCTTTGCCGGTGTCGTCGGCGGCCTGATCGCCTTCGGCATCATCGGGCTCTTCATCGGCCCGGTGGTGCTGGCTGTCGCCTATACCCTTTTGAAGGCCTGGGTGTCCGCCGCCGAAGAAAAACGGGAGCCGGTCAATGTTGACAAGGAATGATGAAAACAGGTTGATATTAGATCATATTCATCGGACGCCAGATGTGCCCTCCGTTCCACGCGATGGTATTTTCGCGGCCAATCATAGCGGGCATCCTTGAATCTACAGGATAGGTGCTCCGGATTACTGAGGAACGCCGGCGATTTTTCTTTCATACCCGCCGTCGGAGAACAGATAAACGACCGTTTTGCCCGAAAGGCCTTTCAGTACGCCCTCCAGTTCGTTCAGCCCTTGCACCAGCGCCGTCCTTCCGGACGGCTCGGCCGGCAGCTGGCTGAGGGAAGCGGCTGCTGTTTCGCGGTCGGACTTCTGCACCGGGAGGATGTCCTTCCAGGGGGTGAAAGACTATATACCCACATTGAACCCGAGGTCCTCCGGCAGACGCGAGATGCCCGCGGCCAGCGCCTCTTTCTCAAGCTGGTACTTGGTCTTCGGTCTGTAATCCTTTGAACGAGCTTGGAGGCAATGGTGTGATGTTCGTCGCGAACCACCGGCAAAGCTTCGTTGCGCGCAGCCAGGTCGGATATCACGGCTGATGGCATCGGCCAAATACTCCGGGGGCGTCAATTGAGCAGATGAGGATGTCGTATGCTACATTTTTTCCTGCTCTGTCCTTCGTGTCAACCTCAAAAAAATCGGGGCACCCACGACTGAAGATCCAGCCCGAGACAAATTCAGCGGCATCCTCAGTACTGATGCTGTTGGGTGCAGCCGTCTTATGCCAGAAGATGACGCTTCGATCATTCGGTGTCTTTGGCTTCGGCTTTAGAATCCTTCCATTTTTCGTATAGCTATTTGAAAATCCTTTGGATGGAATTATATTAAGTGGGTATCACCGCTGTCTCAATTGACCGCTGAAATCTGCCCTGATTACTGTAAACGTTCTAGTGTAAAATTAACGACGCCCGCACCTTGCACCCACAGAATTCAAGCGGAATGATAACGAAAAGCATGCCCCGCCGGCCTGTTTAAGGCACGGGTATGGGAGTGTGGAAATGCCAAAAAAATACGTATTCATAATCATTGGAATCATCGTCAGTTTTTGTGGCCCGGTTTGCGCCGCGCAGACACCGGAAGACCTTCTAAATGCCGTCGTCAAGGTCAAAGCCACCATACCTCCGGATGCATCCACGGCGAAGGCCCTGGGAACCGAGCGCGAAGGCAACGGTGTGGTCATTGATGACAAGGGACACATCCTCACCATCG
>CP070697.1:540517-554587 GCA_020353555.1 Desulfobacterales bacterium
CGACGGCGAAGAGGCTTTTAAAGCAGTCATTCGGCTCAACCCCGAAGCGGCGCCGGCCTATTACAATATAGGGATTACCTATACCAAACTCGAACGGTTTAAGGACGCCATCGAAGCCTATCAGCAGGTCATCCGGATCAACCCCGATTTTGCTCCTGCCCACCATAACCTTGGCGTTATCTACGACAAACTGGGCCAGTCTGCGCAAGCGATGGAAGCTTACCGGCAAGCCATACGGATCGATCCTGAATTTACACCGGCCCACTATAATATCGGATATGCGTATTTGCAGAAAGGAAACAAAGCGGCGGCCCTAGAGGAATACAAGATCCTGAAAAGCCTGGATGAAGCCGCTGCACAAAAATTGTTTGAGCAAATATACAGGTAGCAAAAGGCCCCGCAGCGATTCCCCCCAATTTGTTTGTGTTTCAACCAATCTAAATGGTCAAATGCTGTAAGTCGCCGCGATTTTGACAATTTCTGCAAATAGCGCCTCCTGGTTATGGCGGGTTAACTCCACCAGAAAAATATCCGGCCGCCGCTTGATTTCCGCGATCAGACCGCCACCTTTTAGGGCAATCGTCGCAATTACGCATTTATCAGAGTCCAAGATTTCCCTCACGCATCTTCTAAAATTTTCCGAGAAACATTCCATCTTGCCAATTTCATCCAGTATGATCAACCGGATTGCCGGATCTAGAAACGCAATGGAACGAATGAAATCATCAAACCCGGCCACATCAACGCTGTATCTCCCCACTTTAAAAGGGCTCTGGAATTCCACATGGGCTAGAATTCCTTCTCTTCCATCCACCCCTTTCATGGCAAATCCGCGGCGTTGCCCTCCCTTCCTCAGCTCGGCGGTGTAAAAGCCTACCGGATGGAAATTGCGCAACTCCTGCAGCAGGCGTTTAATGAAGGTTGTCTTCCCGGTTCCCGGGGCCCCGGTGATCAGGATATTTTTCCGAGTCACCTCCATTTATGCCACTCCGAGTCCATTTTCTGGATTCCTATGCGTTGTTTTTGAAAGCTAGTTTTTCGGTGTAAATTCAAAAAGTGGAAAAGCCTATTTACAGATCTGATCATGCAGTTTGGCCCAATGCTGAACCGGGTTAATGCGACCCAGGAGAACGAATATCCAACACCGAATGGCTTGGAACGATCCGGTACAATCCCGGACGGACCCATCTCAGCCGAGAAGATGGATATTCCCGATCCTGACGTTGGTCAGGCCCGCATCGCGAGCGATGTGCAGAAATCGGTCGGCGGTACTCTTCGGCGTCAGGGGCAGGTCCGACATGAAAAATTGAGGATGAAACGCCAGCAGGCTGTAAGGGATCTGCGGATCAATCGCCGCAATAAAGTGCGTAAGCCCCCGAACCTCATTTTCGTCGATATAACCCGGTACCATCAGGGTGTTGGCGATCAGAGGCGGCGGAACCGGCCGGCGAGCGATGTTCGCGGCCGCACGTTTAAAATTGGCCAGCGTTCTTTCGTTCGAGAGGCCGGTGAGAGCGATGTGGAGATTGGAATCCCAGGCCTTTAGATCAAATTTGATGCATCCGCCGGACAGGACCGCCAGTTCCATCATCTGGTCGAGCAGGTCGGGATGCATCGCACCATTGGTCTCCCAGCAGATGCGCAGAATTCTGTCCTTATTAGTGCTCAGAGCCTGCCGCGCGGCCTTCAAGGAAAATGGGAGCTGCGGGGAGGGGTCTCCGCCGAAATAACAAATACAGGATGTTCGCCGGTCAACATCCGCCACCAGATCATGGATGGTTCTGGTTCGGGGGTTCAAGGTTTCATTGCGAAAATGCCAATTTTGACAAAAGAGACAATTAAACGAACAGCCATGAAAAAATACCGCCAGATTTTTATAGCCTGTTTCCGCTCCGAGGCGGTGAGCATATTTAGGATAACCAGCCCCTGTTCCTCCGGGGCACACCCAGTGCGCGACACAATTCGTGGGCAGGGGATCATGATACCAGGAAAGTTTCCCCTCGGTGGCGGAAACGCCGATGAGGCGCCCGCCCCGGTTGGAGCGCAGCCCGCAATATCCGAGACTATTTTCCGGAATTTGGCAACGATTCACACAAATATGGCAGGAAGCCCCCTGGGGATCACGGGGTGGTTTCGCGGGCAGCGCGAAGGCCGCTCTGCTCCGGCGGTGGGCGCGTGCGGCGGCCGCCAGCGCATCTTTGGGACTCCGTCGAATACAGGGCAGGCAGACCCTCAGCGCGAGGGAAATGTCAGGTGCATTTCGGCGGCACAAACTACAGCGCGCCATAACTCCTAAAGCTCCTTCAACCCAGCTCGTTTAAGAAATGGAAGCCCCCCAAAACTCCAAATAAGGCCGCCGGCTAAGCACCCGAGGCGTAGCCCTCGCCTTCTGCTTGCTAGGGGTGAACGTCCGTCACCAGCCCCCGAACCGTTTCCAGTTGAGCCTTGGCAGGGTGCATTGATAATGAATCCAGATGCTCCACCTGATTCCTTAATTCACCGAAGGCCCTGCCGGTTATCCGATCCGCCCCGGCCGCCCAGCGAACCCAGCCCTGAAGGATAAAAAAACTCAACAATAAGACAATACTCAGCGCCAGAAAGGCGTGCAGAAAAAAATCGGCCGAAAGATAATGGCCCCGGAAAAACGTCGTCAGGGTCAACCAACCCGTATACCCCATGATACTGATTCCGGGGATATTGAATAGCAATTGCAGAATTGCCCCGCTGAGCCGGCCGGCCATCCTTTCAATTTCATTGTCCAGGGTCGCGGCCCATAGGGACGCCAATCTATCGCTGATGATTCCCCCGGCGGAAAGAGGCTCTTCGACCTTGCGGACCGCACCGTCAAATCCGGCTTTCACCAGCATTTCGGCGATATCCGGCCAGCTTTGCCGGATCGCCAAACGATACTTGGCAAAGGCTGCGTCCACCTGCTGATTCTTCTGCGATTCATCGATCGCCGATTTCGCGTCTTTAAAATGACGTAAGGCCGAAATCATGCCCAAAATTTGGCTAAGCGGATGGCCCAATCGCAGCATTCCGAGGAGGCCCGTACCGAAAATCAGCAAGCGCGCCCAGATGGCGATCATCCATCCGACCGGCCCCAGCCAGCGCTGGGCCAATTTCTGGTAAAGCACAACATCGACGGCGAAAAATTGCCGCGTCTCGTTGTGGCGCATCGCGGAAACGGCGTCCAGCAAGGCCTGTCTTTCCGCAGTGGTAATCCGCTCGGCGGCCGAATCCAGGGGTGCCTGAACCTCCCGAATTGTCAGATGAAATTCATTGAACACAAAGTCCCGCAAGCTGCGAGCATTTTCAATGCGGCGGTCCGCCACATAGCGGGCGCGATTGAAGGTCTCGAAAACCAGTTCGTGTAGTTCAGAGAATTGGTCGAATTCATGTCGGGGACCGGCCATGTCATCCCACTCAGGGTTTTGCAGATGCCGGCGGGCGGAAATACACAGCACGCGGTTGACCGGCACTTGCCATGCCGTTTGAATATAACCCGCAAAATCCGGTAAAATCTGATTTTTCAGTTCGGCTTCATCCAGTCGATCGCATTTATTGATCACCCCCACCAGGGACTCACCGTGAAAAAGCCGGACAAATGGAGCCAGAAAATCGACATGATCCCTTCTTTTCGGATTTTCAGCATCGAAAACGCAGATAAGGACATCGGAGAGGGCAATGGCTTTTTGGACCATCGGGAGGTGTTTTTCGAGGGCCCGGCTGTCCGTATCCGGCGTATCGATCAAGAGCACATGCTCAAGCAAGACCGCCGGCGGGCTGGTCCTGATCTCCACAGTTTCACGGCTTAATTGAGCGCGTAACTGCCGGGCGTCGTCGCCGCGGTTGCTGAAGACAACCAAATTGGCCGTGGTTGGCCGCCGGTGGCCGACTTCCGACAGATCATCAATTCCGGCCAAAGCATTCAGCAGGGTGGACTTGCCGGAACCGCAGGGCCCTACAAGGGTGACCACCAGTTTGTGTTCGAAACGTTCCGCAATCCCACCGATCATTCGCAGGGCCTCTTCGCATTGTTTGAGCAGGGCGGCCCCGGGGCGCCAGAGAGGGGCCGCTTCGAGCCCGGAAGCAAGCAATTTCAGATCAAATTTAAAGCGTTCGATTGTGCCCAGTGCCTTCAGGGCCGCCGATTGCTGGTATGCCATCATTCCTTTGTCACTCCTTGGGTCCATTCGGTTAGATCAGCTTCAATTTCCGCTGTGAGCCGCTCTGCATCGACGATGGCTTCCTGGGCGGTGCGGAGGATGGAGCCGCTGATATTCTGTTCGAAAAGCATTTGGACGGTTTTTAGCTTGTGGTTGAACCAGGTCTGCGCGATGGGCGCCAGCATGGTCTCCAGCTGCTTTTGATCCGCTTTTTTGATGCCGGTGGTCGCCGGAATCGCCAATAAGGCATAGAAATCCTTTGCCCCGAAAAGTCCGATCAATTTTATTTTGATCCCCACCGCCCCTACCGGGTCTCCGGTGGAAAGCACATAGGTGACCGCCACGGTGGCCGGCAAGATATTCAGCAACGCCCAAAATGACTGCGTGATTTTGCCCCACAGGCCGATCTGGTTTCTGAAACGGTCCACCAGATCCCGGAGTTCCTTTTCCAGGTCGGGCGCTAAATTGACGACTTCATCCTTGCCCGCCCGTATCGCCTGTAGGATGGACTTGAAATCCTGTTCGCGCAGTTTTTGCTGCGCGGGGACAACAACCGGATGGGTATCGACAGAGAAAGTCCATTCCGTGTGGCCGCCGGAGGATTCGGCCCGCGGATTTTGCGCCATTGCGGGATGGTCGAGGGCTCTGGCGGTGCTAATGGCCGCCAGCATCCGCTTGGCGACCGGGTCTTGTGGAGCGATCTGCACCGCAATCTGATTGCCCACCGCTTTGGAATGCAGGTTGGAGCTGGCGGTGATCAAATCTTCATCCACTTTATCCTGATAGTCTTTGGAAGACCGGGTCGCTGCTTGCTCCGAAGAAAATTGCTCTTTGGCCCAGCCCGCGGCGCCTAAAATCAATTTGAGCGGCAGCTCGATGAGGGTGCCGGTTTTACGCAAAATCTTCACGGGGGACGGATCGGTCATGGCCCAAATGGCGGCAAATCGCCTCATGATCAGGTCCATGGGAAAATGCTGCAGGGCCTCGTGAACGCAATGACTTTGGGTCGTTTGCAGCGCATCGCGGTAGAGCTGCAACTGGTTCAGGGAATTCCGGGCGCGGTCAAGGATGAGTTGAGTTTGAGCCAAAACGTCCGCTAAAATCGAAGCAAGAAGCTCTATGCGCAGCAGACGGGTATCGATCGTTACCAGCGCCTGCCGCAGACTGGGGCCCCCGGAACGCACGGGCCGCAATTTCATAAAGTGCTGTCCGGCGGCCACGGTATTGTCTTCATCCGCGCGGTAAATTCCCAGGACATATCTGTCCGTTTCATCGCTGTAGATAGCCCGGGCGACGGTCAGGGCATGCTCCCATATTTCCTCTTCGGCAAAGCTCGGATAAACACGGTAGATCAAGAAGCATTTGCGTTTGCCAATTCCCGTAAGCATCTGGGCGATGAAATCCGTATTGTCCCGGTTGTTATAGTTGGAGTTGGTGAAAATGTATATCAGGATATCGGCGGCTTCCAGCGCCATGCGCGTAACTTCCCGATTGGTGTAACTCCCTTGGGCCCCGGTATCGAAATCCGGGGTGTCCATTAAGACCAGGTTGCCTAATCGTGAGGGGTTTACAATGTAAAGGGGCCTTCCGGGAACGGCCAAATCTTCCGGGGTCCGGAGTTTTTCAGGGACGGCTTGGAAAGGTTCGAAGAGCGTCGACATGTAGGTGGCTTGGCGGGTGCATTCCGCCGGAATCGCAAACAGTACGCGGCGGTTCATGCCCGCGCGGCCGCCGGTCGGCGAGACCCAATTACCTACCAGGGAGTTAAAAAGGGTGGATTTTCCGGAAGACCCGCCACCACAGATGGCGGCGGCGATCGGAAAATCCGGTGCGAGGCGCGAAAGCAGTTTGGCATCGACGATGCTGGTCCAGGAGTCCAGATCCTGGTTTTTGTCGATCCTGAGCACTTGCGCCAACTGCGGGACGTTGCGGCGCAAACGTTGCAGGGCCTCATAAAGTACTGGTTCCATGAGTTCTTTCCCGCGGATTCAACCGCTTTAAATCGTTATCTGGGCCGTGTGTAAGGTGAAGTTATCCTTCCGGGCAAGGCGCAACGCCGAGCCTGCACCGCTTTCAGTCGCTGCGGCCGGAGCTTGCGAGCCAGACCCGTCGTTGCTGAAAACGCTATTCATAAAAATAACTTATAGCATGCTGACTTTATTAAAACAAAAACAAAATAGGTCGGTAAACTTGAGTCAAGATTTTCAAGCATGGATCATGGCGCTTTGACAGTGTCGCTTCTTTGAGGTAAGTGCTAGCAAGAAGGTGGTATCGGGGGGGACGGATTGAGACAGGGGGAGAGGATGCAACCCTCACTTGCGGACTTGGAAATATTAGCGGTTGACTGCCAGGCAACCGGCGCCCACTCGGCCAGAGGACATCTCCTGGAAATCGGTTGGGCCAGAGCCCGGGCTTTAGACCTGGAGAACTTCGCGGAATTTCCCGTCGAAGCGCATTTGTGCCAATTGACGGCCGAGGCGGAAATACCGCGACCGGTTTCCCGCCTGACCGGTATCGCGCCGGATGATTTGACGGCCGGTAAGTCTTACCGCGACGTCTGGGCTCGGCTATCCCGCGTGGCCCGGGAAGTCGCGGACGCCAATCAAGCCGTTCGCTGTCCGACGGTCATCCATTTTGCACGTTTTGAAGCGCCGTTCTTAAGACAGCTGCATGAACTCCATGCGCCGCGAGAGGCCTTTCCCTTCACGCTCATTTGCACCCATGAAATCGCCCAACGGTTGCTGCCCGATCTGCCCCGCCGGGGAATCCGCGCTTTAGCCGGATACTTCGGTCATTCCCTGCCGGAATACAGGCGCAGCGGCCCTCACGCGCGAGCGACCGTTTTGATATGGCAGCAGATGGTCAAACGGTTAAAAACGACTTGTGGCGTCCATAGACTCGATCAGTTGTTCGAATGGCTGGGAGGCATGACCCCCCCCTCCCGGAGTAAAGACCGCAAGTATCCTCTGCATCCGTCGCTGCGACTGAACCTGCCGGACGCCCCCGGTGTTTATCGAATGTCACGTTCAAACGGCGACCTGCTTTATATCGGCAAAGCCGGATCCCTGAAGCGGCGGGTGAACAGCTATTTCCGAGGAAGAGGACCGCAAGGCGAACATACCCTGGAAATGCTGACCCAGGTTCGCCAACTGAATGTGACGCAGACGGGCTCGGCCTTCGAGGCGGCCTTACTGGAATCCGACGAGATCAAACGCTATGCGCCGCTTTACAACGTGGCCTTGCGCGCGGGTCACCGCAAGATCGGTTTTTGTTCGAAGGATTTCCAGCGGTATGCCTTCCCGGCGGATGATCAGTATTGCCTTGGGCCATTGCCCTCTGAAAAATTATGGCAATCCCTTCGAGGCCTGGCCGTCTGGCTCTCGAAGGGTACGCAGGGCCTTTTGAGGCGTGAAGATGCCTGTCGGAGTCACACGCTGCTCGGACTGCCCCCGGAATATGCCCCTGCTGCGGCGTGCATGGTGCAGGGATTGGCCGTGTTCCGCCAAAGGCATCGGCTTCAATTGAGGCACCGATCACCCTTGCGCGTGCTCACTCGGCTGGGTGCTCAGCTGTGGCGGGAACCGCCAGATCCAATCGCGCAAGACGAATCCGCGAGAAAAGGTGAAGATGATTTGGAGGAAAAACGAATACCGGAGGCCGCGCCGCACTGGACCCCGGAAAACGTTGCGCAACGTGTTGAAAATCTGATAAGGCACAGCGCCCACATGATCCGTCGGGCACGCTGGCTCTGTCTGTTGAGCGAAGCGTCGATTTTGTGGGAGACTCCCGCATCCGCAGACGGTCGCAGGATCTTAATGATCATCGCGGGGGGCGCCGTCGTCCATCGCCAGGATTGGGCCATCGGAAAAGAGCCGCCGGTGCCCCCCGGCCATGCGCAAACGTTCAGATCCAGACGAAAGACCTTTGATTTGATGACCTACGACCGGTTGCGGATTGCGACCACCGAGCTGCGACGGTTGGTTTCCGAAGGCCGTTGTATCGAACTGCGTCTCGGACCGCGGGTTAGACTGCGACCACCGCAGCTGGAGAAGGTGCTTCGATGGGTCTAGCGGGTATCCTGCTTGCGGCGGATGTCCTGGGGCACATCCAGCAGGGTGAAGGTTTAAAACCGCCGCTGATATTTTTGATGTCGTAGCCGTATTGGATCAGGGCGCGGGCGGCATAGTAGGATCTCTGGCCGACGTAACAATAGGTCAATACTTCCCTATTTTTCGGTACTTCGTCCGTTCGATCTCGCAGGTCGTCGAGCGGAAGATTGACGGCGTTAGCGAGGTGGCCGCGTTGGAATTCTTCCGGGGTGCGCGCATCGAGGATGAAAGCATCACGGTTTTCCAGATTTTCCCAATGGGCGATTTGAGCGTCACCCCGCAGAATGTTGGCCGCGATCATCCCGGCCAAGGGGATGCTGGTCCAACGTCCGGTGACCACGTCTTTAGCCTCCACGGCGTCTCCGACGGCCCAAATTTTCGCATCGCTGGTGCGCATGTGTTCGTCGACGCGGATTCCACCGCTCGCGCCGACTTCCAATCCCGCTTCTTGGGCCAATTTGATCTCGGGTCGAACACCGACGGACAGGATCACGAGATCGGCGTGCGCGGCGGCGCCGGATTTCAGCTTCACCGCCAAAGAGCCATCCGTATTTCTTTCAAATGCCGTCACAGTTTCGTTAAGATGCAGGGAAACTCCATGTTTGCGCAGTTCCGCGTGAATCGGAGACACGATTTCGCGATCCAAAAGCGGCAACACGTGCGGCTGCATCTCGACGATGGATACGTCCATTCCCAATTTCAGCAAATTTGCGGTCATTTCCATACCGATGTAGCCGCCGCCCACGCACGATCACCGCGCGTTTCGCCTGCTGTGCGGTGATGCATTGCTTGATCTGGCGGCTGTCGGGAATGGTCCGCAGGGAAAAGATGCCGGCCAGATCAATACCCCGCATGGCCGGTCGGATGGGACTGGCACCCGGTGAAAGCACCAAGGCATCGTAACCTTGGCGATAAATCCTGCCCGTCCGCAGCTCTTGGATCTCAATTTCATTCCTTTTGCGGTCGATGGCGAGAACCTCTGAGCGGAGGCGCACATCGATGTTGAATCTTTTCCGGAAGAGCTCGGGTGTGGCGATGATAAGATTTTGCTCCTCTCGGATCACATTGTCCACATAATAAGGCAGACCACAGTTGGCAAAGGAAACATAAGGGCCGCGGTCGAAAAGGATGATTTCCGCGTCTTCCGAGAGCCTTCGTGCGCGCGCCGCACAGGAGGCGCCGCCCGCCACGCCGCCGACGATGAGAATACGCCTTTTAGCCATCACGATACTCCTTTTGGCCCCTGATCCTGATACAAGTGGTGCCCCATCATGCAAACTCTGCCACGATGCCGAAAAAACAACCCTATGACCCGCCGATGGAATCGGCGACGATAAGATGCCGGCGTCTGCCGGATGGAGGAGACGGAAAACGCCTGTCTCGTCCAACGCCCCAAACGAGCTATTCCCAGGCTAAACTTGGGGCTGAAAGTGCTCCCATCCGGCTCATCGTCCTTCAGATCGAAAAAAGATGAGCAGGCTCTCCACCAGTTCCGCCATGAAACGGTAGTCCAACTTGCTCATGGTATCGCTGGGCAGGTGATAATGGGGATTGCGGTAAAAAGCGGAATCCGTAATCATCACGGCCTGAAAGCCCTGATCCCAAAAGGAAGCATGGTCGCTGAGTCGTACCGCAGGCACCAACCGTCCGTTGAAAGGAACGGTCAACTTGACCACCGGCAACTGCCGGTTTTGGCGGAAGGTCTTAAATAGCGACCGGGCAAGGGCCCTGGACCCCAAATTGCCGACCAGGCCGATGAAATTACCCGCTTTGGGATAGCCCAGAAACATTAGAGGAAACGGATAGCGCTGGCAGCCGGGATCCGAGCAGGTATAGCCCACCATCTCCAGACAAATCATACCATCGAGCCGCTCTTGGGCTTGACGGGCCTTGCGGGCATAAACCCGGCTGCCCATAAAAGGGGTACCATACACCGGAGGTTCTTCCAGGGCAAAGGAGACGAATTTGACTGCCAGGCCGATTTCTTCCCTGCTCATCAGTGCCTTGAGATGGCGGGCTGTCTCCAACTGAACGGCAATGGCACTGGCGTTATCATCGGCCCCGACGGTACCCGCCACCGAATCGTAATGGGCTCCCAGAAGAAAATGTTTGGATGGCTTGAGCCCCGAAGAAAGTTCCGCGACGACATTGGCAACGGTAAGATCCTGATATGAGAAGGGTTCGTAATGGACCGCCACAGCATTCTCTTGGTAAAATGATTGAATATATTCGGCCGTTTTTTGGATATTCGCCGGAAAACGGACACTGCGCTCGCCGATTCTCAAGGTGAGCGCTTCGAGGTGAGCTTTTAATCTTTCAACGGTCTGTTGAATATCAATCATGGGTTCTTCCCCGGGGGTGCTGCCGGCCGGATGCACAATTGCCGCCCCAAAAAGCCATATCAACACCCCCGCAAAACATTTGGAGGTTCGAAGCATGTCGTTTGGTCCGGTACTTGCCAACCCGTAGGCCTGGACAACGCGAAGGTGAATCCAGCCAGAAATAACGTCGGTGCCCGTCGGGCCTCTTCCGCAGGAGACCCGCGAGGCTCATTTCAGGCAGCCCATGCGACCGATCGAATTTCTATACCGCTTCAAGCAGCTTATTGCGTTCATCCACCCGAAAGCTGACATTCAGAAACTTCTCGCACACATAGATGTTGGATCGTATGTGACCGGTGATTTGGTCGGTTCGGATGATGCCGCGTGTCAGTGCCAGCAACGGAATCAGATTATCCGCCAGATGGTGGTCGACGGCGGCATCTGAATTAATAATTTTGAGCAGCTTTTCAGCTGCGGCGGCACCTACCGCTTCAGCGGGCTTGCCTTTTGTGCCGAGTGCGTCCGCCCCCACCAAAACCCGTCGATCCTGATTCGTGATCCACAGGGTGATCACCGTACCAGGGGAAGCGGTGCGGCAATATTCGGTTTCGATCTTAACAGGACCCCGCTGCCTTAATTTGCGCGCGGCGCCCTCGGCCTGGCGTTCCGCCACTTGAGCGGCTCGCAGTTGCTCCGACGCGCAGGATATGCCCTCAACCTTTGTCAGTTCAGTCTTCGCCGTCAGGCACCAGCGCGAATGGTGCTGCCTGACATGGGTGACCAAGGCCTCAAAATTTTCATGGTCGTCAAGACTATCCCCTGGCTTTATGGTGAGATCGACCAATCCCTGGCCTCTAGGATAGAATCCGCGTTGCATTGCGCCGATCTCAATGCGCGCGAATGGGCTAAAAAGGGGCCGAATCACGTGGGTGAAATAATCCATGGGGATGCTCCACTTCGTGTCGGTTCCGCCCTTTATTTTTAGCCTGACGTTGTGGTCGGCGAACAGGCAGGGCAACAAAAGGGACTGGAGCAGTAAGGTAATCGATCCGGCCGTGCCGATATCGAGAGTGAGGCGGCTGTGAGCAACTTTGCCGGGGAAAAATTCAATTGCCGGCGAACCCAGTCGGGCGCCTTTCACTTCGGCGTTGGAAAGCTGTTTGAGCGCATTGATACAGGCCAAATGCTGGTTTTTGAGGCCGGGTTGCGAGCGATTGTGCCTGATTTTTTCAATCCGGAATGGCGTGCGAGTCAGCGTCGCCAGCGCCAGCGCCGTGCGCAGAAGCTGGCCGCCGCCTTCCTGGTAAGAGCCATCGAGGTGAAGCATTGCACGTACTCCGGGATTTAATCGACCATCATCCGTCTCTTGCGCCCAAGAGCATTTCTGTATTAGTAGTAACTTGTTAAGGGTCGGAAACGGATACCTCTAAAGCGGGATTAAAATTAAAGCAGAGATCACGGTTCGATTTTGGCCGGAATGCCAATTCTGAAAGCGCCAAAGATGAAGAAATTGCCTGCCATTGAGCATTCTTGGGATTTACAGCCGCAAGATGCCATTAAGATTCAGAAACGGCTTGCCCGCCGGGTCATCCGAAAATCAGAAATAGGCCACATTGCTTCCATTGCCGGCGTGGATGCCGGCTACCGCAACGGGTGGGCCCGCGCCGCCGTGGTTAAACTGGATTTCCCCGCATTAGAGCCCTTGGAGCAGGTCCTGGTGGCTGAACCCGTCCGCTTTCCTTATGTGCCCGGTCTGCTCACCTTTCGCGAGGGTCCGGCGGTTATCGCCGCCTTGCTTAAGTTGAGCACACCCCCTGATCTCATCATCTTTGATGGCCAGGGTATCGCCCATCCGCGCCGCCTGGGTCTTGCCAGCCATGTCGGCGTGCTGCTGGACATTCCGTCCATTGGCTGTGCCAAAACCAAACTGGTGGGGAAGTATGAAGAACCCGGCACCGAGCGCGGAAGTTTCTCCTTCTTGACTGATCAAGGAGAGATCATCGGGGCCGTCGTACGCACCCGGACCGCGGTCAAACCGGTTTTCGTATCCATGGGCCACCGCGTGGATTTGAAGGACAGCATCCAACTGGTCCTGGATTGTTGCCGGGGCTATCGTCTCCCGGAAGCCACCCGCTGGGCGGACAAATTGTCACGGGCCGACGGCTAGCGATGCGGTTTGCCACTTTCCTCGGCGAAAATCCTTTTATCTCTTATCCGCCGTTCATCAGGGCTTCGATCTCCTCGACCTCTCTGGGAATATTTTGGGTCAGGTCGACCGGCCCGGCGGCGGTTATCAGGATATCATTTTCGATGCGGACGCCGATGGCCTCATCTTTTAGGTAGAGGCCCGGTTCACAGGTAAAAACCATTCCTGGTTCGAATTTTCGATATTTATCGCCGTAGTCGTGCACGTCCAGACCCAGATGGTGGGAAGCCCCGTGGGGAAAGAATTTTTTGTAAAGGGGGGCTTCTTGCGACTGATTCTTGACGGCGGCGGGGTCCAGTGATTCGAGCTGGATCAACTCGGATTCCATCAGCCGGCCGACTTCTTGGTGATAGGCTTCAAGCGTGTTGCCGGGTATGAGCATTTGAATCGCCGCTTTTTGCACTCTCAAAACGGCATCATAGATTTTTTTTTGTCTCGCAGAAAACCGGCCGTTTACCGGTACCGTTCGGGTAACATCCGCGGCATAATTCGCAAATTCGGCCCCAAAATCGATCAGGACAACGTCGCCGTCACGGCATTGCTTATCATTCTTGACATAGTGCAGGGTGCAGGCATCGGCGCCCGAGGCGATAATCGGCGCAAAAGCCGGACCCCGGGATCGGTTGCGCAAGAATTCATGGTAGATTTCGGCTTCGATCTCGTATTCCCATACCCCCGGTTTGATGAAGCCCAGCAGGCGCCGGAAGGCCTTTGCGGAGATCTGACAAGCTTGCTTGATTAGCTCCACCTCGGCGGGTGATTTAACGGCGCGCAGGTGGTGCATAATAGGCGCCAACCTCTGGTAATGATGCAGTGGAAAAGCGCGCTGGCACCATTGCAGAAAACGCATGTCCCGGGTTTCGACCGCCACTTCGGCCCTTAAATGTTCGTTGGTGTTGAGATAGACGCTGGCGGCTTGCAAAACGAGCGGTCTGAAAATGTTTTTGAACTCCGAAGTCCAGTGCACGTTGGCAATTCCGGAAATGGAGATCGCCTCTTCTCGGGTGTATTTCGGTCCTTCCCAGGTGGCAATCTGCTCGTTGGTTTCTTTCAGGAAAAGGATTTCCCTATGCTTGTCTTCTTTGGCCGCGGGACAGAGGACCAGAATGCTTTCCTCCTGATCGATTCCGGACAAATAAAACAAATCGGTCTGTTGGATGAATGCATGGGTGCCATCGGCATTGGTCGGCATGATGTCGTTGGAATTAAGAACCGCGATGGAATTGGGTTGCAGCTGCTCCACGAGCCGACGTCGGTTCTGGATA
>CP070697.1:554687-568469 GCA_020353555.1 Desulfobacterales bacterium
TTTCTTTACGAGCCTTTAGGCCTGAGTTTTACACGATTTCAAATCTGCTCATCCCTGCCGCTCCCAATGCTGCGCATGGTTAACATGACAAAATAGAATTAAAACCGCCGGACCTCCCTGGACTGCGGCGCAGTTCGCCAACGGGCAACCCCGTCCTTTTCATTCCAGAAGGCCAAAATATGGCAAAATGAGGATTGGGTGTCAAGCCGGGAATCGCCCCTGCTTCGGGGCCAGCGCATCTGCAATCTTGCGGGGGCAGGAGGCCTTTTCGGAAGGACGATATCCGGAGTCGGTATCTCCCCCAGAGGAAGAATTTTCTTGCAATATTCAGACAATGTCTTTTTAATCTGGACTTGCGGCAGCCATCAGATTGTTTGTACATTTGACTGCGCTGCTGCCAGACGTGATTTCATCGCTCCCGCCTTCCGCGACAACGACCGTCCCCCCAACGCGCTGAAGGCATCCCATCGAACGGAGGCAAACCATGCAAGCGATGACGCCCAGAGAACGGGTTTTAACCGCATTACGGCATGAGGAGCCGGATCGCGTTCCGCTGGATCTCGGCAGTACGACCACAACCATCGAAACCGACCCCTACAACGATCTGAAAGCCTATCTCGGCCTGACCGAGCCAACGCGGGCCTTTGTCCGGGATCATGTGGCGCCTCATGACGCGGTTCTGCAACGGTTCGGCATCGATACCC
This sequence comes from Desulfobacterales bacterium, assembly GCA_020353555.1. Taxonomy (GTDB): domain Bacteria; phylum Desulfobacterota; class Desulfobacteria; order Desulfobacterales. The sequence continues at coordinate 555,392 of CP070697.1, forward strand.
GGTATGTTCGCATCAAACCACCCCAAAATTTTAGGGTCCAAATCGAACCCGACAACTCCTACGTGGATGAATGGGGCACCCGCTGGAAAAAACCACCTTCCAGCCTTTACTGGGATCCGGTGGAGCACCCCCTCAAAGACGCCACGCGCGCCGATCTGGAAACCTACCCCTGGCCCGATCCGGATGACCCGGGCCGGTATGCGGGGCTGCGCGCTGACGCCCGACGACTCAGAGAAGAAACAGATTACGCCATTGTGGCCGACAATCCGGTCCTGGGGCTTTTTGAATCCGGGTGGGTATTTCTTTGCGGTCCGGAACGATTTTTCACGGATATGATTTTAGACCCGCCGTTTATCCAGGCCCTCATGGCAAAGCTCACGCACCTGCACATGCGATTCTATGAAAATTATCTGAATGAAGTCGGCGCGTTTATCGACGTGATCATGGCATCCGATGACCTGGGGACGGAAAGAGGTCCGCTGATCTCTCCGGCGCACTACCGCCAGCTCATCCGACCGTATCAGCAGCAACTTTGGCAATCGATCAAGCAGCGCACGGACGCCTATCTTTTTCTCCACTCCTGCGGAAGCATCTATGAATTCCTTCCCGATTTAATTGAAATGGGTGTGGATATCATCAGTCCCGTCCAGGTTGCCGCCAAGGACATGGACACGCAACGACTGAAGGCGGAATTCGGCGCTGAGCTGACTTTTTGGGGTGCCATCGACACCCAGTATGTCCTGCCCTTCGGCTCCCCGCACGATGTGGAAGCGGAGGCAAAGAAACGAATCGCGGACCTGGCCCCGGGCGGCGGCTTTGTTTTAACGGCGGTCCATAATATCCAGGCGGGAGTCAGGCCTGCAAATATCTGCAAAATGTATGATACCGCAATGGCTTACGGAAAATACCCGATCGTCTCAAATGCCCATCAAGCGTAACAGCCAAACTAGCACGACGGCCGCGAGTGCAAGCCCGATGACCCCCTCCGATGGTGACCCGATCGGAAGTTTTCCCGGCCCTAGATAGAGGATCATAACCGCCAGGAGGGGTATTGAAAAAAGATTATAGGCCATCGCTTTGCCAAAGTTGAGCTGCCCTAAATACAGCAAGGCCCGGGTCATCCCACACCCCGGACAAGGAATTCCGGTCAGCGCACGCAAAGGGCACAGCGCGGCCGACGGCAGATAAGCGATCAGATCAAAGCCCCCCCAATGGAGCGCCAGGCCGGAGATAAGGACCACAACCAGCACCATCCCCACCCCCAACCGCAGAATCTGGTGCGGAGCAATCGGTTGTCGGGTCCGGGCAATGCTTGCGTTAATCATTGATTTTGTTGATTTCATGCTGATGGATACAGTCAACGACGATAGATAGACCGACGAGGGTGACGATCACGCTCAACAGGGGCAACTTGTCGAATACCGGCCTATTCAGGGAATGCTGAATTTCAACGATCGCCGCCCCCATTTTGTACTGGTAGAAGATATGGTAGATGCCGCAGGTGACCACGGTAAGCAGCAGCCAAAGCCAGAATCGAAACTCCCGACGCAGCAACAACGCATTACACGCTTCCATTTGCCGGTAGTTCCAGTATAGATTAAACAGTCCGCAGGTGAGCAGCGTCAGGATCAGATACAATGCAATGTTAATGTGATGTCCGGGAGTTATCGGTCGGGCTGCCGGAATTGCCTGGTGGCTTGGCATTTTTCCATCCCTTCCTCAATTCACTTTGCAGGATGCCGGCGACAGGGTTGAACCTTTTTTAGTCGTAGTCAAATTGAAAACCCCTCAATAGAATACCACTGCGGGAAAATGCCCAACTCGGGATAGACGGCCCCGCAGAACGACATGTGATTGATTAGGGGGAACTGCAGTACTTCGCCCTGGCGGATGCCCGCCGGCTCGACTTACACCCGCTAAATGACAAACAAGCATAAAAAAGATCGCTGCGTGTTGGGCGTGATGACGCTGATGATGATGATGATGTTGTTGTTGTTCAAAGCCTCGTATGAGGGGCCGGCGTTCCTCGGAAAAAATGTTGAGCGGCGATTGAATGACGGTACGTTCATTAAGTTTTAATTGGAACTGCCCGTCGGGACTACCTCCAGGGAGCAGGCCTGGTTGCCGGCCGCGTCGGTGGCGCATACTTTATAGCGAATACGATCGCTCCGCAGTTTGTCCACTGTTGCCCGCCAAAGATACTCGCCGTACCAGCGCATAGGGATCTCTTGCGTCTGGCCTCCGTCCGTCCAGTACAATACCGCAGACTGCCAGTCATGGGGCATCGTCGGGCTCTTGTTGTCGTGCACCCGAGCGCGAACCACCACCGGCTGATGGGCCAAATTGATTTTCTCGACCATTGCGATAACCGGAGGGGCGGTATCGACTTTGATATGCTTTCCAAGAAAAACCCTTTCGTCCTCATATCCTGGGACCTCGCCCTGACTCTGGACCACGTCCAGCTTGCCATCACCATTTAGATCCGCCACTGCCATTCCGAGAGTTCCGTGCGTGGGATCACCGGTGAAGCTGTTCATGAAATCCTTGTGCAATCTTAGATGACCAGTCCCGTCATTGATCAGGATGCGATCTGGGCCAGCCAACGAGGCGACCAGAACATCTGGATCGCCATCCGAATCATAATCCAACATTACTGCCAGATTATCGTCGACGGCCGGATTGTCACGATCCTCCCAAAGCTGGGGTGTCGCATTTATGAAACCACCGTTACCATCATTGATAAAAATTTGATTGCGCCGAGCATACGGACCGTCGTCCAGATATTCCCCATCATTCATCGTAATCACGTCAAGATATCCGTCCGCGTTTAGGTCCATCGCCTCGATCTCATAATTGTTGGTGTACGGAGGCACGCGGCCCTGGGTCACGTCCCTGAAATTGCCCTCGCCGTCGTTTTCGAACAGGAAGCTGCCTTCGCTTTTTTTCGCAGAGACCATGATGTCGAGGTCATAGTCGTTGTCCACGTCGACAAATTCTAGGTTCCAGGAAAATTTTGCAGGCACGTTCGGCATCTGTTTCTCCGTAACATCCGTGAAATGACCGGTTCCGTCGTTGAGCCACAACATGGTCCGCCCCCCTAGATTCTTCATGGGATTTCCGGGTCCCCAATTAACTAATACCAAGTCAAGATCGCCATCACCGTCGGCATCTCCGAACTTGAGATCCCCGACGCTCGCCTTGATTTGCGGCAGGTGCGTCTCACTTACATTCTTGAAATTGCCCTGGCCAACTCCGAGGTACAGCTGACTTTGTGTCTGATAAGACGTCCCGACCACAAGGTCGGGATTACCATCACCATTGACGTCGGCGGCTCTGATTGCACGGGCGGCGACCATCGGTTCGGAACCGAAGACCTCTTTAGTTACCTCTTTAAACATATGCCCCGGACCCTGATTGAGGAAAACACGGCTGAACTCCGGGACCCCTGGCTCTTCATAACCGCCTCCATTAGCAAACAGGATATCAACGCGGCCATCGCCGTTGATATCCGCCAGTTCCAGACTGTTTGTATATTCTTTCGTCTCACCGATCGTCGTTTTCGTTGCGTCTTCCCACAATCCCACCACCGACGTATCATCCTGGTAAGCCACTATAGATTTTTCCGCTGACACTGGCGACGAAATGAGCATCCACAAAGCCGATGTTAAAGAAATGCACATCAATGACCTTTTCATATGACCCCCCTTTCAAATACACGGTTGGCATTTCGGTAATTTTTTTTTGCACACGCCAAGTTCAATGACAATGAACTTGAACCGCATTGTTGAATTAGAAAGATGCTAGTTTTCATATGAAACCCGTAACCCGGGAACCGCCCCAAACAGGCAGAAATAATTAAATGACCGCTCGAATCCCGGCAATCGGATCAACCACGCAAAGAGATGACAGAAAACACTGATTCAAGCGCCTATGCGCACAAAAGTTATTTTTACGAATACATCCACTCAAACGGGAACAAAAAAGCCCTCCAAGGGATAAGAACCCTCGGAGGGCTTCATCGTAGCACCTTCTGGTAACCTCCCGCCATGGCCTTCTCCCAATTGTTTATGGGTTTTACACCGCCCAATGAGAGCGTAGATGAAACCGGGATCAGCTTAGAAATCAGGGGAATGAACTAAACTCGCGGAAACGAAGGTTTCGTGCTTCCGGACAACAGAATGATTGGATTTAGTTATGTTTACTTCAAAACATGGATCTTGTCAATCTCAAGAACGATCCCGTTAATTTATGCGAAAGGAAATAAACGGCTTGCTCCGAGGGCTATATGGGGACTTCTCAAAAGAATACGCAGAGCATCACGGTCTTTATTACTGCGCCTGGTGGCGATATCGCCCTTTCTAACGAAACACGGCTCATCCCCAATGGGGAAGTATGGTCTTTATCTCGGGCATGTCCGGATTTCGCGGAACTGGAATTACTAAAAGGAGCTTGCCTCTCAATCGTTGATTAGATGGCTTGGTTTACCTAAAAGGTAAGGCCGGAGCGGGGCCATACAGGTTTGGGTTGCGAGAAAATCATGCCTTCTCGTTGCGGGAGGGGCTTAACGAATAGCCGTTCAGCATGCAAGGCATCATTCGTGTCCATTCAGAAATGAGATAGTTTTCTCAAGTTCAAGGAAGGTTTAAATTTTAACCACAGGAATACATGGGGTATTTCAAGGATTAAAACTTAAGCCTGACGCCAAAATTGGGGAGAATAGCCATTGTTGAATGGACACTGGTTATCCGCCGGTCTTCCGTCTTTTCCTTTACTCGTCAAAGACCTTCTTAACCAACTCATCCGACCGCTTGGCGTCATCACTGTAAGTGGTCACGGAGTTAACCTCCAGCCAGGGAATGGAGATGACGCCGAAATAGTTTGCGAAAAAAGCAATCACCACCAACGCCGCCACGAATATGAACATTTTAATGACCTTATACATCCTGATGTTCCTTTACGTTCAGGTAAAACCGGAGTTGCTGCCGTCTCCAAAAGACCCCGGCAAATTTTGTCTTGTTCCGATTGCCTGCCATTCGCACAGGCGCGGATCAAGACAGGGGCTCGGCTGGCCGATTGCTTCCCTTTTGCGGGTGCTCAACCAAGGCCCGTTTTGGTTGCCAGGCTATTCTCTCTTGCAGCCAAGGGGACAGTCTGACGTCCTCACGTAAGAAGCGGGATGACGAGGCGGAAGGTCGAACCCAAACCTTCACCTTTACTCTCGGCCCAGATTTGCCCACCATGAAGTTCGACTAAATTCTTGCACAAGGAAAGCCCTAATCCCGTCCCCTGGTATTTTCGGCTGGCTGAACTTTCAACCTGTTCAAAAGGCTCAAAAATGCGTGCTATGTCCTCTGTTTTCAGTCCTATTCCCGTGTCCCGAACGGCGATTTCAATAAACTTCAGATGCCCCTTGGCCCCCTCCTCCCAATTCTCGTTCGGCGGCCCTAGCCGGCGGCCATCCCGGGTAACCAAATGGCCATTATTTTTCGACAGACACCGGGCTGAGAGGCAGATGGATTCACCCGCGCCAGTAAATTTGGCGGCGTTGGAAAGCAAATTATAGATGATCTGTTTTAGCTTGCGCTCGTCAACTTTCACCGTGCTCGGAAGGCCTTCAAAGCGGGTGGAGAGCTGTATTCGGCGGGTCAATGCTTTCTCCTTGATCATGGTCAGGCTCTGCTCCAGCAGCGCCTTCAGATTGACATTGGAAAGATCCAGTTCCAATTTTCCGGCCTCCACTTTGGAGATATCCAACACATCATTGATAAGCGACAGCAGATGGCGGCTGCTCTGGAGCACATCATTAAGATATTCCTCCTGTTGTTCGTTAAGTTCACCGAAGTGCTTGAAGATAACCAACTCCGTGAAGCCGATAATGTGATTCAAAGGGGTTCTAAGCTCATGGCTCATATTCGCCAGAAATTCGCTTTTGGCGCGGTTGGCGGCTTCGGCGGCATTCTTGGCTCGGGTTAGCTCCTCCTCGGCCCGCTTCCTGTCGCTGATATCCCTCACAATGGCCCAGGTGCCCGCCGTGTTGCCGGCTTGATCTGAAAGCAAGTAAGTTCTGAGCTCAGCCGGGAAGGTCGTCTGATCCTTCCGTAGACACTCTTTTTCATAGATATCACTGTACCCCCGGGCTAAAACCTGCTCGGCAATGATTTCCGCCTCCGGCGTATGCCATTTTGCCGGCGACAGGGCTTCATAACTCAGGCTCTGAATCTCCTCCGTATTGAAGCCCAGCATTTCCCGGAAAGCGCTATTGCATTCCAGAATCTTGCCCTGCGTGTCCAGACAGACAAATCCATCGCGCATACTCTCGTGCAATTCCCGATATTTCTTTTCCGACGCTCGCAGCGCTTTTTCGTACTCTTTGCGTTCTGCGATTTCATCTTGGAGTTGTTCGTTTTTGCGGGCAATTTCTTTTTGCCGTTTGTCTGACTCATCCAGCCGCACACCGAGGATCAGGTTTTGATCCTTGATCCTTAACAGGGCGCCGATGCTGAGTACCACAACGATGGACATCCCTCCCAAAAGCAAAAAAAGCCGCCAAAGCCCCGCCTGTCCAAAGAGCTCACTCGAAGGCATGACAGCCACGAGCAAAAACGGGGTGTTCGGCACCGGAACCTTGAGCGCCAGCATGTCCTGACTGACTCCATCTGCCCCTCGCGCCTCAAACCGATATATTTTTTTTCCGGGATCGTTGCGCACTCAGGCAGATCGGATGCATCCATCCGAGTATTCACCTCGGCCGGCAATGGAAGGTATTCATTTCCATGCACAATATAAAACGCCCTCCCGGAATCTTCTTCACCCACCTGTATGAGATCCCGATACACCGTGCCGATACCCACCCAGGTTATGATTTGTCCCACATAATCTCCTTTGAAGACATAGGGAACGGAAAGCACCATCCTGGGAACGCCGCTATGCGTCAGGTGGGTGATGCGAACATCGGATATTTCCGAATCGATGATTTTTTTCAGTTCCGTCGCATCGACATCGGGGGCATTGACCGTCGCCCGATTGATATGGATGTTTGCATCCAAGCCAATGAAATCAATGCGGTCGTAGATGGGATTTGACCCCAGCTTTTTCTGATCGATAAGACGTTCAAAGCTTGCCGCGATGTCCTGCAGGTTGGCTGACAACCCATATTTCATTGACATGCCCAGCGCTTTGTTGACAAAGAAATAGGCTAACTCTTTGCCGGCTGCAAGCCCCTTGAGGTCATTGACGCGCTCGAATGAAAAATAGCTCACCGCCGCAGCCCGGTTTTCCATATCTTGCACCACCCGCTTCAGCGTGGATTCGCGCAGCTCCGCCTGGGACAGGTAATTGGCCACCAACAAAAAAGCGATATAGCCCACCAGAACGATTCCGGCCAAAATCGCGGCCAAGCTTTCCTTTTTCCGAGAGAGCATGCCCTTCTCGCGTCGCGGGTTAGGTTACACGATACGGCGATCCCGAAGTGCAAGTTATTTAAAAAATTCGGGATAGTAGTTAAAAACGAGCGGGTAATATTTTTTGACAAGGCCCGTATAAGTTCCGTTCTTTTTACATCCTTCAAAAAACCGGTTGAAGGCATCCCTCAATCACGGCGATTGCTTGTCAAAGGCATAGGCCATATGTTGTGTCGGCGACAGGGGGCCAATGACCTTAATCTAGCCCGGCCACTTTTGCAGCGCGGACAGCGCGTCGGGAACTTCCAGGAGGGTTGTGTCGGCATCGGAATTTATGACGGCGGGCGCCAGGGCATTGACGGTCATTGTGAATTGAACGGTTGAAGCCCCGGTTTCTTTAACACCATACAGGTTGGGGTCCAAGCAGGTATCTTCAATACCCAGAACACTGTATCCTCTAAGCCGCGCCTTAACGGCTTCGATGTCTTTCTCGACACTGTCGCTCGGCTCAATGGGAGTCAGTGATGAATCAGCCCGGGTAACTAACCAGATTTGGGTAGGAAAACTGGGAAGCGAGTAGTCGACAACCTTCTGCCTCCAGGGGAGGATGGTGAACCCCGTGGCGATAACATCTCCCTTGACTGGGGTTTCTCCTGTTAATTCAACGTCTTCTCCTTTTGGAACGACTTTCTCACCGGTCAGATCCCCAATGGCACCCGTCCAGGTGGTTTCCACAAATTCATACCTGACACCTAAATGTTGCGCGAACAGCTTCATTATTTCGACGTCTAAACCGTCACCACTGCCCGTCACAAAATTGGCGTAAACTACGCCAAGATGCCTAATCACCCCCTTGTTCTTGATTTCATCAAGATCTGCCGCCGCCATCGCGCGCATCGGGCCTGTTAGCAACACCATTACGGCCAACAGCAACGCTCCCGCCCCAAATGTACTTTTTGTGTTTAATTTTCTGTCCATTCTTAATTCTCCTCTGTTAAATCGTCATCCGCCTGAGGCGGTCTCCCCGCCGGTGAACTTGCACGATATTGATTTCCCACCAAAACACTTCCTGCTGAGGCGGCTCGCTTGACCAGAAATTATAGATTCCACTTGGGTTTTTTGAGAATCGAAAATGAAGAATCGTAGGTCTAATCGAAGAAACACCAAACGCCGCCTCTCGGCTCAGGAATATGAGAGCCCGTGCCTTCAGATGCCAAATCATCTTGCAGGTCCCTTTCGGGGCGCTTTGTCGAGAAATGCATTTTTCATGCCGGAGTTTAAGAACCGGATCAAACCTAGAAGCGGGCTTGTTACCGCAAGCATTTGAATATTATTTATAAATGAATCGGGGCCCGCAAAGAGGGATCCCAACGGATTCAAAGAAGCTTTCTGAGACAGTTCATCCAATCTGACTTTTCGGCTGTCGAGGACGATCCCAGGATCCCCCTCGGGTCGGCAACGGGCAACCCAATCCACGACAGATCGTTCTTTATTAAGCCAAATGGCCGCATACCGAAGACGTCGCGCTGAGCGTGTCTTGAAATCATACGCAAGATCTGCAATAGAATTAAATCGGCCGCAAACTTGAATCCCGCCGCCGGCAGGGGGCATTGCGGAATGAACACGAACGGTCGCCTCTGTGAAAGGAGAAACGCAGATGAGGTTACAGGACAAGCTGGCGCGGGTGACCAGGCGGGCGAGGGTTCAGCACGGGGCCTCGCGCTTCCGGTGGACGGGGGAGCCACCTCCGCTTGAGAGTTTGTCCATGCATGCCATTTGACACACCCGCCAAATTTCTTTATGTACAATTTGTCGCAAGCCGATTCCTATCTATTTGAGGCAATGGATACCGGTTACCCGCATGGACCCATTAAAGGAGACGTGCGATGGAAAAGGCTTTATTGGCCGAACTGTGCAACAACTTGAACCGGCTGGGCGGGATGATTCCTGCCGTTCCCTGCCCCGAATTAACCGAGCTCCTGGAAGAGCTTTTTACGGAAGAAGAAGCCGAAATTGCCGCTAAGCTTCCTCCCGCAGCCACAGCCGCACCGGCATTGGCCGCAAAGCTGGCGCGGCCTGAAGCGGAAATCATTTCCCTGCTGGAATCCATGGCGGACAAAGGGACCGTACTGACGCGCAAAAAAGACGGAATTGTCTTGTACCGCTTATTGGCGATCATGCCGGGGATGTTCGAATTTCAGTTCATGCGCGGCACGGATACCGCGCGCGACCGGCGCTTGGCCAGGCTTTACAAAAGCTATCGCGCTATTGCGGAATCTTTGGTGACCCAGACGTTGACGGCGGTGAAAAAAATCACCCCGCCCGCGCGAATCATTCCGGTTGAGAAAACCATCCAGGCCGGACAAACCGTCTATACCTTCGACCAACTCTCACGCTATATTGAATCGGCGGAGGCCATCGCGGTGGGGCACTGCTTCTGCCGACACCAGTCATATCTCCTGGGAGAGACGGGCTGTGAAGCGCCCAAAGAAAGCTGCATGAATTTCGGCCCCGGCGCCCAATATACGGCGGAACGAGGGATTACCCGGATGATCGGCAAGGAAGAGGCCTATCAGATTTTAAAAGCGTGTGAGGATCACGGTTTGGTGCACTTAAGCTCCAATACCTCGGAATTTCTGGAGTATCTATGCAACTGCTGCGGCTGTCATTGCGATATTTTGCAGAAAGCAAAGCAAACCGCAAAACCCATCTGGATTGCAACCTCCGGTTATCTGGCCAAGGTGGATGAGGAACTCTGTGAAAGCTGCGGGACCTGTGTCGAGCTCTGTCAGATGGAAGCGGTGGCGCTGAATGCGGATGAAAAAGCGACGGTGGACGAGAACCGTTGCATCGGATGTGGGGCCTGTGCGAACGGGTGCCCCACGGAAGCGATCTCCATGCTTCGGCATCCCGATGTACCCACGCCGCCGGCTACAGCTAGAGACCTGCGCCGAGCGATGTTAAGCGATATTCAGCGCGCCCAAAGCGGACCCGAATAAAACGTCGACCAGGCGTATCAATTCAGCGGGATCAAAAATATTCCGGTTGGCCTATCCCTGGTTTTTCAAAGGTTACGACCCGGCGAAGAGCCGCCCCAAGAAGCGAGCCCGTAAGATACGGACATCCGGCCGGAGGCCGGATGTCCGTCTTGTCTGGCAGCATTCCATGAAAAGACCAAGCCCAATTACTTAGGGCTGATCCGTTCCAGGCCGCCGCTCACCGCGGTCCTTGACCCTTTCCTCCACCTGATGGGCAGCATCTTCGGCGCGTTCCAGGTACTTTTTCGCCTGGGTCCGGGTGACGTCGCCCGACGTGTCGCCTCCCATATTTTTCATGACCAGCATTCCAATGATCAACAATACGATGACGATTCCCAACATCAGTGCTCCGCGCAATACCGATCTCCTTCCAAGGTCGTAGTATAACCACCGAACTGCAATCATTATAGCACAACGGAGGCCAGATCAGCGCAGTCAAAAGTAATACCAGATGGTCTCGTAGTCGGAAGCATCTTCGCCGATGGCCTCGAGGCGCTGCAAGTAGTCGAGAATAGGAATGTCCTCGCTAATGTGCGTGGTGACCATTCGCGATATGTTTTTTTCCCAGGGATGGAATTCATAGAGCCGTGACCCGTCGGGCAGAATCGAGATCAGATCCCGGTGCTGACGGGCCCGCAGATAATTTTTCCCAAGTCCCGGCACATTATAGACGGCCTCATCGGTGCGGGCCAGCCCCGGCAACAATCGGGCCTCCTCTTTTTGTTCCTGCAGCAGGCGGGCAATCGGCACCCGGTACTCGACGGTTTCCCCCTTGCCCTTGGTATTAAATGTATAATAGGGGTCGACCCCGATCAGGGCCAGAAGCTTTCTCAAATGCGCCGCTTCAAAGCGACGCGAGACGAAAAAGGTGTAAACCAGTTGATTGTAGATCGAGATCCCGCGCGCGCGCAGCTTATTGACCGCCTCGACCGTGTCTGGACCAATTTCATAGGGATGTTGCACGTGGGTGACCACGGCGACCTGGCGTTGGCCCGGAGCGCGGTACTTTACCAGGATATCGGCCAGCTGATCGGTTATGCGCATCGGCATCGTCACCAGAATACGGGTGCCGATCCGTATTCTTTCAACCGTGGGGATCCGGGCGACACCTTGGAGGATGCGGTCGACATCTTCGTCAGCCATCGCCAGGGGGTCGCCGCCGGTGATCAACACCTCGTGAATGGCGGGATGCTGCTTAATCCAATCCAGCGCCGCGTCCATATTCTCGACGGTCGCCATGGCCCCGGGCTGCATCGCATCTTCAATTTCCCAATTTCGCTGGCAGTAAACGCATATTTGCGGGCAGGTATTAAACGGTTTGAAAATACAGATGGCCGGATACCGCCGCGTAATCAGATCGATCGGGGAGGTGTCGGCTTCGCGCATGAAATCAAGGCAGGCGCTGTTGCGGTCCTGGGTGGCCATCTGATCGATATAGCTGAACGGGGGAATTACCTGCGCCCTGATCGCCCGATCCCGGCCGGTTTCCGGGGTATCATCCATCAGGGACAAATAATAGGGGGTGATTCCGAATGGCAGCCCGTGGCTCTTGACCGCCTCCATGGCCCTCCTTTCCGTATCGGACAGGACGGTGCAAGCCGCAACGCCGGCAGCCGCCCGCATAATATTTTCAACCTGCCACCGCCAATCATACCAGTTTTTCTGCGAGGCATTCAGGGCTGCCAAGATTCGGCGACGTCTTTTTTCCCGACGTTCAATGGCCTGTGGGTCCAGCCCGGAAACGCTTTTTCGCAGGCGCAATCTCACTTCGTCGTCAAGCTTATCGAGCTGCTTGGAGCGGTGGCGCGCCGCCTGCCGCTTTTTATAGCGGCTGGGAATCAAATGCAAATCGTCCAGCGCACGGCCGGAACCCCGGCCCTGGAGACCGCGGAACAGGTAAAGCAGCTCGGCGTAAAAAGCCGGTCTCAAGTCGGGTCGTGATCGGTTCCAAGCCAAATCATGAATGGCTTGGGCCACCGAGAATTGGGCTTTATCCACCGATCGCCGACTCAAGATACGGTACAGGACCCGGGCACAATCGCGGACCCGAATGATCGAACCTTCCGAATAGGCCTCGTAAGCATCAGCCGTATCAAACTCCATCTGGTGGGCCAGTTGAGACAACCTGTGCCGCAGTTCGTCCACCGATCGCGTCTGCTTGGCGATGGTGAATATTTCGGGAATTTCCGCTTGAAGATATTCGGGATTGAACATAGCGATATCGAGCATGACGTCTCCCTCCCTCACCTCCGCCCGGTTGCAGCTCGTGCGATCCGCACAAATCCGGCGATGGCAGAACTGGAATTAAGTTAGCCCTTCCAAGGCCCCCAGTTTTCGCAAATTGCACCCGTCGAAAGAAGGTTAAATGCGTTCACATCATTTAGAATTAAACGTATCACAACTCATTCAACTCCGTCAATTAGGCCCCCGCTCAGATTGTGAAAGAAGTGCCGCCGGCAACGAATGCAGCGCTGCGCGACCCGGAGGCAAGAGGTGTTGGGGACCGTTAGATATCGTCTGCAAGAAAAAACCTCCTTCCTCGGCTATTCTTATTTCGTATCAATCTAGTACGCAAATAGAATAATTTTTCATGCATCGTGGTGGCCCAGAGGGCCATGAATGTTTAGCTGTATGCAAAAT
>CP070697.1:568569-582066 GCA_020353555.1 Desulfobacterales bacterium
CCATGGATGATACCAAAGGGAAAGAAGGTCTCACGATACACGCCCAGTACGACATGAACACCACGGTCGAAAATGACAAAACCTTGACGGTCCATAACAACCGAACAACGACCATTGATTCCAATGATACGGAAACGGTGAAGGGCAACCAGACTAATTCCGTTAAGGGAAATCGAGAAGAGACTGTCGATGGTAATGAAAAGATCACGATCAAATCCACCCGTACCGAACATGTAACGGGAAGCGAGGATGTGACTGTTGACAGTGCCACGACGCATACTATTAACGCAGATTTTACACGTAAAACGACTGCCAATTACACTTTAACAGCCGACGGAAATATCAAGACCGATGCAGGCAGCAACTGGGAAGGCTATGGCGGCGCCAAAGCGTTGCTCTCAGCCCCTGAAATCAAGATTGAGGGCGACAGCAAAATCGAAATTGTATGTGGAGGCAGCAGCATCACCCTCGAGCCGGCTAAGATCACCATTTCTTCGGGGACTGGTAACATTGACGTGCACGCACCAGGGGTTGATGTGAAAGGAGGAAAGATTCAGCTGAACTAATCGCACCGCCGCCCGATTGTAGACTTTTTGACCAAGCCCACGATTGATCGGATCGCATGCCTGGTTGCTGGAAACTGGGAGGATCTCCATGACCGAACCCGCCAAGAAAAACCCTATCGAGCAGCGCATCGACTACTTGGCCGGATTGTGGAACAAATTTGCCAAAGATCCGGAACCGCGGCTGCTACGCTGGCTGGTAGATGACGACGGCCTGCGCATGGTGGAGCTGCTCGTCGAGATGCAGAACGAAGAGGTGGGTGACATTCCTGATCTTTTCATCCGCTTTGACGTCCCGTTTACGAATCCCCATTCTTACCCGCTTGAGCTCCTGAAATCGCTTGTCCAACAATACGAAGACAGTCGAAAAGACATTGCCGCGGCCGACCTTCCTACCAATTTGGAATGCCCATCTATGCAACCGCAAGAAAGCGGTGTCCAGACGTTTGCCCGCGCCTGCGTGTCCCTGCGGGAGTATTACCAAGGCAAAATGCTCGCGCTCGTCGCCTTCCTTACACCAAACACAATTGCGAACGCCACCGACTGGATCGATTTTCTGCTTCGGCTGGTCCGTGTGGATTTTCCGCCGACCATACGGATCACCGTGATCGACCATGTGGATCGTCCCGTCCTTAATGCCCTGTGCCAGGCGGAGCCTACCCTCGTCCAAACCGTCATCCCTGACCTCGATATGCCGGGAGCCCTCGAAGAGATCGCCGAAACGGCCGGGGGTGTCGGACCCGGCAACGATTTTCGAAAGCTCTTTGTGCGGTTGAGCAATGTGGTGGCCACCGGTAACACCAAGCCCGCCAACAAGCTAGCCATCAGCGCTCTTAGGATCGCGAGGAAACAGAAGTGGTTCGACCTGCAGGCTGCCGTTTACATGGTGCTGGGCGCGATGTATCTCGGTAAGCAAGATGCCTCGTTGGCCCTTAAGGCCTATCAGTACGCGGACAAAGCGGCAGCCGCCGCCGAAAAGTCCGGAAATCCCGCCGGCGGAAAGCTGGTGGTTCAAACACGCTTCGCACGAGCTGGCGCTCTGATAAGTGCCGGCAATTATGCGGAGGCGGCGCCGTTGTACGAAGGAACCGCCCCGCTGACAAAGGCTCAAAACGATGCGTTTTTGGAGTTGGAAGCCTGGCGCATGGCCTCGTACTGCTATGAAATGGAAAAACAACCGAGCAAAGCCTGGCAGTGCGGCCAGCAGGCACTCGAGGCCGGCGAGCGCCTGGACGACAACCTGCGTCCGAACTCAACCCTGCCCTACGTCGGCCAACGGCTTTTAGGACTCTTGACGCAAAACAAAGCGGACCCCAAATACGAGCGACAAGTTCGTGCGCGCATGGAAGCACTGGTCGGCGAAGGCTGGGAAGATAAGCTGGTAACCGGAGAAGCCGCGTCATGATGCACGCCATCACCCACTTGAATCCGGTCATGGGGGTGGATGTTCACATCATCCAGCCCCCGGGTCCTGTTCCGCCCGTTCCCATACCGCACCCATATATCGGGATCGTCTTCGACCCGGCGGATTATATCCCTATCATCGGCTCCACCATTTCAATTCACGGCCTGCCCCGAGCCATCGCCGGTACCGCCGGCAAACCGGTTCCTTCTCACATCCCCATTGGGGGGACGTTCATCAAGCCGCCTGGCAACGAGGACGAGGATTTTATGGGTAGCGCCACCGTGGCCATGGACGGCGACGCCGCAACGTACATGGCCCTGCCTGCCCTCAGTTGCCAGGATGTTGGCATGATTGCACCCCCCCGCGCCAATCCGAAGAAAAAGACTAAGATGAAATCCATGGTCTTGCCGACCAGCGTTGTGATGCCGATTCCGGCGGGTCCCCCCGTACTCATCGGCGGTCCGCCGACGATCTCGCTGATGGCAATCGGTATGCGCTTTGCAATGGCAGGCCTGGGAAGGGGTTTGCGGCGCCTAGCCCGCTCAAACCTCGCCAGACGTGCGGGAGCCGCGTTCCGGCGTGTACGCCAGCGCCTCTTCCGCAACATGCGACCGGGTTTTCTCAAATGTAGAATCTTGCGGGCCGAACCGGTGGATGTGGTCACCGGCGAAGTGGTTGTGGACCAGCAGGACTTTTCCATCCCGGGACGCATTCCCATGGAATGGAACCGGCACTATGGTTCCAACAGCGAACGCATGGGGGTGTGCGGCTGCGGCTGGGAGACACCGGCGGATGCCCGCCTCGAATTTGAATACGACGGCTCTGTGATATTTCACGATGGGACCGGGGCACCGTTTTACTTCGATTCACTTCCAACCGATGAGCCGGTGACGGAACCGGTTGACGGCGGCACCCTTCACCGACTCGACGAACACTACGCCGTCCGCCTAAAAAGGGGTCTCACCTACTACTTTCCCATTCCCAAAGAACCGACCGAGGAGATTCTGGTCGATTATGTAATGGACCTCTCCAGGAATTTGCTACGCTTTGGGCGGAACGAAAACGGGCTCAAGGAAATCGTGGAAAGCGCCGGGCGGCGGATCGAGGTTACTTCCCGAAACGGTCGCATCGAAAAGATGCAACTGAGACACCCGGAACATGAAAAGCTGCACCCCTTGGTACGTTACGAGTACGATACCAACGGCAATCTCATCACAGTCTGCGATGCGCTGGATGTGCCTTATCGCTTCGGCTATGAGAATCATTGTCTCACCCAACACACCAACCGAAACGGACTTTCTTTCTATTACGAGTACGATGAGTATAGTTCCAACGGCCGCTGCCACCATACCTGGGGAGATGGAGGTCTTTACAATTACCACTTCAAATACCATGATCTCGAGGGCCGAACGGAGTTCACCGACTCCCTGGGTCACCAATGGGCTGTCAACTACAACAACCGTTATCAGATTGTCCAGGAAATCGATGCACTTGGCGGTGTTACCCATTACGAATACGATGAGGTTGGGAGAACAACTGCGATAATCGGTCCGTTAAAGCATCGCACTGAATATCACGATGACGCCTGTGGCAATTTGGCAAGGATAGTCAGACCGGATGGCTCTGAATTTGTTAATATTCACGACGCTGATAACCTGCTAATCTCCACCATCGACCCCAACGGCAAAATCTGGAAATTTGAGAACCAGGGTGGATTGTTGACAAGACGGACTACCCCACGTGGCGCTGAATGGATCTATGAATATAATGTCCGCAGGGATCTCACCTGCACAGTCAATCCTTTAGGTTCGCGAACGAACTTCCGGTGGGATCAATACGGCAATCTCGTTGCGGTGACTGATCCACTAGGTTACAGCATAAACTTTGGATGCAACATGCAAGGAAGTATTCTTCTCTTTGTGGATTCCCTGGGGCAGGAGACGAGTTATCAGTATGATCCCAAAGAACGCTTAATCAGTGTCTCTTATCCTTCTGGGAAGGTCGTCCAACTAGCTTACGACAATGAAGATAATCTAACTCACTGTCGTGACCAAAACGGCAACTTAACTCGATTTGAATACACTGGCATCGGGGAGGTATCTCGCCGCATCAAACCAGATGGAACAACCGTGCGCTATGAGTATGACACGGAAGAACGACTAACGGCCGTTATCAACGAAAGAAGTCAAAGATATGAGCTCGTCCGCGACCCTTTGGGAAGAATCATCCGGGAGATTGACTACTGGGGTTATTCAAAGGAGTACAAATATGACGGCGCTGGAAATGTAGTTGAGATAAAAGACCCTCTGACTCGAATCACCCAGATCACTTACGACACGCTCGGTCGCATGGTCGAAAAGACCTATTTTGATGGCAAGAAAGAAAAATTCAACTACGACTTGAACGGCAATCTGATCCTGGCCGAAAATGAAACCATCAGTGTCGTACGGGAATATGATGATGATGGCCATGTGGTGCTCGAACAACAAGGAGACTTTAAAGTCGAGAATATATTTGATCCATTAGGTCGGCGAATCAAACGCATCAGCGGGCATGGCAATTATTTTGAACTGACTTATGATTCCGTCAGCAATGTCATCGGTCTATCACTTAATGGCAGAAAGCATGTGGTTTCGCAATACGATGCTTTAGGACGTGTGATCCAAGAGGTCCTTGGGCAGCAACTGAAGCGGGTAATGGTTTACAATGCAGACGGTCGCTTAAGGCATCAGAAGCTGGAGTGTCCAACTGAGATGATCGAACGACTCTACGAATACGATAGCGTAGGTAACTTGACGAAGCGACTCGATCCCAAAAAGAGAGAGAATCGCCTTCGTTACAGTCTAGCGGGTCAGGTCCTCGAGCACTTCGATCCGCTTGGCAACTTGCAACAATTTCATTACGATCCTTCAGGGGAACTGCTTCGAGAAATCCCCGGCTACGAAAAAACCTCACCAAACACTGTGCGTGCCGCTGCGTACAACGGTGTGATATACGAGTATGATGCTGCGGGCAATGTTGTTTTGCGACGAACTCAAACAAGCAAGACAATTTTTAATTGGGATGGAGGTAACCGCCTCGTTAGAGCAGTTAGTGAAAATGGTCAATCCGTGGAGTTCGGTTATGATGCTCTTGGGAGGCGCATTTATAAATCTCGGGATGGAGAAATTGTGCGCTTTCACTGGGACAGAAATACGCTTCTCTCAGACCATAGCAATTTGAAAGAAAAAGCACGAGAGTTCTTTTTTCGTGAAGGAACGTTTAAGCCAGTAGTTTTCGCTACGGACTTTGTAGGTTATTTCGAAAACGACCAGATTGGTGTGCCGCACGAAGTAGTTGATGTAAAGGGTCGTAGATTATGGTCTGGTATCTATGATGCTTGGGGCGCGGTAGAGAAGGTACTCGTCGATGAGGTTGATAATCCGTTGCGGCTGCAAGGTCAGTACTTTGACAACGAAACTCAATTAGCGTACAACCGCAACCGTTACTATGATCCGAAGATTGGATCCTTCATCAGCCAAGATCCAATTGGTCTTGTCGGTGGTTCTAATCTTTATCGACCTTTTCCCAACGTATGGGCCTGGATCGACCCTTTCGGTCTCACTTGTTCCATAAGCTTCGACTATGCCCAGGACTTGGCGCGGCTTCTTTATCAACGTTCACGGTGGATGCGTGAAATTCAGCGTATAGCAAGGATAAGAGATATGGCCCGGCAATATCGCGCCATCGATGATTTTATAACAAATTATCGGCGGGCAACAGGTATTGACATCGATGTGATTCCCAGGCACCAAGCCGGGCAACATGGGCTCGGCCCGGGCAATTGGGGAACATACCGGCCTGACGAAGGGAGAATATTGATGCACGAAGACGTTTTCACGAATCCAAGGGTGAATCCCGTGGACGAAATAGGCCACGAAGTCGGAGCAGCGGAACTAGGTCGAACCCTTGGTATTCCTAAAGAATCCATCCCTGCGGTGCATGGGATGCCGGGCGGAGGTGAAGGTTATTTAACCCATGTAGCGGATATGCATTATTAGGGTTGGCGGTGTGTGTCGTTGCAGGTGCAATCGTGAATTCACGGGAGAGTCGACAAATAGCCTTTGTGGCGTGAGAAAGGGTTGATCCATAAAAAGTCCGCCGTAACCCTAGCCTGGAATAGAAGACGTGAGCGCTTTGAGAAACCAGACCTGTCTTAACGTTGCCAAACCCGAAGGGTAGACTACATGGCATAATCGACCCCATTTCGCGGAATGCAGCCGGGGGGATATCCGCAAAGGCGTGCCTCCACTGGGATATCGGGCATAACAAATGACGACATTCATGTCGATGTTCACAGTCGCTGGCAACGTGCGACAGAATATGTGCCTTGTCACGCCGGTATTGCATGGCAAAGCGGCGATGTCCTGCAATCGGTCTGCGGCAAATCAGCCGTGGTACACGGAGCGGTGTATGCGATGACAGATATGAAGAAGGCGACCGCGGCAACGCTTAACAGCACTGAGGTAGCTGCCTATCTGGATCAGATGATTTACGCTTCCGAAAAGACCAACCTTTCTGGGCATGCAAGGAGGTGAAATATGTATGCGCTTTTAAGAAGAGGGGATCGTTTACCGACGGTCGCGGTCCTTCAGGTTTTACTGAATCGACAAATTGCAGGTAAGAAGCTGGCCGTGGATGGAATATTCGGCGAAAAAACTAAGAAGGCTGTGATAGACTTCCAGAAACCGCGGGGACTCAAACCGGATGGTATCGTCGGCAAAATCACCTGGCCCAGGTTGATTGCTGCCACGAACTTCAAGGTCGTCGACGCGGTCGATATCACCGACCCAGATGTTCTCAATACCGAAGGGGCCGACATCAAAGATGTTGGCGGACGGCCGATATTTACGGGAGCGATGTGCAATGGCATTGGTGAGGTGGTTCAGCGGATCTTGATGCGAACCAGCAGCGACGGTTCACTGGTACTTCTGCGATTTTTTGGGCACGGCGCCTCTGCCAACATGGGCATTTCCGATGGAGAGGGATATATTGAGGATCGCCGAGGACGACGGACGTTCCTTGAGGATGCTTCCAGGACCGCCATTACAAACAAGAACTTTTCCGCTGTCGCACCGACCTTGGGACGCCTTTGGTTTGCCTTCGGTGTTTACAGCAGCGTTGAATTGCATGGTTGTGAAGTTGCCCGCGGCGTTGCCGGCCGGCAACTCGTGCAAAGATTAGCCGGACTGTGGGGGGTGCCGGTTTCTGCAGGGACGCAATCGCAATATGGGGGCTGTGTAAGTACTTTTCGTTTCGAGGGACCTGTTTATGCGGCTTTCCCGGCCGGCCACACTTTGCGCTCTTGGTCAAGGGCCCTGCCGGCATTAACCGAGATGAGTATTCCATGAATGGTTGCTGACACGATTGTACTCGCTTTCCATCGCAGAGACACCAGACAAACAATAGACGATCAAAATTATCGGAGGTCGCCGTATCGCAGCAAAGCAATTAATGCGTTATGCGAACAACTGACTACACATACTGTCTTTCCGGGCACCATGCTTCGGCTCGTCTGTGATGTTAAATCGGACAGCCAGGTTACATAGAATCAGTGGCCTGTGTCAGAAGCTGTGAGGTTACTATCAGCAAACGGCATCAAATCGAGTCAAGGCTCGGTTAAGATGGAAAGGAGGTCTCATGAAAGCCTTTATTTTCATAATTCTTAATGCCGTAATATGTATGCTGTGTGCAGTCAACATTTCTCTGGGGGAAAACTGCAATAATGCCGAGGAAATCATAGGCGTACTCGTGTCAAAGCCGCCTGAAGCAAAGACCGAGGAGGATATCAAAACGGCGATAGCACAGTGTCCGGACAGGCCGTCCTTTTATAAACGCGCAGGTGATTATTATACGCATTGGTATGAGAGAGAGCACAACACCGCTTTGAAGACAGACTATAAGAACCTGGCCATACGGTTTTACGAGGAAGGGGCTAAGAGTGGCAAAGGCAGTGCGGTAGCAGAAATGGGATTGCTGGCAGCCAACCTGAAAGGAGAACGGAAGTTTAGCAAGCCAGGATTTCGGGCGTTGACCCCGGTTGCTCCCGATTCGAAAGGTCAGGGACTGTGGCTAGAGATAAATTTTGAACTTGATTCATACGAATTAACCAAAACGGCGCAAAAACACTTAGACGAGCTTGGTGAAGAGCTTGCTGACAGAGAATCTATCCGAGTCAGCTTGCAGGGACATACCGATATGTACGGTTCGGCGAATTATAATAAGGACTTGTCCACACGCCGCGCCGAAAGCGCAAAGAACTATTTGATACACGCCTTTAAGATTAAACCAGAACGTATTGTGACACTTGGATTCGGGTTTGAGCGTCTGGCCGACGAGGAAAATCCTTACAGTCCTGTGAATAGACGGGTTGAAGTTTTAAAAATCGCGCAGTAGTTGGCGGTTTAAAGACAGCATCGGCTTCAATCGAGTCAAAGCGCGATGCGGGTCGTCCGATGTTCGTTGTGAGTCGGGGGTTAACCCTCATGTGGAACGGGTTCGGTTTACACGGAGGATAGAGGCACCGATCATCAAAGCATGCTTCCATAGAACCACGATCGACAGGCAACAAGCGACCTACAGTTGAGGATTTTTGGCTCAATTGGATGAACTTGCTTTTTCCGAGTACGAGTGAGATAGCTTCAGGATCTTGCAGCGAGCTTTGAGGCGCCACTGGATGTCTGTGAAATGGCGGCGGGCGCGCCGTCACAATTCAAGAGCCGGCAGCTTTTACTACGCCAATGGGAAAGTCGATTCCCACTATGTGGACTTGTGGAGTTTGCCTATAATTGAAGGCATTCATTGTGATGGCAGGTACCTGATCGTTCACGTAGGCGGCGAGTTCGAAGAGACCTGTGTAGCCATCGCGGTCGCCAAACAGCGCATCTGCGTGGTATAGGGCTTGAAGCAAGACGTATGTAAAGACGCCATGTCCTTGATACCCTTCAACGGCCAGCTGTTTGTCCGCGGTGGCCACAATTGTAGCCCGGCCGGTTGCACGCCTGAGCTTGGCGATGGCGGTTTTCTCTATCATGCTACGCATGGCCGCCAG
Source organism: Desulfobacterales bacterium (assembly GCA_020353555.1). Classification (GTDB taxonomy): domain Bacteria; phylum Desulfobacterota; class Desulfobacteria; order Desulfobacterales. Next base: position 577,628 of record CP070697.1, read on the forward strand.
CCATTGCAAGAACGAGCCACTTTCACATGTATCGATTAATACGATGCTCCTCCGGGCGGGGACGCCGGCCAGCCAGTTCTGGAGATGCTCTTGATTGATGGCGTGCCTGCGCACGGCTTCATAATTGTAATAGCGGAAGTCCTGGGGCAGGAAATAATACCGACCGTCAAGTGTCACGCCATGCCCCGCAAGGTACAGCACGAAGACGTCTTGGGGGGTGATGGTTTCCGTTGCTTCGCGGAAGGCCTGCTCAAGTCCCTTTAGCGTGACCTGGCCGTCGAACAACGGGGTCACCTTTATTTCCCGGAAAAGAGGAGCGCCTGTTTGGCGCATAGTGTCAACAAGCGCCCGGCCGTCTTGGACGGCGTATTTAAGCCGCAACTCTTTATCGCGATAGCGGTTAACGCCCACGACCAGCAAGTGCAAATTCGAGGGGCCCGAGACAAGTTCTTTTTCAGGGGGTGTCGGGGTCACGGCTGGAGGCGCAACGGCTGAAGCGGGAGGGATGAAGGTGAGGGTGAGGACTGCGGGAGATGAGGCAATATCGTTGTGGCGGTTATACGCGGTGAGTTCAACGGTGTTGGCCCCCGGCATGAGCGAAAGTGGTTGTTTCAGAGTTAGCGCCGTCTTCTTTGCCTCTCCTTCGTCTGTGGCGGGCAAACGTGACTTCTGACCGTTACCATAAGTCTCGGTGGCAACCGTGACATCATTGATTTTCCAGACGATCTTTCCAATCCCACCGCCCTGATCCGTGACGCTGGCTTGTGCATCTATAATCTGTCGGTCAACCGAGGTGTCAGCCGTTGGCGCGATAAACGCAACCAGTGGCGCGAGTCCGCCGGCAAGGACCGTTTTGACGTCAATCAACGCCCCTTTTTGTTGCCAAAGTTTTTGGGGATCGCCATGCAGTTTGGTATAGATTAAATCGGGACGATAGAAGCGATCGTACAACTGGTCTACGGACACGTACTTGGCAGTTTGCGCCAGCCCCTGATTAATGCTGTAGCCAATGGAAAGCGCCCCTTTGGCTGATGCCGCGAAGAAGCCATCCGGTGTCCACGCAATCCATTCGCCATCTGCAGTTGGAAAAAGCGTGATCGTGGGCACGATCTCCACACTGCCTGAGGAAGGGATTTCTGCCAGATTCCACAGTTTGATGGTTTGATCATTCGAGCCCGAAAGTGCCCAGCGGCCGTCCGTCGAGACGGCCACCGCCTTGATTTCACCCGTGTGGCCGATGAACCTGGCACGGGTTTTAGCGTCGAGTGTATAGAGTCGGAGTTCTCCGTTTTGACCGCCTGACAGGACACTGGGGCCGTCAGGCGTGAAGGTGTAAGCGCTATGCCAGTATCCATCGGCTTTTCCCCGCGTAATCGTGCTGAGCCGCTTTCTCCCCTGGTGCACATGCAAAAGGCAATCGTAGTCATATGGTCCGCCACGCTCAACCGCAAGCGAGAGCGTGTCCGCACGTTCCTGGGCCCGCACGGATGCAGAAGGTGAGAGCCCCCCCGGCAGACGGTCCAGTGTCGTGAGATCGAAACGGTGTCCCAGCGGTCCCCTGTCGTTGATAGAGGAAAAGTCAGAGGTCTGGCCCCAACTAAAGAAACGCCCATCCTGAGAGAAGGCGACGGAGTAAATCGTCCGGCCCTGGCTCTCAATCCGGGACAAGATCTCACCCGTGTGGGCATTCCACAGGAGGATTTCTTTGTCATCGCCTCCTCCACTGGCCAACCAGCGGCCGCTGGGATGAAAGGCCGTGGCGATGACCAAGTCATTATGGCCGGTAAACACGCGTTGGGTTTTCCCGGTGGGATAGGTAAACAGCGTAACCCGTTTGGGTTTCGGGGGCGAATAATTACCGGCGACAACCAATTGCCCGTCAGGGGAGAACGCCAGGGCGGAGACGGGGTGCTCGGCCTTGGCCAACACCCCGCGGGCTTTGCCGTCACTCGCCTGCCAGAGACGGATGGTGCGATCCTTGCCTCCTGAGGCGAAAATAGCCCCACCCGGGTGAAAGGCGACGGTGAACAGCCTGTCGGTATGCTCCTGCAGGCGCGCCATGAGATGAACCTCTCCCTGTGCGATCTGAGCGGTGTTCCACAAACCCACGCTGTGATCCCACGAAGCCGATGCCAGACGGTCCCCGGTCGCCGACCAAGCCAGATCGGTGATGCGGTCGGTATGGCCTGTGAGCACCAAGGGAGCTTTGTCGAAGCTTGGTCCTTGGAGTGCTGACAAATCCCAGAGCCGCACGGTGCCATCCTTGCCTGCTGAGGCGAGCCAGCGGCCAAAAGGGGAAAATGCCAGGGTGAGCACGTTGTCGGTATGCCCACGCAACAGGGCACGGACTTCACCGCTGGCGTAGCCATGCAGGCGGATGGCATCGCGGTCCTTGGGAGGCCCTGCCAAAAAACCGGCCACGGCGAGCCAGTGTTGACGCCCTTTGGCATCCGGTGGTGAAAGCGCCGCCGTTGCGAGCTGGCCGGCGCGCCCGTCTTCGATCTGGCCGCGGATCGTCCGCGCCAAAGCCGCCTTTCGGCCATCCGGGGAGACCGACCAACTCCGAATCGTTTTATCGTCACTGACAGAGATCAGCTTACGGCCGTCAGCGGTAAAGAGCAGTTCGCGGATAAGTGCACGGTGGCCGCCGGCTTCGAGGACAAGGCGCGGGGCGTCTTCTGGTATTTGGGCCTCCGTAGAGGATGACATGGGATCATTTGATCCGGCAGCGGTGGCAAGCGGCGCGGGGATGGAACCCATAACCGCTAAACCCAACATCAAAGTCACCGTGAGTTTTCGCAAGCTCATCGCCTTAACCCTGTGCTATAGATCAAAAAATCCCCTGGAGGTCGATGATCGTTCCGTGTATTTCATGGACAATGCACTTTATAGTTCCATGAAGTGTCGTTACTGCCAAAACAATTAGGCTCTACTTCCACGGTAATTTGTGTAGAGGTCCCAGAATAGGTAAGAAATACTGTATCAGAATTCTCTACACACCCCGTGTCGAAAAGCACAACATTTTGATATCTTACAACTATTCGATCTTCACCGGAAAATGTATCATAATCGAACTGGAAAGTTCCTGTTGTCCGCCTCAAATCAATTAAACGCGTGTCAGAAACGTCATCGTCTTGTACATCCGCTTCCACCTCCTGTGTGAAACATTGATCGTAACCATTTGGTTTGGGGATGCTTATCGTTAGACTGTTGCTGTCGTGACCGGCGCTATCGATCAATTTCGCAGTAACGGTACGACTCGTGTCATCACCGAATGCTAAGCACCTATTGGCGGTGACGGAACCTTCAAAACCATTCCCGGTGAAATGACTCCACGGCGTAATATCGAATCCCATATCGACTTTTGCACCACCGTCCTCATGCGCATCACCATCTGGATCCGTATAATCGAAACTGATGCCGAATATAGTGCCTGTGTATATCACACCGCTCCAATCAGCACATCTGCCGGTGTTCAATGCAACCAGTTCTTGGCTGATGTTGTCAATCGTTGGAGCCAAAGCATGTGCAAAATTGGCCGTCACGGTCTGGCCCTGATCCATGGTCACATTGCACGGACTCGTCCCGCTGCAACCGCCGCCACTCCAGCCGGTGAAGGTCGAACCACCGGTCGGATCGGCGAACAAGCTGACTTGAGAGCCACTGCTGAAAGCCGTACTGCAAACACCGCTCTCAATGGTGCCATTGATCGAACAGTTGATGCCGCTGGGACTGCTGGTCACCGTGCCCGTCCCTTCGCCTCCTCCGTGGATTGTCAAGAGGAATGGCGCCTCCTGAGTCACCGTGTGGCTTTGGCCGGCCGCTGTTATGGTCGCCGTCCTCGAGCTTGTGCCGGTGTTGGCGGCAACCGAATAGGCGACCGTACCGTCGCCGGTGCCGCTGCTGCCGGAGGTAATCGTTATCCAGCCGACGCTCTCCGAGGCGGTCCATTGGCAGTCGTCGCGCAAGGCGTCCACTGTGATCGTGCCGTTACCGCCGCTGGAGGGAAAATTCCTGCTCGCCGGTGAAATAGAGGAGGTGCAGGATGGCAGTGGTTCCTGCGTCACGGTGTGGCTTTGACCGGCCACCGTTATGGTCGCAGTCCTCGAGCTTGTGCCGGTGTTGGCGGAAACCGAATAGCCGACCGTGCCGTCGCCGGTGCCGCTGCTGCCGGAGTTGATTGTGATCCAGTCGACGCTTGCAGAAGCGGTCCATTGGCAGTCGTCGCGCACGGCGTCGACACTGATTGTGTCGTTGCCGCCACCTGAGGGAAAAGTCCTGCTCGTTGGTGAAATGGAGTAAGTGCATATAGGCGGAGGTTGAGACGGGGGTGTCTGCGTCACGGTGTGGCTTTGACCGGCGACCGTGATTGTCGCCGTTCTGGAACTTGGGCCGGTGTTGGCGGAAACCGAATAGCCGACCGTGCCGTCGCCGGTGCC
>CP070697.1:582166-595650 GCA_020353555.1 Desulfobacterales bacterium
ACCCCTCTTTCGTCCTCGCTGGAACCGATGCAGCCGGTGTACCCCCGGTGCAGGAGTTTGAACAGATGATTCTGGGACTGCCAATTGGCCCGGGCGTCGCGGATGGCGCTGACCGACAGTTCGGCATACTGATTTTCCATGGGCGATTCGCCGCATTCTCCCAGCGCGCGGCCGTCGAAGCCCACCAGGGCGGAGTGGCCGAAATAGTAGTAGACCCCGTCGAAACCGGCGGCATTCGCCACGGCCACATAGCAGTTGTTGGCCCATGCCATGGCACGTGCCATCATGATCTGCTGTTCTTTGGGCGGGTACATGTACCCCTGGCACCGCACAATCAGCTCCGCTCCCCGCATGGCACAGTCACGCCAAATTTCCGGGTAATTGCCGTCGTCACAGATGATCAAGCTGATTTTTAGCCCTTTGGGGCCTACCGAAACATAAGTTCGATCTCCGGGATACCAGCCTTCAATGGGGCACCACGGCATGATCTTGCGGTACTGTTGAACAATCTCACCTTTGTTGTTCATTAAGATCAGCGTGTTGTAAGGAACCTTGCGCGGATGGTCTTCGTGTTTCTCTCCCGTCAGAGAAAAGACGCCCCAGAGGTCGTTTTTTTTGCATGCTTCCGCAAAAATGTTCGTCTCTTCACCTGGGATTTCCGCCGACAACTCCATACATTCTTTGTTGTCGTAAAGGATTCCTTCGGTGCTGTATTCAGGAAAGATAATCAGATCCAAACCCGGATGGCCGATCTTCACCCCTTCCATATACTCGGCGATTTTGTGGCAGTTGTCGATGATTTCCTTTTTGGTGTGGAAACGGGGCATTCCATAATTTACGACCATGACCCCTGCCGTATCATTGCTTGATGAAATATCTCCGTGTCTCATCTTCTTCTCCTTTCTCTGAATCTAATGATTGTTGGTTGCCGCTGGGTCGTTGTGATGGTCAATCATTATTATTACACACCTCACCTCCTCTCGTTAGGTTGCCGGAAGCCAAGGCCACGCCTTAATTAAAATGAGATAACCCGCCAAACCGCTAGCCGCAGCGTTGACGATCGTCCAAGTACCGGTTTGTTTTCCGATATTCTTGCCGAGGCCCAGCAACAGGAAAAACATGAACCACAAGCTGGTCCACATCAACCATAGAATAAACAAGCCGATGTCGGGAAAACTGGTGAAGGCCGTAGGCAAGGCGACGACGGCCACCAGCAGGCAATACCAACCCAGTCCCTTGCCCTCAAGATTCCAGATGACATTCATGGCTACCCATAAATAAGTGAAAGCAAACAAAAGCGATTGCATGGCATAAAAATAGGACGTGATATCCGCCCCTTGCAGAACCACCGTTCGCATGACACCGGCGAAAATTAAAAGGCCCGTAAATATATTCATAGGGATGACGTGTTTATCCTGTAATATTCCCAACAGCCATATACCGTTGATAAAAAGAACAAAACCGACATAGACCAATGCACAACCTAACATCCCCATCTTGTGATCCTCCTTTTTTGTGAATTTGAAAAAGTTATGACACCCTTAGAGCAATCGTTTGGGACCACTGTGTCTGAAATAAGGCCCACCTGATCCTCCCAGGGGGCGCTTCAACGACGGTCACCTGGGATGAATCTGACAATAATCCCGGCGACCGGCGGATGCGCGGCCAGAATTTTCAAGAGGAACTGCAAATTAAAACGAAGATGAAAAACGCTTAAGACTGCGAGTATCCCTTGATCAGTTATCGCCCTCGGCGGCAACAACCGAGATACTCAGTTTCAGGAATGTCTTGGAATTACCGGAATGATGTGCTTCAACCTCCTAACAGAGCGGTGTTGACTCCGTTAGGAGGTTGGTTGGCATAATTTCAAAATTTCTCTCATTCGGCTGTCCTGACGACCAGTTTGGAATAGAACCGTCGATGCTCTCAAAGGAGAACCTCTTAGGGAAAAAGCTTCCGGCTGGTTCGCCTTTCATGGTGGCAACCGTTCGAAAGGTCTGGCGCTTTCGGCAAACGAGAGTTTACGCCTTATGGATGAGTATACCCACGTGTCGGGGACAGCGGCCTCGCCGGACTGGGCTTACCTTCAAACGGGATGCAAGGTCGCCCATCAGAACCTTAACGCCTTTAGAAAAAATTGATCCGTAGTATAGGAGCCGATTACTATGCGCTTGAGATAATCTTCTTAATTTGGAGCCGGAAATCAGATAATTGCCGGTTCTTCAACGGGGAGAAATTTCAATTCAGAAAGAAATTCGAGATATTGGTGATGTCGGATCAGCGGGAGCGCCAAAGCGGCTCTTTGCACATTAGGACCTACAAACAGAACCCCTCGCGTTCTGCTTGCAGCATGGCAGATATACTTAGATGATCGCCTTCCTTATCATATCCTTAGCAGAAGGAACAAAAGTGACGATGCAATATACACAACCCGAATTAGATTTGTCAATAGGTAAGAGCCCTTTTTTTTAGGAAGGAAAACCACGAACGTGAGAAGCGGACATCTTTTAATGAAGAGTTAGAATCTCTGCTGTGAAATTTTGGGGCGCCAACCTGATCTGAGCCTGTGCGCACAGGCAATTCCCCCATAACCCGCGAGGTCGACGCGGATCGATTTAATTTTAATTCAATAAAAAAATCATATTTATTTGACACACCCAATTGTCTTTTGTATACAAAAATCACCTGGTTTGTCGGGTCCGGGCTTGACGCCATGTGCGAAGCCGCTGCGACCTTGAGAGAACTTGATAACGGAGGATCAGCATGGGCGCGAAAGCGTTTGCCGCCGAAGGCACCGGCGTTATCGTCGTTGACCTGCAAGCGGATTTTACGGAAGCAAAGTCCGGGGCGCTGGCCGTTCCGGGGACGGATGCCCCCTATATTGATGCCGTGGAGAAGGCCACGAGGGAATTGGCACAGCAGGGCCTGCCCATTTATTTCACGCAAGACTGGCATCCGCCGGAGCACGTCAGTTTTTACACCAATCACCCGGGGACCGAACCCCTGCAGATGATTAAAATCTTAGGGCGATCGCAGGTTATGTGGCCCCCCCATTGCATTCAGAATTCTGCCGGTGCGGAAATACTCGTTACCGCGGCGGGATCGACGCAAACGGTCCGCAAAGGTCTGGACCCCGACTTTGATTCCTATTCGGGCTTTGCCGACGACGGTGGCCGCCGAACGGACCTGGACCGTCTTTTGCGCCGGGACGGTATCAATAAGCTGATTGTCTATGGCCTGGCAACTGATTATTGCGTGAAAGCGACGGTCCTGGATGCCGTGGATGCCGGATACCGGGTCCGGCTCTTTGTCGATCTCTGCCGCGGGGTGAGTCCTGATACGACCAAACGGGCGCTGGAGGAGATGAAGGCCCAAGGGGTGACCGTTGGCCGGTTTCATGGGGACGAATAAGCCACGGACGAACAAAGGCTCTCTGACTTTCTTGGCGGATGCTGACTCTCCCCAAAAGAACGCGGTCAAAGCGACACGAGAGTTTAAACAATGGAAATCGAATCGATTGCTGATCGGGCGCGACATCATATTCAGGAGTGGATCATTACCGGTCAGTTGCAGCCCGGGCAGCAGCTCAAGGAAGAAGAAGTTGCCCAGCGGCTGGGAATCAGCCGGCCGCCCATCCGGGAAGCCTTCAAGACACTGGAAGCGGAAGGACTGATCGTTCGCAAACCGCGGCGCGGGGTCTACGTTCCCGAAATGACCGCCCAAGATGTCAGGGAAGTCTACACCCTGAAAGCCACGTTGTATGAATTGGCGATCGCTCTGGCCATGGAGTTCATCAGGGAACCCCAAATTGGCGAACTGGAGTCGATTGTGCAGGCCATGGAGGCCTGCGTCGCCATCCAACCGGTTGACCTCCTGCACTATCAGGCCTTGCATCAAAGCTTTCTTGACCGAATTTTGGTTTTTTCCGGAAATGTCCGGCTGCGGAAGTTTGCCGCCAGCCTCCATAATCAGGTGTGTCGGTTGAGCTACCGATCCCTGCACAACCCAGGACACCTGTATGATTCGCTCCGCTACCATCGCCGAATCATCGGGGCCATGCAAGCGCGCAACCGCGTGCGGGCGTGTAATTTGATGAAAGCACACGTTCTCAAGGCCCTTGACGTTCTGCTGGCGATGTTCGGTCACCCGGAGGCCGAATCGGACCGGGCGCCCGGGTGAGCGCAGGGAGCCCGACCGCTGTCCGGACGAAGAGCGCAGCCTGGCACGGGCGCGATTTTAAACTGCATGCAAACTCAAAAGCGATGAAAGGAGGACGCGAAAATGAAGGCCACAAGGATGAGGCTGGCGCTTTTAATGGCTGCGGTCCTGGTGCTGTCGGGCAATACGGCGGCGGTGCGGGCGGCCGATACGATTAAGATCGGGGAGATCATGACCTACAGCCAATTAACCAGTTTCACGTTTCCCTATCGGAACGGTTGGCAACTGGCACTCGAGGAGATTAACCAGGCCGGCGGTGTGATGGGCCAACCGCTGGAGATTATTTCCCGCGATGATACCGGCAAACCCGGGACGGCGGTTACGATCGCCGAAGAATTGATTCGCAAAGACAAAGTCGTTTTGCTCATGGGTTCCTATTTGTCCAACGTGGGTCTGGCCTTAACTGATTTCGCCAAGCGCAACCAAGTGTTATATGTGGCCGCCGAACCCCTGTCCGATGCCCTGACCTGGGCCCAAGGCAATCGTTATACCTTCCGGCTGCGTCCTTCCACCTACATGCAGGCGGCCATGCTGGCCGAAGAAGCCTCGCAACTTCCCGCGCAACGTTGGGCCACGATTGCGCCCAATTACGCCTACGGCAAGGATGCCGTGGCCTCATTCAAAAAGATCCTGCAAGCCAAGCGACCGGACGTTGAATTTATGGCCGAGCAATGGCCGGCTTTGTTTAAAATCAACGCCGGGGCTGAAATTCAGGCGCTGGCCGACGCCCAACCCGAGGCCATCTATAACGTAACCTTTGCCAGTGATTTAGCCAAGTTTGTGCGCGAAGGCAAACTGCGAGGGTTCTTTAAGGGCATTGAGGTCGTCAGCTTGCTGACCGGTGAACCGGAATATTTGGACCCCTTGAAGGACGAAGCGCCGGAAGGCTGGTTGGTGACGGGTTACCCCTGGTACGATATTAAGACACCGGCCCATACGAAGTTCTTGGAGGCTTACCGGCGGAAGTTCAACGATTACCCGCGAACAGGTTCGATCGTCGGATATAACGTATTGATGGCCGTGGCGCATTTGTTGGACAAGGCGCAATCGACGGATACGGAAAAAATGGTGGAGGCCTTGGAAGGATTGACATTTGATTCGCCGGTGGGCCGGATCACCTTCCGCCAAATCGATCACCAATCAACGATGGGGGCGTATGTGGGCCGCACAGCGCTCAAAGAGGGTCAGGGTGTGATGGTCGACTGGAAGTATATGGACGGGAAGGATTTTCTGCCCTCCGATGAAGACGTCAGAAAACTGCGGCCGCAGTAAAGAGGCCCCATCCGGGTTTGGGGCCGAAACCCCGGATCTCAGGCCTCCCACCTCCAACCGCAAGCACTTCACAAGCCTCGTTGGGGCAAATGGACAGGACCTTGGGCTTTTACATCGTTCAGTTTCTCACGGGCTTAGCGGATGCCTCCGCTCTGTTTCTGGTCGCCTGCGGCCTATCGCTTATTTTTGGCGTCTCGCGCATCGTCAACCTGGCACATGGCTCCTTTTACATGGTGGGCGCCTATGTGGCCTACTATCTGATCGGCTTTTTCTCCGAAGGAGGTTGCGCGTTTTGGGCAGGGATCGTGTTGGCGGCCGTGGTGGTGGGGTTGATCGGTGTCGGCATTGAAGTGCTTTTGTTGCGGCGGTTGTATGGGGCCCCTGAGCTTTTTATGCTTTTCGCAACTTTTGGCGTCGTTCTCATCATGCAGGATCTGTCGCGCTGGCTGTTCGGCGCCGAAGACTTGCTCGGCCCCAGAGCCCCGGGATTGGCCGGCAGCGTGAACATCCGGGGCACCTTACTTCCCCAATATGATTTGGCGTTAATTCTGATTGCGCCTCTGATCCTGGGGGTGCTTTGGCTGTTGCTCAATCGGACCCGCTGGGGCATTTTAGTCCGCGCCGCCACCGAAGATCGGGAAATGTCGGATGCTTTGGGGGTCAATCAAACCCGGCTTTTTACCAGCGTCTTTTTCCTGGGGTCCTTCCTGGCCGGCTTGGGGGGCGCCATCCAATTGCCCAAGGGCGGGGCCAACCTCTTGATGGATTTAAATACCATCGCGGAGGCGTTTGTGGTCGTGGTGGTCGGCGGTATGGGCAGCATACCGGGCGCTTATCTGGCCGCCGTGATCATTGGCGAACTGGGTTCATTCGGTGTTTTGGTCTTTCCCGAAAGCACTTTGGTCCTGATGTTTCTCGTCATGGCGGTGGTGTTGGTGATCCGTCCTCACGGCTTATTGGGCCAAGCCGGGGCCGGGGCGCACGTGGCCTTCCGGGCGGCGGAAGCCGTCCTGCAGCCAGCCTCGAAAAAATTGAAGCTCCTCGGTCTGGCATGCTTGGTCTTGATCCTGGTGATGCCGGTCCTGGTGGGTACGTTTCAACTGGTTTTGCTGACTGAAATTGCGCTGTTTGCCCTGGCCAGTATGAGTCTGTATTTCATGATGGGGCCCGGCGGCATGGTATCCTTCGGGCATGCGGCTTTTTTCGGCGGAGGCGCTTACGCCGCCGCTCTGCTGGTGCACTACCTGCAAACGCCCATGGAGCTTGCCGTGCTTTTGGCACCTCTGCTGGTGGGGCTTTTGGCGCTCATCATCGGCTGGTTCTGTGTGCGCCTATCCGGTGTGTACATGGCCATGCTGACGTTGGCCTTCGCCCAGATCTGCTGGTCCATCGTATTCCAGTGGGGAGAAGTCACCGGGGGCGATGACGGTCTGCTCAGCATTTGGCCGTCGCAATGGGCGAGCGACAAGATCGTTTTTTACTATCTGACCATGATCCTGTCCATCGGCGGCATTCTCGTCCTGCGGTATTTTATATTTACTCCGTTCGGGTATACCATGCGCGCCTGTCGGGATTCGGCCCTGCGGGTGGATTCCATCGGAATCAACTTGGCCCGGCACCAGTGTCTGGCATTTGCGGTGGCTGGTGTTTTCGCCGGACTGGCAGGGGGTCTATACGTTTTTTCGAAAGGCAGCGTCTTTCCGGACGAAATGGCCATCCCGCGCTCTTTTGATTTTTTGTTTATGGTGCTGCTGGGGGGGGTTGAAACCTTATTCGGACCCATTGCCGGAGCCGCCGCATTTACCTGGCTGCACGATCAAATATCACGGACCGATTTTTGGCAGCTCATCCTGGGGTGTATTTTTGTCCTGCTGGTTGTGGCGTTCCCCCAGGGAATCGTCGGCTCGATCAATGTTCGCTGGGGCCGATTTTTTGCGAATCAAAACCACTGAGAAAATCGAGTGGACAGTATGACGAAGTTGCTGGAAGTGCGCAACCTGGCCAAAGCGTTCGGCGGCATCCAGGCGGTCGACAACGTCAGCTTTGAGCTGGAAGCGGGCCAGCTGCTGGCCATGATTGGTCCCAACGGGGCCGGGAAATCGACCTGTTTCAATCTGATCAACGGGCAGTTATATCCGGACCGCGGCGGCATTACCATCTTGGGTCAAAGAACCAACGGCCGCAAACCGCGGGATGTTTGGAAACTCGGCGTCGGCCGAACTTTCCAGATCACATGCACGTTCAGCTCCATGACCGTTTTGGAAAACGTCCAGATGGCCCTGTTATCCTACCACAAACAGACGCGCTCGCTGTTCAGAAAGGTCCGCCGACTGTATGTGAACGAATCCATGGAATTACTCGAGCTGGTCGGAATCGCAGCGCAATCCCGGCGGGCCTGCGGCGTCCTGGCCTATGGCGATCTGAAACGTGTCGAACTGGCCGTGGCCCTGGCCAACAGACCGAAGCTGCTGCTCATGGATGAGCCCACGGCCGGCATGGGGCCGGCGGAACGTTCCCAATTGATGGAATTGACGTCCGCGATCGTGCGAACCCGCAAAATCGGCGTGTTATTTACGGAGCACGACATGGATGTTGTGTTTACCCATGCCGACCGCATTATCGTTCTCAATCGCGGGGAATTGGTGGCGCAAGGAACGCCTTCGCAGGTGCGCGCCAATGTGAAGGTCCAGGAGATTTATCTGGGCACGGGTAAAACCCCCGGGACGGCATTCCCTACCTCCTAGCCGCGCAGGAGCGAACCCCTCAGGTCTGCTGATCGTCGGCAGTTGGCGCGGGCCGCATGGATGACCCCGCCATAGCATTCGTACGATGCGGGCCGAGCGATTAGACTCTTGACCTGGGAATCGGAAGGCATCCACCCGACGGCGGACAACCCGCAACGCGGAGTTCCGAGCGTCAATTCACGGAGAATAGGCTCAAGGAAATCATGCTGCAGGTGGAGGACCTCAACACCTTCTACGGCAAAGCGCAAATTTTGTTTGACATGCGACTGGCGGTCAAACGCGGCGAAATTGTTGTTCTGCTTGGCCGCAATGGGGCCGGCAAGACGACCACCTTTAAAAGCATCATGGGGATTGTTCGTCCCCAAAGCGGGAAGATCATGTTCAAGGGGCGGCCGATCCAGACCTTACCGCCCTATAAAACCTGCGCGCTCGGGCTGGGGTACGTGCCCGAGGACCGTCGGATTTTCAGCGGTCTCAGCATTCTGGAAAACCTGGAAGTCGGCAAGCAGCCCCCCCGGGCGGGTCTGGAACCGTGGACCCCCGCGCGCTTGTTTGAACTGTTTCCGAACCTGGGCGAAAGACCCCACCAGCGGGGCGGAACGCTCAGCGGGGGCGAACAGCAAATGCTGACCATCGCCCGCACGTTGATGGGCAACCCGGAGATGATTATTCTCGATGAACCTTCCGAGGGATTGGCGCCGGTAATCGTGGCGCAGCTCGCCCGGACCATTCTCCGGCTCAAGCAAGAGGGGGTCTCGATCCTGTTGGCGGAGCAGAATCTGAATTTCGCCAACTACGTGGGGGACAGGGTCTACATCGTCTACCATGGCAGTATTTGCTATGAAAGCGCGATCGCGGAGCTCTCCGCAGAAGCTTACGAGAAGTATTGTGCCTTACAAATCGGGGGCGGGTGATTTAGACCCGGCTAGAACCGTCTGGTCGACGGCGTTTATCCCAGGCAAAGGCTAAATGGCATTTGCGGCAAACGATGAATTTACCGATCAAGTCATCTTTGTTGACATCCATCGCTTCCCCACATTTCGGGCAGATAAGTTTCATGATCACCCCCTGATCAATAACGCTAGACAATGTTCATGCCAGCTTTTCATGACGGGGCTCGTTTTTTAACTAATTGAAATCAAAAGTAGAAATTTTTACGCCAACCTATGGCGGCCGGGCGCGAAACGGGGAGTGGGGGATAATCCCAAGCCGGTGGGGCATCCGGCGCAGGCCCTTTAAGCCAGCTGATATTTTGCGAGGCGATAACGCAACGTATCGCGGGTCAGACCGAGTAGGCGGGCCGCTTGACTTTTATTATTCGCGGCCTGTCTTAAAGCCGATATCAGAAGTTGCCGCTCAACTTCTTCCAGGATGATACCGCCGGGTGGAACGTTCCATTGGGGAGTGTTGAGGGGGGGTGATCGGTTGGAGGATTGAAGATGACCAAATCACGGGCCGTGATCCAATCCTTTTCGATGAATATCATCGCCCGCTCAAGGCAGTTGCTTAACTCGCGTACATTTCCCGGCCAATGATAGTTGCGTAAGACTTTGCGGGCGTCTTCCGCAAACCCCTTCACCCTTTTCTTGAATTCAACATTGAAGACGTTCAAGAAGTGATCGGAAATCGTCAAAATATCGTCTCCCAACGCCCGTAGCGGCGGCATGGTGAGAGAAACCACATTCAGACGGTAAAAGAGGTCTTCGCGAAATTTTTTAGCCTGCACATCCTTCGGCAGGCTGCGATTGGTGGCGGCGATAATGCGGGTCTTCAATTCGATGGGTCTGTTGCTTCCGAGACGCCGGAACTTTTTGGTTTCGAGCACCGTGAGCAATTTCGCTTGAACATTGATAGGCAATTCGCCAATTTCATCGAGGAAAATGGTTCCTCCGTGGGATTCTTCCATCAATCCCGGCCGGGAAGCGGCGGCGTGGGTGAAAGCGCCCTTTTCGTATCCGAACAGTTCCGCTTCGAACAGATGCTCGGGCAGGGCGGCGCAATTCAGATGGACAAAAGGGGCATCGGCGGGCATGGAGCTGTAATGAATCACGCGCGCAGCCAGGTTTTTGCCGGTACCGGTTTCGCCCAACAGCAAAACGGTGGCCGAGGGCACTTTGCTCAGCTTATGAATGGCATCTCTGAGTTGCTGGATGGCCTTGGACTTACCCAGAATGCTCTCGCTGAGGAACTTTTTGCGAAAACCGGGATCGTGTCTGTATAGAAACAGTTCATACTTCTGCTGATTAATTTCCTGCAACGCCTTGGCCTGTTCCGTCACATCCTCCACAACTAAAATTCCACGTTCCGGGCGTTCATCCGGCAGTATCAGCAGGTCCCAAAAAAGGGTGTGGCCTTGGCTATCGAAGCGGTTGACGTATTTCAGATGGAATTCGCTGGCTTTCTTTTCTAAAACCCGGCAAATCAATTGTTCGTTGCCCACGAACTCGGGAAACACATTCAGGAGATTGCCGTCGGGGAATCGCGGCCCGATTGCGCCCAAAATGTTTCGGGCCAGCCGATCGGCCTCGATGATCTCAAAGTGCTTGTCAAAGAGAATGGTACCCAGATTCTTGTATGCCAGCAGATTTTTCAGGACTGCATTCATGAATGGTTTCCGATTTTGGTGGCCAGAAGCTGGAACGCTTTTTCCACATGGTGCCCGGTTTTGGCGCTGGTCAAAAGATGATCCGGGGACCAACGCTGCGCCGTTTTTTTCAGCAGCCGGATCGTTTCCTCATGCGGTTGAAAGATGTCCAATTTATTGCCGAGAACGACAATCTCGGCATCGGTGCTAACCGATTTGAACTTCGCGCAGAGATCCTCCAGCCCGGTAAAGGTCTCGGGTCGAGGCAAGTCGCCGATCGCCAGCGCCCCGGCGGCCCCGCGATAGTAGTTCATGACCATATGGTCGAACTTATCCAAGCTGGCGATATCCCAAATCAAAAACATGTACTGCCGCAATTGGCCACTGCGCGAGTCACGCCGAGGTGCGAGAATTTTTTGGCTGACTTTGACACCGATGGTTGTCAGATATTTTTCATCAAAACGGTCGTACACAAATCGCTCTACGAGGCTGGATTTCCCCACCGCGAATGCGCCCAGAAGACAGACTTTTTTCTTAATGAGCATCTTTTTTTCCATGATACCTGTCAGGTTCCATCCGGCAGCAATGCATCCGGCGCTGATCAATTGAGGGTTTAGGCGTTTGGCGCGGGCCAAGCGACACGTTGCCGCTGATGTTAGACGCGAGGCTGTTTGGGTCAACCGCCAGCCGGTTGCGAGTTTAGGGCTGCGAATTCAAATTCGACGCCCGTCGGGCGCGAGGTTTGCTCATGGTTCTTTAAACTCCCGGGGGCCGCCACCGTCCCGCTCGGGGCTGTCTGCGCTTTGGTTCTTATTAGCAAAAAATGTCCCGGTCGACAATAGAACATCTTTTCTTGCAATATACTGAATTTTCACCTAAATAAAATTAGGTCGCAATGAGACCCGCGTCGCCAAGCCACCGGCGGAACAAGCACGCCGAAAATCACCCCCAAGAAAGGAGTAAAACGGTGAGCAAAACAAAAAAAAATCAGAACCCTTCCCTGTCCCAAGCAGAGGCCAACGACCGTGGCGCGGAAGGCGCCGACGGACTCCCCCCAAGCGTTGAACCGCCCTCCGAAGCCAGTA
Source organism: Desulfobacterales bacterium (assembly GCA_020353555.1). Lineage (GTDB taxonomy): Bacteria > Desulfobacterota > Desulfobacteria > Desulfobacterales. Next base: position 594,070 of record CP070697.1, read on the forward strand.
GTGTTGATAAAATCAGAGATATTATCTTCGGCAATCAAATGCGCGATTATGAAAAACGGTTTGACGGATTGGAAGAGCGCCTGGCGAATGCAATCCAGAACCTGCGTGATGAAACCGATAAGCGGCTCGATTCCATTGAGAACTATATCAAGCAAGAAGTGGATTCTTTCAGTGAGCGACTTAAGGGTGAGTCCAATGCCCGCACGGAGGCGTTTACAAAAATCTCAGAAGAGCTCAGCGATCTAGGCCGGACATTCTCCCGAAAGGTTGAACAGTTGACAGAAAAGCAAAACCAAGATACCCGCGATCTGCGCGCCCAGCTCTTGGAGCAAACCAAAACGCTTTCCCAGGAGATTCGCGATAAGCAACATGCAGCGTCCCAAGCTCTTGATCAGGCCGTCGGTCAACTGCGGGATGCCAAGCTGGATCGTGCCTTCTTTGCGGAGCTTCTTGTGGAAATGGCCGTGCGGATGTCGAATGAACTCGCCGATAAGATCAATCCGGCAACGAACGATTGAAAGAATGAACGGTTCATCTTCGGACGATACTACTAAGCAGAGGCATTCGGAGCCGCCTGAACCCTCCGGTGATTCTTTAGATGAACTGCGGCGCTTGCTGCTGGGACCCTATCAGCAGCAGCTCGCTGATTTGCAGAAGCGCCTGGATAGCCGCGAGCTGCAGGCGGGGGATCTCAGCCGCGTTCTGCCCGAAGCCATCGCTCTCCGATCGCCGCAGGATAGAGAGCTGGCCCGTGCCTTGGCGCCGATGATCGAGCAGGCCATCAAGACCTCCATTCGAAAGGACCGCCGGTTCTTAGTGGATGCCCCGTTTCCGGTGATGGGGCCGGCCATCCGCAGAGCTATTGCCGCGGCGATCCAGGGGATGGTCCAATCTTTCAACCAGATTCTGGAATCCAGTTTGTCGGTTCAAGGATTAAAGTGGCGCTGGGAGGCGCTCAGGACCCGCAAGTCCTTTGGGGAAGTCGTCTTATTGCACACGCTGGTGTATCAGGTGGAGCAAGTCTTTCTGATTCATAAGGACAGCGGCCTGGTGCTCCAACATGTCGTGGCAAAATCGGTGGTCGCGCAGAACCCGGATACGGTTTCCGCTATGTTGACCGCCATCAAAGATTTCGTCCAGGATTCATTTGGGGCGCAAGGCGGTGAAAACCTTGAAACCGTGCGCGTCGGCGAGCGCAGCCTTTGGATTGAACAAGGATCGCAGGCGATTCTGGCGGCGGTCATGCGGGGGAATCCCCCCCCGGATTTTCACTCGGTACTGCGGGAAGCCCTCGCCGAAATACACTTTCAAAAGAGTGAAGCGCTGGAAGCCTTCGATGGCGATACGGCTGCTTTTGAGGCCATCCGCAATCAACTGGAGAGTTGCCTCCAGGCTCAGTTCAAGAAAGCCAAGCCGCCAAAATCAGCTTGGGGGTGGATCCTTTTGGCCGCCCTCATTGCCTTGATCGGAACCTGGTCCTGGCACACCTACCGTGAGCACCGCCGCTGGGCCAATTACGTTGCCGGCCTGCACGCGGAACCGGGAGTGGTCGTGACCTCGATTCAAAAGAAGTCCGGCAAG
>CP070697.1:595750-609153 GCA_020353555.1 Desulfobacterales bacterium
CCCTTGGGCACGAGTTTTACACGGTTTCAAATCTGATCATCCACGCCGCGCCCCATGCGGAACCGGGTTAATGTGACAAAGTAGAACTAGCTTCTGCGCCGCTTTGATGTCGCTGAAAGGTACCTTCCCCGGGTTTTCGATCCTTGCCCGTGCCTGCCGTGGGCGGCCCGCACCCTTTGACGCGGAAGCCAAGCCACTTGCGCCAAGACATGCGATCTAAACCTCCTGGGGGGCGGTCTCGGGGGCCGGGTGGCGGTGAGCCCGGTAAGCATCCACCATCAGTTCAAACAGGTTCTCCAAATTGTCAAACAAGGAGTAAGACATATCTTTTAAAAGCCAGCGCGTCACGATATGATCCATGGTTCCCACAAAAATGTCCCTAGCCAAACGCGGATTGAGGTCCGGCTTCAATTCCCCGCTCTGGCTGCCCTCGGCAAAGATGCTCAACAAGTAGGCGTACAGCGTTTTGACGTTGGTATAAACTTCGGTATTCATGAAATTGGCGTTGGTTTTCAAAAAAAGGTAGACGATTTTAGCGTCCAGGGGGGCCTGTTCGATGCGGCGCAGATACCACCACAGATATTTCCGGAGCTTGTTGACCGCGCCTTGGATACCGAATAACTGCTCATCTAAATCCTGGAGCAATTCCGACACCCACAAATCGGGGATCGTCAGCAGCAAATCTTCTTTACCCTGAAAATACTCGTACAGGGCGGCCTCGGACAAGCCTGCCTGCCGGGAAATATCAACCACGGTGGTTTTTTGATAGCCCTGTTCCGCAAACAGTTTCTTGGCCGAATTGATGATCCGCTCGCGCGCGTTCTCTTTGGCGTTTTTAGGGGAGTTGCGCAGTGCCATTCCTGACTGACTTACACGCATTAGGAAAACAAGTTATTGCAACAAAAACATTTTTATAACAATTTGTAATTAATGGTTAAATTACAGATAACTATATTTGCATTTGTCTCATATCCGAGGGGGTCTGAAGCCAAAATTTACGTCTATGCTGCCGGTTCGCCGTGTTTTTTGCATTTATAGCATGCACAGATTTGATTTTATTGCGGTTAGGTTTTTATCTAACTGTTTTTTAAAGATATTTTGTGATAGGCGTGTTTATGTGGTCGATAACCTAATAGCATTAGGTAAAATGCCCTGTCAAGCGCAAAATGCCCGATCTCTCTCTTCCGGCGGGCTGATTTTTGCCCCGGGGGGCCTGCCTGACACAAGGGGGGGTCGCGGAGGGAAGGAGACGAACGGCGCGGTCCGCAATCCCAAACGACCGCCGGACGCTGCGGCCCTCGGGTCTGGTCGTTGCCGGTCCATTGTGCGGATGCCAGGCATTCCGCAAGCAAGGAAGCAATCCCAGGGCGGTGGAATCGGCCGAATGAAAAGACGGTTTTCCGCTGCGGTCCCTGCTTTTCAGGCGGCCTGCCCCGCAAACCGCAGCACGCGCTCCACGTAGAGGCGGGTTTCCGGATAGGGCACATCCCCTCCGAATTTTTTGACCGTTCCCGGCCCGGCGTTGTAAGCCGCCAGAGCCAAGCGGAGATCCCCGTCAAAGCGGTCCAACATCTGCCTCAGGTAACGGGCGCCGCCGTTTATATTCTGCTCGATATCGAAGGGGTCGTTCACGCCCAACTCCCTGGCCGTGGCCGGCATCAATTGCATCAGCCCCTGGGCGCCCGCCGGGGAAACGGCGGTCACTTTGAAATCGGATTCGGCCCGGACAACCGCCGTCAACAGGGCCGGCGGCAGTTGATACTGCGCCGCGGCCCGTTCAATGCTGCGCTCGATAAGCACCGCCTCCGATCGGCCTGGGGCTGGGGGGGAAATCTCGGTGGGAAGTCTGGGCCCAGGCCGCAAATTCGCCGTTGGGCGGTCCCCAGCAGGCGGTGCCTCCGGCGAAGATTTCGATCCGGCGGGTGCAGGCATACGGCCGGCCGGTTTTGCCGTGCCTGGCCTCCCCGGCGCGGAGGACGGCGACGGCTCAATCGCTTCAGGGTAAAATTGGGGGGCAACGGGATCGGCCAGGTAATCCGCAGCGGTCAAGCCGGCCGCGTGGAGCCGGCCTGCGGCGCAAGACGTCCAGCGGCAGGATGCAAGCATTTGGCTGAAAATTTCATCGCCGGCGGAATTGACGGCCTGGGACGCCAAGGCCTTCGGGGCTATGCGCAGGGCGCCCCCCGCTCTTCCGAAATACGCTGGGATTGTCATCTGGTTGCCGATGGCCATGCGGGCCTCCTCTGTTTGAATGGGCGGTCCCGGTCCAAAAAAGCAAGAATCATTCCAACCTCAAGAAGGGCCGCGATTCCAATCGATTGGAGACGAAGCTGAATACCGGCAGGGCCGTCTTTTCTGTCAAGCCTGCAATTTTTGCCCACCCTGACCTTCCAACCCCGGCAAACTTTTCTTGCAAAATTTCCCCAAATGGCTGAGTATCCCACCGCGGTCAAACCAATTGGGGCCGCCAGGTACGCCTCCATCGAGGAAACACAGGCAACAGCGCAGACAATTCAGCCAAGACCGGCCTAACGGTGTTTGCTTCCGTGCGCTTCCGCCGAAATCGGTGGCAGGCGAGTACGCCGCAGGATTGGACCGGCAAGCGCGGAGGAGGAATGCATGGATAGCGCCAAGCGCATAACGGATCTGGGCAAGTTCTATTACGGGTGGATGATTGTGGCCGTGGCGCTGGTTTCCCTGGCGTTTTGGTTCGGGATCCGTTCCAGCTTTTCGGTTTTCTACGTCGCCTTGCTGGAAGATTTTCCGTGGAATCGCGGGGACTCGGCCGGGGTGCAATCCATGGCGCTGATTACGTATACCTTAATGGCGCCCGTTGTGGGCGGCCTGATCGACCGTTTTGGGCCCCGCCGCATCATTATACCGGGAATTTTCGTTCTCACTTTAGGGCTGATACTGTGTGCCACCATCGAAAGCCTCACACAATTCTACCTTCTCTACGGGGTGGTCGTGGGCGCCGGGGTGACGTGTATCGGCATTATATCCTATTCCGCCATCTTGGCGCACTGGTTTGAAAAGAAGCGCGGTCTGGCCAGCGGCATTGCCGTATCCGGCATGGGACTGGGCGTCTTTTTCTGGGTTCCCGTCTGCCAACATCTCATCTCAGTTTGGGGCTGGCGACCGACCTTCGTCATCCTGGGAGGGCTTTTCCTCATCGTCTTGTTACCGCTGAACGCCTTGTTTTTGCGGCACAAACCGGAAGAGCTGGGCCAATTGCCCGACGGGGTGAAAGGCATGAACCCGGACGGAGCGCACGCACCTCCGCCCGCCGCCCTCCACCGACGGCCGGAAGACACCGGACGCCTCGTCCAGGTCCTGAGTTCCGGACGTTTCTGGGCCCTGATGGCCTTTCCTTTCCTGATTGTGATCGGGGTTTATATCGTTTTGGTTCATAACGTTAAATTTCTGGTAGATCAAGGCATCGACAAAATGACGGCCGCCCTCATATTTGCCCTGGCCGGTGTGGTTTCGTCCCTGTTCCGAATTTTTTGGGGCTGGCTGTCCGACCGCATCGGCCGGGAAAGCACCTACACCATCGGCGTTGTGTTCGGCGGCCTGGGCGTGGGCTCCCTGATGCTGCTGGAGACCACGGGGGCTAAGATCTTTGTCTACCCGTTTTTCATCTTCTTCGGCATGGGCTGGGGCGTCACGGCCCCCATGTTCCTGTCCGTCTCCGCCGATCTTTTCCAGGGCCAGACCTACGGCTTCATATATGGCCTGGTGGAGGCCGGAATTGGGGTCGCCGGAGCCATCGGCGCCTGGGTGGCAGGGTTCATTTTCGATCGCACCCAGAGCTATCATCTGGCCTGGATACTGGTGCTCATCGTATTTCTCTCATCCTGTTTGTTCGTCTGGCTGGCCGCCCCGCGCAAACACCGTCCGGTTTGAAAACCACGCCCGTTTCCCCAAGGCCTCCAAGGGCCACGCCCGCGCGGCAAGGGCGCAGCGGCTGGATCCGATCCTCTTGCAGCCAGGGATAAGTCTCAGGGCCCATGCATTTGGGGGGATGGAGGCCTCTTCTGAAAGACGATATCCACTGTAAGTATCTCCGAGAACGCAACCGTGACCGCCTTCCCCGCATGTTCCTCTTTCCAAATGGGATCGCTCCGGGATCACTCCGCCAAATTCTTGACAAGCGGAGCGAAAAAACATAGGATTTAAGCGCCGACCCTGACGATTACGATCTCACGTCCGTTCGGAAAGGGCTGTTTTTCCCGATTTCGGCCTGGAGCGCGCCCGCTGCGGGGCGCGATTGATCCGCGCACAATCCGGCCGGTCGACCCGGGGGTTAAAACGCAAGCCTTCCTCGAACCTGAAAAAACGATGCCGTTTCCGAATGAACACGCACCTGAATGAACACGCACGGTGATTGTTCCGGTCCACAACATACGCCAAGGGGATGGGCAGGCCTCTCCGCGCAGCCCGCATATGCGCATTCGGGCCTTCAGTTCAAAATCCATTGAAGGATGGCAAAATGACACGCAAGCCAACCTATGAAGAATTGGAGCGGCGGATCCAGGCGCTGGAGGAGGAGGCCCGCGAACGCCAAAAGGCCGCCGTCGAAGAAGCGCTCTTCGGGAGCGAAAGTCTGCTGGCCGCCGTATTTGAAAGCATTCAGGACGGCATCAGTGTTTTGAACCCCGATTTAACCATCCGCCGGGTCAACGGCGTCATGAAGAAGTGGTATGCCCTCAACCTTCCTTTGAAGGGCGAGAAATGTCACCGCTGTTTCCGCGGTGATGATCAACCGTGCAACGGCTGCCCCATGCTTCGCTGCCTCCAGTCGGGTCAAACCGAACGGGAAGTTATCCCCGGGCCTCCCGACTCGCCGGTGGAATGGCTGGAGGTTTTCAGTTTTCCGATCAAGGATCACCGTTCGCGTCAAATTACCGGGGCGGTGGAATATGTGCGCGACATCACCGACCACAGACGGACCGAGGTGGCCCTGCGGGAAAACGAAGAACTCCTGCGCTCCCTGGTGGACAATATGCTCGACACCGCGGTGATTATCGACTGGGACGGAACCGTACTGTTTTTCAACCAGGCCGGAGCGGCCCTGGCGGAACTTGACTCTCCCCAAGAGGCCCTGGGTATCAATATGGCGCAATTTGTTCATCCGGACTCGATGGAGCAGGTTGCCAAAGACCTGGAACGGGTCCGGCGGGGCCAGGGAGGTTTTTTGGCCCAATACCAGCTGATCACCGCCAGCGGCAAGCAGAAATGGATCGAAGCCCTCGGCAACAACATCAGATTTCAGGGCAAGACCGCCGATCTGATCACCCTGAGGGACATTACCGAGCGCAAGGCGGCCGAGGAAGCGCTGCTGCGCAGCGAGGAACGCTACCGGCAGTTTTTTGAAACCGATCTTTCCGGAGCTTACATCGCCCGCCCGGATGGGCGCCTGATTGACTGCAACCCGGCCTTTGCGCGAATCTTCGGTTTTTCGTCAGTCGCGGAAGCCCTGCAGACCCACCTGGATTGCATCTACCCGGTTTCACGGCCCCGGCCTGAATTTCTGCGGCGTCTCCGGCAAGAAAGAAAATTGCAGAACTATGAATCCACGATGTGCCGCCGCGATGGGACCCCCATCCACACCCTGGAAAATACCGTCGGCGTTTTTGACGAGCAGGATAATTTAGTGCAGGTGAAAGGCTTCATCGTGGACGTCACCCGGCAAAAAAAGATGGAGCGACAGCTGCAATACGCCCACAAGATGGAGGCCGTCGGAACCCTCGCCGGCGGAATCGCCCATGATTTTAACAACCTGCTCATGACGATCCAGGGTTACGCTTCCTTGCTGCTCTTCGATCTGGATGCCACCCATCCGAACTATGAAATCCTGCAAAACATCGAAACGGCCGTTGAAAGAGGAGCCAAACTTACCAAACAGCTTCTGGGCTATGCACGCAAAGGCAAATATCAGGTCAAACCCTTCAACCTCAATCGGCTGGTAGAAGAAACCGCCGACACGATCGGCCGCACCAAAAAAGAAATCACAATTCGGCGCGAGCTTGCACAGGATTTGTTCGGCATCCAAGCCGATCAGGGGCAGATGGAACAGGTGCTGTTGAATGTGTGTATCAATGCCTGCGATGCGATGCCGGACGGGGGTGAGCTTGTCTTCAAGACCGCCAATGTGACCGAGGCCGACATGCAGGGCCGGCTCTATGAGCCCAAACCCGGTGACTACGTCCGGTTGACAATTTCCGATACCGGCATCGGAATGGACAAAGCGACCCAGGAGCGCGTCTTTGATCCGTTTTTTACTACCAAGGAAATCGGCCGGGGCAAGGGAATGGGGTTGGCCTCGGTCTACGGTATCATCAAAAGTCACGGCGGCTATATTGACGTGGAGTCGGAGAAGGAGCAGGGAACGAGCTTCTTTATCCATTTGCCGGCCTCCGATCAGAAGTTCCAGTCAGGCGTTGGGCCCGCGGAGCCCCTCATGGAGGGCAGCGGGACGATTCTGCTGGCGGATGACGAGAAAATGGTCTTGGACATCGGCGCGAAGCTGCTTGAAAGGCTGGGTTATACCGTCCTGAAGGCTGGAAACGGCGCGGCCGCGCTGGAGATTTATCAGAAAAACCAGGGCCGGATTGCGATGGTCATCCTGGACATGATCATGCCGGGCATGAACGGCGGAGCCGTATATGACCGCCTGAAAGCGATCAATCCTCACGTGAAGGTTCTGCTTTCCAGCGGATACAGCATCAACGGCCAGGCAACCGAAATACTGCAGCGCGGCTGTGACGGCTTTATCCAGAAACCCTTCAGCCTGCACAAGTTGTCCGTCAAGCTGCGCGAGATTCTGGCGGAGGAATTATGTGCCAAACCGTGTCAGAGCGGCACGGCCTGAACAACGCGGTTGGGTCTCAACCCCTCCGACCCCAAATCAACTCCCCGGCCAAGACCCGACGCCCGTCAGGGCGGCGGGAGCAGTGGCCCTTGGCCGCGGGGCGCGCAACCGTGCCGGCGTTATTCATTGGCGGACCTTTTCACCGGGGACAGGGGAGGCGAATATGACCCTCGAAGAAGCCATCCAGACGGCCCTTGAATACGAAACCAAAATTCGCGATATCTATTTCGAAGGCGCCCGGGCGGTTGAAGCTGAAGCCGGCCGGCGCATTTTTCAAACGCTGGGAGAGGATGAACAAAAGCATATCGACTTTCTAAACCACAAGCTCCGGCAATGGCAGGCCACCGGAAGAATTGTTCCCGAAAGGCTGGAGTCGGCCGTTCCGCCGGCGGAAGTCATCGCCCGCCAGATGGCCAAACTCGAGGCGCAGATGGCGAGAGAGGATCGGGGCGTTCGGCAGCAGATGCTCAGCAAGGCCCTCCAGATGGAAATCGCCACCAGCCAATTCTACCGCAAAATGGTGCAGGAACTCTCCGGTGAAGGTCAGCAGATGTTTGCGCGTTTTCTTGAAATCGAAGACGCCCACATCAACGCGGTTCAATTCGAACTGGATTACATCAGCAAAACGGGCTACTGGCTGGATTTTAAAGAATTCGATATGGAGTAGGCGCCTTTCCCGGCCGTTCGCTGAGCCCCCTTGCCCTAGGACGTGTAGGTCAGCTCTCCCCCCACGACGGTCATCACGACCGGAATGTCCACCACCTCCGCGGCCGGCACTTGGCGCGGATCGGCGGCCAGCACCGTAAAATCCGCCCGCTTGCCCCGTGCGAGAGTTCCGGCGATCCGATCATCACAATTGACATAGGCCGATCCGCGGGTGAACATACGCAAGGCCTCGCCCATGGTAAGTGCTTCCTGGGGGCCGAGAATTTCGCCCGCCGCGGTCCGCCGCAACACGGCATCGCGCAGGCCCAGGCGCGGGTCATGCGGGTCCACCGGACAATCGGAACTGCCGCCCAGGGCAATACCGGCCCGGAGCATGCTTTTGAAGGGATAGAGCTTATCGGCCGTCTCCCGGCCAAAAGCTTCGATCCAGCCGTCTCCGAGCTCGCTGAACATGACCGGTTGGCTGCTGACGGCAATCTGCATGGCGGCCGCCCGCTCGAGCAGATGCGGATAAAGACAGCCGGCATGCTCAATGCGGTGGCGCCGGGCATTGTCCGCGCGCGGACCGAGGACCGCCTCAAATGCGTCCAGGGTGTCCGTCAGACCGTCATCGCCCTGGCAGTGAACGGATATCTGAAACCCAAGCGCGTGAACTCTGGCCACTGCGGCCATCATTTCTTCCCGGGGTAAAACCTTGAGCCCCCGGCCGTGCGGGGGCGTCAAATAGGGCGTGCTCACGGCGGCGGTGCGGTTGCTCATGCCGCCATCCTCGAATATTTTGATGGGGCCGATCTTGAGCCATTCGTTGCCAAACCCGCTGCAAATTCCCGTGGCCATCAGATTTTCGGAAACGCTCAATTCGGGCATCATATTGACGCGGACTTTGGCCTGGCCGGCGGCCAGCGTCTCCTGATAAACCGTCAGGCTGGCGGGTGTCACCAGGGCGTCGGAGACGGCCACCACCCCGACCTCGGCGAAGCGGGCCATGGCTTGGGAGCACATGGCCACCCTCGCGGCCGTGTTCATCGCCGCCAGATCGCGAACGAACAGGTGCCGGAAGGCCAGGTCCATCATGGCCGCATCGTGGAGGATCCCGGTCAGTTCGCCCGTGCCCCCATCTTTTTCGATAATGCCGCCTACGGGGCATGCGCTGGCCCTCGTCAGGCCCAGTTCCTTCAGCGCCGGACTGTTGAGCACGCAGGCGTGAAAAGAGGTGTGATAGAGGATGACCGGGTTGTGCGGCGCGACCCGATCCAGGTCAAACCGGGTCGGATAGCGGTTTTCGGCCAGCCAATACTCGGCAAAGCGGGACCCCCGGATCCACTGCCCGGGCGCCGCCCGGCCGACCGCCGCTTTGACCTGCGCCACCACATCGTCGATCTTTTTCACCTTCGGCGGCGCCAGGTCAAGGCCGTCGAGCAGATAAGCATAGATCATCAAGTGCGTGTGGGAATCAATCAGTCCCGGAAACAGCACCGCGCCCTTCAGGTCGACCACCTCCGTCCGTCTTCCGGCCTGTGATTGGATTTCCGAACGGGCGCCCAAAGCGCTGATGCGTTCCCCGGTTATCCCCAGCGCCTCGTAGACACGGCCCGCGTCGTCCAGGGTGTGGACGGCGCCGTTAACGAAAATCTTGTCCATCACGTTGCTCCTTCGGCTGCCGACTACCCGGCGGCTGCCGTTGAGGGCGAAATACCCATGTGCCCATGGCGTCCGCAAAGGTTTGGTGACCAGGCCCCGCTGTCTTCTCAGGCGCGAATGAAGTTTCGCACGGCATCCCCTACTTCATGGGTTTTATGCGCACCCCCCATGTCAGGCGTTCTTATCTCTCCGGCGGCAAGCGTTTTTATGACCGCCTGCTGAATGTCGCCGGCGGCCTGGTCTTCCCCCAAATGTTCCAGCATCAGCCGGATGGATTCGATGGACGCGATCGGGTTGACGACCCCTTGCCCCGTGTATTTGGGGGCCGACCCGTGAATCGGTTCGAACATGGAGGGATATTTCTTGGCGGGATTGATGTTGCCCCCGGCGGCAAACCCCATGCCCCCCTGGAGCATGGCGCCTAAATCCGTGATAATGTCGCCGAAGAGATTCGAGGCCACAATCACATCGAAGTAACCGGGATTTTTGACCATCCACATGGTGAGGGCATCCACCAGGGCCATATCGGTTTTCACCGCCGGGTAATCTTGGGCGACCTCCCGGTAAATCTTGTCCCAAAAAACCATCGAATAGTTCAGGGCATTGGATTTCGTGCAATTGGTGACCATGCCCACCGGATTGCGGTCACCCAGTTTGCGGCGCTTCTGGGCCAGCTCAAAGGCATAACGGATGACCCGCTCACACCCTTGGCGGGAAAAAATAGCCGTCTGGAAGGCAAAGCCCTCGGGGCCGTCCGGCTTGAAAAACCCACCCGCCGCCGCATATTCGCCCTCCGTATTTTCCCGCACCACCACCATATTGACCGTCTCAGGCGTGGCCGTTTTCACCGGCGATTCCACGCCCGGGTAGAGTTGAATGGGCCGTAGATTGACGTACTGGTCAAAGCCTTTGCGGATATCGAGCAGCAGGGTCAGGGAGATGTGGTCGGGCACCTTGGCGGCATCCCCGATGCAGCCCAGGAAAATGGCGTCGAAATCCTTGAGCCGATCGAGCTTGTTCTCCGGCCCCATCCGCCCATGTTTCAAGTAGTAGTCGCACCCCCAGTCGAATTCGACGACTTTGAGACCAAACCGGTACTTTTCCGCGGCGGCATTCAGGATCTTCAGCGCTTCGGCGGCAACTTCCTTACCCACGCCATCTCCGGGAATGACGGCAATATCGTATGCTTGCATCGTTAGCACCCTTTCGTCAATTTGAACCATCCCCCCAGGCAGGAACTACGGACAGGCGGTCACGCCGCCCTTTTTCCCCTCCTCTGGAAGTCGTTGTGCGGGTCGCCTTGGCCGGAATTTCGTCAGACTTATCGATAATCGATTATAGGAAAGGCCCCGGGGTGTCAAGTGGTTTTTGGCGGAACCACGGCGTGCGGAGAATGAAGCCTTGCAACATAAACGGCGCCTTGCGTTTTGTTTGGGCGAGACGCGGCCGTCCCCCGCGAATTTTTCGTCATGCTAAAAACAGCTAGTCTCCGGGGAATTTCAGGATCAGTTTACCCGTGGTGGCCCCGGACGCGATCGCCCGATGGGCGTCTGCGACTTTTTCGAATGGAAATCTCTGCGCTACGGGAGGCTTCACTTTGCCTTCTGCGACCCAATTCAAAAGGGCCTCCATGGCCTCCTGGAGCAGATCCCTGCGGTTGAAAAGATAGGATAAATTGAAGGCGATGATACTTTTGTTGGCGTTGGTCATATGCAGAGGGTTCCAGCGAGGAATACGGAAATAACCGAGGGCCAGTTTCAAGTAATTGGGAAAACCCCCGCCCTTGGGTAAAATGGAGTGAAAGCCATACGTCACAAGCTTGCCCATCGGTGCCAAGTGCTGATAACTCTGTTTCAGGGTGCTGGGGCCGTTCCCATCGAAGACCACATCAAATCCCGCCGGGCAGATTGCTTTGGCGCGCGCCCAAAGGTCTTCGCGGCTTTTGTCGATCACCACGTCTGCTCCGAATGCCCGCGCGCTCTCGACTTTATGGCGCGCACCGACAACTCCGATCATCCGGCAGTTCGCCAGCCGGCCTAACTGCAGGAGGGCCGATCCTACCCCCCCGGCGGCCGAATGCACCAGTATTTCCATCTGCGGCCGCAAGACAAAGTTATGGAATAGTCCATGATAGGCCGTCAGAAAAACCGTCGGAAATGCGGCCCATTCGTCCAGGGTCAATTTGGAGTCCGGTGAAATACTGAAAACCTGGTGCCGGGGGACGCAGACCTGCTGGGAGTAAGCGCCAAAACGCGTCAAACCGAAGACCGGTGTGCCTGCGGCAAGGTCATTGATTTGGGCTCCGCATTGCAGCACCGTGCCGGCAAACTCGAAGCCGGGCGTAATGGGCCACCCGACAAACTCGCGGGCCGATTTATAGAGCCCCATGCGAATGAACACATCCGCAAAGTTGACCCCTGCGGCTGAAACTGCGATCAAAACTTCATGGGCTTCCGGGGCCGGCGCGGGGAATTCCTTTATTTTAAGTTGCCGGTAGCCGCCCGGCCGTTCGATGATGATCTTCTTCACGGGTTCTGCATCCTCAGATAAAAATACACACTTTTATTCATGTGCCGGTCTCTTTTTTCCAGACCCGCGGGGTTGCCTTTTCCCCCCGGGCCGGCCGGGAGGCGCCTGACAAGGGCTGCCAAGCAGGACTTCACCGATGGGGAACCTCCGATATGATCGCCGAGTCGGTCCAAGGCAAATGCCGGCGGCTCAACGCGCCACAGCCCAACTTCTTGAGTCTCCTCTTCGTTTCCGCTAGCAAGATAAAGCCCAGCCGCCTCAGTCCGCATCCGGCGGCAAGTCTCCGACGGGATTTCCCAGATCTTCAAGGTGTCGCTGCATCGCCTGTTTGGCCTTCCGGGGGTCCCGGGACATCAGGGCCGCCAGCAAATCCTCATGACGCACAGCCTGGGCCTCCAGATCGTGCCCGGACATCCGGGCCGTGACCTGCGTCCAGTAGCCGAACTCCATGTTCTTCCAGACGTTGTAAAGGATACTATTTCCCGCGATCTGCAGAATCGTCTCATGAAATTGATTACTGAGCTTGGCGGTCTGCTGCAGATTTTGCTTGCGCGCTGCCTGAATCATCTTGTCCAGGATTTTCCGCAAGGCTTTCACATCCGCTTCCTTGATGCGGGCGGCGGCCAAACGGGCAGCCAGGGCCTCCAGCGCGGCCCGCACCAGATAAACCTCGTTTAAGTCCTCCTGGGAAAAGCTCCGCACCGTGGTCCCTTTGTACGGCGCGGCTTTCAGAAAACCCAGAAGTACCAGGTCCCGAATGGCATCGCGCACCGGCGCCTGGCTGACCCCCAGGCGGCGGGCCAGCGAGTTTTCCACCACGCGGTCGCCGGGCTTCAGCGCCCCGCTCAGGATTTCATTCACAATGATTTCTTTGACATGATCGCTGAGAACGACCTTGGGCAGCTCTCTGCTAGCGGCTTTGGATTTATTTTGCATGGCACACCTGTCGTTATCCATCGCAAATTGGGGTCGCGACCAGCCGTAGCAGCGCCCGGCCGCCCTCGGCGCAGACCGCATGCCCCAACCCCAACGCCTGCGCGTACGGAAATGCGTCTACGAAAGGAGCAGTCCTCGGCCGGCGTCAGGCCGTTTGACGTGGCGAGCAGAAACTGCTTCAAGCGCTCTCCTCTTTACTCCCTCCAGGCCGCAAATCGCCTCTTTGCGGGGTTCGCCCCGGCAAAGGTCAAGGGCCGCCCCCCCGCCCGGCAAAGCGAAATTAAACTCCTCACCAACGGCAGAAGCACGGTGGATGTATAAATCATTTTAATCGATTATCGATTACTAATCGATCTTTCCGCCGACTGTCAAGCATAAATGTGCCTGGAATTTACTTTCTGAACGTTGTTTCAGGTGCAGGCCCGGGACAGCCGATGCGATCGTCGACCGCTATGGGGATTCATCCCGCAAAAAGAAAGAAGCGGATTCGAATCAACCGCATGCCGGCCGTTGGCAGCTTCCGGACTTCAAAAATACCGGTTGTCTGTGCGCCTAAAACGAGATATGAACAGGGGATCGACACCGGTATTTGTGTCGGCCGCAAATTGTTGGATGCTTGCGCATGCCATGCGTGCTCTGGCTGGCCGGAAATTGTCACTTGCGCCACCTGGGCATCCCGGCCCGCAGCCAAACATCTGATAATTTTCGTTTGTGTTTTCGCGGCTTTGTGGCAAAAAATTTTAACTCCGGATAGCCC
>CP070697.1:609253-622629 GCA_020353555.1 Desulfobacterales bacterium
ATTTCGCTGTTTTGCGTAATGCGTTCCATGTTGTCGGCCGCGGCCGCCTGGCCGGGATGAGCCCGGAGCTGGTGAATTTTGGCGTTAAACTCCGTGCGGCTTCCCATCAGCACCTCAAGGCTCATGGCCGCCGCTATATCCGTTAGCTTGGAAAGTCGGATCGCATCGAAAACCGCCAGCGCCCCGATCGCCGTCATGACTTGGGTGCCGTTGACAAGGGCCAGGCCCTCAGCCGCCTCCAGTTGGATGGGCTTCAATCCGCATAATTCCAGCGCCTCCCGCCCGGAAATCCTTTGGCCGCGGTCGAAAGCGGCCCCCAGACCGAGCAGAACCAGTGCCAGATGCGCCAAAGGGGCCAGGTCGCCGCTGGCCCCCACCGATCCTTTCTCCGGGATAACCGGACAGACTCCCTGGTTGAGCAGGGTCACCAGATGGTGCACGGTTTCCAGGCGGATACCCGAATGACCCCGCGCCAGATCCTTGATCCGCAGGGCCATGATCGCCCGCACCGTCTCTGCGTCCAGGGGGTCGCCGACTCCGGCCGCGTGGCTCATGAGAATATTCTGCTGCAGTCGCCGGGTATCCTTTTTGGAGATGGCGACATCACTCAAAGCCCCGAATCCGGTGGTGACCCCGTAAATGCGCTTTTCTTCCTGGACCCACTTTTCAATTAGCTCCCGGCTGCGCGAGATCCGTTCTGCGGCACCCTCTGTCAGCTGGACTTGCGCCCCGCGCCGGGCAATCGCCACCAGATCCTCCAATATCATTCCGTCCATACCCAGAAAAATCGTCTGCATAAAAAACGCCTCTCCCGTTTTTGGAAGGGGAGTGAGATCTTCCCCCATACATGCGGTCCGGATGGACTCCCTTTTTTATACTACTCCACCTGTGTTTGCGTTGCAAGAATGCATCCTTGATTTTGCTTTCATTTTGGCGGTTTTTATGCTTAAGATCCCATCGGACAAGACTTTAGCGTCTCCGGCTGCCCATCCATCCCGCGCGCCATTATCCCATGGGGCGGGGTGCATGTTGATAGGCAGCCAATGCCAATTGCGCTCAGCCGCTCGACAGAATAGCTTACCGCTAAACGGAGGAGGGGTTAAATGTGCAGCAATAGTGCCATTTCCGAGGCGATGTCGATTCACCTGGGGGTGATTCTCCGCAAACTGCCCCGTCGGCCGGCATTCGTGGAAGGCATCCGCCGGGCGCCGACCCGAAGCTTTACCCTTACTCCCCAAGAAACCGAACTCGCCTTGAAAAATGCCCTGCGTTACATCCCCGCCAAATGGCAGCCGACGGTGGCGCCGGAATTTTTGGATGAACTTTTGTCCACCGGAAGAATTTACGGCTACCGATTCCGGCCGGCCGGGAAAATAAAGGGCCGAGCGATCGATGCCTATAAAGGCAACTGCATCGAAGGCCGCGCATTTCAGGTGATGATCGATAATAACCTGGATTTCAATGTCGCTCTGTATCCCTATGAATTGGTGACCTACGGTGAAACCGGCCAGGTCTGCCAGAACTGGATGCAGTACCGCTTGATAAAGAGATATCTGGAAGAACTGACCCGGGATCAGACCCTCGTGGTCGCGTCCGGACATCCGCTCGGATTGTTCACCTCCTCTCCCGAGGCGCCCCGGGTGATTATCACCAATGCACTGATGGTCGGCTGCTTCGACGATCAGGAAAACTGGCACCGGGCGATGGCGCTGGGGGTGGCCAACTACGGCCAAATGACGGCCGGCGGCTGGATGTATATCGGCCCCCAGGGCATCGTCCACGGGACTTACAGCACCATTCTGAACGCCGGCCGGGCTAAACTCGGCATCCCGGCGGACAAAGACCTCAGCGGACGTGTCTTCGTATCCTCCGGTCTGGGGGGCATGAGCGGTGCCCAGGGGAAGGCGGTCGTGATCGCCAACGGTGTGGGTGTGATCGCCGAGGTGGATTATTCCCGTATTCAAACCCGGCGCGACCAAGGGTGGATCCATCGGGTGGTCGACGATCCGGCGGAAGCTTTTGAGGTTGCCCAAGAATTCCAGACCCAAAAAAGGAGCATCGCCCTGGCTTTCTACGGCAATGTGGTCGACCTGCTGGAATATGCCGTCCAAAACAATATAGCCATCGATCTCTTGTCCGACCAAACTTCCTGCCATGCCGTGTATGCCGGCGGCTATTGCCCCCAGGGGCTGAGCTTTGAGGAACGAACGGCACTTTTAAAAAAGGGACCGGCCGCATTCAAAGAGGCCGTGGATACCTCTTTAAGACGTCACTACGAGCTGATTAAAGCCCTTGTCGCGCGCGGCACCTATTTTTTCGATTACGGCAATAGCTTTCTAAAGGCGGTCTTTGATGCCGGCGTAAAGGAAATCTGCCGAAACGGCGAAAATCCTATCGACGGGTTTGTCTTTCAATCTTATGTCGAAGATATTATGGGTCCCCTGTTATTCGATTATGGCTACGGTCCCTTCCGGTGGGTCTGTCTGAGCGGCAAGGAAGAAGATCTCTTAAAAACGGACAAAGCGGCCATGGAATGTATCGATCCCGACCGACGTTTTCAGGACCGCGACAACTACAATTGGATACGCGACGCTGCCCACAACCGGCTGGTGGTGGGGACCCAGGCCCGCATTCTGTATCAGGATGCCATGGGCCGCATGCACATCGCCCTGCGATTCAACGCGATGGTCCGCGAGGGGGAGATCGGGCCGGTCATGCTGGGCCGGGACCATCATGATACCGGCGGCACGGATTCGCCCTTCCGGGAGACCGCCAACATCAAAGACGGCAGCAATATCATGGCCGATATGGCCAGCCACTGCTTTGCCGGCAATGCCGCGCGGGGCATGAGCCTTGTGGCCTTGCACAACGGCGGGGGAGTCGGTATCGGCAAGGCCATCAATGGCGGGTTCGGACTCGTCTTGGACGGCAGCGCGAGGGTCGACGCGGTGATAAAGCGCGCCATCCCCTGGGATGTCATGGGAGGGGTGGCCCGGCGGGCCTGGGCCCGCAATCCGAATTCCATTGAAACCAGTATCGATTACAATCAAATGCGCCGGGGATCGGACCACATTACGCTGCCCTTTATCGCGGATGACGCGATGGTGGCCGAGCTGGTGGCTGCCAAATTGGATGAGGTGAAGAAATAGGTATTATCCCCAAACCGAGCGTTTCAAAAAATTCAACGGGTGCGCCCCGAAGGGCGAAACACCCGTTGAAGACAAGTCCCCACGACAACTGCGGATCTACATCTCGGCGAAACACCCCCTCAGGCTCGCGGGCGGCGACGCCTCACCGCGATCAGAGCGATCAGGCCCGACGAGAACAGTAACGCCGTGGCAGGAATGGGCACGGGGGCGACCTGGACCCGGAACGAACTGAGATCGAAGGGCTCCCCTGCGACTCCGAGTATATTGGCGACAAAGTCGCCCGGAGCAGCCTGAAACGTCGACACGCCCGGACCCACCAACGTGTCAACGACCGTCGTCCCGGTCGTGATGGCCAGCAGCAAGACTTCAAACGGCGCCAGAAATTCGAAGTCCGTCAACGTCACCTGATAAGGCCCCGCATTCATGATTTCAAACGGGTACACTCTTGTATCCGTGCCGGAAATAAAATCGAATGCGTCTAAGACCGTCGCTGCCTGTGCGCCCGTCGCGAGCATCAGCATCAACAGCAAAACCACTGCTGCTTCCAGCTTCCGTCTCAATTTCATCGATTCCTCCTCTTTCTTTGGCGGTTTAGTTTTCTGGTTGCCCCACTCTCTATGGCAGTTCTTGGATCGCGTTGTGCCGTCTTCCGCACCAAGGTCTCTCTTCAAAAGATGTTACAACCCGGCGGCTTCGCCGTTCACAACGGCAAAGAACCCTGCCTGAAGGTCCCCTTTGAAGAAAGCCGCAATTACAAGAATGCCGCTACTATTTTGTGCTGCCTTAAGGTTTCTAATTACTAAGAAGGAAACTTTGACAAATTGTCAACAGGTCCTGAGGTACATTTTTGTGGAGGATCAACCCGTATTGATGCGAGAAAACCCCATCTACAGCGCTGGAGACTAGACAGGGACTTCCTGCTTCACTCCCCACTCGGTACAAAAAAACAAACTCAATGTCAAGTCCCAAGTCAGCTTTTTTATTCGTGGGACAGCGCCGAGGAGAATAATTTCCGCTCCGGCCCTCTTTACGCGGGTTGATTGGCGCATATGCCAATGGCTGCGTATAAACCCCTTGCATGGAAATTGGCCGGATGATACACGTTATGCAACCCGCTGGGGTGCCATGAAAGTGCCGAAGAGCCGGTCGGTGATGGCTTGCTGAACCGGCGAACCCCACCATTGAACGGTTCGGAGAAGAACGGCTAAACCGTTAGACCGCCAAATTGCCATGACGGAGGACCCCGGCTATGAATAAGCTCATTGAATGCGTTCCCAATTTCAGCGAAGGTCGCGATCCACAAAAAATCGAAAAGATTGTCGATCCCTTCCGAGGCCGCCAGGGGGTTAAACTTTTGGACTATCAGAACGATGAAGATCACAACCGCTTGGTGGTCACCGTGGTCGGCGAGCCTGAAGCCTTGACGGCCGCCGTCATCGCCGCCATGGGCACGGCCGTTGATCTTATCGATATGCGCACCCACCAGGGGCAGCACCCACGGATGGGCGCCATTGATGTGGTGCCGTTTATCCCCTTAAAAAACGTGAGCATGCCGGAGGCCGTCGCTATTTCCAAACAAGTCGGCCAAAACGCGGCCGAAAAACTTCACCTTCCTATTTTTTTGTATGAGGAATCCGCCCGCAGCCCCGCTCGGCGCAACCTGGCCACCATCCGCAAGGGTCAGTTCGAAGGGATGGCGGACAAGATCAAACAACCCGCGTGGAGGCCGGATTTCGGCCCGACCGAAGTTCATCCCACCGCGGGGGTTACGGCCGTGGGCGCCCGGATGCCGCTGGTCGCTTATAATGTCAATCTGGACACCCCCCGCCTGGAAATCGCCGATCAGATCGCTAAAAAAGTCCGGCATCTCAGCGGGGGACTGCGGTTCTGTAAAGCCATCGGTATTGAATTAAAAGACCGGGGCATGGCGCAGGTTTCCATGAACATGA
Source organism: Desulfobacterales bacterium (assembly GCA_020353555.1). Classification (GTDB taxonomy): domain Bacteria; phylum Desulfobacterota; class Desulfobacteria; order Desulfobacterales. The sequence goes on from CP070697.1 coordinate 614,352, forward strand.
CGGATTATACCCGGACGGCTCTGTACCGCGCTTTGGAGCTGATCCGGGTGGAGGCCCGACGCTACGGGGTCAATGTGGTCGGCAGTGAAATCATCGGCCTGGTACCCATGGAAGCCCTCATCGATTCGGCCGCGTACTACTTAGGCTTGGAAAATTTCTCAATGGAGCAGGTGTTGGAGGCTAGGATTTGGGAATAGGACGGATGCCCGCTGCGGGATGCGCGACGGGTGCTTCCGAGATGAATTTGCTTTGGCAGTGATCCGCGTTTTCGCAGAGGGCACCGGCTGAAATTACCGCTCCGGGACCTCTGTGAGCGAAAAGGTAAACCGATGAACGGCAATATGATCATTAAAAACGCGTCCGAGTTGGTGACCGTCAGCGGCTTTCAGGCCAAGAAAGGGTCGGAGATGACCGACTTGCATCTGATTCCCGACGGCGCCGTTGTCATCCAAGAGGGCCTGATAAAGGCGGCTGGAAAGACCGGGGATGTCTGGGGGAAACTTACCCGGGAGGGCACGGACCTAGCCCTGTTTGACATCCTTGACGCGCGGGGAAAGGCCGTCTTGCCCGGGTTTGTGGATTCACATACCCATTTTGTCTTCGGCGGGTACCGGGCCGAAGAGTTCGGCTGGCGGCTGCGCGGCGACAGCTACATGGAAATCATGGCCCGGGGCGGGGGCATTGTCAACACGGTGAAAGCCACCCGCAAAGCCTCCAAGGATGAATTGATGGCAACGGGGATCAGACGTTTGGATTCGATGTTGTCCTTTGGAGTCACCACCGTGGAGGGCAAGAGTGGTTACGGTCTCGATCGCGAGACCGAAATCAAGCAGCTGGAAGTCATGGCGGACCTGGACCAAATCCACTATGTGGATATTGCCCGGACCTTCTTGGGGGCGCATGCCGTCCCTGAAAACTACCAGGGGCGCGAAGAAGCGTTTCTCGATTTTATGATGGTAGAAGTCCTGCCGGAGGTGGCCGATCATAATCTGGCGGAATTCTGTGATATTTTTTGCGAAAAAAATGTTTTTTCCGTTGCGCAATCCCGACGGCTGCTAAGTCGCGCCAAGGAGCTGGGACTCAAGGTCAAGCTTCATGCGGATGAAATCGTGCCGTTGGGAGGCGCCGAACTCGCAGCCGAACTGGGTGCCGTCTCCGCCGACCATCTGCTGCAGGCCTCGGACGAGGGGATCCGTGCCCTGGGCCGCGCAGGCGTGGTGGCCACCCTGCTTCCGGGAACCGCCTTCAGTTTAAAGGAACCCTACGCCCGGGGCCGTTTCATGATCGACAGCAATTGTGCGGTGGCCCTGGCGACGGATTTCAATCCCGGAAGCTGTTATACGGAATCCATCCCTCTTATTTTTGCTCTGGCCACCCTGTATATGGAAATCTCCATTGAGGAAGCCATTACGGCCCTGACCTTGAACGGTGCCGCCGCCCTGGCCCGCGCGGAAAAGATCGGCAGTATCGATGTCGGCAAAGACGGTGATATCGTGATCCTGGAATTTCCCTCCTACCAATACATACCCTATCATATTGGCGTCAGTACGGTGGAAAAGGTCATCAAAAAAGGAAACGTGGTGTTCGACAAAGAAAAGAGGGGGATAAGTTATTGTTAGCCAATCTAAAAATCTCGGACTTTCTGGAGCAAACCGCGGCCGGCACGCCGGTTCCCGGCGGCGGCAGTGTGGCGGCTTTAAATGCCGCCCTGGCGGCCAGCCTGACTGAAATGGTGGCCAATCTGACGGTGGGCAAGAAAGGCTACGAGGCCGCGGAAACAGAGATGCAAGCAATCGCGCGGGCGGCGGCTCGGCTTCGGGCCCAGCTGATTCAGGACATCGATCAAGACGCGGCCGCATATAACGAAGTCATGGCCGCCTTTCGACTGCCCCAGGAAACGGAAGCCGAAAAAGGGAGGCGATCACGGGCCATTCAGGAGGGTATGCAAAAGGCGGCATCGGTGCCCTTGAAGGTTGCCAGGGCCGCTCTGCAGGTCATGGGACTGGCCAGCGCGGTGATTTCCAAGGGCAATAAAAATGCCGTCACCGATGGCGCCGTAGCGGTGATCAATGCCAGATCGGCAGCGCTGGCGGCATTGTACAACGTTAAAATCAATTTGATCTCCGTCAAAGACAACGCCTTTGTGGACAAGGCCGGCCAGGAAGTGAGACGCATAGAGTCCGAAGTGAAAAACCAGGAAAAAGAAATTCTCGCATCCGTTAAAATTTGATTGCGGGGGTCGGTCCCAACCCAACCGTTGCGTGCACAGAGTTGCGGCCTCCCTGCAATTTCGATGCGGTCCGAACCATTAGCGGCTCAGAAATTCTTCGATTGCAGCCGCAAGGTCCATGAAGTTCACCTGCATTTCCTTTGGCAGGTCTTTGGGCTCACCGGGAGAATAGGAGCGACCGAAGTGCAGACTGATCTCGACACCTCTCGTTCGGCAATACGCTTCCAATGACGGCTTAGTCATACTCCCGATCAGACAGGCGCCTTGCCGCTTGCCCCATTCGAAGTGCGGGCCATCGCCGCCGCTATCCCCCATCAATATTATTTTTGCGGGCGGAATCTTGAATGTGTGCACCGCCACCGCCGTATTTCTGCTTTTGTCCTGGATCTCGGCAAGGTCCAATACATACGGCGGATCACTGGGCAGTTCAGGATAGCGGATCAGCGGGTGGGCCGACACCACCGCTACGCGCGGCAGAAGCCCCCGGGCCCAAACCCGCTGAAAATAGCCGACCATGCCGGTGGTATTGATCATGAAGAGGATATTGTTGCGGTGACACCATTCGATCAGCGCGGATACCCCTTGATAGGTCCGGAAAGATTCAGCCAGATAGGCATCCATCTGCGCTGGCGTGATAGGTGCGGGCAGAAGGTTTCTGATCCGGCGCGTGGCTTCGCCGAGGGAAATCAGGTTGCCGGTGTATTGTCCAAAAATTTTGTTTAAATCAAGTGCCAATTCCGGGTAGTTAAAGGAAATGCAATCAAACGGACCACAGGGTGCCAGGCACTCGTTCCAGTCCGATGAAACGACGGCATGATAATTAGGCCTCTTCTCAGTCATCTTGTTGCCATCTTTCTCCGAGATTGCGATTGCCACCCCCAACGCATCACGACCCGCACTTGCGTGGCCCGGCCGGTCAGGCGCGCGGTTCCCAATGCAGCCCATTGTCGGTGCGAAGTTTGAAGTGTCTACCTTTGACCGATGGCTGCGCTAAGACCGGATCGCTACCTGCTCCCTTATATCCCCAGCGGGTTGCCGGATCAACCGCTGTTGCATACAATTTTCTTACTTCTTCCGCGGACGCGTCCGTCTGCAAAATTTACATCGACAAAGTATGGGGGAGATGTTAATTTTTTGCGGTCGCCCAACTGCTTTGCCGAAAAAGGAGTCTTGGAAATGCCCCTAATGAGGTCCACGTCATGCGTAATAAATTTCACGGGGTCTTCAGCCTGCTGCTGATCATCGTAGCGATTTTCTTAGCTCTGGCGTCCATCTGGGGTAAGCCCGTTTCTACCGGGCTCGTGTATCTGGCCATCGTCTTGACGTCACCCGTTATTTTGTTATACACCTTTTGCGCCAAGTGTCTCTGCCGGTCAGATGACTGCCGGCATGTCTTTCCCGGCAAACTCACTCAATGGTTTCCGAGGAGGAAACAGGGTCCTTATACGTTTGCGGATATTGTTGGGACGGTCGTGTCCCTGGCGGCTCTGGTGCTATTTCCCCAGTACTGGCTTTGGCAAAACAAAACCCTATGGTTGGCCTTTTGGCTGCTCATCGGCATCGCCTCGATCGAAATCCTGGCATTTGTCTGCCGGGGGTGCAAAAACGCAAGATGCCCCATACATTCCAGCCGGGATGGTGATGACCCCTCCAAGGCAGCTGTTCCTTGAAACGCAAGATAAAAAAGGCAGAGCCAAGGCTGGCTCTGCCGGAGACGAACCGACTCTTCTTGAATCAAGCGTGAAGAAATCGCATGCCGACAAGACGATTTGTCGGGTTCAACCTTTTCTAGAAATTAATACTTTGCTCCGTTTCTAATTGGTCGTCGACCACCAAATCAAATACCTGCGTATCTTCGCCAAACGTGGAAGCCACCAAACTATACGCTCCTGCCGGAAGGCTGACCGTGTATGAAGAGATATTGGCGATATTAAGGGATTTGACCTCGATGAGCACGGCTCCTGAGCCGTCATCGACATCGCATTGGGCGGTCTGCCTGAAACTGAGCGTCACGTGCTGCTCTTCCGTAGCGCCGGTGATGAAAACATCACCGCTCACGGTACCCTGGGCCGGCGCGGCAAAGAGGGTGACATCCTGAACCACGGTGGATGCCGCTTCCGCAACGACCTTCGCACAATCGGTACCAAATCCGTCTTTGGCAAATACCAGGTTGTAGGTGCCCGGCCGCACAAAAATCGAATACTCGCCGTTTTCATCCGTGAGGGTGGCCGTTTGAACCAGCACATTATCCTGGGCGTCCTGGGCCTCCGGATCGGAAACCTGGACACTCACCAGGACCCCCTCGATCCCAACGGGATCGGCGGCATCATCCGTTACAATGCCCGTGATAATTGAATGTTCCTTGGTTTCGAGGACTTTAATGGTGGGCTTCAAAAGCCACTGTCCGCTGTTGCCGGCCTGAACGACCGAATCGGCGGCATTGAAGTCTAAAATAAGCTCCGTTGTTTGAGCGGCACTGATTTCAAACCCCTGCACGATCTTGATTCCGGTCTGCAAACCACTGGGAACTTTTAACTCATGGGTGGTGTCGTTCGGGTCAACAATGTAATTCGCAAATGGATGCGATTGACTGAACAAATTAATTCCATCATCCGGGGTCTCTCCGATGATCAATCTCATCTGGGTGTATTGACCGGCTTGCAGCTCGGCAATGCCGAGTTCTTCCCTGACGCCGTTAACCAGCTCCAACAGATTAAATGTTTTCCGGGGGGAGGCCACCACCTGCCAATTGCGGTCATCCCCGTCATCCCCGCTGATATGAACCTGCACTTCGTCGATGGTCACGTATACCGCTTGGTACTGGTCGGAGGACGCATCGGTCAGGCTCAATGATAGATTTCCGGTGGGGGGGCTACCAGAACTGCCGCCGCCGTCGCAGCCCGCAAAAATCAGCAGGGTACCCAGTGAAAAAAAGAGACAACTCAATTTTAATGCTTTCATCCTTTCCTCTCCTTCTGACTCCTATATTGAGTTTAATGGTTTTTCCCCTTTCGGCGACCGATTCCGGAACAGGACCGATCCATCTTATTTTCAGGTCTATCTCTTAAGCGCGGAATCAATCCAGTTAATTGGCCGGCTAGGGAGTTGCGCGATCGTCGTATCGGGACGATGGGGGCGAAAAATGCAAAAAACGTACCCATTCCGTCAGAAAGAAAAAAGAATGATATTTCAGCTCATTGAACAAATAAAAGCAACGCTGCTTGGAATCAGGGTGACAGAAATTGTCATCGCCTGTGACAAAAAATAAACGCTTTTTCAACTAATTTATAAAAAACCGGGCAGCACGGCAACTTCGCTAAAACTGTGACGCGGTTCTACGTGCACCCGCAGGCGTCCTGCGCATCGGTGCGTTTGACATCGGCGCCGCCCCCTGCACCTGCGGCTTCCATCGGGCAGCCCCCTGCCGCCGGCGCCGATTGGAGGTGGGTGCCCAATAACCGGTCGGCCGCGGCCTTCATGTGATTGGCCGGCTGGTCTTTGACGAACTGGCCAATGCGAGCGGCCGCCCGGAGCTTTTTTTCATCGATGCCTTCGTCGCGCGCCGTGCCGACGATGTTTTCCAGACAAGGTATACAGCCGGCGGCAACCGCCGCTCCCAGCGCCACCAGCAGTTGCGTCTGGGCGTCAAGTCCTCTGAATCGATCTTTCATTTTCGTCCCCCCTCTTGATGTTGATCGGTCGGAAGAAACAACGACCTTCGGCTCAGGCCGAAGGCTTGGGATTCAAGGATTCAAGGGTCCCAGGGGTCAAGGGCAAAGACCATTCAAGCCTGGGCCTGAATCCTTGGCCCCTGGACCCCTGGAATCCTTGCAATACCATCAACTGCTAAACTAAAGTCTGCGCCTAAAGGCGAGGGTTTTTCTGCCTTTCACCGAGTGCAACAATAAAATGATGCCCGCAACAATCCGCCTTTTTCCTCCCATTCCTTCCTACCCGGACCCCTTGCGACGCATTGCGCCGACTGAGGCAAAAGATCGCTTCCGGTTTTGTCGGCATCTTCGTATCCGTTCTCCCGCCTCTGGTCGGCACGCCGGGTTAAGCCGGTTTTACGCCTTGGATCGTAGCCGAAACGATATAATCTTCTAAGTTACGGCCGGGCACCCATTGACGGATCAGCTCCCTGCTTGCGGATTGCGCTTGAATGTTGACCTCGCGAAAACCGACTTCAGCCAGCAGGCTTTCAAGATGTTCGATTTCTTCCGCTCCGCCGACGCAGGCCGACACCAGCTCGAGATCCTTTTTGATCGCGTCAGGCAAGGCGGCGGTGGCGACCACATCCGCAATGGCCAGCCGCCCCCCGGGCTTCAGCACCCGAAATGCTTCACGGAACACCTGCCGTTTATCCGGCGCAAGGTTGATCACACAGTTGGAGATGATAACGTCCACGCTGTTGTCCGCTGCGGGCAGGTGCTCGATTTCGCCGAGCCGGAACTCCACATTATCGACCCCCATTTTTTCCGCATTTTCCCGGGCCTTGCTGACCATTTCCGCGGTCATGTCCACGCCGATCACCCGGCCGGTTGCTCCCACGGCCCGGGCGGCTAAAAAGCAGTCAAAACCGCCCCCGCTGCCGAGGTCCAGAACGATCTCTCCGGGCTTGATGCCGCCGATGGCATGGGGGTTTCCACAACCCAGTCCCAGGTTGGCCCCCGGCACGACAATCTCCAGCTGTTCTTGGGAGTAGCCGATGGCCTCACCGATTTGGGTGACCATCGTCGATGCCCCGCCGCAGCAGGCCGATGAGGGCGAACATCCGCAACCTTGGCCCGTCGGTTGGGCCAGCCGGCCATAACGCTGCCTGACAACCTGTCGAATCTTATCGGGATTTGTGGTTTCCATAAGCACCTCCTAATTTTTATTATTCGAAAACTATCGAACTCATTGGCTAAAAAAAATCAACCTTGGCTAAAATGAAAGAAATTCTTTCAACGCCGCCAGAATGTCCGGATCGACCCAACAGGCGATTTTTTGCCCCCTGCGTTCCGTCCGGATGAGCCCGACCCGCCGCAGCTCCTTGATGTGATGGGAGACCGTTGACTTCACCACCCCCAATTCCTCGCCGAGCTCACCGACATAGGCCGAATTTTCTTCATCAAAAAGGCTGACCGTGCCGGGCCGACAGCAGGACGCCAGACGCAAAAAGATCGTCAAACGATTGGCATTTGAAAGGGCCTTAAAAATCTCCGCAAAATCTTCAATGTTTTTACTATTCGACATATATCGAATTATATGCTCCCCAAAGGTTGGTGTCAAGCATTATTTTGATACCTTCAACTCACTTTCCTCAACATCAGAAGATAATTATAAGGTCCAACATCGATCAAACGCTCTTGACGAAAACCATAGGCTGCGAGGAGGCGATCGGCCTCCGCCGGTGTCAGTCGGATATTCTTCGGGGGGCCCGGCGGCCCGTCAATTTTCTTAAACTCCATGATTGCCAGCGTAGCGTCCGATTTTGTCACGCGGACAATTTCCTGCAGTACCCCGTCGACGGTTTGATCCTCGACAAAATCGTGCAGAACCGTCGCTAACAAAGCAACGTCTGCGGATTGGTTGTCAATGGGAATGTGCCGGCTGGCATCGCCCCAAATGGCTTTGACATTCGGCAGCTCGGCGGCCTCAATGGCGGTTTTCAAACCGGCGATGCCGTCTTCCCACAAGTCAATCGCATATACCGTCCCCTGGGGGCCGACAAGCTCGGCAGCCTTAAGCGCGTAAGACCCCTTGCCGCAGGCAACATCCAGGAAAACGTTCCCCTTCCGGAGATTGAGCGCGTGAAAAAACTTGGCTGTATCGATGAGTTCAAAACTGCTCTTGCCGGCACCGATGGGTTTGTGTTTTGCGATCGACGTCATGGAATTCTCCTTGAAAAAAAATCAAAGCCGATTTTGCGATGACACCGCAACCAAAGGCGCGTTTCGACCCGGCCGGTCTCCGCCGCTGGGTCGAGTTGCCCGCAAGGGTGCTCCGAAAGGCATCCGATTTCCAGGTCTTTACCCCGCCGCGTCAATGCCATAGACCATAATC
>CP070697.1:622729-636067 GCA_020353555.1 Desulfobacterales bacterium
TCGTTGCATCCCCATTTTTCCAGGTCTTTGAAACAAGCGTTGCCACCGCGCGGGGCTTTCTTAACGATCCCTAAGGCTCTCAGACAGTTACACGCTTTCAAATCTGATCATCCCTTGCGCTTGTCTCCGGAAGGCTTGCGGTCATGTGACAAAGTAGAATTAAAGACGGGCGACGAAACGCCACCTCAGGGGCCAGGTTGGGCAAATAATTTAGGTGCAAAGAGAAGCCATGCGTTCGCGCGACGATAGAATTGAAACGGCGCTGGCCTGGATGGCCGAGGGCCGGAAAGTGGCCCTGGCGACCGTAATCGCCACCTGGGGTTCATCTCCGCGGCCGGTGGGCAGCCAACTGGTGGTGGATGCGCAGGGCGCCTTTGAAGGTTCGGTGTCCGGCGGATGTATTGAAGCTACCATCATTACCGAAGCCCAGCACAGCATCGCCGAGCGCCGACCCCAGCGCCTGTCCCTCGGTGTCAGCGACAAACAGGCCTGGGATACGGGTCTGGCCTGCGGGGGCCACATCGAAATCCTGGTGGAAAATGCAGCGCCCGGTCGCGCGGTTCTGGAACGGCTGATGGTCCTGCGCAAGACCGATCAAAACGCCTGCCTCGTCACCCAGCTGCAAACCGGCGCCAAACAGCTCATCGGCGCGGAGGAGTCCGAATTGCGTGCAGAGCTGCCGCCCGAATTGAGGACGGCGGTTGCCCGGGTACATGCAACCGGAGACAGCACTCTGCTGACAACGGATGGACAAAATTTTTTCCTGCACGGCTTCGCCCCCGCGCCGCAGCTGATTATCATCGGCGCCGTCCACATTGCCCAACCGCTGGCGAGCATGGCGCGGCTGACCGGTTACCGGGTGGTGATCATCGATCCGCGCACGGCTTTCGCCACCGTCGAACGTTTCCCGGACACGGAAGTGATCTCCCGCTGGCCCGCCAAGGCCTTCGATGCCATACGCCTGCACGCGAACACCGCCGTGGTGGCCCTCAGTCATTCACCGCAACTGGATGACCCGGCGCTGACCCGTGCCCTGCAGTCCCCTGCTTTCTACATCGGCGCCCTGGGCGGGAAAAAGACCCAGGCCGACCGGCTCGAAAGGCTGAAGCGCGCCGGTTTTTCCGATGAGCAGCTTCAGCGCATTCACGGTCCCGTGGGTCTGACGATCGGCAGTACAACCCCGGCGGAAATCGCCGTGTCCATCATGGCGGAAATTACGAGCGTGAGACGCCGGGTCGAATAGCTCGCCGGCATGGCAAGGGGGGGCTTCGGGGGCTAGCCGTGAAGGCGCTCCAGGAAATAGTTCATCTGCCGGTACCACCAAGGCCAGTCGTGATTCACGTCGCCGCCCCAGAAATCGACCCAGGCCGGAATCGATTTCGCTTTGAAGAGGGCCTCCAGGTGGCGCGTGTCGGCCAGGGCTTCTTCATCCCAGGCGCCCTGGCCCACACAGACAATGATGCGACTGCGCCGGTAGCGCTCCAGATACCCGGAATCGTTGAGCCCCGGAAGATAGTTCAAGGGCGAATTGTAGTAGACGGCGGGCATGTCGGCGGCCGATAGTCCGAACTCGGGCCGGTCCAGGCGATAGAGGCCGCTCAGGGCGATGGTTCCTTCGAAAAGGTCCGGGTGTTTGAGGAAGAAGTTCAGCGAATGATAGGCACCCATGCTGCAACCGTTGGCCATCACCCGTTCCTGCGGCGCGTGGCAGTGCGCACGGATGAACGGTAGCACTTCTGCCACCACATAACGATCGTAGGCTTCGTGCCGGGCATTGCGCTCCGCGGGCGGCACGGCAAAATTGTACCAGGATTCCGCATCGATGCTGTCCACGCAAAATAGCTTGATCCGGCCGCCGTTGATAAACCCGGCCGTGGCGTCGATCATTCCCAGGCCTTCGTAGTCGAAATACCGGCCCCGGGAGCACGGAAAAACGATAAACGGCTTGCCCCAGTGCCCATACACTTTCAGGGCCATGTCCCGGTTCAGGTGCGGACTGAACCATCGATGTTCTTCGATATGCATGTCTACTCCGGCCGGCTTGCGCCGGCATGAATGCAGTCCGTCATCTCCAAAGCGTTTGTCCGTTAGAGCTTTTGCAGGACGTAATTGGCCATGCGTAAAATTTCCGCTTCAGAGGCCGATCGGAGGATGTACCGATATCTCCCCATCGCTTGATGGAAGAGGGGCGGATTTTCGGCATACTCGACCAGGCCGCGGCCGAAGGCCGCCCGAATGTCGTCATGGCTGTGCAAATACGCCCTATCCCGCCGGCCCACATAGCAACAGTAATATTTCTTGGCGGCGGCAACGGCCGCCTCGCCGTGGGCAATCAGGCGGGCATAGGCGGCATACAAATCATCATCCACGCTGTAGTTCATCATATCCAGAATCGCTCCCCCCGGCGGACGGCAGTTGATCTCGATGGGCAGATAACGGCCGTGATCTTCAAAGAACTCGAAATGGAAGAACTTGCGGCGAATATCGAAAAGTTTGGTGAGTTGCCGGCCGATTTTGGCAAGTTGGTCGGGAATGTGACGGCTGACGTAGAAAAAGGTATCCTTGCCCCGGACGTATTCCAAAACGCCCTCGCCGTAGATCAGCGAATTTTCAAAGAGGATATCCCCGTTGTGATCCGCCAGGCCGTCGTAGGTAACGATCCGGCGATCAATGAATTCTTCGAGCAAATACGCGCCGTTCAGTTCCGGCAAAATTCGGCGGAGCTGGGCTTCGTCTTCCACCGGGTGAATGCCGCCGGCGCCCACGCCTTCATCCGGTTTGAGGATCAGGGGATATCCCACAACGGCTGCCAGTTCAAGCCCATGCGCAACATCCCGGACCCGTTCTCCCCGGGCCACGGGCAAACCGAATTCCTGGAAGAGTTTTTTCATGACGGACTTTTTTTTGAGCCGGTCCAGGTCGGCGGGCTGAATGCCGTCCAGGCCGTATTTGGCATTGATCAAGCCTTCCAGTCGCAGCCACTGCTCGTTGTGGGATTCAACCAGGTCAAAATGCGGGGGTGTGTTCAACGAGGCTTTGACGCTCAAAAGCTGCGCCAGCGCTTGGGCGACTTCCGTGACCGCACTCAGATTCGTGCGCACATACCATTGCATGGCTGCGCGCAAATTGGCGGGCATGGCATAAAAATCGGCTTCGCCGATTCCCCAGACATTGACGCCCAGTTTGTCCAGCTGCAGGACAAAATTAGCATAGTTCGGGGGAAATTCAGGGGAAATATATAAAAACTCCATGGCCCCCTCCTAGAAAAAATTGCGGGTAACATGCGGCTGCATAATTTTTTAAAATAATCATCTTGGAGCCCCAAGGAAAGAGCCGCGCATCTCACGTTGACAGCCCCGCCACGCAGCCCGCCCTGAAAGGCGGATCCCGTCGGCCTGCTGCGTCAATCAATAGGTTACGCCAAGACTCGCTATTTTAACGAACTTGACCTCTGACGGGTGTTTAGTTATCATAGCCCCAAATTTTGCGCTTCTTTGGCAGAGGAGGATCGACCGTGCAACCCAAATCCAGATGGGAAAAGTGCCCCGTGAAATGCCCGGAGGAAAAGATCGAGACCGAGCTTTTACTCGAATGGCGCGAAGAAGACGGGCAAGAGGTCTTGAACAGCATTAGCTGCAAGAATCCCAAACTGATGGATCTCAAACCCGAAGATTGTCAATGGTCGTGCTGGGAAGAAATGGAAAAAAGATGAAGGGGCCCGGAATGTTTGCCGGCTTCCCGGCTTCCTTCCGGGGGAGTACCGCTAAACGCGGCCTTACCGCAACATCTGGCCTGCCGGCGTATCGCCGATTGAATCAACGGCTCGGGCTCCATGATTGGCGGCTGCCGACCGACAACCGACGCGTGGTACGGTTCAGATGCCTTCCGTCCTGACCCATGCCGCCGTGGCGGTCGCGGGCGGAATTGCCTTGGCGCCCCGCGAGGTTCCCCATCATTTTTGGCCTCTGGCGATCCTGTGTGCGACGGTTGCGGATGCCGACGTGCTGGGATTTTCTTTCGATATTCCCTACCACCATTTTTTCGGCCACCGCGGGTTTTTTCATTCGCCGTTTTGGGGGTTGCTATTGAGCCTTTGCCTGACGGCGGTTTTCTTCCGAGATGTAAGGGTTTTTTCAGCCCCATGGGGCTTTTATTTCTTCTTCTTTTTTTTCCTGGCGGCCAGTCACGGCATCCTCGATGCCCTCACGGATGGGGGATTAGGAATCGCCCTCTTGTCTCCGTTTGACAACCAGAGGCACTTTTTTCCCTGGACACCCATCCAGGTTGCTCCGCTGCGCGTGGAGGCCTTTTTCAGCCCAAGGGGCTGGTCCGTGTTTAAAAGCGAACTGTTATGGATTTGGCTGCCCGCCTTCATGCTTCTCGGTCTTGCCCGAATCATTCGGATGGTGGTCGCCCGGCATTAGCGCTTGGCGGATGGCTGAATGGCCCATGCTACCCCCCGGGACCGATTTCTCGCCCCACGTCGGTGGAGGGTCCACCGCGATCGTCCCATAACCAAGGGGTCTCGGTTCGGATCCAAACGGTCTTGGTTTCACTATCGACTTTGATGCTGACAAGCGGCAGGCTGGAATACCAGTACCCGATCGCATTGCCCCCGGCGTCCATCACGTAGGCTCCATACGTGTAGGAATAAGAGACCGGAAAACTCTCCACCAGACCGACCACCTTTTTCAGCTTAGCCGATTGCGCATCGACTTCCGTCCAATTCAGGCCCTTGAGGGTATAGCTGCTCTGCAAAGCAACCACCGCAAATGGATTGTTTTCCTGATTCAAATAATAATAGCGGTGATCCGGCCATAGTTGATCTGTTTCAAAAATATGGGCAACGTCCGGGCTGCGCTTCAGGGAGCCGTAACTGGCCATTGAACATCCCCAAACAATGATCAGCCCGAGTAAAACCACTGCAAGGGTGATTATCCGGCCAAGGGATTTACGCACCTCGTTGTCCGCGGCGGCGAGTGCCGCAGGCAGCCTCGTCCTTGCTGACCACACGCCGTCGGCGTAGTTAAGCCCTTCAAATTCTTTTATATCCATCACAATTCTCCTTGGTACCGGATTCTGTAGCTGATGGCGCGGCGTGTCCTCCCAAAGCGCTTTTATGGTTGTCTAATCTTTTTATATCCCCTGACTTGTAGTCTAATGCGACTTGTTCAGAAATCAAGACTCGCCAGCCGTAACATCCCACCGTTAACGCCTGCGTTTGAAGGCCATCGCCCCTGAGCCCCTGAAAGCAAGACCGTGCTATCCTCCCGGGTGGTTCGATCGCACCGGCATCTTTTTTAGGGTTCAGATGTTTTTTTCGGTTCGGGCAAATGGCGGATAAAAAGAAGGGCCGCCAGGGGGATAAAAGCGATGCAGGTTAAGACCGGTCGGATGCCGAAGGCGTCGGCCAGCCGGCCCGCAAGGGGCATCAGAACCCCGGCGGTCCCCAGGGCCAGGCCCATGACGATGCTGGATACGAGCGACCGTCCCTGGGGGGCCACCTGTTGGGCCAGGGCCAGGGCCGGAAACAGCGTGGCCAGAAGCAGAAATCCGGATAGAAACGCGAGCGGATAGATCAGCCCGTCGCCCGTGTGAACGAACAGCAAAGCGCAGGGCGAGGACAGGGCGAAGGAGCAAAAGTAGACGGGCCTGAAACCGATCCGATCCACCAGGTGGCCGCAGACGAGGGCACTGACAGAGCCCCCCACCGTAAACAGGGAAACGATACCGCCCACCGACACCAGGGAATACCCCTCGGAGGCCGTCAGCACCGGGATGAAGGTCAGAATGGCCTGCTCCACAAAGGCCCTGGAAACCGCGATTGACCAGATCAGCACCACCGGTTTCCATACTTTACCCAGGCTCTCCCGCAGCGACCCGATGAGATTCCTCTGAGTCTGACCGGCGCCCTCCGAAGACGGTATCAGAACGAAGAGAATCCCAAAGACCAACAGGCCCAGCAGGGTCATGAGCGGCAGACGATGCAGTCCCAGAAGGGTTACGTATCCGGCGAACGCGATCGGCCCCAGCGTAAAACCCAGGGTACCCCCCAGGCCGAAAAGCGACATGCTCAGCCCCGTGCGCCGGCCGGCATAAGCCGAGACCATTCCGGCCGCGGTGGGGTGATAGATGGCCGAGCTGATGGAACCCAGACCGATCAAGAGCAGGACCATCCCGAAATAGGGAGCGATTCCAACCTGGGGGATGCAGACCATTCCCAACAGCGAGCCGCTCAGAAGGATCATCCGGGTGCGGTAACGGTCGGCCAGATAGCCGAAGATGGGCTGGATCAGGAAGGCCGTGAAGGTGCTGATGCCGGTAATCAAGCCCACCTGCGTCAGGTTCAAGGTAAATTTGTCCGCCAGCACCGGCAGTAGCGGCCGCACAAAAGACATGAAAAAATCGCCGGTAAAGTGAACCAGGAACAAAGCGAAAATCGCTTTCTTGTTGATTTTTTGGGGGCTTGCGCTCATGGGGCTTCGCACCGCTAAGAAAAGATCCTGGCCACTGGTATCAATTTAGCTGTATGCAATCCATGGTTTTTCAAAGGGCCAAACTGTTACAGCCACTGATTGATTTTTTTTAGATTCGGGGTCAAGCCGGACCAACGGAAGATTATGCCGTATTCGCGGAAATCCGTCATCCCGATGCGGGCGAAGCAGCACGTTCGGTAGCCGCGCGGGAAAGCGTGCTCAGTGGTGGCCCGGTCTAACGCAGTGTTGCCGCAAATCGTTGCAGCGCATCTTCCGCCTTTAAGGCCTGGATCAGACGGTCCAGTTCCGTCTGGGTGTTGTAAGGTGCCAGGCCGACGCGGATCAGTCCGCCCCGATCCAACAGTCCCAGACGTTCTACCAGCCGGATGGCGTAGAAGTGACCGCCCCAGACAAACAGCCCCCGGCGCCCCAGATATTTGGCGACCTGATCGGCGGTATACCCGGCGTAGGTGAAAGAGACGGTGGAAGTGCGGGGATGACCCGCGGGCGGACCGTATAGAGTCACCTGGGGAACGTCGCGGGTCAGGGCTGCGATTAGATCGGCGGTCAAGGCCTGTTCGTATTGATCAAAGACCCTCAGTCCGGCCAGGATTTGATGCCTTCGGAGGCCCGGCCATTCAGCGTCGGATGCCTGCGGGTCGCAGCCGAACTTGCGGCCGATGTCCGCGATAAACTCCACGGCCGCGGCCGCACCGGCAATTCCCTCGTGGTGGAGCGTTCCGGTTTCGAGCATGAACGGCGGATATTGGGACTGGGTGCGCAGATTCAAGGGTCGCAGCCGACTTAAAATTTCTTTCCGGGCGTAGAGCACCCCGATATGCGGTCCGAAAAATTTGTAGGCCGAACATAAAAGAAAGTCCGTATCCAGTTTCTGAACATCGATGGGGCCGTGGGCCGCATAATGCACGGCATCCACCACCGTATAGGCACCGGCGTCGTGGGACATCTGAATGATGCGAGGCATATCGCTGATCGTCCCCACCCCGTTGCTGGCATAATTGACTGCCACCACCTTCGGCTTGCTTGAAAGCTTCTGTTGGAAATCGTGCATATCGAGGGTGCAGGTGTTCACATTCAGCGCCACATCTTCCACCCGGATGCCCCGGTCCTGGAGCTGCAGCCAGGGTCCCCGGTTGGCCTCGTGGTCGATTTCCGTAATCAGCACCGTATCCCCGGCGGTCAACTCCCGCGCCAGGGCCTGCGCCAGCGCGAAGTTAAGGGTGGTCATGTTGGCCCCGAAGACGACCTCCTCCCAGCGGCAATTGAAAAAGTCGGCAAAGATCCTGCGGGCGTTTTGAATCATGGCAGATGTGTCTTGCGCCGATGCAAACTGATCGCCCACATTGGCGTTCATGTTGATCAGATAATCTGTGACGGCCTGAATCACCGTTTCCGGCACCTGGTAGCCGCCGGGACCGTCCAAATAGGCGATCGGGTGGCCGTTGACTTGTCTTTTTAAAGCCGGAAACTGTTTGCGTACATATCCGGACAGCGGTTCATGCATTGCAAAAGACCTCCCGCATTTTAGCCATCGAAGATATCCGCCTCGGAGTTTATGTCCCCGCTTGCATTTGCCGATCTGGCTCGACCGTCGAATCGGGTTTGACGCCGTGGTTCATGCCGGACGGCCGCAGTCTGATCGAAAGCATTTGGCCCCTTTTAGGTCGATGCGCCAGTCGCGGTTGCGTCCGGGGAAGAGAGGCGAAGGTTGCGAGGAAACGCGCCCCGCGACGACCGGTTGAGGCTCCTTAACTGCTTCTGCTAATCTGACAAAATCATCCGAAGGGAAGATGCATTGTCAGAATTGATGCGACGTTCCTTAGTTGGCGGCGGCCCGGTTACGTCAGCGCCGCGGGATTGGCAACAAAGCGCGGTCGGCGCCCCTCCAGCACGGCGGCCATATCTTCGGCCATCATCTTGAACGAGTTATACAAGGCCCGCTGGGACATACAGATCGCATGGGGAGACGTCAGGCAGTTCTCCAGTTTGAATATGGGATGGCTGATATCCGGCGGCTCGGGTTCAAACACGTCCAGGCCGACGCCGGCCAGGGGACCGTTGGTCAGGGCTTCATACAGGGCGTCCAGACTGGCGATAATTCCGCCGCGCGCCAGATTGATGAGAAAAGAGCCCGGCTTCATCAGGCGCAAGCGTTCGGGGTTGATCAGACCCCGAGTGTCCTCATTCAACAGGGCATGGATCGATACAAAATCAGACTCCTGCAAGAGCTCCTCCAGGCCGGTCATTTCAACGTCCCAGGCGCGCGCCGTCTCCGCGGGGACCAAAGGATCATACGCACGCACGGTCATACCGAAAGGCCGGATCAGCTCGGCCAGTCGGCGGCCGATGCGGCCGAAGCCGATGATGCCCAGGGATGCACCTTCAAGATCGCCCGGGCTTTGCTCGAAACGGCTTCGCCAGTTGCCCTGCTTGAGCTGTGCATCCCAGTGAATCATCTTTTTACACAGCGCCAGCATAAAGGTCAGGGCGGCTTCGGCCACGGCCTGGGAGTTGGCGCCGGGAGTGATAATAACCGGAATCCGGCGTGCGTTGGCCGCTTGGATATCCACATTGTCATAGCCCACCCCGGAACGGCCGATGACTTTCAAGTTCTTGGCTTCGGCGATAACCCGGGCGCTGCCGCGGCCGTCGCCCCGGAGAACCAGCCCGACGGCGTCCGCGACGATCGGCAAGAGCGCCTCTTCGGAACTGTCTTCGGCTATGAGAATTTCCCCGTAGGATTTTAAGATCTCTACCGCCACCTCTCCGAGGGGGCCGCTGCAGGCGATCGTGGGCGATTTCATCCGCTACCTCCTTTCGCTGTGCCATTTCAGCCGGGCGCAATTGCATGGGCTTCGTATGGGATCCGAAACGTTCGCATGTTTTTGTAAAGGTTTTTGTCGGGCTAATCAAGATTAAATAGTTCCATTTTGTCACATGACCGCAAGCCTGCCGCGCCCAATGGGGAACATGGTTAAAATGTGACAAGGTCGAAATGAGTCTTGGCAATTTACTCTGATTCTTAATACCGCGTCCGCTGCGGCGCAAAGCTTCATTTCCCGGGGGGTATCCCCCAGCCAAGGACCTTGCTGAACGTTACGGGCCGCAACCCCGGCCGCTATTGCGGTGACGGTAGCGATAACGCGGATTCGAGAATTGACATTCCCGGCGGGAGTGCGATAGGAATGAAATAAAACAGGAAGATACCTGTGTGCGGCCCCGACGGAGGGAGGCACGCAAACCTCGGGGAAAGGAGCTCGGGTCATGGTGAAGCGGCAGGATATTCAACGGGTGGTGGTTGTTGGAAGCGGTCAGATGGGTCCGGGCATTGCCTATACCCTGGCTTCCGTGGGGTGTTCGGTATCAATCTACGCCCGCACTCCGGAGAGCGTGGAAAGGGGGCTGCAAGCCTATCAGGCGGCCGTTAACCTGCTGGTGAAATCCGGATGTATCTCCGCCGGGGCGGGGTCCGAGGCCGCGGCAAGGCTTTCAGGGACCACAGAACTCGAGGATGCCGTCGCCCGGGCGGATCTGGTGATTGAATCCATTGCCGAAGACCTGAAGATCAAACAGGAACTCTTTGCCCGGATCGAAAAGGCGTGCCCTTCCCAAACGCTTTTGACTTCCAATACCTCGGGCTTGCCGGTTACACAACTGGCGAGCGTTCTCCGGCAGCCGGAGCGTTTTGCCGTGACGCATTTTTGGAATCCGCCGCATCTGATGCCGCTGGTGGAAGTGGTCAAAGGTGAAAAGACGGCCCCGCTGACGATTGACACGCTGGTGGCCGTCCTGCAGGAGGCCGGCAAGAAACCGGTGGTGGTGCTCAAGGATACCCCCGGTCAGCTTGGCAATCGTTTGTTCCACGCCCTCATTCGCGAGGCGATCTGGATCGTTCAGGAGGGCATTGCCGCGGTTGAAGATGTGGACACCGCGATCAAGAACGGTTTGGGCCGACGCTTTCCGGTTTACGGAGCCCTGGAGCATCAGGATGTGGCCGGCCTGGATACGGTTTTAGCAATTCAGAGCTATATGGCCAAGGCTTTATGCAACGAGACCGCGGCCGGCCGACTGCTGCGAGAAAAAGTTGCTGCCGGCGATTTAGGAGTCAAGTCCGGCCGGGGTTTTTACGACTGGTCCCGGCGCGATATAGGCGCGGTGATAGAGAAAAGAGACGCTTTTCTCGTCGAGATGTTAAAAGCGGAGACCGCCGCGGGTCAAACACGTGTTCTGCAATCAACCGATTCGTAAGCACCTGACCGTTTCCGAGAATTCAGGATTTTGCACAGAGCCGCAATAAAAATCTATTGCGCGGAAAAAGGCCCAGGTGTCGCAGCGGTGCCTGATTGGCGCGGTTATCGGTCCGGGGGAGGACGGCGATGAAGAAGGTCGGTCTTGGTATTTTGTCTGCGGGCGCGCTGCTTCTGGCGGTTATGTTGCTCAAGACGGCGAGCTTTACTTCGCGACAGATAGCGGTGGAACCGGTGGCGGCCGCGGAAGTGGACGGGCAGCGGGCCGCTCGCAACCTTTCGCGTGCCATCCAGTTCAAAACGTTCTCCGACCAGGCGCCGAGGAAGTCCAATTCCGCTGAGTTTAAAGCCTTCCACGGCTTTCTGGAGGAAGCCTTTCCCAGGATTCACCGCAATCTGCAAAGAGAAATCATCGCCGACAACAGTCTGCTTTACACCTGGAAAGGCAGCGATGATAGTCTCGCCCCCATCCTGCTGACGGCCCACCTGGACGTAGTTCCTGTCGCTGCGGACACGGAAGACGACTGGACCTATCCGCCTTTTGCGGGTCGGATCGCCGACAATTACATCTGGGGCCGGGGCAGCCTGGATGACAAGGGGTGTCTTTTAGCTACCCTGGAAGCGGTTGAGGTTCTTCTAGGGGATGGTTACATACCTCGGCGAACCCTTTATCTGGCATACGGCCACGATGAAGAAGACGGCGGCCGCGGAGGCGCGGCCAAGATCGCAGCCTTGCTTCAATCGCGCAAGGTCAAGGCTGAATGGATCTTAGACGAAGGGGGTTCGATTACGGTGGGCATCGTGCCGGGTGTGTCCCAACCGGTTGCCCTGGTTGGCATTGCCGAAAAAGGGTATCTGACGCTCGAGCTGACTGTCGAACAGGAAGGCGGGCATTCGTCCATGCCACCGCCCCGGAGTGCCATCGGGATTTTGTGCAGTGCCATTCACCATCTGCAAAATGACCCATTTCCTGCGAAGCTCGAAGGTCCGACCCGGGAGCTGTTTGAGTTCGCCGGGCCGGAAATGTCCTTTGGCATGAAATTTCTGTTTGCCAACCAATGGCTCCTCGGCCCCTTGATCAAAATCCAGCTCGCTAAGGCAAATTCCACCAACGCGGGGATTCGCACAACGTTCGCGCCCACCATCATTGCCGGCGGGACCAAAGAGAATGTGCTTCCCCAGGCGGCCAGGGCGGTAGTTAACTTCAGACTTTATCCGGGTGATAGTATCGGGTACGTCGTCGAACACGTAAAAAAGGCGATCGACGATCCACGGGTGCAGGTCAGGCCATCGGGTCCTGATGCGAACGAGGCCTCCCCGGTTTCCGCTGTTGATTCACCCAGCTTCCAGGTACTGCAACGCACCGTCGGCCAGATTTTTCCGGAGGCCATCGTGGCCCCCTTTTTGATGTTGGCGGGGACCGACACCAAGCACTACGCGGGGCTCAGCGACAACATCTTCCGTTTTCTGCCCATGTATTTGACTTCCGCTGACCTCGAGCGGATCCACGGCACCAACGAACGGCTCGGCGTGGACAATTACGAAAAGTTTATCGCGTTTTATATCCAGATGATTCGCAATTCAAATAAAATACTGGAATAGCGTCTGTCCGGAAAAGCGTTCGTCGTTCAAATTCCTCAAATTAGACCGCCCTCCGCCAATTCCGGCCTGCGGCACCATACTATTATTTTGAGCGGTTCCATGAGACTCTTGGAACCGCTCTTATATTCGTAAATAATGACACAGCCTTGACTTATGCCTATCCGCCAAATTAAGAATCCCGAATTGGGTAATAATTTGCTTAGATCCCAGAGACAATTATCCTGGACAATGTTAGATACCATTGAACCCCAATGAGATTCTGTGGATACGCGCAAGGGATGGTCAGATTTGAAATCGTGTAACTGTTTGAGGGCCTTAGGGATTGTCAAGAAAGCACCGCGCAGGGGCACCGCTTCTTTCAAAGACCTGCAAAAAGTGTAGATGCGAGGATGGTCCATATTGTGCGCGTCCTCGGGGCTTTCTTTACGGACCCTTATTTGCGAGTTTTTCCCAATGCCAGAAACCGATAAGCCGTTGGCCTATCCATGGTTTTTCAGGGGGCTAAACTGTTACCTAAAATCCTACTGAGTCGGCAATGGAAAAGAGCACCCCATAACCACGACCTCCTGCTTATTCTGGAAAAAATCCTTCCTTTAAATAGTGAAGCAGAAAATCTGCGTGATTCTCTATCGATTCTTATGCCTTATTCGGTTGAAATTTGCTATCCTGATGATTGGTACACACCTACCCCGAGGATGATGGCAAGGAAGCGCGAGATGCGGCCGATCAAGTCCTGAAATGGCTTGAGAACGCATTACCCAAGGTCTTTCAAGAGCATACCAACGATTCGTGATCTTTGGTTTAATCAGACGAATAAAGCAAATTCCGTGGTTACATAATGGTTCAAGCATTTAGTTTAGCAATCCAATCGCCTACCCAATGTGTAATTCCAATCACTACGATTGCGATCATGAGGTGTTCCCCAACAATTTTCCAAGGTGGTTCACTCTGGGATTTTGCGATAATGTAACTCAGTATGAAAAGAATTGACA
>CP070697.1:636167-649466 GCA_020353555.1 Desulfobacterales bacterium
GGTCGCCGATCGCGAGCGATTGGTCCAGAACACTGACGGCCTCGTCGATCTGTCCTTCGGTAATAATCAATGGCGGCGCAATGACCAAGGTGTCATACCAGGGGCTCACATAGAGACCCTTTTGCATCGCATCCGCGGCGATCTTGCCGGCCATCAGGGCTTTGCCGCTGAACTTGTCGGCTTTGGCGTCGAAGGGTTCTTTGGTCTGGCGGTTTTTCACAATTTCCAGGGCCCAGAAATGGCCGATTCCCCGGACATCTCCGACACAGATATGTTTTTCGCCCAGTTCATAGAGCCTCTGCTTCAGGTGGGCGCCGGCCCGTTGTAAAAGTCCGGAAGCCTCCAAGCGTTTGAATTCCGCGACGGCGGCCGGAATGGCCGCCACTGCCAGCGGGTGATACGCATAAGTGTGGCCGTGGCAGAAGAGTTCTTCCTCAAAGTAGGCGGCAACCTTATCCGAGGTAACCGTAATGGCTACCGGGGTGTAGGCGGCGCTGGCGCCCTTGGCGGTCGTCAAGATATCCGGTGCCACCCCCCAGTGTTCGATGGCAAAGGGTTTACCGGTCCGGTACCAGCCGGACATGACCTCATCGACAATCAGCAGAACGTCGTGTTCGTCGCAGATCTTGCGCAAGATCGGATAGTACTCCGGCGGCGGGATGAGTCGACCGTTGGTTCCCACCACCGGTTCGACGATCATGGCCGCCACATTGCCTTCTTCCTTGATCATGTAATCCAGATAGCGGGCGCACTGCACCCGGCAATCCGGATAGGTCAAATCAAAGGGACATCGGTAGCAGTAGTTGTCGGGTGCAAACCGCACGCCTTCGACGGTGTAGCGCGCCCGCTCGGCATACCAGCGCCGCGGATCCCCGGTAAAGGCCGCACCGGCGGGGGTTGCGCCGTGATAGGACTTATAGCGCGAGATGACTTTATAGGCCGGGGCCTTGGATTGCCGGACGATTTTCAGCGCCGCTTCATTGGCCTCGGTGCCGCTGGTCGAAAAGAAATATTTCGTCAGGCTTTCCGGCATCACCGCGCGCAGCGCCTCCAGGGCTTCGATGGTGGGTGCGTTTGCAAACCCGGGGGCAACATACGGCAGCTTTTCGGCCTGCTTGACGATGGCTTCGATGACGGCCTTGTTTTTGTGACCCAGATTGGAGCACATCAATTGGGATGAAAAATCAATGTAGGCTTTACCTTTGTCATCATAGAAATAGATCCCCTCGGCATCGGTGATCAGCATGGGCGTTTTCCACCCCTTCTGGCGGCTCCAGGTGCCGAAGGTGTGTTTGGTCATTTCTTGGACTTTAGCAAGTGTATCGCTCATGGTGTTTGCTCCTTCCCAAAATGAAGCTCCCCGCCGTCGTGCCTGCGGGACGGAAAATGCGCGCGCGGCGCAATTCGGGTGAATTCAGCCGGAGTTACGGCGCGAAACTCACAAGGCACCTCGATTCAAGCTCCTGCGGCCCCTTAAAGTTCGTTGAGCTTTTTCAGGTGCGCCGTGTGATTTTTGCCGATCGTCTTCAGCGCCCGCGAAACTTCCGGCAAAGCTTTGATTTTTAGGGCGGCCGTCGTGTAGTAGCGTTCGGATCGTTCCTCCAGCTTGCGTGCCGCGTCCAAGGCTTCCGCCGCACTCACGGTGTCCGCCCCCCGGCATTCTTCACAAAAGGGGCCGCGGGTGAAGTCCTTGATCGGTTCCAGGATCATTTCGGTGACATTTTCCCGGCGGGTGCGCTGGACCGTTTTGATGTTTTTTCGCCCGTCGGCGGCGAATTGTTCGAATAGTTCCTTGTGTTGCGCGCAGGCCGGATTGCCGGTCAAAGATGTGTAAAAAGCCTCGTCTTGACTTTCCAGTTCCTCGGCAAAATTGAGTATGCTTCCAAAGTTTTCCAAGGGCATGATTGTCTCCCTCCCCAAAATCTATTGCGCGTCTCCCCGTCGCGTGCTGCAGGAACAAACGGCGCAGACCCGGCCCGCCAGCCCGTAACCGGAGCCCGGCGCCGGGCCGCCGTTTTATTCAAACCACCGCTCGATAACGACTTTGGTATCGGTAAAGAAGTGAAAAATTTCCTGGCCATGGCCTTTAATGTCGCCGAACATGGAGTTGCCGGCACCCCCGAAGGGAAAGAAGCTCATGGGGGCGGCGATACCGATGTTGATGCCGACCATGCTGGGCTTAACGTGATATTTGAACTTCCGCGCGGTGGCACCGCTGCTGGTATAGATGCAGGCCGCGTTGGCATAGTTGCGGGTATTGATCAAATCGATCACCTCATCCAGATCTTTGGTCCGGACAACGCTGACCACGGGACCGAAGATTTCTTCACCGGCAATGGCCATGTCCGGTTTCACATGGTCAAAGACGGTCGGACCCACGAAAAATCCGTCCGGATACTCCGCCACTTTGAAATCCCGTCCGTCCAGAAGCAGTTGTGCGCCTTCGGCGATACCCTTTTCGATGTAGCCCAGTACTCTTTGCTTGTGGGCGGCGCTGACCACCGGACCCATGGCCGTCTGCTCATCCAGTCCGCTGCCGACTTTCATGGCCTGGGCGGCGGCGACGAACTTTTCAACAAGTTGATCGGCCACATCGCCCACCGGCACCAAGACGGAGCCGGAAAGGCAGCGCTGTCCGGTGCACCCGAAAAAGGAGGTGATCAGAGACGGCATTCCGGCTTCCAAATTCGCATCCGGCGTGACCGCCACGATATTCTTGGCTCCACCGAGGGCCTGGACGCGTTTGCCGGTCGCACCGCAGCGCTGATAGATGTATTTAGCCGTCGGCGAGGAACCGACAAAGGAGATCCCTTCAATGTCCGGGTGGTCCAGCAAGGCATTGACCACATCCCGTGAGCCGTGAACCATGTTGAGGACACCTTCCGGGAAACCGACCTCATCGACAATCTCAAAAATCCGGGTTTGGGTCATGGGGACTTGCTCGGAAGGTTTGACGATAAAGGTATTACCGCAGACGACGGCATAGGGCAAAAACCACCAAGGAACCATCCCGGGGAAGTTATACGGCACAATCGCCGCGAAAACCCCCATGGGCTGCCGGTGGCCGTAGCAGTCGATATCTTTGGCGATGTCTTCCAGAGTATAACCGGTCATCAGCGTGGTCACCCCGGTGGCATGTTCGACATTTTCAATCATGCGCCGGACCTCACCGCGGGCCTCATCAATACACTTGCCCTGCTCAGTGGTCAGGGTGCGGGCGATATCTTCAAAATTTTCCTCGAAGGCGTCCTTCAGCCGGAACAAATAGCGGGCGCGGGTCAACGGCGGTGTCGTGCGCCAATCCCAGAAAGCTTCTTGGGCCGCCTGTACGGCCTGATCCACATCTTCCTCGGTGCTGTAAGGTACCGTGGCGATTTTTTCCCCTTGGGCCGGGTTCCAAACGTCACCGATGGTCGTGGATTTGGATTCCACCCATTCCCCCTTGATGTAATTCTTCATGACTGGCAGTGACATAGCGTATCCTCCTTTGCTAGCTTCTTCCTCAGGCGGTTTTTTCCCGCTGCCGCGGCGTGCCGCGCGATTGATGGGCGCGTTACTATGCGCTTTTCTTATCAATTTTAAGGCACCTTAGGCAAATCCTATTTCAATGTCAAGGAGATAGTGCCAAAAAAAACGAAATTTGAAATATATTATTAAAATAAAATCGAATATAAATAAATTAATAAAAAGAAACAACAGAATAACTTAATAACTTAATTGTTTTCCTATCCGGTTCATGTTAATTACACCCGAATTGAAGCATTTAAACGCAACACGGTTTCAAATCTGAGCATCCATGCAGAACGCCCACCGGTGAACAGGGTTAACCTGACAAATTAAAACTGGTTAATACGCGGAACCCGCGGGGCGTTCCCTTGCCGGGAGAAGGAGGTTGGATGAAGCGAAGTACCGCATCGAACAAAAGAAAAATGATCGACCGGATTGACCGTCAAATGATCCGGTTGCTGCAAAAAGACGGACGAATTTCGAATACCGACATCGCCAAAAAAATCGGGATCTCCGAGGCTACCGTCCGGACGCGCTTGAACCGCCTGATCGCGGAAGAATACATTCAGATCGTGGCGGTGAGCAATCCGATCAAGTTGGGCTTTGAAATCGTCGGCAATATCAGGATCCATGTTGAAATCAAGAAAATGGAGAACATAATCAAGGAACTGCAAAAATTAAAACCCTTGTGGTTTATCGTCCAAACCACCGGAGGCACGGGGATCGATACGGAATTTGTCGTCAAGTCTCTGGATGAACTCAATGATCTGATTTTTGAAAAAATCAACAAGATCGACGGAATCCTGCGAACGGAAACATCTTTGTTCTTGAAGTATATCAAGAGACAATATGACTGGGGAACGGCTTCGGATTAAGTCAGAGGCAATGGCGGGACGGGTAGCGTCGGCAACCTCAACAACCGATTCTGGCGCTGAGGTGCCTCCGCCCGCGGCGGCCGGCAGGCGGAGGGATCCGGTGTGCGGCCGGAAATTTTCAGGCGCCGCCGATTCCGTAATCCGGCTCGCCCATGGCTCCCCACACGTTTTTCCATTTATCCTTCACCTGAGCCATCTTTCCTTCTATGCCGTTTTTATGGGCATGCCATTCTGCCGGACATTCCTTTGCCAGAAGTTCGATCCGCTGGTCGAGATCGTCCACGATGGAATTGAGCTCCTGGATCATCGGTGCCAATTGAGCCTTTTCGGCCGTGGGCAGGCTGTCCGATTTACGCATCACGCCATAGAGTTTCGCTTTCCAGGCGGTGAGCTCCGCTTCGACACTGTCACAGTAAGATTTGACATCCATAGTTGCCTCCCTCCAACGATCAGTTCTATTTACGCGCGGTTGCCTTTTCATGGCGTTGATCGATCTAACAGGAAATCCTCGCTAACCCCTTTCTTTGAAACTAAATCCGAATATTGACATGTCAAACCAAAGCGCCGGGATAGCCGTTATTGCACGTCCCGCAAAACACCGTAAATCAGTTGGAGTCCGTGAAAATCGGTGGTCAAGATTGGCGCTCGGGTGGTCTTCGATCCTGCAAGAGGGTGGATTCAATCGCTTGGATCCACTGGGGCGGATATGGCACCTTGAAGGCCGCGGTGTCTTTTTGTTTCCGGGAGTTGAGGAAATCGACTTTGATGACCGATTGATGAAGGTTTATCCCTTTATGGTGGCGGTCGTGATAAACCCGGACGATGCGGGCGCCGGGAATTTCCAGTTCGAGGCCGGCAAACCGGCTGCGGTAAAACAAACGATCGGAAAGCAAGAGCAGAAACCCGCTGCTGCGTCGGGGTGAACCCGGTTCCGAGGCCCGGCCGAAGTAGTTGACGCCGAAGCTCGTGGCCAATATTTTCCGACCGCCGAAACGCTTGTCGATCCATTTACGATCGCGCCACCGCAGCCAGGAAATGTAGAAGATGATGCCGAAGAAAGCTAGGGAGATAAAGAGCCACTGGTTGTTCTTGAGAAAGTCCAGCATCCCCTGTCATTGGCGGTTTCGCGGCCAACCGGCGCCGTGCCCCTCAAGGGCGGCTCAACCCGGATTTATTTAAACTCGGAAAGATAAACGATCAGCTTCTTGCGCGCCAGGTTATGTCGGTACCCGCTTTGGCTGCCCATGGCCGTCAGAATGGAATCGGCGATCTCGGCCTCCTTTTGGCCGTTCTGGCGCAGGGTGCGAATTTTTTCCGCATTGAGTTCGATCAATTGGCGAAAACCTTCGCGGTCCCGGGCGTGGAAGAGCAGAAAACCCAAGATAAAAACCAGAACGGACGAAACCACGGCCACGTAGACATCATCCTTCGGATCCGGGAAAAACGCGCGGAGCAGACTGCCGGGGTTTCCGGCATTGAGAATGGAGTACATGGCAACCAGACCGATCAGGATCATTCCGACGTAAATAATGTATTGAACGAGCTTGGGCACAAGAGGTGCGCCTCCTCTGGAAACGTGGCTATGACAATGGGGCAAACCCCCACGGGTTTTCCCCCATTGTCCATTCTTGCCTCGCCGTGTATCAAACCGGCCGCATTTCACCTTCTTTCATGGCCGCCCACTGGGCTTCGGCCTCTTCCCACGCCTCTTCGGAAGCCGTCTTCTCCCAGACTTCCAGGCCTCGTTCGGCCCGGGTGGCCCCGGGTAGGAAGTTATCCAGCAGGATGCCGGTTAGGGCCGTCACCGCCATGCCGGTGGTTAAAACCGCCTGGAAGATATCACCGATGGTTTTGAAAAATAAGCCCCCGGCGCTCCAGTCAATCGGCACTGCATTGGCCGATAGCAGCGGGTTGAAGTGATAGGGAACCGATAGTCCGGCGAAAAAGGACAGCCCGATGATGAACAGGTTGCGGGAGTTGTTCAGATTGACAATCTGCAGGTTGGAAAGTCCCACCGAGGCGATCATACCGAAAAGACCGACAAACATGGCCCCGACGACCGGTTTGGGCAGCGTAGCCAGGATGGCGCCGAACTTGGCGACGATGGGAATGACGAGCATCACCGCCGCGCCGCAGCGGATCACCCGGCGGCTGGCCACTTTGGTCAGTCCGATGGATCCGATATTTTCCGAATAGGTCGTCGTTCCGTTGCAGGTCTGAAGGATCCCGGCCACGAAGCATCCCAGACCCTCCGCTCCCAGGCCCCGTGAAATCATGCGCGAAGTCGGCACCGGCGCCTCGGAGATGCGGGCGCAAGCGTAATAGTCACCGATGGATTCGATCATCGATGCCAGATAACCGGCCAGCATGCCGAAAACGCCGGCCCATAGCGTGGTGCTGCCCAGATTCGGAAAGCCCCATTTAAAGGGTACCATGGGCTCAAAACTCAGCCAGGAGGCGGATGCGATCAAATCCGTTTTCAGATAGGCCGCATTATCCGGGGAGATTATTCCCATGACGGTGCCGAAAAAGGCAAACAGCCAACCCGTCCCAATGGAAAGCAGCACCGGAAAGAGCAGAAAGGCCTTGGCCTTGTGCGAAAAAACCTGGGAGTAAACGATCAGCGCCAACAAGGTAATCAGGGATATGATCCAATTGGTGGCCATCCAGGGCGCACCGATGCTAAACAGCGCCAGACCGATCATGGCAATGGTCGGCCCGATCACGATGGGGCTGATAATCTTGCGGACCTGCCCCATGATGCCGGTGTACCCGAGGACAATTTCCACCACCGAAGCGATCATAATGGCCCCGCGACTTCCTGGATCTGGATCTGCCACAGGGGTTCCGGGCCGGACAACTCTTTGGCCGCCACCATGCCGATAATGGCAAATGTGGGGCCCAGAAAGGAGAAGGTTCCGCCTTGGATCACCGGCAGTCTATTTCCCAGGGGGGACTGTTGGATCAGCGTACAGATTCCGGACGTAAAAAAGATGGTCGAAATCATCAAGGCCAGCTGGTCGGGCGGCAGCTGCATGGCCCCGCCGACGATAAAGGGGATCAACACCGTTGCTCCGAACATGGTTAAATACTGCTGAACGCCGAGCAGCACCGCCAGCGGCCACCGGGGTTTACTCCCGATGGGATATACGATCCAGCCCTTGGTCTCCTGATTCTGTTGTGCACTCATATCTCGTTGACCTCCTTTGGTTTGCCCCCGAAGCGGAGCCGTGATGAAGTTAACACAAAGTTCTGAATCAACCGAATCACCGCAGACAAGCGATGGCCCGTCGTCTGAACGCGCCTCATGCTATAAACGTTCTAAGGCAGATGCTGAACGATTTCCGTATACATCTCTGGGCGTCGATCCCGGAAAAATTGCCACCCGTCCCGAACCTCACGGATTTGCTCCAGATCAAGATCGGCCATCACGACTTCATCTTGATCCTCGCTGCCCTTCACCACGATTTGTCCGCGGGGGTCGACAAAATAGCTGGAACCGTAGAACCTTCCGAATTCCCAGGGCTTCTCCAGACCGATGCGGTTATTGGCGCCAATAAAAACCCCATTGGCGACCGCTTGGGCCGGCTGTTCCAGTTCCCACAGATACTGCGATTTTCCTGCTGTGGTGGCCGAAGGATTAAAGAGAATCTCGGCGCCTTTCAGCGCCAGAATGCGGGCGCATTCCGGAAAGTGGCGGTCATAGCAAATGTAGATGCCGATTTTGGCATAGGCGGTATCGAATACCGGAAAACCCAGGTTTCCCGGCTTAAAATAAAACTTTTCCCAGAAACCGGGCCAGGTGTGGGGAATTTGAATCTTTCTGAATTTGCCGAGGTATTGGCCGCCGGCATCCACGACGGCCGCGGTGTTATAGTAAACGCCTTCCAATTCCTTTTCGTAAACCGGAATCACCATGACCATCTGATATTTCTTGGCATATTCCGCCAACCGCTCGGTGGTCGGCCCCGGCACCTTTTCGGCGATGCCATACCATTTGGTATCCTGTTCGCAGCAAAAGTAAGGGCCGAAGAAAATTTCCTGGAGGCAGAGGATATTCACTCCTTTTTCCCCGGCCTCTTCGATGAGCGGAAGATGCTTTTGAATCATGGCTTCCTTGATTTCGCCCGGGGTTCCTTCATGTTTGGCATTCGATGCCTGGATAAGGGCACATTTTACAACTCTGGACATTACTTCCCCCTTTCAATTTGAGAATCAACCCGGCACTCATACCGCCATCGCGACCATTATTTGGCCCGCGTGAGCCTGGATATCGGCTTCCGGACGAATGACAGCCGCTGCGGCGCCACCTCTTTCGCAAACAGTTGCGGCCCAGGATAGAATCAGCCTCCCTATATATGCCATCGTCAATGGCCGTCAAGTTTTTTATGAAGTTCTGACAGATAATGAATGATTATTCACAAATTCAAATGATATCAATTGAAAACTGCCGGCGAAACACGTAGATTTCAGCTTCCTGTGCCCAATTGCCTTGACGCCGCTTGAAAGCTCAGCACGCCCCCTTGCAGGGTTTCCCGGGCAAGATGTTCTCCGTCGGTTGTTTTACCTGGCATCCTGTAATTCAAAAACCTGTTCAGCATAGATATAAATGAAGTGTAGGAGGGATAACTGTGAGTTACGCCGCAAATTTCGAACGCATGGGCCGAGGGTTTGATCTGGCCCACGCGATTGCCGAAGCCGATCGCTGCCTGCTTTGCCATGATGCCCCCTGTTCCAAGGGTTGCCCGGCTGAGACCGACCCGGGGGCGTTTATCCGCAAACTGCGGTTCAAGAACATCACCGGGGCAATCCGCACCATCAAAACGAACAACATCCTGGGCGGCGCCTGCGGGGTCCTGTGCCCCACGCCGCGACTGTGCGAAAAAGAATGCAGCGCCCGCTTTCAATCGCTGGCGCGGCCCCAAGGCGCGGACCGCCCGATTCAGATCGGCAAAATCCAGCGGTTTTTAATTGAGCATTCCTGGGAGCAGGGGTCTGAGGTCTTTGATAAGCCCGAGCCCCGTCCGGCAAAAATTGCCGTGGTGGGGTCGGGTCCCGCCGGCCTGAGTTGCGCGGCGGAACTTGCGCGCGACGGTTATCAGGTCACGGTTTTCGAAGCGCGCCCCGAGCCCGGCGGGGTTCTCCGCTATGGCGTGGTGTCTTACCGGTTTGATCTGCAATTTCTGCGACGTGAGATGGAAGATATCCAGGCCCTGGGAGTCAACTTCCAGTGTAACTCAGCCATCCAAGGCAAGGAAAGTGCGGAAAGACTGCTCAAAAACGGCTATGGCGCCGTATTTCTGGCCCCGGGGCTGTGGGCGGCCGCCACGTTAAAACCTACCCCTGAAGATATCGAAGGGCTGTTTTCGTCGGTTGTTTATCTGGCGGCTCTGCGCGACGGGCGGTTGGCGGAAATGGCCCGGCGAATTCAAGGACGGACCGTGGCCGTGATCGGGGGCGGATCTGTGGCCATGGATTGCATCGAGTCGGCGGTTAAACTGGGTGCCAGGGATGTCTATCTGATCTACCGGCGCTCCTATCGCCAGATGCCGGCCGAACCCGATGAACGGATCGAAGCCCAGGAAGCCGGCGTGCACTTTCTGCTGTTGAATCAACCGGTGGATTATGTGACCACTGACCACAACCGACTCCAAGGGGTCAAACTCGTCCGCACCCGCCTGGGAGAGCCGGATGACTCCGGTCGCCGCAGGCCCGAGCCGATTGCGGGATCCACGTGGGTCTTGGAGGCCGACGTGGTCATTGAGGCCATCGGCAACCGGGCTCCGGAAGAATCGCCCGAATGGTATCCCCACGTCAAGGTCAATGGTCAAAAACTCATCCAAGCCGATCCGGCCAGCGGCAAGACCTCGGCCGCCGGAATTTTTGCCGGCGGCGATATCGTCCGCGGTCCGGCCCTTGTGGTTCAAGCGGTTCAGGACGGCAAGGTCGCCGCCCGGGCCATCAAAGCCTATCTGGATCAATAGGAGAAATTATCGTGATTCCAAACGTCGATTTATCCATGGAGTTTTGCGGTATCCAGTTCAAGAATCCCTTCCTGCTGTCATCTTCCCCGGTATCCAACAGTGCCGAAATGGTGGCCAAGGCCTTTGAAGCCGGCTGGAGCGGGGTGGTTTTTAAGACACTTAATTCAGACCGATTGCCGATCATTCATCCGTCGCCGCGCATGCATTGCGTGCATTTCGGCGGCAAACGGGAAATGGCGGTGCAAAATGTCGAAATGATCTCCGACCGCCCCCTGAAGGATAACCTTACCGAATTTCTTTTCCTGAAAAAGAATTACCCGGAGCATCCGATTATCGCCAGCATCATGGGATTTTTTGAAGATGAATGGGTCTATCTGGCCCAGGCGGCTGAAGATAACGGGGCCGACATGCTGGAGCTTAATTTCTCCTGTCCGCATATGTGCATCGAAGGTGCCGGCCACAAGGTTGGACAGGCGTTCCGGCTGCTGGAGGGTTTTACCGAGGCGGTGAAAAAGAATGTTGCCATTCCGGTGATGGCCAAGATGACGCCCAACATTACCGACATGACCGAAGCGGCCATGTATGCCAAAAACGGCGGCGCCGATGCGATCTCGGCCATCAACACCGTCCGAGGAATCTCCCAGGTCGGCCTGGACGACTGGGTCCCCAAACCGAACGTGTTCGGCAAAGGCGCCATCAGCGGAACTTCCGGGCCGGCGGTCAAACCCATTGGTTTGAATTTCATTGCATCCCTGGCCCAGTGCAAGGCGCTGGGGTTGCCGCTGTCCGGCATCGGCGGCATTGAGACCTGGATTGACGTCCTGGAATACATGCTGCTGGGCGCGTCGACGATTCAGGTCACCACCGGGATCATGCACTACGGTTATCGAATCGTAGAGGATATGATCGAAGGCCTCTCGGATTACATGGCCGCACGGGGTGTTCGGCAGGTGTCGGAGCTGGTGGGCAAAGCGTTACCGCATCTGCATGAAACCGAGGCATTTGATCTGAAGCGGCAGGGAATTGCCCAGTACGATCTGGATCAATGTATCGGCTGCGGGCAGTGCTATATTGTCTGCAGGGATGCCGCCGGCCAGGCGCTTGAATGGGACGGCGAACACCGTCGCCCCAAACTGATTGAAGACAAATGTTTGAGCTGCATGCTGTGCAAATTCGTCTGCCCGGTTCCGCGTCTGGTTTCCTTCAAGGAAATGCCGCAGGGATGGAGGCGCCGGAAGACCGCGGTCATGGATCGAAATTTGGAGAAAGACGTGAAACTAGAGCCATTTACAAAGGAGGGCCCCAATGAGTGTGTTATTTAAAGGTGGTACCATCGTAAACACCACCGGTCGCTGTGTGGCGGATGTTTATGCCGCAGGAGACAAAATCAAGGCCATCGGGATCGATTTGGACAATCCGGCGGATGAGGTGGTGGACGCCCAGGGAATGTATATCCTTCCCGGAGCCATCGATCCCCATACCCATATTTCCATGCCGTTTATGGGAACCTTTGCCCAGGATGATTACGAAACCGGCACGATTGCCGCGGCCTGCGGCGGCGTAACCACCGTGGTTGATTTTGACTTGCAGCAAAAAGGGGAGACTTTGCTGGAAGCCCTTGAGCGCAAAAAAGCCCTGGCGCAAGGCAAAGCGGCGGTGGATTACTCTCTACATCCGGCCGTCATGGACCCGCGTCCGGAAGTCATCGCCGAAGTCAAGCAGGCCTGTCAGGAATACGGCACGCCGAGTTTTAAAATTTTCATGGTATACGACTTTCGGGTGGATGACGCCACCATGATCAAGTTGCTCGAAGAAACCAAGAAGTACGGCGGCCTGGTTCAGGTGCACGCGGAGAATTTTTACATTATCCAGCACATGAATGAAGTGCTGGCCAAAGAAGGTCGACTGTCTCCGTATTACCACGCCGTCAGTCGCCCGAATATCGCCGAAGAAGAAGCCATCGCCCGGGCGGCCAAAATGGTGGAGTTAACCGGGTCACGGATTTATATTGTGCACCTATCTTCCAAGGAAGGTCTGCGGAAGGTGAAAGAAGCCCGGGAGCACGGCGTGGATGTGTATGCCGAAACCTGTCCCCAATACCTGGTGCTGGATGAAGAGCGCTATAACGAGCCGAACTGGAACGGCGCCAAGTACGTCATGTCGCCGCCCCTGCGGACCCGGGAAAGTAATGCCGCCCTGTGGCAGGGGCTCAAGAGCGGCGCCCTGCAGGTGGTCGCCACCGATCACTGTCCCTTTGATTTCAACGGAAAAAAAGACATGTTCGGCAAGGATGATTACAAAAAAATCCCCAACGGCGCCCCCGGAATTGAAACCCTTTTGATCCTGCTGCACTCCGAGGGCGTGGTCAAGGGTCGCCTGACCCTGGAGCGCATGGTGGATGTCCTGTCCACCGGCACGGCCCGCATGTTCGGCTTGAAAGACAAAGGCGCCGTTGCGGTGGGCAAAGACGCCGATATCGTTGTCTTTGATCCCAATCAGAAGTTCACCATCACGCAAAGCAAGCTGCACATGAACGTGGACTATACTCCCTTCGAGGGAATGGCCGTCACCGGTATGCCCCGCGCGGTCTACTCCCGGGGCGAAAGAGTCGCCCAATGGAACGGCGAACAGATGGAATTTGTCGGTGCGGTGGGCCGCGGCCGGTTCATCAAACGCGAGCCCTTCGAAGGCTTTTGAGGCAGACTCTGCAGTTCGCTTGAAAACAGGCCGGCCCCAACCGGGGCCGGCCTTTTTTTCTTCCATCCGCGGCCCGCGGAAAATGCATATTCCCAATCCGTTTGCCCGCCGCCCGCGTTTCACCGGCTGCCTGGCCCCGGGCTGTGCTCTGCCGTTCTATTTTTCGTTGGCCGACTGCAAAATCGCATGCAGCAGCACATTGCCCCCGGCTTCGCAATCTTCCCATTTGGTGTTTT
>CP070697.1:649566-662768 GCA_020353555.1 Desulfobacterales bacterium
ATGGATGATGATCTCGCGGAAAGGCATAATCCCAAACAATTGACACAATATATTGGATTAATAAAAATAGTTAGCCACCTTATGTCGTGTCTATTGAATTTATCTCCGGCTTTTTTGTGAGATCATCATGAATCAATTGATATAGTTATTGCCTTTTCGGCAATTTTTATTAATAATAAACCAAAATGACGCTGCTGAGGCGACTTTTTGTCAAATCGCCCCACAGAAAAAAGAGCCAATTCATTCTTCGGAGAGAAGATTCTTGGATAGGTGGCAGGCTGTCAAAGGGCAACGCCGATTGATGAGCCCCGAGGTGCGTTGGCCCGCGGGCTACCTCGTGATGGTTTTCTCTTTTGCCAATTCTAAACATTAGAGCGGAGAAAAGCTTTGGCGAAATATGATGAAATTTCTTCTACCGAAAAGCTTCTTGAACTGATTCGAAAAGACGGTAAAACCGAACCCGAAGTGACCGGAAATTCTTTGCCGCAGCCATCAATCCTCCGAAAACGCTCCCTTTCCCGTCGCCCGTTATCTTTTTCCAGGAAAATTTCGGTGGGCGTCGATCTTGGTCACGACGATCTGAAAATGGTCAAAATCAGCCAAACGGCGGATCAGAAATATGAGATTCTTGGCTATGCCCGAATACCCTTTGATTCCGATTTTCCAAGGGAAAGTGCGCAATTCTATAAGTTTTTGAGATCCGCGCTGGGTAATTTTTGCGACGGTTCAAAAAACATTGATATCTGGAGTATCATTTCTTCCGCCCGTGTTGAAACCCGCCAGCTTCGAATTCCCAAGGTCGCGGCGCGGCAAATTCCTAATTCGGTGTACTGGACCTATCAAAAGGATTCACCTTTTGATGACAGAGAGAAAATATTTGATTTCGAGCTATTAGGCGATGTAGAAGACGAAGGAATTCCGAAAACAAATGTTATGTCCTACACCGCTCCCCGCGAGGAAGTCAAAGAACTCCAGTCTCTTTTTTCAAAGGCCGGTTTTCCGTTAAGTGGAATTTCCATTGTTCCGTTTGCGTACCAAACACTTTTTCGTGCCCAGCGGCTTGATTCTGCTGAAAGTTATGTCGCCAGTCTTTTTATCGGAAGGAATTGGTCGCGGATTGACATCTTTTCGGATGGAAATCTAATGTTGTCCCGCGGCATAAAGGCCGGCATCAGAACGATGATTGAGGCCTTGCGCAGTGAAATGGAAGGCGAGCAGCGCGAGCTGTCGGTGCAAGCCACCTCGGCTGAAAGCGGTGGCCGAATCAGGGTGATCAAAAAAAAAGCCGACTTTGATTTGGAGCAGGCGCAACAGTTTTTTTTCGGCGGCATCCATGAATCGTCATCTGCGGTCGCTGATAACCAAAAGCCGGCCGATGAGGAAGATAGAATATTCGAGTTGATTCTGCCAGCTCTGCGAAGGTTAGTCAAGCAGGTCGAACGCACCATCCGGCATTTTTCCTCAAACCATGACAATGCGCGCGTCGAAAAAATCTACATTTCAAGTGGCGTCCGGCCTCATCGCCGCGTGTTTAACTATATCAGCGCCGAACTAGGTCTTCCGGCGGAGACTATCAATCCTTTCGATGCCGGGCCAAATTTCCTTACGCGAACCCCGGGCCCAGAGGCTCCCTCGGAACAAAGTTCCTATGCACCCGCAATGGGCATGGCGTTGGCCGACAATTCGCGCACCCCCAACTTCTTATTCACCCACAAAGACAAGCAAAAGGTGGCCCGCAGTCAACGGATAAATCGGACCATTTTTGCCGGATTTGTGCTTTTGATGGCCCTCTGTGTCGGCATCTCTTTTTGGCAGGAGCAAATTGTCCGCGAAAAAGACGCCCAAAGGGTCCGGCTTCGTCATCAGCTGGAGGACTTTGACGTTCGGGTGGACAAGAATCTGATCATCAAATTAGTTGACGAATTTCGAAAGAAGAATCAGGCCTCCAAAAAAATATCCCAAAAGTATTTAGGATTGGCTGTCATCAGCGAAATCTCCAAACTGACACCATCCGAAATTCGCCTGCTCAGTATTTCGGCCCAGTTGGGCCCGTGGCCGCCGAAAAAATCGTCACCTCAGGGAAAAACCGCCCCTTCCAAGCTTCTCACTTTAGATGGTGTTATTCAAGGAGAGCGTGTGGGTTTAGAATCGTCCTTAGCGGGCTATCTAATGCAACTGCGAGATTCACCCTTATTTGACCAGCCCGCTGTCAGAAAAAAGTCATTCGAATTTCTTGACAATAAGGAAGTACTACGTTTCACGACTCAGTTAAACTTAAAATAGCAGCGCCAAAATGAATAAACCGGTTTCTTCCAATTTAGCGGCTCAGAGCCTTACCTATGTTTTGATCGGCGGAGCAGGGATTGTCGTCTTTATTTTCATGATTATCCTGCCTTATATAAGGACAGCTGCTGAGCTGGATGCGGACATCATCCAGCTCAGCGCCCGGATAGAAGAGCAAAGGATCCTAACCCCGATTTTCAAAAATCTTTTACAGCAAATAAAGAACAGCACCCCCGCCGGTCTGCCCACCGCCGAGATGAAAAAGCTGACCCTCGGCGAAATGAACAGTATCTCCGAGCTAATACGCAAAATGGCTCGACGTCACGATCTCACGGTCGCGGAAATCACACCGGATGTAGATTCTATCACCAAAGATTCCGGTCATCTGTTGATAAATCTGATTGCTGTCGGAAAGTTCTTCGATTTGAGAAAATTCATCGTCGACTTGGGGACCATTCCCTCGCTGGAGCATATCGAGGCACTCAAGATCAGCTCCATTGAGGATTCCAGGGAAGTTAAGCTGAAAATTTGGCTGGCCCAGGAGTGATTGATCCCTTTCGGATAGGGGATTACGGGGCTCGCGTATCTTCTCACGGTTCGTACAGGGATAATCAAATTCCAACAGGTAACTCGAAACTCGAAACATGACTATCAGAGAGCGGATAATTGTCGGTCTGATGTTTTTAACCGTTGTGTACGGCGCGTACACCTTGCTTTTTGCTTCTCCTCCTCAAAAGGGGTTGAGGGTTACGACGACCGGATTGGAATCTTTAAACGATTTTATCACGAAAATTGCAGCCTCCACGAAAGCCGGCCTTTCCAAAGTGGATTCTTATATTTTGCAGCAGGCTGAGGCGGAATGGAATCAAGACCCTTTATTAAATATTGAATTGAAGTCCAAACCCCAGGAACAGGAAAAAGCCAAGCAACCCGAGACACCCACCTTAGAATTGGAACTCTCCTATTCAGGCTATCTGCAAATGGGTGATACGCGCCTTGCAATTATCAATGGAATGGAATATGAGGTCGGGGACCAGGTGATTGAGGGCGGGTATATTGTCCGCAGCATTTCTCCGCGCCAGGTTGTGATTGCCGTTCCGGGAGAGGGGAACAGCAAGTTCGTCATACCTTTGGAAGAAACTGAGTAGCGCCGCTTTGAAATGCCGAACAAGAGAGAATAGCCATATGAAAAAGATTCATAGATTCTGTAAGTTTAGGCACGTCATTGTTTTTTGCATTTGGGCGACGATGCTGACGTGGAGCTGTGCGGCCCCGAAAAAAGAAGAAAAAGATCCGTTTCTGGAAAAATGGAGGGCCCTGGCCGAAGAAACCAGACGCCCCTCTGCACCGACCGCCCCCAAGCCCGCTCCTACCTCTCCCCCAATAATCGAAATGCGAGTTCCGGTGGAAAAACCGAAGCCCGAGACCAAGAGACCCTTTCCTACCCGCAAGATTAGTCTTAAAATGAACAACGTCGACGTATCCGTGCTGCTGCGCGCCCTCGCCCGAGCAGCCGATCAGAATATAATCGTTAGCGAAAATGTTGCCGGTAAGATCAACGTTAATATCAGTCAGGCACCCTGGGATAAGGCGTTTCTTAGCATTCTGCGCACCCATGGACTTACATATGCGTGGGAAGGCGACATCATCCGAATCATCACCGCGGCCGAGATGGTGCAGGACTTGGAACGACAAGCCCGGGAAAAGGAATTAACAGTCATAGAACCCCTTCTAACCCGAATAATTGGGATCAAATACTCGGAAGCCGAAAGCCTCAAAAAAAACCTTGAGTCGTTTCTGACTCTCAATCGAGAAGGAAAACCTGTGGGATCAATCCTCGTGGATGAGCATACCAATTCACTGGTCATCCAGGCCATCCGCCAGGACATGGAAAATATAACCCCTGTGATTGCTATGCTTGACAGGCCCACGCCTCAGATCCTGATCGAAGCGCACATCGTTGAGGCCAACAAGGATGTTGCCCGCGAATTAGGGATCCAGTGGGGAGGAGTGCATCGGGTGAGCAGCGGTGGCACTCGATTTTTTGCAACCGGAGCCGACAATGGGGTCATTGGAACGCCGTTGAGCGAGGCAGTAGACCCCCTCGCCGGTCTGGCGGCTGACTTTCCGGCGGATGCAATCAACGCGATCAATCCCTTTACCCTTGGCTTCGTCGTTAGCAAGGCGGGCAAGAGCATTCTCGACCTCCAGCTTTCCGCCCTGCAAAGCGAGGGCAAGCTTAACATTTTATCGAGCCCTTCCATCACCACCCTGGATAACCAGACCGCCAGTATTGAAAGCGGTGAGGACGTCCCTTTTCAAACCGTGGAGGATGGGGAGGTCAAAATCGAATTTAAGAAGGCGGTCCTGAGTCTCAAAGTGACGCCGCATGTCATCGACGAAAACTCTTTGAAAATGAAGATAAACGTTCACAAGGATCAACTCGACTTTACCCAAACCGTGGCGGGCAACCCCACCATACTCACCAAGAACGCTGAAACCAACGTGCTCCAGTTCGACGGTCAAACCCTCGTTATTGGGGGACTCAGTCAGGAAACCACCAGCCGGACCGAAACCGGAACTCCCGGTATAAAAGATATTCCCGGACTTGGTCGCCTTTTTAAGAAAGACAGCCGCAACCATCAGTTTGACGATACCCTGATTTTCATTACCCCTCATATTCTGACAGACCGGACAGCGCAGGCTATGGCACCACCGGCGCCGGATGCATCACCGGCAGAATGACCTCGGCCATATGCTAAGGGCCACCAGTATTTTAAAGGAATAATTCCTATCGCCCAAACCGAATCAATAGAGAATAAACCCAAACGTCGATGGGCGTTATAACATAGCGAATGCCTGTTTGTTTCTCAGATTGATTTCGTAAACCCGATGGACTATTTTAAAATTCTTAATCTGAGCAAAGAGCCTTTTTCAAATTCGCCCAATCCCGAGTTTTTCTATAATTCCCGGCAGCATCTAGATTGTTTGCAAAAACTGGAACTTTCATTGCTCCTGCGCCGGGGGTTGAATGTGGTTATCGGCGATGTCGGTACCGGAAAAACCACCCTTTGCCGCCAACTCATCCGCAAATTCGCCACCGACCAGAATGTGGAAACACACCTGATTCTTGATCCGCATTTCCATAATAGCACTGAATTTCTGATCACGGTGGCCAGGATGTTCACGGGACATAAACTGTCCTTGGGTAGCAACGATTGGCAAATCAAAGAGCAAATTAAACAGTATTTGTTCAGTCGAGGGGTGGATCAAGATCAAAAGACCGTCCTGATCATAGACGAAGGCCAGAAAATTCCAGGTTTTTGTCTGGAGATTCTAAGAGAGTTTCTAAATTATGAAACCAATGAATATAAGCTGTTACAAATTGTCATTTTTGCCCAAAGGGAGTTCGAAGAAACCATTCGAAAATATGCGAACTTCGCTGATCGGATCAACCTTTATCACTTGTTACAGCCCCTTAACTTCCGCGACACGTGTCTGATGGTCCAATTCCGCCTCGACCAGTCAGTTGGAGACTTGCCCCAAAAACCGCAACTTTTTACCTACCCTGCTCTAATGGCGATTTACCGCGCCAGCGGCGGATATCCGCGTAAGATTATCAATCTGTGCCACCAATGCATCCTGGCCATGATTATCCAAAACCGCTCAAAAATCGGCTATTTTCAGGTCCGCACCTGCGGTCGCCGCGTGTTTGCCCAAGAGCCTCATCGCTGGAAATGGGTGACGGCGACAGCAATCCTCACCGGATGTATTGCCGTGACCCTCTTGGCAGCCCCGGATCAATTAAAGGGCTTGTTTCCCTGGAAGACAAAAGGTTTGAGCACCGCGTCATTGCAGAAGACCGAGCCCCAACCGGTACCCCCAAACATCCGCGAAGCTCCCCCGGTCTTTGAAACCCAAATGGCGGTCACAGAACCACCCCCGGCGGTTATGGAACCCATGCTACCCGACCCCGAGCCGGAAAAAGAGTCGGAAGGTGAATCCTTGCCATCAGTTGAAGACCAGGTCGAAGCACCCGCCCACACGCCTCAATCCCACCCTTCGTTCTCTCCGGTGCTGGGCCAAGTGACTTTGAAGCAAAGTGAGACTTTATCCCGGGTGATCCGATCGGTATACGGACAATTTAATTCGAAGTATTTTAAGTCATTGTTAAAGCTAAATTCTGACATCATCAATCCAAATCGGGTGAAAATTGGCCAAATAATATCCCTTCCGGCCATTCCGGCCGAGGTTACCCCCCCGGCCTCAAATGCCTGGTGTGTCCTAATTCAAGAAACCGCTACTCTGGAAACCGCATTTGATTATTTGCGGACCTATCCCAAAGAGGCCCCACCCGTTCGTCTGATCCCGTACTGGCACCCGCACCAAGGCCACAAGTTTGCCCTCGTGCTCAAGGCGTTCTATGAAGACGAAGCCTCTGCCCGCAAACAGTTGGACGCGTTACCGGCGGAGTTGTCGTCGGACGGGAAGGTATCCGTTTTATGGGATGAGAACACCGTTTTCTTTGCCGACCCTTTTGACTTGGAACAGTAACTTGAATCCGAATGAGAGACAAAATTGAAAGAATTAAAGAAATTAGGCGAAATCCTCGTTGACGGCGGGGTAATGACTCAAGAGCAACTTGAAAAGACTCTGCCTGATTTAAAGAAAAGCAGATTGAAACTCGGTCAATTTTTGGTTCGCGAAGGGGTCGTCAGCGAAGGCAAGATCGTGGACTTGGTGTCGACTCAGCTGCGTATCGAGAAATACAGCCCGGATAAGTATACACTTAATATGGAGCTGACCGATATCCTCCCGGCAGATATTGCCTATAAGTACCAATCGGCCCCGCTTCAAATGAACGGGTCGCTGCTGACGATTGCCATGACCGATCCGCTGGACATCAATGCCCTGGATGCCATCGAGTACCATACCAACTGCGAAGTGGAAGCGGTCATTTGCACCGAACAACACCTGAACCAGTTGCATACCAGCCTTTACGGCACGTTTGGCGGAATCGGCGGCGTCCTGGAAGATATGGAAGAAATGCAATACAACAAGGAGGCCGAGAAACCCCAGAGCACCGGAGACGTGGAGGTTAGCTCTCTGCAGGGTATGGCCGAGGAAGCGCCGGTCGTGCGTTTGGTTAATTCGATCCTGTCCCAGGGTGTCCGTGAAGGCGCCAGCGACGTGCATATCAGTCCCGAAAAAGACTATGTCCAAATTCGCTTTCGGGTGGACGGCAACCTGCATGAGGTGCCAGCACCGCCCAAGTCCATGTTTCTCCCGATCATCTCCCGGTTGAAGATCCTGGCCAATATGGACATTGCTGTTTCCCGTATTCCCCAGGACGGCCGCTTTACCGTGAAAATGAAAAACAAGGATATCAATATCCGCGCATCTACCATTCCTTCAATCCACGGGGAAAATATGGTGCTGCGGCTGCTGGATACCAGCACCAGTATTTACTCACTTGAACGGCTCGGAATGACCGAGAGCGACCGCCAAAAACTAGAAGGCATGATCACCAAGCCGTACGGGATGATTCTGAGTACGGGACCCACGGGTAGCGGCAAAAGCACCAGCCTTTATTCCATATTAAAAAAAATCAACCAACCGCATATCAACATTATTACCGTGGAAGATCCGGTGGAATACCGGATTGAAAAAATCAGGCAGGTTCAATTGAATCGCAAGGCGGGCATGACCTTTGCGAGCGGGCTGCGGTCGATTCTGCGCCAGGATCCAGATGTGATCATGGTGGGCGAGATCCGCGATTCGGAAACCGCCACCATCGCGGTGCAGGCCGCCTTGACCGGCCACCGGGTTTTGAGTACCCTGCATACCAATGATGCGGCCGGGGCCATTACGCGCTTTATTGATATGGGCATCGAACCCTTTTTGGTTTCTTCCGTCATGCTGGTCTCTTTTGCCCAGCGGTTGGTTCGGAGGGTTTGCACCCAATGCAAGTCGCCCTATACGCCTTCCAAGGAAGTTTTGCAGGCCTGGCAGATCGAAAATATCGCCGATGGGAATTTCGTTCAGGGTAGAGGCTG
Source organism: Desulfobacterales bacterium (assembly GCA_020353555.1). Classification (GTDB taxonomy): domain Bacteria; phylum Desulfobacterota; class Desulfobacteria; order Desulfobacterales. Next base: position 657,906 of record CP070697.1, read on the forward strand.
TTTCAATTGCATGCACACGGGTTATAGAGGCCGTACGGGTGTATACGAAGTGCTGGTCATCGATGAAAAGATCCAGAATTTGATTTTGCAGAGAAAATCGGCCCAAGTCATCAATAAGGCGGCTCTGGAATCTGGCAATTTTACGCCTTTGAAAGCGAATGCCATCAATAAGGTTTTGAATGGAATAACGACCTTGGAAGAAGCGGCATCGGCCGTTCTGATCTAACCGGATGGGAGGATAGCATGCCCAAATTCAACTACCGGGCCATCTCGGAAACCGGTGCTCCGAGTACCGGCGACATCGAAGCCGACTCCGTTGAAAGTGCCAGCAGTTTGTTGGCGTCCCGGGGTTTCATACCGACCAAAGTCAGAGAGGAGCGGCCTGCGATACCCGGCGTGAGCCTGAGTAGTATTCTGGATAGATTCTCCAGGGTCAAAGCGCCGGAACTGATTCTCTTCACCAAACAGTTTAATACGTTAATCCGCGCCGGCGTTCCCATGCTCAGTCTCATGCAGGTTTTGGAAGAACAGACGGAAAACGCCAAAATGAAGAATGTCCTCGATGCCATGAACCAGGACATCAAAGAGGGTGCCAGCCTCCATGGGGCTTTTAGCCGGCATCCGAGGGTTTTTTCGCCTTTGTACTGCAGCATGATCAAGGCCGGCGAAGCCAGCGGTGCCTTGCCGGAAGTTCTCGATCGCCTGACCTACATTATCGAACATGAAAACAAGATCAAGTCAGATATTAAGTCGGCGTTGACCTATCCGGCAATTGTTTTGAGCTTTCTGCTGGTTGCATTTATTGTGTTGTTAACCGGCGTCATCCCTCGTTTTGTCAATATATTCAGCAAAGCCGGGTTAAACCTTCCCTTACCGACCAAGATCTGCATGTTTTTGTATCACCTGATGGCTGATTACTGGTATCTGGTTATCGGTATCCTGGGTGTCGCCGGAATCGTTTTGTTTCAGTATTTAAGAACCGCTCAGGGCAAATATATGCGGGACACGCTCTTGATGAGACTGCCGATTGTCGGCCCCTTGTTTGTCAAAAGCGCGATTTCCCGCTTTTCCAGCATTTTTTCCATTCTTCAATCCAGTGGCGTAGAAGTTCTCGATTCCATGGACATTTTAGCCGGAACGATCGGCAACGCGGCCATCGCACGCGAAATCCAAGGAGTCAAAGGCCGGCTGACGGAAGGTCGCGGCGTCGCTCGGCCATTGGGAGAAGCGCAATATTTCACCCCCATGCTGGTCAACATGGTGGCCATCGGCGAAGAGTCTGGCAATCTGGAGGAAATGCTGCGGGAAGTTGCCGGACATTACGATACCGAGGTCGAGTATTCCATGAATAAAATGTCCCAGGCGATTGGACCTATATTAGTCCTGGGTCTGGCAGCGGTTGTGGGTTTTTTTGCCATGGCCATCTTTCTACCCATGTGGGATTTGACGCTTATGGCTAAGTAGACGGTTTGGGGGACTCGAAGGGCAGTCTGCTTTGAAACGGGGCTTTGGTCTAAGATGAACCCCGTCATTGGCGTACCGGATGGTCGGCGTGCTGGAGATGGATGGCGGATGCAAGCGTTTGATTTTGAAATTCCATCCAGTCGTGCCTCACGCCGTCTTCCTTTGCGTGTTCCACGCGTCCGCCGAGAATAGCCGATCGTTGTTAAACGTGCTTTGAAGGGACTGCCTTCCACGAATGTATCAATTAAATCGATGAAACGATCGCGTTTCTATATCAGCCTTTACATCATCATCCCTTTTATCTTTACCGGGTTTACGATTTTTGCCGCTCTTGTAGTCTTCCGTTTGACGAAATACAGTTTGTTTGAGGGATCGGATCCCGCGCGCCCGGTCTTCTGGTTCATCGTCATTATCAGCACGCTGGCCTTTATTTCCGGTTTTGTAACGGTACGGATAATTTTGAGACCCGTGGAAAAATTTGTCGAAAACGCCAAAAAGCTCCCTGCCTTTGCGAATCCACCGTCTACAAAGCATAAAGACTGGTCGATGGACAAACTCGAACAATTTACTAACGTTTTCGATCAGGTGACCTCGGTGCTCAGCCGGATTGACGCCCGCCATTTTTTCCCTAATATTATCGGTGAAAGTCTCGCCATCCGCGGCCTGTTAAGCTTAATTATCAAGGTGGCCCCTACCGATTCGACGGTGCTCATTTTGGGGGCCAGCGGCACCGGCAAGGAACTGGTGGCCGCCAGTATCCACGAAAACAGCCTGCGCAAAGACCGGCCGTTTATCAAGCTGAATTGCGCTGCCATCCCCGCAGAGCTTTTGGAAAGTGAACTGTTCGGGCATGAAAAAGGGGCGTTTACGGGCGCGACCCAATTCAAAAGCGGAAAATTCGACATGGCCGATAAGGGAACGATTTTTCTGGATGAAATTGGCGACATGCCCCTCAATTTGCAGGCTAAAATATTGCGTGTGCTTCAGGAGAAGGAGTTTTACCGGGTGGGCGGCAGCCGCACGATCAAAGTGGACGTGCGCATTATCGCTTCCACCAACAAAAATCTTGAAAGATTGGTCCAAGAGGCAACTTTCCGGGAAGACTTATATTATCGTTTAAATGTCTTTACGGTACATCTGCCGCCTTTAAGGGAAAGAAAAGAAGATATCCCGCTCCTGGTGGACTATTTTCTAAAGCGTTCACCCAGACCGGTTGAAATATCATCGGTTGCCCTGCAAATGCTCATGGGATTTTCGTGGCCGGGCAACGTTCGCGAACTCAAAAATGCGATTGAAAGCGCAGCCGTGATCGCCGAAAACGGATTTATTGAACCGGCCCAACTTCCGGGTAAAATCACTGGTGCGTTTAATCAGAATTCGGCGGACTTCGATTTTTTCCTGCCGGCCAACGCTCCCTTGGACGAACGTCTGCGGGAAATCGAAAAGGGGATCATCATCGAGGCCTTGCGCAAAACCGGTGGGGTTCAGGTGCGCGCCACCGAATTGCTCGGCATCAGTCAGCGCAGTTTGTGGCACCGGATAAAAAAATACAACATTGACGTTAAAGGGATCAAGAATCCCGAAATATGATGCTTATGATTGTTATGGACCTACAAATTCTGTAGTTTTTCGTGCTTTGCGCGATAAAATGACTTAAACGAAAAACGATATTATTTGCATAACTATTCGGAATCGAATGATTTTTTAGTTGCGGCCGTGTTTTTCGGATGATTGGCACCGATCATGCAGATTAAACGAGACGGTTTGATAAAATTTGGCTCAATGCCGGCTGCCCAAATGTAATTCGATCAAGCGATCAGATTGAAGCCTGCATTTGGGGGCTGACATCTGACAGACCAAGAAAGAAATGAATTAGAAGGAGGGAGTAACCGTCATGAACTGTAAACAACTGTTAAAAAATGAAAGGGGTTTCACACTTGTCGAAATAATCGCGGTCTTGATCATCTTAGGAATCCTGGCTGCGGTGGCTGTGCCCCGTTACATCGATCTGGAAACCAATGCCAGGACCAGAGCCATGGATGCGGCCGTGTCGGAACTCAACGGCCGGGAGAGCCTGCACTGGGCCAACATCAAAATCGGGCCAGATGGATACGCCAGTGATGGGGCCCTGTTTGGAAGTTTGGATACCAACCTCGGTCCTGACTATACCTGGGCCAATCTCGGTACCGGCGGCGGAGACCTCACTTTCCAAAACGCTTCGACAGTGAACCTGACTCGAACGACCTCTACTTTAACACGACCGGGAACCTGGACAAGACCGCAGCCGTAAGTCGCGAGCAGATGTCAAGGCACTATCCCGGGATGATTTTCGGGGGTAAGTCCCAAGAGAGCCAATTTTTGACTTAAACGGCCGGAGGGCTGAATTCCGCGTCTAAGGCAACCGAAAATTCTATGGATCGGCCGATCCCCCAGGACGAATTCCATCTGGAAAATGCATATGCTTTCCCATGATTGGCGGTAGACCTTCGTCAAGGCATTGGCAAAATATGTCGCTTCAACAAAAGGATCGCTTCGATTTGAGTTCTTTCTGAATTCTATGCGGCCACCGTCAAAAGAGATACCCACCCAATCAGAGATTCGGAGGGAGCGGGGTTTTACTCTAATAGAGTTGCTCTCGGTTTTGATCATATTAAGCATCCTGGCAGCGGTGGTCATTCCCCGGTTTATTAATCTGGAAGCCAATGCCCAGGCCGTCGCCATAAGTTCCGGACTATCGGAACTCAACGGCCGCGAAATCCTGGCCTGGGCCAATGCCAAAATGTCATCACCCACCGGGTGGCAAAACGACAACCCCCAGGTGTGGAGCAAGGTGGATAGAGATCTCGGTGATGATTATACATGGTATGGTTCACCTACCCCATCGGGAGGATCGCTCGGATTCAGGGAAAGTCCAGGAGTTGATTTGACCAGAACCTCTTCCACCGGGACTTCGCCGGGTCGCTGGTCCCAATGAATGATGGCCTAGCTTGATTTTTTGGGGCTAATGCGCATTTTAACAAGACACGGGCGGGGATTGAGCGGCGCCTTTTTTTGCAGCCCCCAAAAGCCTACCACGGTTACAACTCCTCAGCCCAAAGCTGAGAGACACAACGCACAAAATCATAGCTCGCAAACCTTGACCCCCGATCCATGCCGCTTGCCCATCCGCAGACCTTTGTTTTTATCAGATTGAAGTCCTTTTCGGCTTGCCCCGCTAGTATCCTGTGTTATATTGAAAGATAATTCTAAAGCGCTCGCGGGAAAGGCTAAAGTTATGAAGCTTGCAGTCAGCGGCAAGGGCGGTGTCGGTAAAACCACCTTTGCGTCTCTTTTGATCCGAACTTTCAATGACGGGGGCAAACGGGTATTAGCCATCGATGCGGATCCGGATGCCAATTT
>CP070697.1:662868-675996 GCA_020353555.1 Desulfobacterales bacterium
CGGGCCACCACGGTGCATGAAAATTTTATTTGCGTTTTAAATGGATACTTCCTTTTAGATTCGATGATCGTACCCTGCCTTCGGCATGCGTGGAAACGCGCTTCCCGGTCGCTGTCGCGGCACCGGAGGATGGGATTCGTTCGATTTTTATGTCCAAGGCGTTGTCCGAACGGCGCCTGCCAGACACATTGCATGCGAGCGTCCTATGTCAACCGACCTGCCTGAAAAAGCGAGACTGCTGGAACGGCTGCAAAAGGGAAATTTCACGATTCCCGAATTTATCTACCTTTCCGCCTCCGACTTTAGAAATGAGAACTTCGGACCCTTACAGGCTTTCCTGGATCGTCACCGCGAGAGCTTTAAGGTGATCACGCGCAGTGCCCATCCCTTGGAGGAATTCTATAAAAGCGGTACCTTTGATTCGCTGGAGACCTATGCCGATCTGGGAGGAATCAAGTATGCCCGCAAGAAAATCATTAATCTGGCCCGCACCGCCAAGCAACTGTCGGTCAAAAGACAGCGAAAATTCAATGGCGCCCCGGAAATCGAGCTGGAGGAGATGGGGGTGATTGTCATGCCGTTTATCGACGGCACCGGTGTGATGGCCAAGATGTTGGGCGACCACTGGGAATTCGGATACTGCCGCGACCGGACCCAAAAGGTCCAGCGCGAACCCTATATCACCCAGACCCCGCATGACCGGCGGCTGCTGAAATTGTCCCAAGACATCCAGAACTTTTTAGGCCACCGATGCGAAATTGAGTACATCGTCGCCACGGATGGTACAATCCATGTGGTCCAGGCCAAAGATATCTCCCACATTGAAACCCTGGAACAGAAGGAAAGCGAAAGATCCATCAAGCTGGATGGCCTGCGCCGGGTGCGCGCCCGCCGCAGCTACCGGGAACGGCCGATTTACGTCATGGACAACAAAGCGTTTTATTTAAATATCATCGGCAAATGTGAAGACCTCGTTCTGGGCGGGACGGAACCCAAGCCGACCATCGAGGATATCCTGGCCATCATAACCAGCTATCAAGCCGAAATGGAACAATTCGCGCTAAACCATCAACGCTTTGGCGTGCTGGGACTGTCGATCCAGGAACCGGAAGAATTGTATCAGATTGCCAATCACTATCTGGACGATCTGCCGGAATTGCAGCCGCAGCTTTCCACAGCCCTCTATGAGAACATTTATAAAATCGACTATTTCTTGTTCGAAGCCGACACCCTCATCGCCAAGGACAAGTTCCGGGTCAATCTCTGCGGCCATGACGCCTACGGTATCGATACGGTTCGCAATCCCAGGTGGTCCGTCTACTGGTATATGGATAAACATGAAATAATAGTCCAAGAATTCCGGCGACTGGGCTTTAAGACCGGCGACACCATCGGAATTGAAATCGATTCGGAAGGCAAACCAGTTGTCTACCGGCTGTGAGCTTCCAAGGGACATGCGCATCCGCTTCCATCAACCCGCAGCCGCGGACACTGTCAGACCATCTGCCCGCTAGGGCGCTCGGCTATCGGTGTCCTATTCCCGTACGGCCGGGAAAACCCAGGTGAAACAGCCCTTTGCCCGTCGGCGGCTAAATCCAAAGGGGCCGATCCTCTGGTTTTTTTCCCGGTCACAGCCTCCGCCGCGCACACGCCGTTCGAAGAAATTTTTCGTCTCAGAAACGGGGCGGCGCTGAGGGCTGGAGATGCCGTCCCAAGCAACCGAATCCTACTCAAAAAGATCTATACATAATTCAAGCAATGTGGTAGGAGAGACGAAATTTTTTTCGAAGAAATGTTGAGGAGGTCGACTGTGAAAAAATACATCGTAAAAGATCTGATGATTCCTCTTTCGGAATACGCGACCGTTTCCGAAGAGGCCACCTTGTACGAGGCGGTTTTGGCGCTGGAAAAAGCCCAGTTGGACTTCGATCATACCCGCTACCGCCACCGCGCGATTCTGGTATTGGACAAAACCGGCAAAGTCGTCGGGAAACTGAGCCAGTTGGATGTGCTTCGGGCGTTGGAACCCAAATACGAAGACATGCTCGACCGCAAAGGACTGCATCGCTTCGGGTTCACCAAGGAGTTCATGAAGTCCATGCTGAAGGATTATCATCTGTTTGACCGCCCGTTTGAAGATATCTGCCATAAAGCCGGCGCACAAAATGTCAAAAAATTTATGTACACCCCCTCGGAAGGGGAGTACGTGGCCGAGACCGCCTCGCTGGATGAAGCCATTCACCAATTTGTCATGGGTCACCATCAGTCCCTGCTTGTGACCCGGGGGGAAGATATTGTCGGGATCCTGCGACTGACCGACGTGTTTGCGGCGGTCTTTCACGCGATGAAAGAGTGTTTTGGCGCCTAAACCGAGGACGATGCGACTGGATCGCCCAGCGAATCCATTCGGAACCACGAGGAGGAGGTTTGAATGAGCAACGAGGCCATTGCCGCTGCCGTCGGAGGAGTCGCGGCTGTCCGTAAAGTTAAGATTAACTGGAGAAAGTATATTTTCCTTTTTTTGGGGATATTCCTATTCTCCGTGGTTTATTTCGCGCCTCCCTGGCCCGATGCCGTCGATCCCATGGGCAAGCATTTCGCGCTGAGCAAAGAGGCCAAGGGCGCCCTGGCGGTTTTCCTATTGGCCGGGACCTGGTGGGTCTTTGAAGTCGTCCCCATCGGCGTTACCAGTCTGGCCATCGGGGTGCTCCAGGCGCTTTTTCTCATTCGCCCGGCCAAGGCGGCCTTTACGGATTTCATGGTGCCGGCCGTCATGTTCATCTTTGCCTCCATCGTCATCGGCCTGGTCTTTACCAAAACGGGACTGACCCGGCGTCTGGCCTATAAAATGCTGGCGATCGTCGGCGAAAAAACCAGTATGATCTACCTGGGTTGTTTTATCGTCACCTCGGCGCTGACCCATATCATGGCTCACACCGCGGTGGCCGCCACCATTTACCCGCTGCTCATTTCCATCTATGCGCTCTACGGTGAGGGGGAGCGTCAGACCCGCTTCGGCAAAGGGCTTTTTATGGGCATGGCCTATGTCGCCGGCGCCGGCAGCATCGTGACCCTGCTGGGGGCGGCCCGGGGCGCTGTCGCCATTGGATTTTTCAACGATATCGTGGGCAAAAATGTCAGTTTCTTTGGATTGACCTACTATATGTTCCCTATCGGCTGGCTCATGACCTTTCTTTTATGGGGATTTTTCATGTTGGTTTTAAGACCCGAAAAGAAAGTCATCCCCGGCCTGAAAGAAAGAGCCAGCCAGTTAAATGCCGAACTGGGTCCCCTGACCCGTTATGAAATCACGGCCGCCGTCATCGTCGGTGCCTGTATCCTGACCATGTCGTTGCGCTCTTTCATCCCTGCTCTCGAACCGGTCGACAAAACGGCCATTATTCTGATTTCCACGATCTTGTTTTTCATTACCGGGATTTTGGATTTGGATGACCTGGAGGAGATACCCTGGAATATTATCCTGCTGTTTGCCGGCGCCATGAGCATCGGCAACTGCCTCTGGGAAACGGGGGCCGCGGAATGGCTGGCGGTGAATTGGCTGGTGATGTTTCAGAAAGCCAACTGGTTCGTCTTTGTCCTGAGCATCGCCTTTTTTGTCATGATTATGACGAATTTCATCATGAATGTGGCCGCCATCGCCATCTCCCTGCCGGTGGCCCTGGTGATTGCCCCTTATCTGCAGGTGGCGCCCGAGGTGATCCTGTTTGCCTCGCTGGTAACCGCTGGCATGCCGTTTCTGCTTCTGGTGGGCGCGGCGCCCAATGCGATCGCCTATGACTCCAAACAGTTTTCAACCGGCGAGTTCTTTCTGTACGGCATCCCCGCCAGCATCCTGCTGATGCTGGTGGTGGCTTTTGCCGTTTTCATTCTCTGGCCCCTGATGGGAATGCCTGTAATGACGGCCAACTGAAACGAATACCCGCCGTTGCGGCCTGACAAAGATTGAACGGCGGCAAGGCCTTATCTACTTTTCCGGATTCCGGCTTTGCAGGTCCGGCCCGGGCGGGGCGGGGTCAATCGGCAAAGGTCGACCGTCCCCACGGGTAACCCCGATCCGAGGAATCGATATGCATCAGCTCAATAAACTGCGGGACCGTATCATTCGACGCGTCAACATTAATTTGCGCCGCTTTGATTTTGACGCCGCCGACTATCTTCGAAGCTATATTCCGCTGTCCCAACTGACCAAGTTCTACGCATTTTACGGCATAACGGACCATCACCCCCTTTATTTTCATTTCAGCCATTCCAACCTGGCGGGAAGTTATTTCCTGGGCAAGTGTAAAGTCGACAACGCCATTCTTTACAAAAGCGATATCCGCGGCGATGAGTTGAAGTCCAAGGGCGATACCTTCCAATATCGCGGCACCGCTATTCCGCTGGATCATGACGAAGTCATCTGGATCAAGGACAGCTTTCTCGTAAAGACCCTGGTCCACAACTGCTCCCATGATCCCGAAAATCCCGAAATTTTCTGGATTCAAAACACGGCCTCCAGCCCCTACGCCAATATTCACGGCTCCGTGATGGAGGGGTGTTTCCTCGGCCCTTTCGCCAGTGTGGATCTTACCAGCCTGCACGGCTGCCAGGTGGGCACCTTTTCCTATCTGCAAGTGGGGGAGTTGTGGCATCGGCAGATCGAACCGGGCCAGATCTGGATTAAGAACGAAGATTTATTCGATTTCAGCTACCGCTTCGCCCCATCCGTTCTCAAGCGATACATCAACTTCGAACCCGGCCAGCGACCCCGCGGGATCTTCATCGATTTTGTGGAAAGCCGCAAAGACGATTTTCATCGGGTCTTTGATGTCGTGCACCTGGCAACCCCGCGCTCGGTTCCCAAAAACGCGTCCCTGAGCCGCTATGCCGTGCTGAAACCCAAAACCCGCATCGGCGAAAATGTTCTCGTGGCCCAACGCGCTTACCTTGAAAACTCCTTCCTGGGCAAGGGGGCCAATGCCCAGGAAAACTGCTTCCTCGTCAACTCCCACCTGCAAGGCGACAATGTAACGGCCCACGGCGCCAAACTGATTCACACCCGGTTGGAGGAAAAAGTCTTTGTCGGCTTCAACTCCTTTCTGCGCGGCACCCCGGACTCCCCGCTGATCGTCGGCCCAGGCAGTATCATCATGCCCCATGCCATCATCGATCTATCCGAGGCGCTGACAATTCCGCCCGGCCATTTAGTCTGGGGGTTTATCCAAAACGCCCGCGACCTGGAAACCCACAGTATCGCCCTCAAATCCCTTACGGAAGTGCAAGGCGAACTGAATTTGGGTGCCATGCGTTTTCAGGGTCAGGGAGCCCGTTTCGTTGAGGCCTTTCAGCAGCGCATCGAGCACATTCTCGAGGCCAACGGCGCTTACTACGACGGCAACAAAAATAAGGGCCATGCCCAGAAGGGACAGAACATAGCCTATAATATCATTCAGCCCTATTCCATGGGAACGCTCAAAGGGGTTTATCCGACGATCGACATCTGCCCCTGAAAAAGGGTGTGCGAGGGGGCTAAGATGAGGCCTATGGCAAAGATCCGCATCAGTCTGCGCGGCCGCATTTACCTGATTTTGACCTGTCTGGCGCTCATCAACCTGGCGGGGGCCCTGGTGCTGGTGGCGTATACCTACCGCATGGAAGGCCTTTTGGCCTCCATAACCGAAAGGAATCTGGCCGCCTTCCAGGCCGCGGAAGCCCTTGAAACTGCCCTGGTGAATCAAAAGGGATTCGTCTCGTATTATTTCATGGACGGCAATCCCGATTGGCTCCGGCAACTGGAGCGATACCGGCAAATCTTTCAAGAGCATCTGAATGAAGTGCGCGTCTTGGTGGACAGCGAACCCCAAGCAGCGGCCGTCCGGGAGATCGAAGCCGCATACCAGCTTTACGTTACTCAAAAAGACCGGGTGATCGAACTCTACAAGGCCGGTGATGTCGAAACGGGCGCGACCCTGCATCAAAAAGTGCGCGAAAACTTCTTCCGCGTCCTGGATCTGTGCGAAAAATATAAAAAAATCCATCAAGAAAAGATCGTCCGAGCCCGGGCGGAGAGCCAGCGCCAGGCGGCCAATCTGAGATTCATGGCCGTCGTCGCCATGCTGGCGGCATTTCTGCTGACACTCCTGCTGGCCTTTGTGCTGGTCAACCAGATCCTGGGGCCGGTACGCCGTTTGACTGCGGAGGCGGATCGGGCCGGAGATGCGGGCAGCGCGGGAGATGAGGTCAAAGCTCTCAGCCGCAGCGTTCGCGGGTTGATCGAAGATGTCGACTACACCCAGTCCGAGCTCGCCAAGAGCCGGGAACACCTTCTGCAGGCCGAAAAAATGGCCCTGGTCGGCAAGTTGGCCGCCGGAATGGCCCATAGCATTCGCAATCCGTTTACGTCGGTCAAAATGCGCTTGTTTTCACTGAGCCGGTCCCTGGAACTGGCGGACACCCAAAAAGAGGATTTTGAGGTCATTTCCGAAGAAATTCGGCACATTGACACCATTGTCCAAAATTTTCTGGAATTTTCCCGTCCCCCCAAACTCAAAATGCAGCCGATCAGCCCTTCGGCCGTGGTGGACTCGGCGATTCAGTTGCTGGAACACCGGCTGAAATCCTATGAGGTTACGGTTGCAGTCGAGCGCGGGTTTCCGCTGCCGGAAATCGCGGTGGATCCGGAACAGTTGAAGGAGGTTCTGGTCAATCTGGTGGTCAATGCCTGTGAAGCCATGGACAGGGGCGGATCCATCACCATCCGCGAAGAGGAAGCCTGGGAATCGCCCTCGAAGCGGGTGGCCGTCATTCGGGTGCGCGACAGCGGACCGGGGATACCGGACGCGATCCGTGAAAAAATCTTCCAACCCTTTTTTACCACCAAAGAGGAAGGCACCGGGCTGGGGCTGAGCATCGCCGCCCGTATTATGGAAGATCATAAGGGCCGTCTGGAAGTCAGCTCCCAGGAAGGTCAAGGCGCCAGCTTCACGATTACGCTCCCGATCACCGCAGGGGTTCCGCGAGACGCGTCAGCCGCCGCGGACTAGTCTCCTTTGCGCGATGCGTCCCGTCCGAGGCAGGATGCCAGTTCAAGAAGGACTCCGTCCCCTCCCGCAGGAGGGCCGGAGGCCTAAATTAACGGTTTACCATGAGCACCATTCTCATAATCGACGATGACGACCAGCTCCGCAAGAGTTTTCATAAACTCCTGGCCGAAGAGGGTTACCGCGTGGAAAGCGCCGCTTCCGGCGAGGCGGGGCTTGAGAGAATTGAGACCAAGACACCGGACGTCGTCATTTTGGATATGCGCCTTCCGGGTATGAACGGATTGGAGACCTTTCAGGCCATCCATGCCAAGGAGCCCAAGCTGCCCATTATCATTATGACGGCCTATGGTACGACAGAAACCGCCATTGAAGCCACCAAAATGGGGGCCTTTGATTATATCCTCAAGCCGTTTGACATTCCCGACATGTTAAAGGTAATCGGTCAGGCTTTAGAAGCCAGCCGCTTTATGCGCTCCCCGGTGGATCTGGATGCCCCGCCCGATAGAACGTCCCGCGAGGCCATTATCGGCCGCAGCAAAGAAATGCAGGATGTTTACAAGGCGATCGGGCGGGTATCGGCGGCGGACGCCACGGTCCTTGTCCGGGGGGACTCCGGCACCGGCAAAGAACTGGTCGCCCGGGCGATTTATCAGCACAGTTTACGGGCGAATAAACCCTTTTTGGTCATCAATTGCGTCGCCATTCCGGAAAATCTACTGGAAAGCGAACTCTTTGGATACGAAAAGGGTTCCTTTACCGGCGCCGCCCATCGAAGGGTCGGGAAAATCGAACAAGCCAACGGCGGCACGGTTTTTCTGGACGAAATCGGCGATATGCCGTTCAGTATTCAAGCCAAAATATTGCGCCTGCTGCAGGAAAAAAGCATTGAACGGCTCGGCGGTCGCGAGACCATTCCGGTGGATGTACGCATCATTGCAGCAACCAACCGCAACCTGGAAGCGGCGCTGGCCGAAGGCCGGTTCCGCGAGGATTTATATTTTCGCCTGAAAGTGGTCACGATATCCCTGCCGCCGTTACGGGAACGTTCCGCTGACATTCCCCTGCTAACCGAGTATTTCCTGTCCCGCTATGCGGCGGAGCTGGACATGGACAACCCCGGCATCACCCCGGAAGCGCTGGCGGCCCTCAAACGGCACTCATGGCCGGGCAATGTGCGCGAGCTGGCCAACACGATCCATAAAGCCCTGATATTCAATCGGGGAGCCCCTATTCATGCAGAAGACATCGCCCAAGCCATCAGCGGCGAAACCCTGACCGCGAGACCAGACCTCAACAGCGCGGATCAAATCATCCGCCAGTGGGTGCGCACGACCATGGAATCCGAAGGCGAAAAGAACATGTATGACGCCCTCATGGACCGTTTCGCCAGCATCATGATCAGCGAGGCCCTCAATATCGCCAAAGGCAACCGTTCCCGCGCCGCCAAACTCCTCGGACTCTCCCGGCCCACCTTGCATTCGAAGATCGAGAAGTACGGACTCAAACTTAAGACCTGGGTCGAGGAAGATCGGGAAAATGAGTAGGCCCCTTGGCGGGTTTGCGCGGGTGGAAATGTCGGCCTGTGAAAAAACCTGTGCCTCCAGGACCCGCGCTGGATACGCCCAAAGCGGTGCGGTCGCATCCCGGGAGATGTAAATCCTTCGCATGGCCCCGCCACCCATTCCCGGGATAAATCCCCACGCCCTGGGGGTTTTCCCCACAAAAATGAATTCCAATGCCTATGGACATTAAAATTTCAGTATTATAATATTATTTTAGATCAACGTGATCCTGATTTTGCAGCGCATGGGAGGCTACATCGGAATGCGCTATAAAAAGGGTGGTTCTTCCGTGGAGCGAGAACCGCCCTTTTTGCTTCAAGCCGGCAAAATCAATCTCTTTCGGCTCCAATTCCCGCAAACGATTAAGTTACAACGGCGCGATAAAGGGCAACATAACGATCAACCAACCGAACTTTGACTTTCACGTGGGGGGGGGTAACATGAACTCAGGGTATGCATCGTCAAATCATGAAAAAGGAGACGGAGACATGAAAGAGCTGATCACACGAATTGCCCGGGCATTGGTCGACAACCCTGATCAAGTTTCCGTTGCCGAAGTTGAAGGCAACCAGACTTCCGTGCTGGAACTGAAAGTAGCCAAGACGGATTTGGGAAAAGTTATCGGCAAGCAAGGCCGGACGGCCCAGGCCATGCGGGTCATTTTAACCTCTGCTTCGGCCAAAGCCCGCAAACGCACCGTTCTCGAAATCATGGAATGATGGCGTCCGGGTGGCGTCGAATGGAAAGCCGTCCAAGTGTTTGAGGGACAACGCACGACACCCCGGCCGCGTTCCCTGTCCAGATTGCCTGTTTCCATGCTCACGTCCGCGGGATCGGCACAGACCATTTGACCAATTTCCGACTTAAACCAATGAGGGCCGAGCCTGGCTGGCAAGGCAGAACGAAGGTCTTTGCAGCGGCTGCCATTATTTCCTCAACCATATGATTATTACTCACCCTGGAGGCAGGCCAATTCGAGCTTCCGTGCGACGATGCCATTATTGGAGCCGGGGGGGGGGAAGATTTTCCTGCCGGGCCGTCTTGGGAGTGACGTATCACAAAAAAGCCTACCGTCTTTACAAGCGTTAGAACATGCCCCGTCTGTCTATGGCTTCAGTTGCATCCATTGAATGGGGTCGGAACGGTCAGACGGGCAAATTGACAGGGCGCAACCAATGGTTTAATAGAAATCGGGGTGTTCTCGATTTTGCCCAAAGGCGTTTTAGAACCGAGCGAAGGGTATCCGCATGACCGGCAAACCGCTGATCAACCCGCAGCGCGAATTGGTTTATGAGGAGAATCTCGACCGCCTCATGTTCACGGATGAGCTTCCGCTGCACGCCGCCGAGCGCCGGTATGCGAAGAAATTACTTCAACGGCGCAACGAAATCCTCAAAGCGCTGTATCTGGCTACCGAGCGGTTTTTAAGGATGCCGCCCAGCGAGAGCAGTATCGCGCCGATCTTGGAGAAGCTGGGCCATGCCACCGAAGTCAGCCGGGCTTATATTTTCGAAAACGAGACCCGGAAAGATGGAGTCCTGCTAACCAGCCAACGCTATGAATGGGTGGCTTCCGGGATTACGCCCCAATTGGATAGTCCCGCGCTCCAGAAAGTACCGTTTTCGGAGGCAGGCTTTGGGCGCTGGGAAGAAATTCTGAGCCGCGGCCAGATGATCTGTGGCCATGTGCAAGACTTTTCAGAATCCGAGCAGGCCTTGCTCGCCGCTCAGGGCATCCTCTCGATTTTGGTGGCCCCCATCTGCGTCGGTAAAAAATGGTGGGGATTCATCGGTTTCGATGAATGCCGCACGGAACGCGAATGGTCCCCGATTGAAATTGAAGCACTGAAAGCGGCGGCCAATATCATCGGGGCGGCCATCCAACGCAAACAAGCCGAAGAAGCCGTTCTGGCCTCTGAAAAAAAATACCGTCTGATCACTGAAAATGCGATCGAAGGCATTTTTATCGCCCAGGACGGACGGCTGCAATTTGTAAATCCCAAAACGACGGAAATTATGGGCTATGCCGCAGCCGAATTGACCGATAAACCCTTTGTGGACTTCATCCATCCGGACGACCGGGGGTTGGTCCTGCAGCGCCACCAGCAGAGAATCAACGGTGAAAATCCACCTTCTTTCTATACGTTCCGTGTGATCAACAAAAGTGGCAAAGTTATCTGGCTGGAACTCAATGTGGCCATGACCACCTGGAAAGACCGACCGGCGACCCTGAATTTCATCAAAGATATTACCGCTCGCAAACAGGCGGAGGCGGAACTCCGCAAAAGCGAAGTCCAAAGGCAGGCCATCCTGGACGCCTCCATTGATTGGATCCGCCATGTGGACCGGGAAATGCGTCTCTTGTGGTACAACCAAACCACCGCGGAAGGACTGCAGATGTCCCCTGGATCAGCCATCGGCCGGACCTGCTATGATATTTTTTTCAACAAAGACACCCCCTGTGAGGGGTGCCCGACGCTGAAGGCCCAGCAGTCCGGCAAAATCGAGCGGACCGTCATGAAATATCCCCCGTTTAAGGCACTGAAAGAAGAAAGCTACTGGGATGCTTACAGCGTTCCCCTCAAAAATGAAACCGGCGACATCGTCAGTTTCATTCAAATCGCCCGCAACATCACCCAACAAAAGCTCGCCCTGCAGGCCTTGCAGGAAAGCGAAGCGCGCTACTCTGCCATGTTCAACACGATGAGCAATGGCGTTGCGGTGTACGAGACCAAAGACAACGGAGAGGATTTCATTCTGCTGGATTTCAATCAAGCGGCGGAAAGAATAAATAATATCGCGCGGCAAGATGTCATTGGCCGGAGTGTTCTCAAGGTATTTCCGGGAATTCGGGAATTTGGTCTTTTTGAGGTATTTCAGAGAGTTTGGGCAAACGGCCAGCCCGCCCATCACCCGATCAGCATTTACAGGGATGCGCGTCTGGAAGGATGGCGGGAAAATTTCGTGTACCGGCTGCCTTCCGGGGAGATCGTAGCGATCTTCAGTGATGAAACCGAGCGCAAGCAGGCCGAGGAAAAGATCCACGTTCTGAGCCAACAGCTGCTAAAGGCCCAGGAAATTGAGCGTCAAAGGATCGCCGGTTACCTGCACGATCAGGTGGCCCAAGACCTTTCCGCCCTGAAAATCGGCTGCGAAACCCTTTTCGACCAGCAGGGACAAGTGCCAGCGGAGCTGGCGCAAAAAATGGCGCAACTTTCAAAACTGCTCCAGGAATCGATCAGCGCCGTCCGGGATCTGTCCTATGATCTGCGACCGCCCGGGATGGATCAAATCGGGTTGACCCGCAGCGTTTTTCAGTACTGCGAAGATTTCTCCCAGAAAAACGGCATAAACGTGGATTTCTACTCCGCCGGCATCCATGATTCAGCACTCGATTTTGACACGCAGATTAACCTCTTCCGTCTGATTCAGGAGGGCCTCACCAACATCAAGAAACATGCCCGCGCCCGCCAAGCGGCCGTCCGGCTGGTGGCCTCCTCCCCCCACATCATCCTGCGCATCGAAGATAACGGCCAGGGTTTTAACGTGGAAAACATTTGGGAAAGAGTCCTTAAAGAAAAACGCATGGGGCTTTCCAGCATGGAAGAAAGAGTGCGTCTGCTGGGGGGGAAGCTCAGTATCCAGTCCCGCCCCTCAGAAGGCACCAAGATATTGATCGAGGTTCCCTTCCAGGAGAACGCTGATGAGCGAAAAGAAAAGCATTTTGATCGTGGATGACCATCCCCTGTTCAGGGAAGGGCTCAAAGCGATCATCCGGCGTAACAGCCAATTTGAGGTAATTGGGGAGGCCGGCAATGGCCAGGATGGATTGGCAATGGCCCAGAAGCTCAAACCGGATTTGGTGATGATCGATTTGTCGTTGCCGGATAAGAGCGGGGTTCAGCTGACCCGTGAAATTCGAGACCAACTGCCGCAAACCCAGGTTATCGTCGTCACCATGCACTCCAAAGTTGACTATATCGTTGAGGCGTTTCAGGCCGGCGCCAAAGGTTATGTCGTCAAAGAATCCGCCGCCGAAGGCCTGCTCAAGAGTCTGGAGGCCGTGACCTCCGGTGACTATTTTTTGGACAGTGCCGTATCCCATCAGGTGATCAAAAAACTGATGCAGTTCCCGGGTAAAGAGGCCAAGATCACCGACGCGGACTACGGCGCCCTCACCCCGCGCGAACAGGAGATTCTGCGCCTGCTGGCGGAAGGTTATGCTACCAAGGAGATCGCCGATAAGCTTTTCATCAGCCCCAAAACCGTTGAAAACCACCGCGCCAATATCATGAATAAACTGAACTTGCACAGCACCATCGCCTTGGTCCGCTACGCCGCCAAACTGGGGCTCATCGACATGGACCTCTGGAAAAATTAACGGCGTTTTACATTCTGTAAAAAAGGCCGACACCGCTCCGGGCGCCAGCCTCCGTTTAGAGCCGACGACCGCTATCATATTTCCTCTCGAATTCATATACTTATCGCCGCCCTTATCCTACGCGCCCCGCTTGGCATACACTT
>CP070697.1:676096-689153 GCA_020353555.1 Desulfobacterales bacterium
GAGAGCGGCTGCGGCAAGAGCGTGACCGCCCTTTCGATTTTGCAGCTTTTACGCTGCCCGCCGGCCGAGATCCAGGGCCGCATTCTCTTCGGGGGCCAGAATCTTTTGGACCTGGACCGCGAGGGGATCCGCAGGATCCGGGGCCGGTCCATCTCCATGATCTTTCAGGAACCCATGACCTCCCTGAATCCGATGTTGACCATCGGCGAGCAAATCCGCGAGGCCGTGCGGGCGCACACAGGCGTGGCGCGTGGGGAGTCCTGGCGCCGGGCCGTGGAGATGCTCCGGAGGGTTCAGATCCCGGGGCCGGATTCGCGCGCCCGGCAATACCCCCACAAA
This sequence comes from Desulfobacterales bacterium, assembly GCA_020353555.1. GTDB lineage: Bacteria > Desulfobacterota > Desulfobacteria > Desulfobacterales. The sequence goes on from CP070697.1 coordinate 676,436, forward strand.
TTCTCCGGCGGGATGCGGCAGCGCGCCATGATCGCCATGGCGCTTTGCGGCGACCCACAACTCATTTTGGCCGACGAACCCACGACGGCCCTGGATGTGACGATCCAGGCCCAGATCATGAACCTCATGCGGCGCCTCAAGGAAGAGTTCCAGACCGCTATGGTGCTGATTACCCATGATCTCGGGGTCATCGCCGAGATGGCCAGCCGCGTGGTGGTGATGTATGCCGGCCAGGTGGTGGAAGAGGCGCCGGTCCAAGAACTCTTCAAGGACTCCCGGCATCCTTACACCCAGGGGCTTCTGGGGTCGATTCCGGTCATCGGGCGTAAGGCCCGGACCGGGCGCCGGTTACAGGAGATTCCCGGGATGGTCCCCAGCCCCCTGGCGATGCCTTCAGGCTGCCGGTTTCATCCCCGCTGTCCGAAAGTAGGGGGTCGATGCGATCAACAGGCGCCGCCCATGATTCACCTGGGTGAACACCGGCGGGTGAGTTGCTGGCGGGAGACCCAAAACACCGCCGGCAAAGCATCGGGTTTGGAAAAGGAAAGGAGCTGATGCCATGGCGCTTCTGGAGGTCAAGAATCTGAAGAAGTACTTTCCCGTCAAAAAAGGGGTCTTCTCCCGCGGGGTCGGTTTTGTGAGAGCGGTCGATGGGGTCAGTTTCACCCTCCAACGCGGGGAGACCCTGGGTCTGGTGGGCGAGAGCGGGTGCGGCAAAACCACGGTCGGCCGTGCGATCCTGCGGCTGATCGAACCCAGTTCCGGCCAGCTGACCTTCAACGGGCAAGATCTTCTGGCGTTGGACCGGGAAAAACTCCGGCAGGCGCGGGCCGCGCTTCAGATCATCTTCCAGGATCCCTTCTCCTCTCTTAACCCCCGGATGAATGTGGGCGAAATTATTGCCGAACCCATCCGCAATCACTTGAAGATCTCCCGGACCGAGATCGGCCGGCGGGTGGCTTATCTGATGGAAAGGGTCGGGCTGCATCCGGAGCACAAGCGCCGTTACCCCCATGAGTTTTCGGGAGGCCAGCGGCAGCGGATCGGTATCGCCCGCGCCCTGGCTCTCAATCCTTCGGTCATCATTTGCGATGAACCGGTTTCCGCCCTGGATGTGTCCATTCAGGCCCAGGTCATCAATCTGCTGGCCCAGCTTCAGGAAGAACTGAATCTGTCCTACCTGTTTATCGCCCATGATCTAAGCGTGGTGGAGCACATCAGCGACCGGGTGGCCGTGATGTATCTGGGGCGGATCGTTGAGCTGGCCTCCGACCAGGCGCTGTATCAGAATCCGCGGCATCCCTACAGCCAGGCGCTGCTTTCCGCGGTGCCCGTTCCCGATCCGGAGATCCGCCGCCGCCAGGTTCTGCTGGAAGGGGATGTGCCCAGTCCCTTAAAACCTCCGGCCGGCTGTTCCTTTCACACCCGTTGCCCTGTCCAGAACGAGATTTGCTCCCGGGAAGCGCCGGCCCTGCGCGACATCGGTGACGGGCATTGGGTTGCCTGCCATCGCTAGGCGCCGGCCGATTTTGGGGTTGCGGATCTCATCCGGGCTTGTCAAGAATTTCGCGCACCTTGCGCGCGATCCGTTTTATGTCAAAGGGCTTCTGAATAAAACCATCGCATCCCCGCTGCAATATTTCGGTCGCTTGCCCATTGACGCTGTAGCCGCTTGAAAGAAGCGTCTTGACGTGGGGGTCCATGGCTTTGAGATTATCGTAGGTGTCGCTGCCGCTCATTTCGGGCATGATCATATCTAGAATAACAAGGGCAATGTTCTCCTTGTTTCGGGCGTAGACTTCCAGGGCTTCTCTTCCGTTGCGGGCCGCCAAAACGCGATATCCAAGCTTGGCCAGAAGTTTTTCACCAACTTCCAAGATGATTTGTTCATCATCGACCAGCAGAACCGTCTCGGAGCCCGTCATCAGGCCTTGGGACAACGCCGGGGCTTCGACGTGAATGGCCCTTGCAGCAGCCGGCAGATAGACCGTAAACGTCGCCCCGTGGCCTTTTTCGCTGTAGACATTGATGATGCCGCCATGATTATGGATGATACCGTAGGCGGAGGCCAGCCCCAAGCCTGTGCCGCGGCCCCGCTTCTTGGTGGTAAAGAAGGGATCAAAAACTCTTTCCCGGGTCTTCTTATCCATGCCGACACCGGTATCGGTCACCGATATTTTCACATAATTGCCCGGCACTAAGGCCAGGGGTTTAACGTAGGTTGGATCCAGCTGGATGTTCTGCGTGGCAAGGTGAAGATCACCCCCGGCCGGCATGGCTTGCCAGGCATTGACATACAGATTTAACAGCACTTGTTCGATCTGCCCCTGATCCACTTCCACGGGCCAGATGCCTTCCTGGTATTGCCTGTGAATTTTGATCTCTTTTTTGGTGCGCCCAAACATCTGCGCCGTTTTCTCCACCGCCTGATTGAGATCCGTCGGCTTGACTTCATATTTTCCGGCTCTGGCAAAACCCAACAGCTGGCGGGTCAGATCCGAAGCGCTCTTAACGTGCTCTTCAATGCCCCGGAGATGCTCATATTCGGGGTGGTTTGAATCCATATCCATGAGCATCAACGACGCGCGTCCCTGGATGCCCATCAGCAAGTTGTTGAAGTCATGCGCGATCCCCCCGGCAAGCGTTCCCAAGGCCTCCATCTTCTGTGCCTTGCGCAGCCGCGCTTCCATTTTCAGTCTTTCTTTTTCGATCCGCCGTCGCTTTTGCAGTTCATTTTGCATTTGGGTATAAAGCTGGGCGTTGTCGAGAGCGATGGAGGCCAGTTCCGCGAACATTTCCAGAATCTTGACCTCTTCCGATCCGATTCGGCGGCCGGGTTGGGTATGCGCCAAACCGATAACACCGGCGGTATGACCCCGGCACGCTAAAGGCAGCCCCACGATCGCCACCAGGTTATCGAAGGCGGGATTTGGCAGGCGTTCCGGCCATTTGCGGTAATCCTGGATGACCAACGGCTTTCCGGTCTGCCAAACCTTGCCTGTCAGCCCTTCCCCCGGCCGGTACCGGAATCCGACCGCCTTGTCCAGGGTTCCGTAGCCGACTTTGACTTCCAGGTAGTTGTTTTGCGAATCGTACAGGTTAAAAAAACCTTCCGGCGTCTGGGCGAGTTCGGCCGCGCGCTGGAGGATGGTCTTCAACAGTTCGTTCAGATCCAACCGGCCGATCAGACCCAGGGCGGTTTCATGCAGGGCGGCCAGGTATTTGTTCTGTCGCTGCAGTAGGTCTTCGGCTTTCTTGCGCGCGGTGATGTCCAGGATAACCCCGTCGATATAGGCAGGTCGGCCATCGTTGCCTCGGATCGGTCTTCCTCTTTCAAGGCAGTATCCGATGTCGCCGTTCTTTTTGGCCAGGCGATACTCAACTTCAAAGGGTTTGTTCTGGGCCACGGCCTCCTTGATGGTGCGCATGACTTCGGCGCGATCCGCGGGCACGATCAGCGCGTCGATGGCGCAGCCGTCGCCGCGCGCCAATTCCGCGGGCTGGTACCCGGTCAGCGGATAAAGCATATGGTTGAAAAACTGCATGCGATTTTTTTCGCGGATCGATATCCGATAGACGATCGAGGGAAGGTTCTCGGCCAGCGTCCGATAGGAGTTCTCGCTTTCCTGCAAGGCTTGCTCGGCCTGTCGGCGCAACACCGCTTCCTGTTCCAGCTCACGGACCGTTTGCTCCAATTCTTCATAGGTGGGCTTCGGGGCCATTTAGAATGTCCTCCAATTCTGACGTTGGAATCCGGCAAGGCCGGATCGAAGTCCCTATAACTCGAATTGCTTCAAAACTCAACCGGCGGCGGGCGGTTTTTGGGGGTTCGCATCGCAGATCCGATCCTTCGGTTCGAAACTCTGCCCGAGACAAAGGGGTCGCAAGAAGTTGCGTACCCCGGGATACGGCTTGTCTGGGGGTTAGGCCGCCGGTTAGAAATTAAACACCTTGGCTTCCGCCGCTAGATCGATCAAATGCGGTCCGCCGTCCAAGGCCATGTTGGCGAAGAATTTGGTCTCGTCCACCTGACGAGCCTGGGCACAGGGGATTCAGACCCCGATCGGAACTTCGTTCTCCACCAGATAGGGCAGGTAATCCTGCGGGCAGTCACCGGTGGTGGTGCGCACTTTTAAATCTCGGGTTGAATCCGCCCACAAGACCCCATCATCAATCAGAAACAAGTTGACCTGATGCCCTTTGGAATGCGCAATTTTGGCCAGCTGAAAACACCGGGTTCCCGCCTGAGCGTCATCCCGACTGAGCACAAACAAAAAATTAGCCATGTGCAACCTCCTTTGCTGATTGTGAAATGGGTTATCGCTCGGCCTCCCTATTGCGGGATGCATCGGCCTTATCCATCGGGGGTTGTTGCGAAGCTGACCCGACCCGACGGATTTCCCCTAGACCATGATTAAGTCTCTCACAGAGCGCGCCGAGGGCGCAACGTAAAACCGTCTGCGAGGACTCGGCGGGCTCTGCGAGCGAATAAGATACTCATCGTTAGTAACGCTTTCACCTTTCAGGAGCGGCCGGCAGCGGCGCGAAATTCCAAACCGGCCCGCCCCCGGGGCCCACGCGAATTTGAAGATGGCCGCGCCAACTGGCGTCATTCTGATCCGCAAAATCAGTGCGAAAATGAGCTCCGCGGCTTTCTTCACGCCGCCGGGCACTCTCGAGAATGAGGGCGGCGGTGGCGGCACCGAGCTGCAGCTCCAACGTCGACTGTACCTCTTTGGGATGAACGCCCGGGGATAGATCGAGGGCCTCGGCCCGGATTTCTGCGACTCGCCGGGCGGCTCGTGTCAACCCCTGATGGTCTCTGAGAATGCCCCCGTCGTCCCAAAGAATCCGGCGCAGCTTTTTCAGAAGGCGTTCCGGATTCGACGGGGCGTTTGGCGAACGTGATCGGCTCTCCGGGGTCTCGGCCTCTTTGAGCAGGGAAGCCGCGCGGTGCCCGTCCGCGTGGCTTTGGGCCCAAGCGGCCGCCGTCTCGCCGGCCCTTTTCCCGAAAACCAGGGTCTCGGTCAGGGCATTGCCTCCCATGCGGTTGGCGCCGTGGAGTCCGCCGGTGACCTCGCCGGCCGCAAAGAGCCCGGGCACCGAGGTCGCGCCCCAAGGGTCGATACGGATCCCACCCATGACGTGATGGGCAACCGGCGCCACACGCACCGGCCGGCGCTTGGCCGCGCATCGTTCCCCGATATGGTGGCGGGTGGAGGCGGAAAACGGGTCGGCACACCATTGTTCCTCCGATACCTGCCGGAGGTCCAACCAGACTTCCTGGCCCTGGCGATAGATTTCCTCAAAAAGGGCCTGGGAAAGCCGGTCCCGGGCCCGCTCCCCGGCGGGCCGTTCAAGGATACCGTATTTTTCGTGAATTTCTTCGTTATGGCCGTTGTAAAGCCGTCCGAAGTCGGCTAGCTGCGGCGGGAGCAAAAACGCCGAATATCCTGGCTCCGCCAGGGCCAGGGGGTAGAACTGCACAAACTCCATATCCTGCAGCACCGCTCCGGCTTTTAAGGCCAGGAAATAACCCTCGCCCAGCATCCGTTGGGGATTGTCGTGGCGCCGGTACAGGGCGCCGGCGCCTCCCGTGGCCAGGATCAAGGCCTTGGCACGGATGGTCCGCCATTGACCGGTGTCGGCCGCGTGGGCGATCACCGCCGCCCGGCCATCTTCCATTTTTAAATCCGTTACCACCAGCCCGCCCATGAAGCGGGTTCCCAGGGTCTTGTTGCGGGCCACCAGGCAGCGCACAATTTCTTCCCCCCAGATCGTGGGCCGGCCGTCGGAAAAGAGGTAGCCACCGATCAGTGCAGCCTTGATCCCCCACTGCAGGAGTTCCCTCAGCCGCCGGGGACCTTCGGCAACCAGCACTTCCACCAGTTCCGGCTGATTGATTCCACGGCCGGCCTGGAGCGTCAGGTCCCGGTGCTCATCCGGTGCTTGGCCTTCGCGGGTGCCGGCAAAAACGCCGCCGCTGACGATTGTGGATGTGGCCTTGCCGGGGGTTGCCTTGGAAATCACGAGGACGTCCAGCCCTGTCGCGCGTGCGGCGATCGCCGCGCGCAGGCCCGCCGCCCCGCTTCCCACCACCAATACATCACACGTCAAATATTCCAAAACGGCCTCCTTTGCGGACCGCCACGCTCGTAAATTGCGCATTGGGCGTCCCGCGGGTAGAATTCATTTGATTGAAAGGTTTCTCCCGGCCGCCACTCAGTGAGCGGTTAGGAACGCCATCAGGTTCTGGTTGAAAGCCTGGGCCTGTTCCACGTTGGAAAGATGGGAGGCCGACGGAAGGATCACGAGCCGGGAGTTGGCAAGGCGCGCCTGAATGGCTTCCGAGGCTGCCACCGGTGTTCCGGGGTCATCCCGGCCGACCATGATCAGCGCGGGTGTTTTGATTTCCGGGAGCCGATCCAGGTAATTCAGATGACCGATGGCCTCGCTGCAGCCGATGTAGCCGGCCACCGGGGTGGCCAGGAAGAGCTGACGAATGCGTTCGACTTCCGGGGGGTTCCGGCGGAGATAGTCCGGGGTAAACCAGCGCTCCAAGGTGCCCTGGACAAGGGGTGCCAGACCTTGCTCGCGGGCCGTGGCGATGCGCTCCTGCAAAATCGGCTGCGCCTCGGCCGGTATCATGGCGGACGTATCGCACAAAACCAAACTCTGCAGCCGTGGGCCATGATTCAAAGCGATGCTCTGGCCGATCATGCCCCCGATGGACAATCCCACCCAGTGCACCTTCTGAATGGCGAGCGCATCGAGCAAACCGACGGCGTCGTTTCCGAGCTGCTCCAGGCTGTAAGCCCCCTCAGGCGCATCGCTGCCGCCGTGGCCGCGCATGTCGTAGCGCAGGACCCGAAAGTGGGGTTCCAGCGTTGCGATTTGAGGATTCCACATGGCCAGGCTGGACCCTAGCGAATGACTCAGCATCACCACCGGCGCGCCTTCTTGGCCCGACAACTCGTAATTGATCTGAATTCCGTAGGCGGCGATTTTCATGCTATTTCCTCCTTTCCCTTTTAGTGGCCGATTTCTTCCTTCCCTTATAACCGAAGGTCGGCCGGGTGGCAAGTTTTCCCTGGGCGGCCTGCGCCGGAGCGTCCCGGCGTCCTCGCAGGGGTCTTCCCCTGAATGCGTAAATATGCGAACCCCATATTCTGAATTGCAGCATGTTTACCGGGATTCGCGGCGGAGACCGCCGTGATGGAATTTGGCTCGATGAGGTTTGTGAAGCCGCGTCCAAGGAGCATGGATTTTTGCCCATTACTTTTCATGCAATTGGTGTTATGGTGTCCACCCGATGATTCGAGTCGATGCGTGTCGCCGGCTGATGGCAGCCGGCCGGCAAGCATGGGTGTTGCTCTTTTTTGCCCCAAACGGTCGGACAACGGCCGATCTCCCGCGCGTTACGCCAACCGCGGTGGAAAGGCCCGGCACTTTGGCGGATGACGAAGCCGATGGATGGGAAGGGCAGAGCACAGGGGGTAATGCTGTTTTATACGGGAGGAGGCGCATAGATGGTGGACACACGTGTGGTTTATTTGGAGCCCGGCCAAATAACGATCGATCGCATGACCTTTCCGGCACTGAAGCCCAATCAGGTCCTCGTTCAGACTTACCAGGCTTCTATTTGTGGTTCCGAGCGGTACTTCTACCGCGGGATCAGCGTCAGGCCGCAGGACGAAGCCCGCGGAGGTTCCGAAACCCAACTCGGGGAAGCCCGGGCGGACGGGCGTCCGCGGCATGCCTACCCCATGGGTCCTTTAGGACACGAGGGCGGTGGAACCATTGTGGAGATGGGAGCCGCGGTGGACGAATACCTGGGCGGAGGCAAAGCGGCCGTGGGCGATCGGGTGGGAAGTCTGGTCTATCCCACCTTTACGGATTATTGGGTCAGCGACATCAAACACGTCCAGCCCATTCCGGACGGGGTTTCCTTTGAGGTGGGCTGCCTTTACGAGCCGCTGGGCTGTGCGGCCTGGGCCGCCATGTACCTGGGCGTGAAGCTTGGGGACACGGTGGCGATCAACGGCGTGGGATTTGCCGGAAATATTATGTTGCAGGGAGCCCTCAAAGCCGGCGCTTCGAAGGTCATTGCCGTGGATGTGGTGGATTCCAAGCTTGAAATCGCCCAAAAACTGGGTGCGGAGCATGTGATCAACGTCAAAGCGGCCGATCCGGTGGCAAGGGTGGATGAGCTGACCCGGGGGGAAGGCGTGGATGTCGCCGTGGATGCGGTGGGCGGCACCGGCATCGGCGTGGTGCAGGCGCTGGGGATGGTCCGGCACAATGGTATCTTGGCCATTTACGGCGACAACTATATTCCGGTCAAGGAGTTTTGCTTCAACCGCTTTCACGAAGACGGCCTCGAGGTGCGCAATCTGAATGCGGTGCACTATACCCGGCTGCGCGCGGTCGAAAATATGCGGGAGGCCTACCGGGCGGTTCAACGGGGGGTGTTCGATTTGGATATCATCTTTGAAAACTCGGTTAAATACCGACTGGATGAGATCGATGCGGTTTTTAAAGCTGAAACCGCCAACCTTGAGGAACAAACCTCATTGAAAACATTGATTGTGCCCTAGCCCACCGGTCGAAGAACACGCGTCATATTTCACCACGGATCTTCACGGACATACACGGAATGGCCGTCAGGCAATGCCGCGCGGCGGATAAAGGCCTTACGGACAGAGGCGGAGCAAGCATATTTCTATTGACTTTCCGGCTGAATCGGAATTAATAGTTGGTGTCCGTTCAGAAACAGAACAGACATGAGTCTCGCCCCCGAGGAAGAGCCGGACGCCGAAATTGGAAAGAATCGCTGTTTGTAAAACGCCAGGCGTTGCGTGATGCAATCCATGCGGAAAAGACTTTTGAACGTCAACCTGCAATTTAACCTGATCTCAATTCAGTCATCGGAGAAGGGATGATACGGCCGCTCCGCCGCCCCGTATCGCAGGAGTAGGGGATTATTGCAAAAAAGGGTTTTTAACCACGAAAGGAGGTCAACATGTTCAAAAGAGGATTGATTGCATTATTGGTGGGGGTCGTGGCTTTAGGTTGTTGGGCCACGCTGCCGGAAAAGGCCGCGGCCGAGGATCAAAAGATCACCATCGCCAACTTCGGCGCCCTGCGCTTCGACCCGGCGGTGATGATCACCAACGCCCGTTTTTTTAGAAAAAATCGGATCGAGGTCGATGTGATCGAGGTTCCCGACACCAAGATTTACGAGGAGATCAGCAAGTCTTTGGCGCTCGGTGAGAGCACTTTCGACGTGGTCAACGTGAACCATTACTGGATGGCGGACTTTATCCAAGCCGGATTCTTAACTCCCATTCCGGATTTTCCCAAGGATCAATGGGATAGCTTCAGCCCGGCGGTTGGGGGCGCTTTTGCCGTGGGCGACAAGGTTTATGCCTCGCCGCAGTGGGGCAACAGCCGGATGTTGATTTACCGCAAGGATATGTTTGCAGCCGCCGGGCTCGATCCCAACAAACCGCCCCAGACCTGGGATGAGCTGGTCGAGTATGCTAAAAAGCTGACCATCGACAAGAACAACGACGGCGTTGTCGATCAGTGGGGCTTCTACTATGCTGGCGGGCGTCCGGAGTTCGGTCTGGAGACCTATCTCCAATACCTGTACGCGTCGGGTGGCAGGATGTTCGACGCCAGCGGCAAATGCGTTGTCAACAGCACCGAGGGGGTCGCGGCGCTGCAATTTCTGGCCGACCTGCGCAACAAACACAAAGTGGTACCGCAAGGCGTGGCCGACTATGTGGAAGGTGACAACTGGGATGCCATCATCAACGGCATTTCGGCCATGACCGTGGATGAACCCCAGGTTCTCTTCAATACCGTCAAGCAAAATGGTGCGGACAAGGTGGGGGCCGCCATGTATCCGGTGCGCGACCTCAATCAACCCAACTGGGGCGGGATTGCCGTGCTTTGCGGATTCGCGGTCAATGCCAATTCGAAAAACAAAGAAGGGGCATACAAATACGCCATCTATTACGGAACCTATGAGGCCCAGAAGACGGAAGTGGTGGACGAGGGCAATATCGCCTGTATCCCCGCCGTATTTGATGAGCCGGATGTGAAAAAGGCCGACATCATCGGCCCCTATGTGGATGTGCTCAAGGCCAGCGTCGGCAAAAGCGTCGCTGAAAGATGGCCGCGCTATAAAGAAACCGAAGACATTATGGCCAAGGCCATCCTCGGTGCGATTCTGGGACAGGACACAGCTCAAAACGTGTTGGATAAGGCGGCCAAGCAGGTCAATGCCCTGAAGTAATCCGGGTTCGTCTGATGGGTTGGAAAGTCCCGTTTCAAAAATGAAAGGCTAGAGGGCGCCGCCCACGCCCTCTAGTCTCCTGCAAGTCCGGAAAGGTTTCCTATGGCGACGGTTCACACGGGTGCGGCCGCGATCGAGAAGCAATCCTTCTTTACCCGCCTGAATGCGAGCTTCGACAAATATTTTGAAGCCATCTCTGTTTTCCCCACCATTTTTATCATTCTGCTGGTCATTCTGGTTCCCACCATCCTTGTGGTTTATCAGGGTTTTTATACTAAGGATATCATCCTGCGGATCATGAAGTTCGTGGGAATGGGCAATTATGTGCGGGCCCTGTCGGGTGTGGATGTGGACTTCTACCGCTATCTGGGCCACACCATGCTCTATGTGGTCCTGGCCACGACGGTGGGCCTGGCACTCTGTATTCTGATTGCGGTTTTGCTGAACAGCCGCATCAAGTTTCGAGGGGTTTTTGTCGCCTGTTTTCTGCTGCCCTGGATGGTGCCGCCGGTGACCGCCGCCATCATGTGGAAGTGGATGCTGAACGACTCCTACGGGGTGCTCAATTATCTCTTGGTGGTGACCGGGTTTCTGGATCGGATGTTTCCCTTTTTCAGCCATTCGCTTTCGGCCTGGATCTGGCTCATCTGGGTGGACATCTGGTACAACTCGCCCTTTTTCATCATCATCCTGTTTGCGGGACTGCAGCGGATACCCGACGATATCATCGATGCCGCCACCATCGACGGCGCCGGCCGCTGGCACTTTTTCACCCATGTGACGATCCCCTACATCAAGCCCGAAATTCAGATCTGTCTGATTCTGCGAACCATCTTTGTCCTGCGCAACTTCGACTTCGTGTACGTCTTCACCCGGGGCGGCCCGGTGGATTCCACCGAGGTTTTGGCCACCTATATCTACAAGGTTTCCATGCATTTCCTGAAGCAGGGGTATGGATCGGCGATGTCGGTCATCATGCTGGTCATGTGTGCGCTGTTCACGGTTTTCTATCTTCTGACCGTCAAGGCCGAAGTGGAAGCTTAGCCCAAGGAGAGGACCCGAGGAGAGAAGTGGATTCGATTGACAATACCGCGGCGGCCGCGAAACAGATGCGCAAGAAGCCCATCAAGAAACAAAGGGTCTTTCTTTACGCCTTTTTGATTTTCTATTTGATCCTGTCGCTTTTTCCGGTGCTCTGGATGGGGATCACTTCCTTCAAGGAACACCAGGAGATCTACACCGTTCCGCCCACCTGGGTCCCTGAAAAACCGACCCTGCGCAATTACGTCGAATCGCTGCGGGACCGGCCCTTCGGCGTCTATGTCGTCAACAGCCTTTATGTGGCGCTTTCGGTGGTGGCGCTTTCGGTCGTTTGCGGGGTTCTCGGCGGCTACGGGCTGGCACGCTTCAGTTTCAGGGGGAGTCGGGCGGTTTTCGGGGCCATCCTCTCCAGCCGGCTGGTTCCTCCGATCGCGCTCGTAGTGCCGTTTAACCTGATCATGATCAAATTCGGGCTCATCGATCGTTTGGAATCGCTGATTGTCACCTATGCTTTTTTTATCCTGCCGTTCATCGTGTGGGTTATGAAGGGTTTCTTCGAAGCGATCCCCCAGGATCTCTATGACGCGGCCCGGGTGGACGGGGCCTCGAAATTCAAAACTTTTCTCTTCGTTCTGCTTCCCATCACCCGGCCCGGGATTTTTGCGGGGGCCATTCTGGCCTTTCTCTCGTCGTGGAACGAATTTCTCTTCGCCTTGACGCTGACGCGCAAGAATGCCATGACGGTGCCGATCGGAATCGTGCGCTACTTCGACGAATATATCGATTGGGGGCTGATCGCCGGCAGCACCGTCATTGCCATCATCCCCGCCATTGTTTTTATCCTCTTCTTCCAGCGCTACATCGTCAGCGGCATTACGGCCGGCGCCGTCAAGAGCTGAGAGGGCGCTCTTTCAGCAAATCGCCACGCCGTTGTCTTTTTTGAACAAATGCACCTTGTCCATGTTCAGGACGAAATCGATCTCCTCATTCAGTTCGACGGGCGTGCTGGGCGACACGATCGCCGTCATCAGGTTTTCGCCGGAAGTCAAGTCAAGATGGATTTCTTTGCCCAGCGTCTCGATTACATTGACGCGCGCCCTGAACTGCGCCCACGTTCCGGAGGTTGTTTCCTCAAACCCTTTGCGGGAGATATCTTCCGGTCGCACACCAAAAACGAATTCCCGGGTGGTGCCGGCTTGAACGGCCGCCGCCATGGCGTCCGATAGCGGGATTTTAAAACCGCTCGCCTCCACGTAGAACCGGGAATTTTCTTCGACGATCCGACAGGGGATAAAATTCATGGCCGGACTGCCGATAAATCCGGCCACAAAACGATTGGCCGGCTGGCTGTATAACGCCATGGGGGAGCCGACC
>CP070697.1:689253-702212 GCA_020353555.1 Desulfobacterales bacterium
GTTGCCGTCGTTGTGAATGACCCGGGTACGCAACGCCGGCAACTGCGGCGCGATTTCCGCTTGGAACCGTTCGCGCAAGCGTTGCACCCGGCCCCTTTTGTCCGGGCCCTCGATCAGGTCGCTGTAGCGGTCCACCACCCGGCCGGCGTTTTTCAGATCCCAGTGAAAATCGCGATGGGTGCCGGGATGGTCAAAATCTTCCAGGAGGAGGTCGATTTCGCCCAGAAATCGCCCCAGGCTGAACAACAAATCCGCATCGTGGGGCTTCACCTTCGCCAGGGGCTTGCCGGGCAGATAGGTCAGCAGGCGCACAAAATGGGTCGCGCCGTCTGTTCTTGCCACGGTGGCAATGGTTTCTCCGCCCAGGGAGGGGCAGACCTCCGAACACAAGGCCGTCGTGCACCCCAGGCTCGCCCGGCGGCGGGCGATGTGCATCATGGCCTCGTTTTGAAATTCCAGCACCTCCACACGCTCGGTGGCATTGGCCACTTTGAGCACGTAGGCCTCACCGCTGCCCGTGGTCAGCCGAAAATTCTGATCGCGTTCGCTGGGCAGCGGTTGTGCGGAAACATCGAGCCCGAAAAGCTCCTGGGCGATGCGGACGGCCTCGGCGGGCTCAAACCGCGGGGCGTGTTGGACAATGGATGACACGGTTTCTCAGATTCCTCCCGGTGCGACCGGATTCAGCACCAACGGATTTGCCGGCACGGACGGTTTAAGGATCGCCAATTCGAATGAGTGTCTATACCGGAAAGACCCGCGGGTGTCAAAATTATTTCCTCGGCTTTGCCCTGCCGCGCAGGAATCTGGGTCAAATCCGGTCGGTCCCGACCGGACATTGCAATTCCACCAAAATGATGTATTTTAGTGCATGTCCGTCCGGAAATGAAACCCCAAGACGCAACTTGCCGATGAACACGGCTGAATTCTCTGAACCGGGAGGGGAAGTGTTGTAAAGTCTTTGGGGGGTATCTTTTCTCGCAGGGGCCGTTTATTAATGCGACTCGATCATGCCAAACTGCAGAAGCTGGGACAAATGACGGTCCTGGATGAGGAAGGCCGTTCCACGGTTTTGTCTTCGCTGTGGCAGGACCGGCGGGCCGCTATGAACTTTGTCCGGCACTTCGGGTGACCGCTGTGTCGTCAGCAGGTCGCTGAACTGGCTCAGAGTGCTTCCGCCTTCGAGGAGCGCCATATACGGCTGGTCGTGATCGGCAACGGCAAACCCCAGCACATGCAAGCCTTTCGGCAAAAGACCGGCTATACCGGACTCCTCTACACGGACCCGTCCCTGCAAGCCTACCGTGCCATGGGCTTCATCCATGACGCGGCTTCCCTGATCGGATTCAAATCAATCACGCAGGGATTCCGGGCCTTGAAGGACGGCCGCCTTCCGGGCGGCCTGCAGGGCAGTGCGCTGCAGTTGGGAGGCGCTTTGGTGGTGGGACCCGGAGACACCCTCTACTATTATTACGGAAGCCGCCAGGCCGGTGATCACCCGCCCCTGGACGAGATGCTCCGGGCCTGTACCGCCTGAGGCGGCTTTGATCGCGACCACTGGCAAGGGAGGAAAGCGATGCTGGCGTATTTCGTGCATGACAGCCAAAAACAACAAGACACCATCGTACTGCCGGAGATGGGCTGCCGCGTGGCGGTGGATGCGAAACGGCTGGAGGCCTTTATATCCGTGAAGCCCGATTTTGGGGAGTGGTCCGGGGACGCCTGCGGCGCGCTGACGCCCGACGACTTCGGCACGGTCATCGCCACCCGGGACGACCAGGGCGATGTTTGCGTGGTTAACGATGCGCTGTGGCGCAAGCGCATGAATTTTTACATGGGCGGTCCCGCGCAACCCACCTGATCCGAGTTCTCGTGACCGCCTTGGCACTATTTTCAAGGATTCCCCGACGCCTTGGTATAGCCAGGCGTTGATTCCTAATGACGTATTATGCTGAGCTCAACCTAGCGTGTGATTGGACCACAACACATCGGCGATGAGTTTAATGCCGTATGTTTCGCAGCTGTCTGTGCATCCCTCCCGCAAAAGTCGACGGTCATCATCCTTGTTGTTCTCGGCCGCGACCCGCGCCAATGGATCTACTTCACTCTCAACGCGCCTTGAAACACCTTTATACTTTCACGGGACTCCGCTCGGTCATGTAGGGAGTTTTTCACCGGCCTGCCTTTCCAAGCCGGCCATGATGCGCTGCCGCCACTGAGCGCTAACCGGAAAAAGGGCCGGCGCCGGAGGTGGTTTGGTATGCTTATGGATTTGTAGTGATCGGGAACGGTGTTGCGTTCACCCAGGCGGACGATATGATGGTGCCGTTGTTCGCCCGAATCCGGTAGTAATAAGCCGTGTTCCGGCTCAGGCCGGTCTGCGTGAGCGTCTGCAAGTTGGCTGCGACCGTCACGGTGTTGAGACCGCTTGTGAATGCCGCATTGGTCGCGCGCTGGATCGTGAAGCCGGTCTCGTTATCGGAGAGGTCCTGCCAGGTCAAGATCACAGTGCGGTTGTTACCATTGCCGTTCGGGCCGCTCGCCGCCGTGAAGCTGCCTGGGGCAGTCGGCACGGCCGGCACGGGCACCGCGGCCAGGTTCGAGTAGCCGGACAACCTTGCAACGTTCAACGCCGCCACCCGGTATGTATAGGTTGCGCCGGGCGGGACTGCGGTATCGACGAAGGTCACGTTGCCGGTGCTGTTCCGGGCCGGTGCCGTGGCGATCTGGCTGAAGGTAACGCCGTCGGTGGACCGCTCGATGACGAACCCAGGCTTGTTGGTGGCCGTGGCGTTCATCTCGTCGTGGATCGCCTTGGGCTCGACCGGAATCTGCAGCTTGGCCGTCGAGTTCCAGAGCGTGTTGAACCCGAACAAACCTGCACCGTCTATTTACGGGGGAATGCCGCCCTGATCTGCGATCCGGGCGTACCCGTCACAGCTGGTGCTGGTGCTGCCGCCGTTGCAATAGCTGCTTGCGGCGAAGCTCGTGCCGTAGGCCGAGTTGTAGGCCGCCTGCCCGACGATGATCGGGTGCGGGCCGGCCTCGAACACGCCCGAGCCCTCCGCCTTGTGGGGGAATGCCGACTCGAGCGCGGCAAGATTGGAGGGGGTTGGAGTTGTTCCGGCTGGGGCGGCGTTGACCTTCACCTGCATCACCGTGCGGGTTTTGGGGCCGCAGCCCGGCAGGATGACCGGGCCGAGTGTATCGACCAGAACCGGAATTCGAGGAAAGAGACGGGGGGAGGGATCGCTCCCTCCCCCGTCAAACAACTTCCAACCGGGTTACTGCCTAGTCACCGAGATCACCGCACTATATAGGCTGGAACCGATGACATTGTTGGCCCGGACTTGCATGTAGACCAGCGTGCCCGCGGTACCGCCGACGTTGATCTGAGTGCCCGAGGTCGCATTGTTGACCGTGTTAATCGTCCCGGTCAGGGCAAGAGGAGTACCCGTGGCGGTGTTCGACCACTGGATCGTATAGCTCGTCGCCCCTGGCACCGCGGTCCAGGTCAGAGCCGCCGTGCGCTGGCCGCCCGCAGGACCGCTGACGCCATCCACGTCGGTCGGAGTCCCCGGTGCGGCAACGGTGATAGCGGCCGAGGTGGCGAAGGCCGACAGACCCGCGCCGTTCACCGCCGCCACCCGATAGGTGTAGGTATTACCCAGCACCACGGTGGTATCGGCAAACGTCACGCTCCCGGTGTTGTTGCGGGCCGGGGCCGTGCCGATCTGGCCGAAAGCCCCACCATTCGTTGACCGCTGGATGACGAACCCGTTCTCGTTGGTGGCGTTGTCCGTCCAGGTCAGGTTCACCTGCGACGCAGTCGCAATGGCGGCGGTCAGGTTCGTCGGGGCTGCCGGCAGGGCAGCGTTGCCGCTGAGGACGGTGTTGGACACCGACTGCGCGCTGACGCTCGGGAACGCCCCTCCGTAGCCCACTGTGTTGACCGCTGCCACGCGGTAGCCGTAGACCGGGCCCGGGTTGCCGTTCACCCCGCTGTTGGTCAGGGCGAGGGAGGCTCCCGTCGTGTTCGGCACGTTGAGCGGCGATGCGAGCGGCGTGCCGACGTTCGTCCAGGTCGTACTGTCCGCGGTCCGCTGCAGCTGGAACGAGGTCTCCGTGAGGGAGTTGTCGGTGAAGGTCACCGTCACCGTGCTGCCGCTCTTCGTGAGGCCGGTTATGCTGGCCGCCTTCGGCGGCAGCGCCGCCGACACCGGCCGCATCATGTCCATTTCCTCATGGCTCAGGATGTGGCAGTGCCACACGTACTCCCAGCCGAAGTTGACGAGCTCGTTGGCAATCGCCGCGGTCGGGTTGCCGGCCGGGTCGATGTTGTTAAAGCCCATGCTCGACCCAAGCGGCATCATGGGGTGCAGCGGACGGATGCTGTTGGGCAGCTCGAAGGGGAGCTGGGGAATGATCGGCCTGAGGGCCACGATGGTGTCTTCCAGCGGGCTTACCCTCAGGGTGTCCTTCCAGCCGAGTTCCGTGGGATCCGGCGGGCTCACGATGTTGTCCCAGGTGACCCGGTTGAGCACCTGCACGTCATACAGGTGCCAGTGAAGCGGATGCGTGTCCACGCCGTTGTGGGTGATCTTCCAGATCTGCGTCCCGTCCGCCGAGGCGATCGGTGCGACCTTCACAGTGATGTC
Organism: Desulfobacterales bacterium; assembly: GCA_020353555.1. Lineage (GTDB taxonomy): Bacteria > Desulfobacterota > Desulfobacteria > Desulfobacterales. The sequence goes on from CP070697.1 coordinate 693,912, forward strand.
GTTCTTCGGCAGGTTCGTGGCGTCGAACATCTCCGTCGGCGGATTCACGTAAGGGTACGCGATGAAGTTTTGCAGGGCCGGCGTGGCCGGCACGGCCTCGAGGCCGATGTTCGCCTGCATCCGGCCGTACTCGTCGAAGGCCGTCGCGTTCATCTCGTCATGGATCGCCTTGGGTTCGATCGGGATCTCCAACTTGGCATTCGGAGCCAACAGTGTGTTAAACCCGAACAGGGTCCCGCCCTGGTCCGCGATCCGAAGATACCCGTCACAGTCGGTGCTGGTACTCCCGCCGTTGCAATAGCCGCTGGCGACGAAATTGGTGCCGTAGGCCGAGTTGTACCCGGCCTGCCCCACGATGATCGGGTGCTGACCGGATTCGAACACGCCCGAACCGTCCGCTTTGTGTAAAAACGCCTTCTTAAGCGCGGTCACATTGAAGGGGGCGTCCGCGGCGCCTTGAACCTTCACCTGCATGACGGTGCGGGTGTTGGGGCCGTAGCCGGGCAGGATGGTCGGTGCGCCCACCGGGGACAGATCCGGTGCCCCGGTGTAGTAGTCGTAGCTGGCGACCCGGGCCGGGAAGGCTGCTGGGGCGTCGTTGTAAAGGATCAGGGTCTTGCCCTCGAATTGCGAGAAGTCGACGATGACGTCGAACCGCTCCGCCGGCGCCACCAGCAGCGAGTGCTTGTCCACGTTGCCGACGTTAAACACGGTCGGGTCGATGATCCAGGTGGTCGGCTGGGCCGGAACGACCACCGGGGCCGGGAGGAACCCGCCCTCGGAGCCGATCACGATCCAGTCGGGCCCGGCCGGACTGACACTGGTGTCCGGCGTCGGGAAGATGTTCGGGTCCAGTTGGGCGGCCGCCAGCTCGACGGGGTTCAGCGCGACCTCGGTCGGGCCAATGGCGACGTCGGTCTCGCTCGCCGGGTCAGCCACATACCAACTGAAGTTAAAGAAGCGGTCGTTGGCCGCGTTCAGTATACGCAGGCGATAGGCCTTGGGTTCGACTGTGAGCGTGGGGTAGGCCGTGCCGTTGACGATGGGAGTGTCGTTGAACTGCTCCATCCCGACCGAGATGTTGGGCGTCCCCGGGATCAGCTCCGGCTCGCAGAACGGGTCGGTCTGGTACAGCCAGGTGGCCGGATCGTTGAGGTTGCAGCTCGGGTCATAGTAAGGGTTGGCGATGGGCCCGTGCGGCGGCGTGGCCGGCGGCCAGAACCACGGCCCGTACATCCAGCGGCCGAACGCGCTCATGCCCGTCGGGTCGCCCGGATTCTGGGCCGGCATGTAGACGTGGTGGTACCAGAAGTCGCCGTAGCCACCCCAACGGTCGTAGTCCCAGGTCGGATCCTGCTCGCTGAGCTGGGTTACGTCAGGCACGAAGGTCCGGTCCTGGATGACGAGCGGGATCTGGTCGGCGGGGATGGTCCCGCTGGCGAGAAGCGCCTGCTCCGTCGGATCTTGGATCAGGTAACCCGCGGCCTGGCCCGCGTACACGTTGAGGCGGGTAATGCCCCAGGCGTGGTCATGGTAGAACATCAGACGCGCGCTCTGCTGGTTGGTCCAGTAGAACGTCATGGCCCCCGGTCCCGGATCGTTCGTGGCGCCCGGCTCGGCGCATGTCGTCTGGCCAGCGCACGTAGCGATCAGATTACCGCTGGCGTCGAACCACATGTCGGGGACGTTTCGTTGGCTGACGCCCTCTGGATAGGGTGTATCCTCACCCCCCGGGGTATTCCACTGGTGCGGGGTCCCGTCGCTGATCCACGGGGTGATGCCGCCGTGCAGGTGCAGGGTGGCCCGGTTGTCCTTAAAGCAATCGGGGTCGCTGGGATTTTCGGTGCAGAACGGGTTGCGGACAGCGTCCATGACCGTGCCGTCATCGAGCGGGTCGAACAGGGCTGGATTGCTCTGCGGGTGCGGGCCCGAGCCCATAATCGTGGAGTCCTTGGGGATGAATAGGTCCCCGCCTTGGCCGGTCGGCAGGAGGTTGTAGAACAGGACCCTGACCGGCCGATCCTTGGCGGCCGCAATGACCGGCCCCAGGAAGTGGGGATTGTCCACCCCGAAGACCGGCTGGCCGTTAATAAGAATCGGGGTGGGGAGCAAGTTCGGGTCAAGGTTTTCGTTGGCAAGTTGAACATTTTTACTCCATCCGGCGTTGTCCGTGGTCTCGAGCTGGACGTACTCGCGCAGCAGCGTCGGGGGCAGGGAAGTGTTCATCTGCTCCCGGGTCTGCACCAGCGCGATTACGTAGTAATCATCGCCCGGAAAGGTGGTGGTGTCGGGCACCGCCAGCGGCACGTACTGCCCCAGGTTGTTCGCGGCATCAGTGCAATTACCCGGGTTTGGGGCCGCGACCGAGGGGTCGCACAGCTTCGGCAGCCCGTCCTGGAACTTCTTGATGCCGCCCGCGGTGAGGTAGCCGGAGCCGCCGACAAGGTTTGCGATCCCAGTGACCGCGCCGAAGTCGGTAACGGCCGTGGCGGTGGCGAGGGTAGCGGCTGGGTCAGGGTCGGTGATGTCCACCGTCGGGGCGGATGTGTAGCCCGCGCCGAAGGTTTCCAGGACGACCGTCTGGATGGTCAACGTGGCCGTGGCCGTGGCGCCGGACCCGCCGGGCTTGATCGGGTCGAAGATCGTGCCGTCACGGATCACGACGTTGGGCGCGAACGAATAGCCCGAGCCCGGGCTGTCCACCATGATCCCTGTGATCGTAAAGGTGCCATTGCCGGTGCCGTCGTCCGTTGTGAGGGCATGCGCCGTGGCCTTAACACCGTCCGGTCCATCCGGCATGTCGAAGTCCACGGTCGGGAAGGTGTAGCCGCTGCCTCCGGTGGTGAGCGCGACAGCATCGACGCCGCCGTACGCGGTGGCGGTCGCGTCCGTGGTGGCGCCGCCACCCGTTATCGTGACGAGCGGGGCCGTGTAACCCGCGCCGCCGTCAACAACGTTGATGGCGGTGACAACAACCGTCGGGTCGATCACAGCGTCAGCAGTGGCTCCCGTGCCCGCGCCGGTGATGTCGACCGTCGCGGTCGTGTAGCCGCTGCCCGGGTTGGTGATGGTGATGCCGGTGACGGCGCCGCCGGTCCCCACCGTGGCCGTGGCTGCCGCGCCCATGCCGTCGCCCGTGATCGTCACCGTGACATCGGGCAACGTAAACGGGCTGTTGGCCCAGTTCGGGAAGGGCCCGAAGTAGTGCGGGACCTTCGTTCCGTCCGTCGGCCCGGCAGGTGCCAGGAGAATGGCTTCGGCCGCCTGCTGGAGCGCGGCCTTCTTGCCGGACTTGGTGAGTATCGGTTTTTTCGAATTATTGTTTGGAGCCGCTGCGCCTTGAGTAATTCCCAAGCCAAGCACCATGATTGCCACCACTATCAGGTGCATCCACCGCAGGTACCTGGGCCGCATTGTGCTAAATGCCAATTCAATCTCCTTCATTTCGAATCTCCTTCATTGTGGTCTCTCGCTGTGATATTCTTCCTGATTCCTTATGCTGATTCAGATACCTCAACCAAACGTTGGTATTACCGCCTCTGGTTTCACCACCTCCTTTGACGTTGACGTTAGAACGTTCAATTATCCACTCTAACCAGGGCAAGCTAAGAAAACGATTCTCAGAAACAAACATTTTGCGATGGTCAAAACTAATTAATCAGACGCGTTCCATTTCGTTCAACAGGGGTGACAGATAGACCCCGCCCCCCCTGATTTTCTCGATAGCCGGGAAAAGATCGGCATCCGCATCCTCTTTCAGCAGGTATCCATCCGCACCGGCGGACATCGCCTCATGGACATACTGTTTCTCTCTGTGCATGCTCAGGATCAACACCTTCATGCCGGGATAGGTACGCTTGATCGCAGCGGTGGCCTCGATTCCGCCGATGTGCGGCATGGCGATGTCGACAATGGCCATGTGCGCGGCCGGCGCAATCAGACACAGGATTGCAAGGAGTTCGACACCGTCGCCCGCCTCCCCGGCAACCTCCAGGTCACTTCTTTCCCTGAGAATCCGCTTCAAATTGTGGCGGAACACGGCATGATCATCGGCCACGACCACACGGTAAGGGCATTTGTTTGGCATGTTTTTCCCCGCTTTGAACCGCAAAGAGGAATGTACCTTCGGCTATCTATCTCTATCGGGTTGAACGTGCGGCCGCAATTCGGGGAAACAGCCATTTTGATATAGTCAAAACAATGTATGCGAACCGGAAACATAGACTGCCAAAAAAATCGGCAATATGCAGGTGGAAGCGGGTGATGGGTTTTGCTGAGAAAAAGCCGGGTTTAAGCGGATGCCAGATCGGCATCGTTACCTGTCTCCGGCTTGTGCCTTGCGGAAGGCGGGTGGAGGCGGGATAGAATGTTAGGGTGAATTGGAACCCGAATGAGCCGCAACGGACGGCTCCGAAAACCCCAAGGCGATCAGAGAAAGCCCCTCTGGATGGCGTAGCGGACAAGGTCGGCGGTCTTTTTGAGATTCAATTTTTCCATGATGTTGGCGCGGTGGCGTTCCACCGTGTGGACGCTGATGAAGAGAGCATCGGCAATTTCTTTGTTGGCCTTCCCCTCGGCAATCAGTTTCAAGACCTCTGTTTCCCGGGTCGTCAAGACAGGTTTGCCGAGCCCCCTGCGGATCCGTTCCCAACCATCCTCCAGCTTCTCGGAGAGATGGGGGGACACATAAATGCGGCCTTTGCGAATTTTCTCTATGGCGGCAAACAGTTCGGCATCGGCATCCTTTTTCAGAAAGTATCCATCGGCTCCGGCGGCAAGGGCCTGGTAGAGGTATTCCTTGTCCTGGTGCATGGTGACGATCAAAATTTTCACCTCCGGGCGTAGGCTCCTGATTTCGCGAACGGCTTCAATACCCCTGAGGTTCGGCATGGAGATGTCGAGAATCACCAGATGCAGGGCCGTAAGGTTAGACTTCAGGAGCGTGAGAAGCTCGAGGCCGTCGCCGGCTTCTCCCACAACCGCCAGATCGGCGACGCCATCGATAAGGCCTTTCAGCCCCTGCCGAAACAGGGCGTGATCATCGGCCACAACGACATGGTAACTCCCCATCAGCGTTTTTCTCCTTTTCTTAGCGGGATGGAAAGGGCGATTCGCGTCCCCTTCCCCTGCTCACTGCGCAGACTAAGCGATCCTCCCAGCATCCTGGCCCGTTCATTCATGGCGGCCAAACCCAGGCCCTTTTCTGAAACCTTTTTCGCGGATAATTCCTCCATATCGAATCCCCGGCCGTCATCCTCAACGAATAAAGAAATACGGTCTTCGACTCTCCTGACCTCAATTACAACATTTCCGGCCTGCGCGTGCTTGCCGATGTTCGTGAGGGCCTCCTGAAAGGTTCTGAATATCATAATCTGATCATCTCTTGAAAGCAAATGATCGACATTTTCAATGCGAGGGGCCGCTTTGATACCGTAATGTCTGACAAAATTGTCGATCAGCCACCCGAGAGCGGGCGTCAGGCCGATATCCTCGAGGATGGACGGACTCAAGTCACGGGAGAGACGATGCACGTCGTCGATGATCTGATCGATGTACTGCAGATTCCATTGGCATTCCTCCCTGATCGCCGTCTGGCCCGGCTGCAGGTTCCTTTCGATAAAACGGGTCCTGAGTTTCAGGACCGCCAGCGCTCCCCCGAGTTCATCGTGCAGTGCGCCTGCAATTCGCCGCCGCTCGGTTTCCTGGGCGGTCAAAAGCCGGGATGACAGGTATCGAAGTTGCTTCTCGGATTCTCGCAGGGCGTCGTCGGCCGCTCTATGCGCGGTGATGTCGCGGTTGCTTCCCCGACGCCCCAGCAATCGGCCGTGATCGTCGAAGACAGGCTGGCAGGTGTGGGCAAGCCACCGGAGGGACCCGTCGGGGCGGAGAATTCGAAACTCTAATTCGCCGGAGGAATACGCCTGCTCGACGTCGTTCTGATGCCTGATGAAAGACGCTTGGTCCTCAGGGTGGATAATTCTGAAAAGCAAGTCGGGGTCGCCCTGAAATTCGTCTCTTTCGTGATAGGTAATTCGCTTGCAGGAAGGTGACACGTAGATGAAATTCCCCTTCGGATCCCGCCACCATTCCCAGTCGTAGGTATTGTCGGCCACAATACGGTACTTCTTCTCCGCTTCGCGAAGCTCTTCTTCCGCCCGCCGGCGTTCTGCCAATTGTTGCGCGAGCTGCTTGTTTGCTGCGACCAGCTCCGCAGTGCGTTCCTGCACCCGTCGCTCCAACTCGTCATGGGCTTCTCTCAGGGCTTCCTCGGCCCGCTTGCGCTCCGTGATGTCAATTCCCGTGCAAATAATGTGTTCGACGGAACCGCCGGAGCCAGCCAAGGCTGTGTTGGACCACATGATGCGACGACGACTCCCGTCCCTTGCGACCCAGTGGTTCTCGTACTCGTTTGGAAACTGTCCCATGCTCAGCCGCCCGAAAACAGCCTGGACCGGCCCAACCTCCTCCGGGATGAGAAACAGGTCCCCAAAGGGTCTCCCCTTAACCTCCTCGAAGGAATATCCCGTGAGCCGTTCGCAGGCCCTATTGAACCGGACGATTCTTCCTTCCAGGTCAAGGATAACCACCAGGGCTCCTGCCGTTGACAGGACGGCTGAGATAAAGTCGCGCTCTCTCCGGAAGATATCTTCACTGTCCTTGAGATTCCGGAAGAGCACCGCGAAGGGTTTCGACATGCCCAGCTCGATGATCGCCTTGTAGATGCAATAAAAAGAGATGAGTTTGAGGAAATGTCCGAAAAAATAAGGAATCCCATAGACATCCATGAAAAATGAGAAACACAGTTCCGACAAGATGGTGAAAGCGATGGATGCCCCTATAAACCGCAGACCGACCGGGTCAAACTGGTCGCTTTGGTTGAACAGCATGGCAATGGCGGCAGCAAGGATCAGGACAATGGCATAATCACTCAGTTCCTTGAAGGCAGTCGGTCCCACTCCCTCTACAAAACAGGCGGGGAACACATCCCAATAAAAGATGGTCCCCAGAAGCAGAGCGGTTGCTCCAAGGCAGCCAACCAGGACAAACTCCAGTTTCAACCGTCTGCCAAGAAAAAACGAGCCTAGCATGAGCGACAGGCTCTCCAAATACCGGCTGGCGATCCACAACTGGGTCTGGAGGTTGGCCTCGTATTGCTTAAAGAGACCCATGCCTTGGTAGGCCAGGGTATGGACCAAGTCCAGGCAACCGACGAACAGGTAGGCCACACCCACAAAGAGTAAATATGGGTTGTCCAGCGACCGACGCACATTCCAGACGAGCATGAAGATCGCCACGGCGACGGCAACGCTAAACATCTCGGTCAGGGCATAAAAAAACAGGTAATTGTAATACCTTGTCAGATAAAGTACCCCGAGGGCCGCGGCCCATATCAGCACTGAGGCGTAAAGCCTTTTCTTATTTTGCATGGGCTTTCTCCGGCGCACTTGAAATAATTACCTGATATCTGCCTGGAAAAAGCAAGCGGTTGTGAAAAATTGCCAAATCTTCGATCCTGTTCGCAAGTCACGCGCTGAAGCCCTCATCGGACGGAAGACTATCGGACTTCAGCCGGTTGCGCGACGATTGCGTTGGTTTCCGCGGTCACACGCCCGCGTCTGGCAAGCCTGCGGACAGCGGACGGTGTCAAGTTCAGCCGGCGGGCAACAAAGTAATGATTTGTAGCAGTTGTCGAATGGTTATAACCTGTTTCACAATGGTCACCCGCGTGAATTTTGACAATTTAACGGCGCCACGAATCTAGTGCGTCCGGCCGCTTTTGGCAAGAGTGAAGTCTATCAAAACCAAATTAGGATGTTTGCAAAATCATCTTTTAACCACCAAATAGGGTTCAAAAACCCCATTAATCATGTCACCGAAGGCGGACTTGCGACGATCAAGATACAAGGGCATTGAAATATCTGATTGTCCCCTTTTCTTGTTGACTTGCGCAGAGGATCCCCTTATTCTGCCCGACAATAGCGCCGGTTCTTAATTCTACTTTATCACATTACCGCAAGCCTTCCGGGGACAAGCGGCATGAATGCTGAACATGGCTAATTTGAGAAAGTAGAATTAATCATTCCATCATTTCACCCCTCCAATCCTTTTATATCGCTTATATCTTTCAAAACTCCGCCGGAGGAAAACCATGAAAACCGATCATGAGCATGACGCCCCCAAAGCCGAATGCGGCCGGGGGATCACGCGCCGCAGATTTCTCAAAACCATGGGCAGTGGTGCGGCCATAGCGGCCGCCTCGGACGCGCTAACGGGTCGCGGCAGCGCGCAGGCCGAGGTGAT
>CP070697.1:702312-715130 GCA_020353555.1 Desulfobacterales bacterium
GCTTCCAGCTTTTCCGGATCAAGGGCTTTCCCCCGGTGCATCCCGCTGTCAAAGGGCCGGAAGAAGCGTGGCGGAAGGGTATCGTCCCCGCGCTGCAATCCCTCCCGGGCATCGAGGCAGCGTTCCAGGTTGACCAGACGTTCAGCGGCCGCAAATAGCTCCAGGCGGCTCAGGGGCCGGCCCGTGGCCGCGTGGACCAGGTCAGCCAGGCGGTCGTAGAGAAAGTGTACGTCCGGTATGGTTTTCAGCACATAAACGATCGAGGTCAGGCACACGCCGAGCAGGTCGGGGACCCGGGAGCGATGCTCGGCGTCGATGACCATCCGGACCTTGGCTGGACTGTAGTTGCCCGGCAGATAGGCCTCGGGGGAGCCGTAGAGCGCCTCGGCCTGGGCCATCAGCCGCGGATCGGGATTCCGGGGGTCGATCGTCCGTTCGATTCCCGTCCCGTAAGTCTGAAAAGGCTCGCCGCTGCTGACCGCCTGCATCAAACTGGTGCCTTCCACCACCTGAAACGCATATCCGTGCGGGAAGAGTCCCTTGGCGGCCACGACGTAATCTTCGGCCCGGCGCCCGATGGCCTGGGCCGCCCGCACTGGCCCCTCGGCCAGGATGGCGCCGATCCCTTCCCGCCGGGCGATCTTGTGAATCATCGGCAGGATCGCCTCCCGGCGGCCCCTTTCCATGGCAATCCCGTCGGTATCCTCGGCGGTGATAACCCCTTCGGCGTAAAGTTCCATGAGCAGCGCCAGGATGCCTCCGGTTTCATGGGCGTCCAGGCCGTACTTGTTGACCAGGACGATGGCCTCCCACATGGTGTTCAAATCATCGTTCCAGACTGTTCCCAGAAGACTTTGAAAGTTCATGCAGTGGGACAGGCCGTAATCGGCCCCGGGAACCTGAACCAGGTGCATGCACTGCAGCGGACAGCCAAAGCAGCCGGTGCGCCGGATTTGATGTTTTAAAAAGAACTTCTCCGCCTCCAGGTGCTGGAAATTCTCCCAGGCGCCGGCTTCGAAGTTGCCGAAGGGCATATCGTCGTGCGCCTTCGGGCTGAACATGGGATCACCCTTGGCCTTGGACACGGCGAAGTTTTGGAAAGTCGCGCTGTCGCGCAGAAATTTGTGCGTATCGCGGGCCAGTTCCAGGAAGCGGCCGGGATCGTGGAGTCGGATGCCGCGGGTACCGCGGACCACCACGGCCTTGAGCTTTTTGGCCCCCATCACGGCCCCCATGCCCATCCGCCCGGCGGCATCGCCCATGCTGGCATTGATGGATGCGTAGCGGACCCCATTTTCGCCGGCCGGCCCGACGGCGATCACCTGGACATCCTCGTCGCCCATTTCCCGCCGCAACTGCCGCATCGTGGCGTAGGTATCCAATCCCCAGAGATGGCGGGCGTCACACAGTTTCACGCGGTCGTTTTCAATCCGGAGATAAACGGGCTCCTCACTGGCACCGGTGAATACCACGTGATGGTAGCCGGCCTGGCTGAGTTCCGCCCCCCAGAAGCCGCCGAAGTTGGTCACGCCGTGATAGCCGTTCAGGGGGGATTTGGCCGACACATCCGTTCGGCCGGCGGCCGGGGCGGCGGTGCCGGAAAGCAGGCCGGTGTTGAAAACCAGCACGTTTTCCGGGCCTAGGGGATCGACACCCGGTTTCAGCGCGTCGTAAAGAATTTTGCTTCCCACCCCGCGGCCGCCGGCAAAACGCGCGGCATAAGGGGCGGGGTCACGGCGCACAATCGTCCGGTCGCTGAGATCGACCTGCAAAATCATGGGGTCGCTGGCGTTCATCCTGCGGGTCCTTTACAAAGGTGGAGTGGGTCCGACCGCCGTCCTAGGCGGTGCCGTCCACCCCGGGGTACGGATACCAGTCACTTGGAGCCCGGGTTCAGCGGGAGCCGTTCGATAGCGGCCAGGAACCGTTCCACCCCGCTGCGCTTCTTGTGCAATCCCTGCCGATCCTCTTCGACGTAGCTGATGGCGCCGTAGGGGCAGACCTCGACGCACATCGGATCGCCGTCGCAGAGATCGCAACGAAACACGTTGCCCTCGCGCGGATCCACACTCGTCCCGCCGAAGGGGCAGGCCAGCACACACATGCGGCAGCCGATGCAGGCCTCCGGATCGGTTTCCAGGGCACCGGTGGTCTCATTGCGCTGGATCGCATGGGCCGGACAGGCCTTTTCACAGGCAGCATCTGTGCATTGCTGGCAAACCATGGGAACGCAGCGGACGTCCATGTCCATTTTGATGACATTGATGCGCGAGCGGGCCGGGTTGCAGGTATCCGTGTGGGCCAGGGAGCAAAACATTTCACAAATGCGGCACCCCAGACATTTTTCCGGATAAATCAAAAGGTTTTTAGCCATCAAGTGTTTCCTCCGAATTCGCTTTGTCAGCTTCAACTAGCTCGACTTTGCCGCATTGGCCATGTTAGCCATTGTGTGCGTCCGCGGAAGGCTTTACGTAATGCGACAAAGTAACGTTCGTCCGGCAAGGTGTTCCGGCACGCGGCGCGGGCCTGACGCCAAAATTGAAAAAAAAGCCATTTCCGGAAAGACACTGATTAGCAGACCGGACGCTGAGCGTCAATTGAAAAGGAACGGGATAAAAGCGGACCCCGACGGCGGCCGGTCGAATCTGAGCTCCGCCGTCATGGCCGCCCCAGGAGTTTGCGGGCCGCGGATCTTTGGCTGCACTTCGGACAAAGGCTCGCCCCGTCGGGTAAAAAATCCGGAACCAGTTGGGCCACCTGGGGCTGGGGGGCGACCAGGGCGCCGCATTGCTCGCAGAAATGCAGGGCGACGGAGCAAAGCGGCTGGGGCGCCGCGAATTGAAACAAGCGGCGGAAGCTGATTTCGTGGCGGAGTTCCGCGGCGCTTGCGGGGCAGATCCGAACGCACGACCCGCAGCGGATACACCGATGGGCGGCGTAGCGAATCAAGCGCCGGGAGCCCTCGTCGGCGATCCTGAGGGCGCCCGTCGCACACGCGCCGCCGCAGGAGGCACAGCCCGTGCACCGGTCGGCCGCTATCCGAATCCGACAGAAAAGAAAGGCCGCCAGCGCGATCATCATTTCCGCCGTCAGCACGTGCAAGGTTTCCATCTGGGCGTCTAGAACCGGCCAGGCCCTCAAATCACCGTGGGTCAGGAGGTAGCCGGTCACAAAGGGCAGGGCGGTGACGGTAATGACCACATAGTCGGGCACGGCCGAGCGGCGGCGAAGGTCTCTAACGCAAATCCGCCGCAATCCAAAGTACAGCGCCAAGACCAGGACCAGAATCGTCAACCGATCGATCCAGGGGTCCGGCAGCGCCGTCCAGTACCAGTCGAAGCCGTATTCTTCCCAGAGAGGAATATGGCCGCCGTACCAGATGGGCACGACGATCAGACCGGCGTGAAAAATATAGCGCAGCAGGCCGCCGATCGTCTTTTGTAAGACGGTCACAGGCGAGGACCCCCCGGCGGACGAGATCAGCCGCCATAGGGGTTGCCGCCGCAAATCCCGTTGACAGACCGCTTTGACGAGCGCAACGCCCAAGCACACGGTCCGCCAACCCACGCTCACCAGGCAGACCCCCAACACCAGACCCAGCAAGGGGTGCTGAACGAGATAATCCCAGTCCATAAAACGCAAACTCGTTTCGAATATCGCTATCTAATCTGCGCCGCACGCCAGGGGCCGCTGCGGGCGACTCCCGCCCGACGGCCGCCGGCGGGATTCCGGACCCGGAAACGACGCCGGGCGGTCGCGGAATCGGGAGGAATATGCCATAGAACCCGGCAAATTGAAACGCTTAATCCCAAGCGCAGCCGGCGGCCTCCCGGCGGCTGGAGTCAGGCCGGCCACAATATAAAACCCACTGAAAATCTTTGACAGTTTTGTAATCTTCCCGATTTAAAGCTGTTGGGTGGGTGCGACACAATCGGCGCCGTGGTGCAAAGGCTGAACACGAACGTGACAAGGAGTCATCATTCGGAATGGAGATTGAAACGTTGCTTGGAGAAAGATGCGAGGATGTTTTGGCAACGGCATCTAGGCACGGAGTGCGCAATGAGCGGCTGTTCGGCGCGGTTGCCAGAGGCGAATCCGGTTCGAGCAACGATGTGGATTGATCGGTAGCAATGGATAAAGACGCATCTCCTGTGGCCTTCCTCCGAACGCGTTCGCGACGTGCTGCCGTGTGTGCAGGCCTGGCGGGTGTCGTGCATTTGGGGGCGTATCGGTATCATCTGAATTCCCTACCTCCCATGATCCCCAGCGGGCGCTTGATGAGAATGACGATCATCGTCAGAGAAAGCACGATCTCTGTGAGGCCGATGAGCTGCACCGGGAGGATTTGAGCAATATTGATCTGGTTTTCGAGGCCTCGCAGACCTTCAAAGGCACCTGTGACCAGCAAGGCGCCCACCACGGCCCCCGAAACACTGTTTGGGCCGCCGATAACCAACATGCTGAGAATCACAAACGTTTCTTTCAACCAAAATGCCTTGGGCGAAAAAGAAGTAATAAAATGGGCCCATAATCCTCCGCCCAGCCCCGCCATGAAAGCACTGAGGATAAAACCCTGCCAGCGCACCAAAATGATATTGACACCGATGGTGGATGCGGCTTCCCTTTCATCCCGAGAGGCGCGCAGTTGTAGTCCAATGCTCGACTCTTTAAACCAATAGGCCAGCGCGATAAAAATGAAGGCCCAACACATGCTTGTTTCTAAATGGGTGTAACGGTCCACGCCGAATAACGTTTGCGGACCGTTGGTCACCGTTTTCCAGTGTACCAGAATGGTGTGAATTACCACCAAGAGGGCAAAAGAGGTAATCACCGCTGAGGCGTCGGATAAACGCATAAGAGGGAAGCTCACCACCGCCGCAATGAGAGCCGCGATAATGGCACCGATAAGGATTGAGGGAAGAAACGGCAGCTGAAGATGGCCGAGCCACAGCGGCAGATCGGGCAGTGCGAGCTTTTTCATCTGCGGCGCCATCGAAAACAGTACCGACGCATACGCTCCGATACCCATAAAGCCGATATGAGCGAATGACAATATGCCGGAATTTCCCATAAATGCCTGCAACCCCAGTACGAGTATGAGGTTGATAAACAGGGTAATCACAACGCGCTCGAACAAAACATTCCCGATTAACTTCGTAACCGCCGCGATAATTATGAGAGGCAACAACAGGATCAGGAGCGTAATTATGTGGGACCTTGTAGCGGTTGAGGCCGGCTTGTCTTTCATCGAAGGCATTCCCCCTGCAGTCAACGAGCCCGAACGAGTCCTTCCGGACGCAATAAAAGAATTAGGATGACGAGAGAAAACGTAAAAGCATCCCGGTATTCAAGAAAATTCTGCGTCAAAAGATTGTTGAAGGCCACGTTGATTAAAGCCAGTACGTAGCCGCCCACAACCGCGCCCAAGAGACTCCGCATGCCGCCGATAACCGTGGCGATAAAAGCGACGAGAAGAGGTGCCAGCCCGATTCCCGGAGTAACGGATCCAATGCGTCCGAACCAGAAGAGCGCGACGACTCCGGCCAGCAGCCCGTGGATGGCGAAGGCCGCACCAATCACCAAATTGGCCGGAATGCCAAGCATGCGCGTCATCGTAAACTTGTCGGCCGCGGCCCGCAACGCGATTCCGATGATCGTCCGTTTAAGCAGCAAAGCGAAAAACCCCAGAAGGGCGAACGTCACGATGATCGCCAGGATGTTTCGCAACGGTACCACAAGCCCGGCGAAAACGATGCTTTTTGAGAAGATGTCCGGAAGGGGCACGAGTTTGGCCCGCGGCGATATAAACAGCAGCGCCGCATTCTGATATAAGGTGCTGACGGCAAACGAGGTGATCAGCATGGCCGTCACCGTCTGCTCCCGAACCGGTCGAAAAGCGACTCTTTCCGTGAGGTAGCTGGCGCCGACTGCTGCCAGCACGGACAGCAGGGCCATAATCAGCCACGGGACGGGGCTTTGGCTCAGCAAAAAAAGCGTATATCCCGCCACCATGATATATTCACCGTAGGCAAAGTTTACGAGCCGCAAAATCCCGTAGACAATGACCATTCCCAATGCCATAAGGGCATAGAGGCTGCCCAGGCTCAACGTATCGATAAGGAATTGCAGGAAAGAACCAAAACTCAAGTCAGAGCTCCCCCTTTGTTTTTTATTGCGCGTCGATTCTGTCGCCGAGATAAACGCTTTCCACATCCACGTGTTCGCGCAGATTTTCCGGTAAGCCTTGGGCGGCCACCTGGCCCATCTTCAGAAGGTAGACGCGGTCGCAAATCTTCAGCGTCTGATTGACATTCTGTTCAACCAGCAGAATGGTCATGCCTTCGGCGTGCAAGCGGGCGACCAGCTTAAAGACATGATTGACCAATGTGGGTGCCAGGCCCAAGGAGGGTTCGTCCAACATCAGGAGCTTGGGGTGAGACATCAGGGCTCGGGCGATGGCCAACTGCTGCTGCTCTCCTCCGGACAGCGTATCGGCGGCTTGGTTGAGGCGTTCTCCCAGAATCGGGAAAAGATCGATCATTCTTTCCAAATCGCGCTTGAATTCGACCGTGTCCTTTCGAATGTATCCCCCCAGCAGCAAGTTTTCCATGACTGTCAAACCGGAAAAGATTTCCCGTGTCTCCGGTATCATCGCGATACCCCGGCGGATGATTTTCTCAGGCGCAAGTCCGGCGATAGACTCGCCCTGGAATATGATGGTCCCGCCGGCCGGTTTCAATACGCCCGCGATGGTGGACAGCGCCGTGGACTTCCCGGCACCATTGGCTCCGATGAGTGCCACCAATTCATTCTCGCGAACATTTAACGAGACTCCTCGCAAAGCGACGATTGCGCCGTAATTGACGTGAATATTATCTAATGCCAACACCGCTGCCGAAACCTCCTCTTGTCTCGCGGGGTCTCCCCAGATCACTTTGCTGTGGGCTAACTTCCCAGGTAAGCCTCGACGACTTCCGGAATACGGCGTACCTCCTCCGGCGTTCCTTCACCGATTGTTTTGCCGTAATTCAAGACATGCAGACGGTTGCACAGCCGCATGATGAGGTTCATATCATGATCGACGATGAGCATTCCAAGATTTTTCTTCTCCGGGATCGGGGTCAATATTTGAAGCAGGGCGGCGGATTCCTCCTCGTCCATTCCGGCGGCCGGTTCATCCAGTAGGATAAACTTGGGATTCATTGCCAAGGCGCGCGCCACTTCGACTTTACGTTCGTGCCCGTAAGGCAGGGTACCGGCAATCCGTCCCGACCACGCTTCGATGCCCAGTTCTTCAAGCGCGACCCAGGCCTGCTCTTTGGCCCGGCGATTCGGCATACCAACACTCACGGCCGCGACTTTAACGTTCTCAAAAACAGTGAGTTCTCTGAAAAGTTTGACTTTTTGGAAGGTGCGGGCAACGCCTGTCTGGGCGATTTTGTGGGGTGGTTTGCCGGTAATGTCGGCTCCGTCCGCTTGAATCCGGCCCGCCGTGGGCCGCAGGAGGCCGGTTATAACATTGATCATCGTGGTCTTGCCGGATCCGTTGGGCCCGATTAAACCGAGAATCTCCCCTTGGCGCAGTGTCAAATTGACATTTTCAAGGGCCCGCAAACCAACAAAGTCCATCGTGATGCCCTGAACAACCAGAGCGGTGAGCGGGGTGTGCCCGTCGGCGGGTGAGATCATAATGACCGAACCAATGGTACCCCCGAGCGTCGCAAAAGTCGATGGACTCCAGCGTCCCGGTGAAGCGCGAGTGTACTACCGCGAGCCCTTGATGGCATAGGATCTGGAGCCCTCCGCCTTTCCCGACCGGTTGGGTCGCTGCTGCAAGCGCAGCCCAAAGGGCAAACAACTTGCCAAGATTGGCCCGTTCCCTTGAATCCGCTTCAGGGGATATTCGAACACCGATCCAGTTGCCTGGATATACGATATGATTACGGGTGGTCGACCTTTTTTTGCCATGTTGTTCAAGCAACAATGGGGGTAAGAGTTGTTGATTTTAGCAAAGCCAGGGCGCTGGGGGCTCGCCCTTGGTTATTATTTCTGGGCAGACGCTTCCTGCTTGATTGGGCGGAGGAACGCGACCCCACGATGCGGCTCGGACTCGACCCGACCTTCCCAAGAATAGGAACTTGCATTCAAGCGCTGCCTTCGTCTCTTTCCATGAAAGGTGTCTACGGTGGAGGCACTTTTTCCGGACGGCGCCAGCCGATAAATGCCGGCTTCCCCTGGGCCAGCTCCACCAGTACGGCTTCTTTGTTGGGTTCATGGCCAGTGCCGGCATCCGACCACTTAAGCTTGCCGGTGAGCAGATCGAACTCGGTGGTTTCCATGACCTTGGCCACGGCTGCGCCGTCGGTGCTGCCGGCCTTTTCGACGGCCTGGGCCATCACCATGATAGTGTCGTAGCCGGTGGCGACAAAAGCCGTATCCGGTGCTTCGCCGAATTCTTTTTGATAACGTTCCAAGAACTTGTCCATGCCGACCTTGCCTTCGGGCCCCATCCAACTGTGCGTTACAAACCAGATATCATTGCCGAACTTATCACCCAAGGCGTCAAATAGCCCTGAATCGTCGTAAGAATCTCCTCCCATTATGGGAGTATTGATGCCCACTTCACGAATCGAGCGGATGATCGTTCCCAGGTCAGGCATGTAGGAGGAGATGAAGAGCACATCCGGCTTTTCCTGGAGCGCCTGGATGCGGGCCAGTTGCGCTGAAAAATCCTGGTCGCCCTGGGTGTACTTGTCTTCGGCGAAGACCTTTCCCCCGTACATTTCAAAGGCTTTGATAAAGTACTCACTCAGAGAAGTGGTGTAGTCGATAAAAGTGTCCGTGACAACGTACGCCGTTTTCCAGCCTTTCTCGACGTATGCGTATTCGGCCGCCGCGGCTCCCATGGTGGTGTTCCACATCGAAAGCGTAAACTGTTTGTCACCCAAGGCTTTGGAGCTGTAAAGAGGTGAGGACGCGCAGGTGGATATGCCCACCCGGCCGGCCTTCTGGGCTTCCCGGCTGGCCGGGCCGCCGAAGTCGAAGTCGCAGGGAGCCACGACGAGCTCGGCACCTTGATTGATGAGCTGCACGGTCACGTTTCCGACCGTGACCGGGTCACTTTTGCCATCCAGGTTGATGAATTTCACCGGGCGTCCGAGAATACCGCCTTTTTCGTTCAGTTCTTTGACCGCGACTTGGGCGCCTCTCAAACCGGGCATGTCAAGGGGCGCCTGGACACCGGTGAGACAGAGAGCGCCCCCGATGACGAGTTCTTTCTTTTCCGCGGCCCAGACTTTATAGGTTCCGGCGGCCGGGCCGAACAGCAGGCCCAGCGCAACCAGGCTCGTGATCAAGCACAGCAAACTCTTTTTAGCGCGTCGGTCTGATCTTTCCATGACGTTTCCTCCTTTATTCGCTGAAGTGTTAACCATTGCGATCGAAAGCGGCCCTTACGCCCCTCCACCCAGCCCCCGTTGTTTGTCCGAAGGTGCTTACTTCGGTGCCGTTGCAGCGCCAAAGTGTGTTTTCGACGCGATTCAGCCGGATCGCATTCTCCTGCAAAAGCTGCGGACTCCTCGGAGATGATTATTCCGGCACGCCGGCCAAGTTATGGAAGCCGTTGCGATTGTCAAAGCGCTGCCCATCCGGCGGGCGCCGTTTGGGGAGGCGCAACCTTCGCCTGTCTTCCCGACCGTCAGGTCGGTTTTATACCATGGAATAATTGTACTTCTCCAATACCCATCGGGGAAATTCCATGCGCGCGGTCTTGAGGGGGTCCACCACTTGACAGATCTTCAACTCTCCGATGAGAGACAGGAGCATGCCCGCCTCGTGTTTATCCATTTTTAATTCGTTCATCAAAAAAAGGTGCATGTTTTTGGTGGCGATTGTTGCCGCCTCGTCCAGCGACTCGGCGGAGGCGATCGTCATGACATCGTCCCCCTCGACCAACATCGGCAGCGGCAAGGACTTGTTTTTGACCACCGTAATCTTTACGGTCACTTCGCCGGGAATTTCAACCGCACAGATAACGATTTCGCCATCCGCCTGCACCGCATGAAGATCTCCCATGGACAGCAGGGCGCCCTTTACCTTAACGGGAAGGTAAATTGTCGATCCTTTAACTAATCTTTTGCAGTCCATATTGGCTCCGTGTTCGCCGGGTGTCCCGGTCAAGATTTCACCCTCGGCGGGAGCCACCCCCAGGACACCGATCATGGGTTTGATCGGAATTCGAATTCTGTCGTTGAAGATCGCCTGATCGTTTTTGATGGGTACGATTTTGGTGACTTCCTCCTGAAAGAGATCGCCCAGGACACCGAAGTTCGGCGCCGTGGTCATGACGCCTTTATCGGCGATTGCAATGTCCAAAATTTCGACTTTCAGAATGTCATTCGGCTCGGCGCCTTCGACATAGAGGGGCCCCGTGGCCGGATTGATCGAGTCCCATCCGACGGAACCGAAAAGCTGATCTTCACTTTGGATTTTGTTGCTGAAACAATCACAGGTTTCGAACACCACCGCGCTGTCTGACTTCACACGTAAAACCGGGGCATTGGCGGGGGACATGGCCAAGACGGCTTTTTCTTTCGGAATTCTTTGCATTGCGAGCGTCTCCTCCCCTTTAAGGGTTTTAGCGTCTGTCCGCAAGGGCTGTTTTTCCCAATTTTCACATTGGGTTGAAACGTGAACGGGCCGCATGGTCAAGTGGCCGATATTGTCATCTTCCTTGAACCTGAAAGAACGATTGCATTTGCGGACGGACACTATTTAGGTTGTTGCGTGAAAAGTTGGCAATAAATAAACGGCAAACGGAATAGGTGAGGCCTAAGGAATCGTGAATTCAAACACGAACCGCCGCATTCGACCGGGTGGATGAACTTCCCATCCTTTTCGGCGGAGGGGGGTCGACCGCTTCGGGGCTCCCTTCTGTCGAGGCTGCCACCCGCTCGTATTTCAGCGGCTGAGAACGATTTAGTCATTTAATTAATGCCAATTTTATTTCAAAGTCAAATAAAATGTTGTCCCCGACCGGACGCAATCCCCGGCGCGTGCGTCTAAACAAATAGGGTTTCCTTAGCAAAGTTGCGTGTTCACAGGATTGTCGTTTTTTGAGTGACCGGGTCTACATGCACAACCGTTTTGCCAGCCTGGTGTGCAAAATTGACCACATCTGCAAAGGCCTTTTCATAGCCGCGGCAAGGGATGATGGCGGTAAAGGGAAGACCTTTTGCGGTTAAGACAGCGGCAAAAAGCTGGTCCGCCCCTTTCGCCAAGCAAGTGAATCCTTTTGATACCTTGTGTTCAACCACCAAGCGCGCCAACGTGTCCCTGACCCATGTTACGGTTGCGGGATCGCCCAAATCTTGATGTCCCGTGATGCCGGCCTTCATAGTCTGTTTGCTTTAACCAGTTTCCAGTAAAAACGACCCAGGGGTGTCAGCTGACAGGACTGGAATTTATGGCGGAAAAGTTTTAACTCGCTGTTTTTGCTTTGAAAAGATTTTATTCCCCTGTGGTGAAATTTTTTATTGACATTAGATCGAGCGTTCGATAATGTCGCGATCGATCTAAACTCAGCAGGCGGCCGCATCACGCAACGAACCATTTCCTTCTTTGCGCCGGTCAGGCAAAGCAGGCGAGCGCATGGTCCAACCCACCCCCATGAAAGATCAAATTCTCTCCGTCGCCACGGATCTCTTCGCGGCGAAGGGTTTCAAAGGGACCTCCATCCGCGACATCTCCAACGCCCTGGGCATCAGCATTTCCAACCTATACCACTATTTCGGCAGCAAAGAGGGGCTTTTGTTGGCCATTTTGCAGCGCACCTCGGAAACCTTGCTGGATGACTTGCAGCGGGTTTCAGAAATGGAGCTTGAACCCTTGGAACGGTTCAAACGGCTCATTGAAACCCATCTACGCCAGTGCAGGGATTTTGGCAAAGAAACCAGAATCTTTATGCTGGACAAGGAGCATCTCTCCCGCGAGGGGGACCGCGCCAACCGGCAAATTCAAAGGCGTGTGCTCGCGATCTACTTAAAAGAGCTGGGCACTTTAGCAAATAGGGGTCTGGTAACCTCCCGCAATCTCAAAGTCCTGGCCTTCAATGTCTTGGGCGTGATCAACTGGTACCTGCGTTGGTATCGCCCCGATGGTCCCCTGTCCCACGATGAGGTAACGGAGGAGATCACAGCTTTCATACTTAACGGCATCCGGGGCGCGGACATCTGACGCGCCACCCCGGAAGCAATTCCAATAGACAAATCCTTTTTCCAACAACAGGTGGTGCATTCTCGCAGAAGAAAACGGCAAGAAGAGGAGGGTTTGGTCATGGGTTATACGATTGACATCGACACAGGAGGCACGTTTACCGACGGCTTTTTCGTGGGCGGCGAGCGGGTAGAGACTGTCAAGGTTCCAACCACACCTCACGATCTGACGGTTTGCTTTATCGATTGTGTGAAGCGTGGTGCCGATCGTTTTGGTTTAGCTGTGGAAGATCTGCTTTATGAAACCGATATCATCCGCTTCTCCAACACCATCGGAACCAACACGATCATTCAAAGGGATGGAAGCAAGATCGGACTTTTACTCACGGCCGGGCGTGAAAGCGTAGCGCCCACACGGACCGAAGATGGTAAATCCCCCCTGGTTCTGTCAGACATGGTGGCAGGAATCGAGGAGGAGGTTGCAGCAGACGGCGCCGTGATAAAAGCCCCGGATGAACGGGCCGCGCTCACCGCGGCCCAGAATCTCATCGATCAGGGTGCCCGCTGCCTGGTGGTGGCTTTCGCCCATTCGGAATTGAACCCGGC
>CP070697.1:715230-727965 GCA_020353555.1 Desulfobacterales bacterium
GACAACGGTCAGGGGATCGGCCTCACGCTGGTGCAGGAGATTTTAAACCGGCATCATTTTGAATTTGCCCTCGAAGGCAAAACGGGTGGCCCCACGCAGTTTACCATCTATTTCTAGCTTCAACTCGATGGCGCGGTTGAAATGTGGCCGTACGATTTCGCACATTGTGCGTAACGAAAACGAACACACCAAAGTAGTTGGAGATTTCCCCTACTCCGGCTGAACGAATCCCGCTGCTCCGCGATGAATGTTCCGACTATGCTCTTCATGAAGGCCCAGACAGGGCGACAAATTCTAACATGCTAGATTTATGCGCATTACATCCTGCACGACCTCTTGCTTCAGCCGCTGACTTCAGTCGGTACCAAACTCATGGATGCTAGCTGTTATCAAAAGACATCTGGCACACCCCTTGCAGTACTAATGGGCAGGACGGATTGCAGTACGCGTTGGAGTAATCGTCCCGTTCTTTTGAAACAGAATTAGCCAGTCTTTGACGCCAAAGCGAACGCCGAAGTTGCCGGCCGGCGGCGGGAGTAAAAGGTTTCATCATGCGCAGTGCACCGATTCATCTGCATCGTGAAATGTCTCTGAGAGACAAGGCCTGTTTGAATGTGTGCATCGCTCAGGATTTAGCAGAAAGTTTTGGTGGCAACAAAGCCGAGTATTTAAAGCGGTTAAATCGGAAGCTGAAACTGAAAATTGCCGCGCGCAAGGCCTCAACGTCCCGCCGTCTAGCTGCAGCCGTCTAATTTTATCGAATCTGTCTTACTGACAGTATCGCGGTTTCAAAGAAACCAATGATATTACGAGATCCACGGCGACTCATATTCTTCGCAAAGGTTCTCTTGACCTCCCTTGGTGTTGCCTTGACCGCAGCGGACCGCAGCCGGTGACTTCAAGCGAGCGCCGGTGCCGGAGAATGGCAATTGACCGTGAGCATTCTTTCCGGCATCGGTTCTGTTGCTAATCTTCGTTTACGCCGGAATTGGCCTGAGCGAGTTGAGTGGACCGGTTTCGACGGGTGTCATATGTGTATGCGTCCTGTTTTCTTTTCCAGTACTTTTTTGTTTGACTTGCAAGCACTGAACTTGTATCACTATCAAAAACCCGTCTCATCCTGAAACCTGATCGCAACCTCAAGCAGATTTTTGAAGCGCAAACCGTCTTTTTGTGATTTTCACTAGCGATCCCATCGAAGTCTAATTCCAAATATTCATTTTAACCGTATTACAAACTTCGAAACCAGATAATCCGGACCGAATGGGGCGGCAAATCGATTTAGAAGAACAGGACCTACCCGGTATGCCTTTGCGTCCACAATTGTTAAATCGCGCCAGCGCACGCGAGGGCGCAAAGTCAAATAATTTCTCACGACGCTCGGGGCTCGGCGAGAGGAGCGGATTATTAAAGATGCGGTACTTGATATCCTGTCCAGCTTTGCAGTTAAAGGCCGCCACAGCTGTCCGGCGTGATTGAAGCAAGGAGGGCAGAAGGTGAAAATGCGAATCGGGTTACTTACTATCGCCCTGCTAGGCCTGGCGGGCGGTCTGTCCCACGCCGATCAGACCGATACCCTCATTACCAAATACTATTTTGATATTCTTGACCGCCATCCGGAGCCGCCCGGGTTAGAGGGGTGGAAAGCTGAGATCGACCGCATGGTTTCTCTGGATGTGAACGTTAAAGAAGGCTTTATCGCCCTGGCCAAATTCTTTCTTAATTCCGAAGAATACCAATTGCAGCGCAAAACCGATAGGCAATATGTCGCTGACCTGTACCAAACATTCTTCAATCGGGTGCCGGAGCAAGTTGCTTGGGATTACTGGGTGGCGCTGCTCAATAACGGTTTAAGCCGCAATGTCGTCCTGAATTACTTTATCTACGGCGATGAATTCAAGCTGTACATGGCGGGCCTATGGAATGAAGATTCATCGTTGCCGGAGTGCAATCTGGTCAATGATTTTTACCGTGGATTTCAAGGCCGGCTGCCGGATTCAGCCGGGTTTAACGGCTGGGTCGCATTGATGCAAGAGGCCATGTTGGAGGGAGATCAGGCGGTCAGAGACCTTTGTTACCAGATTGCGCTGGGATTTTTTAGAGTCAGGAATATACCCTGCAAAACAAAACCGACCGTGATTTTTTGGAAGACCTTTACAACGGTATTTTGCGGCGTGGCGCCCAGCCGTCCGAATTTGAGGGCTGGCTTGATATCATGCATGGAGGTATGCCACGGGAGGCCTTGCTGCAAAGCTTTACGCACTCACAAGAATTTCAACTCAGAGTTCAGGCGATTATTGACTCAATCCATTTAGTCATCGTTCATCGTGTGGAGACAGATCTGCCTGATACGGATGTCGCCTTGAACGAAATCGGGCGCCTGTTGTGGCTCATCCTGGCGGCGGCCGGCGAAACGGATATCGGCGAAGAGCCATCCATTGAAGCTGCGGCCGGTGTCCGGCTCACGGCCGCCGGTCTGCGAGCGTTTTTAGCGGAGGGCAGCGAATGGATTGGCACGAACGCCGGAATGATACCGGTTGACGGGGGAACCTCGCTAGCCATATCCCTTCTTCAGGACGGCACGCTGACTTTGTCGCTAAACGGCGAACTGAAAATCAGCGGGAGATGGCAGATCGATCAGGAGAAATTGTATTTTCAGTTCGCCGACACGGAAGAATATGCTTTCGTAGTCCTGGATGGCCCGACGGTGAAGTTATTTGATTCCACAGGCACCTTAGCTGGGAAGTATCAGATAAACCCGGATTGATAGCGCGCATAAAAACACCCGACAGCATCGCGGGTCTTCTGATCCATCGATCCCGGCGGCCTGAAAATTCAAAACGTTCGATCTGATGTGCGCGGTGATTCAACCAAGGTAGCGCAAACGGTGCGCGCCAAAGATGCCCATGGAGCCGGGCACTATCTATCCGGCCGCTCTTTTAGCGCTGTATGCCTCTGGAGGCTTTTTTTATTGCATCAAGGAGGGCGAAAAATGAGACTCAGAATATGGCTACTCACCACCGCTTTGGCCTGCATGGCGGTCGGTCTGGCGTATGCTGATCAGACCACAGATACGATTAGCAACTACTATATTTGTATTTTGGATCGGGATCCCGATTTGGCAGGTTTGGAAGGGTGGCAAAACGAAATCATGCGCATGGCTTCCCTGGATGTCGATGTCAAGGAAGGATTCATTGCGCTGGCCAAATTCTTTTTCAACGCTGAGGAGTACCAGCTGCAGAATAAGACCAACGGGCAATATGTCAGTGATCTTTATCAGACTTTTTTCAATCGGGCGCCGGATCAAGCCGGTTGGGAATACTGGGTGGGTTTGCTGGAGCAAGGATTGAGCCGCAATGTGATTTTGAACTTTTTTGTCTATAGTGATGAGTTCAAACTTTACATGCAAAACCTGTATGGAGGGAAAACCGGTCTTCCCGAATGCAATCTGGTCAATGACTTTTACCGAGGACTGCAGGACCGACTGCCGGATTCCGCCGGCTTCAGGCGCTGGGTGGCATGGATGCGCGATGCAATGTATACCAGCCAACAGGCCGTCCGGGACCTGGCGCACCAGATTGCCCTGGGTTTTGTGCAAAGTCCGGAATATGCGTTGCGCGCTCGATCGGATCATGAGTTTTTGGAGGATCTTTACAACGGCATCCTTAGAAGAGGTGCGCAGAAAGAAGAATTTGACGGTTGGCTTGAATATATGCGCACCGGTATGACCCGGGAGCAGATACTGCAGGAATTTACCAATTCCGCAGAGTTTCAGCTTCGCGTTCAGGAAACCGATGTCAATAACAATTGGGAAATTTCATCACTGGCAGCCGAGGGATTCCATGCCGCAAAGATCAACGTGCTATCAAATTTGCTGAGAAGCGGTCATTTTGGAAATATCGATTGTCTGCTGATTGTGCGCAACGGTTATTTGGTTTTTGAGGAGTATTATCGTGGCTATACCGCCGAAACATTGCATTTTCTAGCTTCGGTCACGAAGAGCGTCACTTCCGCACTGATCGGCATGGCCATGGAAGAGGGCTTTATGGACGGAATTGATGAAGGCGGGTTGGATCAGACTGTTTTGGAGCTCTTGCCTGAATATGCATCGTTGATCAAGGCGGATGCGGCCAAGCAGAATTTATGCCTCAAGCATATTTTATCCATGAGTGCCGGGTTAATGTGGGAGGAGAATACCTACCCCTATTCGGATCCGCGCAACGATTGGTATTCTGTCAACCGCAGTCGGGATTCCATCGGCTATGTTCTGCAGAAGCGCGCAATTGCTGAACCCGGAACGGAATTCAACTATAACAGTGGTCTGACGCTTTTATTGGCAAGCATCATCGATAAAAATACGGGGATGCCGGCGGATCTATTTGCCGCCCAATATCTTTTCAGACCGTTAGGGATTCGAAATTATCGCTGGAGTCATCTGGGCGACGGTCTGGTCAATACCGGTGGCGGGCTTGCATTACAGCCCCGCGACACGGCCAAGATCGGTTATTTGTATACAAGCACAGGCCGATGGAGAGGCCGGCCGGTTTTGTCTGAGAGTTGGATAAACCATTCAGTCAAAGGCCGGATAACGGCTTATGATGATGGCGATTTTATTGTCAATTATGGATTCAAATGGTGGCTGTTTCCGCTCCCGGATGCATCCGGGACGACCCTGCAAAATGACGAGATTTACACGGCTATGGGTTCACGCGGGCAAATTATTTTCGCCATCCCATCCTTGGATATGGTCGTGGTGATTAATTCGGATAATGAAGACTACATTGAAAAGGTTCTTTCAATCCTATACGACCATATCCTGCCTGCGGTGGAAATCAATTGAGTTCAAAGAAAATGGAATGGGCGGCCTAAAATCACGCTGATCTAATATTTTCCTCCGTAGAGCAATCTGCGAAACGCGTGAATTTTTCCCCAGACAACGGCTTTAAGATGTAAATAGATCAAATCAAGCTTGGCGCGTGGTGAACCCTGGAACACGGCGCGCCGAACAGCATCATCCGTCGTAAGTCCATAGGCATATAACCAGATCATATTTTGGAGGATTTGTTTTTTAGTCCAGGGAAAAAGTCTGGGTACAAACCCCCAGTTGCGAGCCATGCGTTTCTGCAGGCGGTCCATGCTTGCTTCTTGGGCCTGGATATGACCATCCTCCAGCGCTTGGCGGGTGAGGGGGTAACCGGGGAAAAATTGCAGGGAATACAAATTAAAGCGCAAGGGTTGGGGCAGCTGCAAAACAAAGTCGATGGTAGCTTTTAAGGACTCTTCCGTATCGTAAGGATTATCCAGAATTAAGTCATATCGGATTTTAACGCCGGAGTTTGAGACTTCATGGGCCAGCTTTAATATTTCACGGTTTTTTCCCGGTCGGTGGAATACCTGGGTGCGGACGTGGTCCGTGCCCGCCTCGATACCAAACTTGACGCGATGAAGTCCGGCTTTCGACAACTGGTTGATCGTTTCGGCCTTTACCAGCGTTGGATTGTACTGGACTTTAAAGGGCAGCCCCACCGCTTGTGGGTACAAGGTCGTAAACCCGTCGAGCCAGGCTTTTTGCGTTCCGAAATTTTCATCGTGGAATTCAATGATTTCTTTTCTATTTCCGGGGATGTCCAGGATCTCTTTGATCTCCTCAATCACGTTAGCCACTGACCTTCGGCGGGTGTACGGCCCGAGATCGTGGAATTTCGGTCGCAACAGACTGTTGACACAAAAGGAACAGGTAAAAGGACAGCCTCGCGCCGGCAGGACGTCCAGCGTGGGGTTTAAAAGCACGGGATCTTTCCGGCTGATTTGATTGGATTCAATGAAGTAGAATGAATCGCGCGCATAGGCCGGAAAAGGAATCGAATCCAGGTCCTGGATCAAGGGCCGCATAGGATTTTTGATAATTTTCCCATTTTTTTTGAGCCACAGGTTCTCAATTGTCTGAATCTCTTTTCCGTCTCGCCAAAAGGTGACAAGATCAGCGAGCGCGCCTTCACCTTCCCCCACGCATACGATATCGGCTTCCTGGATACAGCTTTCCGGAAACAGAGTAGGATGAATCCCACCCCACACCACGGCCGCCGAAGAGCTTTCTTTGACAATTTGCGTTAGACGCTTTGCCGTAGCAGCATACGGAGAGTAAACACTAAATCCGACGATTTGCGGGTTGAGGGCGATGATTTGCTGTTTGAATAAATTTTCTTCTTTGGCCGTCGGATAGCGAATGGCATTGGTGTAAAAATGCTTGAAGAAAATGCTAGATGGATTAACCCCATCAATATTTTCCAGCAGGGAGTGCCCAATCCGGATCGGAAAGTTTTGATAGCGGTATAAAGCGACTAAGACAACATTTAGCGGTGCCGTATGAAAAGTCATGGTGGGCACATTTTGAAGTGTTTCGCCATCGGAGGTTTGCTCCAACAAAATCGGGTCATGCAGGCAACGTGATCTGCCCAAAACCTTATACCGAAAAGCGGGCACAAGCGTCAATAGCAATGCACGCCCTGCCGCCAAAGGCCGGCACGTGAAAAAACCGCGAAGCGGTGCGGTAGGATAAAGTCAAAAACCCGGAAGCGCAAACCGCAACGACCGGTGGCAGGTTCTCAGGCCTTTTTCAGGGCACTCCGGTGAACGGCGATCATCGTGATGTCATCGGCCTGGGGCGCGTGGTTAATGTGCTTAAACAAGGCTTTTTGGATACGTTCGATGGTTCCCGAGGCCGAGGCGGGGGGATGCTCCAATAGAGTTAGCAAGCGCTTTTTTGTGAATAAAGAATCCGTCGGGGAACGCGCGTCGGTCACTCCGTCGGTGAAACCCAGTAGCGTTTCGCCCGGCGCGAGCTGAACCTGCTGGATTTTAAATTCAAAGTCCGGCATCATTCCGACGGCCGGTCGCGATTTACTTAGACTTTTTGGCACTCCGCGCGGACCGACGATAACGGGCGGTTCATGCCCTGCGTTGATATAAGCCAGTGTGCCGGTAGCCGGATTTAATATCCCCAAAAAGAGGGTGGCAAACATGCATTCCTGCCCGTGTTCTTGGGCGATGTAGTCGTTGGTCAGGGCCACCGCTTTTAAGGGGGCGCAGTCGTCAACATCGCGCGTCGCCGGCATCTGCGCGCCGACATCGGAGATGGATAGTCCGTGCAGGCTTATCTGACCTGAAAATACCCGGATTAGGCTGCGGAATAAGGCCATGAACAAAGCCGATCCTACGCCTTTATCACAGACATCCGCAATCACGACACCGACACGATTTCCCGGTAGAAAAAAACCGTCGTAAAAGTCTCCGGAAACCTGTTTGGCCGGATGAAAACAAGCTGCAATTTCCCAGCCGGGCAGCTGAGGTATGCGGTCGGGCAAAAAATCCCTTTGAATTTTTTGACCCTTTCGGAGTTCGGCATCCAGGGCTTTGGAATAGGCTTCGGCCCTGGCCTTCGCCTTTTCCAGTGACCGGTAAGATTCGTCTAATTCCGCATACAATCGTGCATTCTCAAGCGTAATGCCGATTTGGCTCGCGGTCATCTGCATTAATTCTGCGGCTTCGGTGCTAAAATGTCCCGGTTGTCCATGCAGCAGAGTAAGAATACCCAGCAGTTTTTCGCTGCGCAGAATGGGAACGGCCAATGCCGCGCGGACCGTGTAAGGTTGATCCGGAAGAGCTAGCCAGCGGTCATCCTTTTCCGTATCGACGATGAGTCCCGTCTGCCGGCGACGTTGCACCCACCCTGCCAACCCTCCTTCCAAGACGCGGCCGATGAGTTGCGAGCGTTGATCCGGGGCGGTATCACCCCGCGTCAAAATGCTGTCCCGGACGATACCGTCGCGGTCAAGTAAAAAAAGACTGCTATTCTCCGCGCCGGTCAGCTCGGCGGCAACCTCCAGCGTTTTTTGAAGCGTTGCTTTCAGGATGTGCTCTTTGGCGGGTGAGCAGGCCAGCGCGACAATATTTTCAAGCACCTTGCGTTGGGCCAGAAAAGCCGCCTTTTCACTTTTGAGTCTCGCCAATTCAAGTTTTAAAACTTCCAATTCGGTCAATTTGCCATGACTCCCGTTGCGCTAATTCGGACGTTAAATTGAAGTTCTGCACCTCCACCCGGGCCCTGTTTGCGTGATCCAAGGTGGAGGTCCGGGGACCGATCATTCGAAACCCGAAAGATAGAGATTGACTGAAATTTTGTGAATAGGGTATAAATTAGGCGCGTTGCGATTATTTACAGGAAATTCATTGATTTTCTCTTCGCACTCCGAATCAGTTTGATTGGTTCATTGTTTGATACCCTGATTTCAGGCTGAATGGGGAGGAATTCGTGGTGCCGATCACGATCCTCCGCAAGTTAGACAAAACATTAAAGGAGGCCGGCGATGTTCAAAAAAATCCTGGTGGCCTTGAAATTTGGGTCGGCCAGCCTGTTTGCGCTCAGAAAAGGCATCGAGCTGGCACAAACACACGGCGCCGAGCTTTTCATTTTTCATGCCCTGGACTACGCACTCAAGGAACTGGACCAGAATGACGCGAGGCTGCTTGAACTCAAAACGAAAATGCAGCACCGCTTTGAAACCGAAGTGAAACCGCAGCTGAGTCATTTGACCAAAGTCACGTTCGAATGCGTGCCCGCCGACCCGGCGCTCGCCGTATGTAAACTTGCGCGCAAAACGGAGACGGATCTCATTATCATGGGTTGTCATCAATTTCCGGAGAAAATGTGCCTGGGTCGAATCGATTATGTGGGCATGACGATTCTGGAAAAAGCGCCCTGTCCGGTGCTGTTGGTACCGCTGTGTGAGTGACCCGTGGACGCCTGCCGCCGTTTGATTCCGGATCGGCTGAACGGTCCCAATTCGACAGGATTTACGGGATGTACCGGACGGTTGCGAAATTATTTCAGATCCGGTTGATCCTGCTTATCCTTTCGCAGATAATATGGGAAAAAATCCAAATATTCTTGATTAGGCTCGCCCTAGGAATAGGCGTGTATTTTGTGCGATGTGCCGCTAAACTCTACATCATGCAGGACACGAAGTCCACAAAGATCTGTACCAATTTAGCGGGATGAAAAATATCCCGGTCGGCCTATCCATCGTTTTTCAAAGGGCTGAGCTGTTACAAAGATCTTTTTAATTATTGCTTGAGCTTCGGGTGCCTAACCGAGGTTCGACCTTTTACCCCCTCAGGGGCGGGTTCGGCTTAGACTTGGAGGGACGGAGGCCAAACCAGATGCGCATTCCTTCGAAAAAAGAGTGTTACCGGCTGATGTGTGAAATGGAGATGCTCGACCACATCGTGCAGCATTCCTTGCAGGTTGGCCGGGTCGCCTCATTCCTGGTTGACCGGCTGACGCTTCTGGATGTCCGATTACACCGCGAGCTCATCCAGGCGGCCGCACTCCTGCATGATATTACCAAGACTCGAAGTTTCCAAACTGGAGAAAATCATGCTGTGACCGGGGCTGAATTCTTGACCGACCTGGGTTATCCTGAAGTCGCCGACCTCGTCCGGCAACATGTCCGTCTGGATATTTATTTTGCCGAAGAGAGCCCCGATGAGGCTGAGGTGGTAAACTATGCCGACAAGAGAGTGCTGCATGACAAAGTCGTTACGCTCGACCAGCGCATGGGCTATATCCTCGCAAAATACGGCAAAGCGCCCGACCACCAGGAGCGACTGCGCTGGCTTTGGGAAAAATCAGAGCTGATGGAAGACCGAATCTTCAGTGACTTGCCATTTTTGCCCGAGGAGATCAACCGTTTCATGAACCCTGAAGATGGAGCCAAGGAATTTGATCGTTATCAAAAGGTGTGTGCCCGCCTTTCAGTGAGCACCAAGTGAAAAGCAAGATCAGCCGCTTTTGTGAGCATGCTTTTGCATACCCATCGGTGTGCAGCGGAGAGCTTCATTTTGACAATTATTTTTGATCGACGCACGGACATAACAATCGCTGACGGCGGGGCATGATCATTAATCAAACTGGAGAAATTATTCCCGGTCTTTATATGCTGGGCATCCCGGCGATGCCGGTTTATCTGCGGGACGGGGAAAATCCCGCCATTTTCGATGCCGGCTTGGCCTTCCTGGGAGAGGCGTATGCGACCGCCGTCAAGGAAATCCTCGGTCCCCGACCGCCGGCGTATTGTTTTCTGACCCATTCGCATTTTGACCACTGCGGGTCGGTTGCCGTTTTGAAAGCCCATTTCCCAGAGATGCGGGTTCTGGCGGCACCGAGAGCCAAGGAGGTGCTTGGCCGACCCAATGCCATCAAGCTGATCCGGGAGCTGACACGGGCCGCCGTGCCCATGGTTCAAACCACGGGAATCGATCTTGCCCGTTATGATGGGTTTGAACCCTTCGCGATCGATCAGACCCTGAACGAAGGCGACACGGTTGAAATAGCGAAGGACCTGAGCGTTCAAGTCATCGAAACACCGGGCCATACCTGGGATACGCTGAGCTACTATATCCCGCAGGAAAGAGTTCTGTTTTCTTCGGAGTCCGCGGGACAGCCTGATCAGACCGGTTATATCGTCTCGGATTGTCTGGCCGATTACGATCAGTATTTTGAATCCATGCTCAGGCTGAGTGATCTGGATCTCGAGGTAATTTGCCTGGGACACCTGATGGCCTTGACAGGCGAGGAGGCCAGGGCCTATATCCCTGAATCCATGGAGCAGTGCCGGGAATTTCGGCGCATGGTGGTAGACTGCCTCAGAGAAGAACAGGGTGATGTGACCAAAGTGTTGCGGCGGATCAGGAAGATCGAGTATGATACCAAAACAGGGCCCAAACAACCCGAGCCGGCCTATCTGATCAATCTGGAGGCCCGGATCAAGGCCGTCAAAAACAGCACGGCTAAAGCGGGCGCGCCCAGGGATAAGTTCGCAAAACCAAAACCAAGTCAGAACTATGCCAACCAAACCTGATCTGAGAGTGAACATCGGTAGGATTGAGCTGCAAAATCCAGTCATGACCGCTTCCGGTACGTTTGGCTATGCCAAAGAATATGCCGAGCTCGTCGATCTAAACCGACTCGGCGCCATCATCATCAAGGGACTGTCCCTGCAACCTGCCAGGGGAAACCCGCCGCCGCGGATCGTGGAAACCGCGTGCGGAATGCTCAACGCGATTGGTCTTGAAAACGTGGGCATCGAGAGCTTTGAAAAGGAAAAACTCCCGTTTTTGGAAACTCTCGACCCACCGATCTTTGCCAACATTTACGGGAGGACGATTGAAGAATACGCCGCGCTGGCCCAACGCATTGAGGCGTTGGATGCCATCGCCGGTATTGAAGTGAACATTTCTTGTCCGAATGTCAAAGCCGGGGGGCTGGCCTTCGGCACCGATCCGCAAGCAGCCTCCGCCGTGGTCAAAGCCGTCCGGAATCAGACCACCAAGTTGCTGATCGTAAAACTGTCTCCC
The DNA here is from genome assembly GCA_020353555.1 of Desulfobacterales bacterium. Classification (GTDB taxonomy): domain Bacteria; phylum Desulfobacterota; class Desulfobacteria; order Desulfobacterales. The sequence goes on from CP070697.1 coordinate 726,646, forward strand.
AATGTAACCGACATCACGGAAATAGCGCGTTGTGTCGAAGCGGCGGGGGCCGATGCCCTGTCCCTGATAAACACCATCACGGGCATGGCTATCGATATCGAAACCCGGCGTTCCAGGTTGGCAAACATGACCGGGGGGCTTTCCGGCCCGGCCATCAAACCGGTGGCACTGCGCATGGTCTGGCAAGTGGCACAAACAGCCACCATTCCCATCATCGGTATCGGCGGTATTATGCAGGCCGAAGATGCCTTGGAGTTTCTCATCGCCGGTGCGACGGCCGTCGAAATCGGCACGGCCAACTTTATCAATCCCCAAGCCACGGTTGATATTATCGATGGAATCGAAGCATTCTTGGCGCAGCATAACATTTCCCGTATTACCGAAATCGTGGGGACGCTGGTGCATTGATGGCGCGCAAAATAAACGGAAGGGCTCAATCTCACAAATGGTCCGGCCGACAAGGTGCGGGGAAAGGCGAGCCACAGAAACAAGGTTTTGAGGTAAGGCGGGAGAGAGATTTTTTTGCTGAACGGCAAATCCGCGCCTGATTTCCGCGCGGAAATAACTGTCGAGATCCAAAGGGGGTATCACGTGCAAAGGCTCGTTTATGTCTTGGTCGCGGTATGGCTGTTACTCGGGTCGATTGGACAGGCCGAAGAACTCAACGTGGGCATGCAGGCCTCGGACTGGTCTTTTGAGGACGCCGACGGGAAAGTTTTCACCATGGAATCCTGGGCCGGGCGGGTGCTCCTCGTCAACTATGTCGATCCGGACGAAGCAGATTTGAATGAACACTTCACGGAGGCCATGAAAAAGGCCTTGGACGAGGGGCAACTCCGAAATGCGACCTACAAAGGGATCGGGATCGCGGATTGCGCCGCCACCTGGAAGCCGAATTTTGCCATCCGTCTGATTGCCGGCAAAAAGGCCCAAAAATATAACACCACGATCCTGTTTGACTATGATGCCACGCTGCGCCAGGCCTGGGGTTTAAAAAAGGATACGGCCAATGCGATCCTGATAGACAAAAAGCGCGTGTGCCGGGCGATTGTGCGCGGTCGGGTTCCTGATGATCAGGTCGACGCCCTGGTGCAGTTGGCGGTTGATTTGCAGAAGGAATAAGTGGAGGAGGGCCGATCGCGCCAAACGGAAAACGGGCAGCCGATGCCAGCTTCCCGGAGTCCCAGAGGCCAGAAGGAATCCGAGGACAGAGGACCGAATCCGGAATCTAGACGTCTGAAGTCAAACCTCGTATCAATTTAGCCGTATAAAAAATATCCCGGTCGGCCTATCCATGGTTTTTCAAAGGGCTAAACTGTT
>CP070697.1:728065-740720 GCA_020353555.1 Desulfobacterales bacterium
ATAGTCCTTCTTTTTTGCCATAACTGTTTACATTCTGTCCCAGCAGGGTCACCTCCTTGACCCCGGACGCCATTAACCCCCTGATTTCGTCCATGATGACCGCCGGATCCCGGCTGGTTTCCCGGCCTCGCACGTAAGGGACCACGCAATACGAGCAGTAGTTGTCGCACCCCTGCATGATCGCTACGAAGCTGGTGACACGACTTGTCGCCCGGGATTCCGCAATGGATTGCGGGGCGTCCGGGGCCGGGTCCATGGCGACGTCAACGACGCGGCAGCGCTTGGACTCTATTTTCTTTATCACGACCGGCAGTCGCGGAATCGCCTGCGTACCGAAAACAAGATCGAGATGGGGGACCCTTTCCAAAATCCTCTGGCCTTCTTGCTGAGCCACGCAGCCTCCAATCCCGATAATCAGATCGGGATTCTCGCGCTTGAGGCGCGCCAGACGCCCTAAAAAGCTGAAGGCTTTTTGTTCGGCTTTGGCCCGTATCGCGCACGTGTTGGCGATGATGAGATCGGCATCCCGCAATGATGAAGTCTGCTCATATCCCACGGAGCCCAATTGCCGGGCAATCAGGGTGGAGTCGTAGACGTTCATCTGGCAGCCGATCGTATGGATGTAAAACTTCCTGGAATGCATTCGTCCGTTTCGGGCGAGGCCCGCGCGTCATCAAAATTTTGTTTGGCCGGGCCTTTGACAAACAAGTCCAAGGGCCGCTTAGGCCGCAAAATCTGAAAGAGTGGCAACTTCAATCAAAATGTCTCTCTTCAGATCCTCCAAAACCATTGCCACCACATCCTCACAGCCGGGCGCAATACTCAACTCTACCAGCCCTTGCTGAGCATCCTTGGTGGTGACTACCGCAATACCGTCATAGGCCTCAAAAATAAACTTAAGGAAGCTGATTTTGCAGCGCTCGACACGATAATATTCTTTTTTGGTTTCCAAGAGAGACGCGGCGCAGCCCCCAAAATATTTTTTTTAGCCATGACAGCTAATTAGTATAATCATAGCACTTGGTTTTGCAATTAAAAATTCCGGGACCGCAGTGACCCCCACTTTTCGGTTGTCCCTAAGGGTTTTATAGGCTATAGGCTCGTCCATGAAAACCAAATGGGAAATTCTGCAACCGGATTCCCGCTCGGTGGCCCGCCTGAGTCAACGGTTAAAATGCCATCCGATCACCGCTGCCGTGCTGATTAATCGTCGAATTGATTCCACCGATGCCGCGGTCAAGTTTCTGAATCCGTCTTTGAAGCATCTGCGCCCCCCGTTTACCCTTCAAGATATGGATGCCGCCGTGCGGCGTATCGGTGCGGCCATCATCAACCACGAAAGAATTTTAATTTTTGGCGACTACGATGTCGACGGCGTCACCGCCACCGCCCTGCTCCTGGAATTTCTACACGCCATCGGCGCGGATGTCTCCTATTATATTCCCCACCGGATAAAAGAAGGCTATGGTCTGCAGCCGCACCATATCTTGGAGCATGCCCATCCGCACCATACGCGTCTGATTATCACCGTCGACTGTGGCTCCAGCAGTCATGAAGCGGTCGAAGCGGCCCGCCGCTTGGGAATTGACGTCATCATCACCGACCACCACAAGATCTCCGCCAACATTCCGCCGGCCCGGGCGGTGATAAATCCCCAACGCGATGATTGCCGCGCCGGGCTCGAAAACCTATCCGGTGTGGGCGTAGCCTTTGCGCTTTTAATCTGCCTGCGCAAACACCTGCGCGATCTGAATTTCTGGCGGGACGCTGGGGAACCGAATCTGAAAAACCTCTGTGATCTTGTCGCCCTGGGGACCATCGCGGATATGGTGCCGCTTGTCGACGAAAACCGCATATTTTCACGCACAGGTTTGGAACTTATCTATTCCGGGCACCGCCCCGGCATTTCCGCGCTGTTGGAGGCCGCCGGCATCGCCGACAAGGCCGCCGACAGCGACGATGTTGCCTTTCGGCTGGCGCCCCGCTTAAACGCCGCCGGACGAGTCGACCATGCCTCCGCGGCGGTGCAACTGCTGACCGCGCAAGACCCCGCGGCGGCCGGCCAGATTGCCCAAGCGCTGAATCGCATGAACAGCCAGCGGCAAGATTTGGAGAAAAAGATTCTGGACGACATCCAGGCGACATTGCAAACGCAACCGGAGCGGCTTCAAAAAAAAACCCTGGTTCTATGGCATCCGCAATGGCATGAAGGCATCCTGGGGATCGTTGCCTCGCGCATCGTGGAACAGTATTTTCGACCCGTCGTGCTCATCGCCGCCAAACGGGAAACCGGCAAAGGTTCCGCCCGCAGTATCCCGGGCGTGGATCTCTACGAAGCACTTGTGGCCTGCGACGGGCACCTGACAAGATTTGGCGGGCACTCCCTGGCCGCCGGATTGACCTTGCCGACGGAAAATCTAGCCCGCTTTGCGGCCGCATTTGACAACGCAGTCGATCAGTTGGTCCCACCCCCGCAATTGGTTCCCACCATTGCCATCGATCGGGAAATCGATTTCAGCGCTATTTCCGCCCGCCTTATCGACGAACTTGAATCCTTGAGCCCCTTCGGCGCCGGCAACCCCGAGCCCCTGTTCATGGCCCGCAACGTCGTGGTAGTCTCTTCCCGGATTGTGGGCCAAAACCACCGCCGCATGATTCTGCGCCAGATTTCCGGAGGGGAGGCAAGCGCGGTCAACGCCATCCACTTTAATGTGAATACCCGCCACCCGTTAAAGGAAAGCTTTGACCGCATCGCCTTCCGGCTGCGCTGGAACCGCTGGAAAGACAAAAAGACCGCCCAAATCATCATCGTCGAGGCCTGACCCTCTTCTCCGCCGCAAACCGACGGGAAGTCGCCCTTTGCGAATTAATGCCGTGGAAGTCTGCGCCGGAAAGCGTTATTGGGGCCACCGTTTTATACAAATGAATCTAGCGCTGCGCTGGGGTTGGCAGAGGGCGAATCGCAAGGGGGTGGGCCGCCGCGTCTTCCAGCCGTACCTCGAGGCGCGCGAGATCCACCTCCGAGAGCTTGAGCAAATGGGCTTCCGGTGTCGCCTCCAAGGTGAGGGCGGAATCGCGGGGCCTTCCAAGACCCATCTTGTGGCAGGCTTGATTGGCCAGGCGGACCATTAGCAGGAGGGAATCGCCGGCCTCAAACGCCTGCGCGTGATGCGCGCGCACCACGTGACAATATTGTGCGGGAAGGTTCCAATGATTCATCAGAGCCCATCCGCAGTCGGTATGCAACGCCGTCAGCGCTTCCGCGACACCCGCGGCCGACGGCCGCCGTGGCCGGGCGTCGCAATTGTGGATGTCATCGATTACGGTAAGAAGGAAGAGTTTGCCGACATCATGGAGCAACCCCGCCAAAAAGGTTTCATGGGATTGGACCCGCGAAGGCGTCCGTTCGGCCAGCCAATGGGCGCCCACCGCGCACCCCACCGAATGCCGCCATAGTTCTTGCAGGGCCGGCCGGAGCCCGGGATCTTTGGAGCGAAAATGATGTTGATAGGTTATCAATGCGACGATGTTGGCGACTTCGCGGATTCCCAAGCGCTGGATGACATCCCGCAAAGTGGACACCTCCGCCAGGTTTCTGTAAACGGCTGAGCGCGCCACGCGCACCACTTCGCCGGTCAGGGCCTGATCCCTGAGAATTAGTTTTTCGATAGCGCGAATGTCCGGTTGCGCTTTGCCGATTTCCTGCTGGATCCGCAGCGCAACCGCACCAAAGGCCGGTAACCTGACCGGCGCGGAAGCCAGGCGGTGGTTGATGATTTCGAGCAGAGACCTATCCGTGTGCATGGTTTACCTCCGCAAGCACCGGTCGCCCATGATCCTTTTTCTGATCCCCCCCAGTTCCAGACTCTACGGAAATCATCGGCGGCATTTATGCTTGCGTTGGGTAGGATATCGACCGGCGCCGTGAAAACTTTAATCGGCGGGTACAGGCCGTTCCAGCCTAAAACCCCGGCGCCGTTGCAGGCGGTCCTCGTGTGTGGGGGGGAAACCTTACCCGGCAGCGGATTTAGGCGCCGTCCGGAATCATTCAACATTTTCCTTGCAAACTCGTCGATTAGACATTATGATGTGTCGCCGTTTAACTGCGTCAACGCTTAACCGTTTGTAATCCCTAAACTTAAAGAAGGTGAGTGGACATGTCAAAGGTATTTCGCCCCAGTACACGCGAATCGAGTATCATATCAAAAATCGAATCCTCGAAAGAGCACGCCCGCCGACTGGCAATCAGTGCGATCAAAGACTGCCAGGAACCGCTTTCCAATGCGATTGCCATGAAGCTGATTGAAAACAATTTCATCGAAACCACAAACAAGAACGCGCTCGAAGAGCAAATCAGCAAATGTCTGGGAAAGCTCAGCCACGCGGATGAATTTGACATCGACTATCAGACGGCGCCCTTTCGGTCCGTTGTGGCCCACCCCCACGTTGTCAGCCTGTATGTAACCGCATTTGTCATTGAGCAGCTGATCAAACACAAAGATGTGGTGGATATTTACGGATCGGATGAAGACATCTACCACAGTATCAACCAGCAAGTAAAAAAATTCTTACCGACCTGATGCGTCCCAGCTTCCATCCCCGGCTCATCAACGGGGCTTTTGGTGACCCCGGCCTTTTCATCCCTTTTCTTTTTCAAAAACGTGCCATCCTCTTCGATCTGGGCGATATTCACGCCCTGGCGGCCAAAGACATTCTCAAAATCAGCCATGTATTTGTTTCCCATACCCATATGGATCATTTTATCGGTTTCGACCGGCTGCTGCGCCTGTTCCTGGGTCGGGAAAAATCCCTTTACCTCTACGGCCCTGCCGGTATTTCGCACAACGTTGAGGGCAAGCTGGCCGGATACGCCTGGAATCTGGTTGAGAATTTCAGCTATCGCCTCAGCTTGAACTTGACCGAGGTCCATCCCAAATATACCCGGACAAGCGTATATCACTGCCAGGACCGCTTTCGCCCGAACTCGGAGACGGTTCAGCGCCCCTTCAACGAGGTCCTTTATGAAGAGCCGTCATTGGCGGTCTCCACGGTGATTCTCGACCACGGTATTTCTTGCCTCGGCTTTGCCATCGAAGAACGCTTTCACGTAAATATCAACAAGGACGCCGTATTGGCCCTCGGACTCGAAACCGGACCCTGGCTGCAGGAATTTAAACAGGCCTTATATCATCGCCGGCCACCGGATTCGGAATTTGAGGTCAAGCCGGACAAGCATCATCCGGACCCCAGGCGGTTTTCCCTGGGAGAGCTGGCCGAACGCATCGCCCGGATCGCGCCGGGCCAGAAGATCACCTACATCACGGATATGGCCTATAACCCTTCCAATGTGAAGCGGATGGTACCCTTGGTCCAAGACTCCGATCATCTTTTTATCGAAGCGGCGTTCCTGGAAAAGGATCGCGCGATCGCCGCCGCCAAAAAACACCTGACGGCCTGGCAGGCCGGCCGTTTGGCTGCTCTGGCGCGGGCCAAACAATTCACCCTTTTTCACTTTTCGCCCCGCTATCTGGGACAAGCGCATCTCCTGCAGGAAGAAGCCCTGCGGGCCTATGAAACCGCTGGCAACGGGACCGCCGCGATTGCTTAGCAACCCCGGGACACGCTTGGCCTGGATCATTTGCGCAAGAGACTTGAACGATGGAACCGGGGCAAAACCGGGAAATAAAAATGACGCCATGCTCGATGTAGACGACCTCATCCACCAGATACGAAGAAATTGCGACATATCCGACGCGCAGCATGCCGGCCTCTATTCGATCTGCGGACTGGCCTTGCGGCTGCGTGACCTTTACAAATGGGAGAAGAGCTTGGCTCCCTGGGAAGAAGGCGACTCCGCCGAGGTGCTGGAATGGATCGGAGACAAGGAACAGCAATGGGAAAAACTGGCCGCAACCAATTACCGCCAATTATCCATCCGCGACCGCTCGTTCGATCCGTTTGATACCGCGGGGATCAATGCGGCCTTGGAATCCGAGGGGCTTTTTTATGGGGCGGGCTATGCCCGGAGCCTCAAACCGACTTTTTTTCTGGCGCTGATTGAGGACAAGCGGCAAATCGAAGGATATACGGTCTATTTTCTGGGGCGTGAGCTGGCTCGCGATCTCTTGACCCTGCCGGCCCTGGCCCAAGACCAGGGCATTGTCGTGCGGCAAGAATCCGCCAAGCTTTACGTCTGGGACCAAATCCTCTACATGAAGAAATCGGGCCGCGCGGCCCTGCAATTCGCCCTGGAAAACTGTGGGCTGACCGAACAGACCCCCCAGGCATTGCGACCGCATCTGACAACGATTCTGGCGGCGCAAAGGGATAACTACATCTACCATGAAATCGGCGAGCTGCGTGATACGATTTTTGATCGCACCGTCTGGCGGGAAGTTATCGCCGCCTACCCGCACTCGCCCGTGGAGCTTCTGGCCCGGGCCGTCAAGGATCTCCTGGCGGATACCAACGCCTCCGGAACCCTCCGACACATCATCCAAGCGCGCCAAAAAGCCGCTCTAGCGTTCTATGTGGCCTTCTGCGATGGTCTGGCCCTAGCGCTTTTCCCGGAACTGATCGACTCCTTTCGCGAATTTACCCGAAAACACCGCTGGCAGGTCATCGATCACGCCGTGACCGCCGGCCACAACACGGCCCGCCAATATGCCGAAGCAATCATCGATATCCACCAGGCCGGCAGGGGACGCCATGATGTGCAATGGACCGTCGATGAAATTGAAAAACGCCTCGGTTTAGCATCGCTCATCGCCAAAAAGGGATAGTTGTCTGGCCTTCTTTTCCAGCGCGGGTTCCATCGGCCTAAACCGCTGGGCGTTCGTGCACAGGTGAGCGGGCAGATCCGGATTTTTGCAGGCACAGATAAATGGCTTGATTCCGAATTCCGGGGCGAGGCCCATGAAGCGCGCATACCCCTTTTGCCTCAGGACCCGGGGCATCAACTTACTGCGGGTGGAAGCCCCCACAACGGACCACGGCCGGGTCTTAAAACAGGCGCCGATGAGGCTCAATTCGGTGGGCGGTAATTCCTGCTGAAGCTGATCCAGAAGGGCGGGTCGCAGGTGCAGATAACTCAGGGAGACCGTACGGATCCCGCGTGCCGCCAAGGCCTCGTAGAGCTCCCGGATGGAGGCCTCATCATCCGTCACAAAGGGAATGATCGGGTCAATCCGGACTTCCACGGGGATCCCCCACGCGATCAGCCGCTCGATGTTTTGCAGCCGTTCCGCCGCCGTCGCCGCGTGGGGTTCGAAAAGATCCCGATAGTGCGGCCGCAGCGAGACCAGCCCAATGCGGGCCGCAACCAGACCGGGATGGTCCGCGAAAAGCGGCCCAAACCGGTCGGGAATCCACCCCTTGGTCAGAAAGGACAATCCGATTCCCCGGTCTAAAAGCACCTGCATGGCCTGGTAGGTGATGTCCAGGATTCGGGGATGGGTTTGAAAAGAGTCGGAAGCGGTGTTAAAAGCCACCCCATCGATCACCTTGCGTCTGCGGGGGCGGTCCAGTTCTTGCGCCAATCGGGCCGGAAGATCGCCAAAGAGGTGGACCGTGCCTGCCGGGGGCGCCGCGGGATAACCGCGTGCATAGCAATAGACGCACCGAAATTCGCACCCCCGGGTGACATTCAGAGTATAAACGGAGCGCAGGCAACCGAAATGGGTCCGGGTCAGCACGGGACTTCGTCTGGCGATTCCGATCAACTCCATCGATCCGGGTGATCCCGGCACGGTGGGGCCCAATTGCCGGTCATTTCCGTCTGGATATGTTTGCGGCATCGAATAACCGTCCGGCCCCTCGACCTCAGCGGATGAGCGCCTCAAGAATATCCCCAGGGCGCCTTCTAGTTGATGGCAACTCCCACACCGATGCCGAAGTGAAAGCGCGGTTCGCGGGCCAACCCCGGTTCCCAGAGGTGCGCTTCGAGGGGAATCAGCACCGGGTACGTGTATTGGATCTGCTGGATGGGAAGGATCTTTTGGCCCTCGACCTCACCGACAACCGTTATCTTGCGTCCCGAGGAATATACGGCGGGATCCTGGAAACCGTCAAAACGGATCAAAAAGCGACCGTCGGAAACATCGGTATCTTTGGGTCGGTGATACCAGTCAAGGGGCTTTTGCAGCACCTCCACCCAGGTTATTGCCTCCTTGACCGTCGTCACAATAATCTGCCCGCCCAAAAGCATCACCTTGCCGCGGTAAAGATCCGGATCCTTGAGCACGGCCCTAAAGGGGAGATCCGGGTCCACCTGTCTCAACGCTTGATCCGAGAACACCGCCGCGCAAGAACAAAGAAAAACCAACGTACCCAACATCAAAAACAGTTTTCGCATCATTTCTTCCCCCGCCAGGGCCTCTACTTCTCGCTGGGCTAGGTCTTTTCTATCTGGACCCGGATGAGATAGGCCGGCTGATCTCCGGGATTGGCGATGGATACCGCGTCGTCTTGCCGAAAAGCAGCGGATTCCCCCGCCCCTAAACGTTGGCTCCGGCCGCGGACATCGATGCGGACGCGGCCTTTGAGCACCAGAAGGTTTCGGCTCGCAGGACCGCCATCTTCCATGGGCACGCTGGCCCCGGCATAGATGACCAGTTTTTCGATTTTGCAATCATCCCTGTGCTCCAGCACCGTTGACTTGCCCCAAGGGGAAAAGACGGTGCGGTGCCGGTGATATTCTTTGCGCCCTTGCTCCTTCAGCCGGGCGACGATGTTTTTGACATCCCGGCTGCGATCGATGTCCGAGACAAAGATCGAGTCCGGGGTTTCCACCACCACCATGTTTCTAAGATGGTTGGTCGCAATCAGACGCTCGCGACCCATAATAAAACAATCCCGGGTATTCTGGGCGATGACATCCCCGTCGATGACGTTGTGATCGGCATCCTTGGGCAGAAAGTCATAGAGGGACTTCCAGGATCCGATATCGCTCCACCCAAAATCCGAAGGCAACACCGCCCCTTTGGTGGTTTTTTCCATAATCGCATAATCGATGGAGATATCCGGCAGCTGCGCGTATTCTTCCGGCGCCATCGCGCCCCCGCGTGTAAAGAGCGCATCCATTTTTTGCAATAAGTCAGGCTGGTAAATGCGGAACTCTTCCAGGATCACCGAGGCCCGGAAGGCGAACATGCCGCTGTTCCAGAAGAAATTGCCGGCATCAATGTAATTTTGCGCGGTGGGTTGGTCCGGTTTCTCGACAAACCTTTTGACGGCCAGCGCGCCATCGGACAGCTCGGCGCCGGCTTCCACATAACCGTAACCGGTCTCAGGGTAACCGGGTTGGATACCGAAGGTGACGACGTCCCCGCGATCGGCGAGCCGCACCGCCGCCTTCAGCCGTTCATGAAACCGGTCCACGTCGGCGATCACGTGGTCGGCGGGGAAAACACATAGTATCGCGTCCCGGGTCGCTTTGAGAATATGAAAAACAGCCAGCAAAATCGCCGGGGCCGTATTGCGGCCCACGGGTTCGCAGATGATCTTGCCTTCCGGCCGCAGCCCGATATCTTCCATGTGCCGGGCGATTTCATGGAAATGGCGCTCACCACAGACGACCTTGACCTTTTCCGTATCCAGCACCGGGTCCAACCGTTTTATCGTGCTTTGGACCAGGGAATCATCACCGATGAATTTAACCAGCTGCTTCGGATATAACGCGCGGGATACGGGCCACAGGCGGGTCCCAGTGCCCCCGGCCAGCAGGACCGCATAAACCTCCTTTTTCAGATCAGGCATACATCCCCCTTCTCCCATTGCGGCCGTTGCGGTTAAACCCGTTGGCGCCGGCCTCAGATTTGGCGGGACTGCAGTGGGTCTCAACCACATTATACCCCAGCAAGCCGTTTACTTCCCGGGTCAAAGAAGCGCCCGCCTTCAGTTTCAAGGAATCCGGCAGCGCAATAATGGAATCCGTTTTTTCCGGACTGCGCAAATGAATGTAGGACCGACAGGGACCCGGATGCCTTTCCAGGATTTCCTTTAAATGAAACAGCGCCTGGCGATCCGTGCGCGAAGTTTCCAGGTTAAAATGGATGCTGGCCGTCCAGGTCTCTTCGGCTTGATCGATCGGGATGATGGTATCGGCCAGAATCTTAACCGCCTGTTCGTCTTTGTGAACCTGTCCCTGGATCAGAACGGGATGATCCTCGACGAGCAGATGACTGACGGCTGCGTAAACCCGTGCAAAAACCGTGGCCTCCACGGCGCCATGCATGTCTTCAATGGTGACAAAGGCCATCAGGTCGCCTTTTTTGGTGTTGATGGTTTTGGTGCTGGTGACGATGCCTCCGATGCGAACGACCCCGCCATCCTTGAATTCCTTGATGGAGACGGCATTGGCATTGGTAAACTTATCCAACAGCTCTTCATAGCGGTTCAGCGGATGGCCGCTGATATAAAATCCTAAGGATTCCTTTTCAAAAGCCAGCAGCTGCTTTTCGTCCCATTCGCCGACCGCCGGCAAGGCCGGTGCATTGACGGTTTGCCGGGTTTCACCCAGATCAAAAAGCCCCATTTGCGGATCTGATCTTTCCTTTTGAACCCTTTGCCCGTATTCGAACGCATCTTCCAAGGCGACCATCAACTGGGAGCGCTTGGCCCCGGTGGAATCAAACGCACCGCACTTGATCAGACTCTCCACCACGCGTTTGTTCACCTTTTTCAGATCCACCCGTTCGCAGAATTCGAACAGCGACGCAAACCCTTGTTCTCCCCGTGCCTCGATAATGGCCTCAATGGCGCTTTCCCCGACATTTTTGACGGCCACCAGTCCGAATCGGATCTCGGCGCCCGCAACCGAAAACTCCTTGGCACCGGTATTGATGTCCGGGGGCAGAACCGGAACGTTGTGACTGCGGCATTCGGCGATATATTTGACCACCCCGTCGGTGGAATGCATCTCACTGGTCAGCAAGGAGGCCATGAATTCCACCGGAAAGTGCGCCTTCAGATAGGCGGTTTGGTAAGCGATGAGGGCATAGGCCGCGCTATGGGACTTGTTGAACCCGTAACCGCCGAATTTTTCCATCAGGTCGAATATCTTTTGGGCCTTGTCCTTGCTAATGCCGTTGTCCACGGCCCCTTGCACGAAACGTTCCCGGTGCCGCGCCATAATCTCCGGGATTTTCTTGCCCATGGCTTTCCTTAAGTCATCGGCCTCGGCCATGGAGTAGCTGGCCAGCGCGCCGGCAATCTGCATGACCTGTTCCTGATAGACAATGACTCCATAGGTTTGCTTGAGGATCGGTTCCAATTGGGGTACCAGGTACTCAACCGCTTTGCGGCCATGCTTGCGGTTGACATAATCGTCAATCATGCCGCTTTCCATGGGGCCCGGACGATAAAGGGCCACCAGAGCGATGACATCGTTGAAGCCCTCCGGCCGCAGCCGGACCAGCAGATCTTTCATTCCGGAACTTTCCAGCTGGAAGACACCGGTGGTATCACCGGCCGACAGGAGCCCATAGGTAACGGCATCATCTAAATCGAGATTATCAAGATCCGGCGGGGTTTTCCCCTGCCCGGCAATCAGCGCCAAAGTGTTGGCGATGACCGTCAGGTTCCGTAGCCCCAAAAAGTCAAACTTGACCAACCCGATTTTTTCGACGATTTTCATGTCGAACTGGGTGACCACCTCCCCCTTCTTGCCCCGATAGAGCGGCAGATATTCCACCAGCGGCTTGTCGGCGATCACTACGCCGGCGGCATGGGTCGAGGCATGCCGGGGCAGCCCTTCCAGTACGCGACAAATATTGATCAAATCGGCGACCTCGGGCTGTCGCTCTGCCAGTTCCGCCAGTCGCGGTTCGCGCGCTAAGGCCTCATCCAGGCTGATATTCAACACATCCGGCACCATCTTGGCGATGGTATCCACCTCCCGCAACGGGATGTTCAGGGCCCGACCCACATCGCGAATAACGGCACGGGTTTTCAGTTTTCCAAACGTGATGATCTGGGCGACGTAATCCCCCCCGCCGTATTTTTCCACCACATATTTATACACGTCCTCCCGTCCGTCGATGCAGAAATCGACATCAATATCCGGCATGCTTTTGCGGGCCGGGTTGAGGAAGCGCTCAAATATCAGACCGTGGGCCAGAGGATCCAAATTGGTGATACCCAGGGAATAGGCCACCAGGCTGCCGGCCGCCGAGCCGCGCCCGGGGCCGACCGGCACATGATGCTCCTTGGCATAGCGGATAAAATCAGCCACGATGAGAAAATACCCGGGAAATCCCATTTCCGTGATCACCTTCATTTCATATTCGAGGCGTTCCCGGTAGAGCTTCTCATTCGCCTGGGGATTGCGGGCCTTAATCCCCTGCATGACACGTTCAAAACCCGTTCGGACTTCCTGCTCAAACTGCGCCTCGGTGGTCTGGCCCGGGGCCGCTTCAAAGTTCGGAAAATGGTAGCTCTTAAAATCGAATTCCAGCTCACACCGACGCGCAATGTCAACGGTGTTGCTCAGGGCGCCGGGATAGTCCCTGAAAGCCGCATACATCTCGGGTTTGGATTTGAAGTAGAGCTGGTCGGTGCGGAATTTAAAGCGCTCCGAATCGTGGATGGTTTTGCCGGTCTGGATGCACAGCAACACATCATGGGCCCGCACGTCGTCCTGGGTGAGATAATGACA
>CP070697.1:740820-753385 GCA_020353555.1 Desulfobacterales bacterium
GGAATTCCGCAACCGCTTACCAGAGAGCAGGCACCGGCTGAACTGCATAAAATCTACGACCGCATTCAAAAAAACATTGGCAGGATGCCCAATGTCTTCGGCGTCGTGGCCCGATTTCCCGCCGGCTTTAAAACCCTTATTCCGTTTTACGAGGCGGTCATGAAGAAAGGCAAAATCGAAGCCAAATACAAGGAGCTGGCCTATTTGAAAACATCCAGCATCAACGACTGCCGCTATTGAACCCTCGCCCACACTGCTTCGGCGAAGCAAGCCGGTGTTACCGACGAACAGATACAAGCGCTGAAGTTTTACCAGGGCAGCAACGCCTTTGATGAAAAAGAAAAAACCACAATTCGTTTTGCGGATATTGTAACTCGCGGAGCGACTGCCGTCGACGGCGAAGTCCTGGCATATGTGGCGAGATATTATTCCGAGGATGAGATTGTTGAGTTGACGATGGTGATCGCCCTCGCGAATTTTTTCAACCGCCTCAACGATGCCTTGCAGATCGAATCCGAGTTGGAGTGAGAGGCAAAGGAGTTTATGGCGCCGACTCTCAAAACCAGGCTGCGCGTTTTCATTCCCTTTGCCCTGGGATATTATCTCTCTTATCTCTATCGGGTCGTCAATGCGGTCATTGCACCGGATTTGATATCCGATCTGGGGATCGGTCCCTCGGAACTGGGGCTTTTGACGGCGGCCTACTTTATGACGTTCGCGGCTGCCCAGCTGCCGCTGGGGGTATTCTTGGATCGCCTGGGCCCGCGGCAAAGCGAGTCTTTTCTGCTCATTTTTGCGGGTCTGGGCGCCTTTGTTTTCGCCCAAGCCGAGACGATGACGGGCCTGGTGGCCGGACGTGCGTTCATCGGATTGGGTGTCTCCGCCTGCTTAATGGCCTCCTTTAAGGCTTTCGTCCTCTGGTTTCCTTCCCAACAATTGCCGCGCATCAACGGGTTTCAAATGGCAGCCGGTGGTTTCGGGGCCCTGACGGCGACGGCCCCGGTGGAAGCCCTCTTGGGGATGACAGACTGGAGGAGCATCTTTACCGGCTTGGCCGTAACCACCCTGGCGGTGGGGGCGGTCCTGTTTTGGGTGGTGCCGGAGCGCCAGCCGGAAGAGGTGCAAACGGGCAACCGCCTCCGCGAGCAGCTGCAGGGTATCATCCGGGTTTTTTCCAGCGCCACGTTTTGGCGGATCGCCCCTTTAACCACCATGTCGCAGGCGGCCTTTCTTGCCATTCAAGGTCTCTGGGCCGGCCCGTGGCTGCGCGACGTCGCCCAAATGGCCCGCGCCGATGCCGCCCGCGCGCTGCTTTGGGTCGCCGTGGCGATGATCTGTGGTTTTATTCTTTGGGGGACGGTCGCCGAGCGCCTGAGCCGCGTAGGTATCAAACCCATCGTGGTGGCCGTGACGGGCATGACAATTTTTATGGCCATTCAGGCCTTCATTATACTGGGACTCACGACCTGGACGCTGGCGTTGTGGGTGCTTTTCGGCTTCTTCGGAACCACGGGGATTATCCCTTACGCGGTCCTTTCCCAGAGCTTTCCGGCGTATTTATCTGGCCGGGTGAACACCGGGGTCAATCTTCTGGTTTTCCTCACGGCCTTTGCCGGGCAATGGGGTATTGGCGCCGTTATCAACCGGTGGCCGAAGAGTCCCGGCGGCGCCTATGCGCCCCCCGGTTATCAGGCCGGGTTTACGATGATGCTGGCCCTGCAGGCCATGGGATTATTGTGGTTTATCATCGCCGGCATTCGGGCTCACCGCTGAGGCCTTCACCCCTGGATCACATTTTCAAGCAGGCGGCGATAATAGCGATAGTTTTCAAACGGTACGTCTTCTCGGATCCGGCCATCCGCCAGGGGTACGTAACCGCCGTCGGCAATCAGCTGCGGAACCGTGCGCTCGATTTCACGCCGGATGGCCGCGGGGCCTCGCCGGAGGGCATCCAGGTCAATGCCGCCGATCAGGCGCAGGTCCCGGCCGAACTCCCGGCGCAGGTCAGCGTAGTCCATGGCCTCGAGGTTCACCTCGCAGGCCCACAGGCAGTTAAATCCCCACTTGAGAATGCTCGGAATTAACAATCGGGCATTGGCATAGGTTCGAAATATGATGATTTCGACGCCGCCACGCCTCAGGGCTGCAAGGACCGGTTCGTAACTCTTCAAGACGAAGTCTTCATACATGCGCGGCGCAATCAGCGGCCCGCCATTGCCCCCGATGGGCTCGCTGAAAACCGCCGCGTCCACTTTAATCTCACTCAGGGTCCGTTCAACCAAACGGGCCGCAAACCGGCCCTGGATCTCCATGGCTTGCCGCACCAATTCCGGATCTTCGATGAGCAGCGACATCAGCTCGTGAAAGCGTTTCCAGGCCCGGACGCCCATCGTCAGAAAAAAACCCCGATGGACCCTCAACATGACCACGCTTTCGTCGCGGGCCGAAGTGCGCACCAGCTCCGCCCAGTTGTCCGGCCGACGACCGGGATCATCGGCGTCGAGATGTTTCCGGAAGACCGCCAAATCGCAGACGGTGCTCGGCCATTTTTGCAGCTCCGGACGGGGATCGAGGTCCAAGGCAATCTCGATCTGGCGATCCGCAGGAAACATTTTGGAAATGTCGGCATTCGCCGGCAGTCCCTGGGTGCGCCAGACTTCCAGCACCTCTTCCCGGATCCCCTCCTCGAAGTAGGGCACCCGGTCCGGCGCACCATAACCCATCGTCTCATGAAATCGTTGGCGGTTTTTCATTCTTAATTGGCTGAATCTTTCTCAAAGAAAGCCCCCAGTTCATCCCACTTGCCGTGTCCATTCAGCAAAGGCTATGTAGCGCGATTTGCGCGTCAGGCTCTCCCGCCCGGGCGGGATTGATCGGCGCAATACCCAAAGTGAATTCAACACGCCGGCCTTTCTTTATACCAGCTGGCCACCGCAAAATCAAAAACCGCATACGCTGACATCGGCGCGCTATTGGCCTACGAAATTCGTTTTTCAAAAACAGGTCTTTTGTGATAGTAAAATGCGCGGAGCACCACTTGTGCGCCAGCGCCATATTGATTCCAATTTGATCACATATCTTACCCAAACCAGGAGATGAATCATGAAAAAGTCCGACAATCGCATGGATGCGAACTCCCACCTCATCTTGCACCGAACGGCCCGAAAGGATATCAAAGCGGGCATCCCCATCATCAGCCGGGGGGAAGGCGCTTATGTTTTTGATGAGGAGGGCAACCGGTACCTGGATCTGGATGCCGGCGTCACCCGCCCGGTGCATGTCGGATACGGCCGCCGGGATCTGGCCCAAGCCGCCTATGATCAAATGTGTCGGTTGGCCTATTACACGCCTTGTCAATTTACGACGAGACCCCCCATGGATCTTGCCGCCAAACTCGCCGCGATCACACCGGCTCCAATCAACCGCTTCCTGTTTGAATGCGACGGATCCGAAGCGGTGGAATCCGCGATGAAGATCGCCAAACACTATCACCATTATCAAGGCGACAAGGGTCGGTTTAAAATCATCTCCCGGCGGGGCGCCTACCATGGCGTCAATGGGATCGGTGTCAGAGCATTGGGCACCGTCATGCCCATGCGGCAGATCATGGAACCCCTGGCTCCGGGGGGTATCTTCGTCGACTCGCCTTATTGTTACCGCTGTCCCGTCAACTTGACTTACCCCGACTGCGACATCGCCTGTGCGCGGAATGTGGAACAGGTGATCGAATTCGAAAACCCGGAACAAATTTCGGCCCTGATCGGCGAACCCATCCAGCAGGGATTCGGGGCCTTGGCGCCGCCCCGCGAATATTGGCCCATTATCCGGGAGATCTGCGATCGGTATGGCATATTGCTCATCATCGATGAGGTCATTTGCGGATTTGGACGCACGGGCAAGATGTTTGCCATCGAGCATTTTCAAATTGCGCCCGACCTGATGACGATGGCCAAAGGCATCACCAGCGGGTATGTTCCCCTAGGAGCGGTGGGCTGCACGGATAAGGTCATGGCGCCGATTGATATTTTGATGCATCTGCACACCTACGGCAACCATCCGGTGGCCTGTGCGGCGGCGCTCAAAAACTTGGACATTATCATTGGCGAGGAGCTGGTGGAAAATTCCCGCAAGATGGGCGAATATTTTCTGGAAGGACTGAAAACCCTGGAGAGCATTGCCATTGTCGGCGAAGCCCGCGGCACCGGCCTCTGGACCGCGCTTGATTTCACCACCGCCAAAAAGACCCGGGCCTTGTTTCCCCTCGACCGGCTCAATAAAATTATCGCCGAAGCCAAGCGCAAAGGCTTTATTATCAAAACCATGGGCCATGCCCTGGAATTTGCACCCCCGTTGATTATCCGCAAAGAACAAATCGACGCCACGATCGATATGCTGGCCGAAATCATATCGGCCGAAGCAAAGGATATGGGCTGCTAAGAGGTGTTCTGCAAACTTGGCGCTGGGGGGTCGATCTAAGCGCTCAAGGCTATAATTTCCTCCGGCTTTTTATCCGCAATCCCAAGCTTTGCCAGTGTGGTGCCTTGCGAGGCATAATCCACGTCGTGCAGGGCCGAGGTGAGTTGGACGCACAATTCCATCAGAGGCACTGTGACGCCGGCCCGCTGGGCCAACTGGACGGCGGGGACATGCAGGCCGGGGACATCTTCGGTCAGGTAGCGACTCCGGACATTATGCCCCACGATGTCCCGGTACGGGCTTTCCGGGCTGTTGACATACTCATGGTAGGTTTGAGCGTCATTTTTCCCATAGTACATTTTCAATTGATCGAGGGTCGACATGAGATCCAGCCCGAAAGCCCTTCCGATGGCCAGACGTTCTTCGTCCATTTGCATCATTTTCTCCGAGATCAGCGGAGTCACTCCATCCATGTAATGCCGGAAAGTCTCCGGATTCTTTTCGATGGCGCCGTAATTTAGCAGAACCGGCAGGGGATGCAGGATTTGATTGATGTTGTCCAGGCCCATGGCCAGCGGATTCCCCCCGGGCAAATATCGAATGAATCCGCCGAAAACGGCGTTCATGACGGCCACGCTAAACGGATTATTTGCCCTGGGCGACGTGGCGATTTTTATCTGGGACTTTTTCTTGTGGATCGTTACCGTGTTATAAGCCGATATGCGGCAGGCATAGGGCAGCGTCGCGGTCTCGGAAATGGAGATGTTTACGGGCGCACGGGCATCGGCCATCATCTTTTTCAACAATAGGCCGCCATAATTTCCGGGAACAATGACGACATGTTGTCCGTCTTTAAGCTGCGGGATCAGTTTTTGAAATAGCGGGGGATGCGCAAAGGAAGGGACCACAATCAAAATCACATCGGCGTCCCCCACCGCCTCATGCATATCCATCGTGACACCGCGCAGCGATCCGCCGGTTTGGATATCTCCTTCAAGAAACATCTCTTTCTCGGCTCTCAATCGCAAATAATCGGCCGTTTCTTCCAGCGGTTCATACATCACCACCGGAGAGCCCTTGGCGGCGATCTGGGCGCAAAAAGCCCGGCCGCCGTTGCCGCTGCCCAACACGGCGTAATTCAACGCTTGCTGCATGATCATGATTCCTCCTCCAGATTCGACAATTTCAAAAAACAAATACCATAACAAGCTGAACACCTCAAGTTCCAGGCATTTTATGGCCGCGTTGAGCCTCAGCTGCCGCGGGGGGTGACAACTGCGATCGGCGGCGGCCCAATTCTTCCGCAACCCATCCGGCCAATCGTGATTGGGTTCAGGCATGAAAAGAGCAAGATTCCGGATCAAAATATTGACTAATTTTGCCCAATGCGCATATAGAGGCCTTATCAATTGGCGCGGGCCAACCCCGCGGCGGCGCGCTTCAAAGAAAAAACCAAAATGAGGAATTCCCATGCTGCTCGAAAAAGAAAGAAAAGCCATCATCCGCTTCGGACAAAAATTGGTTACTTCGAATCTGACCACCGGCACCGGAGGGAATCTGAGTCTGGCCAACCGCCGGAAGAATCTGGTGGCGATCAGCCCTTCCGGCATCGATTATTTTGAAACTCGGCCCCAGGACGTGGTGCTGACCAATATGGACGGCGACATCCAGGACGGCCAGCGCAAGCCGTCCTCTGAGCTTAGTTTCCACCTGGAACTCTATCGCGCCCGCGCCGACATCCAGGCGGTTGTTCATACCCATTCCGTTTATGCCACCACCATCGCCTGCCTGCGCTGGGAAATCCCGGCCGTGCACTATCTCGTGGGATTTTCCGGGAACAAAGTGCCCCTGGCCCCTTACGCCACCTTCGGTACCCAGGAGTTGGCCCGCAACGTGGCCCGCGCCATCGGCCCTTACAACGCCGTGCTGCTGGCCAACCACGGGTTGGTCACGGTCGGCCCCAATATGGCTGCCGCTTTCACGACGGCCGAAGAGATCGAGTTTGTCGCCCGCCTTTACTATCAATCCAAAGGCATCGGCCAACCGGAAATTTTGCCGGACCCGGAAATGGAAATCATCGTTGAAAAATTCAAGACCTATGGACAAAAAATGAAGACTGGCGGATAAGGCCGTCGGCCCGGCCATCAGCCGGATAAAGGACGAACTGCGATGAAGCCATTTGAACCCATGCTGGCATTTGATCTGGGAAATTCAGGCGGGCGAGCCCAGTGGGGACAATTCGACGGCCAGAAACTGCAGTTTGAAGAAATCCATAAGTTTCGCAACGGACCGGTCCGCATCGGCGAGCGCTGGTATTGGGATATCCTGCGCATCTTTGAAGAAATGCAAAACGGTTTGCGCCAAGCGACCGTGCGCGCGGGCGTACGCTCCTTCTCGGCGGGGGTTGACACCTGGGGGGTAGACTACGGGTTGCTGGATGCAACCGGTGAGCTGATGGCGCCCATCCACCATCATCGCGATCCGCGGACGGACGACCTGTACCCGGAAATTTTTGCCAAAGTTGCCAAACAGGATATCTATCAGCTCACCGGTATCATGTTCATCCAGTTCAACACCCTCGTGCAGCTGTTTGCGGATCTGCGCACGCGTCCCTGGCTTTTGGAAAACTCCCGGGCCCTGCTCTTTATTCCCGACCTGTTCAACTATTTCTTGTCCGGCGTGCGCTTCAGCGAAATTACCATCGCCTCCACTTCTCAGTTTTTCGATCCCTCCCGCAAAACCTGGGCGCTTCCGATTTTCCAATCCCTTGGATTGCCGACGCGGCTGCTCCAGCCCATCGTTCGTCCGGGAACCGCGATCGGCCCCCTTCTGCCCGCCTTAAAACGAAACATGGGGCTTGAGGCCGATATATCCATCATCGCGGTGGGAAGCCATGACACGGCCTCGGCCTGGGCCGCCACGCCCCTTGCGAGGGACCGGCCAAGCGCTTTGATCAGTGTGGGAACCTGGTCCCTGCTGGGCATGGAGTTAGATCGTCCCAATTTAAGCGAGGCTGCGCGGGCCTGGAATTTCACCAACGAATGCGGCGTTAACGAGACGATCGTCTTTCACAAAATCATCGGCGGGCTCTGGCTGATCCAGGAGTGCCGCCGTTGCTGGCAGCAAGCAGGACAGCCCCTGCGTTACGAACAGATCCATCAGGCGGCTGCCCGGGCCCAGCCCCTAAAGTTTCTTTTTGACCCCGATGACAAGAGATTCCTGAATCCCGCGCACATGCCGGAGGCCATCCGCCGCTATTTTAAAGACAAACGACTGCCCGCCCCCGAAGGCGTGGCGCCGATCGCCCGCTCCATCTACGAAAGTCTGGCCCTGAACTACCGCCTGGCGGTGGCGGGGATGGAACAGATCACGGGCCGGCCGATCGAGGTCATCCACATCGTCGGCGGCGGCGCCCAGGCGAAGCTCTTATGTCAATTCACCGCGGACGCGACCGGCAAACACGTAATCGCCGGACCCGTGGAAGCCACCACCGTCGGTAACATGCTGTCTCAACTGCAGGCGCGGGGGGAGCTCAAAGACCTGAGCGAAGGAAGAGAAATTGTGCGCCGTTCTTTTGCGCTGCAAGCTTACGCGCCCCACGACACCGCGGCTTGGGACGAGGCCTTCGGGCGTTTCCGTGCGCTGGTCGATCATCGTGATCGGCTTTAATTTCCGCCGGACGCATGCCGGCGAGCATGACGCGCTTTCAAGGCGCCTGTGGATCGGATTCTAGGGATGGGAGCTGTTCGGTTGCGCCACCTGCCGTTCAGCCATCCAACCCAGCGGCCGTCGAACCCAATTAGTTGTTGTTGGGTCGACGCTGCATTTCCCATTGCGGCATTTGCAAACAAGTGTCAATGGCGCTAATGGCAAGGACGAAACGGGGAGTATCGAAGCCTGACCTAATCATCACGACTCACACGAAGAGGTGCCAAATGGGTAAAAAGGAGCTCTATTTTTTGGGAACGGATATCGGGACATTGGGTACGAAATCAGTGGTCGTCACACGGGACGGGGAAATCGTTTCTTCCGACTACCGGGAGTACGGCGTCCTGACGCCCAAGCCGCTTTGGGCCGAGCAATGGCCGGACGTCTGGTTTCTGGCCGTGGCCGCAACCATTAAAAATGCCCTCGTCCAAGGCAACATACCATCCCATCAAGTGGGCGGTCTCACCATAAGCGGCCTGTATGGCGGCTCCGGGATACCGTGCGCTGCGGACATGCGCCCCCTCCGGCCTTGTCTGATCTGGATGGACCGCCGGGCAACGGATGAAGTGGGCTGGGTCAAAGACCATATCGGTGAGGACCAAGTCTTCGCCATTACCGGCAACTACATCGATTCCTACTATGGATTCACGAAAATGCTCTGGCTGAAGAACAAGGAACCGGATGTCTGGAAAAAAATCAAATGGTTGCTCACGCCCTATGCTTACGCGATTTATCATCTCACCGGAAGTCTTTCCATGGACTACTGTTCGGCCGGCAATATCGGCGGAATCTTCGATATTCACAAACGCGACTGGTCGGCGGACTTGCTGCGGGAGATGCAGATACCGCGCGAATTTTTCCCGGAGAAATTAGTACGATCTGCCGAGGTGGTGGGGAAAATCAATCGGCAGGGGGCCCAACTGACAGGGTTGGCCGAGGGAACGCCCGTATGCGCTGGCGGGGTGGATGCGGCCGTGGCCACCTTGAGTGCCGGCGCTTTTGACGAGGGCGACCATGTGGCCATGATCGGAACGTCCATGGCCTATGGGGTGATTCATAGCGGTGAAAATTTCAGTAAAAACCTTATCAGCATGCCCCATGTCGCTTACGATGAAGAGAAAGTCTACAGCTTCGGCGGTGCCGCCACCGCCGGCGGAATTATCAAGTGGTTCCGGGACGAGTTCGGCCAGATCGAAAAGACCTACGGGGGGATCGTGGATGTGGATGCCTATGATTTACTCACTTTAAAGGCTGCCAAAGTCAATCCCGGGTCGGATCGCCTCATGGTCCTCCCATATTTTATGGGAGAACGTGCCCCCATATGGAATGTCGATGCCCGCGGCACTGTTTTCGGCCTAACGCTCTATCACACCCGGGCGCACTTATTCCGGGCCTGCCTGGAAGCCGTTGCCTATGCCCTGCGCACCTGTGTGGAGTTCAGCCAGCGTCTCGGCTTGCGCCTAAAGCGGGATCTGATCATGGTGGGCGGCGCCACCAAATCCGCCCTGTGGAAGAGCATCTTTGCCGATATTACCAAGTTTCCTATTTTGTGCACCTCCGGCGGCGGGGAAGCGCCTTACGCCGATGCCTTTCTGGCTGCCGTGGGCGTGGGCGCCATCGACAGTTACGAGACTATCCAAGATTGGCTCTCCTTTGAGCCCGGTATTGAGCCACATCCCGACCGCGCTGCCGTCTACGACGACTATTATCAGCAGTACATGCAGTTATATGAAGCATTGAAGCCTTCCATGAGCCGTCTGCAGCAGTTACCCTGATGTTTTTACGGGGCCCGGACGGCGGTCGGCGCGGGTATCCGGATCAAATTGTATGCGGCGTCCCCGGGCACCTCCCCGGGGACGCCCCCCCAAATTGCTTTCAAAGTCTTAGTTGGATGGCGGGTCGCCCGCAGCCTCTATGATCGACTGTACTCTGAGCTGAAATTCGACTGAATCCGTGAAATCCTGCAACACTTCGGCCCGGCCCATACCTCGCTGGATGAGCTCCAGCCAGCCGTCAAACTCGGATTTCTCCGCACCGCGTCGCAGAATTCCGTTGTACAGATCCTCCAAAAATTCCACGTCGGTTCTACCTCGCAGAGTGTATCCCGCACTCTGCAAGAATCCCTGTGCAATCTGGCGTGCAAGCTCCCGGACCGCCTGTTCGCTTGTCGACATGGCCGTCCGCATCAGATCCACCCATCCGGCAAAACCGGCCGTATCCGGCAGCCGTCCTTGTAAGCCACGGTAAAGATCGTTTACCAGATTGCATTCCGGTCGTCCGGGGTCGCTCCCCAAAATGTCGGCCATGAACAGTCTGAACTCGTCACTGTAGACAAAAAAATTCAACAGCACGTTCCGGCTCAAGCCTTGATCAAGCCGTCCGATCCAGTACTCCGACCCGGCCGGATCAGGGGCCCGATTAAAGAAGGTCTGATAAAGATCGGTGACATATTGGGCATTGGTTTTATCCTGTAACTCATATTCCCGAGAGTTAAAAAAGAGCTTGGCCAACGCTATGAAGCCCTCCTTGATGTCTACGTTCAGACAAATAATCCGTTCCATCTCCTCGCTCCAGGCCGCGGCCCCTTCCGGTTCCGGGTCGCGGTCGAGAATATCCTGATAATAACGGGCAATCAGATTCATGGTTTCGGCGGATGTCACGGTGGTGAGCTGCCGACTCACAAGTTGGTAGCCGCGCGGGGCGGTGGGGAGAATAGCGGCCTGGGTATCCTGGGTCTTAGCCTGAATATCTTGGGCCTCCAGGGTCACCGCATAGGTCTGATTGCCGCATTTGAAACCATTGAGGTCATACGTCAGCAAAAGATAAACGGGAACCCATTGTTTCAGTACGACACCGCCAGTGGACAGTCGGACGCTGCCATCATCCGCATCGAAAGACCCACTGTCCAGCAGTGTATCGCCGCCAAGATGACCCCGTGGTTTTGATCGGAGAAATGAAAACTTCGCCAGTAACCGGGATAGGGCTGTCCGGCCTTAAAATCGTCCGCATCATATTCCCAATGGCCAATCTTTTTCCAGGTGGCACCACCATCGAGGGTGCGATAGATTTCACGTCTTTCGGGGTCGATATCGGACCCTCTGACGCGGAAGAGAAGGAATCCGACGCGATCACTCACGAAATGCGCATTCCATTCACCATAGCCGCCGGCGCCCCAGACGGTAGGATACCCCGTCAATTCCTGCCAGTGGTGGCCAAGTTCAAACGCAACGTCGGATAAAATATCTCCGGTCACATCCACCTCAACCCTTTTGGACGCCTGGGTGAAAGCGTCCTGATCTTTTTCTATGAACAACATCGTGTTGCGGCCGGCGGGCACATCGTTCAACGTAAATTCACCTTCGGCGTAACCGGTGACGACCACGTCGGTCTGGATGTCCGTCCCCTCCACACGGACCTTGGTTCCGTATATCCCGGGCTGCCACCCCCCATCCGAAGCAGGAAGAACCACTTGACCACTCACGGTAGCCCCGAAAGCGAACTGGCTGGCCGTCCAGGCACACATTATAAGCCCGATGCATCCTGCAATGACCGCCCTTTGCATTTCGACCTCCTCCCCCGGTGCAAAGCTTAAATTTGCAGATATTCCATTTTTCTACACGAACAACTGCTCTCCCGCTCTTGTGACGGCGGGCCCTAAAAAAGAAAGGGCCTCCCCAGGGATTCATGAATCCCTCGGAGGCCCTCGTTCGAGACTTGGAGCCAACCCTTCTTTCATCGTTGGTTACCCGCCTGTTAACGGTCAACGACAAAAAAGACGGTCAGTTGAAAATCTCTTTTAGGCCCTTTTTAGGACAAAAGCAACTTAAAGATTGCAATAAAAGCAATGATGGCGCCGATAATATCGAAAGTATCCATAGGAGTCACTCATGATTCTGGGGTGGTTCATTTTCTTCGCTTCGGGGAATCGAATTCTTTGCTAACCAGTCGCAAGGCGACTCTAAAATTCAGCCCAAGCAAGAAGCGTGCAAACTCCCGTAATTATATTTTTATCATATAATTTCAAAATCTTGTCGCAACCATCCCATGCGCGCTCGCCTTGGATTGGGTAAATTTTTCAAATAATTTGTGTAATCGATTTCACAATTCCATCGGCTTTTGCGTTTTCTCCGGAATATGCTGGAAAGAAGCGGGGGGTTAAATCCGAGATCAGATATTTGGTAGTGACCCGTTAATTGGTTGATGTAATGTATGGTCTAAATGTCAATAGCTCACGGAGCGACCATACGTGCTCAGTGATCTTCGCAGACATTGCCGGGGTGCGTTTTTGCCATCGGCGAGAGGCTTTACTATCTGCGCCCTGTACGACCTTCTCCCGTAAGGAGAGATGCGGGCGAACAAAATGATAGTATGCTACCTGCAGAGCCAAATGAGCCTTTAGCTCATCCTCATCTTTGGCGAAAGAAAGTGTTTTTCTTTGCAA
>CP070697.1:753485-766027 GCA_020353555.1 Desulfobacterales bacterium
GTAACCTTTAGCTACACTTATGAATAAACGCAGGATCCTGCCTCCCGGAACATGGAATATCAATTGACAAATTTGTGCAATCGTATATGTTTTTGCATATTTTCACTGTCAATCGCGCCGGGGTGAAAATGGCGCTGATCCCCAAGCCGGAAAACTCGACCGGCCTCTGCACCGGTCAAAGATTGAAATTGTGGCGGCCCACTCTCAACAATTCGCGCTCGCCCGGCGAGAATAAGGATGAACTCAATGACCCCCATCAACCTGCACGGTATATTTCCGCCGATTACCACTCCTTTTGAAAACGGCCACGTCGCTTATGACCAACTGGCCGCCAATATCGCCCAATGGAGCCGCACCGGACTTAGGGGCTTTGTGGTGCTCGGTTCCAACGGGGAGTACGTCTACCTGTCCGCCGAGGAAAAACGAAAAATCGTGGAGACGGTCGTGCAGTCTTCCCCCGACGACCGGCTGATTATCGCGGGAACGGGATGCGAATCGACGGCGGAGACGGTCGGATTAACCCGGAATTGCGCGGCCTTGGGCGCCCACGCGGCCTTGGTCGTTTCGCCCCATTACTACGGGGGCCGCATGAGTGAAGCGGCGCTGGTCAAGCACTACTCCCTAGTGGCGGATCAATCCCCGATTCCGATTGTGCTTTACAATGTCCCCAAATTCACGCACATCAACCTGAGCGCCAAGCTGGTCGCCGTCCTGTCAAAACACCCCAATATTATCGGTATCAAAGACAGCACCGGAAATGTGGCCCAGTTGGGTGAATACCTAAATCAGGTTGAAGGCGATTTTAATGTGCTGGTGGGAACCGCCAGCGTCTTGTTCGGGGGCCTCACCCTGGGTTGTGTCGGAGGGATATTGGCCCTGGCCAATGTGGCCCCGCAAAATTGCGTCAGGATTTTCGAGCTGGTCCAAGCGGGTAATTTTGTGGCGGCGCGCCATCTGCAACTCAAGATGCTGCCGGTCAATCAAGCCGTCACGGCCACCTATGGCATCCCCGGTTTAAAAACCGCCATGGACATGGTGGGTTATTTCGGCGGGAACCCCCGGCCTCCGCTTCTTCCGTCTTCCGCTGAGGAAAAAGCGGCCATCCGCGATATTCTTCGAAAAGCGGAACTGCTGGAATAAGCGTTTGGTGCGGCCACAACTGCAGGCCTGGATGGCGCGCCAGACGATCCCTGGGCGTCCGTGTTCAATTTTTGGGCTCCCCTCGCCCCGCGCCCGTGTCCGTTGATCGTGGCCTGTTGTCTGTGGCCCGCGTTCAAAAAAAGGCCTCTTCAAACACCGACACGGAATATCAGTTTAAACAGGCAAGCCAGCGGTATAGTTGGCAATCGAGACCTCGCCGCCAAAGATCGGCCGGCACGATTTTAGTCGGCTTATGGAATTTCCGGTCCAACCATCTTGTCCTTGGTCAAGAGATACAACCCCGCGACACCGAGCATACAGGCCACGCTTAGCATGAAGGCCGCGTGGAAGGCCTCCGGTCCCCGGGAAGCCTCCGGGTAAAGCGCCTGCATGAGGTTGCCGAGTCCCTGGAGAAAGACCGCCGAGCCCATCATCGTAAAGAAGTTTATTCCCGTCATCGCTGCGCCCGCCATTCCGGCCGGCATGAGTTCCTTGATATGGGGATACATCAGCAGACCGGCCGCTGAGAATAACCCGAAACCAAAGCAAAAAACTGCCATCGCCTCCGGGCCGGTATCCGGGGGAAGGAACACCAGGGCCAGCATAATTGCTGCCAGGCTCACCAGACCGAACCAGATCGCCCATTTGCGGGTTTTAAAGAGCCGGTCGGAGAGAGTCCCCCAGAAGGGTCCGCCCAAAAGCATCCCCAAATTGACCAAAAAAATCAGATTGCCGGCGACCACCGCTGTATAGCCCCGGACTTCCATCAGAAACGGTCCGGCCCAAAGGGCCTGAAAGGCGGCAAAGACGCCATAGCGCACGAAGGTGGCGCATGAAATGATCCAGTAATCTTTATCATTCAGAAGAACTCTCAGATTGCCGAAAGCCTGATGCAGGCTCAGGCTGCTTTCCTGATCCTGGTGACCGGGAGTTCCCGCTCGCGGTCTATCCCGCACGCCGGCGAAAAATATCAGGGTCAGAATCAGATTGACCCCGGCAATCAGCTGAAAGCTCTGTCGCCAGCCCACGTGTTCCACCAAAACCACCAGGGGCGTGGTCGCAATCATGTTTCCCAGCGTTCCGATGGATACCAGGATTCCCGACAGCGTTGCAAAGACCAGCGGCCCAAACCATTCGTTGATCAGTTTCAGAGAGCCCATCAAATTGCAGGCCATCCCCACGCCCATCAGGACCCGGCCGATCAAACCCACGCTCAAGGAATCGGCCCCGGCGAAAACAAAAGCGCCGGCGATGCCCAGCAAGGAAAGCGCCGTCATGATGTGTCGCGGCCCCACTTTGTCGAGCAGAAGGCTGATCGGAATCTGGGTGATGGCAAAACCATAAAAGAAAGCGGCCGATATCAGCCCCAGACCTTCGGTGTCCAGCCCAAGGTCCCCAATCAACTGGGGGGCAATCACGGCATTGGAAGTCCGATAGAACTGGGACAGGAAAAACAGGGATGAAGTGATGGCAAATATGGTCCAACGGCGCGACATAGGATTCTTCCGCCTTCAGGCGTTCGGCGCCTTCAATTGTCTAAGAATTGCCGAAATCCGGCGCTCCCGAGAATTACCGGTTTTTGAAAATATCCTCTTGTAATTCCGGATACTTTTGGAGGACTCCGCGCAATCTTCGGTGCAGAAACCGATTGAATTTCAAATTAAAATTCAATACGAAGAAAACAGGCCGATCGGGGCATTTCTTTTTCCGAGCACGGTTTCTACCATATTGACCATGAACTGCAATATGCAAAAATCAACGCCAACTTTTTGAAAGGTAAGATCAGCCATGGAGCGAATCCGGACATATCGTTTCTGCCCCGTGTGTGGGGAGGCGTTGAAACTGACACACATCAAGGACGGCGAGCCGCCGCGGCTGGTATGCGCGGTCTGTGGCTTCATTTTTTACCTTGATCCCAAAGTGGCCGCGTGCGTGATTATCGAAATTGAAAATAAGATTGTGCTGCTTAAAAGAGCGATCGAACCGTCCCTGGGCAAGTGGGTGATTCCTGGCGGTTACGTGGATGTGGGCGAACCGGTAACGGAAGCCGCGCTCCGGGAAACCTGGGAGGAGGTCCGCCTGAGAGTTGCGATCGGGCCCCTGGTGGGAGTGTATTCCTATCCCGAAGCCACGGCCATCGTGGTTGTCTATAAGGCTTTCGTCCAAGACGGCCGCATGGCGCCCGGGGATGAAACGCTGGAGGTCAGGCTGTTTGCCCTCGCCGATATTCCCTGGAACCAGATCGCATTTAAGAGCACCCGGGATGCCCTGCAGGATTATTTGAGAACCCATCACCCCGAAGCCCCTCCTGAGCCCCGTTAACGGGGCGCCATGATCGCCGCCATTCTCCCGCAGTCAGCAGGGTTTGTCCCTCCAATGCAGACTCGCCCCAGGGGTCGATGGATTCTAAGAAAAAGCCCTGATCAGCGCGGATGAAGCCGATGATTGCGCGGGAGAGATAAATTTGGGGGAGAGGTCGGTCGGCGACGCCCCGTGCCATCGCTCGGACGGCGCCGATCATGTCGTGGATTGAACGGTCGGTGCGCAGGCCCGATGGTGGGGACTGATCGATATCTTTTACTCTTGGTTTGAACTTCAGGTAATCAATTTTTTCCGCCCGAGGCAAGTTTTTCGTCCGCATCCTGGCCTTCGCGGCGGTCTTGGCCCGATCTTCGTTCCGGGATATAAAGGGTATAGCGAAATTGGCGCCGGTCCGGACTGAACCGTCTGTCTCCATTGTCATGGTCACAAGTTTCAATTGCCGTCACTGGAAAAGTCATCAAATGCCTCCCTATCTGTATCGGTGCACCTTTTCGTAGTCCGTGTGCCTGGGAAACTTCACATAGAAAAACCGCAGGGTTATGCAAAGGCAACGCGATCTGAGCGTCGTCATTTGACGTTTCGAATCCCTTACGGAAAAATCTGTCGTGATCGAGCCCGAATGGATAAAACATAAGCCGGTTGAATCCATTTGCAAGTTGGTGTATGCAAAAAAAGCAAAAATTGCAAGAGGCTTCAACATGCCCTCAAAAAAAGGCAAAATTGTCCTGATGGGCTCCGGCGAACTGACGGCAACCATGGTGGAAGTTCATAAAGACCTGCTGGGGGGGCGGACGGCTCCCCCGCACGCGGTATTTCTGGATACGCCCGCCGGTTTTCAGCTCAATGTCGATGAGTTATCCCGGCGCGCCGTGGAGTACTTTCGGGTGCATGTCCAACAGCCCATGTCCGTGGCCTCTTTTAAATCCAGCGAAACGACCACGCCTTACGAAGCCGAACAGGCGTTCCACGCTTTGCGGCAAGCCGATTTTGTCCTGATTGGTCCGGGAAGTCCCACCTATGCCGTGCGCCAGCTGCAGCCCACGCCCGTTCCGGAAATTCTGCGACAACGGATCGCAGACGGCGCCTGCCTGGTCGCAGCCAGTGCGGCCGCCCTGACGGTGGGATGCTTCACCCTTCCCGTTTATGAGATTTATAAGGTCGGCGCCGAACTGTATTGGGTCGAGGGGATGAACATCCTGGGGCATTTTGGCTTCAATCTGGTCGTAATTCCCCATTGGAACAATGCCGAAGGGGGAACCCATGACACGCGGTTCTGCTACATGGGAAAGCCTCGTTTTCGCAAGCTCGAAGCCCTGCTGCCCCGAGACGTCGGTATTTTAGGCCTGGACGAGCACACCGCCTGCCTTCTGGACCTCGCCGCAGAGGAAGCCGAGATCCGGGGCATCGGCCGCATGACATTGCGCCGCCGGGGGGCCGAGGTGGTCTTTGAAAAAGGCGACCGCTTGGCGCTGGAGGTGTTACGGGGGGGCGATCCGGGCCCCAGACGGAAGCCGTCCAGACCCCGGCGGACCCCTTCGGAGCCGAATTCCGAAGCAACCCGGGATTCTTTCTGGAACCGGGTGCATGCCCTGGAAGCCCGCTTTCATACGGGGCTTGAACAGCATGACCCCCAGGCGCCCACCAACGCGCTCTTGGAGCTGGATCGTACGATCTGGCAGGCTCAGCAGGATTTAGAGAGCGCGGAGTTTATCTCCCAGGCCCGGGACCTGCTGCGTGAACTGATCGTGCATTTAGGCGTGAGGATTGCGTCTGTTCCCCGCACCCAAGCCGATTGCCTGGGCCCTCTGGTGGAGGACCTGCTCGCGTTGCGCGCCCAATTCAGGCAGAAAAAACTATGGCAGGAGGCCGATGCGCTGCGCGCCAGCCTTCAGCGCGCCAAAATCATCGTCGAGGATACGGCCGACGGTTCGCGGTGGCGGTTGGAAGCGGGAACGGGAGACAGGAAAATAGAAGGTAACGCCCAATGATTGGCCATCCCTCCCTCGCGGTTCTTTTCGCAGGCGCCGTGGATGATGTTGCGCTCCGTCCCTTTTGGGCTTATTTACAATCCATCGCCCACGTGCAACTCACGTTTCGGCCTGAACCGCCCCCTGATTTGAATCCTTACGATGTCATCGTGACCGCCGACACGACTTCCGGGGGGGAGTCCTGGGATCACCTGCCGCCTTATGTCCGCGCCGGTGGGGGATGGTTGGGGCTGGTCCACTTGGCGGCGGAACCCTTGCCCCCGCTGTTTGGTGCCCAGCCGGTTCCGGCGGGGCCGCTTGCCGAACTGCGCGTCATGTTTGCCAATGACCGGCATTCGCTCACAGCGCGTCTGCCGGATGCCGTTTACGTGCGTGCGCGCCACCACGCGCTGCAACCCACGGCGGAAGATGCCGAGATCATGCTGTACGCGGACTGGCGCTATCAGCACAGCCCTGTCCTGGTTCATCGGGCGGTGGGTGCCGGACGCGCGGCCTGCACCACCTTGCACGCCTATGATCATCCCGTCCTGCAGCAAATTCTGTATCGCGTGCTCAAACACCTGGCCGGACAAGGGTCCGGCGAATGCACCCTGGGAGTCGGGTTATTGGGATATGCGCCCTCCGTCGGCCAGGCCCATGGTTGCGGGGTGGAAGCCACGCCGGGGTTGACCCTGCGCGCCGCCTGTGACCTGAAACCGGAACGGTTGCGGCAGGCGGGGCAGGATTTTCCTGCCTTGCAGGTCTATACCTCGGCCGAAGCGTTAGGGGAGGCCCCCGACGTCGATGTGGTGATCATCGCCACCCCGCCGAATACCCACGCGTGTTTAGCCCTGCAAATGATGGATGCCGGCAAGCATGTGATCTGCGAAAAGCCCCTGGCCTTGAACCGCAAGGAGACGGACGCTCTGGTGGCGATGGCCGACCGACAGCAGGTCCATCTGAGCTGTCACCAAAACCGGCGTTGGGATGTCGACTATCTGGCGATCAAACAGGCCCTGGCCGAGGGGCTGTTGGGTGATCTATTTTACGTGGAAACCTTTGTGGGCGGTTTCGAGCATCCCTGCGGCTACTGGCATTCCCACGCGGCCATATCCGGCGGCACCGCTTATGATTGGGGCGGGCATTACCTCGATTGGGTCGTGAGCCTGATGCCGTCCCGCGCCCGCGCGGTGGTCGGCACCCGCCAGAAGCGGGTGTGGCACGATGTCACCAACGCCGACCAGGAGCGCATCCAGATCCGGTTTGCCGGTGGACAGGAAGCCGAATTTATGCACTCCGAGATTGCCGCCGTACGCAAGCCCAAATGGTATCTGCTGGGCACCGAGGGGGCCATCGTCGGCTATTGGCGGGAAGTGACGGCCTACGAAATCGACCCTGTGCTTTACTTCCACCAACACGATATACCGCCGACCGAAATGCCGCCGGACCTGACCCTGCATCGGCGTCACCCTTCCGGTTCAATCGTGGCTCAGAAACTGGCCGTTCCCAAGCGACAGCCTTATCTTTTCCACCGCAATCTCGCCGATCACCTGCTTACGGGTGAGCCCCTCGTGGCCCCCCTCGACCACGCCGTGCAGGTGGTGGCGATCCTGGAAGCCGCGGCCCGGTCGGCGGCCCACGGCGGCACCGTGGAGGTGCTGGATGACTGAACGCATCAATTGGGGGGTCTTGGGCAATGCCCGTATCGCCCGTGTGTGCGTCATCCCCGCGATTCAGAAATCCTGCAACGGCACGGTGCGGGCCCTGGCTACCCGTACACCGGCAAATGCCCGTGGGGTGGCGGCCCAAAACGGCATTCCCCGGGTCTACGACCGCTATGCGGCCCTGTTGGCCGATCCGGCGATCGATGTGGTCTATATTCCCCTGCCGAATCACCTTCACCATCCCTGGACCTTAGAAGCGCTGCAAGCCGGCAAGCATGTTTTATGCGAAAAGCCGCTGGCCTGCAACGCGCGGGAAGCCCGGGAAATGGCCCAGGCCGCCGCCACGGCCGGTTTGTTGCTGATGGAAGCGTTCATGTACCGTTTCCATCCCCGCAGCCGGCGCATTCAGCAGATGGTTGCCGAAGGCGTCATCGGCCGGCCGCGCTTGGTGCGCGCGGCTTTTTGCTACCCCATGGACGCGGCAATCCTGCAGAACAACGGCAATGCACGTCTAAAGCCGGAAATGGGCGGCGGGGCCCTTCTGGACGTGGGCTGTTATAGCGTCAGTGTGGCGCGCTGGCTCCTGGGAAGCGAACCGGCGCAGGCGCACGCCCAAGCTGTTTATCACGCCCGCGGGGTGGATATGCATTTGGTGGGGTCATTGGGGTTTCCGAACGGCGGGCTGGCCACCCTGGAGGCCAGCTTTATCACCGCCCTGCAGCAAACCTATACCGTCGTGGGCGACGAAGGCGCCCTGGAACTGCCCCACAATGCCTTTATCCCCTGGGAAAAGGACGCGGTATTCACTTTGCGCCGCAAAGACGAGGAGACCGGGCAGGAGCACGTTATTCCGGGCGTTGATGAGTATCAGCTCATGGTGGAGCATTTTGCCGAGGCCGTCTTAGGGCAAACCGGCCTGGCTTTTGCGCCGGAGGAGAGTATTGCCAATCTGCGGGTGCTGGATGCACTGGCGCAGGCCGCCCGAACCGGCCAAACCCTCCATCTGCCGTCCTGACCCGGTCCGGGCGCCGCTTGCGCGATGCGGCCGTCCGTTTGGCTTTTCGGCGGCCCGGTGAAGTTCGGTCGAGACACGAGAAAGGAAGGACTTACCATCGAACATGACCGTCACGGAGGCCGCGGGCGCGGATCTTTTCTCCCTCCAAGGCGCGGGCGGTTATTGCGAATTGCGATTAAGTGCTTATCTATTTGAGGACGTCGACCGAGGGCATCCGAAGAACCTCTTGATTTGTCGAGGCAAGGCGGGCTAGATGCCCAACCGTATTTTTTCCCCTTCCGTCATTGAAGAAAGTCGGGTTGCGACCCGGGGAGCGCGATGCTGGAAACTTCGCGGGGACCATATACCGTCACGTCCGAAACTTTTGACAGTATTTCGGCTTACTGGCGTGATCAACGCTCACCCTTGAGCTGGGATTGCCTTTTTGTCTTGCCGCCCTGGCTGAAGGCATGGTGGCGCCAATTCGGTACCGGATTGACGCCCCATCTGTGCGCGGTCCGACATGACGGCGAGCCGATAGGCATCGCACCCCTTGTGGTGCAAGCGGCCTGCGCCCGCCTTATGGGCCATACGGATGTCTGCGATTGCCTGGATGTTGTCGTGGCCCCGGGAAGGGGACCGGAGTTTTTCACGACCCTCATCGGCCATTTGAGACGGCGGGGCGTTACCCTGCTGGATTTAAGAGTTTTGCGTCCGGATTCGACCGTGCTGACGGAGCTGCCCCATGTCGCCTCCGGCCTGAACTGCGAAGTTTGGTGTGAACCGGAGGATTTTACGTTCGAATTGGACCTGCCCGACACCTGGGACGGATTCCTGCAAATCCTAAATCCCAAGCAACGGCACGAGATCCGGCGTAAACTCAGACGCCTGCATGAGGCGGGATCCGTCAATTACCGGGTCGTTGCGGAAGAGGAAGACGTCCGCGAGCAGATGGAAACGTTCTTGACGCTGTTTGCCCTGAACCGGGAAGACAAGGCGACCTTTATGACCGCTCAGATGACGGCGTTTTTTCGGTCATTGGCCGCGGCCATGGCGCAAGCGCGAATTTTGAAGCTTTTTTTTTTGGAACTGAACGGAACCCTCGCAGCCGGCGTGATGTGCTTTGACTATAAGGACACCCTGTACCTGTACAACAACGGCTACGATCGCCGCTTCCGCGCCTTGAGCGTGGGGCTGCTCAGCAAAATCTTCAGCATCCAAGACAGCATTCAAAGAGGCCGGAAAAAGTACGATTTTCTGAAAGGCACCGAAGCATACAAACATCGTTTGGGAGGCAAGTCGGTTCCGTTGTCCAGATGCCGCGTTAAGCTCCGTTAGCCCCAAAAAGCGAGTCCCCGAGCGATAGATTCGAGAGGTAGAGCATTTGAAGGCAGAACAGCTAAAAATCGCTATGTTCAGCGTCCACTCCAGTCCCATCGGAGAACTGGGTACCAAAGACACCGGCGGCATGAGTGTTTATATCCGGGAACTCGCTCGGGAACTGGGAAGGCGCGGCCATCACGTCGACATTTTTACGCATTTTCCCAAGGCCCGCTCCAACCAGATCATCGATCTATATGCGAATGTACGTCTGATTCATTTGAGCATCGGCAACAACGGCCATATCGACAAACAGAGCCTCTACCCATATCTGGCCGAGTATTTCCAGATGCTGGAAAAATTCAGAGCACGCGAGGAAAACCAGTACGACCTCGTTCATAGCCACTACTGGCTGTCGGGGCGAATCGGCTACTGGGCGCAGGATTACTGGGGCGTACCGCACATTTTGATGTTTCACACCCTGGGAGCGGTCAAGAACACGCTGGGCCAGGGGCAGGATGAGCCCGCGCTGCGCCTTGCCACGGAAAGGCGTTTGGCGCAGACCTGCCACCGCATTCTGGCCGCCACGGACCGGGAAAGAGCGCAATTAATGCGGTATTATAACGCTTCCCCGGCGAAAATCGGTGTGGTCCCCTGCGGTGTGAACCTGGATCTTTTCCGGCCGGCGGACCGCGCCCAGGCGCGCCGGCGCCTGGGCTTGGATCCCGCGGAGTCCATCGTGTTATACGTCGGCCGGTTTGAACCCTTGAAAGGCATTGACCGCTTGCTGGCCGCCGTGACCCGTCTGCAGCACCGTCATCGGCTGCGGCTGGTGATCGTCGGCGGGGATGGTCATCAAACCGCCGAGTCCCAAAAACTGCACCGCTTGTCCCGGAACTGGGGCATTCAGGATGCCGTGACCTTTGCCGGAAGGATCGACCAGAAGAACCTGCCGCCCTATTACAGCGCCGCCGACGTCCTGGTAGTGCCTTCGCACTACGAAAGCTTCGGGCTGGTCGCCCTGGAAGCCTTGGCGTGCGGAACACCGGTGGTCGCGACCAATGTGGGGGCGATGGTGCATATCATTCAAAACGGTCGCACCGGCTGCGTCATCCAAACGGCCGAGCCCGGCTTGCTGGCCGCAGGCATCGAGACCGTGCTTGCCGGCACCCGCGCCGGGGATAAATCGGCCGACGCCATCCGCACCTCGGTGCTGGGTTTTGGCTGGTCAAACGTTGCCGATGCGATCAACGCGGAGTACGAAATTCTGATGGCGCATCAGGATTTTCCGGTCCCGCGCGAAACAGGTTGCCGAAGGGTCCTTTGGGCAAACTGACTTAATTCAGCTTCTTTTCAAACCATAAAGTATTCGCACAGACTTCGAAACCGACCGATTCGTAAAGGGCACGGGCGGCCTGATTGTTGCTGTCCACCGTCAATTCGACCACCTCGATCCCCTTGTGTTGCAGGCGCGCCAGTCCTACCAGCAGGATTTCCTTGCCCAACCCCATTTGCAGACAATCAGGATCCACCCCCAGCATGTGAATTTGCCCCTTTTTTTCCTTCAGCGCCGCATTTTTTTCCGGATTGACCGTCGTCCAGCAATAGCCGACGGGGTTGTCGCCGGCATAGGCCATCACGACATCTTCCGGGCAGCGGCCCCCCAGGTTCAGGCGGTAAGTGATTTCTTCCGTCGTATTGGGCTTAAAGCCCCAGGTGCCCGCAAAGGAGCGGTTTTGAATGGCCGTCATTTGATCCTCTTCGCCGACCTGCAGAAGGCGTAGGGTAAAACCACTGCGTTCGACAGGCGGCGGGGGGCGGTTGCGGATGTCCAGCCTCATTTCCAGAAAGCGGCGGACCCGTTGCAGATTTAGCCGGGAGGCCCAATTCCGGGCGCGCCGATCCGCTTCCGGGAGGCAGACCTGTATGACGCGGGCGCCCGCCTCCCGGGCATGCCCCAGGGCGCGTGCGAACAGCTGCGACGCCACCCCTTTGCGCCGGTGGCGCGGGTGGACCAGGACGTCCGACACCGCGCGCCCGATTTCTAGTTCCAGGAAGACGCTGATAAAGCCGATCAGGTTCTTGGCGGTTTCCGCGAGGAACAAGTTTTTTTGCGGGAAAAAATTCGGCCAATTCAGAAATTCCATGACCGCCTGCGCGGAGACATAGCGACCGCAGCGATCATGCGCTTCGGCCTCGGCCTGCAGGCGGACATAATTTTCGAAATCGTCGGGACGATAATTGCGTATGGTAAAAGTAAATTTAGTCATTATCTTTATGGAGTTTCCCTACGGGTTATTTTGAAATTTGCCAGCCGGCGGGCTTGGGGCCGGCTTTTTATTAAGGAGGTTTGGAGTGACGCAACCTGCTCAGATATTAGTGATCAGCCCCCATCCGGATGATGCCGAATACGGCGTTGCCGGAACGGTGGCGCGGTGGACCCGCGCCGGCCGACAAGTGATTTATGTCATCTGTACCAGCGGTGAAAAAGGTACGGGCGACCGGCGGTTAGAGCCGGAACAGCTCCGTGCCATCCGTGAGAAGGAGCAACTGGCGGCAGCCGATGTCTTGGGGGTGCGGGAGGTGATCTTCCTGAGGCTTCCCGACCAAGGCCTGGAAGATACGCCCTTCTTTCGCGAAAAGATTGTGCGGCTGATCCGGCAGTACCGGCCGGAGACGGTCGTAACCGCCGATCCCTATCGGCGCTATATTTGGCATCGCGACCACCGGATTACCGGCCAGGTTGTCTTAGATGCTGTCTTCCCCTATGCCAGGGATCACCTGGCCTACCCCGCTATGTTAGCCGAAGGTCTCGAGCCGCATAAAGTGCGCGAGGTGCTTTTTTGGGCGGCGGAGGATGTAAACTATCGTTCTGACATCACCGACACCTTTCATCTCAAGATCGCGGCCCTTCGCTGTCATGCCAGCCAGGTTAAGGACCTGGGCAACCCCCACCTGGAAGATCGGTTGCGACAGCGTTGTCAAGCGGCGGCCGAGGGCGAAGATTTTGACCTGGCCGAGGCCTTCCACCGGGTGGATATAACCTGGTAACCGTTCCCGTGCGGGTATCCGTTTAGCTGTATGCAAAACACCCCGGTCGACCGCTGATCGGCTTTGGGCATCGGGAAACTGTCT
>CP070697.1:766127-778625 GCA_020353555.1 Desulfobacterales bacterium
ATCGTCGCCAACTTGGACAATGGCGAGAAAAAGCACGATATTTACTCGCTGGCGGCCCTGGCGGCGGGTAATTTTGGAGCGGTGAGCGCCATGGCCAAAATTATCGGGGAAAGCGAGTTTTCCTTGCTATTCCATAAAGGCAAGAAAGAGAATATCCATTTCAATAAGATTGCAGCGGAATTTTTGTTAATCACCATATTCGGCAACGATATATCGTTAGGCTTTTTACGGCTGAAAGTTGCCGATTCAGTTGAACAGCTCAAACAGATTCTAGAGTCTCTTCTGGCAGCTTAAATGGTTGGCTCAAATTGGCACTTGATCGCAAGACTTCTGACCGGTGCGCGTTATTAGGTTGTTTCCATGGCCTTTGTGAATCTGAAAAATAAGGAAATTCAGGCTAAAATTGTCTATTACGGTCCCGGGAGGGGCGGGAAGACAACTAACCTGGAGTACATATTCAAAAAGTTCGGGGCACGGATAAACAGTGAGATGGTCACCGTCAAAACCCACGGCGACCGCACGTTGTTTTTTGATTTTCTCCCGTTTGAAATCGGCCTCATCAACGGATATGAAATTAAAGTTCAGCTTTACACGGTTCCCGGACAAGTTAAGTATGATGCCACCCGTAGACTTGTTTTGCGGGGTGTCGACGGTATTGTCTTTGTGGCCGACGCCATGGCGGTACGAAGAGAGAAAAACATTCAAGCCCTCAAAAATCTCCACGAAAACCTCACGAACTATAAAAAGAGTATATTCAAGATCCCCCTGGCATTGCAGTACAACAAAATGGATCTTTTAGATCAGGGAATTTCAGTTTTGCCGGTTGAAGCTCTCGAAAAGGACCTCAATTCACAGTTAAAGGCGCCTTCATTTCCGGCGAGCGCTTTGGCGGGAACAAACGTGGTGGCGACATTGAAAAAAATCATTTCGATGACAGTGGCTTCCATCAAAAGAGATCTCAAATAGGAGCATGAAAATTGGATTACCAAAATTCGGAAGATGCCGTGAATTCTGAGCTCGAAAGCCGCTTGGATGAGCTATTCGGGGAAGAGGACAGCCCGCTCGACGATTTGGCGTCAAAAAGTCAACCGGAAGATGATTCACTCAGCGAATTAAAAAACCTGGTTCTTTCTCTGGACTGGGAAATTACCGAAGAGGTCTTGGTTAACATTCTAAAACAAATCGAAGACCTAAAGATTAAATACCAGGATGATCGAACGATTTTGATATTTCTTCGGATTCTCGGCTATCTGGGCGAATATATTAAAACGGATCCGGCCAAGGCCCATCCGAAAACATTTAAAATATTGAACTCAGTTTTTTCCCGGATGGCTGAAGTGGTCCAATCCCCTGGATTGACCGAGTCCGAAAAGAAGAGAATTCTGCGGGCCGAGATCGAGAAATACAATGCGCTTCGGAAACAGATCACGCCGGCTAAACCCGATACCAATAGGAAAAAACGGCTCAAGACCGCCCAGGTGATGAAACTCCCGATGAGGGGCACAAAGAAGCCGGCACCCGCCCCGATTAAACCGGCTGAGGGTCGCCCGCCAGCGGTACCAGCAAAAGCGGTTATGGATCGTGATTATTTTCATGATGCTTTAACGCGGGCGATTGAGGAAATTAAACAGTACATTGACGCCCGGTTTGAGGCCCTACGGACGGAAATGAAATTCGTACGACCGGAAAAATAGATATGTCTCCTATTCAATTCCGGGCACCATCCGCATGCTTTCAGTCAAATGCGACGAAATTACCGATACCGAATGAATACCCCAGCGCCTACAAGTTCTGAACTGGAAAACCCGTGCGGCCACTTTCGTCACGGTTAATCCATTTATGCTCATGACAGCCTGAATTGCATTGTTTTAGATGATTTTGCCGAGTTCTCACGTTAGGCCGCCGAATCGTAAATATTTAAGCAAAACCTTCGTCCCAGCGCGTGAGACAAAACACTGCGGGTCATGCGATTTCCTTAGTTTTTGGTCCGGTTTGATGCGGTCCAAAAGTTTTTTGACATTGGTTGACTTGTCCCGCTAGGCGTAAGGGACAGAACTTTGAAACCGCCGCCTCGTCGGACGGGGCGCCTTCAATGTAAATCCCATGCTGACGCAAAAAGGGGGGGGATTGGGCAGGTACCAGGAATCTTTTGCGGTAAGATTGAACCGGTAAGGATTTTGACGTAGATGAAAACAGATGTAGATTCCAGAATCAACGAGGCTGAAGTTTGTCGGTCTATGGGGTTGTTTGCCGATGCCCTCAATATTTATGAACAGATTCTGTCCATACTTCCGCCGGGTGATGCAAAAATCCAAGAGAAGATCCAAACGCGGATTAACATATTAAAAAAAGAAGTTGAAAAAGATAATAGTATCGCGGCCAAAGACGTTTCGGCCAAGGAGCTGTCTCTGCTGAAGAATGCATTGTCCACCGAAGGCGATGCTTCGGCGCTCTTAGACAGCGCTTCTTCTTTAAAAGAAATGGGCCT
The DNA here is from genome assembly GCA_020353555.1 of Desulfobacterales bacterium. Lineage (GTDB taxonomy): Bacteria > Desulfobacterota > Desulfobacteria > Desulfobacterales. The sequence continues at coordinate 768,616 of CP070697.1, forward strand.
TTATGAAGAAGCGGTCGCGGAGTATGTCAAATTATTTAAAGAAGATTATCCCATCGAAGAATTCGTTCCCCATTTGACCGAAAGTCTTTTAAAGCTCCATGTGGCGTCCAAGGCCGTGAGCGAAATAGAAAAGCTGCTTAAGGAAAAAGAGCTAAGGGAAGAGCGTCTAGCCCGAATCAAGTTCCAGGTGGGCCAGGAGATGGAAAAAAGAGACCATCGGGATGTGGCCTTCAATCTTTATAAATCCGCCTCCGCATTGGACCCGACCAATACGGAAATCAAAAAGAGATTGGATGCGATCATTGCCACCTTTTCCTCCGGGTCCAAGTATGATTACCTCTTAAGAGAGAATATGGTCAACACCGACCAGCTGCAGAAGGCGCTTGCCCTTTCCAAAAAAATGAATAAAAGTGTAGAATTCGTTCTCATTGAACATTTTCAAATTAAAAAGGAAGACATCGGCAAGTCCTTTTCGCTTTTTTATAATTGTTCATTTCGAGCCTATGAGCCCCAGATGCCGGTTCCCTTCGAACTATTAGCCAACCTGAAAAAGACCTTTCTGCTCAATGCCCTCTGGATTCCGCTCAGTTGGAGCAAAGAGGGCGTGGAGGTATTGGTAGATGATCCCCGCGACCTGAACAAGACCGATAATATTCGCGCCCTGATGAAAACCGGCAAGGTCAATTTCTCCGTGGCCATCCGCGAGGATATTGAGGCGTACATTAAGCGCTTTTTTGATCAGGATCAAATCATCGATACGCCCATCATCGATGATGAGCTCGATGATTTCGATTTAATCCCGGATGTCTCTTTCGAAGAAGAAGTGGATGAGGAGGTTGTCGAAGAAGCCGATGAGAGTTCCAGCCAGGTGGTAAAACTGGTCGATCAATGCGTCATCGCCGCTTATCGCAAAAATGCCTCGGATATTCACATCGAGCCTTCCCCCATCTCCAAGGCTACGAACATCCGCTTCCGGTTGGACGGCGTCTGCCAGGAGTACATGAAAGTTCCCAACGCTATGGTCAGAGGAATCGTTTCCCGGATCAAAATTATGTCACACCTGGACATCGCGGAAAAACGGCTGCCCCAAGATGGAAAAATCAAATTCAGACGCAAAGGGGTGCCCTCGTTCGAACTGCGCGTCGCGACCTTGCCCACTGCGGGGGGGTTTGAAGATGTCGTTTTGCGTATCCTATCCAGGGCAGGCACCATGGCGATGGATGAAATGGGTTTGACCGCTCGCAATCTGGCGGTCATGCAAAAAATTGTCCACAAACCTTACGGCCTGATTTTGGCAGTGGGCCCCACCGGGTCGGGCAAGACGACCACGCTGCATGCCATTCTTGGCCATATCAACAAGCCCGACATCAAAATCTGGACGGCCGAGGATCCCATCGAGATTACCCAGGCAGGCTTGCGGCAGGTGGAGGTCAAACCGAAGATCGGGCTCAATTTTGCCAGAGTTATGCGGGCCTTTCTACGGGCCGACCCCGATGTCATTATGATCGGTGAGATGCGTGATGAAGAAACCGCCGCCATCGGGATCGAGGCCTCACTGACCGGCCATTTGGTATTTTCGACCCTGCATACGAATAGCGCGCCTGAAACCATCACACGCTTGCTCGACATGGGGCTCAATCCGCTCAATTTCTCGGATGCTTTTCTCGGGGTTTTGGCCCAACGCTTGGTTCGCAAATTATGTAAGAGTTGCCGTGAAGAATACCATCCATCCCGGGATGAATTTGATGAACTCGTCAACGATTACGGCCCCGGATATTTCGCCACCACCGGAATCGAATATCACCGCGATCTCATTCTTTATAGACCGGGGGGCTGTGAGCGCTGTTCCAGCACCGGCTACCGGGGACGTATGGGAATCCATGAGTTGATGGAAGGTACGCCTGAGATCAAGTTAATGATCAAAAAACAGGCCAACACGGAAATGATTTTTGACCAGGCGATGAAAGAGGGTATGGGGACCCTGAAGCAAGACGGTCTGCTTAAAGTCTTTGAGGGTTTGACCCATGAGAGCGAGGTGCGGCGGGTTTGCATCAACTAACCAAACACATCGAGCAGTTCCCGGTTTAAATGCGAATCGAATCGGAGGAATGGAAAAATCTTATTATCGAAGGCGCCGAAGCTTTGGGCCTTCCAGTCGACCGTGTGTTTGCCGATCAACTAGCCATCCATGCGGCCGAACTTATAAGTTGGGCCAAAAAGATCAATCTCACAACAATAACTAATCCATTCGAGATTGGAATCAAACATTATCTGGATTCCTTGATACCAGCCCCTTTAATCCCTGCGGGCGCATCCCTGCTCGATATTGGTACAGGCGGCGGCTTTCCGGGAATCCCCCTGAAGATTTTGCTACCATCCTTATCGGTCACCCTGATCGATGCGTCCCGCAAAAAGGTCAGTTTTTTGAAACATGTGATCCGCACGCTCAAGCTCACCGGTATCGAAGCCCGTCAAATTCGGGCTGAGGATTTAGCGCGCCAAGTCCGGTTTCGGCATGCCTTCGAAGTGATCGTCAGTCGTGCCCTGGCGGCTTTAGACGCGTTTATTGTCATGGCCTTACCGCTCTTGGCCCCAAAGGGAATCTTAATCGCTTTAAAGGGCCAAACCCGGCCGGAGGACGTGGAGACCGCGCTGGAAAACGCTCTGTCTAATTTGGCCATTCCGGAACTGCGGCGGGACGGCTTTGCTCTAAAGGTGGAAGACTATGTGCTACCGATGAGCGAAGCGACAAGATCCATCATTATCATTCGGCATGTGCGATGACCGGTGCAATGGCATTGCGCCGCGCACGAGCTTTTTTCGTTCTCTGGATCTAACTTGCCTGAATTGGGCTTCGTGATTCATTCCCGCGGCCAAGGCTGAAATTGCTTTCTGTTTTTTGACAGGCCGTGCTCTTGCCGGTCGGCGCGCTGGCCAATCCTGCAGAGATCGGCCGCCTATTGGTTTGTTTGCGGGGGTAGGACTCCCGTTTGCGCCTAAAGGCATGGTCCCCGAAGTTTTTGGAGGGGCGGAAGCGACGAATGCTTTTGGGAGATATGCGCCTTTCAAGTTGCTCTGCCCCGAAACCCGTCTCAGGGCCACCATGAGCATCTTTACAGCCAGATAAATTGCGCTTCGAAAGAACCTCCTCGAATCTGCAGTACGGCAACGGAGGCCTTATGACCGCAGCGAGGAGCGGTGGCACTGCCTGGATTTAAGTAAAGAACCCCATTTTTTTTGCGGGCCAGCGGCTGATGCGTATGACCGCTGATAACCACGTTGAAACCGGTGTCATGCGGATCAACAGAGAGCCTATGGAGGTCGTGCAGGAGGTGGATCGTAACGGCGCCGATTTGAACGGCCTCGGTTGGCCGCAAATCATTGGCCCAGTCTCCCCAGTCCATGTTCCTACGCACGGCTATCAGCGGAGCGATTTTTCGCAATTTCGCAAGAATATCGGGGTGGTCGATATCACCCGCATGGAGAATCAAGTCGGTGCCTTCGAAGGTTTGCAGAACGGCGGGTCGCAGTCGGCCGTGGGTGTCCGAAACGACTCCCACCGAATAATGATTTCTCCTTTTGAGGCGATTCTTTTCCATCTGATCTAGCGCCATTATTTGTCTGTGGTCAGCGGAGGCAGGCGCCGTGCTTTGCAACCAATTTATGTCGTTTTGGAGCCAAATCGATAAATTCCGGCCGGATTCTGAGGGCTAAGACTTCCGTCCGGTGGTTGATCGCGGATTGCTAAACCAGTTTGCAGCCGTTCGGAACTCGGCGTTCCCGCTGAGCGAGGACAACCTCTCCTTGTTCGAGCACGAACCCCGTAACCAAAAATTCTGACATGAACGTGCCTATCTGTTTGGACGGAAAATTGAGTACGCCAATGATCTGACAACCCAAAAGGCCATCTCTTTGGTAAAGCTCCGTCACCTGGGCACTGGATTTCTTTATCCTGAGCTCACCGAAATCAGCCCAAATTTTGAAGGCCGGCTTGCGTGCTTCGGGAAAAGCCTCAACTTTGACGATGGTGCCTGCGCGAAGTTCGACCTTCGCAAACTCTCTCCACTCAATTGATTCCATAGAAAAATCCTTGCCCATGCTTAATCTCCGGAATTTGTGACCGTCCGCCGCTGGTACTTGATGAGACTGCGTTGGCGCTTGGCTTTCAACCGGCGATGCTTGGATGCCAGCGTCGGTCTGGTTTCCAGACGGACTTTAGGCTTTTCCGCCGCTCGCCGGACCAGCCGGATGAGGCGGCTCACAACATCTTGACGATTTCTTTCCTGGGAGCGGAAACGCTGGGCTTTGATGATCAATACACCGTCGGCGGTCATTTGTTTTCCAGCCAATCGTATCAATCGCTGACGGATATCATTCGACAGAGATGAGGAATTGACGACGTCAAAACGAAGCTGTACGGCGCTGGAAACCTTATTGACATTTTGTCCGCCCGGGCCGGAAGACCTGATGAAATCCAGTTGAATTTCATGGCTGTCAAGCGCGATTGTCTCCGTTATCTGGATCATACGCAAAACCTAACTCGCGTCGGTCGCGATAGAAGTTTGCTGTTAGCCCCCCTGTTGGCGTTTTCACGGCGCGAGAGCGGTCCGTGCTTTCCCCGGCGATACCTAAAAGTGCTGACCTTTCGGCGCGCAACGGGGTCGCCTCCGTATCATCGTCGCTCTGGTTTGGGAAAACATGGCCCCTGCCTTGCAGATGGTTGGTTTAAGAATCCATATAGAAACATCTTAAGTATAAAGTTGAATTTATTTAAAACCTTAGCAAAATTTTTATAAATTAGTACCTGAAATTTGCGTGGCCCGGCAGAGGCTCTCAAGGGTACCTGGAGACGGCCTTTTACCGCAGAGCCACTGACCCGATTGAGCCTATTTCGACATTCCTGGATGTTAATGGCTCATTCAGAAAATAGGAAATTGCCCTGAGTTTTTCCTGAAAACACACTTGCCAGGGTTTGTAAAGCTATTTTGGCCCAGACAAATCTTTTTTCACATCCGTTTTACATTTCATCTCAACGAGGGCCAGCATAATTGGATCGCACGTTTGATCTGCGGAAACAAACAGGTAATTTCCTGGAGCTGGAAACTTCTTTTAGTGGAACGACGTAAAAGAGCACCTCGAAGATTTTCGGCTCCATTCCTAAATCGTGTCTGCTCCCAACCGACTGGTGGCGAAAGGTTTGTTTTGCGGACAGCTTCGACGGCATGCTAAATTTCAAATTGACTTTTAGAAAGCTTGCGGATAGAAAAATATCGGCGAATTAAACGCATACAATTGCTAATTGACGGATCAGACAAGCTTTAGACCAATTTCACTTTCAAAATGTTGAGGAGAATATTCATGGAGCTCAAAGGAAAAAAAGTGGTTATTCCGGTGGAGGAAATGTTCAACACCCACGAATTCTGGTATCCCTATTATCGACTGAAGGAGGCGGGGTGTGAGGTAACCGTCGTTGGTTCCGGAAGTTCTGAAGTTTACACCGGCAAACCCGGAACAGAAGTTAAAGTGGATGCCAGCGTCGATCAGGTTTCCGCTGCAGACTTTGACGGGATCGTTATTCCCGGCGGGTATGCCCCCGATATAATGCGTCGGTATCCGAAAATGGTCCGGCTTGTCAAAGACCTGTACGAAGGTGGCAAAGTCGTCGCTGCCATCTGTCATGCCGGCTGGATGCTGGCTTCGGCTGAAATACTTCAAGGTCGAACAGTTACTTCGTTTTTTGCTATTAAAGATGACCTCGTTCATGCTGGCGCCGAATGGGTCGACCGGGAGGTGGTCGTCGACGGAAATCTGATCACGAGTCGAAAGCCGGATGATCTTCCGGCCTTCATGCGAGCTGTCATAGAGGCACTGAAATAATCGGGCAGGCTTGCCTTGCTCTGCCGGTCGCGGACGGCGGCGCAAACAACGGACTGTCCTTAATCGGAAATTTCAGTTAGGGCAACCCAATCCAATCGAAAGAACCTGGAGAGGGCGGGTGGGCTACCTTCGGGGATGAATCGAGTCACTCAGCGCTGAATGGATTAAGTCCGACACAATCTTGACAGTCGCAACTGTTGCCTTAAGCCGGCTATAAGCCCAAGGGAGATCTACATGAAGATTTTGGTAGGATATGATGGATCCAACTCGGCCAAAGAGGCGTTGAGTCTTGCCAGAACTTACGCCAAAGTTTTGGAAGCCAGCGTGGATGTGGTTACTTCCATGCAGAAGGGTACCGAAAATGACAGGGAAGAGATTGAACAAGCAGAGCGGGGATTGGCGTGGGCGCAGTCTTTATTCGAGGACCATGGCATTCCGTGCAAGACCCATCTGCTGATCCGCGGCCTTAATCCCGGCGAGGACCTTGTGGAGTTTGCCAGAGAAAATGATATTGACCAGATTGTTGTCGGCGTCAAGCGAAGGTCTAAAATCGAGAAACTTTTGATGGGTTCCACGGCTCAATTTGTGATTTTGAACGCTTCGTGTCCGGTCGTATCGGTTAAATAGTGTCACGGTTAAATGCTTTCTTTGAAAATAGACCGAATAATCTTTTTAAGTTGGCGTTAAACGTTACCAGCACGGCGCAAGTTTCAAGTTTCAACCTATGAACAGCTTTGCTTACCGTGCAGGAGCCAACGCATGCGAAGATCGTCTTGTACGCAGCCTGTGCTTCTATAATTCCGTGTTGTCAGATTCTGGTCCGTGTCCTGCCGGTCTGGATTCAAAATGTTCGCAATGAACGGAACCAATCCAGTGAAGTCGTGACCAATCCGATTCCAAAAGACAGGATCTGGCCGACAGCCGGTTCAGTTTGTCAGACTATGAATCGGAGCGGGAATGATACCGCCGTGAGTGATAAAGCGATTTGAACCTGTGGCATTATTGACCGCAACGATGGTCGATTGTCCCAGTAGGCCTCCGAAATGGGCGCTCTCCCCGGCTTTTTTGCCCGGAACCGGAATCAACCGCGTGGCGGTGGTTTTATGGTTAATGACCCCGATGGCCATTTCATCGGCGATAATCCCCGCGATGGTTTCCGCCGATGTTTCCCCTGGTAGGGCCACCATATCCAGCCCGACCGAACAGACGCTCGTAATGGCTTCCAGTTTTTCAAGGCAAAGGTGACCCTGGCGGGCGGCTTCGGAGATATTGAGATCTTCGCTCACCGGAATAAAGGCGCCGCTTAATCCACCGACCCTGGAACTGGCAAAGGCTCCGCCTTTTTTGACAGCATCGTTTAGAAGAGCAAGGGCTGCCGTGGTTCCGGGGACGCCAATACTCAGGAGCCCAAGGCTCTGGAAAATTTCGCCGACACTATCGCCCACGTTGGGCGTGGGCGCCAAAGAGAGATCCACCACGCCAAAACGGATCTTCAGGCTATCGGCAACTTCCCGGCCGATTAGCTCGCCAATGCGTGTCACTTTATAGGCCGTCTTTTTGATAAGCTCTGAAATTTGTCCCAAATCGAGGTCTGGATTCGATTCCAGGGCGCGGTCGATCGCCTTTTTGACTACACCGGGACCGCTTACGCCCACATTGATGACGGCATCCGCTTCGCCAATTCCAAGATAGGCGCCGGCCATAAAGGGGATGTCCTCGGGGATGTTGGCAAAAACGCAGAGTTTGGCGCAGGCGATTCCGTCCTGGGCAGCGGTCATCTCCGCCGCTTTTTTGATGGTCTTTCCCATCAGCAAGACGGCATCCATATTGATGCCGGCACGCGTCGAGGCCACATTGACGGATGCGCACAGTCTTTCGGTGGCGGTCAGGGCGTGAGGGATGGCTTCGATCAGGGCACGATCACCTCGAGCCATTCCTTTTTCAACCAGCGCGCTGAAGCCCCCGATGAAATCCACGTTCACCATTTCGGCCACGGCGTTGAGGGTTTGGGCCACATCCACCAACTGGGAGGAAGTTAAGGCCGCACCGACCACCGCCACGGGGCTGACGGCGATGCGTTTGTTGACCACCGGGATGCCGTACTTTTGACCGATCTGATCGCAGACTGGAACCAATTTTTCAGCAAAATGGGTGATGCGGGTCCGGATTTTGTTTTTGAGTTTACTCAGGTCGTGACTGGCACAATCCAGCAAGCTGATTCCCAGAGTTACGGTGCGCACGTCCAAATGTTCGCTTTGAAGCATTTCCAGGGTCGAAATGATTTCTCTGTCGGTAAGCATAGAGTTTTCCTTTGGAAGGATAAAGGTCGGAAAAAACGAAGATTGATCAAATTCTATTCAGCGCTTCAAAAATGTTCCGATGCTGGATGCTGATATCCAGAGCCAGGGATTCGGCTCTTTGCCGCAGATCCCGGTAAAGGCATTGCTGGTCAATATCGGTGGGGATATCCACTTCATAGATCATGATATTATCGCCCGGGTCGTCCCCGCCTTTAAATACCGCCTGCAGGTTCGTGATGTTGGCCCCGTAAGCGGCAATGATTTCCGTGATACCGGCGACGAGGCCCTTACGGTCCGGGCCTTGGGTGGTAATGACGAAGGGCTCATTCGGCACGGGCGGGGAGGTTGTTGTCTGGGATGCGAGGGGCTTTACGTGCACATGTAGATTGAGCGATCTCAGCCCGTCTTCCAGGCTGGTCCGCAGCCTCCCCAAGGCCAGATCTTCCGGCAGAGATACGATAAAAATACCGGCAAATTGTGTCTGCAAAATCGTCTGGCTTACATTTTCGATGTTACAGTCCTTCTCCAACAGAATCCGGGAGACCGCCGCCACAATCCCCGGTCGGTCATGTCCCAGAACGGATAGGATGACTTTGCGCATAGGGATGAATCCAGTGTTGATTTTGGTAAATTGGTTCGAGCCAAGCTGGGCGGAAATTTCCGCGGAAGCCAACCACTTCAAAGATTTTAATTTAATCACAAAAGCTTTTTATTATCAAACAGAATCGATGGGCCAATCCACTTCGTCACCGACCAGCGGGACCGATACGTTTGAAACCAGGCCTGCCTTCGCCCGAACGCCCTCTCCTTGGCAGCAAGGCGACGGCGGCTTGAAGAAGACTCAGTGGAAAATTTCGACCTTTCTCGGCAGATACGATGCCGCTCCGCCCTCTGTAAACAGTCAACCGCTTGGCAATTTTGCCGGCAACCGCTTTCGGCTGATATAGCAGAATGCGGGGACAGAAAAGCCTTATTTTCAGCACGGAAGTTGCAACGAATTATCAAAATGGGGCCGCCTTCTTGAATATCGGCGGTTGCCGCACCGGATAATAAAACTTTATGCAGATCATTACGACCCACAAAAATACGGACTTTGATGCCCTGGCATCGGTGGTGGCCGCCAAAATGCTGTATGCCGGTTCGCGGGCTGTGCTTCCGAAAAGTCTAAATCCAAATGTAAAGGCCTTTCTATCGATCCATAAAGACCTTTTTCAAGTCTACACGGTCGATGACGTCGACCTGGATCAGGTCAGGCGCCTGATCGTGGTGGACGCGAATGTATGGGAACGGCTGGAAAGGATGGGCCCACTGAAAGACCGAAAGGATCTTGAGATTATTTTGTGGGATCACCATCTCAATGAGGGCAATATTCAGGCCCAACACCCGCACCAGCGGGAAACGGGTGCCACAATCACGTTGCTGGTGCACCAATTAAAAAAGGAAAAAAAGATTTTAACGCCCATGCAGGCAACTTTATTTTTGGCGGGTATCTATGAAGACACGGGGAATTTGACATTCCCTTCCTCCAAAGCCGATGATGCTTATGCGGCCGCCTATCTCTTGGAACGCAAAGCGGATTTGAATATCATCAACACCTTTTTGCGCCCGGCTTATGGCGAGAAACAGAAGAACATTCTGTTTAAAATGCTGCAAACGGCCAGGAGGACCAAAATCAACGGCCATACGATCAGCATCAATAAAGTCGATATCCAGGGGCATGTGGACAATCTCGCCCTGGTGGTGCGTATGTACCTGGAGATTCTTAACGTGGATGCCGCCTTTGGAATTTTTTCCAATGCGGACCAGGGAAGGTGCATGGTCATCGGCCGCAGC
>CP070697.1:778725-791057 GCA_020353555.1 Desulfobacterales bacterium
TGGCGGCTGAAAGCCAGGATTTTGAAAGAGCGGCGCGGCTGCGAGACAAAATGTTTTCTTTGGAAAAGACCATTGAAAAACAGATTGCCGTAACCACCGATTTTATGGATCGGGATGCACTGGCCCTGGCCCGCGCCGATGATTTTACCGTCATGACCATGCTGACGGTGCGGGGCGGGTTTCTCAGGGGAACCCAGAATTTTGAGTTTTCGCAAACCATGTCCACACAGAAAGAGGCGGTGGGATCATTTATCAGACAATATTATGAAAAGAACCATTTCATCCCCAAAGAAATCCTGATTGCACAAACGCTTGAAGATACCGCGCTCATCGAAGATTGGCTGGGAAATCTCAAGGGCGGAAAAGTAAGGATCTTACGGCCACAAAGAGGCGAAAAAGTCCGCTTGATAAACATGGCCGTCCACAATGCGGAAAATGAGTTGAAGAACCTCATGGCATCCCGAACCGCCCACGCGGATGTTCTCGCCCGTCTCCAGAAGAAACTGCAAATCCGCAGGATTCCGCGGCGGATCGAGTGTTTTGACAATTCCAACATAGCCGGAAAGGAACCGGTAGCCGGCATGGTGGTTTTCGAAAATGGCAAAGCTCAAAAGTCGCTTTACCGTCGCTACCGAATCAAAGCCGCACGGAAGCAAGATGATTATGCCTACATGGCGGAAGTTCTGAGAAGACGATTTGGAAAAGGGGAGATCTCCAAGCCTTATCCTGACCTCTTGATGGTGGACGGGGGCAAAGGTCAACTGAATATTGCTTTAGCGGTCATGCTAGCGCTGGGAGTAGCCCATGCGTTCGACATCATTGGAATAGCCAAACAGGATGAAAAAAAAGGAGAAACGCAGGATAAGATCTTCAGACCAGGCCGCTCGAATCCGTTAAACTTCGCTCGGGAAAGGGATCTGCTGTTATTCTTGCAAAGAATTCGCGATGAAGCGCACCGTTTCGCCGTTTCCTTTCACCGTCAACGCCGCTCACGCTCGTCCTTGCAGTCGGCACTTGACAACATCCCAGGCGTCGGCCCGACAAGAAAAATGATCTTGCTGAAGCATTTCAAAAGTATAAGCAAGATCCGGGCCGCCCGTCTCGAAGAACTAAGCAGGCTGCCCGGATTCAATCGTCGCGTGGCGGAGGCAGTTCATCGGGCTCTCGCCGAATAATCAGAGTTTCTCCGATGGGCCGGGCCCTTAGTATCAGCCAGACGCCATGGCGGGCCCAAAGAACGACTAACAATTTTTATACTAATTTCTTTAAGACCGCTTTCAGCTCCTCAACGGCGGCGGCTGATTTCTGCAAAGCGGCTTTCTCTTCATCGGTCAGGGTAATTTGGATCACCTCCTCAACGCCTTTGGCCCCCAACTTAACGGGGACCCCGATGAAAAGATCGTGTATGCCATATTCTCCTTCAAGATACGCCGCACATGGAAGGATTTTTTTCTTGTCCTTTAAAATCGATTCGGCCATCTCAACGGCAGCGGAAGCCGGGGCATAGTAGGCGCTGCCCGTTTTGAGCAGCCCGACGATCTCGGCTCCCCCGCTGCGGGTTCTCTTCACCAGGGCTTCTATGCGGTCTTGGGAAAGCAGTTCGGTAATGGGAATGCCCGCCACAGACGAGTACCGCGGCAGAGGAACCATGGTATCACCGTGGCCCCCAAGAACGAAAGCATGGGTGTTTTCCACCGAAACGTTCAATTCCATGGCGATAAAAGCCCTGAATCGAGCGGAGTCCAACACCCCGGCCATACCAATTATTCTTTCTTTCGCAAAACCGCTGGTTTCAAATGCAACATGGCACATGGCGTCGAGGGGGTTGCTGACAATTATCAGAACAGCCTCGGGTGATCGCTTGGCTGCTTCCTGGGTCACACTTTTTACAATTCCGGCGTTGGTGCTGATCAGATCGTCGCGGCTCATGCCGGGTTTGCGGGCGATACCCGCCGTGATAATAACAATATTCGAACCTGCGCTAGCATCGTATCCGTTCGTGCCGGTTAGGTGCGCGTCGTGTTTTTCAATCGGGGCCGCCTCAGATAAATCCAAGGCCTTACCCTGGGGCACCCCTTCAATAATATCTACCAAAACCACGTCACACAATTCTTTCTCAGCCAGTCTTTGCGCGGCGGTCGCGCCCACATTGCCGGCGCCGATTACGGTTACTTTCTTGTCCATAGGGCTCTCCTTTGAATGAATGGATTCGTCAACAGGATGTGACAATTTTTTCAAAAACACATAGAGGGCTTTAGTATTTGGGTGAAATGAACGATATAATAAAGGGTTGCACAGAACGAGCTCGTTAGCATAATCTGAACTATTGTCAACCCATTTATCTACGGATCTCATATTGACATGGTATCTTAATTCACGATAAAATATTAAAATTATAAAAAATTATCACGTCGAAGTGTGAGTTGGCAAATCATCGCTTTTCTTAACTTAATGGAAGCGCACGGTATCTCTCTATTTTGATGGAACCCTATGGCTGTTGTTAACCTGAAAAATCGGCAAATCGAGTGCAAGATTGTCTATTACGGTCCCGCACGGTGTGGTAAAACAACCAACTTGGAGTGTATTCACAAGTCATTCCAAGAACAGATCAACGGCGAAATGGTCTCCATCAATACCGATGGTGACCGGACCCTTTTTTTTGATTTTCTGCCCCTGAAGCTGGGTAAAATCAAAGGCTGTGATGTTCGGGTGCAACTCTATACGGTTCCCGGGCAAGTGCGATATGCCTCCACCCGGAAATTGGTTTTGAGGGGAGCCGACGGCATTGTCTTTGTGGCTGACTCACTTGAGGTCCGACGCGAAAAGAATTTGCTTTCATTGAAGGATCTTTTTGAAAATCTAAAGGAATACAATCTGAGTCTTTTCAAGACACCGCTCGTGATGCAATACAATAAACGCGACCTAGACGGAAAAGACATCAATTTGATGCCACTTGAAAAGATGGAGAATGATTTGAATCGCCAATTAAAGGCCCCTTCTTTTCCCTGCAGCGCCGTAACAGGAGAGGGAGTCAAAAAAACTTTACATACCTGCTTAAAGTTGGTCTTAAAATCCGTTCAAAAAGAACTGAATTTATAAGATCACCGTTTCGACTAAAGGAATGATTGTTATAGTAAAATGGCATTGGTTACCGGGAAGGAAGTTATTCCGCGACTAAATGCGAATAGCATATTGAATGGGTGCTTTGCTCAGCCTATTTGACCATTTTTCCATTCAACCTTTTGACGCTGATTTGACGCTGTTTGCAATTACGTTTTCCCATGAATTCTTCTTTGGTACTGACAGGCAGTTTGAATTTCCTCAATTTTGGTGAATTATTGCAGCTTTTGGGGTCGAATTCCAGTTCCGGTATGTTACGGATTATCAGCAAATATGCTCCAATGCCGGGTGTCGTTTATATCGAAAAAGGCAACCCTATCAATGCCTCCAACGGATCATCAACGGGCCTGGAAGCAATTTACGCCCTTTTTGGTTGGACGGAGGGTCAATTTGAATTCATTCGCGATGAGGTCTCCTGTGAGAAACTGATCAACCGGAGCCGGATGGAGATTATCCTGGATGGCCTTCGGATGCTGGACGAAGGTAAAATCGAAAAACTCGGTCCGGTTTCTTTCAATCTTGAAACGGCAGAATCAAATGCAAAGTCCGACAAACTGCCTTTGATCAAAGGCCCTCTGGTGGATTATACGTGTATCGTTGATGAAGAAGGGTTTTACGATGGGGACGAGATCGTGCATGAAGGCAACCATGGCAACTGGATATGGGTAATCCTGGAAGGTGTGGCCGAAATTATCAAGGAGACACCCGATGGCCCCGTAAAGATCGTGAGAATCGGGGATGGTGGGTTTTTAGGCAGTGTGGCGTCTTTATTGACCAATGACAATGTGCGCAGTGCCACCGTGGTGGCCGCGGGCAACATTCAGCTTGGCATGTTGGATTCACAATTCCTTTCCAGTGAACTCGCAAATTTATCCAAAGACCTCAAGGAACTCATCAAAAGCTTGGATGAAAGATTAAGGCAGGTTACCCATACCGCCGCTGAAATCCGTTGTCAAAATGGTAATCGGTTGGATTTTATCAAGGACAAACGGCCTGTGATCAAAGAAGGCCAAAAAGAAGAAAGGCTCTTTAGAATTCGGGAAGGCGATGCCATCGTCGCGCGCCACTCCGATTATGGTTTTATTCCCCTTGCTCATCTTCACGAAGGGGATTTTTTGGGCCATGTATCATTTCTTGACATGGGTCACGAACCTTATTCAGCATCAATTTTTGCGTCGTCGGATCTGAAATTAACTGTGGTTGATACCGAGAAATTGAAGGCAGAACACAATACCCTCTCGTCGACCCTAAAAAATATTCTAGAACATTTGGCAACCAGCATATCCGTGACATCCATGATAGCGTGCGATTTTCAAAAAGAAATCGCTTCCGCTGCAAGCGGAGAATCTTGAAACCCCCTTCAACTATTGCTAAGATGAGATTATGACACGCGAAGACAAAAGAAAACACCCAAGAATTGATTCACTCAACCTGTTATATGTTTGTTTGGATGAAAACGAGAATATAGCCAAACAAGGCATGGGCCGGACACTAAATGTGTCGGAGACCGGAATTCTTCTGGAAACCCACTTTCCAATTGCTCCTGAACATACGGTTATCCTGAGCATCGGATTAAAAGAAGATCTCATTGATGTCAAAGGCAAGCCGGTTCATTTCCGTTCCGCGGAAAATCAAAAGTATGCCGTCGGAATTCAGTTTCTCGAACCCGATAAAAAGGCCATTCGGATTATCAGAAAATTTATTCAAGCCTTTAACCACGCGAAAAAACTATCGGGTCAACCAGGAGAATAAGGGCACTCTGAATAAAAAGGAAGGCCATCTATGACTACGCCGGTCAGTCGAACCGATTTGACGGGATTGAATCTTATCAAAAGAGGAAAAGTAAGGGACTTGTACGATTTGGGCGACAGTCTTTTGATGGTAGCCACAGATCGCATTTCGGCCTTTGATGTGGTGATGCCGGACCCCATTCCTGATAAAGGCAAAATTTTGACCCAAATTTCTCTTTTTTGGTTTGAGGTCATGAAGCCCGTGGTATCCAACCATGTGATTTCCAGCGATGTGGCCGACTATCCTGAAGTCTGCCAGCCGTATGCGGAAATTTTGCGTGATCGCAGCATGCTCGTCCAAAAGGCTGCTCCTCTCCCGATTGAGTGCGTTGTGAGGGGTTACATATCCGGTTCCGGCTGGACATCTTACAAGGAATCGGGCACTATCTGCGGCATAAAGTTGCCGGATGGCCTTCGAGAATCGGACAAACTTCCCGAACCTATTTTTACCCCAGCAACCAAAGAAGATTTTGGCGAGCACGATATCAATATTGATTTCGCGGAGACCGTCAAACGCATCGGCGAGTCCCGGGCAAACAAAGTCCAGGAGCTTAGTCTGGCCATTTACAGAAAAGGTGCCGAACTGGCGGGTGAAAAAGGCATGATCATCGCCGACACAAAATTTGAATTCGGGCTGATCGAAGACGATATCATTCTCATCGATGAGGTTCTCACGCCGGACTCTTCCCGTTTCTGGCCGAAAGCGACGTACCGGCCGGGTGGGGCGCAAAAGAGCTTCGACAAACAATATGTCCGAGATCATCTGCTTTCCATAAAATGGGACAAAAACCCGCCCGGTCCTTCTTTGCCGGCTGAAGTCATTCAAAACACGCGCCAAAAATACCTGGAAGCGTTAAAGTTGCTGACCGGCTCGAGTCATGGCCTTTAAAGCAAATATCAACTCCGAAAACCATTTGCCGGCCGCTGAATTATGTTTGAAGACTCTTCGCGATGTTTCAATATCCGCTGTGAATTCGGAAGATCAAACCTTTCACATTACCACGGAACGGAATACGGGAAATCTGATCGAATCCATTCAACAGGTAGGATTGATGATTCCCCCGATTTTGAAAGAAAAATTTTCCGAATATATCATCGTCAGCGGTTTTCGACGGGTAGCCGCCTGTCGATCTCTGGGCTGGACCCGGATTCGCGCGAAAATTGTTGATCCTGCCTGCGGGATGGACGAATGCGTGAAGTTGGCGATTACCGACAATGCACTTCAAAGACCCCTTAACTTGGTGGAGACTTCCAGGTCCCTGCATCTGCTTTCCGGGCAGATCAAAGACCGTGCCGGTCTAACGGAGGCCGCATCCTCTTTTGGCTTACCGGACAATCTCGCGGTTATCCAAAAACTCCTCAAGATTTGTCTGCTCCCAACACCTATTCAAAACAACATCCTCGCCGGCAGTCTTTCCCTGTCGACGGCGCTGGCGATCAGCCGCTTTGAGCCTGAGACCGCGCTTGCATTGGCCAAGATCTTTGAAACACTGAGAATTAGTCTGAACAAGCAGAAAGAAATCCTTTCACTGGTGCAAGAAATTGCGCTGCGGGAAGGTATTCCCCTCAGGCAACTGCTTGAAGAAGAAAGGATAAATTCGATTCTAAGAGATGAGGAACTCGATCGAAACTCAAAAGCCCGCAAGCTCAGATCGTACTTAAGAGAGCGTCGCTATCCCGTCATTTCAAAGGCCGAAGCCCGGTTCGCTGAATATGCAGGACAACTGAAACTGAACGACGCGCTAAAGCTTACGCCCCCCCCCAATTTTGAAGGAACTACATATACCTTCACGTTAAGATTCGAAACCCGTTCCGAGCTCGAAAATCTCCATGCCAAACTCGGAGAAATTATCCGACACACAAGCTTACAGAAAATTCTCGATCGCAGATAGTCTGGCGTTTTCCAAATTACGGTTGCAGCCGCGTGGGTTTCTCTGCTCGGGCCAGGCTTTGCCTGCGGCAGCGCCACTTCAGCTTGTGTTTAGGGAATCGATGATTCCCTGATGATCAAATAAATATTTTTCACTTGACAAAATTAGGACAACAATTATAGTGATGGCAAACAAATAAATTATCTTCATTAAATTATGGGAATACAGGAAAGAAAAAAGAGAGAAAAAGAAAGAAGACGCCAGCAGATAATTGTTGCCGCCAAGAAGATATTTTCGGAAAAGGGTTTTACCAAATCCACCATGGAGGATATCGCCCAAGAAGCAGAACTGAGCCCTGGAACCCTTTATCTTTATTTTAAAAACAAAGATGAACTCTATGCATCTTTGTCGTTGCGTATCCTCCAATACTTAAACATTCGATTGGAAGATTTGAAAAACGCTGAAAATATGGATTCCCAAAAAAAAATCGCGGCCCTGAAGGACGCCTTGTACGATGTATACCAGTTCGACCCGTTGGTTCTTATCAGCATGTTCCATCTTCAGTCGAGTGAAACCCTGAAAAATCTATCACCAGACCTGCTTGCCGATATCATGAAATTATCGCGTCGGTCTCTGAGAATGATGGCGCAGATTTTTGAAGAAGGTATAAGGCGTGGGACGCTGATCAATAAGAACCCGACAGCGTTGGCCGACGTCGTCTGGGCGCTGTTCTCGGGTATCGTTCTGTGGGAGGAAAGCAAGAAATTAATCGACAAAAACAAAGATTACCTGAAACAGACTCTTGATATCGCTTTTGAAATCCTTTCCCGCGGAGTCACCAATTAAGGCCGATGCCCACCCCCTCCTCGCCTATCGCCGCGCGAAAACAGCACGACATCCGGACCTATTAATCAAGGTCGGAATTCTTGCGATTGATCTCGATCAGACTCGTTGTCAAAGGTTCTGTAGCCTTTTCCCCTTAAGAATAAAACGCCAGGGATCAACCGGTTCCTGCGAAAACCTGCAACCTATTTTTCCCAAGTTCTGTTTTCGTTGTCTGTCAGTGTGGGCTGTGGCCGTTTTGAAGTATCTAAATTGATACAATTTTTGATGCTCTGTTATTCGGGCTGTACTGATAGCTTACTTGATCCGTGAAAATATCCAAACTCTATATTGACGCACAGGTCACCCATTTGCGTGAGACGATGGCCATCCAGTCCCGTCTAAATGTGCCTTCGGAGATTGTGTCGCAAGCCCAACAATTATTTGACAAGGTCTGCGCGGCTGATGATCCGGTGGAAAAAGGAAAAGAGATTCTTTTTCTCACACCGAACAAGGGGGCGTTTATTAAAAAGTGTCCGGGTACCCGTTTTTACAACTGTTGTGGTTACAAAATTCTGCACATCGGGGCATATTGTAGTATGGATTGCGCTTATTGCATTTTGCAGTCGTACTTCCATCCGCCCATGCTGCAATATTTCGTAAACCATCAAGATTTGCGAGCCGAACTGGCAAAGGTTTTTGCCGCGCAGAAAATCGCTCGAATCGGAACCGGAGAGTTTACAGACAGCTTAATATGGGAATGGTGGACCGATTTATCCGCGGTCCTCGTAACGCTCTTTTCCACCCAGAACTCCGCAGTCTTGGAACTGAAAACCAAAACAATCGCCATTGAGGGACTGAAACGATTAAACCATGGAAATAAAACCATCACGGCGTGGTCTTTGAACACCCAACGGGTCATTACCCAGGAGGAACGCTGTACGGCATCGCTATCGGCCCGACTCCGCGCCGCCGCTCGATGCGGGTCCTGGGGATATCCACTCGCTTTTCATTTTGATCCCATGGTGATTTACGACGGTTGTGAAGCAGAATACCTGGAGGTCATCAAATCGATATTCACGCATGTTGCGGCGGACCAAATCGTGTGGATCAGCCTCGGCACCTTACGTTTTATGCCCGCTTTGAAAAAGACCATTCAGACGCGCTTTCCGGATTCCAAGATAATTTACGGAGAATTCATTGCCGGCCTGGACGGCAAGCTGCGTTATTTCAAGCCGCTGCGAATCCAGCTTTATCAAAAGATGGTTTCCTGGATCAGGGATCTGGCGCCTGAGGTATTAATTTATCTTTGCATGGAAGACGATGAGGTCTGGCAAAAATCCCTGGGGTTCGTCCCTGCGGATCGAGGCGGTCTGCCGCATATGCTGGATCAGAGCGCGATCCGCCATTGCGGACTCAGTCCCGCCGGCCTCGCGCAAGATTAGAATCACGAGGCAGGGCAGGGGCAAAACGGGAGCATCGTGATATTTCACTGAAAGCATTGCGCAACGTTAGGCATAATGCCCGCGGGAAGTGTTATGACTTTAAGCATAGTAAAATGAAGCGGTATCTTTTACTAATTTTTCTGCTTTTAGCTTTTTTCGCGACGACCGGCAGACTGTCCTATGCCGAGAAATGGTATCAAGTAAAGTGGGTGGTGGACGGCGATACCATCGTGTTGAGGGACGGGCGGGCTGTGCGCTACATCGGCATCAATGCGCCTGAAATCGATCACGAGAATCAGAAAGCCGAGCCCTTCGGATATAAGGCCAGGGAATTCAATGCTCACCGGGTTAGGGCCGCAAAGATTCGCCTCGAACTTGACCAGGAGCGGCATGATCAATACGGGCGGCTGCTTGCGTTCGTTTTCTTGGCGGATGGCACGTTTATCAATGCCGCGATGATAGCCGAAGGATATGCATTCTATTTGTATCGAAAACCGAATGTTAAATACGCGGGCATTTTGTTGCAGTCCCAGCGCCGGGCAATGACGGCCGGCAAAGGGATGTGGCAACACTGGAGCAAAAAAGATGCGCCGTATCTTGGCAATCAGGAATCAAGACGATTTCACCTGGCCACCTGTCCTTTCGCCAAGCAAATAAAAAGAAAAAACCGCGTCACCTTTTCGAATAAGTGGGAGGCGTTTTGGGCCGGCTACGCCCCGGCTAAAAAGTGCATAACCGAATATTGGAATTATGATATGAGTAAAGAAACTAAATAAATGAGGAATTACGGGATCAATGGCAGGTGCTGCAACGATGATTCAACGAATCAACGAAATTCAAGAATTATTAGACCTCAAATTCCTCAATTCCTGAATTCAAACCTAACCTTTGCTTTTGTTTATTTCCTCGACAATTTTCTCGGCGATTTGGGACGGAACTTCATCGTAGTGGGAAAATGTCATGGAGAATATGCCACGGCCGCCGGTCATGGATCGGAGATCAGGGGCATAACTGAGAAACTCCGCCATGGGCACATGCGCCTTAATGACCTGGTTTTTCCCGGCGCTGTCCATGCCGAGGACTCGGCCGCGTCGGCCGTTGAGGTCGCCCATGATATCGCCCATGTATTCATCCGGCGTTGTCACCGTAAGTTCCATAATCGGCTCCAACAGAACCGGTTCGGCCTGTTCGGCCGCCTTTTTAAACGCCAAGGAGCCTGCGATTTTAAATGCCATTTCAGAAGAATCCACCGCATGAAAAGAGCCATCATCGAGGGTAACCTTAAAGTCGACACAAGGGAATCCGCCCAGCACCCCTTTTTGGGCCGATTCGATGATACCTTTTTCAACGGCCGGTATATAGGTCTTGGGTATGACGCCTCCAACAACACCGTCTACAAACTCAAACCCTTTTCCCCTGGGCATCGGTTCCATCTGAATCCAACAGTCACCATATTGACCGTGGCCTCCCGTTTGCTTCTTGTGCTTGCCCTGCACCCGTACTTTCTTTTTGATGGTCTCCCGATACGGAACTTTGGGGGTCATCAACTGGACTTCCACGTTGAACTTTCTTTTCAGCTTTTCGACAGTGGCTTCAATGTGAATCTGCCCCAAGCCAGATAAGATAATCTCTTTGGTCTCGGATATCCGGTCCAGCTTTAGCGCCGGGTCCTCTTCTAAAAGCCTATTCAAAGAGCTGAAGATCTTGTCTTCGTCTCCTTTGGACTTGGCTTCGACCGCAAAAGAAATGAGGCTGGGCAACGGCTGCACGCACTGATATTTTATCTTCTTGGCATCATCACAAAGAGTATCACCCGTGGCGGTTTCCTTTAATTTGGCCACGGCCACAATGGCACCAGGTCCGGCGCCTGTTGCGGGTCTTTGTTCTTTTCCGGCGATGGTCAAAAGCTGATTGAAGCGTTCCTTGGTTTCCTTGTTGGAATTATAGAACGTCCCATCGGCGCCTAGTGTTCCGGAAACCACCCGGAAGATCGTCAAACGACCCGCGTAAGGATCGGTCAGGGTTTTGACGACAAAGCCCGAAAAGGGCGCATCCGGGTCGGGCGCCCGCTCAATTTCCTGCCCTGTGCCCGGATCGATGCCGATCCTGGGACCAGCATCCTGAGGAGTGGGCATGGCACTGGCGATTAGGTTCATCAGGAGATCAATTCCTATATTTTTCGTGGCCGATCCGCAAACAATCGGAACAAAGATCCGGGCTAAAATACCTTTACGGAGAGCGGATTTGAGATCTTCTTCAGAAAGTGTTTCTCCATCCAGGTAACGTTCGATTAATTCGTCGTCCGCTTCAGCGATATTTTCAATGAGCGCTTCTTTCTCGGTTTCAACTGTATCCAGCATGGCAGAGGGGATCTCACCGGCAGTGGCTTTGCCCTCCGCATCATAAGTATAGGCTTTTAAAGTGATGAGATCGACGATGCCATTAAATTCGGCTTCGGAACCGAGGGGAAGTTGGATGATTACCGGCTTGGGTTCAAAAGACCTCTTGGCATCCTCAAAAGTGCGAAAAAAATCAGCCCGTTCCCGATCGAGTTTATTGATGAAAATGACACAGGGTTGCCCCAATTCGCGTGCAAATTCCCAGGCCTGTTCCGTTTGAACTTTCACCCCGTCCACGGCATCAATCACTACGATGGCGCCATCCGCCGCTTGGAGGCAATATTTGGTATCGGAAAAAAAGTTCTGGTCGCCGGGGGTATCGATCAAGTTCACCGTATGTTTCTTCCAAGTAAATTGATGGAAACCACTGCTGATGCTTGAGGTTCGTCTGATTTCCTCCGGCTCGAAATCCATCGCTGTGTTGCCGTCTTCTACACGGCCGATTCGTTTAATCACCCCTGACTTATAAAGCATGACCTCGGCTAAAGACGTCTTTCCGGCTCCGCCGTGGCCAATCAGCGCAACGTTTCTTAGGTTATCCGCCATTTCAGTCATTTAAGCTCCTCTCTTTATAGGGGTCTTTACGACGTGTCTGAAATTATTTGAGCCAAAATATCTACCTGTATAGCCGGAAAAAATCAAGACTAAAATCATGCCTCAAATACAAAACTGCGGTTTTCTGGAAAGCAAAGACAATCGTGAATTTGGCTCCAGAATGCGCCGGTGTGGGAGGGTAGGGCATATGTTTTTAGTCAGCAGAACTCAGCGCAATAAACTCATGAAAAATTCACGGTTGCCTTTGGGTCCCAGGATTGGCGAAGAAATGACGGCATCACAGCCGAGGCCATACTGGGCAAAAAAATCGCTCAGGCAGGTGATGACTTG
>CP070697.1:791157-803389 GCA_020353555.1 Desulfobacterales bacterium
GTATGTGAATCGCACCCGGAGGGGTGAGGATGGTCTCTGTCTTGTTTTTGAGGATCTGGGGTAAATGCAGGGCACTTGGAGAAAAGCGTATCCGCCGAAAAGGGAAATCAGCCGCTTACGCATATGTCTTTTAAGTTATCGCAGCAATCCTTATTGCGGCGGACAGGGGGTTTATCTTAAGAATTTGAGCCGGGCGCTCGGAGAGTTAGGCCATTCGGTGGAAGTAATTTCCGGACCGCCGGATCCCGGGCTGGATGATGGCATCCCCGTCCGTCACCTCCCTTGTCTGGACCTTTATAACCCACAGGATCCATTCCGAATACCCACCCTGAAGGAATTGTCAAATCCTTTAAACCTTTTCGAGTGGCTGAGCGTTTCCACCATGGGTTTTCCGGAACCATTTACTTTCGGAATCAAGGCCTACAACTATTTACGAACTCGAAGGCAGCAGTACGACATTGTGCACGACAATCAGAGCCTTTCCTACGGAATATGGGCGATTCAGAAATTTACGCCCACGATTGCCACGATCCACCACCCCATCACCGTTGACCGAGACATTGCGGTTCGATCGGCACCCACGGCTTGGGAAAAAATGAAACAGTGGCGATGGTATTCATTTCTGGGAATGCAAAAGCAGGTGGCGCGCGCCTTTTCCCATATCATTACCGTCTCGCAAAGCGCCCGCAACGATATCAGCCGCGATTTCAAGATCCCTCCGGAAAGATTCCGAATCATACCCAACGGTATCAACACCGCCCGCTTTCATCCGATTCCGGAATTGAAAGCCGAGAGAGATCGCATCATCGTCACCAATAGTGCCGATATGCCGTTAAAAGGGCTCGCTTATCTTCTGCGGGCGGTAGCGGAAGTATCCCAAGTCCGGAACATCCAACTCGTCGTCGTCGGAGTCCCTAAAAGAAATAGCCATATCCTGAAACTGATCGCGGAACTCGGCATCCAAAACCGCATCCGCTTCACCGGCCGCATTGCCGATCAGGAATTGACGCGGCACTACGCCCGCGCTTCCGTGGCCGTCGTGCCATCGGTCTACGAGGGCTTTGGCCTTCCGGCCGGTGAAGCCATGGCCTGCGGGGTCCCCGTGATCAGTACCACCGGCGGGGGCTTGCCCGAGGTCGTCGGTGATGCCGGCCTGCTGGTTCCGCCGGCAGACCCGGCGGCTCTCGCCCAGCGCATCAAGGCCCTTTTGGACAATCCCGCCTGGGCCAAAGCGCTGGGGATGGCCGGCTATAAAAGGGTCCAGCGGTATTTTACCTGGAAGCAAGCGGCTGAAAAAACGGCGGCCG
Source organism: Desulfobacterales bacterium (assembly GCA_020353555.1). Taxonomy (GTDB): domain Bacteria; phylum Desulfobacterota; class Desulfobacteria; order Desulfobacterales. The sequence continues at coordinate 792,465 of CP070697.1, forward strand.
CCTATCGGGAGGCAATCCGTGGTCACCGTCGACTTTGATCGGTTAGCAATCCAAGCCGGTTTTAAGATTTTGGATATCGGCTGTGGAACAGGACGCCATACCTGCAAAGCATTTCAATGCGCCCAGGTCACCGCGATTGGAGCCGATCTCAATCTGACAGATCTGAGCGAGGCCAGGCAACGGCTGCAATACCAGACGCAGCTCGGCAATCACCGCGGAGGCGTGTGGGCGCTTGCGGTGGCCGATGTTACCCGTCTGCCCTTCAAGAGCAATCATTTCGATCTGGTGATCTGCTCGGAAGTCATGGAGCATGTCAGACACCATCGCGCGGCCGTGCAGGAGGTTATCAGAGTCTTAAAACCGGCCCACCACCTAGCCCTCAGCGTACCGCGCTTTTGGCCGGAAAGAGTGTGCTGGGCGCTTTCAAAGGATTACCACCGGGTCCCGGGGGGCCATATACGGATATACCGCAAAGGGGAATTGATTACCCTTCTGGAAAGATACGGAGTCCGAAAGTGGGCGACCCATTATGCCCATAGCCTCCACACACCCTACTGGTGGCTGAAATGCCTGGTGGGTCCGTCGCGGCAGGATTCCACCCTGGTCAATCTGTATCACCGCTTCCTGACATGGGATATCATGCGCCGTCCGAATATTATCCGCTTGCTGGATCGGCTGCTGAATCCCCTGCTGGGCAAAAGTCTGGTACTTTATTTCGAAAAAAAGGCTTGACGGACCCATCCGTTGTTGGCGACCTGTTTGGCGTTTTAGACCTCTCACGTTTTCTCGAAACGGCAAATACCCTCAACCCCGTGCAAAGAAGGCCCCATCGGCAATCACTTCGGAAGGTTTTGCCGAATCGCCGCTTAGCTGATGCGTTGCAGCACCCCGAGGGATTTGACCCGCGTGAGCTCCCGGAACAGGCCGGAGGCGATCGCCCGCATATAAACCCGATAGGGTGCCAGTCCCCCTTTTTGGGGGTCTTGGAAAATATCGTGAAAAATCAAATATCCGCCGGAAAGGATGTGTCCAGACCAAGCTTCGCAATCCGTGAGAGCCGACCGATAAGAATGCCCGCCGTCGATAAATACCAGGCTGAGAGGGGTGGCCCACCGGTGTGCGGCGACTTCCGAGCGGCAGACCATGGGTACAACCGCATCTTCAATCCCAGCCCGTTCGATGGTTTTACGGAATTCTTTGAAGGTATCCACCCGGCCCGTTTGAGGGTCAAAAAGATCAGGGTCGAAGTATTCCTGGCCGGGCTGCTGTTCCTCCGAGCCCCGGTGATGATCAATGGCATATAAGATACTGTTGTTTTTTTGGCAGGCCAAACCCAGATAGAGGGTCGATTTACCGCAATAACTTCCGATTTCCAAGCAGGGTCCCCTGCGACTGCCCTGAAGCGCAAATTCATACAAACAGCGGCCTTCAGCTTCATCCAGGAAGCCCTTGACGCTGCGCACCAATTCAGGATCAATTTCCATAAATCCAGCTCACTGGAAAAGTCCGCGAAACATTGCGCTCAAACCAGAGCGGAAGACCCCCGCCGGCAATTTCGGATTTGGGAATGCAACGATCACGGGGACCGCATAGCGAGCCCTCCGGGGCCCGCAACCCGCAGCCCTGATGCCCGCCCGCTCACGGCCCCTCATCATAACCTCGCACCAGCACCTCGCGGGGTTTAACACCGTCCGATGGACCCACGATCCCCTCCTTTTCCATCATTTCGATAATGCGGGCGGCCCGATTATAACCAATGCGCAAATGGCGTTGGATCATTGAAATCGAAGCCTGCCGGGTCTTGGTAATCAGCGCCACCGCGTCATCATATCTTTCGTCGTATTCTTGCGGCTCGTCCAATACCGCTTCCAAGGGGCCAGCTTCGGTGACTTTTTCGTCGTATTCAGGCTTTTTCTGCTGCTTCAAGAATTCGATGATCTTGGTCAGCTCCGTCTCCGCGATATAGGCCCCGTGGATGCGCTGCAGCTTGGCCGCACCCGGAGGCAAAAAAAGCATATCCCCGCTGCCGAGCAGGTTTTCGGCCCCGTTGGTGTCGATAATCGTCCGTGAGTCGGTCTTGGATGACACCTGAAACGTCAGGCGGGTCGGAAAATTGGCTTTGATGATTCCGGTCAGGACATCCACGGAAGGTCTCTGAGTGGCAAGGATCAAATGAATGCCGGCTGCGCGGGCCATCTGCGCCAGGCGGGTGAGAGCCACCTCGACATCCCGAGAAGCAAGCATCATCAGATCGGCCAACTCATCGATAATGACCACAATGTACGGAAGCTTTGCGGGAATTTCGCCCTGCGCCTTTTCCTTTTCTCTTTCGATCTGTAGATTGAATTGGTTGATATTGCGCGCCTTTATCTCCGAAAGCAACTCATATCTCTTTTCCATCTCCCGCACGGCCCAGTAAAGCGCATTGGTCGCTTTCTTGGCGTCCGTGACCACCGGCGTTATCAAATGCGGAATCCCATCGTAACAGGATAGCTCAATCCTCTTCGGATCGACCATGATGAGTTTAACATCATCGGGTGTCGCCTTATACAACAAACTGCAGATCATGGCATTCAAGGCCACACTCTTGCCGGTTCCGGTGGCACCGGCGATCAGCAGATGCGGCATCTTATCCAATTCGGTCACGACGGGATTTCCCACAATATCCTTGCCGAGGCAGATGGTCAGCTTTGATTTGGATTGGTCGAAAACTTTGGAGACGACTATCTCTTTAAAGCGAACGACTTCCCGGGTGGCATTGGGAATCTCGATGCCGATGGCGGCTTTGCCGGGGATCGGGGCCACAATCCGCACGCTGATGGCCCGCAGCGCCATGGCCAGATCGTCTGAGAGGGCGACGATCTTGTTGATCTTGACCCCGGAAGCCGGTTCATATTCGAAAGTGGTGATGACCGGACCGGGAGAGACGGCTACGACCTTACCCCTGACGCCAAAATCTTCCAGTTTCTTTTCCAGCAGCTGGGATTGTATGCGCAGATTTTCATTGTCCGCCGCAACCGTCCGCTCCTCCGGCGCCTCTAAGAAGCTGACCGGGGGCAATTGAAACCCATTTTTCGCACGCATAAAGTCAAATACTTCCTGCTTGGGTGCCGGTACGGCCTTGATGGGTTGGGTTGCCGACGGTCGGATTTTTATTTTTCTCTCGCGCTTGCTATGCGTCTCCTGGTTGATTTTCACCCTTCTTCTGGCCTTTTCGCGGCGCTCCTTCCATTTAAGGTAGGTGGTGACCAGGCGATCTGCCGCGGCCGCCACAAGCCCCCAAGAACGTTTGAAAAAGGCGAGCAAAGAAAAACCGGTGGCCAGCATGAACCCGACGATCCACATGAGAATCAGAATCATCAAGGCGCCGGTGAAATTGGTAAATTTGACCAGAAAGGATTTAAAGGGGATGCCGACCAAACCGCCGGCCGAAAATTGATTGCCGAATATGATGTAATGGTTTTGGTAGATGGCCAGCAGACCTCCGGTCGTTATAATCAGCAGGCTGCCGCCGCACAGGGTTGCCAAAAGCGCACGCGGCGATCGGCTTGCAAAAAAATGGATACTCGCCAAAAGCAGCAGAATGGGGAGCCAGCAGGCCCCCAGTCCGAACACACCGATCAAAAGCCCCGCCACATGGGCCCCAATGATACCGAACAGGTTGTGAATCGGCCCGGAAGCCTTGGCATTGTGAATCGACGGATCAGCAGGGCTGAAAGACAACAGACTGACCAGGGTAAAAATGACGAGAAAGAAAAGAAGGATTCCGACTATTTCCTTGCGCATAGATCCAGGTTTGATGACGGGTTGTCTCCGTCAAATCTCCATAATAAATGGTAGTATAACCGGGCGGCGCCCAATGGTAAAGAAAAAGTATTGCCGCAAAGCCGTTTGGATACGAGATCGAATTTTATCGATCCGGTTGGGAATGTCCGATGGCATTTCTTCCACAACCTCCAGCACGACACAATGGGCATCCTCCAAGAGGTGGCCGGTTTGAGTCTCGAAGACAAAACCCCGGGAGACAATTTCGGGCCCGTAAACGATGATTCCGGTTTCCTCATCGAAGGCCATGGTGACCGCCACGAGCCCTTCTTCCGAAAGCGCGCGCCGTTCCTTGAGGACACTGCGCCCCACGTCTCCAACGCCTTTGCCGTCAATCAGCACGCGACCGGTGGTTACGTTTTCTCTCAGCCGGGCGCCCTTGCGGTCAAATTCAATAATCTGACCGTTTTCGGCTAGAAGAATATTTTCCGGGGCCACACCGACCTCGCGGGCCAAACGCGAGTGCAGAATCAAGTGCCGGTATTCCCCATGTATCGGAATGAAATATTTGGGTTTTGTCAAATTGATCATGAGTTTCAGCTCTTCGCGAAACGCATGACCCGAAACGTGGATATCCGAAATTTTTTCATAGATGACATCGGCGCCGCGCTTGTACAGGTTATTGATAATCCTGGTGATGGCTTTCTCGTTTCCCGGGATGAACTTCGACGATAAAATGACCGTGTCCCCCGCTTTGATTTTGATTTGCTTATGCGTGCCGGAGGCCATGCGGGCCAGAGCCGACATCGGTTCCCCCTGACTCCCCGTGGTTATGATAACAATTTCATCATCCGGATAGTCGCCGACGCGACCGATGTCAATCTGCATTCCCTCCGGAATTTTCAGATAGCCGAGCGCTTTGGCAATGTTAACGCTGACCTCGATACTTCTCCCATCAATGACCGCCTTTTTGCCGCGCGCCAGGGCAATGTCCAGGATGAGCTGGATGCGGGTAATGTTTGAGGCAAACAAGGCCACGATAATGCGTCCGCGGCTCCCCGCCGTGATTCTAGCCAGGGCGTCTCCGATCTCGCGGTCCGAAATGGTGTACCCTTCCTTTTCGACGTTCGTGGAATCGGACAGCAAGGCCAGTACCCCTTCCTCGCCGTATCGGGCAAATTGATTGACATCGGTGGTCGTTCCACTGACGGTCCCATAGTTAATTTTAAAATCACCGGTGTGAACAATCAGCCCGATGGGCGATCGAACAGCGATTCCGACCCCATCCACCACGCTGTGGCCTACGCGGATAAATCCGAGTTCAAACGGGCCCAGCTTCAATTTTTCGCCGGGAAAAATCTCATGCAAGGCGGCCGAGGAAATCAGTTCATGTTCTTCGAGCTTGTGCCTTACCAGTCCCAGGGTAAAGGGGGTGCCGAAAACCGGTGCCTGAATGTCCCGGAGCAGATACGGCAGAGCGCCGATATGATCTTCATGGGCGTGGGTTAGAACAATTCCGGCAACTTTCGCACGGTGCTGCCGCAGGTAATCCATATCCGGAATGACAAAATCGACCCCCAGCATATAGGCTTCCGGAAACATCAAACCGGCGTCCACCACGAACAGGGTTCCACCGTACTCGAAAACCATCATGTTTAAGCCGATTTCCCCCAGTCCCCCTAATGGAATAATCTTCAGCATGGCGTCACGCCTTTCTCGCCCTTCGCAAAAGCCGCGCACATGGTGTCCCGGACCTCCTGCATCAACGCTTCTTTCGAAACGCGCGTATACTGGCCTGTTTCGATCGGCTTCGCAATTTCCAATACCACGTCGCCGGGCTTAATTCGCATCCCACCTTTTGCCATAATCGCCCGGGTTCCATGAATGATGAGCGGAACGATCGGGACACCGGAATCGACCGCCAACACAAATCCGCCCTTTTTGAAGGGGCCGATTTTACCGTCCCGACTGCGCGTACCTTCGGGAAAAATCATCACCGAGACCCCGTCTTTAACGGTTTGCGCTGCCTGCTTGATGCTTTTAAAGGCCGACTCCTGATTGGAACGATCGATGCTGATATAACCGGCGCCGCGCATACTGCGGCTCAAAATGGGAATCTTGAATAGCTCCGCTTTGGCCAGCCATCGGAATTGGACAGGTAGATGGGCCAGGATCACCGGAATATCAAAATTACTTTGGTGATTGCACATAAAGATGTAAGACGTTTGCGGATCTATATTTTCAATCCCGTTCACGGTCACTTTGATGCGACTGACGGCGAGGATTGATTTGGCCCACAGAGCGGCGATATGGTGGATCGGATTCCCGGTCAGATGAAACAGCGATAAAACGACGGCCAAGCTGCCCAAGACGAACGTCGCCCCCGCTACCCAGGTCAAAACATACAGAGTCCGTAACATCTTAGTTTACCACATCCATCATAAAAAGCCCCGCCAACCCTTACCACCATTCGCCCGGAAAGGCCCGGCCGACAAAGTGGTTTCGATCTGACCCACTTTCTGGTATTCAAAACAGACTGGATTCGAATTGCGCAATTCGTCCCGGGGCCGGATAGAATTGCGCCGAACCGGCCATGAGCTTAGGTTCGGATTTTAAGCTGCGTGAACATGTCATCGACCAACCGGATAAACCAATTGCGCTGGCTATCGGTGGCATACCCCATACAGCTGCATCTCACCCGGTTTTGGGTGCGTACAAGCAATTCACAGGTCATGCGCTGCGCATCCAGCTCAATGGCAAAATAAAATGGCTGGCACTCGGAATGCGCGACCTGAATCTCCGTCAGGACTTCGCAGGCAAGCGGAATCCAATAAATTCCGCTCACAGCGGCCGAACCATATTGATTATCCAGATGCCTTTTAAGCTTCTGGTAATCCATGGCTCTGAGCTCATCGATTACGTATTGTTTCATAAAAATCTAATTATCACAGTTTGTTGCGGCATGCAAGCGGTATTCTTGGGTCTGCGGGGCGAACCTGTCGGGAGATCAGTTTCGAAACCGTGATATTTTAAAAAACGGTAACAGTTTAGCCCTTTGAAAAACCATGGATCGGTCGACCGCTGCTCAAAGCCGATCAGCGGTCGGCCGGGATATTTTTCATACAGCTAAACATTCATGGCCCTTCGGGCCACCACAATGCATGAAAATTTTATTTGCGTACTAAATTGATACAAAAAATGAGACTGCAGGGGGTGATCATCAATGACAAGCTTGGATACACCAAGGCCTCCGGCAATGGCAGGGATTCGCTCAAGCCAAACAACCTGCCAGCCGATATTCGCTTTTGATCAAATAAGCAAAAGGATATAGGCCGAATGGGTATCGAAGAATATGGGCGGGATCGAAATCACTATTCGGCGCGCTATCCGCAACATGCCAACCATCGCCTGGTTTCAAAGACGGGTGCCAGCAAGCGCGCCATTATCGGAGGCCAGATTTTATTGGGGGGGGTTATCTGGATGTTCAGCTTTTTCCTTCCCGCTGCGGTACCCGCGATTCCCTTCACCCTCGCTTGCGGGCCGATTTTAAATCTATCCCCGGCGCAGGTGCAAGCATCAAGAAAGCAGCCCGGCATTTACTTCTTCCCCCATTTGCCGCCGGAGGTGCCATCGGCCCAGATCAGAAACCGGATCCCCGCCCACCCCCCCGCAGCGGCAGGCGCTGCCTATCTGATCGGCGCTCCCGAAAATATGCCTGCGGGGTTTGAGGCCCTCAATGTCTCGGAAGGACGCAAATCGTCGCGCGCCGCCGGCCAAGACGCCCCCCCGGTCCTGCCGGAAAGCCAGACGCGGTTTAAACTCCAGAGCACCTTTATCCTTAGCAACGGGTATCGTAGAGATGATTTTAGTTGGAACATCGCCGGAGACCTGAGCGGCAATAATCCCAACGTCTTGTCGGAGCTGACCTGGGATGACCTTGAAATCTGTTGGCTGAAGCTGCAAAACCAAACGGTGGGGTCCCGACTCTTTTATCTTCGGGGTCACCTCAATTATGGCCGGATTCTGGAAGGGGATAACCGGGATTCGGACTTTGGGGGGGATAACCGCACCTCCGAATTTTCCCGCTCCGATAATGAGGCGGGCGACGGCGATGTTTGGGATGCCTCGCTGGGAGTCGGCTATCCATTGCGGTTGTTTGAAGATAGCCCCCTTGAGATAGCACCCCTCATCGGCTATTCCTACCACCAACAAAATTTGAAAATGAGGCACGGCCGGCAAACGCTCGCCACTCCGGGGACAACACCCCCCTTGGGGCCTTTTCCCGGTTTGAACAGTTCATATGAAACCCATTGGCGGGGTCCCTGGATCGGAGTGGATTTAAGCTACAGATCTAAGGAGCTAAAAGCCTTTATGCACCGCATGGAAGTATGTTTCAGCTTTGAGTACCATTGGGCCGATTACAGGGGTTCAGCGGATTGGAACCTGCGAACCGATTTGGCCCGTCCCCAGAGCTTCAAACATGATGCCGATGGTGATGGTATTATCGTTTCGGCGGGGTTCAACATCTTCTTCAATCCGCACTGGGCCCTGAATTTAAGCTATGATTACCAAGACTGGTCCACGGATGACGGCGTCGACAAGATATTTTTCGCGGACGGTACCCGGGGGGCGACACGCTTGAATGAAGTCAATTGGAAGTCTTATGCCATCGGACTGGGCATCGGTTATCGTTTCTAGAACTGTCGGCAATGCTACGCGGGCTTTCGGTCGAGTTGGCCGGGGACCTTCGGCCCGAAGGTATCCCTGCCACGCCGCTTCCCATCACCCGTCGGCGCAAATGCGATAGTTATTTAACTACTTGAATAATTTATATTTTTTATAAAATAGGGGTCTTGGAGAGGATCCTGCTCAGATTGCGGCGCTCTCAAAGGTGCTGGCCCCCTGCTCTTTGTAATTCCGCAGACGCATCAGGGGGCCCGGCAGATTAGGTCTCTTCGACGGTTATTGCGTCTTCTTCACAGACTTCGACGCAGCTTTCACAACCCAGGCATTCCTCTGCATTCACCGGAACGGATTTGCCGTCCTGCATTTCAAAAACTTCCACAGGACAAACATCGACGCACTCCTCACAGCCCGCACATTTGTCTTCATCAACAACCGGATTAAAAGCCATTACAACAAGTCTCCTTTCGAAAATTTTTAGGACAGGGTTGGGTTGCCAACTGTATCTTCCTGTATCGGGGAAAGTCCATATACCAATTGGAAATGGCAGTCAAGCCTTGTTGATTTTTTTTTTGACGCGAGGGGCAGATGACACCCGCACCGCCAAAATATTATTTCAAAACCGGACAGTTATAAAAAGCAGGGGAACAGACTTGGACGGTGGCGACTAGCATTCAAGGAGACCAAAGAGGGTGTTTTTCGTTTTGGCAATTCGATTCAGTTTGATAGGATCTAACGATTGCCTTCCAAGACATCCGGCAAAAAATTCAAGAGGCCCTTGACCGGGCACCAAATAAAGGGTCAGGGAAATGGGGGTTTCATACCCCCGATCGACGGGCATATTCTCGAAGCCCTCGACGGCTGTCGGCCATTGGCTGTTCGCCAGGCGGAGCAGACGAGCCCCGAACTGCTCCCGCCACTTCTCCCGATCTTTAGACGACCTTTGGCACCAAGCCGTTCCCTCGGCGTGGAATATCTTTGTGGCGGAAGGGGTCGATTCAATCAAATGCTCGCAAACCAAACGGCTGTTGGTCACAAAAAGCCCCCCCGGGGCGGAGTCGTTTCGCATCAAGCATGCCCAGGCCTCCAGCCGCTCCATGAACATAGATTGCGCGGGATCCTCCGATCTCAAATCGGCCTTCCGCCGGCTGCCCGCGATGAACAGCTCGTCTTCGCCTTTCAGGTCATTGATCAGACCCTGGGCCAATTGATCGTAACGCCTCAAATCGCGCTCAATCTCGTAGCTCTGCCGGTCATATTCCTGGGCCAAAGCGAGAAAGAGTCGGGCGCAAAAGAGACGGTCTGACGGCGCAACAGCGGAACCTTGCGGCGGCGAGCGCTTGATATCCGCGATAATTTGGGAGGCGGACGTGTCGTCAAAAAACGGAACCGTGCGACCGCAATACTTTAGGAAATCCTTTCCGCGCCCATGCGGCCCATGATGCAGGCGGGCCCAGGACTGGAAGCTTTGCAGGGCCGTCTCTATTCTTTGTTCATCCCCCCGCATCGGCATCCGGACTTCCAAGCCGCCGTTTTCAGCCATTCGTTGCATTTCCTCCGGCAGATTGCCCATTGCGGGTCGGTAGACAATCACCTGACGGAAGTACCCTGTTAATGCGGTGCCGATGGTTGGGGCAAGATAAGTCAATGGAAAATATATGGGCGTCATGCTTGCGTTCACACGTCAATGGCCAATCGGTTGAATGGTTGTTTGGTCCCGCACAAGAATCCCGCGCGCTCTCAACTGTTCCCGCAACTTGTCGGCCCGTTCCCAGTCTTTCTTCCTGCGGGCCCTTTCCCGCGCCTGGATGAGGTCCTGGATCGCGGGGTCGACTACCGAGGGCCCGAAATCCAGGAATCCGAGCACCGCGTCAATGCGACGGAATGTATCCAAGATCCGGGAGGCACCCTGGGGATCGATCTGCTTCCCCGCGGCGAGGATATTGATCTTTTTGACCATATTAAATAAGGCGGCCATCGCGGCCGATATATTCAAATCATCATCCATGGCACTCACGAAACCATGTTTGATGTCATAGAGAAGCTGGTCCAGCTCCGGGTAGGGCCGGCCGGCGCGGATACGTTGCAGGGTATCGATACATCGAGCCAGCCTTTCCAGCGAACGCCGCGCATTGTCCAGTCGGTCGGGCGCAAAGGCGATCGGTTTGCGATAGTGGGTTGAGAACAGCCAGTAGCGAATCACCCGGCCGGAGTAACCCATCCGGGCCAGGTCATCCAACGTGACGCCGTGGTCGTTTTCATCCACTTTTTTGCCCTCCACCAAAATGCGGTCACAGTGGATCCAATAGCGGGCCAACGGTTTTCCGGTCACCGCCGCGGCAATGGCATTCACGTTTTCATGATGGGGAAACAACAGCTCCCGGCTGCTCGCATAAATATCATAATTGTCACCCAAGTATTTCATGGACAAGGCCGCACATTGAATGTGCCAGGAGGGACGGACATTGCCCCAATCG
>CP070697.1:803489-815421 GCA_020353555.1 Desulfobacterales bacterium
CGAAAGTTTCCGCAGCCTAGCCCATTTCCTGCAGGCCAAAGGCTGGTTGCGTTTTACGACGGTGTTAATCGCCGGAGAGCCGGCCGCCGTCGACCTGGGCTGCCTTTACCGTGGGGTTTACACCCTGCTGGCCGGCGGAACCAACCTCCATTTTCCGGGGGTAGCCAAACTGATCAATCTGCATCACATGCAACGGGCCTGCCGGGAGCGCATGCAGCAGGTCGATTTCCTGTGCGGCGATTTCAACTGGAAAAAGCTTTTTCACCTGACACCGCGGCCGCTCTTTCTGCTTTCCAATCTTGCGGCGGGTCTCCAACCGCTGGCAGCTCCGAACTACCTTCCGCAAACGGGCTATGTCTGAGAAGCGCGTGGTTGTGGTGGGAACCACCACCGACTATATTGAGGAAATTCGGACCAGGCATCCTGATCGGGCCTTCTTTGTAACCGACCCTGCCAAAAGATTGTCAGCCCTGGAACCGCGCCCCGCTCCCCGGGAGGAGCTGCTGTGCGACCTGACCGATTTCGACCGGGTGGCGGCCGCCCTGCAGGACGGCCTTGAGCGCCGGAACCTGAAAGCGACCGCAGTGGCCTGCTTTGATTGTGAGTCCTTGGAGCTTGCCGCCCATCTCGCCCGGAAGCTGGCCCTTCCGTTTCCTTCGCCCCGGGCCGTCGCCACCTGCCGGAACAAATACCTCGCCAAGCAGCTTTGGCGGCATGCCGGAATCCCCTGCCCCCAGGCCGTGATCATCCGCCATCCAGCCGAGGTGACGCCGGTGATGGACCGGTTCCCCGGGCCCGTCATCCTGAAACCCCTGACAGGCTCCGGCAGCGAACTGGTGTTCAAATGTTCCAATGCCCGGGAAGCTTCGCAGGCCTTTACGATCCTGCAGACGCAGCTGGCCACTCACCCGGATGAGCGCATGTACCGTCCCCCGGCGAACGGCAACCCCGCCTTCGACAGCCGGCGGGCATTTTTGATGGAAGCGTTTATCGACGGGAATGAATTCAGCTGTGATTTTATCGTCGACGCCGACCACCTGCAGATCCTCCGGACCGCGACAAAAATTATGGCCGCCGATCAAACGGCAGGTACCGCATTGGCCTACGTGGTGCCCGGCCCCCTTGTGCCCCCCTGGGACCAAAACCAATTGAGCCAAATCCTTTACCGTGCTGCACGCGCCTTGGACCTCACGCGCGCCATCTGCATGGTGGATTTCATCGTACACCGCGGCACCGTCTATCTTCTGGAGCTAACCCCCCGACCCGGCGGCGATTGCCTCCCGCCCCTGATCCACGCAAGCTGCGGGCTGGACATGCTCGGACTGACCCTGGATTTCGCCGCCGGGCGGCCGGTCAGGATCCCGCCCGAATCGGACTGGAAAAAGCGCGTGGGCATGCGCATTCTGGCCGCAAGCGCCGGTATTGTCAAGCGCATCGACGACCGCCTCTTGCAGCGGGAACCCGCCGTAAAGAGCTGCGGTTTCAAAGCCCATCCGGGCTACCGGGTAAAGCTCCCCCCGGAGGATTATGACTCACGGGTGCTGGGATACGTCATTTTTGAACCCCGGCCGAACCGACAGATTGCCTCCCAGTGTGCCGCCATCCGTTCCAAGCTCCAAATTGAAATGGAAAGCAACGCATGAAGGCGCCCGAGCAAATCCTGCAAAAAGCGGCCGCGGTGCTCCGCCAACCGGCCCCCGTTCTGGACCCGCATGAACTCAGGGCTTATGTCCTCGCCTTCATCTCCCAGGCCGACGGCTTTCTGGCGCTAGCCGGACGATACGGCTCACCGCTGTATCTGTTGGATGAAACCACCTTGCGCCGGCGCGCCCTTGAGTTTACGAGCGCCTTTGGCAACTTCCTGCCTCAATTTCAGGCTTATTTTGCCGTCAAGAGCAACAATCACCCGGATGTGGCGGCCAGTCTGGTGAACTGCGGACTGGGACTGGATGTGTCCAGCGGCCGGGAATTAGAACTGGCGCTGCGCTGCGACTGTCGGGACATTATCTTCAGCGGTCCGGGAAAAACCGACGCCGAACTGGGCCTGGCGGCCGCGCACAACGCGGCGGTCACCGTCCTGATCGACAGCTTCGGCGAACTCGAACGTCTCGAACAGGCCGCCCGCCGGCAAAACTGCTGCGTAAACGGTGGCGTGCGCCTGACGACCGATGAGAGGGGACTATGGCGCAAATTCGGAATTCCGCTGGCGGCCCTGGAGAAGTTCATGCAGGCGGCGCGGCAATGTCCGCATATCAATCTGCACGGTCTGCAGTTTCACACCAGCTGGAATCTCGATCCCGGACCGCAGACGGCGTTTATCGTTCGTCTGGGGGAAACCCTGCGCCATCTCCCACAACCGTATCGATCGGCAATCACGTTTGTGGACATCGGCGGCGGCTATTGGCCGTCCCGGGGTGAATGGCTGCAACCGGCCGGAACGGCCTCCGGCCGGTTACATCTGGCGGTGGCGGCGGAGAACCACCTTCCGGCCGAGCATTACCGGCTCGCAGCCAAGCCGATTGAGATTTTTGCCGAGGAAATCGCGGCGGCGCTCAGCGCCCATCTTTTTCCGCTGGCATCCTGCAGCATCAAGGCCGAACCGGGTCGCTGGCTGTGCGATGACGCCATGCACCTGCTATTGACGGTGGTGGACAAAAAAGCCGATGACCTGGTCATCACCGACGGCGGCATCCACATGGTCGGCTGGGAACGGTTTGAAATCGACTACGCGCCGGTGATCAACCTTTCGCGACCCTCGGCCACCGAACGCCCAGGCTTTATCCTCGGATCCCTGTGCACGCCCCACGACGTCTGGGGCTACGGCTATTTTGGCGAGGGCATCGAGCCCGGTGACATCCTGCTGATACCCGGCCAGGGCGCTTACACTTACAGCCTGCGTCAGGAATTTATCAAACCTCCCGCCCAGACCGTGAAATATGCCTCTCAATTAGGGCCCACGCACTTGGAAATATGAAGGCCCTCCTCCCCAAGGAGCAAGGAAAGCCCAGATCGGATCACCCCTGTCTCCCCACCCGCCGATCTTGACATGGAGAGCAAAATAGGTAATTATAATCACAGGTTCGATCCGTTGCCCCACTGAACAAATCCTAGAACCGGCCTATGAAAGCCCATCTTTATCTGGATATCTTGCCGCAGCCGGACAACAGCACCTGCGGCCCGACGTGTCTGCATGCCGTCTACCGTTATTTTGAAGACACGCTTTCCCTGCAAGAATTGATCGCCGAGGTTCGCCGGCTGGAGGAGGGCGGAACCCTGGCGGTTTATTTGGCCAGCCACGCCTTGCAGCGCGGCTATCAGACCACGATTTTTTCTTTCAACCTCCCAATCTTCGACCCCACCTGGTCGGCGGCCGCACCAACGGAAATCGCGGAAAAGCTCCGGCGGCAACTGGTCTTCAAAAGAGACATTCCCGGCTTTGAGACGGCCACCCGGGCTTACCTGGAATATCTTGAACTCGGCGGTCGACTGCGGTTCGAAGTATTGACCGCCGGCCTGATTCGCAAATATCTCAAAAAGTCCATTCCCATTTTATCAGGGTTAAGCGCCACCTATCTCTACAACTCGGCCCGCGAATATTCCGTCGGCACGGAGCTGGTCTATGATGATGTCCGCGGCCAATCCATGGGCCATTTTGTGGTACTGGCCGGCTATGACCGTGCCGAGGGCAGCGTGCTGGTGGCTGATCCGTTGATGCCGAACCCGGTGGCGCCGAGCCAATATTATCGTGTCAACATTTATCGGCTGGTGTGCGCCATCATGCTCGGGACGTTAACCTATGACGGAGACTTGCTGGTTATTCAGCCGGGGAAGCTAAAGAACCAAGTGTGACAGCCGGTTGGTCAACCAGCGCGCCTGATCGAAGGGGTCCTCCCCGGGATAGATCTTCAGCGTCTCCCTTTTTCTCAAATCACGCAACCGCTGAATTAGGCTGGTATAAACCGGGAGGCAGCCTGTAAAAAGGTGGACACCAGCGCCACGGTGTGAGCGACGTCGGCCTTGAGAACCAGGCTGGCCGGCGCGTGAATGTAACGCGTTGGCACCGCCACGGCGCAAACGCGCACGCCTGCCCCGGCGATTTGTCCGGCCGCCGCATCGGTGGCGCCAACTTTCTTGACGATCGTCTGATGGGGGATGCCTGCCTCGGCGGCCAACCTGTCCAGGAAATCGGCCAGGCCCTTGTCGGAAATCATACGCTTGTCGGTCAGTCGGATTTCCGGTCCTTGGCCCTGTGCCGTCGGCGTCATATTCGCAGGTAATTTCAGCCCCGGCGTATCGCAGGCCACGGTGCCCTCCAACGCCAGGACGACTTCCGGGCGAACGGAATAGACGGCCGGCCCGGCTCCCCGCAGACCGTATTCCTCTTGGGTCGAGGCGATGAGAAAAAGATCGCAATCGACCGTTACGGCCTGGCGTGCCGCCTCGAGCATCACAAAGAGACCGACCCGGTCATCCAGGGCCTTGGCAAAAAAGGAAGTCGCATTCTCCCAGCTCTGGGTGGCAAAGGTAATCGGGTCGCCGATTTTTACCAATTCCGAGACAACGTCGGCCGGCAATCCGAGATCGATGAATCCCTCCTCGATGGGGGTTGCTTTTTCGTCCTCCGGTGCCCCGCCGCCTGCCAGATGCGGTGGTACGCTTCCCACCACCCCCGGCAGCTCCTCCCGGCCGTGCACGATCACCTTCTGAGCCCCGAAGACGCGCCGGTCGATTCCGCCCATGGGAACCACACGCAGAAAACCCGCCGCCTCTATTTTGCTGACCAGGAAACCCACTTCATCCATATGGGCGATGAGGGCCACCCGCGGTCCCGCGCCGGGAAGGTGGGCGATCAGATTTCCCATGGCATCGACGGTCACCTCGCGGGTGATAGGGGCGAGTCGCTCGGCCACCAGGCGCCGCACCGGTTCCTCGCTCCCGGACACCCCCGGCGTCTCAGTCAGTTGCTTCAAAAATGAAAAATCCATTCAGCGCCTCTCAATTCACACCAGACATTTCGAGTTTTTACTCCAATTGGAGCCGGGCCGTTTTCTTAGGCCGCCTATTGGGTGGCGTATTGCGATGCGGAAATGCCGAGCTCGGCCAACTTGTCCTCCGTGGGAATGCCGTGTCCATTCCAGCCCATGACGCTGTAGAATTCTTTGATCATGGGCTCCATCCACATGGAAGGTTTCGAAGGTTCTTCCCCGGAGTTATATTCTTTGTCGAAAAACATGTCCGGAAGGCGATCATCCGCTCGGCGGGCGCCATGGCGGAAGTTCAGCAATCTTTCCAAATTGACGATACGTTCTCCGGCACGAAAAAGCGCGGAGACGCTCACCGCGCGGCCTGTCAGGGCGGCGGTCATTTCCGCTTCCCCGACCAGATCATAGGCACAGATCAGGCACAAGGCCGGCACCTTGCAAAGCCCCAGGCTATCCAGCACCGCGCCCACAATCATCGCCCGCCGCACCAAAGCGGCTTTTCCGTGGATGGAATTCAGATCCACGGCTTGAGGGGTGCCAAATTCTTTCGCCGCCTGGTCCGGCAGCCACTTGTTTTCCAGCGTGGCGTAAATGTCGTTATAATCCGCTCCCCGGCTGGCGACGGTATACCCCAGCGCCGTTCCCATGATTTTGTCGGGATGGTAACCGGTCATTTCAAGGCCTTTGACGTGCGGGGCATAGCGCTCCGCCCCGCGGCCAATGATCTGTGCCGCCCGGCGCACCCCCTGGGCCAGGATCACACCAAACCCCTTCCCTTCGGCCATCTGCCGGATCAGGTTTTCCATGACCTCCCCGTTCCCCCAGGAAAGATTCAGACCTCCGGTATCCGCAGGAGACAGGATGCCGCGCTCATAAAGATCCATGGCAAAAGCGATGACCGTTCCGGCCGAAATACTGTCAATCCCCAGCTGGGAGCAAAGATTATCCAAATAGACCAAGGTCTCCAGATCACTTAAACCGCATTTGGCCCCCAGAGCCAACAGCGGCTCAAACTCAGGCCGGACCGCCTGGGTGCCTTTCCGTTTTCCCTGGTGCAAGTCGAGGTCGGCTTTACATTGAACCGGGCAGCGCCGACAACCTCGCCGCCGGGTAATGTTTTTTTCCAATTTTCTACCGTCAATGCGATCAGCCGCCTCAAAGCGGTTTTCGCGGTAGTTCCGGGTCGCCAAAATCCCCAATTCATCCGCCCATTTGACATAACCGGCGCCGCCGTATTTAGAGATCTCATCGTAGTGCGGGGAGTTCTTGATCTGCCATGTGTACCGCTTCAGCGCTTCGTGGTTTTGGCGCTTGCCATCGAGAACGCGAGTCCTTTTCGGCGCTTTAATGACGATCGCCTTCAGGTTTTTGGACCCCATGACGGTTCCCATGCCGGTGCGCCCGGCGGCATGGTGACGACCCGCCATAATGCAGCCAAAACGCGTACCGTTTTCCCCTCCCGGACCGATACTCAGGATTTTGAGTTGGGGATTGCCGAGATTCTGCCCCAGGCGCTCTTGGGTTTCCCAGGTATCCAATCCCCACAAGGATTTGGCGTTGCGGATTTCGAACCTTGCGGACTCAATCCAAAGATACGCCGGTTGGGGGGATCGGCCCCGGATAATGAGCTGCTGAATCCCGCAAGATTTTAGACCGATCCCAAAATCACCGCCCACATTCGAGCTGCCCAAAAGACCCGTGAGGGGGGAGAGGGCGTTGACGTGCAGCCTGGAGGAGGCCGGTGCCGCGGTTCCCGTCAAAAAGCCGCAGGCCAAAGTGAGAATATTCTGGGGATCCAGCGCTTCGATGCCCGCCGGAAGGTGGTCCCAAAGGTAACCCACATTTAAACCCCGTCCGCCTAGATAGGCGGTGGTCATTTCATTCGAAAGCGGGAGAATTCGCCCCTTCCACGTACTCAAATCGATATCCAGGATCTGCCCCGTAGACTTCATCGTTTGGCTTACCTCCCGACTGCCACGCGTTGATCGCACTTGCTCAGATTTAAAATCGCACCTCACTATAGGTAAACTCAAAAATTGTGTCAAGAAACATAGTCTGTCTCGGCAAGCACACCTTCAGTCCGGTGCGTGGGGGCCGGTTCTTATCTTCGTCTGTGTAATTGTCGCCCCTACTGAAGCGCTTGGCCTCGACAGTTTGCACCTGCCGGCCCTGGAGCGACACCCGGCGGACCGCGCCGGGGTTTTCCCGCACCTGCCGGCCACACAAGGGCCGGAAGCATTCCCGAAATCACAGTGAGATTATAGCCAAGCATGCCTATTAATGGATATACTTATCTTATTTTGGTCATTTTTGCCAAGCTGCATCGCAACCCCCCATCCACATAAAAATTAAGTAAAATCAATTGCTTGAACTGATGAGCAATTATTGGCACGGTTCATGCTGAACCGAAGTTTTGAAAGCGTTCAACTTCCCAAACTGGAGGTAACATCATGGGCATCTTCACTAGATTTCGCGACATTATCAGTTCCAACCTGAATGCCATGCTCGACCGGGCCGAAGATCCGGAGAAAATGATCAAATTGATTATCCGGGAAATGGAGGACACGCTCGTTGAAATCAAGGCCGCCTGTGCCGGGGCAATGGCCGGCAGCAAAAAAGTGCACCGCCAAATGGAAGCCGCCGAATCCCGGGTCCGTTACTGGGAGCAAAAGGCCGCCGTGGCCGTCAAAAGGGCACGGGACGATCTGGCCCGCCAAGCCTTAATTGAAAAACGCCGGTACAAGCGTCGATTTGACGCTCTCAACCACGAGTTAACGGAGCACAACCTTCTGTTCGTCCAATATCAGGAGGATATCCGGCAGCTGGAAGCCAAATTGAAATCCGCGCACGACAAAGAGCGAATGCTCGTTCAACGGCACATTCATGCGGACACCAAGAAACGTGCCGCGGAAGAAATGCGACGAACCGACAGCGTCGCCGCTATGATGAAATTCGAAGAATTTGAAACCCGGATTGAACGTATGGAAGTCGAATCGGATCTGGTGAATTTCGGAAGAAAAACTTCACTGGAAGAAGAGTTGGAAACACTGACAGCGGACGAGGAAATTGAACAGGAACTGCAGGCGTTAAAATCACCCGTCCCCCTAAATGACGAACCGCGCTCGACAGCGACCCCTTAAGGAGGAGGCCATACCGTTGAAGCGCCAAGAGAGGACCGCACACCATGAAACGCTATCACCGCATCTCTCCGCGAGGCATATACCGCTCGCGTCAGGGCGCCATTTTGGGCGTTTGCAGGGGCCTGGCGGAGCATTTTGATTTTTCCTTATTTTGGACTCGCGTCCTGGCCCTGATTTTCTTTCTCTGCACCGGATTCTGGCCAGCCATTGGATTGTATCTTGTGGCCGCCCTTCTGATGAAGCCCGAACCGGAGCCGGTTTCACATGGTGGCCCAACCCATTTTCGACCGGGGGCAACCGACGGGTTAAAGCGCAAATTTGCAGATCTGGAAGGGCGTATGCGGCGGATGGAAGATCGGGTGGCCGCGCGCAAATGATGCCCCCCTTCTTCGGCAAAACCCTCCCTAGCGCCCATGGTCAGCCCATCGCCGTGTGACGCCTCTTCCGGAATCCGGGGCAGGGCCCCTTTTGCGGGGCGGTTGGGGCATCCGCCCGCCTTGGCCTCTTCTGACTCACCCGCGTAATTCTGATGTTTTTCGGCACCCCGAAAACCACCCCTTGCGGATCCCTTCTTTTGCAGCCAGGCTGACGCAAAATAAAATTCACGCCACCTACGAACGGTCTCACATTTGGTAAAGTTTCCGTGGAAATAGACGATATTAAATTCCAGAGATCTCAATGCGACACAACGGCAACCGCCCAGCGATTCTGCCCCTGCAAAAAACAATTATTTCGCGCACTGCAAGGAGAGCTTTCCCGCGCCACGGGGGAGAACTAAAATTAATGTCAATTTTGCGCCGTCTTTCTATCAAACACAAGCTGATCTTGATCACGCTGCTCACCTGCTGTCTGGGGCTATTGCTGACTGCAGCGGTAACCATCGGCGGGGAACTGATTTTTTTTCGCAAAGGGATGATTCAGCATCTTTCCGCTCTCGCCCAAGTGGTGGGAATCTACAGCACCCGGGCGCTGGCTTTGCAGGATCGCGACACGGCGCAAGAGATTCTAAGCGCCTTGCGTGCCGAACCCAATGTCCGGGCGGCGAGTATCTACACCGGCGGCGGAAATCTATTGGCCACCTACCGGGCCCACCGGCAACCGCGCCTCGATTCACTTGACACTGATTCGGCCGAATCCGACCGCGGCGAAGACCTCCCGCTGGATGGGCGGCCTCCAGAACGCCCCCGTTTTGCGGCCGGCTATCTGGATTTAGTCACTCCAATTATGCTGGATGGAAAACCGTTGGGCAAGATCTACATCCGGGCGGACCTGGACGGCTTTTATCCCCGGAGGGGGCGGTTTATCATCTTGGCAATCGGATGCATGTTGGGATTTCTGTTTTTGGTGTTCCTGATGGCGACCAAACTGCAGCGTATGATATCGGAACCTATATTGACTCTGGCACGAACCGTGGAGACCGTCTCGCGGCAAAAAGATTACACGGTCCGCGCCGTAAAGCAAAACGATGATGAACTGGGAGTTCTGATCGACGGATTTAACGACATGCTGCGGCAAATTCAAGAGCGGGAAGAAGCGCTGAAAGGACATCGGCAAAAGCTTGAAGAGCAGGTCCGCTTGCGAACCGCCGAGCTCGAAGTGAACGAAAAACAAAAAAGAGCCCTGCTCTTTCAGCAAAAAATTCAAAAGGCCTATGGAGATCTGGTGGGGTTGCTGAACACCATCGATATCAGCCGGATCCTGGAAAGAAGTCTGAATCGGATTGTCTCCCAGATCAAGACCAGCTGGGGGGCTTTCTATCTTTGCCAGGAAGACAATGACGAACTTGCGCTCAAGAAATTTTATGCTCCGAACTCAAATTTCGCCGAAGCAAACCGACGAAAGGTTCTGTTGTCCCGAGCCCTGGAATTTGCGCGCCAGGTATTTGTCAAGCAGGAGAAGCTGGTCATCCATTGGCAACCATCCGCAAGATCCGGCAACAATTCCGCCGCGATCGTGACCGGCTATCCGCTGCGGTTCCAGAACAAACCTCTGGGTGTGCTAGTTCTGGCCCGCGACCGTCAGTTTTCGATCTGGACCCAGAGCTTTCTGGATAACGTCGCACGGCAGTTGGGTGTGGCCATCCACAACGCGCTCACCCTTCAGACACTGCGCTTCAGATCGGCGGAGCTACGCCAAAAAAACGAAGAACTCGCCAAGGCTTCCCAGATGAAAAGCGAATTTTTGGCGAACATGTCGCACGAGCTTCGTACGCCTTTGAATGCCGTTATCGGTTTTTCCGAGGTGTTGGCGGACAAACACTTCGGGGAGCTCAATGCCACCCAGGAGGAATATTTAAATGATATTATCACCAGCGGCAAACACCTGCTGGCCCTGATAAATGATATCTTGGATTTGTCCAAAGTGGAAGCCGGCAAAATGGAGCTTGATCTGACCAACATTGAGCTCAAGCCCCTTCTGAGCGGGAGTCTGACCATGGTCAAGGAAAAGGCCGTCAAACGGGGCATTGAATTGTCCCTGGATGCATATGGCCGCCCGGACACCATTTGGGCGGATGAAAGAAAAGTCAAACAAATCGTATTCAACCTGCTGTCCAATGCGGTCAAATTTACACCGGATGGCGGTAAAATTGATGTCCACGCCGAGGTTGTTAATCGGGAATGGCTCCAAAACAACGTGCCGGCTCTGTTTAGAGACGAATTGCTGATGGCTTTGGAATATCCCCATTGCTCCTATCTAAAAATAGCCGTCACCGATACGGGAATCGGCATCCGAACCCAATCCTTAAAAAGGGTGTTTGAGGTCTTTCAACAGGAAAATAGTTCCACTTCCCGCCAGTACGGCGGGACGGGATTAGGACTGGCCCTCTGCAAATCGATTTTGGAGCTCCACCACGGGGCAATTTGGGTCGAAAGCCAGTTAGGCAAAGGAAGCACCTTCAGTTTTATCCTGCCGCTCATCGAACATACGGATGTTCGCGACGCCGATCCGGGGCATACCCGAACGTTCGTCAGGACATTGCTCACGAGAGAAAGGCCGCTTGTTATGGTTGTCGATGACGATGAAAAAATAAGTCGGCAGCTTGCGCGAATTCTGAGACGGGAAGGTTGCGCCGTGCAAATCGTCATGGATGGTCAAAACGCCGTCAAAAAGGCGGGCGAAAACCTACCCGATCTTATCTTGCTGGATCTGATGCTGCCCAGCAAGGACGGATGGGAAGTGTTGACCCGCCTCAAAACCGATACAAAGACCCGGGATATTCCGATAATTATCTGCTCCGCCATTGAAGACCGCAAGTCCGCCTCAGCTCTGGGGGCGTTCGATTATCTCGTCAAGCCGGTTCTCAAAGAAGACCTTCTGCGCTGCTTGAATAAGGCCGGCATTCGCTCCCGAGGCCGGTCCCACGCCCCGGCTGTTTTGCTCGTGGACGATGATCCCCAAGACCGCAAGTACTATACCCAAATACTCGAAGGTGAAGGTTTTACCGTGCGGGTGGCCGAAAATGGCCGCGAAGCAATTAGCGTGTCGCAAAAGGAGGCTCCGGCTCTGGTCCTGCAGGATCTCATGCTGCCTGATATGAGCGGGTATGAAGTCATCAGCGCCTTAAAAGCAGATCCGGCCACCCAAAATATTCCGGTGGTCGTCTTGACGGCCCAATCTTTAGGGCCGGCGGAAAGGACGAAACTCGCGGTCGATATCGAAAGTATTGTCAACAAGTCTCCGGAGGGCAAAAAACAACTGCTGGCGGAAGTAAATCGATTCTTGGCGCACTATCAGCGCCCCGATGGAATCAAAAGGCGCCCTTCGGCCGAATCATAACCAAACCATCCATGATGGTCATACGGTCGCTGC
>CP070697.1:815521-827448 GCA_020353555.1 Desulfobacterales bacterium
ATGAAGGTTGCCAGCTACGGACTTTTGAGCATAGCCGGAATTGTTTCCCTGTTGCTGGGGTCGCTGATGCTGTTTGAAGGCAGCAGCCCGGATATGAAACTGGCATGGCGGGTGCTTTTACCGACGGTGGTACTGGTCTCAGGATTTTTTGTGGTGGTGGCCGGCTTGGTTTTTCGTTCTCAGATTTCAAGACCGGCTACCGGGTCAATGGGACTGGTGGGTGAAGTCGGCATTGTCAAAAAAGCGTTGGACCCCGAAGGGAAAGTCTTCGTTCACGGTGAGCTGTGGAATGCCACTTCCAAAAGTCTGATCCAAGAGGAGGCCCGCGTTCGGGTGGTAAAGGTGGTCAACTTGATGCTCGAGGTCGAGCCGGTCCCTGAAAGCTCGCAAAGTTAACCCTGCCTATGGTTGAATGGGTTGCCAACCGATCGAGCGTTCAAACTAACCTTTGAAAGGAGGATTATATGTTTACTGCGGTTGCCATCATTGTGCTGGTCTTGTTTTTCCTATCCGCGGCTTTGCGAATTCTCAACGAGTATGAACGCGGGGTGATCTTCAGGCTGGGAAGAGTGATTAAGGCCAAGGGGCCGGGGCTCATCATTTTGATCCCCATTATCGATAAAATGGTGAAAGTGAGCTTGCGTCTGGTGGCCATGGACGTGGACCCTCAAGACGTCATTACCCGGGACAATGTTTCCGTCAAGGTGAATGCGGTGATCTATTTTCGCGTCATCGACCCGATTAAGGCCATTATCGAAGTGGAAAACTACAGTTATGCCATGTCCCAGTTGGCTCAGACCACTTTGCGAAGTGTTTGCGGTCAGGCCGAACTCGACGACCTGTTGTCCGAGAGGGAGAAGATCAATACCGAGTTGCAGGAAATCCTTGACATGCATACGGACCCGTGGGGCATCAAGGTGGCTACCGTTGAACTTAAACACATCGACCTGCCCCAGGAGATGCAGCGGGCCATGGCGCGCCAGGCGGAAGCCGAAAGGGAGCGACGGGCCAAGGTGATCAATGCCGAAGGGGAGTTGCAGGCCGCCCACAAACTGGCTGAGGCCTCCCTAATAATCGAACAGCATCCCACCGCTTTGCAGTTAAGGTACCTGCAAACCATGACCGAGATATCCGCCGAGAGCAATTCAACCACGATTTTTCCGCTTCCCATCGAACTCTTCAAGCCTTTTGTCCGTTTGATGGAACGGGAGGTGAAAACCTGAGAATCAAGCGCGATTTCCCTCAACTATTGACAGAATGGGAAAAAATAGTTTATAAAATTCTTTTTCATTTGAATCACAAAAAGCATGCGAATGAAAAGAAATCAAAATAATAGTTCTGTGGACTTTGTGAAGTCGGGGGTTTTCCGCCGGAAAAGGCACGAATTACGGAACTAGCAACCACGTAAGCATAATTATCAACGATCAGCGGGGGCTTTGAAGCCTCCGCTTGTGCTTTTCGATGACGAATAGAAAAGGAGATGGACGAAGTATGAGTGATAAGGAGATGGAAGCCCAAGGGAAAGCTTTGGATCGGATGACGGTCAAGGAATTAAGGGAGATCGCCAAAGAAATCCCGGAAATTACCGGCGTGCACGGGATGAATAAGACCGACTTGCTGGTGGCCATCAAGCAAGCCAAAGGAATTAAAGATGAGCCGCGCAAAAAAGCGGACGCTTCCATTGGGGAGTTGAAGAAAAAGATCAAGGCTCTCAAAGCCGATCGCCGGGCCGCGCTGGAGGCGCAAGACAAAAAAATGGCCAAGATATACCGGCGCCGCGTTTCGAAACTCAAGAAGAAAACGCGCAGGGCCGCGGCCTAGATAGGTTGTTATTGGTTCTTCGTCCTACCGATCAACTTGACACGCGCCAATTCATAAAGTTTACAGCAGACAACCAATAACCACTAAGATCTACTTTCCAGGGGACGGCAATGATTGACCCGGCATCGGTAGCCTTCGATATCGACGGTGTCCTGGCCGACACCATGCGCTTGTTTATTGATATCGCACGCGAGGATTTTCATATTAACAGTATTCGGTATGAAGATTTCACCTCTTACGATCTTGCCGATTGTATCGACATGGATCCGGAGGTGATCAATGCCATCGTCACGAGGATACTGGACGGTAATTACCGTGCGCCTTTGAAACCGATCGCGGGCGCATCCCAGGTTTTGAAGCGGCTCGGCCGTTATCACCGCCCCATTCTCTTTGTAACGGCGCGTCCCTACGTGGGGCCCATTCGGGATTGGATGCAGGATGTTTTGAAACTCGGTTCGGATTCAATCGAGGTGGTCGCTACCGGTTCGTTTGAAGACAAGGCGGATGTGTTGCTGGAAAGCCAAGTGACGCATTTTGTGGAAGACCGGCTGGAAACCTGTTTTTACTTGCATGATCTTGGTTTTTCACCGATTCTTTTTAAACAGCCGTGGAATCGAAAACGCCATCCCTTTGTAGAGGTCAGCACCTGGCGTGAGCTCGAAGCGCTTATTAAATTCTAGAGCGATTGTCTGGTTGTCGTCTTTTGAAATAGACGGGACCCATTTGGACAAAGCGAAGGGGGAAAGGGAAATTAAGGGATTGAGACCCTGGAAGTGACGCGTTGTGATTTTCAATTCCCGATTTCTTAAACCCTTCATCCGTGTGGATCTCTGTCTTACGCAGCCAACGGTCAAACGGTAACACAGGGTTTAGTTTTGGTGAATTCACCGGTTTTCCCAGACTTGATCAGGGCCTTTGTGGAGTCTCTGGCTGTCGAAAAGGGATATTCCGCGCATACCTGCCGGGCTTACCGCAACGATCTGGCCGAGTTTTTGTCTTTCGTCGCAGCGGAGTCGGCATCCGGCAAACGCCGAGCCCCGAAGGCGGACAGGATCAGACTAGAGCACGTCGACGCTCTCACGATTCGGAGATTTCTGGGAGTCTTACATAAAAAAAACAAGAAAGTCAGCATCGCGCGAAAGCTTTCCGCCATTCGTTCTTTTTTTAAATATCTCGTCCGACAAGGAGTTTGCGTTGATAATCCGGCCGATTCGATTCTGACCCCCAAACAGGAAAAGACGCTTCCGGCCTATCTGTCGGTTGATCATATGTTTCGGCTACTTGATTCCATCCAGACCGATACGCTGCTCGGGTTGAGGAATCGGGCCATTTTTGAAACCCTTTACTCCTGTGGTATCCGCGTGTCCGAGATGGCTGCCATGAATACGGGGGATGTTGATTGCGGCAGCGCCTGGATTCGGGTGTTAGGCAAAGGCGGCCGCGAGCGAACGGTACCTATCGGCCGTACGGCGCTGGCGGCCCTGAAGGTCTACCGCGAAAAGCTCTACGGGGAGACCGGAATTTCTCCCGATCAGGACGGCCCGCTGTTCTTAAACAAGAATCTGGGGCGCCTGACCCCTCGATCGATCGCCCGTATTTTGCAGCAGCTGGTTACGGCCTGCGGCCTGCTGACACCGGTTGCACCCCATGCCCTGCGACACTCATTTGCGACCCATCTGCTTGATGCCGGTGCCGATTTACGAGTTGTCCAGGAACTTCTCGGCCACCGAAGCCTTTCAACGACCCAGAAATACACCCATGTGAGTGTGGATCGATTAATGGAAATCTACGACAAGGCGCATCCCCGAAAGTGACAAGAGCTCGGCGCTATGCGTTTTCCGACCCAGATGAGCGATTTCATTTTTTTTCGACCGTCTGAGACATGGATCGCCCATTAACCCGTAACGAATGACGGATTTGAGACAACCGGAAATAATCGTCTTCGACAACAACTTGAGAAGCCTCACGGATTGAAAATGAAAGAAAATTTTCACGGCACAACGATCCTGGCCGTCCGGCACAATGGCAAGGCGGCCGTAGCCGGTGACGGCCAGATTACCTTAAACAATAATGTCGTAAAACATCATGCCCGCAAGGTGCGTAAGATATATCACGACAAAATCATCGTCGGATTCGCCGGGGCCACGGCGGACGCTCTGAATCTTTCGGAACGTTTGGAAGAAAAACTTCAGCGTTACAATGGCAACCTGACGCGTTCGGCCGTTGAGCTGGCCCGGGATTGGCGGACCGATAGATACCTGCGACGTCTTGAAGCCATTATGATCGCCGTCGATGAAGCCTGCATGTATCTCATCTCGGGCAACGGCGATGTGATCGAGCCTGACGAAGGCATTGTCGGAATCGGTTCGGGCGGCGTGGCGGCTCAGGCGGCGGCCACCGCGCTGATGAAGCTTACCGATCTAGATACCCGCCGGATTGTGGAAGAGGCCATGCAAATTGCCGCTTCGATTTGCATTTTTACCAATGACGCCGTTACGATTGAAGAACTCTAACTTGGTTAACCAGTCAAATGGTTCCAAGGGTTCCGATAGGATTGATCCCTTAGTAAACCTTCTAACCAATCAACGATTTGACCTTTTGACCCGTTGTAACCATCCAACCCTCGAGCAGGAATCCCCATGAGCAACCTGAAGCCTTCTGAAATTGTCAAAGAATTGGATAAATATATCATCGGCCAGAATAAAGCGAAGCGTTCCGTGGCCGTTGCCTTAAGGAACCGCTGGCGCCGGCAGCAGGTTTCGGAAGATCTGCGGGACGAAATTGCGCCCAAAAATATCATTCTGATCGGTCCCACAGGGGTCGGCAAGACGGAGATTGCCCGAAGGTTGTCCAAGCTGACCGATTCCCCATTTACGAAAGTGGAAGCTTCCAAGTTTACCGAGGTCGGCTATGTGGGTCGAGATGTGGAATCCATGGTACGGGATCTTGTGGAACTGACGGTCACCATGGGGAAGGCCGCGGAACAGGAAGGGGTCAAAGATAGGGCCTGGCGTGTCGCCGAGGAGAGAATGCTGGACCTCTTGTTGCCGAAATCCGGATCCCAGGCAACCCCGAAAGGCGAGGATTCCAAGGAAATACAATTTGAACTGGTGACGGCCGGCGGTGAAGAACAATCTTCGACCCGCGAAAAACTCCGCGGCATGCTACGCAAAGGCAAATTGGACAATCGCTACGTAGACCTCGATGTCTCAGACCGAAGCATGCCGGTGGTGGAGATTTTTTCCAACGTCGGTATGGAAGAGATGGGCATCAATTTTAAGGATATGTTAGGCGGATTATTTCCCAAAACAACCAAACGGCGTAAGGTCAAGGTACCGGAGGCCATGGAAATTTTGGCACAGGAAGAAGCCCAGAATCTTGTGGATATGGACAAGGTGGTTAAGCAGGCCATCGAGAAAGTCGAGCAAGCGGGGATCATCTTTCTGGACGAGATTGACAAAATTGTGGGCAAGGACGGCACCCATGGCCCGGACGTATCCCGGGAAGGGGTTCAAAGAGATCTGCTTCCCATCGTGGAAGGGTGTACCGTCACCACCAAGTACGGGGCCGTCAAGACCGACCATATCTTGTTCATCGCATCCGGGGCCTTTCATATGGTCAAGCCGGCGGACTTGATTCCGGAATTGCAGGGCCGCTTTCCCATTCGGGTCGAGCTCGATTCCCTCGGGCGCAAAGAATTCGAGAGGATCCTCACCGAACCGCAAAATGCTTTGTTGCTCCAATATATCGCCTTGTTACGGACGGAAGGCATTGATGTGGTCTTTGAGGATGATGCGGTGGCTTCCATTGCGCGGATTGCGGCGGAAGTCAACGAACGGACTGAAAACATCGGTGCCCGGAGACTCCATACTATAATGGAGCGCTTGTTGGAGGACATCCTCTTTGATGCCCCGGACATGCAAGCCCAGCGGATCGTCGTCGACCAGAATTACGTCGAGGCCAAATTAAAGGATATCAAGGATGATGAGGATCTGAGCAGGTATATTCTGTAAAGGGGGAACCGATGCAGGCCGAGCACCTCGGCAAGGTTTGAGGCGCGGTTGAAGGCGAACTCACCCCGGCCCCGTCAACCCCGGGGCGCACAGGGCCAGCTTGAAATTATCGCTCCGGTAGGGGATCGGTGATGCCGGAGAACCATAAGATATAGAGGCCGGCCGGGCGACCGGCGGCATTACCCTGGTCCTGGAAAGCTGGCGGCCCATTTTGCCGGCGGATGTGGACGGGATCTCAGATTCTGGCGCTATCGGCACGGAGGTAAAGGTATGAAACAAGAATTTATTGAGCGGGCGGATCGGGTGATGGCGGCCACTTATAAAAGGTTTCCGATCGTCTTCGCCAAGGGCCGTGGCTGTACTCTTTGGGACACGGACGGTCGCGCTTATACCGATTTTGTGGCCGGGATTGCTGTTTGTAACTTGGGCCATGCCCATCCTCGGATTGCCGCCGCGCTGCGCGGGCAGGCCGATACACTCTTACACGTGTCTAATCTCTACTATACGATACCGCAGATCGAGCTGGCGGAGTGGTTGGTCAAGCGCAGTTTCGCCGATCGTGTCTTTTTCTGCAACAGCGGTGCGGAAGCGAACGAGGCGGCGATTAAGATTGCCCGGCGGTACTTCAAGGAACGCGGCGAAAGTGAACGCTTCCGAATCATCGCCATGGAGAATTCTTTCCATGGACGCACCATGGCCACCCTATCGGCCACGGGTCAGGACAAAATCAAAAAAGGGTTTGACCCCGTCCTTGAAGGGTTTGATTTTGTACCCTTCAATGATGCCGAGGCCTTGCGGGCCAAGATCGGACCTCATACCTGCGCCGTTTTGGTTGAACCGGTCCAGGGCGAAGGCGGGGTTTGCTGTCCGGACCCCGAGTATCTGGCGGCCGTCCGTCAGATCTGTGATGAAGCCGGCCTGTTGCTGATGCTAGATGAAATTCAAACCGGCATTGGGCGGACGGGCAAACTCTTTGCCTACGAGCATTTCGGCATTAAACCCGATGTCATGACACTGGCCAAAGCCTTAGCCAACGGGCTGCCCATTGGGGCCATGCTGGCAAAGGAGGAGGTGGCCTCGGCTTTTGGCCCGGGATCCCACGCGTCCACCTTCGGCGGAACGCCGATTGTAACGACCGCCGCGCTCGCCGCTCTAAACGTGCTGGTGGAAGAGAATATTATCGAACGGGGCCGCACGGTCGGAGCCTACTTTAAAGAAAAGCTTGCATGGCTGCAAAATCGACATGAAGTCGTCGCCGAAGTCCGCGGGCTGGGCCTGCTGCTGGGCCTCAAACTGAAAAGCGATGGCGCTCCGGTAGTGACCCGATGCATGCAGAGAGGCTTTCTGGTCAATTGCATCCAGGACAATATTCTGCGGTTTGTACCGCCGCTGATCATCACCAAAGAAGAGGTCGACGCGCTGCTTGGCTGCCTGGATGAGATCTTTGGCGACTTGTCACCGACGGCCTGATTGCCTCGGAAACGTTGGAGGCGCGAATGCCACCGTGTCCGTCGGCGGGGCCAATGTGGCCGCCAAGAATCATGATCGGACCGCCGTTGCTGATAACCGCCAACCAATAGCCAACAATCCTATGGACCCCTCCCATGTCTGAAAAGCTCTGGGACGGGCGGTTTAGGGAAAAAACCGCCCGAATCGTCGAGACCTTTAGCGCTTCCATTGATGTGGATAAGCGGCTTTATGCCTATGACATCGAGGGCAGCATCGCGCACTGCAAGATGTTGGCCAAGGCCGCGATTATTCAGGAAGAAGAATCCCGGACTCTCATCCAGGGTCTCGAAGAAATCAAGCAGGAGATCGAGGCCGGACAGTTTTCGTTTGATGACAGCCTGGAAGATATCCACATGCATATCGAAGCCCGGCTGTTGACCAAAATCGGAACGGTCGCCCAAAGGCTCCATACCGCTAGAAGCCGCAACGACCAGGTGGCTTTGGATGTTCGCATGTACTTGCGCGAAGAAACCCGGCGGATCGCCGCGCGCCTGGTGGGGCTGCAACAAGTGTTCGTCGACTTGGCGAAGACGCATATAGAGGTGATCATGCCGGGCTATACACACCTGCAAAGGGCTCAGCCGGTACTTCTGGCTCACCATTTGATGGCCTACTTTGAGATGTTTGCCCGGGACACGCAGCGGATGCAGGGATGTTTGACGCGCATTGACGTGATGCCACTGGGTGCCGCCGCGCTGGCGGGGGTGGCTTATCCTATTGACCGGGAATACACGGCCCGGCTTCTCAATTTTGCGATGGTATCGGCCAACAGCATCGACGCGGTTTCCGACCGGGATTTTATAATGGAATTCTTGGCGGCCGCCAGCATCTGCATGGTTCATTTGAGCCGCTTATCCGCAGAATTGATTCTGTGGTCTTCCGCGGAATTCGGTTTTATCGAACTCCCCGATGCCTATGCTACGGGGAGCAGTATCATGCCGCAAAAGAAGAATCCGGATGTGCCCGAACTGGTCAGGGGCCGAACCGGGCGTGTAGTGGGCAACCTGATGGGGTTGCTGACCATGATGAAATCATTGCCTCTGGCCTATAATCGCGATATGCAGGAGGACAAGGTCTTTTTGTTCGATACGGTCGATATCCTAAGCGCCTGTCTTGACATTTATATTCAGATGCTGCCGAAAATAAAATTCAATGCATCTAGTATGGAAGAGGCGGCCTCATCGGGCTTCCTAAATGCCACGGATATGGCCGACTATCTCGTGCGACAAGGCCTGCCTTTCAGAGAAGCCCATAGTGTCGTCGGCCAAGCGGTCAGTTATGCCTTGAATCGCAATAAAGAACTGCACGAGCTGACGCTGGAAGAGCTGACATCTTTCGCCGCCCTTATTCAGGAAGACATATTTGATTTTCTAACGACTCGAAAAACGATCAACCGGCGAACCTCTTATGGAGGCACCGCCGCCGAAACGGTGAAAACTGCTATCGCAGCGGCCGAAGAGCAACTTAGCCGGTACCGAGAGATAGGGTCCAGTCCGCAATGAGTACCGCCTGCGGCGGGATTCAAGTTCAAGGAAGACCTCTGCCGCCCCGGCGGGAGCGCCTGAGCCCGAAATTCGGACAAGCAGCCCTTTCTGGACGGACAACAGCTAACAGCACCTGCTATTTCGTGGTCACATTTTCTGATTTCTTGGGGATGCAGAGTAAATGCAATGACATGCAGCTGTATCGGACGAATGCCGAGACATGACCCAGCGGCGGGCAGGGCGCTGGCCTTATGGGTTTGCTTTGGCCTTGTTTGGGCATTTGCGGCAACCGGTTGCGGCAAAAAAGATCTGCCGGTTCCGCCGCGCCGGGAGATACCCCCGGCCGTGCAAGATCTTGGTTACCAGATGCAGGGGGATGTCTTCAAGTTGACTTGGAGCATTCCCGTCCAAGATGCCACGTTCGGGTTTCCTTTGGCCGGATTTAGGGTGTACCGCTCGAAGGAGCGCGCCGTCGAATCGGATTGTCAGAATTGTCCGGTTCGTTTTGCCAAAGCCGGTGAGGTTTTAATCCGCGAAAAGGAAGCCAACAAGGCCGCCGCCCCGCGCATGCATTTTTTTCAGCGTCTAGAGTCCGGTTACCGCTACGTCTATAAGGTTCGGGCTTATAATGTAAAGGGTGCGGAGAGTCGTGATTCCAATTTCATCGAATTTGTCTATCGCTAGCGGCACGTCCGCGATGATCGGGCCGAGCGTTACGCGTGTGCCCTCCGCTGGGGAGGGCCCGAAACACAAATGGAGTTGAACATCTGTTCCTTTGAGCCTCAAGGTGGGCGCCTGTTGCGACGGAGTTGGTATGGGAAAAATTGATTTTTACAAAATGAGCGGCAGCGGCAACGATTTTATCATTGTTGACAACCGCCGTAAGCTTTTCGACGAAGCGGATTTGCCGGACTTTGTTACGCGGGTCTGTCGCCGCAAAATGTCCGTGGGTGCCGACGGTTTTATCCTGATCGAACCTTCGACGGCAGCGGATTTCAAATGG
This sequence comes from Desulfobacterales bacterium, assembly GCA_020353555.1. Lineage (GTDB taxonomy): Bacteria > Desulfobacterota > Desulfobacteria > Desulfobacterales. The sequence goes on from CP070697.1 coordinate 825,352, forward strand.
CGTTTCTTTAATCGTGATGGCAGCAGCGGCGAAATGTGCGGCAACGGGGCCCGCTGTACGGCCCGTTTTGCCTACCTGAATCAGATCGCTGGAGCTAGCATGTCATTTGAAACCGAAGCTGGAATTGTTCAGGCCCACGTGAAAGGGGAGCGGGTCGTGGTCAAAATGCCGGAGCCGCGCGATCTTCAGCTGGACTATACCCTCAGATTGCAGAACGGGCCTTGGTTAGTCAACCGCATTAACACCGGGGTCCCCCATGTGGTCATTCTGACCGACCGCCTTGACGATGTGGATGTAGTTCAGCTGGGCCGGGAAATTCGCATGCATGAGGCCTTTGCCCCCGCGGGAACGAATGTCAATTTCATCAGCCTCCAAAACAACGGCGAAGTGGCGATCCGCACTTACGAACGAGGCGTTGAAGATGAAACGCTGGCCTGTGGAACCGGTTCGGCGGCCTCCGCCCTCATAGCCGCCCGCAAATATAAGGCCAAGTCGCCTGTAAGGGTGAAAACCCGCAGCGCTGAGTATCTGACGATTCATTTTGAAGAACGACAAGGCCGTTTTTATGATGTACATCTTGAAGGCGATGCCCGCATTATCTACGCCGGACGACTCTGGGATGATGCCTGGAAGGATTAAGGTCGGTCTTTGAAAAAGCATACCGCCTACGTTTCCGTTGGATCCAACCTGGGAAACAGACTCGCCAATTGCCAGAAGGGTGTGGAAAACTTGACCAGGGCCGGCAACGTCTGGTTAAGGGCGCGGTCACGCGTATACGAAACCGAGCCTGTCGGTTACAAGCAACAGGATTGGTTTATCAATTTGGTCGTCAAGATAGAGACGATCCTTGATACCATGCCGCTTTTGGAACAAATCCAATCCATCCAACGCGACGCCGGACGGACGCATGACGTCATCCGTTTCGGGCCACGGGTTTTGGACCTTGACATCCTCCTGTATGATGACCTCGTCTTGAATTCCAAACGGTTGGTACTGCCACATCCTCGCATGCACAAAAGACGCTTTGTGTTAAGACCCATTTGTGATATAGATCCTAATATTATTCATCCGGTATTCAACCTTAAAATGCAATCTCTATTGAATCGCCTTGAGGAAACCGGACAAAGGATGATTGAATTTAAATGTTTAGATTTTTGATTTTATTTGGCGTCGGGTACCTGGCCTACAAATCCGTTAAGAACTGGATGTTGCAGGGATCAAACACCAGAAATCGGGTTTCCACCCAAATGGCCGGGCAGATTGATGATGTGATGATCAAAGACCCTTTTTGTCAGTCTTATTTTCCCCAAAGAGATGGTGTACATCTAAAATCCGGCGGTAAAGATCTATATTTCTGCAGTGCAGACTGCAGGGACCAATATATGGCGGCGCAATCGCAAGGGGACAAGTGAAGGCTTCCGCGCCTGGTGCCACCTAACGATTCCGCAGCGTGGAATCGATCGATGGAAGAAAAATCCGAAACACGCAATCTTGGTTCCAGATCTGATTTCCGGTGCGGCATACCTTGGTTTTGGGTGCCGGATACTTGCTGAAAAGGCCGCTCATGACAAAACTCGATCGCACGCGGAGGGGACAAAGTCTCAAGAAATCCGAAAACCATCGCCATCGACGGGTTCGTTCCCATTGTTTGAAACGCGGGTCGAATTTCGAATTCCCGTCGGCGGGACTGAAGTTTGCACCTGAAGGCGCGGGTTTTTCTTTCAAAGCATAAGTGCAGCAAAGACGAACAGCATATGGAAACCTCAAAGAAAATATTGAGCCAACCCAATATCTTGACGCTTTTTCGGATTGCAGCCGTCCCGGTGCTTATCATTTTACTGCTGTTCCCCAACCGGGTTTGTACGCTCAGCGCCGCGCTTCTGTTTAGCGCGGCGGCAATTACCGACTACCTGGATGGGTTTTATGCGCGGCGCCGGGGGCTGGTTTCCAACTTGGGCAAGGTCATGGACCCGGTTGCGGATAAGCTGCTGGTGTCTTCGGCGTTTATCATGTTGGCTTTCCATCACTGGGCACCGGCTTGGATGGTTTGCATAATTATCGGGCGGGAGCTCGCCGTCACGGGCTTGCGCAACATCA
>CP070697.1:827548-839456 GCA_020353555.1 Desulfobacterales bacterium
GACCAGAGCATAGTTAAAATTCATCCCCGTCGGCGAGATCGGCGGGCTGTTGTAAACTAAGTAGGGACGGTTAGAAAGATCAATGGTTACGGCGGCCAATGCCTCATCCATGGGTGTGACGGCATGACCATAGCGTCTTATTCCTTTCCGATCGCCAAGGGCTTTCGCTATGGTTTCTCCCAAAACCAACCCCACATCTTCAACGGTATGATGGGAATCAACCTCCAAATCCCCTTGGGCGCGCACGAACAATTCAAAAAAACCGTGCAGCGCAAACAGCGTAAGCATATGGTCGAAAAATGGAATTCCCGTGGTAATTTCCGCCTGCCCTTTACCGTCCAAGTTGATCTTGATATGAATTGACGTTTCTTTGGTCTTGCGTGCGGTTTCTGAGATACGGTTCATAGTGATTTTCGTTGGGCAGTTCCTAGGTTGATGCGGTGCAAGGCGAATGTTCGCCGGAAATTGTGTAATTTTAACCCCGTAGCGTCGTTCCCTACGGCGATCATACAAGCAAAGTCAACCAGAAATGGACCTCAATCAATATAAAATAAATCCGATTCGGCCATAATCAACTGCCCATTACTCTCAGCCGTTTCAGTCTCGCACAATTCTTGGCCTCGGCTCGCTATTCGCAGATCCAAAGGCCCACAATCCCGATCACACGATCGCTATCGCAGGCCTCGGTTTGGCTGGGCAAAGCCAATAAACCCTGATCCGTCCGGAGGGCTTGCCTTTGCCGCTCGAACAAAAAAGGTGGCCCACCATTCCGGTGAACCACCCATGAAAGGAGGTCAGAATGAAGCACTATGACGTACTTACTCTGAGACGGATCAGAGACGAATAATCCGTCGAAACTAAAGACCCATTGACGACCGAAAGGTTACATGCTGAAAAAAAGTTTCGGAATTGCAAGGGGGGGTAACGCAAAACTCCGGAGCGCAAATTGAAGTTCGCACGTAGTCGTTTCACTCGTTAAATCAAAAATCGATGGATTAAACCAACAAGTTGCGCTAATTGTTAAACCCTAAAAAGAAGTGGAGATGAGGGGGATCGAACCCCTGACCTCGGCATTGCGAACGCCGCGCTCTCCCAGCTGAGCTACATCCCCACACATCAGTGCCGTTCATACCAGAAGACGATAAAAGGGTCAATCAAAAACTGTCTGGGGCGAGGAGAAAACATCGGAAAATGTGCGCCTAAGTGTTTTAACTTTAGCTTCTTGTCGGTTGGCTGTTGCATCGTCGCATACAGGAGAAGTTCTATGAAACATAAAATTGTGTTGCATGACGCCTTCAAACGCTTTACCCGGGATCAGGACAAAATATGGCCGCCGGAGGAAACCGTGCGGCGTTTCAAGGATAAATTGCAGAAAATCGATTTGGATATTTTGCATCGAACGATGCGGATCGATAACGGTCGGCTAGATATTCCAGTTTATTTCAGTACCTGCGGCAAAGATGCTCTAGCCACGATCGGAACCCAAAAACAGATGGGAAAAGGGGCAACGCCCCAGCAGGCTGAAGCCAGCGCCCTCATGGAACTGGCCGAAAGGTACAGTTTTTTCAGTTTCGCCAAAAATCCGACCAATTTCTTCGAAGCAAAATATGTCGACGTCAAAGACCAGGCGATACCCTTTGCCATGATCGCCCGGTCGGTTCACGATGAGTCCGAGGATTTGACAATTACGCGCAAAATATTCGAAAATCTGCGTCTAAAATGGACCTGGGGCTATAATCTGACTCGCGCTCAAGAGGTCCTGATCCCCTTCGACTGGTTTTACGCCATCAACGAATTCAACGGCCCTTCGGCCGGCAACTGCCAGGAGGAAGCGCTCATTCAGGGCATCTGTGAAATTGTCGAACGGCATACGTCGTCGATCATCAGCCACAATCGATTGCGCGTGCCGGCGATTCGGGCCGAATCAGCCACCGAACCGCTGGTCGCTGAAATGCTTCAGAAATACCGCCATGTCGGTGTGAAACTCTACATTTCCGATTTTTCGCTCGACATGGGTATCCCCACCGTGGGGGTGCTCGCATATGATCCGACTACCTTTCCGCATTTAAGCGAAATCGTGTGGACCGCCGGAACCACACCTGACCCGCAGAAGGCGTTAAGCCGGGCCCTGACCGAGGTGGCGCAGCTAGCTGGCGACTTTAATACGAGCTCCTGCTATGTGGCCAGCGGTCTGCCCAAGTTTAAGAATATCGAGGAGGCCGAATTTCTCCGTCATCCGGGAAACGAAATTGATATTTCAAACCTGCCGCAGCTTTCAGACCCCAACATGAAAGTTGAGATACAAAACTGCGTTGCGGCCTTGGCGCAACGGGGAATGGACGTGCTGGTGGTCAACACCATGCATCCCATTCTTGAAGTACCGGCTTTTTACACGATCATACCCGGGGCTCATTTCCGGGAACGGGCGTTGAACACGAGCGTGGGAATGTTTACCGCCAAGCACATTGCGGAACACCGCCGCCCCCAAGAAGCCATTGCCGAGCTAAGAAAGATGGATGATCAGCTTGCGGGCAAATACTACGTGTCTTTTTATCTCGGCACCTGCCACCTGGCCCTTGGTGATCCGGAAACCGCCCGGCGAAACTTCAATCAAGCCCTTGCGCTTGAGCCGAACGAACAGGACATTCCCAGTATCTGCTCTTATCTGGGAGTGGCGCTGAAAGATATGGGAAAATATCGCGAGGCCCTTGAGGTATTAGCCTACGGAGAAAGATTTGATCAGGAAAGAACCGACATATACAATCTCGTCGGATTCTGCCATTACAAATTAAGAAATCATAGGGAGGCGATTGAATATTTCAAAAAAGTCATACGCCTTGATCCAACCTCGGCCATTGATTACGCCAACATTGCATCCAATTATCGCGACCTGGGGGAAAAAGCAAAGGCCATTCGCTATTACGAAATGGCCCTCACCTTGGATGCTTCGATCGACTTTGCCCGCAAAAATCTCAAAGAACTGAAAGGATAAGATTCAGCATTGATCCGGTTTCAGGTTGCCGCTTTCCAGTCCGCTAAAAGCTGCCAAAATTTCCAATACGCGCAGGCGGAGTGACGAATCAAGCGCTGCTTTCGATATTTTTCCTCACTTGCTTGATCCTTTGGAAAATGTCCTGGGAGACCCGATCCATTTCTTCGAGGACTTCAGCCGCACGCTTTTTGTCACTCTGTTCAGTGTTGATCCGTTCAAGCAGTGTCGAAAGATCCGTTGTATAGACGTGAAAATAGTCTAACAAGCCTTCAGATAAGCTCCTGGCAACAGCTTCCACGAGTTTGAACAGATAGTTGAACTTTAAGTTTTCACGATAATCCTTAAGGTGGTAACTGACTGATTTTTTTGTTTCCCGCTTCATCCGTGTAACGCCGCTTTGGAGCGCGCGCAGGGCTTCTTCGCCTCTGGGTTTGGCCGGTTTTTTGAGCAGTGAGCTGACATTCTTTAAAACCCGGTAAAAGCCCAGGCGCATCACCGCCTCTGTTTTCATCTTGGCCGAATAGTGCATGGCGGCCGCCAAAAGAGGGCGTTGTAAGGCCGTCGTTCGCAAAACAACTTCCATGGCCGGTAACTCCATTTTGACATGTCGTTCATGGTTCAGAACTACACCGGCTTTTTCCACAACGTCTTCATATTCGTTGAACGCTTCTTTGATCATGGCTTCGTAAGGGCCGGCGATTGTCCCATAGTATTCTCTGATTCTGTTTTCTTTAAGGTTGACAAACTGGATCACTTCCGGGTTGATTACTTCGGTGAGAAAACCATCGAGAGATTGTTTGAATTCCTGGAACACTAATGCAAGCGTGTTAGAAAAGCCGGAAACACTGAGACTATTTCTATATTTTTCTGACAACATCCTGTAACTACTAATAAAATCGTTAATTTCGACGCTGACCTGACCGGTGGCCGGGTCAAAGAATCGATTTACATCGCTGTTTAGCTCGCTTTTGATCTTCGGTGTGGCACCTGATACGGTATTTTCGATTAGCGTTTTAATTTGGTGCAACCGTTGCCGGTGCTGCTTGACCTTGAGAATTATACTCTGGGCGCTGTCGGCATCGCGGGTCAGAATATCCTGATGGATTTCAATCCAATTCGACATGCTGGAAGTGATAACGTCCAGCCGCTCAAGATGGTTTTTCAACAGCAACGCGTAACGCTTTTGATTTAACTGGTGTTTGAATTCGTATTCAAACCGCGCGGTTTCTTTCCCCGAAAACTCCGTCAGCTCCCTCTCGGCTTGCCATTGCTCAAACCGCAGTCGGTCCCTGCGAGGCAGTTTTGCGTTTTGGGCGCGAAAGAGATTGAAAAGGCTGGAAAACGCGTAGATCTTTGGTGAGGGCTTAATCAATGCAAGCTCTGCCTGCACTTTGGCAACCAGCGCTTGCAAGTCGTCCAGCGATTCATGTTCATTGAAGTCACAGTTGATCACAAACAGCGTGTTGTCTAATATTCCCATTTTCTTGATCATTGACAAGAATTTAATATCGGCCCGTCGCAATCCAGTGCGGCTGCTGATGACATAAATGATCAGGTGGGTTAAAAGCAAATATTCCTGGATCATGGCCAGATGGAGAGGATTGGGTGAATCACTACCCTGACAATCGGCAATTTCCACGGTACTGTCCAGGTCGCCGGAATTTATCTCCAGTTGGATATCTCTCAAATACACAGCCAAAGCCTCGTCACTTGCAAAGGCGCGGTGCTCGCCAAATTGATCGTCCGCGTATTGGCATGTCCCCGCTCCGGCTGAAAGCAATCCTCGAACCGTATCATAGCCTTTAAGGTACGAGGTCAACAGGACATTGTTGATATTACGGGTGTCTTGGGTAATCATCTGTTCCGCACCCAGGGCGCTCAGGGCGTCCCGCAGCTCTTCACGTTCTTTTTCACGCCTTATATCAAACTTGTCGTTTTCAGAGCGCCAGTTCAGAGAGGGGAACAGCACCAGGGCTTCGTCTATTTCTGCGTTGACCTCGTCCCAAGTTTTGAAATACAAATTGGCCCTCAGACGATCACCGCTGCGCACGCGGGTTACCATCGATGTCACCACACCGGCGCCTCTTTTGACGTAATCGTCCCCGAAAATCGAGTTCAAAAAAGTGCTTTTGCCTGATTTTATGGGCCCGACAATGGCGACCCGCATCGTTTCTTCCCGCATCTGGTTCGGAAGCGTTTCGCAGGTTTTCTCCCAATCGCCAAAACTGTAATCAAACATCCCAGGAATCGATTTAGCCTTCATAAATAGAGAAGATATGTCCTGGTTGAGCTTTAAAATTTCGCTTTTGAGCGTGTGGTAGGTATCCAATACTCCCAGACTCCATGTTCATTTCTGTCGGACAAAACCAACTTTGTTTAATTTCATCCGCGGACGTGTTTTCAAAACGCGACAAATTCGAGCGCATTTCATACAATTTCCCAGACGGAATGTCAAAAGGAGTACCCATCAAGGCTCGGATTGACCTTCCTTTGCGCGGCCTCCTGTTTGAAATCAAGGCGCGGGTCGGTTCTACGAACCCTTGTTTTCGAGTTTTTTCCGGTGGCAGAAGCCGATCAGCCGTCGGCGTATTCAGGGTCTTTCAAAGGGCTAAACTGTTACGACCCGATGAGCTGTATCGGCCGACCGAACGGATATCGTCTGGAAAAACCTTTTTCCCGGTCGGACAGACATGGGCATTTTCAAATGCACCCACCCTGCCCCAATAAATATAATGCCTTGTAAAATTTAAGATTTTATGCTACGGGGTATTCCACAATGCGCAAATGAAACGGCAAAACTGGCGTTCGCTTCTTGTGATCGCCTAACTTCCCGCTTGGGTCAGTTAATGCTGGAGACTCTCTGTCGCGTCGGCGGGGTATGCATGGCAATCAAATCCGAGTGTCGAAAGGAACGCGCATAAAAGGCCGTTGCTCAAGGAAACTGAATGAAGAGGGGATAATTTGATCTATGTCTGAAAAACATCCTGAATGCCCGCTATATAATCCTTTAAACTGCAAAGAATACTATAACCCCAAGCTTTGCGCATTTGTCCGAAAAGATAAGATTTGTCTGAAGAAAAAGAAACCTAAAGCCAAAGCCAAGGGATAACCTTTCGTTCGTTCGCCATCATCAGGCGTGACCTGCCATATCCGAAAGAAGTGTTGGATCGATACCCATCTTTTTAACAGCTTCTTGCCAACGTATTTCAGCTGGAAAATCGAAGATATTCTCCTCGAAAACCGGAAACGTCAGCCAGGCATTGGCCTTTATTTCGGCTTCTAGCTGTCCGGGGCCCCACCCAGCGCAACCTAAAGTGATTATAAAGGATTTCGGCCCGCCGCCCATAGCCACCGATTCCAATATATCGCGGGTATTGCTCATGGCAAGATTGGGAGTAATGATTAGGGAAGCATTCCATTCAAGCGGAGAACCATGCAAAATGAAAATTTCTCCCATATGAACCGGCCCACCAATATAAATGGGGATGGATTCGGCCCCCGGTGCATACTGCACATTGAGTTCGTCAAAAATATCTTTTCCGGATAAGGAATCATGGAGTCGGTTGACGACAATGCCAAAGGCTCCATCAGCGTTGTGCTCACAAATACAAGTGACGGTCTGGGAAAAATTCGGATCCGTCAAACCGGGCATAGCCAAAAGAAAATGACCTTTGAGCGACCCTGGATATTCGGTTTCCATATTTTCCTCCCTTCGTTAGCAATGTTCGGGTTAAGCTAATATTAATTCGATGATGGATTTTTGATCTTTTGAACGCATTTCACAAATTTCATAAATGAAGCTTCCCGCCGCACGTGGCCGGGGTCCAAAAAATCATAATCCATAAAAAATCTTTAGGTTTGAGTTTAAAAGCCTCGTTTTTATCTAAAAGCGCAAACTACTGTGCTCTGCATGCCTTTGTCAAGACTGGAAAAGAATAATCCACGACGACAAAACCGGCTCGCAAAAATCCAACCCAATCAGAGCAGATGCTGCGGGCGCTTTGGCCGACACCGCTGCTGTTATGCGGACGGAGGGATTGGAATCCGGGAGATTTTCGGCAACAATGATTCTGATCATATTTGAAAAGCGGGGTAACTTGTTCAATTGGGCTGGCTCCAACACCGGCGTCATCAATTTGCGAGGCGTTCCGGTAGCTTAATTTTCAGTCCAAATAGCATGGGGGGCCCCGTGGAGGGGAGGCTGGTTTTGCTCCTCCGCAAGCGGCTGGTCCAACTCCTGGCCGATTAGTTCGAATACTTTCATTTGGTTTAGATTTTGGGCGATTTCAGCCGCTGCCTCGAATTCCCCGACTTGCAAACGCGAACGCGCCGCCCGGAGAGTATATTCACTGATTAAAATCCGGTCCGGGATTGATTTCGTCAGGCTTTGCAGCCTGAAAACCGTATTAACCGAATCTCCGATCACGGTGTAATCCATTTTCTTTTCGAAACCGATGTTGCCAACCACCACCTCTCCGGTATGCACACTGATCCCCATGCAGACGGAGACGTCCATTTTCTTTTCTAAGTATTTATTCAGAACCACGATGGACTTCTGCATTTCCAGGGCTGCCGCCACCGCGTTATCGGCATCCCGGGTGTTTGACACCGGAGCGCCGAACAGGGCTAGAAATCCATCTCCCAAATACTTGTCAATGATGCCATGGTGCTTAAATACGATATCCCCCATCACCGCAAAAAAGCTGTTGAGCAGCGACACAGTTTTCTGAGAGCCAATCTTGCGTGCCAGAGCGGAAAACCCGCGGATGTCGATGTTCAGCAGGGTGATGGTCCTTAATTCTTCAATCACAGGTTTGCCTGTGGCCGAGCCGTGAATAATTTGATCCAGAACCTCTTTGGGCACGAATTTTTGGAACATATGTCGAACATCTCGCTCGTGTTCGGCCATGGAAACGGTCTCTTTGTAAAGACGGGCATTCTCCAGTGCGATACTTACCGACAAAGCGATAGATTGGAGCAGAGCCTTATCATTTTCGTCAAAATCGCCATAAATTTTGTTCAACACCTCAATGACGCCAATGACCTTGCCCTGGGATATCATCGGCACGCACAAGGCCGAGCGGGTCTTAAAGCCCGTGACCTCATCGACTACCGGAAAATAATGTGAAGATTTGCCCGTATTATTGACGATGATCGATTCGCCCCGGGCCGCCACATAGCCCGCAATACCCTGTCCCATCTTCAGGCGAAATTTCTTCATGGATTTCAATTTCGTATTGAAGGCCACCGCCAGTTCAAGCTGATTATTCTCCATCAACAATAAAGATCCCGCTTCGACGTTCATCACCTCTTGAATCATCTCCAGGGTGTATTGCAGGACCTTGCTGATGTCGAAAGTCGACGAGGCCAGTGCGCTACCGATCTGACGAATGGTGTCGAGTTCCTGATCCCGCTTAACCACGACCGCCGAAAGGCGGTTGCGTTCAATCGCCATGGACAGCCCGTTGGCAATCCACTTGATCAAGTCTTGCGCTTCAAAAAATAAGTCGGGTTTAACGGCACCGAACACCAGGAGGGCGGATATTCTTCCCTCCGTTTTGAGAGGCGCGAGAAGATAGGATGTACAGCCCTGATGCACGAAAAGTTCCTGATCCACCGCATGGGTTAAAGGGGAGGTATCATCCACAATCAGAATCGTCTCTTGCTTGAGCGCCTTCTCAATGATGGTGTCTCGGAAAGGGTAACGCGCACCTTTGGCAATATTGGCCGGGTCGTTGAAAAGCAACTCGAAAACCTTGAAATATTCCGGCTGCGTCTCCTCTCGGGTCATCACAAAGGCATGCATGAATGGCACGATGCTTTGAATCTCGTTCAACACAGCGTGCAGCAGTTCATGGTCTTTGAAACTGGAATTCAAGATTTTGAAGATTTTTTCGATGAAGCGCAGATAGCGGACTCTTTTTTCGTTCATTCTCAAAAGGCGAAGATTTTCAAACGTGAAGGCGGCATTGCTTAAAAGCGGCGTGAGCGCTTCAACATCTTCAGGAGAATATACTTTGTCATTTTCCTTGCGCGAAATGGTAAGCACGCCGATGATTTCATTGCTCGTTTTAATGGGCATGCAGATAAAGGATTTGGTTCCATAGTGCGTCAGGTTCGCCCGGCCGAAACGGCTGTCTGCTTCAATATCCTTAATTACAAGGGGCGATTTATTGATAACGGCGTATTTGGCGATACTCGACTCAAAATCGATCCGATCCCCTATTTTGATTACCTCACTGAGACCGACCGTGGCTTTTACGGTAAAAGATTTCGGCTCGGTCACATCCAGAACCAGAATTGAACCGACGTCGGAATCGGTCAACATGAGCGCCCGTTCGAGGGTAATGTAGAGAATCTCCTCCGGATCGAAGGTCACATAGCACAAGTCCGAGAGTTCCTTGAGGATGGAAATCTCGGAGGTCTTCTTTTCCAGTTGCCTGAATGTATTGCTGAATTGTTTCTCAATGGCGGTAAATGACCGCACGATGTTATGCAGCTCATCGGTGCCGTTCGGAACCACATCCCCGGTGAGCTCGGTGATGTAATTCTTTGACAGTTTGGTGGAAAGGCGGACAATTTTGTCGATAAGGTTTTTTAGAATGGTGAATCCCACCAATGAAAAAATCAGGACGCCGAGAAAGAACAGTGGAACGTACTGATCGTTGAGCATGTCATAGCGAATGCTGAAGAAAATAAATCCCGCTACCGGAAAAAGGAAAAACAGACCAAAAATTATATTGAGCTTGTAGTAAAGGTTCTTTTTTTGCAGAAATCCACGGCCCGGCCATTTGTCCAAATTCATCTGGCGATCCTTCGCTATTGATTTTGTCGGAGACAGATCCGTCGTTTCTTGAACAGTGCGTGCTTACGATTTGATTATATTATAAAAACTAATTTTGCTCAAGAAAACCGGGGAAGTTTCCGGAATAAACTTGATAAAACCTCACAGCGATGTTCACTAACGCCAAACCTAAAGTCTGGCCGTTCTTGAAAGCTTTCTTGAGCTTGACTTTCCCCGCCGTCCCGCCTATAGGATCAAGGCAATCCTTGACAGAAATGAGGACCGCTCGACAGCGCCCGTTTCTGTCGGACAGAGCTCTGCTTTTGCCGCAAATCCCGAGGACATGATTTTGTTGAGCGCAATTGAAGCCGCAAAAAAGTGAGAATAATGAACCACGAACGCCTGAACCAAATTGCCGGGGAGCTGAGTCTACAAAAGTCCCAGATTGAAGCCGTCGTATCCCTCCTTAACCAGGATGCAACCGTCCCTTTTATCGCCCGTTACCGCAAAGAAGCCACGGGTAGCCTGGATGAAGTCGCTATCACCGCCATCCGCGACCGATGGGGGCAGCTGCAGGACCTCGACCAACGCAAAGAATCTATATTGAATTCGCTGGAAAATCGTGGACATCTGGACGCAGAGTTGAAACGGAGGGTTTTGGCCGCGAAAAGTATGGCCATCCTGGAAGATATCTATCTGCCCTACCGGCCGAAACGCCGGACCCGGGCAACCATTGCCCGGGAAAAGGGGCTCGAGCCTCTGGCCCAGCTTCTTTTTGAGCAGACCGGGATTGACCCTGCTCTGGTCGCCGGAGGGTTTGTTGATCCGCAAAAAGGGGTTGAGACCGCCGCCGACGCACTGGCTGGCGCCCGGGATATTATGGCAGAAATGATCAACGAAGACCCGCAGGTGCGGGCCCGATTACGAGACCTGTTCTGGGCGAAGGGTTTGATTCAAAGCCGGGTTGGCACCGGCCAGGAAGAAGCCGGCGCCAATTATAAGAGCTATTTTGCGTGGCAAGAACCGTTGGCAACGGCTCCGTCCCATCGCATTCTGGCCATGCGGCGGGGCGAAAAGGAGGATATTTTGAATCTCTCCATCGCTCCGCCTGAAGAAGAAGGGCTCAAAATCTTAGAAGAACGTTTTGTGGCGGGTGATGGGGAAGATTCAAGGCAGGTGCAACTGGCCGCTCAGGACAGCTACAGGCGGCTGCTGTTTCGGTCCATGGAAACCGAAATCCGCCTGATAGCCAAGGAACGGGCCGATGCCGAGGCCATCAAAGTATTTGCTGAAAACCTGCGCGAACTTTTATTGGCTCCACCCTTAGGCGCCAAACGAGTCATGGGCATAGATCCCGGCTATCGCACGGGGTGTAAACTGGTCTGCCTAAGCCGGCAGGGCCGCCGGCTGCATCATGAGACGATTTACCCCCACACCTCGGAGGCGAAGTCATCCGAAGCGGCCCGGAAAATACAGGAACTGGTAGATCGGTTTGAAATAGAGGCCATCGCCGTCGGAAACGGCACGGCCGGACGGGAGACAGAGGATTTTATTAAGGGCCTCAAGTTGGGGCGGGAGATTCCGGTTATTTTGGTCAACGAAAGCGGAGCATCCGTTTACTCCGCATCCCAGGTGGCACGCGAAGAATTTCCGGATCTAGATCTCACCGTGCGGGGAGCCATCTCGATCGGAAGAAGGCTGATGGACCCCTTATCCGAGTTGGTCAAAATCGATCCGAAGTCCATTGGCGTCGGACAATACCAGCACGATGTGGATCAAACGGCCTTGAAACAAGCGCTGGATGATGTCGTGATCAGTTGTGTCAACCGCGTGGGGGTCGATCTCAATCAAGCCAGCTGCCAGCTTCTGACATACGTCTCGGGGATAGGCCCGCAGCTGGCCAAAAACATTGTGGCGTACCGAGATCAAAACGGTCCGTTTAAAACCCGCGAAGCACTGCACCAGGTCCCCCGTTTGGGCCCCAAAGCGTTTGAACAGGCGGCGGGTTTTTTACGAATCAGGGCGGGTGAAAACCCTCTGGATGCCAGTGCGGTCCATCCGGAAAGTTACCATATCGCTGATGCCATGGCCCGCGACCTCAACTGCACGGTGGAGAACCTGATGAGTGCTCC
>CP070697.1:839556-851460 GCA_020353555.1 Desulfobacterales bacterium
GGCCTGTGGCGACGAATTCATATGCAGCATCGACGCCAGCGGTTGGTTTAAGTTCGGCAAAGAAACTTCCAACAATGAAGACCACTGGATCGCGCGCGACGTCGGGGACCTATCCGACAAATCCGAGGTGTGGGCCTATTTCAAACACAAACGGGATCAGTTTGACGGTGACCGGATGGATTGGGTGGGCTTTTCCGTGTGGAATGGCGCCTCTTGGATTGAAGTGGAGCGGTTTGAAAAACACAACGACGCAGGCAATCATTGCAGCCAATATTACGACCTCACGCCTTATAAGAACGCCGTGCCTTTTAAGCTAAAATTCCAAACCAACAACTCATCGGACATGAAAAACGGTGACAAGCTGTTGCTGGACGATATCGCCGTTTTTGCTTGGTAACGTTCCCCCGCGATTGACGAGAGAATAACCCAATCCAAGCAACCCGATGGCCGTCAAGAAAATGATAGACAGACGCCTGACCGCGACCATCTGAAAAGGTTGTGAGGCGACCTTGGCGTGCCTTGACATGCTTCAGCGCTTATTCTGAGATAGACGCCTGCCTTTGCGAGGGAATCACCAAGCTGAATTTACGCCCGCGGCCCTTGCCTTCGCTTTCCACCCAAATTCGTCCGTGATGCAGTTCCACCAAGCGTTTGGTCAGCGAGAGCCCCAGGCCGGTGCCCTGGTTTTTCGAATTCGCGGAGCCGGAAACTTGTTCGAACGGGTCGAAGATGACGGCCTGATTCTCGCGGTTGATGCCAATACCGGTGTCGGCGACCGAAATTTCAATCCATTTGCGCCGATCCCACCCGGGCACCGCCTGGATGTCCGTGTCTCCATCGGCCTCCGACTTTTCGGGTTTCGGCGCCGTGAGACTTGAACCGTCAGGGGCATCGACCGCCCGCGCGCTGAGGTGGATTGCTCCCCCATCGGGGGTGAACTTGGCTGCATTAGAAAGCAGGTTGTAGATGATTTGTTTGAGTTTGCGCTCGTCCGCTGTGATGGTCCCCGGGAGGTTGGGATGCAGATCCGTTTCGAGACGAATGCCGTGCTTCATGGCTTTCTGCTTGATCAATGTGAGGCTGTTCGCCAGCAGCATCTTAATATCCACCTGGCTGGGTTCCAGTTCCAGCTTCCCGGCCTCCACTTTGGAAAGATCCAGAATGTCATTGATCAGCGCCAGGAGATGCATGCTGCTGTTGAGCACATCATTGAGGTATTCCGTCTGCGTTTCATTCAGTTGCCCGAAATGTTCGTCAATCAGGATCTGGGTAAAACCGATGATATGGTTCAGGGGCGTGCGCAGTTCGTGACTCATGTTGGCCAGAAACTCGCTCTTGGCCTGGTTGGCGGCTTTTTCTTTGTCTTTGGCCTTTTTTAATTTTTGCTCCACTTGTTTGCGCGCGGCAATCTCGGTCTTCAATTCGTCTACCGCGTCCGCCAGTTCCCGGGTGCGTTGGACGACCCGCAGTTCCAAGTTGTCGTGCGCTTTCCGCAGGGCATCCTCGGCCTGTTTACGTTCCGTAATGTCCCGATCCAGGGCCAGGATATACTTGCGTCCTTCGAGTTCAAGCATTCCGGCGCTGATCTCTACCGGAAAACCGGTACCGTCCTTGCGGCGATGGGTGATCTCCTCCTTGATCCACTCGCCGGCAAATACCCGCTTGAAGCGTCCCTGAATGTTTTGGGCGGCCTCGGGCGTATCCAGATCCTGGATGCTCAGCGTCAGAATCTCATCCAGCGTGTATCCGTGCATATCGGCCGTCGCCTGGTTGGCAAGCACGATTTTGCCGGCGTCCTCTCCGTCGGCGGCGAAAACAAAAATCGCGTCGCCTGAGTTTTCAAAAAGCATCCGGAAGCGTTTTTCGCTCTCCTTCAGTTTGGCCTCCGCCCGTTTACGTTCCGTTACATTGCGGAAGAACCCTTGCGTGGCGATAACCTGGTCATCTTTTACCCGAGGAACGACGTTGCCTTCCACCGTTACCCAGGAGCCGTCCTTGGCTTTGAACGTGGTATCGATATTGAAGACGGGTTTTCCGGCCGTCACCATGGAAAATTTTTCCTGGTACAGGGGAATACTGTCGGGGTGGATAATATCGAAGAGCTTCAGGTGGACCAACTCTTCACGGCTGTAGCCCAGCGTCTCGAGCCAGGCCGGGTTTGTAAAAATGAAGCGGCCGTCCCGGCCAACGCTCTGGATCATGTCGTGGGCGTTTTCGAAAAAATCCCGGTAGCGGGCCTCACTCTCCCGCAGGGCGGCCTCCACCTCTTGGCGTTTGGCAATATCCCGGACAAGTTTTTCATTCAAACGGGCCAACTCCGCCGTGCGCTCCGCCACGCGCCTTTCCAGTTCCCTGCGGATTTCGGCGAGCCTGCGCTCCGAGAGCCACTTCGATCCCAGGGCGGATGCAAATTGCAGGATCTCCTGGGGATGAACTGGTTTTTGGACTTACAGCAGTTTATGCGCGGGTGGCACCCGGCGGGCAATCTCCTCGGGAAGTGCGTCCGCAAAACCTGTGACGATCACGATTTCGATATCGGGGTCCAGCGCGCGCACGCGCTCAGCCGCCCATACGCCGTCAGGTCCGGGCGGCATGCGCACATCCAAGAAAGCGACGGCAAACCCCTGTTTTTCGTCAAGCGCCGTTTTTACGGCACATACAACCTCCTCCGCTTGTCGACACGTGACCAGATCAAATGCTTGGGAGACTTTGCCGTCGACCTTTGTTCCAAACAGCTTGTCTTCCAACGTTTCCATTCCCCTGTCAATCTCGGAAGGATTCTTGGTGGGAGCAAAAACCTGCCGGTAAACGCCCAGAATCGCCTGTTCATCATCGGCCGCCAGAACGCGTAAGGGGTTGGGGTGATAACTAGCCATCTTTAGATCCCTGCCTCGTTGGACAATGTCCCCGCCTTACGAGGGAGCAGGATATGCAGGCAGGCGCCTTTCCCCCGGCCTTCACTTTCGGCATATAACCGGCCGTCCATGGCCGCAACCGTATTGGCACACCAATGTAGCCCCAGTCGGGTCGATTTCTGGTTTTTGGTGGAAAAACCGCGTTCAAAAATATGTTCAAGCGTTTCCGGTTCGATCCCTTCCCCGTTGTCGCAAATTTGTAGGTGCAAATGTTCACCGGCGTTATGGCTGTCAAGGGAAGCCCGGACATGAATTTCCCCCGGAAACCGTCCTTGGCGCCGAATCGATTCCGCGGCATTCGTCAAAAGGTTGTCGAGCACCTGCGACAAAGAGATGCGGTGGGCGACAACCGTTCCAGCGGCCGCGACGCTTGGATCGATTGCTACCGAAACGCTTTCGCTGAAGTCGATCTTCAGGAGCTTGACCGCATCCTGCACCGCCTCGCCCACATCGACCGGTTCACCGGGCCGCTGGCCGCCCGCCCATCGTTGGTGGTCATCCAGGACGTTTTCGACATGGGCTATGCGTCCTAGAACATCCTTCAAGCCGCTTTGGGTATGTTTGATCAATTGGCTCAGCTTGCGGTTGGTCAGGATCGCATAGGCGATGAGATCCTGGCGGCGTTCCTCGGACGCAACCTCGTGATGGAGCTCCTGCTGGGCCATTTCAAGCTTCTCGATCGGCGCCGTTTGCAGGTTTTCGCGCAAAATCTCTATGCTTCCAACGATGGGGCTCAGGGCATTGCGCACGTTGTGCAAGACACCGGCCGCCATTTCCGCCTTGCCCGAACGGTAAGACTGCTCGGCCAGCTTTTTGCGCGCCTCATACAGTTGGGCCAGCATGCTGTTGATCGTGACGGCCAGTGCCCCCAGCTCGTCTTTGCGGGACACGGGCACCCTTTTGGAAAGATCTTCGGTTCGGCCGATTTCACCTACCTTCCGGCTGAGCCAGCTCATGGGGGATAGGACCGCTTTCTCCAGGAAGAGCATAATCAAGACGATAAAGGCCAGCCCAATGGCCACAAGCGAAAAAATATAATAAAGTAATGTTTGGCGGCCGTGTTGAAAGATATTACGCGGCACTTCCACTTTGACAATAAATGCCGGTTTGCCATTGATGTCGGTCTGAACGGTGTAACCCGCAATGGCGTCTTTATCCCGGGGGGTTACAAAAATCGGTGTCTGTTCGGCGAAAGCGGCCCAGGCTTCCTGAAAATCAGGAGGCATCGGGTTGGCGTCAGCGGGGTGAATGGTAAAGGACAGGTGGGTGAGTTCGGCAATCCGCTTGATTTCTGCGGCGTCCAGATACCGTCCCACCACCAGAGCGCCGCGTATGGGTCCTTGAAAATCGTTTTTTAAGATCGGGTGCGAAGCAACGAACACCGGACCCGCAGCGGTCATGACGATGCCGGTTTGGCTGCTGTCCGTATCCGGGTGCTTGACCAGCCCTTCGATTCCGGCGATTGTATCCCGCAAATCCGGGGAGAGCGGAATTTCTTCTTCTGCGACCAGATCCACGCATTTACTGTAGACGATCTGACCGGAAAGATTAACAAACAACATAAAATCGATTTTCAGGTTCGCGATGGCGGCGTTCGTGAGATTCCCTGTGATATAATCTTCGTTGAGGTCTGTGATGAAAGCGTAGGTATCATCCCAAGGGCCCCAATCCCCGCCGATAGCCTTCAACCGTGAAAGCACATTGTCAAATTCACTCGCGATCCGTCGCACATGGATCCGTGTATCCTCGATTTCCAAATCGGCGAAACCGCCCAACACGAAGAAACGCGAAGCAAAAATCAAACATGTCATCAGAACGAGAAAGGTGGTCCCGACAATCAGCAACGTTTTTTTATGCAAACTCATTTTTCCGGCGCTTCCTTAAATTTCTTTCTTCTTCCGGCGGCGAAGATTTTTTATACGCCCTTCACTGCTGCTCCACATGTCCGCCCGGGCAGCCGACTTTTGAGGGAAAGCATTTTGTAATTCCGAGTCATATCATCCGATATCGTCATTTTGCGGTTATTCTTTAGTTCCTTGCGAAAAAAATGAGCGGGTGTGCAATCGCATCGACCTTGTTGCTGGCACCGTTTGTTCCCGGCTGGATTTGGATGATGGGTGTAATGGGGGCTCGTTGCTTCAAGAATGTGAGGTTGCGAAGCGAAGCCCAAGGGCGTCAAACATCCGCATCATTGCAGGCCAAAGGCGGAATACATCCACCCAATTTTTCGAAGGCCCTTGGTTTCGCGCGGGATACAAGTGCTGGATAGCTATGCCTTAACAGTTTAGCCCTTTGAAAAACCATGGATAGGCCGACCGCTGATCGGCTTTTGGCAGCGGAAAAAACTCGAAAATAAGGGTTCGTAAAACCGACCCGCGCGTTGATTTCAGAAAGGATGCCGCGAAAATGAAAGTCTATCCGGGCCTTGATGGGAACTCCTTTTTACGGTTCGGTTTAACGACCTCTAGTTTTCTCAGACAGTTTCCCGATGCCCAAAGCCGATCAGCGGTCGGCCGGGATATTTTTCATAGAGCTAAATTGATACGGCAATATTAACATTTCTAACCCCCAGGATGTCCATCATGAAAGAACAACCCGCCCGCTTCCCCATTGAAGCCCCCTTGTCCGGTAGTCCGCGGCAATTTTTCCGGGATATCGAAATTGAGTTTTTGATCCACGAATTGAAAGATCCCATTTCGATTATCGAAACCGGAATCCGCACAGTGCTGGAAAGGAGAGAAAAGTATGGGCCTTTGACGGCGCGGCAGGAAAAAACCCTGAAACGCACCCTGCGCAATTCGAAGAAAGCCTGGGTGATGCTCAATGATCTGCTGGAAATCGGACGGTCTGAAGGCGGCTGCTTTGTCTGCAGCCGTTTTCAACCGGCAAAATCCGCTTTCCAGGCCTTGCAGGATGCAATGGAGACCATGGCGGGCAGCATTTTCGAAGAGCTGGGGACTTGCGCGCAGGAAAAGGAGACTTGGGAGTACCTGTCGCTTCACAAGATTTTTTGGGAAGTCGCACCGGAAGTGCACCGGGCGGAAATGCTTCAGGATGAGACCAAGTTCCGCCAGATCGCGGGCAATCTTTTTAAGAACGCCCTGCACCATCGGCAAAGCCGAATGGAAATCAAGATGGAGATGGCCGGGCGTGACTTCACGCTCACCGTATTCGACGACGGACCGGGTGTTGACGCGGAGCATCAGGAAATGATTTTTAAACGCTATACCCAGGTAAAAGAATGTTCGATTCTGCCGCGCAAAGGCCATGGCCTGGGTTTAGCAGGGGCGCTCATCCTGGCCCGATGCTTGGGGGGTGATATCCATATTGACAGCCGGAGAGGCCAAGGGGCAACTTTCCGACTGACGCTTCCCACTGAGCTGGAGCACGCGCATGATTAGCCGGGCCTTTGGACGCGTCACGGCTTGAATCATCTTAAAGGATAGGGTTGGGAGAATTGAGATTGGAATAGTTGCGGGGTTGCTTCCGCCGAGCGTATCTTTGCGATGCAGGTACTGAGGAGGGCTGATTGATGGCAGAAATGAAATCTCATCTCAAGGGCAAGCAGATATTGGCTGTGGACGATGAAGAAGACATTCTTGAAACCATTGAAGATGTGCTGGAAGAGGCTTCTGTCGAGCGGGCCCTTGATTATGCGAGTGCTTCCCGGAAAATCAAACAGAAGCGCTATGATCTGGCCATCCTGGATATTATGGGCGTCAACGGACTCAAACTTCTGGATGAGGCCGTGCAGCGGGGGATCCCGACGGTGATGCTGACGGCCCACGCCATCAATCCGGACACCCTGATGGAGTCTATTCGCAAAGGAGCGATCTCTTATCTGCCCAAAGAAAAGCTGGCCGAGCTGGATGAATTGTTAGATGCCCTTCTCGGCGCCCAGGCGCGGGGAGAGCCCCCGTGGAAGTTGTTGTTCGACAAGCTGGGAGATTATTTCGACCGACGCTTTGGTCCGGACTGGAAAAAAAAGGATCGCGAATTCTGGTCGGAATTTAGCCGCACTTATCAAATCGGCCGGGGAATCCAGCGGCGCCTCGAGCACGATAAACGCTTGCTCGATAAGGGCGCCTGATTTCAGAGGAACGGAATCGGCTTGCCGGTGCGATACGCCAAGGCCTGGCACGTGGCAATCAGCTGTCCTTTTTCATCCGTGACCTTGATCGCATAGCCGGCCGTCTTCTTGGTGCGGCTCACCTGTCGCGCCTCGGCCCGCAAGCGTACACCGGCCACCGGGCTGGACACGTAGGTGACGTTGACGTTTAAGGCCACTGCGACGGTACCGTCGGTCTGACCGGCGGTTTCAAAGGCCTCATCGATCAAAGCAAATAGCGCCCCCCCATGGGCGCGTGCATAGATGTTGTTCATTTGGGCCGGATCAAAGGTCATCTCAACGGCGGAGTAACCGTCGGCCAGCTCGACCAATTTCATTTGCAGGGCCTGCGCAAAAGGCTCGCGGTTTACGGCGGCCCAAATAGCATCCCGCACCCCCGGTTCCATCGGATACCTCCAATTCACTTCGCAGATCAAATCCCTGCCGCTCTTCCCGATCGACACCCAACCGCCCAATCTTCCGGCCAGGTCGAGTTCGGGGCGCAATGATTTCTTGGTTATTCCAAAGCCCGTCGACGAGGCCCCTCAATAAATAGTCACACGCACCGCACCATCATGCGCCGCTTTCCGGATTGACTCATCCGCCAAACTCCCCTGTTGTAGCCTCCAGAAAAGGCGAGTTCCGATTAATAACTCAATCTGATACTACCAGAAAGGATAAATTGCAATGGGTCGCAATTGGCCTCTTCGCCAAACCGGACAAGGACTAGTTCTGTTTTTTGTCCTATTGACGGCGATTTCGGTTTTCAGCGGCTGCGGGTCCCAGGCGGCACCCCCGACCTACCGGGTCGGTATTCTGGATGGCTTTACACCTTTTTCCGCTATCGCCGATGGCTTCAAGGCCAAGATGACCGAGTTGGGCTACGTCGAGGGCCAAAACATTATTTATGACCTACACCAAGTGGACGTTGATCTGGCTGTCCAACAGCGCGTTCTCAGCCAATTTGTGGCCGATCAGGTTGATTTGATTTTTGTCTTTCCGACCGGTCCGGCCTTAACGGCGAAGGCTGCCACCCGGGGAACTGACATCCCCGTGGTGTTTGCCATGGGCAGCTTTGAAGGGACAGGCCTGATCGAGAATGTGCGCCAACCGGGCGGGAATATCACCGGGGTTCGCACACCCGGACCGGAAGTGGTGGTCAAGCGTTTTGAGCTTTTGTGCGAGCTGGTGCCCCAGGCCAAACGGATTTATGCGACTTACAACATCAGTTACCAGGCCAATCAACCTGCGCTGGAGGCCTTGCGTCCGGCCGCTTCGGCTTTGGCGGTAACGCTGGTGGAAGTTCCCGTCACCCGCGTGGAAGATATTCAGGCCGATCTGCAAGCCCGCGCGGCATCCGGTGACATTGGCATGGATGCGATTCTGATTATGCCGGATGATCTTTCCCAGTCGCCTACTGGTTGGCCGCTGATCAGCCGGTTTGCGCAGAAGCATAAACTGGCAGTTAGCGGCGGAGCGCTCTATGAAGCCGAGACCGGGGCGACCTTCAGCTACATTCCCGATTATGTCGAAAGCGGTAAGCTGGCTGCGGTTTTGGCTGATAAAATCCTCCGCGGCACCCCGGCCGGAGACATCCCGGTGGCGACACCCGTGGAGACGCTGTGGCTGAATTACAGAAAGACTCAAGAACTGGGATTGACCGTGCCGGAAGAACTGCTCAATCTGGCGACCGAGATTATTCGCTAGGGAATATCTTCGTCGAGCGGCATGGCGGAGAGATTTTGCAGTGCTGCCGTAGAATGCGTTCGTTAGCCGGGACCGATCCCCTGTCAGATGGAGACGATCTATCGGTCTGGTGGGGATGAATCGACCGCTTTTAAACCCATACCGTATCTGCAAATGAAGGATGTCCAGGACTATGGAAGTCGGAAAACCTTACACTTCACGAAGTCTGACGGCCACGTTAGCCATTGCTTTCCTGACATTGAGTCTGACGGTCTTGTTCATCGCCGGAATTTTTGGAATTTACTTTAATTTCCAAACGCGGCAGGAGATCGTTGTCGGCGAACAACAACTCATTGCCAAAGAGGCCGCCAATACGGTCGCCGGTTTCATCCGGGTAAAATTCAGTCTCCTGGAGGCAGCGGTCAAAATTGGCGATCTGGCTTCGCTTGCCAGGAACGACCAGAAAAGGATCCTGGCGAGACTGCTAGGCCTCCAACCCGCTTTCCGCCAGGTGGTTTTATTTGACCCCCAAAAACAGGAGCTAGTCAGGATTTCTCGGCTAACGCGGGACGCGGCGGGGGAACTCATGGACCGATTCGGGAGTGATCTGTTTTCCGAGATCGAGCAGGGCCACAGATATATCGGCTCGGTATATGTTGATCGTGCCACCAGTGAACCGCTGGTGGTCATAGCTTGCCCGATGACGGATATCTTTGGCGATTTTCAGGGGACGTTGCTGGCCGAAGTCAACTTGAAATTCATGTGGGATTTGGTGGATAGGCTGAAGGTAGGAGAGACAGGTTTGGCGTACGTGGTGGACCGGCAGGGTAATTTGATCGCTTTCAGCGACATCGCCCGGGTCTTGCGCGGCGAAAATATAGGCCACTTGAAAGCAGTTGGTGAATTTATCAGTCGTCATGCGCCTGCCGCTGAAAACGGGGCGGAAATATCCTCGGGCATCAGCGGGACCCGCGTGGTGGGAACCTATGTTCCCCTGGGAACGCCCGATTGGGCGGTCGTGGTCGAGTTGCCGGTGAGGGAGGCTTACCGGGAGCTTGTTCGAGGGCTAGGGATATCGGCGGGGGTTGTCTTGGCCATGGCAATGTTGGCTGGGCTGACGGCGGTATATGTGGCGCGGCGCTTGGCCGGGCCTCTGCGCAACCAGACGGAGACGGCGACCCGCATTGCCGGGGGCGAAACGGGATTGCAGGCGGCCATTGAAGGGCCCACGGAAGTGGCCGGCCTGGCCAGGGCATTTAACGCTATGACCGGACAGTTGCGCCGGATGCTGCACCAAGAAGAGGAACGCACCCGCGAGCTCCAGCGGGAGATCGTCGACCGCCGGCAGGCGGAGGAGGCGCTCAAGGAAAGCGAGACGCGGTTCCGCGAGGTGGTCGAAAATATTAGGGAGACTTTCTGGCTTTTCGACTGGCTGGAGCAGAAAGTGATCTACGTCAGTCCGGCCTATGAGAAAATTTGGGGACGCTCCACCGAGGATCTTTACAATCGTTATGCGGATTGGGAGGACAGCGTTCATCCCGATGACCGTGCATATGCCGCCGAATCGTTTGCCCGAATACTGGAGACCGGCGGCGGTGAACCGCGGGAATATCGAATTGTGCGGCCGGATGGAAAGGTCCGCTGGGTGTCTGACATCGGGTTTGCCGTCAGGGATCAAGATGGGCGTGTGCAACGTATTGCCGGTATTGCCGATGACATCACCGAGCGCAAGCGCGCCGAGGAAGAGTTGAAGAAGAACCAGAACCTGTTGGACGAGTCGCAGCGGATCGCTCACATCGGAAGTTGGGATATGGACGTCAAGACAGGTGCCATCCTCTGGTCCAATGAGGCTTTCCGCGTTTTTGGCGCACGCGCCCAGACGTTTACACCCTCATTTGATGGGTTTGTGGACAGGGTTCATCCGGGTGATCGGGACATGGTTCTGACGCATCTCCGTGCGACTCAAAAAACAAAACAGTTCGAAAAATTCGAGTACCGCACCGAGTGGCCGGACGGAACGGTGCGGTGGATCCACGCCACAGGCGAGGTCTTTTGCGACGAAGCGGGTGAAATCGTCAGAATCGTCGGTACGGTGCAAGATGTCACCGCGCGCAAGCAGATGGAAGAAGCGCTGCGGCAAAGTGAGCAAAGGTATCGCAACATTTTTGAGACCGCGTCCGTGGCGCTAATGGAAGAGGACTTCGCGGAACTCAGATCCGCGTTAGAAACGTTGCAGGCTGAAGGTGTCGATGACTTGCGGGGATACCTGGCGGAGCATCCGGAATTTGTCGTTGCGGCCTCAAGCCAGATCAAAATCAAGGATGTGAATGATGCGGCGCTGAGACTCTTTGGGGCGCAAGATAAAGAAGAGCTGTTGGGTTCGTTGGATAGCCTATTCGTGGAGGAATCCTTTCCATTGTTTCAGGAAGAGCTTATCGCCGTCGCCGAAGGCCGAACCCATTTTGAAGCTGAGGTGGTCAATCAGACTCTACAGGGTGCGCGCATACACGTCCTTTTGAAGCTGACTATTCCTGCCAAGCCAGAAGAATCCAGCAACATGCTGGTGAGCTTGATGGATATAACCGATCGGAAACGGGCGGAGGATGAATTGAAGCGATACCGCGAACGCCTGGAAGAGTTGGTCGCCGAACGCACACGCGCGCTGGAGGTCGCTCAGGAAGAGCTGCTCAAGCGCGAACGCCTGGCGGTTCTGGGCCAGCTCACGGCCACGGTCAGTCATGAACTACGCAACCCGCTGGGCGTGATTCGCTCTTCGAACTTCTATCTTCAACAAAAAGTGAAGGAAAAAGATGAAAAGATCATCAAGCATTTGAACCGCATCGAGGAACAGGTCGGACTTTGCGATTCCATCGTGGGCGATCTGCTCGAATATACCCGCGGCCGCCACGTGGCGACCGTTGAGGAAGCGATCAATCCCTGGTTGGACCAGTTTCTGGACCAGCTCTTGGGGTCCCAAAAAATCAAGCTATCGAAAAATTTGTCCTCAGGACTGCCCTTGGTTCCCTATGATCAGGAAAAGATGCGCCGGGTCATCGTTAATGTGGTCGACAATGCGGTCCAAGCGGTCAAAGCCAAGGAGCAGGAATGGAAAAACAAAGGGAGTGCCTATCAGCCTGAGTTCGAGTGACGACCCGGGCGGGCGTTGAGGGCGTGATCATCGAAATTGCGGATAAT
>CP070697.1:851560-863432 GCA_020353555.1 Desulfobacterales bacterium
TCGTACCATTTATCTGTGATTTTATTCTGATATTCCCAGATATGCACTCCGGCCGGTTCTCCGTCCGAGGTGAGTAGTTTCTCGTTGGTGCAGAATTCGCACGGACCGGGTCGATCCGTCTGAAAAACCTGCCAGCATGTCTTGCCGACGACGTCGCCAAAGAGATCGCGTGCATATTTGTTCACAAATAGGATCGCATGCGTTTCCAAATCCGCGACGTAAACACTCGCATCCAGGCTGTCCAAAACGGTAAGAAGCCTTAAATGGGATTCCTTAAACTCCTGGGTCTTGGCCTCGACCTCTCTTGCCAAAGACCTGTTGTAGCGGAAAAACGTAACGATCGTATAGCCCGAGCCGAGAAGGATGGCCAAAATGACGACACTTACCAGAAATAGTTGGTTAATGTAAGCTGAGTGAATCAGTTTGCGGGCATCTTCCGTGGGGGCCCACACGCCAAGAGCGCACAGTGTTTTGCCAAGGCGCAAGGGGACATAGGCGATCAGGTACTCTTTTTTGTTTTTGGTGTGGCGTTCAACAATTTCATCGAAACCGTAGTAACGATATTTTCCCGTGCCTGAAGTCCCGGCGATCATTTTCTCCACGATCTGTCCAAACGATGGAAACCCCCCGACTTCATTCAAAAGGTTCTTGCCGATCAGGTTCCCGTCCGGCCATCCGAGGACGTTGTATTCGTGATTGATGAGAAAGGCGTGTCCTCTTTCCGAAGATTTGATCGGTTTAACGAATTTTTGAGTTAAAGTCTCTAATTTAAGAGTACAGAACACCACTCCCGCAAATTGGGCGGAGGCTAGAGGTTTTTTTTTGTCCGGAAGGGTCTCAAACATAGGGGCGGCAACAATTATCCCCTTTTGACCGGCTTCGACCTCCTTAAGCTCGATGAAATGAATGCTGTAAGTCGCGATAGCAGCAGTCATTTCCCTTGCTTCCTGGAAATACCACTGCTCGGACAAATCAATTCCTTCCAACTGACGATCGACGGCGGTATATCTCAAAACGCCGTTGGCATCCATGACGCCCAGGTTGTCCACCCCCATCGGTTGGAGTTCATGAAACTCAAACTCCAATAACTGTCGGGTCGCCATCTCATCATAGCGATTGACGCCGGAATCTCGTCCCACGGAGTTCAGGGCCCCGGCCAGGGTCTCGAAATATAGATTGATTCCGCGGGCGGCCTCTCTGGCGATGACAAGCTGCCGCTGGTTGAACTCGTTGAAAGTTGCCGCCTCGGTGGCTTTAAAAGATTGATATCCGGCGATCATAATAACCCCCACCAGCAGAACCGCGATAACGGCAAGTCCTCCGGGACGCAACCGAAAAGCTCCCGAAGGCTTTTGGGTGTTCATGACAGCTTGGGGGGCCCGTTCGCTAGTGTTGTCGTCTTTCGACGCCTGCCTCACGACCATCTCCGGAAGGCGGTTGCAGTGTTCCTTGAGTTCGAAAATCATGCCAAATGCCTTTCACCGATACGGGGCTTGAATTAACCCCGTCCACAGTAGCGATAACCGTCCGGAAAGCGCACAATTCGCTTTAATTTGTTACATTGTGGTATATTTGTCAATGAAAAATGTACTCCACAAGAATTAAACGGTTTGGGAGCACGATTTTATCCGCGACGGGTCAAATTGTCGGATGGACGCATGTTTATGCGGCGGTTCGCATCGATTTTAGGGGATGGAAGCGATTTTTCAAATCGCCCTGTCAACTTAGGTATGAAAAATATCCCGGTCGGCCTATCCATGGTTTTTCAAAGGGCTGAACGGTTACAAATCACCGTGTTCAGCCTCGACCCTTGGGCAGGATACCCAAGCCTCTCATTACAGCTCAGTTGGGAAGATGCTCCGTCCTATGGCCGAAATTACTCATTTTCCAGAAAATATCTGTTTTCAGAGCCGTCGCGGGACCAAAAAGAAAATCGAAAACCAGTCTTCCCAGCCTGTATCGATCCATACAATGCCTGAAAGAGTGCGTACACCCCGGCAGCACGTGAAAACCGTAGGGGGTATTCAGTGCGTAGGTCCTGGCGGCTGCCCTCATGGCCTGGATCCAATTTTTGCCCCGATCAAATCGGGTGGGACCCTGGTGATGATTTGCCTGGGGCGACTTTATCAGACTATCTTTCCGGTCGGCCTCCTCATCTCCCACAATTACGCAGGCCGGCACTTTCAAGAAATGGGCCGGCTCGAAACGCACGTTCGGCAGTTGCGGTACTTTTTTTGTACCGAACGGATAGTTCGTCGCGGAATCGGGAAAGGTATACCAATCCGCCGCCGCCACCACCATGCGCGCGATCCGTTGCGGATAAGCCAGGGCATATCGGTGCACAAACTGCGCACCTTCGGAGAAGCCAAACAGATAGAATTTCGCCGTATGGGCTCCGGTCAGCCGATTGACCTCGGAAATAATTTGGTCCAGTGCCTGATCGGCCCGCTCTCCTTTTCCGCGGTATCCCAGGCAGTGGTAATCAGAGAAGTTATTTTCAGGAAACAAGGGGGCGACCAGGACGACACCGTAACGCGCGGCCCACGGCGCGAAACAACGGGCCTGTTCTTGCGCGTCGCGGGCGCCGTCATGGACCGTTATCAAGACCGGGGCCCCCCTAATCACCCGGCGAGGGAGGTACAGGAAATACGACTGTTTTGGATCCTCGAGTAGGAAACGCGATATGACGGTTCCGGCCGGGATGTCTGCGACTTTGGCGATAGCGCACATATCATTACCCCCGCAGTTCGGTTCTCAGGCAGCCATGTTCTTCCGGCTGATATTCGGTTCGTATCCAGTCGGATAGCAGGCTGCGATGCATTTCCAAGACAAGGCTCGGAAGATGTCGGAAGTTTATTGATGATGGTACACAAAGCTTCTTGAGGAAAAGGATTCGAATGGATTAGCTTATGTACCTTTCAGGTATCGCTCCTTACATTGTAATCAAATAACATGCCAGACTAAGGCAAGGGTTTGAAATGAATTTTATCTCATGTTTTTAAGTAGTTATATAAATCGGGATGACAAGGAAGGCCACACCCGTGTTGGGCCCGCGTGTAACAATGACAAAACTGTCATGTTACATATGTGTCCAATAACGCCTTCAATTGAGAATCGTGGGGAGTTTTAGCGAAGGGTAGAAGCGAGGGGTGTTTGCGCTTCGGCAAGGAGAGCGATCCAATAACAGGGGATTTGGCGGCCATGGTCCTGATCAGCGATGCGGTCCGGAAATGGCTATTTTTCACAATTTCGGCGTCGGGCTTGCCCGCGGCGGGATTAACCCTTCCAATACTCCATGTATTCCCGGGGTTAAGTCTGCTAGCGCGGGATTAGTCTTGCCTGAACTTGAATCCCGCCACTTGAAGCCGATGTTACCAGAGTCGTATAAATTTCTGGCCCTGCCGCAATTCGCCGCGCACCTTCTCCATATGCCGCAGGGCGGCGATCTCCCGTTCCAAATCAGCCGGTTTAATTTGAAGCCTTTCCACCAGCGCCCCAGGCGGGATTCCCCCGGTGTCTTTTAAGATATCCAAAATTTTCTGCTGGGTGGCGTTCAATTCAACCGGACCGGCTTTTTGTCTTTCAAAGGATTTAGCACTGTGCACGGCCCAAGGGTCACAGGCGCGAGCGGGCGACAAGGCATCCATGTAGCAATCTTCGCACAGAACCTGTCCATGATGTTCTTTTTCTTCTCCCTTTTCTATCCTTTGATGACATCGAACGCATTGCATGGTGGTCTCCTCCCTTTTGAGGTTGAATTGGTTGCAATCAAGATAAGGAACGTTTATATGTTGAAGACCTTTTGGTGTAAATCCGCATCCCCCGGAAGCACATGGCGCTAAATCCTAACCCCAAAGGGTTTTAGGGTAATTCCCGCAATGTTGCCGTTGCGCCGGTAAGGCGACGAGGGGAATGCTCCCCTCAATGTTCCCTCGTTGGTGAGGGTTAGAAAAACGCGGCGGGGCACCGGAGGGGCAATCCACCGGCCGCTGCCAATCCGGCCATGCGGGCCGCTTGGGAATCACCGTCGGGCAGGCAACGCAGGCCGACACCTTGCGTTCATCGCAAGCAACTAACGGCCAGATTCCAATAACATAATACCCGATTGAATATCCACAAGAATTCCGGCACGCTAATCTGGGTGGCGTTCCTAAGGATGCCGAACCCATGCCGGCGCTGAAAGTTTGTGGGTTGCTAAAGCGGCATATATTTGTTAGGACCCGGGCGTCATAATCTATCCATCAAACTTAGGGAGGAAGCCATGGCAGACCTGCAAGGGATTTCCCACGACTTGGAGAAACATCTGTTTCTCCATTACGAGCCCGTCGGGGTAACCATTTATAAGGAATCAGACCCCCTGCCCGAAGGCATCGCCTTCACGGAGCGCGAGCTGAAAAGCTATTGCCAGGCGGTGGTTTTGGCGGGTGAAGGCGAGGTGTTGCTTCTGCAAAAAGAAAACATGGGATGTAAACTGGGGACCTCGGTCCTGGGATTTGAAAAGGAAATGGAGGCTTATCTGGATGACGGAGTGCTGGAAAAATACGGGGTGGGTCTTTTTGCGACCGAGGAGGCGTCCGCCGAAACCCTTCTGAAATCCACCTACCTGGAAAAGGGTCAAACCCAAGCGGCCTTCATCGCACCCCTATCCGAATTCAAAGATCCCCCTCAGGTTGTTGTCTTCACGGCCAACAGCGAGCAGGTCATGTGGCTCCTTTACGCCGTTAATTACGAAAAAGGTGGCCGGATGGAGTTGCCTCAATCCGGTGGCGCCCTGGGAGGTTGTGCGGATATCACGGCTCTACCCCTGCTGACCGGAGTACCCAATATCACTTTCCTGGGGTTGGGCTGCCGACTGAAATCCGCCGTCGATCCCTGTCACCTGATGATGGGCATTGCCGGAAAGGATCTGGCATCCGTACATGCCCATATTTTGGATATGGCTAAACCCATCGCTATGTTGGGCGCCCAGCGGCAGGGAAAGTAAAAAGGTTGTAAACAAAGGCATTGGGTCGGAAAATAGTCCCGCGTGTAATCGTCTATCCCTTGGAAAAACCATGGATGGGCCAATCAGCGGTCGACCGGAATATTTTTCATACAGCAAAATCGATACTTCCGCGTCAATTTTGAATTTTCCTTGGGGGGGCTGCCGCCGTGACCGGATCCAATTTAGGTCGCGGGTGGACTTTATTTGACAATCGTCGTTAAGAGCTTACCATAATGACGCAATAGCCGGCTGGATTGTTGGCGTACTTGGAAGGAAGAGACAGTCTGCCGCCGGGGCAATTTTTCCAGCCAAAACAGGTTCACGGTCGGCCCGTGCAAGATTGATCCGGCGTCGGAAAGGAGCTGCTTGGGTCGGATGGCTGGCGGTTCGGAAAGGAAGGTAACATGGCCTTTGAGACCAGGGAGCAGGTTCTCGCAAAGGTGCTTGCTCAAAAAAGACCCCGATGCCCGCACTGCGGACAGGAAATGAAAATTTGGGAAGTTCCCCCGATTACCTTTGGTGATGGTCTGGGGTGGGGCACCCCTTTCCTCTTTCTATGCTTCAATGATGATTGTTCGCTCTATCGGCAAGGGTGGGATCACATTCGGGATACTTATGCCCATAAAGCTTCCTACCGGTGTATGAACTATCCGGGAACCGAACAGTTCGAAGTGATCCCCGTATTCAGCGACATGGGCGGCCGGGGGCAGATCGTCGATGAGCAGGTGCTGGCGGAACAGGACGCCATCAAAGAGGCTACGAAGAAGGGCTTTTCGATTCTGGCGGAATGCTATGTTTCCAAAGACGGTCCGGCGGTTCTCAAGATCTTGTTGGATCCGGCCGAACCGGTGCGCGTCCGTCTAAAGGCGGCTGAAATGATTGGCGACATCGGTGAGCTGGAAGCCATCGAACCCATCAAGAATATCAGACTCGGCAATGAGGTGATCCAAAAGCAGCTTGATAAAGCCATTGGCAAAATTCATGAACGCTATTTCACCAAAGAGTGTCCTTTCTGCGCCGAAATCATCAAGAAAAGAGCCAAAATCTGCAAGCACTGTGGCAAAGATGTCGCCGGAGCGTAAGGCCCATTGCTGCGTGAGCGGAGCGCTGCGCAGTGTTGCCGAAAGCCGGCAGGCGGACGGATTTAGGATTTCTATTTGCGGGACCTATCACCCCAACAAACGCCGATCGTAAACCCGTTCAAACGCCTCCCATGGAGTATCCCGTCTCATGTTGCCAACAACGATTTCCCCGTCATCGAATCCGGCTTTGCGATCCCCATGATTTCCAGAATGGTTGGCGCGATGTCCCCGAGGATGCCCGGACGCAAACGCCGGCCTTGGCGCAAATCATCAACCAGGATCAAAGGAACGGGATTCAGGCTGTGGGCGGTATGAGCCTGCCCTTTTTCATCCGCCATGGTTTCGGCATTGCCGTGGTCGGAGGTCACAAGGGCCACTCCGCCGATCTTTTTTAACGCCGTGATGATTTTGCCAACACATGCGTCCACCGTCTCGCAGGCTTTGACGGCCGCGGCCAGTACTCCGGTGTGCCCCACCATGTCCATGTTGGCAAAGTTCAGCACGATCAAGTCGTAGGTATTCGATCGCAGACGCGCCATAACTTCGGCCGTGACTTCCAGGGCACTCATCTCCGGTTTCAGATCGTAAGTGGCGACCTCCCGCGGAGATGGGATCAGGCAGCGGTCTTCGAAGGGAAAGGGCTTTTCTTCACCGCCGTTAAAAAAGTAGGTGACGTGGGCGTATTTTTCGGTTTCGGCGATGCGAAGTTGTTTCAACCCCCGTCGGCTGATCACCTCTCCTAGGATTTCATCCAGATGCAAGGGCGGAAAGGCCACCGGGAGGGTGAATTTTTCATCATACTGGGTCATGCAGACAAATCCACAAAGAGTCGGCCAGGGAGCCCTTTTAAAGGCGTCAAACGCCGGCTCCGTGAGAACCCGGGTGATCTGCCGGGCGCGGTCAGCGCGGAAGTTAAAGCAAACGATGCCGTCTCCGTCCCGGATGCGTCCGAGGGGCATTTGGTGATCATCGGTAATGACCATCGGCTTGACAAATTCGTCGGTTTCATTCCGCGCGTAGGCCTTCTTGACGCCGGCGACGGGATCTTTTTCCGGGAGCCCTTCCCCCCGGGTCAGAAGCCGAAAAGCCTGTTCCACCCGATCCCAGCGGCTGTCCCGGTCCATGGCGTAAAAGCGTCCGCAAACCGTTGCCAGCGAACCGCAAGGAAGGGACCGCATATGCTTCTGCGCTTGGGCTAGAAATCCGGCACCGCTGTGCGGCGGTGTATCCCGACCATCGAGAAAGGCGTGGACGCACACCCGCTCGACTCCTTGGAATCGGGCCATATCCAGCAAAGCCAGCAGATGGTTGAGATGGCTGTGAACGCCACCATCCGATACCAGACCCATCAGGTGGAGGACCGCACGATTGGCTTTCACGGCGGCCATAACGGCCTTCAGTTCCTCATTCGCGAAGAATGATCGATCTTGAACCGCCCGATCGATTCTGAGAAGATCCTGGTAGACGGTGCGGCCGGCGCCGATATTCAGATGCCCCACCTCGGAGTTGCCCATAATCCCGTCCGGTAGTCCCACCGCTTGACCGGAACACAGGAGTTGCGTGCGCGGATATTCCGTCCAAAGCTGATCCAAAAACGGTGTTCGCGCCAGGGCAACGGCGTTGGCCTCCCGGCGGGAATTGATGCCCCAGCCGTCGAGGATCATCAGCATGCAGGGTCTTTTGGCATCCATGGTCAGATCTCCTTGATTGGAATATTTAGGTCTACTTTATCACATTACCTCGAACCTTCCGGGGACAAGCGCCAGGGATGGTCAGATTTCAAACCGCGTAACTGTCTGAGGGCCTTAGGGAACGTCAAGAAGGCACCGCGCTGTGGCACCGCTGCTTGCAAGGACCTGGAAAAATGGGGATGCGACAATGGGTCATGTTGTGGGCGGTCGCGGGGGTTTCTTGATGCGCCCTTCGGCCCGGGTTTGACGCGGTTTCAAATCTGATCATCCCGGCCGCGCCCAATAACGAAAACTGTTAATGTGACAAGGTCGAACTGGGCAAGGGATGTCTGCAAATTTCTTTTTGGCTCTCCCGTTTAGACCGAACCCGGGTTACCTGTTGTTGCGCTTTGATTTTTGAAGGCTGGGGGTCGTGATCCTTTTGGCGTCGATCCAAAGTCCTTCCAGGTCATAGAATTCACGCACGGGCTGATAGAAGACATGAATGATGACATGTCCATAGTCCATTAATACCCAGTGTCCTTCATGCATGCCTTCCACGCTTAGCGGACGGATATTGTGCTTCTTTAAATCCATCTGAATAAATTCCGCGATGGCATTCACCTGTCGGTTGGAGCGTCCGCTGCAAATGATAAACACTTCCGCTACGGACGACAGCGCACCGACGTCGAGCACCACCACATCCAGGGCCTTTTTCCCCAAAGCAGCCTTGATATAAAGATCCAGGGCAGGATCCGTATCCGTGTTCATAAATAAAGACCTCGAGTTTGAATATAATCGGCAACCTTTTCGGGCACCAAGAATTTAATCGATCGCCCCTGTTTGATGCGTTTTCGAATCTGGGTCGAAGAGATGTCCAGAGCCGTCACGGCAAAGATATGAATGGGTTGATTGCCCTGCGCATGGAGATAGCAGGATTGAGAAGCGGAAAACCGGTAGTGGGCAGATATCTTCGATTGCAGATAATTTCCCAGGGTTTGCCAGCCCGAAGAAGGGTCCGGGTGCGCCGCAGCCGGGCGCGAAATGACAATCAGAGGAACTTCGCGGAGCAGATCGGTATAGGATTTCCAGGAATCTATCTCAAGAAAGGCATCCAGTCCCATGACCAGGTAGAGACAGGTGCCTGCCGGCAGGATGTGCTTGAAGTGGCAAACGGTATCGATGGTGTAAGAAATTCCGGTGCGCCTCAATTCCACTTCGGAAACTGAAAATCCACACTCGGGGGTTACGGCCAGGTGGATCATTTGCAGACGATCGGCCGCATCCACCACGTGACCCCGTTCTTTGTGGGGAGGCAAGGCGGCCGGGATAAGAAATATCTTCTCCAGGGCAAATTCCTCTTTGACCTCCAACGCGGCCCTCAGATGCCCCACATGAATCGGATTAAACGTACCCCCAAATAGTCCGATGCGCATTATGTGAGTTCGCCATACACAGTCGAGGAAGTTGAAGTCGGCTGGGACTTTCTCGATGTTTTTCTGACTTGCGGTTTTTATTTCAAATCGGGATATCGTTTTCCCGCCGGGCGGGATGTTTGGGCACGCGAATTTTGGAAAACCTTCTTAAACGCAGCCGGACGCTTAACGTCGCACCGCAAGAAGGCGTCCAGACGGTTGGGCTAGGTTCGGATCTGCCCATCCCCCAACACCACAAACTTCGTGGTGGTGAGTTCCTCCACGCCCATCGGCCCGAAAGCGTGCAGCTTGGAGGTACTGATGCCGATCTCGGCTCCCAGGCCGAGCTCGCCCCCGTCGTTAAAGCGCGTTGAAGCATTCACCAGAACCACGGAGGAGTCGACTTCCCGGATAAAGCGCCGCGCCCGCTCATAATCCCGAGTCACGATGGCTTCGGTGTGGTTGGAACCATAGCGCACGATATGGGAAATAGCTTCTTCCATATGGGCAACGACTTTGATTGCCAGCACCAGATCAAGGTATTCCGCCGGCCAGTCGGATTCCTCCGCTTTTTGGGCCGCGGGAACAATCCGGCAAGTTTGCGGACACCCCCTGATTTCAACGCCGGCCTCCGCGAAACTCAGGGCCATTGCGGGCAGAAAATCTCCGGCCACGGATTGATGAACCAATAAGGTTTCCATGGCATTGCATACCCCGGGGCGCTGCACTTTGGCATTGAAACAGATTTTTTCCGCCATGCCCAAATCGGCATGGGCGTCCACATAGATATGGCACACCCCCTTGTAGTGTTTTAACACGGGAATTTTGGAGTTCTCCACGACAAATCGAATTAACCCTTCGCCGCCGCGCGGAATGATCAGATCGATCAATTCTTCCTGGTTTAGGAGGGCCGTGACGGCGGCGCGGTCCCGCAAAGGTATCATTTGGACGGCCTGCGCAGGCAGGCCGTTCACCTGCAGCGCTTGAGCGATAATGGCGGCCAAAGCCTGATTCGACTCAAAAGCTTCCGAGCCTCCCCGCAGGATGACGGCATTGCCGGCTTTCAGACAAAGGCCGGCCGCATCGACGGTGACGTTGGGTCGGGATTCATAAATAATGCCGATGACTCCCAACGGGATGCGCATGCGGGACACTTGAAGTCCGTTGGGTCTGGTCCAGGTCGGGCTGAGGGTGCCGACGGGGTCATCCCGCCGGGCCACCTCCCGCAGTCCGGCAGCCATGGATTTCAGGGTTGATTCCTTGATAGTGAGCCGATCCAGCATGGCTCCGGAAAGTCCCATTTGTTCGGCGCGGACCAGGTCTTTTTGGTTTGCGGTCTTGATCAAGGACGTGTTTTCTTCAATTTGCCGTGCCAGTTCAAGGAGAGTGGCGTTTTTTTGATTCGCCGAACAGCGGGCCACGTCCTTGGCCGCCGCTCTGGCTGCTTGGGCCATTGCCATGATTGCGGAATCAATTGACATCATGCTTTTCCCTGTGATCCAGTTTGGGGGGGGGCGCCGATGCGCTCAGACCGACTTATACCGAACTTTCAAGGGTGATGGCAAGGTTGTCCCGATGGATCACTTCATCGTAGGGCTTGTATCCGAGGACAGCGTTAATCTGTTTTGTTTTCAGTCCCATAATCTTGCGGATATCGGCCGCACTGTAATTGACCAAACCGATCCCTAAAATTTCGTTTCTTTGGTTTTTAAACTCCACGGGAGCGCCGACGCCAAAATCCTCTTCCACGGCAACTATACCGCTGGGCAGCAAGCTTTTGCCCTTTTTCAGAATAGCGACGGCGGCCCCCTCGTCGATTTTGACGGCGCCTTTCGGCTTTAAAGAAAAGGCGAGCCAGCACTTGCGACGGGCGAGCTTGGCGGTTTTAGGCACAAAATAGGTCCCATGCGCCTGGCCGGAAAACAGCTTGATCAGAATATTGGGCTTATCGCCTTTCGCAATGATCATCGGCACGCCGGCCGCATTCACTTTCCGGGCGGCTTTGATCTTGCTGAGCATCCCGCCGGTTCCCAGCGCCCCCGGGATATCGCTGGCCAGTTTTTCGGTGTTGCGGGTGATGGCGGGAACCACGGCGATAAGCTCCGCCTCCGCATAGGTGCGGGGATCTTTGGTATACAGACCATCAATATCCGTTAGGTTAATCAAGAGATCGGCATCCATGAGCAGGGTAATCATGGCCGCAAGATTGTCATTGTCGCCCAATTTTATCTCCTCGATCGAGACCGTGTCATTTTCGTTAATGATTGGAACGACCTGCCATGCCAGCAGGGTGTTCAGAGTATTACGGGCGTTCAGATATCGTATGCGATTGGAAAGATCCTCGCTGGTGAGCAGTATCTGAGCCACCTTTTTGTGGTGGCGTTCAAAGTTTTTCTCGTATTCCCGAATCAAACCGGCCTGACCGACGGCGGCTACCGCCTGTCGTTGCGGAAGTTCATCCGGCCGGCGGGGAAGCCCTATTTTCTTGACTCCGGAAGCCATGGCGCCGGATGAGACTAGAACGATTTGCCGTCCCTCATCGATCAGACGACAGATCTGTCGGGTGACGGATCGAATCGCCTTTAAATTCAATCCATGGTCTTGGGTGAGGACATTGCTGCCGAGTTTTACAACCACACGTTTGGCCTGATCAAAAAATACTTTGCGGTCATTCATCATGGTTCTGATCTAATAATTGATTGAGTTGCGCTAGTAACTTGT
>CP070697.1:863532-875394 GCA_020353555.1 Desulfobacterales bacterium
CCTCCAGCTGCCAGCGCACCAGTTCTTCCATGCTGGCATAGGGAAAATATCGGTCGATGCCCAGCCGTTCACCGATCTGTTTCAGAATCACGGCCCCTTCACGGGTATTGTAGCGCGGGGCGACCGCCTGGCGCCGCAGAAACATCTGGGGTTTAAGACCGTTGGCCTGCTGAATGCAATCCGTTCGTTCCAGGTAACTGGACTCGGGCAGAATGACATCCGCATACCAGGCGATATCGCTGTAGTTGATGTCGATGGCGACGATGAGATCGAGCTTGTCCAAGGCTTTCTTGGTCAAGTTGGCATCCGGGATGGACCCCAAGGGGTCGAACCGATACGCAATCAGGGCCTTGATGGGATAAGGGTCTTCATTCAATATGGCATGCGGCAGCTTCTGGGGGACACCATGATTGGCGTCCGGCAGCGGAAGATCCGGGGTGCCGGCCTTGTCGAACCGCGGAACCTCAATCGCCGGAAACTCCTGCTCCGTGAGTTTGCGAGCCGGCTTGGCCCCCGTTTCACCGGGTCCTTTTTTGAAGAAAAAGCCCCCCTTCGCCTCCACGCTGCCCATCAGGCTGTTTAGGATCATAATGGATCGTCGCAGGTAGATCTCGTTGGTATGGCTGGCACCGCGGTAGCCAAAGTGAAAAATAACCGCGGGTTTCACCCGGCTGACCTCCCGGGCCAACGCCAATATTTCTTCGGCCGGGATGCCGGTTTCTTCCTGTGCCCATTCCGCGGTGTAGGGCCGCACGAAGTCTTGCAGATCCGACAATCCCGCAACCCAACGATCCACATATTCCGCATCGTAAAGTCTCTCTTTGAGGATCACGTGGATGAGCGCATAATTCAGCGCCAGATCAGTACCCGGTCGAATCATCCAATACCGGTGGGCCTTGGTGGCTGTCACCGTTACGCGGGGATCGATATAGGTGAGCTTAGCGCCGTTTTCCAGAGCCTCGCTCAGGTTGTTGACTTCCTTGACGGAAATGGCTTCAAAAATGTTGCGACCGTACAGCACGATATGTTTGGTATTTTTATAATCCATGCTCATCTGCGCGTCCGTGTAGCCGAAAAGGGAGCGGCAGGCGGTGTTCACGGATCCTTTGCACAACGCATCGTGGGTGAAATGGTTGGGAGACTTGATCGCCTTCAGAAAGGTTTTGCTCACATGGGTTGCCAGCTGCGTACGCTCACCCAGCACAACACTGTGGCCACCGTGTTGGGCAATGATTTCTTTCAGTTTGTCAGCAACATAATCCAGGGCTTCATCCCAGGTGGCCTTGCGCCATTTACCGGCCCCCCGGTCACCCGCTCTCATCATCGGAGCTTGGACCCTTTCAGGATCATAGAGCATGTTGATACCGGCGGCGCCGCGGGGACATAGACTGCCCTCCATGCCCGGCACCTGGGGGTTGCCTTCGATCCATCTGACTTGCCCGTCTTTGACCAAGACTTTGATGGGACAACGAATGGAACACATAAAACATAAGCTGTGGACCGCCTCATTCATATTCATTCCTCCCGAATCATTTTATTTCAAATCCAAAGCCCGGCCGAAGCGTCGGATGTTTGGAATTTGCTCTGCGAATCCTTTAATCTTTCGGTTTTACCCAAACCAATAACCATTCTACCCACAGCAATAAACATACCAGCCGTCACGGCCTTCAGGGTCGTGCCGGGGCTTCCTGATCCTATACTTCATTTAGCAGTATATTCAATTAATTGCAATATACAGTGATTTGTCGAGGCCCGGCCGCCAGGGAAGCTGACGGTGACTGCGCACCAGAATGTGCCAAAAATTTATTGCACCGCAAGATTATTTTTGCGATATAATATCTTCTTGAAATAACTTATAAAATTTATTAGTATATTGCAATGCAATTTTTTTGTTGCATCTCTGGAATGACTTGATATCGCCCGCTTGGGGACGGGTCGCCGCCGGCCGCCCTCGGCCGCAAGATTTAAAACTATCTATAATTATTCGTTAAAACTATTAATTGGCTTGTCCTCGCGGCTAAAAATAAGGTGTCCAAAGGGCAGTGGCACACAGCTTGCTTAACTACAGGACATTTTTATCAATCAACTCAATGAGGGAGGTTTGGAAATGAACAAAGTCGCAGCAAAGTGGGGCTTGATTCTGTTGGCCCTGGTAATGGTAACCCTGCCGTTTATCCTGGCGGAACACGCTTACGCGGACGCGTTGGCCGATGCCATCGCGGCCGCGCCCCAGGGGACCGAGAAGGGACAGATCGACCCCAAGGCCGCCCCCGGATTTCTCGGCATACCCGGCGGACCGGACATCAGCTTGATTGTCGGATTTCTCTGGGCCATCTGGGTGGGATGGATATTTTCCACCGTGGGGGCGTTCGGCGGCATCATGGCCGGCGTGGGGCATATGACCATTTACGGCCTGGGCGCTTATGCCAAGACGTTTAAGAACACCGCGCCGGACCTGAACAAATTCATCACGGACAGCATCCGGGTTTCCAACCAGTGGTTGGTCGGCTTATCGGCGCTGGTCTCCAGCATCAACTACGGTAGGCAAAAACGACTGGTCGCGGCCCTCGGTTTCTTTCTGGGCATCGGCGCCCTGTTTGCGACCTTGCTCATCGTATTTACCACGGCCGGCAAAATCAAATTCTCCCAGTACCAGGGCTGGTTCGGTCTGTGTGTGTTTGTCATCGGCGGGTTTATGATCTACGAGATGAGCCCCAAAGGACAGGCGTCCAAGAAAGCGGCCCAGGATGCCGCCAAGGCGTTTGAGGCCACCATCAAAGAAAAAAAGGACATCACCACCCAGGGAATCAAAACCGTAAAGTGGAGCCTGACCAAAACGCAGTTTTCCTTTTTCGGTCAGACCTTTACCTTTAGCCCGATATGGGCCTTTGTCGGCGGATTCGGCATCTCGGCCATCGCGTCCTTTCTCGGGGTCGGCGGCGGTTTTCTGTATGTGCCGTTTCTGACCAGTGTGGTGGGCCTGCCCATGTTCGTGGTGGCGGGTACATCGGCGCTATCGGTTTTGATCGGCATGATCTTTGCCATATTTAATTTCATGGCTTTAAAAGGCGTCCAGGTTTACTGGCCCATGATCGGCGCCGAGCTGGTCGGCATCTTTATCGGGTCGATGATCGGGCCGCGGACGGGAAAATATATCCCCAACAAGGTGCTGAAAGGGATTTTCATTGTCCTCGCCATCTTCATTGGTCTGAGATACACGCTGCGGGGATTTTTCGGTATCGACATCATTTAACAATCTCAGCTGTCGGTGGTCGGTTGTGCGTTTTTTTCGGGCCGCCGGGTCAGATTTTCGATTTCCGGTGGCCGCGGTGATCGAACGGGCCGCCTAAGCCTTGCGCCGGCCGCAACGGACCACTGACAGCCATCAACGGACTTTTTTGAAGCAGCTTGCAATGCCCGCTATTTTTACCAAGTTATACTATGCGGTGGATGGTTTTCTGATATTTTTTTTCCGGATCAGCGGCCATGCGTTCACGGATTATCTCATCGGTACGTTCGCTCTGGCCTTGATGTGCGTGGTAATCGGTGAATTCAGCGTTTCCTTGGCCCTCAAGGTCAACCAACGCTTTATCGATCAGCTGAGCGCGGAAATGACCGCGAAGGAAAATCTATCCATGGCGGCTCACGAGGCCGGCGATCAGGCCGGCTATCGGGCATTAAACAAGGAAGCGACCGGCCTTTGGGGAAAGCGGTTTTTCACAATGGTGGCCTATTCCGCAGGCATTCTGTGGCCGATCCCATTTGCCTTGGGATGGATGCAAACCCGCTTTCAGGGGGTGGACTTTCCGCTGGCCTTTCCGCTTTCCCTTATCTTCGGCAAATCGGTGGGCTATACTTTTACCTTTATTCCCATTTACATCCTTTGCCGAATCACATTCAAATACCTGCGCCCGCGA
Source organism: Desulfobacterales bacterium (assembly GCA_020353555.1). Lineage (GTDB taxonomy): Bacteria > Desulfobacterota > Desulfobacteria > Desulfobacterales. Next base: position 867,450 of record CP070697.1, read on the forward strand.
TTGCCTTATTTCAACAGAGTTCAGCAACGTCTGGATCATTGCGACACGGCCGACTCGCGTTAGCCCCCTTTTCCGCTTGTGGGCGATTCCCTTTTTGACAACCATTGCATGGAATTCAGGTAATATGAAGACCTGCAAACACTTTGCGCTAATTCTCGTTTTCGGGCTGACATTTTTCCCCGACACGCCCGCCTTCGCCACCCAAGCCCACGGCGCTCCCGAAGGTCTGTATTGCCATCAGTTCGCGCACATTTTTTTTATGATTTCCATGGGGGTTCTCATTTACTGGTTAAGGCAGCGCCAACTCGTTCGGATCACGGGTTGGCGCCACATCCAGTATGCGGCGCTCTTTTTCATCCTGTGGAATCTGGACGCTTTCACCGCGCACCTTTTGGACGAACAACTGGCCGTCATCGCGACCGATCGCATCAGCTTAAGGGACATTCGAATTACGGCCGCAAATTCATCGGAAGCCCTCATTTGGCTTTACTATGCGGTCAAGCTGGATCACTTGCTGTGCGTGCCGGCCCTGCTGTTTCTCTATTGCGGCTTAAAACGACTAATTAAAGAATCGGAAACGCCGCTCTCAAGGACGGCCCGACCATGATCGTAACTTTTTGGCCCATTTGGACCGTCGACATCGTCGGCTCCATCCTGATGATCATCTTTTCGTTTCTGTGCCTGAAGATCGTCCGATCCTTGCGGCGACGCGATCCGAGCAACGTCATTTGGACTTATCTCTTACGGGTCTGCTTCGGGCTGGCCGGTTTCGCCGTTTCGCGCTCCGCCGGGCACATTCTGAAGCAAATCCTGTTGTTGAGCGGCCACGGGTCCACGTGGGATGTCATTCGTCCCTTCAGCGGCGCCGTCAACAGCTTCATGTTTGTGTTGGTGGCCTCGGTCACGCTCTTTTTTGAGCGCATCTGGAAAATTTACCGGCAGGTGTCGACCGACAAACAAGCCCTGCAGGCGGCGCATGAAGAACTCATGTTCTTAAACCAAAACCTTGAAGAACTCGTCCGGGAGCGCTCCGAGGCCCTGGCTCTTTCGGAAAAGAAATACCGTCGCATTTTTGAAGTTTCCCGGGATATGATTCTGGTGGTCAACAAGGAAGGTTTGATCGTTGACCTGAATCCGGCCCGATGCCAAATGCTCGGATTCGATGGCGCCGCTGGTTCGCCGCAGGGCCGCGACTTACGGTCGTTTTTTTGCAGGGAAGAGGAATGGCGGGGTCTGCAAAATACCCTCGATAATGCGGGCTTTGTGCTCAATGCCGAAGTTGATTTATGCCGTCTGGACGGCACGCGCATGCGCTCTTTGCTCAGCGGCAGTGTGGACGATCAACCGTCGGAAAAAGAGCGCACCATCCACTTGCTGGTCAAAGACATCGAACAAAGACGATTGATGCAGGAGCAGATGGCCCAGGCCGACCGTCTGGCGTCCATCGGACAGCTTTCTTCCGGGATCGCCCATGAGATCAACAATCCCCTGAGCATCATCCTGGGATACAGCCAGCTGCTGCTGCGCCAAGCATCCCCGGAGACCGAGCGCCATCAGGATCTCAAGACCATCGAGAAACACGTGCGTCACTGTAAGTCCATCGTAGAGGATTTGCTCAGCTTCGCGCGCCGATCAGAGCCGAAAAAGGAAACGGTCAATCTCAATCAGGCCATTGACGACGTCCTGAGTTTTATCCACCGTAATTCGGACAACGACAAAATCGAGATCCGAAAGGAGTATGACCCCCAGATTCCACCGCTGTTTTTGGATGAGAAAAAAATCAAGCAGGTTCTGATCAATCTGATAATGAATGCCCGACATGCCGTGGGTAAAACGGGTGTCATCCGGCTGTCCACGGCATTTGCGCCTTCGACCCGCGAAGTTACGATCAACGTCTCCGACGACGGGTACGGTATCGAAGCCAAGAATCTGAGCCGGATCTTTAATCCTTTCTTTACGACCAAGCCCACCGGTGAAGGCACCGGTTTAGGCTTGTCGGTCAGCTACGGGATCATCAAGAAACACGGGGGAGATATTTTGGTGGAAAGCAAACCCGGTGAGGGCTCGGTCTTCACGGTCGTTTTGCCCGTAGCATCCGAGCATCCGGAGATCAGCCCATGAACCGCTCCATTTTAATCGTCGACGACGAGCTGGACATGTTGCAACTGCTCAAGCGCAGTCTCGAACCTGATCTGCAATGTAAAGCGGAGACCGCCTCGTCGGGCGAGACGGCCCTGAAGATGCTTTCCCAGCAAGCATTTGATCTGGTATTGGCGGACATCCGCATGCCCGGCATGGACGGCTTGGAACTGCTGGAGCTGATCAAACGCCAGTATCCCGACCTCACGGTGGTGGTGATGACCGCGTTCGGGCATATTGACTTGGCTGTAGAAGCAATGAAGAGCGGGGCCTACGACTTTATTACCAAGCCTTTTGAGCATGATGCCCTGATCTTGCGTCTGGAAAAGGCCCTGGAACGCAGCAGCCTGCTGAAGGAAAATTTGCGCCTGCACGAGGAGTGCCGCGGTACGCATGTCTTCCAGGATTTGGTCGGCAAAAGCCAGGCCATGCAAGGGGTCTATGACACGATCCGAATGGTGGCCAAAACCGATTTGACGGTTCTGATTACCGGGGAATCCGGCACCGGCAAAGATCTGATGGCGCGCGCCATCCACGCTTTAAGCCAGCGCAGCCACCGTAATTTTGTGGCGGTGAACTTTCCGACCGTGCCGGAGAACATCTTGGAAAGCGAGCTGTTCGGGTACAAACGCGGCGCGTTTACACATGCAACCCAGAACCGGACGGGGCTTTTCCAGGAAGCCCATTTGGGAACCATCTTTCTGGATGAGATTGGCGATATCAGCCCCACGATCCAAACCAAACTGCTGCGGCTGCTGCATGAAAAAGAAATCAAGCCACTGGGCGACACCCGTTCCATCCAGGTGGACGTGCGGATCATCGCTTCGACGAACCGGAACCTGGAAGAAAAAATTAAACAGGGCGAGTTCCGGGAGGACTTCTACTATCGCTTGAACGTTTTGCCCATCAAGCTGCCACCGCTGCGCGAACATCAGGAAGACATTCCCTTGATCGCCAGTCATCTTTTGGAAAAGCACTGCGCCGCACTGGACAAGCCCCTTAAACGCCTGGCCCCCGAACTCACGGATATCTTTTTGAACCGCAATTGGCAAGGCAATGTGCGGGAATTGGAAAATGTTCTCATGCGGGGCATCCTCTTTTCCCGGACCGATGAAATTCAACCGGCAGATGTGGGTTGGTCCAAAGCCAAACGGGATGATTTGATGGCCGCAGATTCCGCGCAACACCTGCCGTACAAAGAGGCCAAGGAGCGCAGCCTCGAACGTTTCAACCAAATCTATATCGGTAATCTGCTTTCCGTCAGCGCCGGCAACGTCACGCGCGCCGCCAAACGCTGCGGCATGGAGCGCCAAGCCCTTCAGCAAATCATGCGGCGTTACCGAATTAAAGCCGATGCGTACCGCAAGTAACCGCTTCAAGCCGACCCCTCCCCTCCATTCCGCCGAACCGGCTTTATAATTGCCGATCGTGTGCGCGGACACGTCCTTGGAGTTCGTCTCTAGTTCTACTTTGTCACATGAACCCTGTTCCCCATGGGGCGCAGCAGGGATGGTCCCCGGAAGGCTTGGGGTCATGTAACAAGGTAGAAATAGGGGGCGGCTCAATGCCCACAATCCGTTATTATTGATGGTGCCGCCTCACAATCCGGTGGGGCGACACCATCGAATTATGCGCTAGAATTAGATTGCCAGTGCTAGGGAAGATCCGAGCTCTGTTCGATGAGACATTCATCTTCCGGGCAATCGACTTCCAGCCAAATGCCCTTTTGGCCGGCGGCTTGGGCCATTTCCTTTTTTTCGGCCGGCCGGCCGGCGATTTCTTCGGCGGAAAGAATCCGCGCGTCGGGAAGAAAAACCTTTAATCTTTGTCCCTGATTTCTTTGTGGCTCCATGTCTAGTCCTTTCTGCCTTCGGCAATGGAATGCATTCACCACTCGAAGGCGGTTCATTGAAAACCACGGCTGCAATCAAAGGTTATCGCATTTCAGGCTGTCAATGGACGTCGCGCATCTGGATCAAGATCCCCTCTTGCCAACACAGCCTAAATTGTCTAACTTCCATTGGCCCAACCGCGACGGGCCCAATACCCGCTACCACCTGGTTGTAACCCGCTCCACGAAGGTCCAACTTTGGACCGCAGAATCAATTTCGAACTTAAAGCAAGAAAGGGGCACAGCGACCATGAACATCATCACGTATGAACCGATTGGAATCATCCACTCTCCGTTTGCGACGCCGGATGGAACGCCTATTCAGGCCGCCGGAGCCGTGGGCGTCGAGGCGCAAGTTGAAGTTTTCCCGAAATATATTCCCGGCCTCGATGACCTGGAAGGGTTTTCCCACATATTTCTCATTTATCATTTTCATTTATCGAAAAAGTACGCTTTGAAGGTCAAACCATTTCTGGACGACGCGCTGCACGGTCTTTTCGCCACTCGGGCGCCGGCGCGTCCCAACCCGATTGGAATCTCCGTTGTGCGTCTGATGGGAATCACTGACGGCCGGCTTCACGTGCAGGATATTGATGTGGTCGATCAAACCCCGTTGCTGGATATCAAACCCTATGTTCCGGAGTTTGACGCACGCAAGGTGGGCCGCATTGGATGGCTGGCCCGCAGATCCAAGAAAAAAAGCAAAACCGTCGATAATGGACGGTTTGCGAGCTGATTTTCGTTTATCACGGGCTGGGAGTTACGCGTGGCACGTTACGGAATACTGAAATGTTGTCAGGCCCCACATCGGTCCATCCATCTGTCAAACAGTGAAAAACGAGCAATCGGCATGCGAATGTGTGCCGGCCGTCGTCACTTCCTGTCGGAAAGCGGCCCCGCCGGGACCCAAAAGGGTATTTTCCGGACGACTACCACTTCAGTGATCCGCGTGACGTTCACATCCCCGAGTTGGCTGGATCTGGGGGCGGGATCTTCATGACTAAAATGTAATCATTAACTATAAAAGACTATATAGTATATCCTAATATTGTTAAAACATTGACAAATAATTTGTAAACAGATATAAAAAATGGACCATTGGATCGGAGTGTTAGGATGAATCCTGAAAATGAAATCGTCATTAAGGACATTGTCGGATCTATCCGGAAATTAGTTCGAGCCGTCTATCTTGATTCCCAAAAAATGAGCAGACAATTCGGACTAACGGGTCCGCAGAGCGTTGTCTTGCGGCTTTTGTTGAACAATGGAGCAATGTCTTCTGCCGAGCTGAGCCGCTCGATGTATGTGACTCCGTCGAACATGACGGGCATTATCGACCGCCTTGAAAGGAAAACTCTGGTCAAGCGTGCGGGCAAAGAGGGGGATCGCCGGGTGGCCTTGATTATTCTGACCGACACCGGAAAAGAACTGAGCGAGCGCATCCCGGATCCGATCGAAAAGAAATTCGTCAAAAAGCTGGCCGATTTGGAAAATGAGCATGTTCAAATACTCGCCACGGCTATGAATCAAATTCTCAATCTGATCGATGTCAGCGGCATTGAGGAAACTCCCCTGGAACTCAGCCATGAATCGGTGTCGTCCGGCCAGGAACGACCCCCCAAGGAAAACATCGGGAAATAATCATAACGGAAACCAAAGGAGGAAAATTATGGCTAAACTGAAAGAACTCGAAGAATTGCTGATACGAGGGACAATTACCCGTCGCGAATTCATAGCGAGGGTCTCGGCACTGGGCCTGACGGCTGCCGTCTCACCGCTGCTCTTCAGATCGCACGCCCAAGCAGCTACACCCCAAAAGGGCGGAAGGTTCCGCCTGGGCTTGGCCGGCGGCTCGACCACGGATTCACTGGATCCGGCCACCATCACCGATATGATGTTGCAAGTGCTCAACCAGGGGCAGCTCCGCAACACACTTGTGGAGATCGACCATGAGGCCCGCCCCATCCCGGAACTGGCAGAAAGCTGGGAGGCGACGCCTGATGCCAAGAAGTGGGTTTTCAAACTTCGCAAGGGGATCGAATTCCACAACGGCAAGACCATGGATGCCGACGACGTCATCTATTCAATCAACCATCACCGCGGTCCAGACACCAAATCGGCCGCCAAGGGGATAATCGAGGCCATTGCGGACATCAACAAAGACGGCAACGAGACGGTGATTTTCACCTTAAAAGGGGGTAACGCCGACTTCCCCTACATCATGAGCGACTACCACTTAACGATTTCACCGGCAGGCAGCAATTTTCTCGACGGTATCGGCACCGGCGGATATATGCTCAAAGATTTCGAACCGGGGGTCAGGGCCTTCGCTGTGCGCAACCCCAACTATTTTAAACCCGACCGTGCCCGCTTCGATGAAGTCGAAACGCTGTCGATACCCGACGTTAACGCCCGCACCAATGCCCTCAAAACCGGACAGATTGACGCCATGAACCGCTGTGAATTGAAGACGGTCCGCTTCCTAAAACACACCCCCGGCATTCAAGTCATGGAGCAAAACGGATTCAAGCACTATACCTTTGCGATGCGATGTGACACCGCACCCTACGACACCAACGATGTCCGCCTGGCGCTGAAATATGCCATCGACCGTGAACAGATGGCCAAAACCATCTTGCGGGGTTTCGGTACCGTCGGCAATGATCATCCCATCAGCCAAGCCAACCGTTATCACGCCTCCGATCTGCCGCAACGCCAATTTGATCCGGACAAGGCCAAATTTCACCTCCAAAAAGCGGGGGTCGGTGACTTGACATTCCGCCTGCATGCCGCCGAAGCCGCTTTCGTCGGAGCGGTGGACGCCGCGGTGCTCTGCAAGGAAAAAGCCGCCAAGGCGGGAATCAATATCGACGTGGTGCGCGAACCCAACGACGGTTACTGGAGCAACGTGTGGATGAAAAAACCGTGGTGGGCGGTCTTCTGGGGCGGTCGTCCAACTGAGGATATGATGTTCAGCACCGCCTATGCCGAAGATGCCTCCTGGAACGATACATTCTGGAAAAATGAGCGTGTTAACAAATTGCTGGTAACGGCTCGTGCCGAACTGGACGAATCGAAACGCCGGCAGATGTACATCGAAATGCAGGGCCTCGTACGCGATGACGGTGGGGTTGTCGTTCCAATGTTTGCAACCGATCTGTCCGCGGCAAACGACAAGATCGGCCACGGACCGCTGGCGGCTAACTGGGAGATGGACGGTTTCCGGTGCGCCGAGCGCTGGTGGTTTAAATCATGAAAGCCGTCATCCACAGTTCCTAATTCCGTCGCGCCCTCTTTCGAAAACGAGAGAGGGCGAGGGCGGATGCTATCCGTTTTAGACCGACGGGTATTTAGTGCAATATGGATTCACTTGGCGTACTGGTATTGAAACGAATCGGTTTGGGGCTATTGGCCCTGATCGTCATTTCACTGCTTTTTTTTGTTGGGGTTGAAGCCCTTCCGGGAGATCTGGCCGAAGAAATATTAGGGCAAAATGCGTTGCCCGAAACGGTTGAGGCCTTTCGCAAGGAGCTCAAGCTCGACCTTCCCCCGCACATACGATATTTTTCATGGCTCGCGGGCTTTTTGAAAGGCGATTTTGGAAATTCGCTTGCCAATGGGCGTCCCATTGCCGAACTGATCGGGTGGCGCTTTTCGAATACGATCTTTTTGGCGATGTCGGCCGCTGTCATCGCCGTCCCGCTTTCGATTATCCTCGGCATCGTTGCCGCGCTCTACCGCAACAGCCTGTTTGACCGTATCATTTCCATGGTGACGCTGAGCACGATTTCTTTCCCGGAGTTCTTTGTGGCCTATATCCTCATGGCCCTGCTGTCTGTGCAGCTGATTATTTTTCCGAGTATCTCCAACATCAACGACCAGATGTCTCTGGCGGAAAAACTGCATGCGATTTTT
>CP070697.1:875494-887206 GCA_020353555.1 Desulfobacterales bacterium
AAATAAAATTTTCATGCATTGTGGTGGCCCACAGGGCCATGAATGTTTAGCTGTATGAAAAATATCCCGGTCGACCGCCCATCGGCTTTGGGCAGCGGGAAACGGTCTGAGAAGATGAGAGGTCATTAATTCTACTTTGTCACATTGACCACGTTCAGCACGGGGCGCGGCAGGGGTGATCAGATTTGAAACCGTGTAAAACGCGGGCCGAAGGGGCGATCAGCGGGCGATCTATCCCTGGTTTTTCAAAGGGCTAATCTGTTAGTTATTTCCAAATGCGTTGGCCCTGTTTTGACGGGCGGTGTGACTTGTCCTCATGATTAAATTCTGGTAACAATGGGGCCGTTTTCAAAAAAACTTCCCGCTATTCGTAAGGATTCCGGAAAATCGTGGCGACACTCGAATTGACTGAAAACCCCAAAATCTAACCTTTTTGAATACCGTTTCCGATCAGACGCGTATCTGAATACTTTTGCAGGGTGATTGGGTGGGCCTCCATTTGGGATAGAGGCGTGGCGGTCTAAAGGAAGCGCATGATTTGGCATCCGCTGCTGTTGGCGGTTTGGGTATTGGATCTTTTGAGCCTGCTCCTCGTGCTGGCGGCATTCCGAACGGCGATGAGGATGGCGCTGGAGGAAGCCTCGCCGGCCGTGGCAAACCGGCGAATTCAGCGTGAAATCGCGGCCGAAACCGCTGCCGATCGAGCGCGATGGGCCTATGCTTTATTCGCAATGGCCAACGTGGCGCTCATCATCGGTATCACCAACGTTCTGCCCGCGATCGTGCCCGGCGCCTTTTGCGGGACCGGCGTGCTGCAGGCCAGCGGCGGCTCAGGCCAACGCGCACTGGCACTGCGCTTCGTGGCTATCGTTTTCATGTTTGTGGGGCGGGTTTTGGAAAAACTCAACCGCCCCCGCCCGGACGCGACTTTAACCAGGTTAAACGCGCGGATGTTGCTTCTGTGCGCGCCTTTGCTCCTGCTCGCCGTGGGGGATACTTTTCGGGCGATCCTACGTGTCGATGTTGGGCGGCCGGTGGACTGCTGCGCAGTGGTTTATGATCAGTTGCGTTCCCTGGCTGAAACCCAGAGTGCGGCCGGAATTGCCGATTCCTATTGGCTCTGGGCCTTTGGCTGCAGCAGCGTCATGCTCCTTGGTTGCGGGATATGGTCCTGGAAATCCCGATCCTGTGCCTGGACGCGGATTGGCGGCGGATTATCCTTAGTCGCCTGGAGTTGGGTGGCCGTGGCCGCCCTAACCCTGGCCAAGGTTTTCAGCGCGCATTATTATCAGGTTCTCCATCCGCGTTGCCTTTGGTGTCTTTTCCTTCCGCGGTGCCAGTTTATAGGTTTTGTGCTTTGCGGCCTGTTGGTCATGGTCGCTTGGGAGGGCGCGGCAGCCGGGATTGCCGCCATGGTTGCCAAGCACCTTCCCGATCTGCAGCAACGGGCGGAAGAGCGCGGTCGGATGGCCGGATTAAGGTTAAGCCTGGCCGCTGCAGCATTTCTTTGCTTGACCGGCGTACCTCCGATTGTGTGGGGCGTGCGCTACGGGGTCTGGATCGGGGGGTAGCATAACGGCTTGACGACAGCGACACCTAAATGTTAAATCGTGCAGACTTTAGCTTTGTCCCCGACAGGCCCCTTTGACCGCGGACAGGAGAATTCTAAAGCTGATCAGCTTAACGTAGCCGACATCTCGTCTGTTGAACTCGCATTCAAATCGGCAGCTAGGATAAATCGCGTGCCCCAAACATCCTGCCAATATAATCTAAGCGGTCTGGCGCGCTTAAAGCTCTTCTGGGCCCTTTCCCGGACGCCGCACGGGTTGCTGGACATGTGTACGGCCGCGCTGGGCGCCTTGCTTTGGCTCGGACACTTTCCGTCATTGACCGTTGTCGGTTTGGGATTGATCACCGTCTTTGCCGGCTACACCGCGGTTTACGCCTTCAACGATGTGGTCGGCTATCGTTCCGACAAGCGAAAGTTGCAGGCGGGCGCGCGGCGCCCCGCGGGAGACTGCCCGGATATCGACGCCGTTTTTGTCCGTCATCCCATGGCGCAAGGGTTTTTGAGTTTCAGGGAGGGTCTTGTCTGGTCCCTGGCATGGGCACTTTTGGCGCTGATCGGCGCCTATTTATTGAACCCCTGGTGTGTGCTGGTATTTATCGCAGGCTGTTTGTTGGAGGCCGTTTATTGTCTGATGTGGAAAATCAGTCCGCTGCGCACTCTCGTCAGCGGGGTTGTCAAGACCGCCGGCGCGATTGCGGCCGTTGTGGCCGTGGATCCGAATCCTTCCTTCGCATTTTTGCTCGTTTTATTTCTGATGCTTTTTTTCTGGGAGATCGGCGGCCAAAATGTTCCCAATGACTGGGTCGATCTGGAGGAAGACAAGCGCTTTCATGCCCAAACCGTCCCGATCCGTTTGGGGATGAATTGGGCCCGCGGGATCATCCTGGGATCGGTTCTCCTTGCCATGGTCTTTAACCTGATTTTACTGCCATTATCCCAGATTTCTTTTGCTCGGCCCCATGTGCTCGCCTTCCTGGGAGTCGGCCTTTATTTTCTCCTTTGGCCCGCCTTACGGCTTTACAAAACCAAAGAAAGCACTGATGCGATGGCCCTGTTCAACAAAGCCAGTTATTTCCCTTTAGCGCTGCTTACGGTCGTAGTCATCGAATTGTTAATCTAGAACCGGTGGAGTCAGCCATGAAAGAGTTTGATGCGGACGAACTTGCCAAGTTCAACGGTGAAAACGGCGCGGCGAGCTATATTGCGCATGAAGGCAAGGTTTACGATGTCAGCCAAAGCAAGCTGTGGCGCCAAGGACTGCACATGAAACGCCATCCTGCCGGGCGGGACCTGACAACGGATATCCAGGCGGCCCCCCATGAGGCCGATGTACTGCAACGCTACCCGCAAGTGGGTATTCTCAAGAAAGAAAAGGTCGAAAGAGAGCTGCCCCAGGGATTGTCCTGGCTTTTGGCCCGCTATCCCATGCTCCGGCGTCATCCCCATCCCATGACCGTGCACTTTCCCATCGTTTTCATGTTTTCCACCACCGTATTCAACCTGCTGTACCTGATCAGCGGTGTGAAGTCTTTCGAGACCACGGCGTTGCACTGTCTGGGGGGCGGCATCCTATTTTCCGGGGTCGCGATCACCACTGGCTTGTACACCTGGTGGCTCAACTACCTGGCCAAGCCCCTCAGGCCCGTCAGGATCAAGATCCCGCTGTCCATCCTCATGCTGGTCACGGCCATCGTGATCTTCCTCTGGCGCCTGACTGTGCCGGAGGTGCTGGATCGCGTTCAAGGCCCCAGCATTATTTATCTGCTGCTCGTTGTATCATTGTCGCTGATGGTGACGATTATCGGCTGGAACGGAGCGGCCATGACCTTTCCGATTGAAAGGGAGTAGCGGACAAAGCGGGGCGTTGGGCCCGCGGCCGGGGGGAGCCCCTAGCGGGTCTTGACGCCTATCCCCAGAATCCCCATTTTTTTTAATTCAAAGGTGTGCTGCAAGGTTAACGCGTTCCGCGCAAAGGCTTCCCGCAGGTCGTGGCTGTTAAACCGATCGGATTCGGGGTGAACCAGGATATTCTTGGTGATAAAATTCCGATACAGAGATGGGTAAAGTTCTTCGAGGTAATAGACACCGCCGGTTTTCAAAACGCGGGCAATTTCGGCGAGACCGCTGCGCCATCCGGGCACGTGATGCAGAAAGCCGAAACCGAAGACGGCGTCCAAGCAGGCCTCCTTAAATGGCAGGCAGACGGCATCGCCCACATAAAAAGATATGTTTGCGTGGGCATGGGTCGACAGGTAGGCTTTGGCCTTTCTCATCATCTGCGGATCGAGATCCAGGAGATAAAGGGACGCCGGCTGGAATTTTTCGAGGATCAACGCGGCGCCCGCGCCGCGGCCGCACCCGATCTCCAAGATCTTGGCCCCAGCGTTCACGGGCAGAGTGCTTTTAAACCATTGAATCTCCAGGTATTGTCCCGCCCGCCGCAGGGGATTGTTAACCAGCCCGCGTTCCACCCAGTTGAGTTTCATAGGTGCACCTGATGCCCGGTTTGTGCGTTCGGCGGCATAATCTTACCCGATGCTTCTATATTGGCGCGATTTGCACGTGCCCAGCCGTTCCGCACGCCACACAACGCCGCGGAGCAAGCGGCCGTCGGGGTCTTGACGAGCGCTCGGCTCAACTCCGGTAGACACGCGCTTCGTTGCGCAAGTTCAAATGGCGAGATCGCCCGTTATCTTCTGATCCGTAAACTGTGCGATGCGCAATGCGCTTAGTCTGAAAATCATTTTTGATGTAGGTCCCGACCCCTTCATCCAACAATTTCTTGGCTCTATACTAAGCGGACATGTTTGGCCTCTCCTATCAATATCCCACCAGAATGCATCTTCATTGGATTCTTTTCAAACGTGCTCCCCACACCCCTGCAACCGTCCGCGGAGATGGTTGGCGGAATGTTGAAAATGGCCTGTATGGAGGTGCCGCTTATGTTTTGAAAATAACTGACGGTTGTCATAACACTTTGAATTAGTAGAGTAATAATCTATTGACGCTTGTCAACAAATCTTCCCCGGATGGCGCGCAGGCGCAAGGCCGGAACCGCACCAAGTCCATCAGCCAAGGATTTGAGGACCGAAGCGAGTATCGGTTAGATTGGCGGCGGATTATTTCAGATGCACTAACGGCCCGCAGATATCCTGGCGGGCAACCGTCAGGTGGGTTCTGGAATTGGCCAGCGCCGGAGCGACTTCCTCGAAGGCTTTCTGAGGCGTATTGTTGGTTTCACTCAGGTGGGCCAGAATGACGTGTCGGAGGCCTTCGTGCCGCAGTTCCTTCAGAAGGTTCTTGGAATCGATATTGGAGAGATGACCCGTTCGGCTGCGGATGCGCTGTTTTACCGGCCAGGGATAGGGGCCATTGGCCAGCAGCTCCGGATCGTGATTAGCTTCCACAATCAATAGAGCGCAGCCCTTGAGATGCTCTTTGACCATGGACGTGGCTATCCCCAGGTCCGTTGCGATGCCGATTCTGGTTCCGTTTTGTGCGATGGTGAAGCCCGCCGGGTCGGCGGCGTCGTGGGAAATCGAAAAGGGATGAATTATCAGCCGGTTGATGCGAAAGGTCAAACCGCACTCAAACGTTTTGAGTTCATGGACTTTACCTAGGGCGGGCGATGTTTGTCCCGTCGCGCGGCTGAGATAAACGGGCAGTTTGAAGCGGCGGGAGAGAACCCCGATGCCCTGGATGTGGTCGGTGTGTTCATGGGACACCAGCAGGGCATCGAGATCGGCAGGGCTGAGATTCCTGGATTTCAAGCGGCGCTCGATTTCAGAGCCCGACAGGCCGGCGTCCAGCAAGATGGAAGTGCGTCCGTCGGAAATATAGATCGCATTGCCCTTGCTCCCGCTGGCAAGCACGCAGATGGATAGGTTGTAGTCAGAATCTGGCTGCCAAGGTAGGGGAGTTGGGTCGTCGCCGGGCATTGGTTATAGAATTCTTGGGGGAATCGTTGGTGTCCGTTCAAAAATGAGACCGGCAAAAACGAGCTCATTTCGAAAGGTATCAGGTTAAAAGGTTACGTGGTCCAATTGTGAGCATGGGCAATACCAACCCCTGCCCAGAGAGTCGGGAGAAGCTGCTGATGGTGACAATATATAGTGAAGGTTTTAGTATTTGTCAACAATATATTGTGGTATGAATCTTAAAATGCGACATTTGGCGTCGCCTTCGCCGTCGTTTCTGAAAGCCGTATCCATCCCCGCGGTCCTTGACCGCTTGCCGAGCGGACCAATTTGCCCAATCAGAGCCCCGTATGTCCGAAGCCGCCCGTGTTACGTTGTGTTTCCTCCAATTGGGCCACGACCTCCCATCTAGCCTGGAAGACTCTTTGGATAACCATCTGGGCGACGCGGTCCCCGCGGCGCAACGTATAAGATCTTTGACCCAGGTTGATGACGGCAATCATGATTTCTCCCCGATAGTCGGCGTCCACGGTCCCGGGTGAATTAATCAAGGCGATGCCGTGTTTCACGGCCAGCCCGCTTCGCGGACGAATCTGAGCTTCAAAGCCCGCCGGCAGGGCCATGGCAAAGCCCGTCGGAATCAGCTCGGAGGCACCGGGTTCAAGCACAACCTCTTTTGCGACGGCGGCACAGATGTCCATCCCCGCCGACAGGGGGGTCATATAACGGGGCAGAGGGATATCGGCATCCAAATCGGGCCGCAGCCGCAGGATTTTTATGACAGGGGTGGAATCCATGCCGGGTGAGGCACTACTTTGCTGAGAAAATGTTATTGGTTGGAGGCTGATCGGAATTGCCTCTGAGCCCCCCGCGCCAGCGGCTATTCAATCCTCGACCGGGATTCATCCCGCGCCCGGCGTGGCAGAAGATCTTCAAATGTTTTCGGGTCTTTTACCGGACCGAGCAGCGTCAAGGCCATCTGGTCGGTATTGAAGAGGCAGCCGGCCAAATCGCGAATTTCTTCTTCCGTCACCGCCTCGACCTGATCCAGAACTTCCTGGAGAGGGATGTCGCGCTCGAAGTGGATCTCGTTCTGCGCGGTTCGCACCATCTGGTTGTCGGTACTTTCAGAGGCCAACAACAGGCTGCCTTTGGTGAACTCCATGGCGTCGCGCAATTCGGTGCGGTCGATGGGCTCATTTTGCAATTTACGGATTTCTTCTAAGATCAGCGCAATGGTCGCATGGGTCTGCTTCGGGGCCACGCCCCCGTAAACCCCGAACATCCCGGTATCTACATGGGAGTAAATGAAAGAATAGACGGAGTAGGCTAGGCCCCTTTTCTCCCGTATTTCCTGAAAAAGGCGGGAACTCATATTGCCCCCCAGGATGGTATTGAGCAAGGAGAAGGCATAGCGACGGGGATCGGTAATGGATAACCCCTTGCTTCCCAGGCAGACGTGGACTTGTTCCAGTTCGCGGTAATGCAAATCCACTCCGGAGTGGCTCTCAGGGGTAATCCGTTCCGGAAAGCCGTTGCCCGGTCGGATGGTTTCAAAAGAAGGACCGACCAGATCGACGAAATGCGCATGGTCAACATTGCCGGCGATCGAAATCACGATCCGTTCGGGCTGATACAGACGATGAAAAAAATTCTTTATCATTGCCGCATCAAAGCCGATGATATTTTCCGGCCGACCGAGAATCGAGCGCCCCAAGGGATTATCGCCCCAGAAATTGCGACCGGTAAGTACATGCACATATTCATCCGGACTGTCTTCGATCATTCCGATTTCTTGCAGGATGACCGGCCGCTCCCGCTCCACCTCCCTTTCATCAAACACGGAGTTCAAAAAAATGTCCGATAAGATGTCAACCATGGTCTCCAGGTGCGTGTCCATGACTTTGGCGTGGTAACAGGTGTTTTCCATGGCCGTGAAGGCATTGGTATGACCGCCGATGGCATCAAATTCTTTGGCGATTTGAAATGCGGACCGTTTTTGGGTTCCCTTAAAAATCATATGTTCGATGAAATGCGAGAGTCCGCTTTCTGACGCGGCTTCATCCCGCGCCCCGACGTTCACCCAAACTCCCATCGACGCGGATCGGACCTGGGTCATTCTTTTGCTGAGAATGCGAATGCCGTTGGCAAGGATGGTCTTATTTATTGGTGCGTCCATATTCCTCTTCCAAGACAGCCTTGTGGCTCAACCGGATCTTTCCGTCGCGACCGATTTCAAGAACTTTGACTTTGATTTTTTGGCCTTCTTTAACGACATCAGACACCCGCGTGACCCGCCGATTCGCCAGTTGGGAAATGTGTACGAGACCGTCATAGCCGGGCAGTATTTGCACAAAGGCGCCGAAATCCGTAATTTTGACCACGTTGCCTTCATAAATGTGGCCCACCTCCGGCTCTTTGGTCAGATCATTGATCATTTTAATCGCGGCCTCGCCTTCCTCCTTGGAAACCGCCGCAATTTTTACCAAACCGGAATCCTCAATATCAATCCGCGTATTCGTTTCGCTCTGGATGGACCGGATGGTCTTACCGCCGGGGCCGATAATTTCGCGGATTTTATCAGGATGGATCTGGATGCTGAAGATGGACGGGGCATAGGGAGAGATTTCCTTGCGGGGCTCCTTTAAGGCTTCCAGCATCTTTTCCAGAATAAAGAGCCGGCCGGTGCGGGCCTGCTCCAAGGCTTTTTCCAGGATGCTGCGGGAAAGCTCATGAATTTTGATGTCCATTTGCAGAGCGGTGATTCCCTCTCGGGTGCCGGTGACCTTGAAATCCATATCGCCCGTGTGGTCTTCATCGCCGAGAATATCGGAAAGAATAACGACCTGATCGCCCTCTTTGACCAGGCCCATGGCGATGCCGGCCACCGGCGCTTTGATGGGAACCCCCCCGTCCATGAGCGCCAGCGTTCCCGCGCATACCGTTGCCATGGAAGACGAACCGTTGGACTCAAAGACTTCGGAAACCAGACGAATGGTGTAGTCGAATTCTTCTTTGTCCGGCAAAACCTTCTCCAGGGCGCGCGTGGACAGCCCTCCATGGCCGATGTCCCGGCGGGTGGGGCCGGCAATGCGTTTGACTTCACCCACCGAATACGGCGGAAAGTTATAATGGAGCATAAACGGCCGAAATTCTTCGCCGCTCAGGGTTTCCACCCGCTGCTCGTCTTGACCGGAACCCAGGGTCAGCACGCCGAGCACCTGGGTTTCGCCGCGGGTAAAGAGGGCACTGCCGTGGGGCCGAGGCAACAGATCGACCTCGCAGGCAATCGGCCGGATTTCGTCAAAGCGGCGGTTATCAATCCGCCGACCTTCCTTTAAAATAAGGTCCCGGCAAAGTTTCTTTTGGATATCTTGTAAAATTTCATACACTTCGCCCTTGCGATCGACATAGGCCTCGCCCAACTTCTCGAATTCCTCGGCTCTGATTGTCCGTAAGGCCGAAGCACGCTTTGTTTTTTCCGGAATCAGAATGGCTTGGCTTATGCGCGGCGCAGCGTTTGCTTCCAGGCGGTGGACCAGATCCTGATCTTTTTCAAGCGGTGCAAACAGCCGTTTGGGTTTGCCGTGGGTCTCCTTCAATTTTTCTTGCAGGTCGATGAGCGGTTGCATGGCCGCGTGGCCGAAAAATATGGCTTCGAGCATATCCGCTTCGCTAACTAAATTGCCTCCGCCTTCCACCATGACGACGCCGGTTCGCGAGCCGGCCACGATGATATTGATATCGCTGATTTCACATTCTTGAATCGAGGGATTGATTTTGAATTGGCCGTCGAGGCGACCCACCCGCACACTGGCGATCGGCCCGGCAAAGGGAATGTCTGAAATTTCCAGAGCCGCGGAAGCGCCGAGCATGGCCAGGGTGTCCGGATCGTTTTCCTGATCCATGGAAAGGACGGTGGCGATGACTTGGGTTTCATAACGCCATTCTTTGGGAAAAAGCGGTCGAATGGGGCGATCGATCAGCCGCGCGGTTAAGGTTTCTTTTTCGCTGGGACGGCCGATTTCGCGACGGAAGTAATTGCCCGGAATGCGGCCGGCGGCATAGATTTTTTCCTGGTACTCGACCGATAGGGGTAGAAAATCGGCAGGCCTTTCTTCGTTGGAAGCAACAACAGTGACCAGGACGATGCTGTCACCGTATTGAACAATGACGGATCCCGATGCCTGTTTGGCAACCTTGCCGGTCTGTATGCTCAGGGTTTTGCCCCCGATTTCTTCTTTCAATAAAATTTCCATCTTCGTCTCCTCAATCAAACGCCATCAAACCTGCAACCGCCCCCTATGATGCGTATATTCCCACCGAGCGCGGCGAAGACCGCGCGTCCGCGTTTCACGGTCGAGAGCCATGGGGGTTGGACGGTAAGCCGGCACGCAGGGTACGGATATGATCCACAGTAGCAGCAAAACAGGTGTGCAAAAAGTTGGATGTATTTTTTCTTACGCCAAGTTAAAATTGAGCCTTGGAAAGCATGAGCCTGCAAGTTGTGGGGATCCGGTGCTTCTACCTTTTCAATCCTAAGGCCTGAATGATTGCCCGGTAACGGCTTACGTCTTTAAACTTCACATAATTTAGAAGGCGGCGCCGTCTGCCAACCAGCATCAACAAACCCCTGCGCGAGTGATGATCCTTTTTGTGAATCTTTAAGTGCTCGGTCAGATGCGATATCCGATAGGTCAAGAGTCCCACCTGAACCTCCGGTGATCCGGTATCTGATTCGTGCAGCTTGAATTGGTCAATCAGCCTTTTTTTGTCTTCAGTTGTAAAACCCAATTTCTTTTGGCCTCCTCCTGCTGAAATGTACATGCTTGCGGTTTAATTCGGCTTTATATCTTCAATAAACCAAACAAACAAGAGTTTGTTTCCATCATTGTGCATGTTTTTGCTGCCAGGACCCACTCCGCTCGCGCAACATTCCCTCGGGCGTCAAGCCAGGTGCCTAACAGTTACGTTTGGCCTTTTGCGGGCAACCCGCTTCCTCTGCAACCCGTTAAATCGTCAACGCGCAATCGTTACTAAACAATTTTCCCCTTTTAATTTTCCCCACCGACGGCAGGATCCCGGCGGGGGAAGACACAACAATAATCTAAATTCGGCATTCCTCTGTGATAGTTTATGATCGCTACCAGTTCCTTGGCGGAATCAACGATCTTGATCAAGGCGTGCGAACGATGGGTCTTTTCATCAAGAGTGTTGGGAAGCAAATCATGGGTAGTTATCGTTTGGCCGTGTCGTATTCGGTCGATTAAGTCCGGGCCGGCCGTGTACTCCGCCATCTCCGGCAGAGCGCCGGCCATACTGATCAGAATACGGGGCAACTTGCCGGCGGCAGCGATCTTTTCCAGCGCTTGCAAGGAGACGGCTTGATCGATTGTAAACCCGCTGCTCGCGATCCGCTTGAGTGCCTGCAGATGTCCGCCACAGCCCAGGAAGCGGCCGATATCGGCACAAAGGGTGCGAATATAGGTTCCCCCCGAACAGGCCACCTCAAAGCGCACGTGCGGCA
Organism: Desulfobacterales bacterium; assembly: GCA_020353555.1. Taxonomy (GTDB): domain Bacteria; phylum Desulfobacterota; class Desulfobacteria; order Desulfobacterales. The sequence continues at coordinate 886,509 of CP070697.1, forward strand.
GCTTGACGTCAAGAATTTCAAGCGAGGCAATGTGCACTTTGCGGGGCGGTTTTTGCACCAGGTGGCCGCAGCGGGCCAGTCGGTAAAGCGGAACGCCTTTGTGTTTTAAAGCCGAATAGGCCGGCGGCTGTTGGTCGATCGCACCTTCAAACCGTTTGAAAACCGATTGCAGCGTGGTGGGTGCGAAATTCAGCGTTTCGCATACCGCCGTCACGGCGCCGGTTGCGTCCTGGGTGTCGGTCTCGACACCCAGACGCAGCACCGCTTCGTATTTTTTTTTACCGTGCAGCAGAAACCGGGCGATCCGGGTGGCCTGGTTCAGGCAGCAGACGAGCACCCCTTCGGCCAAGGGATCAAGAGTACCGGTGTGTCCTGCTTTTTTAGCCCTCGCCAGGCGCTTTACCACGGCCACCGCCTGGGCCGATGATATGTTGACGGGCTTATTGACAACAATGACCCCGTGAAATTCTTGGCCCTCCATATTGGAAACATCATTCGCGTACAAGTGAGCTAAAATCGAAAAATCGTATCAATCTAGCGGTATGAATAATATCCCGGCCGGCCGCTCATCGGCTTTGGGCATCGGGAAACCGTCTGAGAAAATTAGAGCTCCTTAAATCGAACCGTAAAAAGCAGTTCCGCTTAGGCCCGGACTGACCGTCCTTTGCGCGGCATCCTGTTTGAAATCAACGCGCGGG
>CP070697.1:887306-898943 GCA_020353555.1 Desulfobacterales bacterium
TTTTGGGGCCCCATCTCAAATTCGCCGGTTTTGACGGGATATTGTTCAGCGGGATCGCGTCCAAACCGGTCTACCTTTTCATTAACGAAGGGCAGGCCGAACTTCGGGACGCCGGTGATTTGTGGGGGCTGGGGGTAACGCCCCTGGAGGATCTCCTCATGGAACGTCACGGAAAGGACATCCAGATTGCCTCCATCGGTCCGGCCGGTGAAAAACTGGCTTTGACTGCCTGCATCATGAATGACAAAGAAAGGGCCGCGGGCCGGTCGGGACTCGGCGCGGTGATGGGCTCCAAAAAGCTAAAAGCGGTGGTGGTGAAAGGCAAAATGAAAGTGCCTTTGTCCGATGAAGAAAAGATGAAGGCCCTCCGGAAGAAAATTCTCAAGGAGGCCACCGGGGCCTATCCGGTCTTCAACAAATATGGTACGGCCGGGATAACCCACGATTCGATCATCAGCGGAGACAGCCCTGTGAAGAATTGGGCCGGGGCCGGGACAACCGATTTCCCCTCCGAGCGAGCCCGCAAGATCAGTGATGACGCCGTAATCGGCCTGGAGGGCTACAAGCCCTATGGCTGTTGGCACTGTCCGGTTGCATGCGGAGGCCGCATGGCCCAGCGAGGCGGAAAGTTTGCCCTCGAGCTCAACGGCAAAGTCGGCCACAAGCCGGAATATGAGACCCTGGCCATGTTCGGCTCCAACCTGTTAAATGACGATCTGGCTTCCATCGTTAAGATCAACGAGATTTGTAATAACCTGGGTCTGGATACGATTGCGGTGGGGGCCACCATCGCCTACGCGATCGAGTGCTACGAAAATGGCTTGATCACCAAACAGGATACCGATGGATTGGAGTTGACCTGGGGGAATGCCGCGTCGATCGTCGCCATGACCGAGAAAATAGGCAAGCGGGAGGGATTCGGTGATGTCTTGGCGGACGGCGCTCATGCGGCCTGGACAAAGCTGGGAAAAAAAGGTGCCGAATATGCGGTCCATATCCAGGGCGAGGAAATACCGGCCCATGACCCCAAATTCATACCAGGGCTTGCGACCACCTACCTGCTGACGGCAACCCCGGCCCGTCACACCCAGGGCGGGGAGTTGATTACGCCGCCCGGGCTGGAGCTACCCGAGGGGGATAAATATACGTATACCGGGCAGGCAGAGACTCATTTCAAACTCGTGACCCTAGTCGAAGTAGTCAATGCGGCCGGTTTATGTATGTTCGGCTATCTGAGCTACCCGGTGCAAAGCCTGCCGGACCAGCTGGCGGCCGTTACCGGTCGGGCCTATGACTTGGAGAAGTTATACGAGGTGGGGCTGCGAATCTACACGATGCGCCACGCGTTTAATCTGCGTGAAGGCATCAACCCCTTAACCCGCAACATGCCGGGCCGGATCGTAGGTGAGCCGCCCCTCAAAGAAGGGAATGTAAAAGGGGTGACGGTGGACTACAAGACGTTGAGCCGGGAATTCCTTGAACGGATTGGCTGGGATCCCCACACCACCGTGCCCAGTGAGGCCAGCCTGCGGAAACTCGGTCTGGAATTTCTGATTGACGATATGGCCAAAGTGAAAGTACCGTCTGTTTGAGGCGGGGTTTGGGTGCTTATCTGCCGCTGAGGGAATTTTAGGCGCTCGGTGCGCCCGGAGCGCCTAAATTTTTTCGATCTTTGCGGCTGCGACTCGCAGTTTGAGGTTGGAGGCAGAACCTTTTGGCAGCCGTCTGGGAACTCCAAGATCTTCCAAGCCTTGCCTTGCAGGATGGCCGTCCGGGAAGAGTTCTTGGGGGCTCTCTTTCGGGGCGAAAAATTTGGGGGAGAAAGATTCTTTTCAACTACAAGGAATTGACTATCCTAAATTGACGATTGGCTATTTAAGGAAAGCTTGCGATCTAAACGGTTATCCGAACGCCGGATCGCCATGAATTCCGCAGATAGTCGATCGTCAATTTTTTTTGTGGCTCCGGCAGGCACAATTCAGGAATTCCGCGCAATTCTCCCCTGGGGGGGGGAGCCGAGCTTGCCTTCGTCGCCGGGCCTTCTGTAGCTGATGATGTCTGGTCCGCGGCGGAAATCTCGGCGTGCGATCCCTTGCCGTGAGATCGGGTGACGATATGAAAAGAAAAGGCGCGAGCATCCTTTTTATTAACGACCAAAGACAAGTCCTCCTATTTCTGAGGGATAACAAGCCGAACTTGCCCTATCCAAACATGTGGGACGCACCTGGCGGACATGTTGAAGGTCATGAAACCCCCGTTCAATGTATTGTGCGGGAGATGATGGAAGAAATGAAGCTGCGCCTTGATAAATTTGAGCTGTTCGCGGTTGATGAATTTAGTGATCGCATCGAATATACTTTTTGGAAAAGGAGTAATCTGGATACCGCCAAGATCGAACTCAATGAAGGCCAGGAGTTACGGTGGTTCACAGAAACCGAGGTAAAGAATACGGAATTAGCCTATGGATTCAATGAAATTATAGAAAACTTTTTCAATCAAGCCCCCTTCGATAAGTAACCCTGGTCCGCGACGGGCACGGAGATGTCATCTCAAATTTGAGTTGGGCCCAATAGGATCCTTCTGATTCTGAAGCAGGGGCGACCTTCGAAAACTCGGTTTCAAAACTGTACAGAATGTGAATGTGGTCTAATACGAAATGAGTTTCTTGAGGGCTGTCGGGTAGAATGCCGAGAAATCCGTCTTCCGTGTACAGGACGAACGGTTGCGATTGACCGGCGGGAGCCGACACGGTCATTTTGTAGTTTCCGGCTGATATCCCTTGATCAAACCAGATGACGGCATCACAAAATGAGTTCGGCTTTGTGGGATCGGCCCCCTTAAAGGACCACGTGCTCGAAAAAGCATTGGGTCGGACAGCGATTGCTTCGAAACCACCTGCTCCGTTGCCATCCCCGGTGCCAATAATTAAACAATCCGGATTGGATGCGTAAAATTGATGCGGCTTATAGCTGACGGGGATCTTGTCAAAGGTCGTGCCATCCTTGAGTTTGGTGAACTCAATCAGTTTCTTGGGTTTTTCAAAGATGGAGTAGAACACGTTCGGATCTTTGATCATGGTATAAGCAAAAGCGCTTGGGGCCAGTACGAAACCCATCAACAGGGCTAAAGCTAACTTTTTCACGCGATGCCTCCTTTGCGTTTTATCATTCCTGCCTCCCATAGTCACTCAACTGCGTTTACGGTCTGCAATAATCATGCATAACCTCGGCATAGCTGAAATAGAAAACTATTACAGAAAGTTATATATATTATTGGTGCAACACCGTTGGCGGTTGGGAATTGGATAAAACAGATTTTGTGAAATCTTTTTCACAATTAGGGGGCGGTGTGGCGGGGGCGTGTAATCACTTCAATGGGGGCTCTTCCTCTCATCGCGTTCAAATAGGATGATGGTACTCTTAATTCGGATAGTTTATATAACCGGTCAAGTTCTTTTGATCGCATCCATAGCATTCCAGTCTGGCCATTTTCAATGAATTCCAGCATTTTATCGGAAGAGTTGTCGGACCAGACATATCGTTCGCGGGATTGATCACTTCGATGACCGCGGCCGATATGCTTAAATACTTCGTGGCGCAATGCAGTATAGTTCGCATGGCCTTGCGTCCAGATCGTTATTGTATATAGCCGGTTACGCCAAAAGGCATACACAATTGATCTCAGACGGGCTTCCCCCATTTTTAGGTGCTCATCGGGCCGGATATACTCTATGACTCCATCCCAACCGGCATCGCTGTCTATTTCCACTAACCCATCCACTCGGCCCACCTCAATCCCCCAACGTAAATCGCGGAATCCATTATGAGGGATCAGATTTGCAGTCTCGCCGGCTTTGTTAGGCGCAGAGACCGGAGGCGTTGCGGGGTGTTGATCAGAACGCTTCACTTCTTCGGGAGGGCGTCTCTTGGTCGTTGTGACAGGAATTCCGGGCTCCTTTGGGCGGGGAAGATTCGGGTCGGGCGCAAGCTTTTTTCTCTCGATGCGGATCACGTCTTTTTGAGGGACGCTGAACTCCAACCCATGAAGATCGAAGAAAACTCTGTCCCTTTCCCGCCAGGCTCTGTCAGTTTCAATCGGTTTTCCATCCTTCAATAACACCGTATCAGCAAAGGCAAAAAGAGGAAGGCAGACATACAACCCGATTATTGTTAGGATGAAATTCACGGGAACACTCCTGGATGAAATCATGCGGGATAAGGTTAGCTGCTGAGAATAATTTCAACTCTTCGATTTCTCTGCCGTCCTTCGGGTGTGCCGTTGGGTGCCAGCGGTCGATGTTCGCCGAAACCCATGGTCGAGATTCTTGCGGGATTGATTGAGGTATGCTGTAGCAGAAATTCGGCGACCGATGCGGCACGCCCTATGGACAACCCCAAGTTGGTTTTGAATGGACCCCCTATCAAGGGTACATTGTCCGTATGACCGGAAACGATGACCGTCCCCGCTGTTTTTTCCAGCATAGATCCGATTTTTAACAGAAGCGGCCTAAATTCGGGCCGGATCTCGGCTTTTCCGGTGTCAAAAGTAGTTTCCCCCATCAGGCGGACCTTCACTTGATCTTCGCTGACCTCGATTTCGACCTGGTTCTTTAGTCCTTTGAAATTGTTATTCAGTTCATCCGTGAGCGGATCGACGACATCTTTTTCGAATCGCGTTAAAGCGATAGCTTGATCGAACTCCCTTGCGATCATCTTCTGACCTTTGGGAGATTCAAATACCGGGACTTTACGCTGGACCCCGAAGGCCATTTTGACCGATCCGGAGACCACTTTGTATTTCCGTCGATCCATCTCAGAAAATGACAGCATGAGAACGAAGAAGCAAAGAAGAAGGCTCATCAGGTCCCCGAACGTCACAACCCAGGCGGGAGCTCCTTCATCCTCTTCTTCTTTCGCCCCGAAAACGTTCTGGTCCACTAGACGCTGGCCTCGCTTTTAGCTTTAGGCACAATCTTGAGGCGGTCTTTCGGGGCCAAGTGAACTTTCAGGGTTTCCTGAAGTATCAATCCCCCTAAACCTTGGCTGATGCCTAAAACGGCATCTAGAATGAGGTTTTTGGTCTCCTGCTCCTGCTGCGTTCTGAGGGCCAATTTGTCCGCCAGCGGCAGGAAAACCAGGTTGGACAGAAGGGCGCCGTAGAGGGTCGTCAGGAGGGCCACTGCCATGGCCGGTCCGATACTGTTGGGATTTGACATGTTGGCCAGCATCTGAACCAACCCAATGAGTGTCCCGATCATACCAAAGGCCGGTGCGGATGCTCCCATGCCCTTAAATACTTTCTGCCCGATAGTGTGCCGTTGGATTGTTAACATTATATCCTTTTGGAGCAAAATCCTGAGTTGCTCTTCATCAAAGCCATCGACAACATACTGAAACGATTTGCTTGAAAACTCGTCTTGGAGCTTTTCGTTCTCCAGAGCAATCAAGCCGCTTTCCTTGGCAATTTTGGCGAGAGAAATCATTTTTTCCATGATTTCCTCTTGAGGTTGGATTTTGATGGTAAAGGCTTTCATCGCTACGCTGACGGAATTGATGACATCTTTCATGGAGAATTTGATAAAGCATGTCGCCACCGTGCCTCCCACCACGATCAACAATCCCGGCAGATTAAAAAACAGGTTCGCATCGCCACCCAGGAGGATAGACAGTAGAATCAGTGCCGATCCGCCAAGCAGCCCGATAATTGTTGCTATATCCATATTATGCCTGCGCCATCTCCAACCAACAAAGCTTTACTGTCAACGACCTTGTAAGCCTAAAGACGATGATCTTTTCAAATTCGAAGAAGGCGTTTCGTTCTGTTAGGGTGCACCATATGAGAATATGGAGAATTTTTGTTTCCGCGTATCCGCGGCACAAGTCTCGCTGAGCGATTGGAACAATAAACGATTCGGGATTGGCGCTTAGCGCCGTGATATCGACAGAATTTTGTCAATGTTTTAGATGTTTGAGGCGTCCTGTGGCTGTTGGAGGTCGGAGGCAGAACCATCGAGCCTTAAACTTCCATTCGCCACCATTTTCCAGGCTTTGTCTTGTATTAAGGCGCTAGCCAACATTCTCATCGGCTACACGCTCAAAAACTTTAATCGATTTCAGACTCGAGTTTGCCGTGGGGGAAATTGGTAATGCGGTATGATGGGTTTGTCTGAATGGTAAACAAGAGGGTGATTCTGGATCGATTCCGGCCGTTGATGATCCGAATTTTGTCTGACCGCATGCCGGCGTGGGTACGGCTCGCTTCCGCTCTGGCAAATTGAGAAAGCGTGAGAGCCTGGCACGGCGGTGGCAGGCTCTCGAGGTTGAATCGTTGAATCGCAGGATCAGCCGTCTTTAAGTCCAGGACCACTCCTGGATGTTCCAGGTAATATCCGTCACGTAAGGATTAATCTTGTAGCCCGCCAGGTCGCTTTTCTTGCCGTACATGAAAAAGTAAGCGAAAATCGGGGCAAAGGGGACGTCTTCGTGCAGGATCGCCTGAATCTTGTGGTAGACCGCTTTGCGCTTCTCCATATCGGAGATCAAAACGCCTTCTTCCAGAAGCTTATCCAAATCAGGATTCTCATACTGAACGTAGTTGGATCCCGTCCCATACTTGGCCGGAATCTGTTTGGAGTGACACCGGGCCGTGTAGTCCGGATCCATTCCCACCGTCGGTTCCCAGCCCACCATCAACGTGTCGAACTGGCTCTTGGTGGTGTACTCGCCCCAAACCACCGAAGCGGGCATATTCTTGATTTCCATGGCCACCCCGATCTCCTTCCAGTTCGCTTGGATCATGGCCTGGGCCTGCTCCCGGGCCTTGGAACCGGCGGTGGTGGACATGGAGAACATGAGCTTGACGCCGTTTTTCTCGCGGATGCCGTCGGAACCCTTCTTCCAGCCGGCGGCCTCAAGCATTTCGGCGGCGCGCCCCGGATCGTAGCCGGGATCTTTAAGGTTATTGTTATAGGCCCAGTGGGTGGGGTGCAGATAGGAAAGCGTCCGCGGCGGCCCACCGTAGTATATGTCCTTGATCCACTTCTCTTTGTCGACGGCGTAGTAGAGCGCCTGGCGCACGACTTTTTCCGTAAACTGCGGTTTCCCGCAGTTAAAGTAGATGAATTCCACCCACGGGGCGGGGGTATCAAGAGCGTTGCGGCCGGCCAAATGACGGGCCTCCTCGTATCTTTCCGGCGGCACGCCGTGCAGGCCGAGGACATCCACCTCGCCGGTCTTGAACTGCGTGTAAAGGACGGTCTGATCGGGAACGAACTTGTGGATCACCGTTTCGATGGCTGGGGCCCCGCGGTGATATTCGGCGTTCTTTTTGTAGACCATGTGGCTGCCGGCAACCCGTTTAACCAGCTGGTAGGGTCCGGTGCCGGTGGGGTTGGTGTTATACGGGGCGGTATTGATGTCCGGGACTTTGGCAAGCAGGTGCTCCGGGACAATGTGCATCTTCTGCCAGGCCCAGGCGAAAGGCACGAAGGGCTTGGAAAGATGGATTTCGACGTTCTGATCGTCGATGATCTTGAACTCGGAAATCAGATCAAAGCCGGACCGGGATCGGATGGCCACATTGGGGTTGACAATGGTCTTGTAGGTGAATTCAACGTCCTTGGCCGTGAAGGGGGCACCGTCGTGCCATTTCACACCCTGTTTCAGCTCGATTTTCCAGAGTTTACCGTCGGCGGAAATACCCCCATTTTCCAATGTGGGCACGCGCACGGCCAGGTTGGGAATGAACTGGCCCTTGTCGTTGATGTCCCAGAGGGCGTCGAACATGCAGGCCTCAGGGACTTCTTCGGTGCCTGAGTTGACGTACAGCAACGGGTTGAAATTGACCGGCTCTTGGGTCATGCCAACGATGACGTTGTTCTTCTTGGCCCAGGCAGTACCCGGTGTCAGGCCCACGGCTCCTCCCGTGATGACCGTCCCCGCTGCGACGATACCAGTGGTCTTAATGAAATCTCGGCGTGTAATTCCTTTGTGATGCATAGCTCCTCCCATCCAAGTTTGCCGTTAATGTTTAAGGATGTCGTGGTTGCCGATCATCCATCCCAAGGCTTTCTGCGCGTTACATTCTGAGTCTGGGATCCAGGGCGTCGCGCAGTCCGTCACCCAGAAAGTTGAAACTCATGACGGTAAGGGTAATCATGATTCCCGGTAGAATTGCCAGCCAAGGCGCCAGGTCGAAATAGGACTGGGCGTTGGTCAACATATTCCCCCAGCTGGCCAAAGGCGGCTGGATGCCGTAACCGAGAAAGCTGATATAGGACTCCATAAGAACCGCGTTGGCCACATTCAACGTGGCCGAGACCATGACCGGGGCAATGGCGTTGGGCAGAAGCTCCTTGGACATGATTCTGGCCCCGGAAGCTCCCAACGCAAAGGCGGCCTGAACAAAATCCTGTTCCTTTATATACTGTACCTGGGCCCGGATGATCCGGGCCACCTCCATCCAAGAGGTCAGACCGATGATAAGCGCAATGGAGACCACCGTGGGCGTGATAAAGGCCGCCAGAACCAAAAGCAGGAAAACCTGGGGAAAACAAAGCATCGTGTCGGTGAAGCGCATCAGGACGTTGTCGACCTTACCTCCGTAGAAACCCGAAATCAGACCGATGATCAGGCCGGTGACGACCGTGGCGAACATGGCGGCGATCCCGACCACCAAGCTGATCCGGCCCCCGTGGAACAGCCGGCTCAGCAAGTCCCGACCCATCTCATCCGTACCGAAAATGAAGGTCGGATCGGTGAACGGCGGAATAAACCGGCGTCGGGTATCTAAGGCCAGGGGATCGTGGGGTGCCACGATATCGGCCAGGATCGCCATTAACAGCAAAAGAATAACCGCGCCGCCGCCCGCCACGGCCAAGCGGTGTCGCAAAAACCGCCGCCAGATACGTCGCGTCTGACTCTCGTAATAGTGAGACGGGGGGCTTTGAGGAAAACGGCCCGCTGCTCCCAAGGCTTCTGCCCCGGATTTGTCAGCGATTTCGGGGTTGGAACGGATGGCGTTCATCATTCCAGTCTTATGCGAGGATCGATGAGAGCATTTATCACATCGGCTAGGAGGTTGCCAAGGATGACCGCTATCGCGGTGATCATGACCATGCCCATCAGGACAGGATATTCTTTCATCGTCAGCGCATCCACAAAAAGGCGACCCATACCGGGCCAGCCGAAAATGGTCTCGGTCACCAATGCGCCGGAGAAAAGCCATGGAAGCTGGACGCCTGCCAGGGCGATCAACGGCGACACGGCATTGGGAAACGCGTGGCGCAGGAGAATGCGTCCCCGGGAAAGGCCCTTGGACTTGGCTGTGCGGATATAATCCTGGTGGATGACTTCAAGAAAACTGGAGCGCGTGTAACGGCTCCATTGAGCCACCAAAACCAGGGCCAGTACCACTGTGGGTAGGATCAGGTGGGTCAATAGATCCAGAAGATCCTCTTCGCCTCCCAGGGTGTACATGCCGCCCGACGGCAACCAGCCGAGCTTCAGCGCAAAGATGAAAATCGTCATCAGCCCGAACCAGAAAGTTGGGAAGGACAACGCGACCATGGCCCCGGTGGTGGCTAGGTAATCGAAAATCGAATATCGTTTGACCGCCCCGAGGATTCCGATCAGCATACCGATGATAATGGCCAGCGACATACCCGAGCCCATCAACAGAAAAGTGGCCGGCACCCGTTCCAGAATCACGTCTAGAACGGGCCGGCCTCCAAAAAACGTGTTACCCCAGTTGCCGGTGAACATGCCGTAGGCCCACTTCAGGTATTGGATGTGGATGGGTTGATCAAGACCGAAAACATGCTTGATCCGCTCGATATCCTGGGCGGTAATGGTAGGATTGAGTGTATATACAGCCAGCGGTCCGCCGGGAGCGAGGTGCATCATGGCGAAGCCGATGATCGACACTCCGATCAGCAGCGGTACGGCCTGCCCGAACCTTTTGATGATGTATTGAAACACGCTGCCTCCGGGGCCCGAAATGGGTGGGAACAGCTACCTGTCGGTCTCATTGCAGATGACAGGCGACGTAGTGTTCTTGAGCGACAGCCTTGAAATCCGGTTCCACTTGGTCGCAGGGCTTGAAGCGCTGCGGACAACGTTGATGAAAACGGCAACCAGCTGGCGGCCGAATCGGCGAGGGGACATCACCCTTGAGAACCATGCGCTTCCGTTTACGATTCGGATCGGGAACCGGCACGGCGGAAAGCAAGGCCGCCGTGTAAGGGTGCAGCGGGTGCCGGTAAAGTTCGCCGCTGGGAGCGGTTTCGACGATCTTTCCCAAGTACATCACGGCGATCGTGTCGGCGATGTGGCGGATGACGCTCAAGTCGTGCGCGATCATGATGTAGGTCAGACCGAGTTCGTCCTGAAGGTCTTCCAAAAGATTGAGGATCTGGGCCTGGATCGAAACGTCCAAAGCCGAAACCGGTTCGTCGCCCACAATCAACCTGGGATTGACCGCCAGGGCCCGGGCAATTCCGATTCTTTGCCGCTGTCCGCCCGAAAATTCGTGCGGATAACGGCGCATGGCCGCAGCGGAAAGGCCGACTTTTCTGAGCAGATTGGCGATCCGGTCTTCTTTTTCGTCGGACGCCACCAGGCGGTGAATCTCCATGGGGGCGGCAATAATAGCGCTGACCGTATGTCGTGGATTCAGGGAGGAGTAAGGGTCTTGGAAAATAATCTGCATCTCGCGCCGCAACTTCTTCATCTGCTTGCGGTTATAAGGGGTGATGTCCTCACCCGCGTAACGAATGGTTCCAGCGGTGGGTTCGATGAGCTTGAGTATCGTTTTTCCGGCAGTTGTCTTGCCGCAACCGCTTTCGCCCACCAAACCCAATGTTTGGCCCTCCATGACCCGCAGATTGATCCCATCCACCGCGTGAACCCGACCCACGACCTGGGAGATGATGCCCCGCTTGATGGGAAAATGTTTGACCAAATCGGTCACTTCCAGTAGCGGGGAAGCCATCTCAGCCTCTCCTCGGAACTAACCAGCAGCTGACGAAATGTCCCTCTTCAACCGGTTGAAGTTCCGGTCTTCTTTCCTGACAACGGGTGTCGCCGATCGGACAGCGGTCAAAAAGGGGACAGCCCGCCGGCAGGAAGCACAGATTCGGAACTCTTCCCGGAATTTCGGCCAGACGCCGGGGCCGGTTCTCTTCATCGATTCTGGGGATGGAACGCAACAGTCCTTGGGTATAGGGATGAAGGGGATTTGCGAATATGGTCTTCACATCCGCTTTTTCGACGATCCGGCCGGCATACATGACCGCGACGCGATTGGCCGTCTCGGCGATAACCCCCAGGTCATGGGTAATCAGCAGAATGCTCGTGCCCAGATTGGCCTGCAGGTCCAGCATCAGATCCAAAATTTGGGCTTGGATCGTTACATCCAAGGCGGTGGTCGGCTCGTCGGCGATGAGGATTTGCGGATTGCAGGCTAAAGCCAAGGCGATCATGACCCGCTGGCGCATACCGCCTGAGAGTTGGTGGGGATATTCATCCACCCGCCTTCGGGGGGAGGGGATGCCGACCATGTGCAAAAGCTCGATAGTGCGCTCCCGGGCCTCTGTCGGGCGCATCTTCTGATGGTTTATCAGGACTTCTTCAATTTGAA
>CP070697.1:899043-910571 GCA_020353555.1 Desulfobacterales bacterium
CGGCGGGCAGCAACAGCGGGTTGCCATTGCCAGGGCCATGATTTCCAATCCCGAAGTCATATTGGCGGACGAACCGACCGGTGCTCTGGACACGGACACCTCCTATGAAATGATGGATCTATTAAAATCCATCAACCGCCGGGGAGTCACGGTGATCATCGTGACTCACGAACACGATATCGCTGCCAAAACAGACAGGGTTATCCGCTTAAAGGACGGCAGGATTGAGAACCCGGGGCGGAACAACTAGGCGGATGACCGATGCGATTCGACCCCCATACGATCCAAGAAATAGGCGGCACCCTCCGCAGGAACAAGTTGCGGACAATGCTGACGGGCTTCAGCGTATCCTGGGGGATCTTTATGCTCATCATTTTGCTGGGCACCGGTACCGGACTTGAAAACGGCGTCAAAGCCGAGTTCAAAAACATCGCCACCAACAGCATCTGGGTGCACCGCGGGCAAACCAGCAAACCGGATAGAGGGCTTCAGCCCGGCCGTCAGATTCAATTTACCAACGCCGATTACAGCAGCGTCAAGACATCCTTAGAAGGTGTCGAACACATCACCGCCCGGTATTATCTGTGGGACGACAACCTCATCAGCTACAAAAACGAGTACGGCACCTTTAACATCATCGCCTGTCACCCCGACCACAAATACCTGGAAAAAACCATCCTGGTGCGAGGAAGGTTGATCAACGCGACGGATATCAAACAAAGCCGTAAAGTGGCCACCATCGGTACGTTAATCGCGGACCAGTTTTTCAAAAACGAATCCGCCCTGGGAAAATTCATCCAGATCAACGGCATCCCGTTTCAAGTTGTCGGGGTCCATTTCGACGAAGGCTCGGAGCAACACCTGCGCTTGATCTATCTGCCGCTTTCGACGGCCCAGAGAGTATTCGGCGGCGCCAACCAGATTCACGCTTTCATGTTCACCACCCGCCACACTTCGGTTAAAGAAGGGCGCCGGATGGAGCAGGCGGTCCGGGAGATGATGGCCGCCCGGCACAAATTTGACGTCGCGGATGTCAAAGCCTTGAGAATATTCAACGGTGTCGAACGGTTTCAGAAATATATGAATTTGTTTAGCGGAATCCGGGCGTTCATTTGGGTGATCGGTATTGGCACCATCATCGCCGGCATCGTGGGCATCAGCAACATTATGTTGATTTCCGTGAAAGAGCGGACCCGCGAGCTGGGCATTCGCAAGGCGCTGGGCGCCACACCGCGTTCCATCATCGGCTTAATTTTAACGGAATCCGTATTGATTACGTCGGTTGCGGGGTACATGGGACTGGTGGCCGGGGTGGGATTAATTGAACTGGCGTCGACCTATCTGCCGCCGGTGGAGTTGTTTCAAAACCCGCAGGTCGACATCAAGGTCGCGCTGGCAGCCGTCATTCTGCTGGTTGCGGCTGGGCTGATGGCAGGGTTTGTGCCCGCCCGCAAAGCCGCCCACATATTGCCGGTGGAAGCCTTGCGGGAAGAGTAACCACAGCAATAAATGAACCCTGCCTCGGGGTGACAATTTATTTCAAATGCTATTTGACCAGGACAACTGGCGGGAAATCGGCGACACCCTCAAGCAAAACAAGCTGCGCTCCGTCTTGACCGCCTTCGGGGTGTTCTGGGGTATTTTTATGCTGATGATCATGCTGGGTGCCGGCACCGGATTGGAGAACGGTGCGATGCACGATTTCAACAGCCTTGCCAGCAACAGCGTCTTTCTCTGGACCCGTCCAACCACCAAGCCCTACAAAGGCTTTCCCCGAGGCCGCAGGTTTTACTTCAACAATGAAGACATTGACGCCCTGCGGCAGCACATTCCCGAAATCGAACACATCGGGCCGCGCAACCAGCTGGGCGGCTACCGCGGCGTTACGAACGTCACCCGGGGATCAAAAAACGGCGCGTTTAACATCTATGGTGATTATCCGGAAATCGCTCACATCATGTTGATGGACATCACGGCCGGCCGATTCATCCATCCCCTGGATTTAAAAGACAGACGCAAAGTCGCCGTCATCGGATCCCGGGTTTACGAGATCCTGTTCGATCCCGGCGCCAACCCTGTGGGGCATTATATCCTCGTAAAAGGCGTTTACTTTAAAGTGATCGGTGTGTTTGCATCCCGAAAAGAAGGCGACGAGGCCGCAGAGGAGACGCAGACCGTCTTCATCCCGTTTACGACGTTTCAGCAGGCCTTCAACACCGGCAATCTGGTGGGCTGGTTTTCACTGACATCCCGCCAAGACGTGCCGGCTTCCGCAGTCGAGAAAAAGGCGGCCGCCTTTCTGGGGGCACGCCACCAGGTTGCGCCCGATGATGTCCATGCCATCGGCCGCTGGAACGCTGAAAAAGACTTCCGTAAAATGACCAATTTATTCGCGCGCCTCCGGGCCTTAACCTGGTTTGTCGGCATCTGTACGTTGATGGCCGGGGTGATCGGGGTCAGCAACATCATGCTTTACATTGTCAAGGAGCGCACCCGTGAGATCGGCATTAAACGCGCCGTGGGTGCCACGCCGTTGGCCATCGTCGGCCAGATTGTTCTTGAATCCGTTGTTTTGACGACGGCGTCCGGTTATTGTGGTTTGGTTGCAGGGGTTGCGCTGACCGAACTGGTGGCTTCGATTCTCAGAGGGGCCGCCGTTGAATCGGAATTTTTCAAAAACCCGGAGATCAGTCTGGCGCTGGCCGTCGTCGCGCTGGCCGTCCTGATTGTGTCCGGGGCCTTGGCCGGATTGATACCGGCCCAAAGGGCGATCCGCATCCGACCGGTGGAGGCCATCCGGGATAAGTAGATCGTGTGCGCATGAAAAGGATTCTTAAATTATTGTTGACAACCGTTTTACTGGTCCTTTTTGTCGGAACCATCGTCTTCTTGTACAACAAGTCCAGGGAAAAACCGGTGGTCTTTGAAACCGCCCAACCGTTTGTGACCAGCATCATCGAAAAGACGGTGGCGACGGGATCGGTGGTGCCCCGAAAGGAAATTGAGATTAAACCCCAGGTGTCCGGGATTGTAGAAAAATTGTACGTGGAGCCCGGCGACCGCGTCCAAAAGGGCGATCTCATTGCCAAGGTAAAAATAATTCCGGACATGGTCAGCGTGAATAACGCCGAGGCCAGAGTCAATAAGGCGGAGCTGAATCTGAAAGATTCCCGAAGAGAATGCGAACGGCGCAAAAACCTTTACAAGAAAGGGATCATTGCCGAATCCGAGTTCCTCAAATACGATCTGGCGTACAACAATGCCCAGGAGGAATTGGAGGCGGCCCTCAACAACCTTAATTTAATCCGCGAGGGTGTCGCCCAAAAATATGGCGATACCACCAATACCTTGATTCGTTCGACGATCAAGGGAATGGTCCTGGACGTCCCGGTGGAAGAAGGCAATTTTGTGATTGAAACCAACACTTTTAATGAAGGCACCACTATTGCCTCCGTGGCGGATATGGGGGAGATGATCTTCAAGGGTAAGGTTGACGAATCGGAAGTCGGCAAAATCGAGCCGGGCATGGATCTGATTCTGACAATCGGTGCCATCGAAAAAGAAAAATACGACGCGGTCCTGGAGTACATCGCACCCAAAGGGGCGGAAGAAAAAGGTGCCATTCAATTTGAAATCAAGGCCAAGATCAAACTAAAAGCATCTTATTTTATCCGGGCCGGTTACAGCGCCAATGCGGATATTGTGTTGGACCGCAGAGACAATGTGCTGGCCATCAACGAGAGCCTGTTGCAGTTTGCAAGCGACAAGCCCTTTGTGGAAGTGGAAACCGCGCCCCAGCAGTTTGAAAAAAGACCCATCCAAGTCGGCCTGTCGGATGGAATTAAGATTGAGGTGGTCTCCGGCTTAGACCCAATGGATAAAATCAAAGTTTGGAACAAGGCCGTTGAAAAATAATTTCTGTCCCTTGACCGGATATTCTTATTTCCCAACGCGTTCGCCTTGGAACTGTGGGGTTTGCGATTGCATGAGGAAGTGCTATGACCTTTGTGGAATACCAAAAGAGCATCGATGACGACCGGCCGCCTTCTCGGCTTTCCGAGACGCTGATTTCGCTCTGGTGGGACAAGAAGGGGGACTGGGAGAAGGCTCATGCCATCGCCCAGGAGATTCCGACCGTGCAGGGTAGCGCCGTGCATGCCTACCTTCATCGCGAGGAAGGGGTTTTGTGGAACGCCGACTACTGGTACTCCCGTGCGGACCGCGAGCGGCCGAACATATCACTGGAAGCGGAGTGGAAACTCCTTGTGGAAGAGATGCTCAGCAGCCTGTGAGGCTGCCAAGAACTTTTACCTCCAAATTGGGCCAAACTCGATCTTCGAAATGGTTGATGTTTAGGCCGGCTATTTGGGATTTTGGCGCAATTTTTCCATTCCTTTTTGAATCCCACGTTGGACTAGATCTGCAGGGGGTGCTAGCGCCGGCCGATGGCAAACTCCTCGCCCTCCATCTCAACGGCCCGGGGTCTATGGTGACTAAAATTTGACACGATAATCAAGTTTGGTTAAGTCTAGGTTATGGTTGCGCTGGGGTGTCGCACCCCTTCTCCCCACTTCACCGGCTGCCTGGATGAGGAAAATGGCATGTCGTTCGCACGAATTAAACCCGCGGTGTCCAAATACTGGCTGATTGCGATCGCCGGGTTGATGTGGAGCATCATGGGGGCGATGCTATGTGGGCTGGCCTACAATTGGCTCGCGGCGGTGCCTTGGGGGCGGGCGGTGCCTTTAGGATCGATCGGTGTTTGCTTGGCGCTGACGGCGTATCATTTTGGCTTTTCCAGGATCGCGCGGAAAAATATCGATCGGCTCCGTCTTTTCTCGGAAAGAGGCTGTGTTTTTGCTTTCCAAGCATGGAAGAGTTATTTAATTATCGGTTTAATGGTTATGCTGGGCGTTATTCTGCGCCACTCAGCGATACCCAAGCATTACTTGGCCATTGTCTATGCGGCCATCGGGGGTGCGCTCTTCCTGTCAAGCCTGCATTACTACGCGTGCCTCTGGAGCGTCATGGTGCTCAAACAATCCCGTCTGCCGGCGGGAGAGACCATCGAAAATAAGACGGACACTATCAAGTAAAAACCGGAGGGTCATATGGGGGTTCCAAAGTTTGTATCAACTTCGCTCTATGAAGAATATCCCGGCCGATCAGCGGGCGGCCCTCGGAAATACGGCCGAATGATGCCGGAAGGTGATGATGCGCCTTAATGACGATGACCACAAATTGGGGAGGTAAAGACCATGCGACCGAACAAACTGCGAGCGTTGTTGAAGAGCGGCAAACCATCGATTGCCACCCGGGTTCATAGCACCTGGCCGTCGATCATTGAAGCGATCGGCCACACCGGCACGTATGATTATGTCGAGTTCTTGGCCGAGTATGCCCCTTTTGATTTGTACGCCCTCGACAACTTCGGCCGGACGGCGGAGCTGCATGACATGGCGGCCATCATCAAAATCGACCAGGAGCCGCGCAGTTTTCTGGCCCAGCGTGGCATCGGAGCGGGCTTCCAGGGCGTTTTGTTCGCCGACTGCCGCGCGGTGGAAGACGTGCGGCAGTGTGTGCGCATCGTCCGTCCGGAAACCCCCGAGGATGGCGGCACTTACGGCGTGGGGCCGCGGCGCTTCGCCTACATGGGCTACGGAGGGACACCGGAATACGTTCAGGCCCTGCGGGATATCGTGGTGATGTTCATGATCGAAAAGCGGTCGGCGGTGGAACAGTTGGAAGAGATCCTGGCGGTGGAAGGCGTTGATATGATTCAGTGGGGGCCGGCGGATTATGCGATGAGCATCGGACGGGCGGGCGAACGCCGCGCCCCGGAAGTCAAAGCCGCGGAACGGCGGGTCTTTGAAACCGCACTGAAGATGGGCGTGGCCGCCCGCGCGGAGATCGACAGCGTCGATCAGGCCAAATACTACCTTGACCTGGGGGTGCGCCATTTCTGCATCGGGACGGAGCTCTCGATTCTATTCCAGTGGTGGAAGCAAAACGGTGATAATTTGCGGAAAGTAATTGCCGACGCCTAGCCCAACGGAACCGCGAAACGGCGGCGCCAAGACGGTGTCAATCCTTTGTCAAATGTTCCTGCGATCAGGCCTTTTAGCGCCGGCATCCAAAAGAGAATTGCCATGTTTACCTTGATCAAAGGCGGGACGCTTTACGGCCCCGCAAAGATGGGAGGCAAGGATGTTCTCATTGTGGGAAGATCCATCGCCCGAATTGCGGAGCGGATCGACGTGCCCGGCGACTTCCAGGCTCAAATCGTTTCCGCCTCCGGGAAAATAGTCACGCCGGGTTTGATCGATCTGCATGTCCATCTTTTGGGGGGCGGCGGTGAGGGCGGTCCCCGCACACGCACCCCGGAAATCACTTTATCCCAAATCACGCGGGCCGGGGTGACGACGGTGGTGGGCTGTCTCGGCACGGATGATGTCTCCCGCAGGCCTGAAACCCTGCTGACCAAGGCCATGCAGCTTGAGGCCGAAGGGATTTCAACGTATATTTACTGCGGTTCGTATCAGTTTCCCCCACCCACCGTTACCGGGAGCGTGCGCAAGGATCTGGCGCTGATTCCCAAGATTATCGGGGTGGGCGAGATCGCGATCTCCGACCACCGGTCCTCGCAACCCAGTTTTGAAGAACTCTGCCGGCTGGCCGCGGAAGCCAGGGTAGGGGGCATGCTGGGCGGGAAAGCCGGCCTGGTGCATCTTCACATTGGCAGTGGGCGGCAAATGCTGGAACCGATCATGCGGATCGTAGAAGAAACCGAGATTCCCATCGGTCAATTTCTTCCCACCCATCTGAGCCGGACCCAGGCGCTGTTGGAACACGCCCTGGGATTTGCCCGGATGGGAGGCAACATTGATATCACGGTGAAAGGGCAGGAGCTGCAGTTCCCGCTGGAAACCGCCGACGCCTTGCGCATGGCCCTGGAGGGGGGCGTCGCCGTTGAACAGATCACCCTGAGTTCGGATGCGAACGGCTCCATGCCCGTCTTTGATGAAAAGGGCCGGATCATCAAGCTTGCGGTGGGCGATATTCGGTATCTGTTTTCGGAAGTGATCGGTTTGGTAGAGGCGGGTTTTCCCCTGGTGGACGTCCTTAAAACGGTAACTTCGAATCCGGCCCAAAGGGCCGGCCTTTACGATACCAAAGGCAGTATCGCCGAAGGCAAAGATGCGGATCTGCTGATTCTGAACCCAGATTTCACGATTGACACCGTCATCGCCAAAGGCCGGCTGATGGTGCACGGGGGCAAGATCGTTGTGAAAGGCACTTTTGAAGGGTAGACATTGCGGAATGGCAGAGAAAAAGATGGCCCGGCCGTAGCATGCCCCGGGAGGTTGCGGAAGGTTTTATTTATTGCGGCGAGCGCGCTTTTGGGTTAAAGTGAATAAAGGTCTGGTCGACCGCCAATGGCACGGGCTCGCAATCCCCTTTCATGGTTGCCGTTTCATTAAACGCCGGCCGCCGAGCTCCATCGCCGGTTTCAGGCTCCCCGACCGCGGTTGCGAAGCTCCTTTGGAAAGGGCCCTTGAAGTTTAGACAATGGCACAGACCTCCGCCGCTGGCAGGCGACGATGGAGGGTTTTCCCCAAGAATCACGGAGGAAAGGCGTGTACAATTTACTATTGATCTACTTGGTTTTAGCCATGGGCAGCACTTCCTGGGCAGGCAACCCATCATCCACTTACTATTTTACGGCGGAGGTGCCTGAGCAGTGGCGGAAGGTGGATACCGATCGATTTCTGCTTATCACCAAGGACGGCGTTCGCAAACAATATATGCTGGTCCAGGAGCGGCCCCTGGTGAAGCCTTTTAAGTACACCCAAAAAATCTTAACCATGGGTATGCGGCCCCAGACGGCAGCCAGGATCATTATCGATGAAATTGCGGCCGACAAAAATATCTCGAATTTTAGAGTGATCACCAATGCTCCGGCCACCATCGCCGGGCAGGCGGGATTCAAAATCGCATTCACCTATAAGGACCAAAAAGGTTCGGCTTTTCAAACGATCTATTGCGGATTCATCAAAGGGCAGACCTTCTACAATTTACGATATACCGCCGCGCGAGGGTATTACTTTGAAAAGGATACGGCGACCTTTGAGAGGTTCCTGGATGGATTCAAACTGATCAAAGCCGAAGCAACCTGATGGGCGGGGGAAGCCCCCCCGGGATGGACGCCGCTGTGGGAGTATAATGGCCGGTGTCATTTTAGCCCTACGAAATAAAATGCGGCGGATGAACACGGTTTATGCGAAACCCCGCAACACCTTCCCCCTAAAAATTCCAAACGCGTTGGCCCCGGGGCCGTCTATAATGCCGGTTGATAAGGTCCCTCAGGTATGGTATAGGCGCGGCAATACGTCAAAGGAGATCTGATTACTTGCGGATGAGGCCGAAGAGGTTTAGAGCGACACGGACAAGATTTGAGAAACTGACTTGGCAGGAATATCAGGAGCGGCTGAAGAAAACGGCGGCTTCCAGCAAAAAATTGAGTGCACGCCTGCGGGAGAGAGCCGTTCAAAGCGTTCTGAGCGGGCGCCCCCGGCCGAACTTCAGGGCCGCGCACAACGGCTATGCGGCGGTCCTGAGGAGATTAAACCCCAGCTTCCTCAAATTATCTCTTATCTTTGCCCTCTTACTGATTGGCGTTTACGGGATTACCCGCACCGTCTTAAAGATCACCGGCCCGCCTTCATCCTCCAAACGCTCGATCACAACCAAGGGTGCCAGCACCACTCCCCAACCCGATAAACAACTGTTTGATAAAAAAGATGTCCGGCGACTTTTGAATGCGGAAGACTTTTTCGACCTGACCGACAAAGGGTTTGATGTAATGGTCGACGGGCAGAGGTTGCGCGTCGAAACCAGCCTGGACATTTCTTTGCAGCATTATATCCAGGAAAAGTTAAACTGGCGGACGCCGCGCTATCGGCCGGATCGCATTGGTATTGTGGCCGTGGACCCTATGTCCGGAAGGGTGTTGTGCTTGGTGGGCTTTGAGGAAACCCCGTCCGCCATCAACCCTTGTGTGGACAATGGGTTTCCGGCTGCGAGCATTTTCAAAATCGTGACGGCCGCGGCGGCGGTGGAAGAATTCGGTTTTGACGCCGATACCCGCATGGCCTTCAACGGGCAAAAACACACATTATACAAGTCCCAGCTCAGAAACCGCCAAAACAAGTATACGCGCACCTTGACGTTGCGGGATTCATTCGCCCAGTCGGTCAATCCCGTCTTCGGCAAAATCGGGGTGCACTATCTGGGACGATCCATACTGGAAAAATATGCAGCGGTCTTTGGCTTCAACCGCCCCATTGATTTCGAAATACCGCTGGCGCCCAGTGTTTTTTCCGTATCGGACAAGTTGTACCACTGGGCGGAGATTGCCAGCGGATTCAACCGCCAGACGACCATGTCCCCGCTGCACGGGGCCCTGATGGCAGCGGCCGTCATCAATCAAGGCACGTTGATGGAGCCCACGATCATCGACCGGATCAGCGACGCCACGGGCCGTCTCCGGTACCAGGGCCGCTGCACGCCTCTGCGCCAAGCGATTACCCCCGAGGCTTCCCACGTGCTCAGCGAGCTGATGCAGGCCACGGTGACCTCCGGCACTTCCCGCAAAACGTTCCGGGGTTACCGCAGAGACGAGGTTCTTTCGCGCCTCGTTATCGGAGGGAAAACCGGATCTATCAATAATTCATCTAACGATGCCCGCTTCGATTGGTTTGTGGGATTTGCTGAGGAAAAAAACGGGTTGCCCAAAATAGCGGTGGCCGTTGTGGTGGCCCATGGAAAATACATCGGCACCCGCGCCAGCCAATACGCCCGGTGGGTGATCCAAGAATATTTCCGCAATTATTTTGCCGGAATCCAAGCAACTTCAGCTGCGGCCGGGAGTTGAGACGAAAATACGTCGGCGCCGTCCCCAATATTGAACCGATAATCCTCTCCGCGCGCGGCGCGTCCCTCTTGCCAGGGCCGGCTTTCCCGCCAGCTTTGTGGCGGGTGAATTTCGAATCATAATTTGTGCCCCAAGAATTGGCGGTGTTTGGCATTTTCCGGCACGATCATCTGCGGATCCGCCCTGCCGCCGCGAACAGCGCTTTCTCTGGAATCGGAGTGCTCCGGAGATGATAAAATCAAAATCCGTTTTAATGATCATGACTCTGAGCGTCTGCCTCCCAATCCTCAGCTATGATCGCGCGGGGGGACAAGCAACCGGCACAGAATCCTCTTCGGACGCAAAGAAGAGCAGCTCTGCGGATCTGCCCACGCTAAATGCGCTTCAGACCATCATTCAGTCCATGGACGACCGCAGAGGTCAGCTCAAGGATTTGAACGCGGATCTAAAAGCCGCGGAAACCGAGGAACAGAAGATTAGAATCGTTTTCGCGATCAATAGGTTGACGGAAAGTCTGGATGCTATTGGCAAAGATTTTGAGAGAATCTCAACCGGCGTGGACGTGGATACCTTCGGCGAAGAAGCGGAAAAGGATTTCGATTGGCAAAAAGAGGTCCAGGAACTTTTGGGGCCGGTCCTGCAGGAATTAAAAAACATGACGGCGCGCCCCCGACAGCTGGAGAGACTTCGCAGCGAGGTCGCCCACTATGAGAATGAGGCACCTTTGTCACAAAGGCCATTGCGAACATCGAAAAACTTATCGATCAGGCTGATGACGAGAGACTCAAAGAACAATTGAGCATTCTGAAAAAAGACTGGATGAACAAGGCGCAGCAAATATCCAATCAACTGACCGTGGTGAAATACCAGTTGGATGAGAAGATCAAGGAAAAAAAATCCCTTTTGGATTCCACGCAGAATATTCTGCGGCTTTTTTTTAAAAGCCGGGGCCGAAATCTCTTTTTTTCCATTGCGGCGTTTATTTTTGTTTTTCTGAGCCTGCGTTTGTTGCATCAACTGGCGTATCGGTTCAGCCCGATCCTGAGGTCCAAAGAACGCTCTTTTTACATAAGGCTCACTGAGGTTCTTTACCACATTGTGACCTTTCTGGGAGCCGTCAGTGCCTCCCTGATCGTCCTCTATAGTTCCGGGGACTGGGTGCTTTTGAGTGTCGCCATTATTTTTATGATCGGCTTGGCCTGGACGGTGAAACAGGGCCTGCCTCGTTTCTGGGAGCAAATCAAGCTGCTTTTGAACCTCGGTACCGTCAGGGAAAATGAACGTGTCATCTACAGGGGTCTTCCCTGGAGAGTCGCATCCATCAACCTTTATTCCCAACTGGAAAACCCCGCTTTGAAAAGCAGCCGGATCCGACTTCCGCTGCGGGATCTGATCGAGATGAACTCCCGGCCCTATCATCCGGACGAGCCCTGGTTTCCTTGCAAAGAGAATGATTGGGTCACTCTGGCCGACGGGACCCAGGGCAAAGTGGTTACGCAGACCGCTGATATTGTGCGACTGGTTCTGCGCGGCGGCAGCCGTAAAACCTATCTCACGGAAGAATTCTCAAGACAAAATCCCAACAACATTTCCA
>CP070697.1:910671-922188 GCA_020353555.1 Desulfobacterales bacterium
ATGACGTTGATCATATGGCGGGTGCTCAGAATGGCCACGATCAGGATGGTCAACGCGCTCAGGTGGAGAAAAACCAAGGTCGCATAATTGGCATAATTGACGGCGTTGAAGGCCTCGGAATAGTCTTGTTTCACCACCAGCAGCCAGCGGGGGTTTTCAAGCCATGTATCGCAGGCGATCTGGCGCGGTCTCCGCCGTTGGTCGTCTGATTTACTCTCGAGAATGCGCACTTGAATGCCTTCGTGGACCGGCTCGACCGGATAGGAGGCCTTTTCCATAATCTGGCCGCGAAAGCGCGGACTGGTCTGGAAAATGCCCTCCCGGTTCAGCAGATACACTTGTCCGGTCTGGCCGATCCGGACGTTTTCGACCAGAGAGCGAAAAACCTCGGTATTGATGGTTGCCCTTAAAATCCATTTTTCACCGCCCTCCGAACGCGCCACCGCGATGACGAAATGCGGCTCTTGGCGAAACCCCATAAACATATCGCTGATATAGACATCTTTTTGCATGACTTCTTTGAACCACAAGGAGTCGGAATAATTCTTCTGCAGCAAATCGTAGGGACCGATGTAGGCCAAATGTCTTCCTTGGGCATCGATAACTCCCAAATCGGTAATCGACCAGGCGTCCCGGTTGATCAACTCAAAGACATCGTTCAGATTCGATGTCTGTTTTAGATGCGCCTTCGTGTGGGTGTGGGCAACGAGCTGCAGTTTGGAGCTGTGCTCGGCCAAAAACAACTCGATAATCTTGCGGTGGTGTTCGACTTGGGTTCGCAGGGAATCAAGCATCCGCTCCTTGGCAAAGCGCGTATAATGGATGTTTATCCCCCATCCCACAAGCAGCAGCGGAACCAGCGAACACAGAATCGTCAACAAAACAAATCGGCGAAACAACCGGGTGTAGTAAGTCTGGCGTTGTTCCGTGATACTTGCTTCAAAGGTACCGTTGTTGAGAGTCTCGCGTGCTTCCATTTTGAATCTTCTTGATGGCTTGGAGGGGTTCTTGTTGTTACAGCCTGGTTATCACTCCCAGGCACGCTATTTCCCAATAGTTCAAGAAGCATGCCAGTTGATGGGGCCGCCCGTTCTGATCGGGAAACCCTTTAAATCAGCGATTGACGGGTAAATCGTCCGCCGCGGGTCGGACGGTTGCGCCTAACGGTGTCAACTGGGAGGTGACAGGGGGTGGATATCAAAAATTTCAGTCACAAGCATTTTCAGGGGGCGAAACCCAACCCGTGATTTGGAAGGGAATTCGGTCCGACTCAATGCAGGGTGTCCCAATACTTCCTATGGATTGTGATAGCTTTTTTCAGGGCGGCCAGCCGCGGGGCCCGCAGAGCTTTGATCCGGTCAATGGCGTTCCGGTTGAGGGTTGGTAGGCGGCACAGTTCCTGCATGACGCGCAGGCCGCACTCCTGAATGCCTTTAATACTATATCCGCCCTCCATAATAAATGCAATCCGTCCATCGCAGGACTGTTCCGCGATTTCCACGAGCAACGCGGTGATCAAAGCGTAGCCTTCAGGCGTAACGCGCATCCCTCCCAGGCGGTCATGCAGGTAAAGATCGAAACCGCAGGCAACCAGCAGCGCGGCCGGTTGATATTGCCGTGCCAAAGGACGGACGAGGAGTTGGATGATTTCGGCGAAATCCTGGTCCCCGTGGCCGTTGGTCAGGGGGACATTGACGGTAAAGCCCTCGCCGTCCCCCCGGCCGACCTCGCCGAAATTGCCTGTTCCCGGATAACCGGGGAATCGATGCAGGGAGACATAGAGGACCTGGGCCGAGTCATAAAACGCGGCCTGGATGCCGTTGCCGTGGTGGGCGTCGATATCGACAATCATCACCCGGGCGGCACCATGGCGGTGCCTTAGGTAACAGGCCCCCAGCGCCGTATTATTAAAGAGACAGAAACCCATGGCTTTATCGGGTTCCGCGTGGTGCCCCGGAGGTCTGATACAGGCAAAGCCCCGTTGGGCCTCACCATCCCAGAGCTTATCCAACAGGCTGAAGACCGAACCGACGGCCAGGCGTGCCACTTCATAGGACTTTGCCGTCGTCTGGGTATCCAAGTCCAGGGCCGTCAGCGTTTGACCGGCGGTTTGGGCGATCCGTTCGATATATTCAGGGGTATGGACCCAGGCCAGTTCCTCCGGTGTAGCCAAGCGCGGTGCGGCTTCCGACCATTTGCTCGCCAGGGAAGGATGTTGCAGGACGGAGTGCATCGCGTGCAGGCGTTTGGCGTTTTCCAGGTGAAAAACCTGCTCCAGATGCCGGGCAAACTCCGCGCTTCGAATGACCTGCACGGGTTGCACCGCAACGGTCCGCTCCGGTTCGGTCGGCATCAGGTCGGATTCAGCGGCAACCTCGATCAGGGCGCTAAACTCCGGAATCGCCTTTTGGTATCGGAACAGGTTCTGGAGAATGCTGCGGACGAACTCCGGGTGGGTTTCGGACTGCAGGCCGAACTTGAGAAAAGCCACGATCCATTTGCGATAGGCTCTATCTTCCGGGCGGTGCGCCTTTTGGCGCAGAATTTTGAACTGGGCGATGATCAGACCCTCCAGGGCCGCCCTGAGGCCGGGGGGAACATCGCGGCAGTTGCCGGCCATGATCCAGATGGCTCGCAGCAGAAATCCCCGGGGATTCTTCAGGACAAATTCGCAAAGCCGCCGGGGATGGAAGCCGATTGACCGATAAAAACGGTTGGCACCGATTTCGGCATCCAGGCTGATCTCTTTGACATCCGGCAAGCGGGTTTTCCAGAGCAGCCAGGTTCCGGCCACCAGGAAGGTACCGACCCCCTTGACCTTCTTGGGTGTCGGCCCGGCCGGGTCCTGCGCCTGTCCGCCGACGGTGGCCAGATATTTGATTTCCAGGCCCTTGCTCAAAAACTGTGTTTTCAGATTCAGAAAAATCAGTCCCTGAATTTGGCCTTCCACGAGACACGCGAAGAGGCGGTTGGCCGCTCCTTGCACCAAACAATTCAGAACAAAACGTACATGGAAAAATTCCAGGTTGAGGGCCGCCACCTGCAGCAAGGTCTCCATGGAAAAAGGAAACGGCTGGAACTCCGCCGGCGTGACATAATCCACTACCCCTTGAAAGCGAGGGGCAGGGGCGGACCCTTCGTGCAGATCCGGGGGGGGTATTTTCAGGGTGGGGTCAGGGCCTTTGATTTTTTCCAGCCAGGAAAGCAGAGCGGTCTGAACCCGGGAGGAGCCGGCACCTTCCGACGCGCGGGTCCAGGTGCTTTGCACGCGGGCCATGGCATAATCGATCTCATGGGTCACCATCAATAGCAGGCCAGCCGCCCGAATTTTCCGGGCGGCCTGGCGGTAGTCCACGGGCCCCCCCTGGGCGGCAATTTTCTGCTTTTGGGCCAGTTCGCCGTATTTGATCAAAAGGCGCTGTTCGAGCGGTACGGTTCCTTCATTGAAGTATTGATATTTGCGGATCGGGACTTGTTCGCCCTGGAAGAGAAAATATAGCGTTGGGTCCTTTGAGGTTTGCGCCGGGCTCGACGGTACACCGATGGCGCCTGTTCCAAGCATTTCATCCAGGGAGTACCCGATTTCCGGATTGCGTTGGGCGATGGCCTCGATGGCCTGCTTGATATTTTCTCTTTTGATCATCGCTGAGGTGTGCGGTCGGCCGCCATCAACCCGGGGATTTGAATGCCCAAGGAAGTTCAACCACAAAGGAAGCCCCCCTGGGCGACGGGGTGCCAAGCGAAATGCGTCCGCCGAGTTTTTCCAGGATACCGGCGCAGATGGGAAGACCCAAGCCTGTTCCGCCCGGCTTGGTGGTAAAGAGGGGTTCGAAGATTTTCGCACGGTTTTCTTCGGGAATACCCGGCCCGTTATCGCTGATGGTCACGCTGATCCCGTCGGCTTCCGAACGGGTTGTTAAAGTGATCTCGCCGTCTTTTTGAACGGCCGCCATGGCGTTCAGGATCAGATTTTGAAAGACCTGGCGCAGCCGGGATGGATCGCTGCGTAGCTGCGGCAGGGGACTCGCGTAATCGCGAATGACCCTGATATTGTTGAAATGGAGTTCTTTCTCCAAAAATTCAAGGATATCATCCAGGAGTCTGTGGGGGTCCACTTCGCGAATCATGGGCTCGGCCGGACGTGTAAAGCTGAGGAATCTATCGATGGATTGGCGGCTGCGCGCAACTTCCGATCGGATCTGGTCCAAATTTTCATCGATTTTTGCGGGATTTCCATTGCGCGCCAGATCCCGCATCCAGGCGGCGGCAGCGTCGATATTGGCCAGGGTGTCCTTTATTTCGCGAAAGAACCCGTAAGAAAGCTCCATGGACGATGCCAGCTGATTGGAGCGGCGGAGCTGCTGGTCCAACCGCCGGAGGCTGCGACGCTTGGACTCCAATCTGGAAACCAGATGATTGGTGGTCAAAAGCACCGTCATGACGATCAGAATGGCCGCCAGGAGAAACACGTAAATGCCGGTGTTGCGGGCGCGGCGCGAAGCCGCGAAGATTTCGTTCCGATCCAGCTGTACGACGCAGATCCAAGGAACTTTGTCGAGCCAGGTTGTCAGCAGGAGATGTTTATCGCTTTCATAGCGCTGGACGCCCGTGAAGGGTTTGAAGTCCTTGAACGGTGAGGGTTGCATCAATCGGCCGGTCGTGAGCGGGGTGGTTTGAAAAATCCCGCGGCGGTTCACCAGATAGGCGTCGGCGCGGCTTTTGCCCGCCACTTCGCGCACCACGGCATGAAAATAGTCCGTATCGACCGTGGCGCGGATGATCCAGGGGTGCTCCGCAGTCGCATTCTTGACGGCGATGATGAAATGCGGCAAGTTGCGGAAACCCAAAAACACGTCGCTGATATACAGGCCTTCTTGCATCACGGTCTGGAACCATTCGGTCTCTCTGTAATTTCTTGAAAGCAGATCATGCGGCCCCACATAGGCCCGATGTTGGCCCTGACCATCGATGATTCCCAAATCGTGAAAACAGGGCAGCTGTTCGCGCAGTGACTGAAAGACGGCTTCCAGCACCGCCGGTTGGCTCAGTTCGCTCAGGGTCTTATTCCGGGAAAGCAGCTTCAGATCCATGGTCCGTTCCGCCAGAAACTGATCGATCGCCTTTTTGTGGTTGAACACGTCCAAACGGAGCCCCTCCATGGTCTTTTGCTCCAAAATCGATCCCATGTAGAAATACATGCCGCCGCCGATCAGGATCAGGGGGATGAATGCGGCCGC
Source organism: Desulfobacterales bacterium (assembly GCA_020353555.1). GTDB lineage: Bacteria > Desulfobacterota > Desulfobacteria > Desulfobacterales. The sequence goes on from CP070697.1 coordinate 915,909, forward strand.
CAGCAGAGCCACCACGACGTTATTCCACGTCCGCCGGAAATAGGGGTAGTCTTGCGGCGGCGAATGGTCGGATGGATGGGAGGCTTCGGACATCGTTTGAGACCCCTCCGGATCTTTAGTTCCTTTACTCAATCTCATGCTCGACATGCAAAAAAATGTCCTGCAACCGGACGATTCCGACGACTTGTCCGCCTTGAACTACCGGCATACTGCTGAATTTATGCGTGATCATCGTGTGGGCCACATCGCTGAGACGCTCCTCGGGGCCGGTCGTGACGGTATTTGGATGCATAACCTGGTCCAACCTCTGGGGGGGAAGCCATTGCGCATTTTCACACAGCCCGGACCAGGTTAGGGAAAACTCAGGGCAGAGCGCCCGGGCGGCCTGGATCAAGTCACCCCGGGTGACAAAGCCCTGAAGCCGATTTTCGCGGTCGAGCACGAATAAGGTGCCGGCGGCCAAGTCGCCGGTTTCCCGTTGGAACAGTTCCAAGGCCTTTGCCAACGAATCTTCCGGGGCCAATTTAGTGAACGCATGGCAGGTGATTTCTGCAACCCTGTTCCGGCGCCATAGCACCGGGCGGCGCTTGATGCTTTCCACGGCGTAGGCGCCACGGATCTTGGCGATCAAGTCTTCCAGGTTGCAGGGTTTCATCAAGTAATCATAGGCCCCTTCCCGCATGGCCTGGATCCCGGAGGTCAACGAGGCGTGCCCGGTGAGCATAATGACCTCGGTTCCCGGGGCCAATTTCTTAATTTCCTTGAGCGTGGCAATCCCGTCCATTGCCGGCATCTTGACGTCCAGGACGACGACGTCAAAAGCGCTTGTGTTCCGGAAGGCTGCGAGCGCCTCAAGGCCGTTCAAGGCCGTCGTGACGATAAACCCCCGGTTGGCCAGCAGCCTGGACAAGTTTAACACGAACGGTTCTTCGTCATCCACGAGTAGCACGCGGATTTCTTGATTCACGGCGAATGACTCCCTCAAGTTCAAAAAGCCTGAGAAGCCCAAGCGGCCCTAAGCGGAAGGGACGCGAGGCTATCGGCCTATCGGAGCGGGTGCCCGCCCACTCTCTGGGATAATAAATTTAAAGTTTAACATGTAGCCCGACCCAATTCAACCACTCCCTGAACGCCCTGTGTTTTCCATCCGTGGCCCGGACAAGACGGCGCGGGCCTGAAATTACGGCAAATGATAGGACGAGTGGAAAACGATCAGGCCGAAAATCAGGGCCGTCACCCACAGGGTATGGCCGACGATGCCCTTTTTAACCGGATGAAAATGGGCCGCCGGGCGCTTGTGGCCCTGCGAACATAGATACCGGCGAAGGGGTCGACCGTTTTTGGGGAGCCCGATTTTTTCTCTTTTGACGGGCGCCCCGCAGAGGGTTTCCTGCGGGTCTCTCAGATTGCAGGTCAGGCGCGACCCGATCGCGAAGCTGACCAGGTTGTAAATCCAGTTCCAAGAGGCGGAGACCGCGATGATGAGCAAGGCGAATGCAAGAACGTGGGTCCGCGTCACTCCCAGATGGACGAGCCTTTCTCCCACTTGGCCAGGGTCCAAGGGGCCTTCGACGCTGCCGAAAAAGCCCAAGTAATAAAGCCCAAAGCATGCGCCCATCACGATCATGGTCAGGCCGAAGCTGTACAGTCGCTGCTGACCGTAGGTTCTGTGCGGCATCGGAAAATCTCCCCTGAACGTCAATTCTTTACTTTTACGCGTAGCGCCGGGGACCCCGCGGCGATCCGGGGTCCCCGTTCGTTGATCCAACCAAGTTATGCGCCCATTAACCCGCCAGTTTGGCGATGACGCTCGGCGCGATTTTGTAAAAGCAGTACCCGGCCAGTATGCAGCAGTAGGCCGGCACCACAATTTTCCAGGCCTTCTCGGGAAAGACCCGGGTCATGTAGGGCGCCGCCACGGCGGAGAACATGGTGGCGATCATCATCGAGGGCAGCAGCAGATAATCGATGGTGATGCCGCCGGTTAACAGCGCCAGCCAGACGAGGATTGAAAAGGTACTGACCGCGCCCTCCGAGATGGCCGTGACCGCCAGCATGCTCTTGACCGGAACCCCGGACAGCAGGCCGCCCACCGTGACCACCGGCCCGTAGCCGCCGCCGCCGACGCCCTTGTTGAAGCCGGCCAGGGCGGCAAAGCCGACCATCATCCCGGGCCGATAGGGGCGTTCTTTTTTGGATTGGAACAGCGATACCGCACCCATCATCAGCAGCAGGACCGCCACATAGAGTTCGATCCATACCTTGGCGACCTTAAAGACGGCATAAACGGCCGTGATGGAAAAGGCCACCGCCGCACAACCGGTGACGGCAATGATCATCCCCAGTTTGATGGTCTCGGACATGGGTTTGAATTTCCATTCCACGTTTTCGAACTCGCGGTGCAGGAAGGCGCCGACGAGACCGGCGACACCCTGTTGGATCATCACCACCGGGACAATCTGCTTGGGGTTAAAGCCCATGATCAGCAAAAGCGGTGTGATGGCCGTGCCGAATCCCATGCCGGCCGAAGCATCCATGAACTCAAAGAACATGGCCACGAACACGACGCTCCAGATGATACTCCACTGATCGGTGCCCACCCAGCCTTGGGCCTTGACGAACTCGGATGCAATCCGTTGGGTGGCTTCAAAGGGATTGCCGGCCAGCCAGCACCCGATCAGAAACACCGCGAAAAGGGCCAACAGGCCCCAGAGTGCCGCCACGAGTTGCCTTTTTTCGGGAACAAAGCGCTCCCAGATGGTGCTTTTGACCAACTCCAGTTCCTGGGCCACCTCCCATCCTTTCGTTCTTTCTTGGTTTGCCATAATGATTTCCTCCTTCACCCGTTTTAATTGTTTGAAATTATCTGACCTGCGCGATGATTCCTTGTCATGGTGTCGACCGACAATTGCTTTTTTTACCCACGCAACCTCTTGCCGGAGGAGATAATCAAAATATGTGCCAAAGCGCGGGAAGACGGCCGGGAGCGTAAAACCATCGTTTTAACTATTTAATATTCTGAAAAATTTTTAGATTAATCATCTTTCCACCGCAAACCGCTGGGGTTACAGAGCCGCAAGACCGCGCTGAAATGTCAACAAAGAGGTTACATGGATATTCCCCGCTGAAATTTTCAGTTGACAATTTGGGTCGGATACGGTCTTTGCACAGCGCCCGGATCGTGGCCGGCGGAAGCCCGGACGACCCCGGATGAGGCGGGTTGCGGAAACTTCATCAAAAGGTGGATCCGGACCGGAAGGATGAATAATTGCTTGATATTTCCGAAACTAAGATTTGCTTCCTCCGAGGTGCGCTTGTCGCCTGGAGAAACGCCGTGCCCCGGAAGTTATACGTTTGTTGGGCGTGGAGTTTACGCGGGCGGAATCTCTGGCACACGCCTTGCTTTATCCGTGAGTGAGATTCGATCACCGAACCGATTTTTGTTTGCTCAATTCAGTCACCCCTGAGAAGGAGGACAACATCATGGCACTCGATCTACTACTTTTTGGCGTGGGATTGTTGATGCTGTATTACGGAGCGGAATGGCTGGTCAAAGGATCGTCCAGTCTGGCGCGCAGTCTCGGCATAACCCCGATTGTCATCGGCTTAACCGTGGTGGCCTTCGGGACCTCGGCGCCTGAACTGGTGGTCAGTGTGATGTCATCGATTAAACAGAAAAGCATGATCGCGGTGGGCAATGTGGTCGGCAGCAATATTTGCAACATCGCCTTGGTTCTCGGTTTGGCGGCGGCCTTGATGCCGATTACCAGCGCCAAGTCGGTGGTACGCCGCGATATTCCGATCATGCTCGGCATTTCCGTGTATCTGTTGCTAATCTCATTGAACTCGCAGCTCGGTCGGTTCGAGGGCGCCACCCTGTTCGCCGGTATCATTTTGTACACCTTTTTCAATTATTACCTTGCTATCAAAGAATCCCAACGCGCATCGGTCGGGGCCGAGCTAGCCGCGGGAGCCACCCTGGGAGAAATGGAAGAAATCGCATATGTCGCTTCCCGCTTCAAACAGATTGTGCTTGTTGTTGTGGGCATCGTCGGGGTCGTCGCCGGCGCGGAGATCCTCATCGATGCCGCCGTGAAAATTATGCAGGTCCTTGGGGTCAGCGAAAAATTCATCGGTTTGACCATCGTGGCCTTCGGAACTTCCCTGCCGGAACTGGCCACCTCCGTGGTCGCCGCGTTGCGCAAAGAAATGGATATCAGTATCGGCAACCTGGTGGGAAGCAATGTGTTCAACATCCTCAGCGTGCTGGGCGTGGCTTCGCTGGTGCGGCCGATTCCGATTCCGGGAGGCTTCACGGCCAGCGGCCTGATCATCGATTATGCCGTGATGATCGTGGTGAGTTTTCTACCCTGGGTGATGATGCGCCGGGACTATACCGTTACCCGCCGGCATGGGCTGGTGCTGATCGCCTGCTATATCGGATATATCGCCTATCTTATCGTGAAATCCTAGCGGGGAGAAATGCCTGAAACTAAGCGGCCGAGCATTAAGGCAGACGGTCGACGCTACCGTCGCTGAAACTTGGCGCTGGAGGCCGTGTTCACCACCGGGTCAACAAGCAATGAAAACGAGAACCGTTGCATCCATCATCCAGCCATTGGCGGAGGGGTTGCCCCCGGAGCCGGCGGTTGCCATGGAAGACAAAATTGGGCATGCCATCGAGCTGATGCTCAAACACAATGCGAAGCGCGTGGCGGTGATGCGGAACGGGCGGGTGATCGGCATGATTCGACTTGAAGATGCATTTCTAAAGCTGGGTCTGCAGTCGGCTCCCAAAAGGCCGCCGGTTGTCTGAGGACAGGGGCAGAGGAGCGCGAGGCTCCCGGCCGTTGTTTGTAAGGGAGGAGCGTCCGGCCGCACGGCGCTATTCTTCCCGCGGTTTGAAATCGCCGGCGTCGATGCCGGTCTCCTTCATAAGGCGGTGGAGATATTGGCGTTGAATCCCAGCGACTTCGGCGGCCTGGCTGATATTGCCGGCGCTTTTGTCCAGCAGTGATTGGATGTAAAGCCGATGAAATATTTGGATCATTTTATCTTTGGCCTCTTTAAAGGTCAAGCGGGTGATATCTTCGTCAAAATCCGGATAAAAGGTTTTTTCCTGCGGATCGACGGCAAGATCTCTAACCGTCAGCGTATCCCCGCTGCAAAAAATAACGCCGCGTTCGATAATATTTTCCAGTTCCCGGACATTGCCCGGAAATTCCAGGCTCTGCAGGACCTGCAGGGCTTCCGGCGAAATATGTTCAACGTCTTTCTGGTTGATCCGGCAATATTTTTTCAGGAAATGATAGCTCAAGATGGGGATGTCCTGCTTTCTTTCCTTCAGCGGGGGCAGGTCAAAGCGGATCACGTTGAGGCGATAATACAGATCTTCCCGGAAACGGGCGGCGGCGATATCGGCCTTCAGGTCATGATGCGTGGCCGCGATGAAACGCAGGTCCGCTTTCTTCGTGACGACACTTCCTACGGGCTTATATTCGCCTTCCTGCAGGAGTCGCAGGAGTTTGGTCTGCATGACGGGGTTGAGGTCACCGATTTCATCCAGAAAGAGGCTGCCCTCGTGGGCTTCTTCGACTAACCCTTTTTTGTCCTGCCAGGCGCCGGTGAAGGCGCCCTTGACGTGGCCGAAGAGCTCACTTTCGAGGACGGGTTCCGGGATCGCCGTGCAGTTGACGGTGATTAATTTTCGGGAACATCGCAAACTGTGTTGATGGATGGCCCGGGCCACCAGTTCTTTGCCGGTGCCACTGGGACCGGTAATCAGCACCGTTCCCATGGTGGGGGCCACCTGCCGGATACGCGCAAATATATCCCGCATCACCGGGGTGGAACCGATCAGGGAGGCGAAACTGTCCTTTGCGGCCAGGGCCTGGCGCAGGGCCAGGTTTTCGCGGACCATCTCCTGCCACTTCATGGCCTTGTTGATGGTCAGAATGATTCGCTCCCGCCGGAAAGGCTTGGTGATATAGTCATAGGCGCCCTTTTGAATGGCTTCCACCGCGGTTTCGATGGTCGCGTAAGCCGTCAGAATGATAACGGACACCTCGGGGCTGGCCTGTTTGATTTGCTCCAACAGTTTAAGGCCGTCCATTTTGGGCATCTTTAGATCCGTGACGACCAGGTCGAAAGGGTGTTGCGAAAACAATTCCAGCGCCCGGAGGGGGTCGCTTGCGGTCACCACTTCATGGGCCGTCTCGTCGGAAATAATCCGCTGCAACAGCACCAGCATATCTTTTTCGTCATCCACAATCAGAATTTT
>CP070697.1:922288-933803 GCA_020353555.1 Desulfobacterales bacterium
ATCCCAGCGTGCGAAAGTCATTTGAAAAAGGGGGCACCGACGGGCACGGCTAGACACGAATCGCAATTCGGTAACTTGGGTAATCGGTACCAATTTAGCTGCATGAAAAATATCCCGGTCGGGCCTATCCTTGGTTTTTCAAAGGGCTAAACGGTTACGGTAATCGAAAATGAGAATTACGCCTCTTTAGATTCTGTCGACCCATTCATCCGTGTTCAGGGATGCCCTTTGTCAAAGAGGCTCCTTTTGCCGGCGGAGAAAATAATGGGATATCTACTACTCGGGCTTCCAATTTCGCGGTGGTTGGCCGTCTTGACGGGCGTGGCCGTCATCATTTTGATTTTGCGGCGACTCCCCAGTCATACGCGGGAAAACCACATCAAAATTTTCTTCCTGGCCCCGACCATTATCTGGATTATAGGAATGGTCATTTACCCTTTGATCTATGCGCTGTATATCAGTTTTCTCAATAAAGGGGCGGGCGTCACGACCTCTTTCGCCGGGCTGGACAACTATACGCGGGTATTTAAAGACTACAAATTCTGGGCGTCGGTGCGTTTCACCGCCAAGTTTGTGGCCATTGCCGTAACGGTTGAACTCGGATTGGGCTTTCTGCTGGCCTTGCTGGTCAATCGGGATATCAAGGCGCAGAAGTTTTTCCGGCTGGTTTTTCTGCTACCCCTTTTCACTCCCCCCGTGGCGCTGGGATTTTTAGCTTTCACGATGGTTTTCGAATCGGGGCCGCTGAATACATTTCTTGCGCTCTTGGGCGCCGGACCGGTGGCCTGGACCGCCGATCCCAAGATTGCGCCGTTTACCATCATGCTGCTGGATATTTGGGAGTGGACCCCCTTCTGCTTTCTGGTTATTCTAGCGGGACTGCAGCTGGTGCCGGAAGAACTGGGTGAGGCAGCGTATCTGGATACCAATTCGAATTTTCAAGTTTTCCGCTATGTGACCTTCCCCTTTGTCCGACCGGCCTTTTTGACGGTGATGATGTTAAGGCTTTTGGAAGCCCTCAAACTGTTTGATGTTCCCTATGCCCTGACATACGGCGGACCGGGTTTGGCCACGGAAAGCTATTCCATTTTAACTTACAAAACGGCCCTGAAACATTTCACTCTGGGGCGCGGATCCGCGCTGGCCATCCTATTTCTGATTACCATCCTGATTCTCTTTTCCGTATTGTTTCGAATCAGCCGGTTCAGTCGGGTCTACGAGTGAAAAAACGTTTGCGCCCGCTTCCCGGCGTCGAAGATTCCCGTTGATCACAGGGAGGACAAGCCGGGCGGGGGGATCAGAGAGGAGAACTGACCATGTATCGGGGTGCTTCCAAGAAACCGGCCCGGATTACCATCTATGTGGTATTGATCCTCCTAAGCATCTGGGCGGTTTTCCCCTTCTATTGGGTCATTACGACCTCGTTCAAACAACCGAAAGATGCCCTCGGAACCAAGCTGGTTCCCTATGTGGACTATCAGCCGACGCTGGAGAACTGGAAACAGGAAATCGGCCGTCGCTGGCCGGAGCTTTCCAAGGGGCTGAAGAACAGCCTGGTTGTCGCGCTGGCGACTTCGCTTGTGACCCTTATCCTGGGCAGCATGGCCGGATTCAGTTTGGCGCGCTATCAATTCCGCATATGGAACAACAAAAATATTTTGATTTTTTTCCTTTCCCAGCGCATGCTGCCACCCGTCGTGCTGGTCATCCCCTTCCTGTTGATGTTCAAAGCGATGAAACTGGTCGACTCGCAACTAGCCCTGATCATGGTAAACACCACGATCAACCTGCCTTTTGTCGTTCTCATTATGCGCGATATTTTCAAAGAGATACCCGTGGAGCTTGATGAAGCGGCTCGGGTGGAAGGCTGCACGGGTTTTGAGATCTTCTATAAGGTCGCCCTGCCGCTGGCCGGATCGGGGTTGGTGGCGGCCGGAATCCTGGTCTTCACCTTTACCTGGAACGAATACCTGTTCGCCCTCAGTTTGGCTTACCAGCGGGCCATCACCATTCCGCTTCAAATCGCCGGGACGGGAAATGTCCAGGGGATACAATTCTGGATTACCTCGGTCCGCGGCCTTGTAGCGGTCATACCTCCGGTGATCTTGGTCCTTTTTGTCCAGCGTTTCATTGTCAGAGGATTGACCTTCGGCGCTTTGAAAGGATAACCCAACCGCCCCGGACGAACTCCCGGAGGCTTGCGGGTCTTTGATTCCCGTTTCAAGCCTAACCCCGTCGGCCGACGGAACCCAGACAGTCGCCCAAAATGTCAGGCGAGCGTTAAAAGATTTTGATAAGCAGCACGGCGATTTGAAAATAGATGGTAATCCCCACCGCATCGATGATGGTGGCGATAAACGGACCGGCAGTCAGGGCCGGGTCCAGATTGAGCCTTCTCAGCACGAGCGGGATGAGCGCGCCCGCCAAGTTGGCGGTCAGCAGAGTGGCCAGCAGCGCCACAGCGACGATAAATCCGATCATGACATTGTGGTCCTGCAGCAAAACACGAAAGTAAGCCATAAACCCGAGGGATAAGCCCAACGCCAGGCCCATCAGCAGCTCCCGGTAAAATACCCGCCAATAATCGCGCGGAAAGACCTCACCCAGCGCCAGTGCGCGCACAACCATGGTGGCGGATTGGGTCCCCGCATTTCCGCAGGTGCCCGTTACCATGGGGATAAAGAAGGCCAGGGCGACCATCTGCTGCAACAATGCCAGGTTCCATTCCATCATGGCGGTCGACAGGATGGAAGTAAACAGGAGAATGGCCAACCAGCAAAAGCGGTTCCAAAACAGTCTTGTCAGCGGACGCTTAAAGTATTGCTCTTCAAATGGCACCACCGCCGAGATGCGCTGAAAGTCTTCGGTGTTTTCGGCCCGGATAATATCGATGACATCGTCGACCGTGATGATCCCCAGCAAACGGTCTTCCCCGTCCACCACTGGCAGCGCCAGAAAATCATATTTTGATATAATTTCCGCCACGGCTTCCACCTGCATATCATGGCGCACCGCAATCACGTTGGTCTGCATCACATCTGCCAGTGCGGTCTGAGGCTTCGACATGATCAGGCGCCGCAGAGAAATCATACCCTGCAGGTGCCGGTCCGCATCCGTGATATAGATGTAATAAATGGTCTCCTTGTCCGGGGCTTGCAGGCGCAGACGTTCCAGGGCGTTGGCGACCGTGATTGCCGCGGGGAAAAAGGCATATTCCGTGGTCATGACCGCTCCGGCCGTTCCTTCGGCATAGTGCCACAGCCGCCGGATTTCATTGCGTTCGGCCTGGGCGATGAGCGGCATCATCGCCTCCCGAATATCGGTATCGACCTTCTTGAGCAGATCCACCCGATCGTCCGGATCCATGTTTTCGATAAACCGCAGCATGGTTTGGGTATTTCCCGCTTCCAGGCATGCCTGCTGGGTCTCGATGCCGAGGTGCTGGAAGGCATCGAGGGCCTTGTGATTGCCGATGCGCAGCAGCACTTCGATGATGTCCAGAGGGCTCATTTCCGCCCGCTCGAGGCTTTCGGCGATATCATAGGGATGCCAGGCGCGCAGGGTCGCGATGTCGACCGCAGGATACGTCGGGTGGGAGGATGCAGCGGGTATGGGGGTCAGCCGTGCGGCGTTCATGAGTATCTCCTTCCTGTCTGGTTTCCTTTGACCGGAGGACAAGACAGGGCGGAGTCTACTCCGGCTTCAGCCGATCGGGGCGGGCGAGTAGCGGTGGTACCCGGGTTGTCGCCATGGCGATGGAAACAAAGACATTCGAATTTTTGAGTCAGCATTACCAGATTGGTGGGAGGGACTACTTCCAGGGTCTTCGTCTCTCATTTTGGGGGTCCTTTTACCTAACGGTTTCGTGTTCAAATACATCCAAATTGTTAAGTCTGCGAAAAGCGAGCCTATCTAAACCAATTTTGACCGGAATGCAAGTGCAAAATTCATCTTGCGAACCACAAAGCAGACTGGCATACGACCGGCACTTTTAGGGATGGTAACCGTTTAGCCTTTTGAAAAACCATGGATACGCCAACCGGGATATTTTGCATACAGCTAATTGATACCGGGGATGCAAATTGATCCACAGCATCGGATCGATCGGGCTGATACGCCCCGGCGCGGCCGCCAAAAAAGAACCTGCAGTTCGGAGATTCGGGCAAAAGCGGAAATCGTGGTTCGCATTTATGGCCGGAGTGTCATTTCGGGCCGAAACTTAATCCGTCTAAGACGCGCTCGCACTTGAATCCAGGTCAAGTTGGTTTGAATCCAGGTGAAGTTTGTTGCGATATCGGAATTTTCAGTTCCGGTTTTTGACCGGATTTTCCCGCCGATCCCGTAGATTCCAATAAATTCAGCTGGTTAGAATAAATGACGAAATAGCACGCTTTTTGCTAGGAGGGGTGATTTGGATGATGTGCCACCATTTTCCAAGCATGATGTTGAAAAACGCGCCGCCATTTGACCGCGTGACGAGGGGAGGATAATCGATGATGGATGCTAAACTTGAAGAGCAGGAAGTTACCCTGGTCGGGTTCGTATATGAGCTCGAGGAAAGAGGTGAAGTCCGAGGGGTCGCCATCTCGACCGGGGAAGAGGATTATTTGGTTGAAATGAATGAACAGGGCAAAAAACTCTTAAAGGAAATTGAAAATGATGTTGAAGTGACCGGCATTGTCACAAAGGGCGCAAACGGGAAGAATCGTATTACGGTGAAAGGCTTTGAAGTGCTGCACTTGGAAGACGCATATAACGACAACTATGATTCTAAGTTTGACTACGAATCTGGCGATGAACTTTGATCCGCAGCCGCCTTCGTAACCCTGAGGGTGTTCCGGTCAATTCGGCCGCCAAGAGCCGCGATGACGGTTTGTGAAAAAACGCCGGTGGCGGGTCTTGGGAGGAGGGCGGGTGACCCTTGATGACAGCGGTCGCCCGGGCCTTTACAATCCGGGGACGAGCTTGAGCCTCAGTCGAAAAACGGAAACCGCACACCTCCAGCATTCGAGGGTTGGCATCTGTGAATTGAGGTTTCCATAGCTTTGCCCGCGCGCTCACGTGTCGTCGTCGCGGAAATCAGCTCCTCGGCGCCGCAGGAACGCGATGAAGCGCTGGTGAAGTCCCCGAAGACGGATGTGCTGACGGGCCGCTAGATCACTGATCCTGCAATTGCGGCAGATTTCCGGCAAGAGGGCTACATCGCCTTGTGCGTGGGCCCGCCGTATCCCCGTGACTTCCGCGCCGTTCCAAATCTCTTCCAGGGACTGCTCCCGCAGGTTCCCCAAGCGTACCGTCCGCCACCAATCCACGCAGCAAAGCACCACATCCCCATTGTAGACGACCACGGCCTCGGTGCGGGGCCGCTTGCAGCCTATATTAGCCACCAAACCGTAAGGATAGAGCTGCTCGTCAGGGGCGATATTGCCTCCGCGGTTCTCACAGGGCGCGGCGGTCGCCCGGATACCTTTGCGGTGCCAGTAACGTTTCCACTGGCGGATTTCGCGCTCGTTAAACGCGGTGGTCACGGTGGAGACGGACAAGCGCGGCTTGCGTGCGTTGCGGCGTTTCAGGATTTGAATGGCTTGGGCCACATTGGCATAGACCTGGTCGTGTTTCAGATTAACCATGACGCTTTGGTAGGTGGCCCGGGTCAGCCCCTGAAGGCTGATCTTCAGGCGGTCAAGTCCCACGTCGATAAAATCGTTCATCACCTTCTCGGTCAGCAGGGAGCCGTTACTGACGATGAGGGCGGTCACGCGTTCGCCGCACTTATCCTTGATGTAAGCGACCCGTTTAGCGATCTCCTTGTCGAGCAACGGTTCATTTTGGCTGTAAGGATTGATGCGCTCCATTTCGTGCCGGGCGCACTCATCGACGATCTTCTTGAACAAGTCCCAATCCATGCGACCCATCGGTATTTTGCCGGTGACCTGCGGGCTTGGACAAAACACACATTTACTATTGCAGCCGCTCTGCGTCTGAATGTTAATCCGCTTGGGAAACTGCGTTTGAATCGGCGGCATGGTAATTCCTCTGTTAATTGTATCAATTTAGCTGTATGCAAAATATCCCGGTTGGCGTATCCATGGTTTTTCAAAGGGCTAAACTGTCAGTGTTGATTTAGTTCGGAACCCCGTAAGCAGCATTCCGTTTCATTTTTCAGAGCGTCTGCCGGTCAAGCTGCCGGCCCCAAAAATAGGCATGCCCGATGGAAACCACCCAGCAGCCGCAGACAAGAATCAGGCTATAGCTTTCAAGGCTCCAACTGTCTTCGGACGAGCGGCGCAACACTTCGACGAGACGACCCATATCCGAAGCATCGTGGGCCAACATGGGCAGGATCTGCTCGATGGCGGCGTAAACCCGTTGCGTGATGCGGTAGATAATAATCGCAAATCCGGCGGTGGTCAGGACGATGAAAACGGCTCCGGCAAAAATCCGCCCAAGGACCAGTTGGCCAAGACCGGGGTACACTAAAGCGGACAGTAACGCCCCTTTTGTGGATTGTTTCATGGCCTATTCCCCCTCATTGAGGGTTCAATTTCGGAATTTTTCCTTCTCAGTGCTTTAGCCGTGGGAAATATACAGCATTTTATTTCTGGTGTGCAAGGAATTCATCAAATGAGCGAACGGAAAAATCATTGACAGCAATCGCGCAGATACGACATATCATCTTTGGTTTTGTTCAGATGTGGGTTAACCCAAATTTGATGCGCGCCAAGCGTCTAGACCTTGATCTATGCCCCTCCTGTGTGGAGTTTTTTTTATGAATGAATGTATTTAGTGCTTTTTTTAACGGTGTCACCCTTGGCCCAATGACCGGCTTGGCACGCGCAAACGAGATCTTGGCTGAACTTCAACTCCCCAAAGCCGGAATTTGTTTACAGGCTCCGTAGTGAAATTGGATCTATCTAAACCAGGTAAAATGAATACAGCGCTGGCGGTTGGAAGCGGCTTGCTGCTGACAGGGTCGTTCCCCACGGCCGGAATGGACGGGCTGGCCTGGTTGGCCCTGGTTCCGCTGTTGCTGGCAACCGCAAGCCTTGGTCCCCGAGCCAGTTTCCGCCTGGGCCTTATGGCCGGGATCGTCCATTTCCTGACCCTTTTGTATTGGCTGGCCTATACCATGCGCACTTATGGCTATTTGCCCTGGTATCTATGTATCCCGATCCTATTTCTACTGACGGTCGTTCTGGCACAATTTGTGGGGGTATTCAGCCTGGCCGTATCCTGGTTAGGGACCCAGCCGGGCCGAGCCCTGATCATGATTCCGGTGTTGTGGGTCGCTCTGGAGTATATTCGCTCATTTTTTTTGTCCGGCTTTCCCTGGGAGTTGATTGGATACTCGCAGTTTAAGCGATTGCATGTAATTCAGATTTCCGATATACTCGGCGTGTACGGTGTCTCTTTCATCATTGTTCTGGCCAATACCGCCATTTGGGGGGTCGTTTTGCACGCCACGCGCTGTGATTTTCAGGGAAAAGCGGTGACAAGACGGCTGGCGGCGGGATCGGTCATCGCTTTTGCGGTTGTCTTTGGTGGGAACTGCATCTACGGCGCGCGGCAGATAAAGGCGGTCGATGCGCGGGCGGCGGCTTCCCCCACGGCGCAGGTGGCCGTTGTCCAGGGCAATATTGACCAGGCCGTCAAATGGGATCCGGCTTTTCAAGTGGCAACCGTCAACACGTACAATCGCCTGTCCCTTGTGGCGCAAGGACATACCCCCGCGCTGGTGGTGTGGCCGGAATCCGCAACCCCGTTTTATCTGCTCTACGAGCCGCTGCCGACCGAGATGGTGATGAGACAGATTCGAACGGTCGGTGCCGATTTCCTGATTGGCAGCCCCTCCTTTGCGCGCCGCAGCGATGGAGTCGATTATTACAACAGCGCTTACCTGATTGGCGCGGACGGCAAGGTGATCAATAAATATGACAAGGCGCACCTGGTACCCTATGGCGAATACACGCCTTTCAAAAAGTGGTTGCCCTTTATCGGGAAAATGGTTGAACATGTGGGCGATTTTCAGCCAGGCCCCAGAGGTCGCACGCTGCCGTGGAAGGATAAGCGTCTAGGGATACAGATTTGTTACGAAATCATTTTTCCGGACCTTGCCCGTGCACAGGCCCGCAACGATGCCAATTTGTTGATCAATATTACCAACGATGCCTGGTACGGTCGGACCAGCGCTCCCTATCAGCATTTTTCGATGACGGTATTTCGGGCGATTGAAAACAGGCGGGCGCTGGCGCGCTCTGCCAACACGGGCATTAGCGGATTCATAGATCCCGTGGGTCGGATCATAGCGGCGACCCCCATTTTTGAGGAGGCCGTCGTTATGCGGACATTGCCCTTAATGGCCGCCAAGAGTTTTTACACCCAAGTCGGTGATCTCTTTGCCAGGCTGTGTCTGACCGTGTCACTGCTGGTCGTATTTTCCAAGGCCGTCAGGTTAGCGCCTCGACGGGCCAGGTAAAATGATAGCGGGATGCCGCGCCGGCTTGTTTTGCGCTGCAGTTGCGCCGCGACGGAACTAGATCGGCGTCACATTTTCAGCCCTATCGGGCAAACCGGGCAACGGACCAACCCCGCGCCGCCCAACCAAATACAGGAGGTAACTAAAATGTCTTTAGAACTCAAACAGAATTTAAAGGAACTTCATCTGAAATTTGCCAATTTAAGGGACTATCTTTGACCTGGATGGCAAGGAAAAAAGGTTTGCCGAAATCGAGAACCTCATCGCGAAAGAGGGCTTCTGGGACCGACCGGAAGAAACCAAGCCGATCCTGAAAGAGAGGACATCGCTCGCCAGCAAAATCGAAAAATTCAAAATATTAGCGAAGGATTTGGAAGAAAGCGGCCTTTTGCTCGATTTGGCGATCGAAGAATCAGACCCGGAAGCATTGGCGGAAGTGACACAACAGCTCAATGTTCTCGATGGCCAAATCAGCCGTTTGGCCCTCGAACTCATGTTGGATGCTGAGGATGACTCCAAGAATGCCATCGTTTCCATCAATGCCGGAGCCGGCGGAACCGAGGCCCAGGATTGGGCCGAAATGCTGTTTCGAATGTATGCCCGCTGGGTGGAGCGGAAGGGCTTCAAGTTCGATCTCATTGATTTTCAACCGGGGGAAGAAGCTGGAATTAAAAGCGTGACATTCACCGCCAGCGGAGAGAATGCGTACGGGTACTTAAAAACCGAAATCGGGGTTCATCGCCTGGTGCGAATATCGCCCTTTAATGCTAGCGGCAAACGGCATACATCCTTTGCCTCGGTGTTTGTCTATCCCGAGCTGGACAACGAGATTGTGGTTGATATCGATGACAAAGATTTGCGGGTCGATGTGTTCCGGGCCAGCGGCGCCGGGGGCCAGCATGTCAACAAAACAAGCAGTGCCGTCCGCATCACCCATCTGCCCACCGGAATTGTGGTCCAATGCCAGCAGGAAAAATCCCAGCACCGCAACAAAGATTTGGCGCTGAAAGTGCTCAGGGCGCGGCTCTACCAGGATGAAAAGCGCAAGCAAGATGAAAAGTTGCAGGAAATACACGCCAGCAAGGACGAAATTGCCTGGGGCAGTCAGATTCGATCCTATGTTCTGCATCCCTATCAGATGGCCAAGGATCACCGCATCCAGCTGGAGGTGGGCAATGTCAATGATGTTCTCGACGGCGGCATCGATCCCTTCATCGAAGGGGTGCTGCTGGCGAAAAAAGCGTGAAAAGGCAACCGCTCCTCGAGGGTAGGCGCGGCCGTTTTCCGGAGACAACGGTTTTCTCGGATGAACCCGATTGATATCATTGCGAAATTCTACAATAAAGATACCAAAGCATTTCGAATTCTTGTGGAGCACGGCCGTCAGGTGGCCGTCAAAGCCTTGGAGGCGGCCAAGCAAGTTCCCGGGCTTAATCCGGATCTCGGCTTTATCGAACGCGCGGCGATGCTGCACGATATCGGTATATTCCAGACCGCCGCCCCCGAGCTGGGCTGCCACGGCCCGCATCCGTATATCTGCCATGGGGTTCTGGGGCGGGCGCTTTTGGAAAAAATCGGGCTGCCGGATGATGCGTTGGTTTGTGAACGGCATGTGGGCGTCGGCCTGAGCGCGGGCGATATCAGGCGTGAGGGCCTCCCGCTTCCCGAACGGGATATGCTTCCGGTCTCGGTCGAAGAACAGATCATCTGCTATGCCGACAAGTTTTTTTCCAAGAATGGCGACGCCGATGGCAGGGAAAAAACAGTTGAAAAGATCACGCGCAGCTTGGAACCATACGGGCCCGACAAGGTGCAAAGATTTCGTGCATGGGTGGAATTATTCGGCCGCGCGCATCGTACAAAGGGCTAGTGCCCGGGCCAAGGGTCGGGCAGGCTAACAAAAAGCCGGACAGGCAGATTGCGCTTGTCCGGCTTCTTTTCACGGCTTGATGCACGAAGCCCCATATTTATCGGCAGCTACCACCCCCAGGTCAAATAATCGTGAATCGAATTGGCCGCCTTTCTTCCGGCTCCCATGGCCAGTATGACCGTCGCCGAACCGGTTACAATGTCGCCGCCGGCCCAGACCCCTTTTTTGGTAGTTTTTCCGGTTTCAGGGTCGGCCTTGATGTAGCCCCATTTGTTCAGCTCCACCCCTTCGGTGGATTTCGTCAATATGGGATTGGCGCCGGTGCCCACGGCCACGATCACCAGATCGCACTCCAACTCGAATTCTGAGCCTTCGATGGGAACCGGTCGGCGTCGCCCGGAAGCATCCGGTTCGCCCAGCTCCATCTTCAGGCATTCCATACCGATCACCCGGCCTTTCTCGTTTCCGATAAATTTCGTGGGTGCCGCGAGGAAGTAAAATTCCACCCCTTCTTCTTCGGCGTGGTGCACTTCGGCGGCCCTGGCCGGCACCTCGGCTCTGGAACGCCGGTAAACGATCCGGGAACTTTCCGCACCCAACCGCAGGGCGGTTCGCGCCGAGTCCATGGCCACGTTGCCGGCACCGAGGGTGATCACATTCCTACCCCTGATAATCGGGGTATCATACTCGGGAAAGCGGTAGGCTTTCATCAGGTTGGACCGCGTCAGGTATTCATTCGCCGAATAGATGCCAATCAGGTTCTTACCCGGTATGTTCAAGAGAATGGGCAGACCTGCGCCCACACCGATGAAAATAGCCTCATAGCCCTGCTCAAAGAGTTCATCGATCGAGACCGTTCGGCCGACCACCTGGTTGCATTCAACTTTTACCCCCAGCCTTTCAAGGAAGTTAATTTCCTGGGCCACGATCGCCTTCGGGAGCCGGAACTCGGGGATCCCGTAAACGAGCACGCCGCCCGGCTTGTGAAAGGCTTCAAAAACCGTGACTTCATGGCCTTTGACAATCAGATCGCCGGCCACGGTCAACCCGGCAGGCCCGGAGCCGACGACGGCAATTTTTTTTCCGGTGGGTTCGGCTTTCGGCGGCAAGGCGCCGGTACCATGGGCACGTTCATAGACGTGCAGGTGGCAATCGACGGCCAGGAAAGT
>CP070697.1:933903-945234 GCA_020353555.1 Desulfobacterales bacterium
CAGCCACGGGGCGTTGGCGGCCGAGCATGTGATCAAGGCGATCTCCGCCTGGCCCCAGACGGTCTACGAGGTTCAAAACTTCATGAAGTTTTTGGACATTGTCAAGCAAAACGTGGCGGCCCAGGCCGCCGGTCAGCTCGAGATCAAGTATCTGGGCGGGCCCGAGGTCATCCCGAACACGGAGCAGGTCGAGGCGCTGCGCAACGGCACGGTGGACATGGTTTTTTCCACCAGCGGCTATTATGTTTCGGTGGTTCCGGTGGTGGATGGATTGAATCTGACCGAATATACGCCCTGGGAGGAGCGCCAAAACGGGGTCAACGATTTCCTGAACAAGATCCACAACCAGAAGGTCAACGCCGAATATTTAGGACGCTTGGGCGTGGATCTGCCCTTTATGCTGTTCTTGAACAAACCGATTGCCCAAACGGCCGACCTTAAGGGTCTCAAGATCCGCTGCTCAGCCACTCACATCGAGTTTCTCAAAAAGATGGGCGCCCAGCCGATCACGATTCCGCCGCCGGATGTACACACCGCCCTGGAGCGGGGAGTGGTGGACGGCGTCATCTGGGTGGCCGGCCTGATCCGGGACTGGGGCTGGAACGAGGTCGTCAAGTACCGGGTGGAGCCCGGGTTCTACACCGCCAACAACGTCGTTCTGGTCAACAAGGCGGTCTGGGACAAACTGCCCGCCAACCTTCAGAAGATCATTCGCGACAGTGAGATCGAGGCTGAAAAGGCGGCCGTGCAGCGCGGTAAAGATCATGTGGCCAACGAAAACGCCATCATGGAAAAAGGCGGCATGCAGGTGATCCAGCTCTCGCCGGCCGAATCCCAAAAGCTGAAGCAAACGGCCTATGAGGCCCTCTGGGAAGTGGTCATCGCGAAATCGGGTGACGACGGCAAGCAGCTGCAAGGCATGCTTTCCAAGTAGGGGTGTATCCACCCGCAATGCAGGGGCCGCATGGAGCGCTGGGAAAGAATAATCACGCGCATCGAGGAGACCCTGGCCGCCGTGGCCGGCCTCCTTCTCGTGTTTATTATATTTTCCATCTGTCTATCGATCGCCCTGCGGACGCTCAACCTTCAGGCGCCCCTGTGGTCGGTGCAGTTCAACGAATATTCACTGCTGTGGATCACCTTTCTGGGGGGGGCGTGGCTGCTCAGCAAGCGGCGCCATGTCTCCCTGGACATCCTAAGCCGCCGCTTGGGCGACCGGGGCTTGGCAAGACTCAATGTTTTTCATGCCGTCCTTGGGCTGCTGGTCTGCGGAGCCCTGACCTGGATCTCCGGCGCGGTGACCTGGGATCACTTCCGGCGCGGGGTCATCGACGTGCGGGCGGTGGATGTGCCCAAACATTGGATCCTGGCCGTGGTGTTCGTCGGCTTTTTGCTTCTGGCCCTGCGGTTTCTGTGCAACCTGCTGCAGGAAATCCGGCAGATGCAGGAGGACGACTAGGCTATGGATTGGTGGGCGGTCTTCGCCTTTTTCATAGGTGGATTGGTGTTGTTGCTCATGACGGGCTTTCCGATTGCCTTCGCCTTTTTATGCATGGACCTCCTGGGCATTCTGGTTTTCATGGGTCCCCGGGGTATCTTCCAGGCACCGCTGCAGATTTTCAGCTCGCTGTCGACGTTCACCCTGTCGCCGATCCCCTTGTTTATCCTCATGGGAGAGCTGATGTTCCATTCCGGGGTGGCCTACCGCACCATCGACGTCCTGGACAAGTGGCTCGGCCGGCTTCCCGGGCGCCTCAGCCTCCTGGCGGCAGCCGGGGGGACCCTTTTTTCAGCCCTTTCCGGTTCCACCCTGGCGAACACCGCCATGTTGGGCACGGTGCTCTTGCCCGACATGCAGCGGCGCGGCTATCGCCCGGCCATGTCGGTGGGGCCTATCGTCGGCGTCGGCGGCCTGGCCATGCTGATACCGCCCTCTTCGCTGGCGGTGGTGCTGGCGGCTCTGGGCCACATTTCCGTCAGTAAGATCCTGATCGGGGGGGTGGTGCCCGGCCTGCTGCTGGGAGGGATGTTTGCCATTTACATCATCGTGCGCTGCTGGCTCAATCCCAGCCTGGCGCCGCGTTACGGGGTGGTCCCTTCCTCCTGGACGGAACGGACGGTGCTACTGGTGCGCTATGTGCTGCCGCTGAGCATTGTTATCTTCATGGTTTTGGGGCTCATGCTGCTGGGAGTGGCCACGCCCACCGAAGCCGCGGCCTCCGGTGTTCTGGGCACGGTGATGGTGGTCGCCCTATTTAAGAAACTGACCCTCAAGGCCCTCAAGGATTCGATCGTCGGCACCCTGGAGATCACGGTGATGATTTTTATGATCATCGCCGCTTCCAATACCTTCAGCGCCATCCTGGCCTTTTCCGGAGCCACCCAGGGCTTCCTGGGGGTCATCCGGGGGCTCGACCTGCCGCCCCTGATGATACTGGTGGGCATGCAACTGCTGGTGTTTCTGCTGGGCATGTTCATGGAAACCATCTCCATCATGATGATTTGCCTCCCGATTTTCATGCCGATCGTGAAGATCCTGGGCTTTGACCCCGTCTGGTTCGGTGTGATCATGCTGATCAATTTCGAGATGGGTTTGATTACGCCGCCCTTCGGCATGCTGCTTTTCGTGATGAAAGGGGTGGCGCCCGAGGAGATCGGCATCGAAGAGATTTGTTGGGCGGCGCTGCCGTTTATCCTGTGCGATGCCCTGGCAATGGCACTGATTATCAGCTTTCCCGGCCTGGCGCTCTGGCTGCCTTCGCTGGTGGGCTGAGGGGTTGAGATGAAGAAGCTGGTCATTAAGCAGGTCAAGACGATTCGCCAGAAGGTCTACGAATACCTGCGTGAGCAAATCCTGAACGGCACGATCAAGTCCGGTGGCCGGCTGGTCGAAACGGACCTGGCCGGCCGCATCGGAACCTCCCGCACACCGGTGCGTGAAGCCCTGCATACCCTGGAGCGGGAAGGACTGATTGAAGCATTGCACCGGGTGGGTTATGTCGTGCGCCCCATCAGCGCGGCCGAAGTCACGGAGCTGTGTGAAATCCGCCTGGCTCTGGAGAGTCTGGCGCTGCGCTGGGCGTTGATGAAGGATCCTGAAGGGCTGGCCCGTGGTTTGCGAGAGAATCTATCCCTTTGCGGGCAGCGGGTGGATGCCGGAGACATCAAAGCCTTTGTGGAAATGGATGCCCAATTCCACGACTTGATCTCCAAGGCTGCCGACAGCAGCCGGCTGATGGAGATGACCGGCAGCATTCGACGCTACATGCTGCGCTACCGCATCCAGAGCATCTACTCGGAAGACAATGTGCGCCGGGCCATGGCCGGACATAAAGCGGTGCTCAGTGCTATCGAAGCGGGCGATGTCCGGGCCGCTCAAAAAGCGCTTCGCCGCCACATAAAGCAATCCAAGAAAGACATCCTCTATTTCGGGTTTAAGGGCCAGTCGCCGACTAGCTGAACACGGCAATGCATCCGCACGGGGCAGGCAACTTATGCCGCAATTGACACCTAAAGCCGCAATTCAGGATGTCGCCCGCAAGTGGGAGGATTGTCCCATGACCGCAAGCCTTGCCATGCCCCATAGGGAGCATGGTTAATGTAACAAAGTGAAAATAATCATCGGACCGCTCCAACGCCCCTCAAGGGACTTTTTGTCACCGGAAGTTGTTTTGCCATGCTGCTTGAAGTTGCGAATTTGACCAAGCGCTTCGGAGGGTTGCAGGTTCTCGACGACGTCTCTTTTGCCTTGCATGAAGGCGAGATTCTGGGCCTGATCGGACCCAATGGAGCGGGGAAGAGCACCCTTTTTAACCTTATCACGGGCGTCTATCGCCCGAATGAGGGTCAAATTCGATTCCAAGGCAAGAGCCTGGTGAATCTCAAGCCCCACCGCGTTTGCCGGCGAGGTATCGCGCGAACTTTCCAACTGGTCAAAATTTTTCCCTCCATGACGGTATTGGAAAACGTTCTCGCGGGCGCCGTGTATGGCCGAAGCAGCGGGCGCAAAAATGCCTTGGCTGAAGCGCGTGGGTGCCTGGAAATCCTGAATTTAGCGGAAGTCAGCGATACCCCGGCGGCCCACCTGACTTATTCCGACCGGCGGCTTGTGGAAATCGCCCGAGCGATTGCCGCCAAACCGCGCCTGGCGCTTCTGGATGAACCGCTTGCAGGTCTGAATCCAGCGGAAACGGAAAAAATCATGGGGGTTATCAAGGACATCAGGTCGCTGCGCGGGATTTCCATCATATGGATCGAACACAAAATCGATGCGGTCTTTAATGTGTGTGATCGTATCGTGGTCCTGGATTACGGGCGGAAGATCGCGGAAGGTCAACCCCGCGAGATCGCCGCCCATCAGAAAGTGGTGGAGGCCTATCTTGGCGAACCCCTTGCTTAACGTCGTCGATTTGAATGTCTTCCATGGGGAGGCCCAGGCGCTGTGGGACATCAGTTTCCAGATACAGGCGGGCGAGGTCTTCGCCATCATAGGATCCAACGGCGCGGGGAAATCAACGATTCTCAAGACGCTGGCCGGACTGCTGCGTCCCTCGGCCGGGCGGGTGGAGTTCCTCGGCTCCCGGATTGACGGCCGGAGCGCCGCTCGAATCGTGGATCTCGGCCTAGCCCTCGTCCCTGAAGGCCGCGGGCTCTTTTCCGGTCTCACGGTGGCGGAGAACCTGGAGCTGGGGGCTTTCACCAAGCGCGCCCGGCCGTTGATGAAGCAAACCATGGAAGAGATGGCCGCCACTTTTCAAATCATCCGGATACGGTCCGATCAGCTGGCCGGTAAGATGAGCGGTGGGGAGCAGCAAATGCTGGCCATTGCCAAGGCGCTCATGTCCAAGCCCCGGCTTCTGATGCTGGATGAACCATCGCTGGGTCTGGCCCCGCTGGTGGTAAAAACGGTGTTCGAGATCATCGCCACCCTGAAGCAGCAGGGGGTCACCATTTTGCTCGTCGAACAAAACATCCATCAGGCTTTAAGGATTGCCGATCACGCCTGTGTGATCAAGACCGGGCGAATTACTTTGGTCGGAACAGGCAAAGAACTTCTATCCGACCCGGAGATCCACAAAGCCTACATGGGATCTCTTCGTTGAGGATCGATGCTGGACTTTATACCGCCGATTGATATCCTTTTGCAGCTTTTGATCAACGGGGTTCTTTTCGGCACGATGTACGGCATTGCGGCCATCGGTCTCAGCCTGATTTTCGGCACGATGCGGATCGTTTTTATCGCGCAAGGAACGATGATCATCCTGGCCGCCTACGGCAGTTTTTGGTTGTTCAACCTGTGGTCGGTGAATCCCTATGTTTCGATTCTCATTGTCGTTCCCGCTTCGCTGATCGTCGGTTCGGGACTTTATCAGGTTCTCTTTCGCAAGGTGGCCAGGGAAGGGCAGTTTCCGACGCTGCTGATCGCCTTCGGCTTGATGGCGCTCCTGGAGAATCTCATGTCAGTGGTTTTCTCCGCGGATGCGCGGGCGATCCAGACCAGCTATGCGGCGTATGCTTTGACTTTCATGGGCCTGAAGATCTCCTTTACCCGCCTGATGGCATTTGTGATGGCCGTTGCAGGCACGGTGGGGGTGGCCTTTTTTCTGAAAAAGACCCTCCTGGGAAAGGCCGTCCGCGCGGCTTCGGAAAACCTGGAATATGCCATGCTGGTCGGCATTACGCCTCACATGGTGAACACCCTGACTTTCGCGATTGGGATCGGCCTGGCCGGGCTGGCCGGGGTGGCGACGGCGACGGCCTACGCTTTCGATCCGTTTTCCGGGTTTGTCTTCAGCCTCAAGGCCATGATCGCCCTGGCGTTGGGCGGGATGGGCAATGTGGTCGGCGCCCTTTTGGGAGGACTGCTGTTAGGCGTCATTGAAGCCTTTGGGGCTTTTTTTCTCAGCGGTGGATGGGCCGATGTGATCTCGTATGCGGTTTTCTTGCTGGTGTTGATGTTCAAGCCCGAAGGCCTCTTTGCAAGCGGCACCAGCGCAAAGCCATGAAAACGATGGGACAAAACTCAAAAAGCAAAAGACGACTCGCTCTGACCGTCGTGGTCGTGGCCCTGCTTACCGCCGTTCCAGGGGTTCTCGACCCCGAGACCTCCTATGTGGTCTTTCTTCTGTTCTCAGCCTTTATCTACGTGGCCCTCGCGCAGGCCTGGAATCTTGTCTCCGGCTACACGGGGCAGGTTTCTTTGGGCAATCATGCCTTCTTCGGTTTGGGTGCCTACGTTATCGCGATTGGATGGTCCCGGGGCCTGATCGGCTATCTTGACCCTCTCGGCATGCTTCTGGCGGGATGCGCGGCGGCGATCCTGGGCATCCTCGTGGGGATTCCCCTGCTCTCCAAACTCCGGGGCGATTACTTTGCCCTCGGGACTTTGGGCCTCGGGGAAATATTGCGGCTCGTTACGATTCAGGGCAGGGCGTTGACGGCCGGACCCACCGGTATTTTCCTGCCCTCATCTTCCTTCACGACGATCGTGCCCTATTATTTCATGGCCCTGTTTCTCGCATTGCTTGCCACCGGCGTCACCTATTACATGGTCAAATCGAACACAGGATTGGCCCTGGTGGCGACCCGGGATGATGAAGCCGCCGCCGCGGCGATCGGCATCAACATCCTAAAGTTCAAAGTTCTGGCCTTTGCCGTGGGTGCCTTTCTGGCGGGGCTCTGCGGCGCACTTCAGGCCTACTATGTCTTTCACGTCGAACCCCAGGGGTTCTTCAGCCTGAGTTGGACGATCTATCCGGTGCTCATGTGCGTCCTGGGAGGTGTCGGCACTTTAACCGGCCCCGTTGTGGGGGCTGTCTTTCTGACGGCGGCCTTCGAGGTGGCCAAATACTACCTCCCGGAAATTCACCCCATCTTCTCCGGGCTGCTCATTATTCTAGTGATCATGTTCCTGCCCAATGGATTGGTCCGGCTGCGCCGGGGACGAATCGTGCGAAACCCAAAGGCGGCCTGAAAGAAGGATTTATAACTCCCAAGCCAGGAAAGGAGGATGCAAACGCTGCGGTACCAATCGCAAAGAAATTGATTCCGGAAAAGCAGTCACAAAACATTCGAAAAGGAGGGCTAAAAAATGATGATGACACTTCGCGGTCCACGTTTGATGGGATTATCCTTGGTTTTTGTCGCCGCCATGATGCTAGGTTTGCCCACCGCCGTTCCGGCGGCGGACAAAAATGAGATCGTCATCGGCGCCACCTTGCCCTTAACCGGCATGTTATCGATGATGGGTGCCGAACAGAAATGGGCCTATGAGCAAGCGGCCGCAGACATCAACGCCGAGGGGGGGATTTATGTCAAGGAATATGACAAGAAGCTTCCCGTGAAGCTCATCGTTGCCGATAATGAAACCGATGCCGGCAAGGCCGTCGCCGCCATTGAGCGGCTGGTTAAGGTTGACAAGGTTGATTTTCTGCTGTCCGACAGCACGTTGCCGCTGGTGATGCCGACGGCCGTCGCGGCTGAAAAATGGAAAGTGTATTACCACGCCACCATATGCCTTCTCCCGCCCTGGCAGGAGCAGAAGTTCAAGTGGTCGACGGATTACTTCTTTGACGGCGCGCAGGCCACCGCGGTGCCCTTCGAGGTTCTGGATACGATCCCCGAGGCCGACAGACCCAAGAAACTTGCACTCCTGGCGGAGGACTCGACCGACGGGCGGATCCTGGGTCCCATTTTCAAGGAGGCCGGCAAGCAATATGGGTACGAATTCGATTATGAAGAGCCTGTGGCGGTCGGGTCAAAGGACTACTCATCCCAGATTCTGAAGCTCAAATCAAAAGGCATCGATGGCGCCATCCTGTTTGCCGGTAGCGGGGACTGCGTCACCTTCGTGCGTCAGATGAAGGAGGTCGGATTGAACCTGAAGTACCTGCATGGGTACAAGGGAACCTGGGGCACCGAGTTCTGGAACGCGCTGGGCCAGGATGCGGAGTATATTTTGGCGGATGGCTTCTGGTCGGAAACCTATCCTTATCCCAGAGCGGAAGAAATCGGAGAAAGATACTATCAGAATTTCAATAAACGCTCGGTGAGCATCGGGCTTTTCTACGCCCTCTGCCAGACCCTGTTCCAAGCGATTGAGGCAGCGGGCACGCTGGATGGGGCCAAGGTGCGCGAAGCCGTTCTGACAACCGAATTCAAAGGAACCGTTATGGGTGATATCAAATACAACCCGGACGGCACGGCCGTTTTCCCCCTGGCCGCTTTCCAGTGGCAGGAGGGGCTGCTCCGACGGGTCTACCCGTTTGTCGAGGGCGCATCCCCAGTCCTCATCGCGCCGCCATGGGACAAGCGCTAGACATCAGCGGCTAAGCCTGCGCGGCAACCAGGGTCCGGGGCACCGAAAGAGACGCGGCGAACGAGGGAACTGCACCGGAAAGCTCGGTCTCTTTCAGGTGCCCGCCGATCTTTTGATCGTACCGCAGACAAGGTACTTTAGGGCGGCGGTCAAGAAAGGCCAAGCCGGCTGAATGAAAATCGCGAATTTTGACATCAAAGGAGGACAAGTTTATGGGCCTAATGAGTGGGAAAGTCGGCGTCATCACGGGAGGAGCCGGCAGTCTTGGTTTGGAAAGCGCCCGGCTCCTGCTGAAGGAAGGCGCCCGAGTCATGCTGGTCGATAAAAATCAAGCGAATTTAGGCAAGGCCGTCGGTTCCCTCGGGGGTGCCCCCGACGACGTTGCGGCCGTCGTTGCCGACGTATCTGATGCCCGCCAAACCCAAAATTATATCGATCGGACCGTCGCTCAGTGGGGAAAGATCGATTTTTTGTTCAGCAATGCGGGGATCAGCGGCGTCATCAAACCCATCACCGAATTCCCGGAGGAGGTGTTCGATGCCGTTATGGCGGTCAACGTCCGCGCTTCATTTTTGGCCTGCAAATACGGCCTTCCCCGGATGAACGACGGGGGAAGCATTCTTTTCACCTCCAGCATCGTCGGCGTAACGAGTGATCCGGGTATTTGCGCCTATGCTACGTCAAAGCATGCGCTGATCGGCCTGATGCGCACGGTCGCAAAAGAGGTCGCCGGTCGCAATATCCGTGTCAACGTCGTGTGCCCCGGGCCAATCGACAACGCCTTTCAAGCCGATGTGGAGATCGCTTTAAGCGCCGTGATGGGGAAAAATGCGACCGAAGTCCTCGACGCGGCGACCCCCCTGGGGCGTCACGCCACAGCCGAGGAGATTGCAAGAATGGTGCTTTTCCTTGCTTCCGACCAAAGCAGCTTCTCGACCGGGAGCGTTTTTATGGCGGACGGCGGACTAAGCGCTTGACCGGCGGCATCGCTGGGGAATCCGCCTCTACGGAAGAGAATCGAAAAACTAGTCATTGTCATATGCGCGCTGAAACATGCTAAGAAAATCCTGTTGATCCAGCATGCGGGGATTGCTCTCCACGGCCACGTTGGCGGCCGCGGCCTCCGCCAATTTCTTCAAATCTTGTTTTTGCAGGCCGAGGGTTCGCGCGCTGGGAATGTTGAGGTCTCCGAGCAGATCTCGGATGGCGACGATGCATTTTTTGGCCGCTGCGAGGGTTGAAAGCCCGACTGTATTTTCTCCCAGTGCTTGTGCGATTTTGGCAAATTTTTCCGGGTTGGAAATTAGGTTGTATTCGATGCAATAAGGCAGGCAAACGGCCATCGATACCCCGTGAGGCGTGTCATAGAGGCCCCCCATCGCTTCGCCCATGCAGTGCACGGCCGCGACGTCGGAATTGCCAAATGCGATGCCGGCCAACATGCTGGCCAGCATCATCTCATATCTGGCGCTCAGGTTTTTCCCGTTGGCATAGACTTTGCGGATATTGTTGCTAATAAGTTCTATGGCCGTCAGTGCCAGTGAATCAGAGATCGGTTGGGATAAGGTCGCGGTATAGCCTTCGATGGAATGCACCAGGGCATCGATTCCGGTATAAGCCGTTATGTCTTTCGGCAAGGTTAACGTCAGCGTCGGATCGACCAAAGCAACTTTGGCCGCCATCAAAGGGCTTCCAATGCTCATCTTGAATTTTCTTTTGGTATCGGTGATTACGGACCAGAATGTAACTTCCGTGCCGGTACCGGCGGTAGTCGGCACGGCAATCAACGGGGTTATGGGTTTATTAACCCGGTCCAGTCCTTCGTAATCATTAATCTTGCCGCCTTCCTGCATGATTACTCCGATGGCTTTGGCCGTATCGATGGCGCTGCCGCCGCCGACACCGATAAGCAGGTCGGCCTTAAATTGTTGGGCCTTTTTGGATCCTTGGTCGACGGATTTGTCGCGCGGGTTGGGATCGACATTCGCAAACACCTCCGCTTCGATCTGGACCTCAGCCAAGCATTGCGTGATTCGTTCAACATAACCGGTCTTCAACACGCCTTTGTCCGTTACAATCAAAGCGCGTTTTCCGAAATTTTTGGCCTCCTCGCCAATCTGATTGATGACCTCGTTGCCGAAAACGATTCGCGTTGGCAGTAAAAACTGAAAGTTTTGCATGTGAGTTCTCCTCGCAGTTTGAATCGATGCCGTGCAGGTATCAATGGGTTGAATTTTGACGGGCAAATTCCTTGGGGGTCAGCATTGCTTCTGGCAATTGCTCTCTCAAAAAATGCGGGCCGCCGCCAAGCGAAAGAGAACAACGTCTGCTCTGTTTCTGACCCTGCAAGCGCAAAAAAGAGGCGGTTGCAATCCAAGCGAAGTTTTGGTCGTGATTTTCACACACCCAGGAAGTGTCTCCGAATTTCTTGGTCACCAGTGAGTTCGCTGCATGAGCCGGATTTAGCTATTTGGCCTTCTCTGAGGACATATACATATTCGGCTATTTCAAAACTCCATTTCACGTTTTGTTCAACCAACAGAAGTTTCACGCCCTGATCCTTTATCCTTTGCAATGCATGCAACAAGTGATTGCGCACGATGGGGGCTAAACCCAGCGTCGGTTCATCCAGCACTAGCAGCGCCGGGTTTGCCAAAAGGGCTCTTCCCACTGCCACCATTTGAGCTTCTCCACCGCTAAGGGTGGATGCTTGTTGCTTTTTGCGGTCTTTCAATCGCGGAAATAGGTCGTATACGGTGTCGAGATCGATATAACTGTTTTTGCCTACATTATAGGTCCCCAGCAGTAAGTTTTCCTCTACCGTCATGTAGTCGAAGAGATGCCTTCTTTCCGGGCACTGGACAATTCCCATTTTCACGATCTTGCGCGTTGAAAGGCCGCGAAGACTTTCGCCTTTGAATCGAATATCTCCCTGATAGTTCAGCAAGCCGGTGATTGCATTGACGAGTGTACTTTTCCCCGCTACGTTGCTGCCGACCAGGGCGATACAGCGA
>CP070697.1:945334-956638 GCA_020353555.1 Desulfobacterales bacterium
TACGACCTCAGCCTCGACAGGGTCAAGAACCTGCGAAACCTCCGGCTGCAGCTTTATGGCTCCTTCAACGGCATCAGCACCCAGACGCTTATCAGCAACGAAAACCTGCGTCATCTGAAGGTGCTGCAAAACCTGGAAGTGCTCGCCCTGCCCACCTGGACCAGCGATCAAGGGCTGAGCAATGTGGCCGGTCTCACCCGCCTGCAGACCTTGAATCTACCCAACGCCCGGGTCACCAACGCCGGCATGGCGCATCTCGCAAATCTCACCGGGATGAGATCCCTCGTGCTCACCGGCGCCGACATCGACGATGCCGGCCTGCAGCATCTCTCCCGCATGGGCGGATTGGAAATCCTGAATCTGTCGAACACCCGTATCACGGATGCCGGTATGGCAGTAGTCGGAAACCTAGCGGGCCTCAACAAGTTGTTTCTCAACCGCACCGCCCTTACCGATGGCTGCATTCCTGAAATCATCAAGCTTCGAGGGTTGCAGCGGCTCGACATCACCGGGGCAAAAATCAGCGCCGCCGGTCGGCAGCAGATTCAGGAAGCTATTCCCGGCATCACGATCCATTGAATTCACCCCGGATTGTCAAACCGTGCCGGAAGTCGTCCGGAAGTCTCCGCGGCTGATACCATTTAAGGAGATATCCGCGGCTATCTCAATTGTTTCTCCATCATCGGAGGCGATCATCAGGGTTATTGCGTGCAGGCCCGACATATTTTCCGATCATCAAACCGGGACGGAAGGAAGAACCGGAAGCCGTGTCTATGTAAATAGGGTTTCCATTTGCATGTCTTCAATTACTTTGTTCATTTCTTCATCCGAGGGTCGTCGCTCGAAACTTGCCGCAGCTTTGAGAACCTTGGGCAGTTCCTGCAAATCGCCCACCGTGTTCAGGAATATACCCGGAATACCCAATACCCAATGAACACATTTGACGATGGCCTCTTCATCGGTTAGGGGTTCATACCAGGTGCTGCGGCTCCATTCTTTATTTCCCCAATATCCCCGGGCAATGGATTTGATGGTCTGCACGGCAATTTGACGCTCCCGGCAATAAGACACGAGTTTTTCAAATTCATCGGCATACGTCCGGTCCTGCAACAGCAGGTAATTGCACGGCAAAAGAACACTATCAAATGCAAAGCGTTCGAGGGTCTGTCGGTGAAATCGCGGCGTATGCAGTCCGTGTCCGGTGATACCGATAAATTTAGTCAGCCCCTTATCCTTGGCCTCAACGAGAAATTTCAAGGCACCGGAGGGCCCCATGATAATTTCCCGTTCCACGACATCCGTCAGATTGTGATACTGGAGTAGATCGACGCGGTCGACCTGCAGCCGGTCCAGCGATTTTTCGAACTGCTCCTTGGCCTGCTGGTAAGTCCTCTCGTTGGTTTTCGTCGCCAAAAAAAACTGATCACGGTATTTCTTCATCCATGGCCCCAGGCGAAGCTCGGCCTCGCCGTATTTGGGTGCGGTGTCAATATGGTTGACACCAAATTCGAATAAGAGGTCCAGGGCCCGATCCGCCTCGGACTGGCTGACCCGTCCTAAACTGACGGAACCGAAAATCGTTCTGGTACTTTGATGACCTGTTTTTCCGAAAGGCATTTTTGCAATCATTGCGTATTCCCCTCTTCAAAAATGTCGCCTTCATATCTATAATCCAAAGTGGCCGATGCGTCTATACGAATTTATTTGCAGCCGGGAGTTCTCACGACACCCGCAACCCGAACTAGGAAAGCACCCTTTCATACCCGCTTCGTTTCCACCAGATCCTTGCGGCTTCAGAAGATCGAATTCAATTTGCGATTCTCCATCAGCAGGGCACGCGCATCTGGAATTTTCAGGGAAAAGAAAAGGCCTGCATCCCCCGATCTTCACGTTTCCCGACGCGTTGGCCCTGTCTCCATCCGGCGTATGAATTGACCGTCGCAAAAAAAATAAATATAAAGGTAGGAGCAATATTCAAATTTTCGCCGTTGCCGCAATTTCCAAACCCCGAGGGGTGGCCATTATGATCAAAAACACATTTCTTCACATACCCGGTATCGGGATCAAGACGGAGCAACGCTTTTGGGAATCAGGGATTCACAGCTGGGAGGATTTCACACCGGATTTTCCGATGCGTTTATCACCCGCCAAGCGGACCACCATAACCGCCCACCTGGAAGAATCGAAACAACATATCAAATCCGGCAACGCCCGGTATTTTGCGAGCCGACTATCCACTGATCAACTCTGGCGGATTTTTCCGGAATTCCGACGCGCGACGGTCTATCTTGACATCGAGACCACCGGTTTGAAAATGTGGGGATTCGAAATAACCACCATTGCGCTGTATAATGGCGAAGCGATTTTCTATTATGTCAAAGATAAGAATCTTGGCGACTTTTTGGATGAGATCAAGAAATACCAGGTCATCGTCACTTACAACGGCAAAAGTTTCGATATACCGTTTATCGAGTACCAATTTGGAGTTAAGCTGAATCAGGCCCATATTGATTTGCGCCATGTCCTCGCGAGCTTGGGTTTTACGGGCGGGTTGAAAAGGTGCGAGACGCAGCTGGGAATCGACCGGGGGGCTTTAAAAGATCTTGACGGGTTTTTCGCTGTCCTGCTTTGGTACGATTACCGGCACAATGGGAATGAAAAGGCGTTGGAAACCTTATTGGCCTACAATATCCAAGACGCCGTCAACCTTGAAACCTTGATGGTGATCGCCTACAACTTGAAACTCAACAATACGCCGTTTTATCGGAATCGGTTGGTGGAGCCCGTCTTACCGCAACTACCGTTTGGGGCGGATCTGGAAATCGTGGCAAGGATTAGAAAGGAAGCCGGGTTGTCTGCCATGGGAGATCATGCACGCCGCCCGTAAACAGCGCCGCGTTTGGCAGACCCGCTCGATGGTTTGGGGTTCCGCCGTAACGAGCCGCAGGCCTGGTTGGGCTGCAATTGTCCGTCAGTGAAACGGTTGACCTTCTTGCGCGGCGCGCCAGACGGAGACCAGAGTCCCCATCGTTTACTTTGACATTTAAATTTTCACCCATATATTAATTCTACTTTGTCATATTACCGCAAGTCTTCGGGGGACAAGGCAATGGATGGTCGGCATTTTTGACTTGGGCAACTTCAGGGAGGCTTACAACAGTGGATGTTTCCGAACAAATCGACGAAGAATTTTCTCGAGTGGCGCTACTTCCGGAGGATCAAATCGATCTGGCCCGCGGCGCACTGGTCATTGCCAAGACCGAGTATCCCGACCTGGATGAGTCTTTCTATCTGGAGCGACTGAACGGAATGGCCGTCAGACTGAAGAATGATGTGAAGAGGAATCAAAATCCCGGAGATATTATTGCACGGATGAACCGGCTTCTTTTTGACGAAGAAGACTTTCGCGGGAACCGGGAAAACTATTATGAGCCCGACAACAGTTGTCTCAACCGTGTCCTGGAACGAAAGCTCGGCATTCCGATAACGCTGTCATTGGTCTATATCGAGGTCGGACAGCGGCTGGGATTGGACCTGCGCGGCATCGGCTTGCCGGGACATTTCATAACGGCGCTCTACCACGGAGCCGCGAGAACCTTCATTGACCCGTTTAACGCGGGAGAACTCCGGACGGTTGAGGATTGCCGTGAGGCCGTTCGCGCGCACCAGGGCGAGGCAAGTGCCTTCGATCCGCGTTGGTTGGAGCCGATCGGCCCGAAGGAGTTTCTATCCCGTATGTTGAGGAACCTCAAACGCATTTATGCCCAAAAAGAAGATTACGTCAAGGCCTTCCGGATGATTCATTGGATACTGACGCTGCAACCGACAGCGCCGGCCGAGTTGCGCGAGAGGGCCATGCTTTATGAGGCCATGGGAAATCCGGTGCGGGCCGCCGAAGACTGGGAACGATATCTTGAAAGTGCCGCCGGTGTCGAGAGTGAGGCCACGATCCGGGCCCGGATTGATGATTTGAGGAAGCAGCAATCACGGATCCACTGAAAGGGGTCGGAAGGGCGCGCCCCGGTGACCTCCGGATCTTCCTGCCATTGGCTATCTTTTATCAAGAAATTAAATAGTTGCCTCCAATGGTCCAGAAAAAGACACTTCGGTAAAAATACTTAGATATCGGCGATTCCTCTGAAATCATTTTCACAATTATTATAAACCAACCTTCTCAATTTTCTCCTATCTCCGACCCCCTAAGATCTGTTTAGACAACTCAACTATCAGATATAATTTGAAGTATTTTTGACTCGTTTGCTCTTTGGCATGTCTCTTGCTTAGTCTTTGAATGCGTAGAGTGGGGTGGCCACCAGACCATATAAAAGGCGTTTATCGCGTAAAAGACTATCAAGCTGAACCATTTTAAAAGAAAGGAGCAGTTCCATGAAAAAATTCCTAGTCGTTTTATCTGCAATCTTGCTGCTCTTCGGGGTGTCCGGGACGACGTTGGCGCTACCTAATTCTGGCGAATACATGTTCACTATGCCTGGTAACGACCCCAGCAACCCCGGCGCTGACCTGACCTTTTTTGAACTGGATATTGAAAATTGGTTCTTAACGGAAAAAGCAATGAATGTTGATCTGACGGTTGAATTTTATGCCAAAGTTGATGAACCAGCTGTTTCGACAACGGAGGGCAGCGGTTTGCTCAATGTCGGATATGAAACAGATCACAAATCGGGAACCTGGTCAACTGCCGACTTAATAGATTTTTACAGCGTGAAAGCCGGTCCTCAATTTGCTCTATACTGGGTCGACCCTGCAGCTACATCTGGTACGTGGAGTACCGAGGATCTCTATGTTGGTAGAAATGGAAATAATCCTGAAATATCTCATGTATCAACTTGGAGAATCATCGATGGCCCTACCCCCGCACCAGTACGTGAACCTGCTACCCTTATCCTTTTCGGATCTGGTCTCATTAGTCTTGTCGGCATTGACCGTAAGAAAAGACAGCGCAGGAATCATAGACAAATTGGATGTTGATGGAATCCATGGTAAAAAATCAATAGGCGGTAAAGAGGACAGGCGTTCCGGAACTGACAGACGAAAAATTCACTATTCGCTTTACATTCACGAAAAAAAGATCCGGCAATGACCGAATCAGAGGAGATACTATGATAAAGGTTCGGACCTTCGGGAACATGGGGCGCACTTAGTATCCGACGGCGAACAAGGTATCTAATTTTGCTAGTTTGGGATAGTATAAGGCAGAGTCAGCAACGGCGCTGCCTTTTTTTACTCTTTTAGCCCGTTTATCCATTTCGCTTTATATTATTGCGTGATTTCTTACGCAAGAGAAATCCGCTGGCAAAATGGTTTCAAGGAACCCTTGCTTCGCGTACTCAAGGAATTAGGAAATTGCACGAGGGGTTCGGAGATTATGCTCTTGTATTTTGGAAAGCAAACTCTTGTAGCTAATTTTTAGGATTCTGTTGGCCCGGCTGCGGTTCCACCCTGTTTTTTCGAGGGTATATGAAATGACTCTTCTTTCGATATCTTCAACTACCTTTTTCTGTATCTCTTTTAAGGAAAAGTCCGAAAAATCATACTCTTGGCGACAATTTAAGCTGCAATATTGCACCCAGCTTATCGAATTTAGGACATCTTGTATATTATTGCCAGCAATGGGTTTATTCACGTTCGTATTGCTAATCAAATCATCTAAAGCGGCTTCAGATTCGCCTAATAGGACTAATCGCCTCAACACATTTTGGAGTTCCCGAACATTGCCGGGCCAGTGATAATTCATCAGTTTGTTGATCGCGAAGCTGCTAAGTGTAGGCGCATTTTTGCCTTTTGTCTGTGCGGAATACTTCTCGAGATAAAATCTGATAAGATGCGGTATATCCTCTTTGCGGTTGCGAAGAGGCTCTATGTAAATCGATATTGCGCTAATTCGATGAAACAGGTCCGCCCTGAACTTTTTAGTCCTCACATCTTCTTCAAGATCGCGGTTGGTTGCAGCAATTACCCAGGCCTCTGATTTTGTGTGATTCTCAGACCCAAGACGGCTAAATGTACCATCCTGAAGCGCATGTAAGAGTTTGGACTGCAATGGTAGCGACATATCACCAATTTCATCTAAAAACAGAACGCCGCCATTGGCTTGTTCAAACTTACCTCGCATCATTCGTTCGGCCCCGGTAAAAGCTCCGCGCTCGTAACCAAACATTTCGCTTTCAATTAGTGTAGCTGGCAGGGCAGCGCAATTCACCTTGACGAATGCCTCTTTATAGCGGTTTGATTTTTCGAACAGTAGTTTTGCTACGACTTCCTTACCAACCCCAGTTTCGCCTAATATGATAAGATTAACGCCAGTATCGCCAATTTTTTCGATTTTTCGGCGTATTTGCAGAATATTTGAACTTACGCCGATCAGATTCGTGTTCATCGCTGCGTTACCTTACTGCAATTTGCATGTTGATAGGGTGATATTTCGATTATCGGAAATTCGACAAATTTCTTTAGCTATTTGCAGACCGGGACCAGAAGAAAAGAATAGATGCATTGTTTATCCTTATTCTTGCCGCTGTGCCTCGGTTTAACGATTCAGATAATGATAAAAATTTCCCAGGGACTATTTTGTCTGGAGATAATTTCATAAAGGAATAACGGCAAAAGACTGGGGTACCATAATATTTCTGGATAGGCATTATCAATGGGTTCAAGCGGAGGTGATTATATCGTCTCTCAAACATGAAATTTCCGCTGGTCCCGAAAGCGAACGAATTGGATCTTCGGCAAAGTTGACTATGAAGGAATCTGGAAAAAAATTCACAATTTGTGAAAAAAGAGTACCCAAAAAGTATCCTTCGATATCTAATTGTGAATGATCTCTGGCGCATGTTTATGCTTCAATATGTCGTTTTTATTGGGTTTTATTTTTTCCCTTTCTTGGCATCTCATTTGCAATGAAGCGATGTGAACGAATTTTCGTGGATATTTACCGGAACTGGTGAGTTTGGGACGAAAGCTTGTTGGCATTATGCGGTTTTCGATTATCGCCGAATTAAAGTGGTCGATCTCAGGCGGGGGGTATCAAAATGTTTCGCATAAAGCTTGAGCGATACGCAAAGCCAAAAATTACGCTGTTTTTCTTCTTTATTGTAAGCCTTACTCCTCTGGCGTCGCAGGCAGGCCGATCCTATTCGTATTTCATTGACAGAGACGAAAATGGGTTTTTCATTCAAACAGAAAATGACGGTAGTTATTACTTGGATTCTGGAGTTGCTACACATCCTATCACCTCCGGAGAGGAGGGCCGATACAATTTGGTGGCCGATGAGGAAGGAACATATCTTTTGACCAGTCATCACGGAAAGTTTTTCATCGATTCGGCCCAGACCGACAAGATCGAAAACGAAGAAGTTGTTTTGGACCCGTCTGTCTCGAGTCGGAAAACAAAAATCATCGTTAACGGCGATCAGGTTTTGGTTCCAGTTAAGATTAGATCAGGATCCAAGCGGATAGAGGCGCTCCTGCTGTTAGACACTGGTGCAACAATGGTAGCGTTGCACGGCGATCTGGCGAAAAAGTTGAAAATTAAGGCGCAAAAAAAAGCCAAGGTCAAGGTTGCGGGTGGCAAAACAATCGACGCCGGTGTCGGTGTTTTGCGGTCCATAGAAGTCGGTCCAGTAAAGAAAAAGGAGTTACCTGTTTGTATCATCGATTCGCATCAAAGCACCGAGGCCTATCAGGGATTGTTGGGAATGAATTTTTTGGGTAATGCAAACTACCGCATCGATTTTGAAAAGCAACTGATCATCTGGGATTAGGTTTGCGATTCGTAGACATTGGATTTCTTAGAGAAACGAGGTGATTTAATGATACACGTCGATCCATTTACAGGAAAGCTATCGCGCACGCAATTTAATGCGAAATCTAGATGGAATTTAACTTCGGGTTCCGCTTTCAAATCAACTATCGAAGAACAGGATCACAAAGCAAGTGTCTGTCACCGGGCTCCTGCAAAACCTGCTAGCATCGCCGAAACCGGGCTTGATCAGACGTTTATCAACGACCTGATTTTAAAAAACGTGTTACACTTGGGGGACTTTTCAATCCAGCAAGTGGTCGATCTTGTAAAACTGCCCTTGCCCATAGTCGAGAAATCCTTGGAGGAGCTTCGTCGGGAAAGTCTCATAGAAATTAAGGGATCAACGAGTTTGATGAAATTGTCCTACCGTTACGCGGTCACCAACAGCGGAAGAAACCGCGGCGCGAGCCTTTTCGAGATATCCCGCTATATTGGACCGGCCCCTGTAACCTTGGCCGCCTATTGGAAGGTAGTCAGTCGACAAAGCGTCATGGACATTTCCCTGAACCTGGCCACGCTGAAAAAAGCCTTCTCCAAGTTAGTTGTTGGACAGCACTTTCTATCCAGAATCGGGACCGCCTTGTGTTCAGGACGCCCCATCTTCTTGTATGGTCCCCCGGGCAATGGGAAGACGTCCATTGCTGAAACCATCGGATCCCTACTTCCAGATCAGGTGTTTATGCCTCATGCGCTCCTCGTTAATGGGGAGATCATCGTCTTATTTGACCCGGCAACCCATATTAAAAAGGATGTGCTTGAGGTAGATAATTCAGCTGACCAGCGCTGGATCGCAGTGAAGCGCCCGGCGGTCAGAGCAGGGGGCGAGTTGTCGCTGAAATCGTTGGACCTTAATTTTGATCCAATATCCAGATTTTACACGGCCCCCCTACAGCTCAAGGCCAACAATGGCCTGTTCATCATCGACGACCTCGGCAGACAGCAGATGGATCCCCAGGAGCTGTTGAACCGCTGGATCGTCCCTTTGGAAGAACGAAAAGATTTGTTAACCTTAAATACAGGTTCCAAACTGGAAGTTCCTTTTGATCAGCTCATAATTTTTGCCACCAATCTGCAGCCGCAACAGCTCGCCGACGACGCGTTCTTGAGAAGGCTCCGGTACAAAATTTGTGTCGCCCGACCTGATCTGGAATCATACGAAAAAATTTTCAAATTAGCTTGTCATCATTATGACATGCTTTTCGATCCTGAAGTCTTCGATTTCCTTGTCGCGAGTTGTTACCGGCCATCCTCCTTTAACTTTAACGCGTGTGAACCCAGAGCCTTCATTGAACATATCCTTGACGATGCGAAGTTTAACGGTGCCGTTCCCCAGCTAACAAAAGAAAAAATTTCCGAGGCCTGGCGGGATTACTTTGTTCACACCTGACTGAACGTCTCTTGAAATCCAAGGTCGACCAGACCGCCAAAATGCACTCGGTACTATCGAAAACAACCCACGCAATCCCACCAGAACGACGGTGTGCCAGCGAGCCGACCCTACATCAGCGGTCGGCTGGAAAGTTGCGTGCTTTCTACTCCCGAATGTCAAGATGGGAAAGACCACGCGCTGCTTTCTGAACCACCTCAATTACATTCTGGTCCGAACTTCCTTACGTTTTTGCTTCCTCGACTAAACAAATGCGACAGTATAAACGTTTGCCAAACGATTGAAATCGTCTCTGTCTTCTTTTGCCGATAAACTAAAACCTCTCTTGGCACCTGCCTTTATTTTAGAAGCCGCAAAACTCAGACCTTTACGGCTGTCATAGTCCTCCGATGTATCCTCAAAATGTTAGAGAATTTAAAAGAATAAAATAGGAAAAAAAGTGCTACCTTATAACTGACTTTACCCCGAAATTATGCAATTTGTGCCAGAATATTCAAAGTACTCTTGCAACCAATAGTTTCTCGCGAAAGTAGCATTTGTACACACTGTCATTTGAACGCTGAAAGTAAAGCGTAAATTTCGCCCGTATCAAATAGTCTCGTAATTACGATATGTTATAATGCTTATTGTAATTCACTTGTAAGACTGCATTTTAGCGGTTGATCCCAAAAAAATTGTGTCTAAACTGTCAATGGCACGGTCCTTGCTACATAACTACTACGAAAAAAGCATTACATCTTTTCGAGCTAAAACACGAACTTACGAAACTAATGCGATAAAACGCTACTCGACAATTATGGAAGTAATAAATGGAAAGATGTTTATGCAATCCCGCAAAACGAAAGTGAAAGATAACTGCGCGGGCAACTTTGATAGAAAAAGGAGGTGGTAAGCGGAGAAGTAAATTGTTTGGTCTAAGGAAGCGTTGTTTTAACCCAAAATCTAACGAAGCATTATTTTAACCCAGAAGTAAAAGGAGATGTTTGAAAAATGAAAAAACTGATTGCTCTTTTCAAGGAAGAAGATGGTGTTACGGCATTGGAGTACACGGTTCTGGCAGGGCTGGTCATTGTCGTTATTGTTGGGCTCTTTGCTGCTATGAGAGGAAATATCACAACCATTTGGACTCAGATTGCTGCCGCTTTGGCTGCGGGAGCCGCATAATTGGTGTTGGTAGCACGGTAATTATGCTTAGCTGAGAAAGTTGGTTAAATTGGCAAGTTTGTTATGAAATGCGGGTGGGCTCCCATTCCGGCGAGCCAACCCGGATTCCTAAAAAACTGGAAGCCGGCAGGAGGTCGATGTGCATCTTTTCATTACGACACTATTAGCGGTGGCAGTCGTTGTAGCGGCCATTGTTGACTTAAAATGTCAAAAAATTCCCAACGCGCTTACCTTTTCTTTCGCAGGGATCACGATACTGTTCTATACAGTTGCTGCAGGCAAACAGGGTTTGATCACAAGTCTAGCGGGATGTGCGACTGGTTTAGGTATTTACCTCATTCCTTATTTGATAGGTTGGATGGGAGCGGGGGATACGAAACTGCTGGGTGCTATTGGTTCTGCCGTTGGCGTCAAGGGAGTTGTGTCGGTTTTTATTCTCACCTCCTTAGCCGGAGGACTATATGTTGCGATACTGTACATTTGTAATTCTATATTTTTGAAAACAATGGTTTTAGGACGATATCCAGGTTTTGGTAATGTTACTTGTTGGATTGAACAAAGAGGGTTTCTGTCCCTTCAGAAGATTCAGAACGCAAAAATCTGTTACGGAATCTTCATTGCAATCGGAACGTTGTTCCACATCTTGTTCGAAGTTAAAGGAACTGATGTGTTGTCGATTTTTTTCAACTGAAAAATAAGGAGGCTTTCCCATGGGAAAGTATAAAGCGATTATTCCGATATTTTTGGCCGTGGTAATTGCGGGTGGGAGCAGCATGTTTCTTTACAAATGGATCCGCTCGATAAAACCGGAGAAAGTAATTGAAGAAAGCGATAATATAGCCACCGCTCCCATAGTCGTTGCAGCATACAATCTGCAATGGGGAACGAAACTTGGAAAAGACATGCTGAAAACGGTGAATTATCCAGCGAC
>CP070697.1:956738-967996 GCA_020353555.1 Desulfobacterales bacterium
ATTGGCAAAAATAGCCATTTCTGATCGGACACTGCTTAAGAGGAACTGTGAGGATAAGCATGGACTACAAACTGCTGTTGACGACATTTGGTCTGGTCTTTTTGGCCGAGCTGGGAGATAAAACTCAGCTGGCCACTTTCTGCTTTTCGGCCGACTGCAATTCGAGGATGTCGGTCTTTTTAGGATCCGCCGGCGCTCTGGTATTAAGTTCCGTCATCGCGGTCCTGTTCGGCGCGGCGGTCAGCCGTTTGATCCCACCGAATTATATCAAAATCGGGGCCGGCATTTTCTTTGTCATCGTCGGCCTATGGACTCTTTTTACTACCACCCGTCCGTTTTATTCCTAAAAACCATCGGTTACAAGCGGATGTTGTATTGGGTCAAATAAATCACCTTTTGGCTGCTGGGTAGATGCATTTTGAAGTTCCGGTTCAACCGCCTTTTGCATTCCCAGGTGTTTTTGACCTGTAACCGGCTGATTTCAGGCTGCAACCATGTGTATGATCGTATTTGGAAACGCTCAAAGGGTGTCGCCCAAGCGATGCCGCGTGCGGTGCACCTTTTTACTGATTTTAATCGCGATCCTGAACCCCAGTGCGGGCTCAAGCGAACCTTCCGCGCCGATCGAACCGGCCCAGCCCTCTTCGCTGATCGCCACTGTCAGGGTGGAAGCTCCTCTCGATTTTTGCGGCGAAGCCGTCCCGCTCAAAACGCCGGATGTGCGTGAACGCATGGAAAAAGAATTGCTGCTGACGCTGTGGGATCGTCCCCAGGTGATTCTGTGGTTCAAACGCTCCAAGCGCTATCTGCCCCTGATTGAAAAAATGCTGCAAGATAACAACCTGCCGGAAGATCTTAAGTATGTGGCGATCGCCGAAAGCGCGCTAAGGCCTCACGCCGGTTCGCATAAAGGCGCCATCGGGTTCTGGCAGTTTACGCCGGCCACCGGCAAAAAATACGGTTTGAAAATCAACTCCCAGGTCGACGAACGCCGCAATATTTTCAGATCGACCCGGGCGGCCATCGACTATTTCAAGGAGCTCCATGATATGCTCGCATCCTGGACCTTGTCCGCGGCCGCTTACAACATGGGCGAGCAAGGATTGTCGGCCGAAATTCTGGCCCAAAAAACCAATGATTACTACCAGCTTTATCTCCCGCTGGAAACCCAACGGTATGTGTTCCGGATTCTGGCCGCCAAACTGATTTTTTCCGACCCTGAAAGGTATGGATTCCGGTTTCGACCGGAGGATTTTTACCCGCCCCTGCAATTTGACCGGATTCAACTCGATTGCTTTCAGGAGACCCCCATCCATATCATCGCCCAGGCGGCCCAAACCTATTTTAAGGCCATCAAGGATTTAAACCCTGAAATCCGGGGACACTATATCGCCGCGGGCCGTCATTCGATACTGATCCCCCAGGGCGCCGACCAAGGATTTCAGGTCCGCTTCGAAAAGCTTGTCGAACAATGGTTGTCCGATAATCAGGAACGTGTGTATGTGGTCAAGCAAGGTGACAGTCTTTCGGCCATTGCCCGGCGCTTCAATGTGCCGTTGCCGGCCCTTTTGATTTGGAATCGTCTAGGCCTCAAGCAGAAGATTCATCCGGGCGATAAGCTCATTATTTACCCGAATGAAAACGAGACGGGGAATTCGGAATGATCGGTTAGGTCTTTTTTTTGGCTTTTTCCCTTAAAATCTATGAACTTGATTTTGATGAGTTCGTGCCGCTCGAGGGCGGCATCGATTGAGCGGATGAGGCTTGCGGTGATGCCCTTTTGCCCGACGGCGACCACCGGTTTCAAGCCGTGGGCCAGTCCTTTGAGATATTGGGCCTGATAACCGTCAAGTTTTTTCATGGTAACCTCGAAGTTGTCAATTCGACGTCATTGCGCCGTGTCGTGAGTTGCGTGCCGCGGGTTGCAACCGACTTGGGAGGGGTCATCCTCCCACGCCTTCGAATCCGGTATTGACCAAAATTAAATTGGAGTTTAAATAGTGTCCATTCAGCGAGGGGACGGTCATCGCCGAAGGGACACCTCCCTGGAAAAACCGGCCGGATATGTACCTGAAAACAATGAGCAGCGATTTGTGATCCTATAGCATACCGCCGCGACTGAGGAAACCGGAGTTTTGAATTTTAGCCATTGGTGCCCGCTAAACGATATCATAAACCTGGAATCTCTGGGGAGACGCAAACATGCAGATTACGAAATATCCGCAGGAAGCTGCGAGTTTTCAAATCCAGGCCTACAAGAGACCCAAAGATCTAAACACCTTAAGGGCTGCCCATGTTCCTTTTTCGGGCTCGCCCCAAAAGCATCCTTTTGACCCTGACAAAGTCATTTTAGTGGTGGACCCTTACAGCACCAACACTTTCTATTATGAATTCGATACCGAGGATATATCTTATGTCGAAGAGCTTCCGAATCTTGTGAACCTGGATGGCAAAACCGTCATGATGGTCCGGGTTTGGATAAAGAAAAAGAGTATCGCTGTGCGCTGCACACCCTTTATCGTGGAGGATATTGGAAAGGCCGGTCAATGAGACCCCTCCCCGCGTCCCCGGATACCCCCCTCTTCCCACCGTATGTTTAAACTGCGCGGAATTTTTTCACCGCAAACAAACTCTTGACAAGCCCATATTCATGCTTACAATTCTCCCAGAATTTGGCCGGACTAAATCTCTAACATATTGATATAATAACTTTTAGACATGTTATTATTGCCACCAAGTCTCTGCCTTGTGAGAACGTTTTTTTCTCGGATCGTCCTTTTGTAAGAAGGCTTTTTCGTAAAGAGATTTAAAAAAGAGCGTTTACAACCTTCTATCCTAAATTCGAAAAAGTCTTCCGAATTTTTGAAACAGTATCAGTACCAGGCATGTAGCCTTTTGCGGGCCTCGGGGAGTAACCGACTCCGCCTCCGCCGGCGAAGAATGTCCCTGGTCCGGCAGCAGGCGACATGAGGGTGACGACAAAACGACACGGATCAACCAGATTTGTAAGGCAAAATTTTGGATGCTGTGCATCATCTCTTAACCCCGACGGTCGGGAACACTAAATTTTAATTAAGGAGGAACAAAGCGAATGAAGATTAGACCGATGAATGACAGAGTACTGGTTTTGAGGGTAGACGAAGAGCAAAAAAGTCCCGGCGGAATTATCATTCCCGATACGGCCAAGGAAAAGCCTCAAGAGGGCAAAGTCGTGGCAACCGGACCGGGCAAAATGGCTGATGACGGGACACGGACGCCGCTGGATGTCAAGGCGGGTGATCGGATTCTCTTTTCAAAATACGCGGGAACCGAAATTAAAATCGACGGCGTTGAACACCTTTTTATGAAAGAAGACGATATCTTGGGTATATTAGATTAATCTAAGGAGGAAGATTGCTATGCCTGCAAAAATGATTTCCTACAGTTCAAGCGCCAGGGGGCGTTTACTTAAAGGGGTAAACACGCTGGCCGATGCGGTCAAAGTGACCTTGGGCCCCAAGGGCCGCAATGTTGTTTTGGAAAAAAGTTTTGGCTCCCCGACGGTGACCAAAGACGGGGTTACCGTTGCCAAAGAGATCACCTTGGAGGATAAATTCGAAAACATGGGAGCCCAGATGGTCAAGGAAGTCGCCAGCAAGACCAGTGATGTGGCCGGTGACGGCACGACCACGGCCACGGTTCTGGCCCAATCCATTTACAGCGAAGGGCAAAAACTGGTGACTGCGGGCGCCAGCCCCATGGCACTCAAGCGCGGACTGGACAAGGGTGTGACGGCCGTGGTGGAGGAACTCAAGAAAATATCCAAACCCACCAAGGACAAACTGGAAATTACCCAGGTCGGCGCGATTTCGGCGAATGACGATGAGGTGATCGGCAAATTGATCTCGGAGGCCATGGATAAGGTCGGCAAGGAAGGCGTGA
Source organism: Desulfobacterales bacterium (assembly GCA_020353555.1). Taxonomy (GTDB): domain Bacteria; phylum Desulfobacterota; class Desulfobacteria; order Desulfobacterales. The sequence continues at coordinate 960,660 of CP070697.1, forward strand.
TCACGGTGGAAGAAGCCAAAGCCATGGAAACCTCACTGGAATTCGTAGAGGGCATGCAGTTTGACCGCGGCTATCTTTCCCCGTATTTCGTCACCAATCCGGAGAAGATGGAAGTCGTTTTAGAAGATCCGTTTATTCTGATTAATGAAAAAAAGATCAGCAATATGAAGGACCTGTTGCCGCTGCTGGAGGAAATCGCCAAAAGAGCCAAACCACTGCTGATCATCGCTGAAGATGTGGAGGGCGAGGCCCTGGCCACGCTGATCGTCAACAAGCTGCGCGGCACCTTGAAAGTCGCGGCGGTGAAAGCTCCCGGTTTCGGCGATCGCCGCAAAGCCATGTTGCAGGACATTGCCATTTTGTGCAGCGGGCAGGTGATTTCCGAGGATCTGGGGGTCAAACTGGAAAACGTGACCACCAATGATCTGGGCCGCTGCAAGACCATCAAGATCGACAAGGATAACACCACCATTGTGGAGGGCGCCGGAAGCCGCAAAGATTTGGAAGGCCGGATGCGCCAGATACGGGCCCAGATCGACGAGACTACTTCGGACTATGATCGCGAAAAGCTCCAGGAAAGACTGGCCAAACTGGCTGGCGGCGTGGCGGTCATCAATATCGGGGCGGCCACCGAGACCGAAATGAAAGAAAAGAAAGCGCGCGTGGAAGATGCCCTGAATGCCACCCGGGCGGCCGTTGAGGAGGGCATCGTGCCCGGCGGCGGTGTAGCCCTGATCCGGTGCCTCAAGGCCCTGGATCAGGTCAAGGCCAAAGGTGAAGAAAAACAAGGCATTGCGATTTTAAGACGGGCGCTGGAAGAACCGCTGCGGCAGATTGCCGAAAATGCGGGCTTTGAAGGTTCGGTGGTATTCAATAAAGTAAAGGAAGGCCAGGATGCTTTCGGCTTTAACGCCGCCACGGGCGAATACGAAGATCTCATTAAATCCGGGATTATCGATCCCACCAAGGTCGTGCGCTTCGCGCTTCAAAACGCGGCCTCCGTGGCCGGGCTGATGCTGACCACCGAAGCCTTGGTCACCGAAAAACCGGAAAAGAAGAAAGCTCCGGCCATGCCGCCCGGCGGAATGGATGACATGTACTAAGCTTCCGGAAGCCTCAAAGATCGAAACGATCGACAAAATTCTGTTGCTCCGCCGGCGCTGGGCGCCGGCGAGCTTTGTCAAACCAAATTGGAGGAAGGATGGTTGCGAAACCATCCTTCCTCGCTTTTTCCGGCTGCGGCCCGTACCGCCCGAGACGCGAACTGGGCAGCGGTTCCAAAACCCTGCCTCACGCCCGGCAGGGAGGGACATCGCAGCGCTCTGGCCTCCCACAGCAGGTTTGGCCGGTATTCTCCATTGAACACGCGTCGGGACTCGGCGGCCTTGAACGTGCCGCAACGCCTCCCCGGATGACCCCTACCCCGGAACTCAGGCATCTGCGCATCGGAGCGTTACAGTCGCCACACTTTGGAGCTGGTTCCGCGGTCGTTTTTTGGAAGCGTTCAAGCCGTCGACCGCACCTTTCACATTCATACTCGTAGATCGGCATGGGTTCGTCCTCCATCTCTCAGCCTCAATCCAGGGTCCGGGGCCCCGTTGCCCGCCTGGACGTCCGCTCATTTTTCCGTTCGCGCCTCCGCCCCCGCAGCCATCCGGGTCGCAGCGCCCCACGATGAGGTGTTCCGCTGGGCGCGGGAAGGTCACCCGGAATGATTCGTAAGCCGTTACTCTGCTGTCGGCTCGCCAATCTGTTCCAACCGCTGGCGAATATGATCCAGCTGGGTCTGAAGCGCTTCCGCCCGCTGTGCCAGAATCTTTTTTTCGGACTCCGGAGGCAGTGCTCCCCAGGGAGTGGCGCCCCACCCCCCAGACCATTTCCAGCCGGGGAGTCCGGTGCTGTAGAACCGGTGACACCGACCTCGGCCGCCCCCAAAGCTCCGCACGAAGCCTCCTGCAAAGCCGCGTCCCAATTCGTAGGTCCCCGACCCGGGCACCCCAATTCCGGCACAATAACCTGCTGCGCGTCCGCTCATCGGGCCCATTCCGACCGGCCCGGTTCGATCTCCTCGTGGCATGCGGATACCTCCTTGGTTGTGCTGTAAGTTGCGTCTCAGCGATCTGGCCTGATCTTGCGGCCGCGGCTGTTACCTTGGCCCCGACCGCGCCCCATACCTTGACCGGATCCGGCCCGGCCTGTTCGGCCTGCGCCGGATTGACTGCGTTTGCCGCAGGCGCCTGATCCGCCACCTGCTTGCCGACCCTTGCCCGGCGGTCCTGTTCCGTCTCCTCTTGGCATCGTGATTGCCCTCCTGCATCGGTTCGAAGCATCCTGCTCGGTTTTCAGAAAATTCGCATCCTCTCCGCCCATTACGCGAAGTCTCCTTCGTCCAGTCCGGCAGCCCGGCATCAGGAAGTCTTGATTCGGCAGTAATCCTTCCAGGTAGGCCGCGATCACCCGGTCCACCTCGCCGGCGACAAAGGCCATAATTCGAAGACCATAAGCCTCCGCCGCCGCGGCAACCGGACGGGAAACGGCTCCGCATACCAGGAGCCGAACGTCCAATTCCGCCAGCCGGGCCAGTCGTTGCGCCGAATCCAGGTGCGGGAGGACCTCTTCCCGTTTTCCCCAAACGGCCCCATGATCGACATCCAAAATGAGAAATTGGCGGGCAACATCCAAAACCGGCGAAATCCGGTTATTCCAGACCGCTAAGGCTATTTTCATCCAATCGTCCTTCCGGTTGCCGTCTCTGTTAAAAGCAAAGTCGGTGCCAGGACGCGGCACCCATCCCGCGAGTGATAAGAACTATCTGACGTCAATCCGGATATCTGGTTAACCGCGGAGGATGAAACCGGAAGTGGGGGTGCACGAATGCAACTCCAGGGCGGATTCAGGATTGCGAAAATGCAGCTTCAATTGGGTCGAGAGCGCGAACGGCCGTCCTGTGCGGGAAAAGCCATGCCCAGGGCTTTCATTTTGCGGAAAAGGGTACTTTTGTGAATGCCCAATTCCCGGGCGGCGGCCAGACGGTTGTTCCGGTTGCGCCTCAGCGCCTCTCGGATGGCTTGCGCCTCAACATTTTTTTTGGTCAAAGCCAAATTGGGAGCGTGATCGCCCCGTGCGAGCGGCGCAATAAAATCCTCGGGGAGGTGTTGCGGCTCGATACGATCGCCGGTGCACAAAATGAAAGCATGCTCGATGTTATTCTCCAGCTCCCGGACGTTGCCGGGCCAATCATGACCCATGAAAACGGCCATCACCGCCGGACTGACTCCGGCGATCGACTTGCGCTGCCGACGATTAAAACGCGCCACAAAATGTTCCACCAAAAGGGGAATGTCTTCTTTACGCCGGCGCAGGGGCGGCAGATCCAGACGCACCACGTGGATCCGGTAAAAAAGGTCCGGCCGAAAGGTGCCTGCCTTAACCAGGGCAGCCAAATCCTGGTTCGTGGCGGCAATGATCCGCGCGTCGGCAGTCACGGAGGTTGTAGCGCCCAGTGGTTCAAAGGTCTTATCCTGCAACACCCGCAGCAGCCGCACCTGCAGGGCCGGGCTGACCTCCGCGATTTCATCCAGAAACAGCGTTCCGGCTTCGGCCAGCGCGAAGCGTCCCGGTTTGTCTTTGAGCGCGCCCGTGAACGCCCCCGCCTTGTACCCGAAAAGCTCCGATTCCAGCAGCGTATCCGGCAGCGCGCCGCAGTTGACGGCGACAAAAGGCCCTTCACAACGCCGACTCAAGCTGTGGATGGCCCGTGCCACCAGTTCCTTGCCGGTCCCGGTTTCGCCCTGGATCAACACCGCGCTCTCGCTGGCGGCCAGGGCGGGAAGCACATCAAAGATCTTGCGCATCGCCGGGCTGCGGCTGACGAGATCCCCCACCTGAAAACGTCCCTGCAGCTCCTTGCGCAGCTCTTCGACCTCGCTTAAATCGCGAAAGGTCTCCGCTCCGCCGACGACCTGGCCGGACGCATCACGCAGCAGCGCCGTAGAGACGCTGATGGGAATGCGCCGGCCTTCGGCGTTTACAATAAATCCCGCGCGATTGATGACCGGTTTGCCGGTCTCCAGGGTATAGCGCAGGGCACAGTCCACTTCACACATGCTGGCGCGAAACACCTCGGAGCAGCGCTTTCCTATGGCCTCCTGGCGGCGTATACTGGTAATTTCTTCGGCCGCACGGTTAAACGAGGTAATCTGCCACTCGCGATTCACGGTGAACACCCCATCGGAAATGCTTTCGAGGATGATCTCCGTATGTTCAACCCGTGAACTGTCGGAAATTTTCTTGGTTCGAGCTTTACGTGCGGTCATAGCTTACCCCGCGGCCGATTACACGATTGAAACAGTTGGAACCTGCAATAACCCGCAGCGCTAACGCCAATGCCGGCGTCTCCATCGCCAAGCTGAGAATACGATCGAACCCGGATAGCGTCAAGAATGTTCTGCGGAGGGCCACCCAGCGGGAAAAGACCAAGCTGCCGATTCGAAATGATCCGGAGCTTGCCGTTAGCCCGCGCTCAGACAATCTGGGGCTTAGTTGCTACCGTAGTGTGGACCCGCTATTGGGGACCCGCCTGGAAGTAATTGCGGAATGAAAGGCACGCGACGTTCTTTTGGATTGCTCCTAAGAAAGAGCGATTAACCTTGCGGCCCTGACTCGACCGCCGATCAAATGGTCGCCTCCTAGCACCCTATGTTCGGCCCGGTGCTCAAAAGAAAACATTTCCACACCCATTGTGGCATACAGCTACCAATTCGGTAAACCTTTCCCCACCGCTCTCTTTCTAAATCAGGGACGCCAACTAACGGTACGAACACTCGGGGCTGTTTTTTAACACAGCATATCTGACATTGATTCAGCAACTTCCAACACCGGCCGGTTTTGGATCCGTTCGTATTTGATTCCAAATCCAAAAGAATAGCGAAAACGGCATGGGAATTGCTCCACTCACGAAAAATTCTCCGGAGAAAGAAGTTCGATCCAATCCACTTATTTTTTGTAGATCAGAAGATATTCTTAAAGAAGGACCAACCCCGCAGCGCCACGAATGACGGGATGTGGGTGCCAGGCGTCGCAATTTTGCCGACGGTTTCCAGTTTTGCTAAACTAGTACATACAAGTCAATGCCGGTTTCATAACTAGTGCAATTTTTCTGCAACCGACTGCGGAATAGGCGACCGAGCGCAACCACAAAACGGAAAACACCGCAGCGCGGCTGTCCGGGCTTCCTGGCAATTGAAGCCTCACATTGCGAGAATCGTTGCAACGACCAATCAATGGCCATTTATATTCTCGACACAGGAAGAAGCGTTATCAACTAAAAACTTTATTGAAGGAGACATTATGAAATCGAACAAACTTATTCAACTCATCACCATTCTCATGTTCGCCACCGTTTTACTGATCGTTAATCCAGCATCTGCCGGGACCAAAGCCGAATCATCTGCTCAAAAGACGGGCACCGTCGAGGCGGTATCAATCGCGCCGGTCGATATCAACAAGGCGGATGTCGACACCCTGGCCACCCTCAATGGCGTCGGCAAGGATCGTGCTCAAAAAATCATCGAATACCGCGAGAAAAACGGCCCTTTCAAAAAACCCGAAGACATCATGCTAGTCACGGGAATCGGTCCCAAGATCTTCGAGAAGAATAAAGACTTCATCAAAGTGTCGATCAATTAGAATGAAGCCTCCCGCCGCAGGCGGTCAGGCTGACAAAACGAAATAAATCCGAACAGAGATGGGGGAACAGATCATCTTCTCTTCCCCCATCTCCCTCTTCCGTCCTTGTAGCCGGTCGCACGCGGCAAAGGTCGGCGCGAACTTCCTTAAAACAGAGATTTCTCAAATAAGCACAATTAAAACCAGGCGGGTCTTGTGACCACCGATGAATATGAGGTGACTTTTCTTTTGGTACCATTCGTTCCAGAAAGATCAATCCTGACAAATCGGAAAAGGCACCTTTTATTTTGCCGGTTATCAATTGGGCAGATCACTTCGTTTCTGAATGCTGATATACTTGTTTCCTTTGGCTATCTTACCCTTTTCCGCCCGGGGTAATTTGGTTTTGCTCAACTCAAAAACAAGGGATGCGACCACATCGGCAGTAAACTCGAGTTTTGCATGGCTAACAAAAGAAAGATTATCCATACAGGTATGCATCACCCAACCGAACTCTTCGGTCTCAATGCCGCCATCGGGTTCGATATCCCAATTCATCCATTCGAAGTAGGCGATCGGAATACCAAGAAGTCTGAAAGGAACGTGATCACTCCAGTCCCCGGTGGTACCCCCGTCAAAAAACTCTGATTGCGGACTCGTTCGCAAATCATACCCCATCCCCTGGCCTATTTTCAGAGCCAGATCCCGAGCCCAACCAGGATTATCTTCTAATCCGGCGTAAACGTAAAAGAAGTCACCGACACCCACGGAATCAAGGTCAATCATGGTGACCGTGTTGGCGATGTCTTCTTCACTCATCTGGTCAGCATAATAGCGTGACCCTCGAAAACCCATTTCTTCAGCCCCGAAAGCAATGAACTTAACGGTTCCCTTGGTTTTGTAATTGGTCAACACTTCGGCGACTTCCAACATCACACCCACGCCCGAAGCGTTGTCCCCGGCACCGCTTGAGACGTTGCCATCTGCGCAGACTCTCTCAGAAACAGAATCGTAATGCGCGCCGACGATCACCGTCTGGTCGAATTTCCCATGTTTGGTGGCTATAATGTTTTCAGACTCATAAAGTGTCCCCCGTCTTTCAAAAGTAAACGGCTGAATTTCAACCTCGTATCCCATTTGCAAAAACTGATCGATGATATAATCAGCAGCATCTTCAGCTCCTTCGGTTCCAGTAACTCGAACGCCAATTTCTTCCGTCAAATAACATAAGTGATCGTATGCAAGATCACCGGTAACTTGTTCCGGGATGCGAAGTCCGGATTGATCTGCAGTCGCATTAGAAATTATTGCACCGAAAGAAAATAACGTTAATAAAGCAAGAATTGATCGCCAATATTTTATTTTATTCTTCATTCTTATACCTCCAATCCTCCATCATCCCATTGTGATGTCAAGTTGCAATGCTGAAAAAATCTGCCTTTAAATAATAAAAGGCAGAGTCATAATAACCCTGCCTTTAGTCTAAGGTTCATGTTTAAAGCAGGCGAATTTTATCATGGTTTTACAACTTTTATTTGACTAATCAGCCCATTCGTTCGGCCATTTGTCGGAGTCTCGGATGCTGCCACCCCTGTCCGGAATCTCATCCCAGCGGTCCGGGTCCACGGCGTCCAGTTCTCCGTATGCAATGGCGTCAATGATGGCATGAA
>CP070697.1:968096-979310 GCA_020353555.1 Desulfobacterales bacterium
ACTTTGCCTCCGGGGCTGTGTATTATTACCTGAACAACTACTTGGGCACGCCGCTGTTGCTGACCGACAGTCAAGGCCAGGTGGTCTGGGATGCGGATTATAGGCCCTTTGGCGAGGCGCAGGTGCCTGCCGGTTGGCAGGTGACCAATAATTTTCGCTTTGCCGGCCAATACTATGATCAAGAAACAGGGCTGCATTATAATTACCACAGGTACTATGATCCGAAGACCGGGAGGTATCTGACGCCGGATCCGATTGGCCTTCTGGGAGGCATAAATCTTTACTCCTATGTAGATAATAATCCCATAAATTATTTTGATGCAAATGGATTAGATAAATCACTTCCTCCTAATCAAAGGTATATTCCTCAAAAGCCATTAAAGCAAACACCAGATAAAATTAGGTTTATACAAAAACCCGCTCCTAAAATTACACCTAGAGGCCACAAGCCTTTGGGTATAAATAATCTGCCAGGTAGTGAAAAACTTCCAATATCCGATCGGATAAGCAAAGGACCGCGAATATTCATTACTTTGACTGAAGGCTTAAAACAATTATTGAAAATCTTCGGGATTGGAATCTATCCACTAGTAATCATTGAACCTAATTTAATGATTTCACCTCAGGAAAGAATAGAAGCGTCTGATCCTTGGAAACTTTATGATCCAATATATAACCCAGGGGGTTATACTTAATGCAGACAAGATTAATTATTGGTTCTTCTGTAAATTTGTCTTTTAACTTCAATAAATATATTAACTGTATGCTTAATGTTATACCAAAAAATGATTTATCAGGCATAACTAAAATTGAAATACTTAATTTGGATATATCAAATAACAAAAGCCCAAAAGATTTTACTGCTCAATATTGGCCAAGTAACGATGGCAAAGACAGTCGAATTGAGGTTAATATCAACAAAATAAGTAAAGAAGTAATAGCAGGGTATATATTTAAATTTTATAAAGAAGTTGCTGCTCTCTGGTTGTCAGAATATATTTTTCATGAAATAGGTCATCATGTTCATCAGTTCAAAAGGCACGGTGTAAAGAAAAAAAAATATGAACAATTCGCCAGTAAATATGCGAAGGCGGGTTATCTAAATTATTTAATATCGAGAAAGAAAAAAATATTGACTTCGTTTAGAATTGGAACGTTTGATATAATTTTCCTTAATAAAAAAGAAAGAAAAATTATGAAAAAAAACCTCAATGATTTATGTGAATGGCTTGAACAAAACAAAGAAGAAATACGTTTTCCAAAATAATTACCCGTGAAATTTTTGCGACAATAGAAGATTAAATGACTTCTTATAAGGCAGTTGGAGATTCAACTCTGACTGCCTTTTTGTTTTAATTGCCTTTATAAAATCGATTCCATCCTTATCCTGGGCGGTGGGCGGGCATAAGATCAGCTCCGCCGTCTCCCATAGTTGTCGAGTTTGCGTCCCCGGAAAAAAACGGGATCTCAGATCTGTTATATAAATCAGTGGTCTGAGACTGGCATGATAAATGACGGTGTACATAAGACAATTGTATCGGACGGCATTTTACCGCAGCAAAATAAGACAGAGAAAATTCTGTACGATAAAATTCCTTATGTATAAATGCAGTTTATCATGACAGGCGCAAACGATTAAGATAGTCAAGCGGCGATTCCTTACTTTATTGGAGGGCGGGCGGGAGATATTAAATCAGACCGGCTGCGGGCGCAGGGAGCGGAAGACCTGTTCCTCAAGGTCTGAAGCCCGAGCACGCAGACGATCCGCCGCTCTATTGTTTCTTTCGTTTTTCTTGCTCAAGCTTGATATTGAAAACGATGTTGAGCTTCATGATATCTACGATGTTTTTAAGAAACGAAAATATATTTATTGCGGTCAAAATGAGCAGCCCGCCGGTAATGACTGCCAATAATTTGTTATTAGCTATTGGTGTAATAATCAGGGCAATTGTCGTTACCAAAAAGACCTATGGCTGTCAGAAATGCCCGTAAATAAGTATTGAAAGCTTGTTTTTGATACGGCCATTTTGCAAAGTCAGTGTTGCTGTGGGAATAAAAGGTCCAGAAGAAAGCAATGGTGCCGGCCAACATTATAGCGGCGGACTTTGTCACCCAGCTATCGGCTAATTTTATGAAAAAATCTGCCAGTTGGTCGAAATCCCAAATTAAAAAGATCAATCCATAGGCAAGCCCCGCCAGCACCACTTCCGCCTAACTCCTGGCGCCACGCGTTCTTTTAGAAGGCGAGGGTTACCTGTCCCTGCACCGCGTGGTCGTCTCGATCGCTGGTCGCAGTTTCGGTGCGGAAAAATGAGTAGTTGGCCTGGAGTTTTAAGTCGTGTCCGTAAAGATAGTAGCTTAAGCCGGCCGTATACTCCTGTTGGTTGTTGTCGTTTTTATTGTTGGGATTATCCGGATTCACCCAAGCATAACGGGCAGCCAGCTCCAGTTCTTTGGGGATTACGAAATACCCGGCCTGCAGGTAGAACCCTTGGGCGGTTTCCTTTCCAAACGGAGTCGGCTCATCCGGATCGATGCTTCGAAAATGGTAGCCGCCTTCGAAAGAAAAATCTTGATACTTGAAAGCCAGATCCGCCGTCAGTTGATATACATCGCTTTCCACGGGTAAAATATTGGTGTTGCCCAACCGACCGGCCAGAGTTTTCCTCTCGCCCGGCTCCAAGCCGGGAAGATACGTCCCCGCCACACCGACGGCCAGTTTGGGGGTCGCCGGCGTATCCAGGGCCGCCTGCGAATAGGGATAAGAACCGAAAGGGGTCAACACCATCCGGCCCACATACATGAAATCGCGGTCCACGTTGCTTTGATTGGCGCCGCTGCCGTTGAAGACCCCCACACTGTACTCTAACAGGTCTGGAAGTATATCGCCTGAAAACTGGGTTCCAATGTCCCTCTGCAGAGAAAACTCATTGCTGGCGATGGACCGATCGATCAGTTGGAGGCTGAACGCTGAAGTGAGGAATTCCCGGTCGAAGGGGACCTTATACTGCCCGATCCTCGGTTTTGCCCAGTCAAAATAAGCTGCCTCGATCCAGGCATCCCGCAGAGCCGCTTCACTACTCTCCAGAGTAATCTGGGTGCCATATTTCATCCAGGGGTAAAACACGTTGCCTCCCGCCAGAAGACGTGCTCGTCGAACCCTAAAATCCGCCGTGTCCTCCCGCTCTTCGCGTGCCTCGTATTTGAACTGGCCTTGGGTTCGAACGTTTAGCTTCAAGGAAAAGCGTTCATCGGCCGTTTTGATGTAGGCGCCTTTTTTATAGCCCACCTCGATCTTCTTGGTCCACTCGTCCGCGGCTGATACTTCCTCCTTGACTTCCTTTGGAGATGGCTCCTCCTTGACTTCCTTTTCCAAGGATTTTGCTTCTTCGCTCGTAATAATGCCTTTCTCGATGAGGATTCTGATCAGTTTGTCGGTCTGATCGGCCCCCACTACCGTGGAGGAAAGGGATATCATAAAAATGATTGCCAATACCGAAACCAAGATTCTTTTTTCTTTCATACCGTTGTCCTCCCTTTACGAGTCATAGTGAATTTGCAGAACGCTTCATTGACAGTTCTCGGACATTTTGTTCCTCCTTTCGCTAAAAGCAGATTAATGGATACCGGGTTTTTGCGCTCGTCGCAGGCTGGCATATGTTTGCTGACCTTCTGTGAGATAATCCGAAATTTGCATGCGTTGGCATAGACGGCAGCCAATGGGAGGCTGCATAAATCAACTTTCGGTGAATTTAGATCCCGCCATCCCCAGGCAGTGGGACTTCGCGTTTCCACTGCATGCAATTGGCAGAGACGAATGAATATCAATTATGATATAGCTAACGGTATCCGCTACTTCGCGCTAGCTATAACCTGGAAAGAAAGAATGGGTTGTTTCTGCTGAAAAGGCACCCGGGTTTAACGGAAAACGGCAGGCGTCGGTTTACGCTGCGGCTATAGCAATGTGCGCTCTCTTGTGTCAAGTGCGATATAATGAATTTTTGATAATTCTTAGGAAAAATGGTAGCTATGATATTATAGAAACTTTAAATAACTAAAGCTAACACATTTGAATGGGGTGAAACGAGAAGTTAAGGTGGGAGGAAGGCCGCCAGCCAATTTAGTTGACGGGCTCCGACCCTTCTGCGTGGGTTTCTGGAAAAATCAAAAACCTAGCAAAACCCTGTTCCAGTGGTGATTGAGTGATGAAAGAAAAAGCAGTGTTTGCAATCCGATCTAAGATCTGGATCGAAGACATGGAAGGTAAAGTCGTCTTCGGTCTCGGGCGTTATAGGATGTTGAAAATGATTGATCGTCTGGGTTCCATGCATGCGGCGGCCAAGGAGTCGCAGATGAGTTACCGGGCGGTTTGGATGCGCATCCGAACATCCGAAGAACGAATCGGAAGACCGTTGGTCGTGCGGGAAGGCAAGGGCTCAAAGTTAACGCCGTTTGCTGACAAGCTCATCAAGCAGTTCAACCGATTGCATACCTTAGTTGCGGCAGAATCGGATGAGGTCTACCATAGCCTGATGGCGGATCATTTGTCTTAGGCGGGTATCCTTCTAACCCGGTTGTAAAGTGAGCCCGGCGGCCGCGCACAATGCGCACTATCGTCGCAGCCCCTTGTTTCGCAATCCTTGAAAGCTGCGGCACCGCGGCGCGGCGCGACTTGGCACCTTCAGGGGTGGGGCCATCCAGCAGGCCTTGGAGCGGGAAGAATAAGCGACCGGTTGGGCCGGATCTAAGGGGTGGGGATGGCGTTTACGATCTTAAGAAAATTCGGGAGATCGAGACTGGCGCCTCCTACGCCCACGCCGTCGACATCCTCGATTTTGGAGATAGCGGCAATATTGTCCGGCGTAACACTGCCGCCGTAAATAATGCGCGTGCGGTCGGCGGATGGAGGTGAAAACAGCCGCTGCAACTCCTGGCGAATATAGTGGTGGGCCTCCGCGATCTGATCGGAGTTGGCGACATTGCCGGTGCCGATTGCCCATCTGGGCTCGTAGAGAATCACCGTTTGCTCCAAATCGGATGCTGAAAAGCGGTTGAAGCAGACTCTTAGTTGCTTTTCCAAAATATTGATGGTCAGCTCTAGCTGTCTTTCCTCGCGCGTTTCACCGATGCAGACGATCGGCCTCACCCCGGATTTGAGCAAGGCCAGCGCCTTCCGGTTAACCATTTCATCGGTTTCGGCAAAATATTTGCGTCGTTCGGAATGTCCGATCATACAAAATTGGGCACCCAAGTCCGCTAACATCGGCGCTGATATTTCGCCCGTATAGGCACCCCAGTCCTCCCAATGAACATTTTGGCCGGAGACTGCAATCAAACTGGGGCCATCTAGTTTATCCGCCATGATTTTAATGAGGCTGAACGGCACGCACAGAATGATTTCCATGCGGCGGCCTTGGCTGCCGGTCTCCCGCATCAAGTTCGCCAGATAGTCCAGACTCTGGTTGACGGTCTTGTTCATCTTCCAGTTGCTCAGAACAATCGGAGTTCTTTCAGCCAACATTGGCATGCTCCTTTCCTGCGCATTCGCCGGCGATTTTTCAATAAAATGCTCGGATTTCAAACAGGGCCTTGGCCGCGACAAATAGAAACTTCCACACGCGCTGGGTCTTTCGTGTGTTTTTTTCCGGATAGCATGGATCAGCGCCGCCTGCATTTCTTTTGCGGCTCCGGAAGGCCTTTGGGGGGGTGCAGCAAATGTTCGGCATCCCATCCCAAGATTTCGTCCGGCCGGCGCCCGTAATTTTCGGGATCAAAAGTAAACCCCACGGGCGCCCCATGCGGGGTGGCGACGGTGGCGTCGCAGGGTGCTGGCGCGTGATCACAAGATCTTGCCCTGCCTTGCGGCCCGTTGGGACCTCCCGCGGCGCATCCGGCTCAAGCTGTTTGACGCAACGGATCATTCAAGATTTCGATGCCTCTTCTCCATCTCTTCGGGCGTGATTCCCTTGCGATCACGAAGGGTCATAACAAGCATGTCGAACGTGATCAAAAGGGCCTGCTCGAAAAGGTTACCCATGGGCTGCGCGGAGGGCACCACATCGGCTGTACCGAGATACACGGAAGCGGGCACGAAAAGAATGCGATCCGCCAATTGCGCTGTCTTTTTATGCGGATCTCCGGTGACCAAAGCGATTGTGGCCCCCCGTTTGCGGGCTGTTTCAACCACGTAATGAATATGTCCGATTTCGCCGCAGCCGCTGGTGGCGATCAAAAGATCGTCGACGCCGATGCTTGGGGTTGTGTCGTCCCAGATCCAATGGGCGTCGAGTCCCATATGCATCAGCCGCATCGTAAAGGCCCGGGTGGCCAGACCTTCCCGCCCCACACCGATCAGGATGATGCGGTTCGCATTTTCAATGGCTTCGATCAACGTCTCGATCTGTGACGCATCAATCCGGTCAAAAACCGCTGCCAGCTCCTGCGTTATGGCTTTTCCAAGTTGGTGGATCGACATTTCGCCCTCCCGTCTCAAGCCGCTATTCTGACGATATCTGCGGTTTTGATCATATCTTCCAGAACAAAATCATCGTCCGCCTCAAAGGGATAAATGATTTCCAAAAAGAAAGTCTGAGTATCGAGGTTATACTTGCGCCAGAAATCGTGCAGTCCTTGCGGGGTGACGAGACCGTCTCGCGTAAAACTCCAATGACAGTCAAGGCTGCCGTCGGTCTGCTGGATGTGAAAGGAATGGATGTATTTACCGCAGACTTCCATCCAGATATCCATATTCGCGTTCTCCTTGAAGAGCGGCTTGTAAAGCGCATGTCCCCAGTCAACCAGAAGGCGCACGGGTATGTCGGTCTGGCCGTCGAGGTCGTTCATCATTTTTAGCGCCTCAGCGGCGGTTGCGGGAAACTCGGTGGCCAGGGGCACCGGTTCGATGAGAAGGGTTGCGAGGCCCTTTTCTTTAGCGTGGCGGGCCAGTTTTACGATCATGGCCAGGGCGATTTTATATATTTCGTCGCGTTTTTGCGCGTTTTTCGCATCGCTGTATGAAAACGACCCAAAGGGCATGCCGGCCGCCGCAACCTCCATGGCGGAGGTCATATCGATCGCTCTTTGGAAATGCTCAAACCCTAACGCGCGCATCTCCTCCGTGGGCGCCAGGAAGTGGTTGTAGGCGTATGAGGCTAAGCCGCCGAAAGTGCTTTCTATGGTAATGCCCGCTTCTTTGAAGGCCTTGGCATAGGAGACCGCAATCTTGTCACGCTTGTCGGCCGGCCACCAAGGATCGCTCAAATCCCAGGTATACTGAACATATTGAAGACCCAGTTTGCTTTTTACGATTTCAGCCAATTGAGGCCCGTCGATCCATCTTTTGATTGCGAAGGAAAGGTTGGTACCGAGTTTCATCTTACGCCCTCCTTTCTAGTCTTCTTTTCGCAAGTAGCGTCGCGATATGGAATCGAAGGAGATCGCGAAAACCACGATCGCACCGCTGACCACGGATTGCCAATAAGGCGAAACGCCGAATATGACGATAATATTTTCAATCACCCCGATAATGGCCGCGCCCAGTATCGCCCCCACAGGGTTGCCGACACCGCCGGTGGTGGCGACACCGCCGATGACGGCCGCGGCAATGGGAGGCAGAATCCAGGTTTCACCAATCGAGGGTTGGGAAGTGCCTAAGCGCGCGACCATCAGCATGCCTGCGATTGACGCTAGCATTCCGGCAATCACAAAGCAGATGACTCGGACGTGGTTCACTTTGATGCCCAGCATTTTGGCGGCCGGGGTGTTGTTGCCGATGGCGTATATGTAGCGGCCAAAAGGGGTTCGCATGGTAATGAACGCCGTGATGATCAAGACAAAAAGCATGATAATGAAGGGCGTCGGGACACCTAAATACACGCCGCGACCCAAAAACGCGATGGAATCAGGTATGCCGGTGATCGCCAGCCCCTTGGTAAGAACAAGGTTGGTGCCGCTATAGACCCCGGCCATGCCGATGGTGAGAACCAGGGAATGAAGATTAAGAAGCGTCACCAGCAGACCGTTTATCAGGCCACAAAACATGCCGAAGAAAATGCAGACAAAAAACGACACAAAAGGATCGATCTGCATTTCCACCATCAATTTACCACCGATGACACCGCACAACCCCCCGATGGCACCTAAAGATATATCCAGCTCGCCTAACATCATCAGCAGGGACTGGCCGATGGTAATCAAACCGATAAAGGCCAGTGCCCGGGCGACGATCAGCATGTTATAGGATGAAAAAAAATAGGGTGACAAAAAACACGAGATGATAAAGATGATCACCAGGGCGGCGGCGACCCCGCTTAATTGATTCGAAAAAATCCCCGTCACTTTCCTCAGCAACATTCGCACTCCCCCTTGCGCCCCGACTCGTCCCCCGAGTGTCACGGTTTCGGGTTTTTCGGCCGCCACCACCTCCAGCCGTTGATTCAAAAAGAACTCAAGCGATCTTTTACGAAGCATTTCCGTTCTCCCCAATTCCCAGGATCGCGCTCACCAATGTCCGTTTGTCGGTTTCTTTGGTAATGAATTCACCTTTGATTTGGCCCTGATGCATAGCAATAATGCGATTGGCGCATTTCATCAGTTCGTTCATTTCCGATGAAATCAGGATGATGCCCATTCCTCTTTCCGCCAATGCCTTCATGATCAGATAGATATCGATTTTGGTTTTAACATCGATCCCTTTGGTCGGCTCGTCGAAAACGAGAACCTTAGGGTTGCAGGCCATGGCGCGGCCGATGATGGCCTTTTGCTGGTTGCCGCCCGAAAGGTACATGATTTTTTTATTGATAGAGGAAGTCTTGATATCATAGGCCTCAACGATTTCATTGACCTTCTGGCGCTCTTTCGTATTCGAAATCACATAAGCCCTGACCGTATGCTCAAATACAGATATGCCGATATTATCGCGCAGGCTCAACAAAGGCAGAATACCGTGCTCTTTGCGCGTTTCGGAAAGATAGAGCATGCCGTGATTGACCGAAAAGCTCGTATCGCCTAGTTTCCACGGCGCGCCTTCTAAGAAAATCTCGCCGCTTCTGGGTTTGAGGTAACCGAACATACTCTGCATCACTTCGGAACGCCCCGCGCCCACGAGTCCGGCAAATCCAAGGATTTCACCTGCACACAGCGCAAAGGAAATATTAGCAAACTTAGGCCCTGAAAGATTCCGTACTTCCAGAAGCGGTTGGCCCGCCGCTGCGGCCGGGAAAAAAACTTTGTCCGTCTTCAGTTCCTCGCCCGACATCATCCGGATCAGATCCGGTTCACGAATATCTTTCATCAGGGCATGACCCACCTTCTCGCCGTTTCTTAAAACCGTTACTTCATCGCCGATCTCGAATATCTCATCCAGCTTGTGGGAGATAAAAATGACGGCGTGATTGGTCTTTTTGAGTTCCGCGATGATTTCAAACAGGCGCTGAATTTCGGTCAGCGTCAGCGAACTGGTGGGTTCGTCCAATATCAGAACTTTGAAATTCTTGTTGGTCGAAGCCCGCGCAATCTGCAAGAGCTGCTGGTCCGAGATCGTGATATTCTGCACCAGCTGTTGAGGTTCGGCATTTATCTTGAATCGTTTGATGTACTTCTGGGCTTCATCGCTTAAAACAGATCGCCGGACCAAGCCGCGGGCGACGCCGGATTTGTTGAAAGGCATAAAGAGGTTTTCGGCAACCGTCATCTTAGGGAATAAACTCAGTTCTTGAGGCACATAGGAGACGTAATCGAACAGATCCTTATTGTCGAGGGCATTTTGATCGGAGATTTTGATTTCCCCAAGATTAGGAGCGTCCACGCCGGTCAATATCTTGACAAGGGTAGACTTCCCCGCACCGTTTTCGCCGGCCAACGCATGGATTTGGCCCAGCTCGACCGAAAAATCAACGCCGTTCAGAGCCACAACCCCCGGAAATTCCTTGCGTATGTTTCGCACTTCCAGAAAAGCCATTGTGGACGCTCCTGTTTGACATTTTCACGGCAACAAAGTGATTGAATTTTTAAACATTAAAAACCTTGGTAATTATCCGTCATGTCCTTGGTGATAACGCCGATGCCGGTATCTATACGTTTGGGCATCAGGGCACCCAGCTTGGCATGATACATGGCGACGATTGCCCAGTATCCCTGGGTGCGGGGTTTTGTCGACGCCGAGGAGTCCGCCACCCCCTCTTTGATGAGCTCGATCATCTGCGGCAGGTCGTCTAAGCCCACGGAGAGGACCTGGCCGACTTTGCCTGCCTCTTTAATGGCCTGGCCGACGCCGATCGGACCGGCCGCGTCGCAGGAAACCCAGCCCTTGAGATTCGGGTGCGCCTGCATGATTGCGGCTGCCTGTTTTTGGGCGGTTTCGATTTCGTCGTTGTCAATCCCTTTGGCAACCAGTTTGATATCCGGATATTGTGCGAACAGCTGTTCATGGCACTCGGCGCGAATTTTGTGGTTCACCGCGGTGGGGACACCCATCATGATTGCGACCTCACCCTTCGCGTTTAGCATCTCGACCAACCTGCGGGATGCGATCTGGGCCTGCTCGCAAAAATCATTGCCGACACCGGTCAAATCCATACCTTGGGGGGGCTCGGAGTCAAAAATAACGACCGGAATGCCTTGCGCGATAGCTTCCTCGATCACGGCCTTATTGGCTTTTTCGTCCAGCAGATCGATCGTAATCCCATCCGGACGGGTGGCAATGGCCCGCTCAAAGATCTGGTTTTGCTCGACGACGTTGGCTTTTTGCGGTGCGCGATATTCAATGCTGAATTTTGTGCCGGTTTGCTCTTCGAGCACCTTGGCGGCCGTTTTTGCGCCTTCATGGACCAAATCAAACCACGGATGAACCACCTTGGGGATGATGACGAACCTATAAGACTCTTGTTTCGCGATTGCGGCAGTAGAAAATACGAGAAGACAGGTCATAATTAATACAAGCGCTTTTTTCATAACTACCTCCTTTTTTAAATCTCGTTTCCGCTTCCAAAGGTTTCAGAAATGTTGCCGTGAAAATATCAGTCGATGTAACCGTTTAGCCCTTTGAAAAACCATGGATAGGCCGACAGCTGTCAGCCGGGATATTTTGCAGACAGCTAAACATTCATGGCTCTCTGGGCCACCACAATGCATGAAAATTTTATTTTCGTGTTAAACATTCATGGCCCTCCGGGCCACCACGGTGCATGAAAATTTTATTTACGTACTAAATTGATA
>CP070697.1:979410-990592 GCA_020353555.1 Desulfobacterales bacterium
AAGAATGGAGCCTGGACGCCTGGCGCTATGCGATTGAATCCGTCGAGTTTCACAAATATATCGTGAACAGTTTTTTTGCCGGCTTAGGGGCCGCCGCCATCGCCCTGATTATTGCCGTTCCCGGCGGATATATCTTCGGGCGCAAGAAGTTCAAAGGCAAAGAGACGCTTTTCTACATCATCATTCTCGCGTTGCTGTTTCCGTTTGTCTTGCTGATCGTGCCGCTGACGATTTCCTGGATCAAAGTCGGGCTTTACGATACCATGTTTGGCTTGTGGATTTCGTATCAGGTCTTCATCATCCCCTTCGGCCTCTGGATTCTGCGCGGGTTTTTTGAAGAACTTCCGGCTTCGCTCGAAGAATGCGCCATGGTATACGGCTGCACGCAGTTTCAGGCCTTTTATCGGGTGATGCTGCCGCTGGCCAAACCGGTCATTGTGTCTTTGCTGTTTCTGTCGTTTCTGATCGGCTGGAATGATTTTCTTTTTTCCAACATGCTGACCACGGGGGAGGGTCCCCGCACGGCGTCCGTCATCATCTACGTTATGGCCGTCGGCGGCGAGCGCGTGGAGTGGGAGGTGCTCATGGTGATGACGCTGATCGCCGGGATTCCTCCGGTGATTCTTTATATTCTGGCTCAGCGGCAATTGATGAAGACATTTCGCTGAAGGTATAAATTTAGCTGTATGAGAAATATCCCCGTCGGCCTCTTTGGTTTTTCAAAGGGCTAAACTGCTACCGCTGAAGTAAACGGCGCAGCTTTTACTAGCCCATGCCGACCGGGAGGCGGGGTTCCTCTCGCGCACGAATCCATGCAAACCGCAGTCAAGAACAATTTCACGGGCAACCACCCGAATGTCACCAAACCACTAATTTTCGCGTACAGTGCATTCAGGGCAGGGGGATTCAATCAAAACGATGACAGCAAAAAATCACGGCGTCGAAGTCCGAGATCTTTGTAAAATGTTTGAAATCGGCGGTGTCCAGGCCTGCAAGTATGTAAACCTGGAAATTGCCGAGGGCGAATTCATGGTTTTGCTGGGGCCCTCCGGCTGCGGTAAAACCACGACGTTGCGCTGCATCGCCGGTTTGGAGAAACCGGACAATGACGATGCCATCTGGATCAAAGGCCGCAACATCACCACGCTGCCGCCCAAAGACCGCAACCTGGCGTTCGTCTTCCAAGATACCATGCTTTTTCCCCATTTAACCGTGCGCAAGAACATCTCCTTTGGACTGGATATGCGCCGGACTCTGGACAAGGCCGCAATCGACCGCCGCGTTCAGGAGGCTTCCAAATTACTGCATGTGGAGGCGATGCTGGATCGCAAACCGAGCCAGCTCTCGGGCGGACAGGCCCAGCGGGTGGCCCTGGGCCGGGCCATCGTCATGGAACCGGACGCCTTTCTGATGGACGAACCCCTGGCCAATCTGGACGCCGCCCTGCGGGTCGAGATGCGCACGGAGATCAAGCGCGTGCAGCGCAAGCTTTCCACGTCCACTATTTTTGTGACCCATGACCAGGAAGAGGCGTTGTCACTAGGCGATAAGATCGCTGTCATGCACGAAGGCGCGGTGCAACAGGTCGGCAGTCCCCACGAGATTTACCATGATCCGGCCAATCTTTTTGTAGGAACCTTTATTGGTTCGCCCCCCCTGAATCTCTTTGAGGGCACGCTGCGAACTGAGGGCTCCCGGACCGTGGTGGCGTCCGCGCTGTTCCACTTGACGGTTCCCGACGGGATCATGAAAAAGAAACCGCAAGGGGACCGTAACGTGCGCTTGGGCATTCGTCCGGAGTTTGTCACCATCGGCCCGGAAGAAGAAGACGCATTTCCCGTTCAGGTGACCCTCATCGAGCCGCTGGGCAGCCGCACGCTCATTTTCCTTCAGGCCGAAGGCCAGGAGATCCGGTCGATGGTGCAAGGCGAATCCCCGGTCCGGGAGGGGGAAACCGTGCATGTGACGCTGCAGATGGGCCGTGCTTTCTTGTTTGACCCCGCCGGCGAGCGGGTCTGAGAATCTTGCGGGCCCCCCCATGGGTTCCGATACCCCTCTCAAGCGGAGGAGCCGTACGATGACCGACCCAATCCAACAAAAAAGTCGGCAAATCAGAAAAAACTGGGTTCAGTTCGATGCGCTTTGCTGCGG
Source organism: Desulfobacterales bacterium (assembly GCA_020353555.1). Lineage (GTDB taxonomy): Bacteria > Desulfobacterota > Desulfobacteria > Desulfobacterales. The sequence continues at coordinate 981,562 of CP070697.1, forward strand.
GACCGGCTGGGACGAGCGCGATCTGCAAAATCCCCAGATTCTGGTGGAAGATGTTTACGGCAGCAGCCATCCGGGCAGTTTTCATTTGAACACCCTGGCCGAGGAAGTCGCCACCGGGGTCTACCAGGAAGGCGGCAAGCCGGCCAATTTTCACGGGACGGACATCTGCGACGGCTGGGCCATGTCCCATGACGGCATGAATTATATTCTTCCTTCCCGCGAGGTACTGTGCGATCTGGTGGAGATTCATGGACGCGTCATTCCCTGGGATGGAATGGTCGTGATTTCATCCTGCGACAAATCCATTCCCGCCCATTTGATGGCGGTTTCAAGGCTGAATTTTCCGGCGATGCATATTCCCGGGGGGAGCAACCGGGCGGGTCCTAACCTGTCCCACAGTGTCCTGATCGGCGAGACGGCCACCAAAATGCGGCGGGGCGAGGATGTCGGCACGGAAATCCGGGACTACAAGCTCTCCGGCTGTCCGGGGGTGGGCGCCTGCCAGTTTATGGGAACGGCCAGCACCATGCAATGCATGTCGGAGGCGCTCGGAATGTCCCTGCCCGGTGCGGCCTTGGCGCCGGCCAGCCTGTTCGACATCCGCCGCCTGGCGCGCCAGGCAGGCTGGCAGATCATGAAGCTTGTCCAAAAAGGTATTCGACCAGCGGACATCCTGACCAAGGAAGCATTTGCCAACGCCATCATCGTGCATGCCGCCTTATCCGGTTCCACGAATGCCTTGCTGCATCTGCCGGCCATAGCCCATGAGCTGGGGATCGAGATCGACGCGGAGTTGTTCGATCGTATTAACCGCGAGACCCCCTATCTTGTCGACGTTCAGCCCTCGGGAAAATATGTCAGCGAACTGGTCTGGTACGCAGGCGGTGTTCCCCGGGTGCAGATGGAACTCCAAGACATGCTCGATTTGAATGTCATGACGGTCACCGGCCGGACCCTGGGCCAGAATTTGCAGCAGCTCGCAAGGGAGGGATTTTTCCGACGGGGCGAAGGCTATCTGGCCAACTATAAGCTGCGACCGCAAGATGTCATCCGCCCCGTGGCGCAGAAGAAAGGATTCGGCTCCATTGCCGTTCTAAAGGGCAATATCGCCCCCGAGGGGGCGGTGGTCAAATTTTCAGCCGTCAAACCCGCGATGATGAAACACGAGGGACCCGCCCGGGTGTTCGACCGCGAAGAAGAAGCCCTCGAGGCCGTTTTGCACGGTAGGATTGGGCCCGGATCGGTGATCGTCCTGCGCTACGAAGGGCCGCGGGGCAGCGGCATGCCGGAAATATTGGCGACGACCGAGGCCTTGGTGACCAATCCGGATCTACAAAATACGGCCATCATCACGGACGGCCGATTTTCCGGCGCCACCCGGGGGCCGTGTATCGGCCATGTGTCTCCGGAGGCGGCCGCCGGGGGCCCGATCGCCCTGGTGGAAGACGGCGATTGGATTTCCATCGACATCCCCCAAAGGACCCTGGCCCTGGTCGGGCACGGGGCAAAACGCATGGAGGCCGCGGAAGTCCAATCGCTGCTGGCCGCCCGCCGCAAAAGCTGGCAGGCCCCGTCGTGCAACCACCCCAACGGAATTCTCCGGCGCTATGCCACCCAGGCGGCGTCGGCCATGCAGGGGGCCTATTTGAAGTCGAGCTAAAACTTCTTGCTTTTAGGCCTCCTTAGCGGGGCCTGCCGCGCTTTTCGCCGCCTTGGCCGGCTTCTCGGGTTGTGCCGGAGGTTTCATTTCTCCGAGAAATTTGGGCAGTTCCAGGCCGGCCATTGCGGCGATATCTTGCAGAGGGGGAAGGCTCTTGACGATCCCGGACAAAAAATTGGCCGTGGAGGCACTCCCTTTGTCAGTGTTGCCCGAGTCCCAAACGGTGATCTTGTCAATCTTCAGATTCTTGATAGCCTCCGTTTGCAGGCTGACCAACTGCTCAAGCTTTTCGATCATGAGTAAAGTGGCCGCCGACTTGGCATCCCCGTCGCAGCTTTGGACGAGCTGGGCATAACCGGCGGCTTTGCTTTCCAGGACCTGTTTGAGGCCTTGGGCCTCGGCCTGGTATCTGAGCAGAATCGCGTCGGCATTGCCTTTAGCCTCCCGGCGGATTCTTTCCGCTTCCGCCTCGGCCGCAATTTCGATTTTCTGCTTTTCGATTTCCTGCTGGACGACTTCCAGGGCCTTGAGTCGCTGCTCCTCCGCCCGGTATTGCGCCTTTTGAATTTCAACCTCGGCCTCGCGTTTGGCCACCTCGCCCAGCTTCAGGGCGTTGGCCTGTTTGATTGCCAGTTGGGCCTCGGCATCGGCGATATCCGCCTTGGCCGTGTTTTCGCCGCTAACGGCCTCGGCTTCTTGTCGCTGGACATAAATGCGTTTGTCCGTTTCGGCCTTTTTTTTGCCCTTTTCCGCTTCGGCCAGGTTCTCGGCAACCTTGATCTCCTTCTCGCGCTCGGCTTCGGTTTCTCCGATGGTGGCCGTGGTCTCTTGTTGCTGCACGAATATGCGTCGATCGGCATCCGCTTTCTTCTTACCCTTTTCCGCGGCCGCCAGGTTTTCGGCCACCTTGATTTCTTTTTCCCGGGCCGCCTCGGCCTGGCCGATGGCGCCGTATTTCTCCTGTTCGGCGACGTCGATCTTGGCCTGATTGATGGCTTCCGCGGCCGCCTTCTTGCCGATACTCTCGATGTAATCGGATTCATCGGTGATGTCCGTGATGTTCACATTGATGAGATATAAACCGATTTTGTTGAGCTCCGGGGCCACGTTTTTACGGATCGAATCCAAAAAGCTTTCGCGATCCTGATTGATTTGCTCGATGGTCAGGGAGGCAACCGTCAGCCTGAGCTGGCCGAAAATAATCTCTTTGGCCATCTCTTCGATTTCTTCTTGCTTCAAATTCAGGAGCCGCTCGGCGGCGTTGTTCATGATGCCGGTTTCCGTGCTGATGCCGACCGTAAAAGTACTGGGGACGTTGATGCGGATGTTTTGCAGGGAAAGGGCTTTCTGCAGGGGGATGCTGATGGTCATGGGCGTCAAATCCATATACGCATAGTCCTGGATAAGCGGCCAGACCAAAGCCCCTCCGCCGTGGATACAGTTGGCCGATTGACCTAGACCGACTTTCCCGTAGATCACCAGGATCTTGTCCGACGGACATCTTTTGTAGCGGGAGGCCAAAAAGGCGATGGTCGTGATCACCAGGACCGCAAACGCCACGATCGGCAAAAGCCAAAAACCGAATTCAAACATGCTACCTCCTATTTTTCTGGGGTTGCTGCCAGTGTTAGATTCTTTCGACGACCAGAACGTTGCCGTCGACCCAAACGACCCGGATGGGCGTATCCGATTTTATCGTCTTATGATCAACCGACGCGGCGTCATACTCCCGCAGACTGTTGCGGACATTGATCAACACCCGCCCGGTTCCGTCTTCCGGAATGGTAAGATAAACGCGGCCTTCCGCGCCGACCGTGCTGTCGATGGTAATGGTCCCGCTCGATTGCAGTTTCGCGACGAGGGAAAAGAGTTTGCCGATCATCCAAACCGAAGCCAATCCCGCGGCTACAGCGCCGGTCATGGAAAGCAAGGTTCCCATTTTGCTTTGGCGATAAAGGGCTAGTCCGACCAGGCCGAACATCAGAAGAAAAGAGGTGAGTCCGTGGATCGAAAGAATCTTGAAGCCGACGTCGGAATCCGCGTGGTGGGCATCAAGGTGGGGGCCGTCGACACCGAAATCCCCATCCCCGTGATGATCAATTCCAATAAATTGCAGGATGAGCCGGGTCAGGACGAAAATCCCGCCCACGACGGCACAGAGTAAGAAAAAGACTTCGACACCATTGAATTGCATAAATATTGAACGCATGGCCTGTCCCTCTTAACGTCTCTTTTTCGGCAAACTGGTCCAAAGACGGGCGGCGTTTGACGCCCTAAGAAAGCCTGCGGGTGAGGCATGGTTTGCGGGCCTCTACGAATCGGAATTCCACGCTGGATGTATTTTACGACATAAAGGCCGTTATAATCAACTGCTTGTTTGGTCGAGCGGCGGGAGTCCGGGCTGAATGCGTGCGTGTCCAGCGGAAGGCGCATCCTTGTATTAAGGCCGCTGCGCGCAACCTCCGGCCGAAAAGCACCGCGCGACGCCACCGGGCGGGCAACTTGCCTTCATGCTGGCCCCTGCCGTAGCGGACTGCGGCCGATGCCTGGCCAGATGCGGACAAAGCCGAAGAAGGCGCGGATGAAGATCCAGCCGCCAGTAATCGCCCAAATCCAGGTGAAGGCGGCGGGGAGACTTTCGGGGAGGAGTAGAATAGCCGTCACGCCGCTGGCGGTGGCGGCCAGACCGACATTGCGCAAAAAGCGAAAATCACCGGTTCCCCAGTGAATGCCATCGGTTGCAAAAGCCAGCGCGTTGACCGGTTGGAGCAGGGCCGCGATCATCCAGGCCGGGGCGAAGACCTCCAGCGCCGTTGCCGGAACAAACAGGCTTTGGACCAGACCCCGGCCCAGCCCCACGGCCAGGCTCAATCCCACGCCCGTTGCGAAGCACCAGGTGCAAACGATCCGGGCCACCCGCTGGGCTTGTAGAAGCCACCCGGAGCCGCTGAAATAGCCGATCAGGCTTTGCCCCGTAATTGCAAAAGCGTCCAGGAAAAAAGCGCTAAACATCCAGACTTGGCGGATGGCCTGATGGGCCGCACCGGCATCCGGGCCGATGCGGGTAGCCGCGCGCGTGGTCATCAGCAGAAAAGCGGTGAGTAGCCCCGTACGGAGAAAGAGATCTCCGCCGATTCGCAGGAGATTTTTTAGATCCCGCGGCTGAATGTGAGCGGGCCAACCCAGCCGGCGATGAATGGCCCCCACGGCCCAGACCGCGCCGAGGCACTGGCTCACCACGCTGGCCATGGCGGCGCCGGCGGTGCCGCACGCCGGAAATAGGGCCCAGCCATAAATGAGCAGCGGGTCCAGCAAAATGTTGAGGGCGTTGACGCTGACGGCGATCCAGAGGGGCGTGCGCATATCCTGCAACCCCCGGAGGACGCCGAAAGCCGCAATGGTCGCCAGAACCGCGGGGGCACCCAACAGCCGAATCTGCAGGTATGACACGGCTTGGGCATGCACGCTCCCGGCGGCCCCCATCCAGCGGGCGACCGCCGGCGCGGCGGGCCAACCGCAGGCCGCCATGAGCACACCGCCCATCCCGGCGAGCACCAGCGCCAGAACGCCGATCTGTTGGACGCGCCCATGGGCCTGCCGTCCGGAGGCCTGGGCCACCTCCGTCTGCGTTCCAATTCCGAGAAAGTTGAACACCCAGAAGACGCTTGACAAGGCGATGGTTCCGACGCCCAGCGCGGCCAGGGCCGCCGCGCCCAGGCGGGCAACAAAGGCCGTATCGGCAAGTCCCGTCAACGGCTCGGCGACCAGGGACAGTAAAACCGGAAAAGACAGGGTCAACAGCGTATGGTGGGGATAGCGCACAAACGGATGATTGCGGGGAGAAGTGGTTTCGGCAATCACGGCGGTGTTCGATCTCAACTTGGCCATCTTGCTCGCATTTTATGGCGTTTTAAATGAACCGCCCGACGGGCGCGCAGAAGAAGGGTTACATCTGCAAACAATGGTAACCTACCAGGAGCCCATGGCCCGCAAGGCAAGCTCCGTCGACCGCCCTTGCCGCAATGGGGAGCGATCCCAGGGCGGCTCACAGCGGTTTGTAACCGAAGTATACGGGAATGGCCATGACCAGATCTCCCCAGTAAGTGCAGATCAACAGCACCGCGATGGAGGCCAGCAGAAAGGGAAAGATGGCCCGGGACAATCTTTCCAGATTGGTCTGTCCGATGGAACAGGCGATAAACAAACAAACCCCTACCGGGGGCGTGGTCAATCCGATTACCAGGTTGAGCACCAGGATGACTCCGAAGTGCAGCGGGTCCACGCCGATCTGCTTCATCAGGGGTAGAAGGACCGGGGTCAGGATGATGAGCGACGCGGTGGTTTCCATGAAGGTGCCCACGATGAGCAGAACCAGGTTGAGCAGCAGCAGGATCAGATATTTGTTGGCGGTCAGCGCTAAAATGGCGTGCGTGACTTTCTGGGGTACCTCTTCGGCCGCCAGAACCCAGGAGAAGATGCTGGCCATGGCGATGACCAGCATGACCAGGGAGCTGGTGGCGCCGGTGTTGATCAGGATGCGCGGTAGATCCCGGAAGCGGATGTCCCGGTAGACGAAAATGCTGAGGGCCAGGGCGTAAAACACGGCGATACAGGCGCTTTCGGTGGGCGTAAAAATGCCGCTGAGAATACCGCCCAGGATAATGATCGGCAGCATCAGAACGAGCGCCGCGTCGACGACGGCCTTGGCCGCCTCTTTCAAAGAGGGCAGGCCGCCTTTGGGATATTGGCGCGTTTTGGCATAATAGCCCACAACCCCCATCTGAAACAGACCCAGCAATATCCCCGGCACAAATCCGGCCAGAAAAAGAGAAGCGATGGAGACCTCTCCCAACACGCCGTAAATGATAAAGGGAATGGAGGGCGGAATGATCGGGCCGATCGTGGAGGAGGTAGCGGTCACCGCCGCCGCAAAATCGATGTCGTAGCCTTCCTTTTGCATGGCCGGGATGAGGATGGAGCCGACCGCGCTGGTGTCGGCCACGGCGGCTCCGGTAATACCGGCGAAGAACATGCTGATGACCACGTTGATGTATGCCAGGCCGCCCCGCAGCCATCCGACCAGAATATTACAGAACCCCAGCAGCCGTGCGGTCATGCCGCTGGCACTCATGATGTTGCCGGCCAATATGAAGAAGGGCACGGCCATCAGGATGGGAGAGTCGATACCCGTAAAAATTTGCTGCGCGGCCAGAATCAGGGGGGTTTCCCCTTTGACCAACATGGCCATTAACGGGGTCAGGCCGAGAATAAATGCCACCGGTACCGCGACCAGCAGAAAGAAAATAAAAGCGGCGATCAGGGTCGGGATAACCATGGGGCTTACCGGCTTTGCAGGCTAGCGACGACATTCGTCTTGGGCCGCCGTTGACCGCGGCGGCCGCAAAATCAAAACGATGGTGTGCCAGAGCATGAGGGCGGCACCCGCCGGCACAGCGGCATAGGGAATGGACATGGAAATTCGCAGGGCCGGACTGATCTGCGCCCGGGTCACCAGCACCAGCTGGATGCCGCCCCAGGTAATCACGGTCAGCAGCAGGGCCACCGCCAGCAGGGCGATCCGGGCCAAGACCGCCTGGAGCCGTGGCGGCAGCCGATCCATTACGAACGTCACGGCAATGTGTTGGCCCCGTTTGAGCGCGACCGCAGCCCCCAGCAGCGAAGCCCAAACCAGGCAGTAGCGGGCAAATTCCTCCGTCCAAAACAAGGGCAGATTCAGGACATAGCGGAAGATAACCTGCAGAAAGACGACCACCGCCATGGCGGACAGAATGACCAGCAGGGCCGCCTCGGTTAGTTGCTGAATGATATCGCTTGCGCGCCGCATAATGGTTCCTGCTTCCGCTCGGGGTTTAGGGTTCACGAAAGAATAAGTTCACAATTTTAGGCGCTGAGGCGCCCGTCTAGCAAGGCGCGAAAACGCAGGAATATCTGGATATTCCGAGCTTTCGCAACGCAGCCAGGCGGGATGCATCGGCATATAAAATGTGAAATTATTTTTGAGTGAGCCCTTAACTTGGTCGGCTGGTCGGCCAACCGCATGCCTGCGCTGCTTGAGAGTGCCGTTCGTGCTTTGCAGGGCCGGAAATGGGTCGTTTCGCGACCTGGGCACCCGCGAAACATCCAATTATCTGCCGTTGTGTCTTTGTGTCTTGGTGGCAAAAGCTATGGTTCCAGCGCCTGCAGATCCGGGGCGAATTGATTTTACTCGAGCGCTCGCCCGCGGCAGGGAGAGCCGTGGGCGCTCCCCGCGTCCCTGTCCGCCATTATTGGGTGGCTCGGATCTGATCCAGCACCTCTTGCCAGGACGGGTACTTCTGGCCGAACTCCGCGTAGACCGGAGCCATGGCTTCCACAAAGACCGCCTTGTCCACCGTGCTGACATCCATGCCCTGCGCTTTGAGATCCTCAAGCTGCTTGGCCTCGTTGTCGCGAATCAGCTTGCGTTCATAGGCGGCCGCCTGCAGCGCTGTGTCGAGCAGGACTTTCTGGTGTTCAGGCTTGAGGGCGTTGAACTTCTTCAGACTCATGGTCAAGGGGGCGGGGGAATAGAAATGCCCGGTCAAACTCAGGTATTTCTGGACTTCGCTCAATTTGAAGGCATGAATAATGGCCACCGGGTTTTCCTGGCCGTCGATAACGCCGGTCTGCAGGGACGTGTAGACTTCCCCCCAGCTCATCGGCACGGCCTGGGCGCCCAGCTGGCGGACCGAGGCCAGGTGCACCGGGTTTTCCATGGTGCGGAATTTAAGGCCCTTAAAATCCTCCGGTTGGGTGAGGGTGCGTTTGGAATTGGTAAAATTGCGAAACCCGTTTTCAAAGAAAGCCAGCCCCTTGATCTGGGCCTTTTCAAGCCCGTCCAGCAATTTTCGGCCGATCGGGCCGTCGAGAACCTGGTCCACATGCGCATTGCTGGTGAACAGGAAGGGCAGGTCGACTACGCCCATATCCTCGCTGAAATTGGAGACGGGACCGGTGGCGGTTACGGCCAGGTCGATGGTGCCCAACTGCAGGCCTTCCAGCACTTCGCGTTCGCCCTTACCCAGTTGGCCGCCGCCATAGACCTTGATGATGACCTGCCCCTGGGTGCCTTCCTCCACCAGGCGGGCGAACTCCTTGGCGCCCACGGTGTATGCGTGGTGATCGGGAGTCACCGTCGCCAGCTTCAGCGTGGTTTGGGCCTGGACCGGCAGGCTGAATAAAAGCGTCATTACCATAAGCAGCGGTAAAGCAAAGTTGATCAGACGTTTCATGGCATTTCCTCCTTTCTCGGGTCGATTGATTGCAGGAGTCTCCGGCGGGCCGGCCTCGTCTGCGCCTTGGGCCCCTCGGGACGCGCAAACGGCCTGCCTG
>CP070697.1:990692-1001855 GCA_020353555.1 Desulfobacterales bacterium
AGAAAATACGTATTGCTGACCCTGCCGTTTATGGTCGGTCTGACGATGACATTTTCCAGGGAATTTTTTTTCAGGTTTTTTGGTTCGTATCTCCCCCCCGGCGGCATCGCAGGCATCAATTACGGCCTGAGAATCATGCTTATTCCAGTGGCCTTGTTCGGCCAGGCGGTGGGAACGGCCGCATTTCCGTTTATGGCACGTTTGGTGTCCGAGAATAAATTGGAAGAAATGAACCGCCTGCTGAATGATACTTTGCGCTACCTGTCATTGGTTATTCCGTTTTCCGTCCTGCTCATGGTGATTAGACATGAGGTGGTGTTGATTCTTTACCAGAGAGGCCAATTTGATGCGGCGGCCACTTCGCTGACGGCCGATATTCTGATCTATCTTTTGTTGGGCACCTTTGCCCTTGCCGCCTACACGATTGTTCCCAGGGCCTATTATGCGGTACAGGACACTTTTTTTCCAGCAGTTTACGGAACCGGGGCGGTCTTGCTGAGTATTCCGGCCTACCTTTTCGGCCTGCGTTTCTTTGGTGCCAAAGGGGTGGCACTGGCGGTTTCGCTGTCCAGCATTTTCCAGGTGTGGGTTCTGTATTCCCTTTGGAACAGACGCAGCCATAATACGGGAAGCCGGGGCGTTTACGGGTTTTACGTCAAGATTATTTTTTTCAGCATTCTGGTGGGTGTCTTCTTGGCGTGGTTTAAAGCCGAATTCCTCAGCAGCATCGATGCCACCCGGTTTAGTGGTGCTTTGGTCACCACGGTTTTCATCGGGATGCTGTTTGCAGCAATTTTGCTGTTAGCGGGCTATGGATTGAAAATTAAAGAGATCACAGGACTCGTCAATCGTCTGCTCGGCAAAATCCGGCGCTCGTAAACCCTGGGTGCCGCCCAGCGACGATCTAACCTCAGTGTGGAATGGCTTCGCTGGCGGGGTAACCGAAGCGTGGGTGCCTGTCAGGGGCTTAAGAAAGCACACCGGGGGCATCTTCGCACGCCGGTTCGAACAACTCCACGAAACACCATCCAAGCGCCAGGGAGAGTCGGGCGCCGGATTACCACCGGATGAGTGCACTGCCCCACGTCAAACCGCCGCCGAAGACCGGTAGACAGATCAAATCGTCGGATTTGATGCTGCCGTCCCGCACGGCCTCGTCCAGGGAAATAGCGCAGGAGGCCGAAGAGATATTGCCGTATTTATGCAGTGTCACGTAGAATTTTTCAAAAGGGATCTTTAAGGATTTGGCGATATTATGAAACATGCGGATATTGGCTTGGTGGGGGATATACCAGTCGACGTCGGCAACACTGATATGATTGAACTCCACCGCTTCTTTGATGGATTCGATAAAATGGCGGACAGCCACCCGAAAACTGAAATTGGCCTCGATCATATTGAGGTAGTGCAACCCCTTATCCACGCTGTCATGGGAAATCGGCGTGGTTTTGGAACCTCCGCCCGGCAGTAAGAGGTCCTTGCCGTTGGCGCCGTCGGTGTGGATATGGGTGGATAAGAGTTGCGCTCCTTCCTCGCCCAGAGCCAGTAGGGCCGCCCCGGCCCCGTCTCCCCATAAAATACAAGTGGTCCGGTCCTGCCAGTTGAGGGTCCGTGTCATCACCTCGGAAGCGACGACCAGGATCGTCTGGCAGGTTCTGTTTTTAAGATATTGTTCGGCCACATTCAGACCGAAAACAAAACCGGAACACGCGGCCGTGACGTCAAATGTCACCGCCTGGGGCGCGTCCAATTTAGCCTGAAGCCAGTTTGCCGCGGAAGGACAACAGGTGTCCGGGGTGATCGTGGCGACAATGATCAAATCAAGATTTTGGGCGGTCATGCCAGCCATGTCCAGGGCCTTCAAGGAGGCTTCATAGCCCAGGTCGGAGGTGTTGACATCGGGATCAGCCACACGGCGGGCACTCACGCCGGTGCGTTGTACGATCCATTCATCCGACGTATCCAATCCCATCTTCTGCAAATCGAAATTCGTCAAGACCCTGGTCGGCACATATGAACCTGTTCCTAGTATTCGTACAGATTCCATTTAAAAAGCATCTCCACTAAAATGAGTATTCGACAGCGGGGAACTCTCCGGGTTGGTGCTGATTTCCAAATTCACCCAACTCCATCCGCGGCGGCCGTGCTGTTCCGATTGTCGGCCACCTTAAATATAGCGATCCGCCAGCGCAGTCATGAATTTCTCGACCCCTTCTTCTCCCTCCTGAGACTGTACCTCTTGAATCATATTTTTGATTTTCCGATAAGTTGCGGGGTCCCGCTTAAGGTCATCCGTGGAACGGTAAGCGCCGCCGCGTCGACCGGCGCGATAAATCAGCCGTTCGGAATCCGTCAGATCCTGATACTTTTTTACCACATGAAGCATTTTAGGCTTGTCTTCGGGCAGCTTCCCGGCGACCTCTTCCAGGAGATTCATGATATGATCGCTGGTCACGGTGCTGGTGATTCCCTCCAAGTTGGTGATGAAAACCCTAATTTCTTCCGCCAGCATATCATCGGTTTGCAGACTAAAGCGGCCGTCTTTCAGACTGGCCGCCAGCGGGACCCGGTCCGGTACCCTCAGGCTGCGCAGCCGGATGAAATGCGGGTTGATCTGATTCAGCACGTGAGCCGTTTCCCGGGCGTGAGCCTCCCACATGGCTTGCCCGCCGAGTCCCGGCATCACATATTCCGAAACCTCCATCCCCGCCTGCAGCAATCTCTGGCCCGCCTCGACATGCTGGGCGCCGGTGACACCTTTTTTCATCAATTTGAGGAGGGGGTCGTAGCCGGATTCCAGACCGATGTGAACGCGGTCCAGGCCGGCTTGACGAATCCGGCGCAGGGATTCCACCGATTTGCGCGAAACGGTGCGGGATCGGGAGTAAGTGGTGACCCTTTTGATGCTGGGAAATTTCTCCTTCAAAAACGCCAGGACGGCCACCAGGTCGCTGGTCGGCATAATCAGGTTGTCCGCATCCTGCAGAAAGCACGCGTCGGTCTGATAATACAACCAGGCGGCAATACTGCGGTAACTGTCGTTATAGCCGGAACGGGTCAAAATATGGCTGATGACCGGATCATTGACATCGCCGCTGAAGCCCAGTCTCCAGGAGAGGGCCTTGATATCATCCACGATATCCCTGGCCGTCTGGATATCCCGCTTGATTTCATCGACGGTGCGCAAGGAGAACTTTTGCTTCTTGTACACCGGGCAGAAAAGACACTGATTCCAGGGACAATTGCGCGTGAGCCGCAAGAGGAGGCTGCGGGCCTCATTGGGCGGCCTGATCGGTCCCTGTTCGAAATGGAACTTCGGGTTTATCATCATAAAAGTCTTTTTAGCGCCAGGATGCTCGTTCGGACATCCGGCAACTTCTCCCGCGAACGGCCGAAGCCATTGGGGACTCTATTTATGCGGTATATTGCCCTTCATTTCAATTAAAATATGCATGTCTTTCTCTTTTAGGGTCAAAAAAAAGGCGGCAGAATGCTGCCGCCTCGGATTCTTTACGTTCGCGTTTTAGGTTATGGGTGAAGGTTTACACAGGTGGCCTTCCTCCATCGCCACGCGGCCGCAACCATCACAGACATATTTCATGGCGGCCAGTTTGTCTTTGCAGACATGGGTCGCCGAAACTGTGGGTTCGCCACAAAAACTGCATTTGGCTTTATCACCGCAGGGGTTGCACAAATGTCCGGGTTCGTTGGCCACCGCCCCGCAGTTTTTACACGTATACGCCATGGCATTACCCTCCTTTCTCGCAGTCGGCATTAGTTGTTTGAAAAGCACTCGCTCACGAAAGGGTTTCCCCGAATATGAGTATCAAAAGGAAAAAAGTCAAGCGAGGATAGCCATTCTCCCGCGGGCGCACCGTTGCGCCGTTCCCGGAGGGGTTTGCCTGCCCGCCGATCATTCAATGCTGGCCCTCTGTATCCGGCGGGTCTGGTTCTTTTTGACCATCGTTTCTCTTTTGCCTGTCAGGTAGGATGGGTTGAATGATCGTGATGGGCAACTTCAAGGTTCTTTCCAGGACACCGAGGACACCGGAGCCCACCGCCGTGGGGGACAGAGGGATGACCAGGGGATCCGCCAGATCGCCCATGGCATGGAAGGGAATCGAAATGAGTTTCCCACCCAGAATGGTGTTCACCAAAGGGATCAGTTTGATGATGCGATCGGCGGTTTTAAAGGGGGCAACCAGCACGACAAGATCGATTTTCTTGTTCACGATATCGATATCGCCCTCACAGGCGATGCCCATCGACTCACCATCCAGCGCACACTCCGTCAGGGCGATTTTGCCGCCGTGCAGGTCGCCTTTGAGCTGCATGTGGTTGTAAGCAAAACCTTCGCCCATCAGGTCGGGGAGTTGGCCTTTATAGATCTCGGTGAAATTCAGCAAGGCTAATATCTTGGCCAGCAAACCAAAGCGAAGAATTCGTCCCTCCCGGGCCGCAAACGCTAAATTGCCCGAAGTCGAGCGTGGCCAGGCCGAGGGTGGGCTTCGGCCCCTGAGTTCTCCGCTCAGGTCAAAGCTCCCCGTGGCCAGGGCTTTTTTATCGGCCAGGCAGGCAAGCGTGAGGTCCAGATCCTGCCCGTGGGAAACCGGCAATAAATGAGATTCGATCGTCGGCGGCGATATCTTCACGAGGCCGGACAAAGACAAACCGCACAAGTCGGCCCGGGTAATTGTGATTTGGGTATCCTGAGCTTCCATTACGATTACGACCTGGATCGGTTGCCACTGGTAGTCGTGATATCTGAAATAATCGGATTTGACCCGCAATGACCCCTGCACGTAGTTCTTCCGGTCGGCTTCATCCTTTTGATGCCGATTGATGTGATTCACGATTGGGCTCAAGACGTCCCAATCAATGCCATTCGCGGTCAGGTCCATATCAAGCAAGAGGTGTTCGGCAGCAAACGCGGCCTGGCCATCCAGGGTCAGGCGGCGCTTCCCCCAATTGATTTGGTTCAACTCCAGGACGATACTCTGATTCGGGCCATCCCGTCCGGTGCTCGGCGCTGCTTTGAATTTTCCGGCGCTTATCCGTAGAGGGTCCCCCAAGAGCGCTGACGTGACCGCCAGATCTTCGATTTTGCCCGCCGATTGCCACCGCCACTCCCGGGGCTTGAAGATCGGTCCTTTTAAATCCAGATGTTCCAAGACGACGATTCCATCCGTGACCGTGAAGCCTTGGAGGGGTTCACGCAGCTTTTCCAGAGATAGAAGCCAGGGATAGATCTCATCCAGAACAATCCTGGCTGAGCCGGGTGCGGCTTCCAGGGAAGGCGCGGGCCCCCAATCCACGTGGCCGGTAATTTCGTTTAAAGCGGATTTCCCTATGGCGGCATCGAGTTTTTCCACGGCCAGGCGTGTACCTTCCAAGAAAACCGCCCCGCCCCGAGCCTGGATGGGAAATGGAATCCGATCATAACTTCCGTGGATACTAAGTTGGGAAACCTTCGCCCGGGCCTGCAGGGCTTTCAGATTTTCTCCCAGCTCCAAGGTTCCCACGGCCGAACCGGTGAAGTTTTTGATGCGCGCGAGTTCCTTCTGAAACGTGGGGTCTTTGACGACCCGTTTGAGCACGGGCGGGAGCTGGGTCAGGTCCCCCCGGATGGGTATTTCCAGATGAAACGGTTTTGCCGGTCCCGTGAGCCCCAGTCGTAGACTTCCGTTTTGCCCCGTTGAATTGCCCATCCGCGCCTTGAGATTGCGTCCTTCCAGAATTCCCCGGGCAATCACCGCATCGCCCACCACTTGCTCCAAATTCAACTCCGCCTTGGGTATGAAAATCTTGCCTTTCAGCAGTTGGCCCCGGACGACGATGTTCTGCGTCCGGCCCAAATCATGGATCGAATTTCCCTCGGCTTTCACGGTCATCTGCGGAACCCGGCCGCCCTGCAACACCTCAAAAAGGTCTTTGATATCCTCGTTGGTTCCCGCCAGGGTGAGGGCCGCCGCCCGCACGGATTCAACATCAATCTGGCGGGCCTCCAGGGCGAGGCTGGCGTGGGGCGCGGCAGGGGTGGCGGACAGATACCCTGTGGCCTGGAGTTGAGGATAATCCAAAACGAGTTCCTCCAGCGCAATCCTCGTGGATTCTTGATCGAGCTCGATGGTTCCTTTGATATTTTGGCCTTTAACGATGAGCTTCTTTTCCGGCCGGCGCAGGGCGATATAGGGCAGGGAACCTTCTAAATTCAAATGCAGCCGCTCAGGGCCATCCGTGTAAAAAGCCAGATTCAGGCTTACATTGGCGTCCGTCAGCTTCAGAAGAGAATCGGGGAAAAGATACGCCGACAGATTTTGCGGTTGAAAATCGTTCAGATCAATCCGTCCGGCACTTTGCAGGTTGGCGGAATCGATCCAGCCATCTATGGAGATACTTTCCCAGAGGTTGGATCGGCAAATGATGGAATACTCCGAGCGTTGTCCCGAGCGATCAAGGGCAGTCTGAATGGCATGGAGTCCCAAGATCCGTCGATCCCGGTCGAAGACATCCAGGCGGCCATCTTCGACCTGCACCGTCGGAACCGCAAGTCTAAATGAAGGCAGCGCGAGGATGGCCGCCCGGAATTCTTCCATCGCGTGGATTAATGCCGAGGGCGCGGCCGCTGTTTGGGCGCTACCGGGTCGTGGCGTTATTTTCAGGACCCATGCGGGCGACGCGAACCGGAGTTTGGCGATTTGCAGGTTGCCCCGGAGAAGAGGCCCAATTTGGGGATAGACTTCTATGGATGCGATGGTTCCGGCGATACGTGCGGGTACGGCCAGTCTGACTTCGTGAAGCACCGCGTGGGGACGCGGCAAAAAAGAGAGATCGATCGCGCGGTATTCGATTTCACCCCCCACCTTTTGGGAAAACTGGCGGCTGATGGCCGCCCTCACGGATGCCTGATTGGCGATCCAGCGCGACAGCGGAATGGTGAGCAGCAGGAGCAGCAGCAGGAACCCGGCACCGCCGAGGAGGCCGATATATATTTTCTTCGATGTGCGCATTGATCGCCGTGGGAAGGCCGCGTTTTTAACTAGCTAAGTTGATTAGGTTTATTTTCGGAGGTGGGCTGCAAAACATGCTATAAATTAGGTCTTAAAAAGCCAATGTCAATTTGAGCCCCGCTTTCAGTTCGGGAACACCTCTTGGGCGGCAAGCAAAACCAAAAGGACATCCTCTCCGGGGTGCGATCCCCGGTGTGCGGGATTTATCAAGCTGGACAGAATCCGGGATGCGATCACGGACTTCGACCGGGTCATCGCCATGGCCCCGCAATATGCCAAGGCGTATCATCTGCGGGGATTGGCCCATGAAAAGGCCGGAGACTGCGCGAGGGCGCTGCAGGATTTTGACCAAGCCGTTGATCTCGATCCTGAATATGGAGCGGCCTATTACAGCCGGGCCAATTTGCGCACCAAGATGGGCCAAACGGATTTAGCCACCGAAGACATTGAGATGGTCACGCACTTGACCGAGTTGGAAATTGAAAGATTTTCCAATGATAACAATGTCTGGCGCTCACAGCAGTTGCGGCTGGAAGCGCTCGACCCTGACTTGGTTATGGAGCGGTGATGGCACTGCGGCCGGTTCCGCTTCAGGCGGGGGACCGGCCTCTTCCGACGAAAACTTCTTCCCGGTCCAGTTTCTTAAATCCGCCGGAAATCGGTGTCCCATTTTTTCGGCGCCTCCTCAGTGCGTCACAAATCTTTATTTCCACCCACCCTGATATCCGCCGCCAACCCGGTCCGAGGTGGCCGAATTGAAAATGGTTGAATTACCGCTCTAAAGGTACTAAGGAGCATGGGCGAGGAGGTTGGGCAACCATGAAAGCCATGGTATTGAAACAAATCGGCCGTCTGGAAGAGAATCAGCAGCCGCTGGAGCGCGTCGATCTGCCGGTTCCGGTTCCGGCCGCCAAGGAGCTTTTGATCCACATTTCCGCTTGTGGCGTTTGTCATACCGAGCTGGACGAAATTGAGGGCCGGATGGCTCCGCCCCAGCTGCCCGTTATTCTGGGCCACCAGATTGTCGGCCGCGTGGCCGAAGCCGGGCGGGATGTATCGCATTTTCGAATTGGCGATCGGGTGGGAATCGCCTGGATTTTTTCCGCCTGCGGGCGCTGTGCCCTCTGCTTGAGCGGCGATGAGAATTTGTGTGCCGAATTCAAAGCCACCGGAAGGGACGCCCCCGGAGGATACGCGGAGTACACGACCGTGCCGGAAGATTTTGCGCACAGGCTGCCGGAGGGCTTTTCCGACGTGGAGGCGGCGCCGCTTCTATGTGCCGGGGCGATCGGCTATCGGTCGATGCGTCTGGCAGGGATCAAAGACGGTCAGAATTTGGGACTGACCGGCTTTGGGGCTTCGGCCCACCTGGTATTGAAGATGGTGCGCTACCAGTATCCCCGCACGCAAGTCTTTGTGTTTGCCCGCAGTCCCAAGGAAAGAGAATTTGCGCGGGAGCTCGGCGCCGTTTGGGCTGGCGACACCGAAACGGCATCACCTGAGAAACTCCAGGCGGTGATCGACACAACGCCGGTCTGGAAACCCGTCGTTAGGGCCCTGTCCAACCTGAGACCCGGTGGGCGCTTGGTGATTAACGCCATTCGCAAAGAAGAAATCGACAAGAACTATCTTCTGCAATTGGATTATGCGGCCCATCTTTGGCTCGAAAAGGAGATCAAAAGCGTTGCCAATGTCGCCCGCCGGGATGTCCGCGAATTCCTGCAACTGGCCGCCGCCATCCCCATCAAACCGGAAGTCCAGGAATACAAACTGGAGGAAGCCAATCAGGCCTTGCAGGAGCTGAAACAGCGCAAGATTCGGGGCGCGAAGGTATTGCGCACGCGCTAGTTCTGCTCCGTCACATTAACAATTTTCACCTTTGGCCGTCGCATGGATGATCATCCCTTGCGCTTGCCCCCGGAAGGCTTTCGGTCGTGTGACAAAGTGGAACTGGGATACCGTCCCCAATGACGGCCGGACGGCGCGCGTGAAGGCCGGGTTCTTTACGGCGCGCATTTAGTGCTTACTCTATAGCTCGAGTTGAATGAACCATAATAAGGAGGAACGCTGCATGTACAACAAAACGGTTATGGATCACTTTCGGAATCCCAGGAATGTAGGGGTCATAGAAGATGCCGACGGCGTCGGGGAGGTCGGCAACCCCCTTTGCGGTGATATGATGACCATTTATCTTAAGATAAAAAAAGACCATATCGCGGACATCAAATTCCAGACCTTCGGATGCGGTTCCGCCATTGCGGTTTCCAGTATGTTGACGGAAATCGCCAAGGGCAAAAGTGTGGCTGAGGCCAAGAGAATTACCAACAAGGATGTTGCGCAGGCCTTGGAGGGCCTGCCGAAAAACAAGCTGCATTGCTCGAATCTGGGCGCGGATGCGCTCCAAATGGCGCTCAAGAATTACGAGGACCGCAAGTGCGGTATCGTGCGCCCCGAACTCAAGCGCAAGGACGAACACGAACATACCCACGGGGAAAAATGCTATTGCCCCTACTGTGATGTGGAACTTGATGAAGGAACGCAGTTTTGTGAAGCCTGCCAGTCGGATCTTGCGGAAGCACACTGAAGACGAAGGCCGGAAAGGGAAGACCCATGAAAAGCATCAATTTAGATCACATTTCCGCCAATCCCCTTTTGCCGGAAGTCAAAGAGGCCATGATCGAGGCCATCCAAAAGGATTACCATAATCCATCCAGCCAACATAAGGCCGGCGAGGAGGCCGCGGAAGTTTTGGAAAAGGCCCGCGCGTCCGTGGCCCGTCTGATCAACTGTGCGGAGCCGCGCGAAATCGTATTCACATCGGGCGGCACGGAAGCGGTGAACCACGCCGTGAAAGGGGTGGCCATGGCCAATGCCGACAAAGGCCGCCACATCGTTACTTCCAATATCGAACATAATGCGGTGATCCGGAGTCTGCGCCGCTTGAAATCAGCGGGTTTTAAAGTGACCTCCCTTTCGGTGGACGCCAACGGCCGCGTGAATCCCGAGGATGTGGCCGACGCCATTACCGATGAGACCGTCCTGGTGTCCATCATGCACAGCAACAATGAAACCGGCACCATTCAACCGATCGAAGAAATCGGCCGGATTACGCGGGAGAAAAAAGTCGTTTTGCATACCGACGCGGTTGATTCGGTGGGCGTGGTGCCGATCGATGTGCAAAGACTGGGGGTTGATTTAGTCAGTTTCGCCTCGAATCCCTTCTACGGGCCGACGGGTGTAGGGGGATTGTATATTCGCCGGGGAACCAAGGTTTTCCCGCTGTTGGACGGCGGTGTTCAGGAAAACAACAAACGGGCCGGAACCGAAAATCTGATCGGCATCATCGGAATGGGCGAAGCCGCGGAGCTCGCCCGCCGCGACATGGAGCCCCGGCTGGCTCATTTAGAAAAATTAAAGGGCCTGTTTCTCCGGGAACTGCCGAATTATATCGACGAATATATCATTAATACTTATCTGGATCACAGTCTGCCCAATCTGATCTCGATTTCGGTTAAATATATTGAAGGCGAAAGCGTGATGCTCATGTTGGATGACGACGATATCGCGGTGTCCACCCGCTCCGCCTGCGCCACGGGTTCGCTGCGGGCCTCCCATGTGTTGTTATCCTTAGGGCTCAGCCATGCCGATGCGCAGGGCACCCTAGTGATTTCATTTGGTATTGATAACACGGAAGAGGATATCTTAACGTTTTTGCGCTCTTTACAAAATGTGGTGGCCACCTTGCGCAACATTTCCCCGCTTTACCAAAAAGTGGCCAAGGCCTAATCCGCAAAATCCGTGACCGCAAAATCCTTGACCACTCGCAAAGTACGATGAGGGAATGTGCCGGCCGTCGGCGGCTTTGGGATCTGGCGGCCGCCGGGGAGGCAAAGGTCCTTCGGCTGGTTCAGGGGGGCGTGGTCAGGTCGGGGTCGCTGGTAATGACCGCATCTCCAGGCCGCACGAAGCTTAACTGGAATTTGTCTATGACCGCGTTTTGTGGCGGTCCGACGCTGCCGGTCGAACCGGTGAAGCCGAACAAGAAGGTGTTGAATTGATTGTGGAGGGTTTCACTTAGCTCGAAACTTTGCACCAGTTGCGGCTCCAAGGCGTTATAAGTAAGGCGGGTATTCTGAAAAAAGGTCCCATTCGT
>CP070697.1:1001955-1013103 GCA_020353555.1 Desulfobacterales bacterium
CTGACCGCAGGGAGCCGACGACACCGCTTTGGAAAGAAGAATTGATCCGCTTTTATCTGGAGCAGAGCGGCATGATCAACCTGCAGACCAAACGCGGATGCCCATACGATTGCCTCTATTGCACGTATCCCGGGCTGGAGGGCCATCAATTCCGGCCATGGGAACCCCGGGCCGTGGTCGACGACATCACACGGGTTCAACGGGATTACGGGGTCAGCCGGATCTTTTTTACGGACTCGGTTTTCAATGATGGGGCCGGCCATTACCTGCAATTGGCCGAAGAGCTGCTTCGCCGCGAATCCCAGGTGCGCTGGTCCGGCTTTTTTCGCCCCCAGGGAATCGGATACCGGGAATTGAAACTGCTGAAGCGCTCGGGACTCTACGCCATGGAGGTTGGCACCGATGCCGCCAGCAATACCCCCCTGGCCGCCCTGGACAAGCGCTTCACCTTCGCCGACGTCATGGCCTTTCATCAGGCGGCCCTTCGGCTGGAGATTCCCAGTGCCCATTTCATCATGTTCGGCGGTCCGGAGGAAACCATGGAGACGGTCAAGGAGGGTTTGGAAAACATCGCTAAACTTCAAAATTGCGTGGTCTTTGCCTTTGCGGGCATTCGCATCCTGCCGGGAACCCGCCTGCACACCCGGGCCGTCCGGGAGGGTGTATTGCCGGAAGAGGCTTCTTTGCTCAAACCGGTTTATTATTTCTCTCCCGCGCTTGAACCGGCGAAGATGAATAATACCATCAAATGCGCGTTTCACGGGCGCCGGGATCGCATTTTCCCGCCCGCCGAAGGACAAATACGGATGGCGACCATGAACCGTTTCGGCTACCGCGGACTGCTCTGGGACAAGCTTATCGCTTTTCCAAGGGAGAAAGCAAACCCCAGCCGCTCAGGTCAGAAGGCCCGTGCGGTGCAGGCGCCGCTGTAGGCCGAAAAGAGATTTTACGGGCGAGGATTAGAAGTCCGACCGCGGGCGGTTCCGCGTGGGGTGCCGCCCGCAAAAGAACAGTTCAAACTCTACCAAACAGCCAGCGAAAGTCCCAAACCGCAAGCTGGAAATCGGACACTGGATGCAACACCCGATCAAAATCATGATCGTGATACCGGTTTACAACCATGGCCGGACCCTGCGTGATGTGGTTACCTGTGCGCTGGGTATCCACGCGCATGTCCTGGTGGTTGATGACGGAAGCCGCGACGGCGGCCCTGACACCCTTGCAGGACTCGACGTTCATATCATTCGTCATCCGAAAAACCGGGGCAAGGGGGCCGCCCTTTTGACGGCCGCCGCGGCGGCCCGTAAAACGGGGATGACCCATATGGTAACCATCGATGCGGACGGCCAGCACGATCCGCATGACCTGCGCCATTTTATCCCCGCAATCCAGCTGGATCCCCAGGCCATTATCGTCGGCAACCGCAACTTGCGTGCACGCCAGGTCCCCCGGTCAACCCGGTTCGGCCGGCGTTTTTCCAATTTCTGGTTTCGCCTTCAAACCGGTCAGGGTATCGGGGACACCCAAAGCGGCTTCCGGGCCTATCCCCTGGTTGTGCTGGAAAAGCTGAAACTGCGCGAAAAGCGTTATGCCTTTGAGATTGAAGCTCTGGTGAAGGCGGCCTGGGCCGGGGTTAGATTGCGAGAGGTGGCTATTTCTGTTTTTTATCCGCCGCACCGGCAGCGCGTTTCACATTTTCACATTTTCCGGGACAATTTGCGGCTCAGCTGGCTTAATTGCAGGCTGACCCTGCGATCCATCGTTCCGGTGTCCCACCGCCAGGTCTGGGATCAGAGCCGCAACGGCGAGAAAATCAGCGTTTGGCGTCCCGTCCAGGCCTTGCGAAAATTACTGACGGAAAACACCTCTCCCGCGCAGCTGGCAACGGCCGGAGCGCTGGGGGTGTTTCTCGGCGCCCTGCCGTTGATTGCCTGCCATACCGTTGTCATCCTATTGGCCACGGGGTTTTTCCGGCTGCACCGCATCGCGGCTCTGAGCACCAGCCAGCTGTGTATGCCGCCGCTGGTACCCGCCCTGTGCATCGAGATCGGCTATTTCATGCGACATGGCCGGTTTTTAACGGAAATCTCGCTTAAGAGCCTAGGTTACCAGGGCGTCGAACGCTGTTACGAGTGGCTGCTGGGCTCCCTGGTACTCGCCCCCGTAATGGCGCTCATTGTTGGCGGAATCATCTATTTGATGGCCCGCCTGATAAGAAGAGAAACACGTGCAACCCAATGAACGGCAGGGGCCGGAAAGGCCACGTACATGGACCAGCCGCAGCATCGGCTCGCGCTTCCAGCACGAAATTTTTTACCGCCTGATTCGGATCGGGGGACGGCGACTGGCCTATTTTATGCTTCATCCGGTCGTATCCTATTACGTTCTGTGCCGACCGTCTGTTCGCCGGAAGACCCATTACTATCTGCGCCGCCGCTTTCCGGATGGAAAATCATCCGCCCGCTGGGTTGATAGCTACCGGATGCTTCTGAAACTCGGCCAAGTCTTGGCCGACCGTGCCAGCGTGGGAATCCTGGGGCCCCGAGAGATGCGCGTGGAGCTTAGCGGGCGGGAAAAATTATTGCAACTGCTGGGTGAACGGCGCGGTTTGATTCTCCTGCTGTCTCATGCGGGCTCCTGGCAGGTCGCTCTATCAGCCCTTGGCTTTCTCAACCTTCCGGTGAACCTGCTTCTAGACCGAGAGCCCGGCGATATCGACCGGCAGTATTTCGAGCACGCCGGCCGCAGCTGCCCCTACCGGGTCATCGACCCCCAGGGCTATCTGGGAGGAACCTTGGAGATGCTGCAGGTGCTCAAAAAAGGCGAAGTCCTCTGCCTCATGGGTGACCGGGTTTTCGGCAGCAACCGTAGCTATGTGAAAATTGATTTTCTCGGTGCCCAAGCGCCGTTTCCGATTAGTGCCTTCAAACTCGCCTCGGCGGCGAGCGTGCCGGTGGCCGTCCTTTTTTCATACAAGACGGGCATCGACCGCTACGAACTCAAAATTGCTAGAATCATTCGGGTTCCCGAAAATCTCGGCCGGTCAGGAGACGCCTTTCGGCCCTATGTCTCTCAGTTCGCGGCCGAGCTCGAAGCTTTTGTCCAGGAGCATCCTTACCAATTTTTTAATTTCTATAATATGTGGCAGGCGCATCCTGCGTCGGCATGAAGCGTTCATCCGACACCCCGTCTGAGGTTCTGCTCGGATGCCGCCGATGCCCCCGGACTGCCCGTCAAACATTGCGGGCAGCCGTTGACATCCGCGATGAGGAAAGGAATAGCTGGCAATGACCACCAACGAAAAGCTTAAAATCATCATTATCCAAGAGTTGAATCTGGAAGAAATAACGCCCGAGGAAATCGACGATGAGGCGCCCCTTTTCGGCGAGGGATTGGGGTTGGATTCACTGGAT
Source organism: Desulfobacterales bacterium (assembly GCA_020353555.1). Taxonomy (GTDB): domain Bacteria; phylum Desulfobacterota; class Desulfobacteria; order Desulfobacterales. Next base: position 1,005,369 of record CP070697.1, read on the forward strand.
GCCGTCGAGCTTGTGGTTCAGATCCAAAAACACTTTGGAGTGGAAATCAAGGATATGGAAGAAGGGCGTCTGGCTTTTCGGTCCATTAACACCCTCGGCGGTTTTATTGAGGAGCGGCGGGCGGCATGAGCCTCCAGACTCCGGTGGCTGTAAGCGGTATCGGCTGTCTTTGCGGGGCCGGTTCGAACCTGGGTGCCTGCCTGGACACGCTGTTCCACGGCCGGCGGCAACCCGCCCCGCCTGCCCGATTTTCCAGCAGCCACCCGACGGCTTATCCGGTTTTTGAGATTCCGCCGGAAGTGTCCCTGTTCGGCACGGGTCAAAAGCCGCAGCTGTCTCGCACCGCCCGGCTCGTGCTGACCGCCACCCGGGAAGCCCTGGGAAATTCCGGGTGGGACCGTCAATGGCCGCATAACAAACGAATCGGCGTCTGCATCGGCACCACGGTGGGCAGTACCATGAACGACGAAGGGTTTTACCGGAAATACCGCCGGGGTGATCAGCCGTGTATCAACCCCATCGAAACATATTTAAACAGCAATCCGGCCCAAGCCATTGCCCGCGAATTCGATCTGTCGGGTCCCTGCCAGACGGTGGTCAATGCTTGCTCCTCCGGCACGGATGCCATCGGTCTGGGAGCCGGCTGGATCCGTTCGGGAATATGCGATGCCGTCATCGCGGGCGGCGCCGATGAGTTGTGCCGGGTAACCTATGACGGCTTCATCTCCCTGATGATCACCGACGATTCGCCCTGCAAGCCCTTTGACGCGACTCGCAAAGGGCTCAATCTGGGCGAAGGCGCGGCCATACTCATACTGGAGTCGCAAGCGACGCTGCGGGCTAGAAATCATCCCGCGCGCGCCTTCGTTCGAGGCTACGGCTCCGCATGCGACGCCTATCATCTGACCGCCCCCGATCCGCAGGGCCAAGGGTTGCGGCGCGCGATTGCCGAAGCCCTGGCAACCAGCGGCCAGACCCCGGCGGCGGTCGCTTTTGTCAATGCCCACGGTACGGGCACAAGGGATAATGATCGGATTGAGAGTCGCGTTTTGAGCGCGCTACTGCCGGACGTCCCCTTTTTTTCCACCAAGGGGTGCACGGGCCATACCCTGGCAGCCGCCGGCGCAATTGAGGCGGCATTTACCGTGGCCTTTCTGGAAGCCCAAAAAATACCCCCCTCCGCCGGATTCACGGATCCGGATCCCGATCTGCCGGCCTCCCCCGCTAAACGGACCATCGGGGTCAGCGGTCAGATTGCTTTTTCGCAATCACTGGCCTTCGGCGGCAACAACGCCGTTATCGTCTTCGGCAAAGGAGATACCTGACATGCGTATCGCCCTCCGAGGAGTCGGTGTCGTGGGCGGCTTTGGCTGCGGTGTGGATGATCTGCGCCGCACGCTTATTGCCGGCCGATGCTCACCCCAGACGGCCTCCGTCGCGGGTACCGAGGGTGCGGGGGAAATGCCGGTTTTTCTGGCCGACACCTCCCGTTTGGCGGCCTTTATTCCCAACCGGGCCTTACGCCGGGTGGATCACTTCTCCCGCTTGGCAGCCCTCGGGGCCTGCCTGGCCCTGGAGGACGCCAGACTGCCACCCACCGTCCGCCAGGCCCTGGGGTTGGTCATTGCGACCGGTTACGGCGCCACCCGGACGACCTTTTCTTTTCTGGATACGGTGCTGGATCACGGCGACGCCTGTGCCTCCCCCACCTTTTTCTCAAACTCCGTGTCCAACGCGGCCGCGGCCCATGTTTCAATTTTATTGAAAATCACGGGCCCCAGTCTTACGGTGAGCCAGTTCGAAATGTCGGTCCCGGCCGCTTTGCTGACCGCCTGCCAGTGGCTGGAGGAAAAGCGAGTGGAGGGGGTGCTTGTGGGCGGGGTGGACGAATATTGCGCGGTGCTCGGTTACAGCTGGCAGCGCTTTTTCGGCCCGGGCCCCACCACCGGCACGCGGCCTTTGGAGTGGGGCCGCCAAAGCGCAATTGCCGGTGAAGGCGCGGCTTTTTTTCTTCTATGCCGCGACGAAGGCGATCCGCCGGACTACGGGTTCATTACGGACATCAGACAGGGCCATCTCCGCCACGGCGGCCTCGATCTAGCCGCCGACGCGCTCCTCTTGCTGGGTGCGGACGGCCATCAGGCATGCGCTCGCCGGTATGCCCGGCATCTTCCGGCCGATGCCCGGGTCGCGACATATACGCCTCTCTACGGGAGCCTTCCGGTGGGTCCGGCTTTCGACATGGCGGTCGCGGCCTTGAGCATAAAAGCGGGCCGGATTTTCGCCCCCCCGCCCGGCGCCGGTGAAAACCCTGGATTGAAAATCGTACCAAGACACGCCCGTCTCGACGCGACCCCCATCCGGTGTCTCAAATTCGGCCGTGAAGGTGAATACGCGATGGTCACGCTGTCGGGCAGGGGATCGATTTGAACCGCTGTTTGGCAACCGATACCCCGGCAAAATCCATGCGCATGCAGAAACACGCTTTCCGTGCCGCTGGGCGCCCCGTCGGGCGGGGGGTTTTCTTTTTCCGCCCGCTTCTTTTGAGCGCATACGTGCTCCCGGCCCAAGAAGACCGTCCGAACGAGTTTCCCAATCGCTGTGGAGGCCGGTTTCGGTTGAAATCTTCAACAATCAACTGGACATATTCTAGAACTCCAAATATGATAACATCATGAAATCACAGGTATCTCTTCCCATCAACGGGTGTGCGCGCGCGACACTTCTGGCTCTCATTTTGGTTTTTGCCACCGCGGGGTGCGATGGAACCCGCTATATCTTTTCCTCCAGCAAGGACGTTGCGGCGACGCCCGATCAGGCGGGGCTTGTCTATGAGGCTCTCTGGTTCGCCGCGCGCGACGGGGTTCAGCTTCACGGCTGGTTTGTTCCCGGCAAACCCGGAATGCCCCTGGTGCTTTTTTTTCACGGCAATGCGGCCAACATTTCGCATCGGGTGGAAAATCTGCACTATTTCAATCAACTGGGGCTCCCGGTGTTTATTTTTGATTACCGGGGCTTCGGGCAAAGCCGTGGACAGGCAACCAGTGAGGAAGATCTCTACCAGGACGCCCGCGGCGCCCTCGATTATCTGACCGCCAGGGCCTGGTCGCAATCCCGGATCATTTATTTCGGACGCTCCATGGGGGCCGCGGTATCTCTGCAAATGGGACTCGAAGCGCCGGCCGCGGCCGTGGTGATGGAGTGTCCCTTCACTTCTCTGGCAGACATTGCCTGGCACACCGCACCGGTGAGTTATGCTCTGTTTGGGTGGTGGGCCCTGGATGCCCGTTTTGACAACCTTGCCAAAATCGGCCGGCTTGCCACACCCCTGCTTATATTTCAGGGGGATCAAGATTCCATTGTCCCCATGCAAATGGCGCAGCGCCTGTTTCAGAAGGCCCCCGAACCCAAAGCCTTTCACCTGATTCCAGGCGGCGGACACAGCAACCTGTTTCAAGTCGGTGGTGAAAAGTACCGCCAAGCGTGGTTGGATTTGATCGGCGGCTTGTCGCTGTCAAAAGAATCATGGGCGGCGGATGAGAGATAAACTCTGTGTAACCGTTTAGCCCTTTGAAAAACCATGAATAGGCCGACGGGGATATTTTTCATACAGCGAAATTGATACAGCTCCGTGAGGGGGGGGCAATTTATGAGTGGTCGATTCGGAAAATATGGTGACACCAAGAGAAAGGCCAAACTCCGCCGAAGGATCCCTTTGAAAAAAAATAAAATCAAAACTTGGGTGATACCGGCACGGAGGCAACTCGACCGCCGGAAAGAGGCATCCAAAAACGAAGATCCGCAACCCGACGACCGGCCGGCCAACCTCCCAACGTTCTATAATTAAGTTTTTTATTGATTGCCGAGCCGTTTTTGACGTATATTGACAAAATCTTATGTTTATCTGGCAACCAATTACAATAGTTGGTGGCTTCGCTGTTCAGAAAGGCGATCGTTTTTTCAAGTGCAAGAAGGTAACGTTAGCGAGGGTCTATCCCATGGAAACATGTGAATTGTCGACACCTCTTCACTTCTAATTCTTTGGGACCCATCCAAAATCCAAGTCCCACTTCAAACCGGTTTGAATCTATTTTCCCGCATAAAAGTCTTAAAACCCAGCGACGCCTTAGGGCGGACTTATCACCTTTGAAAGGAGACGTTCCAATGCAAACAACCCTTCGAACCCGGGCGTGTCTGATGGCAGCCCTGTTGATCATCACCTTGGGTGCGCTTCCGGCTTTGGCCGCACAAGAAAATTCCGCGCCCGATAACGTGGCCACCGTTAATGGAAAGGCCATCACCAAAAACGAGTACGATCGCGAATTAAATCTCTACCAGCAGAACATCTCCCGCCGGGGTGTCCAAATCAACGATGAGCAGCTGCAAAAAATCAAAACTGAAGTCTTGGAAAGCCTCATCAACCGTGAATTACTCTACCAGGAATGTCAGAAGCAAGGCATTCGGGTCGATGCAGCCACAATCGACAATCAGCTTAATTCGATCAAGCAACGCTTTGCCGGTGAGGCTGAATTTGAAAAAGCCATCGCGCAAATGAATCTGACCGAGGCCGTGGTCAAATCGCAAATCGAGCGCGGGATGGCCATTGAGGAGCTGATTAACAAGGAGGTCAACCAGAAAGTCGAGGTTTCGGCCCAAGAAAGCCAGGAGTTTTATGACGCCCATCCGGAATTTTTTAAGCAGCCCGAGCAGATCAAAGCCAGCCACATTTTAGTCAAGGTCGAACCCAATGCCGATGAATCTCAAAAAAAGGAAGCCCGTAAGAAAATCGAAGAGGTTCAAAGCAAGGTGAAAAAAGGCGAGGATTTCGCAGCGCTGGCCAAGGAATTTTCCGAGGGCCCCAGCAATGTCAAGGGGGGCGATTTGGGCTATTTCGGACACGGGCAGATGGTTGAGCCGTTTGATAAGGCCGCTTTCGCGCTCAAACCGAATGAGGTGAGCGACATCGTCGAAACCCGCTTTGGATACCACCTGATCAAGGTATATGATAAAAAACCGGAAAAAACCCTCGCCTATGAAGAGGTCAAAGAGCGACTGGTTGAAAAACTGAAACAAGACAAGGCCCAGCAGGAGCTTCGGCAGTACATCGATCGGCTCAAAAAGGACGCGAAAATCGAAAAATCTCTGTAGTCCGCTCGCTCCGCAAATGGGCGCCCCCCGGCGCCGGCTCACGAGGCTTGCCGCCTGCCCGTTCCGGGGGATCTATTCTCCCGGCGCCCGACTATCCAACAGGGCGTTGGCGTCGAAAGCCAGGGTGAACGCCAGTTCCTTGTGCCGAAAAGGGCAGCGAAACGCCAGGGCGGTCGCAACGAGACGCATACCCGCAGGATCTTTGTTGCCGCGGCCGTAGCGGGGGTCACCCATCACCGGGAAGCCGATCATTTCAAAATGGCGGCGGATCTGGTGTCGCCGCCCGGTTTTGAGGGTTACCGCGACAGTGGAGGTCTGGGCCCGCGGGTCATAGTGGCTCACCTCAAACTCCGTAACAGCGTTTTGGCCGTCCAGCGGCAGTGCAATCGTATCGCTGGGCGCCACCTGCGACAGGTCTCCCAAAACCTCAATCCGGTAACTTTTTAACACGCGATGATCTCGAAAAAGCCTTGAAAGCACGGCCGCGGCGTCCTGGCGATGGGCGATCAGCAACAATCCTGAAGCTTCCCGGTCGAGCCGGTGAACAAGGTAGACCGGACGCCGGAACCGGAAGAAGATTTCCGCCTGTCGGAGCAACGCGCAGTGATCGCCGTACAGAGTTCCCTGGCTCAGCAAACCGCTGGGCTTGTACCAGACGCTAAAGCGCTGATAATCGTGCAGACATCGACCTTGGGGAGGATGGCGCTCCAGCAGACGCGCGTCGTAGTAAAATTCCAGGGAATCGCCCGGATTAAGCGCCGTGCTTGCCCGCCGCACCCGTCGCCGATGCCCGCCTTTCTTTTTCAGCCAAGCCGCCCCCTTGTTCAGGGCATCCTTGATCTTGCTTTTGGAAAGCCCGGTTTGGGAGGCGATATAATCGCAAAGCGTCTTGGAATCTAAGGCGCCGACCGTTTGCTTCAGGGAAAACTTGGGATGAAGGTTCGGCGATCGGGGTCCGGAGTCAGCGTCCGCAATCATAACCGTCATTCGTCCACCAATCTTGCCGCAACATCGGCGGATCTGCGCCCTTCCGGCGCAAAATGGGAGAATCTGGAGGCACCGACCTTGGAAAGCCCCCGGCAGCCACGCGCACAGGGAGCGCCACCCGCAAATTCACAGGTCGGCCCTCGTCTGCCAACCGACGGAAACAGCCAAAGCATCAAAAGGATTCATGCGCGGTGCGGTCGATAATCTCCTGCTGATGGTCCCAGTCCAAATCGACGAAATAGTCGCTGTAGCCCGCCACGCGCACCAGCAGATCCCGATAATCATCCGGCGTGGCCTGGGCCTTACGCAGGGTCTGCGTATCGACGATATTAAATTGGATATGGTGGCCGTTCAGTTTAAAGTAAGTCCGGATCAGATGCGCCAGCTTGGTGATGTCTTCCTCTTGGGCCAGCACACTCGGCAGAAAGCGCTGATTCAGCAGCGTGCCGCCGGATTTGATCTGGTCCATCTTGCCCAGGGACCTGACCACCGCCGTGGGGCCGCTGCGGTCGGCCCCTTGGGAAGGCGATGTACCGTCGGATTCCGGCTCACCGGCCCGCCGGCCATTGGCCGAAGCGCCCAGCATTTTGCCGAAATAGACGTGACAGGTGGTGGAAAGCATGTTCAGATGATAGATGCCGCCTTTGGTGTTGGGCTGGCCGTCGATCGCTTGATAGAGGGAATCATACACCCGCTGCATGATGGCGTCGGCCCGATCGTCATCATTGCCGAAAAAGGGCGTTTGGTTCTTTAAGCGCAGGCGCAGCGCCTCTTGACCGGCAAAATTACGGGCCAGGGCATCCAGCAAGGCCCCCATGCTGACGGTCTGTTTTTCGAAGACATGGGTTTTGAGGGCCGACAGGCTGTCGGTGACGGTGCCGATGCCGCAGCACTGGATGTAATTCGTGTTGTAGCGGGGGCCGCCGTTGTAATAATCTTTACCCTTGGCAATGCAGTCGCTGATCACCACGGAAAGAAAAGGCGCCGGGGCGTTGGCGGCAAACATGCGTTCGATATAGTTGTTCACTCGGATTTTTAAATCCACGATGTAGCGGAGCTGTTTTTCAAAGGCTTCGTAAAGCGCATCGAAACTCTGAAAGGTCCGCGGGTCTCCCGTTTCAAGACCGACCCTGTTTCCGCTGACGGGATCCACGCCGTTATTGAGGGCCAGTTCCAAGAGCTTGGGAACATTCAAGTAACCCGTCAGGATATAGGCCTCCTTGCCGAACGCCCCGGTTTCGATACAGCCGCTGCAGCCGCCTTCGCGGGCGTCCTCGAGCGTCTTGCCCACCCGTACCTGCTCCATGACCACCGCATCCGCATTGAACACCGCCGGATAACCGTAGCCCTTGCGAATCACGCGGCAGGCCGCCTTCAGAAAACGGTCGGGGGTCTTGGCGCTGATCTGAACGTTGCTGCCCGGCTGCAGCAGGTGCAGTTCATCGATCACCTCCAGAATGATATATGAGACGTCATTGACCCCGTCGGACCCGTCGCGTTGCAGGCCGCCGAGATTGATATTGGTAAAGTCATTGTACGTGCCGCTTTCTTGGGCGGTAACGCCGACTTTGGGGGGGGCGGGGTGGTTGTTAACCTTGAT
>CP070697.1:1013203-1024237 GCA_020353555.1 Desulfobacterales bacterium
GTGGCCGATTTCATCGGCACCATGAACTTTATGTCCGGGGAGGTCGTTCAGGTCCTCCCGGACACGGGTGTGGTTTGCGTACGCACCGAATTCAGCGCGACGCTGCAGTGTCAGACGAATAGCCTCACCGCCACCACGCCCGGCAAAAAAGTGTTTGCATCCATCCGTCCCGAGGATGTGGAAGTATACACGGAACTACCTCAGAACCGGGACAACGTGTACAAGGGTACCATTGTCCATAAGGCGTACCTGGGTAACTTCCTGTACTTTTTCGTCAGCGTCGACGGCACGCTGATCAGGGTGCAGGTGCCGCACCATGTGCCCCAGGAAGAAGGTCAGGAACTCTATCTGTTTCTCAATCCGCAAAAATGCATGATCCTGTTCTGACGGAAAGGCCAAGGCCCGGCTCGACCGGCAAAGACAAGACCGCCAGGGCCGACTGATGACTCCTGCAATGCGCCTCAGTCGCTGAACGGCACCGCCAGCGTTTTGACGGCATGTCCGGTTGAGTTCAGGAAACGCTGGAGGTTATCCCGCGAAATGACCAGGGTGCTGGTGTTGACCAAGGGATGAAACTGAAAGGCCTCAGACTGCCACAGATCTTGATCGATAATGACCTCCACGGCATGCTCCGCATCATTGAAGATGCCGAAGAGCGTGACGGCACCGGGGTCGACTCCCAGATATTTCTTGAGGCGATCCGGCGAGCCGAAGCTCAGACGGCCTGCGCCGAGGGCCGCCGGCAGCTTTTTGATATCCACCCGTTTCGCGGCCGGAACCACGATCAGAAAATGACGCTCACCTTTTTTATCGCGAAAAAACAGATTTTTGGTTTCCGCCGCCGGCAGCCGTGGCACCAGGCGTTTGACGTCTTCCACCGTGTATACCGGCGGGTGGTCGTGGCGCTCATAGGCGATGTTGTGGTCTGCCAGGAATTGATAAAACGCATTCATTGCTTTGCACCTCCTGAAAAATCCCGCAAAGCACGACCGGCAGCGATTGTCAAGAGCTGATCGGTCTAAATTACTTTTTGACAGGATTAACAGGACAATCGGGATTATCTTTATTTCCATCACGCGGGGTCCTTGAGATCTCTATCAGAACCCCGCGACGGAGGTCAAGCCCCCAGGGGTCGGCACGGTGACCGGTCCTGCGCGGGGCCTTGGCCGCCCTTCTTTATTCCCTTGACACTCAAGTCCATCTGTCGCTATGGTCGACCGCAAGGAGCTTGCGTCTCCGGCGGAGTTCGCACGGTCGCCGGGGTCTGCCAGCAACGACCTGTGGTTTTGATGACGGCATCAAATCCAATGGATACTTTTATGATCGGAGGAGTCATGCCAGCCAACCGACTGCTTTATCTTTCCCAGGCCGACGTGGCGGCCGTGGGCCTGACAATGGCCGAAATCATTGACGCACTGGAAATCACGTTCCGCGCCAAAGGTGAAGGCCGCACGGAGATGCCGCCCAAACCGGGCATCCATCCCGGGGGCGGTGACAGTTTCATCCATGCCATGCCCGCGTATATCCCGGACCTGAAATCAGCGGGAATCAAATGGGTCAGCGCCTTTCCGGATAACCCCTCCAAAGGGCTTCCCTATATCACCGGGCTACTCATCTTCAACGACAGCGAGACCGGCTTGCCGCTGGCGGTAATGGATTGCGTCTGGATCACGGCCAAACGCACCGGAGCGGCCACAGCGGTGGCGGCGCGTTATCTGGCCCGCCCCGAATCATCGGTGGTGGGCGTTTTAGGGTGCGGGGTCCAGGGCCGCAGCAACGTCGAAGCCTTGAAGGTCCTTTTCCCGCTGAAAAAGGTGATGGCGTACGACGTAAATCGGGATGCCCTCCGGCGCTACCAGGAAGAAATTGAGGAGCGCTGGGGCCTGCAGGTCGTCCCCGTCAAGGAACCTCGCGCGGCCGTGAGCGGTTGCGACCTGGTGGTGACGGCCGGGCCCATCCTGAAAAAGCCCCACGCCACGATTCAGGCCGGCTGGCTGGACAAGGGCGCCTTTGCCTCCCTGGTGGACTTCGACTCCTACTGGCATCCGCAGGCGATGCATCAGGTGGCCAAGTTCTGCACGGACGACACCCCGCAGCTCCGCCTCTACCAACAAATGGGATATTTGCAGGACATCCCGGAAATTCATGCCGATCTGGGCCAGCTGGTGACCGGGGAAGAGCCGGGCCGTGAAACCCCCACGGAGCGCACCATGACCGCCAATTTGGGTCTGGCGTTGGACGATATGGCCGTCGCGCCGCTCATTTATGGACGGGCCGTCGAAAAAAATATCGGAACATGGTTGCCGCTGTAAGAGGTGGTTCGGCCGCACCACTTTTCTAAGATGACACCGCTCTAAAATACGCTCAGCGGGTATCCGCCCAACGACAGCTGCCAGTGACGGCAACGGACGACGGACAACGTCGCCGCGGCCAATGGAATTCATTTCTGACGGATCGCGACGGTTTGAAGGAAACAGACAGCGCAAATGAATGCTAGGTTCTACGATGTCATTATCGCCGGCGGCGGCATCATGGGCAGTGCCACCGCCTTCTATTTGATGAAGGCGGACGACCGTCTCAAAGTGGCCGTGGTGGAGCGGGATCCGACCTATTCCCAGGCTTCCACCACGCTTTCCGCTTCCAATGTGCGCATTCAGTTCAGTCTGAAAGAAAACATCCAGATTTCCCGGTACGCGTTTGAAGTTCTGGAAAAATTCGAAGACGAGATGATCGTCGAAGGCGAAAAACCGCGAATTTATTTCCGCCGGGAAGGCAATCTGTTTCTGGTGGACGAAGCCGGCCGCCGCGCGGCCGAAGAAGCGCTGGCCTTGCAGCAGAGCCTGGGCTGCCCGGTGGAGTGGTGGTCGCCGGCCAAAATCAAACAGCGCTACCCGCTCTATGCGACCGGCGGCCTCGTGGGCGGCACCTTTGGACCCCGGGACGGCCATTTTGACGCCTATGCGGTGCTCATGGGTTATAAGGCCAAAGCCAGATCCCTGGGCGCCGTCTACATCAAGGATGAGGTGGGGGAAATCGTCGCCCACTCCAAACGGGTCAGCGGGGTCAGACTATCCGCGCGGGAAAATTTGAGTGCTCCATGCGTGGTGAATTGTGCCGGCGCCTGGGCCGCCCAACTGGCCGCCACCGCCGGGGTGAAGCTGCCGGTCGTGCCCGTCAAACGCCAGGTCTTTGTACTGCACACCGCCGTCAAACCGGAAGGCCCTTTGCCCCTGACCGTCCTGCCTTCCGGACTTTACTTTCGCAGCGAAACCGGCGGGCTGATCCTGCTGGGCAAGTCGATGGCCGATGATCCCGTGGGATACAACTTTACCTGGGATGACAAACGTTTCATGGAGATTCTCTGGCCAGAACTGGCCGCGTTTGTGCCGGCCTTTGACCGGCTAAAACTGGTCCGGGGCTGGGCCGGTCTCTATGCCGTCAACACCCTGGACGGCAATGCGATTCTCGGTGAGTGGCCCGAGGTGAAAGGACTTTATTTAGCCAACGGGTTTTCCGGCCATGGCCTGCAGCAGGCCCCGGCCGTCGGGCGATTTCTGGCCGAACTCATCTTGGAACGCCCGCTATCACTGGATTTATCCATTTTCCGCCCGGAAAGAATCCTGGAAAACAGACCCCTGAGTGAAGGAGGGCTGGTTTAGAAAGGCTGAATATTATTTCTTGACTAAATAAAAGATATCGACTAAAAAGTGCCGAACATTTTGAATTGGATTCAGAGTTCTGAGTTGACTTTGTGCGGCCAAAGTGGTTAATAAGCGCTTAATGGGCAAAGGCGGCGACGCTCACCGGTGGAAGTCATTGCGGGACCTTTGGTTCTCAATCTGACGTGTGAACAGGCATCTATGGCTGAACTGGTTTTACAAAATGTATCGAAACGATTCGGCGGACTGCTGGCCGTCAACAAGCTGGATCTGGAGGTGCCCGCAGGCCGCATCCTAAGCCTGATCGGACCCAACGGAGCCGGCAAGACCACGGTATTTAATATGATTACCGGGGTCTATCCACCCAGTAGCGGCACGATCCGCTACAAAGGCCACCAACTCAATCATCTGCGCAGCAACCGCATCATCGCCCAGGGCATTGCCCGCACCTTCCAGAATATCCGGCTCTTCAAATCGATGACCGTGCTGGAAAATGTCCAGGTGGGACTGCACTGTCGCACCAAAAGCGGGGCCGTGCGGGCCCTTCTCAAAACCCCTTTTGAAAATCGTGAAGAAACGGAAATCATCGCCAAATCCCTTAAACTTCTGGAATTCATGGGGCTGATCGAGCACCGCAACGACTATGCCTCCAACCTGCCCTACGGCGAACAAAGGCGTCTGGAGATCGCCCGCGCGCTGGCCACGCAGCCGGATATTCTGCTTCTGGACGAGCCGGCGGCCGGCATGAACCCGCGCGAGACCGCGGATTTGATGGATTTGATTCTGAAGCTGCGCGATACCGGATTGACCATTTTTCTGGTCGAGCATGACATGAAACTCGTCATGGGGATTTCCGAAATTGTCACGGTCCTGGACTATGGCCAGAAAATTGCTGAAGGAACGCCCAGGGAAATCCAGCAGAATGAGAAGGTCATCGAAGCTTACCTGGGAACCGCTGCCAAAGCCCCGAATTGAGCACGGGACTGGGTCCGCAGGTTTACGCTCTGAGTTTTTTGACATCGAAATTCGTGCTTTTTAGGGCAGGCCCGGGTTGCTTTCGCCACCCCGACACGCAGAAGAACATCGAATCATCTTCCTTGGTGCCGTGGGGACCTTGTGGCCGAAAATTTTCGGCTACGGCTTGTCCGGGCTGGAATTTAGAGCTGAATTACGGGTCGGTAACAACAAAAAAGGAGGTAGGAAATGAAAAAAGCGGCAATCATCGGTTTATGTCTGGTTTTAATGTGGGGGACCACCGGCATGGCGATGGCCAAGACTCTGAACCTCGGCACCCTGAGCCCCCTCACCGGGCCTTATGCCCAAGACGGAACGGACATCAAGCAAGGCGTGCAGACCGCCGTGGAGGTCTTCGGCCCGGTCGAAGGCTTCGACAAGGTCGAGGTTATGCCCGGCGACTCCGCCTGTGACGGCGGCAAGGCCACGATGGCCGCCAACAAACTGATCAACAGCGGCGCGAATGTCGTGATTGGGGCTTACTGCTCTTCGGCCACCGAGCCCGCCCAAATCCCGCTCATGGAGGCCAAGATCGTGATGATCACCCCGGCCTCCACCAATGAACGCTTGACCCAGAAGGGCTACAAGTATTTCTTCCGCATGCCCCCCCGCGATGACGTCCAAGCGTGGTCCACGGTGCAGTTCCTCGAGAAAAAGCTCCAGGCCAAGACCGTGGCCCTGATCGACGACAAGCAGACCTATACCGCGGGACTGGCGGCCAACATCAAAAGGTTCGCCGAGGAGAACAACCTGGTCAAGATTGCCGCGCATGAACACATCACGCCCGGGGACAGCGATTTCACCGCGGTTCTGACCAAGATCAAGAGTATCAACCCGGATGCCGTTTACATGAGCGTCTACCAGCCCGAGGGCTCCAAGATGATCCAGCAGGTTCGCAAGCTGGGGCTGACCTCCGCCTTCATCACCGAAGACGCCGTGTATCATCCCAAATTCCTGGAGGTCGGCGGCCCGGCGGCGGAAGGCGTTTACCTGACCTTTGCCAAGGCGCCGGATACGCCGGAAAGACAGGAATTTGAAAAAACCTACAAGGAAATGTGGAAAGTCGACAGCGTCGGCTCTTACGCCTACTATGCCTACGATGCCGCGATGATGGTGCTCGCCGCCATCAAGAAGTGCGGCACCTTCGACGCCGACACGCTTGAAAAAACCCTGCGGGAGAACACCTGGCAGGGCGTGACCGGGGAGATCAAATTTGACGACAAGGGGGACCGCAAACTGGCCCACATCGTCTGGATCGTCAAAGACAACAAATTCGTGTCTTACTGGGATCCGCTGACCGGCAAGGACCTGTAGAGTCGGTTAAGGACCGGGAGTTTGGGCTCCCGGTCCCCATTCTGAAAAAGAAAACCTGACGTAGTTGAATCATCGGGAACTCAGCATTTTCCAAGACAACGCCAGGAGAATGTTGCGGATTAGAGGTTGGAGGCCAAGGTTCCGGCCTCAAACCTTGAGCGGAGCGCTCCTCCAACCTCAAGCCATCCCACGAAGTCGCACCGATGCCAAAGATCGACCCGGTCTGGCCGCAACCACAGTGTTGAGCGCCTGATCCATCCAACGAGGATTTCCAGCCCATGGACCTGACTGCTTTACTGCTGCAACAGATGGTCAACGCCATCTTCCTGGGGAGCATTTATGCCCTGATCGCCCTGGGCTACACGATGGTTTACGGCATCATCGAACTGATCAACTTCGCCCACGGCGAGTTGTTTACCGCCGGCGCTTTTATCGGCGTGATCGTTCTGTCGGCTTTGCAGCAGGCGGGCTGGGTGGAGAGCCATTTTGTCCTGACGCTGATCATTGTCTTCGGGCTGGCCATGGCCTATGTGGCGGTCCTGGGAGTGGCCGTGGAGCACGTGGCTTACAAACCTTTGCGCAACTCCTCGCGCCTGTCGGCGCTTTTGAGCGCCCTGGGCATGTCCATTTTCCTGTCCAACGGCATGATGCTCAGTCAGGGCGTCTCCGATCGTGCCTACCCGCAGGTTTTCGGGCTGCAGGCCATCGAAATTCTCGGCGCCCGGATCACCAAAGGCCAGATCTTCATTATTCTCCTGGCCATCGCCTTGATGGTCGCTCTCCAGCTGTTCGTCCACCGCACCCGGTTGGGCAAAGCCATGCGCGCGACGGCCCAGAACCGCACCATGGCACGAATGCTGGGCATCGACATCGACCAGACCATCCGCATTACCTTCATGATCGGCCCGGCCTTGGGCGCGGCGGCCGGAGTGATGGTCGGACTTTTCTACGGCGCCGTGCGTTTTGACATGGGCTTTATCTTCATGATCAAGGCCTTCGCGGCGGCCATCCTCGGCGGCATCGGCTCCATCCCCGGCGCCATGCTGGGCGGGCTGATCATCGGGGTTATCGAAGTCGGTTGGGCCGCTTTTCTGCCCAGCGCCTGGAAAGATGTAACCACTTTCACCGTCCTGATTTTGGTCCTCTATCTCAAACCGAGCGGCCTTTTGGGCGAGAGCGTGAGTGAGGTGCGCGTCTGATGGTACGGCAAGAGTTGCAGAAACTGGCCGTCTACGCCTTTTTTCTGGCCATCCTGCTGATCCCCATGCTCGGATTCCGGAGCGCTTCTTTTGAGCCCGACCGGGCGCTCAAGATCTGGGGCGTCTTTGTGGGTATCCTGATTCTCAATTTCATCGTGAAAGCCGTCCGCGGCGGGCGGGCAGCCGTGGAGGCGCATAAAGAGCCTTGGACCGAGCGGACGCGGGAGCGCATCAGCCGGATTCCCCGCTTATACACCATCGGCGGACTGGCCCTTTTGGCCGCGGTCTACCCTCTGATGGCCAACAACTACATGATCGATGTGGGCATCACCTGTCTGATCTACGTGTCTCTGGGTCTGGGGCTGAACATCGTCGTCGGCCTGTGCGGACTGCTGGATCTGGGTTACATTGCCTTTTATGCGGTCGGCGCCTACACCTATTCCCTGCTCAATCTCACCTTCGGAGTGTCTTTTTGGGCGGCGCTGCCTATGGGTGTGGTTCTGGGCATGGTTTGCGGCTGCATTATCGGCTATCCGACGCTGAAGATGCGGGGCGATTATCTGGCCATCGTTACCCTGGGCTTCGGCGAAATCGTGCGCCTGGTCTTGAATAACTGGGACTCCCTGACGGCCGGCCCCAACGGCCTGTTCGGCATGAAACGGCCGACGCTGTATTATCCCAGTTTCGCGGACGGAGGGTTCAGCTGGGTGGCTTATTATCTCAAATCCCTGCCCGCCCTCTACTATCTCATCCTGATCATTGTCGTTTTAACCATCGTCGGGGTCCGACGATTGGATAACTCCCGCATCGGACGGGCCTGGATCGCCATCCGCGAGGATGAGACGGCCGCCGAGCTCAGCGGCGTGCCGACCACCTGGAACAAGCTGCTGGCCTATGCCCTGGGCGCGGCCTTCGCCTCGGTGGCCGGGGCCTTTTTTGCGGCCAAATTGAGCTACACCAATCCCAATTTTTTCCTGTTCATGGAATCGTGCATTGTTCTGTGTATCGTCGTTCTGGGAGGCGTCGGCAGTATTCCGGGCATTGTCGTGGCCGGATTTGTGCTGATTGCCGTGCCTGAGATCTTTCGCGGGTTGGAAAACTACCGCATGCTCGCCTTTGGCGCCATCATGACCATCATGATGGTGGTTAAACCCGAAGGCTTAATCCCGGCCTCCCGGCGCAAACGCGAACTTCACGCGACCGACCCGCACCCCCACGAGGAGAGCGATGGCCGTGACCGCTAAGTCCATCCTGGAACTGACCGACGTCCATACCTATTACGACAATATCCATGCGCTCAAGGGCATTTCCCTTTCCATACCGGAAGGCGATATCGCCTGCTTGATCGGGGCCAACGGGGCGGGCAAGTCGACCACGCTGCTGACCATCTCCGGTGTGCAGCCCGCGGAAAAAGGGGAAATCCGCTTCCGGGGGGAGCCGATTCAGCACCTGCGCCCCGAGCAAGTCGCCGGAAAAGGTGTGGCCCAAACCCCGGAGGGCCGACAGATTTTTCCCCGGATGACCACTTTCGAAAACCTTGAGATGGGGGCGTTTCTGCGCAAAGACAAGGCTGCGGTGGCGGAAGATCTGGAGTGGGTCTTCAGCCTTTTTCCCGTTCTCAAAGAACGCGCCGGACAACTGGGCGGAACGCTCAGCGGCGGGGAGCAGCAGATGCTGGCCATCGGCCGATCGCTCATGTCCCGGCCGGCGCTTTTGCTGCTGGATGAACCCTCCCTGGGCTTGGCGCCCAAACTGGTCGAACGAATTTTTAAAACCCTTTTGGAGATCAATCAGAAAGGGACCACGATATTTCTGGTGGAGCAGAACGCCCACATGGCCCTGAACATCTCGCGCACCGGCTATGTGATGGAAACCGGACGCATTGTCCTGACCGACCGGGCCAGCGCGCTGCTGGAAAACGAGCAGGTGAAGAAGGCGTACCTTGGGGAGTGATGGGGGGATCGAAGCCCGGTTTTGGGACCAGCCACGCAAACACCCAGGGGCCACAATCAGACATTGAAAAATGAATTCTCAATCAGTGGGGAATACGCAAACCCCGTTGACGGCGCGATGCACGTTTCGGAACATGTCCGCCAAGCTGTTCGACGCTAAAACAATTTCAGGTCAATGTTCCAGGGGGATCAAAAAACTGAATTTGCTGCCTAGACCTTCACCCTGGCTTTCGGCCCAGATTTTGCCATTGTGAAGTTCGATCAGACCTCGGGTTAAAGACAAACCCAGATCGGTGCCCTGATGATTGCGACCAGCCGATGATTCGGCCTGCACAAACGGTTCAAAAATACTTTCCAGGTTCTCTTTTTTTAGGCCGATGCCGCTATCCTGCACGGAGACGCGCACAAAATCCCGCCCCCGCGCATCCGCTACGCCGTAAGCCGTTAAGTCATCCTGCGGAATCCGCACGGCCTGCAGGTGAACCCACCCATTATCCGGGGTAAATTTCACGGCATTGGAAAGAAGATTATAGACGATTTGTTTGAGTTTGCGTGAATCGGCGGTAATGACAGCCGGGCTAGCTTCCAGATCCGCGGTAATTTTTAGGTGCTGTTTCATGGCCTTTTCTTTGAACATTGCCAGGCAATTTTCAAGGAGCGAACCTAGTTTGACTTCCGACAGCTTCAGTTCCTGTTTGCCGGCTTCCATTTTGGAAAGATCCAGAATATCGTTGATCAAAGAAAGAAGGTGTTGGCTGCTCTGGTGGACATCTCCAAGATATTCTTCTTGGACTGCATTCAAGGTGCCGAAATGCTGGTCCAATATGATTTCGGTGAATCCGAGGATATGATTCAATGGGGTGCGCAGTTCATGACTCACACTGGACAGAAATTCACTTTTGGCCTGGCTGGCGGCTTCGGCCGCCTCTTTGGCGACCTGCAATTCTTTTTCGACGTTTTTACTCCGGGTGATATCCCGGCTGACCCCCACCAGTCCCAGAAGGTCCCCTTGATCGTTGTAAATGGGGGCCTTGATGGTTTCGAAAAATAAGTCCGTTCCGGCTTCGCCTTCAATTTGTTCGATGAAACGGAGGGATTTTCCGGCTTCGATGGTTTCCTTGTCGCCCTGTAGGCATTTCTCCGCCATCTGCGGCGGGAGCAGTTCTTTATCGGTTTTGCCCACGATTTGGTCCATTTCCAACCCGAACATGTTCTGAAACGCGCGATTGACCACCTGGGTGCGACCTTCGATATCCTTGAAATAGACCACATCCGGGATGGCATGGATGAGCGTTTGGAGTTGGATGCTCGCTTCTCTCAGCTCCTTTTCCTTCCTTTGGTGCCTAGCGAGCTCATTTTGAAGGCGCTGGCTCATCTGTTTGAGTTCGTCGACCTGCTGTTGAAGATTGCAGATGGCGGCGTCAGACGTCGGTTGCCCTGCAGCCGCCGGCGTAGCGGGCGGTTGTGGATGTTGCAATGATTGTGGGGACACGCGTGACCTCTTTCAGCGATTGGGAATGGACAGCCTGCACTAAGCTCCAAGGCTAAACTATCCTAAATGTCATCGGCATTTTGGTTCAGAACTTGAACGACTTTAAATTGCGGCCGTTTCCGACACTTTGGGGGATCACAAAAGACGACTCATCCCTTGGGGGTTTCAGCGGCCAGGATGAGGCGGATCACCAAAAACCGCTGGGGATTGGCAGACCGACGACGCGCCCGCGGCGACCCGCCGACCCCCAACGACACCCAAGCGCTCTGCTCCAGGCTTTGAGCTTGGCCTGACCGTGACAAATCGCTGACCCTGAATTAGATTTAACGTAACCGTTTAGCCCTTTGAATAACCAGGGATAGGTCGACGGGGATATTTTTCAACCCGCTAAATTGATACGATTT
>CP070697.1:1024337-1035362 GCA_020353555.1 Desulfobacterales bacterium
ATGTAACCGTTTAGCCCTTTGAAAAACCATGGATAGGCCGACCGCTGATCGGCTTGGGGCAGCGGCAAAAACTCGCAAATAAGGGTTCGTAAGACCGACCCGCGCGTTGCTTTCAAACAGGATGCCGGGCAAAGGAAGGTCTATCCGGGCCTGGATGGGAACTCCTTTTTACGGTTCGGTTTAACGACCTCCAGTTTTCTCAGGCAGTTTCCCGATGCCCAAAGGCGATGAGCGGTCGACCGGGATATTTTTCATACAGCTAGATTGATACTTCACACCTGGCATAAGGAGGTGGATTATGGGAACAGCGGGGAAAGTTCTGGGAATTGTTGGAAGCCCCAACCGTGAAGGGCGAACAAATCAGCTGGTTGCGGCGGCTTTGGATGGTGCGGCCCGAGGGGGGGCTTCCACCGAGTCGATTCAGTTGGCCGATCAGGTCGTGGCGGCATGTAAGGATTGTCTCCCGTGGGTCTGCAAAGACAAACAGAAGTGTACTTACGAAGATGAGGCCTTCGAATACCTGAGCTGGAAAATTCTGAACTGCGGTGCGCTGGTCGTGGGCACCCCGGTTTACTGGTGGGATACCAGCGGGTTGGTAAAATATTTAATCCTGAAAATGTTTAGAGTATATGCCCGTTCGGGTCCCCTCCAGGGCCTGCCGGCTTTTGGCATTGCCATAGCAGGCGGCACAGGAAACGGCCTCGTTTCCGGACTGCGGCCGGTGTATCACTTTTTCCAGATGATGCAAATGCGCGCGATAGAGCCGCTTCCCGCGACGCGCTTCAACTTCGACGCCGCCGTCGTGCAGGCCGGCAAGCTCGGTGAGGAGCTCGCCGCGCTGGCCGATCGGCGCCGTCCCTTTAAAAATCTGGAAGAGCGGTTGCTGTGGTACGATGCGCTGCCCTACCTGAGCTTGAGCCGAGCGGCGGAACGGAATCTGCTGGCCGATCTTGTTATCCAGGCGTTGCCTGCCAGCGCGGACCCGGCGATTGCCTCCGGTCTTGCGCGGGCCCAGGCACTGGCCGCGGCCGGCAAAGCCCTGGAATCTTCGATTGAGGTTACCCGCGTCTATGAGGCGGGTGCCAAAGCCTTCGAGGGGCAGCACTAGATATTGGTCAATTCAGTTCACAGCCGGCCTGCGTTTGCCACGCAAGCTCTCCGGCCACGTTTTCGCAACCAACGCCGTCCTGCTTTTCCTCACGGCCTTTGGATTGCAAACGCGGGCGTCGAGATTTCCGGGGGCATGTCGCTCCATGGGTTGTTGCAGAATCGGGCGTGCATCTTGTAGCGTCCCGGAGGCAGGTCGGCCGCCAGCCGCGCGCGGATAGACGCCATCTGGTCGATGTCGGCAAAGCGGGGGCATGCGCCGTCGGCGGGCACTGCAAAAATGGGTTTCAAGACGGCGACCTCCTCCGGCCCGCCTTGCGCGTCCTGACGGCTCAGGGCAAACGCGGAGGACACCGCGATAGGAAAGGCGGTCATCCGGATGAATCTTAGCGTCATCATCTCCCCCGGCCGATAGACATCGTAGTCCGTGACGAGCCCGATCAGTTTGTTGTCATCCGAAATCCCCGTCCCCACGCCCGATGTCTTTTCGTCCCAGGAGCGCGCCGGCCCCACGTCGATGTGCACGGCGTCCCCCTGATAGTAGCCCGCCCCCCCGAAGCCCAGCGCTTTGACATATTCCCAGACGCGCCGTGCGGGAACGCCGGCCATTTTCAGGTCGGCCGCCATTCCATACTGGTGAAGGCTGGCTTTGGCCGCCAGGCTGCCCCGTTTGCGAAGCTTGCGGTTGTACTCCGGGTTGCGGTACCCGGAGGTAATCGTGATCCGGGCCCCCGGGCTCAGCCGGTCCTGCAGCAAGTCGATAAACTCGATCAGCCGCAGGGACAGGCCCATCTTTTGGGGCGCATAGGGCGCGCCGAAAACGCGGCAGATGGCTTCCAAGGCGGCGGGGTCGTAGCTTCCCCGGGACAGGCGGTACCTGCCGTCAAACGATTTCCCGTTCTTGTTGCCGAGCAGGCGGATGTGCCCGTCGCCGCTGAAAAAGAAGCGGTTTACATCCGGGGCGGCCGCCTGCACCCGTGCGCCCGCGGCCAACAGCCCCAGCAGCCCGGCCGCCACCCATTTCACCAACGCAGACTTCATGTCGCAATCCATTCCTTACTCCCCATCCAAGCTATTATCGGGTCTTCCCGTCTTCAGAGGGAACGTGCCGGAAGCGGCTGAATCCTCGCAAGGGCTTCGTTGACGCATACCGGTGTCAATGGATAGACAGGAGGCGAGCAGGTTGGCTTCATAATGCGCACCGGCACCTTTTTTCATGACTTCCTCTCTCCTCGCATGTCTTGGGCGGCGGTATCGATTGCCAGAATGATTCGTTTATGCGCTCCGCAACGACACAAGTTCTCATCCATGCCTTCAATTATTTCTTGTCGGGAAGGTGTCGGATTTTCAGATAACAGACTATGGGCTTTCATGATCATACCGGACGCACAGAATCCGCATTGCAGGGCATCGTGTTTGATAAACGCTTTCTGCAGGGGATGCAGGGTTCCGTTTTTTTCGAGACCCTCGATAGTGACAACCTCTTTGCCAATGACTTCCTTGACGCCTGTTTGACAGGCCAGCACCGCCTGACCGTCCACAAGCACCGTGCAGGCCCCGCACACGCCCTCTCCGCAGCCGTACTTGGGCCCGGTAACGCCAAGATCGGTGCGCAGAACCCACAAAAGTGGTCGCCCGTCATCAGCGACCACGGTCACGGGCTTGTCATTGAGTTTGAATTGAATGGACGCCTTCATTGACAGCCTCCTTCGATGGAATAGGGTATTTTACCCGCAGGCAAAAGTTCCTTTTCAAATTTTCAAAGTTTCAGCGCGGCTTTGATCCGTTGGGGTGTCATCGGCAGCTCGAAAAGGCGCACGCCAACGGCATCGTAGACCGCATTGGCGATAACCGCCCCCATGGTTGTGATGGCGGGTTCTCCGCAGCCCTGGGGAGCCATTGCCGGATTGTCGACCAAGATGGTCTCAATTTGCGGCAGCCAGGAAAATCGGGGCAGTTCATAGGTGTCGAAATTCGCGTCAAGGATTCTTCCTCCCTTGAAACGGATCTCTTCGCGCAAGGCATACCCCAGCCCCATGGTGATGCCGCCTTCGATCTGCAATCTGGCACCCTCCGGATTGATGACCTCACCCAAATCGTGGGCACAAACCACGCGTGCCACCTGCACATGGCCGGTCTTCTTGTCCACCTCAACTTCGGCCATGGTTGCCACATAGGTGCCTTTGTAGTCCGTGCAGGCGAGTCCCAACCCTTTTCCCGTGGGGGTTTTAGCAAAGCGGTGTCCGAATTTGGCGGCGGCCGGCCGAAAGGTGTCATAGAAAAACTCTTCTTGGCGCGTCCAGGCCACCTGCACCGGTTTTCCCGCCAGCGTGGCCAGGCGGGCGGCCTCGATTACCTGTTGGTTCCGGGTTTTTCCGCCGAATCCGCCGCCCACAAAGGGGGTGATCACGCGCACGTCCCGGGAAGCCAACCCCAAGGTGCGCGCGACGTCTTCCCGAGCTCCGAAAGGCGTCTGGGTGGACGCCCAAACGGTGGCTTTTTGCCCTTCGACGTGCGCCAGCGCGGTATGGGGTTCCATGGGTGCGTGCGCGACATAGTGATTCAAATAGGTCGAGTCGAAATTTTGCGCGGCCATCTTTTTGCCTTTGGCGATATCGCCGCTATCCGCGGCGATCTCTTCGGAAGGCCCCGAATGCAGTAAATGTTCAAAAATGGTCCGGTTGTCGACCTTTGCGTCGGGCAGATCCCATTCGGCCTGCACCTGATCCAGGGCTTTCTGCGCCTCGTCCGGATATGGGTGGAGCACCGCAATCAGATCCCCGTCTCGGATGACTTTGACCCCGTCTACTTTTCCGACGTCTTCCAGGTTGATGCTCTTCAGCGTCGCGCCATGGGCCGGCGGCCGCAGAATTTTTGCGTACAGCATGTCGGGCAGTCGGATGTCGCCGGCGTAGCGGGCCTCGCCCGTGACCTTTTGGCGGGCGTCGGTCCGGCCGGTCGCCCTGCCCGAAACGGTGTGCCGGGAGGCCGGCAAAGGCGACACGCGGTGCGTCAGATGTCGTTCGATGCGCTTGCCCCGGGTGAGCTGCGCGTACGTCACCTTGCGGTTCGTATTTTGCGAGTCGATGATTTGCCCGTCTCTGACACTCAGCCTTTCCGGCGCGACCGCAAAGCGCGCGGCCGCCATTTGAATCAGAACGGCTCTTGCTTCCGCCGCCGCCTGCCGCAGGGTCGCACCGAAGTATTTGGTGCTCAGAGAGCCGAAGGTACCCCTGTCATAGGGGCACAGCAAGGTGTCGCCCAGGACCATGTCCACCGACGTCAGCGGCACCCCGAGTTCGTCCGCCAGCATCTGGGCCAGTGAGGTGACCACCCCCTGGCCCATCTCGATCTTTCCGGAAAAACAGATGACCCGGCCGTCTGCGCCGATTCTGAGAAACGCATTGAAATCCGTCGGCGGCTGCGCCCAGGATGAGGGATCTCCGACCGAGACGTAAACGACGACGCCGCCTCCGAGCAATCCCATGCGCTTGAGGAATTCCCGGCGGCTGAGCTTCAAGGAGGATGCCGTCGGTGGGAAGGATTGTCTGGCAGTTTCCTTATTTTTCATCCTTGCCTTCCTCCTTTCATCTGTTTCGCGGCGGTTTGAATGGCCCGGATAAACCGCGCGCGATTGTCTTTGAAACGGCACAGGGGTCCTTGCTTAAGTAATAGGAAAGATTTTTGCAAATAGCGTTTTTGCATATATATACTTTTGAATTGCATGGCAACTGTCGTGCGGACCTTGCCTGCATTAAACTGGATTCATTCCCCCGATGACGGCCGGCTTCGCGCGCACTTGCGACATTTCACGCCGCTTTTGTCACGCCCTTAGCGCGGCCGTCCCGGCAGGGTCGATCACCGCTTGCTGTCAAGGGTGCGATCAAGATTGAAAGCGGCGCTGATCAGCGCCAAGTGAGTGAAAGCCTGGGGGAAATTGCCGAGAGCCTCGCCCCGGGGACCGGTTTCTTCGGAATAGAGCCCCAGGTGATTGGCATAACCCAACATCTGTTCAAATATGAGGCGGGCCCGATCCAAATGCTTGCGATCCACGCGCCCGGCGCGCGTCAAGGCCTCCACCAGCCAGAAGGAGCAAATGTTGAAAGTACCCTCTTGGCCCGACAGACCGTCGGCGGATTCTTCCAAGTTGTAGCGGTAGACGAGACTATTTGACGTCAGTCCTCCCTTTTCGGGTGATTTCAGGATGGCCTCCAGGGTTTTGAGCATGCGCGGATCCGTGGGGGAGACGAAAAAAACCAAGGGCATGATCAAATTCGAGGCATCCAGAGCCTGGCTGCCGAAATACTGCACGAAAGCTTGCCGCTCCCGGTTCCAGCCCGTACGCATAATCTCCTCGTAGATCTGATCGCGCACCTTCAGCCACCGCGATCGATCGGCCGGAAACGACCTCTTCTCGGCCAGACGAAGGCCCCGGTCGAGGGCGACCCAGCACATCAACTTGGAATAGACGAAGTGCTGCCGGTCGCTGCGAACCTCCCAAATGCCTTCATCTTTCCGGTGCCAGTTGTTACACACGTAGTTGATGAGACGCCGCAAATACACCCAGAGCTCATATGAAATGAGACTGCCATATTTGTTGAAAAGGTATACTGAATCCAGCAGCTCTCCGTAGATGTCCAACTGGAGCTGATTAGAAGCGGCGTTTCCAATTCGAACCGGCCGTGAGCCCCTGAAGCCTTCCAAATGATCGAGGACTTCCTCGGTCAGCTGATGGCGGCCGTCGATTCCGTACATGATCTGCAGCGAATCATCAGACTCCAGCTCGTGACTGCGGGCTTCCAGCCAATTCATGAATTGCGCGGCTTCTTCGGTAAAACCGATGCGGAGAAAACCGTAAAGGGTGAAAGCCGCGTCCCGGATCCAGGTATAGCGATAATCCCAATTGCGGTCACCGCCGATGGTTTCGGGCAAGCTGGCCGTGGGCGCGGCTACGATGGCACCAGTCGGCGCAAAGGTCAACAGTTTCAGCGCCAGGGCCGAGCGCCGGACCATCTCGCGCCAGCGCCCGGTGTAGGTGCACTTGGCAAGCCAACCGCGCCAGAATTCAATGGTCCGAACAAAAACTTCCTGGGCCTCCTCTTCCGTAATGCAGGACCGGCAACTACCTCCCGATTCGACTTCCCCCAGCGAAAAGGTCGCCGATTGTCCTTGCTGGAGGGTAAATTCCGCTGCCGCGCCTTTTTCCTCGGCCCGCAAGGGGATTCTGGTCGCCAGCCCCAAACTGAGTATAGACGAATGAAAGACCGCCCCTTCGGCTGTAATCGTCGAGGTATGCTCGTCCCGGGCGTAATTGAAGGCCGGCCGGCACTCGACCCGGAAGGTCATCGCACCCCGCACGGCGGTTACCTTGCGGATGAGCCGGTGAGGGTGATAGTCCTCCTCGCGGTAGTGGGATTCATGGACTGTCATGTAGTCCGTGATTTCTCCAACGCCATCGGTTTGGAAAAAGCGTGTGATCAAGACGTTGGTATCCGGCCAGTAAAACTGCTTGTATTTGATGTCTCTCGAAACAGGGGCGATCTTGAAGTATCCTCCTTTTTGATGATCGAGGATTGCGGCAAAAACACTGGGGGAGTCAAAGTGCGGAAAGCACAGCCAGTCGATGGATCCATTCATGCCCACCAGGGCAACCGTATGCAGATCTCCGATAACACCGTAATTTTCAATGGGTTGATAGGACATGGTGTCTTCTCCGGTAATCCTATGTTCCGAATCAAACCTCATTTCCTGTCCGGCTAAAAAACAGGCTTTGGCGGGTCGGATGCGGCCGCTTCCGCAATTGTGAGATCGATCGTAACAGTTTAGCCCTTTGAAAAACCATGGAGAGGCTGTCGGCCGGGATATTTCTCATACAGCGAAATCGATACGATAAATAATCATGCCGAACAGGTCTAGCGGTTCGCCCGTGATTCCGATCAGCCGGTCAGCCCTGCATCCGGAGGAGGCCAAGCCGGTGGGGATATAATTCACGCGCGACATGGTTTTCAGATTCTAAAGAGAAACAAGGGGCGGGCCATCGCGGAGACCTCCGCTGAGGTTGATATGCAAGCACGGTCGATTTCCTGGAGCTTCTGCAATTCGCACGAAACACAAGAAAGTCCCGAAATTTTCATACCTGGACGCGCGTCAATCATCTTCGAATTGATCGGCAGAGTATCCGGACTGGAGTGTCAGGTCAACAATTAATATTCAAGCCGTCGTTCTTTTTCCTGAGGGTTGATATCCCAGAAAAACGGTGTTTTTCTCTTCGTTGAGCACCCGATCGATATCGAGTAGGATCTTGACCCCGTCTTCTATCTTGGCTATTCCCAGAATATATTCTGTGTGGGCATTGGCTCCGAACGCGGGGGTTGCTTCAATTTCATCTGCTTTAACGTTCAAAACTTCCGAGACCGAATCAACCACGAGACCGGTGGTGAATACGGTTTTCTTTTCGTTCATGCTGCGATAAAAATCACATTTCCGGCAGGCTTCTATTTTTTCGTGAAATGAGCCTTGGATTTCATCTCGGCAGAAAGTTTTGGCGATCATCCAACAGCGATAGTCTGCAATCTCATATGCCGGACATTCTTTTTTTTGGCATTTTTTTTCATCCCAGCATCTTGTCATCGTTGAACTCTGCGCCTCAACCACGATAATGCAAGTTCGATCCGTATAGTCGATGGCTTCCATTCCGAATCGGAGTCTCAGATCCACGACCGGGATCACCTTGCCGCGCAGATTAATAATCCCCTTCATAAAATCCGGAGTTTGGGGAAGGGTAACGACGGGCACCATCCCAATGATCTCTTTAATCTTCAAAACGCCGATGCCGTAATCTTCGTCGGCCAACGTGAACGTGAGATATTTACCCTCCTTTGCGGCGGCGGCTGTTACGTTTTGTGAGGTGGACGGTGCTAATTCTGCCACTTGCCTTGACTCCTCTATTTTTTTGTCTTTTCGATGATGTTAGCCCGTTTGGAGAGAGAGCATACCAAAATACTATGAGTTTTATCGGCTGATTGGCAAAAAACATTAACGCGCGCAAACCGCTTTTATCAGGAAAAAAGGGAGGTGCGCAGCGTGTTTTTGACACGCTGCGGTTGGCGCTAAACGGGCGACCCATTTTGTGGATTGACATTGCGTGCGCTTATGGGGGATAGTTTGCTGTCTTCAGGCGCGAAATGTCAATATCGAATCCGTCAATTTCGAAAAAAGGAGAAACGGTCATGAGATCCAAATTTGGGGGGTATGTGGTGGTCTTGTTGCTGGCGGCCGCCGGTGCGCTGATTCCGCTGCGGACCGCCCTCGCCGAGGACATACCGCGCATAACCAAGGATGGCCTGAAGGCCAGGAGCGGCGAGGCCAATCTGATTCTGATTGATGTGCGCGTCCCGAAAGACTGGGAAAAAAGCGCCGAAAAAATTGCCGGTGCGGTGCACCATGATCCTGACGACGTCGGGGCCTGGAGCGGAGCCTATTCTCAGGACCAAACCCTGGTCCTGTATTGCGCCTGACCGGCGGAGCAGACCAGTGCCCGGGTGGCACAGAGCTTAAGAGCAAAGGGTTATATCAAGGTTTTTGTCCTCAAGGGCGGATGGAATGAATGGGTCCGGGCCGGGTATCCGGTAGAGGCCAAATAGGCGGCTTCAGTCTGCCGATAATCCTACGGCTGGATCAAGGCCGGCGGTTTTCCTTTGCCGTGCCCCGTATTCAATTTCCGTTTTTCGTTGACCATCGTCTCCGGAAAAAAAGAACCGGTGCCACCGCGCGGCGCGTTCCTAACGATCCCTAAGGCCCTCAGACAGTTACACGCTTTCAAATCCGACCATCTATTGCACTTGTCCCCGGAAGGCTTTCGGTCGTGGGACAAAGTAGGATTAAATTAATCAAATCTTGAATTCAGCCCACAGCGGGCGATGGTCCGAAATGTGGTAGCGGACAAAAGACCTGAACTGAGCAGGGGTCTTATTTTGCCATAGCTGATGAAAAACAGCTCCGTCGAAATCGAAAATTCCGTTGTTCCGTGTGTACTTCTGCTTGGTTTGGCCGGGAAAAAACATGAGCTGGTCATAGTTCTTGTCATTATTGAGATTCGACGCAATCTGACTGGAATGCTCCGGTTTCCGCAAGCCCCTTTGCCTCAAAGCGTTGTAGATCGGATCCCCGGCCTCAACTTTGGGAACATTGAAATCGCCCAAGGCGATAATGTCACGTATGTAGGCATGCTTGTCGCGGTGTCTTAAATCGGCCCAACGGGCAGTTGCATATGCTTCCAGACTCCGGCGGTCTCGATCCTTCTTGGAATCATCCCCGAAATACAAGTGCGCATTGACGAGCACGAATTTAAAGCCTCCGGCCATGAAGGAGCCCAAGTAAGGAATGCGATCAAAACCGTTGAATTTGCGATTTACGCCTTTGAGTCTTATGTACTTGATATCCTTCGGTGGGATTGCGATCTCGCCGATTTTTTCCAATTGAACGATTTTATCTGAATCGTAAAGGAAGCTCATTCTTTCCTCGTTGCCGGCCTTATCCGAAAATATGGCTCTGTATGCGTTCGGCAGACTAGCGAGAACGGACCGCAATCCGCTTAAATCGTCATTGACCTCCTGCAGCGCAACGATGTCAAACCAACTTATTATTTCGGCGATGATTTTGTAATCATTCGGTTTGCGCTTCTGCAATCCTAGATTGGCAATATTCCAGGTTGCGATGAGCAGACGATTGGCCTTCTTGGCCGGAATCTGTCTGCCGGGTTGATGGTCTCGGTAACGGCGGATTGCGTTGATTTCCGCATCCGGATGGTAGTTGAACGCAAAGGCAGGTTTGGGAAAAGATGGCATAACAGTCTCCCCGGTTAATTGCTTTACCTAAAGTGCAGCCCAATTCAACCTGTGAAATGGGCACCCCCGGGTTGTGGATTGTCCTCTTGTTGTCGTTGCGTTGCACGGGACGCACGCTTCACGATAAGCGATGCGCGGGGCTTGATCGTGGTTTTTGACGAGGCCGTCACCCTTCCAGATCGACAGTTTCCACCACCACCCTTGCCGTGCCGTTTTTATAAAAACCCAGCTTTTTGGCCGCCCTCGCGCTCAGATCGATGATCCGGCCGTCGACGAACGGCCCGCGATCATTGACCCGGACGATGATTTTGCGATTGTTGTGCAGGTTGGTCACGCGCACGAAGGTCGGCAGAGGCAAGTACTTGTGCGCGGCGCTCAGGCCTTCGGGATCGAAGGCTTCCCCATTGGCCGTCATATGCCCGCCTTTTTGCCGATAGGTTTCGTACCCGTACCAGGAGGCAATCCCTTCTTGTTGATAGCTCCGGGCCTCTTCGACGCTCATGGGTACATACCGTCGGCCCTTGACCACGTAAGGCGATGTTTTGACGCGCCCCTGCTCGATCGCGTCTTTGGGCGGCAAATCGTCTATGGATTCGATATCGGCCTGTGTCAGAGGCCAGGTCAACGGGGCCATGACCACGATGAAAGTGTATTTACCGACGGTATACACGGTTTTGCCGGTAAATTTCGTCACCTCATAACCTAATTTTATTGTGCCCTTCGTGACGTTGTAAGTGGTTTTGACGATGCCGCAGGCAAGCAAACCGAGACAGACACCCACCCGAATTAGGTGCAGGAGACCGTGTGAAATTATCCGGTGCGCTACCATTATGGGAACGTTCCTGGCTAAGTTGGCTGATTCGCTTTGACTTCTTATTCCTCGACGATTTGTGATATAATGGGTAAAATCGGGAGCGGTTTTAACACCCGAATCGGAAGGAGTATGTGCCATGAAAATGAAAGCAGGTCTGTTTGCCGTACTGGCGGTTTTATTTTTCTCTAGCCCTCTGTTGGGAGCTGAGGCAACGCCGAAATCCCTTGCCGTGCATACGCTGACAGCGCGCCCCGTGGC
>CP070697.1:1035462-1046422 GCA_020353555.1 Desulfobacterales bacterium
AACTTCTTGCTTCAAGGTCAATACGCCAAACGCTTTATCCGTAAGAAGCTGATTGGGGCCGGCATCGGTCCTGGCCAATACGGTCAGTTACTCTATCAGCGGAAAATTTATGAACACGTCGATCAAGATGGGTTTCGCCCGGAACCATTGCTAAGCGGAGCAGCTCTACCGGGCTGATCGGACGGATGGGCGAGGGAGCCGGATCCAAAGCAAGAGGGTCACAATTTAACACATGGCCAGAGCCGAACGGATATAACGGATATAAAAGAATTCTATCCCCAGTTCCACCTGGTATGACAACCTGGTTGTACGGATCCAAATTGGCGAACTGATACGGATCCAGCGATTGCGCGGTCTCTTCGCAGCCGATGTCTGGGAAACCACTCGGTCCCAACAGACGATCCAGATTCCAGGGCCCGCCTGGCAAACATAAACGGGGGCTGGATGGCGCCCAGGTTGATTTCCACAAATTCCGGAGAAACCGACGCCCCCTCGGTTCAATTACTCGCTATTGGAATTGGGGTGTCGCGGAGAATATCCTCCCTGTTTCCATCAAAAAACGTCGACGAAGCGTGCGACCAAGCGGACCGAAAAGATAGAAGGGGATCGAGCCCCTGAGCTCAATCCCCTCTGATCACTCCACGCTTTCTGCCCATGCTATCAAAAGCCATGCGCGGACTTTTACGATTACTGAAATATGTTTCCCCCGCGCACATCAACATCTTCGGTATCGGAACCGCCCGCCGAAGATGTCGCCGTGATTTCACGCAGGGCTGCGTTTGGTGGGACAGCACCAGCTGGCGGGACTAAATTTCCGAACTCATCCCTGAATTCAAATGTTGGTCCACCAACGTTGATTGCATCACTCGAAGATACATTGATTGTCACCGTATCCGTATTGACGTTGTGGATGGCTTGCGTGATCCTCACCTCATCTACCAGTCTAGTCTCCTCTCCATTAATTAAAAGGGTGATCGGATTGGGTGGGAGGGGGATACCAGCAGCCTCATCCAGGCGCTGGCGCAGGTAGTAGCGCCCGGGATTGGCCGCATCTTCCAACATAATTCGAGTCGCAGGACCCCTAAGTTGAGCGGTTCCGGCACTTACCACAATGTTCTGCGCGGGAATCGAACTGAGCCACAGATCGGCCCGAGCGAGGGTGCCGGCGGCGTTGCGCTCATAGGTCGCGCGATCGATGAGGAAACCGAGTTCAGGGGCCAGTTTGCCTTCCACCGTAAATAGGTCAGTGCTGAAAGCCGTGGTGCCGTCAGGGAAAAGAACCCCAAATTCCAGGTCTCCAGCCGTTAGGGGGTCACCATCAGCAGGCCCCTGTGGACACGTCGCTGCATTCGTGGCAGGCACCAGCGGGGCTGCGGTCAGGGCATCGCCGAAAAACGACATCCCATCCACCACAGTCGCTGTGCCGTTTGACCAGAAACACTGGACATTGCCGGCACGGGCCGCATCGAGAGCCGGGAAGATACCCAGAACCCCGCCGTCGAGCTCCATATCGAGCCTCGTATCGATTTCAGCCTGCGTTACTTCAACCTGCTGTGAACCAAAGGGGTGGAATATAGTGTAAGTACCTTGCGGCGCATTGGGGTTGAATGTCATTACGAGCCTCACGGCGTTGTTGATGGACACTGGGGGAAGGACCCCGCCCTGCACTTCGATGCGCAGGCGAAAATTCTTGATATCCGCCGTAGGCGCAAAATTGGCCTCGGCGCGGTAGTAAGTGAACTCCAGGATGTTGCCATCAACGAATGCGCCAGGTGTGCCGCCAACTGTCCCGGGATCCACAAGCTCCGTGCCTGGGCAGGGGAAATTGTTGATGATCGTAACGCCATCCACGTCGAATACCGGTTCGATCCGGTCGCAGGGGCCCAGTTGCACGTTGTCTGCATCCTGCACGAAGCTTGGAAAGCCCGTCACGGGATCGATGGGGCCGATAAGCGCCAGATCGGCCTGGACCGTCTGCCCAAAGCCGAAAAGCAACACTCCAGCCAAAATTAATGCGAACCTAAACTTTGTAACCATGGTCTTCCTCCTTTGCTTTTTCTTTCTAAGTATCTGACTTTCTGAAATTAACCACTGTGACTTTCAATTATGCAGTCAAGGAGTATTCCTTGTTTCTTTGTTTGCTGCGAGGTTTTCTGTCACTTATGAAAATTAGCAAGCCGAAACAGAAACAAAGCCATGCGGCGGCAGAACAAGTATTTAACACCAACGGCTTATTCCTTAGGCAATTAACGTGCCAGATCGAGAAGTTGGCGACGGAAAAATAAAATAAAACAAAATTAGCATCTTACATAAAAATGTTTATCAGGGGATTGGCAATGGAAAGATATGTGATGAGGCTGGGTATGTGCCAATTCGGGATAGGCTGTCACAATAAATTTAATTATTACAAAATGATAAGCCATGAAATGCCATTCTGGCATAGTCTGTTTTGGCTTCTTGAACCTTCATTGAGAATTCCTGCGGTGCACGATCTTAGTAGAGTCGCAGCGAATCCGATGAGCACATGATTTCAGGGGTATGGCGGCAGCGGCGGGATGTTTGATCCGAGGCTGAAAAGCTGCGCAATGCAGAAAATAATGGGACACAGATTCACCCAGTTAAATAAAATCTGCTCAGCATGCTTGTCAAATTTTGGCTAAAGGCGCCTGGCAGCCCCAGATTAAAGTGGATTGTCTTCCTCGCCTTGCAAGACGCAGGAAAAAACCATCCCCTCAAGCTATTCAACCGGGCTTACCCATCGCCAAATTAAGATTTGAGGTTCTGCTCTGTTGGCTGCTCAAATCTTAGCTTGAGGTTGGCTACGAAACGATTTTGCCTCCAACCTAAAGCGCAGCGCTCCTCCGACCTCGAACCTCGAGAACGAATGCTGACAAAACGCGAGGATAAATTGTCCTTCTTTCGGCACTATCGCCCAGCAAATTAAATTCGTGGCGACAAATTCAAGGTATCGTTATCGCAATATTGTTGTTCGTCTCATCTGATTCAGCAACTTCATTCTTCGAATCAACAACGGCAATGACAAATTTACCCGCAAGGGACTCCGGGGATAGGAGCCGGAAAGCCCGAATTTTGCTTTCACCGGGCAGCAAACCGGCCCATATTGTTCTGCGTGCGATGATTTTTCCCGGGGTGATTCCGTCATCCGAAAGGTGAAAGAAGATCCTGAACCGGCCGGCTTTTTCGTTTCCGATATTGCTGACACGCAGGCGACCTCGAACTAAGTACTGACCGAGAAGAGGCCTTGATCGAATGAGAATCCATTCACCTGTCAGATCGGGGGCCTGAGGCAGCACCGCTTCCACTGCGGCGTCCGCCTGGATAAAACCATGTCCGCTGTCAAAATCGAAGCCCGGCGTTTCCATGTCGTCGGCGGTCTTCTCCAGGCCGGCAAAGATCTCCGCCGGCTTGAGTTTTGAATTGGCCTGGAGCATCAAAGCCGCCACTCCAGCAGCATGGGGGGCCGAAGCGGAGGTCCCGAAAAAGTTCGGGAATCCGTCGGGTTCGGGATCTTCGCCGGCAAAGAAAAAGGTGGTGTTCGTGCCGTCCGGCCCAATAACTTCGGGCTTGTTACGGATTTCCGGTTTTGCCAGACGGTTCCCCAGAGAATCAAAGAGGATCGGTGTCGGGCCGGCCGAGGAAAAAGGCTCCAGCCTGGCCGGGGTGACCCCGAAATCGGGCGTTTTGGCGTAAAAGGCCGCGCCGACCGCCTCGGCACCGGCAGCGTTGGGGTGCCCGTAAAGGGCGCCGCTGGCGGTGTCAAATTCACCAACATGGGTTTCCGCTGGACCAAAAAAAACGTATTTCATCAGCTTGGGGGGCGGCCCCTCGTTGAGCTCGAGTCCAATCTGAACGGCGATAGGAGGTCCGTTACGGGTAATCGCGAACACCTCGACCGGATCTCCACCGACATTGAGCGCGAATCCCCCGGCAAAAGTGAAAGTCCCGTCTTCCAGATATAACAGAATGTCTAGATCACTGGCGGACCCCGGCTCCCCGCTGACCGAGAAGAAAGGTTCATCCCACTGAAAACTGAAGATCGTCGTACCGGTTCCTAAAATGACGGTCTGCAGATCATCCACACCGGGTCCGGGATCGAAATCGTGTCGGATGCCGCCGAGTGGCCCCACAACGCCCGAATCGCGAAACTCACTTTCATAGGAGTCGCGGGCTTCGTTGCCGGCCGAGGAAAAGTAGGCGACGCCCTTCGCGCTGACCGCGTCGATGGCCTGAGCGATGATGCCATCCTGGAACATCGGTTCAGCAAAGTAGATCACGTCATCCACAATGATATGAGCCCCGGCCGTGGTGGCCAGTTCGACGATGCCTTCGGCAAAATCCGCCTGGCCGTTGAAAGCCGTGTGGAAGGCCTGGGCGGCCCCCGGGGCTACATCATGGATAAGCTGCATCATCGCTCGCCCCTCATCGATTCCGGGGCAGGCCGTATCGTCCAAAACAACGATATCCGCCGGCAGGTCGCCGCTGCCTACATCAACCGCCTCCTGGGTGCCGGCGCAATCAAAGCTGTCCGACAGCGAGCCCACGACAACTCCGGTGCCGTCAACTTCGAAGTCCGTGCGGGCAATGTCGGACCGCATGGCCACATCCCCTTGGCTGTCAACCAACCCGGCACGACTCATCACATAGGCCGGCCGCACGAGCTTCAGACTTTGCAGGTCGGCAAGTTCGGAAATTGCCGCGATAGGCAATTGGCCTGAAACCATGCGGTCCCGGATGGCGCCCCTCTGAAGCCCCAGGGCTTTTAAATCCGCCAGCAATAAGCGCGCATCACCGGTCGCAACGGCGTCGATGACCACCCGGCCGGCGACAATCCGAACAACCGGGTTGCTGGGCCTGAACGCTTGCAGGATGGGCAACTGCTGATTCGCGCGAAACTCCTGCTGCAAAACAATCAGATCGCGGCTGACTTTGGCCAAAGCAGGATCTCTGAGCAGTGCCGGATCGACCGGAACCGGCCGTAAGTTCAGGACCTCCGCTTGTGCGCTCAGTACCCAGGCGGCGAATAAAAGGACGTGTGCCAGGATTAAGACGGTGCGAAACCGGTTTGGGAAGATCGGAGACTGTCCATAGTCTTTTCTGGTTTCTTTCTTTGGCCGTTGCGCGTTGAGATCAGATCCCCTTTTCCGCAGCATTCTTGATGAAGCGAGTATCCGCCCCAGATCGAAAAACCTTTGCATGAGAGGCC
This sequence comes from Desulfobacterales bacterium, assembly GCA_020353555.1. Taxonomy (GTDB): domain Bacteria; phylum Desulfobacterota; class Desulfobacteria; order Desulfobacterales. The sequence continues at coordinate 1,040,687 of CP070697.1, forward strand.
CCCTTACTGCTCGTGAACATGACAAATGAAATATCCCGCGTGCTTACCAATTTTCGGGCCCGGGTCACATATACGATCCTCAGCGCAGTCTGCCGCGACCAGCCAATTTCAGCCCCTTGAAAACCAAAACAAATCGCAGACTGCGGTCTTGTAAGCCGACGCGCTGCAATTGATGTGCCAGCATGGCCAGTGTTCAAGCAGAAATGGCTGTCGTTCCTCCCGTCTGCGTCAGACTCAAATCGAAATCCTCGAAATACTCAATGTATTCATACGGTTAAGACTTTCGACGTCTTTGAACTCAAAAAAGCGATCCCTTTGCTAAACGGACATTCTCGGTAAAGTCAGATCACATTTAGATCCGACACCTTAAATATGACCAAACAACTCGGAAAATAACCGGAAAACAAGCTGAACCATCCTGCTTGAAGAAGGAAATATGAAGTGATTTCAATAGAATTATGGCAACTGTGACACAATATTTGGACCTTGTTAAACGGAAAATAGTCAAATAATGATCTTAACGGTTGAATACCACAAACGACACGGAACGCATTAACACGGCTGCAAACAATATTCTCCCAACTGGCGGGTTAAAACCGTATCAACCCTTAATCCTACAAATATGTAAAAATGCGCAACTCGTTTTGCATGCCGAAATCGCCGCCGCCTTTTTTAATTTTATAAAACAATTCCAATAACTTAAATAAATGATCGCTTTCCCACAAAAAAGCCTGGCTGAGTAAACGCCTGATGACGAGCTACAGCCAGGCTTCAATATTTGAGTGAAGCGAGCTATTTAGTCTATGTTGATATCTCGCAAACAACCCCAGTTCTGAAACTATTCACTTTTCTTAACGAACCGCTCGAGCGCGTCAGCTTCTCAGCTTCCTGCGGATTCCGACGATTCCGACCACACCCGACGCAAGAAGCAAAATTGTGGAAGGAATTGGAACAGGGGCAGCCGTAACAGATACGTTGTCCACACCGGCGACAGAGAAGGTTAAACCGGGTTGCTCCAACAAACTGAAAGCAATTGTCACCAACCCCCCACCAAACCCTGTGACGTCAAAGCTTTGATGAAAAAAGTTGTTGGTTAAACCCAGACTAATCAACCCCGTCGCTAAATCCAGCATCGTAATGTCGAAATTTCCCCACGATGTTAAGACAGATGCAAATGTATCCTGTTTGAAAAGAGATAAATCCAGAAAATCAAATGCCCAATTAAAGCCAACAGTAAGCATGTTCGTCCGCGGAGCATAGAAGGTCTGGTACAAAATGGAAGGACCCACACTTTGCTCCAGTCCGAGAAGCGCGAAACGATCATCCATGCCCTGAAGTTCCGAAAGGAATGAGGCTTCTCCCACTCGCACATCGCCTAAGGTTGTCCACCCGTATAGATCGATGGGATTTTGAAAGTCGCCATTTGTCAAAATAGGAGCCGCGCCGGCAATGCCCGCCGTCCCTGCCACGAATAGCGCACAAATGAATAGAAACAAGAACTTTTTCATCTCTTCACTCTCCTTTCTCCCTTCGCCCGCGTTACCCAAGGCATCAATGCCGTTAATACCATAAGATGTTGATAGTGAAGACCATTTGTTGTTGAGGCCATAATTCGACCGCATAATTCTGCCCTCACCCCATAGAAACGATTGAGCAAGACACGGTAGATTACGGCGGTGTTACAGCGCCTGAAGCGCAAATTGACCGATTGGCATCCGCAAACAGCCACGCAGAAGTTACCCGCGCGCTTCTACTCTACTGCCATTATTGTGCCAATACCCTCAGTTTGCGAAACCGGATAAAATATTTAATAATTTAAGTATATTGCAAAAACTATCTTTCACCCTGAAGCGGTACGCATTGCTCCGAATCAACTGGAGCAGTATCCCAATTCGGCACAGTGCATAGGATTATTTATTTTAAATTCAGATATTTGGTATCTAGAATGCCAATCTGGAACATTCCTTTCTGGCACCATTGCCAAGCTAAATCACAGGTGCCTCAGGCCTTGTCAATTTTTATTTCCCGAAATACTCCCTGTATTCCGATGGTCACAAAAGGAGGGGCGGCGATGAAACCCATGTCGGCTGTGTTTATTTTGTTTCGCGGGAAACCTATGGCTAACCGGCCAGGCCGGCAACCTCGGTGCCGCACAACCGCCGGCCCTCGCAACGGGCAAAACCGGCTTATGCCGCCGTAGCCTCCGTATTCAGTCAGCGCTGCACAATGTGCCACAGCGGTTCGCAGCCCGCGCTGGATCTGAGTTTGGGAAGCTATGCCCAGCTGACGGCCGGCAGTCAAAACGGTCCAGTGGTGATTCCCGGAAACCCGGAAGGCAGCGAGCTGGTGCGCCGCATCCGCGGGCAGTCATTGCCGCGTATGCCTTTTGACGGCCCTCCTTATCTGGATGCAGCGGAGATCGCTCTGATCACGGAGTGGATTAAGCGGGGCGCCCCTGACGCGATCGGTATCCAAGCGGCTGTGCCGGCGGGGGCCAAATTAAGGCTGGGAGGCCGTCTCAGCGGAAAGTGGGCCTTGGACGGCTTGCCCCTGGTGCTCGATGGGGCGAAGCGTTCAAAAAAAGCGGCCGCTGTGGGTGCGTACGTCGAAGTGCGAGGCGTCGTGCCAAGCGATGGGGGCATCCGCGCCACGCGCATCCGACCTCGATGAGTTGGCCACGAAATCCACGAAAGAACACGAAAGGATTAAGATTTGAGTTATCCCGCCCTTATAAACCCCCCAAACAATATTTCGTGTCGTTTCGTGGAGTTGGTGGCTAATATCCTTGGCCACTAAATACACGAAAAAACACCATAAGTTTGGGGTTAAGCTTATTTTCGCTCTACATCTCCCGATACAACCTTTCGTGTCTTTTCGTGGGTTTCGTGGCAATTTGAATTCAAGTGGAAATACCTGATTTTGCAAAGATCGAATTCGGATAGTCATTGAGATCCTTACAGTCGTTTTGCGCCATTTCGAACACCCGTTTCAGATCTATTCTGCCATATTCGTGGACAAGAAGATTTCTGAAACCCACAGCTTTAATCATCTTTTCCGTAAGTTCCGGACCCAAATAGCCGTTTTCCGCCAGGAGATAAAACATCTCACTCGTGCTGCCAGGAATACCCAGTCCCTCCTCGCTGATGATATGGGCGGCGGTATCAATACAATTCTGGATGGCTAAATACAGGTTGAAGGAGACGCTCTCTTGGCGGTCGATATCTATTTGAAAAGTCCGCAAATCTATCTTAGACTTCTCTTCGATGCGGTTTAAGTGTCTTCTTACCGATCCGGCTTTGGCAAAAATAAGATCTTTATCCACCATGTCCTCAGCCCTCTTTTACCCTGCAAATCAGTCCGGCCTGCATCTGTTTCAAGTAGAAGCCGAAATCGGCAATCCGCGAGAAAGCCACCATTTTAAAGTAGGTCAGCCTCTTCTGATCCGCGACGAGAATACATCGGCCCTTCTTGAAGATCTGTTTCAATAGTCCTTCACTCGCATAATTCATGCAAGTCAAATGAATATCTTTCCGCAAAACTTCAGTCAGGTCACCCAGGTACTGGCTCAATCTTGCGTCAATGGTGTCCTTGTCCCCGCCCGCAAACAGAACGCCTAGATCGATATCGCTGAAGGCGCGATTTTGACCGCTTGCGTACGATCCGTATAAATACACGGACACGACTTCCTTTTGGTTCCGAAAATAGGCCGTTATTTTTTCTTCTATCATTATTTCGACCTGGCCGGTGGATATCCCCCGGGGTGTGGCTCAATCCAAGTGCCCGATTTCACTCTATCTCATCACCTCTTGGAAAGCAATAGGATCAATTCAGCCTTTCCGGGTAGTGTATTTTTGTCCACAATAGAGACCTCGTTAAATGGAAAATGGTCGAGTGGTTAAATAGGAGATGAATGCAACTGATATCAGACGATTCCATTTTTCCAAGTGATGAAAGTCCAATTTGCGTGTCATTGGCTGGTAGATCTACGAATATTAACCACTCAACCAATCAACGATTTGACGAGTTCCCTGATATTACTTTTCGTGCCCGTTCGTGGGTTTCGTGGCTATTCATCTTGGCCACTAAATCCACGCAAGAACACGAAAAAATCTAAGCTCGCTTCGCTCGACACCCGTGCCCATGTTGCCCTTTCGTGTGTTTTCGTGGGTTTCGTGGCCGTTAAAATAACGCCAGAGTGAGATTGGAAGAAGCCACCCCGTAAACGGCCATGCTCAAGAAAATCGTACTCAAAATCAAGGCGGCCACGGCGAGCCCCCGCTGCACGGTGGGAATGACTTGTCTAAGACTCATGATCTTTTTGAAAGGCATGATGACCCCCACTCCCATTCCGGTCACTGCGCTCCCAAACAGGCTCGCATAGAGGGGATATCCCAGGAAATTATATTCGGCCTGCAAAATATCGAAGGGACAATGGTGGGTGGGCAGTTCATAGATATAAATCGAAATATACGAAATAAGGGCGATAATCGACACCATGAATGTGACACTGTTCGCCACTGAAAACAAATAGGCCCCTTGACCCTTGAAATAAAAATAGACTCCCAGGGCCAAGGTCAGCGCCATGCTCGCGTAAAATGAGGCGGACACCGGCAAAACCGGTAAGGACACGATCCCCGAAGTAACGCCCTCGGCATTCACGCTGAACAAGGCCCCGCAGCAGGAGGTAATGACATCCGGCTCCAGGCCGAGAAAATATTTGCCCTGTACGATGGTTTCGGCCACAATACCGGGCGTAATCAGCAACAACAGCAAGTATTTCTTCTTGACCAAAGGATAGTCATAGCCCCGGTTGTCGGTGAAATTGATAATCAGCCACAGACCGGCCAGAATAAAATTGACGGTTTTCAGGATGACGGTGGGATAGCCGAATTCGTTCACATTGAGCGACCCGGCGGCGCACATGGCGCCGATAAAGAGGGTGTGCAGATGATCGGCGGTATAGATGAAGAGAAAAAGGGAAACAAGCTGAAATCCGAAGGCGTAAGTCATCATGGTCGAGATGAGGTAAGTTCGCCTCTCCAGGCTCAACTGGAGTTCACTTCCGCTGCGGATGTTCCAGCTCTTCAGAATGCGCACGCCATAGTAGGCGGAGTAGCACAACATGGCGCTTATCAGCACGGAACCCACCAGAAGGGCAATGATGGCCGGATGAAAAACCATTAGAGGCGCCCTCCATCGACGATTTTGCCGTCCCGCATGGCGACCACGCGGTCAACCATCGCCGCGTCATGGACGATCGGGTCGTGGCTGGCAACCAGCACGGTTTTGCCTTCATTTTTCAACTTTTCTATGATGTTCATCAATTCCTCGGAGAGCTTGGTGTCGAGGTGCGCCGTAGGCTCATCCGCAATGACCACTGAAGGGTTGTTGATCAACGCGCGGGCAATGGTTACCCGCTGGGCCTCGCCGCCTGACAGCCATTCTATTTTAGAGGTCGCTTTGCGCGCCAGATCGAAAATCTCTAACAGACGCATGGCTCTCGCTTTCAAGCTGGCATATTTCTCGCCGCTGGGATAGGCCGGAATCATCACATTTTCTAAAGCCGTGATGCCCTTGATAAGATTGAACTGCTGAAAGATAAATCCGAACGTGCGGCACCGGATTTCCGTCAAAAACCGCTCCGGAAGTGAGGTGATTTCCCTCTCCCCCAGCATAATACGGCCCGAGGTCGGCCGGGCCATGCACCCCAGGATGCTCAGCAGAGTGGTCTTGCCC
>CP070697.1:1046522-1057481 GCA_020353555.1 Desulfobacterales bacterium
GTTGAAGACGGTGGTCTTGCCGGCCCCGTTGGGACCGATCAGACCGACGAAGTCCCCGGGATAAATCTCGACCTCATAATCGGTCAGGGCCACAATTCCTCCGAAGCGTTTTTCCAAACCTTCAACTTTGAGCAAGACCGAATGGGAGGAAGGCAATTCGAATCTCCGAGTTGGTTCATTGACGGGCGGCCTGGAACAGAAAATCGAATCCACCCGCGCAGCGAGGGGCAACACTCACGCAACGTCGCGTTGGCGGGATTCCGCCGCCGCGAGCGCGGATTACAACTGCTCCAGTTCCGCCAGGAATTCGACGGTAGTGCGCTGGCGGCAGTAACCCCTAATGTGGCTCAGGGAGGTGGCATGCCGGTCCTGGGAAAAGGTGCCACAGGCGTCGGTGATCAGGGTCACCAGGTAGCCCAGGTCGCAGGCGTCGCGCACCGCCGAGCTGATACACTGGTCCGTGAGAAGTCCGCTGACAATGAGAAAATCAATGCCGAGATTGCCCAGAATGTAGTGAATGTTAGTTGAGATAAAGACGCTCGAAGAAGTCTTTGGAAACACGATTTCGTCTTCCAGCGGCCGGATTGCTTCCAGAACCTGGGCGTCCCAGGAACCCTTGGGCACGTTGAAGCCGGTTATCTTATAGTCAAGGCTGCGATCACGCCCATCGCGGGTAAGGCTTTCAATCACCGTATACACGACTTCGATGCCCTTTGCCCGGCAGGCCTTTTGCAGGCGTTGCATGTTGGGGAGGGCAACTTCGCGGAGGCGCTGGAAGAAGTAGTCATATTTGGCCTCGGCCTGCGCCGGCGTAAGTCCTTCATTCTGGTACTCCCCTCCGTCCGGGCGGGCATTGTAGTTTTGCACGTCGATAAAGAGCAAGGCCGATCGCCGGGGAACGATGGGAATTTCACGGCTGAGGGTGTTCACCATGTTGCTTGTCCTTTCCGTGCCGGTGAATAGCGGTCGCTTGCGCCCCCTCAAGCGGTTCATCCTCACCGGCCCGCCGGGGGGCTGCGACCAGGGGTGCGGGCTAGTATCGCTCCGCCAGCAGCGCCACCTCTTGCTCCAAAGTCAGATCTTTCAGCGCGTCCCATTCGCACTGACGCACCGCCACGTAAGACCGGGCCAACGCTTTTCCCAGTGCCTCCAGCAGAACTTCGTCTTTGCGAAGGGCATCGAGGGCCGCGCCCAGACTTTGGGGCAGCAGGTCGATTCCCCGGGCCTGGCGCTCGGCTTCCGGGATGAGGGCGGGATCGACGGTAACCTCTTCGGGAAGTGGCAAGTTGCGCTGGAGACCGTCCAGCCCGGCCGCGATGAGGGCGCCTAGGGCGAGGTAGGGATTGGCGGTCGCATCCGCCGTCTTGAATTCAAAGCGGCTGGCCCGGGTGCCCTTGGAATTCCTGGAAACCCGCACGGCCGCTTCACGGTTTTCGTAACCCCACGCCCGGAACGCGCCGGCCCAAAAATGAGGTCGGATACGGCGATAGGAGGTTTTGCTGGGGATGGTGATGGCGGCCAGTGCCGGCAGGTGATCCAACACGCCGGCAACAAAGGCCCCGGCCTCGCGGCTGATACCGTTGGCGTGCTGCGGATCGCCGCTAATGTTTTCTCCGTCGCGCCACAAGCTGAAATTGAGGTGGCAGCCCGAGCCGGCTTTGTCTTCGACGATTTTGGGCAAAAAGGATGCGATCATCCCATGCCGCGGGGCCACGCCGCGCACCGTTTCACGATAGAGGATCTGCTGGTCGGCGGCCCGCAGCGCCTCGGTATAGCGATAGGTCATCTCCTGCTGGCCGGGGCCGGACTCGGGGTAGTAAGCCTCCACGGCAACTCCTTGGGCGTTGAGGGCGTCGGCCAGTTCATTGACAAAAGCGCGATGTTGATTCATTGAACCGGTAGCGGCAAAGACGGTGTCATCGGCCGGTACCAAGGCCTCCTCGGCCGGCCGGCGCAGCAGGAAGAATTCGTTTTCGAAGGCAGCCTGCAGGCTCAGACCTTTTTGCGCGAGATCCTGTATTTGCCGCCGCAAAAAGCCACGCGGGCACTGTTCCCATACCTCGCCGGTGGCCGGGACGACCATGTCACTTAAGACGTGGGCGTGACCTTCAGCGTAAGGCAAAATCGTCAAAGACGAGCAGTCCGGCATCAGGCGGACCTCCCCCACCGGAACGAGCCCGCTCTGAGGGACAACCGCGTCGTACATCACCGGCAGGGCTTGCTGGGCCACGGTGATACCCACACCGTTGGCCAAATATTCTTCCAAATAATTGATGTGTGCGGCTTTGGCGCGAATCACATTGGCATTGTCGCACCAGAGAATTCGAACGAATTTGATACCGGCATCTTTCAGTGTCTGCTTGAGCGCTGTGTCCATGGTGCTCCTTTGATTGCGGGGCATTGGCTTTCACCTTGAGGGTTTAATTGGGCTTCCGGCTAAAAATAAAGAAACAGGCCTCAAGTGTCAAATGGATTCATTTAAATCGCATCGATTTGGGGCGGACTTCCGTGGATTCGCAGCAACGACTGATTAGGGAGGCTCTCCCATTGGACGGGATTCAAGTGACGGGATTCAAGCGGTTCCGAACACACGATGACACCCTCTGGCAAAACATAATAATAAAGCGTGTAATAGTCGGCATACTTGCGATAGTTTCGGATGACAAACAAATTGGCACCCTCGCTCAAAAGGCTGTTTAAGGCGGTATAGTCGGCAGCGCAGGACGCGACCGCCTCCGCCAGGATTGCCAGCTCGGTGCCCTTCGTGTGCTTTGCCAATAGCCCGGTCAACAGGTAATGAAAAAAATACTCCGTATCAGACCCGTCCGATGTCAGCCTCAATGATGGTTCCCGCGGAAGTGTTTCGGCCTGGAAGATCGTCCCATTGTGGATCATGGCCCATCCGTTCGAAAAGAAAGGGTGTACATTGGACAGGGTAATCGCGACTTTGGGGCTGGCTTTCCTCAAATGGCATAAAAACACCGTGGGGGGGTGGGTGATCGCGTAAACCGCCTGACGGTAACTCGGGGAGCGATAAGCCGAACCCAGCTTACGTTGCACGGGAACCATGGCCGTTTGATCCGGGTTGGACACGGCCATTCCCCATCCGTCTTTATGACCGGGCTCCACGGGTTCGCCGGGAGGGATATTCCCAAATTCGGCCTGCTGCCGGAAGCCCATGGCGATTTCCTGCCAAAAGGCCACGCGACCGTAAATTCCCAATAATCGGCACATGTCGTTACGTTTTCTTCCGCTTGGATATCAACACAGGAAATCCCGCCTTGGATTGCCCGATACCCGAAGCGCAGTCCTTGTTCTTCACGGCAGAAGCGGCGCTCCATAGAAGGGAATATTCACCTGTCCCCGGTGCATATGTTCGCATAGCATGAGGCCCACGCGGCCGTCAATGGCCGTGTGGGCACACGCGGGATTGGGCGCCGAAACGATGCGGCCCTCGTGGTGGGGAATAGCCTGCAGCAATTCATCGATGTTCACGTGATCTTCCCGGAGGCCGCTGGCACCTACCAGCCAAAGGTTCTGCCTCTTTCTGGTCAAGCGCTTGGTCGGGCGGCGCAGATTTTGTCCGGCCTTTTCAAGTTAAAACAGTTGAAAACGAGCTTTGCCTGTCAAGTGGGTCCACCGATCCCATTAATTTCCTCGATGGCTTTTAACAGCGGTGGCAGGCAACCCAGCGGCCGGGGTTCAGCTCCCGGAAGGTCGGTGGTTCGGCGGCGCAGCCGGCCTTTGCCTGCGTGCAGCGGGGATGAAATGCGCAGCCGACGGGGGGATTGATGGGGCTGGGCACATCACCGGTTAAAATGATGCGGTCCCGCCGGGCCGTGGGATCCGGCAGCGGCGCGGCGGACAAGAGGGCGTGGGTATAGGGGTGGAGCGGTCGACTGTAGAGTTCCTGCTTGGGACCCAGCTCGACCAGGCGGCCCAGATACATGACCGCCACCCTATCGGCGATGTGTTCCACGACGCTGAGATCGTGGGAGATGAAAATGTAAGTCAGGTTGAACTCGGCCTGCAGCTCCTTGAGCAGATTGATGACCTGGGCCTGAATGGATACGTCCAGGGCGGAAACCGGTTCGTCGGCCAGGATCAAGCGCGGATTGAGAGCCAAGGCCCGGGCGATGACGATGCGTTGCCGCTGGCCGCCGGAAAATTCATGGGGATAGCGCTGGGCCTGTTCCGGCCGCAGACCGACGACGTTCAACAGCCATTGCACGCGCTGCCGGCGCTCCGCGGGGGTACCGATGCCGTGGATCACCAAGGGCTCCTCGATGAGCCGGCCGATGGGGCGACGGGGATTGAGCGCCGAGTAGGGATCCTGGTAGATGATTTGCGCTTCCCGCCGAAACTGCTTGAGCCGGGGCCGTTCGAACGCACCGAGGTCCTGGCCTTCGAAGAAAACCCGGCCGGCCGTGGGCTCCTCCAGCCGCAGCAAAACGCGCCCCAGAGTGGATTTGCCGCAGCCGCTCTCGCCCACGAGGCCGAACACTTCGCCCTTGCGAATGCTGCAGGAGATGTCCTCCACGGCCCGGACGACACCGGTGCGGCGCGTGAGACCGGCCGTTTTGAGGGGATAGTGCTTGGTCAACTGCGCGGCGGTCAGGATGAAGACGGACATCGCATTTACTCCCCGGGAAGCCAGCACCGGACCATGTGGTCCGCTCCGGCCGCGCGCAGCGGCGGCTCCTGGCGGCAGCGGGGTTCCGCCTTGAAGCAGCGTTCCTGGAAAGCGCAGCCCGGCGGCAGATTGAACAGACCGGGTACGACGCCCGGAATGGGCCGGAGCGCACCGCCGCGGCCGCCGATTTTGGGCAGGGATTCGAAAAGGCCGACGGTGTAAGGGTGCGCCGGATGGGCGAACAACTCCCGGACCTCGGCGCTTTCCACCACCTTGCCGGCATACATGACGGCCACGTGCCGGCAGATCTCGGCCACCACGCCGAGATCGTGGGTAATCAGGAAGACGGACATGCCGATCTCTTCTTTGAGCCGGCCGATGAGGTCTAGAATTTGGGCCTGGATGGTCACGTCCAGGGCCGTGGTCGGTTCATCCGCGATCATGATCTGGGGATGACAGCTGAGCGCCATGGCGATCATGACGCGCTGGCGCATGCCGCCGGACATCTGATGGGGGTAGTCGTTCAGGCGTGCCCGGGGCTCGGGGATGCCGACCAGACCGAGCATTCGGGCGGCCTCCGTCCGGGCCTCACCCTTATTCATCTGACGGTGCTTGCGGATGACTTCCTGGATCTGAAATCCGACGGTGTAGACCGGATTAAGGGAGGTCATGGGTTCCTGAAAGATCATGGAGATCTCGTTGCCCCGGATACGCCGGATTTCGGCCCGGCTGACCCGAACCAAGTCGCGGTCGTTGAAGATTATGCGGCCCCCCGCAATCCGGCCGGCCGGTTGCGGCAGCAGCCGCAGGATGGACAAGGCCGTGACGCTCTTGCCGCAGCCGCTCTCACCCACCACCCCCAAGGTTTCGCGGTGACCCAGGGCCAGGTCCGCGCCGTCCACGGCCTTGACCAGCCCTTGGCGGGTCTGAAACTGGGTCTTTAAGCCTTTTATTTCGAGAACCGGGGCGCTCATCGGGACCTCAAGGAAGGATCGAGCACGTCCCGCAGCCCGTCACCGAAGAGATTGAAACCCAGAACGAGCAGCAAAATCGCCGCCCCGGGAAAGGCCGCGACATGGGGGGCGAGCTGGATATACTGCCGGCCTTCGCTGAGCATGGCCCCCCATTCGGGCTGCGGCGGCTGCGCCCCCAGACCGAGAAAGCCGAGGGCCGCCGCCTGTAAGACCGCCGTGCCCATCCCCAGGGTGGCATAGACAATGATTGGCGGCAACGCGTTGGGCAGAATGTGGGCACCTAGAATCCGGGCATGCGTGCCGCCCAGATGAGCGATGGCCTGGACAAAAAGCTGCTCCTTGAGGGACAGGACGCTGGAGCGCACGATGCGAGCGTAGTGGGGGATGTAAACAATACCCACGGCAATCATGGTATTGGGCAGGCTAGGACCCAGGATGGCTGTAATGAAGATGGCCAGCAGGATAGCCGGAAAGGCCAGCAGCATGTCCATGCCGCGCATGATCAGGCTGTCCACCCAGCCGCCGAAATAGCCGGACAGCAGGCCCAAAAGCGTTCCCGGGGCCAGGGAAATGGCCACCGAGATCAGCCCGATCACCAGGGAGATGCGTGTTCCGTAGAGCACGCGGCTGAAGATATCGCGCCCCAGACTGTCGGTGCCGAAATAGTGGACCGGGCCGGGGCCCTTGAGCCGGTCGAGGGGCGCCGGAACCAGGGGGTCATAGGGGGCCAGGCGCGGTCCGATGAGCGCCACCAGCAGGACCACGGCGATAATCAGCAACCCCACCGTGGCACTCCGATTGCGCCCCAGATTACTGACGATCTCCAATCTAGGCATGCACGCGTATCCTCGGATCCAACAGGACGTAAAGCAGATCAACGATCAGATTAATCAAGGCCATCAGAACAGCAAAAATAAGGATGCAGCCCTGGACGGCCGCATAATCCCGGCCCATCAGGGAATCCACCACGTAGCGGCCCAAACCCGGCCAGGAGAAGATCGTCTCGGTCAGGACAGCGCCGCCCAAAAGCAGGCCCAGATTCAGGCCTAGCACCGTGACCACGGGCAAGAAGGCATTGCGCAGGGCATGGCGCAGGATGACCACGGCCTCGCCCAGGCCTTTGGCCCGGGCGGTGCGGACGTAGTCCTGGTTGAGCACTTCGAGCATGGACGAGCGGGTAATCCGGGCGACAATGGCCATGGGAATGGTCGCCAAGGTGCAGGCCGGCAGTAGCAGATGGCGCAAAGCATCCCCGCAGGCACCCAGTTGGCCGGCAATGAGGGTGTCGACGACCACCAGGCCGGTGACCGCTGGAGCCTCAAGGCCCATACTGATGCGACCCATCATCGGCAGGATGGGGAACTTGACGGCCAGGAGATAGATGAGCATCAGGCCCAGCCAGAAAATGGGCATGGATACGCCGATCAGCGCCAGAAACATGGAGCCGTAGTCAAAAACCGAGTACTGTTTGACCGCGGAGATGACCCCGGCAACGATACCCAAAAGCGTCGCGATAAACATGGCCGCCAGGGAGAGCTCAATGGTGGCCAGCAGCCGCACGCCGATTTCATCCACCACCGGCGCGCCCGTGCGCACCGAGGTGCCGAAATCGCCCCGCAGAATGCTTTGGAGATAGATCCCGTACTGGATTGGGTAGGACCGGTCGAGGCCAAGCTGGGTCCGCAGGCGCGCCAGTTCCTCCGGGCGGGCGTATTCGCCCAAAAGAAGCTGGGCGGGATCTCCGGGGATCATCCGGAGCATCAGGAAGACCAGCACGGAGACCCCGAGCAGGATTAAGAGCAGATGAAACAGGCGCCTGGAGATGTAACTCAGCGGCATGGCGCAGGGGACCCTCTACTTTTCTTTCCAGACCATCTGGAAAGAGTTCAATCCATTGGGCCGCAGGGGCACATCGTGCAGCCGCTTGTTGTAGCAGCGCACAATGGTCGAGTGGGCCAGGGGGACCCAGGGCGCCTCGTCGTGGAAGATCTCTTGGGCTTTGAGGTAGAGCTGCGTCCGTTCGGTTTTGTCGAATGTCTTTTGGGCCTGCAGGCACAGTTCGGTGAACGTGGCGTTCTTCCAGAGAGCCACGTTGGCCGCACCGGGTGTCTGGGCCGTATCGGCCGACAGCAGGCCGTACAGGAAGTTGTCCGGGTCGGCGTTGCCTCCCAGCCAGCCGAGCATGCACATGTCATGTTCGCCGTTGGCGGTCTTGCTCAGGTACGTGCCCCAGTCGTGACGCACGATCTTGGCCTTGAGGCCCACGGCGGCCAAATAGGCTTGAATCAGTTCGGCCGTTTTGACCGGCTCGGGCATATAAGCCCGGGAGACCGGCATGGCCCACAATTCCAGCTCGGCGTTGTGATCGAATCCGGCTTCGGCCAGAAGCTTGCGGGCCTGCTCCGGATCGTACGCGTAGGGCGTGATGGCGTCGTTGTAGCCCCAAATCGACGGGGCAAAAGGGTTTTTGGCCGGAACAGCAAGGCCCTGGAAGATGGTTTTAATCAGGGTCTCCTTGTCAATGGCATGGTTGATGGCCCGCCGCACGCGCACATCCTTGAGCGCCGGCTTTTGGGTATTCAGGGCCAGATAGCCGACATTCACGCTGGGCCGCTCGGTGACGGCCAGCCGATCGTCTTTTTTAACCAAGCTGATAGAATCCGGATCCAGGTCGTCGGCGATATCGACGGTGCCGGATTGGAGGGCCATCAGGCGGGCCGACGGCTCGGGGATGGACTTGAGGATGATCTTGTCCACCTTGGCCTTTTCTCCCCAGTAGTCTTCGTTGCGCTCCAGGATGATCTGGTCGTCTTTGACCCATTTGACGAATTTGAAAGGGCCGGTCCCGACCGGGTGCAGTCCGATTTGGTCTTTATGCTCGGCCAGGGCCTGGGGCGACAGAATCGGACACAGCCACAGGGCCAGGTTGTTGAGCAGGGGGGCGTAGGGCTTTGGGGTCACCAAAGCCACAGTGTAGTCGTCGATGACCTTGATCTCACTGACCTGGCCCAGGGATAGGCTAAGGTATTTCCATTTGCCGTACCCGTAGAAGGGATGATTCTCGTCAATCACCCGGGCAAACGAATCATAAACGGCCTGGGCGTTAAAGGGCGTACCGTCGTGGAAGGTGACGCCTTGACGCAGCTTGAAGGTCCAGGTCAGGCCGTCCTCGGAGACCGTCCAGGATTCGGCCAGCTGGGGTTCGATGTCCATGGAGTCTTTGCCGAAGATAACCAGATTCTCGAAAATCTGAATACCAGCCTTGATCGACTCGCCGTCGGTGGCCTGGGCCAGATCCAGAATGACGGAATCACCGCCGCGACCCCAGATAAGGGTTCCGCCCGTCACGGGTTGCTCCGCGCACAGGGCCATCACCGGCGCCAGGCTCATTGCCAGAACTAAGCTAAACCAAATTTTGCGCATGACACTTTCCTCCTTCCCAAGAAGCTAATGGTTTCGTAAAATGTCGAAACTTTCCCTCTCCCGGGTCGAGAATCCCGTGTTGGCAGCAGGGAGGGGAAAGCCGGCCTTTACGAAATCATCCATGTTAGGGGTGAGCAAACATCCTTGCCTTCCTTCATCCGCCGCTGCCCATATGTCGACAGTTTAGCTTTATCTTAAAAGCGGATTGTCCGCAACTCAAATTCAGGCGGACAGCCAATTCCCAGCCGCCTAGGGCCTTGAAATCGGCAAAATTCGGTCGATCATTTGAAGCTTCAAGTGAAGCTTCAAGGCGGCGCGCGGTCGTTTGCGGTGGGAGGAGTAGCTGTGCGCGGGCTTGGAGCCAAAACCTTTCAGCCTCAAGACGATGAACGCCACCATTTGCCAGGCTTTGTCCGGGAAAACGTTGAGGCGCTGCATGCGCTGCAAGCAACGATTTGTTCGTCTGGAGGGGTTAGCAGTTCAAGATATTGTCAAAGCTTGGGGGAAATGCGTCGCGACCGGCCTAGATCCAGGGGGTCACGTAGTGCAAAAGCCAAAAATAGCCCACGCCGGCAAGAATGAGCCCCGTGCAGGGCACCCACAGGAGCTTGTACACGGACAACTGCGAGGTATGAAAATATTCATTGGACAGCAACAGACACAGGTGCACCGGCGAAAGCAAAACGCCGGCAAAGCCGCTGACAAGCGCCAGCATCACGTAGGCCAGCATGTACGGCGCTTCACCCATGGAGTGAATCATGGGAATCAGAATGGGAAAGGCGCCGGCGACCACGGCCACCGTCAATCCCGTGAGCATGCCAACCAGAAAGGGTACGGCCAGAATCACCAGCAGCAGGGGAATCTTTAACCGGATCAACTCGTTGCTGATGCCTGCGACCGCTTGGCTGTCGGTCAGGATGCCTTTGAAAATGAGGATGGCGATGACCATGTAGATCATTTTAAACACGTGGGGGTTGCGCAGGATTTGCCCGATTCGCGCGCGGGTGAAGCCGTTGACCTGCCAGATCCATCCGATGGCCGCACACAGGCAGAGGCTCAGTCCGGTTTCTTTGGAGGCGGGCAGCCAAGGAACTGCCCGGGACAGCACGACTCCCAGGCTTAACCCCGGTATGATGGCAATCAGGATGGGCATGAGTTCTCGGATAAAGGGCCGCAAGGGCGGGCGCGCCCTTACCGATCCAGAATCCCCGCGGCGGCGGATGCCTTTGATGCTGCTTTGCCCCAGAACAACGGCCACCAGGGTGATCGGTACGCCGAAGGACACGATCAGAGCCAGGTTTATTTCCGCCATGATGGCGGCCAGGAGAATCCCGGGGTAAAGCGGCCACCAGTATTCCCAAATGTGGCGAAACCAGTAGTTGACGAAGCTGAGCCGGTCGTTGGACAGCCGGGTATTGGATCCCAGTTCCTTGACCATCGGCGCGGAGAAGACGGCTCCGCCGGGCATGGGCAGCAGTCCGATAAGGGCCGGAAAAATAGTGAGGTTCAGCCGGGGATTCGACACCAGGCCGCGAAAATTGGTGAGCAGGCGCTCCATCTGGCCGGCTTTTTCCATACTGCTGCTGAGAATAAGAATCAATCCGACGATCACGGCGATTGTCATGGTCTTCAGGTCCACGATGGAGGACAGCATGGAGGCGATGATTTCCCGGGGAC
The DNA here is from genome assembly GCA_020353555.1 of Desulfobacterales bacterium. Lineage (GTDB taxonomy): Bacteria > Desulfobacterota > Desulfobacteria > Desulfobacterales. The sequence continues at coordinate 1,057,230 of CP070697.1, forward strand.
CGAACCCGAACATCAGGCTGAGGACCAATGACCCGATCAAAAGCGAGGTCCCCAGCGTTAGTTTCCGGCGCATGCCGATCAGCACAACGGCAAAGACCAGGGCCACCCGAACCAAGGCGGGAATGTGGTGCAGAATAATCATCTTAACCTACCTTCGAGAAGTAGTAGCAGTTTAGCCCTTTGAAAAACCAGGGATAGGCCGACCGCTAAGCGGTCGACCGAGATATTTTTCATACAGCTGAATTGATACGA
>CP070697.1:1057581-1068352 GCA_020353555.1 Desulfobacterales bacterium
TGTGTTCATATCACAATGTATCTGGATTGTCCAGCTTATTTTAAATCTCTACCATAATTTATGGAGAAATTACATATTTATGTCAGCTATCTGACAAAAAATATTTTTCCCATGTTTATTAAAACATAGGCAATTCTTTGCCAATCATGTGAACCACCCGAACAGTCAGGCCGAATCCCCTGCAGATGGTCAAAGCGATTGGGGCGTCGGCTCAGGATCATTCCCCGGCCGCCTTAATTTTGATTAGGGGCCATGCGTCGGGCTTAAAAATGTCAAAATATTGCTGACTTTCGGTTTTTGCGGAGTTATGAAATGAGCACTGAAGATATTCTATACGGCTATAACGGCAAAATATTGCATATTAATCTTTCCAATAAGCAGATATCCATCGAAAATCCGCCCAGTAGCTATTACAGACGCTATATCGGGGGTTGCGGGTTTCTTGCTCAAATGCTCTTAACGCAATTGGAAAAAGGCGTCGATCCATTAGGACCTGAAAACAAGCTTATTTTCGCTCTCGGTCCCTTTACGGGTCATCCGATTATCGGCAGTGGCCGGAATAGTGTGGGTGCCAAGTCACCTTTGACAGGTGGATTTGGAGAGTCCGACGTCGGTGGTTTTTGGGGTGCCAGGCTCCGCCAAGCGGGTTATGATGCCATCATTGTAGAGGCCATATCCGCAAAACCGGTCTACATTTTTATCGACAACGAAGAGGTCCGGATTCGCGATGCGAGCGCAATTTGGGGACTGGAGGTTGCCGAAACAGTCAAAGCCATACACGCGGAACTCGGCGGCAACAAAATCTCTACCGCCGTGATCGGGCCAGGGGGTGAAAGACTGATCCGCTATGCTTGCATAATAAACGATAGCCTTCATGCGGCGGGAAGAACCGGGATGGGGGCGGTTATGGGCTCCAAGAAGCTGAAGGCGATTGCGATAAGAGGCAATCAGCGCCCCCAGGTAGCTGACAAAGAAAAAATCTCGGAATTATCACGCTGGATGTCGCGCAACTTCAAAGAGATCTCGCACGTATGCGATTACGGGACCGGTGCGTCGATTGAAAATTATGAAAGAACTGGGAATCTGCCGATTAGAAACTTTCAGGGCGGTGATTTCCCAGGTGTGAAAAACATAACACCTCAAAAGATGTTTGAAAAAGCATACGTCGCCAAAATGGACGGCTGTTTTGGATGTCCCCTGCGCTGCAAAAGAAGGGTTAAACTTGTCACGCCATGGAAGGTGGAACCGGTGTACGGGGGGCCGGAATATGAGACGTTGGCGGCCGTGGGTCCTAACTGCGGCATCGATCATCTGGAGGCCCTTATTAAGGCCAGCGATATGTGCAACCGTCATGGCATCGACACGATGTCTACCGGGGTTGCCATATCCTTTGCAATGGAATGTTTTGAAGATGGTATTATCGGCCTTCGAGAGACAGAGGGTATTCAATTGAATTTTGGAAATGCTGAAGCCATGCTTAAAATGATCGAAAAAATAGCTTTACGCAAAGGTTTGGGCGATATTCTGGCGGAAGGGACAAAAAGAGCCGCGGAAATAATTGGGAAAGGAGCACAAAAATATGCAATGCACGTTAAGGGCTTAGAGCTTCCGATGCACGAACCGCGCTTGAAAAAAGGTATGGGACTTCACTACAGCGTGCACTCCGCGGGCGCCGATCATTGCACGGGTATCCATGACAATGTGATCAATTCAAATCTGGCCAAGTGGGAGGGTATCGATTTCGCCGAACCGGTGCCGGGCAGCGAGTTGAGCCCGCGTAAGGCGCGCATGCTTTATCAGGTCGGGATTTGGCGGCATATCGTTAACTATTTGGGGCTCTGTCTTTTTGTGCCGTGGAGTTACGGACAAATCCAATAGGCCATGGAAGCAATTACCGGATGGCCCATGAGCTACTGGAAGCTCATGAAAGCGGTTGAAAGGGGCATAACCCTGTCACGGCTTTTTAACCTCCGCGAAGGTTTTGCGGCCGAGGATGACATCTTGCCCCAGCGATTTTTTGGGGCCCCCAAAGGTGGACCGCTGGCAGGCGTCGCGATTGATCCGGAAGAATTGTCAGCCGCGCAGAAGATTTATTACCAGATGCTGGGATGGACGGAAGAAGGCCGACCGACGTATGCCCGGCTGGTGGAACTGGATCTGGAATGGGCCTCCGACTATCTGCCTGACTAGCCCTGGAAACCATGCCGATGGTTTGTTTTTTTGCGCCTGTGCATCCGCGATGCCGCGACTCTTGCGCTTCGTCGCCGCTTATTTTTCCATCTCCGGGCCCGTCGTCCATGACCCATCCGATCGACCGCAAAGGTCGACCGGCAAGGCCCGGAGCTTATTGTTCTTTCTTCGATTTCTGCAGCACGGATTGCAGGGCTTCGCTCAGTTCTTGTATCAGATACGGTTTTCTGACGGCGGTTTGAAAGCCATAAAGGCCGTAATCCGACATAACCGGATCATTCGAATAGCCGCTGGAAACAATCGCTTTAACATTCGGGTCGATTTTCAAAAGGTTCCTAATCGTTTCTTTGCCTCCCATGCGTCCTGGAACAGTCAAATCCAGGATGACGGCGTCGAAGGGTTGACCCGATGCTAACGCTTGTTTGTACAAGTGAAGCGCTTGTTCACCATCTTGGGCGAGCGCGGCCGCATACCCCATTTTTTTGAGCATCTGCGATGCAAGCTCGCGAATGAAATCCTCGTCATCCATAACCAATATCCTGCCTGCACCATATCTTATCGGGCTCTTGGCGTCCGTCGGTTTGCATTCACTCTCAGGGACGGCGGGTAAATAGATGCTAAATGTTGTGCCTACTCCGAGTTCCGAATCGACGGTGATTCGACCATTATGCTTATCGATGATGGAATAGGCCACCGCCAGACCCAGCCCGCTGCCTTTTTGCTTCGTTGTAAAATAAGGGTCAAAAACCTTTTTCAGGTGTTCTTTTTTTATCCCTGTGCCCCGGTCTTGAATGGTCAACTTCGCGTATTCGCCCGCCTCAAGTGACAGCGCATTGCTGGGTAACAAAGCGATGCGTTCCCCGCGAATATAAATTATCCCTCCCTCGGGCATCGCTTGATCCGCATTGAGAATCAGGTTATGGATGACCTGGGATATCTGACCTTCGTCCACTTCGGCAAAAAGAACGTCGGCCTCAAATTCGAAATCACATCGGACATTTGAGCCCCTCAAGGCAAACAAAGCCGACTCTTTGGTTAATTGCGTCAATTCAGCGGTGCTTCTTACCGGTTCACCGCCTTTAGAGAAGGTAAGAAGTTGTTGGGTCAAATTTTTGGCACGCAGAGCGGCTTTTTCCATTTCTTGCAGTCTTGGGTAAACCGCATCCGTGGGTCTTAAGTCCAGTTTTGCCAAAGACAAGTTGCCCAGAATTCCAGCCAAAAAATTATTGAAATCATGCGCAATACCACCGGCAAGCACTCCTAAGGATTCAAGTTTTTCAACTTTTTGTATCTCCTTTTCCATTTTGCGTTTTTCGGTTACGTCGCGAAAGACCAATACGGCTCCGACAATATTCTTGTCGGGATCCAATATGGGAGCGCCGCTGTCGGCGATAACGTATTCACTGCCGTCTCTGCTGAGCAGGACGGTGTTGTTCGCTAAACCGACAATCTTTCCGCTCTCAATGACTTGCCGTACGGGGTCATCGCAGGGTTGACGCGTCAGCTCGTTGACGATCGTAAAGACTTGCGGCAAGGGCTTGCCGATGGCTTCTGCTTGGGTCCAACCCGTAAGTTTCTCAGCGATTCGATTGAGGAGAGTAATACGTCCGTCCCGGTCGGTGGTGATCACGCCGTCACCAATGCTCAGCAGGGTGACTGCCAGTCGCGCTGTCTCGGCCTTTAGGGCGTCCTCGGCCCGCTTGCGTTTGGTGATGTCCTGAACGACCGCGATGGAATAGCGCTCGGCGCCGGCCGCGTCTCTAACGGCCACGGCGGCAACGTTGACCCAGATCGGCATGCCGTCCTTGCGCAGGTAGCGTTTTTCGATCACGGACGGCCCGCTCGCTCCCGTGCGGTAGCGTTTGATCTTGCGCTGCTCCGCCGCCAGATCGTCGGGATGGGTGATGTCGTCGTGTGTTCGCTGGAGCAATTCCTCGCGGCTGTAACCTATCAATTCGCAGAACCGATCATTTACGAGGGTGAGGCGGCCCTCGGGCGTGGCTTGGGCGATTCCCACCGCCGCGCTGTCAACCACGCTGCGGAATCTCTCTTCGCTGTCGCGCAAAGCCGTCTCCGCGCGTTTCCGCTCCGAAATGTCGCGTAAAATAGCGCATATTAGTTTGCGACCTTCGCGGTTGTACAGACTGTGGGAAAATTCAACCGGAAATACCGCTCCTTGCTTGTTGTGATGAAGACGTTGGACCAGCGGCTGGGGTGAGCCTGATGAAACCTTGGAAGCCGTCTCATCAATATATCGGGCCGATTTTTCCGGTTCGGCAGAGAGCGCGATAACCGGCAATCCACATATCTCATCGTGGGTGTAGCCATACAGTTGCAGGGCTGAGGAGTTGGCGTCGACAATTTTTTTGGTTTCCGCGTCAAAAATGACAATGGCGTCCGGCTCGGCGTTAAAAAGCTCACGGTAGTTGGCCTCGCTGGTGCGCAGGGCTTCCTCGGCCAACTTGCGCTCCGTGATATCTTGGTGAACGAGGACGACTTCCCGCACCTCACCGGCCTCATCCATGATCGGATAGATATAAGACTCAATCCAAATGCTTTTTCGGCTCCCGCGCCATTCCGGGATTAGCTTGTCTAAATCGTATGCGATTACAGGCAAGGCAAGGGCTTGCCCGGAGAAGCCCTTTTGGATCAAGGGCAGAATCCCCTTGGTTTGAAGCTGTTGATCCTGCCAAATGTTATAAGTGGATACCAGCGCTTCGTGTTCTTCGGGCGACAAGTTATGCAGTTTTCGCATGGCTTCATTTGAAAAGGCGACGCTGCCATCTGGCCGAAAAATATTGATGCCGACGGGCGACTGTTCAATCAGGCTGCGATACCGCGCTTCCGAGGTTTGCAATGCGTGCTCCGCTCGTTTCTTAGCGGTGATGTCTTCTGCAATCCCCGTGATCCGAATTACGTCTCCGTTTTCGTCGTAGATCGGAAACCCCTTGTCTGATATCCAGCGGATCATACCATCGGGACGCACGATGCGATATTCTCGGCCCTCTCCTCCTCCGGTCTGCAAAATTCTGGCAAAGGATTCTTGCGCTGCTTCCAAATCGTCCGGATAGATACTTTCTGCCCATTCCTCACAACGATGATACAGGGCCTCCCGGGAGCGCCCCCATATGATTTCATACGCCGGGTTGACATATAAGACCTTTTGATCGTTCCAGTCAAACAACCAAAAAACTTCTCGAATATTCTCAGCGACTTGACGGAATCTTTCTTCACTGATTCTGAGCTCTTTCTCGACATTTTTGCGTTCCTCGATTTCCAGCCTCAACGACTGGTTCACCTCTTCAAGCTGGTTGATTTGTTGCCCAACTTGATTTTCCAATGCATCATGAGCTATTCGCAGCTTCTTTTCATTTTGTCGATATTGGTGAATAGTCGCTTCCAGTTCCGATATTTTTTTTTCGAGTTCTGCGTTGGTTTGCTTCCCAGTCATAAGACCCTCATCGATTTTATGGCGTGCAAGTTAGCGATGCCATGGGTGACGCGCTTGTTTTTTCGATTATTTTAAGAGGTAAACATCCGTCGTCAGGTTGCCCGCAGTTTCTGAAGGCTCCATTATTGGGCGGAAGATCTCCCCAAGGCGTTGGGTAGGAGAGACACCTCATAAGGTCGGCGGGTGCAAACAGGCATCCACCCCCTCCGCCGCCTGATCCGGAGTCAATGGATATGCCCATTCGTTGTGATGCGGAGAAAGCCTAATATAATAACGGCCTCAGCGATTCCAACAGGGACATTGATAGACAGACATTCTTGTTGACAACCTTTTGCAGAGGTTGATCCGAACGATGGGCCTCTTCTTTTGGCTCATGCATGATCTCATCTGCAATTGTCAATCGCGTTTTTGAAAAAACAAAATAACATCAAGTATTTAGGTTGTCAAGGCATCACTTCTTGTGAAGTCCATGCGGTGGGGTCTACCAGGAAACCCACGCAAGGAGCCGGATCACCGTTCGGTGCACGAATTTTTTGGGATAAGGATCTTGACATACCGTACATTTGTACAGTATATATACCATATACCAGACATTTGTATGGATAACAAGGAGGGGTTGCCATGGGACGCACACCACCGGGACAGACCCGCCGGCGGGTTTTCCGATTCGTTCGCGAGCGCCTGTTGAACGGGTCCCCGCCTACCGTGCGGGAAGTGCGGGAGGCCTTTGGTTTTCGATCGGTCCAGACGGCCAGAGAGCACCTTGAAGCGCTGGTCAGGGAAGGGCAGCTCAGCAAGGAGCCCGGCAAGGCCCGCGGTTACCGCCTGCCTGATACCTCCCGACCCCAAGCCCCCACGCGACTCGTCCCCCTGCTGGGCCGGGTGCCGGCCGGTCCCCTCGATATCGCCGCTGAAGATCTCGAAGGGTACCTCCCGGTCCAGGCGCCCCATTCTTCCAGTGAACTATTCGGGCTTCGCGTACGCGGCCGGAGCATGATCGGGGCCGGCATCCTTCCGGGTGACATCGTGGTCGTCCGCCGTCAGCCCTCGGCCGACCCAGGGGACATTGTGGTGGCTCTGGTCGGAGATGAGGCAACCGTCAAGCGGCTGCGGATCCGCCGCAACCGCGTCGAGCTTCATCCGGAGAACCCCGACTTCGAGCCGATCATCCCCAATACCACCGAGCTGACGCTGCTGGGCAAGGTGATTGAAGTCCGGCGCTACCTGGAACGGCCATGAACAATTCGCCCTTAATCGATCTAACGGCATCTGCCGCGCGTTTCCCGCCGGGGCCAGAACCCGGGGACGAATTCGCCGCCGGGGGGCGGCGACGGGAGCCGACTGCCACCGAAAAGCCGGCCGAATGGAGGCTTGCCACCTTTGCCGGCCGGTTCGGCGAAGTATCCGGTGACCCGGCCGGCGCTTCCCTGACGCTCGTGTTCCGGCTGGTGCTCGAAGTGCAGCAGCTGGGAGAACCGGTCGCCTGGATTACCCGCCGGCAGAGTACGTTTTTTCCTCCCGATGCCGCGGACGCAGGCATCGATCTTGCGGCCCTGCCCGTGGTCCGGGCCGCGGATGTCCTCGCGGCGGCCCGTGCGGCCGAGTACCTCCTGCGCTCAGGGGCGTTCGGCCTTGTCATGATGGACCTCGGGGCCAACGCGCACCTGCCGCTTCAGGCTCAGGCCCGTCTGGCCGCCCAGGCCCGACAACATGACACCGCCCTCATCTGTATGACGGAAAAAGAAGGCCACCGGCCTTCGCTGGGTTCTCTCGTTTCTCTGCGGGCGCACGCGGCCCAAACGCAGCGGGAAGCGGGTTGGTTTCGGTGCGAGGTCTGCGTCCTCAAGGATAAGCGCCGAGGGCCGGGATGGACGCACGCGGAGGTTTGCCGTGGACCGGATGGCCTGCGTTAACCTGCCGGTCTTTCCGGTACAGCTTCTGCTGCGCCGGCACCCGGACTGGGGCAAGCAGCCGGTGGCGGTGGTCGCTGCGGACACGCCCCAGGGGATGATCCTCGCCGTCAACGAAGCCGCCCGGTCGCTTCGGATCTTGCCGGGTATGCGCTATGCCGCGGGATTGTCTCTGGCCGGGAGCCTGCGCGCGGCCGCCGTGCCCCCGCAGGAAATTGCCAAGATGGTCGCTTCTCTGGGCCGACGCCTGCGGTCTTTCAGTCCGCGGATTGAGCCGGCCGTTGATGAACCCGGCGTTTTCTGGCTGGACGCCTCGGGTCTCGAGCGGCTTTACGGTTCCCTGAGCAGATGGGCGGGGCACATCCGGTCGGACTTGCGCCAAGCCGGATTTTCCGTGACGGTGGTGGTGGGCTTCAGCCGCTTCGGAACGTATGCGCTGGCCAAAGCCAAACGAGGGATCATCGTTCTGCGATCAGTCGAGGAAGAGCAGGTGGCGGCGCAGCAGGTCCCGCTCGATCGCCTCGTCCGCGAGCCCGAAACGCGCCAATTGCTGGAAAAGCTCGGCATCCAGACCGTCGGGCAGTTCATTGATTTGCCCTCCGAAGGGATCGCCCAACGTTTGGGGCCGACGGCCCTCCAGCTGCACCAGCTCGCGGCAGGCAGACTCCGCTGGCCCCTCCAGGCGGAAAGACCGCCGTCACCGGCGATGCAGCAGTTGGTGCTGGATTACCCCGAAATCAACCTCGGGCGTTTGATGGCGGCGATCGAGCAGCTGCTGCATCCGCTGCTCCAGATGCTGGCCCAGCGAGGCCGCGTCCTGACGGAGGTCCAGGTGCGGTTGCGCTTCGATCGGGGCGGAGACCACATGGAGCGGATCCGACCGGCGGCACCCACGCGGGAAGCCCGCCAGCTGCTCGATCTGATTCGCTTAAGACTTTACGCAATCCTCAAGCTGCCGGACGGCGTGGTGGAGATTAGCTTGGTGGGTCGGAGTATCGCGGCCAAGCTGGAGCAACCTCGATTGCTCGGCTCACGGCCCAAGCGCGATCTGGCCGCAGCCAACCGGGCTCTGGCACGCGTGCGGGCTGAGTTCGGAGACGAGGCCGTGGTGTTCGCCCGGCTGCGCGAAGGACACCTGCCCGAGGGACGCTTCATCTGGGAACCCCTTGATACCCTGGCCGCTCCCCGGCCGTGCAACGTGGAGACCCGCCGCCTGATTCGGAGGATCCAGGCCCACCCGATTCCGCTGCCGCGACCGGCGGCGGACGGATGGATACCGCCGGGCCTACCGCGGGAATCTGCGGGGCGTGCGTTCGGGCCCTATATCGTCTCGGGGGGCTGGTGGCGGCGGTGGGTGCATCGCGAGTACTACTTTGCCGAAAGCCAGACGGGCGCAATGCTTTGGGTATACTACGACCGGATCCGACAGCGTTGGTTCCTTCAGGGACGGGTCGAATAACCCAACAGGGGGGAAGTCCGGCATGGCTGACTACGTTCCACTATGGTGCAAGAGCAACTTCTCGTTTCTGGAAGGCGCCAGCTTTCCCGAGGAGCTGGTGGCGGCCGGCGCGGCGCTCGACCTGAAGAAAATGGCGCTTACCGACCGCGACGGCGTATACGGAGTCGTCGAGGCGCACGTTAAAGCGCGCGAGCTTGGCGTTCACTTGATCCTGGGTGCGGAGATCACGATTGAGGACGGATCGACCTTGGTGTTGCTCGCTATGAACCGGACGGGGTACGCCAATCTTTGCCGTCTGATTACCATCGGGCGGCGTCGTTCGGAAAAAGGCCGGAGCCAGGTCGGCTGGCGGGAGGTCTGTGAGCACGCCGCGGATCTGATTGCCCTGTGGGGCGGGGACCGCAGCCTGTTGGTCGGTAAGGTCGAGCCGTTTTTCGTGGCCCACCCGTTGGGCGACGCATTCGGCGACCGGCTGTATGGTCTGCTGACGCGGCACCGACGGGCGGAGGAGCCGGAACAGGAGGCACGGCTTCGCCGGCGCGCTAAGCGCTACCGGCTGCCGCTGGTGGCCGGCATGGAGGTGCTCTACCACCGGCCGGAACGGCGTCCGGTGCAGGATGTCCTGACCTGCATTCGCCACCGGGTGAAACTCGTGGAGGCCGGATGCCTGTTCAAACCGAATGCCGAGTATGCGCTCAAATCTCCTCAGCGCTTCACCGCGCTCTTTGAGGATGATCCGACCGCTGTCGCCCGCACCCTTGAGGTCGCCGCGCGCTGCCGCTTCTCCCTGGATCACTTACGCTACCGTTATCCTTCGGAGAGGCTCGCCGACGGCACGACCACCATCCAGCGGTTGCGCCAGTTAACCCTGGCGGGAGCCCGGGAACGCTACGGCGGAACGATCCCGCCGGCGGTGATCCAACAGCTCGACAATGAGCTCGACCTGATCGGCGAGCTCGACTACTGCGGCTACTTTCTGACGATTTGGGAAGTCGTGGGTTTTTGCCGCACGCACGGAATCCTCTGCCAGGGAAGGGGATCGGCGGCCAACTCGGCGGTTTGTTATTGCCTGGGGATTACCGCCGTTGATCCCGTCCGGCTCGGGCTGCTGTTCGAGCGGTTTCTTTCGCGCGAACGCGCCGAGCCTCCGGACATCGATCTCGACATCGAGCATGACCGCCGGGAGGAGGTGATCCAGCACGTCTACGCGAAGTATGGGCGCAGCCACGCCGCGATGGTCGCCAACTTCATCCGCTACCGGCCGCGCTCGGCCGTACGGGACGTAGGCAAAGTACTGGGGATTCCCGAAACCGCGCTGGACCGACTATCCAAACTGCTGCCGTGGCGTGGAAAAATTGCAAGTGCGACCTTGGCCCAGGCCGGACTCGATCCGAAGCAGTCCGTCCACCAGCACCTGCGGCGGCTGGCCGATGAAATCCTCGATTTCCCACGGCACCTCTCCATCCATTCGGGTGGGTTCCTGCTCGGCCATGAGCCGGTTTCGACGCTGGTCCCGATCGAGAACGCCACCATGCCGGGACGGACGGTGATCCAGTGGGACAAGGAATGTCTTGAGCAGTTGGGGTTGTTCAAGGTGGATCTCCTGGGCCTGGGAGCGTTGCGGCAGCTTCACCTGGGGTTCGATCTGCTGGAAGCGCATTACGGAAAGTCATACAGCATGGCGACGATTCCCAAGGAAGATCTCCGCATCTTTGACATGATCTGCAAATCCGACACCGTCGGCGTGTTCCAGATCGAAAG
>CP070697.1:1068452-1079218 GCA_020353555.1 Desulfobacterales bacterium
ACGCTTTGGTCCGGACTGGAAACAGCGCAACAAATTCTTCGAGGATTTCGAGCGATCCCTTAAACAGAGCCGCCAAAATGGCTCCGGCTAGCCCACCGGCCTTGGTGTTCAAATTGAAGTTGCAAAGGTGGACCTGAAGTGAGGCCGTCAAAACTACTCACGCTGCCGGAAGCGATTGGCCGTTTCGTGCCGGACGACAGTTCGGTGGCCTTGGGTTTGTCGCTGGAATCCCTCATCCCGTTTGCGGCCGGGCATGAGCTTATCCGCCAACGCAAACGGCACCTCACCCTGATCGGACCGATTTCGGACATCTTGTTTGACCAATTGATCGGCGCGGGGTGCGCGCGTCGCGTTCGGGCGGCGTGGGTCGGCAACGTGATCACCGGCTCTTGCTACAATCTGCGTCGGGGCGTCGAATCCGGCGTTCTTGAAATGGAAGATCACTCGAATCTAACCCTGGCGCTGGGGCTGCGCGCCGGAGCCATGGGGGTTTCTTTCATGCCGGCCCGCACGGCTTTGGGCAGCGATCTGTTTAAGACCAACATCGGTCTTAAAGTTATTACCTGTCCCTTCAGTGGGGATCGTTTAACCGCCGTTGCGGCGATCAACCCCGACGTCGCCTTCATCCACGTCCAGCGTGCCGATGAGTTCGGCAACGCCCACGCGTGGGGAAACTTGGGCGTCACCCGTGATGCCTGTCTGGCCAGCCGTCACATCATCATCACGGCCGAGGAAATTGTCGCGCCGGATGTCATCCGCAGCGATCCCAATCGGGTTATTACGCCCGGTTTTCGGGTCAGTGCGGTGGTTCATCGGCCGTGGGGCGCGCATCCGGCTCCGGTACCGGGGCATTATAACCGCGACCATCAAGCGTTTATCGATTATCGCGGCGCGAGCCAAACCCTCGAGGGTTTTGACGAATGGCAGCGCTGCTGGGTCGATGCCGTTGGCAGCCCTGAAGATTATCTGGATCTGCTCGGGACAGATCGCGCGGCGGGGCTGGCCTTGAAGAATCATGCGCCCTCCGCACCCGCCGATTTTGGATACTGATCATGCGGGCAGGCGTGATTTCAGAAGCAGGTGACCGCCTCTTCCCTCGGTAAGGCGCCACCCGTAACTCCCAACTGGCAACCACAGCCCTTGATTGCAATGGATCGTCATTCAAACCCGACGCGGCCCCAAGATTCTGAAAAATCCCCACCCATCGGCTTTACCCTGCCGCAACTGATGGTAACCGCTGCTGCTCGTGAAATTAGGGATGGCGAAGTGGTTTTTGTCGGCATGCGTTTGCCGCTGCTGGGATTCCTGCTGGCCAAAAGTACGCATGCCCCGAATGCCATCGGCGTCTACGAACTGGGGATCGTACGGGATACGGTTGCACCGGCGCCGATCCTGACCATGGGGGATTTGCCCAACCTCTACCATGCGCAGTGGCTGGCCGATACGGCCGATGCCATGGGACTGCTGCAACAGGGACAGGTGGATGTCAGCTTCATCGGCGGGGCCCAGGTGGACCGCTTTGGCAACTTGAACACCAGCTACGTCGGCGGCCTGAGCCGGATCGCGACACGGCTGCCGGGCAGCGGCGGGGCCTGCGACCTGGCCAGCCTCGCCGGGCGGCACATTATTGTCATGTCCCACGAAAAGCGGCGTTTCGTTCCCCGGGTCGACTACATGACTTCGCCGGGGTATGGCGAGGGCCCCGGCTGGCGCCGGCGCGTCGGCTTGCCCCGGGGCGGTCCGGCGGCGGTTATTACCACGCTGGGCGTTTTTCACTTTGATGCGAAAACGTGCGAGATGATTCTCGTTGCGGTTCATCCCGGCGTGACGGTTGAAGCGGTTCAGGCCCACACCGGCTGGCCTCTGCGGGTTGCGCCCGAAGTGCATCAAACCCCGGTGCCCGGTGAGGAAGAATTGGCGATGCTCCGACGCTTTGATCCCCAAGGCTATTGGACTGGAAGTTGAATTCATTGGCTTTACCTCGTTGCCGCTGAAATTCGCTGCGCATGAATTTGAGTGCTTTTTCGCTTGACAAAACCCTGCATGGCTGAATATGGTACGCAAGTATGAACAGCCTTTGAGAATTGAACGGTGTTAATTTTCTGAGGTTCAACTATCCAAAAGGAGGACAGTTATGTCTAAAAAATTTGCAATTATGGCAATGGTCTGTCTATTTTGTTGCGGTGTACTTGTTGCTCCAGCGTTGGCAGATTCTTATAAAGTCGGGGCTGTATTTTCAGTTACCGGTCGGGCATCCTTTCTGGGGGATCCTGAAAAAAAGACGGCCGAGTTGATTGCTGATGAAATCAATCAAAAGGGTGGGATAAATGGCAAAAAGCTAGAACTGATTATTTATGATGACGAAGGGGATGCCACCAAAACCAACCTGGCTGTTAAAAAACTTATGACTCAGGATAAGGTGTGCGTGGTAATTGGTCCTTCTTTAAGCGGGAACTCGCTGGCGGTTGTGCCCTTGGCAGAACAATATAAGATTCCTTTGATTTCGTGCGCGGCCAGTTACAAGATCGTCACCGACGATGCCGGCAAACAACGTTCATGGGTGTTTAAGGTGCCACAGTCCGACAGCATGGCTGTTGAAGCCATTTTTGACCATATGAAAAAGAAGGGCATTAAAAAAATCGCCATCATCAGTGCCACTGACGGATTTGGCAAAAGTGGTCAAAGTGAGCTTGTGCGACTGGCGCCTCAGTATGGCCTTGAGATTGTTGCTGATGAATCCTACGGGCCTCAAGATACGGATATGACCGCCCAGCTGACCAAAATTAAAGGTCTCACCCCCCAGGCCATTGTTAACTGGTCCATCGGTCCACCACAGGTTACCGTGCTTCGCAATTACAGAGACTTGGGCATGACTGGTATTGTTTTCTATCAGAGCCATGGTTTCGGAAGCCGCAAAAATATTGAGCTGGCTGCTGGGGCAGCTGAGGGTGTTTACACTCCTTTAGGGGCCGTCGTCACTCCAGAGGCTTTACCTGAGACCCATCCGCAAAAAAAGGTTACCATGGAGTACACCAATCAATATACGGGCAAATACAGGGAACCTGTCAGTACCTTTGGCGGGCATGCCTGGGACGCTTTAGGTTTAGCGGTCGATGCACTCAATGCTGTGGGCTGCGATAGAGCCAAGATTCGTGACTACCTCGAAAACAAGAAGGGCTTTGTCGGCCAGCATGGAGTTTTTAACTTCTCGCCTAATGATCATAACGGCTTGGTTTGGCAGGATGCTTTCAACATGATTGTCGTTAAGGGTGGGGATTGGGCAATGGCAGATTAGTCTCTTCGTATCAATTTTAGAACACTTCGTGGGGGTGGTGAATTCACCACCCTCACTTTTTATGAAGTAAGCGGCGATGGAAAAAATAACCCTTGCAAGCCAGCTGTTTCAGTATCTGATTACCGGTCTGACCGTCGGCAGCATCTATGCCATGGTGGCTATCGGGTTTAATATTATCTATAACGTGACTGAAATTATTAATTTGGCCCAAGGTGAGTTCGTCGTGCTGGGCGGATTGATCATGGTCTTTTTTCACGTCGCGGTCGGGCTGCCCATTTTGATCGCGTTTCCCGCAACGGTTATTATGGTTACGCTGGTCGGCATTCTGCTAGATCGGTTGGCCATCCGTCCGATTCGCCAGCCGTCGGTGTTGACTTTGATTATTGCAACCATCGGTGCTTCGATTGTTATCAGAGGCATCGCCATGATCATTTGGGGGAAGGACCCCTTTGATTTGCCGGCATTTTCCGGAAGAACTCCGATCAATTTATTGGGGGCCGTGATCCAGCCTCAATATGTCTGGGTCGGCGGGTTCCTGCTTGTTATCGTCGTTTTATTAACGCTGTTCTTTGAAAAAACCATCATCGGCAAGGCCATGAGCGCCTGTGCCGACAATCCCGACGCGGCCAGTCTTGTCGGTATCAACGTCAAACAGATGATCTCGCTGTCATTTTGCCTCTCTGCTGCCATCGGTGCGGTAGCTGGGATCATTTTGACCCCCATCGCACTAATGGATTATAATCGCGGCGCCATGTTGGCTGTAAAGGGTTTTGGAGCCGTTGTTCTGGGGGGCCTGGGCAGTTTTCCAGGGGCCATCCTCGGCGGCCTGGTACTGGGTACGATTGAATCCTTTGGTGCCGGTTTGATCCATTCGGGGTACAAAGATGCTTTTGCCCTGATCGCGCTGCTGGCAGTGCTTTTCATAAAGCCGAGTGGCCTGTTGGGCAGTGTCGAGGTCACGAAGATCAAAAAGTTTTAGCCATGCTTCAGATACGCAAGCTTCCCCTAATTGTTTTTGCCTTATTGATTGTTGTATTTCCATGGATTGCACGCGGCGTACCCGCCATTGCTAATTACCCCGATCTTATGGTCTTTGCTGGAATTTACTGTTTGATTACGATCGGATTGAGTTTGCTGATGGGGTATGCCGGTCAGATTTCCCTCGGACAGGCGGCTTTTTTCGGCATCGGCGCTTACGTTTCTGCAATTCTAACCGCCAAATACGGGATGAATCCATGGATCTGTATGGCAATCGGCATGGTTGCGGCTTCGATCGTGGCGGTTTTGGTGGGTGTCCCTTCTCTGAAACTCAGGGGTCACTATCTGGCTATGGCCACCCTGGCCTTTGGAATCATTGTGTTTATCATCTTCAACGAGGAAGGGGAATGGACCGGCGGGCCGGATGGCCTGATCGGCATTCCGGGGTTAAACTTGTTCGGGTTTCAATTTAATTCCGTTGAGAAGTATTATTACCTGGTCTGGTTTTTTGTTTTCGCGGTCTTTCTTTTTACGATTAATATCATTCAATCTCGTGACGGGCGGGCGTTGAGGGCTATCCATGTCAGCGAGGCGGCTTCAAGCGCCACGGGGGTGAACGTATCCCGATATAAGATTGTGGTTTTCGTTTATTCGGCTATCCTGGCGTCGCTCGCTGGAAGTCTGTATGCCCATTATCTGAACTTCATTAACCCTTCGACCTTCGATTTGTTCTTTTCGATCAAACTGCTGATCATGATTGCGCTGGGCGGCATGCATGACATCTGGGGCGCAATTATCGGTGCCTTTTTGATTACTTTTTTAAGTTTCGAATGGCTGCATTTCTTTGAGGAGTTTGAGATTATTGTTTACGGTCTCATCCTGCTAGTGGTAACCATATTTTTGCCTCAAGGCCTGGCGGGAATACCGCATATGATCAAAAACTGGCTCAGGAGATAGACGGTCGGTGGACGAAGAGCGAACAGATACCATCTTAGAGGTCAATGACGTCGTCATGGCTTTTGGCGGCCTGACGGCGTTGATTAACCTGAATTTTCAGGTCCGAAGGGGTGTCATTAAGGCGGTTATCGGACCCAATGGTGCGGGTAAAACGACTTTGTTTAATGTCATCACTGGCACATTTCCGCCAACTGAAGGCGCGATTTTTTTCAAAGGCCAATCTATCGAGCACCTCAAGGCCCATGAAATAGCGAGACTGGGCATCTCCCGCACCTTTCAAACCGTTGAGTTGTTTACCAACATGACCGTGCTTGAAAACGTCATGGTGGGCTGCCACATGCGCACAAAATCCTCTTTTATTGCCTCCGGTCTTCGGCTGTCGACAGTCAGGCGCAAGGAGGAGCACATGCGGGAGAAGGCCATCGGGATTCTGAAATTTATCGGATTAGCCGATAAATGCAACGAATCTGCCGACAGCCTGCCCTTGGGGGAACGCAAAGTACTAGAAATCGGCCGTGCGCTGGCAACCGAGCCTACATTTGTCTGTCTGGACGAGCCCGCTGCCGGTTTGAATGAAACGGAGACCTTGGCGGCGTCGAACTTGATTCGGCGCATCAAGGACCAGGGAGTCACGGTCCTGCTGGTGGAACATGACATGCGCGTCGTTATGGATATCTCCGATGATATCATGGTACTCAACTATGGAGAAAAAATTGCCGAAGGTCCGCCGGTGGAGATTCAAAACAACCCCAGGGTGATTGAGGCCTATTTAGGTGGTGGCGAGGAGTACGATGCTTAGGATTGAAAATCTGAATGCATTCTACGCGACGATACCGGCTCTGAAAGGAGTTTCAATAGAGGTGTCCAAGGGCGAAATCGTTTCCATCATTGGAGCCAATGGCGCCGGAAAATCAACCCTCCTGAAAGCGATCACGGGTTTGATTAAGACGCAACAGGGGTCCATTCTATATAAAGAACGGGATATCGTCGGCTTGCCGGCCAACAAAATCGTGGGGCTGGGTATTTGTCAGGTTCCGGAAGGCAGACAGATATTTGCGCACCTGAAAGTCCAGGACAACATCCATCTGGGTGCTTACCTATACTACAGGCGGCGCAATCGCGCCGAAATAGATCGGCGAATCGAAGAGGTCTATAGATTGTTTCCGATACTTGGGCGGCGGGCCAAACAGGTTGCCGGCACCCTTTCCGGTGGCGAGCAGCAAATGCTTGCCATTGCCCGGGCCCTGATGGGACGGCCCGAGCTTTTATTGTTGGACGAACCCTCTATGGGCCTTGCCCCGCTTATCGTGAGGGAAATCTTGTCGGTCATCAAAAAGCTCAACGAATCCGGCACCACCATCTTGCTGGTGGAGCAGAATGCCAAAGCCGCCTTAAACATCGCCAAGCGCGCCTTTGTCCTTGAGACCGGGGAAATCGTGCTGGAAGGTCTGGCGGCCGATCTTTTAGATAATCCCAAGGTGAAAGAAGCCTACCTGGGGGGTTAGCTTGATGGAACGATTGACGATTGCAGGTTGAATATTGAATAAAGAAAGATGATCTTTATTGTTAAAGCATATTTGCAGGTGAAACAATCCTCAGTCGGCAATCGTCAATAATCATTCCCAATGCTCTCTGGCTTGACACACCCGTCGCATTTAACTATACTTCTTTATTTATGGTATACTGTATACACGGATGTGCGCCGTTAGATCCGGGGATGCCTTTTAACTGTTAATTGGGGGCCTCATGGATCCTTACAAACTTAACCAGGAGGACGAGAAATGGATTTTAGCCTATCGGAAGAACTTGCGATGCTGCGCGATATGGTGCGCGATTTTGCCGCCGAGAAAATCGCTCCTTTCGCCGACGAGTGGGATGAAAAACATTACTTCCCGTACGAAGAAGTCATCAAACCCATGGGCGAACTCGGTCTGTTCGGAACGGTCATACCCGAAGAATACGGGGGATCGGACATGGGCTGGCTGGCGTCAATGATCGTGACCGAAGAAATCGCCAAGGCCTCGAGTTCGCTGCGCGTCCAGATTAACATGCAAACGCTGGGCTGCGCGTATACGATCTATACCTATGGCAGTGATGCGTTAAAGCAAAAATACATCCCCAAACTGGTCAGCGCCGAATACCTGGGCGCGTTTGCCATGACGGAACCGAACGCGGGTTCCGATGTGATGGCGATGAAATCCCGGGCCGAAGACAAGGGCGACCATTGGCTGGTCAATGGCTCCAAGACTTGGATTTCCAATGCCGATATCGCCGATGCAATCATTTACTACGCCTACACCGATCCTTCCAAGGGCTCCAAAGGCCTGTCCGCCTTTGTCGTCGAGCTCAAAAACTTCAACGCCATCCGTACGACGGTGCTGGATAAAATGGGTTCGCGCTCGTCCCCCACGGGCGAGATTTACCTTGCGGATACAAGGGTCCCCAAAGAAAATATGCTCGGCAACCCGGGTGATGGGGCCAAGATTTTATTCGGCTCTTTAAATCAAACGCGGCTGTCGGCGGCCGCCGGGGCCGTGGGCCTGGCCCAAGCCTGTCTGGACGAAGCCGTAAAATACTGCAATGAGCGCAGTCAGTTTGGCAAACCGATCGGCGAATTTCAAATGAACCAGGATATGATTGCCCAGATGTCCGCCGAAATTGAGGCGGCCCGGCTTGTGGTTTACAAAGCCGCGTGGGCCAAGGATCAGGGAAGACTAAACAACGGCCTGGATGTCGCTCAGGCCAAATATCTGGCCGGGGAGGTAGTTACCAAGTGTGCCAACTATGCCATGCGGATTCTGGGCGCCTACGGCTATTCCACCGAGTATCCGGTGGCCCGTTTTTTCCGGGATGCCCCGACGTATACCATGGTGGAAGGTTCGGCCAACATCTGCAAGTGGATCATTGCGCTGGATCAGCTCGGCATCCGGAAGGCCAACCGCTAAGAGATTCAGAAAGAATCGGGCCGGCGCACGGCCCGCAAAACGATACAGTCTGCCAATGACGAAAGGAGTGCAAAATGGAGGTTGTGGTATTAGTCAAACAGGTGCCGGACACGGAAGCACTGGTTCAGATTGCCGGCGACGGCCAATCGATTAAGACGGAAGATATCAAATGGATCATGAATCCGTACGATGAGCTTGCCGTGGAGGAAGCCCTGCGAATCAGAGAAGCCCAGGGCGGCACCGTGACGATTCTTTCCATGGGTCCGCCAAAGGCGCAGGAAACAATTCGAACGGCCTTGGCGATGGGAGCCGATAAGGGGATCCACATCAACGATCCCCTGGCGGAAGGCAGTGATGCGCTGGCCACGGCCAAAGTTCTATCCGCCGCGCTCAAACAGATTCCCTATGATCTGATCATTGCCGGACAACGCGCGGTGGACGAAGATAATTATCAAATCGGCGCGGCGGTGGCCGAGTTCTTGGATATTCCCCAGATTTCCCTGGTCATCGAACAGAAGATCGCGGACGGTAAGATTCGCTGCCGGCGTGTGATCGACGGGGGCACCGTGGTCGTGGAGGCTTCCTTGCCAGCCCTGTTCACCACCCAACGCGGGTTGAATGAGCCGCGCTATGCGTCTTTGCCCGGGATTATGAAAGCCAAGAAGAAGCCCTTGGAGGTAAAAACCCTGGCTGACCTGGGCATCGATCCCGCCGGGGTGGGCAAGGAAAAGCGCAAGGTCAAAATCAAAGCCCTCAGCTATCCGCCCCAACGGCAGGCGGTGAAAATGATCACGGGTGAGACGGCTTCCGCGATCGCGGCCTCGGTGGTGAAAGTGTTACATGAAGAGACGAAAGTAATTTGAGCTCACAAGAATTCTTGTCGGCCATTGAAGCACGAGTGCTTTGGTGACAAATGCTTTAGGCTTGAGGTCAAAAACCACAACTTCAGGCCGAAGGGAAAAGGAGTCAATGATGGCGCAAGGTGTGTTTGTTATCACGGAACAGAGAGACGGCGAATTTCGAAAGGTCAGTTTTGAGGCGGTCAGCGAAGGCCGGCGCTTGGCGGATGGCTTGGGAACCGATGTGACGGCCGCCGTGATCGGCGCGGAGGTGGCGACCCTCGGCGGGGAAATCGAAAAATACGGTCCTGATAAAATCGTGGTGGCCGACGACCCGGCGCTCGCCGATTATACGACTGATGGCTATACCAGTGTTCTGGCCGAGTTGATCCGCGCCGCGGACCCCGCGCTGGTGATCATTGGCGCTTCGGTCCAAGGCAAGGATCTGGCCGCGCGGCTGGCCGCGCGGCTGGATGCCGGGCTGGTTATGGATTGTGTGGGCATTACGCTGGAAAATGCCAAATTGGCCTTCACCCGACCCATGTTCGGGGGGAAAGTATTTGCAGCGGTCGAAGTTGAAGGGGCACTGCCGATCGTTGCCATTCGCCCCAATGTGATGCCCATCACGGCCACGTCCAAAAATTGTTCCACCGCACGAGCGGCGGTCCAAGTGGGGGAAATTAAAACAACGGTCGTCGAAAGGAAGATGGAAACCGGCGACAAGGTCGAATTGACGGAAGCCGAGATCGTCGTTTCGGGCGGGCGCGGCACCGGCGGCAATTTTGCGGTGGTTGAAGAACTGGCAAGCCTGCTCGGCGCGGCCGTGGGGGCATCGCGTTCGGCCGTGGACGAAGGGTGGCGCGCCCACAGTGACCAGGTGGGCCAGACCGGCAAAACCGTGTCGCCCACGCTCTACATCGCCTGTGGCATATCAGGGGCCATTCAGCATCTGGCGGGCATGTCGACTTCTAAATATATTCTGGCCATCAACAAGGATCCGGAGGCACCCATTTTTTCCAAGGCCGACTATGGGATCGCCGGCGATCTTTTTCAGGTGGTTCCAGCCATCATCGCGGAAGTCAAGAAATTAAAGACCGGCTAAACCACCGCAGAATCTCCATCCGGCGTGACAGTTACCCGTTTAAACCACCCAACGGGGGAGGCATTCATTTTGGATAAAGAGCTGATCGAGAAAACCCAAAAGACCGCCGAGCTCTATTTCAAAGGCATCCGCGACGAGAGACCTTATGATCTATGGCGGGCGTTCGACCGAGAAATCGCCAAAGATCTATCCCTTTTTATCACCGGTCAAATGTATGCCCGGGAAAAAATTCCTCACAAGACCCGGCAGCTGATTACCGTTGCGGCCCTGACGGTCCTTTCCCGTCTGGATGAGCTGCGCCTTCATATCCAGGCGGCTTTGAATGTCGGCTGTAGCCCGGAAGAAATCGCCGAGGTGATTTTTCAAACCTTTGTTTATGGCGGCATACCGGCGACGAATGGCGCTTTGAAGACGCTGAAATCGGTTCTGGAAGAAAAGGAGCTCTGGCCGTTGGACGAACCGCGTTAAGCGTTTGAGCTCCTGGTCAGCGATTGCCGCCTGGGCTCGCAGGAAGGAGGAGTCCATGGTCCCGCCCACGGGAATATCCGTCCCCTCAAACGCGATGATGGCGATTTCCCCGCATCCCGGGAGTTCACACCCATTGGGGGTGACATGCGGGGGACTTATGGCTGCTCGGCCGTATGCCGATT
>CP070697.1:1079318-1089970 GCA_020353555.1 Desulfobacterales bacterium
CTATTCCTTTTGGTTTCATTTCAAATGGCTTCGGCGGCTTTCAGCGCTTCGAGCGCCCTATCACTAAAACCGAAGTCCGTCAACACGGCTTCGGTATCTTGCCCGGGCACCGGCGGCGGACTCGGCGCTTCGGCTGGCGAACGTGAAAAACGCGGGGCAGGAGCGGGTTGGCGCACGCCGTCGACCTCGACGAAAGTCCGGCGGGCCTGGTTATGGGGGTGCTCAGGGGCCTCGTCCAGAGATAAAACCGGTGCAAAACAAACATCGACGTCCTGCATAATCCGACACCACTCTTCCCGGGTCTTTGTCTTAAAGATCGCGACGAGCTGCGCTTTGAGCTCCGGCCACTGCCTGCGATCCATCTGGTTTTGAAAATCGTGCCCAGTGATCCCGGCCCGCTCCAGCAAGTGCGCGTAGAACTGGGGTTCGATGGAGCCGACCGAAATGTATTTGCCGTCCGCTGTCGCATAGGTGTCGTAGAAGTGCGCCCCGCCGTCCAGCAGGTTCACGCCGCGCTCGTCTGTCCATTGGCCCGAAGCTCTTAGGCCATAGATCAGGGCCATCAGCGCGGCCGATCCGTCCACCATCGCCGCATCCACGACTTGTCCTTCACCGGATCGCGAGGCTTCGTAAAGCCCGCAGACCATTCCAAACGCGAGCAGCATCCCCCCGCCACCGAAGTCCCCCACCAGATTCAACGGCGGAACCGGCTTTTCCCCTGCCCGGCCGATCGTGTGCAAAGCCCCGGACAAGGAGATGTAATTGATATCATGGCCGGCGGAACGGGCCAGCGGGCCTTCCTGTCCCCAGCCGGTCATGCGTCCGTAAACCAGCCGGGGATTGCGTGTCAGACAAACCTCCGGTCCCAGTCCCAATTTTTCCATGACGCCGGGCCGAAACCCCTCCTGCAGCGCATCGACCTGTTCCACCATCTTGAGCACCGCGGCCACCCCCTCGGCTTTTTTGAGATCGATGGCGATGGAGCGGCGGTTACGCGTCAAAATATCGTATTTGGAGTCAGTTAGAGCCAACTGGCCCTTGCGCTCGATGCGGATCACCTCCGCGCCCATGTCCGCAAGCATCATGCCGCAAAACGGCCCCGGTCCGATTCCGCCGACCTCGATAATTTTCACGCCTTTAAGCGGTCCCATCCGTCTGCTCCTCTCTTGGTTTCTGATTTGGCACGAATTACACGCTCAAACACCCAATGTGCGGCACGCCACGGCATTGCGCGCGCGGCTACACCTTCTCCACCCGGCACGGGACATAACGGTGCAGAGGGGTGCCCGCCCACCGGTCCCGATAGGTGTTCTTGGTGAGCCGATTCACGTTCACCCCGTAGACCCGGCCCTTGTAGTCCAGGCCGAATCCGTGGGGGATAATGACTTGGCCGGGTCGGGTCGCATCGGTTATCTCCAGTTCGATCACAACCTCGCCGACCTCGTAAAGCGCGTCCGGCCCCAATCCATCCAAGTCGCCGGTACGGAAACACGAAGCGCCGAAGAGCTTCAAATCTCTCTTCCCGCCGCAAAACCCTGATGCACGGCATCAAAAGCCAAACCCACCTTGTGGGCATCGCCCACGACCCGGCACGCGATCCCTTGGGCTTCAATCAATTGCCGGAGCGGATTGTAGGAACGCGCACCGGCCGCCAAGACCACACTGTCGGCCGGGATTTCCTCCACGGTATCGTCTAATCTCACTTTTACACCGCCCGGGGTAATTTCCAGGGCCGTGGTAGCCACATTGGTTTTGATCCCCACCCGCGATAGGTCCTGCAGCATCGCCCAGCGGGTGGACAGGCCGATATCCTTACCGACTTTTTCTAACATTTCAATGAGCACGACTTCTTTAGTGCCCTTGACAGCCATCGCATAGAGATCTTCGGGGGCTTCGGCCTTGTTGACCAGGAGAAATTTGAGAGCATCGCCGCTAAGCGTTCCTTTTTCCGCCAGAAACAAGGCCGTTTCAACCCCTACGGCGCCGCCGCCGATTACCACCACGCGCCTGCCGGTGCGCACGCGGTCGGCCAGCACGTCCCAGGACTGGACCACATGGGGAAGATCTGCGCCGGTAATCGGCGGTGTGACCGGGGTGGCACCGGTCGCCAGTATGACCACCGCGGGTTTTTCCGCAGCGATCAAGTCTTGGCCAACCTTTTTGTTCAGTACGACTTTGACCCCTTGGACCGCCAGCTGATTGGCCAGATCCCGGACCAAACCGGCAAACTCATCCCGCCCCGGCGGCGCCGCCGCCAGATGCAGCTGTCCGCCCAGCCGGGGGTTCTTTTCAAAAAGGGTCACATCATGGCCCCGTTCCGCGGCCGCCAGGGCGGCGCTCATTCCGGCCGGCCCACCGCCAATCACCATGATCTTCTGGGGTGCATCCGTTTTGCGGATCTTGCGGTCTTTTTCGTGTCCGGCGCGCGGGTTGCACAGACATTCCACGGGCTTCATCTTGAAAATGTGGTCGAAACAGCCCTGGGCGCAGGCGATGCAATGCACGATTTCGCGTTCACGCCCGGCCCGGGCCTTTTCCGGCAAGTAGGGATCGGCAATCAGAGGACGCCCCATGGCCACCATGTCGCACATGCCATCGGCAATCATCTCCCGCGCCGTATCCGGGTCATTGATCCGATGGCTGGCAATCACCGGCACAGCCACCCGCTCTTTGATCCCCCGGGCCAAATACGCGAACACCCCCCGCGGCACGGAGGCGACGATTTGCGGCACGCGCGCTTCGTGCCAGCCCACATTGACGCACAGGGCATCCACGCCCACGGTCGTCAGCCGTTGCGCGAAATCCGTCAATTCTTTGCGTCCCGAACCGCCCGGCATAAAGTCATTGCCGTTGATGCGGGCGATCAGCGGAAAATCGTGGCCGACGACTTTTTTGATGGCCTGCATCACTTCCAGGCCAAACCGCATCCGGTTTTCGAAAGAGCCCCCGTATTCATCGGTCCTTTGATTGGTCAGGGGGGACAGGAACTCGCTGATCAAATATCCGGTGCCGCATAACACCTCCACGGCCTCGAACCCGGCTTCTTCAATCCGGCGGGCGGCCTGGGCGAAGTGGTCAATGACCTCTTTGATCTCGTCGCGCTCCAGCGCCCGTGGTGTTTCTTTGGTCAGTCGCGACGCAACGGCCGAGGGCGCCACCGGCGGCCGGCCGTCCATAAAAAAGGAAAAATTGTAGCGGCCGGCGTGATTAATCTGCACCGCGCTGCGGGCGCCGTTGGCTTTGATGCCCGCTGCCAGCCGCGCAAGACCCGGGATGAATTCATCCTTGTGGGCGCCGATGTTGGTGGGTCCGCCGGAATACGCGTCCACCGTGGCGTAGCCGACACTGATCATGCCCACCCCGCCCCGGGCCCGCTCCGCATAGAAATCCACCAACCGCTCCGTGACTGCAAAATCCTGGGCCATGTTCAAATGCATGGCGGGCATGTAGATGCGGTTTTTGATTTCAAGGGCCTTGATTCTGATCGGTTCGAAAATCGGATCCTTCATCATTTCCTCCTGTCACCCTGAAAACGTTAAACCCGGTCGTCGTCCGCCGTCATGGATTCGATGATGGCTGCAAAATGAGCACTGCCGGATGGCTTTGGCTGATCGCCATTAACTTTTTCAGTGATTTGATGTATCGCCGCAGTCCGAAGAGGGTTTCCGATGGGCCATACTCGGGTTGGAGAACTTCGGCGACCTCGCCGAACGAGGCTTCACAGGTGGGCCAGGGAGATATCTCCGGCAGGACGATATCTCCCACGACAATGGCCTCGTCCCCCAGCAGGACGGCCAGACAGTCCGGACTGTGTCCCGAAAGGTGGTAGGTGCGGATGGCGGCCCCGGGATAGTTGGCGCCGTCGCCGATCGTGTCGACTTTCAGATCCTGCAGGACCTGGTGATATGCAAGGCAGTTTTGGGAAAAAAAGGACTCCGGCATAAAGCAGCGGCAGCATTTGGCCGGGAATTCCTCTTTGTGAATGATTTCCGTTACCTGTCGCCGCACGTCTGCAATCTCCATTTCAATTTGAACTCAGGAAATCCGTCCCCATGGGAATACCGAATCAGCGGAATACAGGAATCATGGACCGGCCCCAAAGCAGCGGCCATCAGATTGATTGTTCCCAACCCTGTCCGAAATCAGCCAGAGGTCGGATTTCCTGAATCGCAAAGGTCACGGCCGCATGGATCATTTTGGCGGCGCCCTCCCCGGCGACCTCCGCAATTTTGGCCCGTATCTGATCGAGCTTGGCCCCCGCGGTCTGGCAATCCGTCATCTGGAGGTACACCCGGACACCTTTCCATTCGGAGAGCGTCTTTCCGGGCTCCATGATCATGAAGACGGCGTTGGGATTCTCCTGCAAATAAGCGAAGGTGCGGTTCTGCCCCAACCCCATGACCACCGTTTTTTCATCGACCATGCGGGGCGAGCCAAAATAAGCCACATTGATCTTACCATCCTTAGAAGAGGTGCTCAAGGTACCTAGCCGGGGTTGTTTGTTAAAGTATTCCATTAGCTTGGCAGACATCTGGTTTCTCCTTTTTTAAAGCGGTTTGAAGGTAACAATTTCGATCTCTGCAAAATGGGACACGGATCGGCTTGTCTTGACGCGCACGGGTCCTTCCTTCCGGCCGCACGGCCGGAGCCGGTTTTCCCGTGCCTCCGCGCAGACGGGGAACCCCTGAACAAACAGAATCCGTTTCGTCTGTCCCGGGCCGAGACGATCCCGGCGCATGTGACGGCGCCCATCTTCCCGATCATCCTTTCCGGATCCTGCGCGGCCTTCTTCCCCCCTTGACACACTATCCAGGATTGTGTCAAGGCTTATACGAAGAATGCCGGGAGCGTTTTGACGCTGCGATCATTCAACATGAAACCCGAGAACGAACAATCTCAGAAACGACGGCGAGATCAAACCCGTCGATCGGTTCACTGCGAGGAGCAGACAATGACGGCCACGTTGAGCAAAGAGATACATCTGGTCAATCGCCCCATCGGTGTGCCGCGCCCAAGCGACTTCGAACTGGTGGAAGTCCCGGTCACCGAAGTGCGTGAAGGCCAGGTGCTGGTTCGCAACATCTACATGTCGGTGGATCCCTACATGCGCGGTCGCATGGTTGACCGCAAGAGCTATGTCCCGCCGTTTCAGCTCAACCGGGCGTTGGAAGGCGGCTGCGTCGGCCAGGTGGTCGCATCCCAGGGCGGAAGATATAAGCCGGGCGATTTCGTTCTCGGATTCCAGGGTTGGCGCGAGTATTTTGTTTCCGACGGGACGGGTTTGACCCCCATCGATCCGAAGGTCGCACCGCTGCCGGCCTATCTCGGCATCAGCGGTATGCCGGGACTGACGGCCTATTACGGCCTGCTGGAAATCGGCCGACCGCGGGAGGGTGAAACCGTCTTCGTGTCGGCGGCGGCGGGGGCCGTCGGGTCGGTCGTCTGCCAGATTGCCCGTATCAAAGGTTGCCGTGTCGTCGGAAGCGCGGGCTCGGAGGAAAAGGTCAAATGGCTGCGGGAAGAAGCCGGGATCGATGCCGCTTTCAACTACAAGGCGGTGGCTGACATCGCGGCCGCGGTCGGGCGGCACTGTCCCCGGGGAATTGATGTCTACTATGAAAACGTGGGCGGCCCACATTTGGAAGCGGCCCTGGCGCACATGAATGCGCGCGGGCGCATCGTGCTGTGCGGGATGATCTCCCTGTACAATGCGACCAAGCCCGTCCCGGGTCCGTTCAACCTGTTCCTCGCGATTCCCAAACAGCTCACACTCAAGGGGTTTATTGTCGGCGAGCATCTCGACAAACTACCCGCATTCTTCAGGGAGATGCAAACCTGGATCGCCGCGGGCGAAATCCGGTGGAAGGAGACGATTCGCGAGGGGATCGAAAACGCCCCGGCGGCTTTCATCGGTCTTTTCAAGGGAGACAATTTGGGCAAAATGATCGTCAAACTGGGTCCTGATCCAACCCAGGCGGCAAAGCCATGAAGCGTCGTTTCAGTCTGGGCTTGCGGCCAACGTCGGGGGCAGTTTTTACCCGGGCAAATCAGAACGCGAAGGGTTAAAGGCCTTGTCGCCGCAAGACGAAAAATACATACTGGCGATCGACCTGGGAACCTCCGGAAGCAAGACGGCGCTGGTATCCATGTACGGCGAGGTGATCGACTTCGCGTTCCAGGAAGTGCCCCTTTATCTTTTGCCCCGGGGGGGAGCGGAACAAAATCCCGATGAATGGTGGCACGCCATCATGGCGACCTCCAAACGGCTGTTGAGCAAGGGCCTGGTTTCTCCGGAGGATATTGCGGCCATTGCCTGTTCGACCCAATGGGTGGGGACGGTGGCCGTCGACCCGGAAGGTTGTCCTTTGATGAACGCCGTAATCTGGATGGATTCCCGCGGCGCCCCATACGTGCGGCAACTCGTGGATGGTTTCATCAAAATTGCGGGCTATGATGTCTTCAAATTGCAGCGCTGGATTCGCCTCACCGGCGGGGCACCGGCCCTGACCGGCAAGGATCCCGTCGGCCATATCCTGCTCATCAAGAACGAATACCCCGCCGTTTACCAAAAGACGTCTAAATTCCTCGAACCCAAAGATTACATCAACCTGCGCCTGACCGGCAGAACGGCGGCCTCTTTCGACTCCATTACCTGCCACTGGGTCACGGACAACCGCGATATTTCCCGGATCGCCTATCATGACAAGTTGCTGAAGCTGTCCACGATCGAGCGGGACAAGCTGCCGGAACTGAAACGTTCCATCGACATCCTGGGGCCGGTCAAGCCCGAGATCGCGCGGGATTTGGGGTTAAAGTCCGACGTGCCGGTGGTCATGGGTTCACCGGACGTCCAGGCCGCAGCTCTGGGCTCCGGGGCCGTCAGGGACCACGCGGGGCATCTATATATTGGAACGTCCTCCTGGATTGCGGCCCATGTACCTTTCAAGAAAACGGACGTCTTGCACGGTATGGCTTCGATCCCCTCCGCGATTCCCGATAGATACCTGCTCGTCAGCGAACAGGAAACCGCCGGGGGGACTTTAACCTTTCTGAAGGACAATATTCTGTATCATCCGGATCAGTTACGGCAGGCAGATGCCCGGCCGGACATCTACCAGGTCTTTGATCAAATCGCGGCCAACGTTCCGCCCGGCAGCCACAAAGTCATTTTTACGCCCTGGCTCAACGGCGAGCGTGCGCCGGCGGAGGACAATGCGGTGCGGGCGTGCCTGTATAATCTGTCTTTGAGCAGCTCCCGGGCGGACATTATCCGGGCCTTTTTGGAAGGGGTCGCGTTCAACCAGCGCTGGGCCTTAAAATACGTCGAAAAATTCATGGGGCGGCCGCTGAATCCGATCCATATGGTCGGCGGGGGGGCCGCTTCCGACATCTGGTGTCAAATTCACGCGGATATCCTGAATCGCACCATCAAACAGGTGCAGGATCCGATCCAGGCCAACGCCCGGGGCGCGGCGTTTATCGCCGCGGTGGCCCTGGGCCGCCTAAACTTCAGCGCGATCCCGCAACACGTTCAAATCCGCAAAGTCTACGAACCCCATCCGGAGCATCGCAAGCTTTACGATGAAATGTTTCACGCGTTTCTGAATATCTATAAAAAGAACAAAAGGATTTATGCCCGGCTAAATGCCGACGCCTGAAGCAACATCTCAAGCCGGCCAACCCTGGGGTCGGGAAAACCACGGAACCACACAAGAATGAAACGGCGGTTGCGTGTCTTGGCATGGACTGCGCAGCCTGCGCGCACCTGCCAACCGGAGGGAAGAAGATGGAGAAAAAGACAAACGGAGACATGATGGAGGAATTGGAACAGACGCTCAAGCCCTACCGGGATAGCTTTCCCTCCTATACCCGCCTCCCCCACCGCGGCCGCAACAAGCACGTGATTCTCGCGGAAATGCAGGAGCTCAAATCCCGCGAGGAATCGAAATGGAAAGACGGGTTTGTTTCCGGAGCGGTGTACCACGGCGATCAGGAGCACATCGATTTTCTGAACAAGGTCTATGCCCTCAATTCCCAGAGCAATCCGCTGCACTCCGATGTGTGGCCCAGCACCACGAAATTCGAGGCCGAAGTGGTCGCCATGACGGCGCACATGCTGGGAGCCAACGAAGTCGCCGGCGATCCGGCTTCGGCGGATGAGGTCTGCGGCGTGGTTTCCTCAGGCGGCACGGAAAGCATCCTGCTGGCCATGAAAACTTACCGGGACTGGGCCCGCGCCGTGAAAGGCATCCGTGAGCCGGAAATGATCGTTCCCACCACCGCCCATGCCGCCTTCGACAAAGCCGCCCAGTATTTCCAGATCAAGATGATCCGAATCCCGGTGAACGACCAATTTAAGGCCGATGTCGCCCAAACCGCAGCGGCCATCACGCCTAACACCGTCGTCCTCGTGGGTTCAGCGCCTTCTTTCCCCCATGGGACCATTGACCCCATCGCCGAACTTTCGGAACTGGCGCGCCAGGCCGGCGTCGGTTTTCACACCGATGCCTGCCTCGGCGGTTTCATACTGCCCTGGGCCGCTAAACTGGGTTACGCCGTTCCGTCCTTCGATTTCCGACTGCCCGGGGTCACATCCATCTCCGTCGACACGCACAAATACGGCTATGCCGCCAAGGGCTCCTCGGTGATTCTGTATCGCAATCCGCAACTGCGGCGCCATCAGTTTTACACGACCAGCGTCTGGCCCGGCGGCTTCTACTTGTCTCCGACCTTCGCGGGCAGTCGCCCCGGCGCCCTGAGCGCGACGGCCTGGGCCGCCATGGTGGCCATCGGCGAGCAGGGCTACATGGAGATCGCCAAGAAAATACTTGAAACGGCAGCGGTCGTCAAAGAGGGCATCGCCGCCATCCCGGAACTTTACGTGCTGGGCGATCCGCTCTGGGATATCGCTTTCGGCTCGCAGACCCTGGACATCTACAAGATCATGGATCATATGAGCGCCAAAAATTGGAGCCTGAACGGTCTGCAGGATCCTCCGGCGGTGCACATTTGTCTGACCCATCGGCACACCCAGCCGGGTCTGGCGGAACGGTTTATCGCAGACCTCCAAGCGGCGGTGGAACAGGTCAAGCAGAATCCGGACCAGGAGACGGGCGGTGTGGGACGCCTGTACGGCCTGTCCGCCCAAATTCCCGTCAAAGACGTCATCGATGAATTTCTGAAGCAGTATATCGACTTGCTCTACAAAGTGTGAATTCAATCGACCGGGCGTCGGTCCGGCCGACCCTGCGGCAATGATCCGGCGGGGCGGGATGCTTCGATTCGAGCACGAATGATGACTCCAACCCGGTTTTCGACAACCTTCCTGCGGCGGGGCTTGATCCTATTTGGACTGGCGCTGTTGCTCCTCCCCCACGACGCCCGGGCGCTCGCCCCAGAAGAAATCCTGGTCATTGCCAACCGGCGTGCCGAGCACAGTCTGGCTTTAGCCCAATTCTACATGCGCAAACGGATGATTCCGGATGCCAACCTGATCGTCTTGGAGGTAACGACGGAGGAAGCCTGTTCCCGGGATGAATATGCGGCAAAGATCGCCTTGCCTGTCAGCCACCGTTTGCAGGAACCCGCAGCCGGAAGCCCCCGGATTCGCTGCCTGCTGTTGATGCACGGTATGCCGCTGAAGATTTCAGCGCCCCTTGAAGCCGAACGTCGGCAGCTCAAGGAATTAAGAAAGCAGGCGCGCGACCCGGCCTCCCAAGATATGCCCATCGCCCCAACGGACAAGCAGACACACCCGAAGCTCAAAGAGGCCATCCACGAGCTGCAACTGAAAACGCCGCAGGCCTCACTGGATTCTGAAATTGCGCTCATCCGCGCCCAGGATTATCCTTTGGAGGGCTGGATCCCCAACCCCTACTATTTAGGTTTTCGGGAACAAGCCCTCGCGATCGCCAAAGAAGACGTGCTGATGGTCAGCCGGCTGGACGGACCCTCCCCCGAGATCGTGCGCAAAATGATCGAAGATAGCATCCGGGCCGAAGAAAACGGCCTGGCGGGGACGGTGTATTTTGATGCCCGCTGGCCGGCTTCCGACCGCCGGGATTTAAGCGGCTATGCCCTGTATGACCAATCCATCCATCGGGCGGCGGATCGGGTTCGCCAATCCCAACTGCTGCCGGTGGTTGTCAACGACACCAGCGAACTGTTTCAGCCGGGCGAATGCCCCAATGCCGCGTTGTATTGCGGATGGTATCGCCGGGCCCATTACGTGGATGCCTTTGTGTGGCAAAAGGGTGCCGTGGGGTACCATATCGCCAGCAGCGAATGTAAAACCCTGAGAAAAAAGGGCGCCCGCCTCTGGTGCAAGATGATGCTTGAAAAAGGGGCGGCCGCCACCATCGGACCGGTGGGCGAACCCTTCGTCCAGGGTTTCCCCCTGCCCGAGATTTTTTTCGCTTTGCTGGTCGACGGATATCTGAGTCTGGCCGAATGCTATCTCGTCAGCCTCCCCTATCTGTCCTGGCAAATGGTTTTAATCGGTGATCCGCTCTACCGGCCGTTTGACCGAGAGCGGTCTAAACCGCAAAAAAAGGCAGCGCCGGGGTCGACGCTGCCTTTCTAAATATGGGGCCCTTTCCAATATGTTGAAAAAAGTGGTCGAGGATTCAAGGGGTCAAGGATTCAGGTGTTTG
>CP070697.1:1090070-1100603 GCA_020353555.1 Desulfobacterales bacterium
GGTGGTTGATGTACTGCAGCGTCTCGTTTTCCGATAACGGCCGGATATTGTAATTCAGTGTAATGCGCTGGCGGAGCGCACGACAATCGCCGGACATCAAGGTTTGATTCAATTCATTTTGACCCACAAAAAAGATGTTGATGAGTTTCTTTTCCGGCAGCTCGATGTTCGATAATAATCGAATCTGCTCCAGAAGTTCCTGGGATAACTTGTGCGCCTCGTCAATAACGAGCAAAACGCGCTTATTCTCCGCCCAGGTTTTCTGCAAAAAATCCTTAAAATAGAAGAGAAACTCTTCTTTCCTGACAAAGCGTTGCGGAATGAGAAACGACCGGGCAATCAGATTGAGGAAGCCTACCAAATCCAGGTTCGGATCGGCAACATTCGCCACCAGGACGTCATCATCCAGGCCTTCCAACAAGGCATTGATCAACGTGGTTTTGCCCGTCCCCACGTCGCCGGTCATCAGCAGGAAACCCTTCTCGTCCAGGACCCCATACTTTAAAATTGCCAAGGCTTCCCTGTGCTTGGCGCCCAGCCAAAGAAAGCGCGGGTCCGTGCTGATCTGAAACGGCCTTTCCACCAGCTTATAAAAAGATGTGTACATGCAACAATGCCCGGAGCTTATTCGGTTGTTGGATCTTTTTCGCGGCGCCCGGGAATCAATCCCGCAAAGCCAAGCAAAGTTGGGCGTTAGATTAAAACGGAACAGAACTAAATTCAAGAGCAAAATCGCCGCCGGATCCGCCCCGTGGGGCATTCAAACGGTCGGAGAATCAGAGATTTTCCTGCGGCACGGCCCAGGCGAACGCCCAACCCCTTTCAAGCTTGCGGCTTTGAGCCCTAAGCGTTCGCCCGCCCCTTGGGACTAACCGGCGCTATTGAGCATGGTAATCTGGTCATTGAGGGTCCAGAAATCATAGATCACCCCGATACCCACCAAACCGCCCGTCAGCAGATAGACAATCCCGGTGATCCATTTGCCCATGTACATGCGGTGCAGCCCGAAGAAGCCCAAAAACGTCAACAGGACCCAGGCCAGGTTATAATCCACCTTTCCGGGTTTAAACCTCAAATCCGCATGGCGGTCCATGGAAGGGATCAGGAACAGATCGATAATCCAGCCAATGAAAAATAGGCCTAAGGTGAAAAAATAAATGGTTCCGCTCACCGGTTTGCCGTAGTAAAACCGGTGGGAGCCCGTAAACCCGAAAAGCCACAATAGATAGCCGAATGTCTTGCGGTGGGTATCGCGTGCATGATTCAACATGAGCCCTCCTCTGCCCACCCTTCACCCATAGCGGGGGGGGATTAACCAACGCTTCGTTTCCGCCGATCGATCCAAAAACCTCGGGTAACCGTAATAGTTTAGCCCTCGGAAAAACCAGGGCGAGGCCGGCCGGGATATTTTTCAGACAGCGAACTTGATACGGGTAAATCAAACCATCCGATCGTCGTGCGTTTGGGGTCGGTCCGCGGCGAGGATCTTTTTGGGGATTCGGTGGCCCCATGCACCCACCGTGCCGATGGCTTTTTTGTTGGGAGCCAACCGTATCTTTTGAGACTTTAGTGGGCGGCGGCCAATTTCAGGCGTACAAAGACCCAGGGGGCGCCCCATGCCACCCATAGCCCCAAGCATACATACCGTACAAATCCCGCGAGCCATTCCGGTTCAAGCCCATCCAAACCCAAGCGCAATCCGGCCGATAGCCCTCCCAGAACCGTCATCCCAAGCAAAAAGCGCAGTCCCCTCTGCCACCAAGGCCCCCCGGAAGAAAAGTGCACCCAACGGCGTTCGAGCACGAGACCGCAAGCGCAACCCATCAGGACGGCCGCAATGGCAAGACCGTATCGATTATGCCCCGGATTGCACGCCAGCATCAAGGTCGGCCCGCCAAGCGCGGCCCCGATTTGCCACCGCAGACCTTTTTGAGCAAGCCAGGTCTCGGCGCGCGGCAACAGTGGGATATACAGGGTCAGCAGCAGGGCCCCCACGAGGTAGCCGCCCACAAGATCCGTAGGAAAATGCACCCCGAGATAGATTCGCGAAAGAGGTATCAAGATCATCATCAAACCCGCTGTGACCCACAGCGCGGGATGTCGTCACCAGTGCATCAGGTAGCCCCAGAAAACGACGGCATTCTGTGTATGCCCGCTGGGAAGGCCTCCACCGCTGGCGTTTACGAGGGGCTGCACCTGCGGATCATATTCGAACGGTCGCGGCTGGTGGACCAGCACCTTGGCGGCGCTGTTGATGTACGCGGAGAGCAGAAGGAGAACGAACAGCCGGCGCCCCTGGCGGCAGTCGATACTCCAATAGATAACGGGCATGATCCCTAACAGAAAGCCGGACCCACCCAGGATGGTGAAGAATTTAAACGGCCAATCCAACCCAGGGCTGCATTGCTGCAACCACAGAATAAGGCTGATCCCCCGGTCTAGAATAGCCTGCATGCCTTTCCTCAAACTCGCTTTGCCACGACGGCCGAGATAGGCTCGAGCGCGTTGGTCAACTTGATTCTCAGCCGCGGCGAGGATCGGCGCCTGATTCCTGCCGCCAATGCGCTATGGAATTCGCGTAATAGGACAGCAGCTCAACCTCCTCTGGATCGGCCCGATAAACGCCATGGGATTCAGCCACCAGCCGTCGCAACTTCAACGTATCCAATGCATTTAGAATCATCTGCACGCGGCCGCGACGGGATAGATAAACCGGTGCGCCCCGCGCCTGGATTTCTTCGATCAACGCGTTGACGCGGGCTTGCAGCTCAAAGGCGCTCAACCCTTCCCCTTCGTTTTCCGCCAAAACCGACGCGACCAGCGCCACCGGCAGGATCGGAATAACCTTCTCAATGGCGGCCATAAGCCGGTTGGCCAATTTTTCGATTTCAGGAAACCGCGACCGACGGTTCATTTGGCTGAAATCAACGCCGTGGGCCCGCGAATATTCCCGCATCGAAATATAAGGACCGAATTGGACGCAGGCGTAGCCAAAACGTTGCCAGCGGCTCAAAACAATCAACATCAGGCAGCGCCCCATAAAGCCCAGGGTGGTTTTCAGGATAAACCAGGGACTTCGTTTTTCCGCCTGGGGATCCAGCTCCCGGATCAAGCTGCGATCTTCCAAGGTGCGGTCGTAGTTTAATCCCACGGGAATGAAAACGATATCCCGGTCTCTTTTCGGTTCAAAATAGCGCAACATATAGTCCAGAAGTCCGAGTTTCGGCGGTT
Organism: Desulfobacterales bacterium; assembly: GCA_020353555.1. Taxonomy (GTDB): domain Bacteria; phylum Desulfobacterota; class Desulfobacteria; order Desulfobacterales. Next base: position 1,093,302 of record CP070697.1, read on the forward strand.
GTAAGCAGCCATCGCGGGTGATCCGGCCTTCCAGAAACACCGCCTGGCAAACACCCTCTTTCGTTGCCATCTGAATGTAGCGTTCCAGGACCCGCCGATACAGAGGATTACCGGAATTGCGCCGGATGAAAAAAGCCCCCAGGGACCGAATCAATGTCTGCAGCGGCCAGATCTTGGCCCACTCGCCCACCGCATAAGAAAGCGTCGTTTTCTCGGCGGCCAGAAAGGCCGCCAGCATGTAGTCCATGTTGCTGCGATGGTTCATGACGAAAACAATGGCGGAATTGGGATCAATCCCCGTCAACTCTTGGTCGTTTCCCAGACCGATGCGCACCCGGTACATCAACCGGGCGATCTTTTTGGCCAGCCAATAGCCAATCCGAAAATAAAGATAGGCATTAAACGAAGGCACAATCTCCTTGGCATAAGCTAAAACCTCCGCCTGCACGATTTCCCGCGGGCAATGACGTTCCCGGGCTGCTCGCTGGATGGCTTCGATAACTTGCGAATCATAGACAAGACGGTCGATCAACACTTGTCGCTTGGTGAGCTGGAAAGGTCTGATCTGGATATCCAGACGGGTGCTGATTTCGTCGATGACGCGATTGATTCGCCGCCGCAGAAACCAGCGGGTGCTGGGGATAAGAACACGTTCCAGAAGAGCCCACGCGGTGACCGCCACCAGAAAAACGAAGAGCCAAATCGATATCGTGATTTCAGCACCCATACCGGATGAATTTGCAGGCAAGATTTTCCGAGCGTCTAATTCTCAATCGCCCGGTTCAGGCTGCCTTGCCGGTAGCCTTCCAGATCGACCGTTACATAGACAAATCCGATTGCTTTGAACTGGCGAACGATTTTGCGCCGCATATCCCGGCGTGAAATGATGGGCAAATCAGTCGGTGCCAGCTCGATGCGGGCCACCTCGCCGTGATGTCTGACCCGACAGCTCTTGAATCCGCAGCGCAAGATAAAATCTTCGGCCTGGGCAACCATTTGCAGGGCTTGGCGCGTTATGGGCGTTCCATAGGGAATGCGCGACGCCAGACAAGCTATCGCGGGCTTGTCCCACGTATTCAAGTGCATTGCTTTGGATAGCTGTCGAATTTCGTTTTTGGCAAGCCCGGCTTCGATCAGCGGGGCGACGACCCCCATCTCTGCGGCGGCTTTGAACCCAGGGCGAAAGTCGCCCAAGTCATCCACGTTGGCGCCGTGGGCCACATGGGAGACGCCCTTTGCGGCCGCCAGGGCGATGATATCCCCCAACACCTGTTTTTTGCAAATATAGCAGCGATCCCGGGCGTTGGCCACAAAGCCGGGCAGGCTCATCTCCCGGGATGGCAGGACGATGTGGGCGACCCCCAGTTTCCGGGCAAATTCAGCTGCCGCTTTACTTTCACGGGGTGGATGCACAGGAGATTCGGCCGTCACGGCCCACACCTTCGCACCCAAGACGCCGTGAGCCACAGCCAGCAAAAACGAGCTGTCGACACCGCCCGAAAATGCCACGATCAGGGAGTCGTATTGCTCCAGGACGGCGATCAAACGGTTCATCTTCGATTTCAGACGGAGTGCGTTCATTTTTCCGTCACCTTATGCGCGCCGGTTACCCTGCCACCAAAAGGGTATTTACAAAATCGCTGGGATCCTTTATAGGTGATTCGGTGACCGCGGAAAGCCGTTTGTCGTATCATATGCAAAAAAGTACCTAAATTCAAAGGAGTTTTTCATGGAAAAAAACAGCGCACTCGACGCGGGTCCCGAATCTTCAGCGGTGGAGACCCAAACGGGTCGTCCTTTTCCGACGGCCATCCTCATTCTGATCATCGGCCTGATTCTGGCGGCGGCTTTGATTATCAACGCCAGCCGAGCCAATTCCAAAAAATATTATATCCGATCCAACGAAGGCGTTATTGAAATCTGGCAGGGTACTTACTCGCCGTTGGGAGAAAAACGACTGGCCCGTATACCCAGCGCGGAGCCGCCTGCAACCATTAAACCGACATACAGCCGCGCCGAAGTCGCGCCGCTGATATTCAAACATTATGTCGACCAGGCTGACGCCTTGGCGGAAGTACCGGGCACGCCTGACTTTGCCGTCATCAAGTCTTCCCTGAACCAGGCGCTCGCTTTCGCAACCACCGACGAGCTCCGCAACACCGTCTTTGAGCAATTGAACAGCATCGATCTGATGACTCTCTTGTACAAAGCCGATGCCGCCGCCCGTAAGAAGACCGCCGCGGGACTGAAGGCCGCCCAGATCTACCTCAAACAGGCGGCCGAACTCAAGCCGGGGGTCAGCGAGACCCAGCTGATCGAACAAAAGTTGGAATCGATTCAAAAGTCCATAGAAGAATTGAGCAACCCCAAACTCGAATCATCCACGACTCCCGCCCCGCCGCCGCAAGCTCCGGAAGAGGCCGAAAAGGAAGAAAATCGCCCCGGCTCGCAAACACGGCTGTAAGCGGGCATCGCCCCCCGCACCGGAGGCCTCGGGGCCATCCCACGGGCAGCCCGCCTGCCGGGCATAACCAGCTCACTAGCACTAATGCAAGGCCGCCGCCAACAGCGTTCGAGTGTAGGGATGCTGCGGCGACGCAAAAATCGTTTCGGCCGGGCCTGATTCAACGATCTCACCGGATTTCATCACCACGATCACGTGGCACAGCGCCTTGACCACTTTCAGATCGTGGGTGATAAAAACATACGTCAGGCCATACTTCACCTGCAGTTTGCGCAATAACGTAATGACTTGGAATTGCACGGTTCGATCGAGTGAAGAGGTGGGCTCATCCAAAATGATAAGTTTGGGCTTTAGCACCAGCGCCCGCGCGATGGCAATGCGTTGCCGCTGACCGCCGGAAAATTCATGCGGATAGCGGTTCACCGATTCCGCCTCGATCCCGACCTCGGAGAGGGTCTGCTTGATGAGCTTCTCCCGGGAGGACTCATCCCCGATGCCATGGATTTTCAGGCCTTCTGCAATGATCTGATAGACCGACATGCGGGGACTCAAGCTGCCGTAAGGGTCCTGGAAGACGACCTGAATTTCGCGGCGCAACGGCCGCACCTGCCTCTGGTTCAGCTGGTCCAGATTTTGGCCGTTAAACCGTATGCGGCCCGTGCTGTGCACCAGCCTCAGGAACGCCAGGCCTAAGGTTGATTTTCCGGAGCCGCTTTCGCCCACCACACCGAGGCATTGGCCTTGCTTAACATCCAACGCTACGCCATTGACGGCTTTGACATGATCCACCGTCCGCTTAAAAAAACCCTTTTTGATCGGGAACCAAACCTTGAGACATTCTGCTTTCAGCAAAGTCGCCGCATTTTGTGAGACCGCGGTGGGGCTCCCCCTGGGTTCGGCGCTCAACAATTGCCGGGTATATGCATGGGTGGGGGCCGCAAATAAGGTCGCCGTGGGAGCGGTTTCGCAAATGGCGCCCTGGTACATCACGGCCACTCGATCGGCGACCTTGCGGACAACGCCTAAATCATGCGTGATGAGCAGGATGGCCATACCGAACTGTTTCTGCAAATCCAGAAGAAGTTCAAGCACCTGTTTTTGCACGGTCACGTCCAAAGCCGTGGTGGGTTCATCGGCGATCAACAGATCCGGCGCATTGGCCAGGGCCATGGCGATCATCACACGCTGACGTTGCCCGCCGGAAAGCTCATGCGGATAAGCGGATAGCCGTTGCGGCGCATTGTCAATTCCGACCACTTCCAATAACTCCAAGGTGCGCCGGGTGGCCTCTAATGGCCTTAATCCTTTGTGGAGCATCAGAACTTCGCCGATCTGTTTGGCGATTGTATGCAGGGGATTCAAGGAGGTCATCGGCTCTTGGAAAATCATGCTGATCCGATTCCCTCGAATGGAACGCAGGGTGTTTTCGGACGCTCCCAATATCTCCACGGTATCGAAAAAAATACGACCGGTAGGATGGGAGGCTTCCGGATACGGCAGCAATTTCAGTATGGAAAGGGCCGTCACCGATTTACCCGAACCGCTTTCTCCCACCAGTGCCACCGTTTCACCGGCGCTTATTTCCAGCGAAACATCTTTGACCGCATGCAGAACCGTGCCACCGGTCATGAAGTCAACGGCCAAATTCTCTGCTTTAAGCAACGGCGCTTTCATCGGAATCCAGTTGCCGGACCGAGGAGAACCCGGCCAATGCTGTTTGGATTTTCACCCAGCCCGATCGGGGATCGACCACCGCGGGGGTCACAATCCTCTTGAGCCAAACCAACCCGCAGTGGGGGTTGGGTGCCTTCTCGTCCACGTAGGCGATCCCCTCTCAGAATAAACCGGCCAACGTCCAAGGTTTAAAAACTGTGTCGGGGATCCAGTGCATCCCGGGCCGCTTCGCCAATGAAGACCAGCAGACTCAGCATAGTGGACAGCACCGCAAAGGCGGAGATCCCCAACCAGGGTGCATGCAGGTTGGCTTTGCCTTGCGCCAGCAGCTCACCCAGCGACGGCGCTCCCGGGGGTAAGCCAAATCCCAAAAAGTCGAGCGAAGTCAGCGTGCCAATCGCCCCGTTGAGGATAAAGGGTAAGAAGGTTATGGTGGCCACCATGGCATTCGGCAACACATGCCGCAACATGATGGCCAAGTTGTTCAGACCCAGCGCCCGCGCGGCGCGAACATATTCCAGGTTTCGACCTCGCAGAAATTCGGCGCGCACGACATCCACCAGCGCCATCCAACTGAAAAGTAGCATAATGCCGAGCAACCACAGAAAATTCGGCTGCACAAAGCTCGACAAGATAATCAACAATAACAGCACCGGTAAACTCGACCAGATTTCGATAAAGCGCTGACCGAATAAATCGATCCGCCCCCCATAAAAGCCCTGCAGGGCGCCGACGATCACGCCGATGACGGAGCTGCAAAAGGTCAATGCGATGCCGAATAAGACCGAAATACGATAGCCATAAATGAGGCGGGCAACGACATCGCGTCCCTGATCATCGGTTCCCAGCCAGTTTTCGCGGGAAGGCGGTGCCGGCGCGGGAACCGGCAATTCATAGTTGATCGTGTCGAAGCTGTAGCGCACAGGCGGCCAGAGGCTCCAGCCGTGGGCTTCGAGCAGCTCGATCAAGTACGGATCCCGATAGTCGGCCGGTGTCTTGAACTCGCCGCCGAAATCGGTTTCGGAGTATTCGGCGAAGGTCGGGAAATAAAAGCGCGATCTATAATACACCAGCAGCGGCTTATCATTGGCTATAAATTCGGCCGACAAGCTGCCAACAAACAGGATGGAAAAGATCCATAGCGCCCAATATCCCCGGCGATTGGCCCTGAAATTTCGCCACCGGCGGGCGTTGATGGGATTCAAAGGGATGCTGAGCCACCTGGGCATGTTGCCTTATTGTCCTCGTGTTTCAAAATCGATCCGGGGATCGACGAGCATATAGGTCAGATCACTGATCAGCTTGGTGATGAGTCCCATGATCGTGAAAATATAAAGCGTTCCGAACATGACGGGATAATCCCGTGCGATGGTGGCTTCAAAACCGAGCAACCCCAAGCCATTGAGCGAGAATATGACTTCGATCAACAGCGATCCGGTGAAAAACAAGCTGATGAAGGCCGAGGGAAAACCGGCGATAATGATGAGCATGGCGTTGCGAAAGACGTGCCCGTACAGAATCCGGCTTTCCCTCAAGCCCTTGGCCCGGGCGGTCAATACATATTGTTTGTTAATTTCGTCCAAGAAAGAATTCTTGGTCAGCATGGTCAACGTGGCAAACCCGCCGATGACCAGGGACAAAATAGGCAGCACCAGATGCCAGAAATAATCGAGAATCTTACCGGATAAAGGCAACGTATCAAAGTTGGGTGACGTCAAGCCGCGCAGGGGAAACCAAGTGAGATAGCTGCCCCCGGCGAAAAGGACCACCAGCAAAATCGCAAATAAGAAAACGGGTACGGCGTTGCCGATGACAATAACGGTGCTGGTCCAGACGTCCAAAGGCGTGCCGTGTTTGACCGCCTTGCGGATTCCCAAAGGAATCGAGATCAAATAGATCAGCAGCGTCGACCAGAACCCTAACGATATGGAGACCGGGAGCTTCTCAATGATCAGATCGATCACTTTTTTATTGCGAAAAAAACTTTCGCCGAAATCAAATACGGCATAGCGCTTAAGCATATCCAGGTAACGCTCGTAGACCGGCCGATCGAATCCATACAGCTTTTCGATCTCTTTGATCAGCTCGGGATCCAGGCCTTGGGCCCCCCGGTACTTGCTCCCGGACTGCAGGGGCGCATTGCGGGCGGCCATATCTCCTTGCTGACTGCCGCCGATTCGTTCGGCGGCACGGTTATCCTGACCCTGAAGCTTGGCAATCAACTGGTCCACCGGTCCGCCGGGCGCCACTTGGACGATGAAAAAGTTGATGGTCATGATCCCCAAGAGGGTGGGAATAATGAACACCAAGCGTCGGAGAATATAGGCGGTCATAAGGTCCTCGAAGCCCTCCCTTCCAGCGGCGCTTGCCCCAGCTAACGGCTGAGATATTTCATGATTTGCTTCTCTTTGTCAGTATCGATCCACCAGTTGAAAAGACCTAAGGCGTAAGGGGGTGCGATTTGCGGACGTTCGAATTTATTCCAATAGGCCACCCGAAAATAGCCAACATACCAGTGGGGAATGACATAATGGCCCCAGAGCAGGGCCCGATCCAACGCCCGGGTGCGTTGGATCAATTCCAGACGGTTCGGGGCACTGATCACCAGATCCACCAGCGCATCGATCGCGGGGTTCTTGATGCCGATCAGGTTGCCGCTGCCGGGGATTTCGGCCGACGCGGAATGCCAGTAATTGCGTTGTTCGTTTCCCGGGGACAAGGATTGTCGGAAGGTCTCCACAATCATGTCATAATCGAAGTTCCGGATGCGGTTGATATATTGGGACGTGTCGACCAGGCGAATAAAAGTCTCGATCCCGAGTCGGGCGAGATTTTTCTTAAACGGTAAAACCACCCGTTCAAAGCCGGAATCCTCCAGCAAAATTTCAAACTTAAACTCCTGGCCCGTCGCGGTATTGATCCGTTTTCTGTTTTTGATCAGCCAACCGGCTTCATCCAACAACTGGGAGGCCTTCTGCAGATTTTCCCGATTATATCCGGACCCGTCCGTCTCCGGGGGCCGGTAAGCCTTGATCAATACTTCCGCCGGAAGTTGATCGCGCGAAGGGGCCAGAATTTCGATCTCCCGCCGGCTCGGTTTTCCGCGGGATGCCAGCTCGGAGTTGGAAAAGTAGCTGTCGGAGCGCCGGTACTGGCCATAGAAG
>CP070697.1:1100703-1111229 GCA_020353555.1 Desulfobacterales bacterium
AATACCCATCTCACGATATTGAAAATAAGGTGCATCTTTCATGAAGACATACACTAGGATCACCAGAACAAAGATCAAACCGAACCAAAAAACATAGGAGATCGTAAATCCCAATGCAACCACAAGATACGGCAGCAGCACGGCGAACAAGCCGGGCGCCAAATTACCCAATCCGGCGTAGATGGCCAGTGCCGAGCCCTGGCTTTTTTGCGGATACCAGTAGGACACCGAGGGAATGCCCACTGAAAAGACCGCAATGCCGCAACCGCAGAGAACGCCAAACAAAAGAAACAGCGGATACTGGGCGGGAAAGGGCACCGGGTACATCCAGAACATCAGTGTAATTCCGGCAATCCCCGACGCCGCTAAGGCCAACAGAATCAGAATCGGCTTTTTGCCGCCCAACCGATCGACCATGGCTCCAAAAGGGATTCTGAGAAGTGAGCCGGTCAGAGCCGGACTCGCGGCCAGCAGTCCCATGAACAGCGGGCTCAGAGCCAGGCTCTCTTTCAACCGCGACACGATGGGACCAAAGGCGGAAACCCCGGCAAACCCGCCAAAAAAGGCCAACGTGGTCCAAAAAAGGGCGACGCCCCGACTCGATTGTGCGTAGCAGACGTTTGCATCATTCATGACGGATGTTAACCCTCCTTTCCGCTGGGTTTCAGATAGGGCATGTTCGAAACTCCGGAGGGGCGTGCCGGGTGACGCCGAAAGACGATAGGCCGTCGGATAAAGTAAAAAATCGGTACGCTCCAGATGTGCACCAGTCGGCTGAACGGCGAAAACCCGAGCAAGGCCAGAGCGCTGAGAACATGGACTTTGTAGCTGAGGGGCACCTCCCGCATGAGCGTCGCCTGGGGCGTGAAAGTCACAATCCCCCTTATCCACGGCGCAAGGGTGTCTAGCACGTTGTAGTGGCCGAAAACGACGTTGTAAAGCCCGGCCCCGATGACAAAAACCAGACCGCCGAGGGTGATCGTATCGTTCAGGGTGCCCGCCGCTTGGACACGCGGATCGGTCAGTCGCCGCCGGAGTAGAAGCAGGGCCCCGATGAAGGCCGCAAGACCCACTGCCAGCCCCGTCCCGTAAGCGATCGCCAGATGGGATTGGCTATCGATGCCGGCCAGATCGAAATATTTCTGCGGAATCAAAAGGCCCCCCGCATGCCCCAGGAAAGTCAGCACGATGCCCCCATGAAACACGACCGAGCCGTAAAACAGGGACTTCTTTTCCAAGAATTCACTGGAGCGGGCATTCCAGTTATAACGATCGGTGACATAGCGGTACCCATGCCCCACAACGAAAGTGGTTAAACACAAGTACGGAAAGACGGTAAAAACGAGATTATATATGAGCTCCATGATGGTTTCCTTGATCCTTGCGCGACTTTGCCCCCGTTAACGTCTCGCATTCAATGCCTGCTCGATGCGACCGGATGCAGATGGTCGGCTCGACACGGAAGGCGTTCGGCTGCCACGTCTACCAGCACTCGAAGCAAGCTTGCGTACGGCGGTGCTGTCTGCTGAAGACGAGCCACGTAGTCTTCGATCCCCCGGAGGCATTCCCAAATCAAGTCGGTATTCTCCGTATCCGGGCCGACCGAAAGAAATTCCAGCATCAGGGGAAGATAATCCGGCAGCTCCCCCGTTGTCCGCTCGTAGCCTGCATCCTGGTAGCTCTGCTGCAGGCGCGCCAACACATCCGCCCTTTTTTCGTTGTCACCGTATATGTGATAGGTCAGGTTCAAGGTTGTCGACGGGTTCAGGTCAAAAGCGGCCGTATAACATTCTTGAAGATGGATCAGAGAATGTGTCTTAAGATAGCCCAGGAAGGCGTCCATGCATTTTTTCATTTCCTTTGAGGGCAAATCCGCTACGGCCTTTTCGATATGAGGCATCTGGTGCCACCAATCTTCATTCGGATATTGCAGCAGCGCCGACAGCACCCGCAGCGGGTGTATGGGGTCTTTCTTCATGCGCGTTCATCCCTTTCGTTGCGGTCTAGACGGAACCGCCATAGCCGCAGCCGCCCTGGCGAATGAAAATGTCGTCATCCTGAATGGGAGCGGTCGGCAGAACAAATCGCTCCTCCAGGCGTGCCAAGGCCAGAAGACGATACATCTTTTCGACAGTGTCGCTGGAAATCCCGGCCTTGTCGAGAACCTGTGCATCGATTCGGTTTTCGACTCTTTGCGACCGCATGTATTGCCGAACGGCGGACAATCGCTTGAGTGCCTGCCGGACAGGGGCCTCTTCTCCGGCCGTGAGCAGATTCGCCAGATAGGTGATCGGAATGCGGAGGTGGTCGATGAAATCCGGTGCTTGCGACGATTCGACGTGCTGACTGACGGGGCTGAGCGGCGGAATATACCAAACCATGGGAAGGGTCCGAAACTCCGGGTGCAGGGGAAGAGCCAAGGCCCAGGCTTTGATCAACTTATAAACCGGCGAACGCGCGGCGGCAGCGATGATATGCGCAGGCAAGCCTGCCGCCGCGGCTGTCTCTCGAACTGCCGGATCATCGGGGTCGAGCAGAATATCCAGGTGCGCCGGATAGATCTCGCAACCGGAGGCAGCCGAAGCGGCTTCCGAAATCCGGTCCGCATCGTATAACAGCAGCCCGACATAGCGGATGCGGCCGACGCAACTGTGGGCGCAGAGCGTCGTCAGGCCGGCTTCAACGCGCGGGTAGCAAAAGATGCACTTTTCGGCGCGGCCGGTTTTCCAGTTAAAATACACTTTTTTATAAGGGCAACCGGATACACAATAACGCCAACCACGGCAGCGCTCCTGATCCACCAGTACGATGCCGTCCTCCTCGCGTTTGTACAAGGCACCGGACGGACAGGAGGCGACGCATGCCGGGTTCAGACAGTGTTCGCACAGCCGTGGCAGCCAGAACATGAAAACGTGCCGGAACTGCAAATAGGTCGTGTACTCCAAATTCTTGAAATTGATGTCCCCCGCGCCGGTTTCACCCAAGCCGGCCAAGTCGTCCTCCCAGTTGGGCCCCCAGCGCAAATGAATGGGTTCACCGGTCAACTGAGACCGGGGCCGAATGGACGGCTGATGTCGCTGTCGACGGCTGTTGACCAGCTTGGCATACTCGTAACTCCAAGGTTCGTAATATTCATCAATGGTAGGCAAATCAGGATTATGGAAGATATTGATTCCTTTGTGCAAGCGGCCGCCGGCTTTCAGTTTCAAGCGGCCCCCTTTCAGTCGCCATCCTCCCCGGTGAACATCCTGGTTTTCCCATTTTTGGGGATACCCGACGCCCGGTTTGCTCTCGACGTTGTTGAACCACATGTATTCGGCCCCTTTGCGGTTGGTCCACACGTTCTTGCAGGGGATGCTGCAGGTATGACAGCCGATACATTTATCCAGATTCAACACCATGGCGTATTGGGTCTTAATCTTCATACCATTCCACCTCCCCGGCCTTGCGGACCACGATGACTTCGTCCCTCTGAGAGCCGATCGGGCCGTAATAGTTAAAACCGTAGGCGAGCTGCGCATAGCCGCCGATCATGTGGGTGGGCTTGACCATAATCCGGGTGACGCTATTGTGGGTTCCCCCCCTCTGCCCGGATAGTTTCGATCCCGGTGTGTTGATCAGGCGCTCCTGAGCATGGTACATGAAGGCCTTACCCGCTGGGATGCGCGGACTGACGACGGCTTTGGCCATCACGACCCCATTGGCGTTGAAGCATTCCAGCCAGTCATTATCCTTGGCCTCGATTTTGCCGGCATCCTCGTCATTGATCCAGATGGCCTCCCCGCCGCGAAACAGCGTCAACATGGTCAGGGTGTCGGAGTAGGTGCTGTGGATGGACCACTTGGAGTGGGGTGTCAGGTAATTGAGAACGATCTCCTTGCCGGCTTTCCGTGGTACGTTCGCCGTCGCTAATGCCAGCATATCCAGGGGGGGCCGGAACAGGGGCAGGTGCTCCCCGAAATCACGCATCCACTGGTGATCTTGATAGAATTGCGCCCGGCCGGTGAGGGTGCGAAACGGCAATTTTTCTTCGATATTGATGACAAAGGGGGAGTAGCGGCGCTCTTCAGATTCAATACCGCTCCAGATCGGCGAGGTGATGATTTTGCGGGGCTGGGCGGTCAGATCATCGAATCGGCAGCGTTCTCCTTGCCGCCGAAGACTCAAGTGCCGAAGGTTTAGGCCCGTTTTTTGTTCAAGCCCCACCCATGACTTTACGGCCGTTGCGCCATTGGTCTCCGGTGCCAACGTCAGGATGGTTTCGGCCACCTGTTTGCCGGTTTCCATGGACGGCATCCCCTTGGTAATACCGTTGAAGGTGACCGTCCCCAGGGTTTCTTTCAAGGCTTCGTATTCTTCCGAGGCCGGCCACATGACTCCTTTCGAGCCGACGCCAACAGTTGCGGTCAATGGCCCCAGGGCGGTCATCATCTTGGCGGTGTTGGGGTAATCCCGGGTGGTTACCGTCAAATTGGGAAGTGTTTGACCCGGAATCGGGTCGGTTTCACCTTTGCGCCAGTCTTTGACTTCCGGCTGAGCGATTTCACCGGGGCTGTCATGCATCAAAGGCGTGGCCACCAGGTCCTTCAGTTCTCCCAAATGATCAACGGCCATCGCCGAAAACTTTTCGGCAATCGTTTTAAACTGCTCCCAATTGGTCCGTGTCTCCCAAGGAGGATCGATGGCCGGATTAAACGGATGAATAAACGGATGCATGTCGGTGGTGTTCAAATCATGCATCTCGTACCAGCCGGCGGCCGGCAGGGCGATATCGGCATACATCGCACTGGTGGACATGCGCAGCTCCAGGGTCACCAACAGATCCAACTTGCCTTCCGGGGCCGGATCGCGCCACTTGACCTCGGCGGGACGCAAACGGCTGTCAGTGTTGAAGACCGCGTTTTCGGCGCCAAGCAAGTGTTTGAGGAAATACTCATGCCCCTTTCCGCTGGCACCCAGCAGGTTGGCCCGCCACAGGAACAAGACCCGTGGGAAGTTAAGGGGGCTGTCCGGATCCTCGATGGAAAACTTCAAATCACCGCTTTTGAGTTTTGCGACCGCATAAGCGACGATCTCTGCATCCGAGGAGGCCCCCCCGGATACGGCCTCTCGGACCAGTTCGATGGGATTCTGATTGAACTGCGGATAGGACGGCAGCCAACCCAGACGGGCGGCAATGACGTTGTAATCGGCCATGTGACGGGCCGGTGCGGCGCTGCCCAGGGGTGAGAGAATCGCCTCGGGCCGACAGTTGTCATAGCGCCATTGATCGGTGGCAAAATAATAGAAGGAGGTGCCGTTTTGCTGGCGGGGCGGCCGGCGCCAGTCGAGACCGAAGGCGACCTGGGACCAAGCCGCCTGGGGCCGAACCTTCTCCTGCCCCACGTAGTGGGCCCAGCCGCCGCCATTGACACCCTGACATCCGCACAATGTGGTCAGACCGATGATCGCCCGGTAGATCATATCGCTGTGATACCAGTGGTTGGTGCCGGCACCCAGAAAAATCATGGACTTGCCGCGGGTTTTCTCGGCGTTGTCGGCAAACTCCCGCGCCACGCGGATGACATCGGCTGGGGGAACGCCGGTGATGGCTTCCTGCCAGGCGGGCGTGTATGGTTTGGGGTCCTGATACCCCTGCGGGTAATCGGCACTTGCAGCAGGCGCCTCTTTCGGCCGAAGGCCCAAATGCGCGGCCATGAGGTCGAAGACGGTGGTGACGTGCAGTTCACCCGACGGGGTCGCAATGGTCTTCACCGGTGCGATGCCCGTTTTGGAGGTAGCTCCAGTAGACTCGAAAACCGGGAACGAAACCGTCTCCCAACTATGGGCTTCAGACGCGAAACTGAGCAATGGGTCGATGCGGCTGCCGTTTTCTTCCAGTTTCAGGTTCCAGCGTCCTGCCTCGCCCCACCGAAAACCGATGCTGCCGTTGGGAACCTGAAAACTTTGCGTGGCCGCATCGTACAGGACCGTTTTCCACCGGGCATTGCTGGTGTCCAGGCCTAGGTCCGACGCCCGCATAAAGCGACCGGGAGTGTAAGTTTCGCCGTGCGGTTCGAGTACGACGACAAACGGTAAATCCGTATATGTCTTGGCATAGTCGGTGAAGTACTCAACCTGGCGGTCGAGATAGAATTCCTTGAAGATGACATGGGTCATGGCCATGGCCAGAGCCGCATCCGTGCCCGCTTTGGCGGGCAGCCAGGTGTCAGCGAACTTGACGTATTCGGCGTAGTCGGGCGCCACAGCGGCCACCTTGGCGCCCCGGTATCGGGCCTCGGTGTAAAAGTGCGCATCCGGTGTGCGGGTCATGGGCAAATTGGTTCCCCATACGATAAAATACGTGGACTCGTACCAGTCGGCACTTTCAGGGACATCCGTCTGCTCCCCCCAGATCTGGGGGGAAGCCGGCGGCAGATCGCAGTACCAATCGTAGAAACTGATCATGGAGCCGCCGATGAGGGAAAGAAAACGGGCGCCGGAGGCATAACATACCATGGACATGGCCGGAATCGGGGTGAAGCCGAATATCCGGTCCGGGCCGTATACTTTGATGGTGTGAATCAATGAAGCGGCGATCATGGTGGCGGCCTGATCCCAGGTTGCTCTGACAAAGCCGCCTTTTCCACGATCTTTATGAACGCGCCGGCGTTTTTCAGGATCACCGACGATGCTCGCCCAGGCGGCGACCGGATCTTTTTGCCGGTGCAAGGCGTCCTGCCACATTTCCATCAGAGCGGATCGTACCAGCGGGTATTTAAGACGCACCGGACTGTAAGTGTACCACGAGTAGGTCGCCCCCCGCGGGCACCCCCGCGGTTCGTGGTTGGGAAAGCCTTCTCCGCAATCGGGATAATCGGTGCGCTGGGTTTCCCACACCACAATTCCATTCTTGACATAAACATCCCAGGAGCAGGATCCGGTGCAGTTGACCCCATGGGTGGAGCGAACCTTTTTGTCATACTGCCAGCGGCGTCGATACAGCTCCTCCCACTCCCGCTGGCCACAACGCGTTTCGGCCCAATTGTCCGCGGTCTTTTCCTCCCGGCAACCACGGGTTTCACCGCGGGGGCGGAGAAACCTTAATGCGGAAAACAAGGAACGCTCGACCATTTGGCACCTCCTGGATGGGGGACTACTCTAAAACAAAAAGCGCTATGTTTCGGACTGCCGATCCTCTGAAGTCCTTCTCTCCCACCGCATCAAATCAATTTGATTACCTCCAGGAGAATCCCGACTGTTTTCGGGATTTTTTTAAGGGAGAATCCGTTGGCCTCGACAACGGCGTCAACGAGGTGGAATTTGGTGAGGGTCATGGGTGGGCTCCGTTGGTTTGAACGTTAATGTTGCCGCTAACAAGACGTCGAATCGGAGCTAAGTTACCGTAGCTGCATACTTTTTGTCAAGAAACTCTCTAGCTCCACGAGATTATCCGTGCGGGGTAGGAAATTTGGGTTGCATCAATACCGGAGGCTAATTGCCTTGCGCCCCGTAAAAGGCCTGTATGCGAACCGGAAATCATCGCCATGCGCCGCCGCTGGCCGAGGGATGCAGGGAATCATAAACCGAAATTTTCGGCGCCCACCGCACGAGGGGGCCGCATGCGGCCGACGCAGACCCGGCCTGCCCGCAAACGAGGTTTTTCCATCCGCGAAGCTCTAGCGCCTGTGCTCAGCATCATGCCGGCATTGACCCTGAAAAGAAGACGCTGTCGGTACCCGAAGATCCCCGGTCCATATCCAACCCCTGTAACCCAAACCGATCCGGGGGTTGGATGAGATTTAAACCCCGCGCAAACGCCGCCAGAAAAAGCCCGGCCCTTCGGCCGGTCACACTTCCTCGCTGCGAGTGCGACCGGCAAGGCTGCTCGCGGCTATTTCTTCCTAGGGGGATATGTACCTAATACGTAGGTCTTGATCTCCGCCGGTTCCTCCAGCCACCTTTCAAGCTGGTGTTCGTTCGCCTTTCTGAGTTCATTTTCTTTCCAACTGAACCAGTTTTCGATGCTCTGCCACATGGCAATGACCACGATTTCGCGCGGATCGTCATAATTGATCAGGGTTTCCCCCGAAATGTACCCCGGCTCCTCCATGGCGTCGGAGCGGAATTTGTTAAGAAGCGCAAACACCCCTTTTGTCTTCCCCTCTTGGAACCGTCTCTTAATAATGACCTTGACTGCCTGCATGGCGAACTCCTTTCTCTGGTCTTTTCAAAAGTTCTTTGACCTAGCCTTAGATGTTTCCGCATCCAGTAATTCCTCTTTAGACAATCCCCTGTACGGTTCGGTAACTTGCGCTGCCATGGGTTCTTCCTCCTTTCCGAATTTTGTCGAAAAATCCCCTGACGATCAATAGACCCTATCACCTCCCTTCCGCGTGGCTCAGCGGCACATCCTGGAATTTGGCATCGAGCAGTGATTTTCACCCCCTTTCCTTTCCGAGCTGTTTGGACGAGAAGTCCGATCATTGCCCACGATATCGCTTCCCCCGGAAGCTCCCCTGCTCAACCCTTATGGTTCGCCGGATGCCGCCCACAGATGACTGATCAAGCGACGCGGCCGGGCAACCCCCGTATCGAGGATTACCCGCCGTCTTTCTGGTAAAACCTGGAATGATATCGAAAGCGGCCATGATACGACTTCCTCCAGTGTTGCGTGGAAGTTTGAACAACCGCAGGAGAGTGTGGCCGGGCGAGCAGAGCGCCAGGATTAAGAGCTCTAATCAGATCGAGCGGCAAATTGGATATGAAGTGACTTTCTATATACACACAAAAACCTGGAAAAGCAAGCGCTCGCCTCTTAATCATTGCCTGCGCGGCAATGCGTCCTGCCCGCGACGAAATTCAAGTTCAGGCAAGGCTCATCCCACGCTAGCGGGATTAACCACCAGAATGCAGGAAGTATTCCGCGGTTTAATCCCGCCTGGCGGGACAGCCTGACACTTTCCTTGCGAAAAATAGCCATTTCCGCCCAGATGTGGCACAAATCGAGTGGGCGGTCCCGATTCTTTTCAGAATCTGTTTTAAGCCCCTTGATTCCCAATCCGAGATTTGATAATGATTACAAAAGGGGCACATGGTGCCCCCTTGTTTTCTCGACCAATTGAGACCCTGGAATACAAATTGAATCGAAATTTCTTTTGGAGGTAGGCGATGCAAGATGTCCAAATAACAGGTGCCCAAACCCGTAATCAATCCCTGCTTGAGTGGATCCGGCAAACCGCCAAGCTTTGCAGGCCTGATCACATCTACATTTGCGACGGCTCGGCGCAGGAATACGAGCGGCTCTGCCAGGAAATGGTCGCCAACGGCACGTTCATCCGTCTCAACGAAGAAAAACGTCCCAACAGTTTTCTCTGTCGCTCAGACCCCCGCGACGTGGCGCGCGTCGAGGGCAAAACCTACGTGTGCAGCATCAACAAAAGCGACGCCGGCCCGACCAACAACTGGATCGATCCCGCTAAAATGAAGGATACCTTGAATCGCCTGTTCGACGGCTGCATGCGCGGGCGCACCCTGTATGTGATTCCTTTCAGCATGGGGCCCCTCGGCTCTCCCATCGCGCACATCGGCATCGAAATGACGGACTCCCCGTATGTCGTCACGAACATGCGCATCATGACCCGCATGGGCCAGGCCGTACTGGACGTCCTGGGAAACAGTAAGACCTTCGTGAGATGTCTGCACTCGGTGGGCGTCCCGCTGGCACCGGGCCAGAAAGATGTGCCCTGGCCATGTGATCCGGAACATACGTATATTACGCATTTTCCGGAAGAACGCAGCATCTATTCCTTTGGCAGCGGTTACGGCGGCAATGCTTTGCTGGGCAAAAAGTGCTTCGCACTGCGAATTGCGTCGGTGATGGCCAAAGATGAGGGCTGGCTGGCCGAACACATGCTGATTTTGGGAATCGAAAACCCCGCCGGGGAGAAGACCTACGTGGCAGGGGCCTTTCCCAGTGCCTGCGGCAAAACCAACTTTGCCATGATGGTTCCGCCCCGGGGGTTTGAAGACTGGAAAATCCACACCGTCGGCGACGACATTGCGTGGCTGAAACCAGCGGAAGACGGCACCCTTCGGGCCATCAATCCGGAGGCCGGATTTTTCGGAGTGGCCCCCGGCACCTCGATGCAATCCAATCCCAACGCCATGTTGACCTTGACCCGGAACTGCATCTTCACCAACGTGGCCCTCACAGACGACGGCGACGTGTGGTGGGAGGGCATGACCGACGAGCCGCCGGCGCATTTGGTGGACTGGCGGGGACAGGATTGGACCCCGGATTCCGAACGCTTGGCCGCCCACCCGAATGCCCGCTTCACGGCACCTCTGAGCCAATGCCCGACCTATGATCCCGAGTGGGACAACCCGGCCGGCGTCCCCATCGATGCCTTCATTTTCGGCGGGCGCATGAGCAAGGAGGTTCCCCTCGTGTTTCAAGCCTTCAACTGGTCCCATGGGGTCTATCTGGCGGCCACCATGGCCTCCGAGGCAACCGCCGCGGCGGAGGGACAGCCGCCCGTGAGGCG
>CP070697.1:1111329-1121796 GCA_020353555.1 Desulfobacterales bacterium
CGTGCAGAACCCCCAGAGGGAGATGGTATATTCCGCGGCGTTGACCGTCGGGTCACGACCTAGCGCCGATCGGAGGCCTCCGCAGCCGCGGCCGCCGGATCACGCCCAAGGCGCTATCTGGGGGGATGCCCTCATTGTGTAACCGGACGGTCAAGCCCCTCCGAGGCTGTCATGGGTTGGTTCCCCGGTTGACTCTCCAAGTTTTTTTTGCCATATTTAAACTTTCCGCCTAATTGCTCTTATCCCTGATCCAAGCGCCTTCGTTGCATCAAAGATGGAGAACACTTCGCGACCACCCAAACTTGATTGGATATCACGGATGCTTGCGGCTGTCATGGCCGGTCCCCTGCCTTTGCTTCTCATGCTGGGCGCGCTGGTGGGGGGCATCGTTGCCCTGACGATCACACCGCGCGAGGAAGAGCCCCAGATCATCGTGCCCCTGGCGGATGTGCTCGTGTCCGCGCCGGGCCTCAGTGCCGAGCAGGTCGAGCGCCAGATTGCCACGCCACTGGAGAAGCTTCTGTATCAAATCGATGGGGTCGAACACGTTTACTCCATGTCCCGGCCCGAACACTGCGTGGTGACGGTTCGTTTTTTTGTGGGGGAGGATCGGGAAGACTCTCTGGTCAAGATCTACAACAAGATATTCTCCCAGACCGACCATATTCCGGCCGCCGTAGCGTCCTGGGTGGTCAAACCGATTGAGATCGATGATGTCCCGATCGTGGTCGCGGTCTTGTGGAGCGACAATCCCGCCGTCAGCGGCGATCACGAACTGCGCCGGCTCGCCGAGGAAATCGAACATGATCTGCAATCCATTGAAAACACCAACCGGCTGGAAGTGACGGGCGGTCGCCCCCGGCAGATTCGGGTGGAATTGGATCCCAACGCGTTAGCGGCACGGCGGACCGCCCCTCTGGAGGTGGCCTGGGCGATCGAGGTTTCCAACAAACTGTTGCCGGCCGGCGAAGTCCAGGTTCTGGATCAGGCGCTGCAGGTCGAGGCCGGAGGGTTTATTCGCAACGCGGACGAACTGCGCCGGCTGGTCATCAATGTCGTCGACGGCGTGCCGGTTTATTTGGGGGATGTCGCGCGCGTCATCGACGGCCCGGCTGAGCCGGTCAGCTACACCTGGATGGGCTTTGGGCCGGCGTCCAACCTGATGCAGGACTTTCCCGATGTCTATCCGGCGGTGGCGATTGCGGTCGCCAAGAAAAAAGGCGCCAATGCGGTATGGGTCGCTCAGGAAGTCGAAGACTATTTCGCCAAGCTCAAACGCGAGATCTTTCCGCCGGAGGTTAACTACCGCATCATTCGCAACTACGGGCAGACGGCCAACGACAAGATCAACAACCTGGTCTCCAGTCTCCTAGCGGCGGTCCTGACCGTCGTGATCTTCATCGGGATCTTTTTAGGCTGGCGCGCGGCGCTGGTGGTGGGGGCCGCCGTGCCGATTTGCTATGGAATCACGCTGGGTTTGGACTTGTTTGCGGGTTACACGATTAACCGGGTGACGCTTTTTGCCCTGATCCTGGCCCTGGGGTTGCTCGTCGATGACCCGATTACAGGGGTGGATAACATCGAGCGCTATTTGCGGACCGGAAAACACCCCCGGCGCCAGGGTGTGATCCTGGCAATGGCGGAAATTCGCAGTGCCCTGATCATGTCGACCATCGCCATCATCATCGCGTTCGCTCCCCTTGATTACATCACCGGAATGATGGGCCCCTACATGGCGCCGATGGCGTTCAATGTCCCCGTGAGTGTGACCGTCAGCACCGTGGTCGCCTTCCTGGTAACGCCGTGGCTGGCGGACAAGCTGCTCAAACCGTCGCGTGGCCGTTCGGCGGACCCGATCAGCGCCTCCCGCTTGTATCGGATATACGCGTCTTTATTGCAGCCGCTCCTTCGCACCCCCCAACGTTCCTGGATATTCCTGGCGGCGGTCACGTTGCTGTTTCTGGCCTCCATGGTGCTGCCCGCCCTGCGGCTGGTACCCCTCAAGCTGCTTCCCTACGACAACAAAGATGAGTTTCAAGTTGTCGTGGATATGCCCGAAGGCACGACCCTTGAGCGCACGCAAGGGGTTGTGGCCGACGTGAGCCGGTACCTGCGAAGCGTGCCCGAGGTGCGCGATTTCACGGCTTTTGTGGGAGTGCCGTCCCCCATGGATTTCAATGGCATGGTACGGCATTACTACCTGCGCCAGGGTGCGCACTATGCCGATATCCGCGTGACCCTGGCTGAACGACAGCGCCGGACCCAGCAATCCCACGCCATTTTGTTGCGCATCCGGCGTGATCTCGAAGCGATCGCCCACGCCGCCCACGCCGAGCTCAACCTGGTCGAGGTGCCCCCGGGACCGCCCGTGATTTCAACGGTCGCCGTCGAGCTCTATGGCGCCAAAGCCACCCCCTATTCGACGCTGCAAAAGGCGGCGAAGGTATTGGAAGAACGCCTCCAGCGCGAACCGTTGGTCGTCGATGTCGATACCTCGGTCGGTGACGATCAGCGCAAAATTGTATTTCTGCCCGACCGGGAGAAAGCGGCCTTATCCGGGATTGGCACGGAGGATGTCGCCCGTACCGTTCGTCTGGCCAATCACGGCCTGGTGGCGGGGTTCATGCAGATACCCAGCGAGGTCAATCCGCTGCCGGTGGTCTTGAGGCTGCCCTTCGACATTCGGAGTTCGCCCCAGGCCCTGATCGCCTTGCACATCAAGGGCCGTCCGGGTATTACCAAGATACGCGAGAAATCAGGCATTCGCGATGCGGCCCAGCCGATCGTGCCCCTCGCGGAACTCGGCGAGTTTCGGCGGTCCATCCAGGACAAGATCATCTATCACAAGGATCTCAAACCGGTGGCCTATGTATTTGCCGAGAGCGCCGGGCGAACACCGGCCGAGATCGTGATGGACGTGATCAGCGATAGGAATCCGGATTCCGTCGCCAGCCATCCGGTGCCCCTGGAGCGGCGCAGCTACCTTAAACCCGGCGGCGGTGTGCCGTGGGCTTTGCCCGCCGGCGTCCGGGCGGTATGGAACGGTGAGGGTGAGTGGCAGATCACCCTGCGGGTGTTTCGCGACCTGGGCATCGCCTTTGGCGTGGCGCTGCTGGGGATCTTTGTCGTGTTGCGCATCCAAACCGGCCTTTCCGCCATCACGGGTATCATCATGCTCGCCATCCCCTTGTCCGTCATCGGCATTATGCCGGGATTCTGGCTGCTGAATCGTCTGGGGGAGCGAATGGTCGACGGATTTCCGAACCCGATTCTTTTCACGGCCACAGCGATGATTGGAATGATCGCCCTGGCCGGCATCGTCGTGCGCAATTCGCTTATTTTGGTGGAATTCATCCAGATGGCCCTGCGGGAAGGCAAGGGATTGCAGGAGGCCCTCCTGGAAGCCGGCGCCGTGCGCATGCGCCCTATTTTTCTCACGGCCGGCACCACTTTGCTCGGCAACCTGGTGATCACGTTGGATCCGATCTTCAGTGGTTTGGCATGGGCCATCATTTTTGGCATTGCCGCATCCACCATGTTTACGTTGTTCGTGGTTCCCGTGCTCTACAAACTCGTGTACGGCCGGCAACCGGGACACGGTCTACCGCCGGGAAGGGATGTAGAAGCGTGAAGGCTTTTTTCAAGATAATGGCGATCTTGCTGGCACTGGCCATGCTGGCAGGCGTCATGGGTTACCTGGCCGGATTCTTTGAGACCAAGATTCCCGCGCATGTCAGGGGGGTCGTCCCCGCCGCCGATGCGGGGCCGGTGCTTACCGTGGAAGCCCTCACCGAGCCGGTCATCGAGCAGGCCGCCGGAACCATTAGGGCCAAGATAGAGACGGTGATTTCGCCTCTGATCACCGCGACGATCTCATCCTTTGCGGTGCGTGCCGGGGATGAGGTGGCAGCGGGGGACGTCCTCGTGGAGCTTGATTCGCGCGAGCTGGACGCCCGGGTGGATCAGGTCCATCAGGGGGTCGTCGCCGCGGAGGCCCGCCTGGCACAAACCGAGAAGGACTTTCAACGGGTTCAGCGCATCTTCCGGGCGGATTCCGGCGCCATTTCGAAGGCCGAGCTCGAGCGCGCGCAAGCGGCCGTGCGCACGGCCCGGGCGGAGGTCTTGCGCGCCCGGCGTCGAGAAGACGAGGGCCTGACGGCGCTCAGCTACGGCACGCTGACCGCTCCCATCGCGGGTCGTATCGTCGAGCGCTACGCCGACCCGGGGGATACCGCTCGCCCGGGCGAACCCCTGCTGCGCATGTATGATCCGATGACGCTGCGGCTGGAAGCCAATGTGCGCGAATCGGTGGCCTCCAAGCTCGTCAAGGGTCAAAGCCTGACCGTCAAGGTTGACGCGCTGGACCGGCGATTTGCCGCGGTGGTGGA
This sequence comes from Desulfobacterales bacterium, assembly GCA_020353555.1. Classification (GTDB taxonomy): domain Bacteria; phylum Desulfobacterota; class Desulfobacteria; order Desulfobacterales. Next base: position 1,115,718 of record CP070697.1, read on the forward strand.
CGAAATCGTGCCTTCCGCCGATCCCGGGTCCCGTTCGTTTCTCGTCAAAGTGAGCCTGACGGCTGACTCCGGTTTGTACCCCGGCATGTTTGGCAGGCTGTTGATCCCTCTTGGGCAAACCCGCAAGATTTACATACCGCTTAAGGCCGTGACCCACGTGGGTCAGCTCGACTTCGTCCTCGTGCGAACGCCGCAAGGTCCCGCGCGACGCTACGTGCGCCTGGGCACTCGCGGCCGGGAAGATCAAGTTGAGGTCATCAGCGGTCTGGCAGCCGGCGAAGAGATTCTGATCAGCCAGCGATGATCCGCAAACCGAGACGCAGGCCGATTGAAAAGGGCCATGCCCGTCAGACGATCACCCGCCGAAGCCTTTCTCCCCAAGGGGGGGAAACTAGAATCCATTAATTGCGCGCGTCCTGCACGGATGCATTTTCGGGCTTGACTCACCGGTTTAGTTTCTCTATATACACACTTCGATGTCAAAAATCCCCGAAGATATAGCCCGGATGGCAAACAATCCCACGTTCCAGGAAAAAATACCGGTTCGCGTTAAAGGCGAGGGGGACAGCTTGCGGGTGACGCTGGAGCCCGGCACCCCCCTGCCGTTCATTAAAGAGGAATTGAACCGACGTTTCGAGCAAATGAAGCATTTGGCGGTCAATGCGCGGGTCGTGATCGATGCGGGGGAGGTGGAGCACGCGGAAGAAATTGTCGGAGAACTCGGAAGATTTTTAAAGGATACCTTCAAAGTCGCCAGCGTTTCACCACCCGCCCGACCGGCACCGGCGGCCGCAGAGCGCACCGCACCGCGCGAGGCGCCCCCCCCATGGCGTTACCACCGAACCGACGCGCTGGTTCTGGCGGGACGCGTCCGATCCGGACAGAAGATTACGGCCAGGAAACATCTGGTCATTTTAGGAGATGTCAATCCCGGAGGCGAAGTCGTGGCGGGCGGCGATATTATCGTTCTGGGGAGCCTCTGCGGGAATGCGTCCGCTGGCCAGCCCTCCCATGAAGAGGCCATTGTCCTGGCCCTGGATTTCCGACCGATTCAAATCCAGATCGGCGGTTTTGTGGCGGCCGGATCGTCCGATTCGCCTGGGAAAAAGATTGAATTTGCGCATTTGGAGGGGGGCACCATCCTGGTCGAAGATTACTTACAGGCCAACCCCTTCGGTCGGCTGCCCTGGCCCCAGGTCCGCTAGAGCAGGGTTTCCCGCGACCGCGGCGGCCGAAATCGGCGGTTCGGCGTGTTTTCACCCCAAAAACAAGTGATAAGAGGTCAAAATTGGAAGGTAAAACCATTGTTATTACATCAGGCAAAGGCGGGGTAGGGAAAACCACCGCAACGGCTTCCCTCGGCGCCGCCTTGGCGTTGGAGGGCAAGCGGGTTGCGGTGGTGGATATGGATATCGGTCTCCGAAACCTGGACGTGGTGATGGGATTGGAAAACCGGATCGTCTTTAATGTCGTCGACGCCGCCAAAGGCAAATGCAAGCTCAAGCAGGCGGCCATCAAAGACCGGCGCGTCGAGAATCTCTTTCTCATCCCGGCATCCCAGAGCGATAACAAGGATGCCCTGTCCCCGGAATTGATGAAACAGTTCGCTAAAGAACTCCGCCGGGAATTTGATTTTACTTTGATGGACTGTCCGGCCGGAATCGAACGGGGCTTTGAAAACGCGGTCGCCGCGGCGGACGAGGCCATCGTGATTTGTACACCGGAGGTTTCCTCGGTACGGGATGCGGACCGCGTTATCGGTCTTCTCTACGCACGTTCCATCACTCCCAAACTCGTGGTCAACCGGATCGTGCCCGCAATGGTCGAAAAAGGCGATATGCTGAGTCACGAAGATGTGGTGGATGTGCTTTCCATCGAACTCATCGGGCTGGTCGAAATGGATGAGCAAGTGGTTGTCTCCACCAACACGGGTATTCCGTCCGTTCTGCAGAAGGGTTCCGTGGCCGGCGAGGCTTTCCGGCGCATTGCCATGCGGATCAACGGCCAGCCGGAGCTTCCCATAGCGGTCCCTCAAGGCCAGAAACGTTTCTGGAAGAAAGTCGGCCGGAAATTAGGCTTTGGGAAATAAGGAGGCTGCATGCTGAACGGGATATTAAGAAAAATTCTGGGTAAAGGCGGCAGCCGGGAGGTGGCCAAGAAACGACTCAAATTTGCCCTGGTTTATGACAAACTGGAGGTCTCCAACGATATTCTCAGCGACCTCCAGGCCGACGTTATCGAGGTGATTTCCCGCTATTTCGAAATCGATAAGAGCGGCCTCAAGCTCGACATCCAGCGCATGGAAGATAAGACGGCGCTGGTTGTAAACACCCCGATCCTATCCGCCAAACGCAAAGTGATCGCCGCCTAGCGCCCCCAAAAGAGAAAGATCGACCGCCGCGCTCCTGTGGGCTGAGGCACGCGCAATTCCGGGTGCGCCCAGAAAGGAGAGCGGTTTTTGGACTTCAAGCACGGTTCATCCCGCAATGGCGGGATGAACCACCAGGTGAGATGGATCGCATCATTATAAAAAACGGTCTGGTGCTTGACGGCACCGGTGCGGCCGGGTTCCCGGCGGATGTGGCCGTTGAGGGTGATCGGATTGTCGCGGTCGGTCAATTGGAAAGCGTGGATGCGGAGATTACCATTGACGCCTCCGAGCGGGTGGTGGCACCGGGTTTTATCGATATGCATTCCCACGCGGACTATACGCTTCCGGTGTGGCCCACGGCCGACAGCCTGCTGCACCAAGGCATAACCACGGTCGTCGTCGGCCAGTGCGGCTTTTCGCCGGCGCCCTTACGGGAAGCGACCCGTGAATCCGTGGTTCGGCAAGTCGCCGCGCTTCTAGGCGGTGTTGGCCCGCCTCTGCCGTGGGATCAGTGGTCGAACTTCGGCGAGTACCTGGGTTACCTGGAGCAGATCGGGATTTCCCCCAACGTCGTGCCTTTGGTCGGGCAAGGTGTCGTGCGTGCCGCCGTCATGGGTTACACCGCCGGGCCTGCCAGTGCGGAGCAGATGCGCCGCATGCAAACCGAGGTGGTCCGTGCCATGGAAGAGGGCGCCTTCGGGCTCAGCACCGGATTGATCTATCCGCCGGGATCTTTCGCTGCTTTCGAAGAACCCTTAACCGCCCGGTGGGCGCAAGAGGAGGCCTTTACTTCAGCCACATTCGGGGCGAAGGCGATACGCTGCGACAGGCGCTCTCCGAGGCCATCGCGATCGGCCGCCGGACGGGTTCGGCGGTGCAGATCAGCCATTTCAAGGCGGCGGGCAAAAGAAATTGGTGCCAGGCCGGACGCGCCCTGGAGTTGATCGAACAGGCCCGGGCCGCAGGCTTGGACGTCACCGCCGACATGTATCCTTATCTGGCGGGCAGCACCATGCTGGTGGCGATGCTGCCGGAATGGGCCCATGAGGGCGGCAAAGATGCTATTTTACAGCGTCTGGCGAAGGCCAAGGTTCGTCAAGCGATGATGGCATCCATGCAATCCGAAGGCTTTTTCCAGGATGCCGAATGGGACAAGGTCTTGATCTGCGATTCACCGCAACGGCCCGTTTATCAGGGGCACGATATCGCCTCTTTGGCCGCGGCGGCGGACAAATCGGCCCTTGAGTGGGTCTTTGACGCTCTGCGGGAGACAGACCTGAACATGACAATGGCCATTTTCATGATGTCGGAGGAGAACCGGCGACGGGAGCTGGGTCACCCCGCGATGATGATCGGTACGGATGGGATGGGCTATGCCGCCAGCGGCCCGATGTCCCAAGGACGGCCGCATCCCCGGAGCTACGGGACCGTCCCCCGGATACTAGGGCATTATGTCCGCGAGCAGACGGTGATATCACTGGAAGAGGCGGTCTGGAAGATGAGCGGTTTCCCCGCGCAGAAGCTGGGCCTGAAGGATCGCGGCCGGCTGGTCCGGGGCGCCAAGGCCGATGTGGTCGTATTTGATCCGCGCACGGTGATTGACCGCGCGACCTACGTCAAGCCTCACCAATATCCCGCCGGTATTCCCCACGTGATTGTCAACGGTAAGCTGGCGGTCCACAACGGGTTGCATACCGGGGAGATATCCGGCAGCGTTCTGAGGAGATAGAGAATTTCTGCAGCGGGCACGAAAAAGCGGTGGTCGGAATTGTTCTCGACGCTCGGGCGCTTGGGCTCCTGGCGGGCTCGGCCCCGGCCTATGGGGACGGGACCGGGTTCTTGAAGCTGCAGGGCATGAGAGCCGCGCATTTGCCGCAGACATGCGTCGTTTCCGGCAGGTCCTTGAAATCCTCCAGGGTGTCGCGGTTCTGCTTCAGGCGATTCCAGCAGCGTTGGCGGTCAAGGCCCTCGGCGCTCAGGGCCGCCACCGGGCAGGCTTGAATGCACCGGCCGCACTTTTGGCCGGCCTTGAGCAAGCAGGCTTCCGCGGTCTCGATCAGGGGATGGTCGCCCAGCGCGGCGGCGCTGACCAGGCTCCCCAGGCGGCCGGCGCAACCGGCGGGCGTGATGAGCATGTGATGCGTTCCGAACCGCCCCAGATGGATCAGGTGGGCCAGATGCTTGTGGGACCAGCGGGCCATCAACTTGACTTCGTCGAAATTGTGGGTGGCCGGCGTCAGGGCGGAGGGGAAGCCGTGTTGCGCCAGGCGATCGGCCAGAGCCTGACTCAGCCGACCAATGAGATCATTGGTTTGGACATAGGCCTCGCCCCAGTTCCGACAGGGTCGCGCGCCTTTCTGATTTTCTTGCACGAGTGCTTTCCGGAACGGGATAAAAAACACGATCACCGATTGGGCGGCCGGCAGCAAATCCCGGGGATGCAGGTGATCGCTGGCCGCGATCCGGGGCAGGGCCTCGAAGCGTTGGTCAATGGCGGCGGTCGCCAGAAGCGGTGGCCGCCACCAGCCGTCTATCCCCCTGCGACCCGGTTCGGCCCTTACAAACGCTTCGGCGCACTCCCGCAATTGGGTAACCGTCATCGTACTGTGCATGCGCTCCCCTTGCTCCTTTCTGATTTCAAATGCGTTTGCCCGCAACGGCAACTCCGCCGGCCTTAACAATACCGTCAAAGCCACGAGCGAACACGTGGCGGTTCAACAACCACAGGGCCACCTGAGGTTCCCTGGAGCCCGGACTTTATCCGCGTATTGGGGACGGTATTGATCTTGGCATTCCTTTTGTCAAGTGATTTTGTCCCTTTTATTATTGAATTTGAAAAAGAATTTTCCTATAGAGAAATGACCGGTGCGAAGCGCCGTGGGCACTTGCGCGAGATGAATCATTTTGCGCTGCGAGAATGTAGGTACCCCTTTCCAGTCCCGAAAATCAAGTTGGCCTCCCGTCAAGAACACGATCTCCGCCGCAATGGGCAGCAAGTGCGGGACGCTCGATTTTTCATCACCAACGCACCCCGATGTATAAGGCAGGGAAATATGGCGAAAATTCTTTTGAAAGACCTGGAAAAGAGATTTGACCAAGTCATGGCGGTCAAAAAATTAAATCTCGAGATTGCGGACAAGGAATTTATCGTGCTGGTCGGTCCTTCGGGTTGCGGCAAAACGACGGTTTTGCGTCTGGTGGCCGGATTGGAATCTCCAACCCATGGTGAAATCTACATCGATGACACCCGGGTGAATGATATGACCCCGCGGGATAGGGATGTGGCCATGGTTTTCCAAAACTACGCCCTCTTCCCGCATCTGCGAGTCTATCAGAACATGGCCTTTGGCCTCAAACTGCGGAAAATGCCCGCGCCTGAGATCGACCAAAGGGTGCGGGAATCAGCCCAAATGCTGGGAATCAGCGAACTTCTGGATCGCAAACCGGGGCAACTCTCAGGGGGTCAAAGACAGCGGGTGGCCGTGGGCCGGGCAATTGCCCGCCAACCGCAGGTCTACCTTTTCGATGAACCGCTCAGCAATCTCGATGCGAAAATGCGCGTTCAGATGCGCGCCGAATTCGTGAAACTCCACGAAAGAACTGAGACCACTTTCGTCTACGTCACCCATGATCAGATCGAAGCCATGACCCTGGCGGATCGGATTGTCGTCATGAAAAACGGCGAGGTGCAACAGGTCGGCGAGCCCT
>CP070697.1:1121896-1132320 GCA_020353555.1 Desulfobacterales bacterium
CCGGCGCATGGTAACGCTCATGCGTCCGGCGCCCCATTATCATCCTTCCGTTTTTACCCACGGCTGCAACTACCGTTGTGATTTATGCCATAATTGGGATTTGACCTTCTCCTCCACCGGCCGTTCCATGAATCCGCTGGAAACGGCATCGAACCTGCACCTGGATCCGGAAAAGGATTACTGGGTGGGCATTTCCGGCGGAGAACCCACGCTAAACCGCCGCTGGCTAATGACCACGGTGCGCGTGCTGCGGCAGGCGGTTCCGGATAGCCGCATCCAGCTGGATACAAACGCATCCCTCTTGACGCCCGACTATATTGACGAACTCGTGGAATCCGGCATCACCGACATTTCTCCGGATCTGAAGGCCCGGCATCTGGACACGTTTATGCAAATGTGCGGGATCCCATCGGCCTCGGTTGCCCGCCGGTATCTGGACACCTCCTGGCAGGCGGTACGCTATCTCAACGATACGTACAGCGGCCGGGTATTCATGGCCGTGAGCTTGCCTTGTCACCCGCGCCTGCACTCCAAGCAGGAATTACACGAGGCCGCCGGCGCCATCGCCGCCATCAACCCGGAGATCCCGGTGACCTTGATTGAATACCAGCCGGCTGTCCGACGGCGGGATTGGCCCTTCCTCAGTCAGAAGGTGATGGATCAAGCCCGGCAAATCGTGACCGCCGCGGGCCTTCGCAACGTGATCGTGCAAGGGGGCCAGGGGATTCCCCGGGCCGTCGATCCGCTGAATTTGGCCTTGAGCGCGGAAGATCTTTAAGATCCCTGTCAAGGCTCCTCCCGGGCCTTTATTTGAACCCCCCGAACCTCTCGTCCGTTCACCCCAACCTTTCCATCAACGTAACCGTTTAGCCCTTCTCTAATTTTCTCAGACAGTTTCCCGATGCCAAAAGCCGATAAGCTGTCACCCGGGATCTTTTGCATACAGCTAAATTCATACATGATATGAAATCATTGGAGTTTTCGAGGTGACGAAAATCCCATTTCGGTGTCATTCGCTGGTAGATCCACGAATATTAACCATTCAACCATCAACGACACCAAAATCATGGCGCGGCGCTTGGCCCCGGCCAAGATCGCCGTCAATAGTTTTCGCCCCCGTGCAATCCTGATCCGGTGGTCTCAGCCAATTGGCTAGTCTTGGCTTCGATCTTGACAATGCAACGGCGAAATTTTATAAGAGTTTCAAATGATGAGGGATTTTAATTGCCAAAAAGCTGCAGATTCGAGCATCTCTCCGGTTTAAGGCTCCCATCGAGGTATGCATCCTAGTCGAGTTTGAGGCCTTTTTGAATTGGCGGTTGGGCGAGTTAGAGGGTTTTGAATGGACAAGAAGCCAGCTTACGAAGAATTGGAGGCGGGCGGGCAGGCGTTGGAGGAAACCGGCGCCGGATTGAAGCCGACGCCGAAAATCCTGCGGAATTGTGAAGAGAAATTGCGGCGAGTTGAGGAAACGCAGCAAAAAGGGAATGAGGATCTGGAGATGCTGGTCAAGCAGCGCACGGCTCAACTGACGGAGGCTTATCGGCAGCTCCAATTTGAAATCATCGAACGCCAAAAAGTCACGGCACAACTCCGCGAGAGCGAGAAAAAATACCGGCAGCTTTTTAATCACGCCCCCACCGGTATTTACGAAATTGATCTGGAAAAGCAAAAATTTGTGAATGTAAATGACGTAATGTGCGAGTACACGGGCTATACCAAGGAAGAATTTCTTCAGCTGAACCCTTTCGATATCTTGACCAAAGATAGTCAAAGGCAGTTCGAAAAGAGGCTGAATAGACTTTTTGCCGGTCAACCGATTGCCGCGACGGTGGAATATAAAATCAGAGGAAAAAACGGTAAGGAGTTCTGGGTTATGTTGAATACAAAAATGTTGTACGACGAGGACAAACCCAGAAGCGCGGCGGTGGTCGTTCATGACATTACGGAACGGAAGATGATCGAGGAGGAATTGCGCGAGAGTCAGGAACGGTACAGACAGGCCCTGGAGAACTCGCCGAATCCAATTTTTTCGGTTGACAGCGACGGACGAATTCGGACGTGGAACAGCGCCTGCACGCGCGTTTTCAAATACGGGTCGGAAATAATAGGACAGAAGTATACGCGACTTTTCCCGCAATCAAACAATCGAGCGAGCGTCGAAACCCTGGTGGCCAAAGTGTTCGACAAAGAAGCTTTGCACGAGGTCGAGCTCGCTTTCGCCTGCCGCGATGGGAGCCTGCGGTTTACGGTCTCCCGGATGTTTCCGGTCTATAATCCGGATGGTCAAGTAGCGCGATGTATTTTGGCCAACACGGATATCACCGACCGCAAGCACGCCGAGGATGAACTGCGGCGTGAAATCGAAGAACGCAAACGGGTGGAAGTGCAGATTCATACCCTGACCCAACAGCTCATCAAAGCGCAGGAAAGTGAGCGCCAAAGGATTGCCCGTGACCTTCACGATCATGTCGCGCAGGATCTTTCCGCGCTGAAAATCGGCTGTGAGACCCTTTTTGACGATCACCCGCCGGTCTCGCCCGAGATTGGGCAAAAGCTGGTGGAACTCTCCCGGACACTGCATCGCTCCATTAAGGCCGTGCGGGATCTGTCCTATGCGCTGCATCCGCCGGATCTGGAAGAAATGGGTTTGGCCGCCACCGTGTTTAAGTATAGTCAGGAATTTGCCGAAAAAAATGGCCTGACGGTCAACTTCCATTCCGCCGGCATGAATACTTTAAAATTCGATTTTGACACTGAGATCAATTTATACCGCGTGATTCAAGAGGCCTTGACCAACATCCGCAAGCATGCCGACGCCCGCCGCATAAACATCAAAATGGTCACATCCTATCCCAACCTCATCCTGCGCATTGAAGACGACGGAAAGGGCTTTGATGTCGAGGAAAGATTGTCGTCCGCGATCAATGAAAAGCGGATGGGACTGCGCAATATGCAGGAAAGGGTCCGTCTGCTTAAAGGCAAAATGCGGATTCAATCCCGTCCGACGGGCGGTACCGAAATTTTAATCGAAGTTCCCCAGAAGTAGTTACCAATGCGGCCCGATTTATTTAGAAACGCGTGCCGGACAGGGCATCGCGTCGGCGCTCGGCTCACTGTTTGGTAACAATTTCACTGTATGAAGAATATCCCGGTCAACCGCTTCCATGCCCTGGCCGGCGGGGCCGATGATCCATGATGCCCATGAAACCGCTGTCCAAATAATAACGCACGCTTTCGTTCTACTTTGTCACATTACCGTAGGCCTTCTGCGGACAAGCGCAAGGGATGGTCAGATTTGAAAGCGTGTAACTGTCTGAGGGCCTAAGGGCTCGTTAAGAAAGCCCCGCCACCGTGGCACCGCTTCCTTCAAAGGCCTGCGAAAAATGTAGATGCGACGATGGTTCATATGGTGCGCGTCCCCGGGGCTTTCTTAACGAGCCCTTGGGCACGAGTTTTACACGGTTTCAAATCTGATCATCCACGCCGCGCCCCATGCCGAAAATGGTTCTTGGTAACATCCGTTTGGGCAAGGAGCGCTTTTCAAATTCCGGCAGATTAAAATCGGCCAGCGCGATTTCAACCCCATACTTGTACCTGATAAAATAAGGAAGGGTGACCATTTTGGCGGTCAACTGGAGGTAAGCCACTTGAACTTTTTCAGGAGCGCTCCAGAATCCTCCGTGTTTGGCCAGCAACGATTGGCTCTTGGCATACAGGTCTTGAACTTTCGACAGAAAGTTCGCCAGGCGTTCGCCGTCGGCGTGCTTTTTCAAATTCTTCATGATATCGTTGGCCATGATATCAACCGCGCGATCGAGTTTTTCCTGGCCGAAAAATTCGTTCAGCAGTTTGATGTCCGGCACATCATTATATTTCAACAGCCAAATGATGTAATCCTTCTCCAGGTAAATGGGTGGCCTGGGCGGTTTGCGCTTGATCTTTCTGAAAATCATTTGATCGCCTCCGCAATGAACCCTTTCTGCAGCGCGGGTGCCAAAGTGATTTTCGGCGCCCGCACAAGACGTCGTTTGTGTTCCGCAATAGCCACGACCCCCCCGACATGACTCAAAAAAACTTACCAATCCTGTGATCCGATTCGCATTTGAGTAAAGCGCGTCGTGTTTTCAGGGGATCTGGCGGCTATTGTTCATAGCAGTTTCCGGAGGTAATGGTCAAATACGGAAGGCCGGCCCGCTACCCCACCCTTTGATCGGGTCGCCCTCCCGCCCGACGACCGTCGGGGCGGCGTTTGAGCGAACCTCTTGTTTTTATGTTGAATTTTTGAGCTAGCGGCGCGCCGGCGTGCCGTCGGCTCTGGGAGGGTCGAGAAATAATAAAATGCCAAACGGAACTTGTAAAATTAAGAAATTTTGCCTATTAATAAAAATGATTCCAGTGATGCGTTTTCCGGAAACCAACAGGTCTGTGATTTTTTTAATCGGATAATTCCTCCGGCCGGACCGCAAATGACGGGCGGCATCACGCATCGACGCATCTCCGACGGAAGCTCGCGCGCTTTCAGCATATTAAAGTGGTTAGCTCCTTTCTCCGCGCTCTCGATCGTTTGAATTCGACCCCGAGATCCCGCACCGTTTCGTTTTGCGACGGTCCCGCCCTATAAACGGGTTTAATTCGATTGTCATCCTGATCCGGACTTCTTCCAAGCAATCGTTGTCCCTGTTACCCCACCCCGGATAGGGATGATGTCCGGGTCTCAATGCCCAACCAAAGATTGAAAGGAGGTAGCGCTATGCCAATTTTCATGATGTTTGGAAAGTACTCATCCGAAGCGTTAAAGGGAATCAGTTCCGAACGAACGGACAGGGCGGTGGAGGTGATTAAAAAACACGGCGGAAAGGTCGTCTCCATGTACGCGGTGCTCGGTGAACACGATCTTGTTTTTACCCTGGATTTTCCCGATATGGAAAAGGCGCTGGCGACATCGGTTCAATTGAATAAATTGACCGGGATCGCCTTTACGACATCGCCGGTGGTGGAGGTTGAAAAATTCGATAAGTTAGTGGGTGAAGCCAAAGATATTTAGAACGCCGCGCAAGATGGTAGCCGTAATTCCGCCTGGCGCAATTGAGGAGGCCTTCGCACGGGTGCGGCGGAATTACGGTCAAGACCCGGGTCGGTCCGAACAACCGGCGGCCGTGAATCAAGAGGAGGAAAATGTCGTTGAAAAACCGTGCCAATGCCCAGGCCTATGTCAGATATCCCGTCGCGAACATTGTGTTTTACAACGGCGTCACGGTTTTCCATTATTTGCTCGGTGCAATCGGCATCATCCTCGGCTACCGTTTTTCACCGGCAGCCTGGGCCTTCGGGGCGCTCTATCTGGCGTTTGCCTTGCTGCAGATGTACCTGGTGATGCCCCTGACGGTCTGCCCCCATTGCATTTATTTTCGGACCGCTGATTCCCTTTGCCCGTCGGGCCTGAATGTAATCGCGCAAAAGATCGCCCAGCCAGGCCATCCGCACGACTTCGGTCAACGGGCTAAGGGTTGGTTCTGCCATAATAATCTGTATATCGCGGCCCTTATCATCCCGATCATCGCCATGCTCCCCGCCCTCATTCTGAACTTCTCCTACCTTCTGCTGATTCTATTGCTGGCTGTGGTGGGGCTGCTTCTGCTCCGTTTTTTGGTGATCTTCACCAAAACCGCCTGCGTTCACTGCCTTGCAAAGAACGAGTGCCCGAACGCGCAGTCCATGGGCCTCAGCCAAACATAGGTGCTTAACGCATACCGGTCTCTCGGCGCGTGTTAGGTTGCCTTGAATCGCAGCGCCATTTCCCTGTCAAGTTTTCCTGCCTAAATCTTCACCTATCCCTTTGGTTGCCAAGATACAGCCCCTTATTTCGAATACCCAATTTAGTCACAAATTTGACATTCAGGGTCAAACATGGGTGCCGGAAATGGGACTCAATCGTGAAACTGTCCGAAATAGCTTAGAATTGTCTAACATCTTAAAATGGCTTGAAGTTTGCAGCAATTCACGCGTTGGCTTGGGTGGTCGGGTGCGGGCTCAAATGACGGTTAACCATCAGGGCCGCCGCTTTGCTGCCCGTCTGAAACAAAAAATTGGCCAAAGACATCAACCGTAGCGGAGCATATGAAAAAGAATCGGTCGCCATTTGGGAGAAAGCATTTCTCAAAAATTTGCCTACGTTGCGGGCGCGCCGCAGAGTCCGAAAAGATGAGCGCTGGTTGTCCCACGGCGAGGAATATAAAACGCTTCGCACCGCCGATCCACTTGATATGGCCTTTTTTTACTTTCCTCATTGTCTTTTCTTCGCTACCGGTCGGAGCATGGACGGCGGATACGAATTCAAACACGGCTATCTCCAATTTCAATGACCTTTTGGCGCATCAGATTACAGGTGACGGCAACGGCGGCGTCATAGTCGCCTGGACTGATTGCCGAAGTGGGGCTCACGGTATCTATGCCCAGCGTGTCGACGCCGGGGGGAAAATTTTGTGGGCGACGAACGGCGTAGCGGTTTACACGCCGGACGGTGCCGAATGGTATCTTTACCCCGAGATCACCGGCGACGGAGCTGGCGGCGCGATCATTGCCTGGTCGGATTTACGCAGTGGCGATGACGATACCTATGCCCAACGCGTTGACGGCAATGGAAACGTTTTATGGACGGCGGATGGTGTCGCGATTTCTTCGGCCGAAGACGACCAATATCCTCGAAAAATCGTCAGCGACGGCGGAGCGATAATTGCCTGGCTTGATTGGCGTAACGGCAATGATGATATTTATGCTCAGCGGGTCGATGCGGACGGAAATGTTTTATGGACGACGGACGGCGTGGCGATCTGCACGGCCGAAGGCCGCCAGGACTAACCTGAGATCGTCAGCGACGGCACCGGCGGAGCGATTTTTACTTGGGATGATCACAGGAGTGGTAATTCCGACATTTATGCTCAGCGTGTCGACGCCGGCGGAAATGTTTTGTGGACGACGGACGGTGTGCAGATTTGCAGCGTCTCCGATCGTCGATCCCCTTCCACAATCACCAGCGACGGAGTAGGCGGAGCGATTATCACCTGGGATGATGACCGCAATGGAAATTATGATATTTACGCACAGCGCATCGCTGCCGACGGAAGCGTTCTATGGGTGACGGATGGCGTGGCGGCTTGCACAGCACCTAACAATCAATACGAACCAATGATCGCCAGTGACGGCGCGAGCGGGGCGATTATAACGTGGGGCGATTTTCGCGACAGGAATTGGGATATTTATGCACAACGGATTGCCGCTGACGGAAGTTTTTTGTGGACCACGAACGGTGTGGCGATTTGTACCACGACCGATGCCCAACACTATCCTAAAATCACCAGTGACGGAGCGGGCGGGGCGATTATAACGTGGGATGATTTTCGCGACGGGAATTGGGATATTTATGCACAACGGATTGGCGCTGGCGGGGGTGTTCTGTGGAGCGCCGACGGTGTGGCGATCAGCACTGACGGCAACCGCCAGCAATATCCCGTGATAATCAGCAGCGGAGGGGGCGGAGCAATCGTTGCCTGGGATGACTCACGGCGCGGAAATTACGGTATCTATGCCCAGGGGATTTATCCGGACGGCAGTCTCTCTAGCATACAAAACCCCGTTAGTTCATCGCCAGGGGATGGTGGCGTTACGCCGAGAACACCTAACCTCATCGGCTCTGATTTCACGGATAGCGCGCAAACCGTGACGCATATGGCATCGCAGTGGCGTGTGAACAGAACTGACAATCTCATTCCAGAAGTGCCTGATGCTTCCATTGCCGCGGACAACGAACATACGGTTTATCCGCTGGCCTTCACTTTTCCGTTCTTCGGCCGCAGTATGACCGCCATTTCCGTTAACACCAACGGACTCATAGAACTATTGGAAAGCGGTGAAACTTGTCATGCCTGCGCTGATCCTGGAACGCATTCTGCGGGTGGGCACATCGGACATATGGACGCGATCTTCGCTTCAAATGATGATCTCACGACGGATAGTTTCGGAGATAGCGATTACATGCAAATATTCAATCTGGACAGCCGCATAATGATTGAATGGTTTGGCTCAACTAATGAAGACAACGATTCGGGGGCTTATCCGCTTCACTTTCAGGTGTTGATGGATCAAGACGGTACGATTGTGTGGAATTTCAAAGAAATGTCTTTTGACAGCCATAGTTTTGATATGTATTCCGGCCTTTACGCCAACGGGGGTCCGGAAATAGATGTGGGCTATGCGATCAATACGCAATCCTCCTGGGTCTTTGACCCGGCCACCCAGAGTGTCAGTCAGGTGGCCTACAATTGGGTAGATCCTGACCCCGCCATACACCTTCTGCATGATTCCGGTGAAACGTCTGCGGCCTTAAGCGCCTATACCGTTCCGGAATCGGTCAGCCTGATCGACCGGCAGACCTATTATTGGGCGGTTCGCTACAAAAACGATATCGGCGACTGGACCCCCTGGAGTGCGCCGGCAAGTTTTACCGTCGATGCCGTTGCCCCAAATGTTTCATCAGTCAGCCCATTGGACGGGGCCACCGCTATTGCGGTCAACAAATCAATCACCGCCACCTTCAGCGAGGCTATGGATGCGGCCGCGATCAACGCCGCCAGCTTCACCCTGGACAACGGTCTGACCGGCAGCGTTGCCTATGATGCCGATACAAAGACGGCCACCTTTACCCCCGCCAGTGCGCTAGCTCATTCCACCACTTATACGGCCACGATCACCAGCAGCGTCACCGACCAGGCCGGCAATGGGCTGGAGGCGGATTTTATCTGGTCATTTACGACGGAGGCTGCCGCGGAAGCTCCACCCGTTGATCCTGCTGCAAGCTTGATTGCCAAATACTACCAAGACATTCTTGACAGGGATCCGGATGAGGAAGCGGCTGCTTTTTGGCAAAACGAATTGAAGCGCTGTGAATTCCTGGGCGTCGATGTCAAAGAAGGCTTTATGGCCCTGGCCAGGCTGTTTTTTAATTCCGAAGAATACCTCGCACAAGACAAGACCGCCACCGAGTATGTCACCGATCTTTATCAGACCTTCTTTAATCGCGCGCCTGACCCGGCCGGCCTGGATTACTGGGTGGCATTGCTGGAACAAGGCGTCAGCCGGAGCGTGGTTTTAAACTATTTTGTCTACGGCGAGGAGTTCCGGGTGTTAATGGCCGCTATTTTCGGTGATGATCCCGGAAGCCCCGCGCGCAACCTGGTCAATGATCTTTACCGCGGTTTTCACAGTCGGCTGCCGGATACGGCCGGCTTTCAGGGCTGGGTGAATCGGATGCAAGCGGCGATGGGGCAGGGTGAGCAGGCCGTGCGGGATCTGGCCTTGCAGATCGCCTTGGGGTTTTTGCAGAGCGAGGAATATGTCTTGCGGGACAGAAGCGACGCGCAATTTCTGGAAGATCTGTATAACGGTATTTTACGTCGAGGGGCTCAAAAGGCGGAGGTCGACGGCTGGTTGGAATATATGCAGGGCGGGATGACCCGGGAAGAAGTGCTCGGGCAGTTCATCCGGTCGCTTGAATTTGAGCTCCGGGTGGAGGCGATCCTCGATGCCGCTTGACACCCCGTAGCCCTCAATGGCAGCCTATCCTTATTTAAGGAGCATTTCCGCCAGAGTCGGTGATTCGCTGAGCATTCAAGGAGTCGAGGATGCGAGGGTTCGAGCTAAATGCTCTGGAAACGCAGATGCCTTTATCTGGGGACGGGGGTTCCATGGAGCGCGTCTCCACCAAAACAAAATCCAATGCAGTCCAAAGAAATATAAAAAGCCCTTAGAAATAAGGGTTTTTCTGTTTTTGTTCGTCCAATCTCGTCCTAAAAAATCCATTGACATCCGGGGGTAATTGGGGTAAGTTTCAGGCAAAGTTACCCCAAATCGAAATCAGTTACCCCAAAAAAGGAGGCAACCATGCCACTGACGGATGCCAAGGCCCGCAACGCAAAGCCAAAAAACAAGCAATTTAAACTATTTGATACCGACGGTCTTTTTCTGCTGGTTTCCCCTTCCGGAGGTAAATGGTGGCGCTTCAAATATAGATTTGGAAGCAAGGAGAAGCTGCTGTCGCTCGGCACTTACCCCGAAGTGAGTCTATCCCAAGCCAGGGGAAGGCGGGATGAGGCACGGAAACAAGTTGCCGATGGTATCGACCCCAGTCAGGCGCGCAAGGCTATGAAAGCCGCAAAGGTTCAGGATAAAAATACCTTTGAGGTTGTCGCGCGGGAATGGCATACCAAATTTACTCCAACATGGACTCCAGGTCATGCAGTTACGATACTCAGACGGCTTGAACTCAACGTTTTTCCCTGGATAGGCGAGCGTCCGATCATCGAAATCAAGGCGCCGGAACTGCTAATGGTGCTCCGGAGGATTGAATCACGGGGGGCATTGGAAAC
>CP070697.1:1132420-1142832 GCA_020353555.1 Desulfobacterales bacterium
CTTCCAGTATCCTCCCAAGGCCGAAACCAAGATCGTAAGCTGTATCCGCGGTTCGGTTTTTGACGTGATCGTTGATCTGCGCCGGAATTCGGCCTCGTTTCTAAAGTGGTATGGTGGGATTCTTTCAGCCCGTAACCACAAAATGATGTATATACCCGAAGGCCTGGCCCACGGTTTCCAGACGCTGGAAGAAGATTCGGAGCTTCTCTATTTGCACACCGAATTTTACAGCCCGGCGCATGAAGGGGGGCTGCGCTTCGATGATCCCCGCATTAACATCCAATGGCCTTTGGAAGTTGCCGATCTTTCGGCCAAAGACCATAATTATCCTCGGCTGCCCGAAGATTTCGAAGGAATTCTGCTCGCGTGAAGTGTCGATTTTGCCAGAATGAATTGAGCCATGAATTCATCGATCTGGGAAATTCACCCCTCTCGAATTCGTTCTTGAGCCTGGAAGAATTGAACGCGCCGGAGGTCTACTATCCTCTCAAACTGTTTGTGTGTGAAGCGTGTTTTCTCGTGCAGATTGATGAATATCGGAAGTCGGAGGATATTTTCAATGCCGGCTACGTATACTTTTCCTCTTTTTCCAGCAGCTGGCTGAAGCATGCCCAAAATTATGTGGCCATGATTACGGACCGGCTGGGGCTCACGCGTCGTTCTTCCGTTGTCGAGATTGCCTCCAACGACGGGTATCTGCTCCAATATTTCAAGGCCCGAGGGATTCCATGTCTGGGCATTGAACCGGCGGAAAGCGCGGCCAAGGTCGCACGGGAAAAAGGCCTCGAGGTGGTCAGCGATTTTTTTGGCGTTAAGCTGGCCGGGCGCTTGGTCCAAGAGGGCCAGCGGGCGGATCTCGTCATCGGCAACAATGTCTTGGCGCATGTGCCGAATATCAATGATTTCGTGAAGGGCCTTAAGATCCTGCTGAAGGAAGACGGCGTGATAACCCTTGAATTTCCGCACCTGCTGCGCCTCATTGAGCAGAGCCAGTTTGACACAATTTACCATGAGCATTTTTCCTATTTGTCTTTTCATACGGTCGAGCGTATTTTCGCCGCGCATGGTCTGAGTGTGTTTGATGTGGAAGAGCTTCCGACTCACGGGGGTTCGTTGCGCATTTACGCCCGGCATCAAGACGCGGAAGCAGAAGCAATTGCGCCCCGCGTCCAGTCCTTACGGGAGCAAGAATACGCGGCCGGCATGGGCGACCTATCGTACTATCGGGGTTTTCAAGACAAGGCCAACAAGGTCAAATACGACTTGCTAACATTTCTGCTGGACCGCCGGCGGCAAGGGGAAAAAGTGGTCGCGTATGGGGCAGCGGCGAAGGGTAATACGCTGCTCAATTACTGCGGAATAAGGGAGGATCTGGTCAGTTTTGTAGTGGATGCCTCCCCCCATAAACATGGCAAGTTCTTACCGGGCAGTCATATCCCGGTGGTGCGGGCAATCGAGCTCAAAGAGCACAAGCCGAATTATGTCATCATCTTGCCGTGGAACTTGGAGGAAGAAATCCGCGAACAGTTGCACTATATCAGGTCATGGGACGGGAAATTTGTGATACCCATTCCCCGACTCACCATACAATGATTGACGACTGCTGACGCGAAGCGCGGGCGGAATTTGCAGCCGTTATTTTTGCGCGCAGCCGTCGCGGGCAGCTCTAGGATTCAAACCGATTGGATGGGGACCGCCGTATATTGAAACAAATGATCTTTTGGGGCGCCACGGGGCAAGCCAAAGTTCTAAGGGAATGCATGCAGGGGTCGGGCCTGGAACTGGTCGCCTTGTTCGATAACGATGCGCAGGTGCGCTCACCGTTTGCGAATGTCCCAATATACTATGGCGTCCGAGGGTTTGACGAATGGCTTAAAACCAGGGCTTCTTCTGACCCCCTGGGTTTCCTGGTGGCCATCGGCGGCGACAAGGGCCGCGATCGCGTCGCCATCCAGGAATATCTGGCGGCGTCCGGTTGCACGGCGCTGAGGGCGATACATCCCAGCGCCGTGATTTCGGCGAGTGTGACGATCGGGGCGGGATCGCAAATTTTGGCAAACGCCACCATCAGCGTTGAAGCCGACATTGCTTCGGCCTGCATAATCAATACGGGAGCCATTGTCGATCACGAATGCCGGATTGCGGCCGGCGTGCATATTGGTACGGGCGCAAAACTGGCCGGGTGTGTTGAGGTCGAGCCGTATGCGACAGTCTACACCGGTGCCGTTGTTCTCCCGCGTATCCGAATCGGACCGGGCGCCATCGTCGGGGCGGGGGCGGTGGTCGTCGAAGATGTCCCCGCTTATACAGTGGTGGCCGGCAATCCAGCGCGTGTCATCAAAAAGGCAGCCAAAACAAAGTGAAACCCACCGAAGAATTCGAAAAAGTCAAAAGCGAATATATCCAGCAAATGGGCCAAGATCACGATTTGCGTATGCTTAGCCATCGATGGTTCCTCGAAAGCTGTAAATATAAATATTCGTATCACTTCACTTGGATGGGCCGTCCCATTATTCAGTTTCCACAGGACATCGTGGCGATGCAGGAGATTATATGGGAGGTTAAGCCCCAACTGATCATCGAAACCGGAATAGCACACGGAGGATCTTTAATTTTTTACGCGTCGATGATGCAAGCGATGGGGATAGACGGTCAGGTTCTGGGAATTGATATCGATATTCGTATCCACAATCGGGTGGAAATCGAAAAGCACTCGATGTATAAGTACATCACGATGATACAGGGCTCTTCCATTGATGAAGAGGTGGTCAACCACGTCTACGCCCTTGCCGCGGGAAAAAGTCCGGTGTTGGTGGCTTTGGATTCCAATCATACGCATCAGCACGTGATGCGGGAGTTGGAACTTTATTCACCTTTGGTGACCAAAGGCAGTTATTTGGTAGTTTTCGACACCGTCGTTGAAGATATGCCCGATGATTTTTTTAGGGATCGGCCCTGGGGAAAAGGGAACAATCCCAAAACCGCGACGCGAGAATTTCTTATGAAAAACGACCGTTTTGCAGTGGACACACAGCTCGTGAACAAACTGCTCATCACGGTGGCTCCCGAGGGATATCTGCAATGCGTCAAGGATTAAAAATGGGGAAAAAGATCCCGGTCTCCGGTCCTTGGATCACTCAGAAGGAAATCAACTATGTGGCGGATGCGGCGGCAAAGGCCTGGTACGAAAACGCCAACCTTTACAATGCGCGTTTCGAAAAGGCGTTCGCCGAATATTTAGCGGTGAAGCATGCCGTGTCTTTACCGTCGTGCACATCGGCGATTCATCTCTCGCTGGTGGCGTTGGGAGTCGGGCCGGGCGATGAGGTCATCGTGCCGGACATTACCTGGATTGCGACGGCGGCGCCCATATCGTATGTGGGGGCTTCGCCCGTGTTTGCCGATATCGACCCCCAGCATTGGTGCCTGGCGGCCGATTCTTTGGAAGCATGCATCACTTCGAGGACGAAAGCGGTCATAGCGGTCGATTTATACGGCAACGTGCCGGATTGGGATGCGGTTTTGGCGGTGGCGCGCAAGCACGATATCGCCGTGATCGAAGATGCGGCGGAAGCCATTGGATCAGAGTATAAACATCGCAAAGCCGGCACTTTCGGCGCGACCGCGGCTTTCAGCTTTCACGGTTCCAAAACGCTGACGACGGGCGAAGGGGGGATGCTCGTCACCGATGATACGGAGATTTACGAACGGGTCCTTTTTTTGCGCGATCACGGCCGCAAGCCCGGGGATGTGATGTTTTACAATACGGAGGTCGCCTTTAAATACCGCATGAGTTCTCTGCAGGCGGCCCTCGGTCTGGCCCAGATAGAGAGAATTGAGGAACTTGTGGGCCGCAAACGGCAAATATTCGGGGAGTACGCTGAAGCCCTGCAAAATGTTGACGGCCTCACGCTCAATTATGAGGCTCCGGAGACCCGGAACACCTACTGGATGGTCACGGCCGTCCTGGAGTCCCGATTAGGGATTGAGAAGTCGCACCTGATGCGGCTCATGGCGGGGAAGAATATCGACTGTCGTCCGTTCTTCTTTCCCCTGAGCATGATTCCGGCCTATCAGGACCGGGAAGAGGCGCGCAAGGCCCGAGCGCGCAATCTCGTGAGTTATGCCATCAGTCCCTATGGAATCAATCTGCCGTCCGGGATGAATATGGATGCCGCCAACATCGGGTATGTTTGCGACGTGCTGAAGGAAGCAATCGCTGCTCCGGATTTAAAGGAATCGTGCCGTTGAGGGATGCGGACAACGGGAGACAACCACCTGTGAATGCGCAATTTCCGCTGGTCAGCATCGGTCTGCCGGTCTACAATTCGGAAAAAACGATCGTCAGAGCGCTGGATTCACTATTGGCTCAGAACTATCCGAATTTCGAAATTGTGATTTCAGATAATTCTTCGACCGATAAAACGGCTGAAATCTGCCGGCAATATGCCGAGCGCGATAATCGGATAAAATTTAATATCAATCCCAAGAATTTGGGCATTAATGCGAATTTCTATATCGTCTATAAAATGGCGGCCGGCAAATACTTCATGTGGGCCGGCAGTGACGATTTCTGGCAACCGGATTTCATTCGGACATTGGTCCGTGAATTGGAGTCCGACACCCGGGCCGGCGTCGCCTTGTGCGCGGTCCAAAGAGCCTATCCGGACGGAAGTGTCGAAGATACCGTTCAATTTGACCAAGTGCGTGATCCCAACAATTTTTCAAATTGGCAGATGGTTGCCAACTTATTGTCACCCAAGGCAAGAATCAAGGATCGCAAGTATAACCTATTCATTTGCGGTCTTTTCAGCCGTGAAGCCGTCCGGGGTACGTTGGACTTTGCCGACGAAATTCTGAGTTATGGGGAGCGGGCTTTTTTATCGCAGATAGCATTGGCATACAAATTCCGTTACGTGGATGAGGTTTTATTTGTAAAAACGATCTATCGCCAACCCTTTAAAGAGAGACAACCCGACGATCAGTATGTGCAGGCCAAAAAAAGACTGTCTTATTTGAGGTATTACTACCAGATAATGGTTTGGACGAATAAATCCCCGGCGATCCCCTGGAGACGCAAATGGTTTGTTATCGTCATTCCGCATTACATGTTGCATAAATTCATATATAAACTCCAAAAGAGATTTCGACGGCCGCGAATGACCAGTTGAGCGTTTCCCGGGGGCTGTTCATCAAACCGCCAGGGCCGGGAGTTATTCCGGCCGGCGGCCGTGCAAACCGGTGGTGATTGATCTTTTGGCAAAGGATCCGCGGGCGCACGGCCGTTGCGCCGTCAAATAGGCTGAGAGGAGGCCAGGCAGACGTATGACGGATAAAATGCCGTTACTATTAATTCCGGTGGAGAATCAGGTGCGGGAGCTAGATCCCAAGCTTTTGCTCGCCTGTGTCGCGGCCCCGCGGGGCTATTCTTCGGTGATCGGTTCCCGTCGGGAAATGGAATTGCGCATTGATTCGTTTCCGCGGAGTATTTACCTCTCCAAAAGCATGACGGTGAGAAGCCTCCTGTTTTTCCAGGTGGCGCGCCGACTCGGTCATGAAATCGTCACCTGGGACGAAGAAGCGCTGGTCCATCTCCCGCCGGCAACCTATTTTTCACGCCGCCTCAATCCGTCGGCCATCAAGTGCGTTTCCCATCTGTTTGCCTGGGGTCAGGAAAATGCGGAGCTCTGGCGGCAGTATCCCGCGCTTTCCAAGGAAACGCCGGTCAGCGTTACCGGGAACCCCCGCGGTGATCTGCTGCGGCCGGAGTTGCGGGAGTTCTACCGCGCTGAGGCTGAAACGCTCCGCACGACCTATGGGAACTTCATTCTGATCAATACCAACTTCAATCACGTCAACGCTTTTGGGCTTGACATGAATCTTTTTAAACCCGTGAAAAAACCCGGTCAGAAGGCTAAGTTCGGCCGGGCGGCCCGGGGGATGAGTCGCGCGTACGCCGAAGGGTTGCGGGATCACAAACTGGCCGTCTTCGAGGATTTCAAGCAACTGGTTCCAAAACTCGAACAGGCCTTTCCGACGCATTCGATTGTGATCCGGCCCCACCCGACGGAAAATCATACTGTGTATCAGCAAATTGCCGCCCGCTGTGCGCGGGTGCAGGTGACCAACCAGGGCAACGTCGTCCCCTGGTTGATGGCCACCCGGGCGGTCATTCACAACGGCTGCACCACAGGGGTTGAAGCCTACGTGCTGGGTGTGCCTGCAATTTCGTATCGGGCAACGGTCAACGAGACCTATGACGACGGCTTCTATCGCCTGCCCAATTTGGTCAGCCACCAGTGTTTCGACTTCGAACAACTGCGGGAGACGATGCAGAGAATCCTGGCCGGACGGCTGGGGGCGGCTGATGGGGATGAGCGTCAAGCCCTCATCCAGCACCACCTGGCAGCTCAGGAGGGCCCGCTGGCATGCGAGCGGATCGTCGACGTTCTGGAGGGCATCGCACGGAAAATGGCAGGCGCGACCGGCTCGTCCGCGGGCCTGCGTTGGCAGCGCGGGGTTATCACCAAAGGACTCCACGTGGTCAAGCAGTGTAAGGCCAAGCTGCCCGGATCACACAACCGACCAGAGTTCCAGCATCATCGCTACCCGGGAGTCCCCCTCGAGGATTTGCGGCAGCGAATTGCGCGGTTTCAGCATATCCTCGGTGACGATACCGGGATCAAAGTGGAGCAAAGGGGGCATGCGATATCTCAAATTTGTGTATGAAGCCGAGCGGCGCCACGTCTGCGATCGCCCCGCATCGAATTCGCGGTCCCTTGGCCGTTGGGATTCCACCGGCTGTCGCCAGATATCCATGAGGAGGTCGGTATGAGACCGTCGGCCACGAAAAGCGTATTGATCATTCCGGTTGAGAATCAAGTGCGGGAGCTGGATCCCAAGCTCCTATTGGCCTGCATCGGCGCTCGGCGCGGATTCACGTCGATCATCGGCTCCCATCGGGAACTCGATTTCCGCATCGCCTCCTTTCCCCGCAGCTTGTACCTGAACAAGAGCATGACGGGCCGTAACCTCAAGATGTTCCGTATCATGCGCAAAGTCGGCCATGAAATCCTGACTTGGGATGAAGAAGCCCTGGTGCATCTGCCGCCGGAAACCTATTATTCACGCCGGCTGGACCCCGTCGCCATTCGATATGTTTCCCATTTGTTTGCCTGGGGTGAGGACAACGCCGAACTGTGGCGTCGGTATCCCTATTTTCCGGAGGGAACGCCGATATATGTGACCGGTAATCCGCGCAATGACCTGCTGCGTCCGGAGCTGCACCCATTTTACCAGACCGAGGTCGCGGAAATCCACAAGACCTACGGTGATTTCATTCTCATCAACACCAATTTCAATCATGTAAACGCCTTTTTTCCGGCGCAAAATCTGTTTCAACCGTGCCTGGCACGCGGGGAAGAAGCGAAATTCGGCAAAGCGGCGGTGGGAATGAGCCGGGAATACGCCGAGGGCCTGAGAGATCACAAACAGGCGATTTTCGAGGCGTTTCAGAAGCTCATTCCGGACCTCGCAAAAGCCTTTCCGAACGTGGCCATTGTTATCCGTCCGCATCCGACGGAAAACCAGGACACTTACCGGCAGATCGCGGCGCAATGCCGACGGGTCCATGTAACCAACGAGGGCAACGTCGTTCCCTGGCTGCTGGCTACCAAGACCGTGATCCACAACGGCTGCACCACGGGGGTGGAAGCCTACGTAATGGGTGTTCCCGCCATTTCCTACCGGGCGGTGGTCAATGAGAATTACGATTACGGCTTCTACCGCTTACCGAACCTGGTCAGCCACCAATGCTTCAGTTTCGAAGAGTTGCGGGAGATGCTCCGGAAAATTCTCGCCGGGGAACTCGGCGCGGCAGACGGAGATGAACGGCAGGCTTTGATCGACCGTTATCTGGCGGCCCAGCACGGACCGCTGGCCTGTGAACGAATGGTCGATGTGCTGGAAAAAATCAGTGCCGAGCAGATACGGCGGCCACCGCGGCCGTTGGATCAGCGGTTAACAGGCTGGATTTTGGCGACCGGCCGCTGGCTCCTGAAACGGGTCAAAACCTACTTCCCGGGCTCCCATGCACCGCCGGAGTTTCATCGCCATCGCTACCCGGGAATAACATTGGAGGAACTGCGGGCGCGGATACGCCGGTTTCAGCGGGTGCTCAACGACGACGGCGACATCCACGCCGTACAGATGTATGATCACGTCTTTCGGATTAGCGGCGGTTAAAAACCGGCCCGTTCTTTGGGCACGCCCGTGTAAGCCAGGGGGTGCCCATTGCCGGCCCGCCGGTGCCGGAAGGCAGCGCGGAAGCGCCGTGCCTTTCTAAACTGAAGACACAAGAACTGAAAACGGCTTCGTAACGGGAGTACAAAAGATAGTACATACGATACGGCCTCGCCCCGGGGACTCGCCGCGGTCGCGGGACGAGCAGAGGAGAAGTTTTATGAAAATTTTGATCCTGGGATTAGGAAAATCAGGAACCACCGCCTTGGTTTACAAAGTGGCGAGCGGTCTTCCCCATTGCCATGCCTTTTCGGGTGGCAAGCCGGGAAAGTATGTGGGTAATTATGAGAATGCGGTTTACAAGCACACTTACAACGAGCGCAAGGGGAAAACGTTCGAGCTGTACAAGCAGCATTTGGAACAGGAGCACTACGACCGCAAGATCTGGATGGCGCGGGATCCCCGGGATGCCGCGGTGAGCCGCATGCTCTACCGCTGGCACAGGGGATACCTGGGAAGAAAAAAGCAATACGCGGCGCATCTCGATTTGGTCGAGAAAAAGGAGAAAGATCCCCGATCCATTCCTTTCTATGAAATCTGTCGTTACATCGGGCACAACCGATGGCCCATGACGGTCGAAGAGGTGGTGGAAGAAGAACGGGCCCGGTACCGGCAGATGCACGATTTTGTCAAAACCCTCGGAGAGGGATGGTTTCTCTTCACTTATGAGAGTCTGGTGAACAAAAACTTCGACGCTTTGCACAAATATCTGGGATTCGAAATCAAGGAGGAAACCGAGGTTCCGAAATCCTACGGGAAGGTCGTGCGGAAAAAATCCGTCGGAGACTGGCGGCACTGGTTTACGGAAAAAGATATCCCGCTCTTTAAACCCGCGTACCTGCCTTATATGGAGCTGATCGGATATGACGGCCACGATTGGGCCCTCAGCCCGAATCCGGTCATCGAACCCGAATACTCATCGCAGTATATGCAGAACCTACCCAGGCGGGTCACGGTGGACACCTTCCTGAGATACAAGGATCGCGTCATCGAGCGATTGGTAAAGAGGGCCTAAGAAGAAGCGGCAACGGCTCTTGATAATCCACAGCCGAGCCTATCCGATGGGAGGAAGCGTTTATTGAAATCGTCACGGACGATTCATTCCGTCGCTGGTTTTAGCCGAACTTCACGCAGCGCCAAACTGACTTTGCCAACCCCGGGGATGATTCCGCTGGCGTGGAGCGGTATGCGGGAAGTGGGGTCGATGTCGATGGCAATTTCCTTTTGAAATCCCAGAAAAGAAAAATTTTCCACTTCGTCCAGCTCGGAGTCCAGCGGCTGGGTTTCCAAAGCAATCCGGAGGGCCTTGACGGTGCCATTTTTCCGGTTTGCGGCTTCCTGGGTTTGGGCAACGTAGCTGACCTCCAGTGGCGCTAACCTGTCCGCGCGAAGTCGCACCCAATGCAGCTGCCTTTTGCCAAAGACGCAGAGGGAGAGAGATTCGCTGCGCTGGGAAATGGCAGCCGCAGAGACGATATAAATCAGCAGGGAAGCTTCGGAAACCTGGGGGCATCCGAGCCGCACCAAGTCATAGGCGTAGAAGGTTTCCTTGACATCGGTCCATTGCGCCGGCGTTAGCTGGGCTTCCAGCCGGTCGTGCGGTTCTCTTTGTCGCCGATAGACGCCTTCCTGGGTAAAGCGATAAATCTTTTGAAAATCATCTTGGCCCCGACGCAGTCTGATACGCCCGAGAGCTGCTGCGTCTTCGGCCCTAAACCAGGTCTGGGTGTTTAGTTTCACTGGTGAATGAAAAATTCGATCGAGGGTCGTATGGACGTCAAGGTGATAATTCTGAGAATTCGAGGCCGGTACGGGCGTACCCGTGGGGTTTCGCATCAACGATTTTGCAACCTCAGCCTGTGGCAAAGCGGTCAAGTGGACATCGTTCCTGACGGCCACCAAAAAATTCTGAGCTTCAAATGTCAGATCGGTCCAAAGGACGCGCTTAGCATCCAGCGCAAGTTGTGTAGCCGATTGAGCGTGATTGGGGCCGACCCAGGATATCAGAGGGATTATGATCAGTAGGCTCACCATAGCCCCCAATTGACCAAGCGCCGTCATGGCAGGTTCCCCCCCAGAGCGAAAGCACCTTGTGGTAAGCGCAATATGGC
>CP070697.1:1142932-1153305 GCA_020353555.1 Desulfobacterales bacterium
GCAGTATCCGTCACGATGGCGAATTGACGAAAACCGGCCCGCTTCCTGCGGAAATCCCTCCGAACGAGCTTCTTTCCCGCACGGACGATCTGAGGGAGTAGAGAGGTATCCGGCGGAGGATTGCGCGGTAATTTTGGTAAGCGCACAAATCAAGCAAAGCCCGATCACAGGCGATTCCATGGGGACATAAGCATTCGCGGGATGGACAATGTACAGTTTCTGAACGCTTACAACGCTTATTGATCACAGGCAATTTTTGATTTCACCGGTTGGTGTGTCTGCTTTCCATACAGCTCGAGAAAACGCACGGTGGTTCTATTCCTCTCCTCAAACTTGACCTCGACCCCGTTGTGATGGCAAGCAACTTTCGCGCAAATGGGCCGGAGTTGAGGTTTTCAACATAGATGATATATAAATTCAGAGTCTTATACTTCTGACGCCAATATTCTACGACATCTCTGGTCGGGGATTCGAGCGCGCGTGGTCCATTGCGCCACGCTGGCACAGCAATTGCTGATGTTAGATTTAGAATACGATCTCGATTTCATGTAAGTCTACTTTTGTGCACAAAGCGATGAAAGAGGCATGCGTCTGAATCGAAAGGAACCGACAATCAAAGAGACGGGCCGCTCAAATTTGATTCATAACTATGCATTTATGGGAGAGTCTCCGTGCGGTTAAACTTAATCAATTTCATTATTTTCTTAGCGTTGCTTTTCGTGATTCTGCATTTCGGTTTGGCATCGGCGCAAACCGATGTCATCCCGGATACGGAAAATTGTTTACTGTGTCATCGCTATCCCAGTATGGGCCGGTATGACAAAAGCGGTCAGAAGAGAATCTTTTATGTCAATGAAAAGCAGTTTGCGAATTCGGTCCACGGGAAATTGAGGTGTAAAGCCTGTCATGTGGGACTCGATGAAATTCCCCATACGGATGTCAAGAAAGTGGATTGTTCCTCCAAATGCCATATAAAAGAGCCCTCCACCGACAAAGAATTTTCACACATCAACATGGTCGAAAAATATCGGGCCAGCGTTCACGGCGAGGGGAGCGCAAAAAAGCCGAAACCTTTCGCCGAAGATCTCCCCACATGCAAATATTGTCACAATAATCCAATGTATAATCCTTTCAGAGGAATGTGGGGGAAAAGCGAGGCTTTATCCAATGAAACCCTGGCCCGGTGCATCGGCTGTCACACGAAAAAGGACTGGGCCGAAAAGTTTTATTCGCATTTTACCCAGCGCATGCGCAACCGAAGGAGTCAGACCGAAATCATCGCGTTATGCACCAGCTGTCATGAAGATCGAGAAAAAATGGCCCGTCACGGCCTGGAAAGCATTGAGACCTACAAGGATACCTTTCATTGGTCCCAGGTGAAATATGGAGTTGAAAACGCTCCGGATTGTCTGAGTTGCCATGTTCCCGTGGGATACACGACGCACGATATTCGTCCCCGGACCGACCCGGTTTCACCCATCAATATCGCCAATCGGGTCAATACCTGCAGCAACCAGGGAGGCTTGCAGACATGTCATCCCGGCGCTACGGCCAGGTTTGCGACCGGCAGGGTCCATGCCTATGGCATGAAAGCCCAGA
Source organism: Desulfobacterales bacterium (assembly GCA_020353555.1). Taxonomy (GTDB): domain Bacteria; phylum Desulfobacterota; class Desulfobacteria; order Desulfobacterales. The sequence continues at coordinate 1,144,532 of CP070697.1, forward strand.
TCATCGCCGCAACCGGTGAGGTTGATGGGGTGGACGCGGAAGCGCAGGGTCTGGCTCTGGTGCGCCAGCGGGCTGAATCCGATATCCCGGCGGAAGACATCTATCACTATAAGGTACTGAAATTGATCAAGCTCTTTTACCAGGTCCTGATCGCCGGCACCATCGGTTTCATGTGTTTACATCAATCGCTGGATTATTTCAGGACCAAGCGCAAGCATAAAAAATCGCACTAGTTTTGATCGGTTCAGATATCGTCAAAGCGTTAATTGGTTGAATGGGTTAGTGGTTAATGTTCGTGGAGATACCAGCCGATGAGACCAAAATTAGACTTTCAGCAATCTGAAACCTGGGATGATCTGATATCATATGGCTTTATTTCTCATTGAACTGTTTGACCGTTTTTCATTTAATGAGTTCTGTCGTCATAAAAGGGCTGTGAAATGCTGGATAAAGGTGCAACTTTGGGCGGTGAACCGAAGAGAGGGTCTATTGTGAAAACGGATAAAAGGTACTTTGTACGCTTAAATTACGCTGAGAGAGCGCAGCATTTCATTTTTCTGGGATGTTTTGTGGTCCTGGTTATCACCGGCTTTATGTTAAAGCTTCCGGAAGATATCGTCGTCAAGACGTTCGGCGGGGCAAGGGATACGGTGTTTTTTTACCGGAGCCTGCTGCATCGCATCGCCGGCACAATGATGATCGCGGTCAGTGTATTTCATGTTTTTTACCTTGTTTTTCGACCTGCCGGACGTCGCTGGTTGATGGATATGCTGCCCCGACCCAGAGACTTAAGAGATATGGTTTTCAATATGCTCTATTATATCGGTGTTAAAGATGAGCCGCCGGCCTATGACCGATTTAACTATAAGCAAAAATTGGAATATTATGCCCTGATTTCCGGCACCACATTGATGTCCATCACCGGCCTGCTTCTATGGACGGAATACCGCTGGAGCAAATTCGTGCTGGATATCGGAATCCTCGTCCACGGAATGGAGGCTATCCTGGCCTGCCTGGCGATCATGATCTGGCACTTATATGAAATTCATTTAAGGCCTCATAAATTCCCCATCGATAACATGTGGATCACCGGTCTAATCGATGAAGAAGAGATGAAAGCAGAGTACCCTTTGCATTACCATAAGATCATGGAAGATCCTAAGCTCCGGAAAATCTACATTCGGGGAGAAGATCAAGACTTGACGCCCCCCCGCACGGTGTCAATCGCGGATTTAGCTAGAATTCACTGATAGACTTTAGAAAACAGGGGTTGTTCGTGTCATGAAAAGATTATTGGTTTTTCTATTAAAAGCGGTTTATCTCCTGCCCTTTTTTTTGTTTGGCGCCTGGCTGCTTCAAACGGCCTACTTTCCGCAGTTCGAGCTCAAAGAATCGCTCGCGGTCGTCAAATCCCCCGCGAAGGAAGACGACGTCTTCGGGAAAATCCTGAACCGGCAGGAGGCGGTACCCCGGGGCCATTTTCATATCGTTGATGAATATATTGCACAACCCGAACCCAATCCGCCGATCTGCCTGACATGTCATGGGACCTATCCCCACAGCAAGAACGAGAAAGTTCGGTCGTTGCTTAATTTTCATAACGGTTTTATCGCCTGCGCGGTATGCCATGCGCGCCGGGAACGCGGTGACGAAAACATCGATTTCGCCTGGGTCGATCGGAATACCGGCAGCATCACCACGCAAGTCGTAGGCGAATACGGCAAATACTCCGCCAAAATTTTTCCGATAGTGCGCGATGCGGGCGGTCAGAAAAAAATTTTCAGGCCGGTTGATGAGGAGGCGGCCCGACAGTTTTTGAAATTAAAAGCGCAATTCACGCCGGATCAAATTGCCCAGGCCAAGGTCAAGCTACATGATCATATAACCACCCACCCGGTATTCTGTTCTGATTGTCACCAAAAGGACGGATATCTTAATTTTGCCAAACTGGGCTTTCCCCGGCAGCGGATCGATCATCTGAATTCCACTGAAGTGGTGGGCCTGGTCGCAAAATACAAGACTTTTTACATTCCCTCGCAAATTGATTTTGGAGTTGAAAAACCCCTTCAATAAAGGGCGTCGGCGAAGAAAATGGCTGAACGGTTTCTATGCATTTGGCTACCCATTGCGGGCTGTCTCCTTTTTCTGGGGGCGAATTTCGGCTGGGCCCTGGACGAGGGCGGCTGCCTCACCTGTCACCAGTATCCCGGACTTGTGAGGCATGAAAAAACGGACGGATTCAAAGTGCTCCATATTGACGAGGAGAAGTTTGGCAATTCGGCGCACGGTAAATTACCCTGCGCGAGATGTCATACGACCATCGCGAAGGTGCCCCACACCGGCGAAACCCGCGTGGACTGCACCTCTGGATGCCACGAGGGCCGTAATGGAAAGATCCTGCCGGCCAACTACCCGTTGGACGATTTCCATAAACAAGAACAATCCTACATCATCCGTCTGGCAGATCAATCATCATGCCGGGTCTGCCATCCCTTATATCCCCATAGTGACAACCGCGTTGTACGGGCTCTGCTGAACATGCACACCGGGTTTGCGCTGTGTGAAGTGTGTCACATCAAGAGAGGTCAGTTTAAGCATCTCGCCTATCAGTGGCACGATACGGAAAACGCCGAATTCAGCGGTGCACCTTTCGGAACGTACTTCAAGCCCCACAGCGGAGAAATCCCGCGCGATGAACATTTTATTTCCCGCATAGCGGTTTTTGCGTCCGAAAAAGGAGAAACGCGGGCACTGATGAATACCTGGGACACCGGGAAAGCCAAGGAATTCCTGCGGACGGAAAAGGGCTTGAATGCGGATGAAAAAAAGAAAAAATTAGACTATTTTCATCGCGATATCGAGAAAAAAGAGATTAGCGTGGCCTGTGACGAATGCCATTCGACCCACAGCATCCTGGATTTTGACAAACTTGGATTCAGCAAGCAAAAGACCAACAATCTCGTTTATCTGAATATCAAGGGCTTGGTGACGAAATATAAAACCTTTTACTTCCCGCACTTATTTGGGGATTAGTTGATTGAACCGATTTTTGAATCATGAAACGCAGATTATGGCCGGCGCCAATATATTTTACCGCGAAACGAAAGATTCTCATCGCCGCGCCAAGCGATACGCGAATCCATGCAAGTCACCCCTTCGCGTATTTTTTTGGCTCGCAACAATCGTACTGCTGTTTCCGGCGCCAGGCTTTGGGATAAGACTCACCTACGTCAGGCATCTTTTTGATATTACCCATCAACTCAACATGCCCAGCGATGTGTCGGTATCCCCCGATGGCCGGATATATGTGGTCGACGGCGTCAACAACCGAATCAGCCTATTTGATGCGAACGGCCAATTCGTTTCATCCTTCGGCGCAGAAGGTTCCGGCCAGGGCGAATTCAGGTATCCCTTGGGCATCGACATCGACCGCTCCGGCAAGGTTTATGTCGCCGACTCCGGAAATCATCGGGTCCAGATATTTGATTCCAAGGGACGCTTTATCGCCGCAATTCAAATCCCGCCTCAAAACAGCCACCCGGCAGACCCGACGGATGTGGCCGTGGATGATGACCGCCAGCGCTGTTACGTCATTGACAATGACAATCATCATCTACTGGCCTACGACCTCTCTACCGGTAAATTACTGAAAACCTACGGCTCACCCGGCACGGATAAAGGTGCCTTCCGCTATCCTTTTCTGATGGCCCTGGATAAGCAGAAAAACCTTTACATCGTGGACGTCATTAATACCCGGGTTCAAGTGCTGAGCCCGGACGGACAATTTGCGGCAATTATCGGCGGCTGGGGCGTTGAAAAAGGGGAGTTTTTTCGGCCCAAGGGGGTCGCCGTCGATAAAAACGGCCGCGTGTATGTCGGTGACAGCTATATGGGAGTCATCCAGGTCTTCGACGCCACCGGGGAGTTTCACGCTGCACTGGGTGATCCGGCAACTGGTAAGATCAAAAAATTCAAGACACCGACCGGGCTTTGCGTGGACAATCATAACCGCCTTTATGTGACCGAAATGGTTGCCAATAAGGTCAGTGTCTACGAGATTGCAGGTGAGACGCACTGAAACGCTCGGCCGTATTCAATGCAATCCAATGAATTAAATGAGAAAAATAGCATACTTCAATATAGTCTTAATTCTCTGGGGGGTGCTGGGCACTTATTCCTTTGCGGAGGCCGCGCCTGCCCAAAATCCCAATTCGGCCAAGGCCTGCGCCATATGCCATTACCGCTGGATCGATACCTTTTTCATTGAAGGCCGCGGCTCCGACCTTGTCCCGTATCAATCGGATAAAGTCGTCGCCACACCGGACATGTGCTTTTCCTGTCATGACGGCAGCGTAAAGGACTCCCGGGCCAGGGTGCACAATGCTTCCGGGCACAAGACCAATATGCCGCCGCCGTCCCATATGAAAATCCCGGCGGCATTCCCCCTGGATGATGACGGTAAAATGCAGTGTTCGACCTGCCATACGGCCCACGGCGTCCCCAGCGGAACAGGTGCCAGAGACACTATCTTTCTGCGAACCTCGAACAAAGATTCGGCCATGTGTCGCCAGTGTCATCCGGACGCGGATGGCGGAATTAAGACCGGAAACCATCCGGTCGACACCATAAAGCAGGAAATCCCCGCCCAGCTGATTGCGCTGGGTGCCGTGGCTGGCCAAAGAAAGAACCAGATAATTTGCGAGACCTGCCATACGGCCCACGGTTCACGGCATGATAACTTCTTGATTCGAAGCACCGGGGAATCCGGCCTTTGCCTCGATTGCCATCAGGATCAGGATATTTTTACGGCGGACGGCCAAAAGAAACCTAATCATGTCATCAACGTCGTGCCGGAAAAGGCGATCATACCGGGCGAACTTACCAGCAAGGGTGCGAAACTGGGCGATAAGGGCGTCATTATCTGCCAGACCTGCCACAAAGTCCACCACAACCGGATCGAGCAGCAATTGTTATTGATTCGTAAAGACGAAAAGTCTTCTTTTTGCCTGACCTGTCATACCGATAAACACTATCTGGCCGATACCAAGCATAACCTCATGCATACCGCCCCCGCGGAAAGGAATCGGGAAGGCAAAACGGTTGCCGCGTCCGGTGTATGTTCCGCCTGCCACCTGCCGCATGGGGCCGCCCGCGAATTTTCCGGAGAAAAAGACTACACGACCGAGCTCTGTTTGAGCTGCCACCGCCAGGGCCAAGTCGCTGAAAAAGTCAACCTTTCCGGCAATACGCATCCCTTGATCGTCAATCCCTTCACCCAAAAAGACAATAATATGGTTTTAACGGCGACCGATGTTAAAAATGAGACGTTGACCCTGCCGCTTTTTAACAACCTGGGGATTCAGGATAAAAACGGCACAATGACTTGCGCCACCTGCCATGACCCCCATGGATCGCAGGCAGATTCTATCAAAGGCGAAACAATTAAAGACGTTAAAGGCGATAAAACCACGTCCTTCTTAAGAAAACCATCGCCGGAGATCTGCCGGGAGTGCCACAGTAACAAATTTGAAATCGCCGGTTCCAAACATGATCTCAGTAAGGTTGCTCCAAGGGCAAAAAATATCCGGCAACAAACGCCGATCGAATCCGGGCTCTGCGGGAGTTGCCATCTCGTGCACGGGTCGCAGAAAGGCTTCCTGTGGGCTCGGGAGGTCACGGTCAATGGCGGAAGCGTCGTACCCGGTATGTGTTTCAGCTGCCATAATGCCCAAGGCATTGCCCAGAAAAAAGTCCATACCGGCTATTCCCACCCGATCAACATCGCACCGGCTGCCGAAGGCTTGAGCACCCGCCTGCCGCTTCTGGACAATAGCGGAAAATATGCGGATGGCGGGGTGATGACCTGTCACACCTGTCATGATCCACATCGATGGCAGGCGGATTCAGCCGGAGGAGCGCAGAGCCAAAATGGGAAAGGCGATAAAAAAACCACCTCGTTTTTGAGAAAACAGGCGCCGGATATCTGCCGTGAATGCCATCCGGATAAATTTTACGTCGCCAACTCCAAACATGATCTGAATAAGGTGGCGCCCGCCGCAAAAAATATTTTGCAGCAAACCCCATCGGAATCAGGCCTCTGCGGAACCTGCCATCTGGTGCACAATGCCCCGCAAAGGTATCTGTGGGCTCGCAAAATAACGGCAAAAAATAACGCCGGCGCTGGTGAGCTTTGTACGGGCTGTCACGCCGAAACCGGCCTGGCCCGCCGGAAAGCGATCAAAGACTATTCTCATCCGGTGGACATTGCGCCGGTTGCCAAAGGACTGACCACGACCCTGCCGCTTTTTGAGCCCAACGGAAAAATTACCAAAGACGGGGTGATGACGTGTTATACCTGCCACGATCCGCATCGCTGGGATCCGTTGAAACCTTTGACGGAAGACCATTTTAATGGCGAAGGGAACTCCCGGAACAGCTTTTTAAGGATAGAAAATTCACCTGCTCCCAAGCTTTGTGAAAACTGTCATCCAGACAAAGCCTACATTGAAAAGACCGACCACGATCTAACGCTCACCGCCCCTTTTTCTAAAAACATCATGGAACAGACCCCCGCGGAATCGGGAATATGCGGTGTCTGTCATCTCGTCCACAACGGTAAGCATCAGATCGACCTCTGGGCGCAGGGTTTCGGCCCGGGTGACAGCCTCATGGATACGATGTGCAGCGCCTGCCATTCCGAGAATGGCTGGGCCAAAAATAAAATACCGCAGATCGCCACCCATCCTCAAAGTAAAATTGTTAATCTGGGACGCAACATCAAAGGCCGGCGCGATTATTTTCCCCTTTTTCAGGCGACAACCGGACGGCCGGTAATGGTGGGCGAGATTTCATGCCCCTCCTGCCACAATGTTCACCAATGGAACCCGGGGCTGCCCGCCAAGGGCCAGGGCGTTAATGTGGAGGGCAACGCGACCGACAGTTTTCTCAGAGCCCAGTCGTCTATTTTGAAGTGTAAGGACTGTCACAGCCTGGATGCATTGTTCAAGTTTAAATTTTTCCACGACGCGAGTAAACGCAAAATACAGAAATAGCTTCTGCCCGGTCCGTATCGATGCTTTTCAGGGAATGACACCGAGGGGCAAAAGCCATTCAATTTGCTCCTCCTGTCTTTCACGGAGAAAGCCTGTACGGATTTTGTACAGCCTTAACCCGCCTTAAACACTGTTTATTTCAATTCTCCGCAATTCTTTGTCTGAATTCCAAACAGCGACCGGAGCCCTGCCTTGGAATTGGCGCTTTTCCCGGATGCTTGCCGAGCCAGTCGGCGTTAAGACAGCCATGGGATTTGAATGCGTTATCTTTTTTTATTCTAAACACTTAGCTTGTTTACGCTCTGCGGTTTCAAGAAGTTTGGAACCGCGACGACCGCCACTCCAGTGGGTGGCACAATAATTGCTTTTTAATCATTAGATGTCCTGACTGCAAAGCAAGTCGCCAACGCCTCCAACACACTGAAATAAAAAAAATTTAATTATCAAGCATATTCGCTTTTCACAAACAAAAAAACCGAAAAATTTGTCGCTCAAGCACTTCGCCCAGAGGGACCCAAATGTGCTGGAAATGTCCCACTGCATCGGTTAGGTTTTCCAAATTATACCAGGTCTGCGAGGAGCAATTACGGACTATCAAAGATCGAATGCCCGCCCGGTGGGGGTGAAGGTGTTGGCGAAAAAAATTTTTCTATTGACTTTAAACGGGACAGCCTGTATGGGGAGACTATGTGTTTAATTCGGGGATACACGATTCTGAATGAAACACTTTCTGAACGCCGGGCGCCAAGGAAATCCCCGAAATCCCATGCAATCCTGCTTCCCAAACTGGGAATTACTTCGAAATAAGACGATACAATTGTCCGCATAAATAAATAATTTGGGTCAGAAAAGTAGGGGCGATCAGTCGTTTTTTAGTGTTAGATATTTGACATTTAAGAAATCACTCTGAGATAAAGCCAAACCCCGAGGGATCGGGGGACGGAAAGCCGCGGGTCTATCGCAGACAGCCGGGTTGCCAAAAAAGTTGGGCCTCCCGGCTGTTCGTTTAGTGGGCCTCGTAAGATTACGGGGAAATTGGACCTAAATCATTAAATTTGCAGTTCAAAAGGAGGTGAGCATCAAAATTCGGAGAGGGTTTCGTTCAATATTTTAGAAGATGCAACGAGATCCGTGAAGTGGGTGGCTTTGGGTTTTCCCCCGCAATATTAACCTAAGCATGAAGATGAGGAGGGAAACATGAATAAATTATTGGCAGTATTTTCGGCCCTGGCTCTCGTAGCGGGCTTTTCCGCCGTTGCGCTTGCAGGCATTCAGGGCAGTGCGCATGATTTCAGTGGGTTTGGCTTTGCCGGGGGACAGATCTGTTTGCCCTGTCATACGCCTCACAACGCGGAGTCAGACGCAGCGCCCCTTTGGAACCATGAGTTGAGCGTTGCAACTTACAACCTGTACAGCAGTCCCAGCCTGGATGCCGCCGTAGGACAACCTACCGGTGCGTCCAAGCTCTGCCTTTCATGTCATGACGGAACCGTCGCGGTGGATTCGTTCGGGGGGGATTCAGGTACTATTTTCATCTCGGCCTTCGGTGCAGATGTAGACCTGACGACAGATCTCAGCAATGACCACCCCATTTCGTTCACTTATGATAACGCTCTGGCGACTACTGATCCCGGCCTTTTCGACCCCACAGCCAAAACCGTGACGATCGGCCAAGGCGCCTTCACCCGGACAGGACCCATCTCGGATGTCATGCTCGAAGGC
>CP070697.1:1153405-1163736 GCA_020353555.1 Desulfobacterales bacterium
ATTATCGGTCCCAACGGCGCCGGCAAGACCTGCCTTTTAAACTGCATCAGCCGTTTTTATAATCCCCAGGAAGGCCAGATCCTTTACAAAGGGCAAGACATCACCCGCATCCCCACCCACGCGGTTGCCAAACTGGGCATTGCCCGGACGTTTCAGAATATCGAACTTTTCAAGGGTATGACCGTCCTCGACAATATCAAGTTGGGACGACACGCTTTTCTCAAATCAGGGATCTTTGCGGACATCCTTTATTGGGGCTGGACCCGCCGGGAAGAATTAGCGCTGCGCCGGGAAATCGAGGAAAAGATCATCGATTTGTTGGAGATCGAAGCGATTCGCAAGCAAGTGGTGGGTACGCTGCCTTACGGCCTGCAAAAAAGGGTCGAGCTGGCCCGGGCCCTGGCCATGCAGCCGGAGGTCCTGCTTCTTGACGAACCCATGGCGGGTATGAACCTTGAAGAAACCGAAGACATGGCCCGCTTTATCCTCAACGTGCATCAAATGTGGGGGGTGAGTATCATCCTGGTCGAGCACGATATGGGCGTGGTCATGGACGTCTCCGACCGGGTGTGCGTGCTGGAGTTCGGCCAGAAAATTGCGGAAGGCACACCGCAGGAGGTTCAGGAGAATCCTGAGGTCATCCGGGCCTATCTCGGAGAAGACAAGGCGGCCTACTCACGTCTTTAATCATCCTAAAATGAATGGCACTGATTCCTTGACACCCGAAGACCTTCCCAATCTGCCCGCGCTGCTGGTTCGCAACGCCGAGCGCTTCGGTCAGCGCCGTGTGGCGCTGCGGGAAAAAGAATACGGCATTTGGCAATCCGTGACCTGGCAGCAGTATTTGGAGCATGTGCGCGACTTTGCGCTGGGATTGATCGCCCTCGGCCTGAAACCGGGCGAGACGCTGGGGATCATCGGCGACAACCGCCCGGAATGGATTTATGCCGAACTGGCCGCCCAGGCGGCCCGCGCCGTACCTTTCGGCATTTTTCAGGATGCCATTCTCAGTGAGGTGGGCTACATTATTGACCATTCCGAAGCCCGCATGATCGTGGCCGAGGATCAGGAGCAGGTGGACAAAATCATCGATCTGAAAGCCCAACTACCCCGCCTGGAGAAAGTCATCTATACCGACCCCAAGGGTCTGTGGGATTATACGGATGACATCCTGGTAGCTTATGCGGAAGTTGAGCGCCGCGGTCGGGAACTGCACCGGACTCAGCCCGATCTTTTCGCGCAGAAGGTGCGCTCCATTCGAGGGGCGGATCTGGCTATGGTCTGCTATACTTCGGGGACCACCGGAAACCCCAAGGGGACCCTCTTGACCCATGCGAACATCGTCAGTATGGTGGCCTCCCTCAATGAGGCGGATCCCAAAACGCCGGAGGATCAATTTCTTTCATTTATACCGCTGCCTTGGATCGTGGAGCAGACCATGAGTGTCTTTTCCGCCCTTTACGTGGGCTATACGGTCAGCTTTCCGGAGGAACCTGAATCGGCCCTGGCGGATCTCTATGAGATCGCTCCCAGCCGGGTGGTGGCCTCCCCGCGCATGTGGGAGGGCATTTCCCGACAGGTCATGGTCAAACATCTGGATGCTTCTTTTTTTAAGCGGCGGGTCTACGATTTGTGCCTGCCCATCGGCTATCGCTGGGCGGAATTTAAATTCGCCAAAAAGAATCCGCCCCTGGGATGGAAAATTCTCTACGGCCTCGCCTACGCCGCCATGTTCCGGGCCTTGAGAGACCGGATGGGGTTCTCCAAGGTGCGGTCGGCCCTCACCGGCGGCGCCGCCCTGGGTCCGGATGTGTTTCGCTTTTTTCATGCCTTGGGGGTGAACCTCAAGCAAATCTACGGGCAGACCGAAGTGGCCGGATATTCCACCATTCACCGGGACGGGGACATCAATTTCGATTCGGTGGGGAAGCCGGTATCCGCGGCGGAAATTGCGATCTTCCAGCCCGACGCCGAAGGGGTGGGGGAAGTCATCTCCCGGGGCCCAGGACTCTTTCAGGGCTATCTCAAAAACGAAGAAGCCACCGCCCAGACAATCATCGACGGCTGGCTGCATTCCGGGGACGCGGGCTATTTCACGCCCGACGGTCACCTGGTGATCATCGACCGGGTCAAGGATCTGATGCACCTCAAAAGCGGTGCCAAGTTTTCGCCCATGTTTATCGAAAATAAGCTCAAGTTTTGCCCCTATATCGTGGAAGCCGTGGTTCTGGGACACGAACAGGATTATGTGACCGCCATGATCTGTATCGATTACAAGCACGTGGGCAAGTGGGCCGAAGATCACCGCCTCAATTACACGACCTATTCGGACCTGGCCGGTAAGCCGGAGGTGTATGACTTGATACAACACGAGGTGCTGCGGGTGAACGCCAGCCTGCCGGAAAAGGCTCGCATCCACAAGTATCTGCTTCTCTACAAAGAGCTGGATCCGGATGATGAAGAGCTGACGCGCACCAAAAAGATACGGCGGAGCTTTATCAACACGAAATACGCCCAGGAGATCGCCGCCCTTTACAGTGACACGGAGGAACTCCCCATCGAAACCGTCATTCGATACCAGGACGGCAAAACCGCCACGTTGCGGACGAATCTCATCATCCGCGCCGTGAAATCCGGCCGGGTCGATCCCGAACGGTCGTCGCTGAAGGGTTTCCGGAAACGGGGACGAAGAGGAACCTAAGGTGCCCAACGAATTTCTTTTTTTCATGCAGTTCTTCCTGACGGGGCTTTCCATGGGATCCGTTTACGCCCTGGTAGCTTTGGGATTTGTTTTAATCTACAAGTCCACCTCCATCCTTAATCTGGCCCAGGGCGAAATTATGATGGTAGGCGCTTATGTGTGTCTTTCCATGACCCTGGACTTCGGTCTTAATTTCATGGCCGCCTTTGCGGTCACCATGGTCTTTTCCGTGCTCCTGGGTCTGGCGGTGGAACGTCTGGCCCTCCGACCGCTGATCGGGGAGCCCATCATTTCCGTGATCATGGTTACCCTGGGGCTGACCTACATTTTGCGGGGCGTGGTCATCATGGTGTGGGGCAATGATATCCGCCAGTTCAATATTTTTCCCCAGGAACCCATTGACTTATGGGGCATCAAACTGACCTATCTCTATGTCTGGAGCATGGGAATCTCCCTGGTCCTACTGACCTTTTTTGCGGTTTTCTTCAAGTACGCCCGCACCGGCATTTTTATGCGGGCCGTGGCCGATCATCAAACCGCGGCCCAGAGTATGGGAATCTCGGTCAAACGCGTGTTTGCCATCAGCTGGTGCATTGCCGCGGTGGTCTCCTCCATCGGCGGGATCCTGGTGGGCAATATCGCCGGAGTGGGCGTCGACCTCAGTCATATCGGACTGAAAGTACTGCCGGCGGTGATTTTCGGCGGCCTGGACAGTATTCTGGGGGCCATCATCGGCGGCCTGGCGGTCGGTGTTCTGGAATTTTTGTCGGCCGGTTATCTGGACCCGTATATCCCGGCCATTAATGAGGTGTTTCCTTTCATTATTCTGGTGCTGGTGCTGATGATCAGACCCTATGGGTTGTTCGGGATCGAAGAGATTGAGCGGGTTTGAAAGGGGGTCGCGAGTTGCGGATTTGCCTTTGGGGGAATCCGGTTAAAATATTTAAGTGTTCGCGGCACGATGGGCGGCAGGGCCGACAGAATTGCCTGGATGGAAACGGCATCTGGAGTATTCGATCAATTCTGTTCAGCGCGTGCCGTTTAGCAGCGAAAGACCTTGCAGGATACTGAGCCATGCCGGCCGGATTATTCCATGAAAGTTATCGCAGTGACGAACGGATCTTCCAGACCTGGTTTGTCCGAAGCTGGCTGATCGTTTTTCTGCTGGGCTGCGCGGTCGCGCCCTGGCTGGTGTCCAAATATATGCTGTCCATTCTGATCGAGGCGGGGATTGCCATCATCGCCTGCCACGGTTTGAATCTTCTGACGGGCTTTACCGGACAGATATCGCTGGGCCATGCCGCTTTCATGGGGGTTGGCGCCTATGCCTGCTCCATTCTCAATGGACAGGCGGGGGTTCCGTTCGTACCGGCCCTGTTGGGCGCCGGGGCCGTCACCGCTCTGGTAGGCATGGTTTTCGGTATTCCGTCGCTGCGGTTGCGGGGCCTCTATCTGGCCATGGCCACGATTGCGGCCCAGTTTATTATCGAGTTTACCATCCGCCGCTGGGACAGACTGACGGGCGGGGTGGAAGGCATGTATGTCGAACCGGGAAAATTGGGGCCGTTTTACTTCAATGACCACATCCATTTGTATTACTTGACCTTCATCCTGGCGTTGGCGGTGACCATGGCTACCAAGAATATCGTGCGGGCCCGCTCCGGCCGGGCGCTGGTCGCCATTCGTGACCGGTATCTGGCAGCCGAAGTCATTGGCGTGAATCTCTTCAAGTATCGCCTGCTGTCATTTGCCGTTTCCTCTTTTTTTGCCGGCCTGGCCGGGGCCTTGCTGGCCCAGTACCTGGAAGTGATCACCCATGAGTCTTTTACCATTCTGCAGTCCATCGACTATCTGGCCATGTGCATTATCGGCGGCCTGGGCCATATCCTGGGCGGTATCTTCGGAGTCGCTTTCTGGTTTATCCTGGAAAGAATTCTGGAAGTGCTCACGACGATGCTCAACTCGGCCTTTCCCAATCAGGTGACCTGGTTTGTCTCCCTGCGGGAGATAGTTTTCGGTCTGGTGATCATACTTTTTCTGATTTTTGAACCCGACGGTTTGGCAGCGCGCTGGCGCACGATCCGGGCTTACTGGAAGCTCTGGCCGTTTTCGTATTAGGCACGGAGCGCTGTGGCATCGAAAAAATCTGCAGGGCGTTGAACGCATTTGGCGGCTTGCCGCTCGCAGAAACCGGAGACAGCCTTCCGTTTCCCGCGCTTGGGCAATTCGATTTTGTCCAGCGGTCCAACCGTCTGACACGCTAACCCACTTACTTACTACGGAAAGGAGGAAAGGTGATGCAAAGAAGAATAATCGTATTCGCTATTTGGGCTGTTGTTCTGGCCTTCACCTGCGGGCTGATTCCCAGCCGCGTGAATGCCGCCGAGGAAATCAAATGGGGCGTTTTGATCGACCTGTCCGGGCCGACCTCGGACTGGGGTAAAAACCAGATCAAAGGCCAACTAGACGCGGCCCGCTGGATCAACGAGCACGGCGGTATCAATGGGAAGGAACTCAAGCTGATTGTCATTGACGACGGCTACAAGGTGCCCCGGGGAGTGGCCGGATACAACCGGCTGGTCGATTCGGAGAAGGTGCTGGGTCTTTATATTCAGTCCACCGGCACCACCATGACCTTGGCGAAAAAAATCGTCTCCGACGGGGTGGCAACGATTGCGGCGTCTTTCATCGGTGTTTTTCAGGATCCCGCGCAATATCCCTTTAGCTTTTACATGTCCCCTTCCTACAATGACATGGCGCGCATAGCCCTGAAATGGGTTCGGACAACATGGCAAGATTCCAGCCGCAACCCGAAAATCTGCTATCTGTATCCGGACAACACTTACGGCCGTGCCATTTTAGAGACAAGTAATGACTACGCCAAGAAGATCGGTGTTGAAGTGGGCCCGGATCAGGTGATTAACTGGCCGACCAAGGATGCCACGGTTCAGCTGACCAATATGAGTCGCTATAATCCGGATTATGCCTATATTACATCTACGGCGATGAACGGCGCTGTCATTTTGAAAAACGCCAAAGCCCTCGGGCTCAGTACCAAATTCATTTCCAATATTAGAAACTTTGAGGAATCCCTTATTACATTGAGCGGCGGTGCCGCTGAAGGAACTTACGGCGTTCATCCCATTGCGCCATATGGTGCTCCGGTGCCTGGTATGAAAAAAGTCGTCGAATCTCATGAGAAATGGCATGCGGGTGAGGAGGGCACCAACGTCTACGTGGAGGGCTGGGTGAACATTCTTTGTGTAGGAGAAGCACTAAAAATGGCGGATAAAGCTGGCAACCTTACCCCGGCCGGAATACGCGATGCGTTTGAGCAATTTAGAGACTTTGAAACTGGTGGTCTCGCGCCTCCGCTAACCTTCACGAACAAGGATCATAGAGGCAGCCTGACCGCGAAAATTTACGAGATCAAAGGCGGCAAGATGGTCGATGTTAGTGGGTGGATTGAGCTGCCGAGAGATATGGAGTATTTTGGGAAATAAACATAGTCCGTTGTCCGTTGATCAAAAAGTGCTTCAAGAATACATTGCAACTGACTACGGACAACTGACCACGGACGAGGACTTCGTGGATACGTGTAAAGAAAAGGAACGATGCTTGATTTAAATTTACCCAGGCAGTTCAACGCTGCCGACTATTTCGTTGACCGCAATATAGCCGAAGGCAGAGGGGATAAGACGGCCGTTCTGTTTGAAGATCAGGTGATTTCCTATAACCTGCTGTCTGAAAACGTCAACCGGACAGCCAATGCCCTTTCACAGCTCGGCGTGGGTATGGAAAACCGGGTGATGCTGTTGCTGCGGGATACACCGGAGATGATCTATTCTTTTTACGGTGCCATCAAAGCCGGGGCGGTGCCTATCCCCACCAACATTTTGATGAAGGCCCCGGATTTTCTTTACATGCTCAACGACAGCCGCGCGCCGGTGCTGATCGTTGATGCCGCATTCTTGGCGGAAATCGAAAAGATTCTGGATCAGGCCGTGTTCTTGAGAAACGTGGTGGTTTGCGGGGGGCAGGATCACCGTCATCTGTCATTCGATAAATTGCTGAATAAAGCGGGCACCGATTTCACGGCTGCCGCAACGACCGGCGATGATGCCGCCTTCTGGCTTTACAGTGGCCGCAATCCCGCAAAGTTGATGGGCGCCGTTCATCACCACAGCCACATGGTCTATTGCGCCGAGGCCTATGCCAAAGGTGTACTTAATATGAGCGCCGAGGACCGGGCCATGGGCTCTTTTCTCTTCTTTGCCTATGGCCTGGGCAATGGGGCTTACTTCCCCTTTGCCGTGGGGGCGGCAACCATCCTCATCAGTCATCCCCCCAAACCGGAACTGCTTTATCAGGACCTGGTGCAATACCGGCCGACCCTGTTTTTCACCGTGCCGACTCTTTTAGGGGCTTTAGCGGATTATAAGCAGACCTGCCGCGCCGCCGGCCCGGAGTTACCGCCGGTGAGCAGCCTCAGAGCCTGTATTTCATCGGCCGAAATCCTCTCCCCCGACATCTACCGGCGCTTCAAGGAAGAATTTGGCGTTGAAATTCTGGACGGCACCGGATCCACGGAGATCTGCCACATCTTCCTGTCCAATCGCTTCGGCGAAGTCCGGCCGGGCAGCGCCGGCAAACCGGTTCCCGGGTACCGCATGCGGCTGTTGGATGACGACGGCCAGCCGGTCGTCCCCGGCCAAACCGGCCATCTCTTGGTGAGCGGCGGATCGATCGCCTCGGCCTACTGGAATCAGCGCGAAGAGACCAAGCACAACATGCGGGGCGCGTGGTTTGTCACCGGCGATCGTTACCGGGTCGATGAAGACGGATATTATTACTTCTGCGGCCGCAGCGACGACATGCTGCGGGTGGGGGGCAAGTGGCTGGCGCCCCAGGAGGTTGAAAACACCCTGAACCGGCATCCGGCCGTTTTGGAAAGTGCCGTGGTGGGATACCCGGACAAGGATGCTCTGGTCAAACCGTATGCGTTTGTGGTATTAAAACCCAATTACGCCTCTTCGGCCGGTTTGGAAGAGGAGCTGAAGCAATTTGTGCGCGACAAGATCGCCGCCTATAAGTATCCCCGCTGGATTGAATTCAGCGACGAGATCCCCAAGACCCCCGGGGGCAAAATACAACGCTTCCGGCTGCAGGAGCGGGTGAAAGAAAGGGCGACTTCGCGCTAAGCTGCGGAAGCGCGGTGGCGCGGGCAAGCATATCCGAGGACGGAAAACACCTAACCCCTGCGGGGGAGAGAATTGGCGTGCCTCCACCCCCTTTTGAGAAGGAACAGGACAGACGCCCGACATGCTGAAGGTCAACAATATCGAAGTCATCTATGATGATGTGATCCTCGTGCTGAAGGGTCTATCGCTGGAGGTGCCCGAAGGCCGGATCGTCGCCCTTTTAGGCGCCAACGGCGCCGGCAAGACCACGACGCTCAAAGCCATTTCGGGTTTGTTGAAAGCCGAGGACGGCGAGGTGACCGGCGGCACCATCGAGTTCGGGGGCCAGCGCATCGACGGGAAAGAGGCCGAGGAAATCGTCCGGCTGGGGATCTTTCAGGTCATGGAAGGGCGGTGTGTGTTTGAAAATCTGACGGTGCATGAAAACCTGCTGGCGGCGACCCGCACGCGCCGGAGTCGCCGGGAAATTAATGCGCGCTATGAAATGGTATTTCACTATTTCCCCCTGCTGAAGAATTTGCGCCATCGCCTGGCCGGGTACCTGTCCGGCGGGGAACAACAAATGCTGGTCATCGGCCGGGCGCTGATGGCCCGTACGCGCTTGATGCTGCTGGATGAACCTTCGCTGGGTCTGAGCCCCATTTTAGTGGCTGAAATTTTCAAGATCTTAAAGCGCCTGAACGAGGAACAGAAGATTACGATGCTCGTGGTGGAGCAAAATGCCCATCTGGCCCTTTCCATTGCCGAGCATGGCTATGTCATGGAAAACGGCAAGATCGTTTTGGACGATTCGGTGGCGAAGCTTAAAGAAAATGAAGATATTAAGATGTTTTATCTGGGGTTGACGGAAATGGGAACCAAGCGGAGTTACCGCGATGCCAAATTTTACAAGCGCCGGAAGCGCTGGCTAACGTAAGGCCCGGCTTCGTTGAATCGAAGATGGTCAAAAATGGGGTTGTCGTCATTCATCCTGGTAGGGACATTGCCGCTTGCGGCCGATTGCACCCACGCTGACGATAACACTGCGGGAGCAGCCACGACGATGAGCGGTTAACATTTGACCACGGACCGAGGGGACGCGATCGGAAGGAGGAAACTAAATGCCGAAGATAGGAATATTGGGGTGTGACAGCACCACCCGGGAAATGAACTGTGTGATGATCGGCTGTCTGGGAAATCTGCGGGGGCGACAGGGATCTTTTGCGCCGTACGCGCAGGAAGATCCCCCCGAGCTGGTGGGCATCATCCACTGCGGCGGCTGCCCCACGGCGGTGGGATCGGATCGCATCTGGCAAAAGGTTCAAGCCTTGATGGATTATGGCATCGAGGCGCTTCATCTGACTTCCTGTCTGGTGGAAATCTGTCCGTTTAAGAAAGAATTTCTGCAAACCATTCAGAAAGAATATCCGGACCTGAAAATCGTTGAAGGCACCCATCCTTTCCATGACGTGCGAGCATTTAAAAGCGGTATCCAGGAATTGACGTCCCAGCGGGCCGTTACGCCCCAGAAGATGAACGACCTGGTTTTCAAGCGCATCAAAATTCATCGGCCAGACGATGAGGAATAGCCCTCAAATTTTCAGGCCGCCGACGAAACAAGGTGGGGGCGGCGGGTGGGAAGCGGCGGTCGTACCCGGGCCGCGGGGGCGGGGTTTCTCCCCGCCCGATCGACCCTTGCTTACGCCTCTGCGAACTCGGGGCGCAGGATTTGATTGATTTCTTCCGGATAGGCCATGCAGATACTCTCGTTAAAAAGGTTGCGCAGCGCGGCGACGTCCGGTGTGCCCAGCGCCGGGTTAAAATAGGAGCGCGGTGAGAACAGCAGGTGAAAGCGGGCGTGGTCGTCGTTGACGGCGCCTGAGAAAAAGCTCATGTTAAAGCTATAAATGCCTATCTTGTCATACGCGGCCATGGCGCGGACGAGCCCTTGCGACAGGTCGGAAATATCAGCCTCCGTCAGTTCCAGCGTGCGCCGTGCGCCTTCCACCACGGCGATCACGTCTCCGGCCACCCCTAAGGGGGCATAGGCCGTAAGCCAGGCGCTGCGGCCGATGGTCCCTAAAAACCTTGCCTGCGCTTCCTTTTCCGCCTGCACCAGATCCTCCCAGTAGTTCCTTCCGTGGGCCTTCAGGTAAGCCTGGGCCGCGTCGAGTTCCTGCTGCAGCAGATTGGGGGCGACGGACGTAGCAAACACCTGCAGGTGGGGATGTATTAGCGAACTGCCCGAAGCCGGCATGTAGTTCCAGCTCACCAGGTGATAGACGGACTCCGGGTGTTGGATGGCCTCAAGCCGCCGGAAAAAATCCAGCGTCAGGCGCAACGCGTCGGCGATGCGTTGCGGCTCAATGGCGGTCATGGGAATAAAGTGGGGGCTCCCCAGGGTGGCCAGGGCACTCAGGCTTGCGTAAGGGGCAATGTTGGGAAACAAA
>CP070697.1:1163836-1174167 GCA_020353555.1 Desulfobacterales bacterium
TAACCGGAAAACCCCACCGACGACCCGGCGATCGACGGGTCGTCCCCTGCGATCCTTAGCAGCACATTACTTCCGTGGGTCATTGCGCCGCAACCCACGGGGGGGCAGGGCAGCAGCCCGTCCGGAAAAAACAGGCTGCTGCCGGGGTTGGGAGGCGGTTAGATGTCGAAATACAGAAAGAACTCGTGGGGATGGGGCCGCAGTTTGATGTCATTGATTTCATTTTCGGTTTTGTACTCGATCCACATATCAAGGGCATCCTGGGTAAATACGTCGCCCTTCTTCAAAAAGGCCTGATCTTCGCGCAAGGCCTGCAAAGCTTCGTCCAGCGACCCGGGGGCGGACGGTATTTCGGCCAGTTCTTCCGGCGGCAAATTATAAATGTTTTTGTCCAGGGGATCGCCCGGGTCGATCTTGTTTTCGATCCCGTCGAGGACGGCCATCAGCATGGCGGAAAACGCCAGGTAGCCGTTACAGGACGGATCAGGAGTTCGAAACTCGATCCGTTTGGCCTTGGGAGACGCAGAGTACATCGGGATGCGCACCGCCGCACTGCGGTTGCGGCTGGAATAGGCCAGGTTCACCGGCGCCTCGAACCCCGGTACCAGGCGTTTGTAAGAGTTGGTCGTCGGGTTGGTGAAGGCGCACAGGGCCTGGCAGTGTTTCAGGATGCCGCCGATGGCATACAGCGCTTCCTGGGAGACTCCGGCGTACTTGTCACCGGCAAACAGCGGCTGATTTTCCTTCCAGATGCTGATGTGGGTGTGCATGCCGGTTCCATTATCCTCAAATAGCGGTTTGGGCATAAAGGTCACCGTATGGTTGTGGCGGTAGGCGACGTTTTTTAAGACGTACTTGAACCACATCAACTGATCCGCCATCTGCAGCAAGGGCTTGAACCGCATGTCGATCTCGGCCTGGCCGGCGGTGGCCACCTCATGGTGCTGGGCCTCAATGGCTATTCCCAGATTCTCCAGGGTGACGAGCATCTCGGTGCGCAGATCCTGAAACTTGTCCATGGGCGGGACCGGGAAGTAGCCTTCCTTATGCCGGGGTTTGTAGCCGAGATTCGGGCCTTCATCGCGGCCGGTGTTCCAGGTGCCTTCCACCGAGTCGATTTCGTAGAAAGCGCCGAAACGGGTGGATTCAAAACGGATATCGTCAAAGATAAAAAATTCGGCTTCCGGGCCGAAATAGGCCACATCCCCGATACCGGTGCTTCGCAGGTAAGCTTCCGCCTTTTGTGCAATGTTGCGCGGATCGCGGGTATAGGCTTCGCGCGTGACCGGGTCAACAATGTTTCCGATCAAAACCAGGGACGGGGTTTTATAGAAGGGATCCATTTTCGCCGTGTCGGCATCCGGCACCACCAGCATGTCACTGGCATGGATCGGCTGCCAGCCCCGGATACTCGATCCATCAAAGCCGAAGCCGTCTTCAAAGCTGGATTCCTCCAATTCCCCGATGGGCACCGTGAAGTGCTGCCATACTCCCGGAAAATCCATAAACCGCAGATCTACCACTTTGGCGCCGTTTTCCTTGGCCATGTCCAATACTTCTTTAGGTCTCATGAGTACGATCCTCCTTTGGAAATAGTTATAACCGCTTTAAATTGTTAATATTTTTCATACTGCCGACACTGTTCGGCGTTTTCGCCTGGCGTTTCAAGTGCGCGCAATTGACGAACGTGAAAAAAACCCCAAAGGATTCCAAGCACATTTAGATTAGGGGGTAAGAACCCTTAATCTCAGGTACTTAAATTGCGTCGGAACCCTTTTCCCCCGTTCGCACGCGGATGGCCGTTTCCAGAGGGTAAACGAAAATCTTGCCGTCACCGATTTTACCGGTATTGGCAGCGCTGCGGATCTTTTCCACCACTTGGTCGGCCCTGGCCGCCTCAACGACGATTTCAATTTTGATTTTGGGGATAAAGTCGACCACATACTCGGCTCCGCGGTAGATTTCTTTGTGGCCCTTCTGCCGTCCGTAACCCTTCACTTCGGAAATCGTCATACCCTGAATCCCGATTTCATTCAGGGCCTCTTTGACGTCATCCAGCTTAAAGGGCTTAATGATTGCTTCGATCTTTTTCATGACCCCAACCTCCTTTTTAGGCGTGACATCCAGGTTTTTGCGAATCGTTAAACGCTCCCGTTGGGCACGTCGACGTCAGCCGGACAACCGGCTGCCTCGCAGTGCGGATCTATTGTAGCTCGAAAGCCCGTTCGCCGTGCAGGGCGTTGTCAAGGCCCTCAATCTCATGCTCTTGCTCGACTCTCAGTCCGCCGTTGAGCATCCGGGTGATGTAGACAATCACGATGGTTGCCACAGCGGTAAACAGCGCGGTGGCCGAGATGGAAACGATGTGGATCCCTAGCTGTTTAGGATTGCCGAAAAACAGGCCGCGAGCGCCTGCGGTGATTTGCGGATTGGCAAAGAGGCCGGTCGCCAGCGCACCCCAAATTCCGCACATGCCGTGCACGCCGAAGGCATCCAGCGAATCGTCATAACCCAGTTTGTGTTTGATGCGGGCCACGCTGTAAAAACCCAGCGAACCGGCGACCAGTCCGGACACCACTCCGGATGCCATTCCCAAAATCGTCGGTTTTTTGTTAACCACCCATTCGGCAAACATCCAGGCCAGGGCTCCCATGGCGGCTGAGGTGTCGGTCACCAAAAACGCCGAGCTGGCGACACCGTCCGCTGACAGTTGGCTTCCGGCGTTAAAGCCGAACCAGCCGAACCACAGCAGCGCCGCTCCTAACCCGGTTAAAGCAATGCTCGACGGAAACATCGCTTCGTTGCCGCAGCCGATGCGTCCGCCAACCAGGGCCAAGACCAGGGCGGCCACCCCGGTATTGACATGCACGACGGTACCCCCCGCGAAGTCAAGGGCGCCCATTTTTCCCATCCAGCCGCCGCCCCAAACCCAATGGGCGATCGGACAATAAACGAAAGTAATCCACAAAATCGTAAAAACAATCCAAGCCGAAGATTTCATGCGGTCAACAATCGACCCCAGGACCAGGGACACGGTAATACCGGCAAATTTCATCTGGAAAAGCGCAAAGACGAAGGTCGGAATCGATCCTGACAAAGTGCCGACACCGATACCGTGCATAAAGAGGTTTTCCGGCCCAAAAGTCAGAGTATAACCCCACATCACCCAGATGACGCTGGCCAGGCAGTAAGCGACGAAAGTCATGGCGAACGTGTTCAACAGGTTTTTGTAGCGTGACATCCCGTCCTAAAACAAGGCCAAGCCGGCGGGAGTCATCATCATCACCAGGGCCGTCGACACAATCATCCAGGCGGTGTCGCCGGAATTGAGCTGATCCGCGGCCAAGGCGGTGGAGTCGGATAACAGCAGGGCGCATGCGGCGAGAACCATCGACATTAATCTCATTTGAATCAACTACCTCTCTTAAGAAATTGAAAAACGCCGCGGCAACCTTCCTCTGGAGCTAACCTGTCACGCCAAGGCGGAGGGGACCTTCTGCGGCAGCCGGCTTGCGATGGCCGCTTTTATTTCGGTGATCTGATCGGTGGCCACCGCCTTTTGGCCGTCAAAGTCCCGCACATAGAAGACGTCGACCACCTGGTCGGCCTTGGTGGAGATTTTGGCCACCCAAATATCCAGGCGGCAGCGAAAAAGGGCATCGGTAATGGTGAAGAGCAACCCGGGGAAGTCATAGGTGAATACTTCCACGATGGTGAAGAAATTAGAGCTAGTATTGTCCACCACGATTCGATGGGGTCGGGTCGCCGTTGGGCGTTGGGCGCTTTGCTGCCGGGAGAGCTTATCTTTGAGGGCCACGCTCAGATCCAGTGTGCCCGCCAACGCGGCGTGCAGGTGTTCTTCCGCCCGCGCCCAGCGCTCGTCTTCGAAAATCCGGTCCGGTGGGGGGTTGACTTCGAAAATATCCACCGCAATCTGATTATGCCAGGTAAAGATCTGGGCATCGATGATATCGATATTGTTCAGGGTAAAAATTCCCGCAATCTTCGAAAAGAGTCCCGGACGGTCCCGGGCGCAAATTTTAACGGTCCGCCGGTTGGGGTCGGCCGTGCGGGTTATATTCCAGACAAACTCCCGGGGGCCCAGGCGCTCATAGCGCGCGATGTCCTCGCGAATCTGGTCGGCGGTCGCGTACAGCAGATAACGCGGTGATAGAAAAGCGAAAAACGCAGCAAGCTCCTGCCGGGCCTGTTCGGAAGCGGCCGCACCCAAAACGATTTCCCGTTTGCGCGCGATGCCCTCGACCGCTTCCCGGGAGGCCAGTTCCCCTTTTTCCAAGATTTTGAGGACTTTAAAAAAAAGATCCCGCAATAAGCTGGCGGTCCAATCGTTCCAGGCATTGGGACCGGTGGAAATGGAATCGGCTACGGTGAGCAGGTAGAGCATCTTTAAACGTTGGACATCCTTTATCTCCCGGGCGCAGAAGATGGCGGTTTCTTCGTCATGAATATCCCGGCGGGTCGCCGTTTTGATCAAGAAAAGATGTTTGGCGACTAAAAACGAAACGGTGGCGATCTCTTCGGCTTTGAATCCTTTGGCCGCCAGGATTCGTTCCACCATTTCTGCGCCCTTACGCGAATGGTCTTCTCCGGAACCGCCTTTGCCGATATCATGCAGCAGGGCCGCCCACAGCAGCAGTTTGCGGTTTTTAAGTTCTTTGTAGAGGCTTACGCACAGGGGATCCATGTTCTCATCGCCCTCGGCGCGGAAGTTTTTCAAGGTTTGGACTGTCCGTAAGAGATGCTTGTCCACCGGGTAAAGATGGTACTCGTCGTACTGGATGCGGTTGGCCACGGCGCGAAATTCCGGAATGAACCGCAGCAGAAAGCCGGTATTGAGCATCTCCTTGAGGACGCTGAATGTGGGTGCCGGCGCCAGCAAAAGGCGTTCAAACGACCGCACCATATCCGCGGAATTGATTAAGGCGTCATCGGCCAGGTAACTGAATTCTCTGACAAGCCGTTTGGCCTCGGCGCTCAATGGAATTTTGAGGTGAACACTTTCCTGGAAGATGTCGAGGAGGAGATTCGGGTTTTGCATAATTTCTTCCAGCGAGTTAAAGTCGAGCATATCCCGGTTGACTCGCAGACCCTGGAGCTTGGTGCGCTTGGTCGGCATTCTGCGGGGCCGCCCCCGGGAGGCATAGCCCAGTTCATATAAAAACATCAGGTGTTGCTGTTTGATGAATTCCATCTGGCCCTGGAGTTCGCCGAGAAATTTTTCTACCGCCTGCTGACCGTTGGTGGTTTTGAATTTCAAAGTCTCGGCCAGCTTAATTTGATTTTCGAAATGCAACTGATCGCATTTGCGGCCGGCCAAAATGTGCAGCCGGTTGCGTACCTTCCAGATAAAAGCCAGCGCGTGAGTCAAGTTTTGGAATTCATCGTGGGAAAGCAGCCCAAAATATTCCAGATCCCGGGGCTGCTTGAGCTGCGATTTAACGCGTGCCAGCCAGAGCATGGTATGGTAGTCGCGTAAGCCTCCCTGACCTTCCTTCAGATTCGGTTCGAGGCGATAGGTGGAATCGCCAAAACGAAGATGCCGTTTGCGGTTGCTTTCAATCAGCCAGGAGATAATTTTGCGGGAATGCCGTGCGAGCACCTTTTTTTGCAGGTGCTCTATCAGCTCGGAATACAGGTGCGACATGCCACAAATGAAGCGGGCGTCCAGCAGAGGGGTGAGCACTTCAAAATCCTGGCCGGCCAGGCTCACGCATTCTTTTAAAGAGCGGGTGGCATAACCGACATCCAGGCCGATATCCCATAACGGATAAACAATTTCGCGAATCAGATTTTCGGCTGCTTCCGGTACGGTCTTCTTGAACAGAAAGAGCAGGTCGACATCGGAACGGACGCATTGCTCCTCCCGGCCGTATCCGCCCAAAGCGATGAAGGCATAGGGATTTTTGTCGATGCCCATGCGGGGGCCAACCATGCTGGTTGCAAAACCCTCCCGGAAGTAGTCGTCTAACAGAGACGCATGCTGTTTCAAAAAATCGGGCGCTTTGGCCCTGATCAGGCGGTTGGTCAAGCGTTGAATATTTCGTTGCAGCCTTGCCGCGGCCTGCTGGTGGTTCGCATTCATCGTATTTCCATCGGTTGCCGTCGGAATTAATTTCAAATATTTGAGCAATATGTATGCCACCCATTGGTAGAATTGATCTCTGCCTGTGCTATCAAATGGTTACGGGTTTGGACGGTCAATCCTTGGGGTAGTCTAGCATACAAATTTGTTAAAAGTTGCCCTAGTACTTTACAAAAACGTAATATCCATTTGATTCAATTCCCACGCCAACAAGCGGGGTTCGATCATTGTCAAATTTCAAGGCGGAGCCAGAAACGCATTCCAAACGGTTTGCACGCTTTGACGCAGGCGATGGTAGCTGTCGGCCGGCACTTTGGCCGGTTTTTCCTGCAGACTGAGCTGGTGGGCGGCGGCGCGATAGATCAGGTAGGCGTGTTTCAGCAGATGGGCCGTATATTCATCGATGGCACCCGTTTCGATCAAAGTCTGGATGAGCCGGACATTGTCGGTCCATTGGACCAGTTCGGGGTGTTCGCAGGATTTCAGCAGCACCAGATATTGGACCAGAAACTCAATGTCGACGATGCCCCCGGTGTCCTGTTTAAGGTCGAAGACCCCCGGCTCGGGGCGCAGGAGTTCTCGGCGCATGCGCTCCCGCATGTTGCGCACGGCGTCTTTTAATTCCGCTTGAGGGCGCGGACGGGCCAGTGCTTCGCGCCGGACCTGCTCAAAACGCCGAATCATCATCGCCTCCCCGCTGACGGCCCGGGCGCGGATCAGGGCTTGATGTTCCCATGTCCAGGCGCTCTGCATTTGATAATCGCGAAACGCATCCATATGGCTGACCAGAACCCCACCGCTGCCGCTGGGGCGCAAACGCATATCGATTTCGTACAATTTGCCGGCCCGGGTATGGGAAGTCAACAGGTGGATGATCCGCTGCCCCAGCCGGTTGAAGAATTGGGCATGATCGATGGGTCGGTCGCCGCCGGCGGTGGGGCCTTCACTTCCCGCGTGCAGAAAAACGAGGTCAAGATCGGAACCGTATCCCAACTCCAGGCCTCCGAGCTTGCCGTAAGCAATCACCGCAAAGCCTCTTTCACAGCGTTTGCCGTTGACGCGGCAATCCGGAAGGCCATGTTTGAATACCAAGTGGTCCCAGGCGAGTTCGATGATCTCTCCCAGCACGGTTTCGGCAATTTCCGACAGGTAGTCACTGACGCGCATCAGTGGCAAGGCGCCGCTGACATCCGCGGCGGCGACCCGTAAGATGTTCACCTGCTTGAAAATACAGAGCGCTTCGATCTGATATTCGAGATCCTGGTCGGGTAACGCTTGTATTTGTCGCTGCAGTTCGCCTTTAGACTGTTTCAAATCGGGCGGACGATAAAGGGTTCGGGGATCCAGCAGTTCATCCAGCAGAACCGGATGGCGGGCCAGAAAAGTGGCGAGCCAGGGACTGGCGTTGGCCAGTTTGACCAGATGGGCCAGCGCCGTGGGGTTTTCTAGCAAAAGGGCCAGGTAGCTGGTGCGTCTTTCAATGGTTTTAATCAGGTCGATGAGCCGGCCCAGATCCGTCTCCGGTTGGTTGGTTTGGCCGACTTCCAAAAGCACCCGGGGGATCAGTTGGTCGAGGCGCTGATGCCCCAGGCGGCTGAGGGCCCGGGTTTCCGGATGTTCGCGCAGATAATCAAACAGCTCCAGCACCCGGTCCGGATGGGTAAAGCCCACCGCCGAAAGGATTTGGCAGGCCTGAGCCTTGCCGATCAGTTCCTGCCAGATCCCGCGCAACTGTTTTTCGATGGCTTTCTCAGGCGTATCGGCCTCATCGGTTGCCAACAACATTTGGAAATGGGCGTGGACCCTTTCCCGATGGCGGCTCAGAGTTTGGAGGAAGGATTCCGGGTTCTCAAACCCCATCGCCGCCGCCAGGCGGGTTCGGGCCAGCGGTGCGCTTGGCAGGTCGTGGGTCTGCTGATCGGAGAATTCCTGGAGGCGGTGTTCGCTATTGCGCAGAAACACGTAGGCGGCGTTCAGTTCATCACATACCGCTTGGGGAATGTAATTTTCCTGCGCCAGAGCCTTCAGTACCCGTTGAATGCTGCGCTCCTGAAGCGCAGGGGTCACGCCGCCGCGGATTAACTGAAACACCTGGCCAAAAAATTCGATCTCGCGAATGCCCCCCGGGCCAAGCTTGATGTTATTTTGCAGCCCCTGCCGTTTGACCTCCACGGCGATCATCTGTTTCATATTCCGCAGGGCTTCATAAACACCGTAATCCAGATAGCGGCGGTAAATGAAGGGATTCAACCTTTGCAGCAGGTCCGCACCCGCGGCTTGATCTCCGGCTGCCACCCGGGCTTTGATAAGGGCATAGCGCTCCCACTCGCGTCCCTGCTCCTGGTAATAGTGTTCGATCGCATCAAAACTCATGGCCAAGGGACCATTTTCACCGAAAGGTCGCAGGCGCAGGTCCACCCGGAACACCAGCCCATCCGCTGTGGGCTGTCCGATTACTTTGATCAACCGGCGGCCCAGACGCGCGAAAAAGTCCTCATTGGTGAGAGTCCGGGAAGATCCCCGGGTTGCTCCGGCCTTGGGATAGGCCAACATCAAATCAATATCGGATGAGAAGTTCAGCTCGCGGGAGCCCAGCTTGCCCAGGCCCAGAATGACGAGACACTGTGGAAAGCCGTCGGCGGACGTGGGAATACCGTATTCGGAGCACTGCCATTGATAAAGCAGGTCCAGGGTTTCTTGTAGGCAGGCGTCTGCTAAAGCGGATAAATCGGTCATGGTGGCGGTCAGATCGGCCGCACCCGTCAGATCACGCCAGGCGATCCGGACCATTTCACGCCGGCGAACGCGACGCAGAATGCGGTTGAGCGCGGTCTCATCCGCGGCCGCGGCCAGGGCCGCTTTCAATCTTTGGGTGTAGAGCGTCGGGGCGTAAGGCTGTCGGAGCTCGTCCCTTTGAACCAGATCGGCCAACATGGCCGGGTCTTTTATACAGCTGCGGGCGACGAAGTCGCTTAAGGCAAATACGCGTTTCAGCGATAATGACAGGACTGGGTCGTCGGCGACGGTGATCTGGGCTTTCTCAGCGGCGTGACAAAAGGCCTCCCATTTGTTTTGAAGATCTTCAGCCAGCTCTTCGGGGAGCTTGATATCTGTCTTCGGGCTTCTACCTTCGGTCTTCAAACCCTCTGCCCTCTGATCTTTGTCCCAGGCCACGCGAGGGGGAACGGGTGACCGGGAGCCTTCACTTCACGTACCCCCATTGAACCAGGCGTTGATAGGCATACTGGGCCTTGTCGCCTCGATTGACGGCCTGCAGGTAACGATGGTATTGGTCGGCCGCCTCCGGAAGACGTTGCATCCCCTCCAGCGAATAGCCTTTGAAGAAGGTAAGGTTAGGGTTGCCGGGCAGCAATTGGTCATAGCTGCGGAAGTCTTGATAGGCGGCTTCGAAATCCCGTTGTTGGGTTTGGGCAAATCCGCTAATGATATAGGCCTGGGCCTCCTGGGGGTAGACCTGTTTGGCGCGATTCGCAAAGCGGCCGGCCTGCTGGAAATCCTTTTGGGCCACCTGACACAGGGCCATCATGGTCAAACCGGCGTAATCGTCGGGCGCCTGCTTCAGAGCCGTGCGGAAATGCGCCTCGGCTGCGTCGAATTTTTTTAGCGCCATTTCCTTTTCACCCTTTTGCATTTCTTCGATGGCCCCTTGCTTGGCCCGCAGGCGGGCGGTCTGATCCATATAACGTTCGCGGTTTAACGGCAGTTCCTGGGCGGCGCTGTATTGCGTTCGGGCCCGATCGACGGCCGTCGCGTAGCGTTCATCGCTCATGGGGTGAGTGGCAAACATTAATTCGATGGCACCGGGTTTATGCTTGGAAAGGTTGCGGAGCATATCCATCATCCCGACGAATCCGGGCGCGCCGTAGCCGGCTTGCACCATATAGTCCATGCCGAGGGCATCGGCCTCGCGCTCGTTGTCGCGGCTGTAGGACGCCAGCAGGGCCCCGGCGCCGAACATCCCCACCTGGGAGGCCAGCTGGCCTAAAGCGGCGCTTTGCGTTCCCGCCAGGACCGAAACGCCGCCGACCAGGGCTTGGGTGAAAACGCCTTTGGTCATTTGTTCCGCCGTATGGCGCGCATTGACATGCCCCAGTTCGTGCCCCAACAGGGCGGCCAACTCCGCTTCGTTTTCGAGGGCCAGCAGGATCCCCCGGGTCGCGGCGATGCTCCCTCCCGGAAAGGCATAGGCGTTGACATAGGTTGCATT
>CP070697.1:1174267-1184582 GCA_020353555.1 Desulfobacterales bacterium
TGGTATTGGGATTGCAGCTTTATCATACATTGATCCAGTTTGGCTCGGTCGGCGCGCTGGGTACGGCCGTGGCCCTTTCACTGATCAGGGAGCTGGGGCCTGTTCTCACGGCCATTATGATCACCGCCCGGGCAGGCTCTTCCATGACGGCCGAGATCGGTATTCAGCGGATTTCCGAGCAGATCGACGCTTTGTCGACCATGCGTATCGATCCCCTCGGCTACCTGGTCAGTCCCCGGATTGCCGCGGCGGTCATCAGTTTTCCGATTTTGACGGCCTTCTTTGATCTGATTGGGATCATGGGCGGCTACATCAGTGGTGTTCTGTTGCTGGGCGTTAATTCCGGCGCGTACAATCACCGGGTCGTGACCAGTGTCGAGATGGATGACATCACCGGTGGTTTTGTCAAATCACTGGTGTTCGCCGTGCTCGTGTCAACCATTTGCTGCTTTCAGGGCTATTTCACGCATATGCGCACCGACAGTTACGGCGCCAAGAGCGTCAGCCTTTCCACCACGTCGGCGGTGGTGTTGTCATGCGTGATGATTCTGATTGCCGATTACGTTGTAACTTCTTTGATCTTGTAGAGATACGATGGCAAAAGAGCCACTCATCGAATTCCAGGGCGTCACCAAGCGATTCGACACCCGCACGATTCTCGATCGGGTCAATCTGAAAATCTACGAAGGCGATGTGACGACCATCATCGGGATGAGCGGCACGGGCAAAAGTGTGCTGCTCAAACACATCATCGGACTGCTGAAAGCCGATGCCGGCCATATCCTCTTTCGCGGCCAACCCATCGACCAGATGAGCAAGCGCGAGTGGAATGCCTACATCGGCCAGATCAGTTACATGTTTCAAAACAACGCCCTTTTCGACTCCCTGACGGTATATGAAAATGTCGCCCTGCCGCTGCGGCAGACGACGAAGCTGGGCAAGCGCCAGATCGAAGCGAAGGCGATGGCGCGCATCGAACAGGCCGAGCTGACCGAGGTGGCCCACAAATATCCCTCGGAAATATCGGGCGGGATGCAAAAGCGCACGGCCCTGGCCCGGGCTCTGGTGACTGATCCTCAAATCGTGCTTTTTGATGAGCCCACCACCGGCCAGGACCCGGTTCGGAAAAATGCCATTTTAGGTATGGTCGCCGAATATCAGAAAAAATTGCGGTTCACCGCGGTTTTGATCAGCCACGATATTCCAGACGTCTTCTTCATCTCCAACCGTATTCTGGCGCTCTACGACAAGCGGATCGTTTTTCAGGGAACACCGGAAGAATTTGACGAGTTTCAACATCCCTTTCACGACGAGTTGATCCGCAGTTTCGAGGGCTTACAGGAGGAACTGACGGGGCTGTACTCCAAACGTCATTTCAAGGTCCGCTATCAAACCGACCTGGCCAAAAGCGATCGTCAGCAAACCTACGCCGTGCTCGTTTTCACCCTGGAGAACATGGACAGCATCGCCGCCAATCTGGGTCACAGTGCCGCCCAGCAGGTGATCCGATCATTAGGAGCCTTTATCAACAAACATTTCGGGGCGGTCGGAGGATTTTCAAGCCGACAGACGATCAACGAATTCGGCACCATCCTGCCCTTTTCGGACCTGCAGGAAGCGGAGCAGATCTTGGAGGACTTTACCAGGGATTTCCAGGAACACGGCATCCACGACCTCGGCGCCGCGGCGCAGGCGGAGATGACGGCGGGGCAATGTTCCGAATTCAGTGTTCTGGCCGGACTGGCCCAGGGCCGACCTCAGATCGAGCTGGAGTCCGTCTTTGAATTTGCCCGGTTTAATCAAAAGCCGATTGCAACATTTCGCTGCGAACAAAGAGGGGAAGCGCCATGAAAAAATATTCCAAAGAAACGGTAGTCGGGATCTTTGTGGTGGTTGGCTTATTGAGTATTGGCTACATGACGGTGAAGCTCGGCAAAATCGGCGTGCTGGGTGACGACCGCTACGCGCTTTATGCCCGCTTCAACCGGGTCACCGGCTTGCGAATCGGAAACCCCGTGACGATGCTGGGGCTTGAAATCGGCCGGGTGGACGGTTTCACCATGGACCAGAAAGACTTGGTGGCGGTGGTGGAATTGAAGATCAACAAAGGCATCCAGATTTATGACGATGCGATCGCCTCGATCAAGACGGAAGGCCTGATCGGGGATAAATATGTAAGTGTTGATCCCGGAGGCGGAGGCGATTTATTGCCGCCGGGGGGGACCATCACGGATACCGAATCGCCGGTCGATATTCAGGATCTCATCAGTAAATACGCGTTTGGCGAGGTGGAAAAGAAATAATCAGTTGGTGCTGGATGTGGGGGGCAGGCTGTGCTAACATGAATCGCGAAGCATCAGAGAATCGGTGATTGACCCAGAAACAAGAATGTCTGCGAAAGGGGAGGCGATGGAAAGACGACGAATCGGATGGATTTTCTTGATTTGCATGGTGGTTGTGCTGTTGGGGCCTCACGTGCATGCGGGCGCACCCACGGAAACCATTCAGGCGCGAATTAACCAGGTGCTGGAAGTGTTGCGTGATCCGGCGTTGAAGGACGAAGCACGGGAAGTCAAAGTTGAGAAAATTCGAGCGATTATCAACGAGATCTTCGATCGGACCGAACTTTCAAGGAGAACCCTCGGCCGTGACTGGAAAAAACTGAGTGCGGAGCAGCAGAACGAATTTATTGATCTTTTCAACCGTCTTCTCGAAAAAGTCTATGCGGATCGAGTTCTCAACTACGCCGGGGAAAAGGTGGTTTTTGAAAAAGAAAGCGAGCTCGGCAGGGATAAAGTCGAAGTCCAAACGAACATTATCACTTCCGATAACAAGGAGATCCCGCTTTACTATCGGATGATTTCCAAGAACGGGCAATGGGCCGTCTACGATGTGATCATTGAAGGCGTCAGTTTGGTAAAGAACTACCGCACCCAGTTCGGCGACATCCTGGCCAAGAAACCGCCGGAAGAATTGCTCGAGATCCTGCGCAAGAAAGTCAATGAGGGCGACACCTCGAGTTAGCCGATGGCGCCGCATTGAATTTCGAGGGAATCGGTCAAATGTCTTCCTTCGAATATCCATCAATCACGGCCGCCGCCGCGGTTCGCCCCGGGGCGTGAGCGATTTCCCCGGAATACTGCAACGACGAAAGGAGCCTGAATCCGGTGAGAACACGATTAGCGATTGGCTTAATTTTGGCCCTGTTTGGTTGGCTTTATATTCCTCATTCGGCAGTTGCATCCGCCGTCCAATGGTCTAACGCCTTGGCCCAGCAAAACCAAGAATCAACCGGCGATGTCAGCTCCAACGATGATGAGTATGAGGATGACGAGTACGCGGATGATGAGTACGACGACGAAACCGCGCTCATCGCCGACCCTTTGTACGGTTTTAACAAAGGGGTCTACTATTTTAACGACAAGCTTTACTTCTGGTTGCTGAAGCCGGTGGCGCGGGGATACAAGGCCGTGGTGCCGGTTGAAATCCGGACCTGCATCCGCAATGTGGCCGACAATCTGCGGTTCCCCATCCGGTTCGTCAATGCCCTGCTGCAGGGCAAGGTGCGTAAGGCCGGATCGGAATTTGGCCGATTCTTTATCAACAGCGTCGTTGGATTAGGGGGCCTGGCGGATATCGCCCACAACTATCCCGCCCTCAATACCAGCCAGGAAGACCTGGGTCAGACTTTTGCGGTCTGGGGATTCGGCAACGGGCTTTATCTGAACCTGCCGCTCTTCGGGCCTTCTTCCGCGCGGGATGCCATCGGACGGCTGGGGGATACCTTTTTGGATCCAATCTGGTGGCTGATTGATGCCACGGTCACGCGCATCGCCATTCGGGGCGGCGAAACGGTGAACGAAACCTCTTTTCGCATTGGAGACTACGAGGCTCTCAAGGAGGCCGCCCTTGATCCGTATATTGCCATCCGGAATGCGTATGTCCAGAATCGGAACAAATTGATTCAGGAGTAGGCGGGAGGTCGGGCGCCGGTGGTCGGACTTCCATTTATTCCAGCGGCTTGGTTCGATTGCGCCAATACCGTCCTTTGCCTTCATCGATGCGCTCGAGCTCGAATCCGAAAGCGCTGTAATCCGCGCTGATCAGTAAATAATACGTCTGTCCTTGGCGTAGCGGCAGAGAGAGCGTATTGTCTTCCGAAATGCCGATGGTGTGAAACCCGGGAGCGACACGGAAGGCGATGTAGTCTCCTGAGCGCAGGGAGGCAATGGCCGTCCCGTCCAGTGCCACTTTCAAGGAAAAGCCCCATCCGAATAGTTCATCGCTTCGAATCACAACGACCTCGGCCGAATTGGACGGATCGGCGCCGGCGGGGAAGTGATCTGTTTTCCCGTGGGCACAGGCCACAAGAAGCAACGCCATGATTACCGGGAATCGACTTTTTGGCATTTTCCCTCTTTCATCCCTTTTGAATCCACGATTGATTCCGTCGCCATCCAAAGTCAAACGATCCGCACGTTTTACTTGCCCTTGGCGGTCTCCTTGGCAAGGTTTTTGATTGCGGCGGCGATTTCACGGCTGAGGTTGGCGACCGTCCGGCTCTCGGCCTCCACCAGCGCTGCAATTTGATCGTCGCCGGTCGGTTCGTTTAGAATCGACTGCCTCTTGATGAGGACCGTTTTTCCGTCTTGGTCAAGGATCGTCCACCGGGCGCGCAGCAAGGCATTTTTTCCGGGTACACCTTCGAAGCGGGTCACTTCCACGGCAATCTGATAATCGATGGGCAGCGCCCGGTTCCAGGGAAAGGACTCGATACGCTGTGTCGCCAGCAGGATCGATAAATTTTCCGCCAGGACACTGGCGAAATTCTCCTTCAGCGGTCCCGCCCACTGGGCGAACTCGGCCATTTGGATTTCGTTCTGGCTGTCGCGGGTCACAATTTGCGGCCGATCCAGGTACTGCGGCAGCGCAATCGGCCCGACGCCGATGGTAATATCCGGCAGGTTCGCAATTGGCGTCAGATGCTTTTCGAAGCTGTACAGGGAATTGAGAACAAAAAACCGTGTGGGCGGCGACGAACCTTGGCCCAGATTAAGACATCCGCCGCCAACCAGCAACGAGGCGCCCATGATCAAAGTCGTGAGTCTGAAAAAGGCTCTGGAAAACGAGTGATGCATCATCTACCTCCGGGACTGCTTTTGCCGCGCAACAAAGCGTCGGGATTTTTTTGAAGATAGTCGGCTAAGATGCGGAGGGAACGTGCGGCCCCCGAAATTTCATTGAGGGTGTCGGAAAGATCAAAACGCAATTGTGAACCCTCCCCGGCGACGATGTCGATCGTCGCAAGGGTCTTTTCGGCCCGCTGCAGAACTTCGTGGGCGGCTTCGACGGAGGTTTTAAGTTCTTGCGCCAGGGGTTGGGTCCGCCGGTCGATATTTTGCATCAGTTTGCGGGTTGCCTTGACGGTTTCCTCAAGGCCGACGGCCACCGGCTCGACCCGCCGGTCGACATTCTGCACCAGCTGGCGGACGTCTGCGAGGGTTCCTCCCAGGTTTTCGCCCAGCGGTTCCAGCCGGCGGTCGAGATTGCGCACGAGTTGCTGAACATCTTTCAGCACTCGGTTCACGTCGGCGATGCCTTCGGTGATTTTGGGCGAGTTGACCACCTGCTCGATCCCATTCAGGGTTGAACTGATGTCATGGATGATATCGTCCAGTGGAAGCTGTTCGATCGTTTTGGATATTCTTTGCAGACCGGTGGTAATCGTCGGCATTTCCGGGTGTTCGACCTTGTGGTCCACCATTTCCGTACCGATCAAGCGGACCGGGCTGTCCGGATAAAAATCGAGATCGACGAGCAGTTGGCCGGTTACGAGACTCTGTACTTGCAGCTGGGCTCTGATACCGCGATCGATGAGATCAGGTAGGAGTTTGCCCTCGCCGAGCTTTTTTCCCGAGCCGACTTCTTCGAGTCTGTCCCGATCAATTTCAAAGACCACCGGAATCCAGAAGGACAGATCTTTGGTATTGATGTTGACTCTGACATCGGTGACTTCACCGATCTTGACGCCCCTGAAGGTCACGGGCGCGCCCACATTGAGGCCCTTGACCGAACCCTCGAAGTAGGCCACCATAACGCTTTTTTCAGTGAAGAACTTACCGGATCCGAAGACCACCACACCGGTCACGGCCAATACCATGGCACCGACGACAAAGGCGCCAATGGCCGTTTTATTTACCTGTTTGCTCACTGTGAACCTTCCTTAGCGCTGATGAATTTACATGGGATTGTTAGCGTGCAGGATCTTCCATTCTTCCAATACACCGTCATTATTTAGCTCTACTCGCCTCGGGTCAGAAACTTGCGGACCTTCAGGTCTTTGGATTCGGCCAGGAGTTTTTTGGGATCGCCCACGGCAATCATTGTTTTGGTATCCGGGTCGAGAAAAACGGAGTTGTTGCCAATGGCAAAAATACTGGCCAGTTCATGGGTTACAACGACGACCGTCGCGCCGAGACTTTCCCGGAGTTCGAGAATCAGGTCATCCAGCAGGCGGGCACTGAGGGGATCCAGGCCGGCGGAAGGCTCATCAAAAAAAAGGATTTCGGGATCCAGGGCCATGGCGCGGGCCAGACCGGCGCGTTTGCGCATGC
This sequence comes from Desulfobacterales bacterium, assembly GCA_020353555.1. GTDB lineage: Bacteria > Desulfobacterota > Desulfobacteria > Desulfobacterales. Next base: position 1,180,882 of record CP070697.1, read on the forward strand.
CGCCGCTGATTTCGGAGGGATAGTAATCTTCGAATCCGGCCAAACCAACGAGGGCGAGCTTCAGTGCGACGATTTCGCGAATCCGACTGGAATCCAATGCGGTATATTCCCGCAGGGGCAGGGCGATGTTTTCGGCCAGGGTCATGGAACTCCACAGGGCCCCGCTCTGGTAGAGAATTCCGACGCGCCGCATGATTTGGTCGCGTACCTCGGGACTTGCTTGCCAAAAGCTGATTTTTTCGTAGAATACTTGACCTTGAGCGGGCTCCTTGAGCCCCACCATGAGCCGCAAAAGCGTGCTCTTGCCGCAACCGCTGCCGCCCATGATGATGAAAATATCACCGCGGTTGATCGTGAAGGTTAGATCGCGCTGGACGACAAAGCTGCCGTACGCCATCGTCAGATTCTTGACGGTGACGTGGGCCTCCTGGGGACTATCCGGAATGGTTTTGGGTTCAGCCATGTGCTTGCGATTGACAGCCCTTGGGGTCGTTAAAAGTTAGCCGTGGGCCCATAGAAGGACATTCGTCCGATTAAATGCCCAAGACATTACAGACCACGGTGATTATGGCCGTGGCGACAATGATACTGACGATTCCGGTGACGACGGCGGATGTGGCGGCATCGCCGACGGCCGAGGCACTGCGACCGCATTGAATGCCCCGCAGGCATCCGGCCAGCGCCACCAGCACGCCAAAGACGCCGGCCTGGAAGAGCCCGATCCAGAAGTGGTTCAGGTTGAGGGCGGCGCGCGTCTGATGGAGATACTGTATGAATCCGATATCGAGCATCCCCACCCCGACGATCAGGCCCCCGAGAATGCCCATCAAGTCCGCATACAGACATAGAAGCGGCATCATCAGGAACAATGCCAGCATGCGCGGCAGCACCAGAAATTCCATCGGCGAGATCCCGAGGGTTTTCAGCGCATCGATCTCCTCGTTGACCTGCATCGTACCCAGCTGCGCCGCGAAAGCCGCGCCCGTGCGACCGGCCATAATAATTCCCGTCATGATCGCCCCCATCACGCGGACCATCGCGATGCCCACCAGGTTGGCGACGTAAATCTGGGCCCCGAACATCAGGAGCTGAACCGCACCCACAAAAGCAAGGATGAGGCCCACGAGCAGGCTGATCAGGGAAACGATGGGAAGCGCCTGGGCGCCGCACTCCTGGATGATAAGATATAGATCGGACCGCTGGAAGCGGGCTTTGCCTGCGAACAGCCTGCTGAAGGCCAAGAAAGCTTCACCGAGGAACTCCAAAAACTCCGCGACAGACCGTCCAAGCGCCAGGGCGGATACCCCGATGCGGGCCAGCAACGGTTCGCGCACGACTGCGCGGCGTGCGCCCTTTCTTTCCGGTACGGCCGAGGCCAGGTTCAGCAGCCGTTTCACACCTTGGGGCAAGCCCTCTTTATCGATATCGATCTTAGCTTGCGCCCCGCGATCCATAATTTTGATCAGAAACGTCAGCAGACCACTGTCCCAGCTCGTCAACTCCTGCGCATCGAAGCTAATGCGCTTAATCCCGGAACCGGCTTCAAGCTGTCGCTGCACCTCGTCGGCTCCAGGGATCGGCTGCCCGATTTTCCAGCTTCCCCTGAGCTGCAACAATAATGTACCATCCGCCGGCCGACTCACTTTCAGGTTGCAAAGCGCGGACATATGTGCCTTTCGATCTTGTTGTTGGCGCCCTTTATCTATTCGGGCCCGAGGTTCTTTATGTTTCAGGCTGATTCCGTCTAAAGAATGTTGGGCCAATCAGGATCCAATGCGAATTCAGACGAGGGTGAGGCCTTCGAACCAAGCGGCTGGCTTGCGCCGCCCGGGTCTGCGCTGCACTCATGGATCTTTATTTAGCGATGAGCGCCCGCAATGGCCATTAACGGGCGGCCTTCTGCATGGCGTCAAGGTATTCATCTAATTCCTGGATGTTCGCGAAAACCTTCATCGAAGGCAGGGCATTGAGAATATCAAAGACCTTTTTTATCTGGGGCTGCAAATTCATGAAAACAATCTTGCCCCCGGCTCTTTTCAGGGCTTTCTGCGTTTTAATCAAAACCCGGATGCCCATGCTGTTAATATAATCTAAATGTTCCATATCAAAGATGATAACATCCGGCCGGCCTTCCAAGATTGAATCCACTCTTTTTTCTAAGATCGAATGGGAGTTCGTGTCGACGGACCCCATGGGAGATATCATCGTAACGCCGGGGCTTTTGAGGGTTGAGGCAACTTTTAGGGCCACGGGACCTCCTTTGCGCATCTTTGGCCACGATCGTCAGATCCCCGGAAGCGGTGCCGGATGGGTGGTGTTTAACTTAATACGCAACTATATAGCAGAAGTAAAGACTTCTTTCAATCGCGGGATGATCGTTCGTCCCATGATGAAAAGGGGCAAAATCGTATAGCAGTCCGACCTTGCGAATCTTCTTCCCGGCCGAAGAATTCCTTGGATGAAAGGCGGAGTTGTGTCAACCATCAACCATCGCTGGCGCCGCGTTCGAATTCCGCGATCACCTGGGCGCCGAAAAGCAGAATAATCGCGGCGATTTCAATACTGAGTAAAGCGACGATCGCCGTTGCCAGGGAACCGTAAATGACGTTTACCAGGGAGAGGGTCGAGAAATACCAGACCAGAATGTGGCGGCTGATTTCCCAGAGGATTGAGGCGGTAAGCCCTCCCATCAGGGCATAGCGAAAAGTGATATGCCCTACGGGCATAACCATATAGAGGGACGTTAACATCAATACCATACCCAGCATTCCCAGGACGTACAAGCCGAGCCCGGAGGCGCCTGCCAGACTGAAGCTCCAGGCAAAAATAATGATCCGTTCTTTTGCGAGGGCGTCCAATGTTCCGGCGATAATCGTGACCAGCAATATGCCCAGAGCCAGAAGTAGAATATAGGCATAGGGAATTATCGTGGAAATCAGAAAGTGGCGGCGGTGTTTCCGAGCGCGATGGGAGAAGATCACCGCCATGGCATTTTCGAGCACCGTAAAGGCCATGGAACTGAAAAACAACATCACCATGATACCGACAATCCCAACGACGCCGCGACCCTCCAGAAATCCCCGCACTTGTGCGCCTATAATTTCAGCATATCCGGGAACCAAAAGATTGAGCTGGGTGACGATGATGTTATACAGGCGTTCTTCGGCGAGCACATGGGACAAGGCGATCAGAATGAGGGTAAACAGAGGTATGATTGACAACAACGTGTAATAGGCAACCGCGCCGGATAACAGAAGGCCCTGATTGCGTCGGAAGCCGCCGAGCACTCTCAGTATGAACCGGCCCGGCCGAGGCAACGCGAGATTGGTGAGTTGCGGCGTGCACTTCATCGTCCCTATCTTTCCATTAGCGGTTGATCGATTTTCAGCCAAATCATCCCAGCATTCTCCCTTGGGTCCCCGGACGCGGCTGTTGCCGGAAACGTGCCATTCTTTTGATTTTAGGTGGGTTGCAAGCGCGATCCGAATCGAACTGTCGCGCACATCGAGCGCCTCGCAGGTCGGGTCGATTTAAATATTGGATATCAATTTCATGCACCGTGGTGGCCCGAAGGGCCATGAGTGTTTAGTACGTAAACAAAATTTTCATGCATTGGGGTGGCCCAGAGGGCCATGAATGTCTATCTGTATGCAAAATATCCCGGTCGACCGCTGATCGGCTTGGGGCAGCGGGAAACTGTC
>CP070697.1:1184682-1194996 GCA_020353555.1 Desulfobacterales bacterium
CGGGGTTATCGACAACACCGGAGCCGTGGTGGCGGCCGGAGGCATTATCGGCGGTGATGCGGCCTACACGGTGGCGGCGATGGTCAAGATGGCCCAGAACGTGCTGATTGGCGTGGCGGCCTTCTTGATGGCCCTGTGGGCCACCATGACGCTGGACCGCCGGGAAGCCGGGGTATCGGCTGAGAGGCCTTCGTTCATGGAAATCTGGTACCGCTTCCCCAAGTTCGTGCTCGGGTTTATTGTGGCTTCCATTATCGTGTCCTTTTTTGTGGAGCCGGCGGTCGGTGAAAAGGCTGCCAAGACCGTCGGTGACGCGTGCAAAGTCTATCGCAACTGGATGTTTGCCCTGTGTTTTGTCTCCATCGGTCTTGAAACCAATTTCAAAGAGCTGGTTTCGGTGGGCGGGGGCCGACCCGCAGCCGCTTACTGGATTTCCCAGACGGCCAACGCCGTCTGGACCTTGTTTATTACCTGGATTCTTTGGTCCAGTACGTTTTTCCCGGCCGTAATTCCGCCGGATTGATGCGGTCAACCGGTTTAATTCTTGACCACGTTTTGGAAAGGCGCTCTGCCCGGGGAGCGCCTTTCATTGTCCTGCCCGCGAAACGATCACCATCAGCGGCGAGATCGAAACTTGCACTGCCAAAAGGCCACTTCGCCACACGCCCGTTGGCGGATCGGGTAATTGACAGAGGAAGTCATTCAGTGTTACCCGTAACCCAAAGCCTTTGTCACCATGGACAAGTATGACCTAATCATGTCGGCCGAAACGCAGTTTGCCCGGGAAGTTACTCTGGGCGTCATTGTCCAGCAACCGCTATCCGTCTGGCATTATTTAATACCGGGAATGTTCATTTTCGACTTTCTGCGGCGCAACACGGCGATCAGTCGCTACACCAAGCATTTCTTGTTTCCCCGCAAACTGGCGCTTGATGCGGCCCAGAGTCTGCGGGGGGGAGATGAAAAAGCAGCGGTCAATGCGCGGGTTGAAACTCAAATCGGAGATTGGCTCAAGGCACTCAATCTTTATTCCTGGCAGTTGGCTCAAGCTCAAAGAGCAGCGGTCGCTGTGCTTACCGAGCACTACTTAAAACTTCTCGAGGCGGACGGCGCCACCTATTACGACCTCCTCGCCGATGCCTACCATTCGCGCGAGGCTTACGAAGCGCATTTACATGCGCTCACTTCCTCGGAAAACGAGGTGGACCAGGCGATTATCGCCCAATTGGGGGCAAGCGCAAAACTGAAGGAAAAACTGCTGCTCGAAGCGCAGCAGGTTGAACTGCGGCGCCAAAAGATCCTGGAAGACATCTTCTAGATGCTAGTTCTACTTTGTCACATTACCTAAAGCCTTCCGGGGACAAGCGCAAGGGATGGTCAGATTTGAAAGCGTGTAACTGTCTAAGGGCCTTAGGGGGCGTTTAGAAAGCCCCGCGCCCGGGCACCGCTGCTTTCCAAGACCTGGGAAAAATGGGGATGCGACGATCGTTCATAGTGTGCGCGTCCTCGGGGCTTGCTTTATGCGCCCTCAGGCCGGGGTTTTGCACGGTTTCAAAGCTGATCATCCATGCCGCCCCCCGTGCTTAACAGGGTTAATGTCACAAAGTGGAACTGGGCCTTCATCGCTCAGCGGCGGAATCGCAGCACCCCCCCCCGGCCGGTCCTTCAAGGCTTGCCCATTGCCTGAGGGTGCATCCGTTCTGGAGGAAATTTGCCCACCGGATTGAAGAAGAAATATGAGCTCATACTTGCCAGGGAACAAACCCTCGCAAACTCCGTTGCGGTCCAAGCGATCAAGCCCAAGCCGTTTTCGGTTTGGGAGGTCTTGGTTCCCGTTATTTTTGTTTTAGGCTACATGCGAGCCAAGGAAAGCCGCACGCTATTCGCCCAGAATTTGCTTTTTACCAAAAAACTGGCCCTGGAGGCAGCCTTCGCTGTGCTCAAAAAAGAACAGTCCAGAGAGGCGGTGATGACAGGCGTTAGGTCCCAAACCGCAAGTTTGTTGTCCACCGTTCCCGGCGGTGTCTATTCGGACGAAATCCGTCAGGAACAGCTAAAAGAAATCGATCTGCTCATTGACCACTATTGCCGACTTATGCGGGCCGAAGGCCGGGATTATGCCGCTTTGGTCATCAACGCCTATCAGACCCAAGAAGATTACCGCGCCTTCCACGAGAAGCTTAAATCAGCTGAATTCAGCGTGACGGAAGCCGCCCGCCGAACTTTAGGGGAGCAGGCCGATGCCGGCATGGCGGCCAGAATTGAGGCCGCCGCGGACCGATTCAGACGGGCCGAGATCGAAAAAATCTTCAACTCCAATTGACATCGCGAAGATGCTGAGCGAAGAAGACTGCCGCCGAATCTATCAGCAGGCCTATCTACCCGAGCACCTGCCGGACTACGTTGCCGCCATCAGCGCCGCCCAGCCGCACCTTCATGGTGATTTTCTCTGCTTCACACGTCGCAACCATCTTATTTTCATCGGTTATCCCCTGGGAAATCGTCAAGCAGACGCCCCCGCTGCATACCGCTCCGCCTGCCAACGTTTTCGTCCGTCCACGGTGGCAATCATCGCCCCGGAAATTTGGCTTCCATCCCAAACGTTTGAAGCGCAGCCGAAGGACGAATACTTTCGCCTGGAACTTCCGTTGCGGCCCCTTAAACCCGCGCTGGCCTACATGCTTCGGCGGGCGCAAAGAGAGCTGCGCATTTCACAGGGGCCTTACGGCCAAGAGCACCGCCGCCTGGTCAAAGCCTTTCTGTCCGCCGGGGAATGGTCGCGGAGACAAAAGGCCGTTTTCAAGCGCATACCGGACTACATGAAGCATTGCCGCACCGCCCGGCTTTTAGAGGCCCGCAAGGCAGATGTCCTGGTTGCCTTCACCTTAGCGGATTTCGGTTCGGCAGATTTTGCTTTTTATCTTTTTAATTTCCGTTCACGCCGTCTAAATGTCCCCGGTGCCTCTGATCTGCTCTTTTACGAGATGGTTAATCTGGCCCAGGCGCAGAGGAAAAAAGCCCTGAACCTGGGACTGGCGATCCATCCCGGCATTCGTCGCTTCAAAGAGAAGTGGGGCGGCACCGTTTTTCTACCTTACGCTTCGGCCTTCGTCCACCGGCAACCCATGGGTCTAGACGAGTTGCTCAAAAAGCTTTAATTGCTGAGAGCGGCCTGTTAAAATAGGGCGTCCAAACCAGGTATCCAATTCTGCCACGAAGTTTCGGCGCGTGGGGCGCATCGAGAAGATTTGCATGGCACGCGATACATTTTCCGAAAAACAGGTTTCGGTGTCGCAATTTATCAAGCGGCATCTGACAGCGCTAAGAAAGCCCGATTTTCAAAGCAAAACCTTCAGGAAACGGCGGTGGCGCTTGTTGCAGGTGGAATCCTCGCTGGCCTGCAACCTGCGGTGCATCATGTGTCCCTGGAAGGCAACCCGGCGCATCGCACCCGGCCGCGGCCTGTTGCCCCCGGAAATCTGGGAGTCTATCCGTCCCCATTTGCCGGAGGTTCAGTCCATTGATTTTACCGGCGGGGGGGAGCCGCTACTCCAACCCCACCTGGCCGGGTGGATCGCCGAGGCCAAGGCTGCCGGCTGCGAAACAGGCTTTCTAACCAACGGATTACTCCTGCAAAAGCATCAACTGCAGGGGTTTCTTTTAGCGGGGGTGGATTGGATTTGTGTCTCGATGGACGGGGCTACCAAAGAAATGCATGAAAGCATTCGCATCGGATCCGACTTTGACCGGGTCTGTGAGAACGTGGCCCAAATTGCCGCCTTGCGTCGCCGGCGGGCACCCAAAACGATGATTAATTTTGTTCTCATGGAAATGAACTTTCATCAGGTGGAGGAAATCATCCGGCTGGCGGCGCGGCTGGGGGTCGATCAGGTCAACTACAAACAGTGCGATGTTATCCGCGGAGAGCATGGCCAGGATCTCGGGCTTTTTGACGTGCAGGAAACTCAGGCGATTCGCCGCCTGCAAAAGGCACTGGAAAAGGCGCGCCGTCTGGCCCGCAGATTAAATGTGCAGACCACGGCCTTTGCCTTTACCCCGGAAGAGCAACCCGTCTGCGAACAAGACCCCCGGAATTCCCTTTTCGTGCGTCACGATGGCGCCGTGGCGCCCTGTATTAATCTGGCCATCGGAGGTCCGACGACGTTTTTAGGTCAATCGGTTAACATGCCCACCGTGCACTTCGGTCGTCTCCCGGAGGATGATCTGTTGAATCTCTGGGAGACGGCAACCTGCCGATTCTACCGCGAAAGATTTCAACAGCGGGTGCAAGCTCATGAAAAAAGCCTGATGAAAAGTTTGATCGGTTCCTCATCCAATCGCCTTAAAATCCTGCAAGCCGCGCAAAAGGCCATGCCGGATGCGCCCCAAGGATGCGATGTCTGCCATTATCTTTACGATATTTGAACGGAAGTACTTATGCTGACCGCCGCCGAAGAAGATTATATTGTGACCCACGCCTATATTCCGGAGCACAGCGTCGAACTGATGACGCGTGTGTCCGGCGGGGAGCCCTGGCTGGTCGAAGACTGCTTCTGCTGCCACCGGGGCGACTGGGTCATTCTCATTGGGTATCCCCTCCGGCAAGACTTCCGGCCGCAGACCTTTGAAAATTTATTGGATATCATCAAAAAGCAATTCCAACCCCGGTACCTGTCCGTATTAGCGCCCTGGCTGCCTCGATGGCCGGCTGACACCTGCCGGGAAAGAGAAAGCGATTACTATTACACCCTGCAGATGCCCGCCGAGATCTTGCCAAGCAGCGTGAAACGCAACATCCGCAAAGCGCAGCAGGTTCTGCGGACGGAGCGCGCCTCTGAGATGGGGGCCGCGCATCAGGCCCTGATGCAGGAATTTGTTCAAAGAATTAACCCCCCGGCCAAGGTGCAAACGCTTTTATTTAAGATGCCGCAATATGCGGCCCTGGCGCACCATGCCATGGTCTTGAACACCTGGGACACTGATGGCAATTTGGCGGCCTTCTATGTCATCGATCTGGCGGCCCGCGATTTTGCCAACTACATTATCGGATGCTATTCCCAAACCCATTACGTTCGCGGCGCATCGGATCTGCTTCTTTTTGAGTTGCTTAAAATCAGCACGGAGCAAGGCAAGAGATACATTCATCTTGGCCTGGGAATAAATGCGGGCATCCGGAAATTCAAGGAAAAATGGGGCGGACGCCCCACTCGCCGCTGCGAAACGTGCGAACTGGTTTTGCGCAAACCGTCAATCCTGGAAACGTTTCTGGCGATCAAAAGAGAGTTGACATGCTTTTTAGACGAAGCCGGCAAAAAGAAATCAAAATGATCTGGGAAGTGGTCCAAAGCCAGCGCAAATCCTATGTGGTGGGCACGGCCCATTTCTTCCCCTATAGTTTCCGGACTTCGCTCAGCCCGTATCTCAAGACGGCCCGCACGGCCATATTTGAGGGTCCCCTGGACGAAGAAAACCTGGCGAAGGTCTTGGAAGCTGGCTGCACGCACGAAGAAGCTTCCCCCCTTTTGGATGATTTGGGCCATGCCACGGTTTTGAACATCACCAAGGCCCTGGCGCCGTCGCGCCGAAATACCGAGCTGTTTTTCATACCGAACTTTCGCACGGGCCGTATGGAAAACCCGGTCTACGACATGGTCAAGGGCATGAAACCCTGGTTGGCTTTTTTCACGATCTGGTCGACTTATTTGAAGAAAAACGGATGGAAATACTCGGTTGATTTGGAAGGTTACACGATTGCCCGCGAACTGGGCAAACAGGTTGTATTTCTCGAAACCATCGAGGAGCAAATCCAGGTCCTGGAAAGTCTTTCGTACGAGAAAATTCTGGCGTTCCTCAAAAGCGTGGACCGCTGGCATGAATTCGCCCAGGAATATTTAACATGTTATCTGGATGGGAACCTGAAAAAGTTAAAGTCGATGCGACTGCGTTTTCCCAGTCGGCATCCTTCGATCATCGACAGGCGCGATGCAATATTCTATGAGAGAATGCTCCCCTACCTGCAACAGGGGGAAGCGGTCGTCTTTGTCGGTGCGCCCCACGTAAGGGGACTCAGCCGGATGCTAAGCACGAGTGGCTATCAGTTCAAACGCCCGGGCTCGCCATCAAAAACTGGCGCCACTGCCCCGCCGCCGCGCTCGGGGTAAATCAATCGGATATGGGCCGGGCATGGCCCGGAACGCGTCATCTCCGCGTTGCGGTAAAGGGGTAAAGAGGACCACCGTCGCCATTGTCCCAGGCGTCGTTTTGCAGGCTGCAGCGCCGCACTCCTAGCGCAGGCGGCGGATGAAATCGCCCACGGCGCCGATGCCTTCTGCTTCCATGATCCGTATTGTCTGGGAGCCGAGGACGGCGATATCCACCTTGCCCTTTAAAAAATCGATATCCGCCTTTGCTTTGATCCCGAAACCGAGCGCGAGCGGCAGCGATGTTGCCTCTCGGCATCGCCGGAGGTACGCCGCTAAATCCTCCGAAAAGTCCGTGTGCGCGCCGGTGACCCCCTTCCTGGCGACGCAGTAGATAAAACCCCGGCCAAAGGTCGCGATGTATCGCATCCGCGCAAGGGCGGTCGTCGGTGAAAAGATAAGGATGGGGGCCAGGTTGTGCGCCTGCATGGCATCCAGATACTCCCCGCCCTCCTCTGGAGGCAGATCAGGTATGATGGCACCGCGGAGGCCGTCGTGCGCCATCGCCGTTACAAACCGTCTCACACCGTATCTGAAAAGGATATTATAATAGCTCATGATGAGAAAAGGTATCGCATAGGTATGCGCAACCGTTTCGGCAAGCTTGAGGCAGTCCTCGACGGTCGTCCCTGCCCCCAGGGCGCGCTGATTGGCGCGCACGATCACCGGCCCATCTGCCGTCGGCTCGGAAAAAGGGATCTGTAACTCCATGAGATCCACGCCCGCCTCCACCATCGCCTCGACGATTCTCAAGCTGTCTGCCAAAGACGGGTAACCCAATACGATGTGGGTCATCAGCAGGATATCCTTCTCATCCAGTCGGTTGCGCAGATACGATTCAAGCATGATTTTCCTCGGCTTTCCTTTGGATAAATTTGTTCCATTCCGGGTCGGAAAAAGCATCGGCGATCGTGAATATATCCTTATCGCCCCGCCCCGACTGGTTGATCAGAATGATATCATCCTTGCCCAAGTCAGAGGCCTCCTTAAATGCCTGGGCAAAGGCATGGGATGACTCCAGGGCCGGTATCAGCCCTTCTTTGGCAAGTGTCAGGGAGAAGGCCTCCAGCACCTCCTGGTCGGTTGCCGCTTCAAACCGCACCCTCCCCTCCTGCCGGAGCGCGGCCAGGATCGGTGAAACCCCGACATAATCCAATCCCGCGGCCACGCTGTGCGTCTCTTTCATCTGCCCTTCGCTGTCTTGCAGAAAATAGGTCTTATAACCCTGGGCGACTCCCGGTGTGCCGTCTTGCGATGCCAACCGTGACGCATGCCGGCCCGTTGCCAGGCCCCGGCCCCCTGCTTCGACACCCACCAGCTCCACCGGATCATCCCAAAAGCCGCTGAAGATGCCCAAGGCATTGGAACCGCCCCCGACACAGGCATAAACGCGAGTGGGTAATCTTCCGGCCCGGTCCACGATTTGCCTGCGGGCCTCCTGGCCGATAATGGATTGAAAATAGGACACCATCTCCGGAAACGGGTGAGCGCCGCATGCCGTTCCGAGGACGTAGTGGGTATCGTCCATGCGGGTGGCCCAATCGCGGAAAGCCTCATTAATGGCGTCTTTTAATATCCGGGTGCCATCGCGCACCGGAATGACGCGCGCGCCGAGACGTTCCATCCAGAAGACATTGGGTCTCTGCCTGGCAACGTCCACTTCGCCCATATAAATGGTGCAACTGAATCCGAATTTGGCCGCCATGGTGGCGGTGGCCACGCCATGCTGGCCGGCACCGGTCTCGGCAATCACCCGGCTTTTTCCCATACGTTTCACCAAAAGCCCCTGACCCATGACATTGTTCAGCTTATGGGCGCCGGTGTGATTCAGATCTTCCCGCTTGATATAGATCCGCGGTCCTCCCCAATGTCTGGTCAGATTTTCGGCCCATGTGACGGGCGTGGGTCGACAGGAATAGGTGGACAAGAGATTTACATATTCGGTCCAGAAATGAGGGTCGTTTTTGGCCTCCCGAAACGCCGCCGCCAGCTGCTCGAAAGTGGAGACGAGAATCTCGGGAATATAGGCTCCCCCGAACTCTCCGTAATAGCGTCTTTCAATCATCATCCAATTCTCCCCGGATCACCTTTTCCATTAGATCTTTCATCAAAATAGGACTCTTTCTGCCGGGGCTTTTCTCCACCCCGCTGTTTACATCCACGGCATAGGGTCTCACGGTGCGGATCGCCCCCTCGATATTGGAAGGGCCGAGGCCTCCCGCCAGAATGATAGGTATTCCCAGCCTTTTAATCGCGATGGCAAGCTCCCAGTCAAAGATCTGGCCGGTGCCGCCGGTCCTGTCTTCCGCGTAAGTGTCAAGCAGCAGGGCCCTAACTTTTCCAAGGTAGGCCCGACTCGCGGGGAGACACGATGGGTCCTTGACCCTGACGGCTTTGATCGTATAGGGCAACAGTTGTGCACAGAGATCCGGAGATTCATCGCCATGCAGCTGAACCAGATCGAGTCCACAGTAGTGGATAATCTCGCGAATGGTGGCCGGCACCTCATTGACAAAGACGCCCACCGTCTTTACAAACGGGGGAATGGCACGAATGATGGCCCGGGCTGCGGACGGTGTGATCTGCCTCGGGCTGCGGGCGAAGATGAAACCCAGGGCGCGGACACCCAGTTCGACCGCGATGGATGCATCCTCGTAATCGGTTATACCGCAAATCTTGACCTCGACTTTAGCCATCGCGCCTTTCTCCGGCGCTGACGATTTCGCCTACCTTCCTTGCCGGATCATCGCTGCGCATCAGGGCTGAGCCCACAAGGACGGCATGAATGCCCGTTCCCTTTAAAGACCGGATATCCCCTCCAGCCTCTATGCCGCTTTCGCTGACGCGGATGCAGGGGTCTGGCACCAGCGGTGCCAGCGTGAAGGTGGTCTGAATATCGACCTTAAAACTATCTAGGTCGCGATTATTGATCCCGATGATCTCGGCACCGCAACTGATGGCCTTCTCAAGGTCGTCTCCGTCATGGATCTCGGTCAAGGCGGCCATCCCATACTCCCGGCACATTGCGATTAATTCCGCTAATTGTGCGGACGACAAAATGCGCGCGATCAGGAGGATCGCATCCGCGCCGTAGCAGAAAGCCTCCCGAACCTGAACCTCATCGATGATGAAATCCTTGCGCAGAATGGGCAAAGAGATCGCCTTTTTCAGGCGCGGCAACTGCTCCAGATCCCCTTGGAAAAACCGCCTGTCCGTGAGAAGCGAAATCGCCGCCGACCCGGCCTCTTCGTAAATCCGACCGATGGCGGCCGGATCGGTCTTGGCACGGATCACGCCGGCTGAAGGCGAGGCAAACTTGACTTCGGCAATCAGGCTGATCCTTTCCGGTGCGGAGATGGCCTCCTTGAAATCACGCCGCGGGGGCGGGTCGTGATCCGGATTGCACGCCACACCCTTTTTTAGTCTCGCCACTTCGCTTTGCTTTTCGGCCAGTATCGCGGCTAATCGCTGATGCATCCGAATCTCCTCAGGGCTCGTTGCGAACAAAAGCGCGGCACTGCTGGGTGAATTCGACCAGTCTGTCGAGCTTTTGCCGGGCACGGCCGGTATCGATGGCGTCCGCGGCGATCTTGATTCCCGCTTCAAAATTGTCGCAGAGCCCCGCGACGATAAACGCCGCAGAGGCATTCAGCAGAACCATGTCGCGCTTGGGACCCTTTCCACCATTTAGAATGTTTCGTATAATCTGCGCATTCTCCTTGGCGTTTCCCCCCACGATCTCCTCGGGGGCCGCCCTTTGAAAGCCGCATTCTTCCGGTGTCATCTGAAATGTGCGTATTTGGCCGTTCTTCAGGTGAGAAACCCTTGTCGGTCCGCAGATGCTGATCTCGTCAAATGTCCCCTCCCCACAAACCACAAATGCCTCTCGGGTTCCCAGCCTTTTGAGAACCAGGGCTATCTTGTCGGTCAGGCTCTGTTCATAGACACCCAACACCTGAGCCGAGGCGGCGGCCGGGTTCGTGACCGGGCCCAGGAGATTAAAAATGCTGCGAATACCAATTTCGCTTCGTGGTCCGGCGGCGTGTTTCATTGCTCCGTGAAAGAGAGGGGCGTAGAGAAATCCGATGCCGACCTCATTGATGCATCTTTCGAC
>CP070697.1:1195096-1205322 GCA_020353555.1 Desulfobacterales bacterium
CGGCACCGGAAGCGAGCGGCGGATTAAAACACGCCTTGGAGGTCGCCCGCCGGGTCTTTCAGCTTTGCCAAAAAGAGCGGGCCTGCGTCGCGGCCTTAACCGGACCGGTCACGCTGGCGAGTCAGCTTTTCGGCCGCGCAGACGGACCCACCCGCATCGGCGATGTCAAGCCAGCGCTGGTCCGGGCCGTTGAGGCGTTTTGCCAGACCCGTCCCGATGTCGTGATTTTCATGGAAGGACGTCCTTTGGCCTTGGTTCAGCTGGGCATCGCGCACCGGCGCATCTACAATACCCTGAAGAATATCCTATCCTACTACAACATCGCCGCGGGTCTTTATCTTCAAGGCTATCGTCCGGAAAATCTGGCGCAGTTTGCGGATCTGAAGATGGATATCTACGTTCTCGGTCCGCCTCTCAGCGGAGATAGCCTGCCGTTGTCGGCGTTATGGGAGTTAGGAACCAACGCCCGGGGGGTAGGAGTGAGCCTGCCCCTGGACGATTTGGCCAAAGCCAAGGAACTCATCGACGGGGGGTTGCGCCTGTATCGCGACCAACGGGGCCGGGGGTTCTTTTTCACAACTTACGGTCCGGTGACACGGGACGCCAGTCCCGGACTGATTCATCGTCTGATTGCGGAAATCAACCAGGTAGCTTTGTAACCACAATTGCAAAGGAGGCATTTCATGGGCTTCTCCATCAATGTCGATATCGGCGGTACCTTCACCGACTTCTTTGTCACGCAGGACGGCAAGGAAATCCAGATCGGCAAGACACCCACGACCCATTATGAGCTTTCGGTGGGCTTCATGAAGGGGATTCGGGAAATGGCCGGTCTGTACCAATCGGATCTGCGAGACTTCTTAGGGCAGGCGGAAGCGGTTCGCTACTGCACGACCCTGGGAACGAACGCCATCATCGAAAGAACGGGCCCTAAACTGGGCCTTATTACCACCGCGGGTTTTGAGGATACGATTTTTCTGGGCCGGGGCCGCAGTTGGGCCGACGGCATCAGCCTGCAAGAAAACAAGGACTTGGCCCGGATCCAAAAGCCCGAGCCGCTGATCCCCCGGGATATGGTGGTCGGGGTCCACGAACGCATCGATTCCTTTGGTCAGATCATCGCACCGCTCAAAAGGGAAGACGTTCTGGAGAAATTGCAGATTCTGGTGGACCGCGGTGCCATGGGCTTCGTGGTCTGTCTGTTGTGGTCTTTTGCCAACCCGGTGCACGAACAGATGGTCAAACAACTCATCGAAGACGAGTATCCGGAAGATTATTTGGGCTCCATGCCGGTCATTCTTTCCAGCGAGGTGTCGCCCAAATCGGGTGAATACACCCGCTTCGTCACCGCCATTGTGAACGCCTATCTGCACGGAGTGATGGGCGACGAACTCAACAAACTGGTGACCGAGCTGCGCACGGGGGGATACCAGCGGCCCCTGGCGCTGGTCCACAATACCGGGGGTATGAAGAAAGTCTCACGCAGCCGAGCGGTTCTGACTCACAACGCCGGCCCCGTCGCGGGTCTGCACGGGGCCCGGACACTCGGCCAAGTCTATGGTTACGACAATATCACGTTTACGGATATGGGCGGGACCTCCTTTGACATCGGCGTTATTTCCGGCGGACGGGTCCGCGCGTACGACTTCATTCCGGTCATCGATCGATGGCGCACCAACATCTCGGCGATCGAGGTCAAATCCATCGGGGCCGGCGGAGGCTCGATCGCCTGGATCAACAAGCTGATGGGCAACGCGCTGGAAGTGGGACCGCAGTCGGCGGGCTCCATGCCCGGACCCGCCTGCTATGATCAGGGGGGTGAGGAGCCGACCGTGACGGATGCGGACCTGGTCCTGGGTTATCTCAATCCCGAGAACTACCTGGGAGGCAAAATGCTCCTCGATCCCGATCTAAGCACACGGGCCATCGAGAAGAAGATCGCCAATCCCCTCGGCCTGAGCATTGTCGAGGCGGCATCGCGCATCCGGCGCATCATCGATGCGCGCATGGGGCAGGAAGTGTTCAAGGAAGTGGTTCTCAAGGGACATGACCCCCGGGATTTCGTGCTCTTCGCCGTGGGAGGCGCCGGACCCACCCACGCCTGCGGCTTTGCACCCTACCTCGAAGTCAGCAAAGTCCTGGTGCCGTTTTTTTCACCTGTCTTCGGGGCCTTCGGCGCCTCGACGGTGAACATCCAGCAGGTCTGGGAGAAATCCAAGACACTCAAGATCTTCCAATGGGCCACCCAGTCTTATTCCGAGGATATCGATGGATTCAATGCGGTCGTCAACGAACTCAAAGATTTGGCCATCCGCGACCTTCGACTCGAGGGCTTCCGTGAAGATCAGATCCATTTTCAACTCGAAATCGACATGCGCTACGGCATGCAATACAATCTGACCAAAATCATTTCCCCGCACCTCAATGTGAAGAGCCCGGTTGATTTCAAGGATATTTGTGACATCTTCACACGGGATTACTCCGCCATCTACACACCCGAGGCCACCTTTCCGGTGGGCGGAATCAACATCGAGTGCTTTTATCTCACAGCCACAGTCGAAACACCCCTGCACAAGATTGAGCCGGATCAGATCAATGACCCGCAACCGCCCGCGGAGGCCCGGCGCGATTCACGTAAGGCCTACTGGGCCGGCGTGGGGGATTATCAGGATACGCCGGTCTTTAATTTTGGCGCTTTGAAGCCCGGCAATATGATCGCGGGGCCGGCCCTGATCGAGGCCCCGGACACGACCTATGTCATCGAGCCAGACTGGCAGTTCACGCTTGATCCGTATTATACGGGCGTTTTGGAACGGGTCTAGGATCAACAACTTGCCAAGTTTAAAGGGAGGTATGTCATGAACGGTATGGCTTATGGTAGGGATATGGAGGTCGTCCAGAGGCTGAAGCCCGAGCCGATGACCGCCGAAGAAAGTGCGGCCCAGGAGAAAATCGACGCGGTCGAGTTCGAGATCTTCAGCCACAAGATGAACATGATCGCGCAGGAAGGCAAGGAGACGACCATGAAGCTGGGGGCCTCGTCGGGCATGCGCTGGGGTGACGTGGCCTTCGGCATCTACACGGCCCAAGGCGATCTGGCGGTGGTTGCCACCGGCATCTGGTTTCACGCGGTGCTGGGGCAAATTCCGGTCAAATACATCGTCAAACACTGGCTGAATGAACCCTCGGTCGGCGTCAAGGACGGGGATTCCTTTTTCTGGAATGATCCCTTTTACGGCGGAGTCCATGGCGCCGACATGGGCCTGGTCGCGCCCGTGTTCCATAAGGGCAAGCTGGTCTGCTTTGTCGGCGCCATTGTGCACACCGGTGAATGCGGGGGGACCGATCCCGGCGGGATGAGCAATAACGCGCGTTCCAAATATGACGAAGGCTTGCTGGTTCCGCCCCTGAAGGTCGGGGAGAACTATGCCCTGAAGGAAGATATCCTGAACATGTTCGGCGCCATGACCCGCGATCCCCGAACCATGATCCTGGACATCAAGGCGCGTCTGGCCGCTTCCCGGATCGCCCAGCGTCGGATTCTGGAGCTCATTGATCAAAAAGGCCTGGAGTTCTTCATCGGGGCGTTGCGGCGGATACTGATTGTTACGGCCGAAGCCGCCAGGAAAAAAGTCAGGCTGTTAAACGACGGTACTTTCCGCCAACCCCGGTTCATGGACACCGTGGGTGCCAATGACCGGCTCGTCAAAGTCAATGTCACTCTCAAAAAGAAAGGCGACAAGATCACGCTGAACTTCGAGGACACGACGCCCATGATTCCGGACAAACCCATCAACACTTTCTTTCAGGGTATCATTGGTCTTTGCATGGTCTATTTCTGCGGGTGGTTTTTTCATGACTTGCCCGCCAACAACGGACTCCTGGAGATTCTGGATTGGGAGTTCCCCGACAATGCCATCGTTAATGCGAAGGGCGACGCCCCCACTTCACTTTCGCCTTTCACCCAGTGCATCTTCGCCCATGGCATGTTCCTGGCGGGCGCCCGCATGACCTATAACCTGGATCCCTCGCGCGCGGTCGCGGCCTGGTTCCAGGGGTTCGGCGTGCCGATCTTTGGCGGTATGAACCAGTGGGGTGAGCCGATTGCGGACATTACGCCTGAAATCAACGCCACCGGTGCCGGGGCCCGGCCCGACATTGACGGGGTCAACGGTGCCGGATCATGGTTCGCCACCATGAGCGACTGCTCGGACGTGGAGACGACGGAGTTGGATCGGCCATTTCTCTACACCTACAGGAACTACTTTCAGAATTCCTACGGACATGGCAAGTACCGGGGCGGGCTGGGGGTCGGTTTCGGACTGATGGTGCACCACGTGCCCTGGGTGGCCTTGGGCTCGTTCGGTTTTGGATCGAAGTTCCCTGCGACGATGGGGATCTTCGGCGGTTATGCGGTTCCACCCGTCTTCGTGCAAGTCGTTCGGGGCAGCAATTTCAAGGCCCTCTTGAGTGAAGGCCGGTCCAACCTGGTAAATTTGGACGAGATGTATGCGCCCGGCAATCCTGAACAAGGTCATCGCGAGCTTCACCATATCAGCCTGACGATCCAGCCGTACATGAACGGCGACACTTTCTACGTGCCCGTGGGAGGAGGGGCCGGCTACGGTGATCCTTTGGAGCGCGATCCTGCGATGGTGATCGCTGACTTGCGTGAACAAAGAACGAATGCATGGGCCGCCCGCAATATCTATCATGTGGCCTATGATCAAAAGACCTTGCGCCTGGACTCTGAAAAAACAGAGGTGTTAAGAGAAGAGGCGCGGGCCAAGCGCAAGGAACGCGCCAAACCCTATGAAGAATTTGAAGCGGAATGGCGGCAGCTCAGACCACCGGAGGAAGTCCTGCAGCATTACGGAACGTATCCCCATCCCAGCGAGGGCCTCCAAGCCGGTCCTCCTGGAATGTAAACCAAGCGATCAGGCGAGGATGGAGGCGTCATGAAATCCGACGACAAGGCACACGCAAGGGTCATCCATCAGACCCTCAAAAGGCAAGTCGCGCAATACGGAAACCGTGATTTTTTCCGCTTTAAAGAACAGGTCTTTGGTTATGAGGACTTTGACCGCGAATCTGACCGGGTGGCCGCGGGGCTGCAGTCCTTGGGGATCGGCAAGGGCGATAAGGTCGCGATTGTGATGAATAACCGGCCCGAGTTTCTTTTCTTGTGGTTCGGGCTGAGCAAACTCGGCGCAATCGAGGTTCCCATCAATACCGCTCACAAGGGTGATCTTCTCACCTACATGGTGGACAAGGCGGATTGCCGGCTCATTGTGGTCGAATCACCCTTTCTGGATCGGGTGGAGCCGGTACTCAGAGATTTACCCAAGGTGGAAAACGTTCTACTATTAGGGGAACCCGGCGAGACGCTGCCCGCCCTCGACAAACCGAACGCGGATTATCGCCAGCTCGTCGCGAACAAGGGCATTTACAAAGAGGAAGAGGTTCTTTGGTCCGATCCCTTTATTATCATGTTTACGTCCGGTACCACCGGCCCTTCCAAGGGTTCCCTCATGCCTCACAACTACGCCCTTTACATGGGGGAGTGCGTGATCGAATCAACCGATTATGACGATAAGGACTGCCTCTATAATGCCCTGCCTCTTTTCCACGGAAATGCCCAGCTGCTTTCCACCATGCCCGCCCTCATGAGCGGTGCGCGTATGGTGCTCGCGGAACGCTTCTCGGCCAGCCGGTTCTGGGACGATATCAAGCGCTATGGCTGTACGGAATTCAATTATATTGGCGGCATCCTGCCGATACTCCTCAAGGCGGATCCCAAGCCGGATGACGCCGACAATCCGCTGCGGGTCATGATGGGTGGCGGTGCGCCGATGGATCTCTTCGATACCATCGAGAAACGATTCGGTGTCACCCTCATCGAAGGCTACGGCATGAGTGAAATCGGACTGCCTTTGATGAACACTCTCAAAGCGCGCAAACCCGCCACATGCGGCAAGTCAAGAACGGACTGCCTGGTCAGGGTCGTGGACGACAACGGCGACGAGCGCGGCGCCCACCAGTCGGGCGAGCTGCTCGTGCGACCCCTTAAGCCCTACTGCATGCTTTTGGAATACTACAAAATGCCTGAGAAGACGGTTGAAGCGTTCAGGGATCTGTGGTTCCACACGGACGATTATCTGTACTGCGATGAGGAAGGCTATTTTCATTTCGTGGACCGCAAAAAGGATGCGCTCAGGCGACGGGGTGAAAATATATCGTCCTACGAGGTGGAGAAGGTGATCAATTCTCACCCGGCGGTGCTCGAGTCCGCGGCGGTGGCGGCCGAATCGGATATGGGTGAAGATGAAGTTCTGGTCTGCCTGGCCCTTAAGCCGGGTGCACGTCTCACGCCCGAGGAGCTGATCGATTATTGCCAGGAGCGCATGGCCTACTTCATGATTCCGCGCTACGTCCGGATCATGGCGGCCTTGCCCAAAACGCCGACCGAGCGCGTTAAAAAGTACGAATTGCGCAAACAAGGGGTCACGCAGGATACCTGGGACCGCGAAAAAGCAGGCGTCAAACTGAAACGTTAAAGCGCATCCCATCCTTGTGTTGCGTAATTTAAAAAGGGGAAACGGGGGGACAGCCCCGGATTTTCCCCATTTGCAGGCCGGGATGGCATGGGACCCCGAACAGGTGGTAAGCACATGGTCAAAGAGGGGACGAATCGACTATCGCCGGTGGAAGAAGGCCTCTTCACCCCGCCACCCTACACCGAATCGCCGCCCAAACTTCTGGGCGGTTACTGCCGGAAGTGTCGACAGCATTATTTTCCCCGACCCAGGCACTGTCGGCGATGTCTGGACCCGGTGGAGGGCGCCAGTCTGGGATCGGAGGGGAAGCTTTACAGTTTTACCGTGATACGGACCAGACCGCCGTTAGGCCTGCCCCAGCCCTATGGCGTGGGGTATGTGGATCTGGAGGAGTGCGGCCTGCGGATCTTCGGTCTGCTGGACCCCGGGGCCGTCGACCGGCTGCGGATCGGCCTGCCCGTAAGACTGGCCGTGGCTCCTCTGGGCCATGACGCCCGGGGCGAGCGTTGCTTGCGTCCCTACTTCACTCCCATGGAAGCAGATTGAGAGGAGAAAATCATGCCTGACGTCGCGGTCATAGGAATCGGCATGCTTCCCTTTGGGCGGCACCCCGAGCGGACGGTGGTCGACATGGGAACGGAAGCGACCCTTCTGGCGCTCCAGGATGCGGGCCTGCCTCCCGCACGGGTTGGGGCGGGCTTCTTCGCCAACGCCCTCGCGGGCCGCCTTTTCGGGGATATGACCATCGGTCAGAACGTCTTCGGGGAAGCGGGTATTAACCGCATACCGGTGATCAACGTCGAAAATGCCTGCACCTCGGGTTCGACCGCCTTCTACCTGGCTTACAACGCCGTGGCTGCCGGCCAGGTGGAGGTGGCCTTGGCCGCGGGCGCCGAGAAAATGTGCGTACCCGGGTTCGGCCTGATAAACTCGGGAGAAAACGAACTGGAGACCAAGTTGGGCCTCGTGACCCCTGCCAGTTTTGCCCTGCGAGCGATGCGCCACATGGCAGAATTCGGCACCACTCCCGCGCAACTGGCGGCCGTCTCCGTCAAGAACCGCCGACACGCCCGCCACAACCCGATGGCCCAGTTCCGGGAGCCGGTCACCGTCGAGGATGTGTTGACCGCCCCCATGATTGCCGATCCCCTGACCCGGCTGATGTGCTGCCCCATCGCGGATGGAGCCGCCGCGGCGATATTGTGCTCGACGGCTTCCGCCCGCCGCATGCAACGTGCAGTTCAGGTGAAGGCCGCCGTTTTGTGCAGCGGCAGTTACGAGAACCCTCAGGACCTGGTGCGCTGGGAGACCGACTACCGGGTCTGCCGGCTGGCCTACGAAAAGGCCGGGGTCGACCCCGCGGATCTGGACCTGGTGGAATGCCATGATGCCTTCAGCATTGCCGAGATTCTGCACTATGAAGCCCTGGGTCTGTGCCTCCCGGGTGAAGGCGGCCGCCTGGCCGCCGAGGGAGAAACGGCCCTGGGAGGAAGGATACCTGTGAACACCTCGGGCGGGCTGCTGAGTCGCGGACACCCGGTTGCGGCCACAGGCTTGGCCCAGGTGTGCGAAGTGATAACCCAACTGCGAGGGGAAGCCGGGCAACGTCAGGTTGCAAAGGCGAAGATCGGGCTGGCTCACTGCGCGGGGGGGGACAAGGACGGAGACACCAAATCATCCACCGTTCTTATCTTTGCGGTTTAGGGGGCAATCAGCTACCGTGGGCGCCGTGCTTTGACGGGCAACTCCCGCAACGAACGGCAAAATACGGCATATGGATTGTCCCGCATCGGGCCGAAGGTATCTGATGGCCCTTTTTTTCCCAGGCGCCTTTCTCTATTGACAGCGTAATGCAAAACTTTGTATGCAATAACTTTGGTCAGAGTTCAATGCGATATTTGCCGTTTTGCTTTTCCTGAATCCTCCCGCTATCGATTAACCTTCAAAAGGCTATGTGACCCATATGCAACCATTCGAAAAATTCCCAGCTCAAGCGAGAAAGCAAATTCGCTATGTCCTGACGGACATCGACGATACCTTGACCGTCAATGGTCGTTTGCCGGCCGTTGTTTTTGTTGCCATGGAGCGGCTGCGAGAGGCGAAGATTCGCAGCATCCCCATTACCGGAAGGCCGGCCGGATGGTGCGATCATATTGCCCGGATGTGGCCGGTGGACGGTCTGGTCGGTGAAAATGGGGCTTTTTATTTCCAGTATGATGATCGCTCCCGCCAGATGCGGCGACGTTATTTTAAGGAAGAAGCCGAGCGCAAAACGGATCGCCAAAGATTAGAAAAGTTGAAGCGGGAGATTTTGGAAAAGGTGCCCGGCTCCAGCCTTTCGGCAGATCAGGCCTATCGCGAAGCGGATCTGGCCATTGACTATTGTGAAGATGTGCCGTCGCTGTCCGTGGAAGACGTCGATCGGATTGTCGGCTTATTCAAAAAGGCGGGGGCCGAGGCCAAGGCCAGCTCCATCCATGTCAATGGTTGGTTCGGTGATTATGACAAATTGACGATGACGCGCATTTTATTTGAGGAAGTCTTTGGAGAGAAGCTGGAAGACATTAAGGAAGATGTCGTTTTTATCGGAGACTCACCCAATGACGCGCCCATGTTTGCCTACTTTCCAAATTCGGTCGGTGTGGCCAATGTTTTGGATTTCAAAGGGCGAATGCCTTGCGAGCCGGCCTGGGTCACCCAAAAGAAGGGCGGATACGGGTTCTCTGAGATGGTGCATACGCTGCTTGCCCCCTGATGAAATCAAGACGTCGACCACCTGCAGATTGGAATTTGACCGATTGAGCTCCCAAAAACCTTGAACCGTAGTCAGCTAAAAGAGTTTGGAGGAACCGTCAACCAACTGAAAAAGGAGGGCCAAGATGGCTAAAAACCTCGACACCGAAAAAGGCAAGCTGGAGAAAACATTTGAAAAACCTTTAACGCGCCGTTCATTTCTCAAGAAAAGCGCGACGGGGGCCGCGGTGGCCTTCAGCGCCGCCGCCATGGGCCCCTTTGTCCGCACTTCCCAGGCCGCCAAGCTCGAGTTGCGCTGGCTCGGGTGGGAGCACTACAATGTGAAGAAGCTTACCGCCAAGTTTGAGAAGGAGTATGATTGCAAGGTCAGCGCCGGGTTCTTCGACGGAAACTCCGAAGCTTACAACAAACTGAGGGGCGGAGGGGTGAAAGACTTCGACTTGGTGATGGCCGACGGCTTCTGGCCCAGGCTGTATGCCAAACAGGGTCTTACGCAACCTGTTGATTACGGTAAGATCCCAAACACGCAATATGTGTTCCCGGTTTTCCTGCCGCCCAATTACATGCTGCTCCAAGAGGAAACGGGTGCTAACATGATTGCCGCACCCAACTGCTGGGGAGGATACGGGATAACGATCAATATGGACAAAGTGGCGGAAGAGGACTCTGAATCCATCTTTCTCCTGTACAACCCGAAATACAAAGGACATCTTTGTGTGAGTTCCCGTTTCGAAGAGAATATCGCCCTAACCGGCATCCTGGTTTGCCACCGTATGGGAACCAAGGATAAACCGCGTCCGGACGGTAAGCCCTTTAATCCTTACGTGCTGCATGACAATGAACTCGAGGAATGCAAAAAGCTGCTCATCGAGCAGAAAAAGTACCTTCTGACCCGTTGGAACGACGAGGCCACGC
>CP070697.1:1205422-1215505 GCA_020353555.1 Desulfobacterales bacterium
ATGTCCGGACTGCGGCCGCACAAAATCTTCCAGCTGGGTATCGGGCGCACGTTTCAAATTTCCAAGGTTTTCAATCGACTGAGTGTCAAACAAAATTTGAGCATTCCCGCGCTTACCGAAGGGCGGCTGGACCGCGGGGCCATTGATGCCCGTACCCGGGATATCCTGGTCACCCTCCGGATCGACCACCTGGCGGACACAACCGCCGAGAGCCTTTCCGGCGGTCAGAAAAAGCTGCTGGAAATTGGCATGATCATGATGACGGATCCGCAATTTCTGCTTCTGGACGAACCTTTCGGCGGTGTTCACCCTGAACTCAAAAGCCGCCTGGAAGGTTATCTGTGTGAGTTGCATCGTTCCGGGAAAACGATCATACTGATCAGCCACGAGATGCCCTCGGTTTTCCGCATCTGTGAGCGGTTGGTTGTGTTGGACCGCGGAACGCTGATCACCCAGGGCAGCCCGGATGAGATTCGGGCGGATGAACGGGTTATCAACGCCTATCTGGGAGGCAATTATGAAACTTGAAGCCCGTGACATGCATGCTGCCTACCAGAAGGATTTATTCATCCTCAAAGGGCTGAACCTGTCTGTTCCCGTCGGCAAAATCGTCATCGTCATTGGCCCCAACGGCTCCGGCAAGTCCACGCTGCTCAAGTCGATTTGCGGCATTCTCAAACCCCAGAAAGGAAGCGTGTGGCTGGATCAAACGGATATTACCGGCATTCAACTGGATGAAATCATCAAACGAGGCGTTTCCTACATTCCTCAGGAAAGGGCCGTTTTCTCCCAGATGACGGTCGCTGAAAATCTGGAACTGGGATGCTGGGTGTTTAAAAAAGACCGCCCAAAAGTCCGTGAACGAATCCAATGGGCGCTGGAAAGATTTCCCGTCTTACAGGACCGCCGCAAGCTTTTGGCCGGCTCCCTTTCCGGCGGCCTGCAGCGGATCCTGGATATCGCCAAGTCACTTTTGTGCAACCCCACCCTGCTGCTGGTGGACGAACCGTCGGTTGGTCTCTCACCGCTGATTGCCCAGAACATCTACGAAGAGCTTCTGGCGCTAAAAGCCGAAGGACGCACCATCCTTCTGGTCGACCAGGACGTGCGATCCGCCATGGCCATTGCCGATGAGGTTTATGTCCTGGATCTCGGCTCCGTAAAAACCCACGGAACCAAGGAAAATTTTGAAGGGCAGCTGGGAGATGTCGTCCGAAACTGGCTCATTTAGAAAGTACCATGCTGCCGAAGGCCGGGTTCTTCATATAGTTAGTTATAACAATAGCTTAATGGATTTAATGTGAGTTTAGGCCAGTTCTTGCACGTTCCTGGCGGCATTATCGCATATGAATCGCATATTTTTACGGGTTCTTATCGTCTTTCAGTCCTTGTGTTCAAGGCAAAGTTCGGATCAAAAAAGATAAACTCCATTCCAATATTCCAACGGGTGCGAAGCCCCGAACTTTAATTGATAGGTTCCGGGTTCAAGGTGACGGTTGATGTCAAGCCGGTTGGTTTTGAGGAGTCAAGGTTTCGATTTTGAGTCCCTCTATCCTTTCAAAATGCCTTAGGTTATAAGTGGCTACTGAAAATCCAAGAGAGAGGGCGGTAGAACCGATGATAAGGTCGTTAGCACCGATCTGAATACCTTTACTGCTTAAATCTGACCATAGTTCTGCATATATTCTGGCCATTGAGATCTCAAAATTATAGATTGGAAACAGCTCGATAACTTTCTCTACGTAAGCACTTCTCTTCAAACGTCTTTTGGTTGAATCCGCTCGATGGACACCGTGAAGAAGCTCAGCGACTGTGATTACGCTGATTCCAAAAACCTCTTCTTCTCGATTTTTTGTAAATTGTCTGATTTCAGATTCGTGTGTCTCTGCTTCAATAAGAAAGCTTGTATCGAAGATTACCCCCATAGATCCCCCGTTGGCATAAGCGGTTTATTTTTGGAGATCTCTTCAAGATCTGATGCAAAGGCATGCATCCATGATGAAGATGCTACTGAGGCTGCTTTTGTCCATACTTTTGGGACCTCGAAAGGATTCCGATCTGGCTCTGGAGAACCTTGCGCTCCGACAGCAGGTGACCGCCATGAAACGGTCTATCAAACGGCCTCAACTTCGTTCCAGAGACCGCCTTCTCTGGGTTGTGCTTTCACGTTTCTGGAGCAACTGGCGGGAGGCTTTGGTCATTGTCAAGCCTGACACCGTGGTGCGTTGGCATAAAAAGGGTTTTAAGCTGTTCTGGAAGTTCAAGTCCCGACGCAAAGGCCCCGGGCGGCGTCCGGTTAGCCGTGAGATCCGAGATCTTGTGCGCAAAATAGCGAAAGCCAATGCGCTCTAGGGTGCACCCAAAATCCATGGTGAACTGCTCAAGCTGGGAATCGAGATTTCCGAGCGAACGGTTTCCAACCTGATGTCGCGCCATAATGCCAATCCGCTATCTCACACGTAACTGGCATTTTAAAAAATCACGGTAAATATGGTTTCAATCGATTTCTTCACGGTTCCCGCTGCCACTTTCCGGAGGCTGTTCATACTGGTAATCCTCATTCGTCGTCGAAAGGTCATTCATTTCAAGGCGATCTTCAACACAACAGGCAGGTGGCCAATCCAACGAATCATAGAGTGAAACATTCACAGCAAATTCGTTCCGGTTTTGGGTTTGACATTTACAGACAAACTGAGGTAAACCAACGGCAGCCGTTTCATATCGGCCATGACTTTTGCCCCTTCGACGGTGCCCAGACAACACCGGTATTGAAAGCCCCGAATTCTAAGGCATCCTATCAATTATATGGTATATCTTCGATCGAAAAAGGGGACCAGAAGTTGTTAGATAGGCCTTGGTTTTTTTAATTGTGAGGACCTCGGCCTGCAATCTAAGCCGATTCTTCAGATGGTTTTCACTGCACCACTTGCAAAGTAGTTTGAGATACAGATACCCCGAGAGATGAACAGCATCAGTACTGCACCCACTGGATCCGACCGAGAGGCCCACAGACCCGATGCAGTCCATAAGAACCGATTTTAGTTGTCAACAAGGAAGATTTATCCGCTCATACCCATTTTACGCTGTTTACAGGCAGACCACGACACATAGAGCCGAACGATCTTTCAAAATAGAAAATCGCCATTTATACATCTCGGCGACTAATCGAATAGTTCGCGACTTATTCAATCTTAATTGGGTCCGTCAGGAAATCGCAAACAAACAGCTTGCCCGGAAATTGTGGTTATCCTCCTTGCTGGACGAAAACTGGATAGATTGTGCCACGGTGATATAGCCTATTAAAATTGATAACCGCCATCCAGTTGCAACCACACCCCAAAATCCAGATTTAAACACCTGCAAAAATCAAAGAGTCGGCACTTTTCTGAAGGTGTTGACTTGATCACGTGGAAGTTCAGAAAAACGGCCGTTTTATCAAACTCATGATGTTGTCCTCGGACGATATAAAAACTGTAATATTTTAAGTTCGAAATTGTGGTTGCAAAAAACAATGTTTGACTTTTTATTTAGAAATGAGTATATCGAACTAACATTGGGGATATTCACGCGAGGCGGTCAATGAAACTCGGTTATGCCAGAGTGAGCACGAAAGAGCAGAGCTTTAACCTCCAGGTGGATGCCTTACGAAAGGCCGGATGCAAGAAGGTGTATGAAGAAATTGTCAGCGGGGTCTGGGCCGAAAGACCGGTATTAGAGGAGCTTTTGAAAAATGTCCGCAGCGGGGATGTCGTTGTCATCTGGAAACTTGACCGCCTGGGACGGTCCTTAAAGCATCTGGTGGAGCTGGTCAGCGACCTGATGCAAAGGAAAGTCGGTTTGAAAAGCCTTAACGATCCCATTGATACGACGACCGCCCAGGGACGGTTGATATTTAATATATTTGCCTCACTGGCCGAATTTGAGCGCGATCTTATCCGTGAGCGGACGCAGGCGGGATTATCTGCGGCCCGGGCCCGGGGCAGGGTAGGGGGAAGGCCAAAAGGCTTACCCCAAAAAGCTGAACCCATCGCCTGTGCGGCTGAGACCCTGTATATCGAAGGAAAGTTAAGTGTGCAGGAAATTGCCGATAAACTCGGCATCGCCAAGAGCACCTTATATTCGTATTTGCGCCATCGCGGCGTTAAAATCGGGGCTTATCACAAACGGCCACATTAAATTTAGACGGTCAATAACAGAGTTTTCGTTTATCGAATCGCTCGTTGAATCCGGTACAGACCAACCTTTTTGATTGGGAAATCATCGGCTCGGCGCACCTGCTGGCGGTTAATCACCCCCGACCGGTCTATTACAACATCTGGCTGGAAGTGTTGCGAGGACAGTATCGCGTGCGCAAGGCCAGCGGTGTTAAAGGGTGGAAACCGGATTGCCGGGAGTGGCGGTTTGCAACGCGGGCGGAGGCTGAAAAAGCCTTTAATTGCAAAATCAAATCAAAGACCAACCCTTACCGCCAATCAGCCCGAAAATACACCATGGGCGACCTCGAAGCGGAAAATCATTCCCAAAGAATGAACTAGTGACAAATTGACTTTCTGAGCGTCCGAATTTCAGGATTATTTGGAAAGACCCATTCGACCATGCGCCTTTTGGGACAAAAATACCGTGGAATTGTTTTTCAAAAATAACGGCAAGCTATCCCTGGCTTTTGTTGGATTCGCGCCCAGTCGTGAAACCAATTCGTCCAATTAACATGGTCGTTTTTGGATTGACAAAATTCATGTTTTTCAGTAAAATTTTTTAATATAATAAGCTACTCAGCCCGGATCGCAAAACCCCCGTTCCAGCGAGATCAGCTACTTCCTCTCATTTCTAAGCTCATTCGGAACTCAGCTTCAAACCGCTTTGGTCATTCACATTCCATAAATCATCCGGACAAAGCCATGAAAAAGAGTTTCCAGAAGGTGCCACTATCAGGGCCTCCAATGGCTTTTTTGTCCCTTTGGAGGCGTTTTTGTTCCAACTTGACTCGTTTCTTTTCTTGGCGGCTTTGTTCATGCGCACTTTACAGAACCCTTTAGTAACATCTTCATCATAGATGAGAACTTTTCAGCCCGATGCTAAAAAGTCAATAATTTCAACGTAAACCGATCTTAGCGCGCCGCAAGGAAGGTCTCGGTCTGGCCCATGAGTCCGAAGGAGTGATGAAAATTAGGTAGTGTCGGTTTGGAGAGCAAAAAAATGCTGGTCTCATGAGTAAACCATACATACAAGGAGTGCATGCGGGCCAGCACTTGAGCTTTGCTGTCTATTGTTAAGGCCCATTGGGAAAAGACAGCGTCGCCAACTGGACTCAGAAAATCTGGCCGTCCGAACTGACACGGGGGTTTACAGAGACGCGAGGCGTGATGGAACGTGGAATTCCCCAATGTACCGAAAGAGTACGGATCGGAAACTCTGCGCCTGTCGGCTGTGCGCGGCGCGATTCTATCCCTCGTAACATGCCAAGGCAAATTGATGTGTGGTTGAAATATTGTGGCAACACCGGGAAACCGGGCGCAAAACCACGAAAACAAACAGCGACCTACAGTATCGGAAAAACCAGCCTATCGGACTGAGTTCGTCGCCTGAGTAGTAGGGAAACGAAAGGGTTCATCGATGTGGGAGAACGTTCATTTACAAGTAGAGATTGACTTTCAGCTAGTTCCAAACTGGAAGCAGGTTCTTACTAACTTGATTTACCGATACGGTGCTGCGGTTGATAGGATTTACGAGGACCGACAGCATGTGCTGCATATAGTCGCCAAAGCTGGGCCTGCTGTGAAAAGAAAGCTTGAGGAACGATTTCCTTACGAGGCTCGGAAGGCCTTGGAACAAGCACAAGCTGAATCTTCAATGCTGCTTTCTCCGGATATCGGAAACCAGATAAAAGTTAGCGTCGACTCGTCTGCTCAGATTTTCTTCAGTTATGCCCGAGAAGACGTGGAAGCTGTGAAAGAGATTTACCGAAGACTCTCTGATGCCGGGTTCAAACCTTGGATGGATAAGATCGACCTTCTGCCGGGCCAGAGGTGGCAGTCGGAGATTCCCAAAGCACTTCGAGGCTCAGTGTTCGTCCTGATTTTCTTTTCGCGGCATTCAGTAGCTAAACGCGGCTTTGTTCAAAGGGAGTTCAAGCTCGCTCTTGACACTTTGGAGGAAATACCTGAAGGGGTGATCCATACGATCCCGGTCCGCTTGGATGATTGCAGCATTCCCGAGCGATTCTCTGAACTCCAGTGGGTAGACCATTTTGATCAGGATTGGCGGGCACGGTTAGTCCAAGCTCTCGAGGTTGGATTGACACAGCGTCAGCGATCCCAACCGGAAATCCTGCAGCCAATAGCGGAGGAATCACTAGCGAGCCAGCCCGGTGAGCCGCAACCCGACACCTTAAGATCGAGCACAACCATGCAAAGATGGTGGTGCAAGCCGACAATTATTGCTACGATTATTGGGATGGTAACTGTAATCGCCATCGCGATCGTCCCGATTATCTTTAAGAAGGACACACAATCAATACTTCCAAACAGTAAAACCCAGGGAAAGGAAAGTCCAAAGCAACGGCCTTTGGAAACGACACCTTTCACTGACGAACCAAGTCTTGAAGATAGAGAGACAGAGGAGTCAAAAGTAGTGAAAATCCCCGGGCAGGATTATGAAAGCGTTTTTGCCATTTCTGATCTAAGCGACTCTGTAGTCTTGCTTTTTCAGTTAATCTTATTGGAGCCGCTGCAACTCCAGCTGCAGCTGGATAATGAACCGTTGTGTAGTAAAGGTGGGTGCGACTTTAAAAAGCTAGAGCCGATCTATGACCCCGGGAGAAGAGGGCCACCGAGGATATATGTAGTGTATCACTTTCAGCGACCCGCCTTTGAACTTGTCGGCAAAGTCGTCCATATCAGAGCCCTGCTTGGCATAGAGGGCTATGAAGGGGGGAATTACAGTATGGAGTTAATGCCAACGCGGGAGCTGCCACCCCCTTCGGAGCTAGACTCGCCTCAGGATTTGTTCGGACCGGAGGCAGAAAGAAGAAGTTTTGCTCCGCGACAAAAACGGGACCCGAGGTCAGGAGTCCAGGAGCTCTCGGCGAAAATTCTCATCATGGAACGTAAAGCCTCCTCCTGACTTCAACCTGTTCATCGCCAAGGAAATGGACGTTTCTCGGGGATAAATGTAGCGGCTCGGAATTATCACCTGCCCGGAGTTGGAATAACGCCAGGGTTGGGCAGACTATTGGGAATCATGCCGAAAAAATCGCTGTTCCCATACCACGAACATTCGCGCGTAAATTGACGCTAAGCGGCCCAAAAGTAGCGTAGCTACCATTTGCCGCAATCTGTGATTCAAGCCGAGAAAATCCCCGAAAAGCCCCACTGGCCACATTCGTGCAAAATCTTACGTTAGCGTATTGCACGCATAATATAGCCACGAATTAGTTCATTCTTTTGCGCCAGTATCCGGGTTTACGGCGTAAATTCATTACAGCAAATACTCTTATTTTAATGCTATCGTATAAATACACGACCGCAAAGGGAAAACGGTGCAAGAAAAAGCGCCTGGTCCCAGAAACATATTTCGGCCACGTATCCGGAAATTCAAGAATACAGTCGATTGCATGATCAAGCTCCTTCTCGAACTGGCTCCCTAAACCCTCAGCTTGTTCATCATACCAGCGAATCGCACCCTCAATTTCATCATAGACTTCGGAATGAATATCAAGCGGTATCAATTCATTCGCCTTTCAAGCGTTTTTTGACTTCATCCCAGGACATGAAGGTTGCTTCACCCTTCTCAGCGCTGGCTATTCTTTTTTGGATTTCCTTTTGCCAGGCAGTCTCAACATCCTCATCAACTTTGTCATCCAGGCTATCGATAAGTCTCCCGGCGATAAAGGCGCGCTGTTCCTGAGGCATATTAAGCGCCTTTTCCAAAATGTTTTTCAGTTTTTCATCCATCGCTTTTTCTCCTTTATTGTGTTGCCATCGGCATACCACTTGATGGTGAAAAATCATATGTTCCATTATAGATCGCCACCGTGTCCAGTGATTCGTACCCCAGCAGACCTGCTAACTCTTCCAACTCTCCAGGATGAGATTTCAAATGGTTGATCGCGAATGTGTGCCTCAGGGTACGAGCCGAAACGCGGATTCTATTAACGTGCGCCTTGTGGGCCCATTAGCGGCCGCAAGCTTTATTGCACGCATAATTAACCCCTGCGTTAGAACCCTGTTTATTGCGCACAATATACCCCAAAGGACCAAAAATCAATTGTACAATTCCACTTTCACGCATAATATGCAGGCAACAAAGGCAGATTTTTGGCCGTTCGGCGGCTATCAGCCAGTGTTTTGAACCGATTAATCCTGTATTGTACGCAATAAATCGACGTTTATCTGGTGGGTTTAATTTTAGTTATTTGTGTTTAAATCCTTATCAGCTATGCATTTGGTAGGATTTTAAAGAAAAGTTTTATGCGTACAATATGCTAACGTAAATTTTTGCACGAATGTGGCCAGTGGGCCTACTGGCAAGCACGGGAAATAGATCGCGTCTTAAATGAAGGCGATCCTGAGGGAAATGGGATTAATTTATCATTGCTTGAGCACGTCAGCCCCATCGAATGGGAAAATGTCGTGCTTTATGGGGAGTATATCCTTAACCGTGATCTGATTCGTCGGGATTGATCCCTTAGCGTGTATGGTTACAGGAATCTGGGCGGTACCCGGTTAGCGTAAAAAATTGTTCCGTTGCTATCGGAAGGCCAAATCAACAAAGGTTCAGCCGCTGAACACTCTAAAGTCTGATTATTTCATTTGGGAGAGGCACTGTTACGAATTGTTTCAGAACCCGATAGCCGCGTGACTTTGAATTCGCCAGGCACAGCGAGTTCGGGCTGCAAGGCTAGGGCAGAGTTAATTCGTGTCTCGGAGTTGCTTTGTCATCGCCTCTGCTGGCTCGATTACCTTCTCACCCAGTGAGGCAATCAACAGATCCTGCCCCTCGTACTGATGAACATCCAACACCCAGGGATAGCGTTTGAAATGCTCGAACATGGCGTATTCGTAGCCATCGGCGTGGATAATGGGTTGCACGGCTACGGGGGGTAGGTTGGGTACAATCGCCTGTAGTTCCTGGGGGATGCTCTTGGCATTCGTGACGTCGGCGATGATGAAACGCGACATATGCGCGAGTGTCGATATAGTCTCAGTCAGATCACGACTGGTCGGCTTTTCAAAGTCGAACAGGATGGGGATATAGTCGCGCCGACGTAGTTCCTCTCGAATAGCATCTAATATTGCTTTCCGTTCCGGGGTAAAGCGTCCAAGAATAAGCACTGCCTTCTTGCCAATAGTATCAATCACGTCGCGGATTTTCTCATTACGAATTAGCAAGTGTACGAACTGTGCCACTTCGAGGTTATCGACGGTGATAATTGGATCATTGGGGCCAGAAATAATCAACCCCGACTGGATTGCCCCTTCTGTTATGACACCCCACGCCGAAATGCCATATATTTTACAATCCACAATCGTAGCATTCTCAAAGCATGTGTCAATCAAATTAGCTCCTTCGAAATTGACCCCGGTGAGATTAGCCCCGCTGAGATCAGCATAGGAAAGATCGGCCCCCATGAAACTAGCCCCAGCGAGATTGGCGTTGGTGAAATCGCATTCGGCTACATTAGCATCGAAGAAATCAGCATTTCTGAGATCGGCTCCGCTAAAATCGGAACCACAAAGCCAGATCTCCTCGAATCCGACATTTCTGAGATCTGCATTACTGAAGTTGCAGTTATCATAGTTATCCGCATCCGGCGACCATTCGAAGAGGTCTGGTCTAATCTCTGGGTTCTCTTCCCGCCACTTATTCCAAACCTCAACCCCTTGAGAAATGATGTCCACATGCTTCTGGTTCCCCATACGCCGCTCCAAGCAAAATCACTTATAACATTATGCGGTTGTCTATAAAGCTCCAGTTAAAAAAAACGCCCGGCGTTTGTCCGGATCTGACAAACACGAGTGTTATGATGGCCTCAAAAAGATAAAGATAGGAGGCCAATATGAAAGAATTCACCATTACCGAGGA
>CP070697.1:1215605-1225664 GCA_020353555.1 Desulfobacterales bacterium
AGCGCCGGAAGCGTTCAAGGCTTCGGGGGGCCTCGGGGTTCAGGCCCGGATTGACGGAAAACTGGTAATGGTCGGAAAACCCCAATGGTTCCACGAGATGGGATTTGATATGGCCGAGGCCCATGACCAGATCCGGCATTTGCAATCCCAAGGGAAAACGGTCATGGTCGTTGCGCGGGAAAACGAACTGTGCGGCTTGATTGCCGTGTCCGATACGCTGAAACCGGAGTCGCAGGAGGCAGTCCGTCAGCTGCATGAGCAAAGTCTGAAAGTTGTCATGCTCACCGGTGACAATCTTGAAACTGCTCGAACCATTGCCGCTCAGGTGGATATCGATGAGGTCCTCGCCGAGGTCAGGCCTGAGGAAAAATCATCCCAAGTCAAGACGTTACAGGAAAAGGGGGCACTGGTCGGCATGGTGGGTGACGGTATCAATGATGCGCCGGCCCTGGCGCAGGCCGATGTGGGGCTTGCCATCGGAACAGGAACGGATGTGGCGATTGAAACCGCCGACGTTATCTTATCCAGCGGCAATTTAACCGGCGTGTCCCGGGCTATCCGCCTTAGCCGGGCCACCATGAAGACGATCAAACAGAATCTTTTCTGGGCTTTTGGGTACAACGTTGTTCTGATTCCGATTGCGGCCGGGATTCTGTACCCGTTTGAATCACTGCCCACTATCTTGCGCCAACTGCATCCAATTCTGGCCGCCCTGGCCATGGCCTTCAGCAGCATTTCGGTTGTGAGCAACAGCCTGCGCCTGTATAAGGCTAACGTGAAGTAAAAGACAAATTCTCTCCCACTCCCTGCGGCCTTATCATAAATCTCCATGTCGAATAAGGGGTCTGCGGCAAAGCCGGAAAAAATTGAGGTGAGCATCTCTATAATACAAAGAGATTATTGTAACCATATTCTTTCCTCCGGTTCTTTAGGGGCGAACTTGGAAAACGGTGTTAACAGCACAAAGCTCCACGATCGACCCTCACCGTCTTGGAACGGGCAACTAACCCGCGCAAAACGGGAGGTGATCGAATTTTTGATCGCGGCGCGTCACAGACCGATTTTCAAATAACAGTGGACAATTGCCCGCTGACATCGTATGAATAACAAATTAGGACGGGAGTCGATCCATGAAAGAAATCCTCATTATGCTGGCAGTTGTGGGGGCCTGGTTCCTGCTCCAGGCGTACATTCTGCCTAAACTCGGAATTTCCACCTGACTGAAGGATTCTTGTCAGGTGACAAGCAACCATGACAACGGCAAAGACACCGAAACCCAGAAAAATTAAAGATAAAGATTTTGAACTGATTCGAGCCATCAATTCTGGTCAGCCTGAGAAGTTTCAAGACCTTGTCAAAAAGTACGAACAAAAGCTCTACAATTTCAGTGTCAGGATGTGCCGGGACCCGGCTGAGGCCGAAGATATGGTTCAGGACACATTTTTAAATGTATTCAGATATTTAAAGAATTTTAGATACGAGACAAAGTTCAAGAACTGGCTTTACAGAGTCGCGGCCAGCACCTGTATTAAAAGTCGACGAAAATCTAAATTTGCTCCGAATAGAGAGTTGTCCTTGGAGGAATTCATCCCTAAAAATGAAACGGAGACGCCGCGCCAGATACCGGATTGGGCGCTCATGCCGCTGGAAAAACTGCTGAACGAAGAGCTTGCCAGCACGATTAATCAGGCCGTCTCATCCCTCCCGGACAAGTACCGGTTGGTGATCGTGTTAAGGGATATGGAAGGATTCAGCACAGCCGAGACCGCCCAAATCTTGAATATATCGCCCGCCAATGTGAAGGTCAGGTTGCACCGGGCGCGCCTCTTTCTCAGGGATGAATTGAAAGGGTATTTCGACCATGGCGAAGGATAATCACGACCATAAGCACTGCCAGGAGTGGTTTGAAAAATTATCCGAATACATCGATGGAGAGTTGGACGAATTCACCTGTGCAGAAATTGAAAAGCACGTGAAGGAGTGTCTGCCCTGCTATGTTTGCCTTGAAACCCTGAAAAGGACCATTGATCTATGTAAGCAAACCAAAAACAAACGGATCCCGAAAGCCGTTTCAAAAAAACTGCAGGACCTCATCCAGAGCTATCCTAAATCCACACCTGTTTGAAAAATATCCTCCCTCTTATTTATCTATCCTGGATTCAGAACCGGCGATTCGCCCTAGTTTCTGCGTCAGGCGCATTAATCCGCGTACGAGGCCATTTGTTCCTGCGGTTCATCCTGCTCCCGCGGGGTTAGCCTTCCTGTGTCAATTTAGTACGCAAATAAAATTTTCATGCACCGCGGTGGCCCAGCGGGCCATGAAGGTTTAGCTGTATTATGCAAAATATCCCGGCCGGCCTCTCCATGGTTTTTCAAAATGCTAAACGGTTACGCCTTCCTTGAAATTGAGCCCGTCTCGGGCGGGACGCAATTCCGCATGTATGCGATGCATCCGTCAGTTGTACGGCTCGACCGATATTTTGGCCGCGTCTTCGTTTCGCAGGGACAAATGATACCCGCGTACCTTGATCTCAATTCTCTCTTCCTGGAGTGCGCGACCTTCGACTTCGACGATACTGCCGGAGGAAACACCCATCGCGGACAAGCGCTTGTTGATCTCGCCGTGTCCTTTGATTTGCAGGATCTTTCCGCGTTGGCCCGCATCCATCTCCTTTAGCAGCACAGCTTCTTGCTGACTATTCTTAAATGCTTGGGCCTTTTTCCTCAAATCTTCCAGACACAAAGAGATGGAATCTTCACAGCTGGCGGAAATATCGTCGCCTTCGCAGTGGCGCCGAAATCCACGCAGCCATTCTTTGCCTCCCCGGGGACAAATTTCCACAAACTCCACAAAACTAATGAGTCGGTCCAGAATTTTGTTTGAAATCACATGTTCCATTTTGCATGAGGCCTTTTCGGCTTCGGTCTCATCGATTAAGAGGATTTTTACGAAGAAATCCTTAAGGGTTTCGTGCCGACGGGCGATTTCCTCGGCCCGTTTTTTACCTTGCGCCGTCAATGTAATAATGTCATACGGCGCATAATTGACGAGTCCCTTTTCAGACAGCAAGCGCAGGGCACTGGTCACCGAGGAATTGTTGACTTTGAGCCGCTTGGCGATGTCCTTGGCCCGGGCGGCCTGCTTCTCAGCGGAGATGTGCAAGATGGCCTCCAGGTAATCTTCCATGCTCGAACTGAGCCTTTCTTTGGCTGCCATTGGATACCTTTCTTTTAAATTGTCATGCAGGCTTCATATCTTATGCGTCTTTTCATCGGGCAGTTCGCAGGAAGAGGTTCGGCTGGAACAAGTCGAACATCCGCAATCGCAAGTATTGCCCTTTTGGGTTTTTTTCCGGAAAGTTACGGCAATGTAGACCGCAGCGGCGCCGACGATTAGAATTACCGCTAAGCTATCGATCGTCATTTTGCCAAAAACCCCATCGCTGAACCGACTTGGAAGATCAGCGTAGCTAGACTAAAGGCCAGAAGAGTGTTGAACGCCACGGAAAAAGCACCCCATTTCCATGACCCGGATTCACGGGAGATACAGACCACCGAGACGAAACAGGGTGAATAAAACATGGTGAAGACGATTAGGCCCACCGCCAACAAAGGTGTCCAGAAAGGATCTTGCGCCAGGGTTTGCGAGAGAGAGACGGATGCTTCCGGATCCACTGCCCCCAGCGAGTAAGCTGTGCCCAGGGTTGAGACCACGACTTCCTTGGCCGCGAATCCACCGATCAAGGCAATATTGGTCCGCCAATCGAACCCGGCCCAGCGACTGACGCTTTCCAGGGCAATTCCAATGCGACCGGCAAGGGAATTTCGCAGGCGGGCCTCAGCTTGGTGGGCGTCGATGGCAGCCAGTCGCTGTTTCAGCTGCTGGGCTGCGGCGGAAAGTCGGACGCTTTTTGCGCCGGCTTCCAGTTCCAGGACCGCCGCGGATGGAAACGCGCTTATTTCGGCTGCGCGCCGTTGGGCATACGCTTGCAGTTTTGAGGCCGGCAGGCCGGGGTAGGTCATCATGGCCCACAGGAGAATCGAAATGCCCAGAATAACCGTTCCGGCCTTTTTGATATATTGCCAGGTTCTTTCCCAGGTATGAATGGCGAGACCCTTAAACGTCGGCCAACGATAAGGGGGAAGCTCCATGACAAAGGGCGTGGAAGCCCCTTTAATCACCGTGACGCGCAAGAATTTGGCTACCAGGAGGGCGCCCCCCCAGGCGCCCACGGTAATGGCGAACATGATGGCGGCCTCGTGTTTGGCAAAAAATGTCGCTGTCAGAAGGGCAAAAAGAGGCAGTTTGGCTCCGCAGTTCATAAACGGCACCGTCAGCAAGGTGGCCAAACGCTCGCGCGGGGACTTGAGGGTCCTGGTGGCCATGACGCCGGGCACGGCACAACCGCCGGCAATTCCTCCGGAAACAATGAAGGCCATGACCGAACTTCCGTGTAGGCCAAAGGTGCGAAATACTCTGTCCAGCATAAAGGCCACGCGGGCTAAGTAGCCGGAATCCTCTAAGATGGATATGCCGAAAAACATATACATGATCAATGGTACAAAACCGATAACACCACCGACGCCGTCGATGACCCCGGAAATCAGAAGCGATTTGAGGAGCCCGTCCGGTAAGTGCGCAGACATGAAATCCCCCAGCCAACCAAAAAAACTCTCCAGCCAACCCACAGGGGTTTTGCTGTAAGTAAAAGTAAAATGATAAAGCCCGGCGATCACCGCCAGCATGATGAGGGGACCTATAAAACGGTTGGTCAAAACGCGATCGATCCGGTCGGAGCTATACAGTCGGTTTTGGTCGTAGTGTCGTTGGATCACCCCCTGCTTTAGGATGGATTTGATGTACCCGTAGCGTTGATCGGCGATCATGGCCTCCGGATAGGTATCCAAGGTTTCCTGTAGATGCAAGGACACTTTTCGGACCCGTGCGGTAAGCGTAGCCGCTAGCGCCGGATTTACTCTCGCACCGATGGCCATGATTTGTTCATCGTTTTCCATGTATTTTAAGGCGATCCAGCGGGCGCGATAGGTATCCGTCAGAAAATCAGCGGCCGTAATGGCAGCTTCCATTTCAACCAGAGCTTGGTCCACGTCGTCGCCGTAAGATATCTTAAGCGGCCGCAATTCTTTTCCCTGTTGCGCGATCTGGGCGGCCGTTTCCATGAGTTCCCTTTTACCCTGGCCGTTGCGGGCAATCGTGGGCACGACGGGCACACCCAGAAGCGTGGCCAGTTTTTGCGTATTGATTTCAATGCCCCGCCGCTGGGCGACATCGATCATGTTGAGCGCAATGCACACCGGAATGCCCATCTCAAGAAACTGAATCGCCAGATAAAGATTGCGTTCCAGATTGGAGGCATCGACGATATCAATAACCACCCGCGGTTTGGAGTTGACCAGAAAATCGCGGGCCACCACCTCCTCCAGCGAGTAGGCCGTCAGGGAGTAGGTGCCGGGGAGGTCCACGATGTGCATTTTACATCCGTTGGATATGTAAGTGCCTTCTTTCTTTTCCACCGTAACGCCCGGATAATTCCCAACGTGTTGGCGTGCACCCGTCAGAGCGTTAAAAAGGGTGGTTTTGCCGGAGTTCGGATTTCCGGCGAGGGCGATTGTGGGCTCCATGTTTTATTCGACCTCCACTTCGATATAGTCGGCTTCGTTGTTGCGCAGCGTAAGGGTAAAATCCATCACCCGCAGTGCCACCGGATCATACAGCGGCGCCCGGCCCTGAATTTTGATTTCCGTTCCCGGTACAAGGCCCATGTCGCGAATTCGCCGGCCAAGTTCACTCCCGGCTTTTATAGCGGTTATGGTTCCGGATTGATTATCCCGCATTTGTCGCATCATGATTCGAGACACGTTTAAGACCTCCTAGAGTTAGCGATATATAGAAGCGGCTTAAAAAGTTAGATACATCAAACTTTTTGCGGAAGCAAGAAAAAAATTCGTCGCGGCTGATTTATTTTAGAACGGCTTGAAGCAGCAGCGCGGCTGAATTGGCTTAAAAGATTGGATCCGCGGGAAGGGGGTTGGGTGGTCGCATGATCTGAGTTTTTCCAAGTCCTCCGTCCTGGAGATGGGCGCCGGCGCGGGCCCGATGACAGAGCTCCGGGTCATGGAGCGGCAACGACCCGGGTGCATCCCTGTTCTTGGCCCAGATCGAAGATTAACCTCGCCAATTTCGACCCGCTGCGGTCTGCCGACCCGCGGCCGGTTGATCCGCCCGTCAAATTTGGGGCGAATGGGCCGGCGCGCGGATGATTGGGGGGGAATCCCGTTGGAAAAAAGGGGCCTCAGGGAGGGTCAGGCGGCTTTGGTTTTGACTTCCCAGTCTTCGACGCTTGCGACATCCTCAACCTCTTCCCAGCCGGTAATCATGGCGCGGGTATGGGCGAAGAGCGTACGACCGGTGGTAATCATATAGATGTGAACAATCACAAAGGAAAGGATGGCAAATGCACCGGCCAGATGCACCATGGCCACGGCTTTCAGGCTGAAGCCGGAAAGTCCCCACGCGTTCCAGGAGTTGTAGCCCCAGTAAAGGAATCCGGTGACCATTTGAACCGGCAGCAGAATCGCCGCCAGCGACAGATAGGTCAACCGCTGGAGCGGATTATGTTTGGCGTCTTTGCGTTTGGGCACCGGATGGGGTTCGCCGCGGAAGATCCCGTGCAGATAGTATCGGACAACTAGCAACATTTTTTTGGTCGTGGGAACGTACTGACGCCACTCACCGGTGGTAAAGATCCAGAATACAAAAAAGGCAAACGCGATGAGCCAGGAAATCCCGACAAAGTTGTGCACTGCGACGGCGTTTTCAAATCCCCATGAGGTGTAAAGGCCGTTGGTTTCAAAGCCGGTAATGAGAAGGATGATAATCAGCACCGTTTGTAGCCAGTGCCAGAAACGCTCAAACCGAGTATATAGATACATATTCTTCAAATTGTTATTGACGCCCATGGACTATTTCTCCTTTCTGCCATTGCGACCGTTGGTAAAAATCCTGCCGAGGGCATGAACCAAAACACCCGCCAGCGAGCCGAAGACTGTCGCCCAGCCGGCGAACGTGATCACCTTGGAGCCGTCCCGTCCCGGCATGTAAAAACCGGTCAAATTCGCCAGGCGACTGTTCGTCTTGGAGTGACACTCGGTGCAGGTCAAAGACTTCGCCTTGGGGGCCACCATGTGGGTGATCGGGAAGACATAGCTGGTTTCCACCCAATCGAATTCGCCGCTGAAGTTCAAACCGGCCTTTTCCATCCCGCTGGTGAAGGCCGTTTTCCAGTCCCAATCACCCCAGTAAGCACCGCTGCCTTTTTTGCCGAATAGGCGGGCAATCAAAAGGGTCTTGTTGATCTTGTCGTAGGGCTGTTTGCCGCGATGAACCTTGAAAGGGGCAATGCGGGAATTCTGGTCCGCCTGGTTCCCGACGGGCCAGTTGATCTGCACGGTTTGGCCCGGATTGATCATGTCTTTGGCGGTGATGGCGTTAATGGAACCGTTATACCAGAAGTACTCGGGTTTAACACTCTTGGCCCACAGAAAGTCGCCCTTTTTGGAATCATAGACGGGCTTGCCCAGGGGCCCCTTGACTGCATAGGGTTTGCCGTCTTTTTTCTTGCCGGCCTGGGACCAATC
Source organism: Desulfobacterales bacterium (assembly GCA_020353555.1). Classification (GTDB taxonomy): domain Bacteria; phylum Desulfobacterota; class Desulfobacteria; order Desulfobacterales. Next base: position 1,223,265 of record CP070697.1, read on the forward strand.
CCACCATAATTTTGTGGGGTTTACGCGGGCAAATTCCGGGATATGGCAGCTCTGGCAAGCCACCTTATCCGTATGATCATTGGGCTTCTCCCCGGGTTTGTGCGGCCTGCTGGTGTGGCAGGATTCACAGGTGATCTTGGAGACCAGGTCGTCTTCGACCAGGCTCTTGCGCTCCATGGCAGCCGGGGTGGAATAGGTCCGGCCGGCGATGTTGTGCAGGGTCGTGGAATGACAGCGGACACAATCAAAGTTCTGCCCGTCGACCCCCATGTGCACATCCAACTGCTTGTCGGGTTTCATGAGCGAGGTGTCCAAATCGCCGTGTTTGACAGCGTCGCCGCCGCCGCCCAGAAAGTGGCAGACCCCGCAATTTTTCCGCGTGGGCCGTCCCACGCTCTGGGCCACTTTGTTCCAGTCGGGCGGAAAATACTCTTTGCCGTTTCCTTTGAAAACCGTAGGCTCGGGCACCGGATTGCCCGCCCCGGCCGGAAATTTTTGATAGGTTCCGGTTTGTTCGTGGCAGACGAGGCAATCCACCTTAGTTGGATCCGCAAAATCAAAGCTTTTGTCCGCCCAGCCGTAACCTGCGTGACAGGAGGTGCAGCGCGGCTCGTTGCCATGGATGCTGATGCAGAAGTTGTTAACGGAAAGACCGGCCTTTCCGATGCGCTCCTGGGGGTCCACGTTGGGATCCAGCCAGGTCCAGTGGATGGTTTTATGAAATTGCGCGGCCGCCTCGGAGTGGCAGGCCAGGCAGGCTTTCGTAACCTCTGGGCCCGATGTAAACGCCTGCTGCAGGATCTCGTGCTTGGAGTGATCCGTTGTGATCCAGATCTGGGTGGTTTTGGTAGCCTGTCGTGCCATTGTGCGGCCCGGAGCCTGTTCCGCCTGGTCGGCGAATGACTCGGATGACGCGAAAAACAACAGACCGAACGCCAAACTGCAATGGAAGCAGTCTTTAAAACTCAACCTTTTCATTACGCCCTCCGCATCTTGATCTTTGTGAAAACTTTTTCATGAGCAAAGCAATAAATGTACCAGTCTCGAAGCATCCAATCCGTCGCCCGGACTGCCATCTGAGCGCATTTTACAGACCCTGCTAAGATACTATATATTGATACTTCGTTAAGTCATTATCAAAATATTGTGTATTATATTGTGCATTGCCTTAAATTGGTTCCATTGAACGGACACCCCAAAATTGTCTGAAGCAGGTTTGTATTCGCTTGCCACCGTTAACCGTTAATGGTATGTTAACACCTGTTGCCTTAACAGATTTACAGACCGGAAAAGGAGAACCGTTAACATGGATATTGCGCCGTATTGGAAAACGATCGTCGATACCCTACAGGATGGACTCATGGTGATTGACCCGATGGGAAATATCCTGGCCGTTAACCCGGCCGCCGAGCGTCTGACCGGCTACTCCGCGGCCGAGCTTATCGGCAGCTCCTGTCGCGCTTTAAACTGCACGGGTTGCACGGTCTACGGCCGCGGAAGGGGTAAAGACTGGTGCAGCCTGTATCTCACCGGGGAAGTCAGGGCCAAAAAGTGTCTCATTACCAATAAGGCGCATCGCGCCGTGCATGTGTTGAAGAATGCCTCGGTGTTGCGGGATTCGGCGGGACGCATGCTTGGTGCCGTGGAAACGTTCACCGACTTGTCCGAAGTGGTGCGGCAGCAGCAGGAGATCGATTCTTTACGCCGCTCCTGCCGACTGGATGAGGGGTATCATGGGATCTTGGGCGAGTCACGGGTTATGCAGCAGCTTTTCGAACTCATCGACAATGTGGCCCAGACCGAGGCTCCGGTCCTGATTCACGGGTCAAGCGGGACAGGCAAGGAGTTGGTTGCCAGGGCGGTGCATGAAGCCAGCGGACGGAGGAATAAACCGTTTATCAAGGTCAATTGCGCGGCACTGAATGAAAGCCTTTTGGAGAGTGAGCTCTTCGGCCATGAAAAAGGCGCCTACACCGGCGCCGACCGCACCCGCATCGGGCGCTTTGAGGCGGCCCATGAAGGCACGATCTTCCTGGATGAAATCGGCGATATTCCGCTTTCAACGCAGGTCAAGTTGTTACGCGTCCTGGAGGAAAAGGAGATCGAACGGGTCGGCGATCAGAAAACGATTTCCGTGGATGTGCGGATTATTTCAGCCACCAACAAAGATCTGGATGAATTGATCCAGCGGGGATTATTTCGGGAAGATCTTTACTTCCGTATCAATGTCTTTCCGCTTTTCTGCCCTTCGCTGTCGAAGCGGCCCGAAGACATTCCGCTGATCGTTCAAAATTTCATCGAACAAAATGCCATCAAGGGTAACAAGAAAATTGCAGGATTGACCCCCCAAGCCTTGGAAAAATTTTTGGCCTATGCTTGGCCGGGCAATGTGCGGGAACT
>CP070697.1:1225764-1235762 GCA_020353555.1 Desulfobacterales bacterium
TGCACCCTTTTCGGATCGAATGTGGTGGCCATCAAGATCACTTTCTGGGGGCTGGGTGTTTTTACGACGGCCGGGATGCGGTTTAGTTTAGCGGCCCTGGCGATTTATCTGTGGGCCCGATGCACGGGACAATCCTTCAGCCTTAGAAAAGGCCAGTTGTCTCAGGTTTTGACATTCTCCCTGCTTTTTACCGCCCAGTTGTCACTTTTCTACCTGGGTCTCAGCAAGACGAACGCCTCCCGCGGAACCTTGTTGGGGAATCTGCTGCCCTTTTTTATACTTGTTCTGGCCCACTATTTCATTCCCGGAGACCGCATCACCCTGAGGAAACTGGGCGGCATGCTGCTGGGCTTCAGCGGGGTCATATTTGTATTTCTGGAGAAAAAGGGAATTACAACCGCTTTTCACGTCGGCGATACGATGATTCTGGTGGCCACTTTCATCTGGGCTTGCAACACCGTCTATCTGAAAAGGATTATCGATACCTTCTGTCCTTTTCATATCGTGTTATATTCCATGCTCTTTTCGAGTCCGATTTTCTTTGTCGAAGCGGCCTTATGGGACCACCCGATGGTCGCCCACGTCGACCTCAACGTCATGGGGTCGCTTCTGTACCAGAGCTTTGTTACGGCCTCCTTCGGATTTGTGGCCTGGAACACCATGCTTCAAAAATACGGCGCCGTATCCCTGCACTCTTTTGTATTCATCATGCCGATTGCCGGGGTGTTGCTGGGCGGGCTGGTTCTGGATGAACCGATTACTTTCAAAATCCTGCTGGCCCTGGCCCTGATCGTGGCGGGAATTTTGGTCGTGCACTGGAAACCGAAAAAGGCGGCAGTGTACCCGCTCCGAAGGGGTATTTAATCGGCTTCGACCCCCACCGACGGATATGGGCCAAAGTTTGGGTGTAATGAAAAAAATCGTCTACATTCTTCTGGGTGCCGTTATCCTGTTTCTGGGTTATCGGATCATCTTGACCTCCACACCGGAACAGACCCATCATCCCCCCGATGGTCCCGTCATCTGCTTTGGCGACAGCCTGACATACGGCACGGGAGCAAACGAGGGCATGGATTATCCGTCCCAGCTGTCCCGACTGATTGCCAGGCCGGTCATCAATGCCGGTGTGCCGGGTGATACGACGGCCCGGGCCTTGAAGCGGCTTGAGCGGGATGTGTTGTCCCGCACGCCCGCTGTGGTCCTGATCACGCTGGGCGGAAACGATCTGAAAAACGGGGTGGCGAGAGCAACGGCGTTTCAGAATTTGAAGACGATCGTGGAGACGATCCAAGGACAAAACGCCGTGGCCATTATCGGAGGGCTTCGTTTTCCTCTGCGCGACCGCGGTTACGGCCGCGGCTTCGAAGAACTGGCGCAGGAAACCGGGGTGATCCTCATTCCCAACATTCTGGAAGATATTATGGGAGACCCCCGACGGATGAGCGATCCGATCCATCCGAACGATGCCGGCTATAAGTTAATCGCAGAAAGATTCCATACGGCGATGCCGCGTTAAAGGGGTTGGTGGAGGTTGATTGAACATTCCGAATGATCAAAAGAAAACCAGCCGATATCATTGAAAGACTCAGGCAAGGCCGGATTTCGCAAATCGGTATCTCGTCAATAACCTTGAGCGCGCTATTGCAATTACGGCTCACCGCGGCGGTTCCCTCAAGGCTCCCGAAAACACCATGAGTGCGCTGCGACAGGCCGCCGCCGACGGCACCGACTAGGCTGAGATCGATGGGCAAACAACTGCCGATGGGGTGGTCATTCGCATGCACGATGCCGACCTGAAGCGCTTTGCGCCGGGGCTTGCGCTTGCAGGTCCTTTGCTAGCCGGGCCTCATCCTGGCCCGCCCACCATCGATGCCGGTCCGGTTGAAGTGGTTGCGGCGGGAGCCTCGTATCGGATTGTGGCGATCAATTTCTTGGGTGTGGCCGGAGTGTGTTGAAGCATGTCCGTGGATTGCGATCAAGGCGGTCCGCGGAATGGCGGACGCCAATGCATCGAGTCTTGCCCCTCGCTAAATTACGACCTGTAAATCGTCAATGATTTGATGACAACCCGCAACAGCCCCAGATGCCGATCGTTTGGGCCTCAAGCGCCCCGGACAACCGCGCTGGCCTCGGGATCAAAAGGGTTGACACGTATAGCCAGCGAGAGCAGGTACCCATAGTTGTCTTTTAAATAGCGCATGTGGGCCAGCCATTCCAACACCAACAGCTTGTAGATCCGAACCATGTCCCCCTCCAAGTGTTGTCGGTCGGCATCGGGTAGTTCGGATAGATCCCCGCGATTCAAGAGTTCGTCTCGGAGGTGGAATACCGCGCGAAGCAGATCACTAAAATTGCCATGTTCCTGCAGAATCGGATTTTCCAGCAATCGCAACAGCAAGTTGGCGCGGTCCCGGAAGTACTCTCGCAGCGCCGGCAAATCTGCGCCCCGCAAGTCTATCGCAAAGCGGTGTCCACCTACGTTCTTGCTGGCCTTGTGGAAGTCTTCGTCTGTCCACTGGGCCGAGATTTTCAGCATCCGGTGCAGCATGCCTATTTCCGGATCAAGCTGGGCAAACTGCTTCAGCAGCCCGGTTCCCAGCTCGCTGAAGAACAGCCCGGCCACCATGTGGAGCTTTTGGCGTCGAAATGACTCTTCCCGGCGTTTGACAAAAATATCGGTGATGCTGGCCACTACGCCGAGAAAAGTCCCCACTCCGCCGACGATCAGCACCAGTGCCAAGATCTTTCCGGCAGCCGATTGAGGATGAATGTCGCCATATCCGACAGTGGCCATGGTGACGATCGAAAAATAGATCGAATCCACCAATGAAAAATTCTCAACAAACATGAAGCCTATGATGCCGATCAAGAGCAACGCCATGAACACGACCGAATACAATCTCAGTCGAATCCGCTCCGTCTCCATTATTCTCTCCACGCGAAATGAATCATCGGTTCCGATGTCCTTTACATCAATTCGATCCTGACGCCGTGCCGAATGCTACCCTGCTCGATTTAGCTGACTTTACCACTATAATGGCAGTTTTCACAATTTTGCAAGTCTAATGGGGAACCGCTGACGACTCACAGATTTATCAGAAAGCTGTTTAATTTAAAAGAACTGGTTGTTTGCGGTTTTGATCTAAGTTCGAAAATGGCAGAACACTGCTAGTTCTACTTCGTCACATTAGCCCTGTTCAGCATGGAGCGCGGCCTGGATGATCAGATTTGAAACCGTGTAGAACTAGGTCCTCTGCTCTTTTTGAAATTTCTTGAATTTCCAATCTGGATATGGAACAAGTATTGCGGAAATGGGTGAACAGATGGAATGCATATTTTGGTAAGCGGAATATCTGCCCCGGTTAACTGTTCAAATCGAATGGCCCCAAGAAAAGCAAACAGGAAATATAACATTTTGAGCGTTTTTTTAAATATTTCGTATTTAAGGATGGATCAACTGCTTAGGGGGGTGGGCCATGCTATCTTTTTTTTCAAGAATATCGACCTGTGCAGCCCTGTTTTTCCTTTTGGTTTATAGTGGAACTGCACGGGCTCAACCGCAAACCCCGACCTCTGGTTTCCTCAGCCTGTCAGAAGCAATCCAATTAGCCATTACCCACAATCCTTTGATGAATGAAGTACACGCGCAAGTCGACATCTCGCATGAGCGCATGGTTCAGGCCAGATCAGGTTTTATGCCCCGAATCGATGCCTCGGGCGCATACACGCGTGCGACCAATCCGGCCCAGACGTTTGCAACCAAATTAAACCAGGGAATGATCACCCCGGACGATTTTAACGTCGATCGGCTGAATAATCCCGATCCCATTGACAACTACGCCGGCAGACTGAGGGCGATTTGGCCACTTTATGACAGCGGGCAGACTTGGTACGGTGTGCGCCAAGCCGAATTGAGACAGAAGGAAACTGGGCTTGCAATGACCCGTATGCGTCAGCAGGTCATCGCCCAGACGGTGGTCACCTACGTGGGGTTGCTGATGGCCCGCGAAAACCTGGCGATCGTCCAACAAACACTGACGACGTCCAGGGCCCACCAGAAGATGGTTGAATCTCGCTATGCGAGCGGGTTTGTTGTGAAAAGTGACCTGCTGCGCACCCAGGTGCACATCGCCAATTTGGAACAACAACAGTTGCAAGCCGCAAGTGAGGTCGAGGTAGCCCGGGCCGAGCTGAATGCCGCCATGGGTGTGGCGATTGAATCTAAATTTGAACTGGTCGGCCAGCTAGATAGCCGACAAGGAATCGCAGAACCCATGAAACGGTGGATTGAAATGGCTCTTGATCAGCGCGCAGACTTAAAGCAAATGGAGTTGCAGCAATCCGCCGCCGAAGAAGAGATCAAAAAGTCGCAAGCGGCATATCTACCCCGAATCGACCTCGAAGGAAATTATGAAGTCAACACCGAACGTTTCGACGGAAGTGCGGACAACTACACCGTCGGTGCGGTCGTAACGTTCAACCTCTTTTCCGGTAATCGTACCTCGGCGAAGGTGCGCGAAGCGCAAGCATCCCTGAGACAGGTTCAGGCTCTGCGCCGCAAATTGAATCAGCGCGTTTTAGTTGAAACCCGACAGGCCTACCTGCAGGCCGACAGCGCCTGGAGACGCATTCAGGTCGCGCGGGCGGCGGTGACTCAGGCCGAAGAAGCCTTGCGCATTGTCAGGAATCGTTACGAAAATGGGTTGTTCACCATCGTCGATCTATTAAACTCGGAATTGGCGCTGCAGCAGGCCCACACCAATCATCTGCGGGCCGTTCATGATTACAAGGTTGCCAATGCCAACTTGATGCTGGCGGCCGGAACCCTGGATGAAAATTTCCAGTAGTCGCTGAATCGATCGCTCGCTGAGCAGTATTCGGCCGAAGCATAGAGTCTTATTTGTAATGTTTTTGCATTTTATGAAATAACATTTTCGCCACCAAGACACAAAGACTCGATGAAAAATATCAATCAAAGGTTTCGCTTTGTGTCTTGGTGCCTTTGTGGCAATCTGCTCCGGCTTGTCCGGGTTAGGCCATAGGAACAATAATAACCTAAGTTGCTCAATCTAGGTGAAATACAATGGAGACACCAGATGCCGATTCTACGATTGGGGTTGATTGCATTCGCGTTTTTAATGCTGTTTCCATGCGGCTGCGGTGACACAATCGAGCCGGGAAACAAAAAGCGCGCGGAGGTTCCCCTGGCAAAAGTAAAGGTGGCCGTTGCCCGGACAACTCTTCAGCCTTTGACCTATGAAGCGGTTGGAACGGTGCAGCCGGTGACAACCAGCACGCTTGCGAGCAAACTTATGGGTACCGTCAAGGAAATCCGGGTGCAGGAAGGTGACCGGGTGCAACAGGGGCAAACGCTGGTTGTCGTCGATAAACGCAATGTCACGGCCCAACTTCGTCAGGCACAGGCGGCACTCGACGAGGCCCGCCGGGCGGAGGCGGCCGCCGTCTCGGCCCGCGATGCGGCCGTTGCCGGTGCCCAGCTTGCCCGGGCGACGTACGAACGATATTTGAGACTCATCCAGGAAGATTCCGCCAGTCGCCAGGAATTCGATGAGGTGGAAGCCCGGCATCGACAGGCCCAGGCGTCCCTCAAGCAGGCCGAACAAATGCTGGCGGCTGCGCGTTACCGCGTTCAGCAGGCCGAGGCCGGGGTATCTGCGGCCGGTGTTGCCACGGATGATGCCGCCATCCTGGCCCCCTATGACGGAATTGTCACCGCCAAAATGAGTGAGGTAGGTGATCTGGCCACACCCGGCACCCCGTTTCTTGCCTTGGAGAGCACAGAAGGCTACCGGGTGGATGTCGTCCTGCCGGAAGCTTTTTTCAGCGCCATCCGACTCCAACAAACCGTTATGGTCCGCATACCTGCCCTTGGCGATCAATCCTTGGAGGGCCGTGTCGAAACCATCGTCCCCGCCGCCGACCAGAGCAGTCGAAGCTTTTTGGTGAAAATACGGCTTCCGGCTGACGGGGCTGTCAGATCCGGCATGTTCGCCCGGGTGGTCATCAGGACCGGCGAAGAGCGGATGATGCTGATTCCGGTCTCGGCTGTGGTACCCCAGGGCCAATTGACCGGGATTTTCATCGTGGATGACAATCAGATCACACGGTTTCGGCTCATCCGCACCGGACGGCGTTTGGGCGACACCACCGAAATCATCACCGGGCTCGACGAAGGACAACGTTTCGTCCTCAAGCCGCCGCCGGCCCTCGTGGACGGGGCACGCGTGGAGGCGCTTCCATGAATATCAAGACAGGACCTGCTGGTACAGTTGCGCGATTTTTCATCGACTCCAAACTCACGCCTCTGATCATCATCGCCTCGATCCTGTTGGGAATCGCCGCTGTCGTTGCGCTGCCCCGGGAGGAGGAGCCGCAAATTATCGTTCCGATGATCGACATCTTCGTCCAGATGCCCGGTGCCAGCGCCAAGGAAGTCGAACAGCGCATTACCAAGCCCATGGAAAAACTGCTCTGGGAGATACCCGGTGTGGAGTACATTTATTCCACAAGCAGCCCGGGGATGGCGATGGCGGTTGTCAGGTTCTACGTCGGACAGGATGAGGAAAAATCAATCGTACGGCTGCAATCCAAACTAATGTCCAATATGGACCGTATTCCCTGCTGTGTGGCCCCGCCGCTGATCAAACCCCGCTATATCGACGATGTCCCCATTCTGGGCTTGACCTTTTGGGGAAAAAATTCAGACCATTATATGCTGCGCCGGGTCGCCGCGGAAGTGGAGGATCTGGTCAAACGAGAGCCGAATGTTTCGCTCACCAGCCTCATCGGCGGTGAGAGCCGTCAGCTGGAAGTACGCCTGGATCCGGCCCTGTTGGAGGGTTTCGGCCTGGACGCCGGAAAGGTGACGGGCATAATTTCCATGGCCAACCAGGCCGCCGATGCGGGCAGTTATCCATCGCGCGAGGGGCAGATCATCATTCACACCGGAGGGTTCCTTCAGACGATCGAAGATGTGCAAAACGTTGTGGTCAACGTGCACGACGGCAAACCGGTTTACTTGCGGGACGTGGCGGCGATTGTTGACGGACCCCAGGAGCCGCTTCAATATGTGTTTTTCGGGACCGGACCGGCTGCCGCCGAAAAGGGCCTTTCCGATCAGCCGCCTCCCAAGGGCGTCTATCCGGCGGTCACCTTGACGGTTGCCAAGCGCAAAGGAACCAATGCCATCAGTGTCGCCCGCAAGGTGCTGGCGCGTCTGGCAGACGCCAAAGGTACTGTCATTCCCGATGACATCCAGGTGACCGTGACGCGCCATTACGGTGAAACCGCCAAGGAAAAGTCAGATGAACTCCTGCTGCACATGATGATAGCCATCGTCTCCGTAACGGTTTTGATCTGGTTCACGCTCGGGCACCGGGAGTCCGGTGTCGTCGCTTTAGCTATCCCGGTAACACTGGCGCTGACGCTGGCAGTATTTTATTTATACGGCTATACCTTAAACCGCATCACCCTCTTCGCGTTGATCTTTTCGATCGGTATCCTGGTAGACGATGCGATCGTGGTCGTCGAGAATATTGTGCGGCATTCACGACTGGAAAGCAACCACGGCCGCTCGAAGTTCGAAGTCGCCATCGAAGCGGTGGATGAGGTTGGAAACCCAACGATTCTGGCCACCCTCACCGTCATCGCCGCTATTTTGCCCATGGCATTTGTCGGGGGCTTAATGGGGCCGTACATGCGTCCGATACCGGTGGGTGCTTCCGCGGCCATGGTTTTTTCACTGCTGGTGGCGTTCATCGTGACCCCTTGGTCTTCCGTCCGGCTGATCCGCCATGAGCAAAGCACGTCGCCCAAGGACAGCGGGCATCAGCGGGAGGACTGGGCCACGCAACTGTACCGGCGAATCATGGACCCCTTGATACATCGCGCCTTCTGGCGATGGACGTTTTTGACGGGCGTGGTTGCCCTGCTCATCAGCGCCTGCGCGCTGGTGGGCATCGGCTGGGTGCGTGTCAAAATGCTGCCCTTTGACAACAAGAGTGAATTTCAGGTGATCATCGACATGCCGGAGAGGGCCACCCTGGAAGAAACCGCGGCCGCGGCGCTCGAGATGGGTGACTACCTGAAAACGGTCAACGAGGTTACGGACTATGAGGTTTATGTCGGAACAGCCGCACCTTTTAACTTCAACGGCTTGGTGCGCCACTACTACCTGCGTCAGGCGCCGAACATGGCCGACATCCAGGTAAATCTGGCGGCCAAAGGACGTCGCCGGCAGCAAAGCCACGAAATCGCCAAAAGGGTGCGACCGCCGCTCAAAGCGATTGCAGACCGCTACCAAGCCCGCGTTAAGGTGGCCGAGGTGCCGCCCGGCCCTCCGGTCCTTGCCACCCTGGTGGCGGAAGTCTACGGTCCCGACTACGATCGCCAACGCGCATTGGCATCAACAATTCGAGAGATCATGGAAAATACCGACGGGGTGGTCGATGTGGACTGGTTCATGGAAGGCGACCAGCCCCGTTACGAATTGGAGATCGATAAGGAGCGAGCGGCCCTGCACGGTATCAGCGTGGCCCACATTAACGAGATTTTGACGATAACATTGAGCGGCAAGCAGGCCGGTTTGCTGCACCAGCCCCTGGAAAAAGAAGACGTTCCGATCCGTCTGCAGCCGCCGCTGAAACTGCGTGCCGGAATCGACCGGCTGAAGGCGATCAGAATTCCATCCATTGACGGCCGTCTGGTTTCCTTGTCAACTCTGATCAAAACCCGCCAAACGGAGGTGGATCGCAGCATCTATCACAAAAACCTGATGCCCGTCGTTTATGTCATCGCCGATGTCGCCGGCGCCAAGGAGAGCCCGGTGTATGCCATCCTCGAAATGCGTAACAAAATAAATGCAATTTCAATTCCCGAGGGATATCGTCTTGCCCAGCACACCGCCGGTCTGCCCGAAAGTGATCGGCGCTTTGCCATGAAATGGGATGGGGAATGGCACATTACCTACGAGGTGTTTCGCGATCTGGGCCTTGCCTTCGGCGTCGTGCTGGTGCTCATTTTCGTGCTGGTGGTGGGTTGGTTTCAGTCATTTTCGACACCGTTTACGATTATGGTCGCCATCCCCTTCTCGCTGATCGGCATCCTGCCCGCCCACTGGCTGATGGGGGCTTTTTTCACCGCCACCTCCATGATCGGCGTCATTGCCGGGGCCGGGATCGTGGTCCGCAATTCCATTATCCTGGTGGATTTTATCGAGTTGCGGCGGCAGCAGGGTATGCCGTTGGACCGCGCCGTCATTGATGCCGGAGCCGTGCGCTTCAGACCCATGATGCTCACCGCGGCCGCGGTGGTGGTGGGGGCTTCCGTCATATTGTTCGACCCCATATTCCAGGGCTTGGCCATATCGCTGATGGCCGGCGAGGTGGCGTCCCTGTTATTTTCACGGATGACGGTGCCGATCCTCTATTTTTTGGATAAACGCTGGGAATCGGTTCACCGTCATCACCTCCCGCCGCCAAAGCGGGAGCACGCCTCCTGAGTCGCTGGTGTGTCCATCAGACATACGTCTGAAATCACATCGATTGGCAGAAAACATGATCGAGTCATTCCAAGACCCCCGCAAAGATCCGACTGAAAGACCTGGGCTTAAGACGGATACACCTGATCGGCAGCTTTTGGAATTATCGCTGGCAGCGCTGGGCGTCGTGTTCGGCGATATCGGAACAAGCCCGCTTTACGCCCTCCGGGAGTGTTTTCACGGAGCATATGGTATTGTCGTGAGCCCTGCCAACGTGCTGGGGGTGCTTTCTTTGATGTTCTGGGCCTTGTCGATGATCGTGACCTTCAAGTACCTGATATTCGTCCTCAGGGCGGACAACCCAGGGGGAAGGCGGTGTCCTGGCGCTCACAGCGCTAATGAAATCGGCGACAGGACCGGTGGAAAATTTCCGCTTTAAACTCGTTTCCGTGGGACTGTTTGCAGCCTGCCTGCTTTACGGGGACGGAATGATCACCCC
>CP070697.1:1235862-1245833 GCA_020353555.1 Desulfobacterales bacterium
GGACGTGGACTACATCGTTAAAGACGGCGAGGTCATTATTGTTGACGAGTTTACCGGCCGTTTGATGCCGGGACGCCGCTACAGTGAAGGCTTGCACCAGGCCCTTGAGGCCAAAGAAAACGTCAAGATCGAAAACGAGAACCAGACGCTGGCCACGATCACTTTTCAGAATTACTTCCGCATGTATGACAAACTGGCCGGTATGACCGGTACGGCCGATACGGAGGCGGCTGAATTCAAAAAGATTTATGATCTGGACGTGGCGGTGATTCCGACCGACAAGCCCATGATTCGTAAAGATAATCCGGATGTGATCTATAAGACCCGCCGGGAAAAATTCGAGGCGGCGCTGGATGAAATTGTGGCCCTGCACCAGAAAGGCCAGCCGGTGCTGGTCGGTACCATTTCCATCGATGTGTCCGAGAGTCTGAGCCAAAAACTGAAAAAACGGGGGATCAAGCATGCGGTTCTGAATGCGAAAAACCACGAAAAAGAGGCCGAGATCATTGCCATGGCGGGCCAGAAAGGGGCCGTGACCATTTCGACCAACATGGCCGGCCGCGGTACCGATATCGTGCTGGGGGAGGGGGTCACCGACTTGGGCGGACTCCACATTCTCGGCACCGAAAGACATGAAAGCCGGCGTATCGACAATCAGTTGCGGGGTCGGTCCGGGCGCCAGGGCGACCCCGGATCTTCTCGATTTTACCTGGCCCTCGAAGATGATCTGCTGCGCATCTTCGGCGGGGAGCGCATCACCGGCATCATGGAAAAACTGGGGATGCAAGAAGGGGAGCCCATTGAGCACAACATGATCAGCCGAGCGATTGAAAATGCCCAGTCCAAAGTGGAAGGGCACAACTTTGAAATTCGCAAACAGCTGCTCGAATATGATGATGTCATGAATCAGCAGCGGGAGGTCATCTACCGGCAGCGGCGTGAGGCCCTGAACGGCAAAAGTCTCAAACCGACCATTATGGAAATCGTTGTTGAAAGAGCCGAAGAAATCGCCGAAGCCTTTGCCGACGAAAAGACCCTCCCCGAAGAGTGGGATTTCAAAGAAATACAAGACGCGGTCTTCAAGCAGTTCAATTTTCGCCTGGACGCCCTTGATCCGGCCACTGCGGATGGCTTCGACCGCGACGGGCTGGTGGAGTTGATCTCCGAGTCGGCCCGCAAAGTATATGATGCCCGGGAGGCCGCCGCCGGCGCCGAACAATTCCGGTATTTGGAACGGGTGGTCATGCTGCAGACGGTCGACAACCTGTGGAAGGACCACCTGCTTTCCATGGATCACTTAAAGGAAGGCATCGGGCTGCGAGGCTACGCCCAGCAAAACCCATTGATCGTGTACAAAAAAGAAGGGTTTGAAATGTTCCAGGACATGATTGCCAGGATCAAGGAGGAAACCCTGGGAATTTTGTTCAGGATTCAAATTGCCGAACCTGAGAAGATCGAGCAATTAAGGCGTCCCGCGCAACAGCAGTTGGTCTTTTCCGGCGGCGGTGAGCCGGCATCGAAAAAACCGGTCAAGCGCAGCACCAAAAAAATCGGCCGCAATGATCCCTGTTCCTGCGGAAGTGGAAAGAAATACAAGAAGTGCTGCGGGAAGTAGGGCCCGTCGCAGGCAAATCCGTGGGCGGCATTGGGCGGGCCACCGCGCGTGCAGACGGGCGCGCAGACGGGCGCGGGGATGAAATTTGGGAGGCGACCCTTTACAAAACTTGTCCCGGATGCTTATTATAAAATCAAAACTGAGCGGGGCGGGTCGTTGACGCGCCACTGGGGCGGAGGGCGGCAAAGCGTCGGGAGCGAGCCTGGGAGCGTGATTCAATGGGTAAATTCAATCCTGAAACCGAAGAAGGATTAGAATCGCAGATCCGTGATGAGCTCACCGAGCCTCCAATGTATAAAGTTTTGCTCTTAAATGACGATTATACTACTATGGAGTTCGTGGTGGAAGTTCTCAGATATGTCTTCCATAAATCCACCGAAGAAGCCACCCAGATCATGTTGAATATTCACCGACAGGGGGTTGGGATTTGCGGTATTTATCCGTATGAAGTCGCTGAAACGAAAGTGGATACGGTAGATGCTTTAGCGCGGGAGAAAGGGTTTCCGCTTAAATGTACGATGGAGAGAGAATAGAAAATGATCAGTAAAGAACTGAGTGCCACCCTCGGCTTTGCCGTGCGAGAGGCCAAGAAAAGACGGCACGAATATGTCAGTATCGAGCACATTCTTTTTGCCATTCTCTACGATCCCAGCGGCATCGAAATTGTCGAAAATTGCGGCGGCAATGTGGAAAACCTGATCGAAGCGTTGGAGGAGTTTTTCGACGAGAAGATGGAACGTATTCCCGAAGGCCGTGATTACATGCTGCAACAGACCATCGGCTTTCAGCGGGTGATTCAGCGCGCCGTGAATCACGCGCGTTCGGCCGAAAAGCAGGAGGTTTCCGTTAGTGATATTTTGGCCTCGATCTTCATGGAGAAGGATTCGCATGCTGAATATTTTCTGAGCCGGGAAGGCATTACCCGGCTGGATGTGCTCAACTACATCTCCCACAACATTTCCAAACAACCCTTCGACGATCCCGCGGAAGCGCCGACTAAAGTCGAGAGCGAGGACCCCAAGAAAAACGCCAGTGCTCTAGAGCTTTTTACGACGGATCTGGTCCGGTTGGCCAGGGAAGGTAAGCTGGATCCGCTCATCGGCCGCCAGACGGAACTGGAGCGCACCATGCAGGTGCTCTGCCGCCGCCGTAAAAACAATCCGGTCTTTGTGGGTGATCCGGGGGTCGGAAAAACGGCGCTGGCCGAGGGCCTGGCCCAAAAAATTCAGCAGGGCGAGGTGCCGGATATTCTCAAAGACATGCAGATCTTCTCACTGGATCTCGGGGGGATGCTGGCCGGCACGAAATTTCGAGGCGACTTTGAACAGCGTTTAAAGGGCGTGATTGCCGAATTGAAAAAGAAATCCAAGGCGATCTTGTTCATCGATGAAATTCATACGATTGTGGGCGCCGGCGCCACCAGCAGCGGTTCCATGGACGCCTCCAATATTCTCAAACCCGTGTTGGCCAGCGGAGAAATTCGCTGCATTGGTTCTTCCACTTATGAGGAGTTTAAAAACCACTTTGAGAAGGATCGGGCGCTTTCACGCCGCTTTGAGAAAATTGAAATTACCGAGCCGCCGGTTTCCGTAACCATTCAGATCTTGAAAGGACTGCGGTCACGGTACGAGGAACACCATGGGATCGTGTACACCGATGCCGCCCTTAAATCGGCCGCCGAGCTATCGGCCAAATATATGAATGATCGCTATTTGCCGGACAAGGCCATTGACGTGATCGACGAGGCCGGCGCCTTTGTCCGACTTTCCGGCTCGCCGCGTCGCACGAAGATCAATCCGGCGGATATCGAAAAAATTGTGGCCAAGATGGCCCGCATTCCCACCCAAAGTGTGACCACTTCCGACCGCACCAAATTAGAAAAGCTAGAAGATGGCCTCAAACGCGTGGTGTTCGGTCAGGACGCGGCCATTGCCTCTCTGGTCACTTCGATCAAACGCTCCCGCGCCGGTCTGGGGATACCGCACCGGCCGATCGGATCCTTTTTGTTCACTGGTCCGACGGGGGTCGGCAAGACCGAGGTCTGCCGCCAGGTAGCCATGATTCTGGGGGTGGAGTTTATGCGATTTGATATGAGCGAATACATGGAAAAGCATGCCGTGGCACGCCTGATCGGCGCCCCTCCCGGCTACATCGGCTTCGATCAGGGCGGGCTGCTGACGGACGGTATCCGCAAACATCCCCATTCGGTCTTGCTGATGGACGAAATCGAAAAAGCCCATCCGGATTTGTTCAATATTCTGCTGCAGGTCATGGACCATGCGACCTTAACGGACAACAACGGCAAAAAGGCCGATTTCCGTAACGTGATGATTATGATGACCTCCAACGCCGGCACCCGGGAAATGAGCACCCAAACCATCGGCTTCGGCGATGTTCTCAAGGACACGGCCTCCAAAGGCCGCAAAGCCGTTGAGAAGATGTTCAGTCCCGAATTCCGCAATCGCTTGGATGATATTATCAACTTTAACCCGCTAACCCATGAGATCATGGAAAGAGTGGTCGACAAATTTATTAAGGAGCTCAACGAGCAGTTGGCGGTGAAAAGAGTGTCTCTGTCCTATTCGCCCCAGGTGCGGACCTGGCTGGCGCAAAAAGGACATGACCCGCGTTACGGCGCCCGGCCCCTGGCGCGCGTGATCCAAAGGGAAATCAAAGACACCCTTTCCGACGAAATTCTGTTCGGACGGTTGAGCAAGGGCGGCGAAGTCGCCCTGGACCTGGAAGCCGATAAGATTACCTTCAATTATGACTAAACGATGAATCCGTCCCTTGGATCAACCGCGTGGCGGATGGATACCCCGTTGAGACGCTGGGTCTGACCCCTCGATCATAAATTATCCCAGCCTTAACCCAATGAATGCCTGTCTATCTGTTATCAGACGATCCGGTTTTCCCGCCGCCCGAACTGGCCTCTGAACAGGGGCTTCTGGCGATCGGCGGCGATCTCAGCCCGCGGCGCCTGCTCGTCGCTTACCGTATGGGTATCTTCCCGTGGTATTCCGAGGCCGAACCCATTCTGTGGTGGTCGCCTGATCCCCGGCTGGTGCTCTATCCCCGTGAAATCCGAATATCCCGCTCGTTGCAGAAAACCATCAGGAAAGGTCATTTTCAAGTCACCATGGACCGCGCGTTCGAGCGGGTGATCGCTGAATGCGCCCGTGTGCACCGCCAAAAGGACAAAGGGACCTGGATCGTTGATGAAATGATTACAGCCTATTGTCGGCTGCATGCCTCCGGTTTGGCCCATTCGGTGGAGGCCTGGCAAAGCGGGCGCCTGGCCGGGGGATTGTACGGTATCTCCCTGGGGAGAGTTTTTTTCGGCGAATCCATGTTTACCCGGATTACCAACGCTTCCAAGGTGGCCTTCGTGGCCCTGGTCAAACATCTCGAAGGCTTATCTTTTGATTTGATCGACTGCCAGGTTACCACCTCCCATCTGATGCGCTTCGGCGCCCGGGAAATACCGCGCCGGCAATTTTTGAGGCAGTTGAAAGAATCATTGGCCGCGCCCACCTTGAAAGGAAAATGGTTCTTGGGCGGCGGCGAGGCAACAAATCCCGGAAATGAGCGCCTAACCGCTCCCTAAACGGCGCCCCCCGCCAATCTCGTCCCCGAGGGTCAACGCCCCACCGCGCGAGGGTGCGTCTGCTTATTTGACAGAGTGTCCGCCGCGCGGAAAAGGCCTGCTTCCCCCCAGAAACTCCGAATGCGACGGCCCTGTTTGCTCCTTGGTACTGACTTGACATCGTTTTGGGATGCTGTTTAGAATGACCGAGTTGGATCGGCGCGGTTGGCGCCCGATCCCTTTCAGTGCTTTCCTGAGACTCAGATGTTAATCCCGCCAAGGAGGACGAGCCGGAATGGAAAAAGGCTGCATTTTTTGTGATATTGTCAACGGTCGGACTTCCACCGAAATCCTGTATCAGAATGATATGTTGGTCGTGTTTCGGGATATTCATCCCCATGCGCCGGTCCACCTGCTGATTGTTCCCCGCAAACACGTTCGAAGCGCCAATGATATAACCGAAGCGGATCGGGCGATCCTGTCCGAAATGTTTATGGTAGCCAAAGACATGGCCCACGCGCAGGCGGTTGCCAGGTCCGGATACAAGCTGTTGTTCAATGTCGAACGGGGGGGCGGGCAGGTTATCTTTCACCTGCATCTGCATCTGATGGGAGGCTGGAAGCGCTGAGAAGATAAGCGCCAAGCCCGGCCGGGCGGCTTTCCAGGACGGGCTTTGACGAGATTTTCGGGGGCGCGGGGTCAAAGGAGGCACGGGTGCCAAATTCCGCCCCGGCAGTCGATGCCGGTCCGTGGGCGGGCCATCTCAAGGGTATTATATGAAACTGGATTCCGAGCGGGTCGCGCCGGCGGGGCTGTACGTCCATATTCCCTTTTGCCGTCGCAAATGCCCGTATTGTGATTTTTATTCCATCAGCGATGTGTCCCTGATACCGGCTTTTCTGCAAGCCCTGCAGCGTGAGATGCAGATGCTGCGACCGGTGCCGCTGGCCTTTGACACGCTGTACCTCGGCGGTGGCACGCCCTCGGTTCTGGGGGCGGATAACATCGGCCAGATCATGGAAGGGGTCCGGCGCTGTTTCACGATACGGCCGGCGGCTGAAATTACAGTGGAGGTGAATCCCGGAACCGCCGGTTTCGAGCAGCTTAAGGCTTATCGCGCACACGGTGTCAACCGGCTCAGTATCGGCGTGCAGTCTTTCCAGGAGGCCCATCTCAATTTTCTGGGACGCATTCACTCCGGCCGCGACGGGCGGCGGGTTTTTGAAGGGGCCCGCCGGGCCGGCTGCGATAATATCGGCATCGATCTAATCTACGGCCTGCCGGGCCAGTCCATCCCATCCTGGCGCCTGGATCTGCAACAGGCCGTGGATTTGCAGCCCGAACATCTTTCTTGCTACATGCTGACCTTCGAATCCGGCACCCCCATGGGAAAGGACCTGCGGAGGGGCCGCGTGCGCCGGCCGGACGAGGCACGGGTGCGCGAATTGTTTGACACCACCGTCGATTTCTTGGATTCCCACGGTTACGTGCAGTATGAGATTTCCAATTTTGCCCGGGCTGCCGCGCCCAACGGCGTGCCCCAGTTTTCACGCCATAATCAAAAATACTGGCATTTTGCGCCTTACCTCGGGCTTGGGCCGGCGGCCCACTCTTTCATCGAACCGCAAAGGTCCTGGAATCATCGCCGCGTTCAAACATACATCCGCGATCTTGAAGCCGGCCGCTTGCCGCGCGCCGCCCAGGAAGTCTTAACCGCCGAGCAGCTGATGATCGAAGCGATTTATCTAGGGTTGAGGACCATTGACGGAATCGATCTAGCGGGCTTTCAGCAAAGGTTCGGTTTCAGTTTTGTCCAGGCGTTCCAAGAGGTGATCGTCGATCTTGCAGGCCGCGGCCTGATCCAAACAGCCCGCCAGCGGTGTGCGCTCACCCGTGCGGGGCTGGCTTATCTCGACAGCATCACCGCGATGTTCACCAGCTATGAGCTTTCCTCCGCCGTGCCCCTCGGACGATGATCGGGCCGTTCAACCCTACCCTAGACCGAACCTTCGCGCCTGGCGTCCTTCTCCGCACGCCGCAATCCTCGGCCCGCCGACCCCTAACCGCTGACGACCGGCCAGCAAGCCGATCATGCCCGGCGCAGCTTGCGCATATCCCCGATGCGGATGGTGACATTCTGGGAGTCAAAATACTCGATCAACGGAATCAAATATTTGCGCGAGACACCGGCGATTTCCTTGAATTGCGGGGTGCTCATCTCCCCGTGGGCCTTGAGAAAAGCGATCATCTTGTTTTTCAGATGATCCAGCGCTTCACTGTGAAAGTAAAGATCTTCTTTGACTTTAACGATCTGTTTTTCGCCCACCAGCAGCAGCAAGACATCCTTGGCGCGCAGGGGCTCGATATCCAGGGTTTGGCTGAGCTCTTTGAAATAAGGGGGGGTGAGGCCGTTTTGGCGGTAGGTATTTAATATCTGCCGGCGCACTTCCGTCTGGTCGACTTGCAGAGCGACCTTGTGGGCGGCCAGCCGCACGGTTTCTTCTTCCTGGACGATTTCCTGATCCTTGAGCATCTGGTTGAGCACCAGGGTGAACGGCTTGGGCGGGAACTTGGATTTGAGCTCTTCTTTGGGCATACCGTTCTTAAGGGGATTATTTCGGTGGTATTGGTCCAGGTAAGTGTGGATTTCGCCTTTTAATTGGTCAAAGCCCTTTTGATGCATGTAGAGACGGTATTCCCGGTCCATCAGGATAATGGTCTTCTGGGACAACAGCCGCTGCAGCGTATTTTCCAGTTGCTTGTCAGACAGGTTGGTCATGAGCTTCAGATCGGTAAAGGAGACCCCCAGATAGTCGGACGCCTGGACGTGAAAGTTGATAATTGCTTCCGGATCTTGATCGACCAGACCGCTTAACCCGGCGATGACTTCCGGTTTAAAGCGTTTGTGTTTCGGCGGGATCGGATTGAGGACCTGCCCGCCGCCGATCGTGCGCACCGGCGAATAACTGCGAATGACGAAACGGTCATCTTTGACCAGGGCCACGGGTGAATCCAGGCGCAGCTGGGCGATGGCCGTGTCATCCGGGGCAAGTTCTTCGCGGTCCAGCAAAATCAGATTGCCGAGCACTTCGCTGGTTCCGGTATGGAAGCGGACGCGGGTGCGGTTTTTCACCGGTTTTCTGTTGCTGGCCAGAAAGTGAAGCGACAGGTCCACCATGTAGCTGGCCTTGAGCGCTCCGGGCGAGGACAATATTTCACCCCGATTGACCACCGCCTTTTCGAGCCCCTGGAAATTTATGGCGGTGCGCATACCGGCCGAGGCTTCGTTCACACTCTGGTTATGCACCTGAATTCCGCGCACTTTGGAGGTAATGCCCCCCGGATAGATCATGATGGTCTCCCCCACACCGACCCGCCCCGACGTCAGCGTCCCGGTGATAACGGTTCCGAAGCCTTTCATCGTAAAGACCCGATCGATCGGCAGGCGGAACAGGCTCGTGGGTTTGCGTGCGGGGATCTTCCGGCTGAAATCGTCGAGGGCCTGGATGAATTCGGCTAGGCCCTGGCCGGTGATCGAAGAAACCGGAATAATCGGGGAACCTTCCAGAAATGTTCCCTGGGTGAAATCCCGGATGTCCTCCTGGGCCAGTTCCAGCCATTCCTCGTCCACCAGATCGATCTTAGTCAGCACCACCATCCCGTAACGCACATCCAGCAGGGTGCAGATTTCCATATGTTCACGGGTCTGGGGCATGACGCCTTCATCGGCCGCGATGACCATCGCGACGATATCGATGCCCGTGGCGCCGGCCACCATGTTTTTGACGAATTTCTCGTGACCGGGCACGTCCACAATCCCCAGATGCTGCCCACTGGGAAGATCCAGGGATGCAAAGCCGAGTTCAATGGTAATTCCCCGCAGTTTTTCTTCTTTGAGCCGGTCCGTATCCGTGCCTGTAACCGCCTTGATCAGACTGGTTTTGCCATGATCGATATGTCCAGCTGTCCCGAGGATGATCTGTTTCACCGCCCACACTCCCTCGTTGATTTTTTTCTGCGCAGACGCCCCCGGGGCGTCGGAAAACAAAAATACCCGCCCGATGCACTTTCCGGCTCGCCTTGCAGTCTACCGGCCTTTTCGACCGCGCAGATATTCCGCGAAGTAGGCCAACCCCACCAGGATGATCGCCAGCCCGGCCACATATCCGGGATTGATCCGGCCGAAAAAAGCCCGGGTGATAAAAAGGGCGATGACCACCCCGATAATGGCTCTGATAATCAATACTTGAAAGCTGCTCATTAAGATAATTCCGATTTCGCCAATGTTAAATTATTTTCTATCGGATTAGAAATACGCGGTCAACACCCAGTTTTGCGTGTCAAATGAGTTTGGCGGAGCGGTCACGGAAAAGCTGGGAACGCTGATCGCGAAAAAAACGATTGAGGCGCTGGGCGGATGCCCCAAAACGTTCGAGATCCCCCATCCCTGCAGCGGCGCGAATCTTATGAAATCCGGATCCCCATTATTTTTCCGCTTGAAATGCCCCCTGCAATTTGTTAAATATATTCTTTAGCGGAATTCCGGATCGAGCGCATGATACCTAAATTCGTATTCCGCCTTTGCCATTTCGGATTCAATTTGTGGTGGGTGTAGCTCAGTTGGTAGAGCACCGGGTTGTGGCCCCGGTTGGCGTGGGTTCAAGTCCCATCACTCACCCCATTTTTATGCGCCCGTAGCTCAGCTGGATAGAGCGCCGGACTTCGAATCCGTAGGCCGCAGGTTCGAATCCTGCCGGGCGTACCAGTAAA
>CP070697.1:1245933-1255892 GCA_020353555.1 Desulfobacterales bacterium
CCATCCATATCTCGGAGGAGAAGCTCACAGAAGAACAACTCCAGAAATATCGTGAAGGTCGGGTGAAGGCCGCGATGGCTCAGTGAACCATTGCGGTTATTTTTGCAATTCAGATGAAACCACTTTATGCGGGGTCCGCAATTCTGTTTGCGGCCGGTTTTGATGACAAACTCTTGAAAATATTGATGAGGAGGATAGTTACAATGAGAAAATTGATGGTTTTCATTGCAGTGTTCGGGCTGGCTGCTTTGACAGCAGCCTGCGCGGGGACACAAAGCAGTACGGCGGAATCGATGACGAGTTCACCGGCAGAGGGCCAGCCGAAGGTTTTGAAGGAGAACATAAAAACGGCGACGGCCACGGTGGAAGCCATTGACCTGGCAGCCCGGAAAGTAACCCTCAGGGGACCGGATGGCAAGGTCAAGGATATCACGGTGGGCGAAGAAGTGAAGAATTTACCCCAGGTGAAAGTTGGGGACGAGGTGGTCGTCACATACTATGAGTCGATTGCTGCCCAGGTTATGAAGGCCGGGTCCGGCCAGGGCGCGGCTGTCCAGCAGGCGGTGGCCACCGCTAAACCAGGGGACAAGCCCGCGGGTGCCATCGTTCAACAGGTGACGGTGACTGCAACGGTCGAAGCCATAGACAAAAACACCCAACATGTCACACTCAAGGGGCCCGAGGGGAAAACCGTTGAGGTGAAAGTCCGGGACCCCAAGAACCTCGAGGGTGTCACGCCGGGCGATGAGGTGGTGATCACCTACACCGAGGCCTTGGCGATATCGGTCGAGAAGGCCGGGAAATAATGAACACATCGGGGTCACGCGTTCATTCTTGTTTTTGATTTTGGGCAAGAGTGCGGGAAGGCGAGAGGGAACGGAGAAAAGCACAGGCCTCTTCTCCGTGCCCTCTTAGCGCTTGGGATCAACGGTGCAAAAAATAAATGCCGGAGACCCGCCGGTCGGTCGCAACTTGGGTCTCCGGTGCCAAACATGCCGATCACATCCCGCCGATTGAAAGCTCTACGCGGCGGTTTTGGGCCCGGCCTTCCGCGGTGTCATTGCTGGCGATCGGGTTGGCCGCACCGTACCAGTTAGCAACCACGCGCTCGGAATCCAGATCAAAGTTCTTGCTTAGATAATCGGCCACCGCCTCGGCTCTGCGCCGGGACAGTTCCATGTTGTACTCCGCCTTGCCGGTATCGTCGGTATAGCCGAACAACGCGGCAAAAGCCTCCGGATGCTCCTGCAGGAACTTTCCGACACCATTTAGTTCTTCTTGCGCCGCCGAAGGAAGATCGTACTTGTCGAACTCGAAGAGGATATTGTTGACCTTGTAACCGGCCACCTTCTTTTCCGAAGTCGTCTCAACCTCGGTATCCCACTTTGAGTAGTAAAGGGGACCCAGGGCATAGTAGGGTTGCGTGACATAAGAGTCGAACGGAATCACCCGCGAGCACTGATTGGCTCGGGCGATGTCCGCGACCATCTTTCGGGCCTCTACGACGCGCGAGTAGTCGATCACCAGGAAACAAACGTCATATTTTTCGGCCAGCGCCGCTGCCTTGTCCGCGGGATCTTTGCCACTTGCAACCTTATCGTAACCGCCGTCGCTGAAGATGTAGACGGCGGTCTTACCGCTCAGGCCCTTCAACACGGACTCCAGTTCATCCATACCCTGTAGCAGCGGAGTTCTCCCCGCGGGTTCCGCCGGGAGCTTTTGCATGGCTTCCGCCACTGCGGCCGCGTCGAACTTCTGCATGGGATACACAACGCTCCAGGGCGTGAATCGATAGACGCCCACGTTGAAGCCGAGATCCGGCAGCCGCGAATAGCCGGCCGCGAGCGCCTCCTTTTCGAGTTCGTAGTATGTTTTTTGGTACTTCTTATGGGCTGCGGCCATGGAACTCGACGTGTCGACCAATACGATGACGTTGTCGACAGCCTTTTCGAGCACCTCTTTCTTGACGACGTTTTCGCGAATATCATCGTTATAGATAATCTCACCGGCTTGAACCGTGCCGCCAACGATGAAAACCAAAATCATCGACAAGACCATAGTTAATTGGGCTGATTTCTTGTACATACTGCCTCCTTTCTGTTTTGGTGCCAATGAAGGCACCGCCTGTTCGCCTTTTCCAAACCTGGCAAAAGAGTTCAAGCGCCACCAGGTGTGAACAAACCTTGAAGGCGGGTTGCAAATGAATAACGACCGAGGGTGGGGTAAAGATTTTCGCACCGCTGAATAAGCCAATCTTTGCATCCCTGTTGGCATTTCATGCTGACAATAAGAAATCGACGGCAAGAGTCAATTGGACTTTGGTCCAATTGACTCTTGCCCCCGCAGGGACGCTTCGGTTTTACCTGCCGCCGCTGGGTCGCTGCTGATCGGGCCGGGCTTTCTCCAACTTCTCTGCCAGTAGAGCCAGATGGTAGCGCGCTTCCTTGGCGATGCTGGGATCTTTGGATTGTTCGGACAATCGGACCGCACTGCTTAGCCACTTTTCAGCGTTGGACGCGTCACCCTCCAAGGCCGCACTGCGGCCGGCCTGCAGGTAGCGCCCGGCCGCCGTTCCCGGCCGGCCGGCGCGTTCACAGGCTTCGGCAGACAATGCCAAGGCGATCGCCATGCGCCGATAGGCGAAGATTTGACGCCGCAGGTCGGCGGCCTCATCCAAGGCGGCAATCGCCTGATCCCACCGACCCTCGATTATGGCCAGCCGCCCCATCAATTCCCCCCGGTCCGCGCGGAGCGAGTCATCGGAAGCGTCACCCATTTTAGCAATCGCTTCGTTCAACCGGGCCGCATCGCCCTCGGCGGCGGCGATCAGTCCCCGCAGGAAATAGGTCTTGCTTAGAATGACCGGAGGCTGGGGCATCCAGGAACCGATGATGGTATCGGTGAGCTCCCACGATCTGGAGAGCTGGCCGTCCCGGTAAAGGATCGTAGCCTCCAGCAGGTGAAAATCCGCCTGGATATTGCGACCGACGCGGGACAGCTCGGACAGGGCCTGGCCGATCATATCCAGAGCCTGCGGGTATTCGCCCAACTCCATCAAACACACGGCCAGGTTGTAGCGCGCGTCCACAATGGCGGTCAAATCGCCGCGCACGAATGCTCGCTCGAGGGCCTTACGGTAAAGATCTGCAGCCTGCTCGGTCTGTCGTTTTTGGAAGGCCAGACGCGCAGCCCGATTCAGCCTTTCCAGGTTTTCATCAATGGGCGGGCCTGCCGGTGCCTTCTGCAGGGAACCACAACCGGCGGCAACCACCATCAGGGCCATCGCGGCGCAAGCTACCCTGACTGCTCCGACGGATCGAAGCGTGGCGCTCATGGTCTCACCTCCAGCGGTGAAATGCGTGAGGAGGTCTGTGTGCCGGCTTCCGCCTTTCCCCCCAACAGCCAGCTGGACTGCAGCTGTCGGAGCAGCTGATCCAGCTCCGCCATGACCTGCTGGGTCTGGATCAGCAGCACAGGGATGTTGGTGGTGGTCTCGCCGACGTTCCTCGTGATCCGGGGCAGTTCGGGTGTGACCTTCGACAGGTCCTTGAGAACCGCATTCACCGACACCAGCACGTCCTGCAAGGTTTGGCTCATCTTGGGCAGGTCTTTGGCCTGCTCGCTGAACTTGCCGGACAGCCCCGACACATTGCGCACCGTGACCGTCAGATCGTCCAATACCGGCGCGAGGCGTTTGATGATCTGATTGACGTCGGAGAGCATGGCTTCCAAGTCATCGGCCAGCGCCTCCTGGGTGATCAAGCGGCCGACGGCACCTTCGCCCCTGGCGATCTTGGAAGAAATCGTGCTCAGACCGGTCAGCAGTTGCTGCAGACTGCCATCCGGGTTTTGCAGATCCTGCGCGACAGTCAGAAACGTTCGAATGGCGGCCTGGGTGTCGTCGATGACCGGAAAGACCTTGTTGCGCACCTCTTCGATCAGCGACCCAACGGTTTCGGTGGGTGCGCGGTCCGCTCTCGCTTCCAGAACGGCGTACTCCCAATCTAATGACTCGCCAAAACCGCGAGTGATTTCCAGGTAGGCCGCGCCGGCCACGCCGAACTGTTTGCGGATAGTCGACTGCGAGTCCTGGCGCACAAAGGTCATCATGTCGTTTTGAATCTGAACGTCAGCATACATCTTCTGGTCGGGATCAATCACAATCTTGACGACTTTCCCGGCTTTCGTGCCCAGAATCTCCACAGCGGCCCCTTCCGAAAGACCGAACAGGCCGTCCTCCGGCAAGATGACCTTGATCCGGACGCCCGGGTTGAACCACTGACGCACGCGACCACTTTCCAAAACGGCCAGCGCAAAAATTAAAAACGTCGACAGAACAAACACGCCAACCATTCGGTTCACATATCGGAATCCCGTTTCTCTGGATGGTGTCATCACTTCTTACTCACCTCAATCAGCCTGCGGCCCAGCCAGCGGTAACGCCGGGTTGCCGGAATCGAGCCGTCCTGCCAGAGGGCATGGTCTACCGTTATCCAAACGACGGCGGCCCCGCTGTCCCGGGCCTCACGAATGACATTGATCAACCGGGCTTTGCTCTCATGAGCTAGGCTCCGGGTCGGCTCTTCCAGCAGGATGAGCGCGGGTTGTCCGAGAAATGCCCGGACACAGGCGGCCCGCTGTAAATCCGGTGCCGCAAATTCCTCCGGACGACCCAGAGGAACCCCCGGCAGGCCGAATCGCTGCGCCAGGCGCGAAGCCTCCCGGTTATGATATTCGGCGGCATCTCGCGTGTGGTGAAGCTGCTGCAGGAGAATGTTGTCCAGCAGAGTGAGCTGGTTGATCCAGCCGCCCGCGTGAAAAACCCGGCCGATACGACCGCGAAGCGCATTGGAAGTGTCGGGCCCCAATCGACTCCAATCGCTGCCCAAAAATTGGACGAGGCCTGCAGACGGCGCCAGCAGCCCCGAGCACATATCCGCAAAAGCCGTTCCCTGTCCCGGTTGCTCCACAAGCAAAAGCAGCAAATCGGAACCGATGATATCCAGGGTTATCGTGATCGGATCGATCCCGCCGTACTCATCAGTCGTCACAGTGGCTTCTGCGACGCGCAACACCAGGCGACGTTCTTCAATCATGGCTAAAGCAATATCGAAAACAGTCCGGAAATCAGAAAGATGGCCACAACGGCGCGAACGAATCCTCCCGGCAGACTGTTGGGCACGTCCGTGACCGAACCAGTCACCATCAGCCCAGTCGTGCAGGAGATCAAAGCCACCGCAAAACCCATCAACAGCGGCTTCAGCAGCAAGATCGCGAACTCCGACGGCCCCATGGCCTCCAGGAGCCTGTCGAGGAATTCGATCACGCTCACTTGCGACAGGTTCAGCGCATGGCCGGCGATAAAGCCGGTGGCCAGGGCCACCGTGCAGAACGCAACGGTCAGACAGAATGTACTCAGGGAAGTCGCCAGGACCCGCGGCACGATAAAAAATAGAAATGGATTCAGGCCCATGGCATCCAGCGTGCGCACCTGCCCCTGGGCCTTCATGCTGCCAAGCTCCACCAGCATGATCGACCCACTGCGCCCCAGAACGATCAATCCCAGGATCATGGGTGCCAGTTCACGCAGCACCACCAGCACGAGAAACTTGCCGATCAGCCCGCTCTCCCCAAAGAGCTGCAGCCAATACAAGGCCTGAAAGACTAGACCTAAACCGATCAGGGCTCCCACCAGCACGGTCAATGCCAACGATCGGATTCCGACCAGGTAAAGATGACGAAGGAATTCGGCCCGCACGGTCCGGCGCCAGGTCAGCGGTCGACAACCCTGGACGATAACAGCCACGCCGGTACTGGTGAACCCCAGCAAATCAAGCCCCAAGCCGATGGCCCAGCTGCCTGTTCTATCCAAGATTGTTCCGACGACTGCAGAAAAGCGGGTGGAGCCCGTCGCATCTGCCGAAAGTGGGTTCATAGTCGCCCCGTCAGCAGATAGGTTTGTATTTCGCCGGTTTCTTCCAGGTAGAAGACACCGCGTTTTTTGAACACGTAGCCGGCGCGCAAGCGCTGATAGGCCGACTCACTGACGTGGATTGCGCCCCGGACCCCAGCCTCCGCCATCATCGTCGCGGTTCGCACCGCATCTCCCCACAGGTTGTAATAATCGCGTTTTTCTCCCACCGTGCTGCCGATGACCGGCCCGGTGTCCACGCCGATCCGAAAGTTCATGCGGGCGTCCAGATCGGCAAACACATGACGACACTTGTCCTGCAATTCCAGGGTGAGGTCCGCAACCAATCCGGCATGCCCGTTGGATTCGTCGCCAAAGCCGGTGGCGCCGATGACCTCATCACCCATGATTTTGAGATAGTCGAGGCCGTGTGTTGCCGCCAACTCCTCGAGATGACTGACCAAATGCTCCATCGCGCTCGCCTGGTCATTTTCCCCCACACGCGCCGCCAGAGTCAGATGATCGGTGAATCGCAGAACGAATACGGTCACATTTGGGAAAACATCGGGCGCCAGACGGTCGCGATCGAGCCCGCGAGCAGCCAGCCGCTCATAAAACCGGTTGGCTCGACCGCCTGCGATCAAGCCAGGGGTGGACACGCCTGTTTCGGAGGACATGATCTGTCCTGCGCCAACGGCCGCCGACTCATCCAGGGCCCTCATGCGCTGGGCTGCTTGCCCTTCGTCATCGATCGCACACTGGTCAGGTGCCACAAATTTCCTAACTTCCAGGCGCATGGCCAGCAGACCGGTGATCGCACGGGCGAAGGTCATCTCCTCCGGTGACCAGATCCGGGAGACATTTTGCCCTTCCAACCAGAGGGCACCGGCCGACTCATCGTGCAGCCGGATGGGCAAAGCCAGCAGCGCATGACACCCCAGCGGGCTCAAATACGCGCGGTGCAACTCGGAGGTGCGAGGGTCTGTTCCGGCATCCGAGAGCACAATCTCGTCGCCTCTGGAGATCGCGTCAAACAGATTTGGGAACTCGTGCCGAGTCAGCACGTTGCCCTGGGTACGCCCGCCGCTTTCCCGGTCGAAGGCGTCTTCACAGATGAGGCGCGCTCCGTTTCCGGCCACTCGCCACACGCTCGCACGCCGCACCCCGGCCGCCCGGGCGACGATCTCCGTCAGCCGTCCGATCGATTCGGCGTCTGCGGTTCCGAACAGGTCCGCGTCGTTGGCCAGTTCGGAAAACGCCCGGCTCTGCAATTCGAACTGCTGCCGGTTCTCCAGGACCAGCTGCGCGTTGCGGTCGGCTCTCAGTCCCTGCCAAACCAGCAACCCGACCAGCACAGATGCCAGTCCCACAACAACGATCGACATGAGCAACGCCCTTCGAACGTTTCCTTTCACAAACCCGATGAAGTCATCTTCGGGAACAACAATCAGAACCGACCAATCGCGCCCGACGGTCAGGCGCAGAGGAGATGCCGTGCTGATAACGGTCTGATTGTCCACCGTCAACTGCCGGATTCCATGACCTTCGATGCGGAAGCGATTGAACGCCCGGGTCAATACCGGATCTCCCAGTTCCTCGACCAACGCCGGCCGCAGCGAGCTGCCCTCCCGTTTGAGCATACGCTCCATCGCGCCCAGTGCCACCAGACGGCCTTTTTTGTCGACGATCAGTCCGCGCCCGCTTTTCCCGATGCTCAAGCCCGCGAGAAACGTGCTGAGTTCCTCGAGCAGAACGTCCATGCTAAGGACGCCGAGGACCTGGCCCTCCGGCCCGCGAACAGCCATGGCCGCCGTTACGCCCGGCTTCTGGTCTGTGAAGAAAATGTACACGTCGGTCCAGTAAACGTCCTGGACTTCGAGCGCACCCATATACCAGGGCCGCACCCGGGGATCGTAGGAATCGTCAGTGGAATTCTCTACTTTGACTGTATTTCCGGCCGTATCCCGCCGAATCCAGGTTACCAGGGTGCCATTTCCGTTGCGCTCGATCGTCTTGGTGTGGACGGAGCCGTCGGGCATCCTCTTGACCATCAGAAAGTTGCCACCCGGGTCGCCGATGTTGAATGCCACGATCTGGGGGTAGGTCTTGAAAATCTGGATGGCAAGCGGTTCGGCCTGGTTGCGGCGATCGGCGCCGAAAGCCTCATTGTTTAAGACTCCGGCGGCCAGTCTCACCATCTCCGACACCGGCGCCAGGTGAGTTGCCACCTGGGCTGCGATCCGACCGTCCAGAAACCGGACCACACTGCTCGACAGCGCCAGCGCATCGCGGCGATTCTGGGTGTAGCTGTAGCCCGCAATTGCCAGAATGGCTCCGACCATGACCAGCACACACAGAATCGGCACCAGCAGCCGCAGCCGCCGGCGAACCCGGCGTTTGCGCAGGGCCTGGGCAAATTCACTGACATCTACGACATCGCGAAGTGACATGGTTTGATTTCGCACCCCCCTATGGCCAGACTCGTCGAATCGGAGAACCATCACAGCCTTCAAGTGGCAAACGAGTGCCTGAAAGCTAGCGCGCAACTCCTACCATCTCATCCATTCAATATCCCTCATGCCAAAAGAAAGTACCCGAATGCCTGGGTGCACCCATCACCCATCATTCATCGAAGTTAAAGATTATGAGGCAGGATTGCGCCAGATCTTTGTTCGGGGCAACGGTCACGAAACGCCGGGTTTTATCATTTCTTTTCTCAGATCTGATGATAAATGTTCATAAGATACGCGGGTTGAATGCTTCCTAAGAGGAAATCAATTAGCGCCGGTTTTAACGGGATCATATGACCCAGATCGACATCCGGCTATTGGACCTTGGTCCAACAGCGAGAGGTATAGTTAGTTTGAAATAAGTTGGAGGGATCCACAAACCGAAATTGTTCGGCATTCTTTTCCGACAGGACAACAGGATTCACTGGGTTATTAAGTATCCTGAATGTCTTGTTGATCCTGTTAAATTTGCGCCGTTCAGCTTATCTTCCGGACCTTGGCACGGCTCAGCTAACCTCAAATTTTTCTTAAGAAATGCCAGATGATAGATTTGAAGGACTTGCAAAAAGCGTTTTTTTATAGTTGTTCTATCGCTTGTTTTATAGCTCCACAGGTTTTTTCTCTCTCTGCACGAACAATCATTGACAAGATAGGTTCAATCAATCTGAATAGACCATGAGCTTTCGCTACCAAATGAATGATGCCTGATTTCGGTGAAATTCTTTCCAGCCTTGAGAAAATATTCTATGCTCGCACTAAAAACCGGTATTCCGAAAAAGGTCTGTTGATGAAACTTCACTTTCGAAGGACGCTGAAATTCAGTTATTTCGCCGATACTTTTCCCCCAATACTTAAGTCTGTCAATGTAAGTCGTACCCAATCCGATCGGACCATTGGAGGTTAATTTATTTTCAATAAAGAAATCGCTGCGTTCCGGTACCCATTTCCAATAACTCGCGACGTCGGATATGAGATCAAAAACAAGATCAGCAGGCTTGCTAACTCGAAAAGAAAATTCTAAATCGATCATTTTAAGACACAAATCAAAGGAATACTTCCGTTCGGTTTTTCAAAATCCGAACAGAATGCGATCTGCTTATGGCGGTCATTTATTTTTCAAGTTGCACTGCAACAGGAACCGCCCTGGTAATAGTATCAAATACGGGTGAGTAAGTCGGACCCAATTGGACAAGCTCCTGCAGCTTCTCATCAGGAACATCTGCATCGATCTTAAAATACATCCTAATCTCTTTGTATCCTCTGGGAACGTCTTCTGATAGTCCCAGGAAGCCGCGAAGGTCGATGTCGCCTTCCAAGCGCGATTCCACAGAGTTTAATTTAATTCCTTTAGCTGCCGCATGATAGACGATAGAGGTGGTTACACAGGCTGCCAGCGCCGTCAGAGCGTACTCTACAGGGTTGGGCCCGTTGTCTTCCCCTAAAAGCAAAGGAGGTTCGTCCGCGTCTAATTCAAATGGCTTGTCATGAACATGGTCTTTTTGCGTTCCATAGAAATTTTTTATTGTCGTGCGGTTATG
>CP070697.1:1255992-1265950 GCA_020353555.1 Desulfobacterales bacterium
ACAAGCGTGGCGGCCTTGGGTATGGAGGTCTTAGCCCTTTGCGGTCCACCCCCCTTGTCCAAAGCGACTTCTGATCGATCAACCAACGGTTTTTCTACTCAAAGAAAGGAGAGGCAGATGAAGCACGGGAAAGCTTTTTTGACCGGGTTGGCGGCCGTCTTGACAGTGAGCGGACTGGCGCTGACGGGCTGCGCCGGCAGACATCCCCAATTTACACCCCAAAACGCACGCGCACAATTTGCTTGCGTCGACGAAAACAATCTGGAAAAGGACGTCGCCGCCGAGGCCCAGCTGGAGGAATTTTCCTGTTCCTTCAAAAAGTGGGAAGG
The DNA here is from genome assembly GCA_020353555.1 of Desulfobacterales bacterium. Lineage (GTDB taxonomy): Bacteria > Desulfobacterota > Desulfobacteria > Desulfobacterales. The sequence continues at coordinate 1,256,322 of CP070697.1, forward strand.
CACCGACACGTTACACTTCACGGTGGCGGTCAAAAACGTGAGCAACCAGCCTCAGCGCTTCCGGGTGAACATCTTTACGGATAATGGCAAAGCCGTGGGGGGACTAATTCCCGCAAAGACCCAAGAGGGATTGGTGGAATCCGGCCAAACGGCATCCTTTGTTTATCCGGTCAAAGAGATGTACGTCAATCCCCGGACGGCGACTTTGAAGATCAGTACCATCAGCCTTTAGAACCTGACAAGTTGACGGGAGGTTAACACCTTGAAACGCTCAAGCGTTGTTCTGTCTTTCTGTCTGGTCCTGGCTTTAGCCGGACCGGCGGGCGCTAAAACCACTTTTATCAGCATCGGCACCGGCGGCACGGGTGGCATTTACTATCCCTACGGCGGGGGTGTGGCGGAGATATGGTCCAAGTATGTGCAGGGTGTAAAGGCGGTGGCCGAGGTCACCGGCGCAAGTGTCGAAAACGTCAAACTGGCCCACAAAGGCGAAACCGTGATCGGCGAAGTGATGGGCGACGTCGCTGTTGCCGGCTACCGTGGGCTGGGCAAGTTCAAAGACAAGAAGCATGACATCCTGGGAATGGCCATCATGTACCCGAACCTGCTGCAGGTGCTGACGTTGAAAAACAACGGCATCACCGCTATCGAACAGGTCAAGGGCCAGAATATCAGCACCGGCAGCCCGGGCAGCGGCACCAATTTCATGACCGAAGCGGTGTTCAAGGCGTTGGACATTCCCCTGGATTCGTATAAAGACAGCCGGCTATCTTTTACCGAGACCGCCAATGCCTTAAGAGACGGCACCATCACCGTGGGTGTTTGGTCGGTGGGGCCCGGCACCAGCTCGATTTTAGACCTGGCCACGACCCATGAAATCCGCATTCTGGGCTTCACTCCGGAACAGACCCAGAAGATCCTGTCCACCAACGAAACTTATTCGGCGGTCGAGCTGGCCGGCGGCGTCTACCGCGGCGTGGACAGCCCGGTGGCGACCATCGGCGTGTGGAATGTAATGATTTGCCAGAGCACCTTGGATACCGATCTGGTTTATCAGTTGGTCAAGGCGCTGTTTGAACACAATGACTACCTGCGCCGAATTCATCCTTCGGCCGCGTACACGACCCCCGAAAACGCGGTGAAATACTCACCCATTCCCCTGCATCCGGGCACCGTGAAATACCTCCAGGAAAAAGGTATCGCCGTGCCCGCCGCCCTGATACCCTAAAGGAGGCAAAATGCCCAAGCCGTGTCGATTGGCCATCCTGTCGGCGACCGGCTTGGTCTTTCTTTTATTCGCCTGGGCCCGGTGGGCACCCGGCGGGCTGGAACTGACGGTAACCCCGGTAAAGGGCGGTCCGCCGTTATTGGTTTTACCCCTGCAACCGAGGGAGCGCTTCACGCTGCACTACTATCATTCGGTTGAAAACGCGCCCATCTGGGAAGAGCACAGCCTGGATGAACAGGGGCATATCTACATTGAAGAGGAGCGCTATCTGAAATTCGGGGCCGGTATGGGTCGCATGCCCGGCGTGGGTCGACTGGTCAAGCGGGGTCCCTATGAGGCCATCGAAAATATGCATCAGCCCACGGGTGATTTCATCCTGCGGGTGGGCAGCCCCGGGGTGAACCATACCGTCATCTGGCGGGGAGCCCGCCGGAACCTCTCCGCGCTGGTGCCGCACGCCGCCGTGCGCTTTACGGCGCAACCGGTGACCCTGCTTTACCGGCTGTGGCGATGCGTTTACCCTCATCCGGCCACCCCCGATGTTTGAAATCATGAACTTCCGGGATTCAGCAATTGAAGGGCCGCAGGCTAGCGGCAAGCGTCCGGTTCGGCCGCCGGCCGCTGATCAATTCCGGCCGAATCCCATGGGAGCCATCGATGCCTGAGTATACACGTTCCGAGAAGCCCGCGCCTCAACCCCCCGCGACTTCCGCCCCAAACACACCGCCGGCCGCTTACCGTCCGGTCCCCGTTGCGGTAACCGCCCGCTTGGTCACGGCCTTGGCAGTCAGCTTGAGCGTCTACCAGCTGTACACCGCCGGCATCACAGCGTTGACCGCCCTGGTGCAGCGCTCCATCCACCTGGGAGCGATCCTGGCCTTGACCTTTTTGCTGAAACCGGCCTTCAAGGGGGTTCGCAAGGATAGGTTCAGCTTCTGGTTTTGTTTTGACTGGGCACTGGTCTTGGCGGCGGCCGGCTGCACATTTTATATCTGCTACAACCTCACCGCCATTTTCGACCGCCAGGGGGACTGGCTGGCCAGTGACCGGGTGGTGAGCGTGATCGGTACGGTCCTGGTGCTCGAAGCCTGCCGCCGGGTGATCGGCCTGTTTATGACCGGCATCTGTCTGACCGCCATGCTGTATGCGATGCTGGGGCCCTACATGCCCGAGCTGATCATCCACAAGGGCTACAGCATCGAGCGCATTGCCACCACCCTGTGGCTGACCACCGAAGGCATCTTCGGCCTGCCCATCGGTGTCGCCGCCACCTTCGTTTATGTTTTCGTGTTGTTCGGCGCTATTTTGGAGTCGACCGGCGGAGGGAACTTTTTCATCGAGCTGGCCTATGCCTTGACGGGCCGTTTTTCGGGCGGTCCGGCCAAAACGGCGGTGGTGGCTTCGGGCTTCATGGGATCGGTTTCGGGCTCGGCGGTGGGCAACGTTGTGGCCACCGGTTCTTTCACCATCCCCATGATGAAAAAAGTCGGCTATCGTCCCCATGTTGCCGGGGCCATCGAGGCTGCGGCCTCCACCGGCGGGCAATTGATGCCGCCTATCATGGGGGCCGGGGCTTTCCTGATGGCCGAGTTCACCGACACCAGTTACGTGACCATTATCAAAGTGGCCCTCGTGCCGGCCATCATGTATTATCTCACGGTGCTGTTGTTCGTGCACTACGAGGCCCAAAAGTTCGGTCTGATGGGGCAGCCCAAAGAGAGCTTGCCCCGCATCGCAATCGTCATGAAAGAAGGGTTGCACTTCATCATCCCTGCGGCCATCCTGATTTACGTGCTGATGGTCAACTACTCGCCCATGATGGCCGGCTTTGTCGCCGTGATGAGCACGCTGGTTGCCAGCTTGTTGGCCAACGCCGTGCGCTGGTCGGTGGACCAGCTCCGTTTGCCCGGCAGCGATCCCCGGCGCCTCAGCCTGGCCGGATTCGGACTCAAGGAGGGCCGACTGCTTCTTCGCGCACTGGAAAGGGGCGCCTACAACGCCATCATGGTCTCGGTCGCCTGCGCCGCGGCCGGTATCATCGTGGGCATGGTCACCCTCACCGGCATGGGGCTTAAGTTCTCCAGCCTGGTCTTGGAACTTAGCTTGGGTATCAAGGCCCTGGCTATTCTTTTGATCGGCGGCGCCTCCCTGGTGCTGGGGATGGGACTTCCCGTAACCGCCAGTTATATCGTCCTGGCCACCTTGGCCGGTCCGGCCCTAATGGATTTGGGCGTGCCTTTGCTGGTGGCCCACATGATCGTCTTCTGGTACTCCCAGGATGCCAACGTCACACCGCCGGTGAGCCTGGCCAGTTTTGCCGGCGCCGGTGTGGCCGGGGCCAATCCCATGCAGACCGCCTTCACTTCCTGGAAGTTAGCCAAAGGGCTCTATATCATTCCCGTCGTCATGGCCTACCGCCCCCTGCTGGGAATCGGCGGAAATTACGAACTGCTGCACTGGAGCGTGGTTTTTTCCATGCTTGCCACCACGCTCGGCCTGGTGGCCTTTGCTTCGGCCCTGGAGCGCTTCTTTTTGCGGCGGGCCACCTGGCCGGAGACCCTCTTATTCTGGCTGGCGGCGGCCGGGCTTTTCTGGCCGGATTACCGGGTTGATCTGGCGGGCCTGACAGCCTTGATCGCGGTGGTCTTGCTGCAAAAATTCTATTTTCCCCAAAATTCGTCCGTCACTGAACCCACACAGGAAAACGGGGTCGAAATTGCGCGTCTCTGATTTTCCCGGGATTGAACGGACATTGCCAAAGTAAAGCATATAGCGCCGTTGCCTGTGTGAAGATACCCGTCCTTAATCCTGCTTCAGGCCAAAACCACATCATAAACGAGTTTACCCAACTCCGTCCGCCTGATAGTTTTGCATTTCAAGATCGCCCTCTTTTAAAATCAAAGCGATATGTGATAAGAAAAAGGTGATCAGGCGGGCACATCTTTTATCCCAACAACCCAATAACAACAAAGGAGAAAAAAATGCCTCTAATTCAATTTGTTGAACCCGACAAGGCCCAAGGTCAAGCCAAGGAGATCTATGACACCATGCTGAAAAATGCCGGCGTAATTCCCGCCCCGCTGCAGCTGGCCAGCGCCAGTCCCTGGATGTTAAATATGCTTTGGCAATCGATTCAGTATTATTCCCGGCATCCGAATTTGGGGTTCGGGCTGCTTTCCAGCATACGCTATCTGGTGGCCCAACAATACGATTACGCCTTTTGCACCGGTTTCAACAAAAATCTGCTGAAGATGCAGGGGCTGTCGGACGAGGATATCGAACAGATGGAAAAGGATCCTCTCCAGGCACCTCTGGATGACAAGGACCGGGCGATGGTGGCCTTTGTGATGAAGGCGGTCAAAACACCTGATGCCGTTGAAAAGAAAGATGTGGACGATCTGCATGATCTGGGCTGGACAGACAGCGATATCATGGATGCCCTGGTACACGGCACCAATATGATCGGCTCCAGCATCCTAATGAAGACCTTCAAAATGGATCAGGCGTGCTGAATGCACTAAATTGAGTGCCTGCCAAAAAGTCGAGATTACGCCAACGCCCCCTCGATTTCCCTGGATATTTTTCTAGGAAGAGTTCGATGAAGGTGGTTTTTCACGAGGATTTCTACCAGGTATATGCATCGGATCCCGCCGCCGCCGGCGGCCGCATGGAGGCCGTGGTCAAGGCACTGCGGCCCCATCTGGAGTTTGTCAATGCGCAACCGGCATCCCAAGCAGACATTGCTCTGGTCCATAATCCCGCACACATCGCCTATGTGCGTCATACCGGGCGCTATGACATTGCCGCCCTTGCGGCGGGCGGCGCGGTTCAGGCGGCAACCATCGGACTGTCGGAACCCTGCTTCGGTCTTATTCGTCCTCCGGGGCACCACGCATCCGCTGGCTCGTGCTGGGGATTCTGCTATTTTAACAACATGGCCATCGCGCTGGAGGTATTGAAACAACGGGGCCTGATCGAAAGCGCCTATGTGCTGGATATCGACCTTCACTTCGGCGACGGCACGGTAAACATCCTGGGAAAAAAAGATTATGTGACCGTTTACAACGTCGATGCCATGGATCGAACCGCCTATTTGGATGACGTCGCCAAAGAGATGTCCTGTTGTCAGGCGGATATCATCGGGTTATCCGCCGGCTTTGACTATCACCGGGAGGATTGGGGCGGCCTGCTCCAAACCGAAGATTATTATACGATCGGCAAATGCGTCCGCCAAGCCGCCTCCCGGCGCAAGGGGGGAGTTTTCGCCATTTTAGAAGGTGGTTACAATCAGCGGGTTTTGGGCGACAATGTCCTGGCGCTAATTCAGGGGCTAAGCGGACAATAGAATCGCAGGCATCATTTTTTGCCACTCGGTTCGGTAGAATGGGCATGAACCTCGGGTATTTGACGGAAGCATTCAGCATCGCCCAAATACTTTGTAACCGTTAAGCTGCCTCAACGTTGGGAATTCCAGTCATCGACCGGTTTCTATCGACTGACAAGGCGCCCACCGGTCAAGTCAGGTTAATCATTTGCTGAGGTTGCGCACTGCTGCCCCCCCAAGCTAGGGCATCCTCAGGTGCAGTTTTCAAACGCCGGTCGAACCCATGGCCTTATCACGCCTTCCCGCCGTATCCACTGCCTTCGATGGGCCGCCGGGCAAACCTCCGATGGCAAAAACCGCCGCCATAAAGCTGGTTCGAATCAGCGCGGCTCTGAAGGCGTCCAGAAACGTTAGAAACCTCTGGGGACCCAATGTATGCTGGTGTAAGGCGCGCATATCCCCCACGAACGGTTTACCCGGACAGTCGCCGGATTTTCCGAACGCTCAGCGCCGGCAAATTTTTCGCTAACCGTCGGAAGAGATCCGGTGCGACCGTTCGCTCTCCGTGAACAAGCATGTGCCAGAGGCTGGCCTCGTTTGCGTAAGCATGCGCGGCAATCGTTCGCACGTGCTGCGGCAGCGCGGCAGCCTGCGTGTCAATTCGGGTGCCGGAACGCAGTCCTCTTTCGCGCGCCAATTGTTTGAATATCTGCGGACCGAAACGTTCGTACCAAAGCAACGTGTGGGCTGTGGACAAAGATCCGGCCCAGGGATAGTGGCGAAGCTTCCAGTGACGAGCAATCCGGATCAGCCGGGCTTCGATACGTTCTGCTTCCGCCGCGGTTTTGGAGGCCAGCTTCTCCTCATAGTACAAGGTGTTGCGAAGGTCGTCTCCGGCCACATACCAGATCTCGCGGATTCCAAAGTCCGCAGGCTGGGCAGCCACGGCCGAACCGCTGGTCAGTTGAAAGCGGCCGCACATAAACAGGGCAATTGCCTCGCGCTGGGCGTCGAGCAGTTGCAGAGTTGCCATGGCATCCGCGTAGGATTCCGTTGGAAAATCCGTGAAAAACATGGCTTCGACGGCCACTCCGGCGGCCGCCAGGTTTTGGATCACCGATTCCAGATCCTTTTGCGCGTTGCCTTTGCGAATCAGATGCAGCATCCGCGCAGAACCGGATTCAATTCCCAGGGCAACGGCAAGCGCTCCGCCTTCGGCCAGATCTCGGCAGACTTCCGAGGAGAAATACCGCTCTGCGCGAAGATCCGTGGCCCAATGCCAGGTCAGTCCAGCTGTGCGAACGTCCCGCGCCAAGCGATGAACCGTCCGCGGGGCCATGACATCCTGGGATAAATAGAACAGGTGACAGTTGTGGCGCGTCGACAGTTTTTCCAGGTGTTGCAGGACCGTTTCCAGAGGTCTCTCGCGGTAAGGGGCCGTTCCTTTTTCAGCCAGGCCGTAATGGCAAAAAGCGCATTTTCGCCAGTAACAGCCTCGCGTCGGATCGTAGGGCAACACCGGAAAAGGGCTGAAATAGCGCTCCAGCGGTAGACCGTCAAAATCCGGTGCGGGCAAGCCGGTCAGGTCCACCGGATCGGCAGCGGAACTTAGGCCGGCGGATCGGCGGCCCGACTCCAGTTCCCGCACGATATGCAACAAAGGCGCTTCGCCTTCCAACAAGACAGCCGAGTGAAAAGGGCCCAGACAATCGATTCGTTTGTCCGAATCCAGCCGCAGAAACAGTTGTGTCATGGCAGGACCGCCGACAGTGAGATACACATTTGGCAGTTTGCGCCGCAGCAGGTATGCCAGCGTGTAGGCCTGTTGAATCTGGGAGGTGTAGGCCACCGAAACTCCGACCAGCCCGACCTGCTCTTTCGCAAGCCGGTCCGCCAAGTGGCCGCTGAAGTAATTGAAAAAGGGATTGCGGTCGGCCCGGGCATCGTTTCGGATTTGATCCATGTCCAGCAATGAAAACGGCGTGCGATATTTGGTAAAATCCATCTCCAAGGGAGTGAAGGCGGCGCTGACCAACCGCAAGGCCGCCTCGATTTTCGCCACCGCGTGATAATATTCTATAGGGTCAAAAAACCGTGCACCGGAGCGATCCCGGAGCACGGAAACCGCGTCCTCGATATTTTGCAGCAATGCACGGGCGGATCGTTTTCCTTGCCAGAGAGCCGTATAGGCCAGTTGCTCCCGGTGGTCGAGAAAGCGTTTGCGTTCCAACCGGCTCAGGCGTTTGGCCAGGCGTTCGGCGAGGATTTCCAAATTCTCCGGCTGCAATAAGCGTTCGGTGCACTCCAGGTTGGCGTCAATGGGGACAACCTCAATGCCGTGAGATCGAAGCCAGGCGGTAAGCGACGGCAGAGAAATATAAGGTGCCGTCGGGTCACAGGTGGGTGGGAATATGAGTGCCACTTTCATGGACAGCAACCCCATCAGACCGGGGCCACGGTCCCAACTGAAAAAGGACCCCGTGTGTCTGTCTGGATCCGAGGAAATGAATAAGAACCGGCGTTATCGTCGGGCAGAATAAGCGCATCCTCGGCGCGAGTCAACACGAAAAAAGAAGGCACGGATGTTTGGATCGGGCCGGTCAATGCCGGGCATGGCGGCCGTCATCGGCGACATTTCAAAAGACGGGTTTCACGGCCGCCCTGCTTCCAACGGAGTGCTTGCAAGGCCCTCGGCCGGCCCGCTTACAAAAATCCTTTCTTTATTTTTGTTTGAGAAAGACTTATTTTAGAAGAGTTGTATCCTGTTATTGGAATGGTGAAATCAACTCCCGTGAATTCCTGTCGCGACCCTTCGGTCCGGGGCGTCGGGGCAGGAATCAAAACCAACCGGTTTCAGTTGACTGAATTCAACCCCGGCATTACACCCTCAAGAAAGGACGACGCCATGTCACCCACCGATGAAATACTGCCACGAAACCACGTGCTTGTCGAAGATGACCGCACCGGAACCAGCCAGGAGACACTGCGCCGCGCGTTGCTCGATAATTTGTTCTATATTCAAGGAAAATTCCCGGCCATCGCCACCCGCAATGACTACTACATGGCCCTGGCCTACACCGTGCGGGACCGGCTGTTGCACCGCTGGATCAAGACGGTGAAAACCTGGCTGCAAAAAGACGTCAAAATCGTCTGCTATCTGTCGGCGGAATTTCTCCTCGGACCTCATTTGGGCAACAACCTCATCAATTTGGGACTCTACGAACCGGTTCGCCAAGCGGTGGAAGCCGTCGGTCAGAATTTGGACGAATTACTGCAACAGGAAGAAGAGCCCGGTTTGGGTAACGGCGGTTTGGGCCGGCTGGCGGCCTGCTATATGGATTCCCTGTCGACCTTGGAGATTCCGGCCATCGGCTTCGGCATCCGTTACGAGCACGGAATTTTTCACCAGGAAATCCAGGACGGCTGGCAGGTGGAGATGACGGACAACTGGCTGCAACTCGGCAATCCCTGGGAAATTGCTCGGCCGGAAGTTAACATCGAGGTTAAATTTGGCGGCCACACGGTAGCGGACCGGGATGCCGACGGTCATTACCGGGTTCGCTGGATACCTCACCGGGTCGTCCGGGGGACGCCCTACGACACCCCGATATCCGGCTATCGTGTCAACACCTGCAACACGTTGCGCCTGTGGAAGGCCAGTGCCTGCGAATCCTTTGATTTTCAAGCGTTTAATATCGGAGATTATTATGGCGCGGTGGATGAAAAAGTGGCCTCCGAAAACCTGACCAAGGTCCTCTACCCCAACGACGAGCCGATTGCCGGCAAGCAGTTGCGTCTGGAGCAGCAGTACTTTTTCGCCTCCTGCGCCCTGCAAAACATCCTCAATATTCATCTGCAGGCCGGCGGACGCCTGGAGGACTTGCACGAGCTGTGGGCGGTGCAGCTCAATGACACCCATCCGGCCATCGCCGTGGCGGAGTTGATGCGCCTGCTGGTGGACGAACACCGGATGGATTGGGATCCGGCCTGGCATATCACGGTTCAGACCTGCGGCTACACCAACCACACCCTGCTGCCGGAGGCCTTGGAAAAATGGCCGCTGCCGCTTTTTGCCCG
>CP070697.1:1266050-1275843 GCA_020353555.1 Desulfobacterales bacterium
CACGTTATGATGACAAACAGGGCGGTCGAGGCCAGCGATACCAGCAGGTTCACCACGGCGCGCAGTCGCGGGGCGATCCGATTGATAAAAAGGTCGATCGCGACGTGCCCCTGGTGAAGTTGGGTGTAGCCCAGGGCAAAGGCCGTGGTCACGGCAGCCAGCCAGCCGATGGTCTCGACGGTTCCGGCCATGGGGTGGCCGAACATCCGGAAGACCATCTCCCCCACCGTGACCATCATCATGGTGATCAGGGCCACTCCTGCCCCAAAGGCCAGGCCCCGATTCAGAAGCGCATTCAACCGGTCTAATAAATCCACGCTGCATCGCTCCTAAAGGCTCGTGTCATCTCCTTTATTGGTATTCCTGGGCGTACTGGTCCCGGAGCTGTCGCAGCCGCTCGAGAAATTTCGCGGCGGGCAGACCCTTGGCTTCCATCTCTTCTGTCCAGGTCTGCACCATCGGCGCGAGCAGGGCGTCCCATTTGGCGGTCTCCTCTTCCGAGAGCGTGTGGATCTGAAGGTCGTGTTCCTTTTTCGCCCAGGCGAGCGCCTCACCCACGTTCTGCTTGTCGTGGTACTGTCCGGTCCAGATGGCCATCTCCCGCGCGAGTTCGTCGATGACCTTCTTCACCTTGTCGGGGAGGGCGTCCCATTTCTTCTTGTCCATGACCGCGGCAAAAGTGACGACCACGGTGGGGTATTCCAATACGTGGTGGAGCATTTCGGCGAGCTTAAAGTCTTTCAGCACCTCGCGTGAGGTCATGGTCCCATCGATGACGCCGGTCTGGACCGACTCGGGCACCTGGGGCATGGGCATGCCGACGGGGGCGGCACCCAGAGCCTTCAAAACAGGTACGCCCGTGCCTGCCGCGCGCAACTTCATGCCTTTCAGATCCTCCAGGCTCGCGACCGGATCCCGCGATTGGATATGCCCCGGCTCCGTCGTGAACATCGTGATGATCTTAAACGGTTCATATTCGGCCGGCTTGAATTCCATCATCAGATCCAGCAGGGTCAGACTCGCCACCGTGGCGTTCGGAAACTTCACGGGGAGCGCGACCCCCGAGGTGAGGGGGAAGCGTCCCGGGTCGTAGGAAGGTGAGCCCAGGCCGATGTCGGCCACACCGCTCGATACGCCGTCATACATGTCCCGGGCTCCCAGGAGGGTACCCCCCGGGAAAGTCTGGACCTTCACCAACCCCTCCGTGCGTTTTTCGATCTCCTCGGCCCAGTGCGCCATTTGCTTGCCCGGGAACGTGCCAGCAGGGGCGAAGAAAGCGTAGGTGAGCTTGATGGGCTTGTCGTTGGCTTCGGCCGGCGGGCAGACGCTGCTGCCCCCCAGGAGGGATACGGCAACGACGAACACAACGAGTAGCGGCTTTAGGTGCTTGGTTTTCATGGCGTCTCCTTTCTGTTGGTTGGCGTATCTTCAATTTCCGGTGGCCGGTTACCGGCGATGCCACCCGCGAAATTCAGGTATCGGGACCGCTCGTATAAGCGTAACAACTCAACGAATCCCATGTATCTGGCGTTGAACAGCGCCCGCGTATCGACGCCGTCGTAATCGTAGAAGCCTTTGCCGGACCGGGGTCCCACCTCGGCCCGGTCCATCTTCGCCCGCACCAGCCGCGGGGGCTTGAAATGCTCCCCGCCCAGCGTGGCGTGCAGATATTCACCGGCATGGAAGAGGATGTCGACCCCGCCCAAGTCCACGAACTCGATGAGACCCAGAACGCCCAGACGGAAACCAAAACCGGCCTTGATGGCGGTATCGATCTCCTCCGCGGTGGTGATCCCCTCCTCGAGGATGCGAACCGCCTCGTTCATGGCCGCCGCCTGAATTCGCGGCACGACGAAACCGGGGCTTGTCCTCAACGTTACCGGGATCTTCCCGATGTCACGCAGAAAATCACACATCCTGACCCGTGCCCACGCGTGGGTCTTCTCGCCGAAGGCAACCTCCACCAGGGGGATCAGAAACGCCGGGTTCAACCAATGGGCGGATACCACGTTTCCGGGCCGGGAGCACACATCCCAGAACACATTCAGGTGAAACGTCGAAGTGGCGGAGGCGACGACGGTGTCAGCGTCCATGAGGGGGCCGATGGCCCGGTAAAGTTCCTGCTTCAGCGCGACTTTCTCCGGAAGGGCTTCGAACACGAACGCACACCCCCCGACCCCCTCCGCCAGCCCGGCGGCGACACGCAGGTCTGCGGCCCGCGCGGCGGCGTCGCCACGCAGCACGCCGAGTCGCTCCAGGAGATTCAGGTTAGCCTCGACGTCGGCCCGCGCGCGGTCCAGGGCTTCGGTCTCCTGACCGGGCGCCCGCTTTTTCGTGTCGACGAGCGCCACTTGGTATCCGCGGTTCGCCATCAGCACGGCCGTTGCAATCCCGACGCCCATCCTGCCCGGTCCGACAATGGCTATGGACTCTGTCTTCATATTGGCACCTCGCGGATGGCGTCGCGCCCCCCGCATGAACCAGCGCTTGCACCCGCTGTTCGATTACGCATCGAATCCCTGCCACAACAACCTCGTGAGCTCCTCCAGCGACCGATCGCCCACGCCTAAAGTCTCAAGGGTGCGACCCGTTTGTCGGAAGTCTTCCCCGGCGATGATACCGATGAGGGTCAAGAGCGAATCGGCGATGGGGGTTGCCACCCCGCCCAAATCGCCGATGGATGCCATGAGCGCGAGATTGCATTTGACATCCTCCACGATGTAACGGTGGCGCAAATCCAGTCGCTCGCGCCATTTTTCACTCTTGATGAGGTCGCTGTGGGCCTTTCGGCCATACATCCACGCGGCGTCGCCGCCGGGATTGTAGTGGTCCTCGAAAGGGTAAGGGTGAGAAGCGAATCCTAACGCTTTTCGCAGGGCGATACGCTCGGCGTCATGGGCGAGAACGAGTTTTTTTACCGATGCGGTCGAGCCCTCGTTGTGGATATCCCAGGCGGGAAAATGTTCGATCGCCCCGGTATTGAGCAGAAAAAGAACCGAGTGGATTATGGGACCGACATTCAGAAGCGCCACCGCGAGCGCGTTCTCCACGGTGTGGGCCGCCGGATAGAGCCGGCTGATCAGTTCGCCAATCGCGTCGGTTCGGCGCGCGGGGAAGATCCCGACCGGCAGATGGGCGGACAAGCCGCTCACCTGAACTTTCGCAGGTCCCGCTTTGCGGGTGAGATACGGCAACGTGCCCGGCTCGGCATAGCTTACCTCGAGCCGCCGGCCCTCGTCGCGGATAGCTTTTTCGAAGACGAGAGGGCCCAGCGATCCCGGGGAAAGAAACAGCGTCTGGCCATCCTCCAGGTGGGGTGCCAAAAGCGCTGCCCGCTGCGCCTGAGTGTGCGCCGGATCGGTACAGACGACCACCTCGGCTCCGGGCACAACCGCACGCGGATCGTCCGATACGAGCTCCAGCCGAGCCTCCCCGGTTCGGCCCATTCCTTCCAAGAAGATCGTCCCTTCCCGGTAGAGCGCGGCGTGCTTCGTCGCCGAACCGGGGCACATCCTGACCCTGTGCCCGGCCAATGCACAATCGCCCGCCAGGGTGTAGGACCCGTTCCCGCCTCCAACGACCGCCACGTTCAATCTGGCCACAAGCAACCCCTTTTACAGCCCAAACACGGTTTGTGCGCCTACGGAAGGAAGGTCAAAAGAACAATTACGGGGTCGCAAGCCCGCGATCAGAATTGCCTGCACCGCTTCGATCGGCCGCTGTCACGGCCTTCCTGCGTCCTCTTGATGGTGATAGATGGAAGCGGCCACCCCATGTACGCTTCAATAAAATTAGACGAGTTGAAACCGGGAGTAAGATGAATGCCGTTCAGTTGTTTTATTATAAACTATTTGTTAACTCTCATTATTGAACAGGCTCGGCGTTGTCAAGGAAAACATTCAAGGATGTGGGGGAGGGGCCAGGGTCGGGCGTGAACGCCAACGACGCAACGATGCCGAACTGACACGTTCTACCCCGCGTCGTAAACATCGAGGTTGATGATATCGGGGGGATCATCCCTGCCGCGCCCCATGGTGAACAGGGTCACTATGACAAAGTCGAATTAATTTTTGACCTTTGGCGTTTAATCTCAGTGGATCTCAAAGGAAATACTCTGAAGCACTTTTCCGTCCGCGGAGGTTATGTCTACCCGCCAGGGACCGATAAACCGCTTGTCTGAAATGGTCTTGTAGCTCCAGGTCCTCCATTGGGACGCGCGGACCTTCAATGCAACGTCGCTGATCTTGTGCCCTTTGAAATAGTAAATGTGCCTGATCGAGGAAGGAGGGTTGGCGCATTTCAGCAAATTCCAGATATAAATTCGGCCCGCCGACCATTGAAAGGAGTTCCCCGCTCCCAAGGGGACCCTGTCCTTGACACCCGTGCAAGCCGTTGCTTTCAGAATTTTCACGGGGGCGGCGGGATGGGCACGGGCTTTCCGGGTCTGGTCCGCTGCGGCCGACTCGGGAGAGGCGGTTGCCGGCCGCGGCGTTTCCCCCTGTTGCCCGCTTGTTTGCGTTTCCGGCGCGATCGGGCCTGAGCGAGGCTGCTCCGCTGGCGGGGGCGTTTTTAGGGCGGGCGCCGCAACCTTGGAGGCACGGGGGAGATCCGCATCCTGGGTTGGGGCACGGGATGAAGATTCCGACACGGCGGCGGCTTGGGGTTCTCCCTGTTGCCCATTTGCGGCGAAACGGTCGGGTTGGCGGGATGCCTTCGAATCTTCATGCGGTTTCAGCGGGGAGACATCGTCGGCGGTCTGGGTGGCAAGGGGTGCCGACAATTCCTTGGTTTGGTGTCCAGGAGGATCGGCGGCGACAGGTCCTTGCTTTTGATTCTGCGAAAACAGATGCAAAAATCCGAACGTTGCCACGATCAGAAGGGCAACGCCCAGCAGGAGCCGGTATCTTTGCTTAAATAGGAGGGCGATGGCCTCAAATAGCAAGGCGATCGACTTCGGCCTTTTTTTATCCGGCGTTATCGGGGGCTGTTCGGCCTGAGGTTTATTCTTTTCGCCATGGAGGGGATCATAGCGTTTGAGGGCCTCGGCCGGGTTTACTCCAATATATGTGGCATAAGAAGAGATGTATCCTTTAATGTATGGGCCGGCAGGGATTTTCTCGTAGTCATCTTTTTCGAGGTAATCGAGATACCATTCCGATATTTTCGTCAAACGGGCAACTTCCCGCAAACTCATGTTTTTGGCTTCCCGCTCGCTCTTCAGATAATCTCCGATCGTTTGCATTTTTCAATCTCCAAAAATGTTCTCGGGCACTTTGGATCACCTTGCGGATGGGGCCACGCGTTCTGAGAAAATCAGGTCCGATCCCTAGCGCGCCGTCGATGGCGAGGGCCGGCCGAAATTTTCCTTCCGTCCATCTCGCAGAGCCTCAGGCGCGCCCCGGGAACGGGGGTGAACCGAACGGTAGACATGGGTGGTAGGCATCCTGCAAGGAAGACCAAATCAATCACCGTAAGGTCTAAAATTTTTGGGAATTACGCGGATATCTTAAGGAAAAAATAAAATTGAATTATATCAAAGGACGGGACTTTATCAGCATCCCGGGTTTGTGCTTTCAGGTCGCGCGTCATCGCAAATACGCGATTGACTGACGCATCGGAACGGCGGTTCGCATGACGACGGAGAGCGATCACCGGTCGGACGCGCCGCGCTCCGAACAACCATCAACATCGAAAATCTCTGGCCCCAAGCGCCCCTATGGACGCTTGCCCTGGCCCCTGAAATTTTCCGTTAAAGTTTTTCGTCCATATCATCTAAAGATTTATTTGGCAATACCCTCAAACCCCGGCCCAAGGGAGGTGCAATTAAGCGATTATTAATGATGCCAGGAGGATAAATCCCGATCCCCTCGGCTGAAATTTCTAATTTTTTTCGGGGGGGCCGGCCGCTGGCTTTGAAATCAGATAGCGATGGTGGATTTTTGCAGGAGGCCATGGACAGCACGGGCCGGCCTTCGGTGAAGCATCCTAAAGATA
The DNA here is from genome assembly GCA_020353555.1 of Desulfobacterales bacterium. Lineage (GTDB taxonomy): Bacteria > Desulfobacterota > Desulfobacteria > Desulfobacterales. Next base: position 1,272,045 of record CP070697.1, read on the forward strand.
TTCCGTGATCAACACTGTTAGCACAGTGGGACGCGATGCGCAAATGTTTTATCACAGACCGAAGGTCGGTGCGACAATTCGGTCGCGTGAATCCCGCTGCCGCGGGACGCCAGCCTTGAACCTGAAAAAACGATCTCATTTCTCAAATCAAAAATATTTGTTGAAAATTTATGCGGCAGCTTTTAGGGTTGAAAGAATAAGCCCGGGGCCTTCTACGAAGTCAGGCAAATCGTCCGGGGTGGAATCGGATTTCCGGGCGTCGATGCGGCCCCGCGGCAGGCGCGGGAATCGTTAAAGCGAGCAGCGGTTCAAGAGGGCCCGACGCCGAACGGCGGAAGTGCGTCCGAGCACCGGGATCGTCTTCGATGCCCCTGGCAATCACCCCAGGAACCGGTACCGAATCATTCATCAACGGATAGGAGTGGGTATGGTAGAGTCCAACACGCTAAAATGGCCCTTAGGTTTGACACCCAACATTACACTGACCCTTCCGGAACGCATGGAAGCATTGACGATCCACCGCGACAAGTATGGACCGCCGTCGGAGGTGATCCAACTCGAACAAGTTCCGGTTCCAAGCCTCCATCGGGAAGATGCCAATCGAGTTCTGGTGGCGATACTGGCAACCGGACCGAATTTCAATACGAACTTTGCCGCCCTCGGGCTGCCGGTCCCCGTTTTCGGTCGGGGGGACAGCGACATACGCCACATTCCCGGCAGTGATGCGCTGGGTATCGTTGTCGATGCCGGCTCCGGCGTAAAAAGCGTCAAAGTCGGCGATGCGGTCATCCTGGATTCGTGGACAGGCAAAAATGTGATTCGTGGTTACGAAACCCATGACGGTTTCAATGCGCAGTTCGCAGTCGTTGATGAAGACCGGGCTTTACCGGTACCCTCCGAGCTCAAGGGGCACAGTCCGGAAAGGCTGGCGGCCGTGCTGCTCACGCATGGAACCGCCTATCGCGCGGTTGTGGAGAGGCTGGCCGTCGCCCCCGGGGATGCGGTGCTTCTGATGGGCGGCGGTAAGGGCACGAGTTTTGCGGGGGCCCAAATCGCCAAGGCGCTGGGCGCACGGGTTATCCTCATGGGGTCCAACCCTGATTTAGGGCATGCGCTTATCCGGCGGGGTATCGCCGATGCGTTCATCGATCGCCGCCGGATTCCGCCCGACGTGTTCGGGGTGATCCCGGCGGACACGCCTTTCGATCGATGGCGCAATGCAACCGAGCCGTTTCGCCGGGCAGTTTTCGAGGCCAACGGCGGAAAACCGGTCGATAAGATTTTCGAGCATACGGGGGGGGATAATTTTCCGCTGTTGATATCGGCACTGGCGGACAACGGCCGCCTGGCTTTCTTCGGTGCCACCGGCAAAGGCTTAAAGGGCGAATACAAGGAGACGTTCTTCTACGGCGGCCGAAGGTTCGTGATGGATGCCCGCTGGGTATGGATGCGCCAGAAACAGATTGTTTTCAGTGACAAGACCCCGGACGGCATTTTCAAGGAGATCGGTTTGCGGCCGGGCCGGAAAGGTCTGATATGGGGCGCCGACGCGTATGCCATGGACTTTGCCCGAGCCGCCCTGGCAAGGGGTGCTTTTCTGACGATCGTTGCTTCCTGTTCCCAGGATCGGGAGGGGATCGAAGCGCTGGGCCGTCTGGGGGTGTCCTCATCCCAGATAATTGATCGTGGCCGCTTCGATTTTCCAGCAGACATGCCGGACCCCCTGATGGAGGATGGGCGGCCCAACCCGCAATATTTAACCGATTACATGGCCGCGGCGCGCGCCCTGGGCCGGGCCGTCTGGGGCGTGTTGGGACCCAGAGTCAGTCCGGATTTTATCGTCGAGCGCCCGGATCAGAGCATGCTGCACTTCAGTACTTTTATCTTGCGGGATTACGACGAACAGGACGAGATGCCGTGCGGCTACATCGTTGCGCGCGGAAGTTCGAACCTTTCAATTGCAGGTTCCCACATGTATCGGGCGACTCAGGCCCGAGAGATCATTCAGCTTCTGTCCCAGAGCAAAATCGTGATGGAGCAGGAGGATCTCAAAATAACCGATCTGCGCGGCCTTCCGGAAATTCAGCAGAAAATGCTGGACGGGCAAATGGGCAAACCCAAAGGGGTTGCGCTTGTCCAGGCGGATCGCAGCGGGCGCGCGACTGAATTCTATGAAAAAGCGTACCTAGGCGAAACCCTTCGTCAGGCCCGGCCGTCAGCCGGGGAATATCTGGATGTCTACCTTTCTTCCGCGATTGGAATTATCACATTGAGCCGCCCGGATGCGCTGAACGCCCTGAATCAGGGCTTGGTGACGCAGCTGGCAGAGGTAGTTCGTGAGGTGAAGGAGCATTCAACCCTGCTGGGTAAAGCGGTCGGGGCGTTGATCATCCGCGGCGCGGGGCGTTCCTTCGTGGCGGGTGCCGATGTGACCGAATTTGCCGGCAATAGCGCCTCGCATATCCAGGCGATTGCGGCGCAAAACATCCGGACTTTTACGGATATCGAGAATCTTGCCATTCCCGTTATCGCCGTGGTAGACGGTTTTGCGCTCGGCGGCGGCAACGAACTCGCGATGAGCACCCATTTTCGGATCGTCACGGAAAATGCCCGGCTGGGCCAGCCGGAGATTAAACTGGGCATCGTTCCCGGCTATGGGGGATTGCAGCGGCTTCCGCGGCTGGTAGGGCCCCGCAAAGCGGCGGAAATGAGCGTCAACGGCGAAGCGCTGGATGGTCGCACGGCCGTCGCCATCGGATTGGCGGATGAGTTCGCGGCCTCGTCAAACGCCTTGCTGCGGGCGGTGCGGAGGGCCCAACAGCTGGTCGCCGGCGAAAAACCCGTGGCCAGACGGAACTGGGATGCCTTCGCCGCCGCCCAGTTGCAGGATTTGGATGATCTCCTGGGGAACCCCCAGGTCGCCGAGCTTCTTTCCAGTCCCCCGCCAGAGGGTGGGATGGCGCGCGACCTCCGGGCGGCCCGCCGATACGCAGCCCGATTTGTATTCGAGGCGATTAATTTCGGATATCAGAACGGATTTGAAAAGGGCCTTGAAAACGATGCCCACTTGTTCGGGGATATCGCCGCTTCGCCGTCGGGCCAGGAATGGATCGGGCGCTTTCTGGCCAAAGACCCGGACCAGTCGGCCTTTCTGACACTCCTGGATTAAGCGGCCGACCGGCCCGTGATGACGACGAAATCGCGGGGGAGAAGCCGTCGGCCGATATTTGACCCAATCGGCTAAATTGAGGGGGGCGCACAGGGGAGCGGCGGAGATGCTCAAAAGAGAAGAAGTTGAAGCGGCGCAGCGCAGAGCGGCCGCAATGATTCGTCAGGCGGGGATCGTCATCACGGAAGCCGAGCAGGACCGGATTGCCGTGGCCGACTTCGGTTTGAGCCGTTTAGCCGCAGAAGGCGCACAGATCCTGACCTTGTTGGAAACCGCCCGGGTGGCACTGAAAATTATCGCGCTTTTCCCGCAGCAGACGCTCCCGGAGCACTGGCATCCGCCGGTCGGAAATGACCCGGGCAAGGAAGAAACAATCCGGGTAGTTTCCGGGGCGCTTTGGTTTTACCTTCCCGGTGCCGAAAATATGCGGCATGGATTTATTCCGGAAGGCAAGGAGGCCTGCTACAGCGTGCGAAATGAGATCCGGATGGGGCCCGGCGATCAAATCACGTTAGCGCCGGGAACGAAACATTGGTTTCAGGCCGGCCCTGCCGGCGCGGTGCTATATTCCATATCGAGCTGCGCCCGGGATATTCTGGATCGGTTCAGCGACCCGGACGTGGTTCGGGA
>CP070697.1:1275943-1285648 GCA_020353555.1 Desulfobacterales bacterium
TATCACCCAGGCGGCCTTCAGCATTTACGCCTCGTTTCCCTACTTTCCCCGGGGAACCGTGCACCTGGTGGTGGTGGATCCCGGAGTGGGCAGTCGGCGCGCGGTCATTGCGCTGGCCATGCAGGGCCATTTTTTTCTGGCGCCCGACAACGGCGTTTTAACCCTTCTGCTGAAAGCCGGTCCGGCGGATGCGATTATACGCGTGGAGAATTCAAAATTCTTCCTGCCATCCGTCAGTGCGACTTTTCACGGCCGCGACATTCTTGCGCCCGTGGGGGCCCATGTCGTCCGGGGAGTCGAATTGAAAAAGCTGGGAACACGCCTGGCTCTGGACGATGTGGTTTGCTTGCCGGATATATGTGCGCGGATTGCGGAAAACGGGGAACTTCGCGGGGCGGTCATTGCGAGCGATCGTTTTGGAAATCTGATCACCAACATCGATTCCAAAATCCTGGCCCGGTACTGCGAAGGCCGTAAGCCCGCAACACCGAGGATAAAGATCGGCCGCCGCGTTCTGGTGGGTTTGGTTGCCAACTATGAAAGCGTGCGTCCCGGAGATCCCCTGGCACTCATCGGCAGCCGCGGGTATTTGGAGATTGCTGTGAACAGGGGCAGCGCCTGTCATCACTTTAAGGCCGGAAAAGGCGCTCCCGTACGGGTAAGCGTTTAGGCTTTCGGCAACGCTTGGTCGATCAAGCGGCGGTGGTCGAATGGCGCTCGGGCGGAAGAGAGCGGGGCCGGGTTGCGGGCGGCTGGAATCTGGAAAAGCTTTCCCAAGGCGTGATGACCTCTATCTCGCCGTCCGCATTGAGGTCAAGATTACCACGCATTCAACCGGGTTTTGCAATCAGCAGCAACCGGCGCGGGCAGCCGGTAGGGGCCGATCGCAGGCATCGAGTTGTGAGGTTCGTTGCGGCAAGTGAAGGACAGTCAAAATAGCAGCTGGCGCAAAGCGCTGAATTCTCTGATTCACGCGAAACATCCCCCAATGGACCAGCGTTGGACCATCCTATTTGTGGATGGTCAGGGCCGGGTGACACCGTATAAACGCCTCAAAAGGTTGCTCGCAATTGGGCTCCTTATCGTGGTAACGACGATTTCGGCGGCGATCGGTTTTCTAATCTTGAATCAGAAGAGCCTCGGGGAGAAACAAAAACTGCAAAAAAAGTTGAACGCGGCCCTCGGTGAAATTGAATCTTTGCGTCATGAGAAGGACCTTCTGCTGGCCCGCTTGGTTTTGACCGAAGTTCGCCTGAAAGAAGGCAAGGTCCGGACGGAGGAGAATCCGGCGGAAAAACAATCGATACGACGGCCCCCAAATGAATCATCCGAGGTGTCCGCGCAAACGTCGGACGACCCGCCGGAAGCTAGGGCCGCGCCCCTTATCGAATCAGACACCGCCGCCCCCTCCGACGTGCGGAAGACGCCTTCGCAGACACAACCGACGGCAGCTCAAGAGCAATTGGCCGCCACGCCCGTCGATCCCGCCCCCGAAGCGGCCGAGGAACCGTCAACGACGAATTCCAGGGTCGCCATCGAGGATTTCCAGCTAACCCATGAGCCCGATACGCAAACCTTCAAGGCCCAACTCACGCTGAAAAACACCACTTCGAACTCCCAACGGGTTACGGGAAAGATTCTGGTCGTATTGAAAAACGATGAACTTCAACCGCAGGAATGGCTGACATTGCCGCCGGCAACCTTGGTTGCGAGTCGACCGTCGGAGAAAACTCCGGGGCAAGCCTTTTCCATCAGGAATTTTAAGAGGATGAAGCTGAAGCGAACTTCGCCCGCTTCCACGGACCTCTACGATCAGGCGGCCGTGTTTGTGATTGCCGAGAACGGGGATTTGTTGTTGGAGCAGACTTTTCCGGCCGATTTTTAGGCCGCCGTCACCCGTCCGGCGCCGGAAAACGGAAGCCCTCTGACCGATGATCGCAAACCGGCGGCCGGCACAGTTCGGAAAACGGCTGATCTTGGGTCCTGGGCCTTACAGCCTCTGTGTGCTTGCCGTGGCGTCGTTCCACTTAAATCTGGCCCACAGGGGAAAGTGATCGGACGGATAAATGCCGGCAAAGGTGTCCCGGATGACCAGGAAGTCATCCGGGATAATCCCTCCGCGGTAGAGTATCCAGTCGATGTGGTCACCTCGGGTACTTCCGGTGAATCCATGATGAGTGCCGGGAAAGGGTTGGGGACAAGTGTTTTTGAAACTAGGTCCTCGAACAGGATACTGCTTATTCTGCCCCGTAAATACCAAATGGCATTCCTGCGCGGGGCTGGCATTGAAGTCACCCATAAGCACCGCCGGAACATCCGCCGGCAGGTGCGACAGGCAACCCATAATGATGCCGGCGCTTTTGACTTGCACGGCCGGGTCAAAATCAAAGTGCGTGGTGATGCATATCAACTGACGACGCCGTTGTTGAAACATTCCCAGGGTGCACTGGCGCGGCCAGCGGCTCTCCCGGAAACGACTGGGTATCCGCGGAGTCGGGCTGAGGAAAAAATGTTCGTCACGGACGGGCTTCCATGTTTTCTTGTAGAAGATGATGTTATTTTGCCAGAAGGCCGGCGCGGGACTCCGTTGGCCGATAAAGTCGTATTCGGAGAGGATATTTTTCAGAAAATCGATTTGAAAATCATTGGCTTCCTGGACGCCAATGAAATCCGGCCGGTGCTGCCTAAACAGGGTAGGAAAGGCCTTTTTGCGATGGATCCAGCTGTTGACGCCGTCCTCGGCCAAGCCGAAACGAAGATTAAGGGTCAAGACCGTAAAACCGTGCTTTGACGGCCGGAGGCGGTGGGCATTGTTGCCGTGAGACATAAACGGCCATCCTTGGTGGAGCTGATCGCCCGGGTATGCAATTTCTTCGTCCGATTGCCCCTCTAAAGGCAACCGGCTTCATAGCGGTTAAGCCAGTCGGCGGGATTAAACCGGATGCGTTCAAAATTGCGAAAAGTGACATCTGTAAACGACAGATTTAATTTCGTTCTCAGATGGTCGAATAATTCCAGGTAATTGAGGAGAATACGGCGTTCCCATGGCATGCCGAGTTGGTCCGCCATGTCCCGGATATCCGCCTTGGCGCCTTCGATTTCCAGGAAGTCTCCAAAAGGCATGTTATCGATACTGAAGCGGGTACGGTCTAGGGTAAATGTCTCCCGCCACTTTTCATACACCTGTTCCTGGTGGTAGCCAAGCGATTCCAGGATTTGGCGCGTTGTAGCAAAATCGCTGACTTCCACTTCCAATTCTTTCAAAATTTTGACTTCGTCGTCCTTGATAGGGGGTTCGGACTTGTACGTGAGCGTTGCTTTCCGATCCCGGCGGAGTCGCAGAAGGGCTTTGTGGTGGATCAAACTGTGCTCGTGATCTTCAAAACGAATATTGGTTTCAAACACACGTCCTCCGGCCAACGCTCCAAGTTCAAGAATTCGGTTGCGAGTGACGGTAACATCCGGCAGGTGAAATTTGACTTCAATTTCTAGCGGTTCCATGGGCTACCTTATGTGACGGCGTTTTGCATTTTGAATCGGTGACGGTTCTATCATATCTTTTCAATCGGTTTGTTTTCAATAAAATTATGGCCGCAAGCCGGTGCTCAAGAAAATAAAAACTGCGTTTTTTTCCTTGACATGCGCCCGGTTTTTATTTAGAAAGCCAAGATTCTATTATCACAGGAGTTACCCATCGTGAAAAAATACACCTACAGTGCGAAAAGAACCGACAACCCCGGAAATTGGTGTGTCGTCGATGCCAGCGGGGCAACTTTGGGCCGGCTGGCTTCAGCCATTGCCGCGCGTCTGCGAGGAAAACATACGCCGTTGTATACCCCTCATGCGGATATGGGGGATTGGGTGATCGTCATTAATGCGGATAAAGTGGTTCTCACCGGCCAAAAATGGGATCAGAAAACTTATTACCGGCACAGCGGCTATATCGGGGGGCTCAAGGCCATTACGGCCGGTAAACTTCTCGCAAAGAAACCGGAGGATCTCGTACGGTTCGCGGTGAAAGGCATGTTACCCAAGAACCGACTGGGCCGCCAGCTTTTCAGAAAACTGAAAGTGTATCCAGGTGATACCCATCCGCATGAAGCCCAGAAGCCCGAAGTCGTGGTCGTTGATCCAAAATCGAAATGAAGATCATTTGCCTAGCACGGGGAGACTAAATGGAGACCGAAAACGTTTATTATGCAACCGGCAGACGCAAAACAGCCGTTGCCAAAACATGGTTAAAGCCCGGAAACGGACAGATTATCGTTAACAACCGTCCTTTGGCCGAATATTTTACGATTGAGAACACGCGGGCCGAAACCATCGAACCTCTCAAGCTCACGAATACCATCGATTCGTATGATGTTCGCATCCGAGTTGTCGGCGGAGGCGTCGCGGGACAGGCAGGCGCTATCCGGCACGGTATCACCCGTGCGCTCATTCTGGCGGATCCCGATCTGCGCCAAGCGTTAAAAAGGGCGGGTTTTGTGAAGCGTGATCCCCGGGTCAAGGAACGCAAGAAATACGGACAGCGGGGTGCCAGGGCGCGATTCCAGTTCTCAAAACGTTAGAGAATCCCAGCACGGCCTTTTTGTACGGTGAAGGGAATAGGGCGGGCCCTATTCCCTTTTATTGTCGCTGCGTTTCCCAGGATTGCGGTCCGCCCCTTTTGGCTTCCAGCTGCCGCATTGATCCCCCGGAGTAATCGTGGCTGCGGTCCGTCCTACCACACCGCTGGGTCAATGCGAACCGAACGTGCGTGACCGCTCCCCCTCGATTTGCGGACTGCAATAACCAGCAACCCATCCCTCTCAACGCGCACCTTGGACGCAAGGAGCAATTCGGTTCCGGCTAAATTCACAGGCTGCTGATTGGAGAAGCCTGGAAGCCAACGGCCAAAATTGTTTTGTCATGCTCCAATTTTTGTGAGATAAATTGATACTGCCTCTCTGGCCGGCCGTTTCGGGCGGCCTGATTCCGCCGGTGCCGCCGGTTGTCGTGGAGAAGATCGTCATCATGAAGGCCAAGAAAATCGACCTGAATTCGGATGTGGGTGAAAGCTTCGGTAATTATAAACTGGGATTAGACGAAGAAGTGATCCCGTTAATCAGCTCGGCCAACATTGCTTGTGGATTTCACGCCGGCGATCCCACGGTGATGAAAAGGACCATTGTGCTTGCCAAGCAAAACGACGTCGCCATAGGGGCGCATCCGGGATTCCCGGATCTGATCGGATTCGGGCGGCGCAACATGGATGTTTCTTTAGAAGAAATTAAGGACTACGTAACCTACCAGATTGGTGCGCTCCAGGCGTTTGCTGCCGCGCAAGGGCTTAAGCTTCAGCATGTCAAGCCCCATGGCGCCCTTTATAACATGGCAGCAGGCAATTTTGAAATTTGGGATGCGGTAGCGGAAGTCATGGGCCGCCTCGACCCGCGCCTCATTTTATTTGTACTGGCGGGGCCGGGCCGGGACGATCTCGAAGCCATCGGCGCCAAACACGGCATTCGGATAGCGTTCGAATTTTTCGGCGACCGCGCTTACAATCCGGACGGATCCCTCGTATCCCGCAAAGAACGGGGTGCGGTGATTCACGATCATCGCGTGGTGGCGCAAAAGGTTTTGAAATTGGTGGAAGACGGCAAAGTCGTTTGCCGGGATGGTTCCGAAATTGAACTTGCCGCCGATACCATCTGTGTGCACGGCGATAATCCCGCCGCCGTGGCGTTGGTTCAAAAGATACGCGCAACGCTGCAGGGCGCTGGAATTGAAGTCACCCCGCCGGGGGGCTTTCTTTAGGCTTTACGGAGGAGACGGCCAACCGCCGCAAACAGGCCGCAGGCAGCGGACCGCAGACGGAAAAGCCCGTAGCCCATGCTTTACGAGAAACCACGCTATCGCATCATGGGAGACCGTGCGCTTCTGGTGGAACTGGGAGATGAAATCAGCCCCGGCATCAATCAAAAGGTGCGGGAGCTTTTTGTCGGCCTGGAGCGCAACCTCCTCCCGGGGGTCAGGGAACTCGTCCCCACTTACCGCTCCTTGCTGGTGATCTATGATCCCCTGCAGATCACCCTGCCGGCGCTTCAAAGCCAAATCGATGCGATGCGCAGCGCACTGGATCCCTCGGCCTTGCCGCAACCACGACGAGTGAAGATTCCGGTCGTTTACGGGGGCGCGTACGGTCCGGATCTGGAATGGGTTGCCCGCTACCACGGATTGACGGCCGACGACGTCATCCGGCACCATACCTCGCCCATTTATCAGGTTTACATGATCGGATTCACGCCAGGCTATCCTTACATGGGAGAAGTTCCGGCTGCGATTGCCACCCCCCGCCGCGAAACCCCGCGCACCCATGTTCCGCGAGGTTCGGTGGGAATCGCCCAGAAGCAAACCGGGATTTATCCGGTGGCAAGTCCGGGGGGGTGGCAGATTATCGGCCGGACTCCCGTAACGCTCTACAATCCCGCCGGCTGGCCGCCAACGCTTTTGGAGATGGGGGATCTCGTCACCTTTTATGCCATCACGGCCGAGGAGCTCGCGCAGTGGCCGGCCTAGCACTCATGGAAATCATATCCCCCGGTCTGCTGACAACCGTTCAGGACCTCGGAAGGTTTGGCTTTGGGCGCTATGGAGTGGCACCCAGTGGGGCCCTGGATGCGTTTGCCTTAAGAATCGGCAATCTGTTGGTGGGCAATACGGAAGATCAAGCCGGTATCGAAACCACCCTCTTGGGACTGCGGATCAGAGCGTTGACCGATAGCGTGATCGCCGTTACGGGGGCGGACCTTCAGCCGCAGCACAACAAAAGACCCCTGGCGATGTGGTGTGCGCATTCTTTACGCAAAGACGACGAGCTTGCGTTTCGCGGACCGGTCAGCGGCTGTCGCGCCTATATCACGGTCAAAGGCGGGCTGGACGTGTTGCCCATCCTGGGCAGCCGCTCTACCAACTTGTCTTCCGCTTTCGGCGGCTTCGAGGGCCGACCGCTCCAGACCGGTGATATTCTCAGGTCGGCTGTGGCTTACACCCACGCGGAGCAGCCGGGCCGAAAATTCCATCCAGACCTGATTCCGGTGTACCCGAACGAGTGGGTCCTGCGCGTGCTGTGGGGACCGCAAGACGATCATTTTAGCCGGGCAGGGCGTCAGGCCTTTCGACATTCCATCTACCGGGTTTCCCCCCAGTCGGACCGCACCGGCATCCGACTGGAGGGGCCGAGGATTGAAAGAAAGCCGCACACAGACGAATCGATCATTTCCGAAGGTTTGATTTCCGGGGCCATTCAGGTGCCTGGTGACGGGCAGCCCATCATCATTTTAGGGGAGACGGTGACCGGCGGCTACCGCAAGATTGCGACGGTCATTGCCGCCGACCTTTCCGTTTTGGGCCAAATCAAGCCGGGAGACGCAATCAGGTTCGAGGCCGTATCCATCGAAGAAGCGCACCAGGCGCTGCGGGCACGGGAAGCCCTCATTGCAAGGTTCAAGACCAGTCTAACCTGACCAAGCTAATAGAATCGCCGTTTTAAATGCCCAAAAAAGCTTTGCGAAACATATCGCTTGCCAGCAGTTCGCGGCCAGACCCCTCGCCGACGATCCGGCCGGTTTGGAGAACGTAGCCGCGGTCCGCCAGGTCGAGGGCTTCCCGCACATTTTGTTCCACCAGCAGGATGCTGATCCCTTCGCTCTTGAGCCGTCGGACGGTATCCAACACTTCATCCACCAACATCGGGGCCAATCCCAGGGAAGGCTCGTCCAGCATGAGCAGATGCGGCCGGGACATCAAACCGCGCCCGATGGCCACCATCTGCTGCTCGCCCCCGGAAAGCGTCGCCGCCGGTTGCGTGCGTCGTTCTTTGAGTTTCGGGAAAAGGTTGTAAACGAACTGAAGGTTGTCTTGGACCTTGCGGGCGTCATCGAGAATATAAGCGCCCAGCAAGAGGTTTTCCTCAACGGTAAGGGGACGGAAAAGCATCTTTTCCTCGGGCACGTAGACAATGCCCTTGCGCACGATTTCTTCCGTCCGGAGTTTTTGGATGGCTTCCCCCATGAAGAGAATTTTGCCTTCGAAGGCCCGCTGTGAACCCATGATCGCGCGCAGGAGGGTGGATTTGCCGGCGCCGTTGGAACCCAGGACACACACGGTTTCCCCCAGGCTGATGTGCAAAGATACGCCGTGGAGAACCGGCAGTCCCGAATAGCGGACTTTGATGTCGATGAGCGCAAGGAGCGGTTGATCCGTCATTGCAACTCTCCGCCGTGTTCCCGAACGTAGCGATCACCGAGATAGGCTTTGATAACCCGGGAGTCGCCGATAATCTCCGCCGGATGGCCTTCCGCTATTTTTTGGCCGTAATCCAATACGATCACCCGCTGGCTGATCTTCATCACCAGCTCCATGACGTGCTCAATCAGGATGATACTGACTCCCAGATCCTGGTGAATGTGCCGGATGCTGATCATGATATCCTCGATTTCGCTCGGATTTAAACCGGCGGCGACTTCATCCAGCAGCAGTAATTTAGGATCGGTGGCCAAGGCCGTGGCCATCGTTACCTGTTTCTGGGCCGCCACCGGTAGTTCGCTCACCCGATGCGAGGCGAGCTCCCGCAGTTTAAGATCTTCCAGGATGGCCTCCGTGCGCGCTTGGGCGCGCGTCCGGGAGCGGGTCCGCATAAAACAACCCACCATGACATTTTCGGTGACGCTCAGATCCCCGGCGGATACATACACCTGAAAGGTCCGCGCCAGTCCCCGCCGGGCCACCTCATGGGCCTTCAAGGGGGTTATATCGCCGCCGTCAAAAACGATCCGGCCGGAGGAGACGGGATGTAACCCGGAGATACAGTTAAACAGGGTCGTCTTGCCCGCCCCGTTGGGACCGATCAACCCCAGGAGTTCCCCTTTCCCGAGGGCAAAGGATATCCGGTCGTTGGCTTTCAAGCCGCCGAAATACTTGGTCAATTGATGAACTTCCAGCAAGGCCATCAGTTGCGCTTTCTCCGCCGGACTTTCTCCACCAGGCCCCAAATTCCGCGGGGCTCAACGGCCGCGATGAGCATAATGATCACGGCATAAAGAATCAAATCGATGCCGACTAAACCCGCTTGGGCTCCCAGCCATTCCTTGAGATAACTTTTGAGCGGAATCAGAACGCCGGCGCCGATGATGGGCCCCCAAAGCGATCCGGCCCCGCCCAGCATGGCCATGAGGGCGATCAGGATGGAGAGGTCCAGACTCATGGTGTCCTCCGGCTCAATGTTTTTGATATAACAGGCGTGGAAGGAGCCCACCATGCTGACAAAGGCCGTGGCAATCGCATAGGTCTTGATTTTGGCCCAGTGGACGTTGATACCCAGAGAACGGGCCACGTCTTCACTATCTTTGACGGAACGCAGCTGGTAGCCCAGCCGGGATTTACGAAACCAGTTCATATAGAGGATTCCACCGAGAAAGAAGGCGAAGATGATATAATAATAGTAGATATCTTCTTTGAATATCAGGCGCCGAAAATCAGGGGGGTTATATTCAATCGGCGAAATTTCGAGACCGCGGGCCGCGCCGACAAAATCCCATACGTCAAAGAGGTCTTTGAGCACGAGGGAGGTGGCGATGGTGGCGATGGCAAAGTAGTGTCCTTTCAGACGAAACAACGGGTACCCGATGATAAACGACCATCCGACCGCCAGGGCGATCCCCA
>CP070697.1:1285748-1295448 GCA_020353555.1 Desulfobacterales bacterium
GTTTCATTTCCACAACGAGCAAAGACTGCGGATGCTTATAAAGAGTTTGATGCCACACAGCTTTATTGTCCGCGATGCAAACAGGCGGTGCCCGTGCGCAAACGCCTGCTGCTTGTGCTGCCGGAAGGCGACAAATATGAGTATTTATGTGCATTTTGCTCGGCGAGCGTGGGCACCAAAATGGATCGACAGGAAAAGCCATTGACGCTCATCGCGTAACGAATTTTCCTGCCCTGTTTGACAATTCAATGCCGGGGTAATCTGTCCATTCAATCGGTTTATCAACGATAGCAAAAATAGGGAAAGAGGGAATTTATGCTCAGCTTAATGCGCAAACATGCGGGAACCTGGTTGATCAAAGTCATTCTGGGTGCGATCGTGATTGTGTTTATTTTTTGGGGCGTGGGAAGTTACACGTCCAGAAGGTCCGGCCGGGTGGCGCGGGTCAATGGAAAAGTGGTTACCCTGGATGAATATAACGCGACTTACAACAACCTGATTGAACGGTTTCGCCAACAATTCGGAAACAATTTAGATGCGGAGTTGCTGAAAACTTTCCAGCTCAAGCGCCAGGCGCTGGACCAGCTGATCGATAAAAACCTTTTGCTTCAGGGGGCGGCGGAACTCAATTTGCGTGTGACCGACGCAGAACTGGCTCAATCCATTCGCAATATCAGCGCTTTTCAGACAGCCGGTGTGTTTGACAACCGTCTTTATCAAAATTTGCTCAATCTGAACAAGATGACGCCGGACGCATTTGAAGTCAGTCAGAGAGAGGCGATTTTGATTGAAAAGCTCAGAGAGGTGATTACGAGCAGCGTCAAGGTTTCAGATCTGGAGGCCCTGGAATGGTTTAAATGGAATAATGCCACGGTAAATCTTGATTATGTATTGTTTGATCCGCAGCGCTACCAAGATATCATCCCTTCGAGTGATGAACTGGTGGAATTTTTTGGCCAAAATAAAGACTCTTACAAAACCGAACCGCAAGTTAAGGTGCAGTATATCAAATTTGAACCGCAAACTTATGCCTCACGCGTCGAGATCTCTGATGATGAAATCCAGGAGTATTATGAGTTGCATCCAGAGGAATTCCAGACTGCGAAAACCGTGGAAGCGCGCCATATTTTGATTAAAGTTGATCAGGATGCCGATCCGGAAACCGTGGCCCAAGCCAAGGAAAAAATTCTGGATGTCCTCAAGATGGCCAAAGAGGGCAAGGATTTTGCCGAGTTGGCGCGACAGTACTCCGAAGACGCCAGTAAAGACCAGGGCGGTTATCTGGGCACTTTTGAGAAAGAGGCCATGGTTAAACCATTTTCCGATCAGGCTTTTGCAATGCAAGCCGGCGAGATCAGCGAACCGGTGCGCACCCGTTTCGGTTGGCACCTCATCAAAGTGGAAAAAGTGAATGCGGCTGCCACTCAAACCCTGGCGGAGGCCGAAAACGCCATTCGCAAGCGACTGACGGATGAACGGTCCCAAAACATGGCCTATGATGAGGCCCAGGCCGCCTATGATTCATCTTTTGAAGGTGCTTCGCTGGAGAAATTAGCCGCGGATCACGACCTCGAGATTCAAGCCACCGATTTTTTCACCCGCCAGGGGCCGGAAACAGGGATTCAAAACCGCCCGCAGTTTGCCGCTGCGGCCTTTGACTTGGCCGATGATGAAATCAGCGAGGTCCAGGATCTGGGCGACGGCTATTATCTCCTGCGAGCGGTCGCCAAACTTCCGGCCGAAACACCGGAATTAAAAACCGTGGAAGCCAAGGTCAAAGCCGATCTGATCCGGCAAAAACAGGAGGAAAAGGCGCGCCAGGAGGCCGAGGCACTCCGGGAGGTCTTGACAAATCAAGGACAGTCCCTGGCCGAGGCCGGTAAAGAGTTCGGCGTTACCCCGGCGTCCACCGGCTTCTTTAAACGCAACGATACCATTCCTGACATCGGTTTGGAACGTGAGATCGCACAGGTGGCGTTTACGCTTTCCGATACGCACAAATTGCCGGATCGCGTTCTCAAAGGTCAAAAGGGATACTATGTGATTCAGTTCAAAGAGAGACGGGCACCGGCACTGGATGATTTCGATCAAGAAAAGGTCGATATCAAAAATCGGTTGCTGCGGCAAAAGCAGTTTAAAACCTTTCAAGCTTGGTTGGCCCAAAAAAAAGAGCAAAGTGAGATATCCATTGAGGAGGAATTTGTAGAGTAAGGGAGGATGAAAAAATACGGCCGCGCCCACCTAAAACTAAAGTAATTGCGCGAATTGACCGATGAACTAGATCGCCGGGGAGGAGGATCGACGGATAATGGTTCCGTAGGGGGGCTTGTCTTCCTTCAGTTTCAGAGGATGAATAGGGATGTCTGAAGACCTGTACGTTAACGAGGAAAAGATTCGCGGATTTACGACCAAGAAATGTCCGGAGTGCTTTGAGTATCTTCCGCTCAAGGCCCGGAAATGTCCTGTGTGCCGCAGCAGGGTCGGCGACGTCGATAAGCGGGGATTCGCCTCCCGGCCCTTTGACTGGTGGGGATATCTAATGGCCGTGGGATCCATTCTCGCCTTTTGGGTCTATGTCTGGTGGGCCTTCTTTAGGGCTTCCGCTTAACCCGCAAGACGACCGAAAAGTCAAGCCGGTCGAATATCTCGTTGAGTTCAGCACTGCCTCGCTCTGACGCGCCTTTCCAATTTTCTCGCCCCGCACAGCTGTTTTGCCGTCTGCCCGATCACACACCCGGCTGTTTAACCCGCTGATCACGTACGATCTTAGCGACGGCCTTTTCTGTTCGTTGGGGATTCGGGTCGTCCTTGTTGTCACGAATGCGCGCAGTTGGGGGTTGGGCGGCCATAAAGGCGTGCTTCCGGCGGGAAGCCTGAGGTCAACTGTTTTACCGGGCCAGCATGGCGCGCATCATATCGCCGGCGTTTTCCGCGTGGTCGGCGATGGAGCCGATCGTTTCGGCCAGCCGCACCATATGAAAAACCGTTATAGGGTCTGAGCTGGTGTTGAAGATCTTTTGTTTAATGGCATCTTCCACTTTATCGGCCTCATGTTCCTGCTGGCGAATGGTGTGGATAATCTGCTTCACCACCTTTCGCTGTTTTTCCGAATAACTTCTAAAATACTTGTGGGCCTCAGTTACCATGACACTCAACTCTTCGATGGGATCCAAAACGGCATCAACCAGCATGAAAAAATCCTTAGCGAAATCTTCGGGGATGCCGGGCTCCGACCTATAGGAGATCCAGTCCAGAGCCTCTTCCACCGCGTCCAGCACTTTATCCTGTTCTCGTAAATAACGGAATAACTGAAATTTATCCACGGGCATCAGCGTTCCCTTCGGCAGATGCCCACGGATCCGTCTTTTAATCGCATCGGCTTCACTTTCCAGCCGGTCCACCTCCGCCCGGAAATCTTCAAAAGTCTGACAGGCGGTGGAGATATGACACTCGATGGCCTGTTGAAAGGCCCAGGCGCATTCTTTGACCTTCTCGGCATGTTCCTGCAGGCCCTCAAAGGGTGATGTTCTGAACAACGACAAAAAGGGCAGACGCATAACCACCTCCTTTACCAAGTCAATTGAAGTATTTTAAAAATGATCATACTTGTCGCGGCGGCCGCCGGTACCGTCAAGACCCAGTAAACCATAATTTGCAGAACGACCCTGAAATTAACCGCATCGATTCCACCGGCCAGCCCCACCCCCAACACACCGCCTACGGCGGCGTGGGTGGTGGAGACCGGCAAGCCCAATTTAGATGCCAACAGCACGGTTGAGGCCGCCGCAAAGTCGACGGAAAAGCCGCGCGTGTTGGTGAGGTTGGTAATTCTGGTTCCGATGGTATCCATGACCCGGTAACCGGCCATGGAGATCCCGCAAGCGATGCCGATCCCGCCAAATAAGAGGAGAAAAACCGGTACGGGGACGGTGGCCCCTACACTGCCGGTCTTGACCAGAAAATAAATCACGGCCAGGGGACCGATGGCATTGGCGACATCATTGGCCCCCTGGGCCAGAGCCACGTAACAAGACGTTCCAATCTGGATCCGCCTGAAAATCTCTTCCACGCCATTTTGATATCTCTTCTGCAGAATTTGTCGTAAAATCCGTTTTGCTCCCCACCCTAAAATGGGAGAGGCAATAAGAGCTAAAAGGAGGGCGGTCGATGAGGTAATCGAAAGATTTTTTCCCAGCGGGGTCTTAAACAGAAAGGACAGGATGACGACGAAAAAGGCTAGTCCGATAAAAAACGGCGCTAAAGCTAGTGCCCGTGCCGAAGACTCGGGCCTCTTAAGAATCAAGTGGACGATGAGTTTAAACATGCTGAAGGCGATCAAGAGACTGAAAACCGGGGATATGATCCAACTCATCACCACCGCCGCGAGTTTCCCCCAATTAATCACTGCAGGACCTCCGGCCATGATTCCAAAGCCGATCATGGCGCCCACGATGGAATGGGTCGTTGAAACCGGTAGGGATTTCCACGTGGCAAAACTCACCCAGAGGGCGGCGGCCAGCAGTGCGGCCAGCCCTCCACGCAAGGCCGCTTGCGGGTCGCTGAGAATTTCGGTCGACACGATTCCTTTCCGAATTGTGTTGGTCACGTGGGCGCCAATGAAAGTGGCCCCGACGACATTCAATATGGCTGCGATTATAATTGCCTGGCGAATCGTAATGGCTTTGGCGCCCACCGCCGAGGCCATTGAATTGGCAACGTCGTTGGCACCGATGTTCCAGGACATGTAGAAACCAAACAAGTAACCTAGTATCAGGATGATATATTCGGATGTGATCATTTTTTCCTTTTGTCTCCGCTGCGTCTTAAATGGATGGGCGCTTAACACCTTTTTTGTCGTGGAATGCAGCAGTGCGGGAGACCGGCGTCAGAGGATCGAACCCCGCAGAAAGCATACCGCAGCGAGATTGGAAAACAGGAAAAAGAAGATTTGGCATGTGGGCTAAAAAGCACAAGCGTCGAGAGCCTAGCATTTAACGTTGAAGGATCGCTTTGCCTTGGCGCTATTTCTTCTGTTTCCGGTTGCATGCATGCGCCTGAGCTCCTCTTCAAGTTCATCTTCTGGGTAGAAGGCATGGACGGACGGAAACCGCCCGTCCAGAACTGCAATGCCAAAGACGGTGTGCCATTCCAGCCCCCTGCAACGGATGTGAAAATTGCGGGCGCAGGCGGCAAGCTGCAACGGCGTTGGCAACTCTATTTCATTTACCTTAGAAAAGGTTGGCGCTACTTTCCAAATCTGAGCTGTCGCGTCCCTGATAACATATTTAGCCGGAAAAGAAAATGCGTTAGTCGCCGGTGGACGAACTTCACGACGGTGGTCCGAAGATCGCTGGGGCGTCTTCCAGGGATGGCTCCGGACACCGGCCCGACCGCTTTGCGGTCGCCGTCTGCGGCGGGCCGCCGTCGGAAGCTATCCGGCGTGAGCAGCGATTTCGTGCCCGAATTCGACTAAGCGGTGCTAGGATGGCAGCGGATGATCTCGACCTCCCCGGCGCAAGCGCCTTGGGGTCTTTTGTTTGCTTCCGATAGTGATCGGCGGAAGAGAATTTTTGAATTGACAAACGAAGATCTGGAAAAGATGCCCGCCAGCGAGGTATTTGGCGCGTGAAGAAGATGTCCCGCGCCGCGGCCTCAGGCGCGATTGTGGCAAACACACGGCGTACTGCGCGGATTGATTTCACCCTCGCCGCAGGCAGTTCGGACGGGAAATGCGTCGTCAGAAAAGGACCTTTGCTGCGCCCCGGTGAAGTGACGAGGAGAAGATGAGATCGCGTTTCTGATCCGCACTCCTAGTTATCCTGTTGACTTTAATAGGAAATTGTATTAGGGTTTTCTAGAAGTATCCCGACGGGAGAAAACTTTGAAGCACAAGGGAGGTAAAATCCTATGAAGAGGTTAAAAGAAGAAATGAAATCCATCGCCAAATCACTGGTAAGCCTGTCCAAGCAGGTAGAGAAGCTTTCCAAGGAGCTAGGCAAACTACCCAAGACGGGGAACGCGCCGGCTGCAAAGAAGAGTGTGGCCCGCCCCGCCGCCGGCAAGCCAATGACGGTGCTCGAGTCCGTATTCGACATTGTTAAACGAAGCCGAAAGGGGGTTACGATCGCTCAACTGAAAGAAAAGACCGGTCTTAAGCCCCGCCAGCTCAGTAACGCCCTCTATAAGCTTTCCAACAAGGGCCAGGTTTACGCCAAGGAGCGCGGTGTTTACGTAAAAAAATAACGTTTAAGCTTTACTTGACGAATCACTGAGCGCAGAACAGCAGGTGGATCAGGAGTCATTGATATTTCTTCCCGTGGGAGTGTGAGCCCGGAATGTTAGCGCATATTCCGTAGCGATTTACCGTGCAAGCGCATTCCGAGTCTCAGATTGTTCTTGGGAGCACGCTGGGAAAATCTTCGGGCCCAGGCGCCGCAGTCAAAAGGTCTTCCGTCACAGCTTTGCTGAAAAAGGCACGACGGAAGACCTTTTTGTTTGCGGGAACGCCAGGTGAATTCAATGGCGACCTTTCCGGCTAATTTTGGTCCGGCCGCTGCGAGCGCAGCGGCGATCGCTTGACTCGTAACCGTCATTAACATGTCCCGGGAGCCTCGTCGGAGGCGATGGGTTTCTCCGCTCCAACAACCCCTTCATTGCGCATTTCTGTTGCCTGCCCGCGCGGTCGCTGAATCCATAATAAAACTTGACACGGGCGATTTGAAAGCTACTTTGAGGTTGTCAACGGTTGCTTCATTGTCGATTCTTTGATATGAGAATCACTCCGATTTATATTTGGAGGGGAAAAATTATGAGCACTAAGGAGATCTCTGCGGATGCTTCTCATTTCAGACTATGGGAATTTTTTGCCTCGATCAGGCTGACAATCGTCCTGTTGCTAACCCTGGCCGCCACGTCGATTGTCGGGACACTTATCCCGCAAAACGAAGATCCGGCCGCCTACGTTCAAACTTTTGGGCCTGCGCTTTACCGTTTATTGTCGACGCTGGGCCTTTTTGATATGTACCATTCCGGGTGGTTTCGCTTTTTGCTTTTTTTGTTGGCCTCAAATATCGTCGTCTGTTCCATCGACCGGCTCAAGGCGATTTGGCAGATCGTCTTTGTCAAGATACCCGCTTTTAAGATTGCGAGATTTCGTCGCCTACCCCAAAAGGAAGAGTTTCATGATGATCGTTCTCCCGCCCAGTTGCAGGACCTGTACGCGGCGTTTATCGCCCGTCGATTTCGTTACAGCCGCGTGGAAGAGACCGACGAGGGCTTTGCGGTTTTTGGTGAAAAGGGTCGCTTGACCCGCCTGGGCGTATATGTCGTGCACTTGAGCGTGGTAGTGCTTTTATTCGGCGGTTTGGTCAGCTCATTTTTCGGGATTGAGGGATTTGTCAATATCCCGGAAGGCGAAGCCGTTCAAGACATTAGACTCAGAAATACCAACGACACGCTCCGGCTGGATTTTGCCATCCGTTGTGATGATTTTAGCGTCAGTTTCTACGATTCCGGAGCACCCAAGGAATTTCGCTCCAAGCTGACCATTCTGAAAGAGGGCCAGCCGATCTTTCAGAAAGATATTATCGTGAATGATCCCTTGCGTTACGCGGGTATTAATATATTTCAGTCATCTTACGGAGAAGTTCCGCCGAATGAAGTCAAGCTGGAGTTCACGAGCCAGGCGACGGGGAAGGTTTACAGCAAGCAGGCCTTTATCGGGCAGGAAGTTGTCATTCCGGATAATCTCGGAACTTTCGTGCTCAAGAATTTTGAGCGGTCGGCCAGCTTCAAGGGCCACAATATCGGCGAGGCTTTTGTGGGAGTACTGACCTCAGGGGATGGGAACTCGACCAAGGTCACGTTGCCGCTGCGCTTCCCAAGTTTTGACAAAATGCGGCGAGGCCGTGTGGCGATCGCCTTGGCCGGGTATACACCCCGATATTATACCGGCCTCCAGGTGACGAAGGATCCCAGCGTGGGGGTTGTTTATGCGGGTTTTATCATGATTATTCTGGGATGCTACATCACATTTTTCACATCCCACCAGCAACTGTGCGTGGAGATTATCCCCGCCGGTCAGAAAAGCCGTATCATGGTGGCCGGCACGGCCAATAAGAATAAAGTCGGAATGCAAAGAAAAGTCGCCCAGATGGCTGAAGAGCTCGCCAAGTTGGGGTAAGGAGCCGAACGCGCAAGTCAAAAACATCGATGAATAACGGTTTGCTCGGCGTTGCGGGCCCCGTGGCGAACCGGTTGAAAGAGGAAGGATGATGAACAGTTCAAGCATATTATCGGCAATAACATTTGTGTACGGTCTGGCGGGATTTTTATACATTTTCGCCTGGGTGTTCAAGAAGCCGGGGGTAGGTCGAGCCGGTACGGGCGCAGCGATCATCGGGCTGGCCGGGAATACGGCCGGGATTATCTTGCGTTGGGTCGAATCCTACAAACTGGGCATCGGTCATGCGCCTCTGTCCAATCTGTACGAGTCGTTAATATTCTTCGCCTGGACCATGGTGTTGATTTACCTGTTCATTGAGCGCAAGTATGCCAACCGGATCATCGGCGCCTTTACGACGCCGCTCGCTTTTTTGGCGCTGGCCTATGCTTCGCTTTCACCGAATATCGACGATCGGATCCAACCGTTGATTCCGGCCCTGAAAAGCAACTGGCTGATCGCCCACGTGATCACCTGTTTTGTAGGGTACGGGGCCTTTGCGGTGGCTTTTGGGATTAGTTTCATGTACCTTATCAAGCATCGTGATCCGGAAGGTAAAAGCACCCTCCTGAGTCGTTTCCCCCGCGTCAACGTTTTAGACGAACTGAACCATCAACTGGTCATGTTCGGCTTCCTGTTTCTTTCCGCGGGGATCATAACCGGTGCGGTGTGGGCCAACTCGGCCTGGGGTCGCTATTGGGGCTGGGATCCTAAAGAAACCTGGTCACTGATTACCTGGTTTATTTATGCCACCTTGCTCCACGCCCGAATGATGCGCGGCTGGCATGGCAAACGCATCGCTTATTTGTCGATTGCCGGGTTTGCTGCCGTACTGTTTACTTATTTCGGGGTGAACTACCTGCCCGGACTGCACAGTTACCAAATGGGCTAAGCATTTTTTTGCTGCACCCGTGTGGCCCATCGATCTGGCGCGAAAGGAGGGCGCGCTCAAAGACGGAAGATTTAGGCCGCCCTGAGCTCGGCGCTTTCCTTACGGGCCCAATTGATTTGACATCTAAATCGCGCTTCTCTATATTTCCTGAATCAAAATTTCTTGAGCCACCCGCGGGAATCCACAAAAATCGCGGCTGGAAACCTTTTGGGGGCGAAAAGGGTAAGATGTAACGGGCGCCGGCGGGGGGCCCCACTTCCCATGGGGAAATAGCGGATCAGATGAGACTCACGCGTCAGGGTTGGGCGGCCGGTCCGCCTGGGCATGCGCAGGGCCGGGACAGTTCGCGAGGATCAGGCGGGCAGGGCTGCGAAAAAAAACGGAAACTTTGTGCAGCCCCAGCGGCGACCGGAGGTATACGTTCATGAAAACGGTGGGTGTCGCCGCCCAAGATACGCCGAGTTTCGCATTGGACGATGCCATTGGGAGGGCGCTCCAATGGCTGGAAGCCCGCCAAAACCCGGAAGGGTTTTGGGTGGGGATGCTCGAATCCAACGCCTGTATGGAGGCCGAATGGCTTCTGGCCT
>CP070697.1:1295548-1305201 GCA_020353555.1 Desulfobacterales bacterium
CGGTGCGGCGGCGGGAAAAGGCGCCGCCGCGGAGCGCTTGGTGAACGAGACCTTGGTGGGCCTGGGAGTAAACCCGACGGTCGAAGTGCTCTTGGCTGTGATCATCGGCGCAATCGCCTTGAAGAGCGGTTTGGTGCTGGTGGCGAACAAACGGGTCGGTTACACCGTCGCGCATTTTGCCACGGACCTTCGGCTGGCGCTGTTGCGCGCATTGCTCATTACGCGCTGGCAATACCACGTTCGTCAGCCTTTGGGCCGCCTGGCCAATGCCATGGCAACCGAGTCCCAGCGTGCCAGCAAGGCTTATCTTAGTGCGGCCCGCATGGTGGTATTGATGATTCAGGCCCTGGTGTATGTGGGGGTAGCTCTGCTGGTGTCCTGGAAGGCCACCCTGGCCTCTCTGGCCGCCGGGATGGTTCTGGTTCTGGCGCTGGGTCGCTTTATCCGGAAAGCCCGCCGGGCCGGTACTCGTCAGACAAAACTATTCCAATCGTTGCTGGCCCATCTGACCGATAGTTTGCAGTCCATCAAACCGCTCAAGGCGATGGCGCGGGAGCACCTGGCGGAATCGGTGCTGGCTAGGGAGACGACGCGCTTAAACAAGGCCTTGCAGAAACAAGTCTTCAGCAAGGAGGTCCTGCGGGCCATTCAGGAGCCCATGCTGGCGGGTTTTCTGGCAACGGGCCTCTATGTGGCACTGGTGCACTGGCGCCTGTCGCTGACCACCGTGATGGTGTTGATTTTCTTGCTGGCGCGGCTCTTGACCCAGGTCGGCAAGGTTCAACAAGAATACCAGGAGATGGTCATCCTTGAGAGCGCCTATTGGTCATTGCAGGATACCATCCGGGAGGCCGAAGCGGAGCAGGAAACGGTGCCCGGAAGCCGGAGGCCGTCGCTGGAACATGCGATTCATTTGGACCGGGTGAGTTTTTCCTACGGGCAGAGCGACGTCTTGCAGGACGTGGAGCTGACCTTTCCGGCGGGCATGATGACTGCTCTCATAGGTCCTTCTGGGTCGGGCAAAACAACGATCGTGGATTTGGTGACGGGGCTGCTTCGGCCGCAGCAAGGCGAGATATGGATCGATGATTTGCCGTTGGCGGAGGTCGAGCTGCGAAGCTGGCGGCACATGATCGGCTATGTGCCCCAGGAAACGCTGTTATTACATGATACGGTTTTGGTCAAT
Organism: Desulfobacterales bacterium; assembly: GCA_020353555.1. Lineage (GTDB taxonomy): Bacteria > Desulfobacterota > Desulfobacteria > Desulfobacterales. The sequence continues at coordinate 1,296,735 of CP070697.1, forward strand.
GTCACCCTGGGCGACCCCGAACTGCGAGAGGCCGATGCCGAGCAGGCGCTGGCTGCCGCTGGGGCCTGGGAGTTCGTTCAGGCGATGCCGCAGGGAATGCAAAGCCTGGTGGGTGAACGCGGGGGCAAACTTTCGGGAGGACAGCGACAGCGCATTGCGATTGCGCGCGCCCTGGTCCACAAGCCTAAGCTGCTGATTCTGGACGAAGCCACCAGCGCCCTTGACCCTGAAAGCGAGGAGGCGATCTGCAAAACCTTACGAGGGCTGCGGGGGCAGCTTACGATCCTGGCTATCTCGCACCAACCGGCTCTGCTGTGTGCTGCCGATCGGGCCTACCGGCTGCAGGACGGGGTCGTCGTGGCGGCGGATAATCACGCCTCGGCCGGTTTAGAATTAGCAAAAGGTGAAACCGGCAGCGAGCAGCGGAATTTCGACAGTCTCGATTACCAGGCGCGAGTCCGTTTTTAGGGGATTGGCGATGATGGTCAATTTGCCTTTGGGGCTCTGGCGCGTCCCGGTTGAATTTTTGAGTCGCGATCCGCTGGCTATCTGTTTAGCCATATGGAATTAAGTGAGAGGTTGAAGGGGCGCCAATGAAAATAAATCCCCACGGCTCTGAAAACTCGGCGTTGCAGGCACTGATCCGGCAAATTCGTCTGGTGGCCTTCGACTTTGACGGGGTTTTTACCGACAACATGGTATACGTATTCCAGGATGGATCTGAGGCGGTGAAGTGCTATCGCGGTGACGGCCTTGGTCTACAGAAGCTGCAGCGTTTAGGAATCGAGACGATTATTATTTCCACCGAATCGAATCCGGTGGTGTCGGCGCGGGCCCGCAAGTTGCAGGTGCGCTGTTTGCAGGACTGCCGGGACAAACTTCAGACCCTGGAAAATATCGCCCGGGAGTTGGGCATGGCGTTGGCGGAGATCAGTTTTGTCGGCAACGATATTAACGATGCGGCCTGCCTCGCAAGCGTCGGGCTGCCGATTGTCGTCCAGGATGCGCATCGCGATGTGCTCCCCCTTGCGCTTTACCGGACGAGCGCGCCGGGGGGACACGGCGCGGTGCGGGAGGTTTGTGATTTGTTCGCGACGATCCTGCCCGCCGGGGGCGCTTAAGATCGACGCCGAACCCGGAACGATCCTTTCATCTGGGGTAAGGCGGCGGTCGGCGCGGCCGGATTCATTGGGACAAATTGACGATTAACTCAATCTGAATATTAACCTTTCGCGAGGAGGAGAAGGAATGCGAAAACTTGTTATCGATGGCAAAACGATTCACGATAACGGCGATTGTTATGTGATCGCGGAGATCGGACATAACCATCAGGGAAAGCTGGCAACGGCGAAAGAGATGTTTCGGGTTGCCAAGGAGTGCGGCGCGGATGCGGTCAAGTTGCAGAAGCGCAATAATCGCCAACTCTACACTCGGGCCATGTACAATAAGACCTATGATCATGAAAACAGTTTTGGCCTGACCTACGGTGAACACCGCGAGGCCCTCGAGTTTGGTTGGGATGAGTATCAGGAACTGAATCACTACGCCCGGGAACTGGAGATCAGCCTGTTTGCGACGGCTTTTGATTTCGACAGCGCGGACTTTTTGGCCAAACTGGACGTGCCGGCCTTCAAGATCGCCTCGGGGGATCTGAAGAGTATTCCGTTGTTGGTGCATATCGCCAAATTTCAGAAGCCCATGATCCTCAGTACGGGAGGCGGAACCATGGAGGATGTCAACCGAGCCTATGACGCCATTATGCCGATCAACTCGCAACTGGGCCTGCTGCAATGCACATCCGGCTATCCGGCGGCCTTCGAAGAACTCAATCTGCGGGTGATCACCAGCTACCGCGAACGCTTCCCCAACACCGTGATCGGCCTGTCCTCCCATGATAACGGCATTGCCATGGCCGTGGCGGCCTATATGTTGGGCGCCCGTATCATCGAAAAGCACTTTACGCTCAACCATACCTGGAAAGGCACCGATCATGCCTTTTCTTTGGAGCCCATCGGGTTTCGCAAAATGGTCCGCGACTTGCACCGGTTGCGCGTGGCGATGGGCGACGGGGTCAAAAGGGTTTACGAAAGTGAACTAAACCCCATGGTTAAAATGGGCAAAAAACTGGTGGCCGCGCGCGACTTGCCGCCAGGCCACGCGCTGAGACGCGAGGATATTGCGATCAAGTCACCCGGTGACGGCCTGCCGCCCTATGAATTGGATAAGGTCATCGGCCGAGTCACCCTTCACCCGGTAAAGGCGGATGAGGCGATCAGCTTCGGGAGACTCAACGGTGCGGAAAGCTGGGAGGAAAAGCGCATCGCGGAGGCTGTGTCTTGAGGGACTTGTTCCGTTTAGAGGGTGAAGTGGCGGTCGTGACCGGCGCGCTGGGCCGCTTGGGTCCCATTTGGGTGGAGACGCTGCTGGAGGCGGGTTCGGCGGTATTGGCGTGCGATCGGCCCGCGGCACCTGTTTCGGAAGCTTTTCAGAGGATTCAGGCCCGTTTTGGCGAGACCAACCTGAAACTGATCCGTGCGGATGTGCGCGACCGCACCGCGCTGGAAGCCGGGTGCCGGCAATGTGTGGAAGCTTTGGGGGAGCCTTCCATCCTGGTCAACAACGCCGGGATCGACCGGCCGCCGGCCGGAGGGGAAAAAGAACATCGTCTGGAAGATATTCCCTTTGAGCAAAACCTTGAAATTCTGGAAGTGAATACCCTGGGGCTTTTCTTGGTGACCCAAGTCTTCGGCCGCCAGATGGTGAAGGCCGGCCGGGGTGCCATCATTAATATCGGGTCCCTGTATGCCAGCGTGTCGCCGGACAATCGGTTTTACGACCATATCCGCGGCGATCCGCCCTTTCTCAAACCTCCAGCCTATGGAGCTTCCAAAGCCGCTGTTGTCAACCTGACCAAGTATCTGGCCACGTTATGGGCCCCTTATGGCGTGCGGGTCAACGCCTTGTCGCCCGGCGGGGTGTTGGGCGATCAGGATGAAGAATTCAAACGCAAATTCTGCCATCGTGTGCCCATGGGACGGATGGCCACCGCTTCCGACCTACGCGGTCCCTTGCTTTTTCTATCCTCAGCGGCCTCAGCCTATGTGACCGGTATCGAACTCATCGTGGACGGGGGCTTTACGGCCTGGTAAACGAACTTTTGATGCGGGATTGCGGCGGCGGGTTGAGATTTTGAAAATGGGTATCAATTTAGTTGTATGAAAAACATCCCGGTCGGCCTATCCGTGGTTTTTCAAAGGGCTAAACTGTTCCGAAAATGGATAATTCCGGCACTCTTTAGAATCGGCGGCCCCAGACGTGAGGCCCGCGGCAGGAAATACTTTCGTGCGGCCGGCAGGCGCTGACGCTGAAGAATTGGGGAGCGCGGTGCCTGTTGAGCGGCGCTTGGCGCGCATCCCGCATCGAACAGGGAGCCTCAATTGCCCCGTGAGAGATCAAGGGAAGTAAATGTCTGCAAAACAACCGAGCATCGTAGCGCTCATTCCGGCCCGCGCCGGGTCCAAGCGCGTCACGGACAAAAATATTCGCCCTCTGGGTGGCCATCCGGTGATGGCTTACACCTTAGCCGCGGCCAGGCAGAGCGCGATTTTCGCGGCCATTATCGTGTCGACGGACTCCGGGAAGTATGCGGAAATTGCCCGTCATTACGGGGCGGAAGTGCCGTTTTTACGCCCCCCTGAATTTGCGGGCGATATTTCCCCGGATATCGAATGGGTGGAGTATACGCTCCAACGCCTTCGCCAAGATGGCCGCCTATTTGATTGCTTCAGCATCTTGCGGCCCACCAGCCCGTTCCGTCGGCCGGATACCATTCAGCGGGCCTGGCGGGCCTTTCTGGCGCAGGAGGGGGTCGACTCGCTGCGCGCTGTGGAAAAATGCACCCAGCACCCCGGCAAGATGTGGGTGGTGCGGGGCCAGCGGATGATGCCGCTTCTGCCCTTCGGTCCTCCCGAACAACCCTGGCACAGCAGCCAATACCCGTCGCTGCCGGAAGTCTACGTCCAAAACGCCAGCCTCGAGATCGCCTGGTCCCGTGTGGTCTTTGAGTCCCGCACGATTGCCGGCCATGTCTTGATGCCGTTTCTCACCAAGGATTATGAAGGTTTTGATGTCAATCATCCCCACGACTGGCACCTGGCCGAACAACTGGTTCGAAACGGTCAAGCCCAACTGCCCGCCATCGCGCAAATCCCGTACCGCTTGGAGGAGCATTGGCAGCCATGATCGCAATTGAGCTGATCCCCGTGGAAGAGTTTCAAAGGGTCCGTAAGGTCGCGATTCCGCAATACGACCAACTGGCGCTGCTGGCTGATATGTGTCGCGCGAACGCCCTGGCCACGGTGAAACGCGCCGGATCGGGGCATCTGGGCTCCAGTTTCAGCGCCCTGGATATTGTCAGCTGGCTTTACTTCGCCGAAATGAATACGGTGCGACTGGGCCTCGATCATCCGGACCGCGACATTTATTTTTCATCCAAGGGACACGATGTGCCGGGGCAGTACGCCGTCCTGTTTGCTCTGGGACTACTTCCGGCGGAACAGTTTCTAAACCTACGACGTCTGGGGGGAACCCATGGCCATCCGGATGTCAGTATTCCCGGTATGGAGGCGAATTCGGGGTCCCTCGGCATGGGTATCTCCAAAGCGAAGGGCATGGTTCTGGGCAAGACACTGAAGGGTGCGGGCGGTCGCGTCTTTGTCATGACCGGCGACGGCGAACTCCAGGAAGGCCAGATCTGGGAGTCATTACAGACCACCTGCCATCAGAAAATAACTAATATCCACGTAATTGTTGATTGCAATAAAATTCAGACGGACAAGCCGGTGTCCGAGATCATCGATCTGGGTAATCTGGAAAAAAAATTCGAAGTCTTCGGCTGGCATGTGGAACGCTGCGATGGCCACGATTTCAGCAAACTGGCAGAGGTTTTCAATCGTTTCCAACAGGTATCACACAAACCCAAAGTTCTGATTGCCGAAACCGTGAAGGGCAAAGGGATTTCCTTCATGGAAGGCCCGCAGGCCTTGCGCGACGGCCAGGGGCTTTACCGCTGGCATGCGGGTGCCCCCGATGATGATGCCTTCGAAGCGGGTTATCAAGAAATTGTGGACGGCCTCAACGCGCGCCTGGAAGGATGGGGGCTGACGCCCCTGACGACCAAAGTCTTAGAGCGCCGAGCAAAGAGTCGGGTCCGACTCAAAGACACCGCTGAAAAGGTAGTCAATGCGTTTGGTGAAGCGCTGGTGGAGTTGGGCGCCCAGAGAAAAGACATCGTTGTCATGGATGCCGACTTGTCGGCCGACTGCGGGCTGCGCCCCTTCGAGAACGCTTTTCCGGAACGCTTCATCGAAAACGGCATCGCGGAACAGGATATGGTATCCACGGCCGGAGGACTCGCCCTGCAGGGTTTCCTGCCGATTGTGAATTCTTTCGGCGTCTTCCTGGCATCGCGCGCCAACGAACAGATTTATACCAATGCCACCGAAAAAACCAAAATCATTTATGTCTGTCATTACGCGGGCCTCATCCCGGCCGGCCCGGGCAAATCCCACCAGAGCCTGCGGGACATATCCCTTTTGGGTGCGCTGCCGAATTGTATCATCATTGAACCGTGTAATGGAGTGGAGACCAAGCACGCCCTGGAGTGGTGCGTGCAGGAAGCCACCGAGACCTGTATGCTGCGACTGGTCATATCGCCGTCGCCCCGACCGATCCCGCTGCCGCCCGACTATCAATTTGCCTGGGGGCGAGGCACCGTGGTAAGCGATGGAAAGGACGCCGCATTGTTGGCCTATGGGCCGGTGATGCTCCATGAAGCGCTCTTGGCAAGCGCCATACTCAAGGAAGAGGGTTTTTCCCTTAAAATAGTGAATTTGCCGTGGTTAAACCGCATGGACGTGGATTGGCTCGAAGAAATTGTCGCCGACTGTGAAGTAATCTTCACTTTAGACAATCACTTCCGATCCGGTGGCCTGGGCGACTGCTTCTTAAATACCGCCCAGCTGTCAAACGCCCTGCGCTTCAAGCGCCTGATCAAATTGGCCATTGAAGACTATCCGGCCTGCGGCACACCTCCGGAAGTACTCCGTTATCACCAATTAGACGGCGCAAGCTTGGCTGCGCGCGTCCGAAGCGCAGTAGATCACACCCCGACCTAGCAGGTGATGGGCGGATTGTGGGAATCCCGTCCAGGTGATAAAGGGCCGGGATGTTCGGCGCCTGCAAGGTTTGGCGACGACAGGCACACCTCGCCAGAGGGGGCCCCTGACGATCTGCTAAAGGTAGAGAGTTGATGAAAGTAGTAATTCTATGTGGCGGACTGGGTACGCGTTTGCGCGAGGAGACCGAATTTCGCCCCAAACCCATGGTAAACATTGGCAACCGTCCTATCCTTTGGCACATTATGAAGATTTATGCGCATTATGGGTATACCGATTTCATCCTGGCGCTCGGCTACAAGGGTGAAATGGTCAAACAGTACTTTTACCATTATGAGCTCATGAGCAACGATTTTACGATTGAACTCGGCAAGCCCCAAAAGGTGCGCATCCACCAAAGTCACAATGAAATTGGCTGGCGGATCACCTTGGCTGGCACGGGTGAAAAGGCCCTGAAAGGGGCCCGTCTGAAAAAAGTGCAGCAATTTGTTGACGGGGACACGTTCATGGTAACTTACGGAGACGGTCTCGCCAATGTTGACATCGACGGACTTCTCAGTTTTCACAAGCGCCATGGGAAACTGGCGACGCTCACGGGAATCAATCCGGCTTCCCGCTTCGGCGAACTAAAAGTGGCGAATGACCAGGTGGTGGCTTTCAATGAGAAACCTCGAAATGCCGACGGGCTTATCAATGGAGGATTTTTCGTCTTTGAGCGTGGTTTTTTTGACTATCTTTCAGCGGATGATGACTGTGATTTGGAAATCGGAGCTTTGGAAAGGGTTGCCAGCGAAGGGCAGCTGATGGTGTTTAAGCATTTAGGTTTCTGGGCCTGCATGGATAATCTGCGGGATATGGATTATTTGAACCGACTGTGGGTTGAAGGCCAGGCCGAATGGAAGGTGTGGTTGTAAGCGCAATGCGGCTCAAGCGTGTCCATTCAGCAACGGCGGTTTGCCCCCATTGCGCCGTTCGGCGCAAATTGGAGTCCCCGCGGGCTTCAAGGCGTTGCTGTGATTGATGACGCGGGCGCGGGACGCCTTCCTCGGAACTGGAGAAGCGACTGCATTTCGGAGCGGAGACCGAATGGCTGACAGTAGTCTCTGCGGGATGGTCCCGCGCGGCCCAGGCGCCCTGAGCTAGTATCATGTTCAATGACGTTTATCGAAAGCAGAAAGTTTTTGTCACCGGAAACACGGGCTTTAAGGGCTCATGGCTTGTTCTGTGGCTTTCGAATCTGGGCGCGCATGTCGGCGGTTATGCCCTGGAGCCGCCCACGCAGCCCAATCATTATGACTTATTGGCTTTGAGTTCGGATTCCGTCCGCGGTGATATTCGCGATGCCGCTAAGGTCCGTGGCGCCGTTCAGTCTTTCAAGCCGGACATCGTCTTTCATCTTGCGGCCCAATCCCTGGTTCGCAGGTCTTACAGGGATCCGGCGGGCACCTTCACAACGAATGTGATGGGCACGGTGAATGTTTTGGAAGCGTGCCGGCAAACGGAGGGTGTCAAAGCGATTGTGAACGTCAGCAGTGACAAATGCTACGAAAATCAGGAATGGATTTGGGGTTACCGAGAAGCCGATCCGGTGGGCGGCCATGATCCCTACAGTGCCTCCAAGGGGTGCGCGGAAATAACGACGGCCTGTTACCGGAGATCATTTTTTCCCGTTCAGGAATATCAAAAGACCCATCAATGCCTCGTGGCCAGTGTCCGCGCCGGAAATGTCATTGGTGGCGGGGATTGGGGAGAGGATCGACTCGTTCCGGATATCATGCGCGCCGCCCACCGCAATGTCAAAGTTCTGATCCGGAATCCGCAAGCCACGCGGCCCTGGCAACATGTTCTGGAGCCATTGGCCGGATATCTGCTTCTCGGCCAGCAGCTTCTAGAAGGGAAGCAAGCGTTTGCGGGAGCCTGGAATTTTGGGCCGGATGATCAGGGGCACAAAAGGGTCCTCGCCGTGGTGCAGGATCTGCAAAATTTTTGGTCGGCGATCGATTTCCGGATTGCGCTCGATGAAAAAAAAGATCATGAAGCTCATCTGCTAAAACTGGACTGCTCGAAAGCCCGGGCCCAACTCGGCTGGCGACCGGTGTGGAGCGGCCCGGCCATGTTTGAAAAAACGGTGCACTGGTACCGTGAATTTTATGAATCCAAGCGGGTGTGCAGCCGGGAGCAACTGGCGGAATATATTCACGACGCCCAACAAAAAAGCTTGTCCTGGGTGGTTCCTTGAAAATTCTACAGAATCCATTGGAAAATGCCTTTGTGCTTGCGCCGGAACCTTA
>CP070697.1:1305301-1314885 GCA_020353555.1 Desulfobacterales bacterium
CAGGGCAGCGAATCCGGCCACGCCTTCCGGGATCTTGAGCTGGAAGCCCGGCTGCTGGAAATTTCCCGCGAACTGGGCATCGGAGCTCAGTTCGGGGGCAAGTACTTTTGCCTGGATACGCGGGTGATTCGCTTGCCCCGCCACGGCGCTTCGTGTCCCATTGGTCTGGGGGTCAGCTGTAGTGCCGATCGTAATATCAAGGCCAAGATTACCCCGGACGGAATTTTCCTGGAAAAACTGGAGACGGACCCGGCCCGCTATTTACCGGAGGTCCCGATGGCGGAGGCCGAGGCGGTGCGGCTGGATTTAAACCAGCCTATGGACAAAATTCGGGCCCAGCTGCGCCAATATCCCGTGGCGACCCGTCTGTTGCTGACCGGCCCAATTGTGGTGGCCCGCGATATCGCCCATGCCCGGCTGAAGGAGCGCTTGGACCGAGGCGAAGAGCTTCCCGCCTATTTCCGCGACCATATCATTTATTATGCCGGACCAGCCAAGACGCCGGCGGGCCATCCCTCGGGGTCTTTCGGCCCCACAACGGCCGGGCGCATGGATCCTTATGTGCCTGCTTTTCAAGCCCGCGGCGGGTCCTTGATCATGCTGGCCAAAGGCAACCGGTCCCACGCCGTGACCGAATCCTGTCAGAAATATGGCGGGTTTTATCTGGGATCCATCGGAGGCCCCGCCGCCCGGCTCGGCCGGGATTGCATCACGCGGATTGAAACCATCGCGTATCCGGAGTTGGGCATGGAAGCCATTTTTCGGATCACCGTTAAGGATTTTCCGGCGTTTATCATCGTGGACGACAAGGGCAATGACTTTTTTGAGAAATTCTTGAACCGATAGCCGTTTTTTTCCGTCTAAAGGGCGTCACGGTGATCTCGGCGATTTCGACCAAACGCGGGGGCGTTCGCTTTATCCGCATCGAGCCCCTTAATTCAACGGAACATCGTAATAATTTCGGGCTGCAGGGACGGTGTTAAGGGTTGAAGTCCGCAGGAAAATTTCCTATTAACCGTTAACACGCAACGCGCAACACATCATGAGGAGAAATTTTATGACTGCCAAAATGAAAACCATGGATGGAAACACGGCCGCCGCCCATGTGGCTTACGCCATGAGCGATGTAGCCACGATTTATCCGATTACGCCTTCTTCCCCCATCGGCGAAATCGCCGATGAATGGGCCGCATCCGGCCTTAAGAACATATTCGGACAAGCCATGACGGTCCGGCAGCTGCAATCCGAGGCCGGTGCGGCCGCGTCGGTGCACGGCTCCCTGGCGGCCGGGGCCCTGACCACCACATTTACGGCCTCCCAGGGACTGCTGCTGATGATTCCCAATATGTACAAGATGTCGGGTGAACTTCTCCCGGGTGTGATGCATGTGACGGCCCGTGCGATTGCCGCCCACGCGCTGTCGATCTTCGGCGATCATCAGGATGTGATGGCCGTGCGCCAGACGGGATTTGCCATGCTGGCCGCGGCTTCGGTGCAGGAAGTCATGGACATCGGACTGGTGGCTCATCTGGCGGCCATTGAGTCCAGCATTCCTTTTCTGCATTTTTTCGATGGATTTCGCACGTCCCATGAAATCCAGAAAATCGAGGTGATCGATTATGAAGATATGGCGCGACTGGTGAACCGGGAGGCGCTGGCGCGGTTCCGCGCCCGGGGCACCAACCCGGAGAGGCCCGAATTGCGGGGCACGGCCCAGAATCCGGATATCTATTTCCAGGGCCGGGAGGCCGCCAATTCTTTTTATCTGAAAGTGCCCGCGATTGTCAGCGATTATATGCAAAAGGTCGGTGATCTCACCGGCCGCCAATACCACTTGTTTGATTTCGTCGGCGATCCCGCGGCCGAAAGGGTCATCGTCGCCATGGGCTCATCCTGCGAAACCATCGAAGAAGCGGTGAATTACCTCGTGGCCCAGGGCGAAAAAGTCGGACTGGTCAAGGTCCGTTTATACCGCCCGTTTTCGTCCGAACACCTTTTGGCCGTTATACCCGCAACCGCCAAGCTGATCACGGTGCTGGATCGGACGAAAGAACCGGGCGCCCTGGGTGAGCCGCTTTATGTGGATGTGTGTACGGCCTTCATGGAACACGGTCGCACGGCACGGATACTGGGCGGCCGCTATGGTCTGGGATCCAAGGAATTCAATCCCGGCATGGTCAAGGCGGTTTTTGACAACATGCGGGCGGCCAGTCCCAAGCCGCACTTTACCGTGGGCATCGTGGATGATGTGACCAACACCTCCCTGGCCGTGCCGGAGGGCTTTGATGTGGCTCCCGAAGGCACGGTATCCTGCAAGTTCTGGGGAATCGGCGCCGACGGAACCGTCGGGGCCAACAAGAGCGCCATCAAGATCATCGGCGACAACACCAATATGTACGCCCAGGCTTACTTCGCCTACGATTCCAAAAAATCGGGCGGTGTTACCATCTCCCATCTACGGTTCGGCAAGAACCCCATCCAGTCCACCTATTTGATTGATGCCGCCGATTACATTGCCTGCCACAAGGCCAATTATGTGGATATTTACGATGTGCTCGAAGGCGTCAAGGACGGCGGAACGTTTGTGCTCAACTCCCCCTGGTCCCTGGAGGAAATGGAAACAAATCTGCCGGGCCGCCTCCGCCGCACGATTGCCCGCAAGAACCTTAAGTTCTACAATATCGACGCCGTGAAGATCGCGGCGGAAGTGGGACTCGGGGGCCGCATCAACATGATCATGCAGACGGCCTTTTTCAAGCTGGCCAAAGTGCTGGCGGTGGAGGAGGCCATCACTCTGCTGAAAGAAGAAATCCGCAAGATGTTTGAGAAAAAAAGCGAGCAGATCGTCGCCATGAACCATGCGGCCGTGGATCAAACGATCGCCAATTTGGTGGAAATCAAATATCCGGCCTCCTGGGCCGAGGCCGCCGATCGCCCGGGCGCCGCGCCGAACGAGCCGGATTTCGTCAAAAATGTGATGCGTCCTATTCTGGCCCAGCAGGGCGACAAACTGCCAGTGAGTGCTTTCAGACCGGATGGCATTTTCCCCGTGGACACTTCCAAGTATGAAAAACGCGGGGTGGCGATCAACGTGCCGGAATGGATTATGGACAACTGCATCCAGTGCAACCAGTGTGCCATGGTCTGCCCCCATGCCAGCATCCGGCCGGTGCTCCTGACCGACGCGGAACTGGCAAAAGCCCCCGCCGGCTTGGAAGCCAAGAAAGCAGTGGGCAAAGATCTCAAAGACTATTATTTTCGGATTCAAGTCGATACCCTCGACTGCATGGGGTGCGGCAACTGCGCCGACATTTGTCCGGCCAAGAAAAAGGCCCTGGTAATGAAACCGCTGGAGAGCCAGACGCCGCTGCAGGTGCCCTTCCATGAATTCACGGTGGAATTGCCGGTGCGGGACGATCTGGTGGATAAGAAATCCGTCAAAGGCAGCCAGTTCTGCCAGCCCCTACTGGAATTCTCGGGGGCCTGTGCGGGTTGCGGCGAAACCCCTTACGCCAAACTGCTGACCCAGCTTTTTGGTGAACGTATGATCATCGGCAATGCCACCGGCTGCAGTTCGATCTGGGGCGGTTCGGCGCCGGCCATTCCCTATTGTGTGAATCAGGATGGATTCGGACCCACCTGGGGCAACTCGTTGTTTGAAGATCCGGCGGAATTCACCTACGGGATGTTTCTGGGTATCCTCCAACAGCGCCACAGGCTGGCGGATTTGATGCGCCAGGCCCTGGAAACCGATGTTCCCCAGGAGCTGAAAGCGGCCATGCAGGGCTGGCTGGACAACCGGAAAGACGCTGTAGGGTCCCGCCAAACCGGGGATAAGCTCAAAGCCCTTCTGCCGGCGTATAAAGACCATCCGCTGCTGGCTGAAATCGCCGGCATGTCCAAGCTGTTTACCAAAAAGTCCTTCTGGGTATTTGCCGGCGACGGCGCGGCCTATGACATCGGCTTCGGCGGGATTGACCATGTTCTGGCCTCGGGTGAAGACATTAATGTGATGGTGTTCGATACCGAGGTTTACTCCAACACCGGCGGCCAGTCTTCCAAAGCCACGCCCACCGGTTCGGTGGCCAAGTTTGCCGCCTCCGGTAAGAAAACCCCTAAGAAGGACATGGGCCAGATGATGATGTCCTATGGCTATGTGTATGTGGCCAGTGTGGCCATGGGTGCCAATAAACAGCAGTTGGTGAAGGCGCTCACGGAGGCGGAAAGCTACGACGGGCCTTCCCTGATACTGGCCTATTCCCCCTGTATCAACCAGGGTATCAAAGCGGGAATGGGCAAAAGCCAGGAAGAGGAAAAGCTGGCCGTGCAATCCGGTTATTGGCCGCTGTACCGCTACAACCCGGTCTTGAGGGCCGAAGGGCGCAATCCGTTTATCCTGGACTGCAAGAAACCCGACGGCAGCCTGCGGCAATTCCTGGCGGGGGAAATCCGGTTTGATTCGCTGCACCGCACTTTCCCGCAGGAGGCCGAACGGCTGCATGCCCTGCTGGAGGAACGATTCAACGCCCGCTATGAAGAGCTGGCGCGTATGGCCGATCCCATGCTGGTTTGCAAGACCGCCGAAGCTGTCGAAGAGGTTTCCCGTTAAGGGGATCATCCCTGGAGATTGCAAAGGCCGTTTGAGATATTCAGACGGCCTTTCTTTTTGGAATGGGGAGGTCTTGATTGGGCGCCACGGCGGCAGCGTTCCCAGCGGCTTGCGGAGATTACCGTGAACCCGCGGCAGAGGCTTGACCTGACCTCAATCGATCGCCGCCCCGAATGGTTGAGAAGTTACGCGCATTCTTTAAAAGGAAGGCCAACAATGAAACTAAGTGGGTTGATCATCTTCTTGGTCATGAGCATTGTCTCCCCGCCGAATATCCATGCGAATCAATGTCTGGAAGGGGATTGCGTCAATGGACAGGGGACCATGCATTACGCAACCGGGCACAAGTTTACCGGTGGTTTTAAAAACGGGATGCGGCACGGCAAGGGAATCCTCATCATGCCCGGCGGCCGCCAATTGATCGGTGTCTGGCAGGATAATGAAATCACCGAGGGTACGTACAGCTTTCCGGATGGTTCGCAGTATACGGGCCAGTGGAAATTTCGCGAAAGAAACGGCCAGGGGACTATGATTTATCCGGATGGAAGAAAATACACGGGCGAATTCAAAAGCGGACAACGACACGGCCAGGGCACAATGATCTATCCGGATGGCCGCCAGTACGTCGGAGACTTTGATTTCGGGGAGCGCACCGGACACGGCACGTTGACCTATCCGGACGGCCGCAAATATGTCGGTGAGTTTCAGGCCGGGGAAAAGACGGGCCGGGGCACGATGTTTTTTCCCGACGGCCGCAAGTTGGTCGGGGAATTCAAGGACGGGGAGTATGTTGGGGAGTAAAAGATCACCGGATTTTTCACAGCCGATCGAGGACTTCCATATAATGCTCGGGCGCCCCTAATCCGGACCTAAAAAGCATCCGTTCCAGGAATTCCTCCACGTCACCGAAACCGCCGGAATTGTAATAGAGCAGTTTATGGGCACCGTTGCGGTTGAGCTTGAGGCCGATGAATGTGGGTGTGGCATCCACTTTCAAATTGCGCAGGGCGCGCAGGTTTTCATCCGCCAAAAGAGGGAAGCGCACCCCGAAATGTTCCCGGTACAGATTGATTTCAAACGGTGTGTTGTGAAGGCCGATTCCGATCATCTTGACCTTGCCTCGGAGATCGGTCCGGCGGTCGATGGTATCGTAAAGTTCATTCACCCGGGGGGCTTCCATGTGACAGACAGGACAGTAAATGTTGAAAACTTCAATAATCAGCACCCGGGTTTGGATGTCCGTAATTTTGAAATTCAGGGAATCGCCCAGCCCTAAATACTTTTGCTGCACAGGATTTTGCGGAACCGGAAATTCCCAATCCGCAAATTCCAATTGGATGTCCGGTATCGGATCATAGCCGGGAATGGATGCGGACGGCTTCGGTTTGCCCCAGCCCGCACAGCCGGCGAGACTGCATCCGATTAGAATCAGGACGAATTGCTGGAGAACTTTTTTCTTTGCGACGGCCATGATGAAGAAGCGCGTGACAGGCTTGAATGGGTAAATGGTTGAATGGTCAAGTGGTTAAATGGTCAAATGGTTGAATCAAGCGATCACCGACGTCAGCCAATTATACGCGCATGGCCTTATAAGTGTTGATTAATCCGTTCGTGCCCGAATCATGGGATGCAACCGGCCGGTCATCGGCCAATTCCGGAAGGATTTTCCGGGCCAACTGCTTACCGAGCTCGACCCCCCACTGGTCAAAACTGAAGATATTCCAAATAACGCCCTGGACAAAAATCTTGTGCTCGTACATGGCAATGAGGCTGCCCAGGACTCGGGGGGTTAATTTTTTGAACAAAATAGAATTCGTGGGTTTATTGCCTGCAAACATTTTGTGGGCAACCAATTCTCGAATTTCAGCCTGGGTGTGGCCAGCTTGATGCAATTCGGCGATGACTTCATCTTTGGTTTTGCCGTTCATGAGGGCTTCGGTTTGGGCGAAGAAGTTGGACAGCAGAATTGCATGATGTTCGCCGACGGGATTATGACTCACGGCCGGCGCCAGGAAGTCAGCGGGAATCAATTTGGTTCCCTGGTGCAGGAGTTGATAAAAAGCATGTTGGCCATTGGTTCCCGGTTCGCCCCAGATAATGGGACCGGTCTGGTAGTCGACGCGGGCGCCGTTGCGGTCCACGGACTTGCCGTTGCTTTCCATATTGCCCTGCTGAAAATAGGCCGGAAAGCGATGCATATACTGATCGTAGGGCAGAATCACTTCCGTTTGGGCGCCGAAGAAATTGTTGTACCAGATACCCAGCAAGGCCAGCAGCACCGGGATATTTTTATCCCAAGGGGCGGTGCGGAAATGCTGATCCATCTCAAACGCTCCCTGCAACAGTTCGGTGAAGTTTCCATAGCCGATATAGCTGGCGATGGATAAACCGATGGCCGACCACAGGGAATAACGGCCGCCCACCCAGTCCCAGAAGATGAACATGTTGTCCGGGTCAATGCCGAATTCCGCGACCGCCTGCGTGTTGGTGGAAATAGCCACGAAGTGCCGGGCGATATGGGCGCGATCCCCGGCCGCCGCCAAAAACCACTCGCGGGCCGAAAAGGCATTGGTCATGGTCTCCTGGGTTGTAAAGGTTTTGGACGCAATCATAAACAAGGCGGTTTCCGGGTTTAGTTTTCGCAGGGTTTCTTTGAGATGGGTTCCGTCGACGTTAGATACAAAGTGCACGGACAAGCCCGCTTGCGCATAGGGCCGCAGACATTCCGTCACCATCAGAGGCCCCAAATCGGAGCCCCCGATGCCGATGTTGACGATATCGGTAATCCTTTGGCCGCTAAAACCCTGCCATGCGCCGGAAGCGACGGCAGCGGTAAAGTCCTGCATCTTCTTTAGAACCGCGTTTATTTCCGGCATGACGTCTTGGCCGTCCATATAGATGGGCGCGTTTGAACGGTTGCGTAAAGCAATGTGCAAGACGGCCCGGTGTTCGGTCGCATTAATCTGGGTACCGTTGAACATTTTTTCGATGGCATCCCGTAAGCCGACTTCTTCAGCCAAGCCTATGAGCAGTCGGATGGTTTCCGTCGTGATCCTGTTTTTGGAGTAATCGACGAGAATATCATTGAAACGAATCGAAAATTCGGCAAATCGCGCCGGGTCGGCGGCAAAAAGGTCCCGCAGGTGCATATGCTTCATGTGCTCGTAATGCGCGCCAAGATTTTTCCAATGCCGGGTTGTGGTAGGATTGATTTTAGCGAGCATTCCAAAATCTCCTTTCCTGCCAAATGGGGGCAGCCCCCCATGGCGGCAACGATGCAATCTTTTCTTCTATGCTATTTGCCGCCTCGGATCGATCGCTGTCAAGGGAAGCAGCGCGTCATCGACCTGGGTCCAGGTTCAGATATTGCCGTATCCCCGTTTGGTATTTTTCCCGGAAAGCATGATCAACCTTCTCGATCGGATTAGCCCCCAGGAATTCTAGCAGTTCATCTAATTTTGCCTGGCGCTCGGCTAGAACGGCGGTCGTTTTTAGAGCCGCAATTTCAGCTTCAATTTCAAAATACTTCAATTTGTCGCGGAGGGGCAGTTGCCAGAAGAGTAAAAAGCCTCGATCCGGGAAATCGACGCCCAGCAGTTGATAGCAGTATTGCATGACGTTCTTTTCCAGTTTTTTGCGGATCGCAATGATCTTTTCCTGGGCGGTGCCCAAATCCTCCAAGCGGCACGGCCGGCCGCACACTTCGAAGTACATCTTGATTTTGGGCTCCGTCCCGGAGGGCCTCACGGTAACCCGCAGGCTGTGGGTGTCGGGGACCGTATCGACATGAAAAATCAACACATCTCTTGAAGACGTATCCGTGGCCGATAAGTGCGGTTGGGGCGGTCCCTGCCAGCGATCGATCTTCTCCGTGACGGCGAATTCCCCGAAAGATTTGACTTCTTCCTCGCGGAGATGCTGCATGATGGCCAGGATTTGTTCCATACCCTCGGCGCCCAGCAGTCGGATTTCCGTCAGATAATTGTGGCAATAGCCGTATTGGGCATAAATTTGATTCAGGGCGTCGACCAGGGTCCGGCCCTGCTGCTTGAGTTCCGCGGCGTTCTCCGCTATCCATATGGCGGCGGCGGCGGCATCTTTGTCCCGACAATAATTGCCCATTAGATATCCATGGCTTTCTTCCGCACCCAGAATAAAGCCCTTGATCTTGTTGTGCTGTTCCAGCTTGTTCATTTCATCGGCGATGTATTTGAAACCGACCAAAAGATCTCCAATGCAGGCCACCTTGTTTTCTTCGGCGATTTTTTGAATCAAGGAGGTGGTCACATCGGTTTTAATGAGGACACTGTCCTGATTCAACCGTCCATCGGCTTTGTGCTTTGCGATGGCATAATGGGTTAGCAAGATTCCGATTTCATTCCCGTTCAAAAATTGCCATTGGTGGTCGTGGCGAACCATGACGCCGATGCGGTCAGCGTCCGGATCCGTACTGATAAGGATGTCGGCCTTCTGCTCGGCAGCGAACGGCAGCGCCGTGTCGAAAGATTCGACAACTTCGGGATTCGGGATGTTAAAGGTCACGTTTTCGAATGCCCCGCTAAGATTGGATGTGGCGGGATGAAGCATTACATCAAAGCCTAATTGCCGTAAGGCCGGATCAACCGAGGTGAGGCCGGTGCCATGCAAGGGTGAATAGACGATTTTCAGTTCGCGGGCCCGGGACAGGGAAACCGGGCAGACCGCCGCGATATAGGCCTGGTCCACTTCGGCGTTGACGACTTCAATCAAACCTCTTTTTTGGGCCTCTTCATAATCCATCACCTGGATGTCGGCGACATTTTGGGTGACTTCATCCACCAAGATCTGATCATGGGGCGGGATCAGCTGACCGCCGTGCTCATCGTAGACTTTTTTACCGTTATCGGTCGGCAGATTGTGGCTGGCACTGAACATATCGCCGGCGACCGCCCGCAGGTGGCGAATCGCAAAAGAAAGCTCCGGTGTGCAGCGGACT
>CP070697.1:1314985-1324499 GCA_020353555.1 Desulfobacterales bacterium
CGGGCAATGCCGATGCGCTGCCGTTGCCCGCCGGAAAATTCATGCGGATAGCGCCCGGCCGCCTCTGGCTTCAGACCGACCATTTCCAGCAGCTCCACCGCTCTTTGCCGCCGTTCGGCGCGGTTGCCGATGCGGTGGACCACCAGCGGCTCGGCGATAATATCGCCGATTTTTTGCCGTGAATCGAGGGAGGCATAGGCGTCTTGAAATATCATTTGCATTTCTTTGCGCTGGGCGCGCAGCTTTTTGGCATTGAGTTGGCCAAGATCCTCCCCGGCCAGATAGATTCTTCCCGAAGTCGGTTCAAGCAGGCGCAGCAGGACCCGCGCCAGGGTGGATTTGCCGCATCCCGACTCGCCGACCACCCCCAGAGTTTCGCCGTTCTTCAAGGCGAAACTGACGTTATCAACCGCATGAACGGTTCCGCGCCCGCCTTTCAGTGGGAAGTATTTGGTAACGTTTTGGGCTTGGAGCAGCTCAGTTTCCATAGGGATTCCAGCAGGCCAACCGGTTTTCCGTACCCCGGCCGTCCAGGCGAGGAATATTGCGGAAACAGATATCCTGTACACGGTCGCAGCGCTCCGCAAAATAACAGCCCGCGGGGCGCTGCTCAATGTCGGGTACCATCCCGGGTATGGTGGGGAGGTGCGTTCTTTTACGGCCGATTTGCGGAACCGAGGTCAACAACCCGCGGGTGTACGGGTGGCGCGGATTTGCAAAAATCTGCTCGACCGAAGCTTTCTCCACAATTCTTCCGGCGTACATGACCACCACATGATCGCAGAACTCGGCCACAACCCCCAGATCATGGGTAATCAACAGGATCGACATGTGGAGTTCTCGCTGAAGCCGTGCCAGTAACTCCAAAATCTGGGCCTGAATGGTGACGTCGAGAGCGGTGGTGGGCTCATCGGCAATCAGCAGACGGGGCCCGCACGCAATCGCCATGGCGATCATCACCCGTTGCCGCAGCCCCCCGGAAAGTTGGTGGGGGTATTGATCGACGCGGGTGGCGGCCGACCCGACGCCGACCATTTCCAGCAGTTCGACACACCGGTCGCGGGAACGGCTGAGGTTGAGGTTACGATGCAGGCGCAAAACTTCGCCGATCTGGAATCCGATGGAGAAGGTGGGATTCAGGCTCGTCATGGGTTCCTGGAAGATCATTCCGATCCGATTGCCGCGCACGGCCCGGATGGCCGTCTTGCTCAGGACCAGCAGGTCCATCCCGTCGAAAAGAATGCGTCCGGCGTCAACACGGCTCGGCGGTGAGGGGAGCAGCCGCATGATGGACATGGCGGTCACACTCTTGCCGCATCCGGATTCCCCGACCAATCCCAGGGTCCCGCCGCGCGCGACACTGAAGGAAACCTCTTCGATGACTTTGGCCCGGCCGTTTTCCGTCGCGAAACTGACGCTCAGGTCGCTGACTTCCAGAATCCGCTCTCTTTCCGGCAAAGCTAAAATTCTCCCTTAGGACGCGTGTCCGCTTGTTGGCTGCCAAGCCCTTCCTCGCTGATTACGAGCGGAAGACGGCCCGCGGAACGTAAAATGAAACAATCCAATTGGGCGCATCCACGATTTCGCTGATGCGCAAGTCCCCGCAAACGCTGCCGAGCATATACGCCTCGGCGCGGGATAGGCCGTGCCGGGCGGAAATAACCTCAATCATATCCCTTACGGCTGACTTTGCCGCCTCCATCAAGTCCGGTCCGATGCCCGTGGTGACTTCGTACCCCTGACCGTCGAAATGCCGGGTCACCGGCCCCGGAGTTGTAAACCGCGGCGATTTCAGCTGCATGCCTTTGACGACTTCCAGTTTGACCGTCACTTCCATGGGGCTTTCAATCGCCGTGCCGCACACCTCTCCGTCGCCCTGGGCGGCATGGGCGTCTCCCATGGAAAACAGCGCCCCCGGAACTTCGACGGGAAGATAAAGCTCCGTGCCGCCGCCCAGATCCCGCGTGTCCATATTGCCGCCCACACGGCGCGGGTTGACCACACTGTGTTCACCCTCCGGCGCGGGGGCCACGCCGATCGTCCCGGGGAAAGGTTTGAGAGGCACGCGCACGCCCTTGAGGAAAGCCGCGGGCGCAAGCGTCTCCGGGTCATACTCCCAGATGTACAAGGCCGGTTCCACAAACTCGTCGGCTAGTAGACCAAAACCGGGAATGACGGCGGTCCATCCCCAGCCGGAGGGTTTGAAGCCGAGGAGGGTGACTTTCAGTGCGTCACCGGGTTCGGCCTCTTCGATGTATACCGGTCCCGTGACCGGATTGACTTTGGAAAAATCAAGGTTTTGCACGTCCGCCAACGTCGAAGTTGAAGAGATCTGACCGCCGGACGCGTCTAAAGTTTCAAACGCCACCACGCGGCCGGAGGAGATCTTTAATACCGGTGGAATCGACCGGTCCCAGCCAAAGTGACTTTGCTCCTGTGGACGGTGTAGTCTGGTTTGATCTGCATCTGTCGCTTGCCCCCCTTTATTGCACGTCTTTGGCGTAGACGTATTCGTAATGCACCGGGATATGCACCGGGTCGACAAAAATAGCGTCCGGACCGCCGAGGCGCGCGGCACGCATGGTAAACCGCTGTTCGTTGAAGATCGGCACCCACGGGGCGTCCTCCATTAACTCAATAAAAATGGAACGCCATAAGTCGTTGCGCTCTTCGGCCCGCGCTGGATCGCTCATGGAATCCGCCTGGGCGGCTTTGGCATCCAGCTCTTTGTTGCAATACCAGGCCCAGTTCCATCCGCCTTTGACAGCGCCGCCGCAGCCCAGGATCGGGCCGTAGAAATTGGAGGGATCCGGAAAATCGGCAATCCAGGCCATTCCTCCCGACCAGATCATCGGGGCCTGATCTTCCTCGCCGCCGGCGGCAATGACGGTGGACTGAGCCAGGGTTTTGATTTCGGCCTGAATGCCGATCTCAGCCAGGTCCCGCTGGATTGCCTGGGCGATGCGGGGATTGGGGTCCGTATTGTTGGCATACAATTCGGTGCTAAACCCCTCGGGGAAACCGGCCTCTGCCAGAAGCGCCTTGGCCTTGCCCGGATCGAAGGGATAACCTCGGTAATTTTTATCATAGCCGGGCATGGCCGGCGGCAGCGGCTGGTTGGCCGGCACGGCGCGGTTGTTGATGATTTTGCAGATTCGCGGTTTATTAATGACCATATTGACCGCCTGCCGTACCTTGACGTTGTCAAGCGGCTTCATGCGTACGTTCAGGGAGACATACCCGGTGTGCAGCTGGCCCCCTTCGATGATCAGCCCGGCATTCTTAGGGTCGTTCTTGACCTGGAGAAAGCGGGCCGGCGGAATGCCGTCACCCAGAATGTCGACCTCGCCCCTCTGCAAACGCAACAGGGCGACGGAAGGCTCCTGCCCGACCTCGAAGACAATCTGGTCGAGACGCGGCAGGCCGGGTTTGTAATAGTGCGGGTTACGGTCGTAAACAACGCGCTGGCCCAGTTTCCATTCCTTCATGCTGAAGGCGCCGGTGCCGACGGGATGTTTGCCGAAATCCTGGCCCCATTTTTCAACCTCTTCACGGGGCACGGCAAATGCGAAATTGATGGCCATGACATGCAGGAACGTGGCGTCCGGCCGCGAAAGTTCGATACGCAGCGTCGAGGGGTCGACCACGGTAATGCCGCTTAATTCCGTGGCCTGACCCGACACCATCTCGTCGAAGCCTTGAATGCTCCAGAAGAAGCCTTGCCCCGGGCTCTGGGTTTTCGGGTTCACGGCCCGCTCGATGGAGTATTTCAGGTCTTCCGCATTCAGCTGGCGGCCGTTATGAAATTTCACGTCTCGGCGCAGATAGAAGGTGTAGATTTTACCGTCGGGCGAAATCTCGAAGCGCTCGGCGAGATCGGGCTCGAGATTATACGTGCCGGCTTCATAATCCATCAGGCCGTTAAACAAGGCTTTGATCATTGACCAGTTCTGCCAATCATAGCCGATGGCCGGATCCAGGGTGCTGATATCATCCTTGTAGGTGACGATCATCGACCCGCCTTGCTTGATTTGTTCGGCCGGGGCGTTCGTCACCAGGGTTGCAAACATGGCCAGGCCAACGACGACCACCATCAGTGAATTCTTGCGCATCTTCTTCCTCCTTTGTTTGAGGTTAGCAGGTATTGAGTTCTCTACCGCAAGTACACGCGCGGATCAATAAAAGGTATCACCAGATCGGCCAGCAGATTTCCGAGCACGATGCCGATGGCCGCCACGAGGGTCACACCCATGATAATCGGGATGTCTACCATTTGAATGGCCTGCCAGGCAAGCTGCCCGATGCCGGGCCAGCCGTAAACCGATTCCACGACCACCGCGCCGGCCATAAAGATGCCGATATCCAAACCCACCATGGCGATCACCGGCAGGATGGCGTTGCGCAAGGCATGCACCAGGACGACGGTCAGCTCCGAGAGTCCCTTGGATCGTGCCGTACGGATGAAATCCTGGCGGAGCACATCCACCATGCTCGAACGCATCATGCGCGAATACCAGCCTCCGCCGGAGATACCTAAAGTTAAAGCGGGTAGCAGCAAATGGTTTAACGTTCCATACCCACCCAAGGGGAAAATGGGCAATATATGCGCAAAGACATACAAAAGCAGCAAACCGAGGACAAACTGGGGAATGGATACGCCCACAAAAGACAGGGCCATGATCCCGTTGTCGGCGAACCGGCCGCGTTTGGTTGCGGCGAGAATGCCGGCCGGAAGTCCAATCAGAAGTTCAAAAAAGATGGTTCCGGCCATCAGCAGCAGGGTCGCCGGAAGACGGCTTAATATCAGTTCGCTGACCTGGGTCTTCTGCTTATAGGACCGCCCCAAGTCGCCCTGGGCCAGACGACCGAGGTACTTGAGGTATTGCACGGGCAGGGGTTGATCGAGGCCCAGCTCTTTGCGGATGGACTCGACGGTCGCCTGGGTCGCACTGCGGCCCGCCAGCATGCGGACCGGATCGGCCGGCATCAGAAAGGCGAGACCAAAGGTAATCAGTGTCACACCGATCAGGATGATAACCGATTGGCCCAGTCTCTGTGCCAGAAAAATTAGCATCAGCCGCGCCCCCTTTGGGTGGGATCCAGCACATCGCGGAGGGCATCTCCCACCAGGTTGAAGGCCAGCGAAAGCAGCAGGATCGCGGTTCCGGGGAAGAATACCAGCCAGGGGGCATCCAGAAAATAGGATTGGCTTTCGTAGATGATGCCGCCCCAGGAAGGCGTCGGCGGCCGGACCCCCACGCCGAGGAAAGACAAGGTGGCCTCCAGCAGAACGGTCGTGGAAATACCCAGGGTTCCCCAAACCAGAAGAGTCGGCCACAGATGGGGCACAATATGGATGAACAGAATTCGGGGCCAGGCGGCTCCGATGGACCGCGCGGCTTCGATATACTCCTGCGCCGCCAGGGCGACGGTTTGACTGTAGATGACCCGTGCGACCTGAACCCAATTCACCAGGGCGATCACCAGGGCTACAATCCAAAGGCTGGGTCGGAAGATGGCGGCCAAGGCGATGGCCAGCAAAAGGGCCGGGAACGCCATCATCAGGTCGGTGAAGCGCATGATCGCCGTGCCGGGCAGACCCTGGAGGTAACCCGCGACGATGCCCAGAAAGGCGCCGATAAAGACGGCGGCCCCGTTGGCGGCGATTCCGATAATCAGGGAGGTTCGGGCGCCGTGCAAGAGGCGCGAGAAAAGACTGCGGCCCAGAAGATCGGTCCCCAGCCAAAAGGTTTTGTTCGGAGCAAGGGGAGCCCCCTCGAGGGTCAATCCCTCGAAGAACTGCTTGTCGGGAGGATGGGGTGCAATGAAGGGCGCGAAGACGGCAGCGGTGGCAAACAGGCTAATCATCGCCAGTCCGAAGATCGCGAGTTTGTTTTTCAATAATCGATTCAGCGCAGAGGACATTTTCTCAACCGTGACGCGCGGATTTGCCTTCCGAAAGGATGGTTTCCATGGGACGCCCGCCCCGCCCGCGGGGTTTCCATTCAGGCGTCCAGGCCCAAGGGGCGCATGACCTTTCCCCGGGGAAAGTTTCTATTGCAGCAGCTCCAACCCCACCTGGCAGTGGGTTTCCACCCCTAACAGCAGAACCCCCTCATTGAAGTCAAACTGGGGATTATGCAAAGGGGCGCCGCCCGCACGACCCACCCCGAGGAAGTAAAAACATCCCGGAACCTTTTGCAGATAATAGGCCATATCTTCGCCGCCCATGGTCAGCTCTGGCTCGACGACCTTATCCGGGCCGACCACCCGCGCGGCGCAACGGCGGACCACCTCCGCCATTTTGGCGTCGTTGACGGTCGGAGGATAGCCTTTGCTGAACTTAAAATCGAACTGGGCCCCCATGGATTCGCATACCCCCCGAACGACTTTTTCAAGGCGCTGTTCCCAGGAGTCCCAAATCTCTTCGTTGAAAGTGCGGGTCGTGCCGGACAATTCGGCTTCGTCGGCGATAATGTTGAAGGCCCGCCCGGCGTGAAAGCGGCCCACGGTGATCACGACGGGCTCCAAGGGTTTGATGTGGCGACTGACAATGCGCTGCAGGGCGTTGACCACCTGGGTCCCCACTTCCAGCGCATCCACGCACAAGTGCGGCATGGCGCCGTGGCCCCCTTTACCCGTGATTTTGATGTCGAAGCGGTCCATGGCCGCCATGATGGGTCCGGGCCGGACGCCGATGCAGCCTTCGGGCACATCCGGCATCAGATGACAGCCGATGACACTGTCCACCCGCGGATTGGCCAGGACGCCCTCGTCGATCATGGGTTTGGCCCCCCCGGGGCCTTCCTCGGCCGGCTGGAAAACGAATTTGACGATTCCGTTCAGCTCGTCAGTGATTTGAGTCATTAGCGTGGCCGCGCCCAGGAGCATGGCCATGTGGGCATCATGTCCGCAGGCATGCATGGCGCCTTCGTGGGTGGAGGCAAAGGCAAGCCCGGTGGCTTCCGTGAGCGGGAGGGCGTCCATGTCGGCCCGCATCATCAGGGTAGGGCCGGCCCTTCCGGTATCCAGCAACCCGATGACACCATATTGGGCAATTCCGGTCCGTACGTGAAGTCCCAGGCTTTTTAAGTGCTCCGCGACGTACG
Source organism: Desulfobacterales bacterium (assembly GCA_020353555.1). Lineage (GTDB taxonomy): Bacteria > Desulfobacterota > Desulfobacteria > Desulfobacterales. The sequence continues at coordinate 1,322,095 of CP070697.1, forward strand.
CCGAAGTCTTCTTCTCCGTGTAAGCGGTTTCCGGAATGCGGTGCAGTTGGCGCCTCAAATGCGTGACCAGGTCTTTGTGTTCGCTCACCATTTGACGTAGATTCACCATGGACAAGACCTCCTTGAATCAAAAAAATGCCTGCCATTCAGAATGCCCGAGTTTGACACGGTTTCAAATTTGAGTATCCATGCCGCGCCCCATGCTGAACAGGGTTAATGTGACAAAGTAGAATTAGATCGAATTGAATCCTCCTGATGGGCGCGGCCGTCGCAAGTCCTTTGCAAAGTTCCCTAAACACCGCTGCGAGACTATGGCATATTTTGGTTTTAGGGATCAATGGAAAAAAAGCGGATGGGGTCGTCCCGGCGAGCGCGTCGGCGGTGCCGCAATTTGGCCGTGCAAAACCCGATTAAGTATGTTAAGAGGCCAATAGACCGCCAAGCGCCCCGCCGGTTCTGATTTCAGACCCCCGGGCGCAGCGAGGACATTTCAGATCATTTTAGCGCACTTCACAAAGGAGGAGGTGAACATGACCATCGCTTTTGTGGATGGCCTCGTCATTGTCGGTGACGGTCGGGTGCTCGAGCCGGCAACGGTGCTGGTGGAAGGCGACAAAATCGTAAAGGTTTCCACAGGCAATGGGTCGATTCCCGGCAGCGCCCGCAAGATCCCCTTGGCCGGACGAACCCTTTTGCCCGGCTTCATTGACTGCCATGTTCACCTCTGTGTAACGGGAGTGCCGATCCGATATCCGTCTGCCTCTCTGAATCCCCCACGATGACGGCCTTGAAGGCGGCCGCTTTTGCGCGGCAGACCCTGATGGCCGGCGTCACCTCCGTGCGCGACATGGGCGGCAAAGCGGGCATCGATTTAGGGCTGAAGCAGGCGATCAAGGCCGGAATCGTTGCGGGCCCCCGCCTGCTGGTCAGCGGGCAGTTGATTTGCATGACCGGCGGGCACGGCTGGCAGTTGGGGCGCGAAGCCGACGGGGTCGACGAAGTCCGTAAGGCCGCGCGCGAACAGATCAAGGCCGGGGTGGATATCATTAAACTCATGGCCACCGGAGGTGTATTGACGCCGGCGGTGGAGCCGGGCAGCGAGCAGCTCACGGAGGATGAACTGCGCGCGGGGGTGGGGGAGGCCCACAAGGCCGGCAAAAAGACCGCCACCCACGCCATGGGAACCAAAGGCATTCTCAATGCGCTGCGCGCCGGGATCGACAGTATCGAGCACGGGGTCTGTCTGGATGCAGAGGCCGTCGCCTTGATGGTGCAGCGCGGGGTTCCTTACATCCCGACCCTATCGGCCCTCTATCACATTGAAAGGCAGGGGGTGGCGGCCGGAATTCCCGTGTTCGCCGTGGAAAAGACGCTCAAGGTCAAACCGTTTCATCTGGAAAGTATTCGCATGGCCCGGGAGGCCGGGGTCCGGGTTGCCATGGGCACCGATGCCGGCACACCCTTTAACCGGCACGGCGGGAACCTCGCCGAATTGCAGTTTCTGGTCGAAGCGGGCTACGCGCCGCTGGAGGCCATTGAAGCGGGGACGCGTCGGGCGGCCCAGGTCCTGGGGATGGAAAAGGAACTGGGCACCATCGAAGAGGGCAAACTGGCCGACCTGGTGGTGGTGGACGGCAGCCCGCTGGATGATGTGGGCCTGCTGCAGCAGCCGGATGCCATCCGTTTTGTCATGCAGGGCGGAAAACTGGTCAAAGGTGAGTGACCGTAACCTTTAGCGCGAGGAGGATTAGGATGAAACCTATCAGATTGTTGACAAAAAATGTCGTCCTGGTAACCCTGTTGCTCGGTGGACTGATGTTGGGCCTGACTCCCTCGGCCGCGCTGGCCGAAATCAAGGAACTCACCATCGGCATCGGTGTGGATGCCGATACCCTCAACCCCCAGGAACAGACCACAACGCTGTTCCAGAACATGTGTGACCTGATTTACGGGAACTTTTTCTATCAGGACCCCGAGGGCCAGCTGCATCCCCGGCTGGCGACCCGATCGGAGCTTTCGGCCGACGGACTGACCCTTACCCTGCACTTGCGCCAAGGAGTGAAGTTCAGCGACGGGACGGACTTCAACGCCGATGCCGTGAAGCTGACCTGGGACCGGATCCTCAACCCCGATATGAGGGTTCCGCTGCGTTTTTCCGTCGGGATGGTTCAGGAATGCGTCAAGATCGACGACCACACGGTGGCCCTCAAACTCAAATATCCCTTTGCCCCGCTGGCGCCGACGATTTCGATGTCGCTGGTATCGCCCATCAGCCCGGCGGCGATCGCGCAGTACGGCGAGGATGTGCGCCAACACCCGGTGGGAGCCGGCCCCTATGTACTCCGGGAGTGGGTCAAGGGGGACCGGATCGTCATGGACCGCAATGAAAATTACTGGGGTGAAAA
>CP070697.1:1324599-1334102 GCA_020353555.1 Desulfobacterales bacterium
CGGTGATTTCAAACAGGATGCCGCGCAAATAAAGGTCTATTCCGGGCCTTGATGGGAACTCCTTTTTACGGTTCGGTTTAACGACCTCTAATTTTCTCAAACAGTTTCCCGATGCCCAAAGCCGATAAGCTGGCGGCCGGGATATTTTTGATACAGCTAAATTGATACCGGTTAACGAGGTCTTTTTTTTATTTGTTAACCATGAAGATGCAGCGTGTAGACTATTCCGTATACCTGGTAACGGATCGAGACCTGTCCCGCGGAAGGACCACCCTCGAAATCGTGCAAGCGGCCGCGCGGGGAGGAGCCACCTGTGTTCAGTTGCGGGAAAAGAAGTGTTCCACCCGGGAATTTATCGAACAGGCCATTTCCGTCAAGGATTTCCTGCACGCGCAGGGGATCGCACTCATCATTAACGACCGGGTGGATGTCGCCCAGGCCGTAAACGCCGATGGCGTGCACCTGGGCCAAACCGATATGCCGCTGGCAACGGCCCAGGCGATCCTGCGGGATTCGATGATCATCGGTATTTCGGCCGAATCCCTCGCAGACGCTGTGCAGGCTGAAAAAGGCGGCGCCGACTACATTGGCGTCAGCCCAATTTTCGACACTCCCACGAAAACCGACACCGCACCTCCCCTGGGACTGGAAGGACTGCGGGAGATCAGAAGAGCGGTCCGGATTCCCCTGGTGGGGATTGGTGGACTCAACCAGAAAAACGCCGCCGACGTGATCCGCAACGGGGCCGACGGGGTGGCGGTGGTTTCGGCGATCGTGGCGGCGGATGACCCCGAAGCGGCGGCCAGAGAACTCAGGCAAATTGTCTTACGGGCGAAAAGCTCATGAACTTAAGAGATATCGGCGAATTCGGGTTTATCGCCCGGGTCAGCCGGGGCTGTCTAATTCGCCCGGATAATATCATCAAAGCCATCGGTGATGACGCCGCTGCATTTACCACCGCGCCGGGCGCCGTCACCCTGATCACGACGGATTTGCTCGTCGAGCGGGTTCATTTTTTGCGTCATGCCATCGCCGGTTTTGACCTGGGGTACAAGTCCCTGGCGGTCAACCTGAGCGATATTGCCGCCATGGGGGGCACCGCCCGGGAGGCTTTTGTCAGCCTTGGCATTCCGGAAAACTGCGCCCTGGAGTATCTGGATGAATTCTACCGTGGAATGCAGACTCTGGCCGAGCAGTACGCGGTCAACATCCTCGGAGGCGACACCACCGGCAGCAAAGTAGATTTGATCATTAACGTGGCGGTCCATGGTTTGGTTCCTCCGGCCGAGCTCCTGGGCCGTGACGGCGCCAAACCCGGTGACATTATCTTTTCAACCGGTTTCCTGGGCGAAAGCAGGGCCGGGTTGCACCTGGTCCTAAACGACATTCGGATCGACACCCCCGAATTGGAAATGCTGCTCCGGGCGCATCATCGGCCGGAACCCCAGCTTCGCGAAGGGCGGTTTCTGGCGCAACGGCCCGGAGTGCATGCGGCCATCGACGTCAGTGACGGGCTCAGCTCGGACGTCGGCCATATTCTTGAAGCAAGCAGCGTCGGTGCGCGCCTTTACGCCGAGAAAATACCGGTTTCCGCGAGCCTGGCGGATTTCTGCGCCCGCTTTGATTTTGAGCCGGTCGATTATGCGCTTTCCGGCGGTGAAGATTACACCCTGATCTGCACCGCCGCACCCGAACACGCCGATCAGCTGGCGGCTGATTTTCAGAAAACATTCAACCGGCCCTTGTTTGCTATCGGCGAAATCACTGCCACGCGGCAGATGGAACTCATTTATCCCGACGGGCGCCTGGCGTCCCTGACCCCCTCGGGATGGAATCATTTCAAGGAAAAATAAAATGGACCAAACCCAGCCAATTCAGCCCGGTCGACGCAAATACTTCCGGGTCCTGACCATTGCCGGCTCCGATAGCGGCGGCGGAGCCGGAATCCAGGCCGATCTGAAAACTCTGGCCGCCATCGGTTGCTACGGGATGTCCGCCATCACGGCGTTGACGGCTCAAAACACCCAGGGCGTGCGCGCGATTCATCCCGTCCCCCCATCGTTTGCGGCCGAGCAAATCGCGGCCGTGTTCATGGACATGGGGGCCGATGCCGTCAAAATCGGCATGCTTTACTCCGCCGAGTTAATCGAGGTCGTGGCCCAAAAACTGAAAGAGCATGGGGCCACGAAAATTGTGCTGGATCCTGTGATGGTCGCCCAAAGCGGCGATAGACTTTTGCAGGACGATGCCATCGAAGCCATCCGGCGGCATTTGATGCCGCTGGCGGATGTCGTCACACCCAATCTGCCCGAAGCCGAGGTCTTGCTGGGAACACGGTTGCACGGTCTGGAAGATATGCCGCAGGCGGCCCGGACTCTGGCGCGCTACGGCAGCCAAAGCATTCTGATCAAGGGCGGGCACCTGGAAGAAAACGACAGCAGCGACGTGCTCTACCTTGCCAGGGAAAACCGTCTGGTCTGGCTGAAAGGTGAACGCATCGCAAGCCGCAACAACCATGGAACCGGCTGCACGCTCTCATCCGCCATTGCCGGCTATATGGCCCAAGGATACGCCATCGAAGAGGCGGTTCAAAGGGCCAAGACTTACATTGAAAAGGCTATCCGGGCGGGAGCCGAATATTCAATCGGCCACGGACATGGGCCGGTCCATCACTTTTTTGAATTCTGGAATTAGACGCGCAGAGCGGTCAAGCGCAAGGGATGCGCTGACCCCCAAAAATTCAAAAGGACGCAAGCCAACAAATCGTGTGCGCGGGTTTTCGCGGGGGCCCTCGTTCTACTTTGCCACATGACCCCAAGCCTTCCAGGGATAAGCGCACAACTTGACCATGCGACCATTGGGCGCAACCGCCGGCTAGCCCGTCAGACGGTAGTAAATTCCGGAAAAAACGGCCCAGGCGAGTATCGACAAGGTCAGAACAGCACAGCCGCCGGCCAGAATTTTGTGTCCCAGATTTTCTTTTTTTTTCTCCTGATATCCCAGCAGGAAGCCGAACGCAGCACCCGCCAGGATTCCGCCGCCATGTCCCCAGTTGTTGATCCCGGGCACCAGGAGTCCAAAGATAAACAGAAACATGACCCAACCGCTGATCTGCTTGTAGATAGCTCGTCCGTAGATGCCACCCCGACTTTTTCCATAGTACAGGGAGGCACCCACCAGACCGCACACCGCCGCCGAAGCCCCGATAGTGATGCGCACATTCGCCAGATAGGAGATCAAAAACCCGACGATTCCACCGAGGGTGTAAAGAAGAAACATGCGATAAACCCCGTATTCCCGGATAACCAGCGCGGCCAGCTGCCGAAAAGCGGCCATATTGAATAAGATATGCAGGATGCCGCCGTGCAGGTAACTGGCGGAGACGATGGTCCACCAGCGATGGAACCGGTCAATGGGAATCGTCCCGGTGGCACCTAACACCAGAAGGCTGGTGTCGCCGGGCGACAGGAAAAAAAGCGGGTTCAACGAGAGGGTGGACGATTGGGGGTAGAGTAAAAGGGAAATCGCGTACATCGCGACGTTGACGTAAATGATGGTTCGAATCAATTGATCCGAATTATTAAAACCCCGGGTCCAGAGATTGTTTTTCCACCAGGCGCCCGGACGGGATATCCCGCAGTAGGGACAGCGCGCCTCGTCGAAACTAACCAATTTGCGGCAATTCGGACAAAGAATTGAACGTCGTTGAAGATCTCGCATCATTAATCACAAAGACACGTTCCGCTACCGTTACCTGGCCCGCAGGACCAAGTCTCACGGGTATGGCATCGAGGTCAAAAGGGCAGGCGCCGGCGGCGGCGTTATCGGAAAAGCGTTATTCCGTCACCCAGGCCAGCGAGTCGGGGACAAGCGGTCCATCGACTTTTTCGGACAACATTTTCAGGGTGTTCCGCAGTGCCGACAGTTTATCGTCAATGGTCTGGCGGTTGGGGGACCAGTCCGCGGGACACGCGGTTCGCAGTTGCTCGAGTTCGGTGTTGATCTCTTCCACAATCGCGTGCAGACTGCGGATCGAGGGAAAAACGCTCTCCTTCTGGTTGGGCGGTAATCGCTCCACAATGCGCATCACATCATAGATTTTACTTTTCCAACCGGTGAGCTGCCCATCGAGCGTATCGCAATAAGATTTCACATCCATGATGGTCTCCTTTCTAAAAAATACTGACGCAGAACATGGCTATTGTGACCCAGTACAACTAGGCTTGGCGGAAAGCGAGAACGCTGCGAACTATCAATACACGAACAGGGCGGCCTCCTGACCACCCTGCAAAGGAGGTTGAAACGATCATGTTCGCGCTCCCCAAATGCATAGTTTACAATAAGACCTCTGGACCAATGGTCAAGGTTCAAGGATGCGGTTGACACCCCCCATGCCTTTAGCCTATGATGGCCTTCCTTTAAAAAAAGTCACGATGATCTGGCAAAGATCCGGAAGAACACCTTCCATTTTCGACAAAATCTTTAATTCCCCGCCATTCCGAGGCTCGGGTGCATCCGCAAAATAAAAAAAACACGCGCCGGCAGACTTGCCTGAGTTTGATGATTTTAACGATTATCGCAACCATCGGCTTGGGTATATTCTGGACTCAGTTCCAATATAACCCGGCCATTCTTCCGCTGAATTCCCATATCTCGAACGCCGCTCAAACGTCGACGGCCCCGCCGCTTCTCGACCTGCCGGCCGGGATGGTTCCCCTGGCCCCGCCGGAGATGTTTGATTCTGCCAGTCTTTCGGATAAAATCAACGGCAAAGCCGAACTCTATCTTTCCGCCGGTTTTGTCCGCCTGCGCAGTCAGCGCTTCAAACTCGCCAGCTCTCCGGGGGTGTGGCTGGAATTTTTCGAATACGACATGGCGGACGGGACCAATGCGTTTGCGGTTTTCAGCGCCCAGCGCCGACAAGACGCTCAAACGCTGGATCTAACCCCCTATGCGTATCGAACCCCCAATGCCCTTTTTTTCGTGCGCGGGCCTTACTATGTCGAAATAATTGCCTCCGAGGCCTCTGAAGAACTTTTTCCACCCATGCAACTTCTGGCGGAAGCATTTATCGGCCAAACGCAAGTGGAAACCAAATCCATCGCCGAGCCGGCGCTTTTTCCCAAAGAAGGCCTGGCCGCCGACAGCATTACCTTGATCGCGGCCGATGCATTCGGTTTTGACCGGCTGGACCATGTGTACACGGCCTTGTATTCCGAGGGCGACGCGGAACTGCTGGCGTTTATTTCCCGGCGCAAAACCCCCCAGGAGGCCGAGGAACTCGCCCGGGCCTATCATGAGTTTCTCATCACTTACGGCGGCCAAAGCCTCGACGCCGACGCCTCGATCCCGGGCGCCCATACGGTAACGATTCTGGAAAGCTATGAAGTGATTTTTTGTGACGGCCCTTATCTGGCAGGTGTGCGCGAGGCGGAAGATCTCGCCCAGGCCCAGAACCTGGCCCAACGGCTGCATAAAGAATTGCAGGAGGTCCGGGATGCATCCTGAGGCTCAGACCGCGGCGGTGAGCCGGCGCCACTTTCTGGCCCGCGCCGTCAAAGCCGCCGGTTCGATCTGTGCGGCGGGTGCCCTGGCCTATTGGTTTTATGATCCCACGGGTCCCGGCCCTGCGATCGAGGGGCCGACCACTCGCGGATTGCCGGTTTTCTCCATTCCCGGATCGGCAACGAAGATGAGCATCGTCCGGGGGGCCGACCGCATAAAAACGCTGCAGCTGGCCCTGCAAGCCATCGGGGGGATCGAAGCCTTCATTCAAAAAGGCGACCGGGTCTTGCTGAAAGTGAATGCCGCCTTTGCTTCGCCTCCGCTGCTGTCGGCCACCACCCATCCCCAGCTCGTGGGGGAGCTTGCCCGCCTGTGTTTCAAGGCCGGAGCGGCCATGGTGGCGGTCACCGATAATCCGATCAACGATCCGGCCAGTTGTTTCGGCCTGACCGGTATCGCCCAGGCCGCCCTTGCCGCCGGCGCCAAAGTCGTGCTGCCCCAGAAACACTTTTTTCAGCCCACAACCCTCCCCAAAGGCAAACTGATTCGGAACTGGCCCCTGCTCCAGGAACCATTCGAGGGGATCAATAAACTGATCGGCCTGGCGCCGGTCAAGGATCATCACCGCAGCGGGGCCTCATTGATTATGAAAAACTGGTATGGTTTGCTGGGCGGACGCCGGAATATTTTTCACCAGGATATCCACAACATCATCAAGGAGTTGGCCATGATGGTCCAACCGACGTTGGTGATCCTGGACGGAACCACCAGCATGATGCGCAACGGTCCGACCGGCGGCTCCCTTTCGGACCTGAAACACACGAACACCTTGATCGCCAGTACCGACCAGGTAGCGGCCGATGCCTTCGGCGCTACCTTGCTGGAAAAACCCTTATCGGACCTGACGTTTATCGCCAAAGCCGCGGCGCAGGGGGTGGGAACGGCTGATTTCCGCGCACTGCAACCGGTGATGATTTCGGCCGAATGAGGATCGGGGCCCAAGATGCAAGCTAGCGGGATAACTTGCAGGACATTGCTTTGAATTCATGAAAATTACTGCGACGCGCCGAATTTGCCAGATCTTCTTTTTCGTGACTTTCCTGTGGTTTTGTGTGGTTGCAACGCTGGGCGAACAATGGTGGCAACTACGCGGCTGGCCCGTCAACTGGATCATCCAGCTCGATCCCCTGGTGGGTCTGGGCACGTTGCTGAGCACCCATACGCTTTACGCGGGACTGTTGTGGGGGTTGGCGACCATCATCTTGACGATTCTGCTGGGGCGATTCTTCTGCGGCTGGATTTGCCCCTTCGGGTCCATTCATCAGTTCGTCGGTTTTTGGAGTCGGCGCCGCAAAACCGTCGGCCCCAAAGTCCAGAGCAACCGTTATCATCCGCGACAATCCCTGAAGTATTGGATCCTTATTTTCCTGTTATGCATCAGCCTGGCCGACCTGATGCTCTATCTCAGCGTCCTGCCCCGGAAGGCGCCTTGGGTTTGGGGCGCCCTGGTTTTGGCAGGTTTGGCGCTGATTACCGCCCTCGCCGTTCGCCAAACCCGGGTCCGCCCCTCCAAAGCGATCGTACTTCTTTGTTTTACAATCGGAACCTGGCTGATTTTGAATGTGCTTTGGCGGGGCAAGACGGTGCTGCTGCCTTCCGCTCCCCTTCAAATCGGTCTGCTCGACCCGATTCCCCTGCTGTACCGCTCCGTAAACCTTATTATTTTGCCGTTGATGGACCGCACCGCCCTGAAGATTGCGGCCGTACCGCGCTATTATGACGGTACCTGGCTGATCGGGATGATCTTTCTCCTGGCGGTCTTGCTGAATATGGTTGTGCCCCGGTTTTACTGCCGGTTTGTCTGCCCCCTGGGAGCCCTTTTCGGCGTTCTGGGCCGCTGGGCCCTGTGGCGCATCGGCAAAACCCGCGCCGAGTGCATTGATTGTCATCTTTGCGAAAGAAATTGCGAAGGGGCCTGCGCGCCCTCCTCCATCATCCGAATCAATGAGTGCGTCCTGTGCCTGAATTGCGTGGATGACTGCCGTCATGGTCTGATGGGATATGGAACCGCGGTTTCCGCCACCGGTGAGATCGCGTCTCCCGATTTGTCGCGGCGGGCCTTTGTCATGGCGGCGGTATCCGGGGCCGCGGCGATTCCCCTGCTGCGGATCAATGGTAATCTGGGGTCCAACTGGAATCCCCAGGTGATTCGCCCTCCCGGAGCCCTGGCGGAAAAAGAATTTTTATCGCGCTGCATCAAATGCGGCCAGTGCATGCGGGTCTGCCCGACCAATGTCATTCATCCGGCCGGCCTGGAGGGCGGAATCGAGGGTCTGTGGACCCCGGTGCTCAATTTTCGCGCCGGCACCAGCGGCTGCCAGCTAAAATGCATCGCCTGCGGAAATCTGTGCCCCACCGCCGCCATTCGTCCCCTCAGCCTGGACGAGCGTTTGGGAGTCAACCGATTTGTCGAACGGGGGCCCATAAAACTCGGCACCGCCTTCGTCGATCGGGGTCGCTGTCTGCCCTGGGCCATGGATCGGCCCTGTATCGTGTGCCAGGAAAATTGTCCGGTCAGTCCCAAAGCCATCTTTACCCGGGAATATTTCAGTACGCTCCCGACGATCGCCCCCCTGGTCGTGAAAAACGCGTCGCCGGTGGAAATTGAAATTGAAACCGAGGCCCTGACCCCGGACCGCTATGCAACGGGGGATTTTTACTGCCGTCTCACGGATTCGCGCGGAACGCCGCCCCGCAAGATAGTCCGCAACTCCGCCCGGAATCTCGCCTTGGCGCCGGAATTGCCTTTCGATGCACCGCCGGCGCCGGGAAGCCGGCTTTTCATCCAGATCCGTCTCCAGCAACCCTACGTCGACCCGGAACGCTGTGTCGGCTGCGGCGTCTGTGAGCACGAATGCCCCGTTCCCGGCCGACGCGCCATCCGGGTGACAGCCGACAACGAAACCCGTAACCCCGAGCATACGTTGCTGTTACGAACTTAAGGGTCTCGCGCAACGTCTCCATTTGACCTATTTAGCTCATTGGCCGTTCCGCCATTCGCCCATGTCACCCGGATCAACTATGATAGTTGCGCAGCATCGCCTCGGCTTCGGTCCGCACCTCCTCGCGCAACGACGCGGGCGACAGGACCCGGGCTTTGGCTCCCCATTTGAGCACCCAGAATTTGATTTCCTCGGTTCCGGCAACCTCGGCTTCGAAAATGATGGCGCCGTCCTCCTGGAGCGCAATCCTCTGAGACGCGTGCCAGACTTTTTCACTGATATAACCGGCAATCTCGGGCGCAAACCAAACCCGGACCTTGACCGGTTGACCGTGAAAGACGCCAAAGCTTGATTGCATGAAGTCATCCAGTTTCAAATCTTCCGGCAGTTCAAAGGACGCTTGCGTTTGCGCCAGCCGCTTGATTCGATCCAGCGCGAAGATCCGCACATCCCCCCGCAAGCCGCAATGGCCGATCAAGTAAAAAGAACCGTCGAAAAACCAGATCTTATACGGAGCCACTTTACGCCGCGTCTCTTTTTTGCGGCTCATGGTATAGTACACGATTTCGAGATACCTCTGTTGGACCGCGGCTTCACTGACCTGGTCGATAATGTCCCGCAATTGATCGTACGGCTTGTGCGGCATGGCGCCGACGGCGAAGCTGTTTTCGATCCGGCGCAGATAATGGACATAATCGGGCGGAAGCGTGGTTTTGATTTTCTGGAAGAAAGACTCTAGGGAGTCGTAGAATACCGTGTCGCTAAGGACTTTCATCATGCCGCGACTGAAATAAAGAGCCATCAACTCGGTCAGACTGAGGGGCAGCGGTATGTTATTTTTGGCTGCCGCCAGCAGCGACCACAGGCTTTTGCCGTCCACCCGTTCCGTATAAAGCGAAAAACCGGCAACCTGCAAAGCTTCGAGATCCCGGTACACCGTCCGCCAACGACAACCGATTTCGGCCGCTAGATCAGCGGCCGATTTGCCGCTCCGAG
>CP070697.1:1334202-1343690 GCA_020353555.1 Desulfobacterales bacterium
CGCGCTTTCCGCATAGTCGACAATAGCTCTGCCGAGGGGGTGTTCGGAACCCTTTTCCACCGAAGCACCGATCCGCAGGAGTTCGTTCCGGTGGGCACACGCGGGGTTTAAGACGGTCACGTCGGCCACGGCGGGCTTGCCGCGGGTGATGGTTCCCGTTTTATCCAGGACGACGGTGTCAAGCTTGGTCGCCATTTCCAACGCTTCACTGTTTTTAAACAAGATCCCGTTTTCAGCGCCTTTGCCGGTGCCGGCCATGATGGCCGTGGGTGTGGCCAGTCCCAGCGCGCAGGGGCAGGCGATCACCAGGACCGCCACTAACCGAATCATGGCCGGAACGAACTCACCGGTTAGACTCCACCATACGATGAATACCACCAGCCCCAAAGCCATAATGGTCGGCACGAAAATCGCGGCAACCTTGTCGGCCAGAGCCTGTATGGGGGCCTTGCTTCCCTGGGCCTCTTGCACGAGCCGGATAATTTGGGCCAGGGCCGTTTCTTTGCCGACGCGGGTGGTCGTGAACTTCAAAAGACCCTCGCCGTTGATGGTCCCGCCGATCACGGGGTCGCCGGAGCGCTTATCCACCGGCAACGGTTCCCCACTCAACATGGATTCGTCCACGGCCGATTGGCCGTCCATGACGACGCCATCGACCGGAATCCGCTCGCCGGGGCGAACTAGAACGGTATCTCCGACCTTCACGCGCGTCAAGGGGATCTCCTTTTCGATGCCGCCTTCCAAAATGGTTGCCGTTTTGGGCCGCAGGCCAATTAATTTGCGAATGGCGCCGCCGGTGCGCCCCTTGGTGCGGGATTCGAGCATCTTGCCCAGTTTGATCAGAGTGATGATGACCGCTGAGGTTTCAAAATAAACATGCTCGCCCAGAACCGGAAACAGGAGAACGGCCAGAGAATAGAAATAGGCCACCGATGATCCCATGGCGACCAGCACGTCCATGTTGGCGCTCTTATTTTTGACACTTTTTAGGCCCCCCTGGTAATAATCCCAACCGGTATAAAATTGCACCGGGCTGGCCAGCGCCCAGAAAAACAAGTTGACCCAGGTGGCGTGACTCCAGGGACCGACAAGATTGAAATCCCGCGCCATACTCAGAACAAAAAGCGGCAACGCCAACACCACCCCAACGATGAACTTCGCGGTTTGATCCCTAATTTCCGCCTTGCGGGCGGCCTGCTCCGCGTCCTCATCCGGCCGAGCTTCATCCGGGAGTATCGCCCCGTACCCGGCTTTTTTGACGGCCGTGATAATTTCTTCTAGGCCCACCAGCGCGGGAACATATTCGACCACCGCTCGTTCGGCCGCAAAATTGACGGAGGCCTCAACCACCCCCGCCGTCTTTTTGTCCAAGACCCTTTCGATGTTCAAGGCGCAGTTGGCGCAAGTCATTCCGGTCACCGGCAATTCAATTTTGCGGGTGGTCACGCCATATCCTGAGCCTTTAATTTTCGCCACCACGTCTTTTAGCTGAAGTTGGTTTGGATCATAGGCGATCGCCGCCTGCTCAGCGGCGAAGTTCACGCGAGCCTCTTTGACGCCTGTAAGCTTTTTAACGGCGCGTTCAATATTCAAGGCGCAGTTGGCACAGGTCATTCCGCTAATCGGCAATCTTATGTCTTTATCAGCCATAGCTAGAATTATTAAGCCTCAACTTGATTGCGTATCCAAACGCCTTGTAATCCCCGCCCCTGGACGAGGGAATAGAAGGCGAAAACCGCAAACGACAGCCATTCGCCCCGAATACTATTGGGCCCGCTTAACGATATGCCAGGGGTTGAGCAAATCTTCTTTGTTGTAAACCAGCGGTTCGCCGCTGTCATACTGCACCACCTGGGCGCCGGCGTTTTCAGCAATCACCTGGCCCGCGGCCGTGTCCCATTCCATGGTGGGACCTAATTTGGGGTATATATCCGCGTTGCCCTCGGCGACGAGACAGAACTTGAGGGAACTGCCTGCCGATATAAATTCCACGTTACCGACTTCCTGCCGTTTTCTTTCCACATAGGCTTCCAGCTCGGGCGTCGCGTGGGAGCGACTGCCAACGATGGTCAACGCCGCACGGGGCGACTGGCTAAGGGGTAACTGGGCCGAGTGGGCAAGAAGTTGTTTTAGAAAACTAGCCTTATCTCGGACTTTGGGCTGTGAGCGTAACAAGTCATGGAGCAAACCGTTTTCCAGCTTAAAAGCTCCGAAATTCCGAGCCCCAAAGTAAAGCGTGCTTTTCACCGGGATAAAAATCACGCCCAGAACAGCGTTTCCATCTTCAACCAGAGCGATGTTAACCGTAAACTCGCCGTTGCGTTTGATGAATTCCTTGGTTCCATCCAGAGGATCAACAATCCACAACCTTTTCCAGGATTTTCTCTCGATAAAAGAAATGTTTTTGCCCTCTTCGCTCAAAACCGGGATATTGAATTCCGCCAGATTCTTGGTAATGATCTCATGGGAGCGTTTATCGGCAAGGGTTAACGGAGAACTGTCTGTTTTGTATTCTACGGCAAAATTCGAATGATAGACATCAACGATCGCGTTTCCCGCTTCAACCGATGCCTTGATCGCTTTTATGAGGTAAGGTTCGTGATTCATCAGTATTAAAGGCCTCGCCAGGTGACATCGACCAAATTCCGTCGACGTTGAATAATTTTTGGTGGTTTCAGTTAAATCTAAGGGCTGCCGATCTCTGACTGCCGGAACCTGGGAAAGCGATCCCATCCTTTGCCCGAGATCATCCTGATCGCCAGTTTTTAAGGGATGATCACGGACTTTCATAATCGTCTTGAAATAGACCGCAACTCCTTCCCAGAGAACAGGAACCAGAATTCAGGTTCAAAAACGCGTTTCCCTGTCAGGCCGCCGGATAGTTGATTTCCTTTAAAGCGGCTCTGATTTGATCTTCGGTGGCCGGTGCTTCCCATTCCACCTCGATAATCTTGGATGTCGGATTGCCGTCTACACTCTTAATGCCAACCATCTCCCCCAATTCGTTTTTGATGGCATTCACGCAATGACCACAGGAAATATTCGGGATCGAAAAGGTCTGTTTTTCCATTATCAAAGTCCTCCCAGAATGCGCTCAATGAATAACACAAGTTGAATTTGAATCCGTTTTATGCTTTTTTGCAGTTAACGTCGGCTCTTTATCTTCAAGCCACTGCCCGCGCCGAACGGCCAACCTGTCAGGCGGCGTAACAAGTAATAATTAGACCGGAAAGGTGAAATGTCAAACCGCGCGAATCGTCATCAACCACATTTATAGCGTTCCGCCAAAGACCGAAAATGGCGCGGCTGCAAGATATGGGCAAATCGTTCCCCGTGCCGGCTATGTTTCTTATACAAGTCGACACAGTCTTTCACAATCTGCAGAACCTGTTTTTCATTGTAGATCCCGGGCAGTTCTTTGGCAAGTTGGGGATGCCGGCCCAGTTTGCCCCCCAGCTGAACTCGGAATCCCGTCCTACCTTCGGCAATCGTGCCGGTGGGGCAAACGGGGATACATTGGCCGCAGTTCAGACAGCGAGTGTCAGCGATGATCGGGCCTCCCCTTTCTCGGTCCAGCCGGATTGCCTCCTCCTTGCAGGCCTCCACACAGGCTTCGCAAAGGGCGCAGTCTTCCTCCGCTCGAATGGGCACACAAGCGCCGATGATTCCGATATCCCTGATTTGAGGCTGAGAACAGGCATTGGGACAGTCGGCCAGCGTGATCCTGAACTCGTGGTGAAACTTGAGATCCCCTGGGACCTTTTGCTGAAGAAAACCAAGCAGATCTTCTGCTTGCAGCAGAGCTTCGATCCGCTCCAGCAGCTTGTCGCTCCTCGTATTCGCGCGGTTGGGGCACCCACTGGGGCCAAAACACGCGTCGATTTGATAGCCTTTGATTTCAGAACTCATTTGGGATAGATAGCGGGCCTGGGTCGCCCTGACATCCGCCAAGGTGACCGTCTGTTTACCCGCCGCCTGGGCCTCATTTTCAACTCGCGTCCGCACCCTTTTGCGCACGAAAAATGGAACCTTTTTAATGGCCGCTGCCGCTTCCTTCGTCCACTCCATCTCTTGCATTCCTCACCGCTCGATACTCCCCTGGTCGCACGGTTGAATCCGGTTTTGATTAATGGGCTAAACCGTCAAACGTTAATCTGGAAGATATGACGATTTAAGTCTAATCCGGTTCCACGTTGTCACACGACCGCACGCCTCCCGGGGACAAGCGCCATGGAGCACCCCATGCTCGACAGGGTTCATGTGACAAAGCAGTTTCAGTCATCCTGCTTTAACCATTCAACTGTTTGACAATGTCCGGGAAAGTGCTTCGCGGGCTAACTCACTGACGGTACGCTCAACCAGTTGCCCGTCAAGATAGATCTGCAGCCTGCGATTGTCACTGGCCAGTTGTTCAAGCGCCGGCCGTGTTTTCGGGTCGGCCAACGCTCCGGCGGCCCAAGCGGCATGCCCCCGCAGGCTTGCGTCATGCGCCTGCATGGGAGGAACCAGAAACGGAACCGCGTCCTTGACCAGTGACGGGCGGTTGTGCGCTAATCTTCCCAAGCCCCAGAGCACGCCCCGCTGTAAAGCCTCATGCTCCAAATAGTTGCCGTCCGGCCGGATATATGACACCAGCATACAGGCATATTCTTCCGCAAGCCTTGGGTGGCGGGCCATGATTTCCCCCATGGCTTCCGGAGAACCCCAGCCGATGCCGCCCGATTCGTCGTTTAGATTCCAGATAAATCGACGCATGACGATGCGAGCCGATTCCAGGTTTTGCTCGGCCAACCCGGCAACCACCGCCCCCATGGCGGTAACCGCGCGCCATTTAATTTCAGCCTCAAGGCTGTAAAGAAAAGAAAACAGCGGGTTTACCACCTGCCGGGCGGGCAACTGACATATTTGCAGCAGCCCTTGCCCAAAATTATCTTGCCGGAGCAGCCTGCCAACCCTTCTTTTGAGCTGCCGCACACCCAGCTTTGGGTCGGGTATCATGCTCGTCTCCATAGGGTTGCCGGTTCCGCGGTTCTACCTTCCGAAAAACGATTCGATCCCATGGCTCAATTCGATCGTGTCCGTTCAGCATCGCGTCCCGCTCGCCGCGGGATTCAAATTCAAGGCAGACGTCCCGCTCCCGCGGGATACACCGCAGAAAAACAAGGGCGGATTTCGAGGATTACCCCCCCGCGGGAGAGCCTGACGCCGAATTGGGGGACGGCTGGTCAGGGCAAATCCTGATTGAGGCGCAAATCCTGCCCTAGTCCTCGATGACAATAGCCCCGGGAACACATTCCTCTGCCGCTTGTCGAACTTTGTCTTGCAGATGGGCCGGTATCTCTTCCATAATCACCTTCGATTCCAGTTGATCTTCGTCGTATTGAAAAACTTGAGGACAAACCTTGGCGCAATTCCTATCGCCCATGCACAGGTCGTAGTCAATTTTGACTTTCATCCGGGCCTCCTCTAATCTCCACGGGCTTTAATTTTCAATTACGAAATAACTACGGTTTGGTGGGAACCAAATTTTTTGTTTTTGGGGACTTCGCGGGCCATGTATCGTACTGCGGGTTACGCGTCCTCGCAAAACCTACGCCAACCGCGCAATCCCCAGATCAAGCAAACCAGAGCCAGTCCGTTGATGGCGGCTGAGACCAGGGCGGTGGCCTGTATCCCGCCGGCCAGCCAAATCGGCCCGCCGATCAGAGCGCCGGCGACGCGCCCGATTCCGGCCGCGGCAAAATATCCCGCCATCATGGTGGCCCGGGATGCGGGCAGCAATTCCGTGAAAAGGGAGGTGCTGGCGACAATCATGAATTCGAAGGTTAGAAATACGATAAAAAGCCCAACTAAGGCCAGTGAAAGGGTTTGTGCGAGTAAAGGCAGCAACGCATAGCAAATCACACACGCCGAAATCCCGGCCAGCACGGAACGCTTCAATCCAATACGATCCGCCAGCACGGCGGTTAGGGTCTCGCCCGATAATTCCGCAAATCCGATGACACTCGCGCCTAAGCCCAAAGCCATAATGCTCAGGCTGAACCTTTTTTCAAGCCAGGCGCCGTAAATCACAAAAAGATTATCGTTGGCCATACTGACCAGAAAGGCGTAACCTAACGCCCCCAACGCCGCCCGCTCCTGCACCAACCGCAGCCAGGATTTGCCTAAGCCGCCCGTCTGCGGTTGTCGGACCCGGGAATGATTTTTGTCGGCAATCAAAAGGCGCAACACCACAATGCCGAGCAGTCCCAGGCCGCCCAGCACCCAAAACGGAGAGCGCCATCCCAGCTTATCGATCAGCAAGGCAACGAGGGGGATTCCCAGCAAGGCGCTCCCCGCCCAACTGACCTCAAGCAATCCGATAACCAAACCCCGACGATGATAGGGGACCCTTTCACTGACGTAGGCCTGCAAGGCCGGATCAAAAACACTTTTCCCCAGGCCGCCCAAAAATAATCCGACTAAAACAACGACGTAAAATGGGAAAAAACCGGCCGCCAACATGCCCGCGCTTAACATCCCCAGACCGGCCAACATCATCACGCGGTAGCCGAAACGATCGGAAACCGGTCCGAAGAACAGACCCACAACGGCGGTGGCCTGATTGGCCGCGATCAGTGCCGTGCCCGCCGTGAGGGGCACCCCCAGACCTCGGCTCAACACCGGCGCAAACGGATAAGCAAAGCGGCGGGCCGTACTCAGCACCAGGCGAAAGAGCGTCGCCACGCCGACTTCAAGGGCTAAATTGACAACCGGCTCTTTCTGCGAAAAGACCGGCGCGTGCTGAGTTTGGTTTGAGGTCATGTCCTCACATCGGCGATGATCTGAACTTGGGGCGGGGTCTCAAGGTGTTTCTTTACCGAACACAGTCCGATCGACTTGATGAGTGCCGGTTTGTATTTTGCGGGAAAACTGGGCGGCAGCTTAACGTCGATACAAATTCGTTCAACCATATTGGTTTTTGAATTCTTCTGGAATTCCAGGCCTATCTTCAAATTATCGGTATCGATATGGCGTTTTTGGCAAAAATTCAGCGCATAAATACCGGCACAGGTGCCGATCGAAGCCAGAAAAAGTTCAAATGGCGATGGAGCGGTGTTCTCTCCCCCATCTTCCTTCGATTGATCCGTTTTGACCGTAAATCCTCGGACAAGTGAATCCACTCGTTTACCCCCGGGAAAGTTTATTTCCATATCCATCGCGTCTACTCCTTTCGAACGAGGTTTTAAAAAGATCTATCTATACCAACCAAAGTTTTGCTGTGACAAGGAAAATTGGGACCAACAGGGCGCACAGGATTCTTTCTTTGCACCGGTCCCCCCCCGAAGGGCCGGGGTTAACAAAAAAAGAATTAAGTGATAGAATATAAGAAACTTAAGACAGCAGAACCTTAAGGCAGGGTCTCACAGACCCCTCCTGTTGCCCGACTGCGTTGAACATCGATTACCCAAAACTCTGGAACGGTCAGATTATCAATCTCATCCTGCTCGCGGCGGAAGGACTTACGGCAGGGAATTTCTCCCCTTCCCCGAATGGGACGTCAGATTCGAAGTGGTTCGGAATAACCTCGCAAAGATCTAAGGGAGTCGACGAAGATGGATCCTCATCCGATGGCTTGTCCCAAGTGTGGTCATAGGAATAATTCCGGCTCGCCGTATTGCTTCTATTGCGGCATTGTTTTCGCAAAGTACACTAAAGAACCAAGAGCGGAGGTGGTCGATTCGGATCCAGCGGTTCAAATCCACCCGGCGGCGCCCGCGCCAGCGGCAAAACTGACCACACTCGAAGCCGCCGCGGCAGAACACAAAGAGCAACCCCAAGTCGCGCCTGACCCGGAAGACGTTGCGGTTCCGGGCCCGCCGGAACATTCTGAGCCCCCACAGCAAGAATCCCTGCGTGCCGCCAATCCCGGGGCTGACAAACACACTTCATTCAATGACGACCCGGTTGATTTAGAGCAATTTATCGAGACGCCGCACGCGGAAGATGAACAAGTGGTTGAATCCAGTGCGGAGATCGCGGTCGAGGGGGCCCCAAAAGGCATTGAACCCAAAGCCGAAGATGCCGGGCAAGCAAGTGAACTTCAAAACCAGCCGCGCCGTCCGGCAACGTCGCCCGCGGGATCTGCCAGAGCCCCCGATTCACCGGCGGCGGAGCATACTTCGGACGATAGCGAAACCACGCTGTTGGCCCAAACGCTAATGGCCCAGTCACATATGCCCAAAGGACCCCTTGAGTTATTGGAACAGATCAAATCGTTGCCGGCCGAAAACAGAGAGCCTGTTCAGTCCGTCTGGCATAGCCAGCCGAACAAAAGGCCGCCGAAGACCGAAAATTCACACCGCAGGAAGCCAGCTTTGACGCACGCCGCCGCTGCCCAAAAAGAGAAAACGGATCCGCCGAAATCGGAGGTTTTGGCAGTCAAAAAGAAGGACGGCTCAAGCCAAAAGAAACCCGTCCGGGCTAAAGTCGAAGCGCTGAAGAAGAGAAAAATGACCCAGGGGCATGCCGCTTCCGCGCAAAAGCCTTGGCCCTCGAAAGTGGAGAGCAAGTTTGCCGATTTCAAACAGATGGTTTCACACGCGCTGAGGCCGAAGTCTAAAATTACCAGCCTGATCCAAAAATACGAGGGCCAGTCGATCGGGATCAACTGCGCCGATTCGGAAGAAATTAAAGCAGGCGAACTCGTAGAGGCCAATAATGAATTCATCAGTGTCATTATTAAAGAAACCAAGTTGAAACATAGCTATCCCCTAAAAACGATCTTGACGATCGTGGAAGGCGAACAGGACGTTGAAGTGGGTCCCCCTGAGAAAAGGGTCAAGTTTTCGGTCGTCATCAAGGTCCATCCCACCGTTGCAGTTTGAACCAAGTGTTTGCTGAGCCTTCGTCGGCGGTTATAGCCTTCCCAGCCTGCGCCTGGTCCGCCTGGAAATAGCAAAAATGCCGGCGCGGCCCGCGCCCCCCCCGGCGAGCCATTTTAGCCCTATCCTGCCAGCCGTCACGGATTGACGGACGTCTTTGGGCAGCCCCGTCTTCCGGTTTCCACTGCCTGAGAGCCAAGAAGTTATTTCCGGCCGACTCCCGCTAAGCGTGCTTGACGATGATCGAAAAGCGTCTATATTTGAGGAGTAACGAAACTTGCGGCAATGATTGGCGGGGAGGTGTGTGATATGAAACGCGTCATGTTTTTTTCGACCCTCATGTTGGCCTTTGGGTTTCTAGCAGCCTGTGGTAGTCCCAAACCGCGCTTTCACCAGGCGCCTCTGCCGGATCCGGCTTCTTACCGTGCGCATTTTGCCGATATGGATGCCGACGGGGATGCGGCGGTTACGTGGCAGGAATTTAGCGCCCATTTCCCCGCGGCCGAACCCAAAGTATTTGCCGCTCTGGACCAGAACAAGGATGGATTAGTTGATCACGACGAATGGCATCAATTTGAAGAGGCCCACGGACGCCGGCACAAGGAATAGCAATGCGATATACAC
>CP070697.1:1343790-1353094 GCA_020353555.1 Desulfobacterales bacterium
CGAGGAGGTCACGCAACGTTCCAGCGTAAGTCGCATTCAAGCCTTCGAGGACTTCCTGACTGCTTCCGTCTGCTGTCTCGCCGGCGGCACGCTTAGAAAGTCGCCGCTGAAGATGAGGAGCATGACCTCCTGCAGCGCAATGGCCAGCGCGATGGTCCCGATCAACACGGCGGCCTCATGCTCCCGAATCGGGTCGATAAAAAGCTTATACGCCAGCAGCCCGAACGCGGGGACGAAGATGACCGCCGCGATCATCCCCCCCACGGGATGCACACCCAGTTGGTGGGAGCTGAAATAGATGCAGTAAGCGGCCAGCATGTAAAAGGCGGTATGGGCGATGTTAACGATGCGGGCCACGCCGAAAATCAGGGAAAAACCGATGGCCAGCAGGGCGTACATACTCCCGCTGATCAAGCCACTGAAAATGATGTCGATAATCATAAAACCTCAAAGGATCGGCTATGTGCGCCCCCCGGCGCGGCCGGAAAACGCGCCAGCGGTGGCCCGAATCGCTTATTTTTTGTAGGCCTCGATCACCCAGGGCGGCAACTTGTAGGACACGATGCCCTTATAGGTGATTTCCGGCGCATCTTCAGCGGGCTTCCATTTATTCGGCCAGACCCCTACCAGCTTGCCGTCCTGCCATTGAACGCCAAGGCTCGTGAGATAACCCGGACCCCACTTCAGATCATGCAACTGACGGCCCTCCGCGTCTTTCAGGTATCCGTTCTTCCCCGATGGCACCAGATGTTCGCTGTTTTCCATGACCGCCACGACTTGATCCGCATCGAGCGTACCGGCCTGCTCGATGGCCGGGACCAGGGTGTAGACGATCGCCGCGTAGGTATCCGCCGTGTATATCGGCACCTCACCGAAGCGCTTGATATATTCTTCCACAAAGGGTTTGGTAAGGTCATTATACTCGACCCCGCGGGCATAGGTATTCATGGTCATGACATAGTTGCCCATGCCCTGGGTGGCCTCCCAAAAGCCATCCTTCTGGGCCTCGACGTTGATCCCCACCTGGACGGCCGGTATCTTCAGCTCCCCGGCCTGCCGGGCAAAGGTGATTCCCACCGAAGCCGAAAACGTCGTAAAGATCAGGTGGGCGCCCGCGCTTTGAACCGCGGAAAGCTCGGCGGTGACATCCGTGGCGGTTTGCGACGGCCGCCAGACGCCGGCCACTTCCATGCCCATCTTCGGAATGAAATCCTGGGCCGCGGCAATCATCGGATCCGCCCACATGACTTTTTCAGCGACAATGGCGACTTTCACCTTGGGGATGTTCAGCGTTTTTTTCAGGATCGCGCCGACCGTGGCCATATGCGTAAAACAGGTCTTGACCAGAAACATGGAATTAAAGGGGGTGCCCCGGAAGAAGTACTTGTAGCGCTCATAATCGTTGGCGACCCGGAGGCAGAGCTCGGGGTGGGCCGCCCCGCAACCGATGAAGATCTTTTTGTAGTCCATGGCGATGTCCTGCATGGCCAGGACCGCTTCCGTGCGAAAACCGCCCACAATAAAATCCACCTTGTCATGGGTGATAATTCGTTCCATCGCATTGGTGGCATCCGTAGGATTCAAAATTTCGTTCGAATCCGCTTTGACCAGCTCAAGCGGCATTTTCTCCTTGCCAACCTGGACGCCTCCTTTAGCATTGATCTCCTCCAGCGCCATGGTGGCCCCGTTCCAATGCCCTTTGCCCTGGACAAAATTCATGGGACCGATGACGCCGATTTTGATCGTCTCCGCCCCCCAGGCCGGCCAACAGACGGCCATCACCAGTAAGGACCCCAACCAGACGGTCACGAGAAATCTGAGTCTTTTCATGCCCCCTCCTTTCACTTTAGGGTTCAGTAAAAATTGGCTGCCAAAGGGCCGCACCCCTCTCCCCGAACCGGAGTCGGCACCTTTCGCACCAGGTGGGTTGCGTGGGTTTACCGCAAAAATAGAGGCTGCTTCAGCTTAATGGGATACATTATGCAAAAATATATAAGTATTTGCAAATACATTCTATATATTTTCTGCAAGAACATCCGGGTCAACAAGGTTTTACTTCGACACGGGCAATACCCTCTGGTTGCAAATTGTCTGTTTTGTGAATCTAGGACGCCGGGAAGTGCCTGCCTCAAAAGGCGTTGGTCTTGGAAGATATCTAATTCGTAGGCCCCAGAAGGGACGAATCGAATCAAACCGCACGAGGTCAGAGGATGCTCGGAAAAACTATGGCGGATCGTGGCCACCGGCGATCTCCGGTTTCGGGGGTGGAAGGTTGAATCGTAAAGGCTTGCATTTTGACGCCACCATTATACTCGTTTTGATTTTACGGTGTATCCATAGTTACTTGATCCAAACTATATGTCAAGGCAAAAAATATCCGCTTGACAAGGCCCCTTTCCGAGGCCATACAAGCCAAGTGAAAATCCAATTTGACCATTTTCTTCTTGCTCAAGGGAGGATCGGAAATGACCTTGATGACTGGCGCCCAATACGAGGCAAGCCTCAGAGAATTAAATCTGGTGGTCTACATGTTCGGCAAACGCCTTGCCAACGTGGTCGACGACCCCATCATTCGACCATCCCTGCAGGCGGTGGCCCATACCTACGATCTGGCGCATCGACCGGAGGCGGAGGATCTCATGACCGCCACATCGCATCTTACCGGCCGCAAGGTCAACCGCTTCACCCATATTCATCAGAGCCGGGACGATCTGGTGAAAAAAAGCAAGATGGGCCGATTGTTGGGACGCGAAACCGGCTGCTGCTTTCAACGGTGTGTGGGCCTGGATGCGCTGAATGCCCTGTCCATTGTTACCTACGATATCGATCAGGCGCACGGGACCGAATACCACCCCCGTTTTTTGAAGTACCTGGCCTATGTTCAGGAAAACGATCTGACCTGCGACGGAGCCATGACCGACCCCAAAGGCGACCGGAGCCTGCCCCCCCATCAGCAACCCGATCCGGATCAATACCTTCACGTCGTGGAAAAAAGAAAAGACGGCATCGTCGTGCGGGGGGCCAAGGCGCATCAAACCGGGGCCCTCAATTCCCATGAAATCATCGTCATGCCCACCAGCGCCATGCGGGAACCCGACAGGGATTACGCCGTTTCCTTCGCCCTGCCCAGCGACGCCCCCGGCATCGTTTACATCATGGGACGTCAATCCTGCGATACGCGCAAATTGGAGGAAGGCCTCATGGATCGGGGCAATTTCTTATTTGGCGGACATGAAGCCCTGGTGGTATTTGACAATGTCTTTGTTCCCTGGGAACGGGTCTTTATGTTCCAAGAGTATGATTTTGCCGGCGCGCTGGTGGAGAAATTCGCCGCTTACCACCGCCAGAGCTATGCCTGTAAGGTCGGTGTGGGAGATGTTCTCATCGGCGCCGCGCAGACGGTGGCCGAATACAACCGCACGGAAAAAGCCTCCCATATCAAAGACAAAATCATTGAAATGAACCATCTCAACGAAACGCTCTATTGCGGCTGTATCGCCTGCGCTTCGGAAGGACAAAAGGAACCCAGCGGGACGTATGCCGTCAATACGCTCCTGGCCAATGTTCACAAGCAGAATGTGACGCGTTTTCCGTATGAAATCGCCCGTCTGGCGCAGGATATCGCCGGCGGATTGATGGTCACGCTGCCCTCGGAGCAGGATTTCAAATCGCCCGCAACAGGACCCTGGCTGGAGAAATACCTGAGGGCCGACCAGCAAATCCCCACCGCCCATCGCATGCGTATCCTGCGCCTGATCGAAAACTTGACTCTGGGAACGGCGGCCGTGGGGTACTTGACGGAATCCATGCATGGGGCCGGCTCACCGCAGGCCCAGCGCATCATGATCTCCCGGCTGATCAATATGAAGGAAAAGCAGAAAGCCGCCCAGAAGCTGTGCGGCATCGAAGAGGAATAATCTCCGGGCGTATCCCGGCGTTCCATCGCTTCGCGCTTGTTTCGGAACCGGTCATTCCGGCCCGGTTGGGGGGTGGCGCCCGCTTGAACGCCCGGACCGCCCGCGTCGTCAGGATGTTGTCCGATCCGCGGGATAGCTGCCCAGAGACTTCATGGAGATGCTCAGGTCCTCCATTCGTTTCAGGACTTCGACCACATGCTCATCCTTGTCCGAACCTTCAAAGTCCAGGAAGAAGCTGTAGTTGCTCGGGTCGGAGCGGAGAGGCATTGAAGCGATGCGGGTCAAGTTGATATTCGCTTCGGCGAACAGCTTGAGCACGCCGTAGAGCTGGCCGGCTTCGTGGGCCACGGCAAAAATCAGCGAGGTTTTATCGCCGGCATCGGTGTACGGTTCGCGCGACAGCAGCAGGAAGCGCGTGGAGTTGGAAGGACCGTCTTCAATGCCCTCTTTGATGATTTCAAGATCATACAGTTCGGCACATAAAGCGCTGGCGATGGCGGCCGCCGCCTTGGGATTTTCCCGGGCCAGCATCTTGGCGGCGCCGGCCGTATCGTAAAAAGGGCGCGGTTCCAGTTTGTTGCGTGCCAGAAAACCCCGACATTGGGCGAGAGCCTGGGGATGGGAGTAGACCAAGCGGATTTCGCGATAATCGGTCACCTCGGTAGCCAGCAGGCAGTGATTCACGGATACTTTGATTTCACCGGCCACTTTTAACGTCGTCGTCGTCAGCAGATCATTGACCTGGGTGACGGCCCCTTCCAGGGAGTTTTCCACCGGCACCACCCCCAGGTCGAAATGTCCCTCTTCCACACCGCGGAAGACGTCGGCAAACTCCAGACAGGGAATGTAGGCACCGCCGGCGACCAGGCGTCGGGCCGCGACCTCGCTATAGGCTCCGTG
Organism: Desulfobacterales bacterium; assembly: GCA_020353555.1. Taxonomy (GTDB): domain Bacteria; phylum Desulfobacterota; class Desulfobacteria; order Desulfobacterales. The sequence goes on from CP070697.1 coordinate 1,348,608, forward strand.
CTCCCCTTGAAATGCGACCAGCTGGCGATCCTCTTCCTGCAGCCGTTTGCTTTCCTTGATAATTGTTTTCAGCAGCTGTCGCGTAAACGAGCGCTCGATAAGGTCCAGGTTCATCCGCTCCACCCGGGCCAATAGGCTCTCCTCCGCCTCCGGATCGCTAGCCGTTTCCTGGAACTTTTTGGATCGCACCGCCAGCCCCATCCGTTCCTGGAGCAGGACCAGCAATTCCCGATCGATCTTGTCCATTTTCTGACGAATCTCTTCAAGTTTCATTTTTTCCCCTCAATGCCGGTAAGAGTCTAAGCACTTTTCAGGACAAAGCCTGGCAAATGGCGGAGGCTGCAAGCTGAAAGATTTCTCCCTCCAACCTCAACTGCCGCGCCCGGACTGCAAACGACCCGCCGCCGCCTCAAGGCAATCAACAGTCGATCCAAGCGGGTCGACGGGACGGCGCCCCGCGCCTGCTGATTCAAGCTGATGGCAGGTTCTGCAAAAACGCCTGCAGCGGACGCAGCCGCCGCATGAGGTCTGCAAACATTTCCGGCGTGAGCGCCTGCTCCGCGTCACACAGCGCCTCATCCGGCTTATGATGCACTTCGATGATCAACCCATCGGCACCGGCCGCCAGGGCCGCTTGACTCATCGGGCCGATCAGGTTGATGCGACCGGTACTGTGCGTCGGATCGATAATGATAGGCAGATGGGTCAGCTCTTTCATGGCGGGGACCGCGCTCAGATCCAAGGTGTTGCGGGTGTAGGTTTCAAAGGTACGGATCCCTCGCTCACATAGAATCACGTCCGGATTGCCTTCGCTTAAGATGTACTCCGCGCAGTTGAGCCACTCCTCGAGCGTGGAATACATGCCGCGCTTGAGCAGCACCGGGCGTCCGCTCCGCCCCACTTCCTTGAGGAGGGAAAAGTTCTGCATGTTGCGGGTGCCGATCTGCAGCATGTCGGCAAACTCAGCGACCCAGGAAACATCCCGGGGATCGATGACTTCCGTGACGATGGGCAGACCGGTCTGCCTGCGCGCGCTTGCCAGAATTTTCAAACCACGCAGACCCAGTCCTTGAAAGGCATAGGGTGACGTTCGGGGCTTAAAAGCGCCCCCACGCAGCATGTCCGCGCCGGCGGCCTTGACCGCGCGGGCCGTCTCAAGGGTCTGCTCCTCACTCTCCACACTGCAAGGTCCGGCGATGACGATGAAATCCCGACCGAATTCGACGCTGGAAACCTTGACGACCGTACGCTGCTCGGTTGCCCGTGATGCAAGTCTAAGATTTTTCATAGCTAAAAGCCTTAGCGGTGGGAATCAACCCACCTGGATTTCGATGAAGGTCTGAATTTATTTCTTGCTGTTTTTCAGTGGAGTAAGGGGCCATCGCCCCTCGACCCTCACGCGGGCCCATCCGCCCGCCAATCAGCCCGCTTTGCGGGATGCCGCTTCGAAGCCGTCGAAGGCTTCGAAATCTAAAAGACGGACGTTCTTGCCCCTCAGTACCTCGATGGCCTGATCATTGTCACTGAAACAGAAAATCATGACCGCCGTACCTGAATTCATGCCGGCGCAAGCGTAGCTGTATTTAATTTTGATGTTGGCATCCATTAAATCCTTCAGCAGTCGCGAGAATTGGCCAGGTTGGTCCTCGATCTCGACGGCCACCACATCATCGACCCGGCCGGGAATCTCTTTTTGCATCAATATCTGCCGGGCCGTGGCGACATCGGAAACCAGGATGCGCAGCTCACCCAAATAGCCTGTGTCCACCAGGTTAAGGGCTCTCAAATTAATCCCGTGATCGGCCAGAGCCTTGGTAAACTCATAGAGTCTGTCATGGGAATTCTCAATTGAAACCGAAATCTGTTTTACTTTCACGACGGCCTCCTATCTTCGCCAGGTTTTAAAAAAAAGCCCCGAGATTCCGATTCTCAGGGCTTTTCAGAATAAAACACCCCGAGTGGCGTTTTAAGTCCACCCGGGGCGTTTAACGGCCAAATTTTAGCGTCAGACCACCGGATGGACGCTTCTAAAGCCAAAAAAGAAGCGTCCGTAATCGCCAAAATGCCTTGGCGGGGTCCCCGTCATATTCATCGTCTACTCCTCAAAAGGGTTAGATTACTCTTACATGCTCGCCCTTCAGCCTGTCAATACTTTTTTCGATTTTATTTAATTCTACTTTGTCACATGTCCGCAAGCCTTCCGGAGACAAGCACAATGGATGATCAGATGTGAAACCCTGTAACTGTCTGAGGGCCTTCGGGAGCGTTGAGCGAGCACCGCGCGGTGCCGCCGCTGCTTTCAAAGACCTGGGAAAAACGGGGTTGCACGGTTGGGTGGCGCCTTCATCCATCCAGACTTGCGTCGATCTTTCGGACGGCGTCCATAAAGACTTTGCGCTGATCGCGGGCGTAGGGATTGTAGCGGTGCATGTCGACAAAAAGCTGCCAGGTATCGTTTTCGACGACTTCTAATATGTGCAGCAGCCGTTTGTAGCCTTCCGTATCCATTTCGAGGGCCGTGGCCCCGAAGGTCGATAAGGCTCTTCCGATAAAATGGGTGAGCGCCAGACTGACCGCAATTTGCCGGTCGTGTTCCCGGGGTGTGGCCTCGATAACGATCAAGCCCTTCGAGGCCAAGTAGGACTTGATTTTCCGATAAAGCTCCGGGTGAATTCTCTCTTTGCATAAAACAATTTTGGAGCCGTCCAGGGACTCCGCGGCACTGTCCGGTCCGAACATCGGATGGGTGGCCAAAATGGAAACGCTGTCCGGCAGCAGCGCGGTCATCCACCGCACCGGATACTCTTTCACGGAACAAACATCCACCACCAGCGCTTCCTTTTTGAGAAGCGGACTGATAGTTTGGAGGAGATCCTTCAGGTGCGAGATGGGCACGGGCAGAATGACAATGTCCTGTCGACACACCTCGGCCAGGGATGCCGCACGGGCGCCGGTCTGGTGAATCGCCGCCGATTTGTCGCCGACATCATAAACCAACACCTCGAAGTCCCGGGCCAGATGCTCCGTCATCAGTTTGCCGAAGCGCCCGAATCCGATGACACCGATCATAATACCCCTAAAATCTTTTCCAGCCCCATGCGCAGGGATTCTTCCGCCACCGCATAGGATAGTCGAATGTGTCCCGGCATTCCGAATGCTTCGCCGGATACCACGGCTACTCCGGCATTTGCCAGAAGATAAGCCGCAAAATCGTCGGCGCTCTCTCCCCGGGACAGGTGTTTGGAAACGTCCGGGAAAAGATAAAAAGCCCCCTGGGGTTTGATGCAGTCAAACACCTGCGCCGCATAATGATAAGCGAGGTTGCGTTTTTTTTCGAGGTTGGAACGCTGATCTGCCACGTCTTTTTCTGCCTGCCCAAGGGCCGCCAGGGCGCCATGTTGGGCAAATGTGCAGACATTGCCGCTCACATGGCTTTGGAATTTGGCGATCGCATGGGATATTGCCGGAGTCGCGGCGGTATAGCCCACACGGAACCCGGTCATGCTGTAACTCTTGGAAAAGCTTGCGGTGAGAATCAGTCGCTCACGGGCCTGCTCGAATTGAAAAAGGCTTTCATAGCGAAGACCGTCATAAACGAAAAGGCGATAAGCCTCGTCCGAGACAAGGTACAAATCGTATTTGACAGCCAGCCGCACGATTTGTTCTAGATCCGACCGGGGATAAACGGCACCTGTCGGATTATTGGGGGAGTTGATCAAGAGCGCGCGGGTCTTGGGCGAAATGGCATTTTCGATGGCCACGCCGTCCAGCTGATGGTCGCGCGTATCGACCAATACCGGTGTGCCGCCAGCCAGCTTGACCTGCTCGGGAAAGCTGACCCAGTAAGGCCTTGGAATAATCACCTCATCCCCCGGATTGCAAATCACCTGAAAGATGGAAAACAGCGACTGTTTCGAGCCATTGGAAATCACGATATTGTCTTGATCATATCCTTCGTACCGGCCGGCGATCGCCGCTCTTAAGTCGGAAAGGCCGGGTACGGGGCCATAACGGGTTTGCCGGGCGTCCAACGCCGCTTTGGTGGCATCAATGATGCCCCCCGGCGTATCATCTTCCGGCTCGCCCACCGCCAGATTAATGATCGATCGGCCTTCACGGCGGAGCTTTGCGATCAACGGCGTCATTTGATTGGTCCGGGACGCCTCGATCTGTTGGACGCGATCTGCTAATCGCATGGATTCACTTTCCTTCTTTGCAGCCTCGAATCAGTCCTGGAGGCCATCAAAAACCTGCCAGAAATCAGGAAACGACTTTTCCACACATTTTTCGTCTTTGATCACCATCCCGGGAATTTTCAAACCGGCCATCGCAAAGCTCATGGCGATGCGATGATCACCGTAGGTTTCGATGGCCGCACCGGTCGGCCGCCCGCCCCGAATCCGCAAGACTTGATCGACATAGCGGGCTTCGATGCCCATTCTCGTCAGTTCATTCACCAGGGCCGTCAAACGGTCGCTTTCCTTGGC
>CP070697.1:1353194-1362478 GCA_020353555.1 Desulfobacterales bacterium
AGATTCCATCCCCGCCCGCAGTTGGCTGCGGAGACGCATCCTTCGCCTGATTGTAAGGGGCCAATTGTAAAAGAGGTTAAATACACCGTGTTCCAGCAGAGCCCCTCTCTCACCGAAGACAGGTACCATGTGTGCGGCTTCGGTCGCCCAATGTCCCGCCATAAACCGCGCCAATGCCGGATAACGGTACGTCATCTGGATAGGGAAAGCCAGGTAGCCGATATACTTAAAAAACCCCAAAAACACGGCGATGTTGTAGTCCTTGAAGTTTTTCTCCTTGATCACAAGATAAACAACGTACATTCCCCGGACCAGGGAACCCGGCGATATCGGCACGACCTGAAACAGGGCGATAATGCCAAGCCCGATCCCATAAGCCTGCGCGCGGGGCATCGCCGGGTGGGTCACGACATAAATAATGGCTATCGCAAACGACACAACCTGAGTCACCGGCAACGTGCACACATGGACCGCCAAACTCTTCAGGTACTTTTGGATATACGGCTCTTTGATCTGAGATTGAATAATCGCTTGATCTTCATCGCTGAGCAAATGCTTTTCCCGGCCCTCCCGGATCATATCACGCAGCCATTGCTCACGCAGTTCATTGTTGAAATACAGTCGCACAGGCCGCAATAGAAAATAATCAAGGCGGTCTTTGGCATATTGCCAATCCGTGATAAAGCGGTGTAATCCGGCGGGTAACCAAGACAACGGCCCATGGTAAATGCAGGGCCAAACTTTGGTTGATATTTTCAGGGCCTTTTTTTCATCGACTCTTCCCGCCCGGAGCCAGCCGATGGTCCACTCGATGGACTTGGCTTTGATTGCCTTTTTAAAATAGCTGAAACTGGTTAAGATCTCACGATAATGCCTGCGCCAGTATGCCTGTCCCCAGACGCGCCTGCCCAGTCGACCAAACCAAGGAATAAACCCCAGAATCGCAAAAAGTACGGCCAAAGGCGCACTTTGCTGCAGTCTTGCTTGCCGTTGCGCGTCGATTAAGTTTTGAGTCCTCCATCCCGTTACGGCACTCGCCAGCATCGTCGACCACAACTTCGCGCTGAAAAAAAGACGCAGACGGTTATGGGTGATATCGGGAACCGAATTCCTATAGATCTGCTCGGTGGTTTTCAACTCCTCGAGCATTGTGTGCATATCTTCAAATTTGTCCTTGTGGTCCGCGATGAACTGTTCCAGCTTTTTTAAATCCCCGCGGTCAAACTGAACCAGACTTCCTCGGAGAAGACCGTCGACGATAAGTTTGAAATCCCCCGGACTCATGGGCAGGAAAGGCAAGAGCGCAAGGCCTGCCCGGAAATCCACCGCCACCAGTCCGTTCGACGCTGAGTTATCTGTGTCATTCCGCTTTAGACAATTCGGCTGACTCTTCCAAGTCGACCACTCATACTGGCGGGCAAACTCGGATGCGCCCATGCAATGCAACAGTTCGACAAATTTGTGCATAAACTCGCGCTTCGCACGGTACTCCGGAGAGCCGAGTTTGTTGCCATTAACTTGCTTCCCGTTTATCCAACGTTTCAACAAATCCAGCCGATCATCGACCTCCAACCGCCAGGTGCGCCCGTCGACCCATTCACTCAACTCCCCGCAACTGCCAAGTCTCTCATCCACAAGCGTTGCATAAATATCGACGACCCCATTTTCGTCACCAAACCAAATTTTGGCTGCTCTTAGAATGAATTTTTGCCAAAGAGCCCCCGACCTCGAAGCCGATGGGTTTACCTGAAGCTGAAACGGTCCTTGGAAACCGATCCAGTACAATGTATTCCGAAAAAATCTTGCGAAGCCGGATGGCGGAACCAAAATTTTCATGGCATAGACGCCCCCAATCTTAAAATCAGTTAGGGGACCGGCCTCCGGCGTAATATCCAACACGCGGACACGATAGACTTGTCCGGCAAATCCTCCGCCGACAAATTTATCAATGACCAAACGGATTTTGGCTTTATTCGGCTCAGTTACTCCAATAATATCATAAGTTAATTCGGTGCCGTCTTCGTAGCGGTCGACGTCCATTGGCCGATGGACAGACTCTTTTTGGAATTTTTCTTCCAGCTTGCGGTAAGTTTCAATAGAATAGTCTACTTGCATCAATGATGCCTCGTCTTCAATTGGAAAACGAATCGATGAATCCAGTGTTGATCCAATCCAATTGGATGCATTGGTACGGGTGGATTCAAGATCCTAAATTTAATCAAACAAGCGCTATATGGTCATCCAAGAGACTCTAATAGTTTTGGGGCTTGTTATTCGAAAAAAAGGAGGTGAAAGTGCTGGCGACTGTAATTGGAAAGTTTTATTCATTTGTACAAATCGAAAAATTCGTATCATTTTAGCCGGAGCGCACAAGACGTCCTGGATAAACAAGGTTATTTGAATTTTAAAAATAGCAGAATTATACTCTAGTGTCAATTTGGCTATGCCTGAAGGAAATAAACACGGAGGGATAGGGATTGGCGTTTCAGATGGCGTTTGATCAGAAAAGAGTGGTTTTGTGCGCATAATGCGAGCGATGCTGCCGGCAACCGAACGACTTAAGGGCTAGACGTTTTTGCGGCGGGCATATATCTGCCGGCGGCCCTCGACATAATTCTGCATAAAACTTTGAAAGCCTTTATCCAAAAATTCTTGCAGATACCAACGGTCTTGGGTTAGTTTATGTCTGTATTGGTCCTTGATGACATAAACCCACGCTTTGCAGGTTTGGCCGTCTGGAGTGCTAACCTTCAAGAGTTTCCTTTGGTAGAGCTCACCTTCGAATAAATCTAGGAGCGCCAGATCTTCTTCGCTGAGACCGGTGTATAAAATCCCGGCCGTTTCATCGTCCGGGGAGTCAATGACAGCTGGGTACTGCGCATCCCGCAACTTTTTGATGGCAAATCCCGGTAATTGGGCGGCAAGACCATCGTAAGTTCTTCCTGTCACGGTGTGGATGACCTCCGGAACTTGCAGCGTACCATAGCAGAAGAGTCGATCAGTCAACGTGTGCTCCCTGTATCTCTGAGGTTATTCTCGCCGGAGCGTGATGCGCCTTCCTTGAACTTGAATCCCGCCGCCGCGGGCGGGACTTGTCGTTGCAAGGATCTAAATCGTATCTGCCCTGAGCGTTTCCACGATCAGTGCAAGAAGTCTCTCGAATTCATGCGGGTCGTTCGACCGCAGGTCCGTAAACACGAAGTGCGTTGCCTGAGGAGCGACATAAAGTCGGCGTTCCTTGGCCCGGGAGGCCGAAGCGTAGATTTTCTGGATCACACCGGTGGGAATGATCTTGTCCTTTTCAGCGGCGACGATGAGAAGCCGTCCGGTGTACGTCGCCAATAAATCCCAGGCATCTGAACGTTGCCAGCTCTGCGGCCGACGGATGATTTCACTAAATTGGGGGCCGAAGGGAACATGGTAAGCCTCGGCCGCATACATGGCCGGCACGAGTAGAATTAGCGTTGCGATCGGGTAATGCTCCAAAAGCTTGACCGCGGTGTAAGCCCCCATGCTGGCCGCAATGACGGACAGGGGCGGGGGCATGCGCTGCGAAGCAACGATGGCGCACACCTGCTGGGTCCGGTGGCCCAAACTGGAGCCTATGAGAGCCCCACCGGTATCTCCGTGACCGATGAAGTCAAAGGCACATGAGGAAATCCCCTCGCCAAAAATTTCTTTTCTCAGAATTCGGAAGGCCGCCCGATTGGATTTTCCCCCACCGTGCAGGACCAAAACTCGGGTGCCGGAATCTTTCGAAATTATATCACCGACCAGGTTGTGCCGGTTAAATCCGACTCGAAATAAGCGCCGCATGGCCAAACGTTCAGGTCTAAAAACCTTTAATGAATACCCGCCTCCTCCGGCACCGCGCCGTAACTGGCATCTCCCGGAAGCGGGATGCGTCTATCCTTTTCTTTCTTTATTTTTTTTCTTTTTAGGACGCCGCGTCCCATGGGTTCCGCGAAAGATTTTTCCTCGTTTGGTGCGTTGATCCCCTTTGCCCATAAAATCGCCCTCCTTTTGCACTTCTTATTTTTGAAAATTGTCTCCCGACAATCCAGCGGAAACGTTAAGCCTTGACGCGCACTCAATATAAGAGCGCGACCGCAATTATCAATCGGCGTCTAGCATGTCAATCAAATTCTAACAGTACCGGCTGATCGTCGCTGGTTGTCCGCGGCGGAAAAGATCGGCGGCTGACTCTCCCCCGCGAATAACCGACATGCTTTCGACCGTAACTCGGTGCCCGCCGTGCATGCCCCCGGTTAGAGATAGATCGAACCCTCCATGTACAAAACCGCTTCACCGGCTATTTTGATGCGGGAGCCCAGATCGCGGCAAAACAGTTCACCACCCCGCGGGGAAAGTTGCCGGGCGTGGAGCTCATTTTTATCCAACTTGGCGGACCAATACGGTACCAAAGTGCAGTGGGCCGAACCGGTAACCGGATCTTCCGGTACCCCCGCCCGGGGGGCAAAAAACCGGGAAACGAAGTCCACATCCTTGCCGCGGGCCGTTACGATGATGCCTAGACATTCAACTTGCGCCAACAAGTCCATGTTGGGGGTGAGGGAGCGAATCGCGTCCTCGGAAGCATAGACCGCCAGGTAATCCCTGGACAGCCGCACCTCTTGGGGCGGTTGCCCCAGTGCCTGGAGCAGGCTTTCCGGTGCCGCACAGGGCGCCGCCGGCCGCGCGGGAAAATCCATGGACAGCAAACGCCCTTCCTTGGCGACGCGCAACATCCCGCTGGCGGTCGAAAATTCCACCGTGGTCAGGGACGGCCGAATATAGTTAAATACCACAAATGCCGACGCCAAAGTGGCATGCCCGCACAAGTCGACCTCCGTTCGGGGGGTGAACCACCTTAAATCATAGCGGTCATTTTGCGCCACAAGAAAGGCGGTTTCCGACAAATTATTCTCCGCCGCAATCGCTTGCAGCGTTCGATCATCCAACCAATTATCCAGAGGGCACACGGCCGCCGGATTTCCTTGAAACAATTTGGGGCTAAACGCATCAATTTGATATAATGAAATTTTCATTTTTCCGTTCCCCTAAGATTTTAAGAAACCGAAATAACCCAGCCCTTCGCGCCAAAGCAGCGATGCAAAAAAGAAAAGAAGCAGTCCCAAAATCCGCATGATGCCGATATAGACGCGGCCTTTTAAAAACGATCGGGATCTGCCCACCACGAGCGCCAGAAAGATTTTGGATCCGACCAGAAAGGCGTAAAAACTGGCGATAAAGGCCGTCACCGCCCAGAGATCGGCTTTGAGGGCCTTAAACATGATGGGTGCGCCAACGCTCAGCCAAAAAAGATAGGGACTGGGACTCAAAGCATTCGCCACGATGCCTTTGCGGATCGATTGCGAGCTCGATTCCGCAAGGTCCATTTCCACCCCGCAGGTTTTCAGACTTTCATAGCCCAGATAAGAAACGAATAAGCCCCCCAAGACGCAAATGCAGCCCAAAAACGTTTTAAATTGGGAAAGTTTGGTCAAGATGAACACGGTCCCCAGGATGATCGGCAGATCCGTAAGGATGGGCGCCAGGGCTACCTTGATTCCGGCCTTGATGTTGTATCTGAGCGTCTCCGCAATCACCAGAACCAGCAGGGGACCCGGCGCAAACCCCGCTGCCAGTCCTAGAAACGCACCCGTGCTCAGATAGTCGATCATTGTAAATGAATCACTTTTTGCTTACGATCACTTAACCGGACTCCTCCTTGGGGCGACGCCGACCACATTGGGAATCTGAAGCGCAAACTCGAAGTCGACGGTTTCGCTGAGTCCCATATCGTAACGCCCTAAAAATTCGTATTCCTGTTCGCCGCTTTTGACGTATAGCTGCGCTTCCGGTCCGCCCTCCACATACATTGCGCGGGAAATTTCTAGCGGCAGCTCCAGCAGAATATTGATGAGGTCATGGGTACTGTAAGGGGAGCGCACGTGAATAAACAGGACCCGGCCGGCGTGATCGATCCCGATGGCGGCCGTGCTCCACTTTTCCTCCTGGGGCATCCACACGTTTGTTCGGGCGCATGAAATCATGCGGATGCTTTGCACCAAAGTCCCGTACTTATGCTTCCAGTCATCAAAAATTTCGCATTCGCGATCGATAATCCTGACCAACGGAACATCCGGTGCCTGTCGGTCAAACGCCAGGATCGTATTATCCTTGGAAAGCCGGGAGTTGTTCGTATGCGTCTTGGTGCGCATCAAAGACACGCTGGTCAGCAGGTCTTTTTGATACATGCTCGCATTGATGGCGGCCACCAGCCCGTTGTTCTGGCACCATTCCTTGGGGGTCAGCCGCTGATTCTTTCCGGGCGCGGACGCATTCAGCAGACGCAGTTCGAACCGATGCGGATCAATGCGCAGAACCCGGATCAGCGAATCGCCGAACTGCGAAGCGCGCGTGGCCGGAAAGATCCCCAAGGACAGTCCCGGTTCGAGCACCTGCCACCGGCTTTCGGTTGCGAACGCCTGTCTAACCGTGGCGTGTACCGTAAGTGCGATCAGGGCGAATACCAGAACAACCAGACCGGCCGTCACGTCCGGGCGAGTGCCCTGCCACCGTTGTCGATAAAATGGCATAAGCTTTCCTTTGAGAGCCTTTAATTCCGAAGAGACTCCATCCAGCGTCACAATAGGGCTTTTCTTTGGGTGGGGTCGCCCGGATGTCTATTCCTTGGCCATTTGGTTGATAAAAGTATCGGCCTCACGAATGGACGCCTCCATTTCTTTGATGAGGGAGGCGACGTCGGCTTCGACGGCCACCAATTCGCTTTGCAAAGATGCGATCGCCTGGGCATTCAGGTTGTGTTTCAAAAATAATACCTGATCCCGCAAGGCAAGTAGGACCGGGTCGATTTTCTTTTCGGCGCGTTTCATTGCGCCAATGAGCTGGGAATATTGTCGACGGGTCTGTTGCAGTTGACGCTCACTGTTGCGGCGCAAGCTAGTGTTGGTGTATTGGTCCAATTCAGCTTTCCATTCCGCAAATAGATCTTCAGCGACATCTTCCACGGCTGCAATCCGACCCCTGACCGTGTCGGCTTTCGACTGGCTTAGATCATATTCACTCTTTAACTGGTCATACTTATCTTCCAACTGGCCGCCATCAAACTGCAGGACGGCGGTGAATTTTTCCAAAGCCGATTCAAACTGCTCTTTCGCATCTTCCTGAGCGTCGCGGGCCTCCTGGACACGGTCGACCATCAAGTCGCGCTTGTGATAGCCAAACTTCTCCATGGTCTTGTAGTAAGCCGACTCGCACCCGAGCAACAGCCCGATCACCGTCATCACCACGAGCATTCGCCGAGCTTTTTCAAAAACAGATGTCCCCATGAATGTTCCCCCTTGCGATCACTGAATTTGCGGGCTCATCCTCGTCTAAACGCAGCCAGGTCAGTAATTCCGGTTCACCCCAGCGCCACATCCAGAATCATCATGACGGTAAAACCGCCCATGGTGGCCATGGTGACCACGTCGATATATTTCTTGTTGCTTTGTGACTCGGGGATCAATTCTTCCACCACGACGAATATCATGGCGCCGGAAGCAAAGCACAAAGCATAGGGCAAGACACTTTGCATATACAACACAAACGCGGCTCCGATAACACCGGCGACGGGTTCGACCATTCCCGAGGCTTGACCCATAAAGAAACTTTTCATCCGCCCCATGCCTTCCCGGCGCAGGGGCATGGAGACCGCCGTGCCTTCGGGGAAGTTCTGCAAGCCGATGCCGATTGCCAAAGCGATGGCGCCGCCCATCGTCGCCGACGGAAGACCGGCGGCCACCGCCCCGAAACCGACGCCGACCGCGAGACCTTCGGGAATATTGTGAAGGGTGATGGCCAGAACCAGCAAGGTACTGCGTTGCCAGGATGTTTTGATTCCTTCGCTGTTCTTGATCTCTAATCCTCGGTGAAGATGGGGCAGTAGTCTATCCGTCACGCGCATAAAAGCACCGCCACCTAAAAAACCGATGGCGGCGGTGAGCCAGGGACTAAAGCCCATCTGTTCCGCCATCTCGATTCCCGGCGCCAGAAGCGACCAGAAACTGGCCGCGATCATCACACCGGCGGCAAAACCCAGCAGGGAATCCATGAGTTTGGGATTGACCGACTTTGTTCCAAAGACCAGGGCGGCTCCGGCGGCCGTCAAGAGCCAGGTGAAAAGCGTCGCGATGAGGGCCTGGGTGATAGGACTAAACTGCTGCAAGAAGTCGATCATCTATTTTTCTCCTCAGTTGCAACGATGGTTATGAAGCGCGGCGCGTCTGTGCTGGCCTTTTCAGCCACACCGGCTGCCCATTTTTGAGAACGTTGTTGCGGATGGCCAAAAAATCGCCCTCAGGGCTGAGAAGCGTCTGATCTCGTATAAGTACGCGGGCGCTGTTGCCCAGGATGCCGTGGGAAAATGTCATATCGATTCCGTCTTCCGGATCGCTGGACCTTTCCTCAAAGAAAACCTTGAGACGCAGCGTTCCCTCGATGAAAGTTTCGCCGGCGGGCCATTTCACGTCCGCGCTGTCCAGTTCCCGCCACTGTCGGCCCAACTCTCGATAAGTTTTTCGGCACCCCGGTCTAAAATTACTTAAATCCCGTCCGCTGGAAGGGTTTAGTCCATCGAGAATACCATAGGAATGTTCTTTTAATTCGTCTCGGACCTTCCAGGAGAGGCGGGGAATTTCCTCCTGGGGAAAATCCATTTGAATGCGGTCATAGAAATATTGTTGGAAGGCTTCGGCCGTTTCTTGCGCGCGCGTGAGGGGACTCACCCAGACTTTGATTTTCTGCCCTTTAACATACCAAAGGAAATCGCCCTCCAATGTTCTTACTAAATCCGCGTATAAGGTTTGGGCCATGGCGGCGGTTTGTTTTTTGCCGACCGCATTCAAGAGGCTGCCGGGTGGCTGCGCTCGACTGCCGTTTAATTTTTTATGCAAATTGTTGTCCGTTTGTCCGTGGCGGATCCAAATGGTCGGCCGCCTCAGCCGGATGACGGCGCCCGCCTTTTTTTGATAACGAATGCGGCCATCGGTTTGATTTAACTGCAGCCCGGGGAGTTCCTCAATATCCTGCCACAAATCGGTCGACGCACCGGCATCTCCCACGGATTCGATCAAACCGCTTTTATCGTTCATACCCCTCCCCATCGAAGCCCGGCATAGAAGAGCGCTGATCTTTACTCAAAAAAAGTGACCGTTTAGCCCTTTGAAAAACCATGGATAGGCCGACCGCTGATCGGCTTTGGGCATCGGGAAAAACTC
>CP070697.1:1362578-1371786 GCA_020353555.1 Desulfobacterales bacterium
GGCCGGGGCCGCATGTCCCCGCATGACCTTCGCGATAATCTCATCTTCATTGATGGCCATGCAGATGGCTTTGCGAACCCGGATATCGGCCATGGGTGATCCGGGCTTGTTCCCCAGCGCCAGAAAGATCGCCCGCCGGGCCGGCCGGCTGACCACTTCGAGCTGCGGGTTGGTGATTACCTTATCGTAAAGCTCCACGGGCACGCCGGTGACCATATCCACTTGGCCGGAAACCAAGGCGGCAAAACGGGTCGAGGATTCCGTGATGGGACGGATATCGACCTTTTTGATCGGCGGCGCCCCCTCCCAGTAATCTTCGAAAGCCTCCATGCGGACATAAGAGCCTTTCACCCATTCCACCAGTTTATAGGCGCCGGTCCCGATGGGGTTGACCATGACATCGCCCGGGTCCCTGGCCTCGGTGGACTCTTGGTCCATCATGAAGATCTGGTGCATGTTGTTGGCAAACCAGGGAATCGGCTCTTTGGTTTTGACCACCACCGTGTAATCGTCGATCAGCTCGATGGATGCAATCGCTTTTCCGGTGTTGATGAATTCCGACACTTCCGGATTGCTGAGACGCTCAAAGCTAAATTTGACGTCTGCAGCCGTAAAGGGATTGCCGTTGTGGAACTTGACCCCCTGGCGCAGATAAAACTTCCAGGTCAACAGATCCGGATGCTCCCAGCGCTCGGGGCCAAGGCCGGGACCAGCGTCCCCTCCGGGCCCTTGCGTTGCAGCAGGCCGTCGAAAAAATTGGCCATGTACTGCAGGCCGGCGTCCGAATCATCCCCGTGGGGGTTCATCATGCGGGGCGGATCATCCTGGGCCACGACGATGGAAGTTTCGGCCAGGGCCTGGCCGGTCCAGGCCAACAGGGTGAAAACCAACGTTAAGGTTGACAGGAAAATAAGAATCTTTTTCATTTTACGACCTCCTTTCTGCTGGTTAGAGTTAGGTTGCCCAAGTGCGTCTCGGGGCTGCTTGCGGCTTGTGTACCGACCGCCGACGACCCCCGCCACGCTCAACCCGCAACTTCCATTACACCACTTCGCCATCACGGCCTAAGGCCAATCAAGTCAATGCCGATAGCACGCCACAAAATGTTGGCCTCCGATGTCCTTGAGTTCCGGCTCCGCTTGGTCGCATCCATCCATGCGCTTGATACACCGGGGATGAAAGCGGCAGCCCCCGGGCGGGTTGATGGGGCTGGGCACATCCCCTTTCAAAACAATCCGCACGGGGGCTTTTCTCGGATCGGCCACCGGTATGGCCGAAAGCAGGGCCTGGGTGTAAGGATGGTGCGGATCTTGATACAGACGCCGGTAGGAAGCCATCTCCACAATTTTTCCCAGATACATCACCCCAATGCGATCGCAGATATGCTCCACCACGGCCAGATCATGGGCGATGATGATGTAGGACAGGCAAAACTCTTCCTGCAGCTCGATCAAGAGATTGATAATCTGGGCTTGGATCGAAACATCCAGGGCGGAAACCGGTTCATCCCCGATAATGAGTTCCGGATTCAGGGCCAGAGCCCGGGCGATGCCGATCCGCTGCCGCTGACCACCGCTGAATTCATGGGGATAGCGGCGTCCCTGTTCAGGACTCAGGCCGACTTTTTCCAGCAGATACGCAACCCGTTGCTGCCTTTGGGGACCCGGGTACATGCCATGGATCTCCATGGGATCACTGAGAATCTGATTGACGGTCATCCGGGGATTAAGCGAAGAGTAAGGGTCCTGAAAGATGATCTGGATCTGCTTTTTCAGGGATCGCAACCGGGACGGGGTCATCTGGAATATATCCCGTCCCGCAAATGCCACTCTCCCTTCGGTGGGTTCGATCAGCCTTAAAATGGCCAGCCCGGTGGTTGTTTTGCCGCAGCCGCTTTCACCCACCAATCCCAGGGTTTCACCTTTTGCAAGGCTGAATGAAACCCCGTTGACGGCGTAGACATACCCGACGGTCCGGGAGAAAAGGCCTTTTCTGATCGGAAAATGGACCTTTAGATTGTGGACATCGAGCAAAGCTTCCAATGATTGACCCCCAAGCGGGTTGGTTCGACCCAGCTTCTTAGGCGCACGGAATCATGGAACAACGCTGCGCCGTTTCACCCTTGCGTCGATCCGGACGGATAAAGCCAACACCGCACCCGATGCCCCCCACCGGCATCGGTCAACACCGGCGGATGGTCCTTGCACTGGGGCATGACATGCGGACAGCGTGGATAGAAACTGCATCCCGGCGGCAGCTCATAAAGACTGGGCACAATGCCGGCGATTTCCTTCAATCGCTGACGGCCATGGCGCGATCTCTCGCCCAGTTTGGGAATGGACTTCAAAAGCCCCTGGGTGTAAGGATGCTTGGAATCTTCAAAAACGCCCAGGGTCGGCGCTTCTTCCACCACTTTCCCGGCGTACATCACGACGATACGCTGGGCCATTTCGGCGATCACCCCCAAGTCGTGGGTGATCATCATAATCGCCGTGTGGTAATCTTCCCGCAACTGCCTCATCAGATCCAGAATCTGAGCCTGAATGGTGACGTCCAGGGCGGTGGTGGGTTCGTCCGCAATCAGGATTTCCGGATTGCAGGCCAGGGCCATGGCGATCATGGCCCGCTGCCGCATGCCCCCGGAAAGCTGGTGCGGATATTCGTGGGCTCTTTTCTCCGGGGCCGGTATCTGCACTTTCTTGAGCATGGCGACGGCGCGTTCCCAGCCTTCCGGCTTGGAGCGCTTCTCGTGCAGAATAAACATCTCCGCGATCTGGTCGCCGATAGTATAAACGGGATTCAGCGACGTCATGGGTTCCTGAAAAATCATGGAAATGCGGTTGCCGCGAATGGATCGCATCCGTTCCATGGGCAGTTTGACAATGTCCGTGCCGTCAAAAAGGATCTTGCCATGCACGATTTTTCCGGGGGGATCCGGTATCAGCCGCATAACGGACTGGGCCGTGACGCTTTTGCCGCAGCCGGATTCGCCAACGATACCGAGGACTTCTCCCTTGTCGAGAAAAAACGAAACATCGTCCACCGCTTTGGCGGTGCCTTCAAACGTAAAAAAATAGGTCTTGAGCTCCTGAAGCTGAAGAAGATGCGACGGCTCGGTCATTCTTCCCATCCGCGTTGGCTTCCACGTTGTATGGGTTGGCAGGCATATCGGAGATCCCGCCCGGTAGAGGGGCTGCGCCTCACCCCCCAACAGAGCTGCCGATGATCGCCCAATAATCGAAAATCTGTCACAGAAATACCCCTCTCTTTTCGAGTCTGTCAACCTAAAAAGGCGCGCCCAGGTGACCTTGGTTTTTTGACAGCGTTCTCATCTCTGACGGAAATGCCCCGCTGATCGAAGCGGCCGCCATTACCGATGAGGCCATATTTATCCAGACATGCGTGCCGGGCAGGTTGAGGATCCATGATGCCCATGACCACCGCTGTCCACGTCAACTACCTTCGGCTCAGGCCGAAGGCTTGGGGTTCAAGGATTCAAGGGTCCCGGGGGTCAAGGGAAAAGACCATTCAAGCCATGGTTACCTGCTGCACCACGGCGCCGCCTTGACCGCTTCATCTCAAAGCATTCGGGCGAGGGCGTTTTGCTCTCTGCGGGTCAGCCCTTGCGCGTATTTGGGCGACACGTTTTTATCAAAAATCAGCTTGATTTCTATGGCAAAAAAGAGCTTGACAATGCCAAAATCACCAGAATATATTCCCAATAATTGATGCTTCGGAACGATCAGCTCGCATCGTTTTCGGCAGGGTGGCAGGCTTTTTTTCGTCCGTATTTACCTTATTTCAATTGTCAGCGGCTGCCTCGTTGGCATGAATATCGTCCTTCAACTCAAGGTCGCCTTGACTCGCTTTCTAGCTCCCAACAGCTGTCGAGTTTTTAACTTTTGGCAGAGGATGTAGTTGTCTAGCCGGTGCTAAACAGATTTTCGTTTCGAAACCGTTTCGAAAGGCCTTTGGGCGGAGAGACCACGGCGCCTCGCGCGGGGTTCGCTGAGCCAGGCCAAATGACATGCGGCGGCCTGTTTCTGGCCTCGAAGGCCGCCCGTGGTAATGTGGGTGCTCCTGTTCAGCGGGACAGGGCGATGACATTTTTCCATAGTTTGGTTGAACGCTTCTAAAGCGGTCGGTGGAAGGGGGTGAGAATCGATTTGCCCATAGCGGTCACCGATTAACCTGGAGGTTGACTTAAAACTCTTAAGGAAAGGAGAGGAAAAATGAAAAGAATAGCAGCATTGCTGAGCTGTGCACTTGTCATCATCGGCGGGACGGTGGTTGGCGCCATGGCCCAAGACGCTAAGTTCGGTCTGGAAGATATTCCGGAAATCAAGAACAAGAGCGCCCTCAATACCATCGTTGAAACCGGTCAAGTCTGGGACCGAATCATGCCTTATATCGAGGAGTTCACCAAAAAGACAGGGGTTAAGATCAACGTCGAGCGGGTTGCGTCTCCCGTCGTGTACTCCAAGGAAAACGTGGAGCTCATGGGCGGCACCGGCTACTACGACGTCGTCTATGTCGAAACCGCCTGGACGACGGAGTGGTCGGCCTACCTCCACAAACTGGAAGAGCTGGCCAGCAAATATGATCCCGCCGGTGTCGAAGGCTTCCGCCAGGATATCGCCCACCACTCGCCCTCGATTCTGATCTGCGGCCAGGCCTACGGCGAACAAATGGTTTTACCTTTTTACACCTATCACATGTCCATGTTTGTCCGCCAGGATGTCTTCGACGACCCCACCGAACAAGCCAACTTCAAGGCCAAATACGGCTACGAACTGAAAGCGGCGGCGACAGCTAAGGAGCTGTATGACCAAGGCGAGTTTTTCACGCGCAAGAAAGGCGACCTGCTCAAAGGCAAGCCTTTGGAACATGACCTCTACGGTCTGGCCATGATGGCCGGCGCTTATCAGATCAACGACGAAATCAGCTGCCGCATGTGGGGTAAAGGGGCCGATTATGCCACGGTGGTCAGGGATGCCGACGGCAAGCTGAAGGAGTTCGTGATCACCAAGAAGGACAAGGACGCGCTCAAGGAAACTTTTGCCGAGTACAAGAAGGAACTCCAATGGGCCTCGCCGGGTTGTCTGACGGCCAACTTTGATTTCGTTGTCGCCCAGCAGGGGGAGGGTCGTGCGATCATTCAGCCGCACCAGTTCTCAAACTGCTTTGCCTGGACCGCATCCATCGTCAAAGAGAAGGTGCCGGACGGCAAATTGGGCATTTGGCCGACGGTGGGCGGCCAACCTTACACGGGTGCCTGGTCGGTCGGGGTCGCTAAGGCCAGCAAGAACCCGGAAGCAGCTTACTGGCTGGTTCGGTACCTGGCTTCGTTTGAATGTCATCAGGCGGTTATGAAAGAAGGCGGCCAGTTGAGCACCCGCATGGATGTCCTGAGTGACCCCATGTGGCACACGGCGGAAAACAAATATCCCTTCGGCATCCTGTGCGATTACCTGATCGACAGCTGGAAAAAGCAGGCCGCGTATGTCCCCAACTATTGGTACTTCAACACCAAGGCGGGCGGCAAGGTCTATGAGATGCAAATGAATGTTTTCCACAAGCCCATGGCCGGGGAGGCATCGGTGGATCAAGCGGTGCAAGAGGTTGTGGCCAAGACACTTGAACTGACTTCCAAGTTCGACAAGACCGTTCCGATCCGTGAGGAGAAGTAACAGCAGTATCATGCAGGGCACCCTGAGGAATACCCCCGCGGGGTGCCTCCGCGCAAAACCGCAACGAACCATCCGCCAAGCGGCGCGAGGACCCGCAGCGGCCGATGGGTTTCATTTTTGTGGCGGTGGAGGATTCACCCCCGAGGTTGCTCCCGTGGTTTAACTGCGCGGAAATAGGGAATCTCGCCATGGAGCTGACCGTTTTGCCGGGCGCGCAACACCCGGTGGGTCGAAGTCAAGGGAGGTAAGGTGAACGCGAATAGGGCGCGTGAGACGTTAATCGACCCCACACTAAGTGACCAAGCGCTGGCCGTCGTGCGGAAACCATCCGTCTGGGAAATTCTGACCAGCGAAAAATACTTCAAATGGACGCTGCTCATCCCGCTGCTGCTCCTGCTGTTGGTTTTCATGCTCTACCCTTTGTTTTATTGCATTTACTACTCCTTTCATGAGTGGGGGATGCAAGGGGATGCCTTATTCATCGGCCTGAAGAACTATCGGCAGATGCTGCACGACGGATCGTTCATGGAGGCCTTGGCCCGAACGCTCGAGGTTCTGGTGATTTGCATCGTCGCCGAATTGGCCATTGGTCTGGGTCTGGCGTTGCTTTGGAATCGGGAATTCAAGGGACAGAACATCGTACGGGGGCTGGCCCTTCTGCCATTATTGGTCGCACCGCTGGTTCTGTCGTTGCTGTGGAACTTCATGCTGGAATATGATTTTGGGGCGGTCAATCAGATTTTAACGGCCGTGGGTCTGGGCAAGGTCTATTGGTGGTCACCGCAGTTTGCGCTCTTTACCATTTGCCTGATAACCATTTGGCAATGGCTGCCCTTTTCCATCTTTGTGCTGCTGGCGGGCTTGCGAAGCCTGCCGCGCGATGTGTTCGAAGCGGCTAAAGTGGATGGCGCCTCCGGCTGGTATACGTTTCGCAGACTGACGCTGCCCATGTTGAGTCCGCTGATCATGATCATCGTGGTATTGCGAACCATGTGGTTGATCCGGTTGTTTGACCCGCTCTACGGTACGACGCGCGGCGGCGTGGGAACCGAACTACTGGACTGGATCGTTTATCGGACGGCGTTTGTCTATTTCGATGTGGGCTACGGTTCGGCGATGGCGATATTTTCCCTGTTTTTGACCATCGCTCTGTGTGCCGTCATGTTTCGGCTTCTGATGAAGTCGCTGGGCGTCATCAAGTAGACGGTCAACTCTTTTTGGCAGTCATGAATGGACATCCGGCCCGATGGGCGCCCATCGGCATAGGGTGACAAATGATGAAAAGGGCTTTGTTCTGGGCGGCAACGTTGATTGTGCTAGCGATTGTGATCGGCCCGTTATTGTGGATCTACCTGACCGCCTTCAAGGCGTCCGGCGACATATTTACCACCGAGTTAAAAAAGCTGATCGTGTTTGCCCCCACCTTGGACAATTTCCAACGTTTGATGACAGACTACCCTTACTGGTTCAATCTGGGGAACACCGCGATTGTGAGTGTGGTCAGCACCATCTTCGTCATGCTGGTTTCCCTGCCGGCGGCGTACAGTTTTGCGCGCTGGAACACCGGCGGGGGACACCTGTTGTTCGTGACGATTTCGACCAGAATGTTTCCCGGTGTGGTGGCCGCCCTGCCCTTCTTTATTATTTTTCGCACCCTCGGGTTGCTCGACACGCACGTCGGTCTCATTTTGCTGTATATCTACTTCAATACGTCATTTGCCACATTTCTCTTGTACGGCTTCTTCCGGGACGTGCCGGCGGAACTGGAACAGGCCGCGATGATCGACGGCTACGGCCGGATGGAGATTTTTCGCAAGGTCGTATTTCCGTTGATTCTGCCCGGTCTGGCCGTGACCACCGTATTTTGTCTGATATGGTCATGGAACGAGTTTTTCTACGCTTTTCTGTTCACGCGTCTGACGGCCCGAACGGTCAATGTGCTGATCTCGTCGTTTTGGGGTTCCATCGAGGTGCAGTACGGCCCCATGGCGGCCGGCGCGGGGATTGCCATACTACCGACATTGGTGGCCGCCTGGTTGATGCAGCGCTACATCATCCGGGGGCTGACCTTTGGAGCCGTCAAAGGCTGATTCCGGGTGCTCCTTTGAGGCTTGGACTTTTCCCTGGGTTGCGCTAAACCGCTAATCCAGTGCGAGGTGCGTCAATGATGCTGCCGCGAATGACGACGGGAAATTGGCTCTTTTGGTCAATCATGGTTTGGATCGGATTCAATTTCGCGTGGCTCCGATTTGTAGAGAAATCCTTGTCGCAGTGGGTGGGAGCGATCATCGCCACGGCGATTGCCGTTGCGCTCTTCATATATGGTCCTCGGCCAAGGGAGGAAGAGGAGGAAGAATAGACATGGCCGGCGTCATACTTGAAAAGGTCACCAAATTATACGGTCCTAAAATCGCCGTCCAGGACGTGAGCCTCGCCTGCAAAGAAGGCGAGTTTCTCTCGATTGTCGGTCCGACCGGCGCCGGCAAGAGCACGATTCTGAAGATCCTCGCCGGAATCGAGAGCGTGACCTCGGGTAACGTCTATTTCGACGGTCGACGCGTGAACGACCTTCCGCCCCAACAGCGAAATGTCTCGATGGCCTTTGAGACGTACAACCTCTATCCGCATATGCGCGTGTATGACAACGTCGCTTTCCCTCTGCGCGCACCGCGATGGAACTTGAAATTGACGCCGGAGGAAGAGCGGCGTCGCGTGGCCGAGATCGCCCGCTTTCTCGGAATTGATGAATTGCTGGAGCGACTGCCCCAGCATTTGAGCGGCGGGCAGAAGCAACGCGTATCGCTGGCCCGCGCCCTTGTCAGGCGCCCCGCGGTGTATTTGCTGGACGAGCCCATTGCGCACCTGGACGCGCGCTTGAAGTTCTCCACCCAAACCCTCCTGAAAGAGTTTGCTTCAAAATACCGCAGCACGATCATCTACGTGACCCATGACTATCGCGAGGCGTTGGGGCTTTCCGACCGCATCGCCGTCCTGCGCCGAGGGTCGATCGAACAGGAGGGAACGCCGGAAGAGATCTATAACACGCCGGCGACGGATTTCGTGGGAAGCCTGATCGGGGAGCCGCCGATGAACCTGATCGATGGCGAAGTCGTGACCCGTAATGGTCAAGCCTTTTTTAGTGCCGGAGATAATTTCACCATCCAGGTTCGCGACGATTTGGTCGCGTCGATGCGCCAAGCGGCCAGACACGCCGAAGGACGCATGCTGACCCGCCTGGGCATCCGCTGCGAACATGTCGCCCTGAGTCGCGCGAAGCTGTCAGACAATTCATTCCAATTGCCGGTTTATGCAATTGCCCATGAAGCCGACAGCAGCGTCGTCACCTTTGATTTGGGGGGCTGCTTTCTCTATGTGCGGTCACGAGGCGAAACCGAAAGCCGCGATTACCGCTTGTCCGAAAAGGCCTGGCTTGATTTTGACCAGAGCCATGTTTTCTTCTACCAGGCCACCGTAGACGTCGCCAAAGTCTAGGAGTGCGCGCTAAATGAGCCGTGTTG
>CP070697.1:1371886-1381053 GCA_020353555.1 Desulfobacterales bacterium
GCCATGGCGATCATGACGCGTTGGCGCATTCCGCCGGAGAGTTGGTGGGGATAATCCTGCAGGCGTTTGCGGGCCGCCGGGATTTTGACGTGTTCCAGCCAGGCCGCGGCTTCCTCGTAGGCCTCCGACTTGGACAGCGCCTTATGAATCATCAGGGGCTCGGCGACCTGGCGTCCAATGGGAAGGACCGGATTCAGAGATGTCATCGGTTCCTGGAAGATCATGGCAATCTCGCGTCCCCGGATTTGCCTCAAGCTTTCGCGGTCGAGGGCAAGTAGATTCCGGCCCTCGAATCGGATTTGTCCCGCTGGAATCCTTCCCGGCGGCGACGGGATGAGGCCCAGGATGCTTAAAGAGGTAACACTCTTGCCGCAGCCGGATTCGCCCACCAGGCCCAAGGTTTCGCCTGCCGCCAGATCAAAGTTGACACCATCCACCGCCCGGGCCACCCCTTCCGGAATGTGAAAATGGACGGATAGATCCTCTATTTCCAGGAGTTTGGGTTTCATCCGCCGTGTTTTCCCGGAGGCAGATAGTGCAGGGCGGCCAATGCATAAATACGAGCGGTTTCGACCAGCTGATCCAGGTCGACCCATTCATCTACCTGGTGGGGCACCTGGCGGTCGCCGGCGCCCATGGTGACGATGGGGATATTTCTTAACGCCCAAAGGAAGGTGCCGTCCGTGGCTCCCGGGACTCCGGCATAAACGGGTTCGTGGTGGGTGATGTAACGGGTGGCCCAGGCCGCCGCCTGAACCACCGGGTCGTTGTGGTCGGTCCGGGTGCAGGGCCGGTCGGTCAGAATTTCCAGTTCGATGTGAAGGTCGTGTTGCCGCCTCAGCCCCAGCAGGCCGTCGTAGCGCGCATATTCTTCCTGGACGCGGCGTTTGACGGCGTCCGCCAGGGTCGCCAGCGCCTCGATGATTTCCCCATGGGACTGGTCCGGTATCGTGCGAATGTCCACCAGCACGACGGCCTCCCCCGGGATGACGTTCAACTGCGGCGCTCCGCTGGACGGAGCCTGGATCACGGTCGGGGTGAGACTGGGCCAGCCCAGGTGTTCATCCGGGCCAAATTGGCTGACCGCCTTCCGTTCCAATGCCTGCAGGCCGTCAATCAGACGGGCGATGGCCGGTGCGGTATTCAGACCGGAAAGCGGCATCGCTCCGTGGCTCATCCGGCCGAAGACGGTGTAGCGGGCGCGCAGTGCGCCCTTCTGGGAGGTACAAATCAGGCCGTCCTGGGGCTCACAGATGATGGCACCGGTGACGGTATCGGCGTGACCGCGTCGGATAAAATCGCGCACCCCCAGCATCTGGTCTTCCTCATCGCACAGCACCCCGCCGGTAATTCGGCCGGCCAGGCGGACTCCGGAGTTTTTTAAGGCGGCCATGGCGGTGAGCATGGCGGCCAGGTTGCCTTTGGTGTCGTTGGTCCCCCGGCCGTACATGCGCCCGCCCACGATCGCGGCGCCGAAGGGATCGTAGTGCCACATGGACACATCGCCCGGGGTGACCACGTCCGTGTGGCCCTCAAACATCAGGTGGCGTTCGCCCGGGCTGGCGTTCCACCGTACCAGTACGTTCGGCCGGAGAGGCGCAACCTCCTCCAGCTGGACGTCAAAGCCTTGCTGCGTGGCCCAACGGGCGACATATTCGGCCGCCGACTGCTCGCTGGTGCCGGCGACCGGATCCCAAACCGAGTTGATTTGAACCAGATCAGCGGTCAGCTTGATCAGTTCGTCGACACCAATGGCGTTTAGAACCTGGGTGATGATATCGACGGATATCATTGGGCGTAACCTCGAGCGGATAAAAGTGAATCATTAAGCTTGATATAACTCTTCGGATGCCGTTTTACGGCGCGCCTCACGCGCGGGGCGGCTGAACTTTAGCGAGCCCTGACCATCCTGGGATCGAGCGTGTCGCGCAGTCCGTCCCCCAAGAGATTGAATCCCAGCACGGCCCAGGCGATGGCGACCCCCGGAAAGATCGCCATCCAGGGCGATGTGGCCATAAAGGTTTGGGCCTCGTTCAGCATCCGGCCCCAGGAAGCGTAGGGGGGCTGGGTGCCGAGGCCCAGGTAACTGAGCCCGGCTTCCGCCAAAATTGCTACGGCGAACTGGATGGTTCCCTGGATCAACAGCGGGGATAAAATATTCGGCAGAACGTGGCGCCAGGTAATGGACCATTCGCGGATACCGCTGGCCCGGGCGGCGGCAATATATTCCTGCTGCCAGACGGTCATGGCCACCGCGCGCGTCAGGCGGGCAAAGACCGGTATGTAAAATATGCCGATCGCCAGCATGGCGTTGACCATGGACGGACCCAGAATGGAGGTAATCAAAATGGCCGTCAGTACCGCCGGAAAACCGAATAAGAAATCCGATAAGCGCATGATGGCCTCGTCGACCCACTGGCCGTGGTAAGCCGATGCCAGCCCCAGGAAAATACCGATACTCAAACCGATGGCCACCGTCACCAGACCGACGATAATTGAATTTACCGCACCGGCCATCACGCGGGAAAGAATGTCCCGGCCGTACTGATCGGTGCCCAGCGGGTGGCTCAGAGACGGTCCCTGAAGACGGTCGCGCGCATGCATTTTATTCGCGTCATAAGGCGTCCAGGCCAGGCTGACGGCGGCCATCAAAACCACCACCAGGGAAAGCGCAAAACCGACGCTGAAGTTCAAATTGCCGAAAAAGCGTTTCATAGGCTAGGCCGTCTACTGCATCCGGATGCGCGGATCGATGGCGGCGTAGCTCAGATCGACCACGAAATTGACGAGGACGACGGCGGCCGCCATAAATAATACGATATCCCGCACCACTGGCAAGTCGCGCTGACCGATGGCCTGGAAGACCAGGCGGCCCAGGCCGGGCAAATAGTAAACATTTTCAATAATAATCGCCCCCGCCAGCAACTGGCCGAGCTGGAGACCCAGGATCGTCAGCACCGGGATGAGTGCATTTTTCAGCGCATGCACGTAGATCACGGTGCGCTCCTTAAGACCCTTGGCGCGGGCGGTGCGCACATAATCCTCCCGGAGGACTTCCAGCATGGACGAACGCGTCAGGCGGGTCAGAATCGAGGCCCGGATGACTCCCAGGGCGAAGGCTGGCAACAGCAGAGCTTTGAGCGATCCCCAGAATGCGGTCGACCATCCGGGAAACCCCCCGGCGGCAAACAGACCCCAATGCACCGACATCAGCAGAATCAGCAGGATACCCAACCAGAACTCGGGCGTGGCCAGCCCCAGCTGGGTGAAGAACATGACCGTCACATCCCCGGGACGGTTCTGGTGTCGGGCGGCAAAGATACCCAGGGGCAGGGAGATGACGACCGCGAAAACCATGGCCAGCAGCGCCAGAGGACCGGTAACGGTCAGGCGGCTCAAGATCAGATCATAAACCGGCATATCGTAGTTGATGGAGCGGTTGCCGCGACCCGACACAAGTTTGGCGATCCAATCCGCGTACTGGGTGAGAAACCGCTGGTCCAATCCCAGCTCCGCCCGCAGATTGGCCAGGGTTTCCGGGGTGGCATTGATGCCCAGAATGATCTGGGCCGGATCCCCGGGCAGCACAAAAAGGACCGCAAAAACCGTGATGGAGACCAAAAACAGCAGGATGATCAGGGTGAGCAGCTTCTTGATTAAATACCGCGTCATAATGGGTGTGACGGGCGGCCGGAGTTAGACCCGGCCGCCCGCATCTTGTCAATTCGTTGACTGGTTCAATGGTTAATTCGATGATGGGTTCAAGCGTCAAAGGATCCCGGGTGGATTTTCGGCACGTGCGGCAGTGCGGAGAACATCTATGATTTTTTTGCCTTTTTCACTCCATTTGACCATGCAACTGGGTTACGCTAGCCGTCGTCAAAGCTCACCCTCCTCCCAAAAGGCCTTGGCCGGTCAGGTGTCCCCGGAGACTTTACTTCTGCCACCAAACCTCCGTGCAATCCAGTGCGATGGTCGGGTAGTTCTCCCACCAGTTCATCACCCCGGCTTTCATCACCGGCAGATTGGGTGCTGAAAACAAGAACCCGTTGACCGCGTCTTCGGCGATGATTTCCTGGCAGCGGCCGAACCACTTAGCTTTTTCGGCCTCATTGGGGGCCTTCAGCGCATTGGCATAAGCGTCGCGGAACTCCTGGGAATCATACTGAAAGTAGTAATCCGGGTTGGCATAGATCCCGATGTCCCAGGCTTCCACGTGGCCGATCATGGTTAACTGATATTCCTTTTTCTTGAAAATCCGGTCAATCCACTGGCCCCATTCGACAATTTCGATATTGAGTTTGATGCCGACCTCGCGGAACATATCGGCGATCACCTCACCCGCGCGACGGGAATAGGAGTAGATGGCCGGCAGCTTGATGGTCGCTTCAAACCCGTTGGGATAACCGGCCTGGGCCAACAATTCCTTGGCCTTTTGCGGGT
The DNA here is from genome assembly GCA_020353555.1 of Desulfobacterales bacterium. Taxonomy (GTDB): domain Bacteria; phylum Desulfobacterota; class Desulfobacteria; order Desulfobacterales. Next base: position 1,376,330 of record CP070697.1, read on the forward strand.
TGTAGGGGAATTTGCCGGTCAGATCCACATAGTAAGGCGTGGACGGTGACCAGTGGGAACCGATGGGCGTGCCGTAGCCGAACATGCCCAGGTCGATGACGGTCTGACGATCGATGGCATAGGCCATGGCCTGGCGCACCAGTTTATTGTCAAACGGTTGGGCCTTGTTGTTGGTGGACATGATGACCTCGCCGGTGGTGGTCCCGGCATAGACCTTGAAACGGTTGTCCGCGGACATTTCTCGGGCGGATTCGGGAGCCGCAATGTAACCGATGACATCGATATCGCCGGCCTTCAGGGCCGCGATCTGGGCACTGGCGTCGCCGATGAATTTGAACGTGACTTTGTCCAGGTAGGGCAGTTCCGGGTTCCAGTAGCCGTCAAAACGGACCATCTCCACGCTGTCCCCCCGCACCCACTTGACAAACTTAAACGGACCGGTGCCGATGGGGCTGGACTTGGCGTCTTCATAGCCTTGCCTGGGCAGCATGACCGCATCGCCTTCCGCCATATGAGCGATGAACAGGGCGTCGACATCTTGCAGCGTAAGGGTCAGGGTGTTTTCATCCGGTGTTTCCATCTGGGCGATACCGCGGAAATACTCCGGATGGGGGTTGACGGTGCCTTCACCCATGGCGCGCTCCAGGTTCCATTTGGCCACTTGGGCGTTGAAGGGCTCGCCGTTGTGAAACTTTACCCCCGGGCGCAGGCGGAAAGTGTAGACCTTGCCGTCCGGCGAGACTTCCCATTGAGTCGCCAGGCCGGGGACGAACTGGCCCTCCCGGTTCACCTTGACCAGGCCTTCGTAGATATTGGCATAGACCACCCGGTCGATGGCCGCCGCCGTGTTGGCCGTGGGATCGAGGCCCGGCGGTTCCGCCGGCTTGCAGACCGTGAGGTTGCCGCCCTTTACCGGGCTGTCGGCCAAAGCCGCATTGATGGGAAGAACAAGCGTTAAGGCCAGGGTCATCAGCAATAATTGTCTCATCGTGTCTCCTCCTTTTTGTGTCGATTGAAAGGCTAGGCAACCCCGGATGTTATCTGTCTTGCTCAGCGTTGAAAGTACCTGCCGACCATGCGGCGCAGGCCGCGATGAAAATCAAAAGACATTGACCCATACATCAAATGACCGGAGTCGTTCAGCAATATATGCAAAATCTCTTACGATATCAACCATGAATCGACAAATTGGTTCTTGGATTGCTCAGCGCTCCGCGAGATCGCAAAATGCGGTCATGCCGGCCAGGCTGCGGGCCGAGAGCAGGGCGTTGATGATGGCCCGGGACAGACAATCGGCTGCGGCATGCCCCAACTGATTGATGGCCTGGGCCTGGGAGGCACTGAAGAACCCTTGGGCTTCGGGCAATGGCGATTTACCCGTCGCCAGGCAGAAAACGGTATCGCCGTCAAACATGGTATGGGCCGGCCGGATGGCCCGGGCCATACCATCGTGGGCCATCTGCGCCATTTTCTGGGCCTGGGCTTTGGTGAGCGTGGCGTTGGTTGCGACCAGGCCAATGGTGGTGTTGCGCGCCGGGCCGGAGTCCGGGGCCGGGGGCAGCTTGACCGCCCGCCGACCCTGAGCGCCGAATTCGCCCTCCCGTTCCAGACCGATTTCCCAGGGACGTCCGCTGGCGGGATTGATCACCGAACCGCCGGAGTTGACTGCGGCCAGGGCGGCGACGCAAAGCCCTGCGTCCAGGGTCGCACTCGCGGTGCCCAGACCGCCCTTGACGCCGCCGGACAATGCTCCGGTTCCGGCGCCGGTACTGCCGGTGGCGATCGGTCCGTTTTGCGCGGCTTGACACGCCTGGCGGCCCCACTCCGCGTCAATGGGGGGAATGAATACCGGTCCCCGGCCCAGATCGTAGAGCACGGCTGCCGGCACGATCGGTGCGACATAGCCTTTTTCCAGGGGAAAGCCCCAGCGCCGTTCGGCGAGCCAGCGCACCACTCCGTCCGCCGCGGCCAGGCCGTATACGGAGCCACCGGCTAAAACCACGGCCTGGGCCTTTTCCACCAGGTTGAGGGGGGCTAAAAGGTCGGTTTCGCGGGTTCCCGGGGCGGAACCCCGCACATCCACACCGGCCACGGCCCCTTCCGGGCAAATCACCACGGTGACGCCACAGACGGCCTGCGTATCGGTATAACTGCCCACCAGAAGACCTTCCACATCAGTCAAAGCGTTATGGGGGCCAATCGACGACACGGCATCCTCCTCTGGTCCATCCATGCCGAGTCCCATGGTGAACATGATGAATGGGACGAAGTAGAACTCGTAACGGAGGATAAATAGGAAATTGCAATTGGGGTGTCAAGGCTTAAGGGAGATTTTTAATGTTGACGAGAGCGCCAGTCGTGGGATAAAAAACAAAATTTACGCCCAAATCCCTCTGTGATGTTGACTGCCGCAAACCCGATCGCGGTGAGAGGACGACCGATCGAATGATTCAACTAATCCGAGGTTTTAAAGATATCCTTCCCGGGGAAGTGGAACTTTGGCAGGCGATCGAGAAGATTGCCCGCGCTCTTTTGGAGGATTTCGGATTTAAAGAGATCCGCATTCCCATCATGGAGCGGACCGAACTTTTTGCCCGCAGTATCGGCGAGGACACCGATATCGTCGAAAAGGAAATGTATACCTTCCCCGATCGCAAAGGAGACTTGATTACTCTGCGGCCGGAGGCCACGGCCTCGGTGGTGCGGGCGTACCTCCAGCACCGGTTGTATGCCCCGGATCCGGTTCAGAAGTATTATACCATCGGCCCCATGTTTCGCCGCGAAAGACCGCAGAAGGGAAGATATCGACAGTTTTACCAAATTAACGCCGAAGTCTTGGGAGTGGCCTCCCCGTTGATTGACGTGCAGCTTATCTTCATTTTGGTGGCGCTGTGCGCCAAGCTTGCGATCACCGACATCAACGCGCATATCAATTCCCTGGGATGTCCCGACTGCCGGCCCCGCTACCGGGAAGCGCTGACGGGGTTCTTGGCGTCCATCGCGGCTGAACTTTGTGCGGATTGCCGAAGGCGGCGGGTCCGCAACCCGTTACGCGTGCTGGATTGCAAGGTGCCGTCCTGCCGCGAGGCCATGGGGGAGGCCCCTTCCATCATCGATTCTTTGTGTGATGAATGTCAGCGGGACTTTGAAACCGTCCAGGCAGCGCTTCAAGACTTGAAGATTCCGTTTCGGGTGGATAAGCGTTTGGTAAGAGGTCTCGACTATTATGCCCGCACGACCTTCGAGATCCAGACCGGATCCTTGGGGGCCCAGAGCGCCGTGGCCGGCGGCGGCCGTTACGATGGTCTCGTCAAACTGCTGGGAGGCCCCGACCTGCCGGGTACCGGCTTTGCCATCGGGTTTGACCGGTTGACCGAGATCGCCGGTCTGAACGCGGCCGATTTGCTCCCCAAACCCAAGGTCTTCATTGCCGCTCTGGGAGAGCGGAGCCGCGCCCTGGCGTTCAAGTGGAACTGTCGTCTGGGCCTCCAGGGACTGCGGGTGGAGATGGACCTGGGGGATAAAAGCCTCAAGAGCCAGATGAAGCGGGCGGACCGTTTGGGCGCCGGCTATGTGTTGATTGTGGGCGACAAAGAACTTGAGGACGGCACGGCACTCCTGCGTAACATGCAGAGCAAAGCGCAGGTTGCAATTCCGATCGAGGGGATTGTGGCAAAGGTCAAGGAAGTTGTAACCGCCGCCAACAGCCGACCATAAACGATTGACCAATATTCGGGAAAGGAATCAGGGCATTGTCAGATTTACTGGGAGACATGCGGCGCACCCACCACTGTTGTGGGCTGGGGGCCGATGATGTCGGCAAGGAAGTCGTGCTCATGGGCTGGGTTCAGCGCCGGCGGGATCACGGCGGAGTCATATTCGTGGATTTGCGGGACCGGGAAGGCCTCACGCAGGTGGTCTTTAACCCCAAAGTCGACGCCGCAGTCCATGCCAAGGCGCATGCCATTCGCAATGAGTACGTTCTGGGGGTGCGCGGCAGGGTCGACCATCGACCGGAGGGCATGATCAATCCCAACTTGCGGACCGGCGCCGTCGAAGTGACGGTCACCGAACTCAAGATCTTGAATCCGGCCCAACCCCCCCCTTTTTTAATCGAGGACCACATCGATGCGTCGGAAGCGGTGCGCCTGAAGTACCGGCACCTCGATCTGCGACGTCCCCCGCTTCAAAAAAACCTCATTTTGAGGCACAAAGCAGCGGCCGCCGTGCGAAGTTACCTGAATAGCCGCGGCTTTATCGACCTTGAGACTCCGGTTTTAACCCGCAGCACCCCCGAGGGCGCCCGGGACTATCTGGTGCCCAGCCGGGTCAATCCGGGGCAGTTTTATGCTTTGCCGCAGTCGCCCCAGATCTTCAAACAGCTGTTTATGATATCCGGTTTTGACCGCTACTATCAAATCGTGCGCTGTTTCCGGGACGAAGACCTGCGGGCCGACCGCCAGCCCGAGTTTACCCAGATCGATGTCGAGATGTCATTCGTGGGCGAAGAAGATGTCATGGCGGCGACCGAAGGCATGATGGCCGCCATTTTCAAGGAGGTTGCAGGCATCGAGTTGACGCTGCCCTTCCTGCGGTTGACGTATACGGAGGCGGTCGGGCGTTATGGACTGGATAAACCCGATACCCGCTTCGGTTTGGAACTGCGGGACGTCTCGGATATTGTCGCCCGCGCCGGGTTTAAAGTGTTCGCCGAAGCCGTCCAC
>CP070697.1:1381153-1390309 GCA_020353555.1 Desulfobacterales bacterium
CTGCTTCAGGCCGTCCTGAGCCGCTGAAAGGGCGTTTTTCGTCATGGCTTACGCGTTCAAACATCATGATAAATCGGTGTATACGTATCAAAGGCGCCCGCCAGCATAATCTCAAGAATCTGGATCTTGAAATCCCGCTCAACCAGTTTACGGTCGTCACCGGTGTCAGCGGCTCGGGAAAATCATCCCTGGCCTTCGACACGCTTTATGCCGAAGGCCAGCGCCGCTATATTGAAACCTTCTCGCCCTATGCGCGCCAATTTATGGACCGCATGGACCGCCCCCAGGTCGATCGAATCGAAGGAATACCGCCGGCCATCGCCATCGATCGCAAAGATCCGGTGCGCACCTCGCGTTCCACCGTCGGAACGATGACCGAAATCACCGATTATGTGAAACTGTTATTCGCCCGCCTGGGGGAGCTTCATTGCCGCGCGTGCGGCCGGCCGGTGGTGCCTGAAACGCCGGCCCACGTGTGGAATACATTGCAGGGGTTTCCCTCCGGTTCCCACCTAGTGATCACCTTTCCCTACCCCGTCGGCCGCGTACCGGCGGATGAAATCCGCCAGGCCCTGGTGCCCATGGGCTTTGACCGTTTTTTTGGGCGGGGCCGCATTTACCCGATGGAGGAATGGGAACCCGCCGACGAGGCCTCCGAGATCCATGTCGTCGCCGACCGCTTGCTGCTCCGCGAGCAGGAGTGTGAACGGGTGATCGATTCCCTGGAGATGGCCTTTCGCCTGGGGGCCGGCCGGCTGGATGTGTGGTCGCCGCCCGAGGGTCACTGGGCGTTCAGCAACAAGCTGGAATGCGCGGTCTGTCAGATTGAGTACAATGCGCCTCTGCCCAATCTCTTCTCCTTCAACAGCCCCATCGGCGCCTGCGATACCTGCCGGGGGTTTGGGCGCACCATCGGGATGGATCTGGACCTCATTATCCCGGATCCTTCGCGCTCCTTGGAGCAAGGCGCCATCAAGCCCTTCGGCACCCACGACGACGGACGCATGGAGTTCGAAGACCTGATGGACTTCTGCCGGCGCCAAAAGATATCCACCGATACCCCGTTCGAGCGTCTGAGTCCGTCCCACCGGAAAAAAATCATCGAGGGCACCTCCAGCTATTACGGCGTGGAAGGCTTCTTCCGCTGGCTGGAGACCAAAACCTATAAGATGCCGGTCCGGGTATTTCTTTCCCGCTATCGCAGCTATGATGTTTGCCAGGCGTGCGGGGGCACTCGGTTCAAGGAGGAAACCCGGCTCTACCGCCTGGGGGGCCGCACCATCGCTGCGATCTACGCCTTAAACGTGGACGCGGCCGCCGATTTTTTTGACGCCCTGCCGGTCAGCCCCCAGGATGAGGCCAGCCTCATGGTGTTGGATGAGGTCCGCCGCCGCCTGAAATACCTGCGCGACGTCGGACTGGGATACCTGACCCTCGACCGGCAGTCCCGCACCCTTTCCGGCGGAGAGGTCCAGCGCGTCGCCTTGGCATCCGCTTTGGGCTCTTCACTGGTCAACACGCTCTATGTCCTGGACGAGCCCAGCATCGGGCTTCATCCCCGGGACAATCACCGCCTGGTCCGGATTCTAAAGGGTCTGCGTGATCTTGCCAACACGGTGGTGGTGGTCGAGCACGATCCGGAGATTATTCGCGAAAGCGATCACCTTCTGGATCTAGGCCCCCTGGCCGGCGAACAGGGGGGCCAGGTGATGTATTTCGGTCCCACCGCCCGCGTCAACGGATCACTGACCGGCCAGTACCTAAAAGGCGAGCGTCGCATTCCCGTGGCCGCGAAACGCCGCCAACCCCGCGCGGACCAATGGCTGACCATCCGAGGCGCCGCGGAAAACAACCTGAAAGCCATCGACGTTCCGATTCCCTTGGGGGTGTTTGTTTGTCTCACCGGTGTTTCCGGATCGGGCAAATCCACCCTGGCGGAAGAGATTCTCTACAAGGCCGCTAAGCGGACCAAAGGGAATGCGGAAGGGCGGCCCGGTCAGCATACGGCCATCGAAGGCTTAGCTAAAATTACGGATGTTGTTCTGGTGGACCAGAGAGCCATCGGCCGCACCCCGCGGGCCAACGCCTTAACCTACACCAAAGCCCTGGACCCCGTTCGCCGCCTGCTGGCCGCCACCCCGGATGCCCGCGCCAAGGGTTTGGGACCGGGTCATTTTTCCTTTAACGTCGACGGCGGGCGTTGCGAAACCTGCAAAGGGGATGGGTTTGAAAAGGTGGAGATGCAATTTCTGTCCGATGTCTTCATCACCTGCCCCGACTGCAACGGCCAACGCTTCCAGCCGCAGATCCTGGAGGTTTTGTACCAGGGGAAGAGCGTTTATGACATCCTCAACCTGACCGTCAATCAGGCGCTGGATTTTTTCAGGGATCAGGCTAAAATCAGGTCGTCCCTCCAACCGCTGGCCGATGTGGGTCTGGGATATATTCGCCTCGGCCAGCCCATCAACACGCTTTCCGGCGGGGAGGCGCAGCGTCTGAAGCTTTCGCGCTATGTCAAGCTTGGCGCGCCGCAAAACGCCCATCAGCTGTTCATTTTTGACGAACCCACCACGGGTTTGCATTTCGCCGACATCGGCCAATTGCTCCAGGCCCTCCAGCGGCTGGTCGACAGCGGTAACACGGTGCTGGTGATCGAGCACAACATGGATGTGGTCAAAACGGCCGACTGGGTCATTGACCTGGGTCCCGAAGGCGGCGATGCCGGCGGCCGAATCGTGGCCATGGGAACGCCCGAGGCCGTGGCCGCCAACGGTCAATCGCATACCGGCCGGTTTTTGAAGGCCTATCTGGCGCCCCGCGGACGGTTAAAACCGGTTGCATCCCTGCCGGAAGGCGTTGCCGAAGCGGCGGCCGGGTATGGCGCTCCGGTCGCGCCCGGCGTCATCGCCTTGAAAGGCGCCCGGGAGCATAATCTCAAAAACGTGTGTTTGAACATACCTCACAACCAGCTCGTGGTCTTAACCGGGGTGTCCGGATCGGGCAAATCGACCCTGGCCTTCGACATTCTTTTTGCCGAGGGGCAGCGCCGGTATCTGGAAAGCCTGGCGCCCTATGTGCGCCAGTACATGAAAATCCTGGAGCGACCCGACGTCGACCTGGTCACCGGCCTGGCCCCCACCGTGGCCATCGAGCAGCGGATCAGCCACGCCAGCCGACGCTCGACGGTGGCCACCCTGACCGAGATCTATCATTTTCTGCGACTGCTGTACAGCAAACTCGGCACCCAGCACTGCCGGGGGTGCGGTCGCAAACTGACGGCGCAGTCCCCCGCGGCCATCGTCGCTCAAATTCGGCAGCGCTATGGCCGCCAATCCGTCCAGGTTCTGGCGCCCAAAATTTCCGGACGCAAAGGATTTCACAAGGATGTCTTCGCCCGCGCCCTCAAAAAGGGCTTTCAAGAAGCCCGGATCGACGGCCGGATCACGCGGCTGAAAGAGGGCATGGCGCTCAGCCGCTATCATGAGCATACGATTGAACTGGTGATCGGCAGCCTGCCGGCCGCCGATCTCGACGGGCTGGTGGCCCGGGCCCTGGAAGAGGGCCACGGCAGCCTGCTCATCCGGGACCGCCGCGGAAACGATGAGGTCTTCAGCCGGCTGGGCATCTGTCCGGCCTGTGGTATCGGCCTGGAAAAACTCGATCCGCGGCTTTTTTCGTTCAACAGCCGCCAGGGGGCCTGCCCCAAATGCGGTGGGCTCGGGGTGCTCGGTGATCCGGAGGATCGGGAGGATCGGGAGGATCGGGAGGATCGCGAGGAAACCTCGCCGCGCGTCTGCCCCCAATGCCACGGCAGCCGTCTTAAAGCCCAGGCCTTGGCCGTCAAAATCGGAGGCTACTCCATCTGGGACCTGGTGCAGCTGCCGGCCGCCACGGTCTACCCGGTGATCAAAGGCTTTACGTTCCGCCGCCAGGAGGCGCCGGTGGCCGGACCGGTGGTTGCGGAAATCCTCACGCGCCTGGCGTTGCTGAATCAACTCGGACTGGCCTATCTGTCCCTGGCCCGCAGCGGCGATACCCTTTCGGGCGGGGAGGCCCAGCGGGTGCGGCTGGCCGCCCAGCTCGGATCGAATCTGACCGGGGTCTGTTATATCCTGGATGAACCCACCATCGGGCTGCATCCCCGGGACAACCGCATTCTGGTGGAAGCGCTTCAAACCCTGCGGGACCGGGGCAATACCATTATGGTGGTGGAACACGACGAAGAAACCATTCGGGCGGCGGATACCATCATCGACCTGGGTCCCGGAGCCGGACAGGAGGGCGGCCGGGTGGTGGCCAATGGCAATCTGGCGGATCTGAAAAAAGCCCGCACCTCGATCACCGGTGCCCTGCTCGACGGACATGCCCGCCAAATAACATCCCGTGGCAGGCCTTCCAAGGGTCATCCCGCGCTTACGGTCCAGAGGGCCGCGGCCAACAATTTAAAGAATATCACCGTTGATTTTCCCCTGGGTCGCCTGATCTGCGTCACCGGCGTCTCCGGCTCGGGCAAATCCACTCTGCTCAAAGAGACCCTTTACAAAGGCTTGCGCAACCGGCTGTTGAAGCAGCGCCATCCGGCCGGCGAATGCCGCGCTATCAAAGGTTGGGAAAAAGTCGGGCGGGTATTGGAAGTCGATCACAGCCCCATCGGCCGCACCCCGCGCTCCGTGCCGGCCTCGTACGTGGGCTTTTTGGCGGATATCCGCAAACTCTTCGCCTTGACGCCGGCCGCCCGGGTCCGGGGCTACCCGCCGGGCCGCTTTTCGTTCAATGTGGAAGAAGGGCGCTGCCCGGTCTGCAAAGGTCAGGGCCGCCCCAAGGTGGCCATGAGTTTCCTGCCGGATGTGTATGTTCCCTGCGAGGTCTGCCAGGGAAAGCGTTTCAATAAGGAAACCCTGGCCGTCCTGTACAAGGGCCTAACCATCGCCGACGTGCTGGATATGACCTTTGCCGAGGCGGCCCGGTTTTTCGCGGCGGTGCCCGCCATCCGGCGGGGAGTCCAGTTTGTCTGCGATATCGGCCTGGGATACCTGGGCCTGGGCCAGCCCAGCCCGACCCTCTCCGGCGGCGAAGCCCAGCGGATCAAGCTGGCCCAGCAACTGGCCAAACCCGCCAACGGCCATACCTTGTATATCCTGGATGAACCCACCACCGGCCTGCACTTGGCCGATATCCAGCTCCTCGTCGGCGTCCTGCAGGCCCTGGTGGACCATGGCAACACGGTTGCGGTGATTGAACACAACCTGGAAATCATCAAGGAAGCCGATTATATCATCGACCTGGGTCCCGAAGGCGGCGACGGCGGCGGCCGGCTGGTGGCCGCCGGAACACCACCGGAGCTTTTGCAGCACACTGCCCGATCCCATACGGCGCGCAGCCTTGCCAAGTATTTAAACGGAACATGATTTTCGGCTTGCGGGTTCCGGCCCTGAGGCAAAACATCAGAACGCGACCATCTCCGTCGGCCTTCGACGGTCGGGTTTTTGAGAGTTATCTCACCGGAGAGATGGTCAAGGGCCATATCGAAAATTTTATCGGAGCCGTTCCGATCCCCCTGGGTCTTTGCGGCCCCATCGATATCGAGGGACAATCCGCCAAGGGGCGCTTCGTGGTGTCGATGGCCACCCAGGAAGGAACCCTGGTTGCATCCTATTCGCGGGGCGCCAAAATAATCAACGCCTGTGGGGGGTGTGAGACGCTGGTTTACGACAATTACTTCCTGCGGGGCGTGCAGTTCTTGACGGCTTCGCTGAAGGAGCCCCACGCCCTGATCGAATGGTGCCGCGCCCACGAGGACCAAATTCGCCGTTTGATCGACCCCAGCAGTTGCTGCGTCACGGTGTTGGACATTTTTTATGAATGTCCGGGAACCACCGTGATGGTCTCCCTGCAATTGGATACCGGCGATGCCATGGGTTCCAATATGGCCACCAAGGCCGCGGGCATTCTTTCCGGCTACGTGGCCGAGAAAAGCGGACTTGCGCGGCGGGTTCTGGTTTTACCCTATCCGGAGGACAAGAAGTTTATTCCCGTCCGGCAAAAAGGCAAGAAGGTTATCGCCCGAACGGTGCTCCAAGAGGATATTCTGGCCCGAATTACCCGCACGACGTTGCCAAGGCTGAACGAATTTATCGATAACTCCAAAAGCCTGCTGGCATTGCACGGGGCCTATGCGTTGAACGTTCACGTTGCCAATGGCCTGGCCGCGCTCTTTCAGGCTTTGGGCCAGGACGTGGCTTATATCGCCGAAGGGGCGCAGGCGGTCGTGGAATCCCACTTTCTCGATAGCGGCCGTTTGGCGGTTTCCGTTACCCTGCCAGCGCTGATCGTCGGTACGGTGGGAGCAGCCACCGGCTTGCCGGCCTTTAAGGCCGCACTGGCCTTGATGGACTGTTACGGTCCGGGCAAAGCCAACAAGCTGGCCGAAATAATTGGAGCCGTGATCTTAGCCGGTGAAATCGGTTGTGCTTGCGCCCAATGCGCCTTTGAATTTATCGACGCCCATGAAAGAATGGGAAAACACAGGCCCTTGACGTAAACCCTAACTCAAGCTGCGGGGGGCTAATCCGCCTTTAGTGATGCCAAATTCCCGTCTCCTCGAACTGACCGCGGCCGGACTGTACTGCCGGATCGGGGATTTTTATATCGATCCCTGGCGGCCGGTGGGAAAAGCCGTCATCACCCATGCGCATGCGGATCACGCGCGTGAAGGCAACCAGAGTTACTTGGTCTCGGACCAAGGCGCTCCGCTTTTGAGGCTGCGCTTGGGGCCCGGCGCCGAAATCCAGTCCGTACCATACGGCGAGTCTCTCAATATCAACGGCCTGCATCTGTCATTGCATCCGGCCGGCCATATTCTGGGTTCGGCCCAGATTCGAATCGAGCACCGGAACGAGGTCTGGGTGGTGTCGGGGGATTATAAGATCGAGCCCGACCCGACCTGCACCCCCTTGGAACCCGTCCGATGCCACACGTTCGTAACGGAATCGACTTTCGGACTGCCGATTTTCAGGTGGCGGCCGCAAGCCGCCATCCTGGCGGAAATCACCCACTGGTGGCGGCAGAACCGGGCGCGCGGACAAACCAGCATCATGTATGCCTACGCCCTGGGCAAGGCCCAGCGCATCCTCGCCGGTTTGGAGCCGTCGCTGGGACCCATCCTCACCCATGGCGCCGTCGAGACAGTGAACCAGGTTTACCGCGCCGCCGGAGTTTTTCTGCCGCCCACGCAATCTGTTGCCGATCTAAAAAGTAAAAAGGATTGCGCCGGAGCCTTGGTGCTGGCCCCGCCGTCGGCCAATGGCACGCCCTGGAGTCGCAAGTTCATGCATCCCGTCCAAGCGTTTGCCTCCGGCTGGATGCAGATCCGCGGGAATCGCCGCCGACGCGCCTTGGACCGGGGCTTCGTTCTTTCCGATCATACCGACTGGTCCGGTTTGCTCGGCACCATCCGGGAAACCGGCGCTGCCAACATCTGGGTCACGCACGGTTATGCCGATGAACTGGCGCGGTGGCTGCAGGAAAAAGGATTGAACGCCCGGACAATTTCGACCCGCTTCCGCGGCGAGAGTGATGATGCGGGTCAATAAGATCAGACCCTACCATGCACGTTTTTGCAAAGCTATTTACGGCTCTGGATGAGACCACCGGCACCCATGCCAAAATCGAGGCTCTGGTGGATTACCTCCACCAAGCGCCGCCGGAAGATGCCGTCTGGACCATCAGCTTTCTGATCGGCAGAAAGCCGCGGCAGATCATCCCGACCCGCAAGCTGAAGCAATGGGCGGGCGAGGCGGCCGGCATTCCGTCCTGGATGTTTGATGCCTGCTATGATGCGGTCGGGGATCTGGCCGAAACCATCACCCTGGTTTTGCCGCGCAGTTCGCATTCCAGCGACCGGCCGCTCCATATCTGGGTTCACGAGCACCTGTTGCCCCTCCGGCAAAAGGAAGAAGCCGCCCAGCGCCAGGCAATTCTGGCGGCCTGGGACCAGACGGATACCCCCCAGCGGTTTGTCTGGAACAAGCTGATTACCGGCGCCTTTCGCCTCGGGGTCTCGCAGAAGCTCGTGACCCGTGCCCTGGCCCGCTTCAGCGGCATCCCGGAAGCCGTCATTGCCCACCGCCTCATGGGAAGGTGGGACCCGGATGTTACCTGTTTTCATCGGATTCTGTCTGCGGATACGCAGGATGCCGATATCAGCCGTCCCTATCCGTTCTATCTGGCCTATCCGTTGGAGGGTGACGTCGCGACGCTGGGAGATGCCGGACAATGGCAGGCGGAATGGAAATGGGACGGAATCCGCGCCCAGCTCATCAAACGCCGCAATCAGGTCTTTCTCTGGTCCCGGGGCGAAGAACTGATCACGGACAAATTCCCGGAAATCACGCAGGCCGGAGCCTATCTGCCCAACGGCACCGTCATCGACGGTGAAATCCTGCCCTGGCAAAACGAAAGACCCTGCAACTTCGCCGAGCTGCAGCGCCGCATAGGCCGCAAGCATGTCAGCCCCAAGATTCTGCGGGACGTCCCCGTGCGGCTGATGGCCTACGACCTTCTGGAAAGCGGCGGGGAAGATGTCCGACCGCAAGCACTGTCCTGGCGGAATCAGCAACTGGCGCAGCTGCTGGCGCAATTTCCGGACGACAGGATCATCCCGTCCCCCAAGGTTGAAGGCGGCACTTGGCAGGCCTTGGGGGCCGCCCAACAAGACGCCCGCCGCCGGGGGGTGGAAGGACTGATGCTTAAAAGGCGGTCGTCATCGTACCGGGTGGGCCGCCGCCGCGGAGATTGGTGGAAATGGAAGGTCGACCCCCTGACGGTCGACGCCGTTTTGATCTACGCCCAAAGGGGCCATGGGAGAAGATCCGGTCTGTATACGGACTATACCTTCGCCGTCTGGAATGATGATCAACTGGTTCCCTTTGCCAAAGCCTATTCCGGCTTGACCGATGAAGAAATCCGGCAGGTGGATCGTTTTATTCGGCGCCATACGCGGGAGAGATTCGGGCCGGTCCGGGCCGTGGAGCCGCAGCTGGTTTTTGAGATCGCCTTTGAGGACATTCGCCCCTCCCCCCGCCACAAGTCCGGGTTGGCCGTGCGTTTTCCCCGCATCGCCCGCTGGCGAAGGGATAAAAAAATCCAAGATGCGGA
>CP070697.1:1390409-1399560 GCA_020353555.1 Desulfobacterales bacterium
CCTAGAGTGTCCCGTTCCTCGTCATGGGTCTCAGGCCATCTGTAAAGCCATGCTGGTCGCCTGTTTCATCCAAATCTGCCGCATCGCTATTGTCTCCATTACTTCCCGTTTATTTTTTCCCTGAGCAAGTGAGAACATCTGAAAGTGACGACGCGGCGCTTTTCCAGTGTCATATCATCGCCGGTAGCTGGATTTCGTCCTCGACGGGACTTCTTGTTTTTTACACAAAATTTTCCAAATCCGCTGATTAAGACATCTTCATCTCTTTCCAATGCGCTTTTGACAAGTTCCAGCACAATTTCGAGCAACTCAGCCGACGTGTTTTTTGGGAATCCGAGTTGGTTATGGATAGCGTCGATGATCATGGCTTTGGTGAGTGTCATAGATCAGCTGCTCCTGTCTCGCTGTAAGGGAAAATTGGGTTTGAGACAAATTGTTTGCGGAAAGCTACTTAAATCTATAAGTTTTGTCAAGAAGTTATAAAGAATTTGGTTAATTTTAGCAACGAAGGGGCGAAAGGTGCCGGCGACCGCGCAGGGCCGCGGTCTTCCGGACCGATGACCGCCCTCCGTCACACCAATCGCGGATGCCGAGTTCCGCTTGGTTGGTTATATTGTGCTGACCCGCACGCAGCACATCGATTTTATTATAAGCCATCAGTTTTATCATGTTAAATTTATTTGTTTTTCAATTCGTTACGACTCAATTATTCCAGTACTGTATTAGAAGGGATGCTTCCGTGTAAGTTTGTACCGAAAGTCAAGCTTCTGGCTTCCGATGAGGTGGCGTGCTCGACCAGTTCATTTTTATCTCATTCAGCTTATTCAATATTTCGGTGCCGATCTCATCGATGGGCAGGTCATCGGTATCAATGGATAAATCCATGGCATTTTCGTAATAGGATCGGCGCCTTAACAAAGTCTCTTCGATTTCGTTATCCAAACCCTGGCTAGTCAGGGAGGGACGCGAAGCGGCGGTGTTCTTGTCCTGTATAATTCTTTGTTTTATGGTTGCCGGACTGGCCTTCAACCAGATAATCACACCACTGTTTTTCATTTGTTTGACGTTCTCCCGGTCCAAAACAATACCGCCGCCGGTCGCTACCACTTGTCTGTCTGAGGCAACTATCTTTTTCAGGACCTGTCCCTCGTGCTCCCGAAAAGCCTCCCAGCCGTAGCGACCCACAAAGTCTGTAATGGTCAGGCCGACTTCCTTTACCAAAACAAGATCAGTATCGACAAACGGCCACCCAAGGCGCACGGCAAGTGCTTTTGCCACCGAAGTCTTGCCGGTAGCCCGATATCCGATCAAATAAATGTTCATTCTTCAACTAAATCGCTAAGTTCCACGTATCATACCACCGATCCAATCGTCTGGGCAACATGTTCTTCTAAATCAAAAAGAGGGTATCCGATCAATGTACGTCAAGGAATCGGTCTGGGAGTAGCTCGAGTTTTACGGGTCGTTCATATTGAAATTATCGAATAAATTCGGATTTCTGGTAAATCAACAGGCCTATTGGGAAGCTTGACCATGAAGGTTTTTTAATATAAAATAAGAATGTTGAAATGAGGGACCCAAAGATTCTTACTAAGCCGTTTGAGGAACCAAATTAACGCCTCCGATCATTAAATCGTTGAGAGAGCTTACTTTATTAAATCATGGTTGTCATCGAGTCTGCTGGAATTTCTGACAAAGGCCGCAAAAGACAAGCAAATGAGGATGCCATGCTCCTCGATGATACGATGGGGCTCTATGTGGTAGCCGACGGCATGGGGGGACACCGGGCCGGCGAAGTGGCTAGCCGATTGGTGGTTGAGACGCTAAAAAACTTTATCAGAAAATTCAGAGAAAATGACGGCGCGGAAGCGTTAATCAAAACCGATGAGAACCTGTCCCTTGAAGCCAACGGGCTGCTTTCCGGCATACTTCTATCCAACGGAGTGGTGCACCAAGCGTCTCGATCCAATCAATCTTACCGCGGGATGGGTTCCACCGTTTCGGCAGTTTATTTTACGGACGAAACGATTATTGCCGCCAACGTGGGAGACAGTCCCATCCACCTCATCCGCGATGGCAAGATAACGCTCTTATCGGTCACTCATACGGTTCTGGCCGAGCAGATGGCAGTCGACCCTCACAGTGTTGAACTCCTGGGAAATGAGTTTCAACATGTGCTTACCCGGGCAATGGGAGTCGAAGAAACGATCGAGGCTGACATCCATGAAATCCAGTGTTTTAAGGACGACATTCTGGTCCTGAGTTCAGATGGACTCAGTGATAAAGCCTCGCCGGAGGAGATACTTCAGGTAGTCATTAATCAAAAGTCTGACACGGCCTGTCGCCGTCTGGTGGATCTGGCCAATATTCGCGGAGGGGACGACAATGTCACGACGATAGTGCTGAAAGTCAAGACGCTTCACGGCAGGCAGGCCAGGCTGAAGAGATGGGCCGAAACCATCAAGAGGAGATGGTCGAACTTCGTTATTAAAAGAAAGTAGCATAAAATTAGGATATTAATATGCCAACACTCACATTAAAATTCAAAGACAACACTCTTGGAGATTATCAGCTTGCAAAGGGAAGGTCCTTGAGTATTGGCCGACGTCAAGACAATGATGTGGTCATCGAAAATTTGGCTGTTTCGGGGCATCATGCCAAAATCGACTCGGTCGGCAATGGGTTTGTGCTCGTGGACCTTCAAAGTAAAAACGGCTCTTTTGTCAATGAACAACTGGTAAACTCACACTGGCTCAATCATGGAGATGTTATTAACATCGGCAAACATGCCCTGATTTTTGCTTACTCAGATGAAGAACGTCAATCCGAGGGACGTACGGGCGGTATGGATAAGACAATGGTGATGGATACCAGCCAGTACCGGAACATGATGGAAAAAAGCACCCCTAACATCCCCCAGCCGATCAGCAGAGGAACCCTCGGCGACGGTATACTGACCTATTTAGCCGGCGGCCAGGGAAAAATCAAAATGACCAAAGGCATGATCCAAATCGGGAAAAATCCTTCTTCCGACATCGTTGTAAAAGGCCTGTTTACGGGTCGAACCGCGGCTACCATCAGTAAGCGGCCGGACGGATATTATTTGAGCTTTGTCGAAGGGATATCCAAGCCGAAGGTCAACGGTAAGCCCGTCAGGCATTCGGTCTTTCTGGAAGATCTTGATATCATCGATATCGGGTCAACCAAACTACAATTTTTCGTGAAGGAATAGCCTCCTGGAAGCGGCCCCGCCGCCTTCATCGCATTGCCCGTTTTTTGGCCCGCGCGTTTTTCTGAAAAGCCACTCCCTATCAGCTCCAACGGACACGGGTTTTTGAAATCGACGGGATGCTCCGACCCCTGCTACTGGAAACAGGTTCATGCATGCCCAAAACGGCATTTGGCATTCGCACAGGAACGAAAGGTGAGAATCGCCTACATTCATTATCACCTTAAAATGGGTGGAGTGACAACGGTTTTAAAGCACCAGGTGGAAGCCGTCCGTCCGGATTGTGAAGTGCTTGTCCTTACCGGTGCCCCTCCCCAGACGCCTTTTCCCGCCGCGACCGTTCATATACCGGAACTCGGTTATACCCGCCCCTCACAAAAACTGGCTGATTCGAAGGCGGTGGCGGACAAGATTTTGCAGGCGATTCACTCAAAATTCAAGGGCACTTGCGATGTACTCCATGTTCATAACCCTACCTTGGCCAAGAATTTGAGCTTTCAAAAGATTCTAAAATCCTTGGCGCAAAAAAACACAAAACTTTTCCTGCAAATTCATGATTTTGCCGAAGATGGACGCCCAGCAGCCTATTTTGCGGAAGATTATGTGGCCGACTGCCACTATGGCGTCATAAACTCGCGCGACTACGACATTCTTTTGAAAGCCGGCCTGAAAAAAGAAGGCCTGCATAAGATCTTTAATACCATTCATCCACGTGAACCCAAATCTCGATGCGACAGGCCCTCGTCTTCGGTGTTATATCCCATAAGAGCAATTCGACGAAAAAATATTGGTGAGGCCATACTTTTATCCTTATTTTTTCGTTCCGGCGAATCTCTGGCTATCACCCTGCCCCCAAACAGTCCGGCCGATTATAAGAGCTACGAGGGGTGGAAAGCTTTCGCGGAGCAACAGCATCTGAGAGTCGAGTTTGAAAAAGGACTAAATCGTGATTTTAAGAAACTCGTAGATTCGGCTAAATACCTGATAACGACCAGCATCAACGAAGGATTTGGATTTTCATTTCTGGAGCCGTGGCTCTATGCGAAGCTGCTCTGGGGCCGCAAACTCAGTGGGATCTGTCATGATTTTGAAAAAAATGGGGTTCTCTTAGATCATTTATACCTCAAGCTCCTCATTCCCGTTGAGTGGGTCGGCTATGACGAGTTATATCAGCAATGGCGTTCGTGGGTTTTAAAAACGTGTGCGTTATTTCAATTTCCAATCGCTGAACCACACCTCAAGGCGTCTTTTGAAAACCTCACCGCACAGGGTACGATTGATTTTGGTCTACTGCACGAATCATTTCAGAAGCAAATCATCATACGTATATTACGGAGGAAGAAGAATGCCGAGAGGATGCGGGAGCTCAATCCATTTCTGGTTCGTCCGGGCGAGGTGCCCGATCAAATGGTGTTGATTCAAAATAACCGCCGGGCGGTGTTGGATAACTATAATCCGTCATTGTACCGCCAACAGCTGTTGAAGATATATGAAGTTGTGTGTCAAACGGATATCGAACAAAAAATTGACAAAAAAGTACTCCTAGCGGCTTTCCTGGATCTCAACGAATTCAGCTTGCTTAAATGGAGTGAATACCATGATTGAAGCCACCATCGCGAAATACGTGACCCCCCTCGCACCGCTTCCCACGATGCTTTCGCCCCAGGGCCGCCTGACGGCAAAAATTAAGTGTATCCTGTTTGATATTTACGGCACCCTGTTTATCAGCGGTTCCGGGGATATCGGCGGCGCAAAAAAAAAATCATATAAATATCAGAAAGTTGACGAGTTGCTCGCAAAGTTTGACATCAATTCGACCTCGTCGCTCCTGCTGGCGGAATTCTACCGATGTGTCGAAAAGAAGCATGCGCAACTTCGCCATCAGGGAGTGGATTTTCCGGAGGTTGCCATCGATCAAATATGGATGCAGATTTTAGAAAAAGATGATCCGGAAATGGTCCGTCAGTTTGCGCTTGAATTTGAGCTAATCGTCAATCCGGTCTATCCGATGCCCCACCTGAATGAGATCCTGACGGCTTGTCGGGAACGCCAACTTCTGATGGGGATTGTATCCAACGCCCAGTTCTACACTCTCTATCTATTCGAGTGGTTTCTGAATGCGGATTGTGAGCATCTCGGTTTTAACCGCGATCTCATCCTTTTATCCTATCAGTTTGGCTACGCCAAACCCTCCTTTTTTCTTTTCCACGCCGCCGCCGAGCGCCTCAAAGATAAAGGCATCAATCCGCACGCCGTACTTTTCGTCGGCAACGATATGCTCAATGACATCTATCCGGCCAAAATGGCCGGATATCAAACGGCGCTTTTTGCGGGAGATGATAGATCCTTGCGACTCAGAATGGAGGATCCGCGATGTCAAAATCTGTCAGCGGATATCGTGATTACGGATCTCATTCAGCTAATTGATCATGTGGCATAAGGCCCTTCGAGGCTTTTATTTCATCTCGGCACTCTAATCCTCCAAACCTCCCGTTTAGGTTTAAGGAAAGAAATGATGAAACCGGATAAATCCAACCAACCCTCCCTGGCAACAATTAGCGGACATTTTCCCTATCCCCAAGGCGAAAATCCAGAACGGGACGCCTGGTACACCGCCTTTTTCATCGAAAATCATCTCGATTATTTTACCCATCCCGAGCATGCGGCTACGCCGGAACAGGTCCGCTTCATGGTTTATACGGAAGACGATGAAAGATACTATCCGTGTTCCGACCGCATGTTCGAAGCAATTATTAACCGTAATCAATCCAAGTTTTTACAGAAAAGATATCGTGCGGTGCTTCAAAGGATTATCGAGCTCATTGAGATGCAAATTGAAGATACCCAGGAAAAGAACTACCTGGATGCCCTGATAAATATCAAATTCACCCACGAAACCCGCGATGAAATCATGATCCCGTCGCGGCTTGAAAAACGGCTGATGCGGATCTTCCTGAATCGAACTCAAATTGAAGATCCGTACCTGGATGAAAAGGCGCGACGCAATCGGCGTGTCGCTCATGCGCTTGACTCAGAAGCTTTCAGATCGGCCATGAACCATTTGGACCCTGCGGATTTCCGTCGACGCCCGACAACACTTACCGGAATGCGCGAGCTGGCTGAACATATTGTAATAAAAAGATTGATTTCCTTAACCGTTGAAAACGCACTTTGGGAAACCGATCAAGCCCAAACCTATACCAAAACCGATTATCTTCGGCTGTTCTCCCGTTCCATGACCGGCAACGGCGTCAATATGCTGCTGAATTTCTTAGGTATTCAGGGCATAGATGGTGCTGCGGATGCCGGCCGAACCAAACGAATCCTTTGGCTGGCCAATGAAGCCGGCGAAGTAATGGTCGATTTGGCCATCATTCATTACTTGACCAAGTTGGGCCATCAAATCATCCTTGCGTTTAAAGAAGGTCCCCTGTTTACCAAAATCACTTTCCAGGATGCTCAACGAAACGAAGTCCTGAGCAAGGAACTGGATGGCGCTCTATTTA
The DNA here is from genome assembly GCA_020353555.1 of Desulfobacterales bacterium. Lineage (GTDB taxonomy): Bacteria > Desulfobacterota > Desulfobacteria > Desulfobacterales. The sequence goes on from CP070697.1 coordinate 1,397,145, forward strand.
TCACCGAAAATAAACTGAGCAAAAACGATCTCGTCAAAACCTTCAGAGGGGATACCCGCATTATCGCATTGTCGGATGGAACCAGCGAAGATGTCAATCTCCTTCTCGTATCGACCACGTTTGCCCGGATTTTCAAGGAAGTTGACGGCATCATCACCAGGGGGCATGATCAGCGGCGACGATTTTTCGACACACATTTTCAATTCACCCAGAATATTTACAACATCGCCCGCGATGCCCATGGGGCGGTGGAAATTGCTTACAAACCTAAGCACCCGTCAGCCATTAAATTTTCCCATGCGGATCTTGAAAAAAAAGCTAAAGCGATTATCGAACAATTGGCCAATGCCAATGCCAAAGGGATGACGGAGATCTTTTACAGCGGGATTATTGGTTCCATTCCCGGCAAGATCAAAATAGCCAAAAAGATCATGGCCACGACCATTCAATATCTCAAAAATCAGCTGGCCATGACATTTATAATTAATCCTTCGGAATATTTTGAACCCGGAATGGACGCCGACGATCTGATGTACATGTGGGAGATCGTCCAAACCAGCGGTTTAATCGATATATGGCGGTTTCAGACTTACGACGATATTGTCCAGGCTTTTCAGATCATGGGCAAAAGAGTTCCGCCGGAGTGGGTGGGTAAGGATGCCACCTTCAGTACGGGCTGCACCAAGGAGATGAATATTGCCATGCAAGTGCAAGCCAAGCACCCGGAAATGCAAATTATCGGGCCGGCCAAAGAGAAGTTTATGCGCCGCACCGAGTACGGTGTCGGCAAAATGTATGATAAGAGATTCGGCGAAGTATTTAGTGGTGGTGCGCATATAGCGCTTTGATTCCAAAATATTGGAGAAACCGTTAGATATCAGGCGCCCAACGCGAGATTTGGCTGGAAACTTGATTCGGCCGACTCCTTCGTCGCAACCTGCAATGGTTTCCGGTGGAGCTTGACAAGAGCAGATGGCAAGGATGCTGTAACAGCACCGTGTTGCGGGTTCGAATAAAAGAACTCGCAACACGTGACCCGCGACGTGCAACGTTTGCTTACCCTTTCACCCGTTCTACATATTGCCCGGTCCGGGTATCGATCCGAACCTGTTCGCCTTCTTCGACAAAGGGCGGAACTTGGATGACATAACCGGTTTCAAGGGTGGCGGGTTTTGTATCTCCCGCGGCCGTATCGCCTTTCACCCAAGGGTCAGCCTTATCGATTCGCAAATCGATGAAATTCGGCAGGGACAAACCAATCGGTTTGCCCTCAAAGAAAAGCACGTTGCAGACCGTGTTTTCCTTCAAAAAATTGATGGAGTCCCCTACCTGGTCTTTCGTGAGAAATTCCTGGTCATAGGTAGAGGTGTTCATAAAACAAAATTTATCTCCTTCGGCATAGAGATACTCCATTTCCTGCTCTTCCAGGTTGGCTTCGTTAAACTTTTCGCTGGATCTGAATGTCCGATCAAACTGAACCCCCGTCACCATGTTCTTCAATTTACATTTGTAAAGTGATTGGCCCTTGCCGGGTTTGACAAATTCGAATTGCACGATCACATAAGGTTCACCGTCAATTTGGATTTTGAGACCTTTCCGCAGATCGCTGCTTTCATACATGATGGAATTTCCTCTCTCGATTTAAGGTGGTGTCCGTTAGTTGTTGTCCTTGGACCGTTGCGGGGTCCGAAACTAGAGCCGTTGCGGCTTCTTCTTCCGCCCGGCGCACAGCTTCAACCAGACGTTTAACTTTTTCAAGGTCTTTTCTAAACCGGATGGGAAGACCCTGCGAGTTCACGGCGTTGGTTTGAGTACAACTGTCAACTCCGGCAGGATGAACGCTTAAGATGCCGGACCTCGCATTTTGTGGTGAAATGCCGCCCGCTAAAATGACAGGAATTCGGCTCTGTTGGACGAGGTGGGCTGCCAAGTTCCAGTCACAAGTTTCACCGGTTATGCCAACAAAACCTTCCACTGGCTGATGATCATACCGATGACCGCATTGCTTGACCAGTATGGTATCCGTCAAAAAGAAATCGCTGACCGGCTCAAAGATTTGCCCCAGTCCGAGACTCGCGACGATCTCCGACTGACCCGCTTGGGGTATGGGAATCGACCGCATGATTTTGATTTCAGGAAATCTTTTTTTGACATTTTCCTGTAAACCGAACAAGCGCCGAACGCTTGAATGATCCTGGTGGTCGATCAGCGCTTCGCAAAAATGGACAATATCCGGCTGATAGTAATCAAGGGTTTCCAAGACCGTATTCAGGTGATTAAACAAGGGGATCAGGCTGCTTTTCGCCGGTGAAGATCGGACCGTCTGAATAGTTTCCTCTATGGCAGGAACTTTCCAGTTTTCTTCAGAAAGAATAACGCTGCCAATATGATCCACACCCACTTCGATAAGGGCTGC
>CP070697.1:1399660-1408728 GCA_020353555.1 Desulfobacterales bacterium
GGGCGGACAACCATTCCGTATTACTTTCGCTGCTATACCGAAAATCCTCTTTGACCAACCGGCCGGGCCCCAAATGTCTGCAATCCCACGTCGGCAAAAGCGGCCGGGGCTGTATAACGTAGTAGTCTTCGAACTCCAGGGTCTGCCGGGCCTCCTCTTCGGTCAGGAGCTGCTCGTGCAGTTTTTCGCCGGGGCGAATCCCGACCATCTCTGTCTGACACTCCGGGACGACCGCCTGCGCCAGATCGATAATGCGCATGCTGGGGATCTTGGGAACGAATATCTCGCCTCCGCGCATGCGCTCAATCGACTTGACCACGAACTGCACGGCCTGTTCCAAGGTAATCCAAAAGCGTGTCATGCGCGAATCCGTAATCGGCAGAACACCATCGTTGCGTCGTTTGAGAAATTTAGGGATGACGCTGCCGCGACTACCGATGACGTTGCCGTAGCGCACCACCGCAAACCGCGTATCACTGGGACCTGTATACACTCCGGCCGACACGAATAGTTTGTCCGCACACAGTTTGGTGGCACCATACAGGTTAACGGGATTGACGGCCTTGTCGCTGCTGAGGGCAATTACTTTTTTCACGCCGCAATCGATGGCGGCGTCGATGATATTCGATGCTCCGAGTATATTGGTTTTAATCACTTCCAAGGGGTTGTATTCGGCCGCAGGCACCTGCTTCAGAGCGGCGGCATGCACCACGATATCGACCCCCCGGAAAGCACGGTAAAGTCGATCTTTATCCCGCACATCCCCGATAAAATAGCGCATGACCAAGCCCGGGGAATCCGGAAAGCGCTCCCGCATCTCCTGTTGTTTGACTTCATCCCGGCTGAAGATAATGATTCGCCGGGGCCGGAAATGACTTTGAACGAATTCGGTGAATTTGCGACCGAATGATCCGGTACCCCCGCTGATCAATATGTTGGCGTCATTTAATACGGCGGCGGGATTCTTACCCCTGGCGCCGGACCGACAATCCGGTCTTAGATCTAACCCGTTGATTGTATTGAACATAGCTCCGCTCTGTGGGTTACAAGTCGGAATCCTTTGTAACCATAGATAGTTACGATTATGTTGCCTTTAAACCCGCTTCAGCGCGGCGAATTCCAAGCGCACTTCGGAAAAGGGGCGCGTCTCCTTTGAAGAGAGTGCCGTTGCCCGATGTTCTTAAAGATCAGACAATTTCTTCACTTTGATGCGATTGCTCACCATTTGTCGTATGTGCGCATGGATTTCTTCCTGCCAGGCAAAGGAAGTAATCAAGACCGCATCCGGTTCCAGTCGCCGCAGTGTTTCCGGCGGCTGGACCACAAGCCCGTTAAATGTCCGACCCTGTTTGGCTTTATCGCTGTCCACCACTCCAATCACAACGATCGGCGTCAGCTTGATAGCGGCATGGACCACTTCGGCCGTATCGGCGGCACCGAATAGAACCAGGCTTCTTATGCCTTCTTCATAAAAATCGTTTAGAATTTGGGCGATCTCCTGCTTGGCGGAACTGTAGAGCTGCATAATTTCAATTGAATAGGAAAGCAGGGATTCTCTCAGGGCGCTGTGCCCCAGTGATGTAAGGTGGTAACTCAACGTGCGATTCGTATCGCCCTCCACGGTAATCAGCTTTTCTTCCTTAAAAAGCTTGATGTAATTGTTTACCATGGAGCTGCTCAACTTGCTGCTTTGAGCAATTTTGTGCTGGCTGGCGCTGGGCGCGTCATGAATGCACAAAAGCACCGACAGACGTCGAAAATCCTTGGTAGGAGTCAAATATTGTGAACTATACGGTTGGATCATCTTCCACTGGGCCAGGACTGCGGTTGTCCATTCACTGAGTGGATGATGCAATTAACGTACCATCAAACCAATAGAGACGTCTCCTTCCGGTGTTTATGGCCGTTAGGCGGTGGGATGCGCCTTTCACGGCGCTTCAAGTGTCAAGATCCCATCCCGCCTTGGATCTGCAAATCCAACCGTCCATACAGCGAATGGTTTGTGTTCGTGGGAGTTGCGGGAGGTGCGGATGGGTCTGCGGCCGCTCGGATGATCCTAGCGGTCGAGGTCTGAAGAAGCTGGGCCGGCTATTGCGGCACTCACGCCCGGGGAAGCTGGCTTGCTGCGGCGTGCTCGTCAAATCTTTGACGGCCGCCGGCATTTTACAAATCAACTTGGGGGGATCGAAGAGGCCGTTATTCCGGGCGCACATCCCGCCCTAAAGGGGGGTTGCGGGGTGCCGATCGCTTTCTGCGTCACAACTCATCAGCGGTGGATTCAGGCCACGCCGGAGAAACCGCTGAACTCATCTTGGTCCAGGTCCATGGCGATGCCTTCCGCATCTTGGCCGTCGAATTTGAAGACAATGTGGGAAGGATCGATGGTACCGTCGGCGGTCTCATTTTGGCGGACCGTGAAGCTGACCGTGGCGGTTCGGGACTCGGCATCATAGAGCACATGGTCTGGAAATGACGGCAGCGTTATCTCGGTCGAAGGGATGGGCAGTCCGAAATTGTAAGCTTTGCCAGCGCCCCAACCGGATGCCCGACTGATGGTCCAATGCAAACGGTTTTCAACGGATGCCCGATCCATGTCCTTATTGAACTGAAACTTCATCGTCATCGCTTTGGCCGCCCCCGCGTTCTCCAGATACGAATCGAGGGCGGAAACGGGCGTGTTGATCGACAGGCGGGATCGAAAGGTGCTGGAGCCCCAGGCAAACATGATTTTAGGCGGCTCGACCTTGTTCAGATAAAGGCTGAGAGTCTCGGCCAGGTCGGTGTCGTGCTCTTCGAGAAATTCAACCATTTCCTGTGCTTTTTCCATCTCGCCCAGATCGGCACGGGCATAACCGATTTCAGCGTAGGCTTCATAGAAATCGCCCTTTTTTCTAACGGCGGTCTCGAATTGTTCGATGGCCTTTTCGTATTTGCCTTGTTTGCTGTATGTTTGGCCCAAGCCGTAGTGTCCATAGGGGCCGTTGGGCTCCATGCGCAAAACCGTTCGGAAGGCCGTCTCCGCTTCGCTGAATTTTTGCAGCTTCAGGTATCCCTGCCCCGCCGAATAATGGTTGTTCGCCGCCGGGTTGATTCTCACTGCCTCCTTATATTCGGCCAGGGCTTCGCCATAGCGCTCTTCGGCATAATAGAGATTGCCCAGCGACACGCGCAGATCATCCCGGTCACGGTTCAATTCGATGCCGCGTTTGTAAGCGCTAATTGCCTTATCGGTCCGGTTCAGTTTCAGGTAGATCTGGGCCAGGTATTTGGTTGCATCCGCCGTATAAGGCGATGACGGGGCGAGGTTGACGGACTTTTCAAACTGCCCGGCCGCGTCTTCATATTTTTTTTGCATGTACAAATCAATCCCATTGGATAACGCTTGGTTCGCCAGCGTTTCCAACTGGGATTGCTGTTGGATGGCATTCACGAATAAATTATCAGGACTGACGCTTCCGAATAGCTCCATTGGTGTTCGCTGCACCTCGCACGCATCTAGTTTTCTTACCGAAATAATTATCGGCGCAAACGCTGCAAATCTTTAGTCCAATCCCTTCTTGCCGCCGCAATCAAGATCGATTTCCCTTCCGTCCTCTACCCGCTGCCACGACCGTCGCGCGGCCAACCTGGAATCGCCAACCGGCTTCTCAAGAACTTCAATTAAATTGCCGATATAACCAGCATAAAATGACTAGGATGGGTTCCAAGGCTGATGTTATCCGAGGCTCGAACTATGAAAAAAACGAAAGGCACAAACGCGCTGGGCCATAAAGGTACCAAGAATATGCAGAATTCAAACCAAAAATGCTCCCGCCCGATGCAGAAATCATCTAACCCGCGACGCCACGCGGTCGAAGAAAAATACCAACGACTGCTGGAGCTGAGCAAAGACGGTGTGATCATCGTCCAGGAAGGTGTGGTCAAAGAGTGCAACGGCTCTTTTTCAAAACTGTGCGGCCAGCCCATGGACGCAATTCTGCACGCGTCCTTGCAAGACATCATTCATCCGGTCGACGCTCCCGCAATTGAATTTCAATCGGGCGTCTCCCTCTCCGACAAAAATCCCGCCCCCCTACAAAAAGCGATCGTCAGCGGCCCCCAAGGACACCGGCGGGATGTGGAAATCACCTCCGGCCGGTTAACTTACCTGGGGAAACCGGCGCATCTTTTGATTATTCGGGATGTATCCGCACGGATCCAGGCCCGCCAAGAAATCGAAAAGGCCCGGCAGCTGGAGTCCATCGCGGCGCTCTCGGGTGGAATTGCTCATGATTATAACAACTTATTAACAGCCATCATCGGAAACATCACTCTGGCGCAATCCTATCTCGCGCCGGCGGCGAAGGCTTCCGGGCTATTGTCTCAAGCCCTGGAGGCAGCGATGATGGCCAAGAATCTCACGCAAAAACTGATTACCTTTTCCAAAGGCGGTGAACCGGATAAAACCATTGCCGGGGTGGCTAAACTGGTCCGCAGTGCCACTGAATTTACGTTGAGCGGCTCCAACGTCAAATGTGAATACGCCTTGGCCGAAGATCTCCGGCCTGTGGAAATTGACCAGACCCAAGTCGGTCAAGCCCTCCATAATATTGTTCTGAACGCCCGGGAAGCGATGCCGAACGGCGGCATCCTCCGCGTCACGGCGGAAAATTTGAATCTCGCCCAACATGTGCTGCCGCTGGAGCGGGGATCTTATGTCAAAATCTCGATTGCCGATCAGGGAAACGGTATCCCTGCCACAGATCTCAGCAAAATTTTTGATCCCTACTATTCCACCAAGGAGCGGGGCGACCAAAAGGGCACGGGACTCGGCCTGTCGATCGGCCATTCCATCATCAAAAAACACGGCGGAGGGATTGCGGTTGAATCCCAAATCGGCGTGGGGACAACCTTCCACATTTATCTGCCGGCAGCAGAGCACGAAGTCTTGGCGATGCGGACCGCGGACGAAACCGCCACCAACGCCCCTGTATCCGACGGTGGCCGGATTCTCGTCATGGACGACGAAAAGATGATCAGAGAACTGGCCGGTGAAATCTTAAGCCATCTGGGCTATCAGGTGGATTTTGCCCGCGACGGACAGGAGGCCGTAACCCTGTATCAGCAGGCGTTGACATCTGAAAATCCTTTTGATGCGGTGATATTGGATTTGACGGTCCGCGGCGGCATGGGCGGCAAGGAAGCGATCCGGAAGCTGATTCAAATCGATCCGGATGTCAAAGCCATCGTATCCAGCGGGTATTCGGCGGACCCCGGTATCACGGATTTCAGAAAGTACGGCTTTCGCGACGTTGCCGCCAAGCCTTACACGGTGGAACAACTGGGAGCGCGGCTGACGCGCGTTTTGGGCGCCTAGCCCCCTCATTTTCCCGTTCGCCTTCCCCAGTTGAAATCGCCGTCCCACCGCAACCGCTTCTCCCGTGGGCCGTCTACGACGAAGCGGGAAAACGCCAGCGGCCGTCACCGGCTTTTGATCAGTCTCAAAGCCCGCTCGAACTTGGCGTTGATGGACACTGTCAGGTCGGCGGCCTCTTCCAGCGCCGCCGCCGCCTCGGCCATATTGTTTGCTTTTGCATTTTCAGCCCAATTCCTGTATGTTGTGGCGTGATCCTGATTGTGCTTCTTCCAATGCTGCAGTAATTTCACCAGCTTTTCGTGGAAAGCCATTGCGCTTTGGAGATCATGCGGAAGGTCTGTAGTCAACGTGGGTTCTCCTTTCTGCGGCCGCGGGTTGGTCCTTCCGGGTCAGGGGCCGGGGATATGGTTTTGGGCCGCGGGTTGCGACCGTGGCAGCGGGCAAAGGGCCCGAATTCGCAATCCGGGTTCCAACATCCCCAGGCGCAGGATTCGGATCTCCGCCTTCTGCCTTCAGTTATCTGGGACCGGTGGCCACGATGCCCCCAAACCGCGTCACTCGAAAATACGTTTCCTTTCTTCTGCTGCTGCTCGGCGGCGTCCTGTGTGGCAGCATGGTCGGCGCGTTCTTTGCTTTCACCCGCGATCTCCCCCAGATTCGCTCCCTGGAGAATTTCCAGCCGGATGCCGTAACCCGTATCTATTCCGCCGACAAAGTGCTCCTGGCCGAACTGTTCAGCGAAAAAAGAGACCCCGTCGCGCTGGACGTAATTCCCCATTATCTCACGGCCGCCCTGGTGGCCACGGAAGACCGCAAGTTTTTCAAGCACAGCGGGGTCGACTTGAAAGGCATTGCCCGTGCCATCGTCAAAGATATTTGGGCCCGCGAGTTTGTCGAAGGAGCCAGTACCATCACGCAGCAACTTGCCAAGACTCTTTTTCTGACATCGCGGAAAAACTTGGTCCGGAAAATCAAGGAAGCGATCCTGGCCTTTCAACTGGAGCGGCGCTATACCAAGGATGAAATTTTGGAATTCTACCTCAACCAGGTCTATTTCGGCAGCGGCGCCTACGGGGTTGAATCGGCCGCCCGGATCTTCTTCGGCAAAGCGGTGCAGGACCTCAGCCTGGCCGAATGTGCCCTGGTTGCGGGTTTACCCAAATCGCCTTCCCACTATTCTCCCCTGGTAAACGAAGCGCTGGCTGTCAAGCGGCGCAATATCGTTTTGAAACAAATGCACGACACCGGCATCATCACCGCTGCCGCCTACCAGCGGGCGTTGCAGGAAAAGCTGCAACTCGCATCAAAGACCCCGAATCACACCAAGGCACCCTATTTTGTCCAATATATCAGAAATTTTCTGGAAGACAAGTTCGGTTCCTCGCGTATTTACCGCGACGGACTCTCGGTTTACACAACGCTCGATTTCAAGCTGCAAAAAGCGGCGGAACAGGCGATCGTCAGCGGACTCGACGCGCTTGCCCAGCGAATGCGCCCCCAGCGTATCATGGCGGCCGATCCGCAAGCGGCTTTGATCGCCTTGGATGTGCCGTCGGGCGGAATTTTGGCAATGGTGGGAGGAAGAGATTACTCCAAAAGTTCTTATAATCGCGCGACAACCGCCAAACGGCAACCGGGGTCGGCCATCAAACCGCTCATCTATGCCTATGCCGTCGAACAGGGTTTCGCCCAGAACCAGATGATTCTCGACGCCCCGGTCGTATACAAAGGGGTCCACGCAGGAGAAGATTGGCGCCCGGAGAATTTCTCCCACGATTACCGGGGCGAAATGACCCTCAGACAGGCGCTGGCATTTTCCCAGAACATTCCCGCCGTGCGCCTGCTTGAAAGGCTGGGTCCCTCGGCGGTCGTCCGGTTCGGCAAAAGCCTGGGAATTGAATCGCCCCTGACAACCGACTTGTCCTTGGCCCTGGGGACCTCGGAAATCACCCTCATCGAATTAACATCGGCCTATACGGTTTTCGCTAACCAGGGAAAAAGAGCGGCGCCTTTCGGTGTCATGCAAATCACGGATCGCCAAGGCCGGCGGGTCTGGCAGGCCAAACCGCGGAAACAGGTGGTCATGTCCCGCACCGGCGCCGCCGTGATGACCGATATGCTGGAGGGTGTCATCCGCGAGGGAACCGGCTATCCCGCACAAAAGCTTGGCCGTCCCCTGGCCGGGAAGACGGGCACAAGCAGCCGTTACAAAGATGCGCTGTTTATCGGGTTTTCACCGGCCGTCGCCGCCGGGGTCTGGGTGGGGCTCGATTCTGCGGGCAGCTTGGGAGAAAAGGAAACCGGAACCAAAGCCGCCCTTCCGATCTGGCTGGACTTCATGGCGGCCGCCCTTGCCGACCAACCTTACCGGTATTTCGACATTCCCGATGATGTGGTCCGGATTCACATGGACCCGACCACCGGCCGGCGGGTTTCCGATGATTCCACCGGGTCCGTCACGGCCCTTTTCAAGCGAGGCACCGAACCCCGAGGACCGATAACCGCGAACAGATGACAGAAGACAGCAAACAAGACTGCGACGGCCCGGGGGCTGAAGGCAGAAAACAGAGGCGAGACCACCCCTCCGGCCAAATGCTGGCGACGGTCAGGATGAAGTTCCCGGATTTGAGGAAACGGCGAGGATCTGCGAAAGGGCGATCAAGTGTAAATGACGTTCATCGGCAGCGGCGGGTACTTCCAGATCCCCGGCTTGGGCATAATATGTTGTTCCGCCACGGTCAGCCAGTGAGAATCCGGCTTAATGTCTCGCAGTTTGCCGTCTTCGGGTGCGCGGGCATGTGAGGTGCGCGAATACGTGGCCTGAAAAATACAGATCACACCGTCCTTCTCCCGCGCCACCAAATAGTTTTTCTTAAACGCCCACACGGTCAGGCGATTGGTTTCGGCAATCGCTTCGATATCCTTGCGTGGAAATTTGACCAGGACCGACTTGGCAACACCTCTCTCGGAAATCCGGATCAGGGCCCGGGATTCACTGCTTCCGGCATAGATGGTCGAGATCCCCGGAATTCGCTTCAGGTACTGGGCCGCCACCACCGCCGCTGTGCGGCGACCCCCCGCCATTACCGGCAGTCCGTAATATTCAAAAAATTTCTTCTGCACGTCTTCCGCGTACTTATCGCCTTTTTCAAAAACATCCTTGGAAATATAACGCAGGCTGCGGGCCAGATCTTCGGCGGCATCGGCTATCGGCCAATCAATGCGCACGTGGAAATGGGAAAGCCCGTAACGGTTTTTGGCCCCACTGACGGGATCTCTTTGGATCAAAAGCGCGTAGTCGACCGGCAGCAAAATCTTTACAAAATCGTGAAAGTGAATCGAATCCAAGTATTTCCAGTTCCGGTCGAATTTATCCGAGAGCGGCAGGGATTTGGAGCGTAAAAGATTGGTCTTGGTTGTCTTGTTGACATCAAAAAAGCGAATGTACTTCTTGTGTTCAGCGTCGAGGCTGTTCTCCATAAAAATCGCCAGAAAAGTATTCTGGCACTCGTATTCCTGATCGGGAATGCGTGCTCGCGGCTTCAATTCCCTCTTTTCAACAAAAGGAAATGGGATTTGCTGGTTCTGAAAATTACGGTAGGAATCGATCAGAGTATATCGAAGCAGGAATTGGTCCAGATCATCCCTTAACAACTCGTAATAGGAACGCCGTAATCGATCCGCCTGACTTAACTCTTCCCGATATTTCCAA
>CP070697.1:1408828-1417858 GCA_020353555.1 Desulfobacterales bacterium
GACTGAAATCGTGTTGGGGTGCATAGGTGCCTCCCTTTTATTGCTGGATGCCGATATCCTTCTTGTTCAACACTTGCCGAATTTGATGTTTGGTCAAAAAGGTGTCAATGACTCCGCTGATGACGGTGCGGTCGGTTTCTTCCAATGTGTCAATGAGCTTCATCTTTTCATACCGTGTTTGGTGACATCCTCTTTACCCCCCGAAGGGCCGCAGCCTGCGCACGCAGACGCGTTTGCAGTGTGGTAGTGGCACCGGCAGGCGAGAATGCGGATTTTGTCTTCCTCGACTTGATAGACCGGGTGATGTTTCTGGTCGATGCGGCGGGACCTGCAACCGGACAGTTCACGTTTGAGCGGACGGGAAAAGAGCGACGGTGTTGTTATTTTGCATTGCCTAATTTCTAATATGTGATAAAAACTCTGTCATGGCACAAAAAGCCATATAGAAGCACGCCGGGGCGCTTCATCACATCATTTGCCGCGGTATAGAACGCGGCAAAATCTTTTTGGAAGACGCCGATCGGGATAATCTTATAGAGCGCCTCGGGCCGGTGATATCGGAGACGCAAACGCCCTGTTACGTCTGGGCCCAGATTCCCAGCACTTCCATCTGTTGGCGAAAACCGGTAATGTCCCCATCACAACAGTGATGCCGTGACATTTAATCGTCGTCACCGCAGGGCGGGTCATTTATTTCAAAACCCTTATAAATCCATACTGTGCCAGGCAGACCGCTATTGATTGGAACTGATACGCTAGAACCACTTAAATCCGCTGCAGGCCGGTTTGGTGGACTCCATGAAACAGCTGGATCGATACCCATACGGCGGGCACAGTGTTTGGGTGGGAAACAGGCAAAGGAAGTGGCAAGAGACTGACTACGTTCTGAAATCATATGGCAAACGGGCATCCACCGCCCGCATTATCATAAATTTGTGGGAAAGGGTGTCGCCCTGGGCAGACGGCCGGATTTGACCGGCGGTGGTCTTATTGGCGGTACGGGTGGCCGGAAGGCACTGCAGGCTTTCTGCGGCTTAAGGTTTACGTAAAAGGGGATGAACGAATTCTGGGCGATCGTGATTTTGTTTAATCAGTTCCTGCCATGCAAAATGAGCGTTTAGATCGGCGTTTTCGTCTTCAGGCACAGGGCGTCGATTTTGAGAAAGTCGTTGAGCGGGGCTGCAAAGGTATTTGCTCTCGAGCCGCAACAAGTGTTGAGTCCGCTGAAACAGTCCCGGCGAGTGCGGCCCATTAGCTTACGATGCGATTGGGCGGTAAAGGAGCTGCAAATGGCCAGTGCCGAAGTTGCCAGCAGACGGCAGATGAACAAAACGACAGTCAGCTGCGCTGCTTTGCGCGGCGAAAAGATATCCTCTGCTATGAACGTGGATCTGATTAAAGATTAAAATTGCGTCAAAACAACAGCGTTTGTACGCCAAGCTGTACCTTGTCACCTGTGACGGGCATGGGCTGTGCTTCGGTGAGCGACAATGAAGCGAACCGTGAGAACAACAACCTTGTTTGCCATTAGTCTGATTTTACATGCAGTCGTGCATGGCGCGGAGGATCGACCGCTGCAACTTGCAACTTCTATCGAAGAGGAAGCTGCAAGAGGGATTGAAAGACACAGGAAAGGCGATGTGTCCATTCTGCTTCGCTTCCCCGATGGCCGGCCAGTTGCAAACATGACCGTCGAAGCCAGACAAGTCTCCCATGATTTCCACTTTGGAAACTACATCCGCCCTCGCCACTACGAGAACCAAGCGTATCTCAACCGGTTCAGGGAACTGTTCAACGCGGTTCAACTGCTCGAATTCAACTGGGGCCAGTACGAGCCCGATGAAGGCCAGCCACTCTTGCAGCAACGGCGAGACTTCATCCGGAATTGGTGCCGTCCCAGAGGCCTCGATCATTTCTACGGACATATGCTCGTTTGGACTCGGCAATACGGCGAGTATCCCAGAACCGGTCTGCCCCTCTGGCTCTTCAAGTACGACCAAGCCACCCAGTACGATCTGTTGAGGAAACGGATACAGCGTGAAGTGTCCGCCTACAAGGACATCAACCTGACCTTCGACGTGGTCAACGAAGCCGTTCATTGCCGAGTCTGGGGTGACTGGGAGAAGGACAGCTACATTCAGAATAAAACGCCCGAGCCCCTCGCAAGGATCGTCCCTTACGTTCGAGACGCCCTCACCTGGGCACACAAGGCGAATCCAGATGCGCGGCTGTTGATCAACGACTATGAAGTGATCGTGAAAGGGCGCTTTCAAGATCAATACAAGGCGCTGATCGACGCCCTTCTTTCCGAGAACGTGCTGCCCCTGTCAGCGATTGGCATCCAGGCCCACGAGCCTTACAAGGGACGGTATTGGTACTCGCCAGAGGAATTGTGGACCACGTACAACCTGTTTGGCAAAGAAACCGGGCTGCCCATTTATATTACCGAGTTTTTTCAGGTCTCGGGCAACAACGAAAGAATCCGTGGCAACTACCGGAGCGGCCACTGGAGCCAGGAATTGCAGGCCGACGCCATCGAGCAGTTCTACCGGATCACCTTCGGCCATCCATCGATTGAAGCCATCTACTACTTCGGAATGACCGATGCCGACGTGACCACAGCCACCTGCGGCCTGCTGGATAAGCACTATCAGCCCAAAGCGGCGTGGCACCGCTTGAAAAAGCTGATCTTAGACGAGTGGACGACAAAGACCGCGGGCCAGACCGCCGCCGATGGTCGTTTCCGATTCCGTGGGTTCTTTGGGAAGTACCGGATTCGAGTGTCCCGCAACGGTGTCGAGCAACAGTTCGACCTTTACGTCGGGAAAGGGGAAAGGAACGACTTCGAGTTGGTTGTGAAGGACCCCGGCGGCTAGGCATTACAGGGTACGAGAAGTTCAAAAACGGCGGCGGAGTCTCGGCCGCCCGGAAGTTGCGGCCATATCGGCCCGTTTCTTCAAGACCGGTCCCGGCCAGTATGGAGACGGCGATGGGGGGAGAATGAGGGACGTATGTCCCACGCGCGGAGAGGGAGTAGAACCCTCGCCTTTAGGCGCAGAGTTTAGTTTAACCGTTGACGGTATCGCCAGGATTCAAGGGGTCCAGGGGCCAAGGATTCAAGCCCAGGCTTAAATGGTCTTTTCACTTGACCCCTTGAATCCTTGAATCCTTGAACCCCAAGCCTTCGGCCTGAGCCGAAGCTAGTTGGCTTTCACTTGCCTTTTGAATCTGACCGGCAGGATCGCCACGAGGGTTGAAATGCTTCGGCCCAAAGGAAGGCGCGGCCAAGAATTCCCACCGTCACGATGTCCCCCAGGGCAGCGGCCGGGGTCGCGGTCCTGAGCGCGCAGGCGCAGGATCAATCCGATGCTTAAGCGCAACGGCCGACGATGTGGTGCGCTTCGTCGAATCTGTGCCGTGGGAAACACCGGTCCGAGAGGATCGCCAAAGATTGGCGGTGTCACGGTAAGGGGATGAGGGTCACATCTTAAATATTAAATACTTGGTCGCCACATTTAATATTTAAGATGTGAGCCTCTTTTGTTTTGCAAATCACCATCGATTTTTTTTCTGCAAGTTGCATTTCTATCTGTTAACAGTAAGAAGGCATGAGTGCTCAGAGGAGCCATTAAACTGCGCAATCAAGTTTCTGACTTACAGTCTAAACCAGACCAAAATCGGAATTCACATCTATGCTCTTGGAAATAATGAAGATGCAGCCGCCCTCAGCGGCATCAATATCAACCGGGTCAAGATTTTTGTTTATTCCTACTGCGGTTTTCTAACTGGCGCTGGCGCGACCTTTTACGCCGCCCAGACGCTTTCCGGGGATCCGAATTTGGGTATGCCGATAACACTAGATGCTATCGCGGCCGTTGCTCTTGGTGGCGTCCCTCTGATAGGGGGTCGGGGTAGTGCTGCAGGGGTTCTTATTGGGATCTTCATCGTCACCATTATCAGCAACATTTTAAACCTTGCCAACGTGTCAACCTTCTATATTTCATTAAGGGCTTGATTCTGCTTGTTGCCGTAGCGACCACAATGCGTCGCTGAAAATTGGCAAAGGGGGCAGAGTAGCCATATTGTTTAACGAAGACAAAAGGAGCCAAAGAAAATGAAAGCCTTAGTCAAAACTAAACCGGGCATTGGAAATGTGGAAATACGGGATGTGGTGGTCCCTAAAACAGGAGACGACCAGATTTTGATCGAAGTCAAGGCTGTCGGTCTCTGCGGAACCGACATTCATATATACTACGACGAATATAAATCCAATCCTCCGGTAACCTTGGGGCACGAAGTTGCCGGAATAATTACCGAGAAAGGAAAGAACGTAAAGAACTTTGAGATCGGCTCTCGGGTGACCACGGAGACCTACTTCCAGACTTGCGGTGAATGCAGCATGTGCCGGGGAGGTAAGCCAAACCTTTGTCCTGAAAGGATGTCCATCGGATCGATGGTCAATGGAGGGATGGCCAAATATATAGTCGTTCCGGCTGCTAATGTTCATGCTCTGCCGGCTAACATCGATTTCGTCGCTGGTTCATTGACAGAGCCGCTAGCTTGCGTTGTTCACTCTGTATTGGATAAGACGAAGGTCATGCCGGGCGACGTCGCTGTTGTTTCCGGTCCAGGGCCGATAGGCCTTCTGGCGAGCCAAGTGATCAAGGAAAGCGGCGCTTATACCGTCGTTATCGGGGTTGAAAGTGATCTCAAACGGTTGCGGCTGGCTGAAGAATTAGGTGCTGACCAAACCATCGTCGCCAACGAGAAGGATCCTCAGGAAATTATCAATGAACTTACGAATGGTCAAGGCGCCGATGTGGTCTGTGAATGCGCAGGAATTGAGGCCTCCGTTCAGACCTGCCTCAAACTCGTCCGGCGGGCCGGGCAATATACTCAGATCGGCTTGGCTGGACGGACAGTAAATTTTGATATCGACCAGGTCATCTTTAAAGAAATTTGCATCCGGGGAGGATTCGCCAGCATACCGAGTTCCTGGACAAGAGCCCTGAAACTGATGGAACAGGGAAAGGTCAAGACCGATCCGCTGGTCTCTCATTCTATGCCTATCACAGAATGGAAAAAGGCCTTTGATTTGTTTAAGGAGAAATCCGGTCTGAAAATAGTCTTGACTCCTGCCGATTGACGGCAGGGAATAAATATGAAAGGTTCAGGCTATACAGTTAATCTGAAGGGCGAACCGCTGGACACCGGGACTGGACGGAAACCCTTCTCAACCGATCATTGGATCGAGACGAAAGGAGGACGATATGATGGCAAAAGGATTTTCAAAAACGTGGGTGTTTTTAACAGCTGGCGTCAACAGACAACTCGGGAGGTCGAGTACGCTGCCACCCTGCACAAAGATCTCATCAAAGAATACATCCACACCGACGCCAATGGCAGCATTCCCAAACAGATCGCTGATATTCAGGACTTGATGGCCAAGGGGGCAGACATCCTCATCGTTACGCCCGCTTCCCCTGCTGCACTAAACCCTGTCCTGGAGAAAGCTTACAACGCCGGCATTGTCGTCATTGTCTTTAATTCCAATACCACTCCGAGAACGTGACCGCCAAACTCTTCATCAACCAGTGGGAGTTTGGACGGATTGGGGGTGAGTGGTTAGGGGTTAGGCGGCAAAGGAAAGATCGCCGCTTTGAGCGGTTTGGCCGGCAACAGCATTTCCGAGCTTAGATTCGGGGGTGCCAAATAGATCTTCGATCAGCACCGGGGAATCGAGGTTGTTGGTCGAGCATATGGCAACTGGGCCTACGAAATCGGAAGGAGGTATGGGATATGTTCAGGTTAGAAACCGAACAGCTCGAGAAATGGACCGATCTCGCCCAGCGAGTGCGCAAAGAGATCGTCAGCAACGTTCACGATGCCCAAGGCGGCCACATCGGCGGTTCTCTCTCTGTGGTTGAGCTTCTGATCGCTCTTTATTTCAAGATCATGCGGATCGACCCCCAAAACCCTGATTGGGAAGACCGAGACCGGTTCATCCTGTCTAAAGGGCACGCTTCTATTGGGCTCTATACGGTCTTGGCAGAGCGGGGATTCTTTCAGACCCAGGAACTTTGCTCCTTCGACGTGTGTGGTTCTAGAATGCAGGCCCACCCCTGCATGCTGGTGACACCCGGGATTGATATGTCGACAGGATCTTTAGGCCAAGGCCTCTCTGCCGGTGCCGGAATCGCCTTGGGAGCAAAACTGTTTAAAAAGAATTTTCTGACCTACGTCATGATCGGTGACGGTGAGGCCCAGGAGGGCCAGATCTGGGAGGCGATTATGATGGCCAGCCATTATCGATTAGACAATTTGATCACTATTATGGACTACAACAAGGTCCAACTCTATGGCCATCAGAAGCCGACACCAACGCCGCCGCTGACGGATGCGAAAGCCAAGTTCGAGGCCTTCGGTTGGCATACCCTGGAGATCGATGGGCACAACTACCAGGCTATCCTCGACGCCTGCCAAGAGGCTAAGGAGACCAAAGGAGTGCCGACAATGATCATCGCGGACACAATCAAAGGCAAAGGCGTGTCCTTCATGGAAGGCCGCTATGAGTGGCACGCCAAGGTTCCTTCGGATGAAGAATGCCAGATGGCCCTAAAAGAACTTGACTGCCTGCCGCGGAAATGCCCCCCCGGCGAGCTGGTTAAGGAGGTTTTAAGTAATGACTGAAATGATCGCCCAACGTGTCGCTTTCGCCCAAACCCTGATTGAATTGGGCCGGGAAAACGAAAAAATCGTGGTCCTTGACGCCGACCTGGCCACATCGACGTTAGTGGATAAGTTCGCAGAAGCATTGCCGGAACGGTTCTTTGAGATGGGAATTGCTGAGCAAAATATGTTCGGCGTGGCTGCCGGAATGGCCACACTGGGCATAATCCCATTTTGCAGCACTTTTGCTTGCTTTACGGCCAAAAGAGCCCTCGACCAAATCCGAGTTCTTATTGCCCAGCCCAAGCTCAACGTTAAGATGATTGGAGCCTACAGCGGTATCTTGACCGGAAAGACGGGTAAAACTCATCAGTCCGTCGAGGACATTGCCGTCTTCCGAGCGATGCCTCACATCGTCACCATAGCCCCGGTCGATGGCCGAGAGGTTGCGTTAGCCCTTCGAGCCATGGTCGACTATCAGGGCCCAATCTACCTTCGTTTGACTAGGGACCCTTGTCCCGTGATTGTGGACGATGATTATGTGTTCACTATCGGTAAAGCCCTTCTTCTCAGGGACGGTAGCGATGTGACGATCATCGGCACCGGCGAACAGAGTCAGCGCTGCCTGGTGGCGGCCGAGATTCTGGCTGAACAAAATATTCAGGCCCATGTCCTTCACGTCCCGACCATAAAACCCCTTGACGTAGAGGCGATCATTGCCGCTGGGGTCAAAACAGGGCTTGTGGTCACGGCCGAGGATCACTCCATCATCGGAGGCTTGGGCGGAGCCGTGGCTGAAGTACTCGGTGAGCATAACCCGCTGCCCATAAAACGGGTTGGCTGGCCAGACATCTTCGGCGAATCAGGGGCCAATGACGATCTTCTTGATAAGTATGGTCTCACCCCCGAACAGGTGGCCAAAGCTGCCATGGAGCTGTTGCAGCGCCGGAGGCGCTGACTATACGACAAAGATTGGCGGTGTCACGGCGCTGCGTCCAAGACATCTTCCCGGTAGGCCCGCAAGATTTCGGCCACGCTCCAGGCCTGGGCAATGCAGCCGCGGGGCGCATGGGGGGCGTCGCCGTCGAAGATTTCCGAGACGGTACCGAGGCCGGCATCGCTCAGGTGCGGCTGCAGGGCCTCCAGCAGTTGGCGGGCTTTCCGCCGGCCGGAAGCTCCCTGGATGCGGATCAGTGCGGTCAAATAGGGGCCCAGCAGCCACCCCCAGACGGTGCCCTGGTGATAGGCGCTGTCGCGGGCGTAGGCACTGCCGGCATATAGCGGGCGGTAGGCCGGGTCCTCCGGTGCCAGACTGCGCAAACCGAAGGGGGTGTAAAGTTTAGCGGTGATGATTTCCAGCACCCGTTGGGCCCGTTGCTCCGCCAGCAGGGCAAACGGCAGACTCAGGGCGAAAATCTGATTGGGACGGATCGCGGTATCGCGGTGCTCGCCAGCGACGTAGTCGTACAGGTACCCCCCGGCATCGTACCAAAACACCTCGCCGAAGCGTTCGCGCACCTGTTCCGCTCTTTGACCGAAGTGCGCGGCCTGATCGGTTTGGCCGCAGGCGTGGGACAGCTCGGCCAAGATGGCCAGGGCATTATAC
The DNA here is from genome assembly GCA_020353555.1 of Desulfobacterales bacterium. Classification (GTDB taxonomy): domain Bacteria; phylum Desulfobacterota; class Desulfobacteria; order Desulfobacterales. The sequence goes on from CP070697.1 coordinate 1,417,104, forward strand.
CAGAGCGCGTTGATCTCAACGGCTTTGCCGGGGCGGGGGGTGACCACCCAATCGCCGATTTTAGCATCCATCCAGGTCAACTGGACACCGGGTTCACCGGCATACAGCAGCCCATCGGCGTCCACACGAATGTGGTAGCGCGTGCCACGGTCATGCCAGGCGATGATGTCCCGCAAAATGGGCAGGAGCTCGTCACAGACCAAGGCCGTATCACGCGTGTAGTGGAGATACTTGTAAATCGCTACGAAAAACCACAGCGTGGCATCCACCGTATTGTAGTCAGGCGTTTCCCCGCTGTCGACAAAACGGTTCGGCAGCATGCCCTGGCTGGCGTTGGCCGCGAAGGCGCGCAGGATTTTGCGGGCGTCATCGAAACGACCGGTGACAAGCGTGAGTCCGGGAAGCGCAATCATGGTGTCCCGGCCCCAGTCGGTAAACCAATGGTAGCCGGCGATGATCGTGCGCCAATCCTGGCCTCGCGGGACGACGAACTGGTCGGCCGCCAGCGTCAACATTCGGGTGAGTTCATCGCTCACGGGCAGTTTTGCAAATAGGTTCTGGCGCCTCTGTTTTTCCTGCGCCAACAGCGCGAAGGCGCTGCGGCCGGCCGGATTTTGGGTGGAGACGATCACGCCGAGTGTGGCGCCGGCGTTCAACCGGCACGCGAATTTTCCGTGGGTGAAGAGATCCTCCTGAAAATCCTGACCGCGATAGCGTTCGACCAAATATTCGAAGTTGAAGTACCAGTCGGCACC
>CP070697.1:1417958-1426976 GCA_020353555.1 Desulfobacterales bacterium
TAACGCTCTTAGAGGCATGGAAACAGCTTCGAAAGATACCATTGAATATTGTGGGCGACGGCCCCCTGCGCTCCCAAGTGGAATTGCTGGTTGCACGCCATCGCTTGCGCGCAACAAAAACCTGGGGACGCGTCAGTGGGGCGGAGTGCAACCGGCGGATAAATTCGGCGGCTTTTTTAGTTTTTCCTTCGGAATGTTACGAGGGGATGCCCATGGCGATTCTGGAGGCTTTTGCCGTCGGCCGTCCCGTGATCGGATCTCGTATTGGGGCCATGGCCGAATTGATCCAGGATAAACGCACGGGACTTTTGTTCGAACCCGGCAATCCCGCGGATCTCGCGGCCAAGGTGCGCTGGATGGATGCGCACCCGGAGGCCTGCCGCGAAATGGGATACGCCGCCCGAGAGGAATATGAGAAGAAATATACACCGGGAAAAAATTTTAGCCAGTTAATGAATATTTACCAAACCGCTATCAAACATCACGTGGACTGCAAGTCACAGAGGACGGCGTCCACAAATAAAATCTTCGGAAAGGCCCTTTAGCGTCCCAACCTGGATGGCTGGCCCCATGGAACGATTTCATCCAAAGCACTCCGTAGACTCAAGCCCCGCTGCCCGTGAGAATATACTTGGCATGCGGGTCGACGCTACAAACTACCAGGATGCAACCAAGCAGGTGATGCGATGGGCGGCCGCAGGGGATAGTCGCTATGTTTGCATAGCGAACGTCCACATGACCATGGAAGCTTTCGATCGTGACCGCTTTCGTCGAATCGTAAACAGGGCTGACTTGGTTACACCCGATGGCATGCCGCTCGTCCTGACATTGCGCCTGCTGGGTATCAAGCGCCAGACGCGCGTATATGGGCCGACTTTGACGCTGCATGTCTGTAAAGCCGCCGCCCAGCAAGCAATACCTGTCGGTTTGTACGGTGGTAATCGTGAAACTGTCGAAAAACTAGTGCCAAATTTAAAGACCCGTTTTCCAGAACTTCAGATCGTCTATGCCTACAGCCCCCCGTTTCGTCCGCTCACGGCGGAAGAGGATGCCGCAGTGGTTACGGCGATACTAGCTTCCCAAGCTAAAATCCTCTTTGTCGGATTAGGATGTCCTAAGCAGGAACATTGGATGGCCGAGCATCTGGGACGAATCAAGGCGGTTATGATCGGAGTGGGCGCCGCATTTGATTTTCACGCCGGCACGATCAGACAGGCCCCAGACTGGATTATGCGGCTAAGCCTGGAATGGCTTTACCGCCTGCTCATGGAACCCGAGCGCCTTTGGCGCAGATATCTCTACAATAACCCGCGGTATGTGTTTCTAGTGGGTTCACAGTTATTACGACTTCGAAAATTTGACGAGTAAATAACGCTGTTTGGCATCTTAATCCAGGATTGATCTCCCATGCGCATCGGATTGGATGGAAGGCCGATGTTGGCCGTAAGTTCGGGAATTGGTAAGTATACCTATGAGCTGACCGCCGCTTTACGCCAATTGCCCAATGCCCCCGAAGTTATTTTATATTATGGTTTTTTTTGGAGTAAAAGCATCAAAAAACCGGATCGGACTTATAGTGTTGCCGATGGTTCCGGGAGTCGCCTGAGGAACCAAATGTTAGACCGCATGCCGACGAAATTTAAGAAGTGGGTAAAAAAGCAGGTCATCGACTGGAGGTTCGACTTGCGTCAAACAGACCTTTTTCACGCCACAAACTATACGATGGAGTCTTTGAGCGTTCCTTTTGTCGTTACCGTACACGATCTGTCTTTTAAACGATTCCCGGAGACACACCCCGTCGGACGCCTGAAATGGTTGAACGCTAATTTGTCGTCAACCCTCAGGCATGCCCGGCGGATTATCGCCGATTCGCAATCCACTAAAGAAGAACTGGTCGCATTGATGGGCGTAGCGGCCGACAGGATCGATGTAGTTTATCTGGGCGTTACTCCCGACTTTAGGCCCCGCAACGCGACCGGACTGGCCGTCGAGTTGCGGCAATACGGCCTAAGGCCCAAGGGCTACATTCTTTCGGTGGGCACGTTGGAGCCACGCAAAAATATTTTGTCCCTGCTTCAGGCTTATGAGCGGCTGCCCGCCTTTTTGCAGAAACGGTGGCCATTGGTGGTGGCCGGTATGCGGGGGTGGAAAGATGGGGCCATTTCCGAGGGGCTAAGCGCGTTAGCCCGTGAAGGCAAAATCAGGACGCTGGGATATGTCCCGGAACAGAAGTTGCCCGCGATTTATGCCGGTGCGGCATTGTTTGTCTATCCCTCCGTTTATGAAGGATTCGGTCTCCCGCCTCTGGAAGCCATGGCCAGCGGAGTGCCGACGGTGGTATCCAATCGAACCTCCTTGCCCGAGGTGGTGGGTGACGCCGGCGCCATGGTCGACCCTGAAGATGTGGTATCCATGGCACACGTGCTGGAATCTTTGCTGGAAGATCCCCCCGCGCTAAAAGAGATGACCCGCAAGGGTCTCGCAAGGGCCAAGCGGTTCACTTGGGACGCCTGCGCCGCGAATACATTGGAGGTTTATCGCCGAGCGCTGAGGCAAAATTGAATTTGGATTTTGACATCCTCATTTTGAGGGTTCATTGCATACTTTTTGCGGTCAAGCCACGAACTCTGTGAACCGGCGTCAGACATAAATATCTTTTGGGAATCGTTCATTGGATTGAGTGGCCATCGTGCTATCGCTGGAGCCAATGAAAATTTGTCTCGATATTTCACCGGCCGTCTACCGTCGCGCGGGAATAGGGCGCTACACCCGGGAGCTGACGTCCGCGCTGTTGGATTTGGGAGGAGAAGACGAATATGTCGGTTTTTACAACCGTGCATCCGGGGCCAACCTTGATGGGTGCTTCTCCGAGATGACTCATTTAACCCGTGATTTGCCGGATAAACCTTGGCGATTGAGCGTGCTGACGGCGCACTTTTTAGGTATTTCGCAGGACCGGTGGATGCCGGGCATTCACATATTTCATGCCACCGACAATCTTCTGCCCTTGCTTTCCGAGGTTAAAAGTGTTTTCACGCTGCACGACCTGGCGTTTCGTCATCACCCGGAGACGCATACATGCTTAAACCGCCTGTTTCTCAGGACCATGATGCCCTGGTTTTTGCGCAAAGCCGATACGGTCGTGGCGGACTCGGAAAGTACCCGGCGAGACGCCTTGAAATTTTATAAACTCAAGCAGAGCAAAATAAGGGTAATTTACCCCGGAGTTCATCCGCGCTTCAGGCCGGTCCATGATCTGGAGCGGCTGGCCGCCGTACGGCGCCGGTATGCGCTGCCCGCGCGTTTCCTTCTTTTCGTGGGTTCCATTGAACCGCGCAAGAATTTGGAGACTTTGTTGGAGGTGTTTCGGAATCTACGACCGGATGAAGTCCGACTGGTCATTGCGGGGGAAAGAGGGTGGCGTTACCGCACAACCCTTGAATGCCTGCAATCATCCGACCTGCGCCGCAAACTGATCTTGACTGGCTTCGTACCGGATGATGATCTGCCGGTCCTTTATTCCCTGGCCGAGGCCTTTGTCTATCCGTCTTTGTATGAAGGTTTTGGGTTGCCGGTTTTAGAGGCAATGGCGTGCGGGACGCCGGTTATTACATCGAATTCCTCCAGCCTGCCGGAGGTGGCCAGCGATGCGGCCATCATGGTGGCTCCCCGGGACGTCCGCGGATGGCTGCGGGCGCTTGATCAAATTATCCAGAACTCCGTCCTTAAGGCTGAGTTGCGCCAACGCGGCCTACGACGAGCAAGGGGCTTTAGTTGGGAATCGACGGCCTGTAAGATGCGAAAGGTGTATCAAGAAGTTTATGGCCATTGCAATTGACCTGCGGACGGCGACTGACCATTTTCCCGGTATCGGGCGGTACGCGGTAAGCCTGATGCAGGAACTGAGTCGGCTACGTGGCGGAAGTCAAAAGTTTATACTGATACATGACGCCACGCGACCGGCCCGATGGGATCTGAGGAGTCTGGGGAGTGAAAGGATGACCATGGTTAATATTCCCATTTCTCCGTTTTCCATCCGTCAACAGTGGATCATTCCACGGCACCTGAAAACTTGCCAGGCCAGCCTCTATCATAGCCTGTATTACATGATGCCCTATCGACCCGGTGTCGCCACGGTCGTCACCGTCTATGACCTGATCCCTTTAATGGTTCCCCACCATACTCCTTTAAAGGTTCGTCTCCTATTTCATATGATGCTGTGGTTGGCTTTGCGGACGGCTCGTCAGGTTATTGTTATCTCGGAGACCGCCCGCCGCAGTCTGTTGGCACGATTTGATCTGCCCGCGGAAAAAGTGACGGCCATACCGCTGGCTATGGACCCCAGGTTCCAACCCCAAAGACCCCAAGCCGTCGAAGCATTGCGGAATCGCCTCGCTCTCGGGGGACCCTACGTACTTTATCTCGGCACCAACAAACCGCATAAGAACCTGGTCCGGCTGGTAGAAGCTTGGGAAAGGCTCCAACCCACGCCCGCTTCCCTGGTGATCGCCGGTTTTTGGGACCCCCGCTACCCGGAAGCCCGGGAAAAAGTCAAAACTCTGTCGCTGGAAAACGCCGTCCGCTTTCTGGGACCCGTGGCCGAGGAGGACCTTCCGGCGTTGTATTGTGGAGCATCCCTATTCGTCTTTCCGTCCGAATGTGAGGGCTTTGGCCTGCCGGTGCTGGAAGCGATGGCCTGCGGGACGCCGGTAATCACCTCTAATGTGTCGGCCATGCCGGAAGTGGCCGGCCAATCCGCACTGCTGGTGAATCCATACGATGTGGCCGGTCTAGCGCAGGCGATGCGTCAGGTTCTGCAAACGCCAAGTCTGCGGGAAGATTTGGTTCGCAGGGGTCTGCAACGGGTCAAAGACTTCTCTTGGAAGCGCTGTGCGACCGCCACCTTGGACGTTTATGCCCAGGCCATGGGACGATGAAAGTATTGCAGGTGTATAAAGACTATTATCCGCCGATTAAAGGAGGCATCGAAGGGCACCTGAATCTGTTGGCCAACGGGCTTAGACAGCAGGGGGTGGCAGTGGAAGTTCTGGTTTCCAATACCCGTCCGAAGCTGGTACGCACCGGCATCCAAGGTGTTCCCATCACGAAGGTTCCCCAACTCGGTCGTTTCCAATCGGCCCCGTTAAACCCGACTTTGCCGTATTGGATCCGCAAGTTAGGACAAAAGGCCGATGTTCTGCATTTTCACTTCCCTAACCCCACGGCGGAGCTTTCTTATCTCGTTTCCGGACTGCAGCGCCCGGTGGTGGTGACTTATCACAGCGACATCGTCCGGCAAAAAAAAATGGGGAAAATTATTTCCCCTTTCCTGTTTCTGTTTTTAAAAAAAGCGCACACAATTATCGTTACATCGTCAAATTATCTGCATTCATCGCGCGTGCTCCAGAACTTCAAAAACAAATGCAAAATCATTCCCCACGGAATCGACATCCAACGATTTGCGGTTCTGCCGGAAACATGCAGGACCATCGAGTCCCTGCGGCAGAAATATGGCGGCGCAATCCTTCTTTTTGTCGGTCGATTCAGATATTATAAAGGACTGGACGTCCTGATCGAAGCCACGCCGCGAATCAATGGCAAAGTTTTATTGATCGGCAGCGGCCCATTGGAAAAGAATTTTCAGCAGCAAATCGCCGCAGCGAATTTGGCTGACAAGGTCGTGTTTCTGGGTGAGGTATCGGACGAAGAACTGCATACCTACCTGCATGCCTGTGATGTTTTTCTCCTCCCCTCTACAAGTCGCAGCGAGGCCTTCGGGATTGTGCAGCTGGAAGCCATGTCCTGCGGCAAACCCGTGGTTTGCACCGAACTGACCACCGGCACATCATTTGTCAATCAGCATGAGAAAACCGGCCTGGTCGTCCCTCCCAATGATGCCGCCGCCTTGGCTGCGGCCGTCAATTTTTTGCTTAACCATAAGGAAACCAGGGAAAAGTACGGCCGGGCCAGCTTGGAACGCGTCACCAAGTATTTTACCAAAGAAAAAATGATCGCTGCGACCCTGCAGGTTTATCAGAATATCATATCCACGCGTCGCGTAAACTGATACACCCCACATCGTCATATGTTTCGACCCCAAACCTCAAGTGCAATCCTCGGGGAAGCGTTTTTTGATTGGGCGGTCTCAAACCCTGAAAAGGATTGTCTGGAGACCTTGGCTCTGTATATTTGCGGAATTGGGATTGCAATTCGAGTAACAATAATGTATTTTGCACACGCAGGAAAAAACCGGCCAGACGGCCGTCCGAATAAAGCAAGGCGCCGAACATTCGACACCACACAGCGATCATTGATCCTATGCGAGCGAATGCAATGCCCATTTCAAAAAGGAACCGGCAATGAAGGTTCTAATCACCGGCGGGGCGGGATTTATCGGTTCACATCTGGCCGAGGCCTGCCTTGAAAGAGGAGACGAAGTCTATGTGATTGACGATCTCTCTACCGGCTCGGTGGACAATATCGCCTTTCTCCAGAAAGAGGAACGTTACCGGGACAGGTTTTATGTCCACATCGATACGATTTTTAATCATGAGACCATGCTTACGCTGGTCGGCACCTGCGATGCTGTCTTTCATTTGGCCGCCGCGGTCGGCGTGCGCTATATTTTGGAAAATCCGCTGGAATCGATCAAAATCAATATCCAGGGAACTGAAAAAGTTCTGGAGCTCTGTTCAAAATTCAAAAAGAAGGTGCTGATCGCCTCCACTTCCGAAGTTTACGGCAAACACGTGCATGCTCCGTTGCGGGAAACCGACAATATTGTCTACGGGCCTTCGAGTAAGTTCCGCTGGAGCTATGCGGCCTCCAAGCTTATGGATGAATTTACCGCCCTGGCCTATTATCGCACCAACGGCCTTCAGGCAACTGTGGTGCGCTTGTTTAATACGATCGGACCCCGACAGACCGGCGCGTATGGCATGGTGGTTCCCCGATTCGTAGCTCAGGCTTTGAAAAACGATACTCTGACGGTTTACGGCGACGGCCAACAAACGCGGACTTTCACCTATGTCAAAGATGTTGTCCAGGCTTTTCTGGCCTTGGTGGAACACGCGGATTCCTTCGGCCAGGTGTTTAACATCGGGGGTGTCGAAGAAATAACCATTCTGGATCTCGCCCGCAAAATTATCGATTTAACGCAATCCAGATCGGAAATCGTTCTTGTTCCCTACGAGGAGGCCTTCGCAGCGGATTTTGAGGATATGCAGCGTCGCGTCCCCAGCATTGAAAAGATCAACCGGCATATCGGATTTAGACCCCAAACCAATCTTGATGACATTCTTGAACATGTTATCGACTTCATGAAGATCCAGCCGATCTGCAGCCTTTAAAGATCGATGCAATCCTATCTTCCTTTATTTTCTTTTTTGATTTGCCTCGCTGTGACGCCAGTGGTCCGCCGGGTTGCACGCCTGAGAGGCTGGATGGCGTATCCGACCGATGATCGCTGGCACAAAAAACCGACGGCTTTATGCGGCGGTATTGCGATTTACCTTGGCATCACCATCCCCCTTTGGTTCGTTGCCGATTTTCACACCATCTTACCGCATGTCTTACGAACCTCGGAAATCGCGTCCCTGCCATCGATAGCGGCGGCGGTCTGGATCGGAATGACGTACACGTTCATTTTGGGACTTCTGGACGACTTTTTACCAATCAAGCCGCACACCAAACTGGTGGGACAAATCCTGATTGCTTCCCTCGTTGCGTTTCTGGGATTTCGCTTGCACTGGTTTACCTCGCTCACCCTGGACACGATCGTTACCATCGTATGGATTGCGGGCATTACCAATGCCTTTAACCTCCTGGACAATATGGACGGACTATGCGCCGGTACAGGTCTTATTGCGGCTTTGTTTCTGGCGATTCTATTTCGCGGAAGTATGCCCGAAGCCGCAATGGCTGCTATGATTTTGGCCGGGACCTTGGCCGCTTTTCTGCTCTACAACTTCAATCCGGCATCGATATTCATGGGAGATTGCGGCAGTCTGCCAATCGGCTTCATCCTGTCCTTGTTGAGTCTTTACTTTTCGGAAACGCCGACCACCAATGCGCTGTCTTTTTTCGTCGTTCCTGTCATGCTGTTGCTGGTTCCCATTTTCGACACGACCATGGTGACGCTCATTCGGATCTTGAGCGGCCGCAAAGCTTCGGTCGGAGGAAAAGACCACACCTCCCACCGGTTAGTCCTAATGGGATTCAGTGAGAGGAGGGCGGTGATTGCTTTGTACGGCATCGGCTTCATTGCCGGTGTTTCGTCTGTGTTTGTGAGCCGAAGCGACACTTTGACCTCACCGCTTGTGATTATGCCGGTGGGGGTGGCGATTCTTCTAATGGGCATCTATTTGGCCCAGTTGCGCGTATATCCCGAAAAGGAATTTGCCCTCCTACGAGACCGTCCCTACACTCCCATTCTCGTTGAGCTGACCTATAAAAAACAGCTCTTGATGGTTATTCTTGATTTTTGTCTCATCGCCTTTTCATACTATTTTGCGTACCGTCTGCGCTTTGACTCTGACGTCTTTCCCTATTATTTTAATGTGTTTCTACGTTCGCTGCCGGCCGTGATTGCCTGCAAATTCGTGGCATTCTTTGCTCTGGGCGTTTACCGGGGGATTTGGGGATCAATGAGCACCAATGATGTGGGGGTTCATTTGAAGGCATCCTCCCTGGCCACCATCCTAGGCGTAGCCGCGGTCACATTTATTTATCGTTTCGTGGATTTTTCGAAAGGGATCTTTCTGATTGACTGGCTTTTAACCACTGCATTTCTCTTGGGAACCCGCGGCTCTTTCCGGCTTTTTAATGAAACGATGAAACGGAAGAACCTCAACGGTGCGAAGGTGCTGATTTACGGTGCCGGCTGTGGGGGAGAGATTCTGTTGCGGGAAATATTAAACAACCAAAGCCTCAAAATCCAGCCCGTAGGATTTATTGATGATGACCTGTTGAAGGCCGGCAAAAGCCTCCTTGGCTACCCTATCCTGGGAGGATTTTACA
>CP070697.1:1427076-1436046 GCA_020353555.1 Desulfobacterales bacterium
GGCGAGCCCCAGCACGCACCCTTGAAGGGAGCGGAAGCGTCTCTCGGCACCGTACCCTTTGCGGTCACGACCCTAGCGGCGCTGGAATGCGCCGAGGTTGTCAAAATCATCCAAAACAAGGGAGCGTTGTTGCGCAATAAGCTCTTGATCGTCGATCTAACGGACAGCACCTTTGATGTGGTGCATTTACAATCGTAACCAAGGAAAGGGGCCTTCAGATGCGACCACCCACTCGGCTGGTGAAGATGTTTCTGGCGGTTTTATTAATGGGGGGTGTGCTGGCCGCCTGCACCCCGAAAAAATATCCTCTGGAGGTCCAATACCGCCCACCGCTGCCATCCAACGTTTTAGCGGGGCGAGAAGTATCCCTTAGCGTTCACGATATGCGGGCTCCCAAGGCCTTTCTGACCGCTACTGCCCGCAAGGCACTTAAGAATTTTGCAGGCTATTTTTCCCTGATCGTCAAGCACGAGTCCCAAGCCGACGATTTGATCGGCGCCTTTCCGCTTGCTTCCCTCTGGCGGGAGGTTTTCAAGCATAAACTGGCAACGGAAGGGGTTGCGGTGGCGGCCGCCGGTGAAGCAAGGGAAATCGCAATACAAATCGAACTGCTGGATTGCACGCTTGATCTGGTCGATCGAAAATGGGTAATCCGCATGGGTTACCGGACGAATCTGCTCAAAGCGGATAAAATCCTGGCCCGGGAAGTAATTCAGGGACAGGCGGAACGAGTCAGGGTGATCAGCTATAAAGACGCGGAAAAGGTTATGGCCGAACTGCTCACCGATGTTACCAACCAGCTGAGTGTAACCAAACTCTTTCAGCAAGCAGGGTTGTAGGCAAACGAACTCTCCTGGCGGAGGACCTTCTTGATTGCGCCCCGAACGCTCAATCGTACCTGGCCGGTTGTCGATTGAACGGCGTTCGACAAAGGATGCTTTGTGGCAGGGTCACTCGATTCACCGTCCGAAAGAAAATCCGTTCCATCGGAGGGGTGTCAAGCCGCAACCCATGACGAACACCGGGCAACCCTTAATGCGTTGTACCGGCTGCGGTTAAATTGTGAAGGATAAAAAAATGGGTCGACCTTGTGAGTACCCCGGGCATTGCCCCTCAGAGCGCGCGAGAGGAGGCCGATCATGACAAATACCTTTCCGGAACTGGGAAGATTCTATGTCACGGGTCGCTTGTTTGACCTGATCGGGAAAATGTCCGAAGAAGAGCAACTGCTTCTCCTGGAACAACTGATGGAGAACGATCTGACCGTCCATCTATTTAAACTGGTCGTCGAAATGTCGCACCACGAGCAACTACGGTTGTTCGAGCAGTTGCGCCGGAGCTTTTTGGAAGAATTGCCGATCAAGACGGTTAAACTGACGGGAAAGGAAACGACGATGCGGGAAACCATCCGCAAACCCTGTCATATTAAAGCCAGTTGCCGCGTGGCAGGAAACACCTATCCCGGTTACATCATCGACATCGGCAACTACGGGGTCTTTATCGAAACCGCCCAAGCCTTCGCGGTCGGGCAACCCATTCAGCTTGAGTTTCCGTTGCCCGATCATCCAAGCCCGCTGGCGGTCAGCGGTGATGTTGTTTGGAGCGGCTCCCAGGGGATTGGGGTAAAATTCGTCGATTTAGATAAAACCCAGGCGAATCGGATAAATGCCTTCCTGGAAAATAAGCAGACCTGATCTTGAAAAAAGCGGTTTCATCCGCAACACCGCCGCCCAGAGTGACTCGCCCATTCCAACAAATTTTCGATCCGCCGTTGTTGTGCAGTGGATTCCGCTATGATGGTGTGAAGATCGCGGGCCGTGAGATTCAGGCGTTTGAGTACTTCGCCCGAGCAGCGGTCGGCCATCCCATCGCTCCCCGCGCCCAATCCCATCAGCGTGCATATCATATCTGACAAATAAACGATCACGGTTTCCAGATCGTCCCGGGCCGCTGCATCGGAGAGGTGGTGGTTGCGGATGATGGAAATCATTTTATCGCTAAACCGCCACTTCTCGACGATGAATGCGCCCAATTCGGCATGATCCATACCGATCGTACGCTTCTCCGCCTCGTCAAAGCTGTACCCTTGGGCCTGCACCAGCCTATTTATTTGTTCGGAAGCAAACCCGCTGTACCTTCCCAGGATTTGTTTGCCGATGTCTTTCAGCAGCGCCGCGGTGAACACGCGATGCTGGTTATCCAGGAGCTTATATTTTTGGGCCAGAATCTGCGCTACATGGGCGCCATACGCCGCATGACGCCAGAGATCGCCTTCCGCCGGGCCGTAACCGTCTTGGGCCGTTTTCAGGTGCACAGAGGCACTCTGGACCAATACCAGCTCGACCAAATGATCCAAACCGAGCAGGGGAATGGCGTCGTGGATGGAGTCGACTTTGCGGGATAGACCCAAATAGGCCGAATTGCAGAATTTCAGCAAATTCGCCGTAATCGATGGTTCATAGGCGATTAGATCGGCGATTTCCGACAAGGAACGATCAGGCCTCTCCGCCAAACTCAGTATCCGGGTGGCCACCGACGGCAGCGGGTCCAGCATCTGAATGCGGTCAATGATCTCCTGGATATTCGTCATATTTTCTTTTCGGCCCGCCCGAAGACATTGATCGTGCCGGCGCCACTTCCTATTTCCAAGCTCAGGGTGCGGCGGTGCAAACCGCCGATATCTTCATGGGTGATCACCAAATTGTTTTGGGCCAATATCTCCTTTACGGCCTGAAAGTTCTTGCGGCCGATATTATAGCCTCCCGTGGGATCGATGCTTGAGGCCCCCCCGGCGACCACTATTTTCAGGTTTTTGTTGTGCGCGCCCCGATTTTCCAACGCGGCCAGAAAAGCCGGAATTCCTGTATCGGCATACATATAGGGAAATTGGCGCGCCTTGCCCGTTTCGGAACCCATGCAATACGGCCGGATAAAATTGAGGATCCCACCCATGTCGGCCTCCGGATCATAGATGCTCAGCCCAATACCGGCGCCGATCGCAAAGGCCACCAGCGTTTCCACCGGATTATTGCTGATCTTCATCTCGGAATGATTCACGGCCGTTTTCAAGCAAACTGCTCTACTATTTGACGGCGGCGTGTTTCCCATAAGCACCCTCCGCAATTATGACTGCGTTTATCTGCATATTAACTATCGGTTGCTAGGGCACAAAACTTGAGCCGATCAGGCCCGGAGTTTCCGTGCCGAGCGTCATTTTTTTGTCATCGGTCGTCATGAAAAACTACAAAATTCTACGTCTCTTTTTGACGGGCGTAGATCTTCTGCGCGGCTAACCTTCAACCATTCCTGCTTCGCTTTGATCGCCGAACCTGGCACACCTCTTGCCTGAACCTCAACCGACGCTTTAGGGACCGGCCCGGCTGAGTCGTTCTCAGCCGAACTCACAAACCCCTGACTCATACTTCTCACCTGGGAAACATTCTGTGTCGGTCAGGTCGGGGCAAAATTTGGCTGTCATTCCGCGCACCGACAGAGAAAAATCAAGGATTGTAGGGGATTAAAACCGGCATTTTTTCGCTCAAGTTTCTTCCAGAGCCAGCCGATAAGAGGAGGAGAAAATTAACCCTCGGTTGAGATCCCCATTAACTTGAAAACGTAATTTGTCCGTTGCGCCCACCTAGCGTGGGTTTGTGGGCCAGGGGAATAAGACGGCTTTTAAATCCTGCGCCATGGTCGCGTAATTTCAATCTTCGCGAGCCATCGCGGGCGGCCGCCAAACACAGATTCAAATCATCGGTTAGACGAATGACATGAGACAATTCCTCCATGCGGGAGCAACGGGCAGCTGTGCTCAATCAAGGTCAAAATAAGCTAAGGGTGCCGGCAGAATGAAGCGATGGGGAGGCGTATCAGCGAGTGGCTGAACAGGCTTCTAGTATTTTATCCAAATAACTAAAAAAGGGCGTTGGTCATCGTCGACAAGGCGCTGACGGTATAAGATCCGGGCCGATGGGCCTCTCCCAGCACGAAGATCCGGATGGAGCGCAGATTCCCCAATGTGATGCTGGCCTTGCACCCGATGATTTGCCGGGAAACGGTTTCATTGAGGGAGTATTTCAAGTCTCTAAAGCTCAGCCCGGCCACGGGCACCGGGCCGATGCCCGGAAACTGCAGCACGCCTTCGCGACTTACCGTCAGTTCGTAAGTCAAATTCTCCTTGCCATACAGCTGAATAATCACATCGTCGCCCGGTCCCAGGACATAGTCGGAGGGTATGGGGATATCGGTGGCCGGGGCAAAAGTCGACGGCGTTCCGGCAAACAGGTCATAGCCGAACGGCTTAAGCGGGGACAGCGCCGCTTTGGGGCTTTCAGGTGATGCTACGGCAACCGGCTGCGCCCCGGCGGCAGCATCTCCTGACCCCACCCCGGGCGCGACCACCTCACGGGGTTGTGCGACTTCGGGTTGGGTAACAATTTCCGGTTGGCTGCTGCTCGTTTGACCTTGCGACTTGGTGAAAGCGTCAAGCAGTTGGCGCTGCTGCTCCGGAGGTAACTGCTGAAACATTTTTAATTGCTCCGCCGTCGGTGCTTCCGCACACAGCCGCCCTGCCATCAAAAACGGCAGCACTAACAGACAGCCGAGGAATAGACTCTTGAGACGACTCATGTTGATCCCTCTTGGGCGAGATCCTTTGTTTGGCTCACCTTGCGCTCCGCGCCATGATTTCCGGTGACTCCGCTCGGTCGATCACACGCTTCCAATCGGCATAATTATCTAAATTCGCTGCAAATTTCTTTTTTGTCGAACTGTAGTGTTAAAATGTGTGTTGTTGACAAGAGCGGGGGGTGGATGGAGACTAAATTAATCCCAATGCGGGGTTATCGAGAGCAAAAAATATGCCAGATAGGGCGTTGGAAAATGCGGTCCGCAAGGACGAAAACGCTCCTCTCCGCCCTGGGACGCACGCCGCGTCCTTGCCGCCCTGTCCGCCGGCGTCGCTCATCAGCGCCGGTAGTCCAAGGCAAAGGGGAAAAATAACGATGATTTATCGGATGAAGCGGATTAGGATACCCTATTCGGGACGGCGCCCAGAGCGCCCGTCCAAAGTCGCACCGGCCCGGACAAAACACGCAGAAATTCATTTGCGAAAACGGGGGAGGCCGGACATCGCTCAATTCTTTATGTCAAATTCTAATTGACGGGTGTCACTGGAATGACGCCGGAGGGTCGCGTCGCGCATCCCGCCCTGCGCGCGGCGCAGAGCGCAAGGCCAGCGTTTGCACTCTCCGCCTGCGGGAGGTGAGCGCCGGCGCCAGATCAAGGATTGGGGCGGACGGCACACACAAGGGTCAAAAATTGGCTTCTACCTTTGGGGATCCAAAAAACCAGCCCGCAGATATTCCGGATCGGGGTAAGTATAGAAGCCCTTGCCGGTCTTGACGCCCAGCTCACCTTGCGCCACCTTTTGCCTGAGGGCCTCGGGCGGATGGTCCTTGGGGTCGCCGGACTCCTTGTAGTAAACCATCTCGATGTCGTAAACCACATCCAATCCCACCCGGTCCATCAGACCGAAGGGCCCGGCATCCTCCCGGTTGCCGGTAAAGACCATATAGGCCCGATCGATGTCCCGGAAGTCCACAAAACCCTCGGCCCACATATGCAGGACTTCGCGCTTGATCGCCCGCCAAACCCGGTTGAAACAAAATCCCAGCAGCTCCTTTTTGACCGTCAAGGGGATCACCCCCAGGGAACGAACCCAGCGAATGCCGGTGTCCAGCACCTCGGGCACGGTGCGGGTCCCGCCCATCACATCGGCGATGTTCATCCCCCGCAAGGGCATGTAAAAATGGATATTCAGGCAGCGTTCCGGACGACCGCTGCTGGCCTCCAGCCGGGAAACGGGGATGGAGGAGCTGTTGGTGGCCAAAATGGCGTGGGAAGGGGCCTTCCGGCCCAGCTCCTGAAAGACCTGCTGTTTGAGCCCCAGATTCTCAGGCACGACTTCAACGACCAACTCGGCGGCGCCTACGGCCTCCGCCAGGTTGTTGACCGATTGGATCCGCTCCTCGCAGGCCGGCCATTGCGCGTAAGGTATAAAGGGATCCACGTTTTTGGACTGCAAATCGGACCGGATGGTCATGATCGTTTCCTTAAAGATCCCGGGCCGGGTGTCGTAAAGCATTACCTGATAGCCCGCGTAAGCCGACAGCAAGGCAATCTGGGCCCCCAGGGTACCGGCCCCCACAACGGCTACCTGATCAAATGGTCGCGTCATGCCTCATCCTCCTCTTTGGGAATCACCCCAGACCCATCAAAACACCCACGGGCGGCTCGGGCCGGGACGGCGGTTGCATGCCCGCTGGTCTTGAAACGCCCCTTCGCTTTTCTGAATTGAAGATCGGGCATACCTCCCATAATATGTCAAACGCCAAATAGCAAGTGTCAAGGCCAGGGCATCCGCGCTCAACGCCTTCGGCATTTTCAGGGGGAAGGCCTTGCCTGCCGGACGATATCCCATAGACGCGCACCGGATAGCGAATGCCAAATACCTCCCCGATTGCGTTAGGACGCAATTGGGGTTGCGGTCCTTGCAAAGCAGATGCTTTCCGGCGCGGGGACGCAGCCCCCGGCAGAAAGATGTGAGGTTTTTCTTGACATCTCAAACTGATTCTTACTAATACCTGATAAAAAAGCGGGTCGTATTTACGGACGCTCCGCGGGTGAATCAAAACACCAGCACTTCCGACGGAATACGGACCCGCGTTCACCAACAATCAGAAGAAAGGAGGAAAAAATGAGCAACAAGAGAAACCAACGAATCAACGGTGTCGGTCTTTGGGTCGTCGGGGTCGCTCTCACCGCTGCCTTGTCATTGATCGGTTTTGAACTCACCGCTGCCAGCCCCGCCCTGGCGGCGTCCTCCATCACCTGGAAGGTCCAAAGTACGTGGCCGGCGGCCGATTTCCATCAAGTCAATCCAACCGGCTTAAAGGAAAAAATCGAAGCCATGTCCGGCGGACGATTGAAGTTCGACCTTATGCCGGCCGGTTCCGTCGTGCCCGCCTTCGAGCTCCTCGATGCCGTGCACAAAGGGATTCTCGATGCCGGCCATGCGTGGCCGGGCTACTGGTCGGGGAAACACCCCGCAGCCACCCTCTTCAGCAGCGTGGCCGGCGGCCCCTTCGGTATGAATGCCGAGGACTTTCTGGGGTGGGTTTTTGAAGGCGGAGGGCTGGAGCTTTATAACGAACTGCTGCAAAACGAATTGAAGCTGGACGTCGTGGCCTTCCCGACATTCGGAGAGGCCCCCGAACCCCAGGGCTGGTTCGCGGAGCCCATCAAATCCATGGATGACTTCAAAGGACTCAAATTCAGAGCGGCAGGGATGTCTGCGGAGGTTTTCAAGGCGATGGGCATGTCCGTCGTGACTCTTCCGGGGGGTGAGATCGTCCCGGCCCTCGAAAGGAAAGTCATCGACGCCGGCGAGTATAGCGATCCGAGTTCCGACATGGCCATGGGTTTTCAAGATGTACGCAAATTCTACCACATGCCCGGGATCCACCAACCCACGGGCTTTATGGAATTACTCGTCAACAAGAAGAAATGGGAGGCCCTCCCGGATGATCTCAAGGCCATTGTCAGATACGCATCCATGGCCGAGGCCCTGCATTTCACAATCAAGATGCTGGATCGAAATAGCAAAGATCTGAGCACGCTGGTAGAAAAGCATGGCGTGACGGTGGTGCAAACGCCCCGGGATATTTTAGAGGAAGTTCTGGATGGCTGGGACAAGGTCGCGGATGAATTTTCCAAGAAGAACCCCTTCTTTGCCAAGGTCCTCGAATCGCAAAGGAAATGGGCCAAACAGATCGTTCCGTACCGCAGCGTAGCCCATCCTCCTTATGACTTGGCCGCCGAACACTACTGGGCGGGCGAAAACCCTTACAAGGTGGTCAAACCCTGACGGGCCCCGAACGGCCCGGCGACCAGGCGGTCGATCCGCACGGCAAAAGAACGTTTGACAGCTCGCGCGATGGCCGCTTGCCTTTTCCCCGCCGGATCGAGACCTCCGGCCGCGGGGCTTTCAGCCCGCTTTCGCTGTCATCGGGATAGACGACCGCTGGGACGATCTGGGGGTCGGTAGATACACCACCAGTCTGCGGGAGGTTTGCCGAAGTGGATTTTTTTTTACGATGCATTCGCGTGCTGGACACCATCAATGACTGGATTGGCAAAGTTATCGCCTGGCTGGTGGTCCCCATGGTGGGGGCTCTGGTATACGAGGTCTTTGCCCGGTATTTCTTTCATGCGCCAACCGAGTGGGCGTACGACGTCACCTACATGCTCTACGGCGGCTTATTCATGCTGGGGGCGGCCTATACCCTCCTCAAAGGGGGCCATATCCGCACCGATATGTTCTACCGCCTGTTCTCGCCGCGGTGGCAGGGAATCGTCGATGCCAGCCTGTATCTTCTCTTTTTTTTCCCCGGTCTGATTCTCTTTTTCATCGCCGGCTGTGAATATGCCTCCCGCTCATGGATGATCCAAGAAACCGCGAGCATGAGCCCCTGGCGGCCCATCATCTATCCATTTAAAACCGTCATCCCCGTAAGCATTTTCATGCTTTTGATTCAAGGCATATCCGAACTGATGAAGAGCATTTATGCGGCGGTCAAGGGAGAGTGGCCATGAAACCGGAGTGGCTCGGGCTTATCCAATTAGGGACATTGCTGATATCCATTTTCCTGGGCTTTCCGATTGCCTTTACGCTTATTCTCCTGGCGGTTGTCTTCGGTTATATCGGCTTCGGCCCGATGGTCTTCGATCTGATGGTGATCCAGACCTTCGGATTCATGCAGGAAGAAGTCCTGGCCGCCGTACCCCTGTTTGTCTTCATGGGCTATATCTTGGAACGGGCCGGGATCATCGAAAGACTCTTCCACGCTTTCCAACTGATCATGGGCGGTGTGCGCGGGTCGTTATATCTGGTGGTGATTTTGACCACCA
>CP070697.1:1436146-1445088 GCA_020353555.1 Desulfobacterales bacterium
CTCAAATCTACCAGGCTGTCGTCAAAATACTTGAAAGCACTTATTATATCGGGTTGGTGGAGACCCCTGCTTCGGCCGGGTCGGGAAACCCCGTCTTGCCGCTGGCTCCCCAAACGGTTGCCGAAGCCATCAAGCGCCTGATATCCGAACTAACGCTAAAAGACAAAGCAATCATCGCCAACATGACGGAGATGGAGCTGACAACTCTGCGGCCTTCCTTGGGAGAATATGTCAAGAATAAATTTGGTCTGGGGTCCGGAAATGAAGCATTGATGGCTTCCTGTCGGACGGTATCCTCCGCCGAGAGGATGGCCGAAGACGCGGCTTCCATGATCGTCATTCGAGAATTATGGAAACACCTGCGAAAAACCCATAAGTTGAGGGTTATCAAGTAGAGAGGCTCGCGGCCCCGCGGCAGGGTCCAACGCTCGCCGCAGGAAAGCCGATCAAGCGTTGAATCGCTAGACTCGCCCTTGAGGGGTCGCCGCAAAACTAATCGTTGACTTTCTTGGATTTCCTGTAGACGGCTAAAATTCGATAGACAAACCCCAAAAGAAGAACGGCGCTGATGAGAATCATGAAATTGGAAGCAAAAAAGGTCAGGACAAAGGCGGAAGGGTCGCTCAGCTGGTAAGCCGACATGAGTAGTTGAATCCCGAAGATTAAGTAAAAGCCCGCCAGAAGTATCAGGATGAATTGTCGTATCCACCAGAAAATACTAAACATTGAAACCTCGTCGGTTGTTTTGTTCACATGCTTCGATGGATCCTCCCTGCCAAGCGCGACGGCAGAATTCGCATATAACGGGAACAGAATCTCCGCGGGTGACACCCCTCCTTCTCGTTCGGGGCTATGTGGAATCTCCTGTGGTTTACAGTCAGAATATAAGCACCAATTGCGGCAAGTCCCACCCTCTTGCGGGGATTCAGAATCACCGCTTTCGATTTGAGGGATTGCAGGACTGAAAAAATGTCTAATATTATCGGTTAAAATATTTGTTGCGGGTTCGTTGCATCTTACAACGCCAAACCCTTGGAGGAAAACAATGGTGCAAGCCAATGCCAAAGCGATGATCGTGGCATCCTTGGCCGCCGATTCACTGGCGCTGGGCGTCCACTGGATTTACGATACCAGTATTATCGACGAAAAATTCGGATGTGTCGAAAATTTCAAAAAACCCTCGGAGCCAACCTACCACCCGACCAAAGACCTGGGGGAGTTCACCCATTACGGGGATCAAACGCTCGTCCTGCTGGAATCCATCGCGCAACGCCCGGGTTTTGATCTCGATCATTTCGCCGACACCTGGCGGAATTTCTTCGAGGATTATACGGGATATTTTGACGGAGCGACGAAGGCAACTCTGGAGAATTTCGCTTCCGGCAAAGGTCCGGGAGAAGCCGGATCTGCCTCGGACGACCTGGGCGGTGCGTCGCGAATCGGACCGCTGGCCTACTACTACCGCAATGACTTGGATCAACTGGTCGCCAAGGCCCGGGCCCAAACCGCTCTGACTCACAATAACGAGCACGTGATTGAAAGTGCGGAGTTTTTTGCCCGGGTCATTTGGCAGGTATTACAGGGAGAAAAGCCGACTTCCGCCTTGCAACAGGTCACCCGCGCCGGATTCGATCGGGAGCCCTATTCCCGGTGGGTTGCAAAAGGTCTGGAGAGTGTCGAACTGGATACCCGGCAGGCCTTGGCGCGTTGGGGCCAGATGTGCAAGACCGAAGCCGCCTTTCCGTCCGTGGTGCACTTGATTGCCAAATTCGAAGACGACTTGAAACAAGGCCTGGTGGCGAACGTTATGGCAGGCGGAGATTCGGCCGCCCGGGGTTTAATGGTGGGGCTGATCCTGGGGGCCTACCTGGGAATGGACGCGATCCCCGACCATTGGCTTTCGGAGCTGAAGGCCTACCGGCGCATCTGCGATCTTCTGCAGACCATCGATCAAAGGGTAACCAGATAGCGTGTTTTGGCCAAACCGCTGGTATTGAAAATTAGGAATCGATTCCCAGATTTAACGCTCGATTGCGTTTAAACAATTAACCAACTGAGGATCCGGATGAAGATTGTAGCGACTGAACTTGACGGTGTGGTGATCATTGAACCGCAGGCTTTTGACGACCCCCGCGGTTTTTTTATGGAAACTTATCATCAGGATAAATACCGACAAGCGGGCCTCGAATGCGTTTTCGTCCAAGACAACCTCTCATTTTCCGTCAAAAACACCCTGAGGGGTCTACATTTTCAGAACAAGCACCCCCAGGCGAAACTCGTGCAGGCTATCACCGGCGAAATATTCGATGTGGCGGTGGACATCCGACCCGCTTCCGCCACCTTCGGCCGATGGATTGGAACCTTGCTCTCAGCTGCAAACAGGCATCAGATGTTCATACCGGAAGGATTCGCCCACGGCTTTTGTGTGCTCAGCGAAACCGCCCATGTGGCCTACAAGTGCACCGATTTTTATACGCCCGGCGACGAAGGCGGCATCCGCTGGTCAGATCCTGGGATTGCGATTGACTGGCCGGTCAAAACTCCGATTCTTTCCGAAAAAGACAGTCAGCTTCCGCATCTTTCCGATCTTTCGCTCGATGCACATCATTCACGGTGACCCAGATCATGAGAATTCTTATCACCGGCGCAAATGGACAACTAGGGCACGAATTGGTAAGACAAGGGCAAGCCCTGAACTTCACGGTGCAAGGCACCGCCCATGATCAAATGGATATCACCGATGGGGATCGGGTCAGCCAAACCTTGCAGGCAACCCGACCCGCCCTGGTGATCAACGCCGCGGCTTATACCCATGTGGATAAGGCTGAAGCCGAACGGGAGCGGGCCTTTGCCGTCAACCAAGCGGGTCCGGCCAACCTCGCCGGATCCTGCGCGGAGCTTGAGATCCCGTTGATCCATATTTCAACCGATTATGTCTTTGACGGCCGTAAAGGCAGCCCTTACCGTGAGGCTGATCCGATCTCCCCGCTAGGAATTTACGGTCAAAGCAAAGCGGCCGGGGAAGCGGCCATTCGCCAGAGCTTGAAGCCGCATATTATCCTGCGAACTTCGTGGCTTTACGGTGTGCACGGTCACAACTTCGTCAAGACAATTCTCAGGCTCGCCCGGGAAAAAAAGGTTCTCAGAGTGGTGGCCGACCAATATGGTTGTCCGACCAGTGCCGCAGACCTGGCCGAAACCGTAATGCAGATAGCTTTGCAGGTGCGAAACGGCGCCGCGGTGACCTGGGGAACCTACCATTATTGCGGCCTGGGAATCACGACCTGGCACGGGTTTGCCACGGAGATCCTCGATACGGCCGCCGCTCGAATATCTCTCCGAACACGCCAGATCGAGCCTATCGAAACCAGCGATTATCCCACCCCGGCCCGACGGCCGGCATTTTCCGCCCTGGACTGCGGCCGCATCCAGAAGTGTTTCGGAATAGAACGGAAGCCCTGGCCGGACAGCCTGAAAACGACCATCGCGCGCCTTTTGTCCGATCAGACTTCAGCTTTCTGACGTTGATGGATCCGCGGCCTAGACGCCCGCGCGCCATCAAAAAATGAAGCTCCTCGTCCCGACCGGCATTTCGCGACGCTTGCGCGTGTCTCGCATGACCGTTGGCTCAAGCCGGCCGCCGCCCCCGACCTGATCCGCCGACCGACCGGCGGAGCGACCTCATCATCTGCGCGTCGCTGGTAAGAAAACGACCACCGGCCCGCACGGGTCGACCCCGACGTTGGCTTGTAAGTCCACCGCCCGTTAATCCGAAGACAGTTCCGCCCGATCCGGAAATATTTGGAACGCCGGCGGACAATTTCTTGACTGATTTTCAAATTCATTTTAACATATTATCAAGGGTGTTCAAAGGTTTAGAATCAAGCATGGCCTGGGATCAGTACGACCGAGGAAAGAAAAAGTCTGATTGGGTGCCGATGGAATCATTACCAAACAACGATACGCCCGTGCTGGTGGTCGATGACGATGAAGGTCTTTTATTGAGCATCAAGGCGACCCTGGTCAGCTCGGATCTGCCCGAGCCGGCCCTTGTATCGGACAGCCGCCGCGTTCTGGACATCGTGCGCAGGCACCCTTTTCAACTGATTATGCTCGACCTGATGATGCCGCATTTGAACGGCATGGAAGTACTGCAAGCAATCAAGGAAGAATTTCCCGCCATCGAATGTGTCGTGGTCAGTGCCGTCGATGAGGTGGCTTCAGCGGTCGAAGCCATGAATCTGGGTGCGGAAGATTATCTAGTAAAGCCCCTGAACAGTGAAAAACTGATCCTCCTGGTCAAACGGGCCCTGGAAAAATACAACCTGCAGCACGAACTGGAGGTATTTGGAAGGAAAAAGGTATTTTCAGATTTAAGAAATCCTCAAGCTTTCGCGCATATGGTTACGGAAGATGAGGCCATGGCTCTGGTTTTTCATCAGGTCGAAGCGGTGGCCGCCACGGATTACAGTGTGGTCATCAACGGTGAATCCGGCACCGGCAAGGAAATGCTGGCACGGATCATCCACAAACTGAGCAACCGGGCCACGGCCCCATTCTACGCCGTCAACATGGCCTCCTTCAGCAAAACCATTTTCGAAGACGAGTTTTTCGGGCATGCCAAAGGCGCCTATACCGACGCTTCCAGCGAGAAGAGAGGCTTTTTTGAAGCAGCCCAGGGAGGCACTCTCTTTTTGGACGAAATAACCGAATTGGACCCTTCGCTTCAGGGCAAACTGCTGCGCGTCATTGAAGAGCGGGAATTTTATCGACTGGGAAGTACGGAAGTGCGCAATGTCGATGTCCGCCTGATTGCGGCAACTAATCGCGAGATCAACGAAGAAATAATCAAAGGCCGTTTCCGCGCTGATCTGTTTTATCGCCTCAATATGTACAACATCAAAATCCCCCCCCTGCGCGAGCGAAAAAACGACATTCTTCCCTTAGCCCGCCACTTTATGAAAATCCACGGCAAGGCCAACAAGAAGAAAATCGATTCTCTGGCGCCGGAATTGGCAGAACGCTTGTTACAGTACTTTTTCCCGGGCAATGTGCGGGAACTCGAGAACATGATCGCAGCGGCGGTGCTAATTGAGGAAGGCAAAACCCTGTCATTGGCGGCGTGCCCGAGCCTGCTTTCTTACAATGGGCCGGAACGGCGCCGCAATGTTGACTTGCTTACTTTGGAAGAACTGGAGAAGCGCCATATCGAGCGGGTACTTGAGCTAACGGGCGGAAACCGGCCCCAAGCCGCGAAGATTTTGGGAATAAATGTTACCACCGTTTATCGGAAAATAGACAGGTATAATATTTCGGTCAAAAAGTAATCCCCGATTTTTTCGCGGGGCTTTGATCCGCCGGAGGGATCGTCATTTTAAGCGCGTTGTGCTCCCGGGGTGATTCGACCCTTGGCCAGCGGGGTTTAAGCCGGCCAACGTCTTTACCGCCGAGCCTGGCCGCACGCGACGGAAACCGGAGAAAACCCGGCATGGCAGCTCAAACCGCCGTTTCTTCAAGACAAAGCGTTTAAGGCAGGAGATATACAGCATGGCACAAGGACTGGACGTGATTATCATCGATGATGATCCCGCAATATGTGAAATGCTCACCGAGTTGATTGAAGAATTTTATTCCTGGGGAAAAGTGATCTCCTTTGCCGATGTCAACCAGGCGATAGCCCATTGTCTCCGGCGGGAAGTTGGCGTGGCGATTTTTGTGATTGATGTATTTCTGGGTGAATTGAGCGGATTCTATTTCCTCGACTTGATTGAAAAGAAATTCCCCACGGCCCATGAGGACACGATTATGATTACGGGCAATGCCACCGATGATGTCGTCAATATGTGCCTGGCTTCCAACGTCAACTATTTACTCGAAAAACCGGTAAAGCCCTACGCGTTGCAGCTCGCCGTCCGGGCCCTTACGGCCAAATACTTGAATTTTGCCAAAAAGCTTTTGCAGGATCCCGCTCTGGTCGAAAGTATCGTAAACCCGTGACGTAAGCGGCATTCGGCGGTAACAGACGCCCGGCATCTCCTGCGCTGACTCCCTGCTAGGTCAAACACGATGGCAAATTCCGAAAAAATTCAAGGAGAAACGATAACGCGCATCATCGAGGGCTTGGTGCAAGATAAGACCCTGGTCGAATTCCGTCTCCCGGATAAGGATTATCAATGTTTAACACTGGTAACCGCCATTCGGCAACGGAAAGAAATCTCCTATTTTCAGATCGAAGATGCGCAAGAATTACGTCAAGCTCTAGCAGATATAGATCTCGAGCGCATTCATTGCGAATTTACAGGCAAAGACAGGGTAAAATATTTTTTCCGGACGAAGGGCGGGGAGATTGCCGGCGACAGGATATGGATAAAGTTTCCTGCGGTGCTTGAACGCCGGCAGAGAAGGAAGCTTTTCAGACTGAATGCGCCCGCCGGAACGAAGCTTTGTTTTAGTTCCGATTCTTCCTGCTATGAAATGGAAGTTGTCAATATCAGTCTGGGGGGATTATTCTGCCGTTTGGCCGCAGGCCCAAGCCGCGCGCGGCAGACTCCTCTATTTGCCGTCGGCACCGTGTGGGAAAATATCGAGCTGATGTTTCCCATGGCAAACGATACCCGAAAAGTCTGCATCAGACAGAGCCAGATTGAAAGGGTGGAAAAAAAACCCCATACTCACAAGCATGGATACGGCCTTGAGTTCATTGATATCGATCGCAGCCAAGAAAAAATCTTGACCGAAATTATTTATGCTTTTCAAAGAAAATTCCTACGCAACCGATTGCCGGTAGATGCCTGATCGATCGGATGAAAACGGGTGAAAATACCCTCTCTACAGCTCGACCTGCATCCCTTCGCGTGCAAAGAAGACCTCCATGGGGCCTCCATTTTCCGGATCACAATATTTTCGCGAAAGGACTTCAAGCTCGGCGTCGGTCCGTGTCGGTTCATGGTGAAACAAAGCTAAACGCCGGACCCCGGCGCGTTTGGCCGCTGCGATGGCGTACTGCACGGGTGTATGCCCCCAACCCACCATGTCAGGCGCATATTCTTCCTGAATGTATTGCGCGTCATGGACCAGCAGGTCGGCCCCGGCAAAAAATTCTTCCATCCGCCGGTTTTCCTCCCGGGCCGTGCGTTCGCCTTCATGGGCCATATTCACATCATAAGAACAATTCTGTGGATCGGTGCTGAAAAGATTGTAAAACGGCTCGGTATCGTAGGCCGTACAGAAGACTTTCCCTCGATATTCGAATCGATACCCCAAACACAGCTGAGGATGGTTTAAGTACTTGGTGATGAGTCGGATGCCACCGCCGAGGTCAAAGCAGCCTTCCTTCAGATCAATGTATTTTATCGCGGCTGCCAGTTCGGCCTGTCGCACCGGAAAATAACGATAAGACAATTGTCCCCCCATAATCACTTCCAGAGAATCGTCTTCGCAGGTCACCGGGCCATAAACGTTAAGCTGCGTGTCCGCCATGTAAATGGGAGCGAAAAACGGAAAGCCGAGAATATGATCCAGATGCGTGTGAGTCAAAAAGATATCAGCTCGAATAGGCCCGCCGCGGGGATATTGCGCCGTCAGGTGGTTGCCCAGTGCCCAAATTCCGGAACCGGCATCGATGATGATGAGCTTTTCCGAGCCTGGGAAACACAATTCCAGGCAGGAGGTGTTGCCGCCATATTTCACGGTGTTGGCGCCCGGGCTGGGTATTGAGCCCCGGACGCCCCAAAAGTTGATTTTCATCCCGCCAAACCTTTAATGACTGGTGATCACTGCTCTGCTCTAACCGTCCTGGGAAAGTCTCAGGAATATTTTTGCCTTTTCGATTTCCTCGGCCACCGTATCTCGCAGATTAGCGAGTGAAGCCCAACTGCACCCGATCTGCTCCAACAGATCGTTCGCCAGAGCGGTATCCGCGAAATTGTCTCCGGAGGCGCCTAGCTTAGACCAATTGGCGAATAGATTGGCTAGAGCCAAAAGCGCGACAAAGGGACGATCTTCATCGGCCGCCGCTTGCGGCTGATGATGGTACGCAAATGACGCGATCAAGTTATGTCCTAATTGCCACTTTTCCGCAATTAATCGGCCAACCGTACAGTGATCGAAGCCGAACGCAGCATTTTCGGCTTGCAGCAACGGTTCCCGCTTGGTCCGGGCCCAATCCAAAGCACGAAAATATTCATCTGGAAATTGTTTGTTGAGAGGTATTTTCCCCAGATCGTGCAAAAGCCCAGCCACGAAATATTCCTCACGCGCCGCCAGCGGTACCCCTTGGGCGGCCGCCAAGGACTTGGCCGTAACGCCCACGCACAGCGAATGCGCCCAAAAGTCGTCCACGGAAAACAAGCCAAAGGACCGGCTGCCCTGCATAGCCTCTAAGATGGCCGTACTAAGGGCCAGATTTTTTACCGTATTGATGCCGAGCATAATAATCGCACGTGTTGTGGAGGCCACCGGCTCGCGCAAGGAATAGTAGGCCGAATTAACTAATTTCAGTACCTTGCCTGTCAGAACCGGATCCAGTGAAATAACCCGGTTCAGGTCATTGGGTGAGGACCGCGGATTGTTGCAGGTTTCGACGACTTTCGTGACGGTGGTGGAAAGGCTGGGCATGCGAGCGATGAACATCCGTATCTTTTCTAGATAGGATGGCGGACTGTTGTGCACAGAGGACATGGCCGGGAATTCAGGTCGTGATATAATCACCTCGATTAAACTTGATTATTTCCAGCGAAGCCGTCACCAGGGTCTGATTGAGAATATCTTTAATTCCATGCCCGTCAGGCAGAGTATGCAGCAGCGGTGTGAGATCCTCTTTCGCCCGCGTCATGCTCGCCACCAAAGGCTGGATATCTTTCAAGGTTTTCCGAGGATCTCCCAGCATCTGGCAATATTCATCGAGCAGATTCAAAAAATTTTCCACACGGTCCAGACCGATG
>CP070697.1:1445188-1454055 GCA_020353555.1 Desulfobacterales bacterium
ATAACTTTTCGATCTTGAGCATCCTCAATCTCCCAGGTAGGCTTCGACGACCCGGTCGTCGTCTTTGACATCCTGTGGGACGCCGTCACAGATCTTGGTGCCCTCGTTGAGCACAATCAAACGCTGGCTCAAATTAAAGATGGATTGCAGATCATGACTGATGATAATAAAGGTTCGGCCCTCGGCGTGCATTTCTTTGATGTATTCATGGATATTCATCTTCAGTTTGGGATGTACCCCCGAAAACGGCTCATCGAGCATGATGACATCCGGGTCCAGCATTAAAATCCGCCCCAGTTCAAGCAATTTCTGCTGCCCCCCGGAGAGATTCCTGGCAAATTCGTTGCGGAGATGATCGATCTTGAGAAATCCGAGTATCCGCAGGGCCTTTTTTTTCTGGTCTTTTTCCTCGCCCTTATGCGGTACGGCCAGGGCCGGAACCATCATATTCTCCAAGACGCTCATCCGATGGAAAACCTGGGTGACTTGAAAGGTTCGGCCGATCCCTCTTCGGGCAATCTCATAGGACGGCAAGCCGTCGATGCGCTTCCCGCGGAAAGTGATCCGACCGTTGGTGGGTTTGAAAAGGCCACTGATCAGATTGATGGTGGTGGTCTTGCCCGAGCCGTTCGGCCCGATGATTCCCAAAAGCTCATTTTCTCCGACCGTAAAAGAGAGCTTGTTGATGGCCCGCACGCCACCGAAGTCCTTTACGAGCTCAGCCACTTCCAACATCTTCTCTTCCTTCCGGCCGTCGGGTCAAGCCGGCCCATGGGCCTCAGGCTTCCGCGTCGGCCACCGTCCGCGGTTCCACTCTCCGGGCGGCGAATCTTTGGTAGATAGGATAAATTAAGCCGTTTTGAGAAAAGCGCAAGATTAAGACCAGGGCCAGGCCGAATATGACGAATCGCCACATTTCGAGCGCGCGCAGATACTCCTGGAGGAACTCCACCAGGACCGCCCCGGCGACCGCCCCGGCCAGACTCTCGATGCCACCGATCACCGACATGGCGATAAGCAGACCCATCCGGGGAATCTCCATCATGCTGTTCGGGGTGAGGGTTCCGATATAGTGGGCGAAAAAACTGCCGGCCAGGCCGGCAAAGAAGCTGCTGATCACAAAGGCCATGATTTTATAGCGCACGACGTTGACACCCATGACGGCCGCCGCTTCCTCCTGCTCGCGGATGGCACGGAAAAACAACCCATAGCGCGATCGCAAGACCGTCCACATGACCAGGAGAGAGCCGACCAGAAGGCCGAGCATCGTGTAGTAATAGGGAGTTTTCGAAACGGTCGTGTACAGGTGGGGCACGGTCAGGCCCATGTCCCCTCGGGTCAGCTGGTATTCGGCGTTGAGGGTAATTCGGACCAGCTCGGAGAAGGCGATCGTAAAAAGCGCCAGATAGGGACCCCGCATCCTCAAGACCAACACCCCGATCAGCAGGCCGACGACGGTCGCCGCCAGCGCACCGCAAATCAGCGCCAACCACATGGGAAGCTGAACATTTATCACGAGCAGGGCGGAGGTGTAGGCGCCGATGCCGCCTAAGGCCATGGTCGCAAATGAGAACTGCCCGGAAAATCCGGCGAGCATGGTCCATGAGGAGGCCAGCAGGGCATAATAGAGCGCGATGATGGCCACGTGGAGCCAGTAAGATCGGAACACCAGGGGAACCGCCACACCGATCAAAATCGCGATTCCGGCCCCTATCACGTTTTTTTTCATGTTATTCCATCCTCACGTGCCTTTCGCCGAAAAGCCCGGTGGGCTTCACTAACAAGACGATCGCCAAGAGCAGAACGCCGAAAGCATTCTTATAAGCCAGACCCCGCGTGGGGTCGAGAAGGTAAATCGAGCCCAGGCTTTCGATTTCACCCAGCAGGAGGCTGCCGATGATGGCCCCCTTGATCGAGCCCATGCCGCCCAGCACGATGATCACAAATGATTTTATCCCGGGCAGGATACCCATCATGGGGGAGATAAGAAAAATTGGGCCGATCAGGGCCCCGGCGCCCCCGGCCAGGGCCACTCCGACTCCAAATGCCAGCATGTTGATGCGATGCGAATTGATGCCCACGATGGCGGCGGCATCGCGGTCCTGACTGACCGCGCGAAGCGCCTTGCCGACAAAGGTCTTGTTGATGATCAGCAGCAAGGCCAGCACGATCGCGATGGCCACAAATGAAACCACCAGCCGATTGTTGTCCACGGTGAGGAATCCGATTGATGTTACCCCTGAGAGAAAGTCCTGGGATTTCTTGGTCCAGGGGCCGAAAAGGGACATGGCGAGGTTTTGAAAAAAAATTCCCAGACCGAACGTAATCAATATGGCGTATTCATCCTTGCGTTCGACCGCGCCGGTATAAAGCGGCCTGAGGAAAAAATACTGCATCGCCACGCCGAGCAAAAATACCACAACCATGGACAAAAAGACCGCGATCAGGGGATTTATCCCGAAAAGTGTACTGAAATAGTAGGAAACAAAGGCCCCCATCATGCAACATTCACCGTGGGCGAAGTTGACCAGTTTCAGCACGGAGAAGATGAGGGACAGGCCGATGGCGATCAACGCGTAGAGCAAACCGATAATCAGACCGTTTAACGCTTGGGCAACAAAGAAATCCATAAGATCCTCACTCGATACGAACGAACACCTGCAAAGCCCCGTGGTTTAGCGGTTGCACGGCCTAAAACCCCCCTGGAGGGCCGCGACCAAGCGCGAGCCCCCACGACGGCGCCCGCGGGCCAGCGGCGGACCGCTGGCCGGGTTTACGCCCAGAAAGAGCGAGTGCTTTTCGGCCCGGCCCCCTCGAGGTTGGAGGCTGTTCTTCCAAGGGAAGAAAGCCTCCGGCGGTTGTGAGGTTAGGGCATAAGGGCGGCCGGCCACAGCAACTCGGCGTCGGTGTATTTCTGTCCTTCCGCGGTGTACTGGATAATCACGGCTTTGGCTCCCGGCCACTGGTGGTACATGTAATCCGGCTTTTTGTCCGCCGAGAAATAGATGGTTCCAAGCACGCCGTCGTATTTGATTTTTTCGAGCGCCGCCACGATGGCGTCCGAAGCGGTGGATCCGGCCTGCTCGATCGCCTGGGCCAGCACGTGAATTGAGTCATAGGCTTCCATCGCGGCGAAGGTCGGCGTCTTGCCGGTTTTGGCCTCGAATTCGGCATTGAATTTTTTGATCGCGGGCGTGACGCCCAGCAGCGGATGATATCCCGTCTTGGTGATGCTGAATACGCCGTATTTGCCGACCGTTTCCCAGTACTCCGGATACAGGGCGCTGGTTCCCACGGCGAAGACAAGGGTCTCGCGGTTGGGGGCCAAACCGAGCTCTCCGGTCTGCTTGACGATCAGGTATTCGCCGGTTCCCGTGAAAATGTCCATCACCAGATCCGGTCGCGGGCTCATGGATTTGTACCTGAGCAGCTGCGGGGTAAAGTCGGTCACCGTCCGCTCGGCAACGATGGATGTGTACTGGACGGGGTCACCGTCGATATTTTTCTGGTCATGCAAAGTTTCTTTGAAGACGGTGTCGATTCCCAACCCCCAGTCGGTGTTCTCCACGATGGCGACGACGTTTTGGGCGCCGATGGCCTTGACCCAGTCGGACACTTTGGTATAAAAAAGTGAGTTGGCGGGGGCAATCCGGAAGACGTAGGGATAGTGCTTGGCGGTAATCACATCCGCCCAGGCTTCTGCAATGATTAAAGGCAGTTTGCGCTGATTGGCCACCTCGATCTCGGCGTTGGCCACCGCACTGTGAAACTCGCCGACCACCCCCGCCGCCCCGGCGTCGGCCAGTCGATTCATCGCCGCCGTGCCCTCTTCAGGCAAACCACGCGTGTCTTCGACCTGGAGTTTGATGGGCTTTCCGAGAATCTGCCCGATTTCACTCACGGCCATCTCCATGGCGATCTTCATTTCCGCCCCGCTCTCGGCCGCACCCGGGGCGGAGAGAGGGGCCACCCCTCCCAGGATGACCTGGTCTTGAGACCAACCTAAAGATCCACCTATGCAGACGACCAAACCGATGACTCCCATGAATGTAAGAAACGTTTTCATAGCGCTGCACCTCCTTTAGTTGGGTTTATGGGTTGTATGGGATCGCCGTCCAAGACGGCGGTCCCAACCCGGCCCGGCCGCATGCGGGCCGGTGATTTTCAACCAAAACGTTGGATGGGCGTGCGAAAAACACGTCGCACCGCAAGCCATATGGCGAGCAGCCCCAAAATGAAATCGCGGAAATCATGTGTTTTGCGAAACTGAAATCAGTATTGGGTTCGACGGTGAATGGTTAGAGAACAAGCCTCGACGCCGCATATCGGCGGGGCATCGGTTGAATTGGTGCATTATCAGGTAATCAATGTTGCCAGCCGCTCCAAGAATCGATCCATTTTGGGTTTCACGCTCACATCCACGCGAATGCAACGGTCACCCAGACCTTGAAAGGAAACACTGCAATCTTTTGTGATAATACCGCCCTGCAAAAGCCCCTCGAACAAATCCGTGGAAGAAATGTCGCCCTCCCGAATACGAAGGCAGAGGAAGTTGGCCTGGGGCTTCATGATGACGGCGAGGTTTGTGAATTCGGACAGCCGACCGATCAGGTACTGCCGGCCCGCCTGCACCAACTGTCTGGTCTTTTGATAATGCTCCTGGTCTTCCAGCGCTGCCGCGGCTCCCGCTGAGGCCAAATTGCCGATATTCCAGGTGGGTTTCAGTTTCATCAGGGCCTGCACAATGGCCGCCTGGGCCATGGCATAGCCCACGCGGAGTCCGGCGAGGCCATAGATCTTTGAAAAGGTTCTGAGGATAATCAAATTGGGGTACCGGCCGAGCAGATCCAGCTGGGTTCCACTTTCCGAATAGTCCACGTAGGCCTCATCCAAAAGAACCAGCACTTCGGAATCGACCTGATCCAGAATATATTGGATGGCTTCGCGCTCGATGACGGTGCTGAGCGGATTATTCGGGCTCGTAAGGAAGATGATTTTAGTCTTGGCGGTGACGGCGTGCACGAGTTTTTCCGGATCGAACTGCAAAAGACGATCCGCAGCGACCGGGACGGCCTGCCGGCGCTCCACCAGAGCGGCCTGGGCGTAGATGGGAAATGTCGGCAGAGGGAAAAGGACGGCTTCGGCTTGTTCGGAAAAGGCCCGCACAATTAAGGAAAACAATTCCGTCTCCCCGGAGCCGACAAGCACCTGCTCCCGGGGTAAGGCGTTGTGCCGGGCAATCGCCTCACGCAGAACCTCTGAGCGCCAGTCCGGATAGAGCGCAAGATCCTTCAGGGCGAGTTTGATCGCCGCTACGGCTTTCGGCGACGGACCCAGGGGATTTTCCCCGGACCCCAGTTTGACCACCCTTTCCGCCGGCACTCCGAAGCGTGCCGTCACTGCATCGATCCTCAAACCCGGCACATAGGTTTCAATCGGCTGGAGGTACTCCAAGGATGAAAAATTAACCGGCCTTTGGGGTGTCATGGGAGGGTTGCTTCCTTTCCGGCCCTTGACCCAATGGCGCTCCCTTTTTAGGTGTTGCGCCGCATTCTTAGAATGTTTTTGCCCCGGTTAGTAGCGACGATAACACATAATCGGTTTTTTGCCAACGCCTTTCAATCTTCGACTTCGGCCACCCAAACTCCAGGTAGTCAGACGCCTGTCTCGACTGGGGGGCAACGGGTGAAGCTGGCCGCCCCAGAGCAGTTCAGCGACCACCACCCGGCGCTTGCGTGGCCGGGCCATTCTAGGACGGCTCGATTTCGTAGTCGTTGATGTCGACCTCCCGTACCTTGAAGCGTTCGAATTGCTGGGGCCGGGGGTACGGCGCCGTGGCGTCAAGTCCGATCTTGCAGCCCAGGCCGGCGTCGGTTACGGGATTGAGTTCGTGGCCCCGTGCGTGGGGGATCAGGAGTATATCGCGATCGGGTCGAAAGCGCGTGGCCAAGGCCCACTCCACGTCCTGGGGATCGCGGATGTCTACATCGGAATCGACGACGACGACCTGTTTGAGGGATGGAAAGGCGGCGAAGGTGGCCAGAATCGCGTTGCGTTCCATGCCTTCGATGTTCTTTTCGATTTGCACCACGGCGTGGTAAAAACCGCAACCGCCATAGGTGAGGACCACGTCTTTAACCACCGGCACCTGGCTGGAAACGGAGCGGAAGATGCTGGCCTCGGCCATGAGGCCCACCGCGTTATGAACCTCGCGCCCGGGGATGATCGTGTGCCAGATGGGGTTCTTACGGCGCGTGACCCCCTTGACGCGGATCACCCAGCGATTGTCCTTCTGGGCGTAGTACCCGGTAACTTCGGCGGCGGGTCCTTCGGGTTCCCGCAGCTTGGGCAACAGCTCGGCCTCCAAGACGAACTGGGCGGTTGCCACTGCTTCTACGGCGACGGTCTTGGCCTTCACCAAGGCCAGCGGTTCACCGAGAAGGTGGCTGGCGATGCCTAACTCGTCCAGCTCGATGGGCGCCGCCACGGCGGGAACCACCGAGGCGATGTGCACCGCAGGGTCGACGCCGTTATTGATGGTGATCTCCAGGGGCTGGCCCCGCGCTTCGGCACGTTCGTAATAATCCCGCAGATGGCGGCCGATGTCCATCAGGCAGGTCATGCGGTCGCGACCGGTGATCATACAGCGCATAATCGAAGCGTTGCGCACGCCGGTATCCGGGTCCCTGGCGATGATCACCGCTGCGGTGAGGTAGGGCCCTCCCTCCCGGGTGCCGACCAGCGGCGCCGGCAGTTTCCGAAGGTCCCACTGCTTCTCCACGACCTCCTGGCACGGGGCCGAGTCTACAATCACCGGGTGCACCGGGGCGGACCGCCACTCGGCGACGGCTTCGGCAAAGTGGAAAGGCAGGCGGGTCTCGGGGAGTCCGAACAGATCGGCCAGCACCGCCCGGTTCCAATATAAGCCGGCAAAAACCGCCCAGGGGCTGCCCTTGACACTCTCGAAGAGAACCGGTTTGCCGCCGTGGAATTTAAAGGCGACCGCGCCGAGCTCGTAACGCGGATCGACGGTAGTCTTCACCCGCACCAGTTGGCGCCGCTTCGAGAGGAAATCGATGACACCGTTGAGATCGGACATTCCGCGGCGGGCCAGGTCACCGCATAACGTCGTTCGGCGGCGGCTCGAGGTGTGCTTCCCCTTTCGCATGTCTCTTGCAATGCCTTTAGCCATGGTGCTTACAGACCTCCTCTTCGTCGTTGGCCGCCGAAAGACGGGTTGGGGCTTCCGCATCTCCTTGGCGGAGACGCCCCATCCACGCGTCAGCGTCCATTCGGGTTGACGCTAGTTCGATGCCGCTCGAGGCATCATTACCGTCGGTCGATTCACGCGGATCCGGCCGCCTCACATCAAGGACCTGGGCAGGTACAAGGCCATCTCCGGGAACAGCATGAGCAACACTAAACAGATGACGTAGGCCACGAGAAAGATGGAAACGCCTCTGAAGATCGTCGCGATGGGAACGTCCGGTGAGAGGGCGCTGACGATATAGACGTTGACCCCCACCGGCGGAGTCACGGCGCCCATCGTGGTGACCAGGGTGATCACCACCGTGTACCACACCGGATCGAATCCCAAGGCCTGGGCGAGCGGGAAGAAGATCGGGATGGTGACCACCAGGAAGCCCAAAGCGTCCATCAGGCAGCCGCCCACGAGGTATATCACCAGCACGACAAAAAGAATCACTTCCCGCGGTACGTGAAGCGACACGGCCCAATCGGCCAGTTCGAAGGGCAGCCGCGTTACCGTCAGGAACCGACCGAAAATCACGGCACCCGTGATCAACAAAACGACCATTGCGGAAATCCGAATCGTCTCGGCCACCGCCCGGAAAAAATCCGGCTTCGAGAGCTTGCGCCGGGCCAGGCCGATCAGCAACGCCCCGAACGAACCAGCCGCGCCTGCTTCGGTGGGGGTGAACCACCCCGCGTAGAGTCCGCCGATGACGAGCGCGAACAACATCATCGCCTCTGCGGCCCCCGACAGGGAGAGTAGTTTCTCCCGCATCGCGGCCCGCGGTCCCGGTGGGCCCAGGTGGGGATTGCGCAGGCATCGCCAAAAAACGGTCACAAGGAAGAGGAGGGTCAGGATGACTCCCGGCACGATGCTGGCGATGAACAGCCGCGTGATGGACTGCTCGGTCTGCACGGCGATGATGATGAGAACGACGCTGGGTGGAATGACGACTCCCAGGGTTCCCCCGATGGCCACGCTGCCCGTGCTCAACGCGGCGTCATACTCGTAGCGTTTCATCTCGGGCAGGGCAATGGTGCCCATGGTCGCCGAAGTTGCCGAATTGGAGCCGCAGATGGCCGCAAACCCCGCGCTGGAGAGGATGGTGGTGCCCGCCAACCCGCCCGGCAGCCTTCCCACCCACTTGTAGGCCGCATTGTAGAGCCTTTCGGTGATGCCGGAGTGGAAGGCTAACTGTCCCATGAGCACAAACAGCGGGATGACGCTCAGCCCGTAAGAAGAAAGCTGTCCCCAGACGTTGGTCGCCAGCATATAGATGGCCGCGTCCGTGGAGATGATCCAGGCGTTGCCCAAGAACCCGGCCAGAATCATGGCGAAGGACACGGGCATTCTCAGGGCCATCAGCATGAAGAGAAAGATCAGGCCCAGAATGGCCGCGGTGT
The DNA here is from genome assembly GCA_020353555.1 of Desulfobacterales bacterium. Classification (GTDB taxonomy): domain Bacteria; phylum Desulfobacterota; class Desulfobacteria; order Desulfobacterales. The sequence continues at coordinate 1,453,844 of CP070697.1, forward strand.
CAGGGCTCATCGGTATCCTTTCGGTTTGGAGGAATCAACGCGGCGACCCTGGCCGGACCCTTCCGGCGGAAACGTGCCGGCAGGACTTCAGGAAGTCCACGAGCAGCGCGAGGGTCAGTCCCGCACATCCCAAGGAAACCATGTAAACCCACGGGTAGACGATGACTTTCATGGTTTCGGAGAGCGAACCCGTCTGCCTGAGAACGCCGGCG
>CP070697.1:1454155-1463011 GCA_020353555.1 Desulfobacterales bacterium
TCTTTTCTTGCAGACGATATCAACCGACCCGACCGCCCCTTGCAGGTCTCCGCCGGTGTATGCTATTAAATTTTAGTTTGTCGAACGGTAACAGGTAACAGTTTAGCCCTATGAAAAACTATGGAGAGGCCGAACGGTTTTTGATAACATTGAGCACCCTTGCCGGCAGGTTGGAAACGGGCGGCGGAGATGAAACCTCTTACCATCATATGGGACTTTGACGGAACCCTGCTCCCCTCGACCCCCTATGACAGCGAACAGTCACTTCTGATCCATCGAATCGAGCGGTCACCGCCGGAACTGCCGCGATTTAGACGGCTGCTGGCCCGCGCCGGCATTTATGCGGACCGCCAAGAATGGTTCCGAAAAGCCTTCAAAAAGCTTTACATTCGGCTTTTGATGGGTGCGGAAGCCGCCTTGCTTGATCAGGTGGCCGCCCAGCTAGCCCCGAGGATCTCAGAAAGGGATCGGCACGCCCTGCGGCAATTAAAGGCCGCCGGGCATAACATGATCGTTTTAAGCTGCGGCACGGCCGACTTAAGCCAGCGGGTGTTGGGCCTCGCGCAGGTGGCCAGCTGCTTTCAGCTGATCGAGGGCAACCGGTTCCAGATCGAAAACGGTCGAATCATCGGCATGTTTCTGCGGATGCCCAACCCCGAGGATAAATTAAAATTTCTCAAAGAGCAGAAAATTAATCCCGATACAGCGGCGGCGATAGGGGATGGTTACACCGACGTGCCCACCCTGGATTGGGCCGGCGTTGCAGTTCTCATGGATCGCAGCGGCAAGAAAAAAGAGCGCTACGGCCGAAAAAATTATCACTTTATCTCTGCGATTCCTGAGGTTCTCAGCTTGATCGAAAACAAATTCGCCTGAATTCATAGGCTGAACTGGCAGCAGGTGAATCCATGCCAACGCAAAAACTGATCGTTTTCGATATGGACGGCGTGATTATGGATGTCTCCGGCTCTTATCGGGACACCGTCAGGCAAACGGCGACATTATTTTTCAAGGAGGCCAAGGATGCCGCGCAGTTACCCGTCCCCCTCTTCCAGCTGTCCGATCTCGCCGGCGTGAAACAAAGCGGGGGGTTGAACAACGACTGGGATCTGACTTTCTTGATCATCGATCTTCTGTTCACCCTGGTGCCGAAACCGCCGGTTGCCGAAAGCGAAGATCCATGGGCCCGTTACCGCGAAACCATCCGCAGATGTGATGTGTCCGCGCTGGCCGGATATTTGAAGAGAACCCCCCGACCGCTGGAATCGCTGTACAAGCAACGCGGCAAACCCGCGGATCCCTTCATTGCCGGACTTTATGACGCGGACGTGGGCAACGGCAATATTATCAAACAAATTTTCCAGGAAATCTACCTGGGCCAGACGCTTTTTGAATCGACCTATTACCGGCCCACCGTCATGTACCACGATGCCGGCTACATCCAGCGCGAAAAAATATTGATCAACCCGGCCGTCTTGGAAGCGCTTGCCCAAGAGCATATCCTCGCCATTGCCACCGGACGCCCAAAAGCGGAAGCCGACTATCCCTTAAGGAATCATGATATCAGGAAATTTTTCAGAGTGGTTTATACCCTGGACGACTGTATCAGCGAAGAAAAAAGGATTTTCGAACAGGAAGGCCAAAGAGTTTCCCTGAGCAAACCCCACCCGTTCATGTTGGATGCGATTGTGAAAACGTTAAAGGAGCAAATCAGCGAATGCTACTATGTCGGCGATATGCCCGACGATATGCAGGCCGCGGCCCATTCCCGGGCCGCTTTCGTGAGTATCGGCCTGGTCTTGGCGGCGCCCGATAAAGTCCGCTTAAGAAAAGAATTGTCCCGGGCGGGTGCCGATTATATTGCGGAAGATTTTGAAGCCTTGAAAGCCTTTTTAAACGCGCACCGCTAAATCGCAAATATCCATTGCAAACGCTATGGGGGCCCCAAGCCGTCTTAAAATAAGGATCGTTGTCACCGCTGTACTCGCAATCGATCAACCACGGGACCCGGCCGAAGTCCGTGTAGTTTAGAGACATTGGAACTCAAGTAAATCTGCTTAACCCCCATTTCTCCCTTTAGCGTTGCAGCAGTTGCAGGGCCTTTTGGACGATGTTGTCAGCGCTAAAGCCGTAGCGTGCCATCACGGTTCCTCCGGGAGCCGAGGCCCCGAATTCCTTCACGCCGATAATCGCACCGGTGCGGCCGACATAACGTTCCCAGCCCATGGGTGAACCGGCTTCCACCGCAAGACGCGCCGTCACATGGGGCAGCAAAACTTCATCCTGATACGCCGGTGAGTTCCTCTCAAACAGTTCCCAGCTCGGCATACTGACAACCCGCGCGGCAACATCCTGCTGAGCCAGCTTGTCCTGGGCCGCCAGCGCAAGGTGTACCTCGGAACCGGTGGCAATGATGATCAGGTCCGGCTGGGCCTGGGAATCTGACAAAACATAAGCACCTCGCCCAAGCCCTTCGGCGGCGCCGTAACGCGATTGATCCAGCACCGGAAGCTTCTGCCGGCTTAGTATCAGGGCCACCGGGCCGTCGGTCGTCCGCAGTGCCTGGCGCCAGGCCGCGGCGGTCTCGGTGGCATCCGCCGGGCGAATGACGGTCAATCCCGGAATAGCGCGCAGAGAAGCCAGCTGTTCCACCGGCTGATGCGTGGGTCCGTCTTCGCCGACGGCGACGCTGTCGTGGGTCAAGACGTAGATGACCGGCTGCTTCATCAGCGCCGCCAGGCGGATCGCAGGGCGAAAATAATCAGCAAACACCAGAAACGTGCCCCCGTACGGGCGCAGACCCTTATGCAGCGCCAGTCCGGACAAGATTGCGCCCATGGCATGTTCGCGCACGCCGAAGCGAAGGTTACGCCCATCATAGGCCCCTTTTTGGAAATCATGCGTCGAATGAATCAGGGTATTGTTGGAAGGCGCCAGATCGGCTGAACCGCCGATCAATTCAGGAACTCGGCCGGCAATCGCGTTGAGGACCTTACCGGAGGCCGCCCGTGTGGCAATAGGTGGGGCGCCGGCAAAGTCCGGGATTTCCGCATCCCAGCCATCCGCTAAAGTCCCGTTGACGGCGGCGGTCCACTCCCGGGCCAATTCCGGATACAGCTGGCAGTACGCCGCGAACTTCTCCTGCCAGGCCGCTTCCGCTGCTTGACCTTTGGTTGCACAGGCCCGATAGGCCCGGCGGACCGCATCCGGCACGCAAAACACCTCATCGACGGGACAGCCCAGGCATTCCTTGGTCAAACGGACCTCTTCTTCCCCCAGCGGCGCCCCGTGGGCCGCGCAGGTATCCTGTTTGTGGGGACTGCCGTATGCAATATGGGTCCGCAAGACAATCAGCGAGGGACGAAGGGCTTCCGTCTTGGCCGCTTGAAGGGCTTTTTGGATGTCGGCTAAATTATTGCCTTCCTCCACCCGCAGCACATGCCAGTCATAAGCCTTGAATCTAACCGCCACATCTTCCGTGAAGGTAAGGTCCGTATCGCCTTCAATCGTGATTTTGTTGTCATCGTAGATGGCGATCAACTTGCCCAGCGCCAGATGCCCTGCCAAAGAAGCCGCCTCGGAGGCGACGCCTTCCATCAGATCGCCGTCGCCGCACATGACAAAAGTATAATGGTTGACGATTTCATGGCCCTCGCGGTTGAAGCGGGCCGCCAGATGCCGTTCGGCCATGGCCATCCCGACCGCATTGGCAAACCCTTGGCCCAGCGGACCCGTGGTGGTTTCGACCCCTGGCGTCAGTCCGAATTCAGGGTGACCGGGGGTTTTACTTTCCCACTGCCGAAAATTCTTGATGTCATCCAGACTGACATCATACCCCGTCAGATGGAGCAGGCTATAGAGCATCATGGATGCATGGCCGCCGGACAGCACAAAACGATCCCGATCGGCCCAGGCCGGATTGTGCGGGTTATGCTTCAGCATGCGGGTCCACAGGACGTACGCTGCCGGAGCCAGACCCATGGGCGCACCGGGGTGACCGGATTTGGCCGCTTCGATGGCATCGATGGCAAGGGTTCGCAGGGTATTGACACACATATTGTCGATAGTTGCCTGATCAACCGCCAAGTCCTCATTCATCGTCCGTTTCTCCTTTTGGCAATGGTTTTCAAATGGTATTGCTCAAACCCCTTCCAGCCAGGTCTTGAATTCGCGATGATAATAGTTTGCGCGAAACCGGGCGTAACGGCCCAGGCCGTAAGTATAGAAGTCAAAATCGATCTTTGAAATGCGGTCCTGGATCATTGCCCATAAGCTCCACCGTAAATCGGCGGTCAACTTGTGCAGCAAAATCCGATAGAGTCGGTGGGGTTGCACCTCCCCGCAGTAGGTCTGGATGACAAGTTCCTCCTGCTTGCGGGTCAGAGGATGCTCCACCGCAAGGTCCCCCAAATCAAAGTAAGGATCATTCATGCCGCCGTATTCCCAGTCCAATATCCATAGCTTGCCATTGGCGTCGATGATGAAGTTTTCCGGGAAGAGATCGTTATGGCAGGCCACCGCCGGGGGATTATTGCGCTCCATGGCCTGCTCGATTTTATCCGCAATAGCACACATCCAGTCGAAATCATACGGAAAAAAGGCATCGACGTCGCGGGCCGTCTGCGTGTACCGGCGAATCAAATCAAACGTATGGGTCACCGGTTCAAACACGGCCTTCGCATGCACCTGTTGGACCGCCGCGACAATCTTAGCGATACGGTTATCGTCGGCCACAACGGTGTCCGCATGCAGTACTTCGCCGTCGATAAACGGAGTCACCACCGCGCCTTCCGGCGCCACGACGCAAAGGACATCCGGGGAGGCGCCGGCCTTGGCGGCCGCGATCGCGCAACTCAGTTCATGCGCCCGATTGATAAAGACATCCGTCCCCGAACCGGGTATTCTCAGCACATACTTCTTGTCGCGAACATGACAAATATAGCTATGGTTGGTCATGCCACCGGACAACTGGCGGTATCGCACTTCGTTGTGATCCCAGATATCGACGCGTTTGATGATGTCCTCGACCGCAGTGATGCCATCCATCCTCGTCGTTCCTATCTCAAAACCAAGTGCCCGGAGACCCCGTCGGCCGGCAATGCAAGTTCATCATAAGATCGGTGGCCGGGGTTAGCCTTGGAGGGCCGCCCCCTGGGGATCATATGCGACCCTGGGCCCCACCCGGGCCGCGGCCCTGGCACCGAAGATCTCGATTTCAAGCGGTGTTCCTTCTTGGGCCAGGCCTGAGGGCAGGTAGGCCAGACCGATATTCCGCTGGACCGTATGCCCATAATCAGCACTGCGGAGCCTCGTAATCACTTTGCCGCCCGCAATGACGGCTTCTCCGCCGTAAAGCGGCAGCCAGTCGGCACCGCCGATGGTGATCGCACACAATTTAGTCTGGATGCCGTCTTTCTTGATCTTCTGCAGAGCCTCCCGGCCAATGAAGTCACCGCCGTTTTCCAGGTCTACCGTAAAGCCCAATCCGGCCGCGTAAGGATTATCCAGGGTGGTCAGATCGCTGCTGTAGTACACATAGCCCTTCTCAATTCGCAGTGAACCCAAAACCTTGTATCCGCCGACAATGAGGCCGACCGCCTGTCCGGCTTCCCACAGTCTATCCCAGACGATGATGGCTCTGTGGCTCGCCGCATAAAGCTCCCAGCCCAGTTCACCCACATAGGAGATGCGTTGAGCTAACACGCGGACGCCGTTGACGGTAATCGTCCGGGCCTGCATATACGGCAAGGCCGGATGGGAAACGTCATCGGCCGTCGCGGCCTGAAGCACCTCGCGGGCCTTGGGGCCCCAAAGGGCCAGGCAGGCATATTCCTCGGTCACGTCACGAATCTCAACCGGCTGATCATCATCGGCCCGATTGGATTGGATATAACCCAGATCATTATCGATAAACCCCGCACCGGTAATCAGACGGAAGTGATCATCCGCCAACCGGGTAATCGTCACATCGGCCCTGACACCGCCTTGAGGGTTACAGAATTGGGTGTAAATAACCGCACCGGCGGGTTGATCCATGTTACTGACCGCCAGCCGCTGCAGCAGCGGCAACGCCCCGGGACCTTTGAATTCAATCTTGCCGAAGGAAGTCAGATCCACCATCCCCACGCCTTCGCGAAAAGCCCTATGCTCGGCGGCCAACTCTTCAAAATAGGGGGGCTTGACCCAGCCGCCATAGGCGCGTTGTTCCTCGCCGGCGCGGCGCCACGGTTCGCCTCTCATCACGTAATTCACTCTCTCCCAACCGTTTTTTTGGCCGAAGACCGCACCGAGATCCTGCAAACGATAGTGAAAGGGGCTGATGCGTCGGGGACGCAGCGCCGTGTCCTCGTCATGGGGATAACGGGTATAATAGTAATACCGGTAGCACTGCCGCGCACAGGCGGCCGCATAGGCGGGATCGCGGAAATTGCGTCCGAAGCGCCAGGCATGATAGCCGTGGAGATCAACTTCGGTGCTCCCCTCAATGATCCATTGGGCCAGGGCTTTGCCGATCCCTCCGGCTCCGCCGAACCCGTTCATCGACAGCCCGCAGGCCAGCCAGAATCCCTGGACGCCCGGCCAGGGCCCCAGCAGCGGTTGCGCGTCGGGCGTAAAAGCGTCCGGGTGGGCGATCAGACGTTCCAGACCCGCCTCTGCCAAAAACGGGAAACGTTTGATGGCATTTTCCAAAAGGGGTTCAAAGCGATCCAAATCGTCCGGGACGGTGGCGCCACTGTGGCTCCAGGGCACGCCGTCTTCCCAGATGGAAGGGGGGTTCAATTCCCAACCACCTACAAGCATCCCCCCGTGTTCCGGACGTCCGTAAATCCAGTAATCGATGTCGCGAAAACAGGGACCCCCGGCCGGCACTTCATGCCCCGGGACGGCGGCTAATCCTGCGTGCTGATGGACCACCGGTGTGGAAGGTATGGCCGCACCGACCATCGCCGCCACTTGCGCACCCCAGAGCCCCGCGGCATTGATGACAATTTCGGTCCGGACATCGCCCCGGTTGGTCTTGACCCGGGTGACGGCTCCCCGGGGCGACACTTCGATGCCGGTTACCCGGGTCTGGGTTTGGATGGTGGCCCCCAGCTTTTTGGCCGCTTTGGCTACGGCATGCGTGGCGCCGTGAGGATCGAGATGGCCGTCGGCCGGCAGATAAACGGCGCTGTGCACCTCTTTAACGCTCATCCAGGGCATTATGGCCCGCGCCTCTTGCGGCGTGATAACAGCCACGTCCAGACCGACCCCCTTGGCCTGGCTCACTTCCCGCAGGAGCGTGCGGTGTTGTTCCTTGCTGGAGGCAACGCGCAGGCTGCCCACTTTGGCATAGGCCCCCAGTCGGGCATACATCTGCGCACTGTATCGGCGCAAACGCATCATGGTGGGTGAAGCGTTGAATTGGGTCAACAACCCCATCGCGTGGCAGGTGGCCCCGCTGGTGATTTCATCTTTCTCCACCAAGGTGACATCCGACCAGCCGGCTTGCGCCAAATGGTAGAGTATACAGCAACCGGTGATACCGCCGCCGATGATGACCGCTCGGGCTTGATCTTTCATCTTGACCCCTCTTGCATCAACTCTTCCGTCCGCGTGTCAATGGGTTCGCGTCAACCCCCGCCTGGTGCAACGGCAAAATCACAACAGGATCTTCTTGCGCGCGGGATCATAAAGGGCCCGGTTGGATTCCCGTCGCGCCGGATAAATCTTTTGGTATACCTCGATCGCATAGGCGCCGTCGGCCGGCGTATCTTGCGCGGCCAAATACCCGTACGCGATCGTCTTGCCCACCGTATACCCGTAACCGCCGTCGGTCGTCACGCCGACGACTTCGCCCTTGCGGATGATCGGCTCACCGCCCCGCAACATCACCGGCATGGCGGCGTCCATGGTAAACGTGCAAAGTTGCCACCGCGGTCCTTCTTCTTTGATCTTCACCAACGCGGCGCGCCCCAGAAAATCGCCTTTATCCAGGGCGACACAAAAGCCCAGACCGGCATCATAAGGGGTATATTCCGGCGTCAACTCCGAGGCCCACAGGCAGTAGCCTTTTTCGAAGTGCAGTGAATCAATCGCCCGGTAGCCGGCATTGGCCACCGCCAGATCCTGCCCCGCCTCCCAAAGGGTCTCATACACGTGGCAGGCAAATTCCGCGGGAATGTAAAGCTCGTATCCCAACTCGCCCACATAGGTCACCCGCAGGGCCGTCACGGGTGCGTGGCCGACCGTCATTCCCCGGCAGCGCCCGAATCGGAAATTTTCGTTGTTGATATCGTCCCGCGTCACTTTTTCCAGCAGTTTACGGGAATTGGGTCCGATAACGTTGATGGTGGCCAAGGCCGATGTGACGTCACGGAAAATGACGGAACCGTCCCTGGGCATATGCTTTTTGATCCACTGGGAATCACGCTGGCCGAAGGCCGTGCCGGAAACCAGGAGGAATCGGCTTTCCGCCACGCGGGCCATGGTCATGTCGGCCTCCACCGTGCCACGCGCGTTGCACAGCTGGGTATAGGTGACGCGGCCGACCGGTTTATCGATGTTGTTGGCGGCCAGCCGGTTCAGAAATTCCAATGCTCCCGGGCCTTCAATTTCGAACTTGCCGAAAGAAGACTGGTCAATCAATACGACATTTTCCCGCGCGGCACGGTGCTCATGGCCCACGTGTTCAAACCAGTGGGGAATCTCAAAGGTCAGTTCATCTTGCGGTTCCACGCCTGGGGGCGCAAACCAGTTGGGTCTTTCCCAGCCATATTTAGCGCCGAACACCGCGCCTTTGGCTTTCAACAAGTAGTACAGCGGGCTGCGTCGCACACCGCGGGCCGATTGATGCTCTTCCTGCGGCCAGCGAAT
>CP070697.1:1463111-1471942 GCA_020353555.1 Desulfobacterales bacterium
TCATGACGGTGCCTGACAAGCTCAGAGCCCCAGTAGAGGACGGATAGACACATTCCTATCCGTCGCTCACAGCGGCAAGAACGACTTGCCAAGCGCGAAAGGACAACTCTCGCGAGGGATTTACGGCTTCTGCGGACCAGATTCTCGCAGGATTTCGTCGACGCGTTCTGTGATGTAAAGGGAAAGGGTTTGCGCCTTGGCGGAGGTAATGAATGGGATGCCTTCCGCCAGAAGTTCCACTTTTTCTTCGTCGATGTCGGTCATCTTGTTGACCAGAAAGCTGTCCACTTCGCCATCATCCAGCACAAAGCCGCAGGCGCCGACAGCCCCCACAAATTCAACATCTACAAAAATCGGAACAACGATTTTGACCATTCCGGCATCGCATTCTTCAATGGCCGGCTGTTTGGTCCTCATCGCTTGGGCGGCGATGTTCATATGGGCCGGAGCACAAATAAAGCTCTGCCCCTTATCAGTGGCTTTAATCGCGGGGCAGAGACGGTTGGCCCAGTTTTTTAAATTCGATATCCTGTAACCTTCCGGATTAAACACGTTCGCATCCAGACCCGATCTCTGATTGATGTCTTTTTCAAGCCCAACCCATTTTTCCAGGGAGGCGATGTCGGTCAATTTCATACGTTTTCTCCTTGAGCGTGTTTGTTGTCTAGCCATCGTTCGAGGTGTTGCAGCCCTTCTTCCGTCGATACTCGGGGCACATAGCCCAAGTCGTTGCGCGCGGCGCTGATGTCAAACCAGTGAGCTTTGGCCAGCGCATCCACCAGAAAACGGGTCATCGGCGGCTCCCTTGACAGTCTCAGCGCCTGATATATCAATTCGAGGCCAGCGCCGACCAACCAGGCCGCGCGGTGCGGTATCGAACCGTTTACCGGATCAAGTTTGGCGGCGTGTAAGATGGCGTTGATCATGTCCCAGGCCGCAATGGGCTCGCCCTGGCTGATAAAATAGATATTGCCGGACAATTCGGGATGTTCGGCCAGCTTCTCGGCTGCCAGAATATGCGCGTCGGCCGCATTGTCGATGTACGTTGTATCCACCCGATTTCGTCCGTTACCGATTCTTTTCAGCCGTTTGGCCCTGGCGATAAGCCGGGGAACAAAGTGAGGGTCTCCCGGACCCCATATTTGATGTGGACGTAAAGTGATCGTTTGCAGCCCACGGCGGTCCGCGGCGCGGACTTGCCGTTCCGCCAAAGCTTTGGTTTGGGGATAATAAGCATTGTAACTTTTCGGATAAGGAATGGATTCATCCACGCCTTCCAAATCAGTCCCGTCAAAAACCACGCTCGGCGAGCTGGTGTAGACAAGACGTGAAACCCCCTGCGCATCACAGGCCTCCAGCACATTTTGGGTTCCGGTCACATTGGTCTGGAAATAATCCTTATATTTCCCCCACGGTGGGGGTTTGGCGGCCGTGTGAATGACGAGATCCACCCCCTGACAAGCCTGTTGAACAGCGTCGCGGTTGCCGATATCGCCTTGGATCAGTTCAACTCCCAGCGCTGCAAGTTCGGGATAAAAGCCGCGGGAAAAACTGCGGACCTCAAGGCCCTGGGCGGCAAGTCGGTTGACAATCGCACGGCCTAAAAAACCACCGCCGCCCGTTACGAGAACCTTTTGGAATGCGCTTTGGTTGTGAAATTCTTTAGGTCGCATGGGTTTGGGGGTCCGGTCAAATAAAGTGCGCCCCAAAGCGCAGCAAGCTCAACGCGGAAGGACAGCGCTCAGGGGAAAAAGAATAAAAAGGGCATCAGTCTTTGGCGGCTTTGAGCCTTGAGCGCTCAGCTTTTCTCAGCTGTTTTTCCGCCCACACCGCCAGCTTTTCTCGGAAAATTTTTGAATTGTGACGGATATCCACCGGAAAGGCCCGGTGAAATAAAACCGTTTGGATGCTTCTTGTCAACTCATTTTGCGCCCCAAGTTCCAGCAGTTCTTCTCTGAGGCGGTCTTTATCCGTCAATCTCTCTGATTTTTCCAACTCGATGCAGATGACCGGTTGTTGTTTGGGCGGAGAGCCGATTCCCACAAGGGCGCTGCGCATGATGTGCGGATGGTTATTAAAGATTGCTTCACAGGGGATGGTAAAAAGCGTTCCGTTTTCAGTAATCACCCGGTGGCTTTTGCGACCGCAGAACCAGATCCGGCCTTTTTTATCCATCCAGCCCAGATCCCCCATGCGGTGCCAAACACGATTGCCCTCTTTGATTTTGGCCAGCGAATCGGCCCACGTATTTTCGAAGTAGTGTCGGCTGACCAGTTCTCCGCTGACGACGATCTCACCCACTTCACCCGCCGCAATCAGTAGGTTCGGCGACCAGCTCGCAATGGGATCATCGCTGATTTTTATGATTTGAATTACTATATCATTAATGGGGCGTCCCACGCAAATCCCATAGCCTTGCTCGCTGAGCTGCCGGGTTTCGGAGAGAATTTCCTTGCTCGTAATGGATAGAATCGGGACGGCTTCCGTAGCGCCGTAAGGGGTATGAACTTCCGCCTCCCCACATAGCAACGTGCTGAACCGCTCAATGGTGGCCGCGGACACCGGTGCACCGGCCGATATGACTCTTTTCAAAGAAGGGAGTTTCATCTTTCGCTGCTGCCCGAACTGTCCCACCCGATTGAGGAGCGCCGGAGAAGCAAACATGTTGGTGACGCCCTGATTGATAATCGCTTCGATAATTCGTTCGGGGTTGGCCCGGGCCGGTTGGGTGGGATCCATATCCGGCATAACCGCTGTGATGCCCAACGCGGGATAAAAAAGGGCAAACAACGGAAAGGTGGAAAGATCGACCTCGTCGCTCGCAAAGTGGATATGGGTCTTTATTTGAATGAGCTGGGCGTCGAAGTTACCGTGGGTATATACGGCACCTTTGGCGGGTCCGGTGCTGCCGGTGGTGAAGAGAATGGCGGCCATATCATCCCGGCCGGTGTTTGCGATGGGGAAGGCGTCCCAAGGGGTATGCCGGATTTTTTCCAGTGTCAGGCCTCCCCAGAACCAGCGTCGGCCAACGGTAATCCATGTTTTGACGGTTCTGAAATATTGGGGATAAACCGCGCGGGCCAGGTGAGCCAGCGGGATGCCGATAAACGCTTCGGGACGGGTGGATTTGAAGCAGGCGACCATTCGTCGGATTCCCATGCCCGGGTCCACTACGACCGGAACGGCACCGATCTTAAACAAGGCAAAGATCAGGGCAAAGAATTCCAGACTCGGTTGCACCATTAAAATGGTTCGGGTGTAGCGGGTAACCCCGGCTGTTTGCAGACCGTGGGCCAAGCAGTCCGATTCCTTATCCAGTTGCCGGAAAGTCAGGTGCGAATAAGTTGCACGCCCGTTTCCGTCCCGGCCCGCCGCACAGACGACCGCGCGTTTATAGGGCTGCTGTCTGGCCACCTTACGCAAATGGGAGGCCACGTTGACAAGGTCACTTTTCGGGAGGGCGGTAGCATTCATTCGATTACTCAGAAGCAGGTGCGACGATGATAATTTGGCATCTATCGCTAGGTGCGTCTTTCAAAGCGGATGTCTCTGCAAAAAATCGGCCACCAGCGGTACAATTTTATCCGGGACATCTTCCATGACATAATGGGCGGCATCGGCAAAGCAATGGACCTCGGCGGCGGGAAAACGGCGCTGCCACTCGGCCAAGTAATCCATGTCAAAAACAAAATCATGCGCCCCCCAGCAAATAAGCGTGGGGAGGTGTCCAAACTGCTGCAGCTTGTCATCCACGGCGGCGACGATAGCATAGCTGGGGTCCTTCGGGTTCAACGGGATGTCCTGCACAAACTTAAGGGTTGCCATTCGGTTTTTCCAGTCGCTGTAAGGGGCAATGAGGCCGGCTTTGACGTCTCGGGCCAGCCTCTTGTGCGAGGCCATATGTAGGGCCCCCCGGGCAAACAGATTAAAGCCCAGCACCGCCATGGCGGCCAAAGGTCTGATATTTCGAATCAGGTTGAGTCGCAGCGGGATGCGTTTGCCGTCTGGGGGCAAAAAAGCCGCCGTGTTCATCACGACAAGACGCCGGATGCGTTCCGGGTGTTGGGCCGCGCACGCCATTCCAATTATTCCTCCCCAGTCATGGAGCACCAGCGTGAGCTTGGCCTTCAACTCCAGAAATTGCAGTAGAGCCTCAAGATCAGCGACCCGACTTTGGAGGCGGTAAGCGTAGATTCGGGGATCGGGTTTGTCCGATAAACCGCAGCCCATATGGTCCGGCGCAATGGTGCGGAAACGTGTCGACAATCCCTTGATCAGCTCGCGAAAATAGAATGACCAGGTGGGATTGCCGTGGAGCATGACGATCGGGTCACCGGAGCCTTCATCCAGGTAGTGATATTTGTGCCCGTTCAAGTCCAGGTAATGGGATTTAAATGGGTATAGATGTTGAAATTTAGACTTATCGATCGCCATGGGTTTCGGCCTTCTTCTTCCGGTCGGTGTTCTTCCTGGATGGGGTTTCGCAGGAACTTCTTTGGGCTGCGGTCATCGGGCTTCCCTCAGCGTTCATAGCTCGCGCAAAGATAAGGCAATGAACTGTCGGAATGGTCTCTGAAATTGATCAATCGAATCACCAGCGAATCCCCAGCATCAGGCAGTTGAGCCCACTGCCGATCCCCAGAAAACCGACTAGATCATCGGACACCAGAAATCCCCGTTCGGCTGCGATCGCCGCCGTGATGGGCAGAGACACGGTGCCGATATTGCCCAGGTATTGAAAAGTCGTAAAATCCCTGAATGCGGGGATTCCGATGGCATCGAGAATATGTCTTTGATGGGTGGCGCCGACTTGATGGCAGATGATTTTGTGCGGCTGGTCGTTTGACCAGCCAAGCTCTTGGCGAAAGGCCTGAAAGGTCTCGATGCCGAGTCTGACGCCATTTTGCAGGACCGCTACCGAATCGGTTTGCATCATATGCAGCCCGCTGGCGGGAATGCCGGTGTCCGGCCCCCATATGCATAACTGATGGTGGGCCGAGGCATTACGGGCCAAGCCCCCCAGGAGGCGATGTCCGGATACGGACAAGGATTCGGCGGTCAACAGGACCGCAACTGCCCCGGAACCGCCGGTCAGGGTGGCGACGGTTTGCTTGAAAAGGTTCATGTCTTTGGTTTTCCGCAAACGCTCGATGGTAATATCCACGATCTGACGGGCCGATTCGCAGGATACCACCAAACCGGCCCGGATCTGGCCCAGTTCAATGGCGTTGGCGACCTGGAGCATTCCGTTCAGGATTCCCAGGCAGGCATTGGAGACATCATAGATCTGGGTTTCAGCGCGAAGACCCAGGCCATGGGCCACGGCACAGGCGGTGGCCGGTTCCAGATTATCCCGGCAAACCCCTCCATAGATCAGCATGCCGATGGCATCCGCCGAAATGGGCGCGGCTTTCAAAGCCTTCCGTCCAGCATTAATCGCCCCTTGATGCATTGCATAGCCCGGATCCCAAAATCGACGTTCGCGGATGCCGGTGAGTGCTTCCAGCTGTCCTTTTTGAAAATGGAGGGCTGCATACACCGGTGCCAGCCGATTTTCCAAATCATCGGATGTGATCACGTGGGGCGGGAGTTCGTACCCGAAGGCCTCGAGGCAGACTTTGGTATATAACATAGGAGTCGCAGTCGTTAGTAGTCCGGTGCAAAAAGCCAAATCCAAGTGTCCGTGATCGAATGACCCAACCAGACATTGGGATGGAAAGCGCCTTACACCGGAATCAATTTCACGCCAAAATCCTCCATCTTATAAATATTAAGCCCGTCCACTTGCAAGAATCCATTGGCCATAAGCGTTGGAGAGGGAAATTCCTCGACCCGCTGGACCACCGCTTCCACTGTCACTTCTTGGTTGCGGGGGGTGATTTGGCCCCGGTAGGTCCAACAGTGCGCTTTCCCGGTGAGCAACCCAAACCGGTGACTGTCTACCAGGTGCGGCCAGCGCTCGCGGGCCATGAACTTGAGTAGTTGTACAAAGGATTCGATTCCAAGGGAACCGGGACAGACCGGATCCTGGTAAAAATGGGCGGCGAAAAACCACTCCCGGGGGTCGACCGTCTTGATTCCGCGAATAAAGCCCAGACCGGCTGGTCCGCCTTGAGGTGCATAGGCCTCAATCCGATCAATCATTCGCAGGGCTTTGGCGGGCAGAGCCATCGCCGGTGCCGGGTCCGATTCCGGATCTTCCGGCCTGTGGGGGGCTTCATCCTGAAATACGTAAGCCAGGCTGGCGTTCAACTCGTCCGCGGAGGGCCGATAAGTCAATCTTGCGGCTCCGCGAAGGCCTTCCTGACGGGCCAGGGCTTCAGAGGTGAAGAAGCCGAAGTAGGTTTGTCCGCTGTACATCATCTTATCCCGGCTCGAGACTTCAAAAGCAAAGTGCTCGATGATCATGTCGCCGGCCTCGGAAGCTTGGGTCAGGCGGGTGCGGACGGTGAGGATTGCGGAATCCGGCCGCACTTCGTGGTGCAGGGTGGCCTCACCCCCGAGGTTTCGGAAGCGCAGGTCTTGGGGGCTCCTTAAAGCGGATCCCATATAGGCTGCCAGCCATCCGCAGGGCTGTAACGCAATTTCAAGCATAACGCTCAAGGGGACGGCGGGGGTCCGGTCAGCGCGGAAATACCAGGCATCCGCGGGGACCTCGTATTCGACGGCAATCCATCCATCGGGTTTCAAAACCCAAGGCGGCGGTTCAACATGGGTTACCCGGTCCATGAACAGATAAGGCGGCCCGGGCAGCCGGGCAATGAAGCGATGCTCATCAAAAATATTGTATGGTGCGCCGAAAGCTTTGGACGGCCGTCCGCGGGCAAATTCGAGAAAATGCCGGCGGTCGAAAATGGGCGGCTTCGACGACATACGATCCGAGGCCGCCTCCTGCTTGCCTTGTTTCTCCCAGAGCGCCTCGATTTCCGCGCGGGTGATCCCCGTCATTTGCACGGCCAAATCCTTAAATAATACGATCCGGTGTCCGTCGACATACATGTGGGCATCGGCAATCGCATAGGGTTGCGGGGCATAACCGATCTCCTTTACTTCAACTTCGTAAAGCACAAGGCGGGTTTCGGGAGTTACCGGTCCCCGGCATTTGAGAATGCTCTTTACGCCCGTCATGGGCTCGTAGCGGACACCGGGCTTGTCCGTAACCCACCCCCGACGCTGGAGGAATATCCGCAACGTGTGGGCGCAGCATTCATACATTAAGGTGCCCGGCATGACCATATCAACCATGAAATGGCAGGTCAAAAACCACGCATCCGGGTGGATGTCGGCAGCGGCTTGAATCAGGCCCAGACCGTAACGACCGCCGTTGGGATCAAGTTTGACGACCCGGTCGATCAGATGCATGCGTCCGTCTGGCAAGCGAAGTGAATCGCTCAGCCGGATCCCTTCGAATTGGCTCCCAAAGCATCCCGCCAGATCTCCGCTTCGCAGGGCGGTGAGGGCCTCCGCATCGTAGCTTTCCAGTTGCACTGCGACAAGCTCGCTCCAATCTGTCGATGTTTGACCT
This sequence comes from Desulfobacterales bacterium, assembly GCA_020353555.1. Taxonomy (GTDB): domain Bacteria; phylum Desulfobacterota; class Desulfobacteria; order Desulfobacterales. The sequence goes on from CP070697.1 coordinate 1,470,637, forward strand.
TTGACCGGCCGGGTATCTTCCGCCGGCATGATAATACCCCCGGAATTCCGGATCTCTGCCGGGGTGAAGAACCCGGCGCAGCCGTTGGTCATGGAAATCAGAAGGGTATCGTCGATATATCCCTCGAAGCTGAAAAAGAACAGATATGTGTGGTCCTGACGGACAAATTTTTCGATGGCGATTTCATATCGAATCGTATCGCCCGGGCGCGGCAGGCCGCGATGAAATTCGACGGTAGCATCCAGCAGGCGGTAGGTTCGTGCGCCTTTGACGGCCAGGTCAATACCCAGGTAGGCGCACAGAAATAAATCCGCCTGCCCGGCTTCCACGACAATGCACACCGGCGCGTGGCCCCCATCCAGATACCAGGCATTGGGCAGCACGTCATGTTCGGTGACCACCCGGCCCGCACCCAGAGAGCCTTTCAGCCCCTCGACCGTAAGGATTCGGTCCACCAGCATGAGAGGTTCGTCCGGCAGGCGCACGCGCGTCTTATAGGTGTCTACCACGGCAAATTCCGGGCCCAATACTTTGGCCACCGACCCGGTGGCAAACTCCAGGCACATATCCCGCGAGAAAGCAGGCGTTGAAGGCCCAATCGGGAAGTCGCACTGTGAATCGGGGATCTTGAATGGCGACGTGCGGGTTTCTCCAGGCCGAATGGCAAGTTCCAGAAGTTTGGTTTGCAGGGAGAATGTCGCGCCATAGCTTTGAGTTAACTCCCGGGAGAAATTCAGAAAAGTCTGGTGCGTCTTGGAAGTGGCTTCAACGCTTGCTTCGTGCCCATCGATCAAATCCGCAAACGGGTTGCGGTTTGCGGGTTGCTGCGCCGCAGTTTTCAGGACCGAGTGCTGTAAGCGGCGGCCTGCGCCCTGTCTTTCTCCCTGTGTCTTCTGTTTTTCCTCCGCTGTTTTCTGTTTTCTGTTCGCGGTCTGCGGCCTTCGGTGCGCTATTTTCCGGCGTCCGGGTTCCGATGCCAAAGCGACCGGTGCAATCGCTTGGCCACCAATCAAGATTCTCAGTTGCTGGTCTGAAGCTTCTGATGTCCAATCCACTAACTGCGCAGGATAAGCATCTTTGCCGTAGAGCTGGTCCAGATCGACCGGAACCCGCTCGGCGATCAAGCCTGCCAAAACTTTGGTGGTGGTAATGTAGTCAGCCTCTCCCCGCACACATGCTGCAAGGGCCCGGTGAGGACGATGCTCCAGGATGCGGTTGATCATGCGCGTGCATGACGACTGGGGTCCGATCTCCAGGAAAATGCGAACCCCATCTTGATAAGCCTGACGAATCGTATCCATAAAAT
>CP070697.1:1472042-1480871 GCA_020353555.1 Desulfobacterales bacterium
GCTTCCGGCGTGCGGGGGGCGATGTCACTGCGGAAGCGATGCGAGCGGATGCAATGCAAAATGTTGTCCTTTTGCGTGGGGGACAGGGGAAGTTCTCTGATGATCGGCTCTGCCAGGCGCGCGCCTTTTTCCGCGTGGCACACCTCACCGTGGGAAGCGTCCTGATGACCGCGGCCGATATCGTGCAAATATGCCGCAATTCGCAACACATCCATGTCGACGCCTTCGGCCGCTCCGATATGCTCACATAGGCGACAGACGCGGAGGGTATGTTCCCAATCGTGACTCCCCCGGGAATTCTCAAATTGCCTCTGGGCGATATGTTTGACCCGGGCCAGCAGAGAGTCTGGCGGATGCCGCCGGGTATTCGCCGGGGCCAACGCTACTGCGGGAGTTTCGATATTTTTGTACATAAACCTACAATCCGACGGCTGGAATAGGAAACCTTAAAGAACGGGCAAATGGAAAATCCGGGTACGAATCCGCGCAACACTCTTTTTGGGACTGAATGGGAAACAAACCGGGACCTGTGAGAGCCGTCTGCAAAAATTGGTCACTACATATCTCAGTTCCGTTCCAACCGCAATAGCCAAATTCGGCTCAAGCGCGAATCCGGGCGGATGCCGACCCGCCTCCGGCCGGCCGCCACCGTTGCACCTCCCCGTTCATTGTTTTTATCCGTACAACCTGGGACGATCAAAAAAATAGCTTGCAGCGGTGGATACAAAAAAAATCGGAATTCCCATCCCCCCCCTTTGCTGCACCCCGGTCTCCGGGGAGATCCACCCTATCCGGCCGCATCCCCTGCGACGGGCCGGTGGAATCCGTCCCCCATCTAAAGCCGGGTAAACTTCTGTTCCCAAATGCCGATAAAGCTAGTGTCGACATGGCCGTGTGAGGGCTCCCGGACGGCCCGCATCAAATCCCGCGACGGACGCGGATGCGAAGAATGGGCATCAGCTGATCGATATTCGGGTCAACGGCCGGAGTGCCCTCCGCCACATCCGGACAATTTTGCTTTTTGCTCAAATGCGACGCGATCAGCGCCTGCTAAGAGGTCTTAACCAGCAAAGCGCGACCCTGCCGTAAGGCTCCGCAATCCCCGGTCACAAGGCACCGATTTCCAGCATAGATCAATGCATCGACTTCCGCCAGACGGCGGCCGGTTCAAGGCCTTGAAAAAACGGTACCCAACTGAATTGCGCTCAACCTGCCCGAATTTGCGATCCTAGTTGAAAAGGAGTGCGGATGGTATTACAATCGAAACGGGTTGAAATTTTCGGAATGAGTCTATTTGTCGCAATCGTTCTATGGGGCTGCCAATCGCTGGGTTATTATGGCCAAGCGATCCGGGGCCACCTGCGCTTACTCAGCGTTCGCCAGCCAATCCCCGAATTGCTTGCTGATCCTCACACGCCCCTGGAACTCAAGAGAAAATTCGAGCATATTTTGGAAATCCGCAATTTTGCCCGCCAGGAGATGCATCTGCCGGTGGACAACCACTATCTGGACTACGTGGATGTTGAACGTCCGTTTGTGATCTGGAACGTATTTGCGACACCGGAATTCGCATTGAAACCCAAAACGTGGTGTTATCCCATCGCCGGCTGTGCTCCCTACCGGGGGTTTTTCTCGGAAAAGGACGCCCGGCGCTACGCGGCAGCCTTGGAATCGGAGGGTTGGGACGTCTGGGTCGGAGGGGTATCGGCCTACTCGACGCTGGGTTGGTTCGATGATCCTCTCTTGAGCACGTTCCTGAACCGAAGCGATCGACAATTGGCCGCGCTGATTTTTCATGAGCTCGCCCACCAGAAGCTGTATACCCCGGGGGATTCGACTTTCAACGAAAGTTTCGCCACGGCCGTCGAACAGGAAGGACTGCGCCGGTGGCAAGGGGCCTCCAATCATTCCCCCGGCCATGGCGACTATTTGAGGGTCTATCAGCGCGAACAGCAAATCATGGACTTGATCACCCATTGTCGCCGCCGGCTCGAAGCGCTCTATCGACAGGACCTGGCGCCCTATTTGAAGCGGGATCAGAAGGCATCCCTTTTTCGAACCCTGATCGAGGATTACCGCCAATTAAGGGAGAGCTGGCAAGGCTTTGGCGCCTATGATGCCTGGTTCAGCTCGCCGTTGAATAATGCCAAGATCACCCATCTGGCTACCTATCATGACTTGGTTCCGGCTTTTCTCCAACTGATGCAAAAAGGAGACGGTGATCTAAACCGGTTTTATCAGGAATGCCGCAATCTGGCGCAGGTCGTCAAGGGCGAACGCCATCGACGGTTGCGTGAATATTTGATGCAGTAACCCACCGGCCGGGCTAAAGACCGCCCGATGTTCCGTCGTCATCTTCCGCTTCAATCGGCCTGAGCGAAGCAGCTTTGCATCTTGACACTCAAGAGCCATTTCTTTATGGTTTACCAGGTAAGCAAGAAATTTTGACAGGACGGCCGTGATCGCCCCCGCGCTCTTGAGGAACCCGACGGCGGTGGGTGCACCCGCGCCGGCCGAGGCCGACCTGACACCGGCCGGCTCGGAAACGGCGGAAAAATTCGTTTTCGGGCCGGTCTTCTGGGGACCGTCCCCGGTTGGGTGCAGAGAGCTAAGGTGAATGTATAATAAGTTTTTTGGTTTCCGCGAAAAACCTTTCAAGCTGGTGCCGAATCCGGTCTACCTCTTTTTGAGCAAAAGCCATGAGGAAGCCCTCGCCTATCTGAACTATGCGATTTCGCAAGGCGACGGTTTTGTGGAAATTACCGGAGAGGTGGGAACCGGCAAGACGACCCTCTGCCGGGCATTTCTCCAAAGCCTGGACAGCGATGCCGAGGCGGCCTATATATTTAATCCGAAGCTGGAGTCCAAACAGTTAATTCAGGCCATCAACGATGAATTGGGGATCAAAACCCATGCGGATAACACGAAAGACCTGATCGATGTGCTCAACGCCTTTCTGATTCGCAAAAAATCCGAAGGCAAAAAGGTGTTGGTGCTCATCGACGAAGCCCAGAATCTCCCCCAAAGCGTCCTGGAGCAGCTGCGTTTGCTTTCCAACCTGGAAACCACCCAAGACAAACTCCTGCAGATTATCCTGGTAGGACAACCGGAGCTGGCCGACATTCTGGATTCCCATGAGCTTCGGCAACTCGGTCAGAGAATAACCCTGCGTTACCACCTGTTGCCTCTGAACTACGATGAAACCAAAGCCTACATTCGCTACCGGCTCAATATTGCCGCCCAAAAGCAGGCCGTCAAATTTGATCGCGCGGCCTTCAAGCACATCTATCGGTACTCCAAAGGTATTCCGCGGTTGATTAACATCGTCTGCGACCGCGCCCTTCTCACCGCCTATGGTCTGAACCAGTGTCGCATTACCGGCGGCATCGCCAGGGCTTCCATCCGCGAATTAACCAGCCGGGGCGTTGTCCGGTCCCACGGGCTGATAAGCCGGAAAAAGGTGTTGGCCGCCCTATCGCTGGGGGTCCTCTGCCTGTTGGCCGTGGTAATTTGGCAACCGGCCATTCGCGGTCAAACCGGCATTTGGGGTGTCCTCACGCATTTTAAAACGCCGAAAAGCACAGAGCCTGAAACTGTGAACGGACAAAAACCCAAGATAGTCAACAAGTCGGTGGCCGCCCTGCCAATCCAAGATCCGCCCATAATCGACGCGCCGGCGGCCGCCATCCCGCTGCAAAATCCGCCGCAGGATCCGGATCCGGCGGTCGGAGTCCTGGAATCCATTCGTGAATTAAACCAGGAGCTGGGGGCGCGCTTGCTGAATTTGGACCGCTTTTCTTCGAGACAGGCGGCCCTGGCGCATGCGGTGGACTTGTGGGACGCCAACCTGGAAACGCCGCTGCTGCCGGATGAAATCGGAGATGATCAGGACTTTTTCCGCCTGGCCGTTAGACCCCTCGGACTTCTGATCCATCGCCTTGAATTCGCCGATTTGGATCTGTTGGCCAGCGTCAATTTACCCGCCATCCTGGAGCTTTATGCGCCGAATCGTCAGATGCCTGTCTATCTGACCTTGAACGCCATTGACGGTGACCGAATCAGGCTGGGCGGTGTCGGGGGCAATCAGTCGATTGAAATCAGCGGGAGTGAACTGGATTATTATTGGTCCGGCGTTGCCTATATTCTCTGGAAAAATTTCCGCGCCATTTGGGGAACGATTCCGGGTCAATCCGACTATGATTCCATCCTCACGCTGAAGCTGCTTTTGCAGGAAATCGGATTCCCGGATCTGGAATTGACCGCCGACTACGATTTCAAATCCCAACAGGCTGTGAAAAGAATCCAAGCCAAATACAATATTCCCATTGACGGTGTCGTCGGTCCCCTAACCAAGATCATTCTTTACCGCGAAAATGCGCAGTTCAAATTGCCGCGTCTCACGCCGCAGAGACCGGCGCAGTCGACGATTAAGGATTATTAAAATTGAGTTCAATATTAAAGGCTTTAAAGAAGCTCGAAGAGGAAACTCCTCCGGAGCAAAGTCCCCCGTCCTGGTCCAAGCAGCTGGATCCGAAAAAGGCGGTTCAGGACGGGGTAAAAAAAAGACGCTTTCAGCGCCGGCTCGTGTCAACGCTCGCGATCGTTCTGATCATCCTTGCCGTGGGTTGGTTCGGTCTCAGCCGCCAAAATTGGATATTGTCGCTCATCAATGGCGTCGTTTCCTCAGAGGGACCCATCGAGGTCACGGCATCAACGGCGGATCGGCCCCCCCCGGTAAAATCCCCGCTGCAGAATGGTCCCCCGGCACCACAGACGGCTCCCGCCGAGCAAGTGGCCGCGCCGACCGTGGCCAAGAAAATAGTACCTCGCACTGAATCCCAGACAAACCGATTGGATCGAGCCACCGCCGCCGCGCCGGCTCCATCCGTTGCGCCGCGGTCCGTGCCGGCCACGCCTGACAAATCCGCGCCGGCCGCCCCTCGGAAATCCGCGCCGTCTATGCCGGAGAAAACCGTGCCGTCCCCACGAACCTTGGTCGAGACCCGAGGCGCATCGACAACCCGGCCTTCTGCGGCGGTCCCCGAAACCCAACCGCCGAAGTTGGCCGCCACCCGTCAAGCGGCCGTTCAGCCTGCCCCGCCCGCCAGGGTGCCGCCAACCACGCGTTCACCATCGACCCCAACCGAACAGCGCGATGATTTTGAGCGGATGGAGGATTCCGATTTGAAACTGGAAGCCATTGCCTGGTCCAGTGACGCCACCGGGCGGCTGGCGGTGATCAATGGCCACGTGGTGCGGGAGGGGGAATCGGTGGAAGGCTTCATTGTCAGGCAGATCCGCCAGGAAGATGTGGTTCTCAATGACGGCAAGCAATCCTGGCGACTTGAATTCGGACTCCAAACCCACCAGTAAACGCGCCGTCTCGTTTTTTTCCCGGCCCGGCCCCGCATGCAGCGGCCTCCGCCCGGGTAAAATGGTTGTTGCGCGGTGGTCCCCGTTAGGCGTGTATTGGATATATTCATACAATACGGCGCCCGGGCGATGCGTATGAATTGTACGAATTTATACAGCGCCCATTGCACGAACCCACCACGTTGTCGGTGGGCGGTTGTCTGTTGTTCGTGGCCCTACAATGAATGCTTCGTCGGCAGGTATTTCGATCAGCGAGGCAATATGCATTGCCGTCAGCCCGGGGTCCATTCAGCGATGTGAGCCCCGCGGGCGGCACGCAAATTCATCCCCATCAACTGACAATCCCCCAAGGAGGCTTAAAATGCACCGGAAACTCATCGAATCATTGGCCCGATTCCTGGAGGTTTTAGGACTCGAGCTTTTCCGCGGGGCAATTTGGCTGCCCGGGCGGTGCTTTCTGGCTGGGATTTAATAAACCGCAGACCGAAACCATCATTCATTATGTCTCCGCCGGTATCCCCCATCGCATGGAAGGGGAATTTTACTGTGATTCACCCGAAAATCTGCGACAGATCTTTGCCTACGTTGACCCAGGGCCTCCCGCAAGTTTTGCTTCGTCAAGCCGTTGAGTCAATTTACCGCACCTGAAAATCCGGAACTGGTGGCTTTATTCACGCGACCGGAGGCCCTGTGAAGCCTCCACCGACTCGCCGCTTTTGTGACCCATGACCCCGGAGCGGTCGTTTCCCCGTGAAGCGCCGGCTGCGGCAGCCTCGTGATCTGGCCGTTGCATTACTTGGCGAAAGGCGCAGGCCCCCGGTTTATAGAGCGCTCTCCCCGGGAGACCACCTGGAGTGACCGCGGTGAGGCGCTGGGGGAGCTACTCGACATTATTGCCCCAGAAGACGCGTATCCACCCGAAAACACCCCGGTGAAAGATGCAAGAATTGGGAAATATGCAAGAATTGGGAAATATTGACAAAAGCAACACTGCCCGACGCGAAAAGGAATGCACAATCTTGTCAGATTCTGACACATATGTCATATTACCAACCGTCACATGCTTTGACGGCTTGGTATTCGGTCTTGTTTTCATACCTCTGATACCAGAGAATGACGGCAAAGCGGGATATGACTGATTGAAATCAAACATATCCGCCCTCACCTTAACCTTGTCCCCCCGCCACCGAGAGACACCGTTAACTCATTTCGTGAGCATCAATATTCGTCCTCAATTCCGAACAGAGCCGATCCCCTCGCCACACTAGGGCTCAAATGTCATACAATCGAGGCACCCGTGTTCAGCCACGATGGACTATAATTTACTGTTTTTCCACTAAAACCAAGGACCATTCCGAATTGATCGATATAGGCACAAAAATTGCTACGGTGGGATAAGTGGTGTATAAAAAGTATTCGAGAGGCGATGTTTTATTCTTCATCGGTAGGGAAGATGGTGAGAAGCCATCGTTGCCCCGCAACTGTAAGCGGCGATCCTGTTTCCCACGAATCCGGTTCCGACCGCAAAACGCCGGTATTGTAAGAGGAATGGGACTGCTTAATTTTTCCTGGAAGATTGAAATCTGCAAGAAGCCACTGGTTTAAATGACTGGGAAGGCGCAGAGAGCAGAATGAGCCGCGAGCCAGGATACCTACCTATCATAAGCGTGCCATTCTTTCGAGGGTGAAGATGGCATTTGTGAAGGAGAAGATTAGAACAAATGCCGGTTTTGCGTAACCTCAGTTTTACCCCACGTTTTGTTTTTGCTCTTCCAATCTCTGTGCGCCTATCCCAGAGGTCGCCACACTTGCTCAGCTGCTGCTTTCATGTGCCGCTTGTTTGAGGTCGAACAAGGCATTTGTGTAACTAATTTGAGGTCGAACGAGGCATTTGTGTAACACGCGCAGTAATTCCCAAAATTCAATTCCCTAATTTTACTTTCCATCTTTGAAGAAGCTGACGGCATAAGAATAAAAAAAACAAACTTCTCCTCCTATGCCGGGAGGATTATCTAAATCTGCCTTAAACAAATTGAGCGTCCTCGCTTACGCTTAGCGTGAGGCCCCTGGCCAAATGGCTTTGGGTGCAAGGGCCAAGATGTGGATGCATAAAGGGTATCCAGATTCCCGCTCCGGCTTGAGTGTTGATCAAGGAAAGGAGTTGATGGTTGTATCTAAAACGGGCATCGGATGCCCAAACGGAAAGGGGGTGATAAGAAAATGGCGCTGGAGATTATGGCAAAGGTCGACCTAACGTCACAAGGAAGGGAGGTGAAATGAATGGCAGAAAAGGATATTTTGGAACGCCTGAAAAAGGGTGTTTTAGACATGGACTTAGAGGGCACTAAAGCGACGGCAGAGGAAGCTGTGGCACAAAAGATCGATCCGCTAACTTGTATCGACCGGGGGCTTTCGGAAGCTATGAAAGTGATTAGCGATAAGTTTGATAATGCGGAGATCTACGTGCCCCAGATAATTTTGTCGGCCGAGGCCTTTACCGCTGCCGTGGACATTTTGGCACCCCACATTAAGGGAGGTTACTCCGCCAAAGGCAAACTCATTGTTCACACCGTTGAGGGAGATATCCACGACATTGGCAAGGGAATCTTGAAGATCTTGCTGCAAGCCAACGGCTTCGAGGTTCTTGACTTGGGTCGCGACGTGCCGGTGGGTGAGGTAGTCGAAGCAGCCGTCGAAAATAAGGTCGATTTTATCACCGGTTCGGCTCTTATGACCACCACTATGCCTGCCCAACGGGAAATTATCAAGGAACTAAAGGATCGCGGTATTCGTGATCAGTTCAAGTGTCTCTTTGGCGGTGCCCCTACCAGTCAGGAATGGGCGGACGAGATCGGTGCCGATGGATGGGCCGACAATGCGGCCGCGGCGGTGGATCTTGTCACGGAATTAACCGGCTAATCCTTTGGAGAAAGGAGGTAGAGATGGCCTTCAAAGAGAAAGTGGGCGTGTTCGAGACCTATGATCGAGCACGCACCGGTCCCAAGGTAGATGAAGATGAATGGGATAAAAAACTCACCTACCAAAAGGCAAACCAGTTAAAAGAAAAGTACAAGCTTGAGTTTGACAGGGCCAAGATCATCCCCACGGACACGGACATGATCGATCGATTATTCCAGGCCGGTCTCGAAATGCTCGTGGATACTGGCATTTACTGCATGGATACGGGCCGTGTCATCAAGTACACCGAAGATGAGGTAATGATGGCTGTCGCCGGTGCACCCCGCGAACTCACCTTGGGGGAAGGCCGGGATGCACGGAAGTTGGCCGCCAGAAGTTTCGATGATTCCCGCCCCCCTCTGTGTCAGGGGGGGCCGACCGGAGCTCCGGTATCAGAAGATATTTTTGTTGCCATGCATGAGGCGTATGCGCGCGAGCCACTGGTCGATACCATCGTAAACGGGGTCTTGTCCACCATCAACGGGAGAGAGGCCAAGC
>CP070697.1:1480971-1489740 GCA_020353555.1 Desulfobacterales bacterium
CCGGCCATCATCCAGCGCCTCAACCATCTGGGTTTCGATCTGGCTTTAGATGAAGTCCGCAAAGAAGCCGGGAGGGGTCAGTTGGGCCGGCCTCACATCGCCAGCGTATTGGTAAAAAAAGGGTTTGTACAATCCGTCGACGAGGCCTTTGACACGCTATTGGGAAACGGCCAGCCAGCCTACGTGGATAAATTTCGCATCGATTGCGATCGGGCGATTGAAATTATCCGGCGTGCGGGGGGAATTCCGGTTTTGGCGCATCCGGGCCTTTTGAATATCGCCGATGATCAAAGGTTTGAAGATCTCATCTCAAGATTGAAAGCGATGGGGATGATGGGAATTGAGGTCTTTTACCCTGAGCACAGCTCGTGTCAAATCAGAAAATACGCTGAGCTTGCTGAACGTTACGGCTTATTGATGACCGGAGGTACAGACTTTCATGGGTCCTTGAATCCGGAAATTGAAATGGGCACGGGCAAAGGTGATCTTCACATCCCCTATGAATTGTACGAAAAATTAATTCGAAACGATTAGTCTCAATCTGGTTCAAAAGACCCTATCCATATTTATCCAGCTTCCGCTCTCAAAATTCCAGTTTGTTTGAGATAAAGAACAAAAACGTCATCAACAGCGACAAAGCTTGGTTGATGGCGTGGAGCTCAGCGGGTATAGGCATTGGAATGGAAACCCCGAACCGCCATGCCATCGAAGAGAAGCTGCAATATGAATTTGCGTGCGAATCTTTGCTCAATGAGGCCTTGCGACACAGTTCCTTTGTGAACGAACAGGCGGATTCATCCCTGCGCGATAACGAGCGGCTTGAGTTCTTGGGGGATGCCGTTTTAAACTTGGTTATCGGTCATCTTCTCATGCGGCGCTATCCGGAACTGAATGAGGGCGATCTTTCGAAATTGCGCGCCAATCTCGTCAATGAATCCCAGCTTGCCAAGATTGCGCGTGGGATGGATCTCGGAGTATATATTCAGCTCGGAAAAGGCGAGATTCAGACCAATGGGCGTGACAAGAATTCGATTTTAGCCGATACATTGGAAGCCCTCGTGGCCGCCATTTATCTTGATGGCGGTTTTCAAGTCATATTTCAATTCCTTGAGTCCAAATTTGCGCCCTTTCTCAAACAGGTGCGAACTTCTGGCCGGTACCATGACTACAAGAGCGAGCTTCAGGAATTTGTCCAAGTCCAGCAACAGGAAATGCCAAACTACGAAATTATCCACGAAGAAGGCCCCGACCACGACAAAACCTTCCGCGTACAGCTGGAAGTCTGCGGTCTGACAACCCAGGGCATCGGCAAGAGCAAAAAAATGGCGGAACAAGACGCGGCAGGCCAAGCCCTGCAAATTCTGAAGAAAGATTTGTGATCCCCTTTGCTGGTCTCCGTCCGGGTTGCGATAGAACGGTGTCGGGGAGTTTTTTTCTGGGTTCATGGGGTCGGCAATCATTCCAAGGTGTTAAACAGCAAGCAACAAGACGGCAGAGACCTGCGTGCAGCACCCAACATCCATTGACTTGTAAGCAACGACCCGTGACCAGATCCCGACCGTTCATCATTCCGGTCTTCCTGCCTCATGCCGGTTGCCCGCACCAATGTGTTTTCTGTGACCAGACTTCGATTACGGGCGTCCATCGGAAGCGACTCTCCAAGGCGCAGTTGCGCGCCTTGATTGACCGATTTTTGAAGTACAAAGGCCCACGAAGAAAACAGGTTCAGATTGCCTATTTTGGGGGGAATTTTTTAGGCCTTCACCGTGAGGATATCCGCTTTTTACTCGAAGAAGCCACCCAATTTGTTAGGCAAGGCCGGGTGGACAGTATCCGATTCTCCACCCGACCGGATACGATCGATGAAGAGCAACTCGATTTGATTAGAAATTTTCCGATTGCCACCGTAGAGCTCGGTGTCCAGTCCATGGATGACCAAATTTTGGCCATGGCCCGGCGAGGCCATGACTGCGCCGCGACGATCCGTGCGGTTCATTTGCTTCGAGACCGCAACTATCAAATCGGTTTACAAATAATGATCGGCCTGCCCGGTGATGATCCGTCCCGGAGCCTCCAAACCGGTCGCCGGATCGTGGATCTGCAACCCGATTTTGTCAGGATTTATCCGACCGTCGTGCTTGCAAACAGCCTCCTGGCGCAATGGTACCGGAAGGGCGATTACATTCCGTTGGCGCTTGCAACATGCGTGTCTTTGGTGAAAAATTTATATCTGATGTTTCAAAAAGCAGATATTCAAGTGATCCGCATGGGACTGCAGGCCTCGGAAGACCTTGAAGGCGGTTCAACCCTCCTGGCAGGGCCTTATCATCCTGCTTTCGGACATCTTGTCCATTCCGAAATCTTTTTTGATCTAGCCGTCCTGGCCCTTAAATCAACAAATGTGCTGGGAGATCAGGCAGTCATAAGTGTCCATCCCGGCAGCGTTTCCAAAATGAGAGGCTTAAAAAACGAAAATATCAGGAAAATTAAACAGCAATTTCATCTCAAGTCAATTGTCATTATAGCGGATTCCGCCATCGCAGAGGATAACTTGATTTTAAGCCGATGAATGGGTTGCAACCTCTCTTAACTGAAAAAAACAAATCCTTGACGCGATCGACCTTTGAAGAAATTCGACCGTCCGGTAATAAAGGTGCACCGGTGTTGGCGGCTTATTTGTGGTTGAAACCTGTTAAGGGATACCCCCGATATTTTCGAAATCTGGCCAACCGATTCGCGAAAGCAGGCCTAATAAAAGAATTTTACCATTGAACCATCACCTCATTATTTTAAAAACCATTTTCCTATTATTGATGGACTCGTAAAAAGTCCGTCATAGTATTCTTGGCCACAACATATAGCATATCCTGCCCACAACTACACCAATATAAGGTGGTAGTGATCTTAAATCTCGACTTTTTGCGAAATTATCATTATTTAGTCCTTCCAACATTCCAATTAGGGTGAAGCCCCTGGGTTCTTACCCCTTGCCCGGTCTAACAACCCCCCTTTGACCCGGATTTGAAAAGATTCCGTGGAGCCAGAACATAACTGCATTTGTTAGAAAGGATAAAGTGGTTTTATTGGCTGCAATCAGTCCCGCAGCCGACATTATCAACAGTTAGGAACGAGTTTACTCGAGCATTTTAGAGAACGACTGTATTTCTTTAGTTAATGTCAGGTATTTTTTCTTTTTCTTTCTCACACTTTTCAACGTCGCGTTGAGAGCATCGGCTTTTTTGATGATATTTTCCTTTGCGCCACCAATATCGTGGAGTGGGTCATCTGCGCCGTGGCAACGTTGATTCTGTTTTTCCCGCACATGATCATGGCACTAACCGGAATCGACGTGCCGACCTTCATCGTGGACGCCACCGGCATTGCTTTGTGGGTGCTGGTCTATTTCATGCAAAAAATCCGGATTCGCAAGGATTCCACTCTGACGTTGCCGATTCATGAAAGAAAAAAATTTAGAAAGGCTGCTGCATAATCGGAAAAAAATCGCAAATCCGGCCACCCATCTTAGGCTCGAGCATACTTATTTTCTTTATGCCGGAATCACTCTCCCGAAATTATACGTGCTCGGGGGACAGATTTGAACCAACCTTTAAGAATATAAAGGATGCGCCATGGAACTGCCCGAGATTAAAATCAAAAAAATTCTATACGCCACAGATCTTTCAGACAGTGCCCGCTATGCGTTTGCATTTGCGGTGAGTCTAACCGATTTGTACAAGGCCAAACTCGTCATTCTGCATGTGATGCATCAAGATCCCAGCCTGGATGAGAAAGTCAGCAGTTATGTCAGCTCAAAACAGTGGGAAGAGATAAAAAAGCGCCATTTCGATGAAGCACGCGAGGCGCTAATCGGTAAGAGACGTGAACATTTGGCGATCCGCGACGTGCTGGACAAGTTCCGCCGGAATGCTGAAAAAGAAATCGGTGAAGGCCGCATTGATATGGATGAAATTCTGGTGGAAAGAGGCAATGCGGTAGAGCAGATCATCAAAGTGTCTGAGGAAAGAAATTGCGATCTGATCGTCATGGGCCGTCACGGGTATGGCGCACTAAAAGATGCTTTGATGGGCGGTACCGCGCGCGGAGTGTTGCGGCGTTCGCGAAAGCCTGTCCTCCTTGTACGCCTGCCGGAGGACGAAGCGTGAGAATCGACGAATGGGATCTGCAATTACAAATCCGTTTTAAAAAATTCCTCCTGCTCGGTGATCGTACCCGGTTTTTTGGTATATCCGGTGGGTTCGGTGCCTTCTTTGAAGCATACGAAAACGGTATTTTTCGACTCCTGAATGGGCAGGAGGCCGGTATCGGCATCGATTTTGGTGAAAACCACCCCTTCCGGGACCGGAAAGGCGTGGACCGGTTCGTTTGCCAATATCTTCTGCATGAATTCCAGCCAAATGGGGCTTGCAGCCCGGGAACCGGTTTCGAACTTCCCCAATGGGGCTTCATCGTCAAATCCCACCCAGGTTCCGGTAACATAATCGGGCGTGTACCCTATAAACCAGGCATCGAACAGGTTGTTGGTGGTTCCGGTTTTGCCGGCGACCGGGCGATTTAGTGCCTTAACCCGCTGCGCCGTGCCGTATTTAACCACGCCTTCCAGCAGATGTGTCATCAGATAGGCCGTGGTTTCTTCGATAACCTTCTTACCTTCGGAGACCGTTTCCTCAATTACCTTCCCATCCCGATCGACAATTTTGGTGATAAATACCGGTTCAATCAGGTAGCCTTGATTGGCGAAAACCGAGTAGGCTTCGACAACTTCCAACAGAGAGACCCCGGAAGAGCCCAAGGCGATGGACAGATCACGATTCAACGCGGAAGTGATGCCCAGTTTGTGAGCATAGTCGATAGTATAGTCAACACCGATGTCTTGGAGAATTTTTATGGTGACCACGTTGCGGGATTTGGCGAGCGCGTCGCGCAGCAAGGTGGGTCCAAAAAACTTCTGCTTGTAATTTTTGGGCTTCCACGTAAAATCGCGTTCCGCATCTTTGTACACAATCGGAGAATCAATGATCACCGTGGCAGGCGTGTAGAATTTATGGGGATCATCTTCGAATTTCTTATCCAGCGCCGCAGCGTAAACAATGGGTTTGAACGCCGAGCCCGGCTGACGCCTGGATTGGATAGCGCGGTTAAACTGGGTTTCTCTAAAATCGCGCCCGCCCACCATCGCCTTTACCTGACCGGTTTTGGCTTCAATGCAAAGCAGCGCCGCCTGAGCGAGCGGGATTTGTTCCAGGGCCAATTTCCAAAGGCCTTCGTCGTCTGGTTGGCCCCGCAGTTTAACCAGGATAACATCCCCCACGCGAAGGACCTCGCCGGGACGCTTGACTTTGTCCTCCCAATAACTGACCTCCGGATTCGGCTTGCGGGCCCACTGCAGGTCATTGATTCCAATGACACCGAGGGCATTGCCGATCCGAACGCTAGCCGTTTTCTGCGGGTCGTTGATTTCGATAACGACGCCTCTGACGATTGCATCCTGCTCCAGAGGGCGTCCTTCAATCTCGCGCTGAATCGTTTTGGAAAAAGATTCGATTTCTTCCGGTTTCAGATGGTTCAGAGGCCCCCGGTAGCCCTGGCGTTTATCCAATTCGAACAGTCCTTTTTCAATCGCGGCCTGCGCGATCTTTTGCATTTCAACATTGACGGACGTATAGATCTGTAGTCCTTGCGTATACAGGGCATCCGGGCCGTATTTCGTTTCAACGTACCGCCGCACGTGCTCGGTATAGAAGGGAACCTCTTCAATATACCAATTGCGCCGGGGTCTTATATCAAGCTGGGTGTTTTTCGCCTCAGTCGCTTGACTCGCGTCGATGTATCCTTCCTTGACCATCCGGTTTAAAACGTAAATCTGTCGCTGCTTGGCCCGCTCCGGATACCTGAAGGGGGAATATTTGCTGGGGGCCTGAGGTAAACCTGCCAAAAGAGCGCATTCGGCCAAATTTAGCTCTTGAACCGATTTACCGAAATAATTTTCGGCGGCCGCTTCCACACCGTAGGCGCCGTGGCCCAAATAAATTTGATTTAAGTATAAAAAAAGAATCTCTTCTTTAGAAAAGACCTTGTCAATCCGATAGGCCAGGATGGCCTCTTTTAATTTGCGGGTATAGCTTTTTTCCGGGGTTAACAAGAAGGACTTGGTTACTTGCTGCGTGATGGTACTGCCGCCCTGGACGATTGTCCCGGCTTCGATATTTTTGAAAAACGCCCTGAGAATGCTGTAAATGTCGATTCCCTGGTGTTTGTAGAATCTAGAATCTTCGGCGGCGATAAACGCTTTGATCAGCATATCCGGCATTTCCGCAAGCGGAAGCACAATACGGCGCTCTTTATAAAATTCGGCGATTTTACGGTGGTCATCGGAATAAAGCGTCGTGATGATCGGGGGACGGTAATCCGCCAACGAAGTTATTTTGGGAAGATCCGCACTGATATAGTAATAGACGGCCAAACTCGCCGCAGCTCCGAGAAGAATGCCAAAAAGACCTAAAAAAAGGAACCACCGTAAGAGTCGGCGGATAAATCCGCTTTTTTTTCGCGAGGTACTTGGCTCGGATGCCGGTGTCATGCTTTTTTGCGCTGACATATTTTAGAAAGCCCTGAACAATGTCTTGGAAACTACCCACGGTATGGACGAAAAACAATTTGACATTATTCTATGTAACGGTTAGTCATAAAAGTTTAAAAAAACAAGATATCGTCGCCGATTTGCCGATTTTCAAATCTATCATATTAGAACTTTTGTATGCTGCTTTCAAGCAACAAATTGAGTCACCTTTGAATTTTAGAAAGCATCGTCCTGAAAATCAATAAAATTCCATAAAATGGAAATTATTGACGGTTGTTATGCTCCTGCTAAAATTTAGCAAAATGAACGGACTTGTTCCGGCGATAGCCCAAGATGCTTCCACCGGAGAGGTTCTAATGCTGGCCTATATGAATCAAGAGGCCTGGGAGGCCACGCTATCCACCGGAAAGGCCACTTATTACAGCCGCAGCCGACAAAAACTCTGGGTGAAAGGGGAAACTTCCGGAAACCTGCAGATGGTCGAAGAAATCAGAATCGACTG
Organism: Desulfobacterales bacterium; assembly: GCA_020353555.1. Classification (GTDB taxonomy): domain Bacteria; phylum Desulfobacterota; class Desulfobacteria; order Desulfobacterales. The sequence continues at coordinate 1,488,072 of CP070697.1, forward strand.
CGACAATGATACGGTGCTGCTGAAGGTGAAACAACTCGGCGGCGGGGCCTGTCATACCGGTCATAGAAGTTGTTTCTTCCAAAAAGTTGAAAACGGGACTGTGACGGTAATCGGAAAACCGGTTTTTGATCCGGAGGAGGAAGATCGTAAGTGAGCAAAATATTAAAGCTGGGAATACCGAAAGGAAGTTTACAAAACGCAACCATTGCGCTGTTTAAACGTTCCGGCTGGGAGATCAGTGTCAACGGAAGAAGTTACTTTCCCGAAATCAATGATCACACCATTGCCTGTGCCATTTGCCGTGCCCAAGAAATGTCACGCTATGTCGAGAGCGGTACCCTGGACGCAGGGCTGACCGGAAAAGACTGGATCGCTGAAAATGACTCGGACGTCCATGTCGTTACCGATCTAATTTACTCTAAGGTGAGTGCGCGTCCGGCCCGCTGGGTTCTGGCCGTTCCCTACGATTCGCCGGTTAAACACCTGGAAGATCTGGAAGGGAAAAAGATCGCCACCGAGCTTGTAGGCTTTACGAAGCGCTATTTCGCCGAGCGTAATGTGAACGTGAGCATCGAATTTTCCTGGGGTGCCACGGAAGCCAAGGTCGTAACCGGGCTGGCCGATGCCGTGGTCGAAGTGACCGAAACCGAAAGTACCATCAAAGCCCATGGGCTGCGAATTATCCATGAACTAATGGAAACCAACACGCAACTGATCGTCAATCACGCGGCCTGGCAGGACCCCGTGAAGAGAGAAAAAGTCGAACAAATTGCGCTGCTACTGAAGGGAGCGCTTTTAGGCGAGAAATTGGTGGGGCTTAAGATGAATGTTCCGCAATCAAAGCTGGAAAAAGTTGTGGCCCTGCTACCGAGTTTGAATGCCCCCACCGTGTCACCCCTCTATCAATCCGACTGGTTTGCGGTCGAATCGGTGGTCAGTACCGATATTGTGCGAGACCTGATCCCCAAATTACTTAACAATGGCGCTGAGGGTATCATCGAATATCCGCTGAATAAAGTTGTCTAGCCGCGCGAGTCGCTGCCGCAAAGCCGATCCAAACCAGGATCAACGATATGGTTTCGAGAACACAGTCAAGAGTTGATAACCCAATTTGTGCTGTACAACAGGAAGGATTATGATCGCCAAGCGAACGGAAGGCATCACTTCGTTTATTGTTATGGATGTTATGGAACAGGCGCATGAAATGGAGCGGGAAGGCGCCCAGATCATCCATCTGGAAGTTGGGGAGCCCGACTTCGATACTCCCGCTTGCATTAAAGAAGCGGCCTACCAGGCCCTGGAGGAGGGCCATACGCATTATACCCACAGCCTGGGATTATTTGAACTCAGGGAAGCCATTTCCCAATATTATTTCAAAACTTACCAGGTGTCCGTCGAGCCGGACCGCGTAATCGTTACGTCAGGATCCTCGCCGGCCATCTTGCTATTGTTTGCCGCTCTCCTCGAAAAAAATGATCAGGTCATTATCTCCGATCCCCATTATGCCTGTTACCCAAACTTCATTAAGTTTGTGGAAGGGGTGCCGGTGACGGTCCCGGTTTATGAAGAAGACGGGTTTCAATACCGGCCGGAAGTCATCCGCGAAAAGATCACACCGCAAACCAAAGCCATATTCATCAATTCACCCTCCAATCCCACCGGCAACCTG
>CP070697.1:1489840-1498561 GCA_020353555.1 Desulfobacterales bacterium
CTGCAATTGCGTTGGCATCATTTTTTGTCCTTGAAATGTCGGCGGCCCGCTGTCAGACCTCAAACCCCGTCCCCTCTTCGTCGGGCCCGGAAAGGCCCAACATAACCACTCGGACCGCGTTGCCAAGGCCCTCTCAGCCGATGACCCACAAAGGCTTGCGGCTGAATTTCTGCAAAAAAGGGGTCCCCAAGCCGTGGCGGATGGCTTTGAGCACCTTGGCTTTGTCCACCGGCACGGTCCCGGCCAGCATATGCACCGGCAGATGCGCGAAGGCTTCGGCCACCATCGGGGTGCTGGGACCGAGCAGGACGGTTTTGACTTTCGCCCCCGCATGGGCCAGGATTTCTTCGGTGGTGTTGTTTAAAATCGAGGTCGAAGTCAAAAACAATACCTCGGCCCAGTCCGCGAGCAGTTCGTAAAATTTTGCCTTGCAGCCGATCCCCCGCGAATCATCGATGATTTCCAGGGCCGCTTGGCTTTCCTTGAATTTAGCGAGCAGCGGGCCGAAAAAACCCACCATGGCCACCCGGGTCCCGGCGCGGATCGCAAGTTTCTCGAACAGAATTTCATTATGCCGGTCGGTGGGCAGCAAAAGGGCCTGGGCGTGATTCAAGGCATTGATGAGCGCCAGGGCCATACTTCTTTGAATCGTTTCGGTCCCCAGAATTTTTTCGAGAAGCCCGGGGGCCGCCCGGCCCTCGTAATCCACATAATGCTTTAACTGCTGACAAGACTTCTTGCTCTCAAAATAGGTATAAGCAATGCCGATCCCGCCATCCAACGTCGTCACCGCCGTATAGCCCAGACCGATGCTGAGCGATTCAATCCGGACCCGGCGGGCCTTCTCGATGAACAGTTCATAGAGTCTATGATTCAGTCGCATCAATTCCCGATCCTCAGTGATGCCTTGAGAATGATATCGTGGTCGTAGTAATGACAAAAACGCCCTGCTGTCAAGCCTATATACCACTGGCGGCGCCGTTGAGCGCAAGCTTTTTTTGAAGCGCGCCGGGTTTGTCCGCCCGCAAGCTTCGGCCGCCCCGGGGCGATGCGGTGCCGGGGTCTAGAGAAGTCCGCCGGCCGGTTTTTAAAAAATAGGCCGCGAGTTTGCGTTGACAGTCCGGTATTCGGAAGTATGATTTAAAATAAACCTAACCGGTACGGGGGCAAGAGGCCGGCCCCGCGGACCGGGTTTGCGCCGCGGAAGTCAAACCGCCGGTAACCGTTTAGCTTGCTGAATCTTACAAGCGCTGCATGGCGATGGAACAAGAACCCACGGAAAATAGTCGGATGATTTGCGGCCGATCGGTGGCGGAGTTTCTCCAGGAGATTGAGAAATTCCACGGCTACCTGGCCCCCGGGCTCGTTTTGGGTGGTTTCATGGTGGACCGGGCCCTCGAGTTAATCGGACCCGGTGTGGAAGCCGATGCCATTGTGGAAACCCGCTACTGCCTGCCGGATGCGGTCCAGCTTTTCACGCCCTGCACGTATGGCAATGGGTGGATGAAGGTTGTCGACTGGGATAAATTCGCCCTGACCCTCTACGATCGGCACAATCTCAACGGATACCGGGTCTGGCTGGATCTGACGTCCACCCGATCTTTTCCCAATCTCTACAACTGGTACATGCAGCGGGTTCCCAAGCACGATCTGCCGCTGGAGGTATTGAACCAAACCATTTTCGAAGCCGGACGGTCGGTGCTGTCTTCCCGGGCGATCCGCTTGACCGATTTATTCCAGCGCTCGAAAAAGGGCCCCATCGCCGTTTGCCCGAGGTGCGGCGAAGCCTACCCCACGCGCCAGGGCGATCGCTGCCGCGCCTGTCAGGGAAACGGTTATTATGCGCCGCGTTAGCTGATCTTTCCGCGCAAAGGTTTGCGACCGGCGGCTGCGGGGCAACCCGGCCGGCGTCACTTCGCGACCGGCCGTTACGCCCGGCGGCGGTCGTGGTGGTATTATCTCCCGCTGGGCCTCTGGGTTGGATCCCTTAACGTTCAAGAAAGGAGATACCCCTATGGACAGATTCATAAAAGTTTTTTGCACCGGGGCCGAGCAAGATCGACTCGCCGCCAACTATCGGGTGATCGCAACGTATCCGGGTTTTGCCCTCGTGGAGGTGGCCGCCGATCAAATCGCCGATCTGGCGCGGCAATATCCCCTGGAGGATATCACCGATCTATACACCCTTCGCGTCGGCGAGCGCGCGATTGACACCTCGCAGCCCCGCGTCGACCCGAAAGGCAAGCTGCGCGCCCATCCCGCTTACCAAGGCGTGCGCCGCTTGGCCCCCGGCCCCCACCATTATCTGGTCCAATTCATCGGCCCCATTAAAGAGGAATGGTTAAAGGCGATCAAAAAAGCCGGGGGCGAACCGCGTGTGCCCCAAGAGGCTTTCGCCTACATCGTGCGCGCGGACGCCCAAGATCTCGCGCGCATCGCCGCGCTGCCCTGCGTGCGCTGGGTAGGGCATTTGTCCCACGCCGACCGCATCGCACCCGCGGTGTTGACCCCGCGGGGACGCCCAGCGGAGGAGGTGGCCCCGCGCTTGCCGCGCACAAAGCTTCTGCCGGGTCTTTACACGGTTGAATTCTTCGATGCCAAAGATCTGCGCGCGGCGCTGCCGGCCGTTAAAAAGCTCGGCTTTCAAGTCTTGAACAAGGAGGCCCCCGCCGCCCTCCTGGTGGTCAAGGATCCCCAAGGGGGGGCGGCAGCGGCGAAGCGTCTGCGGGATTTGTCCGCGATTCACGGCGTGCGTTTCATCCGCGAACGGGTTGTCAAGCGGACGTCCAACGATGTGGCCGCGCAGATCATGGGAACCCGCGCCGCACTGAGCCCCACCGATTTGAACTTAAGCGGTGCGGGCGAAGTGATCGGCATCTGTGATACGGGAATCGATACGGCGGACCTGGCGTCGATCCACCCCGATTTCGCCGGGCGCATCCAAATGATCATGAGTTATCCCATGACGCGGGATTTTGCGTCCTGGGTCAATAACCCGGGAGCCGACGACGGCGCGGCGGATCTGGACAGCGGTCATGGCACGCACGTGGCCGGATCGGTGTTGGGCAGCGGTTCCGCCAGCCTCGCCATCCCCGGCAACAACCCACCGATTCGAGGTCTGGCCCACAAGGCCCAATTGGTATTCCAAGCCGTCGAGCAGGAAATGCAATGGAAAGATCCGGCCGATTACAGCCGGTACGGCCGCTATGTTCTGAGCGGGATTCCCCTCGACCTGACCGGATTGTTTGCCGATGCCTACCAGCAAAACGTGCGCATTCACTCCAATTCCTGGGGCGGCGGTGAACCCGGCGCCTACGACAGCCAATGCGAGCAGCTGGATCGCTTTGTCTGGGAGCACAGAGATTTTTGCGTGCTGGTGGCCGGCGGCAATGACGGGACGGATCGGGACGGTGACGGCCGGATCAATCCCATGAGCGTCACCTCCCCCGGGACGGCCAAAAACTGCATCACGGTCGGGGCCTGCGAGAACGAACGCACGGCCTTCAATGCAAACACCTATGGCGCCTGGTGGCCTTCGGATTATCCCGTGGCCCCGTTTCGCAGCGATCCGATGGCCGACAACCCGGAGCAGATCGTCGCCTTCAGCAGCCGCGGCCCGTCGCGCGATGGCCGGGTCAAACCCGATGTGGTGGCCCCGGGAACCTTTATCCTGTCTACCCGCTCGACCATGATCGCGCCCAACAACACGGCCTGGGCCGCTTATCCGCCGAGCAAATTCTATTTCCATATGGGCGGCACGAGCATGGCCACGCCCCTGACGGCCGGCGCCGTGGCGCTGATCCGCGAATACTTGCGCACGCAAAAAGCGCTGCCAAACCCTTCGGCGGCGCTGCTGAAGGCCACCCTCATCGCCGGCGCCCAGAGGTTGGCCGGCTACGGAACCCCGGGTGCGGTCCTGGATAATGACCAGGGATACGGCCGCGTCAATCTGGATGCGGTTTTAACGCCCCCTGCGCCGACGGAGGCCACGTTCCTCGAAGTCGCGCCGGGGCTGCGCACGGGCGAAGTCTACACGACGAATATCGACGTCCAATCCGCCGATTTCGCCCTGCGCGTGGTCCTGGCCTACAGCGATTACCCGGGGGCATCCCTGGTAAACAACCTCAACCTGATTCTCGTTGCGCCCAGCGGCAAACGCTATGTGGGCAACCAGGCGGCCGGCACCACCCTGACCCTGGACGCCAAGAACAATGTGGAAGTAATCCACATCCCGAATCCCGAGCCGGGAAGCTGGGTGCTTGAGGTGGTGGGCTCCAACATCCCCCACGGCCCCCAGGATTTCGCCTTGGTCTATCTGGCCCAATTGGGCGCGGCCGTGGAAAAGGAATCGCTTTTCGCCGAAGCGACCCCCGATGTCTCCATTCCCGACGACAGCCCGCCGGGAGTGAGCAGCACGATCACGGTGGCGCAGGCCGGCATCATCGGCAGCCTCAAGGTGGGGGTCAGCATTGCGCACACGTACATCGGCGATCTACGGGTGGTTTTGACCGCGCCCGACCAAACCGCGATCGTCCTGCACAACCGCACCGGGGCCCGCACCCATGATCTGGTCCAGACCTATGATGTTCATTCCACGCCGGCTCTGGGTCAATTGACAGGCACGTCCGCGACCGGCGACTGGAAACTCACCGTCTCCGACCATGCCGGGGTCGACACCGGAAAACTGCGGCGATGGGATCTGGATATCCGGCTGGCAACGACCCGGCAGGTCGAACAGGAAAGCGCACCCGCGCGGGCCATTCCCGATAATGATCCGGCGGGGATCGCCGACGGCATCGAGATCGCAGCCAGCGGAACCGTGCGAGGAATCCAGGTCTGGCTGGATGTCACCCATACCTGGATCGGCGATCTGCGGGTGACGCTGGCGGCGCCCGCCGGCGATGAAATCACCCTGCATGATCGCAGCGGCGGCAACCAGGACAATCTGATTAAAACCTACTCGGAGGAAACCCTCGCGGCCCTGGCGGCCTTGAAGGGCCAGGCGGCCGCGGGAACCTGGACGCTGCGTGTGATGGATCTGGCGGGTCGCGACGTCGGCAAGCTCAACCGTTGGGGTTTGCAGCTGTGGCTTTGAATCCGAGGGCTTGACCGTTCGCCCCAGGCGCCTCGCGGCCGGACCCAAGGGGGGCGCCATGTCACGGCCGGGCTATAAGCGTCCGGCCCCTGCGGGCCGTCGTTGGGATTCAGTGGGAGTCGATATGAAACCCATCGGGGGTCAACAGCAGAAAGGCCATCAGGAAAGCCACCTCGCCGTGGACGCGATCCGTCAGCTTGGCCAGGAAATCGACGGTATCGACGTAAAACCAAAGCTGAAAGCGGCGTTGTTGCGCTTGCAAGGATGCTTCCAGTAAAGCGCGTTGGGGATCGCCCCGGTGAAGGGCAGGAATCAGCCCCGCTTCATCCCGGGCGGCGTAGCGTTCCTGCCATTCGCGCATCAGCTGGGCGGGCTCGCGGTGCCGCATACCTAGATCAAAGTAAAATGCGTCGTAAAGACCTAACAGGCGGGTGATCGAAAGCGATAATTCGTCTTTGGCCTGAGGAGGAATGTCGAGCAGATACTTCTGAAGCAGCAGGCCATAACGGCGCGGTTGGCCCCAGAGCGAGATGGCGCGGGCACCTTCAATCAGTACATAGGGGTTTTGCGTTTGTGAGAATTTTCTCTCGATCAAGGGCAGCGTGCTCCTTTCGTCCAGCCCGGCCAGGGCGTGGATGGCCGCACCGCTGAGCAGAAAATCTTCACTGTCGACGGCCTTGGCGAGCAGGGGCACCGCTTCGACCACTTTCCAATGACCGAGCCAATAGGCCGCCTGATGGGCGGTGGTGAATCGGTTGACCTGTAAATCCCTTTCCAGAATGGCAATGAGCGTCGGCGTGGGCTTGGCCCGCTGGAGCGCGTCCATGGCTCGCTGGCGGATAAAGATACTGGGGGAATTCAGATAACGCTCCAGGTCCGCCTGATAGATGCGTGAATCGGTATGCATCAACGCCGCCAGGGCTTTGCTCTCTTCATCTTCGCTTTGCACGGTGATGGCCCGTTTGACCGCATGCACGGCGCGCCAGTCCCAGGGCGAAAAAAGGGCGTTGAGCGCATCCCGGATACCTTGGGACCGCAGAGGGGGCAGCTTGAAAAAAACGACCGTCCGAATAATCAGCAGCAAGAGCAGCCCGGCATAGAACCAGCGGAAATGCAACAGAGGATCGGCCGTAGCGGTCGAAGCCAGCTTGACCCTTTCCAACGCCCACCCTCCGAGACCGAGGGCCAGACCGCCGACCATCCCCCCGAGGGCCCGGGTGATAATGCCGTGGGCCAGCTGATGGGCGTGGGTGGTAATGCTGATGAAGTAATGCTGCATCGCGGCACTGAATGCGATCTGCACATAGCCATTCACAAAAAACAGGGCCCCGACCAAAACGAACATAAAGGTTGGGGGCAGAAAAATAACCAGGACGACCCCCCCGATATCCAGGAAGCTGGTCAGCACCAGCAAGGGACGGGAGCCGAGCTGATCCAGAAACAGGCTGTAAGTGTGGGAGGCCACAATGCCTCCCACGGTGGCCACCAGCACAAAAAACACCACGTTCTGGTCGCTGAGACCGTATCCCTGCTTGGCAACCAGAACGCCGAAGGCGTAAGTGACGCCCTGGGTGACGGGCAGCCCCAGCATCATGGCCATGAACCACCGCCGGCCCCGGGTGGCCAGACTCCACCTGAGCTCTTCCCACAGCCTAAAGGGCGTCGTTTGGCGGAAGAGACCGGATTCGGGCACCTTCCAGAGCGCCGCCGCCGCCGTTAGACCGCAGAGCATGCCGAAGGCCAGCAAAATCTGATAGCGATGGAGGGGCGCGGCCGTCCCCAAAAAAAGCGCCATCCCGATCGTCATCAGGATGGATCCGAATTGAGAAATCTTGGATGAATTTGAAATCACTTCGCCCCGGTCGCGGTCGGTGGTCAATTCGGTGATGATGCCGGTAAAGGCCACCAAGCCCGACGCCCGCCCCAGCATGAATCCCAGCGAACCGCAAAACATAAACCACAGCGGCATATGGACCCCCCACCGCTGGGTCCAGGGCGCGATGATCATCAACGCGGCCGAACAACTCCGGATGGCCCAGAACAGACCGGCCGTCCCGGTTACACCCAACCGGGCCACGGTGACATAGCCCAGGACCATGGCCGGCAGCGTCACATACTGCAAGGCGGCGACGATGCCCACCCAGGTTTCCGAGGCTCCCAGCCGCAACAGCAGGAGGATGACAACGCCCTCGGCCAGCGAGGCCCAGGAAAAGGAATTGAAGAAGGCGTACAGGTAATAGAAACGTTTTCCTCTGGCCCGCTGTTTGAGCGTCAGCGACAAATCCAATCCTGTTTCGGTGGTCACCCTGAAAGCTCCGTTTCCCGTAGACGTCAGCGCGACTCCGCCACCGCTCGGCGCCGGACAGCGCCGCGCATGATTCGAACCGGTGGCGTGCCGAGGCCAATGGCACGGGTAAAAATGATAGCACCCCCGACGGAAAATTCAAGCCCAGCACCCTTGGGGGGCATCCCCCCCGCCACGGGCCTCCGGGGGCGCTCGTCATAAATTTGACGTTTAGCCCCCAAGGCGGTCGCGGGAGGCTGAATATCCGCTTGAAATGCCGCTAAACCCGGTCTGCAAGCTGGCATCCGATTTGCAAGCGATTGAGAGCACATTGACCGGAACGCACAGAACCTGCCCGACATGAATCCGCCGCGGCGTTGATTGGCCCGCGCGCCCCGCGCCCCGCGGGGGCCAACCAAAATCGGCGCACCCGGCGGGTTCGGTCAGCGCAGGGCATGGCGTTCTGGCGGGCCCTTAAGGGACTCATTCGCATGTGACCGCCAACGCTCATTCACGTATTCCCAATTTGCAGATCACTCTGGACGACGGACGAATGCACAGACAACTTGAGATCGATCGACATCTACCGCCCGCTGACTTGGAACCGCAGACAGTTTTGACCGGGGAAGGGCGTCCGCGCAATTGCCGGGACGCCAACATCAATTGGCCCGCCAGACTGAAATCGATGATCAGTTATGAAGAACTCATCGAGCGCCTGCAAAGAAACGAGGCGATCGCCAAGAAGTTTCACGCGATCGAGCTTCGAATTCTTTCCATTTTAAACTTCAAAGATTTTTTCGAGGTGCTTCTGACCGAGATCGAAAAGCAGTTCGGTGTCCCCTATGCCTGGATTACGCTCATCGATGCCAGCGAAACCGCTCCGATTCGAAAGGGGAAGGCTTCCGCCGTTCTGAAAGAGCGCCTGTGTGTTATCGACAGCACGAAATTTGCGGAACTTTTCGGTAATCGCCACCAGCCCGTGCTCGTCAACGAAAACCTCGGACCTTATTTTCAGCTCCTCCCTCCCGTCCGCAAGTACCTGATTAGATCGCTGGCGTTAGCGCCGATCTTTCTGGACGGCAAAATCCTCGGCAGTCTGAACCAGGCGGACTTCACCAAAGAACGGTTTGAACCCGGATTGGATACCAGCCTGCTCGAACAGCTGGCCGTCAAAGTCTCGCTGTGTCTTTCCAACGTCACGGCGCACGAAAAGCTCCAGTTAATGGCCTTCCGCGACCCGTTGACCGGATTGCTCAACCGCCGCGTGATGAATTTTGCCCTGCGCCGCGAATTCAACCGGGCCCGCCGCTATCAGGCGCCCTTGGCGGTGGTCTTTATCGAT
>CP070697.1:1498661-1507376 GCA_020353555.1 Desulfobacterales bacterium
ACCACCATGATCTACACCCATGTCCTGCAGCAAGGCGGTCAGGGGGTGCCAAGCCCCTTGGATGATCTCGCTTGTTGATTTGCCCTGTCTGAGCCGAAAAGCCAATGGCTCTCATCCCCTACAGAATCTGATCTCCCGCGCTTTGGTTGGATTTCGGCGACAGGCTCTTCGCAGGGAGTTGGTTTCACCTTGCTTGGCGCCTTCATCCGAAGAATAGCGACGTGTTTTTTCGTCCATAAAGTATGCTGAAAAAGGCCGCGTATGTCAACAAACATCAGGAACATTTCGACAAGTAGGGTCCCCAAGCAATTCCATTGTTTGAAGCTTTTCTTCAGTTGTCATCTCTCTAAATCATACAGTCTGCGCTCGTGCAGAATGGGCACCACGAGTTCCTCGATGAAGAATTTTATCCAATCTGGTCCCCGACAAACTGAAAAAACAAAAGGGGTAAACCTTGGTTAAGTTTAACCCCTTTATAGTTGGCGATCCCAGGTGGATTTGAATCACGCCTTGGAGTTCCGTATCAAACTAACTGAGAACGGCATTCAACGCTTCTTTTTCAGACTTAGCGTTCAATGCGCTTTTAGTCCGATTAATTTGATCCTGATCCAACTCGATTGTCTTTTTGGCGAGCGCCAGGCCATCCTCCGAATAAACCAGATATTTTTTATGTGGTTTTATATGGGCAAATTCATCGGAGAAATTTGGGTGTGTCAACCAACCCTATCCAGATTGTTTGACTCGATCATCACTCACAATAATTCCTCATAATTGTGATTGTATTTCATCTCAATCAGTTATCGTTTCCCGACCCAAATACCGCTATGCCGGGCGGGTCTGTGTCTCCGCGGTAAATTAAGGTTTTCGTTTTGACATGTGCGGATGTTTCCGAGTATTTTTAAAAAAAAATATTCAGCCAATCCCAAACCGGAGTAAGTCATCGATACAGATGGGATCGATAGGAGCGTTATCGATCCTGAGATTTTGGCAGGTGAACCTGCGGAAAGGGGCACTCGTATCGCCGTTGAGTTTATTATTGATCGGCTTGCAAGGGGTTGGTCGACACCCCAGATAAAGGCAACCTAATGAACAAGGATCAAATACTCAAAACCTCGAGCGCGAACAAAGAACTCAGGCGCCGGTATTTTATTAAAGCGCTGTATCTTTTCGGATCGGTGGCTAGAGATGAATCCCGCGAATCCAGCGCTGTGGATATTCTAGTGGAGTTTGACCCGCAAGCACGGATCGGTATGTTTCAATTTGTCCGGCTGCGAAGAGAGTTGCGCAGCTTGTTGGGATGTGATGTGGATCTTGCCACACCGGAGGCCCTCCACCAGGACATGAAAGAGGATATATTAAAAGAGGCCATTCATGCCGGCTAGAAATTGGGAACTCAGAATCAAAGATATCCTCTGCTTTCATTGCCCCGCCTGGCTCTTGCAGTTACTGCGGCTGCTCCAGAAGCTGCGGGCATGTTTGCTGCACTTGCTTTTCAAGTTCCGGATCTAATTGCGACCTGTGGAGCGTTTGCGCACGGCAGAGTTGATTCACCGTTAGATCGCTTGCTCCACGGAGATTAGTCGCAATGAGCAGGGTCCCGCCGAGGTTGGCTCCGTTCAATTTGGCTTCCTGCAGGTTGGCTTCAAGGAGATCGGCTTGGCGCAGATCGGTCGACTCAAGATTGGCCATGGGTAAACGCGCTTTGCCGAGATAAGCTCTGCGCAGATCGGCTTTCGCAAGATCGGCTTTCTCCAGATCAGCCTCTGGCAGTTCGGCCTTTTCCAGGTCGGCCTCCCTTAAGTCTGCCTCCCGCAAGTTGGCATTCCCCAAATACGCCTCCGACAGATAAGCCTTTTCAAGATAGGCCTTCTGAAGATTAGCCTCCATCAAGGAGGCTTGCTCTAGATTGCCGCCCAGAAGATTGGCTTCCCGGAGATTCGCGCCCCTCAAGTTGGCTTCCTGCAGGAAAGCGCCTTTGAGGTTGGCTTGTTGGAGGTTCACCTCCCACAGGGAGGCCCCTTGCAAAGAAGCTCCCTCCAGGTTAGCCCCCTGGAGGTTCGCACCCAATAGGTTGGCCTTATTGAGATTAGCCCTATCCAGGCTGCCATTCTTTAGATCAGCCCGGCTTAAATCGGCCCCGTCAAGCGAGTCTTTCCAATCTTCAACCGTTTCCTTTAAATACTGGACCATCTCCACGTATTTTCCGGGCTCTGAAAATAACGATCGCAGGACAGAAAGCGGCTCAAGCAGATTTGGCTTCGGGGGGCAATCCATATTTTGAATGGTGGCTACTTTGCTGATGGCCTGCTTGAAGGCCGGGGTGGCTAATTGAATCAGGACGGCGTTCGCTCTATTCTCGACAATCGCGATCCGGTTTTCGTATCGCTGCGACGCCAACCCGAAGAGGGCGATGTAGAGGCCCAAAATTCCAAGGGCCCATATCATGATCGTTGCCGGAGGCCTCTTTTGCTTGGCCGGGTCAATCGGGGGCCTTATCTTTTCCCAAACGAAACGCAGGCCGGTAAAATCCCACAGGAGCCACAAAATAAATCTCAACATACGCACCTCCTTTGGCGTTGGTAAGAGCCGGTATTCTAAATCTAAATTTGTGCGGGCGTGGGCGGCCGTTTTGTGGAAATTCTAACACATCGGCCGGGGGGTTGAAAGATGAATGGATGAAATCGCGGTTTAGAAGGCTTCCAAACGGGGGCTTCCGTCATGGGGGTGCCGTCCCGGGGACATTCTGGGCCGCTGTCGCGAATCGTTCCGGGGCGGGCCTACCCGGCGGATGAAGTGAAAACGACCGCCGCAAAACTCACGGCTGAGCGCGTCACGTCTTCGTGTCTTATTTCATAATCGAGGACTTCTCCCTGGCAAGGAGGCAATAGCTCCAAAAGACTGGCCAAGGTGGAAAAACCGCAAACATGAAAGCGGTCCTCGACGCGCGCAGACTCTGCCCAGAATTTTTCGACGTCAAGTTGCGTGAGATAATTCAAAAGCGCGGTGTCGTGCGCCTTGCTCTGACGCTCCAAATAAGCCGCCGGCATGGCATGCCCGAATTTGAGGCCCACGTGGGAAAGATCAATTCCCGCTACGACGAGGGTCTCCTCGTTGACGAACTGCCCCAACTTTTGGAGAAATGCACCCGCGCCTCCGCGCAGGGCCTCCCGCGAGTAAGCGCTTAAGCTCGCCCTGAACGAACCGCAAAGAATCGGTAGGATCGTAAAAGTCTGCGGGCCCAGCAAATGCTGCAAAAAGAGCAGTTGAAATTCAATGGAATGCTCCGACCGGTGGGCAAAATCATTGGTGGCGATGAATTCCCCGCCGACCTGGCGTAACTCCCGGACCAAACCCGGCTCGTTTTTGACAACCCCCAAAGGCGTCTCAAAATCCTTATCCGTCAGACAAAAGAGGGCCTCGCCCACGTGGTGCCCCGTTCCCATCAAAACCACGCGGGATGGGTGGGTGAACCGCAGCATTTGATACGCGCTGGCGTAGACCCTGGCGCCGGCGGCCAAATCGATGTGGGGCGCAACCAGTGCCAGCAGATTGCCCTGGGGAGGCATCGCGGCGGTCCGGATTGCCAAAATCTGGTCCAGGTAATTTTTCAATTCCGACGGTGTGCCGGGGTAACTGCGGCCGCAATGGGAACATGACCGCCGGGGGCTGTCCGTGAATTGCGCCACGATTTGATTTTTGGCCTTTTGATAGCGCTCCGAATTTAGGAGGAACGCCTCGTCCAGCTTGGCTAACAGCCGTCCCACCTCATCCGCGCTGACAAGAACACCGCCTCTTTGACGCATCAGTTCGGCTTGCAGGTCGCGAACGGTCTTGGTACCATCCAGAAGGGTCAGGAATTGATACAGGTGCGGGGCAATGGCCTTGCCCGCCTCCACCAACCCCAAATGATCGCGGATAAGAATGATCGGCTGGGTATCGCGGGGAATCGGCAAGAATTCTAGATCGTTGCGAGTTAGAGGTAATTGATCTGGCATGGCTTATCCCGGCAACTCGGTTTGGTGAAACAGCATTGATTTAAGAAGTCAAGGATGGGACCATCAACCTTATCGGGTCCTTCATATTGCACGTTGTGCGACCCTGGGTCAAGAAAAACAGCGTATCGTCTTGCCTCCTTGCGACGATCTGGTGCAAGATGGTCGCGGTATTCCGTTTGACAATCGCATCTTTGTGTGAAAATCTGTCTAATCATCTGAAATTAAGTACAAATGAGAGAGGAGCGCCAAGGACGATCTGACCGGGGCGGATACCTTAATCCTTCAAAAAATGGGAGGCGCCCAATGCAAAACGTCACAAAATCGGCCACGGCGATCGCGCTGTGTCTATTACTCGGGAGTGCTTTGATTGCAGACACGACGGATCAGAGCGGCATCCAGAAGCCGGTTGACTACCGGCAATATCTTACCACGATCAACCCCGACTTTATGATCACCCCCGATGAGGCCCACCAATGGCATGTCTACAAAGACCAAGGCGGACCGACTTATTCGGATTGAAACGTTTAATGCGCAGTTGTTTTGCACAGAGGTTGCTGCAATGGCTCAATTGACGGGCGAACTGATGACAGCGGAGTTGAAATGACCGTAGGGGGTCCGGTCAAGGGACCCGACCGACCGGCGCCCCCTTTGAAGGGTTTTGAACGATAGGAGACGACGGCGGGGCGAGTCGGTCATGCATTTAGGCAATTCTTTATACCGCAGCA
Source organism: Desulfobacterales bacterium (assembly GCA_020353555.1). Lineage (GTDB taxonomy): Bacteria > Desulfobacterota > Desulfobacteria > Desulfobacterales. The sequence continues at coordinate 1,503,382 of CP070697.1, forward strand.
GCCCTTCGAACTAGCATCCGGATTTTACCCGTGCGGCAGACCTTGAAACCTGACGATTCAAGCAGGGAGATCCATCTGGGCGCATCTTAAGAATTTGCGATGAATATCCTCCTCGGGGAGGAGGCGGCGCCCAGGTGGTCTTTGGCTTAGCCCATGAACTGATTCGCATGGACTTACCCACGGACTTCGAAGGGCTGCTCGGCCGCGTCTTACTCGACTTTGAAAAGTTTCAAGGAAATGTTGTCGGCGTAGCCGTCGCACCAGTCACCCGTCACCCAGTAGAAGTCGACTTCCACGAAAAATTCGACCAGATTGCTGGGGATGATGCCGGTCACCTCCAGATGGATTAGATCGGTTTGGTCATTGCGGTCTTCGGCTAAGACGGGACCAAGCCGTTCGAGGGTCGTTGCCGCACCCTCGAATAGCCCTAAACCGTCATCATATTTTCCGCGGAAGCGAATGGAAGCGGAATCCGACTGGTTGTAGTACCCGCCCAAATCGCCCTCGAGCTTGAACCAGACGGACCCGCTTTGGATTTCAGACAAAATGCCGGAAAGGTCGATCTTTTGCCGCAACCGGTAACCCTGCTGTCCGCCCATGAAGAATTTGCTCCCTCCTCCGGGCGGGGGGAACCGACTGCCGAAATTGGCACTGTCATCATCGTTATAGGCGGCGTACGTGCGGATCCAGCCCTTGCCCGCGTCGTCGTCCCCCAGGTCGCTCGTCCACTCAGGAATATCAACGGCCACCTGGTAAGGCCAAACGTCCGGATCGGCGGCAGCGTAACTCGACGGGCCATCTTCGGCGCCCGGATTCTTCACGAGGTTGCTGCCCCCGAAGAGCGGCACGGGTCCATCTTCTGTCTGGTCCAAGTCGAGCTCGTCATAGGCGGCGCCATCGAGAATCCCCTGATCGGGAAAAATGAGATCTTCCAGCGCCCAGTCAACCGTGGTGATGATATCCCAGAAGGTATTTAGCAGCTCCCAGATGTCGGCCGAGGCGGCGACCGCCAGGCAGTTCTTCATCGAGTCGACGTTATCCTGCTCCAGAGTCTTGTACCATTCGCTTGCGATGCGCTCTTCCTGGGTCATATAACCTAGAAATTCGGCCTCGATCCAGTTCATCAATGCGCCGGTGGCGACATCGACGCACTCTAAAGGTACCGCCGTACCGAGAATGTGCTTGAATCCTTCCAGGATGATGTAATAGGTGTCCATGGTATTGACGACGAGCACCAGCGCCTGATCGGTCTGCCACGCCTGGTCTGAGCCTTCCGGCCAGCACCCGCTTGAATAGGTCGACGGTTTCGTCCGAGGCCACCCAGCGGGTCATATTGGAATCCAGGGTGCGTGCCGCCGGCGGCAGGTAGTAGACCTGGACGTCAGTTCCATTGAAGACCTTAACAGCCACCCAACGGTTCACTTTATTGACAATCCGGACGTTGTCGCCCTCCCGGCTGACGTGGACCCGCGTCTTCATATCGAATGCGTCTCCCGGTTCCAGCGCGACGGATCGATAGAGCCCGGCGGCAGGGGTTGATTTCTTGGATTGCAGGTCGGCTCCCATGACAAATTGGGCGACCGCCCGGCGACTGGTGTCTTCCGAAAGGGGCACCCGGCCCAGGGCGGGATGATAGAGATAGGCTTTACCGTCCTTGATGACACCGACCAGCGACTGGTGGGGAACTTCAACCTCGTCGGTATATTCGGCCCCCATGTATACCAGCGTGCCTCCCGGTCCGGCGATTTCCGCCGCGGAGAGGGTCACCATGCCGACTGAGGACATGCGGTCGATGATGGCCTGGACCCGGAGCTGAAACTCCTCTGAATTTATGAAATTCTGCAGCATTGCCTCCCGTGTCATGCCAGCGCGCATATAGCCGATCCAGCCTTCAAATTCAGCCTTCTGGGCGCCACGCCGCAGAATACCGTTGTAAAGATCTTCCAAAAACTCCGGATCGCTGCGCTGGCGTAAGATATATTCCTGACTCTGCAGGAATTCCAGCGCAATCTGGTACGCCAGCCCCCGCACCGCTTGTTCTCCGAGGGACATCGCGTTTTGCATCAACTGCGCCCACCCGTTGAAACCCGTGGTGTCGGACAGCCGTCCTTAAAGCCCGCGATACAGATCATTGACTAGATTGCACTCCGGCAGAGACGAGTCCGCACCAAACAAGTTCCGCATGTATAAGCTGAACTCTTCCCCGTACACGAAATAATTCAGAATTACGTTCCGGCCGACCCCTTGATCCAGCAGGGCCGCCCAATAGTCCAAGCCGGCTTGCTCCGGCGCCCGATTAGAGAAGGTCCGGTAGAGATCAGCGGCGTACTGAACGTTGGATTTGCCTTGAGCAATGTACTCATCGGAATTAAAGAACAATTTGGCCAAGGCGATAAATCCCTCTTTGCGATCAACCCGAAGAACAGCCACCCGCTCGATCTCCGCTTTCCAATACGCCAGTCCGGCTGCATCCGGACTGCGGTCGAGAATATCGCTGTAGTATTTGACAATAAGGTTTTCGGTCTCGTCGGCATGAGCGGTATTTCCCCAAGTCAACGCTAGTAGAATGGCAGCGACTGCAATTCTGATTCGCATCTTTCCTCCCTTCGCGATAAGCACCCCTGAATGTTAGGCGGCCAAACCCCCTGGTGAATTTCTTGCCTTAAAATCCGCAACCCCCCGCGTCGCAACGCTGTTTTATCGAAGGAATTCCATTACAAAGCACTCACCTTCGACGTCAAAAGCAAGAGTACACGAGCATTTGTTAGCCGTGTCATTCGTCAGATGGGGAGATCAAGAATCATGCCATAACCCCTAATTCATATATATATTGTAATATTAGATAGTTATAGAATGGCCTTCATCTCTGATGTAAATAAGAGAGGAAATATTCATTCGAAATATTATGTAAAGGATTTCACAATGGAAGATGTAATGGGTGGCCCTAGAAGGCCGCGACGGCATACCATCCGCACAGTTGCGGCTTATCCCGGCCGAACCGCTCGCGCCTCGCCGGACGCACCTCACTGTCGCTCGGAGATGCTCCACGGGCAGAAACCCTGGCAAGGCTCTGCCACAAATCCTGGAACCAAGGTTTCCGTCATTTTTTGCTTTTAATTTGATCAAAGGGCTTGCTCTCGTCTTTAAAATCCAGCCATTTTACGACGCCCGTCGCTGTATCAATCACATAAACATCAGCGAAATCCCTCCTTATGACAACATCCATTTGATATCTGCCCGTGGGTGGTACATTATTTGCTCCTGTCAGAAAAAGAAGCGCTAGCACCGCCGCCACCCCAATGAGAAAAAAAGCAACTTTCTCAAACCATCCGGTTCCCCTCATCATAGTATCTCCTTTCTTCTTAATTGACCTCGGACAAGGACCCGCAACGGCCGCTTGGCAGCGCGCGCGGACGAGCCTGCGGTTCTCGAAAACAGAAAAGCGCCTCCACGGTTGCCCCTTGTCAAGGCCGCCGCCCCGTCCGTAGCTTGACAGTTATACGTAGTTCTCGGCATCTGTTGTAGGAACAAATTGAGTGCCCACCCGCATCGCGCAGGGCGGTCCGACGGCGAACGCTTGCATTTTCGTCGAGCTGTGTTTATAGTTAACCATTATGAAAGCGCAAAGCGAAAAAATACCCAACCCGAAAGAGATCGAGAAGGAAATCAGCGAATTCCTGTCGAAAAAATTCGGCGACAACGTCAAAATTGTCTCGCCGATGATTTTACCCCAGGAAACTGTGTTTGACAAAGCCCTCAAACCCACCAAACCGTCGAAAAAGATCAATTTCGATCTAAAGCCGGAGGAGCTGATTGCCTACCTTGATCAGTACGTCGTCAAACAGGAAAGCGCCAAAGCCATCTTGGCCACCAAAATCTGCACCCATTTCAATCGCATCAAACGCTCGCTGGAAAACCAGGAAAACGTGTCGGCCCTGGTGGGCAGTATCAAGAACAATGTGCTCATGATCGGCCCGACCGGCGTCGGCAAGACC
>CP070697.1:1507476-1516189 GCA_020353555.1 Desulfobacterales bacterium
GAGCTTTGGGCAGCACCCGCTCGAAGAGTTCGGGGGTGGCGCTTTTGTTCATGTTTTTCAATATCTGCGCCTCCGCGGATTCAAGACCCAACTGAACCTCCGCACCGCCTGCCCGGCGCAGCAGATCGACATCGGTCTGGTTCAACGCGCTGGCCCGGTTAAAAGTCATCCCGCGCAGGCCGAGTCCTTCGTCCAAAAATCGTCGGCACACATGATTGAGGTCTGCTCTTCCCACAGCGGACTGCCCCCGATAACAAAGACATCCGGAGCCGAAGCGTGGATTTCCTCCACCAGCCGCTCCAGTATTTCCTTACCATACATGAAAGTGGTCGATATGATCACGACGCGGGGGCTAAGTTCCACTAGACGACCGAAACGCTCTTTCTCCCTGTAAAAGCTGTCGATTAACTCTACGTCAAAGCCGCGTCGGGTCAGGTAGCTGAGCAGATAGATCCCGTTTAGCTTGGCGCGGATTCCCAGCTCATCAAACCGTCGCCTTCAATCGGCAGCGTGACCCGCCCAGCATTGTCAAGATAGTTGAGGACCCACCGTTTGGACGGTGGCGATCCTGCCGTCAATGCTGAGACGCAGCGGATTTGTTGCGGATAAACCGTCCGCACCGGTATCCGCGATAATGAGCGCATCGAGTGCCATGCGCCATCCTCCTCCTCCCAATGTATCTTTGTCCCCGCATCAGATTGTAGAACGGAATTCGCGCAAAGGCAAACTTGCGGTGGAAACCCTGAATCCGTGTCACATTTTTGACGCTCTCGGGGCGGACTCCCGATTCTTGGCATTAAAATCATATTTAACATATTGTAAAGATAAGACTATTCATCAAAATTCCCTGTTGCGGGGACTGGCAAACTTGTTGCATAGCGGTGGATAGGGCGGCTTTTTGCCATTCCCCCCCATGGGATTATGGAATGCTCGTTTCCCATAAAACATGCGATTAAATTGAATGTTAAGCGGCGCCGCGGTTACCGCCCGTCGGTTTCAAGATTAGGAGTAAAAATGAAGGTACGACTCGTTCTGCTTGCCACGATCGTAATTTTATCGTTTTTGACATCCGAGGGCAAAGCACAGCAGGACTGGACGGAAAAAATTGCAGCATTCAAGCCGATGGTTGTCAACATAGAGACGTCCTCGGAAATTGTCTTCGAAACGGAGAGACAGGGCACCTCCTACGGCACGGGCTTTATCATCGATTCCGCAAGAGGCATCATTGCCACCAACGCCCATGTTACGGGACTCAGTCCCTCGAATGTCAAAATCAATTTTTACGACGGGAGTTTTACGCAGGCCAAAAGATTATACTTCGACCCCGTGCATGATTTTGGATTTTACCAAATCGACCCGGACAAGGTGGAATTTCAACTCCAGGCCGTCCAATGCGGGTCATGGAACGATTTGGCCATGGGGGACGAACTGCTTTTCATCGGCAATAATGAAAGAGAGGAATATTCAGTCAAATTCGGCACCGTCGCCAATATCAACATCAACAAAGGGGATCGCCATTCCAGTTATATTCACACGACCTTTAACAGCGCCGGCGGCTCCAGCGGCAGTCCCGTGTGGAATGCCGAAGGCAAAGTGATTGGCATTCATTCCCGGGGATCCCGCACCTCGGATTTCGAATTGCCCATCGATTATCTATTGGATGCGCTCTATAAAATTCAAAACAACATTCCGATCAAAAGAGGCGAAATCGGGGTTGACCTGCAGTTGATCACGATGGGGGAGGCCATTCAGCATTTTGGGCTATCCAAAGATGTCGCCGCCGAGATAAAGCCGCTCTGCAAAGGAACGCCCAAAGTGATCCAGATCGAATCGCTGATTCCGCGATCCAGCGGCGAAGGTTTACTCCAGCAGGGCGATATTGTCTACAAACTCAACGGGGCGCTGTTAGGCGACAATCTTTACTTGTTTGACGCGCTCTTGGACGCCAACGTCGAGAAAAAGGTGCGCCTGGAAGTATTTCGCTCGGGCAAACCGCTGGGGATCGAGGTTTATGTGGAGGATATCGAAAAGCAGAAAATCTGCCGTTTTGTTCGTTTCGCGGGGGCGATTTTTCATGATATCACGCCCCAACTCCGCCGCGTTTACGACTTTGCCGGCGATGGCGTCAATATGTCCTGTGCGACGGACGGTAGCAGCTTAGCCCATCTCGGATACAGAGACAAAAAGAATCGCTTTTTTCGGGTAATCGTCTCTGAATTTAATGGAAAACCCCTCAAGAATCTGGACGATTTTATCGAGGCCTGCGCGGAAATCGAAGACGGACAAAATACCTTTGCAATCGTACGGGATTTTATGGAGTTCAATACCTCCCTGAAGCCGAAGAGCCTGACGATAAATTTGAAATACGGGCCGCTGGAGTTATTTGCCTGGAATGCACAAGTTCTGGAATGGCAAAAGGTGGCTGGCGATACGGACCTGAAAACGACCGCGGCTTCCGCGCCCGCTGCGCACCGCAGCTCTCAGCTATGAGTCCCGCTCTGGGGGTTCACCCCGCCGTCCTCAGTTTCTTCAATAATTTCAGATAATCTCCCGCGCCCATACGACGCGGATTATTCGGGTTGCTGCCGTTGAGGGCCGACTTTTTAGCCAGCGCTTCAAAATCGGCGGCATGAACGCCCAGGGAGCTGAAAGCCGGCAAATTGACATCCGCTGCCAGCTTTTGCACCGCCTCAACCGCGAGGCGGGCGCCGTCGTCAAGCTTTTCGTAGACGATGCTCATGGCGGTGGCAATTCGGGCATATTTTTCCTTACACTCGGGCAGATTGAATTCCATCACGGCCGGCAGCACGACGGCGTTGCAGACCCCATGGGCCAAATCGTATTGCCCGCCAAGCGCTTCGGCGATACAGTGGGCGGCTCCCACGTCCGAGTGGCTGAAGGCAATGCCGGCCAGGATGCTGCCAAGGAGCATCCCGGCCCGGGCTTCCAGGTTTTGCCCCTCAAAGACCGCTTTTTTAAGATATTTGGCAATCAATTCGATGGCGTAGAGCGCGGCGGCATCCGCCAGAGGCTCGGAAACCCGCGCCGTGTACCCTTCAATGGCGTGGGTGAGGGCATCCATACCGGTGGAAGCCGTTAAGGCCGGCGGCATGGTCACCGTCATTTTAGGGTCAACCAAGGCAACTCGGGGAGCCAGCCGGGGATGTTTGATCGTGAATTTATATTTTTCCCGTGTATCGGTGATGACGGCGCCAAAGGTAACTTCACTTCCGGTTCCGGCTGTGGTCGGTATGGCGATCAGGGGAATCACATCACCACTGATCTTGTCTTTTCCGGCATAGTCACGGACCGCTCCGCCCCGGGGTGCTACCGCGGCGATGGCCTTGGCACAATCCAAGGGGCTCCCTCCCCCCACGGCGACCAGGCAATCAGCCCCGAGCAAATTGGCCCTTTTGGCCCCGTCGCGCACATTGTAATCTCTAGGATTCGGAGCCGTTTCGTCAAAGATCTCCCACACCAAACCGCCTTGTTCCAGCTGCATGGAAATGCTCACCAGCAGTCCCGACCGCCCGATACCTTTATCGGTCACCACCAGGATCTTTTTAGCTCCCATGCGGCGCAGCGTGTCCAAGAGCGTGCCGGCCACGCCGACCCCATATTCAACCCGGGTGGGCAATTCAAAGCTGAAACTGTTCAGAAGATTCACTGCCATGCCTAATGGTTTAGATGGTCTTTAATTTTTCCAATTGCTCTTCCAGCGGTTCGACTTCTTTTTGCCGTCCGAACTTTTGCAGGCGCTCTTTCAGACTTTCCAGTTCCTTTTTTAGCTGCGGCAAAATTTCTTTCTGCACCTTTTCCTGGACGGCTTTGCCAGCGCGCTGCATTTCCTGCCCCAGAGCCTGCAGTTCTTTTTCCAGCTGTCTGAGCTCATCGCTCTCCGAAAGCCGGCCCAGCTCGCTTAGAAACTGTTCGAATTGCTTTTGGACACTGCCTATCCCCCGCTCAAAATCACTGAGCAGCTGGTCAAACTGGGCGGACGCACGTGTCGCACCGCCCACCGTGGCCCCGTCCGCCAAAAGGGTGCCCCCCTTTTGGGCCTGAATCATTTCCAGCGCCTTCTGCCCTTTGTTCAGCGGATCGTCAATGATATAGAACCGGGCATACTCGGTGGCGGCGTTGGCAAAGTTTTTCTTGATCGTCACATCAACGATAAAGAAACCCTCTTCCGTATAGAAGACCCGGGTCACCGCGCCCGCCTCATTGTCGTCAAAAATTAGGCGGTTACCTTCCTCCAGCCCTTGGACCTGATCATAGCGGATCTTGAGATGAAGCCCTTCCTCTTGGCATGCCAGAAAGGCCAGGGGAAACAGTATAAGCCCAGCGTATAGATGGCGCACAATATCCCTCCCGGATTTAGAACCGCGGACACCTCATTGCGTTTTCGGCTCCCGGGGCATCACCCGCCCCAAATGCGTCAACGCGCCGCCGTCTTGGCTGTCTTGGCCGGCCTGTCATGACGGAGGTCTCTGCGGATTCCTCTACAGTAAGAAATTGAAGCGCGCGTGTCAAGCGCGACGCGCAACCTGGAAAATTAATCGCGATGCACTTGCTGACGCCCACTGGTGGTATACCTAAGAAAAAGACTATTCTGGGGGAGGTGCTTACCGGGTGAATCAGCCCCACAACCACTCGGCCGCCCGCCTGCCGGCGGGTGGCGCAGCGCAAAAATATATCCGCACGGTGACGCTCTTCGGACTCTTGACCGATTTGCTGGTGGTGGTCCACGTCGAGCCCCTGGAAATGGATGGGCACCCGTTTGCCGCTCTGCTCGCCCATCAATATATGGGTTGGAAGGTTATCTAAGGTATGTTACTATCGCGCGCGTAGAGAATCTCCGGGATCTCGGCGGGCGCGCACGGCATGAACGCCCCATTCGCATTCACTCCCGGAGAATTCGGGACCCGGACCCGCCGCGGATGATCCGCGGAATCAATACAATGGCAAAAAGGACCCCTACCCATCGGCGTATCTGGAAACGGCTGCTCGTATTGGCCCTGCCGGTGTGTGTGATAACCGCGGTCGGCTTGCTACTTTACTGCTGGCAACTTTCCATTCAGATAGAGGCGCGCTTTGCAGGCCGACGCTGGAGTATTCCCTCCAAGGTGTTCTCCGATGTCACGATCCTCTATCCGGGACTGAAGATAAACCGCCCCCTGTTTGAGGAAAAACTGCGTCGCTTGGGCTATAGCGAGATTGCCCATCGGCCGCGGCGAAAGGGCGAGCTTCGCATCCAGGCTTCTTCAGCGGAGGTATTTCTCCGCGATCTCAACCTGCCTTTCCAACACCGCGAGGGGTTTCCCGTCCGGCTCAAGTTCTCCCAGGACCAGATCGGATCGATCGTGAATCTGAACAATGGTAAGCAGTTGCCCATCTTGGAGCTCGAGCCCGAGGAGATCATGCTGTTCTTCGGCCCGCAGCGGGAAAGACGCCAGCTGGTTTCCATCGACCAAATTCCGCGGCATGTCATCCACGCGGTTCTGGCCGCCGAGGACAGCCGCTTTTACCGGCATCGAGGCCTGGACTTTCGGGGAATCATCCGGGCGCTCTATACCAACCTGCGGCATAGCCGCATCCGTCAGGGCGGCTCCACCATTACCCAGCAGCTGGCCAAAAACTATTTCTTGGCGCCCGAACGAACGCTTCGGCGCAAGTTCAAAGAAATTTGCATGTCCCTTACCATGGAGGTTATGTATCAAAAGGACGAAATCTTAGAAATCTATCTGAATGAAATCTATTTAGGCCAAAAAGCGTCCGCGGCGATCAACGGGCTGGGGGAAGCCTCTTTTTTCTACTTCGGCAAACCTGCGCCCGAACTCTCTCGGGTTGAGGCCGCGACCATTGCGGGCCTGATCAAGGGCCCCAATTATTTCTCGCCCTATGTCGACGCCCGCCGATGCCAGGAGAGAAGAAACTTCGTGCTCCATGCCATGCACAGAAACGGCTGGATTTCACAGGCCCAACTTCAAAAGGATTTGCAGGCACCTGTCACAACGGTCGGTTTGAGGGTCTTCGGTAAAAAGGCCCCTTATTTTATGGACTATTTGGCCCAGCAGCTGGCGACGCTTTACTCACCGGAAGCGCTCTCCAGTCTGGGGCTTTCCATTTACACCACATTGGACACGCAGGTGCAGATGGCCGCCGAAAGGGCGCTCTTGAACGGTCTGGCGCGCCTCGAAAAATCGAACCCCTCTCTGAAACAATCGCATCCCGCGAAAAAACTGCAGGGGGCGGTCATTGTGATGCAGCCCAAGACGGGGTATGTGTTGGCGATGGTGGGGGGGCGCCATTACGGTGAAAGCCAATTTAATCGAATGACGCAGAGCCGCCGGCAACCGGGCAGTGCGTTCAAACCCTTTGTTTATCTGAGTGGACTGGATCGATTTACGCCGGCTTCGCTGTTGTCCAATGAAGACCGGATCTATGAAGTCGACGGGAAATTATGGTCGCCCAAAAACGATACCCCCAGGCCGGAAAAACGCGTGCGCGTGCGCGAAGCCTTGGCCCAATCCATCAACCGGGCCACAGTCGATCTGGCCATGCAGATTGGTTTGGATGATATCACGCGTACGGCGGAGTTATTCGGTTTTTCAACGCCACTCAAGTCTTACCCCTCGCTGGCGCTGGGCGCCTTTGAAGTCATTCCGCTGGAACTGGCACGGGCTTACTGCCCCTTTGCCGCCGACGGCGTGCTGCCGTATCCTTTGTCTCTGAAAGAAGTCGTGGATGAGAACGGCCAAATTCTGGAACGAAGGCATGTGCGCATCCAACGGGTCATCTCGCCGGCCCAGGCCTTTGTCATGAGCTCTCTACTGCAAAGTGTGGTCGAACAAGGAACGGCCCGTTCCCTGAAGAGTATGGGTATAACCTTCCCCGCCGCGGGCAAAACGGGCACCACCAATAATTTCAAAGATGCCTGGTTTGTAGGCTATACCCCGGATATCCTAGCGCTGGTGTGGGTGGGCTTTGACGATGGCGCGTCCGTGCGGGCGGCGGGCTCGCAGGCGGCGCTCCCAATATGGGCCGAGCTGATGAGGGCGTTGCCTCAGTATGTTTCGGGGCAATGGCTTCACCTGCCTGCGGGCGTGGTCAAACGGGTGATCTGCGCCGAGAGCGGCCAGCTGGCGCTTAAAGACAAATGCCCCCGGCCGCTGGAAGAAGTTTTTTTAACCGAAAATGCTCCGCAAAACGATTGTCCGCTGCACAGGAGGCAAAATGCAATTCAGCAGATTTTTAAGGGTGTCAGGGACTTTTTCAAAAGTTTTTAAATTCTGGCGCGGGCTTTGTGCAGTGGGACTCAGCCTGGCTGTGCTAAGCTGTGCTCCGGCGATTTCGACCCCCCCCACGGTCCCGCCACCTCCCCCCCCCCGGCCAACTACGAAGCCGGTGCCAACGCCGCCCAAACCCAGCCCACGCGCTCTCGCCTCCTTGCGCCTAACCGAGCAAGGACGCCAGTTGCTAGAAAGGGGCCAACCCGACGATGCCATCCGCGTCCTTGAGCAGGCCATCAACCTCAACACCACCAACGGGGAGAACTACTATTACCTGGCTGAGGCCTGGCTGATGAAAGGCAATCTCGGGCAGGCCGCCGAATTTAATCGTTTGGCGGAGATCTATCTGGAGCAAGACCCCCAGTGGTCGCCCCGCGTCAGGCGACAACGCGAACGGATCAAAAGATGATTTCGATCAGATGCGTTCGCCCTGTTCAGCCGCGTCAAAGCTTTTGACACGGCCGGCCATCTCTAGTATGATACTTTTTCAATAACGAGAGCGCCTGTGCGCCAGCGCTTCGGCGCTATCCGTATGCATGCCGGTCTCATCACGGCCTGCGCGTGACCTGACTTTTACCTTTTCAAACGAGGCAAACGATGCGACGACAACTTCTTCTCTTAGCGGGCATCATCATGGTGATGCTGGTTACTTCCGCCCGAATGGGGTGGGCCGCGGAATATGATTTTAGACGGACAAAATGGGGAATGCCCCAAGAAGACGTATTGGCCGCCGAGCCGATGAAGCCCGTTGCAAAAAATGAACGGATGCTCACGTATCAGACTAAAATCTTGGAAAAAAATGTCGATCTATTTTTTTTATTCGTCCAAGACAAGCTCCTGGGCGCAACCTACCAACTGAATGAAGATTATTTGCGCTCGAGCAAATATACGCAAACATTTAATACCTTTAAAAAGGCATTGACGAAAAAGTACGGCCCCCCCGCCAAGGAAATGACGGTGTGGTTCAATGATCTTTACCGCAAGAAACCTGCGGAGAGAGGACTTGCGCTGAGTTTGGGGCACTTGGAATACTACGCGGTATGGGAAACCGCCGCCACAAATATCAAGTGCAGTTTGCGCGGAGAAAACTACGATATTCTGTGCAAGATTGAGTATTCCAGCAAAGAATATATCCCGCTCTTGAAGGAAGCCGAGGAGAGCGAAAAAGTCGTGATAGATCCCCTTTAGACCCAAAAACACGCGGCGTCCGGAGCAGGCTTGCCTAATTAAATTTTCGGTTTAACGCAATCCAGGCGGTCAGAAAATAATCTTTGACCGCCTTTTTGTTTCCCCCCCAAAGAGCCCTTTCCCTCTGCAGCCCTTGGCAAGGATTGCGTATGGACTATCAGACTGGTAACGGTTTAGCCCTTTGAAAAACCAGGGAGAGGCCGACCGGGATACTTTTCATACAGCGACATTGATAC
>CP070697.1:1516289-1524992 GCA_020353555.1 Desulfobacterales bacterium
GCGGGGCCTCAAAGGACGGTTGACTTGGCGCCCCACCGCTCAGCCGGCCGGGGAGCCCCTCAGGACCGGGCGGTGCTGTCGTCTCAGGCCAAAGAAATTCAGGAAGCCGCCCTTCGGTTGCAGGCGATGCCTGATTTTCGGCCAGAAAAAGTGGCCGAATTGAGGGGCCGGATTGATAGCGGTGCCTACCAAATCAAGAGCGACCGAGTGGCAACGCGCATGATCAAGGAATCCCTGATCGATGTCTTGCTTTAAATCGCAGTTCAAGTTCGTCTAAGAGATGAGCATGGAAACTACCCTGAATCAATTAATCGATTTACTGGACCAGGCCACGGCGCTTTACCGATCATTGCTGATAGCCCTGCGGCGTGAAAGGGACGCGCTTACCAATGCGAGCGTCCGCAAATTGGACGAAGCCCGGCAAGAGAAACAGAATCTTGCTTGCCGGCTGGAAAGTCTGGAAGAAGAAAGAAGCCGGTTGCTGGCTCGCCTGGGTGAGGCTTTGGGGTGCACCCATCCGGAGCTTAACCTTACCAGGCTGGTGCAACTTGTTGAAGGACCCCACGCCGCGCGACTCCAGACTTGCCGCTCAAACCTGAGCGACCTTGTGCCGGCCGTCCGTCAGGCCAATCAGCACAATCAATTGTTGTTCCGTCACGCGCTGGAGCTCGTCCGGGGCTCCTATCACATGTTAAATCATCTCGTAACAGCCAGTCCGGTTTATTACCGGACGGGGGATATGCAACGGTGCGAACCTACCGGACGTTTTTTGATGGGTGAGATCTAATTTAAAAACACCTAAGAGAATCGGATAAAAATGCCAATCGAAAATATTCCCACTTTGGTCAAATCGTTTCCGAGCATACCGGGTTCGGCCGCCCAATTGCTGGCACTGGTCGATGATCCTGGAATGTCGGTGGCGCAGATTGAAGACATTTTGCGATATGACCCGGGCCTGACAGCGAATGTCCTGAAGCTGGCCAACTCGGCCTATTTTGGCATCCCTTCCAAGGTCGGCTCGATTCGGCGGGCAGTAATCTTATTAGGTCTCAAAAGATTGATCCAAATCGTGATCGCCTCCTGTGTCAGCGGCCTCATGGACCGGCCGGTTCCCGGCTACGGCCTTCCACCGGGTGAGCTTTGGCGGCATTCCATTGCCGTATCGGTGGCCGCCGAAGGGCTGTTGAAAGAACTGAGAGTCGAGACGGCGGAAGAAATCTTTACGGCGGCTTTACTGCATGATGTGGGCAAGCTGATTTTGGGTGGTTTTGTGGACGATGATTATCAAAAAATAGATCAAGCTTTATCCCCCGAAATCTCATTTGAGGCTGCCGAGCACATGGTGCTGGGTACGGACCATGCCGCCATCGGTGCGCAGATCCTCACGGAGTGGTCTTTCCCGCCGGAAATTGTAACCGCGGTTCGCTGGCACCACGATCCGGAAGGAGCGGACGAGACCAACACCGGCATAGATATCGTCCATGTCGCGAATGTCTTGTGCCTGATGATGGGTATTGGGGTGGGAAGAGAAGGGCTCCATTATATGCTGTCTGAGAAGGTGACGGCGCGTTTGGCCCTTGAACCGGTTCACCTGGAGAAGGTGGCCAGTCAGACCCTGCAGTGGGTCGCCGAGATATCGGCGTTATTTGGATCGCAGTGACGGCGACAGGCCGGCAGCGGATTCGCGAACAGGTCGGTCGAGCCTTGGCTCGTAGCCCGCACTCCGATCAAAGCGGCGTAAGATTTTAGTGGCCGTGCTGGTTGCTGAAGATGCGGCGGTTGTCTGCCAGATTTTCACCGAAAAATCGCCGGTGACGCTAATCGCGCCATCTTCGCCACGGCAAAGGATCCTTCGCGGGATGCCCCCAGAAGGCAGCCAAAGGGGCGGGGATCATGACGCAGTCTCTTGGCTGTGTATTCGGGGGGCGGTTATTTAGACCCTGCAAAATAGGCAGGGAAGGCGAAAAAAAGAAAACAGGGGCAAAATCATGACGGATATCGGTGGTATCTTGAGTTTGGGAAGTCAAGCCCTACTCACCCAGAAGAAGGCCATTCATGTGACCGGACATAATGTTGCCAACGTCAATACACCTGGCTATTCCCGCCAACGTGTGCAATTGGAGACGAATCCCCCGCTTTTGATGAACATTGGGCCGATGGGAAGCGGCGTGCGGGCCACTGAAGTTGAAAGAGTTTATGAGCGGTTCTTAGGGGCCCAGATCAGCAATGAAAATCAGAGTCTGGGCCGTTGGGAGGCCCAAAAGAGCGCCCTGGAAAGAGTGGAGGTCGCTTTTAACGAGGTCGGCGGCTATGGATTGAGCCAGGCTCTGGGCGAGTACTGGGAGGCTTGGCAGGATCTGAGCAATAACCCCTCGGGTCAAACCGAGCGGGTGGTTCTGGTTGCCAAGGGTGAATATGTGGCCAGCACTTTCAACCAGCGTGATGCCGACCTTAAAGAAGCCCAACTGGAAATCGACGCCGGCATCCAGGAGACTGTGGCCGAAATCAATCGCTTGGCAGCGAAAATTGCCGATCTGAACCAAAAGATCGCCGAAACCGAAACGGCCGGCCACCCCGCCAATGATCATAGGGATCAGCGCGATTTGGCCGTCAAGGAAATGGCCTTCCTGATCGACATTGACACCTTCGAGGATGGCAACGGCCGGGTCACAGTGGCGGTAAACGGCGGGCAAACTTTGGTGGAAAGCAACCGTTACGCGAATTTGTCGACGCAAATTAATGCCGCCGGACTGCGGGACATCCTCTGGGTCGATGGCGACGGCGGGACGGTTAACATTTCCAGCCAGATCGCCGGCGGGAAACTGAAAGGCTGGCTGGAGGTCCGGGACGTGGTCATCGAGGATTATGCGGCGCGGCTCAATGGTCTGGCGCAGACCTTCATAACGGAAGTCAATGGGCTGCACGCCAGTGGTTTTGGGCTGGACGCTTTAAACCCCACCGGCAATGATTTTTTTACGGGGACCGACGCGGCCGATATCGAGGTCAATCCTGGTATTGTGAGCGATAACAATTTGATTGCGGCCTCATCCACCCTGGCGGGAGTTCCCGGGGACAACAGCAATGCCATTGCCATCGCGAATCTTCAACATTCACTGACCATGAATGGCAACACGGCGACCTTTGGCTCGTATTACCATTCCTTGGTCAGTGAGGTGGGCCACAAGGTCCAAGAGGCCGGTTCGTACTACGACCACCAAGCGGAAATGATGGTCTATCTGGATAACCGCCGGGAGTCGGTTTCCGGCGTTTCACTGGATGAAGAGATGGCCAATTTGGTAAAATTTCAAAGCGCCTACGATGCAGCTGCCAAGTTGATCACGACCGCCGACGAACTCATGCAGACGCTGTTGAATATGCTGTAGGGGCCCAGCGCCCTTTCAAACTCTCACAGGAGGTTGCCATGCGCGTGACGCATAATATGATGACCAATTCGGTAATCATTCAGCTACACCGCCAGTCTAAACAGCTCCTGGAAACGCAAAATGAAATATCCACCGAAAAGCGTATCAATAAGCCGTCGGATGACCCCATCGGCGCCAGTCAGGTGCTGCGATATCGCCGGGCGATTGCGTCCGTCGAACAGTATCAAACGAACATCGACCGCGGCAAAACGCGGATTGAGTTAAATGAATTAACCTTGGGTATGGTGGATGACTTATTGCTTCGAGCCCGTGAATTGGCGCGCGCTAACACCGCTTCCGACGTCTCACCGGAGGCCCGCCAAATAGCAGCCGAAGAAGTCAAAGATTTGTATGAGCATATCATGCAGTCGGCCAATGCCAAGGACGGGGATAACTACCTCTTCTCAGGGCATCAAACCGCGACGGCCCCTTTTTCGCGGGATGCGGATTACAATGCCACTTATCATGGTGATGATGGGACGGTCCGGGTGATTATCGGCGAAAATGTTGAAGTGAGTATCGATGCGGATGGTCGCAATATCTTCCAGAACGCGGCCAACGGAGGTGTCAACGTTTTTGACGCCCTAAAAGACTTAATCGATGGACTGGAAAATGCCGATCTGGTGGCCGGACGCGCTCAAATCAGGGCTGCGATCCAGCCCCTCGACGATGCCCACCGACAGGTCAATTATAAGAGATCCGAGTATGGGCCTAAATTGTACCGCTTTGAAGTTGCCGAAAATCACTGGTTTAATTTCAAGCCCAGGGTCGAGATGGCCCTGAGCGAAATCGAACAGGCCGATATCGCGAAAGCCATCGTTGATTTGAAAAACATAGAATTGGCTTACGAGACGACCGTGGCGACGGCAGCCAGGATTATTCAACCGGGTCTGATCAATTTTTTGAAGTAAATTAAAGCTCGCGCCTTAGCGTTGAGTGACGGGATATTGAAATGCGTGTTGGGGCGGCCCTATGGTCATTATCACGACAAGCCGACGGACAGGAGTTTGAAAGCGGTCCTGGGTTGAAATCCCCAATTCTGGCTTCCCACCTAACCCCATCTTTTTTGACGAAGTCTGGATTATGACGAAAACGGCGCTAATTACGCTCACGCTGTTACTCCTGACTTCGCTTGGCGTCCACCCGGGACTTGCACTGAAAAGTCAAAGTATCATCCAGCTCAAGAAGGCGGGCTTGAGTGACGCAACCATCCAATTGATGATGGAGACAAAATCCGTCGAAACGGCGGCGTTTAGTGTCGAAGACATTCTGAATTTCTGCAAAGCCGGATTACGCGAAACAACCATTCAAATGTTGATTAAAGCCGGCTCCTTTCTAAAGGACCGGGCGCCCATCATTTACGGAAAAGACATCCGCAGCTTTCGGTTTACGACGGCTCAGGATATTATCGAACTGAAAAAAGCCGGCCTGGGTGATGATGCCATCGAGGCGATCATCGCCGTTGCGGGAGATGCGGAGGATGCGAACCGGCAAGAAGCCTTGGATCTGCTCGAACATCTGAACTTGCGCATCGATTGGCGGGGGAGGAAATGATGGAAAACGGGCTCATCGATTGTCATCGCTGTCGGCACTACTATGTGACCTGGGATTTGAATTTTCCCCATGGCTGTCAAGCCATGGGGTTCAAGAGCCGGTTGCTTCCAAGCGGCGAAGTGCGCAGCACCATGCAAGGTAAAGACTGCCTGCTATTCAACCCCAAAGCAAACGGGAAAACGGAAGGCAAATTGCAGAGATAGGCGACTAGGATACGGCGCAAGGGTCGTCTGATATTCTAAACGATGGGCTTCTTTCGGGCAAATGTTGTTTGAGCCCGCGATAAATTGTATCTGTGGCCTGTTCCAGTAAGGCCGGGAAGATTTCCTGGTATCCTTTCCACCGCATTTCGGCTCTGAGCCGACTGCGAATTTTCTCCTTGCCCTCGGCCGTGATTGCTTGCAAGCGCTCCATCAGCATCTTGGGTTCCATTTTTTCCGGCAATGAGAATCGCGCCACAATCCTCGTGGTTGCCCGGGCAATGTGCTGCAAATTGAAATCGGCGGCGGCGGGAAGATCGTCCTCCGGATGGTCGTGAAAGCCGACCGCCTCACAGATATCCGGCGGAATGCAAAAACGTCTCAATACGATGGCCCCGATTTCTCCATGACTGACGCCCAAAACCCTTTTTTCCGCCACGCACGATGACAATCCTTCGGTTTTTTTCAAGGCAATGATCTCTTTGAGCTCCGGTTTAAAATAGATGGCAATGACGAGCTTGCCAATATTTTGCAGGGTGGCCACCGTAAAAAGATCCTCGGGGCGATTAAAATCCAGCATTTCCCCTAAAAGGCGGGAGACGGTCGCACAGAATTGAGCCTGTTTGATAAATTTCTCAAAACTGAAATTTTCCAACCTTTCAGCAAAATGATCCATCAGGATGGAGGTAATCAAGATATCCTTCATCTTGCCGTAGCCCAGCAATTTGACGGCGTAGTGGATCGATCGCACTTCGCGTCCCGCAGAGGCCTTATTGGCGATATATAAAAAACGCGTCGCCAGACCCGGCGACAATTTTTCGACGATGTGCTCGAAGTTGCTCTCCGGATTATTCAACAATGTAATCACCTCGGCGACCGCCGAATCGATCAACGGCAGATTCCGGACTTTTTGCTCGAGCACCGCAATGGTGGTTTGGCAGGTCATGCGCTTTCCCTTGTGCCTAAGATTTCAGATGCAATCATCGGGGCGGCAGCCCATGCGAAGCGCTAATTCCTGTGTGTGGTGCAATAGACATGCCAGGCCCGGCCGGCCTAAACCCGGCCGGAAGCATCTAGCGGACGTGGCGAGACTTTTGACCCCTGGACTAAATCCCAGTCCCGCTTTGAACGTAGTTGCGTATGCTGAATCCCGTCGGTCTGCACCGTTTGCCAATGTGTTGACATCCGATTGCCAATAATATGGCGCTGCAAGTTGCGGGTTACGGTTCCGAATTTTCGAACGCAGGGGGCGGAAGGTCGCTACCATACGTTGGCCGCAAAGAAAAACCCTGTTAGGGGGGGGGTGCCTAACAGGGTTGGTCGGAGGTGGGAATGAAGGAAAGGAGGAAAACTTCATTCCATTTGCCATGTTATTAAAGCAACTAATGTGCCAGTTTTGAAAACAAATCTCAAAATCAGTTTTGCAGTCCTGCCGACAGGTCCACCGGTGTTATAAATTTATTTAATCCCAGTATGTTATATAAATTTTTCGTGCTTGAGAGCATTGCCGCAGGAGGGTTTTCGTTCCAGGATCCTCGCGTCTTCCTGTGCCAATTGGATGTCAAATCTCTGACTGTTAAACAGAAGTCCCCTGACATCCATCCGGTCGAAAGCCCCCTGCTGCTCTGCAATGGGCTTTGCGAATTTAATCGATGGGTCGCCCCAAACGCAGCGGCTTAAGTTTCCTGGCCGCATGCCGATAAAAGATAATACCAAGTGGGTGCGCCATGTTCGCGAAGGGAATTGCATCGCTGAGGTTAAATCATGGTGCCGCAGCTGCGGAAAGGACGGATGCGCTTCAATGGATCGAAACGGCTTGTCGGCCCTTTGGTCGCGAGACGGCCGCCAACGCGGTTTTTTATTTCGCTTGGTGATTTTTATTGCGCCAGCCCTTGTTTGCAATGAGTTTTGCGTGCTGGCACGACTGCAGCCTTGAGCCCCTGATAACCCCTAACGCACATTATCTGAAATGCGGCTTAATTTTAGGAAAAAAGACGACGAAGGCCGGGATGAAGCACAAGATCTGTCCGCCAGGCTGGCTGATAGTGAGGCGCGGAAGAACTTCTTCCTGCTTGCCATCCGTGCCCTATTGCTTTTTATTAGAGAGTTTGTGTGTGATATTAAAGAAATCGAGAGCGAAGAATTCAAAAAAGAGCTTAGCGCGCTGGCCGATAAATTCACATCGGAGCCCAAGCTAAAAAGCATACAGTCCTTTTTTGAAAAAGATAAAAAAATCATCTTAAGCTATATACGACGGGAAAAAGACTATCTCCGCGACCGGGAGAAAGAATTCCGCGATATAATCGATCTGTTAACCAAGGCGCTGGTCACCCTCGACTCCGAAAACCAAGTGTATAATCAAACGATTTTAGCGCAGAGTGAAAAGATCGAACAGATTATGCGCTTGGACGATATCAAAAAACTGAAGCAGGAGTTGCAGCTTCAAGTCGAACAGATCCGGGAAACTGTCAAGGACAAACAGGTCCGTGAGCACAAACAGCTGGACGTGCTGTCCCGGCAGGTCAACTCGCTTAGCAGTGAATTGAAGAAAGCCCGGACGGAATCGCTGCAGGACGGGTTGACGGGAATCTATAACCGCAAGGCCTTTGATCGATTCTTGGGCGAATTGGTCGAAAAAAACACGCTGGCCAAAGCGCCCTTTGCCATGCTTCTCCTGGATATCGACAATTTTAAAGCAATTAACGACACCTACGGGCATCAAACCGGCGACCGTGTATTATTGGCGTCTGTGAATAAATGTCGGGATTCGATCCGCCATGATGACTTTCTTGCCCGCTATGGCGGTGAAGAATTCGTTATTGTCCTGCCGGGGGCATCCGTACGGAATGCGATCAGAAGGGCCAAACAAATCTGTAAAACCATTGCGAGCACGCGCTATGCATTAGAGGATTACCAGCGCGGTCAGACCCTGAAAATCACGGTGAGTATTGGCGTCAGTGCGTATCATAAAGGCGACACAGCCACCACGATCCTGGACCGCGCTGACCAGGCGCTTTACGTGGCCAAACGCTCTGGGAAAAACCGCGTTGTTTCGGAAAGAGACCTCGTTTAGGCGTCGGGCCGACAGACGAATGTCGGGGGTGTCTTTAGCCCCAAATTCCCGTTGGGCCAAATTTTGCCGGGCACGGCGTTGCACAGGGCAAATTTTGCCCGGCCACGGGGCATTGGTGGGCGGTGTTGAGAGATGACGGCTGGCTGATCGCCGCATTGCGTGTTCCGTTCTACGATTATCAAGCCGACTGGCACGAATTTTGCCTTAAAATTTGCTGCAGTTAGCACCGGTCAATTTGGGTCGGCGTGCTGACCGCGTTAGATCGCAGGCGGCTCCGCCGCCGGAATTCATTTCAGCACAACCAAGGGGTCGCAGTTATGAAAATTCATGGTAACGGTGAAGTATTCAAGCCTAGCGTATGCGAGCGCATTCCTGGCACGGTCCAACCCCAGGGCGAGGACTTCGGAACCATCCTCAAGCAAACCGTTGAAAGCGCGGGAAAGGTTTATGCCGC
>CP070697.1:1525092-1533778 GCA_020353555.1 Desulfobacterales bacterium
CGCCACGGATATCATTGATGGAAAAGATACTAATCAGACGCCCCTGATCATCCATTACCGGGAAATAGTGCTGATTGGTCTCAGAAAAGTACTTTTTGAATTTTATAAAGGGCATCTCCTGGGGGATTAGACTGACCTTTTTCACATGGGACAGAAGATCTTTCACCTTAATGGCCTGGAGGATGTCGACAAAGAACTCGCCGCTATGGGCCGGTGAATCGATTTTGCTTTTGACCTGGCGGTGAAAGATGGTCCATCTCTGAGAGGCAATATAAGAAACGGAGCATACCAAGAGACTGGGCAATAGCAAATGGTAGGAATTGGTCATTTCACTGACAAAAATGATGGTTGAAATCGGCGTATTGGAAACGGCCGTGAAAAAACCGGCCATCCCCACCACTACAAAGGCGCCGGGCTCGGCCGCAACGGCCGGCATAATCTGGTGAAAAAATTTGCCCACCGCCCCGCCCATGGCACCGCCGATAACGATGGAGGGACCGAAAACCCCTCCACTGCCCCCCGAGCCGATGGTAAAGGAAGTCGTCAAGACTTTCCCCAGGGCCAAGGAAAGTAAAAATGGAATAGTCAGTTCGTTCTCAAGGGCTTTCTGGGCGAATCCGTAGCCGAACCCGAGCGTGTACGGCAGAAAAAAACCGATAATTCCAGTGCACAGTCCTCCGATTGCCGGTTTGAGGTGATTGGGTAGTTTGATCGAATGAAAAAAGCTGATGATACCGTAAAACGATTTGATGTAGAATACGCCGGTGGCCACCAGCACCAGCGCCAGGACCACATAAGGACCTAATTCCAGCGGATTGCGGAAACTGAAATCCGGCGCTTGAAAAAGCGAGCCCCATCCGAAGACGAGGCAAAACAGACAGTAAGCCACCACCGATGAAATGCCGGCGGGAATGATGACTTCCGATTCAAATTCGGGGTCCCGATAAAGGACTTCTGCCGCAAACAAGGCACCGGCCAGCGGCGCCCGAAAGATACTGCCGACACCCGCACCAATGCCGGCCGCCATCATGATGCGGCGTTCCCTGACGGATAGCTTCATTTTGGTAGCCAAAAAAGAGCCAAAACCGGCGGCGATCTGAGCGATTGGACCTTCTCTTCCGCCAGACCCTCCGGTCGTAAGGGTTATGGCGGAAGCAAGCGTTTTAATAATGGGAACTCGCGTTCGAATAAATCCGCCGGCGTTGTGGTAGGCGTTAATGGCAGCATCCGTACCATGACCTTCCGCTTCCGGGGCAAATGTATAGACCAGCCATCCGCTCAGAATGCCCCCGAAAGCCGGAAGAAAAAGCAGAATCCAGCGGTTAAACGGCGCACTGGTCGGCGGCAGAAGATGATGCTCTCCGGCAGGAGCCGGCGGTCTATATCCGGCAGCCAAATCCATAAAATAATGCAAACCGAGCTGGCACAGATAATGGAAGGCGATAGAACCCAGACCGGCGATAATGCCGATCGCAAAGAAGTAAAGCGTCCATCGGCTGGCGCGGAAAATGCTGGCCGATATGTTCTCGCCGGCAACCGCCGAAAATTTTTGTCTAACTCGCTGGGCTACGGACATTGCAAATGACAAGGTTTCCGAATCGCACTCAAAGGATGACCGACCCACGCATTCGCATCAAAATTACTTTGTCAAGCGTCGGAATTGATGCGCTTGGAAAAGACCGGATGCTTGGATGGCCGGTGAATTTGCGTGACCGTTTTTTCTATTCCTATATTTGAAATATTGCAAGGACAAAAATTCCGATTGCCGCCCTCATCCCCGCGGGGCTTCTAAGAAATTACCTGGCCGGGAGAATATCAAACAACCGTTATCCCCCCAACAATTAGTTGTTGATGCTACCACTTCCCGGTGGTATACACTTCGGCGGAGTTCCGTGAAACCCGTTAGGGATTAATTCATCTGCAAACGCCCAGGTCAAAAGGAAAACAAAAATGCCCGATTTGAACTGTCTTCCTGCACAAGAACTGCAAGCCATTGAATCGAACCTGATGAAACGTTATCAGGAATTTAAATCCCGCAGGATATCCCTGGACATGACCCGGGGAAAGCCTTGCCCCGCGCAGTTGGATCTGTCATTGGAAATGTTGGATTGCCTGGGCCGCCAAAATTATCTGAGCGAAGATGGCATTGATTGCCGCAATTACGGCGGCCTGGACGGTGTTCCAGAAGCCAAAAGGCTTTTTGCGCAATATCTGGAGGTTGAACCGGACGAAGTCATCCTCGGCGGAAATGCGAGCCTCAATCTGATGCATGATACCTTAACGCGGGCTATGCTTCACGGGGTGCTGCCCGGACAAATTCCGTGGAACCAATTGCCCCGCGTCAAGTTTTTATGCCCGAGCCCGGGCTATGATCGCCATTTTTCGATCTGTGAACATCTTGGCATTGAGATGATTCCGGTGGAGATGCAAGCGGACGGGCCGGCGATGGATCAGGTGGAAGAATTGGCGGGCGCCGACGAAACTATCAAAGGAATATGGTGTGTTCCTAAATACAGCAATCCCACCGGAGCGGTTTATTCCGATGAGGTCGTGGAACGGTTGGCGGCCCTGCAAACCAGAGCGACGGATTTTCGCATACTCTGGGATAATGCCTATGCGGTGCATCACTTAGGAACCGCCCCCGCCAAATTAAAGAACATCCTGGCGGCCTGCAAAGAGGCTGGAAATCCTGAGCGCGTGTTCGTGTTCGGCTCGACCTCCAAAATCACCTTTGCCGGAGCCGGTGTGGCTGTCATGGCCGGCAGTGTGGCGAATATGGAGTTCACACGCAAGCATATGGCCTTTCAAACCATCGGACCGGATAAACTGAACCAGTTACGCCACGTCCGTTTTTTTAAAAGCGTAGCCAACATCGAAGACCACATGGGCAAACACGCCGCCATTTTGAAACCGAAGTTCGACGCCGTTCAGAATCTCCTGGAAAAAGAATTGGGAAATAAAAATATTGCCGAATGGAGTAAACCCGCGGGCGGTTATTTTGTCAGCATCAATACCATGAACGGATGTGCACGGGCCGTGGTGGAGATGGCGGCTGCCGCCGGCGTGAAGCTAACGCCGGCCGGAGCCACATTTCCGTACCAAAACGATCCCCTGGATCGCAACATTCGCATTGCCCCTTCGTTTCCGCCTTTGGAAGACATCCGGTCCGCTATGGAGTTGGTGGGGATTTGCATTCAACGGGTAAGTATTGAAAAAATTCTGGGCCAAAGATAAAAAAACCCCGCTCAATTGGTGAGCGGGGTTCACCGGCAGATCGCCGCCCGGATTACTTCTTGCTTCGTTTGGAAGCCTTGAGGGGATTGAGTTTCGCCTTGGTGGCGGCGGTCTCAAGAGTTACATGGGACGCCAGGTTGCAATTTCCGTTCTTCCATTTGACGGAAGGATCCGGGCAGGCGGTGCAATACCAGCCGGACGTTAACTGGGTGGTACGCTTGCAGCCACTGCACTGCTCGACGATCTGGTGGCAAATCCCGCCTTTGTAGGAGCATCCGCTCCCCGTCATAAAAGGGCATTCTATCCCCTGCTTAATGGTTGTGCAATTCATCGGAATCACCCCCTTTCGGTATGTTATTATTGTTCGCAGAAAAAAAGACCGGACACGCATTCCGTGCCCGGCTGAGTTGCACCTTAATCGATAACTTTAATGAGCTTAACCGCGCTTGTCAACAAAAAAATGGGGGTCTTACCAGATAAAATGTGTTACGCGGGAAAGGATCCCTCAATGCTCATCGAGCATGGCCGACAACCCCAAAGCAGTTATCGACAAAAAAAAAAATTGAGGGTATGATAAAAAAATTGCGGGAGGGCTTGCGAAGGTCAGTCCCGTTTTTGAAACATTCTGTCCCGCGCGACAATCCCGTGTGGGTGCAATTAACTCCGATTCTGGATGGGAATCGTCTCGACGCTTCAATTACAAGGGCTTTAAACAAGTCTGCCTTAATCGTAGCCGCAAAACCTATAAGCGGCCGCACTCGATCATTTAACGCCCAACCTATTGTGCGCGACTCTTACATGAAAAATGGTAACAGTTTAGCCCTTTTAAAAACCATGGAGAGGCCGGCCGCTCATCGGATTCTGGTAGCGGAAAAAACTCGCAAATAAGGGTTCGCAAAACAGACCCGCGCCTTGATTTCAAACAGGGTGCCGCGCAAAGGAAGGTCAATCCAGGCCTTGGTGGAACTTCTTTTTACGGTTCGCTTTAACGACCTCTAATTTTCTCAGGCCGTTTTCCGCTGGCCAAAGCCGATCAGCGGTCGACGGGGATATTTCTCATGCAGCTAAGCATTCATGGCCCTTCGGGCCACCACGGTGCATGAAAAATTCTATTTGCGTACTAAATTGATACGAAAAATGAATTATTGTGGCGGCAAAAAAAAGCAGGTCGACCGGACTGCCAACACGATCAATAAAGCGATTGACGTCTTAAGAACAGAAGCCGACGGCATTTTAGGCTTGATCGACCGGCTCAATGAAGATTTTACCGCCATGGTCGATTTGATTTGCGCATCCAACGGCCGGCTGATCATCGGCGGTATCGGCAAATCCGGAATCATCGGTCGCAAAATTGTGGCGACCCTCAACAGTACCGGCACCCGGTCTTTGTTCCTCCACCCAGTGGAGGCAATGCATGGCGATTTGGGGCAGGTCACCCCGGAGGATATTTTTCTGGCCCTCTCCAACAGCGGTGAAACCGACGAGCTGAATATCCTGTTACCCAGTATCCGTAAACTCGGTTGCCGGATTATCGCCTTTACCGGAAATAGAAATTCCACTTTGGCCCGATACAGCGACATTGTTATCGATGTAAGCGTTGAAAGCGAGGCCTGTCCTCTGGGTTTGGCCCCCACCGCCAGCACTACAGCTCTTCTGGCCATGGGCGATGCATTGGCTGTGGTTTTGCTGGAGAGAAAACATTTCAAATACAGCGATTTCAAGAAGTTGCATCCCGCTGGGACCCTCGGCCAACGGCTTTCCCGTAAAGTCAAAGATATTATGCTGACGGGAGACTCTTTGCCTCACGTGGTCGAAGGAACCTCCATGAAGGCCGCCGTTGAGGAAATCAACCGCGGCGGTCTGGGCACCACGTTGGTGCTAACGCCGCAACGAATTCTCATCGGAATTATCACCGACGGTGATATCCGCCGTATGGTAGCTCAAAACAAACCGATTGCCGAACTGACGGTTGAAGATGTGATGACCCTGAATCCGCGGACTGTCTCCGCCAACTCACCGGCCTATGATGCCCTGAACTTGATGGAAACGCATCTGATTACCGTTCTTCCGGTTATCACCCCCCAGAGGAAAATCGAAGGAATTTTGCACCTGCATGATATCTTGGGCAAGGGAAAATTCAAATTTGATCGCATGTGAGCTGAAGCCTCCCGTTGGCGAAGGCCGGACGCGGTTTGCATTGGCCCCAAAGAGATGAAATAAGAAACCGGTGATCAACAGCACGAATATGATCGAAGGCGATCGGCCAGCCAAGGCATCCAACAGAGCAACAGTTAGGAAGAAAAAATGAATTTCGATGATATCATCACACAAATTCCAATTCTTGGCAAAGCCAAAATCCCTTCGCCCCTTCAACAACGGGCGGAAGGGCCCCATGGAATCAGTTTCGCCTCCGAGGACAACCGCATTCTTATAAACGTGGATGCCTCGCATTTGATGCCCAGCCCCCCTTCCGCATCTTTTGAACCGGCCGGACCCCGTCACCATATTTTCTTTGATCCGAGCAAACTAAGGTGTGCCTTGGTCACCTGCGGTGGATTGTGTCCCGGGCTCAATGACATTATCCGTTCAATTGTACTGGAACTCTATTATGGATACGGCGTTCGCAATATCAGTGGCATTCGCTACGGGCTGGAAGGTTTTATCCCCCAGTATGGCCATACGGTCGTTGACCTAACACCGGATCGGGTGGTCAATATCCATGAAAGAGGCGGCTCGATTTTGGGGTCTTCCCGCGGACCTCAGGGTGTGGAAGAAATTGTGGACAGCCTGGAAAGGATGAATATCGGCATCCTGTTTATGATCGGCGGCGACGGGACCCTCATGGCGGCCACCAAGATCGCCGATGCGATTACCGATCGGGAACTGAAAATTGGGGTGGTGGGTATCCCCAAGACCATCGATAACGATATCTACCTGGTATCCCGCTCTTTTGGTTTTGATACGGCCGTCGAAGTTGCGACGCGGGCGATTATGGTGGCCCACAACGAAGCGGAAGGATACCCCAACGGCATCGGCCTCTTAAAACTAATGGGACGACATTCCGGTTTTATCGCCGCCACGGCGGCGCTGGCCCAGCAGGACGTCAATTTTGTTCTGATACCTGAGGTGGACTTTGACCTCGATGGGCCCCGGGGGTTGCTGGGAGCCTTGGAACAGCGATTGGCGCAGCGGAGACATGCCGTTATCGTGGTAGCGGAAGGCGCCGGTCAGAAATTCTTCGCCAGCGAAAAAACCGAATTGGATGCTTCCGGAAACGTCAGACTGAAGGACATCGGACTGCATTTGAAAGCGAAGATTAGCGAATACTTTGCCGTCCGCAAGGTCGATATATCCATCAAGTATATTGATCCCAGTTACATGATCAGAAGTCTGCCGGCCAATGCCAATGACCGGGTATTCTGTAATTTCTTGGGCCGTAACGCCGTACATGCCGGAATGGCGGGCAAGACCAATTTGCTGATCGGCCACTGGAACAACCACTTTGTGCATCTACCCATGAAAACCTCGGCCGGCAAACGCAAAAAAGTCGATCCGCAAGGAAACTTGTGGCGCAGTGCCCTGGCGGCCACCGGCCAAGGCAGTTTGAAGAATGAATGAGAAGTGAGGTTGGTATTCAGTAGCGCCCCAATTCGACAAAGTTAGCGCCTTTTACGCGCAGGAGATAAAGCGTTTTCCGGGCCTCGCCGTTTTCGTCAAAACTTGTCAGTCCGGTAACCCCTGGAAAATCCTTGAGACTCAGCAGCTCATCGCGCAGATCATCGCGCGAACGCACATAAGGTTGACTCACCACATGAAATAATATCATGGCCGAGTCATAGACCACCGCATCAATGAACCCTGGCGTTTCCTGGTACGTTTCTTCAAAGACCCTCACAAACTCCTGGACGAGCTCCGATGGGCTTTCAGCAAAAAAGCCGTCCGGCATAATCGCCCCCTGGACATATTTCTCAGCCATCGCAATCAATGTATCGGAATGCCAGAGATTGGTGCCCAAAAGATACACACCCCCGATGTCATAATACGCCAGCTGGGGGATTATCAGGCCGGTTTTTTGGGGGGCGTCCGGAATGAAAATGGCATCAAAATCGACAATGGGTTGGATCTCGTCCGCGTCATCACCCGGGGTACTGGACTCCGTCTGAGTATCGTCTGCGTCCGTGGCATTCAAGTCGGCTTGCTCCTTCAGGTCCTCGGGCACCTCATAGTAAAGCCCGACCAGTTTTTTGATGGGCTCGGCAAAATCGGTATGCGCCGGATTGTAGGTCTCCAGCGCAACGACTTGACCCCCGTACTCCAAAATTTCATCCCAGAAGAGATTCATAAATGTGATCCCGTAATTTTCATCGGGATAAAGGATGGCAAACCGGCTGATGCCCAGCGATTTAAAGGCGAAGGCGGCCAGGGCTTCGACCTGCATCTTGGGGGTTATGAAATTTCGAAAGACATTGTCTCCGATTTCGGCGATGTTGTCCTTTTGTGTGATGGTTATGATCGGAATCCCGCTGTCCTGGGCTTGACGGGCCGCCGTCTCGGCGGTCACCATAGGACCGATAATGGCCGCCACCTGGGCTTCCACCAACTCTTGCATGGCCCGGGAAGTTTTTGTGGGGTCCGCGCCGGTGTCCTTGACAATTATGTTGAGCGCTGGGCTGGAGCCCTGCGCGCTGAATTGTGCCAGTGCCAGTTCGATACTCCTCAAAGCCTTAAGGCCAAAGGTTTCGTAAGGACCGCTGAGAGGGAGCAAACACCCGATCGCATAATGATTATAGCTAGCATCCTTCTTGATTGCTTCGATCAGGCTTGCGGCCACAGGTACGTTTTCATGCTGCGGATGCCTTTCAATGAACTCGGACAAGACATTCAGAGCATCATCATATTTTTCTTCCAAGACGTAGTTTAGGCCGAGTTGAAAGCGCAAATCCCCCCTGGGGACATCATCTTCGATACTCTCCGCAAGAACGGCAAGTTCGGACGAATCAAGTTGGGCGATGGCCTCATGCAGCTTTTCCCGGACCGCCTCCGATTCAAAGTCCGTTGCCAGGGATCGTGCCTGAAGATAAAACCGTACGGCATCCATCGGCTTACCCATGGCCAGATAGGCGTCACCGACCAGGGCATAAAGCTTGATGGTGTGGAGCGTTGACGTGACGCCGGCGAGCGCATCCGCGGCCAGTATGATGATGTCCCGATAGCGCCCTTCCCGATAAAAGGCATAGAGGAATTCCACCCTCGCGTCCGGGACCCAAGAACTGTCGGGATAATCGGAGATCACCCGTTGATAGGCGCTGCGTGCCTTTTCATAGTCTTTCAGTATCGAATGGATACGGGCGATCTTCATCAAGACCGCCGCGGCCGAGGGCTTTTCCGGATACCTTGCAAGGTAGTCTTCATAAAAGACAAGCGCTTGTTCATAGGATTGGTCTTCGAACAA
>CP070697.1:1533878-1542450 GCA_020353555.1 Desulfobacterales bacterium
AGATTATCCTTACCGTTCCATGGGCGCTTTGTGTATGTTTGAGTGGAGGGCCGAACCGTCGGGGAAATTGCGGCCAATTTTTCAGAGGCTTTCCCGTTGATCGGTGCGCCCCATGTATCTACCGGTTCGGTTGTCATCGCCTGACGCAACAGTTAATGGCCTTAATTAATGAATCTACGACACGAGTATTGGGGTATATGGCAGTCATAAATTTGAAACAGAAGACGGTGGAATGCAAAATCGTGTATTACGGCCCGGGTCGGTGCGGGAAAACAACGAATTTGGAATATATTTTCAATAAGAACCGCAAACTGATGACCGATGAGATGGTCTCGATCAAAACCAAGGGCGATCTGACCCTTTTTTTCGATTTCGTCCCCATGGGGCTGGGTAAAATAAAAGGCTGCGATGTCCGGG
This sequence comes from Desulfobacterales bacterium, assembly GCA_020353555.1. Taxonomy (GTDB): domain Bacteria; phylum Desulfobacterota; class Desulfobacteria; order Desulfobacterales. The sequence continues at coordinate 1,534,296 of CP070697.1, forward strand.
TTCAGCTATATACTGTTCCGGGTCAGGTGAAATACAGTTCCACGCGTAAACTGGTTTTGCGGGGGGCTGACGGTGTGGTCTTTGTGGCGGACTCGCTGGAAATCCGCCACGAAAAAAATATCCTGTCGCTCAAGGATCTGGCCCAGAATCTAAAAGAGTACGGTTTGAACATAATGAAAATTCCACTCGTGTTGCAATACAATAAGCGCGACCTCGCTGAAGAAGGGGTTCCGTTGATGTCCGTGGAACAGATGGAAAAAGCCTATAACCGGCAGCTAAGAGCCCCGTCTTTTCCGGCCAGCGCCATCAACGGCGATGGCGTCAACGCTACCCTGAAGACGATTCTGGTGGAAACCTTAAAATCCCTGCGCAAGGATGCGGGCTGGGCCTGAGCCAGAGCGCATCAAGCCTGGCGCCGGCGCGGATCAGTTCCGTGCCCCCCACCGCAAGCCGTCCCTGCCAAATCCAACACCGAAGACCCTGCCACGCGTTTTTCATTCACGAAACTCACGCCGGTAGCTCTTGCCGGAGCCCATCATCACGCTGATAGGATGCAGTGTTTCGATGTTTTCGCACACTATTTTGATGGCCGAAGCGATCGGAACCGAAAGCAGCGCCCCGACAATGCCCCACAACCAGCCCCAAAACAGCAAAGACAGCAGCACAACCACCGGACTCAAATTCAATTGATCGCCCATCACCTTCGGAGCGATTCCATTGCCCATGACCAACTGGATGGTTAACACCGCCAGCAGCGTGATGATGCCGGGCCAGAAGCTGGGATAAAACTGCACCAGCGCCAAAAGGATCGGGGGAATGGACGCTACAATCGAGCCCACAGTGGGAATGAAATTTAGAAAAAACGCCAGAGCCCCCCAGGTGGCGGCGAAATCCACCTGGATGGTTTCCAGTACCAACCAAACCAGAACACCGGTGGTGAAACTGATTAAGAACTGCAGGGAAAGGTACCGCCGAATCTGGGAGGTAATCGACATGGTAATCTGGCTGATCTGGTCGGCATTTTCGGCCGAGAACGATTTCAGGATTTTGTATTTGAAATAGGGCTTGCCCAGCAGGATGAAAAAAAGAAAGATAACGACCAAAACTAACTTGGACATAAAAGCAAAAAGTGATCCGGAAAGGGTCACCAGAAAACGGCCGATATTTTGTCCCCAGTTGATTCCTGCCAGCGGGTCATAGTCCAGATTGAGTCGGGCCGTTAGCGTCGTAACCAGCTCGACCAAGCGCGAATGGTATTTCGGATAAGCGGTCGCAAAAGCCGAAATCCGGGTATACAGAAAGATGCCCGATAAATAGAAAACGCCGAGCATAAGGATGAGGATCAAAAAAACCGCGAGCGTTGCGGGTATTCTCCTCCGGTTCATGAAGTTTACGACCGGACCGAGCAAATAGGAAAACAACCAGGCGATGATCAGGGGCAGAATCACCGATTGAGCCTGTTTCAACACCACCCCCACCGCCACCAGTACCAGAATCCCCTGGAACACAAATGTAATCTTGTTTTTGTCGACTTGCATCCTTGAATTGTGGGAATCGTTTCCCAGACCTTACTGTTTTTGACACCGTTACCAAACGGATGTGTTAGCGGTAATCCTCCCGGGTCGGATAAAATACGTCAATGATGCGACATTCGGTTACCGCCGATCCGGCATGGACCGCATGGGAGGGAATGATGACCACTTCACCGGGGCCGAGGCGCTTGGTTTCATTGTCAACCGTCAGTTCGAATTCGCCGGTAATCATATTTACGACTTGCTCATGAGGGTGTGAATGCTCCGGGACCTTGGCGCCGACGGCCATCGTCCAATGGGCAAGAGTCATGTTGGCCGTGTGAACGAACTGCACTCTGGCACCCGTAAAAAAGTCTTTCTTGTTCGCGTCTTCAATTTTTATGTGTTGCATGCGATCGTCCTCCCCTGACTTAAATCCAAACTGCCGGGCAACTCCCTGCAGCGACTCTTGATTTGAACAGCTGGACCGGCGGTCAAGCAAAGTTGCATTCCGGACCTGACTATTCTTTTGGTAGCGCGGCCTCCTATCGCCAGCCCGATTCTGATTGATCACAAAAAAGGGCGTAAACCGTTGATTATAAAAAACGACGAATTAATACAATAGATTTTCAGCGGCCCGCCAGAGCATAAATAAATACCTCTATCCTAGTTTTGGCTAAATTTCCATATTTTGAAGTGCAGTTTCGTAACTTCTCAATAGTTAGGGTGCCGATCGACGGCGTTAGGTCGCCCCTCCCTAGAGGCGAACCCGACGGCTGAACCCCAACATATTGAAAAGTTACGAAGTTTCCAGATTACGTGCAAGTCAAGGTCTTGGGGGAAGCGTGGATTTGTGGGGGATTCCGTCGACGAGTCTATCCGTCGGAATTCAAATCAGCTGTTGCCGGGGGCGAAATTGAAAGCCGCGGCCAAGGTGCCGCATGGCTGAGGGGTTAGTTTCAACCGCGTCAAACCTGTTTTGCGTGTCAGCGATGAGGCCGGAAAATTCTAAACGTTTTCAGTTGGATTGAGGCGGGAAGGCAGCGGTTTGGAATTGTCTGTTTCTGTGCCGGATTGACCTTCTTGATGGCGCGAAGCGCTTCGCGTCAAACTTCGCCCGTACGCCGCGAGGATAATCAATCCGGCGCCGCAAAGAAGCAGCGCGGTCGGTTCGGAAACCGTAAAGATTGTCGCGCGGCTGTACCCAATCAGTCCGAGAGTTATCGCCAGCAAGATGAAATGGTTGCGTTTCATTAGGTCGCCTTTCTGGGTCCTCCCTTGGCCTTCAGGTTGTGGACAAAAGTCAAAGAAACACGGGCGTCTGCCCCTTCGGTGTTTTACTGCTTTTTTGATTGTTGCTTTTTTGATGAGTTTTGGTATCAAACACCGTGCCAGTCGCTCGCGGAAAGGGTAAAACGCGGCGAAAATATCATAACTACCTGATTATATATAATTTAATTTATATAGCCACCACATAAACGCGTCTCTAAACCGTGGAAAAGACCGCGCAAATTATAAAGTTTTTTCGCATATTCGGAGATCAAATGCATACATGGTTGACACTGTGAGTGTTCTTCAAATGAGTTGACTCCGGGGCGTAAATCCGCCGGCATTTGTTTTTTGCGAAAATAGGGACCTGCAATCGGAGAAGATTATGGCATTCATGATTGAAGGAGGGCTAGAAATGAACGAGTTTGGAGAGAAGCTAAAAAACTTGAGAACCGCGCGCAATTTAACCGTGAAGGAAGTTTGCCGCAAAGTGGGTATTCCCCAGTCCCGATTGAATGAATTAGAATGGGGAGTCCGAATACCGACTTCGGGCCAAATTGAGAGGCTTGAACAGTTTTACGAAGTCAGCGGGGGAGAGCTTGCGATTTTGGCAAAAAAATTAACCGTCTTCAATGAAATGCTGAAAGCGCAGACCTAACTGCAGCCCGCAAAACGGGTCTCCCGCAGCGGTACGGGAATTTGGAGTCGTGACGCGGTTTCCCGAAGCGGCATTGTCGGGCATCCGAGGGGGGTTTGGAAACCGCTCGCATGCGGATGTTAGAAATTACCTATCCGGCCTGCCATTCCCAATGCGGGATACCGGTATTATTTTTTGAACGGTTATCAGTTGAAATTTAAAGGGCAAGCCGATGCAGATTCGCCCGGCGAAATTGAAGGATGCGCATGAAATCGCGCGGGTCTACGTGCGGACCTGGCGCGATACTTACAGGAATATCGTGCCGGACGGATATTTGGATGCCATGGCGATACCCGAAGTCGAACGCTCCTTCTTACAGGAACTGCAAGACGACCAGACCTTCAGTTTTATCGCTCAGGAGGGGGGCGAAAAGGGCGTGGTCGGGTTTGTTACGGGCGGCTTCGAAAGGAAGCGTGACTGGATTTACAGTGGTGAAATCTACACGTTATACGTCCTCAAAAATTACCAACGACGGGGGATCGGCCTGCAATTGGTCTGTGCCCTGGCCGAGCAACTCAACCGTTTCGATATATACGCAATGATGGTCTGGGTGCTCAAGCAGAACCCTTACCGGCAGTTCTACGAGAAAATAAACGGCATCTTTCTTCGTTCTCAACGCATTCCGTTTGCCGGAACGGCATTGGAAGCCATCGCCTATGGATGGATCAATACGGATCTCATTTTAACCCCCTTGTAAAACGCGGCCTTCACGCCGGTTTTTATCAAGCCAGGCCCCCGTTGCGTAGAAAAATCAACACCTGTAATTTTCATGGCCCCAGCGTGTGTTGAATCAGAACCGCAGGATCGATATTCGCCGCGGCCAGCTCGAGTAAATGCCGGTGATGGGTAAAAAATATGACTTGGGTCTTCTGGGACAGATGTGCCAGGGCCTTCAAGGCCGCGACCGCCCGGTCATTATCGAATTTGATCAAAATGTCGTCCACGATGAACGGAATGGGTTCGTTGTTCGCAAGGTATTCCTCCAGACCGGCTAGGCGAATTGCCAGGTAAAGCTGATCAGCCGTGCCGTCACTCATTCCGTCCACACCCACAATCTCCTGGCCCCCCGGTCGAACCCCCACAAGCACCGGCTGGCCTTGCTCATCAAATTCGATGCGGAGTCCCTCAAATGAGCCTTGGGTCAGTTGCCCAAAAAAGGTGTGGGCGCGCTTTAAAATCGGGTCCTGGTTCTTTTCGCGATATCTTTCCATCGCCAGATTCAACACCACCGCGGCAATCTTCAGCCGCGCGTACCTTTCGACATCATTTTCGATCCGCCCCAAAATCATTTGGGTTTCTTCGGCCAATTCCGCGGCCCGGGCACTGCCGTCCATTTGGCCCAGCGCGGTCCGCTCGCTGCCGATGGTCTGATCCAGCTCCGATTTCTCGCGGTGCAGTTCCTCGGTCTGCTCGGCAAGACGTTGGATCTCCACATCGATCCCGTCAGGGTCCACTTTCAAAGCATCTTGGATGAAATCGTCAACGGCCGCACCGGCACTCAGCTTGAATAACTGCTGATTGAGAAGGGTCAGATCCGATTCGATCTGCTGCCGTTTCGAGGACCGTCTTTCCGCCTCGGGGAGATCCTCGTAGCGTTCGCAGCCCGCCTCGGCGCACATGCTATTCAGCTGCGATTCGATCTCGGTCAGCGCTTTGGCGGCGCGTCTTTCACGATCGGTTTCCTTGATCAACTGTTGGGCGAGAGTCTGTTTGGTTGATAATGCGCTTCTGTTCCGGGTCAACCGGCCGTTCAGCTCGAATACCGCCTGATCCGGGGGGAGTTCCGCGAGGTCCGGCGCCAGGCTATCAGTCAAAGCGGAGACCTTGCGGACGAATTCTGCGGTATCACGGTCGATCCCGTCGATGCGTTTTTGGATGACTTCGGCTTCTTTGAGTTTGTCAAACAGGTTCTTGAGCTCTTCCAGCACGGCATTGGCCTGTGAGGGGACGGCATCAACACCGAGCCCCAGGGGCTGGACCGCTTGCTGCCAACGGCTTTGCCACTGGGCCAGCTCGTCTTCGCTCCTTGCAACCCGGGAGCGGGCCTCTGCCAGCTCCCTTGCGCGTTTCTTGATTTCGGAGTGCAGCTGCTTTCTTTCCTGGCGAAGAGACACCTCATGCTCGACAACCTTCCGACCTCTTTTGATCAGATCGCCCAGGGTTTCCTCCTCACGCGCCGGCGGTTCCGCCAGGGACAGGAAACATCGACTCAGCGCCTCGCGATGCGCATCGATCTTCGCTAGCAAGTCATCCGCCTTCGCCTGCCTCTCCCGGATTTCGGTGGCCTTCTCGGCCAGATTTTTGAAGTTTTGAGCCCAGACCCGCATTTCCTTGGGCGTACGCGGAGCGATTCCGGCCGGTTCCCAAAGGCGCACCCATTCCCTCTGAATGGCTGTGTGATCGTGGGCCGCGACGGCAAGCCCGGCCTTCACGCGTTGCAGCCGTTTCTGGCGGGCGTCTTGATCCGCCAGTAGCTTGGCCTTCGTGGCCACGCGGTCCGCCTCCCGCCGGAGCCGGTCGGCGATCGCGTCGGCTTGCGCCACGCTGGCGCGGAAGGCCGTTGCCAGGCCTTCGGCGGCGGGAAAGGATTGGATAAACGCCTGAACCGCTTTTTCAGGCACCGGTTTGCCTTCCAGCGTCGCATGGACAAACTGCCAACCGTGATCCCTGGTGTTTCTCGCCGTCTGCAGGTCGTTCTCGGTGGGTACTTCCTGCTGAAGCCGCAGGGTTGCCAGCTGGCGTGCATATTCTTCCAGCTCGGCGTTGATTTTACCGATTTCCGCTTCCAGCTCGGCGGCCTGACGCGCGGCCTCGTCGTTTTGGTTCTCCAACATGGTGATGGTTTCCAGGGGCGGCACGGGCAGCGTCTCCAGGGCCTCCGAGGTGCCGGACCACAAGCTCTGTTTGGTGACCTCGATCTGCAACTTTTTCAGCATACTTTCGATTTCGGCACTTTCGGAGCGGTAATGTTTTTCAAGGGCTCCGAAAGCAGCCGCCTGTTCGACGGCGTCTTTCAGGGACTCAATCCGTTGCGGTTCATCGAGATCCCTGAATTCGGCTTTCAGGACATCGATCGTTTGGGTCAGTTTGGCAATCTCCTCCCGGGAGCCTTCAATGCGCGTCACGATGCGTTCGAACTGCGCACCGAGTTCCTGTATCCGAACCGTGTCGGATCTTTTGATGCGCAGTCTTTCGGCATCTTCGAGGGAGAGATTATCTCGCAGACTGCGAAGAATTTCCCTGGCTTCACCGTGCAGCACGTTTCGGCGTGTCAGCAGTTGCGCGCGATCTTTGGCCGCTTTATGCTGGCTTCCCAGCTCCCGGTAGACCGCTTCAATCCGGTCCGCATTCTCCAGCAGGCTTTCCGAAAGCTCCAAACCGGCCAGAGCGCTTTGAATACTCTCGATTTCATGGCGCGCCTGGTCCCGGTCTTCTGCCGCTAGGCGGAGATTGGTGAGACGGGCACGCCGTTGCTCCCCGAAATTTTCCGGTAGCAAAACCGCCGTGGCATAATCATGAAGCTCGTCCAACAGCTCCGTGCGACGGGTAATCAGCGGCAACGCTTCCCGAATGCGATCCAGGCGGTGCCAATCGCGCTGTTTGTGCTGCAACCTCTGCGCAACCGATTCTTTGCGCGCCGAGGCCTCACGCAGCGCCTGCGCATGTTCGACCCAAAGCTGGCCGGGTAATTGGGCCTCACGCAGCGCTTTCTGTTTCCGATTCAAATCGGCGATGGCTTCATTGATTCGGGGTTTCTGGCCGGACGGTCGGAAAAGCGAATCGGCTTCCGTCTGGAGTTCCTCTTGAACCTCGCGCAGATTGGCAATGCCGGACCCTGCGGTGAAAATGATCCGACCCACGCTTCCGCCGCCTTTTGTGATTTCCTGGCCACCGCGAACCAGATCGGCATAGCCGAGGCCGAACATCGTGGCAAACAAATCAGGGTCCACCTCATTGATGAACCGCCGCAGGACGGACTCGTCCAGGACTTCTTGGTCGTCGCCCTTCCGCAGGGTGTTGTTCCGGCCTTTGCGGCGGATCAATACCAGCTCTTGTCCGCTACTGTGTTGAATTACCGCCCCAATTCGCATTTTGCCGTAGGGATGAAGGAAATCATCGGACGAGCGTTCGGGGATTCCGTAGAGCAGGGCCCGCAGCGCCCGCAAGGCCGAACTTTTCCCGGCCTCATTCGGGCCGTATATCAGATGCAGTCCCTGACAGCCCGCGCGCAAATCAATCAACGCCTCGGTGAAAGGCCCATAAGCAATCAGCCGCAGTTCCAAAATTTTCATTGTGAATTCTCTCTCCGCAGGAGCCGCCGAATGAGCATGGGTCGAACCTGTTCCAGCAGTCCCGCAAGCCATTGGGTGTCGGAGATCATTGTGCCCTCCGCACCTTCCTTGAGCTCTCTTGGAAGCTTTTGGGCGAGATCTTTAAGCTCATCGGCCAAATCCGGCAGTTCGCCTTGGCCAGAAGCGAATTCATCCAAAAGGCGCATCAGTTCGCCAAGGGCGCCCTCCGCCGATTTGGTCATCGGGTGGGTTGCGGGCAGATGCGTTCGGAATTTCACCTTTTCGATCCAAACGTGTCCGCCACAGTGGTCTACGGCGCCCGAGCGAATTTCATTGGTCCACCGCTCAACGTCGCCTACCAGTTCAGCGTGGGCCCGTGTTTCACC
>CP070697.1:1542550-1551061 GCA_020353555.1 Desulfobacterales bacterium
GCACATCAGGGACTGGCCCCATCCCAGTGAACAGGAATGGCTGCAGTGGACGGCATCCCCGCCCAACATTGTCGACCTGGACGGTGACGGCCTCAATGAGGTGGTTGGAATTCCCAACGTTGAACTGCATGTGCCTTATGAGACCCAGGCCTATGCCTTGATGGTTCTAGAAGGCTCCCACGGAGACGGCCGCCGGTCGGCCATGCGCAAACCCGGCTGGGAAGAGCTTCCCCGGGGCGAAACCCCTCTGGCGGTGGAAGGCTGGTACCCTCCCAACGGGGTTCCGGCGCCCACCACGGTCAATATCCAGGGCAACGAGGACCCGGAAATTATCGCCTCCCTCAACGACGGATTCATTTACGCCTTCAGCGGCGATGCCACGGAAATTTGGCGCTTCAATTACACGCATGGCAAGCCCGTGATGTATGCCTCGGAAGTCACGGTGGCCGACTTGAACCAGGACGGCTCCCCGGAACTGCTTTTCAATACTTACGGCGACCCGGACACCCGTGATTCCGGTTATCTGGTCATCCTCGCCGCCGACGGCTCCCTGCTGCACGACATTCCGCTGCCGAATCCCGGCTATAACGGCAACGGCAACGGCGCGCCGGCGGCCCCGGCCGTGGGCGATCTGGATGGTGACGGCCAACTGGAAATCTTCGTGCAAACCTTTGACCACGGCATGGACGTCTTTACGGTTCCGGACTCCGGCGGCAACTGCCTTCTATGGCCCACCGCCCGCGGGGGTCCCTTGCGCATGGGTCAGCCGAACGCAAATGATCTGTAATCCGATCGAAACCGTTTATTTGGGCGAGACTCAGGACGAAACGACCCCGATGACTTTGAGCCGGCGATGAAGCAGCGAATAATTAGGAGCTAAACATGGAAAATCAAACCAAACGACTCAGATTGCTTCTGGTCGACGATGAAAAGCAATTCGTGGAAGTCATGACCCAGCGCCTGACCAAAAGAAACTACAGCGTCGTGCCGGCTTTCAGCGGCGAAGAAGCATTGGAGCGACTGGAAGAAGACTCCCCCATCGAAGTTGTGGTTCTGGATGTCAAAATGCCGGGACGGGACGGGATTGCCACTTTGAAGGCGATCAAGAAGCGCCACCCGCTCGTGGAGGTTATTCTGCTGACGGGCCATTCGACGGTTAAGTCCGCCGTCGCGGGAATCAAATTGGGGGCTTTCGATTACCTCATGAAACCCTGTGACATAGACCTGCTCCTATCCAAACTTGAGGGTGCCGCTGCGAGAAAAAGACATCATGAAAATCAGATCCGGCAGGTCCAAACCAAACCCTATATCTCCCGGCGTGAAAAAGATGCGCTGATATCCGAGATTTTGGAGGCGGCCACCAGCAAAGGCCCCGCGTAGGATGGGTCCCCCGGCGGCCAAGTCGAGGTAATGGCGCGATCCATGGTTTTCCAAGGGCTAAACTGTTACAAAACGTGTAAAACGCGCGCCTCAGGGCTCGCAAAGAAAGCCCCGCGGACGCCCCAAGTATGAACCTTTATCGCATCCATGTTTGCTCCGGGTCTGATAATCTGCCAGGTTACAATCGCGCAACAAGCAACAGGTCAGGGTGTAAATTATGGCCGCCAAATCAGCCGCACGCCGCGAGGCTTTCTCCAAGAAAATGGGGGAGATCCTCAATTACGGGGCCTTGAACCTGGCGATGGCCATTGGCTATCGGACGGGCCTTTTTGATGTGATGGACACCTTCGATGCCCCGCAAACCGTATCGCGGATCGCTGCCAAAGCGGGTTTGAATCCGCGCTATGTCAGAGAATGGCTCGGTGTCATGGCCACGGGTGGAATTGTTGAATTAGCGCCGACTGCGGATGGCCGGCACCTATTCCTCTTACCCAAGGCCCATGCCGATTTGATCACCCGCAGGGCCGGCAACGCGAATTTGGGCGTTTACACCCAAGAAATACCGCTGCTGACCGCCTGCGCGATGGAGCCCGTGATTCGAGGATTTTACACCGGTGACGGCGTTCATTATGATCATTATCCAAGATTTCAAGCCTTCATCTCGGAGCTGGCGAACGCCAAGCACCGGGAGGTCCTGGTCGACCAATTTCTGCCCGGCGTCGACGGCGGCCGCCTTATCAAACGCTTGATCGCAGGGATTCGGGTTTGCGATCTGGGCTGCGCGGAAGGAGTGGCCCTCATTCTCATGGCCCAAGCCTTTCCCCGCAGCCGGTTCGTGGGCATCGACCTTTCCGAAGCCGCCATTGCAGAGGCCCAAAAAGAGGCCCAGCGCCAAAATATCAGGAATGTCAATTTTCTTAGCATGGATGCCGCCGGGCTCAGGGATCACCGGGAATTCTGCGACGGCTTCGACTACGTCACGGCCTTCGACGCCATCCATGATCAAACCCGCCCGCTTGAGGCGCTCCGGGGAATCCATCATATTCTGGCTCCCGACGGTCTATTCTCGATGGTGGATATCGCCGCGGAGACGAGGCTGGCGGACAACATGAATCATCCCCTGGGCCCGTTTTTATACACCGTGAGCCTCATGCACTGCCTGCCGGTGGGTTTGGTCGATGGGGGTACCGGCCTGGGAATGATGTGGGGGCGGGAAAAGGCGGTCAAAATGCTAAGGGACGCCGGTTTTCGTCAGGTGGAGGTCCTGGAAATACCGCATGATCCTTTTAATCTGCATTTTTTTTGCCGCAAGTAGAGATTTCTGGTCCCAAGGACCCGGCCTTGATTGCACCCCCACGGGGTGGTGTTTGCCGTTATACATAGCGTCACAATAAATTGCCTATTCACCCTTTGGATCGTTGGTATCAAAACGGCCGTATAGGGTTTAAGCCGCCAAACCCTGTATCTATGCGCAATGATTTATGTCGTTCGGTAGAGTTTTACCTTGTCCCATTAACCCTGTTCACCATGGGGCGCGGCCTGGATGATCAGATTCGAAAGCGTGTCAAACTCGTGCCGAAGGGCTCGTAAAGCCCTTAGACAGTTACACGCTTTCAAACCATCCTTTGCGCTTGTACCCACAAGGCTTTAGGTAATGTGACAAAGTAGAAATAGCTAACCAATGGAATAATGGAATAATGGAATAACGGCAAGCGGCTACCGCGCAGACGGTGCGCTTAATCCACCAGAAACAATGATTGCTCGGTTAATCCATCCAAAACTCTCGCCGAGACGCTTCCCAATAACCAGCGTTTGATTCCCGAGATTCCCCGTTTGCCCATGATGACGGCGCTGCAGTTTGTGGCCTCGACGATTGCGAGTATCTCGGATGCGGTATCGCCCTTTGAGGGGAACAGATGCAGGGGAAGATCATCCTCGACGCCACAGATCTTTTTCAAGGCCTTCCATCGATGCTGGGCGGGGCTTGACGGACCGGTCAAGATGTGAACGGCATTGACCCTCATCCCCGGTGTGCCCAGATAGGTGTTGCGCAGAAACGTGAGAATCAGCAGGGTCGTATCCGAAAGGTCGACCGGAACCAAAACGTCATTCGACCCTCCCCCCGGACCGACCAGGCCGATGACTTTGCGACGTTCACGGTACAGGAGCCTTTCCTGCCAGGCCTGCCGGCGCTTGTGACCCATCAAGACCACGCCGTAATTGCCGCGCCTGATTGCATTTTGTACTTCTTTTTCAAGACTCTCCTGGGCTGACCCGATCTCATAGTCCAACGTTGCGTTGGTGAGTCCGCGCCGGTCCAACATATTGCGGCACCGCGTAAGGAAACTATCCCGCTCTTTTTCGAGAAGCTTGTCTTGCCGGCCGGCATCAAGAAATAAAACCGTCAGAGCGACGGGAGTTGGAAAGCCTCGCAAGTTCGGTATGCAATGCGGCAGGGATCCTTCAAATCGTTGCAGGTCTCCCGGATCGGCGACCACGCACAGAATTTTATAATTACGCCTCAGAAGCTGATGATCAAGAACCGCCCGTTGCTGGATTAACTTGGGCCACTGCCGGCAATTGAAACCTTCCTCCAAAACGACTTGTTTGAGGCACCAGTTGCAGTTGCTGCAGGTTTTGATCTTACGGCCCGGGTCCGCCGCCTTTTTCAGCCAATGGATGTCGGCTCGCAAGGGACGCCCCAATCCGATCAAGTCGGCAACGTTCTTGCGGATCAATCTGTCCGCCAAAGAGGGGGTGATAATTCTTCCGGAGATAATCGTCGGAATCCTGACCTTCCGGGTAAGTTTCGCGATATCCTTTTGCAGATAAGCCGGCGGTGACATTTTTTTCAATACTTCCGGAAAGAAAATGGAGTTAAAAGAGCCGGCGGAGGCCGAAAGATAAGCAATGCCTTCCGCCTGCAAAATCTCGGCAAAAGCGATGGCCTCCGCCAGAGCGATGCCTTCCGGCACCCACTCGCGGACAATCAGACGGAAACCCATGGGAAAAGTCGCGGGTAATCGTGTTTTGACGGCCCGGATGACCGCCAGCGGGAATTTGGTCCGATGCGCAAAATCGCCGCCGAAATCCGAAGGGGTTTTGTTCGTGAAGGACGACAAAAATTGGCAGAGCAAGTACCCGTTCGCACCGTGAAGCTCGATCAGGTCGAACCCGGCTTGATAGGCCCGCGCCGCCGCATCCGCAAAATCGTTGATGATTCGATCGCGGCTTTCAGCGGACATGGGTCGTCTCCAGGCGTTCGCCTGTTTCAAGAAGTAGCGGGTCAGTTGAAAGCGCTTTTCCAGCGGAAAGAATTGCATGAATTCCCTTAGGGCGGCGATGTTGAAGGCGAGATTTGTGCCATCGACCGGCGCAGGCAGGAGCGGCTGATCGGTTTTGGCGAATCGCCCGGCATGGTTCAGCTGCAGACAAGCACGAGCCCCCTGCTGTTGGATAGCGTTGGCTAACCGCGCCAAACCAGGAATGTAATCATCGTAGTCGGCCCGCAGATTATAAGTGGATGTCACTCCATCCGGCGCTACGGCCGCGTTGGCCACAACCACCATACCAACCCCGGTTCCGGCCAACTGGGTATAGTGTTCGATCAGAGAAGGACTGGCGCGGCCGTCGGGATAAGCGTAGCCGGTGAAAACCGGCAGCGCCACCAGCCGATTTTTGAGTTCAACCGAACCAATCCGCAAGATACTGAAAAGGTTGGTAAAATTCATTTTGCGGGAGGGGCTGTCGCAGCCCCCAATCTTTCTTTCCGACTTATCCCGTCCCAAGGCGCCGTGGTTGAATGCTGCCCATGCCTGTCTTAAGTATCGTCACATCGAATCTGGTCCGCCGCCTGGCGTTGCCAATCCCCCATGTGGCGCAGCTATTTTTTAGCATGAAAAGCGCCATTTGGAAAAACAAAATCATGATAATCGCGCTCGCACCCTGCGGGTCGGCGATTGATCGGAAAATCACCCGGGTCCATTTTCCACACCCCTGCCCGGACGCAAGCCCCTCAAACTTGGAGGCGAAAAAAAACACCGGGGAACGCGGAAAAAAGGATCCTTTCAGGTTGAACAAGGTTTGGCCGGGGTGCATGGACAAACGGACATGTCAAAACTGGCGGCGCTTGGGATCATCGGGTGGATGCTTCCTGGCGGTCCGATCGGGGTAACGGCAACGGATTGTCTGCAATGCCGATGGGCAGGCGGGTTGGGCTTTTATCGTTTGGTTTTTTCCCGCGCGGCCTCGGCGACGCCCAGACCGCTCGTTCTCTTGGAGGAATCCGGACACGGGTCTGCGATGCTGCGCAGGGAAGGGTTCCTGCGCGCATCGCACTCTACAGATACTGATTATTTTATCCTTAAATTGTCAACCACGTTCACGGTCCCCTGGGTCGTACGGGCAATTTCCATGACCCGGTTTTTCTGCGCGCGGTTGCCTACATAACCGGTGAGTATGACGACCCCCTGGTTCACATCCACATCGATATTCAGCGAGCGGATTTCAGGCTCCCCGATAAGTTTGGCCTTGATTTTGTTGCCAAGTATTTGGTCGTCGACGATTTGGCCGGCGCTCTTCTTTCCGATCTGAAGATCGTTTTTGACCGACTTCACCCCCTGGACGCCCCGGGCGATTTCAAGCGCACGGTCGGCCTCCTCTTGGGTATCGACGACCCCGCTTAAAACAACATCGCCTTCCAGGGTATCCACGTCGATTCTGTGGGGATGAACTTGGGGATCTTGGGCCATGGCCGTATTGATTTGGGACGTAATGGTGGCATCATCCACCATCTCACCTACGGACCTTTCATCGGTGGCGACCGCATATCCGCCCGCAGCGCCTCCCCCGATCAGCGCCGGGGTGCAACCGGTGACCAACGACAGCATTGCCAGCATGCCTAACCCGAAATAGCGTTTCATAAATTGCTCCTTATCGATCGCCGCCCAAGGCCTTCCACCCAGGGCCATCCAATGGATGCCGGGCGGGAAATATTTGAAAACTGTTCAACGGCTGTTATCCCTTCGACTACGCCGTTAACCATATTTACCGGTTGCGAGGCAGTCAATAGGTGCGCAGCTTAAAAAAAATGACACGAACGAGTGGCATCCTTTCACGATCTGCGTTATACTCGTTAGAAAAAACCTGGAAAGGACGTGTCCATGCAACTGGTCAATAATCTGCATGCCTTCATCTGGCAATCCATGACCGCCAACAATTGCAATACTTACTTGATTGACGGACCCCAACGGGTGCTGGTCGACCCCGGGCACCAGGCAGTGTTTGCGCATGTTCAGCAAGGGCTGCAAAAGATAGGACTGGAAATCGAAGATCTGGATCTGATTATCTGCACCCACGCCCACCCGGATCATATTGAGGCCGCGCAATTATTTCGCAACAAAACCACCCTTGTCACCCTGCATGAAATGGAATGGCATTGGGTGCAAGCGATCGGCAGACCCATGAGTGCCGCTTTCGGCATTGACATCGACGCGATCGTACCCGCTTTTTTTCTGCAGGAAGGCGAACTTTCCATCGACGGGCTGGAACTCAAGGTGTTTCACACCCCGGGACACTCACCGGGATCAGTCTCCCTTTACTGGCCGGCACCAAAGGCATTGTTTACCGGGGACTTGATCTTCAAAGAGGGCCTCGGCCGGACGGATCTTCCCGGAGGTAACGGTCCGCAACTCAAGGAAAGCATCAAAATGCTTTCCCATCTGGATATCGAATGGTTATTGCCGGGACACGGGGAAGTCATTTCAGGCACCCAAGAAGTCCAGGCCAATTTCCGCGAAATCGAAGGATTCTGGTTTGCATATATCTGAGTCGGCAGACAACATTGGAGGACCGCCCGACGGACCGCCCGACACCCAGCGGGGCTTTGAGCTCTTGCCCATCGGCCCGATACCTGCCGCCTCGGGCCGGATGTCTCAGCCGCCGGCCTCCGCCCATTTCGCCTTTTCGCGATTCAAAATTTCCCCAAATTCGCGTCGGATTCGGCGGACTTCGGCTTGCCAAGTTTCATCCGCCTCGAGGTTGGGAACCACGGCGGAACCCGAAATCGAATGTTCTTGGGCCAGCGATGCTCGGGCCTGTTCTTGCCTGTCCCGGAAAGCGCGCCGAATGGTTTCCTGGTAATCCTGCAAGACCGCCGCCAGGCCGGTCGGGTTGACATTACAAACTTCCCGCAACAACACGAGCAGCGCTTGATTGTCCTGCGCAAGATCGATGCGCTCAAATATGGCTTTGAGCAGAATTTGATGGTCCGGCAAACCCTGACTGGTTTGCAGGTTATGATACTCGCTCTTTAGCTGCTCCGAGGTTAAGAGCTGATCCTGGAATTTTACAAGCAAACCTTTGATAAGGCTTTCTGTTTCGCTGACTTTCTGGGCTTCTTTTTCCTGCCGGCTGAGCTTCAGATGCTTGGTTTTTTCCAAAACAAGATCCAGCGTGCTTTTGATTTCACCCATTGGGCACCTCTCTGTTCACCCTCAACGCGGCCTTCTCCCGACCGCGACAAGATAAAATTCTGCCATTTCAAAAGAGATTTCCTTCAACATTTTTGCTGGGCGAGTTGAATGGTGTCATCGGCAGTTTAATTCGGCTGAATCAATCGGTCCAGGATCAGACCGTGGAAACTGTCACCGCTCCTGGAGATAAAAAGCCAGCCCAAGTGGGTCAGACACCTGCCGCAGACACTAATCTTCCAGCTGTAGCCTTTAAACCAGCTGAATTCTTCCGTCGGCGGGCCGGCGTAGCCGCAGCCCTTCGCGGCTTTGAAGCAACCGATATCAAAAATCAATCCATGCGGATTCGCGAAGGTGTGCTCGTGAGATCCTTGAACCGTAATGCGTTCGGCCGGGCTGGTAACGGCCTGCTGACATTGTCGGCACAGGATATGTTTCTCTTCTTCCGGGGCCTTTTCCTCGGTCTCCTTTGCATCGAGGCCGGGCCGTTTTTCAAAGCCCGGTCTTTCCGTGGATTGGCGCAAAAAAAGGGCCGGATAGATGTCTTCGGATACCATCCCCGTTGCCTTGTGGTTGATTGAGTTAAGCTTCAATATGAATCCGCGTCGTGTCAAGCAATGAGGCTTCACGCCGGGCGCCGACGTAAAATCCCTTCGTTTTT
>CP070697.1:1551161-1559669 GCA_020353555.1 Desulfobacterales bacterium
GTCCGGGTGCTTGAGGAAAGACCCGACATTGCCCTGGTATATGCCGACCTGTGGATTACCGCCACCGAGAATGAAACGTTTGCGAAATTTACGCCGGTCGGAAAGTTCACCTGGCAGGACTTCGATCCCCGAACTTTGGTCGAGGGGTGTTATATTGGCCCTCAACCCATGTGGCGTAAAGCTTTGCACGCCAAATACGGTTATTTTGACGAATCCTTCGAATCAGCGGGAGACTGGGAGTTTTGGTTGCGGATTGCTGAGCACGAAAACTTTTTGCACCTTAACGAGTTTTTAGGTCTCTATCTGCAATCGTCGTCGAGTATTGAGCACCGGGACCCGGGATTGTCCATCCAAGAGACCCGGCGGGTTCAGAGGCGGTATGCCTGGCGTAGATCAGCGGGTCAAGCGCTTGGGGCGGACACCGCCAGAATGTGATTCGATAATGGAAAATGCATTGTCTCATCACGCTGTCCGTCGGCTCTTGAGAGAAGCGGACAGATTGAATCAGAGCGCTAAGACGGTGGCCGCCGTTGCGGTCTTATCACAAGGCATAAAGCGCGCGCCGCGCGCAAAGCAATTGTACTGCGCTGTCGCGGAAATTCTGTTTGAAGCCGAGCAGTATCATGAGGCTCTAGATATCATTGATGCCTGCCCGACGAACGGCGTTGACGCAGAGAAAATAATATTAAAAGGGCACTGTCTGGAAAGGTTGAACCGTCTTCCGGAGGCGGAAGATATCGTCGATCGAATTATTGCCGTTGATGCTAGTTCGGCCGCGGCCCTGAATTTGAAAGGAATCCTGTTATACCGGAGGAACGCGAAGCAAAGCGCGGAAGTATTTTTTGAACGCGCGATCCGAGCCGACGCCACTTACGGGCGCGCCTACACAAATCTCGCCTTGCTGAAATTGGAAAAAGGACCAAGCCACGCCGCTCTCGATCTTCTGGAAAAAGGGTTTAGGCTGGCACCCCACATCAAAGAAGTGGCGGAAATCTTTCATGAGGTGATGCGAGCAATCGGGGCCTTCGATCAGGCGGAGACGATCCTCAGGCAGGCTTGCCATCGCTTTCCGGGGAACAAAAGGCTATCCTATTTCTTGATCGACACCCTTATCCAGCAGAATAAAAAAAGGGAGGCCATGGCGGCCATCGAGGCGGCCATGGCCGCCTATGGGATCGATGACGGTATTCTCGCTCCGGCTTTGAAGATGTGCAAGGCATTGGGGCCGATGAAGATCGACCCTCAAACCCGAACACCCGACACCGTCTCGCTCTGCATGATCGTTCAGAATGAGGAAGACAATTTGGCCCGATGCTTGGCGAGCGTGAAAAACATCGTCAACGAAATCGTGGTGGTGGACACCGGATCATCCGACCGAACCCAGGATATTGCCAAAGCTTTTGGCGCCAACCTGTATGCCTTTAACTGGACCCATGATTTTGCGCGCGCCCGTAATTTCTCGTTGTCGAAAGCAAACGGTGAATGGATATTCATCTTAGATGCCGATGAAGTCGTGGCGCCCCAAGATCACGAGGCCATATTGCGTATCACCAGGCAGCCGCATGGCGGCGCCTGTGCGTATAGCTTCGTCACGCGCAATTACACCGACGATACGGGAATTGAGGGGTGGCAGGCCAATGACGCTGGATATCAACAGGAAAAGGCCGGCAGCGGATGGAGTCCAAGTGCAAAGGTCAGATTGTTTCCGAATGACGGTCGGCTGTGTTTTGAGAATACCGTTCACGAGTTGGTTGAGCCTTCCTTGCGACGGGCCGGGATGGAAATCAAGAAGTGCGCGGTGCCCATTCACCATTACGGAACCCTCGACCCCCGAAAGGCCTTGCAGAAAAAAGCGCAATATTATTCCCTGGGGCGCAAAAAACTGCATCAGCGGCCGGGCGACCTTCAAACTCTGATGGAATGCGCCGTTCAGGCCAATGAGGTGGGGGCCCATGAAGACGCCATCCATCTTTGGACCGAAGTTCTAAGACACAGACCGGGCCTGCCGAAGGCCTATTTCAATTTGAGCTTTGCCTATATCCAGCTCCAACAATACGCAAAAGGTTTGGAAGCCTCCCGCCGGGCGATGGACCTTGATCCCCATCTGAAAGAGGCGGCGTTAAATTACGCCCTGTGTCACCTTCGCATGGGTGCTATTGGGGATTCGGTCTGCGTTCTCGAAAAAATGTTGCGTGATACCCCCCGGCATCCAATGGCGGTGGGGCTGTTGGCCGTGGCCTATTGTATCAACGGCGAGAACGAAAAGGGGCTCGAGCTTTTTGACCAGATACGAAAAATGGGCTTCAACTGTCGGGACTATATCCGGGACCATGCTGAAAAATTCATCGCGGCCGGAAGAAAACATTATGCGGCCGTATTGCTGCAGACCACCGCCAACCGCTTTGTGGCCGATGAAGATCTCCGCTCTGTTCTGGGAGAACCAGGCAACCATCAAGTGGCGACCGCGTGTCTCAAAATCCGCTTTTGAGGCTTGGAAGACTGTCCTGCGGGGGCGGTTCCCCATTTAAAACTGCTTACGGATTATCATGAGTTGGATGAAAAGTTTTTTTTATGGAATCATGGGCCGGCAGATGGCCGGTTCAAAAGAAAACGATGAGCTTGAAGGGCTGCTCAGCAGCCCTCATGTAAATGGGTTGCGCAAAACGGATTGCTTTCAGGCTGCCTGGAAATTCTCCCGCGGCGCAGCCGTGGATGATTCCCGCAGTCCGGCGGCCAGATTCAGGTTGATGTCGATAAGGATGTTGAGTTTTTCAGGGGCCGGGTAGGCCATGATATTGAAGATACGTGTATCGATGAAGGCGCTGAGGCTCAAGATATTCTCGCGTAATTGGCGGGGAAGGGGATTGTTCTTATCCAGCAAGTCGCTTTGGATTAAGGTCCAAACGCGCTGGTTGTAGGTTAAGGCCTCGTCTAGTTTTTGGCAACGATCCTTCGCCTCCCAGTTGTCGAGACAATATTTGAGCTTGATCGCGGCCTCGGTCAGAACTCTGGCCTCCGTTTCGCGTCCGGAGATAGTAGTTTTCTCGACCATTTGATAGGCATTAAGCGAATTCCTGTGCACGGGTGATAACCTCCTTTTCATATTCAATCAAATTGCGGGTCAGTTTGAGAGCTTGATAGTACTGGCTTCGCAGGATATGATCACTGATTTTATCGATCAGGCGCCATATGGAGGGAGCGGCCTGGATGAAATCCTGCACTAGGTGCCAGTAAGTCTTATGATGTAACGCCAGGTTTTGTTCATCAATGTACATGAGTTGAATGGCGAAGTAAATGCGCCGGGCCGGCGAGTCGGCGTCTTCGGCACTCATGATATCCTTCTGACGCAAAATGGGAACGTTGTTTTCGATGAAGAGTTCACATTTAGTGTTGCTATTGGTGACAACCGCACCGTCGATGATCATTCTCTCATAGGGTTTTAATGTGATTTTAAGAGCCATAGAGTTTAAACAAACTTGTGTCAGGCGAGCGACCTGGGGTTGACGGGTTTAAGCCTCCGACGTTTGGCGGTGCCGGAGGGGGCAGGATGCCCCCTCCAGAGTTTAGCGACATTAAAAAGAAGTTCTTTAAGGAAGGCTGCAATTAGAACAGTCGCAGCACAGCCTGGGCCGCTTGAGACGACAGGGACAAGGAAGTGGTACCCAGGGCCTGGCGGGTCTGGAGCATCAGCATGTTGGCGCCTTCTTCGTTCATGTCGGCCAAGGTGAGATTGTCAGCCCCGGTGGTCAAGGTTTTGATCATATTCTCCGTAAAATCCTCGCGGATGGAAATCGTCGAAAGGTTAGACGCCAGCTTCTGCGCTTCCGTTCGTAGATTGCCCACGGCCGAATCAATTTCCGAAATGGCGCTTTCCATTGAGGTTTGGTTATCGAAATTGGCGGCGGCAATCGTAACCCCGGCCACATTACCGGCCGTCGTGGCCGCCAAAGTTGTGCTTCCCACGGAGAGCGTGTGGCTGCCATTTTCATCGAACTCGACGGAAATGACGGCGCCGTCCATCAGATTATTACCGCCGTATTTGGAGTCCTGGGCCAGGGTGGCGATCTGGTCGCGTACCTTATCATATTGGGTTGCAAGGTCGCTCGTGTTGTCGGAGGTCTTGGCGGCGGAAGCCAGAGATTTCATCTGGTCGAGCAAATCATAAATGGCCTCGACACCGGTATTGGCCGCCTCAATGGTTTTGATGGCCTCGGACATCCCATCCTTCTTGGCGGCGAGGTCACGGGATCTGTCGTAATGATCCTTGGCTTTGAAAAAATTGACCGGGTCATCCAGCGCCGTGTTGACTTTCTTGCCGGTGCTCAGACGGGTTTGGGTCAAATCCATTAATTTGGCTGTTTGTTGCAGACTAAATAGGTTGTTTCTCATTCCTGCAGTCAGTTGGATGGTCATTTTGAAGCTCCTTTTCTAGGTTTTTTTGGCATTCTTGCCTGGATTAATTTTTGGCCGCCGATGGCGGCGCATGGTTTTTCTCAAGGCGGGTCCGATCCGTTTTCGCCTCCTTTCGGGACCGTAGTGTGCCTTTGATTTCCTTATCGGATAGGTTGGCGATTACTTTAGAATTTTTTTTCAAATCGTCACTTGGCCCTGATCGATAATATATTATATTTCAGTCGGTTAGAACATCAGGGACCATGGTGCCGTTGGCCCTGCGCATGGCGTCTGAAAATTCTGAAAATATGGTATAATAATTTTGTATTAACCAGAATCTACTCCGGCGCGGGCCGTCAATCCTGTAGGTCGCTTAACCTGAGGTTCTTGCATGGCTCAACGCCCAATCAGAGGTGGCGATGATCTTATATGATTTGGATAATTTGAAACCCGGCATGATACTGGCAAAGCCGGTATACAATTCGCAAAACCTTTTATTGCTGAGAGCGGGGGTGCGAATCAGTGCGCAAAATATCGGTGTTTTCAAATCCTGGGGCGTTTCTCGAGTGGCCGTCCGAGGGCAGCCGGAGCGGAACCTTGACCGCGTTGCGAAATTGCAAAACGATGCGCGGGAGGCCATCGCGAAGGATTTGAAAGAGAAATTTGCCGATGTTTTGGATGATCCCGTGATGGAAGCCATCATGGAGGCGGCCGGCCGACAATTGCAGAAAAATCGACAACGCCGGGCAGGGGCGGATGAAGCGACCTGATCTGTCTAAAATGATGGTCGGCGTGCAAGACCTGCCGACCTTGCCGCGCACCGTTTTGAAGATAACGGAACTGGTGAATGACCCCAAATCTTCGGCCCGGGATTTAGCGCGGATTATCACGGATGATCAGGTGCTGACGGCCCGGCTCTTGAAACTGGTCAACTCTTCCTTTTATGGTTTCCCCCAGCGAATTGCAACCGTCACCGGCGCCATTGTTCTGCTGGGTTTTGATGCGATCCGCAATTTGTTGTTGACGACATCCGTGTTTGATTTGTTTGCGCATAAATACAAAAAGGCTCGCCTGAACCAGGAGAAATTTTGGGACCATTCGTTGGGTTGTGCGGTGGGATCCAAAGTAATCGGCAATCATATCCGGCAGGATAAGGTGGAAGAGTTGTTTGTATCCGGTCTGCTCCATGACATCGGCAAGATTGTGGCGATGATGTATTTGCCCGAGGAGTTTGCCAGGGTTATGGCCCTGGTAACCGAACAGAACATCTTGATGACGGCGGCCGAAGAAGCGGTTTTAGGGTATACCCATGCGGAAATCGGCCAAGCCTTGGCGGAGAGGTGGAATTTGCCCCCGAAGCTGGCCCACGTAATCGCCCATCACCATCATCCTCGAGCGGCCGGCCGGTTTACGCTGGAGGCGGCGGTTGTGCATTTGGCCGATATTTTTTGCCGGGCGTTGAATTTAGGATGCGGGGGAGACGCCAAGATTCCGCCCCTCGATAAAGACGCCTGGGAAATCTTAAGAATCAAAACCAGCGCCATCGAACCGATGATGGCAGAAATATGCCGAGAATTTGAGGACATCAGCCTGTTTATCGTCTCCTCGCCTTAGTGCGCCAAGGTGCACGGCGCAAAGGGGGCGAATGGGTCGCCCCCAACCGCCGTCGACACTATCCACCGGTCCGCAGGCGCTGGGCGCATCGGATGCGGAGAAATGGATGCATCCGAAGCACGGGTGGCTGCCAACACTCTAAATCTGTTGCAATATTGAAGACGTACTTTGCAAATTGCAAATATCGTTGGTGCGCAGTCGACGACTTCTCGATTGGGCATCCCAAGGGCGCGTTAGGATAGATTTTGGCAACGGCGATTTGTTTTTAACTTTCTGAATATATTGGTTAAAAACTGGTCGAGGGTCGATTGTTCCGCTGCCATCGGCCACGGAACCGGCCTCTTGCGGCCGGTGCTTAGAACGTTCCAAGGGGTAAAATCAGGAAGAAAAAGTTCTTTTTCGGGCGCTTTTTTGCATTTTGCAAAAAATTCGTGGCCTTGTCTTGCCTTTTGGTGGAATTAAGCGATCCATTGGCACGGATTGAGACCCCGAAAAAAAGAATTTTGGGCGACCCGCCCGGACGGCGGTGAAATTTGCCTTGCCACAAAATGTAGTACTATACGCTCACTCCGCTACACCTCATATAGAAAAAAACACATCAATTGCATCGTCAGGTACAAATCGCTGACTCCGTCAGTCGACTCGCTCCGAAAGTACGGCATAGATATTGCATGCGAAATTACAGGATTGAAGCGACCTTTCTTTTCGGAACATCATTGCTATAGATTTCCCGTTACTTTTTATTAATCTCTTCACTGTCGACGTAACAACTATTGCTGGATTAATAAGGAGATTCCGTTGGAGAACGTAGCCTATGATCAAGATCCTGCGCCTGCACCGGAGGTCTATGTAAAAAATACGCTGGTTCTGGAAAAACTCAAAGATGAACATCGTTTTAGCGATATCATCGGTCAAAGCGCCAGAATGCGAGAGGTTTTCGGACTCGTCGACAAAGTCGCGGATTGTGACAGCACCATCCTCATTAACGGGGAGACCGGAACCGGAAAAGGTCTCGTGGCCAGAGCCATCCATCAGCGATCCAAACGCCAGAACGCACCGTTTGTTGCCATCAACTGCGGCGCAATTCCGGAAAATTTGTTGGAAAGCGAGTTGTTTGGGCATGTGCGCGGCGCTTTTACCGGTGCGACTTCTTCCAAATTAGGTAAATTCGAAATAGCCCATGGAGGCACGATCTTTTTGGACGAGATCGGCGATATGAGTCCTGATCTGCAAGTGAAAGTCCTAAAAGTGCTGGAAGAAGGCGAGTTCGAACAGGTCGGTGGGTCTAAAACCATCACCGTGGACGTTCGCGTCATCGCCGCCACCCATCGGGATCTCGTGCAGGAGGTTCAAAACGGGAATTTCCGTCAAGATCTTTTTTATCGGCTTTATGTGATTCCATTGCCGCTGCCGTCGCTGCGGGAGCGCAGATCGGACATTCCCTTTCTGGTTTCCTATTTTATCGAGCAGTTCAATCGGAAAAACAACCGGAAGGTCAACGGGGTTTCCCCAGAAGCCCTGGAGATGATGGTCGTCTATTCCTGGCCGGGCAACGTCCGCGAACTGAAAAACTTGATCGAACGGCTGGTGGTTCTAAAAGGTAGCGGCCACATTGGCGTCCGGGATTTGCCCCCGGAGCTGAAAACTCAAAACGGCTATGACACCCCCCAAGTGATCGAACTTTCGGAGGAAGGCATTTGTCTGAATAGTGCTGTCACCGAATTTGAAAAAGCACTGATTCTGCAATCTCTGGAAAAGACCAAATGGGTCAAAAACAAGGCGGCTAAACTTCTGCATTTGAATCGAACCACCCTGGTGGAAAAAATAAAGCGGCACCAGTTACAACCGTGCTCGGTCTGAATTTTTAGCCTCACACCGCAGCCTTTGCTCGATTTGGTTACCGATCATTGCCGGCCGCTAGGCCTGCTCTTGGGGACCCTGCCGACGGAGGCCACCATTTCGGCCCCACCGTTTTGAGACCGACCGTCGCATCCGTTCGGAAAGTGCCTGCTTCCCCTCCTTTAAGACTTGCACTTCGATTAAGACCCTGCAAAGAAACTTATGATTTTAGGCCTTTTGTCCAATCCCCTGCCAGTGAAGCCTTGATGGGTGTAGCTTTCGCAGTCTTGCGTTTTCAAGAATCACCGTCAATGCGGTGACAGCCGATAACCAAAAATTGACAGAATGCTTGCGGCTGATCTCGTTTGCGTCGCGTGGCATCGCCCCCTACGGGACCAGGGCGGCGCGTTCGTCTGGTGATTACAGGATGTTGCCCGTCCGGCCCGGGACGGCCCGCGGGGAAGTTCGCCGGCTTCGGTCGGTGGCATGATATTTGCTCGCATATACCCGCAGCGGGGCGGCCGGCCTTTGATTGGGCGCGGGGCGTCCCCCCTCGATACCAGTTCGGTGTGAGACTCAGCGAAATCGGTTCGCAGTTGGAGGTTGGAGGAGCGCAACGCTTAAGGTTGGAGGCAGAACCATTTGCCGCAACCTCCAACCTCC
>CP070697.1:1559769-1568237 GCA_020353555.1 Desulfobacterales bacterium
CTAAAGCCATCGGCGATAACTTACTGAGCCGATTGCTTGTTGCGCTAAATGTTTTTTTGATTAAGCTAAGCCCGGGCCTTTTCGCATACCAGAGCTTTGTAACGGCCCGCCCCCTGCCCACGGTTTCCACACTAATCGACAGAGCCCGAGAAGCGGCCACCAGCATTCCAATGGAGGAGAAAAAGAGGGCCTAAGCATACAGATGGTCATCTCATGGCTTACAGGCATCAAAGTAAAAAATGTAAGACCGCTCCGGAAACGGATTCATTCTGATATTGCGAATGATCGTGTGAGGCAAAAATTGGTTCTGGCAAATAACTTCTTCGGCACGGCCGATGCCTATTGTTTGGACGATTTCAAAGCCCGTTTGGGACAACTTATGAATTAGATCCTGGTAGAAATATTCGATTTTGTGTTCCGGATGAATGAAGGCCTCCGGGGATTGGATGGCCGTGATCCGGCGGTTGGGAGTATCAAAGCAAAAGTGGCCGCCAGGTTTTAAGTACTTATAGATAGAGGCTAAAAGGGTCTCGAATTGCCTGGCTTCGATGTGTTCAACGCTTTGTCCCATCCAGAACAAGTCCACCGAATTTTCCCGGAGGCCAATAGCGTCAATTTCGCACATATTGCGATAGACATACCGAATTGCGCCCGAGGCCGTTGGGACAACATCATAGCAATCTACCGTCGGGCTCTGTTCCACGCTCATACCGGCCGGGAGATCCACGATCAGCAGCTGTTCGAATTCGTGCGGATATCCCATGCCCAGCAAGGCCCCATACGGATTATTGGGCGCAGATCCTCCTAAGTCTACAATAAAGCGGGCTTCAGGCAAATTGCGGACGAGCTCACAGCGCTCGGAATGAATAAAGTTTAGCAGTAAGTCAGCGCCATGGGCGCAATTACGAAGACGGTCTTTATATTCTTCCGAAACAAAGAGGGAGGATACCAGGGCAAATTTCCAGGAACGATCGTCGCTGATTTTACGCCGCCAATCTTTCAGAGCGCCCGTATCGACGGGCCGACCGAGGATTAATCGATAAGCCACGCGCGCAACGAGTGTGCCATAGATCCGGTTATTGATTTTCTTCAAAAATCTGAACATTCAAAAAGACGCGACGACCGCCCGCTATGGCGATCGTCGTTCGTGTCAGCTAGTCGGTAAGTTTTGTCTCCAGTGGCAATCGGATCAATACTGAATCGCGTTTGATTTGATCAAAAATACCGCATTGCACAATTTGCAGCGCTAGGGCCCACCACTGGCCCTAATCGGATGGGAAATTCTGCGACCTCTCGATTTCTTCAATCAGGCTTTGTTTAATATACTCGGGACTATAATTCGACGCGACATAGTCTCGGCCTTTGGCGCCCATTTCGCTGAGTCGGTTTGGATCGCTGGCAAGGATTTTCCTCAGGCTATTCGCGAAGCTTTGATAACCGCCTTGGTAAAACAATCCTCCCCCGCTCCGCTCTACATGTTCTTTTAAAACTTCACAACTCCCGTTGACCAATACCGGTGTCCGCTGGGCCATGGCCTCGAGCGTCACGATACTCAGGCTTTCGTACGGAGAAGGCATCACAAAACATTTGGCGCCGGCCATCAAACGGAACTTTTCCTCCCTGGAGACAAACCCCTTAAAATCGATATCTCGCCCGGTGGGTGGATGGGTTTCAGCTTTACCTGTAAAGACGAGTTGCAGATCGGAAGGATTTTCTCTTTTATATCGCAGAAAAAAATCGATCAACAGATCACAGCCCTTGTTCGGGTCAATTCGTCCGCAATACAACAGATAGGGCTGCTTGCGGCGATCGGGGGTGTAGGCATGCGTCTCAACCGCCATCCCCACGATACGCCCGGGTAATTGCCCCCACAGGCGCGAGCCGAATTTGCGTTCAGCGGACGTATTCCACAAGACGGACCGTACCTTTCTAGCCATCCGGGCGTAGGCCGAAAAATAAGCCGGCGGTTCATCATGCAAGGTCGGCACCAAAATTGAACGTTTGCTTTGACACTGCGCAATGCCGAAATAAGTGGTGGGAAACAAATAGGTAAGGAAGATGACGGCTTGATATTGATACGAGTGCTCCCCCAGAAAGGACAGCAAACCCTCCGAATAGGGCCCTTGCTTGCGAATGAATTCTTCCTGCAGACCCAAGGTCCAGGGGATTTTTGTGACGGGTTGATTGGAAAGTTTCCTGACCAGGCTTCGATACTCGTATTCCTTTAACAGGCGCTCATGCAAGGCATGCCAGTATAGCGTACGTCCCTGGGTGACTTTAAACCTTCGAATCGTTATCCCCTCCGTTTGTTCGCTACCGGCCGGCAGGGCATTGTCCCAGGTTGCCTCATCCAGGGCGGTGGTGGTCAAAACTTCCACCTGGTAAGTGTCTTGCAATAATCTGGCATATTGCCAGGCATGCGCTTCCGAGCCGCCCACCACGCTGCTGTGAGCCCGTTGAACGACGATGGCAAGCTTGTTCATAGTAGATGACTCAGTGTCTCGATGAAATCGGCCGCGATCTGTTTCGTCGTGTACTGCGTCTGATATCTTTGCCAGCCCATTTCACCCAGCGCCAAGCGTAAATCAGGATCCTGTGCGAGGGTATTCACGGAAGCCGCCATGAGCTCGGGATCTTCCTCATCCCAGACAATGCCGGTTTTGCCCACCGTGTGTGGAATCGCCGTGCAGGCGTGGGCGATCACTGGAATTTTCATCGACATTGCTTCAACCAACGGCACACAAAAGCCTTCGTGCCGGCTGACGATCAGGAAGACATCGGCAATTAAATAGTGAGCTTTCAAAGCCGCATCGGAGACTTTGCCGGTGAATATGATCCTGTTTTCCAAACCATAATTTTTGGTTTTTTGATGTAACGCATCCGTATAGGGCCTCAACCGGAGGTCTTCCGCCCCCACAATCAACAGCCGACTTTGGGGGTTATAGCGACCATGGTAGATCGCGAACGCTTCGATCAGTGCCTGATGTCCCTTGTTGGGGACCAAACGGCCGACCATAACGATGTTGATGTCTTCATCATTATAGCAGTCCAGCACCTCTAAATCGGCCTCAATCGCAATCAGGCGGTCAATATGATGAAACGGGGGTACGACTTTACTTCGGGACGCATTCGCACCGAAAACAATGAGTTCCCGGCGGTTATATTCCGAGTCCGCCAAGTAGAGATCCACCTCATGTTTCGCCAACTCCGCCAATTGCCAGCGCCCCATGCGACACACATGCTCATAGTCGGAATTGACCCCCGCAAAGAAGTGGGGCGGCGTGACGTTATGATATTTGATCACTTTACGGCACTTCATTTCCTTTAACAATTTGAGACCCAGGCCCCAACCGGTGGCGAAATGATAGATGGCGATATCCTCAGGCTGGGCCAGAAAATATCGCATTTCCTCGATCGGCTGCACGGGATAGCCCGCGACCGAGGATTCTTCGGCAAATAGGCCGGCCTCATGTCCTTGGTTCAACAGCACCTCGTACATCCCCAGCATATCATTGCTGATGGCATCTCCGGCTTCAATGCTGCTGTTAAATATGGCGATTCGTTTCATTTTGGAAAGCGCTCGCCTTTCTCCCGTTTAGCCGGTTGAGGGCCAGACTATGTCAGCAAATTCGCCATTCGAAATTCGCGGAAAAGGCGTTCTTTGATTCTTGCATTCGTAAATTGCTGCTGGTACCGCCGCCACCCCATCTCTCCGAGCGACCGTCGCACATGGTCGTTTTCTACGATTTGATTGACCGAGGCCGCCAATAACGCAGGATCCTGCTCATTCCAGACCAGGCCAACCTTGTCGACGGTTCCGGGAATGGCGCTTGTGCCGTAGGCGACGATCGGAATTCGCATGGACATCGCTTCCACCAGCGGTACACAAAAGCCTTCGTGTTTGCTGGTGATGACAAAAACGTCGGCGACCTGGTAATAGGCTTTCAAGGCGGCATCCGGAACGCTGCCCGTAAACAGAACATCACCTTCAAGGTTCAAGTGCCTGATCTTCGCCCGCAAGGACATGGAGTACGAGGCCAACCCGGCGTCCTCCTTTCCGACGATGAGAAGCCGGCTGCGCGGATTGTACTGACGATGGTAGATATAGAAAGTCTGAATTAAGTCTTCGTAGTTTTTGTTTGGCACGACCCGACCGACCATTAGAAAATTAACATATTTATCGTTGAATCGATGGATGATCTCGGCATCGGCGGTTATGCCGCGTAGACGATCAATGTGATGAAAGGGCGGCACGATGCCGCAATGGGCGCCGTTGGTGCCGGAGTCGATGATTTCCCTCAGGTTGTAATCGGAATCCGCCAGATACAGGTCGGTTTTGACCCGGCAAAGCGCGCTGAGCTGCTGGCGGCCCGCCGTGCAGGCCGCGCAGTAATTCTCGGCAATACCTTTGAAGAACTCTGCCGGTGTTACATTATGATATTTGACGACCTTGCGACACTTCAACTTGCGGTGCAGCTCCAAGCCCAAATCCCACCCGACCGAGTGATGATAGACGAGTATATCGCGGCGGTTTCGAATAAATCTTTGGATCCTCTCGGGAGGAAATATGGCGGGCGTTTGAACATAGGCATTGGCGGCAAAAATTCTGGCCTCAAAATCCTTCTCGCGGAAGGCCTGATACATCCCGATCACATCATTGCTCACCGCGTCACCGGGCGCCAGATCAGGGGTGCAGATGGCGATGCGCATTAAACTTTAATTCCTATGACCGCGTAATCCTGCGGCCCAAAAAAGAACTCATTGAATTTTCGCGCTATTGACGAGTTGTCTTCGGACACATGGTGTTCCTGTCCCACCGGATGCAATGGTAAGATGTCCACCTGGTCAAACCCCCGGTTCTCCACCAGAAATCTCATCATCTCCGGGTGCAAAGGGCGTTGATGCGTCGGGTCGACATAAAAGTTGCACGCGCCAACCAAAATATTTTGCGGGTTCGGTGTCTCAAAAATTGCCAGACCTCCCGGCGTCAGGACTCTCAGGGTCTCATCTAGCAACCGGATGAGCAGATCGAAAGACAGATGCTCCGCGAGGTGAAACCCGGTCACCGCACCAAGGCCCGCATTCGGCAATGACCGTAAGTATTCGATGACGTCCCCTTCAACGGCATCCAGACCGCGCTGCCGGCACTGCTCCACCAGCACCCGATTGATATCCAGGCCCCGGGCGACCAGCCCTTCGGTCTTAAGAAGTTCCAGCCACTCCCCTCTGCCACAGCCCAAATCCAAAATTGGGCTTTCCGCGTTTCCGGCCGCGGCTTCGCGAATCCGGGGCAGGTATACCCGAAGACGTTCTTTAATATCCTCGGGCGAACCACGGAACTGATCTTCAAAGCTCACATAGAGCGGATCGCGAAGATGAAACGCCTCGTGTTTGAAAACTTCCAGCTGATCCGGGGTAAAGGGGTGGGGTAAGCGTTGGCGGGCTTCGTCCAGCAGCAGGCCGAGGCGATGTTCCTGCTGAACCTGGTTCGCTTGGAGGTTCTTGATTTCTTGATGATAAGTGATGATTCGGTTTTCTAAACCGGAAATCTTGTCATTCAGTTCCGTTATCCGCAGTGTCAGACCGGTTACCGCCTGGGTCATCTCCCGCAGCCCATCCAATCCATGCCGCAGGGCGTGCAGGATATGGTGATTGTATTCGGTCTGAGAAATCGTGATAACACGCGTCAAGTAAAGCACGATACGTCCTGCCAGTTTAGCCACCCAGCGAATCGGCTTGGGGAATTGTTCCATCTGCAACTGTTTGCTGCCGGGGTCGGCGTACTGAGCGGCAATCTTCAAACTAGCCGCCATTTTGGACCAATCGAAGGAAAGCGCTCTAGCCTCCAGCTTTTCACTGGGCGGCGACGCGTGCCTTAAATCAAACCGCGGTTGCTGGGCGACTTGCTCGCGAATTTGAGCTTTCAGTTCATCGACATCGATTTCCAGATCATCACCTTCAATCATTCGTTCTTCTCCTTCTGGATTCTGACCTCTGCGGGTAGCGCGGCCAGGCCCGTAAAAGACGCGTCGTTACCGGGAATCATTTGCCAGACGAGACACTGATCCCACCAGTCCCAGCTTGCTTCCAGGTGGCTATCGCCGGCATGCACGGCCAGACATAAGGAATAATGGCCACATCCGAGGTTAAGCCGCAAGGCAAAGACCACGGCAATCTTCTCGCCCGCCCGAT
Organism: Desulfobacterales bacterium; assembly: GCA_020353555.1. GTDB lineage: Bacteria > Desulfobacterota > Desulfobacteria > Desulfobacterales. Next base: position 1,565,962 of record CP070697.1, read on the forward strand.
AGGCCTGTCCATCAACCCGCAAGTGATGGGTATTCGTGCCGAAGACATCGTTTCCCAAGCGATCTCGAATAAGGATGCCAATGGTCGGATTTTCGATGTCGGCGTTAAATACGATCTTGCAGTGGATCCGAGCCCATTCGCCGACCCGGAAAACGCGGGTCGGCAAACCTTTTTCGTTCTGCATGTCCACCTGTAAAATACGGGCTTCGCCGCTGCCGGAGCGGGTGGCGGTATGGCCCCAAGTGGTCTGCATTTGTTTGATTTCGTCGTCTTTGCTTTTTGGGGCAATCAGGGCATTATAGTAATCCAAAACGGCGTCCGGCGCCCCGTCTTTAATCAAAGCTCCCTTATCCAGCAAGATGGCGCGGTCGCAAAGGGACTTAACGGCGGAGGGATCGTGGGAGACAAACAGCAGCGTGGTGCCGTTTTCTTTGAAATGACGAATCCGCCGAATGCATTTATGCTGAAAGTAACTGTCGCCAACCGACAAAGCCTCGTCGACAATTAAGATTTGCGGTCGCACGGCCGTCGCCGCACTGAACGCCAGGCGCATCTGCATTCCCGTGGAATAAACCCGCAGGGGCCGGTCCAAATAGTCTCCCAGCTCGGAAAAATCTTCGATTTCAGGTAGGCGGGCTTGAATCTCTTCCCGTCTGAGACCCGCCATCTGACAGGCCATAACGGCGTTTTGCCGTCCCGTAAAGTCGCTATGAAACCCCATGCCGAGTTCCAGCAGAGCCGCTACGCGGCCGCTCATTGCGTAATGGCCCTCTGTCGGTTGGGTGGTCCCGGTCAGAATCTTCAGCAAGGTACTTTTACCCGCCCCATTTTGCCCGATGATGCCAAGAGACTCGCCGGCCTCGACCTGCAAACTAAGATTGCGCAACGCCCAGCGATCCACATGTCCACGGTAGCGTCCCCCGGTCAGCCACTCGGCCAGTCGCGCCCAGCGGTTCGGATACTGCTTGTATTTTTTGCCCAGCTTGTGGATCGTTATATCCGCCATTATAGCTCATCGACGATATCGCCGGACAGTCGCCGAAAGACCCAAAGGCCTGCCACCAAGGCGCCCACGGCACCCATGATGTGAAAAGGAAGTTTTTCCCAAGATGGCCATTGACCGTACAGGATGATTCCTTGGTAGGATGTCACCAGTTGCGTCATCGGATTCAACACGATTAGGTCCCGCACCCGTTCGGGCAGAATCGCGACCGGATAGATGATCGGCGTTAACCAGAACCAAAATTGCAGAACAATTCCGATGAAATGGCCGATATCGCGAAAGAAGACATTCAAGGTTCCCAGTAAGATGCCCAGACCGAGGCTAAAGGACTGTTGGATCAGAAGCAACGGGAGAAAACCCAAAATGCTCCATCCGGGAAACCTTCCCGATAGCAATAAGAATACCAGGAAGATGCCAAATATGATCCCGAAATTGACGGTGCTGGAAATCAGTAGAATAACGGGGAGAGTGATGCGGGGAAAATTAACCTTCTTGAGCAAATTAGCCTGCTCAATAAAAATGCTTTGGCAACGGCTGAGCAGTTCGGAAAAATAGCCCCACGCCAGAAGTCCGGCGCAGATAAATACACCATAGGCCAGCGTATCGCCTGGTGCCGCCAGCCGGGCCCGCATCATTTTGGAAAAAATGACCGTATAGATAAAAATCATGGACAGCGGGTTGAGAATGGACCAGAGGCTTCCCAACAGCGAACCCAGATAGCGCCCCCGAAATTCGCGCACCACCATGCTGAAAACGAATCCCCGGTAGCGCCATAACGCTGAAACCAGATTCGGAGATTGTCCTCCCCATTGAATGAATCGCATGTTCGCAGACATCGGATCGGGGGATCGAAGTGAAAGGCTGGTCTAGGGAAAAATTATACCAAAGCGCGGCCTGGCAAAAATAAAAGGGCGGTTAGCTCTCATTCACGCTGTCGAAGCATCGCACCGTTCTGCATGTCCGCCTCCACCATCATCCTGACCAATGCTTCGAATTTCACCGTTGGTTCCCAATTCAGCTTGGCTTTGCCTTTACTATAATCTCCCATTAGAAGGTGCACCTCGGCCGGGCGATAAAATCGCTGATCAATGACGACATATTCCTGCCAATCGAGACCGGCGTAGTCAAAGGCCACTTCTACAAATTCTTTAACGGAATGCGTCTCATTGGTTGCAATCACATAGTCATCCGGCGTATCCTGCTGCAGCATCCGCCACATGGCGTCGACATAATCGCCGGCATACCCCCAGTCTCTTTTGGCCTGTAAATTCCC
>CP070697.1:1568337-1576798 GCA_020353555.1 Desulfobacterales bacterium
GCGCCGATACCTCACACCAGATTCTTAATAATGGCGGCGGTTTTCCTTCCGACGCGGGCTCAGCCGCTGGCAAATTTAGCCTCCACCCAGCCCGCATCATGGTAGTCTTCGGGAAAATATTTGAACTGATCACCATTTAAAGGCTTCATGAAAACCTGGCCCCAGCGATAAACGAATGTTGGTTGGGATTTATCTTCGGGGAAGGCCACCAGCTCCGGAAGCTGAATGGATGGCGAGGTGATGATCGTTCCCTTCTCCCAAACAAAAGTCCTTTCTTTCGCCTCACGTAGATAAGTCGTCTTGATACCATGGGCTTCGGTTCCTGACAGCACCGTAATGTAATAGCCTTTATAGGGTTTGACGGTGTAGTTGAAACGTGCCTGGCCGGCGGGATCTGCATGGGCGATGTCTTGATCGATAAGCATCAAGGGCGCATCTTTTTGGCGACCGTAAAGATAATACAATCCCGCCACATCGTCTCCGTAATGGGAAAGATCCCTGCGCCGGGCCGCTTCAATGGCCTTGAGCGCTTTGACCACTTCGCGGTGATTGGCGATGTCCCGTTTGAATCGGGTGTATGCGATTTCATTTAAAGGTCGTTTTTGAATATCAAACGGAATCGTTTTCCCAACGCTTTTCTCAGATAAATCGACGACGAATTCTTCTGGCCGGCCCCAGAAATACAGCCTGCGTTGGTCCCCTGTGCTGTTTGAAGAACCCTCCTGCTTCAGACGCCGCCCTTGGTTGCCGAAGGCCATGGTTTGGACAATTTGGGCTTTGCCTGGGTTGAGGGAAATTTCATTTTGATTAAAGCGCACTTCGATCGCTTCGCCGGAAGGCAGGCGCTGTATCACCGGTTCTTCCCCAGATTTTCGAACGAAGCTCAAGCGGGTGATTTCGGATGCGAGATTCAGCTGCACGATGCCAAAAGCCGCATGGGCTTTCGGCAATTCGCCCTTATCCAGGCTGAAACACACATCGCTGGCACCTTGGAATGAATCGCCGAATAGATGCACAAGTTCGCTCTCTCCGAAAAAATGGACCTCCCAAACGGCTTGCCCGCGGAAGGGGCCTTTCGGAAGGGAAACGGACAGACTGTCAAACCACGTATGCGGGCTCTCTTCCTGCCATTGGACTTCAAGCCCTTCCAATTCCTGTTCGTAATAACCGGCATAATTGCGCACGGGTTGATGGTCATAGCGCACCCGTGCCGGGGTTTCCGGTTTCCGCGCTAGAGTAAGTTCCCGGCCCCGGTTCAGGTCGACATCGACTTCAAACGGATATTCCAGAGTATCCTGGATAACGACCAGCTTCAATGTGTGTATGATGCCCTGAAAACGGGCGGCGATTGATGCGGCAGAACCCACCGACTCGCAGGTTGCCAATGCCCGCCCGCTGGGGTCGAAAGCAAAAAGCCGGGCGGACTTGCCGCCACGGTATTGCACTTGGGCCACATCCTTTTCCATGCGGTCCACCTTGCCCCACACGCCATCAGATTCTTTAACCGTTCCCAAGGTTTCACCCGCTCCAAATTCTAGCAGCTGCAATTTCAGAGGTAAAGACAGGTGAAAGCGAATTTTGGCCGTTCCCAAGGCTTCCGCCGGAGTTCCGGCCAGTAGCTCAAGGGCAAGATTGGCAGATGCGGTGTCGCCGGGCTCGATTCGCCGTCGAGAATTATTCGCCGCCTCGCGCCTCAGGTTTTGACCTTCCGGCGACCGAACCGATAGCACCTCATAGGTCAATTCCCCCAGGACTCCATTCGGAATATCGACCGGATCGCATTCCAGATTCATTTGCGGTTTATCTCCGAAATTCCAGAAATGACCCGGGAAAATGCTTTGTTCGACTAAGACGGGCAGGCGGTCTTTAACGCTGTCGACACTCATCTCGGTCACGAACTGAGGTTCTCGAATATACCGCGTCTCCACGGGCCCCTCGGATGGATGCAAATCCAGATTCCGGGCGAAAAGATGTCCGCGTATCACCTCTGACAGGGCGGATAGAATGGCTTGATCGTCTTTCTTGGACCAGTTGAGCTGCAGCACCAGTCGATTGTTCTTGAATTGAATCTCGTGGTGAAAACGCTGATCCTGAAAAAGCTCGATCAAATTGCGGACGATACCTTCCGCTTTCCCCAGATCCGGCTGACCGGCAGCCAGCTGGTGATAAATTTTGGCGCCGTCGGCACCTTCGCGAAACTGCTGGACATAACTCAACTGCCGCCCGTCGTCCGGGGTAAACTGAAACCCCAGCGCAAGGGTCTCAACGTGTTCCAGAGACTTGCTCACCCGGGACAGGAGACTGCCACCCCAATCGGCCAACATGGCCGCCTCAGGATTTTTCTTTACGGCCGGATGCTCCTTGATCGTCCGGTCCCATTCCTCCTGGATATTCGCGGGAACGCGAACGGCCAACACCGCCAGATCCTGGGGCGTGGTTGCGGATGAGGCCAAACGCGCCACATCCGTTTCGGTGAGGGCCTGCGGCCCTTGGGCAAGGACCTGGGAAAACGATTTCGGAGCCAAGACAGCCCCTTTCGCATGAGGAAATACCTGGTAAAAATCGTCAGGAAGGCCTAACTGGGCCGACACAGAAAACGCTTCGGTTTTCAAGCGATAGCTGCCATCGGCCTGAGGCTCCAGGATGTTTGGAAAGACACCGGCCCTGCCCAGGAGGGTATCCAGACGATGACGATCGTCACTTTCCACCCGCAGGACCGGTAATAACCGGTGGGCGGGGTCCGGAAACAGAAAAAACTCCAGCCGTTCAAATTTCAGGGACTTCACAACCGACAGCACCATTTTATCTTTGAGTTCCGCCTGGCCCTGCCGCACGTTTTTCTCAATCGCTTCCAGCAGCAAGGGGGCATTTAAATTCACAACCAATAGGGGTTCGGTTTTAACCGTAGAGGAAGAGCTGTCTTGGGTTTCATGTTTGCTTGAAATCGCTGAAATGAGCTTGCTTCTTTGTTTTTTGCTGAGGCTAGGTTTGGCTTTTTTCACGTGCGGAAAATTTAGCGCAATCGAAGCTCCGATCACTGCCACTGCAATTCCCGCCGCCAGCGCTGCGAGCAACCAGCTCGTTTTCCGATTGCGAGGCACTGTTAAGGATCGAGCTTTTGATGTTGCCTCGGACACGATTCGAAATGGGTCGTTGTTTGCGCCGCTTGTTTGACTTTGGGTGCCGGCGGCATGCTGCTCGGAAATTTGCGGGAACCGATTTTTGGCGGGAGGAGATTTAAAAGAAATCTTATTGCCACACACCTTGCATTTGACCGCCGTGGTCCCTGGTGGAATTGTGGTCGGGTTAAGACGGTATCTTCGCTGACAGACAGAACAGCGGAACTTCAAATATTTTATCCGGGGCGTGGAGGAAGACATCGCGCCGTCCGCGCTTAACGGCATCCAACTCCCGCAGGCCTTACATTTCGCGGCGGACGCCCGCACCGGAATTCGGGCCTGATCAATCCTGTGTGATCTTTGACAATTGGGACAGGTAAGTTCCATGCGTCAACATCCTGGGTTTTTTTAAATTTATTCCAGTCAATTTAACACGAAAATAAAATTTTCATGCATTGTGGTGGCCCGAAGGGCCATGAATGTTTAGTACGCAAATAAAATTTTCATGCATTAAGGAGTTCCCATCAAGGCCCGGATTGACCTTCATTTGCGCGGCATCCTTTTTAAAAGCAACGCGCGGATCGGTTTTACGAACCCTTATTTGCGAGTTTTTTTCCGATGCCCAAAGCCGATGAGCGGTCGACCTATCCCTGGTTTTTCAAAGGGCTAAACGGTTTCATTTATTCTAATCGGCTAACCGGGATAGGCGTGCTTTTGATTCGGCCACCTGGAATAGCGGAGGGGACTATCCTGTATATCGGCCGGGAAGAGGTGAGACTTAAGAGGCCATAAAACTTAAAACAAGGAGCGGTTTAGTTCCTTCAAATATGCTTCCCACTCCATAGGAAGCAGCTGTTTTTTGGCTGTGTTACAGTCTTTGCAGGCCGGAACCACATTTCCTTTGGTGCTCCTGCCGCCCCGCGCGATCGGCACAATATGATCCATTGTGAGTTCCTTGGGCAGTGTCGGGCGGCCGCAGTAATGGCAGACTCCTTTGGCCAGCCGACGTTTCCACCATTGGGAGTCTCGCAACTCGCGGGCCTTTTGGCGCTCCCTTTTCTGATCTTCGTCGCGATCGAAGACAAAAGGTTGAGTTTTGGGTTTTCTTTTCATTGTTTATCGAAAATCGCGTTTCTTTTTTTTAACCCCCCATCGGGCCACCCTGTCTGGCGTCATCTTCCACGCGAATCTTCCACGAGGAAAAGGGGCTGGAATTTCCTTGGCCCAATCGAGCGGACTTGAGGGCGGGGAGAAAAGGCGTCTGCTTTATCTGGATTGTCGTTGCAGATTGTTTGCATGTCGGCCACTGAGATTGCCTGCTGCGGACAACGGGCCCCGCTAATAATGCAATCCCAAAGCTTTCAGCCAAAGGTCAATTTCTTTGCATAGAATTTGATAATATCTTTCCGATCCGCCCAAGCCTCTTCGACCGAAAAAATAGTTTATTTCCAGCAACAGCGGTTCGGAATTGGGATCCTTGGAAGAAAAAAGCACATCAAAACCAGCCAGGTTGATGCCCGTCTTTTCGCAAAAAGCTTTGACGGCTGTTATCGCCTTCTGTCGCAAAACGGGTTCGGCGTCGCCATCGATGTGGGCGCCTCGGGATAAACTGGCGTGGAAACTTCCAGGCCTTTGCTGAATCCGCCAGTAGGATATCATCTCCCGGCCAACCACGGCCACCCTCAAACTTTTTTTGTGGTTGGGAATATACTCTTGAATCAGAAAACCAACCTGGCCCGACTTTTCAAACAACTGCGCTTTCTGCAAAACATCCTCCAAGCCCGCGGCTGAGGATATGCAATAAACCGTATGGCCTTCTCCTCCCCAGTCAAACTTAAAAACAAACGGATAGGAAAAGGCCACTTCCTTGGGCGCCCGGCCGTAGCGCCGGTGAAAACACGCCAGGTTTTTATAGCTTTCAGTTCGTGGATGGGCCATCTCCATTTGCCGAAACAGCCTGATTTGGCCGAGTTTACCGGCAAAGGAAAATCGAGCGTCATAATTCGGAAAGACATGGCGGCAGTTCGCCCGGGCCATCTCAAACAGAGCCTGACTGCATCCCTGGGACAAAATGACGGCGCTCGCGGCCCGAATGGCGGCCAGATCACCCGCGCCCGGCGGCCGGCCGGCGCAAATGATATTATGATCCGCCCTAAAACAGGGATGAAAGGAGAGAATCATGGGCCTGGTTTCAGGTTTTTTGGGTTTGGTCGCCATGATTTCAGGCCAATATTATTCCGGCAAGCCCGCTGCGGAATTTAGGGAAAAGGTCATCGCTTAAGGGATCCACGACAACAAGTTCAACCTCGTGCTTTTTAACACAGCAGGCCTCGACCGTGCCTGTCACTGATCGCGAAGGTCTGGGACCATTTCATAACTAGCTTTAATTCTAGCCGGAATTGATAGCGAAGACGAGGTAAAAGATCAAGGGCCTTGAGCACTCAATCATCGTGGCGGATTTCCATCCAATAACTGATTCCCAGCCGAGCGGCTCTTTCCCTGACAGTCTCTATTTTTGCGAGAGAGGAACTCAAGAATTTCATCTCGGCCCCATTTGTGAGCCTTAAGATGACGGGGGGCTGCAAATTTCCTTCCTTCCATAGGCCGGTGGGGGCAATCTTGAGCAAGTAAGCTTCTTCCGCGCTTCCGAAATTTTTTTCGATTAAATCGCCCTCATCAATTTCAAGATCACCGTTGATGTCAAGCTGCGCCATTTGAAGATTTCCTCCGCTGGCAGCATCCATCTCATGCAAGATAGAAAAACCACCCGCTCGACAACGGTCTTTATCCGGGGTAAACGTGATCATGATCAGTTTGCCATCCCGGATAAGGCCGTCGCTGATCACCCGCTCCCCGGGAAGCGGCAGGTCGAAATACCAGCCGAGATGGGGTTTCGATGCCTTTTGGAGGTCTGCCACGGTTTGATCGGAGGGGTCCGGGAATTGATCGACCGAATCCGTGTCTGCCACCGTCATCCAATTTGGTTTTTTGTCACTGAGCGTCCTGAGTGTGTTGATGAGACCGGCGTCATTGGCTTGCTGGCGCCAGTCAATTTCGGTTTGCTCCAGAAGGGTTGCCTCATGCTGATTGGAAAGATGCGGACGGTTAAAAGCGCCCAGGTACTCCCGGTCGTCATCGGCGCTCCATTTTTTCTGGTAAAAGCTGGAATCCCCATAATCCCATATCCCGTAAACGGTTTGAGTGCGGCCTTCGCTCAAATCGGCATCGCCGAGATATTTTCCGGTACCAAAAAAGACCAAATATCCATGCTTTTGAGGATGAGCCATGACTTCCGGCCGGATAGTGATGGGCTGGGGATCGCCTTCCGGGCCAAGGGCTTGAAAAAGGGGTTGCGGATCTTCGGCCGTGTCTTTGTATGCCACCTCCCATTCGTTTACATCTTTATCATCCCTGAGATCAAATTTCCAGAGGTTGCCCTGAAGGTCTCCCGCATAGACAAAATCCACCTTCCCATCATCGTCCACATCCGTCGCCATCGGAGTTGAAAGACCGTTGTACGGGATGTACGGATCGAGCGCCGGATTGTGCGCTTCGATTTTGCGGATGATTTCGCCCGTCCCCGCATTGAGGATAAAAAGTACGGCCTTGCCACCGGGGCTGTCGTAACCATTACCGCAAATCACGATCCAAGGATAATCGGGATGATTGGATGGCACAATCACCGGCCGGCTGAAAGAGTAACCCATATCCTTTCTGTCCTTTTCGGCGGTATCGGGGGCCGGAAATTCCCACAGGATCAAGTCGGCGGCTTCATCGGACGAATTCACGGTGCGTGCGTCACTGATATTCAACGCAAAATAGCCTTTGCCCCCTTTGCCTAAACCGCCGACCAAAATCGTTTCGATTCGATCTTCATCGTCGCCTAACACCCCATATCCCTTCTGCACCGTGGGTGTCAGATCAACAAAATATTTGTGGGTATAGTCAGGATCCGCCAGAAATTTTAGGTTTTCAAACACCAGATTGGGAATATAGGCCCAAAGCTCTTCGCCCGGTTCGGGTCCCGCTTGATCTTGATCCTTGGCCCGGGTGTTAAAGGCATGCAGCATACCGTCATTGGCGCCCACATACACCATATCGTCGGCAAATACGGCAGAGGAGTGAACGATGTCTCCCAGTCTTCGGCGACGGTCGCGGAAACCGGTGATTTCCTTGCCCCTGATATAGTCTACCAGCCGTGCATCACTATCCAAAGCATGCTTTTGAGCATCGGTCAGTTGTTCGAAAACAAAAGGCAGGCCTTCTTTGTGGAAGGGATCGAATGTGAACACATTCCGACGGCTGCCGTCTTTTTTTTGAAGCTCCTCGCTGGCCGACCATACCCACGCGGCCGTATCGATGTCACCGGTAGTTGGATCGATTTCAAAGGCCTTGACATCGCCGCTCCAGTCTGTTGTGTCATAACTCACGTGGAAGATTTGAACCTCGTCGCCGACCTGACCGTACAGTTCATCACGGTTGGCCGTCACGCAGGCGGAGGAAGCCGTCCTTTCCGTTATATTCCTTATGGCTTTCAGCAGTTCGCTGGACAGTTCATGAGGATCTTCGGCACTTAGGAATCGCCCTCTCCCATTCACGGCGGCATGCCATAGATCGTCAATGGCTTCGGGCTGCCGCTTGCCTTGCACGGCCGGCCAACGAATGCGTTGGCCGGTTTCCTTATGGAAGAAGTCGTCGGTATAGTCATCGGGATTCAGCGTTCCGTTTACCCCGAAAGCCAGACCATAAGTGACCATGTGTTGATAGAAGGCTTTATCATAATCGTTGGTCGGCACTTTATCCGGAAGTCCCTGATCATCTTCAGGGCCTGCTTGGGGCGCAAGATCGCGGTGATAATAATGCATGGCAACATCCGCGAGAGTATTAGCGTTTTCATCCCGGTAAGGAGCCTCGGCCTCTCCGTCCACGTTACCCACGGCGGGATCGGCCCCGTTGTAATAGCCATCGGTCACGATGACCGTAAAACACTGCTGGCAGGCCCCACCTTCGGCTTCTGTGGCATAGGGGGGTTTATCACCGGCTACATTTTCAAGCGCCAGGGCATTATTTGCAATATACTCTCCGACTTTTAGCAGACCTTGCCTTAAGGGTGTCTCACCCCTGGACATATAGTTGAATAATTCTGCCAAAAGATAATCGGTTTTATCCGCAATGGTATTGCCGCTCTTTACTTTGACAGGCTCCAACGGCAGGACAATTTTGCCGTTAATGCCTAGAATTGCGATCCGAACCCCGCTCAATTCCTTGATCACTTGGCTTAAAGCCGCTTTGGCGGCGAACTCCCGCCGGCGGTGGTAAGAATACCAGTTGGCAAAATTCTG
>CP070697.1:1576898-1585358 GCA_020353555.1 Desulfobacterales bacterium
TTGCCGGCGGGGTCGCCGTCAGACGGTGGGGTGTCCTGCAAAGCCTGCTCTACTGCGGCGTTCTGCAAATGCTCTCCAACCTGATGTTTGCCGCCCAGGCCGCGATCGGACCGCACGTCGGATTCCTCTTTCTCACGATTGGCATCGAGAATCTGTCCGGAGGCATGGGGTCGGCGGCTTTCGTTGCTTATTTATCGCTGCTGTGCAACACCACTTACACCGGCACCCAATATGCGCTCTTCACTTCCTTTATGGCCTTCGGCCGCACGTGGCTGTCGGCCATATCCGGCTGGGTCGCCGATCAGACCGACTGGGTGACTTTTTTTATATTTTCGACCTTCGTCGCTCTGCCGGGTTTGCTGCTGTTGCTGTGGATGCTGAAACGTTTGCCCATGACGGTGCAGACCGGGCCAGGCCGCTCGCACGGGCCGTGATCGGATGGGCGGCGTTTTAATTTGGAATTCAGAGGCTCAGGCAGTGGATGTCACCGTTTTCGAAATTGTGATGGTCAGTCTGGTAGGAATTCTCATGGGGGCCATGGGGGCCATCATCGGCAGCACCCTTTTGATTCTGGTGCCCTTATTGAGCCTGCTGGGCTTACCGATTCAAACCGCGATTGGCACCGCGAAAGTTTCGGTGATCAGCCGCGAAATCGTTCCGGCCGTGTACTTTTACGGCAAAAAGCTGGTCAAACCGGGCATCGCCATCCCTTTCAGCATTACAGCCATAATCGCCTCGTATGCCGGATCCGTGGTGGCCGTGCATCTCAACGCCGCCATTCTAGAAAAAATTGTCGCCGTCTGCATGTTTCTCATATCGGCCATCATGATAATCAATCCCCAGATCGGCCTGCACGAAAAAGTCATTGCGGCCGCCCCCCTGCACGTTCTCATCAGCCTCTTGCTCGGGGTTTTTGTGGGGTTTTATACCGGCGTTTTCGGAGGGGGTGCCAATGTTTTTATCATTTTTGGTTTCATCCTGATCTTCGGCCATACCTTTCTGCAGGCAACGGCCAATTCAAAATTACCCAATTTAATTATCACCGCCGCATCCATTCCGATGTTTGTCATCAATGGTTTTGTCCATTGGCAAATTGCCGTCCCTCTCACCCTCTGCACGGCCATCGGCGCGCACTTCGGGGCCAAGTTGGCCTTTCACAAAGGCAACAAGTTCATCCGCGCTCTGTTTGTCGGCCTGGTCGTTGTGCTCGCGCTCAAATACATGCTCTAACCCCGGGGCCTCCGCAAATGGGATTTTTGGCCTTCCGACGGCGTTCGCGATTTTGGGCAATCCTCGACCCAGGCTTCCCGGACACCCATTTACGCTTTAAGCGCTGGCCGGAGAGCGCCCTTTATCCGCCAAAGCGTGGTTCGGGCAGACCGCGAACGCCCAGCCCGGTGACCGCAAAGAGGCTGCCGGCCAGAAACTGCGGCTTGACTTCCTTCAGGAACAGGTCGTGAACCGCCGGGTGCTTGACCCGCGCCATGGAAGTAACATAGAGCACATCCAAATTATCCCCGCCAAACATGACGCTGGTGATATTTTTGACCGGCATGCCGAGGCGGCGCTCCACGGAGCCGTCCGGCGCGTAACGAACCAGATCGCCGCCGATGACCTGGGCATTCCACATATAACCTTCTTCGTCCACAGTCGACCCATCCGCTACACCGGCGTCTTCGCGGGTCGTGGCGAACACGCGCTTGTGCGCGAGGCTGCCCGTCTCAATATCATAGTCGTAAGCCCAGAACTCCTGTTGGAAGGTATCCGCCAGATAAAATGTCCGGTTGTCGGGGCTCCAGCAGGGACCGTTGGTGCAGATGATACCCTCCTCCACCTTGGTAACCCTCAGATCGGGATCCAGTCGCCACAGGCCGCAGATCTTGAATTCTTCTTTATCGTCCATGCCCCCTGCAAAGAAACGCCCGCGCCGGTCGCATTTGCCGTCATTGAGTCGCGTCCGGGGCTGATCGGCGTCGATCTCCACGATCAGCTCCACCTGGCCCGATGCAAAGTCGAAGAAATAGAAACCGTCGCATAACGCCAGGACAGCGCCGCCGCCCTTGCGCAGGGCCAGGGCCCCGATGTCCTTTTCGAGCCGCCAGTTTTTGACCTCGCCCGTTTTCGGGTTCAGCCGCCAGACGGCGGGTTTGCCGACCCGGGGTCCCGTCCCGTCGACCCAGTAAAGCCGGCCTTCCTCCACGTCCCACACGGGTCCTTCCCCTAGGTGATTTTCACACTCCAAAATGCATTCGATCTTGACGGACATAATTCCCTCCTGATGCGAGTCGCAGTCAAGGCTAAAACTTTGGACGTGAAAGATTCCCCTCTCGCTGACCTTGCCCAACGGCCTGGAATAAGACTATTTCCCTTCCCAGCCAATTGCAGCCGGCGTGCGTCACCGTTCAACGCCCGTGGCTAGCCTCCGGCAAAAATGCGCGGATAGATACGCAGGTAGTCTCCATCCTTCAGGATCTCATGGTCCTTGACCCGGACATCATTTAGATATATCTCCTCCACCGCCCATTCGGGAATCGTCAGCCGATCGAGGAGCCCCCGGATAGTCGTCCCTTCCCCGACATCCTGAATACTCTGTTCTTGGACGGCGTTACCCGGGATATATTGCCGCAGATAACCCCAAAGCCACAGGTGAACCTTCATGCCCGTTGCGTCTCCCTGGATCAAAAGCAAAAAGTTAAGCTGGGTGTTGCCCGCGCTTGTCTGATTAAGCGCAGGAATGATGGCGTGCTGGCATTCCAGAGTGCCGGGGCTGAGAAGCAGCCCCGGCCCGAACCACCGCGGTGGCGCTTGCCTGCCTATCTTCAGCCCCTGGCCCCCAGCGCCCTCAGAATGACTTCGGGCGTCACCGGTATTTCGGTGATCCAGACCCCCAGGGCATCGTGCAAAGCCGCAATGATGGCCGGAATGGGGGCCGTGGACGATCCCTCCGAAAAACCTTTGGCACCCTTAACTCCCATGGGATGGGGCACCTCGGCCACCGCCCGCTCATTTTCCAGGGGATAGTCCGCAAAGGTGGGAATAAAGTAATCTCCGAGCACTTCCGGCACAAAATCCATGGAAGGCGCATGGGGCCAGCACTCCTCACTCAGGGCATATCCCAGACCGATGGACAAACCGCCGCCGATCTGCATCTTGCACATCAGCGGGTTGACGGCTTTACCCACTTCCCAGGCCTGGACGAGCTTGAGTATATCCACCACGCCGGTTTCCGTATCCACCTCCAGTTCAAGATAACAGGCGCCGAAGGATACGGCCCCCACAGACGGCATCGCACCGGTTTCCGGGTCATGTGCGGTAAATGGTGCCGGGTACCAGGCCCCCGTGCCGATCATTAAGGCGGGACTATTGAACACGCCGGCCCCCACTTCGGCCATGGTCAAGGACTTGGCGGGATCGTTCTTGACCGCCACCTTGTTGTCGGCAAAAGTCACATCGTCTGGGTTTACCCCAAATTGGGCAGCGGCCCACTTGCAGATCTGGGCCTTGAGATCCTCGGCCGCCAGCTTGACCGCGTGGGGATCGATGAGCGTTACGCGACTCGCGAAACTTCCCATCGTGACCGGGGCGGCATTGCCGGCCGAATTATTGACCGTGATGTTTTCAATGGGGACACCCAATTCGTCGGCGGCGAACTGACGGAGGATCGTACTGGACCCTTGACCGAGGTCCACCGCACCGGTGACCAGGGTAAATGTCCCGTCCGGTTTGAGCTGGATTGCTGCCTGGCTGGGATCACCGGCGCCTTTATTTCCGGTGGGATGTAAGACACATGACATCCCTACACCTTTCTTTTTCATGATCTCTACCTCCTCCTTGAATTCATTTCCATGAGCTTGGCCGGCAGTTGAATCCCTGCGAGTTCGGCACATTTCCGCATAGCCTCGATGGCCCCGGCGCCCTGGACGACGTAGCGGGAAGCCCCCATGTCCCCGTCGCGCCAGGCATTGATGAACCGCAGTTCCCACGGATCCAGGCCGAGTTGTTCGGCAATGCGGCTCATCTGGGTCTCCATCGCAACCTGGCCGTTGAGGACCGCAAAGCCCCGCATGGAGCTGGACACGGGCTTGTTGGTGTAGATCACCTGGGCCTCGACTAAAATGTTCGGTACGGCGTAAGGACCCGAGGCGAACATCCCGCACTTCTCGATGCAATACGGCGACAGTCCGGTGTAGGCCCCGCTGTCGTGAAACTCGCGAATGTGAGAGGCGACAATCCGGCCGTCGCTCTTGAACCCTGTCTTATATTCAAAGACCCAGGGTCCGCGCTTGGTTGAATAAGCCAGGTCCTCTTTCCGCGTGAAACGAAACTTGACGGGCTTGCGAAACTTGAGGGCTGCCAGTCCGGCGATATGGTCGCAATGAATATCATTCTTCCCGCCGAAACCACCGCCGCACCGGCCGCCGATGTAATTTATTTTGCTTTGGGGAAGGTTGAAGACAGGGCAAAGAAAGCCCAGATGCACGTTCAAACACTGGCTATGCGTGTAGATTTCCAGACGATCGGCGTCATCGATGCGCGCCACCGACACATGGGGCTCCATGGGGCAGTGATCCTGCATACCCTCTTTGTAGGTGCCTTCGATCACATGATCGGCCTCCTGAAAACCCTTTTCGATATCCCCCAACTTAATGACAAACGTGGTCTTGCCCGGGGCATATTCAAAAAGGTTGTTCGCCGTTCCGGGCCGAACCAAAGGGGCATTCGGTTTCAGCGCCTCAAACATATCAAAGACCGGTGTTTGTTCCTCGATATCCAGTTTGGCCTTGGCGAGGGCTTCCATCGCCGTATCTTCGTCCACGGCCACAACGGCAGCAATGGGTTCACCCTTAAATCGGGGTTGCTTAGGATTAAAGACCTGTGAATCGCCATAGAAACCGTAAGCATTCTGCCCCGGGATGTCGTCTGCCGTCAAAACACCGGCCACACCGGTTGTCTTCGCGACGGCCGAGAGGTCCAGATTCCGAATGGTCCCTTTATGAACCGGGCTCCGAAGGACTTTGACGTACAACATGCCCGGAAACTGGATGTCGTCGACGTAACGGGCCGTGCCTGTTACCTGCCCGATGCCGTTATATCGAGGCATTGACTGTCCAACGTACTCTGTCATAGCTGCTCCTCCTTTCATTTACCGCCGGCCACGGCCTGGATGGCTTCGATCACTTCCAGGTAGGTGCCGCAGCGGCAAAGATTACCAGACATGAACTCGACGATCGCGCTGCGCGAAGGCTGGGGATGTTTGTCCAGCAGCGCCTTCGCCGCCATCAGCATCCCGGAGGTGCAGAATCCGCACTGGGAGGCACCGTGCTCATGAAATGCCTTTTGCAGAGGGTGCAGTTCACTTCCCTCGACCAAGCCTTCTACCGTGGTAACCGTCTTGCCCGTCACCGTCAAAGCGATGGTGAGGCAGGCATTCACCGGCTCATTGTCGATCAGGACGGTGCAGGCGCCGCAGTTACCCGTGTCGCAGCCCCGTTTGGTGCCGGTCAGGCCGATTTTTTCGCGCAGTACGTCCAGGAGCGTGTCCGTCGCTTGCACCAGGGCATCAACCGGCGCACCGTTCAATGTAAAGGATAAGACATGTTTCATGGTCCTCTTCCTCCTTGCCTAATTATTAATATCCGCCGCCTGCGCGAGGGCACAGACCACCAACGCTTGTCCCGCTTTCTTCCGATACCAGGCCGAGGCGCGCTGATCGTCAATCGGAGCGCTGTCGGCCACAGCCCGCGCGGCACACTCTTCGGCCGCCGTGATGTCCAGGGTCTGGCCCTTGATCAGCGCTTCGGCCTGGGTGCAGCGCAGCAAGGTCGGCGCCATTGCTCCCAGGGCGATCCGCGCTTCGACACATTTCTTGCCGTCCATCAGCAGGTGCACACTGGTGTTCGCCACCGAGAGCGTCTTGGCCTTGCGCCGCCCCAGCTTCCAAAAGACCGTCTTGCCTTTCGGAATGGGAATGTGAATTTCGAGGAGTAGCTCGTCAGGCCGTCGCACCGTTTCTCCCCGTCCGGTAAAGAAGTCTTTAATGGCTACCGATCGTGTTCCTCTGACACTGGCCAACGCGATTTCGGCGTCCATGGCCAACAGCGCGCACGCCAGATCGGCACCCGGCGAGGCATTCGCCACGTTTCCGCCCACGGTGGCAATGGTCTTGGTCGCAGCCCCCCCCGAGCGATATGCGGCCTGGGCCAGGGCGGTGGCCTTCTTTTGCACAAGTTCGTTCGCCGCTATTTGAGCGGTCGAGGTGGCGGCTCCAAGGACCAGTTTGCCGTCCTTTTCTTTGATATAGTCCAGGCCGAGCCGGCCGATGTAAAGAAGATTTTCAGGCTTCAGCTCGTAGCAGTTGATCTTGGGGACGAGATCGGTCCCCCCGGCCAGCACGGTGGCCTGGGCGCCATAATCGGCAAGTAATTTCAACGTTTCTCCAATTTCGCTTGGAGCAAAATAACCCACATCTTTCATCAGTTAACCCTCCTTTTCTTTGCCATCTTCGGCTGTTGCTGGAATGCAGAAAAACCCCGGCGTACACACCTCCTTTCTAAGAGCAGCTCCGAGTTTGTGAGGTTGGTTGGACACGTTTGGGTTAAAGACCACGCCCCGATGGCGGAGCTGGAAAACGTGATCGCTAATAGGTTATTGGGTGAGTTGTCGTTGGCAGCCCGGCTTCCCTGGGTTGCGAGCGGAAACCGGCGGTTGGGGTCCACAAGGGCTTCTATTGTTATAAGAACACCTGACCGTTCGTGATCAAATCAGAAATGAAGTTCGACCTACATCGCTGTGGACCAAATTTTCTTTATTTGATTCCATCCTTGAAGTCAAGGATAACCCTCATTGAATTCCGGGCAAACGCATTTGGAAATAAGGTTACCGTTCAGCCCTTTGAAAAACCAGGGATCGGCCGACCGCCCGGTGGTTAACTGGATGGGGCTTCGTGTGAACATTTTTTTTCATTTTTTATTTGACTATTTGGTCAATTCTGTCATAATAGTCAGAAACGACCACACAGTCGGAAACACACGATTATAATATCCATGCCACGCAAGAAAAAAAAGCCGCAGCTCACCCGGCAGCAGCGCCGCGTGAGTGCAACCCGCCAAAAGCTGCTGGAAGCGGCGCGGAACGTCTTCACCGAGAAGGGCCTCGATGCGGCGACCATTGCCGATATCACGGAACGCGCCGATGTCGGCAAGGGTACGTTTTATTATCACTTCCAAGATCGGGAAGGCATTATCAACGAGTTGATGAGGGATGTCCTGGGCGAACTGGTGGCGGCCATCGAGAGCAAATGCGAACAAATCAGCGATCTGACCGAACTGCTGGACACCATGATCGGCGTGCATATCGAGTTTTTCAGCGGGCGCTGGGAAGACTTTGTGCTCTATTTTCAGGGACGCGGCGACCTCCACTTGAAGGAAGGCTATGCCGGGATTGAAACACCCTTTCTCCAATATTTGGAAACGGTCGAGAGGCTGCTCGACGCGGTGATCCAGTACCGCCTGCCCAAAACGGTGCTGCGCCGAATTGCCTGCGCCGCCACCGGGTTCGTTTCCGGTTACTACTCGTTTGCCGTAATCGCCTATGAGGATGAGGATGTGGATAAAACGCTGGCTTCTTTGCGAGGCGCTCTGGTGGCGGGCTTGGCCCGATTCATCAGCGAAGCGCTCCCGCCGGACAGATCGGCGGCGGGCGGCCGGTCCGGCTAGAGATCTCTCTTAATTTCGAAAAAACGGCAAGATTAAACTGTTTTAATCAGGAACAGGACGGAAGGTGAAAAGAAAAAAATTGGCACGATCGGCATTATCCCACGAGATGAACGTATCCGCACCCTACCTCTCGATTGTTAAGTCCCGCCCCCGCAGCGATCGGAACATACGGGTGGCAACGGATTTCGACGAATGCCGGGCCCTCTGGCAGGCGGCCATTCCGGGTGAAACGATTACCGATCTCTGGGAGGTCCGGGACTGCTTTCAGCAGCATTTCCGGCGTCCCTTAAATTTCATTGTGGTTGAAGACAGCCAGGGCATCAGCGGCCTGCTGCCGTTGAGCTTCATTGCGGAGATGCGTTGTCTGGGTTTTTTCCCCGGCGAAACCTGGCACGGCAAGACCTGGCTGGAGCAAAACCGGATTTATTTTCGCAACGGTGAACCCTCGGCCCTGTTGTCCCATTGCCGACTGCCGTACCATCTGCGCTACCTCATACCGCCGGAAGGCCTGCCGGGCAGCGAGCTGGCCGTCGACGAAATCGGCTATCTATTCTCGCCCCCGGATTATGACTATGATATCCGCAACTACTTTGCGGAATTCTCACACAAATCGGCCAAGCAAATCCTGCGCGAAATCGCCGCGCTCGAAAGGCTCGGGGTCACTTACCGCTACGACGACCCGGCGGATTTCGACCTGATGATCCAGCTAAACATCCAACGCTTCGCTTCCGACTCCTATTTCCAC
>CP070697.1:1585458-1593729 GCA_020353555.1 Desulfobacterales bacterium
GAAAGCCGGAGCCGGCACGATCCGCAAACCGTGCTGCCGTCGCAGGTAGCGTTCGAAATAGACGAAGACGTCGCTTTTCGTCAGGTTGATTTTTGCCCCCCTTGCCAGATCATAGAAGGCCAGACGCTGGCGTAAAGCCGGACTGTGGACAAACGCGGCGTTTATGCTTTCCATCGGCGCAGGGGGCAGTTGGCCGAGCAGCAGAATAAATGATTCGGCGTGGGCATGCAATCGCAGGGGAAAAGGGCGGGGCAGCAGATGATGGGTTCGGCCGGTGGAGTCAAAAGTCCAGCGCTCCCAGTGCTCCGGTGCCGTACTTTGGGGCGTTACCTCCGGTAAGTCCTCCCGGGTGTATCGAGCAAAGGCGGCGAGCAGCGCTTCATAATCAAGGGCGGCATGGGGAAGACGGACGGTATAATTCGCCAGGCGGCGGTTGAGCGCCTTGGCCAGCGCGGGTCGGAGCGTCGGCATCACGGCGTAGACGGGGCCGGGATGGACCGTCAGCAGTTGGGAGTCGCCCAGATCCTTCAGGCTCTCTTCCAGCGGCCGCTCCGGCCACCACACCTCGAAAAGCGTTTGGAACTCTTCTTTGGGAAGGGCCGCTTCCCCAAAGAGAAGGTGCGCATCCAGCAGAGTGCCCAGGATGCTGAGAGCGGCCTCATCCAGATGGCGCACTAGATCTGTCAGGGTTGCCGGTGAACCCTGAGTTCCATCGTCTGATTGTGGCGGTTGCATGCAATCCTCATTGAATGCCGTGGGTCAGGGGCTCCTTGACGGCCTGGGCGGCCTTTATCTGTTCGAGGGATTCCTCGATGGTCTGCCGCGTCAGGCGGGATAGGGGCAGATACTTGCCTTTGCTCACCGCCGCCATCTGTCGGCAATTGCTGCGGCCGGCCTCCTTGCCGGACGGCTCGGTGTCGACCACGATGGTGTTGATGCCCTCCCAGCGTAAGCGGCGACCGAGCAGGGCGATGTCTTCGTACGGATCCCCGCCCGGCTGCAGCGGGATATTCGGCAGCCCGTCGGTGATGATCACCATGACCGGAAGGGCGTTGGGGTATTTGATGAGCGCCTGACGCAGGGTGGCGAAGGCCCGCCGGATGGCATCCGGCAACGGCGTGCTCCCGCTGAGCGGGATTTTGCGCAGACGCCGGGCGGCATAAGCATAGCTTTTGGTCAGCGGCAGACAGACAGCGGCTTCCGGGCGACGGTTGTGCCTAAAAGCCACCATTCCTACCTGGTCGTGATGGTGGCGGGCATCCCGAAGCAGCTCTCCCACAATCCCTTTGATTTTTTCCAGAGTGTTTTCCACGTGCATGGACCAGCTGTTGTCCACTACAAACATGATATTATAAGGTGAGCGATGCCGCCGAACCTTTTCGCGCAAATCCTGCGGGTGAATTTTCAGCACCTCAGCCTTGTGCGCCGCGACCCGGGAGGCCGCGGCTCTCAGGGTCGCGTCCAGCGCCACGCCGCTGGCCCCTTCCCTCAGAAATTTGGCACGGGAGTATTTACCGCGGCTCCGGCTGATCACCGATTCATCCCGCCGTCCAAAGGTTGAGCGGACATAAAGCCTGCGCCGGGCCGGCAGTTGAAAGGCCGATCGGGCATCCAGGGCGGTCTCGGCGATCGGGGGTGCCTGGGAAGCCAACACGGCCAGCTCTACGGGTTGACCGTCGGTGTCAGCGGTTTTTTTTTTAACTCGATCTCGGTATCCAGAATCTTTTCCAGTTGTCGGCGAAGCGCGATGGGATCCAGCGCCGGACCGGCCACGAAGGGATCGTGGGGCAAGCGATGGCCCAGCGCCAACTTGGCGGCCTCCAGGATGTCAGAGGCTTCGACCCGGCTCCGGCCTTCCACGGCGGTTATCGCTTTCGCGCACTGCAGAATGGTGATGTCGGCCCGATGGCTTAACACCTCGAATTTGACGGTCAGCGCGGCAATTGCTTCGTACAGATTCGCGGGCACGGTGACGTGCGGCAAGCGCGCCATGGCCAGTTGGATGGTATGTCGCAACTGGTCCTGGAGCGGCCGGTAGTGCTTCACAAAATCAGAGGCCTCGCGGGCCAGAAAAGATTCGCGTCGTTTCAGGACCTCCGCCCGCTGGGCCTTGTCCGTCAGGGCCGCGACTTCGACTTCAAGACCAATCCGATCGGCGATCTGGGGCCGTAATTCACCCTCTTCCGGATTCATGGTCCCAATCAGCAGAAACTGGGCCGGATGGCTCACCGAGAGGCCCTCGCGCTCCACCACATTGACGCCCAGGGCGGCGGCATCCAGAAGAATGTCGACGATATGGTCATCCAGCAGATTAATCTCATCAATGTAGAGAATGCCCCGGTTGGCGTCGGCCAGCAGGCCGGGGTCCAAGGCTTTAACGCCCTCCTTGAGGGCCCGGGTAATATCCAGCGTGCCGGCCACGCGATCTTCCGTGGCGTTGAGGGGCAGATTGACCAGACGACGAGGGCGGGCGATCACGGGCAGGGGTTCGCCCTGGGCGATGCGTTCCCGGCAGACCGCGCACTGCAGACGGTGATCTTCTGGATCACACTGAAAGGGACAGTCAGCGACGACCTGCACATCGGGCAGCAAAGCCGTCAACCCCCGGACGGCCGTGGACTTGGCGGTTCCGCTCTGGCCGCGGATGAGCACGCCCCCGATTTCCGGATTGACGGCATTTAGAACAAGCGCCGTTTTCATGGCCTCCTGGCCCACAATGGCGGCGAATGGAAAGTAACGATCGTCTTCTCTGTTCAGCACGCGTGTACCTCCCGCGCTGGTTGTTGGATCCGGATGGCCGGGCATTTTTCCGTCGGCGTCTGGACGGCGAATGCGGTAATTTGCAAGGAATCCGGGCCCCGACCCCCTCCGATTGCCCGCTTTTGTCTTTAGCCGATGCTGCCGCAAAAATCAATGCTGTCGTCCGCGGCCGCGGCCGCGCGAACCTAGTCGGCGCTCTGTCTGAGCTTTTTGACCCGTTCCAAGGCAAATTCGTATTCCAGCATGTCGTCCATATAGGATCCTAAAGCCTCCCGGTAATGTTCGATGGCCTTGGGCGGGTCTCCGGAGCCCTCGGCCCAGAAACCCAGGGCCGTGTGCGCGGTCACCAGATAATGGGGATTCTCAGCGGCTTGCGCGCTCAAAGTCGCCTCGCTCAGCTCGGCCAGCAGACACGCGGCGATGGACCGGTACCAGGGATCGCGAAGGCGACGCTGATAGTCCGCGAGCTTGGCCCGGGCCTCCTCCGGCCGCCCCAGACGGTGCAGGATTTCAGGCTCCAATAAACCAATTCTCAAACGGCCGGCATTTTCGCGGCCTTCGATTGCCAGAAAAGTCCGGGCATACGCCAGGGCCTGGTCCCAGGATTCGTCCAGCGCGCTGTAAAAAGCCAGCCAGACAAGGGTTTCGCTGTTGGTCGGATCGACGGCGCGAATTTCCTCAAGGACCGCTCGTTTTTGCTCCGGGCCGAGGGAATCCTGTTTCAGTTTGGCGGCCAGCGGTGCCAGCTTGCTCCGGCGTTCCGCACGGGCCTGCCGTTCTTTCGCGGCCGCTTCCTCAAAAGCCTCGATTTCGGCCTGATACGCAGTTTGCTCGCCGCTAGTTTGAAAAGCCGCCGCTCTCTGGCGTTGCACTTCTTCCAGTTGAGACAAGGCCAGAAACAGCAGCCAATTCTCGCTGTCGGTGGCCCAAACGGCGGCCCGCAGCCGACTTTCGGCTGCGGTCAGCTCCAGGCGTTTGGCTGCTCTGAGTCCCACGATGAATTGCAGCCAGCTTTTTTCGTCTTCGGAATAGCCGCCTCTGAGGGCCGCGTTTTCCTCCACGCCCCCCTCCAGTACGCGCACCAGGTGTCCGAAGAATTCGTGCGGCGACTGCCAGTCCAAAGCCAGCAGTTCGGCGCGATAGGGACTTGTCGGCGCCTGACCCGTCACCCAATCGATTAAAAAAAGCATGAACGCGGCATTGGCATTGCGTTCATCCATCGATAAGGCCTGCCGAAAACGCCGCCGAGCCTCCGGGTAGTCACCCGAACAAAAGTGCATCATCCCCCCCGCCATCACCAGGGCCGGGTCGAGGCTGGATTCAAGTTCCTGATCGGCCAGAGCCTGGGCGGCGCGCCAGCGCCGCTGGCCGGCCTGGGCGGTGATGCGTTTTAATTTGGCGTCAAGGGACAGGTCCAGGACCCCGTTCCACTTGGTTTGTCCGGCCTTCAATTCCCGCAGGAACGCGGCCGCCTTGGTAATGGGCAAGATCATGCCGATGTCGGAAAGGGGGGTTACGACCGGCAAAGGGCCGGCCGTCCAATCGATGGCCACGCTCGAGGCGATCCCGATGACGTTGCCGTGAATATCAATAATCGGTCCCCCGCTGTTACCCCTGTAAATGGAAGTGTCAACCTGGAGAAAGTTCGCAAAACTGCGGCGCACGTGGCCCCGGGTGACGCTGACGTTGACCGTCGCTTCCTGGGTGCGGCTGCCCAGCGGAAATCCCAGGGCGATCACCGGCAAAAGCTTGGGGACTTTCAGCGGGTCCATGCGGCGATCCAAGGGCAGGGGTCTGAGTCCCTCAGGGACCCGGTCTATTTTCAGAACGGCAAAGTCATCCTTCAGCGGGGATTTGACCAACTGCCAGGTCTTATCGGGGGACTTGGCTACCCCGGCGATCGCTAAACGGCGCACCCCGTCCGTACTGAAAGCCTGGGCCAGGAAGTAGCTATCATCCAAATCGGCACGGTCGGAGATCCGGGGCAGGCGTTTGAAGGCCTTTTGCCCTTCAAACCACAACGCCAAATGATAGCCCAGACGCAGGGATTTCTGCGCCTGCCGGGATTTGTTGATGATCAGATACAGTTGGCTGTCTTCCAGCCAGGGACAGACGACATGGCGATTGGTCAACAGGTAGCCCTCGTCATCCACCAGAAAGGCCGTTCCTTCGGTGCGGCCGCGATAATAAATCGACTGGTCGTCTTTTAGCCAATAGTCGGCCACCACAAAGGCCACGGAACTTGCGTATTGATTGGCGTAAGTCGCCAAAACGGCTTCGTTGTCGCTTTTTTTCAGCACAAAATAGAGCCAGGCCAGCAACCCGAGCACCACCAGCGCACTGACCACGAGCACCAAGAGGCGAATCCATCTTTTGAGCCCCCTGATTTCAAGGGCCGGGATGAGGATTGATTTCCGGCGGCTTTGCATGGCCGCTTCGAGCTCTTGCGCTTTGACCTGCGCCAGGGTTTCCGCCACTGCCGCCATGGAGCGGGGGCGGAGGTCCGGATCATCGGCGAGCATGATCTTGAGCAGGACTTCGATTTCATGCGGCAGGGGGAGTTCCTCGATTTGGGCCTTGAACTCCACGGTTTCAGGGTCAGCGGCCAGCACTTCCACGAAAATCTTACCCAGGGACCAGATATCGCTTCTGAAATCCAAGGGACGCTGGTTGATGATGTCGGGATGGCAGTCCAGCAACTTTTTCAGCATCGGCCCGGGACGATCCAGTTGCGGGTCCAAAAACCGGGAAAGCTTGTAATCGATTTTGACGGTCAACTCCTCCCCGGCGCCCTGAAAGACAATAATGTCATCCAAGATCAAATGAGGGATAAAGTGCCCGATCCGGTGGAGACCTTCCAGAATTGAAGCGATTTGGCCGAAGAGTTTGAAAGCGACGCGGTAATCCTGGAGGCGGCCGGATGCCAGCAGCGTTCCCCAGTTCAGGGCCTCAATCCATTCACTCACGCGGTACCACAAGCCATCGGAAGATCTGCGGATTTCGAAATGCCTGACGAAATAGTCTTCCGGAAGTCTCCGGAGCTGCTCCAATTCATGCTTGAGACGCGCGGCGATTTGGGCGTCAACCCCCGATTGGGGCGTGAAGATGCGGATCATCACCGGTTCCTGCGCGTCCGCTTTGACCGCCCGGCAAAGGATACTGGAGTAGCCCTCGTGAAGGATCTCTAAAATCCGATAATCGTCGATGGATTTGCGCCCCTCGACAACCTCGTGGCCGCAGGACGGGCAGCTCATGATTTCTTCGGCCAACAGCTGGCCGCAATTTTGACAAAGCTTCATGGACTGTTCCAAGAATCGGTTGCATCGGCGCCCTCAGGCCCGGCGTTGCGCTCCCGGATCTTACGATTCCAGCCTTTCCTCAAAAGCGTCCAGTGCTTCGGTGAGCAACCGGCGGATGAAGACCTCTTTATCGCCCCGGGTCAGCAGCTCGTATTCCCGGTAGCCGGGGTGCGACCGGGCCAGCTCCAAGGGTTCATTGCGGCAGGCGGCCTTCACCCGCTCAAAGGACCGGACCATCTCCAGGAGATTGTAACTTCGGCCGGGGATACGGTCCAGCCATCCCAACCGGCGCATCATTTCGAAGCGGACATGATCCGCCAAAAAAAGATGGATGTCCACCACCCGCATCTGTTCGTTATTGGCAAGGTAGTCAAACTTGGCCGGTTTTCCCAGGTCCAGGATGCCCATGATCAGTTCGTAATACGCCGCCGTACTTTGTTCTCCGGGCTGAGCCAGAAAATAGAGTGTCCCGTCCGATAAATCGGACGGTTTGGTGCTGATGCCGTATGCTTCCCCAAAGCGTTGGCGCCAGGGACCGAAGCTTCTCTGCTCGATCGCTTTGGTTCGGAAATCCTGGAGGTTGACTATTTCAGCCATGGCAAAACCCATCGCGTGCATTCTTACGTTGGATCTTCACGCGTGCATCCCGGGCGGGTGTGTCGCGGCTCGGCGACCAAGCCCCGCAAGCCACCGCAAGACAGGCCCTCCCAAAGTCTTTGGCAGGCGCTTTCGGGGGTTTGGCATCATCCCCGGGAGACGATGGCGGCCGCCGCATTGCTCAAGATAGCTTCTTACGTGAGAACAATTAGAAAAACAAGGCCTGAGTATTGAATCGATCCCGAGGTGTTCGTTTGGCCGATCCGACGCGTTGAAAATTCGTTGACACTTTTTGTCTTTTTCACGTAGTTTGATTTGTTTTCCCGGACATGGTGATGAAAGGCGGTGCCGGCGCAAGCCGCCTGGCTGAAGCAGCGGTCCCGATGGCGAGTCCTTTTCCCTTTGGATTCATGCTTGTTTTCGGGTGGTTGGCATGCATGCTGATTGGAGGGGTTTTTCTTCGCGCCCAGATCGCGTTCTTTCAAAAATTTCTTTTCCCCAGCTGCCTGATCGGCGAATTCCTGGGACTGATCCTCGTTCAGCTCGGCGCGATCGAAATAACGCCTGGGGCTTTGGAAACCGCGGCGTATCATTTCTTTAATATTTCGTTTATCTCCGTAGGCCTGACGCCCGGCGGCACGTCGGCAAATCTGCCGCCCGCCCGCCGGGAATTCGTCCGGGGGCCGGCATGGATGGCGCTGGTTCAAACGGCGGCCTTTGGCCTGCAGGCCGCCACCGGTGCGGCTGGCGGTGCATTCAGTTCCGAAAACCGGTCCTTTGGGCCGGGTCAGAGAAGAGATAATGGGCTGCTGACGATTGCTTTGGGGTGTTGCATCAATGGGGTATTGGAATAAAGTGTTTTCCGGATTCTTTACTTTTTTTCCGGGAGATTTCTTCCGCAACCCGTTGGCGCCTATTGCACACATCCGGCGTCGATGACGGCCTGAACCCGGAGCTGAAACTCTTCCGAGTTGGCGAACTCCCGGATCAGATCATCGCGCGCCAGGGCGCCATTGTCCAGCAGGCTCACCCAGAAGTCGACTTCGTCCGGCTGGGCGCCGCGGCGCAAAATTCCGTTATAAAGGTCTTCTACGAACTCCGAATTGTCGCGGTTGCGGGCCGCATATTCCGCGCTCTGGACAAACGCCTGCGCTTGCTGAAGGGCATTTTCGCGCACGGTTTGAGCCGCGGTACACTGGGCCGTGCGCATCAGATCCCGCCAGGCATGAAAGCCGGTGTCTTCGGGCAGCCGGTTTAAAAATCCCCGGTAAAGATCGTTGACCAGGTTGTTCTCCGCGCGGGCGCCGGTTGATTGCAGGTCGGTTTGCATGACCAGCTCAAATTCTTCGCTGAAGACGAAAAAGTTGAGCAAAAGGTTGCGGCCGAGACCCTGGCTAAGAAGATCCGTCCAGAATGCGGCGCCGGCCGGCTCCGGCGCCCGGCCCAGAAAAGTCGCATACAAATCCGTCACATAGGCACTGTCCGGTTGGGCCTGGGAAAGATATTCGGCCGAGTTAAAGAAGAATTTGCCCAGCGCCCGAAAGCCTTCCTTGACATCGATGCCCAGGGCGGCAATCCGGCTGATTTCGGTCCTCCAGAATGCGGCGCCGGCCGG
>CP070697.1:1593829-1602088 GCA_020353555.1 Desulfobacterales bacterium
AAAGTTGACATCACTACCTCAGCCCAACCTATAAAATGCGCTTCTCAGACTGCGGGAAAACAGTCTGTTCCGGCCCGGTTAAATCCTGGAACATGCAAAAATGCAAGAAACGGAAGAATCCTGTCGTGACCTGCCGACGGCATTCAAATCGACTCCTGAACAGCACCCTCCGTCGAACCGCATTCGCCCCTGCCTGATGAATTTAGCCCCGCCACCCATTGAATCCGCCGGGGCGCACCTTTCTTTGTGCCCAGCTATGATAGGCGCCCGCCCAACCACCACCAACAAGCAGAAATCTTTCGATTTCTGCTTTCGACCGAGGCGCCGGCCCTCATTTGCCAAAATATAGAAAATAACAAACAATTAAGTTCGTTATTTAAACTAAATTATATTTATATGTTTTAACTTAATTAATATTGTTATCGTGATTATGTCAAGAAATAAAATGCATGGGCGCAAAATTTTTTTTACGCAGGCCCAAGGTCGGGAACAAGATCAAAGATCCCGGATCGCCGGTAAGGTCCGGGATAATGTCCGCGGTCTTATCGTCAAAACGCTCGGCATTGACACCAAGGCGGCCGCATCATGCCAATTTACCACTCTTCGGATACATCCCAGTCATAGCCGTGGCTTAAGGCCAGGCTGAGATAATGGTCTCCCTCCCGGAGCATGAGGCCGCGCGCAACCAATTCATCCAGACCCTGACGCAATGAATTCTCATCGGTCGCGCTGGTTCCGCATTGTTCACGAAGGTCACTTGCCAGCGCCGCCACCGGGCGCATCGCATCGCAGGCCGCATAAGCGGCCGCCAGCGCGCCCTCCAAGTCCAGGCGGTCATCGAGCCGGCACGGCCGCGTGTCAAAAATAACGACCCTTTCCCCCGGCTGTTGCTGGAAAGTCAACGCGGGGGGGTGGGGCTGTTTCCAAGACTGCTTCCAATCCTGCACGCGCTGCTTGAGCGGGCCGATATAGGCCGGGATATCCGCCTGGCCGTCCACGTTAAAATCGAAAAAATAGGCTAACTCATCCAGGTCTTGCGGATCAAAAGGATAAACCGACGCGTAGCCGGCATGCGCCCGCACATTTTGCAGTCCCCACTGCCCGCGCTGCTCAAATAGAGGGCTGAAACGCACCAACAGCATGGGACTGACATCCATGGGCGGGCACAGATGGGAAATCAAGGGAATCAACGCCGCCATTCGGTCGTAGGCGGCGGCATTTTCCCCGGGAAATCCGTAAAGGAGATTCCAGGTAGGATATAACCCGTATTCCCGGGCCCATTTGAGAAATTGCACGTTTTGCAGGAGGGTGGTCCCTTTGCGCATCAGAGACAGAATTTCGGTGTCCAGGCTCTCAATTCCCGGCTGAAACAGTTTGACACCGGCCGTTTGCAAAACCCGCACCTGCTCGCGGCTCAGATTGGCCTTCGCTTCCAGAAATAATTCCTCCAATCCTCCCCACTTCGCCAGAGCAGGTAAAAGCGTCTTAAAAAAGCTCATATCGACGACGGAATCGGTCAAGATCACCCGCTCCACTTCAAACCGGGCCGTCAGAGTCTTGATCTCGGACTCCGCCCGCGAGGCACTCTTGCGGCGATAGTTCAATGCCCGGCAGTTCAGGCCGCAAAAAATACACTGTGATTTTTTGCCCCACCAGCAACCCCGGCTAAGCTCCAATGAAATCGGGGCCATCGGCCGATAAGCCGGCGCCCATTGGTTCAAGGCCGCAAAATAGTCTTTGAAGTCCGGATAGGGCAGGCCGTCCATCTCCGGTGACCGGCCGGTGCCTTGCGCGATAATCCGGCCCTCCGTCCGATAGGCCACCCCGGGGATTCCTTCCGGCGGCTTTCCGGCGAACCAGCCGGTCACCGCTTGCGGAAAAGACAAATCCGCCTCGCCGTTGAACACCCAATCCACGAACGGAAAGAGCCTGAGCAAGGCCTGGCCCATCTCTTCTTCGCAGTTGGCACCTCCGAAGGCAATGATTTTTTCCGGCCAGTTTTGCTTGATATGACGCGCCAGGGCCAGTGAGGCCACATGCTGGCTGTAGACCGAGGTGAAACCGATGACGCCGTAATCGTTCCAGTTGATGGTCCGCAGGCATTCCCGGATAAACGGTCCGGCCTTGGAACGCAAAGCGAGCAGGCTGTTGCGAATCGCTCTGAGCTTCGCTCCGTCGGGCAGCAAGGGCGCCGCCAGCTTTGCGAGGCTTCCACGCTCAGTTTGCGCCCACTGCGCTCCAAACAATTCGGCCCCGAAAACCGCTTCGCCGATGATCATAAAATCGGCGATTCCCTCGTAGATCTCCGGGCGACCCGTGGCCGCCTGAAAAAAGATATTGAGGTAGGCCACATCGCAAGACACCCCTTCCCTCTCCACCAGGGATCTGAGGAGGCTCAGGGCGGGGGAGGGATAGCGGACACTCGCAAAGGGCATATTCACCAGTAGTACACGTTGCATCATTTCGTTTCCATCCTAGACTCGGCGTCTCCCCTTGCAACCCGTTCTTTCATTTGAATTCGGCCGGGCGTTTGTCAATAAAGGCCTGGGTCCCTTCTTTGAAATCGGCGGTTTGGATCGACGCGACCATGGGCTGCGCGGTATCGTCCACCTGCCCAAGATGAGGGTCCCGTGTGCAAACGGCGATCACCTTCTTGGATTCTCGCAAGGCATTGATCGAGTTCGCGCAGATATGGGACAAAAGCGTTGCGGTGCGCTGGAAAAGCGCCGCGGTTGGTGTAATTTCTTCAACGAGCCCGATGGCCAGCGCCGTCTGGGCATCGACTCTTTCGCCGGTAAAAATGATCTTTTTGGCCTGACACGGACCCACCGCCCGCACCAGACGCGCCATGTATTCGTAGCTTTCGACAATTCCCAGTTTAGCCGAAGGGACTCCCAGCTTGGTATCTTCGGCGGCAATTCTGAAATCGCAACACAAGGCCAGCTCCAGGCCGGTGCCGAGGGCGTATTTTTCGATCATCGCAAGGGTGGGCGCCGGAAAATTCTCCAAAAGCGCAAAAGTTCTTTCCCGCAGGCCGTGAAAGCTTCGGATCCCCTGTTCGTCGAGACCGGCCAGTTCTTTGATGTCGGCCCCGGCGGCGAAGCATCCGCCGCGACCGCAAAGCTTGAGAGCTTTTACATCTGGATTGGCGCCATACGTGCGCAATCCCGCTTCCAGAGCCTTCAAGACCTCAGTGTTGATGGCGTTGCGCACGGAGATCCGATTCAAGGCGACGGTCAGGATGGAGTCTTTCCACTCAAACAATACGACGGACATAAGCATCAATTCTTTCAGGATGAAGCCCCGCAATCAAAAAAAACACGATCAATCCTCGCAGCGCCAACGATTCGCCATTCAGGTATCGAAGCGGTCCCCGGCTTTTATCTTCAGCCCGGCGGCCCACTCCGCCGCGGAGGCTTTTTTCCCCGCTTCGGGTTTGATCTTGGCGATGTTGAGCCTACCGCCGGCAACCGCCACCTGCAGTCCCTGGTCATCAATTTGCAGGATCGTGCCCGGCGCTTGAGCGGCGGGTTCCGGGTCCAGCTGCGCCCCGTAAAAGCGCGCTGGCGTCCCTTGGAAGGAGGCCAAGGCGCCGGGTTGAGGATCACAGCCGCGCACGAGATTGTAAAGCTCCGCAGCCGACTTGTTCCAATCGATGCCGGCCACGCGGTCGTCGCAGGGCGGCTCATAAGTGGCCTGGGCGTCGTCCTGGGGAATTCTCGGTGCCTGGCCCGCTTTGATCAGGGCTACGGATTCGAGGATGGCTTCCACCCCCATGGGAAACAAGTGGTTGAAATAAAGCGAGCCGGTGGTATCATCCGGGCCGATGGCAATCTCTTTCTGCAGCAAAATCGGACCGGTGTCGATCCCCCCGTCCGGCCAGAAGATGGTCAGCCCCGTCCGGGTATCGCCCATGATCACCGCCCAGTTGATGGCACTGGCGCCGCGATGACGGGGCAACAGGGAGGGATGGTAACATACGGCGCCCTGGGAAGGCACCTCAAAATAGCCCACGGGAATGATATCCGTGACAAAAGCCAAGACGGTCAAATCAGGCTTGTTTTCTTTGTATTCCGCCAGAACATGTTCATCCTTAAACGTCGAAGGTTGTAATACTTTGATCCCTCTGGCGAGCGCGGCATCCTTCAACGGATCGGGCCGACCGCCGGGTTTTTCCGCAGGTGTATACACCGCGACGATGTTTTCCCCTTTTTCCGCCAATGCTTCCAACACTTTGGCTCCAAAAGCCGCCTGACCAATGATTAGGATGCGCATCATTTACCTCCTTTGGTTTGCTTCGGATTGACAAATGATTGCCAGCATCGGCAATCATCCCGGACCTGAAAAGAGCTCCCCCATCTCATCGGCACTAAAATCACCTTTATTTTTTCCAGGGTAAATGATAACTGAATTTTTGCATTTTCAAAGGGGTTGACCCATGCTGATCGATTCCCATGCACACCTGGATGCACCCTACTTTCGCAATAAGTTGCCCGACGTTCTCCAACGCGCCCGGCAGGCGGGTATCCAAAAAGTCATCACCATCGGGGTGACGCCCTCCAGCAGCCGGAACAGTCTGCAAATTGCGGCCCAGCACGCGTCGGTTTACGCCACCGTCGGTTATCATCCCCACTGGGCCGCCGGGGCCACGGCCGATCGTCTAGACCAAGCCGCCCAAATGGCCCGGGACCCCGCCGCCGTCGCGCTGGGCGAAATCGGATTGGACTATTATCGCTTGCGGTCCCCCAAGCAGGACCAGATCGCCCTGTTTGGCTCCATGCTGGAAATTGCCGTGGCGGTGCATCTGCCCGTCATCATCCATGACCGCCAGGCGCATGCCGATGTCTATGAAACGCTGCGCGGCTTCCGCGCCAAACTGGCCGGCGGGATTATCCATTGTTTTTCCGGCGACTGGAACCTGGCCCGCAAATATCTGGACTGGGGCTTTTTCCTTTCGATTCCGGGGCCCGTCACCTATCCGCGTTCCCGGGAGCTCAGAGAAGTCGCCCAAAAAGCGCCCTTAAATCGCCTGCTGGTGGAAACCGATGCACCCCACCTCACGCCCGCCCAACGCAAAGGCCGCCAAAACGAGCCGGCGTTCGTCCGTTACACGGCCCAGGAGGTGGCCCGCCTGCGCAACATCGCTCTGGAAGAAGTGGCCCGGGCGACCACGGAAAATGTGTACCAGGCTTTTCATTTTCCGGCAGGTGAACATTAGCACTCCCGGAAGTCTGGTTGCCATCACGTAAGCTTGTCTCCAGGCATCAGGCATTCAAATAGCGCGCTTCATCCAACTGCTCTTCCACCGCGTTTGCGACCATCTTCCGCACGATATGGATCATCACGTCGAAGGGCAAAAAATCGAATGCGGTCTTTTCCAGCCAGACGCGGGCCGCCCAGCGGGCGGTGCTTTCCGCATCCCCCGATTGCGCGACATGCTCCCCCAGCGCGCGTTTGTATTCCAGTGTCGAGAAAATGATGCGCCGTACGATGTCCCGCGCATGTTCGTCGGTCATGATGCCGTAATGCTCCCAGGCGCAGGCCTGGATGTCTAAATCGACCAGCTTCAGCAAGCTATTCAAGTAAACCGCGTAGCTTTCGGAAGCCGTGCAAATAAACTCGTTCCCGTTGCCGACGGGTATCGCCATGGAATCGGTCGGAAACAGCCATTGCTGCTCGGGGGTATAGACGGTGAGCGCACAGCGGCTATGCCCCGGGGTTTCAAACACGTTAAACGACAGATTGCCGCCCAGGTCTATCCGGTCGCCGTCGCGCAGGGCTCGGGCAACCCGCACGCCGTCAAATTCGGTGGAAACCCCTTGGAACTCCAGGGGGCGGCCCATTTGCTCCAAGGCCTGGCGGCTGAAGGCGCGCATGTTGTTGACGGCCTTTTCCATGCCGAAAAGTTTTACGGCCCCGTGCGAGGCCAGCACTTCGATGTGCGGATACCGTTTCTGCAGATAAGGCACCGCCCCGCAATGGTCGTAATGGCTATGCCCGATCAGCAGATATCGAACTCGATCCATGTCGATCTGCCGCTCGCGGATCTGTTGTTCCAATTCCGGCACGATCCAGGCTCCGCCGCCTCCGATCAGCATGTGGCGGTCGCCCTGGGCCAGATAGATGATGTTCTGCCGGGTACCTAAAAGCGTCAAACGTTCGTCAAATTCTCCCAAGTCTTGAATCCACATTCTTTCCTCTTGATGATGGGTATCCTCATGGTCAAAAAATCGGAACCTAAATCGGCTCCACCCGGACTTTGAACTTCACCTTGCCCAGGCCGCCCGCTTCCAATCCCGGGTCGAGACACTCCGCCACGCCGAACACGCGATCGTTCGGATCTTCGCCGGCGACAATCATTTCAAGAATGGTATTGACAAATCCGGTCAGCGGCCCGATGGCGCGCATGCACAGCGGCGCGGTGGATTTGGCCGGCACGAGCGCACCCCCTTCGATCACGATCTGCTGTCCTTTCTCGAGACCTGCCGCACAATACCGGGACTCGATGACTTCCGCCACGATACGCTGCTTGGCGATTTCTTCGATGCGCGTAAAAAACTTATAAACCCCGGGGCTGCCGGCCTTAAAGGTCTCCCAGTCTTCATCGGTGATATGAACAATTTGTTTGAGCAGGTCTTTGATGCGGTCGTTTTCCATGGTTACCTCCTAATCCGAACAAGCCGGAACCAAAATTTTCGCCAGAGAGTCCCCAAGACACCCAGGAAGTTCGTTGGCTGTTTTTCTTCGTGCCTGCGTGTCTGGGTGGCGACACTAAAATGAGACGAGGTGCAAAGTCAATGCCGAACGGATATCTTTGCGAACCCTGCGCCGGGCCCCGGGCGCCTGACGCCCTCAGCCGGGGTTTACATTACATGCCACAACACTTCTTATACTTTTTCCCGCTGCCGCAGGGACAGGGGTCGTTACGTCCGACCTTGGATTTGGATTTGGGAGCCTGCGAACGACCGCCGGACAATCCCGGAAAGAGTTCGGCCCGCATGCTCTCCAGCGACTTGCCGGCCTTTTGATCCAGGGCGGCCAGGCGCCGGTCGATGGTATCCACTTCGGCGGACATACCCAGGTGCTCGTAGATCTGTTTGGCCTCCTTTAACTGGTCATGGGCATCGCCGTAATGGCCCTTGTCTTCGGATACAAAACTCAGATTCGCCAGCACGCCGGCGATGCCCAGGGGATGATTCATTCCGCGGAGCAACGCTAAGGCATTTTCGAATTGGACCTGCGCTTTATCCAACTGCTGGGTCTGGTAGTACAGGGTTCCAAGATTGGACGCCAGGTTGGCTTCCCCTTCCGGGTCCTTCTTTTGCTTGAACACTTCCAGGGCTTCCTGATAAAGCCGTTCGGCTTCCTCAAAATTCTGCTGCTCATATTGCAGCAGCCCCATCTGCGAGACCACGTTGGCCAATCCCATCGAGTTGTCCATCCGCTGATACAGCTCCATCGCCTGGCGCAACGCGCCGAGCGCCGCATCGACCTGTCCGCGACTCCTTTCCACCTGCCCCAGCAACATCAGGCACACTGCCGTTTTCTCCTGGTAGCCCAATTTGTCATAGGCTTTCCGGGCACGCTGGTAGGAGGCCACCGACGCGTTCCATTGTTTTCTTTCGAAGTACAATTGGCCCAGCTCCATTTCGGTATCCCCTTCTCCCAGCGGGTACCCCAGACTCTGGTAACGATTCAACGCGTCCTTGTAATATTGGATGGCTTCGTCGTATTGCCCTTGCGCGCGCCGCACATGTCCGATCCTTACCATTTGGGTGGTTTCGTTGACGGCATCCCCCAGTTCGCGATAAATTTCGGCCGCCTGATTGAAATAGTCAACGGCCTGCGCGTATTCACCCTGGTCCCCTTCCACCAGGCCCAGGTTGGAGAGCTGGGCCGCCTGGCCTTCGGGATTCCCCAATTCCTTGTATTTGTTGAGCGCCTTCTGAAAGGAGCGCAACGCGAGATCCACCTTGCGCTGCGCGTACATACTGTGGCCGACACTCGCATAGCGCTGGGCCGCCTTTTGGGTTTCACCCAGCTCTTCTTCCAACTGGGCCGCGCGTTCATAAGCCTGGATGGCCTTTTCGTAGGTCTTGGCCGCAAAAAAGGTATGGCCGATATAGCCCCACTGGTTGGCGGCGGCCTTGGCGTCGCCCGTGGACTCATACATTTCCAGGGCCTTGCGGTGACATTCTTCCGCTTGTTCAAATTCAGCCCCCGCGTAAAACGTATGGCCCAGGTTGGCCCATTGGCTGG
>CP070697.1:1602188-1610443 GCA_020353555.1 Desulfobacterales bacterium
AGATCCTGG
The DNA here is from genome assembly GCA_020353555.1 of Desulfobacterales bacterium. Classification (GTDB taxonomy): domain Bacteria; phylum Desulfobacterota; class Desulfobacteria; order Desulfobacterales. Next base: position 1,602,198 of record CP070697.1, read on the forward strand.
CGCTACGGCATTGCGGTCGACCAGAAGTTTTCTCCGGCTATCTATGGTGGTTTGGAGTATTCGGAGCGAAAGTTGGATGTACCCGTCGTGAATTTAATTACTGACCGCGTCGAGATTGCAGATTGGGAAGAAAACTTAGCACGGGCCTACCTTTACTGGACACCACATCCCTTGTTGGCGTTAAGTGCAGAATATCTCTTTGAGAGGTTTCAGCGGGATGAATTGAGTACTGGCGAAGAGGCAATCCGTGAACTTAAGACGCATAGGTTTCCTATGGGGATCAGCTTGTTTCATCCCTCCGGATTCAGTGCGCAGCTGAAAACAACCTATATAGATCAGAAAGGTACCTTTGGGACTTCGCCTGATGATTTTTTCCGTGACAATGATCAATTCTGGGTTGTCGATGCCGCTATTCGCTACCGCCTGCCCAAGCGGTTGGGGCTGATTACTGTTGCGGCCAGAAACCTGTTCGATGAGGACTTCAACTTTCAGGATATGGATCTTGCAAACCAAGTGATATTTCCAGAACGGGTAGTATTTGGCAAGATTACACTAGCGTTTTAAAAGTCCGTTGCAAATCATAACCGTTCCGAAAAGAAAGTGGCTGATAAAAGGATAAAAGGGAGTTAGATTGGGTAGCGGAATACGATCGTCCTTAAAACCGGCGATAACCTAAGACACAGAAAGGAGGCACAAGATGGCAGTTATTTCAATCGATATTGATCAAGATACAGGAGCCGTCCTTGAAGTTAGATACAATGGGGATCCTATTGATTCTGACAACAACATACATGTAGGAGATCGTCAAAAGATTGCCGAAAATAAAGCCTGGCTAGACCAAGCTAGTAGAAGAATTTCTGTACCGCTAGATTTGTATGACTTCGGCGGTAAAAAGATTTGTAGTATCGTCATTGGAGGTGTGCTCTATAAATGCCCTCATTAGATGTCTCCTAGTTATGTTGAGGCCAAATATTGTCCTGCAACGGCACTGGTTAAATCCACTCCAAACTGGCGCGTCCTCATGAATTAAGTTTTGGGCACGAGTTGCGTGCTTGCATAAAAAAGATAGTTCTACAGGCCATGTTTCTGGCAAGGAGCATCACGGCCAGCCTGGTGGTATGGGCTGATAGAAAACATGAGTTCAGAGGCGGCCCGAATCCGGTGAAACTTTTCACCGATATGGAGTCGCGGGAACTCCTGTCTTTGATTGCCAAATCGTCTCGGCCGAATAAAACACCAGATAAGCCGAATATAGGTAACAATTCGCAAGCAGTGCGGGAAATGAAAAAGCGGGGGGAAGCCTTTAGCCTTGCCATTTTGGTTTTTGGCTAGCGTTGCATGGCGCGCATTAAATGTATTGCTAGCCGTAATAGCCTCAAGGAAAAGCAGTAAAAACTCGACGAAAAAGGGCAGAAGGATCAGTCACCGCGCTTGACGGTTTGGTGAAGATGTTCGAGAGTGCCCATAGGACGCGAGTCGGGCTTTAATTTCGGTCGTAATAGTCTCGGGGCATCGATATTTGTGAACCCTACCGAGGAGGATTTGAGCATGCCAGTAAAATTCAATCAATATTGGACGATCATTCGGGGCCGAAACGAAGAATACGACAAATTTATTCTGAAGGAGTTTATCCCGGGAACCAATCGACTGGGAATTCATGTCGTCGCCGGCTGGTCTGTGCTGGTCGGCGCCTACAGCGAAATCATTTTCGAAAGTGTAAGCGGTGACCTGCATCTTCTTGAGACGGCGCTGAAAGATCCTGCGTATAAAGAACTCAACGGGAGACTTTTAAATTACGTGAAGAATTATAAAACCAAAGTTCTCGTGAAGACCGAAAAAAAGGATTCGTACTCGACGGACATCAAGGAAGATACGGTCAAGTTCAACCAGATGTGGAATATCATCAGCGATCGAAAAGCGCCGTACGACCGGTTTGTCGTCGAGGAATTCTATCCGTGCATGGAAAAGCTGGGCATTACGGTTGCTCAGGAGTGGGAAGTATTGATTGGCGAGGGACCCCATATTCTCTGCGAAGGCAGAGCACAGGATGTCGGAAGTTTAATCGGCAATCTTCAAGGCGAAGCATTTCAAAGAGCCAAGCGGCAATTGAAAGACTTTGTTGAAGACTATGAAAGCCGCATACTTTCATTTCACATTCAAAAAGTAAAGGGGTATAAATCGGCCAGCTATAAACTGAGTTCGGTCTAAAGCCCGGGTTTTGCGGCAACGGACCCCCGTCTCTTCAAAATGCCCCTGCATGCTGTTGGCACCGCTTGACGATGAAAGGCAGGCGAGCACAATGCGTACGGTTCTTTCGTCTTATCCGGGCCGCAATCGATCAGGATGTTTCGCCACGGCCAACGACATCTGGCTCTTTGCTGCACGTTCAACGGCATCCGCAGAATGATGTGGTGAAGGGCACCGGGGCGAATCGGGCTGATTTTCCTTCCATATTCCTCGAATAATTAAAACTCCTATTCCCATTGATAGTTTTTTGCGCCCTGCAAAAACGCCCAGCTTCTGGCCTTTTTCGAATGGCCCGAATCGGCGGTTTCCTTCCAGCCCCATCTCACCTGTGTTTTTGTCTGCTTGCATCAGCCGAATTTCAATGCCCTGCCCGGCTGGACCGATGATCCATGCTGCCCATGACAACCGATGTCTAAACAATAACGCACTCATTAGAATGTAAATTTGATTGGCAATCCACCCGCTTCTTCCCCTGGCCGAACAGCGTCGCGGCGAACTTTGCCAAAGGAGTAATAAAACAAAAAATCAACGGCTTATAATTACAACCCCTTATCGTACGCATCCTTTTTTGCGCTCTGGCACGATATGTGCGTTTATGATTTTCAGGAATGTTGTACCAGATTTTCAGGCACCCGTCATAAGGGGCCGAATTCTGCAAAAGTGCCGGGACGTCCGATGAAATTTGTTCAAACAGTTGCAGACCAAACCGTGAGTTGCGGTTCGGGATAGGAACCGGTTTTTGAATCAAGAAAATGGACAGAAAAAGGGGGGTAGAGACAATGTTTGATCGAATTCTTTTGGCATTCAAGTTCACGGCCGCCGGGCGACTCGCACTGGACAAAGCGGTGCAGCTCGCCAAGGAGCACGGCTCCGAACTGCGGATATTTCATGCGCTCGACTACCGGCTGAAAGAACTGGACCGCTCGGATCCGAAGCTGACTGAAATCATAGCGCAGACGGAGGATAGGTTTGAAAGTGAACTCAAACCGCTGCTTAATGGATTTGATAATGCTCAATTCGGATGCTCACCGGCCGATCCGGCCATGGAAGTCTGCAAAATCGCACGATATGTTAATGCGGACCTGATTATTGTAGGAAGCCATCAACTTCCGGAGAAAACGTGTCTGGCCCGGGTCGATTACGTGGGCATGACGATTCTCGAAAAAGCGCCCTGTCCGGTGATGCTTGTTCCCCACTGTAAATAGCGGCAATTAATCCTGCGACATCCTTCCGCAACGGTTTTCCAATTTCTCCATGCTCTGCCATTCAGACACGTCCGGTGTAACACGCGCAAACGATCAGTCAGATCGCGAAGTTGTTGAGGAAGGATTCGATTCGACGGATGAGTCCAATCAGTACCCGACCGGGAGTGATTTATTCTCTCGCAACGACGGGGGAGTCGTCAGAGTATTTCACTCTGCGCCCTCTGCGTGCTCTGTGAGAGACTTGATGATCCTCAAGGGAATCTGATGACGGATAAGTTACGAACGCCTCAATTGGCTGAGGAGCAATAGATGCAACGGAAAGTAACCAGATACATTTTCGCGTTGTTTTTCGCATCGTCGCTGGTAAGCGCTTTACCGGCCGATGGACTGCGATGCGGTGTAAAGCTGATATCGATCGGCGACCCCAGATCCAAAGTGCTCGAAGCGTGTGGCGAGCCGACTCAGGTGGATATGTGGGAAGAAGAGCGGCTGGACCGATACGCTTACACATCTCATCCTAACTACAGACTTCATCGCGATAACCACATTCATCACGATCATAACTACCCAGCTGACAGGAGTTATGAAGTACCTTACCGTTTTAGAAAGCTGATCATCGTGGAAGAATGGATTTACAATCATGGGCCTCACCGGTTCATGGATTATCTCAGAATTGAAAACGGAAGAGTGGTCGCTATTTTTCATGGGGATTATGGGTATTGAAGACCCCCATCCTGACGGGCGGGTTTGACCGCGAAAATGAGGGCCACCCTTCGTGATTGGTTCTTGCAGTCATTGGGCCCCTGACGCCGTGTCAGAATCCGCCAGGGATGGCCGAATGGAAAATGACGAAACTAGTTTAACGAATTAATATCCATCTCTGTAAATTTAGTAGACAAAAACGGGACCTCCCTTTGGTATCCCTTTAGTACCAGGTATGACTGCAAAGTTTTGTAAGAAAAAATATTAATAATAATCAATATGTTATCGATATCTTCCAAAGTTGTCCCCGCGCTGTTTCTGGTCTGGCATAAAATATGCCTGTGAAATCTGCAGGGATAGCATATCCGAATTGCGGGCACCCAGGCCCAATGCAGCGCGCCGATTGGAAATGATCGGAGCGCCGGGGATGGCATAGGGCCGATCCGGGGGCCGGTGAAATCGGAAATACGGATGCCAGCGAGGAAAAGCCGCTTTAAAGCAAGAGCGTAATAACAGGTGCGGGGAGGGAAACGATGCTTAAACGAATTCTTGTGGCATTAAATTTCACCCCGGCCGGCCGCCGGGCGCTTGTCGAAGGCCTCTCGCTCGCTCGGAAGCATAGAGCGCAGCTTCACATTTTTCACGCGCTGGATTGCCGGCTGAAAGAGCTGGACTGCAGGGATCCCGGGCTGATCGAAGTTATCGAAAAAACGAAGCGTCGTTTCGAATCCGAAGTCAAACCTGCACTGAGCGATTTTGACGATGTCAGCTTCGGTTGTTTACCGGCCGAGCCGGCCCAAGGCGTCTGCCAAATCGCCAGATACATCCAGGCGGACCTCATTGTTTGGGGAAGCCGTCTCCATCCCGCCAAAATATGTGCCGGCCGGATGAATGATGTGGGGAGGACCGTTTTGGCCCAAGCGCCGTGCCCGGTATTGATGATCTCCCACCGCAACTAGGGGGCGGCAATTCGGGGCCTGTTTGTCCGCTGCAAAAAACCCCAGACACACTGGACGCGCACAGAAAATCAGGCGGGCTCGGCCAACTCGGCCTTGCCTTCCTCTAGCGCGTGGGATCCCCTCCCGCGCTTTGTCCCGAGGCCCCCTGCCTGCTTGACACCCAACCCGTCGGGCTTTAGATTTGTTCATCGTTGCCATTTGATGAGGAATCCGAACCCGATGGATATTGTTGCCCACCTTGGAAAAAGTGACCTCTTTGCTGGACTGGGGCTGGAAGCCATCCGGCTTATCGCCCAGCGCTTTGAACGCGAATTCTACCGGGCCGGCGAAATTATTTTTCGCGAAGGCGAAAGAGGTACGCGCTTCTACCTGATTGCCGCCGGCGAGGTGGCGATTTTACAGGGGACCGGGATCAGCCAGCGGGAACTCGGGCGCATGCCTGCGGGGCAGGGTTTCGGCGAGATGGCCCTGATTTCCCGCGAGCCCCGCAGTGCGACGGCCCAGGCCATGGTGGATACGGAACTTCTGTCCCTGGATCAGGAAGACTTCACTCTCTTGCTGGACCAGAACGAGGGCTTTGCCCAGCGCATGTTGCGCATGATTTCCAGGCGTCTGAAACGGGCGGACGAGGTGGCTACCCTGGATCTGATGCGGGCCCACCAGGGGCTGATTATGTCACTGGCCGAACTGGCCGATTCGCGCGACGCCTTTACCGGCGCCCACCTGTATCGGGTGCGCGATTATTGTACGTTGCTGGCCAAACTCATGGCGCAGGATCGCCGCTACCAAGACCAGACTACGCCGGATTTCATTGAAGCCCTCTACCACGTATCTCCTTTGCACGATATCGGCAAGGTGGCCGTACCCGACAGCATACTCATGAAGAAGGGGAAGCTCACGGAGGAGGAATTCGAGACCATCAAAAGGCACCCGGCCATCGGGGCCCAGGCCATGGATACTGTACTGGAGTATTGCGATCTGAAAATGTTTCGCATTGCCCGGGGTTTGATTTGGGGGCACCACGAACGCTATGACGGCCAGGGCTATCCCCAGGGGCTCAAAGGCGATGCGATCCCCTTGGAGGCGCGCATCATGGCCATTGCCGATTTTTACGATGCCTTGCTTTCCGAACGTGCGTATAAAGAGGCTTACGGCCACGAACGCGTCATCGCTGCGATCCGGGCCGAAGCCGGCAAGCGATTCGATCCGGCCATGGCCGAGATCATGCTGAACCATATCGAACAGTTTCATGCCATTCACCGCGCGTATGCCGACAAGGTAATTTAGCGGTCGGCTGAATGCCGTGACTGCGGAGGGGAACGCCTGGGGCAGGGCGTCTGCGGGATAATTTTTGGCTTTCCGATTTATCGATCTACAACTCTCACAACCCCGGAGCATTCAGCCTCGAACCTTGCGCGTCGCTATTTCTGATCCAGGCGGATGGCCCCATTCCAGTTTTCCTCGGGTCGATTTTTCTTAAATTCATTGCACAGCTGCCGGTAATAGAGGGACGGCCCGTCTGATCCGAAGCTCTGCTGGATCTGATCAAATATCCGGATGGCCTCCTGCCAGGATTGGCGGCGGTAAGCGCGGAGACCTTCGGCGAAAGCGCCACAAAGGCTTTTTTGCGCCGCGCTTGATTCTTCCCGGCAACAAATTAGCTCATAGACCTTCATCGGCTTTGATTTTCCGGCCAGAAAGAACTCCCCGAGAGGCCGGACCAAAAAATCTTCGAGCTGTTTCCGCACCGCTTCGGAAACCAATATCTGCGTACCCAGGAATTTATTCAAGCCTTCCAAGCGCACGGCCGAATTGACCACATCGCCGACGGCGCGATATTCATAGTGATCGATGGCCCCCACATTGCCGAGCATCATGTGTCCGGAATGCAAACCCATGCGGGTGGGCAGTTGCAATCCAGAGGAGGTACCGTTAAAATGCCGCACCGCTCGGTCGATGTCCAGCGCCGTGAGGCAGGCCTGCTTGCAGAGCGCGACATCGGGCTGTCCCGTGGCCCAGATCGCCAGCATGGAATCTCCGACCACGTCCGATACAATCCCCCCGCGTTGCCTGACCGGTTCAAATATGGCGCTGTAATATTGGTTCATAAACGCGCCGAGTTCCTTCGGATCCATGGTTTCCGATAGGGTGGCGTATTTTTCGGCATCCGTGCACAAACAGGTGCCATAGACGAGATGGGCGTTGGAGGTGACGTCCGTCAGGTTGTGGGCCAGCTGGTCCACGACTTTATCCGGCAGATAGTATCCAAATGCTCTGCGAATGTTGCGACGCTCTCTGTTCGTGCGGATGTATTTCCAGGTGAAGACCACGATTAAGGCCAGAGGGGCCTGAAAAAAAAGCGGGACAACCAGGGGCGGCCAGAGACCCACACTTTTGAATTGATAGTGCGCCACGGACAGATAAAGTGCGCTCAGTCCGGTTACGCTGGCTGCCGCCGTGCTCGTCGGCAGCAACAGGCCGATTATTCCCAGCATCAGGCCCCAGAGCAACACGGTGGTCAGATGGAGCCAGTGGGAAAGGGGGGCAACGGGCATATCCTCCAGTATATTGGCAAAGGCGGTCGCCGCGATTTCCACACCGCTGATTTCCACGCCGCTGGGCTGCGTGTAGACGGTGGGAAAGCCGTCTTTCTTTTCGGGCTGAAGAAGTTCGGACAGGCCGACAAACACGGCCTTTCCTTTAAAAGACGTCCATTGAGGAATTTCTGCGGACTCTTGCGGATGTTGCAGCACTTTAAAATAGGGAATCGTATGAATTCTGCCGGGGGGACCGTAAAAATTGAGATAGGGGCTGATGGTGCCTTGATACATCCGTACGACGGATTTGAGCAGGCGGCTTTGGCGGGGGTCAAGCGATGTATTCGCCGGGGACCTCAGGGCCGCCAACATCTCTTCACCCAGGGACGGCTGCTTTTCAAAAACCTCTCTGACAACTTGGATCAGCCGTTCGACCTTCCGCGACGCCAGAATTGAATCCTTGCCAGCCGGAAGCGTCGCTGCTTGGGCGGGGCTGACGTTTTGCAGCAGCCGGACAAAATCATCATAGACCTCCAATGCAAAAATTTGAAAGGCCGTGACCGGCAACGTGGGGGAATCACCGGCCGCGGATTTGA
>CP070697.1:1610543-1618795 GCA_020353555.1 Desulfobacterales bacterium
GGTCCAGTTTTACCAGGGGTAAGTTCTCGCCGGGATTGAATTTTAGCACGACCCCTTTGACAAGGGCCTGGTTTTCCATCAGTCCAATGGTGGACTGCACGAGACGATTGATGTCCGTTGGCACCGGATCGAGTTTCGTTTGCCGGGAAAAATCGAGCAGGCCCTTCACAATCCTGCGGACCCGCTCGGTCGCCTCCACAATTGTTTCAAGGTCGGATCGCACTTCAGGCGCGATATCTTGGCGGCGCAAAAGCATATGCGTGTAAGTTAACACGCCGGTCAGAGGATTGTTTATTTCGTGGGCGACCCCGGCCGCAAGCCTTCCCACGCTGGCCTGTTTTTCCGACTGAATGATGCGGTTTTCACTGGCCGCCCGGCGGCGCCCCATCGCCGCCACCATGTCCTTGAAGGTACTTTGCAGGAGACCGATTTCACCCTTCGAAATCGGGCCGATATCCGGTGTGACGCTGCCCTCGCAAACCTGCTGGCTGGCCCTTATCAACCGCTGCACAGGCTTGATGATCTTGTCGGCCAGGAGATATCCCAGTCCGATGGCGAGCGTCATGCCGGCCAACGTGATCAGAATGAATACAGCTAAGGCCTTCCTTTGAATGTCCTTGTATTTTTGCTCCAAAACCCCCACGTAGAGCATGCCGATTCGGCGGCCCGGAATATCTTCAATGGGTTCATAGGCCGCAATGAACCAGTTGCTCACCACGAAGGCACGGTCCGTCCAGCGCTTGCCCTTGGTGAGGACGTATTCTTTGACCTCCGACGAAACCCGGGTTCCAATGGCCCGGTTGCCGTCGGGATCCAAGACATTGGTTGAGATGCGAATATCATTGAGAAAAATGGTGGCCGTGCCGATGCTGCGGCCTTGATAGTCCTCTCCGTGAAAAACGGTTTCCCGAACCGTATCAACGATATCTTCGCTCCGATTCAGGATAATTCCGCCGTAGAGCACACCAAGCAGCAGCGTTTGGTCGAAGACCGGAATTCCGGCGGCAAAGGCCATGCCTGAAGTCACCTCTTCCCCCCCGGCCGCGTCGGGGACCGATTCGGCAACCACTGGAATTCTGGCGCGCTCGGCCAATACGGGATTCTCCGCGGATAGAAATGTCCGGTCCAGAACGACGGTCCCCGCGACGGGAACCCTGCGTTCGAGCACCCACTGCGCGATGGGGTTTTTCGGCTCAGCCCTCTCGCGCGACGTCGAATTGGGGCCGATGCGACACAATGTCCGGCCGTCTTCGGTAACGATACCGGCAAAATCCAGCTCCGCGTGCCGGGCCATCCGGTCCAGTCGGTCTATGAGTTCGGGGACATTCCCGGCCTTTAGAGTCGAAATAAAACCAATACCCAGCGTGGTGATGTTCAGAGATATTTTTACATATTTGATACGGGTGCGGTACATTTCACTGGCGGCGTTCAAATCCAACCGCACCCGATTGGCCGCCTCGCCCAGCACGTGCCTGTTAAGGAGCCGCACACCGCTAAACAAGGACACCGCACCCACCAGCAGGGAGACCCTCAAAAAACTGGCAATGAGCTTTGATCTGGTTGAGAAGAACATTGAACATAACCTCGCTGCCCCTTGGCAGGATCGTCCGCGCCAGGCCGGCCCTTATTGCTCGGCTCTCGGCCCGTCGCGATTGGCCCGGCGTGGGTCTACCGACAAACAAATCCATATGCCACAACGGCAGTAGACGGGGATGCCGATACAACTATTTGAAATTAGGTAATTATTTGACAACAGATCCTGGTGGGCACAGCAGCGGAAAACGCTGAGGTGTCCGGAAACTTTACGACATGTAAAACCTTGACGAGCTTGAACCGTAATGTCCGGGCCGTCCCGGCAACAACCTAAGCGGCTCAATTGCATCAATTTCTTGATTGACATGTCGTGCGGCTGGGTTCATGATTAATAGCATATGCTAAAAACAAGGGGGCGCCTTCCATGCCGCGACCGATTAAAGTAAGACATGTCAGCTGTTATCCCGAAGCGAATTATTTCAAACCGCGAGGCATTCCCTTTGTGGAGTTAGAAGAGATCGTCCTATCCACGGATGAACTGGAGGCCGTTCGACTCGCAGATTTGGAATGTCTTTACCAGGAACAAGCCGCCGGCCGAATGAATATATCCCGTCAAACCTTCGGGAACATTGTGCGTTCGGCACACCGCAAAATCGCCGATGCCCTGGTCAACGGCAAGGCGCTGAAGATTCAAGGAGGTGTGATCGCCGTGGAAGAAAGACGGTTTCAATGCCAAGATTGCCAACACGAATGGAGATTGCCCTTCGGGACGGGACGTCCCATGGACTGCCCGCAATGTCAGGGCGCCAATGTTTTCCGGGCGCTCAGCAACCGGGAACCCGCACGCCGGGGCAAAAATGACCCCAACCGCGAACGATGCAGGAGAGCCGCTGGATGAGAATCTGTATTCCCACAGAAACCGATGAGGGATTTGAAGCAGGGGTGCATGCGCATTTCGGAAGTGCGCCGATATTTACGGTGTTTGAAACGCACACCCGCACGCTCGAGTTTGTGCGAAATCCGAATCACCGTCATCTGCATGGTACCTGCCAGCCCTTGAGCGCGCTTTCGGGAACCCCGGTTGATGTGGTGGTCTGCAGCGGGATGGGAGCGCGGGCCCTGCAGAAATTAAACGGAAGTGGAATCAAGGCCTTGCGGGCCAGAGGAACGACCGTTGAAGAAGTGCTCCGCAACCATGCGGCCGGCGTTCCGGAGGAAATCACTCTACAAAACGCATGTATGCAGCACCAATGTCACTGATCCCCGCGGCGGGGGGGCGAGGCGGCTAGCGCGCAACGCAACGACGCTCGGCATGATCCGGCACAATCCTGATCAAAGCCAAAGCGGAGCGGATTTTTTATCGCGAAGGGCCAATCAGCGTTCGCGGCTTCCCCAACGCCAACTTGAAAGGAGGCATCATGGAAGAATTGCAGCAAAGATTCAAGGATTGTGATCCGCGCTTTTGGCCCTATCTGGAAAAGGTCTTCAACCGTCTGCCGCCCGATTTGAAAGCCGACATTTTTGAAACACCCGGCTTTCAGATTCTGGCGGATGAGGCCTTGCATGAAAAGTGCGTGATGCATCACGGATTCGCGCATCCGGTTGAAACCCTGGTGCTCGTGAATACCAAATTGCTCGGCGAAGCCGACCACCGGATCCTCCTGGCCTTGGCTTCGGAGATTGCCTATTATGCGGCGGCCAGGGCCAAAGTCGGCGCAGATCCGAAAGAGGCCGAGGTCCTGTTGCGGCAATGGGGATTCGGCGCAGAGATCGAGGCCGTGCGTTACGATGAAGCGCTGGCAAAATCGTCGGGCTATCAAACGGGATATCGATGGGCTCGAAATCAAAATAAACAATATCTGCTGCAGCACTTTGGCTTATACTATGACGCCTGGAAAACACAGGGCTGGAGCAAGATGTCGCGCGAACTGCGGGCGATGCTTGAACGTCAAACGGAATCGGCTTCGTTTCTGGAAGATATCGCGCGCTTACGGGAGTCCACAACCGCGGCCTCCGGTGTTGCGGCCCGCGACGAAGGGTTTCATTCCCAAGAGACGATCATTGCCGGCATTGTCAGGGCCATGCACGAGACCGATTTGCGCGAAGGATCCCGGGCGCAAACCTGTGAGATTGGCTTGGCCTAGCATGGAGATGAACGCTATCCAAAAATAAGGGATCTGCGGATGCGCGCATGATCCCCGTTCAGCGGTGGTGGATTATTTCATCAGGTTGGAATGAGGCCATGCCTGTCATTCCGTTGAAAGGTCGCCGCGCAACACGCATCCCGGCCGACGCACGCAAAAAAGGAGGGAGGCCATGTACCGGAAAATTTTGTTTTGCACGGATCTTTATCCTAATTGCGACTATGCCTTTGCCTCCGCGTTGGACATGGCGGAACAATCCGGTGCGGAACTGATCGTTCTGCACGTCTTGGAATCCCGGCACCGTTATTCCGGACAGCTCATCACGGATGACGGCGAAGTCTGGGGTTCCGCCGAGGTTTTTGACAAGCTCAAAGACAAGCTGCAAGAATATTACCTGATGCGCGTTGAAGAGGAAAAACACAATCGCCTTCGCTTTAAAGTGCGAGGAGGGAGCCCCTGGCTGGAAATTCTGCGGGTGGCCTGGCAGGAGAAGGCGGATCTGATCGTTATGGGTCCGTACACCGTCCGCGGATCGGTTCTCAAATTCATTTCCCACGAGCCTCAATTGGGCCGCACGGCCCAGGCGGTCTCCTTAAGGGCCCGATGTCCCGTATCCATCTTCACATCTCCGAAACAACGACAGGTATTGGAGGCAATTGAACCGTAACTATCAAGTTCACAGCCCCGTTTAAGGTCCATTCAGAAATTTGATCCCTTAGATCGAGAAGCCTTCGGTGTCGGTCAATGCGGCCGTGCTTTGGCCATTTCCCCGCCTTTCTCCCCACGCTTGGCTGGCCTCCAAGCTGAACCCCACGCAGCATGCCATCCCGCGCGCACCAACGACTCCTTCCCGCACCACGAACACCCGGGGCGTCTCCGGCGCCCGGGGCGCAGCGCTCTCCTGAAACCCCTTGGACCTTCACCCTCACTCCACCCAGATCCGGAACCATTTAGATTTAAATGATTTCTTTTTATATGATTTGGACCTTGACTGTTTGATTGCAAATTCATATGAGAGCAAAACAAGGAGTGAGCCATGAAATCGCAAAATGAAACGGTCGTTCAGGACATCGTAGGGTCGATCCGCCGGCTGGTCCGCGCCGTCTATCTCGATACGCAGAAAATGAGCAAACAGTTTGGTCTGACTGGACCGCAAAGCGGAGTTCTGCGTAACTTGGTCCACAACGGACCGGCCTCATCCGCCGAGTTGAGCCGTAAGCTGTATGTGACCCCATCGAACATCACCGGCATTATTGATCGATTGGAAAAAAAAGGACTGGTGGAACGCACAAAAAAGGAAGGCGATCGTCGGGTCGCCTTGATCACTTTGACGCGGGCCGGGAAAAAGTTGAGCCACGCGCTGCCGGATCCCATCGAAAAGAAATTTATTGCCTCACTGGCTGACCTGGAACCGGAGCATATCAAGATCCTGGCCATGGTGATGAAACAAATTCTCAATCTTATCGATACACAGGGAGTGGAGGAGGCGCCCTTGGGGTTAAACCCGGACTCCGGTGCCCTTGGGCCCGGTGATACCTAGTCGTTTTTTGTATGACGTGGGCTTACGCAGGCCAAACCCGATTTACAATTAATAAACGAGTAAGTCAGTATGTTATAAGTCAATCTAAAAGCAATTGCTTTCTGAAATGAGATGTAATATGATTTTTTCCCTGAAAAAGCATGCGCCGTCAAGGCGACTGCTTCGTTAACTGATTGAAATTAAATGACGAGTAATCTTTGCCGCCAATTCGCTTCGCCCATCTGTTCCGGTTTCCAGGCGCTCACCCATTGCCTTTTAAACGCTCCTAGGAACGCGTGTCATGCAGGATGCCTCTCAAATCCAAAGATTCTACAATACCTTCCGGGAAATCAGCCGGATCGTTCATTCCAGCACTGAAATTGATGAGGTCCTGGAACTCATCGTTTGGAAAGCAACCGAAGCTTTGAATGCCAAAGGATGCCTTCTGCGGCTTCTCAATCTTGATACCGAGGAACTGGAACTCAGTGCCGCGTACGGACTCAGTCAAGAATACCTCGCCAAGGGGCCGGTTTCCCAAAAAAAAATCATTACCGACCTCTATAAGCTGAACAAGGTGATCATCATTAAAGACTTACTGCATGATGAACGTATTCAGTATCCCCAGGAAGCCCTAAAAGAAGGTCTACAAATGGTGGTGGATTTGCCCCTGCGGTTAAGTGACCATTTGGCGGGTATTCTGAGAATCGTGTTCACGGTTCCACGCGAAATCTCAGAGATAGAGATTGACTTTGCGGTCTCCCTGGCCGAACAGTGCGCCTGCGCGCTTGACAAAGCCCGCTTCATTAAAACCCAGCGAAGTCGGTACGACCAACTGGTGCTGCACACGGAGAAGCTTTCCGCATTGGGACGGATGGCGGCCGGTATCGCCCACGAAATCAACAACCCTCTGGCTGGCATCCTGCTCTACAGTTCCAACCTGTACAAAAAGGCTTCGGATAAAGGACCCTTCAAAGAAGGGCTTGAAGTCATCATGCGCGAAACCCAGCGTTGTAAAATAATTATCCAGGATCTCCTCGAATTCTCCAGGGATAAGGAGCCTAAGAAGACCTGGATCAACATTCACGATGTGATTGAAAAAGCACTGAGTATCCTGGAAAACGAATTTAAGCTCCGGCATATAAAACTCGAAAAGCATCTGGCACCGGAAATGAAGAACAACCTGCTGGATGAGAATCAGCTCCAGCAGTTATTCATAAATTTGCTGCTGAATGCAGCCCAAGCCATTGACAAGGAAGGTAAAATTACCATCCAGACCCGTATCGACGTGCCTCCGAAGCATATTGTCATCGAGATTGCCGATACGGGATGCGGGATCCCGACGGAGCATATGGGCCATATTTTTGAACCTTTTTTCTCCACGAAAAAAAACGGTTCGGGTTTAGGACTGGCGGTCAGTTCCGGCATTGGGCACAATCACCGGGGGGAGATTGATATCCGCAGCGCGCCGGGCCGAGGCGCGCGCTTCATTATCAAACTGCCGGTGCAACAGGGGGAGCCCACGTCTTGACAACGAGTGAAACCGCTTCAGGAACGGCCAGCATTCTCGTTATCGATGACGAAAAAGTCATTTGCGATGGCTGCCGGTTGGTCCTGCATGACCAAAACCACCGGATCGATGTTTGTATGACCGGCAGGGACGGACTGGAGGCCGTCCGGCGAGGCAACTACGATGTGGTTCTTTTGGATATGAAGCTGCCCGATCTGGATGGAATGGAAATCCTCAGACTCCTACGTCAGGAAAGCCCCCAAATCCGAATTATCGTTATGACCGGTTATTCGACCGTGAATAACGCCGTTAAGGCCATGAAACTTGGCGCATTCGATTATCTGGCCAAGCCGTTTAGCGATGACGAGATGGTCATCGCGGTGGAAAAAGCTGTCGAAAACAAGCGCCTGACCGAGGAAAATTTGATGCTTCGGAGTCAGCTCTTTGCGAAGTTCGATTTCAGCAATATTGTCGGCGAGAATGCAAACGTACTTCGAATCTTTGAGAAAATTCGCAAAGCCGCTCCCACCGATGGTACCATCCTGCTCGAAGGGGAGAGTGGAACGGGAAAAGAGCTCTTCGCCAAGGCCATCCACACCCACAGCCGGCGTGCCGCGAAACCTTTCATTGCCGTCGACTGCAGCACTTTTTCGGCTTCTCTGCTGGAAAGTGAACTCTTTGGACATGTCAAGGGCGCGTTTACCGGAGCCTTCCAGGACAAGGCCGGTATCCTGGAGGCCGCCAACGGCGGTACGCTTTTTTTGGATGAAGTGGCCAACCTCAATCTGGAAGTTCAGGGTAAGTTGCTTCGGGCCATGGAGACTCACGAGTACCGGCCCGTGGGATCGAATCGCGCCCGAAAGACCAACATGCGGATCATCGCCGCCACCAACCAAAATCTGAAAAGCCTGGTCGAGGAAGGACGGTTTCGCAAAGACTTTTTCTACCGGCTCAACGTCCTGCCAATCTTTTTACCCCCCTTGAGAGAAAGGAAGGATGACATTCCCAAACTGGCCTATCACTTTTTGAGGCTCTTTGGCCGGGAAATGGGGCGGCGCGTACAAGGATTTACCGATGAGGCTTTGGAAGTGCTGATCGAGTATGATTGGCCGGGCAACGTGCGCCAACTTAAAAATGTGGTGGAGCGACTTATGATTATGGTGGATGACCGCATGCTGGATCAACATCACCTGGTTGAAAATCTGCACCCAATGCGCAGCCGGTCGGGAACGGATCTCCCCAATACGGTGGAGGAGCTCAAGGCCGTCAAGCGCCGAATTCTGGAGGAGCACTTCGGGCAAATTGAAAAAGCTTTCTTGCAGCAGTCGCTGAAGGATTCCGAAGGCAATATCACGCGGGCCGCCGCAACGGTCGGCATGCAGCGCTCCAATTTTTCCGCCCTCATGAAGAAACACCATCTTGCGCCTGAGAAATTCAAACCCTCCCCGCCCTAGCAGCCGATCCTCGCGACCACCTTCCTGGTCGTATCGCGTTGCCCGTTGCCGTATAATTATCGATACCCGTCCTATCTCTTTCATATCATTAAAAA
>CP070697.1:1618895-1627115 GCA_020353555.1 Desulfobacterales bacterium
GACCGAAATCACGATCTTTTTCCGTTGGATAAAATAGACACGCGGCGATTTCACCCCCCCGGCAGTGCACTTGGGCCAGCGACGGCGCGTGGCGTCTGGTCTCTTCGATCATGCTAAGAAGGAGTCGGTTTTGGACGAGCTATCCCGGCAGGAAAAATTGGTTGAGCAGTATGCGGCCGCGGACGATAAAGAATCGGCGGTAAAATTACTGTATGCATTGATTGTCAAGTGCGCTGAGGCGAAGGATTTTGCGCGGGCCGAGGCTCTGCGGGAAAAGCTTTTTGAAGTGGATGCCATGGCCCTTGACGCAATCGTCAAAGCGGCGGAACTCATCGAAGCCGGCAAAAGCGCCGCCCGGGATCAGACCCATTTGAATACCTGGTCCAAGCTCTATGAAAAGCTTACGGAAGGCGAAACCAACGCCTTCTATTTCGCGCTGCAGGCGGCCACCTATGAGGCCGATCAGATTATTTTCAGACAGGGTCAAAGCCATTCCAGGCTTTATTTCATCGATGACGGTCGCTTGAAAATGTTTTTTCGCAAAGGCAAGCAAGGCATTATGCTGAAGGCTTTAGGGCCTGGCGAAATCGCCGGTGAAGAAACCTTTTTTTCCAACTCTTTTTGTACGGCCTCTCTGATGACCCATTCGCGGGTTAAATTAAGATTTCTGGGAAAAGAGGTTTTGTCAAAATGGAAGACCGAATTTCCGGGTTTAGAGTCCAAGCTGCACGATTATTGTCTGCAGCTCGAATCGGTGAGTGATTTGCTGCAAAAGAAAGGCTTGGAGCGGCGAGCGCATGAACGCTTGAATATCCCGGGCCACGCCGCGGTTCAAATTCTAAAGGATTCCGGAGAGCCCGCCGGCAAGCCTTGGAAGGCCGAGGTTGCCGATATCTCTTTGAGCGGATTGTCTTTTTTTTACAAAATACCCGCAAAATATGGGACGGTGTTGCTGGGCCGGCGCTTGAACCTGAAATGCATTCTGCCCCAGGACAAGCCCAAGCTGAAGTTCGAGCGCAACGCGACCATCGTCAGTGTCAATAGCCTGCCGTTCGAGGAGTTTTCAATCCACGTCAAATTCGAAAATGAGTTGGATCCCGACCGGTTCAAGGAGTTAGCAAACTTCGCGCTGACACAATAATTGATACCTCCGCGGTGGGCTCCGCGGGGCGGGGCTGCCAGGACGTTCTCTCCGGTGGGACCGCAAGGAAACAATACGCGGCTTGCGGCCCGCTCCTGTTGCTCGATAAGGCGGGTTGGCAACGCTGAATGGTTTACTGCAAATGGACACAAGGTGGGAAGGCCAAGAAAATGATTATGCTTGTTGATGATGAGGAATTGGTGATTGATGTCGGCCGACGGATGCTGAACAAACTGGGTTATGAGGTACTGACGGCCGCCAGCGGTGAAGAGGCTCTAACGGTTTATCCTCCCAACCAAGACAACATTGATGCAATCATCCTGGACATGATTATGCCCACGATGGGAGGGGGCGAGGTCTTTGATAAACTCAAGGAAATCAACCCCCATGTCAGGGTGATTATTTCAAGTGGCTACGGTCTGGACGCCCCGGCGCAGGAGATATTAGACCGCGGTGGCTGCGGCTTTATTCCCAAACCGTTTAACCTTCAAGATTTATCCCAAACGATCCATACGGTCCTGATCAATAAGTAGGCATCCCGATGACGCCGGACGTCGCCCGGTTCTTCAGGGTCGGCCGGGAAATGGCCCATAGGCGACGGCGGTCTCCCGCCCCGGCATTGGATCGAGGAACGACGCCCCCCGGCTTTGGCGCCGCGTTGATGCGTGCCGAAGATGCGCAATTGTCTGCCGTCCTCCAACTTGTCAGCGCACGGTGAGATACCCAATCCTGTAGGCGGGCCCACCCTGGGGCGGAGGCTATGGACGCCAAGACTTGGGGGAATTTGCCACCCATGGAAATGACTAGAAACCGGATTCCCGGCCCTGTCAAAACAGTTCATCTGATTGCCGTCTGCGGAACCGCGATGGGGGCGCTGGCTTGCATTCTCAAAGACTTGGGTTTTGAAGTCACGGGTTCCGATCAGAAAATGTACCCGCCGATGAGCCATTTTCTGGCACAGCGGGGCATCCCTGTGCTTGAGGGGTTTGATGCTGAGAATATTGCCTACGGCCCCGATTTGGTCGTTGTCGGAAATGCGGTGACCAAGGACAACCCGGAGGTCAAAAAAATGCAGCAGATGGGGCTTTGTTTCTGCTCGATGCCCCAAGCCGTGAACCAATTTGTCGCGGCCGCCAAGAACACGATCCTGGTGACCGGCACCCACGGCAAAACCACGACATCTTCGATTTTGGCCTGGATACTCCATCAGGCCGGCTATGCGCCTTCTTTTATCATCGGCGGTATTCTAAAAGACTTCGGCAGCAATTATGTCTTGGGGAAGGGGCCCTATCTGGTCATCGAGGGCGATGAATACGATACGGCCTTTTTCGACAAGGGGCCGAAGTTTTTGCACTATCATCCCCTGATGGCCGTGCTCACCAGTGTGGAGTTCGACCACGCGGATATATTCAAGGACCTCAATCAGGTGAAAGCGGCCTTTGGCAAGTTGATTGCTGGGCTGGCGCCCCAGAGCACGCTGTTGGCTTTTGACGGTGACGTTAATATTGACGGCCTGCTTACGAAGCGCCAATGCCGGATTGAAAAGTACGGCCAAGGTTTAAACTCGGACTGGCGTCTGGGCACGGTGGCCGTTCAAGCGCCGTGGACGGTGTTTGAGGTGTTTAAAAAGGACCGGATTTTTGGGACTTTCAAAACCCCGCTACTCGGAGAACACAATCTGCTGAATGCACTGGCCGTGACCGCAATTGCCGATCGGTTGAATATACCGGCCGCTGTCATTGGGGCGGCCCTTGAATCTTTCGGCGGCGTGAAGCGGCGCCAGGAGATGCGGGGACAAAAAAGACAGATTACGGTGATGGACGATTTCGCCCACCATCCCACCGCGGTGCGCGAAACCATTCGGGCGGTTAAATCGGTTTATGCCGGCCGTCGCCTGGTGGCGGTCTTTGAACCCCGGACAAACTCCAGCCGGCGCAAAATCTTTCAAGATGTCTACCCGGCGTCTTTTGGCCTGGCCGACCTGGTCTGCATTCGCCAACCCCCGCTGCTGGATAAGATCCCCCCGGAGGAGCGTTTTTCGTCCCGACAGCTGGTCGAGGACCTCCAGAAACGGGGCCAGGAGGCCCACTTTTTCCCCGACACCGAAGCTATCATCGATTTTTTGGCCCTCACGGCCCGCCCCGGCGACCTGATCTTGATCATGTCCAACGGGGGCTTCGACAATATTCACGAGCGATTGCTTGAGCGGCTGTAAGACCCACAGAGCGTGAGTGTAAAGAGGATCTAATGTGGGTCCGACCGGATAGGCGAAGGCTATCAACCACTGACTCGAGAACTGGGGACTGACGGGTGAATAGGTTCTAAAGGTCAAGGATCACTCCCTCGTCGCCACGCTCCCGCCTGACTGGCCCACCGTATGATCTTGGCCGCCTGCGGGTCGATACGCGGAAAAACGCCCCGCTGCGAATCCAATCCAATCCCGCGCCTGAAAACGGCCAAGCATAAAATCCATTTACAAATTGCAGCCTTTTATTTATTTAAGAAGACGCGGCGGTCGACTTCAGTGGATGCCATCGGGTCCAGGAGGACTTGGCGGGCGGGTAGACCCCGCACGCCGACCGCAGGCGCCGGGCTGCGGCTTGCCGCGGCTGGTTTTAGCGGGCTCCGGTTTGGGGGCCCTTCGGGAAACCGGGGTCAGCCGCGCATCCCCGGTGGAGGTTGCGTGCCAATCATCGCCGGAATAGACGAAAATAGCTGTAGGAGACATGGACAAGGATCAATTCTGGCAGCTTCTTAAAACGGAGTTCGGGTATCAGAGTTCCCCGGGGCGCCCGTCAATCATGGCGCGCGGTTCGCGCTGGCGGACATCTGTCTACTACCTCCGGCTTTGCGCGCACTTATACAGGCAGAGTCTGATTTCAAAAAGAGGTGAGATGGATACGGACCGCTGGGCCGAGGCCTCCCTGGCCGTGATCAGGATCGTGGAATCGGTGGGGGGCCGGGTCCATGTCTCCGGACTGGAGGGCGTTCATCGGCACGACGGGCCCCTGGTCTATGTGGCCAATCATATGAGCCTGCTGGAAACCTTCGTGCTTCCCTGCGTGACGTTGGCCTTTAACCGGGTCACGTTTATTATCAAGGAAGAATTGTTGCGATATCCCATCATCAAGCACATCATGCATGCGGTCAACCTGATTGCCGTCTCGCGTCAGAATCCCCGTCAGGATTTGAAGGTCGTGCTGCAGGAAGGCCGAAAATTCATTGCCGACGGATGTTCGGTGGTGGTGTTTCCCCAGGCCACGCGCAGTGTGATGTTTGATATTGAGAAATTCAATTCTCTGGGAGTGAAACTGGCATCCAACGCGGGCGTGCCGGTGGTGCCGATCGCCATCAAAACCGATTTCCAGGGAAACGGAAAATGGATCAAGGATATGGGCCCGATCGATCCACGCAAAACGCTCTATTTTAAATTCGGCCCGCCCATGGCGGTGGAGGGCAAGGGGCGGCAGGTCCATCAGCATGTCGTTGACTTCATCACGCACAACTTACGCGCCTGGGGCGGCGAGGTTCGTGAATCGGAGTCCCCTTCCCGCAACCGGTGACCGCTTGGGCTTGGCTGCTTAAATCCGCCCGTACTTGATGCCCCATCCGTAAAGATGAAAGCCCGGATTCTCGAAATACTACGAACGCAGGGGGGGAGCGTATCATCGGAGGCGCTTCGTGCGGTCCTTGGAATTTCCGCGGTTGCGATCGGTGAGCATATCCAAAGCCTGACCGAAGCGGGTTATGCCATCCGCAGCACATCGGACGGATACCGCCTGCTGCATTCGCCGGATATCCCCTTTGCCTGGGAGTTTGCGGCCCGGGAATCCCGGATCTTCTACTATCCTGAGATCGCCTCCACCATGGACGTTGCCAAAAACCTGGCCCGCCGGGGGTGTCCTGATTTTACGGTCGTCATCGCCGGGCGCCAGCAAAAAGGCCGGGGGCGATTGAACCGGGTGTGGTTATCGGCCCCCGGGGGGTTGTATTTCACGGTCGTTTTACGGCCCGCGCTTCCGATTTTATTGAGCCCCCGCGTCGGTTTTGCGGCTTCGCTAACCCTGGTGCGGGTGCTGCGGAAGATGTTTGCCATCCCGGCCGTGCTGAAGTGGCCCAACGACATTCTGGTCGACGGGCGCAAAGTCGCGGGGATGCTGTCGGAGATGGAGGCCGACGCCGACCGGGTGAGTTTCATCAATATCGGTCTGGGGATCAATGTCAACAACGATCCCGCGGCTTCGGAACCAACCGCCGCTTCATTAAAGCAGATCCTGGGAAGGCAGATTGCCAGCGTTGAACTTCTGGCGCGTTTTCTGGATGATTTTGAAGCGCGCATGCAGTCTGCCGCGCTTGACGACGTGATCGACGAGTGGAAGCGCTATACCGTGACCCTGAAACGTCACGTCCGAATCGTGACCCATCGTGCTGAATCCGAGGGGTTGGCGGTCGATATCGATGCAAATGGCGCGCTGGTTCTGCAACTGGCGGACGGCTCGCGGAAAAAGATCATTTACGGGGATTGTTTTCACATGGGGCAGCGGTAAGTTCAGCCTCAGAAGCGGGTTGTCGGGATGAGGGGATCGGATCGCCCCCGGGCAGGGATTGACCTGCGCCTCGCGCCGACCGCCTCAAAGGCGGTGCCGTCGGCTCTCCGTTGCACCTGTCGGAAATGACCTTTTTTGTTTGCTCGGGTCTGTCGGTCCGTCGGCCCCCCCCGATTGCGGAGGCCGAAATCGGCTTGGCCCGTGTCCTTTTTTTTCCAACGGGAGCAAGTAGGGATCGGCATTTAACTTTAAGTGTTTGAATTTGCAATTCTTTCATAGTCATGTGCGGAGGACGGTTCCGCGGTGTAGGCCGTGGCCGATCGGCCTTGCTTTCGCGCAGCGGTCCGACAACAATTGACAGGTACAGATCTCTATAGTATTGGGGGTCGCGAACCGTCCTCCACGGCACGGAACGTGTATGATGGGAGACGGATCCGTTTAAATCATTCACAGTTGACCGTCACTGAGGAGCCCAGCGATTGAAAGTTGTGATTGTGGGGGCCGGCGAGGTCGGATTCCATATCGCCAGCCATCTCGCCCTCGAAAATAAAGATGTCGTCGTCGTCGACAAGAACGCCGAAGCCATTCGCCGCGTCACCGATCTTTTGGACGTGCAGGTGGTCAAGGGCTCCGGCAGCAGTCCCGTGGTGCTGGAAGAGGCCGGCGTAAAAAACGCCGATATCATCCTGGCCGTTACCAACAGCGACGAAACCAACCTGGTAGCGTGTCTGATGGCCCATATCCTCTCGCCCTCGACCAAGAAATTGGCCCGTATCCGGGATGGGGATTTTGACCAGTATCATGAGACCTTCAGGGAACATGCCCCCCATATCGATACGATTATCAACCCGGAAATCGAAGTTGTCAAAACCATTGACCGCATGATGAGCGTGCCGGGGGCCGTCGAAGTCGGTGAATTCGCCGAAGGTCGCATAAAATTTGTCGGGATCTATTTGGATAAGAATGCTCGTCTGGCCGGCGCCCGTCTGGCTGATCTTCCCGCCATCGCCGGCAAGGCCCGGCCCCTCATCGCCGCCGTCGTGCGGGAAGAAGAGCTGATTATTCCCAGGGGCAATGATCGGCTGATGCCCGGCGATCTGGTTTATTTTATCAGTGAGGAGGACAAACTCCTGGATGATCTGAGCGCCTTCGACAAACACGCCCAGCCGGTCAAGCGGGCGCTGATCGTGGGCGCCGGGCGCATCGGATTCAGGTTGGCCAAGCTGTTGGAGGAAAGGTCGATATACATCAAGATCATCGAAAAAAATTCGGACCGCTGCTCGTTGCTGGCCGAAAGGCTGAATAAAACGGTGGTGCTGTGCGGGGATGGTTCCGATCAGGGCTTGCTGACCGAGGAGAACATCCAGGAGATGGATGTGGTGGTCACGCTGACCGACGATGAGGAAACCAATATCCTGGCCTCCCTGCTGGCCACGCGCCTGGGGGCTCGTAAAACCATCACCAAAATTAGCAAGTTCAGCTATTTTCCGCTGATGGCGGCCATCGGTATCGAACAGGTGGTCAGCGCGCGGCTGTCCGCCATCAATTCGATCTTACAGCACTTCCGGCGGGGTAAGGTGATTTCGGCCATATCCATTAAAGGCGACCAGGCGGAAGTCATGGAGGCCGTGGCCCTGCCAACATCGGATATCGTGGATAAGCCGCTCAAGAATATCGCCTTTCCCAAAGGCGCCATGGTAGCCGGAATTATCCGCCAGGAAAATATCATTATTCCTTCCGGCGAAAGCGTTATCAAACCGGAGGATCGCATCATCATTTTCGCGCGCCGGCCGGCGATACCCAAGATCGAAAAAATCCTTGCGGTCAAGCTGGAGTATTTTTAAATGCGCTGGCCTTATATCCTGAATCTCACCGGGATATTAACGCTTTTCTTCGGTTTGACCATGATTTTCCCGCTGCTGGTGGGGCTGTATTACCAGGATCCAAGCGTGGATGCGGTTTTGAAGTCCATGGGACTGACGGTTCTGGCCGGCTTGATGCTATATATTATCTTCCGAAGACAAAAGGCGGAAATCATCAGCCAGCGCGAAGGGATGGCCATCGTGGCCGTGGGGTGGACGGCGGCGGGTTTGTTCGGAGCGCTGCCCTTTTATTTTGGAGACGGCTGTTACGCTTTCACCGATGCGATGTTTGAATCGGTTTCGGGATTCACGACCACCGGGGCTTCGATTCTGACCGATATCGAGGGGATCTCCAAGGGGCTTCTTTTCTGGCGCAGCTTCATCCAATGGTTGGGGGGGATGGGTATCATCGTCCTGTCGGTGGCGATTCTGCCTTTTCTGGGTGTGGGCGGCATGCAGCTTTACAAGGCCGAGGTTCCGACCCCCGTTCCGGACAAGCTCAAACCGCGCATCCGGGATACGGCCAGTATTCTGTGGAAAGTCTATGCCCTGATTTCACTGGTCCAAGTCCTCATGCTCCTGCTCGGCGGCATGAACCTTTATGAGGCTCTATGCCACACCTTCACCACCATGCCCACCGGTGGTTTTTCCACCAAAAACGCTTCGATTG
>CP070697.1:1627215-1635427 GCA_020353555.1 Desulfobacterales bacterium
CATCGCGCGCTCAATTTTGGTCAAGCTCGGTGCCCAAGAGGCCTTGATTGATGAAGTGTGCGATATCATCGCGCATCAGCATCATCCCCGGCCCGCAGAGAGCCTGAATTTCAAAGTGGTTTATGATTCCAGGTTGTTGGAGAATATCGAGGCCGACCGGAAAAATGGCCCCATGGACCCCGAACGCCTGGCCGATTGGATCGAAAGATCGTTTCTGACCGCCGGCGGCCGTGATGAGGCCCGGGAAACGTTGTTGAAATAGACGATTTCGGCACCGACCGCCGGGGGTGAAGGACTGGTTCCGCGGCTGGCAGCGCTTAGGCCGAATCGACGCATAAATAATTCTACATTGTCGCATTACCTCAAGTCCTTCCGGGACAAGCGCCGTGCTGAACACGGTAAATGCGATCAAGTGGAAATCAGAGGTCGTTATGAAAACATTACGAAAAATTATCGCAATCGACGAAGAACTGTGCGACGGATGCGGCCATTGTGTGCCAGCCTGTGCGGAAGGCGCGCTGGAAATCATCGACGGCAAGGTCCGGGTGGTGGCCGATATATACTGTGACGGCCTGGGCGCCTGTCTGGGGGAGTGTCCCACCGGCGCGCTGAGGGTCGTCATGCGGGAAGCAGACGAATTTGACGAAGAAGCGGTGGAAAAATATTTGGCCGCCAAGGAAAAAAAAGCGGCGCCCGAAGCGCCTGCCTTTGCCGGGGGATGCCCATCGGCCCGGCTTCAGACGTTCGACGCTTCCGCCTCCGCCCCGGCGCCCGAGCCCCACGTCGACCCCGCAGGCGAAACAACCGCATCCGCGCTTTCCCACTGGCCGGTCCAGATCATGCTGGTGCCGCCGACCGCACCGTTTCTAAGAGGCGCGGATCTGCTGGTGCTGGCGGATTGCGTGCCCGTCGCCTTTCCCACCGTCCATCGCGATTTTATCAAGGGCAAAGCCGTCATGATGGGCTGTCCGAAATTTGACGACGCTCAGCACTACATCGAAAAATTTGCCCAGATCTGCAAGCAATCAGGCATCAAGAGCATCACGACGGTCGTCATGGAGGTCCCCTGTTGCTCCGGACTGCCCATGATCGTGCAAAAAGGCATGCAACTAGCCGGTGTGCCAATACCCATGGAGGAAGTGGTCATCAGCACCCGCGGCAAGATCCTGCAGCGCCGGCAAGTGATGGCAGCTTAAGACGATGATATCATCGTAAGCTTCGTCCTTACCCTCCCGTTGGAACGGTCGCCTCCCGCAACGGGCGGCATCGATGTATCCCGCCGACAAACCCCTAAGCTTCTATCGCACCGCATCGGCCCGTCATTCCCCCGCTGCCAACGCGGCCGGCCTGCCGATGTGCGCTTTGTGATGCCGGCCACGGTGGGCGCCCCTTGAAGGTTGAATTGTCGGGCCGCGCCAAGCCTCCCGTTGGCTTCCCTGACTCTTCCGGCCCCTGTCGGCAGTCATCCGAAATCCATCTGTCTTATGAGACAGTTATGTGTCAAAAATTATCCTGAGACTGTCTTGCACTAATGTTTTTATTATGATATTGCGCCATTATCCTTAGGAGGCCCTCGATTTTCTCTGGAATTCGCAGGTTTGCATGTATCGCAATACCATCCTTTCATATTCTGACTTGCTGATCCAGTCGACGGCAAGTGTGGCCGCGTTGACCTGTTATGGGGCGTTGCGCTGAAAAGGGAACCCCGGATACTCTCCTGGCATAAAATTTGAATTTCTCTCCCACGGAATTCGTTGAGTGCCTGATTTGACGGCCTGAGGACCGCGTTTAAGGAAACCTCACCTATCCGGAGAACTCATCAACGTGAAACCCTGCAACGTGCACATCGTTAAGACGCTTAAGCTTGTTGAAGAAATGATTTATTTGGCTGATCAGGGGGATGCTGCGCGCGAAGATACCGGTTGCGGTATCCTGTATGGTGTCTTGCGCGATTCGGCCTACAAATTAAAGAAAATGGCGGAAGAAGAAAGGCAAAACCACGTCAAGAAAGGTTGGTGGTCGGAAGACATCGAATTATCGACAGATGATTCCTGAGGCCCGATTCAACCATTTTGACCTAGACCGAACCTGTGAAAGGAGGAAAAAATGGCAGAAAGACTTGAAGTTTACAAATGTGACACGTGCGGCAACATCATTGAGGTACTCCACGGCGGAGCGGGTGAACTGGTATGTTGCGGAGCAGCGATGAAACGTATGGTTGAAAACACCGTCGACGCAGCGAAAGAGAAGCATGTCCCCGTCATCGAAAAAATTGCCGGGGGCGTCAAGGTCAAAGTCGGAGATGTGCCCCACCCCATGGAGGAAAAACACTATATCGAATGGGTCGAAATTCTTGCCGACGGCAAGGCCGACCGACAGTTTTTGAAGCCGGGCCAGGCCCCTGAAGCCACTTTTATGACAGACGCCCAGAATATCACGGCCCGCGAATACTGCAACTTACACGGCCTTTGGAAAGGATAGAAGCAATGTTGTCTGAAAAAATGCAAGCAGCGCTGAACAAACAATTAAATGCCGAGCTCTATTCCAGCTATTTGTATCTCGCCATGAATGCCTACTTTAAATCGGTCAGCCTGGATGGATTTGCCAATTGGATGCATTACCAGGCCCAGGAGGAGTTGACCCATGCCCTGAAGTTTTATGACTTCGTCAATCAGCGCGGCGGCCGGGTGACGCTCGCCCAGGTGGACGCCCCTCCGACCGAGTGGGATTCCCCGCTAGCCGTCTTCGAAGCGACCCTGGCGCATGAGCAGAAAGTTACCGGACTCATCAATGATCTGGTCGAACTGGCCCATGAAGAACATGACCATGCGACCAGTATCTTTCTCCAGTGGTTTGTATCCGAACAAGTGGAAGAAGAAGAGAGTGTGGGGGGGGTTCTGGAGCAGTTAAGACTGATGGGCGAGGCCAAGGGCGGCCTTTTCATGATTGACCGCGAACTGGCGAAAAGAAGTCCGGAAGCAGAATCTTCAACTTCGGAATAATCGGAATAATATGATGACACAAGCCCCGTGACCAGGAGTCAGAATTCAAGAGGCGAACGTCCGCGCCGGTCGGAACCGCCTTCCCAAGCGCGCCCGGGCGCCAATGCGGTTGTGCGATCGGGCCGGGATGGGAAGATTGGCGTGCTTCTGAATTCTGATTTCTGAATTCTTGGCGGAAAGGAGGTGATCGCATGCCCAGTTGGAAGTGCTCAAACTGCGGGTATACCTTCGAGGCGGATACCCACCCCAACGAGTGCCCATCTTGCAAGAAAAAATGTGAATTTCTTGACAATACCTGCTATACGCCGGATTGCGCCGCGGAAGGTACCGATGACCGCATCGCATCCAAATAGTCTGGAACCGTGAATCGGATACGGCATGCCGCCGTCATATTTTTCTTGCGGGGGGTCCAAGTTTTAAACTAAGGTGGAGAGTCAAAATGCCTAAAGCATTAATTGTCTATGCGACGCGAACCGGAGAGACCGAACAGATCGGCGAACTGATCGCCGAAGGCATCCGGTTTGCGGGCCAGCAAGCCGATGTGGTCAATGTCAAAAATATCAAAAATGAAAACGATCTTCAAGGCTACGATGCTTACGTGTTCGGATCCGCCACTTACCACGGCGAAATGCTGAATGCCATGAAAACATTTCTCTTTCTGGCCGAAAAAGCAAATCTTGAAGGTAAAATCGGCGGCGCTTTCGGCGCCTTTGGATGGAGCGGCGAAGCCCCGGACCGTATTTTCAATACCATGAAAGTGGTCCTCAAGATGAACATGGTCGGCGATGCGCTTCGATTAAAATCCAGTTCCCTGGGCGGAGGCCTGCAGATGGCCCAGGACTATGGCCGTCAAATCGCCAAGAAATGCGCGGAATGACGCCGCCGATAAGGTGCGGAAAATCTTTTGAAATAGGAGAATCGACGCTTTTTCCGAGACCAAGGCGTGGAAAATGCGGGAGGTTTGAGGACCGACGGTTTCGCCTCCAACCTTAAGTGGAGCACTCCTGCAACCTCAAACACCATGAAGCCGCAAAGATTGAACCGCTCGACCGAATTTTGTCGATATCATAGCGCTCAGCGCCCAACGTTCAAACAAACGGAGGATACCATGACCGACAACGTGACGACACCCCAGCATTGCCCTGGTTACGCATCATTCAAGAGTCTGAAGGCCTTTACGTGTAAGTGCCCGAATTGCGGCGCGGAAAAAGAAATCTTTTCCGATGAATTCGAAAAGGCCCATACCTGCAGCGGATGCGCGCAGCCGATCGACTTCACCCAGTGCACCATCGAAGGGGAAGGCAAAAGTATTTCGCCACGGTAATGGGTTTTGGCTCTGGTCGGCCGCCGAGGGCGCCCGGACGCCGTGGCCAACCCAAATTCGGTGGTTGCAGTTGACAAGCCGACATGCTTTTGAAGAGGAGATCGTGTATGCGCGGGAAGGTTGTTTGCGGGGTGGCGGTTGCAATGCTTTGGGTGGCGGCAGGCATGCTTGGCCTGTCGGAGGCCGACGTCGATAAGGGCGCCGAAGAGATCGTACTGTTCGGCGGTGAGAGAGGCCGCGTCCCTTTTCCCCATCACCGGCATCAGGAAAAGCTCGGAAATTGTGACATCTGCCACTCCGTCTATGCTCAGCAATCGGGCATCATCCAAGAATTAAAAGAAGCGGGCAAGTTGCAAAAAAAGCAAATCATGAACAAACAGTGCACCAAGTGCCACAAGGAAAAGAGAAGATCCGGTGAAAAATCTGGCCCGACGGCGTGCACTTCTTGCCACATCAAATAGGAATTTTGCGCGTATGATGGTACTGGGGTTACAAGGGAGTCCCCGCAAAAAAGGCAATACCAGCTTCTTGCTGTCGGCCTTCCTGGAGGCGGCGGAAGAGTTGGGCGCCCGGACCCGCGTGATCGAAGTGGCCTGGAAAAACATCGTTCCCTGCAAGGAATATGTCGTCTGTGAGAAAAAAGGATTCTGTCCCATCGATGACGACATGCCGCACGAAATCTATCCTTTGCTGCGTCAGGCCGACGTCGTCGTCGCGGCCACGCCGATTTTCTTTTACAACATGACCGCCCAGCTCAAGGCCCTCGTTGACCGGTGCCAGACATTCTGGGCCCGCAAATACGTATTCAAACTGCGCGACCCCGGCACGCAAATGAAGCGCGGATTTTTGTTAGCCGTAGGGGCGACCAAAGGCAAGAATCTTTTTGAAGGTCTCCATCTGAGCATCCAATATTTTTTTGATGCCATCGGGGCACGCGATGCGGGCAGCCTGACCTATCGTCAAATTGAACGCGCGAAGGACATGTCTCAACACCCGACGGTTCTGGACGATGTCCGCCAAGCCGTGCGCGACCTCCTCCAACCGTTTCGCGGACGAAAGAAAGTTTTGTTTGCCTGCCGTGAAAACGCTTGCCGCAGCCAAATGGCCAGTGCCTTGGCGCAATATCTGGCCGGCCATAAGATCGAAGTCCTCCATGGAGGCAGTCAGCCGGCAGACAGAATCAATGCCGACATGGAGAAAGTTATGGCCGAAAAGGGAATCGACATGGCCTTTCGGGTGCCCCAAACCATCGCCGCGGCCATCGCGGATAATCCGCCGGATGTGATTATTACCATGGGTTGCGGGGAGCAATGCCCATTCGTTCCGGGGACCGTGAGGCAGGACTGGGACCTGCCGGATCCGGCCGGTCAATCGATTGATGTCATGCGTGATGTCCGGGATCGGATCGAAGCCCGGGTCAAACAGCTGATCGATGAACTGACGTAAATAGGCGCGTCAGGTGTCGGTCAACTCTCCAAGACCGCGGTTGTGAACGGACCACCGGCAACGATCAACGTACGACCCCATGAGGAACGCAACATGGAATTCCGACGATGTCTGGAACTGATTTTTGGATTCCGAATATGGCGGGCGACGCTTAGGCCAGAAATCAGGAGGATGCCCTCCGTTCGGCGTCGATCGCGCCAGGAGATGATGAATCGCAGAAGGCCCTAACGGACAAACCATCAAAAGAAAAGGAGGAACAACAGAATGGACAGGTATGTATGCTCGATTTGCGGTTACGTTTACGACCCCCAGCAAGGTGATCCGGACAATGGTGTGGCCGCCGGAACGAAATGGGAAGATGTTCCCGATGACTGGGTCTGCCCGGTCTGTGGCGCCAGCAAGGATGATTTTGAAAAGGAGTAAGAAGCGTCTGAGGCCACTTTAATTCAGAATCCAAACGGGATGTAACATAACATGATGCCCTTTTTTGTCCGACGGAATTCCGTGGGGCGCAAAGGGCATCAATTCTTTAGCCCCATTGCAGCCCCCGCCGCCCGTCCGTCCGGCCGCAAGTTGCGTTAGATTAAATGGTGCTTATATTTTGACGTCAAACGCGCCCTTGCCCTTGGGCGGCGGACGGGAAGCGCATACGCGTCAAACAATGCTACCCAGATTTGAGGATTGAATATGAAACCGATTGAAATTACCAAAGGAGTTTTTGATGTCGGGGTTACGGATTGGAATATCAGAGATTTCCATGGCTATTCGACGGATCTCGGAACGACTTATAATGCCTTTCTGATTGTAGACGAAAAGATCGCGCTGCTGGATACGGTTAAGAAGGATTTTGCCGATCAGTTGCTGGAAAATATTACCCAAATCGTCGATCCGCAAAAGATCGATGTGGTCATCAGCAATCACACGGAAATGGATCATTCCGGCAGTCTAGCGCGGGTGATGCATCGCATCGGGCAAGACAAGGCCCTATACTGCTCGAAAATGGGCCATAAAAACCTCGCACGCCATTTCCCGCAACAATTCAATTATCATCCGGTCGAGACCGGGGACGAGCTGAGCCTGGGCGACCGAACCCTTACGTTCATGGAGACCCGCATGCTGCATTGGCCGGACAGCATGTTTACCTATCTCAAAGAGGACAAGATCCTGTTTTCCAGTGATGGATTCGGCCAGCACTATGCCGGCCCGGAAAAATTCGATGATCAGATTGACGGCGACACCATCATGTACCACGCCAAGAAGTACTTCGCCAATATTTTGCTTCTGTATGCGCCCCTGATTCAAAAGCTGATCGAACGGGTGGCCGCGCTGGGGCTCGAGATCAAGATGATCTGCCCGGACCACGGTGTCATCTGGCGCCAAGATCCCGGTAAAATAATCGACGCTTATGCCCGGTGGAGCCGGCAGGTACCCGCCCCCAAGGCCGTCGTTCTGTACGACACCATGTGGCACAGCACCGAAATGTTGGCCGAGGCCATTGTCTCCGGCTTGTTGGATGCAGGCGTTGCGGCTAAGCCCTATCACGTTCGCAAGTGGCATCGCAGCGAAATTATGACCGCAGTTTTTGATGCCAGGGCGCTGATTGTCGGTTCACCGACGTTGAACAACGGTTTGTTCCCCACCCTGGCCGACATTTTAACTTACATCAAAGGGCTGAAACCCCAAAACAAGATCGGCGCGGCCTTCGGCTCTTATGGATGGAGCGGCGAAGCGGTCAAACTCATCAATGAAGAACTCAAGGCCATCAACGTGGAAATCGTCGATCCGGGATTGCGAGTCCAGTATGTCCCCGACAAGGAGGCCTTGAAGGCCGGCTTTGACTTCGGCCGCCGAATTGGCAAAGCTGTTTTAGGCTGAACCCCAAACTTATCCAAGGCCATGATGACCGTCAAACACCCTTTGACCCAAATGCCCGTCGTCGATCTCAGCGAATGCATCCGCTGCGGCATATGTACGGAAGTTTGTCCGCAAGCATTTCAAATGAATGCGGCCGGATACATCGAAGTCGTTGAATTGACCGCGTACCCGGAGCCGGAAGTAAATGAGGCCATCAAGTATTGTCCGGTGCATTGTATCGACTGGGAGTGAAGCTAAGATTGCAGGGCGGGGGCGGGGGGTTTTCCCCGCGCGTCGGCGCAGGGTTTTGCGCGTACACCTTCCACGACGGCGTCGATTTTTCCAAAGGCAAACGGTAGCGCCCGGATAAGCGACACGCGCTGTCCCTTCTCCTATCGGCGGAGAAGGCGCAGTGTGATCGACCCCGTTTCCGTTTCAAATTCCCGGTTGATTAGCGCCCGGTTAACCGTTTAGCCCTCTGAAAAACCAGGGACAGGCCGGCCGGGATATTTTTCATACAGCTAAACATTCATGGCCCTTCGGGCCACCACGGTGCATGAAAATTTTATTTACGTACTAAATTGAT
>CP070697.1:1635527-1643716 GCA_020353555.1 Desulfobacterales bacterium
ATATCAATGGCACCGAATTCACGATGAATGGCAAACGGCTCCGTCTGGAGAAGGTGGTTTCCACGGAAGAACAACCGCTGCGGGGACCGGAGGTCACACGGAAAGAGGATACCGCCGAGGCCAAGAGTTCCGGCGGTTCCAAAGTGATTTCCCTTACCGATTTAAAGAAAAAATAGCGCCATGCCGTCGAACACCCCCATCGTCATCTCGGCCTCCCGCCGAACCGACATCCCCGCTTTTTATATGCCGTGGTTTACGGCGCAAATTGAAAAGGGTTATTTCGAGGTTGTCAATCCTTATAACCGGCGCGTTTCCAACATTCCGGCCACACCGGACGCGGTGCACACGATTGTCTTCTGGTCCAAAAATTTCGGTCCGTTCTTAAAGAACGCTTACGGTCCGAGGCTTCAGGCGCAAGGTTATCATCTGTTTTTTAACTTCACCGTTAATTCCGACTCCACCCTGCTCGAACCCCGTGTGCCGCCCTTGAAGGATCGTCTTCCTCAGCTGAAAGCGCTCTGCGACCAATTCGGTGCCCGTACAATCAACTGGCGCTTTGACCCCATCTGTTTTTTTAAAACGCCCGCCGGGGCCGTCGCAAATAACCTGCAGGATTTTGTGCGCATTGCCTCCCAGGCCGCTAAATGGGGCATCACCCGCTGCATCACCAGCTTTGTGGACGATTACGCTAAGATCAGAAAAAGACTGGACTCCTGGCCGGGATTGGCTTTTATCGATCCGCCCTTAGCCAAGAAAAAAGAAATCCTTCTGAAAATGGAGCAAGAACTTGGCGACCGGGGCATCCGCCTGTCGGCCTGCTGCGAAAGAGAACTCATCGAGGCCCTGCCGGCCGATTCGACGGTTACCCCCAGCGCATGCATCCCGAATGATTTTCTGGTTGAAATTTTCGGCGGCCAGCTTTCTTTGAAAAAAGATGCGGGTCAGCGCGCCAAGGCCGGTTGCGGCTGCAAGGTTTCGATTGACATCGGATCCTATCATCAGCATCCGTGTTATCACAATTGCCTTTTCTGTTACGCGAATCCGGCTTCCGGCCCGATAGATCACCCCCGCGGAGTCAAAGCCAATAGGGCGCGCATTGGGTTTCCGAAAGCGACCCCTGGGAACCGGAAGCGTTCGTGTTCGGTTGCCCGTTGATAAGAGCGGTTAGCGACCTTCTCAATTGAGTTTAGTCTTCTTGGGGGAACGGACTCCCGACAACCAACGGCCACGCCAATGAACATCGGTTCCGTAAAACTTGACAACCCCACGGTGCTTGCCCCCCTGGCGGGCATCACCAACCTGCCCTTTCGTCTGCTCGCCAAAGAAGCCGGCTGCGGCCTGGTGTGTTCGGAGATGGTCAGTGCCAATGGCCTGGTCCACGGATCCCGCAAGACCGTCGCGATGTTAAAAAGTGTTCCGGAAGAAAAACCGCTGTCGGTTCAAATATTTGGTTCGGTCCCGGCCCTCATGGCGGAAGCGGCCCGAATTGTCGAAGCGGCGGGGGCGGACATTCTCGATATAAATTTCGGTTGCGCCGTCAAAAAGATCATTAAAACCGGTTCCGGCGTCGCCCTCATGCAGACTCCGGAAAAGGCCGAGGCCCTGCTGAAGGCGGTGCGAGAATCCATCAGAATCCCGTTGACCATTAAAATCCGGACCGGCTGGGACGCATCCGGGCAGCAGGCGTTTGAAATCGCGGCCATGGCCGAGGCCTGCGGGGTCGATGCCATTGCGGTGCATCCGCGCACCGCCACGCAACTGTTCCGGGGCCGGGCGGACTGGTCAATCATCGCCGCCCTCAAAGCAAAGGCCTCGATACCGATTGTGGGCAACGGCGATATCTTCACGGCGGATGATGCGGTGCATATGCGGGAAATGACCGGCTGTGACGCGGTGATGATCGGCCGGCAGGCAATCGGAAATCCATGGATTTTTTCCAAGGTGGGAGCTCGCATCAGAGGCGAGGAAGAAGCAGCCGAGGATCTCGGGCACCGTTTTGATACGATGGTGCGTTATCTGCGGGCGTCGGTCGAGCACTTCGGCGAAACCCGGGCCTGCTACATGATGCGCAGCCGCCTGGGCTGGTTTGTCAAAGGCCTGCACCACAGCAGCCGCTTCCGCCAATCCATCACGCGGATCTCATCGGCAACCGAAGCCATCCAACTTTTGCGATCTTATCAGGAAGCCCTGCAGGGCGAGGCGCCGCCGATGGGCTGAATTTCTGAAGTCGTGTCAATTTAGCGCTATGAGAAATATTCCGGCCGACGGCTCATCGGCCTCTCCCTGGTTTTTCAAAAGGCTAAACGGTTACCTGAATTCCTTATTCTTTGGTTCGAACGGCATTCCCCACGACGGCCCCTCCGCCCGAAACCAAAACCGCTTCGGCCCGTTGGGGGAAAACCTTGACGATTTTCAGCTCACCCGTCTGAGGCCCGGGCCGGTAAAAACGGCAACCCTCAATTCCCTCGATAATCTGACAACTGTCGTAGATTGCCAATACCCGCCCCGTTGCAAGCCCCACTTCACTGCCGGAAGAAATGCTGATCTTGTCGCCCTCGACGGAGGTAATGTAGCCGTTCCAGGACTGATCACCGAGCGCGTCGCAGGTACGCGTGACGATTTCAGAGACAATCTCCTCCAAAGCTTCTTTGAGGATGGTAGGGTTGATCTCCTTGTTGGTTTTGATCAACTCGTACTCCATCTCGTCAATCTCAATCTCATGGGGAAAATCTTCATCAAGAATTTTGGAGCCGGTGTAGGTATCGTACACTTCAAGCCTGACCAGCACCCGAATGAAGTAATGGTTGTCCTTCATCCAGAGAATGCCCTGCAAGTCGTCCTGAGCGGCAATGTCGTTGAGACTTCCGGTCACGATGGCATTCAACCCTAACTGCCGCCCGGCACCGGCCAGGGCAAAATTGTCAATCTGACCCGTTGCCAGCCGGGGCAGCTTATCCAACCCACCTTCATGGCCGCCGGAAGAGGGATTGGTGACGATGAAGTTGTTACAACTGTCTTGCAGGTTGGCGAGCAGACCGTCGTGAAGTACATTCTGATAACTGGGGTTCTCGGGTGAGACCTTGTTTTCGAAACGGATAACGCCGACTTTTTTCTTCAGGTCACCATCGGCAGACGTAATCTCACGGGTAATTTTCTTGGTGGTCCGTTGAAGGGCCTTGGTCGTATTACCCACCATGGAGCAGCCGGCCCACCAGAAAATACAGGCCAGCAGCAAAAACAAGTTCCACCCCCTCCGGGGAGCATATCGTTTCAAAACCGAACGCGTCATTTTCGTCCCTTCATATTCCCTTCTGAATCTCCGAATTGCATCGCAATGGCTGTTCAGCCCGAGCGGCAGCCATTTAACGATTTGACGATTTCTCTAATAGACAATAAACTGTGAGATGTCAAATCGACCGCTGGAAATCACCCTGCCCGGACCCTCGCCCTGGCAGGCAACGGTTGACACCCAGCTTCACTTTTGCTAACAAATCAAAGCAGTTATAAAATTCTACCTGAAAGGGATGAGGCTCATGGGCTCCATCGATGAACAGATTCTGAAAGCAGCCAAGGAGATCGTGGTAAAATTCATTGAAGGCGGCAGGATTTCTCCTTCCGGATTTCAGGAAACATTTAAAAATGTCTATCGAACCGTGGAAGAGACGGTGAAAGGTAGAAGCCAGGTCCCCGACGCCGAGGCCGTCAAGAAAGAATAACGCAACCTCGCGCTCCGCCAGCCGCGTCGTGACATCCCTGCGCCGCTTTACTCCACCACCCAGACCGTGCAGTTGCGGGCATGATTGACGATTTTACTGGAGATGCTGCCGAACAGGAATTCTTCACTGCGTGATCGGCCTTGCCGTCCCACGACGATGGTGCTGTATTCGGTCTCTTCCCGCTCGGCCAGAATACATTCGGCCATGGAAGGACAATAGCGCAAAGTCGTACGAACGCGCACGGCGTCTTGGGCAAAACCCGCCCGGAGCAACATTTGGCGATAGTTTTCCAGCAATGACTCTGTTTTTTGCGTGTATTGCCGCAGCCATTTGTCTTTTTCGGCCGAGGTGGGGAAATAATCCTCTTCGGGATCGGGAATGACGTGCAGGAGCGTAACTCTAAAACCGGCCATCCCCTCGATCAGTTGGGCCACGTAAGTCACGGCTCGCCGGGCATTTTCGGACTCGTCCACCGCAATGAGAATATTCTTGTTAAAGGTCAGATCCGTGTCGTCCATTCTGATATCCTCATGCCTTCATTTGCCGGTCGCTTCCACGCCCTGCAAAAGTCATCCCGGAAATTGGCACTTTAGTTTCGAGCCACCTTTAAGTCCTCCAGGAGTTGGCGGGTATTTTCGTAAAACCACTGCGCCCCTTTGGAAAAATGCAAAAATACGCGGTTCAGAGACTCGGGAATATAGGGATAAATCTTTTTCAGGTTGGCGACCCGGTTGTGAAATACGATATTTAGATCCTCTTCCGCCAAAAGCGACAGCCGCTGAGGATCGCGGTTTTTGAGATCCAACAGGAGCACATCGCCCTTGCCGGCCAGAAACATTAGAATATTGCCTAACCCGAACAGATCATAGCCAAAGATGTTTTCCCGGTGGCGGTAGTTATAGTCAAAATCGATCCAGCGGTAGACTTCCCGTTCCCGGTCGATTAGAATATGATCACGCCGGATATCGCCATGTTTTTCACCGTGCGCGTGCAGAAAATGAATCGCCTCGACACATTCGATGAAATGATCCAAGATGCGGGGAAATTCTTCATGGAAATAGGACCGGTGGTCTAATTCCAGACTCTCCACATAAGTTGAAAGCGGTCGACCCGGGATAAATTCGAGTACCCGAACAAGATTGCCGGTGGCATCCGGCATGGAGAATCCATGCATGAAGTTCTTATGCGCGGACACCAAATTCAGGATGCGCGCCTCCTTTTTCGGACTCCGGAAGCACTCAAATTCAATGTTGCCGATACGGGTCATGAATTTCTCATAATGCACCAGTTTAATGATCTTAGAAGCGCCGGTCTTCAGGTCAATGGCCCGCTTCACCCAGAATTTGACCTCGTCATCGAGTCCAAAGCGACCTTCCCGGGCATTATGGCGGATCAGGTAGGGATTCTCACCCAGCAAGAGTACGTCATTATATTCGATCCGGAAAAAGTCCGTGGTATCGGTGTGAATTTTCAGCCGCGGCCGCGCCGAATGCCTCGCAAGCCAGCGGGCGGCAAGGCGGTCAATATCATCCGGGGATAAGTTCATGCTCATTCGTCAGGAAAGTAAGATCTGGATCTTCCGCTTTCAATTCCGCCTTCGGGGGAATCGAATTCCCCGATTTGAACCCGGAGCTTGCGCAGCCCGGCCTTAATGCGCTTCCGCCCAGTTCGCGCCGCTGGTGACATTGACTTTCAGCGGCACTTTTAAATCCCAAACGCCTTCCATGATCTGCGGCACCAGGCGGCAAACGGTCGTCATCTCCGACGTTGGCACTTCGAAAACCAGTTCGTCATGCACCGTCAGCAACATGGCCGCCTGAAGGTTAATTTCCCGGAAGGCCCGGTCAACGTTGATCATGGCCAGTTTTATCAGGTCGGCGGCCGTGCCTTGAATCGGGGTATTGATGGCCGTGCGCTCGGCTGCCTGGCGCACGGCATTGTTGGCGCTGTTGATGTCCGGCAGAAGGCGGATGCGGCCCAGCAGGGTACTGGTGCGGCGGGTCCGGGCGGCCTCGGCCGTGGTCCGATCCAAAAAGCGTTTCACCCCTTGGTATCGTGCAAAATAATGCTCGATATAGGTTTGGGCCATCTTCGGACTGATGGCCAGCTGCCGGGACAGACCGAAAGCACTCATCCCGTAAATAATGCCAAAGTTAATGGCCTTGGCTTGCCGTCTGAGCTCGGCCGTAATCTGCGAGGGAGACACTTGAAACACTTCGGCCGCCGTGCGGGTATGGATATCCTCATCGTCTAAAAAGGCCTGAATCAGGATTTCATCCTCCGAACAATGGGCCAGGATACGCAGTTCGACCTGGGAATAATCAGCCGAGACGAGTTTCCAGCCCGGTTGGGGGACGAAGGCGCTGCGAATCTCGCGTCCCTCATCGGTCCGGATGGGAATATTCTGCAGATTGGGGTCCGAGCTGCTCAAGCGTCCGGTAGCGGCGACGGTTTGATTGTAGGAAGTGTGGATGCGTCCGGTTTCCGGGTTCACCAGGCCGATCAAGGCGTCGGCGTACGTTGACTTCAGCTTGGCCAACGTGCGCTGCTTTAAGATCAGGGCCGGCAGCTCGTGATAGTCCGCCAGGGTGGTCAGAACATCGACGTCCGTGGAATAAGCGGTCTTTTTTTTGGTCTTTTTCTGCACCGGCAATTTGAGTTTTTCAAACAGGATATGCCCCAGCTGCTGGGAAGAATTGATGTTGAATTCTTCCCCGGCTAGGGTGTAGATACCGGCCTCGAGGGCTTCCAACTGATGCTCAAAGGACTTGGACAATTCATGCAGTTTGGCGATATCCACCCCCGTGCCCCTCATCTCCATCCGCATTAACACCGGCACCAGGGGCATTTCAACTTTATCCATCAGCTCGCTCAGCCCGATCTTTTGCAGTTTGGGCAGCAGCACCCTTTGGGCCATCAGGGTAATGTCGGCATCCTCGCAGGCATAGGGGGTGGCTTTCTCCACCGGCACTTGGGCGAACGAGGCGGCATTTTTACCTTTACCGGTGACTTCCGCGTAAGTAATGGTCTTGTGATCCAGGAAATCCAGGGCAATCTGATCCAAACTGTGGGCCCGTTTGGCCGGGTCCAGCAGATAAGAAGCCAGCATGGTATCAAAGGTAACCCCTTCCAGATGGATCCCATGGCGCTCCAGCACCATCCAATCATATTTGATGTTCTGGCCGATTTTTTTGATCGCCGGGTTCTCAAAAACGGGCTTGAGCTGACGCAACACTTCGCTCAGCGGCAATTGCGCCGGGGCGCCGAGGTAATCATGGGCACAGGGAATATAGAAGGCTTCATGGGGCTTGAGGGCAAACGACAATCCCACCAGTTTGGCCTGCATGGGGTCTAAGGACGTGGTCTCGGTGTCCACGGCAAACTCCGCGGCAGCCTGTAAACGCGCCACCAGATCCGCCAATGCCTTGTGATCAAGCACCGGTACGTATTTCTTCCGGCTGAGGTCGGCCTTGGCGCGCAGGGCCTGCTGCAACTGCCGGAACTCGAGGGTTTTGAAAAGTTCGGCCAGCGCGGCCTCGTCCGGCGCACGGACCTTGAGGTCCGCTGTTTCAAGCGCGGTCGGCACTTGCGTGTTGATGGTTACCAGGGCTTTGCTCAGAAAGGCCTGCTCCTGGTATCGGACCAAGTTTTCACGCTGTTTTTTCTTGGTGATCGTGTCGACGCTTTCATAGAGTTTTTCCATGCTTCCGAACGTTTTGATCAGATCCAGGGCGGTCTTGAGGCCGATGCCCGGAACCCCCGGAATATTATCGATGGAATCGCCGGCAAGCCCCATCACATCGACCATCTGGCGGGGCTCCACCCCGTAGGTCTCTCGAATGGAACGGCGGTCAATCGTTTTTTCCTTCATGGGATCCCAGATGATGGCCTTGTCCGTCACCAGCTGCATGAAATCCTTGTCCCCGGTCACCATGACCACGGCATAGCCTTTTTCCTGGGCCATGCGGGCGAAGGTCCCGATTAGATCATCGGCTTCAAAGCGCGACATTTCGATCAGCGGCAGATTCAAGGCGGCGGTGACTTCCATGATGTAGGGAATCTGAACCGCCAGATCTTCCGGCATGGCGGCGCGATTGGCTTTATATTCGGTGTAGATTTCATGGCGAAACGTCGGTCCTTTGGCATCAAAAAGAAGGGCGGCATATTGCGGGTCCCGATCTTGTATGAGCTTTAACAGCATGCGGGTAAAGCCGAAAATGGCATTGGTCGGAAGCCCTTTGGAATTGGCAAGCCCGGAAATCGCATGATAGGCCCGGTGGATATAGGCGGAACCGTCTATGAGGTAAACTGTCTTTTCGTTTTGCATCGCCTTTTAAACTCGCATGGAATAAGTGCCCGTTCCGAAATGGCCATTCTTCCCGATTTCTGAATGGACACTAGTTCTAGTTTGTCACATCAACCATGTCCACCATGGGGCCCGGCATGGACGATCAGATTTAAAACCGTGTAAAA
>CP070697.1:1643816-1651940 GCA_020353555.1 Desulfobacterales bacterium
GTCGAGCTGGACGTTCTGCTCTCGGCGGACGGGGAAATAGTGGTGCATCACGACTACCACCTGAACCCGGAGATTGCGCGCACGCCGGACGGAGCTTGGCTGCACGGCGGTGTGCGGCCCGCAGTCAAGGCGCTGACGCTGGCGGAGCTTAAAACGTATGATGTCGGGCGTCTAAAACCCCACACAGCCTCCTTTGACCGCTACCCCGCCCAACGACCCGTCGACGGAGAGCGTATTCCGACCCTGCGGGAAGTTATCGCGTTTTACCATCATTGTGGTGGGAAGATATCGCGCTTGTGCATTGAAATCAAGACTTCGCCGGAAGCGCCGGATGTGACGCCCGGTCCGGAAGCAATGGTTGAAGCCGTCGTGCGTCTCTTGGCTCTGGAAGGGATTGCGGATCGCGCTTTCATTTTTTCTTTTGACTGGCGCGCCCTCAAGCATGCTCAAACGCTTTCTCCAGACATACCGAGGGTTTACCTGTCCCACATCGGCGCGAATTTCGATAATATCAAACCGGGTCAAGCGGGACCGCATCTGTGGACCGGCGGTCTGGATGTGGCTGACTTCGGCGGTTCTATACCGCGGATGGTCAAGGCGGCCGGGGGGCGGTACTGGGGCCCGGACCATGAATATCTCACCTCCGCCGTTCTGCACGAAGCGCACGGCCTGGGATTGAAGGTCTTTGCCTGGACGCCGGACGACCCCGGCAGCATGCTACGTCTGATCAAAATGAATGTGGATGGCGTGATTACCAATCGCCCCGACCGATTAAAGTGTCTGCTGCGGGAATTTGCAGCAAGTACCGATGGAGTCGCGTCGCCATTGTCGCTGAATTGTTCCGCCGGCGGCGAAAGATGAATGTGAAGGGTTGTCGATTCGTCGGGCGACGCAATCTTGGGGGACC
This sequence comes from Desulfobacterales bacterium, assembly GCA_020353555.1. GTDB lineage: Bacteria > Desulfobacterota > Desulfobacteria > Desulfobacterales. Next base: position 1,644,724 of record CP070697.1, read on the forward strand.
ACCGCCACCGGCTGATCAGCAAGTTAAAGTTGCTTCGCTTCTTCCTGGCGTTCTCCGGACACCTGAAACCGGCGCATGAATTTTTGATCGATGTAGTCTTTGAGGTAAAAGGCGAGCCGGCCTTGCCAGACCCAATTTCTGCGGCAGAATATGGCTCGGCCATCGCCCAAGTTGAAAAGAAGCATATAATGACTCTGGGGTTTAAAGGGTTGCAGCATCGCCCCTGAAGCCGCGGCCATCAGATTGTGGTACAGGATGGGGTTCTGGCGGACGGGGTATACGCCGACCTTATCAAGCCTCCGGGGCTTGAAGGACACACAGTCGCCGCCTCCGAAAATGTCCGGATATTGGATGCTCTGCAGTTTGTCGTTGACCAGCAAACCATCCTGTTGATCCACGGGCAGACCCGATTTGCGAAAAAGGTCCGGCGGCCGGACCCCCCAGGCTAGTAGAATCAGATCGGCCGCTATTTTGCGACCATCCGCCAAAACGGCCCCGCCGGGTTCCAAACGCTGCGCAAAAGCATCTTCCAGGACCTCAATCCCGCGGCGGGTCAAAGATTCCAATGCCAAGCGTCGGACTTTGGGAAGGAATTTGAACAGTAACTTGCGGCCGCAGACAAGGGTGATTCGGGCCTCCTGGCCGTGATTCTGGATCAAGCGCCAAATATTGCCTGAAAGCTCGAGCCCGGCGGGACCGCCGCCTATCACTAACACGCGCGGTGGGCCTTGGTGCAGGAGATCGCGGGTTGCTTTTTGTGCTTTTATGAGGTTTTCAATCGGCTTAACGGCAAAAACGTTATTTGCGGAAGTAGCGGATAATTCCCGGGGGACATGACTGCCGATATTAAAAGAAACAAAATCGTAACCGATCGCGGTGCCCGAGTCGAGCGACAGGGATTTCTGGATCGGATCGACCTGTGTCACCCGGCCGTTGACATAGACGGCTCCGCGGTCTTCCACCATTTTTTTGATATGAAAACGGATATCTTGGGGTCGGTAGTTTTGGGCCAGCATGCCCGGTCCCATGCCGGAGTAATAATGGTAAGGCGCCGGGCTGATCAGCGTCACCCGATGTCCTTTCCGGATGAACTCCGCCGTGTTGAGCAAGGCGGTCAGATGGGCATGTCCGCCTCCGACGAATACGACGTGTTTTCCCATGTTCCCCCCTCTTCAAAGCTCATTGAAAGGCCCAGGGCAGAGAGCATGGAGCACCGAACCACGGGGTTTGAGCACGAAAGGCGGGTTGGACTGCAAGATACTCGCAGCGGCAAGTGTCAGGTCGCGAGGCGCGCATTTTGTGGGTCGGCGGTCAGGATCCATTTGACAATGAACAGTGAGCCGCAGACAGTCAATCGGGACAGCTTTGAGCTCTGGATTCTTGGCCCTCGGCGCTAGGCTCTGTGTCAGTTATTTACTTACAATACCCCGGCCAGCTGAATTGTATCCCGATGCCTTCCGGGGAGAGCTTGACAATTTTGCCGGTCCTTTTTTGATCGGGGCCCAGGGGTGTGGGATAGGTGACAGTGATTGCCTGCCCCACGGCAAATGGTCCCCTGGTTTCGATGAAAAGTCCCCCTCGACTCTCGTTTTTAATAAATCCTAGAAAGGATCGATTTTCAACAAAAAACTCAATTGGTTTGGTGCAATAGTGCCGGATATTTTGTCTTTTTTCTTTGATTGACCGTTTCTGGCTGGAACCACCCATATTTGTCCTCTTGCGTTAAAGAAAATGAAAATAATTACCTCAAGCAATTCCGGGGGCGTTGTCCATGTCTATCGCCGGCTGCCGCTGCGGATGCTGACATAGGGTTAAGGCATGACGGAAGCCGCGCTGATTTGCTGGACCCGGGGCTGGAATTCCGGGGAGTTGGTGAAGGCGTGAAGCACTTCGGACCGTGTCATCCCGCCATGGATACTGACTAACCAACCGTCGATTTCTTCCGGCTGAGCGCCTCGCCTCAGAATACCGTTGTATAAGTCTTCCAAGAATTCACGATCGCTTCTGTCCCGCAATGCATATTCCTCGCTTTGCATAAACCCCACGGCGATCTGATGGGCCAGGTTTCTGACCGCCTGTTCCCCCTCGGACATGGCCTCACGCATGAGGCCGACCCAGCTATTAAATCCTTCGGAATCCGGCAGCCGGCCTTGTAATCCCCGGTATAAATCATTGACCAGGTTGCATTCGGGCTTCGAGGTGAAGCTGTCAAATTGGTCTGCCATGTAAAGTGTGAATTCGTCGCTGTATACGAAATAATTAAGCACCACATTGCGGCTCAACCCTTGGGCAAGCAATCCGACCCAGTAATCCAAGCCGGCTTGGTCCGGTTCGCGATTCAAGAAAGTCTGATAAAGGTCGGTAACATATTGCTGAGCGCTTTTTTCCTGGTTAATGTACTCTTCCGAATTGAAAAAAAACTTTGCTAAGGCAATGAATCCTTCTTTAATATCGATTTCCAGGGCCACAATCCGGTCGATTGCGGCCTGCCACCCCGCGAGTCCGAGCGTATCCGGACCGCGGTCGAGAATGTCGTGGTAGTATTCGGTGATCAGTGGTTCCGTTGTACTTTCATAGGTGGGCCAAGTCGTGAATGTTTTGTCGGCCCCCCGAGCGGTTCCGTAACTGTTGGTCGCCACGATACGGTAATGATAGGTGGTCTCGGGGCTGAGCCCTGCGATAGCGGCACTGACCTCGCTGTCGACGGCCACGCTTTGGCCGGTTGTTTGAAGTCCATAGCCGGCGGTGGTGCCGTACTCGAAATAGTAGGTCGTGCTTTCCCCATCGGGATTGACCGTGCCGTGCACGGTGGCCGAAGTTGAAGAGATTCCGGTGGCGGAGCCGGTCAGAGCCTGCGGCTCGCCGGCACTTGATCCGACAAGAAGATCAAGCAGGACGCTTGCGGCACCCACCGTTATACCTTGGACGATCTCGGAGGGAAGGGAAGACCCGGAAAAGCTGACCTGGTATTCACCGGAGGCGAGCAAGGGAATGGCATAGCCGCCGCTGTTGGAGGTTACCGCATAATAGGTGCCGTGGTCCGGCCGAACCGTCACACCACTGATTCCCTCCGTGGGATCGAACATCGAATTGCCGTTACTGTCCGTCCAGACGGTGCCGACCAAAAAACGGTTATAGTGGTCGGTGACGGAGGTTCGGGCGTTACAGTAGTTTCCAGTAATCACCCAAGGACCGACACTTGTCGAAGAGTCTGCTTCCCGCACGGCGGCGATGCCCACATTGGTGTAGTCACCGTCGATGGACATGATGGCCATGCGGTGGCCCCGCCCGGTTTGCATACCGTCCTCATCCCACCCCCAGTCGATATTAAAGGCGGCATGCCCATAGGAGGCATTTTGGGAGTAAGAAAAGACACATCCGCGGGCTGCGTTGAAAACGAAGCCGACCGCCTGGATGCGATCAAATTGCCCGTCATGATCCTGGGCATCGCGGAGGATCAAATCATCGGAGTGCGCCTTGGCCGCCTCATAGAGCCTGACATCGAAAGCGGCCGGCGGCTTGGAGTCATAGCCGGCAAATTCATTTTGCAGAACCACCAGGTCGACGCTAAAATATGAGCGGGCATTGGCGATGTCCGGATCATCGACTGTTGCCAGCCAGATACCCTCGGCGGTCGGGTCGTGTCGGGCCCGGTTCATCAGCCAGATCAACTGCTGTTCATTTCCGTCGGGATGCGCGCCGTCAGCGGTTTTGTGGAGCATCCATTCCGTCGCGGGAGTTTCGGCTGAAGGTTCATCGGGGATAAAGTCTTTAAGCGCCCGGCCCAGATCGACTTTGGGAGGGTTCAGTTGCGGTGCCCGCAGGTGATCCGCGGCGGCGGTCGGTGAGAAATTCGGCAAAGATGTGAACGTTGGATTAGCGCTGGGGTGCGATGCCAACACGGGGTAGGCACTCCCGATTAAAGTCAGTGTAAACGCGAGAAAAAAGCGTGCCCTGCAAAGCCTAAAACAGCGTTTCACCGTGCCTCCTTCAACATCTTCCAAGCGTGGTCCGGGAAAGTGCTCAAACCCCTTAATGCCGTTGTTACGACCAACGATTGGCGGTATGGTCAAGTTTATCAAGTTCTAAGGAAAATGACATGCGATGTGGGATACACTGAGAAGCGGCCTGAATTCTGACGGCTCAAAATAGCGACAATGCTCAGCTCTCCCCTATTGGAAAAGGTCTAGTAAATTATCGGTGCTTTAATCGAAAACTTTAGAAAAACGCATTATCAAATGTGGGGTCAAGCGGCACGCCACGCCGGATATGGCTTTTTTTCAATGGGTTAACGGCAGACTTTTCCGGACGAAGGAGATTGCGGCGGAATGCTCCCAAACCAGAGGACGTGGTCGTTACAGTCCAAAATCCGCGCTGTGTGGGTTTACGTTAGAGGCGCGGGGAGTCCGGCGGAAACCAAAGGATTAAGAGGAATAAAAAAGGGGCGACGCGGAAGGGCCCGAAAGCGGCAACCGTCGCTGTTCGGGGGGAGGGAATCGGAGGCGGTTCAGTGAGAAGCGGCACGCACACGGAGGAGCGCTGCGGTGGGATGATCGGTTTTTTTGAGGTGATTCGGGCAATGGCCCACGGAGGTGGAAGGCCGGTTGTTCGTTTTTCCGGGAAAACCGGATAACGAACAACCGGAAGGCAATTCAAATTCGAGGCGCAAATCACGATACCTGGGCGAAGACGCCCTTGTAGTTGACGTAGAGGTCATAAATTCTTCTTTTCAGTAATTTGATTCTTTTCGAATCTTCAGGTCGTGACCACCGAGGTTCACTGATGGAGAACAGGGCATTGTTAAGTTCATCGATGGTGTGCTCAGTGGCGTCACACCATTCGGCGGTGCAAACACTGGCCATCTCCTTGGCCTCCTGGATATCTTTCTCCAATATATCCATGGATTTTTCCAGAGCCGCGAGATAGGTTTCCCAGGCCGCCGTCATTTCGGATTGGATTTCGTCTTTTGGCATAGCCATTTTTCTTCTCCTCTGGTTAACGCGGATTAGCAGTTTTTCCAAATGCGCCAATACAATTTCAACTAAAATAATACCCTTGAGTCGACGGTCAAGGCTGAGAAAGTGAAACCGCTAACCGGCTGACGCGTTAACCAACTCCAAATTCATAATTTCCGTTAGCTTTTTTTCAAGTCCGGCGACGGCCACGGCCGCAATCCGACCGCCGAATTCCTCCGTTGCCAGCCACGGCGCCGACTCCATGCGGCCGTCCGGAAAAACCGTTTTCATCTCGACGCTCGATAGCGGCCAGTAATATTTCGGTTTGTTTAAGGTCGCTTCATCAGAGGCTTTGGCAGCGAATTCCGAGGGACGCAAGTATTTGGTGATGGAGACCTCGCCGGGGGTGGCATGACGCCCCTCGCCGTCGCCAAAGATGTCTTGGCAAATTTGGCGCACGGCGCTGGAATCATACCATGAAATCACGTCGATGTACCCGGGGAGTTTTTCCGCCTTGAGCCTCTGAAATGTGGTTTTCAGGGTATTGATATTGCCGCCATGGCCGTTGATAAAGATGATCCGTTTGAATTCGTGGGTGATCAGCGACCGCACGATATCGGAGATGACCTCGATCAGGGTGGATGGATTCAGCGTGATCGTACCTTTAAACGCCATGTGATGGGGGGACACCCCGTATGCGAGCGTCGGGGCGACGAGAATACCCATGGAGTCGCCGACGGAGCGGGCGATGCTCTCGGCCGCAATGAAGTCCGTGCCCATCAGTCCGTAGGGACTGTGCTGTTCGACCGAGCCAATGGGAATCAGGATAATATCTTTTTCTTTCAAGTAGTCTTCAACTTCGGGATAGGCGAGATTTTCGAGAAGCATATCACTCCTTTTCGAATAATAGAAATTCAGTAACCGTTTAGCCCTTTGAAAAACCATGGATAGGCCGATGGGCGGTCGGCCGGGATATTTTGCATACCGCTAAACTGATACGAAATTCAGAATTTGAAAGCCTTTGAGCAGCTTGCATTTCTTCTGGCGTTTACTCGATGAATGCTGGCGATTTTGAACACCGGTTCATGGGGTATTCAGATTTATTGCGGATTTCGTGCTTCATTTTTTGAGTTCAGCCGCCCGGCCGGGGCGTTTCGGAAACCACGGCCCAGCCCACGCGAGCGCTTTCACTCCAGCTTCGTTTGAATCTCCTCAAGGGTCTTTTGATAGACAGCCGCTTGCGGGCCGCCGAGCGCGACTGCTTTGCGGGCCGCTTCCAGCGCTTGCGAACGTTGTCCTCGTTCCGCTAAAACGTGGGCCAGATTGTTAAAAGCGGAACCGGCGGTGGGATGCCGGCGGATGGCTTCGCGAAAGGATGCCTCGGCCTGCTCGAGGTCACCTTGCGCATAATAACTGTTTCCGCGTCCCATGATGGCCGCTAGGCTGTCTGGCCAGCGGGCGAGAGCGGTTTCATATCCGGCGATGGCCGCCTGCCATTGACCGGCACGTTCTAGTCCGTGCACAGCCGTTAGGAAAGGTTGCAGCTGGGCTGTCACCGGAAGCTGGGTCGGCCGCAGGATGACAAGTCCCCAATAATTGCTGGCGGCCCAAGCTCTTTGGAACACCGCCCAAGACATGCGTTTGCGGGCGGTAACACCGGAGTGCAGAATAACAAGCTCCGCGGCCACATCATAACCGATAACGATCGCATAATGCCAGATGGGATACCAGGTGCGCCCCAGATTTTGAAGAACGATCAGAGGGTGGCTGCCGGCCAATTCGGCGAAAAGAGCGTCCATACCTGTCGTTACATAGGCAATTCGACCGTGACGACGAGCGGCGCTGATCATAGCGGCCTGGAGACTTCCCTTGCGAAAGGGAGTGTAGACCTGATCTGTCAAAGATGCGGGGCGAATGGATAAGCCACTCCACTGAAGGGCCATTGCCAGGGCGGCCGGCCCGCATTGGTAGGCTTCTTGGGGGAAATACGGTACGGCCTCAAGTTCAACGCGGGGTGGCACATTGACTCCATGAGGCCGTCTGCTCTCTTTCCTAGGACCGGCGCATCCCATCAACAGATTGCTGGTATATCCCAGCAGAATCAAGATCGCACACAGTCGCCGGCGAATCCAGCGGTGTTCCATTCTATTTGCGAACAAAGGGGAACACGTCGGTGAGCCCTAGTAGGTCGGTAATCAAGAGTACAAAGAAAACCAGGAGGGAGGCACCAATCACGACGCCTATGGTGCTGCCGCCGGCCGG
>CP070697.1:1652040-1660111 GCA_020353555.1 Desulfobacterales bacterium
AGGCCCCTCGGGGACCTATTTTTCATTTGCCAAAGAACCTTTATTGACGACCAGCGATCGCTGCAAATTTATTTTAACAAACGCGAGACTCATTTAGAGCATATTCTCATAACTGTCGCCTCAATCGGTTCTGACTTTTTACGGGACCATCAACTTTCATATACTCTAATCAGGACAAACCCTCAAAGCCCCCAAAACCAACGACCTCCAAATCCGAGATGGAGGTACGGCACCCACCAACCTCCGGAACCGATCCCAAGTGGTCCGAAAAGAACGAAGCGGGCGGGAACGCCCGATTTTGTCGTGAGCAAACCGCGATCCGCATCAAGATTAATCCTGCGCCGCGATCAAAACGCTTTTCGATAGCCAAGGGTTTTATGATCAGTTTCATCGCTATTTTGGTTCCCTTGACCATGATCATTCTGAACTTTTTTTCCAAAATCAACCAAGAAACAAGATTCTCATCACCGCAATCTTGGAAGGAAATAATTCGTAATTCAGCTAGACGAATGTCTGTCAGTGAATCCCCGGTGAAAGATGGCGGCTCGACAACCAGCCAAGACCGATCAAAGACGAACGGATCCCACGAGTCAGGCCGCCAACACTCGCACTACTACGAAATATACTTAAAAAGCGGTAATATAATCATCACCGAGTATTGGTGGGAGAAAAACGATATGATTTTGCATAAAGTCAATCATGGCACGATGGGAATTGAAAAAAGCAGCGTCGAAAAGATTATTGGCCCTTGAGGGGAGGACGATTCGGCTTCTCGATTCTCAGTGAAACCGGTTTGTGATCTGCACTCGACGAGGCCCCCTAACCAGCCTGGGTATTTCCACCCATTTCCAAACCTTCCCTTCCAACATGAATGCTTAATTTGACAAATCAATCCAGATGAATATAATTTAAGATTCTGGAATGATTAATTAATATGATTGGAATATCCAATCCGGCCCCCAAAAGCAATTCCTGCAAGGCCCAAGGCGTATATTCGAGAGCGGTTTGAACTATCTTTTTTGAAATTGAAGAGGTTCTATGCCCCCAAAACCAACTTATGAAGAATTGGAAAAGAGAGTGGAGGTATTGGAAAAAATCGCGGCCGAGCACCATCGCGAGGCCAAACGTGTGCGCCAGGCCGAGGAAACCGCGCGCGCGCTTCTGAACGCTGCTCCCGATGCAGCGATCCTTTTCGACGCTGTGGGTACCATTTTAGCCATTAATGAAGTGGCCGTCGATCAACTCGGCAGGCAAAACTCCAAACTCATCCGGAGCAATCTCTTTCGACTGTTTCCTCCGATCGTCGCGCAAAGAATGCAAAGGCTGAGTGAAGAGGTCATTCGCACCGGTGATCCGATCCAGTATGAAGAGGAAATCGATGATTCGATTTTTTTCAATATTCTTTATCCCTTGTTTGATCAGCCGGGGATAGTCGCCGAAATCGCTTTTTTCAGCCGAGACATCACCGAGCAGAGACGGACGGAGCGTGCGCTGCGGGAAAGTGAAGAGAAATTTCGTAATATCAGTGCTTCCGCTCAAGATGCCTTGATAATGATGGATAGTGACGGTAAAATCGCCTACTGGAACGAAGCCGCCGAGCGAATATTCGGTTTTAGGGCTGAAGAAGCGTTGGGAAAGGATTTGCATCGCTTTTTGGCGCCGCCAAGATACTTGGCAGCCTACGAAAGGGAATTCAACGGCTTTAAGACAAGGGGCCTGGGAGACGCCATCGGAAAAACCATGGAAATGTCGGCCTTACGAAAGGATGGGACCGAATTTCCCATGGAGCTTTCCTTGTCCGCGCTCAAACTGCAAAACCAATGGCATGCTGTGGGGATTGTTCGTGATATTTCCGATCGCAAACAGGCGGAGCAAGCATTGCGTGAAAGTGAACGAAAATACCGCGAGTTAAGCATAACAGACGGACTTACCCGCCTCTTTAATTCGAGACATTTTTTCAACCAGTTAAAAACCGAGATGGAGCGGGCACATCGCTACGGTCGCCCCCTATCTCTGATTATGATGGATATTGACGATTTCAAGAAATTCAATGACCAGTTTGGTCATTTTGAAGGGGACCAGGTATTAGCCAGAACCGGCAAGGTTATTCGAGAATCCTTGCGGGGAGCGGATTCCGGGTATCGTTATGGCGGCGAAGAATTCACGGTGATTTTGCCGGAGACGGACCGTGAAAAAGGATTCCATGTTGCGGAACGGATCAGAAAATCCTTGGAAATGGAAACGTTCTCACCGGCGGCGGCCACAAGCCTGCATATCAAGGCCAGCATCGGGGTGGTGCAGCTTCACCCCGGAGAAAAATGCTCCGATTTTATCAAAAGGGCCGACAAAAACTTGTACACCGCCAAACATCAAGGAAAAAACCGGACCGTTTGCTCGGATTGAATTCCGGAGCCCATCCGATTTCCATCCGCCCAAATAGCCAATTGACCATTCGAGTAGCCGCAAGACTTGGCCAAATCTGTCATGGGGAACCCTCAAGCATATGATGCCCTCATCATCGGCGCCGGTCCGGCCGGATCAACGGCCGCCTACATTCTGGCATCCAAGGGATACAGGGTGCTGATCCTGGACAAAAAAAAGTTTCCCCGAAATAAGCCTTGCGGCGGTCTTTTGACTTGGAAGACGATTAAGTTATTAAAAGCTATTTTCGGCGCCGAGCTTCTCTGCCTTAAATCCACCGGCGTCATTCAATACCAAAGCCGTCGATATCTCGTCGCCAGCAAGCAAGGGAATCTAGTCCGGGGTGAGCTGGATTTTCCCTTTCATCTCGTGGAGCGTAAAGTATATGACCAGTTCTGGCTAAATAAAGCTCAGGACGCCGGCGCGGAAGTCCGCCTCGGAGAAAAGGTTGCGGCCATTGACCCCAAGGCCTTTAAGCTGACCACGAGAGGCGGCGAATTTTATGGGCGATTCATCCTCGGAGCGGATGGCATTGCTAGCCGGGTTCGGGCCACTTTGATCAAAAATGGTTTGATAAAAAATGCAAATAGATGGCCGAACGGACTGGCTGCCGCCCTGGAAGCTTTTATACCGCGCCGGGACGATTACTCCTTTACAGACTACCCCATCATTTATTTTGGATATATTCCCTGGGGATACGCGTGGTCGTTTCCCGGAAATGACCACCAGATCATAGGCATGTGCGGCCTGAGCGTCAAAAGCGGCAAACAGCTCAGGGCCTGTTTTGATGAGTTTCTTGGCGCCCAAAAAATCCCGCAGGACGCCACCCTGAGTCTGAGACACCATCCCCTGCCCTATGGGAATTATCTCGACCAACCCGGACAGGCAAACATTCTTTTGCTCGGAGATGCCTGTGGCCTGGCCGATCCTTTGCTGGGCGAAGGAATCTACTATGCCCATAAAAGCGCCCAGCTCGCCGCTCAAGCCGTAATGCAATCCCAAAGCAACCCTGTTTCCGCTCTGGAGAATTACCGAAACTCGCTGCATCGCTCCCTAATCGTCGAACTCAAATTCGCGCGAATCAGCCGGTTTCTAATTTACACCTTCCTTCGGCCTTGGAATTACAAGGGGTTAGGGCTTATCTTGCGGGGAATGCAAAAGAAAATCGAAGAGACCATTCAAGGCCAGCGATCGTTCAAAGGCCTGCGCCGTATTGCAAACTGATGGGTGCGTCCGAGGAATAAGGACGTGCGCCAGGATGGCATCGGTCAGACGAATTGCGCCTAAAGGCACAGGGTCGTTTGCTACGCCTTGCTTGACTGTTTTCAAAAAGGCGGACCACAGAATCTTCCCCTAAAGCGCCTCTGAAAATAATCAGATACGAAATCCGGCTGCCGGGGCCGTGATCAGGCTATCTCGCTGCGCGGTGTTCTCTGATGCATGCGCCCTGGATTTGCCGCAGTCGATGCTTGCTACTTGCCATTGAAACGCAAATCAGGTATATAAAAAACTTTATGTCCTCTGGTGATTAATCCAGCCGGACAACTTCGATTGCATCCCGCGGTTTCAAATCAATGAAGCAATACCGAAATGAACCGATTGCCGTGGTCGGGATGGCCGGGATGTTTCCCCGCGCGCCGGACCTTGATCTCTTCTGGCAAAATATCATCGACCAAGTCGACGCCACGGAGGACGTACCAACGGAGCGTTGGATCATGGATCCAGATGCGGTGATTGCTGCCAATCCGATGCCCGACAAGGCCCTTTCTAAGCGCTGCGGTCTCATCCATGATTTTCAATTCGATCCTGAAGGGTTTGATATCGATAAAGATCTGCTAAATGCCCTGGATCCGCTCTACTCTATTGTTCTGCATACGGGGCGTCAGGCCCTTGCCAACGGTCCGTTCAGGTCGATCAATCGCCGTCGCACAGGCGTGGTGCTGGCCGCTATCGCTTTGCCGACGGATGCTTCCTCCGCAGTCAGCCGAGAAATTCTGGCACCATCCCTGGAGGCGAAACTTTTCACCGCGTCGATCGCCCATGAACACCGGGAGATATTTAGACCTGTGACGCGGTCTCAATGCCTGGCCAGCCGGGTGACAAGCCTGCCGGCGGCGATCCTGGCCAAAGGACTGCGTCTGGGCGGTGGCAGTTATACCCTGGATGCCGCCTGCGCCTCCTCCCTTTACGCGGTCAAACTGGCCTGCGATGAACTTCAGGCTCACCGCGCAGACGCCATGCTGGCCGGCGGTATTTCCCGACCGGATTGTCTGTATACCCAGATCGGATTTAGCCAATTGCGCGCCTTGTCCCCTTCGGGACGCTGCGCCCCCTTTGACGCCCGCGCCGATGGTCTCGTTGTGGGCGAAGGCGCCGGCATTCTCGTGCTTAAACGGCTGGAAGATGCTGCACGAGATGCGGATTCTATTTACGGTGTGATACGGGGGATCGGGATCTGCAACGATATGCGTGGCAATCTGCTCGCGCCGGACAGCGACGGCCAGGTGCGGGCCATGCGTCATGCCTACGAGACCGCCGGTTGGTCTCCCGCCGATATCGATCTGATTGAATGCCATGGAGCCGGTACACCTGTGGGCGATCTGACCGAACTTCGCAGCCTCAGCCAACTGTGGGGTCCTTCGGGCTGGTTGCCCGGACAATGCGCCATTGGTTCGGTCAAATCGATGATCGGCCATCTCCTGACTGCCGCCGGTGCCGCCGGAATGATCAAAATTCTCTTGGCACTGCAGCACAAGATATTACCGCCGACCCTGCATTTCCAAAAACCGCCGCCTAACAGCCCGCTCAATGACGGTCCCTTTAGGGTGCCGGTGAAACCGGAACCATGGGATCGCAAGGGTGCTCATCGACCCCGGCGCGCGGCCGTCAGCGCCTTCGGCTTCGGCGGCATCAATGCGCATGTGCTACTCGAAGAATGGGACGAAAAAGCGGAAGGCCAAAGGCGGAAGACGAAGATTGGGGGGCAAAAGACCGCGGACAGCGGATTGTCGGAACGTCCCCAATTCGAAATCCGACATCCACAATCGGAAAGCGCTATCGCTATCATCGGCATGGGGACGGCTTTCGGAACATTAAAATCTCTTCGTGATTTTCAGGAAGCCATCTTCAACGGGCACTCCGTTATTACGCAACGGCCTGCGCACCGCTGGAAAGGATGCGATGATGCGGCCGCCGGATATTCCCTGGGAAAGCCTTTAGATGGCGGGTTTATGGATGAACTTCGGATCGAGATTGACGAGTTCCACATCCCCCCCAACGAATTGGCGGATATACTTCCCCAGCATCTTTTGATGTTGAAAGTTGCCGCCCAAGCCATGGCCGATGCAGCCCTCCCTCTGCGGGAGGACCGCCCCCGGATGGGAGCAATTATTGGCATTGACTTTGACTTTGAAACCACCAATTTTCATTTGCGCTGGCATTTGGCCAATCAGTTTCTATTGTCGCAGTCAAAACTTGGTTTGCCTCTGGCTGACAAACAAGAGGTCGTCGGCGGGGAAGCTCTGCGGAAAGCCGGTTTACCGCCGCTGACCGCAAGTCGCACCCTGGGCGCCCTGGGCAGTCTTGTTGCCAGTCGAATCGCCCGGGAGTTTCGGTTCGGCGGCCCGAGTTTTGTCGTTTCGGCGGAGGAAGCGTCCGGGCTCAGAGCCCTTGAAATCGGTATGCGTTCGTTACAGCAAAACGAGACCGAAGCCATGCTCGTGGGCGCGGTTAGCCTGGGCGGCGATCTGCGCCAAATCATCACCACCCAACAAATCCGGCCCTTTGCCCGAGGCTCAAAAATCCGAGCCTTTGATCGCTTCGCGGACGGCAGTCTACCGGGCGAAGGAGCGGTGGCCCTGGTCATCAAAAAGCTCGATCGGGCCCTGGCCGATGACAACCGGATATACGCGGTCATCCGCGGTCTCGGCAGCGCCAGTGGAGGTGGCATCGAAATCCCGGCCCCTACCGCCGAAGCTTATCGCCACTCCTTGGAACGTTCTTTTCAGGATGCCGCCGTTGATCCATCAACCATAAGTTATTTTGAAGCCCACGGCAGTGGCAACCCTTCCGAGGACAATCTGGAAGCCATCGTCCTGCATGATTTGCTTGACAACCGCAAAGACCCGTGTGCCCTCGGATCGGTTAAGCCGAATCTGGGCCATACAGGCGCCGTGGCCGGATTGGCTTCCCTGGCGAAGGTCGTTTTGAGCCTTTATCAGGCAATCATTCCTCCCCTGAAAGACTTCCAAATGCCGGGACCAAGTATTTGGCAGAAGGAAGTATTCCATGTGCCGAAGTTACCCCAATTCTGGATCCGCAATCGCACGGAGGGTCCGCGCCGAGCCTGCACGGGGACAATGACGCCCGACGGCAATTGCGTGCATGTCGTTTTGGAGGAATTCGATTACACCACCGCGCGCGGGATTGCAACTTCGGTGCGCGAACGGATTCAGCAGGAAAGAAAAAGGCCTTTGGGATTTTATTCCTTCGGACTTTTTGTGGTGGAGGGCGATACGAAAAGCGCGCTGCTGCAGAGGCTGGAGGCCTTGGATCAGCATGTCCAAAGAGAGCAAACCCACCCGCCGCCCAGACCTTGGAATGGCGCCCAAGCCGGCATGGAAGCGGCGGCCCGCAGTTGGTATCTAACAAATCGAGCCAACGCCCCAAAACCCTATGCCGTCTGTCTAACCGGCGGAGATGCGGCGGAACTAAGAAACTTGATCCAGGAGGCAAAGGGGGCGATTCTAGCGGATTCTCCGAAAAAAATAAACGGCCCGACAGGGATCAGTTATTCCCCCCACCCCTTAGGTCCCCGCGGGAAACTGGCCTTTGTCTTTCCCGGTTCCGGCAATCACTATCTCGGCATGGGACGGGAGATCGGGGTGCAGTGGCCAGAAGTCTGGCGGGAAATGGACGCGGAAACCCTGCAGCTGAAAACTCAGCTTCGGCCGGGTTGTCATATGCCCTGGCGGGTCTCATGGGAGCCCGGATGGGAAAAAGCGGCTTACGAGCGAATCCTTTCCGATCCTCTCAATATGATCTTTGGCCAGGTCGTGCAGGGAAGCGTTGTCACCCGTCTGCTGCAAAAATTCGGTATCCGCCCGGCGGCGGTGATCGGCTACAGTTTAGGAGAGTCGACCGGTCTTTTTGCCATGGGCGCTTGGCCGGACCGGGGTGAAATGCTTGCAAGGATGCAGTCCACCGATCTGTTTCTCACCGAACTTGCTGGGCCCTGCAACGCCGCTCGCAAAGTCTGGAAGGTGCCTCCGCAAGAGACCTTCAACTGGTGTGTAGCCGTGGTCAACCGGCCGGCCGAAATCGTCAACCGTGCGATCCGCGCGTGGCCGACGACACGTCTTTTGATTGTGAATTCGCCGGATGAGTGCGTCATCGGCGGCCAGAAGCAACACGTGGTCGCCGCGATTCAAAAACTGGGATGTGAGGCTGTCTTTCTCCACGGCGTTGTCACCGTGCACTGTGAGGCCGTCAAACCGGTAGCCGACACTTACCGGGAACTGCACGTGTTTCCGACAAATCCGCCGGAAGGCATCCAATTCTACAGCTGTGCTCGCGGAAAGGCCTATCGCGTGACGAGTGAAAATGCCGCCGCCTCGATTCTGGAACAAGCCCTGAACGGTTTTGATTTTAC
>CP070697.1:1660211-1668277 GCA_020353555.1 Desulfobacterales bacterium
CAGGATAAAAGTCAGTGTGTTGTTTGTGGAAATCCCCCGGGCGGTCAGCTCTTCAATCACCTCGTAGCCTTCCTTGGAACCGGGAACTTTGATCATAACATTGGGGTTGATCGCGGCCAGTTCCAACGCCTGGCTGAGCATGGCATCCTTGTCGAAGACGCTCCTCGGATCCACCTGGCCGGAAAGATAGCCCTCCTTGTAACCGGTTTTTTCAAACACCGGCAAATACATGTCCGAACCGCGCTTGACCACCTGCTTGTAAAGCAGCCAGAACAGTGTTTCTTTATCAATGCCGGGGTTAGCGGCCATGATCTCCTTGGCAACGCCTTCCCAATGGGGCGGATCATCCTGGATCGCCTGCAGGGACAGCGGCGGGTTGGTGGTTACGCCCCGGAACAACTGGTTTTTCGGATCGGTCTCGTCAAACATCCGGTCAAACTGGCGCTGCATGATCTCCCGATTTTCCGGCGCCGCCTTGTCCAGCATCTTACGGCACCAGTTGTTGAATATCACCGGGGACGAATCCCACCAGATCTCCATTCCGGGGCTGACTTCCACCAGTTTTTCAATCAAGTTCTTTGCTTCCATCGGTTTCCTCCTTCGAGTAACGATTTAAGACATTGGGTTGGTTTGGGGTTGGGTTTTGGTCCATCATCGAATTTTTCTCCGGATCGGTTCCGGGTTCACGGTTCAGCGGTCTGAAGTTGTTCTCAATCCTCAGCTATCATTGGGGGAGACAGCCATTTCATGCCCCCACCCTCGAACCATGAACCGCTCAACCTGAGTCTCTGCTTGATTTTGTCTCTGTCCCCTCCTTTGGCCGGTTTCACGGGATTCCGATCACTGCGTCAGATGGTATTGCCCCAGTTCGACCTCAAAAGCGTATTTGTCTCCCCTGAAGTAGCAGCAGAGCACTTCAACGGGCATGTTGCAGTCGTTGTAAGTCACGCTTTCCATGTAAAGGGCGGCACCGTTCGCCTTGAGTCCGAGCAGGGCGGCGATCTTTTTGTTCAGGTTCACGGCCCTGATGGTCTGTTCGCAGCGGCTGAGCTCGGCTTTGAATACCCGGGTAAAGATCTCATACATGGAGCCGGTCAGATCCATGTCCAGAATGCCGTTGAAAAGATCCACCGGCAGGTACGTCTCTTCATAGATCAGGGGCAGGTCGTCACCGCTCCGCAGCCGCCGGACGGCGATCACCCGGCTGTCGGGAGTCAGCGCCAGGCTTCGCGCCACGTGCTTGGGCGGAATTTCGTACCCGCGCTCCAGCAGCCGAGTTTTCTCACGGATACCGACCTGGTGCAGTTCACGGCCGAAGCTGGAAATCCGGTTGAGCTTGTGTTTGAGCGCCACCGGTTCCGAGGCGGTGACGAAGGTCCCCAGACCCTTGACTTTTTTCAGCATTCCCTGGGCGGTCAACTCGCCGATCGCCTGCCTCAGCGTATTGCGGTTGACACCGCACATATGCGCCAACTCGATTTCAGAGGGCAGTTTTTCACCGGTTGCGTACCTTCCCACCAAGATCGATTCCCGCAGCCAGGCACTGATTTGAAGGTATTTGGGAATCGGATTGTTGAGATCGACGATTTTCAACGTTCACACTTCCTCAATGACCTGAAATGGCGGTCGCCTAACAGCCCTAGCGGTTTTGGCGACGGGGTGAGCACCGATTACGGCCCGCGGCTCATTGATTACCTGTCAGCAAGGCGAATCTACCGTTAAATAATGGGGCCGCGCCGCTTTTTCCGGCGGCCGTCCCCGAAAAGGCAGGGCCACGCCGGTTGTCGGTCTTATTTCGCCAGCAGGCCCTTGATCTTTTCCCGAATAGCATCCGCCCCCAGCCCCTGGTAGGGGATCTGTTCGCCCAGACCGCCGTGTCCCTCTTTGGACGCCCCCATACGGGCATAGCGCGCCGTGCATCCTCTTTCCAGCAGCCAGGTGCCGAACCGAACCCCGAGACCCGAGTTGACGTTCTGGGTTTCCACCACGAGAACGAATCCGCTGCCGTTCAGCTCTTCCATCATCGCTTCATCGACGACATTCAAGGTGGGCTTGTTGATCAACCCCACGCGCACGCCGTCGGCCCGCAGGCGTTCGACCACATCGAGGCAGCGGTACAGCATCTCGCCGTAGGAAACGATATACCCTTGGTCCCCGTCCCGGATGATTTCATCTTTGCCGGGTACGAAGGCATAGTCGCCGCCAAAGCGCGCCTCCCCCGCTTCGTCCAGAATAAATGGGGTGGCAGACCGGGTGGAAAACACGAAGCGCAGCCCCTCGTCATTGAAAACAGCCTCGAGGACCGCCCTTAGCTGGTTGGAATCGGCCGGGTAGTACAAACGGGTCGTGTCGTTTTCCGGCAGGCCGTTGTCGGCGAAAAAGTTATTGATGCCGAAATGGCAGGTGTTGTCCGCCATGTCATCCACGCCGGCGTGGGAAAAATGGGCCAGCACATTGGCGCGGTTCAAACGGGCCATGGTAATTTCCGAGACCACCATCTCCAGAAACGCGGAAAAGGTCCCGTATATGCCCTGCCTGCCTTTCTCCGCACCGAAGCCGGCGGCCACGGAAAAATTGTTCCGCTCCATGATCCCGGCGTTCACGTAGATCTCGGGAAAGGTTTTCCGGATGTGATGCAGCCCGCAGGAACCCTCCAGATCCGAGTCCACCACGAGCACCCTGGCTTTTCGATCCGGCATCTGAGCCAGGATATCACAGACGATTTTTCCGAAATTGTCCCTGTTTTTCGCCGTGTCCTTGGTACTGCCAAGGTATTCGGCGGTCACCGTGGACTGGACTGAAGATTCCAGGACCTTTACCGCCTCCTGCCGCCCCTTTTCCTTGAGGTAGGTGATGGCGAAATCCACGGGAATCACGTCGTGGCCTTTGGGCGATCCCTCGATACCCGGGATACCCACGGCCATTTTCCGCTTATTGATCAACGCCACCGGCCCCGCGGTGATCAGGGCCTTCTGGATGCGCCCATACAGGGCGGACAGGTTCTCGCCGTAGCCGCTGTCCACCCGCACGCCGTGGCCTTGCAGCGTGCTTTCGGCGGAGAACCCTTTCATATAGGCGCTGGGATGTCCGGCGA
This sequence comes from Desulfobacterales bacterium, assembly GCA_020353555.1. Classification (GTDB taxonomy): domain Bacteria; phylum Desulfobacterota; class Desulfobacteria; order Desulfobacterales. The sequence continues at coordinate 1,663,306 of CP070697.1, forward strand.
TGGTCACATCATTGTCGTCGATGAGCAGCTTGACATTGAGCCGTTGGGCAACGGCGTAACGGGCGGCCTCCGCATCGCCGCCCTCCTGCTGGGAGCCGTCGCTGCCGAACATAACCACAATTTTATCCGGGTTGGCCGCCGCCACACCGTTGACATGGCTCCACAGGTGGCCCAGCCGGCCGGAGCTGAAAAATACGCCCTGGTCATCCTCTCTTTCGGGATGGCCGTAGAGACCGCTGCCGAATTCGCGATAATGCAGCAGCGATTCCGGCGGTTTGTAGCCGTTGAGCACCGCCATCATGTATTGGATGGCAACACGGTGGCCGGCCTCGTCAAAATAGACGGGATAAACCCTATCGCTGCCTTTCATGAAACCGTCGACGATTAAAAGCTCCGGAACGATGTCATAGGCTCCGCCCGTATGTCCGCCCAAACCCTTGGTGTTGGCGTAGGCCGTGAAAAAGACGATGCTGTCGCGGACCACCTCGATGTTGGTCCGCAACCGCTCCGCTTGTTCAGCGGTGAGTTCGCTTTGAGACGTGGAAAATTTCAGTGTTTGGAATGCGCCCAGATCGATCGGAAATTTCATTTGCTGCCTCCCATGTGACATGCTGTCCCTACCCCCAAATGCGCTTGCCGCCGGTTGCTCCTTCCCCGTCAAACCCGATAAGGCTCGGCTTTTATATCCTTGTCCGCGCTTGATCGTCCCCGATGTCTATTGTTATAGATGTATATACATCTGAACTCCTAAAATAGCGGGAAAATCCCGTCTTGTCAATAGAAATCCCGCCGTGCACTCAAAAACGCTTATTTACCAATGAGGCCCTATTTATTTAGACGCGCGGGCAGGCTTTGGAATCGGCACCCTTCCCAACGCCGATGCTAAACGGCCACCCCGTAAGCTTCCTGGACGAACGTTAGGTTCTTGAGGGCGTTTTCATATTTTACTTTCCCGTAGTTATAGTAGTCGAAGGTGATCTTGGATACGTTCAACTGGATCAGGCTCCACAGAAACCAGTAGATATCCGGAAACGGTTTAAACAGATCGATCAGGAAAAGAGTGCGATCAAAATCAACGCCGTTACAATATTGCGCGACAATGCCTTTTTCCGCCTCGCGGGGAACCAGGATCTCCTGGAACATATCGGCGATATCGTAGTGCCGGGGCGCCATTCCGGCATACTCCCAGTCGATGAGATACATGGGAGCATCGTACTTGTGCAAAGCGTCGTCGTTGATCAGGATGAAATTATCGGCGAGCAGATCGTTGTGACAGGGTGAAAATTCGCTCTCCGGCATGTTGATAATGCTCGACAGCTTGATTAGACGTTGGATAGTACCGGCAATGTCAAACTCCTCATACTCGACGTCCAGCCTTTTGAGAATGGCGGACATCTTCATGATCTCAACCAGTGGATCGAAAATCTTTTTTAATCGCACCCCGCTCGAATGTATTTTGCGGATCGGCTCCACAATTTTCGGATACAGCGATGCATCCAGAAAATGTTGATTGGTGAGAACAATCGAATCATCGATGAATTCGACGATCGTCACCCCCCGTTCGGGAATGTACTTTACCATCCTGGAGGCGACCCCGAGCTTGGACATCTCTTCAATCGTATGCGCCTCGTGGTCACGGTCGATAAAGAGATCGGTCTTATCACCGTAGATCCGGACGGTGTAATCGCCTTTGGCTGACCGAACCCGGTACAGTTTGTTGGTTATTCCGCCGTTTAGCTGCGTGATACGGACTTCTAAATCCTTCCATTCAGGCAATAGGTCATAACAGGCGGTTGCGTTGAATTCCTGGTCCAAAAGGCGCGTTGCCATGCACATGTCGATTTCCTCTTTTTCGCTGTCAAGATTTCCTCTTTTTCGCTGTCAAAACGGTTCTCACAGTGGGTTGTCGGGCCGCCCGCCGCGGCAACGCTTGTCGCGATCATTCCGCCGGCTTTGGCAGGTCGTGCGCAATGACGTTTATTTGAACAGGGACAATATAACGGCAGTAGGCAAGGCGTCAATCCTTTTTTCGATCGACGATCAAGCTCCCTACACAAAAAACTTGACAGCACCTTATTCAGCGATGTAGTTGATACCGATTATAGCGCCACCACGAACGGGCGCCGTGACGCATTGCATCATCGTCGGTGAACCATCACCTCAGCGTCGTTTAGCAGCACCATTGAACTGTTATGCCCTTGTCGATCTGGTTGGATGTTAACTCAAACTCTATGAAAGGAGCGAGGTAAAATGAAAAGACGCGATTTTCTTAAAAAAGCGGGCGTGGGAACAGCGGCAGCCGTGGCAACTACAGCGGTAAATGCACCCTATGTGTTTGCACAAAAGAAAAAACCCATCCGGTGGAGGCTTCAGACGTACGCCGGTCCTCCCCTGGCTGAGCATGTCATCAAACCGTCCATCGATGCGTTCAATAAGGCGGCCAATGGCGAGATGGTGATCGAATTGTACAGTGCTGATCAACTGGTGCCCCAGGGTGAGCTGTTTCGAGCCGTACAGGAGGGGACCATCGATGCCGCCCAGAGTGACGATGACTCGATGGCGGCGCCGGTGGATGTGTCTGTATTTGCGGCCTATTTCCCCTTTGCTTCACGTTACTCACTCGATGTGCCCGTGCTATGGAACTGGTATGGGCTGAACAAAATCTGGGAGGAAGCCTACGCTGAAGTCAAAGGCGTCACCTGGCTCAGTGCCGGCGCCTGGGACCCCTGCAATTTCGCCACCGTCAAGCCAATCCAACACGTTGAGGACCTCAAGGGACTGCGAATGTATATGTTTCCCACGGGGGGCAGGTTCATGCAACGATTCGGTGTTGTCCCCATGTCCCTTCCCTATGAGGACGTGCAGATGGCCATTCAAACGGGTGAACTGGACGGCGTTTGCTGGTCCGGCATCACCGAGGATTATACCGTCGGATGGGCGGATGTCACCAAATATTATCTGACCAATCCCATATCCGGTGCCTGGATGGGTTCGTACTTTGCGAACACCAAGAAATGGGAGGCGTTGCCGGAGCACCTGAAGGCGTTGTTCCGGCTGTCAATGGACAGCTCCCACTACTACCGCCAACATTGGTACTGGTGGGGGGAGGCGCACTACCGCACCAAGGGGGGCAAGCTGCAGCTCACCTCCATCCCCGACGCGGAGTGGAAGGTGGTGGAAGATGAAGCCCTCAAGTTCTGGGACGAGATTGCGGCCAAGAGCCCCCGGAATGCCAAGGTGGTCAAAATACTCAAAGAGTATGCCCAGACCATGAAAGAAGCCGGTCCTCCCTACCGCTATTGATGCACCGGGCATCCAACGTTGCGCATAGCATCGAGCCTTCCCTAGCCGCGGAACACAATCGGCTAGGGAAGGTCAACTTCTAAAACTCCGACTGAAAAGAACTCAACGAAAGAGGCTAATATGCCTAAACCAGTAAGAATCTATGTGCGATATATTGACGCGATGAATCAGACCGTAGGTAAGTTCTCAATGTATTTGGTCTTTGCGATGATGGGCATTCTGCTGTATGAGTCCATATCTCGAACCCTCTTTAATGCGCCCCACATCTGGGTGGTGGAGATGGCGCAGTTTCTGATGGCCGCCTATTACTTGCTTGGCGGGGGTTATTCCATGATTCTCGACGGACATGTTCGAATGGATCTCCTCTATGGCCGGTGGTCGGCGAGGAGACAGGCTCTTTCAGACGTTTTTACGGCTTTGCTCCTTATCTTCTACCTGGTGTTTCTCCTCACCGGCGGCATTTCCGCCTCCAAATATGCGGTAACCTATGGGCAGGTCAACTATACCTCGTGGGCTCCGCCTTTGGCTCCCATCAAGATTATTATGACACTGGGAATTTTCCTGATGCTGTTGCAGGTGATCGCTACATTCTTCAGGGACCTGTCAAAGGCTAGAGGGGAGACGCTACCATGAGTTATGAACTTATTGCGGCGCTGATATTTGCCTCGATGTTGGTCATGCTGCTCACCGGCCAACGGATCTTCGGTGCCATCGGCGGTGTTGCCACCGTTTTTGCTTTGCTCCTGTGGGGGGAAGGCGCTGAGGGAATGCCGTTCCACGCCAGCTTTGTTTTGCTGAATTGGTATCCGCTCCTAACGCTGCCCTTGTTCATCTATATGGGGTATATGTTTTCCGAGTCGGGAATCGCGGATGACCTCTACAACATGTTCCATGTCTGGATGGGTCCGCTCGATGGCGGGCTAGCCATTGGAACGATCGGCCTCATGGTCGCAATCGCCGCCATGAACGGGCTCAGTGTGGCCGGCATGGCGATTGGCGCCAGTCTGGCTTTGCCGGAGATGCTCAAGCGCAAGTATGACAAGGTCATGATAACCGGCGTGATCCAGGCCGGCAGTTCTTTGGGCATCATGGTCCCGCCCAGTGTCGTTCTGGTACTCTATGGCATGATCGCCAGGCAAAACGTGGGCCGGCTGTGGATGGCCGGTGTTTTCCCGGGCCTCCTGCTGGCCGGCCTGTTTATATTATACATTGCGATTCGATGCAAACTTCAACCCGAGCTGGGGCCGGCGTTACCCCCGGAAGAGCGGCAGATGAGCTGGGCAGAGAAATTTCGGCTGCTCAGGGCCGGCATCATTCCGCTGGTCATTATCTTTTCCATGACGGGGCTTTTTTTGATGGGCATAACCAGTCTCGTCGAGTGTTCCGCGGCCGGTGCGGTCGCAACGACCCTGGCCGCTGTCGTCAAACGCCGCCTGAACCGGCGGGTACTGGAAAATACACTTCGCAATACCCTGAGCGTCAGTTGCATGTTTATGTGGGTTATTCTGGCGGCACTTGCCTTTAGTTCCGTCTTTGATGGACTGGGCGCGGTGCATGCGATCGAGTCGCTCTTTCTCGAGAGGTGGCATCTCAGTCCCTGGGGAATCATCGTCATGATGCAGGTTTCCTACCTGCTGATGGGCATGTTTCTGGACGATACGGCCATGCT
>CP070697.1:1668377-1676414 GCA_020353555.1 Desulfobacterales bacterium
GCTCGCTGATCAGCGAGCGGTGCGGCAATACCCAGCATCTGATCAAGTCGGGCCAGCCCATCCTGCACGGATTCCTCTGCCCACGACTGCAGCTGGGGATCCAGGGTGGTCATCACCTTCAGTCCCCCGTGATAGACCGCTTCCGGACCATAACGTTCTTCCAAGCGCTTGAGGACGCTATCGAAGAAATAGCTGCCCCTGGGTTTACGGATTGTGGGCGGCCGCAGGGCCAAATGGGCCCGCTCCGCGTCAGCGGCTTCTTCCTTCGTAATGTAGCCCACTTGCACCATGCGGGCTAAAACGAGCTGCTGGCGTTGCTTGGCCCGGTCAAAGTGTCGCAACGGGTTGTAGCGCGTGGGTGATTTCGGCAGACCGGCCAACAAGGCCGACTCCGCCAAGGTTAATTCGGAAGCGGGTTTGCTGAAAAACAAACGGGCGGCCTGCTCGACTCCATAAGCCCCGACGCCGAAGGCAATCTGGTTCAGGTAGGCTTCCAGGATTTCGTGCTTACTGAATTGGGCTTCGATCTGCAGGGCCACCAACAATTCCCGAAACTTGCGGATATAGGTGCGCTCGTAGCTGAAAAACAGGTTTTTGGCAAGCTGCTGCGTGATCGTCGAGGCCCCCTGAATCCGGCCGCGATCAAAAAGAGCCAGTTCGAGCGCCTTTAGAGTGCGAAGCTTGTCCACGCCATGGTGCTCCCAAAACCGGTGGTCTTCGGTGGCGATGACCGCCTCAATAAAGTAGGGGGAGATTCGATTCAAAAGGACGGGCTCGCGGCCGCCGATCACCATGACTGTTTCGCCGGTAGCCGCATAGATTTCCGTCGGAGGCGTTTCAATAATGCGGGTCAAAGGCTCCGGCACGCGCGGCAAATCCCGCAAGGCGACGAAAAACAGCCCGACCGTTAAAAGAGCACCACACCCGGCCAGCGTCACCGCCAGGTAAAAAACGCCGCTCAGTCGGCGTATCATTTGGGCCATAAGGCTCACGGTGGTGTCCGTTCCTCAAAAACGCGTCAAGTTTGGGTTTAATCGGGTCGAGGCCTGAACCCGTTCAGGGGCGGAAGAACCGAAAAGAAGATTGACGCTTGACGATCTGGGGAAGTCCTTTCGCGGCGCCGTTTTGATGATCATGGAATCGAAAACATTCCGCACATCGTCGATCACCAATTTGAGATGGTCACTTCATGGGGTTCGACTTTTTGGCTTCCTCCAACTGGGCCCGCAGGCGCCAGACGGCCCAGTCGCGACCCCGCACCAAAACCACCCGGCGTTGCGTTCCGCTGAGGATTTCGAAGCCCAGCGTGATGAATCCGGCCACGGTTTCGTCCGAAATACCGACCCGGATAATGCGGCCGGGCGTATTCAAGAGCTTTTCCGGATGGGGAACCACACTCCGGCGAATCTCTTCGGAGAATACTTCCAGGACCGCCAGGAAACGCTCCGCGGGATAAATACGTTCTGCAAAGCTGGGCAATTCCTCCAGACTCTCCTCCCGCGCCAAATCGCCGGGATCAAGATCGTTCAGCAGATCGGCCGGTACTTCCAGCTGCCTTAACGCGCGATTTTGGACATCCAGCAGATACACGGTCAAACCGCCGTCGGATTTTTCAAAATACGTGCGTTGCCAGCGGCCGTCACTGCCCAACCGCAAAAGTTCGTAAGCCGATGCGATCTCAAGGGCAATCGCCGGCGGCAGTTTGAGATAGAGGTTGCGAAAACGTTCGGCGGACAACATCACCCCGCCGCGGGATGCCGCAATCGCCGCGATCTGCGTCAATGTGGTCGCGTTGCGCGCTTCACGCTGGGAAGCCTGACGATCGATGACGATTTCTTCGAGGGCTTCGCGCGCCCGCCTTGTTTGACGGCCTTCTTCCCAGATCGCACCGGATTCGGGCCGCATGGGATTAGTGCTGGCCAGATAGTCTCCCAAAGCGTGCTCAACCCAGTCGAAGCGCAGCTCCAACACCAAGAGACCGATGATCAATAATGTCAGTAAAACCGGTCTTAAGGCGAACAATCGTCGCAGCCATTCCGTAACGTTTTGCGGTTCTGTCCAGCTGGTCATGGAATATAACTCTAATCATCGGCGCTCGGAGCCGTGGGCCTCCAACCTCCCATGTTTTCCTAACTTTTTTTCGGAAAACGCCGAAGAGATCGCCGCAAAAGAAATTGACTTGGGAAAGGCAAAAATCAGTTATGGATTGCGCTTAACTATAGAGAAGCATGCCCGCAGTGTCAAGAGCGCAAAGGATCTCTGCCGGCCAACCTGCCGAAGGGCACACTCCCGTTTCAGGCGGCGCCATCATCGCCGGAGTGTGTCCTCCGTAAAACGCGCGAATGCAACTTGAGTTTCAGCTATTCAGACTTATTTTCGATTTAGTTCCCTAAGCCGTCGCGATGCACCCCGCCCGCGGCGCGGGAGCCTGACGCCGCGCCGGGAGAAATCGGCCATTGCGGACGGCCATTGCGGAATTGATAGGCAAAATAACGCGCGGCGTTGGCGGCAGAATGGATTGACATGGTAGGCGCTGCATGCTGGCTGAACCCCAAAAATATATTCGGGCCGCCGGGCTAATTTTCGTTCTGACCTTCCTATGTGCACCGGTATCCCGGGGAGCCGTTGTCGTTTTCGATCGGGTGACCACCGTGGGAACTCCGGTGTACTTAAAGGTCCTGACCAAGGGCCTCCTGTTTTCCCAGGGCGGGAGGCGCGTCGAAATTTATTTGGATCAAAAAAAACTCAAGCAAATCTTGACCGGCGGAGATGGTTACGGCTATCTCAAATATACGCCGCTACGCGCCGGATTTAAGAGAATTGAAGCCCGCGCCGACGGTGACAACGCCAGCGGCTTAATGCTGGTCATGGACAAGCGCGACCAAGCCATTGTCATCGAGGTTGAAGGCGCCTTTCAAACTAGTTTTCTATCGAAAGAAGAAAGAGAGGCGGGACGCAAGGCCGTGGAAACTCTCAAGGCTGACTACCAAATCATATATCTGAGCAGATACTTGGGGGCCGGCTTACTCAAGCGCTGGCTCGAAAAAGAGAATTTTCCGGAATCGGCCCTTTTGCCCTGGCAAGGACCCGAGATGCTTGCAGCCTTGCAGGCAAAAGGGGTCAAGCTCCACGCCATGATCGCTTCCCCCGCCTTACTGTCCGCGGCCGCGGACCACATCGAACGCCGATATACTTTCGAAGAAACCGAAGACGGCCAAAAAGTGAAGGATTGGGATGAAATTCTCAAACTGCTGAAGTAATATCCCTATCTGGGCGAAGATCCTCGCTGCGCGATAGGCGATTTTGGTGTTCAGATCCGAGATGGGGGCCAAGCGCCGTGGCTTTACCGGGTCGACAGGTACTTCCAAACCGTTCCGTCAATTGCGACGGCATACACCGCGCCGTCATCGCCGATGGCTGCGGAGGATAAACCATTTCCATGGAAATTGGTATCATGGGAGCGGGTTCTAAAATCGTGGGTCACCGTAAGCATCTCCCAGGCCGGAACATATACGCGGTTGGTGGTTACCGCGGGTGATGCGAAGGTTTGGCCCCGCAATTTCAATTTTCGGGGAAACGTTCCGTCATGAACAAGCGTGCCGTCGGCGGCATTGACCACCTGAATATTGTCTTTGGAAACGACGAAGATCAATCGGGCCCGCGCTTCCGCCGGCGTGGCCATTACCGGCTGGCCGGCGTCATACTCCCACATTTTCGCGCCCGTATCGACATCATGGGCCAGGACCTTTCCATCCCGGCGGCCAAATACCATCAGACCACTGGACAGCAACGCGGTGGAAGAATGCTTCTCAAAAGCGTGTTCTAAACCCCAGAGCACGGACAATTGACCCTCCTGCCATTCATACACACCCAGGCGGCACAAATTGTCGGCGATGGCAATCAGCAGCCTCTCCCCTTGGGATACAATCGCTACCGTAGGATCGAGAAACTGATTCGGCAGCGTGCCGTCCCTTTGCCGTTCGATGGGAAAGGCGGTAATGAAATCCCAGACCGCGTCCAGGGAATCCAACCGGTCGTCTCGACCGGAACCGCTGCCGGTGATATCATCGCGGCATGCGCCCAAGGCCTTGCGCTGCAACAACTCCGCCCGATATCCTTCATCGCGCAGGACAAACAGCTCCCCCCGGAGATCGCCGACCGGGCCGACATACACGTAGGTGAAAATGAGGGTATCGTCCCCCCGCTGGACAACCTTGGGAGATCCCGTGGTGAATCCATGGTCCGGAAAACTGTAGGACCAAACCGGGTTGCCGAACGGATCGACTTTGCAGAGAGTGCTTTGGAGCCGGCCATGGTCGACCCGGTGGCTGGCGACCACATAAATATCGCCCATTTTCGATACAGCGGGAGATGAAACTAGATGCGCCGGGGTCCCCAACGAACCGAACGCCCGCCGCCACTTTTCACTGCCGTCCTCAGCGCTCAGAGCCACCAGTAAAGCGCCAGTCGTACCGATATAGATTGTCTCTTTACCCTCCGTATCCTTGCCGATCACCGGAGAAGAAGTCGTAATCTCATAAGCTTTTGACTTCCAGGCCGAAGAGAGTGCAAAACCGCTTTCGACCTGCTGAAATCCCCGACTGGCCGGATCTCCATGAAATTGTCCCCATTGGGGAACCGCGTGGACGGAACAGCCGGCTATCAGAGCAGTCATCCAGATCATCCCTATCTCAAGCCGCCAACGGGTCATTTCTTCATCCTCCCCAAAGTAATGATTCTCTGCGCCCGGCACCGCCCGGAGTCCGGGGGAGGCCGGGTAAGGGTGAAAACACGGGTTAAGTTCCTCAACCTTTATTGGGGTTATGACGCCGAAATGAATTATAATAGAACTAAAAAAATTGAAATATCAAGAAAAAAGGCGCTAAGCGGGCGTAAAGGGCCGGACCGATTGTGGGGAGAAGAGGGGCAAGTTCCAAGCGGACAAGTCACAAACCGAACCGCGCCCATTGCGCTTCGCATTCGACCGCGACTTATCCCCGAATAGTCTGGGCATGCGAGGTTTTCCGCGCACTAGCAGGTTAGATGAAAGGCCCCGGCCACCTTCTCTCCTTGCGCCCGTAATCGATTGAAGGTCTGCGCAGCCTCCGAGGTCCGTTCGGCAATCAGCTGAATATTTTTGTTTTATACCGCGACATGCGGTCCTATGGCCTCCGCGAAGATCTATACGGCGAGGCCCGAACCCGGGGGATTAAATTCATCCGGTACAATAGCGGCAAAGGCATCGCCGTCCGCCAGACCGCCCGGGATCTGGAAATTGAATTCACCGATCGTGTGCTCCGCCGCAGAATGGTGATTCAAAGCGATCTTCTGGTGTTGGCCAGTGCCGTGCAGACGGAGAAGAATAATCCCTTGGCGCAATTCTACAAAGTCCCCCAAAATGCGGACGGCTTCTTTGCCGAAGCACACGTTAAACTCCGGCCCAATGATTTTGCGACCGATGGTGTCTTCGTTTGCGGTCTGGCCCACGCGCCCAAGCCGATGGATGAATCGATCGTGCAGGCGCTGGCGGCCGCCTCCCGCGCCGTAACGGTTTTATCTGCCAAGGAGCTTGCGGTCAGTGGCACCGTGGCGGTCGTCGATCCGAATTTTTGCAGTCGTTGCGGGGTTTGCCTGGCGCTGTGCCCCTATTCGGCCCCCCAACTCAATGCGCAAACCGCGAAAGCCGAAATTCAGTCCACTTTGTGCAAGGGCTGCGGACTTTGCGTGGCCTCATGTCGCTCCGGCGCCATTCATCTCAAGGGGTTTGACACATCCCAAATCATGGCCATGCTTACCTCCTGCTGGTCCGATGGCGCCCCTTTCGAAATGACTTACGGCTGAGCCCGCAGGGGGGCTGACGGCTTGCGAGAAACGCCGTTGATGATGCGGATGACGGTCGCACGGCCAAAGGAAACTGAAGTTCAGAGTAAGCTGACGGGGCGGCGTTCCAAGGCTTTAGGGAACCGAGCGAACCTACCATCCCTGCCGTCGCTTTGAAAACGTCCCGGACGGTCAACAGGAGAAATAATGAAAACCTTTTTCAACTTGGTTCAAGAAGTGCAAAAACCAGGTCTTTGCCATCGCTGCGGCGGTTGCGTGACGTTTTGCACCGCCATCAACTACGGCGCTCTGGAGTTGGACTCGGGAGGCAACCCGCGCTATGCCGATGAAGCTAAATGCATCGAGTGCGGGCTGTGCTATGCCATTTGCCCGGAAATCGATGAGCTGGAGGAGGAAACCCAAAAAAGGCTGGGCTGGCAAGCGCCTCTCGGCCGGGTGCTTGAAACCTGTGTGGCGCGCGCCATGGATCCGGCTATCCGGACGAAAGCCACCGACGGCGGCGTGGTCACGGCGCTGCTGGTGCACTTATTCAAAAGCGGACAGATCGACGGCGCCATCGTGACCAAACAAGTGGGCGCCTTCCAGCGCGAACCGTTCCTGGCCGTATCCGAAGCGGATATACGCGGTGCGGCGGGTTTTTTCTTTGACACGTCCCACGGCATGAAAAGCTTCAGCGACCACTATCTAACCTGTTCCCAAATCAGGGAATTCAAACCTCTGATTAAAAGCGGCCTGCAGCGGGTGGCGTTTGTCGGCACGCCCTGTCAGATCCATGCTGTCCGGCGCATGCAAACCCTCAACCTCATCCCGGCCGATTCGGTTAAATTCTGTTTGGGGCTCTTCTGTTCGGGGAACTTTATCTTTGGTAAAAAGCAACGCGAAAAAATCGCCAGGATCGGCGGATTTCGATGGGAACATGTCAAAAAGATCAATATCAAAGAAGATCTGATGGTCCATCTGAGCAGCGGCGAAGTGAAAACCATCATACTGGACGAGCTGGAATTCATGAAACGATTTGCCTGCTACTTCTGCCCGGATTATTCCGCCGAGTACGCCGACCTCTCATTTGGCGGCCTCGGTGCCGAAGAAGGCTGGACGACCGTTATCACGCGCACGCCCCTCGGCCGGGCGGTTTTAACCGCGGCACGGCCGCAATCCATCGAGGATAATCGCGAAGTTTGCCCACCCGATCTGCCTTGCCAGGCGCTCGCCCGCGTCCGGACTTGGTCGGCTAAGAAAAGGGCGGTGGCGGTCAGAAACCGCAGTGTGCTGGGGAATAAATTGACTGAAAGAAAATCCTGAATTAAATAAGATTGCTGCGATAAAAAGTCTCCTGAGGAAAGTCTATGCCGAACTACAAGCGACAAGTCGTCGAAACCGCCGATTTTCTCAACGCCCGCATCGGCCCCGCGCCTGTGGTTGCGCTGCTTACCGGGACAGGCCTGGGCGAAAGTGTTGCCTCGCTGCAGGTCACGGCTTCTTTCGCATACCAGGACCTGCCTCATTTTCCGGTCTCGACCGTGGAGAGCCACCACGGCCGCCTGCTGGCCGGCACGATCCAGAGCATTCCGGTCTTGGCCCTGCAGGGACGCTTCCATTTATACGAGGGCTATTCCCCGACGGAAGTCACCTTCCCGATCCGAGTCATCCAGGAGCTGGGGGTTAAGAACCTGATCCTCTCCAACGCGGCCGGCGGACTCCAACCGGATTTTAAGGCCGGCGACATCATGCTCATCACCGATCACATCAACCTCACGGGGGCCAACCCGCTCGTCGGTCCGAATGAGGCCAGTTGGGGGATTCGATTCCCCGATATGTCCCAGGCCTACGATCGACAGCTGATCAATCTGGCCGAAAAGGCCGCGGCGGAGCTTGACGTTACTTTGCATAAAGGGGTCTATGTCGGGTTGCGGGGTCCCTCGCTGGAGACACCGGCCGAAATCAGGTTCCTAAAGACAATCGGCGCAGCGGCCGTTGGACTCTCAACGGTTCAGGAGGTCATTGCCGCCGTCCATGCCGGGATACGCGTGCTCGGCCTGTCCACGATCACCAATCTGAACAATCCCGACGACCCGGTTCCGGCAACCGTCGAGGACATTCTGGCCGTCGCCCGTAAAGTCAAGCCCGTCCTCGAGCAAATCATTGCAAAGGTCGTCGTGCAAATTGGCGCGCAGTGGGCGGGCAGCGCCGGGCAAT
>CP070697.1:1676514-1684537 GCA_020353555.1 Desulfobacterales bacterium
AAATTTTGCTCGATCTCATCCCGGGATTTATTGACGAGCATGCGGAAAAATTTCGGCGGCAGGCATCCCACAGAGCCCTGCTCCATGCCACCGAACTTTAGAAAATGAATTCGCCGCTTGTCAAAAATATGAAACGGCCCTCCGTAATGTTCCGCGGGCGGTTGGGGGCGCCTCCTTTTGCGAGTCAGTTTTTCGCGGCGACGAAACGGCTCCAGAACCCTTCGGATTTCCGGTTTCAAAAACCGCCAGAAGATATCTTCAAGCTCGGCATATGCGGTTTCTGTTCCCCCGGCGCTCAACTTGTCCGTAATGACTTCATCGATATAAAACGCATTTCCGCCGGGATAAACGATGTAGCGCGAGGGATCCGTTCCAAGGTCAAGCACATTCCGGCTCAAAAGATTCTTGCCTTCCCGGTACGTTTCACGGATAAAGTACTGGGTTTTGCCCCTAACTACTTTTTGTGCGAGATACAAGATGTTTCGTCTCCACGCGGTTCGTCGCCGTTTGCGGCCGGCCTTCTAAATCCACGCGCGCACGAAGAGCAGTCTTCCGGTGCGCATCAAATCACCTGATTAAGCGGTTTGGGCGTGTCGTCGCGCAGGTTGCACGGCGAATTCCGGAGGGATCCAGTCGTCGACCTTAACCACCCGCCGAGGCGCAGTGCTCCTGTTTAACTTTCCTTGCCAATCCGAAATGCATCGGCAATGACTTCTCCCAAACGGAGGTATTGCTGGGCACCGGTGCCATAGATCAGAGGGTCGATTTTGCGAGGATCCGGCTGCCCATTGGTCAGGCAGTCCGCCCTGACATGGGATTCCACGATTTCACCGATGAACAGGGTGTGGCTCTTGAGATCCACGGACTGAATTACCTTGCATTCCAGATTAACCGGGCATTCCCGCACGAGGGGGGCGGTATCGAGGAGGCCATACTCAACCTCAAACACGGCGGATTTATCCTTCTTCCGACCGGAATAAATTCCGCAATAATCCACTTTCTTGACCAGATCGGCCGAAGGAACATTTATGGAAAACGTCCCGTGGGCGGTTATCCCCTCGAAGGTAAACCGGGCCCGCCGCACGGCCACGGTGAGAGCCGGCGGAGAAGACGCCGCAATGCCGCACCAGGCGGCGGTCATGAAATTAGGGGTTTGGTTGACGTGGGTACCCACCAAAACGGCCGGCATCGGAAAGAGCAGGGTCTGAGGTCCCATCTTCACTTTTTCCATCATTTTTCTCCTTACGCAAAAGTCACAAGGGCACGGCCCCTGATCCGCGGCTCTTAATGGAAAAAGAGCCCTCGGGTTTTCTACAGCCTCAATGATTCGATTTTATGGGTTAGCATAGAGGCACGGCTAACTAAACGCCGATAGGCCGGTGAGCTCCTGCCCCAGTATCAGCGTATGCATGCTGGCGGTGCCCTCCAGGGTGCTGACCGCCTCCAGGTCACACAGGTGGCGCATGACATGATAATCGGCCAAGATGCCGCGGGCTCCCAAGACATCGCGGGCCAGGCGCGCGATCTTCAAGGCCTCCTGAACATTATTCAACTTCGCCAGAGAAATCTGTGCCGGACGAGCCTCATCTTGATCCAAAAGCCGTCCCAAATGGTAGGCAAGCAACTGGGCTTTGGTGATCTCGACCAGCATGGAAACCAGCTGGGCCTGCACGAGTTGATAAGAAGCAATGGATTTCGCAAAAACCTCCCGCTTGAGAGCGAAATCCCGGGCAACTTCATAGCAGGCGATGGCCGCGCCGACGGCGCCGCAGGCGACGCCGAACCGGGCGGCATTGAGACACGCGAACACCGCTTTGAGACCTTTGGCCTGGGGCAACAGGTTGTCCTGCGGAACGGCGCAGTCGCTTAAAACAATCAGGGCCGTCGGGGATGTCCGGTACGCAAACTTTCTTTTAATGGGCGAAATCCGTAGTCCCGGGGTTGCGGCTTCCACTAAAAAGCCGCGGATTTCATTCTCCAGCTTGGCCCAAATAACGGCCAGCTGGGCAATGGGACCATTGGTAATCCACATTTTCTTGCCGTTAAGAATATAACTGGCACCCTTCTTGCGGGCCTTTGTCTGCATGCCTCCGGGATCCGAGCCGAAATCGGGCTCCGAAAGTCCGAAACAGCCAATGATTTCGCCGCGGGCCATGACCGGCAGCCATTTCTTCCGCTGTTGCTCGGATCCGAACCGATAAATGGGAAGCATCACCAGGGAATTCTGAACGGAGAACATCGCGCGCAGCCCGCTGTCACAGCGACCGAGCTCCTGACAGATCAGGCCGTAAATAGTCTCGCTGCGCTTTTTGCATCCATACCCCTCGACATGCACACCGAACAATCCCATCTGTGCCATGCGGGGAATCAGTTCCGCGGGAAAAGCGCCTTTGTCGAAATGATCCACGATGATGGGCATGCACTCCGCACTTACAAAGCGGCGCACCGCTCCCCGCACCGCGGCTTCCTCGGCGGTCAGCCGCCGATCGAGCTGGTAAAAATCGACATACTGATTTGGTTCCATCCAAGCGCTCCTGCCGTCGACTGTGCCCGGTGCCCGGCGGCCTGCTCTCGATAGCGAAAACGTCGGCCGGGTTCCGAAGCCCCAAAGCGGCCCATCACAGGCTTGAGCGCTGACGCCCATGATTCCCGCTTGTTTTTGCCAACGGAATGGTTACGTTTAACAACACGAAATTGCAATTCTGTAAACCCGGAGCAAGGTATGCAGCTGCGCGTTTTAGGGACTTCAGACGTAAAAATCTCCCCGATTGTCATGGGCACCTGGCAGGCCGGCAAAGCCATGTGGGCCGGTATCGAGGACCGCGAGACCACCGCGGCCATGCGCGCCGCCTTCGCAAACGGCATCACGGCCTTCGACACGGCCGAAGTTTACGGCAACGGCCATTCCGAACGCATCCTGGCCGCCGCCACAGCCGACATTCGGGACCGGGTCGTATATGCCACAAAAGTCTTTGCCAACCACCTCAAATTTGATCAGGTTCTGAAAGCGTGTGATCGGTCGCTTAAGAACCTGAAAACCGATTACATCGATCTTTACCAAATCCACTGGCCGTCCGGTTCCTTCGGCAGCGCCAGCGTCCCCCTGGCCGAAACCATGGCGGCCTTCAATCAACTCAAAGAACAGGGAATCATTCGCGCGATCGGGGTGTGCAACTTTTCCCTTTCCCAGTTAGAGGAAGCCAGCGCCCACGGTCGCATCGACAGTCTCCAACCTCCTTACTCCTTGTTCTGGCGTCATGTCGAAAAAGATGCCATGCCCTACTGTATCAAAAACAAGATCACTATTCTGGCCTATGCCTCTTTGGCCCAAGGGCTGTTGACCGGCAAATTCGGCCCCCATCATCAATTTGCGAAAGGGGATCATCGGGCGCGCAACAGGCTTTTTCAATCGGAAAATGCTCAACGCGTGCAGACGGCGCTGGCCAAGCTTCGCCCGATCGCCGCCCGCAATGGGATCAGCCTGGCTCAACTGGCGCTGGCGTGGAGCACCTCCCGCCCCGCAACTTGCGCCATCGCCGGCGCCCGCAATGCCTCCCAAGCCATTGAAAACGCTCACGCGGCCGATTTAATACTGTCGGCGGCGGATCTGGCGGAGATGGACAAAATTGGACGCCTGGTTACCGACCATCTGGATGAAAATCCGGTCATGTGGAATCTTTAAATGCGGTCAAGTCTTGATTGCGTGAGCCGTTGAATGGATCACGCCGGGGCCTGCTCAGCCGCGTGAATGACGTGCGCGCGCACGTACCTCCTCCGAAATCAAAACAAAGTCCTTATGCGAAACTGCGGTTCCGCCGTCGACAATTTACACCTGGGAGTGTCGGGCCCAACCCTGCGACTCGGATCAGCACTTGAACGGATAAAAATGGTGGTAGCAGTATCCTTCCGGATCACCATACTGCACTTCCGTATCGATCAGGCACTGGCCAATCATTTGCTTGGAAATTTCTTCGTAATCAGGCCGCTTTTCTTCGTCCTTTTTACAGCGCATACAAATCGCCTGGTGATCGTAAACCGATAAAATCCTTTCCGCTTTGGCGTCCAACCGCCCTTCACAGCGTTGACATTGAATTGCGCACGACAGCCTAGTGGCCCAATCGTCCTTCATTTTCAATCCCTCCTTGTTGTTTTACCCGTCACTGCCAACAGGCCTTGCGTTTCGGGCTCGAGATTTCATCGTCGCTCCTGGCGGCAGCGGTTGATCGTTGGAAGTGACCGGAGCGCGAACTTCTAACCGCCAACACTTTCCACGCTTGATCTCTGCCAAGCGGCCTCAATGATGGCAATTGTCAAGCGCCAGAAACACCAAGACACGTTTATTGGACCATCAAAAAGGCATAGCGGTTCATCTTCTGGGAATAATCGGCAAGTACTTCAATCGGAAACCCCGCCTGTCGCACGGTCGTAAAGACATCCACCGCCATCGCCTCCGGGGAGGGACGCGACACCCGCGGGGCCCGGCACTCAGCTCGCGTGCCGCCGCAATCATCACAAAGGCCGCAACTATCCATGAACAAAAGGAAGGCCTTTTGATAGCCGGCAAGAAAGACTTCTCGCTCCAACTTGCAAAGCTTCAGATTGACCTTGGGAGACCACCGATGGCGGTCTTCCGGTTTTTTCACTTTTTTCTCAAAGTGAAAGATCACCGCGGTGCGGTACTCATGGAAGAATTGGGCGCACTCGGAAACGGAAGGTACGCTGGGAGGACAGGCCGCATTGCGGCCATATTCGCCGCAACCGTACATGCATTTCATCCGCACCCATTGGGACACGACGATTTCTCTGGGGTTGATCCATTTGTAATCTGTAAATCCATGCTTCTGGAAAACCGCTTCCAGTTCTTGGCGCTTGTCCGTCTCTAAGTCCAAACGATGGAGCATGCATGACCTCCCGGGGGGCGGTCGACACGATGATCGCCCACCCCCTCTTCCCGAACCAGAATCAGCGCAGCAGTTCAGCTGTCAGCGATAATCCCGTCGTATTCACCAGGGTTGGGTGCACTCATTTTTTATAGTCGGCAATGAGTTCTTTGATAATCGCAATGACATTACGACCCCTTTCACGACCAATCCGATGGGCTTCATCCACGATCTTACGCGCCTGTTGCTCCAATTCGGCCTCGTCGGGCAGCGGCCGGTTCAGTCTCTGGTATTGCCATCCCAAAAACCGCACGGCCAGTCGTTCTTCCTGCTGTCGTATGAATCCCATCCTGCATCTCCCCCTTATGTGCCGGACCGCGCGCAGCGTGCCCGGCCCTTGAAGCGCAAAGCAGGTTATCGGATGCGGGACACCCGCGGCACTCGATGCGCGCGGGGAGATACGCGCCGTGCGTCGCCCCCAAGCGCTGGACCACGGACGCAGGGCGGTCTCTGTGCGCCTTGCCCAACGCGCAATCGGAAAGGGCTGTTTTCACTTTGCGGCCCGCCGTCGCCTGTCCCCTGACGCCTGATGTCGGACTCCGGTCCTTGGGCCAAACCCCGGTTCCATGCCTAGACCCTGGGCGCTGACCGGCAAATTCTTAAGATGGCATCTTCTAGAATCAACTTGGGCGGCTGGCCACTGGATTTTAGCATTAAATCGGCTTCCGTCAAAGTGGCGACCGCCTCCATCAGGTCCTGCTTGGCAAAATTCTCCGACTTTTTAAGTAGCTGATAAACCGGATAAGTATTTTTCGGACTCTTGGCGATTAACAAATCCGTTCTGGCTTTTCTCCTTTTCCGGAAGGCTCTGGCGGCCGGCGCTTCGGTCCCATCGGCCGTCGGCAGGTCTTCCCAACTTTCGATGTGATGGAGCAGATCCTGATCATAAGCGGCTATCGCCGGCATAATGTTGTTTTCAAAATGACGATAGGGACAAGCGGCCTGCCAACCGGTGCCGTAAGAGCTCTCGACAAAATCCTTGACCAGCAAAAGTTTGCGGATTTGATTGGCGACAGCGGTCAGAATCTGAAGCGGGTGAAATTCGTCCGCCAGAAGCGAATCCAAGAAAAACAAAGCCTGCTCGGGTTTACGCTCAGCGATGGCATTGGTTAAATCATAAATGGGATCCTTCTTGGTGCGCTTTAAAACCGCCTGGACATCTTCGGCCGTAATCCGATCGCGATCGCCCACATAACTGATCAATTTCTCCAGATTACTGGAAAATGTCCGCAGATCAAAACCGGTCAGTTCGCATAAAGCCGCGTAAGCGCCTCTATCGACGGTTTTCTTACTCGAATGCAGAATCGCTTGCATCGTTTCAGCCAAAACGGCTTCCTGCGCAATCTTATCCGCCCGGCGGTCACCCTTGGGCACCGCACAATCGATAACCACACCTTGGCGGGCGATGGTTTTAAAGAGCGTCTGCCTTTTGTCGGCCGTTTCCGTGGTGATGATCAAATGATTGTTCGCGGGAAAACCCTTTTCCAGGGCCTGTTGCAGCAACCCGGCACCGTCCTCTACGGCCGGAATTTTCAACTGGTTATCCCGGCAATAGGCGATGATTGCCTCCAACCAGGAAGTATCCTGCCCCGGATCCGTCTTGAGGTTTAGGATCTTGTCGCGGTGGGATGTCTCCACGTCCTCCCACGCAACCTTCAAACGGCCCATTAATCTCAGGAAATACTGCGCGGCCTTTTGCATATCGCTTGCATCGTAGGCCCTCTTGGCGGTCTCAAGCAACTGGCCCTGGTCGCGGGAGGCATCGAAAATTTTGGAATCAACGACGGCGATAATTTTGCGACCGGCAAAGAGCGAATAAGTATTCACCCGTTGAATGATTTCCGCGATATTTTCATTTTCCCGATCGTATAGCTCGTAATTCTGGGGCTGCGCCCCCGCGGGAACCAAATCATCCAGAAGCTCCTTGAAGGCCCGCTTAACCAACCACTCTTCACCGTAGATCAAATAAACCGGCGCCGGCCGTCTGGCGGAATCCTGCTTGAGATCCTGCAAGTACTTCTGCAGCTCTTTGTAATTTATCGCGGACATGACTCATCGTGCCGAACGCAGCGCAGAGGGCCGAGGGATCGCAGCGCTTTTGGCATCCTGACCAACGCCCTTTGACATGCCGCCAAGGATGGCGCGGCAGAAATGCCCCCGGACCGGTTATTCCGGCATTTTCTTGAACACCAGATGAAAGACAAAGATGCCGATCCCCACCGAAATGGCGCTGTCGGCGATATTGAAAGCCGGCCAGTGCCATTGACCGATATGAAAATCCAGAAAATCAATCACCTTGCCCAAACGAATACGGTCAATCAGATTACCGACGGCCCCCCCGAAAATCAAAGCAAACGCCGCCGCAAGCAAGGAATGCGTTTCGGGGGTCTTGCGGTAGAAATAAAAAATCAACCCCACCGCCATGGAAGAAATAAAGAGAAAAATGATGCTGCGCCACATGGGACCGACGTTGGCCATAAAGCCGAAGGCGCCCCCTGGATTGTGAACGTGAGTCAGGTTGAAAAAGCCGGCTATGACCGGAATCGTATCATGCAGGGGCAGCCGATGCAGAATCAGGATCTTACTGATCTGATCCAGCAATATGATCCCCCCGGCAATGATCCCCAGCTTGATGTATTTGTTGGATTGGAAACTGGAAGACATCTTTTTCCAAATCCCGCCTCAACCTTCCAGGCTCATCGCGGTCAGCGCATCCTGGCAACGCCGGCAAATGGTCGGTTGTTCGGCGTTTTCCCCGACCGAGGGCTCATGCACCCAGCAGCGTTCGCATTTGTCTCCGGCGGCCGGTTCAATCTGCACCCCCAGTCCGACGATTTCTTCGCTCGTGTAAGCCCCGGCTGGCGGTTCACCTTTTACCAGCGACGCGGCGGACACAATCGCTAAAGATTTTAGGATCTCGGCGTAGGGCTGCAACGCCTGATACAGCTGGTCATCGGCCGCTGAGATCACCAACGCCGCATCCAAGGGATGCCCGATGAGCTTTTGCGCGCGGGCGGTTTCCAGCGCTTTCAATACTTCACTGCGGACCCCCAGGAGCCGCTCCCAGCGGGCCGCCAGAGCGG
>CP070697.1:1684637-1692609 GCA_020353555.1 Desulfobacterales bacterium
TGTGACGGGTTCCTCTTCGGTGGTGGGTGGTTCGGCCGGGGACAGCAATCCGCGCGCCTGGATGATCCCCGGCACGCCGGCGATGCCCTCCGGACGGAACAAAATCACCCCGATCATGATCAGGCCGTACACGATTCCCCGGTACTCGGCCAGAAAGCGGAACACTTCCGGGAGGATCACCAGAAACACGGCCCCGATGACGGGGCCCAGCAAGCTCCCCATGCCGCCCACAATGAGCATCGTCAGGATGATAAAGGTTTCTTCCAGGCGGAAGGAGTCCGCACTGACGAAGCGTGCGTGGTGGGCGAAGAAGGCCCCGGCGATGCCGGCCAAAAAGGTGGCGATCACAAACGAGAGGATTTTGGCCGGGAAAGTCGCGATACAGACGGATTGGGCGGCCAACTCATCCTCCCGAATCGCCACGAACGTGCGCCCGATCCGTGATGTGACGATCCGGGAAATCAGAAACAAAACGACCAGGGTGAGACCCAAAATGAGATAGTAGTAACCGAAATTGCTGGTCGGCTCAAAGCCCAGGATCGACGGCGGCGGCACACCGGGAATTCCCATCGGCCCGCGGGTCAGACCGATCCAGTTGAGGATGACCAGATAGGTGATCTGCTGAAAGCCGATGGTCACCAGGGCCAAGAAAATTCCCTTGAGGCGCAGGGTCGGCACCGCCAGCGCCGCCCCCACCAGGGCCGCCCCCAGTCCGCCCAGGGGCAGGGTCAGCAAGAAGGGCAAATCGTAGCGGGTCGATAGAATGGCCGCGGTGTACGCACCGATGCCGTAGAAAGCGGCATGGCCGAATTGAAACAGGCCGGTATAGCCGTTGGTGATATTGAGGCTTGAGGCCAGGATGACGTAAATCCCGGCCAGCACGGCGATGTTGAGGATATACTCGTCGCGCACCAAGAGCGGGAAAATAACCAGGGCGCCGAGCACGGGCAGCCATAGTTTCGCATTGTCACGACGCGGAAAAAAATCATACAGCGGCATGCTTAAACCACCCTTATGCGCCGGCCCAGCAGACCCTGGGGCCGCAGTACCAGCACCAGCACCATGACCAGAAACGCGACGATGTCGCGGTACCCCGAGGCGATGTATTGCACCGTGAGGTTTTCAACGATCCCGATGATCAGTCCTCCCAGAATGGCCCCCGGAATGCTCGTGAGCCCCCCGAAGATGCAGGCCGCAAAACCCTTGAGGCCCGCGGCTTCTCCCATGGTCGCATAGACCGCATTGTAATACATCCCGACCATGACCCCGGCCGCCCCCCCCAGACAGGAGGCCAGCGCAAACGAGATGCTGAAGACCCGGTTCACATTGACGCCCATGGCGTAGGCCGCTTCGTGGTCTTGGGCGGTGGCGCGCATGGCCCGGCCGATTTTGGTCCCGTAGATCAGCAGCCGCAGGCCCAAGATCAGAAACCCGGCGAGTCCCAGAAGCAAAATCTGAAGCACGGAGATCTGCGTTCCGGCGACCTGGACGGTTTGATCGTAGACCGAAGGCACCGGCCGGTTTTCGGCCCCGAAACACAGGACGACGAGGTCTTTGAGGATAATCGAGAGTCCGATCGTGACCAGCAGCGGCGGCATGTGTCCGGCCGTGCGCAAGGGACGGAAGGCCACCTTTTCCATCATAAAGCCCAGGGTCCAGCCGGCCGCCATGCCCATGGCCAGGGCGAAATACCAGGGGAGCTGCCAGAGGGTCAGCGCAAAATAGCCCGCAAAGGCGCCCGCCATGTACACCTCCCCGTGGGCGAAGGTGACCAGATTCATGGTGCCGAATATAATCACGAAACCGATCGCGATGAGGGCATAGATACTGCCCTGCGTCAGGCCGTTGATGAGTTGAGGAACGAGCATCGGGGCGCTCCGCTGCACGGGGTGAAGAAGTGAGGCGCCGGAAGGCAAGCCCAGGCTTGCTTCCGGCGCCAACACGGCTGGTTCAAGTCAGGGGTTTACTCATAGAGCGTGAACGCACCATCCTTGATGACCAGTTTGCGATAGTCCTTGACCACATCGCCGTTGGCGGTGAAGGTGATCTTTCCGGTCACGCCCGGGAAATCTTTGGTTTGGGCCAGTGCGTCCCGAATCGCCTTCCGATCAGTGCCGGCTTTACGAATGGTTTCGGCCAGCAGGTTGATCGCGTCGTAGGCCACGCCCGCGAACATGTTGGGCGTCCCCTGATACTTGGCTTCGAACCCCTGCACGAACTTCTGTACTTCCGGACGTGGATCCTTGGGGAAAAAGACCGCACTCGTGTAAAGGCCGTTGACCGCGTCGCCCCCGATCTCCAGGAGTTTGGGAGAGTACAGGGAACCGGGGCCCATCACATCCACATCGGTCCAGCCCAGCTTCGCGCGCTGTTTGCTGATGAGGGCGGCATCGTTGTACATGGAGCAGATATAGAGCAGCTCCGGCTTGAGCCCCCGCAGCTTGGTGAGGACGCCGGTGAAGTCCCTTTCGGCTTCGAAGTAGTGCTCCACGGCCACAATCTCGGCGCCCGTCTGTTCGGCGCCCTGGACAAACATATCTTTGGCGACAATCCCCCAGTCGTTGTTGATGTAGAGGACGCCCAGTTTCTTCTTGCCGAGGGTCTCCGTCGCAAAGCGCGCCATGAAAGGCCCCTCGCCGGCTTGCGTGCCGATGATGCCGAAACTCCAGGGACTGCCCGGGGCAAACTTGGGATGCGAAGAAGTCGGCGATAGCTGCACCATGCCGGCGCGATCGTAAATCGGCTGGGCGGCCAGGCAGCAAGTGCTGGTGAAATCGCCGATTTCGGCGACGATGCGTTTGTCCGAAGTGAATTTCTGGGCCAGCGCGGCGGATTCCTTGGGATCCCCCTTGCTGTCGCCCACCACGATCTCGATGGGCCGGCCGTTGACGCCTCCCGCGGCGTTGATCCATTCGACCCCGAGACTGATGGCCTTCTTGAAATTTTGCCCGTATTCGGCGTATGTCCCCGTCAAAGGACCGCTCAGGGCAATATAGATGGGCTCGGCGCCCCAGGCCTGCGGTGCGATGGTATACAGGAGTATGAATGCGACCCAAAATATTCCGACCTTGTTAATCTTCCTTTGCATGACGGCCTCCTTAATGCTGTGATTGACATCCGCTGCGAACGACGAGAAACGCCTTGAGATTGCGAGGTTTCTCTCCCTTGAGTTCCAACTCGGTTCGGTGTGATTCTATTTTTTTCCGGGCCGAATGTGGAGGTGGCAACAGCCTTCCCTTCCCGGTTTCCAGGTGTCGGCCGAAAATTCAAAACCCGCCCCTTCGAAGGTTCCGTAATCCACGCTCGCGGCAATTTCAACCATTTTGGCGGTTTCCTCGTCGCTCAGTCCCGCTTCCTGGTAAGCCTCTTTCAGAGGACAGCGATGGAACTTGATATCGACGCCGCCGGCATCGCAGCGCTGTACCTCCGGGGCGAACATCTGGCCTTCGTCCGGCACATGGGCCACAAAAGCATCCTTGAGCCCCTGCATGTCCGCCGGGCCATATTTTTGAAACTGTCGGCCGATCTCGCGGCCGCGCTTATAGATGGCGCGCTTCATGACGGCGGTGGCCTTTTCCTCGCCGAGCTCATCGCGCAGTTCATTGAAGATGTGGTAGTACATCAAGGCGCGGTTTTTAAAAGCAGCATAGAGCTGATTGCGGAGATCCTGTTCGGTCATATTGTCCCTCCTTTGGCTTCTTGGGTTAAAGCGATCCGGCGTGGTCCAGGGCGCATCCTTCGCGTGACATGCTCACCCGCGCCCCGGCCGCATAGGTATCCTCAGCGCGGGGGGGTGCGGCAGTCAGATTGGTGCGATTTGTTATTAGCAAAATCGATGGCCCGACACAAGGATATGTTCGCCTTGGTTTGGCCCGGGGGTCCCGAGAGGACCGAGGGGAGCAGGCCGGGCCTGGATTCTAAGATCAGAATGTCGCAACGCATTTGGACATTTGGGGGGGAAGGGGGCCTAAATAACCCTTGACAGGACCCA
The DNA here is from genome assembly GCA_020353555.1 of Desulfobacterales bacterium. Taxonomy (GTDB): domain Bacteria; phylum Desulfobacterota; class Desulfobacteria; order Desulfobacterales. The sequence continues at coordinate 1,688,629 of CP070697.1, forward strand.
TCTGATTGTGTATAGATGTGCATTATTCTGAAAAGTGGTTAGAGGTCAATGGCGCCCAATTTTCCCGGCAATTTTTATTATTTTTATTATTATCGGTTTTATTATAAAACCGATCCGCCGGGGGTGCGCTGCTAAAACCAACATAATCTGTTCAGCGCGAAAAGCCGCGGGTGGATCCGGAACCCACGGCTTTTTTAGTTTTCAAAGGCCGTGGGAGCCCGATCGCTTCCCGGCCTTTTTCGCGGCGAAAGGAAGGTAGCCGGCTATGAAACCGACCGATGATCTGCGTATCAAGGGATACTGTAAGCTCATGGAACCCCGGGCATTGAAACAGGAACTTCCGGTCAGCGCGAAGGCGAACCGGACAGTCCTGGCAGGGCGGGAAGATATCGCCAACATATTGTTGAAAAAAGACAAGCGTCTGCTGGTGGTGGTAGGCCCCTGTTCCATTCACGACGAGAAGGCCGCCTTCGAGTATGCGGAGAAACTGAGCGTTTTGCGCCGCGAGGTGGAAGATACCCTCTTGGTGGTCATGCGCGTGTATTTCGAAAAACCGCGAACCACCGTGGGCTGGAAAGGTCTGATCAACGACCCTAATTTGGATGATACCTGCGATATGGTCAAAGGGTTGCGCAAGGCCCGTAAGATATTGCTGAGGATCACCGAAATGGGGGTGCCGGCGGCCACCGAAATGCTCGAAACCATCACACCTCAATATGTGGCGGACCTGGTCAGCTGGGCGGCCATCGGCGCACGGACGACCGAATCCCAGACCCACCGCGAAATGGCCAGCGGCCTCTCCATGCCGGTGGGCTTCAAGAACGGTACGGACGGTAATCTCACCACCGCGATCAATGCGCTGGTAGCCGTCCGGTCTCCCCAGACTTTTCTGGGGATTGATCAGAACGGCCAGACGTGCATCGTTAAGACGACCGGCAACCCCATGGGTCATATTGTCTTGCGCGGGGGGCGACGGCCCAACTACGATCCCCAAAGCATTGAGGAGACCCGCGTCAGTCTGAGAGCGAAGAACTTGCCGGAGGCCATCATGGTGGACTGTTCCCATGCCAATTCCGGCAAGAAGTTCAAGTGGCAGGAGACCGTGTGGAAAAATATCGTTGATCAGCGCATTGCCGGCGATGAGGCCCTCATCGGAATGATGCTGGAAAGCAATCTGTCTGAAGGCAACCAGAAATTCGGCGGAGATCTTTCGGCGCTGAAATACGGAGTCTCCATAACCGATGAATGCATTTCGTGGGAAACCACTGCGCATCTGCTGCGGTCAGCCCGCGCGAAACTGGCCCGGGTGTTTTGAGTTTCAGCTTTTGAATTCGGAGGACGCCTAATGCAAGTCCTTGAGATTCACGGTCGTGAGCGTGACTCCCGGATCATCTTCGGCGGCAGGCTGCCGGATCTGAAGACGTATCTACCTCCCGCAAAGGCGGTGATTGTCACCGATCGCAATGTCCGGCACTACTATGGGAAAGATTTGGCGGCGTGGAATGTCATCGAAATCGGTACCGGCGAGAAAATCAAAAATCTCGATACCGTCCGGGAGATCTATGCCAGATTGATTGAATGCGGGGCGGACCGTTCGACCTTTATCGTCGGCGTTGGTGGAGGCATTGTCTGTGATGTCGCCGGCTTTGCGGCTTCAACGTATCAGCGCGGATTGAAATTCGGTTTCGTTGCCACCACGCTGCTGGCCCAGGTGGATGCCAGTGTCGGCGGCAAAAACGGGGTGAATTTCGCGGGTTATAAGAACATGGTCGGCGTTTTCAATCAGCCCGAATTTGTTATTTGCGACCTGCAACTTTTGCGGACCCTGCCTTCCCGCGAAGTATCGTGCGGTCTGGCCGAGATCGTTAAGCACGCCCTCATCGCCGACGCCGATTTATTCGCGTATCTGGAAGGCAACTCTGCGAAAGCCGTGCGCCTCGACCTCGAAGTCATCGCCAAGCTCGTCTACGATTCGGTGGCGATTAAATCCTCCATCGTCAATCGGGATGAAAAGGAAAAAGGCGAACGCCGGCAACTGAACTTCGGCCATACCTTCGGGCATGCGATCGAAAAAATCGCCGGCGTACCCCATGGCGAGGCGATCAGTGCCGGGATGGTATTGGCTTCCGCGCTGTCGGTCCGCCGAGGACTTCTGTCCGCCGAGGATCAGCAAAGGATCAAGCGGTTGCTCGTGCAGCTCAAACTTCCGACCCAGATACCGGTCTCCGCCGATCGTTTGATGGAGGCCCTGGCCAAGGACAAAAAAAGGTGGGGGGACCGACTGCATTTTGTCCTGCTTGCCGGGCTGGGGAAGGCCGTCGTCGAGGAAATATCCATGCCGACCATGCGGGAGCTCATCCGCGAGCTGGATGAATTTGCCATTTTATGAAGTGTTTGGGGAGCGGACATGCCAAGCAAAGTTCCAACCAGCGACATGGGTGCCAAGACCGCCTCGGCGCTGGCCGAATGGCGTCGCCGCATCGATGAAATCGATGAGACGATTTTGACGCTGATCAACCGGCGGCTTGCATTTGTGCAAGAGATCGGGAAACTCAAAAAACAAATCCGCAAACCGGTGGTCGACGACACCCGGGAAAGCGAGGTCCTGGCGAGGCTTGCGCGTCTGAATGCCGACGGCCGATTACCCCCCCCTGCGCTGCGGCGCATTTTTGGCGATATCATCGCCGCTTCCCGTGAAATTCAAGCGCCACCCTCGGCCACCCCACCGGGGGCGGCGATGCCCAAGATCTACGTCGTCTTGGGAAATCCGGTGGCCCATAGCTTGAGCCCCGTGATGCACAACCGGGCCTTTGGGCATGTCGGACACAACGGTATTTATCTGGCCTGCCGGGTCGAAGACCTGGCCCCGGCCCTGGCCGGCATCCGCGCGTTGGATATCAGCGGCGCCAGTATCACCATCCCGCACAAGGTGGCGGCCCTGGACTGGCTGGATGAGGTCGACGCCGCGGCCCGCCAAATCGGTGCGGTTAATACGGTCGTCAATCGGCAGGGGGTGCTTTGCGGCTACAATTCCGATTGTGCCGGGGCCATCCGCGCTTTGTCTGCGAAAACGAGCATCAAAAGCAAGCGCGTGGCTATTATCGGCGCCGGAGGTGCCGCGCGGGCGATCGGGTTCGGGATCATCGCCGAAGGCGGCCTCGTGACGATAATCAACCGCACGCCCGCCAAAGGCGAACAACTGGCGCGGGACTTAGGCGCCGAATTCAGGCCGCTGGCCGATGCCGATCGCGTGGACTGTGACATCCTGATCAATACCACCCCGGTGGGAATGCTTCCGGAGACCGCGGCCATGCCCCTTCCGCCCGAGGCGCTTAGCAAAGAGATGATCGTCATGGACGCCATTTATAATCCGTTAATGACGCGTCTTCTGAGGGAGGCTGCCCAGCGCGGCTGCACCACCGTCGACGGGGTGGCCATGTTTGTCTACCAGGGCGCCATTCAGTTTGAACTGTGGACCGGACGCGCGGCTCCGGTTGAAATCATGCGCGCAACCGTTCTGGAAGCGCTGGCATCTGCCAACCTCAATGCGCCTGCGCCGCAAACGCAGGGAAGCGGGAATTATGCGTGAGATCCAACCCCAACAAATAGAGTACCAAGAAGTAACGGTACCGGGATCGAAGAGTTACACCCACCGGATGCTGATTGCGGCCGGGCTGGCGGATGGAAGATGTTTCATCCACAACAGCCTGGCCAGCGATGACACCGGGCTGACGCTGAATGCGGTGCAACGGCTGGGAGCCCGGGTTGAAAAACAGGCACGTCGTCTCGTCATCGATGGCTGCAACGGTCGGTTTCAACCCTGCGCTGCGCCCATTTTTCTCGGTAATTCCGGGACATCCATGCGGCTTTTGACGGCGGTCGTTGCCCTGGGCCAGGGCGTTTATACCCTGACCGGCACCCCGCGGATGAGCCAGCGTCCCATTCGGGATCTCGTTGACGGGATGAAGCAGATCGGCGTGG
>CP070697.1:1692709-1700677 GCA_020353555.1 Desulfobacterales bacterium
GTGATGATGAAGGTGGGGCGCAATGATCCGTGCCCTTGCGGCAGCGGGCTGAAATACAAAAAATGCTGCCTGGGTCGGGAGCGGTTCGAAATCAAAGACGCGGCGGCCGCTTATGCCGAAAAATATAGAATTAGAATCAAAGCCAAGGTCGATGTCGAGGGTATCCGGCAGGCCGGACGTCTTGTGCTGGAAGCCCTTGACCTGGTGGAGTCCCAAATCGAGCCGGGAATGGCGACCGATGAGATCAATACGATCGTCCATGAATATACCGTAAAAAACGGAGGTGTACCCGCTCCTTTGAACTATCGCGGCTTTCCCAAAAGCGTTTGTGTTTCCGTCAATGAAGTCGTCTGCCACGGGATTCCCGGAGACCGGATCCTCAATGCGGGCGATATCGTTAACGTCGACATCACGACCATATTGGACGGTTACTATGCCGATGCCAATAAGACCTTTTTTGTGGGGACTCCCGGGCCCGATGCGCGCAAGATCGTCGCGGTGGCGCGGGAATCTCTGCGGAAAGGCATGTCCATGGCGAATCCCGGCAACACGATCGGCGATATCGGCTGGGCCATCCAGACCTATGCCGAGGAGCAGGGGTGCTCGGTCGTCCGGGAATTTGTCGGGCATGGCGTCGGTTTTGAATTCCACGAACCGCCCCAGATACCCCACTTCGGGCAAAAAGGGCAGGGGATCCGGCTGATTCCGGGGATGGTGTTCACCATCGAGCCGATGATCAATCTCGGCCAGAAAGGGCTGCGGATCTTGGACGACAATTGGACGGCGGTGACCCTGGACGGCTCGTTGTCCGCCCAATTTGAACAAACCATCCTGGTTACCGAGGAAGGCTGTCTGAGCCTGACGCCCTATGAATTGGCATAGCGTGGGGGGCGCTAGGCCCCATGTTTGATGCTCCTTGCCCTTGGCCATGGCGCGGCGTCGCGCTGCTCCGGCCGCCGGGCCCCGGTTTCCATCAGAGACCAAACTGCAAAGGCATCATCGGTAAATGCATATTTGCCGTCCCTTTTTATTTTACTCCCGCAGAATCTTTTCGATCTCAAAAAACAAATCCTGCTCCCGGATAATGCCGATGACCTCGCCGGAATCCATCACCGCCAGCCGCCGCTTGTTCTGGTAAATCATGGTGTAGGCCGCCTCCATGAGGTTGGCATCCGCATCGATGGTGCGGGGGGCCGGGGACATGACGTCCTTGATCTTCTTTTTCGCCAGCCGAGTCACCTCACGCTGGAACATACCGGCCCAGAACATGGGCGAATACTGGATGCTGTCGGCCGTCGACGGTTTCGGGGCACTGAGGTAGCCCGGCATAATGGCCCGCAGCAGATCGATAATGGCCAGAATGCCGATTATCGTGCCCTGGTCGTCAAAAACCAGGATCGAGCGGTGGCCGGTCTCCATGATGCGGCTGGTGGAAACCTTGGCGAAAAAAGACTCCCGCAGTTTATCGATGGCTTCCTTGATGGTGCTTTCCTGATTCAAGGTGGTGTAGTCCTCGATCGGGATCATGACCTCCCGGACGGTTTTTTCGGCCGGCACTTCTTCGCGGTGCTCATGCTGGTAGGCTTCGGTGATTTTGGTGGCCAGCGTATCGATATCACAGGGTTTTGTCAGATAATCGAATGCGCCTTTGTCGCGGGCCTCCCGGGCCGACGGCAACGCACCGTGGCCGGTGAGAATGATCACCGGCAGCTGGGGCCGACGCTTTTTGATCTCGTGCAGGGTTTCATGCCCGTCGATGCCGGGCATCTTGAGATCCAGGACTACCACATCCGGATGTTTATCCAGTTTCTCAATCGCTTCCTCGCCGCTTGCCGCCATGATCGTCTGAAAACCTCTGCGGGTTAAAATCCGTTCGGTGGTGGCTCGGAATTGGGCTTCATCATCCACCATCAATACCTTTATTTTTGGGTTCATCTCGTTTTCTTCCTTATTGAAGGGTTTGTACGTTCACTTTCCGGCCAAACCGGCATGCCGATGCCGGCCCGCTAGCGGCTGATGATCGGAAGCAGCGACCAGAAGAAAAGAATCCACAGGGCCAGCGACAAGGCGATTATCAGCGCCGCCTCTCTGAGCTTCAGGCCGCAACCTTTCGTCAGGCCGATGCCAATCAGGTACCATTTCCAGGGTTCGGTGAATACGACAGAGTAGGGGACCCACGCGACCAGCAAGGTGACACCGGAGCACAGCGCATAGGTGCTGAACAACCTGGCAAACGGCACTTTTTTGCCGATGCTCAGAATCATCACCATATAGCCCAGCGCGGACATGATGAACACCATCCCGACGGCGTTGAACAGATAGATTCCACCCATGAGATGAAAGCGGTGAAGCCGGATGTTCATCAGGCTTGCGACGCAGAAAAAGAGGGCGGATATCACCAGGAAAGTCAACGACGGCATCATGCCGACCGTCAGCGGCAATTGACTGAAAAATTTTCGCGGACGACCCAGGATTCCGAAAACCGCCTGAACATAAAAGGGCATGGAGAATTTGTCCACTCGGTCGATTTGAAAAGATGTCATTGCAAAACCCCCAGTCTGAATAAAACCCCCAGCAGCAGCATGATGACCGTCAGACTGAAGAAGAATTTGCGCTCTGCCGCCCGGCTGAAATATATGCGGCCGTTTTCCAAGCGCAGCTTTTTTTTGTCTTGCGGTTCCATGCGGACTCTGATTTCTTTCATGTTCGCTTTTCCTTTCGGGCGGTACTAGAAACCGGGCAAGTCTCCGAATCCCATGACTTGCCAGAAAACAGCGACCAACCCAATCAGCACAACCTGGGACAATATCCACAGCGGCAACCCGACCCGCAGAAAATCCTTGGGTTCGAGGTACCCGCTGGCATACACAATGGCATTGGGCGGCGTGCCGATGATCAGGCAGTAGGCAAACGAAGAGGAGATCGCCGTGACCATGGCCATAAACGGCAGATGCGCAGAAGCGGGATGGGCCAGCCCGGCCATGTTCAGGGTGACGGGACCCACGGCGGCGGCGGCCGGACCGTCGGCCATCAGATTGGTGACAATGGCGGTCAACCCGCTGGAGGCGGCCAGCAGCGGCAGGCCGGAGTTGACGCCGATGGGTTCCAGCAATTCAAGTAGGCTGCGGGCAATCCAGTAGGCCGTTCCTGTGCTGTCCAGAATTCGGCCGAAGATCATCGCGCCGGCGTACAGCCAGACCACCCCCCAGTCGACGCGTTCCTGGTAATCGCGCCAGTTAGTGACCCCGGCAAACAGATAGGCGATGGCGCCGGCCATGGCGATCACGCCGATGCCCAACCGCACCGGCAGCCAGCCCATCTCATAAAAGGTTTGTTCCGTCAGCCAGCCAAAGACCATGATCACAAAGATAATGATGGCTGAGATCTGTTTACGGTTCCAGCCGCCCATTTTATCGATTTCAAACCTGAGCTGGGCCATGGCTGGCTCCAGCGAGGTGATCTGTGGTTTGAACCGCAGATTGACGATAAACCAGGTCAGCGGGATCATGATGAGGACAAACGGGGCACAATAGATGAGCCACTGGAAATAGCCGATGTCCATGCCGAACATGTCAGTGAGATAGGTCATCATGATGACGTTGCGGGCGCCTCCAGAGGGTGCCCCCGGCCCGCCGATGTTGCAGGCCATGGCGATGGCGATCATCAGCATTTTGCTCAGTTCGGGATCTTCGGGGATATCCCGCGTCAGGCTGTTCTGGTACAACAGCATCCCGATGGGCAGAAACATGGCGGCCAGGGCGTGGTCGGAAATGAAGGCCGCCAGGGGGCTGATGATCACAAAAAAGATCAACGTGATCCAGCGCACGTTCGGCACCGCCAGTTTACGGAACATCATCAGGCAGGCCCGCTTGTCCACCCCGGTTTTCACGAAGGCCGCCGCAAACATGAGGCTGCCCATGATAAACCAGACGGCATCGTCCCAGTAAAGCATGGTCACTTCTTTGCGGGAAACCACGCCCGTAAACACCAGCAGCAGTCCGATGCAAAACGCCACGCCGGGCAGCGGGATGCATTCCGTTAAAAAACAGATCACCACGAATACGACCATGGCCATGGCCACCTTGATCGCCCAGGCACCGTTGTCTGCTTCGCTGCGGTCTTTGTCGGACAACTCTTCGTATTTCAGGCCGTCTTTGCGCAGCGTCAGTGCTTTTTGCATGAGATCCAAAAACGCCTCATCGCTGACGTTTGCGGTGACATACGCCAGGGATTTTTCGAAATTTACTTTATCGGCCTGAATTTTATTACTCTTGGCCCATTTTAGGTCGCGTTTCAAAAAGCTTTTTTTGCCCAACGCCCCCATTTGCACGTTTTGTTCCATGATTTGGGCGCAAAGCAGCTGCCATTGCTCGGCATCCTCGCTTTTCTTTTCGAAAAGCGATTGGGTGATAAAATTGATCACCGCTTTGGGCCCGACTTTGTATTCCGTGCCGACGTCTTTCATGCCATAGGGGGTGGGCATGAACAAAATGATAACGAGCAACGCTACCGGGACAATAAAAATCTTCCAGTTGACGTATTTGTCATAGCCGGTGGCTTTCCTTGTCTTTTTTTCGACGACGATTTTTTCTCTTGCTGTTTGACGCGTCCTGCGCGCCGGAAGCGTTTCACTGCCGTCTGATGGATAATTGGCCATTTGTCTGCAACCTCCCCCTTTAGGCTTGTGCCTTAGGCTCTTTAATTTTCAGCGGTTCATACATGGCTTCGGGTATTGAAATGGCAGAGGCCAGAAGCTGGCGGCACGCAAACCAAAATCGAAATTCGCAACTCGGCTTTCACCCTCCCACCTCCGACTTGTTCCCGCGGCCCGATGGTATGGCTCGCGCGGCCGGCACCCGATGCCCAATAACTCGGACCGAGAATCAAGGATTTTCCGCGTCGCGCAAAATTTCGCGCGGGGATTTCATGATTTTGCGCGTTTGGGCCATCCGGATCTTTTCTTCCAGCCGTTGTCTCTTTTCAAAGGCTTCCGCTGCTTTTGCGAGAAGCTCATCAACGCCGGTGGGTTTCATCAGATAATCCGTCGCGCCGGACTTCAAGCCGTCGATGGCGGATTCCACGGTGGCATGGCCGGTCAGCATAATCACTTCCACCAGGGGAAAACGTCTCTTGATTTCTTTCAAGGTGGCGATGCCGTCCATACCGGGCATTTTGACATCCAGGATGACCACGTGCACGTTTTTGGATTCCAGAATTTCCAGCGCCTGGGCTCCACTGGTGGCGGTCAGGGCGTCATAGCCTTTTTTGGCCAGCAATTTTTGCGTGGTGGTGAGAAAACGCTCTTCATCATCCACCAGCATCATTCTCATCTTTTCCATCTTTTGCTCTCCGTCTAATTGGGTTAACTTGTCAAATCGTTGATCGGTTGCATGGTCGGGTAAGGATGGCGCAGCCGTTTAACGCGTCGACCCCTTGACTGAACACTCAGACGACTACCGCGGGCAGACGCACCGTAAAGGTCGTGCCGACGCCTTCCTCACTGGCGACCGACATGACGCCGCCCATACTTTCAACGATGCCGTAACACACGGAAAGTCCCAGGCCCGTGCCTTTGCCGACCGGCTTGGTGGTAAAGAAGGGTGCAAAGACTTTCTTCAAATTTTCGGGACTGATGCCGCAGCCGTTGTCGGTGACCCGTATTTCAACGTGTTGATTCTCGCCGGGTCCGGTTTCGATCATCAGTCTGCCGCCCATGGAACCGTGTCGGGCGACGATGGCATCGATGGCGTTGTTATAAAGATTCAGCAGCACTTGCTGGAGTTGGCCGGGGTCCCCATGAATGGGGGCGGTATCATCAGCAATTCTCTGTTCCAGGGCAATTCCGTGGACACTTGCTTTTTTGGCGACCATACCCGTGACTTCCGGGATGAACTGTTGCAGATCCACATCCTTGGCAACGGGTTCAGCTTGCCGGCCGAACTTCAAAATCGACTGGGTGATGCCGGCACAGCGGTTGACCTGAAGCTGAATTTGAGCAATGGAATCCTCCAAATCGGCCAATTCGTCCGATTCTTTCAACTGCCCTTTTTCCTTCAGGTCCGACAGGAGCACTTCGATCAGGCTCTGCTCGCTTTTGATGATCTGAAGCGGGTTGTTGATTTCATGGGCAAAGCCGGCCGCCATTTCACCCAGTTCGGCCAGCCGGGTGGCCTGGATAAGCTGCCGGCCGAGGCGGCTTTTTTCGGCATCCATTTGCTCCATGCGGCCGATGATTCGTCCGGTCAAATAGAATGCGATAAGGATGATGCCGGCGCCGCCGAGCACCGCAATCCCCACGATCAGGTAGGCGGCCGACCTCAGGGCTCGGAAAGCATCGGCTTTTTCCTTGCGGACCACCAGCAACCAGTTCTTATCTTTGAGCCAGGTCGTCGCGTACAGGTATTTCTTGCCGGTGGCATCGGTTCCGAGAAAAGTCTTGATGCCTTGGTGAAAAACCGCATATTTGGCGTAATCCGGGTCCTGGTGCATCAGCATCCCGCCGGAGCGTCGATCGGACTGGAAAATCCCGTCCGCATTCAGCAAATAGGCTTCGCCGGTCTTGCCGATGCGAACTTTTTCCACTAGGCGGTTGAACATTTGCGTATCGATGGTGGCCCGGAGGACCCATTTGGGGTTGCCGTCGACTTTCGCGACGGCGATAATAAAGTGCGGCACTTGGCGATAACCCAAAAACACGTCGCTGATATAATACCCGGATTTCATCACTTCCGTGAACCAGTCCGTGTGTTTGTACTGTTTGCCCGTCAGTTCATAGGGACCCTGGTAAGCGACGTGAACGCCGTCTTCATCAAAAACGCCCAAATCCACAAAGGCGTTGGATACGTTCTGTAAATAGCCCAGTATACGCTCAAGCTTGGGCGATTGGCTAAGATCCTCGAACGTGTTCGTATTGAGAACAAAGTCGAGGTCTGATTTTCGCTCGCGAAGGAAAGATTCGATCATCTGGCGATGATCGTCCACGATGCGTTGCATACTGGCGATCGTGTTACTCTCCAGCGAGGCGGTGAAATTAATATAACCGATGGCCAGAACCAGGATGAAGGGGATAAAGGGCACCAGAATCATACTGGCCAGAATGACCTTGCGCAGGGCCGCGTACGGGCTTGGATTGGTGCGCTTATTCACGCCCATTATTTAACTCCGGTGAATTAATGTCTATTGGTTCAAAAAAGGGTGAGTATGATGCACGCGAAGCCAAATGGCAGTTCCGGCCCCCCCGGCTGCGCTGTTTCAGGCCTTTACCAGAGCAAGTACCAGAGCAAGTACCAGAGCAAGCTGTATGCCAACTTGAAGCAGGACCGAAGAGTTCCATAACTAGCTTGAAAGATTTAATTTATGGAAAAAAGCCGCATCCGGTGGTCAGAGACCTTCGCCGGGCGGTGTCGATAATTTTTACAGAGTGTAAATCCTGAGGGCATCGGGCGCAGAGCACGGCCTCCGAGGCTGGAAGACGGATCACGGCCAACCGCGATCCGCCGAAGGACCGCCGAAGCGGGAAGTCGGCCTGGGTAAATGGATATGCGGACGCTGCCTCAACCGCATTCACATGCGGTTGCCTTGATCGCGCGATCAGCCTTCCGCCGAAATACGGTCTCCCGTCAGCGGTTCGCGGTCAGTCAACTCGCGGCCCGGTGCCCGGTGCCATTGTCCCGGCTACTTTTTTCTCGGAAACACGTCGAAAACCGAACCCGGCGACTCCACCACCCTTTGGATTTTCTCCTGAATATCCTTTTTGACCTCGCCGTCTTTTTTCTCCCAGGCGCCTTCGATTTTAGCCACGAGCTCATCGATTTCGCAGGGCTTGGTCAGATAGTCGTAGGCCCCCAGTTTGATGGCTTCTAGGGCGGTATCGATCGATCCATGGCCGGTCAGGATCAGCGTTTCGGTGAAGAGCCCCAGTTTTTTGATCTCCCGCAAGCTCGTGATGCCGTCCATTCCGGGCATTTT
>CP070697.1:1700777-1708726 GCA_020353555.1 Desulfobacterales bacterium
AATGGCTGCGTTTATTAGGTTTCGATACCCTCTATGAACCCGCAGTTTCGAAGGCGAACTTCATCCAAAGTCTGGGCCAGGGGAGGATAGTCTTGACCCGGACCCGGCGGTTTGCTGTAAAATACGCGGCCGCCGACGTAATCTATATTAAATCCAACCACCTATCCGACCAGCTTCGGCAAGTCATACAAGAACTGGGGATACAACGGGCCGATATCAAACCATTTTCACGATGTATTCGATGCAATATCCCCATTGTGGAAACGGCAAAGGATTCATTGCGGGGCGTGGTGCCGGACTATATCTGGGAAACACACCAGACGTTTCGGCGTTGTTCGCAATGCGGGAAAATATACTGGCCGGGCAGCCACGCGGAACGAAGCCTGGAGAGAATTGAACGGATATTTGGCCTAGAACACGCAAACCACCGCATGTTTTGTGAACGCCCGAATCTCATTGTGAAGGCTGACGAGGATGACCGGTGAAATTAAGGCCATTGCGTTAGAGTCGCGTCTGCGGAAATGCCAAAATGTTTTGACATTGGGTGTTCGATCCAATTTTTCGGATTACAGCCCGCAAGAAGCCGACATCATCCGCAATGCTGCAAAGATTTATTATCCCAGCAGTTTTTATGCCGATCTGTTTGATGCCATGGGTAAGCGTACGTTCCCCAGCTACCATACGTATAAGTGTGTGCAGGACAAAATTAGACAAACCGCCTTGTTCGAGCTTCTGCGGATACCGCATCCGCGCACGAGGGTCTTCTACGGCCGGCGTCGGAAAAATACTATAACCGATCATTTTCAATTTCCTTTTATCGGCAAAATTCCGCGCGGTTCGGCTATGGGACGCGGGGTTTATCTGATTCAAAATGAAGATGAACTATCTTCGTACCTGAGCTTAACCCATCCCGCCTATATCCAGCAGTATTTACCCAACGATCGCGATATCCGGGTCGTCATCATCGGCCATCGTGTCGTCCACGCCTACTGGCGCATCACCCCTCCAAATGAGTTTCGCAGCAATGTTGCCGTTGGCGGACGGGTTAGCCTGGAAGAGGTCCCTCCAGCGGCCCTCGAACTGGCGCGGCACACGGCGCGCACCTGTTGCTGGGATGATGTCGGCATTGATATTTGTCAGGTGGGAAAAGACTTCTATGTCCTGGAGGCCAACATGAAATACGGCAAGGAAGGATTCAGAAAAGCTGGCATCGATTACGCGAAGCTTATGGAATCCATGATCGACAAGGGTGAGATATGAAACACGAACGTACCTACCGCCATCTGGTTCGCAGTGTTCGCCTGCAATCTTTCCAGGTGGTCGTGAAAGAAACCGACCTGCTCATCCATGCGTCCACCAATCTGGCGGAAAACGCGAGAGAGCTTGTTTTGCAGCATAGGGGTTACATTGAGGCCTATCTCAAGCGTTATCCTGCTTTTGGACGAACGCTGGAACCGTGGTATCTTGACGGCCCGGCGCCTGAAATTGTAACGCGCATGACCTTGGCCGGACAAAAAGCCGCCGTAGGACCCATGGCGGCGGTCGCGGGCGCAATTGCCGAACAGGTCGGGCGGGGGCTTCTATCCTTTACCGATGAAGTCATTGTGGAAAACGGCGGAGACATATTCTTGAAAAGCCAAGGCCCCGTCACCATCGGCCTTTTTGCGGGAAAATCGCCCTTAAGCTTGCGCTTCGGTATCCGACTGGAGGGCAGTCAGACGCCGCAAGCAGTCTGTACTTCATCAGGCACGGTTGGCCACTCGCTGAGCTTGGGTCGAGCGGATGCGGTCTGCGTGATTTCTGAATCCTGCCCGTTGGCCGATGCAGCGGCGACTTCGATTGGCAATTTGATCCAATCCAAAGCGGATATCCACAAGGCTTTTGCAGTCGGCCAAAAAATTGAAGGCATCACCGGACTGGCGGTAATTGTTGATGATGAGTTGGGGGTGTGGGGTGAGCTGAAGGTTTTGCCGCTAAACATAAAAAAGGGTTGAGTTTTCTTTGGAAAACACATAGTGTAAACGGTTATTAAAATACTTCGATTTTCGAAAACCAGAGGGAATTTCCGATGAAGACGATGTGGGCTCCGTGGCGGATCGAATATATTTTAGCAGATAAGGAAGAAGAATGCATATTTTGTGAAGCCCTTTCCAGGCAGGATGATTTGACGCTGTTTAAAGGTCGCCTAACCATGGTGGTTATGAATAAATTTCCTTACATCAACGGGCATCTTCTGGTGGCTCCGATCAGACATCTATCTTCTCTCGATCAGCTCCACAAAAACGAAATGGGCGCGCTCCTGGCCACCGTGGGACAGGCGGTGGGCATTTTAAAAAAAGTCATGAAGCCTGACGGATTTAACGTGGGACTGAATTTGGGCAAGGTTGCGGGTGCCGGTTTTGAGGAACATCTTCACTTTCATATTGTTCCCCGCTGGTTGGGCGATACCAATGCCCTGACGGTTTTTGCGGAGGTGCGGGTCATTCCGGAACACCTCAAAACCACCTTCAGCAAATTAAAGCCGCACTTTGAAAAATTGGGTGCAAAACTATTAAATTAGGAGAAAAGCCGTATGAAAAAATTAAAGATGGTGTTCTGGTTGATTGTTTTGGGATGTATTGCACTCCTGTTCTTTCAAAACAAGGAATTTTTCATCGAAGGTAAATATCGGTTTCACATTAATCTTTGGTTTGTGAATGTGCCCGCTGAAAATATGCCCGAACTACCCAATGCCGTCACGGTACTTATTTTTTTCTTCGCCGGTGCCATTCTGACTTACCTCTTAAGTATGCCGGAAAAGTTCCGGTCGAAACGTACCCTCAAGAAACTGAATGCAACGATGACCTCCGACCGGGATGAAATTACGAAGCTGAGAGGCGAAATCGATATTTTGAGAAGCGAACCGGCGACCATCCCGGCCGAAATTGCCCTGAATCCCAGTGAGGCCACGGCCGGTAAAGGTGATACGGATCATGATAGTCCCCCAGACAAACCCGTTGAAGATTCAAATGCGAAAAAAGAAACAGATTAAGTCTCTGGTGTGCGTCTGATTTATGAATCCTCCCAAATCAACTCCCATGATAAAGCAGTACCTGTCGATCAAGGATGAATATCCGGATGCCATCTTATTCTATCGTATGGGAGATTTCTACGAAATGTTTTTTGAGGATGCCGAGGTGGCATCCCGCATTCTCGAGATCACGTTAACCTCCCGCAACAAAAAAGACCAATCTCCGATTCCCATGTGCGGCGTTCCCCATCGGGCCGCACAGAGTTATATCGCCCGGTTGATCGAAAACGGTCTTAAGGTTGCCGTTTGCGATCAAATCGAAGATCCGTCGACCGCCAAAGGCCTGGTCCGCAGAGACGTTGTGCGGGTGATTACCCCCGGCATGCTAATTGAAAATGAATTCTTAGACGAACGATCCAATAATTATTTGCTCGCGGCGGCTCGTAATACGGATGCTTCCGGTATTGCCTACCTGGATATTTCCACGGGAACTTTCCGCTTAACACAATCCAAAGACGTAACGGCGGTGGTCGATGAAATCCTGCGGGTAGCACCCCGTGAGGTGCTTTTGCCCGATTCTTCCCGAAGTGATCCTAATTTTGCCCCGATCATCCGCGCGTTGCCTCACCGATCAGTCTCCTACATGACCGGACGCGCGTTCGAATACAAACGCAGCTATGAAAGACTGACCGAGCAGTTCCAAACCGTTTCCCTTGAAGGATTTGGCTGTGAGAACCTACAAGCCGGAATCAGTGCGGCCGGCGCTATCCTCTACTACGTGAGCGAAACCCAGAAACAAAAGATAGGCCATCTCACGCGCCTCGAAACTTACTCCCTGGATAATTATCTCCAGGTGGACGAATTAAGCTGCCAGAATTTGGAGCTAACCCAGAATCTTCGGGTGGGTGGCCGGCGGGGTACCTTGCTCAGTGTCATTGATCATACGATGACCGCCATGGGAGCCCGCCTCTTAAAGAGATGGTTGCGGTATCCGCTCATCGATCCGGAATTGATCCGTTTAAGACAGGATGCTGTCGAGGAAGCCAAGAATAAAATACCGATGACCCGGAACATCCGGGAGAACTTGAAGTCGGTTTATGATATCGAACGGGTTACCAGCAAAATCGTCATGGGGCATGCCAATGCACGGGATCTTGTCGCTCTAAAACGCTCGCTGCAGATGTTGCCCGCGGTATGGTCTGGGCTGGGGGAGTTTCAGGCGGAGCTTCTCCACAAGGATGAATATCCTGATCAGTTGAACGTGCTGGCGGATCTCATAGAAAACGCCATTCGCGAGGATTCACCGCCAACCATCACGGAAGGCGGGATGATCAAAACCGGCTACCATCCGGAACTGGATGATCTGGTCAAGATCAGCCGGGACGGTAAAGGTTGGATGGTCCGACTGGAGGCTGCGGAGCGCGAGTCCACCGGTATCAATGCGTTGAAGGTTCGATTTAACAAGGTATTCGGATACTATATCGAAGTTCCCAAAAGCCGTGCGGCGGAAGTTCCCGCCCATTATGTCCGCAAACAGACACTCGTCAACGCCGAACGGTACATCACCGATGAGCTTAAGCAATTTGAGCTGAAAGTGTTGGGAGCCGAAGATCAAAGCGCGGCCCTCGAATATGCAATCTTTAACGAGATTCGTACGAAGATTATTCAAGCCAGCCAAGCGATCCGGCAAGTCGCCCGATTTTTGGCCCGTCTGGACTGTCTGCTGAATCTGGCCCACATCGCCGACCAAAACGATTACGGTCGGCCGCAGATCACCGCCGACGGCCGCATCCGCATTGAAGATGGCCGCCATCCGGTGGTTGAGAAGATGATTACCGCCGAACGCTTCGTGCCCAATACCATTCAAATGGATAATGAAGACAGTCAAATTCTGATCATCACCGGACCCAACATGGCCGGCAAGTCAACGGTACTGCGGCAGGTTGCGCTGCTGGTAATTCTGTCCCAGATGGGATCTTTCATCCCCGCTCGCAAGGCTTCCGTTAGTGTTACGGACAGAATATTCACCCGTGTGGGCGCGTTGGACAATCTTTCCCACGGGCAAAGTACCTTTATGGTGGAAATGCAAGAAACGGCAAACATTCTCAATAACGCGACCGCTCAGAGTCTCGTTATTATGGATGAGATCGGCAGAGGTACCAGCACATTTGACGGCCTCAGCATCGCCTGGGCCGTTGCCGAATACCTACATGATCTAAACGACAAGGGGGTTAAAACTCTTTTTGCGACCCATTACCACGAATTAACAGATCTGGCCTTGACCAAGCCGCGGGTCAAAAATTACAATATTGCCGTCAAGGAATGGAATGACGAAATCATATTCTTGAGAAAACTCGTGGAGGGGGGAACGAATCGAAGCTATGGCATCCAGGTTGCGCGGCTGGCCGGCATTCCTGCCCAGGTGATTCGACGCGCGAAAAAAATACTTTATGAAATCGAAAATTCCGAGCATGAGCTCTTGAGTTCCCCAACGGTGCTTGCAGGAGCAGCCGGTTCTTCGACAGGCCCTGTTCAACTTGATCTTTTTCGCAGACCCGAAAACACCATTCTGGATGAATTGCGCCAGCTTGATATCACGCGAATGACGCCTCTGGAAGCCCTCAACTTCTTAAACGAATTGCAGGACAAAACGAAAGAGATCTGCTCCTAATCGGGACCTCGGCGAAGATGGGAAACCCCGAAGGGCATTGTTTGAACTACCAAAATTAGGAAGTATACCCTAATCAAATAAAAAACCTTCCGGCCTTCGTGCCTTCGTGGTAAAATAAATTTTTTACCATCATTGAAGACCTGATAAGTGCTACCTTCGGTTTTTTCCTCCTTTCTCTGGATTGTGATGCTGTTGCGCAGAAAATATTTGGTGGGCTTCATACTCTTGGGTTGCATCGGTGGGGTTCTACGACCGTCAAACACCTTAGGGACAACCTCCAAGGATCTGTATTTTCGGGCTGAAGCCTGCTATCGCCACCTTAGTCAGAACGCCGCCAAAATGAAATATCGCGAGAATTGGCGGCGTTGCATCGAAAAATTTCAGGCGGTGTATCGTCAAGACCCGAAGGGACCCTGGGCGGCCGCCGGCCTTTACATGGCGGGCAAGCTTTACCAGGAACTGTACCGCTGGTCGAAAAATAAATCAGATTACCATGCAGCTCTTGAACACTTCGGGCAGATTATCGAGCAGTTTCCCCGCAGCCAATACCGCTCGAAGGCGGAGTCAGCCACACGTGTGATCATTGAAAGCGAAGACGACGACGCTTTGGCTAAAGTTTTAAAAGACCTGGAGAAAGAAGAAATCCGGAATACTTTCGACCCGGTGCACGAATCCCATCCGTCAACCGTGAAACGTTCGAACCTTGAAAACTCCCGTGCGTTCGTTTCCGGCAAGCTAATAACGGTAAATGATTTACGTTTTTGGTCGAACCCCAACTATACCCGCGTGGTCATTGATACGAACCGGGAAACATCTTTTACCCATCACCTGCTGAAGAAGGATCCGTCCCTCAATAAACCGCAGCGCTTATACGTTGACTTAGACCACAGCCAATTAGGCGAAAACATCAAAAAGATCATACCGATTAATGATGATCTGCTTCGCAACGCGCGCGCCGGCCAATATAGGCCCGATTCGGTTCGAGTGGTGGTAGATATTAAATCCTTTGCGACCTATAAGATTTTTTCGCTGAAGGATCCTTTCCGAATTGTCATCGATGTTTGGGGCACCGCGCAAACCCCCTTACCGGCGCCCGACATGACCGCCGAAAGCAACGCAAGACTGCCAACCGGGGCGTTGGCCAAACAGCTGGCCCTCGGAGTCAGGCGGATCGTCATCGATCCCGGCCATGGAGGACGCGATTTCGGCGCACCGGGTTATTTGAAAAGAGTTTATGAAAAAAATGTCGTCCTTGAAATCGCCCGGAAGCTGACCCATAAGATACAAAAGGAACTGCAGTGCGAGGTTATTTTGACCCGCAACGGCGACCGTTACCTGACCCTGGAAGAGCGGACCGCTCTGGCCAACACCCGCAACGCTGATCTGTTTATTTCCATCCATACGAATGCCTCGCGCAATCGTCGGGCATATGGAATCGAAACCTATTTCTTAAATTTGGCGACCGATGATGAGGCGATTCGTGTGGCGGCCCGGGAAAATGCCACCTCAACCAAAAACATCAGTGACCTGCAGACCATTTTAAACGATCTGATGCAAAATGCTAAAATCAATGAGTCGAGTCGTCTGGCCGGCTACGTGCAGACGGCCATGATCCATCACCTGAACAATAAAAGATACAGGCGGATTAACAACAAGGGTGTCAAACAGGCTCCGTTTTACGTGCTCCTCGGGGCCCAGATGCCGGCCATTCTGATCGAAACCTCTTTTATCAGCAATCCGCAAGAATGCCATAGATTAGTGAATCCAAAATATCAGGATCGCTTGTGTGAGGCCATTGTCCTAGGTGTCAAAAATTACATTAAAGACACCAACCCAACGGCCTTCTTAGAGAAACCCATCCAATTCAACTCCAGCAGCTAACTAAGTGCAAATGGGCAGGTATGGCGGGTGTTTTTCGATTAAATAGGCATGGAGGCCCCAGAATTTTGTGGTGGGGATCGGGCCGCCCATGACCGTGACAAACGCAGACGCCGTGCCGCCCGTCAATCCCTACCTAGTGTTGGTATCCGGTGTCTTGGCCGTATCCACCGGCGCGATTTTTGCCCGTTTGGCGGAAGCACCCGCCATCGTGACCGCCGCCTATCGCGTGGGATTGGCCTCCCTTGTCCTGGCCCCCCTTGCCTGGTGGAAAACCCGTGAGGAATTGCGGACGCTCAGTCCGCGCGACCTTAGACTGGCCATGTTATCCGGCCTATTTCTAGCAATGCATTTTGCAGCCTGGATTTCGTCTCTGGATTACACCTCGGT
>CP070697.1:1708826-1716770 GCA_020353555.1 Desulfobacterales bacterium
GAGGATATCCAGGAGTGTATTGCTTACTTTGCCAGAAGTGCCGATCACGCAGTGGAAGGCGGGTTCGATGGCATCGAACTGCAACTAGGCCACAGCTCGCTCATTCGGCAATTTCTGTCACCGGCCACGAATTTTCGCCGAGACAATTACGGCGGCAGTCTTCAAAACCGCATACGGTTTTGCCTGGAAGTGGTGGACGCCGTGCGCGAGGTGGTGGGCCCTGATTTTACCCTCGGCGTGCGTTTAAATGCCGATGAAATGCATCCCCGCGGAGGCCTGACCCTGGAAGACGCCAAACAAATCGCGGTTCGCCTGGAATCCACCGGCCAGGTCGATTTCATGGATCTCAGCCTGGGCACATTTTTCAATCTCTTCTTAGTGGAGGGCTCCATGCATGTGCCCTTAGGATATACCGTCCCCCTGTCGGCCGCAATTCGCTCCGTGATTCGCCTGCCGGTTTTCTGCACCAATCGGATTAATGATCCCCATCTGGCTGAGAAAATACTGGCCGACGGTCATGCCGACATGATCGGTATGGTGAGGGCCCTCATATGTGACCCGGAACTGCCTAACAAGGCTTTGGAAGGCAGGTTTGACGATATTCGCCATTGTATTGCCGACAACCAGGGTTGCATCGCCAGAATGGGGCTGGGTTTCAGTCTGGGATGCATTCAAAACCCCGCGGTCGGACAGGAAAAGACGCTCGGGACAGGCACGCTCAGATCATGCGATAAACCCAAAAATGTAGTTGTGGTAGGAGCCGGTCCGGCGGGTCTTGAAGTCGCGCGGACGGCCGCGCTCAGAAAACATCGGGTGATTGTCTTGGAAAAAAATGACGAGGTCGGCGGACAAAACATTCTCGCGGGCAAAGTTGCGGGCCGCCAGGAACTGACCGGCGTGACCCGCTGGCTGATCGGGCAGGTGAACAAGCTGGACATTGATCTCCGATTCGGCACCGAAGCCACCCCGCAGATCGTGCTCCAGCAGAATCCCGATGCCGTGGTGATCGCTACAGGTTCAGTACCTAAAGGGAAGCCATTTCCAGGGGAATACGGTGCACCGGAGGTCGTCACGACCTGGCAAATATTGAACGGGGAGGTGCAAGCCGGTCCCAAAGTGCTGTTGATTGATATGGACGGTCATCATCAGGCAACCGGCACAGCCGAGCTGCTGGCAGACTCCGGCAAAACGGTTCACATCATCACCCCGACGCTCTTCGCAGGAGCCGGCCTTGGGCCCTTGCAGGATCTATTTCTGGCACGCCAACGGTTGGCAAGTAAAGCAGTCACATTTACGCCCGATATTGCGGTGCTTGAAATTCAGGGCACCTTGGTTAAAGGACTGAACGTTTATTCCAATGAGATGGTCGAATTTGAGGGTTATGACACGGTGGTGCTGGCGGCCGGCAATCAGGCCTGTGAGGAGTTGTATTTCGCTCTCAAGGGAAAGGTCAAAGAGCTTTATCGGATCGGCGATTGTATTGCCCCGAGAAAAACCGATACGGCAATCATGGAAGGCCATCGGGTCGGTAGAATGTTGTGAAGCGGGTTGAGGGATGAGCAGGAAGTTTGAGGCAGGAGACACTGGCGCGCTCCGCTTGGCGAGTGTTTCACTTGAGGAGCGCAACGCTGAACGGAAAGAAAGGGATGATGGATATTTGGATTCTGGTTCAGCAGAGACACTTCGGTATTGAAGAGGTCACGTTCGGACTCATCGCGGAAGCGCGGCACATTATCGCCGATGTCGGCAAGTTTGGCAGGATCACGGCGGTGGCCTTCGGCAATGGTCTGTCGGAAGAGCTGCCGAAGTTGGGAGCCTATGGCGCGGATCGCGTAATTTACCTTCAGGAAGAAGACGTTGCCGGGTATCACGGGGAGCTGTTCGCTCGCGAATTAGTCCGGCTGGTGCGACGGGATAAACCGTCCTATTTACTGACGGCGCAGTCGGCGGAAGCCGATGATTTGGCTCCGCGACTGGCCGCGCTGTTGGAAACGGCCCTGATAAGCCGGACCGTTGATTTCAAAATCGGCAAAAACAGCCAACCTTATGCGGTTCGTACGGTCTCCAACGGCTATTTGTTTGAAGAGATTCAGATCGAATGCCCGGCGCCGGTCATCATATCTTTTCTGCCCTCTGTTCTGACACCAGATGATCCCAATGAGCGGGTCCGGGCCGAAATTCAAATCGAACCTCTGGCGGCACAACCGTCTGACCTTAAAACGAAACTGATCGAGGTCACGGAGGCTGATCCGGAAACGCTGTCCCTTGAGGAAGCGGATGTCATTGTGGCAGGGGGACGCGGCGTCGGTAAGGGCGAGTCATTTGACATTATCTATCAACTGGCAAAGGCTCTGGGTGCTTGCGTGGGAGGTACACGTCCGGTTATTGATTGGCAGACCCTACCCTTTGAAAGTCAGATCGGTCAGACGGGCAAGACCGTGGCCCCCCGTCTGATTGTTAACTGCGGCGTTTCAGGGGCCAATGAATATACGGCCGGGATGGAAAATTCCCATCTGGTGATTGCAATCAATAAGGATCCGCGGGCGAGGATCTTCCGTTTTGCAGATCTGGGCATTATCGGTGATGTCCATGAAATTCTGCCGACCTTGATCAAACGGATTCAGGATTTAAAAGACTCAGGCCAAGCTTCAAGCGCAATATATGTATGAATGTTCTATCGAGCATCCGGACGTGTAATGATGATGGGAAAAGTGGTGCAATTCAGTCTGATGGTTTTGAGCTTGACGGCAGCTCAGGCGGTTTTTGCCTATTCCCCCCAGGAGTGCATCAATTGCCACAAGAGAGGAGCTGACGCGAGCACACTTCAAATCTCGATCGATGAATTTACGGCCTCCATCCATGGTGAAGAGATCACGTGTCAGGAATGTCACACCCTGGTAGAAAATGAAGATCATCTGACGACCCCCGGCTCCGGTGTGGTTGATTGCCGCAGCTGTCATGAACAGCAAAACCGCCACGGGTGGGAATCAGATAAGGGTATGCGACCCCAATGTTATTCCTGCCATACCAGACACACAATTTTCGCCAAGGATGATCCTCGCTCCTCCGTAAACGCACAACGCTTGAATGAAACCTGCCAAAGCTGTCACCCCCGGGAATGCGGCCAAACGGATTATTTATCGTGGCTGCCGTCGCTGCAGATTGCTTCACACAGCAAGCAGGATTTCAGCCGCTTATATGAGAGATCCAATTGTCCGGGGTGTCATCAAGGGAAGGCAGTGCACGGAGAGCAAGCGCCGATCAACGATCAAACCTGTTTTACCTGTCACGTGGCGCCGGATGGTCGCAGTAAGCTGCTGGGTTACATTCATACGAAGGCCGATGCACGCCGCCAGCCGGGTGTGATGGCGGCCGCCTCGATTTATCAGGTAATCATGGTTGTTCTGATTTTCGGTGGTGCTGCATTTTTTATTCGTAAATTATCCAAGGGATAAAAACCAAGGAGTTAAAAGAATTGCTGACGGCCTTTGATCTGCTGCTCATCGCTGGCGCTATCTTCATCATGGGGGCTGGTTTCAGGAAACGCTGGGCGGTCCTGCAACTGGGAAGGCAGGAGCGGCCGCGGCGGGATCTGGTGGGCCTCATCAGATATCTTTTCGGACAAGCCAGAATCCTGCAAAACCGGAAAGCCGGTTGGGCGCACCTTGCCGTATTCTTCGGCTTTCTCATTCCGCTGCTGGTAATTATCCTGGCACAGTTTGATTTTGCAATGCCGGCGGTGATCGCTTTTTTGTTATCTTTGACGGCCGAACTGCTGGGGTTGGCCATGCTGGCGGGCTTGATCTATTTTCTGCTGAGGCGTCTCGGATCGAACGAACCGCGAGCACCTCAGAAAACGATATTACCGGTGGTCGTGTTGTTATTTATGGTGGTCACCGGCTTTCTGGCCGAAGGGGCGCGGCTGGCGATTATCCCAAACGGATTTTCCTGGTCGGCGCCGGTTGGCTGGCTCCTCTCGCTGACGTTGCCGAACGCGCCGCTGATGATGCAGCTGCTGATCCGTTTGCACTTTTTCACACTGCTGGTTTTCCTGGCAATGCTGCCGTTTACCTTCATGCGTCACTTGGTTGCAGGTTCACTGAATGTGTATTACAGAAGGTCGGGATCGCCACGCGCAGTCAAGCTCCTTTTGTTGGAAGCAGAACCGACCGGTGCCAAATCTATTAAAGACTTCACCTGGCAGCAGTTGCTGGAGGCCGAAGCCTGTGTTTCCTGCGGTCGTTGCGATGAGCACTGCCCGGCCTACCAGGCGGCCAAACCTCTGTCACCCCGCAAAGTCATGCAGGATATTTTATGCCAGATGGAGCAGATCGGCGCACATGGTTCAAAATGGTCAACCGAAGGCGTGCCTTTGCTGGAGGAAGCCATCAGTAGCGAGGAAATCTGGTCCTGCACGACCTGCATGGCCTGTGTGGCCCACTGTCCGCTCTATATTGAACCGCTGGACAAAATCGCCGATCTGCGCCGATACAAGGTAATGGGGCAAGGCCGGCTGCCGGAGGAAGCCCGCAAGATGGTCAGGGATCTAGAGCTCTTCCGTGATGTTTACGGCAAGGGAATCTCCCTCCGGGCCGATTGGGCCGTCAACCGACAAGTACCGTTGATTTCAGATGATTCCACCAAAGTCGACGTTTTATTCTGGGTAGGTTGCGCCGGCGCGTTCCATCCACGCTACCAGCAAACTGCCAGGGAGTTGGTCAAGGTTTTGCAGGCCGGCTCGGTAAACTTCGGTATTTTGGGAAAGAATGAATTTTGCTGCGGTGATCCAATCCACCGATTGGGGGACGCGTCGATCTTTCTTGAGTTGGCTCGAGAGAACATCAAGCAGTTCAATCGCCACGGGGTCCAAAGAGTATTGACCCTCTGCCCCCATTGCTATAATACCCTGAAGAATGATTACCCGCGATTGGGCGCCGTCATTGAAGTGGAACATGCCAGCCAGTTCGTGGCACGGCTGATCGACGAGCAGCGCATTCAACTCAAATATCCGCTGGAAAAAACCTTAACGGCGCACGACCCCTGCTATCTTGGGCGTGCCAACCAGATTTACGAACCCTTGAGACAGATCTGCCGGGCGGTGCCGCGTCTCATTCTAAAGGAATTAGATCGCAGTCGGGAAAGCGCCTTTTGTTGCGGCGGCGGCGGCGGCAGAATGTGGCTGCATGACGGCCTGGGCCGTCGCATCAACCAGTTGCGGGCTGAGGAAATATCCCGGGCTGGCGTCGATATGGTGGCCACAGCCTGCCCATACTGTGTGACGATGTTGGAAGACGGCATCAACTCCCTTGCAATGGAGAAACAAATAAAAGTATTTGATATCGTGGAACTTGTTTCCCGGGCCATGAAGTAGGTCCGTGGTCACTTGTCCGCTGCATTTTTGCTTAAAATGGGTTATGGCATGGGACCTATGAGGATCATCGTCTGCCTTAAACAAATTCGTTACACTTACGCGCGAACCGGTAGGGACCCGCGACAGAGCTTTCTGGCACCGGAAGATCAGATCAGTCGCGTGAATCCATATGACGAAACCGCTCTGGAATGGGCCTTGCGTGTCAGGGAGCGACACGGTGAGGGTGAGGTTTTTATCTTGACCCTTGGCCGGCTGACGGCGGAAACCGACTTGAGGCGCTGTTTAGCCATGGGCGCTGACGGGCTTTATCAAATAGAATCCGATGCCCCGCTGGATACTTGGGCAAAATCCGGTCTCCTCGCGCGTGCCGCCAAGGATTTGGCAGCAGATCTTGTGTTGTGCGGCAAAAATTCACTGGACACCGGCAACGGACAGATCGGCGCTTACTTGGCGCACCGTTTACAGAGGCCTTTCATCTCGGCCATTACCGATCTTGCAATCTCAAAAGAAGACCGAAAGGTAAGGGCCCAGCGCAAGGCGAACCGGGGATCCCGGCAGGTGATCGAATGTCGTCTGCCGGCGATCATCAGTGTCGAACTGGGGACGGCGGTTCCCAGGATGCCATCGTTTGCGGATAAAAAAGACGCGCTTGCTGCGCCTATCACAAAACTTCGTTATGAGGATGCAAACCATTCTAGAGTTACCGTTAGACGGGTATTTCCGCCGAGGCCCCGTCCCAAGAGGATACCGACTCCGCCAAGCCATTTAGCCAGCTTCGAGCGGATCGGCCTGCTGCTCGGCGGAAGCCGTGTAGAAAAAAAAGGTAGACTGCTGGAGGGATCAACCGAACTGCAGGTCGAAGGAATCATATCCTTTCTGATGAAACACGGATTTATCGACTCGGGACGGTGAGCGTAGCACACGGTTTCATGAATACAGTAACGTATATTCAATTGATATCCTAACGGCAACTTGACGTCACTACATAGGAACAATTTTAAGAATTGGAGCACTTAGTTAACATAATGGCAGTCAGACAAGATTTTAAGGGAAAAACAGCATTGATTACGGGAGGTGCGCGCAATATCGGCTTGGCGGTTGCGCGAGATTTAGCTTCCAGGGGCGCTTCGGTGGCAAGTGCCGATATCTGCCGGAATCTCGAGACCGTTCCCTATTCCCTCGCCACAACCGATGACCTGGAAAAGGCAGTCGCGGAACTGGCATCTTTTGGGGGCCAAGCGATCGGTCTGAAGTGCGATGTACGCGATGAAAGTCAGGTAGTCAGCACCGTGGAAAAAGTAATCGCGGAATTCGGCAAACTGGATATTTTAGTTAACAATGCCGGTGTGATTTCACTTTTCCCCATCAGTGATCTTACCGCCTCAGCCTGGAATGAGGTGGTGGACGTGTGCCTTAAGGGAACCTTTTTTTGTTGTAAACACGCCGTACCGGCGATGATAAAGCAGCATTACGGCAAGATCGTCAATATCTCCTCCGTGGCCGGTTTGAGGGGGTTGGGTCTCTCTGTGCACTATGCGGCCGCCAAACATGGTGTCGTCGGTCTGACCAAGGCGCTGGCGCTGGAAGTATCGGATCACAACATCAATGTCAATGCCATCTGTCCTGGCACCGTTGAGTCTCCCATGCTGCAGGGGTTGGCCTCCCAGATTAATCTGGACCGGGATGCCTATGAGCATTTCTCCCGGGGACATCTGATCCGGGAGCAAAGGATTACACCGCAGGACATCGCCAACGCCGTGCGCTGGCTGCTTTCGGAAGAAAGTCGTTTTCTCACCGGAACGATTATCAGTGTGGATGCAGGATGGTTAGCCGGGGGATGATCCGGCAGAACGCACAGCGCATAACCCACGGGTCACAGAGCTATGCAGAGAAGACATCACGCAAAAAAACGGTGCCGCATGCATAAGAATTTATAAACGTGAATAAGCCTGCCAAACACGCAGGGAGCCAAGACCGGTTGGCATATCGCCTGCGCAAATCAGTGTCGGTGCATGCTGAGGATGGAAACGTACAACTGGTGCTTTCCTTTCCGTTAAAATCGATCCGCATGCATCCCCACTGGCATCAACTTTTCGAGCGTTTTTCTCATCGAGAGTTCGTTCCTCTCGAGGAGATGCGGACGCCAACCGAAAATCCAAATGATCTTGAATTCTTTCTTAACGGTCTGGTCCGCAAAGGATTCCTGGAGCGTAAGGGAATACCTCCCTTATCCGACTATCCGTTTGTCTCGGTGATCATACCGGTCCGCAACCGGCCTGATGATATCGAGGCTTGCCTGCAGTCGCTGCGAAAAATCGATTATCCGAACGACAGACTGGAAATCATTGTGGTGGACGATGCGTCCACCGATCAGACACCGGATGTGGTTTCCGGTTTCCCCGTTTGCCTCATTCGGCTCAAGCAGCGCCGGCAGGCGCCTTATTGCCGAAACCTTGCCGCCAGACAGGCCCAGGGTGAGCTGTTGGCGATGATTGATTCCGACTGCCTGGCCGATTCCGGCTGGTTACGGGAGCTCGTGCCGGCATTTAAAGATAAGACGCTGGGGGCTGTTG
>CP070697.1:1716870-1724784 GCA_020353555.1 Desulfobacterales bacterium
TGCGAGTGCCTCAGCCGCGAAATCGTCAGCGGTCGATGAAATCATCGATCGGGTTGAAGCCCGTTATGCCGGTGAGGGGTTTGCGGCTGATTTTCTGCAGGAATCCATCATCAAAGCCATGGATATCAGCGACTTTGCGAAAGGCAAGATTTTTGTGCGTCGCCCAGGGATGATGCGCTGGGAATATGAGGAGCCGGACAAACAAGTGATCATCACCGACGGTCAGAAATTGTGGATCTACCGGCCGGAAGATAATCAGGTGTTGACCGGCCTCGCCCCGGCTTTTTTCAGAGACGGCAAAGGGGCAAGCTTCCTTGCCGACATCAAAATCCTACGTCGGAAATTTGATATTTCTCTTGGCGCTGCAGACAGCGACCTGTTCTATGAGCTTAAGTTAGTCCCCCACACCAAGACCCTCGATGTAACGGATATCCGGTTGTCGATTTCCAAGAACACCTTTGCGATCACCAGCGTCGTGACCTACAATTCCTATGGGGATGAAACCCGCGTCGAACTACTCAACACCAAATTTGACCAGAAGCTGGATGAGTCGCTGTTTAGTTTTGAGATTCCGGAAGGGGTGGAGGTCCTGCAGATAGACGAGTAAGGCACCGGAAGGCCGAGGGCCAAAGGCGAGAGGGCGAAGTCGGAAGTCAAAGGACGGACGCCGGACCACAGGAAACCCCGGATCGAAATCGGCGCTCAGGCAACAACCACCCGAGACCGGCCACCCACCTTCCCCTTCTGTCAACTTCGAGCTCGCGGCGTTGCACTTCTCTGCGCGGTGCCCTTTGAGGTCGCAGCTACATATTGTTTACAATCTCCTCGGGTATATCCGCGTTCGTGTAAACTTTTTGGACATCGTCGCAGTCTTCCAGGGCTTCCATCAGTCGGACCATCTGTTCCGCCGCTTGTCCGACCAGATTGTTGGTTGACTGGGGGAGCATGGTAATTTCGGCTTCAATGTAAGGGATCGCGGCGTTCTCGATGGCGGTTTTTACGGCTTCGAAATCTTCCGGGGCAGTAATGACTTCATAATTTCCATTATCTTCGCGAATATCCTCCGCACCGGCGTCCAAAGCCGTTTCCATCAGGGCTTCTTCATCCACGGCCTTGCTCTCCACGGCAATGTACCCCTTTTTGTGGAATATCCAGGCCACGCAACCGCTTTCCCCGAGACTGCCGCCGCTGCGATTAAAAATGTGGCGAATATCGGCCACGGCACGATTCTTGTTGTCCGTTAAGGATTCGACCAGTACCGCGGCACCGCCGGGGCCATATCCCTCATAAATGCTTTCGTCGTAATTTACCCCTTCCAGGTCGCCGGTTCCTTTTTTGATGGCCCGCTCGATGTTATCCTTGGGCATATTTTCACTTTTCGCGGCCTGTATCGCGGTTCTGAGCCTGGGGTTGGCAACCGGATCACCACCGCCCATCCGGGCGGCAACGGTGATTTCTTTGATGAGTTTAGTAAAAATCTTGCCCCTTTTGGCATCGGTGGCAGCCTTTTTATGTTTTATACTCGCCCATTTGCTATGCCCCGACATATCTACCTCCTATTTTTTCCCGAATCCGATGATATAAATCTCTTTGCTCGCCTTGCGGCTGCTTTGGGGTTTGAAAAGCTTGTATTTCGCGAAACTCAATCGAACCAGTCCGATAAATTCTTCAAAATTCTGGCCCTGAAAAATTTTGCAGACAAAAAAGCCGCCGGTTGTCAGCCCCTTTTGAGCAATGCTCAAAGCCGCCCGGCCCAGATGAAAGGAGCGCACCGCATCCAGTGCCTTATTGCCGGTGGTCGCCGGCGCTAGATCGCTCAAAACGACGTTGAAATCTTGGCCGACCGCTGCCAATGCCTCATCTTCCAGGGTAAGAATATCAGCGCGATGGATTCTGACATGCGGCGGAAGCGCAACGGTGACCGGCTTGAGATCAATACCCACGACCTGCCCGGCGGGTCCGGTCAGGCGCGCCGCGTAGAGCATCCATGAACCGGGCGAACACCCCAGGTCCAAGACCTTGTCGCCCTTTTTGATCAGAGAATATTTTTTCTGTATCTCCTGCAGTTTATAGACCGAACGGGCCGGATACCTCTCCTGTCTGGCCCGACGGGCATAATGATCTTCCCAGCGGTTGCGTTTTGCGGCGGCGCGGATCATCTCTTCGAGTTGCGAGTTGCGGGTTCAGGGCCTTGGTGCTTGTGTGGGCGGAGGCACACTTTAAAGCCTGCTCGACTCCGCCCCCATTCTTGAAAACGAATGACTCTCTATCTTATCGGGGCAAGCCAAGTCAAGTGACCGGAATCTCGCGGTGCATTCGAAATGCGGGCAATTTGCGTCCTACGAATGTTTCCCGATCGCGAATCCGGGTCCTTGCAGGTTGGATTGAATCCGCAAGACTTTGTTGGGTTTCGCTCTGCGGTCCGATCGATTAATGGCAGACACTTGCAAAACCCCGTCCCGGGCCGACCAAAGCGCGAAGCCCAACCATTGCTCACTGAAACAGAGTCTCCACCGCCTCGGACACCGTCTTGACGCCGGTAATATCTATCCCGCCCATTTCCGGCAAGCGTTTGAGGTTACTCGCCGGCGCCAGACAGCGCGCAAAGCCCATTTTTTGGGCTTCGGCGATTCGGCTTTCGACCTGCCCGATGGCCCGGACTTCTCCGGTCAGCCCGACTTCCCCCAGCACCAGGGTGCCATCGGCAATGGCCTGGTCTAAGAAACTGGAAGCCACGGCCGCAACGATGGCCAAATCGACGGCCGGTTCGTTCACTTTAACACCGCCGGCCACGTTCATAAATATATCATAACTCATCAGATGCATCCCCAACTTTTTTTCCATGACCGCCGCCAGCAGTGCCACGCGGTTGGGATCAAGACCCAGAATCGTCCGGCGCGGTGTGCCGAAATTGGTGCTGCTGGCCAGAGCTTGGAGTTCAACCAGGATCGGGCGCGTCCCCTCCATGCTGGCCGTAACCACGGATCCCGGTGCTCCCGCCGGGCGTTCGGCTAGAAAAACGGCCGAAGGATTGGCGACTTCATCCAGACCCTTTTCTTTCATCTCAAACACCCCGATTTCGTTGGTCGACCCGAAGCGGTTTTTGACGGCACGCAAAATGCGAAACACATGGTTACGGTCCCCTTCAAAGTAAAGAACGGTGTCCACCATGTGCTCCAGGAGCTTGGGACCGGCAATGGCCCCGTCTTTCGTCACATGCCCGACCAGAAAAGCGGAAATGCCAGTCTTTTTGGCCATCAGCATCAAACGGACCGTTGCTTCCCGGACCTGGCTAACACTTCCGGGAGCCGAAGTGAGCTCCGCGTTGAACATGGTCTGAATGGAATCAATCACAATAACCTGCGGCTGGGTAGATGCCACCATCGCCAGAATCGCATCGACGTCCACTTCCGAAACCACCAGCATCGCGGGACATACGGCGGCCAGCCGTTTGCTGCGGAGCCGGATTTGCCGCAGGGATTCCTCCCCGGAAACATAGAGGACTTTATGCCCCTGGTTGGCAAGCCCGTATAGGGCCTGCAGCATGAGGGTGGATTTGCCGATACCGGGATCGCCGCCGATCAAAACGAGGCTGCCGGACACCAGACCCCCGCCGAGGACCCGGTCAAATTCTTTGATGGCCGTATTCAGACGATTTTCGATTTCCAGGTCGATTGAGTCAATCGGTACCGGCGTATCGGCAGAGGCCGCTATGCGCGGGGATGAGCTCCGGCTGGGTGGCGCGGCCAGCCGTTCCTCCGTGAAAGATCCCCAGGCGCTGCAATCCGGGCACTTTCCCATCCACTTGGGGGTTTGATAACCGCAGGTCTGGCATGCAAAAATCGTTTTCGGGTTGGATTTCATCATGGTCAACTTTCTCAAGATGTGTTATCATTTATTTCTAAACGGCGAGTACGCGGTCCTAGCCAGTAATCCATTGAAATGAAAAATGTTATCATTTGCTGATAGGATTGACCCGCAAAAAACTTTGCCTCTCTTGGGTGGATTTAGCGGCCATTCCCTGATAGTTACTAATTAACATTTCCTGTCAAGGCAATCAAGAAAACGGCCACGCTGGAAGCGATTTGATCCGGCAATCAAACGTCGTAGAAATTCTATCCCGCGGCGGCCGGAAGGAGATGAAGTATTTTGGCGAGGCCGGAGTTTTGACCTCAGTGCGAGAACAATGGTATCGTGAAATGTTGGTCCCGCTGGACGCGGGATGAGAAGAAAAATATCCACGCATTGATTTTCCTGTGAATTCCGTTCGGAGCCGGACCCGGACCAACAGAGCATTACCGCATTTTCCGGAACCTATCATTCGATTGGGGCGAAGCCCCTGCATTCAAGGATAACGCCAATGGTTTTAAAGCGTCGCA
This sequence comes from Desulfobacterales bacterium, assembly GCA_020353555.1. Classification (GTDB taxonomy): domain Bacteria; phylum Desulfobacterota; class Desulfobacteria; order Desulfobacterales. The sequence continues at coordinate 1,721,250 of CP070697.1, forward strand.
CGGGCATCAGATTGGGCATTGTCTGGGGTTGCTGGGCAATCTTAGCGCTGATGCTGCCTTCCCAGGCATCGGCCGGGGAGAAGAACAATTTTGACTATTTTGGTGCTCTGCAAAAAAGACTGATGAAAGATGGATTCACGCCGCAAGAAATTCAGTCGCTTTACGGCCGTCCGGAGGTTGTTTTCGAGGCTAAGGGAATTTCTTTTTTCTTCACTTACAGGGAAGCGACCCTGAATTACGACCAGTTTGCCACGCCGGAATCCATCCGCAGCGCCCGGATTTACATGGAAGAATACCAAGCTGACCTGGACCGCACCGAAAATACCTATGGCGTTGACAAACAGATCATTACCGCCATCCTGCTGGTTGAAACCCGCTTGGGGAAATCACTGGGAAAAAGATCGGCCTTTAGCGCGCTTTCCACCCTGGCGGCTTTAATGGATGCGAAGGTGCGGAGTGAATTTTGGAATACGGCGCTGAAATCGAAGAAAGTCTCGCGCAAGTACTTCGAAAAAAAGGCCGCGGCCAGATCCCGCTGGGCGTACAAAGAGCTCAAGGCGCTTTTAAAATACGCCGCCGAAGAAGAGCTTGATCCGGTCGCCATGCGGGGATCGGTGGCCGGGGCCGTGGGGCTGGCGCAATTTATGCCCAGCAATATCGTCAAATATGCCGAGGACGGGAATCAGGACGGCACCGTGGATCTGCTTAATCCTGCCGACGCCTTCGCCAGTATCGCCAACTATCTGAAAAATCACGGGTGGCGCCCGGGCCTCAACCGCGCAAAAGCGGGAGAGGTCATCTACCGTTACAACCACAGCGATTACTATGTGAATACGGTCTTAAGAATTGCCGAACTTCTGAAAGGCTGAAAAATGACTCTGAAACTTCTCGTCATCTTTCTCGCCCTCTGTGTCCCGTTTCTGGCAGCGACCATCTGGGCCCTCACGGACGTGGCCCAAAAAGAGTTCGGTACGACTGGAAAAAAAGCGCTGTGGTGGGTGATTGCCTCCGTCCCGTTTATCGGGGCAATGTTTTACCTGATTTTTGGGTTTCGTAAAGGCAAGAAATTGCAGGATAGCATTTCCTCTCTAAAATGATATCCTGGGTGCACCCCGACGAGCAATTGCGCTTGGCTTCTAATTAGTATTTGACATTGCCGTGACTCTTCTATATTACATTCATTAACAATTCGAAAAACGGTCCCATCGTCTAGCGGTCAGGACGCCGGCCTCTCACGCCGGTAACACGGGTTCGAATCCCGTTGGGATCACCACTTATAAAAACAAATGGTTAGACAATTCCCGCCAACTCTTCTCGATCCGTAATAATCGCTTTTCCAACCGGATTTCCAACCAGTGGAAATAAAAAAATCCGGCCGCAACCGGATTTCATGCAAAAAAGGGGTTAGGACGATTCGCCTAAGCCCCTTATTCCCACTTTTTGGCTCGCGCTGCCTACCCCGTCCTTGACGCTCACCGGAATTCTTTGGAAGTTCAAGCAAGTCTTTCATGGCATGGTATTCTGTGTTATACGAACCATATCCCTTCAGGCTTCAGCGGTTTTGTGATTGCAGGTACTGGCCAAGATACCTTAACTCAAGAAACGCTTCTCAAATTACTACAATGTAGTAAACCTTTTCATTTGTTGACATCCATTTTCATTTTCGTTACAGGAAAACCACAATTTATCTAAATTATCTATTTGAGCTAAATGATAACCGCATCTTTTAGGGGGAAGGGATGCAAACTGTTTTTAGTAGAAAGCCGAGCTACTTAATTGAAAAGTGGTTTGGCTTTTATACTTATGAAAGGGGGTGATGCTGTACAAACATAAAAAAACAGCGAATCTAAATCGTACAAGTTTGCTTCATGGATCATACATAATTTTGAAACATTGACGAGAAGGGAGGAATAGACGATGCGCAAAAAAAACTTTGCTTTTGCCGTGGCCGTATTGATTGTGTTTTGCGCGCAACCTCTAATTGCGCAAGAGCTTACTCCAGAAGAACAGTTAGGAAAATTAATCTTTTTTGACCAGAGCCTTTCAATACGAAACAATCAGTCCTGTGCTGCGTGTCATGCTCCCAACGTCGGGTGGACAGGCCCCATCCCGGGAGTCAACAAAGCTGGTGCAGTTTATTTCGGTTCCGTACGAACCCGATTCGGGAACCGCAAACCGCCCGCCTCCGCCTATGCGGGAGACAGCCCGGTTTTGTATCAGGAAGCAGATCGAACGTGGGTTGGGGGTATGTTCTGGGATGGCCGGGCCACCGGCTGGACCCTGGGCGACCCACTGGCGGAACAGGCCCAGGGGCCATTTTTGAACCCTCTGGAGCAGGCCCTTCCGGCCGCAAATTACGTGGTGGATCGGGTTTGCGCGTCTAAGTATTCGGATCTATTTAAAAGTGTTTGTGGAGATGACATATGCGATGATGTACCGGCAGCCTACGAATGCATTGCCCGTTCCATCGCAGCCTACGAGCGATCGTCTGAGGTGAGTCAATTCGGCTCCAAGTATGATGCGTATTTGGCCGGGCAGGCTACGCTGACAGAGCAGGAAGCCTTGGGCCTCGAGCTGTTCGAAGGCAAGGCAATGTGCTCGGCGTGTCATATTAGTACCGGGGAACGTCCCCTATTCACCGATTTCACCTATGACAATCTCGGTGTCCCCCGGAACCCCCAGAACCCATTTTATTTTGAACCCGAATGGAACCCCGACGGTCTGCTTTGGGTCGATGCGGGTCTTGGAGGCTTCCTAAAAAGTGCTGGGTATCCCCCTGAGGTTTATGATTTGGAGTGGGGCAAGCAGAAGGTCCCGACTTTGCGTAATGTCGACAAAAGACCGGGACGGGGCTTTGTGAAAGCGTATGGCCACAACGGCTACTTTAAGAGTCTGAAGACGATCGTTAATTTTTACAACACCCGAGACGTCAAACCTGTGTGCCTCGATCCCTTTACCACCGAAAAGGATGCAATGGCGCAGGGCTGCTGGCCGGTGTCCGAAGTGGCCGCCAATGTCAACACGGACGAACTGGGAGACCTGGGGCTGACCCCGGAGGAGGAGGATGCCATCGTCGCCTTTATGACAACGCTCTCAGATGGGTTTATTCCATAAAGGGAAGCTACGACGTGTACCGAATTGCAGGACTCAATTCTCAAGAAACCATTGATGAAACCGAATTTGATCAGCGACAGGGGCAGAAATGACCCTGTCGTTTTTTCTTCTACAAGCAGGGCCTCGCCATTGAGAGGAAAAAAAGGTGTAGGTAGGTTTTGAATAAGATACCCTACGAACATTGATGAAGAAAAGACGTGGGATACGGGCAGCAAATTTTAATCCGGAGTGACATGGGAATATCTGCTATCAATCTGCACATTTGACATCACCCAAATTTTTATGATATCCATAACATACATGAATAATTGTGTTTTTTCACATACTCGCAAGAAATCTAACATTTTTGCAATTCAAATTTTCATGTAATCGAGAGCGCATTTAGCAACATCGTTTTATTTTAGGATATAGGATATATCGG
>CP070697.1:1724884-1732760 GCA_020353555.1 Desulfobacterales bacterium
CGGTAATCCCATCCGCTAGGTAGTCCTGATCGGGGACGCCACTCAAATTGTCGAACGGCAGGACCGCGATGGAAGGGTTATCAGGCAAGGGGTATGCCATCTTTTCCACAGCGGCAGGGGCGATCCTATTTGATTGGTGCAAATAGAAATACCAGCCTGCTGCACCTCCAACTGCTACGATCAGCACAATAGCAGCAGTCAAGGCTATCCACTTTCCCGACTTGCTTTTCTCATCAATGACTTTGCCTGCGGCCTGAAATTCCGTCCGCACACGATAAACGCGCACTGGCTCAGCAATGTTTTTAACCCTGTGCTCACCAAGATTCCGATAGCCGAGATTAAGTTTGTTTTTTACCTGATCATATGATGTCCCGGAGATGCAGATGCCTCCAGGTTCAGACAATTTCTCCAGCCTGGCAGCGATGTTAACCCCGTCACCATAAATCCGCTCTTCTTCCTGGATGACATCCCCAAGGTTAATACCGATGCGGAACCGCATTCTGCGGTTTTCAGGCAATTCGTCGTTGCGTGACTTGATTTCTTTGGTTTTCGGATTAGTTTAATATCTGGGAATAGTCTTGGTCTAATCATTTGTATCCGGTTAACGGCCTTCTGGTTTTTTCGCATCTTCATCAACCTGATCTGCTGCGATTGCTGCAGCGGCGGCTTCAATTAGTTTTTTGTCAAGTGCACCGCCTGTCTTTGCTCCCTTATCCTGTTCTTCACCTGATACCGTTTGAGGTGACTCCGGGGGGAGATAAACGGTGACGTTTCGATGGGCAAATTCGATGCCGTGTTCTCTAAAGGACTCCTGAATGTGCTTGTACACTTCACGGCGAACAATAAATTGTTCCCCCGGGGGGGTTTTAAATTTCACCCGCAGTATCATCGCGGAATCATCCATCTCGCGAACGCCCTGGGATTTAATGGGGCTGAGCAGCACCGGGCCGATTTTTTCATCGCGTTCCAGGTCTTTGCCTATTTTTTTGACAATTTTTCTGATTTTTTCGATATCCGCATCATAGCGAACGCGAAGATCAAGTTTGGTGATGATATAATCACGACTGAAATTTTGGACCGCAGCCATATCGCCAAATGGAATGGTGAATACAGATCCTCGTGGGTGGCGAAGTTTGACCGAGCGCAAAGAAATTTGCTGCACCATGCCTTTGGTGCCGGCAGTTTGAATATAATCACCAACCCTGAACGCGTCGTCTATCAGGAAAAAAACCCCCGAAAGAATGTCTCTCACAAGGGTCTGCGAACCGAAGCCGATGGCCAGTCCGATGACCCCGGCGCCGGCGATCAAAGGACCGATGTTCACGCCAACGGATGAAAGGATCATCAAACTGATTACAACAAACAGCACCGAAAGGATAAATTTGCGCAGCAGCACCAGTAAAGTCCCAACTCGGGAACCGCCCCTGCCGCCTTCTTGCATCTCTGCATCGTCATCGGGCATTTCCTCTCTGATTTTGCTGTCAATGCGGGCTTTGGTAAATTGCCAGACAACAATACCCAGCAGCGCCAGCCCCAGAATATTCAGGGCGGTGGATGTAAGAATCCTGCCTACAGGGATATCGATACCCCACAAACGGAGAATCAAAAAGAACATTAGCGCCACTAAAAGCATACGTAAGGTAATTTTTATCAGCTGCACATGTTGCTTAAGGTAAGAGCTCTGGTCTGTTTTCTGATCGACTGGTTCCCCTGATGGCGGAGCCTCGGAATCACTCATGGTTTGGTAGGAGTCGGCATCCGTTGAGATAAGCGGAGAAGGGGATAGGCCGGAGGCGATGTCCAGCAGGCGTTCTGCCCAGCGGTTAAGACCGATTAAAAGCGGAATTAGGAAGACGCTGATTATTGTCGGGAGCATCGCGATTTTCCCTTCAGCTAGTCCTTTGATGAACCAAAAGACCCCCATGGCGACCACGTAAAGCATGGCAAACCAGTGCCAGCTTCTAGCGATTCCTGCCCGCAGTGAAGATCCGGCTTTACCCTTTCCAGGATCGCCCGACCAGATCGCTTGGGCCACTCTGTGTCGGCTGCGCCAGATCATGACCGCCACCAAAAGGGAAACGCTAAGCCCTGACAGACTATACATCAGGAGAAAGTTCTCCTGGCCGATTCCGGCTCCCAGGAAAATGTAGCTTATATCGGCGATTCCGATCGCCGTTACGACGATTATAATCATCCATCGATAAAGGAATTTTGCATTTTCATCCTGCAGAGGATATAAGCGCAACGCAGGTGTTGTCGGTGATAAAACAAGGTCGGCGCCCAAGATAAAAAATCGGATGTAATAGCTTGGCAAAATTGCGCCGGAGACGATTCCAAATCCGGGATCGCCTTCATCGTAAAACACGGCAAACAGCACAAAGGTTGTCAATATATAGGTGCCGAGGCCTAAGATATTCAAAAAAAGGCGCGAAACTACGCGTCCCAGAAATTGTAGACGCCCTAAGGAAGCCGTATCTAATAGACGACGCCGCAAATTCTCGGTGGATCGCCGCACCGGCCATTCCATGGCCAATCCGGCAAAAATCAGCAACGCTGCAATAAAAAGGGTCAACATAAGATGACCAAGGCCCTTGCCCATATTTAGATTGTCTAGTGCCGCTTTCCATTCGCGCGACTCGAATGTGGATGTGGGTTTGGTAAAGAACGAAAGTATCCGCTCTTGAGCGCGAGAAAATGCCTTTTCGACCTCAAAGAAAAGTGTCGCAAATTCCTCTCCCTCTCTGAACACCACATCAGACGAGTCGTTATCCTTCTCCACCCCTGCTGCACGGCTTTTCGGGAACCTCTGCCTGACTTCATCTTCAGGTAAAGCCTCAGCGATGGAATCTATCTCGCTCTGGCTGGGTTCGACGGCAATCTGGCCGCGGTCTGAATACTCTGAATCGACGCGCTGGACGGTCTCGGGGCCTTTGACTGTTTCCAACTTTGGCGGGGATTCAGCCCCGATGGGTTGGCCCGCGAACAACAAGCCCCAAACTGTGGTCGTTAAAATCACTCTCGATATTAGAGCATTGCATGTCATTGTAATCCCCCCTTTCTACTGAAGGTTTTAAACTCAATGAAGAATTTAAGGCACTTAGAAGCGAAAGATCCGCAATAGGAGGTGAAATCTATTGCGCTTTGAGACATGAATGCGTACAACAGGCCAGATGGAACAGGAGATCAAAGTATTATGAACGGGTGCCAGATTTTCAACTGTCAATATTTCCGATTTTACGGAAGTTACAAAAAGTTACAATCATCAAGTTCGTATAGCGCATAATTGAGGGCCGTGAAATCCGCAGACCTTTTGACTCCTCTCTCCAGTTCCTTTTTAGGCGCAGGTCCTCCGGCTAATAATATCGGTCACTGAGAAGATGCCTCTAATAACCATTGAAACCCATTGGGGCTAACCACGCTGCCGAACTGTGCGGATGAGTAAGCACAAAAATTTCCAACAAGACCACTGCTACCATACTGGCATCAAGGGATACCAGAATGTAGCGTCGGAGTGCGGGCGGGGGAAGGGAAAGCGTCAAAAGTGTGAAGAGGTAACCTATTATCGCGATAGACCAGAAAACGGAAAGTGTCTTTCCCTTTGCATCAAAGAGTCTATGAATCCTACAGTTTTCAACCTGATCAAAGAGTTCTTTGCGGGTTCAGATCACCGGGTTTATGTTCGATCTTATTGAGCTTTTTCCATACGCCATCCAGCCCCACGCGTCCAAGAAGTTTTCGGTCTCTTGGCCGCAATCTCAATTCTCTTACTAAGGCAATGGGGTCGAACCAAGCTAGGCAATTGAAAATAAGTTAACAACCTGAAAACTATACGGTGATGTTGCACATGCCCATAAAAATCCAATACACACAAATCCCAATAGTATCGGGGCTAATCGTGTATGCATATGCGTGTCCATAAGCATGTTTCGATAGTATTTCAGCCGGGAGGCGGAATGCAGATTGAGAATATCCCTAAATATTACCAAGGTTAAGCTCTTGGACGAAATGCAAAAACCCAGCAGATCTCCTTCGCGCAGCGGATTGGGTGGATATCGTTTCAGCTGTTTTCAAATTCGGCCACAACAAGCGTCAGATCATCATCTAACGCGTCTTGTGAACGTTTGCCTGACCAGCTGGAGATACGCTGAATTAATCGATCCGCAAATTGGCCCACGGGCAGGTGCGCATGGGTCGTTATAAATTCTTTGAAATGGTCCCAGCCAAAACGATCTCCGGCCGCATTGGTGGCTTCGACAATGCCGTCGGTATACAGAATAAATCGATCACCGGATTCAAGAACAAGCTCGATGTTTCGATAGCGGGCATCTTCGAACTGGCCCAAAATAATTCCCTTTTCCCGGTATTTATAGATTTTCTGTTCCGATCCCCTCCACAACAGCAAAGGCGGATGTCCTGCTCCGGCATAAGTTGCGCTTTGTTTTTCCGTATCAATAAATAGATAGGCGGCAGTAACAAAATCGCTTTCCAGCTTACCGCACAAAATGCGATTAATGCCGCAAAGCACCTGGGCCGGGTCGGACGCATGCGGAAGTTGAGCTGAAAGCGCGATCTTGACCATGGAACTTATGAGAGATGCTGGCACGCCATGGCCGGAAACATCGGCAACCAGAAGGCCCAGTCGTTTGTCGTCCACTTTTATAAAATCGTATAAATCGCCGGCCACCGATGCCATGGGCACGTAATGGGCGGCTAAGTATATGCCTTTAATATCCACGGTTTTCCGGGGAAGAATAAATGACTGGATTTGACGGGCGGTCTCCAGTTCATGGGTTATGGTATGCAAAGCTTTTTCGTTTTGAAAAAATCGATAGGCAACGACATAGACAAGGCAGCCTAAGAATACGAGAAAGCCAAAAGGCTCGAGGTCCGTTATTTTGTAACCCGGCGTCAGCAGCGGGGCAATATTTTCGTATAGCGCCGTGATACCAAAGACCACTGTCCCGCTCTTTAACACCCGCAATTCGCGCGTCATCCGCAGGCCGGGTCGGAACAAGTTGACGCCCAACACCAATATACCGACGGTGGCCATAACATTGTTGGCTACCATCGCCGCACCGGGTGAACGTAGAAATAGATCCGCCGAAGCTGCCACAATCACGAACACGATCTGAATCTGCCAGATCCTTCGAATTGACGATTTCCAGCCCTTGCCGATGAATTGCTCGAAGAAAATATACGCCGGGACAGGGGTGAGGTAGGTAAGAAGCCATCCCGAATAGGCCCAAAATACAAGGGGGGCATCCACCAGAAACTGAAATGCACGAGTTCGTGCCCCGTAAAAAAAGCAAAATATGCCGAATGAAATTAACGACAGATCCTTGGCTTTCCATCGATATAAGGCAAGTGCGACGGCCACCAGACCGATTATTACCATATGGGTTCCGAAAAGGAGCTCGTAGATTTCCCATCGGGATTGAAAGGCAATCGTGGTGGAAGTCCGGTGATTATCTTGTGTGGATGAGACTAGTTCAATTAAATGTTCGCCACTCACCTGACGGGTAAGAACGCCGGCGTTATCGGTTTTAGAGCCATCTAGAAAAGCCGGAAATGAAAATAGAAAAATTCCGAGAAGAGTAAAAAAGAGATATTTTGCGATTGAGTGCTGCATTCATCCAAACCACATAATCGGGCTCAAGTTTGGTTTGATTCCAACGCTGCAGTCACCTGCCGGATCCCCAATCATAAAGATTTCAGATTTTATGGAAGTTACAAAAGAGGATATATGGACCCTATCGCATGGCTGAGATCATTGTCAAATCAAAACGGTTTAAGTTCGGATCCCAAAAAACAAAAAAAGGCAAATCGTATCAATTTAGCTGTATGCAAAATATCCCGGTCGACAGCTGATCGGCTTTGGGCAGCGTTCGGCTTCTCCATGGTTTTTCAAAGGGCTAAACTGTTACGGCAAATCCAGTCGCCCGGATTTGCCCCATGTTAGCGGGATATAATTTGAAAATGTCATCTAATTGCACCCCTGATCTCTTGGCTTTCCGAGGAGCAAATCAATATTAAGCCGGCCCAGCCGGTAGATTCTAAACGGGGTTTCAAATCAACCCTTGGATTCGGCATTCGAACCGCAGACTCCGAAAGAAATCAAGTGTAAAAACACATCCGGCGACGGTTTTAATCTTGACACGTCATTTCGATTTCCTTAGTCTTCCGCGTAAAAGGAGGATTATTTTATTCTTTTATCTCTTACGAATGAATAGGAGGGACGATCATGTGGGATGAACGCAAACCCGATGAGACAATCGAGGTCACGGTGGACGGCTACCGGGTCGTCGCTTACAGTTTTGGGACCGGTGCGGAGACCCTGTTGTGTTTGAACGGTGGCCCAGGGCTGCCCTGCGACTACTTGCGAGAGTCCCATTCCTGGGTGGCGGATCATGGGTTTCGCGTGGTTGCCTTCGACCAGTTGGGAACAGGCGCATCTGATCGACCGGACGATGCTTCCCTGTGGACCATCGCGCGCTATGTGGAGGAAGTTGAAACGGTACGGCGAGCTTTGGATTTAGGGCGTATCCATCTGCTCGGCCAGTCCTGGGGCGGCTGGCTGAGTATCGAGTACGGGATCACCTATCCGCAGAATCTGCGCACCATTATTCTCGCTAACACTTGCGCCGATATGCCCCACCTGATCACGGAGCTCAACCGCCATCGCGAGGCGCTGGGGCCGGAAACGGTGGCGATGATGTTGCAGCACGAGGCTGAAGGGACGCTCGATCATCCCGAGTACCAGGCCGCCATTACTCTGCTCAACTACCGCCATGTGTGTCGTCTCGCGCAATGGCCGGCGCCATTGCGGCGGTCGTTGGAGGATTGGAATATGGGACCTTATATGACCATGCAAGGTCCCAACGAGTTCCTTTACATTGGAAACCTCAAGGATTGGAACCGCATTCCGGATCTGCACCGGATCACCTGTCCGGCCTTGATCACCGTCGGTAAATTTGACGAGCTCACCCCCAATTGTGCCATGCGCATGCAACTTGCCTTGCCAAATGCCGAATTAACGGTTTTCCCCAACAGTTCGCACACGCCATTTTTTGAAGAGCCTGAAGCGTACGCTCAGGTGCTGCTGAAGTTCCTGAACGCCCATCGCAGTTAAGATCGCCGCTTATCAGCCCCTTCGCAGGACGCGACGGTGCAAAGAAAAATGACGCCCGTTCGGCGGGCGTCATCTTTGAGGGGTACCTGCAAAGCTTTATCCCGATGCCGGTGCGTCGGTTAAACCCGCGCACCAGCGCATGGCTTACTTCATGGAAGTGTCTTCCAGCATGAAGCGTCCCATCGGATTCTGAAAGAAATTGACGACATTTGTGCGCGAAGCATTTCGGAAAGGACTATAGTAGAGATCGATCCAGTGCACGTCCTCCTTGGCTAAGCGCTGGATGTCGGCATAGATTTGGCGCCGCTTGTCTGGATCCAGTTCGCTGCGACCCTGCTCCACCAATGCGGTGACTTTGGGGTTTTTGTAGCGAGTGTAGTAGGACATATTCTCGTCATCACCGTAGACACAGAAGCTGGACTTCTGGTCAGGGTCGATGACATCGTTGGTCCAGTAATTGATACTGATGTCATACTCGCCGGCGACCGTGCTCTCCCACTGCTGCCCTTCCTCCTGTTTGACGATGTTGACATTGATGCCGACCTTTCCAAGCTGGTCCTTGACCATGACGGCAATCTGATCGTGAACGGAATCGCCGGCGGTAACCAGCAGGTCGAGGCTGAGATCCTTGACCCCGGCCTCGGCCAGCAGTTTCATCGCCTGGGCGGGGTCGTAGGGGTAGTCGAAGTTGTCGGGATTATAATACATCGCTCCGGCCGGAATGAACGAATTGGCCACCTTGCCGAA
>CP070697.1:1732860-1740726 GCA_020353555.1 Desulfobacterales bacterium
ATATTTTTCATACAGCTAAACATTCATGGCCCTTCGGGCCACCACGGTGCATGAAAATTCTATTTACGTACTAAATTGACACGTTTTTCAAGTTCAAGGAAGGTTCCTCCTGCGGGAGCGGGATGAACCCCGGGCATACACGGGTATTTCGAGGGCTAATTTCGCTGGGAGGCGGCAGCGCCTGACAACGAAAGCGGGAAGCCTGGGCATCTCTAAAAGGACATCAGCTAGAGAATCCAATCGAGGGTTCTTAAGTGCAGCTTAATTCGTCTTGTTCGTGCAAGGGCGGTCATCTGGCGGGAATCAAATAAACCGGCTCGATGGGCGCGCGTTATGGTGCTCGCGGGTTATTCCTGCGCTTCTTTTTTAAGAAGATCGTGGTACCAGCACGCAAATTCATACATCCCGCGAAACCGGTCGTCTTCGTTGACTATTCCGAGAGCAATTTCCAAAACGCCTCTGCCGTAAGCATTAGTGTAATGTTCGGTGCGCCGCGACTGCAAGAATTCGCGGACCAGCGTCTGGGTGGTCCGTTTGGTTTTATCCTTGCGGACGTCAATGGGATCTTTCGGCTCCGCGAACGGATCCCATTTGTCATAACCCTTTTTCAAAATGTGTTTCTGGCGCCTGGGCGACATACTGTCGAAGACCGCCATTTTTCTCTTGGCGACCTCTTCCGCCGAAAATTCACTCATCTTTTTTCTTCCTGTGCGGCGCGGCGTGGATCATCCCTCGGGTCACCGCCATCGTCGATCCCGAGATAGGCTTCGTCATATTCCGTGAGCAGCGCCATGGATAGGGGTACCAGCATGTCAGCTAGTTTCACATATCTGGATTTGAGGTCTCGAACCAGCTCGGCTGATATCTTTTGGAGTTGGCCATGAATGGCATCTAGCTTGACCGTTGGATATTTTTTCCCTTTTTCGAACCCGGATTTCCCGCACGTGTGGCCGGCACCGCCAATGGACGTGGGAATTCCATAGAAGCGGCAGGTGATCGGCCGACACTCATATAGATCGCACAGATCTTCTTCATTTAACAGGGGACAGCGGACTCGTTCCAGCGCCATTTCAGCCAGAATTCGCGCTTCCGGCTTGCCCGCTTCCAAATCACTATAGGCTTTGCGCTTTATTTTATGGATTTTGCGGTCGGCGCGGTTGGTCTTTTCAAGGAGAGCCTCCCTTTGCCGGCCTTTAAATTTTTGGTAAAAGCGCTGGTTCAGGTAAAGGGCTTCGATAAGCGTGAGATCGAATAATGCGTAACAGCAATCGGCGCACTTTGTTTTGCATTTCACACAATCCTCGTGGGCTCTTCTGACGCGCCCGAAAACCTCCTCGGCGGCGGCCAGCAGGGCTTCGTATTTTGTGAAATAAGGAGTTAAGTCGAAATCCATAATTGAGCCTTTTCCTTCTTTATTTTCGGTATTCCGTTTCCCGGGACGGTTTGCCGATATTCCCGTGTTTCACGTGAAACATCACTTTCCAATACAAAACTGGCTGAAAATCGCTTCAAGTACATCCACCCCGGCGGTTGCACCTGTAATCTCACCCAATAGATTGATCGCCTCTTTGAGATGAATAGCAGCCAATTCGCACGACGCCCCGTTTTGCATTTCCCTGAAAACACTGTTGGCGGCCTCCAGGGTTTTCCGGAGGATCGCCTCGTGTCTTACGTTAGGTATAATCGCGTCGTCCAAAGCGATCGCATCCTGGCCGAAGGCTCTGAGGCCGATCATGTCTTTGAGCCTGTCAATTCCAAGACCATACAGGGCCGAAATACAGGCCTGTTCATGCCGTTTCCAATTCGCGGGAATCCCCTCGGCAAAATCGTTATCCGCCAGATCAATTTTATTGATGACGATGATCAACCGTGCCGACCTCACTTTTTCGTAGATCGTGTGATCATCTGCCGTCAAAGGGTGATGGGCCTCAACCATGAAAAGCACCAATCCCGATTTGGTAATATGTTCCAGCGTCTTTTCAATACCTATTCTCTCAATCGGATCATTGGATTCATGCAGGCCGGCGGTGTCCGTCAGCGTCACGGCGATACCTTGAATATTGATGGTCTCTTCAATGATATCCCGGGTGGTTCCGGGTAGGGCCGTCACGATCGCGCGATCTTTTTGTACCAGTTGATTCAAGAGGCTTGATTTGCCCACATTGGGCCGTCCCACAATCGTCAGCTTCAGTCCTTCCCTTAGGATCCGGCCTTCCCGATAATTCGCAATCAGCCTACGCAACGGTTCAACGACGGCCTTCTCTAGGCTGGCGCGGACACCCTCCGGATCGATGATCTCGCCGACATCATCCGGAAAATCGATGGCCGCCTCGAATTGAGTCAGTCTTTCCGTTAAGGCGCTCCGAATGCCCTCTATATTTTTTCGGAGTCTACCATCCACCTGCGCCGCCGCGATCTGAAGCGATTTTTCCGTTTGGGCATTGATGATATCGATGACCGCTTCGGCTTGGCTTAAATCAATCCGTCCATTCAAAAACGCCCTCTGCGTAAATTCACCCGGATTCGCCAGCCGGGCACCCTGCTTGATTACTAAGTTCAAAATGGCCCGCACCGCGATCGGACCCCCGTGAGCGTTAATTTCAACCACATCTTCCCGGGTATAGGAACGAGGAGCTCTCATCACCGCGACCAAAACTTCATCCAGAACCCGGTTATTTTCAAAATCAACGATATGACCATAATGGAGTTGGTGGGATGCGAACGACGATCGGATATCACCCGGTCGTCGCCGCAGTTGGGTGCTTGATCCCCAAGAGGCTTTAGCCGGCCGGAAGATCCCCGCAACGATTGAAATCGCCTCGGCTCCGGAGATTTTGATAATACCGATACCGCCCCTGCCGGCTGGCGTCGCGAGGGCGGCGATTGTCGACCCGTTCATCTCATTGCGCCGTGCGCGGCCTTTGTTTCAGAAGACTGTTGCCCGGAACCGAAGTGTTTTTCTGCCATCCCCTCTGGCGACAACAACCCCGTGGGCGCCCCGCACTTACTGATATCTGTGTTTTCGATTATTGTATTTTTTCGGAATGATCAAAAGCTTTTTCAAGAAACCCTCTCCCACACTCAAGGTTCTGACCTCAGGATCGTTCTTTAGCGCCAGATGGATTATTCTGCGGTCGTGAGCGCTCATTTGACCGATCGTCACGGGTCTGCGAATCCGCTTCGATTTTTCCGCAAGCCGTTCCGCGAGTTTTTCCAAGTTGCCGCGGCGGTTTTCCAAATACCCTTCAATATCGATTTGAACCCGGATTTTGTTTTCATTGCGCTTGTTGACAATCTTTTCCACAAGCGACTGAATGGCTTCCAACGTTTGCCCCCGCTTGCCGATCAGAATCGCGGCGTTACCACCGACCACATTGAACAATATGCGGTCCGAATCTTCCTCGACCGTAATTTTGGCGTCCGTCGTTATCGAGTCGATGATTCGCTGCAAAACGTTTTTACCCAAATCCATCGGATCCTCCGGAAAAGAATAAAGTTGACCTTCGGTGACCATTGCCTCTGTTTGCAGGTCCTTGTTTGGCAAAGGGGGGGCATTGGACAGCACGTCCTCTCGCCCGGTGGCAATGGATTCCGTCATCGATTCCGTGGTTTCTTCGCTGAGTCTGACTCTGATTTTAGCCTTCTTGGTACCCGCCAATCCAAAGATTCCGCTGGACCCATACGAAACCACATCGTAATCCAACTGGTCTTCGGCCATCTCGAGTTCTTCACAGGCCTTCTTCACCGCCTTTTCAACATTTTTCCCTTCAAATTCCAACGAAGTCATGATGAAAAACCTCCGCTATCATGCTAATTTCTTCGAAATATAGTACTGGTGTGAAATCGATAAGATGTTGTTAACCAGCCAGTATAAAACCAGGCCGGAAGAAAAGTTGATGAAAATCACTGTGAAAATAAGCGGCATTAACATCATCATCTTGGCCTGAGTAGGATCTCCCATGGGCGGCGACATTTTCTGCTGCAATAACATGGTCCCTCCCATAATTATCGTGAGAACCGGGATTCCATAAGGCGGTTGCATAAACGGAATTGCAAAATCAAAACGAAAAAGGCGATCCGGTGCCGAGAGGTCTTTGATCCACAGAAAGAAGGGGGCGTGTCTGAGTTCGATGGCCTCATACAACATTCGGTAAAGCGCAAAAAACACCGGAATTTGAACGATCATGGGCAAGCAACCACCCAAGGGGTTAATTTTGTATGTCCGGTAAAGCGCCATGACCTCTTCGTTCATTCTCTTCTTGTCGTTTTTATTTTTCTCCCGGATTTCGCTCATCAACGGCTGAAGTTTCTTCATTTCATTCATGGATTTATAGCTCTTGGTGCCCAGCGGCCATAACAAAATCTTTACCAGCAGCGTCAAAATAATGATCGCCACCCCATAGTTGGGAATAATACCGTACAAGAAATTCATAATCCAAACACACGGTTTGGCGATAAAATCGAACATTCCGAAATTAATCGCTTTGCCCAGATCATGCCCCAGTTGATTCAAGAGTTTCATGCTTTTGGGACCCCAAAAAAGAACGTATGCATATTTGGACTGGGTTCCGGGTTGAATGACCATTTCCGGCGGCACGTACTGCGCTTCCACGAGATTGTCGGGTTTCAGCAAAAGCCGCAGGCTTGCTTCCTCAATCTTTTCAGGGATAATGCTGGTCATAAAATAGCGATCCTGCAATGCGATCCATTTTACCTGTCCGCTATACGTGTTTTGGTCCTCAATTTTTTTGATTTTGATCTGTTCGAGATTATTCCCGATTAAGGCACTGGGACCTTCAAATCCATAAGCCCGGCTGTTTTCAGGCTTAGCCCCCAATAAGGATAATACCAATTGGTCCTGAATGCTTTGGTTCGAGCCGTTTTTTAAGCTCACTTCCATTCCGATAAGGTACGTCTCCGGCGCAAAGGTGAACGTCTTTTCAACCACTATGTCTTGATCCGATTTCCAGAAAAATGAAAGTTTTTGAGGACGGTCTTTTATCTCTAAAATTTCGCCTTTAAAGTCGGTCGAGAAAACGGCCCCATCAAGCCCCGGAAGACTTTTCCGCGCCAATCCAACCTGCAGACCGCCCCCTGGAAGTTCGGGGGGGAGCAACTCCTTTAAAGGCGACTCCTTTTCGACGCTTTCCCGGTATTTTTGCAGGACAAAACTGCTGAAAACGGCTCCGTTTTCCGAAATCTGGACGCGGTAAAGGGGCGTGCTGACTGTGATTAACCGAGCAATTTTTTCCGGCTGGGCATCACCCGTTGCGTCGAACGGCGCGCCTTCTTCGGGCTTTGATTTCTGCTCTTCGGCGTGGGGCACGCCCGAGGTTGGCTGTTCTTGCTTGGCCGGCGCGGGACCGGATTTGCGGCGGGGTTCTTGATCGGCCTGGCGGCCTACGAAAAACAATTGCCACAACAAAAACACCAGCGCCGAAAGAACAACGGCTAGTAACAATCGCAATTGATCCATGGTGATCTCCCGAAAATAATTTTAGCAGCGTAGTTTGAATGTCGCTTAGCTTAGCCCAAAAATTTCGACTTGATTCGATTCAACGGGGCATTTTCTCTGGGGGACTGATCTAGGCGGGCGAGAAAGGACCAATTTAAAACCGACACTCTGCCAAAAGAGCCGCATTCGTGCCAATGGTAACATCTTGCAGTCCCTAACCTCTCAGCGAAATAATCCGAATCGGCCTCCGTATACGTCAATGCCAACTTTTTCCGAACTTAGGGGTTCTAAGGCACCGGATCCACGCCACCGGGTTGAAAGGGATGACAGCGCAAAATTCTTCTAACGGCCATAAACGCGCCTCTGAGGGGACCATATCGCAAAACAGCTTGATACGCATATTCCGAACAGGTTGGATAAAACCGGCATGAAGGTCCCAGTAACGGGGACACCAGGTATTGATATGCCTTAATGAGAAATAGAATCAAATACCAGAAGACCTTATTGATACCGTTCATTGTTACGAGATTCGCTCGAAAAGGTTCTGCAGGGATCCAAAAAACATTGGGGACGAAAGCTCTCCAGCCTCTTTCTTGGCAATGACATTGATATCCCAATCGCCTTTAAGGGTCTGCCTGTTCAATCGGAAAAATTCACGCGCGCGTCGTTTAACGGCGTTTCGTTTGGCAGCATTGCCAACCTTACGGGTAACCGTTATACCCAACCGGCTTCGATTGACGCGGCTAACCCCAAACATGACGATAAAGTGCGCGTTCTGGATCTTCCGACCGGTTTGGGTTAATTGGAGAAATTCCGTCCGCTTTAAAAGCCTATCGCATTTTCGAAAGGAAAAACGCAAACGAGTCGCCCCATTATAACTATCTGTTTTTATTTAAAATTGATTTTTACGGGTTTTCCGGTTGAATGCCCGCGAAACCAAAAACGGTCTACGCGGACAAGCGAATTCTGCCCTTTGCTCTCCGCCGGTTAATTATTCTGCGGCCGGCCTTGGTGGACATGCGTTTAAGAAACCCGTGGTTTCTGGCCCGTTTAATTTTGCTCGGCTGATACGTTCGTTTCATTGATTATATCCTTCAATCCGTTATCGCCCTCAACAATCAGGGGTCGTGGAAGTGATTCCGCTCCGAAATAGTCCATTGGTCGTTTTGCAAGCCTGTAACCGCAGGAGTAAACCATAAGGCTCATATCCTGTCAAGACCCAAAATAGAGATAGCCTTCCTTTACACAATTAGCCCTCTGGATTGATGCGTCTTGCTGGGATGGGGAAAGATACCGGACGATTTAACCCGACCGCTTCGGTCTTTAATGGTTCACACTATGAACTATTATGGGTTTCGAAAATATCAAATTCCTCCATGTGATATTCCGGATTGGGATAGATGACAATCTGTTTGCCGATGGACCGTTCGAGATGGGTGATGATATAGTTTTCCTCACCATGCAAAAGATCGGCGATTTGCGGATTCACGCGCAGCGTCAACCGAGTTCCCAGCATGTCGGGGGTCTCCCGCAAAATTTCTCGAAAAAGATTATAGCAGATCGTCCGCCGGGATACTAAATAACCTTCTCCATCACAGTAAAAGCAAGGCTCGCAGAAAATCTGCGTCAGCGCTTCGCGGGTGCGCTTGCGAGTCATCTGAATCAATCCCATCTCAGACATGGGCACCACGTGGGTTTTGCTTTTATCCTTTTTCAAGACTTCCTTGAGAGCATTAAAAACTTTTTCCTGGTTGCTTTTCTTTTCCATATCGATAAAATCGATGATGATTAAGCCTCCGATATCCCTCAAGCGAATTTGGTAGGCGATTTCTTTGACCGCCTCAAGGTTCGTTTTTAAGATGGTTTCTTCCAGATTGTACTTGCCGACATAGCGACCGGTGTTGACATCGATGGCTACCAGGGCCTCGGTCTGCTCGATCGTGATATACCCCCCGGACTTCAACCACACTTTACGCTTGAGCGCGCGGGATATGTCACCTTCCAGGTTGTAAGCATCAAAAATCGGTTCCCGCCCTTCATAGAGAACCACATGCTCCTTGAGACCCGGCATGAATGTGTCTAAAAAAGACAAGACCGACAAATACGTTTCTTTGGAATCAATGACCAGATTTTCAACCTCATGAATCAAAAGATCCCTGACGGCCCGCAGACTCACCGTGAGTTCCTGATACAAGAGAGAGGGCACTGGAGCGATTTTGAATTTCGCTTGAACGGATTCCCACAAATTGTTCAGAAAGACCATCTCATAGGCAAATTTCTCTTCCTTCTCGCCCTCCGCGGCGGTTCGCACGATATAACCAAAATCTTCCGTTCGTAAAGACAATAGCATGTTTTTTAATCGTTCCCGTTCGCCCGGATCCTCTATGCGCCGTGAAATACCGATGTGGTTC
>CP070697.1:1740826-1748674 GCA_020353555.1 Desulfobacterales bacterium
AATGGTCGACAGTTTTTTTACCATCAGCGTTGAGGATACCAAGCATTTAGAAAAAATTCTGTCGGCTGTGAAAAAGGTGAAGCTGGTACAGGAGGTCAAACGTATTAGCTAAGGGGCCTTGACCACGTATCCCGATTTTATGCAATGGGTGCAGACCATCATTTTTTTGACTCTTCCGTGCGAAAGTGCCCGCACTCTCTGTAAATTGGGGTTAAAGCGACGCTTGGTCACATTATGGGCGTGACTCACATTGCTTCCTACCATTGGTTTTTTACCGCAGATTTCGCACATCCGGGACATGATTGGACTCCTTCACAAACTCGGGTGTTATGGGCTAATTGATAATGGATTTCCGAAATAAAAATTGGCAATACGCGGGGTCCGGTATTGCGCCCACCTAGATCTTATCGCTGGGGGAGCGCCGACAGCTGAAACAGTCGGAATTTGCGCTTTTACACTAAAACAGTTCAGGTGTAAAGTGTTTTTTGGGATCGGCATTACTTCTGCTCAGCGGCCAAAGCCTCCTCGCACTTGGCAATATAGTGTAAGGCTTCCTGGTGATAGCCCACATCCGGATACTTCGCGAGGACCGTCTGGAAGCGTTGCAGGGCTGCTTTGTAATGCTTGGTTTTATAGTAAAAACGGCCGATATAAAATTCGTTGCCGGCCAGGCTTTTCGAGCACTTATGGATGAGCTCTTCGGCGCGGCGGGCGTATTGATCATCGGGAAACTGCTTTTGCAGCCGCTGGAAAGTCTCCAGGGCTTTGCGCGCCGAGGTTTGATCCCGGTCGATGGTATGTATCTGATCGAAATAGCACCGGCCGATCTGGTAAATGACATATGGTATGGCTTCGTTGCGGGGATGCAGATTTTCAAACTCTTCGTACGCAAAAATCGCTTCTTCATAAGCCTCTAACTGGTAATGGGCATCTCCGATTTTTAGTTCGGCTAGCATGGCATATTTTGAGAAGGGATAAAAGTCCTTGAGCTTCTTGAAAGTTTCAATGGAAGCTTTATAATTTCCGCTTTCGTATTCATCCATTCCGTTCCATGCAAGCTCCTGGGCGGTTTGCTCTTCCTCGGTTCCAAAAATGCTTTGATAGGCCATTTTGAGAGAAGTGCAACCTGAAATTCCAATCCATAATATGATGCATATCAGAGCTAACTGCCGTTTCATTTGCTCACGCTTGATCTTTTCAAGTTAAGCTTTTCTTTATCGAAATCGTAACGAACGGCGCCGACGGGCGCCTGAAAATCGATGGAGATTTCCGATTCTATTCCGACTTCCAAGGCTGTGAGGGGGGATCCGATGTCTCCGTTGGATTTAGCCATGAATGGCGCATGACCTGGCGGCGTTTAATCCAGCGGGTTCAAGAATACCAACCGTATCGGGTTCACGCAAATACATGGCTGAATTATGCGCGCGAGCCAACCCCCTGCGCGGTTGGGCGCGGATCGGCAAAAAAAAGTATCTTACCCTTCGGTTAAAAAAACGGGAAGAGTGCGACCATGTTCGCTCGCGGCGACTTGCAGCGGTGTCTAGATGAGTTTGTTGATCGCATCTTCGAGTTTCGATTTGGCGACCAGCCCGGTAATTTGCTCGACAACATCGCCGCCTTTAAAGAAAATGAGAGTCGGAATCGCTTTGATGCCGTATTTGCCCGGAGTTACGGGGCTATTATCGACGTTGCATTTTGCAAATTTGAGGCGATCACCGAACGTATTGGCAAGATCTTGGACAACCGGTCCGATCGCTTTGCAGGGGCCACACCACGGCGCCCAAAAGTCCACCAACACGGGTTTGTCGGCCTTTAGCACTTCCGATTCAAAATTGCCATCATCGATTTCCATAATACCTTCTGCCATGATTATTTGTCCTTTCTTTGATTGTGGTGCCTACGGCGGCAAAATTTAATAAATTTATCAATAATAGTAACAGGCGCTCGTATTGTCAACCGTGCGAGCCACGCGGTCGACAATTCGGCCCCCCCTGGACGGGTGCCGTTGTTCGGTCGCAAACGCCGAACCAAAAATAGGATCGAAAATGTGGGCGTGCGGGTCAATGCCGCAGAAAAAGCGGGCGGCCGCAACCACCCATGGATAGTAATTTTTCGATATTGACCGGGCGGGTATCTTGCGGCTATAAAATCGGAAACTGACTGTCAGGTCCTGATTTCGGCAACTTTGGCGAAAGACGCGGCACCAAAACCCTTGTTTGGTCGAATTTTGAGCACCAGCAACTAGTTTGAAGCGTGCGGCTCGGATGATCGGAGATGATAATCAAAGATTCAGTGCCCCTGACCGCGTTCGACAACGATGATTTCCTCTGCCAACCGCCATTTACCCCCGTGGAAACCTTTTGGTGGCGGGCGTTTCCAAGGAGATGTCCCAAATGCGCGAACAGATTCGGATCGGAGCCCTCATATCAGGCGGCGGCACCAATCTGCAAGCCATTATAGATGCCTGTGAAAGCGGTCGGATAGACGGTCGGATGGTATTTGTAGGGTCCGACAATCCGGCGGCCGAAGGTCTGAAAAGGGCCGCCAAACATCACATTCCAACTTTTTGCGTCGACTACAGGGCGATCATCCGGCGTTTCAAAGAAACGCCTCAACGGGTTACGCTGCCAACGGATTTTAATCTCGAAAATGTCCGTGCCAAGCAATCTCTTTTCTCCGTGGATGCCGACCCGGCCAGGGTCGAATCTTTTCTGAAGACCCGGGCGATCGCCGAGGCCCAGCTGTTGGCGCAAATGAAACGCTATCCGTTCGACCTGCTGGTGCTGGCCGGCTTCATGCGCAGTTTAACTCCGTATTTCATTGACCAGGTAAACACGGATCGTGATAATCCCCGCATTATGAATATCCACCCGGCCTTGCTTCCTGCATTTCCCGGTGTTGACGGCTACGGCGATACATTCCGCTACGGGTGCAAGGTCGGCGGCTGCACGGTCCATTTTATCGACTACGGGGAAGACTCCGGGCCGATTATCAGCCAGCGAGCTTTTACGATCCAAGACGATGACACTTTGGAGTCCGTCAAAAGCAAGGGGTTAAAACTGGAATGGCAACTTTACCCCGAATGCATTCAGTGGTTTGCCGAAGCCCGTTTAAGAACGGTCAATCTAACCTTTCGGTTGGACAATGGTACCTCAGTGCAGCGCAGGATTGTCAAAAAAACGGTTACAAATACGTCCGGGCACCGATGTAGCGGGACTTGAAGTAGGCTTGGACGAGAGAGGTGACTTGTATGCGGCGGCCCTGGCCCGGCGCGTGCAAAAATTGATTCTTGCCCGTATAAATGCCCACGTGGGAAACTCTTTTCTCGCCGGACGTCGCGAAGAAAACCAGATCCCCTTTCAGCAATTGATGACGCTTGACGGGTTTGCCGGCCTTCCATTGTTCCCGGGAAGAGCGGGGGAGGTCCAGACCGTTTAACTGGTAAACCACCGTGGTCAAACCACTGCAGTCGAATCCCCCCTGCGGCGAAGTCCCTCCCCATCGATATGGAACCCCGATAAATGTTTTGGCGGTCTTCACAATTGCATCGCGCAGCCGGTCTTCGTCGGAGCGCAGACTTTGCGCGGCATAATCGTCGGGACGGACGATATAATACGCTTCCAGGATGCCGCGCCTTTGGAGGTCGGCGGCGGCTAGACGGGCAGCGTTTTTTGAGGGAAAATTACCGAAACGCACTTTGTACAATCCGGATTCATCGACAAAATGATAAGCTTCCAGTTGATGCTTTTGTAAGGTGAGGGTGAGGCGAAGCGCATTTTCGATATGCGCGAAAGCACCGGCCTGAATCGTATAACCCATGAGCGCAAGACGGTGGCCGGGGGAGATAGGGGAGACTTGCGGTTCAGACAGCTTGACGCCGCTACAACCGGTGAGAACCAGCAGGCCGCAAAAACCGAATGTGATGAATTGGAGGTAAGCCGGCCGCGGGTGTGGTTTCCGAACGCCATCATCATCAGCCGGTTTACCGATCGTGTTTCCCACGGGCGGGCGGGACGCCACCCCGGCCCTTGAGTTTCGAATTCGTAACATTGACTGCAAGCTGACGGAAATCAGACTAAGACACGCCGATCAGCACCTTTAGGATCACCGGAAAGGCCACAAACGTGCCGAGGGTACTGCCAAGGTTGGTAAAGACGACCACCAGCAGAATCCGGGTAACCTTATTACGCCAAAATCCGCGGAAGGAGAGAATATCTTCCGGCAGGGTTTCCAGATCCTTGACTTTTGGCTTTCTGGAAAAAGCTTCCACCAGACCCGAGACCCAACCGGCGGCGATCATTGGATTGAGGGACGTCAAGGGGGCCGCCACCACCGCAGAGACAACGGTCGCCGGATGGGCCAGAGCCAAGAGCGCCCCGATTCCCGCCAAAATACCGTTGGCCAATATCCACCAGACGATCATGTCTTGGCCGGCTTTCGCTCCGCCGTAGAAAAAGCCGGATATAAAGAGCAATAAAATGGCCCCGGGAATAATCCACTTCAAAATGCGGGCGATCTTGCCTTTGGGCGGAAGCTTTTCCAGGGCCTCGATATCGATGTCGGCATTCCAATATTTCTTGATACCCGGCATGTGGCCGGCGCCGACAACCGCCACGATCTTGCGGCCAGGGGCGTGACGGATTTTCAGGGCCAGGTATTGGTCTCTTTCATCGATCAGGATTTTCTTCAGCACCGGCAGAGACTTGCCAACTTCGGACAAAACGCTCTCGAGGACGTCCTCCTGCTTCATTTTTTCCACATCCTCTTCGTGGATGTCCTCGACGCGGCCCAAAGATAAAACGAGGTGGAATAGAAGCTTCAGCTTGCTCCACAACCCCATGATGCGCCAGGTGCGGGAAAGGGTGGTCCGGATATCCCGGTCGGCCAGATGGATCGTGGCCCCGATGGCTTCCCCGGTCTCGATGGCTTGAATCATTTCGGCACCGGGTTGAATATTAAATTTCTTCGCGATCCGTTTTTGAAAGGAGGCCAGCAAGAGATTGGCAAGCAGAAGGAAGGATTTCTTTTCTTTGATAACCTTGACGATGTCCGTATCCTGCCAGCGTTCTTTCTGCCGGATGGCCTGGTACCGGGACGGGCAGAGTTCAACGCAGACCGTATCCGGTTTTTCTTCCTGGATCAGGGCGTTTACCAGCTCGGCACTTTCTCTGGAGACGTGCGCGGTTCCGACAAGGATAATTTCTTTATCATCATAGGTGAGGCGATGAATCATATTGCTGTTGTCGATCATTGGCATTCGATGTATACTCCTTTTTTCCTGAAAGAATAAAAATATTACATTTGGCCGTGCAAGGCAAGTTAAAAGGAAAATTGGATCGTCCGTGGTCAGCTGTCAGCTTGGGCCCTTCGTTTGCGGGCTTGCTGATCATGGCAACCCACCCCGAACCATAAGCACCAGGCAATTAAGGGGGACATGACGTTGATAACGTACGAGGGTCAGCCGCAGAGCGACCGCCACTTGACCGACCGAGAACCGTACTATTTGGCATCCGGAAATGAAATCGATCTGTTTGCGGCCGCCCATGATGCCAGGTTCCCGCTGATGATTAAGGGGCCGACCGGATGCGGCAAGACGCGATTCGCAGAGTATATGGCTTATCGGTTGGAGCTTCCGTTGGTAACGGTGGCTTGCCATGAGGATCTTTTTGCATCCGACCTGATCGGGCGATACCTGTTGAAGAACGATGAAACCGTTTGGGTCGATGGCCCGCTCACCCGGGCGGTGCGATCGGGCTTCATATGCTACCTGGATGAGATCGTGGAAGCCCGCAAGGACACGACGGTTGTCATTCATCCGTTGACCGACAATCGCCGCACGCTGACCATCGATAAGAAAGGAGAAACGATCCAGGCGCATCCCCGCTTCATGATGGTCATCTCTTACAACCCCGGTTATCAATCCGTCCTAAAAGATCTTAAACAAAGCACGCGCCAGCGCTTCGTTACCCTGGAATTTAATTACCCGCCACCGCCCAAGGAGGCCGAAATCGTCGCGCATGAAGGCCGGATCGAGATGGAAACGGCTGTGAAACTCGTCCGTCTGGCAGGGAAAATCCGCCGCATGCGCGAACACGGCCTGACCGAAGGCGCCAGCACGCGACTGTTGATCTATGCCGCCCAGCTGATTGGGCGGGGCATCCCGCTGCGGGAAGCATGCCACTGTTCCATCTGCCTGCCGTTGACGGATGATGACCGATTGCAGGAGACTTTGCATGATCTGATCGACGACATCTTTTGAGCTGGAAGACGGCCGCGCGGCCGGAGAACGGATTTCCGTTCCGTGACTTCCGTTGACGCCATGCAACTCGAAAATGCCTTAAAACCATTGTCTATTGCCGCTCCCGAGCTAGCCCGGAGGGTCAAGCGCGGATTGGCGGGCAAAGACCGGCCGGTCTCTCCCCATTTGATCGATTTATTGGTGACGGACACCATTTGGGGCCTGGGTCAAGAGACTTCTTTCGGCCAAGCGATCGCCGAGGGATACCTGGAACTTATTGACGGAGGGCATCCAGCGCGACTGCAAAGATACCGCGAAGAGGTGCGCGCCGCCGGGCAGAGCGGACCGACGCTGGGCCGCATCATGGCCTTCTACCTGGCGCCGGTGTTAAAATGCGGCTCTGAGCGTCTCCTTGAGAGTTTTTTGAATACGGTGGCTATTCTGCATGAGAAGAGAACCTATGCTTTAAATACGTTATTGGCAGCCCTGTCCTCTCTTTTGAAGACCGGTGAATTGGAAGCCGCTTGCGAGTATTTGGCCCTTCTGGCGACGGTGTTCTCCCATTCTTTGACTTTTTCCCAGGGTCAGCACTTGGCGTATGCGCTGCCCAAAGCCATTCTGGCCCATGGGCCTCAGAGGCGGGTTTGGCAGATACTGGCTTTACACCGGTTGATCCGGACCGATTTGCAGCTGGCCGATTCTTTTATGGTTGGCATGCAAAAAGGACTCCAACTGCTCACCCAAGATGGTTTGGATCGTTTTATTGCGCAAGGATTGCATAAATCGCGCGGCAATCGGACCGCGGGGATCAAGTTTCTTGCCCTGGCTTCCCACACGGGCGTCGAGGCTTATCGGCGGATGCAAATCGCCGTCTCTTTAACCGAGGTCCAGGGCTCGCTCAATCGGTATCTCCGGGCGCGCACCGGTTTGCCTCTCACCGTTCGTCCGCTTTCTGCGCGGCTGCGATCATTTTCGCTTCCATCCATGGCCGGGCCGCTGGTTGGCTCGGATGGCCGGTTTCTCTACCTGCCCGATGAAATCGGCCGGTACCCGAAAAGAAATGACAATAGCAATCTTTATAAATGCTTGACCCGGCTGGAAGCGGCGTATTACGAATTTAACACATTTGACTTTGATTTCGAGAAGGCAATGGAAAGATGCTTTCCCCATGGGGAAGGCGGGGGCCAAAAGATAGAAGACGGTGATGGACCCGCGCCACCTTTTCCATACCGCAAGCGGCGATCCGCCCTGGGCTGTGCGGCTCGTCTTTCCGATCTGGAATGTTTTTGGGAGGTTTTCCCGTTTAAGCCTCTGGCCGTGGATCTGTTTACCATATTTGAGCAGGCCCGCATCCGATTTCAGCTCACCCGCCACTATCCCGGGCTGGTGCGAAGATCCTATCCTCGATTGCAGAGCGAAGCCGCGCGCATCTTTGAAGATCAAAGCCCGCCGGTGGCGTTATTCGGGCTTTATGCCGGTCTGGCCCTTGGCATCGATACCAAAAGGATTTTGCGGCTTCCGGCGGAATCAGAGCGACTCTTGGCTAAGTATCGCGCCTTGTTCGCCCAAAAAATGCAAGGGAACACGACGGTTGAAATCTCTGCGCACCT
>CP070697.1:1748774-1756531 GCA_020353555.1 Desulfobacterales bacterium
TCCTCTGCGTCCCATATGCTATCCTCCATAAAGGTTAAAGGTTGGAGAATAGCTTACCCAAAAGTCATATAAACGTCAACCAATAAAAGGGTCAGCACCGAAAAATGAAAAGAGCTTTTATTATTTTCATCGCTGCCATTTTTTCGATGTCAGTCTTTACAACGGCAACAATCGCTGGCGACAATGCCACACCGCAAGAATGTATCGAAAAGGCTAAGGCGGCCGCCAAATTCCTCAGCGAGGAGATCGCCAAAGGCGAAGAGGCCGAAAAGGCTGCCTTGGCTTACATGAACCAAAAGGAAAACAATCGATTTGTTTGGAAAGATACATATGTATATGGGTCCTCTGCTGCGACTGTGAACCCAAGACCAATGCTGCGCATCCGATTAAACAGAAAATCGTCGGACCGGACCTGTCCGGACTGAAAGACAAACAAGGCAGCCTCTTCTTTCTGCAATTCTGCGAAACTTCCAAAAATCCGCAAGGCGGCTGGGTCGAGTACTGGTGGCCGAAAGTCGGCGAGAAAAAAGCCTCCCGCAAAATTACGTATGTGTTGAACGTCCCCGGCACCAAATACCAGGTGGGAGCCGGCGTCTATGATGAGACCCTGGACGTGGCCGCGCTTGCGCAACTTATCCGCTAGATCATTGAGCCTCGATATCAGACTTCCCCTATCAGGTGCACGGATACGCCCTTATCGATGCCAATTTCGATCAGGGTGTATCCTGTCCGGCGATCAGGTCATCCGTGGGGGAGGCGAAGGGCCGCCAAACAGCGCGACACTTCAGCCGTACAAACGATGGTGATAACTGAAGATCTGGATTGAGATATCAAACACCCGTTAGGCATTGCCTCTCCATTAAGCGTTGAGGAGCCGATGGAGATTGGACAAGGACTGAGCAAAATGAAATTTCAGATAATTAAGAATCTAAAGCTGGCCACCAGATTTTACCTGGGGATCGGTATTATTTCGCTTCTCGTTTCCTTTTTATTTGGTTCTTTTTATCTTAGCTTCCAGAAAATAAATCAATACGGCAACGGCATCGCCACCCTCAACGGTCTCAACCAGGATCTCATGCAAGCTCTTGCGGAAGAAAAAGTCTTTCTCAAAGACGCCAATCCGAAATCAATGCAGCGGGTATTGGAGTCAATCCGTCATGCCAAACAGGAAATAGATTCCCTAAAAGGCTATCAGCTTTTTACGGTCGGCGATATAGACGTTCTTTTCAGCCACCTGAGCAACTATTCCGGTTCCTTTACCAAACTGTCAAAAGTGGTTCAAGGCATTGACGGTTTGGATAAAAAAATTGGGGAAACCACGGACGCCCTTAGCCAAAAGACCAATACGGTCGTCGGTCTGGTCAATGAATACGAATCGGAATGTCAAATCGAAATGGAAACCCCGAACCCTCATTTAATTACCCTGCGAATCGTGGCCAAGAGTGTTTCCGTCGCCGTGGGTGATATCTTTGCCATTGTCAAGAACGATCTTTTTTACAACGGTGAGCTGAAAACGTTTAAAACGAAAATTACGGAAGCCCTGGAGAGACTGAAAAGAGAAAAACAGAATGTGGCCGTCATCAAAAACATGATCGTGAACAAAATCGAAGACAGGCAATACTTCGAATACATCGATGCGGTTGACCAAACCCACGATTTTTTGTCGCAGACAGTCACAAGCATCTACGAGCTGAGTGAAACAAAATTGGCGCTTGAAAATGAATTCGACAGCATCCGTAAAGAGGTCACAGCCACGAAAATGAAAATGCTTGCCGCCGGCAATGAAAAAACGCAGCATTTGAAGCGCAAGGTCATTCAAACCAATTTGGGGGTCTTTGTTGCGACGCTTTTATTTGTGATCCTGGGAGGTTTTTTCCTCGCCCGTTCCATCGTCAAGCCTTTATACCATATGACAAATGCTTTAAATGAAAGCGCCGCTCAAGTGGCTGCGGCTTCGGAGCAGGTCTCTTCCGCCAGCCAGCACTTAGCCGAAGGGGCCGCTCAGCAGGCGGCCTCCTTGGAGGAGACATCCTCTTCGCTAGAAGAGATAGGCGCCGTGGCGAAGCAGAATGCCGAGAATGCCCGTTTGTCGGATACCCTGATGAAGGAAGCGAAACAGGTTGTTTCACAGGCCAATGATTCCATGGCGCAGTTGACAGGCTCCATGGCAGAAATCTCCAAGGCAAGCCTGGAAACCTCGAAGATCATCAAGACGATTGATGAGATTGCCTTCCAGACCAATCTCCTCGCTTTGAACGCCGCGGTTGAAGCAGCGAGGGCCGGTGAGGCCGGGGCGGGTTTCGCGGTAGTAGCGGATGAAGTCAGAAACCTTGCCATGCGTGCCGCGGAAGCGGCCGAGAACACCGCCGACCTGATTGAGGGAACGGTCAAGAAAGTCAAAGACGGCTCCGAGCTGGTCACCAAGACCAACGCGGCCTTCTCTGAGTTGGCCGGCAGTACCGGCAAGGTGACGGAGTTGGCGGGAGAGATCGCTGCGGCGTCCAACGAGCAGGCGCAGGGGATTGATCAGGTTACCCGGGCTCTTCATGATATGGACAAGCTGACCCAACAAAACGCCGGCAATGCTGAAGAGTCCGCCAGTGCCTCTGAGGAGATGAATGCCCAGGCCGAGCAGTTGACGGATTTTGTGCAGGAACTGGTGGCGCTTGTGGGCGGAGGTGCAAGTGGCAAAGCACAAAACGCGCCCCCGGCCGCCGGCAGAAAAAAAGTTAGCCCAGTTGTGCCTTCGGCAATTGTGGCGTCTGAAAAGAAGCTCGCTCGTAAGGAACTGGCCGCAATCGAACAGCCTCAAAAAATTCGGCCCGAGCAAGTTATCCCCATGGATGACACCGATTTCGAGGACTTCTAGTTTCTAAAACAGCCGGCTTTCAAAGACACTTTATGCCCTGAATGCTCCGCCCCCCCGGTCACGCCCGCTGCCCACCGCGGGTAACAGACGAAATAACCTGCAGTATCGATCCGCTTCCTGACCTTTAACCTGCCTGACAGCCAACCTGATTGTTGGCGTCAATTTTTCACCCGACAGCCGACTCGGCCTTAGCCCGGCAAGCGCCCGCCCTGCACTTGAGCCTCTACCCACGGTAGAGGTAGCTATCTAAAAATTCAGCGGTTGACGCCCTCGGCCACGAGCTCGTCTCTCTGATTGATGACATGCCATTTGTACGTGCAGACGGACTTTCCTTTTTCAGTCGTCTTTTTTGAAAGTACTTCGGCGGCCACGTGGATTTCGTCGTAGGCATATACAGGCTTCAGAAACTTCACCTGGTCACAGCCCAGAAAGGCGACCACCTGGCTGATGAAACCCGACTGTATGAGCAAGCCCACGGCCAGCGAAAACGTCAACAATCCAGGCACGAGGTGGCCGTCCCATCCGGCCTTTCTGGAGGCTTCTTCACTCAGAAAGACGGGAAGCGTGTCGCCGTTGATGGATGCATACAGCTCGAGCTCGGTGCGCGTGACAACCCTTGATTTGGTGACAAAGGTCTCGCCGACCGCCATGTTTTGAATGTGCACCTGGAGTTGTTCTTCGTAATATTTTTTACCCATTGCTCTTCCTTTTGTCTGACCATCCGGCTTTACCGTGCGTCGACACCCAACGGGCCGGACGGCTTAGGGTTTGTCGCCGCAGCGCGCAGCTATTAGGCCCGACCTTGGCCTGTCCGTTTTTGCAGCCACGACCGCATCAGAAGGCCCATGAGCCGCATGCCCAACGTCTCGCGCCCCCCTGTCGCTCTATTCCTTGACGTACTTGCCGTACTCACGGCCGAACTCAATGAAGTGGCGCACCCGATCCAGCGTGGAGTCGTAAGGTATTTCACAGCCGGAGGAGAGGATGAATGCACTGTCTGGCGCACAGAGGTCGACAACCTCGCGTACCGCTTGCTCAATTTGGCCGGAGCTTCCTTGGGCGTAAAGTTTCGGGTCGATATTTCCGATAGCGACGATCCGCGTGCCCGCAAGATCGCGCAGGCGTTTCATGGAGGTCAAATTGTCGACACTCAGCGCGTTTATGCGTAACTCCAAAACGTCTTCGAGGATGGGATCGATGAATCCGCAAATGTGCAGGCTGACGTTGATCTTGTTGGCTTTGTAAAATTCGAACAACTCCATATGGTAGGGCTTGATGAAGGTTCGGTATAACTGCGGAGAAATCAGACTGCAGGAGGCCGCCGCTTCGGTCATGGAGACGCCGGTGCCCGTTTCTTTGAGTTTGACGGTGTACGCTTTGGCCACTTCGGTGGTGTACTGCATCAGTTCCTGCACGAAGGGCGGGTCGTCGAACGTGTCTTCGATGAGTCGTTCCGCCCCGCGCAAAGTAACGGCGATGTTCCAAGGCCCGTTCACGACGGAAGCGACCGGGACCTCGCGGCCGAAATGCGCGGAGAGTTCCTTGCAGGCTTGCAGATAGAACGGACCTCGGCCGTCTGTTTCGGGCTCGGGCACCTTTAATTTGGCGAGGACCCCCTTATCGTCCTCCAAAACCTTTTTCCGCACCAGCGGTGGGCCGTCTGCTTGGAACTCCAATTGGTTGCCCAGCGGTTCGGTTTCCAGGTTCAGGTCGATGTGCGCAACCATTGTATCCGGGCGAATCTTGTCGTAGGCCTGCAGCGTTGCCGCGACCATCTGCTTGGGATCGGTAAGGAACGTCTCCAGAGACATACCGGCCAGGTTGGCTTGGAAGTTACCCATCGAAACGGTAACCGGAACACGGTTCGCAAAATCCCGTTTGAACGCGGCCCTCACATAATCCATCCCGCACGAAGCCTGCATGACATACCTCCACTTATCTGGTCTTTTCCACCGGTTCAGACTTCCGGCGGTCGCCAAAGCCAATAAGTTTGCCCTGGGTCCGGAAGATCCGGCCCCGCGAATCGATCGGGCAAAACACGCGTCGGCCGTTACGCGAGCCGAACATGGCATGAACCAGGTTGGATGTCAAGTGGAAGACCATACTTTCCAGGGCCAACGCATATTCTTATTTCCAAACGCGTTGGCCCTGATCTATCGCCCTGAGAAGCCATGGGGCTGCCTGCCCAAAACCTAAATTTCAAAAAAAAATCGCCGGTAAGCACCGCCATAAATTGTGAATTTGATTACATAATAGCTGTGTAAAAAAATTCTGTATGCTGATTCTCGCTCTCCGGCTCAATCGTACAACTACCTGCAAATATTTTATAATTTTTTTACCCAGTCTTGCATGGATTTTGCAGTGAATCCACCTAAGACCCCAAAAGACCTTCGTTCCGTCAAAAAATAGTCATTTCAGGCCATGCACAAGTCGGTTCTAAATTGAAATAACATCAGAAATTACGAAAGCAGGACTCAATATGATTCAGGTTATCGATATTGGAAAAGGTACTCGATTGAATGACTATGCCAGCTTTGCCTATCTGAGCAACCCCGTTCAGGAATTGCGGGCGCAAGCCAAGGTTTGGGTTCCAAAGCT
Organism: Desulfobacterales bacterium; assembly: GCA_020353555.1. GTDB lineage: Bacteria > Desulfobacterota > Desulfobacteria > Desulfobacterales. The sequence continues at coordinate 1,754,242 of CP070697.1, forward strand.
GCACGGCCGCACCGTGTGGATGGTCAACTCCACCGCATTGGGGGGCGGAGTTGCCGAGATGCTGCCTAAGATGGTTGATATTTTACGTGAGCTGGGCGTAAGAACTGAGTGGGTGGTCGTTAGTCCCGACGCAAAAGAATTTTTTCCGTTAACCAAAAGAATCCACAATTCAATCCATGATTTCGGCCATCCCGGCTTCAGTGCTGACGACGGATGCGTTTATAACCGCGTCAGCCGGCAGATGGCGGATGAAATGCAAACGCTCATTGCGCCTGAAGATATTCTAGTCATTCATGATCCTCAACCGTTGGGGGCGGGTTCGGAACTAAAACAGCGACTCGGGATGAAAGCAATTTGGCGCTGCCATATCGGGTTGGATCGGCACACCCTCGTGACGGATGCTGCCTGGAACTTTCTCAAACCGTATACAAAAAATTATGATCATACGGTCTTTTCAGCCCAGGAATACGTTCCTTCCTTCCTCATGGAAAAAGCTTCGATCATCACGCCGGCAATTGATCCACTCAGCGACAAAAATCGGGATCTGCTGGGTCCCGAATTGATGAACATTCTCTGCAAATCAGGACTTCATAAGAACGGCCTCCATCCGTTTTTGGCTTCCCGATGGAAGCGTCAAGTCAAGCGCCTGCAACCCGATGGAAGCTTTGCGAATGCCAACAAGAACAATGAAATCGGCTTGCTGTTTCACCCGGTGGTAACACAAGTCTCACGCTGGGACCGCTTAAAGGGCTGGGAGACTTTGCTGGAAGCGTTTGTCAGGTTCAAACGCTCATGCAAGCATAACGGCAAGAAAAAATCTTCGCATTACCGTCGAGCGAATGCCGTTCAACTCCTGTTGGCCGGGCCGGAACCCGCTGCGGTTCAGGACGATCCTGAAGGCAAGGGTGTTCTTGATGAACTTTGCACCTTCTACCGGAAGCTGGCGCCCGAGGATCAGAAAAGTGTCGTTTTGCTCACCCTCCCGATGAGCTCGCGCACCCAGAACCATCTCATGGTGAACGCCATCCAACGGTGTTCTTCTTTGGTCGTTCAAAACTCCCTGCAGGAAGGATTCGGCCTCACAGCCACAGAAGCCATGTGGAAAAAGATACCCGTCCTCGGCACCTTCTCCTGCGGTTTGCGGCAGCAGATTCGTGACGGCATCGACGGACGTTTGACCGCCAATCCCAAGGACCCCAAAGAGATTGCGGAGAATTTGGATTATATGCTAACCAGTTCGGCCAAACTTGAAAAGTGGGGCCGCCAGGCTCAGCATCGTGTCTATAATCAATTCCTCATCTTTTCCCAGGTTCAGAAATGGCTGCAGTGCTTGAGCGCAGTGTCCAATGGATCAGGATAGTCGTTGGTCTGCATCCCGAAAAGGCCATTTTTCCCAGTTGCGGCGCCAGCCACTCGCGTCGGGGCGCCGCTGCTTGCAAAGACCTGAAAAACAGGGTTAATCTCGAAAAGTGGAACTAATCATTTTCTCTCAAAACAGCACAGCGCAATCCCAGCTCCCATTCGAAGATCACCCTCACCCATTGAATTCTCTAGCCCGAAACGCAACTTCCATCGATCACATCCCTTCCGCACAGCGTCATGGCGGTGTCTATCAGGGCAATGTGGCTATAGCCTTGAGGGAAATTGCCTAAAAGCCTTTTGGTTGCAAAGTCGATATCCTCGCTGAGCAGTCCCAGATGATTGGTATAGGCTAATACGTTGTCGAACAATCTTTCGGCCTCATCTTTTTCGCCGATTTTGTACAAGCTTTTTATCAGCCAAAACGTACAAACGGTGAAAGACGACCGAGGCTCTCCGAAATCGTCAGGATTCCGATAACGATACACCAATCCGTCTTGGCTGAGTCGATCTCGGGTTAATCTTACGGTGCTGACATATTTGGGGTCATTTGCTTCGACGAAACCATAGTGCTCCATCAGAAGATTGGCGGCATCCAGATGAGGTTCGCCATAGACCTGCGTGAATGCCTTTATTTCAGGATTCCATCCTTTTTTTAGAATATCATCTCTGATTTTTTCTTTCATCTGCGACCACACCCGAACATAATTGCTCATGGAAAAATATTGCGCAATTTTCATCGCCCGATCCATCGCCACCCAACCGAGCACCTTCGAAAAAGTAAAATGTTTCGAACGGCCCCGAAATTCCCATATGCCTCGGTCCTTTTTGTTCCAGTTATGCTCCACGTGCCGCGCCAATGTCCGGACGACCGTCCATAAATCTTCCCGGTTTTCCACCACTTCGCGCTTAAATATCATGAGATACTGAT
>CP070697.1:1756631-1764383 GCA_020353555.1 Desulfobacterales bacterium
CACCACGGAAATGTTTGCCCCTTGAGTCGCGGCTTTAGCCGCCAGGGCTGGCTCAGTAGGAAATGCAAAAATCAGGTCGACCTTGTCTTCCACAAATTTATGGGCGACGCGGTTTTCCCCGGCAGGATCGTTATTCAATGTTTGAAAGTCATAAGAGATGTTTTCACCCTCCTGGTAGCCTAACCCGGCCATTCCGGCTTTGAAGCCTTCTGCGATAGCGGCAAAATCTTTTACGCCACCGATAATCCCAACGCGATAGACTTTTTTCTCCTGTGTTTTCTCACCGCAGCCGCTCAAAAAGAGACAGACCATCACCAACATGCCTGCAAGCGGCATTACCTGCTTGCGTCTAATTTGCCTACCTATATTCACTTTGATCAACCCCTTTTTGACAGCTCACCGGAAAATCAAATGGGCTAGCAAGCAACTTCGTATTCTATACGCAGCGCTCGGGAAATAGCCTTCCCTATCAAGTCGACCTGCCGAAAGTCAACTACTTTGATCGATGGTCAAGCTTGGAACCCGCCGTCCTTCACGCCATGGCCAAACCATCGACACGGCATTCGGGGAGTCGACGGTAAACGAACGGTGAAAAAAAAGCAGATGCACTGTGCCACAGCAGGGCGAGCGCCTTTGGCGCCCGGTGCGTGGGCAGACTCCGAACACAGATTGAAGAGCCACCTTCCGTCGATAGTATCCCGGCATCACGAGGACACCGGAAAACCGCGCATTCGGCGTTCAGCCCCGGCTTGGCAATGGCCTCGCGATGGACATGCCCACCCCGAGGCCGGCAACGCCACCTATCTAATTAGAGTCCTACTTACAGCGAAGTCCGGAGATTTCGCCACAGGCGTCATAGGTCGCCAATACCTCTTGCCCGGCATACAGAATAACCCCCTGCTGATCTGCGCCCTGACCGAATGCAATGCGGTAATTGTGATCGCCGGCGGCAAGCGCGAATTCTCCGCCGGAGGGACAGGATCCAGACGCCAACGCATAGGTGAGCGGACTGACGGTCACGATTTGTACAAGGCCGCCGCAGTTTGTCCGCAAACCTCCATCGATCGAAATCTGAGCCTGTCCGCCCAGATCGGTCGCCCCGACGACAAAATTGATGAATTCGGTGTTGACGGCCTGACTGCCGTTGCCGTCGCCTAAATCCATCGTCCCCGCGATGCTTCCGTTAAAGGCGGCGGACATTGCATCGCCATTCATATTAAAAGCCATCGTAAAATTCGAATAGGTGACATCGTGCCCTTGAATTTCATCTCTCCAATTGAAATTGGATATGCTGATGGTCACCCCGTCGAAGCTTTCCAGATCGGACAAATAGATTTGGACGCCGCCATTTAAAAACATGCCCGTGTCCCGACAGCTATTGTAGTTCATGAACATGCGGATATCCGTAATTGCGCTGGCATCGGTAACCTCGTCGGGACCGTCCCAGGTCACCCGGTAGGTCAGGGTGCCGCCATCCACACATGCGACCGACTGCTGGGGGTATTCGCCTTTGGCGGCAACATCCCGGGGTCGTATTTGCGAGAAAACCGGTGGAATCAAGGCCGCCCCCTGTTTCGTCCGCTTAGGACCGAGATCGTTTGAACTGACCGATTTTGAGGAAAAAGCGCTGCTGCTGATGAAAGGCGATGATGACAGCAAATTGAACACTTCCACGGATTGCAGCGCCGAGCGGGCGAAATCCGCCGCGTACAAATAACTCATACCCGCAAGAACGGCTTCAACTCTGAGCTGGAATTCCGCGGATTTAATAAATTCTTCCAATACGTCTTCCCGGCTGAGTCCTTGATTCATTTTTTCAATCCAGGCATCGAATTCCACCGTATCGGCGCCCCGTCGCAGGATGCCATTGTAGAGGTCCTCCAAAAATCCACGATCACTCTTGTTCTGCAGTTGATATTCGGCGCTTTGCAAAAACCCCTGGGCAATTTCATGGACAAGTTGACGAACCGCATCATCGCCGGACGCCACGGCCGCCTGCATCAAAGCCACCCAGCCGTTTAAACCGTCTGAATCTGGCAAGCGTCCGAGAAGTCCCCGGTATAGATCATTTACCAGATTGCACTCCGACAGAGACTGATCCTCACCGAACAGGTTTGCCATGTGAAGCATAAATTCTTCACTGAAGGCAAAAGAATTAAACAGCACCATACGACTCAAGCCCTGATCCAGAAAGGCGACCCAGGCATCCACTTCCGTCGACGCCGGCGTTCGATTCAAAAAAGTCTGGTACAAATCCGTGACATAGGATGCATCATTTTTTCCCTGCAGAGTGTACTCCGTTGAGGTAAAAAAGACTTTGGCAAGGGCGACAAAGCCTTCTTTTACGTCAATTCTCAGGGACGCCGTGCGAACAATATCGGCCTGCCATCCGGCAATGCCGCTTTCATCCGGCTCCCGGTCGAGGATACGATTGTAGTAGTGCCGAATGACGGTTTCGATAGTATTCGCATCCAGGTCTTTGCTTCCCTTCGCAAGGAAAACCACGTCCGGGCTGTCGCCCGTTTTTGAAACCAAAACTGCGGAACCCGTTTCGTACGCACTTGCATTGCCGCTTAACAGGCAGCACCCGAAAAGGGCAATCATTAGAATTCTGATTGTGTTTTTCATGCTCAAACTCCTCCATCTGCTCTTTTTAACGGAACTGGCAACCCGTGACGACGGCATTCAATGCTTGGGGATTGCCGCGCCGTTTCCGTTACAGCCTTCATTGTTGCCAGCAATATTGATGCCATATTTGGCTGATGCGAAAGACGCCCCAATCTTGCCTGCGCGGCCATTGCCATCGCGTTCCAAAATGAATTCCGACAAATATTGTCAGGTTGCTTCCGCAAAATGTCACATCGCACGCCATCCGCAACGTTTGAACCGGCCTGCATCTGGCGGCCAGCAAACGAAAATCGGGTAGGATTTCCGCGACGATCACGTTCGCATTCCAAAATGGCTGCGCCACAGGGGCCCACACGATACCGTTTCGAGACGGAAGCTATTTAGCTTGATGAACCCGCAGGGTTGTATTATGGAAAGTCTAGGCCGAGAAAAGCAACAAGAGACGCTCCGGCAGCGCCGCACCCCATCGACGACCGGGGTATCGAACGACGACGAACATTGGCAGAGAAGGTAACATGAAAACGGTGAGACTGGGTCAGACGGATTTGAAAGTGTCCGAAATCGGCTTTGGCGGTATCCCGATCATTCCATTGCCTGAAAAGGAGGCGGTTTCCGTTGTGAAATCCTGTTTCGATTTAGGCATCACATTTTTTGATACGGCCAACATGTATATCAGCAGTGAGGCCAAAATCGGAGCCGCTTTGGAAGCGGTTCGAGAAAAAGTGATCATTGCCACTAAAACCGCCCAAAGAGGGATGCAAGCGGCCGCCGAGCATATTGATCTTTCTCTCAAGCAGCTCAAGACCGATTGGATCGACATCTATCAGCTTCACAACGTATCCAATGCAGATGCCCTTCAGCAGGTCCTGGCCCCTAAGGGGGCCTACGAGGCGGTCGCGAAAGCGCGCGATGCCGGCAAAATCCGTTTTATCGGGTTCTCGTCGCACAGCATTCAGACAGCACGGCAAACGCTGCAAACGGGATTGTTTCAAACCCTGCAGTTTCCTTTCAATTTCATCGAAAATGATCCCGCCGAGGAACTCTTTCCAGTGGCACGTGAACACGATGTGGGCATCATCGGCATGAAACCCCTGGGGGGCGGATTGCTGGAAAGAACCGATCTCTGCTTCCGGTTTCTGCAGCAATACCCCCATGTCGTTCCCATCCCCGGAATCCGGACCGTCGGGGAAACGGAGGAGATCATTTGGTTGTACCACGACCGCAGATCCCTGTCGGAGGCCGATCGAAAAGACATGGAAGGCATCCGCTCTGTACTGGGCGAAAAATTTTGCCACCGCTGCGAATACTGCATGCCGTGTGAGCAAGGCGTTCAAATTCCCTCGGTCCTCATTTTTCAGGCGGCCGCCAAACGTTTATCCCGGGAGGGCGTCACGGCCTGGTTGGGAAAAGCCATGGACAGCGTGACGGAATGCGTTGAATGCGGCGAATGCGAGGAAAAGTGCCCGTACAATCTCCCGATAACCGATCTGTTAAAGGAGAACCTGGCCCTTTTTCGCCAGTATGCATAATTCTACTTTTTCACATTACCTGAAGCCTTCCGGGAACAAACGCCATGCATGGTCAGATTTGAAAGCGTGTCACTGTCTGAGGGCCTGCAAATGGATTTTCAAACCTGCAGTTTAAAATAAGCTGCCTGCAGCATCGATCTGTCATCTCAAAATGCATTGTCTGTCTGGGCCCTGACGGCCTCGGCTCCGAGCTCACCGTAAAAAAATAAGGGAGGTAAAAATGATGCGTCTGTTTGAGGCGACGGCCATAAACGGGATGCAATTGTCCAACCGGTTTGTTCGATCCGCAACGTGGGAAGGCATGGCGTCGGAAGATGGTGTGGTTACTCCGCAGTTGACCCAAACAATGGTCGACTTGGCCCGCGGTGGCGTCGGACTGATAATTACCAGTCATTCCTATATTCTTCCGGAGGGCCAGGCCGGTCCCTGGCAGATGGGGATTTATCAGGATAAATTCGTTGACGGATTACAAAACATGACCAACGCGGTCCATGCGGCCGGCGGGAAAATTGTGGCTCAAGTGTCCCATGCCGGAAATTTTGCGGCCAAGACCTTAACCCGGCAACCGCCTCATGTCGTATCTGATTTTGAAGGATTGGCACGATCTCCCCGTCATGAAATGACAAAACAGGACATCAAGAATCTTGTCCGTGCCTTTGCCGAAGCTGCCCGCAGAGCGAAATCCTCAGGGTTTGACGGCGTCCAGCTTCATTCCGCCCACGGTTATCTGCTCAGCCAGTTCCTTTCCCCGGCCTACAACCGTCGTCAGGATGAATACGGCGGTGATATTGCCAATCGCGCCAGAGTCCACCTGGAAATACTGCAAGCGATCCGAAGCACCGTGGGCCAGGATTATCCTGTTTTAATCAAAATCAACGGCGAAGATCATATTGAAAACGGCTTAAACCTTGACGATTCGATCCGGGCATCAACCCTGTTGGCAGAGGCCGGCATCGATGCCATCGAACTCAGTGGCGGAACATTGAAGAGCGGCCAACTCTCGCCCAGCCGGCTGGGCATCACATCTGAAGAAAAGGAAGCGTATTTCAAAGACGCCGCCAAGGCCCTTAAAGAGAAAATCAAGACACCGCTGATCCTGGTGGGGGGCCTGCGGTCGTTGCGCGTGGCGGAACAGATGCTTCGGGACGGGATCGCTGATTACATCTCCATGAGCCGACCGTTGATCCGGGAGCCCGGTTTGATCAACCGCTGGAAATCGGGAGATTCAAGCCCGGCCGCGTGCAAGTCCGACAACCTGTGTTTTGGTGCGGCCCGCAAAGGCGAAGGCATCTATTGTGTGGTCGAAGCGAACGAACAAAAGCGCTGAGCAGATATAGGAATACGCATAGGGTCGTCTGTCGAAAGGGGCCAATGGACACGGTCATGAAAATATGCATTTTTTTATTGAGTGACCTCTCCCCGTAGCAAGCTGCGGGGTATCTGACGGTTAGGATGTTGTCGATCTTATCGAAGCAAGCTTCGGGGAATTAGACCCGGAGAGATTAAAGCCGCTGTGGCGCCAACTTAGGATATTTTTGGAGCAGCAGAATCAATTTTCGACCCTTTGCTGCAAATCCAAAAAGGGAAATTTGAGATTGTCTGGAATCCGAAGCACGCCACAAGCGAGGCGATCTCTCCGTTTCCCAAATGGGCAGAGTGATAGTCCGTCAGCAATCGGCCTGTAAACGTTAACAGCGCATGAATGGAGAGATGATGAAGCCAAAGGTATTTTCGGCATCGGAAGTTGATTGGATCGAGGCACCCGGTCATTTCAGTGCATTTTCAAAATTGCTGGTCAATGAAGACACTGGTTCCAAGTACTTCGATTTCAGGGTGTCCAGCTACCAACCCAGGGGCTATTGTGAAGTACACACCCATGAAACTGCAGAAAATATCTACTACATTCTGCAGGGAGAGGGGATCGTGGAATTGGACGGGGAGAGGCACTTGGTGGGGCCTAAGATGGTTGTATTTGTTCCGCCCGGTGTCGCCCATGGCATCAAAAATACGGGCTTTGAGGACCTCATATTTATTGTCATGGCCTCCCCGCCAAAGGATATGCCACGACCGAAATAAGAAAGTAGAAACGTCGTATTGAATGTTGTTGATACGCATGCCATTTTGCATTGAAGTGGATAGCGAACAAACGACGCAGATAACAGCGGTATGGATGAAATGCAACTCGGAACGGGTAGCCCGTTCCTTTCCAGGCACACACCCGGTCAGGAATGGGCTGCCTTTTATGTGCGAAAAGGTTCATTTTGCAGGGAGATCGTTGTACATGACGAAAAAAGAAGACACCCATGGTGGATCACCCCCCGGGGCCTGGGACGAGGAATACGATCTGGTGGTGCTCGGTGGCGGTGCGGCCGGTCTGTCAGCGGCACTGGTAGCGGCCATCGAAGGCAAGCGGACCCTCCTGGTTGAAAAAAGCAGTTATATCGGCGGCACCACGGCGCTTTCATCCGGTTCAGCCTGGATTCCGGACAATGCATACATGCGCGACAGCGGCGACACCGACGACGCACGAGCGGCACTGACCTACCTGGATGCCCTCGTCGGCGACCTTTCGGACCGCTCCCTGCGCGAGGCCTTCATCTCCAGGGGGCCCCAAATGCTGGACTATTTTGAGAAGCGCATCGGTCTGCGTTGGTTGATGTATGATGTTCAGCCCGATTATGAACCCGATCTGCCGGGTGCGAAGAAGGGGCGGCGGGCGCTGATGCCGTTGCCCTATGACGGGCGGAAACTGGGAACGGACTTTGACCGGATACGCTGGCCCATACCTGAATTGATGCTCTTCGGCAAGATGATGATTACCCGGGCGGAAGCGGCGCGCCTGCTCAAGATCGGCAGAAATTTGGATTCGCTGCTGCTGGGCGCCAAACTGTGCGGCCGGCTGCTCCTGGATCTGACACGCTACAAACGTGGAACCAGACTGGTCCTGGGCAATGCGCTGGTGGCCAAACTCTTCAAGAACCTTCTTGACCGAGGCGCTTCGGTCTGGTTTAACAGCATGACCACACGGCTTGTTTCGGAAAACGGCCGGGTCGGCGGTCTGGTTGTTAAAAAAGACGGCTCGAATGTTAACGTGCTCGCCAAACTGGGAATCGTGCTTGCAGGCGGAGGCTTTGTTGCGGGTCAGGAGCTTCGCGAGCGGTTTTTCCCCAAACCCGTGGCCCAATATACATCGGCCTGCGAGTCGTGCACCGGCGATACCCTCTTGCTGGCACAACAGATCGGTGCCGCTTTCGGACCATCGGGACATGACAACTCGCTCTGGTTCCCGGCCTCGGTGGGAAAGCGAAGGAACGGCTCCATTGCGGTTTATCCCCACATCGTCCTGGATCGCGCCAAACCCGGGATCATTGCCGTCAACTCCGCGGGGCGGCGGTTTTTTAACGAGGGCATGGACTACAACAAGTTTGTGCGCGCCATGTATGAATCGCACCGCACGGTTCCGACGATTCCCGCCTGGCTGGTCTGCGATCGCCGTTTCGTATGGAAGTACGGCATCGGGATGATCCTGCCCAAGAGGATTTCTCTTAAGCCTTATATCAAGCAGGGATACCTGCAGGTGGCAGACTCGCTGGAA
>CP070697.1:1764483-1772231 GCA_020353555.1 Desulfobacterales bacterium
CCGGAAGGCGTCTTCGGGCTTGCGGATAAGAAACAGGGTCTGCAGGACGCCGATCACCAGACTGGTGACACCGATGGGCAGCACTTCGAATACCCACCAGGTACCGGCGAGCAGAAAGACGGCGAGGCTGCCCTTTCCTTGCTGGCTCAGCGGGAAGTGCTTGCCCAAAGGATCGATCGCATCCGGCCAAGGGGGCGAGTAGTAGACCACTCCGAAAAGACAAACGCCGACTAAGACAAATACCAACCGTTTCCAATTGATGGGCCTCCCTTTGCGGGACAGCATCATCTTCGTTTCCATCGCTTTGGCTTTCCTCCTTGACTCAACTCCCACTGTTGCGCCTGCGGCCGGACCAAATACGGTTGCCGCCGCGGTCAGAGCTTGCAGACCTTGATCAGGCTGCAAATCCGTTGAAACACATCCGTCAGCCGAAGAATTCCGACAATTTCATTGTCCCTGGTAACCAGCAAGGATTGATGGTGGCCCATCACCAGCTGATGGATCGCCAGATCCAGTGTCGCGTCCGCTTCGACAAACTCGCCCTCGCTCGGTGTATACATGATGTCTTTGACCCTGAGCTCCGCTGCTTTTCGGCAAATGTCCTCCAATGGTGTTTGCCACAATCCATAGTACGAAAGCATGGAACTCATGAAATTGCGGCTGAAGCCGAAGCGCTGCGCCGTTTTGAGATCCCCCAATTTTTGGTACTTGGGTTCCAGGGCCCGGAGCACATCCAGTTGACTCAGTTTGCCGACGATCCGGCGGTTTTCGTCATAAGCGAGGATTGCGCGGTGCCGATCCCGGCTGACGTCAAAGTTTTCCTGAGCCGCTTCCAGCGCCCGGACCGCGTCATATAACGTGGCCTCCTGTGAGACGGTCGCATACTCCCTGAGCGGAAGCATCACATCGCCAATACGTATTGATTTCATTTCATCCCCCTTGGGAGTTGTCCCCTCAGACACCGTTCTTGTTCCGGATCTGATGGTGCCCGTTCTTGTAACCGTAGCGAATGGCCCCTGCGGCTTATCTCCGGCGCGGGTTGCTCATTGCGGGGGGCGCTCCCGTCCGTATACCGGTCGGGCTCGACCGCCGGCAACCCGCCGGACCGCGAAGCCGACTCACCGCAAAAAATCGGTCGCATACTATGTCCTGTTCCAATCCGAAAAGCAATGGGAAAGTTTGGAAGCGAGAAGTAGACTCCCGACATACTTACCGATCTCCGGCCGGAAATGTCGATTCCGGTTCCGGTTTATATTGGAATTTGGAATTTTGCCACGCACAGAATGGGCGTTGAAGAAATGCTGCGGGAGATCTCGCCCTGAGCAATCATGGGATCACAACGCAGGGTGAATTGAAAAGGGGAGGGTTAACTTCGGCCAAACCCTTCCTAAAATGTCAACCATGCGAGCCGGTTCAGGTTTTCTCTGGAAGATTCGATTGCGAAGGCCTCTAATCATAGGGGACCGTCTCATGGTTCCCCCCTAAACGGCAGGCCGTGGTCAACGCGTCCGTCGGAACTCGCGCGTCATAATTCGGCGGGCGTTTTATGCTCCGCTGATCCATCCCGATACGATTTTTCTTGGTTCCCAAGAAAGAGTCCGGAGGCGCGAATATATTCTCCATGGCCGCCACATACCGGGCAAACAAATTCACCCCTCTCGTTTACGATGTAGCCTTTTCCGTTACATTCTATACAGACCATCTTTTTACTCCTCATGGTTGATCGGGCAGGGTTAGTTTAGCCTTAAAAACACTTTCCGCGTTATTGAAACCCGCTTATGTATTATTTTACATATTTCAGCTAAAAAAGAGCGAAATACCAAAATTTCTGCAAGATAAATGCCACAGTGCGATTTTTGTCAATCTTTAAATAAACTCAATATGTTAAACCAAAAAAAGGAAGATAGAAATCGTGAATTAGGTAGTGCACTCCATAATTCTTGTTACCCCAAATCCATAGGTTTGAATGCATGCAAGCATCCCACCAGCTCTCATCGCTGTTAAACTTTGTCAAAAAAACGCATCTAAATCATCAAACGCCTCGGCTCGATGGCATGACATTTTCTTAGCCCCAATTTTCCCCGGCAATCCTTAAACCGATTTTGAATCTGGCCTCTGACCCACACTCTTTATTTATCCAAAGCCTGCCAAATGGGTGGTTTCGATTATTGAGCGGAAAGATTATGTTTTTCGAGTCTGGATACCAACAGAGGAAAAAAACGGGAGGCCTGGGACGCTGAGATCCATAAAAACCGACGCCTGCCCCCCCGTTTTTTGTGGGTGGCGGGATAAAAATAGGGGCTATTTCTTTTTTTTGGTCGTGGTCTTTTTCGCAGCAGGTTTCTTGGTGGTGGCGGTTTTCTTGGTGGTTGCTTTCTTCTTTGTGGCTGCCATGGCATCCTCCTCTAAATTGATGTTTGATGTTTAACACGACCCTGTCCATTTTAAGGAAAGTAAGGCTTTCCTCGATACTCCCTATTTTGTATATGAAATTATTATAACATACAATATATGGTAGTCAACCTTTTTTGAAAAAATTTACGCTTTTGGCTTTCGGTCTTTTGGAGATTATGTTTCTGTGAATGCTTACTATTTTTCCCACGGCAAGCGGCTCAAGCGCCGCCACCGGAAGATGGGTAATAGAATATAACTATCTGTAATTAATATATTATGTTTTTAGATTGCCAAAGAAGCGATTGACTTGGTGGGGCAATTGTGAGATACGAAATCATGCTCGCTAACCTCAAAGCATCTGCCCACAGGAGCGCGGAAGATCCAAAATCCTGAGTCATAGCGACAATTTTTTGTCGACAGTGCGCTAAAAATCGCCTACCCGAGGCATCTTGGGGGCCGGCCTGACCATCAGAGTTCGGATATTCTTCCCCACTAGGCTCGATAATTACTAGGCCCGATAATTGGAACGATGTCAGCGATAGAAGTCTTTATTTCTTATTCCCACAAGGACGAAGAACTTCGCGAAGAACTCGAAAACCACCTCAAGGCCCTGCAGCGCCAGGCGGTGATTAAGGCCTGGCATGACCGGGAAATTTCCGCCGGGAGTGAGTGGGAAGAACAAATCCGGTCAAACATTCAACGCGCCCAGATCATTCTCCTGCTGGTGAGCCCTGACTTTTTGGCTTCGGATTACTGCTGGAACATCGAGGTCACCCATGCATTAGAGCGCTACCGCAACAAAGAGGCCGCGGTGGTGCCGGTCATTTTGCGACCCTGCGATTGGGAATCAACGCCGCTGGGCAAACTCCAGGCCGTCCCCAAAAATGCGCTGCCGGTCACATCCTGGCAGAATCGGGACGAAGCTTTTTTGGATATCGCCAAAGCCATTCGTGTAATCGTGCAGAGGCTGCAGCCAAACCCTTAGATGGCTCACCGGACGCAAGTCCGGTGAGCCGACGCGATCAGCCTGTCTCTGAGTTGAAAACCAACGGTCGACAACATCCCGGGTCCCGTTTTTCCGATAGGATCAGAAAAACGTTTCTCGGGTCCCGTTCCAAACGCTACGGCAGTTATTTTGCGGCCATTTTTCTGGTGGCGTTTGTGGTAAACCAGTTTGCCGCCTACAAAATTGCCATGTACTTTCTCGAAAATGCGGATTTTTCAAAATTAAACTGGTATTTGCCGGCGGCCAAATGGACGGCTTTTTTCAACGCCAAGATCACCCAAATCTCAGAACTTCTGAACCAGCCTTCCGGCCCCCATACCCGGCTTGTTGTCAGGCGTCCTGACGGCTCGACGCAAGAATACCGTTTTGATTCACCGGCAATGGAGAAACCGTTGCTCACGCCTGTGGATGTCTACAAAATATCGATTTCCCTGACCCAGGGCGACGCATACCTGTATGTTTTTCAAACGGATCTCCATTACGGGCGGATTCAAGAGTTCTTTCCCAATCCGCAATTTTCCCTTGTATCCAACCCGATTCACAGCGACATCATCTATCATATACCTTCCGAAGAGACGGCCTGGTTCTATCTGGAAAAGCACGCCGACGCGTCCGTTGCCGCGACCACCAAAACCGTGCATGTATTGATCTCACCCTGGAGAGCCAAAGATCTGGAGGTTTTATATGATCAGATTTACGGCCAGGTCGAAGGCACGGCGACCCCGCGGGCAAGGCGGCAAGAATTAATCGAAAATTTTATCGCCCGACTTACGCTTCGTAAGGACGCCGGGATCGAGTCGATCTATTACCAAGAGCTGGCATTCCAGCACGGCGGATAGAAAAAGGAAGGGTGGGTATGATCTATCTCCGGCAAAAAACAAAGATTCTCCTTCTGATCACGGCCTTGCAGGTTTTGCTGCTCAGCCTGTATGGGTGTGTCCAACAAAAGACGACCGCAAGCTGTATTAAAGCGGGTCAATCCTATGGAGTGACTCAGGGGCTTTTTCAGGGCCGCTGGTATCACTTTTATGAACGCGGATTGTCCTTTGCGGATGGGCATTGCTGGGAGGAAGCCGCAAGCGATTTCAAGGAAGCCCTCAAGCAACGCGATGACGGGGACCGAAGACGGGCGCGCACCTACGGCATGCATTTTGTCGATTATTTTCCCCATCGGGAACTCGGCATCACCTTCTTCCATCAGAAGCGCTATACCGACGCCATCCGGGAATTGGAAGCATCCTTAAGCGCCACCGTAACCGCCAAAGCCGAATTCTACCTCGATCAAGCCCGCAAAGCCCTAATCCTCAGCCAGGCTGGCGACCAGCGTCCGCCGGAGATCGTCGTGCAAAATCCCGCCCCGGGGTTTGAGACCAACCAAATGGCGCTGCGGGTCTCCGGCCGTGTGCGCGACGACAATTTTGTGAAGAGCGTCAGAATAAACGACCGGTCGATCCGTATCGATTTGGCACGTCCCGAGGTTCAATTTGAAACCGAGGTGCCCCTGCGACCGGGAGACAACATCATCACCATCTCCGCCACAGATCTGGTTGACAACAAATTCCAGGTCCAGCGCAAGGTCAAGGTCGACCGCCAAGGGCCCGTGATCAGCATCGACGAACCCGCGGAAGGGGCGATTCTTTCGGGGCCAAAAGTCAGAGTTAAAGGCTTTATTCATGATGAAACGAATTTAGCCCGAGTACAAATCAACGGTCATGAAATTTTGGAACGGCAGGCCCCTGAATTTACGCTGGACTACCTCATGGCGCTGACCCCGCCGGCGGATCGCATCACAATTGAGGCGGTGGACCTGCTCGGTAATCAAACCCAGGCGCAGGTCCGTTTGTCCCCCAAGACGTCCGGCCTTCCAGCGATCCTTTTCGCGGCCCTCGATCTACCCCTTCTCGCCCGCAATCTGACCGACCCCGGCCAGGCCGGCGTAAAGACGGTCCCCCTCGATACCCAGCCCCCCGTCGTTCAACTAAACGACTGGACGGAAGAGCAAACGGTATTTTTGGCCGAAGCCTATCTGGAAGGATTCGCCTCCGATGATGAAAGAGTTGAGGATCTCATCGTTAACGGCGATTCCATTTTGCGGCGACCCGGAAAAAAAGTCTTTTTCAACGATTTGGTGCGACTCGAAGAAGGTCGCAACCTGTTCCACATTGAGGCCAAGGATCATTCCGGCAACCAGGGTTCCAAGTCGATTGGTATCGAACGGAAACGGTCGAAAATCCGTGAAGTCGGGGCACGGATGGATCTGGTGATGCTTCCCTTTGAACGTAAAGGCGAACCCGCAAAGCGCGGAAGGCTAGTGGAAGAAACGCTGCTAAGTGCTCTCTTGGAGAGCGGCCGGTTTAATGTGAAGAGCAAATTGGCCTTGGCCTCCGCTAACCTGGATGATCCCGCGACGGCCGCTTCCATCGGAAAAAGCCTGGGCGTGAACTACGTCCTGGCGGGTTCTATTCTGACCACGGCAACCGCCACGGAAATCTATGCTCAAATCGTTGAAACCCAGACGTCGGAGGTGGTGACGATCAATGACGTTTACGGAGAAAACGTGGATCACGAGGTTTTTAAGAAACTCTGTAAAGGATTGACGATCCGGCTGCAGGATGCGCTGCCCCTCGCCGAGGGTCTGGTTATTAAAGTCTCCGGAAAACGCGTTCTTTTCGATTTAGGCCGGGCAAACGGCATCAAAAAGGGCATGCGCCTTATTCTTTATCAGGAAGGCGAACCCATCGTGCATCCCGTGACGCAGAAGATATTGGGCGTGGAGGTGGATGAACTGGGCAAAGCGCTGGTCACCGCCGTCTACGACGAATTCGGCGAAGCGGAGATCCAGGAAGGCCGCCCGGACCAGATCGCACCCTCGCAGAAGATTATCACGCAATAATAAACCCCGCGAACGTGAACGGATAAATAAGCGAATCAACTTAATCATTAACAGGTGTTCGGCAAGGAGGCCTGCATATGCTTGCACGTTGGAAAAGGATTCCCGGATTGGGCGGGTTCGTGCTGAGTCTCTTCTTACTTGCAGCGGTTCGGTTTGCGGGTCCGGGTTGGGCCCAGGAAGGCCCGGATATATTCACCACGATCGATATTCCGTCTTCCTTCAATCCGGTGGGTTCCGGCGCCCGCGCCCTGGGAATGGGGGGTGCGTTTATCGCCGTCGCGGATGACGCCACGGCCGCGTCCTGGAACCCCGGCGGTCTAATTCAGCTCGATAGGCCTGAAATATCGGCCGTGGGAACCTTTTTGTACCGCGTTGAAGAAATTAACTTCGGCACCAATCCCGAGGCCGACGGCCGCGAAAGTGTAACGGAAGCCAATCTTAACTACCTCAGCCTTGCCTATCCCTTCCGCCTGTTTGGCTACAATATGATCGTTTCCTTAAACTATCAGCAGCTGTTCGATTTCTATCGCGAATGGAATTTTCCCCTCCGCGAAGACTCCGATGAATTCCGCATCGATTTCGACCAAAGCGGACACCTCTATGCACTGGGCGTTGCGTACAGCATACGAATTCTACCACAAATTTCTTTTGGTTTGACCTTAAACTTTTGGGAAGATTTTCTTTATGATAATCAATGGCGTGCGACGACCAAAACATCAGACTCTTTTACGATCGCGAACACACGCGCCATCGATGAGATCAAGCGGAAGGAGGAATTTTCCTTCAGCGGTTTCAATTTGAACCTGGGTCTCTTATGGAATGCGACCGGTAAACTTACGGTGGGGGCCGTTTTCAAGTCGCCGTTCACCGCCGATCTGGATTTGCGGTTGACTCAAAGCCGTATCCGCACCGTGCAGGGAGAATCGCCGCAGGAGAGTAGTTTTACGATCACCGAGGATCAAGAGTTGGACATGCCCATGTCCTACGGCCTGGGAATCGCTTACCGTCTTTCGGATCAATTCACCCTTTCAGCAGATGTTACCCGGACCCACTGGAATGACTTTATTCTCCAAGACGAAGCCGGTCGCAAAACATCCCCCATTAGCGGTTTGCCCGACAATGAGTCGGACATCGACCCTACCATTCAAGTGCGCACCGGGGCGGAGTACCTATTGATTCGACCGAAGTTTGTGATACCCGTTCGGGCCGGCTTTTTTTATGATCCCGCCCCGGCGGAAAGGGATCCGGATGATTTTTTCGGCTTCAGCCTTGGAACGGGAATTGGCATTGACCGGTTCGTTTTTGACGTCGCTTATCAATACCGCTTTGGTCGCGATGTGGGTGCGTTCATTGATCCGGCCCGCAAATTTTCTCAGGATGTCGATGAACATAAAGTGTTTTCGTCCCTAATCATCCATTTTTGAAAACCCTCCTAATTCTACTTTGTCACATTAT
>CP070697.1:1772331-1780004 GCA_020353555.1 Desulfobacterales bacterium
CTGAAGGACGCGGTGTGGGGACTGAAAATCCGGATGCTCGAAAAAGCCCTGGCCCAAGCGAAATACAATCAAAGAAAAGCCGCCGAGATTCTGGGTTTGACGTATCACCAATTGCGTGGATTGTACCGCCGCTATCAGAAGATTGGAAATTCGATTTCCGAGCAATAGACGGGGGCCCTTTCAGATCGAGCGCCCTAAGACCGCACTGTCATAGATGGCGGCCTTGGCCGTGCGCGGTTCCAGGCAGTCGCCGATTTGATGGATCTCATAACCCAGCGACTTGATCTGGTCGAATAGCCGTTTATCCGGGCGGGTGCCGATGGCGATGACCACCTTCTCGGCTTCGATAAACAGTTTTTGGTTATCTCGGTCGACCACCATCACGCCGTTGTCTTCCACCGCGGTCAGCCGCGTTTCGGTCATGATCTGCACGCGGTGTTCCCGCAGCTTTTGGAGGAGGACTTTTTTGGTCATGGCTTCCAGGTCACGGCCGATTTTAGGAAGCATCTCCACCAGGGTCACCGCGCAGCCATATTCGGCCAGATGCAGCGCCAGCTCGCATCCCGTGGGGCCGCCGCCGATAACCACGGTTCTTTTCCACGGGGGCGCGTTGTCATTGAGGACATCGTCGTAGGTAATCACAATTTCCTTGTCAATGCCCGCCACTTTGGGCATGAGCGGCAGAGAGCCGGTGGCCAGGACGACGACGTCCGGATTGACGGCTTCAATGTCTGCGACCGTAACCCTATGGTTCAGATGGCATTTCACGCCAAATTGTTCGATTTGTTTTTCTTGGAATCTGATCAGAGTGCGCAGCTCCCTCTTGTGCCCGGGGGCGCTGCCAGGCACCAGCTGTCCGCCGAGTTCGGGGCGCTGTTCGTACACGTGGACATCGTGTCCGCGCCGGGCTGCCACCCAGGCCACATTCAACCCTCCCGGGCCACCACCCACGACCATGACCTTTTTGGTTTTGCGGGCGGGATGAAAGGCCATCTCTTTTTCCCGGCCCAGCATGGGGTTGACCAGGCATTCGATGCGGCCCTTCCGGAAAATCGACTGCATGCAGGTGTTGCAGGCGATGCAGGTCCGTATTTCGTCGAAACGGCCTTCCCGGGCTTTATTCGGCATATCCGGATCGGCCAGGAGTCCACGGCCGATACAGACCAAGTCGGCCATCCCATTGGCGATGATTTCCTCGGCAACGAACGGATCGTTGATGCGGCCGACGGCCATCACGGGGATATTCAGCGCTTTTCGGATTTCGGCCGCGGCCGGGGCCAGACAGGCTTTCGGCATAAACATGGGCTGGCTGATCCATTCGGGAGTGAGATCATTTCCGGCGGAAACCTGCACTGCATCGACGCCTGCGGCTGCCAGAATTTTCAGTATTTCAATACTTTCTTCGACGGTCAGGCCCTTCGGCACAAATTCCTGGGCACTGATTTTGAAAGCGATCGGAAAATCGGGGCCCAAGCGCCGGCGGAGTTCGGCCACGATTTCCCGGGCAAAGCGCGTGCGGCCGGCGATATCACCGCCGTAGGCGTCTTCACGAATATTGGACACGCGCGAGAGAAACTGATTTACCAGGTACCCGTGGGCACCGTGGATTTCGATGAGTTCGAAGCCGGCCTGGCGCGCCCGGTCGGCGGCATCTCCGAATTTTTGAACTAATTCCTCGATGCCGTCAACGGTCAGAGGCTCGACTTCGCCGCGAATCGTCGGACAAGGAATGGGCGAGGGGGCCAAGGGTTTGCGCTGGATGACTTTCGCCGAGGTTTGCCGTCCGCCGTGATGGAGTTGAACCGCCGGGAGGGTTCCTTCCGCCTCCATCACGCGGGCAATCTGCGCCAGTCCGGCGATGTAACGGTCATGGTCGATGCGGGCCTGATGCACGGAAACCACGCCTTCGGGGGAAACTGCACAGGCTTCCATAATCACGATGGCCGGTCCGCCCGAAGCCCGGCGGCGGTAATGTTCGATCGCGAGCTCGGTGATACCGCCGTCATTCGTAATCAAGAAAGACGCCAGGCCGGGCATCACAATTCTGTTTTTAAGCTCGATATTTTTGATTCGAAAAGGTGAAAAAAGTTTTTCCATTGCCTCCCACTCCTGCTATGGAATTTTCGAGGTGACAAACAATGCTCGATTGTCTTTTCCCAGGCAAGCGGTTTGTCCGTCCTGATCTCTGCGAAATCAGTTGCCCCGCTAAATTACTTGAAAACGGAGTGTCCCGCTTGGCATGCGCCAAGCCTTCCTCCTCCAAACTTGGAAAAATTTCCGCTGACCTGATGATGGTGCTACAGGTTTGAAAAGAGCGTAAAGACCCATACCCTATTCCGGCCGTAAAAGCAACGTTCCTTTTTGGTATCTCTGAATTTCGGGACGGTTCATCATCTGCTTGCGAAACTGGCCGGCATTGAACAAGGAGGCCTGATCCCCGTAGTGAGGGCTCAAGAAATAGCCGGACTGCCCCGTCGGATTGACGCCCAGGCTGTTTTCGATATCACCCAAATCAACGACGGTGCGCATCGCGGGTCCGAAGGTAACGGGATAATGCCCCGCGGAACTCAGGCGGAAGCCGAAATTGGCAATGACTTCATTGCCGCCCATGACCGGGAACGGTCCGATATTGAAAATCTTATCCAGCGGCCATTTGCGGCCCAGCACATGCTCGTGCGTTAAAGTGTGAACACGGCCCCAGCGCCACTCGGAAATGTCGGGGCCCAGTTGGCGTTCCAACTCCCGCACCGTGCGGTCAAAGGCCGCGGTGAAAACTTTCGCGCGGGTTTCTTTGATATCGCGGCTATGAATGTCATCCCACCACCGCGATTCATCATTGCGAATGATAACCGCAAGGGTGCGTTTCATCAGGTGCGTCGAGACAAAGGCCTGAAAGTCCTCCGGACCCAATTCATCCGCGAAGGTGCTTTCCGTAATGCAAGACAACAGTTTGTAGTATAGCGTGGGAGCCACCGCCTGGACGTCATGGTCACCCTTCCATTCCCGCAGAATTTGAAGGGCGCGGGCATGCAGGGGAGTTTGGCGGATAACGGCGTCGTTTGCGATGGTGCGGATAATCTCGGCGACGACCTCCGGTGTCACGGGCGATCTGCTGTCCGTGCTCATTTTGCGCGTGGCTTCAACGGTCCAGAGGGTATCTGCTTCCAGTAACTCCCGGATACGCCTGGCGCGATCTTCGGGAACATAATATCCGGGATACAAAACACCAGCCATCTCATCGGGCTGATTGTTGGCCGAGTAGACAAATCCGGCGGGCGGATTTTCCGACTGCGGGTTTTCCCTGAATTTGTAAAAGCCCAGGGGTTCGTCTTTGCCGCCGGCGCCGTCGAGAAAGAGTTTGGAATTGACATGGGGGGGGCGCCGAACCAGTTTCGCCGCCGCCCACCAGGCGATGTTACCTTCCCGGTCCCCGTACATGATGTTTACGCCCGGCACGTCAACCAGGGCTGCCGCCTGGCGCGCTTCCCCCAGGCCGGAGGCATGGGCCAGCAGATACGCCGCCTGCAGGGCGGTTGTCGGGAACTGATTAAACGCCCACCAAACTGAAACCGGAGCCTTGGCGACCGCTGCGATGCCCGCTTCGGCCTCGTTCATAATCGGTCCATGTCTGGAGATGCGCACTTTGAAAGTAACGGGCTCGGCGCCTTTGACGTTAATGATCTCCTGCCTGATTTGGAGATCTTCCCAATGGTCATCCACCCAGACCTGGTTGGGATTGTTCGGGTTGCTGCGTTCGCGGTAGTAGTCGACGTCATCATTTTCAAACATGGTCAACCCCCAGGCCAGCATACGGTTATGTCCGATAAGACCGAACGGCACCCCGGCCACGTGATGCCCGTAAAAACTGAAGCCGGGGCATTCCAGATGCGCTTCGTACCAGACTGACGGCTGAGTATACGCCATATGGGTATCATTGGCGAGGATGACGCTGCCCGACTCTGTTTTATCCGCCGAAACGACCCAGCCGTTGCTGCCGAGCCATGGGGCCGCAGGCAGTTGCGCCAGACTTTGATGGACGGTATAACCCAAGCGGGCGGAGGACTCGGGGTGATTCGATCGAAAGACCGGTATTTTTTGCGCGCCTTCCGGCCACTGCAGAACCCAATCTTTCAGGTACTCTTCCCCCAATTTCTGATGAACTTTGGCGACGATCGGATCGACGCGGAATCCCTCCGCGAACCCAAAGGCCATAAAGCCCAATACCAGATAAATGTCCCGGGGGCCAAATTTTTCCTTGGGAATTCCCAATAGGGTGAATTCAACCGGGGTTTGGCCTTTGGCCACAAACTGATTGATACCGGCCAGGTAGGCCAAGGCCGCTTTTTGGTAGGGTTGCGCCGCGGCGCGGAGATACTTGGCCGCGGCGCGCCGGGCGCTGTGACGCAGGCCGATGGTGCGGAAAAATCGATCGGTTTTGACCAGGTCTTTTCCGAGTATTTCCGCCAGGCGGCCCGTGGTAATCCGGCGAATCATTTCCATCTGAAAGAGGCGTTCTTGGGCGTGGACGTAACCGAGGGCATAGTAGACGTCTTCCTCGTTTTGCCCGTAAATGTGAGGGATACCGTAGTTGTCAAAAATAACTTCAACTTCCTGGTGGAGACCGGCAAGTTGGAGTTCACCGGAGAGCTGGGGTTGGAGACTTATGAGGTAAACGTAGAGGCCGACCCCGAGCCAGAAAAACAGGACCAAAATGGACGCCAGAAGCTTGGGGAGCAGCTTCAAGTGGCGCTTTACCGCGGGTTGGTTTGCATTTGCCGGTTTCATCGATTTCCCTTGTGTGTTTTGCGCCGGGTGATCGTTTCCGGCTTGACGCGACGCGGGCGTTTTTCTATAATTTGCTGAACTGAATGAAATTATTGCATTTTTTAGCATGCAAACCTGAAGCTTGCAAGGAAGAATCATTGAACCCATCCCGCCCGTCAGGTTGCGGCTGAACCCCTCAAAGGAACTCACCATGGTTGCGATTACGGCTGCGACGGCCACCGAAATCATGCTCCTTGTGGCGATTCTAGTGGCGCTGGCAGTGCTTGTTCTGCTCATCGTCCTCGTCAAACGCAAGCCCGAGGAAGCTATCGCCCGCATGCAGGAAGATTTGGCCGAACTGGAGGACAACCAGGAGCGACTGCAACATGTGCTGCGAGATGAAATGAGCCGCCATCGGCAGGAGACGGCCAACAACGCCCGGCAGACCCGGGAAGAACTCGGCACCGGCTTGAAATTACTCAGCGATTCTCTTTTGCAACGCATGACCGAAATTGCCGGGTTACAAAAGAATCAGCTCGATACTTTCTCGCAGCAACTGTTGGACATGACAAAACTCAACGAAGACAAATTCGAAAGTATGCGTCGTTCCCTGGATTATCAGCTGCAGACCTTGCAGGACGACACTCACCGCCAGCTGGAGCAGATGCGCGCGATCGTCGATGAGAAATTGCAGTCCACGCTGGAAAAGCGTTTGGGGGAATCCTTCAAGCTGGTCAGTGAACGCTTGGAGCAAGTCTATAAGGGCTTGGGAGAAATGCGCCACCTGGCCGCGGGAGTGGGCGACTTGAAGAAAGTCTTGACCAATGTCAAAACCCGCGGGATCTGGGGTGAAATCCGCCTCAGCCATATACTGGAGCAGATTTTGACGCCGGAGCAGTATGCGGTGAATGTCGCTACGAAAAAGAACAGCAACGAGCGGGTGGAATTTGCCATTAAGTTGCCGGGGCCGGATAAGGATCGGGAGACGGCGGTCTGGATGCCGATTGACTCCAAGTTTCCCCAGGAAGACTACCAGCGGCTGGTGGAGGCCCAGGAAGCCGCCGACCGTGACCTGGCCGAAAGATCCATCAAGAATCTGGAAGCCCGTATCAAAGCCGAAGCCCGGTTCATAAAAGAAAAGTATATCGATCCGCCCCAGACCACGGACTTCGGAATCATGTTCTTACCGGTGGAAGGTTTGTATGCGGAGGTGCTGCGGCGACCGGGATTGTGCGATTTTTTGCAGCGTGAATACCGTATTGTCGTGACCGGCCCGACCACCTTGGCGGCCTTGCTGAACAGCCTGCAAATGGGATTTCGCACGCTGGCCATCGAAAAACGTTCCAGCGAAGTCTGGGAACTGCTGGGGCTGGTCAAGACGGAGTTCGGCAACTTCGGGAGCATTTTGGCGAAAACCAAAAAAAAACTGCAGGAGGCCACCGCGACGATCGGTCAAGCCGAAGTCCGCACCCGCGCCATCGAGCGCAAACTCCGCCAGGTTGAAGAGGTGCCGGACTCCGAAACGGCCGTTTTGGTCCGGGACTCAGGGGAAGAGACGCCGGCATGACCGCCTTGGCAGCCAGGATTTTTTCGAGATGCTGGACGGCATGGCGCTTCTTACAGTTAGGTTTTGACCCAGCCAATACGCATCAGCTTTTCGGGCTCGAGAGACTTGGCTTTAATCACCTCCCGTTGGGGCAGGATCCGTCAAGGCTCGGCATCGTTCCTGATATTCCATCTTTGAAATGTCTAGTGCCTTTTGCGCGGCACTGATGAGAAGTTCACTAGATTCGGCGTCGGAGGGATAGACGGCACATCCAAAAATAACACTTGGCGGCTTGCCCGTATCATCTGCATACATCGAGGAATAAAGAGACTGTAACAGCCTGTTCAGGCGCCTGATAACCATCTGACCCGTGTCAAAATCCGTGCCCGGCAAAGTAATCACATACTTCATTTCACTCAATCGAGCCGCAAAGTCGACCTCGCGGATGTTATTCTTTATAATGTCGGCTGTTTTTTTCACGATATTTTCACCGGCAAAATGCCCGGCATCATTTGCCGGCAAGGCGTGAACTTCTATTTCCATCAGGATCAAAGTAACCGGCGCTTTCTGTCGCAATGAGCGCTTAATTTCGTGGTCTAGAAAGTGTTCAAAATATTCTCTATTGTACAAGCCGGATAATTCATCTGTAATGGCAACTTTCACGGGTTTATGGGTGCCTGCATACAGGCGGCCAAAATATTCTTTCTTCTTGATTAAAACTCTTGTCCGGGCCCTAAGTTCATGAATGTTGATCGGTTTGACCAGAAAATCATCTGACCAAAGCTCAATGTCAGTAAGGCTTTCTTCCAGCTTGTCTCGCGTGGTAAGCATCAAAAGCTGCGTGTTTTTGGTTGCGTTGTTTTGCTTAATTGATTTGAAAATTTCCGCGCAGATCGAATCTTTAAGCGCGTGTTCCGCCATGAAAAGTTCGATATTTTCCTTTTGAATGGTTTCGATCGCTTCATTGACACAGTCAAGGACTTTGAGACGATAATTCTGTCCTTGGAGGTACATTTGAATCGATTTGGCATCATTCGCGTTGGACGTGTACAGAAGTATCGATCTTACTTCCTGATTACCGGTAACACGGGTGTCATCCGCTTCGTTTTCTTCTGATGGCGTATCCGCTTCGCCCTCACGGAACGCATCCTTGCACTTTTTGAGATTTAGAAGGGATTTTACCCTTGCCACGAGTTCGTTCTTATTTACAGGCTTGTTCAAAAAATCATCAGCTCCGGCCTCATAACCAATGACTTTATAGTCGTGTCCATCCAGCGAGGTGACCAGTACAATCGGAATGTTGTTTGTCGTCGCGTCTTTTTTCAATTTCCGCGTCACTTCAAACCCATCTATTCCAGGCATC
>CP070697.1:1780104-1787765 GCA_020353555.1 Desulfobacterales bacterium
CCGTTTTTTACGACCAAAGCGATTGGTCAGGGGACCGGGCTCGGTCTTTCAGTTTCTTTAGGGATCGTTCAAAGACACGGAGGCCATGTTCGGGTTCAGAGTGAGATTGGCAAAGGTTCCCGGTTTTTTATCTGGCTCCCGATCGATAGGAAGGCCCAATAAGATGAAAATTCTGGTGGTCGACGACGAAAATATCGTTCTTACAAGTTGCCGGCTGGTGCTCGCCGCCGAAGGCTTTGGAGTGCTGCTGGCCGAATCCGTCGAACAGGCCTTGGACATCATCGCCAAGGAGCGCCCGGTTCTGCTTCTGATCGATGTAAAGATGCCCGTGCACGACGGCATGTACCTCATGCAGAAGGTCACGGCCAAGTGGCCGGAATTGCCCATCATCGTCATGAGCGGTTATCCAACCAACGAAACGATAGAGACGGCCGGGGACCTGGGCGCCGCCACCTTTATTGCCAAACCGTTCACC
Source organism: Desulfobacterales bacterium (assembly GCA_020353555.1). GTDB lineage: Bacteria > Desulfobacterota > Desulfobacteria > Desulfobacterales. The sequence continues at coordinate 1,780,580 of CP070697.1, forward strand.
CCGGATGAACTGTCAGAACAGTGCTTCAAAAGGATGCGGAGCACGCCCAAAAGGCAAGACTGGATGACGCGTGACAAGCAGATCGTTTTGGGCAGTGGTTGCAGGATCCGGTATCGGCATCCAGAAAATTGTGGCCGGCTCGGCCTTCAGTCTGGGCCTGATCCTGGTCGTCATTGCCGGGGCCGAATTGTTCACCGGTAACAATCTGATGGTATCGAGCGTGATGTCAAGAGAAATCACGTTCAAGAGCATGTTCCAGCGCTGGATGCTCGTTTATGTGGCCAACTTTCTCGGTTCGATCGTGCTGGCGTTTATCTTCTATTTTTCGGGGCTCTGGAAGACGGGCAGCAGCGCCTTGGGGGCCTCGGCCGTTGGAATTGCCTACCACAAGGTTTCCCTGAGCTTCGCCGAAGCCCTTTTCCGCGGCATCGGATGCAACTGGCTGGTATGTCTGGCCGTTTGGATGGCATTGGCCGCGCGCCAGACCATCAGCAAAATCTTTGCGATCTTCTTCCCCATTATGGGATTCGTCGCCATCGGCTTTGAACACTGTGTGGCCAACATGTACTTCGTTCCGACCGGAATCATCTTGCAAGGCGGGGCGGGTATCGCCGCGCCGGCGACGGTCGATCCGCAAAGTCTGGGCTGGATCACCTTTTTGTGGAAGAACCTGCTGCCGGTAACCATCGGCAATATTATCGGTGGCGCCGTATTCGTGGGAATGAGCTACTGGGGGGCTTATCTGAGACCGTCTTCCGAGGCCCCCACCAAAGCACTTTGATTCCAGACGCACATCCGCCGTCATACCCCCGGGCAGCAGGGCGAGCTCGTGCGGGCCGGTGTGGCCGCGCCGGCCACCCGCCCGGTGGGCCGCAACCAAGGGTTGCCACCGACGGGCATAAGGATCCCCCAGCAAAATCAAGGGCCTGGGGGACAGAGCTAAGTTTGTCCGGCGGGTTGCCGGGAGGATACCGGGGGTCAGCGGTTCCAGCAGGCGGCCCAGTGTTGCGGGTTACGTTCCACGAGGGGCGGATCCTCGCGCTGGCAGCGCGCCGATCGGTAAGGGCAGCGGGTCTGGAAGCGGCACCCCGGCGGGGGGGCCAGGGGATTCGGCGCTTCCCCGCGATAAGTGATCCGCCGCCGGGTCTTTTGGATTTGGGGGTCGGGCACCGGCACAGCCGACAACAAAGCTTCGGTATAGGGGTGAATCGGCGACTCGTAGATGGCTTCGCGTCCGGCGATTTCCACGATCTTGCCGGCGTACATGATGGCGATACGGTGGGAGATGTGCCGCACCACGGCCAGGTCGTGGGCAATGAAAAGATAAGTCAGTCCGAACTCTTGCTGCAGATCCTGCATGAGGTTGACGACCTGGGCGCGGATCGACACATCCAGGGCCGAGACGGGCTCGTCGGCGATGATAAGCTCGGGGTTGAGGGCCAGCGCCCGGGCGATGCCGATGCGCTGGCGCTGGCCCCCGCTGAAGGCATGCGGATACCGTCCACCGGTGTCGGGAGGCAGACCCACGCGGTTCAGAAGCACGGCCACCCGTTCGACCGCCTCCCGGGGGTTTTTGACGAGGCCGTGCACGATCAGGGGTTCGGCGACGATATCGAAGATGCGCAGCCGCGGATTGAGGCTGGCATAAGGATCCTGGAAAACCAGCTGCATGTGCCGGCGTAACGGCCGCAATTCCCGGGCGGGCACAAGGGTGATATCCCGTCCCTGGAAAAAGATGTGCCCGGCCGCGAGGGGCACGCGGCGGAGAATGGCGCGGCCCGTGGTGCTCTTCCCCGATCCCGACTCCCCCACCAGTCCCAGGGTCTCACCGGGGTTAATGCTGAAAGAGACACCTTCCACGGCGTGCACGACCAGCCGGTTCTGGCCCCAGAACCCGCTTCGGCCGGCATCAAAATGGACGGTGACGCCCTCGACTTTCACCAGGGGCTCCATGGGGGGGGATGGGGTCATTTTCTCTCAAGCAATATCTGCACTTCAGACCTTTTGTTCCCGCGCGCACCAGCAGGAGACCTGGCGGTTTTCGTCGTAGGGCGTCAGCGACTGCGGCTGGTCGCAGCGGCCCCGAACCTGGCCGCAGCGCGGAAAGAAGGCACAGCCCGGCGGCGGATCGATAAGATTGGGCGGCACCCCGTCGATGGCGATCATGCGCTCGGTGACCTCGTCCGGCCGCGGGGTGGCCCGCAGCAATCCCTGAGTGTAGGGATGGACGGGGTCAGCAAAGACGTCTTCGGCCTCTCCCACCTCCACGATTTGGCCGGCGTACATGACGGCCACCCGGTGACACAGCTGGGCAATGACACCCAGATCGTGGGTAATCATGATCACCGAAAGGCTCAGCCGCTGTTGCAGATCGGCCAGAAGCTCCAGGATTTGCGCCTGAATGGTGACATCCAGGGCGGTGGTCGGTTCGTCGGCGATCAGCAGTTCCGGTTCGCAGGCCAGGGCCATGGCGATCATCACCCGCTGACGCATGCCGCCTGAAAATTCGTGGGGATACTGCTTCAGCCGTTTTTCCGGGACGTTGATGTCGACCAGTTCGAGCAACTCGATGGACCGGTGCCGGGCCTGCTTCTTGGTCATCCCCAAATGGTGGCACAGGACTTCACGGATTTGCGTACCGACGGTAAATACGGGGTTGAGGGAGGTCATGGGGTCCTGGAAGATCATGGTGATCTCCTTGCCCCGCACTTTTTCCAGGTAATCCCTGCCATCCGGCGCGAAAAACGATCGGTCTTTCCAGCGGATATCGCCCGCCACGATCTCTCCCGGCGTGGTGATCAGCCCCATGACGGCCTGGACGGTGACGCTCTTGCCGGAACCCGATTCGCCCACCAAGCCGAGGGTTTCGCCGTAGCCCACACGCAAGTTGACTCCGCGAACCCCTTGCACCAGCCCGCTGCGGGTCGTGAAATGGACCTTCAGGTCTTCTACGGCAAGAAGCGTGCGCGGCGGCCCAGCGGTCATTGAGGCGTCACCTCCTGGGGAACCGGGAACCCGCGCCCGCGCCGTTTGCGTGCCGCCACTTGACGGGCAAACTGTTTTTCGCGCTCCTGAGGATCGGAAATCAAGCGCATCCAGCTCGCCACCAGATTGACGGCCAGCACCGTGACCGAGATGGCGACGCCCGGCATGGTCACCAGCCACCAGGCCCGGAAAATGTAATCCTTGCCGGTGGCCACATCCAGCCCCCAGGAGGTGGCCGGCGGCTGAATGCCCAGCCCCAGAAAAGACAGCGCCGCCTCCGCCAGGACGATGCGGGCAAATTCAAGAATCCCCAACGTGAGAAGCGGTGACGTGAGATTGGGCAAGATGTGTCGGAAGATTACCCGGCGGCCGCTGCAACCGACGATTTCCGCCGCCTCAACGTAGGCGGTTTGCCGCACGGCCAACACCGCCCCCCGGGTCATGCGGCCGTAAACCATCCAACCGTTGAGGGCCAGCACAATGATCACCGTGAGCATGCTGGGCCCGATCACGGCCAGAATAATCAGGGCCAGCAGCAGGCCCGGAAAGGCCACCTGGGTATCGATCCAGCGCATGATGAAGTTGTCGGTCCGACCCCCACGATAGCCGGCGATCAGGCCCATGACCACGCCGAAGGTCCCCGCGAGCAACACCACCGCGGCGCCCACCAGCAGCGACACCCGGGAGCCGTAGATCACCCGGGAGAGCACGTCCCGGCCCAGGTGATCGCTCCCGAGCACATGGTTCCACGTGCCTTGGACGGTCCACGCCGGGGGCTTGAGGCGCGCCCGGAGGTCCTGGGCCGACGGGTCGTGGGGGGCCAGCCACGGCGCGGCCAGAGCCATGCAAACCAGGGCCGCGGTCAGGACCACACCCATGAAACCCGTTTTGTCCCGCCACAGTTCCAGGGCCAGTCCCCGCAGCGCCAGCAACCGCTCGCGGCGATGGCCGCCCAGCATGATTTTGGTATAGGTGCCGCGGCCCATATGCTACCGGTTATTTGAAAAAAGGCCGACTGTCAGGTCAACCTCAGTCGCGGATCGATGATCGTGTAGATCACGTCCATGAGAATGTTGATCAGAACGACGGTGATCGCCACCGTAAAGACAATGGCCTGCAAGAGGATCAGGTCCTCACGTTCGATGGCCTGGATGGCGGTCAGCCCGAGACCGGGCCAGGCAAAGACGGTCTCCACCACCACCGAATAGCCCGCGATGGCCCGAATCAATTCCCAGCCGCCCAGAGTCACCACAGGCAAAGCGGCATTGCGCATGGCGTGCAAGCCTACCACGCGGAAAAAAGGCAGCCCTTTGGCATAGCCCGTCTTCACATACTGCTGGTTCAGTTCGTCGATCATCGACGAACGCACGATCATGACCATCCGCGCCAGGGCTGGCAATGCCAGGGTGATGGCCGGCAGGATGATGTGGGCGGGCGTCGCGATACCGGAAGTGGGCAACCAGCGCAGCTGGACCGCAAACACAACGATCAGCAGCAGGCCGAGCCAGAACTGCGGCACTGACAGACCAATCAGGCTGACGAAAACGGTGCCGCGATCGGACAGGCCGCCCGGACGCAGGGCGGCGATGATCCCCAGCGGAATGGACAGCAAGAATGCCAGGCCGATGCCGATGAAGGCCAGTTCCAAAGTCAGCGGCAGCTTTTCAACAACGATCTCCATGGCCGGACGGTGCTGCCACAGGGAATCTCCGAAATCCAGCCGGGCGATGTCGCCCAGGAAATCGACAAATTGAACCGCAATGGGCCGGTCCAGCCCCAATTGCTTTTCAAAGGCCGCGCGCTGTTCCAGGGTGGCCTCCAACGGCAGCATCACCTGCACGGGGTCGCCGACCAGCCGGGTGACGATGAATACGATGATGGTGACCCCGAAGATCACAACTACACCGTACCAGAATCGTTTCAGAATATACCGGCCCACGGGGTTTCGTTCCCTACCCTACTTTTTCAGCCGCATTTCTTGGACCAGGATCTTGGCATCGACGCGCGCCGGCCATTCCAGTCGCGCGCTGACCCCGTAAATGTCTTCGATGTTGAGCAGCCAGGTAAAATAGGCCTGTTCGTGGGCATGTTTAACGGCCTTGTGGTACAGCGCGGCCCGCCGGTCGACATCCGTCTCGCTCCGGGCCTTGTCGATCAGCGCGGCCAGATCAGCGTCGGAGTTGGATGAACCGATCCCTCCGGCGCGGTAGTAAGCCGAGAAGCTTTTGTCGGCATCGAGCAGCTCGTTCGAGCTGACGACGAAGATGGCGTCGGCGCGGGTCTTGCGGTCAAACAGACGGTTGAGGTACTCGTTGAATTCAAAGATGCGGACTTTGGGCTTGATCCCCACCGCCTCCCAATAGCCGGCAACGGCTTCGACCAGTTCGCGGTCCTTGAGCCAACGGCCGGAGGTGCCGATGAGTTCCACGGTGGCGCCGGCGGCGCCGGCTTCTTGCAGCAGCGTTTTCGCTTTTTCCGGATCATAGGGGTAGGGCCCGACCTCCTTGTTGAAGCCGAAAAATGAGGGGCTCAAAAGCTGGCCCTGGGCGATCTGGGCATATTTCTCAAACAAGCCCTCGGCCAGGGCTTCTTTGTCGACGGCGTAGTTCAACGCCTGGCGCACCCGCACGTCCTGGGTCGGACCCCCGTCGGCATTGAGGATGATGATTGGATGCTCAAGCCCCTGAATGTGGATCGCCTGGGGTACCTGTTGGGTAAATTCCGGCAATAGATTCGTGATGACGTCGAATTCACCGGCCATCAAACCGGCCAAGCGCGTCCCGGGTTCCTCGACGAAACGGTATTTGACCGTCTTAATCGCGGGTTTTTCTCCCCAGTAGTCGTTATTGACCTCGAGCAGAATACTCTCCCCCCGATTCCACTGGACAAACTTGTAAGGCCCGGTACCGACGGGGGCCTCGGCAAACCTGGGGGCCTGTGCGTAGGCCGGCGGTACCATTTTCATCCAGTAGAGCCGCGAGGGCAGGATGGGGTCGGGGCCATCGGTGATAATCTGCACCGTCAAGTCGTCGACCTTCCGGGCGTCTTTGATCGTGTTGAAAAAAGATATCTGTTCGGAGTTGAACTGGGGGTCGATGATCCGCTTGACGCTGAAAACCACCGCCTCGGCGTTCAACGGCGTTTCATCATGGAACTTGATTCCCGGACGCAGTTTGATTTCCCAGGATTGCGGATCGACCAGCTTCGGGGGCGCGGCCGCCAGACCCGGAATTAATTGGCCGTCCGGGGTCCGGGCCATGAGGGTTTCATAGATATTGTCGTTGACGGCCCGCTCCCCGCCGTCTTCCCGCAGTTGCGGATCCAGTGTCGTCGGTTCGGAACCCAGAGCGATGGTCACCTCCTGCGCGTTGGCGGCAACCGTCAGGACGACGGCCAGCGCCAAAACAAAAACGGCCTGCAATATTGTGCCTGTCTTTTTCATTTTGTCCTCCTCTTGGAACAATTGAAACTTGAAATCTCCGGCGGGGTTCGCCCTCCATGCAAAAAACGAGGACCGGATCACTCGCGACTATAGGCAAATGGATTATATGTGTCAAGAATGCATTCATCGGTCTAAATCGTTCGGAAGTCGTTGAAGACGGCATCAAGATTCCGAGGGGCCGAGTCTTGACGCTTGACGCCTCAGCGTCATTTTTTTAGTCGACACCCAAAAGGAGGTGCGCGACGAAATCTCTTAAGGAAGGCCCGGTTGTCTGGGCGGCCGAAGGCCCAGCGGGGAGTGGCGGATTGGGATAGGGAATGGTTGTAGGGTTCAAAGCGGCACGCCGGTTCTTCTGCAGGGGCTGACCGCGTCTGAATGTGATCGGTAACGGGGATGCATCCGTGAACGGACGACGTTATCTACTTCGGCAGCGAACCCTTCAGGGCGATCCAAAAAGCGGCGACCGAAAAAATCATAACGACAATAAGAAGTCCAATGACAACAATCTTCAGCATTTTTGCTTCTCTTGACGCAAGATGTCAAAGAATTGACTGGGGAAGAATGGGATGAAAAGGGGCGGGCCTGCTTCTTCTGGGTTCGGGCAAGTATCGGAGATAACAATCAGCAGTTGAGGATGAGGTCACGGATGTAGTTCGACCCGCCCCGGCAAAGGGGGCTTCTCAAAGCACCCCGCGCTTTCAAAAAGCAAAACATATGCCAAGCGGGAAAGATGTGGATCGTTAAATTGAGAAACGAACA
>CP070697.1:1787865-1795404 GCA_020353555.1 Desulfobacterales bacterium
GTCCAAGTTAGCGGCGATTTGCATGATTTCCCCGTCAGATAGGCTTTCCAGCCTGTCCTTGGCCTCCAACGGGTCGATGCCGTGGGCGACCATTGCCGCCTGCACGTCCTGTCTATTGAGGATCGCACGGAGTTTTTGACGGGCGTCCACGGTCGGTTTATCTGTCAGCAGCGCATCGGTTCCAACCATCGCCGCGAACACCGAATGGGCGGGCACAGACAACAGCACTATAATCAATGTCATCAGACAACTGACATGCTTGGCAAAGCGCGTTTTTGCGAACATTCCACACCTCCAATCGTATTTGACAGCCTTGACTCAATTGAGACTAAATTCAATCGCGGAATCATTAGCAGAATAGGTCCAAGAGTGCAAGCAAAACTAAAGACCGCCTGGCGTATGAAATTTCCAGTCTGGCTTATTCCGTGTCCCTTCGGAATTGAGATTTTTTGCAGGATCGTAACCGTTTAGCCCTTTGAAAAACCAGGGATAGGCCGACCGCTGTCGACCCGGATATTTTGCATACAGCTAAACATTCACGGCCCTCTGGGCCACCACAATGCATGAAAATTTTATTTTCGTGTTAATGTTAGATTGATACGCAAGATCAAGGAAAGTGGAGATTATGGCCGTGGCGATACGCGGGGCATCGCGGGGATTGATCCCGCCGAGATCGGAGAGAATCGCGATCTCGGAAAGAACGTGCGTTAACGTAACAGTTTGCGTAGAATGACCGAGATGGATTTACGGCGCATGTTTGCAATTTGCAATTGCAATTTGCAAATTGCAAAGAATTTTGCGCAACGATATTTGTCTACGACCGTTGCAACCGTATTTTAACCATTTGAAATTAAATAATATTTAAATTATAAAGGCCAATCATCAATTTTTGGAATGGACCTTGCTAAACAATAAGACAAACGCGTTAAATTATGACCGTCTGCAGATCAAACGAAAACCAAGCGGAGGGCCTCCACAAATCGTCCAACAATGGGTTTAAGGTGCCGAATAACAAGTCTCCCGGACGTGCGCACAGTGTGATATGGGAACCTTCTTTAACGGCAAGGGCGCGGAAACCGTCTAACCTTTCAAATTAATCTTTAACCCCTCTTAGGCTAGTGCTTAGTTGTTGGCGTTAACTGTATCAACTTAACCCCAATTTCGAAGGGTGGCTTACACAAGCCACGAAGGGTGGCTTACACAAGCCACCCTTTTTTTGTGGATTGCTGCGTCCATAGCGTAATTTTTTCAATCCGGGTAACCGTTTAGCCCTTTGAAAAACCAGGGATAGGCCGACAGCGGTCGACCGGAATACTTTGCATACAGCCAAATTGATACCAATCCGGCAAGCCGCACACTCCGAGAGGCGCCGAGGCCAGTCGTTTCCAACCATCTGCCGATCCTGCGGCAAAAATGATAGTCTAATCCCATAAAAAACTTGCCATTAATCGGCTTATGGCTATATTGCACAGGCCCAATTGAGATTGTGTTCCTTGATGGTTGTCCGCGGTGCTGACGGTGGAAGGCGAAGCAGACGTTATTTTAGAGGTACCGTAATTGCCGCTGCAGGTGCCCGACGACAAAAAAGGTGCCGCAAGGAATCGGTGCGGCTGTCTGAGGACAAAAGGCAAACGGGATCATCGCTAAGCGGTCTTCTGATTTCTTGACTTTCATTAGTTCCGCCATTTGAGGGGGCAGAGACTTAATCGGCAATTTTGAAAATTTGCATAGCGCTAAACTTGGGTTTACTATATAGAGTATCGCTTGACTATAGGTGACCCAACATATAGAGAGTTACGGCACGCCGTTTATGATTAATCCTTCTGAAGAGGAGGCCGTAAGATTAAAGCCAACAAGCTCTTGAATGGAAAAGTGTCCGGGAAAGACACGTACAATGCGGCATCCCTGGAAATTCTGAGGGGACTTGACCCGGTTAAACGCCGGCCCGGAATGTACACCGATACCCTGCGTCCGAATCATTTGGCACAAGAGGTGATCGATAACAGTGTGGATGAGGCTATCGCCGGTTTTGCCAGCCGCATTGAGGTCACCCTCTTTGAAGACGGGTCTTTGGCAGTCGACGATAACGGCCGGGGGATGCCAACCGATGTCCATCCGGAGGAACGCATTACCGGCGTGGAGGTGATCATGCTCAAACTGCATTCCGGGGCCAAGTTTTCCAACAAGGACTATCATTTTTCAGGCGGTTTGCATGGCGTCGGTGTTTCGGTGGTGAACGCGCTGTCTTCTCGGTTGGAGGTTGAAATCAAGCGGGACGGGAAAAAGCACCAGATCGGTTTTGCCGACGGCCATAAGACCCAGGAGCTGACGATGGTCGGTAACGTCGGCCAAAAAAATACCGGCACAGCGATCCGTTTCTGGCCGGATCCGAAATACTTTGATAGCGTAAAATTTTCCGTGCGCCGGTTAAAACATGCCTTGCGCGCCAAGGCCGTTCTGTGTCCGAAGTTAACGGTGGTGTTTCACGACCAGGCGGCCGGACAAACCGAAGAGTGGTATTTTGAGGATGGGCTCAGTGATTACTTGAAGGATGGCCTGACCGGGTATGAGCTTATTCCCGCCGATCCTTTTGTGGGCGAATTAAACGGCCGCGACGAGGCTGTCAGTTGGGCGGTGGTTTGGCTTCCGGAACCGGGCGAGGCCATCACCGAAAGCTATGTCAATTTGATTCCCACAGCCCAGGGGGGCACCCACGTCAACGGGTTTCGGACCGGGTTACTGGCTTCGATTCGTGAATTTTGTGAATTCCGTAAACTGCTGCCCCGGGGGATAAAATTGGCCCCGGATGATATCTGGGATAAATGCAGTTACATTTTATCGGTTAAAATGGCTGATCCCCAGTTCACCGGCCAAACGAAAGAGCGCCTGGCATCGCGGCAGAGCGCCTCTTTTGTGGCGGGGGTGGTTAAAGATGCCTTTAGCCTGTGGCTGAACCATCATACCGACACCGGTGAAAAATTGGCGGAATTGGCGATCGAGAATGCCCGCCGACGGTTAAAAGCCGCAAAAACGGTGGTGCGGAAAAAAATCAGCAGCGGGCCGGCGCTTCCCGGCAAGCTGGCGGACTGTGTCAGCTTGGAGCCGGCGCGGAGCGAGTTGTTTTTGGTGGAAGGCGATTCTGCCGGCGGTTCAGCGAAACAGGCCCGGGACCGGCAGACCCAGGCCATTTTGCCGCTCAGGGGCAAAATTCTGAACACCTGGGAGGTGAATTCGGAGACCGTATTAGATTCCAAAGAGATCCATGATATTGCCGTGGCAATTGGGGTGGACCCGGGGTCCAGTGATTTGAACGGCCTGCGGTACGGCAAAATATGTATTCTGGCTGATGCGGATTCCGACGGGATGCATATCGCCACCCTGATTTGTGCCCTGTTTTTGCAGCACTTCAAACCGCTGGTGAAGGCGGGGCATGTTTACGTGGCGATGCCGCCGCTATATCGCATTGATGGCGGCAAAGATGTTCACTACGCGCTGGATGAGGATGAAAAGGATGCGATCCTAAAACGGATTGAAGCGCAAAATAAGAAAGGCAAAGTGAATGTCCAGCGCTTTAAAGGACTGGGTGAAATGAATCCCATGCAGCTGCGGGAAACCACCATGGCGCCGGATACCCGGCGTTTGGTGCAACTCACGGTCGAGGCCGAAGATGAGGCGTTTGCGGTGATGGATATGCTCCTCGCCAAAAAACGCACCGGCGATCGTAAGCTTTGGCTGGAGCAGGAAGGCGATCGGGCTGAAACCGAATTGACGTCGCGCGAAGAACTTTCCCGGAGGCGCCAAGCGGGAAGGATTTCCCGCACCCAAGACCAAGCAACCTGAATCCTGATACGCGCGCCCTGGGCGTTGCGCGTCTATTCGGCCGACCCGTAACCCGAAAGACGCAACCCGTCACAAGGCGCGGGGCTGAGCCAACGGAGATCGGTTCAACATGGACGGAAAACTGACCCCCAGGTCGAAAACCCCTCATATTGAGAGAAGTGGACTATGAGTGATACCGCCGTATTGAGTTTAGACGAAGTGGAGCGGATGCCGCTGCAGCAATTCACGCAAAAAGCTTATCTCGACTACTCCATGTACGTAATTATGGACCGCGCTCTGCCCCATATCGGCGACGGGCTGAAACCGGTTCAGCGTCGGATCATTTATGCCATGTCCGAGCTGGGATTGGCCGCCGCGTCTAAATACAAAAAATCGGCGCGCACCGTAGGCGATGTCCTCGGTAAGTATCATCCCCACGGCGATTCGGCCTGCTATGAAGCCATGGTGCTGATGGCCCAACCCTTTTCCTGCCGCCATCCTTTGATTGACGGACAGGGCAACTGGGGCGCGCCGGATGATCCCAAATCCTTTGCCGCCATGCGGTACACCGAAGCCCGTTTGGCACCCTATGCGGAGGTTTTGTTGTCCGAGCTCGGTATGGGGACTGCGGAGTGGGGGCCCAATTTTGATGGGACCCTTAAAGAACCGCTGACCCTTCCGGCCCGACTGCCCAATGTTTTGTTGAACGGGGCCACCGGTATCGCCGTGGGCATGGCCACCGATATCCCGCCCCACAATTTGCGGGAAGTGGTTCAGGCCTGTATTCAATTGATCGACAACAGCCGCGCTCGCGTTGAAGATTTGTGCGCGCATATCCAGGGGCCGGATTACCCCACCGGGGCGGAAATCATAACTCCGCGGGAGGAAATCCTTGACCTGTATCGGACCGGCAAAGGTGTTTTGCGCATGCGGGCCACCTATGAGCTTGAAAACGGTGACATTGTGCTTACCGCCTTACCCCACCAAGTCTCTCCGGCGAAAGTTCTGGAGCAAATCGCGGCGCAGATGAACAGCAAAAAGCTGCCCATGGTGGCCGATCTGCGTGATGAATCCGATCACGAAGAACCGACCCGTTTAATCGTTGTTCCGCGGTCCGCCCGGGTCGACAAGGACGCCTTGATGGCACATTTGTTTGCGACCACGGATTTGGAGCGCACTTATCGCGTTAACCTGAATGTCATCGGACGGGACCGCAAACCGCAGGTCAAGGGGTTGGTGGAGCTGCTGCGGGAGTGGATTGCCTATCGTCAGGAGACGGTCACCAAGCGCCTGCAATATCGTTTGGATAAGTTTCTGAACCGGCTCCACATCCTGGAAGGGCTTTTGGTGGCCTATTTGAACATCGATGAAGTCATCCAAATCATCCGGACTACCGATGAGCCCAAGCCGGTCTTGAGGCAACGGTTTGACTTAAGCGAGTTCCAGGCGGAGGCCATCCTGCAGCTGCGATTACGCCATCTGGCCCGGCTGGAGGAAATGAAAATTCGGGGGGAACAAAAGGAGCTCGAAGCAGAGCGTCAAACGCTGGAGAAAATTCTTTCCTCCGAAGCGCGTTTAAAGAGCCTCATCAAAAGAGAGCTTTTAACCGATGCCGAAACCTATGGGGATGAGCGCCGGACGGCCGTGGTGGAACGCCGGGAGGCCCAGGCCATTTCCGAGGCCGATCTGACACCCACCGAACCGGTGACGGTGATCATGTCGAGCAATGGCTGGGTCAGGGCCGCCCGAGGCCACGAGGTCGATCCCACCCAGCTCAATTACAAGGCCGGTGACGGATATCTCAGTGCGGCCAAGGGGAAGAGCAACCAACTGGCGGTGTTTCTGGATTCTTCCGGCCGAACCTATTCATTACCGGCCCATACCCTGCCGTCTGCCCGGGGACAGGGCGAGCCCCTGACCGGCCGTTTGAATCTTCCCCCGCGTGAGGTGTTTACGGCCGTGCTCATCGGTGAACCTTCGAAACAGATCCTCATGGCCAGTGACGCCGGCTACGGCTTTGTGACGGCCCTTTCAAATCTTTACACCAAAAATCAAAAGGGCAAGGCGGTGCTGAGCCTGCCCAAGGCTGCGTTGCCCCTTCCACCGCTTTATGTGGACGATCTTGACACCGAATTGATCGCCGCCATCACCAATGAGGGGCGCATGCTGGTCTTTCCGCTTCGCAACCTGCCGGTATTACCGAGGGGTAAAGGCAACAAGATTATCAACATTCCGGCCCAACGCGTCCGGGATCGAATCGAACGGGTGACTGTCTTAGCCCTGGTTCCCTATTCGGCCACCTTGACTGTCTTGGCCGGGAAACGGCATCTCAAATTAAGCTTTGGAAATCTGGTCGAATTTATGGGTGAACGAGGTCGGCGCGGCAAGAAGCTGCCGCGCGGCTACCAAAAAGTGGATCGGGTGGAGGTGGATAGGCCGGCCCAGATGAGTCTTTTGTGAGGACGGCCTTCAAGCGAACGCGCGCTCGATGGCGTCGATTTTCTCTGACGTCAGCGGGAGGTCGGCTTGCTCCAGAACGGCGGTTAGCATTTGCAGGTTGGCGTTGGACACCAGGTTTTCGGTGGACATGGCAACGGCCAGCCTTTCGCCGGGGCCCATATCTCGCAGCAGTTCCAGGGCAAATTTTTTGGTTTCTTGCGGTCCAAGCACATACACCGACCCGGGAAAGCCCACCCAGATGATTTTATCGGGCCAGAGCGCGAGGGCTTCGCCGATGGGCAGATCCCCCATGGGGGGCGGATGGAGCGCCTCGACAATGTCGATGGGCGTTTGCGCAATCAGGTCTTTAAGGATGCCGATGCGGCCATCCATGTGGACCGCCATGAGTTTGCCGCGTTGGTGCAAAATGTTGGCCTGTTTTTCATACTGCGGCATAAAATATTTTCGGAAAAGATTCGGATTGACCAGAACCCCGTCGATGTTGTCACCGCAAAGGGCAATCGGCGCCGGTGAATGGGCGGCTATCTCATACAAAGGCTCGCGGCTCTTGGAGACGGCTTGATAGAGTTCTTCGACCAGATCCGGGTAGTCGGCGTGATGAAAAAAAAACCGCCCGCCCTCGCTTCCGACCCAGTGGATCATCAACATCTGCATGGGCGAGTGCGGCAGGGCATCCAAAACCACCCCATCCTCTCCCAGCCAGTCCATGGCCTGTTCAATCGGAAAATAATCGGCAAGATACTCGGTGTTTTCGACGATATATTTGAGGACTCGGTAATCTTCCGGCGTTTTGATGAAACGCTCCGTCTGCCAGGGCAATACGTCCTTCCAACTTCGCATCGCATGCCATTGTCCCACCCCCGGTTCCTGTTTTTCGTCCTCGTAGACACGGCCCACGGGTGTTGAATACGTCCGGCGGATAACCGCTTCGCCTGCTATGAGGGCCCGGGATTCACTGATTTCGACTCCGTGCATCTTGGTGGTGTAAGGCGGCCGCGCCCAGTTCATGCCCATGCCGCGGTTGCGGCAGTCCCTTTCCGCCCAGCCGACCTGACTGTGTCGCCAGTAGTGAAAGAAGGGTAACTTATCGGCCCGCTGTCTGCGGGTGGCCGCCATAATTCTCGCACGCCGGGTCATTGCGGACATGCCCTTTACCTCCTTTGCTTCGAAAAATGTATCAATTTCGCTGCATGAAAAATATCCCCGCCGATGAGCGGTCGGCCTATCAATGGTTTTTTGAAGGGCTAAACTGTTACCGAA
>CP070697.1:1795504-1802965 GCA_020353555.1 Desulfobacterales bacterium
ACTTCATAGCCGGCCTGGGCCCGGCGGGCTATTACTATTATAATACCTTCAGCGATTGTGGGGGGGGATTCTGCTCAGGAGGCACCTGGACCCATCACGTGGGCCTTACGCGTACCTCCCTCAGGGGTGACACGTTGGCCGTTGATTTCGAAGTCGAGCCGAATGACTCACCAGGCACGGCACAAGTAGCGAGCCTTCCTTTTGTTGTCCAGGCCGACATAGACAGGAACGACCTCGGCACATTCAATTCCGCTATTTTTTGGAACCAGGACAATTCCGATCAGGAGGCTCAGGACTGGTATACGTTTACACTTGACTCTCAGACCGCGGTCGCGATTCACCTTGACTTTAGCGGTAGCCCAACCCTCACCGACCTTGACGTTTATCTCTTCAACAGCACCGCAAATACCAACATCGATTACAGTGTGGCGGACAACGCCGGGACCGGAGTTTACACCGAGACACTATCAACGACACTGGATGCGGGGACCTACGTGCTCGGGGTGCAAGCGTTCATAACGACGGAGAGAGTGACCTACTCCCTCAGCATACAATAAACCACCAGTTTGACGAAACTGAATGGGCCAGGCAGCGCCAAGTTCGGCTCTGCCTTTTTTGCTTTTATTAATGCGCCACTTCAATCTTCTGCATTAGCAGACAAAACCATTTGCCTCATAAGCCGGAGGTCCGAAACGGTATATTTCATAACTTCGATTCAAGATTCTTGGTTGAGGCAGTCAACGCGGAGTTGAGGAGCGTCGAAAACGCGCCGGCGTTTTGCACTTCGCCCTCAAGCGAAACGTCAGCGGCTACGGCCGCTTTTCTTTCTCTTAGCTTTTCGTTTATTTTTGCGTTTCCTTTGCGGCTCTTTCTTAGGTGCAATCAACTCCAGCTTTTCACCGTGCCGCGCGATTATCTCTTTCCGTAACGCTTCCCGCTTCGATTCAGGACACCCATACGCCAAAGCAGAATAGTCCCAATCTCTCTGTCGGATTAGATCCCGCTCCAACTTTCCCGCACATTCCTCGCACAGGCCAAGATCATCAAGCCTGGTAAAGAGGTCACACCCTTGGCACTCACCTGCATAGAAACCGAAGCCATTGAGCTCATCGTCTTCCAAGTCAAATATATCCTCAACGTCAAAATCAAGGGTCGCTTCGGTGAGCTGGCTTGCTCCCAATTCCGTTAAAAAACCTCATCCATTGAAACCTGACCACACCTAGGACAAATTATCTCTTTTTCAAAATTCGGTTTATCAGAGCTTGCGGGCAAAGTAATTGTGCCGACATCACAATCGAAAGCGACACCGCATTTTTGACATTCAAAGTTTATAACCATTTCACTTCGATTAATTCGATCCGCTAATGTACTCTTCAGCGGGCGCAGTTTTTTTGCACCCCGCTGCAAGAAATTGGTTTGGCTTTTTCGATGGACTAATATTCCTTCCGATCATGCACCATATTTGATTTTCTCAATGCTCGTCCCACCTTTTCGCCCGCATATAGGTTTCTTTTAATTCGGGTGCAGCTCTTTTAGGACGACCTTGAGCAACAGTTTTTGGCATATGTTACCAGATCCATGTAATGAAATAATCCTTATTTAATCGCGTTCAGATGATCTCGCTTGGGAGTTTGTCGAGGTTTAAACGTGGGCGGCACGATGCCGTCGGCATAGAGGGATCTGTGGTTACGTTCCTACTCTTTTGTCTGATGGAAGCGCCAGTACTCATCAAAGTGGCGACTGGAGCGCAACGCCATCGGCGCCCCGAACGGGTTGCGCACAATCACCGGGACTGCGGGTTTGCAGATGTTCCTGCAACAGTTTGCGCATCAATTCCCGACCGTTCTTTTCAAGTTCGCGCTCAAGTTCGCTGTGGGTCATCGCAGAAGCCTCCTCGGAGTCAAGATATCCGACGATATACTCGAAGGTTTCCCGCGCCTGGTCATAGGCCTGCTCCAGGGGCGAAAGTTCCGCCAATGCCCTCATCGCCCCTTAAACTCCATCCCTGAGCCAGCGCGTGGCATCCTTGACCAGCGGATACACCAGCACCGTTTTTATCTGAGCCCCGTGCCGCCGATGGTTGCAGTCCATGCGCCCCCGGCCGCTGGTCTCTCCCACCACGATAAAGTTGGCGGCACGATAACACCCCCCGTGAAACTGCTCCCGGTCCACAAGTGTCTCCACCAGCCAAGGCTCCACCCCATATTGCCGCCGCCAGTCGGCGCGCAGCCGCTTAAGAGCACCAGACAGCGCCATGCTGGCCAGGTTGCGGATGCGTGCGACCACCAGCAGGCGGCTGTTGTTGACGATATGCTGCAGCCGCAGCTTGCGGGTCACATCGTCCCAGCCGATCCATTGATCGCGAACCTTCATCCGCCAGGCCGGGCTCGAAAACTGTACACATCCAACCACTTCCCGCCGGGGCCTGCTCACGTAAATCAAGTACTGAAGCCTCGCCCCGTAAGGCATGGCATATCCCAGGTAGTGATACCGGCTTACAAGCACCTTGAACAACTGCCGCTGTTGCCGGCTTTCTACAATCTGAACATCCAGCGGGGCAAACTCCTCTACGCTCCCTGTAAGCGTACTGTGGACTTGCCCATCTCCAACGGGCGCAATGAGCTTCCTGGCTTTGCTCGATCCACCCAACTTTTTGTCGGGAAGCGTCAAAACCCCCTGGCGCTCCAATCGCTCCAGAAGATCCCGACACTCCCGGGCCTTGAGTCCGCCGCCGGGGCGTTTCCAGTCCAACAGTTCGCATACCGTGTGGGCCAGCTCCAGCCGGCTGAGCCCGGCACAGGTCTCTACAACCTCTTGGATCAGCGACACCTCTTCGGTGCTAAATTCCCGACCACAGAAGCTCAGTTGATCTTTTGCGGTTTGCATGCCATTGTCCTTTCTCCATTATCACTTAGCAAAACAGCGGACGCAGTTTTTTTGCACTTCGCTGCAAGAAATTGGTTTGGCTTTTTCGATCGACTAATATTCTTCCCGATCAAGCACCATATAGGTTTCTTTTAATTCCCGTTTGATTCCAGCGCCAAAATAGAAATTGTATGCTTAGCACCTCGTTCCGAAAGTTTCATAATTTTGCCTGCTTTGATAAGTTCTCAACTACTTGCGAGTTATTGGTTTTCATTAGCCGAACCGCTTGAGCTGAGAAGCGGGCGAGAGGACTAGCGCAACCAATCAATGGCTCCACAAATGAGCCGGATGAAAATCAGCAACCGCTATTGATAAGCCCTCGGCTGAACTTGCGTGTCAGCTTTATCGTTTTTTTAAACAACACGTATGCGTCGTTAATACAAATAACAGGCCACCTGATGATTGCCGCCCTGGTCTTTGAGCTCGGGCTCCTGCCGGGAGCATTGATCCATCACGTGGGGGCAGCGGGGATGAAAGCGGCAGCCCGACGGCGGGTGGATCGGGCTGGGCACGTCGCCTTTGAGAATGACTCTTTTTCGGGATACCTTGGGGTCGGCCACGGGAATCGCCGAGAGCAAGGCCTGGGTATAAGGGTGTTTGGGGTCGGAATAAAGATACTGGTACGTCGCGGTTTCCACAAATTTTCCGAGGTACATGACGGCAATCCAGTCGCAGATATACTCCACCACCGCCAGATCATGGGAGATGATGATGTAGGAGAGCCGGAACTCTTGCTGCAAATCGATCAGCAGATTGATGATCTGGGCCTGGATGGAAACATCCAGAGCCGAAACCGGCTCATCGCCGATGACGACCTGGGGGTTGAGAGCCAGGGCGCGGGCAATGCCGATGCGCTGGCGCTGCCCGCCACTGAACTGATGGGGATAGCGTTCGCCCTGTTCCGGGGTTAAACCGACCTTTTCCAGGAGATAGGCGACTCTTTCTCCTCGTTCTTTGCCCTTGTAGAGTCCATGGATTTTCATGGGATCGCCCAGGATACGTTTGAGCGACATGCGGGGATTCAGGGAAGAATAAGGATCCTGGAAGATAATCTGCATCCCTCTTCTTAGAGATTTGCGCTCGGGCCCCGTCATCCGGGCAACGTCCCGGCCCTGAAAGACAACTTGGCCGCCCGTGGGTTCCACCAGCCGTAGCAGCGCCATGCCCGTGGTCGTCTTGCCGCATCCGCTCTCCCCCACGATGCCGAGGGTCTCACCTTGGCGCAGGATCAGGGATACGCCGTCCACCGCGTGCACATATTCGGCCGTGCGGGCGAAAATGCCTTTTTTGACGGGAAAGTGGACCTGCAGATTGTCGACGGTGAGCAGGGGTTCCACTCGGTGGTGCTCCTTGAGGCCGTTATGCCCGCTGAAACCGCCCGGGAACCGCACCGGTGTACGTCCGGCCGTCGATCACGACCTGGCCATTGACGAGAACCGCCTGCAGCCCTTCCGGATAGCTCCGCGGGTTTTCGTAGGTGGCGGTGTCGCTGAACCGGTGGGGATCAAATAGCACCGCATCGGCCCGTCCGCCCACCGCCATGGTTCCGCGATCGTTCAGTCCCAAGCGCTGAGCCGTCAGGCCTGTCATTTTATGAACCGCCTCGGGCAGCGTCAAGGTCCCGAGTTCGCGCACAAAACGACGAATCACTCGCGGAAAGGTTCCGTACAGACGCGGGTGGGGACGGCCGCTGGTCGGGGCTCCGTCCGATCCGATCATCGCAAAGGGCAGCGCGATAAAACGGGCGACGTTTTCCTCGCGCATGGATTCGGCCACAATGGAGACGGCCCCCTCTTCAGCGGCGATCAGGTCCAGTACCATCTCGAACGGATCCCGTTCCCCCTCGGCTGCCAGCCGGGCCACACTGCGGCCTTCCAGGTGCTTGTGCGCCTCGGTCTTGACGCTGGATACGACGATTTTATCCCAGCCGCAATTATGGTACATGTTTTCCCACCCGGGGATTCCCTCCTTGATATGGCCGATGATCCGCTCCCGCTGTCGGGGAGCATTTAGGCGCGCAATCAGGGCCGGCACGCCGCCTTCCAGACTCCAGGGCGGCAGCAGGGCCAGCATGGTGGTGCCGGAGCAAAAGTAGGGATAAACGTCGCAGGTGATATCCACGCCGCGGGCACGGGCCGACTCAATCTTGGCCGCCACCTGATCGGCCAGATGCCAGTTTTTTTTCCCGGCGACCTTCAAATGCGAAATGTGGACCGGTACGTGCGCCTGGCGGCCGATCCGGATGACCTCATCAACGGCCTCCAGGACTTTTTCCGCCTCATTGCGCATGTGCGAGGCGTAAAACCCGCGCTGGGACCGCAAGACCCCCGCCAAATCGATCAATTCCGGCGTGGCGGCGAAACAACCCGGTGGATAAATCAGGCCGGTGGACAGGCCGCACGCCCCCTGCTCGAGGGCGGCCGCCAGCAGCGCGCACATACGGGACATCTGGCTCTTATCAGGCGACCGGTCGGAATATCCCAGGGCGGCGATGCGCAGGGTCCCGTGTCCCACGAGGCCCATGACATTGATCGCCAGCCCGGTTTGATCCAGGACGGCGGCATAATCGGCGTAGGAAAGCCAGGCGATCGGTCGCTTGAGCCGGCCCAGATCGGCCACCACATCGTTCAGGACGTCCGCGCGCGATTCAGGTTCCAACGGAGCTAACGAAGCGCCGCAGTTTCCAATCACCTCCAGGGTTACACCCTGCCGCACCTTAATCTCCGCCCGGGGTTCATCCAGCAACGCCACATCGGAATGGCAGTGCACGTCGATGAAGCCCGGTGCCAGAACCAGTCCCTGGGCATCAATGTGGCGGACCGCCGCACCGTCGACACGTCGGGCGATCACCGCGAAGCGCCCGTCGCGCACGGCGGCATCCCCTTGCCAGCCCTTCGCGCCGGTTCCATCGATGATTGTCGCATTCTTGATTAAGAGATCAAACATAGACAAGCTGTCCCTTGATCGTTGCCTGTTGGGTGTGGCCGCCGTTCAATCTGCGCTCCAAACCGGTATGAACGGCACGTCGCAAGCGCCTGCCGCTGCCTGGCGATCCGGCGCCTGCCCGCAAAGTGATTTAAAGTGATTTATACATCCATATCCGCCGGCAATTGTCAAGAGCAAACCATTGCCTCCGCCAGGGCCAACACGTTGCGAATCTTTAGGGAAAGGAGGCCTTTTCTGAAAGACGATATCCCGTGCAGCTATCTCCGAAAACCGAACAGTGACCCCCTGTTTGGGATGGAAACGCGATTTTTCGACTCAGTTAGCTCCTCAACCGGGCCCATCATAAACAGGGGGTCACCAGGCGGCCGGATCGGTTGATATCGTCTGCAAAAAAAGACCTCCTTCCCCGGATATTGTTATTTCCAAATGCGTTGGCCCGGAAGCGCAAATCTTTGCATCTTCCGGTTTTCAGCCCGCGCGCCTGCGCGCCGCCCCGGCGAACTAGCAGTTGACACGTAAAGAATTGTATGGAATTGTACTGCCAACTTTGACCCATCAACCGAAAGGAGGCAGTATGACGAGGAAACTTGGTTTGGCGGTTTTGTCACTGGTCTTGTTGTTTGGTCTGGCTGCCGGGCCCGTGCAGGCGGTCCGTTCCGGGGGTACGCTCAACTACATGGCCCCCTACGGCGGCGATATCGGTACCTTGGATCCCCATATTTCCACCCGCATTCAGGACTTTCTGGTTATCAAAAACATTCACCGCGGGCTTTACAAATGGGATGCCAACACCAGCAAACCGGGGCTGGATCTGGCCGAAAAAGTGGATATTTCTCCGGACGGATTGGTATGGACGTTCACCCTGAAGAAGAACATCAAGTTTCATAACGGCCGCAACCTGACGGTCGATGACGTCATTTGGAGTTATGAACGGATCATGAATCCCGCGACCGCTTCCCCCTCGGCGCGTTATATTCGGAACTTTAAGGGGGCCAAGGCTGTGGAAGACGGTAAAGCCGACCATGTTGCCGGTCTGCGCAAGATCGATGATTATGCCTTGGAGATTACCCTGGAAAATCCGATCGATATTTCCTACCCCCTCTATGAACCCGGAACATCCATTGTTCCCCGCGAAGAGGTGGAAAAGAAAGGCTCGGCCTTTGGATCCGAACCCGTCGGGTGTGGACCGTTCCAATTTGTCAAATGGGTGAAAGGCAGTGAAATTGTGCTCAAGAAATTTCCGGACTTCTACGACGCCGGCAAACCCTATCTGGACAAACTGGTGATCAAAATCATGGAGGAAGGTGCCGCCCGGGATATTGCCTTCAAGGCCAAAGAGCTGGATATGACCATCGTGGGAGCGGCCCAGTATCCCGAGTACAAAGCCGATCCCGTGATTTCCAAGAACATGATTGAAGTGGCCGAGATGTGGACGCGTTTGATCGTCTTCAACCTGGACTACGAACCCTTCCAGAAAAGGCAGGTGCGGCAGGCGATCAACTACGCCATCGACGCAGAGCTGATTATCAATAAACTCCTAAAGGGCAAGGCCTTTCCCTGCCAAAGCTATTTGCCGCCGGCTTTTGAACC
>CP070697.1:1803065-1810493 GCA_020353555.1 Desulfobacterales bacterium
TCGGCCTGTTGATTTCCGTTTTGACCAAAGCCCAACTGGTGGCCAACCAGTTGGCGATTCTGGTGACCTATCTGCCGTCGCTGTTGCTGTCCGACTTTGTTTTTCCCCAGGAAAACATGCCGGCCATGCTCAAGGTGATTTCCCGCATCGTGCCGGCCACCTATTATATCGACATTCTCAACGGACTGTATCTGCGCAATCTCACGTTCATCCGGCTGTGGCCGAATTACCTTGTGCTGGCGCTGATGTTTTTGTTGCTGACGGGGCTGAACCTGGCGGCGTTGAAAAAGGAGGGGTTGTGAGATGAACTGGCTCAGGGTTCGCGAACTGGTGCGCAAAGAATTCATCCAGCTTTTTCGGGACCGCAAAAACCGGCCCCTGCTGGTGATTTCCCCCCTCATCCAGCTCATCGTTTTCGGGTACGTGGTGACGACGGATGTGCGCGATATCCGGGTCGGGCTGGTCGATCACTCCCGGACGGCGGAAAGCCGGTGGCTGATCGACGCCGTGAACGCCAACCCCACCTTTCGGATCACCCATGCCGAAGATGATCCCAAGGTACTCGACCGTCTGCTGTCCCAGCGCCAGGTCGATCTGGGCCTCCGGATTCCACCGGATTTCAGCGCGAAAATTCGCACCGGAAAGACGGCCGCAATTCAGATCCTGGTCGACGGCAGCATGAGCAATATGGCGGCGGTGCGGATTTCCTATTTCATGACGCTGCTGGACCGATTCAACGGCCAGCTTTTCCGGGAGCTTTATCGGCAGCGGATCGACTTTGGTGAAATCGACGGCCGAATCCGCACCTGGTACAATCCCAACCTCGACAGCCAATACTATTATGTGCCCGGTATCGTTGCCTTTTTGGTGATGCTGCTTTCCCTGCTGTTGACCTCCATGGCCATCGTCCGGGAAAAGGAAGCCGGAACCATGGAGCAGCTGATCGTCACCCCCCTGAGACCGCTGGAGCTGATTCTGGGCAAAACAATCCCGTTCATCATCATTGCCCAGGCACAGATGATTATGGTGATTGTTTTCGCCGTGCTCTGGTTTCGAATTCCCATGGTTGGGAATGCCTTTTTGCTTCTGGGGGCCGCCTGCATTTTTCTGCTAAGCACTCTCGGTATCGGGCTGTTCATTTCCACGGTTTCCCAAACCCAGCAGCAGGCCATGATGACCAACTTCTTCTTCATCCTGCCTTTTTTTATGCTCAGCGGCTTTGTGTTTCCGATCAGCAACATGCCGGCGGTGATACAGTGGTTCACCTACTTGAATCCGCTGCAATATTTTCTGGTCATCATCCGGGGCATCTTTCTCAAAGGAGCCGGACTCGATATCCTTTGGCCGCAGTTTCTAGCGCTGGGTGTTCTCGGCGCAATCGTTTTTGCGGCAGCGGTGAAGCGTTTCCGGAAGCGTTTGGACTAAACCCGTTGGGGTTTTGGGGAAGGCACGCTCCCCGGGGGTTTGAGTCGCGATGGGTCGCGGGGGTGCTTTGCGCGCTGACCTCCGCATAACGGCGATGTCCGCAGACAGGAAAGGCGGTCAATGGATTCTTTTTTGTTCTATATCCAAATATGCGTGATGCTTTGTGTGGCCCTGGTCTTCGGCCAGCTGATGCGCAAATTGCGCCAACCCGCGGTTGTGGGTGAACTGCTGGGCGGGATTGTGCTGGGACCGACCGTCTTCGGACTTCTGGCCCCCGGTGCCTATCACTGGCTGTTTCCGGTGGAAGGCATTGCAACCATCAGTCGCGAGGCCGTAATAAAAATCGGGATGTTGTTTTTTCTGTTTGTCGCCGGTCTGGAGATCGACATTTCGCAAATCAAGCGCAGGTCCGCCTGTGTCAGCTTGACCGCGGGCACCGGTATCCTGATGCCGTTTGCAGGCGCCGTGTTGTTGGTCTTCCTCTGGCCGGATTTGTGGGGAGTGCCGGCACAAAAAAACAAGCTGACATTCACTATGTTCATGGGGACGGCCTTGTCCATTTCCGCTCTTCCGGTGATCGCCAGAATTCTCGTGGATCTTGAGCTGATTCGTGAAGAAAGCGGCACGATCGTGATG
Source organism: Desulfobacterales bacterium (assembly GCA_020353555.1). Taxonomy (GTDB): domain Bacteria; phylum Desulfobacterota; class Desulfobacteria; order Desulfobacterales. The sequence continues at coordinate 1,805,127 of CP070697.1, forward strand.
GCCGCCGCCACCATCAGCGACCTGATTTGCTGGTTTTTGTTCGCGATGATCATTTCCGCTCTGGATCCGACCGGGCTGTCGTTGAAGGCGGCTTGGACAAGCGTGGTCCTATTGGTGGGATTCGCCGCAATCGTTCTCCTGGGCGGCCGCTTGGTCGATCAACGGGTTTTCCATCTGCTGCAAGCGCACCTGCCATGGCCCAGCGCCTTTATTGGATTGACGGTGATTGTAATTCTAATTGCAGCCATAACAACCGAGTTGATAGGGATTCATGCGATTTTCGGAGCCTTTCTTGTGGGCGTCGCTCTGGGGCGCCGGTTTGAATCGGTGGAGAAGGCACAAGTGACTTTCTATCAGTTTGCCGTAAGTTTCTTCGCGCCCCTGTACTTCGTCTCAATCGGCCTCCGCATCGATTTTGCCTCCCATTTTGATCCCGTTCTTGCGTTGCTGATCTTGTTTGTCGCCTGCCTCGGCAAAATTGGTGGAGCCGGTCTCGGCGCCCGGTGGGGTGGAATGGAACCGAAAAAAGCCCTCGTGGTGGGGTTCGGGCTGAACGCCCGCGGTGCCATGGAGATGATTCTGGCTTCCGTCGCCCTGGAGCATCGCCTGATCGATGAGCGGATCTTTGTCGCTCTGATTTTTACGGCGGTTGTTACCTCGGTGTTGAGCGGCCCGGCCATCAAAATGCTGACGGTCAAGTGATCTCGAAAGCACCGGTCAACACGTAAAAGGATCCTTGAAAAGCCCGGTATCGGCTTCGGGGGGTAACTTGGCAAGCAAGACACTGGACTCCGTTCGGGCCAGCACTTTCATCGGCAGGCTGCCCCGCGTTCGCCGGATGACGTCATGGCGCAGGCTGGCACCCATAAGCACCACGGCATCGCTGCCGGCGGTGGCCAGGATCAAGTCCACCACTTGATCACCCTGAAGCTGCGTCGCCAGGCTCTCTTTTCCGCACGCTTGCAGCCACTGTTGCGCGAGCTGGAGGCATTCCTCCGCCCGTTGAACATCTTCCAGGGCGGTATCGGACCTGCGGGCCCAGAGGAGTTCAATCGGCGGTCGGATGGCCGGCAGGAGCAGCTTCAGCAAGGGGAACGGTCGTCGCCCCGAAGCCGACCCGTCCGAGCAGACCAGAAACCGGCTGTTCGGTCCGCCGCCCCGCACGATCAATACCGACGTGTGCAGGTCCAGTGCCAGTTTGCGATTGGTGTCCCCCAGGACAACCCGCTGGACGCGGTTGCGCCGGGGCGGGGCGATGATCAGGAGGTCGTAGCGGTGCTGGTCGATTTCGTAGTTGAGCATTTCCGTAAAGTGGCCAAAGCACTCGTAAAAGGGGACCCGCTCGCCGGAAGGCGTTTTACAGACGAAAAGGTGACCATGGCGCAACTCGCGGATGGTGATGGCCTGCGGGCGATCCAACAGGCTGCCGGCGGTCAGCTCATCAACGGCGGCGGCCAGAATTTGAAGCCCCGGCGGCAGGTCCGTCCGACGGTGCAACGGAATTTCTTCGCCCAGCGGTGGCGGGGTTTCGATGGCGCTGGTGCCGGGCCGCACGGTAATCACGGCCAACTCGGCTCCCAGCCGCGTTTTGAGCTCAGCGGCAAACCGCAGGGCTTTGGCCGAATTCGGCCGGCCATCGGTATATGCCAGCAATTTCATGGATTCCTACCTAGTCCGTTTGAGAATCTGTCTCTGAGAATTCCCTTGCGTTGTTCGCGGGCACCGCTGTTTCTCCACCCGCGCCTACTGGCGGCGCACCGCGGGCGCCTGTTAGCGTTTGTCCGGCTGCGGCCCAAGGCACAACCGGGGCTGCACGCCGGGGCCGAAAATCTCCCAGTTTCCTTGCTTCAGCTCCGGACACTCCTGAAACACGGCAACTTCACAGGTTGCGCAGATGCCGGGACAGAAGGTTTCACGCATGGCCTGTCGAATCGCGTGGCCGGTTGCGCTCCGGATGCGCGTCTCGCCGATGTCGCGCAACAACCCGGAATTCTTCAATACCAGAAAAACCCGGTGGTTGACGCCGGAGAAGTAAAGTCCGCCCCCCCAGCGCCGGATCTGATCGAGAACGATTTCCAGGACGTGGATCCCACTGGCGTCCATGGTGTTGACGTGGTGCATGCGGATCAGCAGATTGGCGGCGTCCGGATGGTGCCGCAGGCGCCGTTGCAGGTCATCCAGCACAAAGGTGGCGGATCCGAAAAACAGGGATCCCTCGATTTGGATGATATCCATTTGGCAACAGGTCTGGCCGTGGGCGGATCCCACCAGCTTGCCGGTGGCCAGGTCCGGTACGACGGAGTAGATCCTGGGATGGGAAGTTTTGGCCAGATGCAGGCCGATGGACAACAGCATGCCGACGTAAATGGCGAATTCGATGCTCAGCAAAAGGGTGGACAAAAACGTGATTACCAGGACCGCAGCGTCCGAGCGCGTGGCGCGCACGGTGCGGACGATGTCTTTTTGGCGAATCAATTCATAGGCCACCACGATCAGCACGCCGGAAAGGGCCGCCAGCGGCAGTTTGGCCGCCAGCGGCGCCGCCGCCAAAACCGTCACCGCGATCGCCAGGGCGGAAACAATGGCGCTCATGGGGGTCTTGCCGCCAGCCCGGAAGTTGACGGCGGAGCGGGTAAATGAACCGCTGCCGGGATACCCGCTGAAGAGGGACGCGCCGATGTTGGCCAGCCCCTGTCCGATAAACTCCTGATTGACGTTCACGCGCTGGCGGGTCACGTCGGCGATCGTTTTGGCGATGGAGACGGCTTCCACCAGCCCCAAGATGGCGATCGCCAGGGCTCCGGGCATCAGCCGGCCCACTTGCTCGGCCGCAGTCAGGGAGGGCAGATGAAAGGGCGGCAGACGGCGCGGAATCGCCCCGACAACGGCCACCCCCCGGGAGTCCAGGTTAAAGACGGCCACCGCCGTTCCGACCAGGACCATGGCCACCAGGGTCCCGGGCCAGTGCGGGCGGTATTTCTTGAGGCCCAGAATCACGGCGATGGTCACCGCGCCCAGGATCACGGTGGCCGGGTGCAGCTGATGGATCCGGGTCAGGAGGCGGAACAATGCTTCGAAAAAGAAACCGCCCCCGGGGACCTTGATCCCCAGCAGTCCTGGGAGTTGTTTGAAGGCGATCAGCACGGCTGCGCCGGCGGTAAAGCCCAGCAGCACGGCATGGGAGACGAAATCGAGCAAGGCGCCGAGACGGGCGACCCCCATGGCAATCTGAACGATCCCGATCAGGAACGCCAGGACAAACGCCAACTCCAGGTATGCGGCGCCGCCCGGCGGGGCCATGTCACCTAATGTGCTGAAAACAACGAGGGAGACGGCGGTGGTCGGGCCCGTGATGAGATGCGCCGAGCTGCCCCACAGGCTGCCCGCGACGGCGGGCACAATGGAGGCATAGAGACCGTATTGGACCGGCAGGCCGGCAATGAGGGCGTAGGCCATGGACTGGGGCAAGGCCACCACCGCCACGGTCAATCCGGCGAAGACGTCGGCTTTCAGATAACGCCTGCCGTAAGGTCGCATCCAGGCGATGAACGGAACCGCATTTTCCCAGTGAACATGCATGCTGATCAGCCCTCGGCGGGGCATTGACGTGGTGTTGACGGGGGAAACCCCTGGGCGGGATTGTAGCACAGATTCCTCCCCGGAGGCAAAAGACCTTTTTCCTGAAATTGCAATGAGTGGTAATTATCGATTGACATATCGGACCAACCGGAATAGCGGATCAGAGAGCCCCCGGGATCAACGCACGTGAGTGGAACGGGGGGCAGAAAACCTGTTCCATGACGGGCCGAGGTGCTGACGATGACGCTGGAAAATTTTATTGCAACATACGGATATGCGGCGATATGGCTCGGTACCTTTCTGGAAGGGGAGACTATTCTTATTCTGGGAGGTTTTATGGCGCACCAGGGTTATCTGGTGCTGCCGGGGGTTATTTTAGCAGCTTTCGGCGGCACTCTGTGCGGCGATCAACTCTATTTTTACCTGGGCCGCACGCACAGCCGCTATCTTTTGAACCGGCGCCCCTCCTGGCAGCCGCGGATCACGAAAGCCCAGCGACTGCTCGAGCGCTTTCACACGCCGATAATACTGGGGTTCCGCTTTCTATACGGTCTGCGCACCGTGGCCTCGTTTGCCATCGGCATGAGCCCCGTGTCCGCCGGCCGATTTGTCGTGCTCAACGGCGTGGGGGCGGCGATCTGGGCGGTAACCGTGGGCGGGGGCGGTTACCTTTGCGGACAGGCGCTGGCATTTGTCATCGACGATATTAAGCGTTATGAACTCCAGGTGCTGGCGGGGATTGCCGCCCTGGGGTTGTTTATCTGGATCGTCCATATCTACCGCCGGAAAAAAAGGCCGTGAAATGAAGGGCAGACCCGCGTTTCCCGTGGGGCTCAAACAGACGCCCCTTGGGTTCTTCCGCCTTTGGCGGGATTCGGTGAGGTTAGCGTGGATAATACTGCAGCGCCTCCGGAATATACTTTTTGATATCGGTGATGCGGGTCTGGGGCGCCGGGTGCGTGGACAAGAATTCCGGCGGACGGGGACCTTCCTTCTGGTTCATCCGATCCCAAAAAGGCACGGCTGCCCGGGGGTCGTAACCGGCCCGGGCCATCAGGGTCAAGCCGATGCGATCCGCCTCGCTTTCCTGCAGCCGGCTGTAAGGCAGCAGCAATCCAACGTTGGCCCCCAGGCCGAAGGCGGCCATAAAAAGATCCTGGGTTTGGCGGGAATTATGCGCGAGGGCCACCGATAGGGCCATCCCCCCCATATTGGCCAGCAGGCCTTGACTCATCCGCTCGTTGCCGTGATCGGCGATGGCATGGGCCGCTTCGTGTCCCAGCACGACGGCCAGACCGGTTTCATCCCGGGTAAAGGGCAGGATTCCGGTGTAAACCGACGCCTTGCCGCCGGGCATGACCCAGGCGTTGACGGTTTTATCATCTTCGATCAGGTTAAACTCCCACTGGTAATTCTTGAGGGTGGCCTGTTCCCCGGACTCGGTCAGAAAGGCCTCGGCGGCCCTGGCAATCCGGCCCCCCACCTGGCGCACCATTCGGACTTTGCGAGCGTCCGTTGAAAGTTTGCTTTTGTTTAACACCTCACTGTATTGCTGCAAACTGAGGGCCATCAGCTCCGCGTCGGGCAAAAGACGCAGACTCTTGCGGTGAGTTAGCGGGACCTCGGCGCAACCGCCGAGATAGCAAGCCAGGATCATCATGAGGACGAGATGAGATGGGCGGTGGTGAATTGTTCTCCGGATTCTTGTGTTCCGCATCGTAAGGCTTCCTTTCTTCTATGGAAGAGTTCGAGCACATAACCCGTGGGTGCCGAGCCCGGCAGACCGAC
>CP070697.1:1810593-1817973 GCA_020353555.1 Desulfobacterales bacterium
AGGCCGCAAACTCACCGGTCCCCAGCTCGGACGCGCGGAGGTCGCCCGGACCGCACTCTACCATCGCGTGCGGCAGTTCATGGAAACCTATGAGTTTCTGATTTGCCCGGTCAACCAGGTGCCGCCCTTCGACGTCCAACAGCGCTGGATCCAGGAAATAAACGGCGTTAAGATGGATACCTACATCGACTGGATGAGAAGCTGCTACTACATCACCGTCACCGGTCTGCCGGCGATCTCCGTGCCCTGCGGTTTTACCCCGGAGGGACTGCCCGTGGGCCTGCAGATCGTCGGTCGGCATCAGGACGATTTCGGCGTGCTCCAGCTCGCGCATGCCTTCGAACAGACCACCCGGGTGGGAATGCGCCGCCCGCCCCTGGCCGAATAAGCGGCCTTTAGGACGCCGGGCCCCGGTAACTTTTCTTGATTTCGCGCTTCAGCAGCTTGCCGGCATTGTTCTTGGGCAAGCCGTCCACCATTACAAACTCCTTGGGCACCTTAAAGGGCGCCAGACGCGCTTTCAGATGGGACTTCAGCGTCTGCGGGTCCGGCCGCTGGCCTTTGGCGGCCACGATAAAAGCGGTGACCCGCTCCCCGTACTCCCGGTCGGGCAGGCCCACCACCGCACACTCCTGGATTTCCGGCCGGGTGTAAAGCACTTCTTCGACTTCCCGGGGGTAGACATTCTCACCCCCGGTAATGATCATATCCTTCAAGCGGTCGACGATGTACAGGTAGCCGGCTTCATCCATGACCCCGATGTCGCCGGAGCGAAACCAGTTGCCGTAGAAGGCCGATGCGGTCTCCTCCGGATTGTTCAAATACCCTTTCGTGATGTTGGGTCCGCAGATGCAGATCTCACCCTCCGCGCCCGGCTCCACTTCGTTGCCGTCTAGATCCCTGATCTGGACCTCGACCAGATTGGCCGTCGTACCGACGGATCCCACCACATGCCGGTAATAGTGATTGTAGGTCACCATCGAAGCGCTCTCGGTCATGCCGTAGGCTTCGTGGATGTCAAGTCCTGTCCGGGCCTTCCAGGCCCGCACCACTTCGGTGGCCATGCTGGCCGCCGCCGAAAAACAATAGCGCGCCGCCTGCAATTTGGTTTCCAGATCCTCCAGTTCCAGCAGACGAATGTAAACGGTGGGCACCGCATAGAACTTGGTCGCCTGCCGGCGCTGGATGGCATCTAAAACCTTTTCCAAATCAAAACCCGGCTGAATAATCAGGCCGCCGCCCGTGTAGACGGTGGAATGCATGATATGAATCTGAGCGAACACGTGGTTGAGCGGCAGAAAACACAGGGCCCGGTCGGCGGCGCTGGCGCGCTCATAGTAGGCCACGTTGTGGATGGCGGCCTGCAGATTCTGGTGACTCAGCATAGCCCCTTTGGGAATTCCCGTCGTGCCTCCCGTGTAAAGAATGGCGGCGGTTTGGTGGCGATTGCGGTCGACGGCCTTAAACTCGACCGGGCCCTTGCCGGCCAGCCGGTCATAGGAAATATCGCCGTTTTCGCAGATGATCAGTTTGAGATCCGGATGGTTTGTGCGATCCCCCAGGTCCTCGAGCTTTTCATCCGTGGTAAACAGCGCCTTGGGCTGACAATCCGCCAAGATACGCGACAATTCATCCTGACGGAGCAGGTGGGAAAAGGTAACCGCCCGGGCCCCGGCCTTGAGGGCGCCGAAATAGAAAGCCAGCCAGGGATAGGAATTCGGAGCGCACAGGGCCACATGATCTCCCGGCTGAATGCCGGCCCGGCCCAGTTCCGTGGCCACCCGGCCGGACTCCCGATCAAATTCCCGAAAACTGATTTGCCTATCTCCCTCGATGATCGCGCAGCGGTCGGGAAAATAAAGCGCAGCATTTTCCAAGTTCCTGGCAATATTCATGGTGGCCCTCTTGGCGGGAATGGATGGATTGCCAATGCCTTGCGGTGGGCTCAACTCCCGGTTGTTGTATCGTTTAGCATTTTCAACGCGCGTTGGAAAGAAATAAGTGCCCAGTTTTACTAGGACTTTGGTCTCACGAATTTTTCGCTTTTCAAAGTCCGGTCTAGAGTGGTAATGAGGGGCGATGATTCCGGTCGGCTCGCGAGCAGCCGACGCCGCTCGATGAGGGGCCAGACCGCAGGGTAAGGTTCAAGGCACCGGGCCGAATACGTTTTGCGGAGGATGATAACTGCATGACCACTTCCAATTTTTTGCGACCGAAAGACCCATCCGAAACCAGGGAACTTATCCAAGTGGCTCTCGGCCAGGCAAAGGCCGACCTGGTCATCGTCAACGCCCGGCTTGTAAACGTTTACACCGGCGAGCTATTAGATGATCAGGCCATCAGCATCAAACGCCAATGGCTGGCCTATGTGGGCGGGGATCCCCAGGCCGGCATCGGCCCCCGGACCGAAGTCATCGACGCCCAGGGCAAAACGGTCATCCCCGGTTTGATTGACGGACATACCCACATGGCCGGGCTTTACCGCGCCAGCGAGTTTCTCAAATTTGTGATTCCGGGCGGCACCACCACCATTATCACCGAAACCATGGAGATCTCTCCGGTGGCGGGCTTGGCGGGGGTATTCGATTTTTTGGCATCCCTCAAAGACCAGCCGATCAAGATTTTGGGACTTGCCACGGCCCTGGTCTCGATCAGCCGGGCCGCCCCGGGAATCACCGCGGAGACGCTCCAGGCCCTTCTGGAGCACGATCACATCATCGGTTTGGGCGAAACTTACTGGCAGGCCGTCTTACAGGAACCGGACCGGCTGCTGCCGGTCCTTGCCCAAACGCTGGCGGCCGGCAAACTCCTGGAAGGCCATAGCGCCGGCGCCAGCGAAAAAAAACTGGCGGCTTACGTGGCCGCGGGCATCTCCTCGTGCCATGAACCGATCAATGCGGACCAGGTGCTATCCCGGCTGCGACAGGGCCTGCATGTCATGATCCGGGAAGGCAGCATCCGCCGGGACCTGGAAGAAATCGCCAAGATCAAGAATCAGGGAATCGATTTGCGGCGTTTAATCCTGGTCACCGACGGAATCTCGCCGGCGGATTTGCAGGCGAAGGGCTACATGGAATTTGTGGTCCAGAAGGCGATTGACAGCGGGTTCGACCCCCTGGCCGCTGTTCAAATGGCGACCCTGAACGTCGCCGAACATTTTGGTTTGGACGGCCTCCTGGGCGGTATTGCGCCAGGCCGCTATGCCGATCTGGTCATCATCCCGGACATTCACACGATCGATGCCCAGCTGGTCATCAGCAACGGGCGGGTCATCGCCGAGCAGGGCAAGCTCCTGGTCACTCCCCGGGAACATACCTTCGCAACGCAAAGCCTGCACACCGTGCACCTACCCCAGGAATTGCAGCCTTCGGATTTTATTATTCTTCCCCCGGATGACGCCGCCCAGGTCCGGGTCCGCGTCATCGAGATGGTCACCGATCTGGTCACGGCCGAACTGGAAATGGATTGGCCGGTGGTGGATGGCCAGCTGCGCATCGATCTGGCGCCGGATGTCTTGAAGGTCGCCGCTATTGATCGCAGCCGCGTTCCCGGCCGGATCTACGTCGGTTTGATCAAGGGATTCGGCCTCAAGTCCGGGGCCATGGCCTACAGCGCGGCCTGGGATTCGTCCGATATTATTGTGGTCGGCGCCGATGATGGCGACATGGCCGCCTCCGTCAACCGCGTCCGGTCCCTGCAAGGGGGGGCCGTGGTCTGTGAAAACGGCGAAATCCTGGCCGAACTGCCCCTGCCGGTCTTCGGCATCATATCGGATTTACCCCTGGACACGATCGCCCGGAGACTGGAGGAGATCAAACGGACCGTGGCCCATCTTGGCGTCCCCTTCCCCGACCCCCTCCTGACGCTGGCCACCCTCACCGGTGCGGCCATTCCCTACCTGCGGATTTGTGAGGAGGGGTTGGTGAATCTGAAAGACGGCCAAACGCGCGGGCTTTTCGTGAGTCATTCCTGACCTGGATTCATCAAGCAGCGCCAAACGGGCGTTTGCCGTTGCGCAACACCCGACAAGGACGCAAAGGAGCAAAGCGATGGGAATATTCTCTTGGATCATTATGGGGCTCGTCGTCGGCGCCCTGGCTAAATTCTTAATGCCCGGCAAAGATCCGGGTGGTTTCATCGTCACCACCCTTTTGGGCATCGCCGGCGCCTTTATCGGGGGATTAATCGGCACAAAAATCGGATTGGGGACTGTAACCGGATTTAATCTGGGCAGCATCATCCTCGCAACCGGCGGAGCCATGCTGCTGCTGATTGCGTATCGCATGTTAAAGCGCACGCGCTAGGCCAGCGGCCGCATCGGCTAACCGCCGACCAGGGAGTGGCGACCGCCGGGCCAGGTCCCCTATTCCATGTGCTTCATGACAAACTGCGGGTTGCCGTAATGAATATAGTCGGCCCAGTCAACCGATAGCAGTTCACGGACCGCCGGGCGGGCCTCCCGCAGGGCTTTGCCGATCGAACGGCCCTCAAGCAACGCCGGGAATACCGGAAGGATTGCGCGGGTTCATCCCGCTCGCAAACAAAAAAGTAAACGACGGAGGAAAACCAGATGGGGAAACTAAAGATCGAGGGGTCGTTCGTCGCTTTGATTACCCCTTTTAATCGGGATGGGACGTTGGACTTCGCCGGATTCCGCACGCTGATGGATTTTCAAGCCGCCCATGGCACCAGCGCCCTGTTGATCATGGGCTCGACGGGTGAGGTTTCGATGCTTTCCAAGGAAGAAAGGCAAAAGATCATTGCCACAACCGTTAAATTCAAAAAAGGCGACATGCTCCTTTTTTACGGCTGCACAGGCACCAGCACCCAGGACACGATCGCGCAGGTCCGCTTCGCCGCGCGGCAAGGCGCAGATGGCGCCATCGTTACCGTCCCGCCTTACATCTGCCCCCCGGTGGAAGACGCGGTGCGCTATTTCCTGGAGGTCGCCGACGCCAGCGAGATTCCCATCGGGGTTTACAACAATCCGGGCCGGGTCGGAACCGATCTGCCGGCCGCGGCGATTATCCGATTGGCGGAGCATCCCCGGATTGTGGTCGACAAGGAAGCCATGGCCCGGCCCGCTCAGATCGCCCAGATCGCCGCTGCGCGCAAGGACATTTCCCTGATGTGCTGTGACTCACCGAATTTGGGACTGGTGATGCCCGTGATGTCGTTAGGGGGCCAGGGCACCGCCAACATGACCGGCAATATCGCGCCCCGGGAAATGGCGATTATTTCCAGGCCGTGGCGAACTTTTGAAGATGCCGAAAATTGTCGCCGAACGTATTTGAAGCTGTTGCCGCTTCTGGAATTTCACTACTCCGCGGTCAACCCCGTGCCCGTCAAGTCCCTGGCCCAAGCCCTGGGACTGCCGACGGGTGATCTGCGCCGACCGTACCGTAACCTGGAGGGCGCACCCCTCCAGCATGGGTTGGAAATCGTGCGCCAACTTGGGCTGACGGCGCAATATCAGTTTCCCATGGGCTAGAACGGGAGTTCAAGACCCCAAGCGCGCCGTGCCTCCCGGAAAACCGACCGCCTTGATTCAAACCCGTGCGGCATTAATATGAAGAAGACGCCCTGAAACGAAATACCTTTGGATCATCTCCGCAAAAGTTAGTGATCCTGTGAGGATTCAAGGGGTCAAGGGTTCAAGGGTTCAAGTCTAATGCTGAAGAATTACAAAGAAATGATGGTTTGACCGAATCCCATCAGCTGTATTTGGAGGTTTACAAGATAACCGCCAGATTTCCGAAACGTAGTCGATAAAATCAAAGATGAGATTCGCCAACTTGAAAGGATGCTCAAAACGTTGATCGCAACACGCGAGGACAAGCACCCGAATCATTGACTCCTTGAATCCTCGACCACTTTCTCTCCACGAATGGGGAGAAGAACCACATCTTCTTGGAAAACGGAGCAACCGTATCATGCCCGCTAAAGACCTGTTGAAGGGCAAACGCATTCTTCTGGTGGACGATGAGCCGGATATTCTGGACACCCTCGAAGACCTGCTGCCCATGTGTGAAGTCGCCAAGGCTTCCACCCACCCGGCCGCCAAAGAGCTTTTGGAAACGCAATCCTTTGACATGGCGATCTTGGATATCATGGGGGTGGCCGGCTACGACCTGCTGGAAATCGCCAACCACAAAAAGGTGACGGCCGTGATGTTGACCGCCCATGCCTTGACTCCCGAAAATATCGTCAAGTCCTACAAAGGGGGCGCGGCTTCCTATTTGACCAAAGAAGAAATGGTCAACATCACCACCTTTCTCCGTGATATTCTCGAAGCCCAGGCCAAGGGCCAAAACCCCTGGGAGCGCTGGCTGAACCGGATGGGGGCGTTTTGCGAAAAGACGTTCGGCGCGAGATGGCAGGAGAAAGACAAGGATTTTTGGGAGAAGTTTCCCTTCTATTGAAGCGGCCGCGCGCGCAGCGAGCGCGGAGTTTTACGATCGGTCCCGCCGATCCGCAAGCCGATTAGTCCTGTGCCTCCAGCGCGACGACGTCGGAAATATTGATCTCCAGCATTTTAAGACTGGCCAGAACGCGCGCCAGATTGCGGGCCAGGGCCGGAAAATCAGCCCCCAGTGGCTGCAGTTCCTCGGCCACCTTTTTCATCGCCTGGATTTGAGAATCGATGTGGCGTAAATCCAACTGGTCTTCCATGGCACCCCCGCCCTAATCGTTAGGCTTTTTCCTCAAATCTTTGAACCGCCGGGCTTTGACCTCGTAGCGCGGAAGCGTTTGGCACCCGCAGATTTCCAGATCGTAGCGCAAATTGGTCTTCAGCCGCAACTGCTCGGTCAGTTCCGTCTCGATCAACCGGCATTGATCCTGGGCCTCGGGCAAAACCTCCACGCGGAGCGTAATCCGTTCGGCATCGCCCACCTGGTCGACGATGACTTCATATTCATCACCGAGTCCGGCCACGCCCCGCACCACTTCCTCGATGGCCGAGGGCGCCAGCAACACCCCTTTGACCTTGGTGATATCATCGGCCCGACCAACCACGCCCCCTTTGATCAAACGCGACGTCCGGCCGCAAGCGCAGGGCTCCGGCGCCCATTCGATCACGTCCTTGGAGTCAAAGCGCACACAGGGCTGGGCCTGCCGGTCCAGGGCCGTGATCACCATCTTGCCCCGACGGCCGGGTTCTTCGATGATTGCGCCGGTTTCCAGGTCGACGATTTCCACCAGAAAAAGCGCCTCGTTCACATGCAGCCCTCCGGGCTGTTCCTGGCATTCGTAAGACCAGGCGCCGATCTCCGTGGCCCCGGCGTGATCATAGACCTTGGCCCCCCAGGCCTCCTCCAGGCGTTTTTTGGTGCTGGGAATACTGGCGCCACATTCGCCTGCGCAGGTGATCTTGTTGAT
>CP070697.1:1818073-1825409 GCA_020353555.1 Desulfobacterales bacterium
ACTCGGCTCGCCTTCGATAATCCACTCGGCCATCATGCGGCCCGCCCCCCCACCGGCGGCAATGCCGAAGGCATTAAATCCCACGGCGACAAATACATTGTCCCGCTCGGGCGCCGGTCCCAGAATCGCATCACCGTCGGGGGTGAAACCCTCGGGGCCGTTTACCAGTCTTGAAATTCCGGCCTCCGCCAGGCAGGGTGTGCGCCGCATGGCCGGATCGGAGAGGCATTGAAAATGGTCGAAATCCGGTTCGAGCAATTGCGAAGCAAAATCATTGGGAACCCCGTCAATGCACCAGGGGATGCCGTCGCTTTCGTAGCCCCCCATGACCAGCCCGCCCACTTCTTCTTTATAGTAGATCAGGTTATCCTTGTCGCGAATGGTCGGCAGGTCCGGAGGCAGCCCTTCGATTTCCTCCGTTACGAGAAACTGATGCTGAAACGGTACTACCGGTACGTTGACTCCCAGCATCTGGCCGACCTGATAGCCCCACATCCCTGTACAGTTGACCAGGATTTCACATTGGATATCGCCTTTGTCGGTCTTGACCGCCGCAACGCGGTTCCGGACGAATTCAAAGCCGGTTACCAGGGTGTTTTCATATATCTTCGCTCCCCGGTTGCGCGCGCCTTTGGCCAGGGCTTGGGTGATGCCGGCCGGGTCGGCCTGCCCGTCCGTGGGCATGAAGGCGGCCCCGATGAGGCCGTCCAGCGCTAGGATCGGACAGAGATCATGAGCCTCCTGAGGCGAAATGACATGCATTTCAAGACCGAAGCTGCGGGCCGTGGTGGCGCCTCGTTGCAGTTCGTACATCCGTTCCCGCGTGCTGGCCAGGTGCAGACAGCCGCTTTTTTTCCAGCCGGTGGCCAATCCGGTTTCTTCCTCGAGCTGTTCGTAAAGGCTGACACTGTACTGCAGCATGCGGGTGATGTTGCGCTCGGAACGTAGTTGGCCCACGAGGCCGGCCGCATGCCAGGTCGATCCACTGGTCAACTCCCCTTTTTCGACGATGACGACATCCTGCCAACCCATCTTGGTCAAATGATAGGCCGTACTGCAACCGATGATGCCGCCTCCGACAATGACGACTTGGGCACGGTTCTGCATCGCTTTCCCCCGCCAAACGTTAAATTAGTGAAACATCGATACCTCCCATTACTCTGCTGGGCGCCGGGTAAGGGGATTTCTTCTTCACGGCCGGGCGTGAGCCCCAGTGAAATCATCAGGCGGTCACGGCATCGACGATTTCCGCAAGATCCCGCACCGCGACATCGCCGTTATGATCCCTGATGCCGTCGGAGAGCATGGTGATGCAAAACGGGCAGGCGGCCGCCACGGCGGCCGCACCGGTGGCGATGATTTCTTCGGCGCGCTCGTGATTGATGCGCCGGCCGCTGGTTTCTTCCATGAACATGCGCGCCCCCCCGGCGCCGCAGCAAAGCCCCTTGGACTTGCTGCGGGGCATTTCGATCAACGCCTGGTCCTGGCGCAGGGCGCGCAGCAGTTCCCGCGGCGCTTCAAAAATTCCGTTCCAGCGTCCCAGATAGCAGGAGTCATGCCAGGTTAATTCTTCGATCTTGGCCCCGCTGGCTTTCAGGCGTCCCTGTTGGAAAAGTTCCCGCAAAAACTCCGTGTGGTGAACCACTTCATAGCGGGCGCCGAATTGCGGATACTCGTTTTTGAGTATGTTGTAGCAATGGGGACAAGCTGTCATGATCTTCTTCGGTCGGTACCGATTGAAAATCGCCACATTTTCCCGAATCATCATCTGCGCCAGGTATTCGTTGCCGGCCCGGCGGGCCATATCTCCGTTGCAGCGCTCTTCTTCGCCGAGAATGGCAAAATTCACGTCGGCCTTTTTCAGCACCCGCGCGATGGCCTGGGCGATCTTCTTGCCCCGATCGTCAAACGATCCGGCACAGCCTACAAAATAGAGCAGATCGGCGCTGGGTCTTGCGGCCATCCGGGGCACATCCAGCCCCTGGCACCAATCTGCCCGGGTGTCGCTGCCAAAGCCCCAGGGATTGGACTGATTTTCCAAGTTGGTGAAAGTCGGCTGCAATTCCGGCGGAAAGTTGGCTTCCATCAGCACCTGGTATTTGCGGGCTTCCAGAATGAGATCCAAATGCTGGATGTTGACCGGACAGATGTCTTCGCAGGCCCGGCAGGTGGTGCACGCCCAGAGGACATCCCCGGTCAGCGGTGCACCCTCCCGGACCAGCGGTGCCACTGCTTCCAAGCTTTTCGCCAGCAGGGGCCGGGTTTGATCGAAAAGATCATGTTTGATATCAGTGACGACCCGTTGGGGCGACAGCGGCTTGCCGGTCAGGTCCGCCGGGCACTGCTCTTCGCACCGACCGCATTCCGTGCAGGCGTAAAGGTCCAATACGTTTTTCCAGTTCAGGTCCGAGACCTTGCCGAGCCCGTAGCTTTCGGCTTCTTCGTCTTCGATATCGGTTTTGATCATCCCCTTGGGCCGTTGCAGCGGCTTAAGAAAAACATTGGGAATGGCGGCCAACATATGCAGATGTTTGGATCCGGGAATATAGGCCAAAAAAGCGAGAATGGTCAGCATGTGGATCCAATAGGCCACTTCAAAACCGACTCGGCTGGCGGCGGTCGACAGGGCGCCCAGATTGAAAATGCCTTTGACCGCCACCGATACCGTCAAATAACGGGCGTAATCAAAGCGGGCGCCGCCGATGGAGGGCAGCATCAGAAAGGCGTTGATCAAGTGAAAGGTAATGATGATCACCGCAATAAAAATGAGGATGAGCCGCGCATCCAGGCCGTTGGTCAGATACTTGGGTTTAAAAAAAAGCCGCCGGCACAGGGCATAGCCTAAACCGAAGAGTACCAGAAACGCCAGAATGTCGGCGGCGAAAAGATAGACGCCATACAGACCGGGAAGCCGGCCGGACACGTGGAAATCCGGCCATACGCCCCGCAGCATCAGCTCCAACGAATGCGGCTGCACGGCGAAGAATCCGAAAAAAATCAAGGTGTGCGCCACACCGGGCAGCCGTTTACGCCGAACATTGGTTTGGCCGAGCACATCGGTGAACAAAACCTTGATCCGTTCACCCACCCGGTTGAGCTTGAGATGGGCTTCGCCCGTGACGGCCTGCATCAGTTCGGCCAGGCGTTTGGCGCGCACTAAAAAAAGACCCCACCCGATCAAGATGGCCCAGGCCATCAAGATCGATTTGATCATCAGATAGATGTTCATTGGGGCTGTTCCTTGAGCACTGCGGTCAACACCGGCACAATCTCAAAAAGATCGCCCACGAGGCCGTAATCGCATTTGTTGAAAATCGGCGCGTCTTTGTCGGTGTTGATGGCCACGATCACCCTGGAGGTCTTCATACCCGCAAAATGCTGCACCGAACCGGAAAGACCGCAGGCGATGTAGAGCTTGGGACTGACCGTTTTGCCGGTCTGCCCCACCTGCATGCTATGCGGTGCAAAACCGGCATCCACCACCGCTCGGGAAGCGCCCACGGCCGCTCCGAGCACCTCGGCACACTCTCGTAAAATTTTATAGTTTTCCGCCGCGCCGATGGGACGGCCGCCGGTAATGATAATGTTCGCTTCGGTCAACTCGACCGAACCCGGGGCGGTTTTCTTGACCTCCTTGACGACAAGGCCTCCGGGGTCCTGAACCGCCGCCTGAAAGGTTAAAACCTCAGCCTCAACCGGCGCGGGTTGCGCTTCGATCGTGTTGGGCCGTATGCTGCAAATGCGGAGATTGCCGTTGAGTTTGATGGTGGCGAAGGTTTTGCCGGAGAAATGGGACTTTTTGACCGTTCCCTCGGCCAGATTGATACCGCTGCAGTCCTGGACCAGGGGGGCATCGATCAAAGCCGCCAGCCGCGCCAGCAAATCCCGCCCCTGGGCGCTGCTCAGCCCGAGCAAGGTGCTGATTTCAAAATGCTTGATCGCCTCCGCCAAGGCCCGCGCCTGCAAATCGGGACTCGAAACCCATGCGGCCGCGTCCGCGGAAACCTCCACAACCTTTGCCACCCCGTATTGCTGCAAGGCATTCCGGCAATCAGCGGCCTTGGCGTTTAAGACGAAGGCGTAGATTTCATTGCCGGCCTCACCCCGGGCGGCGGTAATGACACCCCCGTTGGCTTCCTTGACCCCTTCGTCACTGGTTTCGATCAAAACGCCGATTTTAGCCATAACATCTCTCTCCTGCACTGCGGCGGGCGCGCCCAATTCTGCCCCCTAAAGCGCAACCCCCCGTGCGTCACTCTTTTAGAGAACCTTCGCTTCCTCCTTAAGCCGTCTTACGAGCTCTTCCACCATCTCCCGGGTGCTGCCCTGCAGCATTTTGGCCCGGCTACGCTCGGGCACCGGGTCCAATTTCAGAATCTGCGTTGGACCGTCAGCGATATCCACACCCAGCGCGCGGATGTCAATCTTTCGGATCTCTTTTTTCTTAGCCCTCATGATATCGGGCAGCTTAGGATAATGGGGTTCGTTTAACCCCTTGGTGGCGCCGATCACACAGGGCAGAGGCATTTCAACAACTTCACGTGATCCGCCCCCGATCTCCCGCTCCACAACGGCCCGCCGGTCATTGATCTTCACATCGACCACCTCGGTGGCCACCGGCAGGCCCAAAGCCTGGGCCAAGCGATACGGGGTTTGCATGCCCTCACTGTCGATGGACTGCTTGCCCGTGAATATGATATCCGGCGAACCGTCCTGCACAATCGCCTTTTTGAGCGCCTGGCTGGTAAGGTTGCTGTCGAGAAACTGGGCATCGGTTTTGACCAAAATCCCCCGATGGGCACCCAGCGCCAGCGCCGATCGCATCGTGTTTACCGCATTTTCCCTGCCCACCGTGACAATGACGACCTCGCCTTGTCCGGCGCGACTGACGATTTGGACGGCCTCTTCCACCCCATATTCGTCGTAAGGATTGATCACGAATTTGCACGTTTCCGCAAAACCCGTTCCCCCGACCACCGTGATTTTGGCGGCTGTATCGGGAACGTGTTTGACGCACACATAGATCTGCATCGTTACGTCCTCTATTAGCGTACCCCCTGATTCGTCCGACTTTATGACATTACCTAAAGCCTTCCGGGGACAAGCACAAGGGATAGTCAGATTTGACAGCGTGTAACTGTGTGAGGTCCTCAGGGATCGTTAAGAAAGCCCCGCGCCGTGGCACCGCTGCTTTCAAAGACCTGGAAAAAATGCTTATTTTTCCCAATTGCGGCGTCAACACACCGATCCACATAAAATCCTGCTTACCCGCCCATCAGGCCGGACATGCGCCTTCCTTAAGACATTGGGCGGCAAATTCCACCATTTCCTCCGTCGCCTTGGAAAACTGCTCCGCCGTCCGACGCAGCGCCGGATGCGCGTTATATTCATCCCGGCGATAGCCATCTTCCGCATAGGCTCTTTCGAAGTAGGGAATCCGCATCAACTTGTCCATGACATCCCGGGGGATATCTTCCAGGATTTTGTCTTTCTCAAAAACGATTTTATCCCGATCCCCAAAGGTGAGCACCTGTTCGATAAAGCCCGGCGGACAGGTCACCACAATGGCCGCCCCGCTTTTTTCTTCCAGGTGCCAGAGTTTGGTGGTGCCATTGACGACGGGTCCGAGTCTCAGGGAACAGGACAACATTTTACTGGGCATGTTATTTTCTTTTAAGTAGCGGTAGGCTTTTTTGAATATCGCCAGCTCCGCCAGCCGGACCTCGCCCTCGGTGAGTTCAATGCCTTTTTCCCTGCCAAAATCTCTTAAGCCCCCCAGATCGCCATACCGGGATTCCATGTGCGTGATCACCGAACGCCATTTGGACAGATCCACCTTGTTCCGTCGGGCGGTTTCCAGGCCTCTTTGAACGCTCTTGGCACAGTCCACCAGCTGGGGCAGAACGAACGTCAGGGTGTTGTTCGTGGCGATGCCCTTGGAGGTCAGGTGTTCGATGACCTCGTAACCTTGCTGGGAGCCGGGAACTTTGATCATCACATTCGGATTTAGCGCCGCCAGTTCCTCGGCTTGCCGGATCATGGCTTCCTTGTCGAAGACGCTGCGGGGATCCACCTGCCCGGAAAGATACCCTCCTTGGTAGCCGCTTTTCTCAAATAGCGGCAGGTACATGTCGGAGCCCCGTTTGACCACGGCTTTGTAAAGCATCCAGAAAAGGCTTTCCTTCTTGAGGTTTGGATTTTGTTCGATCAATCCCCTGGAGACTTGTGTCCAGTAGGCCGGGTCATCCTGAATCGCCTGCAGCGACAACGGAGGATTGGTCGTCACCCCCCGAAAAAGCTGCTTGTGGGGGTCTTTGCTATCATACATGCGCGCAAACTGGCGCTGCAGCACATCACGATCTTCCGCGGCCGCTTTCGCGAGCATCTTCTGGCACCAGTTGGCGAAAATCACCGGTGATGAATCCCACCAGATCTCCATTCCCGGGCTCACGTCGACCAGCTTTTCGAAAAGATTGTGTTCTTCCATTCGCATTCCTCCTGTCCATTTAAATTCCGTCTTAGAGTGCCTCGGTTCAGCGGTTCGAGTGTTAGTTTAAGTGCCTAAGGTTATAGACGTTTATACAGAGCGATCTTAAAACGCAAGCACATTTTCACCGCCCTTGCTCCCGTCGCGGCGCAGCTAACCGGCTAAAGCAAAGTCCTTGGGGATTTTCCGCCGCGGGGTCCGGCCCAGAGTGGGGGCTAGGGAAATTCCAGGGGAGTATATTCGGTCTTGAAATTGACATTGCGCGGTTTGGAATGAAATCGGCCCAGTTCGATTTCGAGCTTGAATTTATCTCCTCTGTGGTAGGAGTACAGCAATTCAATCGGCACACTTTTTTCATCAAAGGTCACGCTTTCAATGAAAATACCGGCGGCGTTTGGGGGGAGACCCAGTATTTTGGCGATGTTGCGGTTGAGATTCACCGCACTGATGGTCTGTTTGCAGCGGGCCAGCACGACTTTATAGTGTTCGCTGAGGATTTGGTACATGGAGCGGGTTAGATCCATTCTCAAAATGCCCTTGAACAGGTCCCCCGGCAGATAACTTTCTTCATAGATAAAGGGTGTCCCGTTACCGGCGCGGACCCGCCGAACGACAACCACCTTCTTATTGGAGCCCAAAAAGAGGGTTTTGGCGACATATTCGCTGGCGTTCTCGATACTCTTTTGCAACAGTCTGGTGTTCTCTTGGATGCCGCTTTCACCCAGCATATCCTTAAAACTCGAAATTCGCTCGAGCCGATGTTTGAGTTCCGCAGGGCCCGGTCCGACCACAAAGGTTCCGGTACCCTTCTCTTTGCGCAAAATTCCGGCCACCGTCAATTCCGAGATG
>CP070697.1:1825509-1832824 GCA_020353555.1 Desulfobacterales bacterium
GGCAATCCTTTTGCTGGCTCTGTGGTAGGTGATCAGGCTCACGGAATTTGCGGTAGAAACAATATTTGGAAATCACGTCGCAGACGAGGATAGATAAACTTCTTTCAATGGAACTTGTCAAAGTTCAGTTTGTTACGAGGGTTTTCCCCATTGAAAACAGCACCGGAGGGCGGACTTATGTCCTCGATGTACTGAAATATTTTAAACGTCAGGGTTTTGAGATTGAGCTTGTGATGGTTGATAGCCGGCCTGGCGGCAGAAGCCCGATTTTTATCGTACCCGCTGCGTTGCTGAATCTTTTTAGGATCTCTTTCAGGGACAATTTCAAAGTCGGACGTGCCCTCATCAGGTTAAGATCCGTTAAAGATTTATTGGGCGTCCTGGCAGGCATTTTTTTTTACTTGATTCCGGAAACCAAAAGGGGGCGGTTTGTGGATCTCTGTTCAGCGGCATTGCGGGTATTGCAGCCGATTACTGGGAGAAGCTTGGGTGGAGCTAATTCGACGGCCGCAATCAAAGATCAATTGGCAACCCCCGGTGAAAAGGAACTCTTCGAAAAGCGGTTTAAGGAATTTAAGCCAGACATAATAATGGTATACCATGCCTGGTTGGCTGGCGTATTGGATTCTATTCCTCGCGGTGATCCTTTACTTAAAATAATAATTGCCCACGATGTGATACACCAAAGAGTGGCGAGTGCGGAAAGGTTGGGTATTGCATGGAATTATTCGCCATGGAATCGAAGTAAAGAAGCCGAACTGTTACAGAAAGCCGATGTGGTTTTAGCTATCCAGAATGAAGATGCGGAGACATTTAGGGCAATGGCGCCCAATAGCGAGGTTATCTGCGCACCGATGTCAGCCGTACCACGTGATAGCAGGATAAGCCAAATTCCGGGACGATGCCTGTTTGTTGGATCCAACGGCTATAACAATGTTCAGGGCCTTCGATGGCTGCTGGAGAATGTATGGCCAACGATTATAGCTGCGCTCCCCCATTGTAAATTACATGTCTGTGGGACTGTATGCAATGAACTCAAAGGAGAATTCGCCCATGTGGAGCTGCTGGGCAGAATCGACAATTTGGAGCAAGAGTACAGCCTTGCCGAATTGTGTTTAATACCCCTTCAATTTGGAAGCGGACTTAAAATCAAGCTCGTCGAAGCTCTCTCCTACGGGCGCGCATGCGTCACGACAAGCATTGGTCTCCAAGGCCTTTCTGATCTGAGGGATAAGGCCGTTGTTGTTGCTGACTCGGCAACCGAGTTTTCCAAGGCAGTCAAGATGATCTTGACGGATGAAGTTAGACGCAGAACCATGGAATTCGAGGCAAGACGATATGTAGGGAGATATCTTTCACCCGACGCAGTCTACCAACCATTGTTAAATCGAATTCATAAACACATGCATTTACGGTCAGCCAGGAATGGGAATGAAATTGTTTTGTAAACCTTTTGTGGCTGAACTGGCTTTCGGCTGCAATTGGTTTTTGGACAAAAAGCGGTCGTCTCAAGTTTGACGAAATCGAACCGATATATAAATTGTCGCTGCGATTTTACACACCACAGAAGTACGCTATCAAACGAAATTAGGAGTTCTGGCGGAGTATGTATCCTCTGAATCAAAAGCGGGCGGGAATCATATTAGCAGCGGGAATTGGATCGCGGTTAAATGGATTGCGAACCAAACAAAAATTGGTTAAGCCTCTGACAAGCGTCGATGGTTTAATGCTGCTTTTGAGAGCCATCCGGAGTCTTGAAAAAGCCGATTGCCATAAAGTTGTTATCGTTCTGGGCTGGCAGGCGGATAAGATTAAAGCCTATATCAATGCCCACTATGCGGGGTCCACTGAAATAGCGTTCGCCTTCAATCAAAATTATCAGCTACGGAACGGTCTTTCCGTTTTGTGTGCGCGTCCTTTTGTGGAAGAAGAATTTGTATTGACGATGGCGGACCATATTTTGGATGACAAAATCATGATGCTCGCGCGCAATCATAGACCTCCAAAAGACGGAGCAACATTATGTGTGGACTATAAACTAGATTCGATATTTGACCTCGAGGATGCCACCAAAGTAATCGCCGCCGGCCATTTAATAAAGAAGATTGGCAAAGGCATTAAAGGCTATAATTGTGTAGACACGGGTGTCTTTATAGGGACGAAAGGGCTGATGGAGGCCATCGAAAAAATTTACCTCCAGAAAGGCGACAGCTCTCTGTCCGAAGGCGTGCAGTTATTGGCCGACAAGGGTCGAATGGAGGTTCTGGACATTAAGGATGCTTTTTGGCAAGACGTTGATACACCTGAAATGCTATTACACGCTGAGAAGTTGTTGCGTTGGAAAACAATAGATCCAGAGAAATTGGCATCACTTTGAGTGTGTCTACATTTTTGAGAACATTTTTTTCAACACCTGATAGCCTATCCCCAAATTTATAACGATAAAAACAAGAACCAACTGCAATTTTACAAACCCGAGGGGGGGCAAGAATATAAAACCATAAACCACTGGCTCCAGAACGCCCCATTTCACATGGACGTTTTTAAATTTCAGCCCTCCAAAATTCTGGAGAGGCTTTGAAAGCCCCATTGCCAAACTGATGTCAACGATATAATAGTAAAATGACAGTAAGATCGCATCAATGAGCGAAAGGAGGATCCAATATTCCGGAGTTGCAACTCTGAGGAAATGAATGGCGATGCCAATGAAAATCAACGCTTCGGCGAAACGGTCGCCGATCATATCCAGCCATTTGCCTGTTGGACTGAATTCCTCCCTTGCCCTCGCAAGGTTGCCGTCGGTGCAATCTAATACGTGTGAAAAAAACAGAAATACTGAGCCGGGCAAAAAAGCGCCCTGAGCATATGATAGCGCGCATAATAGCCCGAAGAAAATTGACGTCAGTGTCACCTGGTTGGGCGTAACTCGCGTGTTGAATAACATCCAGGTCAATAACAGCGCGATCTCGTTGGTGAAAAACAACGTAAGGATGTAGTCGCTTTTGCGTCTGCATTTTTCGCGGATTTCTGGAAAGGTCATTATATATATCCGTAGCTTGATCAAAAACCAAGCGCTAAAGATTGGACGAAATGGGCTTTAATTTCTAATATTCTATTTTATTATCTTCTGAAGGTCAATGTGGGTTTGGCGATTTAAGCGATAATTTGGCAGTTGACAAATAAATTCAAAAATTTTGTGGTGAGGTAAATCAGCATGAAAAAAAACATCAATATACTCCCGGCTACCGGAAAACTCGGAATTCTAACCCCAGGAATGGGAGCCGTCGCCACTACCCTTGTGGCCGGTGTATATGCCATTCAGCGAGGCTTGGGAAAACCCATCGGGTCACTGACACAAATGGGCACAATTAGACTTGGCAAGCGGACAGATAAGCGGGTCCCCTTCATCAAGGATTTTGTCCCCTTAACGGATCTTGAAGACCTCGTGTTTGGTGGGTGGGACATATTCGAAGATAATATGTACGAGGCAGCAATTAAAGCCAGTGTACTGGATAACGGAACTCTTGATAAAATCCGACTTGAACTGGAGAACATAAAGCCGATGCCGGCTGTATTTGACAAGGATTACGTAAAGCGTTTAAACGGCACTTTCATAAAAAAAGGCAAGACCAAAATGGATCTTGCCCAACAAATCCGCGAGGATATTTGCAATTTCAAGACGACCAATAGATTGGACCGTTTGGTGATGATTTGGTGTGGCAGCACGGAGGTTTACATCGAAAGGAGCCCGGCGCATCAATCCCTGGATGCCTTCGAAAAAGGGCTGGAAGAAAACGATCCCGCGATTTCGCCCAGCATGATTTATGCCTATGCTGCCCTGCAGGAAGGTGTACCGTATGCCAACGGTGCCCCGAATCTCACGGTCGACATTCCGGCGATGATCGAACTGGCCAAAGAGAAAAAAGTCCCTATCAGCGGTAAGGATTTTAAAACCGGGCAAACCCTGATGAAGACCATCCTGGCGCCTGGATTTAAAGCCCGGATGCTGGGAGTATCCGGCTGGTTTTCGACCAACATCCTTGGCAATCGCGACGGCGAAGTTTTGGATGATCCCATGTCCTTCAAATCCAAAGAGGTCAGCAAATTAGGCGTTCTGGAATACATCCTCCAGCCGCAGCTGTATCCGGATTTATACAAGGATTTCTATCACAAAGTGCGCATAAATTATTATCCACCCCGAGGCGACAACAAGGAAGGCTGGGATAATATCGATATTTTTGGGTGGCTGGGCTACCCGATGCAGGTCAAAGTCGACTTTCTCTGTCGCGACAGCATTCTTGCGGCCCCCCTCGTGCTCGACTTGGCTTTGTTTATGGATCTGGCCGCCCGTGCCGGAATGAGCGGCATCCAAGAGTGGCTTTCCTTTTATTACAAAAGTCCCATGGTTGCCGAAGGGCTCTATCCTGAACACGATTTGTTTATTCAACTGAAAAAATTGAAAAACACGCTGCGTCATTTAAAGGGTGAGGATTTAATTACGCACTTGGGTCTGGAATATTACGAGTAGTTTTATCAGCCCATACATAACAAAGATGACTGATTGATATTTTTGCGAGTCTAATTTTTTTCCATCTGGCTAAGAGGAATGGATCGGGAACGGGTGCATTTCCGATTTGGTAATGATGCCCTTCAAAAGCTCTAGAACGTTGGTTTGGGTGGGTTAAAAATTCAGAAAATCCAATCGCTCTTTTAATGCTCTTATCGTAGAGATTTCAAAAATGCCTCATAAAAGGATCTACGATTTTTTCTTTGTGGTGAATAGAGAAGGGATTGGCGATCCTGACATTAGCCGAGTCGTTGGTCTGAAAAAGGATGAAGATTTAAAATCAACGGTCTGACGACAGCTTCTTGGGTTGTAGCCGTGACGAAAAGACTCGTTGAGAATTTAGCCTGTTTAATCAAACGCCTTCCGGCGCGGCTTCAATCCAAATTGTACGAGATTATCCTGAAGAACATACCTTTTTGGCTCTTAAAACAAATACCCTGTTCTTATGGGGCGTATCTAAAATGTTATTCCGGAAAAAAAGGTAATGTCATCATCGATTGTGGTGCCCATATCGGAAATTGCGCCATTCTTTTTTCACGGTTGGTTGGCAAAGATGGATTGGTCATCAGCGTCGAGCCCTTCGAAGACACCTTTAATACCTTAACAAGAAGATTAAAGCGGCTCAAAATCAAGAATGTCATTGCGGTAAATAAGGGTTTATGGGATAAAACCTTGAAACAGCGTCTCAAAGTCTTCTCCAATACCATATCCTGCAAAGTTATGCCGAATGAAAATAAACCCGAGGAAGCGGGCTATGCAGTTGAGATCGACTGCATTGCCATCGATGACTTGGTAGCAGAGTTAAATCTTACTCGCGTGGATATGATAAAGATGGATATCGAGGGTACTGAAATCGAAGCATTGCATGGAGCCAAGCGTACTTTGCGTGAATTCACCCCATGTCTGGCGATTGCATCATACCACAATCGCAACAACACGCAGACCTATCATCTAGTAGAACAATTTCTGGCCCAACACAACTATTCCGCGTATACTTTTTTCCCTCCCCATTTGACGACTTGCGGCAAGCATATTACAAAAAAGTGATTTAGTAAAAAACTATTTTGCTCCCAAAACATAAAACAAATGACTCATAGGAAGTTTGAAAACACCTTTGCGAAAAGTCATATCCCATTTACCCAAGGCTTTCATCCAAGCGGGAAAGTTGCCGGTTTTGACAAGTTGAATAATCGGAACTTCCCAATTCGGCTTCTGGGTGGGGGCCGAGAAGTTGCGATGGAGTCGGATGTCGCGGGGGCCGCTGGGATCGGGCCACCCCGGGGTGTCGATGGCGCCGTATTCCAAAACCTTTAATCCGGCTTGAGGAAACATTTTGCGGACGCGTGTGATGTGGTTATATTTGACTTCCCCGTGGGTCCAAGGAAAACCGAACATTTTGTGAATCAAGCGGTGCCAGGGATACCCGGGTTGAAAATTATTGCAGGTGACCAGCAATACGTAGTTGTTTGAGATCCGCTTCATTTCCGCAAGATAGGAGGCTGGATCTTCCAGCTCGGTCCAGGTAACAAAATTCCAAGCCAGATCAAATTGTCCGTTCACAAAACCGGTTTGATAAATGTTGCGTTCGAAAATCGTTTCGACCTTATCTTCCATCCCCAATTCGTGCCAACCGTACATCATTTCCATTTCCGGATTAACCAGAGTAACCTGACAGCCGGCGCGCCCAAAACCAACCGAATAGAGCGATCCCGCGGCTTTGGCGCCGTGACTGGGCATTTCGACGACTTTCTGAAGATGCAGATCGCGCGTCATGACCCTATGAAGCTGTAAGAGGACATACCGATCATAGGTGACGCCAAAAACTTCAACTTCCTTTTTCATTTTTTCTATTCCTCAGAATTCCGCAGACACACGCAGACGGACGCGGACAAAAATAAAGATGGCAATGCCGCTAAAAGAACCGCAGACAGACGCAGACTTCCGCAGACGAATAATTGGAAAATCCGGCTGGCTGTTTTCAGAGAGAGCGCTCGGGCAAATTAGTTGTTTGTTTAATGAAGTCTGCGTTTGTCCGTGTCTCTCTGCGGTTAACTATATCCATCCGTTTTGCCGATACCAAGCGACCGTTTCCTTTAAGCCTACTTCCGGAACTACCTGGGGCTCAAAGCCTAGTTCCTGTTGCGCTTTCCGGATTGCAAAGACTCGATCGGCGAGAGTCGATTCGATGTTCTTGCGGGTCACCGGCGGTGTCTTCCCTAAACCCGTGCACAATTTTTCAATGACGGACGCAGATGCCAGCGCCGCCCATTCAGGAACATAGAGCGGGAAGCGATGGATCCCCAGAGCCTCCTGCAGGATCTTGCGGATCTCATCAAAGGGTATGGATCTGGGGTTGGTGATCAGATAGGTTTCTCCGATCCTACCTTTTGCGGCGGACAGCAAAAGCCCCTGGACCGCATCATCAACATGGATCAAGGGGGTTAGCTTCGGCCTGTTACCCACTCTGGGAAACAGGCCTTTTTTTGTCATGCGGGTAAGCTTCAGGATGTCGCGCGGGTCTCCCGGGCCATAAACCATGGAGAAACGGACGATCACGGCCGGCAGTCCTTTGTGAGTGACCATTTCGCGCACTTTTTGCTCAGCTTTGAGTTTGCTGCGACCATAGGGATGGTGAGGACAGCATGGGCTTTCTTCCGTCGCCGGAACGTCGCGACAAATGCCCATTGCGGCAACCGTGCTGCAGTGCACGATGCGAGGCACCTTGGCTCGCAAGGCTTCCTGCATCAC
>CP070697.1:1832924-1840231 GCA_020353555.1 Desulfobacterales bacterium
AGGGTATCATGAAATCGTCTTGACAGGCGTCCATCTCGGCTGCTACGGAACCGACCTCGCGCCCCCATCCAGTCTTGCTGAGTTGTTCGCGCGGATTGATGCATTAAATCCGAGCACGCGGGTTCGACTGAGCTCAATCGAACCCCATGAGCTGACCGACGAGATAATAAAAAGGGTCGCGGGGTCCGCCAGATTTTGCCGTCATTTCCATATTCCGCTGCAGAGCGGGGATGATCGTATCCTGCAAAAAATGCGCCGTCCCTATTCCGGAACGTTTTTCAGGGAGCTGGTATTAAGAATACACGCCCGGATACCGGATGCGGCGATCGGCGTAGACACCCTGATCGGATTTCCCGGCGAGACCGAAACCGCGTTCGAAAATACTTACGCCTTGATCAAGGAGCTACCGGTCGCTTACCTGCATGTTTTCCCCTACTCCGCCCGTGCGGGGACGCCGGCCGCCGAATATGCTCATCAAGCTCCCCCGCCGGTGATCAAAGCCCGATGCCAGCGGATGCGCCGGCTGGGAAAAGCCAAACGAATTCAATTCTACCAGAATTTCTTGGGAAAAGAACTGGAAGTTCTCATTGAAGGAAAAAAAGACGGCACGACCGGACTGTCAAAAGGAATATCTTCCAATTATATACCGGTTCTAATCAAGGCCGAAGATGACTTGACAAATAGACTAATTGTCGCCAGGGTCGAGACCCTGATCAATGAGAGTACCCTGCTCGGGCGGTTCTGCCGCAAAGTCAAACCCGGAGAAACCGGAACGCCAGAGCCGATTGTCGAGGCCGCCAAGACCGCAAGGCCCCCTGCAAAAAGGCCAGATGGGAAAGGCAGCGACGAGTGTTGACAGCACCACCTGTCCATCGACAACCAACACCTAACCCCCCATTTATGTCAGCCCTCTTTCCTTTTTGATCATCTCATACGCCTCCTGAATCTCCCGAAATTTTTCATGGGCAAATTGATTGAACTCTTCCGGAAGCCCTTTGGATGCGATCTTGTCGGGGTGGAAATCCTGCACCATCCTGCGGTACTGCCTTTTGATTTGCTCATCGGAATCGTTCGGGTTGCACCCCAAAACGGCGTAGTATTTATCGAATGAGGGGCTATATTGCGACTTGATTTTTTCGTATTGCTCAGGGCTCAGATGAAATAGCCGGACCGCAGTACGAATGAGTTCGTCTTCATTGGGGCTGAGATGACCGTCGGCCAGCGCGACCCGAATCAAAATATCAATCATGAATTCGAGGATGTGAGGATGCGAGCGAAACTGACCGTAAAACTGGGCGGCAAAGTTGTCAAACGTTTCCGGCGAATCAACGGCGGCATGGAATATGTTGATCGCCGCTTGTCGGCTTTCAGGGCTCAAATTCAAATCGTGGCGCATGAAGTGTTCAATGGAGGCTACTTCGTCTTGGGAAATGCGGCCATCGGCTTTGGCAATCTTGGCCAGCATTGAAAAGGCCGCCACGAAAAAAGTAAACTGAGTGGTTTCACCCGCGGAGAGCAGAACCTGTTCCCGGCCGTCGTCGAGCTGATTACCCCGGTCAAACGCATGGCCAAACACCGCGCCGGCGACCGCCCCCAGCGGCCCCCCGAGGGCAAAGCCGATTGTGCCTCCGATCACTTTTCCAAGCCATCCCATGTCATTTTTCCTTTCTTTGGAGGCCGAATTGACAATATCCTCTTCGGCAATTCGGCCGGAGGCCCTGACATCCCGCATTGATGGACAGGTCTAACAAAAAGAGCGCAATGTTGCAATTGCGCTCTTGATGTTTATTATGTGTGGTGCCGAAGGGGAGACTCGAACTCCCACGGAGATACCCCCACTAGACCCTGAACCTAGCGCGTCTACCAGTTCCGCCACTTCGGCCTAAATCTCGAAAAAGAAAGATTGATTTAAGCGGTAAGGTGTTTTAAATATATCGTTTCAAAATCTCTGTCAAGCAGATTATTCGAAATTCAGAACCAATTCGCATGCGCATTATTGACCATCTCGATAAGATCAAGGAGCCTTTTCCAAACGCCGTGATTACCATCGGTAACTTCGACGGCGTTCACATCGGACACCAGGCCCTTTTCCATGAGGTTATCGAAAAGGCCGACGCCCTCGGAGGCACTTCCATCGCCATGACCTTCGAGCCTCACCCGCTGCGCGTCTTAAAGGAGAACGATCATCTTCCGCTGATCACCTTATACGAACAGAAGGTCGAACTGATAACGCGCTCCGGCTTGGATATCCTGATTTGCGTACCCTTTACCCGCGAGTTTGCCGAGATATCGGCCCTGGAATTTGTGGAAGATTTGTTGGTGCGACAAATCGGGATGAAAGCCATCGTGGTCGGCGGAGATTATGCCTTCGGCAAAAATCGCGAGGGCGATCTTGACTTTTTGCAAGCCTGCGCGCCCCATCAGGGATTCGAGGTGGTCGTCGCCGACTGGATCAAGGCATCCAAGGGCTGGCCACAAAGAATCAGCAGCACCAAAATCCGAGAGCTCGTGATGGACGGTAAGGTGGACCAGGCGCAAAAAATGCTGGGGCGGGATTACCAGATCAGAGGAACGGTCGTAACCGGACGCAACCGTGGAGGAAAGCTCCTTGGAATTTCCACCGCCAATATAAATCTGCAGGACGAATTATGCCCTAAGAACGGCATTTACGCGGTCACGGTCGAATATGGCAACCAACAGTACCAGGGGGTCGCCAATATCGGCTACAGTCCGACATTTGACGATCATCAATTTACCGTGGAAGTCCATATTCTCGATTTCAACAAGAATATTTACGGTGAGAAAATCCGCGTCAATTTTGTCAAACGCATCCGCGACGAAAAGAAATTTATAAATATCGCCGATCTATCGAATCAGATCAAACAGGACATTGCAACGGCCCGTGCCATTCTCTTGTTGTAATCCGGCAACGGTGCAGTCACCACGGAATAACGCGACCGCCCCGCAGCAACCTTTTTTATGAAGAAAAATATGGCCATCATGTGGCTCAGCGGCGTGATCGTCTCCGCCGCAGCGCTTTATTTCGCCTTTCGCCACGTACCCTTGAAAGATCTTTTGCGCTATCTGGCTTCGATAGACTATTTTTGGGTCTTGCCGTCCGTCCTGCTGGTGCTGGGGGGATATATTCTGAGAGCCTATCGCTGGCAGATCATCCTGGGATCCACCCACAGAATTGGCTTCTGGGATGCATTTCATCCCCTGATGATCGGATTCATGGTCAATTGCGTCCTGCCGGGAAGGGTCGGTGAGGTGGTGCGGCCGGTAATTCTGCAACGTAAAGCCGCGATTCCTTTCACCACCGGTCTGGCCACGGTGGCCGTTGAACGGGTTTTTGATATGGCTCTTTTGATTATTCTTCTCGCGGCCACCTTGGCCGTCAACGAGATAAACCCTGAGCTGAACATCATCGTCGGCGATCATCACCTCAACCACACGACTCTGAAAGCCGTTTTCACCGGTTTTGTGCAGCTGGGCCTATTGCTGATCATGGGGATCATTATGCTCGGCATCCGGCCCACGCGCGGGGTCATCCAGCGGATAATCCAGGGACTGCCATCCCTGTTCTTCTTCGCCGGTACCCGATGTAAAATGAAGATCCGGCAAAAGCTAAGCGAACCTTTAAGACAGGCGGTGGAAAATATCGCGCTGGGTTTTGGGCTGATCAACCGCCCCCCCCAAATGCTCACTTGTGCGGTGATGACTATTTTGATCTGGAGTTTAAACGCGTTTGCATTTTACGCATTCGCCCTCGGCTGCCCGGGCATTGACCTCACCCTAGCGGAAATAACGACGGTTATGATCATTATTTGTTTTTTTATTGCCCTGCCGTCTGTCCCGGGATGGTGGGGCCTCTGGGAAGCCGGCGGCGTTTTCGCGCTGTCCCTATTCGGCATTGCGGCGCAAGACGCTGCGGGTTATACGCTGGCCAACCATGCCCTTCAAGTGTTTCCCGTCATTCTGGTGGGCCTGGGGTCGGCCATGATCGCCGGCGTCAGTATATGGCGCCTTTCCTATGAAAGCGTTGCCGTAAATAAACCTCGAAGCGCACTTCCACCTTCCTATTCCTTGAGTCGGCCAGAGGGGGAAAGGAATTGAAACGGAATTCGCCCCAGGTAGTCGATATGTCAAAGCTTGAAATTCTCACCTATCCGGAAAAGTTTCTTTTCCACCCCGTCGAACCCGTCGAAAACATCGACGGTGGCGTACAGGAAATGATAGATAAAATGGCAGCAACCATGTACGCGGCCCCCGGCGTCGGATTGGCCGCGATACAGGTTGGCTGGGGGAAAAGCCTTCTGGTGTATGACATTGCCCCCCAGCGGGATGAACGCTCTCTGCACGTCCTGATTAACCCCAGAATTGTTGTCGCCGAAGGCGAAATTATTTCAGAAAATGAGGGCTGTCTCAGCGTTCCGGATTTCCGCTCCGACGTTAAGCGGGCCGCTGCTGTAACGGTGGAGGCCGCTGACCGGGAGGGTAAACCTTTGCGGATTGATGCGGAAGGGATGCTGGCAATCGTATTGCAGCATGAGATCGATCACCTCCAAGGCACCCTTTTCATCGATCGCCTGAGTTCCTTGAAAAGAGAGCTGTACAAACGCCGGATGAAAAAGAAACTGCGAATGAAGTGAACTCCGGATTCAGAATCATATTTATGGGCACCCCTGATTTTGCGGTGCCTTCCTTGAAAGCGCTCCATGCGTCCGACCACCGAGTCGTCTTGGTCGTGACCCAGCCGGATCGTCCCCGGGGACGCGGCCGTCAGGTTTTTCCACCCCCGTTAAAAACAACCGCCTTGAGTTTAGGGTATGACGTCATTCAACCGGACTCCCTCCGGTCCGAAGCTCTGGCCGCTGATTTAACCGGACTCAGGCCCGATATCATTGTCGTGATCGCCTTTGGACATATACTTCCCGATGAGATTCTGTCCCTGCCCCGTCTGGGTGCCATCAATGTTCATGCCTCCCTTTTGCCGAAATATCGCGGGCCGGCTCCCATCCCGTGGGCCATCATCAATGGCGAAAGGGAAACCGGCGTTACCACCATCCTGATGGATGCGGGCTTGGATACGGGGGCAATTCTTCTCACATCAAAAACTGAAATCTCGTCGGAGGATACCGCCGCATCCTTGCATGACCGTTTGGCCCTTTTGAGTGCCCGCCTTCTGATCGAAACCCTGGCGGCGTTAGAGGCCAATGACATTCAGCCGGAAGCCCAAGACCATAGCCAGGCCACCTACGCGCCTTTGCTCACCAAACGCGATGGGCAGATCGATTGGGGAAAGCCCGCCTTCGTCCTGGAGCGTTTTGTGCGCGGAATGAGCCCCTGGCCCGGTGCCTATACCTTTCACGGGGTTAAGCGTCTCAAAATCTTTAAAACCAAACCACTGGCCCTCGAGACCCCCGCGCCGCCCGGCACGGTGATCAAAGGATTTGCAGATGAATTAAGGGTGGCCACTGGACAGGGGACGTTGTCCATCCTGGAAATCCAGGGCGCATCCGGCAACCGCCTGTTGATCAAGGATTTTCTCCGGGGATATAAAATTCCGCCGGGAACGCGTCTCGGCTGAGAGACGGGCGCTGCGCTCGAGGAGCGATCCTAACGGGCCTTGGGGAGCGCTCCTTTACCACTTCGATCAAGCAACATGGCCCTTGATGTGCGTAAAACAGCTCTATTGATTCTAAATGCACTGGAGACCGGGCGCCAGACGTTAGACCATCTTCTGGAAGAAGCGTGCAGCGCCAATGTGCGTTTCGCCCAACGGGATCGGGCCTTGCTCAATGCGCTGGTATATGGTGTTCTTAGATGGCGGGGTCGCCTGGATTTCATCATAGCGAAATTCTCGCAAACCCCTCCCCGCAAGATTGATTCCCAAGTTTTGAATATTCTGCGTCTGGGTCTTTTTCAGATCATTTATCTCGACCGGGTGCCGGACTCGGCGGCGGTAAATACTTCGGTCGAACTGACCAAGTCCATGGCGGCGCCCTGGGTCAGTGGTTTTGTAAACGCTTTATTGCGCAGGGCTGCCAGGGATCATCGCCGGGTTGCCTTTCCAAAATCGGACGACGATCCGGTGACTGCTCTGGCAGCGGGCAAATCATTTCCCCCCTGGCTGGTGGAAAGATGGCTGAAGCGTTTTACACCAGCCCAAGTTGGATCTTTTTGTGATGCCCTCAATACGATTCCTCCCACAACCCTGAGGACCAATACCCTGCGAACTTCACGGGCCAAACTGCTTCAAGCCCTGGCCGGTGAAGTCGCGACGATCGAACCCACCGCGTTCGCCCCGGACGGCCTCTGCTGCTACCAACCCAAGACACCGGTTCCCAAGCTCAAGGGTTTTGCCGATGGATGGTTCCAGGTCCAAGACGAAGCGGCGCAGCTCGTCTCTTTGTTCTTCAATCCCCAACCCGGAGATACCGTTCTGGACGCTTGCGCCGGTCTGGGCGGCAAAACCGGCCATATCGCGCAACTCATGCAAGACAGGGGAACCATCACGGCCCTGGACCATAATTCCCAGAAACTACGGCAGCTCCGCCTGGAGATGCAGCGCTTGGGCTTATCCAGCGTCTCGACCTGCCCGCACGATCTGGATAATCCCTGGGGCCAACCCCCGGCGCCGCGGTTTGACGGGATTCTATTGGACGCCCCCTGTTCGGGTTTGGGGACGATGCGGCGTAATCCGGATGTGAAATGGGCATCCGGCAAACAAAATTTGCGACGCTATCAAACGCGGCAGCTGAAATTTCTCGATCGGTTGGCACCGCTGGCCAAGCCTTCCGGTATTATGGTATATGCCGTATGCAGCACCGAGCCGGAAGAAACTCACGAAGTGGTTCAAGCCTTTTTGAAAAAACGCCCAGAATTTGCTATTGATACCAGCTTGGGAGAACTTCCGCCGAAGGCTCTTACGGCGGTGGATGCCCAAGGATACTTTCGCACCTTTCCGTTTTTGAATACGATGGACGGTTTTTTTGCAGTCCGCCTGCGAAGAATAAGCTGATGGCGCGTGTGATCAAAATGACCATGTGGGGGATGGCCTTTCTCTTCACGGCCGGGGCCAGTGCGTACATCACCCTCACCCTGATCATCAAAAGTGAAGACACCGTGATCGTGCCCGATCTGGTGGGCAAAGACGTGGTTTTGGCCCTTGAGTTTTTGACGGATCTTGATCTGAATACGAAGGTGAGAGGCTCGGAATACAGCGTTGATATGCCTAAAAACCAGGTCATTTTTCAGGATCCGGAGCCCGGATCGGAGATAAAGAAAGGCCGCGACGTCAAAAT
>CP070697.1:1840331-1847625 GCA_020353555.1 Desulfobacterales bacterium
GGAGGTAAAAAATGAAAAAGATGAAAGGGGTAGGACTGACAACGGCGATTGTGATCGTAATCAGCGTAACCATCATCGCGCTAGCGGGTGTCTATCCGGCACTCGGCCAGTCAAAAGCAACGGAGTTCAAGCACGGGAAAACCGTGTGGCTATTGATGCCATATACCGGTGAATTTTGGTGGAACATGCTCGTAACGTTCTTAGGAAATGCCGTGGAGGCTGATGGTTGGAAGTTCAACTTTACCACGGCCGAGGGATCAGACACAACGCAATTCGATCAAATAACGACCTATGCCCAGCAGGCCGACATATTGTTCGTCGATCCCACCAGCATGACCGGCGCAAACGAGGCCATACGCATCGCCGAAGAAAACTACCACTGTCCCGTCGTTGTATATAAAGACTATATAACCGGGGCGAGTCGTGTATGCGCCCAGTACAACGACTTAGAGGCAGCCCAGTCGATGGCGAAGGAAGCAGTTAAATGGATCCAGGACAAATACGGCACAACCGAGGGCAAGACCGTGATCTCGCTCAATGGAGATCTAAGACTGAGCGGCTGGAAATTAAGATGCGACGGATTCCGATGGATCAAGGAAAATCACCCCGAAATCAACTTTGTGGAAATTGTAGGCGGTCTAACCCCTGAGGGCTGGGCAGATGTCGCAGAGGCCTGTATTGCGGGGCCTGGATCAAATGCGGTTGCATTACTTGCAGGAAGCGATGGTCCCTACCTTCTGGGTGCTCTTGATGCATTGGCGAAATATGGCAAACTGTACTACGTCGGAGACCCAAACCACGTATACGTCGCCAGTATCGACGGAAAACCATCGACGCTCACCTGGCTCAGACGTGGGTATATTGACACGGTCTACTCGCAGACCCCTGATTCCATCGCTGTTTCCCTGTGGCAGATAGCGAAAGATCACATTTTGAAGGATGCATCGTATCAGTCTCCACCATACAAAATACCCGAAATTCCACTGCCGCTTACCGTTAAACAACCCGAAGGCTGTTATTGGGGCGGCGACGACTTGGTCATGACGATCGAAAAAGTTCCGTATTCCAAGACCCCTATGGGGACAACGCCAAGCCCTCGTGTCGATAGGGACAACGTCAATACATGGAAGTTATGGGGAAACAGTATCGTTAAGTTGATCGGTGAGGACCTGGATCCCGTCCCTACATTTGCAGCTAAAGGAACAGAGCCGGCATGGTGCAGCAAACTCATCAGCGATTACAACACATGGCTTGGAAGGAAATAACAAGTACACTAAAAGGCCCGGTACTCGCTCTCCAAGAATTTGCCGCATACGAGCGAGGCCAAAGCCGGGCATTTCGCCGATGTAATTCTGAGTCTATCGCCCTCTGCGCCGGCGCCGCGACAAGCCTGATGTTCGGCCGCCCGCTGCGAAGGTGGTCGATCAATCCGGCCCAAGCAACATCTCGGTGAACAATGCCGGCGGTTTCGTGCACGTCCCTGGCGAACCGATCACCGCAGAGCCATGCGATAAAGTGCCGGACCTTAACTTGAAAGCTGCTTTCCTTTACTCCAGGAAACTGGGGGAACAGCGGAGCACAGGAAGTATCGGGGGGTGCCGCAATTTCACAACTGCTCTTTGCAGGCGGCGCAGGCGCTTGAAAAAGTAAAAGCATCGTTCGATAAGCGGTTAACCGCTCCCTTTAGGGGGCGGCTGACACTCAGCCTGTCATCAAATCTAGTAGCAGGGCAAACGACATGAGAACCCCTGGCTCTGGCAGCATTGGGTGGAATGTCAGCGCAAATGCCTTTTAAGAAAATTCGATATGATCGCCGGCTCGTGATCGAAACATTTCCTCTTTGGTATGCAACGCTCAGAGCCGGCGCCATACGCCAACTTGCCCTTGATCAAGATGAGACGGATGGAAATGCGCTGCAATTTCTGCGAAGATTATCAGGATCGGGGGCCTAACATGAAAAAAGCTGGTCCGATCCTGCAAGTGACAGGTCTTTCGAAGAATTTTGGCACACTCCGAGCACTTTCTAATATTTCGTTTGAGCTTGCGGGAGGCAAAATTCTCGGATTGGTTGGAGATAACGGTGCGGGAAGGTCTACCCTTTTGAGAATTTTGAGTGGTGGCCTACAGCCGTCCGGCGGACAAATCTACCTCGAGGGCAAGGCAACACGGTTTAAGAGCCCCGCGGATGCAATGAAAAAAGGCATAGCGATCACGTACCAATTTTCACAATTAGTGGACATTGCGAAGGTATGGGAAAATTTCTTCATGGGCCGCGAACTAACCAAACGAATCGGCCCGCTTGCGTTCCTCGACGTCCAAAAAATGAAGCACTTAGCAGCCGGGGCGATCGCGAAATATGGCCATACATTCGATGTCGAACGCGAAGCCCGCGAACTCTCGGGGGGACAAAGGCGACTTTTGGCTATCAGCAGGGCCATCCAGGCCAACCCCAAAATCTTTTTGATGGACGAGCCTACCCACGGCTTATCGAAAAGAGTTATAAACGAAATTTTCGATCTCCTCCGAAAAACCAAGGAAGCGAGCGATACCTCAATTATCATCACCGCTCAGTGGTATGAACAGGTCTGTGATTTCGTTGACGAAGTAATCGTCCTTCGGAGGGGTGAGGTGGTCGGCCATTTTGATGCCGAATCCGCTGACGGGGGGCAGGTCTTCAAATTAGCGATGGGTTTGACACCCTGATAAGATCGCGCGCGGGCGGTCTGCCTCCGCCAAAGGCCGTCATCGAGGCGAGGTGTTTGCCACTGGGTTTGGAAGGGACAAACCGAGATGACATATTCGTTTGCGATCCATGATTTTTATTCAGTCAGGGAATCTATTTTTATCCCGGTGATCAATCACTTCGGTAGCAGGTGAGCGGCATGGCTGGCTCCGGCCCAATGTTGGAAGTCAAAAATATCTCGAAGAATTTCGGCAAAGTCAGGGCCCTGCGGAGCATGTCATTTGAGCTCGAGAAAGGTAAGATTCTGGGTTTGGTTGGTGATAATGGCGCGGGGAAGTCTACTCTCCTAAAGATCTTGAGTGGTGATCTTCAGCCGTCTGCCGGACAAATCTACCTTGAGAGCAAGGCAACACGGTTCAAGAGCCCGGCGGATGCCATGAAAAAAGGCATAGCGATCGCGTACCAGTTTCTGGAGCTGGTCGACATCGCCAAGGTATGGGAAAATTTTTTCATGGGCCGGGAACTAACCAAACGAATCGGCCCCCTCGCCTTCCTCGACGTCCAAAGGATGAAGTACTTAACCGCCGAGGCGATCGCGAAATATGGCCATACGTTCGACATCGAGCGAGAGGTCAGAGAACTTTCCGGAGAACAAAGACAAATTATCGCAGTCACCAGGGCCATCGAAGCGAACCCCGAAATCCTTTTGCTAGACGAATCTTTTACTTTATTGTCCCTGGATGGAAGAAAAGACATCGTTAATTTCCTTGGAGAAGTCAACAAAAAAATCGGTATCACGATGATTATCGTTTCGCACGATTTGGAGTTGATCAAAACATTAAGCCATTACATAATGGTCCTTCGGGCGGGCGAAAAAATGTTCTTCGGCCACACGGATAAGATTAGCATCGATCAAATCGTAAAATACATGCTCCCGTAAAATGAACTTATTCCAACATTAGCGTCTTATCAGGCGCGGTCATCGCGATCGTTTCCGGCTAGTTTGGCTCTTGCGCGCAGGATAATCATCATGTCGAAAAACATAACTTGCAGTTTTTTTAACATGATCACCGACGCGACGCCACGCAATATTCTTGGGAGGGAAGGCTCTTGAAATCGGCGAGATACCTGTTTGGTGCTGTTCGGGCTAAGTCAATGGAGTACTATACGTGGCTGCTATTCATAGGGATTTACCTTGCCACCGGTCTTTTTGTTCCCACCCTCTTCATACCGGCCACCTTTCTGAATGTGCTGGTCCAAGGAACAACTGTAGGCCTTCTTTCTATTGGCATGGCGTTTGTTATGTTAGTCGGAGAAATTGATCTTTCCGTCGTTGCCGTGGCGTCGTTCGCGCCCATGGCGGGCATACTCGCATGGGAAATCGGTTTGCCGGTGCCCGCTGCCATCCTGTTGACGCTTCTGGTTGGCGTGGGCGTCGGACTTTTCAACGGACTGCTGATCACTAAACTCAGGATCCCGTCCCTCGTGCAAACCTGTGCGATGTGGTGGATGTTGGCAGGAATTGTCCTCGTGGCCACACGGGGCATGGCCAAGGCAGGCCTTCCGAATTCATGGATGCAGCTCGGAAGGGTATTTATAGGCCCAATTCCCTTGCTTGTCTTTTTCTTTATCATCGTTGTCAGCGCCGCCGTCATTTTCGCCAGGCGTACGGTAACCGGCAGACGGCTCTACCTGGTTGGCGGCAACAGCGAAGCATGCAGTGCGATGGGCATTCCCGTCGATAGAATTCGGATTATCGCATTTATGACTTCGGGGTTATTCTCAGCATTGGCGGGGTATGCTCTCTCCGCTAGAATGGGGTTTGTATCCGCGCGATTTGCAGTCGAGTGGCTTATGCCCGCTATCGCGGCTCCGGTGATTGCCGGGCTCAGTTTAACAGGGGGCAGAGGCAATCTTATCAATGTCGTTGCCGGCGCTTACTTGGTTCAGCTTATCGTCATCGTTGTTCGGGCGGGAGGCGTTAGCGGATATTCCTATGAGTTTGTCCAAGGCCTCCTGGTGTTTATTGCGATCCTGGTAGACACCGTAAGAAGGCGAGTTACCGGCCTGTAAGTCAAGGGCAACACGCGCACCCGCGCGCGATGCAAACCAACGACATTCGTTTTCATGGGACATGGCCCACTGTTTTCGCAAGGCTTCTGAAGAGAAAATGCGCTCATGTGACCTCTGAATGAGTTGGGCCTTAATAACGCGCTTCTTCTCCGTTTTTTTGCATTAGCAAAGTCCTAACTGCCCGCGAGGAACGATGACGAAGCCCCTTCACCCACCACGAAATCGTCGCTCTGATCACTTTCCGTTTTGGCCGGTGTCTTCCCGGGTTAAAAAGAGCGTTCTTTTCGTTTCGCTATTTCATATCGTCTACTTATATTCCAACTTGCTAATATTAAATGGTCTTCGAAGATCAATCGAACCGATGCGCAATTTTTTGAAAAGCTGGAGATAGATTTCATGATTTTCCAGTATATTTCGCGGACGAGCATAAACAATGAATTTTTATCTAAGGGAGGCGAATTAAAATGGAAGCTTTCGCAATCACGGGAGGAGTACTCATTGACGGCACGGGAAAACCGCCCATTGAAAAATCAATCGTCGTGGTTGAAGGATCAAAGATAAAGTCTGTAGGTAAAGAAGGTGAAATTGCTTTGCCGGACGGCCAAGGTGCTAAGGTTATTCATGCCGAAGGTCAAACCGTACTGCCGGGATTAATTGACAGTCATGTACACATTTATACCGACGGCGAATCAAGTGAATTTTATTCTCTCCCAGTCAACAATAATCACTTGACCCTTGCCATGAAGTCGATTCCGCGGCTAAAGCGCACCCTGGAAATGGGAATCACGACGCTCCGGGACGGCGGATCCGGATGGAATTGGCTGGAAGTGGCGCTGCGCGATGCGATAAATAGAGGTGACATCCCGGGGCCGCGCTATTTTGCCACGGGTTATCATCTCACGGTGACCGGGGGGCACGGTTATTTCTTGCCCCCGTGGCTTGCAAATATTTCCGTCCATCCAGAGCAATCCACAATCCATTGTGATGGACCCAACGAGTGGCGAAGGGCCGCGCGTTTGAACATCTATAATGGAACGGACAACGTGAAAGTCGTCGCCAGCCGTGATATTATCAGTCCGGGTCTCGCCACTGCTCCCCAGGCGACGCGCGAGGAATTAAAGGCTGCTATTGACGAAGCCCATAAGATGGGCAAAAGAGCTATTGCCCATGCCCAGGGACCAGAGGCAATAATGAATGCAATTGAATCAGGCGCGGACTCGATTGTGCACGGTTTTTTTATGGATGAAGAATGTGCCGACATGATGGCAAAAAAGAATGTCTATCTAGAATCAACGAACCTCTACGTGCGGATGATTGTCGACCGAGGCGCTGGGGATCTTCCCGACTGGATGGTACAAAAGGCCAATGAATGCTGGGAAGACAGAGTGCGCAATTTTAAGATGTACCTGGAAAAGGGTATAAAAATTTCATTGGGTTCAGATGCGGGTGTTCCTTATATTCGGCAGGGAGACAACGCGCGTGAACTGAGTATGTTTGTGCAATTGGGAATGACGCCGATGGATGCAATCATCGCCGCAACAAGAACGGCGGCTGAGGCGATCGGGATCGCCCACAAAGTCGGCACTATAGAAGAAGGCAAAATAGCAGATATCGTTCTAATCGATGGATGTCCCTTAGAAAATATCGACCTCCTTCATGACGAGGATAAGATCAAAATGGTCATGAAGGAAGGCAAGGTCATTATTACTAGGACGCCGGCACCAGAGTCAAAATAGTGACATCGTGTGAGGGCATTTCAACCAGTCAGTGTTTTTCACTCCTTCGCACGAGCGTTCTTTCTCCCTCAGGAAGGGGAGGCGGAACTGGCGCGCCGGAAATCTTATTCACCGCACCAAAGCGCGGCGGGCAAGCTTCAAAGCAAGTTCCGCATTTTATGCATTGGTCCTGGTCAATGACATGGATCTGATTTTTCCCCCCTGTAATCGCCTCCACCGGGCACTTCCTGAGGCAAATCATGCAGGCCTGGCAATTATCCGGATCAATATGGTACGAGATTACTTCACGAAATAAGCGGTCTATCTCGTCACTGGTGTAAAATTCGTCACATTCTGCTTCGTTTGCAAGACGTGACGCCAGCTTCTCCCCTTTCACGAGCTTGATGTAGGGGATCAGCTTTCTAATTTCTTTGAGTCTAGACTTTAATTCATCTGCGTCTTTTTCCGCGCCTTGGCCAAGCGGTCCCAACTCCTTTACCTTCTTGCAAAAATCATCAACGACTTCGGTAAAAAGGATTCCTTCACCGGAAGACATAAATTCGATCCTTAATCTTTCGGGATTCAGTCCGATGTGCGCCATTAATTTTCTGCATAGAAGCACCATGTTTAGGGCATGGTAATTTCCATGGGTAATATAGTTACATTCATCCAGGCGGCAACCCCCGATAAACACCCCATCCATCCCGTTTGAGAAGGCTCGCAGTATAAATTCCAGGTCGACTCTACCGGCACACATGACGCGGACGAGCCTGATTTCAGTTGAATATTGCAGTCTGGAAACTCCAGCCATGTCAGCCGCGCC
>CP070697.1:1847725-1854994 GCA_020353555.1 Desulfobacterales bacterium
ATCCTTAACGCGGTCAATCTGCTTCTTGGCAGCAGGGCATCGGCGGATCTGATTCGGACCGGCGCGGATACCGCCGAATTGGAGGCCCTATTTCAGATAGCGCCCGGCAGTATGATCGCCCAAAATATGGCAGCGCACGGCTACGCTGGGACGGAAGGGCTGTTAATTCGAAGAGTCATTTCCCGCGCGGACAGCAACCGGGTTTATATCAACGGCCGTCTCGCCACCATCCAGATTCTTACTTCTCTCACAGAAAACCTGGCCAGCATTGCGGGGCAACACGCCCATCAAGGTCTGCTAAAAGAGGAGCAACATCTATTGATCCTGGATCAGTTTGGCGGTTTGACACCGTTGCGGGAAAAGGTTGCTAAGATTTATCATGAGATTTTGCCGTTGCTCGCCAAACTCCACCAGCTCCAAGAATTGCAAGGTCGGCAGTCCCAGCAAACGGAACTGCTCGAATTCCAGCAAAAGGAGATCACCCAGGCGGCTATCAGCCCGGGCGAAGATAAAGATCTTGAGCAGGAGAGGATCCGCCTGAAGAATGCCGAAATGCTTTGCCAGACCGCCTATAACAGTATCGAAGTTCTCTACAACGCGCCCGGATCGGTCGTCGAGCGCCTGGTAGACGTGCGCAAGTTACTTGAGAAAGCCGGTCAAATCGACCCCCAAATACAATCCCATGCGGAGGGCGTGGCCGATGCTACCTTTCACATCGAAGATTTGGTTGAAGCCCTGCGGAACTATCTCCAAGCCATCCAGGTCGATGAAAATCGGTTGGAAATGGTTGAAGAACGCTTGGATATGCTCAACCGACTTAAGCGCAAATATGGCGGTTCCCTGGATGCGGTGACCGCGACACTTGAAACCATCAATGCGGAATTGGCTGGGATTGAAAACCTATCTGAGAATATTGCGGCCGTTGAAACCGAACTGTGTCGTTTGCAGGCCGAGTTAGCTAAGGAGGCCGTGGCGCTTTCCCAAAAGCGGACAGACACGGCGGAGATTTTTTCTGAAAAGGTGGTTGCGGAACTCGCGACGCTTAAAATGCCGCAAACCCAATTTCAAGTGCTCCTGCGGGCAACCCCGGCGGACGAGAGGACAGATTTCCATCTGATAACCAATAGAAATGTCATCCATGAAACCGGTATCGACCGGGCCACCTTTCTCATCGCTCCCAATGTGGGTGAAAATCTAAAACCGCTGGCCAGCATCGCTTCCGGGGGCGAACTCTCAAGGGTGGTGCTGGCATTAAAGGCCATCCTGGCTGAAACCGACTCGGTGGAGACCGTTGTATTTGATGAAGTGGATGCCGGCATCAGCGGCGGGGTCGCCGCGGTTGTCGGCCAGAAACTCTCCGAACTTGCCCGTCGTCACCAGGTCATCTGCATTACCCATTTACCTCAGATTGCCAGATGCGGCGACCATCATTTCAGCATCGCCAAAACCGTTCGATCAGGCCGTACCCGAACGACCATCCGCTACCTCGACGCCGAAGAACGATTCAAAGAGATCGCCCGCATGCTGGGCGGGGAGAAAATCACACGGGCCGCGCTCGATCATGCCCGTGAGATGCTGGAGAAATAAAGGAGAAATAAAAAAGCGGGCGTCCTGATTTCAACGGGGGGGAGGAAGGGGAGGCATTCGTTTACACATTACCTCCTGATCGACTGGGTTACATCGTTGATCCTTTCCCTCACGGAAATCAGATAGCGGGCCATCTTACCCCGGTGGTCGGCCATAATCGAGTCGTGGTCACCCCTTAGGACGAGCAGGGGATCGAAAGTACAGATCCTATCCATTTCTCTGAATGCGATGCGAATATTGTCTTCTCCCCCTTTGGCCTTGATCTCCGGATAAAGGTGGATAAAGGTATGCAAAAAATCTCTGATAACGAGAATGACGCCCTGGGTATAATAGATGCGGTCATCAAGCT
Source organism: Desulfobacterales bacterium (assembly GCA_020353555.1). GTDB lineage: Bacteria > Desulfobacterota > Desulfobacteria > Desulfobacterales. Next base: position 1,849,662 of record CP070697.1, read on the forward strand.
TGCGATAGGGTACCTCGTCATTGGATTGCACCAGAAGCCCGAGGGGTTGGTCCAAAAACTCAGGGCCCAGCATGAAGGTCAACAGGTTGTACATGTCATCCGAGCGCAGGTTGAAAATGGAATTGCCCTGGATTAAATTGGCCTCGTATTGTTTAATTAAAGCAATTCCTTTGCGATATTCCTTTTCGGTGGAGGGAAGCCACCAGCTATCCTCCGTAAACGCAAATCGCTTTTCCCGGGCTTCTTTCAGCAATTCATTTTCCGCATCGACTTTCCCATATTTGGCCAGATTGGTGGAAAAGAAATTGATCAGCATCCGAGTGGCGAAGATCGTCCCCCGTTGGCGATTGGCCCGGTTGTCCAGCCAGCGCGTGGGAGAAACCAGCAGATCGTTGACGGACCATCCGAAGGAAGAATCCATTTCTTCTTCCAATCGGTTTCGGATGGCGGCCGAAAGCGCCGCCCCCTTTTGACTTTCGGAAGAATCCGGGGACGAGGTCTCCAGCAGATGCGCAATACTTTCGTCCAGTTGCGGAAATTTGGTCTGATCGATTAATGTATAGCCTTCATAGATGATCCAGTAGATGCCGACGGTAAGGGGCCAGATCAAAAAAAACGCCAGCAGAATCAAAACCAGCCGTTTGCTGAAGGGTGTCATCTTGGGGAGAAAGGCCGTTTCCATCGTCTTTCCTTGTCGATTTGAGGAAGCCCAAACGGTTCGTTGCCGCTGGAGTAGGGATACGACAAATGTTGGCAGATAACCCGACCTTTGTCACGGTAAACATTGATGGCCCCCGTGTCAACAGTTGCAGTTCCAGGGCCGGGCGTTGCACATCCTGTCAGAAATTTTTCTGCTCCAAGAGCGGCGGTGTTCGTCCGCGTGAAGACGGAAGCGGCTAGCGGTGCACCTTGCGGAATAATTGTTGAGGCAGGCCGCTTCTTGCTTGACACATGCATGCTTTCGGGGCAGTGTGACGGAAGGCAAACGTCCAACGAATAACCGGTGTGAAAAAGCGGCAATCGCGGGAGGGAAATATGAACCCAAAATCGAATAAACGCCCTCAAACAAGGCCGTTTTTTATGATGACGCTGACGGTTTTGGGGATGATGGCCACCGTGCTCGCAGGGTGTTCATCAAAATATGGAAGCTTGAAACAAAATCCGGACCTCACCCGGCTCTTCGAAAATAACGAGGTCCTTCCTGACTACAAGTACTACTACAGCGGCTTTGAGAGGATTCCTCATGCCATCATCGGAATCCACAAAAGATATACGTTGCAGACCCGTGTTTGGAAAGATATCGACCTGAGTCGGACCACACTCAATCAATGGGTCTTTCGGATGAAAGCGGTATACCGCCCCACACCGCGTGGCGCCTGGATCGTAGACGCGGAGGGGGAGCGACTGGGAATCTGGTATTCGAGCCAGTATTGGACCACAGTGAGGACGGGCGCGGACAGCCAGATCAGTGTTGCTGCCCCGGAACCACCGGATTTAAGGGGGATTCCATAGAGGAGGGATCTGAAAATTTGGTCATGTGCATCAAACTGATTTGCAGCCCTCCCCTATGGTTTGATTGACGACAAATACTTTCAAATGGTTTGTCCGCGAGGAATTAGATGAAACAAAAGCTTTTCATTTTTTTGAATTTGGCCGCGTGTACACTGATCGTCGCCTGCATTCCGGTGGCGATCGGAGTCGGCACCGGGGCCAGCACCTTTGCGTACATCGACGGCGAGCTGAAAAGGAATTACCCGGCCAGATACGATGAGATTTTTCAGGTCTGCACCGGCCTCATGCAAGACTTAAATCTACCCATCAACGCCAAAACAACCGATGGCATCCAAACAACCATTCAAACCGAACGCCCGGACGGCACACCTATGACAATTAAAGTGGCGATTCTAGAGCTCAATTTGACCGAAGTCGCTGTCCGAACCGGCGCCGTAGGTTTGTGGAAAAAAGATGTTTCCGAACAATTTCATGGTCTTATCGAAGACAGGCTTAAGAAGCGCAAATCTAAACTCTGAAAAGAGGCCTACCTGCGGGCTAAGCGTCGATGTTCGGAGGGTCGGTTTCCTTCCAACGACCCATAAGGCCCGATTGAGTCGAGGCAAATGGCAACTGCGAATTTAGCGCATCGATTTGCTCCTGTTCCAAACGGTTGATTTCACCAATGTGCGCTTGCATGATCCGCCTCAGATGTGGGTCGCTGAAGCGATGCAGACTGTAATTGGACACGGCTTGAAAACCACGCCTCAATTTGTGAGGCCCCCCGGCTCCTGGATCAAAACGATCAATACCGCGGGCGATCGACCATTCAATCGGGCGATAATAGCAGGCATTAAAATGGAGCGCATTGATAAATTTGGAGCAACCCCAGTAGCGTCCATAGAGCTGATTTTTTTTGTTTACGAAAAAAGACAGTCCCAGGGGTTGTTTCCCGTCGCTGCCGTCGAATGCGGCGATTAGAGCCAAACGATGTCGATAACGCCGATACACGCCCTCAAAAAAGTCCGGGGTTAGATATTGACAGCCCCATGGGCCGAACTTGGCGTTGGTTCGTTCGTAATAGGCAGACATCAGAGGGATGAGGGATGGGGGAATTTCATCTCCGGTGAACAGTTTGAGGGTAATCCCCTGCTGGGCAAGCGCGTTGCGCTCGCGCTTGATGTTACGCCGCTGGTTGGCGTTAAAAATGGAAAGATAATCTTCAAATGTCTGGTAGCCCTGATTGAACCAGGCGAAGCTTGGGTGCTGCCAGCTGCTGAAGTCCAGGCGACTCATCCGCTTTTGCCAATGGGGCTCGACAAAAAGAAAGCTGCAACCCGATAAACCGTAGCGACGGCAAAACCGGTCGATTTCCGCCACGATGATCTCCGCCAGATACTCTTCATCCTCCCCGGGAGCAATCAGAAAACGATACCCGACCACAGGGGTGAAGGGACTCATACCTACGAGCTTAGGATAGTAGTTGGTTCCCAAGCGCGTGGCCAGATCCGCCCATGCATGGTCGAATACAAATTCACCGGCGCTGTGCCCTTTGACGTAGAGAGGGGCGGCGGCAACCAGTTGACCATCAGACCAAACGGTTAAGTGACGAGGCAGCCAGCCTGTATTGGCGGTGGTACTGCCGGAAATTTCCAATTGGCGGAGCCATTCCCATTCGAGAAAGGGCGTTGCCAAATTCGTCGCCAGCGCATCCCATGCCGACTGAGGCACCTGCGCCAAGTTTTCTATCCAAACAGCGGTTTTAGTTGCTTTTTGTTTTTTGGTCATCACAGAATTACGGTTCAAGAACGAGTTTTCAAGGAATCCACCGGAGACGCAATCCTATTTTCAATGATAAGGCGGACCATGGGGTCTGTCACCCCTTTTTTCTCACCAGGTTAGGATCAGCGCGTGAAAGGGAATCTTTTCAACAATTTCAAATTCGATAGGCCCGTTTATTCGTGTCCCGAAGCTTGACAACGACTGCAAGATAATAATATTCTCAAGTTATTCCAAAAATTCCAGTCATAAGGAAATTAGCGATGCCGATCTATGAATTTAGGTGCCTAAGTTGTGACGAATGCTTCGAAATTTTGGTAATGCACCAAGATCATCAAATGGAACTTCGCTGTCCGCGATGTAAATCCGAGGAATTTGAGCGTATTCTCAGTGCTTCCAGTTACAGCTTAGGAAGCCGTTCCACCCAAAACACAGCCCCACGGGTCCAAACGCGAAACTGTCCCGGTGGAAGCTGCACCACCTATGATGTTCCGGGGCCCGCCAGGTGATTGGGATCTCGGGCCTACCCAGTTAGGCTGAAATCATCCCGGCGAGGGCGACGGGCTCCCTCGGGTCGAATAAGTTGCCATGAAGCATATTCACGTTCAGGAAAAGGAACAGTTCAAAAAGCTGTTTAGGCAAGAGCAGATTGACAATTTCGAGGACCGTTTTAAGGTTTTAGAAGTTTTCCTGCAAACCGAAAAGCATGTTACGGTGGATGAGTTAGTCCAGCTGCTTGGGAAAAACGGTTGGGATTTGGATCCGGAATTTGTTCGAGAGACGCTCAAGCTGATGGGCCGCTTCGGATTTGCCCACAAGAGCAGTTTTGACAACGGCGTTTTTCGTTATGAACACAGACACCTGGGACAGCATCATGACCATCTGATCTGTACGAAATGTCGCCAGATTATTGAATTCAACGATGACCGCCTTGAGAAACTGCAGATCCAAATAGCCGCCGCCCATGGTTTTCACATGCTGCAGCACAAAATGGAAATATACGGAATTTGTTCCGAATGCCTCAAAGCGCGGGTGAAATTGATGCCTTTGATACTGGCGAAACCGGGCGAACGATTGGTCATTAAGGAATTCACCGGCGGGGCGGGCGTACGTGTGCGATTGCTGACGATGGGACTGAGAGTCGGAGACGAGATCGAGGTCATAACGAACAATAATCAGGGCCAACTGGCCATCGCGGCGGATTTTAATCGCTATGTTTTGGGTCGCGGGCTCGCCCAAAAAATAATCGTTGAGTCGGTTAGAGATTGATCCCGGACCCAGGTCATATCGTTGTAACGAATCAGCTTGGCGGCTTCGCCGATGTTTTGTCGAAACTAAGGGTAACTGCCTAACATCATGAAGTCTTTTGTGCCGGCCTATATAGGATCCTATGAAAACGGTCGACTAGCGGCCCAAGCAAAAGCCGCCTATAAAATCTTAAAGTCCTGCACCCTTTGCCCCCGCAAATGCAAAGTGGATCGACTTTCGGGTGAAACTGGGATTTGTAGAACCGGCAAATATGCCTCTGTTGCAAGCTACAACCCGCACTTTGGAGAAGAAGCGCCCCTGGTGGGCACCAGTGGATCGGGGACTATTTTTTTCGCGCACTGCAATCTGATGTGTCTTTTTTGCCAGAACTTTGAAATCAGCCATGAAGGCTGCGGTCAGGAGGTTTCCACTTCCGTGCTGGCCGGCCTGATGCTTGCTTTGCAGCGGCAGGGATGCCATAATATTAATTTTGTGACACCCACCCATGTGGTGCCTCAAATCTTGGCGGCCGTGGAAGCGGCCGTGCCGGAAGGGCTCGCGGTGCCGTTGGTTTACAATACCGGCGGGTATGATCTGCCCCATACGCTGAGGCTGCTGGAAGGTGTTGTGGATATTTATATGCCGGATTTCAAATTCTGGGATCCGGAAATTGCACTCAAGGCTTGCAACGCGAGAGACTACCCTGAAGTGGCCCAGCAGGCGCTGATCGAAATGCATCGCCAGGTGGGCGACCTAGTCGTGGATGAAAAGGGTATTGCCCAACGGGGTTTGCTCATTCGCCATTTGGTATTGCC
>CP070697.1:1855094-1862361 GCA_020353555.1 Desulfobacterales bacterium
GCCGTCGAAGCCGAATTCTCCGATACCGGGCGCATAGTCGATGTCGTCATAATTGGGGCCGATACTGTCTGGATCCGGATCGCCGCAGTTAGCGTCACCCCGACTGGGGGCATGCATCCGGTTGAAGTTATGGCCTACTTCGTGCGCCATCAAATGACCGCCGAACGTTGATGGACCAGCCGGTAAACCAAAGCGATCATAGGAGTTGGTCCGCACCGCCCAGGCTTCATCTCCCGGTCGGTAACCGCGGCCCACCACCCCCGCCATATAAAGGTCCACGTCTTTGCAGACCAATCCAAAATACTTCATGCCCGCGACGGGATCATCATACCGACCGTGCATCTTCTCTACTTGTTTCAGCAAAGCAATCGAACCATCGTCCGTCGTGGGATCGTCGTCAAAAGACAAAACCGCCGTATGCCATGATTCGATGCGGCTGATGGGATAAACCTTCTCCACCCACTCCGCCGTTTCCCAAAAATCGTTATGGTCGGGCGCGTCGCAGTAAGTTCCATCCGCCTGCCGGACCCGGACGGGAACATATACCACATTCAGTACCTGCGATGAGGCGTCAAACTCCAGGGGCACCGGTCCGTAGAGATTATTCCAGGGGCTGATATCCTCCAGGGTGCCCGTATAGCTTATGGTTATTCGCATATAGGGAGTCGTCGCCCAGCGCCAATTGCCGGGAATCAGGAAGTTAAGCGTATCACCGAGGCGGGCACGGTCCGGAACCGCCGGTGCCGTGATGGAATTGTCGGAGTACACCGTCACATTTTGCGCGGCGCCGTTGACAAACGTGTAAATGGGTAGGTCACTGGCGTCAAAAAAACGGATCGTACCCGAAACAGGGCCCAGAGGAACCTGGGCGTTCCCGACATCGAAGTACACCCGCACCCATATATCCTTGCCGTAAACAAGAGGCAGGCTGTTGTTGAGATTCTGAACCGCCTGCGTGATTTCAATTCCGGTCACCGTCAGATCAAATTCACACGCATCGCCTACTCCGTCGTTGTTAAGGTCATCCTGATAAGGGTTGCAGAAGTCCGGGCAGTTATCGCCTCCGTCGGCCCACTCATCTCCGTCCAGATCGACGGCGTCGTTACAGGCATCGCCCACACCATCTCCGTCCGTATCTTCCGCATTCTTGCTGCAAAATGCCCCGCTGGCGCAATCCACGTTGTTCACGCAGGGGCTTCCGATGCGATTGCGCAAACAACTGCCACGAATGGCGATGCAGGTGCCCTCCGCCGGGCCGTTGGGTGTGACGCGACAGTTGTCGGCCGCATCCAACATTCCGTCGTTATCATCATCCGCATCGCAGGCATCTCCGGCTCCGTCGGCATCGCTATCGACCTGACTCATGATACATTCCCCGTCGGGGCCGCATGCGGCATTGGTCACACAAAGAATGCCGGAACCCACACAGGTGCCGCCCCGCGGCGCCGGTTCACAGGCGCCGGCGCCGGCCGGACCGCAATCGGAGTTGTACCAGCAAATTTTGCCGACTTCGCCGGTAATGCAAACGCCGGGGATGGGGGACTGGCCATTGGGGGTCGCGGGGCAATTGTCGCAGACATCTCCCACCCCGTCATTGTCGCTGTCCGCCTGCTGGTCGGCGTTGGGAACATCCCGGCAATTGTCGCAAACATCCCCTAAGCCATCCGTATCGGTATCGGTTTGGTCATTTCTGATATCCGGACAGTTGTCATTACAATACACATAGCCATCACTATCGGCATCGGTATCCGGCACGCCGCAGCCGCAAATGCCGGGCTCCGTCTTGCCGCGATCATCAGGACAGCCATCGACACAGTCCGGGGTGCCGTCGCCATCGGAGTCGGTGTCGGGCACACCGCAGCCGCAAACGCCGGCGAAGATCTTGTCCGGGTCATTCGGGCATCCGTCACAGTCGTCACCGCAGAGCGGATCAGATGGATACGGCGGGCTGGAGTTCGCGCAGTCGCCGTCGGCATCGCCCTGGTCGGGATTGGCGATCTGCCAGCAATTGTCGCAGGCGTTTCCCAGGTTGTCGCCATCCCAGTTGTTCTGATCCGGATTAAAAACATCCCGGCAATTATCACAGGCATCACCGACGTCATCCGTATCGGAATTTTCTTGGCCCGGATTCGGGACCAGCGGGCAGTTGTCATCCGCATCCGCCACACCGTCTCGATCTGTATCGCTGATTTCACAGACATCTCCGCATAAAGGATCAACGGCATACGGGGGGTCGGGGCAGTTATTATCGGTGTCGGCCTGATCATTGTTATCGACGTACCAGCAGTTGTCGCAGGCATCCCCAAAATCGTCGCTATCGGAGTTGGCCTGGCCGGGATTGGAAACGTTCCAACAATTATCATCCCCATCGGCCACGCCGTCCCCATCCCGGTCGGGAAACGCCTTCAAAGGCAAATTGTCAGCATTGCTGCTTTCCAATGCATAACTGTTGTCGCAGATGTAATCGCCGTCACTGTCGGCGCAGTCATTGCTCGGACCCGAGCCCCATCCATAGTAATCCCCCCAGTAATTTCCGCCCAGGTAGGGTCCGCCCAGGATGTTCGGGCCGGCTTGCTTGGCTATATTCCAGGTGTTGGCGTAGATCAGCGGGCCGCCTCCAAACTCAAAGTTCTGATAATTATCGAAAAGGTTGTTGTAGATCAGGTTGTTTTGGGCGTACATCAAGAAGATCCCGGCGTACTGGCCCTCGTAACCGTTATCGGTGATGGTGTTGCGCGTTATGGTGCTGTCGGTGGTTCCGTACAGGTAGATTCCGTACCAGTTGTACGTGCAGGTGTTGTCCTCGATGACCAGAAAGTCGGAACTGTCCACATCGATGCCATATTTGTTTCCTCCGATGCTGTTGTTCCGGATCGTATTGTTGCTCGCCAGCGAGCCGTAGGTTCCCACTTGAATCCCTTGGCCTTGATCGTTGATCGTATTTCCCGCCAGCGTGTTTTCGTTGGAACCCCCGTTAAGCAGGATTCCAAAGGTATTGTTGGTGTTGACCGTGCTTTGCGTGACGGTATTGTAGTCCGAACCGGCCAAGTGGATGCCGCTGTATTGGTTGTAGCGAACGGTGCTGCTCTCGATCGTGCCGTAATCGACGTTCTGGAAGTAGATGCCGACATACCAGTCCCGCACGATTAAATTTCTGATGACTACATTGCTCAGCCGGCCCGACGGGCTATAGACGTGTACTCCGTGCGTCCCGGACGTGCCAACCCCATCAATCTGATGCCACCCCCCCTCCAAAGTGACGTTGCTGGAGGTGATCGCGATGCAATTCGTGGCTGAGCTGTCCGTGATATTAGTCGTCAGGGTATAGGTGCCGGGAGCCGCAATAACCGTGCAGGAATTGATATCAACCGCCGCAACCGAAGCGGCGCTGAGACAGATCAGGGCGATTATGGCAGACAGGCAAACCCCGGCGCGGGTTGGCCGCGAATTTAGCAGGGTGTCCCGTAGGCTTCTCCGATGAGTCGACAAGAAAATGCTTTCCAAGCACACTTCAGTAAAGCTGCGGATCATTTTCCACCTCCCCCTAATTCTACTTTGTCACATGACCGCAGGGCTTCCGGGGACAAGCGCAAGGGACGATCAGATTTGAAAGCGTGTAACTGTCTGAGTGCCTTCGGGATCGTTAAGAAAGCACCGCGCGGTGGCACCGCTTCTTTCAAAGACCTTGGAAAAATGAGGATGCGACGTTCGATCATATCTTGCGCGTCCTCGGGGCTTTCTTTACGAGCCCTTGGGTACGAGTTTTACACAGTTTCAAATCTGATCATCCATGCCGAGCGCCCGATGGTGAGCTGGGTTAATGTCACAAAGTAGAATTAATTAGATTGTCCATTCAGAAATGCCTCTCGCCGGCGGCGGGAGCGCCCCACGTCAAAGTTGGGCAAAATAGCCATTTCCGACAGACACTGAATAGCTTCGCCGGAAAGGTTTATTTCCCGATTGAAACAGAAGGCGGCTTTTGCGAACTGGGATGCAAGTGATCAAAGATAATGTGAGCTTTCGGCCTCTTGCTCTCGGGGACACGGATATTTTGCCGTTCAAATGTCTCTCTGCACAAAAAAGCCAGAAGATTCTGCAAATCTGTGTCCGCTTTTCAAAAAGCTGAACTGCTACAAAATCATCAGCATCTGGAAACTGCGCCACCCTTTGCACTTCGGCTGGCTGCAGTGTGGCGGTCTGGGAAAGAATTTCAACTCAAAGTTTGAGCGGGCGGTGGAACGCGCTGCCCCACGCAGGACAGCGTTAGCTCGACAGCAAAAACTATTTTTTGAAAAAAATATCGCAAACTGCAAATTGCTTGTCAAGAGCAATTTGACGATTCGGTTCCACTTCTTCATCGCCACCTAGCATTATCAGACGGTTGTCACCTTGCGGTGCAGACCTTCTAACATCTTTTAATTGCAATGTATCCTGCTGTGCTTACCAACCGTTCGCCGCTTTCAATACTAATTTTTTCTACGTATTTTATAAGTATTTTTAAGTGTTGACAGATTGTCTCATTGCTGCTTTAGAATTTAAGTTGTGCTTCCGTAGCAAACGCATCGCGTCAACGCGCGGATGCTTTGTCGCACAACATCCGCATGAGCGTCTTTCGTTCGATTGAACCTGAATTGGAGAGGATTTACAATATTTGCCCATAGTCGAGATGTCGCTTTGAATCCAGTCGATCCTGCTTAGCCTGTCAAAAATAGCGTACGAAAATTTCAAAGAGCATTGTTTGCCTTTATCATAATCAATTTGTGTTTTCATCGATTTTGCTGAAACCTGAACACACCCTTTTTTGGTGATGGCGGTAGCTATGCAAAAGGGTTTGCACAGGTTCCGAAATGAAGCTTCCTTGGGATTGTTATTTATCCCTTCGGGAGCTTTTTGATTTTATGAGCCCTGGATTTAGATTTTCAGATGATGTTTTTGCAAGGCGGGAGGCAGTTCTCCGCGTACGGTCTACATGCAGGTACGTCGCAGCGGAAATCGACCGCCAGCGCAGCCCGTAACTTTATCCGGAAAGCGATCGCATGACGCAACCCGTCCACTTATTAAGACATGCAAAATAGTCTACACGCGACAAACGGCCCCAACCACCATGCGAAAAGCCAGCCTTGCGCGAAGTGTCCGGATTATTTTGCATTTATTAATAACCGACCAAGGGGGAGGTGTGAAATGCAAAAGGCCGCGAACATAATTCTATCCCTATTAACCGTGTTAGCTGTTATATGGGGCCTGGCCGCAGAGTCGGCCGCGACCCTGGTAGCTGGTCCCGACATTATCGCCGCACCGGTCTACATTCTGGATGATCCTCCCGGTGCCGTCAATGACCATCAGCAGGCTTTCAACGAGCAGCAATGTGTACGACTGCTTTTTGACTTAACCGTCGATGGTGGATTCATACCTGCGGGAACGCAGGTCGGCAGCCACATGATTTTCTTGAATACCGACGGAGCCACTCCGGGCTTGGATCGCAACGTCGAATGGGTATTTGACGGCCCCATTCTGGGGGTGACGTCCGATACCGGAGGAGTTCTCGAAGCCGCGAGCAGTTCGTTCCTCGGAGCGCCAGGGACCACCTATCCCGCGGCTTTTCCCAACCGGGGGATGGAGCCGGGCGACGGATACCTGGTCACGGGAGACACGCTTACGGTCTCCATGGGAGTCAGCGAACCGGGCGACTGGATTCGGGTCCTTACGGCCGCAATGGCTGGCTGCGGCAACCTCAAATGGAGCCAGCCGCCGGACATGCAGTTGGGGGTCAATATTCAATCCACGGAGCCGGGGCCTTTGGTGGCCGACGATTGGCAGTGCCGGGACCCCCGACCGGTGACCGATGTTCACTTTTGGGGATCGTACCTTGGGTGGCAGCGCGATGAGCCTGAGCCGCAACTGCCGCCGCCCGGTGTAAACGGGTTCATGATCCGGATTTATGCCGACGTTCCGGCCGGGGTCGATGAACCATTCAGTCATCCGGGCGATCTTCTTTATCAGGCCCCCATCGAAACCTACGACGAAAGTTTTGAGGCGTCCATTCAACATCCGGATAATACCTACGAGCACAAATTCTACTACCGCCTGGATCTGCCGACACCGTTCGAACAAAGGGAAGGGACTATCTATTGGATCTCCATTGCCGCGTTGACGCCCGACAACAGTGAATACGACTGGGGCTGGGAGACCTCGAGCGCCCATTGGAACGACAATGCCGCCCGCGGTTGGCCGACCAACAATCGGTGGGAAGAGATCGTCCCCTCACAACTGCCTCCCTGGTACCAGGAAAAATACCGGACCGTCGACATGGCCTTTGAGCTGACGGTAACCCCGGAACCTCCTCCAATCCCGCCTCCGCCGCTGGCGCCGGTCAAGTGGCGGCAACGCCCAGACATGCAACACGGCATCAACGTGCCTTCGATTGCCCCCGACCCGGATCCCAATGGCCAAACAACGAGCACCGTGGCCGATGACTGGCTCTGCCTGGACGGCAGCCCTGTTTCCGATCTTCATTTCTGGGGATCGTATCTGAACTGGTTTGATACGCAACCGTTTCCGCTGGGACCGCCCCCCGGCATCGATAAGTTCAGAATTCAAATATACTCCGACGCACCCGCGACGCCGTCTGGTTTCAGCCGTCCGAACAGACTGCTGCACGAGGTCTGGGTGGATGAATTCAGCGAAACCTATGTCGCTTCGTTGCCGGTAACCTGGCCCGAGGGAGCCGAGTTCGAGCACAAGTTCAAATACGATCTGGAACTGCCGCGCATCTTCTGGCAAAAGCGCAGCCGCGTATACTGGCTTAACATATCCGCCATCCCCAGCAATCCGGAGTATGCGTGGGGCTGGGAAAGCGCCCGCGACCGCTGGAATGATTATGCCTTATCCGGCTGGTACGGATCCCCTGACGAATGGTTCTGGAGCCTCATCCGCAATCCGATGATCGACGAATATGTCGACATGTCATTTGTACTGACCACCTGCGGCGGGCCGATCAAGTGGCTGCAATTTCCCGACATGGCCAACGGGATGAATATCATCTCCGTGCCGGAGAACCGGATAGTAGCCGACGACTGGCTGTGTACCAACGGGCAGCCGGTCACCGAGATTCAATTCTGGGGGTCTTATTTGAGTCCCGACGGCCAAGAGCACTGGGAGGAGAGGAACGCCGGTCCACCGCAAAATCCACTTCCCCCGACCCCCGGGGTCCAAACGTTCCAATTGAGTTTCCATGCCGACGTCCCGGCCGACGTCGATCCGAACATGC
>CP070697.1:1862461-1869718 GCA_020353555.1 Desulfobacterales bacterium
GAACAAATTTACCGTCAAATCGCAGGAAGCGCTCCAGGCGGCGCACACCAAAGCGATTAACTTTAACCATCAAGAGGTGGATGGCGAGCATTTGCTTTGGGCCCTGTTGGAGCAAGCGGGGGGGTTGGTTCCACGGTTGCTGCAACGCATGGAGATTGCGGTGGATGCGGTCCGCCAGCGGCTTGAGCAGGAACTGGAAAAAAAGCCCCGCATCAGCGGACCGGGAACCGAGCCCGGCAAGGTCTACGTCACCCAACGGCTCAACCAGCTGCTGGTCAAGGCCCAGGAGGAAGCCGGGAAGTTAAAGGACGAATACGTTTCCGTGGAGCACATTCTGCTGGCGTTTGTCAACGAAGGCGCCCGTACGCCGGCCGGTAAGGTTCTGCAGGAGTTCGGCCTCACGCGGGACCTGGTACTCCAAACGCTCACCGCGGTGCGCGGCCATCAGCGGGTGACCAGCGCGGAGCCGGAGGCAACCTATGAAGCTTTGCAGAAATATGGACGGGATCTAGTCGAAGAGGCGCGGAAAGGCAAGCTTGATCCCATTATCGGACGGGATGCCGAGATTCGCCGGGCGATTCGAATTCTTTCCCGCAAGACCAAGAATAATCCGGTTCTGATCGGAGACCCCGGTGTCGGCAAGACCGCGATCGTCGAGGGTCTGGCCCATCGGATTGTGCGGCAGGACGTGCCGGAAGGCCTGAAAGACAAAACGCTGTTTGCCTTGGACATGGGGGCTCTCGTGGCCGGGGCCAAATACCGGGGTGAATTTGAGGAGCGGCTCAAAGCGGTGCTTCAGGAAATCAAGGAATCCGAAGGACGGATACTTCTTTTTATCGACGAGCTGCACACAATCGTGGGGGCGGGTAAAGCCGAAGGCGCGATTGACGCGGGAAACATGCTCAAACCGATGCTGGCCCGGGGCGAACTGCACTGTATGGGTGCCACCACCTTGGATGAATATCGTAAATACATCGAAAAAGATAAAGCCTTGGAGCGGCGCTTTCAACCGGTTCTGGTGGAAGAACCCAGTGTGGAGGATACTATATCCATTCTGCGCGGGCTAAAAGAGCGTTATGAGGTTCATCATGGGGTTAAGATTCAGGACAGTGCCCTGGTGGCGGCGGCGATGCTTTCCAACCGCTACTTAACCGACCGTTTCTTGCCCGACAAAGCCATCGATCTGGTGGACGAGGCCTGCGCGATGATCCGCACCGAGATCGATTCCTTGCCCACGGAGCTGGATGAGGTTTCCCGCCGGATCATGCAACTGGAAATCGAGGAGGCGGCGCTGAAGAAGGAACGGGATCGCTCCAGCAAGGAGCGCCTGGGAAGCCTGCAAAAAGAGCTGGCTGAACTTCGAACCCAGGCGGATGCCATGCGGGCGCAGTGGGAAGCGGAAAAACAATCCATCAAAAGGGTTCAGACCATCAGGGAGGAGATTGAAAGGGCGCGGCATGCCGTCGAGGTGGCCGAACGCCAGTACGACTTGAACCGGGCGGCGGAACTAAAACACGGCCAGCTGCCCGAGCTGGAGCGGCGGTTGAAGGCCGAAGAGGAGATGCTCGCCCATAAACAGGTCGGGGAGCGTTTGCTTAGGGAAGAAGTCACCGAAGAAGAAATCGCCGAGATCATATCCCGCTGGACGGGCATTCCGGTGGCGAGACTCATGGAGGGTGAGCGTCAGAAGATCCTGCGGTTGGACGAAGTTCTGCACGAGCGCGTGATCGGACAGGACGAGGCGGTGCAACTCGTGGCCGATGCGGTCATCCGGGCCCGCTCCGGAATCAAAGATCCCCGGCGACCCATCGGGACCTTTATTTTCCTGGGTCCCACCGGGGTCGGCAAAACGGAGCTGGCCAAAACACTGGCCCAGGCCTTGTTTGACTCCGAAGAAAACATGGTCCGTATCGACATGAGCGAATACATGGAAAAACATACCGTTTCGCGCCTGATCGGAGCCCCCCCCGGCTATGTGGGGTATGAAGAAGGCGGGCAGCTGACCGAGACCGTGCGCCGCAAGCCGTATGCCGTGATCCTGTTCGATGAAATCGAAAAAGCCCACCACGACGTCTTCAACGTGCTGCTGCAAATATTTGATGACGGCCGCCTCACGGATGGGCAGGGGCGCACCGTGGATTTTAAAAACACGGTGATCATCATGACGAGCAACATTGGTTCCCATTATCTTTTGGAAGGCGTAACCGCCCAGGGCGAGATGAAAGAAGCAGCGAAAAATCAGGTCTTGCGCGAGCTCAGGCAGCATTTTCGGCCCGAGTTTTTAAACCGCGTGGATGATATCGTGCTTTTCAAACCGCTGACGCTGGCGGAGGTGGAGCAGATCGTCAGTCTTCTGACGCAGGATTTGGCCAAGCGCCTTGAGGAGCGGCATATCCGCGTTGACATCACCCCTGATGCCCGCAAATTTATCGCGGAAGCGGGATACGATCCTGTCTACGGTGCCCGGCCCCTGCGCCGGTATATCCAGCGGGAGCTGGAGACCCGAATCGGCCGGGCGCTCATCGCCGGTGATCTGCCGGACGGGGCGACGATTCGAGTCGATCTGCGGGATAACCAGCTGAATGTCATGCATGAGGCCCCCAACTAATCGGCGTGCGAATCGTTCCAGGGCTTGAAACATGTGAGGTTTTGCGCTAAAGGGAATTCGGATCTGTCGGACGTCGCGCGGATCGATCATCTAGCGCAGCAGCCCATGGAGGCACCCTTGACGAAGCCTAAGAAAAAAGGATGGGTCCTGGCCGGGGATATCGGCGGCACCCAAACCCGGTTGGGACTGTTTACCCGCAAACAGCCGCGTCCGCGGCTGGAAGTGTGCGAGACTTATTCCAGCCGGGAGGCGGCCGGCCTTGAGGAAATTATCCAACGCTTTGTGGAAAAACATACGCATGCCATCCTCAGCGCCTGTTTCGGGGTGGCCGGGCCGGTGGAGGACGGCCGCTGCCGAACCACCAATCTTCCGTGGGAAGTCAGTGAAAAGCAACTTCAAGAGCGCTTTGACTGGGACCGGGTGCATCTGATCAACGATCTGCAGGCCATGGGACATGCCGTTCCGCTTTTATCCAACAAAGAGCTGGTCTGCTTGAACCGCGGCGTCCCCCACGCCCAAGGTCCCCGGGGCCTGATCGCCCCGGGTACAGGTCTGGGCATGACGCTGCTGATGCGGTCGGCGAACGAAACCGTTCCATGGCCCTCCGAAGGTGGACACAGTGATTTTGCCCCCACCAATGAAACCGAGTGCCGGCTGTGGCAATATCTGCATCAGCGTTGGGGACACGTCAGTCTGGAAAGGCTGCTGTCCGGACCAGGGTTGTTCAATATTTACTCCTGGCTGAAAGATACCGGGCAGGAAACCGCGCCCCCGTGGCTGGCGCAGCGCCTGGCGGACGGCGACCCCGCCAAGGCTATTTCCGAAGCAGCCCTGCAACGCCGGGAGCCCATTTGCGTGCGGGCCCTTGATCTGTTTGTTGCCATTTTCGGAGCGGCGGCCGGCAATCTGGCGCTGATTGGACTAACCCGCGGCGGTATCTACCTGGGGGGCGGGATCGCTCCTAAGATTCTGCCCAAACTGCAGGAAAGCCGGTTTATGGAAGCCTTCGTCGACAAGGGGCGATTCCAGGACCTGATGCGACAGATACCCGTCCAGGTCATCGTGCACGAACAGCCGGCGCTCCTGGGGGCGGCGGTGGCCGCCAGCGGCGTTTTGCGAGCGACAGGGAAAGCCGAGGGGGAAATGCCTTGAAACCCAAGATAAACCCGATACGTCCCGCACAGAGCCAAAACAATGAATATAAACGCTTCGAATCCGGCCCCGCATCAAGGGGCTAGAATTGGAGTCGGGTGACTGCTCACCCCTGATAGGTATCTTGATGTTCGGCGCGTATGACTTTTTTATTTAACTTGCCCACGCTGGTTTTGGGGATCTGATCCACGAAGACCACCTTGTCCGGCAGCTGCCACTTGGCGAATGTTTGGCCGAGATGCGCCTTGATGTCAGCTTCGGAAACCTGATGCTTGTGCTCCGCGCGCAAAACGACGAGGGCCAGGGGACGTTCCTGCCATTTGGGATGGGGCACGCCGACCACCGCCGCCTCCAGGACCGCGGGATGCGACATGATCTCGTTTTCCATATCCACCGAAGAAATCCATTCCCCGCCGCTCTTGATGACATCCTTGATCCGGTCCGTGATTTTTACATAGCCTTCGGCGTCAATGGTCCCGACATCACCGCTTTTCCAGTACCCGTCTGGGGTGAATTGCTCCTCGGTGCCGGGGGCGTCGCGATAACTGCCGGTAATCCAGGGACCGCGAATCAGGATTTCGCCGGGGGTCTTGCCGTCCTTGGACAATTCCCGGCCTTCGGGATCAACCACTTTCAGGTCCAGTCCCACGACACCGTAACCTTGTTTGCGCTTCAGATCCCACTGTTCGGCTTCGGAAAGGGTGCCGGCCAACCAGGGTTTTAAACGATTAATCGTCACCAGCGGAGTGGTTTCGGTGGCCCCGTAGGCGTGAATGATTTCGGCACCCACCAGCTCCCGGTAAGCTTTCATCATTGCCACGGGTGGTTCGGTGGCGCCGGAGAGGAACCGCGCCCCGGTAAGGTCCGGTTTCTCATCCAGCTTGCGAATGTATTCCAACAGGGGCAGAAAGATGGCCGGCGCACCCGCGCTGACCGTCACCTTTTCACGGACCATGATTTCACACAACGGCCCCAGCTTCTCCAGGGTGTAGATGCCCGGAAAAACAATTTTGGCGCCGCTCAGGGTGGCGGCCTGGGACAAGCCCCATCCGAGGGCGTGGAACATGGGGACAATCTGGCAATAAACGTCTCTGAGGCTGATTTCACTGCTGGCGGCGACGGCGCAGGTGTGCAGATAGACGTTGCGGTGCGAATAATAAACGCCTTTGGGCTTGCCCGTCGTTCCGGTCGTGTAGCAGGCCGCGTAAGCCGATTTTTCATCCAGGTTGGGCCAGTCAAATTGAGGGGCGGCCGCGGCAATCAGTTCTTCAAATGAGTAGATCGGAGACAGTTCGGTGTTAATTTCCTTGAGTTTCTTGGCGGTTATAATCACGTAGCCTTCCACGCTTGGGCAAAGAGGAGCCACGGCCTCGGCGATGGGTAGAAGTGTCTCGTCGACGATGATGAATTTGGCCCCGGCGTGGCTGATCACATAACTCAAGTCTTGCGGGGTCAAACGCAGGTTCAGCAGTAGCATGACGGCCCCCATTCCGGGGACAGCGAAGTAAATCTCATAGTTCTCGTGCGTATTCCAGGCCAAAACCCCGATGCGTTCTCCGACCCCAACTCCGATCTCCCTCAGGCCGTTGGCCAGGCGCTGCATCCTTTGATAGGCTGCGGCGTAAGTGTAGCGCAACATGGTGCCGTCGTTTTTTCGACTGGCAATCTCCTGGGCGCCGAAGCTGCCGACCGCCTGTTTAATGATGTTGATCATATTCAACTGATAATCATCTTGGGACGTCGCCGGGAAACCCTTCACTTTCTCCATATCACACCTCCAAGCTGTTTGCGCTTGGCACTTGAGCCAAATCCCACCGAGGCGCGGGATCGACAAAGGATTCATGCGGGTCGCGTATCAGGCATATTCGTATCAATTCAGCTGTATGAAAAATATTCCGGCCGACAGACTGTCGGCCTATCCCTGGTTTCTCGAAGGGCTAAACAGTTACGAATTTTCAAGTTGATCTTTATAGCCTTAGGATGTTGAAAGCAAACATTTTCGATATACCGCTGGAGAGGAGGTGGAAAACTCTACATCCTGATTGTATTTGATAATCATTTTTGTTAAATAGCTAACCCGGACACGGACAAGCCGGACCCGCAGCGGCAAATTGAATTTTGACGATTCAAGGAACGCGCTGCGCGCCGTGATTGACTGCGACGGCGGCAGCGCACACGCGCAAAGGGGTAAAAACATGGAACCTCTGGAAATTGAACAAGCCCTGCTAAATTCCGAATTCTTCAAAGGGTTAGAGCCGAGCGACATTCAAAATATTGCCCGTATCTGTCACCCCAGGACCTATCGAGCCGGCGAATACGTTTTTCAGCAGGGTGATTTTGGTGAACATCTTTATATCATTATCGAAGGACAGGTTTTCTTGGAACGGGCCATGAATCTGGGCGGCCGCAAGGGCAGCGTCACCCTCGCGGCGCTCGGCAAGGGAAGGGTCTTGGGATGCTGGTCCACGCTTTTGGACGAACCGCACATTCTGATGTCTTCGGCCTCCTGTCAAAGATCTTCCCAAGTCCTGGTGTTGAAGGGGGCGGATTTGAGGAATGTGATGACCAGGGATACAAAGCTCGGATTTAATCTTCTGGAGAGACTCTGTTTTTTGCTGCGCGATCGCATTCAGGCGGCGTACGGGGCGCTGGAAAAGATCTGAGCGGCGATTCCCGTTGCAGTCAGAACCCCGCCCCGGCTGTGACGGAAGGCCCGGTTGAGAACAGGGACACGGGGCCAATCATAGCTGTTGATCGTGAGAGTTGATGACGCCCAAGGATTCGTTGATGCATCGGCAAATCAGTCCTGAAGAAAAGACCATTCTCGAAGAGCTTAAGTCCGGAATGGCCTCCCTCAGTGACGCCAGAGGCCAACTGATCCCCCTCCTGCAGATGATCCAGGAAAAACTTGCTTATCTTCCGCCCGAAGCCATTGAAATGGTGGCCGACCACCTGGATCTCTCGGCTTCGGAGGTCTTCGGGGTCGCGACCTTTTACAACCAATTTAGACTCCATCCGCCGGGTAAAAATCCCGTCAAAGTCTGTCTGGGGACCGCCTGTCACGTTAAGGGCGGAGATATTATTCTGGAGAACTTTGAACGTAAACTCGGCATCCGGGAGGGGGAAACCACGGCGGATCGCGAATTCAGCCTGGAAAGAGTCGCCTGCGTGGGGTGTTGCGCCCTGGCGCCCGTCGCCGTCGTCGGCAACACCCTGCATGGGGCGATGGCTCCCAGCAAAGTCGAGGGCTTGGTCTTGCGCATCCAGATCGAAAAAGACAAACAACAAAGAGAACGGCTAAGAAATGAATCCAAGCCATAGCGGGACCCCCCAACAAAGATACCGCGCCCGGCGTGAAGTCGCCGGGCAGCGCCGCAAAGCCTTTGGTGAAGCCCCGGTTCCCAAAATTCATATCGGCATGGCCACCTGCGGTATTGCCGCCGGCGCTCTGGATACCAAACAGGCGTTTGAAGAAGCCCTGGCGGAAAGCGGGTTGG
>CP070697.1:1869818-1877038 GCA_020353555.1 Desulfobacterales bacterium
ATCGGCTTCACCGAAATCGTCGTGGATCAACACTTTGGCAAGTTAAATGCGGTCCAAGCGGAATATCTGGGAGACGTGCTGCAAAGCAGTCAACATCTTCTCTCCCTCGTCAACGATATCCTGGATCTATCCAAGGTCGAAGCCGGTAGGTTCACATTGCAGCCCGCCGCCGTCGATTTACGATCGCTTTTGGAGGCCAGCATGACCGTGATTGAAGACGACGCCCGCACCCGGGGGATAAAACTGTCAACGGAAATGCAGGGTATTCCCGCCTCCATCCATGCTGACGAGCGCAAGCTCAAACAGATCATATACAACCTGCTTTCCAATGCTTCTAAATTCACCCCCGAAGGCGGGACAATCCGGCTGGCGGCCTGCCGCGCCTCCGATGCTGAAGCGGCGGCGCGGGAAATCGTAAACGCCCCTGGACGAGCGCTCGTAAAAATCACCGTTGAGGATACGGGCATCGGACTCAAACCCGAGGACCTCCAGCGCATTTTCGACCCTTTTGAACAGGTCGACGGTTCCAAGAGCCGCAAATATCAGGGAACCGGCCTCGGCCTGGCCTTGGCTAGAAATCTAGTGGAGCTTCACGGCGGCCGGATCTGGGCCGAAAGTGAGGGCCTGGCTAAAGGCAGTCGCTTCAATTTCATCATCCCGGATCAGTTAGGCGGCTCCCTACCCTAAAAATAGATATCTCACCGCTCGCACGTCCGGGGCCGACCCACTGCACTCGAAAATCATCTGAATCCGCCGGAGCCGTGCGCTGCTGCGAGGGTTCTTTCGTCTGGGAGAAAATCCCGAATGGCATGGACCATCTTCCCGCGCCGATGCAACGTTGCCTGGCCGGATATGGTCAAAATTGCTTATTTGGTTCCCAAAAAGAAGAAAAGTTGTTGACAATCGACTTCTCCTTAAATATCAATTACAGTGATATAATTATTTTCCCGTCAATCGGAACTTCATGGGGTCTTTCGGATTTTCTTTTTGTAGCGGGTTCTGCAACCGTCTCACAACCTGATGCCTGAATTAACCTTGCTAGTGTTTGTTTGATAGTCACTATCAGTACCTCAATCGAAGTTGAAGCTCTTTGCGAAATATCTTGCGGCAAGGTCCCTGGGACCGTTTTCGTGTCAAGCCTGGCTTAAATTTCAACAGGTTGCTTTAACAGCCGGGAAAAGAGGTGCATCATCAACAGAGTTGCCGTTTTCCTGCTAATACTGGTAGCAGCGAGTCTTTGCTTGAAGGCCAGGGCTAGCGGCGTGCCGCTCGGGTTCGCCGGCCCCCAGGTGCCGGCTGCGCTGGCAGACTTTCCGATCGCCGGAGGAAAATCCAATGGGGAAGACGGCCGGGGGCGCATCGTTGCCGCTCGTCGCCAAACGAACTGGAAGGGTGGAAGTGTTCTCTCCAGGATGTCCGACGACCTGCTCAAGCCAGCCGCAGGGAGCGGCACCGTTTTCAGCCCCACCACCCCACCATGGCGACCGGCCGCACCGGGCCCTACCGGAGCGAATCCCTTTTTCGTTATTTCCGAGCCCAGCACGACGGGGCTGGAGAGGGGGTTCGATGCCGCATTCACCGCGGTCGCTTTCCCCAACAGCGCTACAAAAGAGTTCTTCGATACGAACGACCGGCTCCCCGCAACCGATTTGGTGCCGCCTGATTCTCAGATCCAGCCAATCCCTGAACCCGCCACGTTGTTATTGCTCGGTGTCGGCCTCATCGCTCTGGCCAAGATCGTGATGAAACGCAAGAAATAAAACGGTTGCACACCGTAAATTCCTCCTTCACCTTTTTCGTTCTTTCCCGAATCATCAGCAGCGTTGCCGATCCAGCGCTGAAAACCACGCCGCCACCCAGAGACTGCCGCGTCAAATTAGCGCTTGCCAAACAAGCCCTGAGATAGTAATGAGCGTGGCAAATGCTAAAGGAGGTGTACGATGTCAGGAGGATACATGGGAAGGATCGGATGGGTTGATTTGACGACCGGCGAAATCCGCGAGGAAAAACTCGATGCGCGTATGGCCCGTGAATACATCGGAGGACAGGGATTGGGTGTGCGGCTGTTGTTCGAGCACCAGAAAAAGGGCATCGACGCCTTGGGGCCCGAAAATATTCTCGGATTTACCACGGGACCCTTGACGGGAACCAAGACTCCCACCGGGGCCCGCTATATGGCGGTGTGCAAGTCGCCGCTCACCGGCGGTTGGGGCGATGCGAACTCGGGGGGTCAATTTGGCAGTGCTTTAAAAGCGGCGGGGTGGGACGCTATTTTCGTCTCCGGGATTGCACCGTCTCCCCGATACTTGCTGGTAACGGACGAACGCATCGATTTGCGCAGCGCGGATCATCTCTGGGGTCAAGACACGGTGGCGACGGAGGAGATCCTCCAAAGCGAACTGGGTCTCGCCAAGTTGCGCGTGGCATCCGCAGGACCCGCCGCCGAAAAGCTCTGCTTAATCAGCGGCATCGTCAATGATCGGGGTCGGGCCGCCGCCCGGTCCGGCGTGGGCGCCGTTATGGGTTCCAAAAAGCTTAAAGCAGTGGCCGTGCACGGCTCCGGCAAGGTTGCCGTGGCGGACGCGGCCGGTCTGGAGCAGCTGCGCAAAGATTTTGTCCAGGCGCTCCGAAAATCCCAGGGGTTTCCCCAGATTCTGATGAAACACGGCACCTGCGGATTGACCGGCACCCTTGTCACCGGGGGCGCCACCCCCATCAAAAACTGGCTTCTGGCCGGCAGACAGGCCTTTCCCAATTTGGATAAAATAGCGGATGGCGATACGGTTATTCAATATCAAACGAAGAAATACGGGTGTGCGAATTGCCCCATCGCCTGCGGGGGCATATTTAATGTTTCCAAGGGGGCTTACCCGGTGGGAGAAGCCCACAAACCGGAATATGAAACCATCGGCGCTTTCGGGACCCTGTGTATGAACGATGACCTGGCGTCAATCATCAAAATGAATGACATGTGCAATCGCAGCGGTCTAGATACCATTTCGGCCGGCAGCGTGCTGGCCTTTGCCATGGAATGCTTTGAAAAAGGCCTCATTTCCAGGTCCGATACCGATGGAATCGAACTGACCTGGGGCAATAAGGAGGCCATGATCGCCATGCTGGATAAGATCACCCTCCGTCAGGGTTTGGGCGACATCCTGGCCGACGGCGTGCAAGTGGCGGCGCAAAAAATCGGCCAAGACGCGGAAGCCTATGCGATGCATGTGGGGGGCCAGGAACCCGGTTTGCATAATGCCCTGTTCCTCCCCAGCCGAGGCACCGGTTTCGTATGCGATCCCACGCCCGGCCGGCACACGGCGGGCCCCATGGCCCGTATCGACGGCGGTCCCGGAGCATTTGGCCCGTATCCGGAGCTGCAGTTCAGTGGATATGAACGTTATGAATATAAGAGCAAGGGTCCGGTCAGTGCAACGGCTTCACGCTACTTGCAGTCCGGTGCCAGTGCCGGCGTATGCCTGTTTCCGCTGATGTTTTTCGGGGATTTTCCCTTGCGTGAGTTTCTGAATGCGGCCACCGGCTGGGATATGGCACTTGAGGAGCTCTTGCAGGCCGGTGCGCGGATTCAGACCCTGCGGCAAAGTTTCAATATCCGGGAGGGCATTCAGTCGGCGGATCTCAAACTTCCGCCACGGATGGCGGGACAGCCGCCGCAGGAAGACGGCCCGCTGGCGGGAGTCAGCATCGACATTGAAAGCCTGGCCGCTGAATACCGCCGGGCCATGGGCTGGGATCCCCAAAGCGGCCGCCCCCACGAGGGCACCTTGAAGGACTTGGGTTTGGCGCCACTCGTGGAACGACACGGATAGTCCGTGGCGCAACGTTTCTCGAAGCGAGTTTGATTTGATCTGTTCGCCGCCCGTTGTCCGTTGTCTGTTGATCGTTGTTGGTTGTCGGTGGGGTCGCGATTTTTGACGCCACGGCGGGCGCACCGGTTTGCAACCGCTGGTCGCCGTGCGCTGGTTGGATTCGCCGTTTGGGGCGATAGACGCAACCTCTGACCGGCAACGATCAACGGACCCTACCCAGCAGATTTCGGACATTGAAAATATTGACCCGCCGGGCAGGATCGTAAGCGTTCACCCACCCCAAAATAAAGAAAGCCAAACAGCGCCCGAATCAACCTGCATCTGATTTATCACGTCCTGTCTCACTTCTGTTTTTCAAATTTTTACCGAATCTTTACTCTTTCTTGACCATTTCTTTATGATTTCCGTTTCGGTGGTGCTTATTTTATCAATCAAATCGACAGGCCGGTTTTCGCCGGGAGATGTTCTCCCATTTCAATGAAGAATCCGAGACAGCGAAAATCGCGCATATTGAAACCTTTCAAACGGCAGTGAATCTGTAATAATTGATGGAAACAAATGGAGGGATTGACATGAAAACCATTTTCCTTATTTTGATGCTGGGGCTAATCGGCGTCATCGGCGCCGGATTTAAAATCGCCAAAAGCCCGCAAACTGAAAAGAGTATGCCCATGGATGCGAAAAACAGCGTGTTACGCGAAGCCACGTTTGCCGGAGGGTGTTTCTGGTGCGTGGAGTCCGACTTCGAAAAATTCGACGGGGTCGTGGAAGTTATGTCCGGTTATACCGGCGGACAGACGGAAAACCCCACTTACCGCGAAGTCTCAGCCGGTGGGACCGGTCATGCGGAAGCGGTTCAGGTCCGGTATGATCCGCAAAAGATCACCTATAAGGAACTCCTGGATATTTTCTGGCGTCATGTGGATCCGACCGATCCCGACGGGCAATTCGTCGATCGCGGCTCCCAGTATCGCCCGGCCATTTTCTACCATGACGAGGAACAAAGACGCCTGGCGGAGGCATCCCGCAAAGAACTGGAAGAATCCGGGCGTTTCGCTAAACCGATCGCCACCGAGATCGTTAAATTTGAAAAGTTTTATCCGGCGGAGGACTACCACCAAGACTACTACAAGAAAAGCGCGCTCCGCTATAAATTCTACCGGTACAATTCGGGGCGCGATCAATTTCTAAGGAAAGTATGGGGCGATGTTGCCGAGCCTGCGGCCAAGCGCGCGGCGGGCGCCAGGTATTCCAAACCGAATGCCGAGGAGCTTCGCCGGAAACTGACGCCTCTGCAATACCGCGTCACCCAGCAGGATGCCACCGAGCCCCCCTTTAACAACGAATTCTGGAACAACAAAAAAGAAGGCATTTACGTGGACATTGTCTCCGGCGAGCCTCTTTTCAGTTCCCGGGACAAATTTGAATCCGGCACCGGTTGGCCGAGTTTCACGCAGCCCCTCGAACCCGCCAACATCGTGGAGCATGAAGATCGGAGTTTTTTCATGACCCGCACCGAAGTGCGCAGCAAACACGGCGATTCCCATCTCGGGCATCTCTTCCCGGATGGACCCCCACCCACGGGCCTGCGCTATTGCATCAATTCCGCTTCCCTGCGGTTTATCCCCAAAGAGCAGTTGGAAAAAGAGGGCTACGGCGACTACGCACCCCTATTTACATCCCCGCAATAAGGTCCACACCATTTCCAGCGCCTCATCGGCAGTCGCACCGGGCGGGCACGGGGACCCGCCCCTAATTACAGATCAGTTTACGGGAGTCAACCCGGATAAACTGAAAACACTACCGCTGGGCCGGCGTTGGCCGTGCCTAAAGCCAAGATGGCGTTGCATTTCGCCATTTTGATCGGATCGACGGTGTTTCACAACTTCGGCCATGGGGGCGCCCTCGCAACGCAGGCGCCTGGATTGTCAACTGAATATGCACCAGTTAGCCATAATGTCTATCGAATTAACACTTAGAGGCGAAGTTTTCCGACCTCACGGGCGGTACCATGCCGTGGCCCTGCTTAAAATTTGCTTTAAAATCATAATGATAAATCCGCGCGTTCCCCATGCCGCCCCGCCCTCACGTCCAGGCATGAATTCTGCAGAAAAGAGTTGGCAGTAAGACCCTGAAGCCGTGCTTTACGGACTTGGATGCCCGACCTGCAAAAGAGGAGGGATGGCCATGAACGTCAAAGGTGTCGTCATCGGGGCCGGAGTTGTCCTAGCCGCAATTTTAGACAATTATCCGGCTGTTGCCCAAAATGCGGTTGAACTGCGATCATTTTACGGGGCCACATTGATGAATACCTTGATAGTTATGAAGCCAAAAGGAGCTTATGCCGTTCAAGGAGGGCAAGCATCCGCCGGAACGCAGCGCTGTCGTGTCTGAAAGCCGCCTATTTTAGATGCTACAAAGACGACTTAATTGACAACCTGCTCACACGCGAAATCCGAGCCGAATCCTATTTGATCCGCTACCGTTTAAACCGGCATTTTTGCGCTATCATCCGGCCCCAAGATTGAGACCGTCAAGCACTCACCCGCTTATTCGCCGGGTTTAGTAAGCAAATAAAATTTTCATGCACCGTGGTGGCCCAGAGGGCCATGAGTGCTTAGCTGTATGAAAAAGATCCCGGTCGACCTATCCATGGTTTTTCAAAGGGCTAAACGGTTACTGAAATTGAATTATTTTCGGATCGTATCCCGGCCGGCCGCCTGGATATCCGCGGGCAGACGCTGCCGCGACCGCCGTTCGATCGATGCACAGGGTCTTGACAGCCAATCCCTCCGATCGTATCATTAGTTACTTCAGCAGGAAGCTCCCATCCTCCCGCAACGCTGACCCGTTGACGCGCTTTTCAGAGCAAGGAATCAGAGACGGGCTTCGGCCTTGAGTATCTGAGCCACTGAATGGGATACGCCGTGGCAAGGTTGGAACGCCACCGACAAAAAGCCTCTTCTCCCCTGTAGAAACCGCCCTGTTGGTGGATTCAGACCCCCCGGTAGGAGACTTTGGAAATGTCTCTTCTCCGTCGCGCATTAATCGTCGGATTGCTGATCGGCATCCTGGGCGTAAACATGGCTCTTGTGGGGCCGGGCCTGGAGGAAAAGTATGGTCTCAGCTTCTTGTACTGGCTGCGTGGACCGCGGCAACCCCCCGCGGATGTCGTCATTGTCGCGCTGGACAAAAAGTCGTCCGCCGAACTCAACCTGCATGAGGACCCCGCCAAGTGGCCCCGCTCCTTGCATGCCCGCCTCATTGAGATTCTCACCGAGCAAGAGGCAGCCGTCATTGCTTTTGATATCCTTTTCGACGAAGTTCGTACGCCGGAAGATGATCGCCGGCTGGCAACGGCCATCCACGCCGCCCGTAATGTCGTTCTATGTGAAC
>CP070697.1:1877138-1884312 GCA_020353555.1 Desulfobacterales bacterium
CCGTAACCGTTTAGCCCTTTAAAAGACAGGGCTAGGCCGATGAGCCGGCGACCGGGATATTTTGCATACAGCTAAATTGAGACATTCCCCGAGTGTTTTCCCTGAATACCCGTTTAGATTGGATTGGCACAAGGATGGCTTTGTGTTATTTTACCAAAGTTATTGAACGGTTAACCGACTTGCCGGCAACGCCTTGACAAGCCGCGGGGATGCGGCAATTTCTTCGGACACGACCGCCACCGCTCCCTATGGCGAAGTCGCCGTTGGTTTTGAGCCACAGATTTGAGGATGATGATGCCGAATCAAGTTTTTGAATTTTTAGCCCGTCTCCCGCTGTTTGCGGGATTACCCGAAGAAGAGTTGACCCGTCTGGCCGGTTCGATTGCGGTTGAGCGCTATCCCAAGGGGACCCTCCTGTCCACCCAGGGCCGCACCAAACTGAACTGCCTCTATATTGTTCGCGAAGGCTCACTGGAGCTTTTTTACGACCAAAGCGGCCAAAAGGAGCTCAGCGGCTTGCTGCAGCCGGGTGAAACGTTTGGCGGGATCTGCATCCTGATGAACGCCGGCATATCGGTGCGGAGTGTCGCCGTGCACGAGGAGGCGATCCTATACGTTCTGCCTCAAGATGTTTTTCTGGATATCTGCACGCGCTTCAAGAATTTTTATGAATATTTTGCCGACAAGTTTCGTCAGCGCATGCGGAATGAAGCCTATGCCTCCATCGTCGTCGCGGGCCAGGCGCTGCATTTTCTTTCCAAGCTGGTTCCTTTTTCATTTCTTCCCGAATCGGAACTGGTAGACATTGCCGCAGCGATCTCCGTCATTAACTACCCGCGGGATACGATTTTATTCGTCCAGGGCCAGTCCAAGGTTGAATACTTGTACATTATGCAAAAGGGTGCGGCCGAACGGTATTTTCAGGAAAACGACAAGAAGACGCTGCGGGGCATGTTGGCCGAAGGTGATATGTTTGGGGGAATTTCGCTTTTGCTCAACAAGGGCATCGCCATTCGGACTTTGCGAGTCACGGAGAACTCTTACTTCTATACTTTACCGAAAGAAAAGTTTTTTGATATCTGCCAACGCCATGAGGCTTTTTCGGATTATTTTACCGATACCTTCGGCAAACGGATGCTGGACCGGTCTTATGCGGAAATCATCGCCACCAATTTCAAACCGCGGGAAGATGCGTTGGCATTTTTCAGTTTGCCGGTGGAAGGTGTCCTCAACAAAGAATTGATTTTTTGCGACAAGGACATGCCCATCCAGGCGGCGGCCGCGGTGATGAGCGAGCACAACTGCAGCTCGATATTCATCCGCGAAGGGGGCGATGATTTTGTCGGTGTGGTAACGGACAACGATCTGCGCCGCAAGGTGATTGCCACCGGTTGCGATATTCTCCGTCCGGTGGCGGAGATCATGTCTTCGCCCTTGAGCACGATCTCCGTGCAGGCCTTAGTTTTCGAGGCGCTCATGGAAATGATGCAGAAAAACATTAAGCACCTGGCGGTCCGAGATGAGGCCGACAGGATCGTCGGAGTGGTCACCAACCAGGATCTACTGAAAGCACAGGGCCAGTCGCCTTTTTTCATCATGCGGGAGATTGCCCAGGCCAAGATTATCAATCAGATCTTCCTTATTCACCACCAAATCCCCCGTTTGATTGAAAACCTAATTAATACCGGGGCCAAGGCCAAGAACGTCACTCGGTTTCTGACGACGGTCTCGGATGCGGTTTTAAGAAAGATCATCGATTTTGCGCTGGGTGAGCTGGGCCCTGCGCCGGTGCCGTTTGTTTTTATGATTTTGGGCAGTGAAGGCCGAAAAGAACAAACGCTGAAAACCGATCAAGACAACGCGATCGTATTTGAAGATGTCCCCGCCAAATCCCAGAAGCAGATCCAGGCCTATTTTCTGAATTTGGGGGCAAAAGTCTGCAATTGGCTGGATGAGGCGGGCTACGCATTCTGCAAGGGCGGGGTGATGGCCAAGAACCCCAAATGGTGCCAGCCGCTGGCGACCTGGAAGGAGTATTTTTCCAAATGGATCCGCACCGCCGCACCGGAAACCTTGCTGCAGGCCAGTATTTTCTTTGACTTGCGCGGGGCCCATGGCGATATGGATTTTATCGTCCGGCTGCGTAAGCATTTGTTTGATGCGCTGGTGGGATGGAAGAAATTTTTTCGCCATTTGGCCGAGAATGCATCGTATTTCAAACCGCCGATCGGATTTTTCCGTAATTTTGTCGTGGCATCCAAAGGCGAGCATCGCGACACGCTTGATATCAAGGCGGCCATGCAGCCGATCGTAGATTTCGCCCGCATTTATGCCCTGCACAACCAAATCGAAGAAACCAACACCCTAGAGCGACTATTACAACTGGCCAACCAGAAGGCCTTGACGCTGCCGGATTACAACGAACTGGAGACCGCTTACAGTTATCTGATGCAGATGCGTTTCATCCGCCAGGTCAAAGCGCTGGTCGATGAGAACGCCAAACCGGACAACTATATCAACCCGAAGAAGCTCTCCCGCATCGAGCAGACAATGCTCAAGGAAATATTCAAGCGCATCGAAAAATATCAAGCCAAACTGCACTTCGACTTCACCGGCCTGGCCTGACCCGGCGCGCTCCTTCCCGGTCACCCGAACCGTGTCGCGAACAGGAAGGGCGCATCTTTTTATTTTTGATAATACTCCGGATATAGCTTCTGGGCACACTCCGGACAGATGCCGTGAGTGAACTGCACGTCCGAATGGCTGCGGATGTAGGCGTCGAGTTGATTCCAATAACCGTTGTCATCGCGGATCTTTTTGCAGGAGGCGCAAATGGGGAGTAATCCCCTCAAGGTCTTGACCTTGGCCAGCGACTCCTGCAGGCTTTGAATTAATTGATCGCGCTCTTTTTCGATTTGGCGGCGTTTGGAGATATCACGGATGACACTGGTATAGAATACATCTGCACCTATCCGCCAGGTGGAAAGGGAAAGCTCGATGGGGAATTCCCGGCCGTCTTGGTTCAGCCCGACCAGCTCGACGGTTTTGCCGATCACGCCGGATTGCGCGGTACCGGCGGGGTCTTGGTGCCGCAGGGCTTGTTTGTGCATCTCTCTGAATCTCACCGGCATCAAAGCGGTCAGCGGCCGGCCCATAATCTCTTTTTCCGTGTATCCGAACATCTGATGGGCGGCGGAATTCCAGAAGACGATATTGCCCCGTTGATCGGATGAAATGATGGCGTCGATGGCCGACTGGGCCACGGAGCGAAATTTCAGTTCGGATTCCTGCAACTCCCTTTCGATCTTCTTGCGCTCGGTGATGTCCCGGCAGTATTCGATGATTTGGGAGACATTGCCCTCCGGGTCGAATAAGGGAAAAGCATGGACTTCCACATCGCGGGGGTGCCCCTTCGGATCATAATGCACATGTTCCACGATCGCCGGCTTGTGGGTCCGGGTGACAATTGCAAGGGGGCAGGCGTGCCTTTCCCCGTCACATGGCTTCGTTCGCCCATGTGTCAGCGCATAGCAGGTGGAGTTTTTTTGTCGTTGCTCCAAGCGGGCGGCCGCATTCGCCATTTTCACGGTATAATCTTTGGTATCGATCACATAAAAAGGATGCGGCAGGGATTCGAGGATCAATCTTAAAAACTGATTTTGATTTTCGATTTGCGCCCCGACGCGCTGGAGGGCCAGGACTTGGGTTTCCAGTTCTTTGATTTTTTGCAGCAGGTCTTCTTCAGGTGTTTTCGTCGCCATTTGCAGGTCAGCTCCAGTTGATGCCAGGCCGCTGCGAACAGAGGGTCGCGACCGCTGCGAAAGTTTTTGCGGCGGTCTGGGCCGGCCTTTGCGTTAGCGGGCCCCGGTTGAGGCGCTTGTCCCCGGAAGGTTTGCGGTAATGTGACAAAGTAGAACTAGTCATTGCATTTAAATGGACAAAAATGGTGGAAGCAATATCCGGCCGGGTCACCATAAGGCTTGTTGGTGGCTTTTAAACAAGCGGCGATCATGGCTTTGGATGCATCTTCGTAATCCGGTCGTTTTTCTTCCTCCTGCTTACATTGCCCACAAATGGGCTGATGGTCGTAGACGGACAAAGGCCGCCGGTCTTGGGGGGCAAACGCCCTGTTGCACCGCAGGCATTGCGGGGCGCAGGCTAGTTGTTTTTCCCAATTATCTTCCATTCTAGTCTCCCGTGTGGATCGGCCCGATTCAGAAAAGCGCGTCCGAAAATGAAATTTTGCGCCCGAAAATCATACCCGGCGGCGTGAAAGCCAAAGTCAGTGTCTCCCGCGGGCGAACCCATCGCCAACGGACAACTTGAATTTCAGGTCCACCACCATAATACGTATTTAGGATTCGATCAAGCGAATCGTTGGTCGTGCGGACCTGGCGCTTCTTTGAATCTTGTTCGAAATTATAACTTGCTTTCTAAAAAGCTTGACTTGCTAAAAGGGACTCTATATGGGGTGAACTAGCAGGAAGCATATACCTCGGTGACTTCGGCCGATGCGTTTTAGGGGGGTGATTGGGCATCGTCACGGTCGGCGGTCGGTCCCATCGGCGTCCGTCCCGAAGGCATGGGTCACCCAATAATGATGGGAAAGCGACAAGCGCAACCCGTTAACCAAGACCGGATGCGTTCCCGAAGCGCCCGCCGGCGTCGCCCGCGACCTTCAAGCCCAGTCCTCCGCCCGCCTCAAATAACCGCACGAAGTCTTAAAGGTGGACTAGATTCGGTCGAGCTGCGCGCATAGGCGCTTACTGGAACTTGCTGGGGAGGTGACAAAAATGACGCAAAAATGGGTGTTTCTTTTCGATGAGCTTGATCAGGCCCAGACGTATGTCGGCGGTGAGTGGAATGCCGTCCGGGGATTACTGGGCGGCAAGGGCGCCAATTTGGCGGAAATGATGCGCATCGGCATACCGGTGCCGGCCGGTTTCACGGTCAGCACGGAGGCGTGCAATGCCTACTTGGCCCGCGGTGGTTCTTTTCCAGAGGGAATGTGGGACCAGGTATTGGCCGCTTTAGAAAAACTGGAATCCGCCAGCGGGAAAAAATTCGGCGATCCCACCAACCCCCTGTTGGTGTCGTGCCGCTCCGGCGCCCGATTTTCCATGCCCGGCATGATGGATACCGTGCTCAACATCGGTTTGAACGACGAAACCGTTCACGGGATGATCGCGTTGACCGGCGATGAACGCTTCGTTTACGATTCCTATCGCCGCCTGATCCAGATGTTTGGCAGCGTGGTTATGGGGGTGGCCGATGAGGCCTTTGAGGAGGTGCTGACCACGGTCCGGCAACAAGCGGGGGCCGCCGTGGATGCGGAGTTGCGCGCGGAGCACTGGAAACAGGTGACCGAGCAATTTAAGACGATTTTCCGGCGTCAGAGCAGCTCGGATTTTCCCCAAGACCCGCACGAACAGTTGCAACTGGCCGTCGAGGCGGTGTTCGAAAGCTGGAACGGCAAACGTGCGGTCGATTATCGCAATGCCGCCGGAATCGCCCATGATTTGGGGACGGCGGTCAATATCGTCACGATGGTCTTCGGCAACTTGGGGGATAACAGCGCGACCGGGGTCGCGATGACCCGCAACAGCACCACGGGCGAAAATCAGATCGAAGGCGATTATCTCAACAATGCCCAGGGTGAAGACGTGGTGGCCGGTATTCGACTGACCCGGGACATCTCCCATTTGAAAGAGGAGATGCCGTTGGTCTATGCCGAGTTCGAAGAAATCGCCCTGCGCCTCGAGAAGCATTATCGCGAGATGCAGGACGTTGAATTTACGATTGAAAACGGCAAATTGTGGATGCTGCAAACGCGCAGCGGCAAACGCGCGGCGCAGGCCGCGGTGCGGATTGCCGTGGATATGGCGGATGAGGGTTTAATTACGCGCGAAGAAGCGGTGCTGCGGGTGACGCCCGAACAAGTCGACTTTTTTCTGCATCCGCAGTTTGACCATCAAACCAAGCAGGAAGCCAAAAGCGGGGGGGCGTTGCTGGCCACCGGCCTGAATGTCTCCCCGGGGGCCGCAGTGGGCGTGGTGGCCTTTGATGCCGATCGGGCCGAAACCTGGGCCCGCAAGGAGGGTAAGCAGGTCATCATGGTGCGGCCGGAAACCAAGCCGGACGATGTGCACGGAATGCTGGCGGCCGAGGGCATTCTCACCAGTCGGGGCGGGCGAACCAGCCATGCGGCGCTGGTGGCCCGGCAGTTCGGCAAACCGGCCGTTGTGGGGGTAGCCAAGCTTGAAATTGATCTAGGCGAGCGCCACATGCTTGTGGGCGATAC
Source organism: Desulfobacterales bacterium (assembly GCA_020353555.1). GTDB lineage: Bacteria > Desulfobacterota > Desulfobacteria > Desulfobacterales. Next base: position 1,883,440 of record CP070697.1, read on the forward strand.
GGTGATCAAAGAAGGCGATTGGATCTCGATCGACGGAACCGTCGGCGAAGTGTATCGGGGCCAACTGACGACGATGGTACCGGACATCGAAGACCCCTGGCTGAAAAAATTGCTGGGCTGGACCGATGAATTCCGCCGGCTGGGAGTTTGGGCCAACGCCGATTACCCCCGGGATGCGCAGCGTGCGCGGCACTATGGGGCGGAGGGCATCGGACTCTGCCGCACCGAACACATGTTCTTTGAGACGGAGCGCTTGCCGCATTTTCAGAATATGATCATGGGCAATCTGCCGAGTGAGCGGCGCGAAGCCTTGGAGACCCTGCTGCCGTTTCAACGGGAAGAGTTTGCCGGGATCTTCCGGGTCATGGACGGGCTGCCGGTCATCATCCGGCTGATCGATCCCCCCCTGCATGAGTTTCTGCCGGACCCGCGCAGCCTGGTGCACGAACTGGGCGATTTGAAAATTCGTTTATTGCGCGCTGCGGATCTGGCTGAAATTGATGCCCTTCTGGAGCAAATCGAGGTGAAAGCAAAGATCCTCAAACGGGCGGAGTTCTTGCACGAAACGAATCCGATGCTCGGTCTGCGAGGGGTGCGGCTGGGGATTCAGTTTCCGGATTTGACGACCATGCAGGTGCGCGCCATATTCGAAGCGGCCTGTACGGTGGCCCTGGAGGGCGTGGACGTCCATCCCGAAGTGATGATCCCGTTGACCAGCCACGTCAACGAGCTCAAACGGCAGCGCGAAGTGCTGGAGGCGGCCGCTCGGGAGGTGATGCAGGAGCATGGCGTGAATGTCGATTACAAGTTCGGGACGATGATTGAAATCCCGCGCGCGGCCCTGACGGCGGATCAGATTGCGGAATACGCGCA
>CP070697.1:1884412-1891584 GCA_020353555.1 Desulfobacterales bacterium
CTTGCATTCGAACAGCATTTGCCAAGTCTGATCCAGGTATTTTGATTTCACAGGGTCAATGCAGCACCTCAGCGGTTTCCGAGACAACACTTGGCAAACGTTGGAGGTCAGAGTCAAATTTTTCGTCCCGAAACCTCGCGCGCCGCGCTCCTCCCATCCCGAATGCCGACCCGCAGCCTCAAAAGTTGATCGATGGACAAAGTTCGATCGACTCCACGGTACTAAGCGTCTAAGTATTCGATATTTTAGGATAGACACTCGTTTTTGCAGAAGGTATAGCCGAATCGGGCGGGGGAGTCAACCCGAGAGATTGCGCGGAGAAATAGGACGACGGACGCTTTCAAATTTTTTCGATTCTGACCGGCACGCCTTTTAACAGGGGGAAACCACTGATCGGATCATTGATATCATCATGGGTTACAAAGTTGACACGCCACTCTTCCCAGCCGTGGTAAATTTCGATGACGCCCTGCCGAAGCTCGGCTGCGTTGACGATTTTCGCGGGGATCTCCAGCGAACCCATCTCGGAAACGACTCGGATGACTTCATTGTCTTTGATCCCCAGAGCGGCTGCATCTTGGGGGTGGATCTCGACTTCCGCGGTGGGATGTACGGTACGGAATCGCTGAATATTTTGATGCCGGGAATGGTAAAAAAGGGATTTTCGTGCCCCGGTGGTGAGCACAAACGGGAACTCCTTGCGTTTATGGCGCAGGTGGTAAGGCGGAATATAGTGAGGAATCTCCGCTAAGCCAAGCTTTTTTAAGTAAGGTGAAACAAACTCGACTTTCCCGGAGGGCGTCGGCAGCGGCTGGGTTAAATATTTTTTATGACGGATGGGCTTGTAGCGATAGCCTCCGGAATGTCTTCGCAGATCTTCCAGGCGGATGCCGGTCGGCTCCAGTATCCAGCGGTTCACTTCATCTTCGTTGGGCCACGGAAAATACTTTTCGCCGAAACCCAGTCGATGGGCCAAATCGTGCCAGAGCATATATTCACCGTGAACTCCCGGAATTCCCATGACCTTCTCTGTGAGAAAGACCATATGGTGTTTAAAATTATAATGAAGCTCCGATCTTTCCAGAAAAGTCGCTGCCGGGAGCACATAGTGCGCCAGCTTAGCGGTGGGAGTGAGAAAAAAATCGTTTACGACCAAAAGCTCAAGATTCCCGAGGGCTTCCTCGACCTTGCGGGTGTTGGGGTGGGTCACCGCCGGATTGGCCGCGGTAACGATCAGACCTTTTAGCGGATATTCCCCTTTTCCGAGCATATAGTCCATGGCCGTCATCGTATGACATTCTTTTCTAAGCTCGTAGAGAACCGGGAATTTATCGGCGCCGATCGGCTTCTGATCTAATAGGGGAAGCTCATCATACAGGGTGAGTTTGCGTCGTTCGAGATCCTCGGGCCAGAAGAGACCGCAACTGATATCCAAGGAGCCGATAAGACACCCCAGGGCGGCGAGCGTACGAACATTATTGACACCGTTTTCATGATGTTCCAAACCGGACCCTGGAAAAATGCTTACCCGGGGACGGCTTTTGATGATCAGTTGAGCGATATCATCGACCACGTGGGCGTAGATGCCGCTTTGTTCTTCGACGTATTCCGGGGTAAACTTCTTGGCGTAGTGGGCCATTTTTTCGAACCCGATGCTATAGCGATCCACGAACTCGCTGTCATAGTTTTTGGTCTCGATCAAGTACCGGATCAATCCCCAGCCCAGGGCTCCATCAGTGCCAGGATAGGGTTGCGCAAAGATATCGGCATAGCAGGCGATGGGATTGAGCCGCGGATCGATGACAACGAGTTTGGCACCGTTCTGGCGGGCATCGGCGAACTCCCGCATGAAAGGGGGATGGCACATGGGCGGATTGGTTCCGAAAAGGAGGATCAGCCCCGCTTCCGAAAATTCCGGAAATGGGTTCCAAAAGCCCGTAACCAGACTGTAGCCGAAATACCGGCCATTATAGCAGGCGGAATCGTTGGAAAAGTAATTCGGAGATCCAAAGGCGTGAATAAACCGCCGGACATATTCCTCCTGTTGAAAAAAACCGACCCCTTCGCCCTTCCACACGCCCACGGACCTGGCCCCGTGCTCTTTTTTTATCGCCAGCATCTTGGCGGCAATTTCATCCAGGGCCTGCTCGCGGGAAATTTCCTGGAAGGTGCCGTCTGACAATTTTTTTAGCGGTTTCAAAATGCGATCGGGATGATAAAAGAGGTCGATGGCCGCGGCCCCCCGCGGGCACATGCGCCCCTGGTTAACAGGATGCGCCTCCCGCGGGGTTATATCCACGATGATACCGTCCTTCTTATGAATGTGCACACCGCAGCGGGTATCGCACATACGACACAAAGTGGTGACGCTTTCCTTGGGGTTGCCTGCTCTGACGTTCATATTCGAAGGTCCCTGTCATGCGAAACGGCGTGGCCGGCCAGTTTACGGTCCATACGTTTTCTTTTTATCATCGCCAATTCATTGATGTCACAATAATGGAGCGCTTTGGCCATGCAATTTTTGACGCATTCCGGGTCCCCGTGGCATAGGTTGCACTTGGCGGCCACTCCCCGGCTCTTTTCAAAATGCATATTGCCAAAGGGACATGCCGCCACACACATCCTGCAGCCCACGCAGGCCGCTTCATTAACAACGACGGCATGGGTTTCCGTGTCACGGTACAGGGCCTTGGTGGGGCAGACTTCCAAACAAATTGCGGTCTCACACTGCAAACAGGTCATGGTGAAAATGGTGCGCTTCGCCAAGTCCACCTGCACCCAAATGTTCGAATTTTCCCGCTTGAAACCGCCGGCTTCCTGGAAGGAGCAGACCCTTTCGCAATTGCGGCAGGCTAAACATCGATCCGGTTCAACGAAAATGACTTTCATATGATTATGATGATTCCCTCCCACAGCGATTCCCCTTGGTACGTTGAACGTTGGGGGGTTCTCGCCCCGCTTCGGCGCCGAGACCCTCGCCTCTCAAAAGTTATCGCCCAAACTCCAAATGCCCGTTTGTATAATTGTAACGGTGCAGCTCTTTGAAAAACCATGGATAGGCCGACCGGGATATTTTTCATACCGCTAAATTGATACCTATAGTTTATTTTTTTCGGGGTTATTTTGCAAGCCTTGCGCGGGTCTCACCCGCAAAAACGGCCTGGGGCATCCCCCCGGCGACCGTAGGAGCTGACGGCCTTTTGGTGGAAGGCGATGCCAAAGGGGCAGCCTCGATCCCGGGAACCCCTCGATCCAAGCCGCCATCCGTACAAATACGAGTCCCTATGAGGGTTAGGCCGAAAAATATGCTCGACAAATGCAGTCAAGTTTGAGAAATTAGCGCGCAGAATTTATATTATTTGCCGATTAAATGCTTTGCCTTCGTATTTGTTCACAGCGAAGCGCCATGTTCTACCGGACCAGAAAAACGGCAGCTCCATCACATCCCGGGCCAACTCGCGGGATGAAATTGGCCTGCATAGCGCGTTCGGTACGATCAATACCAGCGGTTGCCTGGTTGCGTTGATTCATCATGGGTAAAATTTTGGAAATATATAAGCTCGGCTCGGCAACATTTAAGCGCTGCAAAATAGCAGATATCGCGGGATTTACGCTGGTGATCGCCGGTATCGTCTGGATTGTTCTGCGCGGCGCTGAAAATCAGGGTTATTTTTGGCAATGGTTTCGCGTGCCCCGCTACCTTTTGGCCGCTGAAAACGGCGAACTCACACCGGGCCCGCTCCTGGCGGGGCTGAGAGTAACCCTGCATATCACCTGGATGAGCCTGATTCTGACATATGTTATCGGGCTTGTCACGGCGCTGCTACGATTGTCCAATTCTTTAGGCGCCCGGTTGATTTCCCGCCTGTACCTTGAGACGGCCCGCAACACCCCCCTGCTTATTCAGCTGTATTTCACTTACTTCATCGTGGCTCCCGTCCTTAGCCTTGACCGTCTTACCGCGGCGGTTTTAGCCCTCAGCCTTTTTGAAGGCGCCTATGCCTCGGAAATATACCGGGCCGGAATTGTTTCCATCAACAAGGGCCAATGGGAAGCCGCCTACAGTCTGGGTTTGAGCACCTTTAACACTTACAAAAGCGTTATTCTTCCGCAGGCAATTCGCCGCATCCTGCCGCCGCTCACCAGCCAGGCCGTGTCGCTCATCAAGGATTCTTCACTGGTGAGCGTCCTGGCGATTTATGAAATGACGATGCAAGCCAACGCGATTGTGGCCGAGACTTTTTTGGTATTCGAAATTTATTTCACGATCGCCGCCATTTATCTGGTAATCACGGTCATGCTGTCTCAAATCGTCAACCTGATGGAGAAACGACTCCGAATCAACTATTAGAGGAGCGGGGGAGCGAAGACATGGCGCCCAAAAAATTGGGAGATTACATCATCCAGGTGAATGCGATCAGCAAAACCTTTCCCAACGGAGTTATTGCCCTCAGCGATTTCTCCACCAAGATTCGCCGCAGTGAAGTGGTCGTTGTGATTGGACCCTCCGGATCAGGCAAATCGACTTTTTTGAGGTGTCTCAACGGACTCGAGGAAATCGACAGCGGTTCCATCACCATCGACGGCATCCCCCTGGATGATAACAAGAAGCACCGCCTTGAGATACGCAAGGAAGTCGGAATGGTTTTCCAGTCCTTTAACCTGTTTCCGCATATGACGACCCTCGAAAATGTCAATCTGGCCCAACGGCTCGTCCGTAAAAAAAGCAAGGATGAGGCCACCGCCATGTCGATGGACCTGCTTCGCAAGGTCGGCATCGAGGATAAAGTCAATGCGTATCCCAGTCAGCTGAGCGGCGGGCAGCAACAGCGGGTTGCGATTGCCCGCGCCCTGGCGATGATGCCGAAAGTGATGCTTTTCGATGAGGCCACCAGCGCCTTGGATCCCGAGATGATCGGCGAAGTGCTGGAAGTGATGAAAAATCTCGCGCGGGAAGGAATGACGATGATCTGTGTCACCCATGAGATGGGTTTTGCCCGCGAGGTCAGTGATTGGGTAATTTTCATGGAAGAAGGCGAGATTGTCGAGGAGGGAACGGCCGAACATTTTTTTAGAAACCCCCGGGAAGAGCGAACCAAGCTTTTCTTGAGCCAGATCCTATAATTATCGGGTCGGAGAGGAGGTGATTTTCAAGACGGTGACAAGGATGCGTCAATTGAGGGCTCTAAACAAAAAGGAGAGGAAAATGAAAAGACATTTTGTGTTGAAAATCGGGATTTTCTTGAGCGTTGTGTCGTTGTGTTTGGCCGGCGTGGTTGGGGCCGCTGATGTCCAACAGGAGCTGCGCGAAAGCAGCACCATCGAGAAGGTAATCCGAAGCGGCAAGTTACGGGTCGGCATGTCGACTTTCGTTCCCTGGGCCATGCAGAGTAAAACGGGGGAATGGATCGGTTTCGAAATCGATGTGGCCAAAAAGCTGGCCGAGGACATGGGGGTCAAGGTCGAGTTCGTTCCCACCAAATGGGAAGGTTTGATACCCTCCCTTTTAACCGGCAAGTTTGATCTGATCATCGCCGGTATGATGGGAACGCCCCAGCGCGCCCTTAAGATCAACTTCACCACGCCCTATGATTTTTCCGAAATGAACATCGTCGCCAACAAAAAGGTGGCCGCCGGGTTCAAGACCGCCGCCGACCTCAACAAACCCGAGGTTACGGTGCTCGCCCGCAACGGAACCACGGCCGTTCCTGCCGTCAAGCGCGTATTGCCCAAAGCCAAACTGCGTCTTTTCTCGGAAAACGGCCCGATGGTGCAGGAGTTGCTGAACGGCAACGCGCACGCGATTGTGGCCTCTTCCCCGGAGCCGGCGCAGCTTTCCATCAAGCATGCGGATACGCTGTTTTTTATCGACGAATCCCTGGGGCGCGAGCCCATTTCCATGGGGGTCCGCAAAGCGGATCCCGACACGTTGGCCTATCTGAATAACTGGATTGTCGTAGCGAAGAATGAAGGGTTCATAGAAGAAAAGGTCAACTACTGGTGGAAAAGCATGGAGTGGCGATCACTCATTGAATAGGCGCAGGCCGCCCGCGGCGATGGCCGGGCGACCGTTTTTGACAATGCTCAGAGGATGAAGGCCTTGATCTGGCCCCCTGCGGCCACCCGGACGACCATGGCAGCCGATCGCGCCCGGCCGGTGTGTCTGCCATGGTCATTCACCTTTGCAGGCCAAGACCATTTATGCGAAAGCCAAAAACTAAAATCAGACTTTCGGATGTTATCATTCTCATGCTGGTGGTCGTAATTATCTCCTATTTTGTCTATCGCATAAATGTGGGCCTGAACTACAACTGGGCTTGGGGAAAAATTCCGCAATTTCTCTTCCGTTATGATCCCGAGCGCGGCGAGTGGGTGTCCAACATTTTGATGCATGGATTATACAACACCCTGCGCCTCAGTTTCTGGGGAATCATCCTCTCCACGATCTTCGGAACCATCATGGGAATCTGCCGCGCAAGCAAAGTTCTCTTCTTTAAACTCCTCAGCGGCACTTACGTGGAATCGATGCGTAATATCCCCCCGCTGGTCATCATATTCATCATCTATTTTTTCATCGGTGATCAGGTCCTGCCGGGCCTGGGTCTAGACCGATTCGTGGAAGCCCGTTCGGAGACCGTTCAAAAGCTGATTGAGTTTTGCCTGGCCAAGCCCCAATTCATTACGGCTTTTTTATCAGCGCTGTTGACCCTGGCGATCTTTGAAGGGGCTTATATCACCGAAATTGTGCGGGCGGGCATCCAATCCATTCGCAAGGGTCAGTGGGAAGCCGCCCATGCCCTGGGTTTGTCCTGGTGGCAGCAGATGCGCCATATCATCCTGCCTCAAACCTTTCAAAGAATCCTGCCGCCCCTGGCCGGTCAGTTCATTTCCCTCATCAAGGATTCCTCGATTGTCTCGGTAATATCCATCCAAGAGCTCACCTTTCAGGGAAGCGAGCTGATGACGGGAACCTTGCTGACCATGGAGATTTGGATCACCGTGACGATCTTGTATTTGATGCTGACGCTGCCCTGTTCTTTGTTGATCGAAAGGCTGGAAAAGTATATGGCGCGAAGCAAGGGCTGAAAAAAGCAATTCAGGATTCAAACCCGGAAGGGCTGTCGCGGAGATCGGTGTCAAATGTCGATATCGTTGGGCCGAACGCTCCCGAT
>CP070697.1:1891684-1898848 GCA_020353555.1 Desulfobacterales bacterium
AGAGGCCCGTAATGGTCCCGCGCTCAGCGGTGGTGCCGGCCCTTTCCAATAATTTCGGTAAAAGCGTAAAAACCGAGGGTGTATATCCCTTGGTGGTCGGCGGTTCTCCAAGCGCAAGGCCGATCTCTCGCTGTGCCATCGCAAACCGGGTGACCGAGTCCATCATGAGATTGACGTGCTGCCCCTGATCGCGAAAATATTCGGCAATCGCCGTCGCAATAAAGGCCCCGCGCATGCGGATCAAAGGCAGCCGGTCAGACGTCGCCACCACGATTACAGACCGCTGGAGTCCCTGCGCACCCAGATCTTTTTCGATGAATTCATTGACTTCCCTTCCCCGTTCACCGATCAGGGCGATCACATTGACATCGGCTTTGGTCTGGCGCGCGATCATGCCCAGCAGGACGCTCTTGCCCACCCCGGAACCGGCAAAAACTCCTACCCGCTGACCGCTGCCCACCGTCAGCAGGCCATTAATCGAGCGGATACCTAAATCGAGCGGACGAGAAATTCTTTTGCGGTGCAGCGGGTTCACGGGATCGGCATAGATAGGATATTCGCCGTGGCAGGCCACGGGGCCTTTGCCGTCAATGGGGTTTCCGAGCCCATCGATAATTCGGCCTAACAGGCCGGGTCCCACAGGAACGACAGCTTTCTGTTGTTTGGCCACCACCCGGCTTCCCGGTCCGATGCCCCGAACCTCCTCCAAAGGCATCAGCAAAACTCTTTGCCCGCGGAAGCCTGATACCTCCGCGGTGATCTTTTTGTTCTCGCCCTTGGTATAGATGTCACATAAGGTTCCCAGACGGGACATCGGCCCATGGGATTCGACCACTAAACCCACGAGATTGATGACCCTGCCGCTGGCCTGAATGGAGCAGGCCGCATCCACACAATGAAGATATCTGTTCAGACTGAGAACACGCTTCAACGGTTGAACCCTTAGCCCTGAACATCGCTTGAGGAAATCCGCTGGTCCCCCATCAATGTGCCTCAAACAGGCTCGTGTGCGCCCGGTAGGTCCTCCCCAACCGCTTTATCGAGCTCGGTCCGCAAAGCCTCTTGCACCGCCTGCAGCTGTTTTTCAATACGGGCATCGATATCGCCCAAATCCGTCTCGATCAGGCAACCACCCCTTGTGATGGAGGCTTCGGATTCAAAACGGGCGTTGGGGGCATCGGGAAGAAAATCGGAGAGCTGGATCCGGGATTCTTGAAGGGCTTCCAGGTCGCGGGGATTCATTTTGATCTTGACCGGCCCGCTGTCTTCGACACGTTGCAGGGCTTCCCGGACAACGCCCAGCACGACTTCCGGATTAATGGCGATCTTCTGGCTGAGGATTTTTTGGGCGATCGCCAAAGCCAATTCAACGACTTCTTTTTCGATCTGGTGGGTGATCTCTTGACGGACATTTCCCAGTTGACAAAGGGTTTCATTGAGGCTTGCCAAAACGGTAGCAATTTGCTGACGGGCGGTTTCAAAACCGGTTTTTTGACCCTCCACAAATCCTCGTTGAAAGGCCCTTTCTTCGATTTCAGCAATGTCTAGATCCACGGGAGTCGGAGGGTTTCCCTCCACGGAAGATGCCTGGCCCAAAAAGGCGCCCTTTCGGTTTTCAAAACTAATCCGCCGGAAATCCTTGCCGTGGGGAATCGAACTCAGCTTCGCGGAGGAATCGTGCACCGGAATGTCAGGAAAATAGTGCAATCGGAGGGGACTCGTGCGGACGGCCGGTGCGGTGTCGGCCGGCTTAGCTGATGATCTCTTCTCCTCGGCGCCCACTGATGATGATTTCTCCCTTGGATTCCATTTCTTGAATGATGCTGGTTATATTTTGCTGGGCATCGGCTACTTCTTTCATCCGCACCGGTCCCAGATCCTCCATCTCTTCTTTCAACATCTCGCCGGCACGGGCCGACATGTTGCGGAACACCTTGTCCTTGACCTCTTCGGAGGCTGCCTTCAGGGCGATGGCCAGTTCGGCCGTCTCCACCTTGCGCAACAGTTTCTGGAAACCGCGATCATCCACCAGTACCAGATCTTCGAAGACAAACATCGTCTGTTTTATCAGGGCGGCCAGCTCAGCGTTGATATCTTCAATTTCATTGAGTATCAGCTCGTTTGAGATTTCATCGGTCTGGTTTAAAATCTCGGCCAGACGGTCGACGCCCCCCACGATGTTCGATACGGAGCCTTTCTTATTCTTCAGGATCTCCTTAAAAACCTCATTGACCTCGGCGACCATCCCGGCCATTACTTTATCCAAATTGGCGATCCGCAATGCGACATCCGATTTGATCCCATCCGCCAACATCGATAAGATCTTACTGGCCACCGAAGTTTTGAGGTGAATGAGGATAACGGCAATGGTCTGGGGATGCTCGTCTTTGATTAATTCAAGAATTTCATCGGCACTCAGGGCACGAATGGCCTCTAAACCCTCGGAGGCCCTTGGGGAGGGGTTGCGTTCTTTTTCCGCCAGGCCCTGACCGTCGCGTCCGGGCGGAAGTTTTTTCGGAGCGACTTTAGCTCGCTGGGCCATAGTGGTGAACTCCATGGCCACTTTCTCAACCACGTCCGGTGAGATTGTTCCGATTTGGGCTAAATGCCGATTGACGACTTTTTTTTCATCTTCCGTCAGATTTCTTAATAAGGATGCGGCGGCCTCCTTTCCCAGGGTATGAATTAAAATCGCCGCTTTTAGCGCACCTGATAAATTCGTGGGATCCATCTTGTCTTCAGGGGTTTCCAGTCGTCCGATTCCAACCGAGAGTTATTTTTCTTTCAACCAATCGCGCATGACCCCTAACGACGCCTCGTTATCGCTGGCGACCAGCTGCGAGACCTGATCGCTGAAGGCCAGGCGCGGGCGGTCGGCGCCATATTCATTTTCAATCTCACCCACCGTTCGGGGCAGCTGTCTCAAGATCTCGCCATCACCGACCGTATGTTCGGTTAGCCACCGCACCAACGGACGTACAATAAATAGGAAAGTCAGCAGTAAGAAGAGACCCAAAAATACGTGCGCCAGAAAAGATCTATATTGCTTCAAATATTCGAACCAGCCCTTCTTCGCGCCTGAAATCGGCGCCTCAGCTAGCTTTTGGGTTTCAAAAGGGATGTTGACCACCGCGACTTTATCACCCCGTGCCGCATCGTAATTCACGGCGTTCTTGACGATATTTTCAAGTTGGCGCATCTCTTCCGCGCCACGCGCGATGTACTTCCATTCATATTGGCCGTCCTCCTTCTCGATCCGCTCGTAAGTGCCATCCACCATGACCGCTACAGATATTCGGGTCAATTCGCCGACCGGCTCCACGATGTGGCTGGTGACTTTCCCGATTTCATAATTCACCGTACGGTCTTGTTTTTTAAACTCCGGCCCCAGACTCGTAAGCGTATTGCGCGCACTTGCGCCGGGCTCGGCATCCGGCAAATTGGACCGCACCCCCGGCACGCCCTGGGGTATGGTTTCGGGGTTGCTCGTCGATTCGTTTAACAGCTGCTCACTGCGAACCACCCGGTTGTCTGGATAGAAAAGCTCTTCGGTCTTTTCCTGGCGCTTAAAGTCGAAGGCACAGGCAAGCCGCACAATGGCTTTGTCGGCCCCTAAGGCTCTCTCTAGCATGGTCTTGATACGATCTTCGAGTTTCCGTTCCACCCGGGCCTGGTATTCCAACTGGTCGGTGCTGAAGGATCTGAAATTTGACTCATCCTTTAATCCGGCCAGCAGTTTGCCGTTGCTATCGACCACGGTGACATTCTCAGGACTCAAGCGCGCCACACTCGATGACACCAGATGCACAATCCCCTGGACTTGGTCGGCGCTCAACCACTTCCCCGGTCGCAGCTTCAAGACCACTGAGGCCGTGGCCGGCTCTTCGTCCTGGATAAAAAGGGATTTTTCAGGCAGGACAATATGAACGCGGGCGCTTTCGACTTCCGCAAATCGATTGATGGTCCGGGATAATTCCCCTTGCAGCGCCCGCTGGTAGTTCACATTTTGCGCAAATTCGCTCATGCCGAGTTTGGTATTGTCAAACACCTCAAATCCGATGGTACCGCCCTGGGGCAACCCGTGGGAAGCGAAATCCATGCGGGTCTCATCAAGACGCTCCTGAGGGATCAGAATCGTATGGCCATTGGAAGCAATTTGATAGGGAATTTTTTGTTCTCTGAGCCTGGTGATGACAATACCGGCCTCTTCCGGATCCAAATGCGTGTAAAGGGCGCGGAATTCCGTTTCGCCCGCCCAGGTGATTAAAATTAGAAAGCCGATCAAGGTTCCGCCGATGAGGGTTAACAGCGTGACGCGCTTTCCGCGACTCAGATTCTGCACCAGGTTCTTGAGCTGCCAAAGTATCTGACGGATGACAATCATAATCTTCTCACCTATACCTGCATGCGCATGATCGTTTCGTACGCCGCAACGAGTTTATTGCGCACTTCCATCAGCATCTGAAAGGAAATCTCGGCTTTCTGCACCGCGATCATCGTCTCGTGGATATCCTTCTTTTCTCCGGCCGCCAACTCCGCGATGGACTGATCGGCTTCGATCTGGAGCTGGTTGACTTCCTGAACCGAACGCTTCAAAACATCCGCAAAAGAGGGCGCCGCAAGTTGGGGCGAGCGCGCTTCTTGCCTCGCAAAATCCGCCGGGAATTCCGGATCAATCGGGAAGGTGACTGTTGGCATGGTTAACGGTCTCGTCCTATTTCCAGGGCCTTTAAAGCCATGTCGCGAGCGGCTTTAACGGCGGTTATATTGGCTTCATAACTGCGGGTAGCCGAAATCATGTTCACCATTTCTTCCATCAAATTGATATTGGGCAGCGCCACATAGCCATTTTCATCCGCATCCGGATGCCCGGGATCATATTGCAGACGCGGAGAGCTTTTATCGTTAATAATCTCAACTACTTTTACCTCCGGCAGATTGTTGGCCGAGCGGGCCGCCAACATATCGCCAAAAGCGCCCGTGGCTGCCTGAGCGGCAAAAACGGCCTCCTTGCGGCGGTAGGGCCCGCCCTCTCGGGTGCGGGTCGTATTGATATTGGCTAAATTAGCGGATATCAAATTCATGCGGAGTCTTTGTGCGTTCAGGCCCGATGAACTGGTGTGCAGCGCGTCAAACAAATCCATAACTACTTTCCTCCCTTGATCACATTTTTTAAGCCTTTGAATTTCGTGGCAATCAGTTCCGCCGCCGTTTTATATAAAACGGTGTTTTCGGCCAACTGCCCCATGGCTTTGTCTACTTCCACCGTATTGCCGTCGCCCCTGAGTGAAAACCCGGGGGGGTCCGCGATTTTCAGAGCAGTCCGGTTCAAGGCGGCATTCCGGCCCGCCAGGTGATTCGGATGCGTCCTCGTAATTGTGGCCGCAGGAGCCGCATGGCCGAACTTGCCGAGTTCTTCCTCAACCAGGACTTCAAAGGCCTTGTAGTTGGGCGTATCCATGTTGGCAATGTTGGCGGCAATGACATTGTGCCGTAGGGACCTTAAATCCAGGGCTTTTTCCAAAAGGGCAATTGTGGTGTTGAATAGTCCGTTGGATGCCAATTGGGAATTCTCCTCGCTCAGTTTTCGATTTTCCAATGAATCGAAGTCGAGTTTGCAGCAAGATCCGTACCAGAAGGCCGAAGTCAGAAGACGAACGACCGCTGACGGTCGTCCGATCCCCGTTCAACGTTTCAGAACGCATCCCGCTCAGCCCCGAAACCATCTCGATCCCCCTGCCTCATCCGCTAGGCGCTTGACTCTCTGCCCGGCATTTCCTCCTTGTATTCCCGTAATTTATTGCGCAGGGTGCGGATGCTGACGCCCAAAATCGCGGCGGCGCGGGTACGATTCTGATCCACCTCCTGCAATGTCCGGCAGATTAACTCTTTTTCCATTTCGCGGACTGAGAGTCCGACCTTGACTAGCGGAGCTACCGGGGCTGAGCCGGGGTTCTTCGGTTCGCCGAACAACAGGTGCTCCGGCAGCAAAACCGCCCCGCTGCCGACGAGGACCGCCCTTTCGATGGTATTTTCCAACTCTCGGATATTGCCCTTCCAATCTTGCTCCCCAAGCAGGGCCATGGCTTCCTCCGCTATTCGACGCATGGGCTTATGGTGGGCCGCCACGTATTTTTCAAAAAAGTATCCCGCCAGCAAGGGAATGTCGCTTTTGCGTTCGCGCAATGGCGGAACCGCCAGCGGAATCACATTGAGGCGATAAAAAAGATCTTCGCGAAACTTTCCGTCCCAAACGCACTGCTTGAGATCCACGTTGCTGATCGCAATCACCCGTGCTTCGACCGGCACCGGACGGCTGCCGCCGACCCGATCGACTTCCCTTTCCTGGAGCACACGCAGTAGTTTGGCCTGCAGCGGCAAGGCCATCTCACTGATTTCATCCAAGACAATCGTGCCGCGTTGGGCCAACTCGAATTTGCCCAGCTTCCGGTTTTGAGCGCCCGTAAACGCGCCTTTTTCGTGCCCGAAGAGTTCACTTTCGGCTAACGTATCCGGCAAGGCCGCGCAGTTAACCGCCACGAAGGGCTGTTCGGCGTCACCACTGTGTTGATGGATAAAGGCCGCCAGCAATTCCTTGCCGGTACCGCTCTCACCTTGAATCAAAACGGTGGCGCGGCTGGGAGCCACATTTTGGGCCAGCCGCAGGATGTGTAACATCTCGGGCGCCTGGGTAATTATTTGCTTGCGCGCCGCCGAGGTTCGGGCCGACGGGTGGGGAAAAGCGGCGCGACCTTGCTCGTCGGCGGCTCGAATATGGCGCTTGACGGCCGCGGCCAAGGTTTCCAGGGCAAAAGGTTTCAGAATATAATCCGCGGCCCCCAGCTGCATGGTTTCCACGGCATTGTTAACCGTTCCGAAAGCTGTCATCATGATGACCGGCGTATGGGGCGCAATTCTCTTGATCTTTCTTAAGACCTCCATCCCCGAAACGACGGGCATCTTCACATCGGATATCACCAGACGGTGTTGCTCGGCTTTAAATTTATCCAGGGCTTCGGACCCGCTGCAAGCGGTGTCGACCGCAAAACCGCCGCCGCGCAACGCTTCCGCCAGCGTGTCTCGAATAGCGGGTTCATCATCCACAACCAATAGGCAGGGCGCATCCATCTACGTTATTACTCCGTCCCCAATTTGCAGCCGTCC
>CP070697.1:1898948-1906108 GCA_020353555.1 Desulfobacterales bacterium
ATTGCGGCCACATGTTCATTAATTCTTTTGGTCATCGAATTCAAAGCCTGCGACACGATGCGGAATTCTTCGAATTCGTTCTTGTCAATTCTAATTTGATAAGACAAATCCCGCTGAATTCTTTCCGTTTCTTGGACCGTCCGTTTGATCTCATGAATGATGCGTTGGCCACCGTGGATGATCCACACAACCATCAAGACCGCGATGATAAGGGCAATGACCTGCAAGGCTTCAATATTTCTTTTGATCGATTGATTCTTGGCACTGATGCTCTCAATCGAAAAACGCAAAATATTGAGGAGCGTAAGTTTGTTTTCCTTGAGTTTCTTAATGATGGCCTGCTTGCGCGTTTTAATGGTGACCAGGTTCTTAAATGATTCTTCAAAGGTTCTGCCGTTAAAGAGCAGCTCTTCGACCAACAATCCATCCTGCGCATCAAGGGAATAATCTTCGAAGGTATTGACATCAGCATAAAATGTTTTGATTCGAGCGGAAAACTGTTTTTCGACAAGGGCAGGGTCGCCATCCTGCTGCAAATCGTGAAAACTCTGGAAAATTTCGAACAGACTGGTTTGGACGCCGACGGCCATCTTGATGATGTCGACCTCGTGGGCCGACGCGATGGGGCTTCGCTGAAAGCTTTCGCCGACATCATAATCCTGTGTCGCCGTGCCCCGACGCAGGAGATTTTTAAAATAGGCGATGTGGTGTTCGTGAATGTAGCGAACACTATCGAACAAGCCGATTAAATTCTGGCGCACCTCCAGATACAAGCTCGATGACTCGCCATTGATGCGAAACAATTCATCCAAATAACGCATGCGTTGCGCCACGGAATCGTTGTCAAGAGCCGGCAGCCCATTCGTCAAACGCTTCTGAAACGCGGAATACTCATTGCCTAGCTTGGCATAGCTCGAAGGGGAGTAAAGGGACGTCGTTTCAACTGAAATCAGATCCGAAAATGACTTTTCCAATCTGATGGTATTCTGGTACTCGAGCTCACGGGAACGAACAATTCGATTCAAGCAATAGTTCAAGACCGCGATTAGCAGAATCATGGTGATAAATGCGATCACAATGTATAGCTTGGCTTTTATCGATTGAGTTCGCACTCGTTGTCCTTTACTTCGTCAAAGCAAACCTCGGCTTCAGGGCGGGGTCAGAGGTGACTGGCTCGGCCGAAAATTTTTGCCGCAGGGTGTTGGAACAAGGGAATAGGTGAACAATGGGCCCGGCGGAATTGGATCATTTTTTGAAAAATCGAGAGCATCAGCAAATGAAGTCATACGGGTTTTCGCCGCTCATCCTCCCCGCGTTTGGTTCCATCATTCCCCGCTTCCGTTGGAATCAAATGACACCCCCTCTATGGTGAAATCGAAGCCGGCGCCCCTCGGGGGTCGGGTTTTTACTCGGTGATATCGACGGGATAATTTTGTTTGATCCATCCGCGCATTCCAAACCGCAGACCCACGACGCTGGTATAACCGTATTTAGACAAATAGCGCATCGTTGTGTCGTCGCGGTTGCCTGTTTCACAGAGCAGAACGACCAGACCTTCTTTGGGAACTTGGTTTCGTATTTCAGGATCCCTGAGATCATCCAGCAGGCACCGGACGGTCCGGCAATTCGTTTTAATACTGGGGATGCTTTCGTCGGTTTTTAGAAAAATTTCAGTTCGATAGTCGACAATGGTCAGAAGGGGATTACCATTCGGATCCAGGCAGCCCGCTGCCTCTCCCTGTTTGATCTTGGCCAAAAGCTCGTCTGCGGTAAAGAATTTACCTTCGTAGACGGGTAGCGGATCCAAGGCTTCGATTTGATAGCCTGACTTTTTCCAATCCTTATAAACCGCCGTTGTATATCTTGATATTGTTGAACCCCAAATTTTTGACGGCAACTGCCGTCTTGTAGGCGAAAACTCACCTGTAGCCCATTCAGTAGGTGATAATCAATTTGTCTTTGTCCTCCCCCAGTCTATCGGCCATCTGAGCCACCCGACACCAAGGGATATTGATGGAACCCGGGATAGAGGAATCCCGGTAGATAATTTCGTCCAGAGAATTGACCAGTAAAAATTCGGTCTTGCCGGCGGCGCGATCAGCGAGCATTTGTCGCAGTTCCTCGGTGGTAACGATATCAAATCTTTCCAGAGCAAAAACGGCCGCAGGCAGAAACAAGATCATTGCGAGGGTGTAACAGACGATTTTTCTCATTTTTTAACTCCCATGCCAGATTTAGATGGTTTAATGTTGCTGGAAACGAAAGACACGCGCATCGATCACCGGGAGGGCGAATGAATTTAATATCGGCGCGTCCGCAAAAAACTTGAGAGATTATCAGGCGTCGCCGCGGAAAGCCGGGCCCTTAAATGAAGGTGGGATGGGCGTCGCCCGCCCGGCGGCAACCGGTGCGGGCGGACGGGAAACGCTGCTTAAGGCGGCCAGGCTGCGGGCCCTGACGGCCCAGGACGATCCGGCCGCGGCGCAGTTGCGCCAACCGGTGCGCCAGGACTTTGTGTGCGACGTCTGAATTTTGACCAGCGGACGCCGATTTACGCCTTTTCGCCAAATCGTCCGGCATCGGGCTTGAACCCCAAAACGCTGACGGCGATGAACGCACCGATCCCATAGATAACCCCGGCGGTCAGAAAGATAGAATTCGTCGGCCACCCCAGCTGGGCGATACTCCAGCCCACCAGAGGACCCACCGACATCCCAAGATCGACGGCCGTGGAAAAGGAAGCGACGGATCGCGGACCGTTCTGGCCGGCCTGGGCCGAAAGTAGCGTCATCAGAGCCGTGGCGCAGACAAAGAAAGCACAAATGAGCGGGATCAAAAAAAGCGGGAGGGTCAACAGCGAGGCGGCCACCAATAGCACGGTAATCGATGCAAACAGAAACGAGATGCTGCGTTGTCTCCCCGCCCTGTCCGCCGCCGCCCCCAGAACCGGGCTTCCGATCCCGTCAATGAACCAGCGAAATCCCAGCAGGAAGCCCGTCAGAGTTGCCACTCCGATGGCATAGCCGCCCACACTGACGGAATTCCCGAGGTGCTCTTTTAAAACGAGGCCCAGGGTGGACATGAGGATGCCGGGCCCGACCAGGCCGGCGGTAAAACCGCCGACAATAACGCCGAAACTCAACTTGCCAGTCTTTGTTCTGACTGGCACGGCCTTCGTTGGGGCAAGTCCTTTTTGCGAAAATATTCCCAGGGGGACCGCAACCAGGGAGAAAAGACTCAAGCCGAGGAGGGTCGGGGTAAAACCGAGGCGGTCATGGATGAATCCGCCGACAGTCAATCCCACCGTACGCCATAGGGCGTTGATTCCGCGAAAATAGCCCATCCGTTCGCCCAGATGGGCCTCGGAACCGGAATAAACCGCTGTCATCAGCCCTGCCTGACGCAGGAAGGAAAAAGCGACACCCCAGAGGATGCGGGCCGCCAGAAAAACAATGAACGACTTGGCCAGCCCATACACGGCCGCCACGGCCGCTCCGGTCAAAAAGGCCAGGATGATCAGACGCGGCGCCGAATAGCGGCGGTAACAAGATTCGGCCCAGTGATTCGTCGCGGACCGAATCCAGCGGTTGACCGAAAGCAGGATCCCGACCTGCAAGGGCGTAAGTCCCAGGTGGGGGTAGTAGCTGGGAAGGATGGTGTAGAGAAGGGAATCTCCCAAGGTGACAAGCGATAGTGCCGTCGCAAAATAGACGATGGGCTCGGGCGGACGCTTCATATTTTCTTAACCTTCACCCGGCTTTCTTTTAAAGGCGCAAGCGTTTTAATTTCGCCTTGATGACCACGGACAACCCCAAACCGCGTTGAGCGTTTGTGCTCAAAGGTAACAAAATCCTGCTCTCAGCGCAAATGGCGGGGCGTCGACCTGAGCGGCAGAAGCGCACGAGGCGATCTCGCGCGTCCCGGGACGCCACCGGTCGAAAGTCATTACGCCGCAACAGGTTCCCAATGCCCACCTGGGGGTCAGTGCGGGCACCTGCGATTGGAGGGCCAGCCCCCGTCAAAAATCCAACAAAAGGCCAGGCTTGCCATTTAGCGGATTTGCCCGGTATGGCCTGAGCGTCCTCTTTTCATTCTTGAGTTTGACCGGCAGGTTGATGATTTAATTTAAATTTCAACCAGATGCAATTCTCTGCAAGAATCGGTGCCGAATCGTGAGGCCTATGGCCGACAATTGGCATCACTGTTGCAGGCATTAAATAAGGAATTGAATTGATGATTTATAAGGCAAAATTCGGTCCCGAACCCATCATTTGAACTGGGCGCACGTCGTCCGGTCAAGAAGTCCTCTGAAGATGAAGCCAAAATCCAAGCGCGAAGACGACCTTAAAACCAAAACCTATTGGGTGCGGGTTTTGATGGTGGCGTGCATCTTTAGCACTTATTTGCTCTGCTTTTCGCGCCTTTACCTTGTCATCGGAGACGGCGCCTTTGTGATTATGCAAATAATACCAGTCCTGGCAGGTTCTCTCTTGGGCCTGGCCGGGGGGCTTGTTTGCGGGACAATTGTCTCGCCCGTCATAATTTTTCTCGCCATCAGCGCGGCGGGTTACGGCATTGAAGATGCGATGAAGGCGGGAATCCCGGCCAGCTTCACCATGCTGCTACTCGGCGGAGGTGTCGGGCTGTTACGTAATTTGGTGATTCGACTGAGGCGCGAGGTCGAGGAACGCAAACGCGCGGAAGAAAAATTGCAGCAATCCAAAAACGAAGCCGACGCGGCCAATCGCGCCAAGAGCGAGTTTTTGGCCAACATGAGTCACGAATTTCGAACCCCCTTGAATCACATTATCGGCTTCACCGAAATCGTTGTCGATAAGAATTTCGGGAGCCTCAATGAAATTCAGGAAGAGTATCTTAACGATGTTCTGCATAGCAGCCGCCACCTTCTATCCCTAATCAACGACATACTGGATCTTGCAAAAATTGAGGCGGGCAAAATGGAATTGAAAGATTCTGATGTGAAACTGAAGGCGCTGCTGCAAAACAGCTTGAATATGTTCAAAGAAAAGGCCATGCAGCATAACATAAAACTCTCCCTGGATATTGACGGTATCCCTGAGATCATTCGAGCGGACGAGCGGAAATTCAAACAAATTATTTATAATCTTCTTTCCAATGCGGTGAAGTTCACCCCGGATGGCGGCTCGATAGCGCTCGAGGCTTGTCATTTGTCATTCGTCGATGGTCATCTGCAAGGCCGGGATGGAAGCAAAATTCCTTGGCCGCTAAATAATGCACCCGGTCCTGCCGCGCCCAGCAATTTTGTGAAAATTGCGGTTAAAGATACGGGAATCGGCCTCCGTCAGACAGATTTGGAGAGGATTTTCGCTCCATTTGAACAGGGGGACCATTCGATCGACGGCATCCAGGCGGGCACGGGATTGGGCCTTTCACTGACAAAAAACTTTGTGGAACTGCATGGCGGCCGAATTTGGGGCGAAAGTGAAGGCGAGGGGAAGGGAACCACCTTTCGTTTTGTCATCCCGGTTTAGGCGCAATCCGGCCAGGTGGTTGAGCAGATCGGCCCTAAAGCGGCCGTTTTGCAGAGGATGGAATTAACTCGTAACCATTCTGAATTCCGAGAGACGGAGGCTAAAACCCATTGACACGAGAAGTCCGCGTTCCATCTTTGAAACGAGTGATGGGCAATGACGGAATTCTTGTGAGAATTGGGAAAAGCATGGTAAACTGCGGTCGAATTGCTTATAATAATCAAATACATTCGATCTGTATCGGTGCCGTGCCCGGGATATGAAAATCTCGCAAGGGGGCTCGCGTGAAATCTTTGGCCCCCAGAGCAATGCTGGAAGATATCTCCATGGGAGTCTTGATTCAAGGGGATCGAGACGTAAGGGCCACGCTTAAATTCCTGCCGGAGGGCAACTGCAATTAAAGCCGGCTTTTGAAAAGCGGTTTGGCATATTCATGTGGAAACCAAGAATTTACTGAATAGCAGGGAAATCAGCTGCCGAATCACCCGAACGCTCATTTTGTTCGTCCGCGAGGCCAACAACGGCTCCCTCGGCCCGCTCATGGAGGGGCTGGATCTGGACGAAGCGTATCTCACCGACACCCACAATTGGGTTTCCCGCGCATTTTTGCAGGTTCTCTACGAGCGCATGACCAATATCCTCGGCGACGAAAACGCCGTCTACGAAATGGCGCTCGCCTCTGGACGGCTTCAATCTTTGGGTTTCCTGGATCGGATTGTCCGGCTGGTGGGCAACCCGCGACTGATTTATGCGCAGGCGTCCAAATACAACCGGCTACTCAAAGCCATCGGTGACGTCTATATACACGAGCTGGGGGATTCCTGGGTAATGCTGGAAGACCGCTATCATAACAGTGCGCGGAAGACCCGTTATGACTGCGACTACACACGGGGGATCCTGGCCGGGATTCCGACCATGTTCGATATGCCCCTGGCCCGGGTGGAGGAGGTGGAATGCCAGGTGGCCCCTGAGACGTATGGTCACCGCGCATGGCCGGATACTCCCCCTTGCGGATGCAGAGGATGTCTTTACCGCGTGCAATGGGATCCTAAAAGTCAACCGGCCCTGTGGAAACGCCTCATACTGAAGCACAGTGTCTACCGCAAAGCCATCAGCGAGCTTCTGGAGGCCAACCGCGTGATCCAAGAGAAATATGATGAAGCCAAGCGGTTGGCCCACGACGTGGAGATCGCCAACAGCCAGTTGATTGAATCCAAGTGCCAATTGGAAGCCTACATGAATGAACTAAAAGCATCGGAAGCCAGATATCGTTTGCTGGCGGAAAACGTGACGGACACGATTTGGACCATGGATCTGGAACCCCTGCGGTTTACCTACGTCAGTCCGGCGGTTCAACGGATGCGCGGATTTACAGCGGAAGAAGCCCTGAAACTGAGCCTTGAGGAAACTTTAACCCCGCAGTCATTGGAAGATGTTTCCAAGGTCCTGCTAGAGGAGCTGACCCGCGACGGTCACGAGGGAGTGGAACCGAATCGATCCCGTACGCTGGAGATTCAGCAATATTGTAAAGATGGATCGGCTTCCTGGGCGGAGGTGACGACAACTTTTCTTCGCGATGAGGCGGGGCGGCCTGTCGGAATTTTGGGTGTCAGCCGCGATATTTCCGAGCGCAAACGGGCGGAACAG
>CP070697.1:1906208-1913289 GCA_020353555.1 Desulfobacterales bacterium
TCGACATCGGTTGCCATGGGTATCGACATCGGTTGCCATGGGTATCATGGATCATCGGCCAAGCCCGGCACGCGTCTCCAAATAAATAGGGCCTCATTAGCAAGAGCGCGTCAAATTCCGGGAGGACACGTCGTGACTCGCGGGGTTTGCGACCGCAAAAAGTGGCTACCACCTGCGGAATGTCTTCTGCCACGCGGAGGAAGATAGGTTGTTGACGGCGTTGGCTGATTATCCCGTCTTTTGTGAAGAAAATCCCCGGTCACACCGGAATGATCCCGAGGCGGCACCTGACCTTGCATAATTGCGACATTACTTCTCGTCGCAGAAACGCGGAAGCGGCCGAGTTTCTCCAGTTCATTTAACCACCCTCAATTTGTGCGTCTCCCGCAACCGTTTCCAAAGCTCCCGGATGATAATCGCGGCAGCCTCATCCCCAGCGACGCGGCCCCGTCGCGCAAGAAAAGAACAAGATCGCAGCAAATCGGTATTGCCGGACAATAGTCCGAACTCGTTCTGGATATATTCGCCCAGATGTGGATGAAGCGTGCTCAGTTCGACTTCGGCCATGTTGGCAATGGTGGTTTTATCCTTCAAGGTCAAGCCGGAGAGGAGCCTTTCAAGCGCTTTGGCGACCGTGGGCGGCGGCAATGGCCGGGACCGGCTAACCGGCTTGAATGTGCCGGCCGGACCCCTTTGGGTGCGCTTTAGCCTTTGAACCGCCATCTCAAGGATGCGGAAAACGTCGGTATATATCTGTGGATCCGTGCTGGCCCGTGGGCCGGTCACATTTAAGGTCTTTATCCGTCGCAATTGAATCCAGGACACAATCAACGATGCCGCATCAAAGGACGGGGTTAGATTCAAATCGATACCCAGCAGCTGTTTCCTGTGTTTCAACGCCATTTCCCGGGCATCATCCGTTGCGCCCGCGGGTTTGCCACGTGAAAAAATGAGCGTGCCGTCGGAGTCGATCACATTTTGCTCGGTCGCCGCCGAATAGCGGTCGGTTGGGAGTTCTTTGAGGCGGTATTTATCCGGCAGGGCGCCATCTTCAGCAAGACGACCCTTCGGAATCCAACCCCCGTAAGGGATGTCGAACTTGATGGCCACATCAAGGGCGGCGCGGTCGGCACCCGTCTGGCCGCCTGCCATCAGTTTGGTCAGCATGACTCCTCCCCGGCGATTCAATAAGGCCGTCGATGTCTGATTCTAAAATCGTTCAGACTGCGCGTTAATCTCCCCAGCCTTGCCGATCGGCTTTCGATGGTTTTGATTGATTGGACGATCATTTCATCGGCATCGGTGGGGGCAATGACCCTTTGTTCAGCCAGCGCCGCGGCGACGGCGGCAATTCCCAATTCAACCATAATGTCGGCGGCATTAGCGGCGGATGCCGCCAGCTCCATCTGGGATTTCTTGGCCTCGACAACCGTCGCTTTCATTTCGGCGACCAATAAACGAATTTCCTGCAACAAACCGGCCAATTCCTTTGGCGTGCCTTTTGCTTCCGCTATCGCCCGGGCCATTTCCTGTACAAGTTCGCCTTCGTCTTGAACGAGTTTGATCATTTCACCGGGAGCGTGCTTGCCTTCGGCAACGGCTTCGGTCAATTCTTTAAGCAAGGATGTGCCGTTTTGTAATACTCCATGGCTGTCATACATCACCGTCAGGCTCGAGCTGAATAACGGCCTTAGCAAAAAAATTCCAACGATCAAGCTAATGGCACAGACGATAGGGAAAATGGCAAGCGATAGATCCAAAACCTTGCGCGACATCATGACCTCCCGGGTATTTCTCTGATCTTTGTGGCATGTTGCAGTTTGATAGGTTGCATTTTTAGCAACGCCCAGGTTCCAAGCACTGTTTCCTTCAAATGCCGATTCCCCGCAGGTGCTTCAGCGAAGATCCGCTTTGGCCGACTCGGAAACGGGCGGCTCCGTCGCCTCGAAGATGTCATGCGCCAGGTGGGTGAAGAAACGGTCGCGCTCTTCCTGCGACATAGCTGCCAGGCTCTTTTGCGGTGGGCTTGTCCAGTGTGCGTCCGTCAGGCGGAACTCTTTATATCCGCCCTGGGGGAGGTCATAGCGGCATGACAACTTTTCCAAGTCGACCGGACCGACGGGAACGCACAGCAGGATCAAGCCCTCCGTGTCCGCTTTGCGGCACAGGAATGGCAGCTCGGCCGTCGTAATGTATTGGGAGTTCAGAAACGCGGGACTGATGAGCAGCACCGCCACACGTGCGCCTTCCAGATGTTTTTGGATTTCTGTTTCCCAGGCCTGGCCGGCTTCGATGCCCCTGTTTCCTTGGCCCTTGTCGTACCAGACGCCCGGGGCACCGCTGCGAACCAGCGGTTCCAGCTTCCCCATCATCTGCTCCAGGGCGGCAATGTCCTCGTGTGCGTAGCTGACGAAGACGTCGGTGCATGGATCGGCAAAGCATCTTCTGACGAACTCGCGCACCGACCGGTAGATATGCGCATTCTCCGAGGTGGGCTTGCATATTTTGTCATGATTGGCGTTGACGACCGTCGGGATGACTGTCGGGATTTGCGGATCGGCCGAGGCCTTGCTGACGAGAAAGCCCCACCATAGCGTTCGACGAGTGCGCCGACCTTCGTAGTAAACGTCAACCTCAATGGCGCGTTCGGCCACCATCCGTCCAAAACTCCGGTTCAAATCGTCCAGCTCCGACAGGTCGTCCAGTTCTGCTAAAAGCACCTTGCGAAGCGTCGGCAGCCACCGGCTGAGGGTCTTGATACGAGGTGTCAGCGGGAAGCCGAAATGCGGTGTCGCAAGGAACACCACACCCACGGTCGCGTGCAAAACGTTCCGCCACGCTGGGTCTGGGCTTCGCTGCGCGAGGCGAAGCACATGCTTGACCAATATCCCGCCGACACTATGGGCGACGAACACCACGGGTTTGCGGCCGATCTTTTGCATCACCAGTTCTCTGATGCTGCTGGTGGCCTGTTCGGCCAAAGGCAGCGTGTGGGCTTTGCGCCGGTAGATACTGTACTCGTAATGCAACGACCAGGCGCAGACGTATGGCAGTTCCCTGGCAAGCATTCGCGGCAAGGAGAACTCCGGATGTCCCCGGGGATACCAGCAGCCCTCCGCGTCCTCTTCCGCGCCATGGACAAACACCACATCAACGCCGGTGGTGACGCCGCAACGACCGGCCAACCGCTGCAGTACATCACTTCCTGATTTCGCTTGTCCGGGGTTTCGCAAGGCTCCATTCACCTGGGGGTGTCGGCTAAAAAGCCAGCTCTGGCGCGACGTTGCTGCCGCTGTGGCGGGCATTCGCGCGGCAACGATATGGGTTAACGCTGGATCTGTGATTTCAGTTGACTGGATTTGCGTTGCATGTCATTGTTGTCTGGCAAGTAAGAAGCCAACTGCTTGACGGGCCGATGAATGGCCCGGATCCAATGGCGCTCCGATTTGCCTGGTTCGGGTTATGTCTTCATTCCACTGGTGGTCACGCCCTGGAGGATGTTTTTTCTCAAAATGAAGAAGACGATGATCATTGGAATGATCGTGATCACTGCGCCGGCTGAGATCGCCCCATACTCGATATAAAACTGACGTTGATAGACCGCAAGTCCCAGCTCGGTGGTATACATATTTTTGGTCGTCACAACCACAAGCGGCCAGATAAAATTGGCCCAGGCTTCGGAGAAAGCAAAAATGCCGAGCGCCATCAGGGCCGATTTACTCAATGAGAGCACGATGCGCACATAAATCCATAATTCTTTGGCCCCATCGATTCGTGCCGCATCCAGCAGGCTATCCGGAATCGCCATGATGTTTTGCCTCAAAAAAAACACTCCGAAGGTCATAATGGTCATCGGGAAAATCATCGCGAGATACGTATTCATCATATTGGCCTTGAATACCATGATGAAAATCGGGATCATGTAAACCTGAATGGGAATAATGGCTGTGGCGAGTAGCAGGGTGAACAGCAGATTTTTGAAGGGAAACTTATATTTGGCAAAAATAAACCCCGCCAGACTGGAGGTCAGAAGGACAAACCCCATCGACCCCAGGGAGACGATCAGAGAATTCAACATATAGCGCACAAAATTTTCGCGGACGAGAATCTGAATAAAATTTTCAAAAGTCACTCGGCTCGGCAGAAAGCGTGGCGGCCAGACACTGATCTCAGATGGTGTTTTCAAGGCGGTCGTCAGCACCCACAGGAACGGGATGATCACGATGATCGCAAACACCGTCGCTAGAACATATGCGCTGATTTTGACCCATCGTTCCCTGAACATCAGCGGCTCCTGCTAGTGTTCCTTCCTGAAAACCATGAACTGCAAGGTGATCATCATCATGACGAAGACCAGTAGCACCACGGATTGGGCCCCGGCGTATCCCATTCGGTAGTATTGAAACCCGTTGCGATAAATCTCCGTGACCACCACCTTCAAATCATAGGCCGGCGCCCCCTGGGCGGAAGCCGTCAATACATACACCGGCGCAAATACGTTGAAAAACTGGATCGTACTCATGACCACCGCAAACAGAATAATCGGTCTTAACAGGGGCAGGATGATGTAACGCAGGCGCTCCAGGGGACTGGCGCCGTCGACTTCCGCGGCTTCGAGATAGGTCGTTGGAATATTCTTGAGTCCGACGCTGAAGACGATGATGTAGTAACCCAGCATCTTCCAGACGGCAACGACCACGATGGCATAAATGATCAGATTGGGTTCCTGAAGCCAGCCCTGTTTGGGGATTCCGAAAAGGGAAATAGCGTAGTTGATCAGGCCGTACATCGGGTCATAGAGCCATTTCCAAATCACCGATGCGGGAACCCAGGGGGTCACAACCGGAATATAGAAAATGATTTCGAAGATGGGCGAGACCGGCTCAATACTGCGAAGCAAAATCGCAATCAGGAGGGCCAGAAACAGGGTGATAAGCACCGCCATGATCGTAAACTGGATCGTGTTGATCAGGGCGGCATGGAAGGCGTCATCGCTTAACAGGCGTTCGTAGTTTCGTAATCCGATGAAAGGATTTTTTTTCTTGGTAATATGGTACCGGAAAAAGGACAACCGAATGGTTTCTAAAATCGGATAAATACGGATGACGGCGAACAGGAAATAGACCGGACCTAGCGCGACGAGAATCCAGAAACCATTATGTTGTCTGAATTTTGAGTACAGCCTTGCCAGGCGGCTTGCAGGATGGCTTAGCACCAATTCTCCCTTAGGCCAGGGTTTCCTTCCGGCTGAAGACAAGATCGGCGACATTCCATTGTTCCCATTGAATCCGGCGACACCCCCCGGGGGTGAACGCCAGGCCCGATCCTCCGAGCCCGGACACGCTACTCTGATAGGATGCCGTTATCTTCCAAGATATCTTCGGCGACTTCTTGCATTTTCAAGATCACTTTTTTGCATCCCTCCGGGTTGTCGGCTAATGCGCCGTCACGATAGGCCGCCTGAAGAACCTCGCCCACACGCGTGGTCATCTCTTCGTAGGCGATGTTGGGGGGTTCCAGATACTGGTTATAATCCGCGATGTCTTCCATCACCGCCTTGTATCGCGGATGATCTTTGAGAAACCATGAAAAATCGCGGTCCTTGCGGAGGGGGCTATATCCCGAGGTTGTTAGCAGGGTATTCAATACTTCCTGCTCCTGGAGCATGGCGATGAATTCCCAAGTCTGGCTCTTCAGCTTCGACTGGGTGCTCACGGAGAGAATTTCGATGTAATTGAATGCTCCGCGAACTTTGCCTTTCGGCATCGGAGCCGTATTGAAGTTAATATTCGGACCATTTTTTTTGATGAAGGCAATGGCCCAGGTCTCGCGCAGAAGCATCGCCGCCACACCGGAGGCGAAGCCCTGCGCGTCATGCTTCAATGTCCAGTCATCCACTTTACGGTCGCCATGCAAATGGTTGATACGGTCCAGCAATGCCTGAACCGCAACATCCATATTATCCTTGAGCGTGACCCGCACCGTACCCGGTTTTTGGCCGAGTTCAAAAATTTGCTCCCCGGCCATCTGGTAGTAGAGGTACCCAAACTTTTGAATGCCACCCGAAGGACCGGTCAGCCGCATCGTAATACCGGCTCTTTCGATATTGCCATCGGTGTCTTTCTTGACGAGTTTTTCGGCGTATTGCCACAGCTCGTCGACCGTATCCGGTGGCCGTGTCAGGCCGGCTTCTTGGAAATAGTCAAGATTATAGAACAATGTGCTGCGCCCGGTCCAATACGGCATGCCATAGGCTTGGCCTTCTCGGGTCACGATTGCCGTGTAGGTCGGATTCATTTTGGTCGGATCATTGGCAATTGCCGCGAACTCCGGTGGGAGCGGTTCCAAATATCCGTTGTCGTAATATCGTGGAAAAAGAAAGTCATGCAAGGCCAATAGATCCGGACCGGCTCCGGTAGGCATGGCACTAGCCAGTTTCGCTTCAAAGTCACGCAGCGAAAAGGTGAGTATCTCTACTTTTATATCCGGATACTTCTTTTCAAACTTCTCTTTGACCATTTCGAAAGCCGGCAAGGTCTCGCCATAGCCAAGCCAAACGGAGAGGTTCTGTTTGGCCGCCGCCGGTCCCGCGGCCAAAATGAAAATTACCGTCATCCAGCAGAATCTTTTTTTCGACATGGCTTACCCTCCTTTTTGAAGGTTTCTGAATTGACAGCAGCTTTTGATTGCGGTAAACGCGTTCATCCGCAAAGCGGTGGGCCGACGTACCGCCACAGCCTCGATCCGCGCCCTGTTGGCTTGCATATGCCAAGCGGGGGTTAGTGTCAAGGAGGATCTTTTCAATTGGTACCCCAGCGGCTTTGACCTGTATCCCGGGAATCCCATTCGGCCCCCCAAGGGCAAGCGGGTCGAAAAACTCCGGAGGTGTGCTGTCAAAAGTGCGGCTGAATTTTGCGTTTAAACAGTCAATTTTGATCTGAGAATGAGGCGCTTAAGGCTCACCATTGCCGCAAAAGGGAATCTGCCTTCAGAAAGACGGCGAATCAGCGGGCGCTCCTCCCTCAAAAAAGGTGTTGCCCACAGAGTCGATATTATCACGGAATTCTGACGGGATGGATGG
>CP070697.1:1913389-1920450 GCA_020353555.1 Desulfobacterales bacterium
ATCAGACGCCTGTCAATCATTCCCTGGCAGGGAACACCGATGATATGCAGTTGCTCGCGCTTGATTTTATTTTCAATGATATGGGTCACAATGTTGCGGGAATCACAGCCTTTGGCTAGAATTCCGATTCTTTCAGGGCGATCGGTCAGGTAGTTGCACAAGTTGATTCCGCAGTTGCTGTCCCATACCAGTTGATCGACGTCCTCCGGCGTCTTGGCAAAGTGGGGCTCGTTCATCATGGGCACGGTTCCCTGGCGGAAGCCGATCACGATTTCCACCTTACATTCCTTCAAGCGCCGTTTGGAGATTTCCCGAATTCTATCCCTATATGCTGACATTTCAAGCTACCTTCGGCAGGGTTTTGACGAAATTGTTATTGGGCCCCAGGGCTTTAACGGCAGCGGTGACCGCGTTGACGACTTCCACGAACTTGGTCGATTCCGCCGAAGAAACCCACGAAAACTGCAGACGGCCGGGTTCGATACCCATGTGCTCCATCAGGTTTTGAAAAAGGGCGAATTTGCGTCGGGCGTAGTAATTACCTTCCAGGTAATGGCATTCACCGGGATGTCACCCGGACACCCAGACGCCATCGGCGCCTTCCCGCAGGGCGGCCAGGAAAAACTTGGGGCTCATGCGTCCCGTGCAAGGAATCCGGATAACCCGGATATTCGGCGGATACTCCATGCGGCTGACCCCGGCCAGGTCCGCGGCGCCATAGCTGCACCAGTTGCATAAAAAAGCGACGATTTTCGGTTCCCAATCGGACATTGCGAATTATCTCCTGTGGCTGGGTTGATGGGTCAATGGGGAACGGGCCCGTGGGGGGCGTTGTTGATCCTGCAGTTGACCGCTTGACCCTTCAACCATTTGGCGAAATTAGACCGCCTCATCTAAAGTAAAGATCTGGGCAAAAACTTGATCATTATCAAAGCCTTTCAAGTGGATGGCGCCTGAGCGACAGGATGCCACACACAGCCCGCAGCCTTTGCACAGAACCGGGTTGATCTGCGCCCTCCCGGCAAACGGACCTTCTTCCCGGAAAGACGGCGCCGAATACGGACAAATCGAGACGCAAATGCCGCATCGGCTGCACAGGACCGGATTCGTCTCGGCAATGGTTCCGCTGGTAAATATCGTTTTACGGGCCAAAAGCGTAACAGCACGGGAGGCGGCGGCCTGGCCTTGAGCAATGGCTTCATCGATCGGCTTCGGATAATGGGCCAAACCGCAAAGGAATACCCCGTCGGTGGCAAATTCGGACGGGCCGAGCTTGGCATGGCGCTCGACGAAAAACCCGTCTTCGTTTAAGGGTATCTTGAAGAAGTTGGCCAATTTTTCATCTCTGTTCGGTATGATCGCCGTTGCCAGGATCAGCAGATCGGCTTCCAACTCGACGAGCCGGCCGATAATATGGTCCGTCACATTGATCAAAAGTCTGCCGTCTTCAATACGCACTTGAGGTTTGCTGTCGAGGGCAAACCGGATGAAGATCACCCCGGCCTCGCGCGCTTCTTTGTATGTAAGCTCGCGTTCCCCGTAGGTGCGGATGTCGCGATAAAGGACAAACACATTCATGCCCGGATTCAAGCGTTTTAGTTGCAAGGCATTGTCGACCGCATGGGTACAGCAAACCCTTGAACAATAGGGACGGTGCGGTTCCCGTGACCCCACACACTGGATAAAAACGGCGGTATTCAGCTTCTTTAAAAGAGGGTCCGCGGCCATGAATTTGCGGTCCAGTTCCAGACTGGTGAGGATGCGCGGGTCTTGACCGTAGCAGTATTCATCCGGGACCAGCGGCGAGGCCCCCGTGGCCATGATCGCCACGCCATGTTCGACAATTTCTTCGCTTCCATTGGATGCCAGGGTCGCCTTGAAGTTTCCGACAAAGCCATCCACGCCGGTCAAAGTCGCATTCAGATGCACATGGATTTTGGGCTCGTTTTGGATCGCATCGATGAGTTGATCAAGTTTTGCGCGGATGTCTTCCCCTTTGGCGGTTCGAAACAGGTTGCGCGCCTGTCCGCCCAGATGTTCCGTTTTTTCGACGAGATGGGTTTCATAGCCCTGCCGCGCCAGGCTTTTGGCGGCGGCCATACCGGAGATGCCGCCGCCGACCACCAAAGCCGTGGGGTTGATGTCAAGCTCGGCTTCCTTCAGCGACTCCATCAAGACCACTTTCGATACCGCCATGCGCACCAGGTCCTGCGCCTTTTTAGTGGCCAGAGCGGGGTTGTTTTTGTGGACCCAGGAATCCTGGTTGCGAATGTTTGCCATTTCGAAAAGATATTTATTGAGTCCGGCATTGATCAGGGTTTCCTGGAACAGGGGCTCATGGGTTTTGGGGGTGCAGGCCGCCACCACGACCCGGTTGAGCTTTTTCTGCTGAATAATCTGGGTGATCGTCTCCTGGGTGTCCTGGGAGCAGGAATACAGGTTGTCGGTCGCATATTCCACGTAAGGCAGGGTGGCGGCATAATCTCTGACGGCGGCCACATCCACCACCCCGGCAATATTGATACCGCAGCGGCAGACGAATACACCGATGCGGGGACGTTCGTTGGTAATATTTGTTTCGGGGACGACCTCTCGGGTTTGGGTGAGCGTATCGCGTGCGGCGCTCAACATTTCGCCGGCGGCCGCAGCGGCGGCGCTGGAATCAATGACCGCTTGGGGAATATCCTTGGGCCCCTGGAAGGCTCCGCAGACAAAGATGCCCTCTCGTGAGGCGGCCACCGGATGAAAGGTTGATGTGGTACAAAATTTTCCGTCGGTCAGCTCGATATTCAGGCGACGGGCGAGGTCAATCACCTGCGGCGAGGTTTCCAAACCTACAGAAAGCACAATCATATCAAAAAGTTCGGTTTGCACGTCACCGTTTTCGGTGACGTAACGAACCTCAAGATCGTCTTCGCCGGCCGGAGTGACGCTATGCACGCGGCTTCGGATAAAACGCACCGCATGCTTTTCCCGGGCGCTGTCATAGAATCTCTCGAATTCCTTACCGTGGGTCCGGATATCCATGAAAAATACGGCACAGTCCAGATTATCCCCCAGATGTTCTTTGGCGATGACCGCCTCTTTGATGGCATACATACAGCAGACGGAGGAACAGTAGGAGTTATCGCATTTATTCAGATCCCGTGAGCCGACGCATTGTAACCAGGCAATCTTTTGGGGTTCGCGTTTGTCCTTTGAAAACCGGGTGATATGCCCTTGGGTCGGTCCCGAAGCGGACAGGACCCGTTCAAACTCCATCGAAGTGACGACGTTGGGCAGATTGGCGTACTGGTAATTGTCAAACCGGGAAGGGTCAAAGGGCGCAAAGCCCGGGGCCAGAACAACCGACCCGACCTGCAGTGTTTCCGTTTCCGCATGTTGATCAAAATCCACCGCGCCCGTCGGACAGAGTTTCTTGCAGGCCCCGCATTTGCCTTTTTGCAGATAAATGCATTCGTCCGCGCTGATGCAGTACTTTAGGGGCACCGCCTGAGCGTATTCGACGTAGGCGGCTTTGCGCTTGGTCAGCCCCATGTTGTAGTTATCAATGACCTTCTTGGGGCATTTTTCGGCGCAAGCCCCGCAACCAATGCACTTTGATTCGTCAATGTAGCGAGGGTGGCGGGTGATCGCGACTTCAAAGTTTCCGGGTTTGCCCTTAATATTATCGACTTCACTCAGCGTTTTGAGCTCGATATTCAGATGCCGGCCGACCTCGACCAGTTTCGGGGAGATAATTCACATGGCACAGTCGTTGGTTGGGAAGGTCTTGTCCAGTTGAGACATCACACCGCCAATGCTGGGCCCTCTTTCGACCAAATACACGTAGTAACCCGAATCGGCAAGATCTAGTGCGGCTTGCATTCCTGCGATACCCCCACCGACGACCATAACCGAACCAATAACGTTGTTAGACATATTCGATTCTCCTGATACGAAATAAACCGCTTGCCCAGTTTCGCGACCGATGCGTTATTGTATAAAAAATATTATCAAAACAGATAGTTAAAACAAAAAAAGGCCAAAGCCAAAATAGCATGAATTTGGCGCCAAAGAGTCTCTATACATGTGGCCGCGCTTCCTGTCAATACTATTTGAATCAGAGACGCGATCCGGAGATTCTCGATGTTGTCCGCCGGGGAAATGCGTAATGCGACTGAAACGGTTTGTTCCTCAATTCGGCCCAGTACGCAGGATTAAATCCTACAATTCTAATATACTTTAGAATTTTGGGTACTTGTGTTGCAATTCCAACTTTGATCCGCTATAGATTAGTTTAGAAAAATATAGAGCAATGGCCTTTTATGGGAAGGCATCCAGCGTGCCAATAACGGTGACATTCGAACGAACGTAGGCGCGCGCACGCGGGCTGAAGGCGGTCGCGGGACTTCTGATTTGACTCACGTGGAGGTTATATGGTCAACTTGCAGACTTGGGATTGGGAAACCTCGGAAAAGATCATCCCGATCGGCGATTGGCGGGGGAAGTTTAATTGGGTGGAAGAACCCCATGTGAGTCCCGACGGCGAAAGCATCGCCGCCATTGTCAACCTGGCAGAGGAGGAGTTCAATGTCTGTGTGAACGGGGGCACCTGGGAAAATGCTTTTGATAAGGTATGGTACCTGCGGTTTGCGCCGGATGGCCGTCTGACAGCCCTGGTCTCGGAGATGGGCGATTGGACGGTGGCCGTGGACGGAATCGCCTGGGACGATAAGTTCGGTTTTGTATGGAATACGCTGTTCAGCGAGGACGGCCGACATATTGCCGTGGCATTTCAGCAGGACATGCAGTACGGGATGGTCTGCGATGGGGTTGCCTGGGAGCAAACCTTTGCGAATATGACGAATGCCGTGCTGAGTCCGAACGGTCGCCGGACCGCCGCCGCCGTTCAGGTGGAGAATCTCGCCGAAGGCGAAATCGAAAAATACCAGCAGGGCGTTTATACCGCCGCCTTCGACGGCAAGGCCTGGGAGCGGCGGTTCGTCAACGTCTGGAAAATGGCTATCAGCCCGGACGGCGACAAGCTGGCGGCCGAAGTCCGGCTCAATCTTTATGATTATACCATTGCCGTCAACGGGGTGCCATGGGATAAAACCTTCGGATGCGTTTGGGAACCGGTATTCGACCCCCGGAGCGGCGCGGTGGTGGCGCCGGTAAGGACGGCTGGTAACTGGATGCTGATGCAAGACTGTCACCCGCTCTGGGACAGTCGATTTGTGCAGCTTTGGCAGCCGATGTTCAGCCCCGACGGCGCTAAATTGGCGGCCGTGGTTGCTCCGCGTTACGGCCAGTGGACCATCGCCGTGGACGGCGAACCCTGGTCGATTTCCTTCAAGGAGCTGGTCACGGATGCCACCTTCGGCCCGGACGGCAGTCAGGTGGCGGCGGTCGTCAAGGAAGGGGAGAAGTGGACCATCGCCGCCGACGGGGCCGTGTGGCAAACCGTCTTTGATATGGCCTGGAAGCCAGTTTTCAGCCCCGACAACCGTTACGTGGCCGCCAAAGTGCAAAAGAACGGCAAATATACCATCGCCTTGAACGATCGCCTCTGGCGGCACGAATGTGAAGCGGCCTGGAATCCGATTTTCAGCCCCGACGGCGCCAAAGTTCTCCTGCGGACGGTGGAAGACGGCAAGTATTATCGCCGCGTTTTACCCGTAACGGACCTGACAGGTTGAGGAGGTCATCCATGCAAAGCCTCTATCATTGGGTGAGCGGTCCGCTGGTCTGGTTGGCTTTCATCGTTTTTATCGGCGGCAGCCTGTACCGGCTGAGCACCATGTTGCGGCTGGTGCACGAAAAAGAAAAATTCATTTACTCCTATATGAGCTGGAAATACAGTCTGCGTTCGATTCTGCACTGGATGACGCCTTTTGCGACCGTGAACATGCGCCGACATCCCGTCATGACGATCGTCACCTTTGCTTTTCATATCTGCCTGATTGTGACGCCGATTTTCCTCCTCGCCCATGTGATCCTGCTCGATGATTCCTGGAACTTAAGCTGGTGGACGCTGCCGGACGGCCTGGCGGTTTGGATGACCTTGATTGTGATCGGCGGCTGTGTGTTTTTCCTGGTTCGCCGCCTGACCACGCCGGAGGTGCAGTTTGTCACTTCGGCTTCGGACTATGTCCTGCTGGCCATCGTGGCGGCGCCGTTTATCACGGGCTTTCTCGCGCATTATCAGTGGTTCGGCTATCAATTCCTGGTCATCCTGCATATCGTCACGGGCGAAATCATGTTGGTGGCCATTCCGTTTACCCGGCTCAGCCACATGCTGTTTGCCCCCTTTACCCGGGCTTACATGGGTTCGGAATTCGGCGGGGTGAGGCATGCCAGGGATTGGTAGCACGGAATGCGGAAAGGCATGTCGTGGGGAGTATAACGTTTGGGCAGGTAGCCAGGCGCGACAGGACGCTGGGTTGAATTCCATTCTGTCAATGCGCCCTATCCCGTGGGAACTAAATCGGACTTTTATTCCGGCTTGTCCGGATGGGGGGGAGGTTCTTTAAATGGCGGAACCGGCAAGAAAAGAAGCACGCCGAGGGACGGATGAGGGCCTGGAAAAAGGTGCGGCCAAGCTTACCCAGGACCGCATCGAAAAAGTGATTGCCAGGGTTTTAAAAGGTGAAACCGGCGCCCGTCTGAAAACTTACGTGGACACGTGCATCCATTGCGGTCTGTGCTCCGACGCCTGTCATTTTTTCCTGTCCCACGACAGAGATCCGCGCTTTTCGCCGGTGGGCAAGGTGAAGCAGACGCTGTGGGAATTTTTAAGAAAAAAGGGTCGGGTGGGCCCGGAATTCATCCAAAGCGCCTCGGAAATCGCTTCGACCGAATGCAATGCCTGTAAACGTTGTGCCATGTACTGTCCCTTCGGGATCGACATCGCGTACCTGATGCTGGTTGTGCGCCGGATTTGTCATTTGTTGGGGGTGACGCCCCTTTACATCCAGGATACGGCCCACAGCCATGCCGCCACATTGAACCAGATGTGGGTCAAGGACGATGAGTGGATCGACACCCTGCAGTGGCAGGAAGACGAGGCCCGGGCGGAA
>CP070697.1:1920550-1927577 GCA_020353555.1 Desulfobacterales bacterium
CTTGATCCAGACGAAAAGTGCTCTGATGCAGAAGGTCTTTGAAAAGATCCGGTCGGTTTCCCCAACCAAAAGTACGGTTTTGCTCATCGGAGAAACGGGAACCGGCAAAAGTATGATGGCGAAGCTGATTCATCAGCACAGCAACCGCCGGGAGGCCCAATTTATCAGTGTGCATTGCGGGGCGATCCCGGACACGCTTTTGGAAAGTGAACTTTTCGGGCACGAAAAGGGAGCCTTCACCGGCGCCATCCGCAGAAAAATGGGAAAATTTGAGATTGCCAAAGGCGGCACGATCTTTCTGGATGAAATCGGTACGATCACCCCCTCGGCGCAGATCAAGCTGCTGCAAATCCTGCAGGACGGCACTTTTCAGCGGGTCGGCGGGGAATCTACCCTCGACGCCAACGCCCGCGTGATCACCGCCACCAACACGGATCTCAAAAAAATGTGTGAAACCGGTCAGTTCAGAAAGGATTTATACTATCGACTGAATGTCTTTCCGATTGAAATTCCCCCTCTAAGGGAAAGAATCGAGGATATTCCCTCTTTATGCGATTCTTTTCTGCACCGCTTGAACAAATTCAACTCCAAACAAATTGACGGGATTCATCCGGGCGTCATCGAGGCTTTTAGAAGATATTCGTGGCCCGGAAACATCAGGGAACTTGAAAATTTAGTCGAACGGGCCTACATTCTCGAAACCTCATCCATCCTGATGCCGGAAAGCTTTCCCAATGAACTTTTTCAATCCGGGTCCCTCGTGGGGTGTTTGCCTGCAAATTCTTCCATGACCCTCGCCGAGGCAAGACAGCATGGCATCGAAGATATCGAGCGCAACTACCTCAAGGAGGTGCTAGCCCGCAACAAGGGCAAAATCAATGAATCGGCCCAGGAAGCCGGAATCACAACGCGGCAATTGAACAAACTGATGAACAAATACGGCATCCGCAAAGAAGAGTTCAAATTGTCAACTGCCTGATGACAGTTGACACGGCCCTGGAAACCGTTCCAACCTTCAGGCGCAAACGACGCCGGTTGCGGGCTTTTCCAACCCGCCCCACAGCCTTGGGTCCGTGGGTTGTGATCCCGGCAAGTTCGACGCCCTACATCGAAACGCTTCGATCAGAACTTCGGATTCCGAGGCGCAACAATTTCGGAATTAACATTTCTCATTTCCGATCCTTTTCATTGTCTACTTTTTCGCCCCGATTTCCAACTTTGTCCCACAAAATACAGACATCCCGCCGATTGTCCGGGAATCGCAAGTTCTGCAATCGAGTTTACTAAATTAAAAAGCATTTTAAATATCAAATAGTTAAAAAATTGGCATATCTATTGCTGAAGAAGTAGGAGTCATATATTTGGGGGGCAGCGTGTCCGCGAACTTATTAAAGCCTTCGAGGGATGGTATCAAATGATCAGTGTCACGGGAATTATTGTCCCTGTGCAATGGGATGATAAGGGCAATATATTATCGGTCGCGATTGCGACACATGACGAAGAC
Organism: Desulfobacterales bacterium; assembly: GCA_020353555.1. GTDB lineage: Bacteria > Desulfobacterota > Desulfobacteria > Desulfobacterales. Next base: position 1,922,055 of record CP070697.1, read on the forward strand.
GAATACCTGCTGGAAAACCAGGGCAAAGCAGCCGAATTGAAAGCCCTCCTCAGGCAGGAAGTCGAGATCAGTGGCGAAGTTATACGCGAGGACCAGGTAAAGAAAATCAGAGTCAAAAGATACCGGAAAAGAAAACTGAAATTGGATGAAAGGCCTCTATTCTAGTCGGGACGAATTTGAAATCGCAATAAAAAAATAAGAGGGAGATCACAAAAATGGGTGGAAATCTAGCAAAGGTCTTGGTTGCTATTTTGTCTATATTTTTGGTCGCCGGAATTTCAAACGGGGTGCTGGCAGGGAAAAGTGCCACGATCACAGGCACGGTCAATCAAGAATCCCAGATCGAAGATGATAGCGGCGAAATCTACGAAGTCGCCGACACGGAGAAGGGCGATGAGGTGATGCGACTTTTCGGCCAGAGGGTGAGAGTCCACGGAAGCCTCATGGAGGACGAAGGGATGAAGATCATTAGCGTTAGCTCCTATGAGGTGATTAAAGAATAAGCGGCACACACAGATAAAGCGCCCCGACGCCTTCCGCTGAGGCCGGCAATTGCTACCAATGGGGCTGATTGCCGATGCCTTTGCCCATGACCTCCAGCGTATCGCTTACCACGACAAAAGCATCCCGATCGATTTCTTGAATCAATTTTTTCAGCCGGGGCAGTTCCTGAAAGCTGATGACCGTGAATACCATCTGAATCTCCTGTCCCGTATATCCCCCCCGGCCTCCTATCAGGGTCACGCCGCGATGAATTTTTTCCATGATTTCATGGTAAATATCCTCCCACTGGGGAGAAATAACATAGACTGCCTTGCGCTGGCTCAGGCCATAAACCACCACATTCAAAACCTGGGTGGAAACATACAAATAGATCAGCGTATAGAGCGCACCTTCCAGTGAGAAGTAATAAGCCGTAAATGCCAGTATCAGACTGTTCATCACCAGGATGCTGGTACCTAGACGGATGGAGTAGCGTTTGAAGAGGATAATGGATAAGATATCCATGCCGCCGGCCGAACCCAGGGATTTTAGAATAACACCTCCGCCCACACCGCTGATAATGCCTGCCAAAATACAGCTCAGCAATTTGTCATGAACCGGAATGGGCACATCGATCAGGGCCACGCCCACTGAGAATATGAGCATCCCCGCGACGCTGTAAAGAAAAAAGCGCCGCCCCACATACATCCATCCCAGAATATAGACCGGGACATTCAGGATAAAATACAGCACGGCCACGGAGAGAAACGGAAAAAGGTAGTGAATAATCAGGGAGATCCCCACAAATCCCCCACTCAGAAACCCCTGGGGAATCAAAATGCCGTTGACCGCGACGGCACAAATCACACTGCCCAACGATATGAGAAATAGATTCCAAATTACCTGGCCTGAAGATTCCCACGCATTTTTCCAGGAGCGTGCCACCGCATGCAATCCGTTGAGGTATTTGAGTGTGGCAATTTTCCCGTTAACCAAATCCATTTTGACGCGCTTCTCCTTTCAAGTCAATTTGGTGACCATTGGGGTCGCTGTCCGTTCCTGACGAGGACCACCATCGGCCTTTTGGGCGTGATACATAAGCAAGAGGTGTGCCGGAGTTGACATACATTGTAATCATATGAATTTATGATAAACTTATTACATGGCCGCGCGATCGTGCTCAGCACGGAATTCTTTGCGGACCGGTCTCGCAACGGCCACAAGGCGTATCCCAACTTAACAAATTGAATTTGCTTTTGATTATGCGACCGGCCCGGATCAGTTACCGTTGGGGGTTCCGCGCAATAGAAGAACTGCCGGTTCTGAGGTTCAAGTCAAGCGGAATCGCGAATTCCGATTAAGTCAGTTGCGCCTTCCTCACGGTTCCGGACCAAAATTATATTTGACATCTCCGCGCATCTTTCTTAACCTTAGCCACTCAATTCTCTTTTACGGGAAAAGGGGTGCGGTTCCATGGAAGCGGTCAGGAAGAAACGGGCTTTCATTTGCGACATGGATGGCGTGCTCTACCACGGCAACCGCCTGCTGCCGGGTGTGCGCAAATTTGTGGATTGGCTGAAGAAAGAAAATAAAGAATTTTTGTTTCTGACCAACAGCAGTGAAAGGTCACCCCGGGAATTGAAAGAAAAGTTGGACCGACTCGGGATTCAAGTGGAAGCCTCTCACTTTTACACCAGCGCTCTGGCCACGGCCCGCTTTCTGGCTTCCCAACACCCCAACGGGAGCGCCTATGTGATCGGCGAGCCCGGACTCATCAACGCCTTATACGATGCTGGTTTTTCGATGAACGAGGTGAGCCCGGACTATGTGGTGGTGGGCGAAACCCATTCATATTCGTTTGAAAAGATCGAACGCGCCGTTAATTTAGTCCGTGCAGGCGCCAAATTAATCGGCACGAACCCGGACCTTACCGACTCGATGGGAAAAGGTATCAGCCCGGCCACCGGCGCTCTTATCGCTCCGATCGAGCTGGCGACGGGTCTCAAGGCCTATTTTCTGGGCAAACCCAATCCGCTGATGATGCGGCATGCAATGGTAATGTTGGGTTGCAGCCGGGAAGAAACGGTGATTGTCGGCGATCGGATGGATACGGACATTATCGCCGGCATCCATGCGGATATTGAAACCATTCTGGTTCTCAGCGGGGTGACGTCCAAAGACGATTTGGAGAAATTCGGCTATCATCCTCATTATGTGCTGTCAGGGGTCGGTGAGATTCCGGGTTGACCTTGCGCCGGATTCTTGAATCCGGTTCAGCAAACTCTTGGTCTTGCATTTCAGGACAACCAATCGATTAAGATGGGGAAAAATATCGGATTCGTTTCGACCCGCTTCGCGGGTACCGACGGGGTTACGCTTGAAAGCAGCAAGTGGGCGACCGTGCTCAGACGCAATGGTCACTCATGTTTCTGGTTTGCCGGCAAATTGGATCGGGCTCCGGAAAGAAGCTTTCTGGCACCCGAAGCCTTTTTTCATCACCAAGAAAACAAATGGATCGATGCGCAGGTTTTCGGCAAGAAAAGGCGCGACGCTGTCGTTACCGACGCCATTCACAGTTTGAAGAGCGCGTTAAAGCTGAAGCTCCGGGAATTTATAAATAAATTCAGCATTGACCTTTTGATCGCCCAAAACGTACTCACCATTCCGATGCACATCCCGTTGGGTATTGCCCTGACGGAACTCCTCGCCGAAACCCAGATTCCCACCATAGCGCACCATCATGATTTTTTCTGGGAAAGGACACGGTTTATTGTCAATGCGGTCGGTGATTACCTGCGAATGGCCTTTCCCCCCAATTTGTCGAATATCGAGCACGTGGTCATCAACTCGGCCGCTCAGGAAGAGTTGGCCCTCCGTACCGGATTATCATCGATCATTATTCCCAATGTGCTCGACTTTGAACACCCGCCCGTTGTGGACGCGACCCATACCGAAGAATTTCGCAAATCCATCGGCTTGACACGGAATGATAGTCTGATCTTGCAGCCGACCCGGATCATCCAGCGCAAGGGTATTGAACATGCCATTGAATTGGTCGAAGATTTGAATGACCCGCGCTGTAAGCTGGTCGTGTCCCACGAAGCCGAGGAAGAAGACTACGAATATTCGGTCTGGCTGACGGAGAATGCCCGGGAGCGGGGTGTCGATCTGCGCATGATCGATCTCCGAATTTCGAACCCCATGAGCCCCGGTGTGAACGACCACGATAAATACAGTCTGTGGGATGTTTATCCTCACGCGGATTTCATCACCTATCCTAGCCTTTACGAGGGGTTCGGCAATGCTTTTCTTGAAGCCGTCTATTTCAAGAAACCCTTGCTGATCAATCGCTATGCCACGTTTGTCCGAGATATCGAACCCAGAGGGTTTGACCTGGCAGTCATGGACGGGTTTTTAACCCGCGCAACCGTCCAAAAAGTCAGAGAAATCTTGGAATCCCCGGCTCGAAGAGACCAAATGGTCAATACGAACTATGCCATCGCTGCCCGCCACTATTCCTTTGCCGTTCTGGAAAGGTGGCTCAAAACCATCTTGACCAACTTTTTCGGGATGCCTGCCTGACCTTGAGGGATCCGGTGATCCGCGGGTTACCGCCTCGCATCCAAGAATTAGCCGTCTTCGGCAACTTTACATGAACCCTGGGCGGTGCGCGGAACCATTGCCCGCCCGCACCCCTCGCTCACAAGAACTCCCAATTCTGATGGACTGCGAATTCGCCGTTGCAAGTTCCCATCAAAAACAGATATTATTCGGCAATATCGGATCAAGATCGTCGCTTCGCAGCGCATCCTGAAGTCGGCCGTTCGATCTTCCTAAAATCGGCCGTTGCGGCATCGTTTAGGCGCCGGGGATCCAAGCCCCTTAAATTGCCGTATTGTCGAAAACTGGCACAGCAATTGCTTCTTTTATTGGCACTCAAGTCGGTACCGGACTTCCATACCGTCCATTAGAAATCATAAAATAAAGGCAGGAAGCGAGAACAAAAATGGAAGATAAAATCATGGGTGACTTGCCGGGTGATGGGGAGGGCGATCCTAGCACGAGCGAACCGGAATATTTGATCAAGGGGGTCGTTGAAGAGCCCAAACGAAGTCCGATGCGCAGAAAAGATAAGGAACGGTCCAACGAATTGGCAACCGACAAAAAACGCGTCAAAAAAAAGAAACACAATCGCATCAAGTATGAATACTAACGAAATCTGATTAACCCCAAAATTGACGAACTACACCCTGGAAGGGCCGAACGGCAGTCTGATTTCCCGCACCACCAGGACCACAACGCCGCGTCGGTCGGGGAGGACCCCAGGATTGTACTCTTAACCATGAAGTGGAAACGTCTAGCGAAGCGATTGACCAGGAGCCGGGCTCGAGCGCCGAATGAGCGGATCCGAACCCATTCTGCGAGGCTTCATACGACACTTCAATTATGAGGAAAAAGGGTTGGCAATGCACGAAGAACTCCAGGCGTGTCCGAAGGATCCTGAACTTCGATATTATCGCGAAGTTTGTGAAAATATTTTTAGGAAAGGCAAAAATCGATATTGGTGCCAAGAATGTAGGCTTTTCATCATCGATAAAAAGAATATAAACACCAAACCTGCCAATTGAAAACCGATGACGGGAGCATACCGAATTGATCTGCCTGAGAAAATCCGAATCAACTCACCCGGGAAGACTGCAAAACGCTGAACGGAACGCACCGATCCAATTCGAGAACCGGGACAACCTGGATCCAATCATGAAAATCGGTTGATTCGTCCTTGGCAACCAAATTGGGCAACGCGCGATGAAAAAGAAAGACCTTGAATTTTTTAAAAATCTGTTGACAAATTGGCTGGAAGATCTTTTAAAACAGGCCGACCGTACCGTCCTGGGTTTAAGGGATTCCGATGATCATTCAGCGGATCCTCTTGACCAGGCGGCCTTTGAATCCGGCCGAAACTATATGCTCCGTCTAAGAGACAGGGAAAGCATGTTGATTAAGAAAATCAGAAAATCTCTTCAGGATATAGAAGACGGT
>CP070697.1:1927677-1934663 GCA_020353555.1 Desulfobacterales bacterium
CGGGATTTCCCAGATCTTCAAATTGGCTTGCGGCTATTTTATAATTATTACGTTAGCGAGAGGGTTAGGGCCAGAGGATTACGGTACTTATGGGCTAATAATGTCAGTTTTGTTATGGGTGGAATTTAGCAGTCGGTTGGGAATTCCGCAAACCATGGCCAAACTGATTCCTGAGAACGAGAGGGATTCGGCGAAATTTGAACAGACTGCTATCGGCCTCACTTTAATTATATCTTCACTTGTTTTTGTGCTTTTTTTTCTGGCGGCGCCTCTGCTGTCTGATTTCTTCAAGATGCGTGATACTACGAATCTCTTTCGTCTGGCCGCGATCGACATTCCTCTATACACAATGTACTCCGTGGGTTCAGAAATACTCGGGGGTCACAGACGATTTGGGATAAACAGCCTAAGAGTAACGATTTATGCCGGTACAAAAGCTTTGGGGATTCTCGTTTTGGCGTTAGGAAGGCTGACGGTTGCTGGCGCTCTTGTTGTGCATGGAGCCTCGTCGGCGGTGGCGTTGTTATTTACGCTGGGACAAGTATCATTTAGGAACATCCGGCCGTTGGCGGGCTATATCAGGCCGATAGTGACGTTGGCGCTGCCGATGGGCCTATACACAGTAGGCTGGTTGGCAATAATGCATCTGGATCTTTGGTGTCTAAAGATTTTCGGAAAGGCGGTGCCGAACGAGGTTTACGGTTTCTATGTTGCTGCGACAAATATAGCGAAGGTGCCGGGGGTAGCCGCTTTTTCTATGACTGCTGTGCTTATTCCTTCTATCTCAAAGGCGTTAGGTGGAAATGACTATATGCGGGCGAAAGGCTACATAAGTGGAGCATTTCGATTCTTAGCGGTGTTGCTTCTGCCTAGCTGTACTCTAATAGCAGTGACGGCAGGAGATCTTATGGCACTGCTTTTTTCAGAGAATTATCGGTCGGGGGGGCTGTATCTTAGTATTTTAGTTTTTGGCACAGGATGCGCACTTAATTTCCTGGCCACCTTTTGCGCGATTTTAATCGGGAAAGGTGAGGCAGCAATTGCTGCTTTTATTACCCTTGCGGGAGTGTTGGTAGGCATTTTGTTGAATTTCTTGTTGGTTCCGAAATATGCCGCAGCGGGAGCGGCATTGGCGCAGTTGGCAACGATTTCGATGGGAGCAGTTTTGGCAGGCAATTTAGTCTACAAGCGCTTTGGGTGTTTTATGTCATTTGGGACTGTTGTGAAAGTGATCGTGGGTACAATAGCAGTGATGTTTGGCGCCAGAGTCGTTCCGGCAGAGGGATATTGGATTTTACCAAAAATAATTATTCTGCTCCTGTGCTATGGGATCGTTTTGGTGATACTAGGGGAGATTAAGCGCCAAGATTTACAAGCCTTCATCATTTGGCGAGATTGAGGGGATGACTATTTCGTGACATACAAAAGCAAGAAAAAATTGAAATATATCAGCTTCTACGTTGTTTTCTTAATATCAGGTTTGATTTTTGCCGTTGTAATCGGAGAAAGTGTATTACGATTTTCTCGAGGTATTTTACCTGAGAGCGTCCAACTAAGAATCCACTGGCAGGAAATGGGGAGGCAGGGGCTTAGATCGGTTGCTCATCCGTACATTGGATTTTTGTATCCGCCAAATTCCGAAGGAAGTTTTGAACGGGGAGATTTGAAATTCAGTTTTCATACGGACCGCTATGGTTTTCGGAATAAAGAACCTTGGCCGGATAGGGCCGATATCGTTGTCATTGGAGATTCCCTGGCCTTTGGATACGGAGTCGGTGACGAGCAATCCTGGACGGCTATCGTGCAGCGAAAACTGCCGTCGATTTCGGTCATAAATTTGGCACTGATCGGATCAGGTCCCCCACAGTACCAGAGAATATTTGAAACCTTCGGCAGGCAGTTGCGCCCCCAGCTGCTGATTGTCGTGCTTTTCCCCGACAACGATTTTTGGGATGCCAAGCGATTTGACGAATGGCTAAAGGCTGGCGCCCAGGGCAATTATGACGCGTTCCGTTTTTTAGGCGACGACGAGTCTGATGACTTGGCCAGTTTGAAACGCTTTCTGAAAAAGACGTACATTTACGCCCTTTTGGTCGAGACGTACAGGGCGTTTAAAGAGAGACGGTTCTTTGAAGGAAAGGTCGTGAATTTTGGTGACGGCAGCCGCGTACAGCTCGTTGAGAGCCAATTAAAAAGACAAATCATTCTGATGCAAAAGGGAGTGCCGGGTTTTGATCTCACGCTGGAAGCTGTGCGGGGTATCAAACAAACGGCATCCGAAGCCGGTGTCAACTTACTGGTTCTCCTATTTCCGAGTAAAGAGGCGGTTTATCTAAAAGACAAAGCAAAAAAAGATATTCATAAACCACTGAAAGTAGAACTGCAAAGAGAAGGTATTGATTTTCTGGATTTGGCACCACCCCTGCAGGAACATGCCAGACGGGGCGAGAAGACCTTTTATGAGATTGACGGGCATCCGAACCAGAAAGGCTATGAAATCGTCGCCGACGCGGTTGTGTCGTATATAAAAGAGAGGCAATCCGCACGGTACAAGGGGCTTGCGGTTGATAATTCAATGCAGGCGAACGAGCGCTTATTGGAAAATGGCCGCTAAATCGACAAATACATCGAAAGATACATCCGAAGTTTCAAGCAAATGGAATCATTATCGGATTTGTCGTCTGCCTTCGGGAGTTTGGATCTATTGCGGGGCGGGCACCGACGAAGGCCAGAATACAGGAGTTCTGCAGAATGTTGGTATCCGTCATTATCGCTTCCTATAATTCAAGTAAGACAATTACAGCCTGTTTGGAGGCTTTGCGGCAACAAGCGACCTCATATCCCTATGAAATCGTTGTGGCCGACAGCTCGGATGATCACACAGCCAAGATAATTGGCGAGAAGTTTCCGGAAGTGAAGTTGATAAGGCTCCCCGCTCGCACCTACCCGGGACCCGCGCGGAATGCGGCCGTGCAGGGTTCCAAAGGGGAGATACTTGCATTCCTGGACACTGATTGCACGGTACCTTCAGACTGGCTGGCGTGTATTGGCAGGGCGCATCAATCCGGGCATCAGATCGTTGGCGGTGCGGTCCTTAACGGAACCCGACACAGTTACGTGGGTACGGCCGAACATATCATCGAATTCAGCGAATACTCCGAGTGGCAGAAGGCCCGAAGTTTAAGGATGATACCGACTTGCAACTTGTCCATTCGAAGAGAAATCTTTGATAAAGCTGGTCGATTTGAGTCCGTCGATACGGGTAAAATGCTTTTCAAATCTGAAGATCTTTTGCTATGCCATCGTATCAGAAAGCATGGATACTCTATTTATTATAATCCTCGCATCAAAGTGTACCATCACAACCGCACAAGCCTTCGGCGATTTTTGAAAAATCAACTTGCGCTGGGCTTCAGCTCCGCTGTGGTCCGGAGATTGGTCGCAACCAAAGGAAGTGCGTTCGTGCAGTATTTCCCGTTAGCGGTGTTCATCCCGGCGATTAAAACCGGAATTCTCTTAAAACGGCTGGCATCATACCGTATGATTGATCTTTTTAGCTTGGTGTTTCACATCCCCATGATATTCGTCGGCAGTTGCTTTTATACCATTGGATTTTTCCGCGGAATCAAATTTCCTCTCGACGGTTGCCGCCCATGAAATCGAGTTGCGGCCGACCTTTATCTATTTGTTACGCTGTTCCCGGTCACAATTTGTTCGAAGAATCCGGGCCTTCCCGCAACGTTTTATCCGTAGCCAATGCATTAAGTCAAAAGGCGGATACAACGGTCGTCTTTCGCAAGATTATTCATTCCATCGAAGAGCATCCTTTTAAGATACTTGAGTTTGACCCGGCGTATCCGATTCCCGCAGAGCCTCTCGACGACAGTGCCATCCGAGGAACAAGTATTGTTGACTTTATCCATTATCTCCAGAAACTTAAGCGTTTTGTGCGCGAAACCTCCTCAAGATTTGATATCATTCTTGAGAAGAGTTGGATCCTTTCAGGATATTTAAGTGCAGCTTATCGAAGACACGGAATCCCCGGAGTTTTGGTCGAAAACATCGTCTGGAAGTGGAATGAGCCCATCAATGATCCACGCAATCTGTTGCGATATTTGTATTATAAGTGCGCGCAGTTCATGATTGGGCGTTACTTGAAAAGGGTACCGGCCATAATCGCCGAGACGGACGCGTTGAAGATCGCTATGGTGAACCGCTGGACGGTGTGTGAAAGCAAAATTCACGTGGTCGACTTGGGCGTCGACCGGCAGTTGTTTCAACCGATGGATCAACGCAAAGCGAGGTCTGAATTACGTATCGCGCAAGACGATGTTTTACTTTTGTATGTTGGTGTAATGGATCAATCCCATGATTTATCCCCTGTCATCGAAGCACTAAAGCGGAAATCTCCTGCCAACGTTGCATTGCATTTAGTGGGCAAAGGCATCCTTCTGGAGAAGTATAAGAGTTTGAGTTCCGGGACAACCAAGGTTGTCTTTCACGGTTATGTTCCGCATAAGATGGTGCCGCTATACATTGCTTCCGCCGATCTTTGTCTGGCTCCTTACGATTCGTGTGCATTTCCGGATGGCAAGATTCCCTATTCAATGTTGAAGGTCCATGAATATTTGGCCTGCGGGCGTCCGGTCATCGGTGTTCCGAGTCGACGGATGTCGGAACTCGTTCAGTCCAACGTTACTGGGTTCATACTAGAAAACCAAGCGGAAGCCTGGGAAGCCTTTTTGGATGAATTACCGACCCGGCGAATGTTGCGTACATTGGCTCAAAACGTATTAGCGCAATACACGCATCACGGGTGGAATGAAACGGCCGAAAAATATCTAGCTATTTGTACGGATTTGATGGAACAGGCTTCAGGTGTAGGCCGTGTTTTAGGCTGCCCCAAGAAAGCCTGAGGTTTCAACTGAACTCTACTAGATATCATATCGGTAAAGCTCATTTTCGCCAGCCGACAAACGCATCGGGATCACCCGCATAGAATAAAACAACAACATCCCGCCGCAATGACAAAGACCTCCATTCAGCAATTTGGCCGGCGCCGGGGGACGATTGGGTTTCCTTTTCAAGCGGCAAAGTTGGCCAACGGTTAAGAAAATTTGTTAAAGATTTACCGCAAAGACAATATGGACGAGGAGCTCTAATGACCCTTTATTTTTTGTGTGTCGCTTTGCATCTTCTGGCCGTTACCTTGTGGATCGGACACATGCTGTTTTGGTCGCTCTTCGTCGGTCCGGTAACCAAACGGATCGAACCACCGGAAACCGGAGAATTTTTGCAGAAGCTGAGTGTCAGAAAGGGAGGTCTGGGATGGCCGGCTCTTGTGGTTCTGGTTGCGACCGGTATATACATTCTATCTTACAAGGGGCTTACGTGGCATGCCCTTGTATCCGGTGAGATATTTCGAACCCCGTACGGATATGTACTATCGGCCAAGTTGTTCTTTGTCGCGGGAATGATCGCATACCAGCTATTTGTTGGACATCGGCCCGCACCGAAGCTCATCTATGCGGATATGCTGGCCGCCTTTTGTACGATTGCGTTGTCAATTGTGTTGGCGAGGGTCGTGGCGGTGGGAAATCCGTATTGGGATTTTAAATTGCCGCAGCCTTACCTGAAGCGTGCCGATCATCAACTAGGGCCCAAGGGGAAATATCCGGAGAGTCTCGGAAATGTGAAAATCATCGTGAAATCACCCACGATCTGGAATATCGTCTCGCCCGACGCCCAGTTGGAACGCTTGGCGAGCGGATTTCAATTTATCGAAGGACCGGTTTTCGATCATGAAAAAGGGTGTTTGTTGTTTAGTGACATTCGCGCAAATAAAATCTATCGGTGGACGCCGGGCGAGGGCGTATCGGTTTATCGCGCCCCGAGTGGAAACGCGAATGGCTTGGCTTTTGACCAGGCCGGTCGGGTTATTGCCGCCGAGCACCTTAATCGGCGCATTTCACGCACCCTCGCAGACGGGAGCGTCGTCGCCTTGGCCACGCACTTCAAAGGAAAAAGACTGAATAGTCCTAACGACCTCGTGATTAAATCGGATGGCAGTATATATTTCACCGATCCCCCCTATGGATTAAACTCACCCAAGGCACAGGAACTGGATTATCAAGGCGTTTTCCGGATTGCCCCTCATGATAATTCCCTAGACCTCTTGACAGACGATCTTGCCCGACCCAACGGACTTGCTTTTTCAGCTGATGAAAAGACGCTTTACGTGAGCGATCAGGAAGAAAAGAATCTGATGGCTTTCAGCATCAAAGAAGACAATACGCTTGAAGGTGGGACAGTCTTCGCCCGAATTTACGGAGACCGAGGTGCCGCTGACGGAGTAAAAATCGATTCACAAAACAATGTTTATATGACCGGCCCGGGCGGCATCTGGATTTGGGACCAAGACGGGCGAGAGCTGGGCGTAATTGCCACACCGGAGGTGGCAGCGAATATGAACTGGGGCGATCAGGATCGCCAGTCGCTGTACATTACCGCATCCACCTCGTTATATCGCATACGATTAAATATTCCGGGATCACCCTCCAAGTGATACTTCCCGGTTTTGGGGACGAGCGGAGGATTGAATGGGCTTTTATCTCATTTTGGTCTATCTTCACATTCTTGCGGCCATATGCTGGATCGGATTTACGCTGTTTTGGTTTTTGATGGTACCGCCTCTGAGAACGGATGTTAACCGGAAGGGAAATGGTGATTTGATCCATCAGTTGGAAGCATCCAAATGGCCCCCTAGCGGTATCCCCAGCCCGGTGCGATTGGATTTTCTGTATCTAGGCTGGAGCTTTCTGCTGGCTTCAATTATCACAGGTATCGTCCTTCTCTATCTGCGAGGTTTTACCGTCCAGGAGATCACGACGGGAAAGATTTTCTCCGACGGCTTGGGCCGGCTGGGTATTGGAAAAGTTTTTTTGGTGGCGGTTGTGGCGCTGATCGAGTTGTTTTCGAAAAAGCGG
>CP070697.1:1934763-1941737 GCA_020353555.1 Desulfobacterales bacterium
GCCACCACGACCCGATTCAGGCCGAATTGCGCAATATCGTTTTCAATCATCTCCTGCCCCGGATCGGAACACATGAATTTGTAATCCCGCGCAACGGCCACATGCGGCAGATGACGGGCAAAATCCACCACCTCCTTCACCCGGACCCGGTGGGCGATGTTGATCCCGCAGTGGCAAATGTAAACACCGATTTTGATTGGCATGGCCGTTCCTTGCGCCTGCAGGTCCCCAAAAGTCACAAAGCATCCGGCGCCCGGCACTCTGCCGCCCGGATCAATTCGCGCACCAGGCGAATGAGCTCATCGGCCTCCAGCGGCTTTTCCAAGTACGCGCCCGGTTCGGGAACCTCCTGACCATGGGCAGGGCTTTTCAATTTCTGATAAGCGGAAAAGGTCTTTTTATCGATGGTCCAAACGATAATCACCGGTACCTCTCTGAGTTCGTCGTCGCGCCTGAGATCCCGATACAGCTGAATTCCCCTTTCGCGGGGCAGCATGATGTCCAGAATAATCAGGGCCGGCTTTGCTTCCCGGACTTTTTGCAGGCCCTCGATCCGCCCGCCGGCATCAATGGCCTCATAGCCGCAGGTGCCCAGAAGATTGCACAGAAAAATCCGCATATCCAATTCATCGTCAACGACGAGAATTTTTTTTCGCTCGGCTTCCCGAAACAAGCTAACCTCCCCCAAGCCCAGGGTCCGTCAATCGGGAACAACGATCGACCCTGGGCGTGCCAAACTACCGGAGCACAGGGTGTGCCAAAGCGGGGGTTTTTGAATTATCGATCGTCTTTACAGGAGGTTAGCGCAAAGAACCATTCCGCTGGACGCGCCGGCGACCGCAAATTGTTGCAAGCCTTGCAACAACGCCAGACGGAGCGAATCGAGAAAGCTTGGAATGGCGTTGCTTCAGAAACCGCGAAAGTGTTGCGCAACAATACATGCAACAATACATGCAACAGATTCGGGGGCGAGGAATATCCAGCGAGGCAATCAAAGGAATGCTCGGGACGGGCCTGTCAGGCAACCCCGGGGGCTGCGGAAGCCGTGCAGCGCAAGAGCTCCGCCGTCAAACCGGAGCCACCCGCGCTGAGATCCACGCAACCACGGCACGCTACGGGGCCAGCGCGTATTTTTTCATCTTCCGCCACAGTGTGGTGCGGTCCATGCCCAGGGCCCGGGCCGTTTGGGTCCGATGCCAGTTGTGTTGACGCAAAAGCGCCAGGATTTTTTCACGTTCCCCACGGCCGGGATCTTTGGCTGCCGACCGGCCGGCGGGCGCTGGTGGGGAGCCGACAGCCGGGCGGCGCTGCAAATATTCCGGAAGATGGCGCCGTTGGATGGTATCTTCCTGGCAGAGAATCAGGGCATGTTCGAGGATGTTTTCGAGTTCCCGGACGTTGCCGGAGTAGTCGTAGTTGAGCAGGACCCCCATGACGCTTTCGGAAATCTCCGGCGGCCGCATGTCGCGGGCTGCACTGAGCCGTCTGAGAATATGACCGATGAGAATCGGCAGGTCGATCCGGCGTTCCTTGAGCGGGGGAAGTTCAATCCGAAATACGTTGAGACGATAAAAAAGGTCTTCGCGGAAAAGCCCCTGGGCCACCAGCTTTTCCAGACCGCGATTCGTCGCCGAGACAATTCGTACATCGACCTTTACCGTCTGATGACTACCCAGACGGTAAAATTCCTTGTCTTCCAGCACCCGCAAAAGTTTGGCCTGCAGGGCCAGCGGCAGATCGCCGATCTCGTCCAGAAAAATCGTACCGCCGTCCGCCTCCTGAAACCGTCCGGATTTGTCCCTGGCGGCCCCGGTAAAGGCCCCTTTGACATAGCCGAACAGTTCCGATTCGAGCAGGTTGTCCGGAATAGCGGAGCAGTTGACCTTCACCAGGGGGGCGGGCGGCCCGGCGGCTGACCGAGTGGATCACCTTGGCCAGAAGATCTTTGCCGGTTCCGGTGGGTCCTTCGATGAGGATCGTGGCATCCGTGTCCGCCACCACGTTAACCATTTCGAAAATCTTCTGCATGGCCGGTTCCCGGCCGACCATATCATAAAACGTATAGCGATCCTCCATCGCCTGGTGCAATTGCTGGACCAGGGTCAGGTCATGAAAAGTCGCCAGCCCGCCGACAACCGTTCCCTTTTCGTTGCGCAGGGCCATATAGGCGGCCCGGATCGGAAGACTCCCGCCGTCCCGGGTAAGGATCTGACTCCGGCGACGGCTGCGGTTTCCGCCCTCCGCGATGGACGCTTCCAGCAAACATAATTCCTCGGGGGCGGCGCCCTCGAATAAGGCGCTGCAGGGTTTACCCAGAACTTCGCGACGATCGTAACCGGTAATTTTTTCGGCCGCGGTATTGAAGAAGGTCAGATGACCGCCGCGGTTCACGGTAAAGATGCCGACGTCCAGATTGTCGAGAATGATCTTCAGGCTGCGTTCTTCGTGCTGGACGCGGTCGATGAGAGCCACGATGGGCGAATGATCCTGCAGGATGGTCAAGCATCCGACCACCTGGTGATTTGAGCCGTAGACGGGGGTCGCCAGGCGGGTCACCAGGTGTTTGGTATCGGTTTCGTCGATGATTTCCACGTCCGGGCCTTCGGCTTCCGGATCGCCCTCGCGTCTAAAATGGCAATCCGCCAGGCAGGGAACACCGACAAAGACTTCCCCGCAATCCTTACCGATGACCTCGGAGTCTTTCATGCCCATCAGGGCTTGGGCGCTGAGGTTCATCGCGGAAACCTGTCGCTGAACGCCCACCGTGAAAGCCCCGATATTCAGCTCATCCAGAATCTCCAACCACTGGTCGCATAAAATGTTATTGCGGTCCGAAATACCTTGCTTTTCCATTATAGAAGCGCAGACCCGGGCCGGCACGCTAAAGCGGATTTTGCTCCGCCCGCGGGCCAGGGGCCGCAACGGAGACCGGCAGTTTGAGGATGAAAGCGGCCCCCGCCCCGGGCCGGGTGTCGACCTCAACCCTGCCTTTATGCCGTTGCATGATACCGTAAACCATCGACAAACCCAGCCCCACGCCATAGCCCTCATTCTTGGTCGTAAAAAACGGCTCGAAGATGTGGGGCAGACGTTCGGGCGCAATTCCCGGCCCGGAGTCTTTGACGGTCACGACGGCCAGGGCGTTGGCCGCATCATAGCATCCCTCCAGGTGCAGGATCCCGCCCTCCGGCATGGCATCGACGGCGTTAAAAATGAGATTGATGACACACTGCTGCAGTTGATTGAAATCGCCCTGCACCGGGGGTATGTCCGGTTGGACGTTGGATGTCAAACGGATATGGTTCAATTCGAGTTTGTGACGGCTCAAGAGAACGCAGCGCTGCAAGAGTTCGTCAATCTGCACCGGGCCGAAAGACGGCGGTGACCGGCGCGAAAAACTCAGCAGGTTGGAAACGATCTGCGCACACCGCGAAGTTTCACTTTCCACCAGACCCAAGTAGCGCTGAAATTTTTCCTGGCGATCATCATTGAGCGGACCTTCACGCAAAATGCGGATCATCAGACGCAGATAATTTAAGATTCCCGCCAGGGGATTGTTGATTTCGTGCACTACGCTAGCCGCCAGGCGGCCGAGCGACATCATTTTATCCTGATGCAGGATGCGGGCCTGATCGGCAACCTCCTGTTCGAGTTTACGGATTTCGCGCAAATCTCTGAAAAAGCACACCCGCCCCTCGGTCTGACCTTCATCCAGCAGGGTGATGGCGGATACTTGCACCGGAACATCGTGACCCGCGGCGGCCCGCAAAGTGGTTTCGGCAAGAACAAGCCGGTTGTGGCCACCGTATTTTTCACCGGCCAGGGCCTCCTTCAGCCTCGCGGCCTCTCCGGGGGCAAAAAACTGCTCAAAGCTCATTTGCTGCAAAACCGCTTGCGGGGAGTAACCCAGCAGCCGCTCCATGCTCCGACTGTAGATGACCGCCCGATCTTCGGCATCGCATCCCAGAATTCCATCCAGGGAGCTTTCAATCAAATTCTTTTGAAAAGCCAGGGTCTTCATCAGGTCTTGACTGGTGGCCGCCCTTTCCTTCTCCAACAGGGCCGTGTAATCTTTGAGCCGTTTGCGCGCGGTATAACGGTCCTGGGCCCGCTTCAGAGCAAGATGCAGCGCTTGAGCGCCGATGGGCTTGGTGATGAAGTCGGAGGCATCCAGTTGCAGGGCGCGAATGGCCACGTCCATCTCGCCAAAGGCGGTGGCCACGATGACTTCGATATCCGGATCTGTCCGTTTGAGGGTTTCCAACACCTGGAGCCCATCCATTTCCGGCATCCGGATATCGGTAATCACGATCTGGGGCAAAGTCTGATCGCAAAGCCTTAAACCCCTGGCGCCGTCGGGCGCGGTCACGACCTGAAACCCCTCGTCCTTGAGCGTCACGGCCATCACCTCGCGGATATCTTCTTCGTCGTCGATCAAGACGATTCGCCAGGCAGTGGACGCGGCCGGGGTGAGTTGTTTTGACATCGTGCGACCTGGATTGATGCGCCGGACAAACGTAGGACCAGTCAGACCTGAGACTCCATTTCGGGTAACCGTTTAGCCCTTTGAAAAACCATGCATAGGCCGACAGTTGATCGGCCTGGATATTTTCCATAGAGCTGAATTGATACCATTTTGGCTATATATAACACGGTGCTGAATAAAAAAAAGTTGCTACCACGGGGTGGTCAGGCGGCCGCTTCCAAAAAACGTCGCACTAGCGTCTGCATCTCCTCCAGCCGCCCGGGTTCCTTCCAGTTAATCGCGGGATCGGCACCGAACCAGGTCAGCTGGCGCTTCGCATAGCGGCGGGTATCCCGTTTCAAGGTCCGCCGGGTTTCCTCCCAGTCAGCCTGCCCGCGGATATGCTTCACGATGTGTCGATAGCCGATGGACTGCATGGCTTTCAGTTCCGGCGCGTAACCCCGGTCGAGCAGGCCGCGGACTTCATCGACCAGGCCGGCGCCGATCATGGTCTCCACGCGGTGGTTGATTCTCGCAAACAGCGCCGCGCGCTCCATCTGCAGACCGATTTTTAGCGCGTGATAGTTTTCATCGGCAAACCGGTGCGCCTGCTGATAAGCGGAGATGCGTCTTCCGGTGGCTTCGAAAACTTCCAGGGCCCTGAGGATCCGGAAGGTGTCGTTGGGGTGCAATCGGCGGGCCGTCTCGGGGTCATGACGGCGCAGACGTTCGTAGAGGGACGCGCTCCCGCCGGCGGCCGCTTCTTCCTGCAGGCGTTGGCGGATGTGAGGTTCAATCGGCGCGGATCGAAAAAGACCCTGAACCAGCGCTTTGATGTACAGCCCGGTGCCGCCTACCACTACGGGAAGCACTCCCTGGCGATGAAGCGCGGTCACCTTCTCTCCGGCGAGCCGGGCGTACTGCGCAGCACTGAAATCCTCCGACGGCTCCACGATATCGATCAGGTGGTGCGGGACGGCGGCTTGCTGTTCCGGCGTGGGTTTGGCGGTCCCGATATCCATGTATTTATAGATCTGCATCGAATCTGCGCTGATGATCTCGCCTCTGAAAGCTTGCGCAATTGCGATGGCCGCGGCGGTTTTGCCAATGCCGGTTGGACCGCAGACAACCACAAGCTCAGGTTTTCCCTCAGCAGCATTCATAGACGTCACATGCGAATCTGGGGCACGATGGGAGGATGGAATGCGGAGGATCTTAGCCGATTGTATTTTTGACGATGCCGACGAGTTTTTCCGGATCGAACGGTTTTTTCACAAACGCGATCGCATCTTTAATGGCATGGTCGCCGTCAATTCCGCTCACGACGATGACGGGCGTGTCTTTTAATTCTTTGTCTTTCCGAAGCTTGCGGTAGAATCGCGGGCCCCATTCACCGGGCATCTGCAAATCCAAGGTGATCAGATCCGGCCGCTCTCGACGCACGACGTCCAACCCTTCCATGCTGCTGGTCGCCGTGCACGTGGCATACCCGTTGTCGCTGAACACGGCCTGCAGGTATTTGACAATCACCGGATCATCGTCAATGATGAGGATTTTTTTGGGCATGGCTGACCTCACTTGTTCAGGCGCTCGCAAACGCCTCCTCGACAACGCTGTGTCGCTATTTGAAATAAGGGACGAGCACTCACTCGGCCCAGGCGAAACCCCTCACATGGCATTGGCCGCACATGACCGGCCCTTTCTTCTTTTCTTGGTGACAGCCTTTGCAGTTGAGGTGAAAGGCCTTCATTAACGCCGGTTTGTCGCCCGATGCCTGCAATTCGTGGCAATCGGAGCATCTCTGATCTTCGGAGGATTCATCTTCCACAAGCTGGCCCGCTTCATCATAGACATGATGGCATTCATTGCAGTCTTCAATCTGGGCCGTTTCATTATGTTCGTCATGCCGGAAAACAGCGGGCGGCCGCCGGAGGTCCTTGAAGGCCGGGTCGTTGACAACCATCATCTCATCCTGCGCGCGGACCGCTGCGAGGATGAATAAGGAAACCATCACGGAAGCGATAATGCAGCGTGGCTTTTTTTGCATGCGGTTGTTATCTCCTATATCAGAGCGGTTTTTCCATGACCTCGTACAGGATATCGCTGATGAACTTGATTTCCAAACCGAGTCCATAATGATGATTAATATCCTCCAGCCCGCTGTGACAGTTATGGCAGGGGGCGATCAGCACCTTGGCGCCCCGGGACTTGGCGGCAAACAACTGCTCGGCCTTGATTCGGTTACCTTCGATGCGTTTGGATTTATACGGTGGGCCGCAGTTGATCACGCCGCCGCCGGCGCAGCAGCAGTAATTGTGCTCCCGGTTGGGCTGCATTTCGATCAGCTGGGCGCAGGTGGCGTTGACCACATGACGCGCCTGTTCCGCCAAACCACCCCCTCGGATGACGTTGCACGGATCATGCAGCGTGACGGGTTCGGCGAATTTCTTGGCGATCTTGATCCGGCCGTCCTGGAGCAAATCATAATAAAACTCGATGGCATGGACGA
>CP070697.1:1941837-1948805 GCA_020353555.1 Desulfobacterales bacterium
CGATGGCGGCAGCGAGCAGCGCCACCGTGGTCCGGTGAAACCCAAACCTGCGTTTAGCGGCCATTTTGATACCTCCTTTCTGTGATGGTGTTGACTCGCGTTAACTCCGGCATTCCACCAATAAAACGAGAGTCAACCGTTCGCTTTTTTTATTGTGGGGCCTGTTGGCAGAGTGTCTTCCCGAGAAAGGCCTAACGTCTATACATGCTCGAATTCAGTATCAAATCTTGATCTCAACTCAGGATGTTGGGTGGTAATTCCCAGGGGGCATTTGTCCGCAGAACAGATCGTTTTCGGCTGACATTCGCAGTTCAGCAGCGCCGCAGTTCCACTGGCACCGGCATAGACCCTCGGGCGCGAGTCTTTGCCAAATCGGAAGCACCCGTCGTCCACCCGGAATCAGAAATATGGAGGACGTGGATTTATGGTTTCAGGCTATGGCAAAAAAAGGATTGGGCGTCAAGAGCAAAGCGGACACTTCACCATTGGATGCGGGGCCGGCACCCGAGGGCCGGGCGCAAAATTCAACCCAACGCTTCAGTTAACCGCCCCAAAATTCGCTCGAGAACACGTTCGGCCTTATGCAGCGTGGCCACCGAGTCGATCGAGCTATTTAACTCGCGCAGGAGAATGTCGTATTTAGATGCGGGATGTCCGAGGCTTTCATAATTGATCGGAGGGTTGACGTACAGTCGATCTTCAAAGAAGTAATTGGCCCATCCGACAATGGGCCGGGGGCGGAAGGGCCAGTTCAGCTTCAGATCGAGGAACTGCGTCAATACCTCTGCCGCTTTTTCATTTGCAACGATATCGTCTCGGCTTAGCTTTCTTCCCAGACGCCTTTCGAGCTCTTCGAAAAAGGCGGTCAACATGGCGGTTTCCGTGATAATCAGACCGTATCGATACCAGTCGGTCGACACCTCCCGGATGATCTCTTTGGGCACGGCCGGCAATCTATGGTAGGCGGGACAAAAATAAACGCGGCAGGCCATTCCGCCGTAATAGCTGAGCCCCCTGAAATCGACGCCATGATTGCCTTGCGCCAAAGGATGCAGCAGACAGCCGACGCGGGACCGTTTTTGACCCACCCAACCGATATACGGACAATGATGAAACTGGGGATACGGTCGGGTCTGGACTTCCCTATCTTCGATTTCCTGCCTAAATGCCAGGATGGCATCCATCGTGCGGGAAACTCTGGCAAAAGTTTCCGTCCGGCAGGTTAACATCGACACCAGGGCCTCTTGGGAGGCATCCGCCACGTTGTATAACCCGCAGCAGGCGCCACAGGAAATGTTTTCTCGGATCTGGCAAAGATACACCCCGCCAGGGACTTCACCGTTGATTTGACAGGACATGGTTCAAAGGATGATAGTATCTCAATCGAATGCGTCCTTGACCCTTACGCGTCTTCCCGGATAAGCCTGGCGCACCAGCTCGGCCGCGAATTCCTTATCGCAAGCGCCGTAGTACTCGCTGCGGCCCCAGATTAGAATCGATCCGTCGTCTTCAAATCGAAGATGCGCACCCCCCAGTTCGTGCACACGGGTACTGACCAGTCCGAGATCTTTTAGCTCCCCTTCGGTGTTGATGACGATTTCCCGATGCCAGAGATCTCCCGAACGGAGACATACCAGCGGTTCAATCAAACCGCCGGCAATGGACAGCAGCATAATTTTACCATTATAGCCCTGGGGCAGGACAACTTGGGGAATCAGCTTCTTCAAATCGAATCCGTGGTCCCGCAGGATTTTCACGGCGGCCCTTCGGCGTTTGAACTGCATCGCCGATCGCAGTTCGTTTTCCGACGCCGCCTGTTGGATCTGGTTTTCGAAATAATCGATGATAGGGGTGAAATCGGATTCCGCCAGACTGACCTGCAAGCCATCCATGGATTTGACCGCCTGCTCGAGTTCGCCCGCCCGCAGGTGTTCGATAATCACTGCCTTGCCGCGTCGTGGCGCGCGCGCTTCTTTTTCGGCTTCCCTTTTGGCGGTCATGTTGCAACTTTATATGGCCCAAGTTCCTGCAGCGATTGGAGATAGGCGATTGCGTCGGGAGAACCTTCCGCCGGCGCCCAGGGCGCAAAATCTTTTTCGGAGGATTCGACAAACGGACCCGGTTTTGTTTCAAAAAGGACCGTATCTTCTTCTAAAGCGAAGAACGTATGGTAAACATCCGGCGACGTGTCAACTCCGAATCGGGCGGTGCCGGCGGACAGAATAGAATGATCGTCGACCCCTCCGTCATTTTTGAAAGTAAAATAGGCAATCGACCCTCTTATCGTCAATATCGATTCAGCCTTGGGCGGCGCTAAATGGCGATGGGGCTGGATATAGCTGCCCGGCTGCAAAACGTTGAACATGCGCTGCAACGGGTCGCCGCTTGATTTATGGATGGGAAGAATAATCCGGCGGCGCGGGCTCTGGCGGGACATCGCAATGGCCCTTGAAATAAGGGGGTCGTCCATGATGATAACGGAGCCTTTCGGGGCCTCCAATGCTTTCGGAAATGGGATGTCTGAATCTAAAACGCTCATGGGAGCCTTTCCATCGGACAGTTAATTTTACCTCGTCCGATTACGTAGAGCCTTCCGGGGACAGGCGGCATGGATGATCAGATTTGAAATCGTGTAAAACTCGGGCCCAAGGGCTCGTGAAGAAAGCCCCGAGGACGCACAAACTGTGAACGATCGTCGCATCCCCTTTTTTCCAGGTCTTTGAAGTAAGCGGTGCCAGGGAGTTCATTTGTTTGGGGCACCCCATCGAACCTCTTTCTGTTTGTCTTCGGCAATTGGCAATTCGGCGACGGCCTGCCCCAGCCTGTTTCGCATCAAGCGTACCATGGCCTGCCAGTTGGTCCCGCGCATATCATGTTTGTCCCCGATCAGGGGCTTGAGTTTCCGAAGCAGGTCATATTCTCCTTCCCGCCAAAATCCCATCGCGGCGAAATCGGTCAGGGCGATGTAAGCGGGGAGGGCGTAGTAGTTATAACCGGGCGGACCATCGCGGCCAATGTACATGCCCAACAGCCGGCGGGGCGGTGCCAGCAGCCCCGCAAAGTCTTCCAACGGATGTTGGGGCGCAATGAACACCGGCGTGAGCGGAATCTCTTGGCCGCCGGCATGCCGTCCGTAGGATAGGTCGATTGCCCAAAACAGAGGTGTTTCAGCCGGGTCGATGAGATAGGCCACATCGGTAAAGAAGGGGACGACGCGATGGGTGGTGGGTTGTTGGCTTCCGTCATCCAGGTATAACTCATTGCTGCGAAAAGCCGCTGCCAGGTGAGGTCTTTGATCGGCCTCAAAATCCAGGCCGGCAAGATAAGTCTGCTGGTGATTGTGCTGAGCCAGGGTCAGAAGGCGCAACTTCTCGTAACGATCAAAAGCCAGGACGGCCGCCACGTGAATGTCTAGACGGTGCCAGCGACTGCCATCTCCTCCGCTGAAAAGTGCTCCGATTTGACTCCACCAATTAATTTTTGCGGCCAGGCCGCTCCAGTCGAAGACCAGATTGTATTTGATATAGGTCCAGCGGTCGGCCGGGTCCGCCGGATTTTCATCCCACATGACCTGGACATATGCAGGTGCCGGGCGACGCGGGGCGACTTCTTCCGCTTCAAGATATAAACCGCATTGTTCTTCATGGGTCAGGGCGGCCACATCCTGCACTCCCGGGGATTGCATGATCACGGCGCCATCGGTTCGACGAACCACTTTCGCTTGCGCCAGGTAATCCTCGAAGGCAATCGGACGCCAACTTTGCGGATGGACCCATAAACGTGGCAGGTAGCGGCGCGCCAGGGCCTGAATGTTTTCCGGCACCGGGTAAATCCGATGCTCTTTCTGGTAGGCATCTTTGGCCGGCGCCACCCAGGCCACGAACTCGTCACATTCGGCGGCAAAGCCTGACACACACGAGGTGCAAGCGAAAAATAGGACTAGCGCCGAGTACTTCACGAACGTAATTCAAGCCCCCTGTGCGGAAGATTAAGAGCAATCGTCGCCGAATTCATCCGACGAGACCCACAAAAGCCATGCCTGGGCGCTGGAAGCAGAGCGTCTGCTCCTTAATCGCGTGCGTCCGCGGCTAATTTATTCGGGCGTTAGGGCTCCAGAAAAAAATCAGGCAACAGTTCTCCGGCGTGCTTTGGATCGTAGGCATAACGGTCGAAATCCGTGTAAGCCCTGCGGCGTAAGAATTCTTCATCGATGAGCGCCTGACCGCTGAGTTGCCGATCCGGGGTGGTTAATATCTCGTAGGCGGCATCCGCGACGATTTCAGGTTTGCGACAGTTTTTCAACAGGTCCCCGCTGCCGACCGCAAACTCAATGGCGGCGGTGGCGATGGCGGTTCGGGGCCACAGACAATTAACGGCAATTCCATAGGGTTCGAATTCAGCCGCCATGGCCAGGCTCAGCATCGTCATGCCGTATTTGGATAAGGTATAGGGTGCATGGTTTTTCAACCATTTGATGTCAAAATTCAACGGCGGGCACAAACTGAGTATATGAGGATTCGCTGATGATTTCAGAGCCGGCAGCACCGCCTGGGAACAGAGAAAAACGGCCCTGGCATTGATACTCTGCATCAGGTCGTAACGCTTCAGCGGGGTCTCTTCGACGCGGGTCAGGCTGATCGCGCCGGCGTTGTTCACTAAGGCATCAATGCCGCCGAAGGCTTTTACCGCCGTTTCCACCATCGCCATCACCTGATCCTCGAAGCGCACGTCCACCCGGCAGGGTAAGCCCTGGCCGCCGCATGCCTCCACCTCCCGGGCGACATCATAAATTGTGCCTTTCAACTTGGGATGCGGTTCCGCCGATTTGGCGGCGACCACGATGTTGGCTCCGTCCCGGGCAAACCTCAAAGCCATCGCCCGTCCGATTCCCCGGCTGGCCCCGGTAATTACGATGGTTTTATTTCTTAAGTCTACCACATGTCCCTCCGGTCAGCCGCCGGACTGGCGCCGGGGTGAGATCCACCGCCTGCCAGGCAAGGAAGCCGTCACTCTGGAAATTTGATCGTCACTTCTTCTCCGTCATCGGTGCTTTCAATCTTAATTTTGAGTTCAAGACTGCTTTCGCGGATACCCAGCGCGAGGGGTGTTTTGCCTTTTCTCCCTTCAATGTGGGTGATATTGCGCACGGTTTCGATGATTTTCTTGCCCACCTGCGCGCCGGGCGAAGGCAACTCGGTTACGCGGTATTTGGCGGTCACCTCGATATCTCCGCTTTTCGAGCGGGTGATCGAGACCTTTTGAGCATTGTTATTGACACCGTGCAGTGCGGCTAACGCCAGCCATTTTAATGCGGCGCCGTCTGGGTCGGCGTCATTTTTTACCGTGGACATTTCCTTGAGCGGGTCGGTGGTGGCATAACAGTCGCAGAGTTCCTGAACCTTAAGGTGCAAATTAGCGGTATCTTTCATGACTCTAACCTCCTTTCATCAAAGCGGGGTCAACGGACGAACGGTCAATAAAGCTAAATGCTAACTTATGCACGATCCGGTGAAATTCAAGCGGGCGCATTCGATCGCCGGTCACAGTTTACGGGATCTCCGCTACGGGTCGCTGCTTGGGAGCTAAAATGATTTCGATACGGCGGTTCCGGCGACGACCTTCGGCGGTTTCATTCGATGCCACGGGCCGGTAAAAGCTATAACCACATACCGTGCATCTTTCCGGGTCCACCCCCGCCTTGTCCTGGAGAAAACGTAAAACGGCGGTGGAGCGGGCGGTGGACAACTCCCAGTTGGTCGGATATTTGGCTTTCAATTCAGGTCCGATCTGGACATTATCCGTATGGCCTTCGATCATAATGGTCTGGTCTTGATATTCATTCAAGGTATCGGCAAGCTTCAACAGCAAGGCCTGCCCCTGGGCGTTTATTTCAGCGCGGCCGGAATCAAATAGGATCTTATCGATGAGGGTCACTTTTAATTTGCCTTCCATTTCTTCCAACTTGATTTGCTGCGCCAATATCTGCTCTTGCATGCCGGCTTCCAGTTGGCGCCGGGTGCGATCCAGATCGGCGATGATCTTCTCCTGTTCCTTGATCCGGCTTTCACGGGCTTCAATTTGAGCCTGTGCGCGTCTTTCTAGTTTAATTTTGGTTTCATCCAGCGCGGCTATGAGCGTATTCTGCTCCTCCACCCTTTGCGCTTGTTCTTTTACCTGGTCTTCCAATTCCTTGATATGCATTGCCTGGGCGTTTGCAGTGTCTTGCGATTCTTTCAGGCGGCTTGCGATTGTTCCTTGGTTGTGGTCGAGTTCGGCAATTAACTTTTCCCGCCTTGCAAGCTCGTCGGCCTGCGCCGCCAATTGTGCCTGCAGGCTGGATTCGAGCCTACGTTTGGCTTCATCGATCTCTCGGATGTTTTTTTCTTTAAGCTCAACAACGGAATTTATTTTTTCAAATTCAACATTCAATGTTTCGCTTTTCTGGGCAAGCTGCTGGTTCTCTTTTTCCAGGTTCTCATAAAGCATTCTAAGATCCGCCATTTTCTGCTGATTCTCGTTGCGGTCTGCCTCCGCTTGCTGCAGCTTTAGCGCCAGATCTCGGGCCAGGTTGCTTTTTTGTTCGAGTAGGGTCCGGGTATCGGACAGTTGGGTTTGCAGCTGGTTGTTTTGGTCTTGTTTTTCTTTTTCCAACTGCTGCGCCTTGAGCTCCAACTCGGCTATCTGACTGTTTTTTTCTTCGAGCCGGGCTTGGGTATCGGACAGTTGGGTTTGCAGCTGGTTGTTTTGGGTTTTTTCTTCCTGCAACTGCTGCGCTTTGAGCTCCAATTCGGCTATCTGACTGTTTTTTTCTTCGAGCCGGGATTGGGTATCGGACAGTTGGGTTTGCAGCTGGTTGTTTTGGTCTTGTTTTTCTTTTTCCAACTGCTGCGCTTTGAGCTCCAATTCGGCTATCTGACTGTTTTTTTCTTCGAGCCGGGATTGGGTATCGGACAGTTGGGTTTGCAGCT
>CP070697.1:1948905-1955861 GCA_020353555.1 Desulfobacterales bacterium
GGTGGCCGAGGCCCTGGCCCAGGGGGCCGATACCCTGATCACCTGCGGCGCCGTGCAATCCAATCACTGCCGTCTGACCCTGGCCGCCGCCGTCAAGGAAGGGCTGCGATGTCGGCTGGTCCTCGAAGAACGGGTGCCGGGAAGCTACAACCCGGAAGCCAGCGGGAATAATTTCCTTTATCGTCTGTTGGGGGTCGAAGCGGTCAAAGTGGTCGGGGCCGGGGCGGACCTGCAAAAGGTAATGCACGGCGTCGCCGCCGAAGTCGCGGCGGAAGGCCGCCGAGCCTATGTCATTCCCGGCGGCGGTTCGAATGCCATCGGCGCCACGGGTTATGTGGCCTGTGCCGAAGAAATCCTGACCCAGACTTTTGACATGGGCCTCCCCATTGACCGCGTGGTATGCGCCAGCGGGAGCGCCGGAACCCATGCCGGACTGGTCACCGGATTTTACGGCAACAACGGCAACCTTCCGGTGATCGGTGTGAATGTCAGCCGGGCCAAAGCGATCCAGGAAGAAATCGTGTATGCGTTAGGGGGGCGCACAGCCGCCCGTGTCGGCATTCAATCCCCGATTCCCAGGGAAGCGGTCCTGTGCTTGGACGACTACGTGGGCCCGGGCTACTCCCTGGCGACGCCGGCGATGGCGGAAGCCGTGCGCATGCTGGCACAGCTGGAAGGCATTTTGATGGATCCGGTCTACACCGGCAAAGCCATGGCCGGCTTGATCGATCTGGTCCGCAAGGGCTATTTTGACCGGGAGGAGAAGATCCTTTTCATTCACACCGGCGGATCACCGGCGCTGTATGCCTATATGTCGGAAATTCTGGGCTGATGTCGGGCGCCCGCGCGCCCACCTCAACCACAAGGAGCAAACGTGAGGGTGAAAACCATTGGTATGTTGGGCGGCATGGGGCCGGAAGCCACCCTGGACTGCTTCGGCAAAATCATCAAAAACACACCCGCCCGAAGGGACCAGGACCATCTGCGGGTCATCATCGACTCCAATCCCCAAGTCCCCGACCGGACCGCCGCGATCATCGGCCGGGGCGAATCACCCCTGCCGGCCCTGGTCGCAGGCTGCCGGATCCTCGAGCGGGCCGGAGCCGATTTTATCATTATCCCCTGCGTCTCGGCCCATGTGTTTCTAGCCGACGTCCAAGTGCAGATTAATCTGCCGATCCTCTCGATCTTTGACGCCGTGGCCGAAGCCCTTCACCGGGAACATCCCCGGATCAAAACCGTGGGCCTGCTGGCCACCACCGGTACCATCCAGGGCGGGCTGTTTCAGAAGCGCTTGGCGGCCGACGGCGTGCAAACATCGGTGCCGGCCGACACCGTTCAGTCTCGCATCATGCAGGCCATTTACGAGATCAAAAATGCCCGGTCGGCCCGCACCCGCACGGAGATCACGGCGGACTTGAAGGCCGCCGCCGAAAGCCTGATCGCTCCCCAACCTCACGGTGCCCAGGGCATCGTTGCCGGCTGTACCGAAATTCCCCTGGCCCTCGGACCGGAGGATCTGACCGTGCCCTATTTCGATGCCCTCACGATCCTGGCCCGCGCCGCCATCCGCCGTGCCGGCGTCGAGCCGGTGGCTCGTTAGCCGACCCGGGAGCGCCTGATGCCGCCCCCCAAAATGGAGCATCGTCAGAATTTTATGAATCTTGGCCGCGGCGGTTTCGGGCACGGTCAAAATGAGGCGAATCCTTTTGGGTTGGCGCTTGCATAAAATGACGACATCCGTTAATATACCCTGTACTAGACATTTGAACTTCTTGCTGGGGGGCCGGCAAGCCTGCCTACTCTGATCGGTCTTCGACGTCCCCGCTTCGCGGGTTTCCAGCCTTCCAACTTCCCAGCCAATGCGAATCCATAACGCGTGTGCTTTCAGAAATGGTTCTTTGCTCCAATTGCGGCGTCAGGCTTAAATTTCAATCCGCGCAATATGTTCTGTGTTGCCGGGGTTGAGTTTTGCGCCTGGCTTGAACTTGAATCCCGCCGCGGGCGGGACTGATGTCTGAACGGACGCCCATAAAGGCGCCAAGGATGACTTTCATCCGGATCGCGTATTTAACGGCCCTTGGCGTAAATCCACGAGGTGTAATGTTGGTGAGAAAGCAGAGAATTCATCTGACCCGGTTTGTTATCTTTTGTCTTCTGGGGACTCTCGGGAGCATCCTATCGTTAGCCGGCTGCAGTGGAGGCAATCAGAATATCCTTCCCGCCAGTATGGCTGTGGGTGGACCGCTGACGCTGTCATGGAACCCGGTGCCGGGCGCCAGCTCCTACAACGTCTATTTCGCCACCTCACCCGCCGTCACAAAGCTCAATGGCTATAGAATCCCCGATGCGAGCAATCCAATCACCATTACTGATTTAGAACGGGGCACCACCTATTATTTTGTGGTAACGGTGGTCAATGAATCCGGGGAAAGTGAGGAGTCAAGGGAGATCGCCTATACCGTAAAGGATACGGCCGGATCGATTGACTTTAAAGATCTTTTCCCGCAAGGAGCGTCCAGCCGGCAAGGCTCTTCGGCGGAAGGCCAGGTGACGATCGCTTGGGAAAATGAGCCCACGGCCGTTTCCTATAATATTTATTGGCGTGATTCGCCCGGGGTCACCAAGCAGAATGGACGGAAAATATCCAATGTCAAAACCCCGTACACGCTAAAAGGCTTGACCCGGGGGGCGACCTATTACTTTGTCGTTACGGCCGTCAATGAATCCGGAGAGAGCCGGGAATCCGAGGAACTGTCCTTCACCGTCGGCGAATGAGAGAACCCACATCCTGCCAAAAGTGTCGGCCCCGCTGTTTTCCGGGTTGACGGGGTTAGCCGAAATAAATTCTTACTTCAAACTGTGGTGTATTCTTTCGTTTAATCTCAGTCGAAGACAGTTAGATGACCTGTGGGTCTACTTTCAAGCCCGTTACAACGTTACGGTTTTGCCTACCGCCGACCTGCATGCCGCTTTTCCGGGAATCGCAATCGGTGAAGTATTCGACCGGCTGTCCAAAAAAACTTCCTTCGGTGACGCCCTGATGATGAGTGTCGCCGCGAAATACCTGTCGTTTGTGAAAACAATCATGACGTGGGATAAGGATTATTTCAACGATAAATACCCCGGTAGGGTTTTGACCCCGGATGAATTCATTGGCGCTCAAGGTGTTACCCTCAGACCCAGCCGACTCAGAATATTCAACCGTTTCCAGAGACAGCAGGCTGAATGTTGACCAAACCCGAGGTTAGGCCTGCACTTTTGCAGGAGAGGAGCAACAACCTATGGAACAGACACATAAAAACCTCGACGGCTTCCGTTTTCTGCCCCCCGGCCTGGCGGCCTGGATGCAAACCTATATCCCGGAGCAAGATTTCGCGGGTCCCATCCCCTGGACGGCCCTTGCCAAGCCCCTGCGCCAAGCGACCCTGGCCTTGGTCACCAGCGCCGGCATTAGCCTGAAATCAGACCCACCTTTTGACATGGAGCGGGAAAAAAAAGAGCCCACTTGGGGCGACCGCTCTTTCAGGGCGATTCCAAGGGAAACCACCGCCGAGGATATCGACGTCAATCATCTCCATATCAATACCACCTATATTCAGCAAGATATCAATGTGATCCTGCCTCTGGCGCGCATGGCCGAGTTTGAAAGGGAAGGCTTGATTGGGCGCCTGGCTCCCACGGCTTACTCTTTTTACGGTTTTCAGTGGCAAAGCCCGGATTTTCTGACGGAAGCCATCGCGCCCATGGCGGCTAGGATGAAAACCGAAGGGGTCGAGGCCGTGCTGCTCACCCCGGCCTGACCTTTCTGCTGCCAGTCCGTGGGACTGGCCGCCAGGTATTTGGAGGAATCTCAATTTTCAACCGTGGTGCTGACCCCGACCTGGGAATTTCATCGTACGGTGGGTATTCCACGGTCCGCAGCCATTGCGTATCCCTATGGCCGTCCCGTCGGTGCAGTCGATGATCGCCAGGGTCAGCGCGATGTGCTTCTTGCGACCCTTGCGGTTTTGGCCCAAGCGACTCGCCCCGGGGAAATCCGGCATCTACCTTTCACCTGGCCTGAGCCGCCGAAGGAAACGCAATGGCATCCACCCGCCATGAGTCCGATTATTAAGAAATATTTGCCTGAAATCAAAAAGGCGCGCAACCGATAGGCTCTTAGCCCCAATCATGGTCAAGACGCGCTCGGCGTTTTCCCCACAAAACGGCTGACCGACGAACCCGCATTGCGCTTGAAAATATTCTTTAAGTTTTCCCTTGAATAGACCGATAAATTAACACGGGCTTGCCTTGCTGAAAAAGGAAAGATTTTGTCGGCCCTCGGGCGCCCGATCATTCTGAAAACAAAGCATCATCGGTCTAAACCAAGGTGAAAAATGCATTCAGCCAAAGCGCAGTTGATCGCAACTCAACCGAACAATGAAAAAAGTATCGCCGATTTCATAATTGACGGTTCGATCACGATCGATTCCATCGAAGCCTATGGGCGCATACTGAAACAGTTTCCGGACAATCCGGCGCTATTGCGCAATTACTCCGATTTGCTCTCCAAACAAAATCTTCGCGATGCGGCCGCCAAATCGTACGGCAAGGCGGCCGATCTTTACATCGCTTCGGGGCAGATGCTGCCGGCCGTTGTGTCCAAGCTTTTGGAATGGCGCATAAAGTCGCCCTCCTCCCAGGAAATTCGCCGCTTCTTATCAACGCTGCGAAAAGGCAGCTTTAGCGAAAAACCCTTGAAGACGTTCCTGGACCGATTGTCATATGAAGAAATGATCACGGTTTTTTCCTGCTTCGCGAGGATCCGGTTGCCAGCCAATCAAATCGTCCGAAAAGTCGGAGATCCAGAAGAAAATCTCTACTTGATCGTATCGGGAACTTTGAAAGACTCCATGTATCAGTCCATGGAAGAGCGCCAAAGAGCCAACTGGAATTCAACCGTGTACCTGGCGGCCAACGATTTTTTCGGCAACATCTATCCTTTTGAGCAAGACAAGCTATCCCAATCCTTCACCGAAACGCTCACGCAGACCGAGTTGGTCAAAATTCCCAAGGCCCGGCTGATGCAGATCTGCGAAAACTTTCCTGATGTTGAACTCGCCATGATCGATCTGTATAAATTGCGGTCAGAAAAAGACGAAGAAGGTTTCTCCCGCATGCTGCGCAAGGCCGAAAGACACGATCTGCCCATCAATATGACGCTTGAAATCTACCCGGACGCCTCCTCCCACCATCCACTCCTGGTTGAAGGATATTCGCGCGACATCTCGATCGGCGGGGCATGCGTTGTTTTGGACGCCGAAAATGCCTATCTCACCTCCAGTATCTCTTCTTTTCACCAAACGCTCAAGAATGCCAAAATTCAGGTCAGCTTCCCGGTGGAAGCGCTGGCGCTCAAGGTTGCAGGAACCATCGCCTGGACCCGGGAGGTCCTGTTCGACGGGAAGAAGACGCTGGCACTGGGAATCCAGTTTGAAAACATGTCACCGAAACTGAGCGGTCTGTTGTTTTTGTTTGCCGACAGCCTCGGAAACATGAAATAGATTTAATTGCTTGCCTGTCGGCCCGATTTCGGATATTAAGGCCGGAGCTGAAAACTCGCAACAGAACCTGAACTTTATGCATTCCATTTCTCTGGCTTCAAGTCTATCCCAAGTTTTTCCTTCGCGGATTCGCGCGATCGCGGACGTCGCTTTTGCCATGGATGGCGTTTTCAGACTCCATTTTGGCGAGTCGAATATGCCAACGCCCCGTTACATAAAAGAGGCGGCGGCGCAGGCCCTCGATGAAGGGTATACCTTTTATACGGAGAATGCCGGCTTACCCGGCCTGCGGGAGGCCATTGCCGTCAAATACGCTGAACTGCATCAGGTGGGTTTGGATCCGCACTCAGAGATCGTGGTAACCGCCTCCGGCGTTCAAGCCCTGAACGTCTCCATCCGCTGTGTGCTTGATCCCGGAGATGAGGCGATCGTGCTCACCCCCAACTGGCCGAATGCCTCGGCCATCGTGAGCCTCTTTGGCGGCCGCCCGCGGGAAATTCCTTTTGTCTGGCGCGGCCAACGCTTCGAGATCGACTGGGCCGCCCTGAAAGATGCCCTTACGCCCCAAACCAGACTCTTGGTCTACGCCTCTCCGTCCAATCCCCTGGGATGGGTGGCCGGCACCGCCGACCAACAAGCGCTTTTGGAGTTCTGTCGTCGGCACCGTTTGTGGCTCCTGGCCGACGAAGTATATGAACGCATCTATTATTCCGGCGCCGTGGCCCCATCCATTCTGCGGCTATGCACCCGCGAGGACGCCGTGATCGTCGTACAGTCTTTTTCGAAAAGTCATTGTATGACCGGTTGGCGTCTGGGATGGCTCGTAGCCCGCGCCGACCTGGCCCACAAAGCCGCCCAACTGAATGAATTCATTGTCTCCCATGCATCGTCCATGGTGCAGCGTGCCGGAGAAATCGCCCTGAAGCATCCGGATCATGAAATCCGCTCCATGGTCGAATACCTAAAGACAAGAGTCGCCTTTTGCTTCGAGGCCCTGTCTTCGATGAAGGGCGTCTCGGTGGTCGAACCGGCAGGTGCATTTTATTTGTTTCCCCGTATCGAGGGTCTGGAGGATTCGTTTGCTTTCGCCCTGGCCCTGTTAAAGGAAAACAAAGTGTCCGTGGCCCCCGGGGTCGCCTTCGGCCGTGGCGGCGAAGGCGCCGTGCGGGTCTGTTGCGCGGCGGACCGGTCCATCCTGGAACCGGCCATGGAACGAATGCATCACTTTTTGGAAAAACGCTAAGAAATCCCCGCCCCTTGCGACCGCCAAAACCAGACCCCACGATTCCGTATCTCAATCAGGGGCACGTGTCACCCGTCTAGGGCGGGCAGATGGCGGTCCAACAAAGCAATCAGATCAGACTGTTTCAGCACCGGGAATCGAGCGGCCCGGGCCGCCGCGGCATCGCC
>CP070697.1:1955961-1962908 GCA_020353555.1 Desulfobacterales bacterium
GTAACCGATTTCCGTCAAACCTCCGGCACCACCGGGCGGCCCGTCTATGTGGCGGAGACCTATGCGAGCTGGCAGTGGCGGGTGGAGGTCTGGTGCCACATCCTCTGGATGGCGGGTTTCCGGGCCCGGGATCGGGTTTTCATCCCCTTCGGCTACAACGTCTATGTCGCCTTTTGGGAAGGACATTATGCGGCCCAGAAGCTGGGCTGCACGGTCGTGCCGGGCGGCGCCCTGGATACCATCGGACGCGTCAACAAGATGCGGGAGGTGCGGGCCACCGCCTTGCTCAACACACCCACCTACGGGCTGCATCTGGCGGAAACGGCCGCGACCATGGGGCTGGTCCCGGGCGCGATGGGGATCGAGCGCATGCTGTGTGCCGGCGAGCCCCTTCCCCCGGCCAGCCGCCGGCGGCTGGAAGAGATCTGGGGCGCCGAGGTGTATGATCACATCGGCGGGACGGAACCCTGTGCTTGGGCCGCCATGTGTCGGGAACGTCGGGGCCTGCATATCATGGAACCGTTTTTTCTGGTGGAAATCCTGGATATGGAGACGTTGACCCGCGAAGTCGCGGAAGGCGAACTGGGGGTGGCGGTGGTCACGCCCCTGGGCCGGCGCTCGATTCCGCTGATCCGCTTTAACACCAACGATATTGTCAGGAAAGGCCGCGACGGGTGTCCCTGCGGCCGAACGTCAATGAAGATTACCGAGGTTGCCGGCCGGGGTGATGATCTGCGGAAGATTCGCGGGGTCCTGTTCACCCCCGTGGCGGTCGAGGAACTTTTGCGGCGCGAGTTTCACGAGGTTGGCGAGTATGAGATTATCGTGGAACGCAAAGGGCTCACCGACGAGATTACGCTCAACGTGGAGCCCCGTGCAGCTCTGGGACGCGACGCGGCGGCCTTCAGCGCGCGGCTTTCCGAGCGCTTAAAGGTCAAGACCAACCTGCGCTTCAACATCAACCTGGCCCAGCCGGGCGAACTGGCGCGCTACACCCTGAAATCCAAAAGATTTAAAGACTTGCGGGAAAGAAGCGACCATGAAAAATAAGATTGAACCTGCCGATCCGGATCTGAAAAGGATGAAGGCCAGGATCGAACAGATCGAACAACTCGTCCTGGATCTGAAGACGTCGGGCGCCGGCGTTCCGGTGGTCGAGCAAAATGCCCGGGTCATCTTGAGCTTCGTTAATATTTTGAAGCTCGGGATCGGGGATCCGGCCGAGCTGATGGACGAATAAGGAGGTTACTTATGGGAGCAGTCCGAAAAATCCGAACGGCATGCCGCAGTTGCCACGGGGGGTGCGGGGTCATCGCGCACGTGCAGGACGGCAAGGTCAGGAAGGTGGAGGGCGATCCGGCGTCCCCCATCAGCCACGGGACCCTGTGCAGCAAGGGACTGGCCGCCACCCAACTGGCGTACCATCCTGACCGAATCCTTTATCCCCTGAAGAAAGGCGACGGCGGCTGGAAACGGGTCACCTGGGATGAGGCCTTGAATACCGTGGCGGCGAAGTTTCGGGAGGTGATTGCCGCTCACGGGGCGGAGTCCATCGTCATCGGTCAGGGCACCGGCAGGGATTACGAGAGCCATCTGTATCGTTTTGCGAACCTCCTGGGTACCCCCAATGTTCTGACCGCCGGCCACATGTGCTATGTCTCCCGGGTGGGGGCCACCCTGATTACCTGCGGCAATTTACCGGTGTCCGACTGGAGCGGCGACCCGCGGTGCATCGTCATGTGGGCCTGCAACCCCCAGTGGACCAACCCGGATGAGCACAAAGGGGTGGATTTCTGGCGCGCGTACAAAAAAGGGGCCCGGCTGGTCGTCATCGATCCGCGTAAGGGTTTTCTGGCCGACAAGGCCGATCTGTGGCTTCAGCTGCGGCCGGGCACGGATGCGGCCCTGGCCCTGGGTTTTCTGAACGTGATCGTCGCCGAAGAGCTTTATGACAAGGAATTTGTGGAGAACTACATCAACGGCTGGGAGGCTTTCAAGGAAAGGGTGAGGCAATATCCCCTGGAAAAGGTGGCCGAGATTACCTGGGTCGAAAAAGATCTGATCCGCAAGGCCGCCCGGATGTACGCCACCACCAAACCGGCCAGCCTGCAGTGGGGCGTTCCCACGGAACAGACCCTGAACTGCACCGACTGCACCCGCCTGCTCACCGGCCTGATGGCCGTCACCGGGAATCTGGATGCCCCCGGTGGCAACGTGTTTTTTGTGCCGCCGCCGGTGCGGACGGTTTCCCAGTTTGCGCGGCACAGAGATCTTCCGGCCGAGCAGCGCAACAAACAGCTGGGGGGCGACCGCTACAAGCTGGCGTCGCGGGTGGCCCTGATCACCCCCAAGGTGGCCTGGGACGCCATTCTGACGGGCAAGCCCTATCCCTTGAAGGCCGGGCTGCTTTGCGGGACCAATCCCGTGATTACGCGGGCCAACGCCCGGGAGGCCTATGAAGCCCTCAAAAAGCTTGATTTTCTGGCCGTGATTGACTTTTTCCTGACCCCGACGGCCGAACTGGCGGACATCTTTCTGCCGGCGGGCACCTGGCTGGAGCAGAACCATGTCGCGGACAACTGGAAACGCCACGGTTACATTCTGGCGCGCCAGAAGGTCGTGGAGATCGGCGAGTGCTGGCAGGATCATAAGATCTTTTTGGAGTTGGGCAAGCGCATGGGTCAGGAATGGTGGGATACGGTGGAAGACGCCCTGGATTACCTGCTCGAACCTTCGGGGCTGACCTGGGAGCAGTTCAAGGAAGCGGGGTATCTGAAAGGGGAGCAGGTCTACCATAAATACCGCGAAAAGGGGTTTTCCACGCCGACGGGCAAGGTGGAACTGTACTCGACCATTTTGGAAAAATGGGGACACGATCCGCTGCCGAAGTACACGGAAATCCCTGAAAGTCCGGTCTCCCGGCCGGATCTGGCCGCGAAGTACCCCTATATTCTGAATACCGGCTTGCGCATCCCCACCTTTTTTCATTCGGCCAACCGGATGATTCCATGGCTGCGGGAAATCCGGCCGGAACCCCTGGTGGAGATTCACCCGCAAACCGCTCAGAAGCATGGGATCGAGGAAGGAGACTGGGTCGAGATCGCGTCGCCCCGGGGCCGGGTCAAGCAGCGCGCCAAGTTAAACGAAGGGATCGACCCCCGGGTCGTCGTGGCCGAACACGGGTGGTGGTATCCGGAGCTGAAAGACGCCGGACACGGCTGGGATAGGGCCAACATCAATCTTCTGACCGACAATTCCCATGCGTCCATGGACCCGGTCATGGGGGCCACGAATCTGCGGGTGCTGTTGTGCAACATTGCACGGGCGGAAGAATAGGAGAAGCAATATGGAAAAAACCTCTCTGGTGATATTTAAAAAGGATTGCATGGGGTGTCATGCCTGTGAGATAGCGTGCAAACAGGAGCACGGCCTGGGCGTGGGACCCCGGCTGATCCGGGTGAGCGAGAAAAGTCCGCGCTTTATCCCGACCTACTGCCACCATTGCACCAAGGCGCCGTGTTTGGAGTCCTGCCCGGTCGAGGCTATTTTCAGGGATGCCCGCGGAATCGTGCTCATCGACCCGGGGCGGTGCATCGGCTGCAAAGAATGTGTGGAGGCCTGTCCGTTTGGGGCCATGCAGTTTGATGACGCCCAAGAAACGGCCGTCAAATGTGATCTTTGTGCCGAACGGCTCACCCACAACCAAGCGCCCGCATGCAGCAGCGTGTGCCCTACCGGCTGCATTTTTTGGGGCTCCACCCGCAAGCTGGCCGAAAGGGTCGTTGCGGGGCCGTGACGGCCTCCCGGCTTGGCGGCGGCGCAAAAAGAGCTTGACCGCCCGGAATTGTTTGGCCGATAAAGTTTGTCAGCCATGACGCCAAGTTGAAGGTCTGGCCGGTTGTGCGCCGGGGGTTGGGCGGTGGAGGTTGGAGGAGCGCTGCGCTTGAGGTTGGAGGTTGAACCAACCCAACATCCCTTGGCGAATAACGAGCTACAGACAACCGGCGACCGGCAATTGAGCGTTTTTCGCTCCATCAAGTTACACATCAGTTCGATGGGAGGGAAAGGAGGTGATCTAGTCGATCCAGCGTGGATAAGGCTTGATCGGTATTGACCCATTGACGCCGCAGTCCTGCATTGTCAAGCGCGTGCTTGAATAGCCTGAGATTCGTCCCTGGATGCAAGGGCGGTTTTCCAAGGGACGGTGGATTGTCGCGTACTTAAGAAGGAGGGCGTAAAATGAAAACCAGATAGTTGCTGTTTTGGCTAGTCGGCGCCTGCGTCTTGACGTTGGTGCCGGGCGGCGTTTTAAGTGTGCAAGCGCAGACCACCAAACTGACCTACAGTAATTTCTTCCCGCCCACGCACATCCAGAGCAAACTGGCCGAAGCCTGGTGCCAGGAGGTCGAAAAACGCACGGAGGGCAGGGTGGTCGTGGAATACTTCCCCGGCGAGACGTTGACCAAAGCCACGCAGGTTTACGACGGGGTGGTAACCGGACTTTCCGACCTGGGGCTGGCCCTGTTTGCCTATACCCGCGGCCGCTTCCCGGTTATGGCCGCCGTGGACCTGCCGCTGGGATATACCAGCGGCAAAGTGGCTACCCAGGTGGTCAATGCGGTGTATAAGAAGTTCCAACCCAAGGAACTCAGCGACACGCAGGTGATGTATCTGCACGCCCATGGCCCCGGTCTTCTGAACACCAAAAGCAAGCCGGTGCGGAAACTGGAAGACCTCAAAGGCCTGAAACTCAGGGGGCACGGCACCAGTGCCTTGATTGTCAAAGCCCTGGGCGCCACCCCGGTGCCCATGCCCATGCCGGAACTCTACCAGAGCCTCCAGAAAGGCGTGGTTGAGGGAGCACTCTATCCCCTCGAAGTAAACAAAGGCTGGAAAATGGGGGAAGTGACGAAGTATACCACCGCATCCTATTCGGTGGCCTACACATCTGCTTTTTTTGTGGTGATGAACAAGGAAAAATGGAATGCCTTCCCGGACGACATCAAGCAAATCATCGAGCAGATCAACGCGGAGTGGAGCGTGAAACACGGCGAGGCCTGGGACAGCAGCGACTTGGAAGGCTTTCAGTATTCCCTCAGCCTGGGGCACGATATCTACGGGTTGGGAAAGGATGAAGCGGAGCGATGGAAGCAAGCGGTTGTTCCCGTAATTGATGAATACATCCAGGATATGAAGAAGAAGGGCTTCAACGGTAAGGAGATCGTGGATTTCACGGTTGAGACCCTGAATCAGTTACAAAAATAATAGATGGGGAGGGGATCGGCCCTTCCCCTGCGGAGGCCGGTCCGCGACCCATCCGATTCCGTTGGCGCGAGAAGGGCCGGAGCCATGCGTGGGTTTTGGAAAATAATCGAATGGACGACGGATAAGCTCAAGGTCGTCGGCGCGGCCTGCCTGGTGGGTATGACTTTTCTGACGTGTGCCGATGTGGTCGGTCGCTTCTTCCGGCATCCCATTTTCGGTTCCGTCGAAATCGTTACGTTTATGGGCATTCTGGCGGTGGCCATGGCCTTGCCCTATACCCATCAGGTCAGCGGACATATCGGGGTGGAGATTCTGGTGCGTATGTTGTCGGACCGGAAACAGGCGATCATCGACATCGTGACCGGATTTCTGAGCCTGGGTCTATTCGCGCTGGTCACGTGGCGCATGACGGTCTATGCCCGCACGATCGAGGAATCCGGCGAGGTGTCCATGAATCTGGAGTTTCCCATTCACATCATCATTTATATTGTCGCCTTCTGCCTTTTGATCTTCACGCTGATCATTGTTCAAGAGATCGTCCAAAACATTGCCAAGTTGAAGGACCAATGAATCCCACCCTCATCGGCATCATCGGCATTTGTGTCATGATCGTGATTTTTTTTACGCGGATGCCGGTGGCCTGCGTCATGGCCCTGATCGGGTACGTGGGCTTCAGCGCCATGATTTCCGGCCAGGCGGGACTTGCGCTTTTATCCCGCAATATCTACGAAGTATTTTCTTCCTGCGGACTTACGACCATTCCCCTCTTCATCCTGATGGGTCAACTGGCCTTTAACAGCGGCATCAGCCGGCAGCTGTATGACACGGCCTATAGATATCTGGGGAGCACCCGGGGCGGCCTGGCGATGGCCACGGTATCGGCCTGCACCGCCTTCGGCGCCGTCTGCGGGTCAAGCCCGGCCACCGCGGCCACCATGGCCACGGTCGGCCTTCCGGAAATGAAGCGCTACCACTACGCCGATGAACTGGCAGCCGGTTCGGTGGCATCCGGCGGCGGGCTGGGGATGATTATGCCGTCCAGCGTGGTGCTCATCGTCTACGGCGTTCTGACCGAGGAGTCCATTGGGAAATTGTTCGTGGCCGGAATCATCCCCGCCTTTTTAGTCACCGTTTTATTCATCATTTCCATTTATTTAGGATGTCTTTGGGCACCGGACCAGGGTCCTCGGGGTGAGAAGTTCACCTGGAAGCAGAAGATCCGATCGCTGACCGGTCTGATCGATACGCTGGCGGTGTTCGTCCTGGTGATGGGCGGCCTGTTTTTCGGACTCTTTACCCCGACCGAGGCCGCGGCGGTGGGGGTCTTCGGCGTTCTGGCGGTCTCCTTGATCCGGCGCCGGTTAAGCTGGCCGGGTTTTGTGAAATCGCTTTATGAGACCCTCCGGACCTCCTGCATGGTGATGCTCTTGATCGCCGGGGCCACGATCTTCGGCAAATTCCTGGCGGTCACGCGCATCCCCTTCAACATCGCTGCCTGGATCGGCGGATTTGATTTGCCGCCGGCGGTGATCATGGGGGTCATCGTGCTGGTCTATTTTATCGGCGGCTGTTTTATGGACGCGCTCGCGTTTGTCATGCTCACCATTCCCATTTTTTTCCCGGTGGTCACGGATCTGGGGTATGATCCGATTTGGTTCGGCATTATCATCGTCATGGTGACC
>CP070697.1:1963008-1969898 GCA_020353555.1 Desulfobacterales bacterium
GAGCGGCCTGGCCCTGGGAGTTGTTCTCGTTGCCGCCTTTTTGCACGCCGGCTGGAATTTTCTGGCCAAGAAAAGCCGCAAAAAGATTGTCTTTATCTGGTGGTTTCTGCTGATCGCCACGATCCTTTATTTTCCCATGTTTCTTTACTTCTGGCCGGACGTCCGCCTTTCTCCGGGCGGCGGGCTCTGTGTGGCCGCCACGGGTATCCTGCACGCCTTGTATTTTTGGTTGATGGGCGGCGCTTACGAACGGGGGGATCTCTCGTTGGTCTATCCCTTGTCGCGGGGGTCGGGACCGCTTTGGGTGCCGGTGTTGGCCGTATTTTTCCTGCGTGAACAGCTTTCCCTGCCGGGAATGCTCGGCATTGCCCAGGTCGTCGCGGGTGTTTATGTCATCCACTTGCCCACTTTTTCGATGCCGTCGATCCTGCAGCCCTTCCGGGCCATGCGGGGCAGTGCCTCCCTCTGGGCGCTGGGCACCGGCGGCACGATTGCCGCCTACTCGCTGGTGGACAAAGTCGGTGTGAGTCTGGTTTATCCCCCGGTCTACATCTACCTGATGTTTGTAATCTCTTTGTTGCTGCTGTCGGCCTATGTGTTAACCCAGGAGCCGACGGCAGTCAAAACCGAATGGCAAGTCAACAAAGGCGCGATTCTGACGGCCGGTTTTTTGGTCCTTTTTACGTATCTGCTGATCCTTTTTGCGCTGCGCATCAGCAAGGTCAGTTATGTGGTTGCCGCGCGGGAAGTCAGTATCGTATTTTCGGCTTTGTACGGCGTCGTCTGGCTGGGGGAAAAACACGCCCGTCAGAGGTTTTGGGGGGCCGCCCTGATTGCCCTGGGGGTCGTATTTATCGGTTTGAGCCGTTGAAAAATACTGAAGGCGGGAATGCCGCGAAGGGAGCGCTGGCCGGCGGTCCGGCCTCCGCGCCGGCTTCGGGGGTTGGATAGCGCTCCGGCGCCCGCTTGGGGAGAGGCGGGCGGAAATGACATTATTTCATTAAAAATATGATAAATATTAGTTTGACTTATAGTTGGCAGATTGTCTATAAAACGCCCCTTAAAATGGTTGACCCGCAATACCGGGAGGGGCGTGACGCGGGGATCGAATGCGGTGTCCGCGGTTACGGGTTTCGGGTGAGCGGGTAGGACGGGAAACGTATTTGAACGGGAGAGCCAAAATGGACAGAGAACCTTTTTTTCGCAGGAAAACTTCGATTTCGTACAAGACGGAAGAGAAGACCGTCATGCGGGGGTATGACCTGAGCGAACTGGCGGAGGAGGGCTATTCGTTCTGCGATGCCCTGTTTGTGCTGTTTCAAAACCGGATACCCACCGAGGAAGAGGAAAAAATGCTCGATTACGAGATGGGAGTATTTTTGGAGCATTCCATGTCTCCCTCGGCGGTCGGCGCCATTGGCGTCAGCGCCGGCCGACCGAATCTGCCCTGCGCCATTGCGGCGGCGGTGACGACCTTTGGCGGGGTTCACGGCCCGGGGGCGGCGCACGGTTACATGCTGGACAAATATATCGAGCGCGCCCGCCGGGAGGGCAAGACCCTGGACGAGATGGCTAAGATTCTGGTCGATGAGTACATGGATTCCGGAAAACCGGTCATGGGCATGGGACAGCCCCAGCACATCGACAGTGATCCGCGGGCCGAGCCCATCCATGTCAAGCAGGAGGAACTGGGTCTGGAAGGCGTCTACCTTGAGTTTCAAAGAGCCCTGGAAAAGCATTTCCACGCGCGGCGCCAAAAAGAAGGACGATCTTACGTCGGGGTGAATGTTGTGGGCTCCGGCAACACGGCGCTGATGGAAATCGGGTTTTCACCGAATGCCGCCTGGTGCCTGGGCAGCGTCTGTCGCGGATTCAGCTGTGCGACCCATGCCCTGTTCAATATGAAAAAAGGCCGGGCGTGGGGCGCTTCCCGCCATGAGCCCATGGTCCAGATGATCGACCTTTCCATGATCAAATATGTCGGTCCCGCGGACCGCGTGGTCCCCACGCAGGAAGAGCGACAGGCCTATGCCCGGAAACAGAAAGAAGAGGGGGAATATAAGCAATGGGTGATCTAGACAAATTGAAAGGCAAAATCGGGAATCTAGACAGTCCGAAAATGCCCTTTGATTACAGCCAGCGCGAATACGGCACGGTGCCCCTGGATACCACCCGCGCGCCCTTCCAGTGGGTTTCCGAAGTGGCCTACAAGAATGTCCACCGGATTGTGGCCCGGGGATACGACACCTGCGAGCTCATGGAGCAGGGCTACGGGGTGGTGGACGTCCTTTTCGTGGACTATCAGGCCCGGATCCCGACGGTCGAAGAAAAAAAGATGCTCGACTACGTGATGATCCTGGCCCTGGAAGACGGATTGTCCGGACCGGCAGCCATCTCCCGCATCGTGGCCAGGTCCAAGACCTTTTTAACCCAGGCCTGCGGCGCTTCCATTTTGGCCTTTGGGCATGCCTACGGTGCTTATTCGGCCTTCGGCAACCGGCTGGAAAAATATCTGCAAAAAACCGAGGATGAGGCAATGTCTCTCGCGCAGGCCGCCGCGCTGCTGGTCGAAGAAAATCGCGACGACGAGGCCCTGGGCGTTTCCAGCCTGATGCTCCGCGACCCGGCAGCCAGACGCATGTTGGACCGGGCCGCCAAGCTGGGTGTGGCGGGCAAATATATCGCTTTCACCCGGGAGATCGTCAAAGCCGCCCAACAAGCGAGCGCCGCACCCGTCGATCTGGAT
Organism: Desulfobacterales bacterium; assembly: GCA_020353555.1. Lineage (GTDB taxonomy): Bacteria > Desulfobacterota > Desulfobacteria > Desulfobacterales. Next base: position 1,965,755 of record CP070697.1, read on the forward strand.
ATGCTCGGGGCCAGCGGCGCGAGCATGATGGACCTGGGTTTTACGCCGGAAGCCACCTGGGCCATCATCGCCGTGACCCGTTCCTTTGCGGCCGGGGCCCATTTTATCGAAGAGGTTGAAAGAGCCGACTATACGCGGCTCGGACAGGCGCTAACACCGCCCGAGGACTACGATGGTCCGGCGGACCGTCCGGTGCCTCCCCTGAAGGACCGCCACCGCGTCGCTCAATCGGCGGTCTGCCGGTCGGTTGCAGAATGGGGCAAAGCCCGGGAAGAAAGAAAGCAGTTTTTCGGCACCGGTTATCGCATCGTCGAAGAAATCGAAGATCCCAGTAAGAAGTCGGGGATCAAGAGGGTGGGTAAGTTATAGACCCCCAAGGCCTTAAATCAAAAACGGCACTGATACCTTTGGGTCAACCTCAGGCATTCTGTAAATAAGGAAGCGCGCACCATGGAGGTCGTAAAACCGGTCAAAAGAAATATTCTGTTGAATCCGGGTCCGGCGACCACCACCGATACCGTCAAGTACGCCCAGGTGGTGCCGGATATCTGTCCCCGGGAAAAGGAATTCGTCGAAATAATGGACGAAGTCCGCCGGGCGCTGGTCAGAGTGGTCCACGGTGATCCGGCGGAATACACGGCCGTTCTTTTCACGGGTTCCGGAACGATCATCCAGGATGTCCTGGTGAATTCGCTGGTCCCGGAAAATAAAAAAATCTGCATTGTCAACAATGGCGCCTATGCGGCACGGATGGCGGAAATCGCCCAATACTACCGCATCACCTGCGTCGACTTGAAGTTTCCCGCCACCGGACGGCCGGATTTAAAGGTCGTCCGCGACACCCTGGAAAAAGACAAGGACATCGCCGTGGTGGGCGCGGTGCATCACGAAACCGGCACGGGGGTTTTGAATCCGGTGCGCGCCATGGGTCAAATTGCCCATGACAACGGCTGCATTTTCGTGGTAGACACCATCTCGACTTACGGTTTGTTGCCCATTGACATTGCGCAGGAAAACATCGACTTTTGCATGTCTTCGGCCCAGAAGGGCCTGGCCGGCATGACCGGTGTTTCCTGGACGGTGGGCAAAATCGAGGAGATCGTAAAATCCAAGGCGTATCCCCCGCGGTCGTACTACTGCAACCTTTACATGCAGTATGATTTTTTTGAAAGGGTGGGGGAGATGCATTTCACCCCGCCGGTTCAAACCATTTATGCCTTGCGGCAGGCTATTCAGGAATATTGGCAAGAAGGCGAGCAGGTCCGCTGGGAACGCCTGACCCAATGCTGGGAAGCCATCCACCAGGGCCTGCACGAAATCGGGCTCGAATCCGTCATCGACAAAGGGATTCAGGGACATCTGGTCGTGACGGTCAAAGCTCCCCAGGACGATAAGTTTGATTTTTTCAAGCTGCATGACTATTGCTATGAACGCGGATTTACCATCTACCCGGGCAAGATGTTCGGCCTGGAAACTTTCCGACTCTGTAATTTGGGCCAGATTAGCCGCAAAGATATCGAAGATTTCTTTGTCGTTGCCAAAGAAGCATTTAAGGCGATGGGATACGCATTGCCCCTGAATCAGTAACCCGAACAAGCCGGTTGGAGCGAAGCGGAAATCCCGATTGATCGGGGAACTCAAATCTTCGGCCGCGAAGGCACTCAGACACGCCGGAAGATCGTTCCAGGTTTTTCGTCGGGCTCCGGTGCCGGGGCGGCGAAAGTAGAAAATGGAGGATAAACAGCAGCCATGGAAGACAACATTCAAGAGATGTACGCCCAAGCTAAAAAGGCCTTTGACGAAGTCAGATTCTGGCCCCAGGAGAAAGTGGACGAAATGGTTCAGGCCGTTGGCTGGCAATGGCAGAAGGAAGCCGTGCGCAAGGAATTGGCCCGGCTGGCCGTGGATGAATCCGGAATCGGGGTGTATGAGGACAAGCTGGCCAAGATCAGAACCAAGACCTTGGGAACCCTCTGGGATCAGCGCGGAGTAAAAACCTGCGGTCTGGTCGAAGAAGACCCGGCGCGCGGCATCCGCCGATATGCCAAGCCGATCGGAGTCATCGCCAACGTGGTTCCGTGTACCAATCCGGAATCCACGATCTGCTGCCTGGGCCTGAGCACCCTGAAAACCCGCAATGCCATGATCGTTTCGCCGCACCCGCGCACCCAGGGGAGTTCTTATCTGACGATTGAATACGGGCGCCAGGCCCTCAAGAAGATCGGTGCCCCCGTGGACCTGCTGCAATGCATCAAACGTACCAGCCAGGAGAAGACCCGTGAACTGATGGCCAACTGCGACTTTGCGGTGGCAACCGGCGGCGCGGCCCTGGTGAAAGTGGTCTACGGCGCCGGCAAACCGGCCCAAACGGTGGGCGCCGGAAATGTGGTCTCCATCGTTGACGAAACAGCGGATATTCCGGCGACCGCCCATAAGATTATGCTTTCGAAGATCGCCAACAATGCCGCTTCGTGCTCATCGGAAAACGCCACCGCGATTTACGAGGGTGTTTACGATCAGATGATCGACGATTTGAAGAAGGAAGGCGGCTATTTGTGCCGCACGGAGGAAAGAGAAAGACTCCGCAAAACCATGTGGCCGGACGGCAAATCATTAAACCGCGACATTGTCGCCCGCAACGCCAAGGTCATTGCCGAACTGGCCGGACTCAACGTACCGCCGGACACTAAATTCATTATGGTCCTCGGTGAAAAAATCGGGCCGGAGGACCGTTTTTCCGGTGAAAAGATCTCGCCGGTGCTGACGGTTTGGAAGTGGAGCGATTTTGACGAAATGCTGGATCGTCTCGAGGAAATCCTCAAATTTTCCGGTGCCGGTCATTCCGTTTCCCTCCATTCGGAACGCGACGAGCGCCGCGTACAACTCGCCCTGCGGGCCAATGTCGGCCGCGTCGTCTGCAACATGCCGCACTCGTATGCCAACAGCGGCGGCTGGGGCAGCGGTCTGCCGTTTACGGACACCCTTGGCTGCGGAACCTGGGCCGGCAACATCGTCAGCGAAAACGTCAACTGGCGGCATTTTCTGAACTACACCCTGCTGGCAACCCCCATCGAAGAGCACGTTCCCAGCGACGAGGAACTCTTCGGAGACTATCTGCAAAAGTGGGGCAAAGACTAAAAAAGATGGAGGAATCGGGGAGGCGGTGACAAGAAGCAGCGGTGATTCCCTGTTTCTTCGCTTCCCCGCTTCCCTGTCTCTCCGGCGCCCTCGCGGCAACCCCGGCATACACATGAGCATCCCGGCTATCTCTCTGGTCATTCTATCCGCCCTTTTGCATGCCTTTCGAAATCTGTTCACCAAAGAATCCGGCGACAAGCAGATCTTTCTCTGGTGGTATTCGGTTTTTGCACTGGTATTTTATGCTCCGCTCTTTGTGTATTTCTTAAACCGCGAGGGCGTGGATGATCCGTCCGCCTATATCTGGTGCGCGGCCTCCGGCTTTATTCATTGCCTATACTGGCTGTTTCTGACAAACTCCTACAAAGAGGGCGACCTCTCCCACGTCTACCCCATCATGCGATCTTCCCCGGCCCTGGTGCTGCTGTTTGCGGTCCTGTTTCTGGACGAACAGGTTTCTGCCCAGGGGGTCGTCGGCGTGTTGCTGGTGGCCTTCGGCATTTATATCATCAACATGAAACGCTGGGCGGCATCGGAGCTCTGGGCACCGGTCAGATCGATTGCCCATGACCCTTCAACCCGTTTTGCCTTTTTTACCCTCTTGGCGGTTGCTGTCTATTCCATCGTCGACAAGGCCGCCGTCAGCCGCATTCACCCGGTTTTATTTGCGTTCTACCACCTATTTTTCGGCATGCTGTATTACACGCCGTACATCGCCTTGAAGAAAGATCGAGCGCTTGTCCGCCAAGAATGGATCGCCAACAAGAAACGCATCCTGGCCAGCGGCTTTATCGGTATCTTCGGTTACACGTTGATTCTGATCGCCTTCACCCTCGGACGCGTGAGCTATATTGTCGGGCTGCGTCAATTGAGCATCGTGTTCGCCGTGTTGATGGGAAGCTATTTTCTCAAAGAAAAGCAACGGGGGCTCCGCTTTGTCGGGGCCTTGATCATATTTTCCGGAGGGTTTTTGATATCACTGGCCAAGTGAAGGTTTTATAGCCGT
>CP070697.1:1969998-1976882 GCA_020353555.1 Desulfobacterales bacterium
GGCGATTTGCACGGTTTTGATGAAACCGTCATCGCCCGGGCCGGTATAGGCGATGCCGAAAATATCCGTGCTGACTTGGATGATGTCGGGCTCGTAACAGTAGGTTCCGTCAAAGGTGAGCGAATCGATCGTGCTGCTGCCGATCTGGCCGTCACTGGCAATCTGAACCGTTGTAACGAAACCGTCGTTGCCCGACCCGGAATAAGCGATGGCATAGACATCGGCGGCCACTTGGATGATGTCGGCATCGACCCCGTTTGTGAAGTCAAATTCCAAGGTATCGATCACCGTATTGGTTATCTGGCCGTTGGCGGCGATTTGCACGGTTTTGATGAAACCGTCATTTCCTGAACCGGTATAGGCCACCGCGTAAATGTCGCCGGAAATATGGACGATATCGGGGTTTTCCGCGCTTGTGCCATCGAATTCCAGGGTGTCGACAACCCCGTTGATACCGCCCGGCGCACCCGCCCCGGATGCCGTGACAGTGACATCCAGCACCAGATTCGCCGAATTGGTGGGGCAGGAGGCATCCGTGGCGGTTAGGGTAAATGTATAGGTACCGGCCGAGGAGCTGCCGCTTTTGCGGATGGCACCGGTGTTGGCACCAGTGGAAGAAACGACGAAGCCCGTGGCGCCGCCGGTGTCCAGCGTCCAGTTGATCGCACCCAAGCGTCCCCCGTTGGCGCTAAAGGTCTCTTCCTGCGTCGGGGACAACCAGGTGATGGTGGTGCCGGCGCCGCTGGTGCGGGTGACGGATAGATCGCTTGTCACCTGTAAAGTAAAATTGTCGCTGTCCGCTAAAGGTCCGCCGGAGCCCGCCGGCGTTGAGTCTTGAACCTGGGCGCCGATGGTGTAATTGCCCGGGCATTGATCCAGGGTGCCGGTCAGGGTGCCGGTGGCGGCATTCATCGCAAAATCGGTAAAACCGCCGTTATTGGTCAGGGCCCACTGGTAGGGTGTCGTGCCGCCGGAAGCGGCGAAGGTCGTCATGTAGCTACTGTTGACCGGACCGCTGGGAATGGAGGTGGTGGTGATGTTCAGGGGCGTTGGGCCCGTGCAAGCCGGATCGGCGGAACAATCCGAATCGGCACAATCGGAGCTGCCATCGCCATCATCGTCGATGCCGTTGCTGCATCCGCTGGCATAGGTGTTTTCACCACTGCCTCCCCCACCCCCGCTACCGCCACCACCGCCGGAGCAGTTCTTTTGGTTGAGCTCGTTGAGGGAATAGGCGCGCACCAGATCGTCATAGGTGGTGTCTTGAATTCGGCCCGGAATGTTGAAGCCCGCCCCGGCCTGACCGTTGCAATCATCCGGTTGGCCGTTGGCGCCGTCCAAATCTTTCAGGCCGCCACTGGCCAGCACATAGGCTTGGTTGCTCGCGTTGGTCGGGTCGGCGCCTGAGCAAGGGCTGGCAGTCGTGGTGTGCACGATGTTGATGTCAAAAGCGGCCGTGCTGGCGTTGGTGATGGCCACGCAAAAGGCATTCTCGTCGGCAAAAGCCTGGGTCAGGTTGTTGGCGCCGGCGGCCACGCCGTAAGCGCCATACTGGATGGGATTGCCCCAAACATCCTCGCCCGACGACAGCCCCAGGGTGCGATAGGGCAGGTTGCCCACGAACACACCGGCATCTTCCGCACCGTCGGTGCCGCTGTCGGCAAAGGGCAGCCGGTGATTCGCCAGACTGTAGCCCTGCAACGCATAATCGGTTTTTTCCAACAGGGCCCGGGCTTGTCGGATCTTGGAGGAATGAATTAAGGAGGGCAAGACGCTAGCCAGAATCGAAATGATGATGCCCACCACCACAACGACGATGGACATTTCAATCAGCGTAAATCCCGACGGCTTGGCGAAGGGGCGCAACGATTGCATGCAATTTTCCTCGATGCAGACCTTGTGGTCGGGAGTGGCGGTTTTATGCGCGGCACTCCCCGATGGTCCTTGGCTATGGCAGAGTTCTTTTGATCTTTTTTTCAAGTCAAGCAAGCAGGTGGTCGTCATTTTCGACGGGCTGTTCGTTGGACAATGCCAACCGCGTCGTCGTGCACGCCGCCGATGATTTTATTTAGTTTCCCGAAAATTCCGCCGCCGATTGTCATTTTTTAAAGATCGTGAAACCGGTTCTCAGAGACGGATCTGGCGTTACCGGCGGCGGAAAATGTTTTTGCGATCATAGGGTGTAAAGCAATATATGTGCCAAATTCTTGGGGCTACGTTCATAGGCGGCGGTCTGAAGAACAGCGGTCACGTAATCCTGTCGTTCAATCCTCGCCATGGGGGGCGGCCGCAGATTTTCGCCGATGGGCTTCCCCCAACGGCTCACGATGTGAAATCATATATTTTGTAGGCCTTTCGGAGAAGGGGGGTGACAATATCTTGACCAATTCCTGTTTCTGTATAATAATTGAATATCTGTTCAGATAATCAAAGAGGTTTGCATGAGCTCGTCGAGGGCCAGTTTATTCGAAGATGACGGCTGCCGGGTGGGCGTGGTGCATATGAGGCGGGTGGAAGAAGCTCGCCGGGAAACCATCGCCGAGCGGGATCTGGAGCGCCTGGCCCTAACGTACAAGGTGTTGGGCGATCCTAATCGTCTTAAAATCGTGATGGCGCTCAAGAACGTCGAAATGTGCGTCTGTGATCTGGCGGCGTTCCTCCGGTTGAGCGAATCCGCCGTCTCTCACCAGCTGCGCCGGCTGAAAGATCTGGCACTGGTGAGAAAACGCCGGGAAGGTCAGAGAATTTATTACGCTTTGGACGATGATCACGTGGCGGAATTGCTCAATGTGGGTCTGGAGCACGTCCGGGAATAGCCGCCCTTCGCGAAGTCAAAAGACCGCGCACGGAAGAGGGATGTCTGAAGGCCGATCCCCGATGGCCGCATGACGTTTCTGACCACCTGGGGCGTGATCAATGCATTTTTCGGGTTCCAGCCAAGGGGAGGTTAATGATTTGAATTTCTTTGCTGATGTTTTGCGCGAATCCTGGCATCTTCTGCGGGATTCATCCGTCTATGTTTTGTTCGGGCTGCTCGTCAGTGGCTTACTGAGAGTGCTTCTCAGCCCGAACTCCGTGGCCCGCCATTTAGGTCGCGGCCGCTTCATGTCGGTTTTCAAAGCCGCCCTTGTGGGAATCCCGATACCGCTGTGATCCTGCGGCGTATTACCCGCAGCCGTGTCGCTGCGGAAACAAGGCGCCAACAACGGTGCGACGAGCGCTTTCTTAATATCGACCCCCGAATCCGGGGTGGACTCCATTGCGATTACGTATGCTCTCTTGGACCCGATCATGACGGTGGCGCGACCCGTGGTCGCGTTCGTTACGGCCGCCGCGGCCGGAATCATTGAAAACCTGTTCGGCTTTGAAGCCAAACGCCGCGCGATCGCCCCGGACCTGAGTTGCCCGGTTGACGGATGCTGTGACGGAAATGATTGTGCGCCCGAAGAACATAGCCGGCACCACTCGTTGGCCGAAAAAATCGAAGCCGGTCTGCGCTATGCCTTCGGGGACCTCTGGCACGATATGGCCGGCTGGTTTCTTTTGGGCCTTTTGCTGGCCGGCCTGATCACGGTGCTCATTCCGGACGATATTTTCAGCCAATACCTCGGTGCCGGCCTGCCAGCCATGCTGCTGATGCTGGCCGTCGGTATTCCTTTGTACATATGCGCCACGGCCTCAACACCGATCGCCGCGGCCTTGATTCTCAAAGGGGTAAGCCCGGGGGCGGCCCTGGTCTTCCTGCTGGCAGGTCCTGCCACCAATGTCGCCTCGCTGACTGTGCTGACCGGAATTTTGGGCAGGCAATCCACGGCCATCTATCTAGCCACCATTGCGGTATCGACGGTGATTTTCGGGCTGGCGGTGGATCAAGTCTATAGTTCTCTGGGGCTTTCCGCACGCGCGATGGTGGGTCAGGCCTCCGAATTGGTCCCGGGGTGGGTGCAATTGACCGGCGCCCTGTTTCTGTTGCTGCTTTCCATCAAGCCGCTCTCCCACAGCTTAATGGCGCGTTGCAAACCGGCTGTGGCTGAAGATCCCGGCCGGGAAGATGAAATCCAGCCGGATACGCAGGGCTTCGCGGAATTGTCCCAGTGCGGTCCTACCTGAGGATGTTCCTCCAGACCGGTCCGGTCTTGAGATGGGGTAGAGTGATCAAAGCTACTCCCGCATTTTACCTGGCTCAATTCAGACGATGGGCGCCGCAAAAAATATCTAGCCCGGAACCCCGGGCCCGGGAGACCAACGTCATGTTCAACTCGGCCGCCAGCTCCACGGCCAGGGCCGTGGGGCGCGACTCGGCCAGAATCACTGGAATGCGCGCCCGGGCTGCTTTCTGGACAAGTTCATAGCTGATGCGGGAAGAAAGGATCAGCAGGGCCGCCTGGCCCAGTTTACGATCCAGGAAAACTTTGCCGATCGCTTTGTCGAGCGCGTTGTGCCGTCCGACATCTTCGGCCATCGCCAAAAGCGTAAGATCGGCATTATAAATGACGGCCGCGTGGGCCGCGCGCGTTTTTCTCCGCAGAGGTTGATGCTCGGAAAGCTCGTCCAGGCAGCCAAGGGCAGCGGTAAGGGCTATCTTGCAGCCATCCTTCAGGGGGTGAATCACCTGATAAAGATCCCGAACCAACTCCTTTCCGCAAAGCCCACAGCTTGTCTGACTGATATAACTGCGTCTGTCCAGCGTTTCCGAAATCGCATCCCGCCTGGATGATTTCAGGGTGACGGTGACCACGTTGGTGTCCGCGCCGTCACAAAAGGCGATCGAGGTGCAATCATCAGGCGTGTCAATGATACCCTCTCCCAGGCAAAAACCGGCGACGTGGGCGATTTCATCGCCCGGGGTCCGCATCACCACGGAATACGGTTTGCCCTGAACGCGAATCGACAGGGGTTCTTCACCGATGAGATCGCGGTCAAGGGTGGCATTGGATTGTCGATTCCAATGGACAACTTGATGCTGAAGAAAAGAGTTCAATCGATCCTCCGGAGTCGGGTTAAATAGTTGACGGGTCAAATGATAGTTGCCCGGCAAAAGGTCCATCCACCTACCCACGGCCCTCTACTATCCGTTCCAGGCCTTTTGCTAAATATAAGGATGCTTCCCCGCATTGTCCATTTAAGGATATATTTCAAAAATTTATCATCATTTTTCTTGACAAAAACGGCAAAAACACTAATATTACAAAATTTTGGAACCGAAACAACGATAGGATCAAGCGAAGGAGGCCGATTCAATGTACGCGGTGGTTAATTCGGGCGGCAAGCAATATAAAGTCCAAGAGGGTGACACTTTAAGAATCGAGAAAATTCCCGGCGAGGTCGGCAGCCCGGTAACTTTTGACAGAGTCCTCTTATTTTCAGACGGTGAGAATCTCAACGTTGGCCGACCTTTGGTTGATACGGTGGCTGTAAAGGGACACATCGTCGAACAAGGTAAAGCCAAAAAGATTATAGTTTTCAAATACAAACGACGCAAACGGTATCGCCGCAAACAGGGTCACCGACAGGTGTTTACAGCGGTGAAAATTGACCGTATTGAAGCATAACCTTGACGTGTCGCAGACAGTCAGCGCGGACTTGCAGAAGGCCCCCGAATCCATTAGTGATACGGGAAGTCATTTTCAAGCGCTGACGAGAGGGGATAGTCGGCAGGTTTTTGAGTGTCCTTTCGTGGATTTCGTGGCGATCTTCGAATGCACACGGGTTAGGAGACATAAAGATGGCACATAAAAAAGCAGGCGGCAGCTCAAAAAATGGTCGTGACAGCAACGGGCAAAGACGAGGGGTCAAACGCTTCGGCGGACAAAATGTCAAAGCCGGCAATATCTTGGTCCGCCAGGTGGGCACCCAAATCCATCCCGGCGAAAACGTCGGAATGGGCAAAGACTATACGCTCTTTGCGAAGATTGATGGTATTGTAACTTTTGAGCGGTTGGGCCGGTCACGCAAGAAAGTCAGTGTGTACGCCGCGTGAAATTCATTGATGAAGCAATTCTTTCCGTTCAGTCCGGCGAGGGGGGTCATGGCTGTGTCAGTTTCCGGCGCGAGAAGTATATCCCGCGCGGCGGACCGGACGGCGGGGACGGGGGCAAGGGCGGCGATGTGATCTTCAGAAGTACATCCCGCAAGCGCACGCTTTATCAGTTTCGTTTTAAAAGACAGTTCAAAGCCCCCAATGGCGCGTCCGGCCAGGGCAAGCAGAAAACCGGCAAGAGCGGCGGCGATTTAATCATCGAAGTTCCGCCGGGAACCCTGATTCGCGACGCCGCAACCGGAAATATCATCAAAGATTTTGTCAAAGCCGGCGATACCTGCATCGTCGCCAAAGGCGGACGAGGCGGTCAAGGCAATTACCGGTTCAAAACGTCGATTAACCGGGCCCCCCGCTTTGCACAGCCGGGCGAACCGGGCCAAACCTTGGCCGTGAAACTCGAACTCAAACTGCTGGCCGACGTGGGCATTGTCGGTCTGCCCAATTCCGGTAAATCCACCCTGATCAGTGTTATTTCCTCCGCGACGCCCAAAATCGGTCACTATCCCTTCACCACCTTGACGCCCAATCTCGGTATGGTTCGAACCCGCGGCGGAGAACCATTCACCGTCGCGGATATTCCGGGATTAATCGCCGGGGCGCATCATGGTTCCGGTCTGGGTACGCGGTTTCTGCGACATATCGAACGAACCCGCATTCTAATTCATCTCATCGATGCTTCATCCATTGATCTTTATGATCCTCTCGCACCCTATGAAACCATCAACCGGGAGCTGGCTCTCTACAGCCAGAAACTATCTGAAAAACCTCAGGTTTTGGTCTTAAACAAACTGGATTTGCCCGCGGCTGGGGACAAAGCCGAAATATTTCGAGCCGCCGCGCAGGG
>CP070697.1:1976982-1983860 GCA_020353555.1 Desulfobacterales bacterium
GATCTTCTAAATATAGCTGAGCGCGTTTACCCGGTGGGAAGGTTAGATAAGGATACTACCGGCCTGTTGATTCTGACCAATGACGGTCGGATTCACCATCAACTTTCCCATCCTTCATTCGATCATGAGAAAGAATATGAAGTTAAAGTCGCCCGGCCGATACCGCAGGGCGCACTTCTTAAAATGGCGAAGGGCCTGCCGCTGATGGATACCAAAACACGGCCCGCCACCATTCAGAGAATTTCGGCGACCCGTTTTCGAATAGTATTAAAGGAAGGCAAAAACCGCCAAATACGCCGCATGGTTCGCAAAGTCGGCAATCAGGTCGTTGAGCTCAAGCGCATCCGCATCGCCGACATCAAGCTTGGCAAATTGCCCTTGGGGGGCTGGCGGTATCTAACCGCGAGAGAAAAGGACCTGCTTTTAAAGATGCTGTAGTACAAAGTTCGCGCGATCTTTGATCCGGCAAGCGGGAACGATCACGAGGTCATACTTCAGCAGGCGATAACTTTCTTGGATGAGACGATCGAGTTGGGCCGCCGTTTCTTCATCCTCGCAGCGCACGTTGTCCATCAAAAACCCGAGTCTTTCAAACACAAATACTTTCTTATACCGCACAAATTCACTTTTCTTCAGGGGTTCTTCCGGATCTAAGCCCGCCAATTTGAAATAGGCGATACTGTCGGGTACCGCGCGATCCAAAAAGTGGATGGCATCGGGAGCAAGCTTTTTTTCGATTTTTAGCTTTTCCCTGAGAATGTGACGTTCAAAGGCCAATTCATCAGCTCTAATCTGGTCTAACCGTTTACCTTTTTTCAATTCCTGATCAATATAAGCCCGTGCAACTTCGTGCACGACAGCGTATCCGCGCCGCTCGAGCTCATGGATGACCGCGGTCTTACCCGAGCAGGGCGCCCCCGTAATGACATACCATTGCGTTGCGCGCATGGATCAATTTCCTTTAAGAAGGGCGGTTGATTTATAATGAACCCTCTCTGATTCTGGGGTATAATTATTTGATTAAACTACCAAAAATAGGGCCAAATAACAATACATACCGGACACTATTCATTTTCTTTAAAACACTCCAAATTTGGTGAGGTAAATATGGTAACTTATGAATCTTTGGCGGCGCGGGAGGATAAAATAGCGGTCGTGGGACTGGGTTATGTGGGATTGCCTCTGGCGGTGCATCTATCCAGCCACTTTGATGTGGTTGGCTATGACCTTAAATCCGCGCGCGTGCAAGAGCTCAATTCCGGCCTTGACCGGACGCTGGAGGTCTCCAGAGAAGATTTGGCGCAGGCTGCCATCAAATTTTCAACCGATCCGAAGGATCTTGCCTCATGCCGTTTCATCATCATTGCCGTGCCTACCCCCATCGATAGCTACCGCATCCCCGATTTGAATCCGCTGCGCGGGGCTTCGACGACCGTGGGAAGGCATATCGTGAGGGGATCCTGTGTGGTTTTTGAATCCACGGTCTATCCCGGGGCGACAGAAGAAGTCTGCATTCCGATATTGGAATCTGAATCCAGCCTTAGACTCGGGGCGGACTATACGGTAGGATATTCCCCGGAACGAATCAATCCGGGAGATAAAATTCATACTTTGGATAAAGTGATCAAAATCGTGTCCGGTTCGGATCCTGCAACCTGTCAACTGCTTGCCCATGTTTACGGAAGGGTCGTCAAAGCCGGAATCCACCAAGCTTCTTCCATCAAGGTGGCCGAAGCGGCCAAAGTGATCGAAAACACGCAAAGAGACATAAACATCGCACTGATGAATGAGCTTGCCATGATTTTCGATCGGGCGGGAATAGATACGCTGGAGGTCTTAGAGGCGGCCGGAACCAAATGGAATTTTCATCCTTTTCGGCTTGGCTTGGTCGGCGGACACTGTATTGGCGTCGATCCTTACTACTTGACCGTCAAGGCCGAGGCCCTGGGATATCATCCGGAAATGATATTGGCCGGCCGTCGGATCAATAACGGCATGAGTAAATACATTGCCGAAAAAGCCGTTAAAATGCTTATCGGCGCCGGCAAACAGGTTCTGGGTGCCCGGGTGGGAATATTGGGGCTCACCTTCAAAGAAGATGTTCCTGATCTTCGCAATACCAAAGTGGTCGATCTTATCACGGAACTAAATGATTACGGCCTGGAGGTTCGGGTCAATGATCCGCTGGCTGATCCCGCCGAAGCCCGAACGTATTACGGTATAACATTACATCCGTTGGATCAGATAGGGGGCGTCGACGCCGTGATTATCGCGGTTATGCATAAGGCTTACAAGACGGCGGGCTTGGCTGAGATTGCGCGCTTATGTTCAGACGGGCAGGCCTTGGTCGTTGATGTGAAGGGGGGGGTCAGTCCGGCAGAAGCGCAAAGACTGGGTATCAGCTATTGGCGGCTGTAAAGCGTTGCGGTTGTGGCGCTTTGTTGCTAGTTGAAAGCTGAAAAAACTGTAATTTACCAGTAGCGCCCAACTCGCAACGGGTCTTTTTTACACGGCACTGGCACCGCCATCCACCAGGAGCGTCTGACCGGTGATAAAATCCGAAGCCTCCGAGCAAAAGAATAGGGTCGGATGCGCTATATCGATGGGCTTAGCGAGCCTCCCCAAAGGAATCGTTTTGACGATTTGGTCATGCAGTTCCTTGTTCGACCAGAATGGTTCACTGAATTTGGTTTGGACCATGCAAGGAGCGATCGCATTGACCTGAATGTTAAAAGGGGCAAGCTCCTGCGCCAAGACTTTGGTGAGCATTTCGATTCCGGCCTTGGCGACGCCGTAGATGCCCATGGCCGGTGCTGAACGCCGGGCCGCGATCGATGATATACTGACAATTTTGCCCTTCTTTTTGTCCCGCATTATTTGTCCGGCTTTGCGTGCGCACAGGAAAGTCCCCGTCAAATTCGAATCGATGATTTTGCTCCATACCCCGGGGTCGGCGTCTACCACACTGGTCATTAGATTCATACCCACATTATTGACCAGTCCATCCAGGCCGCCAAAAGTGTTTAGAGTTTCCGCAAAAAGCCTATCAACCTCCTCGACATGGGCAATATGCGTCGGAACAGCCAATAAATTTTTGCCACCAGTCAGCCTCGCCGATGCGGCCTCAAGCCCTTCGACTTTGCGAGCGCATATGACCACTCGGGCGTTTTGCTGGAGCAGCTGCTCTGCAATTTCGAATCCAATCCCGCGGCTGGCGCCGGTAACCACAAAAATCTTACCATCAAGGTTATAAGATAGTTGGCCCATCCCTACCTCCTCGTGCTAAACGGTTTTTGTGAGACTTAATTCAACCGAAAACGGAGAAACCGGAATAAGAAACATATTTACCCCCCGAGAAACGCCAGATGCGTTTGCACTGGGTGGAAGGCACGCGACGTCTCGGTTTATTCTAATACCCCAGTGGATGGGAGCTGTGGCAGAAAATTGGGTCAAGGAAAATTGGGTCAAGAAGGATAAAATGGCCCGGCGTGCGCTATTCCACATAAAGTTGTTGTCCGGGATATATGGTGGTTCCCGGCCACAATTTGTTTAGAAAAAGCAATCGCTCCAGCGCCATATTGTGTTCCAGGGCAATCCTGAAGGGACTATCACCGGGTTTAACCCTATAGGTATCCAAGCTGCCCACTTGAGGAGCTGGGCTGTTGGGACCCGCTGAGATTCTTAAGACCTGGCCTTTGTACAACCGCGTCGTCTTGAGATTATTCAGCTCCTGAATTTCTTTGGTTGTCGTTCCATGCTGTTTGGCGATGTTCCACAGGGAGTCGCCTTTTTTGACGATATGGATTTGAGCGCGGCCATCCTCGGGCTTTGGGGCTTGGGTGGAAGGATAGATACGCCCTCTTCGCGGAATTTTGAGTAACTTGCCGACCACAATATAGTTTGAGCGCCGCAAATTATTGGCGCGCATGATGCTGTGGACGCTGCTGCGGTATGTGCGTGCGATGGAGGATAGCGTTTCGCCCCGTCTTACCCGATGGTAGACAAAGGACCGTTGCGGCGGGGCCGATATCGGTATTTGATCCAGCGCCGCCAACAGTTGTTCTTCATTGCCCGGCGGGATTTTGAGGAGGTAGCTTTCATTCGGTAAGATTTTATAACGTAGTTCCGGATTAAGCACCTCCAGCTCTTTTTCGGGAAGTCCGATGGCCTTGGCGGTATTCTTGAGATGAATCTGTTTAGCGATGGTGATGGTTTCGTATTCCATCGGCGGATCGACATCAATCAGATCCAAGCCGTATTTTTCGGGTTGGTTGAGGATGTGCAGCGTCGCTAAAAAGCGGGGAACATACCGGGCCGTTTCGCGGGGTAGGCGTTCGTACAAGTCCCAGAAGTTGTCCAGATAATTTATGTTCTGATTCCGAATGACCTTCAGTACTCTTCCTTCACCGCAGTTATAAGCCGCCAGAACCGTTGACCAGTCACCGAAAATTGCATGCAACTCTTTCAGATAATCAATCGCGGCTTGCGTCGATTTCACGGGATCCATCCGTTCATCAATAAATTTATCGCGTTTCAAGCCGAACTTGTAGCCGGTCGATGGTATGAACTGCCAAAGCCCGAGGGCGCGGGAGCGGGAAAGCGCCTTGACTTTAAAGCCGCTTTCGATTAGGGGGAGCCAGGACAACTCTTCCGGCAATCCGGCTTCTGTGAGCGCCCTTACGATTTGCGGCCGAAATTTGCCCGAGCGTTTGTATGCTTCGATGAAGAAGTTTTTCTCCGGTCCCGTTGTGAAACGGTTGATTTCATCCTGGACATGCTTGTTCAAGACCAAAGGAATAGCATTGTAATTGCCATTGACGACGATATTGCGGGAAGCATATATTTCCAGGATACGTTTGCTGATCATGAAACGCAGGTCTTCCTTCTGCTGGATCAGCTTCGGTTGGTCAGTGGTATCGACTTCCAGAATCAACGAGTAAGCCTGATCCAAGGCATCAATCGCGTTTTCGAGTTCTCCCTTCTGCCAGAATTCCTGTGACACTTGGCAGAGCTCGAGGGCTTGGTCGAGGGCGGGCTGAATCTTCTTGGAAGTCGAAGGCGTCTCTTCCTTTGTAAACTTTTCATCTATACTGTTTTCACCATTCGGAAGAACGCTGGTCGAATCCGTCTCGCCGGTTATCTCTTCGTCGAACGCGGCGCTCGCAACCGTCATCTCGGATTGTGGGCCTGGCAAGGTATTTTCAGGTGAGGATTCTGCGAGTTGCGGCTTGGGGTTCGTATCCAACGGAGCAGACGTGTTTTTGTTCAAATGCGAGCATCCCCACAGGAAGGTCCAAAGCGCGATGAGCAGAAAAGCCAAGCGTGATTTCATTCAATCTAGTTCCTTTAAATAAATTTATTTACGAACTATAGATATAATATTATAAAATAATTAACGATAATTGTAAATGCTGAATTGGCGAACATCTTAAAACACGTGTTGCCGGATTAATCAGATAAGTTGATCCTTGTCAAGACCTTATCTTATGTTGGTTTCCAATTCCCCCCGGGCGGGACCCTTGACATGCGGGATTTTGGCCCTTCTCCGAATCGGACGGAATGAATGGCGTTCGGCATAAGCTGCGATACGCAATAACTGCAAATCAGCTTGTATCTCGGTGGCAATGGCGGTGGCCGATTTTTGCCGATCAGACGCTTTACATCGCAAAATAGGGTCTTATTTTACGCTGCGTTGCCCGATAGCGGTCGACAGGCAGGGGTAAGTTCCTGATGCCGAACTTTTTCCCGCTCCGAGCGCGGGATGGGGAATTTACGCTATATAAGCAGACTATCGACATTCTAAGTTAAAACTTTAATTTTTGCCCAGGGGCGATTATTCCCAGGCGAGCGCATCCGCGCTTTTGCGAAATTAAACGTTCCTTTTTTTACAAAAGAATGCTAAAGGAAACATCATTATCGATTGTGCCCCAGTGGGCGGAAGGGGAAATGAAGCGCGCACCGCCGATGGGGTCGCCGCGCGATGATCTGGAGACGATATTCATAGTTATTTTAAGGCAGCGGCTAGGGTGGTGGGCAAACGATGACGGGTTCATCACTCTTGGAGGTGGTTCGCAGCACAGATTCAGTGATATTGAACAAAAATGGTCAAAAATAGGAGATAAAAGGCGGTAATTTACGTTATACTGAATTCAGTAAGGCTTAAAATTAGCTGTCTATCGTTTATAGGATTTGCTATTTATTTTGAATGTAGTTAAATAAAAAAATTTAGCGCGGCGCATCCGGCTTTTGGCCTTCTTAGTTTGAATCATTAATGAAGTTAAAATCTTAAGTTGTACAGCCAGCGTAGCTCAGCTGGTAGAGCAACTGATTTGTAATCAGTGGGCCGGGGGTTCGAGTCCCTCCGCTGGCTCCATTTTAGAATTCGGATTTCGGCCCGCAACGGTGGGGTGTTCAGGGAATAGGTTGCTGGATGCCAGCATACTCGAACTGGAAATGATGGAATTCGACCCTTTCACTTTCAGATTAATCAGGGCCTGGGATTTTCGATTTGGGGTATCTGTCCGATCCACAAATCCGTTTTCCCCAATTCGTATTTTGAAAGGTGGGGTTCCCGAGTGGTCAAAGGGAACAGACTGTAAATCTGTCGGCGAAGCCTTCGGAGGTTCGAATCCTCCCCCCACCACCAACCTGAAACTAAGTCCTATGTAGGAGATTTCGATATCTATTTCGGGATCGGTACGCACTACATGACTTCCTGCATGATTTTTATTGGGCTTGTTTGTGGAAACTTGCTTCCATCTCCTTCGTTAACGTTAATTTTGGGTTGGGGGGTCATTAAGATTAGAAAATCAAGCGGGAGTAGCTCAGTTGGTAGAGCTTCAGCCTTCCAAGCTGGATGTCGCGAGTTCGAGTCTCGT
>CP070697.1:1983960-1990809 GCA_020353555.1 Desulfobacterales bacterium
GAGCCCGGCAGACCGACAACGGGCGTTGGACCTCCCGCCCGAACTTCGCCCGGCGGGTGAATCCTTTTAAAGGCAAGGGGTCGGTTTGACCCCGCGCTAGGTCTCCTTGCGCTTTTCCCGGATGTGCGTCAATTCCGACATCAGGTCGATTTGAATCTGCTGGATTTCAATCAGGCGCTCCCATTGGCGCGAAAGCAGGTGATCGATCTTTTCATGCAGGTGCCTGATTTCCAGCTCGGCCTTCAAGTTGATCCGGTAATCGTGTTCGGACCGCAGGCGGTCCTTGGCTTCCTGGCGGTTTTGGCTCATCATGATCACAGGGGCCTGTATCGCCGCCAGGCAGGACAAAACGAGGTTTAACAAAATGTAAGGATAGGGGTCGAACGGCTTGGATAGAAGCGCCGCGGTGTTCACGCCGATCCAACCCAGCAGAATACCGCCGAAGACGATCAGGAAAGTCCAGCTTCCGCCAAAGGCGGCCAGCCTGTCCGCCAGAAACTCTCCGAAGCTCAAGTCCTTCTCGAACTCGGCATCGATGTTACTGGCCAGCGTTTCGTGCTCCTTGAGGCTTTCCAGAACCTCACGGTCCAGCGAGGACAGTTCGCCCTTTTCCGATTCGAGCATGCCCTGGATATACTGGATGCGGAATTGATTGAGATCGGCAAGGCAGATATAGCCCTCCGGTATCCAATCGGGATATCCTTTGCGAATTTGCCCCGCAAGCGCGTTTCTGACAAGCGCGGCGGGCATCATCATCGATTTGGCTTTGGTCTTCCCGCAGATTCGGCACACCAAGCTCGCAGACGGAGATGCCTTCATTTCTTTCCTGTCTTGCTTCTGTGTCTTAAATCGACCAAACGAATAATAATGCTTTCAGGACAGAGGTCAACGGAATCTGACCAAGTAGAAATAGAACGAGGAAGAAATGCAAATGCCGATGGGGGTGACCAGAACCGCTGATTCCGATTTTAAGGTTGAGGTCGGCGGGTGTTTGGGTTTTTTGCGGCAGACTGCCAAATGCCAAGGGAGGAAGTTGACGGTCAGGTGAATTCAGGTACCCACACGGGGGAGGCTCGATCAAAAATGAATCCTGATGATGGGGCAGGAGGCCTCAACCTGGAGGGCTAGACCTACGCGCCTCCAGATTGAGGCCACCGATGGTTTTCAAATTCCTAAGATCCGGGTCATGCCTGTGCGTGCAGCTGGCCGGGATTCGTCGCTACAAAGAGCCTAACTGCGGCTGCGGGTTTTCTTCCGCCCCCAGGAGGCCAACCCGGCCAACCCGGCTCCCAGCAGAAAAAGGCTGGCCGGTTCAGGAACGGGATTTGCGTTCGGGACCTCCACATTACCCGCCGATCGCGAGAACTCAACGAGGTTGAAGTTGCGATCCCGGGAGGCATAGTCGCCCACGGTGGAAAAATCAAAGATACTCTCGGCGCTAAATTGACCCAGGTCGGCCAACACGCCCAGAGGAGTGGTAATATTTTCTCCGCCGTAGAGCCAAGTGAGATTCGGAACGGTGGGATCATCATTCACGCCGATACCCTGGGGCGTTACACCCAGCAAAGCACTTGAAAAAGACCATCCGGCAGGTGCACTGGTAGTTCCCGTAAACCCGGCGAAGTCATAAATGGTGATGAAGCTTCCCGCATTCGCATCCGTTCCGAAGCTTGACCCCCCCACCACGACGCCGTTGGTATGGTTCACATCATAACTCCAGAGAAATCCTCCTGCGGACGGTGTGATCGTGGGAACGTCCTGAATCGTGATGGTATCGGCCACGGCCTCCGAACCGGAAAACATCAACCCCATCACACCGATCCAAGTGGCCACCGTGATGATTACCCAGACTTTTGCCTTCGTATGCCTTAATGTTCGTGCAAACATCGTTGTTCTCCTCCTCAATAACAGCTAGTGGTGAAATCACAGAAATTGGCCTAACCTCATTGCGATGGTATTCCGGTTCACCTCCCTTCGTTTGAAGTTGATGACATTGCCCGTCAGATAGGAACTTGATTGGAAATATCTTTCCCGGCCGAATGATAGATGACAACTGCAAAAGGCATGCAAGATTCAGCTCACATCTGCTACCCGCCAAAACTCTGCGACGGAGCATGGTGATGCAAGCATAGGTATCTGAAAACACTTGAAAATCTGCGGAAAGCGGTCGCGCGGGAAAGTCGGGCACGGACGGGTCCACCCCCCAACCAAATCCGGCCTAAGGCGCGGACAGGTCAAAATCAGAATTTTGGATGCTGATTTCCGACCCGGTCAGAACCGGCTGTTCCGATTGCGTCTGGCGGCTGAGGTGCCGGTGGAAGCAGTGGGAACATTTTTCCGTAATCTGCGGGCTATGGCGGGGGGCGTTTCAGAAACTTATCTTCGGTGCGGTCCTGCATAAAAATCATATCGAAGCGCTTCGGCTTAGCCGACGCATACCATTGATACCCTAAGTCTTTGCAGGCGCGGCAGGCTTTGCGGGGAATGTGAACGGCCAGGATGTGCAGGCCGCGGTCGGAGTTCGAATCGATCCGCAGGGCGCCCGCACAGTCCGGGCAGGCTTTGATCCATTCGATTTGGGACTCGAAAATCCGGTCCGTATCGTAGAATATTCTGCGTTGGCGCTCATGGATGCCCGTGCGATCCGGGATTTGGCTGTGAATTTCATCCCGCTGCTCCCACAATTCCAGTACGTCCTCCCCGATTTTAGCGATTGTGCGGGAGACCGCCGCGCTTTGACGAATGCGCTCGGGGTCATAGTCCGGTTCTTTGACGCGGCTAAAATCCACACCGGCCAGGGCGAGCACAATTCCCACATTGACATAGGGCAGGGCCCCTTCAATGGCATAGCCCCCTTCCAGCACCGCAATATCCGGCTGCAGCAGGGCCGTCAGTTTGGCATAGCCTTGGGCTGAAAAGTTCATATTCGTGAGGGGATCGGTATAGTGATTATCCTGGCCGGCGGAATTGATGATAATGTCCGGCTTAAAATCATCGAGGATCGGCAGCACGATGTTTTGGATCGCGTACAGAAAACCTTCCTCGGAGGTGTGCGGCGGGAGGGGGATATTGATGGTCTTGCCGATGGCGTTGACGCCCCCCAGTTCGTTGGGAAATCCCGAACCCGGGTAGAGGGTTCTGCCATCCTGGTGAATGGATATAAAGAGCGTGTCCGGGTCATGCCAGTAGATATCCTGGGTGCCGTCCCCGTGATGACAGTCGGTATCGACGATCGCGACCTTATCGATCCCATAGGCTTGCCGGAGGTATTCGATCATTACGGCTTCAATATTGATATTGCAGAAGCCCCGGGAACCATGAACCACGCGCATGGCATGATGGCCCGGCGGCCGCACCAGGGCAAATCCGCGGTCGATCCTTTGATCGAGGACCGCCATGCCGATGGTCTTGGCGCCTCCGGCACTGATGAAATGTGACTCGGTGGTCACCGTCCAGACGTCCGGAACGCAGAAATGCACGCGCTGTATGTCTTTCAGAGTAACCAGGTCGGGTTTGAATTCCGTAATCCCTTCGATGTCGAAGAGACCCTCCTCAAATATCTGGTCCTGGGTGTACAGCAGTCGTTCCTGTCTTTCCGGATGAGTCGGGCTGATCGCCCAGTCAAAAGCGGGGAAAAATACAAGGCCGGTTCTATGTTTGGCGCGCAACATCTCTGCTCCGCTGGCAATGTTGATGGGGGTTTGTCATCCCACAGGATCCATCGATCGGGGGCCTGCAGGAACGCCCCCGTAAGCGCCAAACTGAAAGGCACGCGGAAGAAATCATCGCCCAGCCCCCTGCTCGTGGGCCTCGGCGCCCTGAGCCAGTTGGGCGATGACCTTATTGTACCCCTGAATCAGTCCCGGTTTTAGTTGCACTTTGACCCGAAAGTTCTTACCGATGGTGGAAAAGCCGCGTACCATGTTGAACTGCATGGATTCCAGGACTTCCGTTTCCATATGCTCCGGGTTGGCGCCCCTTGCGATGGCTTTTTCCCGGAGAAGCTCCAAGGCCGTTTGCTCCGCGGCCGCGGCGTCAAAATCGGCCGGAATGCGTCGACTGAAACTTTCTTCCGGGGCCACCGCGACCCGGCGCTCCGTGTCGGCCAGGAAAGTAACTTCGCAGGTGGTGCGGGCCAGGGCGGCCCCGATGGCGTTGGCCACTTGCCAGCGGGGAACGACGATGACTTTATAATTCGAAAGTTGCGCAAGATGCCGGGCGAAATAAGGTGCCGGACCGCCCAACACCAGAATCGTCTTCGGTCTTACGACATAGCCTTCCTTGAGCTCATGGACCGTGTAAACCGGTTTGCCGTTGATGCGATCGATCAGCTGCTGGGCGGCGGATAGTATGGTTTGGCTGCTGATGGCCAAAATTTGTGCGGCCACGGCGGTTACCGGGAGCCCCAGGGCCTGCGCTAGGGGCTTCAGCCCCCGGACGGCTTTGGCATGATCGCCGGTTTTCAGGTCGCCCAGCACGCGCAGAGCATCCGTGGGTGTGGGTTGCGGGCCGCCGTAGGCCATCGCCGGGCCGGATCGTTCCGGACCGACCTGGAGTTCGCCGTTGACTAATTTTACCGCGCTGTCGCCGCCCAGTCCGATGGAGAGCGTTTCCAGTGAACGGATCAGGGTCTTGTAGCCACCCAGCTCGATCCCCAGGGGATTCAATACCGGGTCACGGTGGATGAGGACCGCCATATCGGTGGTTGTCCCCCCGATGTCCATCACCAGGGTGTCGGCTTTTTCGGCACAGAAGGCCATGGCCCCCAGGACACTGGCGGCCGGACCGGAAAGAATGGTCTGCCCCGGAAAATCCATGGACGCTTCAAATTTCATGTTGCCGCCGTCGGCCTTCAAAATGCGAATGGGGAGCATCAAGCCTTTGGTGGACAGAGATTTCTGCATGGCCCGGTAGAACGCTTTGTGAATCGGATAGACGGCGGTATTCAGAAAAGTGGTGGCAATCCGGCGGGCAAAATTGAGATTGCCCGAAATCCGGTGCCCCATGAAGACTTTGTCGAAGGATGCCCGAAGGATTTCGCACATTTGCAATTCGTGGGTCGCATTGCGGATGGAAAATTTACTCACCACACCCACATGTCGGATTCCCTCCCTTTGGAACTGACGAGCGATGCGGGTGATTTCACCCGGATTAAGCGGTTCGATTTCACGTCCCCGATGATCGATCGCGCCGGACACCGCGTAATAGGAGGCATTCGTGCGAAAATACTCCGGATCGATACCGGGTCCGGCGGAGACAATCATTCCAACGGGCGGGATCTTGTTCTGGACAATGGCATTGGTGGTAAGCGTGGTGCTCAGGACGATGCGCTGGATGCTCGGGGGCGCGATCCCTTCGCTGATTTCGGTCAGGCCGCGCAGGACGGTACGGAACAGGTCGGAGTCATCCGTCGGCACCTTGGCGGCCTTTAACAGACCGCCCTCTCCCAGAAGGACGACATCGGTATGGGTACCGCCGACATCCAGTCCAATTATCATGGCGTTTTTCCCGGTTGAGTGGTTGTTCATCCCATGCGGCCCAATTCCGGATGACCCTAAACAAGATGGGCCACGTTGTCAATAATTCCGATGAGAAACCCGTCGTATTGGCCCGAAGCGAGGGCCGACGGGGGTCGGGTGATTATTGTTGGGCGGAAGACCCTAATTATCGAATATTTTTCTTGACAATTTATTACTTAGGGAATATATGTCTGAAACAAAGGTAATATAGCGAATGATAGACGATATCAGCTTGGACATTTTGAAGATTTTACAGAAAAAGGCACGTATTCCCAACGTGGAGGTGGCCCGGCAAGTCGGTATGGCGCCCTCGGCCGTCTTGGAACGCATCCGCAAACTGGAAAAACAGGGGTTCATCGACGGCTATGAAGTCCGGCTGAACCCGCAACGATTTGATCGCAGCCTGGTGGCTTTCGTAACCGTCAAGACCGCCCGGCGGACCGATGAAAAACAGGTGGGCAAGGCCCTGGCCCTGGTGCCGGATGTGCAGGAAGTGCATTACGTGGCCGGGGAAGATGCTTTTCTGGTAAAGGTGCGCGCGGCGGATACCGAAAATCTTGGCCGGCTGATACGCGAAAAGATTGCCGCCATCCAAGCGGTGTGTTCCACCCGCACAACCATCGTGATGGCGACTTACAAGGAAACGGCCCGAATTCCGATTGAGGAAACGGGCGGTTGACCATTTGACCCTCCAAGGGAGCTAAGGCGCGATTTTGCCGACCGCCTATGTGACAGGGCTAAAATGTTACCGATAATATTTGTTTGAGGTGAGCCATGATCAAGGTCAACGAAAACTACCTGAAACTGCAGGCGTCCTATTTATTTGCGGGAATTGCCCGGCGCGTCGCGGCCTTCCAGGAAAGCCATCCCGGGCGGGAAATCATCAAGCTGGGGATCGGCGACGTGACGCGGCCCCTGCCGCCCGCCTGCATTGCAGCCTTGCACCGGGCCGTGGACGAGATGGCGCATGATGCCACTTTTCGGGGATACGGCCCGGAACAGGGATATGCGTTCCTGCGGGAAAAAATTGCCCGGTACGACTTCCAGGACCGCGGTGCGGACATCGCGGCGGATGAGATATTTGTCAGTGACGGGGCCAAGTGCGACACAGGCAATATCCAGGAGATTTTCGCCGCCGACATCAAGATCGCCATCCCGGATCCGGTTTATCCGGTTTACGTGGACACGAATGTCATGGCCGGGCGCACCGGGGGGTTCAACAATGGCCGCTACGATGAGATCGTCTATCTGGAAAGCACCCGGGAAAACGAATTTATTCCGGATATACCGGACGAGGCCGTGGACCTGATCTATCTTTGCTATCCCAACA
>CP070697.1:1990909-1997757 GCA_020353555.1 Desulfobacterales bacterium
GTGGTGAGATCCTGGATCTGGATGGCGATCTTGTCGCCCTGCAAAGCGTCCTGCTGGGCGCACTTGAAATGGATCTGGCATTTGACACAGGCCGTCACCAGCAATTCCGCCCCGGTGCCAACTGCTTCCTGTAAGCGTTCGACCTGAATACTTTTGTTGACCCGCCCGCACGCCGTCCAACCGGAAGTGCCGCAACACAGGCTGGTGGTGCGCGTCCGGTCCATTTCCACCAAGTCTAGTCCCAACGCACGCATTAAGGCGCGCGGCTCATCATAGGCATTCAGGTAGCGACCCAGGCGGCAGGGATCCTGATAGGTTACCCGGATCTTGCGCCGCGGGGCATCCACGGCGAGCCTGCCATGGGCCGACTCCCGCGCCAGAAATTGGGGCAACGTCCACACCTGCATGCCGTGGTGGCCGACAAGCCGAGGATATTCCCGGGCAAGGGTCAGAGCGCATTCGGGACACGTGGTCACGATCCGCTTGGCACCCGTGGCCCTGAGAAGCTCCAGGTTGAGTTGCGCCAGGGCGCGGAAGGTCTCCAGATCGCCTTCCCACAGCTGGTCATGACCGCAACACCGCTCGTTGACCATCACCTGCGGTGCAATCCCCAGGTGGTTTAGAATTTTGACCGCGGCCCTCGCAATTGCCACGCCTTCAGCACCCAGGCTTTTAAACAGGGTGTCGTAGTAGGGCAAACATCCTGAAAAATAGAGGGTCTCTGCGTCATCCGTAACTTTCAGACTCCCATCCAGCCAGTCCCGCCGCTGCTGCCGCAGCTCGGGGGCGGTCATCATTCTGCCCCAGATTTGAATGACCTCTCCGTGTGCACACTCCCCGCGCTGCCCTTCGGCCCGCGCCAATATGCGCGCCTCGCGAATGAAGTCGGAAAAATACACATCGGACGGGCAGAGTTCGCTGCAGAGTTTACAGGTCAGGCAGGACCAGAACAGGGGATCATTCCGAACCGCCTCCGTCCGTCCTCCCAGAGCTTTTTCCACCAGCAGCCGGGGACTGGTATAAGTCGGCGTCGGCCCGCGGGTGATCGGGCAGACAGCGCTGCACTTCCCGCACTCCTGGCAGTACCAAACCCGGTTTTGTTGGATGGCATGCCGCATGCGGTCCCTCAGCCTCCCTGAGCCCGGTTCAGTTCGGCCACAAAGTGCCGCACCTTCAGGGCGAAGGTTTCGCCGTCACCGGCCGCGACATAATCCATTTGGAGGCGCTCGTCGGCATAGCCCAACAGGCGTGTCAGTTCTTTGGCCGTCGCAAAGGCTTCCTCGGCTCGACGGCTGCCAAACTCGTACTGGCATTCCCCCGGCGGGCAGCCCAGCAAAAGAACGCCGTCCGCGCCGCATTCAAAGGCTTTGAGAATGATTCCCGAACTGAGCCGCCCCAGGCACATCACTTTTAGCGGCCGGACGTTCGGGGAATAGCTTTTATTTTGGGCGCCGGCCGTCTCCAATCCGCTGTAGGCACCCCAGTTGCAGGTAAACAATAAAACCTTAGCCGGTTTCATCATGACGCTCTCCTGCGGCCATGAGCGCTGCCATCATCGCTTCCAACTCGGCATCGGTGGAGTAGCCTGCGGTGATTGCTCCCGAGGGGCAGTGCGCCGCGCAGGTACCGCACCCCGCACAAATACTCGGATCGATCCAGCAGCTGCGGTGGGGTTCTGGGCCGACGAATTGCGGTGCACCCAATTCGCAGATTTCCTTACAGGTTTTACAGGCCCGGCAACGGTGGGGGTCCACCACCGCCACGGTGGCTCCGGGACCTCGGGCACACCGACCCAACCAGGCGGACACGCGCGCCGCCGCCGCCGCACCGACCATTGCTCCATCCAGGGTCGGATCACAATAAAAGACCCCGGGCCGGCGGGTTTCGATCCCTCCCCAGACCCATCGGGGATGGGTCCGATGCGGTTTCGTCCCCAAGACGCTGACCCAATAATCCAACTCTACGGGTTCTTGGGGGGCGAGCACCACCGCGGCCGCGGTCCAGGTTTGGCCGTTCTGCATGACGGCATAGCGACCATCGACCCTCCGAATACCGGACGGTCTGGCGCCCACCTGCCGAACCGCGATATTTTGGCTACGGAGCAAGTCCCCGCAAGTCCGGGCGGCCTGGCCGCCTCCTAAAATCAATGCGGAATGCTCCGGGAAGCGCAAATCAGGGACCCTCGTTGAAGATAAGCGGCTTTTGGCAACCGCCGCCGCAATCAGGTCGCGCGCTTTGCGCGTGGCGGCTTGGGAGCTGCCCGCATGGGCCCAGGCGCATTGCTCCCGAATGTTGACAAACTCCCATCCTATGCGCGGTAAATTTACCGACGCCGCAAAATGCAGCGGACGCGGTGTGGCCCTCTGGGAATCAAACACCCCCAAGTTGTGCTTGCAGCGGATACGTTGGTAGGTACAGCTATAGCAGGCCTGATCCAGAAAACAGCACGTGCAGGCGGCGAGTACCAGGCGGTTTAGATCGAGCGCGGCGACCATGTCGCCCATCGTCTGGGCGACCTCCCCCGTGCATGCCAGCGGCAAGACCTGCGCGACGACGACGCCTGGCAAAGTTGCCGCGTGGCGGCCCACCTCCGCCGTGTCTACGGTTCGGGCGATCGCCGCGCCGCACTGACAGATTAATACGCCGATACGGGCCGGATCATCCAGGATGCGCGGCGCCTGTGGGGGAATTCTGAGAGGTCGGATGGCCGCCAGTCTTGTCAGCACCTGAGCCGCGATGGCGGAACTCTGGAGCACATCTTCCGGTGCCACGCGGTAGCCTCCCCGGCCTGGCATCACCGCCGATTGTTCCCCGCGCCCCGGATCATCGGCATAGATAACGGCACCCACGTCCAGATCGGTGATCGTTTCGTGCTGTTCGTGAATGATCGCTTGCGGCCGGCAGGCATCAACGCAGGCCATGCACTCGCTGCAGGGGCCGCACACCAGACAGCGCCGCGCTTCAGCCACGGCCTGTTCTTCGGAATACCCCCGTTCCACCTCGGAAAAACTCCGCAAGCGCTTCGCCGCCGCAAGACGGGGCATCGGGACCCGCGGCTTGGGTAGCAGTTCTTCAGCGGTCAAGGGCCGTCGCCAAACCGGACCCTCACGATCAGCCGCGGCGCCGGGAGCGAATTGCGCGCCCGGCAGGCCGTTGTTCGTCTCGGCGGTTTCCGGCCTCTTGTGGCGCCCGTTCCCGCGGTAACCCCCGCTTAAATACCGATCGATGCTCGCGGCGGCTTGCTTACCGCAGGCGATCGCTTCCACGACGGACTTAGGCCCATAAACCGCGTCGCCACCGGCAAAAACCCAGGGGATGGAGGTCTGGAAGGTCGCGGGATCGACGGCGATGCGGCCCTGCAACAAGACGGGAATTTTCTCGTCGGCGACCGCGTCCAGTTCACCCCGTTGGCCGATGGCAATCACCACCGTGTCCGCTTCCAGGGTTTGGAGGTCGTTCTCATCGTATTGGGGATTGAAACGGCACTGTTCATCAAAAACACAGGTACAGCGTTTGAACTCAAGGCCGAAGAACTTGCCGTGTTTTTCCAAAAATCGATGGGGCCCCCAACAGTTGACAATCGCGATACCGGCTTCCAAGGCCTCGGCAATCCCATAGTCCCAGGCCGGCATTTCCTCCAAGGTTTCCAGGCAGACCATCGTCACTTCCCGGCCGCCCAGGCGCCTGGCGCTCAGCGCCACATCGATAGCAACATTACCGCCCCCGACGACGATCATCTTCGCGCCCAGGGATACTTCGCGGCCCAAGGCGACATCCCGCAAAAAGCCGACACCGTCCAGGACGCCGGGCAAGTCCTCTCCGGCCACCCCCAGTCGGCGACTGCCGTGCAGGCCGGTGGCCAGCAAAACGGCCTGGTAGCCATTCGATCTAAGCCCCTCCAGGGTGATGTCTTGGCCCCAGGCGACCCCCGTCTGGATCTCAACGCCCATCTCCTCGATGACTTCGATTTCCCCCTTCAGAATATCCCGGGGAAGCCGAAAGGCCGGAATACCCACGGCCATCATCCCACCGGCCACCGGAAGCTTGTCAAAGACGGTCAGCCGATAGCCTTGCCGCGCCAGGTAATACGCCGCTGTCAGGCCAGTGGGGCCTGCCCCCACCACGGCGACCCTTTTGGCATCCTCAGCCGACCAAGGCTTGGGGGGGTTTTGGTTCCGGGCACTTCCGGCGTTTTGCCGTCCCCAATCGGCTAGGTAACGCTTGAGCGAACGCATCGCCACGGCGGCATCCACTTCATTGCGCCGGCAGTTCAATTCGCAGGGATGGGTGCAGATGCGCCCGCAGATACCCGGAAAAGGGATGGCTTCCCGCACCAAATCCAGGGCCTCTTGAAAACGCTCCTGGGCGATGAGGGCCACGTAACCCTGGACGTGAATTCCCGCCGGACAGGCGCGGGTGCAAGGCGCTTTTCCCAATTTATCAATGACCGGACACTCGGGTTGGCCGCCATCCCGCCGGTAGATCGCTTGGTGGCGCGTGCCCGGCACCGTCACCGGACAAACCTCAAGACAGTCCCCGCAACCCGTGCACTGGTTCACATCGACGTAGCGGGGCTGCTGTCGCAACCGAACGTGAAAGGAATCTCCGCTCCCATCCGCACGATCCAGGCAAGTCTGGGTCCAAAGGGTGACATGGGGATGCTTGAGCACCTCCAGCATCCGGACCCTCAATAAATGGGGGGGCATCGCGGTGACCTGGCCGTCTCCCATGAACGGTGCGTTTTCCGCCAAGTGGACTTCCGCCCCGGAATCCGCCAGATCCAGTGCCGCCTGCAGGCCCGCCGGGCTGCCACCGACAATGAGGACGCCTTTGTTCACAGAAGCTTTCCTCCCTGGCAACAATTTTTGGGGTCCCGCCCTGTGCTTATCCTTATCGACCTTGCAACTGCAATCCCTTGGCGTAGCCGAAATCGAAGGCCTTCAGATTGACTCCCAAGGTCTTGGGGGGCACTTCATCGGCCAGCGACTGCCGCATGGCCGCGCGGCTGACGGCTTTGATCATCGCGGTCCACAAGCCGAGCATGACCGCGTTGGCCGCCCGCACATTGCCGAATTCCTCCGCCATCCGCGTCGCGGGGACCCCATACGTCTTCAGGTCCCGACGGTGATCTTCGGCCAGGGTTACCAGCCCATCGTCAATTAAGAGCGTGCCGCCGGCGGCCAGCTTCCGAACGTACTTGCGGCAGGCCTCAGTGGACATAATAATGGCGCTGGTGGGCTCGATCAGATGGGGATGGTGAATCGGATCGCTGGCGATCACCACCTGCGATCCGGCGGCGCCGCCCCTGGCCTCCGGGCCGTAACTCTGGGTGAAACAGGCTTGCAGTTTATCATAGATCGTGGCGGCCTGGCCGATGATCCGGCCGGCACTCATGATGCCCTGACCGCCAAAGCCGCCCAGCTGCACTTCAGTGCGCGGGACGAAATCGCTCCGGCCCGGCAATGGAGGGCGTGCGTCCAGTGCGTTTTGGGCGGCGCGCCAACGTTCCTTGGCGATCGAAGTTATTTGGTCAACAGAGGCCTGCAAATCCGGCTTCGGTTCGTCGATAAAGATGCCTTCGGGGATCTCGCTAATTACCCCCCTTCCATCGACTTTCACGGCCGCGTCTTTAGGATGGGTGCCGTGGGCGATTTTGCCCACTTTTTGGTAATGCTTCATAACCTCCAAGCCACGCCGGCGCAGCTTTTGCGGATCCAAACCCCAGCCATCCGGATTCCACCGGGCATAGGAAGTGGAACAGGGCGCAATGATCTCCACAAAACTGAACCCGGGATGGCCCAGCGCCTCGCGCAGCGTCCACTCCAGACGGCGGACATGGAGGACGGTCCAGCGGGCCATAAAAGACGCCCCCCCGGCCGCGGCCAGATAGGGGAGGTTGAAGGGATACTCGAAATTGCCATACGGGGTGGTGACGGCCCGGGCCCCATGGGGGGTTGTGGGTCCCACCTGGCCGCCGGTCATACCGTAATTGAAGTTGTTGACACAAATGACCGTGATGTCCAAATTCCGTCGGGCCGCGTGGATAAAATGATTGCCGCCGATACCGGCAATATCTCCATCGCCGGAAAAAACGACCACCTTCAATTCCGGGTTGGCCAGCTTCAGACCTGTGGCAAAGGGGATCGCCCGACCATGGGTGGTGTGAAAGGAATCCAGGCGAATGTAACCGGCCACGCGTCCGGTGCAGCCGATGCCCGATACCACGCACACCTTGTCTAGATCCCATCCTTGGTGCTTTTCCAACCATTGCAGGGCGCCCAAGAAAGTGGTCAAGGCCGTGCCCAGCCCGCAGCCCTGGCACCAGATGTGCGGGAGCCGTTCGCCGCGCAATAATCCGTCCATCGGATGCAAGCCGGTAACCCAGTCACCCTGCTCAGGGAGTTGATGCCCGGACGACGGCTGCCGCTCCTCGTTGGATATTTCCTCCTCGGCCATTGCGTTTACCTCTGCGCCGACCGGTCGGGGGGGGCCCGCCGGGAAGAAGCTGGACAGCCGGCGGCCCTGCGAATGGCATCGAGCACTTCCTGCGCATCTAAAATATCACCCCCCGGCCGATGAACGCCGATGACATGGGCCCGACCGGCCGCACAGCGTTCCACCTCGCGCACAATCTGGCCCATATTGATCTCCGGCACCACAAACGCCCGGATTCTACGCGCCAGGCTGGCAATGCGCGCTTCCGGAAAAGGCCAGACCGTGACGAGCCGCAGGAAGCCCACCCGGATATTCTGCCGACGCGCCTGTTCGATGGGCCACAGGGACGTCCGCGCCGAAATACCATAAGCGACAACCACGACCTCGGCATCATCGAGGTATCGTTCTTCCAG
>CP070697.1:1997857-2004615 GCA_020353555.1 Desulfobacterales bacterium
ATGATGCCGGCGTTGTTGACCAGGATGTCCAACCGCTGAAAGGAGGCCTCGACGTCTGCCGTCATTTTCCGGACTTGATCATACCGGCTGACGTCAACTTTCATCGGGACGACCTGAACGGAGCCCGAAGAAAGCTCCTTCGCCACCCTGCGCATTTCTTTGGCGGGGCCGATGTCGGCCATGATCACATGGGCCTTTTCGCTTACGAAAGCGGCCGCAATGGCTTTGCCGATTCCTCGGCCGGCGCCGGTTACAATGGCTACGCGTCCCTCGAATGACATGGTTGGGTTTTCCTTTTCCTCGTTTATAATCCGTCGGCGCCGGAAAGTCTCCGGCCTTATACTCCGGCCTTATACCTGGATACCCGACTTTTCGCTAGCCCTTGCCGAAGATCAAGTTGGGCAAGAATAACACAAGATCCGGAAAAAAGACCAGCACGATGTCTAGCAGGAGCAATGCGAGAAGAAAGGGCACGCTTTCCTTAATATACTCTTCGATGGGACAGTCCATGATGGAACAGACCGTATACATGGAGACGCCTACCGGTGGCGTCACAAGCCCGAATGTGACCATGAGCATAAAGACAAGGCCGAAATGGACGGGATCGACGCCTAACTGGGTTACCATCGGCAGAAGGATTGAGGTAAACAGCAAAATAATGATGACACTTTCGATAAACATCCCTGCGACAACTAAAGCGGTGATGATGATGGGCAGGATGATTTGGGGATTATTGGATATGCCTAGCATAAAACTGGAAAATGTATCGCCTATCCGTTCGTAGGCGAGACCGTAGCCGAATATGCCGGACATGGCGATCAGGAACATAATCGAACCGATGTCAATCACTGTGAATTCGAGGGTTCTCTTAAACTTCTCCCAGGTGAGTTCCTTGTAGACGGCAACTCCGACGACCAACGCATAGACTGCGGCAAACGCGCCGGCTTCGGCGGGGGTAAACAGGCCGAACCTGATCCCGCCGATCAGCAAAACCGGGAAAAGAAACGCCCATATGCTTTCGACAAGGGCCGTGATGATCTCTTTTAAAGACGCCCGCTGTCGATCGGGAAGATATTTCTTTCTCTGGGAAGTGATTGACACCGTCGTCATCAAGGTCGTCATCATCAGAAGGCCCACCGGTATGCCGGCCGCAAAAAGCCTCCCGATGGAAACCTCGCCGATGGTCCCGTACAATATCAGTCCGATGCTTGGAGGAACGATTGCGGTGATATTCCCCGTAATGGTGATAACGCCGGCCGAAAAACCGCTGGCATACCCTTTCTTGGCCATGTCAGGCCCCATGATGCGCGCTTCCATGGCGGCATCGGCGATGGCCGAACCCGAAACCCCACCCATAAGGGTACTCAGGACAACGCTAACCTGCGCCAGCCCTCCGCGCATATGGCCGGTAAGCACGGACGCCAGCCTGATCAGCCTCATCGTCAAACCCGTTTCATTCATCAGGTTCGCCGAAAAGATGAACAAAGGAATTGCGAGCAACGGGAAATTTTGCGTTTGTGAGATAGCGATTTGGATCGTCATGCTGAAAGGCAGATACTCCGAGTACTGCAGAAAGAAGACCGCGCCCGATATGCCGATCGCAAAGGCTACGGGCATCCCGATTACCAGGAATATTATGAAAAAGCCAACGACTAGAAGCATCTTCACCGTTCTCCCGACAACGGCGGCATGGTTAACCCGTAATCAAAATGCGGGATCATGATTTCTGTTCACGGTTGACCGGCCCGCCGGCCGTTGCCAGTTTATCCCTGATTTTAAGTAGGGTCGTTATCCCCATCAGTATCCCTCCCACAGGTACGCTGAGCGTCACCCAGGTGTAGCTGAAGCCAGGTATGCCTTGAAAGGTTCGGAAGCGTGTCGTGTAGGAAAGCGTGGTACCAAATCCGATCAGAGCCGCCAAAAATGCCAATAT
Organism: Desulfobacterales bacterium; assembly: GCA_020353555.1. Taxonomy (GTDB): domain Bacteria; phylum Desulfobacterota; class Desulfobacteria; order Desulfobacterales. The sequence goes on from CP070697.1 coordinate 1,999,791, forward strand.
GATAAACAAATTCAAAAGTTCGATAAAATTCTTCTTTTTTTCTGGCAGCCTGTTTATTAAGAAGTCGACTTTCATCAGCTTGTCGTGTCGCATCGCGATATCGGCGGCCAAAAAGGTGCACCATGCAAAAAGGCACTGCGCCATATCCACCGACCAGTTAATGGGGTAGCCTATATATCGAGTACAGGCGGCGATGAATACCAGGCCGACTAGAAAAACAAACATGATTTTCGCGACAAGGCTTTCCCATTTGCAGATATGCGCATAGACTTTTTTCATACAGACCCTCGCTGGCAAAGCAGGCCGCCCTTTTTTCGTCCCAGGAAGCCAAATCTGGCCCAAAACAGGGACGTGATCGGCCTGTGCTTTGAGAAAAGAGCGCATCGGCCCGCGAACGTTGCGCCCGCCGGACGTCGACGCCAATCTTCCCGAGACTTGCGGTGCATAGGGGCGCCCAGAGCCGCGGGCGGGCGGCGCAGGGCGCCGGCACGATAAGACGGGTGACAAAACGCCTGATCTCAGGCGCGCCTCAGACGCATCGAAATGTACCGCCTGGTTTACTTTCCCAATTCCTTGTAAACTTGTTTGCGCGCGTCGGATATCCCGAGGACTTCGTACGCTTTTTCGCCTGCTTTTCGGAAGGCGTCCATGTCGACGTCTTCCACGACTGTCATACCCTTTTCGATAAGCTTTTGCTTGGACTCGGCGGAGTATTTGTCCATGACCAGCTTTGAAGTTTCTATTCCGGCCTTTTCCATTTCCTCTTCAATAATTTGCTGGTACTCGGCCGGCAGGCTGTTAAAGTATTTCGCGCTCATAATTTCGAAATTGATCAGCAGGATATGGGCCGTCTCGCTTAAATGGCTGGCGACCTCATAGAGTCGTCCGGCATAGGTGGCGTTGTAGACGTTGTCACAGCCATCGATCACCTTTTGCTGCATGGCGGGATAGATCTCCCCAAAGGCGAGGGCCACGGGCGTCGCGCCGATAGAACGAATGGATTCCTGCCAGATCGGCGCGCCGGGAGTCCTGATGCGAAGGCCGTTCAGATCTTCGGGCGTCTTGATGGGCTTTTGGGCGATCATGTGTCGGAAGCCCTGTACCCAGTTAAAAGAAAGGATCTTGATGCCGAAATCCTTCTCCAGCTTGCTCTTCCAGCCCTTCACCGAAGGCAGCGCCGGAAGCTTGAAGACGTCATGGTAATTGTCCACAAAATAGGGCCCGTTCATGACGGCGATTTCCGGCACGTAATTGCCCATGCGCGCCGAGTCGGTATTTTGCCCGAGATTGGCGCCCGCTCTGATCTGCTCGATGATGTCCTCTTCAACGCCCAACTGCGCACTGTGAAACACCTGGATTTCAACCTCACCCTTGGTTCTTTCCCCGACGGCCTTCGCCCACTTTTCAAATCCGGCATGAAAGGGGTCCGTCGGCGCCAGCACGTGGTTGAATTTCAAGACATACTTGGCCTTCGCCTGGGCGGCTGCACAGACAAACACCAAGACCAAAATCACCAGCATTGCCGAGATCATCATTTTCTTCGATGTTTTCATAGGAAATCTCCTTTCAGGGATCATTGGCGTGGTATTGACGCCCGTTAAACTTGCACTGACGACTACCGCGATTCAATGGGTGGCATTTCCTGTACGTTTTCCGGCGGGTGCCCTCCTTCCTGCGAGTGGTTCTCAGCGATCCGGCCTTGCCGTCGGCCGGATTGTTCCTTGTCGATCAATACTCTATTTGCTCCGCCGCCCCGTATCCGAGTCGCTCCGAGAGTTCGGCAGCGACTGAGGTCAGGGCCTGTCGGATTTTTCCCAAACGCCGCGGCGGCAGATTGGCTTTCGGACCGATGACGCAGAGTGCCGCACGGACCGCTCCGGAATGGTCTCGGACGGATGCGGCGACGCAACGGATCCCCTTGATATGCTCCTCGTTATCGATGGCAATGCCGGTTTCACGGACGCATGTAAGCTCCCGACGGAAGGTGTCGGGTGAGGTAATGGTCTTGGACGTATGCGGCGCAAAGACGGTGCGCCCGATGATGCCGTCCAGCTCGCGCGCGGGCAACCACGCCGCGAGCGCCTTGCCGACCGCCGTACAGTGAATCGGTCTGACGGCGCCGACTTCTTGGGCGACGCGCACCGGGCCGTCGGGCTCGCGTTTGGCGATGATGGTCACGATACCATCCCGCAAAACCGCCAGACTCGTGCCTTCGCCCGTACGGCGGCTCAACTCTTCCAAGAAAGGCATGGCGATGGCGGCCAGCTGCTCTTTGGTCCAGGTGCGTCCGGTGAGACGGAAAAGCTTGTGGGATATCGTATAATGTCGCGTCTCGACGTCCTGAATGACATAGCCGAATTCAACGAGCGCACGAAGGAGATGATGGGCTGTACTGCGCGGCAAACCGGTCTTGCGCGCAATGATCGAAAACGTCGCCGACCCCCCGAGATCAACAACGGCCTCAATGACACGCAGTCCCCGCTTAAGGGATTTGTAAGTGCGGCTGGCTTCCATGGCACGGTCAATAGTTTCATTAAATGAAACAAATAATATTTATTGATTTCATTTAATCGAACATGTCAAGCAAAACCATGCAGAGCCATTCGCGGTGGCAGTCCGGAAACGCCGGGGGCCTTTTTGCCCTTTCAGAAGCGTTTTCCCCACAGCGCCCGCGCCATTTGGGGTGATCCGCAGTGTAAATAGGATGCCATGGCGCAGTGAACTGCGTTTCCTTGTCCCGACTTGCGGCCGGTCGTAGCTGTTCCTAGGCATGACCCGGGGCCAATGTGGCTCGCGACACCTTCATCGTATGGAACTTTGATCCACACCTTTTGGCCGGTTTGGTCGAGCAGGAATCGATGCACCCGGAGCGCTGCACGCGATTGATGCGTGATAACGATCTTCGAAGACGGTATCTATTTCACCTGCATGCTCCGCCAATCTCGGGGCGAAATATATTTGTCACCTAACCCCCACATGCCGTAACCCGCATTTTTCGCCTCAGTTTCGGCTTGCCAATAAGGTTCTAAATCCAATCCCATTGGGGGTTTGCCTCTATTAACCTCCGCCAATCCCGCTTTGAGCATGGCAAGATTGACGTTTTTCCCATTCACGTAGATAACGCCCAGAATGCGGCTATACCGGTCGAAGCCAAATCTCTTAATGTCGACAATCTTATTTAAGACTAGACTGGCAAGATATTGCGTTGCTTGCTGGCTGTAGGGTTGTCCTGGTTGCCCCTTCTTTTGGGATGTTTCCGGGGCGTCGATCCCAACTAGACAGACGCTAACTTCAAAACCTTTGCTTCCCACTTCTACGGTATCGCCATCATAAACACGGGTGACCTTAAACTCGGCGGCAGAAATGATGCCCGGAATGGCAATCAGTAAAAAGGTTAAGCAGATGGCTAATTTTGGATGGACAATCCATCTAATCATCGCTCTTTTCCTCATAGGCAGCGTGACTTTGTTTGCGCTTGGAAAAAACTCGTCATTCGTCAAAATATCTGTTTCGATGAGCAACTGCACGGCCGCATCCGTCTGAATGGAATCGGCCGTACGAAGCTCCTTGCAGGCGACCTGCTCTCGATCATTGAGGTATTTTGCCGAAGGCGATGTTCCTCTGGGTGAACTGATGCCAGAAATGAATGCCCCCGCCGCACGCGGATGGGGTATCAAAATTTATAATAAAGCTGCCATCTATCCCATTATCCAATCCGCTGCGCAAGACTATTGTTCCTTTGTTATTGACGCGGGGATCCGCAGTTTTGGCAAAGGGACCGTTCGTATCCACGATTTTGGTGAATCTGAAACCATACGGTAGGGCATGCCAATGAGCTGATTCGCCAATCAAAAGGCCACCTGTAATCGACCCAATCAGCCACGCGATCCGCCTGGTTATTTTAGAATAACTCTCCCCGGCAGAGTCCTCATCGTAAATTACAAAAATTGGCGTTTATCCCTTTAAATCGCTCCAGGGCTACCGCCGTCAAAAAAATGCTACCGTCAATGAAAACCGTCTCGGTTTTTGGCCTATGAGGAGAAGCGCGCCACTTTCAGCTTGAAAATGCATCTTCCAGTGGCTGAATTAGAAAAGGAAATGGGGGGGTACGATAGCGCAACTGAATAAGATTCACGAATGGCGGCCTATAAAATCACTATATCAGCCGGTCAGGGTAGTCAAGTTAGAATTTGGGCAAATCGTAGGGATTTATTCCTTTTTAAAGGTGCGGGCGCCGCGCACTTCTTATCCAAGGAGCCCAGGCTCAGTCCAGCGAAAAATTCTCGAAGAAAGTCAAACCGCAACGGAGGTCCACGGCCCCGCATGCCTGTTGAAAACCGCCGGCAGTGCGTTATCGCAATTCCGGCGGAGAAAGTTCAAGCCGCCCGGCTCAATGCAGCAGGTCGAATTTTTGCACAGCGAGTACGGCCGTGATAGACACTAGGACGACGACAAACATCAGCTCGGGTAATGTAAACCCTTTCCAACGCAACAAAGGGCCGTATAAATCCTCGTTCAGATAGCTATTCCGACTGCTTTTTTTAAACCCCGGAAACTTTGACATTTGCCCCTCCTTTTCTGCGGTCTTTGCCGGCTCTTTTGGGGGATATAGACTCCGTTTGAAGAAATCGCCGTCGATTGAGATCAAAACGTCTATCTTCGACAACCTGTGATGATTTTCTTGCCATTGCGATTATCCGGTTGAATGATGTTAAAAAGACATCTTGGTAGATCAGGAAGACGGGGCGGTGAGGCCAGCTTCAGGTCCAATTTAGTAGATCCACACGCGCATGAGTTCCGCCCCGCGTTCGGATCAAGCAAGATG
>CP070697.1:2004715-2011426 GCA_020353555.1 Desulfobacterales bacterium
AACACCCATGGGAGGCCGTCCCAGAGAATCTCGATCCCGGCCACCCCGACCGCGTGAAGCTTTCGAGCGTATTGGAGATCCTCGCCGGACTGCCTGTGCCGGAAAAAAGGGCGGAACGTTATCATTCCATCGGCATCATCAAGGATACCCTGAGGGATCTCTACGCGCATAATCCCGCCATCCAACGCCATCTTGATGCCAGCGTCCACCTCCATAACGGCCAAAAAGGCCGACCCGCAAGCTTCCAATTACTGGACCAACTCTTGGCGCAGCAAGTGTTCAGCTTAGCCTACTGGAAAGTCGCCGGCGAAGAAATCAATTATCGCCGTTTTTTTGATATCAACGAGCTGATTACGCTGCGACAGGAAAATAGGGAGGTTTTTGAAAAGACCCATCTTCTGATCGGCCAGCTCATGCAGCGGGACTGGGCGGCGGGCGTGCGCATCGATCACGTGGACGGGCTCGCGGACCCCGCCGAGTATCTCCGTTGGCTCAGGCAACGCGTGGGGGATAAATACCTGGTCGTCGAAAAAATCCTGGAGGCCGGGGAAACCCTGCCCCGGTCCTGGCCGGTGCAAGGTACGACCGGTTACGATTTTGGCGACCTGGTCAACGGGATTTTCTGCCGGCGTAGGAACCGAGCGAAATCAACGGCGACTTACGTCCGCTTCAGCCGACAGGACCATTCCTGGGCGCAAATCGTTTACGCAAGCAAACGGCGCGTGCTCGAGACCCAACTGGCGGGGGATCTGGATAACCTGGCGCGCACCGTGAAAAGCCTCGCCGCCCGGGAGCCCTGCGGCCGCGATTGCACCCGACGGCGCCTCAAGGACGCTCTGAAAGAAGTCCTGGCCTGCTTGCCGGTTTACCGCACGTATATCGCGCCGGGGAAGGTCACGCCAACCGACCGTCGTCGCCTCCAGGCGGCCGTGGAATCGTCTGTGGGGCACCGATCCCATCTGCAGTCCGAGTTGAGTTTCATCCAGCGCCTGCTGCTCGGGGAATGCGGCCCGGAGCGGGGCGATGACGAGGCGGCCGCCAGTGAATTGCAGAAGCAGGCGATCACCGGATTCCAGCAACTGAGCGCTCCGGTAATGGCCAAAGGCTTCGAAGATACGGCGCTTTATGTCTACAATCGGTTGATTTCCCTGAACGAAGTCGGCGGCAACCCGGAGCGGTTCGGCTGGTGCCGGGCGGAGTTTCATGATTTCAACCGCAAAAGAGAGCGCCTCTGGCCCCACGCGATGAACTGCACGGCCACCCATGACTCCAAACGCGGCGAAGACGTCCGCGCCCGGATCAATGTGTTATCGGAGGTGCCCGAAGAGTGGGCCCAAAACATTGAGCACTGGCATGCCCTCAACCGGAAAAAGAAGACCCGACGCAACGGCGGTGCCGTTCCGGATAAAAACGAGGAATATTTTCTCTACCAAACCTTGCTGGGTGCATTTCCATCGCATGCTTCCGTCGCACCTGATTTTGTGGCCAGAATCCGGGCCTATGTTCGGAAAGCCGCCCGGGAAGCCAAAGTCCATACGTCCTGGCAGGCGCCGGACGAAGAATACGAAGCGGCCTTGATGGCCTTTGCGGAAAAAATCCTGGACCCTTCAGGCCCCAATCCCTTTCTGGAAGCCTTCGTTCCGTTTGGTCGAAAAGTTGCTTTCTACGGTATCTTCAATTCGCTGGCGCAGACCCTGATTAAAATTACGGCTCCCGGCGTTCCGGATTTTTACCAGGGAACCGAACTTCCGGATTTGAATCTGGTGGATCCGGATAATCGCCGGTCCGTTGATTTTGCGCAAAGACGTCGGCTGCTGGCCGAGATTCGCAGCCGCTATGTTTCCGATCCTCTGGCGCTGCTCGCCGAGCTGCGGGACGATCTTGCCAGCGGGCGGATCAAGCTCTTTGTGGTGGCGACGGCCCTGCAAATGCGCAACGAGCAGGCCGCGCTGTTTCGCCATGGACGCTATCTTCCGTTGAACGTGGCGGGAAGATTCCGGGATCACGTCATCGCCTATGCCCGGGTTCTGGAAAATCAGTGGAGTATCACCGTCGTTCCGCGCTTTTTAACCGATCTCGTCCAGCCGCCCACCCACCCTCTGGGAAAGCGAATCTGGCGGGACACCGCTGTGGAGCTGCCGGCAGACGCGCCTTCCCGGTGGCACAATATCTTGACCTCCGAGACGCTCGACGCCGCCCAAACCATAGGCGTGGGCCAAGCATTGCAGCATTTCCCGGTGGCATCCCTATTAGGAGAAAAAAAATTATGAACTACCGCTCGAGTGGAATTCTTCTGCATCCGACCTGTCTGCCGACGGGCTTTGGAATCGGGGATTTGGGGCCTCAAGCTTACCGGTTCGCCGATTTTCTCGCCGCAGCCAAACAGAGTTTTTGGCAAATCTTACCCTTGAATCCGACCGATCCGGACCACTACAACTCGCCCTATCACAGCACTTCCGCCTTTGCCGGCAATCCCCTGCTCATCAGTCCCGAATTGCTGGTCGAGGCGGGATGGCTCACCGAATCGGATTTGATGCCCGCGCCCGATTTCCCGGCGGCGCGGGTGGATTTTGCGGCGGTCGGCGCCTATAAGGAAGGCCTGCTCACGCGGGCGTATGAGCGCTTTAGCGGGCAAGGAGCCAAGGAAAAGTTTGAACACTTTTGCCGACGCAATCAATCCTGGCTCGATGATTACGTTCTTTTTGAGGCCCTCAAGGTCCATTATGGCGGCCGACCTTGGTATCAGTGGCCGGAAGAAATTCGCCGCCGCAGTCCCCAGGCCCTGGAGGCCGTGCAGCACACCCTCCGCGACCGCATTCGGCAGCTCAAATTCAGGCAGTATGTTCTTTTCCGGCAGTGGCGGGCTCTCAAAGATTATTGCCATCAAAAGCAAATCCACGTCATCGGCGACATCCCCATTTACATGCCCTATGACAGCGCCGATCTGTGGACCCACCCGGATTTGTTTAAATTGGATGAGGACCAAAAGCCTTATGTCGTGTCGGGCGTCCCGCCGGATTACTTCAGCGCAACGGGGCAGTTGTGGGGCCATCCGGTGTATCGCTGGGAGACCCTGCAGCAAAACGGCTATGACTGGTGGATCCGGCGAATCCAATGGAACTTGGAGCTGTTTGACGTCGTGCGCATCGACCATTTTCGCGGGCTGGTGGCCTACTGGGAGGTCCCGGCCGACGAAAAAACCGCCATCAATGGCAAATGGGTTTCGGTGCCTGTGGAAGACTTCTTGCATCAGCTTTTGCGCCGGTTTCCCTGCTTGCCCATCATCGCCGAGGATCTGGGTATCATCACCCCCGATGTCAGGGAGATCATGCATCGTTACCAATTGCCGGGCATGCGATTGCTGCTTTTCGCCTTCGGCGAGGATTTTCCCAAGAGTTCGTTTCTGCCCCATCATCATGTGCAAAATTGTCTGATTTACACCGGTACGCATGACAACCATACGGTCCAAGGCTGGTTTGCCCAGGAGGCCACGCCGGAGACCCAAGAGAGGCTGCACCGGTATTTCGGACGCCGCATTCCGGTGCATGAGCTTCACTGGGAGATGATCCGGCTGGCGATGATGTCGGTGGCCAAAACAGCCATTATCCCCCTGCAGGATATCCTGGGACTGGGCGCCGAAGCCCGCATGAACAATCCTGCCCGTCCGGATGGAAACTGGCAGTGGCGCCTGTCGGAAGACCCCCTGAAGCCGGAGCTCTCCGCACGTCTGCTTGAAATGACGGAAATTTACGGAAGGGCTTGAGGGAAGGCGGAAATGGAACTGCAAAAGCTCCAAGAATTGTTTCAACTTTATGTCGGTGACGGTCAAAACTTCGTCATCTCGCTGGTCATGGCCCTGCTGGCCGTCCTGGCGGGCGTCGGTGTCCAAGTGCTCTTGTCGGCGCTTTTTTCTCGCTGGCGGAAGGCCCTCCCCGCAGGGGCGCTGGGCAACGCATTCCAAAAGGAGCAATGGCGAGGTCCCTTGCGCGCGCTGTTGCCGGCGTTGGCATTGTTGCTCGTTCTGCCGTTCCTGCGGTTTGGGGAAAGCACGCTGGCGTTCGTCAGACATGCCCTGTGGATTTGGATTATCGGGGCCTTGGCCTGGCTGGTCAACCGCATCGTCACGCTGGTGCGCGATTTGATCGCCGGGCGCTATCGGATGGAGGACAAAGACAATCTCCAAGCGCGCCGCATTTCCACGCAGCTCGGGGTCATGGACCGCGTGTTGAAGGTGCTCATCATTTTCCTCGCCCTGGCGGCGATCTTGATGACGTTCGACAAAGTGCGCCAGATCGGGCTCAGCATCCTGGCCTCCGCCGGTATCATCAGCATTATTCTGGGGTTCGCCGCCCAGAGAAGTCTGGCCACCCTGTTTGCCGGCATCCAGATCGCACTGACGCAGCCCATTCGTATCGATGACGTGGTGATCGTGGAAAACGAATGGGGCTGGATTGAAGAAATCACCCTCACCTATGTGGTGGTGAAGATATGGGATCAACGCCGCTTGGTCGTACCGATCACCTATTTCATTGAAAAGCCTTTCCAGAACTGGACGCGGACGACGGCCGAAGTGCTGGGTAGTGTCTACTTATATGCTGACTATACGGTGCCGGTACCGGAAATTCGCGCGAAATTCCATCAGATCGTGGAAAACTCGCCGCTCTGGGATAAGCGCGTGGCGGTCCTGCAAGTTACCAATGCCAATGAACGCACCGTAGAATTGCGGGCTCTGATGAGCGCCGCCGATTCCCCTTCGGCCTGGGATTTGCGCTGCCAGGTGCGCGAAAAACTAATTGAATTTATGCAAGCGCACCATCCCGCAAGTCTGCCGCACGTCCGTTTTGAAATGGCTGAGCACCCACGGAGATAGCTTCCTTTCCGCAATGCGTCCCCGCAAATCCCCCTGCCCTCCAACCAAAGGATAAGAGCCGGCCGGATGTCCGCGCAATGTTCAACGCGTAATTTGGCAAGCCAAGCGGTAAAAGGACGCATCGTCATGGGAGATAAAGATACTTTTCTACCTTTAGCTCAGAAATCCGGCGAACATGATCGCGGCACCGCGGCGCATATCATCGAAGGCTTGGCCGAAAAGGAAGCCGCAACAATTATTGAATCACTGCCGCCTTCACTGGCGGCGCATCTCGATTCTCACTTGGTAACATCGATTTTGATGCATCTGCTGCATAACACGCGTGAGCACATAGGCGGCGATCTCTCCGGCGAACTCAAAGGACAAATCAGGGAGCTCCTGGAATAACCGGAGGGCAGCATCGGTCCGATGCGGCGGCTGCGGCCCTGTTTGAAGGGCTCATTGCCAAGTTGACCATCCCCGCCGTTTTTCTGCCCGTTGTCGCCGGGCAAGGGGGAAATGCAGGTGCACAGTGCCTTGCCGTTGTGATGCGAGGAATCGTCATGCGGGAAGTTCCCAAAACGAAAATTTTCAGCCTGATTGTGAAAGAAGGCAAGCTCGGTGCCATCGATCGCGCAATTATCGGTTCGGTAACCGCACGCGTGGTCTAACTGTAGTACGGCAATTCTTATCTCGGCTTGGTGATTGGACTAAGAATGTTGTTGAATTTGATTTTTGCCGGTCTTTCCGAAAACGGCTATTCTGCCCGATTTGGGTTTCAGGCTCTCCCGCCGCGGGCGGGGCGCATTTCGGGACGAACACGATCTAAACTGGATTCAAGCAGCAGAATAATCGCCACAGGCTCCGGCGTGGACGGTTCTATGCCCCCCGATCAGGCGCTTTAAGAGCTTTGTTCAGAAGGTATCTTAGCATGCAATGGCTTCCAATGATGATAAGCGCCATCACGGGAAGCATGAGGACGCTAATGGTAACGACCGTTTTTTTCAGGGTTCGCTCAATGCCCTCTCGGCTGAACTGCAGTATCAGCCGCCCAAAATAGTGATCACCTTGTCGAACCCTTTCTTCCCGGATGATTGATTTATTTTCACCTGCGGGAAGATTGTCATATAGAATCTTGCCGTACTCGGTCTCCACCCGAATCCCTGCAATATACTCGCACGTCAGATAAGCCTCGGCAATCTGTCGCGCCATATTGGTATCGCTGTTCCACAAAGGAATCACCATGACTTTGGCGAGATTATAAGTATCGCTCATTCTGGCGTTCAACCGACGTTGAGCGCTAATGGAATAGCACCAATAATGCATCGTTACCAACACTGCGGCGACAAGGCTGGTCACGAAGATGAGCCCGATGGTCAGATCACGGGCTAACTTGCTTATTGCGGCGCTTTCCACGGCAATGCCTCCCCGGCTGCCAAGACACGCCTTCTTTTCGCCTGATGATTGAAATTGATTTCTTGCCTGGCTGTCACTTTGCCGCTATCAGCGCCTGTACCCTCGACTGAAATTCTACCGAGTCCGTAAAATAGCCCAACACTTCTTCCCGCGTCATGCCGGCCTGCATATACTCCAGCCAGGCATCAAATTCGGCCTGCTGCGCACCCCTTCGAAGAATCCCGTTGTACATGTCTTCCAAAAACTCCCGATCGCTCCTGCGTCTTAACGCATATTCGGCGCTCTGCAAAAAGCCCAGTGCGATCTGATGTGAAAGTTCCCTGACCGCCCCTTCCCCCTCCGCCATCGCCGTGCGCATCATTTCCACCCAGCGGTTGAATCCATCTGTGTCCGGTAAGCGGTCCAGCAACCCCCGGTAGCAATCATTGACTAAATTGCATTCCGGC
>CP070697.1:2011526-2018232 GCA_020353555.1 Desulfobacterales bacterium
ATCGGGTCATGAAACAGCTCGCCGGCCCGCAGCCTTTCAAGGTCTCGGCCATTACGGAGGTTCATGCGCGGTATATCCGCGAAGGACGCATTAAGCTGGATAAGAGCAAACTGGACGGAGCCGTGACTTACCACGACCCCTGCCAGATCGCCCGCAACGGTGGCGTGATTGACGAACCGCGCTATATCTTGCAGCATTTGACGGCCGATTTTCGGGAATTGACCTCTGAACCGCGCTACAACTGGTGCTGCGGGGGCGGCGGAGGATTGGTTGCCCTGGGGGAAGATACTTTGGATTTCCGGATGAAATCAGCCAAGGTCAAAGTCGATCAGGTGAAGGCCACCGGCGCCACAATCCTGGCGACAGCCTGCGAGAATTGTCATACCCAGCTGAGCAACCTGAATGATCATTATAAAATGGGGGTCGACGTGCAGTTTCTGAGTTCCATGGTGGCCAATGCTTTGGTGCACTAAGACAAAGGAGGAGTTCGTTGCTGCAAATGGCGGTGAACTTTTGATGTGGCGAAGGAGTGACGGCCATGGCTCTGGCCGCAATATCAAAACCATCAAAGATGAGGGAGGGAGGAGGAACAATGAAGAAGTTATTTGAGATCGCATAATTTCTATTTGTGGTCACGCTGCTGTCCACTTCAGCCGGGGCCACCAATGGAGACAGTTTGATCAATGTGGGCCCGATTTCAAGGTCCATGGGCGGTGTCGGGATCGCAGCACCCCAGGATGCCATCAGTGCGGTTTTTGCCAATCCGGCCGCCATGTGTTTCGGTCCGTACTGCCCTTCGACCGAAGTTGATTTTGCGGGAACCCTGTTTATGCCCGACGTCAGCGCGAAAGTCAGTGGACCCGGGGTAGGCGGAACCATCTCCGCGAATAGTGATGACCAGGTTTACGCCATTCCGGCCTTTGGTCTTTCCGTTCCCATTACCGAGGGTTTGGCACCTCCGGATTGGAGATTCGGCCTTGCCGCCTTTGGTGTTTCGGGCCTGGGAGTGGATTACCGCGATACGGATTTGGACCAGCCCGGGTTTTTTGATTTCCCGGATCCTTTCCCGGATGCACCGCTTATCGCCGGAGAGTTTACCCAGCTGCAGATCATGCGGTTTGCGCCCTCGATTGCCTATCAACCCAATAGATGGCTGTCGTTAGGCTTGGCCTTTCACATCGACTATTCCAATCTCGATCTGCGCGACGGCTCCCGGTGGGATTACGGTTGGGGGGCTCAGGTCGGCCTGATCGCCAAGCCGACGGACAACATTTCTTTGGGGCTCAACTATACTTCTCCGCGCCCTGTGGACCATAAAAATGTGCGGGATTTTGATGGCGACGGCAGTCTGGACGATCTCCGGCTGGACTCGCCGCAAGAAGTCGGCCTCGGGATCGCCTGCCAAATAAGCAATTTCCTGATTGAAGCCAATACCAAATGGATCAACTGGGCGGATGCGGATGGATATGAGGATTTCGATTGGGATGATCAGTATGTATTTGCCATCGGCGCGCAATTCGAACCGATTCCCAAACTTTTTCTGCGAGCCGGATATAACTATGCCAAGAATCCGGTCGAAGAAAACAACGGCTTTGACGGCACCAGTTTTACTTCGGTGCAGGGCACGACCCTGCCCAGGTACTTCTTTGAAACCTTCCGCGTTATCGGATTTCCGGCCGTTGTCGAACACCACCTCACCCTGGGAATCGGCTATGAATTCTCACCCCGATTCGCACTGCATGCCGGATATGTGCATGGTTTTGAGAACACCATCAAAGAACGGGGCACCGATATTACCGGCCAGCCAGTCACACTGGAATCCACCTTGGAAGAAGACACTTTTGATTTCGGCTTAACCTTTAGGTTCTAAACCACAATAAAAAAAAACTCCCTTGCGCGCGGTTCGGATGCGCGTGGGCGATGTATCCGAAGGTCGCAAGGGAGTTTTTGTCTTTGAACGGGTTGCCGCTGTCCGGCCGTGAAGCGCGCGGCAAAATACGTTGAGAAGTTCCATTATAATTTCATTTCCCAACATTTCGTTGCAGCTTCAATGCTCGAAAGCTGGCTCCTCCAGGACGCAGCGGCGAAGCTATTCGCCAAACGACAGCCGGCAAAAACGGTTGTTGGTCACTCGCATAAACCTTCTTTGACGGCCCATTGCAATCCCGTGCAGTCTCCGAAGTCACAAGCCTGCTGGAAATCACGGCAAGCCTGATTGTTTTCGTCCAGCTGAAAATAGGTCAGCCCGCGATTCAACCGAGCCACCGCGTACTCCGGCGCGGCCTGCAGGCTGCGATCAAAATCCAAGAGGGCCAGTTGATATTCATCTAATTGGTAGTGGACATTGCCGCGGTTATTGTAAGCCTCGGCGTATTCCGGTTCTAAGCGTAGGGCCTGGCTGTAATCCTCCAAGGCACGGCGGTGCTGGTTTAAATTGTAGTAGGCCAGCCCGCGGTTATTGTAGTGCACGGCCGAATTCGGATCGTTGCGGATAGCCTGATTCCAATATTCAACCGCTTTTTGGGGGTCGGTGTATCGGCCGTCTTGCCACAATGCCAGGGCTTTTTGAACCCAGTCCGTATTCTTGACCGCCGGTGGGACGGCGGCCGCCGTGGAGCGGGTCTTGCCTGCGACCACGTTAGCACTGGATTTCAGCTTATCTTTCGATTTTTTGACTATTTTCACCCGGTCGCGCGTGGCCGTCTCGGTCCGCGTATCGTCGCTCAAATTGGCGGCCAATCTCAAAAAGTCGGCGGCGCCGGTGGCCGCAATCACCGTCGGCAAGATAAATGAGAGGACGGTGAGACCACTCCAGACGGCCATAACTTTGGTCAGCCGCAGTTCCTTGTGTTGATCCAGCCCCAGATAAAGGTATAGATTCCGCAACTGATTATCCCCAAGATGCCTTTGAGTGCTCCATCCCTCCTGAATTGCTTGACTAGAACGACGATGAAAAGCACCGTGAGTATCAGTTCAATTAAAGCCAATGAACCCATCATTACTAAAGCCATGATTTTTCCCCTTGTGCTGTTAATTTTAAGCCAACTTCAGGCTTGACGATTGATCGAAGAAGCGGTCACACGCCCTTGAGCCGCCAAAACCAATAACCCACAAAGCCCAGAATCAAGACCGCCCCCAGTCCGGTCCGCTGCTCCAGATGCTCCAGGCGGCGCAAAGTCTGCTGATGATAAGTGGGACTCATCAGACTCCCCACGGCCAGCAAGAAGATCAAGACGAACAGGACCGGCGCAAAGGCATGGACGTGAACGGCTGCCTGCCACCGGCCCTGGATGAACAAGGCCGTCGCTGTACTCAACCCACAACCGGGGCATGGCACGCCCAGGATCGCTTTGAGCGGGCACGGCCAACCCGGCCGCCCGCCCGCCACCGCTCCCACCTGCAGCACCGCCCCGGCCGCTAGGATCCGGATAACAATCTGGTGCTCAAGCAGGGGGGCGAGAACCGGGGCGAATAACCAACCCGTAAGACGGGAGTTGACGGCCGCGCTCGCTTTGATGGACATCCTTGCCTGCCGGGACACTTTTTGTAGGCCATTCGATGAGTCTGAAGGATTGCTATTTCAGTTATCGACAATTAGCGGCAAAACTTTACGGCTTTTCTCCGGGTTCAGAAACGCAGGGTTGGGAGGAAGGTTATGACGGCATGAATTTAAGCGACCGATGGCCATAAAACTAATACATCCACGTCTTTTTCGAAACCGGCTTGGATCAAGTGACGCGTGTATTGACTGGCGACCGCGGCCTGGCCGTTGATTTGCTGAATTACGAGGCGGTCTTTCGGTTTGAGCTGGGATGGCAATTTCAGCCAATTTTTGACCAGTTCAGCAATCGAAATAAGCGTCTCTCCGGGTAAATCCGCCGGGATGAACAACCGACTAAAGAAGTTCTCCCCGTATAATGCGGGGTGTCCATCAACAAGGGCCAAATGATTGGAAGGCGACCGCGCAACTTTTAAGGGATTGCCCTCTGCGTCCGTCAATCCCCAATCCACCATACCGCCATAGGGCAGGGCCGGGTCCAAGGTGCTGAGCAAAATCGGCCCATGGTCTGCAGATGAAGGCGATCGATGTAGATTTTCCAGCAGTTCCACAGCTTCGGGCAGGGCAAATTGTACGCCGGACAGCCCGGCGACAAAATAGCCCCGACGGATTTCTCCCTGCCATTCCAGACGCTTCAACTCCCGAAAGATCGGATGCCACGGCAGCAAGCCTTGCTCCCGACGGAACCATTCTTTGACCAGAATACCATGACGCTGGAGCAGCAACCGGGCCTGCCTCACGGCGCGTTCGGATTTGTTCAACCGGTGGCCCATAACGGCGAAAGAGGTCGTCAAGAACCAGCGGCTATCCCTCAGCCGGAAGCGCTCCTGAACGGCCTGTCGAATGGCGGAGCGACCGGGGCGAGGGTGACGCCGCGCCTGTCCGCCGGTCGGATAATTTTCCACCCGAACAGGCAGGTCGGAAAAGCCCTTCAAGGGGGACTGGAGAACCAACAGAAACGACGCATAATTCTCACAGCTGACCAGGCTCAGCTCGGCCAGTTCCTGCAGCGCTTGCTGCACATCCAGGTGGGATAAGCCCGTTCCCATCTCTATATCCCTTAAATAACTGGCACCATTTTCCTGCAGGAAAGAAAATACGGTTCGCCCGGGTACGCTTGAATTCGGCACCGCAGCCAGCAAGGTGTTGGGGTCGGCCAACAGATGGCCATCGCCGCGCCGGCGAAACTCGACAAATCGTCGGCCCCCATCCTGGGCGCGGCCGGCCTGAACGATAACCTCGCCGTCGGCAATCAGGGATTCCAGCGCAGCAAACTTGGCATTCAGAGCCGGATGGTCTGGATTCAAGAAACGGGTGCTCAAAACCTCCCGTTCCAGAAAACGAATGGGAAACCGCAACCCGCGATAGCGTTCCATGAGTTCTCGCAGGGATTGCCCCGGTTGGGCGATGCGATGCCATTGCAATAGAAAACAATTGAAGGTGACACGATCGGCGGGGGTCCGGACGGTGCGGCGGTTGGCAATGGCCATGCGGTATAGCTGCATGAAATTGTGTCGATCGCAACATTGCTCTTCTGCGACCCCGACGGTTAATCGGCCGCTGACGATTTTCTTTTGGCGCTGCAGGTGCTCCAGTGAAGGCGCCAGCGCTTCCGGCGGGAGATGCAAATCCTCCCCCATGGCAGTTAAGGTGACCGGTCCGCGCATCTGTAAATAGCGTTCGATGCGCACCAATTGATTCGATGCCTGGGAGGCTGGCAACGCGGGGTCGACGGCCCACAGCGGAGAGGACGAGCCTTTTTGCGCGCCACGTGCGGCGACAATGCGGTGGGTCACCTGTAACTCGCTTAACCACGCAGAAGGATCGCCCTGGCAACGGCGGTGTAATTCCGCCTCCGCAATGGGTCCGAGCTTTTCAATAAGACTGAAAAGTTCTTCGACACCCGCGGCCTTGAA
The DNA here is from genome assembly GCA_020353555.1 of Desulfobacterales bacterium. Lineage (GTDB taxonomy): Bacteria > Desulfobacterota > Desulfobacteria > Desulfobacterales. The sequence continues at coordinate 2,017,002 of CP070697.1, forward strand.
CCCCGTTTCCAAATGTTGCCAGCGGCGTTCCGCTTTGGCGATGAGACCGCGGGTAAGGAGCGTGGGGATCTTTTCCTGATTGGCAATATTTGCCCATAGGTCACTGTGGAAGTTGTCGGCCTGAACAGGCAGCCGGATTTGGTCCGGTTCGTAAAGGTTGCTGGCCACAAATTTAAACCAAATGCCGGCCGCCATGGGGGAGGGAAAGGGGGTTTCGATCCAATGTAAACGAATGCGGCGCCGCTGGAGCCCTGCAATGACCGCTTTTAAAGACGGAAGATCAAAAACATCCTGCAAACACTCCCGCAATGTCTCGATGATGACGGGGAAATCTTGGTATTGGCGCACAGCCTGTAAGAGGTCGGCCGCGCGGAGTCGCTGCTGCCACAGGGGAATTCGCCGGCGGGGCTGGGAGCGAGGCAGCAGAAGCGCCCGGGCCGCATTATAACGAAAGTGCACGGCAAAAACGGGAGATTGCGGCAAGGCCTGGATCAATAATTCTTCAACTTCCCCGGGAGAAAGTTGAAAAAGCGGGGCCATGGCCGGCGGCGCTTTGGTTTCCATCAGCCTGATCAACACGCCGTCGTCATCAAATGAATACTGAATTCGGGTGTGGTAGTGCTTTTCCATCGCCGCCGCCAGCGCGACGGCCCAGGCTCCATTGACCCGGGCGCCCAAGGGGGCGTGTAAAATAAAGATTGGTTCCCCGCCGCTGTCCACCGACCATTCGGCGACCAGCTGCGTGCCGGTCGGCAAAAACTGGCCGTGTTCCCGCTGGCGTTCAAAATAGGCCACCAGGTTGGTGGCCGTATTTTCATCGACCAAACCGGTATCCATCAGCCATTTGGGCGCCCGTCCCTGATCGATGTGTTCGCTGAGCTCCCGGCGGAACCGGCCGATTTTTTGGCTGGTGGAGTAATCCCGGTACCGAATATCGCCTTTCCAGAAGGGCGCCTTCGCTTTGATGGCGGCAATGGGGCCGACGATGATGCGGTCTTGGGAAATGGTTTTGATCAGCCATTCGCTGTTTCCTAGAAAAAAGGCCTCACCGACGCGGGATTCAAAAACGAATTCTTCTTCCACCTCCCCCAGTTTGAGATTGCTGTTTTCCAGGTAAACGCCGTAATAACCGCGATCCGGTATCGTACCCCCGTTCATAACGGCCACCTGTTGGCTGCCCCGCCGCGGGATTAAGCGCTGGTTGATTTTATCCCAGTTCAAGCGCGGTTGC
>CP070697.1:2018332-2025031 GCA_020353555.1 Desulfobacterales bacterium
GGCGGCGGCAACGTCGCCATCGATGCGGCCCGGGTGGCCAAGCGTCTGGGGGCCCGGGAGGTCACCGTTGCGTATCGCCGTTCGGAGAAAGAGATGCCCGCCGCTACCGAAGAAATCCAAGGCGCCCAGGAGGAAGCCGTCGCTTTGCGCTTCCTGACCGCCCCGGTGCGCATCCTGAGCGAAAACGGGAAGGTTTCCGGGCTGGAGTGCATCCGAACCGCGCTGGGGGATGCGGATGCCAGCGGACGCGGCCGACCGGTGGCCCTCGAAGGATCCGAATTTGTAATTCCCTGTGATGCCGTGATTGTTGCCGTCGGTCAGCGAACGGACCAATCCTGGGCTGATCAGGTGCCGGAGCTGCAATGGACCCGGCAGGGGACCATTGAAGTCGATCCCAATACCCTGCAAACCTCCCTGCCCCATGTATTTGCCGGGGGCGATGCCGTATCCGGACCGGCCAGCGTGATCGAGGCGGTGGCCGCGGGGCACAAGGCGGTGGCGGCCATCGATGGCTACCTCCGGCAGGCGGATCTGGGGGTCCAGGCCGCGCCAACGCCGGCCCAGAAGCTGTCCGGCGAGAACTGGCGACCGTTACCGGCCGGGCTCCCTGCGGAAGTCAGGGCCTCCTCCCGGCGGCTTGATCCCAAGGCGCGGGTCGCCTCATGGGCCGAGGTCGACTGCGGCCTGACGGAGGCGGAAGCTTTACACGAGGCGCAGCGCTGCCTGAACTGCGGCATCTGCAGCGAATGCATGGAATGTGTGCGGGCCTGCGAAGCGCAGGCCATCGATCACTACATGGGGGCGCAGGAGCTGGAGGTGAAAGTCGGCAGTATTATTGTGGCCACCGGCTATGATTTGCTCGATCCGACGCCCATGAAGCCCTACGGGTACGGCCTGTATCCCAATGTGTATACCAGTCTGGAATTCGAACGCCTCAGCAATGCCACCGGACCCACCGGCGGCCAGATCCTCATCCGGAACGAAGAAGGCCGCCATACACGGGAGCCCCAAAGCGTCGCCATTTTGCATTGCGTCGGCAGCCGGGATGTCAACTATCACGAATACTGCTCCCGGGTCTGCTGCATGTATGCCCTCAAATACGCCCACCTGATCAAGGAAAAGGTCGGGCCCGAGACCCGGGTCTATGACTTCTACATTGACCAGCGCTGTTATGGCAAAGGCTATGAGGAGTTTTATCGCCGCTGCCAGGAAGAAGGCACCCACTTTATCCGCGGTAGAGTGGCGGCCATTACCGATCAGGCGGCCACAGCGGACGAAGCCGGCAAACTGATTGCCATTGCGGAAGACACGCTTTTGGGTCAGCGGCTGCGCGTGCCGGTGGATATGGTCATTTTGTGCGTGGCCATGGAAGCCCGTAAAGATGCGGTGGAGGTGGCACGGATTTTCGGGATCAGCCAGGGGGCGGACGGCTTTTTCCTGGAGGAGCATCCCAAGCTGGGTCCGCTGAGTACCGCCACCGACGGCGTATTTCTCGCCGGCGCCTGCCAATCCCCCAAGGGTATTCCCCATACGGTGGCCCAGGCCTCGGGGGCGGCCGCCAAAGCCCTTTCCCTGGCCACGCGCGGCACGGTGGCGGTACCGTCCGCCATAGCGTGGATCGATCCGGATGTATGCGCGGGCTGTCGGACCTGTATCGGATTGTGTCCCTATACGGCGGTTGAATTTGATGAACGCCGGGGGGTGTCGGTGGTCAATGCCGCGCTTTGTAAAGGCTGCGGCAGTTGCGCCGGATTTTGTCCCAGCGGTGCCGCCCAGGTGCGACATTTTCAAAAGAAGCAAATCATGGCGGAGTTCGACGGCATCATGGATGCCGGGCAGGCGGTCGGGATGTGAAGCGGGCTGCTGCCTGCCCGCCGCCGGATGCGCGCGGCGGGATACGGGCCTCGATCAGCGGCACCTGCCGGATGCCAGGAAACCAGGGGCCGGCAACTCCAGAGCCGGTCCAGGGAGAGCGACATGGAAGATTTCGAACCGACCCTCATCGCGTTTGTCTGTAATTGGTGTACTTACACGGCCGCTGATCTGGCGGGAACCTCGCGCTTGACCTATCCCCAGAATGTGCGCTTGATCCGGGTCATGTGCACCGGGATGGTCGATCCCCAATACGTGATCAAGGCCTTTTTGGAAGGCGTCGATGGGGTGCTGGTCAGCGGCTGTCATCCGGGAGACTGTCACTATATCAACGGCAACTTCAAGGCCCGCCGCCGGATCAAACTACTCAAGGAGATTTTGCCGCGTTTCGGATTTCAGGAGGAACGGCTGCGGTTGACCTGGATTGGGGCCAGCGACGGCATCCAGTTCGCCGAAACCATCCGTGCGATGGTGGCGCAAATCAAAACCCTGGGGCCGAGTCAGGCAAGGCTGAAGATGGTAATTTGATTTCCCCTGATAGATCGTAAAACTGGGAGGCGCCATGGCGATGACGGCCAGAATCGACGTGACCGGCCAGGATCTTCTGGCATCTTTACGGCAATTTTTGCGGGCGATCCTCGAGTTGCAGGATATCCGGGCGATCCTGGTCCCTCGGCATCTTCCCATGAACAACGCGGTGATGCCGGCACTGGTGACCGACCCGGATTGCCTGGAAGGCGTCGATCCCCTGGCGCCAGCCTTTCCCATGAACGCGGCCAAAATTGTTTCCCGGCTGACAGGCAAGCCCATGGGGGCTCAGGTGGCCGCGATTCTGCGCCCCTGCGAGATTCGCGCCTTTATCGAACTGGTGAAACTCAAACAAGGGCGCACGGAGGAAGTCGTTCTGATCGGAATCGACTGCCTGGGAGCCTACCAGAACAAAGATTATTTGCGGTTTGCGGGCGAAGACGGGGCCCACGCCACCGTCCGGTTCTATCAGAGTGTTTTGACCGGCAGAGGAACACGGATCGACGGGGTCGATCTAGCGCCCGCCTGCCGGGCCTGCGAATACCCGGTCGCTTCCAACGCCGATATTACGATTGGGCTCTTCGGCATTGAGTTCGATGACCATCTGATCGTGCAATCACAGAGTGTCCGGGGGGAAGCCGTCTTGAAGCAGCTCAATCTGGAGCAAACGGTTGAACCGACCGCCCGTCGGGAGACCATCGCCGCCCTGGTGGCCCAGCGGACGGCCCAACGCGATGAAATGCTGGCTCAAACCCGCGCGGGCACGGAAAATCTGGCAAAAATGACGACCTACTTCGCCCGTTGCGTCAACTGCTATAACTGCCGGGTGGCCTGTCCGGTCTGCTACTGCAAGGAGTGCGTGTTCGTAACCGACGTGTTCAACCATGACCCATACCAGTATCTGCGGTGGGCAACGCGCAAAGGGGTCATTAAAATGCCCACGGATACTCTTTTTTACCATATGACGCGGCTGGCGCATATGAGCACGGCCTGCGTCGGCTGCGGCCAGTGTTCGAATGCCTGCCCCAATGATATTCCGGTCATGGAAGTGTTTCGCAGCGTGGCGCAGGCCACCCAGAAAGCCTTCGATTACGAGGCGGGCAGGCACATCGACGAAGACCCGCCGCTGGCGGTTTTTCGGGAGGACGAGTTCGCCGAAGTTGTGGGAATGTCCCTCCAAACCGGCAGACAGGCCTAATCTGTGGGGGGCCAAAACCAGAAGCAGAGGTCTGCATGCAGAGAAAAATCGGTCAAGCCCTCGTGGTCGGGGCCGGCATCGGCGGCATTCGGGCGGCGCTGGATTTGGCGGAATTGGGCTACGGGGTCACCCTGGTGGATCGGGCGCCCCATGTGGGCGGTATTCTCAGCCAGCTCGACTATCAGTTTCCCACCGGTCGTTGCGGCATGTGTCAAATGCTTCCCCTGGTGGAGCGGGAGGCCGGTTCCCAATATTGCCTTCGCCGAGGTTTATTTCACGAAAATATCGAAATTCTGCTTGCCACCGAGCTGGTGACGGTCGAGGGCGAACCCGGAAAATATGTAGCGACCCTCAAGCAACTTCCCCGCGGGGTGGATGCGCACCGCTGTGCGGGCTGCGGGGCGTGCGCGGACGTCTGTCCGGTGGAGGTTCCGGACGATTTCAATGCCGGCCTGGGTACCCGGAAAGCCATCTATCTGCCGGTTCCCCATGCCCTGCCCAATGCCTACCTCATCGATTTGAAGGCCTGCACCCGCTGCGGCGCGTGTCAAACCGTTTGTCCGACGGGCGCCATTCAACTGCCGGAAGAGCAACGCCAAGGCTTTCGCATTCTGGTCGTGGATGACGAATTGATTTTGCGCGATTCCCTCAAGGAATGGCTGGGGGAGGAAGGCTTTTCCGTGGACATGGCCGCATCCGGACGCCAGGCGCTGGATCAACTCACCCGGCAGACGTATCACCTCATGTTGTTGGATATCAAGATGCCGGGGATGGACGGGGTGGAGGTGCTGCAAAAGGCCAAGGAGAACTTTCCGGCGCTTGGTGTCATCATGATGACCGCCTATGCCACGGTGGAGACGGCTGTGGAAGCGATGAAAATCGGCGCGCGGGATTATCTGGTCAAGCCCTTCGATCCGGAGGCCCTGATCCCCATGGTTCTGGGAATTTACGCGGACCTTCAAGCCACCGCGGGACGGCGGGTGGAAGCCGGAGCGATCGTGCTTTGCGGCGGTACGGCCTTTTTTGATCCGGCCGACGGCAAAAACACCCTGGGCTACGGGGTGTATCCGAATGTGGTCACGAGCCTGGAATTCGAACGTCTGTTAAGCGGCACCGGGCCGTGTCCCGTGCAGCTGGTGTGACCGGGTGACAGCCAACCGGTTCATAAAATTGCCTGGATCCAATGCGTCGGTTCACGGGATCTGCAGCGGGAGGCCGATTTTTGCTCGACGGTCTGTTGCATGCATGCCATTAAAGAGGCCCTTTTGGCGGGTGAAAAAACAGGCCAGGCGCTCGAGACGGCCATTTATCATATGGACATGCGCACTTTGGGCAAATCCTTTCAACGTTACCGGGAGCAGGCCGAAACCCAGCACGGGGTCCGTTTCGAAAGAGCGCGGGTGCATTCCGTCGTCCGGGATGCCAAGAGCGGCAGTCTGATCCTTCGCAGCGTCAATCTTGCCGGCGCCGTGTGTGAAGAGCCCTTTGATCTGGTGGTCCTCGCCGTCGGGCAACGGCCGGCGGCGGGCGCGGCCGCGCTGGCCGAAGAGCTGGACATTCGACTGAATCCGTGGGGATTCGGCCAGACCGAACCCTTTTCCCTGACCCGCACCCGGCGGCCCGGAATTACCCTGGGAGGCTCCTTCAGCGGCTTAACGGACATCAGCGAATCGGTTATTCAGGCCTCCGCCGCCGCTCTGAACGCCTCGCGTGTCATCCATTCGGCCGGTGGGAGTCTGGCCCTCGAGGAGACGCCGCCGCCGGCCGCTCCGGCCGACCCGCGGGAATTGCCGCGAATCCTGGTAGTGGTTTGCACGTGTGGCGATAAAATGACGGCCGCCATCGATTGCGAAGAATTGGCGCGGCGGTTAACAGCCGATCCCCACGTGGACCGGGTGGAGTTTCTGGCGCGGATCTGCACGGCGCACGGCTGGGAGCAATTGGCTGCGCTGGTGCAAAAAAGCGGGCCGAATCGACTCCTGATCGGGACTTGTCACGCGTATGGGTATCGCCGCAAACTGAAAGAACTCGGCGTGCAGGTGGGACCGGACTCGGGGTTCATGGAGGTGGTCGACCGGCGACAGTCGGCCTTGGCGCATGGCGCAGGGCGTGAAGCCCAAAGCCGCTCTCGGGCTTTGAACCTGCAACTTGCGGCGCTGCAGATGGGAATCGCCAAGCTCAAGTGGGTCGATCCGGAACGGGGGCCTGAAATTCGCGTCCACCAGAGCGCACTGGTTGTGGGAGGGGGAATTGCCGGAATGACCGCCGCCCTGGCCATCGCCGATCACGGTTTCCAAGTGGATCTGGTAGAACAAACGGAGAATCTAGGGGGCAACCTGAGCTGGCTGCAGCGAACGTTGGACGGACACGCGCCCGTGACTTTGCTGGAAGATACCCGCGCGGCGGTGGCCAAGCACCCCCGGATCCGTGTGCATACTCGCAGCCGGGTAAGCGCTTCTGAGGGTCAGGTGGGTCATTTTCAGACCCTCATCGAAGATGAACAGGGGGCGGCCCACGTCGTAGAACATGGGGTTGTGGTTCTGGCCACCGGCGGCGTCGAGGCGACGACCACGGCGTACGGGTACGGGAGCACCCCAGCCGTTGTCACTCAAAAGGAATTGGAGCAGCAACTCAATGACAAGCGTATCGACCCCGGCCGGTTGAACACCGTGGTGATGATCCAATGCGTCGACTCGCGCGAGGAGCCTCGCAACTACTGCAGCCGGGTATGCTGTGCCACGGCGTTAAAACACGCGTTGCATTTGAAGGAACAGAATCCGGCAGTGACGGTCTATGTCTTGTACCGCGATATGATGTCCTACGGGTTCAAGGAAACGTATTACACCCGGGCCCGGCAGGCGGGGGTTGTCTTTATCCCCTATCAGCGCGATGGCAAGCCTCGGGTTCATAGCAACGCCGAAGCGCTCCAGGTGGAAATACGGGAGTCGATCATCGGACAAACGCTTTGGATCGATACGGATCTGGTGGTCTTGGCCACCGGTATTGTTCCGCAACTTCCCCGCGCGCTTGTCGAAGCCTTCGGCGCGAGTTTGGATCAGGATGGGTTTTTCCAGGAGGCCGAGTATAAATGGCGGCCTGTG
>CP070697.1:2025131-2031693 GCA_020353555.1 Desulfobacterales bacterium
GGCAAAAGGGTCGATACGTTTCCAAAAGCCTCGATGGCCGCGCCGAAGATGTAAGGGATTCTGAGATCGTTGCAAGTCCGATTGACTAAATAGCGGGGCTCCGGCCGGTCCAGACCGTCAAGAACGACATCGACGCCGCCGATTACCTCCCGGGCATTGATCGAATTGAGCGACTCCGGGACTGGATCGATTTTTACGTCGGGATTCAACCGGCTTAATTTGTGCCAGGCGGCTTCCACCTTGGGTTGACCCACCGTATCGGCATCATAGAGGTATTGCCGGTGCAGATCCGAACGGGAGACAATGTCCCGGTCAACCAGACGCAGATTTCCAATACCCATTCCGACCAGCTTGAGGGCAATCGGAGCACCCAATCCCCCGACCCCGATCAGGCAGGCGCTGGCATTGCGAAGCTTCAATTGCCCGTCATAGCCGATATCGGCCAGAACGATTTGGCGCGAGTAGATCTCTAATTCGGAATCTGTCAGCTCTGTTTTCATGCCTCTACCCCGGTTGGCCTGCCGCGCATGTTCGCAGTCGGCCGTGTTTCGTGCCCTCGGCATTTCAGCCACCTGGATCCGGACGGGGGCCGGGCATGCATCCTGGGCTCATTTAACCACCAATTCCAGCGGGCGCTCCGATAAAACCTCGCACCCGCTTGCCGTCACCAGCACCGTATGGCCGAAGCACATGGCCTGATTGGCGGTGCTGTCCATTAAGATCATGTGCAAGAAGAAAACCATGTTGGGCTCGGCCACCACCGGGTTGCCGTGATAGAACATGGGCCAATCCATCCAATTGGGCGCAAAAGTCGTTCCGAGACTATAGCCGGTGGCATTCAGCCGGTGGTCACGCATCCCGGCGGCATCGCACGTACGGGCATAGGCGTCGAACACCTCGCCAATGGGACGCCCCGGTCTGAGAGCCTCCATGCAGGCCTGCATGGCTTCCATGGTTACTTTGTGCAGCGCAACGTGGCGGGGCGTTGCGCGGCCAATAGGGATGGTCCGCATCATGGCCGCATGGTAGTGGCGATAGGCCGCCGCCCATTCCAAAGTCAACTGGTCCTCGGCATCCAGCCGGCGTCGGCCGGATTTATAGCGGCATAACAGCGCGTCCGGACCTGAACCGATGATGAATTCGTTGCCCGGATAGTCCCCGCCGCCGGCAAAGATCACGCCTTGCATGGCAGCCAGGATTTCACCTTCGTCCGCACCGGGACCGGCAAGGCGATGGGCCTCATCCAGGGCCCGGTCCGCCAGCGTGGCGGCCGTGCGCACATATTCAAGTTCGGCCGGGCTTTTGGCCACCCGCAGCCGGCTGACGAGATCCGAGGCGTCCTCGAGGCGGCAGAAACCGTCTAGGGCCGTTTCCAGCAGCTTACCGTTCCTGGCGGTCAACCCGTAGGCATCGTATTCGACGCCGAGCCGCTGGCCTCGGCACCCGAACTCCTGCAGAATCTGCTTTAACTCCAGGGCCGGATTGGCTTCGGCGCGATCGACCCAGATGCGGATATCTTCGATGAACGAAGTATGCCGCGCCTGCCGCAGATCAGGCGCCCGGGTGAGGAGCATCAGGCGTCCATCCGCCCCCAGATAGAGGCATTGAAAGAAGACATATCCGAAACTGTCATAGCCGGTAAGGTAAAACATGCTTTCCTGGCGAAACATCAACAGGCCATGCAGTCCCCGCTGAACCAGGTGTTCAATCGATTTATGGATGCGGCTTGCGAATTCTTCCTTGGAAAAATGCAGGGCCATGGAGTCATCTCCCCCTTTAGCGCGCGGCCGGGCCGGCGAAAAAGAAGATTTTTTATGATGGGGCGCCGGCAATCTCTTTGACGCAGCGGAATCCCAGCCAGTGGGCGCCGTTGATGGGATCCTCAGGAGTCCAGCGACAGGTCACCCGCACAAATGTGGCCGAGCCCAAAAAGCAGCCTCCGCGCATGGGCAAGTGATCTTCAAGCCATTGGCCCTCACACATTTCCCAAACGTTGCCGCTCATGTCATAACATCCATAGGAGCTGACGCCATTGTCAAAAAGACCTATTTCCGAGGTGTGTTGCAGGCCGTGCTCGCGGGAATTACAGCGATTCGGGAGAAATTCATTGCCCCAGGCCCACCAACGGCCGTCCGTTCCGCGGCCGGCCTTCTCCCACTGGGCTTCGGTGGGAAGTGCTTTTCCCGCCCAATTGGCATAAGCCCGGGCATCGTCCCAGCCGACAAAGATCACCGGCTGCATGGGCTGTCCCCAGGTGGGGTGATTCAGGAAAATGGGTGCGCGATGTCCGGTCTTTTCGATGAACTGGCGGTACTGGTAATTGGTCACGGGATAGCGGTCAATATAATAGGCCTCAAGATAGAACTTGCGGGCGGGCACCTCGGTCGCAAATATGGGATTCTGCTTCTGGTCCAAGATGAAGATCTGGCGAAGTTCCTCCGGGGTGATCCCCATGATGAATTCGCCTTCCGGCACCAGCACCATTTCAGCCCCATCGATGGGGGCAATAACGGTCGCCGGAAGGGGACCGCCCCCCAGCATTGCGTTTATATCCCAACGTTGCTCCACTTTGTAATCCTCCGTCTGCCGATTTAACTTACACGATAACGGTGGAGATGAAAAGAGATAAATTCTGCGGGACCGGCGTGACCGAGAGAGCCGTCGGCTTGGGCCGCGATGTCTGAGATTCAGATGCCTGGGAGAGTGGCCCGTGCCCGGATTGATAGTGGATTCGGATTGGCGGGGTGGGTTGTGGAAACGGCAAATCCCGGTTTAAAGTCTGTCTGCCGTTCGAACCTTCAGGATGGAAGACATTGGATAGGGGCCGCAAAAGAGGCTGTTTTAATCGAAGGTGTACTCCACATAATTCGAAAATGAGCGGTTGAGATTGCTGTTCGATCTGATTTCTACCATCACGGCGATGGTCGGGACCTCCTGTTTGATTTTACCCACGAACTCCGCCGGGATAATCGTTGTACCCATGTGCGTGGGCTGGCTGATCGTGATGAATCTATCGGCGATCGTCGTGGTTGGGTCTCCCAGTCGGACATACACCCGGCTGGATGTGGCGTTTTGCACCAAGAGGGGTTCCATCCATTGGATCATCAAGTTGCCCCCTTCGTCCTCCGCAATGAAGATGAGCCGTTGGGCCGGCCCGCTTTCGATGATTTTACTACCCTTGGAATTCACGAAATAGCGCCCTTCCGACGGGACGATGGGCAGATCGCAAACGGTATCGATTGTTCGGGATGTCTCGAATACGCCGTCGATCGTGGTGACACGTAGCGTATAGGATTTTTGGGATTCAGGAACGAATTCCTTTAGAACGGTTTCAAACAAGGCCTCGTTTTGCCAGTCCAATTGCGCAGGAAACTTCCAAAACCCGCTTTCCGCACTTATATCGTAGGGAACATTGATATACTGGCCCTTGTACCGCGTGATTTCAGCGGGCGCGATGGTTTTGAGGACATCGCCGTTTGGATCCAGCAGTTCGACCAGACGGAGGCTTCCCGGATCGACCAGTCCCCGCCGCACGACGCGGCGCAATTCGCTGCATTTTGAGCAATCGAGCTCTTCCGCCGGATTCCAGTAAGGCGGACATTCCCATCGACAGACCACCCGCCAACCGAAAACCTCATCGCGCCACCATTCACAGGGCAGATAACTGGCGGACTTTTCCAATTTGAATCTGAGCGTAACAAGCTTGCGGCCGTCCTCATGCAGACTTCTTTGAATTGAAAAATAAGTGATGGCGACTTCCTGTGTCGGTTCCGTCGGCCGGCAAGGTAGGGGGCTCCAATCATGGGTTTCGATGACATCATCGATCTCCTGGGTCCATACATTGCCGGGCCATGCCCAGAGCCATTGTCCTTTCGGGTCAAAAAGACCCATGTCGTCAAGGGGGATCGAGATCGGACTCTGCGCGGCAGCCGATATCCCGCCGATCAAAGTCATCATCAAAATCAGCCACCCCAACAGCCGTTTTGGCCGGTTCCACCCGGCCGAGCGCAGGATCATAAGAGCGGGTTTTCCGGATAAATTCGATTTTTGCAAGCTTGGCTCCCCAGTGAAAAGAATTTCTAAGTCAGTTCCGATGGTTAAATGCAAAAACCATGCAAGCTGTTGGGCCAGCTTTTCTTGACTGATTTCAGAATCTTGATTCAACTATGAGGAATATTTTTCCCAGGATTGCGGTCGGAGGGAATCATTTTGAGTAGTTGATTTCACATTCTTGGACAAGGCTCGAACTGGCTTCCAAGCGTGATCTCGGCCGGATCGTCGATGGCTCCGGCGCTGGTGTGAGGGCTGAATGAGGGTTTGCGGATTGAAAAGCACGGGCTGTCGCCTACAGGGAGGAGCTACACCCGCGGCATATCCGAAAACCTTGGAACTCGCTGAGCTTGGATGCCATTTTTATTTCTTAAACTCTGGCGGGCGTTTTTCCAAAAAGGCGGTGATGCCTTCCTGGGCGCCGGCGGTGCAGGCGATTTTGCCGAAACCCTGATAACCGATTTCGAGCGCCTCCGCGAGATTTTCCGCCTTGGCCCCGGCTTTGATGGTGTCGACGGCGATCGCTACGGCTTCCCGGCTCAGGGTTTGATTGCCCGCCTTGGGATCATCCGGGAGATGAATCTCCGGAATATCGATTTGACCCTCCGGGATGCGGGGTATTTTGCCTTGCAGGGCTTGGACTTCGTCGATGGCGGCGGTGATCAGATCCGCATAATTCTCCGCAAGCCTTGCCACCACCCCTACTTCAACCGCCTCCCGGGCAGGCAGCGGCCGGCCCAGGCAAATCATTTTATGGAATAAATGGGCGCCTTGGGGCCACTTGCGATACGGTACGATGCAGCCGCCGATGCCCGGCAGTATGCCGAGGGTGATCTCCGGAAACTGCAAGGAGGCGCTGCGGGTCGCCACAATGCGGTGACAGCGGATGGCCACCTCTAATCCCCCTCCCAGCGCCAATCCGTTGACGGCGGCCACCACGGGTTTGTCCATTTGATCCATAAACACCTGGACCTTGGCGCACTCCCGGGCATATTGGGCCGAGGCCGCGCTGTCGCCGAGCATCTCCGGGAATTTGCCGATGTCGGCTCCTGCGGAAAAGGCCGCTGTGCCGTAGCCGGTAATGATAAAGCCTTTCACCGCCGGATCGGTGGCGTATTGCGTTAAAACCGCCAGAGTCTCGGCGGTGACTTCGTCGTTGAGGGCATTCATGGCCTGAGGGCGCCGGATGGTGATGATCTTGACCCCGTCGATTTCATCTACCAAAATAAACCGCTGAAAATCCTGATAGGCGCCCAGCGGCTGCCGGGCCTGGGGAAAGCCCGGACGTTCGGCCTGAAATCTTAGCATGATTCGGCTTACTTCCTCTTCACTCAGCTCCCGCATGAGATCCAGGGGCCCCTTTTTGAATCCCAGAGCGGCCTGGCAGCCGAAGTTTAGGTCGGCGGGGGTTCCGATCCCCTGGTCGATGATATCAAATGATTGGGAGAAGAGAATACCGAGCAACCGGTCGCGAACAGCGCGCCTTACATCTTCGGGCACGTCGATCGGGCTTCCCGGCCGGTGGGTCAGCCACCGATCCACGGAACCCAAAATGGGCGCCGGTTTATAATGGGAACCTTCTTCCATCTGGCGCGTGTTGGTTTCGATGATAATGGGATTGCCGTTGGCCATGTTCAAAACAAAGAACGGTCCGGCAAAGACGAATTCCTCGGCCACCCGGTCGATCTGGCTGGCGGTGGCGTTTTCCAGCAGATGGGCGGATTCATTGCACCAGTTGTCAAAAATGCGGTCCAGCACAAAACAGATGGCATTGGCCGTGATAATCGGCGCCTTGCCGGTCTGGGCAAAGAACCAGAACAGGTAATCCAACACCTCCTGACTGGCTTCTTCCCACGCGACGACCTCCACCGGCAGGCTGCGCCAGGCCGGCGCAAAAAAATGGGTGATGCTGGTCCGCTGCGGCCTTTGCATTTTTGAGAAGAGCCGGTCTGCCGGGATCGAACTGGTGTTGGAGGTAATGATGGTATCTTCGCGGACGATTTTTTCGACGGCGGCGAATATCTTCTGTTTGAGCGGTATGTCCTCGGTGGCGGCCTCGATCACCAGATCACAATTCTTGATCTGCTTATAGTCCGTGGTGTAAACGACATTTTCGCGCACGGCGGCGACGGTTTCCGGTTTCAGCTTCTTTTTAGCGACCGCCTTCTGGGTGTAATCCAAAATGCGCTGTTCGGCCCGCTGCAGCGGTTCGGCGGCGATATCCACCAAAAAAAGTTTGCAGCCGGGCAGGGCGCTTTTGAGATAATAGCCGATATCCGGCCCGATGGTGCCGGCGCCGATGACCGCGGCTTCCTTCGGCAGGGGCCGCCGGGGCTGGACCAGCAGGGGGTTCAGCGCTGACCGATAAAGTTTGTGGCCTTGATCCATGTCACCGTTCCTTTCTTTTTTGAAAGCCGCGCACGGCGGCCTCCGGCCTGGGGAAGAAGCCCGTGCGTGCGGGCCGATTCCGATTCCAGTCGCGCACGTCAAATCAGAAATTATTTTCTTGACT
>CP070697.1:2031793-2038322 GCA_020353555.1 Desulfobacterales bacterium
TACGGTTTCATCGAGGCCCGCACGACCTATGGTATTGTCGGTGTCAAAGTATTTATTTTCAAGGGCGAAATCTTAAAAAAGGACCAAGTGGGGATGAGTGAATAGATCGTTGTCGTCCTTTTGGAGCCCAAGGACTGCTCCAATCGCAGTTGGATTTGACCCAACACAAAAATGCCTAACGCTTAAAGTGTTCCCCCCTTGCGGCGCAATGACATCAGGCGGTTGATTTAGACCCGGATGCGAGTCGTGCCGGACGGCGGGATGGACTTAAAACGGAGATCACAAAGATGCTAAGCCCTAAAAAGATAAAATATCGCAAACAGCAGAAAGGCCGCATGAAAGGCGCGGCGCGACGCGGTTGTACGTTGAATTTCGGCGAATTTGGGCTGCAGGCCACCGGATGCGGAACGATATCCGCCAAACAGATAGAGGCGGCGCGGGTTGCCATGACCCGGCATGTCAAAAGAGGTGGCCGCATATGGATCCGAATTTTTCCGGACAAACCGGTCACCAAAAAGCCGGCCGAAGTCAGGATGGGAAAAGGTAAAGGTGCCCCGGAAGGCTGGGTGGCCGTCATTCGCCCCGGTAGAATTTTATACGAAATGGAGGGGGTTTCCAGGGACATGGCCCAAGAGGCGCTCCGTTTGGCGTCCCACAAACTGGCGGTCCAAACCCGATTTGTCGAGAGGAGCGAGGGCCAATGAAAGCGAGTGAGATCAGAGAGTTGAATCTGGAAGAGATGGAACGCAAAGCGAATGATTTCAAACAGGAATTGTTTAATTTGCGCTTTCAGCATGAAATCGGCCAACTCGAAAACCCGCGGAAGATGAAGCAGATCCAAAGGGATATTGCGCGATTAAAGACGATTATGAGGGAAGTTGCCGACAATCAGAAGATAGATAGAGAATAGATGCTGCCATGAAAACACGAGGAATGCGAAGACAATTGGTGGGAACCGTTGTCAGTAACAAGATGGAGCAGACAGTGGTGGTCTTGGTGGAGCGGCAGGTTAAGCATCGCATGTATCACAAATACATTCAGCGACGCTCTAAGTTTGCCGCGCATGATCATGAGAATGTTTGCCAGATTGGGGATAAGGTTCTGATCACCGAGTCGCGCCCGCTCAGTAAGACCAAGAAGTGGCGGGTCAGCGCGATCGTCGAAAAGGCGGTTTGATGATCATAGGGCGTTAGATCGCAAATGGTTGAAACTAAATATTCGACTGTTTAACGCTTTAGCGGTACCTGGAGAAGGAAGGTAGGAAGATGATTCAGGCGGAAACCAGATTAACAGTGGCCGACAATTCCGGGGCCAAGGTGTTGTACTGCATCAAGGTCCTGGGTGGCTCACGGAGACGGTATGCGCGCGTGGGGGACATCATCGTCGTCGCAGTGAAAGAAGCTATCCCCAATGCCAAGGTCAAAAAAGGCGATGTGCTCAAAGCAGTGGTGGTCCGGACCAAAAAAGAAATCAGAAGACCCGATGGATCGTATATACGATTTGATGACAATTCGGCCGTTCTGATCAATGCCTCTCGAGAGCCCATTGGTACCCGTATTTTTGGTCCCGTGGCCAGGGAACTGCGTGCCAAGCGCTTTATGAAAATTATTTCGCTGGCTCCTGAGGTGATTTAGAACTCTATGATCTGGGGAGAAATGGCCATGATAAGAAGTAAATGTCATTTTAAGAAAGACGATAAGGTCAAAATAATTGCCGGCAAGGACAAGGGTAAGATCGGCAAAGTATTGAAAGTGATACGCAAGAAAAATCGTCTTCTGGTTGAAAATATTAACATGATCAAACGGCACGCCAAACCCTCGGCCCAGAGCCGGCAGGGGGGAATTATTGAGCGTGAAGCTCCGTTACATTGGTCCGATGTCATGCTGATGTGCAATAAATGCATGAGCCCGGTGCGGATTAAAATGCAGCGTCTTGAAGACGGGAAAAAGATCCGGGCCTGCAGCAAGTGCAATGAATCTATGGATGCTTAAGCATTCCTGGCGGAGGAGTCCATGTCACAGTTAAAAGACCTATACCAAAATGAAGTGGTGCCGCAGCTGCTAGAAACTTTTCAATACAAAAATGTCATGCAGGTCCCCAAACTGGAGAAAATTGTCTTGAATATGGGCCTGGGGGAAGCCATCCATAATATCAAACTGCTGGATTCGGCGGTGGAGGAACTGAAATTGATTGCGGGGCAACATCCGGTCATTACGCGCGCCAAAAAGTCCATTGCCGCCTTCAAATTGAGGGTCGGTATGCCGATTGGATGCATGGTCACCCTGCGACGCCAGCGCATGTACGATTTCTACAATAAGCTGGTCAACATCGCGCTGCCGCGCGTTCGGGATTTCCGTGGCGTTTCCGGCAAAGCGTTTGACGGACGCGGCAATTATACCCTGGGGATCAGAGAGCATATCATCTTTCCCGAAATTGACTACGATAAAATCGACAAGATCAAGGGACTCAACGTCAGTGTCGTCACAACGGCGAAGACGGATGCCGAAGGGAAAGAGCTTCTGAAACTGTTGGGCATGCCGTTTAGAAACTGATTGTTACGTGCACATGCGGCCGGATGCGAGGACGCCTGGAGACAAATCTTGAGGAAATAACAAGGAGGACAATTTGGCGAAGAAAGCGCTTAAAATTAAAGCGATGCGCAAACCCAAATTCCGAGTTCGGGCCTATAACCGCTGTCCGATTTGCGGTCGGCCAAGGGCCTTTTTGCGCAAGTTTGGGATTTGCCGTATCTGCTTTCGGGTCAATGCATCAGAGGGCAAGCTTCCGGGCGTGATAAAATCCAGTTGGTAACGGGGGCCGCAGGCTGGTTGTTCTTCGTTGGCCCTCGGATGTGGGCCAGGGGGTTATTCAACGCGCAGATCGTTTTTGAAGGTAGGTAAATGATGAATATGCCGCTTGGAAAAAAAGCGCCGGGTTAGAAAGCCCGTTTCCGGAAACCAGCGCCCCATGTCCGATTATTAGAGTTCCGTATTCAGTAACCAAAGACCAGTATTAGGAGTAGATCATGGCGATCAGCGATCCAATAGCCGATATGTTGACTCGAATCCGCAATGCCGCGAAGGCCAAGTTCAACAGCGTCGACATTCCCGGGTCCAGACTCAAAATCGAAATGGCCAAAATTCTAAAAGAAGAAGGCTTTGTTCGCAACTACAAGTTTCTCAAGGACGGCAAACAGGGAGTTTTGCGGATTTACCTTAAATACGGTGCCGCCAATGCGCCGGTGCTCTACGGGTTGAAGCGCGTCAGCAAACCCAGCCGGCGGGTTTACCTCAAATCCAAAGATCTCAAACCGCTTTACAGCGGCATGGGGATCTCCATATTATCCACCTCCAAAGGGGTGATGACGGACAAAAACGCCCGCAAAGCAAATGTGGGGGGAGAGGTTCTCTGTAATATTTGGTAGAATTGCGAGTAAGGGGAGGGAAGGAGACGGCGCGGAGACCAGACTCTGATGGCATGCTCCTTGCCGCGTCCCGTACACCGAGAAGAGGAGTGACAAATGTCGCGCGTTGGGAAAAAACCGATTCCGATACCGGACAAGGTCAAAATATCTTACAAAGACCGCGTTCTGACAGTTCAGGGTGCCAAAGGGTCTCTTACGCGGTCGATCCATCCGGCGGTGGATTTGAAAATAGATGACGGCGTCATGAATGTGACCACCATGGTCGATGACCGTTCCGGCAGGGCGCTGCAAGGCCTTACCCGCAGCTTGGTGGCCAATATGGTAACTGGCGTAAATCAGGGGTTTGAGCGGGTTCTGGAAATCAGCGGTATCGGCTACCGGGCGGAACTCAAGGGCCAGATGGTCGTGCTGAATATCGGCTACTCCAACCCGGTTGAATTTGATCTTCCGGAAGGCATTACGGCCGTTGTGGAAAAAAACAATATCATTAAACTCTCCGGAATTGACAAAGAGAAGTTGGGTCGAACCGCGGCGGCGATTCGAAAATTAAGACCTCCGGAGCCCTATAAAGGCAAAGGAATTAAATATGCCGAAGAGCGGATCCGGCGCAAGGCAGGCAAGGCCGGGACGAAGTAGGATGAATACGGCTTACGGCTAAAAGGGAATTTGAGAAAATGGGGTTCATGGATCATAAAAAGCAGGCGCGCTTGAAGCGCAAAAAGAGGATCAGAAAGAGGATCACCGGCACCCCGGAACAACCGCGGCTTTCGGTGTTTCGTAGCGCCAGACATATTTATGCCCAAATTATCGACGACGGTCAGGGGCAAACCCTTGTGACCGCGTCGAGTCTGGAAAAAGACGTCAAAGATAATTCCGAGCTCGAAAATAAACTGGCCACAGCCAAATTTGTCGGCCAGCTGGTTGCCAAACGGGCCCTGGGGAAAGGGATAACCAAAATCGTCTTTGACCGCAATGGGTTTTTGTATCACGGGCGAGTCAAAGCGGTTTCCGAAGGAGCCCGGGAGACGGGCTTGGTCTTTTAGGTCGGATTATTCTTATTCTTTCAAAATTCGGGGGCGAAGGAGGCAAGCGCTTGTTCAAACCAGATACGGACGAAAATCAGTTAATTGACAAAGTTGTCCACATCAATCGGGTGGCCAAGGTCGTCAAAGGAGGACGGCGGTTCAGTTTCAGTGCGATTGTTGTGGTGGGTGACGGCGATGGAGCGGTGGGCTTTGGACTGGGCAAAGCCGGAGAAGTCCCAGAAGCCATCCGCAAGGGTATTGAAAAAGCCAAGAAAAATATGATCCAGGTACCTTTAATGGAAGGCACGATTCCCTTTGAGATCATCGGCAAATTTGGTGCCGGAAGAGTTTTGTTAAAGCCCGCCGCCCAGGGTACGGGCCTCATCGCCGGCGGGGCCGTCCGCGCCGTTCTCGAAGCCGCAGGGGTGCAGAATATTCTGACGAAGTGCCTCGGATCTCATAATCCGCATAATTTGGTTAAAGCAACGATTATGGGTCTGCAGCAGCTTGAAAGTCCGGAACAGGTGGCGGCCAGACGAGGCGTCAGCGTCGAGAATCTGTAGCCGTGGAAAAACGCGCTAGGCGGACGTCCGGGGCGGGATGAGAGCCCCTTAGAGGGTGCTGAGCCGGGTATCATTGCCACTGATATCCAAAGCAGCGCAGCCGTGTTTCAAATTGTCTTTTATGCTGACTGACAAGTAGGTATCCCGAATCCAGTATCCCGGATCGGGAAGGCCCTAGCCCGTAACCAGCATCCAGTGAGAGGAATTTGATCCATGTCGGGAGTTTTGAAAGTAACGCTCGTGAAAAGCATGATTGGAAGGCCTGAGAAACACCGCAAAGTATTGCGGGGGATGGGGCTGACACGACTTAACAAAAGTGTGGCCCTCCAAGACACCCCGTCCATTCGGGGGATGGTCAGAAAAGTCGCGCATCTCGTTCAGGCGGAGGAGGTCATGGATGAACTTAAATGAATTGTCACCGGCCCAAGGCTCCCGGAAGTCCCGCAAACGTCTGGGTCGCGGAGTCGGTTCGGGGACCGGAAAGACGGCCGGCCGGGGGACGAAGGGGTATGGCAGCCGTTCCGGCGCCAGAGTCAAGCCCGGCTACGAAGGCGGTCAGATGCCCATCCAGCGCCGCCTGCCGAAACGGGGGTTTACCAATATTTTCAAGAAAAATACTACCGTGATCAACATTCGCGATTTGGTGCGATTCGAAAACGGCAGTCTGGTGGATGCGGCGGCCCTTGTTCGGGCGGGTCTTGCTAAAGGGAAAAGAAAGGACATCAAGCTTCTGGGTCAGGGCGAAATTTCCTATCCCCTCAATGTCAAAATACGCTATGTGAGCCGCAGCGCCAGAGAAAAAATCGAAGCCGCTGGCGGAAAGGTTGAGGTCTTATAATGATTGGCAGCGGGTTTCAGAATATTTTCAAAATACCCGAGCTGAAAAAGAGAATACTGTTCACTTTGGCGCTTCTGATCGTTTACCGGGTTGGGGTGCATGTGCCGGTTCCGGGTATCGATAGCGTGGCCTTGGCTTCTTTTTTTGCGCGAGCCAAAGGAACGCTGCTCGGTCTCTTCGATATGTTTTCAGGGGGGGCTTTGGAGCGGCTGTCGGTGTTCGCCCTCGGCATTATGCCCTATATCAGTGCCTCGATTATTCTGCAGCTTTTGACCGTGGTGATCCCGCACCTGGAGCAGTTGAAAAAGGAAGGTGAACAAGGTCGCAAAAAAATTACCCAATATACCCGCTACGGTACGGTCGTTTTGAGTATCATTCAGGGGTTCGGCATTAGCGTCGGCCTGGAGAGCATGAGCTCTCCCGGCGGAGCACCGGTCGTCATCAATCCGGGCTGGGACTTTCGATTGCTGACGGTCATTACCCTGACCGCCGGAACGGCCTTTATCATGTGGCTGGGCGAACAAATCACCGAGCGGGGCATCGGCAACGGTATTTCGCTGATTATTTTCGCCGGTATTGTATGCCGGATGCCCGTTGCGATTTCGAATACCTTCCGGCTTCTATCAACCGGTGAAATGGGTGTGTTCGTCATTTTGATTCTGGTCGTATTAATGATCAT
>CP070697.1:2038422-2044939 GCA_020353555.1 Desulfobacterales bacterium
ATAATCCCAAGGAGCCCGATGATCCGGCGACCCCGTTCGGTATCAATAAGACCGATGAATTGTTTTTCGCAGGACTACAGCTTGACGCGGCGGGCGTGTCCGGTGGCGCGCCCACCATTTCCGAACTTTCCGAGACCGACCTCAGCGCGCCTCCCACCGTGCTCTTTCAACCCGACGCGGGATCCACTCCCTGGTTCGAGGACGGGTTAAGCTCACGCGCTATCGCCCAAACCCTGCGCGCAGCCACGGCGGGTGACATCGATGGTGACGGCCTGGAGGAAACCGTCGTGGTTTACAAAGGCGCGACGGCCGTTGGCAATGCAATTCTTTTGACCACCTATGACGATAAGGAAGGGGCTTTTGCGGAGGATTCTTCGGGGTCGCCGATTGCCTCCAGCACGAATGTGCAAGACATCAGTTTGGCGGCCGGTGATTTTAACGGCGACGGGAGCGACGAATTGGTGGTGGCCCTGGGTAAAGGGGGTTCCGTCGAGATTCTTTTCCTGGCCAAGGAGGGGAGCGAATTCAAAGTCCAAACCGGTGCCACCAAAACCCTGTCCGCCACGCTGCCAAACCCGGAGCAGCTGACGGTTTATACCACGATCGCAACCGGCAACATCGACTATGACAACGCCGAGGAGCTGGTTGTCATTATGAACCAGATTATCACCGCTTCTAAAGATACCGGCGCGGCCCGTTACTATATTTATGACGACCGCACCGCCGGCTACGCGCAGTTAGGCACCGGAAATGTCGAGGGACCCGATGCCAACGGCCTGACGAAGTCGGCGGTGGTGGCCGACGTTGCCCTGGGTGACATCGATGCCGACGGTCGGGAAGAAATCGTTTTCGGCGGTTTGACGAATATCAGAAGCGGCGGAAACGCTTGTATCGCCTATGGTCACCTCCTGATTGCCCTGGATGACGCTCAGCAGGGTTTGGCTTCCCTGGGAACCAAATTCTTTGAACATTTTTATCAGGGATGTCCGGCATTTAGCAGTTGGAAAATGCGATACCTGCATGTTAATACGGTTGACCTGGATGGCGACGGAGTAAAAGAAATCCAGGCCAATCAGTTTATTTATGATAATTTCGTCAACGCCCCGCCCTGGACCGCGCGTCCGGATGGCAGCGGTGTGGCCCTCATCCCCGAAGACGAATTTTTTGAAGTCAACGATTTCGGGTGGTTCGACAAGTCCACGACCGCTGTGGTCGCCTGCGATGTGACGGGGGACGGCCGCGAGAACATTATTTTTCACAGCGCGAACCGGCCGGAGGTAACCGTTTGGGGCGAGGATCAGGTCAATGGTTGGAGCAAGATGTCCAGCCTTCCGATTGCCTTCAGCAACGCGCAAACCCCCGACAATCCGATCATCGTGGCGGTCAATGTGGATACCGACAGCCCGGTCCTCAAGTATTCCGAGGCCGAATACCGCTTTGTCTTCACCGAGCCGATCATCATCGCGGCTATGGCGGCGGCGCCGTGCGGCGCTGATATCGGTCAGGTGATCGGCGACTGCCGCACCCGTTTTGGAACCGCGGTCCTCAAGTCCACGGACAACTCCGTATCATTTTCGGTGTCGGCCGGGATCCATTACGGCGCCAGCGCCGGCGGAAGCTTTTTCGGGGTCAAGTTTGAAGCCGAAGTCCAAGACAAGATCTCGATTGCCGCCTCATTGGGCGTCACCAAATCCTACGAGCTCAAAAAATCGGTGGTCTTTACCTCCGGTCCCCTCGAGGACGCGGTCATATTTTCTACGATTCCCATGGACCAGTATATTTACACGGTGGTATCGCATCCACTCCCGGAGCTCATCGGTGAAAAAATCACCATATCCGTGCCGCGCGAACCCGTCGTGATTATGACGGAAGGCGAATTTTACAATCAGAACGTGGCGGCCGGCAGTCCGCAAATCGATACGTCCATCTTCGGACATACGCCGGGGGATCTGTTCAGCTACCCGCGGGAAAGTGACGCCGTCGCGCTGACATCCGGCAACCGGGACCTGCGGTCCAGCCCGCAAAGTGTGGACCAGGGCGGAGGCTTCCGCGAAGTGGATATCGAGGTTACGGAAACCACCGCATTGGATTCGGGGTTTGAAATCAGCTACGAGCGCGAAGTAACCGTAACGGCCGGGTCAGTTTTAGGTGGGTTTAGCGTCGGCGCCAGCGCCGGAACCAACTTGACCCTCACCAACGGCACCTCCACCCTGTATTCCGGCTCGGTGGGGGCCATCGATGCCGATAACTTTATTGCCAACCTGTATACCTATGGCCTTTTCGCCTATAAACACAGGGATTCGGCCAGCGGTCAGGAGTTTGAGGTGATCAACTACTGGGTGGATCCGCCCAGGTAAGCGCGTGAAAATCTGTATGCTTAAGGGCTGGGTTACCCCTTTCCCAGGGGGACGATCCAGCCCGTTTTTTTGGATGACATCCTCGTACTTTGCTGCTCTTTTTGCCATCTTTCATTTCAGGCGAGCGTTGGACGGCCGTCGGTGATCGCCTGCCGGCCGACGGCCTTTTGCGTTCTTGTCATTCCGATCTTTTTCTGCTACGTCGACATCGACCGTCGTTAGACCCTTTGGGACTTGGAATCTACGATGCACGATCGCCCAACATCGATTGGCCGCCGAAGTCTGATCATCCTGGCGGGGCTGGCGGGAATTCTCTGGGTGTCGGGTGCCCTGGGCTTTTGGATGGGGTATCAGGCGCAAAAGACTGCCGCGCGGATGCAATCCTATGAATGGATTCACAACGCGCGCGGCCTGAAGAAGATATCCGATTCGCCCGACCCGGGCCCGCTCTTTAAATTTGCGGTCTTCGGCGATATTCAACGCGGCACCGCGCAGCTGCCCCGCTTGCGCCGTGTTATCGAAGATGAGGCGCCCATGGCCTTTGTGGTGCAGACCGGCGATGCGGTTTCGCACCCGGACGCGGGTCACTACCGGCTCTTTCTGGACGCATTCGCTCGCGCCCAATTTGCGTTGCCTTTCCTGGTGGTACCCGGCAATCACGATGTGGATCATGGGTCGGAAACGTTGTTCGAGCAGTATTTCGGTCCCCGGCAAGTTTGGTTCGAATATGGCCGGGCACTGTTCATTTTGGCTGACAATGCCCTGGGACCATTGGATGAGGCGCAATACCATTGGCTCGCGAAAGTGCTGGCCGACCACCGGCAGGCGACCGAACACATTTTTTTGTTTATGCATCTTCCGCCGATTAATTGGGAGGGGGATGGCGGTATACCCGTCGAACACCTCTATGCCCGCTTGTTTGCGATTTTGAAAAGTTATCGCGTCGACTATGTGTTCTGCGGCAACTGGCACGGATACCATCGGGAAGAACGTGATGGGACGGTATTTGTCGTCAACGGCCGGGGAGGCGATTACGATCATGACGCCCGCCTGGTGCCCTGCTACAGCATCGTCGTGGAAGTCCGGCGCGATGCGGTTCTGGACCGCGTGATCGAGCTTGCGCCACGGATAAGCATTGTCCTCCAAAGTGAATTCAGGGATTTGTTCGTCGCCCATATCGGAGCGCGGGCGATGCAAAACCCGGGCCTCACCGCCGCTCTGCTGTTATTGCTGGGAGCAAGCGGCGTTGTCCTGAGCATGCGGGTGAAGAAACGCGGTCCGCCGGACCGCAGGGATATAACGAAGCAATCACCTTGAATGTTGGTGGAACCCGAAATCTCCCGCGAACACCTTGGCGGGCGAATCTCATGTCAATCTTCGGTGGGCCAGTTTCGGGGAAGTGGACCATCGGTTCCGTATACCGGGTCCGTCGCGGGGCGCGGAACGCGGGCGATGTTTTGATCGGTCTGGGGGCGCTCGCCCGGTTTGCCGTAACACATGTCCCAATGCTGTTCCCGGGGATAGGCTCCCACCACCGCAAAATCCGGGCTGGAACGGATCTTCTTATGGGCCACTCCGGCCGGGATGACCACGACATCGCCGGCGTTGAGGGTGCGGGTGATGCCCCGGGGGCCGCCGAGTTGAATGGTCGCCGCGCCCCGGTAGACGCCCAGCACCTCATGGGCGGTGCTGTGGTAATGATGGTAGCCAAACACGCCGTTGCGCCAACTGTCGCCCCAGCGGTTGGCGCTAAAGATCTTCTCGATCAGGGAAGCCGGATTGGCAGACCGTAGTTGGAGGGCGCTCTCATAAACGAGCAGCGGCAGGCGCGCATTGTTCGGAAAGGTTCCGTCATCTTCCAGCATGACCGAACTCACCTTCGGGTCATTGATATAATCCGCGAAAGGATGATCATGGCTCATCATCTTCTTCTCCTTGCGCCGGTGTTTGCATGGGCGGCCCCATGGTTTCCCGCGGCGAAAATAGGCTTTGGCGCATTTGTTTTCGCCGTTTTTGACTGCATCAGTCCGCTTCCGGTTTTATTCATCCGTTTTGCAACAAGACTTTGAGGGCTCCGGGCTGTTCGGCGTGAGCGAAGGCCTGCAGCAGATCTTTTAACGGATAGCGCGCCTCGACTAGATCTTGCGGATCCACCGACCCGTTCTGTAGCAGACGCAGGGCCGGCGCAAAAGGGCCGCAGCGCGAACCCACCAGTCGAATCTCATCGACCACCAATGCGGAGGGATTCAGCTGCAGCGCGTCTTTGTAAGTGCTTTTGAGCACGATCGTCCCCCCGGGCCGAACCGCGCGGCGGGCCGCATCAAAACCCGCAACCGTCCCGGTCGCTTCCACGACGATATCAAAAAAAGCTTCCGGTACCGCCTTTTTGTCGATCCAGGAAATCTGTTGCTTCTCTAGTAAGTTGCGCTGCTTTGCATACTTGGCCGCGGTCTGAAGTTCGCAGCCGTTAAGCGCCAGGATCCGCGCGACCAACTGGCCCAGGCGCCCGGCCCCCAAGACAAGCACACGATCGGTGGAATTAATTCGAATCTGTTCTTGAATTCGCAAAGCCGCTGCCAGCGGTTCAACAAACACAGCGGCTTCATCGGAAACCGTATCCGCAACCTTGGTCAGGTTTTTTAGGGGCAGGCACAGATACTCGGCCAAAGCGCCATCACGACCCTTGATCCCTAGCACGGTGCGTCTGGCGCAGTGGGTCGGCCGCCCCGCCCGGCAGGCGCGACAGGACCCGCAGACGATGTTGATTTCACCCACGACCCGTTCGCCGATTCGATCCGGCCGCTCCGGCGCCGCCACGATCTCGCCCACGAATTCGTGCCCCGGGATACCGGTGAACGGATAATAGCCTTTGACCAGCTCAAGATCCGTGCCGCAGATGCCTGCCAGGCGAACTTTGACCAGGGCTTCCCCGGCCGAGGGTGCCGGAACCGGTATATCGGCGCGATGGCGCAGGGTGTTGTTTTCCAACCAGGCGGCTTGCATTTTGAATTTATCCCGGCCTGCAAGATACGGAAATATCAGAAGAGATTTGACGATATGCGATCGAATTTGAGATGTCAATCGTCATTGCCCTGAATGTGAAGGCCAACGCATTTGGAATTTTTGGGGGGAAGCGGGCCTTTTGGGGAAAGACGCGATCCCGAGGAGGTATCTCCCTTACGCCACCGTGGCCCTTTTCTTTTTCACTCGAAATGCTCCGGCCCGCGCTGCAACCCCATGACCTTGCCCTGGATCAATAACTCCCCGAATCGATAGCGGGTCGTTTTATACGCCTCATTTTCAGGACGCAGCTCAATATGGGTTTTCTTTAGAAAAAACCGTTTGACCGTCGCCTCTTCATTGTTGATCAACGCCACGATGATTTCACCGTCCCGGGCATACTGACGCGGCTCACAAATGACGATATCGCTATCCAGGATACCGGCATTTTTCATCGAATCGCCGCTGACCCGTAAGGCAAACAGATTGGGGGCGCGATAAACGCTTCCGTCGACCATGACGGCACCATCCCACTGCTGCTGGGCGTAAAGCGGAAGACCGGCATTGATTTTGCCGATAATCGGCACCTTGCGCCAGTGGTCTGCGGGTATCGGCACGCGGTCTTTGGGCAGCAACTCGATCTGTCTGCCGTACTTACCGCGGCGCCTCAAAAAACCCTTGGATTCAAGCGCGCGGATAAACTGGGCCACCGATGTGTGGCTGATCCCCAGATCCTCTGCGGCCTGACGCAAGCTGGGTATTGTCCCCTTATGCGTAATTTCTTGTTCAAAATACTCAAGCGCCTTTTTTTGTTTGGGTGTCAGTTCATAAGACATGGAATTTATTCTCTCTGAAATGTAAACAGGGTATGGCGGATGTTACGGATCGCGGTCTAAAGGTTTTTTCGATCGGCAGGCATTGATATCTTCAGGCATTTCGGTATCAAGTACCTGATTATAGTGAAATAATATCGCATTAAACGCTTGATTCTGAGTCGAAGCGGAAACATTTGAAACCATAACCAGATGGGAAAGAAACGCCTCGATTTCAGGCTTTCCAAGTTCATTCGGATGGCGTTTGCCGTGGAATAAAATGAATCTTTTTATCCAGAATACATAAGATTTTTCGGTTCGAATGGAATACCCCTTCAGCCGAATACG
>CP070697.1:2045039-2051528 GCA_020353555.1 Desulfobacterales bacterium
GTCAGGCCGTTTGAAAAATTTATTCGAAGATCATCGATGATGGCAAAATTGCGGATGGAAAGTTCTTGGAGCATAACAATCAATTAAATCGTCTCATCGATAATAATCACCGGTACTTGATATATTACACAACGCCTCAAATATTGTAAAGTTGCCGGACAAAGAGGACCTCGTTTCCCAGCGCTTGCATTCTTGTCGGGGTCAGACCACCGGCTGATCATTTGGGATACCCCGTAATCTCCCTGATGCGCTCATATAAGGGTTTGAGATGTTTGTAGAGTTTTTTGTAGACGTCTTGATAAAGCGCGTCATAAAGCCTATGGCTCTCGGGGTTGGGTTCGTAGACTTCGCCGACATGGCACATCGCTCCGACCGCCGTTTTAAAGTCCGCGTGCAGACCAAGCCCAACGGCCGCATCAATCGCCGCCCCGAGTCCGGAGGTTTCATAAAGATGGGGTTTGGCTGTCGGCAACCCGAAAATGTCGGCTGTCAACTGCAGAGCGTTGCGACTCTGGCTGCCACCCCCTGATACCCGCAGACTGGTGATGGGTATCCGGCTGCGCCGTTCGATACGTTCTTTGCCTTCACGCAGGGCATAAGCGAGTCCTTCCAAAATGGCACGGTAGAGGTGCGCACGGGTATGGACATCGCCAAAACCGATAATAGCGCCTTTGGCTTCCGGACCTGGCATTTTCAGTCCCGGCGTCCAATAAGGTTGAAGAACCAGCCCCATCGAACCCGGCGCCACCCCGTCCACCAGCTGATCGAACAGGGCCTCGGCTTCAACGCCGTGCCGGGCCGCCTGCCGTCGTTCCGGATGGCCGAATTCCTCTTTGAACCAGTTCACCATCCAATAGCCGCGATACACTTGAACCTCGACGGTGTGGTAGCCCGGCACTGCCGACGGGTAGGCCGGCAGCAGGGGTACGGGTTCGATGTATTTTTTGTGCGTCGCGTTGATGGTCGCCGTCGTGCCGTAACTTAAACAGCCGATGGAGGACTCCAGGCTTCCCGAACCGATGACTTCGCAGGCCTTATCAGCCCCGGCCGCAATCAGAGGCAGTCCCGCCGGAATACCGGTCTCCTGAGCGGCGTTTGCGGTGATGGTTCCCAGCGTCTGTCCGGGCGGGATGAGTTCGGGCAGAAGCGCAGGATCGATCGGTAAGACGCGCCATCTCCAATTCCGGCGGGAGGCCCAGCGCAGCTTTCGATAATCAAATGGAATGTAGCCGACCTGACAGCCGATGGAGTCGACAAAGTTGCCCGTCAACCGGTAAGTGAGATAGCCCGACAGCAAAAGGTATTTATGGGTTTTTTCCCAGACCTCCGGCTGGTAGGTGCGAATCCAGTTGGCCTCGGCTTCTTCCTGGAGGTAGGCGACGGTCTTGCTCAGCCGTGCCAGCTTAAAAATAAGCCCCCATAGGCCCCCGATCGGAGCTTGTCCGTATGCTTTCCGCTGGTCCAGCCAGAGCATGGCCGGCCGCAGAGGGCGGCCATTTTTAGCCACGTTGACCACCGTGCCCCGTTGCGTGGTCAGAGCGGCCCCGGCGAGGCGCTCCTTTTGGAAGCCCGGCTTTTGCCACAATTTCTGGCAGGCCGTGCATAGCGCTTGCCAGAAAACTTCGGGGTCCTGTTCGGCCCAGGCCGCTTGCGCCGAAAAATAGGGTGTAAATGCCACCATCTCCCTGGCCTGCAGTCGCCCTTCCAGATCGAAAATTAAGGCTTTCAGGCTCTGAGTTCCGTTGTCGATGGCTAAAAGGAGATCTCTGTTGTGCAAGGTCTGCAATCCGGTTACGATTTGCCGCGTCGCCAACGGGGAACAACTTTCGCATACAGGAACGACAAACGTGCGCCGATGGCGCTGAGCGAAATTCTTTTCCGTTCCGCCCGCACTTCGGCGCGCTTGAAAGGTAAAGCGTGGACCTGGTTCCAATGATCAAGGTACAGGCGAATTTCTTTTCTCCAGCGCTTTCTATCCCAGGGCAAGACGGGCTGGCAGAGTTTTCGGATCCGTTTTAAATAAGGTTTTCCTCCCGCGGGTGCCAATAAACCGATCCGCACCCTTCTTAAGAGGAGATCCCCAAGGTGCCGCACTTGTTCGTGTCGGGCCACAAAGGGCAGTTCCGCCCAGAGCGTATGGGTGCCGGGAATCAGAGACAAATCCTGAGGCGCCGCGCTTCGGACCAGGCTCGTCGCCGCCTGCCCGTAGCGACCATAAAGACGCCGCCACACTTGGGCACCCAGCCCGTAAGCCTGGGCGGGTTTGTCGGGGACTTCAAAAAAAATGGAATCCCGCTGACCATTCACTTTTGCGGGTGGCAGGAAAGGCTTGGCGGCTTTGAGGGCATCCCAGGCCAACCGGCGAAATGTCGTGAGTTTACCCCCTGTAACGGTCACCAGTCCTTTATTTATCCAGACCACATGTTCACGGGATTCCTCGGAAGGCGGCCGCTTACCTTCGCTGAGAACAGGCCGGATTCCAGCAAATGCCGCCAGGCAATCTTTAAGGGAGATCTCCAGCGAAGGAAATATCGCCTTGACCCCTTCCATGAGATAGAGGACTTCGGCTTCCGTAATCGTCGGCTCCCGGGAAAGATTTTCGGTATGATCCAGATCGGTGGTTCCCACCAAAATGGCCCCTGCCCAGGGAATTATAAAAACAACTCTTTGATCGGCGGGATGAACAAAACTGAGTCCCTGACTAACCGGCAGGGATCCGGCCGGAAAGACCAGATGACTGCCTCGCAACGGGCGCAAATGACGATGCGGCTCCGGTGAAGGGTGCAGCCTTTCCGCCCAGCAGCCGGTGGCATTGATGACGGCCGGTGTAACAAGATCTCTGGCTTCACCGGTTTCGGTATCCATTACCCGAACACCGACAACTTCCTCCAGCGCATTGCGATGGATTGCGGTCACGGCGGAATAATTCAGTGCGCAGGCGCCGGAAGCCACCGCCTCGTTAATTAGGCGTAAGACCAGGCGCGAATCGTCGACCTGCGCATCGATAAAAAAAAACCCGCCGATCAGCCCCTCGCGCTTAACCCTTGGCAGCCGCTTAGCGAACTCCGCCGCGTCGTAAAACCGGTGCTGTCGCTCCCTCGCCATAAGATCATATAAGGACAAACCGACTTTCAGCATGCGTCGGCCCGGCCGCTGATCCTCGTACACAGGCAGAAGAAAGCCCAACGGCTCGACGAGTCCGGGGGCTTCCTTGAGCAGTTGTTCGCGCTCCTCCACGGCGATCTTCGTCAGCAAAAAATGCCCTTCTTTCAGATAGCGCAAGCCCCCATGGACGAGCTTGGAGGACCGGCTCGAAGTACCCCACGCAAAATCCTTTTGCTCCACCAGCAGGACCCGCAAGCCCAACCGGGTTGCCTCGCGCAGGATACCGGCACCGGTAATACCGCCGCCGATGACGATCAGGTCCCATTTTTCCGGTATTTCTTTTAAGGTCATTGGATGCAAGCGCATTAGGCTTTGGGGCTAGCGGCCCTGAGACCGAAAACGGATGACATCGGCCCTTACGGCAGCAATTTGGCCGGGTTCATGCGCTGGTCCGGGTCGAAGTGGGAAAACAAATGCTGTAAGGCCCTAATGCCGACCTTCCCTTTTTCCGCCTGCAGATAGCGCCGATGGTCCCCTCCCACGCCATGTTGGTGGCTGATGGTCCCTCCGGCATCCACAATGGCTTGACTCACAGCCTGTTTAAGCACTTGCCAGCTTCTCAACGTTTCCAGAGGCGTGTCGGCCAGCCGGAACACGAAGGTTGTATAAATGCCCGAACCTGTGGGATAGATATGCGAAAGGTGCGTAAAGGCGTGGAGGTGTTCCCCCAGGGATTCAAGGGCGCCTTGAAGCGCCCGCTCCATCGCCGTCATGGTTGCGGTGACTTTTCCCCAGTTGACGGCGGTTTCCACCGTATCGACGGCATAACCCCGATCCCAGAGCGCATTGCGCAGATAGGCGGACCGAAACCGATTTTTTTTCCACACCTCTCCAATGCGCCGCCCCACGCTAACACCTTTATAGCGGCCCACAATTGCCAGGGATTCCCGCCGCGCCGCTCTCACCAAGCGCCCTGAGCCGATAAATCCCAGCAGACAAAGACAGGTCTTATCGGACGGGATGCCGCGCAACTTCAGATAACGGTAAAGCCACCTGATCTGAGCCTCATGTCCGGCGAGGGCTAATTGGGTAAAGGTCTCTTGGGCGTTACTCAGCCGGACCATCGAGAGGGGGACTCCGGAACCGGCCAGATTCCGCACCGCCTGGATGCCGTGGTCCCAGGAGGGAAAAAAGACCCCTTCAATGTCATCTCTTTCAGGCAAGGGCGAAATCTTGACAATCACTTTCGTTAGGATGCCTAATCGGCCCTCAGATCCGAGTACGAACTGGCGCAAGTCAGGTCCGGCGGCCGAGGCCGAATAAGGCGGTAACCGCAGCGGTCCGCGAGGGGTCAGCACTTCCCCCCCGGCAAAAATTTGTTCGATCCGCCCAAAATACCGCGATTGCTGGCCGCAGGAGCGGGTCACCACCCAGCCCCCCAGAGAGGAATATTCAAAGGACTGGGGATAATGCCCCAGGGTAAATCCCCGGGGCTGAAGCTGGTTTTCGAGGTCGGGTCCGCAAACCCCCGCTTCAAAAGTGGCCAGCCGGCTGTCGGCATCGATACTTAAAAGGCGGTTCAGACGTTCCAGAGACAAACTGAGAACCGGCCTTTTCGTTTCCGGCACCTCAAGGTGGCCGACCACGCTCGTACCGCCGCCGTAAGGAATGACAATGATCTCCTGCTCGGCGGCCCAGTGTAAGAGCGCTTGAACCTCATCGATGCTGGTCGGTTGCGCCACGCCATCAGGAAAGCGATTTAGGATTCCGCCCCGCAGCCTGATCCAATCCGGCAGGCTCTGCCCATGGGCATGATCCAGCCGGGCTTTCGGATCAAAGCAAATCCGGGGATGCGCAGGCAACCGTGTGGGCGGAACGCGCGCCAGCATATCATCTAAAGGAAAATCCGGCTGCACCCGTCCCGCACCGAGCAGACGATGCAACAGGTGGATGCCTGCAGGCGGCAAATCGACGCTGACCGCCACATCGCCCCAGCCGTTCCAGCGCCGCACGGTTTGCCGGCTCATATGGATTTTATCGCCTGCCAAATCACGATGCTTTGTTCCATCGCCTGCTTGGCCACGACTTCGACCGCCTGCGCGCTCCTTGTGAGAGCCCCGGTCAGTTCCCGGTAATAAGACTGGGATGCCTGGCGCGCTTTCTTTTGACTGAAGTACCGCAACGCCATGGCCCCGAATATCGAAGCGAAATCATTAAGGATCAGTGGAAAGATCGGGTTGTCGGAATATTTGGCCATCTGCATCTGCAATTGCCAATCATAGTCCCCGTAGGCCCAGGCTTCCTGCGGTATTTTGCGGGCGCGCCGAAGGTAATCTAGAATGGCTTGCGGATGGTGCACGGCCGCCAGCCGGGCGACGGTTGGCACAAGGGTCGCCCGTACTTCCAGCAGGTGGTCAACAAAGCCGTTCGGCAAATACTCGCCGTATTTGGCCAAAGTGCTCAGCAGGCTCAAGCCGCCCTGCTGCCAATAATTATTTACCACGGTGGATTTACCATGATGGATCTTAACCCAGCCCTCTTTGGCAAGGCGCTGCAGGGTTTCCCGCACAGTCGGCCGGGTGACCCCGATCTGTTCCGCCAGCGACCTCTCACTGGGCAGTGCTGCGCCCGTAGGATAGGTCCCGTCCAGAATGGCCGTCACCAGTATGTTTTCCACATACTGGGCCGGCCGCAAAGGCGGTGCCATTTTTACATTCTGAATCATGGTCATTCCTTTTGGCAATTTTTGGTATGAGGTCATACCAATATTTTTGTGCTTTGTCAAGGCGGCCAACATTGCCGCCGCTATCAAAAACCCTGTCGCTGGAATTCACAGGCCGGGTGTTCTAAGCATCGTCCCCGTTCTGCCCATGTGGCGGTGCCCGTAAAGATTTTGGCAAAGATGCCGATAACATTCACTAATGCCTGTACGAAAATGCCATTTGGGGTTATCGCGCCCCGGCTTACCAAGTTTCCACAGGTGGGCGCTGTCCACCACTCAAGGATTGAACGCAGCAAGGTGCATAAGAAAATCCGAGAGCAAGCGGCGCCGCATCTGCTAAGAAATGTTCACCGGTTTCCACAGCAGCGCACCCGTTGGCAGATTTCTCAAAAACGAGTCCAGACACTTGATAAAAGGGGTTCAAATCATGCGTAAAGAGAAAATCATTTGGATTACAATGAAAGGGTTGTCATTTGTCAGCATTGGCGTGATATTTTATAACCTTTTTTGTTTGAAAGGGGTCTGACCTACGTCGATTGCCACCAGTATGGTGACTCGAATTATTCCTCTGTTGGTGTTCTGCTATGTTTTTGATTCCATTGCAAAACGATATAAATACTGAATACTCTGTCCCCTAAGCCAAAAAAGCTGTCGAAGATGAG
>CP070697.1:2051628-2058098 GCA_020353555.1 Desulfobacterales bacterium
GAGATGGTCACGCGATATTGTCGTCCGGCCAGCATGTATCCGACAGTGTATACCGATGAAGAACTGAAGCAGATCGATCATCCCGCTCTGCTGTTGATCGGTGCCGGGGAGAAGATTCATAATCCTCAAAAAGCAATCGAACGCGCGCAAAGATGGATGCCTGCTCTCAGAGCTGAAATTATTCCCAACGCAGGTCATCTCCTTATAATGGATCAGCCTGATATCATCAACGCCCGTATTCTGAAATTCTTAAGCAGGGACGGATGCTAAGGTTACAGCTGGTGCGTAACAAAGGGTGGATCTGACCCGCCGTCGCTAAAGCTAAGGCGCGTTAAACTAGGCAGAAACTCGGGCGTTTCTAATTCGACGTGAGTCTGGCAACATAACGGCTAGTGATCCAATACCTGCCCCATTGCGGCGCCAGGAATTTCGGGGGCATCCCGATAGAGAAAACAGCGGACGGCACGGTTGCGATTGACGCGATACAGCGGAGGGGGCGTTATGCGACACAGATCCGGTATGACAAAGGGGCAGGTACCTGCAAATTTGCAGCCCCGGTTTTTGGCATTCGAGCCCTGGTCTGCGAAGGCGATAGGATTCGGAGCCCATCGCTTTTCCGGATCCGGCTGTGGGATGGATTCGACCAGCAGTTGCGTATAAGGATGTTTGGGTTCTTTGATCACCTTTGCGACATCGCCGATTTCGGCCACGGAACCACGATACAGCACGATGATATGATCACTGATCTGATAGATCGTCGTGAGGTCGTGACTGATGTACAAGATTGATATTCCGAACTCTTGATTCAGTCTGCGAAGGCTCTGCAGGATCGTGGCCCGCAGCGAGGCATCGATCATGGAAACCGGCTCATCGGCCAGGATCACGCGCGGCTTCAAGAGAAGGGCCCGCGCGACCATGACCCGCTGACGCTGGCCGCCACTGAGCTGGTGGGGAAAGCGGCCGAGGGTTTCTTCCGGGTTGAGCCCGATGGTCTCCAGGGCCCCTTCGATCATCTTTTGCGCTTGGTCTTGCGAGGCAGCGATGCGAAATTTTTTCAAAGGTGTGTAAAGGGTGTGGTCAATTTTGTAAAAAGGATTATAAACGCTGAATGGATCCTGAAAGACGGCTTGCACCTCTTTGCGAAAGGTCCGCTTCTCCTCTCGCGTAAGGCGCCTGAGTTCTTTCCCCTGGTATAGAACTTTCCCCTCCGTGGGATGAATAAAGCCCATTAGAAGTCTGGCCAGCGTACTTTTCCCGCTGCCGCTCTCACCGGCGATGCCGGTGATCGAAGCGGGATCCGCTTTGATGACCATCGATAAATTTTCCAGCGCCACCGTCTCCTTTTTGTGAATCAGACCACTGCCGCCGAAGATTTTGGTCACGTTCCGGGCTTCGAGAACATAGGGCATGGACTTACCTCCCAACGGCATTGCAGGCGACCCAGCGGTCCGGTTCGATCTCATTCAGTTCCGGGACTTCCAGGGAACAATTAGCCGTGCATTGCGGACAGCGGGGATGAAAGCGACATCCCGCGGGGGGGTCGACCAACAGGGGCGGAAGTCCGGGAATTCCTCGGAATTCTCCCTTTTTTTCCAAAGTGGGAGGGCAGGCAATAAGAAGCTGCGTATAGGGGTGCAGAGGGTTTTTAAAGACCTTGTCGACCGCGCCAATCTCGATTAGCTTGCCGGCATACATGACACCGATACGATCAACAAATTGCGCCATGAGCCCCATATCGTGGCCCACTAAGAGAATGGCCAGGCCCATGCTCTTCTGCATCTCTCCCAGTTCAAGCATGATCTGTCTCTGAACAACGACATCCAAAGCGCTGGTCGGTTCGTCCGCAATGATAATTTTGGGGTTCAAGGAGATGGCAACGGCCAGACAAACACGCTGTTTCATTCCTCCGCTGAGCTCGTGCGGATACATGCCGGCGACTTCTTTTTGCAGCCCGACCCTCTCCAGAAGGGCATGCACGCGCGTTTCCAGATTATGGCCACGGATTCCCTTCAAATGATCGACGATGCCGTCACGAATTTGATCTTTGATGCGCATGACGGGGTTCAGTGAATCCATGGCCCCCTGAGGCACCAGGGCGATTTGCGCCAGGCGCCGTCCGCGCATTTCCTCTTCCGATAGCTTGAGCAGGTCGACGCCGTCCAGCAGGATCTCTCCTCCGGCAATCTGCGCCGGCGGTTTCGTGAGACGCATCATGGCAAAGGCCAGGGTGGATTTGCCCGAGCCCGATTCCCCTACCAGACCAAAGCGCTCCCCGGCCTTCAGGCCGAAGGTCACCTTGTCCACGGCCTTTAGGGTCCCGGCGGGCGTCAGGTAATGGACCTGCAAATCGCGGACTTTAAGGATATCCGCGTCCTTCACATCGATCTCCTGAGTTTGGGATTGGCGATTTCATCCAGGCCGGCGGTCAGCAGGAAGAGACCGACAAAAAGGGCCGCAATAATTATTACCGGAGGCAGCCACCACCACCACATCCCGCGCAGCAAGGCGCTGAAAGAAACGGCCCAATAAATGGTCATGCCCAGGGTGGGCAGGCTCTGGGGACCGAGTCCAAGGGCCTCCAGGCCGATCGTCGCGAGGATGGCCGAGGCGGTAGCAGCCACAAAACCGGCGGCTAAATAAGGCAGAAGATTGGGCATCAACTCCTTGACGATGATCTCCAGATTGTTCATGCCGGAAAGCTTGGCCATAGGCACATAGCCGCTTTCCCGCATAGAGAGGACTTGCGCTCTGATGGTTCTGGTGGGAAGCATCCAGGACAAAGAGGCCACGATAACAATCATGCTGTTCAGTGAGATCACCTCGATGGTCATGGCCGCAATAACCACAAGGACCGCCAGGGGGGGCACCGTGAGCAATATGTCCACCAATCCCATGATAAAGGTGTCCACGACACCGCGGTAATAGCCTGCCAGAAAACCAAGTATAATCGCAACTCCGACCCCGATCGTCCCGGCCATGAATCCTATGCGCAAGGTAAGACCCGTGCCGACAATCATCACCGGCAACAACTCGCGGCCGTTGCTGTCGGTTCCTAAAAGGTATTTCCATGAGGGCGATTGATCCGGAAGGCCGGCGATGGGCTGGGCCCGGGAGGGGCTGAGCAGCAGGGAGCCAACCAGCCAGAAAAGGATGAGAAGTAGAATGACGCCCACACCGCCCACCAGTTTGGGATTGCGACGGCTGTAATCCCAGATCGCGACAAACCTGGTTTGCATGGCTTTCATTTCGTTCCCCGATGATGCGTGATGCGTGGATCGAGAAGCGGGCAGATCAAATCCACAATCAGGGTGCTGATCGCTATGATGAGAATGATAATGAAGACAATACCGCTGATGAGATTGTAATCGAAGCCCGAAACCGCCTTGAGCAGAAGTGTTCCCAAACCGGGGTATCCGAAGACCACCTCCACCAGAATGGCCCCTGATATGACCTGGCCCAGGGCGATCGCCAAGGCGGTTACCTGGGGCAGAAGGACATTGCGCACCGCGTAGCGGAAGAAGATGCGGCGGCCTTTCAACCCTTTGGCCTCGGCGAAAGTAATGTAATTTTCTTCCAGCCCGAGCACCATCAAACCGCGCATCTGGAGGGCCCAGAAACCGACACCGGTCAAAAACATGGCAATGCCCGGCAAAAGCGAATGATGCAAGACATCCCATATAAAATCGAAAGAAAGCTCGGGGATAACGCCGATGGAATAGCCGCCCGAAAGCGGGAACCAGCGAATGGTGAAGGCAAAAAGAAAAAGAAGGACAAGACCCAGCAGATAATAGGGCACCGCGGAAAGGGTCAGGACTAGGGGCAGAAGGTACTGCAAGCACTTGGGTGCCCTGGGCCAGGCCAGCAGAGCGCCACTCAGACTCCCCAGAAGAAAGGCGATGATCGTGGCCACCCCGAAAAGGCCGATGGTCCAGGGCAAGGCGCCGGCGATCTGGTCTTTGACTTTGGCCGGAAAGTAGGCCAGCGAATACCCGAAATCCAAATGCAGAACATCGTAAAGATAGTACAAATACTGCTGCCACAATGGTTTTTCAAGCCCGAACTTGGCCTCCCAGGCCTTCTGCATCTCTTCCACCCCTTCCGTCAGGATACCGGCGGCCGCAGCGGTCTGCCCCATCCGCTCGACGATCGGATTTCTTTCAGAGGCCAACCGAGGCAGGAAAAAGATCAGCGTCGCCGCTCCGAAGACCACCAGGGCACAGTAGATCAGCCGTTTAATAAAATAGGCAAGGGTCATAAATACGCCTGTATCCTTATTGCGTGGGTTTGAGTCGTAACAGAATAAGAAGCACGGTCTTGTGCCAATTGGCGTCGTTGATGTAAGGGTTATCCACGTTGGGCCAACCTTCCCAGTAGGTGTAGTTAATCGGGTTGCGGTGGTAAAAGGAGACCAGCGGAATATCCGGCAATTCCTTTAACCAGATCTCCATGGCCTTGTGGAAGAGGGGGAACATCTTGGGATCATTGTGCGCGATGAGGTTCATCTCGGCGAGGATGCTGTCAAACGCCGGATTCGACCATCGATAGGCTGGAAAGGTGGGCGTGCCGGTGGGCGCAACAAAACGGCTATGATACAAATCGAGTGTCCGGTAGGGGTCCCGCACGCTGGCCGCGTGTCCGAATATGAAGGTCTTCGCGATTCCCTGGCTGATCCGGCTGTAGAAATCCGCCGGCATATGATAGGATGCATCAAAGCCGGCCTGGCGCAGGTTCTCAACCACCGGCGGGCACACGTTTTGAAGCACCGGGAAGGTCGTGATGACAATCTTGAAGGGCTTGTGGTCGGGGCCTTCCCAGAAACCCTTGCTGTCCTTCCGGTACCCTTTGCGCTTCATGATCTCTTCGGTCTTCTGGGGATCGTAGGCGTTGGTGTCATATGTCTTAAATAGGTCGGAAATGGACTCGATATAGGGGATCAGGGACGGAAACTCCGGGAAGGTTACCCGGGTGGCCGTTCCCAACCCCTGCAGGCCGTAGGTGACCACGTCATTGCGGTTGATCGCATAGCTGATTGCCCAGCGAATCTCGGGGTCATCAAATGGCGGTTCGCTGCAGTTGAAGCCCAAGCCCGTGGGCCACCAATCCAGATAACCGTAGGGCGGTTTGTCATGACTGAATGTGCTCACTTTGGGGTTCTGCTTTAAAACTCTTTTGATGCCTTCGGCCGACATGGTCAGGCCGACATCCACCTCATTGCTGATCAGCATCTGCGCATGCTTGGTCTCATCAAAGGCCGGCAGGAAAATCAATCGTTCCACCTGGGGCAGCGGCTGGAAACCGGTCTGGGCCGCCCACCAGTCCGGTCGGAGGTCAAAAATGGTCTGATCCTTGGTGGAAAGGGTCAATTGATAAGGTCCGGTGACCACTGGCCACCCCTTGGCCATATCATAATTGGAGAAGCTCTTGGGGTCCTGGTCCTTCCAGATATGCTCAGGAAGGATCCAGAGGCCGATGTCCTGGTGGCTGGTGAGATAATTGAAGAAAAAACGGGGATTGGTTGAAGTTAAATACACCTTGGCGGTCAGCGCGTCAACCGCTTCGGCCTTGTTGACCCATTTGTTGATTTCCGTAGCATATCTGAGTTCAGGGGCGTTATCGCGCAGCATATTCAGGGTAAAAGCCACATCCCGGGCCGTAAAGGGCTGGCCGTCACTCCAGGCCGCATTCGGCCGGATTTTAATGGTTAATTCCGTGAAATCCTTGTTGTATTGGTAGCTTTCGGCCAACCAGGGAATCTCTTCGTCCTGGAGATAGTTGTAAAAGAAAAGCGGTTCAAAGATAACCTGGGCCCCATGGGCGGAAATATGCCCGAGAAAATAAGGGTTCATCGATTCGTGATCCGTGAACTGCTGTAAGGCTTCGCCACCCCCCCCGACACTGATAAAGGTGCGGTTGCGCGGCACTTTTTTGACTTTCGCCAGGGTATCCCCGGCGAGTAGGAGTTGCAAGGCCGCCACGGCCAGACCAAGGACGATAACGTTAAACCATTTCTTTTGCATGCCAACCTCCTTTGCGATTTACGCGGGGTTAAAGATGTCCTCCCTATTACCCAGCTGTTGCGCCAACTTCGATCAAGGCGGTGGTTTTTATGAAGCCTGTCTCCGGTTCTATCCGGGGCATGTTATGGGTCCTTATCGCAAAATCGCCCTGTACCGCTTCGAACACGCCCCGACTTGCCGGCCCTTCACGCATCACCTCCTTGCGCTTGCCTCAATTGAGCGTTTCAAATTGCTTGTATCTGCGTCAGTCTCGACTATCGCCCAACTCAGGTCTTGCTTTTTACAGCATGTCCATAAACTGATGAATGGTTTCCTGATTGTCGAGGACCCCGATTTCGGTATCGATTGCATACGTCTCACCCGGTTGCAGCGTAGCTAATCGGTTGTTCTTTTTGGCATCTACGCGGCCCTCCGGTATACAGTTTCCCGGCTCAATGGCCACGACATAGGCCT
>CP070697.1:2058198-2064605 GCA_020353555.1 Desulfobacterales bacterium
TCGACGGTTGACGGCCGTCGATCTCACCGGATTCGAGCGGGTCCCCACGGAATTGACGTCCCCAAACAGCCGCTCCCGCGTTGTGGCAACCGGCGGAGATGCATCCTTCCCGGCGGTTTCTCCGTCCGGCGACGAGATTGCTTTTGTCAGTTACCGTCAAGATGCGGGCGGCGATATTTTGATCCTGCGTTTGACCGACGGTCAAGTCTATCCGCTGACATCCGGGCCCGCCCTGGACATCTTTCCGAGCTGGTCCGCCGACGGCCGCTCGATCTATTTTTCCCGGGTGATGGTTGATACAAACGGGGACGGCGAAATCAACCTGAAAGACAATGCGGCGGTTTATCGCATTCCGGCGGTGGATCGAAACTGGGCTAAACCCGCCCCGGGGGATCCGGAACAGGAAACTACGCCACCGGCCTATCCCCTGACCTCCTTTTCTTATCCGGCGATCTATCCTCAGATCGGCGGCGCCAAGTTATTTTTTCTTTCCAGCCGCAAGGCCGTGAGTAATCTCTGGGCGCTGCCCTTGGAGGGTGAAATACCGACGCTGGCGAGCGCCGCGGAACAGTTCCGCTTGGCCGAGGAAATTGCGCGGCAGATCCCCCCGGATCCGCTGCTGGCCGTCCTGGCGTACTCCCGCGTACTGGAAAAATTCGGTGCGGACAAATCCCTTGCGGGACAAGCCGCCTATATAATTGGAAAGCTTTACTTGGCAGCGGATTGGCCGGTGGCCGCCGAGACCGCTTTGGATGTCGTCACGACCCGTTACGGCCAAACTCAGCCCTGGGCGGCCCTGGCGCTCATCGAGCAGCGCGCCATCCTGACCCGCCGGCAATGGGCTTTGGCCGGCACGGTTCGCAAAAAAGAAAGTATTCTACAGAAAAGCCTGGCGGAGCTTGCCGGAATTGCGGATCAATACCGGCAGCCGGCCCTTATCCCGGCCCGATCGAAGGTTGAGCAGGCCCAACTCCTGTTGGAATTGGGAAATAATTCCAAATCGCTGCTGGCCGCGATCAAGCTGCTGGACAGGGTTATGACGGACTATCCTTCCGAACGTTCCGCGGCCGCCCAGGCCGCGTTCTTGAGGGCCGAGGCGTATCACCGCGTTGGGATGGCCGACCGGGTCGATGCCGCTTATCTGGCCGTCATCGATGATTATGGGGATGTGGCGGCCTGGGCCGACCGGGCGGTGGAACGGATATTGGAGACGGCCACGGCGACCCCGGGATTGACGGGAGAAGATACGACGGTCCGGCGGCTCCAGAAGATTGCGGCGGAAAATCGCCACACGCAACCGTCTCTGAGCATGGGAGCTTTAAATCGGATCGGAGATATCTTCTATGCCACGGATGAGTGGGACCAAGCCAAGGGGGCGTATCGGCAGGTGCTGGATCAGTTCCGGCAAAATACGACCCAGCGCGCGGCGGCCAGGCTGGCTTTGGCTGAAATTCTTTACCGCGAGGAGCGATTCAGCCAGGCTTTGGAATTGTATGAACGTGAAATCGGTTCACGGCCCTACGAGGATCAAATCTATCGTCTGGCCCGGGCCGGTTACATCAAAAAATCCGTCGAGGCCGGGGAATATCTGTACCGACTGGGAGAAATCTCTTCGGCCCGTACCATTTTCAAAGATCTGCTGGTTTATGATGATGCCGTCATTGAAGCGCACCGGGGCTATATCAAATGTGCGGCCGCGCAAAATGATATCTCCCGGGTGCGGGAGGCTTACCGCCAACGACTCAACCAGCACCCCCAAGATCCCATCGGACTGTACGCCACCGGTCTCTGCCTGACCTATTTGAACCAGGAAAAGGCTTTAACGGAAGCCGAAGGCCTCATTTCCCAGGCCATTGCCCAGCAAGGCCAGGTCGAATACTACCACCAGACCCTGGGGTATGTGCGGGAGGTGTTGGAGAC
The DNA here is from genome assembly GCA_020353555.1 of Desulfobacterales bacterium. Taxonomy (GTDB): domain Bacteria; phylum Desulfobacterota; class Desulfobacteria; order Desulfobacterales. The sequence continues at coordinate 2,060,119 of CP070697.1, forward strand.
GGTCTACGGCCGGCAGGGTCGCCTGGAGCTGGCCGTCGAATCCTACCAGAAAGCCTATTTTTTGAACGACCCGAAACGCAATGCGGGCAATGCGGCCAATTTGCTGCTGAATCTCGGCAATGGTTACTATTTGCTGGGCCAGCACCGTCGGGCTTTTCAGTTTTACTCCCAGCGGCTGGAGGCCCAGGTGCCTTTTGACGATATCGAGACGGAAATCCTGTTTTACCGGCGCCTGGGCGCCTCCGCCTTTCAGGTGCGTGAAACCGCGCCCACCATCCAGGCCTTTACCACGGCCCTCGCCCTCACCCGCACCCGGCTGGACCCCCACCAGGCCTCCGAAGCTTTTGACCGCTTCAGTCGGTATGCCGTGGATCGCATCATTACGCCGGCTTCCCAGGCAGCGCCGTTGGCCCGCAAAGCCAAAGCCCTAGCGCAGAGACAGTCCGATATCAACCGCCGGCGGGCGCAACTGGTCCAACAGGAGGCCACGCCGCCGCCGGGTTCGGAATGGCAGACCTACAAGAAGGCAATGGAAGGGCTGTTGGCCGAACAGCAACGACTGAATCGGGATTTGGTCGCTTTGGGCAACGCTGCGGCCTCCCTCGGGCAACCCCGCTCCGGCATGGCCCCCCAGGGCCGGCCGCAGATTCAGCAGGATCTAGAGTCGATGGTTCGGCGCATCACCGCCGCCCTCGAGTTGCCGGAACGTCTGCTGCAGCTGAGGGCCGAACTGCTGGACCGACTGGGGCTGGCCTATCAGGAAGCCGGCGATTGGAAAACGGCGGCGGAAACCTTTGAAGAAGTTTTCGGGCTCAATCAGCGTCTGGAATTATTTCAAAATCTAGGCCGCAATCGGAGATCCGTCGCCTATAATCTTTATATGCAGGCCGGTCTGGTTGCCGGGACGGAACAGCAAAAACTCCTGGAAGCGGCGGCGGCGGATTTTGCGGAAGCGGCCGCCCTTGTGGACCGCTACGGTGTGGCCCGCCCACCCCGGAAGGGGGCGCCGGGGGGATTGGTCAATATTTCGCTGGAGGTGGCCCTGGACACGGTGGGGGCCACGCAAGCGGCTTATGGTTTTTCAGCCGCCCAGGAGAAAAGATTGGCCGAGGCTTTTATCGGCCGGATAAAAACGGAGTTGGGCGAAGTCGTTCCCGCCTATGACGCCGTGCAACGGCAACTCAGCGACTATCCGGCCGATAAACCCGTCGCCGACCCGGATGTATATGGTGTATCCCTTCTATATCATCGGGCCGGCCATCTGGCGGTCGCTCTTGGAAAATCACGGGAGGGCTTTGAGCATTTCCGACGGTCGGCCCTTTTATCCCTGCGCATGGGCCAGGGCGTCAGCGCGGCGATTAGCGTGAGCAACATGGCCCATCTGCTGGCCCGGATGTCGCCGGAGGTACCTGAACTTAGCCGTCACAAGAACCAGGTGGAAGAACTGGACCGCAAGGTAACCCCCTGGCTGGCCCGCACACCCTCTTGGCCAGGGATTGCATTCGACGCCGTTTATCATAATACGATGGGCGTTTATTACCTGCGGCAGCCATCCGCCAAGGGCGACGCGGCGATCGAGGAGGCGGTGGCGGGGATGCGAACGCTGCAACAGGCGGCCACCCATTTCCTCTGGGGCCTGAAAGGGGTGGAACCGGAACCGTCCGGCGCCGGCATCCAAGAGCGGCGCCAGCTCTACATGCGAGCCGGGCTGCATTTGAATATGGCGCAGGTTGCATCCGCCCTGGGCGAACCCCAGCAGGCCGTTGAGCATCTTCGAGACGGGCTCGATGTGTCACGCCGCGGTCTTTTCCCTGATCTGGAATGGCGGGCCCTGGCGCGCTTAGGGCGCCTGGAAGAGGCGCTGCAAGTGCTGGCGACCGTGACCGTGCTCCGCGCCGGGTGCGATCCCCAGGAAATTGTGACAACCTTTGCCCCGCTGGTCGCCGACCGGGTGCATTCCGGTGAAACCGAATCCGCCTTTAACCTGGTGGAAAGGCTGTCCGAAATTGAACGGGTAAACCGGCTGGCGCCTCTTTTGATCGGCTCCCTGCCGGAGAATGAGAAAAATCTGTACCTCAGCCTTTATCCCCGGCTTTTGGGTATCAGGGACCTGCGGCAGAAAATAGCCGCATCCCAAGGCGAGGAGAAAGATTACTTAACCGACCGCTTAAACCGGGAGCTGGAGCTGGTCAGCCTGAAGATCGGTAAAAACCGGGAAAAAGTGCCGACCCTGGCCGCTCTATGCGAAAAAGAAAGCACCCAGGATCAGATTATCATCCTTCTGGGACTGGCCATCCAGGCCGAAGAGATCGCTGAAAAGCTGGTCACATCGCCCGGGGACACCCAGGCCCTGCGAGAGCAGTATCAAACCCTTTTGGCAAAATACCGCAGCGTCCTGGAAACCTCCCGGGGCGATACCCCGGAATTCGAACCCGAAGGCGTCATCGCGCTATTCGGTCCCCGGCCGGTGGAGGCCATCGATGTGATGGAAGGGCTGCCGGAAGAGGGTTCGTTGCTCAGGCTGTATCCGTCACCGGCAGCGGAAGCCCGGTTCCTGGCCTTCCACCTCACCGCGGATGAGATCAAACCGGCGGTCGTAACGGCGGAAGAGTTGGAGCATTCTTTCGGTAATTTCACCTATCTGGCCTATGAAGACCCGGCGGCCCTGCCCGTCGATCAAAGTCTCTCGTATGTGTTCAGCGCCACCCACTTGATGCGTTCCATCCGGAATCGCAAGCCTTTCAAACAATCGCTGCTGGCCCTTGCTTCCTCCGAGATCCCTGCGCCGGAAGGCCAGGACGCGGACGCCTATGCAGTCAAAACCATTTCCTTGTCGGCGCCGGCGAATGAAATCCTGGAGGCTCTGCCCGGAATTCACACGTTGTTGGTGGCAAGCCCGGTAGGTCTTTTCGCGAGCGTACCCACGCGGTCCGGCAAGGTTTCCGAAAATATCCCCGGCGTGCAACTGGGGCAGGGACGCACCCTGCCGCTGCGCCTTCTGGCGGGCCGATTGTCCGGTATTTCCTTGGTCCTCTTACCGGAAAGTTCTCTGCAGGATGCCTATGCGGTTGGGCATCTGTTAGCCCTGTACGGGTGCCCGGCCGTTGTTTTGCCCCGGGATCCGGCCGGGGATGCCGCGCCTTTTGTGAGATCTTTTTTGACGGAATACCGCCGGGCGTCAACGGGCGCAGCGCTGAAGGCGGCCCGGGCGGCGGCGGGTTCGCAAAGGGATTGGATATTGCTCGGTGACCGGGGGATGACCGCGGATGAGGCGGCGCGCTTTGCCCAAGAAAATTTCGTCCGTTACGTCCAAAGGGCCCAGGTCGCCTTGGAGGCGGACCAGCCTCTGCAGGCGCTGGCGTTATTTGAAAATGCCCTGGTGGTGGCCCGTGCGACTGAGGGCTACCAACAGTATCTGCCGGATTTGTATCGCTACAGTCGTGAAAGTGCCTACCGGGGGGGCAATTTGGAGAAGGCCCTTCAGCATGCCCAGTCCCTGGCCGTACTGATGGCTGAAAAGGCACCGGATTCCGAATTCCATGGGGAAGCCCTGCTGCGGCTGGGCTTGCTGCAGTCCCGTCTGGAGCGATATGACCAGGCGGTTCCAACCCTTGAAGAAAGCCTCGCAATCATGTCCAACCTTGAAAATTATGACCAGGAAATCATGACCTTGGACAGTATCGGGGTGGTCCTGGAAAATGCCACGGAGTACGACCGGGCGCTGGATAAGTTCATTTCCGCGGCCCGTCTGAGCCAGTCCCAGGGCCAGCAAGAACTGCTGGCCCAGCAGTATATCAACATCGGCCGCATCTATGATTTGCGGTTGAGCCAGTACGCCCGGGCCAAAACAAGTTATACCCAGGCGCTGAACCTCTACCAGGAGTCGGGTCAGCGGACGAAAGTTGCCCAGACCCTGGTGGATGTTGGCCGCTGCGACCGGCTCCTGGGCAACTTCAGCGCCGCCGATCGGCACTACAATGAAGCCTTAAAGCTTGTGACCGCCGACCAACCGGAGAACCTGCAACTCAAATCCCGGATCATTATCGAACAGGCCAACAATGCCTGGTTTCAGGCCAGATACGAGGAGGCCTTTCGTTTACAGCAGCAAACGCTGCAGCTCGCCCGGCAGGACCACTGGCCATTGGGGCAGGTGATGGCCTTAAATACTTCCGGACTGATATGGTGGACCCTGGCGGACAACCAGCGGGCCCTGCGCGAACTGGAGGATGCTCTCAAGCTCGCCCGTCAGCTCGAGATGCGCAGCGATGAGGTCGCCACGACGCTCAACAACATCGGCCTCATCTACCGCGAAATGGGAAGATATGAAAAAGCGCTGGAAACCTTTGATCAAGCCCTGGCCATCGATCAGAAAGCTCGCACGGTATGGCATCCTATTGGCTATGATGTTTATCCTGGGCGGATGCGATGTCACCTCAGAGCGGAGCGATAAGCCTTCGCCCGACTGGAGCCGAGGGTTGAGGCTGGGC
>CP070697.1:2064705-2071063 GCA_020353555.1 Desulfobacterales bacterium
AGAAATATTTGAAAAACAAACGGAGCTGAACGCGCAAAGGGACGAATATCAGACGCTGTTTGAACGGGTACCCTGCCATATCACGGTTCAGGACCAGGATTACCGGCTGGTCCGATACAATCACGAATTTGCCGAGCGATTCGATCCTGAGCCGGGAGACTACTGCTATCATGCCTATAAAGGACGCGATACGAAATGCGTGAATTGCCCGGTGGAACGAACCTTTGCCGACGGCCAACCCCATTACGGCGAAGAATCGGGGGTGAAGAAGGATGGAACGGTAGCCCATTGGATTGTGCGCACCTCACCGATCAGGAATGCCCACGGCGAGATCGTGGCCGCCATGGAGATGAGTCTGGATATCACCGAGCGCAAACAACTGGAAGACAAGCTGGAAAAATCCGAGAAGAAATATCATGAAATTTTCAACAATATTCCGAATCCGGTTTTCGTCCTGGATTTCCAGAATTTCGAGATCATCGACTGCAACGAAAGCGTGAAGGCGGTTTATGGCTATGAGAAGGATGACGTGCTCAGCCGCTCTTTTCTGGATCTGTTTCTGGCCGGTGAAAGGGATCGCTATGCCTCGAAGATTCAGCCAGGGGCGGAACTGACCCGCGTCAAACACATCAACCAATCGGGCCTGCCCATTTTTGTGAATATCAGGATCTCACCCGCGGAGTATCCGGGGAAAAAGGTGTTGCTGGTGACCACCAGTGACATCACCAAACGGCTGGAAACCGAACAGCAGCTGATCCAGGCCAGCAAAATGGCAACCCTGGGTGAAATGGCCACCGGCGTGGCCCATGAACTGAACCAGCCGCTTTCCGTGATTAAAACTGCCAGCAGCTCCTTCATCAAAAAGATGAATCAGAACGAGCCGATCAAAGGTGAGATTCTTTTGAGCATGTTGACGAAAGTAGACAACAATGTGGACCGTGCCACCAAGATTATCAATCACATGCGCCAATTCTCCCGCAAATCCGATATGGATCTGGAAAAAGTCCAGGTCAACGAGGTGCTGGAAAAAGCGTTTGAAATCTTCAGTCAGCAGCTCAAATTAAGAGGGATCGAGGTGGTATGGAACATCGAAAAAGCACTGCCCAGGATCAATGCGGACCCCAGCCGGCTGGAACAGGTGTTCATAAACTTGCTGCTAAACGCCCGTGATGCCATTGAAGAAAAGTGGAAGGCCCAAGAGGTTGCGCCCGGCGATAAGCAGATTGTGCTCAAGACCTATTGCGACGGACAACATGTGGTCTGTGAGATCTCCGATACCGGCCCCGGAGTGCCGGAGGCCCTTGCGGATAAAATCTTTGAGCCCTTTTTCACCACCAAGGAATTTGGCAAGGGCACGGGGCTGGGCCTTTCGATTAGCTACGGAATTGTGAAAGAGTGCGGCGGTCACATTCGGGTTGTTCCCCATGAACCGGAAGGGGCCCGCTTCATCTTGACTTTTCGCTTGCCGAATGGGGGTTAGCCGAACTCCGGCGCCGGGGTAAGGGGGATCGATGCTGAAAAACAAGATCCTGTTAGTGGACGACGAAAAAGACATCCGCGATGTGATGCATCTATCCCTGGCAGACATGGGATATGCGGTATTCGAGGCCCAAAATGGCGCGGAAGCCTTGGCCGTCTTCCGTGAAGTCCAGCCCCAGGTCGTTCTGACCGACATTAAAATGCCCACCATGGATGGCATCGAGCTGCTGCAGAAGGTCAAACATGAAAATCCTGAAACCGAGGTGGTTATGATCACCGGCCACGGAGACATGGATTTGGCCATCAAAAGTCTCAAATACGAGGCTACCGATTTTATTACGAAGCCCATTAATGTCGATGTGTTGGAGATCGCCTTAAAACGAGCCTTTGACAAAATCATCACGCGCCGTAAATTGAGGGAGTATACGGAAAACCTCGAAAGGCTGGTCCGTGAAAAAACGGAACTCCAAAGTCATCTGTCCTCTTTGGGCCTGATGATCGGCTCGATCTCCCACGCGATCAAGGGACTCTTGACCGGTCTAGACGGCGGCATGTACCTGCTCGATTCGGGTTTTGTCAAAGAAAATCAAGCGCAAATCAAAGAAGGTTGGGAAGTGGTCAAATTGATGATTGCGCGCATACGGAAAATGATTTTGGACATTCTCTTTTATGCCAAGGAACGAGATCTGAAGTGGGAAAGAATCGATGCCTTGAGTTTCGCCGATGAGGTGGCGCTGGTCATGGAGCCGAGGGCGAAGAGTCAAGAAATCGAATTTGTGCGAGATTTCGATTTATCCGTGGGCGAGTTCGAAATTGACGCCGGCTATGTTCATTCGGCTCTGATCAACATCCTGGAAAATGCCGTGGATGCCTGCACCCGGGATGAATCGAAAAAAAGCCATAAAATCGTTTTGGGGGTCCGGCAAAAAGAAAAGCATATCGCTTTCGATATCTTTGACAACGGTATCGGGATGGACAGCGAAACCAAGGAAAGACTCTTTACGCCATTCTTTTCTTCCAAGGCAAACAAGGGTACCGGCCTCGGCCTTTTTATCTCCAATAAAATCATTGAGCAGCATAGGGGCGAGATCATCGTGAAATCAACACCGGGCCAAGGGACCTTATTCACGATCAGGATTCCCACGATGCTTCCTGAATCCGCCAAACGCCGCCCCCCCAAAAACATGGCAGAGAAGCCGTAACCATGGAGGTCGACGCCGATGGCGGGGCGATCGGCCGAGACGATGACGACGTCTTGGATTTCGATCTCCGGGGTTCGAGCTGCGGGTTAGCCTCCAAATGAATTTTCGTGGATGGTCATCACCGCGCCATTGCTGGCGGCAATGGCATTCATTTTGCCCATGGTATGCGGCAGGATGGCATGGATGAAAAATTCGGCGGTCTTGAGTTGGCCGTCATAGAATGCCGCTTCCTTGTCTTGTGCGACCTTTGTCGCGATTGCCCGGGGATCCGACCCGTCGGCCAGTTTCTCCAGTCGGGGCAGGGCGGTCACGGCCCGCCACAGGTGCATCCAGGCCATGATGACGTCCCCCATGACCTCCAGGAAGGGGTGGGCATAGCCAAAAGCCACCTTAAAATCCGGTGAAAGGGCGGTACGGCCCAGGTGCAGGGCATTTTCGCCCAGGCGGCTGACCGCCTGCGCCACTTGGTCGGCCTGTTTTTCAAGCCGGGGATTTTCCCTGGCGCGCGTGATCGTCATCTGAATTGCCTGCAGAAAATCCGTAAAGACCATGCCCTGGCGCATGCCCAGCTTGCGCCCCAGCAGATCCATGGCCTGGATGCCGTTGGTCCCTTCGTAGATGGTGGTGATGCGGCAGTCCCTTAAAAGCTGTTCGACGGGATATTCCCGGGTATAACCGTACCCGCCGTAGACCTGAATCGCCTGGTCGCAAACGGTCAGTCCGCGTTCGCTGCAGTAGGCTTTCAGCACCGGGGTCAGCAGCTCGACCAGGCCCTGGTAGCGTTCTTTTTCCGCGGCGTTCGGTGCACACCGGCCTTGGTCCAGACAATAGGCCACATAATACACAAAACTGCGCATCCCTTCCACGTAGGCCTTCATCTGCAAAAGCATGCGGCGCACATCCGGATGGCGGATGATCGGCACCTGGGGGGCGTCGGGGTTTCTGCCCGCGGACAGGTCACGGCCCTGGTGGCGTTCCCGCGCGTAATTGACCGCGTACAGATAGGCCGCGGAGCCGTGCAGAAAACCCTGGGCGCCTACATCCAGGCGGGCTTCATTCATCATGTGAAACATGACCTGCATCCCCTTGTTCGCTTCACCGAGCAAAAGACCGCGGCAGCGGCCCTTGGTTCCCAGGGCCAGGCTGCAGGTGGGGCTTCCATGCAGCCCCATTTTTTCCTCGACGCCGGTGCAGACAATGTCGTTGGGTTCCCCCAGGCTTCCGTCCGCGTTCACCCAGATTTTGGGCACGAGAAACAGCGAAATGCCTTTGGTTCCCTTGGGGGCGCCCTCAATGCGGGCCAGCACGGGATGGATGATGTTGGCGGTCAGGTCGTGCTCACCGCAGGTGATGAAAATCTTGTTTCCGGTAAGATGGTAGGTTCCGTCCGGGTTTTTGACCGCGGTGGTGGTGAGCGCCCCCACGTCGGAGCCGGCCCCGGGTTCGGTGAGCAGCATGGTGCCGCCCCATTGGCCGGAATAGATCTTCTCCAAAAACAGCTCTTTTTGCTGCGGGGTGCCGTAAAGTTCAATCATTTTCGCCGCGCCGTGGCCCAGATTGCCGAAGGCCGCCAAAGCAAAATTGGCACCCACGATATACTCGAAGGCCGCCTGCCGGATGACGTGGGGCAATCCCTGGCCGCCCACGTCCGGGTCTTCGGACATGGCAATCCATTCGCCTTCCGCAAAGAGCTGATACGGTCGGCGAAAGCATTCCGGCACCTTGACTTTTCCGTTTTCGAGGTGCACCCCGATCCGATCGCCCTCGGTGTAAGTCGGAAGGATTTCTTTCAGGCCGAGATTGCGGGCCTCGGCGATGACCATATCGAACATTTTGCGGTTGAGATCTTTATAGGTTGCGGTCTGCAAAAGATCTTCGACTCTCAATTGTTCATAGAGGACGAAATCGATATCCCTGCGATCTGAGATGAGTTGTGCCAATGTCTTGCTCCTTTCTCCGGGTTTAGCGCCCCAAACGGCCGTCGGAATCATCGGCGCCTGAAAGCTAATTCATCCTATGAAATCAGATTCGGTTTTGTCAAGTACATCCCAAAAGCGTCACCGGCCGCCCTTCTGTTTCCTCGACCCGCGATCTTCCTAAAAAATCTCCCCCCAAAAAATCGGGAATGAATAAAAATCACCTTGACAAATTCGTACTACTGATTGTAATAGATCGTAACATATATAAGTTAAAACAAAAATTATAACAGCAAATAGCTTTTTTAATTCAAAATAAAATCTGAGTGGAATTCATTTTCAGACGAAATTGCCTAATTGCGCTCATGGCATCGCGCGCAAAGCGTCTGGAAACGATTGTTTCCGCAATGCGCTGACGGCCGTGACAGGAAACGAGTCGGAATACCCGGGAGAGGATTTTATTGCCGACGAGCAACGATAACTCAACTCCTCCACCTGCTGCATGTGCTAGCTCGGCGGATCTCGCAGTGAATCCGAACGATCGGCGGGCTAGACGACAGTTTCCGAGTGACTGACGGTCCACTTCTCCATCCGCGCGACGCAACCTCTCCTGAAACGCGCCTCACAGCGGCGCCCTGCGAACCAACATGCGGATCGAATTATTCGCCCGTAAGACAGCGGGTGACAGCTACAACGGTTCCAAATGCGTGCCGATTTTCTTGCGCCTTTCCAAACGAATCAATTTAAGAAAAGGCAGAGTGTGAAATCTTCTGTTAACCACAAATCGATAGGGGGGTGTTTATGGCAGAAAAAGAGGTAATCGAAACGTCAGAGGCCCAGATAGCGGTTCATTGGGGGGAGGAAGACTATTTTTACCCCTCCCCCGAGTTTATCGCCCAGGCCAACATGACCGACCGGGGCATCTACAAGCGCTTCAGTCTGGAGAATTTTCCAAACTGCTTCAAGGAATATGCCGACCTGCTCGATTGGTATGAATACTGGCATACGACCCTTGACACCAGTGATGCACCCTGCTGGAAATGGTTCGTCGGAGGCAAGCTCAATGCCAGCTACAACTGTGTGGATCGACATCTGGCCCAAAACAAGAACAAGACGGCGATTCACTTCGTGCCGGAGCCCGAGGATGAAAAACACGAGCATATTACCTATCAGGAGCTCTATGTGCGCGTCAATGAAATGGCCGCTTTGTTGCGTGACTTCGCCGGCCTGAAAAAAGGCGACCGGGTGACCCTGCACCTTCCCATGGTGCCGGAGCTGCCCATCACCATGCTGGCCTGCGCCCGTCTCGGTGTCATTCATTCCCAGGTTTTCGGCGGTTTTTCCGGCAAGGCGGCCGCCGACCGCATCGTTGATTCCCAGAGCCGGGTGCTGATTACCATGGATGCCTATTATCGGGGCGGGAACCTGCTGGATCATAAGGAAAAAGCCGATCAGGCGGTCACGGCCGCGGCCGGCGACGGGCAGCGTGTCGATCAGGTCCTGGTGTGGCAGCGTTATCCCGGAAAGTATTCCGCCGCAACGCCGATGGTGGAAGGCCGTGACTTCTTCGTCAATGAGGAGTTGAAGAAATTCGCCGGCGTCCGGGTGGAACCGGAAAAGGTGCCGGCCGAGGATCCCCTGTTTCTGATGTATACCAGCGGGACCACCGGCAAGCCGAAAGGCTGTCAGCACAGCACCGGCGGCTATTTGGCCTACGTGGCCGGAACCTCCAAGTTCGTGCAGGATATTCACCCGGAGGAT
>CP070697.1:2071163-2077467 GCA_020353555.1 Desulfobacterales bacterium
CAGAGTATTGTTTGGCTTCAAGAAACTGGCCAAGTTGATGTGCAGGCTCTCCGCGGCTTCCTCCACCGCTAAAGTGACCGGAAAGAGCCTGGCATCCGGTAATTCTGGGTTCAACGGACGATCGGGCTGAATAAGCACCAGGTTAGAGGATAGGCGCAAAAAAACCTGCGGCCTAACCTTGAAAGCCGGAGCCCAAAACCAAAACGGGAGTTCATCCCATCCGCTTTGAATGACTTTGGGCAGATTGGCAATTCGGATCAAATCTGCATAAGAATGAAGCTGGATGCCTTCGATCTCAGCGCTGATCCGCCAGAACGGCAGATATAGGTCGGCTTGGGCCGCGCTCGTCATCCAGGCAAATTTCAGTTTTTTCAAATTGTTGCGGACTGGATACCAGGCCGAACGGCAATTTTGGCAGATCAAAACCAGAGCGTTCCGTTCACCGTCCAGGTCCCAACCGCAATCGGGACACACGGTGGCGATAAAATTGATATGCCAGCCGGAACTATCTGCGGGCAACTGCTCCACGTCAAAGTCGTCCGGTAGCGCGCGTTTAACCGGTTCATCAATGACGGCATCATAGAGTCTGTCCGCCACGTAATAGGGGGCGTAAAGGAGGCTGATGGTTTCACCGATATGGGATTGGTGTAGAATCGGTTGAGACAGGGACCGGGTGAAACGCTGCGCTTGGGTTTTAATCACTTGTTCCAAGGGTTGAGTCGGTTTTAAGAACCGGCCTTGGATATCCGCTCGGGCGAATTGAAGCCTGAGGGCCTGGCTGCGCAAGCCCACCGATACGGGGACAACATGCGATTCGACGGCCTGATGACTGACATCGATAAACTTATGCTTGATACCACTGGAATCGGCGGCAAACAACATCCCCTTGAAGCGCCAGTAGGGGAAAAAGACTAAGGGTTTATCTTCCGGCGCTTTGCTGGGGAGGATGTAGCGCAAGAAGTCCCGGGCCATTAGATAGGACTTCACCCGGCAATACCCGCACTGCAACAGCCGGTCGGTTTCTTTTAGAACGATGGGCGCTCCGCACTGGGGGCACTGATGTTCGACTAGAAAATTAATATTTCTCTCCGCAATTAGCGCAAAAACGGGAATCCGGTAAATTCTCGCTGCCGCACTTGGGGCAAAGCTTAGGCTGGGGCTTTTCACCTGCCGACTGGCCGCAGCGGGAACAGAACTTGGCATTGGGCGTCAGATTTTTGCCACAATTCGTGCACTGATTGAAAACCAGAAGCTGATGCCCGCATTGGGGACAAAATTTGGAATCCTTTGGGATGCCCTGCTGGCACTCCGGGCAAGAAAGAGTCGGCGGCGTCTCCGCCGACTGGGACGAGATACCTGCTCCGGCAAAATACTGCGCGAACATGGCCGGCATCATGAGCCCCAGACCGGTTCCCATGCCCAGGCCGGCGCCGCCATCGGATTCGGAAGCCTTCTCCATGGCCATGGCGGCTTTCAGTTGCATCAGTTTGTCCATATCCTTGAAAACGCCCAGGCGACTGCGATCGTCGATGGCCTGTTGAACTTCGGGCGGTGGTGTAATGGCGTTTATGTAAATATGGGTGAGGCTGATGCCGAAATGACTGAAATCTTCCTGTAATCGGTTAACGAGTCCCGCCGAGAGTTCATCATATTTCGCGGGCAGATTCAGAATGGAATCAATGGTCTCGCCCATGTAATCATTGAAACGCGAGACAATGACGCGATTGAGGTACTCCTCAATCTCGGCGGTTGTGTACATCCCCTGCGTACCGACCAACCGGTTGATAAATAAGACCGGTTGGACGACTTGGAGATTGAACAGACCGAAAGCTCTCAAACGGATCAGGCCCAGTTCGGAATCCTTGAATGCCACGGGATCCCGGGTGCCCCACTTCAGGTTGGTAAATATCTTTAAGTTTACAAAATAGATTTCAGCCCGCAAAGGACTGGACATTCCCCAGGGGAGACTGGCGACTTTTGTCAAGAGGGGAATGTTCGCGGTTTTTAATGTATGCCGACCCGGCCCGAAGGCTCCAACGGCTTTTCCTTTATAGAAAAATACGCCCGCCTGGCTTTCTCTGATCGTCAACTGGGCGCCATACTTAATTTCACCCGAGCCTTTTTCCGGCAATCGATGAACCAGTTCTTGACCGCTTTCATCAAACCATTCCAAAATTTCCAAAAAAATCGAATTGTTGCTGCCCATGTCGCATTTCTCCTGATTATTGTCGTGCCATTCTGATTGAGTATGCCGATTGAATCTGTTCGATTATCCGTAGGAGCGCCGATTAAACCATTGCCGCTTTTGCTTATATCGGCTTAAGCGAAGTGAAACTTAACCTACTGAAAACACCTTTTTGTTTGACATCAAAAGGGCTTTGATCAATAATGTTTGTGGAATTATTTCGCAGTTTCGAAGATGGTTCGCTATTCCTATTTTTCTATCTCGATTCACCCATCTGCAGTCGCTTCGAAGGTCCGAAAATACAACCATTTCTTTCACGGCCGCAAAGCTTTGCAGTCGCACAAACATTCAAATATTTGGGTTGCCTTACGTTTTGAGGTAAAGTGGTGAAAATCCGTACCTGGCTCAACCCCTAACCAAAAGGAGGCCAAGCATGCCGATTGATGATGAAAAAAGGGAGTTTGAACGCCAGGATCATGATGCCCCTATTGTCTATGCTTATCACGGTTCGGACAAATTTTTCGGCGCCAGGATGTGTAACTTCGGTAAAGGCGGCATGTGTTTTGACTCGAATTATGCCATCAAACCGGGATCGGATATCTATATAATGATGGAAAATTTTTCATCCGACGCGATCGGTTCCGAAATTTACGATGGTTACCTGGCTGAGGTCAGGTGGTGCCGAAAGATAACCATCGAAGAAACCGTTTTATATCGGGTTGGAGTGCAATATTATCAGACAATTATCAAATAATGGGCTGTCGTCGATGCCGATTCGCTTCTGCCAGCCAACGAAACCTATGCGGTCGAAGGTCTGCTTTACGATTTGATCTCGCTCCAGCGTTCGGGATCGTTCACCGGTCCAATTGCTCCTCCAGACCGAATCGGGGGCCCATCCGTTGTCAAATTTCCAGTTGCTTTTAGCGGAGACCTCTTTGATGGGCTCGGCATCGGCCGACTTTTGTCGATCTCACGGCGTGAAGCGTCTAACGACGGCCACCTTGAAACTGTCTTCCCCGGCATTATCATTAAAACAGTTTTATTTTTGTATTCTGCAACGTTGCGCCCTATGGCGCGGATTTTTTGGTTTCAAATTCAATTAATTTATTCAAATCAGGAGAAAGTTCATGATCCGAATCGCCAAAGAAACGCCCCTGAGACCTGAACAGGTTATTGATCGCGCCGTTAAATATTTCGGCGAAGGTGGTGAGGGTCTCGTGCAAACGGAACGTAATCCTTGTTGTGTGTCATTCCAAGGCGGGGGCGGGTATGTATCTGTGACTGTCGTGGATGAAGACCAACATCGTGTCGTGGACCTCGAAACCCGCGAGTACGAATACCAGGCCAAGCGGTTTTTAGAGAAACTATAGTTCAACCTCTGAATTCCTTCAGATGCACACAGGCAAAGATAGACCCAGCACATTAGCGGACATTCCAAAGGGGCAGGCGGTGACAGTCCGCTGTGCCCGCTGAGGCGGGGGCGTTGCGCCAAATCTAAACCGGGAATTTCACAGACTGACCCCCTGAAAGGTGATTAACCACCCTAAAAAGATGATATATTATCAGCCAAGCGAGTTTCCAAGATAATCGGTGTGTCCTTTCCATAAGAACTTTTCGAGGGGCATAAACCCTGTGCCTGCGCTGTGCAGATTGCTGGCAAGACCTCCTTTATTTCCATCGATGCCAACAATAGCGAGATTCGAGTAGTCCATGGCCGTCATGGTCGACATGCAACGCAATCTGAAAGACTTATTTGCTAAAGGGCATTTCGTTTTTTTGAAATTACCGTTGCTGTTGATTCTGTTGATGACCGGATTCATCCTGGATTTTCTTATCAGCCTTCCTTTCAGCGTGCTTTGTGCTCTGGATAATTGGTCGCGCAAGAAGCGCCGTAACCCCTAACGACAATGGGAACCGGGCTCCGTTTTTGGTACGAGACTCCCGTTGAGCTGGAATCCTCCCTACTCAAATTTCCTCTAGAAAGATTTTAGCAGATTTAGAATTTATTTCAGGATGAGATATTTATCAATGAGTAATCAATTGTTTATATCGCGCGATGAAGCGATGGTGGGATTCTTTGCGTGACAAGGTTTGCCTCTGATGATGCGGCTGGGGGAAATAGGCATTGATATTTTTGGAATTTGTTGTATAGTATCAACTTTCGAAGGGAGGTTATTTGAATTCGTCGATGGATTGACAATCTGTGTCATGCGATGGCGCAGACGTGAAGGTTACGGCATCCCCCGGTTAAGTTCTCGCGGGTTATTCTTGGTACGCCTGGCAGGATTCGAACCTGCGGCCTACGGATTAGAAGTCCGTTGCTCTATCCAGCTGAGCTACAGGCGCATGAAATCACAGTTACCATTGATACCATATGCTTTATTGGATGTCCATAGTAATTACCCGAATGGCTTGACTTAATCTTAGTGTTAAGATTGGACGTTTCGCACGTAAATGAATTCGAAGCGAAATTCCGATTGAAAATCAATTTGAACAATTGCCATGCCCAAAAAGAAGCCTAAGCCCCAAAAAGTAGGTAAAAGCCGGGTCCAAGATGACACCGTCAAAACCGCCAACAACGATCAGAAGCCGATCAGCGATTCTGCGGATAAAGCTCTAGTAAAATTTGACCCGCTTCAACGCTACCTGACCGAGATCAGCAGCTATAAACTTCTCACCCGCGAACAAGAGATAGAATACGGTATCAGGGTCCAAGAAGACGGTGACCGGGAGGCCGCCTATGCGTTGGTGACATCCAACTTGCGCCTCGTGGTAAAAATCGCCTTGGAATTCCAACGGGTTTGGATGCAGAATCTTTTGGACCTCATTCAGGAGGGCAATATTGGTCTGATGCAGGCGGTCAAGAAATTTGATCCTTATAAGAATGTCAAGTTTTCATATTATGCTTCATTTTGGATTAAAGCCTATATTCTCAAGTTTATCATGGACAACTGGCGTCTGGTAAAAATCGGAACCACTCAGGGCCAGCGCAAACTGTTTTTCAAGCTGAAAAAGGAAAAGCAGAAGTTGATCGATATGGGTTTTGACCCCAAACCCAAACTGCTTTCGGAAAGACTGGGAGTTTCCGAACGGGAAATTGTTGATATGGACCAGCGCTTGGATGGTTGGGATGTTTCTCTGGACGCACCCTTAAAGAATGATTCGGACACCGAAAGAATCGAATTCTTAAGTACCGCGACCGAATCCATTGAGGAGCAGGTCTCCAAAAAAGAGATTGAACTGCTGCTTCACAATAAAATCGCCGAATTCAGAAAAAAAATGACGCCGCGTGAAATCGAAATTTTTGATTTGCGGATCTTCTCAGACAATCCCGTTACTTTGCAGGAAATCGGCGATCGTTACGGGATATCCAGGGAACGCGTCCGGCAGGTTGAAAAAAATATCATAAAAAAGATGCGTGAATTCTTTAAACGCGAAATACCCGATTTTGCTTCCTATACCGAGGGAGGCTCAGCTGAATAGATTCGGTTTTAACGAAACCGCCAAGATCGGAAACGGGAAATCATCGCAATGAAAGCCTTTTGGATTAAATGTGCCCTTTTAACCCTAATTGTCACCTTCGTTTCAGGCTGCGCTTTTACGACGAACACGGCCGCACCCACGTCTCAAAGGCCGCCGGTATCCTTTAAGCCCGAAAATGGATATTACTTTTTTACTTTGGCGCAGATCGAAAGAAATAGGGGCAATTTGGACAAAGCGGTGCTTTGGCTTGGGAAAGCTATCGAAAAGGACCCGGATTCTTCCTATCTGCAAAGAGAGTTGGCCACCGTTTATCTGCAGAATAAGGAGGACCAGAAAGCGCTGAGCGTGCTTGAGGATATGATTGCCAAAAATCCCAACGATGTCAAATCGCTGATCATATATGGCGGAATAAAACAGATTCACAAAGAGACGGAGGCCGCGATTGAGGCCTATGAAAATGTAATTGCGGAAGATCCCCGGCAGGAAAAAGTCTACTCGTTGCTCGGGGGATTATATATGGAAGCTGGCGAGTTGGCGCGTGCCAAGCAACTATTCGAACAACTGATCGCTAACTTTCCCGGGTCATACGCCGGCCATTTTTTTTTAGGAAAAGTTTATGTCGTCCAGGGCAATACC
>CP070697.1:2077567-2083855 GCA_020353555.1 Desulfobacterales bacterium
GAGCTTGCCAGGGCTTGATCCGATTGAACCTATAAACTTAAATCTTGGCCATTCTTGGTTCTGGGGGAGCGGCACCCTTGGTGGCAATCGTGACCGTTTCGGCGATTTCCGGAAGGGTTCGTTTCATTTGCCGCAGAGCCTGGCGGATGCGATGTTCGTTTTCAACCAGGGCCATGCGCAGATACCCTTCGCCTTCTTCGCCGAAGCCGATCCCGGGCGCCACGGCCACATTGGCCTTCTGCAATAACTGGAGAGCAAAATCCATCGATCCCATTTGCTCAAAGGGAGGGGGCAGCTTCACCCAGACGAACATTCCCGCTGAAGGTTTGGACACCATCCATCCCATGCGCTGCAGCCCTTCACATAGGATATCCCGTCTTTGCTGATATTTTTCAACCTGGCGTGCCACCTCGGCCTCGCAGTGTCTCAAGGCCACAATACCGGCGACCTGGATCGCCGAAAAGATGCCGTAGTCATAATAGCCCTTGATTTTGGCCAAGCCCTCGATGATCCTGCGATTGCCGGCACAGTATCCGAGCCGCCAACCGGCCATGTTGTATGTCTTGGAAAACGAACCGAATTCCACTCCCACCTTCTCGGCGCCGGGCGCCTCCAGAAAACTGGGTGGTTTGTACCCATCAAAGGCGATCCTGGAGTAGGCAAAGTCATGAATGACCATCAATCGATATTTTTGGGCCAAGGCGACAATCTCTTGGAAGAGGTCAATCGTGGCCAAAGCTCCCGTGGGATTGTGCGGATAATTCAGAATGAGGAGTCGCGGCCGGGGAAGCACGTTTTCACACATCTTGACGATGCGATTCAGGAAGGACTCTTCGCCATCCAAGGGCGTGCGGATGACGCTGCCGCCGGCAATCACCGCCGCATAGATGTGGATGGGAAATGCCGGCGCGGGGACCAAGACCGTGTCTCCCGGACCCACCAGGGCCAGACATAGATGGGATATGCCCTCCTTGGAGCCGATGGTGCAGATGACTTCGGACTCGCTGTCCAAATGGACCCCATAATCCTTGCGGTAGGAACGTGCGATTTCGCGGCGCAAGTTGCGCAGTCCATCGGCGGCAGGATAGCGATGGGTTTTCGGATCCCCCGCCACGTCGCACAGCTTGTGGATTACGGCCTCGGGGGCCGGGTCGACGGGATTACCCATGCCTAAATCGATCACGTCGTCACCCCGGCTGCGTTTCTGCTGCCTCATTTTGTTGACCATGCCGAACAGGTAAGGCGGTAACTGCTCCATCCGGCGCGAAAAGCGGATCGTTTCTTCCGGAACCATGATATCCTCCTCCGTAAAAGTAATGAAAAAACCCCGAACCGTTGCCGGCCCGGGGCAAAAAAAAACGCCATGGACCGGTTGCACCAGCCATGACGTTGGTTACAGCGTTTGAAATGCTTTAAGCGCCGTTGACCGTCGTCAGGGCTGGGGCCCTAGCGGCGGCCGCGGCGGCGGTGTTCCAAAATGTCGAGTGATTCATCGTTGATAGACCTGCAAATTCTTGCGACCAATCCTGTTTTTGAACTATCTAATTTAACTGAGGCCGTTTGTCAACCTTAAATACTAGCTTAAATTGCAATGCACGCCTTGCGGGGCTTGCGGAACAAAAAAATCTGCAGTCCGATCACCCCGTAAATAATGTCCCGTACAAGCGTCATTTCCGTGGAACTTGCATATCCGGACCGCCCGGACGAAAAACAGCCGCAGTCAAATTCATGACCCCGGATAAGATTGATCGATAGGATGATGATAAAACTTAGAAGCATGGTATTGATGATTAACGCGGCGGATCGGGGATAAAAGCCGAGTATCAGGGCCAGGCCGCAAACGAGTTCCACAAAGGGTAGAATGATGGCGATCGGGTTGATCAGTATTCCCGCAAAAAGATCATAACCGTAGATGAGTTTGGCGAAATTCGCCGGCGCTACGATTTTATGATAACTGGCATAGATAAAAGTCAGACCGAGAAACCAGCGGCCGGCCAGTTCGATCCAACAGTTGTCCGCTATTCTTGATAGAATCTCATTCAACGGGATACCTCTCCGCTTCCCAGCCCGGGTAACCATCGATAAAAACGCGGACGTTTGGATATCCCAGGGCCAGGAGAAGTTGTGCCAGCCGATGGCTGTCATCGCAGGCTCGTCCTGAGCAGTAGGTCACAATGAGGCCCTCGGACGGATACTGTTCCAAGAAGGCCTCGACCGCCTCGTCAAATTGGCCCACCGGCAAAGATACGGCCCCTTGAATGTGACCCTCTTCATAGTCGTCACGCGAACGGGCGTCGACAAATAAGGCTTTCCCGCTGTCATGGATCTGCTTGGCAACCTTCACATCCGTGATAGCCAGAGCATCGCCCGCGCTATCGGTTTTGGCCCGGGCGCTGACGACGCCCTGCCTGTCATCCCACCGGCCGACCAGGGCAATGCCGACCGGGGAGAAAAAGTTCACGCTAAACGCGGCAACTACGGATATCCCCACAAGCACAAAACTGTCTTTGACTATTTTGGTCCAACCCATGGTTTTTTTGCCGGCGCTAATTCAATTCGACGTTTTACGTTTCTGCAAAACGGCATTCAGGGAGCCGCTCTTGAACCCATCCAGATCGAGCGCCACATAAACCAACCCCAATGCGTGCAATTTTTCGGTTATCTTTTCGCGGTTTTCCAATAACAAGCCAAAATCCTGCGGGGGGATCTCGATGCGAGCCGTGTCTCCGTGGTGACGGACGCGTAACACCCGCAAGCCGAGATCATACAGAAAATCCTCGGCCTGTTCCACTTGGTTCAGTTTCTCGGCCGTCACCTCTTGGCCATAGGCAATGCGGCTGGCCATGCAGGGCATGGCGGGTTTAGCGGCGATGTCCAGCCTGTAATAACCGCAGATGGCCCGGATTGTGCGCTTGTCAAATCCCAATTTGAGATACGGGGCCAGGATGGATGCTTCGTGGGCGGCCTGGATACCGGGTCGGTAATCCCTGAGATCGTCCCGGTTCGTGCCGTAGACGATGGGCCAAAACGAATCATTGATGGATCCCTCCAGCTGTTTGCGGAATTCCTTGATTTGCTTGAACAGGGCTTGTTTGCAATAGTAGCAGCGGTCGCCCTGATTGCGCTGGTAATGGGGATCCTTCAATTCCTGGGTTCGAATGATTTCAAGAGGGATGCCGTGAATCCGAGCAAAATCCAGGGCACAGCGATATTCCCGGCGGGAAAGCGAAGGGCTGTCGGCCAAGACGGCCACCATGCGGTCGCCCAAGACCCGGTGGGCCGCATAGGCCAGCAAGGCGCTGTCCACGCCGCCGCTGTAGGCCACAATGACATGGTGATACTGTGAAAAGTAGTTTTCGAGTTTGCCGGCATCAATTTCCGCCTTTAGCCTTGATTCCGGCTCAATCTGGGCGGTTTTCAAGGTCCTTCTCCTTGGCCAATGCGGTCAACCCTCGGCGGGTCAGCCTGAGAAAGCCACTGGGATCACCGGACCGCGATCCTTAAACGGTGGGTTGGTCCGGGGCTGCGGACATCTGCGGCTCGTCACATACGATTGCGGCCCTCCCGTCATCATCCGCGAAATCCACGGCAGCTACCTTTATCCTACATTGTGGCATTTATGTCAACTCAAAAATACGTGGCCGACGGCCGAGTGTAAGGCGATGGGTTCCGGACACTTGGATGAGCAGGTCGACTTTTTAGAATACGGACGGACAAGGGTCTGAGATAAAATCTTCCCAAATTAAAAAAATAATTCTATAATTTTTAGAGGCAAGAATTTTTTGCAGCCGATTCCCGCGGCGGTCCAACACTGGGAAGAATTCGATCGAAGGAGGTTTGCAGGTGAGCGCTCCAGCCCCACGACCCCAACATCCAGGCCGGACGGAGGATTTTTGGCGGAAGGCGGGAATTCTCGTCCAACACCAGCTCGAGAATTTGCTGCGCATCATCGATCCGGAAGTAAACGGTGAAGTGGTCGCCATCGATGAATTGCGGGTTGGGGTCAACGGAAGTCCCTGGGAACCTTCACCGGCCAAACGGCGCCGCGCGCAGGGGAAAGGCAAGGTCGTTTATGAAATACTGAGTGCCTACAAGCCGCAGGAGCCGCGGCTGCTAATGATCGAGGCGTTCCTGCGACGTTTGCTGCGGTTGGCCGAAATCCGGTTCCGCGGCAACCGCGTGAACGTCGACAGTTTTCGGTTGAAAAACCTAAATGCATGGGCGCGTTATCCCCATCCCCGTCTGCTGGACAATTTCGGCGAAATCTGCAGCCGGTGCAGTTGTGACTGCGAAGTTTGCTTTTTGAAGGGCTCGGCGCTCGCCTATACCAAGAAAGCCATGCTGACGGTCGGCGAGGCCCAAACACGGGCCCGGTATTATTCTCCCCGGAGACGCAAGGGACTGCCGGTCCCTCACGGATGGCCGGGTGAACCTTTTCTGAATCCGCGCATTCTGGAAATCCTGGAGATCGCGCGCCGGGCGCAGCCCCGGCACCTGCTGGACATCACCACCAACGGTGATTTCCTAACCGCTCCGGTGATCGAACGTCTGGCCCGCTTGAAACCCATTTCCCTGGTGGTTTCCATCAACAGCGCCGACCCTGCGACCCGACGGGGGATCATGCGGTCAAAACACCCCGCAACGGCGATTCGAGCGATCCCCTTGCTCAAGGAGGCCGGGATCCAATTTGTCGGCAGTGTTGTCCCGACGGCAACCCTGCCCGTCGAAGACATTGCCGCAACCGTCGGCTACCTGGACCGGCATAATGCGTTGCAAATCCGCATCTTGCTGCCGGGTTTCACGCGATTTCATGCCCCTCGACTGGCGTTCGACTCGCGGCCGCGCTGGGACGCCATCGTCGAGCTGGCGCAGGATTTGAGGTCCAAACTGAGCACACCGATAGTGATTCAACCCAGCTACTACTGGAACCGGGACATCTCGGCCGTAATCGACGGCGTTTATCGTAATTCACCGGCGCAACGCGCCGGTCTGCGATTCGGCGACCGGATTGTCGCAATCGACGGAAAACCCATTATTACCAAGGCTGAAGCCTCAGACCTGCTCCGGCTCTCCCCGGCAGAAGCCTTGGCCGGTGATGGTTTTAGACGTTCGCTGAAAGCCGAGCGTCACGGTCGGATCATGACGGTCGAGTTGATGGATGACGCCTCTGAAACCGACGACTTTTACCCTTACAAGCCCAGGGGCTATTCGCTCTGCGACTCCAGTTTTAAAGGCCACGGCTTAGGCATCCATCTCATCGACGGTTTCCGTCTGGAGTCGCTCCAAGCGTTCGAAGCCTGCATCCGGAAACACCCCAACGCCAAAAAAGTACTGCTGTATACTACGCCGCTGGTCAAAGACCTTTTGAGCCAGGCGGTCATGATCATGGGCAAGGCCGGCGAACTGGCCGGGCACGGTGTCGAAATTCGGGTGACAATGGCTGAGCAGCGGTTCTGGGGGGGCAATATTGTCGTCGGGGATTTACATGTGGTGCAGGATTATCTGGATCATTTAGCCGTCTTGAAAAACTGCGGGTATGTCCCGGATCTGATCGTGATCCCCGGATCGTTTGTCAATGAATGGGGATTCGATGTGATGGGCAGATCGTACACCGACATTGCGCGTCAGACCGGCATACGTTTAGAATTATTGACAAATGTGAGGGTAATGATGTAGTATTAAAAATATGTGCAACCAGCCCCAATCCCCCGCTGAGAAGAAGGAGACGGATCACGTCTGGCGCTTTAAACTGCAGACGGAAGACAAGACCTTTATCTACGACGACCCCTTGGTAGAAATGGTACGTGCCTTTCTGGCCGATCTGTTAACCATCGGATTTCTGACTTCCCGGGGCCAACGGGTCGCGATCGACGGTTTTCAGTTGAGCGATGATCCTGAAAAGGTTTATGGGATCTTCCCTGAGGAACCCTGAAGGGCCGATTCCGCGGGAAGTACGCTATGCACCACTTTAGAAAACAGTCAGACAATTTCAAGATGAGAAGGGAGACAGTTATGTCGGATACCAAGCTGAACCGTGAATTAGCATGCAGCGAAGAAAATCAAGGAAGTCTGCCGCGACGCCATTTTCTCCGAAACGGCCTGGCGGCCGTGGCGGGGATGGTGGCGGGTTATTCCATCCTTGCGGATACCGTATCGGCCGCCCAGACGCTGACCGCACCCCTAAAAGTCCAGCCGCGGCTCATTCGGGTTCCCACCAATCTAAAATATACCGTCAAGACGCCCACCTACCGCGTTTTCCAAACTGCCAGTCAAAAAGAGCTCGTCACC
>CP070697.1:2083955-2090235 GCA_020353555.1 Desulfobacterales bacterium
CAGGTCTCTTAAGCCGGAAAGCAGAGCGAATTGCCCGCTTCCGCCGCCGATCGTCAAAATTTTTTTCTTCATGGGGGGCTGTGCCGTATTATCGTTATTATCGCTCGGTTGAATACGAAATTTCAAGCGATAGTAATGAGAATTTGCGCGAGGGTCAAGAAAAGATGCGCAAAGAAGGTGGATATTCCGCCTGAGGGTGATCGCAGTTGTCCGGGTTGGATTTGATTGCGCTTGGCGTGATCATTCGAACCGCTGTCTATCCGGGATAGCAGTTGTAAGCTATCGCAAAAATTAACACGAGAGGCATGAAACGTCTACCCTTGATGGTGACGATACAACGAACCCTGCGCTATTGGCGCAATAGGAGACTGAGATGTTGCCCCAATTTGAGCATCGCCTTTTGATGGCGGTCATCACGGCCGGTTGTTGCATTTTCCTTCCGATTACTGATGTCCATGCCAATACCCCACCGCTCCGGATCGACCGTATAACGCCAAGCGGCAACGATGTTCCGCCCGGACGGCAGATTGTGATTCAGTTTAACCAGCCGGTGGTGCCGGTGGGGCGGATGGAGCGGGATGCCGACGAAATTCCGATCACCATCACCCCGGCGGTGGATTGCCAGTGGCGCTGGCTGAACACCAGTGCCTTGGCCTGCCAGTTGGACGAAAAAGCCGCCCTGCAACCCGCCACCCGTTACGAAATCGTGGTGGAACCCGGGATTGCGGCCGAGAACAGAGCGACCCTGGACCGGGCGGTACT
This sequence comes from Desulfobacterales bacterium, assembly GCA_020353555.1. Classification (GTDB taxonomy): domain Bacteria; phylum Desulfobacterota; class Desulfobacteria; order Desulfobacterales. Next base: position 2,084,718 of record CP070697.1, read on the forward strand.
CCACCACTTTCGCACCGCGCGTCCCCAGGTACGGGATGCCTGGTTTAAAACGTGGAAAGCCCCCGGCATGCCTTATATTCGCATGACCTTTAATCAGCCCGTCTCCCGCAAATCCGTGGAGGCCCATGTTTTTATCACGACATCGGGGGACGCCAAACAACGGATGCAGCTGCGGGCCGAGCCTGACCCGGACGACGACGAAACACCGCGGGTGCTTCCCCTGCCGGGAGAGAAGTCGGCCGTGATGACGGATGCGGCGAAGCCGTCTGGCAGGGCCGCCGCCGAATCGGAAATCAGACCGGAAATTCCGCCGGAGGGCGAAGCCCGACGGGTATGGCTCGTCGCCCCCCTGCACGAACTTGCTTCGGATACGGCCGTGGAGCTGACCGTGGAGCCGGGGCTGGTTTCTTCCGCCGGACCGGAAAAAGGGGCCGAAGAAAGGGTGGTCGTCGCTTTTCATACTTTTCCCGAATTTGGATTTGCCGGGATTGAATGCACCGCCAACAGCGGAGCAAAAGTTGCGCTGACGCCGGAAATACCCATTGGGGAGCAACTGCGCTGCAATCCCCTGCGAGGGGTGGCGCTAGTTTTCACGGCACCGGTCATCGGCGAGGAGGTCAAGGCGCATGTCAAGATAACGCCAGACCTGGCCGGCGGGCGGAAAGACTATGATCCCTGGGCCAACTGGGGGTCCTATTCGCAACTGGCGACACCCCACCGTCAGGGTCGGAAATACTATGTCTGGCTGCCGGAGGTGCTGCTTGCTTTTAAGGTTTACACGCTGCAAAGTGCCGTGGAAAAACTCCGGGATGAGTTCGGTCGTCCTCTGGCCGCGCCTTTGGACATGAAGTTCGCGACGGATCATCGGCCCCCGGATTTTACTCTCACCCATCCCCAAGCCGTCCTGGAAAAGGCGGTGGATACGGATATGCCGCTGGTCGTCACCAACCTCGATGCGGTGACGGTCACTTACGAGCGGCTCGGCACTCAAGGGAAAGCCGTGGACCGCAAACAGTTGCTTGACGTGCCCGCTGTGGAAGACACGGCGGTTAGAGTCCCAATGGGTATCCGGACTTTGCTCGGCGGAGAATCCGGGGTGGTGCAGGGCCGGGTGGATTCGATCCCGCCCGTATCCAAGAATAATTGGGAACGCCGGTTCTTCGCCCAAATCACGCCCTTTCAGGTGCACGTCAAGGCCGGGCACTACAATACCCTGGTTTGGGTAGTGGATTTGGCCAGCGGCCGTCCGGTGTCTGATGCCGCGGTTAAAATCTATCGAGACACCTATCAGGCCCTTCCGGCACTGCCTGCCTCTCTTAGTGAAGGGATCACCGATCAAAACGGTATTGCGCTTTTGGCCGGAACCTGGGAATTGGATCCGGATTTGAGACTGTTGCGTAGTCACGATCCACAAAAACCCCGCCTGTTTGTGCGCGTGGATAAAGGCGGCGACATGGCCCTCGTGCCGCTGGATTATCATTTCAAGGTGGATACCTATCGCACGTCCGGTTATACCGTGTATCCCCGTATGCGCCGCCGTTACGGCCACATTCACACCTGGGGTACCACCGCCCAGGGTGTGTATAAGGCCGGCGACACCATTCAGTACAAGCTCTATGTGCGCAATCAGGATAATCTGACCCTGGTGCCGGCACCCCAGGCCGGCTATCGCCTCAGGGTTATCGATCCGATGGGGAAAACCGTCTACGAAGTGCAGGCGTTGACCCTGTCGGCTTTCGGGGCGCATCACGGCGAATTTACCGTGCCGGCCGGCGGAGCGGTGGGATGGTACCGGTTTGAGCTCACATCCCAATTCTATCAGGAAACCTGGAACCCTTTGCAGGTGCTGGTCAGTGACTTTACGCCGGCTTCCTTTCGGGTCACCAACGACCTCAACGGCGGCATGTTTCAGCCGGGCGATAAAGTGGAAGTCAGCACCCGGGCCCGCCTCCACGCCGGCGGTCCCTATGCCGACGCGCCGGCGCGTATAACGGCGACTCTGGAAAGCCGGCCTTTGCGGGCCCAGGCGCCGCTGGCGCAAGGTTTCCATTTTGCCGTTATGGTTCCCGGGCAGCCGGACAAGCAAACCGTGCATCAGAGCGCAAGCACGGTTGACAGGCAGGGGAATTTGACCACCGCGTTTAACCTGGTCCCCAGCGATATCTTGTATGGTCGACTCGTGGTGGAAAGCGCGGTACGCGACGACCGGGGAAAATTCATCACGCATCTGGCCGTCGCGGATTATGCCGGACGCGATCGCTATGTCGGGCTGCGCCCTACCGAATGGGTTCTCCACGAGGACGAACCCGCTGAAGCAGAGATTTTGGTCGTCGATGCTCAGGGTCAACCGCAAGCGGGCGTGCCCATCACGGTCGAAGTCGAGCGCCGGGTCACCAAAGCCGCCCGGGTGAAGGGCGCCGGCAATGCCTACCTGACGCATTATACCCAGCAATGGCAGGAAGCGGGGCGCTGTGAGTTGGTGTCGACGGCCGCGCCGGTCCGCTGTCAGTTTACCCCCCGGGATCCCGGATCTTACCGGGTGACCGCCTTCATTGAAGACAGCCGGGGCCGGCGGCACAGCAGCCAGCTCTATCAATGGGTGACCGGCAAAGGACAGGTGGTGTGGGAGGAAAGTCAGGACCACCGCTTGGAAATCATTCCGGAAAAAGCGAGCTATCAGGTCGGCGATACGGCCCGTTATCTGGTGAAAAATCCCTTCCCCGGTGCAGCGGCCCTCATCACCATTGAGCGTTACGGCGTTTTGCGAAGCTGGGTGCAAACCCTTGAGACCAGTACGCCGCTGGTTGAATTTGAAGTGTTGGCCGACTTTCTGCCGGGCTATTTTCTTTCGGTCGTGGCGATGTCCCCCCGGGTGGAGCAGCCGGCCGATGAGGGCCAGGTGGATCTGGGCAAACCGGCCTTTCGCATGGGCTATGTCCAGGTGCCGGTGACCGACCCTTACAAGGAGATGGTCGTCGAAGTTGCGCCCGCGCGTGAGACCTACAAACCCCGTGAGCGGGTCCAGGTGGATTTAAGAGCTGCCCCGCGCCGCGGGCCGGCCGATGAACCCGTTGAGTTGGCCGTGGCGGTGCTGGATGAGTCCGTTTTGGATCTGCTTTCCCAGGGACGCGATTATTTTGATCCGTACAAGGGCTTTTACGCCGTGGACGGACTGGATCTGGAAAACTACAGCCTGCTGATGCGGTTGGTGGGCCGGCAGAAGTTTGAGAAAAAAGGCGCCAACCCCGGGGGGGGCGGGGGGCTGGACCTGAGTCTGCGGTCGGTGTTCAAGTTTGTGAGTTACTGGAACCCTTCCCTGATCACCGATGTCGATGGTAAAGCCCGGATCGAATTTGAAGCCCCGGATAACTTGACCGGTTGGCGCGTGTTGGCCCTGGCGGTGACGCGCGGTGACCGGCTGGGGTTGGGAGAGAATCGTTTTGAGGTTAACCGCCCCACCGAAATTCGCCCGGCGATGCCCAATCAGGTTACCGCCGGCGACCGCTTTCAGGCCGGCTTCAGTGTTATGAACCGCACCCCTCACCGGCGTGAACTGGCGGTAACCATCACGGCCGAAGGCGCGATTACGACCGAGCCCGGAAAGGCCGGCCGAGAGGTGGCCCGGACCCTGACGGCGGAGCCCTATAAACGGATGATGGTGTGGTTGCCCCTGCAAACCGTCGGGGAGGGCACGATACGGTTTACGGCCCAGGGCGGTGACACGCTGGATCGCGACGGAGTGATGCACGTGCTCACGGTTCACAAACGCTATACCCTGGAGACGGCCGCCGCCTACGGTACGTTTGTGTCCGATCGGGTCACCGAATCCATTCACTTGCCGCCTGGTGTCCGCACGGATGTCGGACAGGTGAGTGTGGTGGTTTCCCCGTCGCTGATCAGCAACCTGGAAGGAGCCTTCCGGTATCTGCGGGATTACCCTTACAGCTGCTGGGAACAGGTGCTTACCAAAGGGGTAATGGCCGCCCATTACCGGAATCTGAAAGCCTACCTGCCGACAGGGTTTAAATGGGAAGAAAGCGCCGGCCTGCCCCTCAAGGTGCTGGAACAGGCCGCTGTTTATCAGGCGCCCAATGGCGGAATGACTTACTATATCCCTGAGGATCCCTATGTGAGTCCCTACCTGAGCGCCTATACGGCCCTCGCCTTTAACTGGCTGCGCTCCAGCGGTTATGCAATTCCATCCAGCGTGGAGGAAAAACTGCAGGCCTATCTGCTGACCCTCCTGCGCCGGAACGTGCTGCCGGACTTTTATTCCCAGGGGATGGCCTCCACGGTGCGCGCCGTGGCGCTGGCGGCCCTCGCCGAACATGGGAGGATCAGCGCCGCGGACCTGGAGCGTTATCGTGACCATGTGCCGCAAATGAGCCTTTTCGGCCAAGCGCACTTCCTGCTGGCGGCCATCAAGCTCCAGGGCAACGGAGCGCTTCAGTCGGAAGTGAGCCATTTGATCCTGGGCCATGCCCATCAGTCGGGGGGCAAGGCGGTTTTCAGCGAAACGCTTGACGACAGCTACACGCGGATTCTGGCGTCTCCCCTGAGGACCAACGGCGCGATTCTCAGTGCTTTGCTAAAGCTGAGCCAAGCCCCTGCGGGCCGCCAACTGGTCGGGGACCTCCCCTTCAGGCTGGTGCGCTTTATCACCCAAAGCCGCCAGAACCGGGACCATTGGGAAAACACCCAGGAAAACGTGTTCTGCCTGAATGCGCTGGTTGATTTCAGCCGGGTATATGAAAAGGAGAGCCCTGACTTACAGGTGCGCGCGGCGCTGGACCATGAGGTGATCGGCCAGGCGCGCTTTATGGATCAGCGCGATCCGCCTGTGGAATTTCGGCGTTCCCTCCGGGCGGGTGATGCCGGCCGCAAGACCACGCTGCAGTTGGAGCGTGAAGGGGCCGGACGGGTGTACTACGGCGCGCGGTTGTCGTATGCGGCGGAAGCCTTGCAGATGAATCCAATCAATGCGGGCATTGAAATCCACCGCGAATATAGCGTGGAACGTATGGGCCGCTGGGTGTTGCTTCCCAATCCCATGGAAATCAGGGCGGGAGAACTCGTGCGCGTGGATCTTTTTGTGTCCCTGCCGACGGCGCGCAACTTCGTGGTGGTCGCGGACCCGGTGCCGGGCGGGCTGGAGCCGGTCAATCGGGATCTCGCGACGGCCTCGGTGGTGGATGCCGAAAAAGGCCGATACCAACCGGCGGGGGGATCCTGGTGGTTTCGCTACCGCGACTGGTCCGCCTACGGCCTTTCCCGCTGGAGTTTCTATCACCAGGAACGGCGCCATGAGGTCGTACGCTTTTACTCCGAATATCTGCCGGCGGGCAACTATCACCTGTCCTACACCGCCCAGGCCATTGCCCCCGGCGAGTTCATCGTGATGCCGGTCCGGGCCGAGGAGATGTACGATCCGGATGTTTTTGGGAAAGGGGCGCCGGCAACATTAAAGGTGTGCCGCGAGTAGGGGCCACAGGTCGATATGCGTGTCGAATGGCTTAAT
>CP070697.1:2090335-2096612 GCA_020353555.1 Desulfobacterales bacterium
ACTTGAATGCCTTTCCGTTGCATATACTTGAAGTCGATTTCCACTGGTTCGCCTTTGGTGCAGGACCATGGATAACCTTTTTGGCCGTCCGGTCCCCCCGGCCCGGTCACGAGGGCCGAACATATCGCTATCTGGTCCGTTCTTACTTCCGGTTTGACCTCCTGGAGATTACCTTCGAGAGTGGCGCTGATGAGAGCGCCTAGGTTTCGCAGACGGCGGAGGACCGGCTGGGCTTCAGGCTCGCCCGGACGAATATTGATTTCGGAAACACGTATCTGCGTCGGGCGCATGGCGTGGTCAAAGGAAACAAAACAACCCGGATACAAAATGCAGGGGCGCAGGATTCCGCTCGCCTGCATTTGTCGGATGAGTGGCTTGGCAATGATCTCTCCGGTCATTTCAATCAACTCCGGGCTTTCCATGGGATGCGGGGAAATCGCGCCCATACCCCCCGTAATGGGATTCGCCTTGCTGGCCGTGCCTTCAAACCGTTCGGGATAATCCATGGCCGTCGGTAAAACCTGGAAATTGCCATTTTGATCCACAAATATGGTAAAACTGATTTCAACTCCCGACATCAGGGACTCGATCAATAGGGGCCAGACAGCGCTTTTGCCATACATCTTTTTATAATTATCCCTGTAATCTTTTAGGAGCCCATCGTAGACTTCCCTGATTTCCCAGGAATTCAAAATGATGCGCGCCCCTTTGCCGCCGGCACTGTAGGGATATTTCAAAACCGCCCCCCCGAATTCCTGGATATTATCCAAACAGGTGGCTAACACAGCACGGTAATCTTTGGCATCAACTTCCGCCCAGGAAGAAGCCACCGGAATATCCGCGGCACGGCACAACCTCTTACATCGGATTTTGTCGCCTTCGATGAAGGCGCCCTCCTGGCTCAGGCCAATGATGCAGTCCTCAAAGCCGGCCGCCGCAACCGCGTCAACCAGACCTTCAAATAGAAGGGCTTCGGGCATGGGGATGACGTAATCAATCTCTTTGTGGCGCAGCGCTTGGAGGATGGCGGCGGTATAGTCCTGAACCGAATTACTATCTGTTGGAATGAATTTTACCGGCCAGTTCATCATTTCGGCGAACTTCGGCATGGAAGGGGTGCCGCGGATGACGACCCCTTGATAGCTTTCCGGAAATCTTTCGCTGGTGGCGGTGGATAACACCAAGGCACTCAGAAGCGTTCTTCCATCCGTACCGGCGAATGCTATTTTTTTCATGTACCAGTTCCTTTCAGTTTGTCAGGCCATCGAATTGGAGCGGGATCGTCTCCGGGTCCGATGGCTTGCGGAACGAGATGCGAACTGTCATTGGCGGCATTATTCATCCTGCGCACAAGGCGCGCGGGTTCGGAAGATGGATGTGCCGAATTAAATTTTACCTACTATCAAATTGCCGCGCGTGGGGTCAAATCCTAAATGGAAATTTAACCGGGCGAACGCATTTGGAATTTTAAAACCCCCCAAACTGTGCTATATTTTAAAAAAATTTCAAAAGATGCCCATCTCAAGAGCGGAAATCAAGTGAATGATGTTGCCAGGTTTTGAAAAAATTGTGGAAGAACGGATTCGCGAAGCCCAGAAGCGCGGTGATTTTAGAAATTTGAGCGGTTCCGGCAAGCCATTGATTCTGGAGGACGATTCTTGTGTCGCCGAAGAACTTCGCCTGGCGTACAAGATACTGAAAAATGCGGATTGTGTGCCGCCGGAGATCGAATTAAAAAAAGAGATCAGGCAGACCGAAGATCTTTTGCTGGGCATGCAGGAAACCGCTGAAAAATACCGCACTCTAAAAAAACTGAATTTTTTGATTATGAAGTTGAATTCAATGCGCCCAAGATCAATCCGGTTTGAGGAGCCGCAAAAATATTCGGCCCAACTGCTGGAACGGATTGCATCCACGCCTACAGCTGACCAAAAGAAGTAAAGACATTCCATTGAAAATCGAAAGGAATAAAGCTCTATGGCAAAACTCAGAATCGCTCTTCTCGCCGGCGGAATATCCTCTGAGCGGGAGGTCTCGCTCAACAGCGGTGACCAGGTTTTCGAAGCGCTGGACAAATCCAAATACGATGTTCGGCGCTATGACCCGAAAACGGACCTTGAGGCTTTAGTGGCCGATGCGTCCCGCATTGATGCGTCTCTCATCATCCTGCATGGGCCCTATGGCGAAGATGGGACAGTTCAAGGACTTCTAGATCTGCTGCATATTCCGTATCAGGGTTCGGGCGTGCTGGGCAGTGCGTTGGCGATGAACAAGCTGGCCGCCAAAAAGCTGTACGAAAAGGCCGATTTGCCGGTTCCGCCGTACATGGTCCTGGAAAGCGGGGATGAATTGGAAATCGCCGCCTGTGAGAGACAGATCGGTCTGCCCTTGGTGGTCAAGCCGGTCGTCGGCGGTTCAAGTGTCGGCATGTCCATTGTTAAATCTAAGGATCAACTAAAAAGCGCGGTAGATAAAGCCCTTGCCCACGATACGGGGATCTTGATTGAAAGCTATATCCCCGGCATTGAAATTACCGGAGGCGTCATTGGAAATAAAAAGCTGGAAGCCTTGCCGCTGATCGAAATTGTACCGGATGAAGCGCATGAGTTTTTCGACTATGAAGCAAAATATACGGCCGGGATCACCCAGGAAATCTGTCCGGCGCGCATTGATGCGGCCCTGACCGAGAAGGCCCAAAACTATGCGAAGATCGCTCATCAGGCCCTTTTCTGTCGAGGATACAGTCGGACCGATATGATTCTCAGAGATAGCGAGATTTATGTGCTTGAGACCAACACCATACCCGGCATGACGGCCACGAGCCTGTTGCCGCTGGCGGCCAAAACCGCCGGAATGGATTTCAGCCGACTTCTGGATCGGTTGATCGAACTTAGTATGGAGGGGCACTCAAGCAGGCACTGATTGATAAGTTCACCGCAACCGTGCAAATTTCCTTCCTCGGCCAGCGAGGTCCCTGAAGCCCTTTATCAAACCAAACTCGGAAGCCGCTGGCACGCCCGGATTTTCCTGAAAGGTCGGTTCAATCTCATCCTTTCTTGGCGTTCGAGTGGTTGAGACGTTTACAGACAAACCATCTGTGAAGACAAGAAGATTGCCTGCGCGAATTAGAGGGGTCCCGTGCGCCGGCTCCGGGTGGATGGCATCAGGAAGCCACCCATCCAACCAGGGCGCCTGGTAAAGAGAGCAGCGCTGTATACCGCCGAGAAATATGCCAAATAAATGGAGAAGCCAAAATGTTTGATCGGAGGAGCTATAAACCCAGTGCTTGCTGACGCAGGTGGTTGCGAAGGGAGGTATATTTGGCTACCAGAAAAAAAAGTAAGACGACTCAGCGACTCTCGCCCATGGTCGGAATCGTAATGGGCAGCGATTCGGATCTTAACGTCATGGAAGAAGCGGCGGCGATTCTAAAACGATTCGAGATTGCCTTTGAAATGACGGTAGCGTCCGCGCACAGAAGTCCTCATAGGGCGGCCGATTTTGCCGCATCCGCCCGCCAGCGGGGCATGAAGGTGATAATTGCCGGCGCCGGCCATGCGGCACATTTGGCCGGCGTCCTGGCGGCGCACACCAGCTTGCCGGTGATCGGGGTTCCCATAGATTCTTCCTGCCTGCAAGGGCTGGATTCGCTGTTTTCAACGGTGCAGATGCCGCCGGGTGTTCCGGTTGCCACCATGGCGATTGGCAAGCCCGGGGCCCGCAATGCGGGTATTCTGGCGGCCCAGATCCTGGCGGTGTCGGATACGGAGCTGGCCGAACGGCTCGATCATTTTAAACGGGACATGGCGCTGCAAGTTGATCAGAAATCGCGAAAAATCAAGGATTATCAACAAGATTAGAATTATAGATCCGGTCCGTCCCCGGCCAAGCCTCATTCGAGAGGCGGCCGCGGCCGTCAAAGCCGGGGGAGTGATTGCTTTTCCCACACGGTGTCTTTATGGGTTGGGAGCCGACGCTCTGAATGACGCGGCCGTCGAGCGGGTGTTTGATCTCAAACAGCGACCGTTTCACAAACCACTTCTGGTGCTGATCGGCCGCAAGGAGCAGTTGGATCGACTGGTCAAGTCGATTCCTCCGCCCGCCGCCTGTCTCATGGAAAAAATGTGGCCGGGCCGCGTCACCATTATTTTCGAGGCCCAAGATGACCTGCCGCGTCAGCTCACGGGCGGTACCGGTAAAATCGGGGTGCGGTTGTGCGGACACGCCGTCGCCGCGGCGTTGACCAAGGCGGTCCAAGGCCCACTGACCGGCACCAGCGCCAATCTTTCAGGTGGCCCCGGCTGCAGTCGGATAGCGGACCTCGAACCGGTGGTTGCTGCCCAGCTGGATCTTATTTTGGATGCCGGCCCCTTGCGGGGTGGCGTCGGCTCGACTGTGGTCGATGTTACCGGCAATTACCCCAAAGTTCTGCGAGAGGGTGAAGTTTCTGCGGAAGAGATCCTGGCACTGCTTGGCCGCAGGTAGCCGCCTGCGGGAGGCGCTGACCGGAGGGGTTTTTCAGGAGGTTCCAAGCAAATTTATTGACAAGGGTTCCGGAATTTTTTATAGAATCTCAGAATGCCGGAGTGGTGAAATTGGTAGACGCAGAGGACTCAAAATCCTCCGACCCTTGCGGTCGTGCGAGTTCGATTCTCGCCTCCGGCACCAAAGCATTCAAAAAAAGGGGCCGCCACCGCCGCGGCCCTTTTTTTGGTGGATTAAATTTTGGTACGTGGGCAGCCAGCGCCCGGGCGCCACTCAAGGGGAAGGATTCTCGAAGCATTCCGCGGCGAAGATTTTAGATTTAATTGCGACTGCCCAGGGGGTTCCATGTGAGTTGGGGAATTCGGGGGAACGCGATTAAGATCGGGTTGTTTAAGGGGTAACGCCCTTCTTGGCGGGAGCAGAAGCCCTTTCCAACTGTTTTCGAATTTGGTCCAGATTGCGCTGCGCTTCAGCATTGCCGGGCGCGATTCGCACGGCCTTCGCAAAATGCTCACGGGCCGCTTCCAGCAGGCCTTGACGGCCTAAAGCAACGCCGAGGTTGTTATGGGCCTGCGCGTACTGCGGGTCGAGGCGTACAGCCTCGGAAAAATGGTGGATTGCCTTGGAGCTATCTCCCAGTCGGCTGACGACCGATCCGAGGTTATTATGAGCAATGGCGAAGTCTGGCTTGATGCGCAATGCTTGCTGAAAGTGGTGAACCGCTGCTTGAAGGTGCCCCTGCCCCCAATAGGCCACTCCCAGATTGTTGTGCGCCAGGTAATTTTGCGGATCGAGGCGCAGCGCTTCGAATAAGTGGTGCTGGCCTGCTTCCAGTTCACCCCGCCGGATCAACGCGTAGCCTAAATTGTAATGGGCATCTTCATAGTCGGGCTTGAGCTTCAGGGCCGTATAGAACTGATCAATGGCTGCATCGATACGCTCCTGGTCCGCCAAGGCACTGCCCAGGTTATTATGGGGCCGGGCCTTGCGAGGAGATTTGGCGGCGCAATCCTGCCAAAGCGTCACCGCATCCACCCAAACACGGTTGCGTTCATAGGTCCAGAAGGAACCGACGACAGCGACGCCGCATAAGATTGCGGTCGCTATCCATGGAGGCTTGATCTGATTGTAAATCACCGTAACGGCCATCATTACCGCTAGCATGGAAGGCAAGTAGGTACGGTGTTCGAAAATGATCTCTAGCCCGATGATCGAGGACTCGATGACTAAATTGCCCAAAAACCACAGGATCGTATAGGATAATAGCCGCTGTCTTCGGGCGGTATAGATGGCCAGCCCAACTAAACCCGCGACGGCGCCGATGGAGAGCAGGGTGGAAAGTGGATCGACCAAAGACCGGGACAGCGCAAAATCGTGGTCGAGGTTCAATCGGGAAGGATGGGGCCATACCAGCAGACTCAGATAAAACACCACCACCCGAAACTCGGTCAGCAGGCGCTGGATCACTGTAAAATCGTGGTAGTTATACCCGGCAAGCAATCTGCCCAGCGGGTCGTGGCCCAGATAGATCAGCGCGGCCAAGACCGTCAGCGCCGTCAGGCCCGCGAAACCCAGGCGATAGCGCTTAAGCCAGTCCCGGCTCAAATCCTGGAAGAAATACCACTCGTACAGGAAAATGAAAAAGGGAAGGGTGGCCGCAATTTCCTTGGTACCCAGAGACAGCAGAGCCGCGAGAATGCAGCCTGCCGCCAGCGCGTGTTTTTTCTCCTTTTTGATCGCCAAGCGGGAATTAACATAAAGCCAAAGCGAGAAGATAAAAAAAAGCGTGGCC
>CP070697.1:2096712-2102964 GCA_020353555.1 Desulfobacterales bacterium
AATCGTTGCAGGTCCAGGGGTCTGAAGCAGAAACCATCAAATACCAACCGCGGGACACATTGGCTTGCAACTGGCCCCCGCGAGTTGGCGAAAATAATGAAAACAGCCGACTGCAGACGGCTAAGGCCGGACATCCAAGTTTGAAAGCCTTTGACCTCAACAACACTCCTCCGTCAGGACTTAATCTCATTGAAGCCAGCGCCGGAACCGGAAAAAAATACGCCATCGAAGGCCTCTCCTCCGGCTGATCTTGGAAAAGCAACTTTCCGTAGATCAGATCCTGGTGGTAACCTTTACCAATGCCGCCACCGAAGAACTCAAGGACCGCATCCGTAACAGACTTGTGCAAACGCGAACCGCATTTGACACTATGAAAATGCGTTTGAAACCGGCAATTTGTTTGACACGGAGTTAACGCGAGACCAGACACCTTTCGTGGAGGAAATTAGCGAAGATTTCTGGCGCAGGACTTTTTATCAGGCGCCCGTCGGGTTGGTAAGTTTTGCCGTCTACAAACTAAGAGGTTCCCTTTACTTCCAGCAACTGATGGCCAAGGCCAGAGCCTATGGCATTAGAATTGTTCCGGAGATCCCGGAGCCGTCTCTGAAAACCCTGAGCCGCTACCGCGCCGTCTTGCATCAGCTCTGACAGGCTTGGCCGGCGGGCCCGGCACCGGCTAGACGTTCACCGTGACCAAAGTTCTGGCCCTCTTGGTGGAGCAAAGCCAAGAGGGGTGCCGGTAATCCGCCTGGCGGCGCCGACCGGAAAAGCGGCCGCTCGTCTCAAGGAATCCATTCAAGAAGCTTGGTCCAACCTTGATTGCAGCTGTCAAGTTAAAACCGCGCTATCCCAGGAGGTCTGTACACTCCATCGACTGCTCAAACCCATTCCGGGTTCACCCTATTTTCGGCATCATCGCGACAATCCCCTACCGGCGGATATTGTGGTGATCGACGAAGCTTCCATGGTTGACTTGCCGTTAATGTCAAAATTGCTGCAAGCCGTCCCTCTGAATAGCCGGCTGATTATCATCGGGGATAAGGATCAACTGGTCTCGGTCGAGGCCGGTTCGGTATTGGGGGATATCTGCGGCCGTCATGTCATCCACGGGTTTTCCGACCGTTTTGGGGGTCAGGTTCGGGAATTAACGGGAGACGATCTCCACCAGATGATTACACCCTGCCGGGACAGACCGGATCTCAAAGACAATATCGTTGTTTTGCGAAAAGGTTACCGGTTTGCGGCCGAGAGCGATATCGGAAAATTAAGTCGAGCGGTTAAGCGAGGCGAAGCCGCCAAGGCCCTAAAACTGCTGCAAACCGGCGCGGACCCAAATGTTGTCTGGCGTGCAACCCTCTCGCCCAGGGAGTTTTCTCGAATCCTCGCCGCCCGCATTGTACAGAGTTATCAGGCCGTTTTTCATCTCGATGATCCGGCCCAGGCCCTGAAAGAATTGAACCGCTTTAAGATTTTGTGTGCGCTCAAAATCGGACCGTACGGTGTCATCGCCATTAACCGACCGGCCGAAAGAGTGCTGGGCCAACAGGGACTGATTCCGTCCGGATCGGGAGGGCCGATTCTGTGGTATCCCGGCCGCCCTGTTCTCATAATCCGCAATGACTATGCTCTGGGGCTTTTTAACGGCGATATCGGGGTTGCCATGCCGGCCGGCAGCCACGGTTTACAGGTCTTTTTTCAGAGCGCCGGCGGTGAGATCAGACGGTTGTCCCTCCCTTGCTTCCTGAGCATGAAACGGTATATGCCATGACGGTGCACAAAAGTCAGGGGTCCGAATTTGACGATGTCTTTTTGGTTTTGCCCGCCAGAGATTATCCCGTGCTGACACGGGAACTCATCTATACGGGATTGACCAGGACGCGCAGAAAAATTTCGATCTGGGGTCCCCAGGCCGTGCTCAACGCTGCCATTTCAAGAAAAATTGAGGGCACGTCGGGGCTGTGCGATGCGCTCTGGGGATAGTCGTGAGTTTTGCGCGGAAGGTGGGAATGTCCCCCGTGGGACAGTCAACCAAGGTGGACGGCAGGCTTAAAAGCGTCTAGCACAAGAAACCGTATCCGAAAGGATGGTTTGAATCTTATCGAGCAGGACGCAGCTGCGGATGCACTTGGGAAAAGTTTTCCTTTGATTGCATTTTTTGCAGGGGCTTTTGACGAGATATCCAATTTCGAAATCAAATTTGTAATTATAAGTCTTTTTTGTCATCCTAATCTTCAAACCCTATTGCTGCTTTCGGCCCACCTGGGGATGCAAGTTGTTCATCGGTTTCGTTTCACTAGTTTTTTTTAGCATACAATTTTGACGATCACAAGTTAAAACCGGTACGCTTTTGTCGGTTAGATGTGCAATGCCTACACCCTGAGTCAACTGAGGCTCCACCTTTACGGTGATAGGCTTTTGTGGTATTAGTACCAATCTATCCCTACGGATGTGTCCAAGCGTTTCGGGATGAATGAGAGGGTTTAAAAATGCGCGTTGGCATTGGATATGATGTACATCGATTGGTGGCGGGCAGGAAGCTTATTCTGGGAGGGGTCGAAATTCCTTTTGCAAAAGGCCTGCTCGGGCATTCCGACGCAGATGTGCTCACGCATGCGGTCTGCGATGCCCTGCTGGGTGCGGCCGGCCTGGGTGACATCGGTTGGCATTTTCCGGATACAGATCCTGCCTATAAGGACATATCCAGCCTGAAACTGTTGACCCGATCTTACAGCATGGTCAGCTCCGAAGGTTATACGGTCCAAAATCTGGATTCGACCATCTTCGCCGAAGCTCCGAAACTGGCGCCTTACCGTCAAGCCATGCAGAAGAACATTGCCGCGGCTCTCGGGACGCCTTCGGTGCGGATCAATGTCAAAGCCACTACCATGGAAGGCCTCGGAACGATTGGAGCAGGGGAGGGGATCGCCGCTTTGTGCGTGGTTCTGCTCGAATAGGATGGGATTTCAACAATTGTCAGTTTCCGATTACTGATTAACATATGAAGTGCAGATCACCGACGTGTCGGAACTTGTATGCGAAAACATAGCGCGTGACCCTGCGTCGAAGGCAAATGCTGGTAATTGATTTTATCGTCTGGACCCAATAGTTGCCCATGTCAAATTTTAAACTAATTTCCAATTTCAAACCGACGGGTGACCAGCCCTCGGCCATTGAAGAACTGAGTCGGCGAATTTTCTCCGGCCGGCGGTACAACGTCCTATTAGGGGTTACCGGCTCGGGGAAAACATTTACGATGGCCCAAGTAATTGCACTCGTCCACAAGCCTACCCTGGTCATCGCGCCGAACAAAACCCTGGCTGCCCAGCTTTACAATGAGTTTAAGCAGCTCTTCCCGGGGAACGCCGTCGAGTACTTTGTAAGCTATTATGATTACTATCAGCCGGAAGCTTATATCCCTGCCAGCGACACTTATATCCAAAAAGACTCCTCTATCAACGATATGATCGATAAACTGCGCCATTCGGCCACCCGCTCGGTGCTTTCCCGCCGTGATGTTATTGTTGTAGCCAGCGTGTCATGTATATTCGGACTGGGGGCCCCCGAAGATTACCTGTCGATGCGGGTGGATATAGCAAATCACATGGAACTCGTGCGGGACAAACTCCTCTACGATCTGACATTGATGCATTTTGAACGTAACGATGTCGATTTTCATCGGGGTGTTTTTCGGGTCCGGGGAGACAGGGTTGAAATCTTTCCCGCTTATGAAGAGGACCGCGCCATTCGGATTGATTTTTTCGGGGATCAGATCGACGGGATTTTTGAAATCGACGCGCTGCGCGGCACCGTCACCAGACGGCTAACGCATGTCACCGTATTTCCCGCCAGCCACTACGTCACTGAAAAAACAACTGTCAAGCGCGCGATCGAAACCATCAACGAGGAGTTGAAGCAAAGGATTGAATATTTTCGCCAAGAGAATAAATTGCTGGAAGCGCAACGGATCGAAGAACGCACCAATTTTGATTTGGAGATGATATCCGAACTTGGTTACTGCAACGGAATTGAAAATTATTCCAGGCACCTTACGGGCCGCAGGCCGGGTGAGCCTCCGCCTACTCTCCTGGATTATTTTCCCGATGATTTTCTCCTGTTTATCGATGAAAGCCACATCGCGGTGCCTCAGCTGCAAGGCATGTACCGCGGAGACCGATCCCGCAAAGAAACTCTGGTTGAGTACGGATTCCGATTGCCGTCGGCGCTGGACAACCGGCCCCTTAAGTTCGAAGAAACCGAAGCCCGAATATCCCAAGTGGTATATGTGTCGGCGACGCCGGCGGAATACGAGCTGGCCAAGGCCGAGGGATCGCCGGTGGAGTTAATCGTCAGACCCACCGGCCTGATCGATCCGGCGATAGATGTTCGCAGTGCCCAAAATCAGGTCGACGATCTTTATGAAGAAATTTTGATCCGCCACAGCCGCAATGAAAGAGTCCTGGTGACGACGTTGACCAAGCGGATGGCGGAAGATTTGACCGAATATTACTCGGATTTAGGGGTAAGGGTACGTTATCTGCATTCGGACATCAACACATTGGAAAGAATGGACATTATCCAGGATTTGCGTCTTGGAAAATTCGATGTGCTCGTGGGAATCAATCTTTTGCGGGAAGGTTTAGACATACCGGAGGTTTCCTTGGTGGCGATCCTGGATGCAGACAAGGAAGGGTTTCTGCGTTCAAGCCGCTCCCTGATTCAAACCTGCGGTCGCGCCGCCCGCAACGTCCACGGAATGGTCATCATGTACGCCGATGATGTCACCCAATCGATGCAAAAGGCAATTGACGAGACCCACCGCCGCCGCAAAATTCAGGAAAGCTACAATCAAAAGCACAATATTACCCCAGCGACGATTCAAAAAGGCATCACCCAAATTTTTGATTTCGGTGATCAGCCACTGAGAAAAGCGCGGGATAAAGTGGCGGAAACTGTGGCTGAATACCGCTCCGTAGATGATTTGGAGGCGCTGATCGGCAAACTGGAAAAAGAAATGCATCAGGCTGCTAAAGCCCTCGAGTTTGAGAGGGCGGCTGAGCTCAGAGACCAAATCCGTGAAGTGCATAAAATAATGGTCTTCAACTAATGCCAAGATGCCAAGTTGACTATCTATAACTGAGTATTTCGTATCAGTTTAGCCCTTTGAAAAACCATGGATAGGCCGAACGCTGCCATGAATGTTTCAACGATCACAGACGACCGCAGACTCGAAATCGAACGGAAGTTAGTCGGGGTCACATCCGAACCTGGCGTGTACCTCATGAAAGGCGCCGACGAAAATATCATTTATATTGGTAAGGCCCGCAACTTGAAAAAGCGGCTCACCGCTTATTTCAAAAACAGCGGGCGTCCGGATACGAAAACCGGCGCACTGGTTGACAAAATCGCCACTTTTGAAACGATCATCACCGAGACGGAAAAGGAGGCCCTGATCCTTGAATCCAACCTTATCAAGCGCTACAAGCCCCGCTATAATGTCGTCTTGAAAGACGACAAACGGTATCCCTCCTTGCGTCTTGACCCCCGCGAGACCTATCCCAGCTTTACGGTCGTCCGCAAAATCCAGAAGGATGGCGCCCTGTATTTTGGACCCTACTCTTCTGCGAATGCCGTTCGCAGTACCCTCAAGCTGATAAACAGGATTTTTCAACTGCGAAAGTGCAAAGGACCCTCCCTTCCGAAACGATCAAGACCCTGCCTCAATCATCAGTTGGCCCGATGTCTTGGGGCCTGCGTTCATGAAGTTTCTCCTACAACCTACGGGGAGATTGTGGATCAGGCCAGAATGTTTTTGGAAGGACGCAATCAGGAATTGCTCAAGCAATTGAAAAAGAACATGGACATCGCATCCAGCGAGCTCCAATTTGAAAGGGCAGCAAGAATACGGGATCAGATCATAGCGGTCGAAAAAGTTATGGAGCGACAGGATGTGGTCTCTCCAAAACTGGAGGATCAAGACGTTATCGGCCTCGCACAGAAGGGGGACTTGTTCCTCTTGGTTGTCTTATTTATACGGAAAGGATACCTGATCGGGACACGGGATTACCTTTTCAATCAAAAGGGCGTTATGCCGGCCGAGGTCATGGAAGCGTTTCTGAAACAATATTATAGTCGGGAGGCGTTCATCCCAAGAAGAATCCTAATTTCTGAACCCATCGATGATCTCCTTCCCATTAAGGATTGGATTTCCGATTTGGCTGAAAAAAAGGTCACCATTCATCACCCACTCAGGGG
>CP070697.1:2103064-2109311 GCA_020353555.1 Desulfobacterales bacterium
CGCGGATAGCCAGACATCCGCCTCTGCGGCCATCGAAGCCGCCCGCAAGCTAGTAAAGGCCGAAAAGGTCGTGGCCATTGTGGGCGCGGAGTCCAGCGGCGTGACTGCGGCCGTGGCGGAAGGGGTTGCCTGTTCCAACGATGTCATCCTTATCTCCCATGCTTCCACCTCTCCGATGTTGTCGGATTTGCCCGCATGCAAGGCGAGAAATCTGTTTTACCGCACCTGCCCTTCGGATGCTCTGCAAGGGGTAATTTTGGGCAAACTGGCCGCCGGCCTATACCAAACTGCCGCGGTCCTGTATGTGAACAATCCTTATGGTCAGGGATTGGCGGTTCAGTTCCAAAGATCCTTTGAGAAAAGGGGCGGCAGGATTCTGGCCATGGCACCCCATCACGAAGAAGTGGCGGCATCCTGCGCTTCGGAACTGAAGACGGCGCTGGCCGGCGCCTATGTGCCGACGCGTCCCCTGGTGACGGGGAGGTCCAAGGATTACCTGAAGAAGACCTATCTTCCCCAAAAGCCTGAAGTGCTATGCGCGCTTAGTTATCCGGAACATGCGGCGGTTTATTTGCAGGAAGCTATCCATACCTTCCAATACCGAAGCTTTCTTTTTTGTGACGGGACCAAGTCCGTGGACATTATCACTGCCGTGGGGGCCGATTATCTGGAGGGAATGATGGGCACGGCCCCCGGTTCCGCCGGAGGTGAACCCTTTTTGGATTTTATTGCCGATTTCAAGGTCCAGTATGGAAGTCTGCCGCCTCTGCCCTTCATCACCAACGCGTACGATGCCATGGCGGTCATCGGCCTTGCGGCGTACGCGGCCAAGGTGCAAAATCTCCCCTTGACGGCCGACACCCTGAAAGATCGTATCCGCCAGGTGGCCAATCCACCCGGTCATTTTATCAAACCCGGCGAATTTGAAGCGGCTTTTGGGTTATTGAAGCAGGGCAAGAAAATTAACTACGAAGGGGCTTCCGGATCGGTGGATTTCGACGAAAATGGCGATGTCGTCACTCCCATTGAGGTGTGGCAATATACGGAAGGACAGATCCGTACCTTCCGGATGGAATATCAGATCCCTGGGGAGTAGGGGAAGGTGAGGGAGGTGTATGATGCCAGGACGTTTGTTTGGGGTCTTGACAATCCTAACCGGTCTGCTGTTGGCAAACCATCTGTGGGCCGCGCCGAACCTCAGTGTTCAGGCGAAAGGGGCCGCCCTCAAGGGATTGAATCTTTATCCGACGGTGACTCTGGAAAATCTGATACCCGGCGAAACCACCCAGGTGGAAATCTATGCGGATGACAAACTCATCGATCGTCAAGAGCTTGCCGTCGGGGAACATGAGCTCAAGGTCGAAGGGATTCGTCTTGACACCGGCAAGCACATCCTTTCCGTCCGGAGCGAAGGCGCCAGCGCGGAGAACGTTCTGCGGGTCCTTCCGGGCTGGTTGTCCCTGCTGCCCCCGCTGATTGCCATTGCCCTGGCCTTGTGGGTCAAAGATGTTATCGTTTCTCTCTCCCTCGGAGTTTTTGTGGGGGCGCTGGCGCTGACAGGGTGGAATCCTTTTGCCGCGTTTTCGATGTTCATCGTGGAGTTCATCGTAAAAGCACTTACGGACGCTGATCACGCCAGCATCATTCTCTTTTCGATGCTCCTGGGCGGCATGGTGGGCGTCGTCAGCAAAAATGGCGGAACCCTGGGCATCGTCGAGCGGGTCGCACCCTATGCCACCACTTCCCGGCGGGCCCAGATCGCCAGCTGGTTGATGGGCATGCTTATTTTCTTCGATGATTACGCCAACACCCTCATTGTGGGAAACACCATGCGCCCGATTACCGATCGTTTGCGGGTCAGTCGGGAGAAACTGGCCTACATCGTCGATTCGACTGCCGCGCCGGTCTCAAGCATATTTCCGATCACCACCTGGATCGGCTTTGAGGTGGGGTTGATTGCCGCGGGTTTTGCCGCCCTCGACATCCCCTATAATGCCTATAACACCTTTCTCGCCTCGATCGTTTACCGCTTCTATCCGATCTTCTGCCTGGTGATGGTCTTCGCCGTGGGCTGGTTCGGTCGCGACGTCGGAGCCATGCTAAAGGCGGAACAGCGCGCGCACCAGACCGGCGCCGTGTTGGCGGCCGCGACAACCACCGCCGAGCCAAGGGTGGAGGAGATCGTTTAGGCGGCGGTTATTCCCCTTCCCGGGATCTGATCATCAACAGCGGTCGATCGATCTGGTTCAGGATGCCGGCGGACACACTCCCATAAAACAACCGAGACGCGCCGGTGCGGCCGTGGCTGGCCATAGCGATCAGACCCGCTTTTTCTTTCTCGGCCGTCTGACAGATGCAATCCAGCGGTATGCCGGTGAGGATCAACGTGCGGGTCTCGATCTTTTTCTCCTGCAATCGCGCTTTGACGCTGTCGAGGTACGCTTCGGCCTCCTGTTTTTTTTTCTCCAGCTGTTCGCGCGAGGGTGTAAAAAATCCGGCCGTGCTGATGTCGGCCGCGGGGTCCAGCACCTGCAGAACTATGACCGTGGAATTGTGCAGAACGGCCAAATCTACCACGTAACCCAGGATCTTCTCCGCGCGTATTGATCCGTCCAAGGGAACCAATATTTTCTCGAACATATACCCAACCCTCCTTTCTTTGAAATCCTACCCCGTGTTCAGCGCCACGCGGGCGACAACCTTTGCTGGTCGTGGCGCCATCCAGCTTCGCGGCCATGCAACGGTGAGCATTGCCCGCTCAGGCAGGTTGTGCGCTCAGAGGGATTTCGGCGCGAGCGTTTTCAAACCAGCTTTGTGTAAGAAGATTGGCGCACCGTTTGTGACAGTTAATGGTCACGTGCCCAATCGTTGATCTGCTTATCCGGGGGAGCTAGGAAGAGAAAGCGACGCCGCCTCAGCCCGAGCGTGAGACTAAAATGCGAAGGAGGAAATCAGTTGCGCTTGCGATAGGAACCGAAAGTCTATTTGGATCTATTTTTCTCACAGTCGGCCGCGCAAGTCAATTGAAAAAAATCGGCCGTGCCTTTGTGGCTGAAACGGTGGAAAATATTTGCTTGACAGGGCCCTGATTCATCGATAGACGAAAATATCATTATGTGAAAACAGTTTTCCATATTATGGGAAGCAGTTTGAGCCCGCCGGTTGCCAAGCCCGGTCGATTATTCGTTCGTTATTGATCGAAAATGTCACATGTCACGATGATCGGAAACAAAAGAAATACCCCGGGGTTCAACGATGTGGCCTTGAAGGAAGGCCTTGGCAAATCAAAACCGCACGTCGCGCTTCAAGCGGGTGCTCAAAGTGTGCACCGCACGATCAGGTTACTGAGGGCGGTTGCCGATTCGAACGATCGCGGCATGCGGCTTACGCAAATCGCCCAAAAAACAGGCCTACCCACCACGACGGTCCACAGGATACTTGCCGTGCTCGTTGCGGAAGAATTCCTTGAATACGACCTCGTATCCAAATGCTACCGCATCGGCATTGAACTGTACGCGATCGCCAGCAGGGCGCGCCGGTTCGCCTTAAGGGATAAGTATCGGAATTGTCTGGAAAATATTGCCCGCGCGACCCAGGATTCAGTTTATCTGGTGGTCCGATCCGGTCCGGATGCCCTTTGTATCGACTACATCGAAGGAAAATCCACCATCCGCATCATGACCTACGATGTCGGATCGCGAAGGCCTCTGGGAATCGGTGCCGGGAGCCTGGCGCTTCTGGCTTTTGCGCCGGATGACGAGGTTGAAGGCATTTTGAAGGCCAACGAGCTGCGGTATCGGAAAAACAACAACATGACCGTTTCCGAACTCAAAGGCTTGATCAAACAGGCGCGTGCATTGGGCTACGCCTTCAATCAAGGTCATTTCATGAAGGGCATTAACGGGGTCGGGGTCCCTATATACGACGAGCAAGGGGACGTCGTCGCCGCCGTCAGCGTGGGCTCCATCACGGAGCGAATCAATCCGATGCGCTCGCAAGAGATCGCGGAATTGATCAAATCGGAAATTGCGTTGATGCGCTGAAGTTTTCAACCCCGGTCAATTCGGAATAACGGCCCCGGTGAATAGGCTTTCGGTTTAGCGGGAGAAGGTCGAGCTGGTCCTTGAGGTTTTGGCAGCATCTTTACCTCTCTTCCGACCGACGGTCAGGAAGTATCTGCGAGGAGATTGAATGTGTATTCCCCAACACCCGACATCATTGCCTTTACGTCGCCTTTCCGGAAAGCATTGCTGTCCCCTCAGCAAATTCAACGGTTGAAAAACGGTACCTTGCTGGTGCTGGAGGAAGTCGGCATCCAGTTTCCGTCCCACCGAGCTCTGGAAATATTCGCCGACAGCGGTGCCAAGGTCGATATGCAAAGGCAAATCGTCCGAATTCCTTCCGATCTGGTTGAAAGGACGATGGCCAGGGCACCGCGCTCCTTTGTATTGGCCGGCCGCGAAGAGCGCTTTGATTTGGTATTGGACGGCAATCAAACCTATATCTGTACGGCGGGCACAGGGGTTCACGTCGTCGATTTGCAGACGCGCCAGATGCGAGCCTCACGCCAAGAAGACCTGGCCCAAATCGCTCGTGTTGCCGATGCGCTGCCGATGATCAGCTTTCTGTGGTCTACGGTGACTTCGCAGGATCACGGCTCCAGCGCACCGGTTCATGACTGCTATGCCATGCTGACCAATACGCTTAAACATGTCCGCGGCGGCACCACTGTTGATCCGCAGCTGGCGCACCACATTGTCGAGATGGCTACGGTTGTCGCGGGCAGTGCGGAGAACCGGCGTAAGCGCCCGCCCATTAATGCCAATATCTGCACCATCGCCCCCCTGGCGCAAGACAAGCATGGGATTGAGTGCGCCCTCATTTACGCCGAGGCTGGTATCCCCGTCAGCTTTATGGCAATGACGACCATGTTATCCACTGCTCCCGCAACGCCGTTGGGCGCGCTCGTATTGGGTGATGCCGAGGTGATCAGCGCAATGGTGCTGATTCAGCTCGCCTTTCCGGGGGCGCCCGTTTTTCATTCCGTTTATGTATCGATCATGGAACCCCGCACGGGGGCTTATGTCAGCAAGGTGCCGCTTCCTTTGAATATGATGTCGGTGGAGCTGGCACATGCCTGGAATGTTCCCAGCTTGGGCGGCGCCCGAATGGGAAGCGATGCGTTGGACATTGGCTGGCAGTCGGGAATGGAGGCCACGGCGGGAGCCGCCTATCTCGCTCTAACCAACGGTGAAATTTGCGGCAACATCGGATTGCTGGGGGGAGCCATGATATTTTCTCCCGAGCAGATCATTCTTGATCATGAAATTTGCTGGACCGCCTTCGAATTGATGCATGGATTCGACTTTGACAGCTACGATTTGGCACTGGATGTTATCAAGCAGGTCGGTCCGCGCGGGAATTTCTTAACGGAAGAGCACACGCTCCAGCATCTGAGAGACTTTCACTTATCCAAATTGCTCAACCGTAAACACAAGGGAGGAGGCTGGATAGATCCCCGAGACCTGGCGCTGGAAGAATTCAAGCGCATCGATGGCTCCCATCGTCCCCAGCCGCTGCCAACGGAAGTTCGCAGGGAGCTGGATCGAATTCTCCTTGCCGCCGACAAGGAGAGGGCTAAACTGTTACAACTCGGGAAAGCCTCTGGAGGCGATCATGATCTCCTGCAATAAAATAGCCGCGCGCATGAGAGATTTGGAGGCAATTTGACAGGAGATTGCGGTTTCACCGGGGGCTTCCCATGGCATCGATGATCGCCTGGACCCGGAGCTGAAATTCCGTCGAATCGGTAAACGCCCGCAGCACTTCCTCCCGGGTCATTCCCGCGTCGATGTATCCGACCCAGCCCGCAAATTCTTCCTTCAGCGCCCCGCGCCGGAGAATCCCGTTGTACAGATCTTCCAGAAATTCCTCGTTGCTTCGGTCCCGCAGGCGGTATTCCGGGCTCTGCAAAAAGCCCAGTGCAATTTGGTAGGCCAGATCCTTGACCGCCTGTTCGCCGGCCGCCATGGCAGCGCGCATCAAATCCACCCAGTCGCTAAAACCCGCGCTGTCGGGCAAGCGGCCCTGCAGCCCTCGATAACAATCATTTACCAGGCTGCATTCCGGCCGGCCGGTATCATCGCCGAAGAGATCGCCCATGTAATTTTAGTAACCGCCCGCGCCCCTTCGACTTCGCTCAGGGTCGCGCGACAGACGCTGACGCTCGCAGATCTTTTGCCTCCGC
>CP070697.1:2109411-2115656 GCA_020353555.1 Desulfobacterales bacterium
TTCAGGGCCACAACGCTTGCCGGCAAAATAATTGACTTTGTGAAATTGGAAACATCTTCGGCGGAATCTTCGCTTTCAATCGGCACGATTCCGCAACTGATGCTGTGGCGGTGAGCCTGTCCGAAATGGAATGGAAAGGGCGGTGCTACCGGCCCGTTTTAGATGCTCAACGATGAAAAGCCGCCGTCGACCACCACCACACTGC
This sequence comes from Desulfobacterales bacterium, assembly GCA_020353555.1. Lineage (GTDB taxonomy): Bacteria > Desulfobacterota > Desulfobacteria > Desulfobacterales. The sequence goes on from CP070697.1 coordinate 2,109,617, forward strand.
CGGTTACAAACCGGGACGCATCGGACAACAGCCAGACGACCGTTCCCAGCAGTTCTTCGGGCTCGCCGTATCGTCCCATAGGGGTGTGGGCGACGACCTCGCGAGCGCGGAGGGTCAGGTCGCCGCTTTGGGGATCAATATGCAGAAACTTGAGTTGCTCGGTCATGAAGAATCCGGGCGCGATGGCATTCACGCGGATGCCCACCGGAGCCAAATGCACCGCCAGCCAGTGGGTAAAACTGGACACCGCGGCCTTGGCGGCGGAGTAAGCGCCCACCTTCGTCAGAGGGGTCAAAGCGCTGACGGATGAAATATTCAGCACGGTGCCCTTCTTTTTTCGGAGCATGCCGCGGGCGAATACTTGGGTCGGCAGAAAGGTCCCCATGAAATTCACGTTGAAAACGCTTTGAAATCCCTCAAATTCCAAATCAAGAAAACCCTTGATGTCCGGCGCGTCCACATCGGCCAATTCAAGAAATTCCTTGGTGGTACTGCCGCGGGGGTCATTGCCACCGGCGCCGTTGATCAGAATATCCGGAGCTTCCCAAAGCGCCGTAATCTCCTGCAAACGCTCCTGCAGTTCGGCCGCATTCAGCAAATCACACCGGAAAGCCCGGGCCGTTCCTCCGGCGGCCCGAATGACCCTTTCCCTATGCCGGGCCTGATCAAGGTTGATATCCAAAATGGCGACTTTGACGCCCAGTCCGGCCAGGGCTTCGGCCATCGTTCCGCACAACTCTCCGCCGCCGCCCGTGATGACGGTGATACGGCCGCTCAGATCGAAAAGTTCCATTACGCTCAATTTCATCTGACCCGGCTCCTCTATTCAATTCAAAACTAACGATGAAAACGGATTAATTCCATTTCGGATTGCGGATCTCAGCCAACGAACGATGAGAGTTTACCTCTCCCCTTTGAGATCAAGACACAAAAACCACCCAAAGAGCAGTATGACTGCCACATCGGAGGCCGTTAAACCGCTTTTGCCATTGACGGGTCAAGGTCACCCCGACGTCCCCCCCTGATGAATTCCGACCAGTACATATGATTAGCGGGTGGCGGCCGATGACAAACGGATCCGATATCCACGGTCCTGATAGATCTATTAAGCCTTTTTCATAGCCGCCACGCCGGCACGAGCTCCCATCAAGGCTCTAAGCCTGACGGGCCGCATTCAGCCATCCATAATTCCGGCCGTCTAGTTCTACTTTATCACATTAGCCATGTTCACCTTTGGGCGCGGCATGGATGATCAAATTTGAAACCGTGTAAAACTCGGGCCCAAGGGCTCGTAAAGAGAGCCCCGGGGACGCCCAAAATATGAACGATCCTCGCATCAACGTTTTTTCCAGGTCTTTGAAAGCAGCGGTGCCACGGCGCGGGGCTTTCTTAACGATCCCTAAGGCCCTCAGACAGCTACACGCTTTTAAATCTGACCATCCCTTGCACTTGTCCCCGGAAGGCTTTCGGCAATGTGACAAAGCAGGATTAGCTATTTTCAATGAACCGGTACCGGAAATCGCAGTGCGCGGCCCCCTCCATAATGGTCTGGGTCCGTGTCAGCGCAATATTCCGATTAAACCCACGAATCAGGGCAAAGTCACGGGCGCAGGAAAATGTACTTCCCAGTTCGGCCACACCCAGCGTTTGGTAAAGCTCAGCATAGCGACAGCGGGTCACATTAAACGCAAATACCCGCTCGTTTTGCTCAAGGACCTCGAACTCCAATGCATTGTCCTGAGTCCAGTACTTCAGTGACGCGGCAAAATGTTTAAGGGAGTTGCCCCTCATGAGTTCGCGGAGCTCGGCGCCCTGCGTCTGCGCAATTTTGACAATGGTATCCCGCATGACGGTCAGCACTTCCTCAAACCCGAAGGCCTCCCCCAAAGCTTCCGCCATGGGCGCCAGGATGCGGGCCTCCACCTCCCGCCGGGTCAGGACGCCGATGGTTGCATTGAGCCGGTCCTCCAAGGGCGGCGGGCTGGTGGACCTGTTTGTTTGCCGGTCTTCTTTATTCGACATTGAGGGCTCCTTTTTTTCCTCCATCAATCATAAAATTGACGTTTACCCCGCGATTTGCACGCAAGCAAGCATAATTTTCAATTTAGCAATTGTAGAATGCCAATCTAAATTGACATTTACAATTGGGGGCCGTTGTTTTATAGCAATGGGTAAGCTAAACTCAACCGCTGCCGAAAGAGCGGAAAATGAAACGCCTGTTGCGCGCATTTTGGTTGCTTCCTTCGACGAGATGGTTTATCCGGGAGGCGAGGCAGACACCCGGCTTCGGCCTGATTGATTTCATCCACGGATATGTGTATGCCCGCTGGCCTTACCTTTATATCCGCATCGGGACCGGCGAACACCCCCTGGTCCGGATTCTAAAACCAGTATTTAGTTTTCTCGTCCGGGCGCTATCGCATTTTCCGGTGGACAAACCGCAAATTGCATCCACGGGCCTGGTCCCCGGCAAGATTGCGGCCCAGGCAAGCTCCCGGCGCGTGACGTTTGCCGACACTTACCACGGCAAGGTCATCTCCCTGGAGGCGGCCCGCAAACTCGTTACCGTCAATCAGGAAATCCGGCTCACCGATCTGGAGCAGGTGATCCCCTACTCTCTCGCGCGGAATTTAATTCTCGCGCATCCGGACCATATTCTGGTCCTGGAGTGTCCCTGCCGCGCATCCCGCCCCAACCCCTGCCGGCCCCTGGACGTTTGCCTGATCATCGGGGAACCCTTCGCCGGCTTTGCGGCCGAACACTACCCGGACCGTTGCCGCTGGATTACCCCCACGGCAGCCGTCGCGATTTTGCAGGCCGAAGACGATCGGGGCCATGTCCATCACGCGTTTTTCAAAGAAGCGCTGCTAGGCCGATTCTTCGCCATCTGCAACTGCTGTTCCTGCTGCTGCGGCGCCCTGCAAGCCCATCGCAACGGCATACCCATGCTGGCTTCCGCCGGGTATGTCTGCCGGGTGAATACCGCGCGATGCATCGGTTGCGGCACCTGCCCCCCGGCCTGCCAGTTCGAGGCGCTCTCATTGAAGAACGGGGTGGCCCATGTGGACGATTCGTTGTGTATGGGCTGCGGTCTCTGCAGGTCCCGCTGTCCAGAAGAGGCGCTCTGGCTGGTGCGCGATCCGACTAAAAGCAAACCTCTGGAGATAGAAGCGCTGTTGGCCGCCGCCACCGGAAGGCAAAGCCGGAAACATCCAATGCGCGGCGCGGCATCCGAAAATCAAACCTCGTTAAATGGAAAATGGTCAAACAGTTAAATTGGAAATAAAAACTCATGATATCAGTTTGTTACAGTTTTCGAAGGGATGAAAGTCCAGTTTTCGTGTCATTGGCAGGTATGTCCACCCATATCAACCAGTTAACCAATCAACCCATCAACGATTTGACCAAACATGAAAATAGGGTCCGGTCGAAATTGTGAGGTGCTAGAACACCATCGAGAACAACCCCTGGGTGAACAGCGCTTCCACATGCTCTTCCATGATATGGATCAGCGGCGGCAGCGTCTTGGTGGAGAGGGCCGATATGGCGACGCCGCCGTAACGGTTCAGGCAGCGGGCAATCACCGCGGGCTCGGTGATGTCCATCTTGTTGAAGACCGGGATCAGGGGCTTGCGATGTAATTCCAGTTGCTCCAGAATATTTTCCACCGCAGCGATGTGTTCTTCCACTTGGGGGTCGCCGGCGTCGATCACATGCAGGAGAAGATCCGCATCCTGCAGTTCTTCCAGGGTCGCGGCAAAGGCGTCCAGCAGGTCCTGCGGAAGATCCTGCACGAAGCCGACGGTATCGGTAATAATGACCTCAAAATCCCGGGGGAAACGCAAGCGCCGGCTGGCGGGATCCAGCGTGGCAAATAACCGGCTTTCCACAAAAACGTCACTGTGGGTGAGCGTATTCAGCAGGGTTGATTTGCCGGCGTTGGTATAACCGACAATGGAAATGACCGGCAAATCCTTGCGCTGGCGCAAAGACCGTTTTTGCTGCCGGCTTTTGCGGACACTATCCAATTGACGCTCCAAATTTGCAATCCGGTCCTTGATCCGCCGCCGGTTGATCTCCAGTTTGGTTTCGCCCGGTCCCCGGGCCCCGATGCCCCCGGTGAGTCGTGAAAGTGCGTCGTCTTTAACGCCTAACCGGGGCAACAGATACTTGAGTTGCGCCATTTCCACCTGGATTTTACCCTCCCGACTCTGCGCTCTTTGGGCAAATATGTCCAGAATCAGCTGGGTGCGGTCAATCACGCGCAGCTCGGTCATGTCCGTAATGGCGCGCACCTGGGAGGGATTGAGTTCGCAGTCGAAGATCAAAAGATCCACCCCCAGCTGCAGCGCCCGGAGGATAATTTCGCTCAACTTGCCTTTACCAATCAAATACCGGGGATTAATTTGGCGCGGTCGCTGAATGATTTTGTCGGCCACCGTAATCCCGCCGGTGTGGGCCAATTCCACCAACTCGTTGATCGATTGATTGGCCAACCGGCGCTCGGCGTTGGTTATACTGACCGCGATCGCCCGGTCCTGTCGGCGTAAGGTGGCAAAGGCCGACTGATTGCGCTCGAGTTCGTCCTCCAGCGATTGAACCAGTTCCAAAAAATCCAGGTCCGGATTGTAACACGGACGGGGCGGCAAAATCTCCCAGCCCTGACCGCCGTTGCCGCTGCTGGGAAGAATATGCGCCAGTTCCAGGGTGGTGGCCCCTCCGTGGGCGTCTACCTGAACGACCCCGACGGAATCCAGACGCAAAAACACCAGATCCATCAAGTCGTCCTTGGAAATCGGCTCACCCTTAAGGTGCGTGTGGACCAGACGAAGACCTCTTAACCGGCCGCGGCCTTCGCGGCTTTTGGGCAGCTCGGAGATAAAAATGGAATTGGGTCCCCCGACCAATACCCTTTCGATCTTTCCGCTGCGTGCGATGAGTAGCGCCAATTGGCGTCCGCATTCGAATGAAAGGTGTGCCAGATCGCGCGACAAGTCAGGGGAGATGACATCCTGGGGATTGACTTTGCGCCGGTCCAAATTTTCGATTTGACGCCGAACCTTGCTCTTGAGACCGGCTATGTTACCGTAAATTCTACTGATCGCTTCTGACTCCTGTCCCCGGCCGCACGCCGTTGTCCATCCTGGTTCTTCGTCTGTAAATGCGGCGACCAGGATTGTTTTACGAGGTTGGTCACATACGTGCGTCTATTTGCCCCGCAAGCATCACTAGGTTAAAACTCCATTTAATTAGCATTTAAATAATGCATCTTGGGCGGAGTTTCAAGGGGCCGGCAACGCATTCGGGGTCTGCGAATATAGGGTCTTTATTTTACAAGACGGTTCAATTCCAATAGCCGCTTCCGCGCCCTTGCGCTGGAGGTGATTCCCTGCTTTGATAAAATTGATCGAAACCCCTGGCAAGGACGGATATTTTTCCGCATTTCAAACTTCCGCAGCAGATGATGATAGTCATTCATCACCCTGAGGAAGTCAAAACCATAGTAACCAAAATATTTCAGGGCAACCCGGGCGAATTATTCGCCGTCGCCATGCTGCCAACCGAAACGGTACCAAAACGAAGTCACCGATTGTCCCGTGCCGCCTTCACTCGCCGTCACCCATCCATCCGAGCGGAGCTGCCGACGGACCCCTTATCGTGCTTTGGCCCCCCGGCAGAGGAGAGGAAGCCCGATCGATTGCGCGAGCCCCGGATGGGCTGGTAGATCAGAAGAATCCAGGCCCCGGATTGCATTTAACGCTTGACGGGATTGATGAAGCGCGTAATTATAAAGAGTAATTAATTCCACTTTGTCACATTAACCATGTTCACCATGGGGCTTGGCCCCGGAAGGCTTGCGGTCATGTGACAAAGTAGAATTAACTCCTCCGAAATGGGCAAACGCCGTATCAATTTAGTACGTAAATAAAATTTTCATGCATTGTGGTGGCCCGAAGGGCCATGAATTTTTAGCTGGATGAAAAATATCCCGGTCGACCGCTGATCGGCTTTGGGCATCGGGAAACTGTCTGAGAAAATT
>CP070697.1:2115756-2121988 GCA_020353555.1 Desulfobacterales bacterium
CCACAAAACCGTTGATTTGTTCACTTTCGAGCAATTCCTCTTGGATTTCTTCTGCATCCTTTTTCCGGTTGAAGCAGCACACCCGAACCTTGTAAAAGCCTCTTGAGTCCCGGTCCTTGGCATTGCTGATGAATACCTGCAACCCTTTTTTTGATAATTTATTCTTCATTTTTAAAGCATAACGTCTGTTATGGTATGCTCCCACTTGCACTGAATATTTGGGCTCGTTGTCTTTTGCTTGACTGGCGGTTGGATTCTGTTTTTCACTTGCGTCTGCACCCTTGATAACAGACGCACCGTTTGCGTCGTTCTTTTGTGTCTGTTTCTCTGCATCTTCTTGTAACGGGAGAGGGGATATGATTTCCGTCCGATGGGGTTCGGGGATTGGGCTCGGGATCGTTGCCAATTTTACGTCTTTTTCCAATTTTTTCCAAGCTTTCGGTAGCACTGTCGCGCTCGACGCCGCTGTCACAGTCTCAGTGCTCACTGCGAGGATAGTTGAATCGGGTTCCCGATCATTCTCTCCTTCTAGACTCGTTTCCGCGCCAATGACTTTTTGCAGTTCGGAATAAGCGTTGGTCTCACCCTCGGTTATCCGGAATTGACTTAGGGCCGCATCGAGTTGGCCAAGTTTGACATACGCCAATCCCAAATTCCGCTTAAATTGGTTTTCCTGCTCATTTAAGGCAATGGCCCGTTGAAACGCACTGACCGATAGATCATATTTACCCTGAAGCACATACGAAAATCCAAGGTTGTTGTGAACGTAGTCCAAATCTGGCTGGATTTTGAGAGCCGCTTTGTAGGCGACTTCTGCACGTTCGAAATTGGCAAGGAAATCATAGGAAATCCCCAAAGCATTGTACGCTTTGACGCTTCGGGGGTCGATACTCAGAATTTCCTCCAACACCTCGATGGCAGCGTGATGTCTGCCCCTCCCTTGTAAAAACCGTGCGGTCTTGTATTGAGACTCTACAAAACTGTTTGTGGGTTTAATTTTCGACATAAAAACATCAACGTCGCTAGATGACAGCTTCCCTCTGTTTAGGGATTCCCCCAAACGGTTTTGATCCCTGTATGCGTTGGAAACGGCGCAGCTGTTAACATTCATCGCCAAAAAAGCCATCAACATTGTCGGGACGAGAACCTTAAAAGATTTAATTGATCTAATATGACCCATCGCTATCTCCATGACTTGTCGGGCAGCCCGTCATCAATACCGTCGCTGCACAAAAAGCGGTCATTACTTCCGCCTCGCAGCTTCGGCCTTTTTCAAGTTGTCCGCCGCTTTTTTGTAGAATTCCGGCTTCATCTCCAGCGCTTTGCGAAAGTACACCATCGCACTTTCCACGTCTTCGTTCGCCATAAATCCGCATCCCAAATTATTGTAAGCGGCCGCAGGATCTCCGGCCTTCTTAAACGCCTGATACGCTAGGTCGTACTGTTCTTTTTTGGAAAGCGCAAATCCCAAATTATTGTAAGCCCTTGGAAGCTGATTGTTTTTTTCTAACGCGGTTTTGAAGGCGAGCACGGCCCCGTCATAGTCTGACACCATCAAGCGGGAGACCCCGAGGTTGTTGTAAAGAGACCCTTCGTCGGGTTGAAGCTTGATGGCTTGCCGGTGTGCCTTCGCCGCTCTTGCATGCTGCTTCTGCGTATCATAAAGGATGCCGAGGTAGCCGTGGGAACGCCAAAGGTCGGGATCCATCGATATCGCCTTCTGAAAGCTGACCACGGCGCGTGCTCTGTCGTTGAGAAGGAAGTAGGCTCGGCCCTGCCCTTCGTAGGCCAGGGCGTATTTGGGGTGTTTATCGATAATCGTATTGAATTCTTCGAGCGCCTTTTGATGCTGACCGGCGGAAAGTCTTGCCAGTCCCTTCTTATATTGAGCCCTTGTATTTCGGGGGTTCAGAGACACGGCGCGGTCATATTTGACAAAGGCCATTTGGTATTTTTCTTGATGATAGTACGCGTCGCCGATGTGCTCGTAATTGGCGCTTGCCGTCTCACTGTCTTCCTGGACGGCAACTGAAGGCCTCATGTGCTGTGTTCCGCAACCCCAAAAAGAGAAACAGATGGTGACACAGACCGCGGCACGCGTAAGCGTTTTCACATGCTGTATGTACGTCTGAAACATATTTCGCTCACCTTCCTTTTAGTTTAACCTCACGTATTTGATGCAATTTGCAAAAGAGACCGCAAAAGCTGAACAAACGCCGGGCCAGCTGTTACTACGCCAATTGAAGGAAAAATAAACAATACACAGGGAAAAATGAGTTTAACCGGAAGTTTGGCTGCCTTTTCTTCAGCGATCTGAAAGCGTTTGGTGCGAAAGGCGTCGGCATACACCCGCAGTGCGCTGGCCATACTGGTGCCGAATCTGTCGGTCTGGATTAACAATGCCACCAGGTTCCGCACATCTTCCAACTCGACGCGCTTGCCCAAATTCCGCAGCGCTTGTTCGCGCTTCATTCCCGCCCGGATCTCCAGTGTGGCCAGTCTCAATTCTTCATGCAATTCCGGCGCCGAGAGAGAAATGTCCTGGCTGACACGATTGATGGCGGCATCGATACCCATCCCGGCTTCGACGCAGATAACCATTAAATCCAAGGCGTCGGGCAGGGACTTGCGAATTTTGTCCTTCCGTTTGCCAATTTTGTGGCTCAACCAAAGATCGGGCAGATAAAATCCGAGCAATGCCAAGAGCGTACTCAACAGAACCGTCTGGTTGGGCTCCAAATACACCCCCAGGTTCTCGAAAATCGATACTCTGAGGACGAAGAAACCTAATGCCAGCATCAAGCCTAAGCAAATCTTTGCTCCCCAGAAAACGGCAGGAGCATTGGCACCCCAAAGACCGGCCCGAACAAACCGCAGTCGCAGCGCCGTGTATTGTTCGGGCCGCTTGGCTACGGTCCGCTTGCCGACGAAGTCAAATAACTTTAAAAGCGGTTGCAGTAGCCCCATCAGTCTGCCGGCCACGGCGGAGTTATCAGATAGCGGCGCACGGGATATGGCCTTTTGCATCCGTTCGTTCAAATTGCGTTCGACCGCGCGGCGTCTATGATAAAAGTACAAACCGCAAATCAACAGAAAGGTACTCAAGAAGGCCGTTGCAGCAACGATGAGGGCCATAATCTCTCCAGAAAGTCGCATGATTTGAATCTCCTTGGATCTATATTTCGAAATTAATCATTCTTCGAATGAAAATTACGCCGATCGCCATCATGGTCAGGGCTGCCATGCTCATGATTTTTCCCACCGGGTCCTCGAGCAGAAATAGGATATATTCGCGATTGAAGAAATATAAGGCAATCGTGACTAACATCGGCATACACACCAGGCCGATGGCGCTCAGCCGTCCCTCAGCCGACAGGGTTCTGATTTTGCCTTTTAATTTGTGCCGTTCTCGAATCAGACTTGCCAGTGTGTCGAGAATCTCGGCCAGATTTCCGCCGGTTTCGCGCTGCAGGATCACGGAGACCGCAAAGAACTTTGCCTCGTCGCAATCTATCCGCCGGGCCAGATTTTTCAATGCTTCCGCCGTAGGCACACCGAAGTTAATCTGGTCTACGACATACTCAAACTCAGTACCCAAGGGATCGTCAAATTCGGCGGCTGCCATTTGCAGTCCCGTTGAAAAGGCGTGGCCTGCTCGCATGGCCCGTGCGATCAACTGCGCCCCATCGGCGAGCTGGGCAATGAATTTTTCAACCCGTTTCTTTCTTTTGCGTAGCAGATACACCCACGGGATTGCACCGCCCACGCCGCCAAAACCGGCCGAAAAAAGCATATTTTTCGTCATGAGGTGGGTGAAATACAATGTCAACAGCGCTAACAGAGGTGACAGGAGCAAAAACAAACCCACTGGTCGCGCGGCATTGGCTTGTTGGACCATGAGGTCGAGCCGCTTTGCCAGTGGAACACGCAATAGCAATCGGTTCAGCATCGGCAAATGGCTCAGAATTCTGCTACGGCGGATGCCAACCGGATCTTTCCATTTAATCGATTTGGAAAGCGATTTGATGCGGCTGCGAACCCGTTCCTTTTTTGCTCCATGAATTACCCGAAACGCGTAAAAGATAAGTTCCAATACTGATACAACTGCGAAAAATACGACCACGACCGGCAGAAAATCTTTCATTTTTCCCTCTTTTAGACCTCTAAGACACTTTTGGGTTCAAACGTGTTATCCGGCAACTCGACGCCCACGGCCCGCAGGCGGTCCATGCATTTTGGACGGATGCCGAGGAACTTGAACTGACCTTTGACTTTACCTTCTGCATCAACGGTGCGCTTCTGGAAAGAAAATATTTCCTGCATGGTAATCACATTTCCTTCCATTCCGGTCACTTCCTGTAGACTCACGACTTTTCGGGTACCATCCGTCAGGCGTTCAATATGAATGATGATCTCGATTGCCGAACTGATGTAGCGTCTCAAAAATAAGCTGGGTATCTCTAAATTTGCCATGGCCACCATGGTCTCCAGCCGAAGTAGGGCGTCACGCGCGGAATTGGCATGGATCGTGGTCAGCGAGCCTTCATGACCCGTGTTCATGGCCTGCAGCATGTCCAAAGCTTCGGCACCCCGGACCTCGCCGAGGATGATCCGGTCAGGCCGCATGCGCAGACTGTTTTTCACCAACTCGCGTTGAGTCACCTCACCACGGCCCTCAATGTTGGGCGGTCGCGTTTCCAGCCGCACGAGATGGTTCTGTTTTAACTGTAATTCGGCGGCATCCTCGATGGTAATGATTCGCTCCGCCTCGGGGATGAAACGGGACAGCACGTTGAGAAAGGTGGTCTTGCCGCTGCCCGTTCCCCCGGAGATCATCACGTTGATTTTGGACCTGACAATCCCTGATAGGAACTGAACCATCTCCGCTGGTAGGGTTTGGAGCAAGATCAGATCTTCGATTTCCAATGGGGTAGTCGCAAATCGGCGAATGGATAGAATCGGACCCTCGATGGCCAGGGGGGGAATAATGGCGTTTACGCGGGAACCGTCGGGAAGTCTGGCATCTACCATCGGCGTACTCTCGTCCACGTGTCTGCCCACGGAGGATACAATCTTATCGATGATTTTCATCAGGTGGTCGTTGTCTTTGAACCGGCCCTCTGTCTTAGACAACTTACCGTGACGTTCTACGTAGATCTGGTTATAGGTGTTGACGAGGACATCGGAGATCGATGGATCCTGCATAAAGGGCTCCAACGGTCCAAGCCCCAAGACCTCATCTTCCACTTCCCTGAAAAAGCGCTCTCGTTCTGCAAAATTTAACGGAATGCGATTGGGCTCGTCACGATAAATTTCTTCAACCAAAGATCGGATCTGATATTTGAGCGTTCCCTGATCGATGCTCTCGATTTTCGATAAATCGATCAAGTCCAACAGCCTGGCGTGGATCCGCGCCTTTAATTCAAAAAACTCTTCCGGAATATATTGCTTTTTTAATTCGGCCGCCGAAAAATTTGGTTTGAGTTCCATTGGTTTTCCCCCACTTTAATAAATCAGTCGTCCTGATCGAATTTTGGTTATAAGATAACAGTGTTTCTCTAGAACAATTTCCATTTCGTCTTTTTCTTCTGTTTATCCTGCGCCGAAAGGGTATCGACGAAACGGAGGACGCTTTTGGATACAGCCGACCGGCGCGCGTAATCGACCACAGGGACGCCTTCGTTGATGGCAGCCATGGTGTTTTTGTAGTCGTTTGGAATTTTCCAGCTAATGCCCTGGTGTATCGTTTTTTCGATGAAAGCGTCGTCGATGTCTTTGCTTTTCATGTAACGATTTAATACTACCTGAACCCGGTCTCGGGGCGAATATCCGAGGTCGGCCAGAGTGTACAACAGTTTGTAAGTATTCATTACGCAAGGTAAAGTCTGGATGGAAATCAAGATGAAATCATCAGACATTTCGTAGATTTTGAAAAACGTATCATCGAGGGCCTGACCACTGTCAATCACGACGTAGTCAAACATCTGTTTCAGCTGTTCAAGGACGCTCGCAACGGCTTGCGGGGTGACCCTGCTGTTGTTGTGCAAATCAGAGGGAGAGGGAAGCAGAAAAAGCCCTGAGTCGTGCTCGGACAACGCACTCATCATAAAGGTGGTGTCAAGCCGGTCGACATTGTTTGTTATTTCTCCCCAGTGGTGTTTGATCTCAACGTCCAAAAGGGTGGGGGCGTCACCAAAAAGCACATTCAGATCCACCAGCGCGATTGCCAGAT
>CP070697.1:2122088-2128283 GCA_020353555.1 Desulfobacterales bacterium
CGTCACCCGGAAGACTTCGGGGTAGCCCTTGCCGGTGATGGCATCGGCCCAGGCTTCGGATATAACCAGCGGTATACCGTATCGATGGGCGACTTCAATCTCCGCCATTGCGACGGAACTGTGTCCCTCACCGCCGACGGCGATGACCTTGTCGCGGGTAATCAGTCGCTCCATGACCGCCGTACCCTTCTCGGGCAAACCGGCGGTATCACCGATGACCAGTTCGACTTCTTTGCCCATGAGTCCGCCTGCCTGATTAATTTCTTCGGCTGCGATCTTGGCGCCGTCGACAATCGCCTGCCCGGTTTCTACACCTCCCGGAGGTGATAGGGGAGCGACAACGCCTATTTTGATCGTATCCGCCGCCGTGCCGAAGTTGAAGAAACCCACCAGGGATAGCGAGACGATCATCGTTGTTAACACTCTGAGTTTCATGGTGTCCTCCTTTCTCTCGTTAGGTGATCTTATCGTTTCGGGGAAACCCTGCGCTCCGGTTTCCGAAGGAATCGGAAAGGCTGACCGCGCTTTCTGCGGGATGATTTTCCCCCTTTGTATGCATCGCCCGAACCACTTCAATTAAGGAATGCTTTAGCATGCGATTCAGGCCTCTCCTGCAGGGCCAAACGGCAAAATGGATGGAGCACGAAAAATTGGAAAAGAACGGGTCCGCTGATTGGGGTATGCGATACAGCCGCCAACGTTGCGTATCACGGCCGTCAGCCCGTCCATTCTGATGGGAAGTTAGCAGCGTAAACCGAATACCAGATGCGCTTTCAAGCTGTCAATAACGAATTACAGATTCAGGTCTGGCGAAGCCAGAACATGCATTCTTTATTCGAAATCCTCTCGCCCCGACCAGAAATAGGATGAATTCAGTGTATGCTAAAGTTTGTCTCGCGTCTCGAATGCATATTGCCGACTCGATGTAACCGTTTTACAGGATACGACACGCGTTGCGCCTGGATAAACCGCTGCTAAGACAGGCCGACCGTTTGCTCGAGCCGGGCCACCGCCGCCGGCGCCCAAAATATTGCGCATCTGGCGATTGGAAGAATCGGTACATGCCGGATTGCATCAATGATCCCACGAAATCGCTGAGATTCAACATATGGGCCGCCTTTCTCTGAAGTCTTATCCTGTCTGGCTGAACGTCCTCATCAATGCGAGGGGGAATGTCTTAATCAGCAGCGAATCCGTCTAAAATCCGCTGCCGGTGCGAAAACCACCCCCGCCGAAACCGCCACCGGTGCCAAAACCGCCCCCGCCGAAGCCACCTCGGCCAAATCCCCGCCGCCCGTAACCGCCGAAGCGCGGCGGTCGCCGGCCACGCTGGGCTCGTTGGATTTCGTCCCAGACTCCGTCGGAAGACATGCTGCCCCTGAAAAGCTGCCCCAGCAACATGCCGATCGCGAAATCACCCTGAAAACCGGAGTGATGGCGATCATAGCTCTGGCGCCTGAATTTTTGCCGCAATCCTTCCAGTTCGACCAGGGCGCGCTGATGCTCTTTATGCGATGCCCGGACGCTTTGAAGTTCCTCTTCAACCTGCTTCTGCTCGTCAACCAGTTGGTTCAAACGGGATACAATCAGATCATCATCCGCGCTCGGCGTGGCCTGTGCGCGACGATACAGATCGGCCATCTCTTGCCGTTCCATTTCGGATGCCAACAGGGTGAGCGCCTGGCGCGAATTTTGATCGGACCAATCCGTAAAAGAAGACTGGCGGCTCAGAAGCTGCTGGTGGCGCGCTTCCTCCGCGACGATTTCATCATCGATCTTTTCCAGCTTCCCCTCGGCTTCATCCACCTGCGATTGCAGCGCGGGAATGCCGTCGGCTTCCGCGGCTTCTTTTTCCATACGTTCAAGGGCCTGGGCTTCAAGCTCGGCCTGCGCTTGGATTCGCCCGGCATGGGCCCTCAAGCGCACCGGAAGTTCCGTCAGCATGTGATAATTGGTGCGCGCTTCTGGGTAATCGATCAGGCGGGCGACCCAGTTGTCCAGGGAGCGCATAATCGCGTTGGCATGGTAATCGGGGGTCATGTAACGGCGCTGCCACAGGTACATAAAAAGCGCATCGGCTTCATAGGGTTCACCCTTGCGGGCACGGTCCGCCTCCACCTGGGAGGCTTTTGCATCCGCCGACTTGGCCGTCTCCAGGGTCTGGGCCGTCCGACGTTTCTGCTGCTGGTAAGATTCCAACTGTTCCACCCGGGATTTGACGGCTGCCAATCGACGCTCCAGATCCTGCGCCGCGGCCTCGGTTTGCTGCTCCTGCGCCTCACGCTGCTCTTCCAGCAGTTGCTGCCGCTGCAGACTCGCCTGAACCTGTTGTTGCAGTTCTTCCAGCGCCTTTTCTCTTTTGTTCAACAGGTCCATCACCGCGCTGCCCGTTTGCTCGATCCCGGCGGCCAAACGGCCGGCTCTGATTTCATCCAACCGAAACTTGGCGAGTTTACGGTATTGTTCGCCGCGTTCAAACCGCAGCGTCGTCAGGCGCTGATTCAAAGCCTCGACGCGCCGCACGGCGGCCTCCATCTGGGAGCGCGCCTGGAGGATGTGTTCGTTGATGACCTGTAGGGTTTCTCTGCCCGTAATCATCGTTTGCCCTTGCTACCACTCGGTAATGCTGCCACCTGCCAACGGGATGAAGTATTGCGGCTGAAGATAGCCGCGCTTCTTCTCACCCACCACATTGCGGTTGATAATGCCATCGTCCTCTTTATCTCTTCGAACCTGTTCAAAAACCGCGTCACTGACCCGCACGCCCCATTGGTTTACCCGGCGGGTTTGGCCGTTCTCCTCGCTGGTGATCGGCAGCACGAGCGGCTTGCCTTCCCGCCCCATGGCTTCCACAATAAGGTAATAGTTGCGCGTATTGGGATTAGCCTCCGGATAACGCCAGATGCCGCTGGGAACCCCGGGCCGTGAGACGATCCGCAGTTGGTATTCTTCAACCACCTTTTGGTACAACTGCTGCAGCGCTTCGCCGCCCTGCTCGGCCGCGGCTGCGTCCCCTTGACCCACTGCCGCCATGGCAGCGCTGTAAATTTCCGCGGCCTGCCGGCTAATGTCGTCTTCACGCGCTGCGCCCAGAATGCTCCGGCGGAGCTCATCCAGTTTGCCGGGCAGCGACTGCAGCCGCGCCACGGCGGCAATACCCCTGTCGGCTTGATCGAGATAAGCACCGGCCGCGGTGATGAGCTCCCTGCGCTGATTCAAGCGCTGGGAAATCGTCTGACCGATTTGAGCCACATTCTGATCGTCCACTTTTGCGGCAATCGTCAGCTGTTCGAGGGCGTCCAGGTTTTCTTGCGCGGCCTGAATCTGCCGTGCAGCATCGCTGCCTAAGCGTTTGACCGCCTCGGTCTTTTCCTCGATACCGCTCTTGAGAATTTGCTGCAGTGCGGTTTGCGCACGGGCGAGGCGCGCCTCCGCCCCCCGGACCTGATCCGCCTGATCCTTGATTCGCAGAACAATTTCCTGGGCGGCTTTTTGCCGGCCGCGCTGGGCCGGCGTAACGACCATGACTTGATACAGCAGATACCCCGCCCCCAGCGCCGCAACCAACACCGCGCCCCGCTTGGCCCAGCGCCAGCGATTGACATAGATCCGGGCCAGCGTGATTTGCAGGCTCCCGCGGGGCGGTTTGTAGGTAAAGCGGTCCGCGCGAAGGGCTTTCACTCCCTGAGCAATGACTTCTTCCGTGACCTCGATCCCCTGGGATGCATATATCCGACGCAGTTTGTCGATGAGCTCGTGATCGTATTCCTCCGATTTCAGCTCGCGCTCCACCAAGGATTGCTGGTGCCGGAGGGTGTCGACCACGTCCATGGCCAACATCACCTGGTCGAGTTCGATCTTCGGCGACTTGTCGGTATCACTCATCGGTCAAATGCTCTCCGGCCTGGGCGAGTTGAACCATTCGACGTTTACCATCCTCCACTGCGCGCCTGATTTCTTCTTCGTTACGGGTGCTCAATTCCCGCATCTCGGAAATCAGGAGGCGGGACTTCTCCTGGAAGTTAACGACCGCATCCAACAGCTTTTTAACGCTTTGGGCCTTGAGCGTGGGGCCATAACCGGCGCGCAGGGCATCTTCCTGCACCTGGCCGCCCACTTCAGCCAAGGTCTCGAGGCTCTGATCGATCCCTTCCTTCATGGCGTCCAGCGTGCGGGTGCTCTCGTGCAGCCCTTTAAGACTGGTGAAAGAGGCGTTTAACGCCGTGAAAACGGCTTCATTGGTGCCGAAAAAAGAAACCGCTTGTGAATATACCCGTTCTTTGACCTCGGTGGACTGGTACAAGCGCGCCATAATGACCTCGGTGGTATTGTAACCCACGGACATGTTTTCGGCCAAATCCTTGGCGATCTGATAGCGTTTGTCCTCCTCCTGGAGGGCGCGCAGCCGCTGATCCCTCTCCAATTCAAGCTTGGCGATCTGTTCGCGGTCTTCGCTGGTATTGGCCTCCAGCGCGGCGGAGGCTTCATTGAGGGCTGTTTTGGCGCTTGCGACTTTTTGCTCCGCCTTTTTCAGGAGCTGAAAGGCCAGCACCTGCGCTTCTTTCAACGCCGTCCGGAAATCACGGTAGGATTCCAAGATATTGTTTTCCCGCGCGATCTGGTCTTTGGTATCCGCGGCAACCTCCAGATAGGTTTCCTTAATCTTGTCGAAGCGGCTGGGGATATCGCCCCGGGTGACTTTCATCCAAAAATTGCCCAAGCGCTCCAGGGTATCGATTTGGCCGTCATCCAGTTGTTTGACCATCGTCTGGGCATCATCGCGGATGCTGTTAAACGCATTGGTGATGCCTTCATAGCGTTCCCCAACCTTCATTTCGACGATCTGCTCGCGGACGACCTCGTTGAATACGGAAGTATGGTTAAGCGTCCGGGCGATCGCAACGGCTTTTTCCTCGTCAAGATCACTGATTTGGTTGATCAGTGCCAGAACCGGCATTTCGTCCGGCTTGGCCGGCACCAACCCTAAATCGCGGAGTCGATTCAGCGCCTTGTCCAGGTAACTCAACGGAGTGGATATCAATTTTTCGGCCCCCATTTTGGATTCTCCTCTCTGCGGCAATAATTCTCTTGGCCCAAAAGTCAGAGCCCATCGCCTGGGCTCAAGGACGCCCTTCCCCATCAACCGGGTACCGATTCGTACCGGCTATTCAAATAAAACAAACAACGCCAAATTGAAAGCCTTTTCTGCGCTGAGCCTTTCTGGCGAATTAAGCGCCGGCGGTCGTTCGCCGTTAAAATATAAATTATTTCATATGGTTAAGTGGTTTGAAGACTTTTACGATAAGGAGACCGCTGAGGTCTTCGCCGGTTTTAGAGGAACCGGCACTGTCAAGGGTGAGTTTCTTAAGGCCTTGGAGGATGAAGACATCGCAATCGTTCCGGTAGTCGCAACTCAAGCCTATCCATGCGGTCTAGTAAAAGCGGAACGGCAACCATTCGCAAAGGCCGAGGACCTTCGAAGCAGTTCCAAACCTTTATTTCGCGGCGTTCGTGCACCTGCGAATGGCAGGTATTACTAGACTCTTTTGCTTAAGGATGAGCGCCGAAAAATTTGGAAATACCGTTCGGTTGACGGCAAAAAGGGGTTGACATCCGGCCTGGGCTTATTCATATGTCTCGCTGCAATATCATTCTTCCGTATCAACTTTTTCCGCCAACCCGAAAGCATCATCGGTTCGGGATTAAAGCATCAATCCCCGCCGACGGGGAACTTCTTTAACATACGCTGGTTGGCAAAGGGGATTGCCGCCTTCGGGGGGTCGCTGCCTTTTAGATGAGACCCCCCATCTCACGGCCAGACGCCGGTCTGCTTTTCGCATGCGATGTGTCTATCATCCGTCCGGCAACGGCTATTTTTCCCAATTTTGGCATCAGGCTCAAACTTGTTGGATCCGCCAAATACTCCCCGTCTTTCGAGGGGACAACACGCTTGTACGCTCCAATGGGAATTTAACTTTTCTTCACCATCTTAAAGACCTAATTGTCTCAATCAAAGTGCAATCGGTTTTTTAGAAAATGCTGACCGTTCCAGAGTCGGAAATAATGAGGCGATTGGCTTGCAGTACTACTGTAGACGGGGGTATTGGTGCGGGTACATCCTAAATTTCAATTCGGTTCAGACAAGGTACGGAAAGTGGTCTTGTGGCAGTTAACCCTAACTGACTTATTACATGT
>CP070697.1:2128383-2134573 GCA_020353555.1 Desulfobacterales bacterium
GGCCTTTTCTCAAGGAAAAGGCCCCCTTCCCCTGAAAAATTCCAAAAGCGTGCACCCCGGGGATGCCACAAGCGGGGCCGGCCGCAAAAGGATCGTTGCGAGGCGGGCTAAGGGTTATGGGCACACCGCGGACAAAGGCCGACGAATTCCAGTTTGTGCCCGGTGATCTTGTAGTCGGTGGCCGCTTGGAGTTTCTCCTCGACGGACAGTTGAAGATTCAGGGGGGCATCGGCCACGCGGTCACAACGCGTGCAGCGAATGTGGTAATGATCGTGCGGATTGCCATCAAAACGCTTCAGATGACCGCCGGGTTCGAGCTTCTGAATTTCACCCAGCGCGGACAAAATTTCGAGGTTGCGGTAAACCGTGCCAAGGCTGATGCGGGGAAGCCGCTTGCGCACCATTTGGTAAATCTCATCCGCGCTGGGATGCGTATTGACTTTGCGCAATTCTTCCAGAATCACTTTACGCTGGCAAGTCATCCGGAGGTTGGGTTCTTTCAACAAATTATGATACCTTCAATTCTGCCGCAAATTAAAGCCCAGTCAAAAATCGATCCACATATCGGCTTCATTGCCGCAATGGGTGCACTTGGCGCTACCGCGGACCCGTTGGGGTGCGGCGGCGTCTTGAGGAGCCGGCGGCGGCTTCGCAGCGTTCTTTTGATCCTCTTGTTCCGCTTCAGGCAGGGAGCAAGTTATCACCATTTCGGCCTCATTGCCGCAATTCTCACATTTGCAGACCTCTTTTTTGACTATTTTACCCATGGGCGTTTCCTTTTCGGATAGGGGTTAATCTTTGTCTCCAACTCTTTTCAATTTGCCTGCATGAGCTCCACCGCTAGCCAAGAAGCCCCGCAAACTCTGCAATAGAAGCACCCGCGCAGATCCCCTAAAAAGGCATCTTTTCGGGCGGCCGCCGTTCGGGAACATACACGTGGGGGATTTTGCCTTCATTCCATTCTTGGGATACATACAGGTTGCAGTAACAGCTGCCGTATTCTTCGATATCAGGCACACTGTAGACGCAGGGGCAGATAATATCCCGATCTTGGTCCCGGTCACTTACCAGCAGCCGGCAGGGACAGCCCATGTAGCCATAATGGTTCTTGTTTTCGATAAGGGCCTCCAGAAGCTCGAAGGTTCTTTCCTTATCCTTGTTGAAATAATAGCCCTTCGCCTCCTGGACCTTTTTCATCCTTTCATAGAGTTCTTGCGCATCCATTACATCCCCAAAGCCTCCTTTATCTCCTTTTCCTTGTACCCCACAATTACCTTTTCGCCAATAATAATGGTGGGAAAGGAGCATCGCGGATTGAACTTCTTGACATCTTCAATTATCGCCTTGCGCTCGTCACCTTCGAGCAGATCGACATCGACAAATTCGTATTTGATGGTGCATTCACCCAGAAATTTCTTCGTCGCTTTGCAGTGGCTGCAGGTGCTCAAGGAGTATATTTTTACTTTGGAATCCGTCATAGAACCATCCTTTCATCGATTGAGACATCAATTGATTCAAACAACCAGGCTTCCCTCCCTCTCGGTGCCGGAGATGCCGGCCGAGGTCCAAGCATTTTCCCAGAAAAACCTTCAAAAATATCGCCGATTAGAGGCCATCGGGCATTCAACTACTAAGAGTTCGTCTTTAATACAAAATCTTCCTTCTTTCAACCCCCATTCGCCCAAAGTCCGGGCGAAGGCTTCTGGAACTTCTGGGGGGATGCGGGTCTCGGCTGGAAGACGATATCAACCGCCCCCATCGCCCGTGCCGGGGGTGATCGCGCCCAGAAGGGCTATTTTCCCCAATTGCGGCGTCAGACTCTCCCGCCGGGACGGGAGTCATTTCGGAACGGGAACGGACACTAGTCCTAATCAAATTCCGTACCACGACGGTACGACTTGCGTCGCCGTCAAGGAAGGATAGGCTTGTACGGCCTTTTTTGCGCCGCCGGCTCCTCCTCGCCCTTCCCATCGCAGAATGAGACCAATTGAGACAACTTGCGGGACGGGTAAGCGGTCGCAAAACCATCATGAAGTCGGAAAAGCCGCCGCCTGCGTTCACGCAATCCGAGCCGCGCAAAACGAAAATGCCGAATATTTTCAGGCGATCCGGAAGTTTATTGCCCGAAAAAGAAATACGGCCTCCTGGAAATCGGCCGACGCTGATTCGCCCATACTTCCAGGTCAAGATCGTCTCACAACGATCATTGAGACAGACATGTCTCACAAGACAAAATCAACGGCCGCTTGCACTTGCGATGACGCCCACCGTGGCACCGCAATCCCCCGCAAATGATCACTTTCATGTAATTTCAAGTTGTTATCCCTGACCTCCGGATCGGCTGCCGACGAGGTGGGCGCCGCCGTCATTGGCATAAAATTTGCGTCTAAATAATTGAAAATCTGTAAAATTGTAACTCCGGTCAAAGCCCTTGACAAAAAAACGGAGATAGACTAAAGGCTGATAGGAATCATTACTAAAGTCCCAGCTTTGACGTCTATCTAACGCCGTTTTCATCAATCAACGCCCATATGAAAATCATTTGAGTTCATAACCATTCAAAATAATTCCACGAAGGGAGGCAAAATACATGGAAGACAAGCAAGAGGTCTCCAAAAAGAAGGCGACTGACCCCAAGGATTTCACCACCTGTGAGGCCACTGCCCGCATGATTACCAAAGCCCGCAAGGACGGCGTCGAACTAGCTTTTGATCGCGCGGCCAACATGAAAGCGTGTCCGATTGGTGCCGATTCCGCCTGTTGCAAGCACTGCGCCATGGGACCTTGCCGGCTGAATGCCAAAGACCCTTACTCCAAGGTCGGCGTTTGCGGAGCCACCATTGATACCATCATGTCCCGCAACTTCGCGCGCATGGTGGCAGCCGGCGGCGCGGCCCATACTGACCATGGGATGAGCATGCTGGATCTATTTCGCGAGGTGGTCAACGGCAATATCAAGGATTACAAGATCAAGAGCCCGACAAAACTGGAAGCCGTCGCTCAATCCATCGGCATTGAGACGGAAGGCCGTGAAATCAGTGACATCGCGATGGATCTGTATGAAGAACTGGAGCGCACCTACACCCAAGTCGAGGGGGAAATCCCCTTTGCCCAGAGGGTTCCGGCCAAGACTTTGGAAACCTGGCGCAAACTGGGAATCGTTCCGCGGGGCGCGATGCGCGAAATTATGGAACTCATGCACCGGTCCCATATGGGCGTCGATCAGGATTATGCCAATATCACCAAGCAATGCAGTCGAACCGCTTTGGCCGACGGTTGGGGCGGCTCGATGGTGGCCACCGAAATTTCCGACATTCTCTACGGCACACCGTCACCGGTCGCAATCGAAGTCAACATGGGAGTTCTCAAAGAAGATCAAGTCAACATCATCGTGCACGGACACGAACCGAACCTCTTTGAGTCCGTCTTGGAATCGGTGAACGAACCCACCCTGGTCCAAGCCGCCAAAGATGCCGGGGCGAAAGGCATCAACCTGGTAGGAATGTGCTGTTCCGGGGCCGAAATGCTGGTCCGCCACGGGATCCCCCATGCCGGCAATTTCATGTCGACCGAGGCCGTCCTGGTCACCGGTGCCGTGGATGCCATGGTCGTTGATGTCCAGTGCATCAAGCAGGCCCTGGTCAAAGTGGCCGAATGTTACGAAACGCCCCTAATTACCACCAATCCGCGCTGCAAAATCGAGGGTGCGACGCATATCGAATTTCATGAACACGATCCCAAAGCGTGTACTGACGAACTGGT
The DNA here is from genome assembly GCA_020353555.1 of Desulfobacterales bacterium. Classification (GTDB taxonomy): domain Bacteria; phylum Desulfobacterota; class Desulfobacteria; order Desulfobacterales. Next base: position 2,132,146 of record CP070697.1, read on the forward strand.
CATCAAAGCCATCGGCCGGTTCAAGAACCGTAAAGTCCCGATCGAAATCCCCAAGATCGTCAACAGCGGTGTGCACGGATTTTCCCACGAGTACATCAACTACATGCTCGGCGGAACTTTCAGGGCCTCCTACACCCCGCTCAATGACAATATCATCAATGGCCGCATTCGGGGCGTGGCCGGCGTGGTGGGCTGCACGAATCCCCGGGTGAAGCAGGACTGGATCCATGTGGAACTGGTCAAGGAGCTGATCAAAAATGACGTGCTGGTGGTTCAAACCGGGTGTTCCCAGGTTGCGCTGGCCAAGGCCGGACTGACGACCCCTGAAGCTGCGCATCTGGCCGGACCGGGGCTCAAGGAGGTCTGTGAAACCGTGGGAATGCCGCCGGTGCTCGGTCTGGGATCCTGTGTGGATAACAGCCGCATCCTGATTGCCTGCGCCGAAATGGTCAAAACCGGCGGACTGGGCGACAGCCTTGCGGACCTGCCGGTGGCCGGCTGTGCGCCGGAATACATGAGTGAAAAGGCGATCTGCATCGGGCAATATTTTGTGGCTTCCGGTGTGTATACGGTTTTTGGAGTCACCTTCCCCATCGTTGAGGGCACCAAGTTCCATAAGCATCTATTTGAAGAGCTGGAGAAGCAGGGCCTTGGCAAATGGGGCTTTGCGACCGATCCGTATGAAATCGCGCGTTTGATGATCGCCCATATCGACAAGAAGCGCAAAGCGCTCGGCATTGACAAGGCCCGGGAACGGACGCTGGTGGATATGGCGGACCGCCGGGCCATGGACGCCGCTTAAGGCTGAACACGCCGCAATCGAAGGGTAACCAAAGGGTGGGTCTCGGAAATGGACCCACCCTTTTTCGTTGCGCCCAAACCCACTGGCTGGGTCTGTTTTTCCGTCCCGATTTTTTCGCACCGCCCCGAAATCGCCTGCCGTTTGCCAACCGGCGTCTCTGCGCTGGATCGTGGGACCCCGCTTGGAGACGCGGCGCGCTGGACGCGCGCGGATCAACGCGGACCGCCAATTTACAAATTCGGTTGCGGGAATTATATTAAAAGAGCGATTTCTGCCACCTTTGGGAAAGAATACACAGGGAAGGTACGCGCAATGCTGGATTTAGAGGACATCCGCCAAGATGACGATTTATTGGATGCCATCGACTGGGACATGACGCCGGAGGAAGCGGTTCGACTTTACCTGGAATGGGGCAATAATTGGGCCCGCAGCAACTATGTCATCCGGTCCAAAAATGATGTGACCCATTACTTTGTGGTCAATACCTGGAAAGACGAGCCCGTCATTTACCTGATCCGACGCAATTCGGAAGAGGCCCGGGAGTTGGCCCGTATCAAAATGCCTGAGAAGATTAAAGTGCCTTTTCTAGAGTCCATCGGACATAACAAGGGCGTTTATGCCGTCGACGGGGAAGTCAAGCAGTGGCTCAAAGACAGGCTTTATCACTAGCCCCGGTGGAGCAGGCCGCCGGAACAACCTGGTAGGAAGGGCTTTTTGACCGCAAACGCGGGCGACCTGCATGTCTTTAGTCCCCCGCATGACTCGACCCGGGTCTGTCCGGAAAGGGCTGTTTCTTCCCATCGTGGCGTCAGACCCTCCCGCCGAGGCGGGATCCGCCCTCCTCGAACACCGATTCCGCCTGCGGTGGAACTCATCGGCGGACGGACGCGGACTTGTTTCGCAGCTCAGGATGATCCCCTAAAAACCGGTATAGCGTGGCGCGCCCGACACCCAGAAGCTTGGCGGCCCGGGCTTTATTACCCGCTGTTTTTTCAAGCGCGGACTCGACCGAATCGACGTCTAGTTTGCGGGACGGCCCGCGCCGCAGGCAAGCATCGGCGGCATCCCGCAGCTCCAGGGGAAGACCGTCCGGCGTAATCACCCGCCCGCTGCATTTAACAATGGCAAATTGGATGGCGTTCTGCAATTCGCGCACATTCCCGGGCCAATGATAGTCCAGCATCAATGCCAGGGCCTTGTTGGAAATCTTGAGCGTTTTCCGGCCGTACCTTTCCCGCGCCTCCCGCAGGAAATGCTCGATCAAAAGCGGAATGTCGATTTTCCGTTCGCGCAACGGCGGGATGTGGATCGGAATCACATTGAGGCGATAATACAGGTCTTCCCGAAAATAGCTGCGTTTAACCGCTTCCTTGAGGTTTTTGTTCGTGGCGCTGATCACCCGGATATCCACCGCGACGGTGTGTTCGCCCCCCACGCGCTCGAATGTGCCCTCCTGCAGAAAACGCAACAGCTTGGCCTGGATGTTGTTGGAAAGCTCGGCCACCTCGTCCAAAAAAGCGGTTCCGCCATCGGCCAGCTCAAAGCGCCCTTTCTTATCCCGGATGGCGCCGGAGAAAGCCCCTTTGACATGCCCGAAAAGCTCACTTTCCAATAGAGTCTCCGGGA
>CP070697.1:2134673-2140862 GCA_020353555.1 Desulfobacterales bacterium
CTGCTGCTGATGGATGAACCGCTTCTGGGCTTGAGCCCGATGCTGCAGGCCGACCTTGCCCGGGCGATCCGGGATATCCGCCGGCAAGGGATCACGGTGCTCGTCTCCGAGCAGTTCGCCCGTCCGATCATCCCGATCATCGACCGGGGCTATGTGATTGAAAACGGTATTCTGGTGTTGGAGGGTACCCGGGAAGAACTTCTGGCCAACCCCGAAGTGCGCTCAGCCTACATGGGGATCTAGGTTGCGTTGGGATTCTTGGGTTTCGATTTATTTCTCCTGGAGGACATGCAGGGCCAATTTTGACTCTATTGCCGGTTCGTCCGGAATCGCCCTTGACGAGATGACGAGAAAATTGGGGCGCGGGTGTCTTGGCGTGTCTTGCGGGGCCTGAACTTAAAGTTGCGGGTTAAACGCCCGGAATGTCGGTGAAGGCATGCCTTCCAGAGTTTAACACGAGCGGGAAAATGCCAGTATCGCAAGCGGAGACCATCTACGGGGCTTTTGAAGAAACGGCGGATCGGTACCCGGAAAAGACGGCTATCATTTACCTGAATGAGACATTGGCCTACGCCCAGCTGAAAGCGATGGTTCTGAAGCTGGCCGCTGCGCTGCTGCGGCTTGGGATCGCCGAGGGCGAGCGGGTGATGCTCTACCTCTACAACATGCCTCAGACCATTATAGCCTGGCTGGCCCTGGAGAGGCTCGGTGCGATCGTGGTGCCCGTGGCCCCTGTTTACGGGTCCCAGGATCTGCGGTACCTGATCAATGATGCCGGGATCCAGACTATCGTGTGCATGGACAGCAACTTCAATTATGTGAATGAAATCTTTCCCGAAACTCCTCTCAAACGTGCGATCATTACCAATATGCTCGATCTGGTTCCCTGGTGGAAACGCCTGATCGCCAGAGGCTTCGACCGGGTTCCGCGGGGCAAGGTGCCGTCCGGCCCCGAGATCTTTGCCTTCAAGCAATTGCTGGCGGACGGGCGGCCGGCGGAACTGCCGGGTTTTAAGGGTGCGGGGGGCGCGAGGACGGCCTTGATCCTTTACACTGGCGGCACGACGGGTTTTCCCAAAGGCGTGCCCCTTGCGGAAGGCCTCTTTCTCTACCGGGTGCGCGAGTGGCAGCGGGCCAGTCGGGCCGCCATTCCCGAAGGCCGGGGGGTCACCGCGCTTTCTGCGCCCCTGTACCATATCATCGGTGAGATGGATGCCATGGCCCCCTTGATCGTCAGCGGCGAGACGCTCGTCATGCTTCCGCGGGTCGTACTGGATGCGCTCTTCGATCACATCCAGCGCTACCGGGCCACGACCATGTTTGCCGTTCCCGCCCTCTACCGGATGATGCTCGAACATGACCGGCTTGATTCTTATGACCTCAGCTCCCTGAGGTATTGCGGCACCGGCGGGGATGTACTGCCGCCGGAAGTCGGGGTGCGGTGGTTCAAAAAGTTCAACACGCCGCTTTACCAGGGCTATGGCACGACCGAATTTTGCGGCGCGATCTCCATGTCCTACGCCGAGGACGGCCGGCCTCCCGAGGGTTGTGCCGGCAAGATCCTACCCCAGAGCAAATGGAAGTTGGTAACGCCGGGAACCCTGGAGCCGGCGGCTCCCGGCGAACCGGGTGAACTTTTGGGCACCTCGCCTTATGCGGTAAAGGCCTACTGGAACAAGCCGGAGGAGACCCAGGATTGTTTTATCCAGATCGAGGGTGAGACGTGGTACCGGACCAAAGACATCGTCCACATTGACCCCCAGGACCGGCTGTATTACCTGGATCGGTCGGTGGACATGATCAAGCACAAAGGTTACCGCATCGCGGCGGCCGAGATCGAAAGGGTTCTGCAGGAGCATCAGGCCGTGCTGGCGGCCTGTGTGGTCGGCATCCCCGATGATAAGGTCGGGGAGAGAATCAAAGCCTTTGTCGTCCTCAAGACCGACACCCGTGGCGTCAGCGCCTACGAGCTCACCAAGTGGTGCCGACAGCGGCTGGCGCCGTACAAGACCCCCCATTACATCGAATTTCGCGACATGCTGCCGAAATCCAAGGTCGGTAAGATGCTGCGCCGGGAGATGCGCGACGAAGAGCGCCGAAAGCTGAGCCCCTGACGCATGGAACGTTGATGGGTCGCGGCAGGATGCCGGCGGCCGCCGCGCCCAGATCCCGTTCCCCCCCTTTGACAAGCATGCCCTTGAGGATCAAATTCAGGCGACAGCCGATCTATCTGGATTCCCAGCTTTCATAGCGCACGATTTTTTCCAGTGGCAGACGATTTTTGCGCACCGGCGACGGATCTTGGGGATAGCCGATGGGCAGGATCGCCACCACCCGAATGTCAGGGGGAATGCCAAGAATCTTCTTGACTTCATCCTCGTAGAAGGCACCAATCCAACAGGTGCCCAAACCTTCGGCCGCTGCACAAAGGGTGATATGGTCGATGGCCAGGGCCAGGTCGATGGGATAACTCAACTGGCCGCAGGTCATTACATGATCACTGGTTGCGGCACAGCATGCGAGAACCACGGGGGCTGCCGCGACAAAGCTCTGGCGGCAGGCGGCCTCTGCTATTTTCTTGCGCGTCGCCGGACGCCGGACGACCACAAACCGCCACTCCTGAAAATTATTGGCCGAAGGCGCGTGCCGAGCAGCTTCAAGCAGGCGCTTGAGCACATCTTCGGGCACGTCCTCGCTTTTGAACGCCCTGACGCTTTTGCGCGTCAGAATTGCTTCGTAAACATTCATTCTGTATCCTCGGCTCTTCAAAGGGATTGGTGGAGCGATTGATATGGGCGATTTCTTGAAATGAGCAATAACAAAAACTTTATATCACGAGAAAAAACCGCCGTAAAGGCTGGGGTGACTCCTGCAGGCGATAGCAAAAGCCGGGCGGCCAGTGGGAAGGTCCGCCCTGCGGAAGCGAGCTCGTCGGGGAACCTGGGCCGCTGTGCATTGGTATCGAGGTCTCCGGCCGCGCTGAGGGCCAAACCGGCTCCCGGCGTGGCCCGCCAGGGGGATTTGAGTGTCTATTCGCGAAGAGTCTCCTCAGAGCGGCGATTGTCCGCCGCCCTCCTTTTGGGGAGGATGAGATTCCGAAAGGGGGTATAGAGGGCGCCGGCAAATATGGCCCCCATGGCGCCGCCGGGGACCCCGAGGAATGGGATGAACATCAAGGAGAGGCTGCGGCTTGATGAGACCTGGCCACCGGTGCTGTGGGATCCCAGAACCGCCCAGGAAGCCCAAAAAATTGTCGCCACGATGCCGGCCAGCCCGCCGAAGAAGAGGGGGTAAAGGTAGTCCCTCAAATCTGTTTTCGACACAATCACCAGGGCAATTCCAAGCCCGGCAAACGGGACCAGCCGCAGCCCGGCGGAAATGATACGGTCGATGAATGCGGAGGCTGCCAGGGAACCCCGGAAACCATTGCTCCAATCGGGGTTGCCGCTGATGAGCGCCATGGTTTTGAGGACCATCGTGGGACTGAGAGCCAGAGCCGCCAGGAAGAGAATAATGAGGTACCAGTATTGTGATATTTTAGGCATACATCCGAAGACGACTGCGTGCTGCATGGTTGAAATCGTTACCCCCGCGGGGCTCGGCGCGGCGCTATGGGCGGTGCAGTCTTAAAAGGCGCGCGGCCGCAATCATGCAAACGCCGCCCGAGCACAGCGAGCCACAATGGTCGTCAGTTTACACGAACCCCGTGCCGAGGTCAACGGACGGGGGGCGTACGCATGGCCGGTTGACAGGTTCAACCGTGAAATATATTCTGATCGTGTCAAAATCGAATCAGGTGTTATTGGGTTGGGGACGTGCCCCGGCGTATCCCGGTTTCGCAGCGGACGTCTCGAATCGAATGCTTGACACGCGGCCTGCCCCTGCCGGGCGGGATATGGCATGACGTGACTATAAAGTCAAAGACGGATTCACTCAGAAAACCGAATGTGAGGAAAGACATATGCAGCTTGTCAAAGGCAACGTCTATGCGGAACTGATATCACCGGGTTGCAATGTCGGGATCATCGCCACCCCCAAGGGCAGCCTGATTGTCGACACCCCGCTGGTGTCGCGGCAGGCCCAATCCATCAATGAGGCGCTGAGGGACTCTGGCCACAAACCCGTGCGTTTCATCGCCATTACCCATCCCCATGGTGATCATATATTGGGCACCGGTCTTTTTGGTGAAGATGCCCTCATCATCGGAAACCGCCCCACTTATGCCAAGATGGGCCGGCACGCTCCCGCTTGGGTTCGCACCTGGGCCCAGACCTGGAACTGGGAGAATCCGGCTGACATCGAGGAGATGGTCGCGGCCAAAGTTTTCCAGCCGCAGATTGTCTTCGAGGAGGAACTGCGCCTGCACCTCGGCGGCATCGAGATATTGATCCTCCCTTTGCCGGGCCACATGGCTGAGAGTGTGGGCGTGTTCGTGCCGGAGGCCGGCGTGCTCATCACCGGCGATGCCTTATTCTGCGGGCATCATCCGTACATGGGCGAGAGCGATTTCAGCGCCTGGTTCAAGACCTTCGACAAAATGCGCAATCTCCAACCGGCCCGCATCATCCCGGGGCACGGTCCCGTGTGCGGCAATGAGGCCATCGACAAGCAGCAGCATTACATGGAAAAGATCGTCGCGATCCGCAACCAATGGAACCCCAGTGCGGGAGAAGCCGCCCTACCGTGCGGCGCTCTGGACGAATTGCTCGCCTGGTATCCGTTATACGGCCGTCCTCGAGAGATGATGCGCGCCCGCCTGATCGATGGCATCCGCGTCGCGGGTGAGCCGCCGTTTGCGGGTTAACCGGTGTTACCGAGGAGGCGGGTCAAATTTTGACCCGCGCATCCCTTTCAGTCTCGCCATTCGGTTTCAAGCCTCCCACACTTCGGGCTCGCGCTTGTTCATCATGTAATACTCGATTCGGTAGGGCGTTACCTTGCCCACCACATAATTCGGATCGTCAGGGCCGCTGAATATCGGGTTCAGCCGGTCGTACCAGACCGCCTGCTTGGTGGCGGGATCATCGAGGATTACGGCCCGCCCCTGGATTTGCAGCCAGGATACGGCTGTTTGCAGGTCGGCGACGCCCAGCACAAGATGCACTTCAGGGTTTCGGGCGATCTGGCGCGTCTTGCGCGACCCCTTGAAGGTGGCGAACCAGATATTCATTTGCTCATCGGCGCGGACGACAACATACCGGGTCCAAGGCTTGCCGTCCTCGGTCGTCGTGGCCAAGGCGGCCAGGGTGAGTTCCTGCATTTTGGTCAGTATTTTGGCTTGCAGATCGTTCATGGGAATTCCTCTTCATGAATGCTGACTGTGATGATGGGTCACGATGCGGGACGCCCGACCGTTTGGAAGCGGATCTGTCCTACGGGAGGTCGGTTTCATATTCATAACAATTGCGGCCGGAACGCGATTTGTCAATCGGCCCGCGGGTCTTGGCGGTGGGGGCTGAGCGCAGTCGGGGTCGAGATTCCTCGGCTGCTGGTTTTTACCATCAGGGCATAACGATGGCCGGAGCCGACGAAGGCAAGGCGCGGGCAGACGGCCAGCTCCGCCCCGCCGTTTGCGGCCAGCTGCGCCACGCGGGAGACCTTCATCGTCCGCTTGGGTTTCTTCCCCCGCAGACGGCGGAGGTTGTTTTTGAGCGAATCGTCATCGAAAAAAGTCATGATCACATAACGTCGGGCCACCCGCAATAGCTCGACGACAAGGTCTTCCCGTTCTTGCGCCGTTCCCAAGTGATGGGCCAAGCGGATACAGACCACGGCATCGACGCCGGCGTCGCGCAAGGGTATATGGAAGGCCGAGGCGGTCATCCACACCTGCGGTATGGGCAGCCGGGGTCTGGTTTTCCCATAGCGAACCTGCCCGAGCCCAATATCCGCCTGAATCAGCAGATCGGTGACACCGGCCAGTTGCGGACTGATCCGCCCCCCGCCGCAGGGGATTTCAAGTATGCGGGCGCAATGGGCCTGGCGGCCCAGAAGACGGCGGAGCAATTGGTGCTCCCGTTTGGTACTCAAACGCTTCAAAAATTGGCGCTCATATTTGAGGTTATACTTTTGCGCGCGTTCAAAGTCTTCGTATTGCTGTTCGTATCTCACGGTTGAACCAACAGGTTGCGCCCCTCCCGCGGTATGCGCCGCACTGAAAACGGCCAGCAGGGGCACGCCGTCCTGCAC
>CP070697.1:2140962-2147130 GCA_020353555.1 Desulfobacterales bacterium
GCTTGGATTCAGTTGCATCGGGATTAAAGCGTAAAATGCGGATTGACCCCCCCAACCCGCTGTGGTAATTGAATCTTAAAATCCGGCGAAGCGCAGTTCTCTTCTAGGATGACAATTCGGCATGAGGCGCACATCTCCCTGATCGATTCGTTGAAACGTTAGTTTTTCATCTATCAATCAAACCGGCACTACTTACGGACATCTAGCGGAGATTTTGGGATCGATAGGCAAGCAATAAGGGGCGCCGAATATGAAAACGCTTTGGGTGATCGCGATCTTATTCAGCTTTTTGGGGCCGGCACCATCAAGGGCCGCCGAAGTCCCCGGAGAATCTGATCTGTATATCAACCGGGGGGTCAACTATTTCAAGTTGGGCCAGTATGAGGCCGCGATTGAGGCGTTCAGACAGGCATTGCAGCGCAATGATGCGTTGCCGGATGTATACGGCCTTTTAGGTTTGGCCCTGTATCATCGCCAGCGATACGACGAGGCCGTCGAAGCGCTCAAGAATGCGGTCAAAATCGACCCCGACGTCGCGGAGAATTATTATAATCTAGGGCTGAGTTATTTCGAGAAGGGGCTGGCGGATGAAGCCCTCGAAGCCATGCAACACGCCCTGAAACTCTCACCCCGCCTGGCTGAAGCCCACGGGCTGCTTGGATATCTCTATGGTGCAAAGCAAATGTACGCCGCGTCGATGCAGCATTATCAACAGGCCATCGAGCTGGGGTTAGACTCCGCCGAGAATCATTATAGTCTTGGAAGCATCTATTACAATTCGGAAATGCTGGACGAAGCCCTGACGGCCTATCAGAAGGCCGTCGCCTTGCAGAGCGACTTCCCGGAAGCCTGGCAAGCTTTAGGGATGGTTTACAAAAGTAAGGGGATGTTGCCCCAAGCGCTGGAAGCCCATCAAAAGGCCCTCGCCCTGCGTCCGAACTCCGTGGACGATCACTTCCAACTGGGGGTGATTTACGACCAACAGGAGAATCTTGCACAGGCCGCGGACGCATATCGCAAAACCATCGAACTCAACTCCCGGCACGCCTCGGCGCACACCAGACTGGGGGTCATCTATTACAAGCAGGGCTTGTATGACGAGGCCATTGTCGCTTACCAGAACGCCTTGGCGAGCGATCCCGACCTGGCGGAAGCACGAATCAATTTCGCAGTCGCGCTCAAAGCGAAAGGATTGTACGATCAGGCGCTGGCGCAGTTCCAAGCCGCAACCCCAACAGGATCCCAACGGCCCGAGTGGCACTACAATCTGGCCACGCTGTATCAAGGCCAAAATTTACATTCCAAGGCAATCGCTGAATACCAGCAAGCCCTGGAGCTCGACCCGGCCTTGGCGGAGGCCTACTATAATCTCGGTGTTATTTATGATTTGCAGAAACTCTCCGACCAGGCCATAGCCAACTATCAGAAAGCCATCGAAGTCGATCCGGATTTTATCGATGCCCTCAACAACCTCGGTATCATTTACAGGAATATGGGTCTTTATGATAAAGCCATCGCGGCCTTCGAAAAGGCCGTCCGGATCAAGCCTGATTTTGCTCAAGGATATTTCACACTGGGCGTATTACACGATCTGCAAGCGCAGTATGATCAGGCGCGAATGAACTATAATGAAGCGATTCGCCTCCAACCGGAGCATGTCGAGGCCCACAACAATCTTGGCGTGATCTTTGACCGCCAAAAACTTTACGATGCGGCCATCGCCGAATATCAAGCGGCAATCAAAAGTAATCCGGAATATGCGCAAGCGCATTACAATCTGGGCCGGACTTATGAGGCCCAGGCGCTCTACGACCAGGCGCTGGCGGCCTATCAAGCCGCAGCCCGGATCATGCCGGACTTCGTTGAGGTATACCCCCGACTGGGCAACATCTATGCCAGGAAGGAACTTCATGATCAGGCCGTTGCGGCCTATGAGGCCTACCTCCGGATAAAACCTGAAAGTAGCGCAATAAGAAATGATCTCGGTATCGTCTATTACCGGCAAGGCCAATTCGAACGTGCGATCGCCGAATTTCAAGCGGCCCTTAAAATGAAACCGGACCTGGCCGCGGCCTACTACAACCTGGGTACGGTCTACACCGCCCAAGAGATGCCGCAGAAAGCCCTTGAGGCCTACGAGCAGTATGCGAAGCTCCAGCAAAAACGAGGGAAGTGATCTCCTCCCGCAGCGCAAGCCGAGGCTAGGCAAATTCATTTTTCTGGCGGTCGTTTTACACGTCGTTTTGGCGGCAGGCTTAATCCACTTTTACCAGAAAAAACCGCAGGTCGAACGGGGCGTCAAAGTCAAACCCCAGCAGGTCGATTCAAAACCCTTGGCGCGGGAAGTGCTCCATGCGGCGGCACCGGCAGGCGCGGTGTCGCTGCTCACCCCAAGCCGCCCCAGGTCTGTTGCGATGCGCACCGCCCCTCCAATGGAAACCCCTGTTGTCCCTTCTTTAGGCTCGCCCAAGCGGCCCTTAAAACCCCTGCGCCGCCCTGGGAGGATATCGGAGCCGGGCATTTTTTTTAGGGCAAGCCCCCCCGCACCCATCGATGCGCCGCAGGAAAGACCGGCCGTCCCGCCGCCGGAGCCGGCCGGTCATGGGGATATGCATCTTGCGCGGTTATCACGACCCCCACCCGATGTGCTGTTGCCGCGCCGGCCGCACCCGTCACCCCAAACCCCGCTTTCTCGCAATCGCGGGCCGCAGATGGATCTCACGATCCCGATCCTTGCCGCGGAAGAAATAGAGCCCCGTGCCGGCCTGCTGGTTTCCCGGCCCAGAGAAGCACGGCCCGAGAAGCTCTTGACGCCCGCTGAAAGACCGGCGCAGCCCCTGCGAACTTATCGAATGCCCGGGCGCAGCAAATGGCGGCCGCCCCCGCGTCCGGCTCTGCAAGGACGGGATTTTTTTAAGCGCCCAATCCTTTCGGACGTGCGGCGCCAGGATGACGCCGATCACCAAGGCCGACAGACGGCGGCCCCCGCGCCGGCAAGGGTCTTGGCGCCACCCGTGAAAAGGTCTCTACCGGCCCGCAAGCCTTCACTGAAAACCAAGACCGGAACGCGCGCCACCGTCGTGGGGAAAAGAGCTTTGCCCCCTGCAGCGATCAATGGCGCCGGCCGAGCAGAGACACTTGCGAAGGCCGCCCCGCTGAGCCCCAAGATTGTTCAACGCAAAGCGACGCAGACCTGGCGGCCAGCGTTAAAGTCCTCTACCTGGTCTGCCAAAGTGGGCAATTTTCCGGACGGACCCCCCCAGCCGAAGCGACTGCAAGACGATCTTGCCGAATTGGTCCGGCGTTTGGTTCAGCCCGCCACGGCAATGTTTTCAGACGCGAAAGTGCGCGTTCAGGCCAACAACCTGACATTCAGAGATATGGGGGTGGAAAGTGAAGCGACCAAACTTCTCACCCGCCTCGTCCAAGCCGAAATGGCCAAAATGGATCAGATCGAACTTCTATCTCCGGCCGATGTGTCTCAGAGTTCTCAGCTCCTGTTGGCGGGCGAAATATGGGATCACCCGGAAGAGGTCGCGGTGCGTCTCCGGTTCGTAGACCGCCAGACACGCCGCGAGTTAAATGCGGCCGAGTCGAAAATTCCCAGGCAACAACTACCGGACAACCTGCAAATTCAACCGCCGCCCGGGAAGAATCTGACAATTATTCAGAGGGTGGTGGCCCTGATGAAACGACACTTCCCCCAAGGAGGAGACTTTCAGCTCGGCGTCTGGCCGGACAAGGGGCTGGATGCCGTATATGTGGAAGGCGAGAAGTTGATGGTGTATATCCTGCCGGAGACAGACGCCTACCTTCAGGTAGATTACTACCAAGTCGACGGAAAAGTCGTGCACCTCCTGCCAAACCGACGCGAAAGCAACTTCGTAGAGGCGGGCAAACCCTATATCATCGGTCAACCCAAAAGCGGCGGATACGAATTCATTGTCAGTGCGCCCTTTGGGCAGGAGTTGCTCGTGGTAGTGGCCAGCCCAAAACCGATCGGAGGGGCGACTCCAGAGCTCATCGAACCTGCTGGACCTTACATTGGACAGCTAAACGAAAGCTGGGCGAGTAGAAGGAAGAAAGCGGCGATGGCCGGAGCACACTATATCATTCTCACCAAGGGACGCCGGTCGGAGGATGTGGCGGCCACACCGTTTGATCGGAAATGAATCAGGTCAAAACGGCGAGTACCTCAAGAAACTGGTGCGACGAGGGCGCCGCGACCGGCTGAAACGGTACGAAGGCAGCTTACACGTCCTTCGCAACAAAGGAGACCAAGACTTAGCAGATGAAAGCACTTGCCTTTCTCACCAGCATCCATTTTCTTTTATTGTGTACGAGCGGTGCCCTTGCGGTGGCAGAGAAGGAAATCGCGACCTCCGAACCGCAGGTGTGGGAGTGGTTCCAGAAGGGCGGCCTCCTGATGTATCCCATCGCGCTTTGTTCTTTGCTCAGCCTGGCGATTGTCCTGGAACGCCTTTTCGCACTTCAGCGACGCAAAATCATACCGCCGCCCTTTCTGCAACAGCTGCAAAATTGCTGGAAACGGGGCGCGATGCATGAGATCTTGCCGCTTTGTCAGCAGTCCGAAGCCCCGCTGACGAGAATTCTCAAAGCGGGGTTTCGCCGCCTCGAGCTTGGATTGTTGGAAACCGAGCGGGCCATCGAATCCGCCGGGCAGCACGAGATAGCGCTGCTCACGGCTCATCTGCGCATGCTCGGAGCGGTGGGCGTGATCGCCCCCATGCTGGGGCTGCTGGGAACCGTTACCGGCATGATCAAGGCCTTTGAAAATATCGCCCAGAGCGGGGCCGGCAATCCGAATCTGGTGGCCAGCGGCATCGCCGAAGCGTTAACAACCACGGCCGCGGGCTTGATCGTGGCGATTCCTTCCCTGGCGGCCTACCACTTCTTTCGGGCACGGGTCGATCGGCTGGTCTACGAACTGGAGGAAATCGTCACGACCCTGTTGACAGGCTTTCAAGCAACACAACCGGCAGCCGCCGATGAGGAGAATAAACATGCGGTTTCGCAGAGCCGATGAAGAAGAGTTTCGCCCGGAGTTGACGCCCCTGGTCGATGTCGTCTTCCAGTTGATTATTTTCTTTATGGTCTCAACGGTCTTCGTCGATTTTACCCGCCAGATGGAGATCGCGCTTCCGCAGTCGGCGGGCAAGCCGGCCCAGGAGCTGGCCGCGCAGGTCACCATCGAGATAACCGAGGCTCAGAAGGTTTTTCTGAACGGGACGCAACTCCCATTAGAGGCACTGGGCGAGCGCCTGCAGTCGGCAACGGGCACACAGGCGGTCTTAATCCGCGCCGACCGACGCCTGCCCTATGGCATTGTCATGCAGGTGATGGAACTCTGCGAAAAGGCTGGAGTAACCGACATCCGCACAGCGGTTCAGTGAACCCACAAGTTCCAACGACGACACCGGCAAGTCCTCTTCGCAAGCGGGTTGATCCTTAATAATTAAGGTTATCCTGCCAGCCCGCGTGAGGCCGAGGCGTTCATTCGGCGCATCGAACCCGAATTTTACGATCTCTTGCGTGAACAGTTCTCGTAGTTCGAAAAGACGGGGGACCCCAAAACCGGACCGAGGGGGCCTTCTTTACTTTCTCATCAAGCTAATTTTGAGCGGTTTAACGCAGCATTTTCAACCGCAGGGAAAGCTCATCCAACTGCTCCTGGGTGGTTTCCGCCGGGGCGCCGGTGAGCAGGCAGGCGGCTTTCTGGGTTTTGGGAAAGGCGATCACATCGCGAATGGAGGAAGCTCCACAGAGCAGCATCACCAGCCGATCAAAGCCGATGGCGATCCCGCCGTGGGGGGGCGCGCCGGAATCGAGCGCCGCAACGAGAAAGCCGAATTTCTCGGCATAGCTTTCCGGCTCCATGCCCAGGGCTTCAAACACCTTTTCCTGGATCGGCCGCTGATGGATACGGATGCTGCCGCCGCCGATCTCAAAACCGTTCAGCACCAGGTCATAAGCCCGGGATTTTACCGCCAGGGGCTCCGCCTTGATCTTGTCGTAATCTTCCTCCAAGGGGGCCGTGAAGGGATGATGCAGGGCCTGGTAGCGCTTTTCAGTTTCATCGTATTCAAACATGGGAAAGCGGGTGACCCACAGGAAGCGGAATTCATCGGCATTGATCAGACCGAGTTT
>CP070697.1:2147230-2153370 GCA_020353555.1 Desulfobacterales bacterium
AGGGAGTGGAATAGGGTGTTCGGATAATGAAGGGTTTCAGCCTCCAAGCGTTCTTCGAAATGTTCGATCGCCTGGCGGTCCACCGCACCCCCATCAGGCGACCCCGATGCGTCTCGATCCGATAGCAGGGAAGCGACCAGGCGCGGATGCCTCAGCCGAAAGCGGTGGTCGCCATCGTGCTCTACCAAAGTCTGCCGCTCGGCCGCTTCCAGGGTTTGGCGGAGTTGATCTTCGGCTTCGCCCGTAATTTTGGCGAGCAGTTCCAGGCTCACGGGATGGACCGTGTGGGCCATGATGCGGATCAGCCGGCCTTGGAGGTCGTCGGACCGGCAAGCCGCGCGCAGGCGCTCACGGATCTGAGCCGTCGCCGGATCTGCCCGACCGTCCAGGACTAGACGATTCGAGGGGCAAAAGTCCGACTGCCGGACCAGTACATCCTGTTCATCCTGGCCGATCAGCAACTTAACGTGCACCGGCAGGATGCGCAGCATGGCCCGGAAAAAATCCACCAGGACTTTATCCTGCAGGCTCGTCCGCGGTATGATCGTGAGAATCAGACGCTGTTCGGGGCTTATTTTGGCCGAGATAAATCGAACGGCTTCCATGAATCGGATTTCAAGGGGACGGATATCCTTCGCAATCAACAACTGCAGTTGATTCTTCAAGTGGGGCTCGGCGTTCACCCGCTCGGACCAGGCGCCGAACCCGCAAAATGCTTGTCCGGATACGGTTTCCTGCAACCAGCGGTAAAGAAAATGCCGCGAATGCTCTTTGTCCCAAATCTCATACCGCAACACGAGATTCTCTTCCTGGGCCGCTGCCAGGGAAATGCTTGTCTCCAGAAAGCTATAGAGAGTGGATTCTTCCGACCCGATCACCAGATAAATTTTTTCAGGATCGGATTGGAGAAAATTGGATATGATTTTTTGTTTCGATTCCAGTTCCGCGTTATTCAACGAATGCATGCGATCACCTCAAGCACAAGATTGGACCCCCGCTTCAAATAGGGCGGATTTGGGGGAAGTGTCAAGAAATTAAACCGGCGCCACACACCGCCGGCCGCCCGCGTCAGGGATGGTCGGCCCTGCTGCTGCCAAGGGTCGGTCTTGGAACGCCCGGCCGGGCACGTCCTCCAGTCCACGCAATCAGTCGATGGCGCATAGAATTTTGGAATGATCATCAATTCGGCAGGTATGATAGCGCTCCTCGCCGGCTTCGAACAGCCTGCGTTCCTCGTCGGTTTGAACGATCAACGGGGGCACTTTTTTCGGTTTGCCGTCTTCGCCCAAAGCGACAAAGATAAAATAGGCGGTCAAAGCTTCCCAGACTTTTTCCTTCATGACATGTTCGGCGGTGACTCTGACCTGGATCTCCATGCTCGACTGGCTGGTATAGGTCAACTTGGCCGTTACCGTCACGTAATTGCCGACCCGGATGGGCTGCAGAAAGTTTATCCCTTCCACGCGCAAGGTAACCACCGGCGAATGCGCGTGCCGCAGCGCCGTCAGACCTGCGGCCGTGTCCATTAATTTGATGATTTCACCTCCATGCGCGTAAACGCCTCCCGGACCGGTGTGCACCGGCATAATGACTTGGGACAGCGTAACCGCGGAATGCGCAACGGTCCGGCCTTCAAGCTCTGAGTGTTCCGAATGATTGGGGGCATTCATGCTGGTTCCTCCCGGTCTTGATTCTTAGTATCCATTGAGCTGTATGCAAAATATCCCGGTCGACAGTTACACGATTTCAAATCTGACCATCCCTTGCGTTTGTCGCCGGAAAGCTTGCGGTAATATGATAAAGTCGAACTAAAAAGATCAGTCGAATTGCAAAATGAAAGGACCTTATCACGATTACGTGGATGGAAACAAGCCGTAATGCAAAGCAACCCCTATTGGCGGCGGAGACTCCTGGGTCAACCCCTTCAGCATCAAAATTTCAACACCTTGATTATTTGTTTTTTTGGGTATATGGATATCTTTCAGGGATCTAAGTCTATTTTGTCACCTGAACCCTGCTCAGCATGGGGAGCGCCATGATGATCAGATTTGAAACCGTGTAAAACGCGTGCCCAAGGCCTCGTAAAGAAAGCCTCGCGGTCACGCTAAATATGAACCATCGTCGCCGCTACATTTTTTCCAGGTCTTTGAGAGCAGCGGTGCCGCTGCGAGGTGCTTTCCTAACGATCCTTAAGGCCCTCAGACAGTGACACGCTTTGAAATCTGATCATCCCTTGTGCTTGTCACCGTAAGGCTTGCGGTAATGTGACAAAGCCGAACCAAGCGCGGTTCAGAATATAGCATCGAAATCAATGAGTGCCGGGCAATGCAATTTTTGCCCTCTCAGGGAAGCGAGACATCCTATGCGTCATCCATTTGTGGCCGAGCGTGAAAAAAGTCTGCTCTTAATCATCGATGTCCAGCAGGCCATGTTGCCGGTGATCAACGGCTGGCAGGAAACCGTCCGCAGAGTAAACCAACTGACCCGCGCGGCCGATTTACTCGCTGTTCCTATTTTAGTCACGGAACATTATAAAAAGGGTCTGGGCGCGACCATCCCGGAAGTCCAGGGCGAAATCAAAGAGGCCGTCTTTTTTCAGAAAGAATACTTCAGCGCCTGTCTGGAAGACAATTTCCTGGATACGGTGCGCAAGTTCGGGCGCCCCCAGATCGTGGTCGCCGGCATGGAAACCCACGTCTGTCTGCTGCAGACCGGCCTGGATCTCATCGAAGCGGGCTACCAGTTGCAGGTGGTCCGGAATGCGGCGGCATCCCGGTATAAGGAGGATTGGAAAACGGCCCTGCGTCTTTTCCGCGATGCGGGCGCAGTGATTACCACCGCGGAAATCGTCATCTTTCAGTGGACCCGCCGCTCCAATACCGCTGAATTCAGGCAAATTCTGCCGATCGTCAAATAACGGGGCCCCCGCCGGCCGTGCGGACCCGATTTTGCGGTCATTGGGAGCTTTGGCGAAACTATGGTGGAGCCCGTTGGGCCAGCGGGCCGGTGGCAGCAGAACCGGCCCACCGGCAGACTCTTATTCACGCCTTTGAAAAGAAAGGAGAACCTTTATGGAATTTGAAACCATCCGATTTGAAAAAGCCGAGCGCATCGCCACCATCACCCTGAATCGGCCCGAAAGTATGAATGCCTACAACATCGTTATGTTGAACGAACTGACAGCCGCCCTGGAAGAGGCCGCCGTGGACGACGAAATTCGCGCTGTCGTACTGACCGGTGAGGGGCGCGCCTTTTCCGCCGGCGCGGACGTTAAAGGCGCCGAGGCCTTAGTCGGATTGCAGAAGATTCGCGAAGAAAAACAGGATATTTTGAAATTGGTCGTCCGGGTGGTGCTGACCATTCGACAAATGCCCAAACCGGTGGTGGCCGCGCTCAATGGCGTGGCCGCCGGCGGCAGCGCCAATTTTGCACTGGCGTGCGATATGATCATCGCCTCGGAAAAAGCCAAGCTGGCGGAGAACTTCATCAATATCGGACTGGTGCCGGACGGAGGAGGCACTTTTTTCCTGCCGGAACGAATCGGTTACCAGCGGGCTGCCGAAATCTTTTTCACGGGCAAGATCTTGAGCGCCCAGGAGGCCTTCGATCTGGGATTGTACAACCGTATCGTACCTCCGGAAGAGGTCTTGACCGTTGCCCGGGAAATGGCCCGCGAGCTGGCGCAGAGACCCCCCTTGGCGATTGCCGCGGGCAAAACCATCCTCAACCGGGAACTCATTCCCCGGCTGCGGGCTTACCTGGAAGATGAAGCGTACTTTCAACGCCAGATGGTTGCCACCCAGGATGCCAAGGAAGGCATCACGGCGTTTTTGGAGAAGCGCAAACCGCAGTTTGTGGGCAAGTAGCCGGGCAGGGGGACATGCGGTTGCCGAACCGGCGCCGCACCTCCCGGCCGGCCCATAGGTTCGCTGGGGCCGCCCGCCAGTCTCTCACCGAGCCCGCCGCAGGCGCAAAATCAGATGATCTCCGCGAACGCCGCGGGCGCGGCGAGAGAACGGGATGATAGACCGCCCCTGCCACATGGACACCATCAACGAGGAACCTGCATGCCTGAAAAAAGCGTTGCCAAAGAAAATTTTATATTGCAGAGCGAAGGCCTCCGCCTCCGGGTTTTCACGGCGACGCCCCAATCGGGCGACGCGCCGTTTCCATCGGTCCAAATTCATCATGCCGGGGGCGGGTATGAACCGGTCTACGAGCATATGGCCGTGGCGCTGGCCGAACGGGGATTCGTGGGCATCACCATGATCCATCGCGGGTATCCCGGTTCCCAGGGGCGCATGGAATACGGTAAAGGCGAAATCACGGATATCGGCAATCTGACCGAGGAAATGCTGACCCGATCCTCCATCGACCCGGAACGGATGGGCATTATGGGCTACTCCCGGGGGGCCCATAATGCGATTTTGGCCGTGGAACGCTATGATTATTTCCGGGCCGGCGCCCTGTGGAGCACGCCGGTGGAAATGGTGGACCACGTGCAGGTCAACCCCTGGATCGCTGAAATGTTCGGAGGGTTTCCCGAAGACGTTCCGGAAGAATACCGCATCCGGTCATCCATCCATTTCGTTGAGCAAATCAACTGCCCACTGCTGCTGATTCACGGCCAAATAGACGATGTCGTCCCGGTGCGGCACACCCTGCGCCTGGCCGAGGCGTTGAAGCAAAACCACAAGCCCTTCGAATTGAAGCTGTTTCCGCACGAGGGGCATATCTGGTCGTTCGCGGGGTTCGATCATAACTGGCAGCTGACCGTCGACTTCTTCGAACGGCATCTGAAATAGTCCTTGCGGAATTTTCAACTTCAACGCGTCTGCAATCTCGCTTCCCGCTTTCCCCTTTTCCGCTTTGAGCTTTCAGCTTTGAGCCTTCAGCTTTGAGCTTTTCTGCTTTCCGCTTTGAGCTTTCAGCTTTGAGCTTCCTGACTTTCAGCTTATTGCTTTCAGCTTATTGTTTTCCCCTTTCCGCTAGAAATCCAACACCTTTTCGATCGCAGCGCTTGCCACGCGGAAGGTGCCCTCGTGCGGCGCCAACGCTTCTTCTTCGAAAAAATCAGGCAGACGGTCGGTGGCCGGTCCCAGGCCGGCACTGCGATTAAAAGCCAGCTCTTTTTTGAGGGTGGCGGTGCCCATCTCGTTGACATCCTGCACCGCCCATTGCCAGCCGTAAAAGCTGCTCACCAGCTTGGCGATGACTTCCGGGCTGGGATCGGTCATCTGACACAAGCCCACGGAATCATAAGCCGCCGTGTTTATCTGTTTTTGACGGGAGGTCGCCACCATTTCGGCGGTGTCTTCCGCGTGAAAAATGATCACGCCGGTGTGATCCGCACCCTGGGGGTTGGTGGCATAGCCGATGCCGGTGCCCACCTCTTTGCGGGGATCATGGGCCGGCACGGCCTGGCCCTTAACCGTGGGGACCCGGCTGATACCGAAGACCCGGGCCGTAATTTCGGCCCCTTGGCCCAACACCCGACCCAGGACGGTGCCCTGCCCTATTTCCCGCAGCAAATCCAGGATCCGTGAGCCGTCCCCAAAAGTGTAGAGTCCGGCTTCATGGGCCACACCGATGGCGGCGCCGACCTCCATGGTATCGAGTCCCAGGTCGTCGCACATCTTTTCCAGCGCCATGACGACGTCCAGGTCGTCCAGACCCAAATTGGCACCCAGCATGGCCGCGGATTCGTATTCGAAACCGGCCGTGAGGAAGCGGCCCGCGCTATCATGCATCACGTTGGAGCAGCGCACCACACAGCCGGGCATGCATATATGTCCGAAGCTGCCCCCCCGGCTGGCATTGAGCTCCGCCACCCCTTTGCCCCCGATTTTAGCGTTTCCTTCAAAAGAGCCTGCCGTAAAATTGCGGGTGGGCAGGGCGCCGATCTTGCTGAGATAGGAAAGTCCTCCCACCGTTCCGTATTGGGAAAAAAGACCGGTCGCTTTGCGCTCTAAAATCTCCTGGGTGAAGGCCTTGGAGACCTCGCGAAAAGCGGCTTTGTCGTGGGCTTCGGGCGCTTTGGTCCCGGCATCGTCGATCACGATCGCCTTAACCCCCTTGGCCCCCATGACCGCCCCCAGACCGCCCCGGGCCGCGTGCCGCGACGGCCGGCCCTCCGGATC
>CP070697.1:2153470-2159602 GCA_020353555.1 Desulfobacterales bacterium
GTGGTCGATTTGGCGACGATTATGACCACCCACTTGTCCGAGATTATTCGACGCCACTCCCACGAGCTGGTCGGCCGCCAAGAAATCCAGAAGTTGCTGGACCGGTTGAAAGACTCGCACCCCAAAGTCGTCGAGGAGCTGATTCCCAATTTATTGTCTCTGGGGGGTGTGGTCAGGGTGCTGCAAAATCTCCTAAGGGAGCAGGTTCCGATTCGGGATCTATTGGCGATATTAGAGACGCTGGGCGATTGGGCGCCCATGACCAAGGATCTGGATATGCTCACCGAGTATGTTCGGCAATCCTTGTCGCGCACCATCACTAAAACTCACCAAACGGCGGACGGTCAAATAGCGGCCATCACGTTGGGGCCCACCGTTGAGACGGCCATAGCCGGAGCCATTCAGCCGACGGACCTGGGGCCGCTCGTCGCGCTGGAACCTTCCATCGCCGAGAAATTGATGCAAAAACTAGCCCGCAGCATCGAGAAATGTTCGGCCCTGAATCATCAGCCCTTGGTCGTATGTTCGGGCCATATTCGCGCACCTTTCAAAAGATTCGTAGAGCGATTTATTCCGAATCTGGTGGTGCTTTCCTACAATGAAATCTTGAGCCAGGTTGAAATTCGATCCCTGGCAATGATGGAGCTTTCCGATGCAGATTAAGAGGTTTGAAGCCCCGAATATGACGGCGGCGCTGCGGCTGATCAAAGACGAGCTCGGCCCGGAAGCCGTAATTCTATCGGCGCGCAGTCTGAAAAAGGGGCGCGGAATTTTCGGTGTCATCAGAAGTGCCGGGGTTGAGGTAACGGCGGCCACGGACAGCATCTACCCATTGGCGGGAAAAAACAAGGCCCCGCTCCTCGGAAAATTCCCGCGCGCCCAACGACCGCGTCATACGGAAAATACCCGGCGCAACCCGTCCGAGAGGGTTTGGCAGCCATGGCCGAAGGCAAAAAAGACTTTGGCCGGCCCCCCCCAGCGAGATGTCCGGCCGGGTGACCGGACAGGCGGTCAGCCCCGCGTCCTCTATGAGCAATTGCGACTGCAGGAAGTAAACCCGGAACTCGCTGAGGAATTAACCGCTGAAATCGAGAAGCGCTTCGGACCGGCCGGAGAGCGTTCCCCGGCTGAGGCCCGATCCGATTTGGCATCGCTTCTGACCGAAATGTCAATCGCGGCCGGTCCGATTACCGTGGGAGATGCCCGGCCGAAAGCGGTGGCCTTGATCGGTGCTACCGGAGTGGGCAAGACCACCACGGTCGCCAAGCTGGCAGCCCGGCACCACCTCCGCCACAATCAGCGGGTGGCCTTGATTTCTCTGGATAATTACCGCATTGCCGCGATGGAACAACTGAAGGTCTACGCGCAGATCATTGGAATTCCGCTGGAGGGCGCCACCCGCGCCGCCGAACTGGCGGCTCGCCTAAAAGAGCTTAAAGATATGGATCTTGTCCTGATCGACACGCCGGGTTTCAGCCCCACTAATGCCGGGCAGATTCGTGAGCTCACGCGTTCTTTGGATCAAATCGACGCCTTGGAAACCCATCTGCTTTTGAGCGCTGCCACCAAAGAAACCGACCTGCTGGATATATCCGCCAGACTAAAGAAGCTGCCGGTACAACGCCTGATCTTTACCAAACTGGATGAAACCCGGACGTGTGGCAGTCTGCTCAACGTCTTTCGTCAAACCCGCATACCTCTTTCCTATTTTACTGACGGACAGCAGGTTCCGGATCATATTGAGAGGGTATCGGCGGAAAATTTAACTGCTCGCATCTTGGAGCTGGCTGAAGCTCCAGACGCTGGGGCTGAGGCCACCGAACGACCGCTTGCGGGCAAAACGACGCCGGCGTCGTTGCATCATTCTTCGAAAGGAGACTATATCGCCAATAGAAACTCGGATGTCTACCATTTCCGGGACTGCAAGTGGTGCCGCAAAATCAAGCCGGAGAATATCATCACCTTTGCCAGTCAACAGGAGGCTGAGAGTCAAAATTTCATGCCCTGTCGGAATTGTAATCCAACGCGCGCAGAAATCTTCAATGCTGTTCCTCCTGCGGGGGAGAAAATTAAAATTTCGGGGTATCGCTAACCGGTTCTTGGATGAGGAGAAGAAACGCAGAATGAGGCAGAAAAATCCCTCGAAAAACGTCATCAGCCTAGTCAATCGCATCGGCCCAAAGGAATCTAAGGCCTCGCTTACGCAGCACAAACCGCGAACCGCGCCGACCCGGGTCATTGCCATTACTAGCGGCAAGGGCGGGGTGGGGAAAACCAACATTGTTGCCAATTTGGGTTATGCCTTCAGTAATCTGGGAAAATCGGTTTTTATCTTGGATGCCGATTTGGGATTGGGAAATCTGGATGTGTTGTTGGGGCTCGCCCCGAAATATAATTTGTCACACGTCATTCTGGGAGAAAAAACCCTGCCTGAAATTGTAGTCGAGGGGCCGGGTAAAATGAAAATTTTGCCGGCCTCTTCCGGTGTTCAGGAATTGACCCATTTAACGCGTGAACAGAAAATCGCAATCCTGACGGCCTTGGATGAGTTAATCGATGCGGCCGATATTTTTATTATCGACACCGCCGCGGGTATTTCTTCGAATGTGATGGACTTTAACGTGACGGCCCACGAGATCGTCGTGGTGGTTTCGCCCGAGCCGACATCGATCACCGATGCCTATGCCTTAATGAAAGTGCTGGCCCTCAAGTATTTCGAAAAGCGCTGCAAGGTCCTGGTCAATTTGGCGACCACGGCCCAGGAGGGCGAGGACATATTCCGGCAGCTCAATCGGGTCACCGACCGATTCCTAAATATTTCCATCGAATATTTGGGCTACGTGTTATTTGATGAAAAAGTCACCAAAGGGGTCAAACATCAGCGAATCATCAGCGAACTTTATCCGGACGCGCGGGCCAGCCGATGTTTTGCTGATTTGGCCCAGCGAATCGCGAACTCACCGGCGAGGCACGTGCCCCGGGGTGACACCAATTTTTTCTGGCGCCACCTGGTCTCTAACAGCCTGAGATGATCAATCCGCGGACGGTTTCAGGCCCCCTTTTATTAACCCTGATTAGCGACTGGAGAAATTAGCTGCTATGGAAGTGGCCGAGACACAAATAAAAAATCTGGTTAAGAACGAGCAAACCGATCGCGATCAGTTAATCATGGAATATCTGCCCTACGTGAAACGCATCGTCCAGAGAATTGCCATTCATCTCCCCGCGACCATTGATATCGATGATTTGCTGAATGTCGGTGTCGTTGGACTGATTCAGGCGGTCGAGCGCTACGATCCGCAAAGAGATAATAAATTTATGACGTATGCGGTGTTTCGCATTAAAGGCGCCGTCCTCAGCGAATTGCGGGCCCGTGATTTTCTCTCCCGCTCCAGTCGTCGCAAAATAAGAGAGTTGGAAAATGCCTATCTGAGGTTGGAGCAAAAATTGGGTCGCGAAGTTGAAGACCGGGAGGTTGCCCAGGAGCTGGGCATCGACCTCGAACAAATCTATCAGACCAAACAAATGTCCAGTATATCTTTTATTAGTCTGGAAGAATTGGGATACTCTTCCAGAGAGGAACGCGATAAACTCATCGATTATCTGGTCGACGGTGACGAGGATGCCTTGACCTTGACGCGCCTCAAAGAGCTGAAGTTAGCTCTGGCCCGCGCCATCGAACAGCTACCCGAAAAGGAAAGACTGGTCATTTCGTTATACTACCTCGATGAGCTCACCATGAAGGAGACGGGCCAGGTTTTGAATATCACCGAGTCACGGGTATCCCAGATTCATTCCCAGGCCGTCCTGCATCTGCGTGCCAAGCTGCGCAAGGAAAAATTGCTGGATGATTGAGGCCGGTGGCGCCGCACCGAATCCATTACCCCAGGAGAATCAAGTGGTTGAACAAATTAGAGGGCCCCATAAATTACCTCGGCTGGCCGCCGCCCAAAGGTTAAGAAAGGTCAAACGCCAAGAGCGACACCGCTCCCGAAATCCCTTCGATTCTGCCTCGCCGCGGGAAGACCCGGAGGACAAAAAGAAGAAAAAAGGGAAAAAATTAAGTCCTTCGCCACGCAACGGCCGGAAACATGAACATGCGCAACTTACGGGGCTCACGGACCGTGAGGCAAGGCCTGAAACCGAGAAAGCGCTACCAACCGAAAGCAATTTACCCAGAAAGATTATCGATGTCCGCATTTAGTTGGCTGAGTTCCAATCTTTATCAAGGTGTTGCCGCGGCGTTGCAGGTGATGCCGTCGGGGGAAATTCTCCTTGATGGCATTCAAATCGGCCTGTGCAGTGTCATACTCGGATACCTGGTTCGCAATAAGATCGTATCCAAGCGGACGGCGTTGGAGAAGGTGACTCCGGGAACGCGCCTGAATTTCAAGGCCGAAATACTGCGGCAAACGCTAAAACAACAATCCGAGCGCGCTTTTGAAAACATCTTGGAAACCGTCGCAAAAGAACGCCGGGTTTTGAACAAGCTGTTTCAGGCCGAAGATGCCGTCAATGCGGGCGCTATTATGCTCTCGCAGGCATCTTCGGCGCCCAGCGAACCCCTCAGCCGTCGCTCCATCGACGGCGACAGCGAAGGCGACTCCGACGACAGGTACGCTGCCATCGAAAGACTCGGGCGGCAAGGGTTGAGTGTCCCCCAAATCGCGGAGCAATTGAAAGTGCCCCGGGGAGAAGTAGAGCTTCTTCTGAAACTCAAAGGTTGTGACGCGGCGTCAAGCCGTTGGGAAAACGGGGACATCTGATGCAGACGCGTTGCCGGTTTAATTTCCATTGCGTTTAAAACGCCGTTTGCGGGTTTGGCGGCCGTAAGGAGCCAACGCTATAGGGCATTGAGCGTTTACGCTCAAGGAATTAAGCGGCGCGATGGGTCCAGCCGCTAGGTAAAAAAGGCAAGGAAGCGGCAAAAAATTCCCACCCAGTGCTTTCGAAGTCCCGGCCCCTAAATTCTTTCGCAGCGTTTCCCGCCCGCAACAGCAGGTCCTTTGGCGAATTCAGCTCAATTTGGCCCTCGTCACCTCCGCGGATTAGTATTTGGTATACGTCTTGCAGATGTTTCCAGAGTCGAGATCCTATCCGGGAGGAATGCGGGCCGAAATGTTCCATCCGATATACGGGCGGGGGGAGCCGGAAACGTGCGGTTCAATCCCGTTTCGCGATTCTACCGAGGAATACGGCGGATCTACAAAAAAAGTAATTGCCGAGGGCGAAACCCTCTCAGGGCAGGGAGAGTAGGAAATGAGCGGCGCAATCTACATGGCAGCAGCGGGTGCTTTGAGCTGTGAAAGACGGTTGGAGGTTCTGGCGAACAATCTTGCCAATCTGAATACGGTTGGATTCAAAAAAGACAACTGCCATTTTCAGGTTTTTGAGATGTCGGAAAAGCCCGGCCAAGCAGAAGCCCAACCGCTGGGCAGCCATCGCGACCAGGCACACGCTTTCTGGATGAGAGTGCAGACGCGGACCGATTTTTCGGAAGGGATATTGAAAAACACGGGGAGCACTTTCGATCTGGCATTGAGAGGGCAAGGTTTTTTTTGTGTTCAAACGCCCGAAGGCGTCCAATATACCCGTCGAGGCGATTTCACCCTCGACTCGCAAGGGGTGCTGGTGACCCCCGAGGGCTTTCCCGTGCTGGGCCGTAACGGTAAAATTGAAATTCAGGGACCGGCGCCGGCCGTCGATGAGGCCGGCAATATCAGCATGGACGGGGAGCCGGTGGATCAGCTCCAGCTGGTTTCCTTTGCCGATCCCCGTGTTTTGGAGAAGGTCGGCGAGACACGCTTTGCGACTTCCGATCCGGAGATTGCCAGCGTTGCGGCCGAAGAAGTAAAAGTCCGCCAAGGCTATTTGGAATATTCCAACGTTGATGCCGTCTCCATGATGACGGATATGATCGAAGTGCTGCGAGGCTACGAGTCCTATCAAAAAGTCATTCGCTCGATCGATGAAGTGACCGCCAAGGTTATCAACGAAGTCGGACGACCGGCCTAAATGCGTCGGGAACCGTGAACAGTCGGCCGTTGCGCATTCGAAGGGCATGACGGCGCCGATAATGGAGTCAGCTAGCGTCTGGGAAGTAAGCACGCACAAATTTTAGTCAGGAGGATC
>CP070697.1:2159702-2165830 GCA_020353555.1 Desulfobacterales bacterium
CTTTGTTGATAACGATAATAAAATTTTAAGACACTAAAATCTTGTGAAAATTAGATCAAAAGCAACAGCCAAAACTTCAAAAATACGCGACGAAAAAGCGTGCGGTTCGAACAGCGAAAATTCCATTGTCGATAATTCGGGATTTATCAACAGACTATCAGGTGGAATTGATCCATTTTTTGATCAGCGGAACCGCCTGGTTCTGCCAGTGATTCGAAACCCTCAATTTTATAAAATCCTTAAACAGATTTTCCAAAAATTCAATTATTTTTTCATACAAAAACGCTTTTTCAAGAACGACTCCTTCAAGCTCTTCGGCGGTTTCCGCCACTCCGGTCTTCGGTAGGCTCAGACTGCTGAGATTTAAGCTTTCGCCTTTAATGGTAAAATGCCATTGCAGCTCGCCGGATTTATAGACGAGGTTGAGTTCGGAAACCATGGCCCCCTTTCTGAGGGATAGGATACCTTCTTCCAGGCCGGCATCGTCGCCTTTTATGGTAATGGTTTCCTGGGCATCTTGGCGCCGATTTTCCAAGACGATGCGATTGCCGATTTCCAAGGCAAGCAAGTCCTCATCTAAACGCCTAAGCCTATTTTGATCCGTAGCAATCACAAACCACAACCAGGTTAAAAATTCCTCCCCCAAAAAATGGTAGCGGTTATAGGCGACAGCTATTTCCAGCATGGCAGCGTACCTCTATCCCGCAAACTTGGTGGGAGATAAATTAAGGAGATCATCACGTTCCGCATCCGAAAGTCCGGATACTAAATCGGCGCTCGTATATGGAAAAAGCCGGATCAAGGTCAAATTAAAGGAATTGCTGAACAGGGTTTCAAGTTCCTCGTTGGCGGCCTTGAGGTTCGAAAAAAACCACAAAATCGACTCTTCGTATTTCCAAATGACGTCGTATACATTCGGTACGGCGGGAATCCGCAAATTAAGGACATTAATTACATGATCCTTTAACATTTTCTTTTCGTGGCGGGATAAATACTCCCGCCCGCTTTCCGCCAGACGTTTGGCGGTTTCGAGCATATAATGTTTTTTAAGGACCTTCGCGGGTATGTTTTTTTTATCAATGCGCAAAGAAAAAACAAGATGGGATCCGAAAACAAAAGAAGATCCGTCGAAATTAGGCTGATAAGGTTTGTCAAACGATGTCCATCCCACCATTTTTTCGGAAGCGTCGCCCTCTATTTCGGTGATCGTGTTTTTTTTTAGACCGCGAAGAATGTTGTCGAGAACCGGCGATTCCAACCGGCCTTCAACGTGATAGCGTGTAATTGAATTTGAAGCCGATAATATTCCCATGGGCCAAGCACAATGGATAAAGATTTATAAGGGCCAAAAATACCATATATAGTAGTTTAAGATACTGAATATAACCTGTTTATCGGCCTCTGACAAGCAAATTCTATGCGAGTAAAAATTACGGGGCCGATAGCTGAGTTTTTTTATTTTCAAGGAATTAAACCCCAAACCCGTGCCCAACCAAAAATCCTTGCGCAGAAAGTTCGATCAGCGCAAAATTCAAAAATTTTGCGGTTAAAAAAAATCGCAAACATGATATACAGCCGGGAACACGGCCAATTTCTATCAGGGCTTCTTAATTCCATGAAGTGGTTCCCAGCGCTCAACTTTTATGGACATTGAAACCGAATCCCCGATGCACCAGAAAGTCCGCTAAACATGAAATTCATAGCCGACCTGCACGTTCATTCCAAGTTTTCGAGAGCAACGGCCAAAAACCTGGATCTTGAGAATTTGCATATTGCCGCCCAGTTAAAAGGAATCACGGTCGTGGGAACGGGTGATTTTACGCATCCCGGCTGGCTGGAAGAGATCTCCCAAAAATTGGTCCCAGCCGAACCGGGCCTTTTCAAGCTGAAAGATGAACTATCCCAGGTATGCGATCAACAGGTTCCCCGCGCGTGTCGGGGCATGGTTCGATTTATATTGGCCACTGAAATCAGCAACATCTATAAGAAAAACGGGAAAACCCGCAAGAATCATAATTTGGTGTTGGTACCCGGTTTAGAGAGTGCTGCAAAATTTGCCGCGCAACTCGCCAAAATTGGAAATATAAAATCCGATGGCCGACCCATTCTGGGGTTGGACGCCCGTAACCTGCTGGAAACAGCTCTGGAAACATCTGATCAGGCCTATCTAATACCGGCCCATATCTGGACTCCCTGGTTCTCCGTTCTGGGTTCCAAATCCGGTTTCGATTCCATCGAAGAGTGTTTTGAGGACCTCACCCCCTATATTTTTGCCGTTGAAACAGGCTTATCGTCCGACCCGCCGATGAACTGGCGCGTTTCGGGGTTGGACGGACTGACGTTGGTTTCCAATTCCGATGCGCACTCGCCCTCAAATTTAGGTCGCGAATCCAATCTGCTGGATACCGAGCTTTCCTATGCGGCCATAAAATCAGCGATTGAGACCGGCGATCCCCGGCAATTCTTAGGTACTTTTGAATTCTTTCCCGAAGAAGGTAAGTATCATCTGGACGGGCATCGCAACTGCGGTGTTTGTTTATGGCCTGCCAGAACATTGGCTCATGGGGGTCAATGCCCGGTCTGCGCCAAGCCTCTGACCCTGGGCGTGTTGCATCGGGTGGAAGAATTGGCTGATCGCTCCCCAGGAGATAAACCAAAAAAATATCACCCTTATCACAGCCTGGTTCCCCTGGTCGATGTTTTGGCGGAAGTATTTCGTGTGGGGCCGCAGGCCAAAAAAGTAAGCCAGGCCTACCAGCTGGCGCTTAAGACACTGGGATCCGAGTTTGCCATCCTGCATACCTTGGAGCGCGCGGCCATTGATCAGGCGGGCATAGCGCTTTTGGGCGAGGCCATCGAAAGGATGCGGCGTAAAGAAATTGAAGTGTTTCCGGGTTATGACGGCCAATACGGCCGCGTGAAAATTTTTGATGCCCAGGAGCGCGAACGTTTGATCGGGCAAAAACAGCTTTTTGTCTTACCGACCCGCAAATCGGTTGCCGCGGGGCAGGTTCGAGCTGATGTCCAGCAATCTATTCCAACCAGGGCAAGTGCTTTTAAATCCGTTGCGCGAAGTGAATCCAGTCAGAGCCAGCCGACGACTATCGTCAGCCACCTGAATGAAGAACAGCGTTACGCTGTTGAGCATCCCGGCGGTCCCCTGTTGATTGTGGCTGGACCCGGAACGGGAAAAACCCGCACGCTGACCCATCGGATTGCCTATTTAATCGCCCGCAAGGGTATTTCGCCTGAAAATGTGCTGGCCGTCACGTTTACCAACAAAGCCGCTCAGGAGATGCGGGAAAGACTCCACGCCCTTCTGGGCCCAAACTCTAAGCTTCCGCTCGTGGCCACCTTTCACGCGTTCTGTTTTAAAGTTCTCAATGATCTTGAGGGTCAAGGATCCATTGCCGTTATCGACGATGACGACCGCAAGTCCCTGCTTTCGGAAGCGCTGCGCTATGCCGCCCAAAAGGGTACCCGGATTGATCTAAAACCCCAGACCATCCTGCATCATATCATTGCCGCCAAACAGCAAATCATAGAAGGCAGTGGTCTTCCCCAATTCATTGCCTCTGAAAATGACAACAAAATAATATTAGAAGTTTATAGACTATATCAAGAGCTTTTGGCAATCCAGGGTCTCAATGACTATGAAGATTTGATTTTAAAAGTGGTCCGACGCTTTGAAGCCGATCAGGAAATTTGTCAACAATATAGGGATGCGTATCGGCAAATTTTCGTGGATGAATATCAGGATTTAAATCACGGGCAGTACCGGATCATCCGGGCCTTGGCCCCTCCCGCAAATCCTCCCGAGAACCTTTGCGTCATCGGCGATCCGGATCAGTCCATCTACGGCTTCAGGGGCTCGGACATGCGCTATTTTAACCGTTTTCGCGAGGATTATCCCCAAGCCGAGGTGATCCGCCTAAGCCGCAACTATCGTTCCACCCAGACGATTCTCAACGCTTCCTGGCAGGTTATTGAAAACCAGCGAATCCGCAGCGCCCGCACACGCGTTTATTCCCGGATTGAGGGGACTCAGACCATC
This sequence comes from Desulfobacterales bacterium, assembly GCA_020353555.1. Classification (GTDB taxonomy): domain Bacteria; phylum Desulfobacterota; class Desulfobacteria; order Desulfobacterales. The sequence continues at coordinate 2,163,757 of CP070697.1, forward strand.
AGCATCCTTGAATTACCTCACGAGAAGGCCGAGGCCGAAGCGGTCGCGCGCGAAATCGAACAGCTCGTCGGCGGTACCGGATATCATTCCATCGATACAGGTAAAGTACGCAATGCAGATGTGACCCAAGCCCGAACTTATGCGGATTTTGCTTTATTATATCGAACCCACGCGCAACACCAAATCATAGCGGAAGTATTTGAATTATCAGGGATTCCCTATCAAGTTGCCAGTCGGGAAAACCTATTCAGCCGACCCGGACCGGCTGTCCTCATTTCATTTTTGAAGCTCATCGAAGGAACTGGGAGCTATCGTGATTACGAAAAAGCCGTTCTGTTTGTGACGCCCGGAATCGGAAAAAAGACGCTGATAGAGTTTAAGAATTGGTGTTTTTCGAATAGATTGACCGTGCCGCAAGGTTTGGCACGCGTGCAGCGTTTTCCCATACCCCGCGTTAAGAAGCTGCGGCAGCAAATGCTCAATGATTTCACGCGCCGCGTTGCTCAGCTCAAAGAAGCTATAAACGGCATGCGCGTAACGGATAAACTGCTGTATTTGCTAAAAGACACGGCCCTTTCGCATATACGCGACAACGATCCCGCGGCACGTGAGGCTTTCGACGGCCTCATGGAAATATCGCGACATTTCGGTACGGACGTGGGCGATTTTTTAGGCCAGGCGGCCCTGCAAACCGATACGGATATCTACCAACCCAGGGCCGAAAGAGTGTCCCTGATGACCATGCATACCGCCAAAGGCTTGGAGTTTCCGGTGGTTTTTATAACCGGCTGCGAAAACAACTATATTCCCTTTAGACGATCAGGCGATCAACAACCAGACTTGGAGGAAGAAAGAAGACTGTTTTACGTAGCGATGACCCGGGCCATGGATCGGCTGTATTTGACCTGTGCCAAAAAACGCAGAATTCACGGCAAACTGGAATCCCGGAGCCTTTCCCCGTTTGTCGCGGATATCGAAAACCGGCTGAAAACGGATGAGAGCCGGAGTTTGAAAAAAAAACGGGGGCACGTCCAATTGAAACTGTTTTGACTTAAGTGTTGGGTAAAAACGGGGCCGACGCATTTGGAAAAAAGAGTATCCAGGGAAGGAGGTTTTTTTTCAGACGATATCCACCGATATGTCTTTTGTCTCAAGCTTTTGGTGCTTCCGGTCGATAGAAGAACTATATTTTTTACGTCGTGCGGGATGCGCTCCGATTTTCCCTTCTTTCATCGTCAAAAGACTCACAATTGTTGATAAATTCAAAAATCGATTGAGCCGCATGCAGAAATCGGATATAGATCAAATTTGAAAAGCCTGGGGTTGGCGGCTGGGTGGGTAACCATCAGCGAAGATCATTAGAATCGACATATGAGGTATTGGCGGAGCACGGTAAATATTGCGCATAGAAACCCTCGGGGAGCCGGATCCGATCCCATGGGGCGCCGAAACGGAACACAGCGTCTACTTGTGTGGCTTTCCTGCGGGGCTCTGATCGTCTTAGCGAGCGTTTTGACCGCAAAGGCCGACATATACAGGTATATTGATGAAGAGGGCGTGATGCATTTTACGAATGTACCCACCTCTTCGGCTTATGAATATCAAGTTTTTATCCATGAAAGACCAAAAGCGGACGACACGTATACATCCGATAAATTCGACCATCTGATATCGAATGCGTCAAAAGACTTCGGAGTCGCCTTTCCGTTGCTCAAAGCCATTATTAAGGCCGAATCGAATTTCAATCCCCGCGCGGTCTCCAAAAAGGGGGCCAAGGGACTGATGCAAATCATGCCGCAGAATTTCGAACTCCTTGATATTGAAGATCCTTATGATCCCTCCCAAAACATCATGGCCGGTGCGCGTTATTTTAAGCAACTCTATGATCGGTTTAACGGGAAATTGGCTTTGACGTTGGCGGCATACAACGCCGGTCCGGATGCCGTCGAACGATATCAAGATATTCCGCCGTTCCAGGAAACCGAAAATTATGTAAAAAAGGTCCTGGAATACTATCAGAAATTCAAAAACCTTTGACTCCACCCGCCTGCCGTTTCAACCCATCAATTTAAGT
>CP070697.1:2165930-2172042 GCA_020353555.1 Desulfobacterales bacterium
ATCAGCGAACAAACCGTCCAGCTGGCCAATGGGAAGATCTGCCAACTGCTCGTTCACGCATCTCCCCTTTACCACGCGGATGGTCAAGTCAAAGCCGTTATCGAAATGGCCATCAACGTCACGCGGATCAAAAAATCGCACAAGGAGCTCACGACGCTGGGTCAGTCCATCGCCCTGTTGTCCCACGGGATCAAAAACATCCTGGAAGGCTTGCAGGGCGGAGCCTACGTCGTCGAGGAGGGGTTCAAAGACGGTGACACGGAGCTGGCCCGCAAGGGATGGAATGTCGTCAATAAGAATATTACCGACATCACCGATGTGGTCCAAAATGTTTTGTATTCTTCCAAAAACCGGCCTCTCAAATACGAAAGGGTCGCGCCCGGCCAATTGGCCCGGGATGCGGTCGGGTTATTCCAGGAAAAGGCGGCCGCCATGAATATCCGGCTCAGCCAGCAGTCCAATTCCGCGGTGCCAGAGGTTGACCTGGATGCGGCCAGTATCCGCAGGGTGTTGCACAACCTGATCTGGAATGCCTTGGAAGCCTGTCACAGGGATCAAGAGGCCAAGCCCCATTGGGTCAACGTCCAGACCGACTTTTATGATGCAGATCATTTCATGTTCGCGGTCGCCGACAACGGCATCGGGATGGATCCGGCCACGCAACGCAATATTTTTGAGGAATTTTTTTCAACCAAAGGCAGTGGGGGCACCGGGCTCGGATTAGCGGTGGTGGACAAAGTCGTCAACAAACACGGCGGCAAAATTGAGGTTATATCCGCGCCCGGGGAAGGAAGTACGTTTAAAATCATATTTAAACTAGGGTAACGGTTTAGCCTTTTGAAAAACCATCGATAGGCGGTAGACGGGGATATTTTTCATACAACTAAATTGATACAAATAAGGTAATCCGGCCGGGTGAACTTCGGGCGCAATATAACGGCCGGGTATTCCCAAGGCACGATCCGGCGGCGCATTTCTGCCGATCGAAAGGATTTTACTTGACGAAAGGCAACAAATAAAGCATACCATAGTAAAAAACTATAGATTGGGCGAGTTGCGCTCCGATTTCCGGGACATCAGCGAATACTCACGGCGCCCAAAGGGGGGGGCAAATCATGGAAAAGAGCCTTAGAATCGTTATCGTGGACGATAATCCCGATTTCCTTTTTACCATGGAAACATTCCTGCAAAGAAACGGCTTTGAGGTGTCGACGGCGAATGACGGCAAAAAGGGACTGGAATTGATTCGCCGCGAACGACCCGACGCGGTCTTGCTGGATGTGATGATGGAGACGCTGTTCTCGGGATTCGAGCTTTGTAAACAGCTGCGCTCCGATCATGACCTGCAGCACACGCCCATCATCGGTATCTCAGGCATGGGAGATGAATTGAACATCCAACACGATCAGTGGCCGGACTATGACTATTTCCGGCCGGATGCCTTTCTCGAAAAACCCGTGGATAAGCAAAAATTGCTCAGCCTGATCCCGGAGGTGATCCAAAAGGCGAAGCAGCGCCAAAGTCGCCCAAAATGGGAAAAAGAAAAAGAGGAGGAATGGGCCCAAAAGGCCTCGCATTTGCGGCCAAAATGACCGGCAGCCAGACGTCGATGCCAGGCGGCGCTGACCGCCTTTGTTACTGACCCGCCTTGAGCCGGATGGCATGCGATTCGAGCTGCGGGCCAGCGCCTCAAGGGCCGCGCGCCAACTGTCAAACCAAGGCCGCGGCGATTTGCGCCAAATTCTTGCGGCGCCTTGCAGAAATGGCCTCTCTTGCGTCGGCGGCCCTTCGTCCCCCTTGGAATTTGATCCGGATTGCCTGACTTTTTCCCATTCTTAAAAGAATTCGGCCTTGGTCGAAAGCGGGAGGATCGCGTCCCATCATGTTTGATCTTCTTTTTTTTACCTCGCTCACGATTTTCCTTCTCGGTTTAGCCTATCGGTTTTCCACCTGGTTCACCCGCAAAATAGGCCTCTCAGGACCCCCCATCCGAACTCGGCAAAGGGTTCGCGCGGCGTTCAGCGGTGTTGTCCGGCTGGTTTGGGGCCGCCAACTTTTGACGGTGCTCAAGACGTTGCTGGGCGATATCTTACTCCAGCAGCGAGTGCTAAAGGAAGATTTCAAGCGTTGGTTGGCGCACATGCTCATTTTTTGCGGGTTCGTGCTGTTGTTGCTCATGCACGCCCTGGAACCGGTCGTCTCCGAGCGCTTGTTCCGCGATTATTACTCGACTTTGAATCCCTTTTTCTTCCTGCGGGATTTTGGGGGTGCCATGGTTTTGGCCGGTGTGGCACTGGCCGCCCTGCGCCGCTACATTTTGAAACCGCCCCGCCTCCAAACGAACAGGCGGGACCATTATGCCATTGCCCTATTGGCCGTCATCATGCTGTCCGGCTTTGCTTTGGAAGGGCTTAAAATAACATCCTACAGCGAATTCCAACGCATGCTGGAAGACTATGCCGGATTGGATGACGAAGACGAGATTCAGGCCCTGGAAAGCGTCTGGATCAACGATTACGGCCTCGTTTCACCGAATCTAAAGGGGCCTTTCGATGAAGATCTCCTGACGGAAGGACGTGAAGTGCACTTCCTCAACTGCGCCGACTGCCATTCATCGAATCGATGGGCCTTTACCGGATTTGCCGTGGCCAAAATCATGCAACCGGTGGCGATCGCGTTAGACCGGGCCGGCGGCCTCACCCTGTTGTGGTACATCCACATCCTCGCCTGTTTCGCCGGGCTGGCCTATCTTCCTTTCAGTAAGATGTTTCACATCCTCGCCACACCCGTGAGCTTGATCACCAATCAAGTCACGGCGCCTGGCCGGTCTTCCCCGGCGAACAGCTTGACGCGCCGGATCATGGAACTGGACGCCTGCACCCACTGCGGCAGCTGCAGTCTGCATTGCTCGGCCGGCATGATCTTTACGGCGCGCGGCAATGACTATATCCTGCCTTCCGAGAAGATCACCATGCTCCATAAGTTGGCGGCCGGCAAAAAGCTGGATGACCGGCAGCTCCAAGCGGTCCGGGAAGGGGTCTACTTGTGTACGAATTGCGACCGTTGCACCGTGCGCTGCCCTTCGGGAATCCGCTTGAAGGAACTGTGGTACAGTGTGCGTGAAGAACTGCTCCGCAGCGGACCGCCGCTGGCGCCGATCCTCACGCCCTATTCTTTTGTGCGGGGCCTGGTGATGCAGGACAGCCTGGGGGCCGATGAATACGCCCGGCCCATCGCCCAAGCCAGACAGGCTGTGGCCGGACAATTTACGATTCTGATGAATCCGGACCGCGCGCTCCCCTTGAATGCCCCGCCGGCCGCGGACCGTCCGCCGTCGGCCGGGGAGCAGACCTTTGCCCGTTGTTTCAGTTGCCAAAGCTGTACGGCGGTATGCCCGGTGGTGGGAAATTATGAAAATCCCGAGCAGGTTTTGGGCCTTTTGCCGCATCAGATTATGTGCTGCCTGGGGTTGGGTTTGGTGGCAATGGCCTCCGGGGCCCGGATGATCTGGGATTGCCTGACGTGCTATAAGTGCCAGGAAGACTGTCCGCAACAGGTCGAAGTGTGCGATCTTCTCTTCCGGTTGAAAAACGAGGCGGTCGCCCGGAAGGCCTTAACCCGGACCACTCCACCGCGATGATTTAAAAGGAGCGGATCAGCGCGATGAAATTTGCATTATTTCTAGGCTGCAACATTCCGGCCCGCGTCAGCCAATACGCGGAGGCCGCCCAGGCCGTGTCCCAAAAGCTGGACATCGAACTGGTCGACTTGCCCGCATTCAATTGCTGCGGATATCCGGCCCGCAACACGGATCATCGCGCTTTCATTCTTTCCGCGGCCAAGAATCTGGCGCTGGCCGCCAAAGCCGGCCTGGATATGATGGTACTGTGCAAATGCTGCTACGGCACCCTGAAAAGAGCCGAACATCTATTGAACGCCGATTCAAGCCTCCAAACCGAGGTCAACCGCATCCTGGCCAAGGAAAATCTCCAGTATGGGGGCCGGGTGCAGGTGAAGCATTGGCTCTCGGTTTTGTATCATGACGTCGGGATTGAAAGTGTGAAACGTAAGATCGCGCAAACTTACAACGGTCTGCGGATCGCCGTCAGTTACGGTTGCCATGCTCTGCGACCGAGTCCGATTACGCGTTTTGACGATCCGGTTGCTCCCAAAATCTTTGACGAGCTCGTGGAGGTCACGGGGGCTTATAGTGTGGACTGGGCCCGCAAACTGGATTGTTGCGGTGCGCCCTTGACCGGGATCAATGATCGCCTTGCCATGGACATGGCGCACAAAAAAATAACCAGCGCCCGGGAGGCCGGGGCCCACTTCCTGTGCACGGCCTGTCCCTATAGCCAGCTGCAGTTCGACCGGGTGCAACATCGCATGACCTTAAATTCTGACAACGCGGAACCCCTGGCCCCGATTCTCCATCCCCAGCTCCTCGGTTTATGCCTGGGCTTTGATGCCAAGACACTGGGGCTCTCGCAAAATCAACTTGACCTTTCCCGGATTACATCTTTTTTAATGTCGGAGTAATGATGCCAAACACGAAAATAGGTGCCGTCATGGTGGTGGGCGGAGGGATCGCCGGAATGCAGGCCGCCCTGGATCTTGCCAATTCCGGATATTATGTCCACCTCGTGGAAAAATCGAGTTCCATCGGGGGAATGATGTCGCAGCTGGATAAGACATTTCCCACCAACGACTGTGCCATGTGAATCATATCGCCGAAACTGGTCGAGGTCGGCCGGCATATCAACATCGAATTGTGGACGCTTTGCGAGGTCCAAAGCATCACCGGCGAAGAGGGAAATTTTGAGGTGGCGCTGATCCAGCACCCGCGCTTCGTGGATATGGACAAGTGCATCGCCTGCGGGGCCTGTGCGGAGAAATGTCCCAAAAAAGTTCCCAACACCCACGACCGCGGCCTGGGCCACCGCAAGGCGGCTTACGTACCGTATGCCCAAGCCGTGCCCTTGAAGTATGCGCTTGATCCCCGCCAATGTATCTATCTGACCCGCGGTAAATGCCGGGCCTGTGAAAAATTTTGCCCCACCGGAGCCATCGTCTTCGATGACCGCCCAAAGGAAATTGCGTTAAATGTGGGGGCCGTCATTCTGGCGCTCGGCAGCGAAACCTTTGATCCCGGAACGTATGACACGTACGGGTATTCAAAATCCGCCAATATCGTCACCAGCCTGGAATTCGAGCGCATCCTTTCGGCCTCGGGGCCCTACGGCGGGCATTTGGTGCGGCCTTCGGATCGATCCGAACCCGCCAAAATTGCCTGGCTGCAATGTGTGGGCTCCCGGGATAACCACTTGGGCGCCAAGGGGTACTGTTCCGGCGTCTGCTGTACCTATGCCATCAAGGAGGCTATTTTAGCCCGCGAACATAGTCACAAGGGTCTGGATGCGGCCATCTTTTATATCGACGTGCGCACTTTCGGCAAAGACTTTGAGCGGTATTATAACCATGCCCGCGACGACCTGGGGGTGCGGTTTGTCAAGTCGCGCATCACCCATGTGGAGCCGATGAACGGCGCCAGAAGGCATCTGATCCGCTATGTGGACGATAGCGGCACGACCCTCAGTGAAGAATTCGATATGGTGGTATTGTCGGTGGGTCTGAGGGTCAGCGACCAAACGGCGGCCGTCGCCCATCGACTGGGCATCGCACTGAATCATTATCAATACGCCCAAACACGGGGTTCTGATCCGGTTCAAAGCTCGCGACCGGGTATCTATGTCTGCGGTGCCTTCCAAGCCCCCAAAGATATTCCGTCGGCGGTGATCGATGCCAGTGCGGCGGCCGGCATGGTCGGCCGCGCGCTGGCGGACTCCCGCTGGACCCTTGCCCGAACGGAAACCGTTCCGGCCGAAATCGACATCAAAGGCGCACCGCCGCGGGTCGGCGTATTCGTTTGCTGTTGCGGCACCAATATCGCCGGATTTGTGGATGTACCGGCCCTCGTCGCGTTCGCCCAAAGTTTGCCGGGGGTGGTCTACGCTGAAAAAAATCTGTTCAGCTGCTCGCAGGACACCCAGGCTCAGATCTCCCAGATTATCAAAGACCATCGCCTGAATCGGGTCGTGGTGGCGGCCTGCAC
>CP070697.1:2172142-2178244 GCA_020353555.1 Desulfobacterales bacterium
TGCTGCCACTCATCATTTTGAATGGTAGTCATTTAGTGAATATTCATTGGCCACATTGTTGACGCTAAAAATCGCAGACTTTTCGTTCAGGCACAAGTTAGAAACGACGGGTATTCTTGATATAACTCGACATCCCTGGTATCTGGGAGCAATTCTGCTTATTTGGACAAGGGACTTCGATACATCCGCGCTGGTTACAAATATTATATTAACCCTATATCTCATCGTGGGAACTGCTCTGGAGGAACGCAAACTGCTGATCGAGTATGGCGAGGACTATCGCCGCGACCAGGAGAGAGTATCGATGCTTGTTCCTATCAAGTGGCTAATGTCGACCGCCCGCAGCCTCTTTTTCCCAGCCAAAGTGAGATAACAGATCCTGCCCGGTCTTCTCATCCCGCTCAAAATGCTAACCAAAGATATTTGAAAATTCCCGGTATCATTTTTGACAGGATGGAAAGGAGATGCGCCGGCCAAACCGGCATAAAGGTGTGGATGAGAATGCCATACAGAGTAAGGTTGATCAACCGCTTTTTCCCCCGAGTCATGTCCCATGAAGAGGTTTTGGGAGGTTTTGGGTGTCACATTTTGCATAGTGAATAAAATTCTTGACCCGCATATGGATCTCTTATAGTTTTGTTTTTATGGGCAGAGCATGGCGAATAGAATATGAAGGCGGGCTGTATCATGTGTTAGCCCGCGGAAATGAGCGAAAAGATATATTTTATGATGACCGGGAGCGCCTGAGGTTTTTGGATGTGATCGGCGAAATGGCCGACACTTATGATGTCGATATTTTGGCCTACGTGCTGATGAGTAATCACTTCATATTCTTTTACGGATCCGATCAAAGTATATGCCGGATAATTTTCACCCGGAAATTCCCCAACACCGTGCATTGGGAAAAAGTGTTGCTCCGGAAAAGGCGTTAGAAAAAGCAGCCAGGATTTTGAATTGTGATCTTGATTTTATCCGGAATTCTCGAAGAATACCCACGTCAATAACGGATGACCGAGATTTGCTGGTCTATCTGGTATGGAAAACGTGCACGCTTACCAATGAAGAAACAGGGCGTTTATTGGGCATGAGCCATTCGGCGGTAAGCCACATTTTAAGTTCCATTTGTTGAAATATTCTCAGTTTTATTCTTTAACACCTGTGCCTTATCCTGATCAGTCTTCTTTTTCTCTATTCGATAAAAAATGGAAACAGTATCAAATGCCGGTTTCCGTTGTTGCTCGGTCTGGTTCTTATCCTTCAGTTTTTGAACAAACGGCGCCAAACTTTCCTTATTTGCCGGTTCGTGATGATATTTAAGACAAAAATTCAGATAATACCGCAGCCATTTTTTGTAATGAAAATGGGCCGGCAGAGGCACGCCTTTTTTAATCAGCGCCCCGTCATAACAACTGAAGACGGTGGAGAAAGGAGGTGAAAAATAGGATCTGACTGGACTTTTCAACCTTTTAACCCAATGGAGGATCACCAAATGGTAGAACAATACGAGGCGATTGCTCTTCAGAACACTTTTTGGGGAATTCAAAAACGAGATGACATTAAGAGGAATATAAAACAGATCTCAAACCTAATTGGCGCTTCGATTTGGCTTAGCGCACTCGAGATGCCAGTGAAGCTGGTAGCCCTCAGCGAAGGCGCCCTTACGGGATTTACGGACGAAGTCTTTGATTATGAGCACGTTACGGCGGCTAAAGAGCTTTATATCGAAGTCCCAGGCGAAGAGACAGAAATCCTGGGAGAGGTTTGTAAGCACTTCGGCATCTATCTGATTGGCCAGTCCAAAGCCAGGGATCTCGAGCTTTGGCCAGAAGGCGATCGATTCTTCAACATGGTGTTCATCATCGATCCTAAGGGAGAGGTGATCCACAAGCACCGCAAAACTACCGTTTTCCAGAGAGAACATTCAACGTGTCCCCACGACATATGGGATCGGTTTATTGAAATGTACGGCGACGACCCTGTGCGGCTCCTCCAGGCCCTCTTCCCCGTATGCAAAACAGATATTGGCAACATAGGCACCCTCATTTGCATGGAGGGTAGCTACCCGGAAGCCGGTAGGGCTGTAGCTGTGAATGGAGCAGAAATAATCTATCGACCCGCATATCCCGAACCATTTGTCGGTGCAACCAACGACATGTGGGTGGTTCAGAATAGGGCCCACGCCATTCATAACACATGCTATGTCATGGCTCCCAACTTGGGTGCCTACCACGCTGCCCCTTGGCTGGTGGAAGACTGGAACTATACGGCACCGTTTAATTGCGGCGGTGCAAAAAGCATGATCATAGATTACACCGGCAGAATCCTTCATGAGTGCGTGTCCGCAGGAGACGGCTATGCTGCCACTATCCTCAACATAGAGGCCCTACGCCAGTTTCGTGCAAAATCCAAATTTTCTAATTTCATGAAGGATATACGGGTGGAACAATACAAATTGATCTATGATGCCCTTCTTACCATGGGAGGCATTTATCCCAAGAACCGAGCGATGGAACGACCACCATTGAGGCATGAAAAGACGGACAAGCTGTTTGATGAAATAAAGGAAAGGCTTTTTGATTTAGGAATCTGGACCCGTCCATCAAGATAATTTGTGAGGCTGCCACTCAAGGATGAACTCCTTGTGTGGCAGCCTATATTCGGGTGCCGAAATTGGTCAGGCTGTAAAGGCTGATCGCGGGAGTGAGTATTACCGAGGAGTCAAGTGCGTGCGGGAGAAAGCGTGAGAAAGGACGCGGGAGAAAGTAGCTGCAATGGGGTCGCCAAGGTGAGAAACTGAAATTATGCACAATAATATTGAGAACAGGTCAGATATTGGCGAATAACGATGTTTTTGGTGGCAAAAAGAGCTTTTTTGAGACACACATGGCAAGAGCAAAGAGACACTATATTGCAGGGCACATCTGGCACATTACCCACCGATGCCATAAAAGGGAATTCGTGCTCAAATTTTCCATAGCGGACATCCATTGGATTATTGGTTGATAGATGAGGTTCTGTTTGACATAGTGACGGCATGCCATGAAAAGCTCGCATCGATGCTCGCGGAGCGCGGCATCACATTATTGTCAGGGGGATTAAACGCCGAAAGATATTGCGCAATTTTGAGCGGGATGATTTTCTAAAGCGGCTTGGCAATGTCTTATCAGGTATTTCTTTGATTTTATCGGTGTTGGATTTTTACCAACCCCCACACCATGCACGCCCGGCTCCTAAACCCCGCAGTGCCCTATACCATGTCTGTCCGGAAATGCGTCCGCGGCGGGATTCAACTTCCCGCAAGGCTCGCATTTTAACCCCAGGAATACAGGGCGTATTTCGAGGATTAAAATGGGAGCCTGAGGCCGAAATTGGGAAGAATCGCCGTTTCCCGCCAGACGCTGGATAGACCCCAATATTTTTGTCGGGAATCATTTATTTATGGAATTAAAGATGATACCACAGAACACGCAACGGTCAACGATCCCCTGAGCATCAGCCCTTTTTGATGACATTCCGATTAGGATCCCCACTGCCGCAAAGAGTTGGACCTCGTAAAAGGACCGCCGCATGAACACCCTTGACTGGTTTATCATCATTTTTTATCTGGGCGGAATGATCGGCCTGAGTATTTTTTGGGGAGCAAGCCAGTCGAATGAGGAAGATTATTTTGTGGGGGGACGGAAACTGTCGTGGTGGGCGGTGGGGCTCTCCACCATGGCGACCCAGACATCCGCTATCAGCTTTATTTCCATCCCGGCTTTCGTGGCGCTCAAAGAGGGCGGCGGCCTGACCTGGCTACAATATGAACTGGCCGTCCCGCTGGCAATCATCTTGGTTATGGCGTTTTTGATCCCTTTTTTCCGCAAGCTCAAATTGGTCAGCGTCTATGAATACCTGGAGTGGCGCTTCGGTTCCTCGGTGCGCTATCTGGTCAGCGGCGTATTTCTCATCAGCCGCGGGCTGGCCACCGGTGTCGGAGTCTACGCCAGTGGCATCGTGCTTGCGGTTTGCCTGGGAATCCCACTGTGGTTGACCATTTTAATCATCGGAGTGGTGACGGTCATATATGATACCATCGGCGGCATGACCGCTGTGGTGTACTCCGATGTGATCCAGATGGTCGTCTTGATTAGCGGTATTGTCGTCTGCATCGTTTTCGCCGCAGAGATCGGGGGTGGTTGGGATGAGGTGTGGGCCTCGTTCCCCCCAGCGCGGCGCATTGCCATCGATCCTTCAACCGGTCTTCAGAGCACGGGGACAGCCGTACCGTTCTGGGCCTTCTTGTTCGGCGGCGTCTTTCTTTACACTTCTTACTACGGCACCGACCAAAGCCAGGTCCAACGCGAACTGTCAGCCGCCACTGCGGCCGACACCAAAAAATCGCTACTTTTAAATGGCTTGGCCCGCTTCCCCTTGACGGCCCTCTATGTGCTGCTCGGGATCGTAATGTTGGCCGTTTATGAATATTCACCGGCGTTAAATGCCAGCGTACCGCACCACAAACCGGATTACCTGGTTCCGCAATTCATTTTGCTTTATCTGCCCCAAGGCGTGCGGGCCCTGATTTTCGCATCGCTTCTCTCGGCGGCAATGTCAAGTCTGGACTCCGCTTTGAATTCGCTTTCGGCATCCACGGTGCACGACTTCATTGCTCCACGCTTAAAAGATAGGGACCGCCTGCTGCTGGTCAGCAAGCTGACAACGGTAAGCTGGGGAATCATTATCACCGGCTTTGCTTTTTGGGTGGGCAACATATCTGAGACCGTCATCGAATCCATCAATAAAATCGGTTCCGCCTTCTACGGCCCGATACTGGCGGCCTTTGTTGTCGGGGTCCTGTCCCCCAAAGCCTCTGCCAGGAGCATCACCGCCGGAATACTGAGCGGGGTGGGGTTTAACCTGCTTTTGTGGCTGAACATGCCGGGGGTTTACTGGATGTGGTGGAACCTGGCCGGCTTTCTGGTCGCCGCCGGCGTCTCCTTTCTAGTGAGCCTGTTCGGGTCTCCACCGCCGTTTAAAGATATCGCTCCCTACATCCTGATCAAATCCGATTTGCTGGAAGAAGCGCGACAGTGGTGGCCGGCATATACCGGTTTGACCCTCTATTCTTTTCTGATGCTCACATTGCTGCTTTGCATATAACTCAAAATGATTCTAGATACCGCATTTTCCCGGAGGAATGCACATGGCGTTTACAATCAGACGATACCCTTTTTACATCGTTATGACGATCCTGGTGGTTGCCATCGTTTTCTCCCTGAGCGCCCTGTTTTTGTGGATCAGCCACCGGGAAAGCAAGGCGGCGGCCGTTCGGATGGCCGATCGCCTGTTTTCGGAAATCAACGAAAAGACCCTGGAACGCTATGAAAGGGCCCTGGAAGCGGTGGCGGTGCTGGCCGGAACGGCCGTACGCGTGCCCGGAATGGCAACCCGGCCGGAGGGGGATGGGCGGTCGCACCCCGGCCTGGAGCTGATGCTCGAAGCCCTGGCGTTTTATGAATATCTGTACTCGCTCTATACGGGGTACGATGACGGCAGCTTTATTCAGATCATTGCCGTGCGGGACAAACCGGAATTGCGCCGCCTGTTCGGGGCACCCCAAGGAACCTTCTATGTCCTGCGCGCCATTTCAGCAGATCCCCCAGAGACGCTGCAACAGCGCTGGGTTTTTCTGGATAAAGGCCGGCAGGCCCTCGGTGCAAGAGGCGACCCGGAGCCTGATTACGACCCCCGCGCAAGGCTCTGGTACACCCGCGCCCGCGCGGAAGAAACGACTTTCTATACCGAACCGTACATCTTCAGTTCGGCCAAGATGGCCGGCATCACGTGTGCGCGGAAACTGCTGGGCGGCGGAGGCGTCTTCGGTGCCGACATCACGCTGGATCGATTTGCCCTATCCCTTGAAAGGCAGAAAATTTCCGCTCACGGTATGCTTTTTCTCTTTGATCGCACGGGTCGAATCATCGCCCATCCCAAAGAAAATCCGATCAAAAGCGGCAAGGGTGAAACACTGCAATTTCTCAGCGGCGATGAATCCGGCGATCCGCTGGTCCGGGCCGTCGTCGCCGGCTACCGCGCCGACCCGGACCGCGGGTTCAACCG
>CP070697.1:2178344-2184442 GCA_020353555.1 Desulfobacterales bacterium
AAGGCAAAACCATCGAGAGTGCGAAAAATTTTTTCATTTCTGTCGTCACCTATATGGAGATCGTCCAAGGCATGCGAAACAAAAAAGAGCTCAACAATTTTCGTAAGGCTCTCCATCATTGGCACGCAAAAATACTCTATATTTCAGAAGAGATATCAATTAAAGCGATGTTTTTTGTAGAACAACATTATTTGAGCCATTCAATTCAGTTGGCAGACGCTTTGATCGGTGCCACGGCAGTTACCTACGGTCTACCCATCCTAACCGGTAACGACAAACACTACAGGATTCTGAAAGATATACAAATCAAAAACTTCCGGCCTTAGCAGCCCGGGCATCGCAGCCGACAATTTTCTTAACGTGCACGCCTAATCCCTTGCGGTTTTCAAGGCAAACGCCCCCGGTGGCATACATCAGGTTCACAACGCCACCGGATCGAATCCGGCGCCGGTTGACTCAGGCGTTCGCTATATCGTGCTATGGCGATGACAAGGAAGTCATGCGAGAATAGACATGGCCGCACAATTCAAGATCCTGTCTTGTTGCGTCTTATTCTCTTTTTGGGCGATTACGTCACAAGCAGATCGGCTGCCCGTTGGCAGGTTTTCAACATCAAGCCTTGACGGGTGGCAAGACAAGGTATTTTCTCGTCCGACATCCTATCAATTATTGCAGTTAAAGGACAAAACGGTTTTAGCGGCGCAAAGCCAAAATAGTGCGTCGGGTCTCATAAAAAAAGTGCATGTTGACATTAAAGCCTACCCATATTTGAATTGGAGTTGGAGAATTGAAAACCGCCTCGCCCTAGAAAATGAGAAGATCAAAGCGGGCGACGATTATGCCGCCAGAATTTATGTCGTGGTTGACGGCGGGATACTGCCATGGAGAACCAGAGCCGTGAACTATGTATGGGCGAATGGAGCACCAAAAGGCGAAGTATGGGAAAATGCGTTTGCCGGCAACAACGTGTTGATGATGGCGTTGCGAAGCAGGCAAGACAAAATTTCAACTTGGTACGCCGAAAAAAGAAATTTATATGAGGATCTCAAGCGGCTGTTTGCCACCGAGTTTCGTTTCATTGATGCAATTGCGTTAATGACGGATACAGATAATAGTCATGGGCAGGTCAAAGCCTACTATGGTGATATCTACTTTTCGCAAAAGTAAATCGGCTTCTTAAAGGAGCAAGGGGGGATTTAAGTGCGCATTCAACCGCAAATCCCCCTGAATCACCCTTTACCAAAGGGGGACTTCTAAATGTAACGAAGTAGAATTCGGGAAGAGATCCCCGGATGGGACATCATAGGGCTTTGGCGGTAGCGCCTCAAGTTAAATGGGACAGAGCGTTATTTCATGTAAGCTTTGACAAGGAGCCAAGACATGCCAGCGCGAAGAAAAATTCGAATGATACTGAAAAGCAAACCAACCATCGAGGGTGCGGGCGTCCACCTCAACCGCGCATTCGGATTTAACGAACTGCCTTCCTTTGATCCGTTTCTGATGCTCGATGATTTTCGCTCAGACAATCCGGAACACTACCTTCAGGGATTTCCCTGGCACCCCCATCGGGGCATTGAAACCATCACCTACGTTTTGAAGGGTGATGTTGAGCACGGCGACAGCCTGGGAAACGAGGGCGTTATCTCCTCGGGGGATGTCCAGTGGATGACGGCCGGCAGCGGAATAATTCACCAGGAAATGCCCAAAGGCGATGATCAGGGATCCATGCACGGCTTTCAACTGTGGGCCAACTTACCGGCCTCACAAAAAATGATGGCCCCGCGCTACCGTGGCATTAGCGCCGGCGAGATACCGGAAGTGGTTTGGGACAACGGCGTACGCATCAAGATCATTGCCGGGACCATGGGCGACACCGGCGGACCTGTCAAAGATATCGTCATAAACCCGGAGTATCTGGACTGCACGGTGCCGCCAGGGGTGACCTACCGGCATGGCGTTAAACCGGATCACACCGCGTTTATCTATGTCATCGACGGCAAGGGCACAGTTGACGCCACGGCAATCGGCAACCGAACATTGGTGCTTTTCGACCCGGGAGACGAATTTTCCATTACAGCGGCCGGTGATCAGGTAAGGTTTTTGCTCCTCACGGGCAAGCCGCTCAATGAACCTGTGGCCTGGCGCGGGCCGATCGTGATGAATACCCAGGATGAATTGGCGACCGCCTTTCGCGAATACCGTGAAGGCACGTTTGTCAAGCATCGTCGAGAAAACGCCTGAAGCGGACGATGCGAGCCCTTGGGCCCCGGCGTTGCGCCCGTTCCAGGGCTTCGTCAGGGCAGGGGTCAACCGGGGGCCACGAAAAAATGCATCCATCCTTTGCGGGCCAGGATAGTCACCCGTCCTGGAGTGATGGGGGGGGCGGCGCGGCCTTGCGATGCGCATTGATGACGCTCAAACCAAAGGCACCGGCAATGACCAACAGGCCTCCGAGCAGAAGTTTCCAGGTCAGAGCCTCGTACAGAAAAACGATGCCGAAAAAGGCCGTGAAGATCACCTCGAAGGTCAACAGCACACCGCCCTCCCAGCTCTTGCAATAACGGAAGGCCTGGGTCATCAACAGCTGGGCGATCGTGATCAGACACATGCTCCCCAGTACCATCAACATTTCCTGTTTGTTTTGGGGGATCCTGGGAGCCGCTCCAAAAAAGGGACCCGCCATGCATAATCCCGTCACACAGAAATAGAAATAGATGATCACAGACCCGTTTTTTTCTCTTAGTTTATGAATGACCGCAACCGCCAGTCCGGCCAAACTGCCGGCCAGCAGCGCCGTGGCCTGCCCGGTCAGGGTGCCGCCGAAGCGGAAATCGAACAGGATACCGATACCGGAAAAGGCCACCAGGACACAAAGCACTTCCGCGATCGTTATGCGCTCTTTAAAGAGCAGCGGTGAAAATAAGGCCGCAAAGGCCGGGAAGGAATAAAAAAAAACCATGGCCGTGGAAAGGGGTATGGAGCGCAGGGCCACCAGCAAAACCAAAAAGGCCAGCGTGCCGAGGATTCCCCGCAGCAGCAACAGTCCGGTTCCGCAGCCCTTAAACGAAACCCGCTGGCTCAGGATCAGAATCAAAGTAACCAGCGCACCAAAACTGAAGCGGTAAAAAGCGATGTCCCAAACGCGGAAGGCACTTTGCATGAGTTTGACCAAAAGGTTAAAAGCCGCAAAGGTCACCGCTGCCGCGAGCATCAACAGGGGGCCTCGCAGATTCGCTTGACGATTGGAAAATAATCGGGTCAGCATGCCTTGTCGTTTGAACGGTAATTGAGGCGGTTTCGGCGGCGGTCGGATCCCGCTCCGCGGTTTGTTTGGTGCTCACAAACCCTTTGCCGGGTCCCGGGCCCAAAGGGTCGCCAAAAAAAAGCCGGAAAATTACAAAAGCGACAGTACCTGCCGGATGTCGTGAATGCCTTCGGCGTGTTCGATCTGCCGGATGAATTCCTCCAGGATGGCAGATGACACGGTTGCTTCCATGAGATCGCGCACCTTGGCGATGCGCGCTGCATCGCTCATGGGCTTTTGCGGGGAACCCCGGGCGACATCCGCGTAGGCGCTTGGCCTTTGGCCGCCTTTCAGCGTAATTTCCACCCGTGACGGAATGCGGGATGAACCCCGGTCAAGCGCAAGGTAGAGATCCTGGTAGCTTGGGTCGAGATGGACCGCGACTTTGGCGGCCAGGGCCAAGATGTCCGGGCTTTGCCACCTCCGGGGCTCATGCCATTGCGAATACGGCACCTTATGGAGTTTCAGGGCCACCGCACAGGGCACGCTGAACTCCACATCCACAAAGGTGCGCGGGATGGTTTTGCCGAAAAAATCCGCCAGGGGCTGATTGGAGTAAACATTGACGGCCGTGATGTCCGCCGGTTCAAACGAATGGTCCTTCTGAATTTCACCCAGGGCATCCAGGGTCGTATGAATCCACCGGCAGCACGGATAGGGTTTAAGCGACACATCCACGATTTCATATGCGGCCACATCGGTCAGCCGCGCGAAATCGCAACGGTCCGAACCGGCCATGACCCAGAAGCCACGTTCGCCGTCGAGGATGGATTCGCTGCCTTCGTAGCCCTTTTGAGCCAGCCACGCCGCGCGCAGACCGGCTTCGGCCGGCCAGGCGACGTTGTCCTTGACATGGGGAATGGATTTGTCGGTCCAGCCGAATTTACCGGCATGGGCCACGGGTGCGCTGGCACCGGCGATGCCGAAAGCGTTGAGCGTTTGTTCGAGGTTGAGGTTCAAAAGCTTCGTGCAGGCGGCCATGGAGCCGAAGGTGTGCGCGGTGCCGATCCCGTGCACCTGCTGATAGCGCTCCCAGGTCGGTTCAATGGCCCGCGCCACGCGCGTGGCCGTTTCGTATCCGGCCACACAGGCCAGGATGAGCGCAGGGCCATCGGCCGCTATCTTTTCCCCCAGCGCCAAGGCCGCCGCAATGATGCTGGATCCCGGATGCCCGGCTCGGCCCGTGTCGTCGTAGTCGAGCGCATTGATCGAAGAGGCGTTGGCGTATGCCGCCGCTGTACAGGCACACCTTAAATCGCTTCCCAGCACCCGCGCATCGGGGAAACCGCCTATTTCTCTCGCGAAATCGGTAACAATCCGACCGATGGGCGTCCGGCTGCCGCCGATGCCGCAGGCCACCGCATCCAAAAGCAGCTCCTTGCACTTCGCCACCACGGCTCGCGGCAGCCGGGCGAACTCCATGCCGGTCACATATTCGGCCAATTGTCGGGTAGCACTCATGGCTCCAGACTCCCCGTGCTCCAAAGTTGTTTCCCGGCTTTTGCCGGCAAAAGATTGGGGGCAA
Source organism: Desulfobacterales bacterium (assembly GCA_020353555.1). GTDB lineage: Bacteria > Desulfobacterota > Desulfobacteria > Desulfobacterales. The sequence continues at coordinate 2,183,174 of CP070697.1, forward strand.
CCTTTCCCAGACGGCAATCATTTGCCGATTTGCGTTTTGCCCTTTGGGGTTCGCGGCGGAATCCCCGTCAGGTCAATTTCTGCTCGTAATCCTGGGCCCACTGCGGGGTTGCGAGTTGATTGCTGGGTCGGAAGTAAACGGCAAAACGGCAGCGGTCGTCGCCCTGGGTGAGGGTCGTGCTGAGATTGGTTTGGACGGCCGGGTCGTATCCGCCGAAAATGGCGTGGTGTACTTCCTCGCAATAGATACGGCCGATGCGGTTGCCGTCGGGGTAGCCTTGCCAGACATCATGAAAGGGACAGACCAGGGTCTCGCTGAGCCGCGTTTGGTCGCTCAGCTCGATCTTGTTGCGGCGAAACCGGTCATCGGAAGGCAAATCGTAATGCGTAAACAGGTTGGACATATTGATCTCAAGCCCCTGTTCCAAGTGCTGGCGGCGCAGCCGCAGCCCGCGCTCCCGGCCGAATCGGCGGATTCCTCGCCTCAATGCCGCGTCGCCCTCCAGGCCGAAGGCCTCACCTAGTCCCCGGGCTAGATAGTAGTACATCTTGGCCGTGAGATCCGTCATGCGCCGCAGGTATTCGGCCGGTTCCACCGCGTCAAACTGTTCGGTTCCGGCGTGCCCCTGGGCGCTGGGGAGAAACACCTCGAAGCGGCACAATTCCTCCCCCCGCGTCAAGATCTTGGGCTGACGGGTTTCAATTTCATGATGGTAGGCCGACCACATGGCAGCATGGATCTCCTCGCAGTGAATGACGCCTTCCCGGAGGCCGCCCAGTTCTTTCCAGCAGTCGTGCAGAGGGCATTGGAGTGTTTCGGAAATACGCCGGTCGGGTCCCAAGTCGATTGGATTTCTTCTGAATCCGGCTTTCCCGGGGAAAGATCCTGCTGAGAAGAGTGTCTGCAAATCGATGGAATAACCCCGGCTTTCGTGGTCTTTCCGGTTGGTGCGCCCCCGGTCGGCACCATACGCGCGGACGGCCTTCCTCAGCGCGCTTTCGCCTTCCTCGCCGAAGGTCCGGCAGTATTCGGCCGCCAGATGGAAGTAAAGCCGTGCGTAAAGATTTTCCATATTCAAAAGATCTTTTTCGATTTGTTGTGGTTCCATGAGCAAACTCCCCTTCCGCTAGAATTCCCTGTTCATCAGCCCCGGCGCGGCCGCCGAACGCTCGCCTTCCATTCACCTACGATCTTTATTAAAGCGGCACGGATTAGTCAATGGCTAACCCAGGCTTGCCGCGAAAATAACCGCTTGACAGTTATTTTGCA
>CP070697.1:2184542-2190627 GCA_020353555.1 Desulfobacterales bacterium
GATGCCGTCCATTCCGGGCATTTTGATATCCAAGATGACCACATCGATATCCTTTTTTTCCAGAACGGCGAGGCATTCCTGGCCGCTGAAAGCGGATGCGACATTTTCGCCCACCTCTTGCAACCGCAAGCCCAGCATTTCAACAAAATCTTTTTCATCGTCAACGAGCAGTACTCTGGTTGGTATTTTAATCATGGTGCCTCTTCCCCTTTGCTTTTTTCGCGTAAACGCGACTTTATCTTTTCGATCCAACTCGCTGTGGCGCGCTCATCCAACTCGGCCTTGATTTCCCGGTGCTTGGGAAGCTTGATATCGAAACGGGTCCCCCGGCCAATTTGGCTCTTGACCTCGATTTCTCCGCCGAGTTTTTGAACGATCCCCCGGGTGACAAAAAGCCCGAGCCCCGTGCCTTCGCCCGGGGGCTTGGTGCTGAAAAAAGGGTCGAATACGCGTTCCAAATTCTCTTTGGAAATGCCCTTGCCCGTATCCTGCACCCGCAGGACGATCTGCTCGCCCCGGTCCTCCAGCTCTAGGGTGATCCGGCCGCCGGCATCGGTAGCGTGGATGGCATTCGTTAATAGATTGAGCAGGACCTGACGCAGCTGGTATGGGTCACTCCAGACGTTGCTCCGGGAGCGTTCGATCTCTTGCTGAATTTCAATGCCCTTGTTGGCGGCCTCGCGGTGGACGAGCTGGACGGCCTCCTCGGCCAATTCGCCCAGATTAATTTGCGCCCCGGCCGAATCCGGTTGTTTGACGACTCCCAAGAGCTGATGAGTGATTCGCCTCGCCCTTTCGACGGCACCGTCGATTTTGTCGAGTGCTTTGGCGAAATCGGCCTTGCGCGGCATATTCTCCAGCTCTTTTTTTTGCAGGAGAAGCTTCAACCATCCGGCGGACTCCGTTATAATGGCCAGGGGGTTATTGATTTCATGGGCGACACCGGTGGCCAAGGTGCCCAACGAGGCCAGTCGTTCCGTGGCGATCATCTGCTGTTCCATTTTAGCCCGGTACTCGGCTTCCTTTTGCGCTTGGGCGGCCCGCTGGATTTTTTCATAGGCCTGTTTGATTTTGCTGAGCAGATGTTCCAGTTCGATCGGCTTGGCAAGATAGTCGAAGGCACCGGATTTGATCCCTTCGACCCCGTCCGGTGTAGAGGCATGACCGGTCAGCAAGATCACCTCGGTGCGGGGGTACTTGTCTTTGATATGCTGCAGGACCTCGATTCCGCTAAGGCCCGGCATCTTGACGTCCAGCACCACCACATCGATGGAATGATCTGCCAGGAGGGACAGGCAAGCCAGCCCATCGGCCGCCTGTTGGGGGGTTACTCCCCTTTTCTGCAGGCGCTTGGCAAGGGTTTCCCGGAAATTGTCTTCGTCGTCAACTAAAAGCAAGCGAATGTTTTCCACAGGCGGACGTCCCCCAGTGCGTTTAATCCTTACAGGGCGCAATTTTGTCCGAAAACCAAAGGGCGCTCCCGCATCAGCCGTGATCCCCAGCCTCTGAAATTCCAGCGCGGATTGAATTCCACTCTTGGACGAACGAGCGTCTTGGCCGATTCGGCACGATCCATAATGCAGACCCACACGCAACGCGTCTCTACACCAACCCCAAGATTTTCCACCATGCGCCGGCCACCAGAACCAGAATGGCCAATAGAACAGGGGTCGCCACAAGGCCGGCCTTGGTGAGGTCGGATGCTTTAAAATAGCGGTAGCTGTAAGCAATGGCATTCGGCGGGCAGCCGATCACCAGCAGCATGGCAAAGGAAGTGGCCATTCCCAGACAGAGCGCGAGAACCGTGGGATCGACGCCTTCCAGTTGGGCCATGGGGATCACGATGGGCAAAATCAGGGCCGCCGCCGCCACGTTGGCCATGGCATTGGTCACCAGCGCGCCGAAAAGGCCGACGCCGATGAACAGCAGCAGCCAGCCCCCGCCCTGAACCAACGGAAAAAAGAGGTACGCAAAATAATCGGCGGCGCCGGAATAGCCCATGGCGAGTCCCAAAGAAATGCCGCCGCCGAAAATGAACAGGGCCGTGCCCCATTCCAGATTATTATGGATATCCTCCCACTTCAGGACGCCGAAAAGGACCATGGCGGCTACCCCTAGCATGCCGGTGACGGAATAGTGGAGTCCGTGAAATTCTTTGGTCAACCACAAGATTAAGGTGAGGGCACTGATCAGCAGCGTTCTTTTTTCGAGGGGACTCCAGGGGCCCAGCTCTTCATCGAATTCGGGCATCTTGAACTTGGGGTCCGGACGGTAGATGAGATAGATCACGCCCACCGCGGCCGGGACGGTGACCAGGGCGGCCGGCATGGCATACTTGATCCAATCTAAAAAAGTGATTTCCAATCCGGTGAATTCTTTCAGAAAAGCGGCGGCGACCATGCAGCGGCCGCCCCCCACCAGCGTTCCCATGCCGCCGCAGGAGGCGGCGAACGGCAGGGAAAGCATCATAAACTTGGCGGTGTTGGTATGGGGTTCAATCCCCACAGCGCGCATGAGGGGCAGCATCGTCACAATACCGATCGCGCAGGCGGCCGCATCATGCATAAACGAAGAGGCGATTCCTAAACTAACCGAAATGATAAAGGTAAATTTGGTCACACTGCTTCCGGCCTTTTTGACAATAAAGTACCCCAGCCGCTTGGTCAGGCCGGCTTTGTCCAGGGATATGGCAAAGATCAGACAGCACATAATGAAAACAACCACCGGGTGCATGTAGGGCGCCCAGGCGTCTTTGACATCGGTGATTCCCATGACCACCATGAGCACCCCGATACAGATGGCCGTGATTTCCAGGGGAATGGGTTCGACCACAAAGAGAAAGACCAACACGATCAGAACCGCCAGAAACCGCTTGGCCTTGGGCGACAAGCCGTCGACGTAGTCGCACTGGACCTCCGCGAGTTTCAATGCCTTGATTTTTTCGACGAGAAATGCTCCCGGGGCGGCCAAATTCTGATCGGGTTTTAACGCGAGGGTATATTCGGACGGCGATTTCTGCGCCGACGCCGCCCGGGTAAAATACTCACGGACGTTTTGCATCAGAACCTGTTGGTCATCGCCGCGGATCTTGAATTGCTTTCCTTCCGGACGCGGTAAGAGCAAGACCAGCATACCGAGCAGTAGTGCCACACCGAGCTGAAATCCCTTGTTTTTGAAAAACATTTCGTCTCCTTTTCTTATTTATCTGCCGGCCGGAATGTGCGCGCCTCTCCGGCGAGTCATCATACGAGCCCGTGTGTTTGAGGCTCCCCCCGCCCGCAGGCCGGGGTTGGGAGGCGCTCAAACAGGCTTACGTGCCAGGTAGGCGTCCTTGATTTTAGCGAGAAGCTCTTCCAGTTCGCAGGGCTTGGTCAGGTAGTCAAAGGCTCCGGAGGTAATGCCTTCTTTGGCCGCCCGCTCCGATCCATGGCCGGTGAGCATGATAACCGCCATCGACGGGTCCAATTTCTTAAATATCTTCAGGACCTCCAGGCCATCCATATCTTCCATCTTGAGGTCCAGCACGGCCACGTCGAAATCCTGATTCCGCAGGGCCTGGATGGCCTCGGAGCCGCTGTAGGCCTTGGTGACATCGATGTTTCTTTTCGTGAGGCGGTTGGCGAGGACATTCACGTAGGCCGTCTCGTCGTCCACCAGAAGAAGTCTGATGCGATCTTGCCGGATTGTCTTCTCCGCGGACATGCTCTTTCCCCGATCGACTACCACTGGTTTTCACGGCTCCTGCGGGCGCCGGCCGCCGCGCACGCACCCCTTCCGTCAGGCACCGTGTTCTTCCGTGGCAAAGTCTTTGGCCTAAGGGCGCCGTGAAGTAATTTCCTTCAGGCGCGCCTGGATGATCTTTTCGTCATGCTGCCGTTTTTTGGCTGCGGCTTCTTGGACCTTGGCGAGCAGCTGCTCCATGTCGCAGGGTTTCATCAGATAGTCAAAAGCCCCCAGTCGCATTCCTTCAATGGCCGACTCCACGGTCGCGTGTCCCGTGAGCATAATCACTTCCACCAGGGGATATTGCTTCTTGATTTCCCGCAACGTTTCAATGCCGTCCATTCCTGGCATCTTGACATCGAGGATAACCACCTCAAGGCTGTCCATCGCACCCAGCCGCTCTAACGCCTCCGTGCCGCTGTAAGCCGCCGCCACCTCGAGATTCCTTTTGGTCAGCCGTTTGTTCATGGTTTCCACAAACGGCCTTTCATCATCCACTAGCAGAACCTTTGCGATCCCCATATTACAAGCTCCTTTCTGCGCCGAGTGGACCCGACCCCGGGTAGAGCCGTCCGTCCACCGCGGCGACCTTTTCGGTGATGTCCTCAATTTGGGTTTAACTCGTCTTGTCGAGGGGAAGACGTATCCGGAACGTCGTGCCTACCTCCAGCGTGCTTTGCACATCGATTTCCCCTCCGATCTTCTTGATGATCCCGTAACAGATGGAAAGTCCTAAGCCGGTGCCTTTGCCCACCGGTTTGGTGGTAAAAAAGGGATCGAATATGCGGGCGAGATTGGCGTTGGGAATGCCCGGTCCATCATCCGCCACTTCAAGCACGATATTTTCATTTTCGCGCTGGCTGGCGATGTTGATGGTCCCGCCGCGCTTCTCCATGGCATCCAGGGCGTTGTTGATCAGATTCAACAGGACCTGCTGGATCTCCGTATGGGAGAGCCGAAGGGAAGGCAGGTCATTCTCAAGATTGGTCCGGATGGTCACATTGGCGTATTTCGCGCGTTGGGTTGAGAGTCCGACCACCTCCTCGATCAAATCATTCAGCTGGACATCCTGGACGCGGGAGTCTGTTTTGCGTGCAAAACTGAGCAGTTTATGGGTAATTTCCTTGCAGCGCTTTCCCTGGGTGCGGATCTGCTGCAACGCTCTTTGGAATTCACTCAGGTTGGCGCTCGGCTGAAACTCTTCTTCTTCCAGCAGATCTTCGATCCACCCGGCTTCCTCCACCATGATGGCCACCGGGTTGTTGATCTCATGGGCGATCCCGGCGGCTAATTCACCGATCGTGGCCAGTTTGCCGGTTTCGATGACCTGCTGGTTCATCATTTCTTTTTCACGATCCGCCTGCGCGATGCGACTCACCATTCGCCGGGACAAGAGAAACGCGGTCGTGATGATTCCGAGCCCGCCGAGGAGAAAGATAATCACCGCGATGGTCTGCGCCCGTTTCAGATCCGAAAAGGCGTCGCCGATGGCCTGCTGGTAGACCAGCAGCCATTCCCCGTTTTTTAGGAACGCGGCGACGTAGATATTCTCCTTGTTGGTTTCGTCTTTGCGATCGACAGTCAGGATCTTGTTTTCGGATTGTGATTTGGCGATCAGAAAATCCATGTAAAGGTCTCGGCCGGGTAAGATTTCCAGCAGCGGTTTGGTTTGAAATTCGCCTTTATTGTTCAAGATGAAGGCGAATCCGGTTTCTCCGATATGGATATTTTCGACCAGCTTGTTAAAGGCTTCGATGTCAATGGTGGCCCGCAAGAGCCACTGCTGGCCCTGCCAGCTTTTTCTTACGGCCACGATAAAGTGCGGCAGGTCGCGCAGGCCCAGGAAAACATCGCTGATGTAATACTGGCTTTTGATGGCCTCTTTGAACCATTCCGCGTCGGCATAGTGGGCTTTGGCCAGCTTGAAAGGTCCGGCATAGGCCACCTGATGGCCTTGTTCGTTGACGAACCCCATATCCACAAAAACGGGGCCGAATTCCTGTTGCAGTGCCGCCAGTCTTTCCTGCAGAAAAGATTCATTGCTCAGGTTCTCGCCGCCATACGACCGTGCGAGGAACCGGATGTCCGCCAGCTTTTCATTCAAGAAACCGTCAATGTTCTGTTTGTGCTTCAAAACCAATTCCTTGAGATGGGCGTGGATCTTCTCATAATAGGACTTACGGAATTGGTCAAGGATAATGCCGCTGACCAGGATCAGGGGCGTAAAAGAGACCAGGATGACGATTAGGATCATCTTGCGGGTTAAGGTTCGGTAATACGGATTCTTCAAAAGTCGATTTTGATTCATATCAGGGCACCAAGAATTTGGGGTCGTTTCCCGGGGCGCCGGTTCGCTGTGAGG
>CP070697.1:2190727-2196809 GCA_020353555.1 Desulfobacterales bacterium
CGCCGGCTGATTCTGGCCACTGCGACGAATCGGCGAGCTGCCCGCCAGGTGGCCGATTACCTGCAGTTTTTCGATTTGGTCCTGGCCAGCGACGATACCACCAACCTTTCGGCCGCGCGTAAACGGGACCGCTTGGTCGCGGAGTTCGGTGAGCACGGCTTTGATTATGCCGGCAATGACCGGAGCGACCTGGTCGTGTGGTCGGCGGCGCGCAAGGCGATCGTGGTTAACCCTGAATTCCGGGTGCGGTCGGCCGCGCGGCGGGTCGCGGAAGTCGAACAGGTTTTCGACGACCGACGCAGCCGTATAATGCCCTCCCTGAAAGCGTTACGCCTGCACCAGTGGCTAAAAAACCTTCTGCTCTTCGTTCCGTTGCTGGCGGCCCACCGCCTGCGTGAACCGGCCCTGATCGTGCAAGCCCTCGTGGCTTTTCTGGCTTTTGGGTTGTGTGCCTCCAGCGTTTATCTGTTGAACGACCTGATCGACCTGCCGGCTGATCGTCGTCACCCCCGCAAGCGGCCACGTCCTCTGGCTGCGGGTATGTTATCGCTCGTCGCCGGCATGGGATTGATCCCGGTGCTGCTGGGACTGAGCGGCCTCCTGAGCCTGTTTCTACCGCTGGCTTTTGGGGCCATGCTGGCCCTTTATTATGGTCTGACCCTGGCCTATTCCTTCTTCCTCAAACGCGTCGTGCTCCTGGATGTTATCGTTCTGGCAGGATTGTTTACCATGCGCCTGATGGCCGGTTCGGCGGCGGTCGCCATTTGGCCCTCATCATGGCTCTTGGGGTTTTCCGCCTTCCTGTTTCTGAGCCTCGCTCTGGTCAAGCGCTATGCCGAACTGGTAACCATGCGCACCGTGGGCGGCGAAACGGCTACGGCTCGCGGCTACCAGGTCGGCGACCGGCAACTTCTGGCAGCCTTGGGATGTGCCAGTGCTATGTGGCGGTGCTCGTGCTCGCGCTTTATATTACCAACGGGCCGGCGCAGACTCTTTACGGTCGGGATTGGCTCATCTGGCTGGTGTGTCCCCTATTGCTTTACTGGATCAGCTACGTCTGGCTGATTACCCACCGCGGCGGGATGCATGATGATCCCTTGGTGTTTGCCCTCAAAGATCGCGTCAGCCTGATTCTTCTGATGTTGATGGCGGCGATTGTAATGGCGGCGGTGTAGCAAATGCCGCACCGTTATCACCCGTGGGGTCGCTATCCCCGATGGCCACAGGCGGCGGTTCGCTTGAACTGGCGCGACAGTGCATTGCCTTGCCTCTCGGATCCAACGCGCAACTATCTTCCCTTCGGAAACGGTCGCAGCTACGGGGACAGCTGTCTGACGCCCGGGGGAGTATTGCTGGATGCGCGTGGACTGGATCGCTTTATGGCCTTCGATCCCGCCACCGGAATCTTGCGTTGCGAAGCCGGCGTGCTGCTGTCCGAAATCCTGGCGCAGGTTGTACCCCGGGGATGGTTTCTGCCCGTTGTACCGGGGACGCAGTTTGTGACCGTGGGGGGCGCGATCGCCAACGACATCCACGGCAAAAACCACCATCGCGCGGGGACCTTCGGCTGCCATGTTCGATGCTTTGAGATCCTCCGTTCCGATGGGCAGCGCCTGCGGTGTTCACCGGCCGCAAATCCGGAATGGTTTCGGGCGACCATCGGGGGGCTGGGCCTTACGGGGGTAATCCTGTGGGCCGAGATCGCCCTCAAGCGCATCTCCAATGCCGCAACGACCGTGGAAGTGATTCGGTTTCCGGCGCTGGCCAAATTTTTTGAGCTTTCCGCCGAATCCGATCGCGATTTCGAATATACGGTGGCCTGGATTGATTGCATGGCCCCGGGAAATCAGCGCGGTCGTGGCCTGTTTATGCGCGCCAATCACGCTCCCGCCGGCGGTTGCCTGTCTCCGAAAGCCAAGAAACACAGGGTGAGCATACCCGTAGATTTGCCGGTAGCCGTCATCAACCGCTGGAGTGCCCGCGTGTTCGACAGCCTCCATTATCACCAAAAGCTAAATTCCCGCGGTGCGGCCGTTGTGCATTACGAGCCGTTTTTTTTCCCTCTGGACGGGATCGGATACTGGAACCGGCTTTACGGTCGGCGGGGATTCTTCCAATACCAGTGCGTGGTACGCCATACGGAGGAGGGCCGAACCGCCATTGAGGATATCCTCCAGTGCGCGGCCGGTGGTCAAAGCGACTCGTTTTTCGGCGTGCTCAAGGTCTTCGGAAACCGGCCGTCTCCCGGACGGCTGTCTTTCCCCCGGCCCGGCATCACGCTGGCCCTGGATTTTTTGAACCGCGGGAAGCCCACCCTGGACTTCCTCGAACGGCTGGATCAGATCGTCGCCGCGGCCGGCGGAGCCGTCAATCCGTCCAAAGACGCTCGGATGTCGGCGGCAAGCTTCAAGAGGTTTTATCCTAACTGGGAGATTTTGGAGAACTTGCGGGATCCCCGGTTTTCGTCCGGCCTCTGGCAACGCGTGACACAGGAATGAACATGCGCAGGATCCTGATCTTCGGTGCGACTTCGGCCATCGCTCAGGCCACGGCGCGCCTTTTTGCGGCGCACGGCGCCACCTTTTTTCTGGTGGCCCGGCATGGCGACAGACTTCAGGCGGTGGCGGACGACCTGCTGGTTCGCGGGGCGGCCCAGGTGGCCACGGCCATCCTGGATGCCAGTGATTACGACCGGCACCCGGCCCTGATCGAAGAGATTTACCAACGCCTGGGCGAGCTGGGTATCGTTCTCATCGCCCATGGCAGCCTGGCCGATCAAAAGGCCTGTGAGAGGTCCTTTGAAGTGACACGGCGGGAGTTTGAGACGAATGCCTTGAGCGTAATTTCCCTGCTCACCCACCTCGCGAACCGTTTGGAGCAGCAGGGCCACGGCACGCTGAGCGTCATCTCCTCGGTCGCCGGGGACCGGGGGCGGCAATCCAACTATGTCTACGGCGCGGCCAAGGCGGCCGTCACGACCTTCATGGAAGGACTGCGCAACCGCCTGTACAAGTCCGGTGTCCATGTTCTTACGATCAAGCCGGGTTTGGTGGATTCACCCATGACCGCCAGGTTTCCCAAGGGTTTTTTGTGGACCCGTCCGGAGGTCGTTGCCCGCGGGATCCACCAAGCGATTGAAAAGAGGAAAGACGTCGTGTACCTGCCGTGGTTTTGGTATCTTGTCATGGGCGTGATCCGCGCTCTGCCGGAAGCGGTTTCTAAAAAAATGCGGCTGTGACGGGAACGGCTGACCGCAAGGCCGACAAAACCGTTTGGCCGTCTTTTTTCAGCTCCCCGATGACGTTGCGCCAAGGCGGCCGCCGGTGCGTCAGTCCGGTTAGGCGCCCCCCGGCTTAGCCGCATAGAGGTAGAGCATTTCCAACGCCAAGCTTGCGCCCGCCAGCGCGGTTAACTCGCCGACATCGTAAGGCGGTGCGACCTCCACCAGATCCATGCCGATTAAATTGAGGCCGCGCAAACCGCGGAGGATCTGTTGCGCCTGATAGGTCGTGAACCCGCCGACCACGGGGGTGCCTGTGCCCGGCGCGTAGCACGGATCCAGACAATCGATATCAAAGGTCAGGTAACATTTGTTAGCGCCCACCACGCGTCGAATTTCCGCGCTCGCCGCTTGGGCGCGGTGTTCATGCACCCAGGACCCCTTGAGGATGTTATACCCCCACGCGTGGGCGTTGTAGGTGCGTATCCCGATCTGGACCGAGCGTTCGGGGATGACGAGGCCTTGTTGGGCGGCATGATAGAACATCGTCCCGTGGTCGATGCGACCGTCCTCGTCTTCCCAGGCATCCGAATGGGCATCGAACTGAATGAGGGACAACGGCCCATACTTTTCGGCATGGGCTTGCAGCAGGGGATAGGTAATGAAGTGATCTCCGCCTAAACTCAGCAAGGCGACGTCACGGGAAAGGACGGTATGGGCGTGGGCCTGGATTCGTGCGGGTATTTGTTCGGGTCGGCCGGGGTCGAAGTCGCAATCGCCGTAGTCGATCACGGCCAGCTTGTCCAGGGCATCAAAGCCCCACTCATCCAGCTGGGCCCAGGCCAAGTTGGAGGATACCGCCCGTATCGCGCGCGGTCCCAGCCGGGCGCCCGGTCGGTTCGAGGTGCCTAGATCAAAAGGAATACCGGTGACGGCCACGTCCACACCGGCCAGATCCCGGCTGTATTTGCGGCGCATGAAGCTAAGCGCACCACTGTAAGTCGGTTCTTCGACGGTGCCGTGAAGATCGTCGCGTACAAAAGCCTGATCAGTGGTTGATTTCGATGTCATGATTGGTTTTTTAACAACCCTTTCTTCTGTAACTCAGAGGTTGCGGCCTCAATGCTCTCCCGCAGCGTGCCGACGATATGATCGATTTGCTCGGCCGTGATGACGAGCGCGGGTGACATAACATTCAGGTTACCAACGGGCCTGACGATCAATCCGCGGGCATCGGCCTGATTGGATACCACCTTACCAATATCGACCGCATCCGGAAAGCGCTTTTTGGTCTCCTTGTCCGCAACGAATTCGACGCACATCATCAGGTGACTGCCGCGCACATCGCCGACAATCGGTAAATCGGACAATGTCTTCAAGCGCTTCTCGAAGTAGGGTCCGACTTCACGGACGTGATCCAAGATCTTTTCGCGTTCCAGGATCTCGATATTCTTCAGGGCCGCGGCACAGGCCACCGGATGACCGCAATAGGTAAACCCATGCGCAAAATAGCGCTTGTGCCCCTCGGCACTGATCACATCATAGATCTCGTCGGCGAAGATCGCGGCCCCCAGGGGTTGATACCCGGAGGTGAGACCCTTGGCGCAGGTGATGATGTCCGGCTGGATCCCAAATACATCCTGGGACACGAACCAGTGACCCAGTCGTCCAAACGCGGTAACGACTTCATCGGAGACAAAAAGGATGTCACGTTCCTGACAGACCTCCCACATCCGGCGCAGGTAGCCTTCCGGAGGAACGATCACCCCCCCCGCGCCCATGACCGGTTCGGCAAAGAAGGCCGCCACTTTATCGGCACCGCCCAACGCCGCGATCTTGTCTTCGAATTCCTTGACCAATGCATTCACCAACGCGGATTCCGTTAGATCTTCCATGCCAGCCGGACGACGATAGACATTCGGCGCTGAGATATGATGGATCGTGTCCGTGATGTACTCAAACTCCGGCGGATGATCTCCTTTGCGGCCACCGAGTGACATGGCGGCGTAGGTTGATCCGTGGTAGGCATCGCGGCGGGAAATAATGTGCTTTTTGGCGTGCCGGCCGCGGCAGTTTTGATAGTAATGGATCAAACGCAAGGCGGAGTCGATGGCCGTTGAACCGCCGCTGGTGTAAATCACACGGTTAAGGGTGCCCGGTGTCAGCTCCGCCAGCTTGGTGGCTAACCGTGTGGCCGGTATATTCGTCATGTCGACAAACGGATTCGCATAGACCATGGTACGCACCTGAGCGGCAATGGCCTGCGCCATCTCTTCCCGGCCGGTACCGATGTTCGTGCACCACAGTCCCCCCACGGCGTCCAGATATCGATTACCGTCGGAGTCGTAAACATAACACCCTTCCGCCTTGGCAATGGGCAACGCGCCCTGCTTGTCGAAAATTTCGAAAGTGGCCCAGGGATGGACAACATGGGCTTTGTCTTGTTGGATTAATTCATCGGTCGTGTAGGCGCGGGAACCGCGGCCTTGCGCTTGTTTCATTTTGCGAACCTTTCTGCCACCTGAAAATTTATGTGGGGGTGATGGATGTTGTATCGTGCAATCTTTCCGTTCCGTAAGGGCCAAAATTATTTGAACGCTGAAAATAAAGACGCCTCCTGCGCCAGCCGGCGCAACGGCCCCGAACCGTTGTCGATGCGGGCCAGTAGGCGCTGGAAGATCTGAGCGGTTGCCATGGCATCCCCCAGGGCCGTATGTCGGTCCTGAATCGCGACGCCCAAATGCCGGGCGGCGGCATCCAGGGTGCACGGGGCCTGCAAGCGAGCGATGCGCGTGGGGGGCTGCAGAGGACGGAAAACGATCGCGCGACAAAGTTCCGCCGTGTCGAGTACCAGGTTCTGTA
>CP070697.1:2196909-2202984 GCA_020353555.1 Desulfobacterales bacterium
GACACACTGCTGGCCCACATGACCGCCAAAGAACAAAATGCCTTCTGCCGCAATTTGGGCTACCGGGTTATCAATGCCATCAATCGGGTCGCGGTGGTCACCCCCCACGCCCTGGTGGCCAGTGCCATCCTCAACAACACCCAGGAAAGATTCGCGCGAAGCGATTTATTGTTCATTATCGAAATTTATATGGCCTACCTGGCGACCCAAAAAGCCAAGCTGGCCGACACCCTCGTCATGGATCAGGTGCACGCCGTCGACCAAGCCATTGAATCCTACGTGCACCGGAAATTCATCGAACCCGTGACGCAAGATAAAGACGATCCGTCCTCCCCGATGATATATGGCGTCAACGACGCCAAAAGGCCGTCTCTGGAATACTACAAGAACAACTGTATTGCTTTTTTCATTCCGGCCGCGTTTACCGCCTTGACGATACTGGAAAAAGATGCCTTCCAGTTCTCGTCGGTCGACCTGCACGCCGGCTACCGCTTTTGGCAGGATTTTTTCAAATACGAGTTTGCCTATGATATCGACCAAACGGCCGAATATCACGTGCGCAAAACGATCAAGGCGTTCATCGATGAGGCGATCCTGATGCCTCATCCCACCCTGCCGGACACCTATAACGTCACATCGGCCGGTTTTCGCAAACTCAAACTTTTCTCCATCTTCGTGAAGACCTATCTTGAATCCTACTGGATCGTGCTCAACTTTTTCATGCGCACCCCGCCTGACTCCCACAAAGTGAAAGACCGCCTCAAAAAAATCGAGGCCCGGGGCAATCGCATGTTCAAGAGGAGAGAAGTCGAACGCCGGGAGGCGCTGTCCAAGGTCAGTTACCAAAACGCCGTTGATTTTTTTACCAGCCGGGGCATCAAAGACGCGGGCAATACCGAACAGATCGAATTCTACGCCGCCGCCCTGCGGCAGGCGCTGAAATGTCTGCAAGCCTAAGAGGTTGGCGTCAAAGAGGTTTTCTCCTGAATTTTGGCCGGGCGCGGCCAGCGTTTGGACCCTGCGCCCTCGAAATCCAATTGATTCGATTGCATCTGCTTAGACCATGAAAGCCATGATCCTCGCCGCCGGGCTGGGAACCCGGCTCCTTCCCTATACCGCCACCACACCCAAGCCCCTGTTCTCGGTGGCGGGACGACCGCTGCTGGATATCATTCTCCAACGCCTCCAAGCCGCGGGCTGTGAAGCCGTCGTGATCAACACCCATCATCTGCCTCACAAAATTGAAGCCTTCGTTGCCGGGCAACAATATGGCCTGGCGGTATCCACCCGCTACGAGCCCACCATTCTGGGCACCGGCGGCGCCATCAAGAATGTCGCCGATTTCTGGAATGACCGGCCTTTCATGGTCATCAACGGCGACATTTGCACGAATATCGATCTGAAGGCGGTTTATGACTACCACTGCGCCCATCCTGATCCGGCAACCCTGGTGCTCCATGATTACCCTGAATTCAATTTTGTGTCCGTCGATCAGGACGGTTTCATCACCGGCTTTTACGACCCGCCGGCGGCGGCCGGCACCCGTCTGGCTTTTACCGGCATCCAGGTCTTGGACCCGGAAGTTCTCGAACGCATCCCTTCCGGCGTATTTTCAAGCAGCATCGATGCCTACCGGAGTCTGATGGCCCAGGGCCGCGGACTGCGCGCCTTTGTGCCGGAGGGCGCCTATTGGAAAGACATCGGCACCCCCGCCCGCTATCAGGAGGCCGTCCGGGAGATCATGGCTCCGGAAGCCTTCCGGCGGGCCTTCACCCCCGCGCCGGACTCGCCGATCCAGCGCACGGCATTGCAGGGCGACGGATCGGAGCGAAAATGGTATCGGCTGACCTCCCGCAACCGCTCCCTGATCATGGTCGACCATGGCATCCGGCAGTGCAACGAGACCTCGGAAGTGGACGCCTTCGTCCACATTGGACATCACTTGCACCGCCGGGGAATTCCGGTCCCGGCCATTTATCACTACGACACCTTTGCCGGCCTGGTTTTTCTGGAGGATTTAGGGGACCATCATCTGCAATCCGCCGTCCTGGAAGCGACCAGCGCGCCCAAGATCACCGCCTGGTATAAATCGGTGATCGATCATCTCGTGCGGCTTTCCCAGCGGGGCGCCCAGGGGTTTCGTCTGGCCTGGACCTTCCAGACGCCGCGCTACAGCCAGGATCTTATTCTCGAAAAGGAATGCCGCTATTTTGTGGAGGCGTTTTTAAACGGGTATCTGGGCCTGGAGGCCGTCTACCGGGATTTCCAGCAGGAATTCGAAGACCTGGCGCACAAGGCCCTGGCATACGGGACAACCGGGTTTATGCACCGGGACATGCAGTCGCGCAATATCATGCTCAAGAACGACGATCTATACTTCATTGATTTCCAGGGCGGACGCCTCGGCCCCTTGCAGTACGATCTGGCGTCCCTCCTCATCGATCCCTACGTGAACCTGCCGGCCGCCCTGCAGACGACTTTGCGCGAGTATTGCATTGAAACGCTCTTAGGGGTAAAGTCATTCGATCCGGAAAAATTCCGCCGCGGCTTCAGATATTGCGCCCTCACCCGCAACCTCCAGATCCTGGGCGCTTTCGGCTATTTAAGCACGATTAAAGGCAAGACCTATTTTCAACAGTATATTCCCGCCGCGGTTCGAACCTTAAAGGAAAATCTGGCTGCGAACGGCACCCCCGAGTTTCCCCGCCTGGCGGCGCTGATCGCTCCGATTGTCGGCCAGTTTCACGGGCAGACCGGTGGCGTTCCAACCGCTTGAGGAACTTGGAAAAAGACCTAACGGGAAATTCAACCCGCACACACGCCAAAAGAGGGAGGTAAGCCAATGGATCGGATCAAAGTTATGGTCAACGGCCTGCCGGGCAACATGGCCGCCACGGTCGCCAGACACATTATGGCCCGCAAGGGGTATGAATTGATTCCCTATGCCCTGACCGGCCCCGAAATCGAAACCGCCGAATACCGCCTCGATCCCGTCCGGGTGCGACTTATACGGCCCGAAGTCCGCGAGCAGGTCATCTATGACATCCTGGAAAGCCATGGCTCGTTTCTGAGCGTGGATTACACCCATCCGGCGGCGGTCAACGGCAATGCCGAATTCTACTGCCAATTCAGCCTGCCGTTCGTCATGGGCACCACCGGCGGCGATCGCCGCCGCCTGCTGGAAACGGTGAAATCATCGAATATCGCGGCGGTCATCGCACCCAACATGGCCAAACAAATCGTGGGCTTCCAAGCCATGATGGAATTCGCCGCCCACACGTTCCCGGATCTTTTCAAAGGATACAGCCTGGAAATCAAAGAAAGCCATCAGGCGGGTAAAGCCGATACGAGCGGGACGGCCAAGGCCATGATCGGCTATTTCAACCGACTGGGCACTCCCGTCACGGAAGAGGATATTGTGAAAGAACGGGACCCCGCGATCCAGCAGAGCCGGTGGGGGATCCCGCCCGAACATCTCAAGGGGCACGGCTGGCATACCTACAGCCTGGTTTCCGCCGACCGGACGGTGCGGTTCGAGTTCACCCACAACGTCAATGGCCGCGAGATTTATGCCCAAGGCACCCTCGATGCCCTGGCTTACCTGGCTGCCAAGCTCGATGAAGGCGCACGGGGCAAGGTTTTTACCATGCTTGACGTGCTCAAGGGCCGCTAGACCGACTTTCTTATCCTTTGACAGGGGGGGGCGCCCCTCCGCGTCGAGCTCCAACTCGCCGTCCGCGCGCTCAGCCGCTTTGCTTTTCGACGATTTCGTAGGCCATTTCAAGCGCTTTATCCAGGTTTTCGGGCTGCGTCCCCCCGGCTTGCGCCAGATCCGGCCTTCCACCGCCGCTGCCTCCCACGACGGCGGCCACCTGCTTGATGATCCGGCCGGCATGATAACGGGCCACCAGATCGGAGGTGACGCCGGCGATCAGCAGCACCTTCGAACCGCTCGTACTGCCCAGGACGACGATGCCCGACTTGAGTTTCGCTTTGAAGCGGTCGGCCAGATCCCTCAAGGCGGCCGGACTGTCCACCGCGACCTTTTGCACCCAAACCTGCAGGCCGTCGACCGAACGCACGGCCGCGGCAGCCGTCTCGGCGGATTCGGCCGCCACCTTGGCCTTCAAATGGTCTACTTCTTTTTCAAGGGCCTTTAATTCCGCCAGGTTCTTTTCAATGCGCTGCACCAAGGCCTCTGGCTTTTCCTTCAGGCAGCGGGCGGCTTCCTGCAGGAGGCGTTCATGCTGCTGGACATAAGCCAAAGCCGCTTCACCGGTCAAAGCTTCGATCCGTCTGACCCCGGAAGCGATACTGGATTCCGCCACAATCTTGAAAAGACCGATATTGCCGGTCATGGCCGTATGGGTCCCCCCGCAGAGTTCCTTGCTGAAATCGATCAGGGAAATCACGCGGACCCGATCCCCATATTTTTCTTCAAACAAGGCCATGGCCCCGGTTTTGAACGCGTCCTCGGCCGCCATCTCTTCCATCCGGGTGGGTAGATTATCGCGGATTTTCCGGTTCACCCCGGTTTCGATGCGCTCCAGGGTGGCCGCATCCACCTGGGAAAAATGCGTGAAGTCAAAGCGCAGCCGGTCCGGGGCCACCAGCGAGCCCGCCTGTTTGACATGCTCACCGAGCACCCGGCGCAAGACCGCATGCAGAATATGGGTGGCGGTGTGATTCAAGGCCGTGGCTTCCCGCTGGGCCTTATCCACGGTCAGCGTGACCCGCTGTCCTTGACTGACCGTCCCGCGGATGATGCGGCCTTTGTGAATGATCAGACCGGTGGGATCCTTGACCGTATCGGCCACCGCCATTTCCAGGCCGGGGGCGCTGATCGTGCCGGTATCCCCCACCTGCCCGCCGGACTCCCCATAGAAAGGCGTGACGGCAGCCACCAACTCAATGGTCTGGCCGGCGCCGGCGGTGGCCATCGCCCGGCCGTCCTCCACCAGCAACAGCACCTCCGATTCACAGGCCAGGGTATCATATCCCACAAACTGAGGTTTGACGCCCTGCGCGGAAAGGTTTTTATAGGCTTCACTGAGGGTCGCAAAGGTGGCCACGGACCGCGACTGCAGGCGTTGGTCCGCCATGGCCGCATCGAACCCATCCATATCCAGCGTCAGGTTTTGGTCCCGGACCACATCGCGCACGATGTCCGCCGGAAACCCGTAGGTATCGTAGAGTTTAAAGATGACCCGTCCGGGGACGACGGTTTGCCCCCGGGCCTCAAGGTCGGCCAAGGCCTCGTTGAGGTGTTTCAGACCGGTGTCCAGGGTTTCCGAAAACCGGATTTCTTCGTTCCTGATCATGTTGGTGATAAACGGTGCCGCCTCGGCCAACTCAGGATAAGCCGGTTTCATGATTTCAAATACCACCCGAGCGGTTTGATCCAAAAAAGGCTTTTTCAAGCCGAGATTCCGTCCGTAGCGAATCGCCCGGCGCAGGATGCGGCGCAACACATATCCGCGGCCCTCGTTGGAAGGCAAAATCCCGTCGCCGATGAGAAAAGCGGCGGCCCGGCTGTGGTCGGCAATCACTTTCATGGCCACGTCCCCCTCCCTGGACTCTCCGAACCGCTCTTCAGCGAGTTCCTCGGTCTTTTGGATCAGGGGCAGGAGCAGGTCGGTATCAAAATTGGTGGGAACATTCTGGACGATGGAGACGATGCGCTCCAATCCCATGCCGGTGTCGATGCTCGGTTTGGGCAGGGGCGTCATCTGGCCGGAAGCATCGCGGTTAAACTGCATGAACACCAGATTCCAAATTTCAAGATAGCGGTCACACTCACAGCCCACCTTGCAATCCGGCCGGCCGCAGCCGAACTCCTCCCCGCGGTCGATGATAATTTCCGAACACGGCCCGCAGGGCCCCGTATCTCCCATGGACCAGAAATTGTCGGCTTCGCCGAAGCGCACGATGCGCTCGGCGGGCAAACCGACGTGCGTGTGCCACAGTTCAAAAGCTTCGTCATCGTCCAGATAGATCGAGGCCCACAACTTGTCTTCCGGCAAGCCGTAGCCGTTGGTCAAAAGATCCCAGGCAAAATCGATGGCGCCTTCTTTG
>CP070697.1:2203084-2209144 GCA_020353555.1 Desulfobacterales bacterium
CTCGATCAGCTCCAGCCAGGTGCGGATGTTTAAAATATGAGCGCTGTTGACTTTGATCTGCCAGCCATCATCCACCCCCTGCAACATCGGTGTCTGGAAACCCAGGTCGATCACGGAATCAATGAAGAAATTAACGAGATCGATTTCATCGGTTTTGAAAACCCCCTTGCCCATATTCAGCACACAATTCAGCGTCGCGGCCGGGTACATATCGGCCCGTTCTTTTAGAATGGAAAAGGTCTTGCGAATCAAATTCTGAATGTTGCGGTAATTCTCATGCACGATAATCCAGGTCAAGGTCTGGTTGATATCTCTGAGCGTCTCCTCATGGATAAGCGCCAACCCGGAGGTATTCATAATATGGAACAGGAAAATAAGCTTCAGGTGCTGGCCCCGGCTGTTTTCGCCGAAGTGCTGCAGCAGTTCCCGGGGGATCTGACGGTAGTGTTCGACGATTTGGTGGAATCCCGGAAGTTCCAAAAGATCCGCCAAGGTCGCTTTCGCTTCACAATTGTTCGCACCGGCGACCTGATCCAGCCGGCGGTTGAACTCCCGGAGCTGTTGGTGGGATATATCTTTGAAAAAGGCATCGAAGTTATTCTGCGGCGTAAATTCGCTGGCTTCTTTTTCAAACCATTTCTGCGGGTCTCTCTCCCCGAGCCAATAGTCATAGGCGCGCTGAAAATATTTGATCAGCAGCCGGTTAAGGGTCTGCAGGGCGGGGTTGACTTCCGGTGCTTCGCGATAGCAGGCTTCCGCCACCCGCTTAATCTGATAGTAGCTTTTGACAAACAGATCGAAAAGATCATCGGGAAAGTCATGGATGCGTTGGAAGGCCGTCTGGATGACCGGAACGAACGTTGCGCGGCTGGGGCCGGAATCCTTGATGATTTTGCCGATAAACAGCAGGAGGTTGTCAACCGCATCACTTCTTAACCCGGGGTCATGACTCGACTCAACCGCACTGATCAGGATGTCCACCAGAAGCTGCGCCGCCACCGGGCCCCGGCTATGATTTTTGAGCAGGTGAAAGTGGTCCAGGGAATACTTGCGGGCTTCCGTGACAATAAATCGCCAGTTCTTGTAAGGATGGGAAAGCTCCTCCAAGAACGTATTTAAGCCCTCCATGAGTCCATAATAGCGGGACATAACCTGCTGCAAGGTCGAATATTTGTCGTCGATCGTGACGTCCACATGATAATCGGCCAAATTAACTTCAAGGGCCTTTGATTTCACTTTCAAGGGGTCTGCCCTCCTTAACGCCATCCGCACGCCTCCCGTGGGTTGGTTCCGGTCAGAAAAGCCGTTCCGTTTTGCCCCCCGGGAATTTAATTGTCATCAGTCAATCCTTAATTGTCAAGACTATCAGAGGTCATACCTATTTTCAAGTGATAGGAAAAGGCCGGGCAGGCGAACGCATTGGGAAATAAGTGACAGTTTAGGCCTTTGAAAAACCATGGAAAGGCCGACCGCTGATCGGCTTTGGGCAGCGGAAAGAACTCGAAAATAAGAATATGCCTTGGACCTGAAAGGCAGGCCGAAATCCCCCTTGAAATTTTGCCGCTGATTGCCTAACATTCGCGCAGACAGTCCCCTGTGATCTTCGTTGGCGGTCGGCAACCACCATCAAGAAACAGTCTAACTATGCGATTTGGCCCTGCGGGGGGATCCGCCGGCGTGGATTAACGAAAACGTTGGGGAAAAAAGATGATCAAGCGCATCTTGGGGGAGGCTGCCATCGTAATTCTGGTGGCGGGGTTTATTTCCGTCGGGGTGAATCTTATCCGACCGGCGGGATTGCGCCTTTTCGAAAGCAGCCTCCAGACGCCGGACCCACAGGCCGATCGGGAGGCAATCAGGGAGATAACCGTGGAGGAGGCCATTGCCAAATTCGATGACCCCCGCGCCTTATTTGCGGATGCCCGGTCGGGGGAGGATTTTGCCCAGGGTCATATCCAAGGCGCTTTAAGTCTGCCCGCCCATGAATTAGACGCTTGGATCGAGGATTTTATCTCAAACCACGACCCGGCAACCCACATTATCACCTACTGTGACGGTCCCCGCTGTCCCCTGGCCAAAGAGCTGGCCCATGCACTTGAGCTGGCAGGTTACGAAAAGGTGTTTTACCTCACAGACGGCTGGCAAAAATGGAACGACCACGGTATGCCGGTCGCAACCGGCGAGTAGCACTTCAGGCGGCCAGCTCGACATCGACGGCCCGTGATCCGTTCTCGTGGAGATTTGCCTTGCAGCCCTTGGCCTGGTGAGGGTCGGGTGCATTTCTTCCAACCAATCTCCACCCTGCCGCTCGTATCAGCGGTTGCGCGCGTCTCGGCCACAGCCAACCATGGGGCTGAGGATTTTTCTGGGCCTGTTTGGAAAGGATCGCTTTGCCCGGCTACGCTCCAGGTACAGGTGGAAAGGTTCCCGTTTGCCGGATGCCTCCAACACCGTCCGGCCTCGGCCTTGTCGCTTTGAGTCTTCCGCTTTACGCTACCCCCGCGGGCACAGGGCGATAAGCCGATACACCACCATCCCCGCCAGCCAGGCCACATCTTCCGGCGTGAAGATGTTTTCGATATTCTGATCAAATAAAATATTGGCCTCGGGCGGAAATTCGTCGTCACCGATCCACAGGATCAGCTGCAGCGGCACGTTCGGCAGGGGGTGAAATTCAAACCCCCCATCCCCGGCTTCAATCGCCTCGCCGTTCAGCTGGGCCGCCGCTTCCGAAAGCCCGGCAAGGTTTTGACCAAATACTTTCTTTAGCGGTTCGATGGCTCTTTTAACAAAGGCACTGTAATAAAAAGAGGCCCCGGGGATCTCCCGGTAGGAAATCCAATGGCCGGTCACGGGTCGCACCCCGCGCGCCATCATAAAATGCAAAATTAAAACTTGCTCCTGGAGGGGCACTTCCCGGCCCGCATCGGTTTCATCTTCAAACTCGAAGGTGGGATAGCCGACGCGATAGGTCCGGTTGAGGAAAGGCACGTGGAAGCTCTGTGTGTCGGCCGTTTTAAAACCCGACCGTTTTAACACCCTGTCGAAAGATTCCTGGGAAAGGGCTTCGACCGCAATTCTTTTGGCGTTTATGTAATCATCAATGCGGGGCATGGCATGTGTGCTCGGTTGCGCGCTGCGAGTTGCAGGTTTAACCGCGAACGCTGAACAGGCAATAAAGCCCCCTCCCTGGGTGGAGAAGGGCTTCTCGGTTTTTGGTGTTGGAGCTCAACCAGATCTCGCACCGGCAATCCCGGGTTTGCGCTTGGGGGTTTCATGCCAGCTCGCAACCGGTAACGCATCACCCGCAACCTGCAACTCGAAGCTAAATCTCCAACCACGAATCCGAATACAGGGTCTTGCCGAGGATGACATTGGCCGTTTTGACATAATCCTGCATCTCTTTGGAAAGAGAGCCCATATCCGGCTCGTTGCCGTCCATGACACTATAGATCAGATCCACAATATCCTGGCGTTTGCCCTTGGCGATGGCGATTAACTGGTCATCCAGCGGATCTGCAATCACGGAATGCATGCCGTATTTTTGCAGCATGACCATGTAAGTCTGGTTGAGGATCGGCCGCAGATGATCGGGCGGCCCGTTGGATATGTTGGATAGCCCGCAAGTACTCTTGGCGCCCGGAGCGATATCCGGGATCATCCCCTGAAACTCCATCAGGCTCATCAGCTGGGGCTGTTGGATGTTGACCGGGGTCACAATGCCGTCCACCCAGATCTTCTCATTGGTAATGCCGGCTTCATTGGCGAAATAAAGCAGTTCCACGCACAAGGCCGCCCGTTCATTTTCATCGCGCGGCAGGCCCTCGGGCCCCCACATCAGCGCAATGAAATCGGCATTGTGTTCCACCGCGATCGGCACCATCTTCTCATAACGCTCGGGACGGACCATAATGGAATTGATCAGGGGGGGCTGGGGGGTTTCCTTGTACACTTTCAAGGCCGCTTCGATGGCGGCGATATTGGATGTGTCCAGGGCCAAGGGTATCTCATCGACCACCTCCTGCACGGTCTGCACGACCCAGGGCATGAGTTCATGTCCGTCTTTTTTGGCAGGTCCGAGGTTGATATCGATGTAGTCCATCCCTTTTTCTCTTTGGAAAAGGGCTTCCTCCTGGATCGGCTTCGGGTCGCGTTCCTTAAACGCTCGGCCGATCTTTCTCGATATGACGTTTAAGCTCTCACCAATCAGTAACATACGACCTCCCTCGCATTCATTGAAAATTTTAAAATTCCGGTTGGCGATGGCCAAATCACATGGTGAGGTCTTCCACATCCCAGCGCCAACCGTTAGCATTATCTGGCCCTGAGAAATCCCGGAATATGGGCCGCTTCTCTGGGTCCCACCGTAATGTTCCAACCGGGCAATTCTTCCTCGACATCCCCGGCGATTGCCGCGGCATATCCGGGTATGATCAGTTCCTGATGCTTGACCTTGTCCGAGATCCCGGATTTCTTCACGAAAACGCCGACATCATCCCCGGCGAATTTGCCGGCGGCCCACGCCGTCATGACGGACAGGCCCTCGGAATCCTTGATCAGCAGCCAGGTGGGCACCCGGCTGCCTTCAATTTCACCGGAAACGATAAAGTAAGTCAGGGCGAAATTGGTGGTCACGAGGACCGGCGAGTTTTCATCCGGATTGTTGATCTCGTAAATACCCTCCGTGACCGTCATGGGCCGCTGCGGATCGGTGAAGATGTTTAAGCGCTCCAACATCAGCGGAAACAAACTCTCCCCGGCAAAATCCGAAAGCACCACGATTCCCCCGTACTTGGCGATAAACATTCCGCCGATCAAGGACTCCATGTCCAGGTTGGAGGCCATCTCGCAGGGAAAAGTGATGGTCGGAAAACCGATCGCCCGGTTCCCGTTCTTCAGGGCTGCCCGCCGGATGATCACTAGATCCTGATGGGCTTGCTTTATGTCCCTGGATCCCGGATCAATCACCAGATCCTTCAAACCCATTTCAGTCAGTTTTTCGGTCAAGGGAATCAGGCCTTCCACCGATTCCGCTCTGACGGCCAGGGGCAGATTGTTGTCTTTGGCCAACGCCCCGTATGCCTCCAGGTTGGCCTCCGTGGCGGCATACACCAAGGGCCTTTTAAAGCCGCAGGCCTCGATGCCCGCTTTCATGACGCCGATGTCATCGGTCATCAACACCAGGTTGAATTCCGAGGTCGCGGCAATCTTTTTGGCCGTTTGGGCAAACGCTTCTTGGTCGCCGTTCGTATCCTTCAGGGCCACCAGTTCGGGCCTGAGATTGAGGCCGACCCTTTCGAACTGAAAGGCATTCCAGATCTTTAATTTGGTTTCCAAATCGGCGGCGGCAATATCGGATCCGACCCTGGCCGCCAGCAAGGTGGCGTTGTAAAAGGTCTTTTCATGCCGGTACTGAACGGTTTCACCCCCCGTGGTCGCCGCTCTGACGCCTTTCCCGATCGCGACCGGCCGGATCGGCGGCGCCGAAGCCTCGGCCAATTGGGCGCGGGCTTCGTCCGACACATAGGGACAGCTGTCCAGTTCGGCTTTGCCGGAAGCCAGGTTCATGGCAAATGCCAGGCAGGTGGGAACCCCGCATTCCTTGCAGTTGGTTTTGGGCAGGAGTTTGAAAATCTGAATACCGGTTAAGGCCATCTTTGTCTCCTTTGTCAAGTTACGCGTTACGCATTACGGGTCGCGGGTTAAGGACTGCGGATCGCACGTTGCGTTTCGTCAAGGCGCAACCCGCAGCACTAATTCTTATCCGATGATCGGATCCATGGAAAGGGCCGGGTGCTCTTTCTCCTGCAGGAAGGGCAAAATCTCTTCCTCGGTAACCCCGACGGTCTCGTCGGCAATCCGATCGATCAGATCCGGAATCCCGATTTCTTCTCCGCGTTTGAGCAGCCGTTCCCGGATCTCCTCTTTGAGGATCTTCGGCATCCATACCATGCGGGCCAGGCCGCCGTCGCCGACGATGAACTTGCCCTGGGTGATGTTGAACTTGGAATGACCGACAAACCCCGGAGAAGATGCACCGCCGCCCATGACGCCGGCTAG
>CP070697.1:2209244-2215287 GCA_020353555.1 Desulfobacterales bacterium
GCCATCCGATATCAAAGACCACCTCGGGCGCCCGGCCCATAAATACCAGTTTGCCCCGATATTTACCCTCAACAAGGTATACATTCGGACAGACATAATACGTGTCAATCCCTTCACGGGTCAAAGCGGCTTCGGCGTGTTTTTGAATGTAATCCGGATGAACGCTGGAATGAACATTGATGTGCATATGGTTCGTTGTGGGCATCACCGGAAATTCCAGTCCCTTTCGGAAGTGGTCCGACTTGAAATACACTTCCAGCGCTTTTTCTTCTTCGGATCCCACCGCGCGGAACGGAAACTGCAGATAGAACTGGTTGATATACCAACGATTCCAGACCAAGAGGTTGCACCCCGACTCTCCCCCGTCACAGGGTCTTAAACCAACATCTTTTTTGAAGAACCACTGAAAATCGAAATGAGGTTTACCTTCCGGTTCAACCCCATGCAGGCTTCCCATGCCGCGTTTGGGTGCCATGTGATCTATTTTACGCGCCGACGGCCAACCTAAGCGCTCGAAATATCCGGTCATCAGGGCTTCCAACGAGTCGGGATGAACGCATGTTTCCACATACGCGTGGACATGCGACCCTTCCGGATCGGGATCTCCTTGCAGCGCCGCGCAAAGTCGACGCCAATGATCGGATTTTGCAAAATAGTCTTTGACCTCATTCATCAGCTCTTTTCTTTCCATCGGTCAACCTCCTGAATTTAAATAATCGCATCACAAAAACAGTCTAGTCTTTCTTTTTATCATAGGCGCCCGGTGTTAACGGAGGGCTGAAAACACTGACCAACACCAACGGTTCGTCGCCCACCGTTTGGACGCCATGTTCTAAGCCGGGCTCCGTATATACGGCCACGCCGGGCTCCAGCGGGTAGACCTTATCGCCGACGCGGGTCTCGCCCTTGCCCGCGATGACATAAATGATTTCTTCTTCTTTTTCATGTTTATGGGTGCCGGGATTGCTTCCCGGAGGGAAAGTCACCACGCCGAGGATCATATTCCGGCAGCGCCCATCTTCCGGACCGACGAGCTTTTTCCACAGACGTCCGGGAAGTTGCATGCCGATGACATCTTGCTGTTTGATATAGTGCATTTCACCCTCCTCTTTACAGAAGTTAAAAAAATTTGTTCAGATCTTCTCGATTCTCATTGCACCAGGCTGGGCACGAAAAGCGATATCTGGGGAAAAATGTTCAGCAAAAAAAGGATCCCAAGCATCGTCAGGATAATCGGAACGGCACTGAGAGCGGTTTTTTCCATCGGAACATCGGCAATGGTCGAAGATACGAACAGACAATAACCCACGGGCGGCGTTAACAGTCCAATGGACATGTTCAATATGAAAATCATGGCAATGTGCAACGGGTCCAACCCCAAAGAGTGGCCTAAAGGAATGAGCACCGGCACGATAATAACGGTAGCCACCAGAATATCAATCACAAGACCGGTCAAGAGCAACACGATATTTAAAATGATCAAAATCACATATTTGTTTTGGGAGATACCCAGCATAAAATCTCGAAAGAGATCCGGTATCCCCTCGTTAATCGAGATATAGGAAAATACGGACGCGGCGGCGATAATGATAACGAGCTTGGACGTTGTCTTTGCCGAATCAAGCAACACTTTCGGCATCTGTTTCCAGCTCATTTCTTTGTAGACATAGATGGCAACCACCAGTGAATACACCACACCGATCATGGCGGATTCCGTCGGCGTAAAAACTCCGCTGACAATGCCTCCAACGATAATTAGCGGAGTGATAATCGCTAGAATCGACCGTTTAAAGGCGAAAGCCACATTCTTCCAGGCGAAGGCGTAGGCAGCCGAAGGGCCATACCCTTTGCGTTTGCAGACGAAATAACAAAGCCCCATCAAGCTGAAGCCGATCATCATCCCGGGGATGTATCCGGCCAGAAAAAGGTCCAGCAGGGAAAGCCCGGCGGTCATCGAATAAACGATCATGGGAATGGACGGCGGTATGATGTTTCCCAAAGGTCCGGCCGTACCGACGACCGCCGATGAAAAAACTTTGGGATAATTTTCTTTTTCCATGGCGGGCACCAGAACGGTGGCCACCGCCGCCGTATCGGCCACGGCCGATCCCGAAATGCCGCCCATCACCATGCCGGTCAGGACGGCCACCATGGAAAGACCGCCTTTGAAATGACCGATCAGAGAGTTGGAGAAATCCACCGCGCGTTTCGAAATACCTCCCTGGCACATAACTTCACCCACCAGCACAAAGCCTGGGATTGCCAGAAGCGAAAAAGAGTCCATTCCGATCATCAGCCGCTGCGCAATTATCTGCAAGGGCAGATCGGCCGCCAAACAGGCAAATGCGGCCGCTATCCCGAAAGAAAAGTATAAAGGCATGCCCAAAATCGTGATGATCAGGAAAAATATGACGACCCACAGCATCAACATATCGTATTTTCTCTTTTCGATTCGTTGCGAAAATAAGCAAACACGGAAAGTGCGATGGTTTCCAAAATGTAGATTCCCATCAATAGGCCGCCGACGGGATTTGTCAAATACAACCATCCCATGGAAATTCCGAGGGTTGGCGAAGAGGCTTCCGATACCATGGGCAGGATTTTCAGCCCTTGGTGAATCATGATCCAGCAGAAAGCCAGCATCAGCAGCCGGATGACGTTCAGCCACACAAATCGGAGTTTTTCAGGCAGCCGGTTGACAAGAAAAACAATTTGGATGTGACTTTGTTCACGGGTTATCAGAACGGCACTTAAAATAACCATCCAAATAAAAAGGTAACGGCTCAACTCCATCGACCATGCCGGCGGCTGGTGAAATACATAGCGCATCACGACCGCATAAAACAGGCATGCGACGATGATCGCAATAATGGCACCGCAGATGATCTTCAAGGATTGTTCCAGGGTGTTTAGAATTTTTTCGATCACGAGCCCCTCCCTGGAAAGGGGGCGGAGGCACTGCGCCTCCCCCCTTCAACGTTTGTGGCAGATTTACTTCATTTTTTCCGGTTGGCTTCGATAAAATTCATGCATTCATCCATAAATTCCGCTCCGATCTTGGGACGAAATTGTTCGTATTCAGGTCGCGTTAATTTGCGAAAGGCTTCAAACGCTTCCGGACTGAGTGAGTTCACCTTGACCCCTTTTTCTTCCAGGAGGGCATCAGACTTGTCGTCAAAATCGGCTTGCTGTTTGCGGGCCCAGAGCAATGCTTCAGCGGCCGACGCCTTGATCATCTCCTGTTCGTCGGGGCTGAATTGGTCGAACAACTTTTTGCTCATGATCAGGGGGGCGGTCTCGTAATAGTGTTTGGTGCGGGTGGCATATTTTGCAATTTCGTAAAGCTTCAGATGATACCCCAGGCCATAGGTCGTGGAAATCCCGTCGACCGTTCCCTGCCGCATGCCGAGCAAGGCTTCATTCCAGGCCATGGGGGTGGCGATGCCGCCCATATTGTTGATTGTGTCCATGTCCAAAGGGGTTTCAACGGTTCGGATTTTCAGTCCCTTGAGATCCTCAGGCTGGGTAATGGGCCTTACGTTGTTCCAGATCCCGCGGAATGACCAGGTGGCCCACCCAAGCCCCACGAGATTCTTGTCCTCCAACATCTTGAACATCTTCTGGCCGAGGGGTCCATCCAGAAACGCATCGGCCTCCTCATGATTGTTGAAAAGATAGGGCAGGGGGATCATGAAATATTGCGGAATGATATTCGCCAGGACAGAGCCGCTGACAATGGCCGTATCCAGTGTCCCTAACCGACAGCCCTCGATCATTTCTCTATCGCCCCCCATCACACCGCGGTCCAGGATCTGCACTTGCAGTTCGCCACCGGAACGATCTTCCAAGACCTCCTTCCACTTGACCAAACTTTGGCCAATGGTGGTTTCGGGCAGGGCCACGGTCGCCACCCGGACCTTTTTGGCGGCCTCAACCGCCGTAACCGCAAAAACGGTCAAAAAAATAAGACACAAACCAACGAACAGACCTGCTCTTGCCATTTTTTGAATCTTCATTTTTTCCTCCTTTCACATCATGTTCCTCGGTTGAAGGGATGGGCGCTCCCGTATCCCCGTGTCAGAAACGGTTCGTTGGATTCAAACAGGGGCGTCTTCTTAAATTTTGCGGGCCAATTCGAACGCCTGGTGAATGGCATCAAATGCATTTCCCGGATTCAGGCAATCTCCCACCTGATACCATTGGGTCTTGTCCAGCAGTTCGGATAAATCGTCGAGCGGCTCTGGTTTCATTCCGATGGCCAAAACCACGTATTCCGCCGGGATACGGATTTCGTCACCTCCTCCGATTAAGGGCCGATTTGAGACGACGACCGCATCGGGCAAAATCCGGGTGACCCTGTGTCCACTGCAGATGCGAACCCTCTTGGCGCTTAAGCGGTTCAAAAGGGCTTCACGCACACCGATTCCCGCCACGATGTCCCGGCCGGCCGTGTCGAGCATTTCAACCACCGTTACGTCCAAGTCTCGCTCTGAGAGTAAATCGGCCGTCTCCAGACCGGTAGCTCCCCCGCCGATGACGACGACCGGCCCCTTTGAAATGTCCACCCAACCGGCAAGCACCGCGCGCGAGACGGCGACATGCGGTAATTCAGCGCCCGGAATGGGGAGGTTCCCCGGGTGGGCGCCGGTGGCAAACACATACACATCCGCCGCCAACGATTTCATCAGGCCGGTGTCGGCGGCCGTCTTCAAGCGGACATCGACACCCAGGCGGTTCAGATCGCCTTCATAAAATTCGATCATTTTATTGAAGTCCGCCTTTTGGGGCGGGGCGGCCGCCAGGCGAATCTGGCCCCCGAGTCGATCCGCCTTTTCGAGCAATATGACGTCATGACCTCGCAACCGCGCGATCCGAGCCGTCTCACACCCCGCCGGACCGCCGCCGACAACCACCAGCCGCATCTTTTTTGCCGCGCGGGTGAGCGGGCGCTCAAATTCACGACCGGATAAAGGATTGTACATACAGCTGATCCCCGTCCGGCGCGGATCTCGGAGGGCTCCCAAACACCCCTGGTTGCAACGCAGGCAATGCCGTATTTCATCAAGGCGGCCCTGTTTAACTTTCATTGGCCATTGGGGATCTGCGATCAGCGGTCGCCCCAAGCCGATAAAATCGGCCGCGCCCTTTTCAATGCCTTTCTGCGCGAGATCCGGCGTCATCGAATTTCCGACAATCACCGGTACCTTGACGGCCTCTTTGATACGCTTGCCGATGGGCAGCAGCAAGCCCCTGGGAACGTCCGCGGGGGGAATGGCGATGTGATTGATATGGCCAAGGCCGCCGGAAACGTTGATTGCCGACACACCTTCGGCCTCCAGGGCTCGGGATAATTCAACCGCATCGTCCGGGGTAAAGCCGTCCGGGGTGAATTCGCTTCCCGAAATCCGGTAAAGAATACAGTAATCCCGATCCAGACGCCCCCGAATTGCGGATAAAATCTCGAGCGCAAAACGAAATCGGCCGGCGCGGTCGCCACCGTATTCGTCGGTACGTTTATTCCAAAAAGGTGAAAGAAATTCGGAAAGCAGGCAACCGTGGCAGGCATGGATTTCGACCGCGTCAAACCCTGCCTTTCGGGCCCGCGCCGTTGCGTCGACGAACAGCTTCGTCAGATAGTGAATTTCCGCCGCGTTTAATTCCTTGCACCCTTCGGCACAATCCGGTGCATACGAAGAAACGGCATAGCGCGGGAATCCGTTGAGCTGCTGCCGGAAATACAGGCCTATTTGCAGCGCGGCCAGAGCCCCTTCCTGGTGGATACGACGGGTTAATGTTTCCAGTCCCGGAATCAGGTGGTCACTGTAAATTCCCAACGCATCCTTGATATGAGGAAGCTGGGGATGAATATAGGCTTCTTCGACCGTGATCAACGCGGCACCGCCGGAGGCCCGCGCGCCATAATATTCGGTTAACCTGTCGCTTACCCGCCCGCCGGCCTCCGCAAAACCCGTCGACATGGCCGTCATCACCAAACGATTTTTGAGGGTCAACAAGCCCATGCGGGCGGGCTCAAAAAGAAGCT
>CP070697.1:2215387-2221401 GCA_020353555.1 Desulfobacterales bacterium
CACATCTATACGCGCGAACATATTTTAAAGTGAAATGTGCGCCGGAGAATCAATTGGCGCAAAGCAACGGCAGGGTTGACAACGACGCGGCCTTTGCCTATCGCTGTCCCCAATGGAATTCAATTCCCATTCCGTTCAAGACCGCGGTCAATCCCAACCGTGGGCGGTCAGTCCCTATTGGGGCTCCCCTCGCCTGTTGGCCGGCGTCGCGCAATCGATCCAGACCGCCGTCGGTGCGGTACCCAATGATATCCCTAAAACCCGCAACCTCCGACACCCGACACACCGCGCCCATCGAACTTTGACACGCTGGCCGAACATAATGCGCTTCCGGTTAGACGGCCGAAGCAAGCCAACAGGAGAAAGACCATGAGCCTTGCCGAAAACGATTTGGCAGATCTGCGCTATGCCAAAAGTCTGCTCGAGAATCCGGGCCTGGCCGCCAAAATCTCAAATCTTCTGGGCACCACCATCGGAAAAGGGTTTGAGCTGTTACCCGTCAAATCATATGATCTGATTCTCAAAATCGCCAAAGAATCGCTGCAAAAAGCTTTGGACTTCGCACTAAAAACGATGGATGATCGATCCGCGCCCAGATCTTCGGATCGGACACATAAAATCCTAGCCGCGGCAACCGGCGCCGGCGGCGGCGCATTCGGCATTTCCGCTCTCGCGGTCGAACTGCCGATCTCCACAACCATCATGCTTCGTTCGATTGCAGATATTGCCCGCAGCGAGGGGGAGCAGATCAGAGCGATCGAAGCAAAGTTGGCCTGCCTGGAAGTTTTTGCTCTCGGTGGCCGATCGCACCGGGATGATGGATCGGAGACAGGCTACTTTTTCGTTCGAACCGCATTAGCCAAAACGGTTTCCGATGCCGCCCAATATATTACCCGAAAAGGACTGGGCGAAAAAAGCGCTCCGGCCATCGTGAGATTGATTGCGGCGGTTGCGGCGCGCTTCGGGGTTGTCGTGTCCGAAAAAGCGGCTGCCCAAGCCGTTCCGTTGATCGGGGCCGCCGGCGGCGCCTTGATCAATACGGTTTTCATCGACCATTTTCAAAATATGGCGCGGGGGCATTTTATTGTTCGTCGACTCGAGCGTACTTACGGGTCGGAGATGGTTAAGGAGGCGTATGATAAGTTGCGGGTTTAGGAGGCGATTCATCTGCCGTTTTAGGGCAAGGGCTTCGCGGCTAAATCGAGGTTATGATGGACGTTGGCCATGAAATTCCTCCATGCCCGCGCGGGAGCTTCTCCCCCCAACACGCCGTCCGTCGGTAGGTTGTCATCGTTGCCGGCCCACACGCATGAAACCAAATGCGACGTATAACCTACAAACCAAGCATCCCTGCACTGCTGGGTGGTCCCCGTTTTTCCACCCGTTTGGTGCCGCCCAAATGCCGCCTTCCTGCCGGTGCCCGATGGCGATACCACGGCCGCAAGCATCCTGTTTAATTTGGTTACGCAATCTCGGTCAACAATCTGCTGTTTCGCATTACTTTCATGCTTATAAATAATGTTTCCCAAGCGATCCCGGATTAAAACAATACCATACGGGATGGAAGCATACCCCCCATTTGCGAACACCGCATAAGCTCGGGTTAATTCCAAGATAGACACTTCCCCTATTCCGAGCGCGACCCCCAAATCTTGGGGTAAAACGGAGCTTATACCCAGTCGTGCGGCCAAGGAGACCACCTTTTTCGGACCCACTTCCTTACATAAACGCACGGTTGCCGTGTTGCGTGACGTCCTTAAAGCGCTTTTTAACGTGATTCTGCCCAGATAGCGATCATCATGATTTCTCGGACGCCACTTTCCGATGCTGATCGGGGCGTCGAGTATCATATCTTCGGGCTGCCATCCATTTTCCAGGGCCGCCAGGTACACCAAGGGCTTGAATGCTGATCCCGGTTGCCTGAGAGCTTGAACGGTTCGATTGTACTGGCTGGATCCGTAGCTTCTACCCCCCACCATCGCACGCACGGCGCCATCGGGATCCATTGCCAGTAATGCGGCCTGAGATACCTGGCGATTCTCAAGGCCATCAAGCATTCTTTCGACGGCTAGCTCGGCATAGAGTTGGACCTCAGGATCAAGAGTCGTAACAACCACCAAGTATCCGTCAACGCCCTTGCAATGCTTCCTAATGTCGGGGGCGATCCAGTCCATGAGATATCGATATTCGATACGACGTAAGTTCTTAGCGCCCGGCTGCCACCCGGTGGCCTTGGCGTTCAAAGCCTGTCTAAGTGAAATGTACCCCGCTTTGACCATTTGGCTCAAAACCAGACCGGCACGCTGCCGTGCGGCGTGCTCGTCGTCAATAATGTTCCAAACATTCGGTTTGGGGATCGAGCCGACCAGCAGAGCAGCTTCGTACAGAGTTAGCCTCTCGGCACGTTTTTGGAAATATTTTCTGGCCGCCGTCTCAACGCCGTAGGTGTCGTTGCCAAAATATATCTGGTTCAAATACATCTCGAGTATTTGGGCCTTGCTGTAACTCCATTCAAGTTTAAACGCAAGCACCGCCTCTTTGGCTTTGCGCAGAAGCGACCGCTCCGACGACAAGAACATATTTTTCGCCAACTGCTGAGTGATCGTACTGCCCCCTTCGATCCGTCCTTTCGCAATGCGGTGATATACCGCTCTCGCAATCCCCACCCAATCTATCCCCCAATGGTCGTAAAAGCGCCGGTCTTCCATCGCTAACAACGCGTCGACAAGATGTTTTGGAAATGTTTGCGAAGAGACTTGCAGGTGATTAACCGCATCGAGGATATCCACGCGATCCCCTTTTTTTCTGATTATGATCCTAGATCGGCTTGCGACGTCATCAAACTGGCTGGTATCGGGTAACGAATCGTAGATATAATAACTGAAAAGGAAGACGGCGACGGCTAACGGCCACAGAAGTTTGAAAATTTTGGCCGCCACAATCAGTAGCAAAAGGACGACTTGGCTCAACGGTATAAGCAGGAATTTGTAAAGCCAAACCAGAGCACCTGAAAAGGCTTTGATTATTTTCGCTACCGCGATCTTGTTTCGACTTTTTGCTTTGATTGTGCCACTGCCGTTATGATGGCGGGGGTACAAATCGTGTATCTTTCTGGCAGCCGCGCCTTCCCTTATCGTTGTAAGGGAATCATCCAAGCTCGGACTGCTCACGGTCGACGGGCGTGTCGGCGGAAGCCGTAGGCCTTCAGAAGATGTTACGCCTGATATCTTGCCTGGTCGACTGCGAAACAACTTGCACGCGAGAGTCACGCTCAAAACCACTGGTAAGAGGGCGTAAAATACAAGCAACGGCGCCGATACCGTCAGGCTGAAGAAAAAGGAGTCGAAATCATTACCGTAGTACCATTCGTGAAAGGGTCGCAACAAAAATTGACTGAAAGTCGTAATCGTCCGCTGCAGATCATTTGTGACGAACCTTAATTCATAGACACCGTTGAGGGCGAACGTGGAAAGCGCTTTTATCCCAAACAAGCAGACAAATATCGTTAAACTCATGAACGCCAGATTTGCGAGTAAAGATAGGATTTTGGCAGAAAATTTCGGATTCTTACGGAAATTATGGAGGCAGCTTAACGTTACCGCAATCGATAGGTAGTCAATGAGAAACTTAAAGGGATAAAGCAGCTCCGACCGATAAAATTTCCCGCTGAACGGCATCAGCGACGCCATGTTGCGGCTAATCGACATCCAGACCGCCAAATAGCTCAGCTGCTCAATTATTCTGCCGCAAACGATTGCCGCAGTTGTCAGACTGATACTCAACGCCAACGTCGTGACGAGAGCGCGAAGTGAGAACAACTTTCTTCCCAAGAGCCGTTCGTATAGCTCAATTGTCCAGCGGGCGGTGTTCGAAGCGGTCTCGACGATCCTATAGGTAGGCCATGATTCGGGGATTATCCGCAACGCACCTCTCCCACCCAGGATGACTTTGATGCAAGCAATCAAGGCCAGCGACAAAAGTATCATCCCCGTGGGGATCAATACCATGAAACCTATGTTAAGCAGGAGGGTCTGCATCCATTCCCCTCAGAGGCTTTTGATCAGGACCGGACATCTTGGGCCGCAAGCAGCCGCAGATTTTCCAGCATCAGATCGGCGAGCGCATACCGCCGTGCGGCTGGCAAAGGGGCACTAGCGATTAACTTTCCGTTGGGTGTTGCGTGAGAATTATAAGCAAACCAGAGCCGGCATCGCAAGAAAGGCATCGTAACGGACAATGCGAACATTACATCGTACAGTGAATCAGAGCGGGCCAATGGAAGAAAATCGAAGCGAACTCACTTTAACCATAGTGGAGCGGCCCCCCTGCACCGGCAGCTACACCGGCTTGTTCGAAGGGCTCTTTGAAGCGGGGCCTGCCCGCTGGTAAAGCGTGCTTTTTGCGATGCCGCGTCGGTCACAAATTGGTTTGACTGACCGACTTTTGTCCGCCCTTCATGTTTTGACATTCGCCTGGATAGGCGAATCTACCCCTTCTCTTAAAGCTTCACAGCAATTTCCATAAGTTTTACCGTCGCAGCCGCAGACCGGATCATAGAGCGTTATGCAAAACAAATCAGGTTGTGGTGTGGTATGGCAGTTGGCGTCAAGTAGTCTGCCGATAATCGCCTGAACCCGGAGTTGAAATTCATCCGAATTTGTAAATTGCTGCACGACGTCCTTCCGGGACATGCCGGCATTTATATTCTCGATCCATCCGTCAAATTCTTCTTTTTGCGCACCGCGTCTCAGGATGCCGTTGTAGAGGTCTTCCAAAAACTCACGATCGCTTGTGTTTCTCAAAATGTATTCATCACTTTCCAAAAATTCCAGCACGATTCGATGCGAAAGTTCCCTGACCGCCTGCTCCCCGGTTGACATGGCATTACGCATTAATTCCACCCATCCGTTATATCCGAGTGTATCCGGCAGACGACCCTGAAGTCCCCGATATAAATCATTGACCAGGTTGTTCTCCGGATTTCCTGCGGCACTGCCGAAGATGCTTGCCATGTAGAGGCTGAATTCTTCACTGTAGACAAAATAATTTAACAACACATTGCGGCTGAGACCCCGATTGAGTTGATCGACCCAAAAATCGAAACCAGCTGCATCCGGCTCGCGGTTAAGGAGCGCCTCATAAAGGTCGGTTGTATACTGAACGTTGCTTTTATTCTGAATAAGAAATTCGTCAGAATTGAAGAAGAACTTGGCCAAAGCAATAAACCCTTCCTTGACATCGATGCCCATCGAAAAGATACGATCGATTTCGGCGACCCACGCATCTTTTCCACTTTCATCCGGAGTTCTATCAAGAATATCATTATAGTATTTCGTAACAAGGTTCACCACACTGACTGGTTCTTGATGCAGAATCGCACCAGAATCTCCCACGATAAACGTGCCGCCTCCGATACTGCTCCAAACCCCTTGAGTATTCGTAAAGGCGCCGGTTTCACTGCTTATGTCCTCCCAGGCGTTGCCGTCGTAATGATATGTTGTATGGTTCCCGACGGCAAAAACATCAATTGCCGAACCGCCCCAGACAGCCTGGAAACCCTCGGAGCCATCCGAATTCATTTCTGTCCAGGTGCGGCCGTCATAATGAAGAATCGTACCGGCAGTCCCCACGGCAAAGACGTCGCCGGCGGAGCTGCCCCAGATCCCGCGAAGATCATTCGAGCTGGCGCTGTCCATTGCCTTCCAGCTGTTGCCGTCATAGTGCAGACTGGTACCGGAATGGCCCACGGCAAAGACATCGTTGGCGGAGCTGCCCCAGACCCCGCAAAGATCATTCGTGCTGCCGCTATCCATTTCGTCCCAGGCGCTGCCGTCATAGTGAAGAATGGTACCGGAATTACCCACGGCAAAGACGTCGCCGGCGGAGCTGCCCCAGACCCCGCGAAGATCATTCGCGCTGGCGCTGTCCATGGCCTTCCAGCTGTTGCCGTCATAGTGCAGAATGGTGCGGGAATTGCCCACAGCAAAGACATCGTTGGCGGCGCTGCCCCAGAC
>CP070697.1:2221501-2227487 GCA_020353555.1 Desulfobacterales bacterium
ACGTCCGGGACCGCGAAATTCGCGTGCCGCTGTATTTGGAATCACTGGCCCATACCCGCATTCCCAAAATCGTGCTGCCCAAGTTCCAAGATCCGGGGGAAATCTACCGCTGGGTGCGGGAGGAGAACTTGCCCGGTCGTTTTCCCTTCACCGCCGGGGTCTTCCCGTTAAAGCGGGTGGACGAAGAGCCGACCCGCATGTTTGCCGGCGAAGGGGACCCCGCCCGCACCAATCGCAGGTTCAAGCTGTTGTCAAAGGACTATGAGGCCAAACGGCTGTCGACCGCCTTCGACTCGGTCACCTTGTACGGCTGGGATCCGGACATCCGGCCCGACATTTACGGCAAAGTCGGCACCTCGGGGGTGAGCGTCTGCACCCTGGATGATGTCAAAGTGCTCTACGACGGGTTTGATCTGTCGGCGCCCAACACCTCGGTTTCCATGACCATCAACGGTCCGGCGCCCATTATTCTGGCCATGTTCCTGAATGCCGCCATCGACCAGCAGGTGGACAAGTTCGCGGCGGCCGACGGTCGCGCGCCTTCGGCGGCCGAATATGCAAATATCCGCTCCACAGTGCTGGCCAATGTCCGCGGCACGGTCCAGGCCGACATTCTCAAGGAGGATCAGGGCCAGAACACCTGTATCTTTTCCATCGATTTTGCCCTGAAGATGATGGGCGATATTCAGGAATTCTTCATTGCCAACAATGTGCGCAATTTCTATTCGGTTTCCATCTCCGGATATCACATCGCCGAGGCCGGCGCCAACCCCATCACCCAGTTGGCCCTCACCCTCTCCAACGGATTCACCTATGTGGAGTATTACCTGTCCCGCGGGATGCCCGTGGACAGCTTCGGTCCGAATCTATCCTTTTTCTTTTCCAACGGCATGGAGCCGGAATACACGGTCATCGGCCGGGTGGCGCGCCGTATTTGGGCCATCGCCCTGAAGCACAAATACGGAGGATCGGCCCGTTCCCAGATGCTGAAATATCATATCCAGACCTCCGGCCGCTCCCTGCACAGCCAGGACATTCAGTTCAATGATATCCGGACCACCCTGCAGGCCCTGTGCGCGATTTACGACAACTGCAACAGTTTGCACACCAACGCCTTCGACGAAGCCATTACCACACCGAGCGCCGAGTCGGTCCGGCGGGCGCTGGCCATCCAGCTGATCATCAACCGGGAATGGGGGCTGACCAAGAATGAAAACATGAACCAGGGCAGTTTCATCGTGGAGGAATTGACCGACCTGGTGGAAGAGGCCGTCCTGATGGAATTCGACCGCATTACCGAGCGGGGCGGCGTTCTGGGTGCTATGGAAACCGGCTATCAGCGCAGCAAGATTCAGGAAGAATCCATCTATTACGAATCCTTGAAGCATAGCGGTCTGCTGCCGATCATCGGTGTGAACACATTCCGGGACCCGGATGCCCACCTGGAGCAGTTGAGTGAAGGGATCGAACTGGCCCGGGCCACGGAAGCGGAGAAACAATCCCAGCTCAAGCGTCTGGCTGATTTCAAGCAGCGGCATGCGAACGAGGCCCCTGCCGCGCTGGAGCGGCTGCAAAAGGTCGCCCTTTCCGGCGACAATCTATTTGCCGAACTGATGAATGCGGTGCGGGTCTGCAGCCTGGGGCAGATCACCCAGGCGCTGTACGACGTGGGCGGCCAATACCGGAGAAATATGTAAAGGGCGGCGGCTCTGGAATTAAGGCTGTTTCAACCCGCAAGGCGCAACGTATCGCCTCTGTCCCTGCCTGCGCAAGTGCACGGAGGCCGGCCGGTGGGGCCGCAAGAACGGACGGGGATTTTACGAGTACGATTGATGGGGGCCGGCCCGCCGGCCGGTTAAGCCCCGCGACCCCTTCGCGTCAACCGGCGAAGGGGCCGATCCCGCGGGGGCGGGACAAACCTAGCTAGGGAGGACCTATGGCGCGCAAAAAGGCAGATAAACTCGTTTCGGTCGGAAAACGCATCAAACAAGCCCGGACGGGAAAGAAGTATACGCTGGATCAGGTGGCGAACGAAACCGGCTTTTCCATCGATTACCTCAAGAAAATCGAAGCCGGCCGGGAAGCTCCGCCGGTGGGCACCCTTTTGCAACTGGCCCGCGCTTTGGAGATCGATTCCGGTTTTCTGCTGCGGGAACCGGAAGCCAAACTGGAAAGCCGAATCAAAGCGCACATCAAACGCACCGAAAACTATGCTTACACCACTTTAACGCCGGGTGCGGAAAATAAACATCTGAAAGCGTTCCGCGTCACGATCGGCGCTCAGCAGGACCACAAGGGCGTGGACTATCACCACGAAGGTGAGGAATTTGTGTATGTGCTTGCCGGCAAAATCCAGGTGACCGTCGGAGAGCACGTCAACACCCTGGCCGAAGGCGAATCGCTGCATTTTAACTCCGGCATCCGGCACAAGTTGAAAAATATCAGCGACAAAAGAGCGGAGCTCTTGGTAGTGATTTACTCACCCTGAGATTTGCGCAATTCCTGATACGGCGGGAACCCAGAGAAGCATTTGATCCCAATTGCAGCGGGTCGACGGCGGGAAAGCCCGCCGCGTGATCTCCGGCAATCGGACGGGCAATTCAGCGCCGGCCCCCGAGCCATTTGAATCGGTTGATAGCGTCTGCGAGAAAAGACCTCCTTCCCCGGATATTCTTGTTGCCCAATGCGTTCGCCCTGGCTTTC
The DNA here is from genome assembly GCA_020353555.1 of Desulfobacterales bacterium. Lineage (GTDB taxonomy): Bacteria > Desulfobacterota > Desulfobacteria > Desulfobacterales. Next base: position 2,224,205 of record CP070697.1, read on the forward strand.
CGCCGGGGCATGGTAGACGCTCCGACATGATATGCTATAATGAGATAGGTTTTTTTTTCAGCCGAAACTGACGTCCATGGAGAGCAAGCGGCGCCGGCCGATCTTCTCCAAGGCATGTGCGTTCATTTCCGACATTGCAGGCCGCTTCAATGTTAGGCCCTTCACCGGAGGCAAAACCATGTCATTCAAGCTTACCGAAGAGCAGCTCATGATTCAGTCCATGGTCAGAGACTTCGCACGGGAGGTCATCGCCCCTACGGCCATGGAACGCGACCGAACCACGGAATTTCCGGCGGACAACTTGAAAAGGCTTGCCGAACTGGGCCTGCTGGGAATGATGGTCCCCCCTGAGTACGGCGGCGCGGGCGCTGACACGGTCGGCTATGTCCTGGCGCTGGCGGAAGTGGCCTATGCGTGCGCCTCAACGGCGGTCATCATGTCGGTTCACAACTCCATCGTCTGTGAAAGCATTCTGCATTACGGTACTGCGGAGCAGAAAGACAGGTATCTGAAGCCCCTGGCCGCTGGCACGCTCATCGGCGCCTTTGCGTTGACCGAACCCAATGCCGGTTCGGATCCTTCGCGCCAGACATCCAAAGCGATCCGGGACGGAGATTTTTATGTGCTCAACGGACGGAAGCGGTTTATCACCACCGGCCGGAATGCCGGATTGATCATCGTCACGGCCAAGACGAATGAAGAGATGTACCATCGGGGGATCAGCACCTTTCTGGTCAAAAGAGATAATCCGGGGATGAAAGTCGGGCCACTGGAGGACAAAATGGGTTTGCGGGCCTCGGACACCGCCGATCTTATTTTCGAAGATTGCCGGATTCCCCTGGAAGACCGCCTGGGACAGGAAGGTGACGGGTTCAAGATCGCCATGACCGGCCTGGACGGCGGGCGCATCGGGATCGCCGCCCAGTCCCTGGGGGTGGCCCAGGCCGCATTTGACGCGGCCGTTCGCTATTCCCAGGAAAGGGAACAATTCGGCCAGACGATTTCCAAATTTCAGGGTTTGCGCTGGATGATCGCGGATATGGCCACCGAGATCGAAGCCGCGCGGTTGTTGATGCTTTCGGCCGCCCACCTGAAGGATAACGGGGAAAGATACACGTCCCAGGCATCGATGGCCAAGCTTTTTGCCTCGGAAATGGTCAACCGCGTCACCGCCCAAGCGCTGCAAATCCACGGCGGATACGGCTTCACCAAGGAATACCCGGTCGAGCGCTATTACCGGGATGCCCGGGTTTTTACCATTTACGAGGGCACGTCCGAGATCCAGCGCGTGGTGATCTCCAACCATGTTTTCAAGGACAAACGCCGGCTGTGATGGGTGCGCAGATCAGCCGACGGAGGGCGAAAGGCCGGAAGATCGCAGACGGAACGCCGAAGACCCGGCCCCGCCGCAGGGAGCCGGAATTCCAAAGCCGCAACACCGACCCGCCGCGCGCCGCCCGCAGGGCGTTTAGCCCTTGAAGATTTTCGCGGCCAGGTCGATATCTTCCGGCGAGAAGACAAACAGACAGGTTTCCTCCGGCGAAGAGACCGAACCATACACATAGTTGATATTAATGCCTTCTTCGCCGAATTTGTTCGTGATGGAGGCCAGGGTGCCGGGTTTGTTTTCAAGCTCCAGGGCAATCACCGGCATAATGTCGAATAAATACTCGTTGGCCGACAGCAGATCGATGGCCTTGTCGGTATTGTCGACCAGGATCCGGATCAAGGCAAACTCCGCGGAGTCTTTGCGCATGGAATTATAGCTGGCCGCCGAGGCGATGCGCTTCAAGGACTTGCCCCGGGCCTGGAACAGCTCCTGCACATAGCTGGACGCATCCTGAATCATCAAGGCATCGATATTGATACCGGCTTCCCCCAGCAGCGAAGACAACTTCCCCAGCTCCCCGGGCACATTTTTCAGAAAAAGTGATATTTCCGTACGAACCATTTCCTACTCCTTACACGGCGGCATCCAAATCATTGTGAGAGGTTGTCGCTCCCGCGGACGATGAAGACCTGCCGCCTAAAACGTCTTTTGCGCGTCGTTTGCGGGGTTGGTCAACCAACTCTCCAACCCCATGCAATCGCAAATCCGATTGGTTAAAATGGCTTGCCAACAGGCGGGATTTGTCGCTGCACCTGCAGGATACTTGCCGCGGGGGGCGTTCGTCCCGCCGGTGGCCGGTTGCGCGGGGCGCGTTCAGCTTGGCGCGCCGCCATAAAGCGCTTTTACCTTGGCGCGGTCCGGCGCGCCGTCGTCGCGCTGCGGCAGCTCTTCCACAAACTCGACATACTGCGGTTTTTTGTAGCTGGCGATGCGCTCCCCCACAAATCGAATCAGCTCCTGGGGATCAAGATCCGGCCCGGGCTTCAATTGACAGACCGCTTTGATGCCTTCTTTCCATTTGGGATCTGGAACCCCGAATACCACGACCTGCGCCACGCGGGGATGTGCGAGGATCACCTTTTCCACCTCCACCGGGTAGACGTTTTCGCCGCCGGGCTTGATCAGCTCCTTTTCGGCCTTGCGTCCTTCATACCAGAGGAACCCGTCTTCATCCAGACGGCCCAGGTCGCCGGTATGATGCCAGCCCCCGCGAAAGGCCTGGGCGGTATCTTCCGGCAGGTTCCAGTAGCCTTTAAAAACCATGGGGCCCTTGACGGTGATTTCACCCACTTCGCCGGCCGGCAGCGGACGGTCGTTTTCATCAACCAGGCGTATGTCCGCCATGGCGATAACGCGTCCCGCCGAACCGGGTTGATCGTTGTACCGCCCGAGCGTGGCGATGGCCGAGGTTTCCGTCTGGCCGTAGATGCAATGGAAGGTGCCGCCGGTCAGCCGCTGATACCTTTCGATGACGTCGGGCGTTTCGATCCCCAGGATCGATTGCAGGCTGTGGATGTCTTCACCGGTTTGCTCCTGCTGGTCGAGAATCGATGCCAGAATCGGTGCAAAATCGAACATCACCGACACCTTTTTTGCGCTGATCAGCCGGACGGCCTGCGCGGCGTCGAATTTACGCATGTTCACATTTAAAGCCCCGGCGTGAAAGCTGCAGGTGGCCATGAAAAGGCCGCCCACATGGAAGAGCGGCAGAAGCCCGAGATGCACATCGGTCGAAGACAAATTGAAGAGGTAATCCAGATGCATATCGGCCCAGATCAGGTTGCCGTGGCTGAGCAGCGCGCCGCGGGGTCTTCCGCCCACGGCGGCCGTATGAATGATAACGATCCCGTCATCGGCGCTGACATCGGCGCTTGTGAAATCGCCGTCATTGTC
>CP070697.1:2227587-2233556 GCA_020353555.1 Desulfobacterales bacterium
GCACAGTACGAACGGCATGCCGATCTACGGGGAATGTGGCGGATTCATGTACCTGTGTGCGGAACTTGGCGACCAGCAAGGACAGCGTTTTCCGATGACGGGCTGTTTTCCGTTTGCCACCCAGATGTTTCCTCGTTTGAGAGCACTCGGCTACCGCGAGATTAGATTGACCGGCGATACCGTTATCGGCGCGTCCGGTCAGATTATCCGGGGCCATGAATTTCATTATTCCGAACTGACGCACTTATCCCCGCAGGTTAAAACCGTGTATCGAACCACGGACCGGCGGGGAATGGATAAAGCCCCTGAAGGATACCAGGTGAACCGGACCTTAGGCAGTTATAACCACCTGCATTTCGGCAGCCAGCCGCAGGCGGCGGAATATTTCGTGCAAACCTGTCTGCAATACAGGCGTGAAAGGAATCAAAAACCATGAAACCCGGGGAAATTGAAGCATTAAGTTTCAAAATGATCGACGAAGAAGCAGGGATCCATCAATTTAAACCCGATCAATGGCCGATCGTACGGCGGATGATCCACACATCGGCCGATTTTGACTATTTGCACACCGTCCGCATCCATCCGGACGCCATCCCGGCCGGGGTCGCGGCCATCCGCAAGGGCCAAACCATCGTCACCGATACCAACATGGCCAAAGTCGGCATTCGCCGCGGGGATTTGGCAAGATTCGGCGTTGCGGTCAAATGTTACATGTCGGATCCGGCCGTTCAGCAAAAGGCCAGCCAAAATGGAACGACCCGGGCCCAAGCGGCGGTCGATGCCGCCATTTCAGACATGGAGGACGGCCTGTATGTGATTGGCAACGCCCCAACGGCCTTATTGCACCTCATTGACCTGGTGAAGGCCCATAAGGCCCGGCCGGCCCTGATCATCGGTCTGCCCGTCGGATTTGTCAACGCCGCGGAATCCAAAGCCGCCCTGATGGAACTGGATTTTCCCTATATTTCGAATCTCGGCCGCAAAGGAGGCTCCAATGTGGCGGCCAGCGTGGTAAATGCCCTCGCCAAGTTAGCCGTGCAAGAGGTGAATATCTGAACCAACGCCAGGTGCAAAACCGACCGGGGCTTTTTCCATCGAGCCGGTGCGCTTGCAAGCCCATGCCCAAGGCCGCTGCACCTGCAACCGCAAGAGGTGCCTATGAAAGCCAAGACCGGAACCTTATACGGAATTGGAGTTGGACCAGGGGATCCTGAGTTGATCACTCTGAAGGCTGCCAAATTACTTGGTCGGGTTCATACGGTGTATGCCGCAGCCTCCACCAAAAACCCTTACAGCCTGGCGGTGAACATCGCCCGGCCCCATATTCCGCCGACCACCCCCGTTTGCATGCTGCGGTTTCCCATGACGCGCGACCGGAATGAAACTCATCTGGCATGGCAAGCACACGCCGCAACCATCATTGCGGAACTTGAATGCGGCAAAGACGTGGCCTTTTTGACCTTGGGCGACTCTCTCACCTACTCCACTTACGGCTATGTCGTCAGGCTGATTAGAACGGCGGCCCCGCATCTGCCGGTGAAAACCATCCCCGGCATTACCTCCTATCAAGCGGCCGCCGCCTGTCTGAACACCCCCCTGGTGGAGGGCGAAGAATCTCTAATGGTGGTCTCCGGCGTCAAGGGCGGTGATCATTTGCGGCAACTCTCCCACAAGCCGGACACCGTGGTCTTTCTCAAGGCCTACCGCAATGTGCCGGACATATCCTCCGCAGTGGAAGAATCCGGCTTGTATCACACGTGTGTGGGGGTAAAACACTGCGGGCTGGCGAATGAAGAAATCGTTCCGGATCTCAATGAACTGGGTAATCGCGCGCCGGACTACTGGACCCTAATTATTGCCAAGCACCGAGCAGAAAATGGCCTATCCAAAGGCTAGAATAAACACCAGACCGCTTCTGATCTCACTGTTGCTTTCGGCGGCGGTGCTGCTGGCCGGAATGGCCCTGATGGACGGCCTCACCAGCTCCAAGCTTTTTTCCAAGCTTCTTTGGCCGCTTGTCCGCCTGATGGCGTTGATCGGAATCGGGCTGATCGCCGGACAAGTGATTGAAGCCTCCGGCTGGACGAAAGCCTTATCCATTTTGGCCCGGCCGTTGTTCACCTTCGGCCGTCTCGGCCCGCATTGCAGCGTGGCCTTTGCCAGCGCGTTCGTCTCCGGCGTGGCGGCCAATGCCATGCTGCTTGAATTCTACGAGGAACGCCGGATATCCCGTGAACAGCTTTTTCTGGCTAACTTGGTCAATCAGCTGCCCGCCTTTTTTCTGCATCTTCCGACCACATTTTTTATCGTGATTCCGCTGACCGGTCGGGCTGGAGCGCTTTACTTTCTCCTGACGTTCCTGGCGGCCGCCCTTCGAACCGCTGCATTCTTGATTTACGGTCATTTACGGCTCAGACCCCAGGGCCCCCTCGCCGAAGACCGGAGGCAAGATCCGGTGCAACCCACCCGCCGCAATGCCAAAGAGATCTTGCGCCGCGTTCTGGAACGCCTGCCCGTGCGTCTGATGCGTATCGGGATCTATGTCGTACCTATTTATATCGTCGTATTCATCGTCAATGCTCTCGGGGTGTTCCAGCTCCTCCGGGATTGGCTGGCTCGCTTTGTGATCACAACATTTATTCCGATGGAATCCCTGTCGGTGGTCGCCCTGAGTTTGGCGGCCGAGTTTACCTCGGGTTTTGCGGCGGCCGGCGCATTGATGCAAGCGGGTGTTCTTACCGTCAAGCAGACCGTGATCGCATTGCTTGTCGGCAATATCCTGGCCTTCCCGCTGCGCGCGTTGCGTCATCAGCTGCCCCATTACATTGGAATTTATTCGCCGAAACTGGGAACCCAGATTCTTCTAGTCGGACAGGGCTTCCGCTTGTTAAGCCTTATCATGGTAGGTTTAATTTATTTGACTGTGGGCTAATACGGATCAGACCTTGCCGGAGTCTGTCCGAAAATGGCCATTCTGGAGAATTTTTTTCAACCTTCTTAACGACGCGGCCGAAAATCAACGCTCCGGAATCCAATGGGGCCGGAGCGTTCACTCGCTGCGCCGCAGACCAGGGATCACGGATCGATGACCCGCCGACTTCGCACAGGCTTTACCACCGGGACCGCAGCCGCGGCGGCGGCCAAAGGCGCACTTTTACTGCTGGTGGAAAGAAAAATCCCCACGCAGGTCCAGGTCGAGCTGTTAACCGGAGACAGGATTGTCATTCCGGTGCATGCCTGCGCCCGTGAAGGCGAACACCAGGCCAGCTGCCGGATCATCAAAGATGCCGGGGACGATCCCGATGTGACGCACAAGGCGCAAATCGGCGCCAGGGTAACCCTTGCGGAGCAAACCGAACATCCCCAGCGCGGCTATTCGGGCGAATCCGTCAACCGCGCGCCGGTGTGGATCACCGGCGGAAAGGGGGTCGGCCGGGTGACCAAGCCGGGCCTTGAAATTCCGCCTGGCGAACCCGCTATCAATCCCGGGCCGCGCAAAATGATCACGCGGGCGGTCCGCGAGGTTCTGGCCCAGCACCGCCTGCAGAGCCCCGTGAAGGTCGAAGTATTTGTGCCGCAAGGTGAAGTCCTGGCGACCAAAACCTTGAATGCACGGCTTGGAATTCTAGGGGGCATTTCCATCCTGGGAACGACCGGTATTGTGCGGCCCATGTCCCACGAGGCCTATTTTGCCGCCATTGAGGCGTCTTTAGCGGTGGCGCGGGCCTCCGGGCTGGCAAAAGTGGTCTTCACCACCGGCCGGCGCAGTGAACGCTACGCCCAGCTGCAATGGCCCCGGCTCCCGGAGGCGGCCTTTGTTCAAATCGGCGACTTTTTCAAGGCCTCTTTGCAGGCGGCCGGGCAAAAGGGTTTTGAGGAGATTATTCTGGCGGTCTTTTTCGGAAAAGCCATCAAAATGGCCCAGGGTGTGCCGCATACCCATGCCGCTAAATCGAGCCTCAGTCTGGCCGCGCTCGCGAAGTGGACCCTGGAAGCCACCCTAGACCGCGAGGTCGCTGATACCGTCCAGGCGGCCCATACCGCCCGGGAAGCGCTGCATTTCATCGCTGAAATCTGCCCCGAAGTCATTGGTCACGTGGGTCGAAGAATTGTGAGCGCGGCAAGATCCTACGCAGGCGCCCCCAGGCACATTCAAAGCGTCATTTTCAATTATGAAGGTGAGATCATTTTTGACTCAGGAGGTTCACACTCTCCATGAAAGCGGTGGCAGTCATCGGCATGGGCATGTCTCCGGAGGATTTAACCGCCCGGCATCTGGCCCTCATCCGCCAAGCCGACATCCTGGTGGGCGGAAAACGCCTGCTGGAGCATTTCCAGGATCTCCCGGCGCACAAAGAAGTCCTCGGCAAAGACCTCTCAGGGGTGGTCGACTTTGTCAAACAGCGCATGAAAAACAAGACCATTGTGGTCTTGGCCTCCGGCGATCCGCTCTTTTTCGGTATCGGGGCCCGCTTGGTGCGTTCCTTGGGGGCGGAAAATGTGTTGATCTATCCCAATATTACTTCGGTTGCTGCCGCTTTCGCCCGAATCAAGGAACCCTGGAGTGATGTCAAGTTTATCAGTTTGCATGGCCAAAAAAATGAAAACGCTCTTTTCCGCGCGCTGGACAAAGAAGATACGGTGGCGGTGCTGACGGATCCGCGGAACAATCCGAGCTGGCTGGCCCGGCGGCTTATGGCAAAAGGCTTTGCGAATTTTAAAATATGTGTTCTCGAAGCCCTCGGCACACCCTCGGAAAGATTTAAGTGGTATACCCTGTCTGAGGCCGCCGCCCTGCCGTTTAACGAGCCGAACTTGGTGGTGCTAAAACGCAGCCTTGGGGAACCAGGGGTGACCCCGCGCCTGCATCTGGGAATGCCGGACAACGGGTATGAACATGAGGGCGGACTCATTACCAAAGCTGAGATCAGAGCGGTTACCCTGTGCAAGCTGCGGCTGATGCCCGAACACATCTTATGGGATTTAGGTGCCGGCAGCGGTTCGGTTGCGATCGAGGCCTCTTTATTGGTCAACCGGGGCCGGGTCATTGCGGTTGAACAAAACCCCGCCCGGATCGCGCAGATCCGAAATAATAAAAAGCGTTTCAGGGTGAAAAACCTGGATGTCGTCCATGGCGTGGTCCCCGACGGCCTGGCCGAACTTCCCCAGCCGGACCGCATTTTTGTCGGCGGCGGCGGCCGGGATTTACCGATGATCCTACAGGCGGCCGCCCGGCACCTCAAACCGGGCGGCATCATTGTTACCAATACCGTTTTGTTGTCAAATATCGATGCCGCCGGGCGCAAACTGCAGCAACTCGGGTTCAAAACCGACATGGTTCAAATTCAAATCAGCCGCGGACAAGACATGCCCTGGGGCGAGAGGCTGGAAGCGCTCAACCCGATCTGGATTATCCGAGGCCTGGGCAAGCCCGAAGGCGCAAGGGGGGAAGGGTGAATATGTGGTATGTTGACGGGAACCGGTTGTTCGGTCTGGCGGGGGTCACTGCCGACTTTGGGTGCAATCGGGAAAGCGAAAGAAGTGAAAAAAGCGCGGCTATCAGATAGGGCGAAAAACCAAAATCCGGAAGCTAAAATCGACAACCCGGTGCTCTTCGTGGGGGCCGGCCCCGGTGATCCGGAGTTGATTACGGTCAAGGGGCAAAAGGCGTTGAGCGAGGCGGATCTGGTGATCTACGCGGGGTCTTTGGTACCGGAGGCGTTGCTGAAGTGGACCCCGCCCGAAAGCCAAAACCTGAACAGCGCCTCCATGCACCTGGATGAAATCATTGATGCAATGGCCCAGGCCCAGACCGCCGGCCGGCGGGTCGTCCGTCTGCATACGGGAGACCCGAGCCTGTACGGTGCGATCTTCGAACAGATGGCCGCTTTGGACCAAAGATCCATACCCTATCGCGTCATCCCGGGCGTTACGGCCGCCTTCGCCGCCGCGGCCGCCCTGGGAATCGA
>CP070697.1:2233656-2239615 GCA_020353555.1 Desulfobacterales bacterium
CTATCTTCCTGACCTGAGCAGCGGAGGAGATGGCGGTGATCAAACGCAAATACATGGGTTATGTGCTCCTGGCCCCCACGCTTTCACTTCTAGTGTTTCTCAGCATCATTCCCTTTGTCTATGCGTTGATTCTGAGTGTTCGCCAGCTTGACCTCAAAATCCCAAGGATGTCAGGGCAATTTGTAGGTCTGGACAATTACCGCTATCTCATGCGAGAGGACGCGGAGTTCTGGCATTCCATGGGCATCACGGTGATTTTCTTGATCGTGGTCGTCGGGGTGGAGTTTTTTTTGGGTTTCGGGCTGGCCATACTCCTGAACCGGGAATTTTGGGGAAAGCGAAGTCTGGTTTCGCTGGCTGTCGTACCCATGATGATCGCTCCGGTCGCCGTGGGGCTGATGTGGCGAGTGGCACTCAACTATGAGCTGGGCATCATCACATACCTGATCAAGAGTGTGGGCATCCCTTTAAAGGAAGCTCTTCTGGGGACCACGGCGACAGCGCTGACGACGCTCATGATCATCGACATCTGGCAATGGACGCCCTTCATTTTTCTGATCATGCTGGCGGGGCTGCACAGTCTGCCCAAAGAACCCTATGAAGCGGCCCAGGTGGACGGTGCATCCCGCGTGCAGATATTTCGCCTGGTGACCCTCCCATTGCTGAAGCCGCTGATTATCATTGCGTTGCTTCTGAGAGTCATAGACGCGTTTAAGACTTTTGACCAGGTCTACATCCTGACCGGGGGAGGACCTGGAAATGCAACCGATCTGGTTTGCATGTTTGCATATCGCGTTAATTTTAAGCTATGGAACCTGGGGTATGGCGCCAGCGTGGTGATTGTCATATTCATACTAATCCTGATTGTCACGGCTCTCTTCTATACGCTGACGCAGAAAAAAGAGAGGGAGGTTGTCTAAGGTGCAGGACTTCAGATCTTCTTCGGCCAAGAGGCACCCGGCCGAAATTGCGCTCATATCCATAGCGGGTATCATTGTATTCCTGGAAGTTGCCCCCTTTCTATGGATGGTGATGATGTCCTTCAAAAGTCGTTTGGACATCTTTGAAATCCCGCCCAAGTTCATATTCAAACCGATCATCGCCAATTACTACAATGCGTTTGTCGAAGGGCCTTTCAGCAAATACCTTCTCAATTCGCTGATTATCGACTCCTCAAGCACTTTGCTGGCCATTGCCATCGGAACCTTGGCCGCCTATGCTTTTTCGAGGTTCACTATCTTTGGTGCCAAACACATTTTCTTCTTTATACTGACGACCAGAATGTGTCCGCCCGTGGTCGTCGCCCTGCCCCTTTTCATCATGTATTCCAAACTTGGGCTGTATGATACGCGTCTCGGCGTGATACTGGTGCACACCATTTTCAATCTGGCCTTGGTTGTGTGGCTGATGAGAGGTTTTTTTGACGAAATTCCCAAAGAAATCGACCAGGCCGCCATGATCGATGGGCACAGTGATTGGACGGTCTTCAGGAAATTCGTCTTGCCCTTGGCGCTTCCGGGAATCGTCGTCAGCGCCATGTTCTGTCTTGTGTTTTCATGGAATGAGTTCCTGTTTGCTTTGATCTTGACCCAGTTCGATGCGTCGACATTGCCCGTCGGAATCCCTCAGCTCGTGACGTCGAGGGGAACCTACTGGGGACAGGTTGCGGCCGTGGGGGTTGTGATCACCCTGCCGGTGTTGTTTTTCGCTCTCGTCTTTCATAAATACCTGGTTAGAGGCCTCACGTTTGGGGCCGTCAAGACCTAGCGCAAGTCCTGGACATCATATGACTATCGGTGACCGCATCTTCTGGTCGATTATGTGTTTTGTGGTTATTACGCTCTTGTGGATCAAGTTCCTTGAGCCGTACGTACCGCTATGGGCTTCCCTCTTTTTGTCGGCGGGGGCGGCCGTGTTCGTCTGCACGTACAAGCGTAGACAAGCTCAGTAGCTCTGCTCACGCTTGTGTGCTTGCGACGTTCTCAGCCGGACCCAAAGACCACGCAGCCATGATTTCTTGACATGCAAAACACGGAAATGCCGGTCGCGGTGACAGACAGGATTTACGGAATCATCCTGGGTCTGTTCTTCCTGTCCGGTATCAGCGCCCTCACCTATCAGGTGATATGGGTCAAGATGGCGACGCTTGTTTTCGGGGTCGCCCCCTTCGCAGTGAGCACTGTTTTGAGTTCTTTCATGGCGGGGCTGACAATTGGAAGCCTTTGCTTTGGAAGGATTGCCGACCGCACAGTTCGTCTGCTAGCTGTTTTTGGTTTTATTCAGATCGGAATCGGCGCCTTCGCCCTGATCTTTCCCACCCTGCTTCTTAAATTGACCCACAGTTATGCTTATCTGTATCTGCACTTCCACACGGAGTTTTATTTATTCAGTCTTCTGCGGTTTTTCATAGTGTTTTTGCTCCTGCTGATTCCCACTTTTCTGATGGGCGGGACCCTGCCTGTGTTGAGCAAATATTTGATCGGGGATCTCCGCATTCTGGAACGCAGGATCGGAGTCCTTTATTCGGTCAACAATCTGGGAGCCGCTGCCGGATGCTTTGTGACCGGATTATTTCTGATCAGATTGATCGGACTGTCCCACGGAGTTTATCTTGCGGCGTGCATCAATCTGGCAATCGGCGTCGTCAGCCTAATTTTACAGCGTCGGATCGGATCAGACCGGGAACCCACTAACAAGAAGAAAGCGACGAAGCGGAAGCATGCGCCGGATTCCGGGGTCTCGGCCGGAATTGCGGATTACAGTCGTCGGTTGAGGATGCTGGTAGCTGTCGTCTTCGGCATCAGCGGGTTTGCTTCACTGGTCTACGAAGTGGTTTGGACGCGAATGCTCTCGGCGCTGTTACTGAGCAATAGTGTCTATTCTTTCAGCATGGTGGTTATTACCTTTATTGCCGGTATCGGGTTGGGAAGTCTCGTCTATGCCAAATTTATGGATCACATTCGGGACAAACTCACCGTTTTTGGACTGACACAGCTGGCCATAGGGGTAACGGTGGTGGTTTTACTGCCTCTGTTTTTCCACATGCCAGTGCTCATCGGTCAGGTGTCCCCCTGGCTGTTTGGACGGTCACCCTCATGGAGCATGTGTGTTGCTTCCGAGTTTCTGGTTGGTTTTTTGCTGATGATCGTTCCAACGACCTTGATGGGAGCAACCTTTCCGCTGGTAGCCAAAATCTATACCGGAAACTTGGACAGGCTCGGTTCAAGAATTGGCGAGGTCAGCAGCCTTGATACGGTGGGGCCCGTTTTGGGGGCCTTTGCAGGGGGATTCGTATTTATTCCATTGCTTGGAATGCAAAACAGCATTTTGATCCTTGCGCTTATCAACATTTGCATGGGTATTGTCGTCCTTTATGCCAATCCCCAGTTGGCACACCGCACCCGGTGGATTTTGATTTCTGTTTTGGTTTTTGTCGCCGTTCTCGCCCGCGGTGTGATACGCTCTGAGAATATTTTCTGGAGAGAAGGAAGAGTGCTGGGCGAGAAGTTAAGCTACTATAATGAAGATGCTGCAGCGACCGTCGTCGTTCGGGAATATCCTCAGGGAACCGGGCTAAACCGCATTATGGAAGTGGATGGAACCGACGTGGCAGGTACCGACTACATGCTGAAGAGCACTCAAAAGCTTCAGGGCCATCTCCCCCTGCTGCTCCACGGAAGGCCCCGAAATGTTCTCATTGTGGGACTGGGAAGCGGAGGAACCACATGGGCCGTTTCCCGACATGATGTGGCAACCATCCAGGTTGTCGAACTCGTGCCGAGTGTTGCCGAGGCCGCCGCCCGATACTTCGGAGAAGTGAATCACGGTGTTTTGAATGATCCCCGGGTAAGGCTTGCCATCGGTGACGGCAGAAACTATGTGCTCACGACCTCGGAGGTCTACGATGTGATTCTGACCGAATCGGTCCATCCGATTTATGCGGGCAACGGCAACCTCTATAGCTTTGAGTATTTCCGATTGTGCCGCGAAAGGTTGGAAGAAAATGGCATTATGAGCGTTTGGATCCCCCTCTGGGCGCTCCCCGAAAAAGAGTTCCGAATGATCATTCGAACTTTCTTGGAGGTCTTCCCCCACGCGACCCTCTGGTACGTGTCCAACTCTTTCAATCGACAGGCTTACCTGATTGGAACCAAAGCCCCTTTCGAGATCGATTTCCGTTCTTTTGAAAGACGCACGTTTGATCGGGATGTGCGCAAGGACCTTTCCGAAGTGGGGCTGGATGACCCATATTTGCTTCTGAGTTCATTTATGTTGGATGAAAAAGGGCTGGCAGATTATGCGAAGGATGCTCCGATCAACAGTGACAACTATCCGCGTTTGGAATATTTTGACTATCCCTATCTTGAGTTTTTCCCTTCCGAGAGCTTTCATATAAAAACCGTTGTCGAGAATCTCGCGGCCATGCTTTCCTACAGACAGGACCCAGCCACTTACCTCGTTAACTTCGGGGAGAACGTGCCCGACAGGAATGGGACAAAAGATCGGCTGAAGGTCTATTGGGAGTCGTCTCAACATGTTCTCCGGGGGATCATTCATGCGTTGGATGGTCAAATAAGAGAGGCAATTCAGGACTACGGCAAAGCCTTCGAGACAAATCCCCATGACAAGTCAGCCAAATATTTACTTGTTCAGTCGCTTGAACGTTTCTATGTGACGAAGGGCGACGAGCTTCAACTGGAGGGAGATCTGCAAAATGCCATCAGTTCGTACAGGAAAGCGTTGGAAGTCAAACCCGACTCGACGAATGCGCTCTACAACCTGGCGTTTGCCTATATCAGAAAGGGAATGCCCGACGAAGCAAGGCAAGCCCTCAGCGAGGCCCTGGAACTGAATCCGAACATGGAAAATGCCCGACGCCTGCTTGAAAGGCTGGCAACCCCATCCGATTAGGGCGAAGCGGGGTCACGCCGACAGCGGTGGATTACATACACAAAAAAAGGCGGCGAGGCGGCGGAAGTTTAGGAAACGTTATGTAAACATCCAGAAAAACGAGGGGTAACATTATCTGTCAGATGCTTCCGGTCTGTACCCGTTCAGCGATTCAGTGGGCTGCCTTCACTTGTTCATGCTTTTCCAAATGATCATGTCTTTTCTTGCGTTTCAAGTAAATATTTTTCCACTGTCCTTTGCCCTGCGGGCTTGCGAATAAAACAGGTCGATGTCCCAGAAGCCGTGGTCGGAGCCAACCGTTGGTAATCACCGTATCATTGGGGGCCGGTAGCTTTGCGTCTCTTTCCATTGAAACGACTTCAATCCCCATGCGGTTTAGTTCAGAAACCAAGACCTTGTCGGGTAAGTTGCGCAGATCTCCAAATTCAATGAATCGACCGGACCAACCCGAAACTGTCAGCCCAACCGCGGCGGCCGCCCCGATAATTCCAGCGTCTGTGCCGCCATGACCGGAGAGATGAAATTGCTTGGCAGCCTCAAGCGCCTGTCTTTGTGTCGCAACGGCACGGGTGCAAGAATGACCAAACGCGATAAGACTCTCCAGCGATGCATCCAATTCAGTTGCCACGCATAATCCAGGATCACTGCCATTCATCGCATAACGCGCGAGATGGTTTGCGGCCCGTTCGATAACGTCATTCAGAAGATCCGGTGCAGGCGTCTCGGCGATCAAACACGCCGCGCTATTGTGGGATGTGTATGGAATCGCATCACACACAAAAAGTTGCTGCCGAACAACACCCAGGCACTCAAACCCTTCAGGCAGCGCACTTTGAAACCATCGGACGAGTTTGCCGGTGCCATATAACGAGTCACGCGTGTCCGTATCATCGAAACCCAGGTATACCTTCATCATTTAAATCCATTGGATCTGGTCAAGGCGATAACGAATAAATATCGTTTTTCCCGGAAATATGGTGTGCTCCTTGCCCTGTTGACAAGTTAACCCCACGGTGAAGGGGAGATTGCCGACAAGAATTGTGGCAAA
>CP070697.1:2239715-2245673 GCA_020353555.1 Desulfobacterales bacterium
TTTGACGCATGAGATACGATTATGTCGTCATCGGAGCCGGGGTGTCGGGGATCACCACGGCCTTGATCCTGGCGAAAAGCGGCTTTGACGTGGCGCTGGTGGAAAAATCCCCCAGGATCGCCCCCCTCATCCGGGGCTTCAGCCGCCACGGAGTTTACTTTGACACCGGCTTTCATTATACGGGCAGCTTCGGCGATGGTGAAATCCTGGACCTGTTCTTTCGCTACCTGGGCCTGGACGACCAACTGGAAAAAACCCCTTATGACCCGCAAGGATTTGACCTTATCCGCAACCTGGAAGCCGGGTTTGAGTTCTGGTTTCCTTACGGGTACCATCGCATCCGCCAAAGGTTGCATGCGACTTTTCCCGCCGAAAAAGACGCCGTCGATACCTAT
This sequence comes from Desulfobacterales bacterium, assembly GCA_020353555.1. Taxonomy (GTDB): domain Bacteria; phylum Desulfobacterota; class Desulfobacteria; order Desulfobacterales. The sequence continues at coordinate 2,240,111 of CP070697.1, forward strand.
CTGCAGGCCGTTGAAGCTACCTATCACGCCTTCCCTTATATCAGTCTGAACACCGATGCGTTTTCGGTGGCAATGCCGTCCGGCATTCACGGGCCCAGCTTGCAGCAATTTTTGGACCGCTTAACCGACAATCGGCTGCTCAAATGGGTGCTTTCCATCCACTGCCTGCTGCACGGCGTACCTCCGGAAGAAATCCCGTTTACCAACCATGCCTGTATCGTCGGACCCTACTTCGAGTCGGTCCACGGCATCCAAGGGGGCGGAGGGAGTCTGGTCCGCGCGCTTGACGGCCAGCTTGCAAAACTGGGGGTGGCGGTTTACTGCGGCACGGGCGTCCGTGAAATCCGTTTTGCGGCCGACCGGACACTCACCGGCGTTTATCTGGAAGAAGGCAAAAATCTCGACTGCCGTGGATGTGTCTCGACCGTTCATCCCCGGGAATTGTTAAATCTGGTACCCGAATCTCTTTTTCGCCCAGTCTACCGCAAGCGCTTGGAGCGCCTGGAGGAGACCAGTTCCGCCCACATCCTTTACGCGAGATGCGATTCTTCTCTCGATCGAATGGCCCGCGCCAATGTACTGATTTCTCCCCATTTGGACTTGACCGGTCTGGGCGCCGACCAAGCGCTACAACACCGGCCCGTGTATCTCACCGCGGCCCGATCAAAGAAAGCCAGAAGCTTCAAAGCCGGATTGATCGCTATCTGCCCCGCCTCGATCGCCCAAATGAGCCGCTGGGCGCATTCCGTAAACGGAAAGCGCCCAGCGGATTATGTTATTTTCAAAGAAAATATGGGCACGCAACTCGGTCGGTATATCGAGACTGCCTGTCCGGAAGTGGCGGGAAAAATCGATTGGGCCGACTGCGCTACCCCTCTGACACTGAGAGATTTCAGTCACAGTCCGTTCGGCAGCCTGTATGGCGTCAAACATAAAGTCGGTCAACACAATCCGCTGCCATTGACCAAAGCTCCGGGACTGTTTCTGGCCGGCCAGGCCATCGTGGCGCCGGGGATTCTGGGTGCGGTAGTTTCGGCCTTTTTAGTCTGCGGGATCATCATCGGCCATTGCCGGCTGCTCAAAGCACTGAGGAAGTACCGATGAGAAGAGTCGTCATCACCGGTCTGGGAGCCGTGTCGCCGTTGGGCTCTGGCGCGGCCCAACTTCTGGAGGCCCTGTGTCAGGGCCGCAACGGAATAACCCGCGTGCCGCATCTCGCTGGAATCGGGGGACTCCGGAGCCAGGTGGCCGGTCTGGTTCAAGCTATCGACCCCCAGAAGATCCCCCGTAAATACCGGCGCTCCATGTCCCCGATGTCGATTTATGCCATCCTGGCCTGCCAGGAGGCACTAACGCAGGCGGAATTGACCCCGGCGCACTGCGCCAGCGGACAAATGGGAGTGGCCATCGGGTCAACGGTGGGAAGCCCCCAGGCAACTCAGGGGTTCTTCGAAGATTTCCTGCGCAGCCGCAGTCTGGACCGAATGAAATCCACACTTTTTTTTAAAATCATGAATCACTCCTGTGCCGCCAATATTGCGCAGGCGTTGGAAATTACGGGTCGGGTCCTGGCCCCCTCCTCGGCCTGCTCGACCAGCTGCCAGGCCATCGGTTACGGCTACGAAATGATCGCATGCGGCAAACAGGATTTTATGCTTTGCGGCGGGGCGGACGAGTTTCACCCTTTAACCGCCGCCACTTTCGACATCATGAATGCCGCCTCTTTCCGTTTCAACGAGCGGCCGCAACAGACGCCGCGTCCCTTCGATCGCGACCGAGACGGCGTGGTTTGCGCCGAGGGCAGTGGCGTTCTGCTCCTGGAATCCCTGGAGGCGGCGCGCAAACGCCAGGCGACAATCCTGGGTGAAATTATCGGATTTGCGACCCTTTCGGATCCAACCCATATCGCTCATCCGGATGCCGCCGCAATTGAAAGATGCATGCGCGCGGCTCTGCAGGATGGCGGCGTTGCACCGGAAGCCATCGACTATGTAAATGCCCATGCCACCGCCACGGAACAGGGAGATATCGCCGAATGTGAGGCCATCCATCGTATTTTTGGGGAAAACACTCCGGTCAGCTCCTTTAAGGGTCACCTGGGCCATGCTTTGGCCGCCAGCGGGGCCCTGGAATTAGCCGCGGTGGTAGGTATGCTGAATCGGACCTGCCTGATCCCGACCCTGAATCTGGAAAACGTCGATCCTCGATGCGCCCAGATCCGGCATGTCCGGCAGGTGGCCAACGCGAATCTCAACACCGTGATCAAGAATAATTTCGCTTTAGGCGGTGTTAATTCATCCCTTGTTTTACGGAGATACGAAGATGACTGATGCGGAAATCATTGCGCTGATCAACATCTCCCTTACCGAAGAATTCGAATTGAAAATGGAAGACCTGAAGCCGGAAGCCTTACTTTTTGACGATCTCGAACTGGACAGCTTGGATATCGTGGATATGGTGGTGGTCCTGGAGAGCGCCTTTCAGTTCAAGATTCGAGAGGAAGAGTCTATCCGACAGATTCGTACGCTGGGAGATATTCACAATTTTGTCATCAACAAAAAAAATGCATTGCTGAACTAGCCCACAATGACCGCCGAAAAAAACACCCCAAACCGTCCCACGGGTGGCTGTCTGCTAACCACTGTGATGAACCTGACGGTTATTCCCTTGATACTCATGTGGACGGTCCTGGGGATCATGCTCTTCCCTCTGATCTTTGTCCCGTGGAAGATCATCACGCGTTGGAACGCCGACCGGATCATGCGCCAATTCGTTTGGCTCTATGGCCGGGGTTGGGTGGGAATTATGGCCCCGTTTGTGCGTTTCCGGCGAAACGGCTTTAAAACCGAAAAGATCAAACCACCCTGCATCCTGGTGGTAAACCACTCTTCTTTTTTCGATACTTACTGCATGGCCCTTCTGCCCTTCAGCGATGTCACTTTTGCCATTCGTGCCTGGCCCTTCAAAATGTTCTGGTACAGGCCCTTTATGCGCCTGGCCCGCTATCTCAATGTGGAAAGCATGGAATGGACTCAGATCTCCAACACCGCCGCAACGATCATTTCCAAGGGCGGCGCCCTTTTGTTTTTCCCGGAGGGCCACCGCAGCCGCAACGGAAAGCTGCAACGCTTTTATTCCGGCGCCTTCAAGCTGGCCATTGAAACCGGGGCCAAGATTGTGCCCCTTTGCCTTACGGGAACGGATGAGCTTCTGCCGCCGGGTCGGTGGTGGCTCAAACCCGCCCGGGTGAATCTGCAGGCCTTGGCACCGGTGGACCCGCGAGCCTACCGCGGTCCCGATGCCCACCGCACGATGCGCCGGGCAGTCAAGAACCTGATGGCCCAAAGCCTGGCACTCCAGAGGCACCCAAACGGCACGGGTCACCCGGGCGAGCCCCCGGCGGAAAGTCGCTCGGATTCAATCCGGCCTGTGAATCGGCCATACCCGGTGTCCTAGACAAGGAACTCCCTGATGCCCATGGAAACCGAATCAAAACTCCCCATGCAGGCCAGCCGTCTGATCCCGCACCGCAAGCCCATGCGCCTGGTGGATCGACTGATCGAATTCAAAGACCAATCCGGCGCGGTCGAAGCCGTGGTGACGCCCGAAAACGGCCTGACCGATAGCGAAGGCCGCCTGGATCAACTGGCGGTGGCCGAGATGATGGCCCAGGCCTACGCCACCGTCAAGGGTTATGCGGACCGTCTTTCCGGCAAGCCGGCCACTCAAGGCTATCTGGTGGGTATTCGCCAAATTCAATTTTTCGCAAGCGCCTACGCCGGCGATCGATTGCGGATCAATGTGGACACGGTGGGCACAATTTCCGGTTTCGCCGTCGTCGAGGGCCAGGTCAGGCGCTCCCAGGAAGTCATCGCGCGGGGTAGAATTAAATTGTGGATTCCAGAACACTTTTCCGCGGAACCGGACAAACCATGAAAAAGCTGATGGTGGTCCTACTGGTTCTGCTTGTTCCCGGGGGCCTTCTCCGCGGCGAGCGACCGCAAGATCCGCCCGTCGGCGGCCGCCAAGATCACCTCTTGGCGCAAATTGCCAAAGCCACCGCGGACGTGCAGACCCTGGCGAGCGATTTCATCCAGGAAAGACATCTCGACCTGCTGGAGAACGTTCTGATTTCCAAAGGTCGCTTTTACTACAAGAAGGAAAACCGGCTGCGCTGGGAATTGACCGAACCGGTCCTGGCAGGGTTTGCCGTGAACGGGGACAAAGCCCGGCGCTGGCGCGGGCCGTCCGGGCCGACCCAGACCTTTGAAGTCCACTCGGTGCCTTTTATCAAGGTGTTTGCGGATCAGGTGCTCGCCTGGGCCCGGGCCGATTTCGCGCAGCTCAGACGGAGATACCGGATAACGGTTTTGGGTGAGGCCCCCGCGGACCTGGAACTCGTTCCGGTCTATGCTCAGGAGCAAAAGTATCTGGATCATCTCCGGATTGTCTTCGCGCCGGATGCCAGCCATGTCCGCAGCGTCGAAGTTTACGAGATCGGCGGCGATTTTACCCGTGTCTGTTTTTCGAATACGATCATCAACGAACCTTTGCGCGACGCCCTGTTTGATTGACCATGCTATCTTTTAATTGGCTGGCGAAACTGTATCTTTTTTTTGCGCACCGCCGGCCGCTCCTCTATGGGGCCACGACGGCGGTTATCCTAGGCAGCCTGCTGGCGTTTATGGGTCTAAACCTGCACGAAGACATCCGTTCCATGCTGCCGGACGAACGCTCCGCCGCGGCGCAGGATTTCCAGCTTTTGCAGCAAGCGCCCTTTGCACGCAAAGTCATCATTAACCTGGGCGGCGGCCCGGAAACTTCCCGTCGCCAACTCCTGGAAGTGGTCGACCGTTTGGCCGACGCCATGCGGCCGCCTTATTTCAGCCGCGTCGTGACCGGACCCGGCACCTCCATCGGATGGGAACTCCTGGCTTGGCTGCTGGAAGCCCAGCCCCACCTGACCACCGATCCGGATCTCAGAATGATCGCGCAGGTCCTGAACGCCGCGACCGTGCGTGCCCGGCTGGCAGACATGTACGCCGGGCTTCTGGTGCCTGAAGGATCGGCGATGAAGGCAATTTTGCGAACCGATCCGCTCGCGCTACGCGCGATCAGCCTCGAAAAATTACGGTTTTTGAACATCATGCCCGGTATGCGACTGGAAGATAACCATTTCATCAGCGCCGATGGAAATCATGCGCTCATCCTGGCCGATACCTCCGTTGCCATAACGGATTCCCGGCAGGCCGAACAGATGCTCCGGCATTTCAACCAACTGGAGGCCGCAGTAGTTCCGGCCGATATCGAAGTGTCGCTGATCAGTGCTCATCGGTATACCGTAGCCAATACGGATGCGATCCACCGGGATGTCTTTGTCATTCTGGCCTGTTCATCGGTGGCCATTTTCATCATTTTCCTGTTTTTTATGCGCAGCTGGGGCGGCCTTTTCGTCTTGCTGGTGCCGCTGTCGGTGATGTGTATTGCCGCCGCCGGCGTTTCCTTGTTTTACGAAGCAGTTTCGGCGGTGACGATCGGCTTCGGCGCGGTTTTGCTCGGAATC
>CP070697.1:2245773-2251725 GCA_020353555.1 Desulfobacterales bacterium
AGGAGCGCCGAAAAGGAATTCGTGTTTGGCTTGCTGCTTGTGGGACCTTACAACGATCGCGGCTGGAGCCAGGCCCATTTTGAAGGGGGCAAATATACGGAAAGCAAGATTCCCGGTACCAAAATGATTTACATTGACAAGGTGAATCCGGCCGATCGTCCCGGCGTTACCATTCCGCAACTGGTTGACGATATGGTGGAAAAGGGCGCCAAGCTGATTATCGCCAATTCAGACGACATGAAAGACGGTACCCGGGAAGCCGCGTTGATGCATCCGGATATTCATTTTCTCCACATCTCCGGCGACGACGTCTTGACCGACAAAGGGCCGAAAAATCTCAGCAATCTCATGGGACGGATGGAGTACGGCAAAATGATGGCCGGTGTTGCGGCCGCGCTGACCACCCGAACCGGCAAAATCGGATACCTGGGGCCCTTGATCAACGAAGAAACCCGGCGGCTCAGTGCCGCTTGTTTTTTAGGCGCCAGATACGCCTGGGGAAAAGTCCTGCAGAAAAATCCGGCGGATCTGAAATTTCAGGTGACCTGGATTGGTTTCTGGTTCAATATTCCAGGCGTGACTGCTGATCCCACCCAAGTGGCACAAAACTTTTTTAATACGGGTTATGATGTGGTCATATCCGGAATCGACACGACCGAAGCCGTCGTGGTGGCAAGGCAAAAAAAACAAGAAGGCAAGGAAGTCTGGGCGGTTCCTTATGACTACATCGGAGCCTGTGAAGGTGCGGCCGATGTTTGTCTCGGGGTTCCTTATTTTAATTGGGGTCCGGACTATGTGGATTTTGTCAAGGCTTCCATGTCGGGTAGCTGGGATAGCAAGTGGGTCTGGCGGGGTCCGGACTGGAAGAATATTAACAATCCGGACACCAGTGCGGTGGGATTTGTCAGCGGTCCAGCCTTGTCCGCATCCGTCAAACAGGCGCTGGATACCTTTATCAAGGATCTCAGCGAGGGAAAATTGGATTTGTTCAGGGGACCCCTCAATTATCAGGATGGAAGCACCTTCGTGAAAGCCGGCGAATCAGCCACCGACAAGCAGATTTGGTACATGGAACAACTGCTGGAAGGGATGTCCGGACAAAGCAGCGCGAAATAGGCCGTGATCTCGTCACTTCAATCTCGACGGAGGCAGCACTGCGAAGCGAATTGTTTAGGCGCAAAGCGCACCGGCAACGCGACGCCAACGCAAAGTGCAGAAGGAAGACCGAAGCCTTCTGCACTTTGCGTTTGTAAGGACACGAACTGAAGATGCGGATCGAGCTGCGAGACATCCACAAACATTACGGGCCGGTAAAGGCCAACAACGGGATCAACCTGAAGGTGACACCGGGACAGATTCACGGCATTCTCGGGGAAAACGGCGCGGGCAAAAGCACGCTGATGAAAATCCTGGCCGGTTTCACCGCCAAAACCAGCGGTGCGATTCTGGTAAATGGCGCGGTGGCGGACCACCGTAACCCAGCCCAGGCCGCCAAGCTGGGTATTGGGATGCTTTACCAGGATCCCCTCGATTTTGCGCGCCTATCCGTTTGGGACAATTTTCTGTTGGGCCAAAGCGGGGGCCTCCCGAGGCGTCCAAGAGCGTTCAGAAGCAGTTTTCAAAAACGGGCCGACACATTCGGTTTTTCGTTACAGCCGGACACTCTGGTTAATACCCTGACCGTCGGTGAAAGGCAGCAACTGGAATTACTGCGTCTCCTGGCGCTGGGAATCCAAGTGCTGATCTTGGATGAACCAACGACCGGTATTTCAAGCACACAAAAGGAGATTCTCTTCCAGGCGATCCGAAAATTGGCGACGGAAGGCCGAAGCATCATTTTGGTATCTCATAAGCTGGAAGATGTCGAGGCATTGTGCCATAGAGTGACTGTGCTTCGTCAGGGCCAAGTGACCGGAGAAATGGCGCAACCCTTTAACACGAAACACCTGTTGGAAATGATGTTCGGCGTACCACCGGTCGCTCCCCCCCGCTGTGTGCGGCAAACCGGTGAAGCCGTTTTGGTGATGAAGGGCGTTTCCGGCTCCGGCGGCCGAACGGGCTTGAAACACTGCGATGTCGTCATCCGCCAGGGCGAAGTGGTCGGTTTGGCCGGCCTTGAAGGCAGTGGACAGGGGGTTTTTCTGCGGCTCGCCAGCGGCTTGCAACCGACTTCCCAAGGCGCGATCCATTTGTTCGGCCGGGAAATGCTTCATGAGGATTACCATGGGTTCAAAAGGCAGGGGGTGACCTTCCTTCCGGCTTCCCGCCTGGAAGAAGGGTTGATATGCGGGCTGAGTATCGCGGAACATTTTGCACTCCAGGATGAACAGAAGCGCTTTAAGGTGAGATGGCGGGAGGCGTTGCGGCGCGCGAACGAACAGATTGAAAACTTCCGCATCAAAGGCTTACCGGATTCCCAGGTCGACGCTTTGTCCGGCGGCAACCAGCAGAGGCTGCTGCTTTCCTTTTTACCGGCCAATCCCTCATTGCTACTGCTTGAAAATCCGACCAGAGGGCTGGATGTGGAATCGGTAAATTGGGTCTGGCATCATCTCAGTCGATATTGCAGCAAAAAGGCCAGCATCGTTTTTTCTTCTTCAGAGCTCGATGAGATTCTGATGGTGGCCCATCGCGTGTTGGTTTTTTTCAACGGCCGAATCATAGCCGACGTCGAAACAACCCAGACGACGGTGCAACAATTAGGCCGCGCGATTGCAGGTAAAGTCTGATAATGGTTTCGTCGCCGCCCAAACTGGCAGCCCGGGTTCGCCATGCCCGCCAAGTCCTGTTGACTTTAGTGGCGGTGTTTTGTTTCACCGCACTGATTATGCTGGTGGCCGGCGCTCCCCCGCTGGCCGCGTACTACCATCTCTATCAGGGATCGCTCGGATCTTGGGTGAAGTTCGCGCATGTGATCAAGGCCTGGATCCCGCTTACGCTCTGCGCCTGCGGACTTTTGTACACGTTCCGCATCGGCCTCTGGAACATCGGGGTGGAAGGGCAAATGATGATGGGTGCCGTATTTGCCACCGCCATGCTCCGGTTCGGAAGCGACAGCTCCGTACCCGCGTTCATTCTGGGTTTAGCCATTTTGGCCGGCGGGGTCGGCGGGTCGGTGTGGGCGCTAATTGCGGGGTTTTTAAAGACCAAAGGCGGAATAAATGAGATATTTGCAGGCCTGGGACTCAACTTTGTCGCCCAGGGAATCATACTTTGGTTGATATTCGGGCCCTGGAAAAGGCCGGGAGTTGCCTCCATGAGCGGAACCGCAACCTTTCCGTCCGCATTGTGGCTGTCACAGTGGCCTTCCCTTCGGCTTTCTCCCGTGGCCTTGGCGTTTGCCATCGGTGCCCTGATTTTTTCCGGCCTGTTATTACGCTATACAAGGATCGGCCTGCATTTGAAAGCGATCGGGAACAACCCTCAGGCCGCCTTTCTCTTTGGACTTAAACCTGCCAGGTACATGATTCTGGCCATGATTTTGGCGGGGGGGTGTGCCGGGATTGCGGGAAACTTGCAGGTTACCGGGGTTTACCATCGCCTGATTCCGGCCATCTCCAGCAACTACGGCTATTTGGCGCTCATGGTGGTGATGCTGGCCAATTATAAAATCTGGCTGGTACCGCCGGTGGCCCTTTTTTTTGCCTGTCTCAATGTCGGAAGCATCCAGTTGCCCATGATGCTCAAATTAGACTCTTCATTAAGCGGTGTTATCCAGGGGGCGCTGGTTTTGGCAACGCTAGGGGTGCACGCCTGGCGGGCCAGGCCGGGGGTGTTCCGGAAACAGGCCGCCGCAGACCGAGGACCGCCGGCCGGAGACCGATGACAGACAACCGTTCGCGGGTATCGGCCCTCGGCCTCGGTCTTCGGCCTTAGACGACCGTATAACTCGGCCCCTCCCCGCCTTCCGGGCAAGTCCAGGTGATATTTTCGAAGGGATCTTTGATATCGCAGGTCTTGCAGTGCAGACAATTGGACGGATTGATTTTCAGCCGCGGTTGGGCGGTCTCCTCGTCCACTTCGATTTCATATACACTGCCGGGGCAGAAGCGGGTACAGGGGCTTCGATAAGACGAATAGCATTGGCTGACGCAAAGTGCCGTATCATGAACGAGAAGGTGACAGGGTTCGTCTTCGCGGTGCTTGGTCTTCGACAGGTAGACGCCCGTCAGCTTGTCCACGTACAAGACCCCGTCAAAGGTCTTTCTGTCGGGCGTGGGACCCGTGTCCCCCGCATGGTGGCTCAACGCGTTTAAGGTTTTATGATCCTCTTCAAGGGGCATGGGGTCGATCAAGCCGCGACCTTTGGTGAAATATTGGGCCCCCAGATGGATAAATTTCATCAAACCGTTGTGAGCGAGAGCCTGGGAAAAGTTGCGGCCTTCGTACATTTCGTCTTTGATCCAGCTTTTTTCAAAAAGCTGCTGATAGTATTCCAAGTCTTGGCGGGTATAACTTCCCCGTTCCAAAGCAGCGAGAATCGCCTCGGCGGCCAGCATGCCGGACTTCATGGACACATGAATACCCTTCAGCCCCGGCGTATTCTGCATCCCGGCACTGCCGCCGATAAACAGGCCGCCGTCGACAACCAGCCGGGGAATGGTGAAATACCCCCCCGTGGTGACCGTTCGTGCCCCTTGTTCAATGACTTTTCCACCGTGAATGATACTGGCCACAAAAGGATGACGTTTGAATTTGATGAATTCGTCATAGGGATCAAGCAGTGGATCGCGATATCCCAGAGACACTAAATAACCGATACTCGCGCGGTTATCTTCCATCTCGTAAATAAAACCGCCGCCCGCGGTGTTTAAGCCTAAAGGATACCCCAAGGTATGAATATCGTTTCCTTTGCTGGTCTTGAAATAATTGTTTTCCGGGAGCTGAATGACCTCTTTGATACCGGTTTCGTAAACCTGCGGCATTTTGCCGGCTGAGAGCTTAAGCTTTTGATCGATCTCCTTAAAGAGACTTCCGCGAGCCCCCTCCCCCAGCACGGTGACCTTGGCCTGGAGATCGATGCCCGGTTCAAAATTGGCTTTGGGTGCACCATCCGGTCCCAAGCCCTGATCCCCGGTGCGAACCCCCTTGATTGTCTGTTGATCTTCGCCGTACAGGACCTCTTTTCCGGTGAAACCCGGAAAAATATTGACGCCGAGTTCTTCCGCCCTTTCTCCGAGCCATTTGCAGAATTTCGACAGGCTGATAATATAAAAGCCCTTGTTGTGCATGTAACGGGGGACCAGCGGTAAGCGGTAGGAGCCTTTGGCGGTTAGGTAGTAGAACTCGTCATCCCGGACGGTTCCTGCCAGGGGGCAGCCTTTTTCCTGGAAATCCGGGAGAAGCTCTTTCAAAGCCACCGGATTCAGGATGGCGCCGCTGACGGCGTGGGAGCCAATTGCGGCGCCTTTCTCAATCAGGGCCACTTCCAGGTTGAGATTTCTCTCCCCGGCCAGCTGCATCAGCCGGATGGCTCCGGCCAGGCTGGCCGAACCGCCGCCGACAAAAAGCACATCAAAATCAATCTTTTCGCGTTCAATACTCATCTTTCTTCCTCGTCCTCTAAAGCGCTAAATGGTTAATGCGGGTTGCAAGAATATCGCTTCATTCGTCCTAATATCGAGATCAAGCGGCCTGATTGGGCAGTGACGTTGATTTGCGAAGCGGGGCGCGAAAGGAATTCGCGCGACTTTAAGAAAGACTGCCGCCGATATCTAACGAGACTCCCGTTTTGTCGGCTAGACTCCCCCATCGAGCTTACAATCGACCGTGTTGTGTGCCTATCACGGCATTGGCCGTTTATCGTTCGCTGATGCCTTGTAGCACAATCCGAACGGTTTGTAAATTCGCTGTATACTGTATACAGATCAAAGGTCGGCCGATGGTTCCGCGGCCGATTCTGGCAGGGTCGCATGTAAAATACGGACTTACTCCCAATGAAACGGGCGTCAA
>CP070697.1:2251825-2257757 GCA_020353555.1 Desulfobacterales bacterium
GTTAGCCGCCGCCGCGAAATCAGGATTGATATTGAGGGCGGCCCGATAATGGTTTTCTGAAAGATCGAACCGTTCCTGCATGTCGTAAATAGTCCCCAACATCATATGGGCGCTTGACTGTTTGGGGTCTTTGGAAATGATCGCTTCATACTGGGCGATGGAGCGATCTTCATCTTTGTCAGACATATAGATCCTGGCCAATGTATAATAGGGTGGGAAAAAACTTGGATTTACCTCTATCGCCTGCTGAAATGATTTTTCGGCCAGAGCTTTTCTTTGTTGGGATAAGTAAAGATCACCTTTCAGATTGTGTATAATGGATGTCATCGTGGGATTGTCATCAAATTGCGCGATTTGCTGGTCGCACCTTTTAATTGCCGTATCAACCTCTTTTTTTGCGGCGTAGACCAACACCAGATTAGTAAATACATCCATAAGACGGGGATTTAGGGCTAAGGCCTTTTCAAAGTTGGCCAACGCCTGATCGTACTGTTTGAGCATCCGCTGCAAATAACCGAGCCGGAAATAACCCGCCGGATTATCCGGAGCAAGCGCAATCATCGATTCGTATGTTTTTTGCGCCTCTGCAAACTTCTGCTGATACAGGTAAGCGTTTCCGAGGACCATCTGAGCCAGATAATTTTCAGGCTGCACCGCTAGGACCGCTTCGCTTTCTTTTTGGGACGCTTCAAAATCACGTTCGCGCTGGTAAATTTCAGCCAGCAGAAGTCTCGCCTCTGTGAATTTGGGATTTAATTGGATCGCCTTGTCAAGCGCCGTCTTGGCAACCCGCGGCCCGCCCTGGCCCAGATGGGCCAAACCCTTGAAGTAATGGGCCTGCGCCGATTTAGGCTCCTCCACAATCAGTTGGTCAAATAGGGAGATGGCTTCGTCAAACTCGCGTTTGGCGATCAGCACTTCCCCTTTCAGCATACGCGTCGCGAAATACTTTGGCCGCTCCTTTAAAGCTTCGCCAATATATTTCTCCGCTTCACCAATTTCCTTTTGCTTGAAATGATAGCGTGCCAGAAGGTGGATAATTCTGACATCTCCGGGTTGAAGCGCAAGGGCCTTTCGATACATTTCCAATGTTTTATCCCGTGCACCGGTGGCCTCGTAAAACCCGGCCAGAACGATATACGGTCTTGAATTTTGCGGATCGGTGTCGACCGCCTTAAGATAGGCAGTCTCTGCTCTGGGTGGGTCTTGCCGGCTGAAGTAAAAATTACCTAACACGATGTGCAGGTTGGTATCATTCGGATTGGCAGCGATAGCGTCACGCATTTCTGCTTCCGCGCGCTCAAATTTCTTTTCACGAACATAGAATCTGAAAAGCGCCAGACGCATCGGAACCGATTTCGGATTGATCTCCACGGCGTGTCGCAGGGTTTGTTCCGCTTCGGCGAGCTTGCCCTGATCGATCAATACCTCGGACAACCCCAGATACGCCTTGATTTGTCCCCCGTCAATTTCGAGGATTTTTTTGTATATCGCCGCAGCGTCAAACAGGTTTTTTTCCTGCACCAGCAGGCCGGCATGAATTAAGAGCGCTTCTGCATTAGTCGGTTCCTTGCTGAGAACCGCGTCAACCGCCTGCCGGGACCGATCGAACTGTTTTCCGAGGGCATAAAAGCCGGCCAATTTGAGCAGTGCTTCCGTATTGTTCGGATCCAGCTCGACAACCCTTGAGTAGGTTTGGAAGGCTCCTTGCGCATCGCCCAGTTTGAGGTTTGTTTGTCCAAGATATCCATGGGCTTCGACAAATTGAGGGTCAATTTGAATCGCGTTCTTAAACTCAATCTTGGCACTCTTATAGTCGCCTTCTGCAAAATAGGCTTTCCCCTTCTCCAAATGAGATATTTTCCTCTCCTCTTCCGACGCGCACCCGCAAAACACCAAAATGCCGGTCAAGGCAAGTATAAGACCTGTTTTCAGACGGTCCATCATAAACCTCCCCACCATGTCTGTTTCTTTATTGCACGCTGGGATTCCGCATCCCGCACCCCGGCAGCCACCGATCGCCATTTACGGTTGGCCACGGACTAAGCGCGCCAGCAGCCCACTCAAATCAACCAAATCGATTGGTTTGGTCAGATAACCCACAATAGATCCTTGCATTTGTGGCTTTTCGTCATTAACCGCCCCGGGTTCATAACCTGAGATCAGGGCGACTTTGGCGGCAGGATCATACGCCATGATCTTTTCCGCACAATTAAAGCCGGTCATATCCGGCAGGTTCACATCCATCAAAACCGCCTCAGGACGCAAGAGCTTGTATTGGTCTAAAGCCTGCTTTCCGTTTTCGGCGGGAATCGGTTTATATCCCAAGCCACTTAACAAATCTTGCAGCGCTTGCAGAATTGCGACCTCGACATCGACAACCAAAATACACTCACCATTTCCGCGAACAATTTCTCTATCAGATGTTTGTTGGCGTCGTTTGCCGCTGGGAGCTAACGGCAGATAAACCCTAAAGGTCGCCCCCCTTTGGGGCGCGGACGTCACCCTGATCCGGCCTTCATGACTTTGAACGATGCCGTAAGCGGTGGAGAGCCCTAAGCCGGTCCCCTGACCAATAGCTTTGGTCGTAAAAAACGGGTCAAAGCACTTTTCTTGGGTTTCCTGGTCCATGCCGTGTCCGCTGTCGGAAACCGTAATGATCGCCTGGTTTTCTTCCTGCCGGGCTTCAATTCGCAACTCGCCGCCGTTTGGCATTGCATCGCGCGCATTGGTGCATAAATTCATAAGGGCATGGCTCAGGGCGGCGTGATCTCCCAGAATCGGCAGCGATTCGGGCATTTTCGTGCGGATTTCGATCTGGTTTTCAAAAGATTTTTTGACAATATCGGTTGTCTCTCGAATAAGCGCTGATAAATTCAAAGGTTGAAATTCTTTCTTGATCTGTTTACGGGAAAATTGCAGCAGCCCGTCGACCAACCGGGCACCTCGCCGGACGGATTTGTTAATCCGTTCCGCAAGCTCATGCAAGCCAGCTTCATTTTTGTAGTTCGTTTGAATGACCTGACTGTTAACCAAGATTTCAGTAAGCGTATTCCTGAAATTATGTGCCACCCCGCTGGCAATCGTGCCAATTGCCTCCATTTTTTGGGCATGTTGGAGCTGCAATTCCAGTTGTCTATGTTCGGTCACGTCTCTGATCAAAATAATAGTGGTGGAAGGTGAATCCTTCACGGGAAGTTTCTTGATGGTAACCTGCCGGCCATTGAGCTCAATAGGTCTATTCACGCCGATTTCTCTGGAATTACTGTCTTCTGATCGCAACAAGGTATGCAGCCGGGTGTGGTCTTGACCCTCGAATAGATCCGGTGGGTAAGCGGCGAGAAGCCTTTCTTGCGGCAACTCGAAAAGATTGAGAGCCGCCGAATTCGCATAAACGATTTTTCCAGAAAAGACTTCCAAAATCCCTTCGGACATGCTTTCCAATATGGTCTCCAGATGACGGTTCCTTGAGAGGAGCTCTTTGGTCAGTTGGCGAGCGTAGACCGATTCCAGTCCCTGGATCGGTTTGGGTTTACCCTCTTGCCGGGGAGAATCGGAGGCTCTGATCGCCGCCAAAATATGCTCCGCCATGGCGTCAAAGGGTCCCTTGGCGATGTATTCATCGGCACCGATTTCGGTATAATTGACATCTAATTCAGCAACAGCCGCGGAAACAATGACGAGATAGCAGTCCTTCATGTGGGGCATCTGGCGAACAATTTGGCATAATTTGTCCCCGTCTATTTTGGGCATGATGAGATCAAATAGCATCACATCCGGAAAGAAAGAGGTCAGCAGGTTTAAGGCGGTAAAACCGTCACCGGCCGTTAACACCTCATGGCCTTCCCGTTCCAACAGATTGGTCACAAACTTCAACATGAGGCGATCATCATCAACCACCAGAATTTTCTTTTTCATGGGGCTGTTCCTCAGGTCAAATCAGATGTATGTGCGTATACGATCGACGAGTATTTGTCCATGTTCCTGATTTTGACGCAATCCAAGATTTGGGCTTAGTCTGCCGTTTTTTCAACCAGATGTCGCAGCATTCGATCAACTTTTTTTAAATGCACGGTCAGCTGCTGGATGCGCGCTTCCACTCCCTTAAGATCTCCACCGCGGCCCTTCATTTCCAAATCCTCGGCTATTCGTGCCACTGTTTCCGCCTGAAAATTCCGTAACATCCCTTTTAAGGTGTGGGCGGATCGACTCAGATTGTCCGAATCACCTGTCTTTGCGGCCTGCCACATTGCCCCGATCAGCCGCGGATAGTCATCCAAAAATATATCCACGACTTCTTTCAAAAAGTTCCAATCTTTATCAAAGGCTTTCAGCCAGGTGTCTTTGAAAAAAGGAGCAGTGGAGTCCACGAAAGGCTCAACCGCGTGTCGGTCTTTCGCTTCGCCGTTCCCCAGAGCCTCGATCATTTCAAAGAGCTTGTCTGCCGAAATAGGCTTGGAGACGTACTCGTCCATCCCAGCTTCCAGACAACGCTCGCGATCGCCCTTAATAGCGTATGCCGTCATGGCGATGATGGGGATGTGCCGACCAGTCTGTCTTTCCAAATTGCGAATGGCAACGGTGGCGGCCAAACCGTCCATTGCGGGCATTTGGACATCCATGAGTATCAGATCAAACTTATCTTGGGGCAATGTTTCCAAAACCTGGCGCCCGTTTTCCACCAACACTGCATGGTGCCCCCAGCGTCCCAACATCCGAAGGATCAGTTTCTGGTTGAATGGCGTATCCTCGGCCACCAGAATGTTGAGCGGACGCTTCACCTTGCGCGCCATAGCGTCCAATTTGTCCAGGGATAGCTCCGATGGACTTTTTTCTAAAGCAAGAGCGGTTTTGATGGCTTCCAGCACGGCTTTAGGATTCAGGGGCTTGGTAACACCGGCGGCAACGCCCAGCGTCGCAAAGTCCGCTCTATATTTTAGATGGGGAAAGATAAGCATCATGATGGTTGCAGTATTGGGGTATCCTTGGTTTTTTATCCAGCGAGCCAATGCAAAACCATCCGCTTCGGGCATATCGGAGTCAATCATGATCAGGGCAAAAGATTTGCCCTGATCATGGGCTCTCGTAATAGTCTTGCGGGCTTCCGCAACTCCCGATGCGATCATCGAAGACATGCGCCAGTTGGTGAGTAGTTCTTGTATAATTTTACGACTCGTGAAGTTGTCGTCCACCACCAGAACCCTCAGATTCTCCAGGTTCGAGGCGGGCAAGCAATCAACGTCGTGGACCTCATCCGCCAGCCGGCCGAAGCGGACGGTAAAGTGGAATTTACTGCCCTGGCCGGGTGCGCTCTCCACCCGAATTTTACCTCCCATCAGATTTACCAATTGAGCCGACACGGCCAAGCCCAGACCGGTCCCGCCATATTGGCGCGCAACGTTTGTATCTCCTTGATCAAAGGCCTTGAATATCCGACTTTGTTTTTGCTTGGAAATCCCAATACCCGTGTCTTCGACGACAATGTGTAAATGGACCTCCTCGTCCGTCCGTTCGACCAACGTGACATAAACAACGACTTCGCCTGCGGGTGTGAACTTGATGGCATTATCCACCAGGTTGAGTAACACCTGGCGGAGGCGATCCGGATCGCCGCTAAGGTGATCAGGCACCTCCGGTGCCACTTGATAGGCTAGTTCAAGCCCTTTCTCATGGGATTTCATAGCCTCCATTTTAAGAGTTTCTTCCAAAAAATCCCGCAGACCAAAAGGGGTCGTCTCCAATTCCAGTTTCCCGGCTTCTATTTTGGAGAAGTCCAATACGTTGTTGATTAGAGATAAAAGCGCATAGGCCGAAGAGATTACGACATCGAGATCTTCGCGCTGGTCACTACGCAAATCAGTATGCAACAAAAGCTCGATCAAACCAATAATAGTATTTAGAGGGGTCCGGATCTCATGGCTCATGTTGGCCA
>CP070697.1:2257857-2263775 GCA_020353555.1 Desulfobacterales bacterium
GCCGGGGAACGTCTCTTTTAAGTAAAGAATCCAGGGGGCCAGCAATTCTTCGGTAATGCGTTCGAAAAGCTCCCGGTCGAAATCAGGATCCAGGAGGATATCCATGATCAGTTGGTCGATCCCGCGGATATTGGCCGCAAGGGAAAAAGGCGCGCAAAAACTCAAGGATTGCTCCGCCCCGATGAGTTCATTGAACCTGCGATTGATTTCCACCACCACCGCGAAACGACCATCGCTCGCGAAATTAGGCGTTTTTATTTTCTTTAGGTCATTACGATCGTGAATGAGCGGGTGGGAGCGGTCCACATCCGGCATATTGTGATCGCCGTAAATAATTCTCTGGCCGATGGCTTCGGCTTCAATATTGTAGACGTCGTAATCCAGAAAGGGGACGTCAATGCCGTATTTTTCCATGATTGCCAACGTCCCCGCTGGAAGGAAATCCGGCGTGGTATAAAAGTCGCGGGCATTGACGTGCAGTTCCTTGAGGGCGAATTCATGCAGCTGCGCCATCACCGGCACGCGGTCCGGAATCCCCTTCAGGGCTCTTTCCAGTCGACGGATTCCTTCCTGAAAATTAGAATAATCGTTTTTGAAATCTTGCATCAGGCCCTCCCGACGTGAGCCTTAGGTTGTTGGCCATCGCACGCGAACACAACCCATGCCTGCGAATTAGTCCGTCCGTAACAGTTTAGCCCGTTAAAAAAAACATGGAGAGGCCGACCGCTCATCGGCTTTTGGAATCTACTCCACGGCGGCAATGCATTCTTCGATGATATCCAGGGCCTTGTCCATTTCCTCCTGGGTGATGGTGAGCGCCGGGGTGAGTGCGATGACATTGCCCATGTTGAGTTTGAAGCTCAGACCCCTGGACAAGGCGCTGTACATAATCGATTCGGCTTCTTCCGTCGCCCGCTCACGGGTTTTTCTATCTTTGACCAATTCGATTCCCAGAAACAGACCCAATCCGCGCACATCGCCGATCAGCGGGTGTCGGGCCTGCATTGCCTGCAACCGCTCAAGGGAATAACGGCCCAGTTGGCGGGCATGTTCGGCCAACCGGTGTTTTTCGATGTATGCAATGGTGGCCAGTCCCGCCGCACAGGCCACCGGATTTTTCTCATGGGTATAGTGCCCCAGGGCCCGGTCGCCGGCCACATCCAGCCCTGCGCGGGCGATCAGGGCGGCCAGTGGGAAAATACCTCCTCCCAGCCCTTTCCCAATGACCACCATATCCGGTATCACGCCGTAATTTTCAAAGGTAAACATCTTCCCGGTGCGGCCCAGGCAATGGGGAATTTCGTCAAATATCAGCAAGGTCCCGTGACGGTCACAGGCCCGACGAATGATCTGCCAGTACTCGGGCCGGGGAATATAGGGGGTACTGCGGACGGGCTCGGAAATAACGGCGGCGATATCACCTTCTTTTTCCAGGATATACTCCACGTAGCGGGCACAGATCAGATCGCAGCCGCCGCGACTCCCGCAGCCAAAAACACAGTGATATTCATCCGGCGGCGGCACATGCTCGGTACCGGGCAGCAGGGGTCCCATATCCTGACGAAATAAGGCCTCGCCCCCGATGGAAATTGCATCCAGCGATGCGCCGTGGAATGAATCCCACATGGAGACGGTCTTATGCCGGCCGGTGGCAATGCGGGCCAGCTTGAGCGCCATACCCATGGCATTCGTTCCGCCGGGACAAAACAGCACTTTGTTTAGATCTCCGGGAGCCATGGCGGTGAGCTTGCGCGCCAGATCAACGGCCGTCTGATTCGTATAACGCCGAGAGCAAAAACAGAGTTCGTCGAGCTGCTTCTTGATGGCGGCAATAACCTCCGGGTTGGCAAAACCAACCTGGTGGACGTTATTGCCGTGAAAATCCATGTAACGTCTTCCCTGCAGATCTTCGATATAAATGCCGTCGCAGGCGCGCATGGTATTCAGGCAAGGCGTGGAAAGAGATTGTTTCAAAAAATAGCGGGCATCGTCCGCCAGCAGGGCGCGGCTGGCGGCGTCGATGTGCTTTTGCTGCCATTGTTGGCGTTGCGGAGAAATGTTGATATCACCCTCTGATCTGTGCATCTTGTTCATGGCCTATTCCTGCGCGTTTCCCAATGGGGGAGGTTTTTTGTTTTTCTGAATTTTTCTATAGGTTAAATGCCCTGGAAGTCAAACCAATAATAAATATGCAGGGGTTCATTTTTTTCCGTCGAGAGCGGCATTTCAACGTCAGCCGCCCCGTGCGCCTCGCTTGCGGGCGGAAGTCCGGCAAGTCTTCTTCCCTTAGAAAAGACCTTGAAAGGGAATTTATAAGCAAATATAAGAGATGAAAAAGAATTAAAGGGTTCTCAGCCTGGGAGATCGAAATGGATAGCGATGAACGTTTTGAGCGCCAGCAGGGGGATGTCAATACCACCCCGAATCGTCAGAAATACTGGGAGAGGAATTTGGCGGGTCAGGCCCGGCATTGGTTTGAAAAAGACAATCAATATTTCCTGCACCAGAGTCTGTCCACGCCGGTCATTAACGTGCTTGCCAAGGCGCACGGGATTTACATCGAAGATCTGAACGGCCGAAAGTATATCGACATGCACGGCAACGGGATTCACAATGCCGGATTTAACAATCCTGAAGTCATCCAGGCGGTAAAAAGGCAATTGGATGAAGAAATGACCTTCTGTCCCCGAAGATATACAAATATTCCGGCCATTACGCTGGCGCAAAAACTGGCCGCCATCACCCCGGGAGAGCTGTGCCGTTGCCTGTTTTGCCCCGGAGGATCGGAGGCCATCGAAATGGCGGTCGCGCTGGCCAAACTGGTTACCGGCCGTTTTAAGACCATATCCTTTTGGGATTCGTATCACGGTACGACCCTGGGCGCCGCCGGCATCGGGGGAGAAGAACATTTTAGCGGCGGGTTGGGGCCCATGATACCCGGAGCCTTCCATGTCGAATTTCCCAATTATTACCGAAATCCCTGGGGCTTTACCACGCGCGACGAGGTGGACGCCGAATGTCTGCGCCAGATTGAGCTGGTTTTGCAGCGGGCGCCTGAAATGGCCGCGATTGTCGGAGAGCCGATTTCAGCAAAACCCGCGGTTCCCACCCGCCGCTATTGGACAGGCGTCCAACAATTATGCGAACGCTATGGCGCATTGCTGGTTTTTGACGAAATTATCGAAGGATTCGGGCGCACGGGCAAGATGTTTGCGAGTGAACACTATGTGACTCCGGACGTCCTGGTCTTAGGCAAGGCACTGGGAGGCGGGCTGGTGCCGTTTGCCGGGATCGTCACCAAGGAAAAATACAATGTCTGCCGGCATCGTTCCATCGGACATTACACCCATGAAAAAAACGCCCTGTGCGCGGCGGCGGCGCTGGCCGAGATCGAATATATCGAAAAAAACAGGTTACACGAGCATGCCGCCCGGTTGGGCGAGTATACTCTGCGGCGCTTGAACGCGATGAAAGACGACCATCCGCTGATCGGCGACGTTACCGGCGTGGGGCTGCATATCGGGATCGATTTGGTTAAAGACCGCCAGACCAAACAAAGAGCCGTCGATGAAGCCGAGATGCTCATGTTTAAGTGCCTTGAAAAAGGGTTGGCGTTCAAGACCATCGAAGGCAATGTCATTACGCTCAGACCGGCCTTGGTGATCGAACAGCAAGAAATGGACCGGTCCCTGGACATCCTGGAAGAGAGTATCGCTGAAGTTGAACGCGATCGACGCTATTGATCGAGCGGCCCGCAAGCCTGACAGTATCCATAACATAACTA
Organism: Desulfobacterales bacterium; assembly: GCA_020353555.1. Classification (GTDB taxonomy): domain Bacteria; phylum Desulfobacterota; class Desulfobacteria; order Desulfobacterales. The sequence goes on from CP070697.1 coordinate 2,261,642, forward strand.
TTTGTCATGAAAATTATATTAATTATTATTTTGACTGTTTTTTTCGGTTATCGATATAGATAGGCCAGTTGCGGTTCCAATCGAAGAATGATTCCGGTTTCATAGCCGTGTCTGCGAAGTAACTGGAGGTACAGCCATCGAAGCGACACTTGTCTTCCTGCTGCTGTCCGGAGCCTATGTGGGCTGGAATATCGGAGCCAACGATACGGCCAACTGCGTCGGAACAACCGTCGGGTGCGGATTGATATCGTTTCGCCAGGCGGTCAGCCTGGTTGCCGTTTTCTCCATTCTGGGGGCGGTCCTCCAGGGCCGGCATGTTATGCAGACCATCGGTCAAGGGATCGTCCAAAGCGAGCTGAACTATACCGCCGTTTTCGTAGCCCTGATCTGTTCGGGGTTTTTTGTTACCCTGGCCACTTTTTTTGGAATTCCAACCTCCACTTCCCAAGCGATTGTGGGGGGCGTCGCGGGTATCGGACTCGCCGTCGGAGCCGAAATCAATCTCGCGAAGCTGGTCACCATCGCTGAAAGCTGGATTATATGCCCCCTTTTGACCATGATGCTCGCGTTTGGGCTGTCACATTTACTCAACCAAATTCTGCGCCGGTCCAGCGCCGGTTCATTTCTTTTCCAAAATGCATTGGGCTGGCTGGCGATTATTTCCTCCTGTTATGTGGCCTATTCCATGGGGGCCAATAACGCAGGCAATGCCGTCGGCCCCATTGCCAACCTGAGAATTGTTCACTCCCGAATCCTGCTGGGTTTCGGGGGCGTGGCGATTGCCTTAGGAGCGGTCACCTATGGAAAACGGGTGGCCGATACCGTAGGCAAAGGCATCACCCCGCTGGACATACCTGCGGCTTTTGTGGCCCAGGTCTCATCGGCCTTCGGTCTGCACCTCTTCTCCGTTCTCGGAATTCCGGTATCTACCTCCTCGGCTATCGTGGGAGCGGTGGTAGGCGTTGGATTGGCAAAAGGGACCCAGGCAATCAGCCGGAAAACCATATTGACCATCCTCCTGGGTTGGTTACTGACTCCCACCCTGGCGGCCGTCACGTCGTTTTCGGGTTATGAAATCATTGGGGGCGCGCTGGGAGGATGAGATCTGCCAATTCGTGGCACTGGAAAACTTGTCAATGCGATTCAGTCATGTTAGATGCCATGTGGACTTTTCGCCGCGCCCGAAATACTTAAATTATAAATAGAACTAATTATATTTAAGTATTTGTAAAAATTATTTTTATGGCTAATATATAGAATAGTCTGCGCAAGGAGCGGGGATGATATTATTCAGGAAAGAAAAAGAAGTTATCGAGCTCATCTTAAAACATGTCGACAAGGTCGACGAATGCCTGAAGACGGGGTTGAAAACGATTGAAACCTATCTCGGCGGCAACGTCAAAGAAGCTAAAACCATGGCCCGGCAGACCCGCGGCCTGGAATCCGAGGCGGATTTAATCCGACACGATGTGCGGGATAAGTTGTACTCGGGCGCCTATTTGCCCCTGCTGCGGGAGGACATCTATAAGCTGGTGGAAGGCATCGACCGCGTCGCCAATGCGGGAGAGGCTTGCTGCGATTTTTTTCTCAATCAGCGTCCGTCTATCCCGGACGATCTCATACCCCGGTTTCTGGAAGTCAGTCGGGAATCGATGGGTATCATCGAACACCTTAAGCTGGCGGTGGAATGCTTCCTCAAGGGCGAGTGTAAAGTCGAAGTCGTCCGCGAGCATACCATGGAAGTCGGTCTGCAGGAATCCTTGGTGGATAAGCATGAGTGGGACCTGACCAAGGCCATTTTCATTTCGCCTTTGGATTTTAGCCGCAAGATACACCTCAAACACTGTCTGGACACCATCGCGGAGGTTTCGGATCGCGCCGAAGACGCCGCCGATCAACTGGAATTGGCCGCTTTGAAATCAACGGCTTGATCATTCGGCCTGGGTGAGGGCCTGCCGGGTGAACCCCCGGTTTTAAGGGGCCGAGAACGCGTGCGCGCACGCCATTTGATGCTTGACAATTTTGGGGCTGGATCGCATGTTGGGTTAGCAGTAAAAGACGAGAATCACCATGCCAATGCCAATCTGAGACAATTGTCCGGACATGAACGGATGTGTCAATTTAACACGAAAAT
>CP070697.1:2263875-2269757 GCA_020353555.1 Desulfobacterales bacterium
TACGAAGTTGTAGATAACAGCATTGATGAAGCCATGGCCGGGTTTTGCGACCTGATCAACGTTACTGTTCATACGGACAACAGTGTGACCGTGGTGGACAATGGCCGTGGAATCCCGGTGGGTATTCATAAGAAAGAAAATGTCCCCGCGGTTGAGGTGGTGATGACCAAACTGCACGCTGGGGGCAAGTTCGACGATCATTCTTATAAAGTTTCCGGCGGACTTCATGGAGTTGGCGTTTCCGTGGTCAACGCCCTTTCGATCTTCCTAGAAGTCGAAATCTATACCGGTGGCAAGATATATTATCAATCTTTTGAAAGAGGAAAGAAAACCTGTGAATTAACCCACACCGGAACCACGAGCAAACGCGGCACCAAGGTGCATTTTTTAGCGGATCCCGAAATCTTTAACATCGTTGATTTCAGTTATGAAACCTTGGTCCGGCGGTTGCGGGAACTGGCGTTCCTCAACAAAGGGGTTAAGATAACCTTGGAAGATGAGCGCTCCGACAGCAAGGAAGAATTTATCTATGAGGGAGGGATCGTCTCATTCGTCGAGTATCTCAACAAGCGACACACGGCCTTACATCCGCCCATTTTCATCGAAGGGGTCAAAAGCGACGTGCAGATCGAAGTCGCCATCCAGTATAACGATACCTTCACAGAAAAACTCTTTTCGTTCGCGAATAATATCAATACCGTCGAAGGCGGTTTTCACCTCATCGGATTCAAGGCCGCTTTGACCCGCACGATTAATCAATACGCCACCAACGGCCATCTTCCTAAGAATCTCCAGGCCAAGATTACCGGAGATGACGTGCGTGAAGGGCTTACGGCGGTGGTCAGTATCCGGATTAAGAATCCCCAATTTGAGGGACAAACCAAAACCAAGCTGGGCAACAGCGAAGTCAAGGGCCTGGTTGAATCTTTGACAAATGAAAAATTGAGCATTTTTTTTGAAGAAAATCCAGCCATTGCCCGGAATATCGTTGCCAAAGGGGTGGATGCCGCTCGGGCCCGGGATGCGGCCAAACGCGCCCGCGATTTGGCTCGCAGCAAAGGGGCTTTAGTGGATGCCACTCTGCCCGGGAAATTGGCGGAGTGTCAGATTTCGGATCCGGCCCAACGCGAGTTGTTTATCGTCGAGGGCGATTCGGCGGGGGGCTCCGCAAAGCAGGGACGTGATCGAAAATTCCAGGCGATCTTGCCCCTCAAAGGCAAAATTTTAAATGTGGAAAAAGCGCGATTTGACAAGATTTTGCGCAGTGAAGAGATCAAAAACATTATTACCGCCCTGGGAACCGGTGTGGGCCAGGAAGAATACAATATCGAAAATATAAGATATCACAAAGTGATTATCATGACGGATGCCGATGTTGATGGTTCGCATATACGGACCCTCCTGTTGACTTTCTTTTATCGACAGATGCCCGAATTGGTGGATAAAGGGTATTTATACATCGCTCAGCCACCTTTGCTGCGGGTCGGCAAAGGCAAAGATGAAATGTATCTGCACAATGAGACCGAATTAAACGATTTTGTCCTGAAGAAAATATGTGAGCATAAGTATGTCAAAATAGACAATAACCATACCGAACTATCGGGGCATAATCTTTATCTTTTTGTAGGGAATTTATCCGAGTATTTTGAAGCCATGGGCCAATTGATCAAGCGGGGCATCCCCCCGGATCTGATTGAATTGCTGATTAGAGAAGGGGTCGAGGATAAGGCCTTTTTGCAGGATAAAGAAAGAATGTTCTCTTTGAAAAATATACTCATCGAGAAAGGCTATCAGGTGGAGGAACTTAGCTGGATCGTTGAACGCGATGTCCATGAAATGACCGTTACCGCCGGAGGTAAACGCGGGGATGCAGAACATTTTGACCTCTACGCGCGAGCCGCAAAGCCGATTAAGATCGGCCGGAGTCTGATCTATTCCAATGATTTTCAAAAATGTCTGGTTATGGGTAAAAAGATTTTTCAACACGACTTCCCGCCCTTTGCGGTTCTCAACCAGGATAATGCTCACGAAGCCGTCACGGTGAATACCAAAGAAGAGCTGTTGGATTTGTTGCTGAGCGAGGGTAAAAAAGGACTCACCTTACAGCGTTACAAAGGCCTGGGCGAAATGAATCCGGAGCAGTTATGGGAAACCACAATGAATCCGGAAAAAAGAAATCTGCTTCAGGTCAAGATTGAAGATGTCGTGGATACGGATGAGATTTTTACCATCCTGATGGGCGAAGAAGTGGAACCGCGAAGAGATTTTATTCAAAATAATGCACTGGAAGTCAGTGTTTTGGATATATAGATAGGGTTGCCAATTTTCGATGAATATACATAAGATCAACGCACGCGATCTGCCGGACCTTTGGTTCCAGGCCGTGCACGACATCCTCGATTGCGGAAAAAGATTTCTGATCGACCGTGGATCTTACAGCGGCCAGACCCGTTTGGAGTACGACTATTTCATTGCGCATGTCAAATATCCGGGAACACAGCCGCTGCTTCCGGATATTCCCCCTGCTTGCGGAATACCCAATCCCGTGGAGGAGGAGTATCTTCTCGGAGGCGGGAAATACAAACGCTCCTATGTGGAATACATTATGACCGGTCACAAAGAACCGGGAGAATCTTATACCTATGGTGAAAGGCTGACCAAAGCGCCCATTACCGGCGAAAAGCGGATCTGGTGGGATCGGGAAAACAAGGAAATTATCGATCGCCGCGAAGTCGATGGAAAAATCGTTTTTGAGGAAAACGGAATACTGTATCTCAACCAAATCGAATGGGTGATCGATACTTACAGAAAATACGGGGAACGGAACAACCAAATGGTTCTTCAGGTCGCACACCCCACGGACCTGACACTGTTAGACCCACCCTGTTTGCGCTCAATCGACACTCGTATCCAGGAGGGCCAACTTAGTTTCTTTGTCTATTTTCGCTCCTGGGATCTTTGGGGGGGTCTACCGGCAAATTTGGCCGGAATCCAGTTTCTCAAGGAATATATGGCCGGTCAAATCGGGGTTGAAGACGGCGAGATGATCGTGGAAAGCAAGGGACTGCACCTTTACGGATATGCCGAAGATCTTGCCAAGCTCAGGTGTATGAAGGTCTAGTGTGAGACACTTTGGTTTGGGTTCGCGTCGCAATTTGACCCGGCGCTGAGATCCTATTGAACTGGATGGAAGAAAAAGGCGTGGAAATTTTGCAGGATTCCACGCCTTTTTTTTGGAAATTCAAACCTGCACGAAGCGTGGAGGTCTGCGACCGCGCATCGGCTGTCGGGATAATGTCTTCATTGCGTTGCTCTCGTCGGGCCCAAATCTGGCGTCGATTCTTGATAATAATTGCTATTTGGGGAGATGTCCGAAGAGGTCCCCTCTTGATGTAGCGCCTGGCCTGATAATGTGATATTGGAATAAAAGCATGGAAGAGTTCTGGATTATAGGAGCAGGACGGTTCGGATACATTGCGTTTCAGAGATTGTCGGAAGCCGGCAAGCAGAGGCATTTCGTACTGGTGGACTCCGTAGAAGAAAATCTTGTCAGATGCAAGGGCCCGAATTGCGCCTGTGAAACTGAGGATGGCGTGGAATTTCTCGCGAACTATCTTCAAAAGGAGCACGCACCGGATTGGATCGTCCCAGCCCTGCCGCTCCACCTGGCGGCCGAGTGGTTGCTGTTGCGTCTGGGAAAGCAGAGGTTGAGACGCATAGCATTGCCGGCTGAAATCGAGAGGCTGGTTCCCAATCCGATGCGTGGACGTCAGGGAGACATCTATGTGAGTCATGCCGATTTCAGATGTCCGGATAATTGCGATGAACCCGAGGCTATCTGCACGATAACTCGCAAAAAGCGAAAACAGAATATGTATCAGATCCTTGGAAATCTATGTATTGAACCGTATGAGTCCCTGAACATACGGAGCCGCCAGTTGCAAGCGGGTGTCGGAGGCTATCGCACCGAACAGCTTTTGGAATTGATGGAGAAAGTGGAACGAACCAGAGGGCCCATTCTCTTGAGCACGGCCTGCCGATGTCATGGGGTGATTACGGGTCTCGAACGATTATAGCGGGCTTTGAAGGAAGCGCCAGAGGCAAACCCAAATGTGTAGGTTAACCTATGATCACTCGTCGAAGTTTGATAAAGACGACAGCACTCTATTCTTTCAGCGGCAATAGTCTCGTGTTCTGATTTGAAAATTGCGTACATGCGCAGCCATTGCTACTTGAGATTTATTTAAGAACTTGTAATCAAACCTGCATGATTTAACCGGCTTTTTACCGACCACCAGTTCAATTCGCGTTCTACCGTCCGTCTTTTTCATCAATTAGGCTAAGACAGCATCTCAGTGATCACGCCTGCGCCTACGGTTGGACCGCCCGCTCGGATGGTGAACCGCAGACCTACTTGCGTGCCGATCGGGACCAACAGTTCTACTTTTATGTGAAGGGGATCAGCGAGCCAGATCGTTCCGAATCCCTCTGGCATGGTTACCTTGGCTGTAACGTCTCTCGTGCGAAGCCATTATCGGAACCTTTGGCACGTGGGTAATCGTGCGTGCTCAGCAGTTGGCGCAGCGGTGATTCCAATATAGCCCTGCCGGAACGCCGACCCCTTGAGCGAGCGCTGGAAGAGAAAAATCTAATCGACTTAAGTTAAAGATGACGGCTTGACATCTTATCCTTTTGCAAAAAACATTGACATGTGCGCACCGTGTTTATATGGTGTGTGCAAATTTGATAACAAATGCATTCGTAATGAATGCAATTTCTATGTTTTTGCACAAACGCGTAGGTTAAAGCAAATCCCTGGATGAAATTATGGGAATGCACTGTCCGGGATGGGAAATATAGAGTTAGGAAGATAATAAGCGATAAAGATAACAATAAGAGAAATTCCGGTGAAAGGGGCTACCGATGGAAATTATCAATTTCCAGGCATGCGAGGATGTTAAAATAGAAAAGTTCCCCTATAAGGGGGAAATGAACGAGGTCATTGGAACCAGCATCCGTTGGCTGAGCAAATACGGTGACGACGGACACGGTTATCCCGAGTATGGTCTACGCTATTTTACGATCCAGCCCGGTGGACTTATTCCCATTCATAATCATTTCTATCACCAGACGATGTATATTCTGCAAGGGCGATTTGAATGCTGGCGTTTCGATCCCGAGACAGACGAACTCGTGGCTAAGTCGAGGGCCGAACCGGGAGATGCCGTTTATGTTCCGTCGAGGGAACCCCATGGCATGAAAAATATCGGAGATGAACCGGCCACACTCCTGTGCTGCATATGTAACGTCTATGATGAAAGCGATACTCTTTAGAAGGCAGACCCATGAGCTTGCTAAACGTCACTAAAATGAAGGAAGAGGGAAAAGATGTCATTAATCTGGGTCTTGGCGACCCAGACGTGGTCCCGCCTGAATATATGCGAAAAATTTTAGCAGAAGCCTGCTATGATCCTGATAATCATCACTACCCCAGTTTCGATTCACCTACGCCGCTCAAAGAATCAATCGCCGCTTGGTACGAACGTCGGTACGGGGTAAAATGCGATCCCGAAACAGAGGTTTTGCCGCTTTTAGGTTCGGCAGACGGCCTTTTCCATGTCCATACTTGTCTGTTAGATGTTGGCGATATAGCCCTAGTACCAGATCCTTGCTATCCGGCTTATATTGCCGGTGTCACCATTGCTGGGGGAGTAGTTGAACCGGTACCTCTCCTGAAAGAAAACGGTTTTTTACCTGACTTGGAAGCGATCCCCGCAGAAGTTGCTCAAAGGGCCCGGATGATCTGGGTTAATTACCCGAATAACCCTACAGCAGCCCATGCCAGCGGTGATTTTTATTTACAGTTGGTTCAATGGGCTCAG
>CP070697.1:2269857-2275736 GCA_020353555.1 Desulfobacterales bacterium
GTCGCCTCTTGTCCCAGTGCTACCGCAACAGTCTCCAACTGGCCGTTGATCACAATTTGAAATCCATCGCCTTTCCTGCGATTAGTTGCGGGGTTTACGGCTATCCGCTCGCCGCGGCCTGCAAGATCGCCGTGGATACGACCTGCGAATTTCTCCAAACTAAGACCGCTCTGGAGAAAGTCATTTTCATCCTTTTTTCATCGGCAGACTATAAAGTCTACGAAGATTACATGCGGTCGCTTGCTTGAGACGCAACGGCAAAGCGTCCGGTTGCCAACCCCGAGAGACAAAATTTGGCATTGACAAACCCCATTTCATAGTTAACGTTATGAATCTGATTTGCGAACCGTTTCGCTGGCTGATTTGCGCGCAGTACAATAACTCACAAGGAGGAAATCATGGTTGAAGTCACGGAAAAAGCTACCCAGCAGATCGCTGAATATTTCAAAAACAAGGAAATATCGCCCATCCGGATATTTTTAAACGAAGGCGGCTGAGGCGGTCCTTCCCTGGCGATGGCTCTGGATGAGCCCCGCGATACGGATAATGTTTACGACGTCCACGGCTTTCAGTTCATCATGGACCAGGACTTTTACGAAAAGGCCAAGCCGGTCAAAGTCGACTTTCTGGGTTACGGCTTTAAAATCAGTTCCAGCATCAATTTTGGCCCCACCTGTTCCAGCTGTGGGACAACGGACAGCTGCTGCGGATAAAAGACCTCCCGCAACCAAGTCAAAAAGGGCAACTCTTGGCGGTGTTGCCCTTTTTGTATTGCCCTAACGCAGATCCCGCGCTGTGTCGCCCCAAGTTCGAGGGCGATCCCGCGGTTTAATCGGCTCTCGGCCTGTGGTGGGTCCCACCCGGTCGCTGGTCCCGGCCGTTGGTATTGATTGTTGGGTAGCGGGATGGTATTAACGTTTGGTCGAAGCGTTAAACAGCCGGACGGGCGGTTGTTCTTTTCGTGCCTTGCCGCCCCTATCACAAAAACCGTACGGTCAGAACATGTTAGGTCAGCATCATCGGATGAGCGCGGTGTAAATTCCCGCTTTACCGTGGGGCGGATTTCGGTTGAACAAACCACCTTCACGGGGCGGCGCTCCCGGCGTTTCGATTTGAGGGCAATCGCAATGGATCATCAGGCGTTTCAAGAAGTTGTCCATTATCATGAGGCCACCAAACATCACCTCCACCGCTATGCCAAATCCCTGGGCTATATGGACTGGCAAAACCAGCCGAATCCTTTCCGGTCGTACGAAGGCGCCGTGAGTATTCCCTTGCCGCTGCTCAAAGAAGATCCTCCGGCCGGTTACCTGGAATTGTACCAACGCGATGAGCGACAGACGCAGCCGTTCCAAGTGAAAACCGTGGCCGGCTTTCTGGAATTATCTCTAGGTTTATCCGCCTGGAAGGCCGCCGCCGGATCCCAATGGTCTCTGAGGATCAATCCTTCCAGCGGGAATCTCCACCCCACGGAAGCACATTTGATTTTGCCCCCATTGGACTCCATCGCCAGCGGGGTTTATCATTATAACCCCTTGATGCACACCTTGGAAAAAAGAGCGGAGGTCCCCGCGGAATGGTGGCAGGAGATGGGCCGCCATTTTGATACCCACGGTTTCTTGATGGGTTTGAGCAGCATTTTCTGGCGCGAATCCTGGAAATACGGCGAACGCGCCTTCCGCTACTGCAATCACGATGTGGGCCATGCCTTGGCCGGTATCAGTCTCGCCGCCAATCTCTTCGGCTGGAAAGCAACTTACTTAAACGGTCTCTCCCATGCGAAAATCGCCACCGTTCTCGGCTTGGATCAAACCAGATTTCCACATTTGGAAGCCGAAGACCCCGAGCTTTTGTGTTGGATCCACCACGGATCGGGGATGGACATCCCGCGCAGTCTGCCGGAAGAAATCATTGCCGGTTTTGCCACCCTTGAGTTCACGGGACAACCGAACACCCTGAGCCGGGAGTGCGTCAACTGGGAAATCATTTATAAGACCGCACGCCTGACAGGCAAACCGGACACTCCCGACCGCAAATATGATTTTGCCCCTTCCGGCGGGATCAATGCCGCGGTCGCTTCGTCTTCCGCCGCCGCCATTATCCGCCGCAGAAGAAGTGCCACTTCCTTCGACGGCCGCGGCGCGGTCACCTCAAACCAATTTCTAAGCATGTTGGAGAAAACGATCCCGCGCCAGGATTGCCCGCCTTTTGACGCCGAACTGATGGAACCATCGGTCCACCTGCTGCTTTTCGTCCATCGGGTCCGTGAAATGGCGCCGGGACTCTACTTTTTTTTCCGCAATGATCACGATGCCGGCCCCATCAAACGTTCCGCGCGCTCTGATTTTTTGTGGAAACCCGTTTTAGAGGGTCTGCCCCTGTATCTTCTGGAAGAGGGCGATTTCAGACATGAGGCCATGAGGGTCAGCTGCCACCAGGAAATTGCCGGATCCGGCGCCTTCAGCCTGGGAATGATTGCCAAATTCCGAGATCTCATCCAACACGAACCCTATCGCTACCGGCACCTCTATTGGGAAACCGGTATGATCGGGCAGGTCCTGTATCTGGAAGCCGAAGCCCATGGCGTCCGCGGGACCGGAATCGGATGCTTTTTCGATGACGCGGTTCACGCCATCATGGGATTAAAAGACAACCATTATCAAAGTTTGTATCACTTCACCATCGGCCACCCGGTCGAAGATCCCCGCCTGACGACCTATCCACCCTATCATCATCTGCAAAACCGCTGATTTTTGATGTGCATTGCCAAGGGCGACCTTCGTGTCTATATTAAAATTCAATGCTCAAATTCAAGGAGGTTCCCATGGCTGCTAACCGCCTCATACAGGAAAAAAGTCCCTATCTGCTGCAGCACGCCCATAACCCGGTCGACTGGCACCCGTGGTCCGATGAGACCTTCGCCAAGGCCCAGGCGGCCAACAAACCGGTATTGCTTTCCATCGGCTACGCCACCTGCCATTGGTGTCATGTGATGGAAAAAGAGTCGTTTGAGGATGAAGAGGCCGCGAAGTATCTCAACGAAACCTTTGTTTGCATCAAGGTCGACCGGGAGGAACGGCCGGATATCGATGCCGTCTACATGGCCGCCTGCCAAATGCTGACCGGCAGCGGGGGGTGGCCCTTGAATATCTTCATGACGCCGGATAAAAAACCGTTTTTTGCCGCCACCTACATTCCCAAACGCAGCCGTTTCGGCCGGACCGGCCTGATCGAGCTCTGTCAGCAGGTTCAAGACCTATGGAACTCACAGATCGACAAGGTCCAGGCTTCGGCGGCCGGGATTGCCGCCAATCTGAATCGGGCCTTTGCCTTCAAATCCGCCGCCGAGCCGGATATCACGGTGCTCGACCAGGCGTATCATCACATCGCCCGGAGCTATGACCCCCGGTTCGGCGGATTTGAGCCGGCCCCCAAATTCCCGACCCCTCATCGGCTGCTGTTCCTGTTGCGCTGTCATCACCGGACCGAAGATCAAGAGACGCTGGCGATGGTCGAACAAACGTTGACGGCCATGCGTCGGGGCGGAATCTGGGACCATGTGGGCTTTGGTTTCCACCGCTATTCCACGGATAAAGAATGGCTGGTACCCCATTTCGAAAAAATGCTCTATGATCAGGCCTTGATCGCCCAGGCGTACCTGGAGACGTATCAGTTGACCAGAAATCCGTTGTTCGCCCGAACCGCCGAGGAGATCTTCACCTATGTTCTGCGGGATATGACTTCGCCCCAGGGCGCCTTCTTCTCCGCAGAGGATGCCGACAGTGAAGGGGAAGAAGGCAAATTTTATGTCTGGACCAGCGATGACTTCCGCAAGGTCGTCGGTGAGGAACAAACCCAGACCTGGGAGAGGATATTTAATCTGAACCCAGCGGGAAATTTTCTGGAAGAGGCTTCCGGCCGCAAAACCGGTGCCAATATTTTGCATCTCCGGATGGACCTGGCCCAGTGGGCTGCCAAACTGGAATTGGAAGAAGCGCAGATACAGGCGCGCTGGGACGCGCTGCGCCATCAACTCTACCAGGTTCGCGCGCGCCGCATTCATCCCCTGAAAGACGATAAGATTCTCACCGACTGGAACGGTCTGATGATCGCCGCCCTGGCGTTGGGCGCCCGCATCCTGGACCAACCCGCGTATGAAGATGCCGCCCGGCGCGCCGTGCGCTTTATCCTCGACCACATGCGAGACGAAGCGGGACAGCTCTATCACCGCTTCCGCGAGGGTGAGCTGGCAATTAAAGCCCAGGCCAGCGATTATGCGTTCTTGATCCACGGACTTTTGAATCTTTACCAGGCCACGTTTGACCTGACCTATGCGGAGCAGGCCGCGGCGCTCCAAGAAGAAATGCTGAAGGCGTTTTGGGATGAAGACCAAGGCGGGTTTTTCCTGACGGTCAAAGGCCGTGAGGAACTGCCGGTGCGGCCCAAAGATTTATATGACGGCGCCATTCCCTCGGCCAACTCCGTGGCGCTCCTGAATATGCTCTGCCTGGCCCGGCTGACCGGGGATTCCAAATGGGAAATCAAAGCCCAGGAACAGGTGCGCGCGTTTGCCGGATCGGTCAGACTTCAGCCGGCGGCATTCACATACTTTCTGTTGGGGCTCGATTTTGCCCTGCGCCCGGGGCAGGAGGTCGTTATCGCCGGAGAGCGGGATACAAAGGCGACCCGCAGACTGCTCAACGCTTTGAATCTCAATTTTGCTCCCAATAAGGTCGCGCTGTTGAAAAGTGATCAGGATGCGGAGCGGTTGGCCAAGTTTGCCGGTTACACGGACGGGCTACAGCTGGTAAAGGGCCAGACGACGGCCCACATCTGCCGGGGTTTTGCCTGCACAGACCCGACCTCCGATGTTCAAACCGTGGTGGAAAAAATCTTGGGGCGCAAGTGAGTTCCGGGATTCAGGCTGGAGTATGGCCGCATCACGATGGAGTTATTGGCTTGCTTCCGATGCGCAACCGAGACCTTGTGGTTATCCGCCGCCAACTCTACGACTGGTACGCAAAGAATCACCGTCAATTGCCGTGGCGTCAGGCGGCCAATCCTTATTTTATTTGGGTTTCAGAGGTCATGCTGCAACAAACCCAGGTAAACACCGTCGTCCCCTATTACCATAAGTTCATCGCCAAGTTTCCGGATCTTGAGCATCTGGCCCGGGCCGATTTAGACGAAGTCCTGAAGGTTTGGGAGGGGCTGGGTTATTATGCGCGCGCCCGCAACCTGCATCGGGCGGCCCGGGCGGTTGTAGATCATCACGACGGTAAAATTCCGGACAACTGGCAAGACTTTCGTCATCTGCCGGGCGTGGGCGACTACATCGCGGCGGCGGTGTTAAGCATTGCCGCCGGACAGCCCTATCCGGTGGTGGACGGTAACGTCAAACGCGTGCTGGCCCGTCTCTTTCAAATCGACGCGGCCGTCAACACATCTTCTGCGTATCAAATTTTCCAGGAAACCGCCGGGCGCTTGCTGGACACGCGCGCGCCGGGAACATTTAATCAGGCGCTCATGGAACTGGGCGCCCTGGTGTGTAAACCCCAAAATCCGGCCTGTGAGATCTGCCCCCTGCAACGGGCTTGTCAGGCCTATCAAAATCACTGCGTCGATCGATACCCGCGAAGAATGAAAACCCGGGTCATCCCGGAATTGCATATCGCCGTCGGGGTGGTATTCAAAAAGAATCAGGTCTTAATCACGCAGCGCAAACCGGAGGGACTGCTGGGGGGACTCTGGGAATTTCCGGGCGGCAAAATCCGCCCGGGCGAATCCGCGGAAGCGGCCTGCATCCGGGAAATCAAGGAAGAAGTAAACCTTGCCATTCAACCCGTCACTTACCTAACCCGGGTCAAACATGCATACAC
>CP070697.1:2275836-2281711 GCA_020353555.1 Desulfobacterales bacterium
CGGTCCGGAAATGGCTATTTTTCCCAATTTCGGCGTCAGGCTCCGATTTTTTCCCGCGAGATACTCCCGGCGGTCCGGGGGTTGAAAAGGGAGCCTGCCTTGAACTCGAACCCCGTGGGCGGGACGCCTTGCCGGTTAGACGCTACGGGTGAGGAATTCCGTTGGCAGAGAATCAGAATGCCGGAGGGGAAGGCAGCGAGAGGAAGAGCGTCTTCCCGAGGTCGCCTTCCCTCCCGTGGATGCTGCCCACGCGTATCTTCGAGCCGTAGGGCGACGGACATACCCAAACACCCGGGAAAGGCACGGTCGTGAATCAAACCTTTGCGCTGGCACACCTCTCCGATCTGCATCTGTTCTCCCTGAAAGGGGCGCGTCTGCGCGAACTGTTGAATAAGCGGATCTTTGGTTATGCGGCTTGGAGGTTGCGCCGGCACGCCGAGCACCGGCCCAAGGTGCTGGATGCGTTGCTGGATGACCTGCCGGCGGCCGGTCTGGATCATATCGTTGTCACCGGCGATCTGACCCATTTAAGTTTGTCCGACGAGTTCCGCCAGGCCGCCCGGTTGCTGCGGCGCCTGGGCTCCCCCTGGCAAGTCACCGTAATCCCCGGCAATCATGACACCTATGTCCCTTCCCGCGGGGGCCGTGCGCTCGCTCTCTGGCAAGAGTATATGGTCTCGGACGAACCGTCGGCAAGCAAGCGGAATTCCCGCCCGGTTTTTCCCAGTTTGCGTCGGCGCGGACCGATCGCTTTCATCGGCGTCTCCAGCGCACATCCCAACAACCCGCTGCTGGCCGTCGGCAGCATCGGCCAGGGGCAGCTGCAAAAACTGGCTCAGATCCTTGCCGAAACCGGTCGCGAGGGCCTATTCCGGGTCGTACTGATCCACCATCCACCGGTTTCAGGAGTGGTTGTCGCGCGTAAACGCCTGACGGATGCAGCGGCATTTCGTTCGGTACTGGCGCGTCATGGGGCGGAATTGATTCTACATGGTCATGCCCATCACCGTTCGCTGAGTCAGTTAACCACCCCGGCCGGCCGGGTGCCGGTGATCGGGGTTCCGTCGGCCACGGCCGTGGGGCGCAAGCCGCAGCGTCGGGCCTGCTACCATGTCTACCGCATCACCCCCCATCCTCCGGGCTGGAGAGTGTACCTGGCCGTGCGCGGCTTTTCGCCGGCGCAGGAGCGTTTCGTGGCCGAAGAGGGCGCCAGCCGGCAGATGCAGATCCGATCTCCCCATCGCCCGCCGGGGGTCGGCGATGAAATTGAATCACCCTAAAGATGGGGGGCGGAAGATTCAAGGAGATTGGCGGGCCAGGATGGCTTCCACGAGTTCCCAGTCGCTGACCTTATCCACATCCACCGCCGCTTCCGGGAAAGGAAGGATGACGGCTCCGGCACGGAGTCCCATGCGGCGCGAGATCTGCTCCAGGCCTTCGGTCAGGGTTAACCGCCGCAGTAAATAAAGTAATACGTTCCTGCCACCCAGGGCGCCCATCATGCGCAGGGGCTTCTTGCGCTGGTGTTCGACCCGACGCCACCAATCGGCGGCCGCACGGGCGCGGGGCGTCAGGAAGGCAAACAGGTTGCAGCCGCAGTAAGCGCCGTCCCTGAAGCGCATTGCCGTTCGGCGGGTTGTGGGATAGGCCGCCAACACGGAGTCATAAGCGGCCAACCCCGCGGCGATGTCGCACCCCGTGGTGCGGGCCTCGGAACAGAAATAATCGACGATCCGGGCGCTAAGCAGCGCATGGTCGGCGGTTGTGACCAAAACGGGGGTGTTCTCGGGAAGCGACTGTAATACGTGAGAGGTGCTGGAACTCGGCGTTGCCTGGTGGCCGGTCCACCGAACCGCGCCGGAGGCGATGCGGGCGCGAAGTTCGGCCACTTGATTAACAATGGTTGGGGGAGGGCCGCAGAGGATGCAGGTATCGACTTCCTGGGCGGCCTCCAGGGCATCCAACACGCGCAGCACCATGGGGGTGCCGCCGACGGGCGTCAGCGACTTGACGGGGACACCGGCGGCCTCAGCGACGGGATTGCCGGACCCTCGATCGGCGGCGAGTACCAGCGCCGTAAAAGCAGTTGTCGTGGGGTTCATCGATCAAACCAGATCCTTGCCGTAGATGCGATAGCGTTTGTAAGCAACGCCCCCGATCCATTCCAGAATATTCCGCATCCTCCAGTTGTCTTCCAGAATCCAGGACAATTCCACTTCTTGGATGCCGCGTCGGATGCCATGGGCCCGCACGGCCTCTATGATCAAGAATGCCAGGGCAGCCCCCACCAGGTTTTCCTGATATTTGCGGCGGACGCCCATGAGAGGGACGCGCGCCGATTTCGGGTAGGCGGTCTTCAGCCGCCATAGCAGCTTCAGCCAGCCAAAGGGCAAGAGCCGTCCGTTGAGGTCACCAATAATCTCGTTGATGTTGGGCAGGGCCACCAGCATGGCGGCCGGAACGCCATCGACTTCGGCAATTTGAACCATCTCATCGTCGACCAGCGTTTTTAGATCGTGACCGAGATGTTCGAATTCGGCCTCCGTGAAGGGTATGAAACCCCAATTCTGGGACCAGGCATCTTCGAAAATGTTGCGTAGAATCTGCAGGTCTTCGGTTAAAAGGGAGCGGCGCAGCGGTCGGGTGCGCACGCGTCCGGCGGCTTTGGCCTGGATGGCGCGGATGGTTTCCGACATGGGATAATTGATGTCAACACGGTAGGCCAGCAGGTCCTTGGCCTTGCGATAACCCTGTCCCTCTATCGCGGCGGCATAGTACGGGCGGGCATGTCCCATCATGATCGATGGCGGGATATGAAATCCATCCACCAGCAGTCCCGGTTCCTGGTTGATGGATAGATTAAACGGGCCTAAGATGCGCCGCATGCCCTGTTGGTGCAGCCAGGTTTCAGCGGTGTTGAGGAGGGCCTGGAAGGTCTCCGCGTTGTTTTCGGCTTCGATCATACCAAAAAACCCGGTAGCGTCCTGGTAACGCTGCAAGTGGAGATCGTCGATCTGGGCGCTGATGCGGCCCACGGGTTGTCGACCCCGGTAAGCAATCCAGAAACGGGACCGGGCATGCGCAAAATACGGATTGCGCGGGGAAAGATGCTGACGCCGCTCCATCAGCAGGGGTGGCACCCAGGCCGGATCATCGGCATAAATCAACCAGGGTAGGCGGATAAACCGCTGCCGCGTGCGGCGTCCGTCGGCGGGGATGACCTGCAGCCCTTGGCACTGCGAATCTTGACGCTGGAAGAATTGGCGCATAATGCGTGCGTTACCCCCACGGGGGATCTCAGACGAAGCGAACCTTGTCCGGGGTATCCTCCGGATCCGCCCATGCTCCGCGGTATCTAAACAGTCTAATGATTTGGGAATTACTGCCAGAAAAAGAAAGAAAAAGCCAGCGGTTTTTTGCGCAAACCCAAACTGGAGCCGGGTCCCAGGTCGGTTCGGACCTCCCCAGGGACGGAGCCAATAACCCCCAAGCGGGCACTCAGCGGCTGAGGCTTTACTTTCGGATATCGTGATATTTGCGAAACCGCCCAAAAAACAGTTGCAAAAAAATACCCTATAATATAATGTAGTCTACAATCTACGAAGATACTATATGTTGTGGTTTTATTTTCGGGTTGCGATTTGGGGACAAGCGCCAATATTTGATCTACTTTTGGAAATTTAGGTTTTGCATTTGCAGAATGGGCGTTTAGGGATTAGAATAAGATCTTTTGTGGTAAAGCCGTTTGACTTCAATTAACGCGCCGAGGGATGCGGGCGGCCGGAGAGCGGGTGAAAATTTAACATTCGGGTTGCTTTTAAGCCGCGTTTCGGATAAGGGACAAAGCAAACCCTTGTCCGTTAGACACAAAAAATGAAAATGTTTCGGCAACTTAATCAAATCAGGGTTTGACATTCAACGTCAAATTAGGTAAGAGAGGTTGATTTTGGCGGCAGACGAGATGAAAAGTAACCAGGGTAACTAGTCGATTCATGGTCTAGCCGGCGGTCTTTCAGGCAATTCTGCGTTAGCCGAGACCGGTTGATTATTGGGAGAGATAATTAAGTTGATTATGGATGCTACACCAACTGGAAGTACACTGCCGTTTCGGGCCGCGGATTTCTCCACCCTGGCAGAGGCGCTGGATTACGCGGCCCAGGGTGAAACCGGGTTTAATTTCTATACCGGTGCCGGTAAGCTGAAAACCGTCCTTGCTTATAGGACCCTGCGGGAACAAGCACTAGCAGTGGCTCAACGTCTTCACGGCCTGGGACTCGAGCGGGGCGCGCGGGTGGCTCTGGTAGCGGAAACGCACCCGGATTTCCTTTGCTTTTTCTTTGCTTGTCAATATGCCGGCCTGGTGCCTGTACCTTTGCCGGCCTCGGTCCATCTAGGCGGTCACAAGGCCTACGTCTCACAGTTGCGCCGGCTGCTCATTGACTGCCAAGCGCCCATTGCCGTGGCGCCCGACGGATTTCTACCGTTTCTGGCCGAAGCGGCGGAAGGATTGAACTTGAAGTTCTGGGGCAATGCGGAAACCTTCGCGGCGTTACCGGAAGGAACCACCCCATTGCAGCCGTCCGCGTCGGATGAAGTGGCGTACCTTCAGTACACTTCGGGAAGCACGCGTTTTCCCCGCGGGGTGATGATTACCCAGGAGGCCGTGCTTTACAATCTGGCGGCCATCGTCAAAGCGGGCGTTCAGGTTCGCGCGGGAGACCGCTGTGTGTCGTGGCTTCCGTACTACCATGACATGGGACTCGTCGGGCTCGTGCTGGCCCCGTTGGCTTCCCAATTGTCCGTGGATTACCTGAGCACGCGCGATTTTGCCATGCGTCCCCGACAATGGCTGGAACTGCTCACGCAGAATCGAGGGACCATATCCTTCAGTCCGCCGTTCGGCTATGAGTTGTGTTTGCTGCGCCTGCGACAGGAGGATGTCGGCCGATTCGATCTGAGCGCCTGGCGCGTGGCGGGCATCGGGGCCGAAACGATTCGGCCGGAACCGCTGGTGCAGTTTGCCGAGACTCTGGCTCCCGCCGGATTTGATTCGCGCGCGTTTCTCGCGTGTTACGGTATGGCGGAATGCACGCTCGCCGTGAGCTTTACACCCCTTAACCAGGGACTCAAGGTGGACTATGTGGACGGCGAGCATTTGGCACGATACCAAGAGGCCCGGCCCACAAGCTCCGTGACCGCGACCGGGAGTGCTTCCGGGCGTGCGACCGGTTTTGTGGATTGCGGACTGCCGCTGCCGGGATTGGAAGTCGAAGTGCGGGACCCTGCGGGAAAAGTGCTGCCGGAACGGCGCATCGGGACGCTCTTTGTCCGGGGACCCAGCGTCATGTGCGGCTACTTCGGCAATGCCCGGTTAACCCGCGAATTTCTCTCCCCTGCAGGCTGGCTCAACACCGGCGACCTCGCCTACCGCGTTGGAGGCCGCGTTCATATCACCGGGCGTGCCAAGGACCTGATCATCATCAACAGCCGCAATATTTGGCCCCAGGACCTGGAATACCTGGCTGAGCAGCAGCCCGAAGTGAGGACCGGGGATGCCTCAGCCTTTACCGTGCCGGGTCTGGATGGAAAGGAAAAAGCCGTTCTGGTGATTCAATGCCGCATCACGGAAGACGACAAACGTGCCAACTTGCTGGAACGGATGCATGGCCTCATTCGTCAGGAGCTCGGTATTGACTGTTTCGTGGAGTTGGTTCCCCGCAATACATTGCCGCGCACAACGTCCGGTAAGCTCTCCCGCTCAGGGGCCCGAGCCGATTTTTTGAAGCGCGTCGTCAATGCCCAAACGGTGCTAACTGGTGCCGAACTCCTTACTCCCATACGAGCCAAGCAGGCGGGATAGACGTTTCCGTCCCCT
>CP070697.1:2281811-2287654 GCA_020353555.1 Desulfobacterales bacterium
CGATGGCGGCCGCCATCGGTGCCGGGCTTCCCATTACCGAGCCCACCTGCAATATGGTGGTGGATATCGGCGGCGGGACCACGGAGGTGGCCGTGATTTCGTTGAAAGGTATTGTCTACAGTCGCTCTGTCCGGGTGGCGGGCGACAAGATGGATGAGGCCATCATTCAGTACGTCAAACGCAAATATAATTTGCTGATCGGTGAACGCACGGCGGAAATTATCAAAACGACCATCGGCAATGCCTATCCGGACACCCAGAATTTAGAAACCATCGAAGTCAAAGGCCGGGACTTGGCGTCGGGAATTCCCAAGATACTTTCCATCGATTCCGAAGAAATCCGATTATCTATTTCCGAACAGATTGATGCCATTGTGGAAACGGTGAAAATTGCTTTGGAACAAACCCCCCCGGAATTGTCCGCCGACATCGTCGATCGCGGAATCATCTTAACCGGCGGGGGGGCCCTTCTCAAAAATCTAGATCGGCTGATCAGGGAGGAAACCAGTTTGCCGGTCACTGTCACCGAGGATCCGTTATCAACCGTGGCGTTGGGCTCAGGAAAAGCGCTGGATAATTTAGAAATCCTCAAAGATGTAATGATATACTAGATTCATGTTTTCGAGAAGGATGGCGCTGATTCTCGGCCTGGCCGCACTGATAACTGTCAATTTAATCGTCCTTTCTTTTGCCACGCGATCCTATTCCCCCTTGGGAATGGGGCGCGTGGCGATTTCTTTTGTCGCGCCTTTTCAGAAACTTATTACCCGCTCGATGCGGTTTGCCCGCGAGGTCTGGGAGCATTATTTTTTTCTGGTTGCCGTGTCTCAGGAAAACCAGCGACTGAAAAAATCGTTGAGTCAGGCGGTTGAGAAAAATAATCATTTACGCGAAATTGAACTTTCCAACTTACGCCTCCGCAGCTTGCTGAACTTCCAGCAGAGCACCCCCAAGCGGGTTCTCGCGGCCGAGGTGATTGGCAAAGACCCCTCCACTTGGTTCAATACGGTTATTATCGATAAGGGGGAGGCGGAAGGATTAAGAAAAGGATTGGCGGTGGTCATGTCAGAAGGAATTGTGGGTCAGGTAATCGAGACTTCCGCCCATTATTCCAAGGTCATGTTGATCATCGACCGCAATAGCGCGGTGGATGCCCTCATCCAGAGGACCCGGGCGCGCGGCGTCATCAAAGGAGGCGCCACCGATCAATGCTATCTGGAATATGCTTTACGGAAACATGATATTGAAATCGGAGACACGGTGATCTCCTCGGGCCTCGATGGTGTCTACCCCAAAGGGTTGCGCATCGGGCGGGTCTCGGACATTATCCGGCGGAACTCAGCTATTTTTCAGGCCGTCACCGTTGCACCTTTTGTTGATTTTGAAACCCTGGAAGAGGTGCTGGTCATCTTGGACCCCCCAAAGCATGAATTCGAGACCGAGCAATGATCCATTGCTTTTATATCAGCGCCTGTCTGGGTTTGATCATCTTTCAAACCACGGTCATGCCTAATCTGCCGTTATTGGATCGATTCTATGATCTGTTACTCCCCTTTGTCATCTACGTCGGTGCCTCCCGTCCTGTGCGTGAAAGCCTAATTTTTGTCCTGTTCGTCGGTTTTTTGATGGACAGTCTTTCGGGGAGCCCTTTCGGGGTTTATTTAACAACCTACCTGTGGCTGTTGATCGGCGTGGAGTTTATCTCGAAATTTCTCCGACTCGGCAATCGGCTTCTCTTAGCACTCCTCGTTCTGGGCGGGGTTATCATCGAAAACATCATATTTATCGGAATTTGGGGTTTGTTAGGCTCCGGGGTGCAATATCCCTCAGAGGTTACGAAGAGGTTTGTCATCCAGCTGCTTGCGGCCATCGGCACGGGACCTTTTCTACTCTGGGCTTTAAGCAATGGCCAAAAGCGCGTGGAAAAATGGCAAACGGCGGTCTTTGCGCAGCGAGACAAGCCGGGGACTTGACGGGTGGGCCGCGGCTGATGGAAATTATTCGACTATAACCAACTTGTGGGGTCGCCACGGGAAATGCGTGTATAGCGTTCGGGATTGTGAGTTCGGTCAGCGGCCATCGATCGTCCGACACCTGACCAAGGATCTCGGAATGCTCTATTCATGACAGCTGCCTTGGAAAAATATCTTAAAACTGCAGATCATGATTGGTATAAACAACGTCTATTGGGCGTCATGGTTTGCGCATTGGCCGCCTTTGTGGTTCTTTTCGTGCGTTTGATTTACCTCCAGGTGATAATGGGGGATGAATATCGGCGACTGTCTTTAAACAACCGGATTCGGCTGCAAGATATCGAAGCCCCGCGGGGGCTCATTCATGATCGGAACGGCGATTTGCTGGTGGACAACCGCCCCTCCTTTGACGTGAGTATCATTCTAAAGGATGCGGCCCCCCTGGATCAAACCATTGCAAAGCTATCCAGACACCTTGATATGACGTCCGAAGACCTGTTCGCAAAAATAAAACGGACCAAAGGCGTCTCGTCCTATCAGCCGATCGTGGTCAAACAGGATATCGGGCGTGATGTGTTGGCCGCCATCGAAGTCCATCGATTCGATTTGCCCGGTGTGGATGTAAATGTAAGGCTGCGAAGACATTATCTTAACGAACAGAGTTCAGCCCATCTGATCGGTTATTTAAGCGAGATTAGCTCGGATGAGCTGAAAAGCGGGAAATACGAAGAACGACGGGGCGGTGATTTTATCGGAAAATTTGGAGCGGAAAAGGCTTTTGAAAATTATTTACAGGGCAAGCGCGGGGGCCGGCAGGTGGAGGTCAATGCCAATGGTCAGGTCGTTCGAATTTTGAAAACCGTTGCGGCCACACCGGGGCAGGATATTTACATGACGATTGACCAGGCCCTGCAAAAAAAGGCCGAAGCGCTTTTAGAAGGTCAGGCGGGGGCCTTGGTGGCGATGGAGCCGACCAGCGGGCGCATCCTGGCGTTGGCCAGCAGCCCCTCCTTTGACCAGAACATATTTGTGAACGGGATGTCTTATAAACAATGGGATGCGCTTATTGGCAACCCCTATCGGCCTCTGGAAAACAAGGCCATTCAGGCGGAATATCCACCGGGGTCGACCTACAAAATAATCACCGCCCTGGCCGGCCTGCAAGAAGGCATCATCGATGCCGACACCGTCTTCCATTGTCCCGGGCACTACCGATTGGGCAACCGCGTCTTTCGCTGCTGGAAAAGGGGCGGACATGGCAAAGTCCACATCATCAAGGCCATTGCCGAATCGTGCGATGTCTTTTTTTATCAGGTAGGCCGCGAACTGGGAGTTGATCGTCTGGCATGGTATGCCAAAGCCGCCGGTCTCGGCGCGCGTACGGGAATTAACCTGGATCGCGAAGCACCGGGATTGATTCCGACCGCGGCCTGGAAAAAACAACGTACCGGCGTGCCATGGCAGGAGGGTGAAACGCTTTCGATCGCCATCGGACAAGGATTTAATTTGGCTACACCGTTGCAGATGGCGGTTTTGACCGCGGCGGTGGCCAATGGCGGAGTTCGCTATAGTCCGCAGATATTGCAAAACATCGTGACCGCCGATGGCCAAATATTGTACAGCTTCAAACCTCAGGTGGTCGGGAAACTGCCGGTTAGCAAAGCCAACTTGGAGCTTGTGCGTAAAGGCTTGTGGGAGGTTGTCAATGGCAAAAGAGGGACGGCGCGTCAGACGGCTTCTCTGGAAGAGATCGACATTAGCGGCAAAACCGGAACGGCTCAGGTTTTCAGTCGCAAAGGCCAGGAGTCCATGAAGGAAGAGGAGATAGAGGACCACCTCAAATCCCATGCCTGGTTTGTGGCCTACGCGCCCTCGGCCCACCCCAAGATTGCGGTGACGGTCATTGTGGAACATGGCGCCCATGGTTCGACGGCAGCGGCACCGGTAGCCAGAGAATTGATTAAGGCTTATTTGATCGATCGGGGGCCAGACGGGTTGTTGAAAGCTCAGAGTGCCGACTCTTTATCCCTCACCCAGTAACTCAGAATCTAGCGAAAATATGTTGTCCCCAAGTAATTCGAGGCGCCTCCCGCCCTGAGCGCGGCGGGGTGGTCCGCGGGCCGGCTTCAACCTTCGTACCAGCAATGTGGGGGGGATGCGTGGCATGTTTCTGGTTCGAAGGCATCCCTCGCAAGGCTCTCCCCTTGGGAGGCGTTATGAAAAAAGGCGATTTAGCGGATCAGCGACCCGCACTTGACGATACGCGGGCTGACGAACGTGCAAGGCGGCGCCAGCCGCTGGCGCTGATCTGAATTTCACGGAGCAATGCCATGATGTTTGACCGACGATTGGTGCAAAACTTTGATTGGGGCTTATTGTTGCTGGTCTTTTTGCTGGGGTGTATCGGGTTGGCGATTTTATACAGCGCCGTAACGGCCGAGACGCCCTTGCCCCAGAAGAAAATCTTCATTAAGCAACTGATCTGGTTTTCAGCCGGTTTGGCGGCGATGGTCCTCACCTTCTTATTTAACTACAAAAAATTGGATCGGTGGGCGCAACCCATCTATGTAGTTTGCGTTCTGCTCTTGATCGGGGTTCTATTCGTTGGGAAATATGTGGGCGGTTCCAGGCGTTGGCTGAGTCTGGGGCCGATTTCCATTCAACCTTCGGAGTTGGTGAAGATCGGTATCATCATCATGCTGGCGCGCTATTACTCCAAAGATGCCAACACACAAGGGTTTACCCTGAGGGAGCTTTTTAAACCTTTTATTTTGGTTCTTATTCCCTTCGCCTTGATCGTTAAACAACCCGATTTAGGCACGGCCATGTTGTTGGTGTTGATTGCCTGTTCGATGACCATGTTCGTCAAAATTGAGCGCCGCTCGCTGGTTTGCCTGGTCGCCTTTTGTGCCGTCAGCGTTCCCATGGTTTGGTTTTTTTTGAAGGAATATCAGAAGCGACGCATATTGGTTTTTTTGGATCCGGACCGCGACCCATTGGGGGCCGGATATCATATTATTCAATCCAAAATCGCCATTGGGTCCGGAATGATTGCCGGTAAAGGGTATCTGAAAGGGACGCAAAACGCGCTGTCATTTTTGCCCGAGGAACACACTGACTTTATTTTTTCGGTCCTGGCTGAGGAGTGGGGATTTATCGGGTCCGGGTTGCTGATCCTCCTTTTTCTGATATTGATTTTCTGGGGCTTGAAAGTCGCCCAGGGATGCCGGGAACCTTTTGGGACGATCCTGGCGGTGGGAGTGACAGCGATGATTTTTTGGCAAGTGGTTATCAATATTGGAATGACGATGGGGTTGATGCCGGTTGTGGGCGTACCTCTGCCTTTGATCAGTTACGGGGGATCGTCCGTGATTACCTCGGCGATTTGTATCGGACTATTACTGAATGTCAGCATGCGGCGGTTTTTGTTGAATTAATTGGATGTGTTGGGGACCGCTCCATGGGGATAAGCATTTCAAATGCAAGTGCTCCGGATATCTTCTGAAAACCAACCAGCCATCAAATTAGAATCCCAACGCAGGCGCCTTGCCAGGATAGCTGATCAGATCCCAGTTCAGCAAAATTGCGGTGAGGCTTTGATGAGGAGGAAATTCACCGAATATGAAAAAAGCTAAAAAAACGGATTCCATCTCCACATTTGTAGGTCCGGACGCCAGCTTTGACGGTACCATCGAATTCCAGGGCACGATTAGACTGGATGGCAATGTGAGAGGCAAAATTATAAGTACTGATGGCACGGTCATTGTAGGGGAAAAAGCGGTGGTTCACGCGGATATGTCGGTCGGTATGCTCATTGTTATGGGTGAGGTGAACGGCATGTTGGAGGCTAAGGATCGGATTGAAGTCTAC
>CP070697.1:2287754-2293577 GCA_020353555.1 Desulfobacterales bacterium
GTTTTATATGCCCTTGGATTCCCTTTCATGTACCAAATGAGAACATCTGTATCGATAACCATCTAGAATCTTCCTTCTCTCAATTTCCGGACATATTCCGCAACGTTTTGGACCATATCGTTATCTTTCCAGATCCCGAACAGTTCATTCTTTATGGTTTTGCCCTTTTTTTCTCTGTAAGGAACAAGTTTGGCGCAAGGTTTGCCCCGAAAGGTTATGACGACTTCCTCGCCTCGATTGACGGTATCCAGTAACTCCTTCGAATGAAACCTGAGATCTTTTGCGGTGGCTTTCATGGATTGCCCCTTTATTGGAAAATGTTGACACTACGTAATGTAAATTATGCGGAGAAGCCTGTCAACATATGATTTTAAGGGCCACATGGATGGGCCCAGCTTTTTACTTGCATGACAGCGAAGGCCCTCAGTTACTGGCCACGAGGTGCGAGTGGTCCTTGAGCTTCCGCTACCAAACAATGATTAATGAGGTTCTCAGGCATCATCTTGCCAAGCAGGAAAAGCCTTTTGATGAGGCTGTTTTGCGAAAAGTAATCCGCGAAGAGTTGCAGCGCGCCCTTCCTGAATAAATCCTTTCAATTATGCAAAGGTTTTTATTCACCGCAACTGTTTTCTCGCTCCCATTCGCAGCTCTTATCTGCATTTGTCCTTGCCGCACAACGCCACGCATAAGTGGCGCGCGTGTAGGAACCTTGACATTGCGAAAGAACCCGGGTCAGTGTGAAAAAAATCTTGATAGAGGGAAACCGGCTAATTTCGGAGCCGCAGGATATAGCCCGTCCGCCTTCATGGCGTGGTTAGGTGCCGAATCAAGCCGGTGCGGCTGTTTCAATCTTTGATAGTTCGTCTTTCATCCGTTGCTCAACATGCCATAAATCATACGCTTGCTGCATACGTAACCAAAGTCCTGGACCGTTGCCGGCAAACTTTCCAATCCTAAGCGCCATCTCAGTTGTGATTGGATGGGTACAAGCTAATACACGGTGTAACTGTTGTCTTGAAATACCTAATCTCCGTGCAGCTTCACTGACAGAAAGTCCGAGCGCGGGTAGCACATCTTCACGCAGAATTTCACCGGGATGGATCGGTGGCCGATTTAAAGGACGTTTAGTGTAGTATTCTCCCATGATTTACCTCAATGATATTGTTCAAGATCGACCCGCAGCGCTTCACCCTCTTTCCACTCAAAGGTGATAGACCAAGGGCCATTGACGTGGATGCTGTAACGTTTCGGTACCCCATGAAGGCCGTGGAAATTGAACCCGGGCACATTCAAATCAGTTAGAATCTCTGCTAGATCCAAAGCTTCCAAGCGTCGCAGACAACGTGATTGTAAATCCGGGCGGACACGGTGTGTTCGTCCGGCTTCAAACAGCTCACTGAGTCCCTTGTGCTTAAAGCTTTTAATCATACGCTATATAGTAACATTTTTTATTACAGTGTCAACAGTTTTGTTACAGTTCATATTCGGATTTTAGGTGCAATTTCTTGTGCGTGGCTATATCATCCAGCAGGAAGTGGGAGGTATGACCACGGCCAAAAAGAAAACAAGTTTACGTAAAAGAAGCGGTATTTATTATTTCCGAAAAGTTCAGAACGGTCGTCCTATTTGTTTTTCTCTGGGGACGCATCTTTTGACGGAGGCCAAACCCTTGAAGGCTCAAATTGAAGAATTTTATCGATCCTGTGGATGCTATCCTTTAAAGCTTGCAGCCCTTAAGCAACCTAACCAGGAAGAGGTGCCTGCCGTACCCCAAATTAGTCGACACACCATGAAGCAAATTGGCTTAAAAAGAAACAGGAGGGGTGTCTATGCCAAGAAAGTACGCTTTAGAATTCAAG
This sequence comes from Desulfobacterales bacterium, assembly GCA_020353555.1. Classification (GTDB taxonomy): domain Bacteria; phylum Desulfobacterota; class Desulfobacteria; order Desulfobacterales. The sequence goes on from CP070697.1 coordinate 2,289,614, forward strand.
TGAGAGGCGGTTCGGATGGCCTCCGAGCCTGGGGTTAACAATCGGGGGGTGGAGCGGCTTTTGGAATTGGCCAAGGCGTTCTTTGCCGCTGGAAGCGCCAGCTCAGAGATCACGGCGCGCAGGCTTTTCCCGGTAAAAGCCATTTGAAACCTGGGGATGAGCAGCTGCGGCGGCTGAAGCGTGAAAATGAGCGACCTCGCCGGGAGCGTGACATCTCAAAAAAAATGGTTGTAACGGCGCTGAAACGGGAGATTAGAAGTCCTTGCCTGCCCGATGCCGGGAGACAGACAAGGCGACGCGCTATACTTGGCGATGGGGGCGGTCTTAACGCGCGTTCGGACGGTGCCCAAAAACCCCGAGGCGTCGGTTGGCCCGACATCGCCCGATTAGGATTCCTTAGAACCTCCGCGACAAGCGTTAAGTTGTTGATATGAATGTGGTCGGGACGACTGGATTTGAACCAGCGACCCCAGCGTCCCGAACGCTGTGCTCTACCAGACTGAGCCACGTCCCGACTGACCTGTATTCTTTATGTCAAAGAGATCCAAATGTCAATCAATAATATTAGGATCCGTTCCCTGCGGGGGGTCAACCCACAACCGACAACGAACAACGGACAACCCCCATCGCGCTTTGACTCGATGGGGGTTGCCCGTTGACAATATGCGCCTTGTAGTCTGAATCCCTGCTCGAGGCACTTAGCGGAAAGGATTTTTCACCACAATCGTTGCATCTCTTTCCGGACTGACGGAAATGATATAAATCGGGGTTGCGGTCAGTTCTTCGATCCGATTCAGGTAACTCTTGACGTTCGGCGGAAGATCCCCGGCTTTCTTGATGGGTGCGATATCTTCGGACCATCCCGGCAGGGTTTCGTATACGGGTTGGCACTCCGCCAGGACTTTGAGACTGGCGGGAAAATCCTGCAGGATTTGCCCCCGGTATGCATATCCCGTGCAGATATTTAGGGACTCCAGGCCGGTCAGGACATCCAGCTTGGTGATGGCCAGGCAGGTCAAACCGTTCAAGCGGACGGCATTGCGCAGAATTACCGTATCCAGCCAGCCGCAGCGCCGTTTGCGGCCGGTGGTGGAGCCGAATTCGGCCCCTTTCTGTTGGATCCTGTCGCCAGTTGCATCGAAAAGCTCCGAAGGGAAGGGGCCTAAGCCCACCCGCGTGGTGTAAGCTTTGACAATGCCCATGACTTCGGTGATGGCCTTCGGGCCCACGCCGGCCCCGCAGCAGGCATTGCCCGCCAGGGTGTTGGAAGACGTCACATAGGGATAGGTGCCGTGATCGATGTCGAGATGGGTGCCTTGGGCGCCCTCAAACATGACCTGGTGTCCGCTCTGAATGGCCTGGTTGATAAAGATCGAGATGTTGGTCACATGGGGTGCCAGTCTTTGCGCATAGGCCTGGTACTGATTGATGATTTCCTCCGGATCGAGTGTCTCCGCGGCCAGGTAATTTTTCAGGTAAAAATTCTTTTCGTCCAGAAGAGTCGTTACCTTCTCCCTGAAAATTTCCTGATCCAGCATGTCCACAAAGCGGATGCCGCGACGCGTGGCCTTGTCCTCGTAGGCCGGTCCGATGCCGCGTCCGGTCGTGCCGATCTTGCCTTCACCTTTTTTGCGTTCACGGGCCAGATCGATCTGTTTGTGATAGGGCATAATCAGATGGGCTTTTTCGCAGATTTTGAGTTTATCCGGTGTAACGGCGATGCCCCGGTGGCCGAGAGCGTCAATTTCTTCCAGCAAAACTTGGGGGTCGACCACCACACCGTTGCCGATCACGCAGGTTTTGCCCTGTAAGATCCCCGAAGGTATCAGATGGCAGATGAATTGTTCGCCACCCACCACCATGGTGTGGCCGGCGTTATTGCCGCCCTGGAAGCGCACCACCAGATCGACATGTTCCGCCAACAAATCAACGATTTTGCCCTTACCTTCATCACCCCATTGGGTGCCAACAATGACGATGTTTGCCACGAGTCACTCCTTTTTTTGATGAGCCCCAGACCCACACAGACGCACACAGACAATCAACCCCAAAACAGTCGCCAGTAATTGGTATCATCCTGTTTTGCAATGTGCACGCGACCGTCCAAAGTTCTTCTGCGCCTGCTTGTCGTCTTTTTTGAATCCCCCGAGCCACGGATCGCCCGCAGCGGCCGGCAGCATCCAGTTCAGTTCGAAAAGTCTAGTTTGTCCGTGCCGGTCTGTGACCGATTCTTTAGAACCGTCGGTTGCGGAAAAAAGCCTGCATCAGCGCTGCGCACGCATCCTGGCAGAGACCCTGAACGATTTCCGGCCGGTGATTGAACCGGTTGTCGGCCGCAAAATCATACAAGGAGCCCGCGGCGCCCCATTTAGGATCCCGCGCCCCGAAAACCACCGTGCCCACCCGGGCGTGCACAATGGCCCCCATGCACATCACGCAAGGTTCGATGGTTACATAGAGGGTCGTGTTTAGCAGCCTGTAATTTTGTATTTTTGCAGCGGCCCCGCGTATCACCAAAACTTCGGCGTGGGCCGTCGGATCCCGCTTTTTGATGGTCTGGTTATGGTCGGACGCGAGAATCTCCCCGTTTTCAGCGACGAGTACCGCACCTACCGGAACTTCGGCGATTTGTCCAGCTTTTTCTGCCTCGCTTAAAGCCAGTTGCATGAATTGTTCGTGTGATTCAGGCATGGGAAACCGATCGGAAATTAGCCCCAGGCAGACACGGGCACCCCCGAAATCTCAAACACCTAAAAAAACGGTGCCCACTGTGAAACCGCGAAGAACAAAGGATTGGGTTCAAAGATGCCGTTTCCAAGGGCACCCAAGTTATCATTGACATGTCTGTTTATATAGCTTATTAATTAATTAATTTTCAATCAATATCTTGCGCCCGTAGCTCAGTCCGGATAGAGCGCCGGACTACGAATCCGTAGGTCGCGTGTTCGAATCACGCCGGGCGCACCAGTAAAATCAAGGGGTTACAGCTTTGGAGCTGTAGCCCCTTTTTCGTTTACGTGAGAATCCGTGTGAAAGAATTTGACAGCCGCTCATCAGCCACCTTGATCGCATCGCGCTCCGACTCAATGAGCGAGTGCAGGTCGAGTTCGGTCGTTGACCTATGCGCTGCCTTTTCCGATCAACTCGGTCTATCTGATATCCAAGGAGGCGCTGACCGTCATCGATGAAAAGCTCAAAGACGGGAAAAGGAGAAATTTCAGTCCGTGATGGAGGAAACCCGCGAGCTGGCCATCAGTGCCCTGCGAGGGGAGTCTGTCCGGATCGTCGGTCGTCTGGTTGAAAAACAGGACAAGGATTCGGCTTCGACCAAGGTCATACAAAGCTCGATGTTCAACAAGTTGCGGGACTTTCCGGACGATTTCTGCACTCGGAATATCTTTGAAGACGATGTGCTGGTCGAGCTTTTGGAGCAGCCTCGAGAGCTGATCGAAAGCGTTTGTCCGGATAATATCAAGAAAAACGATGTGACGCGGCAAAGGATCAAGAACGAGATGAATGAGCTTAAATCCGCCATAGACGCCGCGATCAAGGATATGCCTCGACGCAAGATACGGATGGCGAGCTGAACGCTGGGATACGCGAACCGGGCGGAGTTGGAAACAGGAGACGCGAAAATGGCCAAAACCGTTGAGATTTACTCTGATGATTTAACACCGGAGGCACAGGAACGCTTGCTGCGGACGTTCGAGACGGACCAAGATCAGGAAAACTGGGAGTCTGTTCCGTCAGCGGTAATCGAAAGGGAGTTTGACGATCCGTATCCCTGAGCTTGAAATGCGAGTGAGGGGCTGAATCGGGGTGGTTTTATTCTGTCGCCTGACGGTTCGGCCCTTGACCGGGATTTGCGGTGTCCGAGGTATTTAGTGATAATGCGGATACGAAGTTTTCAGCGGCGAACGAATAGGCGCGAGAGGCTTAGATGAATAGGCTACCGGCAAAGGGG
>CP070697.1:2293677-2299460 GCA_020353555.1 Desulfobacterales bacterium
CGACCTGGATGGCATTCTGGGGGCATTGAGTGCAGAAGCGCTCCCGACAGTGTTGACAGACCACCGGAAAATCGATGCCCTGCGCTTCGATTTTGACCACTTTGATCCGGGCGCCGCTGCGGCCGACCTTGCCGGAATGAAAAAAAGAGCAGTGGACTTCACAGCGGCGGCACCCCGAGCACTTTGCAAGTTCAAGCGTGATCATTCGGCCGTAATCCGTTCTATGCGGTAGTGCACCCGGCCTTTAGGGTCCGGGCAAACGAACACCTGGCGGGATTGGCGGGACCAGTCTCCTTTTTGGGTTTCGGTCCGCTGCAGCAAAGGGAAAATGGGCATCATGCTTTGCAGAGCCCACAGACAGGCAAACTTTCCAGGCGGGATCACAATTTGCCCCCGGTCTTCAATGGTGAAGCTGTCGCCCACCAACATGGGAAGGTTGCAGTAACCTTCAATTTTCTCGACCGTGATCTTCAAACGATGCATTGATTCCCTCAACGGTTGCGATGCATGTGGGCCGCACCGCATTGAGACAATTTAACGCTCCGAACTCGAAATCCGCCAGGGGCACGGAGCGGCGCGATTAATCCCACCGCTTGGGGCCGAACGCCGAAGCCTCTGCGTGCGCCTTGACGCCGGCCAAAAAAGGACCGGATTCAAAAAAAATGGCAAAGCCGGAGATCCGATCGTGGGGAGGCAGTATAACTGCAGGCCGCGTGCATGTCAAGGGTCCGAATCCCCGGCGTCGCCTCCCCCCCGGCATGGCGCGGCCCGGCCTGGAGGCCGGGATGAGCGGCGCAAACTTTTGCTTGACAACCACCTTCTTCACATACTAGGAGTATGTCTGCAATCTGCCAAGCCTGCATCATGGCCTATCATGAAAGCTCTAAAGACTCCGGAAAAAGAATCAAACTCCCTGACCGCAAGGGTCGATAACGGCCTGCGCCTGGCGATCATCACCGGCAAATTCCCCGGCGAAACCCGGCTGGTGGAATCCGACCCGGCGGACCGATGGGCTTGGGCGAAAATCACGGACCAGGCGCTTGACCGGCGGGAATTGAATCTGAAAAAAACCCAAGACGTCCTGCAGCACGGTCAAACCGCTAATCCGTCACCCCTTTCCTTTTCATGCCATGCGGCAAGAGCAGTAGATCCAACGTATCAACTTTCAAAATCGGATTCGGAGGTAAAAAATGAAAAAGACAATCCATGTATCCCTATTCCTCGCAGCGGTGGTCTGTTTGTCCGGACTCGCCCACAGCGCCCCTGTTTCCAAAGGAATCCATGTCGGCAATGCCGGTGCGTTTACCGGGGATGCGGCTGCGCCGTGTAATGAAATCTTCAATTCCGCCCAGATCGCCGTGGATGAGTGGAACGCCAGGGGCGGCATTCAGGGGGTCAAGATCGAACACGTGATGGGGGATGATGCCATGGACCCGGCGCAGGGGGTCAATGTCGCCCATAAATTTGTGGCCGATGACTTGATGTACGGCGTGGTGGGACCGCCCATGAGCCATATTGCCCAGGCCACGCTGAAAATTTACGGCAGCGCCGATCTGGTCACGATTACCACGGCCGCTTCCAAACCCGAGTTGACCGAACAGGGCTACAAACACTTCTTCCGCGTCAACGCCCGCAACGACGCCCATGGCTGGAACTCGGCGCTCTTTATCAAAAACTATCTCAAGGCCAAGCGGGTGGCGGTGCTCAATGAAAAGGTCGCCTATTGTGAAAACATGTCCAAAGAAACCCTCGCAGGGCTGGAAAAATTAGGCATCACCGATATTATGCAGGAAACCATTGTCGGGGGTGCCAAAGACTATTCGCCGGTGCTCACCAAAGTCAAGGCTTTCAAGCCGGATGTCCTGTTTTTCATCGCCACCACCGCTCCGGATCAGGCCATCGGCGTGCGCCAGGCCAAAGAACTGGGGATAGACGCGGTCTTTTTCGGAACCGAAGGCGCCCGCGATAAAAAGGACTTTATCGAAGCCTCCGAAGGAGCGGCCCAAGGAGCCTATGTCTACCACTTTGCGCCCGACATTTATTCCATCCCCGAGGCCGCCGATTACGTCCGCAAATATGAAAATCAATACGGCGTGCTCAGCGGTTTCGGCCCCCCCGCTTACGAAGCCATGAATATTCTGCTGAGCGCCATTGACAAGGCCGCCCAGGACGGGGATATCAGCCGCAAAGAAGTCCTGCAGTACGTATCCCAAACTCACGGTTACCAGGGAATCCTCGGGTTTCCGATCACCTTTGATCCCAAAGGCGATTTGGCCGGCGGCGCCACCTACTTCTTCCAGGTTGAAGGCCAGGATTTCAAGCCGATTACGGTCATGACCGGCCAGTAGCCATTCACGGAGAGCGGCACGGTTAGCAAGGCGGGCGCAGGGCTTTGGCAACGTCCCTGCAAAAATGAACACTTCACCGGAGAAAATCTGAAATAAGGTCCTACCCCCCGCTCATCGGGTAGGACCTTTTTGTCTAGATTTTTGGGGACGGATGCGTGGAACTATATTGGCAGCAGTTACCCCAGCAACTGGTCAACGGCCTCACTTTGGGAGGCGTTTATGCGCTGATAGCCATCGGCTATACCATGGTCTACGGCATCCTGGGCATGCTGAATTTTGCCCACGGCGAAGTCTATATGATCGGCGGTTTTACCGGATGGTGGGTCCTGCATCTGTTGACACGCAATAACGAAATATTGATGAACGCGGCGCTCGTGATCGCTTTGATGCTCATTATCGCCATGGGGGTCTCCGGCCTGGTGGGAATCATGGCGGAAAGACTGGCTTATCGTCCGCTGCGCAACGCGCCGCGCATGAATCTGCTCCTGAGTGCGCTGGGAGTCTCCATTTTCCTGCAAAACCTGATTCTGACCTACCAGGGCGCCAAAGTCCGCACGTTTCATATCGCCTCGCTGATTCCGGAAAGCTTCCGGGTCTTTCATATCGGATCGACGGTGTTTTCCTTCATGCGGACGCTGGTAATCGCCGTGACCTTCCTGCTCATGGCACTTTTGACCATCCTGATCAAAAAAACCAAGGTGGGCAAGGCCATGCGGGCTACGGCCCAGGACATCGAGGCCGCCGCCTTTATGGGCGTGGACGTTGATCGGATCGTGGTGCTGGTGTTTCTGATCGGATCGGCCCTGGGCGGTGCCGCCGGGACCCTGGTCGGGCTCCTGTTTACCCAGGTTGACTACTACGTCGGTTTTCAGGCCGGGCTCAAGGGTTTTACCGCCGCCGTCCTGGGCGGCATCGGCAGCATTTACGGGGCGATGCTCGGCGGCATCCTGCTGGGATTGACCGAATCTCTGGCGGTCACCTTTTTACCGGCCGCCTACAAAGACGTCGTTGCTTTTGTAATTCTGATCACCGTTCTCATCGTGCGCCCCTGGGGTCTGGTCGGTGAGAGAATACCGGAAAAAGTCTGATGAACGAGCCGTCCCGCTCAATCTCATTGCCCCACGCAAACCCCCTCACCGGGCGCCCGGCCAACCGACTGCTGGTCTTCGCGGTCGTGGCGGCGGTCCTGGCGATCGCCCCCCTCAGCATGCCGAACAATTACTGGCTGAGAATCTATTCCATGACCGGCATCTGGGTGATGCTGGCCCTCGGTCTGAATGTGGTGGCGGGATTTGCCGGTTTGCTCGACCTGGCTTACGTGGCCTTTTTCGGTATCGGCGCCTACATCTTTGCGCTGTTGTCATCGAGTCAATTCGACCTTCACCTGCCCTTTGTGCTGGTGCTGCCCATGGCGGCTTTCATAACCATGGGGATCGGAATCGGGCTGGGCGCCACCAGCATCCGGCTCAAAGGAGACTATCTGGCCATCGTCACCCTGGCCTTTGCCCAAATCTTTAAATTGCTGCTGCTGAACCTGGACACGCCGATCAACATCACCGGCGGGGTCAACGGCATCTTCGGCTTTGATCCTATCAACATCTTCGGCTTGCGGATTGTGTCCCCCGTGGCTTACGCCTATCTCATCTGGCTGTGCGCCCTGACGGTCACAGGGGGATCTTTCCGGCTCAAACGTTCGCGCATCGGCCGAGGCTGGGAAGCCATTCGCGAGGACGAACTGGCGGCCGAAGCTATGGGGGTGAATACCACCTGGATGAAGTTGATGGCCTTTGCCGGGGGCGCTTGCATTGCCGGAGCTGCCGGCGCCCTGTTCGCTTCCTTCCAGGATTCCGTCTTTCCCAATAATTTCGATTTTCCCCAATTGGTGATTGTCTACTGCATGGTGATTCTGGGGGGGCTGGGCAACATTACCGGCGTTATTCTCGGAGCGGTGATCCTCTCCATTTTGCCTGAATTTCTCAGGGAGTACGGGGCCTACCGCATGATGTCCTACGGTCTCATTCTGATTGTGCTCATGGCTCTCAGACCCCAAGGACTCATGGGAGAGTTCGGTTTCCGGCGCAAGACGCAAAAACGCCCGGATAAAGACGAAACCGGACGGCTGCGCGCCTCGACTGATCTTTACTACGACGGCCAAGCGCCCGCCGCAACAAAAAGATACGTCAAGGGTGCCCGGATCATGCTGGAGCTGCAAAATATTACCCAGGATTTCGGGGGCCTCAAGGCCGTGGACAATTTGAGTCTAACCTTGTATGAAAAAGAAATTCTAAGCATCATTGGACCCAACGGTGCCGGCAAAACCACGCTGTTCAACCTCATCTCCGGCATTTATCCGCCGACGAGCGGATCCATTTACTTCGAAGGGGCCGACATTACCGGACTCAAGCCCCACCAAATAGTCCGAGCGGGCATCGCCCGGACATTTCAGAATCTGAGGCTCTTCAGCCAAATGTCGGTGCTGGACAATGCCAAAGTGGGACAATTTTGCCGGACCCAGGCCGGGCCGCTGGCGGTCCTTTTTCACCTGCCGCGGCACCAAAAGGAAGAAGCGCAAACCGAAGAGATCGCCAAAGAGGCCCTGGGTCTTTTCGGGGCCCGGCTGACAGGATACCGTTTTGCGCAGCAGGCCGTGTTTCTTTCCTATGCCAACCGGCGGCGGATTGAAATTGCCCGCGCCATGGCCACCGACGCCAAAGTTCTGCTGCTGGACGAACCTTCCGCCGGTATGAATCCCCAGGAAACCGCGGAGATCACCGAGTTCATCCGAAGGCTGCGCGACGCGTTCGGTTACACCCTGTTGTTGATTGAACATAAGCTCAATGTGGTCCGCACGATCTCGGACCGCGTCATTGCGCTGGACTCCGGCGTCAAAATTGCGGAAGGCCGCTATGAAGAGGTGGCCGGCAGCGAACAGGTCATCGAAGCCTATCTGGGCCGCAAAAAAGGGCGGTAACGTATCTTACTGATGGATGAAACCCCCATACTCGAATTTGAAGGTGTGGATACCTACTACGGCAGTATCCAGGCCCTCTACGACATCCATCTCAAGGTTTTTAAGGGTGAACTGGTGTGCCTTTTAGGCGGCAACGCCTCGGGCAAATCCACCGCCCTCAAAACCATTCTGGGCGTCTGCCAAATCAAAAAAGGCGCCGTCCGACTCAAGGGGGAGCGCATCGAGGGGAAGCCCACCAAATACATCATCTCCCGCGGCGTGGCCATCGTGCCGGAGAATCGGCGCATTTTCCCCCGCCTGAGCGTGCTCGAAAACCTGGAAATGGGCGCCTATCTCCGCAACGACAAAGACCAGATCAAAGCGGACCTCCAGAAGGTATTTGAGCTTTTCCCCCGGCTGAAGGAAAGAATCAACCAGACCGGCATGACCCTCAGCGGCGGCGAACAGCAGATGCTGGCCATGGG
>CP070697.1:2299560-2305337 GCA_020353555.1 Desulfobacterales bacterium
TTTCGTTTTTCTGGTGGTCGCCATCGAACGGGTTGTGCGATGGCTGATCCAGTCAAAGATTGAAAGAATTCCGGCTCAGGAAGGTGTCATCTCCTGGTTGCGGCTTTTCCTGAGGGCTCTCGGCCAACCGCTCAGCCTTTTTATCTGGGTTTACGGCATTTATGCGGCCTTGTCGCCGCTATTCAGACATTTCCGGTCGCCCGAAGGGGTCAATCTTGTTCACAGTGTGGCGCAGAAAGCCGCCGAAATCGGCGGGACCATGGCCTTTGTTTGGTTCGCCTTTCGCCTGGTTTCGGTGCTCGATGAACGGCTGAAACGATGGGCGGCGGGTACCCCGAGCACCCTGGATGACCTCCTGGTGCCGCTTTTGGGCAAAACACTGCGAATTTTTATTGTCATCGTCGGCGGACTGATCATTCTGCAAAATCTCACGGGTGTCCAAATAGGTCCGCTGCTGGCCTCCCTGGGTATCGGCGGTCTGGCCGTGGCGTTGGCCGCCAAAGAATCGATCGCCAACTTCTTCGGGACCCTCACCATTCTTTTCGACAAACCGTTTCAAGTGGGAGAGCGCATCGTGATGGACAACTACGACGGTGTTGTTGAAGACGTCGGTTTCCGGAGCACGCGCATCCGCCTTTTAACGGGACATCTGGTGACGATCCCCAACGAAAAAATCGTCAATTCCGGATTGGAGAACATCGGACGCCGGCCCTATATCCGTTGGTTGACCAATATCGGGATTACCTACGACACGCCCCCCGAGAAAGCCGCAAAGGCCGTACAGATTATCCAGACAATTCTGGAAAACCACGAGGGTATGAATGCGGATTTCCCCCCTCGGGTCTATTTTAACGGTTTTAACGATTGGAGCCTCAACATCATGGTGATTGTCTGGTATCATCCGCCCAACTACTGGGATTACCAGGCCTGGCTTCAAAAAACCTGTCTTGAAATCATGCAGGCCTTCAAGGCCGAAGGCATCGAGTTTGCCTTCCCGACGCGCACCGTTTACCTGGCCAACGACGACAAACGTCAGCTAAAGCTGCAAATGTTAAATCCAGAAGGTCGTTCAGATCCCCTCAAAGCAATGCGTAGCGATGGTCTGCCTGGAGCATGAATAGAAGTGAATTGTCTCTATTAAGACTGGTAGGGGAGGTTTGCGGCCCAACTGTTGGCGGTTGCAGTTCAAAGGCCGGTTCCAAGGGATTGGTCACGTGGAACCCTCCGCCTGACGGGTTCAAATTGTTAATTTTTTGTATCAACTTAGCTGTATGAAAAATATCCCGGTCGGCCTATCCCCGGTTTTTCAAAGGGCTAAGCTGTTACAATTTCTTTCTTTTTTTGAAGCCACTTCCAAGCCAAGAGGCATTGACACAGAGGAGTTAGGTTGTTGAAGAATCGCAGTCGACTTGGGTCGTTCAAGTATTTTGGGGTTTGTTCAGGACTGGTTTTATTCACCTTGGCGGTCGGGGTCAGCCGAGGGTGGACTCAGGATGCCAAAGTCGGGGCCACCGACGATCGGGCGCAATATGGCGAGTTCGGAAACTCTTGGGGCAAGACGTTAAGAACGGAACAGGAGAGTATCCAACAGCTGCAAAGCCAACTTAACGAGCTGGAGCGGGATAAACCATTTGTGACGACGGAGCTCAACGCTTACAAGGTTCAAATTTCCGCCCTGGGCAATTTGCTCCTGGTGCCTGAGACCAGAAGTGAAGACCTCGAAAAGGCTGCGATGGACAACGGGTTGGCCTTGAACAACGTCACCGAACGGTTGAAGCGAATTACCGAGAAATATGACGTCATCAACAAAATGCGCCTTCAAACCCAAGAACAATCCGCGTTGAATCAAAAGCAGCTAAAAGAAATCAAATCGGCCAGCACGGGAGAACCGGAGGCGCAAACCTTGTTTGCCAGCCTCGAGGTGTTGACCCGGTCGCTGGCAACGAAAGGCGAACTCCTTGAAAAGCTGGGTGAAATTTATGCCGGCCAGATCGATCAGCTGATGGAAACCCGCCAGGACCTTGCGCTTTTAGGGGAGAAAATCGAGCAGCAAATCAAGGAAAAGAAAAAGCAAATCCTGTTTCAGCGGAGCGATAACCCGCTTGTCATGCTACAGTGGAAACAGTTCGACGAAGAACTATCCCTTTTGAGGCAACAAATCAGCTCCCTTTGGGGACCGGATTTCTGGTCGCGAGAATTGCGTTTCGGGTGGAATTCCGCAGGATTCTTGATTGTAACTTCCTTTGTGCTTTTCGGTATCACTGCCGTCATGTTCTTGCGATTCCGTCGCCTTTGCACACGATTGCACCAACGCTTACTTTCCAGCCCATATCCTTGGCGCGGGTTGACCCTGCACCTCTTCAACCGCTCTTTGCTGCTCTTGGGGGTTACTTTGTTTCTCTACACGTACGGGCAGATACAGCCCCTTTATTCCGCGGTGCCCCTTTATCGGATCATTGTCTATATCCTCGGAATCCTGTTGACCACCCGGTGGGTCTTGGATTTTCTGAGGTTATGGGAACAGGGCCCGAAATTCCTGATTCCGCGACAGCTCCTGTTTCGCCTGCGTCTGCTCTTGTTTTTGGTCCGAGCCTTCGCCGTCTTATACGTGATCATGCAGTGGCTGGTTGGCAGCAGCAGTGCCATACTTCTTTCAGGGCGTATGCTTTTTGAGGTCGTTTTGATCATGTGGAACGTATTTTTTTGGAGACAGTTCCGCGATTCCGCACCGGCCACTTGGGGGGCGAATCTCCTCCGATGGCAGCCCCTGCAATCGCTGGCCATCGGCTTGGGCTACACGATTGCCGTGGGGGGGCTTCTCCTGGAGTTGGCCGGCTACGGATCGTTGGCGCTTTACTGGTACATGGCCTGGGGTCGGAGCACCGTCGTTTTTCTGTGGGGGGGATTGCTGTTTCTGGTTCTGCGGGAGTGGGATCGGGAAACGCAGAAGACGCTTCATACTTCCGAGGATGGGTCCATCCGCAACATCCACCCCTATCGCTGGCTGATTATCCGTCTTTGTTGGCTGCTCTGGTTTCTGGCTTTAATTATCTGCATTCTTCTGGCATGGGGTGCCAGGCAGGCTCTGATCGTCAATTTTTTCCGTGTTCTCAATTATCCCTTTACCATTGGGAGCATGCGGTTCAGTCTAGCGGGTTTTATTCATGCCGCCCTGATTCTCTTAATAACCCATGGGATCGGCAGCCTCTGGCGGCATGTTTTTCAGGAAAAGATCTTATCGCGCAGCGGTATCGAACCTGGGGTGCAGGCTTCGGTGACGAGCATAACCATATATGTGATCTGGGCCCTCGGAATTCTGGTTGCGCTGCATGCCTTCGGAGTGAATACAACCACCCTGGCCGTCGCCTTCGGGGCCCTGGGTATCGGACTTGGTTTTGGTCTTCAAAATATATTCAATAATTTTGTCAGTGGGATCATCTTGCTCCTGGAGCGGCCCATCCAGGTGGGGGATGATGTCGAAATCAACGGCATCTGGGCTTCGGTGAAAAAGATCAACGTCCGTTCAACCGTGGTTCAAACCTACGACAACGCCTCGCTGATCATACCCAACTCCGAGTTTATCAGCAGCCAGGTGACCAACTGGAGTTTCAAGGACTTGCGGTTGCGACGCAAGATTACGGTGGGCGTCGCCTACGGGTCGGATACAGAACTGGTGCGACAAACCCTTCTGGAAATCGCGGCCCAAACGCCGAACGTCCTCACATATCCGGAATCGGACGTCCTGTTTGCGGACTTCGGAGACAGCGCGCTTATCTTCACCTTGCGTATTTGGACCACCATCAAGTATATGCTGATTGCCGAGACCGATATTCGCTTCGAAATCGACCGGCTGTTTCGGGAAAGAAACATCGAAATCGCCTTTCCCCAGCGCGATATCCATATCCGCTCCGCTGCGAAAGAGCTGCCGCTTTCTGCCGCGCCGGAAAAGCAAGCGTCCTAATCGCCGGAGTCTACCGAAAGGGGACGCTTGGCTGTCCCGAGAACGGCTTAGGACTTCGGGTCGATTGCCAAAGCCGGCCCGCCCCCTTCATCGGCGCTCTCGAGTCCGCCTAGGGAAGCGACCGCCCCGGAAGACCAAGGTCACCCGCTTGCGCCAACCGAGCGATGGGCGTTTGCCTGGCCTCCGGCTTTTCGTCAATCCGCGGCCGCATCCCTTGTAGTCCATCGAATTTTCGATTTTTGGCATTGCCAAGTTCGGGAGAGGGTGCGGACCGGGGAAGAGGTTCATCCGATATTTCCGATGATTGTTTTGAAAAACACGAATCCAAATTGCGCCACAGACCTCGGTAAGGAGGACAGGAATGCGTGATAGTTATCCGAAATCTAGCTCATCACCGGCCGTCATTGCCGCACTGATCATGTTGATCTTCATCTTTGGCCGGCCCACGGGTGCTGCGCAGGTCAGCGACGAGTTTATCAGGGGTTACGCCACCGCGGTGCTGGGGCGGGATTTTCAAAACATGAGCGTTTTTTTCAATGTGCGCCGCGGGGTGGTCTATCTGTCAGCGCCGGAAATCTCGGAGGTCGCGCGCGAACGAATCCGGACGACGCTTTCCCAAATCGAGGGTGTGCAGCGGGTCGAAATAGTTGACCCGGCCGAACTCCCGGCCGAAGGGCCCCGGACCGAACCGCCAGGCAAAGAAGCCGTTGAACCGGAGGTTCCGGCTTTTCTGCCCCGTGGTCTCCTCTTCACCCCTCTGCTGGCCGATCCGCGCTGGCCTCACTTTTCCGCTTCGTATCAGAACTATTCCGACAACGATCAACTGCAAAATGTGGGATCCGCCAACTTCGGCGAGACCTTCAGTATTTACCGCTTCGCAGGGCCCTGGGATTCACTCTGGGAAGTCGGCATTCAGGCGGGCGTGTTTTCTATTTTCGACCTGGATGCCGCGTCCAAAGACTTGATCAACGCCGATTACTTCGTTGGGATCCCGCTGACATTCGAAAAAGGGAATTTTGCCAATATGACGCGGATTTTTCACCAGAGTTCGCATTTGGGAGACGAATTTATTCTAAGGGGACGCGCCCGCGAACGGATCAATCTGAGCTACGAGAGTGTTCATAATATTCTATCTTATGACCTACCACTGGGTTTGCGCATCTATGGCGGCGGAGGCTATCTGTTCGACCAGGAACCTTCCGATCTTAAAGCCTGGTCCACCCAGGCCGGGTTGGAATTCAGAAGTCCGGTGACCTGGTGGGAAGGCAGTTTCAGGTCCGTCGCCGCAGTCGATATTCAAAATCGTCAAGAGAGCGATTGGGATACGGAGTGGTCGTTGCGGGCCGGTCTGCAATTCGAAAATCAAGAAGTCCTGAGCCGTAAGTTGCAGATATTGTGTGAATACTACCATGGAAAATCGCCCAATGGTCAGTTTTACGAGCAGACCATTGAATACTTTGGTCTGGGGCTCCACTTTTTCTACGACTGACCGACGCCGTTTGGACGGCTCCACGCTTGGCGGGCGGATGGTTGCGCCCAACGGGCAAAGGCAGCGGCAGGGCCTTTGCATAATTCTCTGCCAGGGTAGGGGTTGGAGTCGCACCCGTTGGTCTATCCGTAACGGCAATACCCACCTGTCGAAGACGGTTTCTGTCGCGCACGATCGGTTCCCTGAATCAAAACGGTCGTAAAGACGGGCCCTGGGCAATCCGAAAAACGTGAAAAACGATTTGAAGGTGGGAAACAGGGTTGGAAAGAAGAAGGAGGGTATATAAAAAGGGTTAGCAAATATCGCATAACCCCTTGTAGTTATAAT
>CP070697.1:2305437-2311211 GCA_020353555.1 Desulfobacterales bacterium
ATAACGGGCATGCCTGGGCCCGAATTGAAAGCGGAGGGTGCATTCGCGTCGGACTGGATGATTTTGCGCTGAAACTATTGGGAAAGGCCGATGCCCTGGATCTGCCCCTGATGGGCAAGGAATTGGATCAGAGCAAGGTCGGCTGGGGACTGCGGCGCAAGCAGAACCAGGCTGATGTGCTTTCCCCGGTAAACGGGGTTATCGTGGAAGTCAATTCCAAGGTCCGCGAAAACCCGGAATTGGCCAACCGGGAGCCCTACGGAGACGGCTGGCTCTTCATGGTTCGCACGCCGGATATCAAAGGTACGATGAACAGCCTGCTCACCGACGACGGCAGCCTGGCCTGGATGAGTGATGAAGTGCGACAGTTGGAAGGCATGATCGAGGAGGTCGCCGGCCCCTTGGCCGCCGATGGCGGTTATCTGGCGGATGATATCTATGGCAACCTTCCCAATATTGGCTGGAAGAATTTAACCCGCACGTTTCTCAAGACCTGATGGGGTAGTCATGAGAGGGGCAGCACAATGGATTCAAGTCGATTAGCCAATCAAGCGGCGCAGGACCGACACCCCTGCATTTGGATGCAAGCGGCCGTGGTGCAGCGTAAGTATTGCCGCAACGATTATGACTGCACCGCCTGCCGTTTTGATCAAGCCCTGCGGCGGGTGGCCCTGCAGAACAAAAAGCTGCGGGCCGAAGGCCGATATCCGGCGGGTCCACAGGGTAAGATTGTCTTCTGGAAAGACAAACTCAGAGAGCTGCCGACGTGGAAACGGCCCTGTATCCACCACCTGAAAAGACGCATCGAGTTTCGAACCTGCACCCATGGTTACCACTGCGGCGACTGCGAGTTCGATCAATATTTTAGCGATCAGTATACGGTGCACGCCGTGGTCCGCCCGGTGAGCGTCCTTGACATCAAGGGGTTTAAGATACCGCAGGGCTTTTACCTGCATCGGGGGCACACCTGGGTGAAAATCGAAGAAGGTTCCACCGTCAGGGTCGGCATCGATGATTTTGCGCTGCGTCTGCTGGGGCCTCTGGATCGGGTTGAGGCCCCGCTGATGGGCAAGGAAGTGCAAAAGGACGGCAAGAATGTGGTGTTACATCGGGGCGCGCATAGGGCCCAGCTGCTGGCACCTGTTCACGGCGTGGTGACCGACGTTAATCCCCGCCTCCGGGAAACGGCCCGCCTGGCCAATCAAGATCCTTACGGGGAAGGCTGGGTGATGCGGCTTCATTCCAACAGCCTGCGCCAGGATCTTAAAAAACTGATGATTGGTGACCAGGCCGGTGAGTTTTTGGATCAAGAGATCGAGCGTCTTTACGCGGTGATCGAAGAGGAAGCCGGTCCGTTGGCGGCCGATGGGGGGTTTTTAGGGGATGATATCTACGGCAACCTGCCGGGGATCGGGTGGCAAAAGCTCACACGGCTTTTTCTGCATGCGTAAGCTCGCTTTTCTAAGGAGATTCAGCCAGTTTCCGAAATTTCCCTCCCAAGCCGGTGCTGTCGCGGTGCGCCGGCTTTTTTATGGCCGTAGGACATGTTCCCGCGGCCGGGCTCAGGGACGCGGCTTTGCACCGGGTCCCCTCAATCAAAAACTCCCGCCTGCAGATCTTGGTCCCTAAAGGGCTAAGCGCTTCCGTTCGTCGTCCAGAAACACTTTGCAATAGCGGCATAGCTGATCGGATTTGCGATCGACGTCGGCTTCGCTGCGACAATAATGCATAATGCAGGTATGATCCTGGCAGTGGCGCAGGTTGAAGGTATGGCCCAGCTCGTGGATGGCCTCTTTGATCACGCGCCCGAGACAATTTCCCTGGATGTTCATGGCGGAAGGTCCATCGTTCAGGCGGTACGTCGATACAATGGAGGCTTTGCCGCCCAACTGGGCTTCGCCGTAGACATGGGTCAAGATGGGGATGAAGAGGTCCACCGGCACCAGCGCCAGCACTTTGACGGCTGATGGCGGGGCTTCGCGAGCCAGTTTTTCCAAAATCGGGGTGGAGTGGTATTGATCGCGGTTGGGATCCAGGGCAAATGTCAGATCTTCCAGGAGCGGCCGCACCTGGGTCGGGTAGCCAAATATACGTTGGATTTCCCTGCTCACCGGAGCGAACAGCGCGGGATCGAACTCGCCGACCGGGGCGATCAGGATGTTATATTCGGATTCGGGACTCAAGCCTGCTTCTGAATATCATACCGTCTAATTTTAGTGTACAACGTCGAGCGATCAATTCCCAGGATTTTAGCCGTTCGGGCGATATTCCATTGGTTCTCCCAGAGTATCTGGCGAATATGGGCTTTTTCAACCTCCCTGAGGGTATTGGAGATGGGGAGAGGGCCGGGTTCATGGCAGAAAATGGGTAAATCTTCCGGAAGAATTTCACGTCCCTTGCCCACCACCACCGCCCGTTCGATGGCATTTTCAAGTTCCCGGATGTTTCCCGGCCAGTCATAGAGCATCATCTCGTCCATGGCCTCCCGGCTGATCTTGTGGATCGGTTTGTTCGTCTCCTGCGTAAAACGGTGGAGAAAGTGCTCGGCCAGAAGCGGGATATCTTCCTTGCGGTCTCTTAAAGGCGGCATTCGAAAGGAAACCACATTGAGCCGGTAAAAAAGGTCTTCGCGAAATTTCCGTTCTTTGATCGCGGCCTCGAGGTTGCGATTGGTGGCGGCAATCACCCGGAAATCCGCCTCCATGGGTTGGGTCCCGCCCACCCGATAAAACACCCGGTCTTCCAGGACCCGCAGCAGATCGATCTGCATGCGCATGCTGATTTCGCCAATTTCGTCCAGAAAAAGGGTTCCCCCGTGGGCCATTTCCAGCCGGCCTTTTTTGGTTTCTTTGGCATCGGTGAATGCGCCTTTCTGATGACCGAACAATTCGCTTTCCATCAGATGCTCGGGGATGGCCCCACAGTTGACCACCACAAACGGGCCGTCGTAGCGGGAGCTGTTGGTATGGATGGCCTTGGCGGCCAGACCTTTGCCGGTGCCGGTTTCGCCTGTAATCAGGACCGTCGTGTCCATCGGGGCGACATCACAAATAAGGTTGAAGATTTCCTGCATGGGTTGGGATTGGCCGATCATGCTTTCGAAGCGGGTTCTTTCCTTGTGCTGTTCCCGCAGAAAGAGATTCTCCCGCGCCTGCTGCTGGTGCTGGATAATCTTTTCAATCAGCACTCCCAGCTCGCTGGGATCAAACGGCTTGAGCATATAATCATAGGCGCCGTTTTTCATGGCCTCGATGGCCGTCGGAATGGACCCGTAGGCGGTAATCATGACCACGGCCACATCCGGATCATTTGCCTTCACGTGCCGCAGGACCTCGAGGCCGCTCATGCCTTCCATTTTGATATCCACCAGGAGGATGTCAAAGCGGGTTTCTTTTAACCTTTGCAGAGCCTCTTCGCCACTGGGCGCGGTTTGCACGCTATGACCGTCGCGTTCCAGCCAGCCGGCCAAGGATTCCCGCATGATCAGTTCATCATCGACGATTAGGATTTTGGTGCTGTTCAAGGAGTCCTCCCTGTGGGCCAAGTTTGTCGGAGGCCGGTTTCAGGGGAAGCTTGACATGAAACGTCGTCCCATGGCCGACTTCGGATCTGACATAAATGGACCCACCATGCTCTTGGATGATACCGTAAGCTACGGACAGGCCCAGCCCTACCCCTTTGCCCTTTTTCTTCGTCGTAAAAAACGGCTCGAAAAGTTTAGGTAAATTTTCCGGAGGGATACCGATGCCGGTGTCTTGGAATTTGACCAAAATTTTACCCTCCCTCAGTGAATGCTTGCTCTCGATACGCAAAATTCCGCCGCCGGAAGGTTCCATGGCTTCGACGGCGTTGGACACCAAATTCATAAATACCTGCTGGAGCTGGTCTTCGGAACCCACCAGATCCGGCATGTTCGGCTCCAGCCGCGTCTCGACCTTCACGCCGGCGATTTTGAGAAGATTAGCGTTCAAAAACAGGATTTGTTCGATCAGGCGGCTGAGGCTCAGGCGTCGCAACTCCATCTTGGACTGGCGGGAGAAGGCCAGCAGGTTGGAAACAATACGGCTGGTGCGCCGGGTTTCCGTCTCCATCAGGTTCAGATAACGGCTGAATTGATCGATGGCCACGGAGGTCATCGATTCCTCATCGACGATTCGCTTCATCAGCACGATCAGATTCAGAATTCCGGCGATGGGGTTGTTGATTTCATGCACCACGGAGGCCGATAGTTTTCCCAGGGAAGACATTTTATCTTGGTGCAGTAACTTGTCATGGGTTTCTTTTAACTGTCGGGTTCGTTCTTCGACCATCTGCTCCAGGCGCCGGGTGATTTCCTCCTCTTCCTTTTTGTGTTTGGTGATATCGCGGCTGATGTGGATGAACTTGGAGATCTTGCCGCCTTTTTCCCAGATGGGATAGATGTTGACCTCATAGTAGCGCTTTTCGCCGGCCGGAGTTACCCGGGTTTGAATTTGCCGCACCTGTCGCTGATTGCGGACCACCTCGCGCAGAGGGCAGTTGGCCCGCTCGTCGCTGCAAGGGTGATCGATTTTATGGTAGACGGCATGGCATTTTTTGCCGATCACGTTTTCGCGGGTGTAGCCCATTTTGGTCAGAAAGGCCTCGTTGACTTCGAGGATTTCCATGTCGGGGGTAATGACGAGGATGAAATCCTGAATGCCGTCTAAAATGGTCTCCATCTCCTTGGTTCTTTCCCGCAGCTTGCGTTCTTCCAGACCGATGGCATTCCAAAAAATGCGAAACACGTCGTAGGCCAGAATCCGGATCCGGGGTGGGCGCGTGCGCAGTATATCGTCTAAGACGCTCGGTTCCGGGGTTAGAATGATAATCAGGTGAATGCTGTAACGCCGGTCATATAATTGGTGCCAATCGGTGAAGGTTAAGAGACCGCGTTTATCGGCCAGCACCATTCCCGGGCTGGAAGGATCAGGGTCCGCTACGGCGAGGATGGGGGCGTAAATCTCTTCCTGCTCGTACACCGCGGTGGTTTTTTCTAAGATCTCCTTGCAGAAATCCCCGCCGCCGACGAGGCCGATATTAATCACGGAAAGCATTTTTTCAGGCATTCACTGGATCCTTTGGGAGCTTTGTTCCGCTACAACCATCGAAATTTATCATGGGGCAAAGTGTCTTTCAAGGCCAATCTTCAAAGGCTCCGCATCACGGTCCGGATTTCCGGCCGCATTCGGATTGATCCGACCCGCCGCTGAGCATCGATGGGTTTCGGCGCAACGTCGGCAAAATTTTGGTTGACAAATTCAATCGGAGAAAATAAATAGTCTCCTTTGCGTTACGACACAGCCAGACCATTGATTTTTGCGGCCATTGAGGCCGTAAATGCCATTTACGAAAAAGACGGATAAAGGGATAGCGTAATAAATTCAAGTTGAATCTTCTGCTTGACATCATTTCGATGCCCCCTGTAGCCACTTTGTGACATAGTCACATTCTAGCTAAAATGTAATTAAGAGGAATATTTTGCTCAGTTCCATCGGATTTATTTATCCAAATTAAATTCCCTTGATTGAGGAGTACAGCATGACCGAAAAACTCTATGGATCGGTAATGGTTGTCGGAGGCGGTATCGCCGGGATGCAGGCTTCCCTGGATCTGGCCAACTCCGGCTACTTCGTTCACCTGGTGGAAAAGTCGTCCGCCATCGGCGGGCTCATGTCCCAGCTGGACAAGACCTTTCCGACCAACGATTGTGCCATGTGAATTATCTCGCCCAAACTGGTCGAGGTCGGCCGGCA
>CP070697.1:2311311-2317048 GCA_020353555.1 Desulfobacterales bacterium
TCTCCGGAGTCCACAACCCGATGGTCCGCAGGGCGGCCTCCAGCGCCTCTCGGTCCGTCGACAGCGCAATTGGAATACGGCCCTTTTCCGGGGCCACCGCTGTAATGGCGTTTAAATTCAGCGCTGTAAAATCGATCTTGTCCACCACGCGACGGGTGGTATAATCCGCCAATCCGATGCCGATGGCATTGCCATAGGTGGCTTCGGAAAGGTCGCGCACAATGATCCGGGTGATCCGCGGTTTGGCGCATTCCTTTTCATAGACGTTCATGATGCGGCCGACGACCTTAGTATCCAGGCCGGCCCCGGATATCTCCTTGCCAATCTCATCCACCAGCAGAACATCCAGTTCGTCGAAGGGCAGTTTGGGCTTATATTGCTGGGCTTCTTGGAGCAAAGCCGGTTCCCGCTCGAATATCGCCGCAGCCGGGACCGCTTCGATCCGTCTCAGCCGGTTGGTATGATCCTCGAGGATGGCAACGCCCCCCAACACGTTGAGTCGGTCAAAGAGGACCCGGGATAGGGCGTGAATGGCCTTATGATAGGTGATGTTAACCGCCAGCCGGTGCATGATCTCCGCGCCCATCTGCCGTCCCAGTCCCACCACGGCCATCTTCAGCAGCCCGGATTCGGTGGCACCGATATATTCGGTATGGTCTTTGATCCGGTTGATAATAAGAATATGATCCGCCTCCACCGCGGCTTGATCCGCATAAACCGGGCAATCGCCATGAACCGTTCCGATAGGGATCATCTGCATCCCGTCGTAAACCGGCGCTCCCATGGTGGCGGCCGTGATCCCCAAATGTTCCAGCACTTCGACCTGACCCGCGGCCTCTCCGCCTCCATGGCTGCCCATGGCCGGAAAGATAAAAGGCTGGCCGCCGACCTCCCGCACGGCTGCAATGCACGCTTTCTGAACATCGACCATCGAACTGATTCCCCGGCTGCCGGCCATCAGCAGCACCTTCTGGCCCTCTTTCACAGCGTTCAGCAGGCCCGTGCGCTGAAATTCCTCTTGGATCGATCGCTGGGCATCCGCTGGCTCCGCCCGGGCGAATTTTTGGCGAATCAGCCTCACCTGCGGAAAATCCATAACCTCGTCCTCCGGATCATTGCGGACCCTATTCGTCGAATAGCCGCCAAATTCTGACCGTCCAACACGATTCTTCAAAAGGTTCGCCCCAATCCTCGACAGACCGACGGGTATACCTGTAGTTGGCGCGACCCGGCGGCATCAAGAGCGGAGCCACATATCTTCGCTAAAACTCGCTCAATTCAGCTTTAATCAGACTCAGTCGATTTAGTCAACCGGGTAAAATTGACAAGGCGGGAACGTCGCAGAGGGGACAATGCGCGCCGCCTGAACCGAAAGGTCGATATCAAGCGTCAAATTTTACCACCAACCGGGTTCGGAGGGGTTCCCCCAGGCTTTAAGCCTCCTGGATCCCCCTATCGTCTCCGTAAATCGCCCTGACGAACGTATCCGGGATAGCGCCTCTTGCTTGACCTGTCGAAGTTACGCTTTAGAATAAGATATAAACGACCCTGCTGCGAGCTCGAAGCAAACCAATGCCAGATATCATCAAACCTGCGATAGGATCAGGAGACCTAGACGATGACCTGTTGCCGACCGACCACCCTGTTGGTCTGGGTTTTGATTTCCGGGTTGGCACCCCAAATGATCCAGGCCGACAGCGATCCGACCGATGACCGCAAAAAAGAGATCGTCTACCGGATGTATGCGGGCTACAAGAAAGACTTTCCAACGGTTAAAGATATGTCGCCCCGGGAAGCCATGCAGCTCTTAAATGAAGGCCGCGTGGTCTTTGTGGATACCCGCCAACCCGCGGAGATAGGTATCTCGCGGCTGCCGCAGGCGATCCCGCGGGCCGCGTTCTTAAAGGACCCCGCCCCATACAGGGATAAAGCCGTTGTCGTCTACTGTACGATCAGCTACCGCAGCGGCCTGTTGGCCGCGGAGATGGCCGCCAGAGGAATCGCGGTGTACAATTTAATCGGCGGGATTCTGGCCTGGACCCTGGAGGGCGGCAAAGTTTATGACGACCGCGGAGAAACCAAACGCATTCACGTGTACGGTCCCAAATGGGACTACGCGCCCGCAGGATATGAAACCGTGATGTTTGGCTTTTGGGATAAAATGTTTTGAGTTGCCGACGCTGCGCTAACGGTTTTCTGCAGCGCAGCGACGCGTTTGCTTTTCATGCTCTTCCCCTTGAGGAAAATTTTTCATGGTAACCCCCATCTATCTGGACTACAACGGCACCACACCCCATGACCCTGCCGTCATTGAGGCCATGCGCCCGTTTCTGGAGACCGAGTTCGGCAATCCTTCCAGTTCTCACTGGTATGGGATCGCGCCCAAGCGCGCCGTGGAAAATGCGCGCCGTCAGGTGGCCGAACTGTTGCACGGCAGCCCCCGCGAAATCGTCTTTACCAGCGGCGGCACCGAATCCAACAATCACGCCATCAAAGGGATTGCCCTAGCCCGCCGGAACGAAGGCCGGCATATCATTACCAGCCAGGTGGAACATCCGGCCGTATTGGAAGTCTGCCGGTACTTGGAAGGCCATGGATTTGAAACCACTTACCTGCCCGTAGATCCCCACGGTATGGTCAGCCTGGCGGATGTCGAGGAGGCCATCCGGCCCGAAACGATTCTGATTACCATCATGCATGCCAACAACGAAGTGGGGACCATTCAGCCCATCGCCGAAATCGCCGAAATCGCCAGGGAACGCGGAATTGTCATGCATTCGGATGCGGCCCAGTCGGTGGGTAAAATTCCCACCGCCGTTGATGAGCTGCGTGTTGATTTGTTATCCGTTGCCGGGCACAAGATTTACGCCCCCAAAGGCATCGGGGCGCTGTATATCCGGACCAATCTGGGACCGGAAAAATTTTGTCACGGGGCCGGCCAGGAAGCCGGACGGCGGGCCGGCACTGAAAATGTCCTTGAAATTGTGGGGTTGGGACAAGCCTGTGAAGTCGCCGCCCGGGATTTACAGAAGAATAGGGAACATATGCAGATGCTGCGGGACCGGCTGCATCAAGGTTTAGCGCGTGAACTCAAAGCGCTGAGACTCAATGGACATCCGGATCAGCGTCTGCCGAACACTCTGAGTCTTTCGTTCAAGGGCCTGGAAGCCAATCGCCTCCTGGAAGAAATCGGCCTGAAGGTGGCCGCCTCGGCCGGTGCGGCCTGTCACTCGGATACGGTGGCGATATCCCATGTCCTCCAGGCCATGCAAGTTCCCCTCGACTGGGCCAAAGGCACCCTGCGTTTCAGTGTCGGCCGGATGACGACGGAAGAAGAAATTGACCAAGCGGTTCAGGTGGTCGCCGATGCCGTCAACCAATTGAACCGCTAAATTCTGACGAATTCGTAAAAAGTCGCATCCGAAAAATGGGCTGGCTCAGGTGTTCCCATGAAGGCTCCCCGCAGCAAGCGGCAGGGGATCAACCCTTCCTCGCGTCCGCCGGACACAGTGTCCCGCGTAATCGGTGAAATCCGGGGATGGAAACTAGACCGGCTGCAAGACTTGCAGGCCGAGGCTTTTGACAAGGTCCTTCACCTCTTCGCGATAGGCGCGCATGTGAGGGGCCTTCAGATGGGCGTGCAGGGCCTCCAGGTCTTCCCAAACTTCGACGACGGTCACCACATGGTCCCGCAGTTCACCCTGGGCGGGTATCCCGGAGTCCACATCCACGGTGGGCGCATAGGCCAGGCAACCTTTCTCCTGTTTCACGTGGGGGACGTTACGCTGAAAAATCTCCAAAAACTTTTCCCTGCAATCCGGATTTAACTCGACGGTGGCGATCACATGAATCATTAATTGCTCCTTCTGTGCATGTTGCGAATTTAATTCTCGAGTGTTCCCCTGCACGATTGAGCGCTGTGCCCGCGGCGCGCAAACCTTACCCCTTTGTCCCCCCTGAATGCAACGCGAAAAAACAAAAGTCAAACAGAATTCCGTCTACTCGACCTCGATCTTGCTCATCCTTTTTTTACCTTTAGGACGCGATCTTTTTTCCAGGCGCTCGATGCGGCGGTCGACGAGCGACCGCAGGGCTTTCAAAAATTCAATGCGCGAACGGTTGAAATGCTGCAAAAATTCCGACTGATCATCAAAGGCTTGCTCAAGTTCGGCCAAAAAGCGGCCCACAACGCATCCATAGGTTTCCCTGCTACCGTCGTTTTTGCTCATGATCACCTCCTTCAAAATAAACCGACAAAAATTGGTCCTCTAATTTGGCCCTGCTCGGCATCGCGGCGGCGACATTCCGGGGGAGCAGGATACGTCGTTTAAAACTTCCCAGGCGGACAATCAACTCGTCGGAATGCTTGTGAAGCTGGACATCGCCTTTTCCGATAAAAGGCAGTTTGAGCCGCAGCCGGTAGGCTCCGTTTTGTTTGTCCCAATAATAGGGTTCCCCCTCGAAGAAGCGCTCCAGCGGATTGCGGTCGCCGTAAATGTGCTCCGCCAGCGCCCCAAGGCGTTCGTACCCGAGGATTTCTTCTTGAAAGAGACGCACGGAAAAGATGGGAATGGGGCTGAAATATTGTTCGGCCTGGTCGATATAATGCCTTTGATCGGCTTTCCATTGGTGGAAATAATCGTCGGTGACATCATCAGGTAGGATGCGATTGATGATAATGCCGTCGATGCTCATTTTGTAAAGGCAAAAATACATAAACGCCCGCTGAGTTTCCTTGATGACGATCTTCTCCGGATTGGTGACCAGTCGGATGGTGGTCTTGCGCGGATCTTTAATAATACCATCCACCCCTCTTAGCCGCTCGAACAGATATTCGATGGCCTGAAAATAATCGTCATCCGGCAAAGGAAGATCATACACCCGCTTGGCGACCGGACGTAGATATTTGGCCGCCCGCCTTTCCAGCTTGAATATTTTCTGCATGTACCATTCCAGGGTGTTGGGGATGCTGATAAATCGGATGGATTCTCCGGTGGGGGCGCAATCCAGGATGATCACATCGAACTGTTTGGCCTGCACGTATTGATTGATATACAGCAACAGACTGACTTCTTCCATGCCCGGAAGGATGGCAAACTCCTCGGCCAAAATCTCATCCATCCCCGTGGTTTGAAACAACACCGTCAAATATTTATGGATTTCACCCCAATAATTCTGAATCGCCTCCTGGATGTCCAGTTCCTGGATCCATAGATTTGCTTGAACCGCAATCGGCGCCCCCTTGTTATGATCCAACAAATCCCTCGACAAATCGAAAATATCCGACAGGCTGTGCGCCGCATCCAAGGACATGATCACGGTCCGGTGCCCCATTTGGGCGGCCTTTATTCCGGTTGCCGCGGCCACGCTGGTCTTGCCAACGCCTCCCTTGCCTGCAAAAAAAATGATTCGCATGCGATGCTCCGTTCATTTTGCAACTCGACGGTGATCAAAGCGGCGCACCTCGATGGCCGCATCCCCGATCATTGACACGCTTACCGCACCACCGTTACTCAAACCTTAAGTCCTTTTGCGGTCTTCGTCCAGTCCGAACATGCGCAAACCCCCAAGAACTTTTTCCAATATTACGAATGAGGCTAGATTCATTTGGAGACGCTTGCCGGCCAGGGTCTGCGCGCCTCCGGATCGAACCCACCCGCGTCGGCCGACTTTAAATTTGCCAAATAATGATAAACTTTAAATAGATTTATCCGCAAGCGGGCGCACATTCGAATTT
>CP070697.1:2317148-2322884 GCA_020353555.1 Desulfobacterales bacterium
GGCGAATCCGGCTGCGGCAAGAGTGTCACGGCGCGCTCCATTATGCGCATTGTCCCGGAACCGGGGTGCATTGAAGGCGGTCACGTCCTCGTCTACCTGGACGAAAAAGACGCGCAGGCGGGCATCGATCTCTTGCAACAGTCAGAGGCTTATATGGAAAGCCTGCGGGGCGAGCGCATTTCCATGATCTTCCAGGAGCCCAACGCGGCCCTCAACCCGACTATGAGTATCGGCGATCAGGTCGCGGAAAGCTTTCTGTTTCATCAGAAAAAGGAAATGTGTGCCCGAATTCTGACCGAGCTCAGTGCGCCGCCGTCACGCACGTTTTATCCCTTGCGAAAATTTCAGCAGACGGTGTACCAAGTCGCCTCCCGGAATCCCAAAGCCCTGAGTCTTAGACTTCTTGATCGGCTGCCCCTCTTCAAACTCTGGCAAAGACGGCTCAAACGGGAAGCCCGCGAACGCGCCATTGAGATCATTGCCAAACTCGGGATCCCCCATCCCCAGCACGTGGTCACCCAGTATCCCCACAATCTATCGGGAGGGATGAAGCAGCGCATCGTCATCGCCATCGCCTTGGCCTGCAATCCCGTGCTGCTCATTGCCGATGAGGCCACCTCCAATCTGGATGTGACCATCCAGGCCCAAATTCTGGAACTTTTGCGCCGGCTCAAAGCGGAAGTCATTTCTTCGATTTTGCTGATTACCCACGATTTGGGTGTGGTGGCGGAAACCTGCGACCGTGTGGGGGTCATGTACGCCGGCAATGTGTGCGAGGTGGCCGACGTCAGGGATTTGTTCGACACGCCGCTGCATCCCTACACCCGGGCGTTGTTGGATGCCGTGCCCAAGCTTTCCACCTCCCAAGAGTTAAAAAGCATCGCCGGCAATGTCCCGGATCTGGTTGCCCCCCCGCCGGGCTGCCGGTTTCACCCGCGGTGTGCGCACGCCATGGAAATTTGCCGGCAGGAGTTCCCGGAACTGATCGATTTCGGAAACAATCATCGGACGGCGTGCCACTGGGCTGAAAGTCACAAAATGCGATGAAACTTCAAGGGATGACCGGCTCATCGCGGAGGAAAGGGGCTCAACGAAAGTGACCAATGCGGTAACCATGCCAAAGATCCTCGAACTAAAAGCTCTCAAAAAATACTACCCGATTCCGGGCAGAGTCCTGGGGCGGGAAAAGAGCACCGTGAAGGCCTTGGACGGAATCGATCTGGATATTTATCGCGGTGAATGCCTGGGCCTGGTGGGCGAGTCCGGATGCGGTAAGACTACCCTGGGCAAGGTTATCGTCCGTTTGCATGATCCCACCAGCGGCCAGCTATACTATTACGGCGATGGCCGCCGGCCGTCCGACCCGGTGGAGATTGCGCAGGCCAAAAGATCCGCCCTCAAAAAGCACGGTATTCGCGGCAGACTGCAGATGGTCTTTCAGGATCCCACAACCTCTCTGAACCCCCGCATGCTCGTTAAACATATCATTGCCGAACCCATCAAGACCCAGGCACGACTGGGGGGTCGGGAGCTGGAGGACCGCGTCATGGCCCTGCTCACCATGGTGGGTCTGACGCGGGACCACCTGCTGCGTTATCCCCACGAATTTTCCGGCGGCCAGCGGCAACGGATCGCAGTGGCCCGGGCCATCGCCACCGAGCCCGAATTCATCGTTCTGGATGAGCCGACCTCCGCTCTGGACGTCTCCGTACAGTCCCAGATCTTAAACTTGCTCAAGTCCCTTCAGCAGACGCTGCATTTAACCTTTCTGTTCGTGACCCACCATCTGCTGGTGATTCGATATGTGAGTAATCGGGTAGCGGTCATGTATCTGGGCAAAATCATGGAGATCGCCGGCACCGAAGATATCTTCCACCGGCCGCTGCATCCCTATACCCACGCCCTGTTATCGGCCATTCCGCTTCCGGATGTGAAACACAAGCAACGACGCATGGTGCTTGCCGGCGACGTGCCCAGCCCCGTCCATCCGCCCCTGGGGTGCCGGTTTCATACCCGCTGTCCCTTTGCCGTTGACCGCTGCCGTCGGGAGGAACCCCTGCTGGAGGCCGTGACAACCGCACACCGGGTAGCCTGTCATCGCAAGCACGCGGTCGAAGCGCTCACCGTCGAAAAGTCCGACCGCAGGTGAGAAGAAGAATAAAAAAAGCAAAGAAACGCCCGAGGCTCCGACCGGTCCTTTTGAGTTGACAGGCAATTTCATTATCCCTATAAAGTGATTTGTTTCGTATTTACTAACACTTAGGAATGTGAGTGCCATGTAAGTCCCGCAGGACGCATTAACGCGGTCTCCCCAAAACCCGGAGGGAAAGGAGGAAACATGAAGAAACGGATGATTTTCGCTATGGCAACCTTTTGGCTGGCGGCGGTGCTTGCGCTGCTGGGGGTCACTTCGACGAACGCCGGGGAGGTGGTCTTGAATGTCTGGACCGCTTTTCCGGAACTCAACGAACAGGTGGAATGGATCGCAGCCAAATACATGGAAAAGCACCCTGATATCAAGATCAAGGCCACCCTCTTTCCCCAACGGGCGTTAGAGGAAAAAGTGGCCGTGGCCCTGCCGGCCGGGCAGGCAGCGGATTTGATCGAGCTCGATAAAATGGGGCTCTATCCTTACTATGTGGCCGGGTATCTGGAACCACTGCCGGAAAATTTGGTCGCGTGGTTAAAAGATAGTTACCCGGATTATGCCGTCACGTCGGTGACGGCGGATGATGGCCGGATCTTTACCTTCCCCTGGCTGAACTCTCTGAAGGTGATGTTTTACAACAAGGACCATTTCAAAGAGGCCGGCATCACAAAGACCCCCGACACCATTGATGAGATGCTGGAAATGGCCAAGAAGCTAACCAAACGGGATGCCAAGGGCAACATCACCCAGGTGGGCCTGGACCTTCGGCTTTCTGGGGGTGGTTTCGGCACGTCCCAGAAATACTGGTGTCAGACCATGATCCCTTACGGGGCCAAGGTGCTGGAAAAAGTCGGCGACAAGTGGCGTGCCGCTTACAACAACGACGCCGGACGCCAGGCGCTCCAATTTTACGTCGATGCGGTTCATAAGTACAAAGTGGACAGCCTGGACTTCAAGTCCGACGCCGAGGCCTTCGGTCTGGGGCTCACCTCCATGTTTCAGCGGGAAGCCTGGGTGGTGGGGTATATGGCCAAAAATGCCCCCAGCATCAACTATGGGGTCTTTTTCATGCCCAAAGGCCCCGGTGGTTGGGGGACGGTGGGAAACACCATGGGGCTTTCAGTTCCCAAGAGCAGTCAATACAAAAAAGAGGCCTTTGACTTTGCCATGTTCATGATGAACGATGATATGTCCCGGGCCACCTTTAGTGACAGTGGATGGCAGCCCTTCCGCCAAGGCGTGGATTACAGCGAGCTGTACAAAACGCGGCCGCAACTGGCAACCTTTATTGAAGCGGCCCAGACTGAGGGCCATGCCGTCCTGGATTACGAGAATATTGCCCCCATCTTCGAGATTCATTCGCGCATGGCGGACCGTCTGATGGCAGCCTTTAAGCAGGCTGATCTGGTGGACAATCCGGACGGGATTGCCGAAGTGGTCGAAGACATGGCCAAGGAGACCAACCGGATCTTAGACGAATACGACTTATTGGCGCAATAGATGGCGGTCGCGCGCGTCAACGCGCGGCCAGGGAGGCCGGATCCTGAGCGGACCGGCCTCCCTTTCGGTTCCATCACAAATAGGAACAGCCCAATGGGAGAACGACGGGGAAGCCGCAAGCGCGTGGCCGTGGGGGTCGGCGGCCGCCTGACATGGAGCCAAATTGGTTTCCTGGGGGGCATGGTGATGCCGGTCATCGCCTTGTTCATCATTATCCGGGTCATTCCGATTCTAGTGGTGCTCCTGATGTCTTTTACGAATTTTAGCTTGCACCGGCCCCTGGTCAAATTTCTGCCCTATCAGAATTTTCTGCGCATGTTCGACGACCCGAATTTCATCACCGCCTTCGTCAATTCCACGGAGTTTGTCCTGATCGCGGTCCCGGCCGAAATCCTTTTGGGCCTGGCTTTTGCAGTCTTTCTGAACCGCAAGGTTAAGTTCGAGTCCCTGTATGAAACGCTGTACTTTCTGCCGTATATCGTTCCCATGGTTCCATCGGCCATCATCTGGAAATGGATTTACGCCCCGGGGACTTACGGTCTAGCCAATTACCTTTTGGACCAGATGGGGCTACCCCGGGTGGGATGGCTGAGCACGCCCCAAATCAGCTTGCTGGCGGTGATCGGCATCCATGTCTGGAAACAGCTGGGCTTTTTTGTGATTGTCTTTTTGGTGGGACTGAAGAACATTCCCGCCAGCTACCGGGAAGCCGCGTTGGTCGACGGGGCGACCCCCTGGCAGGTCACCCGCAACGTGGACGTTCCCCTGCTGAAGCCGGTCATCCTGTTCGGCGTAGTGATGGCCACCCTCTGGGCCTGGTCCGCCTTCACCGAAGTGTACATCATGTCGCAGGGGACGGATATCTCCACCGGGGCGGAGATCCAGGTGATGGTGACCCGTATCTATTCGGAAGGATTTCTGTACTTCAAAATGGGATACGCCTCAGCGATCTCCTTTGCGCTGTTTTGCGTGTCTCTGATCTTTGTGGCGTTCCAGTTCCGGCTCCTGCGGACGGAACCGGTCTGAGCAAGGAAAGGTTTATGGGAAGGCAGCGAGCGGCGAACACACGTTGGGGCCGGGCCGGCCTCCATTTGTTCCTGGGGTTGACAAGTTTTCTGACGGTGGCGCCTTTCATTTGGGTTGTTTTCACCTCCTTTAAACCATCCACGGAAATCGTGACCGAGACACCTCGGTTGCTGCCCGCGGTCTGGACGCTGGAAAACTATCTGAAACTTCCCCAAGTCGCCCCGTTTCTCCGGTTTTTTCTGAACAGTATTATCGTGTCGGGAGTCTCGACTTTCTTCATCGCCTTGGGCTCCGCGGCCTGTGGTTACGTGTTTGCCAAATACCGCTTCCGGGGCCGGGATTTTCTATTCGGCTTGGTCATCGCGACCATTCTCATTCCGTTGCAAACCTATATTGTGCCCTTGTATCTGCTCACCTGGAAGCTCAAGTGGATCAACACTTACCAAGGGCTGATCTTTCCCTTGATCATCATGAGCTCCGGCATCTTCTTTTTGCGCCAGAACATCATGAGTATTCCGGATGCGCTGATCGATGCGGCCCGGGTGGACGGAGCCTCGGAATGGAGGGTGTTCTTCAGCATTATTCTACCCCTGAGCATCTCGCCTATCGCCGCCATCTCCATCGTGAACTGGGTCTACACCTGGAGCCTTTTCATTTGGCCCCTGATCGTCGCCAACAGCACGGAGATGTTCACCATGGAATTAGGCCTGATGTATTTTCAGCGTGAGTATGCCGTGGATTACGGCGGCATAATGGCCGCGTGCGTGATCACTTTGCTGCCGGTCCTGGTGGTCTTCCTTATTTTTCGAACGCGGATCATCGAGGGGGTGGCCTTCACCGGAATCAAACGCTGAGCGACAACGAGTTTCGCACCCTACCCATCGCAGGGGTCCAACTTTGGTCAAACGCGAAAATGTCGGTGACCGTCAAGATTGGGTTTGTACCGCAGTGCACGGCTGCCACCGTTTGCGCGCATTTCGATGCGTAAGAACTTACAACCCCGCATCAATTTAGTACGTAAATAAAATTTTCATGCATTGTGGTGGCCCAGAGGGCCATGA
>CP070697.1:2322984-2328691 GCA_020353555.1 Desulfobacterales bacterium
TTTAAACCGTAAACGGATTCGATAACGCCCTGGGAGGCATCATTCGGGTTTTCGGTAAATACCACCCCGGAACGCTCGCCGGGTACAATCGCCTGGATCACCACGGCCATCGTGCTTTTCTCAACACTCAAACCGATTTCCTGGCGGTACAGCAAGGCCGCGTCCGACCACAGGGAAGCCCACACCTTGCGGAGATGTTCCAGGATCGCATCGAGCCCGCTGATATTGATATAGGACTCGTGTAACCCGGCAAAAGAAGCTTGGGCCGTATCTTCCTCCGGGGCGGATGACCGCACAGCCACCGGTTTAGCTTGGAAGCGCGACTGAATGCCGGCTCGCAAGCGTTTGGCGATGTTATCCGGGATCGGCTTCCTGAGGAACATGTTGCGGATGCGGGTCGCGCAATCCCAGATCTCCTCCCAACGCATCTCCTTGAAATCCTTGCGATGCAGTTCAAGCTGGATCCGCTCCCGCAGTCCCGTGCGATCGACGTATGCCTGATAGACGTCGCTGGATATGCATGTTGTCTCCGGAATCTGAAAGCCGTTCTGGGCCAGTAACGCCAGGGCATATCCTTTTCCGCCGACGCGCCGTCGGTCTTCATGCCCGATATCTTCTGCGGATATAACCCACTTCATCGGTTTACGTGTAATTCCATGACGTTTTGAAAGTTTTGGACCATAAAGTAAGATTGGGCCGACACCCGGACCAATGCGCAAGACGGGGAACGCACAAAATCTTCAAGATGCGGATGTTTTTCCAGGTACCGCTCCAGGATGGGCTGCCGTTCCGCGCCGGCGACTTCGGCCGCCTTGCCGACCACCGTAACGGAAACCGCCCGATGGAAATCAACGGCCTGATTGGTGCTGCTGTTGATGAGAAGCGCGACCCTGGCGTCGGCTTGGAGATTTTCAAATTTGCGGGTCGTTTTGGGCGTTACGAAGAAAAGATGCCTCAAATCCTCGGTAGCATAAAATGCAACCAGGCTGGCATAGGGCTGTCCTGAACGATGGGTCGCCAGGACTCCGAGATTCTGAGTTTCAAATAGTCTCCTGAGTCGTTGACATATGGTTTGAGATGTATCCATCCAATCCGCCTACCCTGCCTCAAAAATGATTATAGGCCGCTCTGCCTCGCTCAACCAAGCCCCCGTCGCACGGTGGAAAAAAGCGCCGGTCGATTCAAAAATGGGCGGTCTCCCAAATCTGAGGGGTCGCCCGGGGCAAACGGTCCCATCCAGGCGATGTCCGCCGACGGTCTCGCCGGCACGGCGTGCAACGCGCGGCATGCCCACCCCCCCTGCCGATGACCTGTCGGCCTATCCATGGTTTTTCAAAGGGCTAAGCTGTTATCGGAAATTTTTCTTCTTCTTTCTTATCAGGGAACGGCCGGCGACGCAAGGACTCAAGCAGGGCGGTATCGTTTTCCTTCCAAATTTTTGAGGGGTTTCAAAAAAGTCCAGATTCGGCCCACATCATTCATAATTCGGATTAGAGAACAATCGAAGATCAAATCCCGCCTTTATCATCTTCACAGCCCCAGCGATTCTCTCCGCTTCGAATTGATACATCCAGCCCGACACCTTCATGAATCAGAAGCGGACAGAAACACGCGGGTGGCGCCCATACCATTTCGTCCTTAGCGCTCTTCCATGTCGCCGGGAAGCTTTCAGGTGGTGTTCTCCTTACGACAAAGGCCTCAGGGGCGCTCAAAGCATCAAACCCCATCTCGGTCGATGCCTGGTCCCGAAAGCAGCCCGCCGTGGTCCATGCCGGGAATCATCGAAAGGCAGAAGAACGCCTGCGCCTTTGCGTCGCCGCCCATCTTGCGCGATACGGCCTTATAGTAATCGACCGCCTCTTGGGGAATAAGGCTGGTATCGGCCCCTCCATGCCGCGGAGACGGCTTGTCCAGGCCCTGTTTGAATTTGCTCAGGATCGGAGCAAGTCGATTCTCCGCCGTAAAGCATCAAATGCAATGTTTAAGAAAAATATCAAATAGCCGATATATTTCAATTGACATCCTAATTCTTTTTCAGAGGATTCCTCGTACACGGATCTTTTAGCGTAATATTCAGAGATCACTTATGGCTTTGAGAATGCAAAAAGAGGTTCAGGAAAACACTCCCGAATACAACCTTCTGGCTCTGGCCAAACAGAGTTTAATGGCACTCAACGGCGCTTTCAGGAAGATTCTTCTGTATCCTAAAGAGCATGTCATATACCAAAGTTCATTGAAATCCTTGAAAAATACTTTGGACAATTTTCTCGATCAACATGGAAACCTTGAACTAGAAATCGATCGAAACAAGATTTGCCATAAAGGTGAAGTGGTTCACGAGGGCCCCATGAACGAGGAGAATCTGGCATTCATCCTGTTTCGGGACGGGATCTATTACCTCGAATTTCAAAAATCGATAGAATTGTGGGAAATTCACAGTTTCTTGGAAATACTGCAAAAATATCAAATTCTTACGGAAGACGCCGAAAACGATGTTGTCACGGCTCTATGGGAATTGGAATTGCCATCCTTACGGTATGAAACGGAGGATGTGGGGTTTAACAACGGCGAGGATTTCGAGATTCCTGAATTAGGCGCCTTCGAAGCATCCGAAGACGGCCTGGATCAATCCGTTGCCGATACTGACGATGCGGCAATGGTCCCATCCCTGCATACCCCAATTAATAAACCGGCGTTTATGGGAACTCACCCCAGAGGACCGCGAACATCTTCGCAACATGCTGGAAGAAGAAGAAGAAGAATGGGAAAGCATCGAATATGTTCTTTACATACTGATGTATATTCTTCAACAGCAGACACAGCCGAACAATTTCTCCGAAGTCATGGCCATTTTGAGCCACGAGCTTCAAGACGCCATGAAAGAACACCGCTATCAGAGTGTCTACAATACACTGCAAATATTGAGAAAAAATCTCGATACCCCCAAAGTCCAAGACCACTGGTCCGTTCCCCTGCTCGGAGATTTTTTTGCCTCGCTTTCCGGCAAGGCATTTCTGAACGTGACGCAGGGTGATTGGAAGCAGATCGCCGGGTGCGATCCGAAAGAGCTCTCATATTTGAAGCGATCGCTGCTCCTGCTCAATCCCAGTGCCATTTTGGTCATCGGCCCGATGCTCCTGGAGCTGGAATCGAACCAAACCAAGAAAATGCTCATGTCGGTCATAGGCATCCTGGCGGAACGTGAATTCGAGCACTTGGCCAAACTCGTATTTTCTTCGAATACGGAATTGGTCAAGATGCTAATACACATTATGGAATTCATGCAAAGCGAGCAGTCATTCAAAGAATTGCGCACCCTGCTGCGCCACAGCTCGGCAGGTGCTCGCAAAGGGGCCTTGAGAGCAGTTTGCCACCGCAATCGGGATATAATTTCCGATTGCTTCTGGCTGATGGACGACCCCGATGAAGACGTTCGGCAGCTCTTTTTGACATATGCAAGTCAACAACGCGATATAAAAACAGAAAGGCTGCTACGCGACTATCTTGAAAAACACCGTATCCACTTCGGCAACAAACAATTCCTGTTCCGAGCGTACATCGCTCTCGGAAGATGCGGGTCCGACGAGTCCTTACCGTTTTTGAAAAAAAATCTGTTTTTTTGGCGTTGTCTGAGCATCTTGAGACGCAAAAAATCCTTACGCCGCCAAGCCGCTGTATTTGCTTTAAAAGAATTGAACACCGAAAACGCCGAGGCATTGCTGAATAAAATATCAAAGAAGCTGCATTCCAATTCAAATGAAACTCTTCTATCCCCAACAGACGAATAGACAATAGCATGACTTTACCGAGCTCAATGAAGCATATTAAAGCACCCCGTATGATGGGAGGCGAGCTCCTGAAAGGGATTGCCAGGCTCATCCAAATCGCCAAGCTGTATGAAGACAACAACAAACTGACTATCGCCGCTGTCAAGGCCTTTAGACAGGTCGTGGAAAAATGCAGCAACGGAAGTAGACATGTCTCGCTCCAAATTTTCAATGGACGCTTTTTTCTTCAGGGAAAAAAACTACCACTGCTTAGAAAAGAAGCTCAGATTTTCAATCGGATGATTCAGTTTCTCGAAAAACGCTGCATTTACGGTTTTCATTTCAACGCCGACTTAAAAAATACCGCTGTAAAAGAAATACTGGCATTTGTCCGTTTCCTGGACCTTGCCGCACAGCATGATGATCCTTCCGAATGGCTCAAGACCGAGCTCGAAAAATGGGATATTCACTGGCTAGCGATTATTCAGGAACCAACCCTTTCCCTGCGCGACACT
Source organism: Desulfobacterales bacterium (assembly GCA_020353555.1). Lineage (GTDB taxonomy): Bacteria > Desulfobacterota > Desulfobacteria > Desulfobacterales. The sequence goes on from CP070697.1 coordinate 2,327,267, forward strand.
TCCCTGGAACATGAGCTGGAACAGTCGAATGAACTCGACCGAAAAAAGGAAGCCGCCAAGAAAACCTATCTGTATGCCTTGAATTCCATAAAGGAAGTGGCTCAAAAGCTGCTTTCAGACAAGGAAGTTGGTATCAGAAAATCGGTCCGAATGATTCAACGGATGGTGGACATTACCACTGCAGACGCTAGCACCTTTTTTGCCCTCAGTACCATCCGAACGTATGACGACTACACATATATCCACTCGCTGAATGTGGCTCTGCTTGCCATGTCGCTGGGAAAGCGGATCGGTATGAAACGCAAGACGCTGGAAAAACTAGGTCTTTGTGGGTTGTTTCACGACCTGGGCAAGATCGAAATTCCTAAACAGATCTTGAACAAAAGAGGAAAGCTGACCCATTCCGAATTTGAAGAAATCAAAAAGCATTCGGTAAACAGCGCGCTAATGATATTAAAACTGAAAACCAACAAATACCGCAAGGTGCATTTGTTTGTCTCTCCGTTCGAACACCATATTCGATATGATCATTCCGGTTATCCATCGGTTGATAAAACGCGCCCGATCAGCCTGTTCGGCCGAATCCTGACAATCGCGGATGTCTACGATGCAATTACATCGCCGCGCATTTACCGGCCGACCTCAATGAGCCCCGACGAGGCGCTGGGCCTCATGTTGTCCGATTCAGGTAAACATTTTGACCCGGTTCTGCTTAAGGTATTCATTAATATGCTCGGTGTGTACCCCGTCGGCACCCTGTTAACACTGGATACAGGCGAAATCGGCTTGGCACTGCATAGCTCCATCGAGACGGATCGTGCACGGCCAAAAGTTCAGTTGCTGAACCCGGACGTCGATAGGCAATATACGAGCGGAAAAATTATTGATCTTGCCGAGCGGGACCCCCGCACTGGCGCTTACAAGCGAAATATTATAAAAAGCCAGCATCCGGCCACGCTCGGCATCCAGCCCGCCAACTTTCTATTGTAGGAGCGGGCTTCTGTTTACAGATTGCATTTATCCGAGATCCTCGTTCCGGGATCCTTTCCTTCTCGACCAAATGCAGCGCGTCCTGACAACCCTAGCTAGTTTCTCTCCCTGCGGACTAGTTTTCGTCAACGCCCAGCGATGGATTCTATTTATCCTCGCCTGTGGTTTTGGCAATAGTTGCATCGATGCTAGTCTAAAGCTTGGTCCCGAAGAACCACCCACATAAAGATTCTGCCAAAAATTACCGATATTTCTTCATTAGGGGCGATATCCGGCGCCAGAGATGGCGGCCTCAGCCCGGCCGCTGAGGCGGCGGAATACACACCAAAACTTACCAATTGAGGCAATTGATGGGCCATACGAATCAGAGAACTCTGCCTGCCGGGCGGATTGCCGTACGCTGGTTTCTGTTTCTCATATTTTTTCATCTGCTAC
>CP070697.1:2328791-2334448 GCA_020353555.1 Desulfobacterales bacterium
TAGGGTCGAATTCCCCGCAGCTTGCTGCGTTAAGATCGAGAGGATCAATTGAATGATACTCCGCGGCTTGCCGCGGGGAGGTTCATTCTTCGTGGGTATAGCAGCCAAGGACATGCACATGGGACATGTATGCCGTTGACAACCGTCGTGATTTGATATCATGGGTTTTTAATTCCCATTCAACTATTTGACCATTTTCAACTTAACGCGGTGTGCGCATCAGGTAAGTGGCAGATTCTTGCGTGTCATTTCATGGGTTTCGGAGCTATTTCGGAAGGACCCTTGAATCGTAAACGGCCAATCCGTGAACTACTTTCTGCAGCAAGCCATTAACGCCCTGGGGTGGGGCAGCCTGCTGGCGATGATGGCCGCCGGTTACACCATGACCTTCGGCATCATCGGCCTGGTGAATTTTGCCCACGGGGAAGTCTTTATGGTGGGCGCCTTGGCGGCCTATCTGGCCTTGGTGGTCTGGAAGTTGCCCTTCTGGGCGGGCGGCCTGGCCGGGCTGATCGGGTCCGTCGGGATCGGGCTGGCGATCGAGCGGGTGGCGTTTCGCACCGTGCGGGGGGCGGGAATGATCACCCTGTTCATCACCTCCCTGGCGGCCTCCTTCGGGATTCGCACCCTGTTCATCATGCTGTTTTCCGACAAGCTCAAGACCTTTCCGGTGCCCCCGTTTCTCAAAGGCGCGCTGCTGCTCGGGGAATTGATCATCTTCAAGAAAACCATCGTGATCGTGGCGGTGACCGTCGCCATCGGCCTGGGACTGCTCTATTTCGTCAAGTACACCCGCACCGGCGCCGCCATGCGCGCCATGTCCTATGATGCCGAAATCGCCGCCACCATGGGGGTCAATACCGAACGGGTGATCATCGCCACCTTTATCCTGGCCTCCAGCCTGGCCGGCATGGCCGCCCTGATCTGGGGGGTCAAGTTCGGCTCGGTCCAATGCTCCATGGGGGTGCTGATCGTCGTGGACGCCTTTATCGCCTCGGTCTTGGGCGGCATCGGCAACGTTTTCGGCGCCATGGTCGCCGGCTACATCATCGGGGTGGGGCAGACCCTGTTCGTGGCCTACCTGCCGTCGGAGCTCGTGGGGTTGCGTCCCCTGTTCGTCTGGATTGTGTTCTTTATTCTGTTGATATTCAAGCCCAGCGGGCTTTTCCGGGCGAATATAAAGTAGCGCTCCGAGGGGGAGGCTGAAAGGGGAAGCGAAAAGCTCAAAGCGGAAAGCGGGAAGGCTGAGAGGGGAAGCGGAAAACGCATTAGGGGCGAAATTTTGTCGATTGTTTAAATCTTTGAGGCTGCGTGCCGTCGTTTGAGGTTGGAGGAGCGCTTCGCTTTGGGTTTGAGGCAGGAATCTCCGGCCTCCGGCCGCCAACCTCCAACATTTTCCCGGCCTGGTCGAGGAAAATGCTTGGCATCTGCTCTTCATGGCCCAACATCAACCATCTGCCATCTGGAAACACGGCCTGACCCTGGGCGGCATTGCCCTGGGGCTTTTTCTTCTGGATAACTACCTGCCGAGTTTCTGGCTGACCTTGCTGCTGCTGTTCGGGATCAACAGCATTCTGGCCGTGGCCTTGAACATCACCAACGGCTGGACGGGGCTTTTCTCCTTGGGCCACGGCGGGATCATGCTGGTGGGGAGCTACGCGGCGGCGTTTTTTACCCTGCCGGTGGCGTTCAAAAAGGAGCTGATCGCGCTGCATCTGCCGGATTTCATGCTGAACGTCCAGATTTCCCTGCTGCCGGCCCTGATCCTGGGGGGACTGGCAGGGACCGTTTTCGGGGTTTTGCTGGCGCTGCCGGCCCTGCGCTTGAAAGGCTTGTATTTTCTGCTGACCACCCTGGGGTTTAATTTCATCGTCATCACCATTGCCGAAAATCTTCCCAAAATCACCAACGGTCCCATGGGGCTGCGGCAGTTTCCGGCCTACACGAATGTCTGGTGGGTGTGGGGCATCGCGGTCCTGCTGCTTTATCTAGCCTTGCGCCTGAAAAACAGCTATATCGGCCGGGCTTTCGTGGCCATCGGCAAGGATCAGGACCTGGCCGAACACCTGGGGATCAATCTCTTCCGGTACAAGTTATACGCCTTCGGCCTCAGCGCGTTTTTTACGGCCATGGGGGGAATTCTCTGGGTCCACCTGATCTTAAACCTTTATCCGCGGGCCTTCAGCATCCACCTCGTCTTTCAGGTGGTCACCATGATTGTCATCGGGGGCCTGGGCAGCATTTCCGGTGCGGTCATCGGCGCGGCCATCATCACCGGGTTCACGGAAGTACTGGCCCCCATCGAAGAAGGCTTCACCCTGTTCGGCGCGTTGGTCGTGCCGCGCATGCTGGGGTTGACGACCCTTTTGCTGGCAGGAATTCTGCTGATCATTCTGATCACCCGGCCCCAGGGGATCATGGGCGAGGGAGAGCTGTCCCTGAAGCCGCTCAAGTCCTTGTTGATTCGGCGTTCCCGGAAACAGTCTGAAAACGCGCCAATCTGAAAGCCCGGGCCGTTTGTGGGTGTCTGTTTGCGCCCCGGGGGATACGAAGTCTATTCCTTTAGCGTGGGTCTAAACTGAAACTGCAATTTTGCTTCGGCCCACGTAAGAGTCCCTCTATTGTAAAGGCAGATCGAGGGGATTTTAGAATGCAACCGAGATCGATCATTTACCGTGGCGCCCAACCCGCTTTTAAAAAGTTTGGGCGATCCTCAACAACCCAAAATCTATCTTGCTGAGCCGTTTTGGTCCGCAGATAGGTGTAAGAAGGGAAAAGGTAATCTGAAGAATTGAGTTCCGGCAGCCGACGCGAAGGCGCATCGACGGTTCGAGCCCGGCCTGCGATCGGCTTGGTGGAGAAGGCTTAATCGAAAATCTCTAGGCTGATGACCTGGCGGCTTCCGTCAATTACCTGTGCGAGTTTTTCTTTGCTGAGCGTACCGATTTTTTCCAGCAATCTGGCTTTATCGACTGTGGCGATCTGACTGACCACGACAACACCGGGTTTTGGCAAATTCGCGCCCCCTTTTTTTAGACGAACGTTTCCTGGAATGCGTGCAAGTTTTAGGTTCGAAGTTAACAAAGCCACGACAGTGGTCTGGATTTTGCTCCTATTTAGCAGATCATTCTGAATGACTACTGCCGGTCTCTTACCCGATGGTCCTGAATCGCCTGAATGTCGAAATCTAACCCAGTAAATCTCACCTTGGCTTGGAGTTACCATGGCAATTCTTCCACATCGGTATTATCGACAATCAGTTCGGCCATGCGCCGCTGCTCTTCGGCTATCTCGCTATCTTCAAAAGCCTCGTTTACTTGTTGTACAAAAGCTTCTTCCCTTTTCTTTCTAAGTTTTTCAACAAGTGCCTCAGTAACAAGGTGGCTCAATTTGACTCTTTCCCTTGACGCTATCTCATTTATTCCATTATAAATTTCATCCGGAATCGTTACACTGATTTTGGAATGTCCCATAATTTATCTCCTGAATAATGTTATTAGTGGACGCCATAAAATCATACTGATCATCTGTTTGTCAATATTATATTGACAGGTCGCTTTCGCGGCATTCTTCACCAAAGAAACGGGCTTCAGCAGCATGCTTTCGTTGCCCGACATTGCATCGGTCTAACCGCGGTTCACCAGCAAGAAAGCCAAAGGCGGGAGAGCCTGAGGCCGAAATTGGGAAAAATAGCCATTTCCGGAAAGACACCAAATATTTAAACGGATACCTTTCCATTGGTTCTGATAACCGGCAGGCAATTTCCATTTGACAAACTCTGTTCGAATTTTGTACAAGATACTTAAATCAAAGCTGTTTTTCCTTCTCCCACTGGCCTGAAGCGACTGTACATCGGTCAATCAGAAGCAGGTTTCCCATCTAGTTCAATGTTCCTCTGAGCGTTTCTAATCATGAGTCTTTTCGTTCTAAAGCTGGCAAAGCGGTCGGCATTCGACACCTGAAATGAAGGTGCCCGACATCTTGTGCCTGAATGCGATTCTGATATGATGCGGGATATCGTTGTAATTCCTTTAAGAAGCCACGATCTGACCTGTGTCCAGTGGTAAGCGTGAGGCAGTTTTGAACACGCTTGAAAATCAAGAACATCTTCAGTATTGTTGAATACACCCATGATTTACGCCCCTGTTATGAACAAGGGAGGCAACGGAGTGCGAAGTGCGTTCGATTGATTTCGAGCCGCTTTATGCAGACGGTATAATCCTTGTTCGGTGACAAGAGGATATGTACGGCGGAATACGGCGAGTGGAATCGAAAGGGAGCAACCCTTAGCGACGTAACAGCCAAGACGCAATACGGTGTGACCCGGGACTTCATCGTCAAAGGCATTCAGGCGGCCAAACTCGAGTACCGCGATGGCGCGATATGGGGAAACCCGTATCTCAGAATCCTGAGGAGCCAACTCGAGAAGTACCTAACTGCGGAACTCGGTGAGGACTATTTGGTCAGGGTCAAGAGTCAGACGGGGTGCGGGGGATCAAGAAGGAGATCTCCGATCTCAAGAAGAAACTGAATGCACTGCAGGACCGCAAGGCTGATCTCGAGGAGTCGTTGAAGAAATTACAGACCACCACAAAACGGCATGCACCAGACGCCGGACACATGCGGAAATAAACGGTAATGCTTCGACTGTGGTGGTGATGCCCCGCGTTATTGATTACCAATGGTTTTAAGAGGACTTCATGTCAACGAAAAAGAGTGATGTGGTTCAAATAAAGAACCCTAAATCTGGAAAATATGTAAAAATCGATAGATCTAAAGGTAAGATCATTTCTCATAAGAAGAGCGAGGGTCCGTATAAAGGTGTGCCCGTCGCAAGAAAGAAAAAGAAATGATCTATTATAGGCCAACCGAAGGGGACGCCTTTACGGCTAAAATTGATTACCGCCCCCGAACATGCTTTCTTATGACGCAATTGGGAAAAACTGTCCCATCTGTCATACAAGATATTCGAGGCAGCCTCGGCGATGTTTTTTTAAAGCATAAGATTGATGTTATCGATGCGAATAGCGTTGTTACCGGAAAAGATTTCTTAATAAAAATATGGCGGATGCTTTTAGGAGTCCCTCTTGGAATTGCGATTATTCACAAGGAAATGTCTCAGCAAACTTTTGCTAATATTTTTTATGAAATTGGTCTGTTACAGGCATATGGGAAAGAAAACTTGGTTATAAAAACCAAAGGCACTCCAGTGCCATCCGATTTCGTTAGGACTGAATATATCGAGTTTAACGACGGATTCAAGGAGCGGATGGGGAAGTTTGTAGATTCATTTTTTGAACAAGCTGAATACTATTCATCAATGGCTGATCAACTTGACAATAATCCCCTCCTGGCAATTGATTACTTGAAACGAGCCTATTTAATATCAGGTGACGGCCAATTAAAGAAAAATGCAAAACAGATTTTTGAGGATGCTGGGATAGTTGGTCGCTCCAAAAATAGTGTAGAGTTGCTTTTGGTAGACTTTTGTAGATAACTTTTCACTGATGCCTTACAGCTGACGGCTTTCCGCCGCCGATGAAGGCAAAGGAATAAGGGTAGCGGGCTTATAACCTGCCGAGTTGCCGGGTGCCCGGACGCCCGTTTGGCTCCTCGGCGCTGCGCGCCGCGGGAACTAAACGTTCGACCGGCAAATT
>CP070697.1:2334548-2340194 GCA_020353555.1 Desulfobacterales bacterium
CGGATGTGAACCTGAGCGTGGTGGTCCATCAGGTCAACAGCATGCTGATTTACGTGATCGGCCGGGTGAATAACCCCGGCCGGTTTGTCCTCAACGCCGACGTCAATGTGCTGCAGGCCCTGGCCATGGCCGGTGGACTCAATCCTTTCGCCAAACGGGGCAGCATTAAGATTTTCCGGGAAGCCGGCGGCGGGACCAAGGTTTTTGGATTTGATTATGACGATGTGGCCAAGGGTGAAAAGCTGGAGCAGAATATCCGGCTGAAGCGGGGGGATGTGATTGTGGTGCCGTAGACGCACGAAGCTGAAAGCAGCTTCGGTTTGAGGTCGGAGGACCGCTTCGCTTGAGGCGGGAGGCAGAACGTTTGGGCCTCAAACCTCTAACCTCCAACCTGACGCGCTTTGAGCTAAAATCGTCTGGGGTTAATTCTAGAACGAGGGATGCTATGTCTAGCTTGAAGACTTGCGCAGTTTTGTTTCTTGCAATTTCACTGGCGATGGTCCTGCCGGGGGATGTGCCGGCCGATGAGTTCAAACTGATTCCGTCGGTGGCGGTACGCGAGGAGTATAATGACAACATTTTCTTTGATCCGAAGGATGAGGAAGACGATTTCATTACCACGATCACTCCGGGATTGGAGCTGATCAATCGGACGGAGCGATTAGATCTGAACCTGGCGGTGGGGATCAGTCCCTTTTTCTATGCTGATAATACCGATCTGAACGATGTTGACCAGGACTACGGCGGAAACATCAATTATAGGCTTACGCCCCGGCTAAATGCGGCGGCGGATGCGTCTTACCTCGTCGACAACCGTCCGGACCGTGATGTCGAAACCTCCGGACTGGTGCAGAACGCCAAGACCCGTCGCCGCCAGCACTATGGAGCCGGGTTAAACTATGCGCTGAGCGAAAAAGCCGGCACGTCCCTGTCTTATGCCTATGACCGGGATGATTTCGATTCGGACCAAGACAGGAACAAGGAATACGAAAGCCACACGGCGGGCTTGGGTTTTACCTATAATCTGAGCCAGTGGGTGGCGGCCACTATCGGACGGCTCAACTTCGGGTATGCGAACTATGATTACAGGACTTCCGAGACGGATTATTATTTCGGATCCGTCGGCGTCCTCCATAATTTCACCGAAATCTGGAGTCTGCTGGTGGATGTCGGCGCCCGCTACACGGATTCGGAGTTTGAACGGCGGGTGTTGGTGCCGCCGGCAACCATCCAGACCGTCAATGATGACGACAGCGGGTGGGGCGGGATCGGCCAGGCCGTCCTGGAATACCGGGGGGAGACGACCCGCACCAGTCTCACCGGCTCCCACGACATCAGTGCGGCCAGCGGCCGCACCGGGGTCGTCCAACGAACGAAGGCGGTTTTTGACGTGCGACGGCGGTTCACCGAGAAACTGGTTTTCGGATTTTCGGCCGGGTACTACCTTAACAAGGCGGATGAAGACGAGTTCGGTTCCAACGAAATCGACGAAGAGACCTTTCGCATCCAGCCGCGCATTCGGTGGGAGTTTTTTGACAACTTCACCCTGGAGGCAGCTTATTCCTACAACTACGAAAATGACGACGCCAACGATACCAGCTCAAACCGGAGCAAAGTGTTTTTGCAGGTGGCTTATGGGTTGCCGTTGTTCGAATGAGAAAGAGCTCAAAGCTGAGAAGCTCAAAGCTCAAAGCAGAAAGCTCAAAGGAAAAAGGCTGGGGAGATATGGATGCAATTTGGGTATGAGAATTTGGAAGTATGGAATAAAGCGGTTGATTTTGCTGTCCGGGTAATTGAAACCGTTGAAAACATAACGGCTGATCGGAAACACTACCGTCTGATAGAACAAATAGAATCCAGCTCCACAAGCATTTCAATGAATATTGCAGAGGGTAAAGGGCGGTTTTCAAAAAAAGAATTTATTCATTACTGCTATATTGCAAGAGGTTCGTTGTACGAAACCATGACGTTGCTCGAAATCTTCAGAAAAATAAAATGGATTTCCGATTCAGTGTACTCGGAGTTCGAAGCCGATGGCAAGGAAATTGGGTCAATGATAAAGGGTCTCATCAAATCACTTTCACGAGCTTAGAAATATTGACAAACGAATTGTGTTTCTTTGAGCTTTGAGCTTTCAGCCTTCAGCTTTGAGCTTATCTATACAGGAGTGAACCTATGGAACCCATGCCGATGACGCCGGGGGATTATGTCAAGATTCTCAAGCGGCGCAAATGGAGTCTGATCCTTCCGGCTATTATCGTTTTTATGGCGGCGGCCGCCGTGGCCTTGGTGCTGCCGTCGATTTACCAATCTTCCTCCAGGATTCTGATCGAGGAGCAGGATATCCCATCGGATTTTGTGGAATCAACGGTGTCCAGCTATGCCGAGCAACGCCTGCAGTCCATTAATCAGCGTATCATGAGCTCGACCCGGCTTCTCGAAATCATCAATCGCTTCAACCTTTACGAGGACCTCAAAGACAAGTGGACCATCGAGGAAATCATCAACAAGATGCGCGAGGACATCAAGCTGGAACCGATTAGTGCGGAGGTGGCGGATCGGCGGACCGGAAAGACCCGCGCCGTGACCATCGCCTTCAGCCTCACCTACGAGGGCAAAAATCCGGATGTCGTCCAGCGTGTCGCCAACATGCTGGCTTCTTTGTTTTTAGAGGAAAATTTGCGGGTTCGCGAACAGCAGGCCGAGGAAACCTCGACTTTCCTGCAGAGCGAGTTGGACAAATTGAAGGTCGAACTGGCCAAGATCGAGGCCAATATCGCGGAATTTAAGGAAGAGAATATCAATGAGCTGCCCGACCTTCTCCAGGTCAACATTCAGAGTCTGAATCATCTCGAAAACAATATTGAAAGACTGAACGAGCAGCTGCGCGGTTTAAGGGAGCGGGAAGGCTATCTCCAAACCCAGCTGGCCAGCATTCCGCCGGATGAAGAAACCCGCCAGGACGAGCAGCGACTCAAGGAGCTGAAGATCCAGCTGGCTTTCCTGCGGACCCGCTATTCCGACGAATATCCGGACGTGCGCAAGACCCAGGCCGATATGGAAGAACTCGAGAAACAGCTCGCCCAGGGAAAATCTTCCTCGCGGAAAGCCGCCAATAACCCGGATAACCCGGCCTACGTGACCCTGGCCTCGCAGCTGGCCAGCACCCGTTCGGATATCGGTTCCGTAAGGAGCCAGATCCGTGCATTTGAGCAAAAGGCGGACGAATATCGCCGGCGGATTGAAGCGACGCCGAGGGTCGAGGAAGCATACAAGGCCATGCTGACCGAGCGCAACAACTGGCAGGCCAAAGTCGAAGACCTGATGCGCAAGCTCATGGAGTCGCGGATGGCTCAGGGTCTCGAAAAAGCCCAAAAAGGCGAGCGCTACACGCTGATCGATCCGGCCCGCTTGCCGGAGGAACCGTATAAACCCAACCGGATGGCCATTTTGCTGATTGGTTTGGTCCTGGGGGTCGGCGCGGGAATCGGAACGGCCTCCCTAAGGGAGTTCAGTGACGACGCGGTCTGGGATGATCTTCAGCTTTACCGCATGACGGCGGTTCCGGTGTTGGCCAGCATTCCCGAGATCGTAACGCCCCGCGACATTTTCCGCCAGAGAATCAAGCGTCTCGCCCTGGTGGCCGGGATGGCCCTGATTGTGGGCGGCGGGGTGGCCGTGTTCGACCATTTCGTGATGGATCTGGACGTCTTTTGGGCCAAGGTGATGCGGCGGCTGCCGCTGTAGAAGCTATAAGGTGAAAGCTCAAAGCTGAAAGCTGAAAGCTCAAGGTAGCTCGGTTTGAGGATAGAGGGTGGAGGTGGGAGCTCGAAGTTAAAGAAAATCCCTTTGAGCTTTTGAGCCTTGAGCTCTGGCCTTTAGCCTTTGTTGGCGGAGATTCTCCCAAAAACTCAAATAGAACTAACCAGTACTGAAATTATGGAAACGACAACATCTGGAGCAAAAACACGATGAAGTTGAGGAAAGCGCTGGATAAAGCCAAGAAAGCCCGGGAAGAAAACGTGGTGGCGATGCCACAAGCGGCCGCTGTGCCTGCCCCCGAGATCAAAGAACCGAGAAGGGAAGGGGTGTCGCCGGTATACTCCCAGTCCCGATCCGTCGCGGTTGATCCCCAACGGGCGGCTGCCAACCGCTGTGTCGGCATCCAGCCGAACGCCCCGGAAACGGAAAGCTACAAGGTCTTGCGAACGAAAATTCTGCATCGCATCCGGGGAAACGGCTGGAACACCATTATGATTACGAGCACCCAGCCGGGTGAAGGCAAAACCCTTACATCCGTTAACCTGGCTTTTACCTTTGCCAGAGAATACAATCAAACGGTTCTGCTGGTGGACGGCGATCTGAAGCGCCAAGGGATCAACCAGTGCCTGGGCCTCAACAGTGATGTGGGTTTGATCGATTATCTCGTGGACGATGTGCCCCTGGAAGAATTAATCATTTGGCCGGGGATCGATAAGTTATCCCTGATCTCCGGCGGCCGGACGATCACTGAAAGCAGTGAACTTCTGGGCTCCCCCAAAATGAAAACGCTCGTGCGGGAAATGAAAACGCGCTATGACAACCGTTACATATTATTTGATCTTCCGCCCGTTCTGAGCGGCGCCGACGCCCTGGCCTTTGCACCGCTGGTGGATTGTATTGTGATGGTGGTTGAGGCCGGACGAACTTCACGCCGGGATCTTCAGAAGGCTCTGGAGGGAATTCCCAAAGAAAAGTTTATCGGCTTTGTTTTGAACCGCCAGAAGTTTTCCAAGAAAGACAAGTATAAATATTATTATGGTTGAATCGATCACCACCGCCGTTTGGCAGGACTGATCCCGCGGCCCGGAAGTCGCCACCGTGCTTAATCGTTCATCCGTTCAACCGTAAGCCCGATATTGCGATGTATCAAAAATTTTATGGCCTCAGGGACAAGCCGTTTCAAATCGTACCGAATCCCACCTATCTCTATAAAAGCCTCCATCATGAGAATGCTTTGACCTACCTCGAATACGGACTCTCCGAAAATGTGGGCTTTATACTATTAACCGGCGAGATCGGCTCCGGGAAGACGACCCTGATTCAGTACATTCTAAACAAACTCGGGGGCGACACCGTGGCGGCGGTGATTTTCAACACCAACGTTTCCGCCGATCAGCTGCTCGGGCTCATACTGACCGAGTTTGAGCTGGCTTTCAAAGAAGGCGACAAGGCCGGCACGCTCGATACCCTCAACCAGTTTCTGATCCAGAAGTACGCCGAAAAAAAACAGGTTCTGCTCATCATCGACGAAGCCCAAAACCTTTCGGCGGAAGCCCTGGAAGAAGTCCGCATGCTGTCCAACCTCCAAAGCGAAGACCAAGCGTTGCTGCAGATCATGCTCGTGGGGCAGCCCGAACTCATCGCCAAGCTGCGCAAGCCCTCCTTGATGCAGTTCACCCAACGCATCGCCGTGAGCTACCATCTGGCGAGCCTGACCCGGGAAGAGACGGGCAACTACATCGCCTTTCGCCTGGAAAAGGCCGGGGGCCGGGCGGATTTATTTTCTCCGGAAGCGGTCGACCTGATTCACCGCCTTGCGGGCGGCATTCCGCGGTCCATCAACCTGCTGTGCCAGGCCGCCCTGGTCTACGGATTTGCAGACGA
>CP070697.1:2340294-2345908 GCA_020353555.1 Desulfobacterales bacterium
CATTGGGTATAAATTCAACTTGACAGATTGATTTTTGCCATATTATATAAATCTAGCTAGACTAGATTGAATCTTCTACGAGGTCTTCCATGATCCACGATTTTGGCTTTACCTGAGGGCTTTTATTCATCTAACCGGGTTTGTTAGACGAAGCCGTGTGCCAAAATCGTATCCAGCCTGACATCACCTAATCGTCAATGGGTCAATCGCTTTCTTTGTATCCGCAATGGGCCCCCCCGAACGCTCCCGGGCAGATAAGCTTGTGAATAAAAAAGCCGCCGTTACAACCATTCGGTCTGGGCACCGCGATGGAACCATGCAACCGTGATTGAAAGGAGCAGATAATGAATGAAGCAAACCGATTTAGGTGGGCCAATTTAAAGATCTGCGCCGCGTGTTTGGTGGCCTGTTCGAGGGATCAAAAAAGCAGCTACCATAAATATTGGATGCGTTGTTATAGCATGCATGCCGAATGGCAAGAGCGTTGACCGGCCAGGAAGTCTCAATTTTTGTGGAAAGGATGTCGGCCCAGGCCATGAAATTTATCTTTGTCTGCCCGTCTAAAAACGAGGTGTTTGCGAGTGCCGATTTCAACATCTTGGAAAACCGGGGTGTCATCACCGATGCGGCCGGTAACAAGACCCTGGATGCCAAGGTGGTGCTCAGCCGAGCCTGTCCGCTGTGCGGAGAGAAGCATGTCTATCATGCCAGTGAGTTAGCCTGTCCGTTTGAAAGTCCTGAAAAAGAGAAAAATCCAATCAAGGAGGACACCCATGGGGGAAGATAAGAGAATACGCCTGACCCAAACGGTGGCGGGATCCGGTTGAGCGTCCAAGCTGCCTCCAGGGGACCTGGACAAGGCACTGTGCGGACTGGTGTTTCCGACCGACGCGAACGTCATCGTCGGTCTGGACCGGGCGGACGACGCCGGTGTTTATAAAATTTCGGATGACCTGGCGCTGATCCAGACCGTCGATTTTTTCACGCCTATCGTGGACGATCCTTACTGGTTCGGACAAATTGCCGCCGCCAATGCCCTGAGCGATGTCTACGCCATGGGCGGCACTCCGAAGACCGCCATGAACCTGGTGGCATTTCCGGCCAAGGAAATGGATCTGACAATCCTGCGGCAAATCATCCAGGGCGGCATCGACAAACTCACGGAGGCCGAAGTGGTTCTCATCGGCGGACACAGCGTCGAGGACAAGGAAATCAAGTACGGCCTGTCCGTGACCGGGGTCATTCACCCGGCACGGGTGCTCGCCAAGCAAAATCTGCGGCCGGGCGACGGCCTGGTGATCACAAAGCCGCTCGGCACCGGAATCGTCAACACCGCCATCAAGGCCGCGATGGCTTCGGTGGACCTCACCGACCGGGTAACACGCTTGATGGCCGCCCTTAACCGGGATGCCGCCCGGATCATGCTGAATTTTGACGTCAGCGCCTGTACCGATGTGACCGGTTTCGGTCTGCTGGGACACCTATCGGAAATGGTGTGCGGATCGGGCACGAGCGTGCAGGTTGATTCCCGGCAGGTACCGGTCATCGCCGAAGCCCTGGAATTAGCGTCCATGGGGCTCATCCCCGCCGGGGCTTACAAAAACAAAGAGTTTCGGGAGCCGATGATCGCCTTGGCCGAAACCGTGCCGCGCGCGCTGCAGGACGTGCTGTTTGATCCCCAGACAACAGGTGGACTGCTGATCAGCGTCCGCGAGGAGCAAGCCGACGCCCTGGTCGCGGCCCTGAAAGCTGCGGGCAGCGGCGATGCCGCCCGTATCGGGGAGATAATGGACCGTCCGGAAGAGAAGATATGGGTGGTGTGAGACGATTGTGGTGCAAATGGTGATAAACCCGGATTTTGTCAAAGCGTTGATTGGTTGATTGGTTAAATGGTTAATAGTTCGTGGATATACCAGCCAATGACACGCAAATTGGACGTTCGTCATCTCGAAAGCTGGAATGATTTGATATCGCAGGTTTGTGTTTACCATTTAACTGTTTACCATTTTCCAATTAACGAGGTCTGAAACCAGAAATCTCGAGGAGAGCAAAAATGAAAGAAATCGATGCCCGTGGATTGGCCTGTCCGGCGCCGGTGCTTCAGACCAAGGCCACCCTGCAGGAAGACAATCCCAACCGTGTGAGGGTGGTTGTCGACAACGCGGCCTCCCAGCAGAATGTTCAGCGCTTCCTGGAGTCGCAGGGTTTCCAGACACAGCTTGAGCAACATGGGGCCGATTACGTGATCATGGGAACGTGTGAAGCAGCGTCCGTCGCGCAGCCCGAACCATACGCCGAACGGCAAACCGCTGCAAAAAAGATTATGGTCTTGTGTGCCACCGACCGCATCGGCTTCGGCGACGACGAGCTGGGCCTGAAATTAATGGTCAATTTCCTGCGTACGCTGAAAGAAATGGGCGACGAGCTGTGGCGATTGGTCTTCGTCAATAACGGCGTTAAGCTGACCATTGATGGCTCGGAAGTCATCGCGGATTTGCAGAATTACGAAAAAGCAGGACTTAAGATCCTGGTGTGTGGTACCTGCCTGGATCATTTCCGTCTTCTGGAGAGAAAGCAAGTCGGCGAGACCACCAACATGCTGGACATCGTCACGGCCATGCAATTGGCCGATAAGGTCGTAAGCATTTAATACGTTTTCGGACACGGGATTTGAAAAAGGCGATTGGAGTTTTGATGAATACCCCAGTCACCGCCTCCACTTTATATAACTATGTGCAATGTCCCCATCGGGTCCAACTTGATTTTTTCGGAGATCCTTCGCAAAAAGACCGAATTAGCGCGTTTGTGCAGCTTTTGTGGGAAAGGGGTAATGCCTTTGAACGTGAAACCATGGAAAAGCTGGATGTTCCCTTCGCTGATCTTCGCTCTTTTGAGCCGCCGGAAAAAGAGTATCGAACGCTGCGATTGATGCAGCAAGGCGAAAAAATCATCGATGGCGGAAGGATTCGAACCGACACGCTTCTTGGAGAACCGGACCTGTTGGTTCGGAAGGGGAGCGGCTATGTGGCCGGGGATATCAAGAGCGGCGCGGCTATCGAGGGCGTGGATGATGAAACCGATGGCAAGCTCAAAAAACACTACGCGATCCAGCTCGCGCTGTATACCGACATCCTCAGTCAACTGGGTTTGTTGTCACCCGACCAGCTCCCCTTTATCTGGGATGTGCACGGCCAGGAAGTCGACTATGATCTGGAGGCGTCTGCCGCGAAACGGGATGGGCGCAGCTTATGGAATTATTATGAAGACTGCCTGAAAACCGTGTTGCGTATCCAAAAAAGAGATGAACAGACACTTCCGGCCTTGTGCTCCGTCTGCAAGCTCTGCCACTGGCGTTCGCATTGCCGTGCCCGATTGAACCGTGATGATGACCTGACGTTGATACCCGAACTGGGTCGTGCTAAAAGAGATGCCCTATCGCCCTTTTTTAAAACCGTTCGTGATTTGGCGCGATCCGACTTATCTGGTGTTGTTAAAGGGCAAAAGACGAGCTTTCCTCGGATCAGCGCCAAGACGATCAGGCGTTTTCAGGCCCGCGCCAGGTTATTGGCAACTTCCGGCGCCCGCCCGTACTTCACGGAGGCCATCGTTTTCCCGGATGCCGATCGTGAAATCTTTTTCGATGTTGAAACCGATCCCATGCGGGATTGCTGCTATCTTCACGGGTTCCTGGAGCGCGACAAGTCGAATCCGAACCGTGAAAAATATTACGCCTTTTTTGCCGACGAGCCGAACGAGGAACAAGAGCGCAAAGCGTTCGAACAGGCCTTGGATTACCTGAAGAGCCGCCGTCCTTGTGTCGTCTATTATTATTCCCACTACGAAAAGACAACGTTGCGCAAGCTGCAGAAGCGGTTTCCCGATATCGCTTCGGAAGCCGAAATCCAGAGGCTGTTCTCACCGACCTCGGCGATGGATCTCTACACCGATGTTGTCAGAAAGAAAACCGAATGGCCCACCCATGATTACTCCATCAAAACCTCGGCGACCTATCTGGGATTCAAATGGCGGGACAAGGAACCATCGGGAGCTGCTACCATAGAATGGTATCATCGGTGGGTTGAAACCGGGGACATCCGTCTTCGCCAGCGGATTATGGATTACCACGAGGACGACTGCATCGCCATGCGGGTTTTATTGGATGGATTGCGCGACTTGGCGAGGTGAGCGGTGTTTCATTTATTGGATCTCAGAATATGCCCCTCAAGAGAAAGGAGGCCCCATGAACGCGAGCAGCATTAAAATCAGACTGATGAAGGCTGACGATTTTGACGCGGTGGTTGGGATTGACGCGCAATTAATCCAGGCGTCCCGGCCGGAGTACTATAAGATGAAGTTTGAAAAGCTTTTTAGATCCAAAGATTATTTGCCCGCCTCGCTTGTGGCGGAACAAGAAGATGGAACGGTGGTGGGGTTTGTAATGGGGGAAATCTACATGGGCGAATATGGTATTTTCCAGGAAGAAGCAACCCTGGATACCATCGGCGTTGATCCCTCTTATCAGCATCAGGGTATCGGTAAGCAGTTGATGAATGAATTCATGGATCATTTGAGAAATGTCGGCGTTCAGAAAATAAACACCCTGGTTGCCTGGAATAATTCCAAACTGATCCATTTCTTTAGCGCAAACCAATTCAGCCCCTCTAAAACCATTAACCTGGAACGAAGCCTTTGATGTCGGTGCGGCATTGGAGACGGCCTTGATGCGGGGACCCACGCGTGCCATTGAGATGTAAACGGAAAGAAAAAAGGCTGTAATTCCAACTTAAGCCGGAATATTTCCATGACTTGCGCTTCTACCATGGCTTTTTTTGTATCTCAGAATCTCACGATCCAATTGATGGATTTGGATGAGCGATCGAAAAATGAAGTAACCGGCGATGCCGAAGACGACTAGATTGAGCGATGTAAACGGAACCAGCAATTGAAAAAAACCACGGCTAGCGAGATGCTCGTCCGCAGATCGGCATTTTGGTACGGATAAAGCAGCAGAAGCACCAGCGCGCGTTGGTCCTGAAGGCCGTTGGCCCGAAAATTCGCGGCAATGCCCCGCGCCGCGAACGGATGCGCTCAACGCGTGAAGGCGGTATGCATGCGACCGACCACGCGGGTGTCGATGAAGGGTTATCATCAGTCGGGCGTGGGTCCTTCGGTAACCCGAACCAGATCCTCCGGCCGCAGCCGCCTGGCAAAGGCCGCTTTGACTTGCTCGGCGGTAAGCGCCAGATAGTGTTGTGCTGCCAGCGATGGCTCCTGAAGCGGCAGGTCGAGTTCTGCCCGGGAAATCAGCCCGCGGGCAATACTTTCCAGGCTCGACTCGGACAGCGGTATCTCACGCAGCGCCATGGCCTTGGCCACTTTCAATTCCTCCGGTGTCACCGCAGTGGTCTGCATATCCTGCAGATTGCGCCGGATGATCGACAGTGCCAGGGACACGTTGGGCGGATCGCAGGCGTAGCGCACGCGATAAAGCGCCCTTGTTTGGCCGACATCAAAAGAGGTGTCGACATGGTAGACCAACCCCCTCCTTTCCCGCAGATCCCGGTAGAGACGGGTGGCATAGAAGCCGCCGCCCAAAACGTGGTTGCCCAGTTCC
>CP070697.1:2346008-2351616 GCA_020353555.1 Desulfobacterales bacterium
ATGGCGCCAATGAGAACGATCGCGCCCAGTCCGATGAAAATCCATTTTTTCATGATTGATCCTTTCTCTCTAAAAGATATTGGTCGCAGATAGTTGGAGGTCCGATTGCAGATTCAAAAGCAGTTGCCCGTGGCCGAAAGGTATTGTGCGTCTTCACCTGACCGCTTCTTGCGGCGAGTTTGTTTTACTGACAAAAGGCGTCAACTATCAAGAATTTCCTGAATCTTGGTTAAAAGCGCTTTCATGGAAAACGGCTTTTGAATCAGGTGGGTACCCTTCCTCAGGATCCCCCGATCCGCGATCAGGTTGTCCGTGTACCCGGATATGTACAACACTTTAATCTCTGGATAATACTCCTTGATCTTTTCATAGAGTTCTTTGCCGTTCATCTCGGGCATGACAACATCGGTCAGCAGCAGATGGATCGGCTCCTGGCAATTTCCTGCGATTTCGAGGCAATGCGCAGCACTCGAAGCTTCGATGATCCGGTAATCTTGCTTCGTCAGAATTTGGCGAATCAAATTGAGAACCGGCGGGTCGTCTTCGGCAACCAGAATGGTCTCGCCGGCCCCTTTGCGCATTTCAATTCCAGCGGTCTTTGGGGTTGTTTTACGCTCACGCCCTGAGGCTTGCGGAAGATAAACCTTAAAGGTGGTTCCTTGATTCGGCTCGCTGTGCGTCCGTATATGGCCGCTATGCTGTTTGACAATCCCGTAAACGGTGGCAAGCCCCATACCGATGCCCTTGTCCTTTGGTTTGGTCGTGAAAAACGGCTCGAAAATGTGTTCTTTCGTATCTTCATCAATACCGCTGCCTGTATCCGTCAGCGCCAGCAAAACATACGGGCCCGCAACGATTTCCATTTGGCCTTTTGGGAGGGGATCGCCTTCATCCAGGATCGCAGCGGACGTCTCAATAATCAGATCGCCTCCATTCGGCATCGCGTCCTGCGCGTTGACGGCGAGATTGATGATTACTTGTTCTATCTGGTTTCTATCCGCCCTTATGGTACAAGGACTCTGCCTCAGGCGATATTCGATCTGGATATCTTCCCGGATCAAACGACGAAGCATGTTTTTTAGATCGGAAATGACACTGTTCAAATCAATCGCCTGCAATTCCAGAACCTGCTTGCGGCTGAAGGCCAGAAGCTGATGCGTCAGTTCCCTCCCCCGGATGGCGGCCTTATAGATCTCATTCAATTCTTGACGACCGCGGTCATCCGAAGCCAAATCTTCTAAAAGCATTTCCGAATAACCCATGATGGGCGCAAGCAGGTTATTGAAATCATGAGCGATACCGCCTGCCAAGGTTCCAACAGCCTCCATTTTTTGGGCCTGTCGCAATTGATTTTCCAGTCCAATCCTTTCGCGTTCGGCCTTTTTTTGGTCGGAGACATCTTTAATTACCCCGACCGCGCCGGTAATTTTTCCTTCTTCCGCTTTGAGGGGATAATATGACACCAAAAGATCGCGTTCCCCGATTTCCGGATAAGAATACGCCATCTCAAAGCTAACGGTCTTCCCCCCTAAGCATTCATCTAAATTCGGCTTGATCGTGGATTCAAAAACCCCTTGATCCAATACCCGGTCCACCCGCTCCCCCGCTACCTGGGCGCGCTCCTTCCGATGGTAATTCAAAAACGCCTCATTGACGAAAAGGAACTCATATTCAGGTGAAATCGCGACGATCTTGTCTTCGGAACTTTCCACCGCCTGGCGATATTCGTTCAATTTCGACAGAATCGCATCCGTCTTGGTTTTCTCGTCCCTCAGGCTTTGCACCATGCTGTTGAAAGCCAAAGCGACTTTGGCGATTTCATCTTTGCGGCGCACATTGATCAGACCCATTTCACCTTGGGCGACCTTTTCCGTGGCATCTATGATCTGGTTTAGCGGACGGTCTATTCTCCATACAAAAAGAATCACAAAGATGACCATCACAACGACGAGGATGCCGAACGTCCCAAAGGCGATCAGCCGCTTAGCCATTGCAATCGGCGCGAAGTAATCTTTTTCAGATATCAAACTGACAATATTCCATCGCCAGAAAGGGAAATAGCGATAATGGACAATCACCCGCTCACCCCAAAGCGTCAGCGCAACGGGGGTGGCTGTACTCCTTTCAAAAAGCGAAGCATCGAGCGGTTCGCGCGGGGTCTCCGCGGGCGTTGACACTTCCCGGCCGTCTTCGTCGATAATTGCTATTTCGATCTCGGGAAACCGATAGCTGATCGCTTTGACCTCTTCACCGGCCAGTTTGCGATACGCGTCATTAATGCTCTGATCATTTTCAAGGCGGTACTCGATGAGGTCGTCCAATCTTTCCTCACACACTGCAATGCCAAGATCAGAAACATTGATCAGATTGGCATCCAAACGCTTTTTTAAAATGGATATGATCGGTGGTGTTAAGAAACTGATCAAAAAAAAAGATAAAAGGCTGCCAATCAGGACAATCGGGATTAGAATGGCGGTAATGATACGTTTTTGCATAAAGAAGCTACCTGCGCAGTACTTTCCCCGCCTATTTAAATACGGGCAGTGCGGTTCTCATTTTCCGCGGATAAACGATTTCCTTCTTGCCTTTTTGCCATTGGATCAATAACGGATTATGCCCGATCTGTCGCCCCTGGTCATCCACCTTGAATCTTCCGGTGACGGTGATGGTATCAAGAGAGGCGATCGCGTCTCTGATTTGGGCGTGGTTGAAGGATTGGGTTTGAATTATGGCCTTGTGGAGGATTTGGCAGGCACCGAAAGATCCCCCGGCATGATAGGAAGGCACTTTTCCCGACGATTTAATGAAATCATCAATAAAATCGGCCGTCCCGGGATAAGGAAGGCGTTTATCGGCCTCCCACAGCGAGGGGCCGAAAACCCCTTCCGCCGATTTCCCGATCTTATGAAAGAAATCTGGAAGGGCGGGCGCTATGGCACAGGCAAGTGCTCTGGGAGTGTAGGCTGCCTTGGTAATCAGGCGGATAAACTCATAGCTATCCGGAGGATAGCTGCAGACGATAACTCCATCAGGGTTCACGGCTTGGAGCTCTTTGATCAACTCCGGCAGTTCGGATTGCGGCTCGTCAAACCCGGCATTGAGTTGAGGGATCAAACCAAAACGGAAGGCCCAATCTCGGGCGCCTTCGGCCGCGCTTTGATTAAAGGATGTTTTTTCGAAGACGATGCCTAACGATTTAAACCGATATCTGGCCAGCAGATCCAAAAACCCGATGAAGTAACGCTGCGACAGCGCATGGATACCAAAAATATTTTTGAAGCCTCGCTCCCAGATTTCTTCACCCGCCGCCGCACCGGCCACCATAACATATCCATGCCGCTCGGTGACCTCGGAAGCCACAAGGGTCAGCGGCGTGCCATAAGGCGCTAGAACAAAATCAACGTGATCTTCCGTAATAAGCTTCTCGTAGATGAATCGAACTTTTTCTTCCCGGCTTTGATCATCGTATAAAATAAGTTTCACCGAACGTCCAAGTATTCCACCCCGCTGGTTGACATTCTCGACCCACAGCTTGTAAGCATTTTCGACCATAAATGAAGTTTCCGCATATTTGCCTTCCAAAGACACGGAAGCGCCGAGGGTCAGCGGCCCGGCAACCGCGTCACCCAAACAGATATTGCCTAACAGGCCGAAAAGAATTGCCGGCACGGTAATCAATAAGGGATATCTCTTTTTCATCCGCCCACCTTGATTTTATGTGTTTGAGTGCCGAAAGAAAAAAACGGCGAGCGACCTTACAACCACCCCTTTGTCGCCCGGTCGCGATGTTGCCTCCCCCATCCGCTCGACGGCGCGATGTAAGGCTCTGTCAGGGACGGTCGCCGAACGCTGAGGTTGGGGTTAAGCACCTGCTTTGGGGGGGGGCGGAAATGAAAAGGGAAGCCAATGGCGCCAGACAGCTTTCGCGCTGAAGAGTTATCGCGGTCTGATTGCGGTACCCAAGCCAGTGAAAATCAGTTTCATTATGCTGTTTAATAGCAGGAGACGTAGGAAAAGTCAAGACGCCGGCCGTTTTCGGGCGAATGTGTTCCAACCGCTTCTTCTAAGCTCCAACCTCGTTGGATTCCAATAAACGCCGATGCCTTCGCATGATCTCCCGCAGGCGCTCGTGGTCGATAGCCTGAAAGGAATATCCCGGCGGCTTGATCGTCGTCACTGATTCTGCGGCAAGCATGGCATTGATGACCGCTTCCTCCACGGCTTGAACCGTCGCCTGATAAACCCCATCCAGATGGTGGTCATTGAGATAGGTGTGTCCGTAGGTCGGCGGCTGGAATTGCAGCATCCCCGGCAGTTCGATTCGGTTGGCGGTCGAAAATGCCAAAAATAGGTCTCCGGAGTAGTGGCCGCCCGGTGTGCCGGTACGGCCGATTCCGATTGCCGCCCGTTTCGCGATGCGGCGCAGTTGGCTCGGCCGAAGCGGCAGATCCGTGCCGATCAGGACGATGATGGAGCCGGTTTCCGGCGTGCGCATTTCTTTGAGGGTCGCGTGTTCCGGCATGAATCGGCCGACCGGAACCCCCAGAACGCTAAAATCTTCCCGGCGACCGAAGTTGGACTGCACTAGGACACCGACCGTGTATTTTTGACTATCGATCGCGACGAGACGGGAGGCGGTGCCGGTGCCGCCCTTGAATTCATAAGTCATCATGCCGGTGCCGCCGCCCACGTTCCCCTCGCCAACCGGGCCGGAGGCAGCCGTATCCAAGGCGTGAAGAACGTGATCTTCTTTTACGTGCCGGCCGCAAATGTCGTTGGTGAAACCATCATAGGTTTCCGCGATGACCGGCATGGCCCAGCCGTGGTCCGCTTGAAAAAAATCACGATATTGACGGACCATCCAACCCACGGCGGCGTGATGGGCCATGCCGACCGAATGCGTATTGGTAATGATGATCGGACTGATGAAATATCCCGCTTCGTGAATCCAGTGAATCCCGGTCATCTCGCCGTTCCCGTTGAAACTGAACTGGCCGGCCCAGATGGGGCTGGGCTTGGGAGCCTTGCCGCGGGGCAGAATCGCGGTCACGCCGGTGCGGATCGGCCCCCGGCCGACGTGAAGCGGTCCTTCGCCCTCGATCAAGGTCGTATAGCCGACCTGTACTCCGGCGACATCCGTGATCGCGTTGAACTTTCCGGTTTGACCCTCAAAAGGCAATCCCAAATCTCTTCCTCTTGGTTTGGTTGGCATCACTCCTCCTCGCTCAAATGGGTTTGGCAGTTTAAAGCGCGAACGCGGTCGTCCACCGTCACCTGACCAAAATCGCATTGGCAACCCAATACCCGTGGAATAGCAGCCATTACTAATGCGTGCGTTATTATTTAGACATCGGTTGTCATTCGCATCATGGATCATCTGCCAGGCCGGGCAGGGCCTTGAATCGGTCGACGGCTCAAACTCAGGTGAAAGCGGGTGTAAGGCCGGAACTTGTTTGAACTTCTAAGATACGAAGGCTATGATTTGCCGTAAATCGCATGAAGACAATATCTCGCAGGGTTCCGGCTAAACACCCGCTAAGACCTTCAAACAGTGAACCGAGCGCCCATTCAAAACCCTGCCCGGCACGCGTGTCTAAATAAATAGGGC
>CP070697.1:2351716-2357318 GCA_020353555.1 Desulfobacterales bacterium
ATCACGATTATTCCCAGGGGCCGCGCGGCCGGCGTCACCTGGTTTTTACCCGAGGAGCGGGATTTCAAATATAAAGACCAGCTCGAAAGCGAATTGGCGGTGGCCTTTGGCGGGCGGGGGGCCGAAGAGATCGTTTTTAATCGAATCAGCACGGGAGCGGCCAACGATATCAAACAAGCCACCGAGTTAGCCCAACAGATGGTGCGCACCTGGGGCATGAGTGAAACATTGGGACCGTTGTCGTACGCCAAGGGTGAAGAGCAGGTCTTTCTGGGACGCGAGATTGCCCAGCATCGGGATTACTCCGAGGAAACCGCGCGCAAAATCGACGAAGAAATCAATGCTCTGATCAATACGGCGTATCAACGCTCGAAAACGGTCTTGGTTGATAATCTGGACATTTTGCACAAATTGGCGGAACTGCTGCTCGAACAGGAAACCGTCATGGGTAAGGAACTAGATGAACTGATTCTTGCCTTGAGACCCGGTATCGAACTTCCCGTTCGAAGCCCTGAAGAGCAAGCGGCCGACGCCGGGGCGGCCGCCGAGCAGGCCTAAGCGATGATTGCCCGCAAGACGTATACGCTGAACTGGAAAAATCATACCCTTGAACTCGGTTGCCGGACCATCATCATGGGTATTTTAAATGTGACGCCGGATTCCTTTTCCGACGGCGGGAGATTTTTTGCCCGTGACGCCGCCGTGGCCCAGGGGGTCAAAATGGCGGCCGAAGGCGCCGACATTATCGATATCGGTGGGGAATCGACCCGGCCGTTTGCGAATGCCGTCTCGGCCGAGGAGGAGATGCGGCGGGTCATTCCGGTTATCGAAAGACTGTTCGCGCGTGTTGCCACTCCGATCTCCATCGATACCACGAAAGCCCCGGTCGCCCGGCGGGCCTTGGAAGCCGGAGCCTCCATTATCAACGACATCACCGCTTTGCGTTGTGATCCTGACATGGCTGCCGTCGCCGCCGAATTCGGCACACCGGTGGTCTTGATGCATATGCGGGGATCGCCCCAAACCATGCAAGTCGCTCCGGTCTACGCAGATCTCATCGGTGAAATCCGGGGATTTTTGCAGGAGGCCATCAGGCGGGCGGAGCAGGAAGGGCTTTCCAAAGCCAGAATCATCATTGATCCGGGGATCGGTTTTGGGAAGACGGTGGCGCATAATCTGCTTTTGCTTAAGCATCTTGATGCGTTGCATTCCCTGGATGTGCCGATTCTCGTCGGGCCTTCCCGCAAATCCTTTATTCGCAAAATCCTAAAAGACGAGCGTGCCGAGGATATCCACCCGGATCATCCAGCTGTGGAGACCGGCACCCAGGCGACCGTGGCCGCTGCCGTCCTAAACGGGGCCCATATCGTGAGGGTTCATGACGTGGCCAACACGTTGCCAACCATCAAGATCATGGATGCGATGTTAAAGGCCGAATAGGTTCTTTAGGCTATTCATGATCCCATCTTGTGCCCTGCGTTCGAAAGAGGCGTTCATGTCCGGTCCTTCTTTTCGCGCAGGCCCCCCCTCGACTCTCTTTCGGATTTTGGGGATGCTTGATTTCCGATACGGATCATCTTTCCTTGAGATAGCCTACAAACCCCTTGATACTATTTTGTAGAAATCCCATTTCTCTTTCGCGTACAGCAAGCGGCATCTGGTACAAAGCGTCCAGGCAGGGATCTTCTTTGAGCACCCGGTCGAGGCAGGCGGCTAAAATATCATCAGGAGCGGTCCGGGCGGTCACGTCTTGGATGAGTCTTTCCCAGCGTACGAGCTGTTCACGATGTTTGGCCAGCATTTCCACCGCCGCATTGCGAAGACCATAGTGGCCGTAACATATTTTGGAAGGCTGACCCGCGATCAGAGCATCGATACTTTTCAGGGCCGTATCCAGGAAAAAGCGGGGCGGCGTGGCCGGGCGCAGATATTCCCGGGAGTCGGGCAGCGCTAAAAACACCCCCCCGGCTTCCCCGGCAAAAATGTACTGGGACGTCCGGTAGCTGACATGATGAGCGGCGTGGCCGGGAGTGATCACCGGAACGACTTCGGCGGTGCTGAATTCCTGGGCCGCCACAAGGCGGTGGCCGGAAACGGCGGTTACGGGCCCATAGCCGAGGGCGGTGGCGCCAAGTATTCTCTGCGTGCCCTCCCACAATCGCGTGGGGTCAATCAGGTGCGGGATACCGTCCTTATGGCAAACAATCGGGGTTTGTGGAAAATGGCCTGCGATTGCACCAATTCCACCGCAATGATCCAGGTGAATATGGGTGAGAAGGATGTAATCCAGATGGGTGACGTTGAGGTCTCGCAAGCGCTTGATAAGCCCCGCGACGGTCGACGCCGGGCCGACATCGACGAGAAATGAGGTTTTTCCCTGGTATAACCAGGCCCCAATAAAATCGGTAAAGCCGCTTAACGGCGGATAAAGGCTGATCAGATGCAGATCCGGTTCTATTCGGCGGACGTTTGCTTCCACAATCCCCCTAATCTAACTGCAGCGCCGCTTCCAGCTTCTTGATCTCGGCGGTAATCACCTTTCTCTCAGCATCTGTCAGGCGGTGGTCGCCGAGACGCTTTTTCAGGGCCAGCAGCAGCATTTCTTCGCGGTAATCGCGGCAGGTGTATTTGGAATGCTGTTTCATGGCAGGCAGGTTAGCAAAGTTAAGAGGCCGAGTCAATGTAATGGCCACAGGAGAATTGACCGCAGCGCCGCTTCCTTCTGACCCTTTCGAAAGATCGTGATGCTTAAGATGGCGAGCGGAGATCTCAGATATGACCGTATTCTTTAAGGGTCTCTTTAAACACCTGATAAAACAATTCATTATCCGTGAGACCGCGACTGAGTATCTTGCCGATATCCTTGATGTTTTTGATATTGATAATCAGGTTGACGCTGTGGTTGAAGGCCATCATGTTGTCCATGGTGCGATATCGGCTGCTGATCATGGCCACAAAGATATGGCGACGGTCAGCCATGCTCATGCGCTCGATATATATCAGAACGCCGTTTGATTCCGGGGATTCGGATTCAAATTTCTCATTGACCACAATCAGGTCATAAACATGATAGCGCATCCGTTTTAGTGCATCGCGCGCACCCTCGGCAACCGTTGTTTGGTATTCCATCAAGTGCAGGGTATCGGTGATGATTTTGCGGACTGCTGGATCCTGTTCGCATACCAGGGCGGTTTGGCCTTCCTCTTCGATAAAATCAAACGGTTTGTCATGAGCATCATAGCCGGCGCTTGCTTCAATTTCTTCCAGTGAGACGCGGCTTTTACTCAGATTTTTATCGGCATTCAGTGTAATCTTCGCCTTACATTTAGGGCACGGCAAAGAGGTCACTTTGCCGGCCGGGATTTTTTCATTCGGTATGCTAAACTTGCTCCGACAATTATTGCAGACGATGTCCATGATGATGAAATTAATCTCCCTTTGCAAAAAATATTGTGAGCACGGGTCGCCGTCCCCCAGGAAGGCTTCCACCCGTCCGGATCAGAAAGATTTTTCGTAACTGCGATCGAGCTCAAGCTTTTCGATATCCGTGGTCGCCTCCCCTCTTGAACTTTTTATGGCGTCGATACCGCGGCCGACCAACCCTTTCTGGGACGCATAGGTCATCGCGGTTTTTGGGGTAATAAGGCCCTGTTCATACAGACTGACCAGATGCTGGTCGAAGGTTGTCATGCCAAAAGCGGTGCTGGCTTGCATGATATCATAGAAGGTCTTGCCTTCCGATTCGCCGTTGAGGATCGCGTCGCGGACGCGGAGATTTGTTCCTAGAATTTCAAATGTCGCGACACGCCCGCCTCCAATCATGGGCAAGAGACGCTGACACACAATCCAGCGCATCGTATCGGAAAGCCGGATCCGGATTTGGCGCTCGTCTTCACTGGTAAACATTCCGAGAATACGATTAACGGTGGAGCCGGCATCGACGGTGTGCAGGGTGGTTAAAACGAGATGCCCGGTTTCCGCGGCCCTGAGACCAATTTCGACGGTTTCCCGGTCCCGCATCTCACCGACCAGAATAACTTTGGGGGCCTGCCGGAGAGCCGCGCGCAAGCCGTTAGCATAACTGTCAAAATCGATACCGAGCTCCCGCTGGTTAAAGGTGGATTTCTTGTGCGGGTGCTGATATTCCACCGGATCTTCCAGCGTGATGACGTGAATGGATTTGGTTTCGTTGATCTGGTCTAATATGGCGGCCAGGGTCGTTGTTTTGCCGGAGCCGGTGGCGCCGGTGACCAGGACGATTCCGTTTTTTTCCTCCGCGATTTTGTACATCGTTTCCGGAAGCCCGCGCTCTTTGATCGTGGGGATCTTTGATTCGAGTTTCCGCAATACGATCGAAAGATGTCCGGACTGGGAAAAAATACTGACGCGGAACCGGGCTTTACCGGGTAAACTGTAAGACAGGTCGCAAGAGCCGGAGGAAAGCAACGACTCCGTCAGATGGCGGTTGCGGTTGATCAGGTTCAGGGCGAAAATTTCGGTTTGAAAAGGAGTCAGGGCTTTGAAGTTCGGTTTGATATCCACGGGAATGAGCTCGCCGGCGCTTTCCACTTGCATCGGTTTGCCCACGGTCAGATTAAGGTCCGAAACGTCGCGGTGTGAATCCAGCATTCTTACCAGGATATGATCGATCTCCTGTTTTTTCATAGTATAGCCTCAGTGTTTGCGTTAATTAAATGGTTAGTCTCGGTCGAATCCTTTACGGGTCAATGGGTTGAATTCGAAGGTATCGAAAATGACTGTTTGACACCATAAACCATTTAACCAATCAGCGGCCCCTATACTTCGGTAAAATCGACCGGCGGTGCGGTGAGCAAGGGGCGAAAGCGTGACTTTTCGTTGGCCTTGGCATAGGCTTCATCCGGACTTATCATTCCTTTTTTATAAAGATCCATGATGGAGTCGTCCAAAAGGACCATGCCGTATTTCTTTCCGGTCTGAATCATAGAAGGGATCTGGTGCGTTTTGCCTTCCCGAATTAGATTGCGGACCGCAGAATTGGCGATCAATATCTCAAGCGCGACACACCGGCCTTTCTTGTCGATGCGCTTGAAAAGGACTTGGGCGACCACCGCCCGAAGTCCGTCCGCCAAGGTTGATCGTATCAGAGGCTGTTCGGAAGACGGAAACACCTCAATCGCCCGGTCGACCGTTTTCCAAGCGCTGGACGTGTGCAGCGTGCCAAAAACCAGATGCCCGGTGGAAGCGGCTTCCACGGCCAGGGAGATGGTCTCAAGATCCCGTAGTTCACCCACCAGAATGATATCGGGATCTTCCCGCAGGGCACCCCGCAGGGCGGTTGAAAAGGTTTCGGTATGGCTGCCCACTTCACGGTGATTGACGATACACCCCTGGCTTTGATGAACAAATTCGATGGGATCTTCGATGGTAATGATATGATCTTTGCGGGTGCGATTGGCCACGTCAATGATGGCGGCCAGGGTAGTTGATTTGCCGCTGCCGGTGGGGCCGGTGACGAGTACTAAGCCTCTGGGCAGGGAGGCCAGTTTGGAGACGACGGGCGGCAGTCCGAGTTGTTCGGCAGACATGATGGTGCTGGGAATTTCCCTGAAAACGGCGCCGA
>CP070697.1:2357418-2363013 GCA_020353555.1 Desulfobacterales bacterium
GCGCGGTATTGATCACCGGTGGTCAATGATCCCGACCCGCACCAGACGCCGTGGTAGTCACCGTGAAAGGCCACGATTTGGGTGCGGCCGGTGATTTTGCGCGCAAATTTGATCGCGGTTTCCACCGCTCCGCTTCCGCCCTGCGTAAAATAGGTGATGCAATTATCCCGCAACCCTTTCGGCATCACGCTCGATACCTTCGCCGCCAGTTCCGTCCGGCGGGTATTGCTGATATCACTGGCATGCATCAGTCGGTTCATCTGACTTTGCATGGCTTCCAGGACTCTGGGGTGGCAGCGTCCCACCGAAGTCACCGCCACCCCGGCCGTGATATCGATATAGATGTTGCCGTCCGGATCCTGGATGGTCGCCCCCTTGCCTTCTTCGAAAACCAGGGGAAATCCGCCCCCCCCGCGCGCCATGGATTCATATTTGCGCGAATCTTCAAGGATTTTTTGGGCCTTCGGTCCTGGTACCGTATCCGTTACCATTTTAGGCGCCTGGGGGTAGGACAATTGGGCTAAATCTTTTTCCGAAACCATGATGGGACCTCCTTCTTGTTGATGGATGCGCAATTCATCGAGTGGCCTTCTCAGGGTCATTCTAGAATGGAGCGGCCTTTCTTCTTTAGATAGGCTCTCCAGGTTATCGCCCATTTAGCCGGATCATCCAGGGCATCATAGCTCACAAGATGTATGGGTGCCTTGTGGGGGGATGTCTTCACAATTTCAGGATTCGTGTAGGCTTCGTCTGAAATTTGCTTGAGGACGGCGGCCCAATATTCCATGTCATCAATGGAATAGGACTCACAAAATTCAGGCGTAAAGGGCTCCGGGACAATCCAAGGATGATGACTCATAAAGAAGGATTGCAGGCCGTAATCGACCATCCGGCGCTGGATATCCAAAGTACTGACACCCGTATCCGCCGTCAACTTTTCCCAACTCCAGCGGGTCTGTTCCAATCGATACTTTCCGGGGGCATAATACCTTACCGTGCCCTTGATCCGTTCGAGCATTTTAGACAAGTAATTGTTGTTCATAACGGCGGTGCGGGCGACCTCCAATAACCCTTCCGAACCCAGACTCATGATCCACGCGTAGGCCCTCAAAACCGCCGGGATATTCCCGTGAAATTCGCGCACTTTGCCGATGCTGTCCGGTCGTTCGTAGTCCAGGTGATATTTTTGCCCATCATAGGTGACGACGGGTTTGGGCAAGTACTTGGCGAGTTCTTCTCTGACACCGTAGGCGGCGCAGCCGGGCCCAAAGCTTCCATGGGGTGACGCAAACGTTTTGTGCAGGTTGAAATGACAGGCATCGAATCCGGCTTCCTTCGCGCGGGTGATACCCAGAATGCCGTTGGCGTTCGCCTGATCGTAGAAGCAAAGTCCACCGGCGGCATGCACGGCGTCCGTAAATTCCCGGATGCGCGGATTATAGATTCCCGTATCTTCGGGATTCGTAATCATCAACCCCGCAGTCCGTTCACAGAGGGCGGCTTGCAGGGCACCAAAATCCGGATAGCCGTCTTGAGCGGGCATCAAGGTGATGACTTTGAATCCGGCGGTTGCCGGTGTGGCGGCATTGCAGGGGTGGGAGAAAATCGTGGTAATGATCTCATCCCTTTGAGCGTCCTGTCCCCGTTGCCCATGATACGCCCTGAGGATACAGGCATGGGTATAGGTCGCCATCGACCCTCCCGGCGGCTGGAAAGTAAACTGGTCCATCCCCGAGATCTCCCGCAGGAAAAGGTCAAGGCTGTAAATAATCGCGAGGATTCCTTGAACGGTATCTTCATCTTGACACGGATGGATCGCGGTCATCCCAGGTAAACGCGCCAGGGCTTCGTTCACCTTGGGGCTGTATTTCATGGTGGCGGTTCCTTCCGCATCGATGTTGGTTTCCATACCCAGACACATCTGGGACAGGTGCAAATAATGCCTTAGAACTTGGGGCTGAGCCACTTCGGGGAGCTGCGGCGTGGCTTTCCTTCGCATCTTGGGCGGGATGTAAGATCCCGCCTCCCCCACTTGCGCCTGAATCTCCTCCTCCGTCTCCGGGACCAGTATCCCGCGCGCGCCTTTGCTTCCCATTTCCATGATGATCGGCTCACTCCAAACCGGAGAGTGGAACTCTCTTACTTTGGGCAGGCGATTCATTTTCCCACGACCTCCTTCAATCCATGGATAAGTCGGTCAATATCTTCCCGGCTGTGCACCTCGGTAACACAATAAAGCGCACTGTGGCCAAGCTCAGGAAAATCCTTCGAAAGATCCAGACCGCCGAAAATCTTGTAGCCCCGCAAAGCCTGATGGATGGCCTGCACGGTGGTCCCGGTTGCATCAAAATTTACGACAAATTCCTTAAAGGCATTGGACGGAAAGACGACTTTCACGCCGTCCAATCGCGACAGGGAATCAATCGCGTAATGGGCGCGTTGAATGATGGTCTCTCCAATCTTGCGAAAACCTTCAGGGCCCATCAGCGCCATATAAACGGCCGCCCCGATGGTCCACAGGCCGGCACCGGTTCCTAAAAAGTCCTTGGCCTTGTCCCGTCCGATATAAGAGGTTCTCTCAAATCGGGTAAATCCAAAGCCGTATTCACCTTCCCGGGCCGTTGGGGCGATACTGATGAGCCACGAAGGATATTCGGCCACATACTTCTCCTCGTCCCGGCTGGCGATAAATCCAAATGCGCCCCCCCCATAATTCATATGGACCCCCAGCGGTTGGGCGCTGCCGACGACAATATCGGCGTCGTAATCAGAAGGCGGCGCGACGACCCCCAAAGAAATGGGATCGACCCCCACAATACTTTCGGCGCCCGCTGCATGCGCGATTTCCGAAATCTCCTCTCCCTGAGATTCGATGGAGCCTAGGAACGTCGGATTTTCAAAATAAACCGCCGCGGTATCCGCAGAGATCTTTTTTTTAAGATCGGCAAGATCCATCAATCCCGT
Source organism: Desulfobacterales bacterium (assembly GCA_020353555.1). Taxonomy (GTDB): domain Bacteria; phylum Desulfobacterota; class Desulfobacteria; order Desulfobacterales. Next base: position 2,360,383 of record CP070697.1, read on the forward strand.
CTCGGGTTCATAGTCGACGAGCTCGATGGAAATACGGTTCGCTTCCGACACGGATGCGCAGAAGGTACGGATGGTGGCCAGCCTTTCCGGAGCCACGGTGCGGGGCATCAACACGGCATGTCGGCCCGTCATGCGCGCGGCCATGCGCACGGCGTTCCCCGCCACCGTCCCCCAGCTATAACTGCCCTCGCTGACCACATCCATGCCGACAAGCTCTCCCATGAGGCTTTGAAACTCGAATTGCGCCTGCATTCTGCCGAAGGTCGAATAGGGGGTACCCCCGTAGGCCGTAAGAAATTCCGCGCGACTGATGATCTCATCACAGACGGCCGGGATGTAGTGCTGCCAGCAGCCTCCGCCCAGAAAACTCAGGTAGTCTTCACAGGTTTGATTTTGCGAGAGGAGGCCCTTGACATGCTTTTTGAGCGCATGCTCGGAAGGAAAGGGCCGGGGTAGTTTCAGCTTTTCTTTTAACCGCAGTTCCTCCGGAACTTCCTGATACAAGGTTTCAACATCCGGCACCCCGATGGCCTGCAGCATCTTGGCTTTGATTTCCGGGGCGGCGTTGGGAATGTAAGGATGGCCGCAATCTCTGCCTTTTTGCATGATATCCTCCCCTCCCTTTGGGTCCCTATCCGAAAAGTCCAGACGAAATTTTTTCTTCACTGGGCGGTAACGCCACCGTCGATGGTAAACGCGGCACCTGTGACCCACTTGGATTCATCGGCGGCGAGATAGAGATCCAGGTAAGCGACATCCAGCGGTTCTCCGACGCCGATAGGATGGATGGTTTTCATCCGTTCGCGATATTCCTCTTCATCGATACCATATCCGGCCGCCTCCCCCTGGGTCATGGCGGTAGGCACATAGGCCGGGTGGACGGAATTGACGCGGATCGTATATCCCCGGGCACCGCAGGACAAGGCCGCTGATTTCGTCAAAGTGGTAACCGCACCTTTGGAGGCGCAGTAAGCGAACAAATGCGGTTCGGCCACCTGGCCGTCGATGGACGATCGGTTGATAATTGAGCAGAGCTCTCCATTGTTTTTCATGGCCCTAATGGCATATTTTGTGCCCAGGAATACACCCGTCGCGTTGACCGCCAAGACGGCGTTCCAATCATCCAAGGTCGTATTTTCAATGTCGGCTATTTGCGAAATACCGGCGTTGTTGACCAGGATGTTCAATTTGCCGTACATCTTGACGGTCGCCTCCATCAAGGCCTGCCAGTTGCCCTCACGGGTTACATTCAGACCCATGAAAATGGCCTCCCCGCCCTCCCGCCGAATCTCTGCGGCCGCTTGCTTACCCTTGGATTCGTTGATATCGGCGACAACCACCTTGGCTCCCTCTTGAGCGAAGAGCTCAGCGGTGGCGCGACCAATGCCTCCCGCACTGCCGGTCACAATGGCCACTTTTCCGGCAAGTCGGCCTTTGCACCTGCCTTTCCCCGGATCGGCAATTTTTTTCGACAAATGACCGTGCTCCTTTCAACGTCCTGTCTAATGTATCAACAACCCATCATTGAAGAGCTAGTTCGGGCTCGAATCCGATCATTTCAACCCCTTTACCTCCTGAATAATGTTCCCGCCGTCAATGACGATCTCCTGGCCGGTGATGTACTGCGCAGCATCGGAGGCTAGAAATACGGCGAGGTTCCCCACTTCTTCGATGGTGCCCATCCTCTGCAGGGGAATCGATTTGCCAAGCCAGGCGGCAAATTCATCTTCCTGCATATGAAGGTCGGCCGCCATCGGCTTTGTCAGCGCCGTATCGATAAATCCGGGTAATAGGGCGTTCACCGTGATCGCATATGCGGCAACTTCCAGGGCCAAGCTCCTGGTAAAGGCCGCAACCGCTCCCTTGGCCGCGGCATAGGCCGTCAAACCGGGGGTGGCCACACGCGGTCCGGTAACCGATGAAACATTGACGATTCGGCCGTACCGTTGCGCGATCATCATTGGGATGACCGCCGCGGTGCAGTTCCACACTCCGTTAAAATTGACCCCGAAGATCTTGTCCCGCAGATCAGGCGTCATCGCCATAAAAGGCGCAAAATAGGCGATGCCCGCATTATTGACCAGAATATCCACCCGGCCCTCGTTTTGTGCTATTTCCCGGGCCGTCTCTTTGATCTGATCCTCCATGGCAACATCCACCGTATAGGCGACGGCCTTGAGGCCGGAATTACACATCGCGTTGGCGGTTGCATGAACCTTTTCGGAGATATCCCAAAGTGCAACCGTCGCACCTTCCTGCGCCATGGCGTGGGCGATGCCCTTCCCGATGCCCTGGGCCGCTCCGGTGACGATCGCAACCTTATTCTGCAGTCTAGCCATGATCGCATCTCATCGCGTTAGCGGCTTCCATTCACCATTACCCGGGTTTTCGTCCGCAAGCCATCGTGGTCACCTGTTTTTCTTAAGTTTGTGAAAAATCAATTTGAGTGCCAAACCAATAAAACCAATCATCGACGGATGCAAGATTCTCTTCACCTGTTTCGTTTTGGGATGTTTCGGAGCAACTTGTTTGAGCAGCTTGTAGTACCGATCGGCCGTCGTATATTCCTTGATACCATGAAAATACAGACACATGATCGCATTAAAACCAGCAAACTCCGACACATGAAAC
>CP070697.1:2363113-2368704 GCA_020353555.1 Desulfobacterales bacterium
ATCCGCAAGACGCTTTTGCTGGACAAGGTGGAAAGCAAAGAAGAAGCGCTGATTGAGATTTATCGTCGCCTGCGCCCGGGAAATCCGGCCACGCCTGAGGTCGCCCAGGATTTCATCGATAACCTGTTTTTCAAAACCACGTATTACGATCTTTCCGGTGTGGGACGGTTGAAAATCAACCAGCGTCTGGGCATCAGCAGTTCGATCAATTTGAACATTCTGCGAAAAGAAGACATCCTTCTGACGGCCAAGGCTTTGATCGACCTGCGCGACACCCAGGGGGTCGTGGATGACATCGATCACTTAGGAAACCGGCGGGTGCGCGCGGTTGGCGAACTGCTGGAAAACCAATACCGTATTGGTTTAGTGCGGATGGAACGCGCGATTAAAGAACGCATGAGTCTGCAGGAGGTCGATGCCCTGATGCCCCATGACCTGGTGAACCCGAAGCCGGTTTCGGCGGTAGTGAAAGAGTTTTTCGGTACCAGTCAACTCTCCCAGTTTATGGATCAGACCAATCCGCTGTCGGAGACCACCCATAAGCGTCGTTTGAGCGCCCTGGGTCCCGGCGGGCTTACCCGGGAACGGGCGGGATTTGAAGTCCGCGACGTGCATCCTTCCCATTACGGGCGCATTTGTCCGATTGAAACACCGGAAGGGCCCAACATCGGCCTGATTGTATCGCTAAGCACTTACGCCCGGGTGAATAATTACGGGTTCATTGAAACACCGTACAGTGTGGTTGAGAATGCCAAAGTGACCGATAAGGTGAAATTTTTGGATGCGTTTGAAGAGAAAGACCATCCCATCGCCCAGGCGAATGCGCCCACTGACAATAAAAGCGCGTATGTGAATCCGCTAGTGACCTCCCGGGTCGCCGGTGAATTCATGATGGTCAAACGCGAAGACATTGAGCTGATGGATATTTCGCCCAATCAGCTGGTGAGCGTTTCCGCCTCGCTGATTCCTTTCTTGGAAAACGATGATGCCAACCGGGCGTTGATGGGCTCGAATATGCAGCGCCAAGCGGTCCCCTTGCTCATGAATCAAGCGCCCTTGGTCGGCACGGGTATCGAGGGCGTGGTCGCCAAGGATTCCGGGGTGGCGATTGTTGCCCAACGCGATGCGACGGTGGTGGATGTCGACGCTTCCCGCATCGTATTGAAACACGAACCATCCGATGATCCGACCGCAAAGGATGTGACCATTTACAATCTGGCCAAGTTTATTCGGTCCAATCAGAACACCTGCTTCAATCAACGTCCGATCGTCCGCAAGGGCCAGCGGGTCTGGGCGGGAGAAATTATTGCCGACGGGCCGGCCACCGACCATGGAGAGTTGGCTCTCGGTAAAAATGTGACGGTTGCCTTTATGCCCTGGGGCGGATATAATTTTGAGGATTCGATTTTGGTCAGCGAAAGCTTGGTGCGGGACGGGGTGTACACATCGGTCCATATCGAAGAATTCGAAGTCGTGGCCCGGGACACGAAGCTCGGGAAAGAAGATATTACGCGGGATATACCCAATGTGGGCGACGAAGCTTTGAAAAATTTGGATGAAAGCGGCATTATTCGGCTGGGGGCCGAAGTCGGTCCCGGGGATATACTGGTGGGCAAGATTACGCCCAAAGGCGAAACGCAACTTTCCCCGGAAGAAAAGCTTTTGCGCGCAATTTTCGGTGAAAAAGCCGGGGACGTCAAAGATACTTCCTTGCGGGTACCTCCGGGTGTGCAGGGGATCGTCATCGATGCCAAAGTATTTTCGCGGCGAGGCATTGAGAAAGACGACCGGACGCGTTTGATTGAAGACGAGGAAATTGCCGCGTTGGAAAAAGATCGAAACGATGAACTGGCGGTCGTTGAAGACGTCGTGCGCAGCCAGTTGGAGAATCTGTTGGAGGGGCAAAAGGTTGCGTCGGCCTTGAAAAAGGTCAAGAAAATTCTGATACCCAACGGCACCCAAATTGATACGAAAACCCTGACGAAGATCCCCATGGCGCAACTGGAAGGGATCGTCTTGGAAGATCCTGAGCTGGGCCAGCAGGTATACGAACTGTTGGAGCGTTACCGGGATCAATGCGAACTTTGCCGACTGGCTTTTGAACAGCAGCTTGGCCGCTTTGAAAAAGGCGACGATCTTCCGCCCGGGGTCATCAAAATGGTTAAGGTTTATGTGGCCATGAAGCGCAAATTGTCCGTCGGGGATAAGATGGCGGGGCGTCACGGCAACAAGGGAGTTGTTTCGCGCGTTCTGCCCGTGGAAGACTTGCCGTATTTTGAAGACGGAAGCCCGGTGGATATGGTCCTCAATCCGCTGGGGGTGCCGTCGCGCATGAATGTCGGCCAGATTTTGGAAATTCATTTGGGCCGGGCCGCCAAGGTACTGGGCGATCAGGTCAACGCTTTGTTGGAAACGCAAAAACTCAAAGCGTTGCGGGAAAAAATGAAAAAGATCTTCGACGCGCCGGATCTCAAAAAAACAATCAGTGCCATGGACGACGAGGTGCTCTGTGAGTTTGCCGGCAATTACAGGGACGGGATTCATATGGCCACACCCGTTTTCGACGGGGCCAAAGAGGAAGAAATCAAAGCCCTGCTGACGGAAGCCGGGGTGGAAACCTCCGGTCAGACAACACTTTACGATGGACGTACGGGTGAGCCTTTTGATGAAAGGATTACCGTGGGAACAATGTATGTGATGAAACTGCATCATCTCGTGGATGACAAAATCCATGCGCGCTCCATTGGTCCTTATTCGTTGGTCACGCAGCAACCGTTGGGCGGCAAGGCTCAATTCGGCGGCCAGCGTTTGGGGGAAATGGAAGTTTGGGCCATGGAAGCTTACGGAGCGGCTTACGCCCTCCAGGAGTTTTTGACGGTCAAATCGGATGACATGGCGGGTCGAACCCGTATGTATGAGAAAATCGTCAAAGGTCAAAACATCCTGGAACCCGGAATTCCCGAGTCTTTTCGGGTAATGACGAAAGAACTGCAGGCGCTGGGTTTGGATATCAGCCTGTTGGAAAAGTCATAAGATTAAAAAGACCTTAGGAATGACGAATTGAGGGAATAAAATATGGGAATTGATTCCGTTGGCAGCGGTATCAATTCGTAATTCCTTAATCTGCTAACTTGTTAGGAAACAACCATGGAAACGCTATACGATTTTTTCGCTAAACCGACGGATCCCAGAAAGTACAACGGCATCCAGATTGCTCTGGCATCGCCGGAGCAGATTCGCAAATGGTCGCACGGGGAGATCAAAAAACCAGAGACGATTAATTATCGGACGTTTAAACCGGAACGCGACGGGCTTTTCTGTGCCAAAATATTCGGACCGACCAAGGACTACGAATGCAACTGCGGGAAATACAAACGCATGAAGCACCGCGGCGTAATCTGTGAAAAGTGCGGCGTGGAGGTAATTCAATCCAAGGTCCGCCGCGAGCGTATGGCGCATATTGAACTCGCTACTCCGGTTTCCCATATCTGGTTTTTGAAAAGTCTTCCGAGCAAGATCGGCAACTTGCTGGATTTGACCCTCAAAAACATGGAGAAAGTTCTCTATTTTGACAGCTATATTGTGATCGATCCCAAGGACACGCCGCTGACGCGCGGTCAATTGTTGTCGGATGACAAGTATCAGGAAGCCTTGGAAACCTATGGCTCCGGGTTCGAGGCCGGAATCGGCGCCGAGGCGGTCAAAATGATGCTGGAAAACCTCGATCTCGATGGTTTGCAAAAGGAACTGCGCGTCGAGATTCGAAGTACGGGCTCATCGGCGAAACGTCAGAAACTGGCCAAGCGGCTTAAGATTATCGATGCGTTCCGGCGGTCCGGAATCAATCCGGTCTGGATGATCATGGATGTCATTCCCGTTTTGCCGCCGGATCTGCGTCCCTTGGTTCCGCTGGAAGGCGGTCGTTTTGCAACTTCCGACCTAAATGATCTTTACCGCCGGGTCATTAACCGCAATAATCGTTTGAAACGCCTGATCGATTTAAAAGCCCCTGAAATCATTGTGCGCAATGAAAAGCGCATGCTCCAGGAATCCGTCGATGTGCTCTTCGACAATGGCCGTCACGGGCGTGTCATTACCGGAACCAACAAGCGGCCCCTCAAATCCCTGAGCGACACCCTCAAAGGTAAACAGGGAAGATTTCGTCAAAACTTGCTGGGCAAACGCGTGGATTATTCGGGCCGTACCGTGATTACCGTGGGACCGGATCTGAGGTTGCACCAGTGTGGTTTGCCTAAGAAAATGGCTTTGGAGTTATTCAAGCCGTTTGTTTACTACCGCCTTGAACAAAAAGGCCTCGTATCCACCGTCAAAAGCGCTAAGAAGATGGTGGAACGCGAAACCCCTGAGGTCTGGGATACCTTGGATGAGGTCGTGAAGGAATACCCGGTCCTTTTGAACCGTGCTCCGACCTTGCATCGTTTAGGTATTCAGGCCTTTGAACCCATTCTCATTGAGGGCAAGGCCTTGCAGTTGCACCCGCTGGTTTGCACGGCATTCAATGCCGACTTCGATGGTGACCAAATGGCGGTGCACGTACCGCTTTCGGTGGAAGCCCAAATCGAAGCGCGGGTCTTGATGTTATCCAGCAACAATATCCTTTCCCCGGCCAACGGCAGTCCGATTATTGTACCCAGCCAGGATATTGTCCTGGGAATTTACTACATGACCCGCGGGGTCAGGGGGCGCAAAGGCGCAGGAAAGATCTTTGCTAATCCGGAAGAGGTTCGCGCGGCCTATGATGCCGGGGCCGTTGACCTGCACGCGCGCATTGCGTTGCGTATGCATGGTAAGCGGTATGACACCACTGTCGGGCGAGTTTTACTTTGGGAGATCATCCCCAAAGTCGATATTCTCGCCCTGCGTCATCTCAAGGTGGCCGCGGCAGCGGAGGCCCGGGAAATCCAGGAACAACTGCGATCCGGCGCCGACTTCGGGGGGATGGTTCAAAAATATTCCCAGAGCCCGGACAAAGAAAATGATGGGTATATGGGGAAACTGGGCTATAACGATCTCAGACGTGGCTTGGGCATGGATGAAGTGGATGTGGACCTTGTGTTTGCGCTCCGACCTGGAGAGTACAGCGAGGTTATTCGGGCGGACGGCGGGTATCATATTTTGGAAGTGCTTGAAAAGCATACTGCCGTAACCTTCGACGTCGTCAACCATATCATGGACAAAAAGCGGTTGCGCGAGATTGTCGATTACGTGTACCGCAATCTTGGGCCCAAGGCGACCGTTATTCTTTCCGACCGGCTGAAAGACATCGGCTACCGCTATTCGACCCAAGGCGGACTGTCGATTTCCATCGATGCCATGATCACCCCGGCGGCTAAGTGGGATATCCTTACCAAAGCCGAGGCGCAAGTGACCGAAATCGGTCGCCAGTATACGGAAGGCCTCATCACCCAGGGTGAGAAATATAACAAAGTGGTTGATATCTGGGCCAAGGCCACGGACGACGTGGCCAACGAGATGATGGAAGCCATGAAGAGGATGCCCGCCACCGACTACCAGGGCAATCCCATCCTGGATGAAGACGGCCGGCCGCTGATTGAAGAAAGCTTCAATCC
>CP070697.1:2368804-2374330 GCA_020353555.1 Desulfobacterales bacterium
GCCGCAAAAGCATTAGAGATATTTCCAAATTTGTCAGCGACGCTCGTTAAAAAAACTTGGAGGTATAAAACGCAGTCCGGTCTTGAAGATTATATCGATGCCATGCGCAGGGCTGGATTTCCTGAATGAGCATGACCAATTCATAATTTAACATATCCGTCATAAAAAACAATTATCTTAGACTCTATTTTTTTTCTGCTTTCTCCAACGAATCAAAACTTTTGAACCCCTGAAAAAACCTGTGATATCTAAATTCATGATTCATTGAGCTGCGATTACGTTTCGCTTAATACAAAGCCGCTCAACCGCAAAACTTACCTCAAGATACAATTTTGATATCTGTATTCAGACCGGCAGACAGACCACCTCATTTTCGCCATTTTGATGGGTTTTATTACACGAATGTTGTTCGCAAGTTGTTCAGCAAAAAATTAATTAATTGAAATAATTAAATTATTTTGGTATAAAGACAAGTTTGACTCCCGCCGCCTCCACCATTTCTCGTTCAATAATTTCAGTTAGTTACATGGCTTCCGGCGGCGTTTTGGGCCGATTGTGCCTAAAATTGTGCCTGATTGTGTCTAAATTTCATCACCCCCTTCCCTTGTCATCTGCCGTCGATACTGCCGCTCGAACGCGCTGCCGTCCTGGCGGGTCAGATTCGGTATGTAGCGCCCGTAGGTACGGTAGATCATCGAGGTATCGGCATGCCCCAGGGTTCGGGCCACCCATTCCGGCAACTCACCGGCCCCCAAGGCCCAGGATGCGAAGGTGTGCCGGGTCTCGTAAATGCGCCGATAGGTAAGGCCGCTTGCCGTCATGGCCTTTGACCACTGGTCGCGCAGGCGGTCTTGAATGATCGGTGTGCCGACCTGGGTCAGAAACACGTAGGGACTGTCGAAGTCCTTGACCTGTTCCCGTTGCTTTTCCAGGACCTCGCGCATGGCCGGTCGAAGCTCGATCCTGCGGCGGCTGTATTCGTTCTTCAGATCCGACTTTTCCCGGTTCCTGACCCGGCTCAGCCCGATGTAAATCCCTTCGTCATCGATGGTTTCCCATTTCAGGGCCACCTGCTCGGATGGCCTCAAGCCCGTCTGCACCGCAAAATCAAAATAGTTCCAGTACCACTCCGGTAGATGCCCCCTAGTGCACGTTTTTCAGCAACGAGGTGATGAAGTGTTTCGCCCCGCCGGCGGATTGGTGGTCTCCGATAATTCAAAGCTATTTTGTAGAATGGTCGTAAAACCTGACTCGGAGATCCACGATAGGGCCATCCAATTTGATTCATGCGTTTTTTGACTTGCCTGAAATGGACAAACCCTTTCTTGCTCCAGAGAACTGGACCGAAGTCGAACGCGCACATGCCATAGCGATTCCAGCTCAAGGCCGAGGACAAGAATGTGCTCTGGGAGCCCCGGCTAAAACCTGGCAATTTTCGATTTAGATTCTTTACATATTCATCCTCAAGGTTTTCCCCATACCTCACAACATTGACGATGCGATTTCGGATTCCGGTCAAAGTTCGCCACTTCTCCGTTTCATCGAGTCTCCATTTCCCTTTTTTGATTTTCCCAGATTTGTCCCGTTTCCGCTGAACTCGGTCAAATTGAATTTCATGAACACCAACCTTGATCCAGAAAAAGTTGAGAACCATCTGACGTGCATCATTCATATGTCCGGCTTCCAGCGGATCCTTAACCCTACAACGTTACTTATACTAATTTATTTCTTGCTTTTTTATTAAGAGCCTGCCATATTACGTAAAAAACCTTAAAAAGGAGGCGGGCTATGTTACCAAGTATTCGATGCGACGAGTATCTTTTTTCTGTTCCAATGTTCGATCTTGCAATCAAAGATGTTGAAGGCTTTGCTCATGAGCTTCAAGGTTTTCACGAAATATTTACCGACTGCTTCTTCCGGAGCGAGTCACGAGAACACTTTTACAATTACATGGCAGGCCAGTTCAGTGACCTTGAAAGAAAATCCATTGAACCTATTGCCCTTTCGATTGAAGACGGTAATGTTAGAGCCTTACAGCGTTTCGTTAGCGATGCCCCTTGGGACGACGATAAAATAACAACCAAATATTGTAGTCTCGTAAATGACGATCTTGGCAGTCCCAATGGTGCCCTGATCTTCGACGAAACTTCTTTCGTCAAGAAAGGCGAAGATTCTATCGGCGTTGGGCGTCAATACTGTGGCACAATTGGTAAAGTGGACAACTGTCAGGTTGGTGTTTTTGCGGCCTATGTGTCCGATCATGGCTATGCCTTGATTGACAAGCGCCTCTTTATTCCCAAGATATGGTTCACGGAATCGTATCGAGATCGCCGAAAAAAATGCAAACTACCGCAAGACACCGTCTTTAAAACTAAACCTGAGCTGGCCGCCGACATGCTCCAATGTCTGGTTGCCGAAAAGCTGCTGCCGTTCAAATACATTTTAGCCGATGCCATTTATGGCGAAAGTCCGGAATTCATCGAAGTCGCCGATGCCTTGCCTGATACCACTTATATGGTACAGGTAAAAAAAAGCACTCAGGTTTGGGTAAAACAGCCTGTGACGATTACTAAAAAATATCGCTGGGGCGGCCAAATTAAAACCAAAACCGTGGTGGCTGATGATGAGCGCAAACCCATCAGCGTCGAATTTTTAGCGCGCAACTTGAATGATTATTTCTGGTATCGGCGCACCGTTTCAGAGGGCACCAAGGGGCCGATCGTTTACGAATTTACACGGCGCAAGGTAATCTTGTCCTCCGATGGGCTACCGAAGAAAACCGTATGGCTTTTGGTGCGTCGAACAATTGCTGACAAACCCGAGTATCGCTACTTCATTAGCAACGCTTCATCTGGCGTTAGACTAAAAACCCTTGTATGGCTCAGTGGTCTTCGCTGGGCAATTGAACAATGTTTTGAAGAAACAAAGACCGAACTCGGTATGGACCATTACGAAGTACGTAAATATATGGGTTGGCACCACCACATACTCACTTGCATGATGGCACACTTTTTCCTCTGGCACCTGAAAATCAGGATGGGAAAAAAAAGCACCGTCTATTACGCTGTCGCAGCTTAGAATGCTGCTCAAGGTCCTATTGCCCATGAAAAAGCACTGCATAAAGAGTCTGCTTGACCAGGTCATCTGGATCCAGAATAGAAATCATCGCGCTTACTTGTCGCATCGTAAAAGACGACTAAAAGATATCGTCAAAGAGCAATAATTAAGTTAACTGTCGTTGTAGGGGTAATCTTCGTCAAAAGAGGTGCATAATTCCAGGGAATGTGGAATAAGAGAGGGCGGTAAACAGAAATGTAGCGCCTAAAATGGAAATGATTCAGATTGGTGAAAAGGAATATGCACTTATCCGTTAGGGGCTATAGGCACGACACTCAACCTTGAACCACTCTTGAATTCGTTTGATTTCTTTTGCTTATTGCATAGTTGGTATGGTTTGAGTTACCATCCGACGGTATCTGCACATCGAGCGTTTCTGATGTACTCTCAATACATCACAGCTGGAAACACCCCTTTATACTAACAAAGGGCATCACCCTTCTCGCTTACGCAGAGAAGAACCGAAAGTTGATCATGCATGACCACAAACTTTACAAGAATATACTGCAGAAAACAAAAGAATGGAGATCGAACCAATGAAAACCCTGTTTGCTGTTTTGAGCACTTTGGCCATGTTAGTGATGTTGGCCCTGCCCGCTGCGGCGATTGACATTCCATCGGAGGTAACTCTGTTCAGGAATGTCAACATCTTTGACGGTCAAAACGAGAAACCTCTGGAAGGCTACGACGTGCTTGTGGTCAAGAACCTGATCGAGAAGATCGACAAAAACATCCAACTTTCAAATACCTATGAAATTGACTTAAAAACTGGCGGTTACAAGCCGATAACCTCCGGCGGTATGTGTGATTTCACTACAACCGAACCTAAAGTCATGGTGTACGAACCTGAAAAGATGGTCAAGAAAGAGGTCAAGGTCAATGTCATTGATGGAAAAGGCCGCACCCTGATGCCCGGACTGATCGATGCTCACTGGCACGTTCTCTTCAACTCCGTACCTATTCCCGAACTCCTTTCGTCTGACTTCGCGCATCTGACCATCGTTGGAATGAAAAGCGCAGAAGGCACGCTGATGCGTGGGTTCACAACAGTGCGGGATGTAGGCGGCAATCCGTTCTCGATCAAGAAGGCGATCGACCGCGGGATCTATCCCGGCCCGCGCATTTATCCGTCCGGCCCGATGATCTCGCCGACGAGTGGACACTCAGACGGACGTCCCTATACGGCCGTTCCAACGGAGGACCCTGACGCACTCAGCTACCTTGAGCGGAACGCCGTTCTGATGCGGGCCGACGGCGTGGCCCAGATGCGCCTGCGGGTTCGCGAGGCTCTGCGTATGGGGGCAAGCCAGATCAAGATCTCCACCGGAGGCGGCGTATCTTCGCTCTATGATCCGCTCGACGTGACCGAATATTCCGAAGAGGAGGTTAAGGCGGCGGTCGAAGAGGCCGACAATTTTGGTACCTACGTTGCCGCGCATACCTTCACTGACCGGGCAACCCAGATGGCGATCAATGCCGGTGTGAAGACAGTTGAGCATGGTTTCCTGCTGTCAGAGGAAACCCTCAAGATGATGAAGGAAAAGGGTGTCTGGTTGTCGATTCAGCCGCTTCTGAACGACGAAGATGCCTTCACCTTCCCCGATCCGATCAGCACCGCCAAATGGATCGAGGTGACCGATGGAACGGACAGGGTCTACAGCTCCGCGAAGAAGCTTGGTGTCAAGATCGCTTTCGGAACGGACATTCTCTTCGATCCGAAGCTAGGACCAAAACACGGGAAATTCTTAACAAAGCTCAAAAACTGGTTTACCCCTTACGAAGCGCTGAAGATCGCCACTTCAACCAACGCCGAATTGCTTAAAATGTGCGGTCCACGCGACCCCTACCGGGGTGAGCTTGGCGTCGTGAAGGCCGGCGCACTGGCCGACCTGATCTTGGTTGACGGCAATCCGCTGGAGAACCTCGACCTGGTAGCCGATCCGGCCAAGAACTTTGTAATGATCATGAAGGAGGGGAAGATCTACAAGAACACGATCAAGTAACAACGGAAGCGAAGGGACAGTCAAAATGAAAAAGATATCATTAAAGGTAGTGGGCATGGTGCTGGGCCTGATGCTGGCAGTGCCGGCCTTCGCGGCCGACTATGACGTGGTCATTCTGAACGGTCGGGTCATGGACCCGGAGACCAACTTCGACGGCATCCGCAACGTCGGCATCAAGGGCGGGAAGATCGCCGTCATCACCCAGGACAAGATCAGTGGCAAGGAAACCATCGACGCCAAGGGGCTCGTGGTGGCGCCGGGATTTATCGACGGCCACCAGCACTGCATCGAACCCTATGCCTACCGGTTGATGCTGCGCGACGGGCGGACGACCATTATGGACCTGGAAATAGGTGCCTATGGGCCCAAAATTGACGAGTTCTATAAGAAACGCGAAGGCAATGCC
>CP070697.1:2374430-2379955 GCA_020353555.1 Desulfobacterales bacterium
TCAATATCGCGCCGGAACTCAGTCCGTCGGAGTCATTATGATGAAATATCTGAACCTCTTTGCTGGGCCATCTTTTTACTTCCCCGATGGCTTGGGCCATGGCTTTGATTAATTCGTCCCGCAATTGAGCCTCCTTCGAGCCGGTTGATGGGATCCCGCGGGGAAACAAATCCCAATATTTTCCTTGGGGAGCAGACCATCCTCGGAATTTGAGGATCAGCCTGGCCCTGTTTAACCAAGTAGAAAATCAAAGTCAACTAATTCGTCAGGAGTTTGCGGTGGACAAGGATACTCCACGCTTTGTATTCAAACGAACCCATTATTTGCCTTTAAAGACCGGCGGTCTTTTTTCCATAAAGGCGGCGACGGCTTCCAAAAGATCCTCCGATGGTAAGGCGGCCGCATTCTTCTGGGCCACGTACTGCAACCCGGCCGCGACCCCGTGATCGCGGGTGTGAAGCAGGACGTCTTTGGTCCCCTGCACGGCCAGCGGCGGGCAGGCCGCAATATGCGCTGCGAGTTCGGCGGCGGTGGCATATAAGGCCTGGCGATCTTCGACGATACGGGTAATCAACCCCATCTGAAGCGCTTCGGGGGCCGTAAAATCCCGGCCCGTCAAAGCCAACTCGCGGAACCACCCCTGACCGATAATAGACGGCAAGCGTTGGAGGGTACCGAGGTCCGCAATGATGCCCATGCGGGTTTCGCGGATGCTGAAGACCGCATCCTGGGTAGCGAGGCGGATATCGCAGGCGCTGATCAGATCCAAGCCGCCGCCGATACAGTGACTGTGCACCGCGGCAATGACCGGTTTACGGCAGCGCTCGACCCGGTTGATACATTGCTGAAGTTCCCGGATGTCCTTGTACATCATGTCCCGTTCATCCGCCCCATCTTTACCGAGCAGCGCTCCGAGCTCTTCGAGATCGGTACCCGCCGTAAAACTCTTGCCTGCAGCTTTGATGATCACCACGCGGACCGCCGGGTCCCGGTCGAAAGCGTCGAAATATCCGCCGAGTCCCTTGAAGAAAGCAACTCCCATGGCGTTGCGTTTTTCCGGCCGATTGAGCGTCAACCAGACAAGATGCGCTTCTCTTTCGATTTTGAAAGGATCCGTCTTTTCCATGCCGATTCCTCCTTGGACCGTGAATGGGCGGGCGGGTCCACCCCAGCGCTTGATGATCCGACCGCCTTTTTTGCACAAACAATCCCGTTCTTGGGGCGGCGAGCGGGGAGCCTTGAAATCCGTTTCGCCGCCTGCAGCTCCGTGGCTTCCATACCGATGGAAGCCGATTGGATGAAGACGACCCCTCAGTAAATCTCGGGCCGCCGGTGGGGAAGAAAATACCGCATTGCGTGGTGGCGGACGCCAGCTAAATCACCGGCTTTCAGATTCACCAGCAGGAGCCCTTCGTTGCCGCTCAAATCCTTGGCCAGGATCTCACCGGAGGGCCCGATGACAAGGGCCAGGCCGGGAAAAGTCAGTCCCGTCTGATTGGCGCCGGTTTGGTTGCAAGCCACGATAAACAGCCCGTTGTCAAACGCGCGGGCCGGCAGATGTCGCATCCATGAGGCGAATTTGGCGGCCGGTGTTCCCCGGGGAGACGCATGGGGCATAAAGATAATATCCGCTCCGTCAATGGCCATGCGGGTGGCGAGCTCGGGAAAGTGAGCATCGTAGCAAAGCTGGATACCGAATTTAAGATTTTGAATCTCGAATAATGCGACCTCCCTGCCGCTGGAGAAAACGTCCCGCTCAGGGGGTGCGATGTGCAGCTTGCGGTAGACACCTAAAATACCGTTGGGTGCGATGGCGAGATGGCTGGCGAATATCCGGGCATTTTCATCCTTTTCAGCCAATCCCGCCAGGATCACCATGTTTTGGTCCCGGGCCAGACGCTGCAGATTGCGCGTGATGGGTCCCGGCACCGGTTCGGCCAATGCGCGGATTTCCGGCCGGGGGCTGTACCCGCTGATATTCATTTCCGGGAAACACACCAAGACCGCGCCCTGGTTTTTAGCCGCGGAGACCCACCGGGTCATCCGAGCCAGATTCTGCTGCGTTTGAAAAACCGGGGCATTACAGACCACGGCGGCGATGCGTATGTCTCGCATAAGCGGAATAGCCAACTACTTACACATCAAATTGGGCTTTGATTTTAAATACACGGGTGGCCGGCAGATTGATGATGTCGGTTATGCCGGTTTCGGCGGCGATTTGGGCGAGATTGGCGTTTATCTCCTCCATGGACGGCGCGATAAACGTAAACCAGATATTAAAGGAATTATCCCGCCGGTAATTATGGGTCACGCCGGGATGGCGGTTGACGGCCGCCGCAAAGCTTTCAATTTTTTCCGCGGGCACCCTGGCAGCACACAGGGTGCTGACAAACCCCAGCTTTTCGGGCACAAAATTGCCGCCGATGCGACGAATAATCCCCTTGGCTTTTAGGCGTCGGATTCGCTCCAATACCTCGTCTTCAGAAGAACCCAATTCCTCGGCGATGGCCTGGTAAGGACGGGAGGTGATCGGAAAATCCGACTGAATCCGATTTAAGATCGCGCGATCCGTATCGTCGAGTTTCGCCATACTATTACCTCAAAGGACTCCCCACTTCGATGGGTGTGGTAATCTGCAATTCAACCAAGATGTGAAAGCGGCGGCAACCCTCCTGTCTTCTGGGGCGCAATTTAAGGACCCGGCGATTACACGGCGAAGCTTCCTTTTATCAATCGCACTTGCACCTTACGGGTGCGCGGGCCGTCAAATTCGCAGAAAAATATGCCCTGCCAGGTGCCGAGGGCCAGGGCGTTGTTTTCGATGGCGATCAATTCCGACGGGCCAACCAGGGTGGCTTTAACGTGGGCCGGAGAGTTACCTTCCCGGTGGCGGTAATCGGCTTTCCAGGGAACGATTTGGTTCAAGACCATCATGATATCCGCGCGGACACTTGGATCGGCGCTCTCATTGATGGTTACGGCAGCGGTCGTATGCGGTACATACAGCATGCAAAAGCCTTCCCGGATACCCGATGATCGAACCAGCTGGCTCACCTCGGAGGTGATGTCGACTAATTCGGTCGGGGATTTGGTCTGAACGGCAAGTAGCATGAGGGACCTCCACGCCGTCCGGGCTGACTCCAAAAGCCAGCTCGACGGGCAAACAAAAAGGCCCTGCACACAGGGCAGGGCCCAAGGGGACCACGTGATAAACTCCGCACGCCTTTGAAATTAGACGCATCCGGTGGGTTTCGGAAGACCCGCCATCTTACAGGCGCCCTTGCCGGGTCCTGATGGAAAAAGCTCGTAAATATGTTTCAGCTTGAAGCCGGTCACCTTGGAAAGAACGCGAACCATCGGGGCAATTCCGTTTTTCTCATAATAATCGCGGAGCACTGCAATGACCTTCTGGTGCTCTTCGTTAAGCTCTTCGATACCTTCTTCCTTTTTGACCCACTGAACCCATTCTTCGCACCAGTTTTCATAGGAATCGATGAACCCATCTTCATCCACGCTAAATGATTTTCCCATAAATTCGACTGTTGGCATCTAATAGACCTCCTTTTTTGATTAGTTTTCTGTGCGGCCGCAGCCTTTATAATATTTTTACTTAATTGTATTTTGAAAAATTCTTTTTATATAAAGGATTCATCAATGTCAATACGAAAAAATGCGCGTCGGCCATTATTAATTCGTTGATGAAGCCGCAGGAAAGGGAATCGCATGAACCCGCGGACTCTTCCGGGGCGGCCCGATTCGTCCTCAGAATACGCCCTCGCTTCCCGGGGTTGATCCCGCGGCCGCGAGACGCGCCTTCCTTGAGCCTGGAAAAGCGGTCTTAGCGGCGGACAGACACGCTTGAACGGTTTGACAAAATTCGGATCTAATACTCCTTCGGGGTCTTGTTGAGCTGTTCCAGCGTGAATACCGGCCCATCCTTACAGACAAATTCTTGGCCGATATTACAGTGGCCGCACATTCCGATACCGCATTTCATGCGATTTTCAAGCGACATGATGATTTTCTCATGGGAATAGCCGAGCCGATCTAAAACCGGCTGGGTAAATTTAATCATGATGGGTGGGCCGCAGACGATGGCATATGTGTCGCCGTCGGCCGCCGGCGCCTTCTGTTCGGTGATGGTCGGCACAAAACCGGTGTTGTATTTCCAGTTCGGATCATCCGTGCCGTCCACGGTAATATGCATGTGAATATCATCCCGTTTTTCCCATTCCGCCAGCTCGTTACGGTAGAGAAGCATTCCGGGGGTCCGGGCTCCGTAAATAACGTGCACATCTTTGAATTTGGGACGATGGGCGGGGTCCAACATGTAAACAATGGAGGAGCGCAGGGTGGTAAAAGCAAAACCGCCGCCGATGATCACGATGCTTTTGCCCTCTATTTGCTCCCAGGGATACCAATTGCCCAAAGGACCGCGAAGGCCCATCACATCGCCCGGCTTCATGTTGTGAAGGTAGGAAGATACCAGCCCCACTTTGTTAACCGTAAATTTGACGAAACCCTTTTCTGTCGGAGAGGAAGCGATGCCGATCGGTATTTCGCCTTTGCCGGTGACCGAAAGCTCGGCGAACTGCCCGGCGTGGTACGCGAATCTTTCCTCATCCTGGGGATTGAGGAAGACAAATTTAAAGGTTTTCAAATTCTTATCTTCGGTTTCGACGATGATATCATCGATGCGAACCGGGTACGGCAAATATGGATTTTGCACGGCAAGGCTCCTTTATCATCCGTTGACGGTGCAGGTTTGATCGGCGGGAGTGGGATAGCTATTCATCAGCTCGCAGGCCCGACGGATATCGATGTTGACCGGACACAGGCGGATGCAGCGACCGCATCCCACGCATTGAATGCCGGCTGCATATTTGTCCACATAGTATTTCAGCTTGTGCATAAATCGCTGGCGGACCCGCTGGATCTTGGTCCCGCGGGGGTTGTGCCCGGACCCGTGCAGGGTAAACAGAGGAAACATGCAGCTGTCCCAATTGCGCATGCGGATCCCTGATTTTCCGCGATTTTCGTCCTGAATATCAAAACACCAGCAGGTGGGGCAGACAAATGTGCAGGTGCCGCAATTGATACAGGAAAAGGCCAACTCTTCCCAGAAGGGTGCGTTATGAAGTTCGACGGTGTCCTTGTCCTTTAATTTGTCGGTGTTGACAAAAGAGGATATCTTGCCTTCCGCCGCCTGCTTCATGCTTGCAATCTGTTCGCCGGCCGCCGAGGTGTCCCCTTGCGCCTCCCAGCCGGCCGTTTTTAACAGGTTGGCGCCCTTTTCGCTGAGAACCTCCGCCCAATAATATTCCCCGGCATCCACCAGGAGAAGATCGAGGCCTTCCCCGTGAAAAGGACCACAGCCCGCGCTGGTACAAAAGCAGGTGCGGCAGGGGGTGTGACAAGCCAAGCCCACGAGGGTAGTGGCTTCATAGGCGTTGATCCAGTACGGATCCTTGTAGTCCGCTGTATCAAAATTCTTCCGAACCAACAGGAAAGCTTTGGCATCACAG
>CP070697.1:2380055-2385579 GCA_020353555.1 Desulfobacterales bacterium
TTCTTCGTATTTATTGCTCAGGCCGAACTGGCTGAAGGGAAACCCGTGCGATAAATCCAGATGAAAGCCGATCAGCATGCGCTTCGGGTTGACGGACGTCAGCGCGTGGGGGATGCAGTTATTCTGGGAGATATGGTACTTCACCCTCAGCCAATCGGTCAGCTCCTTGCCCGACCGCAGCTGGGCTTCATTGAAAGAGGAGTCGGCACGCGGGGCCATGCGCGGCGTTAATTCTTGGGAGCTTGAGCTCTCGGCGATCTGGGCTTCGGGGGTGTCTTCAAAATCCTTACCTTCGAAACAAATCCCGATGAATGCGTGGTTCAGATTGAGATAAAGCGACACATCATCCGCCCAAATCGAATGGCCGGCATGAAAGGCAGCATGGTCCTCTTGCACCAGTCGATAGACCCGTCCGAAGCGATCGATGAAATAATGATAGGAGCGGTTGCCCCGCAGATACTTGATCAGCAGCCGCGTGTATTTCTTGATGGATGTGTTCATTTCCGGCTTGAAGGGGAAAAGGTCGCTCTCAGAGGCGTGGTACAGAATTCCGGTGATCTGATCCGAGGTCGGATTCATTGCCGCTGGCCCGCGGGAGTTGCGGGGGAAGCGGTAATAACGGCGGGGCGTATTGGCCAGCGTGTAGGTGGTAATGATATGCAGTCCGTTGCTGTAGATTTCGTTGTTGGCGGTCTTCTCCACGAGCCAGATGGGCTCCTGCAGATATTGCGGGAAAGACCCGGCCGCCGGTCGCGGTGGGCCCGGTTTTACCCGCATCAGGGCCGGACCAGGCACGCGGTTTGGGGCCGGATCGGCATCAAGCGGGAACTTGCGCTCGTCTTTAACCGATGCGGCGGCGGTGACGACCTGCTTGACCGCCTGCCCCGCCGTGTCGCGTGGGCGGCTTTGCGGCAGGTAAGTCTGCTCAAGCGGATGCGGTGTGTTGGCGTCTAATACCGCCGTGCCTTCAACCGGTTCGGTATTTGGAGCGGGCCGACGAAGGCGACGGTCTTGGGACGCTTCAGGGACCGCCCGCAGGGGAGTTGGCCGGAGGTCGGCCGGGGTTCCGTTTTCAGCGGGTGCGGCCGTTGATTGCGCCGGATCCGGTGCGGGGCGTGGGGGTTGATAAGCGGGAATCGGCCTGGTGATTGTGAGGGGCGCGGAGCGCTTGACGGTTAAGAAATTTTTATTTTTCAGCGTGTGCAAAGTTTCGATCAGAGACGCTACGGCCGTCCCGAGGCCCCACACGAAGAGCACGAGAATGACGGCGGCAATCAGTCGGCGGCAGCGGTAGAGTCGCCATAGGGAAGTGCGGGGGGGTGCGATAACACCCCGTCGGATGTGGTTTTTGGCGTTTTTCTTGCTGCCGGGCCAGATGTGTTCGGCTTTATCCAGAATGATCTTGCGGAAAGCAATCTCGGCCAGGGGGGGATAAAACTTGTAGGGTGCCGGTATCCGGTCGTGGTCATGAATGACCTCTTTCAAGAATCTCAGCTTCGAAACCGGATCCGGGATGATGACGGACAGCTCTTCGATAATTTTCCGATAGTTTGGCGGCGGCAGTTTTATGGGAGAAGGTGTGTGCATGCGGTATTGCTGCCCCCGGATTCATCAAGCCGGCTTTGAAACCCCCTTGTGTGAGTCCGTAAAAAATCGATTTTGCAGCCCCACGGTAAAAAACTGGCTCCCTCTGCATAGTCTCTCAAAGGCCGAACCGGCGAGTCAGCGAGATTGACAATCGCCGTTTCGCCGGTTCCAATAATGCCCGCCACCGACTTTTCAGCCGAAGAAGATGAGATGTTGGGGTTAGCTGCGGCTCAATTTAGCCCTCATGCATGGCCGCGATGAGCGTTCCTTTGGCGGTGGCGTTGAGGGGGTCGTCGGCGATACGGATCCTGCCGAAGTCCAGGGGAATTTCTTCTTCCTTCAGGAAATGTTCGAATCGCTCCTTGAAACCGCCGGGCTTGACCGTGCCGCCACTTAAGACGATGGGGATCGGCCGGTCGACATTGAGAATGCTGGAGGTCTGGGAGATACTCTCTTTGAGGGATCGGACGAGGCTCATGATGAGTTCGTCATAGTAGATATGGAGCGCATCTTCGATTTCGTTGCGCGGTTTGCGCTTGAGATCGAATCCGTTTTCCTTGATGCTCCGCACCCGGGTATTGACCGCCCCCGTCACCGAAGCCACGGCGTCGTCAATATAATCGCCGCCCTTGTTGATGCTGAAAGAGATGAGGGGCACGGACAGATAAGCCAGACAAACATTGCACATCCCACCGCCGGCGCTGATGCCTAAACCGGTGAAATTTTCATCTTCCAATTCCGCAAAGACGACCGCCAGCCCCTCATTGATACTCTTGGTCTTAAAACCCTTTTCGCTCAGATGGCGCTTCAGGATGGCTTCATGATAGATGATGTCCGTTTCGCAATCCTTGGGCACATCGGGAATGGAAAAATTCAACTGGACATCGGAGCTATCCGCTCCTGCGAGCAAGTCGTCCAGAATTCCCTTGATAATCTCGATGGCATAGGTTTCCTTGGGATTCAGCAGACCTTTATGCATGGGCCGGCGGGTTTCCGTGTTGAGCATGTTGGCGAAGATTTCCGCCCCGTCGCCATAGACAATCAGCGATTTGCCGTTGCGAATATGGTTGATGCGGTTTTGATTCAGGATGCTTTCGGTAAACTTGGAAAAATCCACGGCGATAAAGGCATTGCGCTGGGAAAGGAAATCAACCCGGCCGTTTTTCTTCTGGGCGAAAACAATTTTGGACGTGCCAATGTCCACGCCGACGGCTTTGGTGTTCGGCTCGGCGGTCCTGTCCAGCGCGTTTTTCTTGTCCTGATGCTTCAGAATCTGCTCCCCGGCGGCCGTGATTTCAGCCTCGCGGGTCTTATCGTCTTTGCCTGCCTTGTCTGTCATTGAAATGTCTCCCTTCTTCCTGTGGCTATTTCCGGAGATAAAACGTGTTTAAATTCCCGTGATCCTAGACGCCTGAAGAACGGCGATCCCTGATGGCTGCGGGGGTAATGTCGCACAAGCTGCCGGAGATGTTGATGATTCGGCAAATGAGCATTCACACTGGCAAGGCGTCCGCCGGCCTGGCGACTGTCTGTCCCCGACTTCAAAGAATCATAAAAAGATCCAGAAGATATGGCGCATTTTATCACCGGGGAAATGATTCCTTTATCCGAGCAAAGATCATGCCGGATTGGTAATATTGGAAAAATCAACAATAAATACAAAGAATAAAATCACCATGCGGGGGGCGGGAGCCTAAAGAGGCGACAAAAAAATGACACTTTACGCGGAAACTTCCGATGGCCGACGGTTCGTCCGCAAAGCCGTTCGCGAGGATGCCAGGTAGAAGGGCCGGGTGTCGGACGGCAGGTATCTGCCGCAGGCGGCAGGCATGGATCGGGTCGCCGGCGAGCGTGCGTGCTGCCGCGGCACGGGATGCTTGGGTGCGACCTTAAGGGCGGTGGGGATGGGTGAAGCGCTGCAAGGCTTGAAAATCAGAGGTCCTAAGGCGAAGCCTTGCGCACGGCCGTCGCGGCTTCCATGAGGGCCTCGGCAAAGGTCGGATGGCCGTGCACGGTGCGGGCGACGTCTTCCGAGCTGGCGCCGAATTCGATGGCCAGCACACATTCGGCGATCATGTCCGCCGCCCGGGGGCCGATGATGTGCACTCCCAGAAGACGATCGGTCTTCGCGTGGGCAATGACTTTGACCAGTCCCTCGGTTTCCCCCATACAGCGCGCCCGGGCGGCGCCGGCGAAGGGGTAGGTGCCGACGCCGTAAGGAATGTCGCGTTTTTTGACCTGCTCCTCGGTCAGCCCCACGCTGGCCACCTCGGGCCAGGTGTAGATCACCGCCGGAATGGCGTCGTAATTGACTTCCCCCGGCTGGCCTGCGATGCATTCGGCGGCGGCGATCCCTTCGGCCGAGGCTTTGTGGGCCAGCATCGGTCCGGGAATCAGATCGCCGATGGCATAGATGGTGGGGATACTGGTGCGATAGGAGCCATCCACCGCTACGTGACCGCTCTGGGGATCGGTGGCGACACCGGCTTCTTCCAATCCCAGGCCCCGGGTCCGGGGTCGGCGGCCGACGGAGATCAGCAGTCGATCACAGGTGACGCTATCGGCTTGGCCTTTGGCTTCCAGTTTCACCCGGACCTTCTTGGCCGCGATTTCCGCACCGGTGACCTTCGTCTGCATTAAAAAAGCAAAGCCCTGCCGCTTGAGAACCCGCTGCAGCTTGCGCCGGACTTGTCCATCCAGCGCGGGGGCGATTTCCGGCAACATTTCCATCACGGTGACTTGCGCCCCCAGACGAAGCCACACGGAGCCGAGCTCCAAGCCGATATAGCCTCCCCCTACGATGCCCAAATGCTTGGGCACCGCCTCAAACTGCAGGGCCTCGGTGGAGCTGACAATATGCCGCCCATCAAATTCCAGGCCCGGCAAAGCCCCCGGTTCACTGCCGGTGGCCAGAAGAATGGCCTTGGCCTGCAACGTCTGGAGTCGGTCCTTCGCGGCGTCCGCGGCGTTGGCAGCGACTTCCACCCGATCCGGGCCGGCCAAGCGGGCCGTGCCGTGAATGATGGCGATCTTGTGACCCTCCAGGAGTTTGCGCACATTGGCGGTGAGTTCCTGAACCACCTGGGCCTTGCGTGTCATCATCGCAGCCAGATCAAGGCTTATGCGGCCGGTTTTGATGCCGTGTTCGGCCAGACGTTCCTTGGCCAGGTGGAAATACTCGCTCGAGTCCAACAAGGCCTTGCTCGGAATACAGCCGACATTGAGACATACGCCGCCTAAGCGCGGTTCTTTTTCGACGCAGGCCACCTGCAGGCCCAGCTGGGCCGCCCGTACGGCGGCCACATACCCGCCCGGGCCGCTGCCGACGACGATTAGATCGTAATTTTCGGTCTTGGCCATCTCAAATCTCCATCATCATACGTTCCGGATGTTCCACACATTCCTTGATCCGCTTGAGAAAGGTGACCGCTTCGCGGCCGTCCACGATGCGGTGATCGTAGCTCAAGGCCACATACATCATGGGCCGGATGACCACCTGGTCGTCGATGGCGACCGGTCGTTGCTCGATTTTGTGCATGCCGAGAATGCCGCTTTGGGGCATATTCAAGATGGGTGTGCTCAACAGAGACCCATAAACTCCGCCGTTGCTGATGGTAAAGGTGCCTCCTTCCAGATCCGCCAATTCCAAGCGATTGGCATCGATTTTGGCGACAAAATCGACGATGGCCTGTTCCAGCTCGGCAAAGCTGAGTTTTTCCGCGTAGCGGATGACCGGCACCACCAAGCCCCGATCGGAGCCCACCGCCACGCCGATGTGGCAGAAATTGTGGTAAATGATGTCCTTGCCGTCGATAAAAGCATTAATTGCGGGAAATTCTTTGAGGGCCTCAATGCTGGCTTTGATAAAAAAAGACATCAGCCCCAGGGAGACCGCGTATTTTTTTCGAAAGGCGTCCCTGTACTGCGCCCGGATGGC
>CP070697.1:2385679-2391152 GCA_020353555.1 Desulfobacterales bacterium
GATGGTGGTGCCGTCGACGGGTTCGCCCAGCAGGTTCAGCCCGGAAATCCGATAGAGGATGGAGCCTTCAATGCGAGCGATGATGTCCTGCAGATTTTTCAGAACAATAATGTTACGGTTGGTGAGCTGGGAGACATTAAAGTGCGCCGTCGCCAGAGCTTCAAACAGGATGCCCTCGATGCGATCGCTGAGGCGGCTGGTACCGACAGTGACGGTTTTGGCCTGGTGTTTGATGGCATCGACCGGGCGTGCCAGGTAATTGATCGCGTCCCCCAGACATTTAAACAGAGTGGTCAGCATATTGTGGGCGGTGCCTTTGAGGCCGAAATCGATTTCAAAATCAGAAACGGGCAGTCGTCCCGAGAGATATTTGAGCAGCAGCGTGAGGTCTGAAGCCGCGTCGAATCCGATGGTCGCCGGGAATCGTCGGTCGGCTTTCAGGCGCCTGAACTCGTTATAACAATGGGCGATTTTTTCTTGAAAGGTCTTTTCCAGAACGATTTCGTAAACATCTAGCCCGCGGTGCGCATACGCATCAATGGTGGCTTGGATATCTTCCCGAAAGTGGTGGAGAAGGCGCGAGCCTTCATTGATGGCCAGAGCCGCATAGTAGCCCCAGATATGTCCCACCAGCGTGTTGAGGATGGGAGCCAGATGTTCGCTGACGACCGCAACGTGAAACACCGCATCCGCATAGGGACCGAAACGCTCTTCGCCCTCATCGGCGATGACAATCGGTGTGGCCTTGTGCGCTTTGAAAATGGCCGTGTCTTTGATGATATCGCCGATCACCGTGCTACGTGTGCCGGCGGCGCAAACGATGATCAGCGGCTCCGATGAAAGATCAATATGCTTCTTGTCTTCGACAAAATCCGATGAGATGGTTTTGTAGCAAAGTTCGCTGAGCTTGATCCGGATTTCGTCGGCGGAAGCCTTATTGGGACCGCTGCCCACCGCTGCCCAATATGTCTTCGTGACCGCCAGCTGGGCCGCCGAGGCTTTGATCTGGTCGCCCATGGTGAGGATTTTGCGCATATGCGAAGGAATTTCCAACAACCGTCTGATCTCGGCGGTTACGAAATCGTCGCCGCGCCGCCCTTTTAATCTGGCAATGTACAGTCCCAGGAGGGCGCCTGCGATGATTTGCGAATAAAATGCTTTGGTGGAGGCCACCGACATTTCGATATCGCGGCCGCTGCTCGTATACATGACCCCATCGACTTTAAAGGTGATATCGGAATCCCGGCGGTTGACAATGGCCAAGGTACGGGCGCCGCGTTCGCGGACCATGTCGACCGTGCGATTCGTGTCGGTGGTGGTGCCCGACTGGCTGATGGCGATCACCAGCGTATCGGCCATGCTGGTGGCATCGTCATGCTCATCCAGTCGAAAACCGCTGAACTCCGAGGCCTTCAACGCGCCTACCGGCCGCGAGGGCTGGTTCAGGTAATAGTTCAAAATATTGGCACAGGCCAGCGCCGCGACGCCGGCGGTACCTTGTCCGATAAAAAAGATCCGTTTAATCTGATCGTTTGCGAGCGCCGTTTTCAGCGCTGGGGGCACGACCGTATGATCCAGAGCGATCGCTAGTTGATCAGGCGCGTCATCCCTGATCTTCCATCGGTTCTGGAGGGTTTTTTCCACCGAGGCCGGAGATTCTGAGATCTCCTTCAGAAAATAATGGGGGAATTTCTGGCGGTCGATATCCCGGGACGTGATTGCGGTTTGCTTGATGTCTTGGGCGGTTAGCACGACCGGGGTTCCGTCGTAACCCATGGCTTGGATGCCATCCAGCTGGCCGGTCGAATCCTGGCTGAGAATAAAAATCTGCCCCTGGACCGGGCCGTTCGGGCTTGGGATAATGGTTTCGCCGTCCATCTTGACATAGCGGGACGTCTCTTCCACAAAACCATAGACTTCGGATGTCGGCATGTAGTGATCTTCGGCGAGACCTACAAAAATGGCTTGGCCGCTGCCCTTTTGCGCTAAAAATATTTTGCCAGGGGCCAAATCGGTGTGCATGGAGATGGCGTGGGAACCCTCAAAATCATTGACGGCCAGACGGAAGGCTTCGGCCACCTCATGATTTTGTCGGATATACTTCTCGATTTGCAGCGGGATGATTTTGGTATCGGTCGTGATATCTTTATGGATGTGGCTGCCGCTCAGTTCCAATTTTCTTTTAAGCTCGTGATAATTATCGATGTCACCGTTGAGGCAGGTATAGATCATGCCATCGGAGACCGTTCGATTGCCAACGGTTTTATTGTCCACCGGGTGGCAGTTGGCTTCGGTGATGGCACCCACGGAAGCCCAGCGGGTGTGGGCGCACACCGTGTCGAATTGGGGGGAACGTTTGGCCAGGTGCTGCAATATCAGGTCGTTGGCAATTTGTTCGCGCAGGAAATTGATATTGTCTCCCAGGTTGCCGATTTCCAGGGCGATCTTATAAGTCAGGGAAATTGACGCCCGCCGGCTTCCCGTGGCGTCCGTTGTGTGTTGGATACTGATGCCCTGGTTGACGAGCGGATCTTGCGCGGTGCGCGCGGCTAACTGATCCCGCAGGTCCCCTGGGGTTAAGGACTCCTGGAAACGGTCGTATTCACTTTCATCCAGAACGAACATCAAGGAAATGCCCGCCGAATCGCGTCCGCGGACTTCCAGACGATCGATGCTGTTTAAGACGGCATTTATCTTTTTAAAGATCTTTACCGTCGAAGATTGAGGGGGGGCGTCGGTGTCACCCAATAATTTACGAATTTTGTTGATGTTGGCTAAAATTTCAGAGCGCAGGGACCAGCCAATATCCTTTAGTTTGTCGATGCGGTGAGACATCCGATCGACTTGTTCGGCGGGGAGGTGCCCCATGTGATCGGTCAAGACCTTGGCTTCGATCTCGATGATCTGCGCCAGATGTTGCGACAGTCGGTCCAGCTCCTTCTGGACTTTTAAGTCGGTAAAAAGGGAGAAAAAAAGATCATCCCGTTTGAAAGATTCGACCGACTCCCCCAGCGAAACAAGTAATTCTCGGCCGCCCAGATAATCTTTCGACAGGAAATCGCCTTGCCGGCAGGCTTCATACCCATGGGCTTCGATCTCGGCCGCCCAATCGAGAAGACGGGTGATATCCGCCGGCGGCGTCTTGGCCGCTTTCCTGTGAATGGAAACGATTCCGGTCAGCCCGCAGCACAACTTGTTGGCACGATACGGGAAAAAAATCAGGGACCCCGGGGGAACCGAGGCCGGGCTTTTGCCGAAAAATACTTCCGCTGATAGAATTGAGCGCACCATCTGAAAGCGGCCTTGAAGAAAAGAAATGATTTTTTCAAAAACATGGGTTCGTATGTCTTGCGCGGTGGATTTCATTTTGCCTGTCTCTTGCCTAAGGGTTACTCTATATTTCAAGCGCGCAACCATAAGGAATGATCGCCCCCCTTTGCGGGCGGCCGTGGATTTGCTTTGCACTGCATCTCTTGTTTCTGCATCAGTGCCGATAGGATTTGAATATCGGCGGGTCGGTCCACACTGAGGCTTTCGTGCCGGGTTGTGACGACGTGAATCGGAATACTATGTTCAAGCAAGCGAAGCTGCTCAAGTCTTTCCGCAGCTTCAAGGCAGCCTTGCTTGAGAGCGGCGAATCTTTCAAGGGTCGCCATGCGAAACGCGTAAAGCCCGATGTGGCCGTAGAAATTACAGGGCTGGTGGGCCTGCTGGAAGGGAATCGGGGATCGGGAGAAGTAAAGGGCTTGGCCGTTGGACGCAAAGACGACCTTGACGCGATCCGGATTTTGGGCTTCCGCAGGGTTAAGCTTGTGGGCCAGGGTCGTAACCTGGACCTCGGGTTTCCTGAACGGGGCCACGAGCTCGCTGAGCATCGCCGGTTGCAGGGCGGGTTCGTCGCCTTGGATGTTCACCACGATGGCGTCACGGGGAATTTGTAATAATTGGGCCGCCTCGAGCACACGGTCCGTGCCGCTCGGATGGTGGTTGCCCGTCATCACCGCGGGAACGTCCAGCGAATGGGCGGCCGCTAAGATCCGACGGTCATCCGTGGCTAGGACCACCCTGACCAGTTCCGGACACTCCCTGGCGCGGGCGATGACATGCCAGAACATAGGGCGGCCGAGGATCAGGGCTAAGGGTTTGCCTGGAAATCGCTTGGATGCGTAGCGTGCAGGAATGATACCGTAGCATTGCGGGAGCTGGCTCATAAAAACCACATTATCTGCAAGTCAAATCTTCAAAGTCAGGATCGCAGGAATCGGGTCGGGCTGGACGGTGGGGATCATCCAAGGCGTTGGGGCAGACCGGAGCACCAAAAAAATCGAGGGGTTCGAGGCCTCGGAATTTGGAATTTCTGTCAAGACGCCATGACTCCCGCTGACTATTTTTTGATTGACGGATCCCACAGCCGCCGCTGTCTGCCAATGTCCTTGTATTTTAACGCAGGGGCGCACCCGGTTTTACCGGTTTATCCACGGACGCCAGAGTGGGGCCGGATTCATCCACGGCTGCGACCAGCATACCATTTGACAAGATACCCATTAATTTGGCCGGCTTCAAATTGGCGACCAGGATGACCTGCTTGCCAACCAGCTCTTCAGGCGTGTAGCGTTCGGCAATGCCCGCGACCACCGTCCGCTTCTGACCCAGATCGACCTCGATTTTCAACAGTTTGCGGGCGCGCGGAACCACCTCGGCGTGAACCACCGTCGCCACCCGCAAATCGATCTTGCTAAAATCCTCCAGCGATATCTCCGGCTTTAATTCAAGGGCGAAAGGCGGCGCCTCGGCTTCCGGCGGTGACTCGGTTTCTTGGGCCTTCATATCGATCCGAGGAAAAAGAATTACGGATTTCGGGAGTTTGGTGCCCGGAGCGATGGATTGCCAGGTTTTGAGGCGATCCAGGTGATAGAAGGGAACCTCCGGGTCCAGGCCGAGATGTTTTTGCATTTTGGCCGCGGTTTCCGGCATGACGGGGTAAACCAGGCCGGAGATGATTCGAAGTCCTTCCAACAGATTGTAGATGACCCCCTCCAATTGCTTGCGGCTTGATTTTTTCTTGGCCAGCATCCAGGGAGCGGTAACATCGACATATTTGTTCATCTGGCCGATAAACTCCCAAATTGACATCAGGGCCTTGTGAAACTCGAACTCTTCCATGTATTTTTCGAATGCGACGATGGTGTTTAAGGCAGCTGTTTCCAGGCCGAGTTCAAACTCTTTTTCGATCCTCGGGTCCACTTCCGGGACCACGCCTCCGAAATATTTATGGGACATGGAAAGGATCCTGGAAAACAGATTACCGAGATCATTGGCTAAATCGGAGTTAATGCGCTGCACGAGAGCAATTTCGTTGAAGCTGGAATCCAGACCGAAAGCCATTTCGCGGATGAGAAAGTAGCGGAACGCATCGAGACCGTAGACGTTTTTAAGCTGGAGGGGATCGATCACATTTCCAAGCGTTTTCGAC
>CP070697.1:2391252-2396662 GCA_020353555.1 Desulfobacterales bacterium
CGCCGGTGAATTTTGCCGCCATGTAGAGCCTGAACTCGTCGCTGTAAACAAAAAAATTCAATACGACATTCTGGCTCAAACCCTGGTCCAGCAAGGCGACCCAGTAATTCAGGCCGGCCGGGTCGGGAGCCCGGTTAAAGAACGTCTGGTATAAATCGGTGACATACTGGGTATTCGTCTTACTTTGTGCGAAATATTCTGCGGAGTTAAAAAACAACTTGGCCAGCGCGATAAAGCCTTCCTTCACATCGATTGCGAGCAAGGCTGTTCGTTCGATTTCCGCGCTCCAGCCCTCAAGTCCGGCAGTATCCGGTGGTCGGTCCAGTATGTCACGGTAGTACTTCACGATGAGTTCTTCGCGCCGCGAGGGATCGATGGGGATGGCGTTAGTCGCAATGCGGAGATCGTCGATGGTCGCCCAACCGTGTTCTTGGATCTTAAACTCCACGGATACGATTTGGGCGCCGTCTGGGGTGAACGCGGGTATGGTCGCAAAGTCATCGAAAAGGTTGCGCTGGTAGCCGAAATTGTCAGGCTCCGCAAAGATTTCGCGGTAGTTCGGATGGAGAACATTCGGCACCGCATCGGCGGCGTGCTGCAACAAATAAGCCAGCGCGTTGCCGCGATTGTCGCCGATAAGGAGAGAGATCGTGTCTCCGCACGGAAGAACAATACAGCGCGGCGATCGACTCCGGGGGTCATAAAGCTCCCCCCTTTCCGTAAAAGAAATAACAGTATCCTCGGTAAGGGGGATGGCAAAGCCCGGGTTGAGATTGAGAGGCAAAAATTCGGCGAAGGCCACCCATAGGTTGTCGGAACAATCGCTGTGGCTATCGTTGGATTCCAGCCTTAAAACCTTACGGTCACCATCGATGACGATTGCGGCACGGTGCGGTGATTGCCCGCAGTCTTCCGGAAACTCCGAAACCGTATCGCCGAGAAACCACAGGCCCTGGTCAGCGGAAATCAGACTATCCGGGCTGAAAATGCCGTCGGCACTTTCCCAGCTTTCGAGAAAAACATCGGCCTGCGCGGCCGAACTGACCAAAACCGTTAAGAGGAGGAAAAACAGGATCTTGAACTTATTCCGCACGCGGTTCTTTTTCTTCATGATCTTTTGCTCCCCACGCAAGGTCCGGGCGTTGCCCCCTTGCGTTAGAAACGCAACTGGGTCAGTGGCCTGCTTGTTGTTTGTCCTCGGTTAACCCTCCCCGGCCGCGGAATTGATCTCTCCTGCAAACCGTATTGCCGATCGGCATGGCGCAACCACGCGCGCCGGACCCCCGACCGCCGAGCGCCGTGGGAGCCTCAGGGAAGGGTACCATGATAACCGAGCATCTCGCCGCTGGTCCCGGAGCCATCCAAGAGGGTCCATGTGCCCCGGAATTGCTCAGCCGGGTTGCCGATAAACCGGCCCTCGAATCCAAACCCTTCCGCCGCGTTTTGTCCTTGCCAACGGTCTCCGCTCAAAGGTCCGGCGAAGATATTGTCAAAATCATAAGAAATGTAGCAGCCCGATTGCTTTAAATCACCGTCCGTGAATCCTATTACCGTCGACCCGTTATACTGCCATTCAAATTCCCATCCGCCCTGCCGGACGGTGATACAACTGCCGCCCGGTCCGGGCGCACACGGCAGATCACTGCCGCTGCAATCCTGATCAATGCCGTCACCGCATATTTCCGCAGCCCCTGGATGAAGATTTGAATCACGATCGTTACAATCCCCCTGATTGATGCTGAAGCCATCCTGATCGTTGTCGCTGTCGCCGACGGCAGCGCTGACGGCCTGCACCCGCAGCTGAAATTCATCCGAGTCGGTAAAACTCTGGACGACTTCATCCGGGGTCATGCCGCTTGCCAGGAAGGAGATCCAGCCGTCGAATTCAACCGGCGCCGCACCCCGACGTAAAATGCCGTTATAGAGGTCCTCCAGTAATTCGCGCGCGTCCCGGTCTCGCAGTCGATACTCGTCACTGTTTATAAAGCCCGAGGCGATCGCATGGGAAAGCTCTCTGACGGCCGCCGGTCCCGTACCTTGCGCCTGGCGCATCAAATCGACCCAATAGCTAAAACCGACGGTATCCGGCAGCCGGTCCAACAGGCCGCGGTACAAGTCATTGACCAAATTACATTCCAGATACCCCGATTCGCTTCCGAAAAGCGCTTCCATATAGAGCCGGAATTCATCACTGTAGACAAAATGGTTCAAGATCACGTTGCGGTTCAAACCCTGATCGAGTTGATCGACCCAATAGTCAATTCCGCTTTCATCCGGTTCGCGATCGAAAAAGGTCTGATAGAGGTCCGTCACATACTGCAGGTTATCCTTATTTTGCAGCGTGTACTCATCTGAATTAAAATAGAGCTTGGCCAGCGCGATGAATCCTTCTTTGCGATCGATCCCAAGGGCAACGATCCTTTGAATTTCATTCTTCCATTGTTCCGCTCCGGCGGCATCCGGATTGCGGTCAAGAATCTTCAGGTAGTATTCGGTGATCAGATCGTCCGTCGCATCCGCGAGCACCCCGCCGGCCGTCACGCCGATCCAAGCCAAAACCAGAAGCAACACCGCGCCCTTTTTCATTAGCCACCTCCTTTTTCCCAAAGATATCTGATTGCGGGTCACAGCCAACGCTCCCACATTATATAACAAGCCGCACAAGATCAAGCCGATTTCACTGAAAATCTCAAATCGATCGCCATCGCTTTCACTCCCAGGGGTAAAGGTGTAACCGGTGATTTTGGCGGCCCTCTGGTACGGCGATGGCCGTCATTCAAAATCTTCGTCGAGCTCATCGGGATAGTCGTCATCGCCAACATCAGCGTCGTCGAATTCAAAGAAACGCAATTCGGCTTGCAACTGTTCAAAGACGTTATACACAACCGGGCGAATCTTGGCCAAGGGCTTTGGCGGATCTCCTGTCCCAGTTGCAGGGAATTTGGTGGGTCTAAGTTTCGTCATGATTCGTAAAAGCTCCTTTTGGCATGGGACTAGTTTTGTGCGCAATCTCTGAAGTCGTCTTTTGATTCTTTTAGAAACAGCTAAAGTTTTTTTTAATCCTACCGAATTAGTAGGAAACTCTTTTATATCGCAACCACTCTTCGAAACCTGATTTATGAACATTCATTGGGTATGGGCCGCGAGAAGCTATTTTCATTAAAGCCGATTGAAAGGGAGATGAGATTATGAAAAGAATTTTCATGGCGTCGGTCGCCGCAGTCATCTTGGTTTGCATGCCGCCG
This sequence comes from Desulfobacterales bacterium, assembly GCA_020353555.1. Taxonomy (GTDB): domain Bacteria; phylum Desulfobacterota; class Desulfobacteria; order Desulfobacterales. Next base: position 2,394,498 of record CP070697.1, read on the forward strand.
GTATCTTTAGCAGTCGAATCCATGACCTGCTGGTTTCCACCCAGCTGGAAGGCCAAGAGTATGAAGGCCCAGACGATCGCGGACAGGCTTTCGCAAAACTCCGGTCTGGATATAAAACCCCGCATCGCGAACAGCTACCCACAGATTTTGGAAGCATTTAGTTCAGCGGAGTATGCTTTAACCTATGTGGGCTCGTTTGTGCAGGCAATTATTAAGGCACGCGAGTTAGGACATCCGTTGGTACAAAGCCTCAACGGCAACGAGCTTTATTCAGGGATTATGATATATCCCCGGGGAGACGATCCAATTCGGATTCTCAACAGCAATCCGGAGCAGATCGCTTATGCCGTGGGCGCCTCCTCAGGTGAATCGAGCGCAAAAGCGGCTACCGGGGGCAAAGCGACGATCGGTGTGGCGAACCAATCGGCATCAGCGGGAGCGGTTAAGGCTGGAAAAGCCAAAGCGGCATTTGTCAAAAACTGGTGGTGGGAAAAAAATAAGGATAAATTCCCCATGCTGGCAGCGTATGAAGTTCCCGACGTGACTGAAAATAAAACCCCGATAATGTTCTTACCGCATCCCGCGCAGTTCCCCGGCACCTATGTAAAATAATCGCCGACGCGGCGGTCGTCAGCAAGGACGCATTTGAGGCCCGGGAAATGGCCCCCTTCGATGAAACGCAACTCGAATTTTCTCTGGGTTTGATGAAAAAAGGCAAAATCGATCCGCTTACCTACGAATGGTAAGCCACCTGCAATCAGGTAGACCGAAACGGAGGGTGCTCCTTGCATTGCCCTGCCGGCAACAAGAGTTCCTCGTGGTACGAATCCTTTCACAGCAGTGCTGGTCCGACAATGCGTCCGTGCGCGGCGGGATCGAAGTTCAAGAAAGGCTCCCATTTTACCCCCAACAAGACGGGGCGTATTTCGCGGATAAAAATTGGAGCCTAACGCCCAAATCAGGAAAAACATCCCAAATCTTAGGGTAAGTCTAAAATGGGAATTTCAAAAAAACTGGTCTTGGGGATCATGCTGATGCAGATCTTCACTTTTACCTTTGTGGCCATTGGCTTTAACTTCAGCATCATGCAAAATAATAAAACTTTGAATGATCTGCTCATCTCTGCGCTTGAGAAATACCAAAAAAGCACAATTGAATCGTTGGATGAAAACTACATAAGGATGACAGACAGCCTAAAAAATGCTGACCAATCCACCCATGAGATTATTCAAAGGCTTTACGAATCATCATCCCATAACCTCACCGAGTCATTGGCCAATCAAATTTTTCCAATGGTTGAAAACTTCGACTTTGAATCAGCCGGCCAAGTTGCGATGTCTCTGCTTGAGACCAACAAAATGATTGAGTGGGTGCAATTTACCGTGAGCGAAGATCCTAAGTCTTCCGACATCTATGAATTCGGGCAAAAGCGCGCAAATAATGCTCGAATATTCTCCCATCAGATAAAAAACAACTTTGCTTTCCTACGAATTGAAATTCAAATTAATCTCTCCGAGGTGCAGTCGGCCAGTCAGGAAGTTCAAGCCATTTTTGCCAAAATGACAAATGAAAACCATGCGCTGGTTTCCAGAATTGGTTCAATCGGTGAGCAGTATATAAACAGCGCCAAAGAGTATGGCGTCTCCCAGTCGAAAAAAAGCATGAAAGAATTGATCCGACGAATCGCTTTTCTGATGATAATGATGCTGGTTTTGGTGTGCGTGAGTTTGATATACTTTATCAGGAGATGGATAACCAAACCGGTTGAACGAATTGTTGAAGGTCTCAACGAAGGGACCGATCAGATCGCCACGGCCTCCGCACAGGTTTCATCAGATAGTCAGTTATTGGCCGAAAGTTCTTCAGAACAAGCCGCCTCCATCGAGGAGACTTCATCGTCCCTCGAGGAGATTGCCTTAATGGCCAAGCAGAATTCAGACAATGTCAATGGCGCCGATGCGCTGATGGCAGAGACTGAGCGGATTTTGGACAAGGTGGACAAAAATATGCTTCAACTTACCAACTCCATGGCCGAAATCTTAGCGGCAAGTGAACAGACATCCAAAATAATTCAGGCGATTGACGCGATTGCTTTTCAAACCAATCTTTTGGCATTGAATGCCGCTGTTGAGGCTGCCAGGGCCGGCGAAGCCGGCGCCGGCTTC
>CP070697.1:2396762-2402151 GCA_020353555.1 Desulfobacterales bacterium
GTCACTCATTCTTTTCGTGCTGGATGCCCGCTTGGCCGCTCTGGTACTGATTCCGATACCGATTCTGGCGCTGGCGCTCCGGCATTACAACACCCGAATCCGACCTGTCTACCGCCGCGTTCGCGCCCGGCTCGGTGATATCAACGCCAAACTCCAGGACAACCTTTCGGGCATCCGTGTCATCCAGGCCTTTGCGCGGGAAGATCTGGAGCGGCAACGCTTCACGGCCGAAAGCGAAGCCTATTATCACGCCCGGGTCAGGGGTATCCGCTACTGGTCCGTCTTCTTCCCGGCCATCCGTTTTTTGGGTGCGATGGGAACCGTGATTGTGCTGGGCGTGGGAGCGATGATGGTCTTGGAGGGCGAATTAAGTTTGGGGACCCTGGTAGCCTTCCTGGCTTACATTACCTCGTTTTATGAACCCATCAATCGACTGACCGAGGTCGATAACATCTTTCAGGAAGCCATCGCCGCCGGCGAACGTATTTTTGAACTGCTGGATGAAACCTCGGATGTGAAAGACGCGCCGGATGCATTTGATGCGCCCGATATCAGGGGCGCAATGGCCTTTCAGCACGTCTACTTTCGCTACGGAACCGGCGATAAAGTCCTGCATGACATCTCCTTTCAAATGGCTCCGGGTGAGATGGTCGCCCTGGTCGGGCCGAGCGGCGCCGGTAAAACCAGTATTGCCAATCTGATCTGCCGGTTCTATGACCCGATCCAAGGGCAGGTAACCATCGACGGCTATGACTTGCGCCAAATCAAGATCGCCTCGTTGCGCCGCCAGGTGGGCGTAGTGCTGCAGGATTCTTTCCTGTTTAACAACACCATCGCCGCCAATCTGCTTTATGGCCGGCCGGACGCCACCCGCGCCGAACTCATCACGGCCGCCCGGGCCGCCAACGCCCACGATTTCATCGAACAGTTGCCCGACGGCTACGACACCGAAATCGGCGAGCGGGGAGTCAAGCTCAGCGGCGGTCAGAAACAACGCCTGGCCCTGGCCCGGGCCATTCTGGCCGATCCGCGCATTCTCATCCTGGATGAAGCCACCTCTTCGGTCGATGCCGAAGCCGAGTATCTGATTCAGCAGGCCCTGGAAAGGGTTTTGAAGGGGCGCACGGCGCTGGTCATTGCGCACCGGCTGAGTACCATTCGCCATGCGGATAAAATCATCGTTCTGGATCGGGGCCGCATCGTGGAAACGGGTAATCATCGCGACCTGCTGGAACGCGGCGGGCTTTACCGCCAGCTTTGCCAGCGCCAGATGGAGATGGCGGTGCTTTGACCGGGCAATCCCCTGCCCCTGAGGCTACATCTGCCGGAAGAGATGGGCATAGGTCCGGCTGACGGTCAAGGCCTCCGGCAGGTCTTTGAGCTTGAGGATCAAGCGGCCGGTAAACGCGCGGTTAACTTTGGCAATTTGGCTGACATTAACGATCGTTCCCCGGTGGATGCGCCAGAATTGATCCGGGTCAAGTTCGGCGAACAGTTCCCGGATGCTTTTATTGATCAAAGATTCGCCCCTAAGGGTTTTTACGCGGGTGTATTTGTCAACCGCCTTGAAGTAACAGCTTTCATCCGCCGGAATCAGTCTGATCCCATCGCTTTGCCGGACCCTCAGCCATCGCAGGTAGTGGAAGGGCACCTGGGTTTTCAGGTTCCGCAGCACCCGCTCCATGGCCTGCGCAAGGTCCGGCGGCACGGGGGGAGGCCGGGCGATCTGCGCTTGCAGTTTTTTAACCGTCTTACGGAGCCTTTCCGCTCATCTCCATTTCGTCACCGAGGGTGGCGGCCTCGCCTCTGATTTTCGCAAGGTATGTTGGCAGGTAAATGCTTTGGCCCGCGATGGCCTCTTACATTAGAGGCATCCGCTCTCCTTAGCCTCCCCAGTCCTCCATCATGGCTTGAAACGCTTTCTGGCCGCCTCGCAAAACTCCCGTATAACCACCACCCGGATTGCCCCAGGCGCTGGCCAGATACAACCCTTTGATCGGCGTCCGGTTGTCGATCCGATTCATATAGGCGTTATTGAGCGCCTACTCAAAGCCGTAGATGGCGCCCTCCGTGTTGCCGGTGCAGCGCCGGTTGGTCAGGGGGGTTGCGGCTTCTTGGACGGCGATCATGGTCTCAAGCCCCGGCACAACCTCCTCGGCGGCCCGGCGGATGAGAACGTCAGTCCATCGTGCTTTCTCCTTTCGATATTCTTCTTTACGGCCGGCGTGGTAGTCCGACTCAAATTTACGCCAGGGTTCATAACCGGACAGAAAGACAAGCATCAAGGTGGACGTTCCGGGTCGGGAATAACCTTCAAACATATTGTCATAAATACTGACACCGAAGGACCCCTGGCCGATGTCGCCCGATAGCGAGGCCTGATAATCGGCCTCCGGTCCGCGGCCGGAAGAGACGTAGGTGCTGCAGGCGCTGATTTGGCCCCGCAAACTTCGGTTCAGTCCCAGCCAAACAATAAAAGTTGAAATGCTGGGTCGGTAGCCTGCCAATTTCTTCAAATACTCTCCCGGCACAACCTCGCGGGGCAACATCTCTTGGAAAGTGGTTAGAGCACTGGCGTTGCTGACCACGGCGGTGGCGGGCAAGGTCGTTCCGTCGGATAAGGCGACCCCCTCGACCGCCCCGCTCCTGACCAAAATCTTCTGCACCGGAGAGTCATACCATACCTTTCCCCCATTGTTTTCAATCGCTTCCACCAGGGCGTCGCTCAGGTCCTGGGAGCGCTGTTTGATGTAATGGGATCCGTTTTTGAGGTAACCTCCGGTGGCGACGGCATAATAAAAGGCGGAGAGACGGGACGGCGGCAGACCGTAATAACTCCACAGCGCCGTCAGCAAATTTTGCAGCTCCGGATCTTGGACATAATCGTTCATGAGGTCGGCCAGGGTCTGGTGGCGCACATTCCACATCCTGCGGTATTGAATCGGAAAGATCAGTTTGAAGAATCGGCCCTTTTTCTGATGGAGACGATCGGCCTCTTCGGCGATACCGATCATTTCCCGGACAAATCCGCGGATACCTTCGGCTTCCGCCGGAAAGTGCCCGGCCAAAAGACGAATATAGGTTTCCGGATCTTTCGGGGGCACGGAAAGCACCAGGCGCGGTGTCTTCAGACGATAGAGCTCGGGAAGCTCCACCAATTCCAATTTTTCCAGGACGCCGATTTCCCCCAAAATCCGTGCGCCGGCGTTGTTATTGATCGACGTTCCGTGCAGGGACACCCCGAACCTGAATTTCCCACCCGCCCGCTCAAAGCAGGTGGCGTACCCGCCAGGAACACTGTGTTGCTCCTCCAAGGTCACCGGGATGCCCTGCTTGGCGAGATAAGCCCCGCAGCACAACCCGCCCAGCCCGCCGCCGATAATCACGGTTGGATATTCGCTGGGGGGACCCATTTGGGCGGCAAGGGCCGTGATTTTTTTTCAGTCCAGCGCAAACGTTGCCGCCGCCATTGCCGAGATGGTCAAAAAAGAACGTCTGGAGAGGATCTTGGGAAACATGAGACGACCTCCTTTAAAGTGTCAAGAGACCTTGCTTTAATCCCGTTCCCGCGACCACTGCGGTCGCTTTTGATCAAAAATTATAGACCCTGAGAAAATGCCGGACAATGAAAAGGCGCGGAAATGCCAAAAAAGAGGTACAGATCGCATATTCGCGGACTCAGCCGTACGCTGCATGCCCGGAACGGAATTGCGGCCGCACAAGAAAAATGGCGGCGTCGATCCGGTTCAAAGGGTTCGTCACCTCAATGCTGACGCGTGCCGCAACCCGCCTCCGCCGCCCGGAAGTCTTCTGAAATTTGAGTTTTCAATCCTAATCGTTTAAAATACAGGTTGGAATAAAAACGCGCCAACCCCCCAGCTTGGGGTGGGCTAAGGCTTGAAAACTTGATCGAAGGAGATAGTCCTGTTGTTAAGGCTTCTTCCCGCATTCATTCTCCTACTGGCCGCCGCCGACGGTTTTGCCGCTGCAATTAATTTGACCGATTTGCCGCACTCCGAACTCGTTTTCAGACAGGTCCAAGATCGACAAGCGCTAAAGATCTATCGTCAGGGACTGTCTGCCATTCTTGCCTATATCGAACAACGACCCGACCTCTTCCCGCCCTCCGCTTTGAATGCGCCCCGTCTCCTGCAAAAAGAGGCCCGCAACGAAGCGGTAATCATATGGAAAAGCCTGCTGGATTATTATTTGGCGATGGATTCGATTGCCGCGCTGCATCGCGATTTTTTGCACATCAAGCACAAAGAGTTGCGGTGCACGTCATTGCACATTGCCCGGATGGCGTTTCTCGCCGCGTACCGCTTTGCCCTCGACTTCATTCGCGTTGCCGAAAATGATCCGGCCTTGGACACGGTATTGGATGAACCGGTCCCCGAGCTTGGCTTACCGGGCGGCATGTATGCAACATTCAAATATCGCTTTCTAAACATTATGGCGGCCGGCGAATTTGCGGCACTCGAGGCCGTGGCGGCCTATTGCGGGGATGCGGATGATGCGCAGCTAACTCAAGACATTGAAGCTGACCGCCAAAAAATCTGGGCGGCCGGCAAGGGCGAAGGCCCCGGGCTGACTTTTAAAAACGGGATCGATATCCTCAAAAGATCCAGTCAAAAAGCCTGGTTCCCCATTCAAAAAGGTGTGCCCAGCTGGATGGGTGCCACCAAAGTCTATCGCCATAATGAATATCTGATCAAGCCCGCGCAAATAAAAGAATTTCAAAGCTCACTGGAGCCCGGTGATATTCTGCTTGAACGCCGGGAGTGGTATCTGACCAATGTCGGCATCCCCGGATTCTGGAGCCATGCGGCCCTGTATATGGGAACGGCTCAGGAAAGAACGGCCTTTTTCGATGAGCCGCAGACGCGGGCGTGGGCGCAGCAACAGGGCGCGCGAACATTTGAAGACCTGTTAAAACAGACCTATCCCGAGACGTACCCCTCCGCGACCTCTCCCGCCGAAGACGGCAATGCTCCCCGGGTGATCGAAGCCATCGCCGACGGCGTCGTATTCACATCGCTTGAATTTTCGGCGGCCTGCGACTCCCTGGCTGTTTTACGTCCGCGGCTGGAAAAAAAAGAAAAAGCGCTCGCCTTATGGCGCGCCTTCCGGTATTACGGCCGGCCGTATGATTATAATTTTGACTTTCTGACGGAAAACAGCCTCGTCTGCACGGAGTTGGTCTACAAGGCGTATGCGCCGGTTCAGTCCGCCGGCGGTCTGCGGCTTCCCCTCGAGCGGATCGCCGGACATTGGGTCACCCCGGCCAACGTTTTCGCCCGCCATTTTAGTGACCATTACGCCACCAGGCGGCAGCAGATGGACCTGATTCTTTTTATGGACGGATATGAGAAAAAGCGCATGGCCCTCA
>CP070697.1:2402251-2407624 GCA_020353555.1 Desulfobacterales bacterium
TTTGCCGAGGATGTCGTCCGAGGCAAGGCCTCCCTGGAAGATTGCCTCCAGCTGCGGGCTATGGGCCGCGAGCCCTGATCGCCGACCGCAACCGCTGCAATCGGCGCTGATTGGAATCCCGGTCACGTCTAAGAGGAAATGGTGGTGCTCAAACGCTTCAAGGCCGACCTGCATATTCACACCTGCCTTTCTCCTTGCAGTGAATGGGAAATGAGTCCCCAAAATATTGTTGCCAGAAGCCGCGATAGCGGCCTGGATTTGATTGCCGTCTGTGACCACAACTCGGCGGAAAACGCGGCGGCGGCCATACGGGCCGGCCAAAAACAGGGTCTGGCGGTCTTGCCGGGGATGGAAATTTGTTCCCGGGAGGAGGTTCACATCCTCACGCTGTTCGGCGACCTGGAAAAAGCCTTGGCGATGCAGGATTATGTGTACGCCCGCCTGCCTGGAAAAAACCAACCGGACGTGTTTGGCTTCCAGGTTGTGGCCAATGAATTTGATGAAGTCCTGGGAGAAAATTCCCGTCTTCTGATCGGAGCCACCCAATTGGGGCTGCACGACATTGAGCAGCAGGCCCACACGCTTGGCGGCCTCTGCCTTTGTTCCCATGTGGATCGACCGGGATTCGGGATCATCGGTCAGCTCGGTTTTATTCCGCCGGATCTCGTGCTGGACGGCGTCGAGGTCTCTTACCGGGTGCCCCTGAGTGCCGCGCGCGACACCATCCCCGGCATCGGCCGTTTGCCCTGTGTCACCTCTTCGGATGCCCATCGGCTGGCCGAGATCGGCCGGGCGAATACGGGCTTCGTCCTGGCGGCGCCCACGTTGGAAGAAATCCGTCTGGCCCTGGAGGGTAAGGATGGAAGAAAGATTGCGATCTGAGTGCGGGAACTAGCGCTTCACATCCTGGATATCGTTGAAAATGGAATCACCGCCGGCGCCGATTGCATTCACATCGTGGTGGAGGAGGCCCGGAGGGAAGATCACCTCAAAATCGTTGTCCGGGACAACGGACCGGGCATGCCCGCCGAAAAGACCCACAAGCTGGATGATCCGTTCGTCACGACCCGCACCACCCGGCGGGTTGGCCTGGGCCTGTCGCTGCTTGCAGCCGCGGCCCAGCGCTGTGAGGGACGGCTCGCCGTGGCAACGGAACCGGGTCAAGGGACCGAGGTTACGGCCACCTTTCGTTACAGTCATATCGATCGGGCGCCGGTGGGAGATATGGCGGCGACGGTGGCCACCCTCATGATGGGCAACCCGGATACCGATTTTGTTTATACCCACATCATCAACGGGAACGAATTCAGTCTGGACACCCGCGAGATCAGAGAGGAACTGGGGGAGGCCTCCCTGTCTGATGCCATGGTCATCCATCATCTGACCCAATCCATGCGGGAGGCATTGCACCGGCTTTCCGCCAACGGCTGAATCCGCCGCGAAAGGGGTGTCCCTTTCCCAATAACCACGAAACCCGCGCCATGACACGCCAATAAGCGCGGCGGTTCTTGGACCTGGGTCTGTGAAGGGTTGCGGCGACAGCCGCCGCTTGCGGGCCACTCACGCGCGGGCGGGCCGCGACACTCCGTGACCGACGATTGCGTCTTTTAGAGGTGAACCCAATGAAAGTCGATGGGAAAGACCTTCGCACAATCTGGCTGGATAAGGATGAAAAAACGGTCAAGATCATCGATCAAAGGCGGCTGCCCCACGAATTCGTAATCGTGGATCTGGCAACCGTCGCGGACACCATCACCGCCATCCAAGACCTGTACGTGCGGGGCGCGCCCCTGATCGGCGTGACCGGGGCCTATGGGGTTTATCTGGCGGCGCTGAACGCACCGGATCGCCGGGTGGGAAATGATTATTTGCTCGGAGAAGCGCAACGGATCAAGGCGGCCCGGCCCACAGCCGTCAACCTGGCCTGGGCGGTGGACCGGGTGGAATCGGTGGTAGCCCAGGCAACCGGCGGCGATCAAAAAGTTCTGGCCGCCCGACGCGAGGCGGGGGTCATCGCCGCCGAGGAAGTCGAAAATTGCCGTCGAATCGGCGAGCACGGTGTTCGCCTGATCGAACAGATCAGCCGTCGCAAGGAGGGGCAAACCGTCAATGTGCTCACCCATTGCAATGCCGGCTGGCTGGCCTGTGTCGATTTCGGTACGGCCACAGCGCCGATTTACGCGGCCCATGACAAGGGTATCGATATCCATGTGTGGGTCGACGAAACCCGACCGGTTAACCAGGGAACCCGGCTGACGGCCTGGGAGCTGGGCAAACACGGGGTCAAACACACGATTATCACGGACAACGCCGGCGGCCACCTGATGCAGCAGGGCAAGGTCGATCTGGTCATCGTCGGCACTGACCGCACCACCGCCACCGGAGACGTGGCCAACAAAATCGGAACCTACCTGAAAGCCCTCGCCGCCAGGGATAACCACATTCCCTTTTATGTGGCCTTGCCTTCCAGCACTTTTGACTGGAATCTCAAGGACGGGGTCAAAGAGATCCCCATCGAAGAGCGCGACCCGGATGAAATCCGATACGTCCACGGTTTGGACCAGAATCGCACCACCCGGGTGTTGATCTGCCCGCCCGACAGTCCGGCCGCCAACTTCGCCTTTGATGTCACCCCGGCCAGGCTGGTCACCGGTTTCATCACGGAAAGAGGCGTCTGCCCGGCCACGGCCCAGGACATTCGAGGCTTGTTTCCGGAAAAATTCGTCGAGCCGACGGCCGCCAACGGCTAACCGAGGAGAAAAGGCAGAAAAAAGAAAACGGTATCAATTTAGCTGTATGCCAAATATCCCGGTCGACCTCTCCATGGTTTTTCAAAGGGCTGAACTGTTACAGAAAACGAATGAAAAATCTTGACAACCTAACCCCGGAATCCTTATAGCACCCAGCATGCTGACCGACCTGGAAAAAAAAATCATTGCCTCCCTTCAAGAGGATATTCCCATTACCACGCGCCCCTATCTGGCGATCTCCCAGAAGCTGGGGATTTCCGAAAAGACATTGCTGAACAAGCTGCAAGGTCTGCGCGCGCGGGGCGTCATCCGCCGCTTCGGCGCCACCCTCCGGCATCAAAAGACAGGGTTTACGGCCAATGCCATGGTGGCCTGGCAAGTCAGCGAAGACCGCGTCGAAGCGGTCGGAAAGAAAATGGCGGCTTTCCGTGAGGTAACCCATTGCTACCGGCGGAATCCCACCGAGCAATGGCCCTACAATCTTTACACCATGGTGCATGCCGACAGCCCCGACGCCTGCCGCGCCACCGCCCGCCGGATGGCCCGCGCCGCCTCCGTCGATTCTTACACCCTGCTTTTCAGTCTGGAGGAATTGAAGAAAACCTCCATGGTATATTTTCCCTTCGAAGATGAAATTGACTGACAATCGTTTGCGCAAGTCGTGCCTCCTTCTTCGTCCGCCACGCGGATCCCGGAGCCGTGAAACCTGACGTACCCCATATCCTCCTGATCAATCCCTGGATCCATGACTTTGCCGCCTATGATTTCTGGGCCCAACCCATGGGACTGCTGACCCTGGCCGCCTTGTTGCGGTCCCACGGGTATTCCATCGCCTACATCGACTGCCTGAATCGATTTCATCCGCAGGCACCTCCAACGGACCCTTCGGCTCGCTGCGGCCGGGGACCTTATCTTAAAACCCGCATTGCCAGACCGCCGGGGCTGCAGGATGTCCCGCGGAATTATTCCCGCTATGGGATCAAGCCCCAATGGTTCCAGGACGATCTGCGGAAGGTGAGGCCCCCGGACCTCATTCTGATCACCTCCCTGATGACGTACTGGTACCCCGGGGTGCAGGAAACCATCCGGGTCATCCGGGAAGTCTTTCCGCAGGCCCCCATCGTTCTGGGCGGCATCTATGCCAGCCTTTGCCGGGACCACGCCGTGCAGCATGCGGGCGCCGATCGGGTTCTGGCGGGTGCGGCGGAGACCGCCGTCCTGAAATTGGTCGAGGCCCATACCGGCTTGGCCGTCCGGCGCGGGTTCGATCCTGACGACTTGGACAGTTATCCCTATCCGGCGCTGGATCTGCAGGACCGCATCGGGTATGTGCCGCTGCTCACATCCCGCGGATGTCCCTTTGACTGCGCCTATTGCGCCGCGCGATTTCTGAATCCCAAGCGGTTGCGCCGCCGGCCCGAGGCGGTGGTCGCAGAGATCGATTACTGGCATCAGCGTTACGGCGTCATGGACTTTATCCTGTACGACGATGCTTTCTTGGTAGACGCCGCCCACCACGCCATCCCGCTCCTGGAGAAAATCCTGGCGCGCGACGATCACGTCCGCTTTCACACCCCCAATGCCGTTCATATTCGCGGAATATCCCGCCTGACCGCCCGGCTCATGTTCCAGGCCGGTTTCCACACCTTGCGCCTGGGTCTGGAGACGACTGAATTCAGCCATCGACAAGCCATGGACCACAACAAGGTCACGGCCGCCGAATTCAAACGGGCGGTGGGGTTTCTGCGGGAAGCGGGCTTTGCCAGGCAACAGGTCGGGGCCTACCTGCTGGTGGGGCTTCCCGGGCAGTCCCTGGAATCACTGAAACAATCCATTGCTACGGTGCGGGAAAACGGCATCACGCCTGTGCTGGCCCACTATTCTCCGATTCCGCACACGGCCCTGTGGGATCAAGCGGTGCAAGCCAGCCGCTATGATCTTGCCTCCGACCCCATTTTCACCAATAACGCCATATTCCCGTGCCGCCCGGAGCCCTTCGCGTGGCGGGAACTCTCCGATCTCAAACAGCTCACCGGAGCTTGAAACCAGCATGCCAACCACCTTTTTTTCATCAATTTAGCTGTATGCAAAATATCCCGGCCGACCAATCCATGATTTTTCAGAGGGCCAAACGGTTACCTTTTTTTGAGGTATTGATTATGCCCTCATTTCATGCTTTAAACGGCGCAATTCCAGTTTCCCATGGGAGCTGGATTCGTAACGCTATCCTCGCAAAGGAGAATTAACCCATGATGTCTCTGAGATCGATCGACCTGCAAGCGCAAAAAATTGAAACCCTGGCGATCCCGGTGTGTGAGGACCAGGATATCCATGCCGACCCCGCCGTCGCCGCCATCATCCAGCGCGCGATGCAACTGCCGGAATTTAAGGGCGCCAAAGATGACGAGGTGACTCTCTATGATCCACCGGAAGTCAAGGCCCGCCGGGTGATGATCATGGGCCTCGGCCAACGGGCCAAAATTGATCCGGAGACGCTGCGGGTTATGGCGGGCAAAACCGTCAAAGGATGCATCCAAAAGGATCTGGCGGAAGTGGCGCTGGCAGTGCCGGCCGCCGCCAAAATCAACCTGGAGGAAGCGACGGTGCTGGCGTCCCTGCTGGA
>CP070697.1:2407724-2413060 GCA_020353555.1 Desulfobacterales bacterium
GGCCTGATCACCGGGGTCAGTCGTTTCCTGGCATTTATCGTCCAGCCGCCGGTGGGCTACCTGGCCGACCGCTATCCGACACGGCTTTTCGCATTAGGCGGGCCGCTGCTGGTCATCGTCTTTATCTCTCTCTCCGGCATTGCTTCCCATTATTTCGTGCTGCTGGTTTTTATTGCTCTCGGGTCCATCGGCTCGTCCATGTTTCACCCGACCGTGGCCGGAATGATCGCGCCTTATTCCGGCCGGCATTTTGGTCTTTCCATGTCACTTTTTAATATGGGAGGCACACTGTCTTTTGGTGTCGGACCGCTGTTTATCAGCTGGTTCATTGCTTCCTTCGGCCTTGAAGCCTCGCCGTGGGCGATGGCCTTGGGCCTGGCCATTATGGTTTTTTTGTACAGAGCCGTGCCGGTGCCCCAAGTTGAAGGCCTCCAAGACTGGGGACTGTGGGGGTCGATCAAAGAAGTGTTTGGACCGGTCTGGCGACCGATTGTTCTGATTTGGATCGTGATGGTCATGCGCGCCTTTGCCAGCCAGTCCTTTCTGACCTTCCTGCCGGTCCTGTATTCCCGCCAGGGTTATACGTTGATCTCCATCGGCGTCGTGGTTGCCTCTTTTACACTGGCGGGCGCCTTAAGCGGACTCCTGGCCGGCCATCTTTCCGATCGTATGGGTGATAAACCCATTTTTATGGTGGCCCACGCCTTGACGACGCCCTGTATGTACTTAATGGTTCTTCTTCCCGGGGACTGGATCTATCCGGGCGCCGCTTTGACCGGCTTTTTCGCCCTGGCGACCCTCCCGCTGGGTGTTTCGGCGGTTCAAAAGCTCGCCCCCCGGGGAAAATCGATGGCATCGAGTCTGATGACCGGTTTGGCATACGGCACCGGTGGCCTGTTGACCCCGCTAACAGGCAAGCTGGCGGATATTTTTTCGATTCGGCCGGTCCTCAGCGTCCTGGCGTTCGTACCCCTGTTGACGGTCGGGCTGATTTGTTTCCTTCCCCGGAAACATTGAACTGCTCGATTTTGGCATGAAAAATGAATGTGGTTTTTAATCGATCGCAAGAATTACTCCCCAAGGAGAGAAAAAATTGAACAAGAAGAGTTTTCAAGTGTGGTTCAAGACCATTTTTTCAATGGCCTTTTATGTGGGGCTGTTCGTCGGTCTTGGTTATCTAATTCAAATGACTTTGTTTTAGCCCCGCCGGCGGGAAATCGCGGCTCGAAATCAACGGCGACTTGAATCGCGATCGTCAATTCATCGCCCGTCGATGTTTGATTATTGACACTTTTGGGTTTTAGCGATTAATTCGACTTTGTCAAATCACTTAAAGCCTTGCCGGGACGAGCGGCAAGCATAATCAGCTCAGACATGCAGCGCCCAAGGGTGAACATGGATAGGGTACCCCGGTCGAATCAATCACCCCCCCATCTTCGCAGCGTCCCGCCTTCCGCCATTCCGGCAGCCAATACCCCAATTGGGCCTATTCCCGGCCTATCCTTCTCTGATCCCCGTACCCCCTATGTCAGATTGGCAGTTGACCTGAGACCGCCGTTTCTTAGGACCAACGCATTCGGAAGTTTAAGGGAAGGAGGCCTTTTCGGAAAGACGATATCCCGAGTCGGTATCTTCCCCAACGCAATAGTGACACCTTGCTTATGATAGAAACTGGATTTTTCGTATCAATTCCAGTTGGTTAGCTCTTAAATCGGGTCCATCGACAACAAGGGATCACCGGGCGGTCGGATCGGTTGTTAGCGTCTGAACGCAAAGACCTCCTTGCCGGCATATTCTCATTTCCCAAGACCTTCGCCCTGGGGCGGTTGTCATTCTAGCTTGTAAGGTCCGCTCACAAGTGCTAAAAATTGTAAAGGAGAATCCGGGCCCCGAGGACCAGGATTTCCATGATGAACTCCAATATGACCGCAATCGCGTGATATCCTATCGGTTTCGGAAATGATCATTGAGCGTGGCAAACTTTATGCGGTAATTACCGGCGACATTATCGGCTCTTCACGGTTGGCGGAGAATGCTCGCCTGGAACTCCATCGCGCGATGGTCGCGGGGGCGGACGCCTTGCACAAAGCCTTTGATAATGCGGTTCCGATGGACGTCGATATCTTCCGCGGGGACAGCTGGCAACTGTTGGTCACAATCCCCTCCCAAGCCCTGCGGGTGGGACTCTTTTACCGCGCCTATTTGCGGGCCCGAATGGCTGCGGACACACGGCTGGCGATTGCCGTCGGAACGGTTGATTTCATTCCCGGCGAACGCGTTTCCGGCGGTGACGGTCAGGCCTATCGCAGCTCAGGTGTCGGCCTGGAAAAGCTTTTAAAACTCAGCCGTTTTCGCATGATTTTTGCTGAAAACACGAATTTGAAAGATTCCCAGGCGCTGAACGTGGTGGTCCAGTTGGTGGATGCTCTGGCGATGAACTGGACCGCAAAACAAGCGCAGGCCATGCTGGGGATCCTTCAGGGGTGGACGCAGGAAACCATTGCCGGGGCCTGGTGGGGTAAGCCCATTTCACAGCAAGCGGTGGCCCAACATTTGGACCGTGCCGGCTGGCATGCCATTGAACAGGCCCTCGTTTTTTTTGAGGACCGCCTCCCCAACGTCGTTTGACCTCTACAAGCAAATAAGCTTGTTTCTGTATGTTACAAACTCTAAATGTTGTAAAAATCCAAATACTTTATCATCATCGCGGCGGATAAATCCCCCGGGTGTCCAACGCGGAAAGGACGAAGCACAGATATCGTGGATGAGCTGGCCAAACAGCTGGCGGTCTGCCTGATTGCGGGCCATATTTTCGGCGACTTTCTGTTTCAGTCTCAAAAAGTCGCTTTCCGCAAACACAAGATAATCGTTCTGTTCCAACACACGGCCATCATCGTCGTTACCAGTTATGTCCTCTGCGGTGCGTGGAGCCGTTGGGAAATACCGGTCATCCTCTTGGTCTCCCACGCCCTGTTTGATTTCATCAAAGCCACTTGGGCGCAGCGAAGTCTCCGGGGATTTATGGTTGATCAGACTGCGCATCTGACAGTGATTGGCATCATCGTTTTCGGGGCAATCAAGCCCGGAGACGCCGTTTCACTTTTTTGGGTTAACTTCTGGGGGGAAGACTATTTACGGCTCCTTATTCTACTCGCCGGTGCGGTTGCGACCATCAAGGCCGGGCGCTTGATAATCGGAATGGCGGTCGAGCCGTTTCTGGAACAGATTCGAGCCTATGAGCAGCAGTCGCACCCCAGGTCGGCTGGCGACGCTCTGCCGGTCAGCTCCGGTTTCGAAACCGGCGGCAGGGTCATCGGCCAACTGGAACGGGCGCTGATTTTCTTGTTCGTTCTAGCGAACCAACCGGCCGGAATCGGGTTTCTGATTGCCGCCAAATCCGTCTTTCGCTTTGGTGAAATTAAAAACCAGCGACATCGGATGGAAGCCGAGTATATTCTCATCGGCACCCTGATGAGTTTTGGCTATGGAATTCTGATCGCCTATGCGACCAAATTTTTTATGGGTGTGATTTAGCCGGAATCCCACAGCTCACTGTTTTTTCGCACACCAGACGGTAATCATCCCGTACGATCATAATGAGACTCACCCCAATCCCGCAGATGCCCAGGGTAAACCAGCTCCGCTGGGAGACGCTCACCGTAAACGGGAGCCACTGGGTAAAGAGCAAGATCAGTAGAGAACCGGTGACCTTGAAAACGCGGTAACCGAACATATCAATCCACGCTTTGGCCTGATAGATCAGGACCGGATTAACCGGCACATAAAGCAGCTCCTTGGAAGCCCGATTAATCGAATAGGAAAGCGCGCGGTCGCTGATTTTGGCGGCCCCCCCAAAGAACAGGGAGGATCGCAGCAGACAGCCCCAGGAACAAAGGCTGACCATTAAAGGTTGCACCAGCAAACCGGCGATGGCGCCCAGAAAGCGGTGGACCAGCGGTGTAATTCCCAGATTGATCGCCACGGAAACCAATCCCAGCAGGCTGAAAAACGTGGACAAAAATGCCGTCCGCTCCTCCCGGACCGCAAAGGCCGCCTCCACCCGATTCATAAATTGATATTCGACCAGCGGCGAAACCAGTTGGGCCAGGAGCAGAATGGCCGCGATCAGCAGCAAATAGCGGTTTCGACGCAGAACCTGCCATCCGTTGCCGCCCGGCTCCAAGGGAAGGACCTGTTCGACTTCGCAATATATTCCCCGCCGCCCCATCAGCAAGGTCAGGACAAAGATAAGGACCATCAGGGCCGCGGCCGTAAGCAGCAGATCCGGGGTCTGCAAAGGGGTATGTTTGATTAACATGGCCGCGACCCAGCTCCCGAGAACCCCGCCGACCAAACCGCCCGTGCCGACGAACCCGTACCACTTGCGGCCGTCCTGGGTGGTATAAATGGAGTTCGTCAGGCTCCAGAACTGTTCTACCAGAACCACTCCGAAGATATCCACGAAGACATAGAAACCGGTGGAGATCGCCGGATGGTGAAGATTGAGCGAGGCGCGAAAGACGGCCAGCAGTCCGCTGATTACCAGACAAGTCCCTAACACCACGTGCAGACGGCTGGCACGTTTGACCAGCTGATGATAGTAGGCCATGATGATCAGAAAAAAGTTGGTAAACAAAAACGCCGCGCGTATCGCCGGCGTGCGCAGGGCCGGGTATTTGGCATGACAATCGGAAGCAGGGATTCGGTTTGAATTTTTCACTTGCCTTCTCTATCAAATTGGCAGTAATTAGTTCCGATTATGCCTTGGCGCTCATTCCTCAGCAAGGTTTTGATCATCATCCTAATCGCCGTCATACCCGTAAGTGCGCAGCCCCTTTCCCTGGGTGAAAGTTGCGATCCGAGACTGCAACAGGGACTGGAGACCTGCCTGGCCTCGCTCAACCTGGCTGAAGCCGCCCAGCGCAAATCCCTCAGCATTGTGCTGGTAGACATCACCGAAGTTCGTTCTCCCCGTCTGGCGTATGTCAATCCCAACGAAATGATGTATGCCGTCAGCCTGCCTAAAATCGCTATTCTGCTCGGCGCTTTCGAACGGATCGCACGCGGCGAAATGAGGGCCGACGCACCTACGCTGGGGATGCTGGCCGCAATGATCCGCCATTCATCCAATCAGGCGGCGACCACCATGTTGAATCGCGTCGGCAGAACCTTCCTGACGCAACTACTGCAATCACCCCGCTACCGTCTCTATGATCCGACGCGCAACGGCGGACTCTGGGTGGGTAAGGAATACGGCCAATCGCCGGCCTATCGCCGCGATCCTCTCCACCATCTTTCCCATGGCGCCACTGCCCTCCAAGTCGCGCGCTTTTACT
>CP070697.1:2413160-2418457 GCA_020353555.1 Desulfobacterales bacterium
TTGCCTTGAAATTGGGTTAAGAACTCGCGAATGGTCAATAACTGCGTCACCACCGAGGAGATGCCCGTGGCGATGACCACCTGCAATATGGGACGTTCACTTATGCTCTTCAAAATATTGGACTTGGTAGGTCGCGACTTCGATTTCGGGATCGCACCAGGCATCTGGCGACATCCCGGCTTTCTGACAGAGATGTCGCAGAAACTCCTCCGCCTGGGGCAGTTGTTCCCAGACCTGGGGCAAAAAGGTGGCGCTGGTATACCCTTTACGGAGAATGACGCCGTCCACATGGGGTTGCAGCTTGCCGAGCAAGTCGGTCCCATCACGGTATTCCAGCAGCTGGGGCTCCGTCAGGATGCTGACCTCGATCGCGACCTGCTCCAGCTCCGACAGCGTTAAAGGAGCAAAGCGGGGATCATGGAAAGCGGCATTGATCGCGTTCTGCCGGACGCCTTTCACAACCGACTCCGTGGCCGTTAAGTTGCCGATACATCCCCGTAACTGCCCGTGGAGTTTGAGGGTCACAAAGGTTCCGCAACACGACTGAAAACAGCTATGCCTCAATGCCGCCGCCAGAGCGAGGGCTTCGGATTCATCAACTTTGCGGCCCAGTTTTTCCATAATTGTGTGGCGGGCCAGTTTGACCAGAGACTGTCCCTGCTCCGGACTGAAATGTTGGATGCTCTGCGTGTTGTTTGGCATAGGTGGATCTCCATAGAAGGCGATAGCGGCGTAACCGACAACTTGTGATCGGCCTCCGGCGGTGTCCCCGCTGTTCGTATAATGCAGAAGCAGCGGCTGCCAACTGTGCCGCTGCGCCAGATCGATCAGTATCATCAGCGGTACCAGGCCGCAGGCCCGATTGTCCGTTTGGCTCAGCTTATGCGCCTCCAGACGCAGAATCATGGCAATGGTTTCCTGATCCCTGCGGGAGGCCTCTCCATAGGGCAAATAATGGGACAAATCCGAACTGACGACCAGCAAAGTATTGTGATCCAGCAGGGGATCGAGCTCGTCCGCGAAGCGCCGGATGTGCGTGGGACCGACGACAATCGGAATGATCTCAAACCCTTTCAGATATCTTTGCAAGAACGGCAAGACGACTTCCAGCGAATGCTCTTGGCGGTCCGAAGCGAGATTCGGCTGAAATAAATGCGGCTGTCTGCGCAACTTCTGCACATCCGCATGCAGGTCGATTTGGCCCAGCGGCGTTTGATAGGCCGTGGCGTCACAGAGGGCTCCGTTTGCTAACCCGACAAAATGATCCGGGCCCAGCAAGATCACCTTGGAAAATTGTTTTTCCCTTAGAACCAGCGAGGCATGCGCGGCCGTTAATCCGGAATAAAGATAGCCGGCATGAGGCAGAATCAGGGCCTTTAAGCTTTTCGCGGCAGGGATTTTAACCGCTGTTTTTTGAGCCTGACGGGTGAGGTGGTCAATCATCTGCTCCAGTTCGTGCCGGTCGGCCGGATAAAAACTCCCGGCCCGCACGGGTGGGCGGATATCCGTCGCGTAGGCCTTGGACGCCGCCTGCGCCGAAGCGAGAATTAACACCAAGAACATTGCTAAAGAAAGACACGCTGAAGGCTTCATGACGCGTGGCCATCGGCACTGGGTTACGGGCGAATGGGAGTTACGGAGTCCACCCTGGTGCGATCTGGCGGTTGAGTTGCAGGTCTGTTAAACATAGCAAACGAGAAGCTTTTACCCGCCAACCTCATAGAAAAGATCTGGATCAGGGTCATCGTATGGCCCGATTCGAACAATCCCGAGTCGTGTTCTCAACGGGCACGGTTTCGCGGTCTTCGCTTCAAATAGATACACCGGACGCTTCAGAGTGTCAAATAAAAAGCAAACCTTGCGAAAGAGATCTTCGGGTGCGCTGATCCCTGCTCGTGCTTCCAACACCAAGCGACGATCAGCATGCCCTGAGCAGATGCTTGCGCAAATGTCAAGCGGAAGGCTACGATCTAAATCGTAGTGGCCAGGGACACGGCGTCATCTTGACGGTCGGACGCTTCAACCTCCTCATGATAAACCGTTTTCCATTCTCTTTTGTACATGGCGTTTAAAACACAGTGGAACATCAGCGCCAGCAAATCGAACGCCGACATACAGGGGACCGGTTGGGCCAACAAACCGAGGATCTGTGCTTGGTTTTCGGCCTGCATTTTGAGAACAACCAAGTTGTCTAGAAATCTTGAGGTCTTGGATCCGGAAGCGCGGTTTTTCTTGGAAACATTGACTTTCTTTTCCAGCTCGTTTTTGAATTGGCCGACTTTGAGAGAGGAAGATTGCAGCAATTGAGCACAAATGCGATCGCTTTCAAAAAGACGCTGGGAATGGACGTATTCCCTGATGGCATCAAGGGTGAATTTTCTGTTTTTTTTCAGAACTTTTTCAAACATGTTTCTGGCGGCTTCCGGAAGGACAACCTCGATCGATTTCAAGAGAGGGGCCTTATCGCCGGTCTTCACCCGAAATTCAATGCGGGCGCTCCGCCAGTATATACGATTAACTTCTTCAATGACTTTCAGTTGCGGGGGCGTGTTCATATTGGCATTTCGGAGGATGGTTTTAACATCGCCGAAAACTCTGGCGGTTTGTTCAAACAAAAGTTCTCCGGTCGCCACCCGGAAGATCATCACGAGGATCGCATGCCAATCCTGAAAATGTAAAGTCTGGCTTAGATTCTTATAGGCGTACCGCAACCATTGATTTTTGATAAAATGGGAAGGCGTTGCATAATAAGGTGTGCCACCTAAAAGGGGTTGTTTGACTTTTTTTTGTTTGGAGTTTCCGAAATCGACCGCTGTTTCGACATCGATAATCCCCAGGGAAAACTCCGCGGCCGACCATAAAAATTGCGGGTATTTGCCGGGATCGCCCGCGACGAACAAATTGTCGGGTTTAAGGTCGCGCAAGGCGACCCGTTTTTCTCGCAGCCAGGCCAACAGTTCAAGTAAATTGGTAATGATGGCACCGATGGGTGCCTTGTTTTGTTCAAAAGCGGTTTTGTCCACATACGCTTTGATGGTCCGACGGTAAGCCTCAACGGCCTTTTTGTTTTGCTGCATGAGTTTTTGAAATAGCGCATTTAACTCGGTCACAAATTGTTCCGGCAGGCTGTGTTCATCGGCGGTCACAGCCTGACCAGCGAGGTGTCGGACAAACCAGCCTTGAATTTGGTATGGAGCGATGGCGGTCGTAATACCTGAACTGGGGAGCAGTCGCCGGATTTCCGCTTCGCATTGGTTAAAAACCTCCCGAATTTCAAGAAAGATCGCATCGTTCTCCTCCCCGTAGCGCCCCTTGAATGTGTTGGTTTCCTTTATGATTTCCGGATTAGTGGCAATCTCGGCATGCAGGGACTTTTTGGATTCATGCAAATTTTCGATAATATGACTTAGAAAATAGTATTTGGATAAATCCATGAAAAAGACGAAGGTGTTGTTGATCTTCAGGTAGGCTTGATAATCAGGCGACTCTCGCAGCCAGGTCATGTATCTTTCCTCTAGTTTTTCCGGAGCCACTTCCGCGTTACCGGGCAGCGTGTGGATAAGGCTTAAGATAACCCCAACCTTCGGAATGATGCACTCCTTGGGAGCCAGTTTGTCGACAATATGTCTTTCCTTCTTAATACTTTCTATGTAGGTGCCGAAGTCAACAATGGGCCTGGCCGGAATTTTGACGACCAAATGGACGTCAAAAATCACATAGTAACACTTGCTTTTGCTGCCACTCTCATCGCCCAACGGACCAATCGTCATGCGTCGGCTCACCCAATCGCCGTGATGTTTGACTCGCAACTTGTAAATGGTATTGGGTCCGGAGGACTTCGAGTATAAAGGTGTGAATTCCACCGGGGCGTCCGGCGCCGCCCCGATTTGAAGTCGGAATAAGTTTAGAAAAAACCGGACAATATCAACCCGGGTAGGTATGTCTTGTTTTTTGTCCTCCGGGATTGTATTTTCCTTATTATGATTTTCGCCGGCTTTGAGATTGCCTTCCAGGAGATACTTGGCCGCAAAAATGATGATGCAGAAAAGAGCCGTGGCCGTAGCCACAATGGCCGAGGACAAATCTGGGTCTACCGTAATGGCGGGCATCTGGAGCAGGGATTTTATTTTCGATTTCGCTGAAGCAACATAGAACGGGAATCTGTTCTTTATTTCCCGCTGCAAATACCGGTAGTGTCCTTTTCCGATGCTTTCGATTTCATCCTTGTTCAGAAAATAAATTTCTTTGTTGTTCTCGTAAAAGACCGTATCACCGGTTTCCCAGGTCTCTTCGGCCGTTATCGTCGTCCCGTTTTTCAAGATCACGATCTGCTTGTCTTTGAAATCCCTCAGAACAACGGCACCGGTAATCGTGAGGATTATCAACAGCCCCAGTATGATTTTAAAAAATTTTTTCATGGCCTCGCGTTTCCCTGATAACCAATCAAAATTATATCATATAATGCTGCCGGTGCGAAATATGTCATTGTGTGATTGGGACCCGCTATGGACTGTTTAATATCAATATCGTTTCTTACCAATGGGTCCTTGAACTGCAAAAATGTATTTAAATCGTTATCCCGGCGGGTTTCATTTAAAGCCCTGGCTCTTCATGCCGTTCTTGAGTTGCATTATCGCGAGCATTGGTTTAGGGTTACCTGGCCGGCTTCCTCACACCGACCAGACTTGATGGTTTTTGCACTATCCCCAATGACCCTGACGGTCCCTGCGGGGCCAAAAATTTAATCTTCGATTTGGATCTTGTTGATTATTTTATCGACCTTTTTTCATAAATATACAGTTTTAAATGAGTCCGGCGATCAGGTCCGCGGAAAATGATGAAAATCATATTGTCGTTTTTAGCATTGCTTTACGCCCTCAACCCTTACGATATTTTACCGGATTTTTGGGTAGGCGGAGGGTGGATAGATGACCTAATCATTTTAGGTCTCGTGTGGCATTATTTTTTCAGAATGAGAAAAAAATCGGGCCGCTATTACCGGTATTTCGAGGACAAGCGGCAAACCAACGCAAGACAAAACCGCCAAAGTCGAACCCAAGAAAACGGCTTTCAGCAGCAGACTCGGTTTCGGGAGGAAGAATCCACCGCCTGGGACCCTTACCGGATTCTCGGCGTCACGGAGAATGCATCATTGGAAGAAATCAAACGGGCCCATCGGCAGCTGGCCACCAAATACCATCCGGACAAGGTGGAACACTTGGGCGAAGAGTTTAAAGCACTTGCCGAAAAACGTTTTAAAGAAATCCAACAAGCCTACCAGGAATTGACGGAGAAAT
>CP070697.1:2418557-2423841 GCA_020353555.1 Desulfobacterales bacterium
GTTTTACAGTTGGAATTCTGACTCCAAAACTGCCATTCAACCCAAGAATAAGGGGGAAAATATGCGAAAATTCTTGATCCCGGTATTCATTTTGCTACTGGCATCCGCCGGTTGGACCAGCTCAGGTACCTATGATTATCCGTTTACGAACCCTTACGTCGCCACGATCATCGGCACGCCGTCTGAATTCGCTGCACCGTTGCCGGAAAAAATCAAAAGCAAAAACCTGAGACTGACCATATTTAAGGATCGCGAGGTACCGAGCATCTTCTGGCCCTGGGATAAATTGGATTATTCTTTGGCCTACCAGAAGCAGCCGGCGCCTTTGATCTTCATTATCGCCGGAACCGGGGCCAGCTACAATTCCGGTAAAATGCAGCTTTTGGCGAAGGCCTTTTTCGGTGCGGGATTTCATGTAATCGCCATGTCTTCCCCGACCCATCCGGACTTTATCGTCAACGCGTCGCAGACCGGCGTACCGGGCAACATCCAGGATGATTCTCGGGATTTGTATCATGTCATGGAGCTGGCCTGGCAGCAAGTCAAGGACCGCATCCAAGTATCCCAATTTTATCTCACCGGCTACAGCCTGGGAGCGGCCCAAGCCGCTTTCATATCGCAATTGGACGAACAAAAGCGATTGTTTAATTTTAGCAAAGTCCTGATGATCAACCCGCCGCTCAGCTTATATAACTCGGCCCAGATCCTGGATGAGATGCTGGAGCAGAATATTCCGGGCGGGTTGCATCAATTCCACCGCTTTTACAACAGCGTTATGCTCAAGTTCGCTGAATACTATAAATTGATGGGCTACATCGATTTTACCGAAGACTATTTGTATGAAATCTACAAACGAGAACCGCCCCCCAAAGATGCCAATTTAGCCGCGCTGATAGGCACGGCTTTCCGTTTGTCCTCAAGCAATATGGTTTTCACTTCCGATGTCATGACCCATGCCGGGCTGATTGTGCCCCCCAACCAGGTATTAACCACTGCTTCTTCGCTGACCGACTATTTCATCGTAACCGCCAATACCAGTTTTGTGGACTATTTCAATGAGCTCTTCTACCCCTATTTTGAGGCGCAACAACCGGGTTTAAGTCCCCAGGCCCTCATCGACCGCGTCAGTTTGGCAAGCATTGAAAGCTACTTGCGCAACACGCCCAAAATCGCCCTGATGACCAATGAAGATGACCTGATTTTGGCGCCGGGCGAGATCGACTTTTTCCGGCGGGTTTTGGGCGCCCGGGCCAAGATTTACCCCATCGGCGGTCACTGCGGCAATATGGCGTATAAGGATAACATCGAATATATGATCGGTTTTTTTAAGAATTGAGGAGGCGTTGCGATGCTGAAAACAAAGCCCCACGCGACCGTGGTTAGAAAATCCGTACTTTTGCTTGGCTTGATGGTATTTTGCGGATGCAGCGCCGCGCCGGTGAAAAAAGAACCGCAGATACCCGCCAAACGACCTGTCAGTGAATACGTCAAAGCAGATGTCACCTACGCGGTTAAAGCCTACGACCCCTGGGAGGGCTTTAACCGGCGTATCTACAAGTTTAATGCCAAGTTTGATCAATACATATTCCTGCCGGTTATCAGGGGCTACGAATTCATCACTCCCGGCTTTGTGCAGACCGCCGTAACCAACTTCTTCAACAACCTGTGGGAAGTCCGCAACCTGATGAACTCGCTGTTTCAATTGAAAGGCCAGAAATTTGCCAACACGATCGGGCGCATTTTTGTCAACACCACCGTCGGGTTTCTGGGCATTCAGGATCCGGCCACGGCCGTCGGTCTGGCCAAAGCCAACGAAGACTTCGGTCAGACGTTGGGTCACTATGGCGTGGGCCCCGGCCCCTATCTGGTCTTGCCCGTTTTAGGTCCTTCCGGTCTGCGGGACACTGGCGGTTTGATTGTTGATACCGTGGCCTACAGTCTCATGACGAATGCCATCATCAACCATGCCTTCGATATGAGTACCGGCGATGAGGACAAACTCAAGTACGGCCTCAGCCTGCTTAATGCCATCGATCGCCGGCGCAATTTGAGTTTCAGGTACTACCAGACCGGTTCACCCTTCGAGTATGACCTGGTGCGGATGCTGTATCTTACGAAACGGCAACTGCTGATTGCCGATTAGCCGGTTAAACCGAAAATCGGAGGATTGCACCCGCGAGAAAAAACCCCCGGCCGCACCCTTTTGACATCGTTGACGGAACCGACGGACAGGTATTATGTTAAATCCACCGCAAATCATTGGGACCGCCGGGGTCCGCCGCACGGTTGCCTCTCAGAGGATGCCGCCGTATTTCCGATTCCATATCGAGGGCCGCCCAGACCGTGGCTCGAATTTCGCCGCGCGGTGCGGCCTCGGGTTGAACATTTGAAACCAAGGAGGATAGCAATGAGAATTAAGACATATACAGCGTTTTTGTTAGCATGCGCCGTATCGGTCGCAGCGCCTGTTGGGGCTCAAGAGCTTATGATTTATCCGGCCCAAGGCCAGAGCCAAGACCAGATGGAAAAGGATAAGTTTGAATGCTACAGCTGGGCTAAGCAGCAAACGGGATTCGATCCCATGCAGGTACACACGGCGACGGCCCCGCCACCTCAAAAAGAAGCTCCTAAAGGAGGCTTGTTGAAAGGAGGCGCACGGGGCGCAGCGCTGGGGGCCGTGGGAGGTGCCATTGCCGGCAACGCCGGTAAGGGCGCGGCCATCGGGGCCGCCACCGGCGGTTTGCTCGGCGGTATGCGAAGGTCGGATCAGAGAAGGAGAGAAGAACACGCGCGCCAGCAGTGGGAACAAGAACAGACAGCGAACTATGCGAACCAGCGCAACCAGTACAATCGCGCCTACGGTGCCTGCCTGGAAGGTCGCGGCTACACGGTCAAATAGATCGGCAATCCGCAGTGCCACCGTGAAGGAGGAGAAAGTCATGGACAATCTGAAATGGGTCGTTTGGTTTTTGATGTTTGCCGGCTTTACATCCCTGCCCGTCGCCGCCGGTGATTTTGACGGCAGCCAACCCTTGCTGTGTGCCCCCATTGATGTCATCGAATGCACTTCCGGAGGGCAGTGCCAGAAGGTCAGCGCCGAGAGCATTCGCTTGCCCCAGTTTCTCAGAATCAACTTCGCCGAGAAAAAAATCGGCGCCGCCTCGGGCGGTGAAGGTGCACCAACGACGTCCATAAAAACCATGGAGCACATTGACGGCAAGCTGATCCTGAATGGCGCCGAAGACGGCATCGAAGGCGTGCGCGACGGCCTGGGCTGGTCGATGGCCATTGCGGAAGAAACCGGCAAAATGGTTTTGACCGCCTCCGGCGATGAGGTGGGGTTCGTGGTCTTCGGGGCGTGTCTTGCGCAATGAACGCCTTCCGCGAGCCTTATCCGCCATCGCATCCAGATCGATCGCCGTCAAATCCAATCTAGCCCCCGCGCAAGCTTTGGCTTTTCGAAAAACTGATGGGTCAATTGCGGGGCTTCATCGTCAACGAGGGCCATACGCCCGCGAAAGGATTAGGCAACATGTCTCTGACGGGCCTTGTCATCAAATTTATGAGCCAAAAGCCGGCCGGCCGGTTCGAACAGGCAACCCGGGATCCGGTTCGCGTTCAGACGGACCGGATTTTGAGCACGGTCCGAAAGAACGCCGAGACCGAGTACGGCCGCCGCTATGGATTCGCCAAGATCAGAACCATTGAGGATTACCAGAAACAGGTGCCGATTATCACCTATGAAGAAATCAAAGCCGACATGCAGCGGGTCGTGGCGGGTGAAAAAAACATCTTCACCGCCGAAGATCCCGTCATGTTTGCGCAAACCAGCGGTACCACCGGTGACCCTAAATATATCCCCATCACCCCCACCTGCCGGGGGCGGGCACATCAGGATGTGATGCGCACCTGGACCTATCACGCCCAGAAGGACCATTCGGAGATATTTGCACGCAAGGTCGTTTCCTTAGTCTCACCGGCAGTCGAAGGTTACACCCCTTCAGGGATTCCCTACGGCGCAACCTCCGGAGTCATGTACAAAAATATGCCGGGCATTATTCGGAGGGCGTATTCCATCCCTTATGAGGTTTTCGAAATTGAGGACTATGGTGCTAAATACTATGCCATCATGCGGGTATCGCTGGAGCATGACGTCCGCTTTCTGGCAACTGCCAACCCCTCATCGGTTATTAAGATGTGCGAAAAGGCCGACGAATACAGCGAAGCCATCATCAGGGACATTCACGATGGAACTCTGGCGGATTCTTTGGCCATCGAAGCCCGCGTGCGTCAGACGATCGCGAAGAAGCTGCGACCCAATCCTGCCCGCGCCCGGGAGCTTCAAGACGCCCGCCGTCGTCGTTCCGGTGTTTTAAAACCCGCCGACTACTGGCCGGCACTGAGTCTGATCGGCTGCTGGAAAGGCGGGACGGTCGGTCATTATCTCGCAAGGTTTCCGGAGTGGTTTGATCCGGATGGCAGACGGGAGATTCCGACCCGCGACTTCGGTTATCTGTCAAGTGAGGCCCGCGGCTCGGTTCCGCTCGCGGACGAAGGCAGCAAAGGCGTGCTGACGATTGCGACCAATTTCTTTGAATTCGTTGAAGTTGAGGAGCTGGAAGCCCATCGTGACCGGCCCTCCGCATGGCACTGTCTTACAGCGGGCGACATCGAGGAAGGCCGGGAGTATTATATCCTCATGACCACGACCGGAGGCCTCTACCGCTATGACATCAACGATGTGATCCGCGTCGAAGGCCGCTACAACGAGACCCCCGAAATCGTCTTTTCCCGCAAGGGCCGCGGCATGACCAACATCACCGGCGAAAAGGTCAGCGTCAATCAGATCATTACCGCCTTTCAGAACGTTTCCCGCGAAACCGGTGCGACCCCGGACCACTTCAAGGCGGAGGCGGACGGAAAACAAAGTCGGTATGTTTTTCGCGTCGAATTTACCACCCAGATCGAGCCCCCAACGCAGCAAGCTATTCTGGCGGGACTCGACCGTCATCTGAAAGCCATCAATATTGAATACAAGGCCAAACGAGATTCCCAGCGTCTGGCCGCGCCGGTGCTGCATGTGATGAAAGAAGGCTGGTACGAAAGAGAACGCAAGCGGCAGGTGGAGGGAGGTATGCGCGCGTTTCAGGCCAAAACCCAACTGTTAAGCCCCCAGAAACTCGTCACCCAGGATATCCAGACCGAGATCGCGAATATCGTGGAACTGAAGGATTAAGACAGGAAGCCCCTCGAACGTCTTCGCCCCTCTTCCGCCGCTGTCGGC
>CP070697.1:2423941-2429204 GCA_020353555.1 Desulfobacterales bacterium
GTAGACAAAATAGACCTGAATGAACTGCGCCAGTTCCTGGGTCCAGGCGGGGGTTTTGCCAACGGTGAACCGCAGGGTGGTCTGGCCGAAAATCAGGACCGTCATGGCCAACAAAGCCAAGACGACCAGCAGCTCTTCCAGATTCTTGTCCACCCATCCGATGACTTTTTTGATTTCCTCCATGGCGCCGACTTCCTCAGTTTTACTTGTACAGCAGATTCGGCAGGAACATGGTTATCCCCGGAACATACGTCACGACCAGCGTTGCGATTATCAGGGTGAAGATGTAAGGCAGCGCGTAGCGGATAATATTCTCCAGCGGCGTATTCGAGATGGACGCGACGATAAATAAATGTTCTCCGATGGGAGGCGTCATAAAACCGACTTCGGAAGCCAGAATCATGATAATGCCGAATTGAATCGGATCGACGCCCAAAGGCTGGACGATCTTTAGCAACATGGGGCCGAAAAGGATGATCGCCGCGAGGGTCTCCATGAACATTCCCAGAAAAATCAAAAAGGCCACGACCAGCCCCAGGATGACGTGTCTGTTCGTCGTGAATCCCAAGATAAAATCGGCCACCATCTGATCGAAGTGTTCCAGGGTCATGATGCGGCCGAAAAGCAGGGCGGTACCGATAAGAATCATGACAATGCCGGAAATCAGACCGGCACGCCGGAACACGTTGCCTATCTGGGCATACCGCAATTCCCGGTCCAGGTAGAGAGTCACCACGAGGCCGTAGACAACCGCCACCGTGGCCGCCTCCGTCGGGGTAAAGACGCCGGCATAAATACCGCCGAGGATTATAATCGGCATGACCAGGGAATACTTGGCCTGGTACAGCGCGCGCAACAAGCGCCGGCGGTAACTGCCCGGCGGCCCGTTCGGTCCGGCCTCAATATCGGCCACCGCCAACGGCGTTTCGGAATTTCCGGCAACCTCGCCGACCCGGTGCTTAAAAATGAATCGGCTCGTGGCCATCAAGGCCAAACCCGTAAGGATGCCGGGCAGCAGCCCCGCCAGAAAGAGTTTGCCGATGGAAGTCGTGGTGACGACCCCGTAGATGACGGCCGGTATGCTCGGCGGAATCAGGATACCCAAAGTGCCGGCCGCCCCGATACAGACGGCCGAATACCCCTTGTGATACCCATGTTTTTCCATCTGGGGGATCATGACGGTTCCAATGGCAGCCACGTCGGCGGGACCCGACCCCGAAATGCAGGCAAAGAACATGGAAGCGACGATACCGATGTAGGCCAGCCCCGCCCTGAAGCGCCCCACCAGCACGTTGGCCAGATTGATCAGCCGTTCGGAAGCCCCGCCCTGATTCATTATTTCCCCCGCCAGCATAAACATGGGAATCGCCATGATCGGAAATGAATCGAAGGAGGAAAACATTTGCTGCACCAGGGCTCCGATTTCCGTAAACACGCCGGCGTGGAAAGAACTGACGAGGGTGGCAAGCACAGCTGAAAGTCCGAGGGAAACCGTGATGGGAACCCCGAACACGAGCAGGACAACAAAAGATAAAAACAGAACTAGGATAACCAATCGAATCTCCTGATGGCGCTCGAACCCGAAGCGGCCCTTTGTTCGGTTGTTATAAACAGAAACCATTTGTGTCAACAACATTTTGGCGTGTCCGGGCGGGAAGACTTTTCAACGGCGGGCGATAGCAGGCGGCCTTGCGGCTGGGCGGAACCAGCCGCCGGGTTGGCCAGAAACCATGGGGGTTCCCCACGCGCGGCAATGAGCGGGATCAAGGCCCATAACCACATCGGGTCTCCCACAGCCTCGCGTATGACGCGCGCGCCTTGAAGGCCAACACCCCGCCCGTCTCCCCGGGGCAGACAGGCGGGGGCGCATTGTGGCGCGAGGGCCAAGGCCGGGGTCCCGGATCGGGGTTCCACGACGAGAAGTGCTTCCGAATCAGTCGCCTGCTGTCCAGAGAACGGTTTTCACATCGACCGGCGTTTCAATCAGCCCGTACTTCAAAGCGAAATCAGCGAACGCTTGCCAGCGGGTTACATCCAGCGTTTGACTGTGGGCGTAGTAGGGCAAGGTGAGCTTGAAGGCCTCGGATTCGGTTTGACGGTCGGCCTCCGGGACCGCTTGGAAGTAATCCGCCAACGCCTTTTCCGGATTCTGGCGGACATGGTCGATGGCCCGCTGAATGACCCGGCCGAATTGCGCCATGGCCGCGCGGTTTTTCTCCAGCGCCTTGCGGCCCGCAACAAATACCAGTTCATCGTAGTCCGGTATCCCCCACTTTTCCAGCTCGAAATATCCCACCTCATATCCCCGGTGAGCCATTTCAACCGTTTCATAGGTCTTGAACGGTCCCATGACTGCATCCACTTTGCCGGCCGCAAGGGATTGGACGATGGCGAAGCCGACATTGATGGCCGTGTACTGCCGGATATTGTTCAATTTGGCAAAGGCCTCTAGGAGCACATCCATCAGACCGGGGACGGTGTAGCCGATGCGCTTGCCTTCCAGGTCCTGCGGTGTTTGAATCCCCCGGCCCTTCAAAAACAGCAGGGTCGTCAGGGGATGCTCGACCAAACGTCCCAAGGCGACAATCTCGAGTCCCCGGGCCGCGGCGATAATGGTTTGGGGCTCGTAGGAGATGGCGAGATCCACGTTGCCGGCCGCCGCCAGTTTGAGGGCGTCCGATGTTTCAGAGGGGCTTATGATCTTGATTTCCAGCCCTTCCTGCGCCAAAAACCCCTGTTGCCGGGCGACATAGATGGGAAGATGGTCGACATTGGGAAACCAATCCAGCATCAGGGTCAATTTCTGGGCGGCATCGAGGCCCGACGCGCCCAGCAAGATCAGCAAAAAAACAAACCCCAAGGATACGCATTTTTTAATCATTTTTGGCTCCTTTCCGCTGATGTCCGTTGACGGGTGGAAGTTGTCCCCGGCCGAAGCCGCCGCCGGGCCCAAAGCCACAACGACTGTCCGGCAACAGCCCGCCCCGGCGATCTTCACCGACCAGACCGCTTCGGATCATGCTAGGGTTATCTCCAAGTAATCACCTTTTTCTCAATCAAACCGACCAGCACCCACAGGCTGACTCCCATGACCGACAACCAGAGAATCGCCGCAAACACCAGGTCCACCCGGAGTCTGGCATTGGCCTGGATCATCAGGTAACCCAGGCCCTGCTGGGAGCCTACCCATTCGCCGATCACCGCCCCGATCGTGGCCACCGAGACCCCGACCTTCAGCCCGGCAAAAAAATGAGGCAGCGCCCACGGCCAGTATAACAGGCGCATGGTCTTCCAGAATCCCGCTCCCATGAGTTGAAAAAGAACCCGGTATTCCCTATCACAGCTTTTGAAGCCCCCCAGCAGGCTCACCGTAATCGGGAAAAAAATAATGACCGCCGCCATCAGGACCTTGCTGGCAATCCCGTAGCCCAACCACACCACCAGCAGCGGCGCGATGGCAAAGACCGGAACTGCCTGGGAAGCCACAAGAAAAGGTGCAATCGCGTTTTCGATCGAAGGGTGGGCAAACATGGCCATGGAGAGCGGCAGCGCAACGAGCAGGGAAATCAAAATCCCCATGAACACTTCCAGGGCCGTAATCCCCGCGTGAGGCAACAGCAGCGCCCCCTGCGACACCGCCACCGTCAGGATCCGCACCGGCGTCGGCAGAATGAAATCGGGAATCGCCAACAGCTTGCAGACCGACTCCCAAGCGGCCAGGATCAGCAAAATCGCCATCAGTGAGAAAAGACGGGGATGCCTCATTGGGCAAGCTCCTCCTGCAGGCGATTTAACACATACTCTTTGATGGCGATCAACTGCGGATCACTGAGACCGCGGGGTTTGCGGCCGTCCAAGACGAACCGCTCCAAAATCCGCATGGGAGGCTGGCTCAGCACCAAGACTTCGTCCGCCAGCAGGAGCGCTTCTTCGATATCATGAGTGATCATTAAAATACTTTTGTCGAACTCACTCTGGAGCATCAAAAGCAATGACTGCAAACTTCGCCGGGTGATCGCATCCAGCGCCGAAAGGGGTTCGTCCAACAGGACCAGTTCGTGTTCAAACATCAGGGTCCGCACCAGAGCACAACGCTGACGCATCCCCCCCGAAATGGTTCCCGGCAGATAGGCTTCAAATCCATCCAATCCAAGCCGTCGGAACAAACGCGACGCTTTGGTGCGGGACTGGGTCAAATCTTCTCCGTGAATCCGGGCCGGAAGCAACGCATTATCCATCAGCGAAAACCAGGGCAGCAGTAAATCCTTTTGTTGCATATAGGCCGATTTCTTCCCCAGGTGCGGCACGCTTTCACCCCGCCAGGTGATTTCCCCCCGATCTTTGGGAACAACACCGGTCAGTACGTCGAACAGGGTGCTTTTGCCGCAACCGGAGGGGCCGATCAAGACCGTAAAACCTCCGGAGGGAAGCGCCAGATTAAAATCATCCAAAACGGAAAGGTCGCCGAAACGCTTGGTCAGGCCGGAAACTTGCAGCATCCAGAAATTCCTCCGCCACGGAACGCTGCCGGAGGAAGGTGGGGAATTGGGATTCACCTAGATCAGCTTTCCTACGCCGGCATGATCCGGATCAGGTTCCAGGGGTCGAGGCGGCCCGCCTCCTCTCAGCCGCTTTACTGCGGCTCCCCCAGTGATTGGCGACCCATTGGTAACACTAGATGATCCCATTGTCAATCACGATCACCGGTTTTTGCGGGACAAGCGCAGGCAGGTGCGCCATGCTTCAGGCCCCCGGCATTCAGCCTGGCGAAGCGCACCCGATTCCAAGCATCCGATTTTCGCGAACTAAGCGCAGAATTTTCAATATATTGAAATTATTAATATTTATACTTTAACCGAATTGGGGGTCAACTTCCTCCCGGAGATCCGAATTTTTGATCGCGCCAAGAACTTTCCTGTTGACGAAAATGACGGCATCTGCGAAGGATTTCGGCGGAATTCTCACCTCGGCCTTGCCGTCTCCTTCATCCGTCCAGGCGCGCAGCCCGGAAACACGCGCTCAGGAGCATGTCATGAATCTCAAAGGTCTTGCCGGCGGTCAGTATCAGCCACTTTCCGCCAACGCTGTCCACACCATCCACGAGGCGGCTCTCGTCATCCTGGAAACAACCGGGTTTACGTTTGAGTCCGGACTGGAAACGACGCTGGCCATGCTGGAACAGGCCGGCGCCGGGGTCGATCGCACCAAGGCCCGGATTTTCTTTCCCCGGGGCCTCGTCGAAGAAAACATCGCCCGAGCCCCC
>CP070697.1:2429304-2434558 GCA_020353555.1 Desulfobacterales bacterium
CCGGATTGCAGTCCTGCATGACATCGACGATCCGGTCATCGGTTCTTTCTGGGGCGAGGTCAACGCCAACATCCATAGAGCCCTGGGATGTGTGGGCGCGGTTACCGACGGCTCCGTGCGTGATCTGGACGAGGTGGAGGCGTTGGGTTTCCAATTCTTTTCCGGCTGCATAACCGTTTCCCACGCCTATGTGCACATGGTCGATATGGGTGCGCCCGTGAAAGTCGGCGGTTTGGTCGTAAAGCCCGGGGACCTGCTCATGGGGGACAAACATGGGGTGATCTCTATTCCCCGTGAGATCGCCAGAGATGTCCCTCGGGCGGCCCAAATGGTTGAAGATTGGGAGCGGCGTATCATCAACTTCTGCAAGTCCGATGTGTTCACGGTGGAAGGACTTGAAGAGTGCTATTTTTCCCCGCGACCCAGCTGGCCCGGCAAATAGCAGAGTCGTGACTTTAGCGCAACAGCTTCCCGGCAACAAGGGCCGAAGCCGGGAAAGCCCTCAAATTCACCGCCTCTCGGCCGCCCGGATCTTCCGATTTTACCATGACCGCGATGGTTCATCGTATTAAAAGGTCCTCCTGTCAAAACCGAAGAGGCGTGCCTTTCGAAAACGGATGCTGAATGTTTTTGACGCCGTTTTCTTGCTTCCAAAGATTTCAGAAGATCGCAAGGAGTTCCGACGGCCGGGTTCAATCAGAAAAGTATGGTGGGCGATTTTTCCCCGCTATCGAATTCCCCTCTTGAACATTCCGTTTTTTTCGGGCAAATCTTCCGTGGCGCCTCCTGGTTAGGACCGTACCCTTAAACCAAAATTTCGTCGGCCCAAAAATAAAGGATCTCGTAATGTTTTTAACCAAGCCATTTAATCTCAGTCTCGTCTTTCTGTTCGTTCTTCTGGTAACGCCCCTTTGCGAAGCCGCCGGCCACGAAGAAGTTGATAAAAATACAAAGCAATCAACCATATCCTTTTCCGAGGACATGGGGGATGCGATGATCAAAGAGGCCGCGCGCGTTAGAAAGGATCTGGAGATGCAGGCCCGCTCGCTCTTCGAGCGAACCCCCCTTGGTTGGGATTGGCAAACAATCGACTATCTTTATACGAGGGCGCTGACCTTGCCCCTGAAAATCCCGCAGTTCATTGAACATATCATGGAACAAAGTCGGGTGCTCGGTGCGGCGGGTTCCTTAATCATGCTCACTTTTATAATCGCGGTCGTCTACAGCCTCCTGGGGCAGAAGCGCGTCCTGACGCGGATTGAAAGATTGGTGCAGCCGCTCAGGGAGAAAATGCCTGAGGCCTTTTATCCCTTTTTCCTCTCCACCCTCAAGGTAGTCGTTGCTTCCTTGATTCCGCTGCTCCTGCTCGGCGGCTTCAGCCTGATTAATGCCATGATTGCCTACCGCGCGGCCTGGTTTTTATTGACGGGGCGTCTGCTGATTCTCTGGGCCGTGGGCGCTCTAATGATCGGCCTTCTGCGGGAAGTCCTGACCGGCGGTCTTTTTGAGGTTACCGCCCGATACGGGTCAACGATTTTCCGTCTATCCCGTCTGGTCCTGCTGTATGTGTTGGCCGGGGTGGCCGTGTTCCGCGGGGCCGAGGTTTTCCCGATTCGCGATGATGTGCTGGCTTTGCTCAAATTTGCGGTATCCATTTCGATTGTTTTAGCGCTCTTTCTTTTGCTGCTCAGGAAAAAAGCCCTGCTATCGCTGCTACCGCAACTGCCCTATCGCAGCTATCAAGGCTTCATTGATCTGCTCAACCGATTTTATTACCCCTCGATCCTGCTCTCATTTCTTTTCGCCCTCCTCTGGTGTGTCGGATACAAGGAATTTGGCGAAGTGGTGCTGATCAAAACCTGGTCGGCCGCGGGTGCCTATCTACTCATCATGGTGATTCACCATGTTTTGCGAGGATGGCTGCAGATATGGAGGGCGAAAGCGGACCCGCACGATGAAGCCGCCCAATTTCTTTCTCGATCGTTTAAAGCCTTGCTTTTGTATGCCACCTTCACGGCCGCGGCCGTGATCGTCTTAAATCTCTTGGGCCTCATGAATCCCATTCGCCGAGTCATGTCGTTTCCGGTTCTAACCCTGGGGGTTACCCCGGTCACTTTGTGGATCATTGTCAAAGCCGTTTTGATCCTGCTGGCGTTCGTCTACGCGACGCGTCTGTTGCGGGCCTTTCTGGATTACAAAATTTATCCTTATTTCGGGGTTGATCCCGGACTGGGCTATGCGCTGAATACTTTTCTCAATTATTTTTTTCTGGCCGTGGGATTTCTCATCTCGCTGCGAATTGTGGGGCTCGATCTGCGATTTCTACTTGTTTTCGCAGGCGCCATTGGTATCGGTATCGGCTTGGGGTTGCAGAGTATGGCCGCCAACGTGATCAGCGGTTTTGCGATTATTTTCGGGGGTAAAATCCGTAAAGGCGACTGGATCGAGGTGAGCAACACCGTCGGCGCCGTCACGGATATTTCGTTACGCGCCACCCAGGTTCGAACAAGAGACAATATTGAATACATCATCCCCAACTCGGATTTCATATCGAGTACGGTAACGAATTATTCCCTGTCATCGCCTATGATCAGAATCGTGCTTCCGGTGGGGGTCTCTTATGACTCGGATCCCCGGCAAGTGGAAAAGATATTATTGGAAGCCGCGGAAAAAGAACCGCTGGTGACCAAGTATCAGCCGCCGGCGGTCCGTTTTGTGGAATATGCGGACAATTCGATCAATTTTGAACTGCTGATTTGGATCGACGTGCGGCATACGCCGCGCCGCAGAGTTCGCAGCGAGCTGTATTTCGCGATTTTTGATGAATTTAAGAAGGCGGGCATCGAGATCCCCTTTCCCCAGCGAGACATTCATATTCGCAGCAAGGGGGAGTCGACGCAGCTTCCTTTGCAGCCCCCGGTCCCGTCGTTTGGGAGCGGGTCGAAAAGTTGAGCAGTCGGCTTTCCGCCCGTCCTGCCATGGGGATTGACAAACGGAAGACCTATGCTGAAAATTAGGGTTGATCGAATGTCCTAAACCGAATGCGCGGCCGCGGCATTGCAGGCCAAACTGTCCGCGGAGCCTGTTTCTGGGCCTTGCGGGGTTGCGAAGCCGACGTGTGTGCCTGCAAAACATAGGTGACCGCGAAGCGCCAAAAAAAATGTACCAACGACCAAGGAGGGTTGATATGATCGGAGAAAGGCTTTGCAAAGCATTGAATGATCAGATCAAAAACGAACTGGAGTCCTATTACATCTACCTTTCAATGGCGGCTTATTTCCATTCCATCCCGTTGGACGGAATGGCCCACTGGATGCGCTGCCAGGCCCATGAAGAAATGATCCATGCCATGAAGTTCTTTGACCACATCATCGATCGTGGGGGGAGGGTCGAACTGCAGAACCTCAGCCAGCTGAAAACCACATGGTCTTCGCCGGCCGAAGCCTTTCGGGATTCCTATGAACATGAAAAGTTCATCAGCGGGAAGATAAACGATTTGACCACCATCGCCCGGGAGGAAAAAGACTATGCGGCCGAGCCGCTGCTGGCGTGGTTTGCGGACGAACAGATCGAAGAAGAAGCTTCCACCGGCAAAGTCGCGGATGAATTGGAAATGGTGGGAGGGGACAAATCCGGCCTCTTGTTGCTGGATCGTGAACTCGCTGCCCGGGCATTTCCAGCCGGTTCGCCTCTTGATCGCACGGCCTATACCGCCGCCTAGCTACCGCGGCCGTGCCTTTTAAATCCTTGCTGGGATTTTTTAAGCTTTGCCTTCGAAGGGCAGTATTTTCCGTTATCCGCAGGCCAAACCCTGGCCTCCACGGCCAGGGTTGTTTCCGCACGATCACCTGGTTTGATTGAGTACGAGCTCGATTTCCACCCGGCGATTCGCGTTGCGGCCCGCAAAATCATCATTGGATGCGATGGGATCCTCCGGCCCCATGCCGTAGGTCTGCATTTTGGAAGGGCTGATTCCTTTGCCGACAAAATAGCTTTTGACGATGTTGGCCCTGAAGGCGGAAAGGTTCACGTTGTAATTGTAGGCCCCGAGGGAATCGGTGTATCCTCTGATAATCATCTGCGCCGCAGGGTTGCGAAGCATGAATGCGGCCACGTGTTCAAGGGTTTCCAATCCTGCTTCTGAAAGATCATTTGAATTGTGTTGGAAACGGATAATCAATTTCTGATCCAGCAAAGAGCGCAAATCGACGTCTTCGATTAGCTGTTGTTCCTGAGCATTAGACTTGTCGAAGGGTGCGGGTTGATTTGCACGACCTGACGGCGAATTCTGCCCAGGGGCGTCGTGGTCTAAACGCTTTGCGGGTGAATCGTCGTCTTTCGCCGGTTCGGGGCTTAACGCCTTGCTCTCGGCCGCTGAGGCGATTTCAAGGGGTTGCGAAATGAGATTTTCCCGCTTCGGATTCGTGTCAACCGGAGCAGGTGCATCCGGAATCCGGGGGCCTCCAATCTTATAGGCGGGCTCATTGTGGACGGGAACATCCGATTTCAAGTAGCCGGCAATGATGACCAGCAGAGCGATCAGGGCGATATAGCCCGTCACCCGCAACCAGGGTTTGCTACCGGTCTGGACCGCAAATCCCCGTGGGAAGGCCTCATTTGGCAGGCCTTGAGGCTTGATTACCAGATCTTCGGCGCATTCTTTGACGATCGCTTCATTTATCGTCTTTTTCCCTTGAACATATCCGGTCAGCAACGCGTGATCACAAATG
The DNA here is from genome assembly GCA_020353555.1 of Desulfobacterales bacterium. Taxonomy (GTDB): domain Bacteria; phylum Desulfobacterota; class Desulfobacteria; order Desulfobacterales. The sequence continues at coordinate 2,434,035 of CP070697.1, forward strand.
ATATTGATCAGGCGCGGGTATCCGGCCGAAAAGGCAAAAATTGCACGAATTGCGCCGGGAGTGAATATTTTTTCCACCGAACCGGCGCGCCAGAGGCGATAGCGGATATATTGACCGATTTCCTCTTCCGTCAGGGGATCAAGGGTGTAGTTCAGGGTAATTCTTTGGCGCAGCGCGCGGTTTTCAACCTTAAGTATGACGTTGTTAAACTCGGTTTGTCCGACGAAAAAAATCGTTAACAGTTTGGTGTCCTGCTTTTCGATGTTCGACAGAAGCCGGATCTCTTCCAGCAGTTCATTGGTCAATCTTTGGGCCTCATCAATGATGAGTACGACGTGCTTATGCAGGGCGTGGTTTTTGAAGAGAAACTTGCTGAAAAGAATCAGAAAGTCCGCTTTGCTGTTAAATTTATCGCTCATATTAAAGGCATGGGCGATAAAGTTGAAAAACTCGAGCCGATCCAGCGAGGGATCGAAAACGGTGGCCACGATGACATCATCGCCGAGACTGTCGAGAAGAGCATT
>CP070697.1:2434658-2439902 GCA_020353555.1 Desulfobacterales bacterium
AAACACTCATGGCCCTTCGGGCCACCACAATACATGAAAATTTTATTTTCGTGTTAAATTGATACAAGAGTTCTAACATGAACAAAGACAGAGGATCTGGCATGCAATGGTTTGGCATCAACCGGAAGCAGCGCTCAAGTTTCTTTGTATGCTAGAGGCTGAAAGATAAATAATAATATCAAAATGATAAGAAAATGTCAAACCGAAGCGCAGGCCAATGCCATTGACGTACGACTCACAATCTGCCCTTTTAGCACCATTGAGGACGGCGCCTCCGCGCAATGCTTGACCAGGAATTGAGAAGGACGGACGCCTGCAATTTTGGAGTTGACACCGTTGCATGTTTTTTTTAATGGTCCGTTAATATTGGCATCTCATTGAAAATGGTGCGATTTTTTGAATGTTGCCCTGAAAATTTCGCGAATATTCCATCGCAATGACATGACAGATTTAATCACGACGGGGAGGCGATGATCATGATTCACCGGGAGCGGCTGATAGCCGCATTATCACACCAGCAGCCCGATAGAGTGCCCATTGATATCGGCGGAACGGTTAACAGCAGCATCGTCGTGGAAGGCTATGCCAGGTTGAAAGCGCATTTCGGCGTCGAAGCCGAAGGTGGCCTGTGTAATCGAATGATGCGGGTCGTCAAGGTCGATGAACAAATCCTGCAAGCCCTGGACATCGATACCCGCGGCGTTTTCATGGGCGCTCCGACCAAAGGGGCCGACCAGGAGCTCGAACCGAACGGTTACCGGGATCTATGGGGCATCGAACGGATTAAACCGGCGCACAGCTACTATTACGATTTGAGAAATTCGCCCCTTGCGGGAGAGATCTCCCTGAACGACGTTCGGAAATATCCCTGGCCGGACCCCGATGATCCGGGCCTTCTGCAGGGTCTAAAAGAGCGGGTGGCCTGGATCCGGGAAAATACCGACTGTGCCGCCGTTTTAGCCCTCCCAGCGCCCTTTATTCATGTCAGTCAATACCTGAGAGGGTTTGAAGACTGGTATTGTGACATCGCCCTGAATGCGAAAGTGTTGGTGGCACTCTGCGATGCCGTACTGGAGGTCTCCCTCGCCATGTGCCAAAACATCCTCAAAGAGGTAGGACAGGAAGTGGACGTGGTGGTTGCCGGCGATGATATCGGGGCCCAAAGAGGACTTCAAATCAACCCCGAAGCTTACGTAAAGTATGTTAAACCCCGACACGCCGAATACTTTCGGCGGGTTCATGATTTATCACCGGCCAAGTTATTGTATCACTCCTGTGGGTCGGTGATCAGCATAATGGAAGATCTGATCGAGATCGGCGTGGACGCGATTCATCCGGTACAAGTCTCGGCCGCTGGTATGGACCCGCATCTGTTAAAGAAAAAATACGGCGACCGCCTGGCGTTTTGGGGCGCGGTGGACACCCAGCAAATCCTGCCCCGCGGCGGGATTGCGGATGTAAAACGCGCGGTGGAGCAGTGCATTGAGGCCATGGGTGAGAGTGGCGGATATGTTCTCGCAGCGGTCCATAACATTCAGCCGGACGTTCCGCTGGAAAACATATTGGCCATGTTTCAGCATGCCAGAGAATACGTGCCCGCCTTCGCCAAATAGCAGGAGATCTTTCAGCCTCGGTTTCAATTTTGCCTCTGATCAGGAGAAGTTTGATAGGGGCACACGAACTGAGCTCTAGACGCCCCCTTTCGTCCCGGAGAGCTCCTTTTCGCCCCTGGTTTTGATTTCCTCCAGCACGGCCAAAGTGTTATCCGGCAGGCTCGGCTCCGGGTGGGTCTCCTTTATCTGCCGGATTTTCTCCCGGACTTTCCTGACCGTGTCGGGAGCACCACTCTCAAGCCAGTTACTGTAATGTTGACGGGTGAAGATGCTGGGGCGCCACAATTCTTTCCGGAAGTGATGAAAAGTGTGTTCTTCCTGAAGGAAGTTACCGCCGGGACCGACACGGGCGATGACTTCGCGGGCAACTGTTTCGGCATTGACCTGGAGGCCCTCCAAAAAACGCTTGGTCATTCCGATAAGTTCGTTGCCCAATATGAGTTGTTCCACGGCGCAAGCCATGCCCATGTCCATATACCCCACGTCATGGATTAAGTTCAACCCGGCCTGGCCCTGGGCCAGGATATGAAAGGCGGCTTCCGCACCCGCTTGAGCATCCAGCCCTTTAGCTTCCGTGGAACCGGCCAAGCCCCAGGTAGGCAAACCGAAATATTGCGCCACCTCCGCTTGAGCGGCGAGCGCCAGGCTCATTTCGGGTGCGGCGATGCACAACAAACCGCCGCTCATGTCAAAAATACCGAAATTGCAGCCCAAGCCCACGGGACTGCCCGGACGCCGAAGCTGGACCAGGACCAGCCCCATCAACGACTCGGCCAAACCCTGAGCGACGGCCCCGGCCAGGGTAACCGGACCGGTCGCCCCGGGCTGGATGGTAGGGCCCATCATTTGCGGCAGGCCCAAATCAGCGGCGACAAACATTCGGTCGACGACCTCCCCCGGAAAGACCAAAGGCGAAATCGACTCCGGATAAAGAACAAGAAAAGGCCGCTCCTGGAGGATGTCCAGCCCGCCGACCACCTCCGCCGCCATTTCGTAGACCAATTCCGCGCCTCTCGCACTATATGTCAGAAAAACAACGGGTTTGGTGGTGTTGGTCACCGTGGCGTAGAATTCGTGGAGATCGGCGGCCTTGGCGGGTACGTCCTGGCAAGACCCCATCGGCATCACCCAATCGATGTGCTCTAAAGCATCGGCCACTTTGGCCGCGAAAGCGATATCGGCCACAGTGGTCGGGTGGAATTCTCCGGTAACGGCATCCTTGGTATTAGGGCTGGCCGTGGATGTACCGTAGTAGCTCTTGCGGCCTTCCACCTCCAGGGCCCGCTCGCCGTTGCGGTTGTAAATCGTCCACCCCTTGGGCGCGGAGGCCAAGCATTGCCTGACGATAAATTCCGACACTTTAACCTGTTCCCCCTTGACCAGGCCCCCGGCTTCCCGGAGCATTTTCCTCGCCCCCTGATGGAGTACCTTGAAGCCAACCTTCGCCATGATCTCGAAGGCGGACCGTATCAGCTCCAAGATCTGATCTTCGCTCAGCACCCGGAAAAAGATTGCCTTCTTTTCGGTAGAGTTCGTTTGGATCATGATTTTCACCTCCCCCTTGCTCCTGATGTCGGACGTTGACGCAGAGAGACAAAGATCCGATGTTATCAAGAAACAGGACCCCAAAGGCCCAATCTGAATATTTTTCATAACTCTTGGTCCGACTATTTTCAATGAATTTCTGGGGTGATCCGGTTGAATTGCGGTCTTAGTTGATATACCGATCAAGCCAAAGGGCCCCTCGATTACCGCACAAGACGCTTGGGCCGAATCATGGCGTCCCCTAAAAACCGCTTGACATCAAATGCGCGCTAACCCTATCATCGGCTGAAATTGTTCGGCTCAAAAACTCGATGTTGCGCCGCAAGAGAACTCAAGACGCTCAAGGAGATTCAATATGAACAAAAGGTACGACGTCATTGTTATCGGGGCGGGGATCATCGGCTGCTGCATTGCTTACGAGTTGGCCCAAAAAGGTTACCGCACGCTTAACGTGGATAGACTTGCGGCGGCCGGCCATGGATCAACGTCGGGCTCCTGCGCTATCATCCGGCTGCATTATTCAACTCCCGATGGTGTGGCCATGGCCCGCGAGGGTTATTATTACTGGCTGAACTGGGCTGAATATCTCGGCGTGAAAGACCCGACAGGAATGGCAAAATACATCAACACGGGCTGCCTGGTGATCAAAACGGCTCTCAATAAAAACCTGAAGAATGTCATGGCCAGCCTCGATGATTTAGGCGTGCAATATCAAGAGTTGGATTTAGAGGGGATCCGGAAAAAAATGCCGCTGATTGACACTCAGACGTACTTCCCGCCCAAGCGCCTTGATGATCCCGAATTTGGCCTGCCCACCGGCGACAAAATCAGAGGCGCCATTTTCGTGCCTGAATCCGGTTACATCACGGATCCCCAACTATCGACCCACAATGTCCAGGTGGCTGCGGAAGCCCAAGGCGGTGAATTTCAATTCAATGCGGAGATCACGGATATCCTTAAAAAAGACGGCCGCGTCGCCGGTGTCAAGTTGAAGGACGGTATCACGATTGAAGCTCCCATCGTCGTCAACGTGGCCGGCCCGCACTCCTACCTCATCAACCGCATGGCCGATGTCGAAGCGGGCATGAAAATCAAGACGCGCGCCCTGCGGCAAGAGGTCTGTCATGTTCCTTCCCCGGAAGGGTTTGACTATGAAAAGCATGGAATGATAATATCGGACGGCGACATCGGCTGTTATTCCAGACCCGAAGTCGGCAACCACGTGCTCATCGGCAGCGAGGATCCCGAGTGTGACGAGCGCGAATGGGTCGATCCGGATAATTTCTACCCCGATTTCACCGAGCAATGGAAGACCCAGGCCATGCGCCAAGCACAGCGCATCAAGGATCTTCCGATTCCCAACCGGCCGCAGGGAGTTGTGGACCTCTACGACGTCAGCGACGATTGGATTCCCATTTATGACAAATCCGATGTTGCCGGTTTTTACATGGCGGTAGGGACATCCGGCAATCAGTACAAAAACGCGCCGGTGGTGGGTGTCCTCATGTCCGCGTTAATCGCCAAGGTGGAAGCCGGTCACGATCACGACCGGGAACCGGTGAAGATCAACATGAAGTACACCGGACGGGAATGCAATATGGGTTTCTTCAGCCGTCTCCGCGAGATCAACCCGGATTCCAGCTTTTCGGTCATCGGCTGAGTAAATCAATGGGCGTGCCCTTGAATTTGCAGCCGGATGCCCGGTCTGCTAGCTGCCCTGGGCGGGGGTGAAACCTTCCAGCTGGCAGATCAGCTCCGGCGGCTTCAAATGAATTTCCCCAAAGGCGTTCACTTCTACCATGCGTGACATCCTTCTTGACGTCCGGGATCTCCGAATTTACTTTCATCTCAAGGAGGGCATAGCCAAAGCGGTCGACGGCATCTCTTATCAGCTGCAGCAGGGCGAGACCTTGGGCTTGGTCGGTGAGAGCGGGTGCGGCAAGACCATATCTTCTCTGGCGATCCTGAAGCTTCTGGATGTTCCGCCGGCTGAATATCGTGCGGGCGAGATCATTTTTGAGGGTCAGGATTTACTCCAGGCCAGCGAAAAGAAAATGCGCCAGGTGAGGGGTAAGAGTATCTCTAT
>CP070697.1:2440002-2445232 GCA_020353555.1 Desulfobacterales bacterium
CATCCTGGATCTTTCCAAGGTGGAAGCCGGCAAACTGCAGCTGGACCCCCAAGAGGTCGACCTGGAAAAACTGCTGGCAGACAGCCTGTTCATGTTCAAGGAAAAAGCGATGAAGCATCGCTTGCAGATGAAAACGGCTTTCGAAAACCTGCCGGAAAGGATCCAGGCCGACGAGCGCAGCCTCAAACAAATCCTTTATAATCTTCTCTCCAATGCCGTGAAATTCACACCGGATGGCGGCCAAATCAGCTTGCGGGCCATAAAAACCGCTAGTTTCAATAACGGCCAAAGACGGGCGGCCGTCGAAATCAGCGTCACCGACTCTGGAATCGGCATCACCCCCGAGGAACTGGGCCGTATTTTCAAACCCTTCGAACAGGCCGAAACCTCATCGAGCCGCCGCTATCAGGGCACAGGCTTAGGGCTTTCGTTGACCAAACACCTGATCGAGCTGCATGGCGGAAAAATTTGGGCCACAAGTGGAGGAACGGGAAAGGGTTCCGCATTTCATTTTATCCTGCCCATCCAGAGCGGTTTGCTGGGCCCCAAGCAACCGAGCGTCAGCCACGAATCAGCGCCCAGCCATGATCCACGGCTGCCAGCCTGAGCGTCTTCGCAAACCCTTTTGGGGATGGAAGACCCCGGCTTCTTACCCGTCGCTCCCGGCGGCAAGCGGGGTGCAATCTGCGGAAAAAACGATCGGACGCCCTACGAAGAGCACCGGCGATGATGACCCTCCCCGGATCCGCCAGCTTTTTTACCTCAAGACCCGCGCCGCGGCGCGGGCCAGTTCGATGAGATGGTGGGGGAAGATGCCCGCCGCCACCATGACACCGACCAGCGCGCCCGTGAGCATTTTCATGGGAGGAGAAATCGCGAGGATCGGCAGCTCTTCTTTCGGTTCCAGCAGGTAAGCGGCTTTTACGATCAGCAGGTAGTAGTAAAGAGAGATGACGACGTTGATCATGGCGATCAGCACCAGGGCAAAGTAACCCTTGTGCATGGCGGCGGTAAACACCAGCAGCTTGCCCGTAAATCCAATGGTCGGCGGAATGCCGGCCAGCCCGAAAACCGCAAGCATCAGGGCCATGGCCAGCAGCGGCGAGCGGCGATGTAACCCGGCCAGGTGGCCTATTTCCAAATTCCGGCCGTCGTCGGCCACCGTGACGACCACGAGAAAGGCGGTGAACTTCATCACCAGTAGTGCCAGGGCATAAAAGATCGCGGCCCCATACCCGTCCAGACTCATGCTCAAAATCCCGATCAGCACGTAGCCGGCATGGGCTATACTCGAATAGGCCAGCAGGCGCTTCAAGTCTTTTTGCACAATGGCCGCCAGGTTGCCCACGGTCATTGAGATGATCGCCAGGGTCACCAAGGCCTGCGCCAGATAGCGGCTGCCTTCGCCGGTCACCGCCACCATCCGGATCAGGACGGCAATGGCCGCCACTTTCGAAGCGGTGGCGATATAGGTGGTCACCTGGTTGGCGGCGCCCTGGTAGACGTCCGGCGCCCAGAAGTGGAAAGGAAACACGGCCAGTTTGAAAAAGAATCCGCAAAGGGTCAACAACAGGCCGATGACGACGATGGGCCGGTCCGTGAGCCCGGGCAGCACGCGCATCATCGCGTTGATATCGGTGGCCTGGATGGTGCCGTAAAGGAGGGCCATTCCGAAAAGCATCACCGCCGAGGCGGTGATCCCCACCAGGAAGTATTTGAGCCCCGCCTCCAGGCCCAACGCCCGGCCCCTTCGCAGGTAGACCAGGACATAAAGGGAATAGCTGGAAAGTTCGAGGGCCACGTACATGCTCAACAGATGAACGCTGCTGACCAGCATCATCATCGCCAGGGTGCACACAAACAGCAGAAGATAAAATTCCGGATGATGACCTGCTTCAACACCGTCCAGCTCGGAGCATAGGCAGATAACCAGGAAAAGACCCATCGTCAGCAAGACCTTGAACACCTGGGAGAAAAGGTCGACCTGATAGGCCTCAAAAAACAGAACCCCCTCGGACCGGACCGTTGCCAGGCCGACCAGCATCCCCACGGCCGCCAGAATCAGGGCCGTGAAGAAGTCGCGCCGCGGATTGGGCCGCCCGGCCATGGAAACCCCCAGAAACAGGATGGCGGCCAGAAAGTAGTAAATCTCGGGACCGAAAAGAATCCAGTGCATCATGGCAACCCGTTGACCAAAGGAATTGAGGCCGTCGCAATCATATCAAACATCAGGGATGGAAAGAACCCGAACAACACAATGACGGCAATCAAGATCATCCGGGGCAGACCCAGTCCGAAGGAGACATCGGGCAGGTGCGCGAATTTTTCATTGGGCGGGCCGTAAAAGGTTTTCTGCACCACCCGCAGCATGAACAGCGCGCTGACGACCAGTGCGCCGACGGCCAGCGCACCGCGCACCGGATAGACCTTGAAAGATGATATAAAAACGAGCAATTCGCCCCAAAAGCTCGCCAAAAAAGGAATGCCGATACTGGTGAGTGCCGCCACGATGACAAACGCGGAGGCCACGGGCATGATGCGGCTTAAGCCGCCAAGCTCGCCGATCATTTTGGTGTGGGTCCTGTCGTAGATATACCCCACCGAGGAGAAGAACAGGGCGGTCATCACCCCGTGGGCAAACATCTGAAAGACGGCCCCATTGAGCCCGTCCACGGTAACGGTTGCCAGTCCGAGGCCGACGATGCCCATATGCGAGACACTGGAATACCCGATAACGAATTTGAGATCCGTCTGGCTCAACCCCACAAAAGCCCCGTAAACGATACCCACCGTGGCCAGCAGCGCCATGAGCTGGGCCCAATACTGCCAGCCTTGCGGGCAAAGAAAAATTCCCACCCGCAACACACCGAAAGCCCCGATCTTCATAAGGACGCCCGCGTGCACCATGCTCACGGCGGTGGGCGCCGCCACATGGCCCACCGGTGACCAGGTGTGAAACGGCCACACACCGGCCAGGATGCCAAATCCGACATAAAACAGGAGGAATGCCAGTTTCTGCTGAAAGGGCGTAAACGTATGCGGTTGCATGAGGGCCGTCAAATCAAACGTGTTTAAGCCGGAATGCACCACCAGATAAATGATCGCCGGCAGAATCAACGCACTTCCTGCCAAAAGGTACAGGGTCAGCTTCATGGCCCCGTATTCCTTGCGGGTGCTCCCCCAAACGGCGATGAGCAGGTACATGGGAAAAAGCGAAACATCGTACCAAATGAAGAGGAAGAAAAGATCCATGCTCATGAAGAGGCCGAAAACTCCGGCGACCAAAAGGAAGTAGAGCGCAAAGAATTCTTTGACGCGCAGCTCCAGTTCCCACATGGTCAACACCCCGGTAAAAAACACCAGGCCCGTCAGAAAAAGCATCGGCAGATTAAATCCGTCGGCGGCATTGAAATACTGAATGCCCAACGACGGCACCCAGTAGATTCTTTCGACGAACTGCAGACCGCCCTGGCTCTTATCGTAGGCGCAAAAGAGATAGGTGGATAAGACCAGCGTCAGACCGGAAAAGACGGCACTGACCCACTTGATCCGGGTGGCGTGCTTTTCAGGAGTAAATAGAATCACCAGGAGCCCGGCCACACAGCAGAGGAGAATGGCTGTCAGATATGGGAAATCGGCAAACTGCATATTCATGGACCATCAACCTTAACCGCCGGGGGCGTCAAAACTCGTTGGCAACATCAGCCGCCGACAGACACGGCCGTTGCGGAAGATTTTTCCGCGGCGGGTCTGCGGCCATTTCAATCCCCTCGTTAAAAGAAGTAATAAAACGCCAGCAGAACCATTACGACGAATATTACCAGCAACTTGTACTGCACCATGCCGGTGTGCCAAAAGGAAACGATCCGGCCGGATGCGACCATGCCCTTGCTGAGACCATCGATGCCGCCATCGATCATTTTGTTGTCATTTTGGGTACACAGATGGGAGATCCCGCGGTAGATGACATGGTCCAGCAGCCAGCGGTAACCGCGGTCGATGTACCACCGTTGCGCAAAAAGCGCATTGAGGGAAGCGATCCCCTCGACGAAGCCCACCTGGCGCGCGCCCCGCCGGCCAAATTCCCACCAGGCCAGGCCCACGCCCCCCAGGGCCAGGACTAACGCCACGTATGGCAGCCAGCCATGCTGTCCATTTGCGCCGCCCGCGGCCGTCATCAGGTGTCCCGCGAAGAAATGTTGCAGGGCGCCCTGAAAGAAACCCAGCAGGACGGTGATGGCGGCCAGGATCACCAGCGGCCAGGCCATGGTCCAATAAAGTCCGTTGGGGTGGCCGGCGTGCTGCTCCGGGGCCGGCGATTGGGTGCGGTTCCGGGGGAAAACAATGATGAAAATCAGCCGAAAAGCATAGTAGGCGGTCAGAAAGGCGCCCAGTAGTCCCGCCGCCAGCCAGATCGGATTGGGCTGGTTGGCCAGCCCTGCCAGAATCAACTCTTTGCTGAAAAAGCCGGATAAGGGCGGAATCCCGGCCAGGGCCGCCGCGGCAATCACCATGCAGACCATCGGAACTTTCAGCCCGCGGCCGCCTTGCCGGCCGATCGCAAACATGTCATTCGTTGCATACTGATGAATGAAAACCCCGGAGCAGAGAAAGAGCAAAGCCTTGAATCCCGCATGGGTGGTCAGGTGAAACACGCCGGCAAAAAAACTGCCGGCCGCCAGTCCCATAATCATGAAACCCAATTGGCTGACGGTGGAATAGGCCCAGACCTGTTTGATATCCCGGCTGACCATGGCCATGGTGGAGGCCAGGAGCATGCTGATGGTACCGATAGCCAGAAAAACCGTCATGGCCGTGGCCGAATGGCTGAAGAACGGAAAAAGGCGGGCGAAGAGATAAACCCCGGCGGCCACCATGGTGGCCGAGTGCAGCAAGGCACTGACCGGTGTGGGACCTTCCATGGCATCCGGCAACCACGTGAGCAGCGGAAACTGGGCACTTTTACCGATGATCCCTCCGAAAATCAGAAGTCCCGCAAGCGTGATCAGCGTCGGCGACAGGCGGACGGCCGCTTGGGGTCCGTTTATTTCCAGGATATTGAGGTTTCCGAAATTGATTAATACTACGATCAAACCGAGGAAAAAGGCCACATCTCCCAGTCGGGTCATCACAAAGGCTTTCTTGCCGGCCTCGCTGGCACTGAACTTCTCGTACCAGAACCCGATCAGCAGATAGGAAGACAGGCCCACCAGCTCCCAGAAGACATACA
>CP070697.1:2445332-2450555 GCA_020353555.1 Desulfobacterales bacterium
GGCCACCCGCTGACGCTGGCCGCCGGAGAGGGCCTTAGGTTTGCGCTCCAGCAAATCCTGAATGCCCAATATCCCCGCGGCTTCATGAATCAGTTTCAACCGTTCTTCCTTGGGCACCTTGCGCATCTTCAGGCCGAAGGCAATATTGTCGAATACTTTCATGTGGGGATACAGGGCATAACTCTGGAACACCATGGCAATGTTGCGATCCTTGGATGCCAGATGGTTGACGTAGCGCTCGCCGATATAAATGTCGCCCTCCGTGATGTCTTCCAGTCCCGCCACCATGCGCAAGGTCGTCGTTTTACCGCAGCCCGAAGGCCCCACCAACACCACAAACTCACGGTCGGTGATTTCCAGATTGACATTGTTGACGGCCACCACATCCCCGAATTTTTTCGTGAGGTTTTTCAGCAGTACTTGTGCCATTTCTGTTTATCCCCTTGAGCCTATTTACATCGCTCCCGCGTAGCGGTCTTTCCGGCCGCCGGACCGAGCGGTCGTCACGGTCATTTTTGTGTGACATCCGGTTCCATCCGGCGGGGGGTTCCGGCCGATTCGGCCCGGTCAATCGTCGCATCGTGCCTTCCGCGGCGGCCGCGCGCCTGCTGGATGCCAAGAATCCGCTTTCCGGGAAAGAACTATGGCAAAAGATGGCTGGGGTGTCAAGCGCGGAGATGGGGCGCCCGACACGCCAGGGTGCGGGGCTTGTTGGCTCGCAAGGGTTGTTCGACCAAGGATCTGCTCGCGGTTGATTTAACCTCCAATCTCCACCCTCAAGCGCAGCGCTCCTCCAACATCCAACCGCTCAACCTACAACCCGCAACAGACATCAAACTGCACCGGCGCACCGCCTTGAGTCGCATCGCTCTTCGAACATGGGTTGGGGTGTTTCGGCAATGAAGTTTTTGCTCCGCCGTCCCAAGTTCTCAGGCGAGCGTTTGATATCCTCGGATTCCTTCCTTTCGGAAAGGGGGGCTCTTCAAGTTCCCCCGCGTCTGCAAGGGAGCCTTTTCAGTTCTCCCCTTTGGTAAAGGAGGCTCTTCTGTTTTCCCCCTTTACGAAAGGGGGACTTTTACAGGGGCCTAGGTCCGGCTCTACGAGAGGAGGACTTTCGCAGGAACCTAAACTCCGCTCTACGAAAGGACGACTTGCTTAAGAAACTAAATTCCGTTTTGCGAAAGGGAAACTCTCAAAAGGGCTTTGGGCTGTCGCGTTTTTTGCGCTTCTTCTTTTTTGCCGGCACAGGAGGTCCACATGCCAAAGCAATTCAAGAATGGATATGCACTGATTGTAGGCGTCGGTGCCGATCTGCCCAATAAGGTCGATGATGCCGTCGGGTTGGCAGACATTTTAAAAGACACAAGCCGGTGCCCCTCTCGGCCCCAAGCACGTGCCTGTGCTCATGGAAGAACAGGCTGACCGTGACCACATCCTGACGGCCTTAGATAGTAACGGTTTCAAAACCTGATCTAACATGCTGTGGTTTCTATGGCCGCAGCTCTTTTAGGGATAAATTCGCTACCATCGGATCGAAATCGCGATCGTCGTGCAACAGAGTGAGCCCCTCAATGATGCAAAACGTGGCGATTATGACATCAATGGTTTTACGAACTGTAACTCCTTTTTTCCGGAGGCTTCGGTAATTCTGTGCACTTCTCAGAGCAACTTCATAACCACCGATTTGCATGAAAGGCAGAGCGTCCAGATGGGATTTGGCAGCATCAAAGTCTCTATCTGATCTAAAGCCCTGAAGCACCTCTGTGAGTATTAGGTCACCCATGATGATAGGTGCGTGAGAGAGTAATTCATGGAGCAAATCAGTCTGCCAGGTGCGGTTGCCGTTAAAATAATCGATCCAGACGGATGAGTCGACCAATATCATTGATCAAGCCTCATTTTATCAAGGTCGCCGTCCCACTTTAATTTGCCGCGTAAGCTTTTGATACGCTCTTGCTTTTTGATCTGAATTAACAGGCGCAGACCGCTTTCGACCACAGCCTTTTTGGTTTTCAATCGGCTCAGTTTCATGGCTTCGGCCATGAGGTTGTCATCGATGACAATATTGGTTCGCATATTGTCTCCCTGTGTGTATGTTTTGCATAAACATTACACCTTATGGAAAGGGTACGCAAGGGCAATTTGGCGGAGCCCGGGCCAGACTTCTCTCAAGGTTTTCGCGTCTATTTCTTACTTTCAGATCTCGTCAAATCGTTGGGTGGTTGAATGGTTAAATGGTCAATATTCGGGTATATACCAGTCAATGACACGAAAATTGGACTTTCATCCCTTCAAAGACTGTAATGAACTGATATCATAGATTTTTGTTTCCCATTTAACTGTTTGACCATTTTCCATTTAACGAGGTCTGGACTTTCGAGATGAAGCCACGCAACGAAGATTTGTTCTTTCGTGGGGTATAGTGGGTTTGGTGGCCATCACGTTCGTTCGGCGACTTTGTTTTTGCCGTATGCAAATACGTGACTATTTTCTGTTCAAGGAAATCTGAATTGAAAGGGTGAAAATCGGTTTTAACGCCCATCGGCAAGGAGGTGCGGGATGAAAGCAACGCTGCAAGCACTTGAAGATTGGAAAACTATCGTCGGAAAGGCGTGCGGCGTCATCGTGGATGCGATGACCTTTCGCACGGCGGAAATGTTTGTGCTCGGCGCCAAGGAGGCCGTTCAGGAGTCTCAGATCGGCGACGAAGACGCGATCTGGAAGGCGATCAGCCAAAACATCGGCGCGCTGCAAACCTTCATCGATACCGTCGTTCTGCGCCGGCGACTGCCCATGATCGCATACTGGGCGACGTTCTTTGATCCCGATACGCCGGCCACGCCGGCCACCGTCAAGCTGCTCGACCGCTGCAATCAAAAAGAAGATGTTCTGCTGCCGGTGGAACTCGGGCCAAATGCCTATCTACCCTTGAAAGCGGCGGCAATCGAGACGCTCAATCGGGAGCGGCCGGTGCTTACGGATCAGCTGCGCACGCTGGTTTATCCGGAGCTGTCCGCCTTCGACTACCAATGGAAACCCCGGCTTGACGATCTCAAGGGTTTTGAGCAGTCCTCCGAAGAAGATAAACGGCTGCTGACGTTTCTTTTTGGCCGGGTTCTTTTCAGTGCCTACGCCCAGGCGGCGAAAGCGGACGAGGTGTTGCAGCCGAAGCTGGCAAGGCTGCATGTCCTCTCCTCGCTGCGGCGCAATGAGGACCGCGATCAAATGCAGGCCAAGGTATTTGCCGGCCTTAAAGAAATTGCCCGGGGCGGCAAGGAGGATATTGCCGACCTCGTCGATGTACCCTGGATGCCGACTTTTCTGCCCTACCTGTTGTCAAAGGACCCCGCATCGCCGCAGGAGCTTCTGGAACAAGCCCTCGCTCTGCGCAAGGAGTCGTCGGTTAAGGATTACGTGTCGTGGTTTGCGGAGATCGAAAAAGATCTAGATTATAGCCGTGAGCCCATGGCGGCGCATATGGTCGAGCTTGAAAAAATCCGCCAGGCCATTGCGAAGCGGCTGGAGGTTCCTGACGAGGACCCCACCACCGTCAAGGCCACTATCGCTTCCGTCAAGCTCGGCGTGACCATCGAGCAAAAAGTGCCCGTCTCGCGTATTTGGGGCTGGGTGACGGACCTTTTTCCGAAGCATCGTTATCGCAAGCTGCTGCTTGAAATCGTGGATGCCGAACGGCGTTATTCCAAACTTGACACCCAGCTCGAAGTGCTGTGGCGGGGCGCCGCCGGCTGAGTATGATCAGGTTTCAGTCACCGGTCAGCTTTTTCGCCAAAAGAGCCCGAAGTTCGCCCCCTTTTGCGAAGGGGCCCAAAGGGGGAGGGCGTAGTCTTCCCCTTTGCGAAAAGGGAGGTTGTATTTTGCGCTCTGCACAAGCGGGAAGAACTTGACGACCAGGAGTAGCCGAACGGCGGCTGTCGGGTGTTGCGGCGATTTGGGCCAGCCCCTTGCCCTGGGTTGGTCCGTGGTTTTTTGGAATTTCGGCTTGACAGAGGCCGCAGATTATTTTATATGGAGACAGTCTGTTTTCTATAGAGATCGATCCCTCTCCTTTCAGGTGCCAGGCATGCAGGCCAGTTTCAAAAGAGTCCCCGCTCTGGAGAAATGCTTCGCGATTTTGGAGCTTTTGGCCAAATCCCGTGAGCCTTTGGGTGTCAGTGGGATTGCCAGGGTGCTGAACTTCAATCGCAGTACGGTGTTCAATATCCTCCACACCCTGACCCATCTTGAAATTCTGGAACAGGGTCCCGCCAACAAATTCGGTTTTGGGATCAAGTTCTATATGCTCGGTCGGGCCACCCGCATGGGGTCCGAATTAATCCGCACCGTTCATTCCTATTTGCAGAAAATCAACCAGCAAACCAAGCTGTCCGCCTTTCTCGGCACCCGATCAGGCCTTAAAGCCATCATCGTGGATAAGGTGGATGATGCTTTTGATATTAGAATTTCGTCTGAAATCGGCATGGAATTGCCTCTTTTGGCGGGCGCCGGGGGCAAAGTGCTGCTATCCCAACTGGCCGACGACGAGCTCGACCAGATTTTATCCCAGAACCCCCTGCAGCGCTTTACCCGCTATACGTGTGTCGACAAAGCCCAATACAGGGAAATGATCAGAAAGGCCCGCCGCGAGGGGATCGCCGTCGATAAAGAAGAATATCTCGAAGACATTCGGGCCCTGGCGGTCCCCTTGAACATCAAGCGCGGAAACGCGCAATTTGCGATCTGGGCCGTCGGTTTGAAAAGACAACTCCCGGACGATCGCATCGGCCGGTACGCCGCGTTTTTAAAGCAGATGGCCCGCGAGATTGAGATTCGGCTTGCCCGTGATTGAGTGCTGCTCCCCGGCGCTGCCTGATTTGCAGCAGGCGCGGGCATCCATCGCCTCGTGTGCGGAGGCATGCTTAACCCTAAGGAGAATCATTGAAAATGCCGGACACCCCTTGCGCCTACTGGAATCCGTGGCTGGAAACCTTGCCGCGCGAAAAACTGGTTCAAATCGAGCTGAAAAACTTCCGCCAGCACCTCCGGTATGCCCAGGAAAATTCGCCCTACCACCGCGCCCGGTATAAAGACATCGCGCCGGAGGAGATCCGCACCATCGAAGACGTCAGGGGTTTGCCCCTCATGGATAAGAAAGCAGCGGGAAGCCTCTGTCTTCAAGAGGCGAAAGATGTTCCGCATTCTGGAGAGAGTGTTCCGGAGTGCAGG
>CP070697.1:2450655-2455878 GCA_020353555.1 Desulfobacterales bacterium
CTGTGAAAGTTGCCCCGTCGCCAAAACCTTTGCCGACGGCCAATCCCACCGATCCGAAATGGTGGTTAGCTCCAAGTCCGGGGAAAAGTATAACGTGCTCATCCATACCGCGCCGATACGGAATGCGGCCGGCGCGATCGAGCAGGTGATGGAGATGTCGACCAACATCACCGAGATCCGAGTACTGCAGGATCACCTCTCATCCCTGGGCCTGATGGTGGGATCCGTCTCCCACGGGATCAAAGGAATCCTGACCGGGCTGGATGCCGGTTTGTACCTGCTCAATTCCGGCCTGACCAAAGAGGACCAGGGCCAAATCGAGGAGGGTCTGGAAGTTCTGAATCTCATGGTCGAACGTATCCGCGGTGTGGTTCTGGACATTCTGTATTACGCCAAGGAGAGGCCCCTGGACTGCAAGCCGGTGGATGTCCTCCAGTTCGCCCAGGATGTGACCGCTTTGATCGAGCCCAAAATACGCAAGCATCCAATTGCATTCATCCCGGAATTCAACCCGCCCCTGGGGGTTTTCGAGGCGGATGCCCGGGTCGTATTTACGGCGCTGACCAATATCATTGAAAATGCAATTGAAGCCTGTCTCGAGGACCCGGCGCCCAAAGACCATCACATCGTCTTCGGCGCTACCCGGACGCGCGACCATGTGGTTTTCGATGTCCGGGACAATGGCATCGGGATGGACCAGGAGTCCCAGGACAACCTTTTCAATCTTTTCTATTCCTCCAAGGGGCTCAAGGGCACCGGTTTCGGACTTTTCATCGCCAATAAGATCATTCGACAGCACGGGGGCGCCATAGAAGTTGATTCCTCCCCCGGGCAGGGAACGCACTTTCGCATCCTGATGCCGAAGCAAGGGCCGCCTGCAGTCCCCGATGCTCCCGCCGCAAGAGCCGGCGAAACCGGATAGATCGCGACGGATCGAACCGCCTGCGCACCTCCGGCTGCCGCCACGTCAACAAATTCCAGCGTCACCTTTCATCGATTCTGAATCTGTGGTATTTATGGATACGGAGATTCAGCCATGCTAAAATACGTTGAAAAATTTCGACACAGCCTGGTTTCAAAACTGATCGTCAGCGTCGGTGTCACCCTGCTCCTCACCATATCGACCTGGGCTTATTTCAGTGTCAGATACCAGAAGCAGCGAATTCAGGAAGAAATGGCGGCCGGGGCGGAACGGCTCTGCAAGACGATTATTCTGGGCACCCATTATTCGATGATGCTCAATTCCCGCGATGATATCAACCAGATCATCCAAAATATCGCCAAGCAGCGGGAAATCAAAAACATCCGCATTTATAACAAGGACGGTCAGATCAAGTTTTCCAACCAGCCTGCGGAATTGGACCGGACCACCAATATTAATGCCGAGGCCTGTTATATCTGCCATCAATCGGATCCGCCGTTGGCCTCCGCCGAACTCAAGGAACGCACGCGCATCATCAATTCTCCCGAGGGATATCGTCTGCTGGGTATCATCAGCCCGATCTGCAATGAACCCGGCTGCTCGACCAGTTCCTGCCACATCCATCCCGAGGGAAAAAGTATCCTGGGCGCCCTGGATGTCGTGGTTTCGCTGGAGGAGGCCGACAGGGAGATTTTCTTTCTCGAAAAAGGGATTTTCGGGCTGGCCGGGATCGCCTTTTTGGTGACCTCGGCGATTATACTCGTTTTCGTTCTGCGATTCGTCAATCAGCCCATCCGGCGCCTCATTCGAGGCACTCGGGCGATCTCCCAGGGAGATTATGTCGTCGAAGTCGAAGTCGATCCGGACAGTGAACTGGGGCAACTCGCCCGGGCCATCAACCAGATGAGCCATTCGATCGGCGAAAAACAAGCCGAATTGAACAAACAAAAGGATGAATATCAGCGCCTGTTTGAGACCGTTCCCTGTATCATCACGGTGCAGGACAAAAGCTACCGGCTGGTGGGGTATAATCGCGAATTTTCCGACCGCTTTGCCCCGCAACCCGGCGATTACTGCTATCTGGCGTATAAAGGGCGTACGGAAAAGTGCCCCAATTGCCCGGTGGAAAAAACCTTTGCCGATGGGAGGGCCCATTACAGCGAAGAGGCCGGCATCAGCAAAGACGGGATCCCCACCTACTGGATTGTGAAAACCTCGCCGATTCGAAATGCCGAAGGTGAAATCGTGGCGGCCATGGAGATCAGTCTGGACATCACCCACCGCAAGCAGCTCGAAGACAAACTGGAGAAGTCCGAGAAGAAATACCAGGAGATTTTCAACAACATACCGAATCCGGTCTTTGTGCTGGATGCCGAGTCTCTGCAAATCCTGGACTGCAACGAGAGTGTCCGTACCGTCTACGGCTATGCCAAGCATGAAATTACCCCGCGTTCTTTTCTCGATTTGTTTAATCACGAAGAAAGAGAGCGTTATGCGCGCGAGCTCAAGACGGCCACGGTGATCAATCAAACCAAACAAGCCCACAAAGACGGCCGGAGCATTTTCGTCGACGTGTGGATTTCACCGGCCGAGTATCCCGGGCGGCACGTACTGCTCGTGACCACCAGCGATATCACCAAGCGCCTGGAGACCGAGCAGCAGTTGATCCAGGCTAGCAAGATGGCCACCCTGGGCGAGATGGCCACCGGCGTGGCCCACGAGCTGAATCAACCCCTGGCCGTCATCAAAACCGCCGGCAGCTTTTTTATGAAAAAGATCAAAAAAAAGGAACGGATCGCCGACGAGATCCTGCTGGCCATGGCAGAGGAAATTGACAGCCACGTGGACCGGGCGAGCAAGATTATCAATCACATGCGGGAGTTCGGCCGCAAATCCGATAAGAAGCTGGATCGGGTGCAGATCAACCACGTGCTGGCGAAAACCTATGAGATATTCAGCCAGCAGCTCAAGGTCAGGGGCATTGAGGTGGCCTGGGAGCTTGAAAGCAATCTTCCGGCCGTGTGGGCGGACGCCGATCGATTGGAGCAGGTTTTTATCAACCTTCTCATCAATGCCCGGGATGCGATCGAAGAAAAATGGAAGTCGCAGGCTAATCGCAACGGAGATAAAAGGATTACGCTCAGGACCCGCACCGCCGGAACGCACGTGGTCGTTGAGGTCCGTGACACGGGTCTGGGAATTCCCAAAGACATTTTAGAAAAAATATTTGAGCCTTTTTTTACCACCAAGGAAGTGGGTAAGGGCACCGGACTGGGACTCTCCATCAGCTACGGCATTGTGCAAGATTTGGGCGGCCGCATCCAGGCGGCCTCCGATGACGGCCAGGGTGCCTGCTTTACGATTATATTTCCGGCCGCGGCCAGCGGTGACGAGTAAGCCATGACGGTCGATACGATCTTGTTGGTGGATGACGAACCCGGTATCCGCAAGGTTTTGGGAATCGCGCTGACGGATACGGGCTATACGGTTCATACGGCCGAAAACGGCCGGGAGGCCCTGCGCATTTTCCGTGCCGTCAAGCCGCCGATTGTTCTAACCGACATCAAAATGCCGGACATGGATGGAATCGAGCTCTTACGGATCATAAAACGGGAAGACCCGGACACGGAAGTCATCATGTTTACGGGCCACGGCGATATGGATCTGGCGATCAAGAGTCTCAAGCATGAAGCCACCGATTTTGTAACCAAACCGATCAATGATGAGGTGCTGGAAATCGCTCTGAAAAGGGCCCGGGAAAGGATTGCCCTGCGGCAGAAACTCAGGGAATACACCGAAAGTCTGGAAAAACTCGTGGAAGAAAAGGCGCGCAAACTGGTGGAGGCCGAAAGAATGGCAGCCGTCGGTCAAACGGTGACCGAGTTGTCCCATGCCATCAAGAACATCGCCAACGGCCTGAAAGGCAGCATTTTCGTGCTTCGCAAGGGAATTGAACTGGACAACAAGAAATATCTGCGTGAGGGCTGGGAAATGGTGGCGGGCAATGTCGACAAAATCAAAAATCTTTCCCTGGACCTGTTGAATTACGGTAAGTATGCCGCTACCCACTTCTGCCTGAGCGATCCGAACACCCCGGCCCAGGAGGCCGTGAATCTGATGCGGGCCAAGGCGCAGGAACTGGGGATCGATTTGCGCACGGAGCTTGGCGGCGATTTGAAGGCCTGCGGTTTTGATCCGGAAGGCCTCCACCGCTGTCTGTTGAACCTGGTGGCCAATGCCTTGGACGCCTGCCAGGATGAGGCGGCCGCCGGACGAGACAAGACGGTGGTGGTCAAAACACGGGCCACGGGGGACGGGGGGATTGAATACCAGGTCAGCGATAATGGCTGCGGTATGCCTCAAGATGTGCAAAGCAAATTGTTTCAGAGCTTTTTCAGCACCAAAGGGACGGGCGGGACCGGCATCGGCTTGATGATGACCAAGAAGATTATTGATCAGCACGACGGCCGGATCGAAGTGCAATCCAAACCGGGGGTCGGCACGACGGTCAGCCTCCGGATACCGGCCCGGCAAGCGCCCCCGGACGCATAAAATCCCTTGACAGCCCCGTAGGGCTTATATAATTTACAAATTTTTATCGGGCCTGCCATAACATTGGACGTGACAAGGAGAATCCCGGCGTGGTCGATTTTGCCTATCAAGAGATGTTTCCCCTAGCGGAGGACCATACTGCCTATCGCCTTTTAACCCGGGATCATGTTTCCGTGGCGGCTTTCGACGGGACTCCGGTCGTGAAAATAGCCGCCGAGGGCCTGACCTTGCTGGCGGAGCAGGCCTTTAAAGATGTTTCCCATTGGCTGCGGCCCTCGCACCTGAAGCTATTGGCGGCCATATGGGATGATCCGGCCAGTTCGGCCAACGACCGCTATGTCGCGCTGGAATTGCTGAAAAACGCGGTAATCGCGGCCGAAGGTGTATTTCCCATGTGTCAGGATACGGGCACCGCCATCGTGATCGGCAAAAAGGGACAGCAAGTCTGGACCGGTTATGCCGACGAAGTGGCGCTTTCCCAAGGGGTTTTCAATGCCTATACGGGGGGCAACCTGCGCTATTCCCAGAATGCGCCCCTGACCATGTATGCCGAAAAGAACACTGCATGTAATTTGCCGGCTCAGATTGAAATCTACGCCGCCCCGGGCGACGCTTACCATTTTCTTTTCCTGGCCAAAGGCGGCGGGTCGGCCAATAAAACGTTTCTATATCAGGAAACCAAGGCCCTTCTCAGCCCCGATAAACTGCTCGATTTCATGCGCAGCAAAATGAAAACCCTGGGAACGGCC
>CP070697.1:2455978-2461197 GCA_020353555.1 Desulfobacterales bacterium
GCGAACAGTTCGAGGTAGCTCAATGCCAGCGCGCAGTCTTCGGCGCCGAAATCCCAGTTTTTGTCGCCATGGGCCACAATGACGTGCGGGGCGCCGCGGCAGATCCGTTCCTGCCCGCTTTCCCACGCCGCGACCACGCGGGGATAACCGCGGCGCTCGGCCGAGGCAGGATCCCGGCGCATCACGGAACGCATCCAGTCAATGACCATGCCGGCCAGCCGCCGCGTTTCGGCCGGATTGGCGACCACCGTCCAGTGCCAGGGCTGCATGTTCCTGGCCGATGAGGCATAACCGGCAATCTCCAAAAGCTTCTCCAGCAAACGCCGTTCGACCGGCTGGTCTTTATAATTTCGGATGGAACGGCGCGAGCGCAGGAAATGCTCGGCCTGCTCCGGGCTCAAGTTCAGTTCTTTCCTGACAGGCGGACAGTCGTCGGAATCAAGCCAGCTTAAATTGAAGGCGCCGGTCGGACACACCGCCACGCAGTGTCCACAGGCTAGACAGTATTGCTCGAAGTCCGCTGTCGGCGTCGGCATATCGTCGGGGGAATTCATCTGGATAACCGTGGTCGGACACGCTTGCACACAGAGGCCGTCTTGGTTGCACTTTTGCGGATCAATCGTAAAAAGATTCATCATATCCTCCTCGTTGTTTCTTGAACATGGTGAGCCCGGGACGGATTCAACCGCATGGACTTGAGAACCGGCGGTCGCACCGCCGGTCATACAAGCATGGTTTTCCTCGGGGGGTCAAGCCAAATCGGTCATCAGCGCGCCATAATTTTTTGACATAGTACTCGCTTTAGATTATATGCCTTTCAGTGAATCCCCATCGCGGAATTCGGACCATGGAAGGGGTGGGACTGATTGTCGGCGGTCATACCGGTGTTCGGGCGAACGGAATTGTCCGGCAACCGCCGCAAGAGATCAAAAAAAGCCCTAAACCCACAGCAAAATAGCACCCACGCCGAGGGGGTCATGGCCACACTCTCACCCGAAAGAATTTACGACCTTTTGGGAACTTGCCATATTCCCGGAACGGAAGAACAGAAAGCCAAACTGTTCATCCGCATCAGCGAATTGAGCGCGTTGAATGGTGAAAAGTGGATCCGCGAAAACAGGGAGCAGCTCCTTGATCAGTGGAACGATATCCTGCAACAAGGGCTTCTCACCTGACCGGGCCGGACCACCCCCCTCAAAGAACGGCTTTAACCGCGGAGCGCCAAGCGAAGGCCCAGAAGAAGACATTGAAAAAACATTCTTGAAGCTGGGGTGCGATCATCCCCCCGCATCCGGGATGACCCCGAAGACATCCTGTTCATCCTTGAGCACTGTGCGTTTGCGTCCTTTTTGACGGCCGAAAAACAAATGATCCTGTCAGCCGGAACAGTCATCGTCAGAAAAGATCACGGGGAGTGGAAATACCTGTTTCTGCGCGCGTACAGGAACTGGGATTTTCCCAAAGGAATCGTGGAGCCCCCCGAAACTCCATTGGAAACCGCAAAAAGAGAAGTACAGGAAGAAACCGGGATTCGCGCGTTGTCCTTCCGGTGGGGTGAGATTTTCAAAGAAACGCTACCCTATAATCGGGGAACCAAAATCGCACGGTATTACATCGCCGAAACTTCAGACTCCGCAGTGACCCTGGCAATCAACCCCGAGATCGGAAAACCGGAACACCATGAATACCGCTGGATTTCCGGTGAGGAAATCGAGCGCTTGGCTCCCGCAAGACTCCGGCCCATTATCCAGTGGGCCGATGATCTGATTGCCCGGGATCGGCGATCAAACGGTCTGGGTTGAAGGTTTGCCTAGAGGTGTCTTTCCCGCTGCGGGAGGCACAAGGGCGTCTTTTAGAAGCCGGCGCAGTTCAGCCAGGTCGCGGGTGTTCAAGACATCATCTCTCCCCAGCCAGCCCCGCCGCGCCTGACCCACGCCATAAATGAGGTTGTCAAAATCGTCGATCCCGTGGGCATCCGAGTTGATGGCCACCCGAACCCCTTCCTCCCGGGCAACCTGGCAGTAGATGTCCAAAAGGTCCAGGCGCTTGGGGCTTGCGTTCAGTTCGAGATAACAGCCCCGCTCCCGGGCCTTGGCGATAATGCGGCCCATATCCACCGCATACGGATCGCGCTCGTCGATCAGACGGCCGGTGGGATGCGCCAGGATCGTAAAATGGGGATGGTCCATGGCTCTCAGAATGCGCTCGGTCTGTTTTGGCAGGGGCAGTGCGAAATGGCTGTGGACCGAACCAATCACCAGATCCAGCTCAGCGGCGATTTTTTCCGGCAAATCCAGCCGCCCATCTTTTAGGATTTCCGCTTCAATTCCTTTCAAAATGGTGATACCCGGCAGTTCCTCGTTGAGACGGTCAATCTCATCCAGCTGCCGCCGCAATTGGCTCGGGGTCAGCCCCCCGGCCACCTTCAGTTGATCGGAGTGATCGGTAATGGCGATGTATTGCAGGCCGCGATCCGCGGCAGCCAACGCCATTTCCTTCAGGGCAAAACGGCCGTCCGTGGCGTTGGTGTGCACGTGAAGATCACCTTTAATGTCGGATAGTTCGATCAGTTTGGGGAGCCCCTGCCGACCAGCCGCCTCAATTTCCCCCCGACTTTCACGCAGTTCCGGCGGAATGTACGGAAGGCCCAGGGCACGGTAGACGGATTCTTCGGTTGCGCCCGCGACCCGCTGGTCAAGCCGAAACACACCGTACTCGTTGATTTTCAATCCGCGCTGGATTCCCATTCGCCGAATGGCAATGTTATGCGCCTGGCTGCCGGTGAAATATTGCAGGGCCGCTCCGAAGCTTGCCTGTTCCACCCGCCGTAAATCAACCTGCAAGCCTGAAACTAAAACCACGCTGGACCGCGTGCGGCCTTGAGAGAGGATCTCCTTGACTTCGTCGTATTGGACGAAACGCGCCATCACCGGACTGTCCTGACGGGCCGTGACCAGGATATCCAGATCCCCGACCGTTTCTTGGCAACGGCGGTAACTGCCGGCGGCGACCACCTGTTCGACACCAGGCACTTTCTTCAAATAGTCTATCAGGGAGTCGACATAGGATCGGGCAACCGCCAGCTTGATCCGTTTGGCTTTGGTCGCCCGGGCCTCGACGGCCTCCAGAATGTGACGTTCCGTCTGGGCACCGAAACCGGGCAACTGACGAATATCTCCTTTTTGAGCGGCTTCGCGCAGTTGCTCCAAGGTTTGGATCTTGAGCTCTTGAAACAGCACCCTGACACGCTTGGGTCCCAAATTCGGGATTTTCAATATTTCCGTGAGGGTCGGGGGAATCCGCGCGCGAAGTTTTTCCAGCGCCTGCGCCGTACCCCTGACAAGGATCTCCTGGATCTTGGCCGCCAAATCCTTTCCGATCCCGGGAAGACGGGTCAGATCATCGTCTTGCGCCACGAGATCCCGGAGCTCAACCCCAAGCCCGCGAACCGTGCGCGCCGCGTTGCGGTAAGCCCTTACACGAAAGGGATTGGCACCATCGATTTCCAGACAGTCGGCAATTTCATCAAAGACGTCGGCGATGTCGGCGTTATGAATCGGCATGCTTATCAGCCCCTTCGATAGAATGGGTGGCAATCAGGGGCATCATTCCCATCTTTCCGGATTCCGATCTTCCCCTCGTGATGGCGCCCCCGGTGCCTTGTCGGAAACCGCTGCGCCGTTCACTGACGCTGATATTTCCGCAGCATTTTTTTCATCATGGCGGCATCTTTATAAGGTTGGGGAGATTCGTTGATGAGCGTGATGTCCAGCGGCCGCTTGACAAGCTGTCGCGCCAACGGCTCGAAGTCCTTGGCCTGGGTGACCACATGTTTTTTTTCGCCCTTCACCCCATACTCGATGCCGGAAAAATGCGCATGGAACTGTCGGGGCAGTTTTCTCAAAAGCTTCGGATAATCGACTGTTCCTTGCTGCCGGGCGTAAAGGTGTGAAAAGTCGATTGTTATCCCGCAGCCGGTGTCATCCATCAACCCTAAGATTTCAGCCAGCGAACCGAATTGGGAGGGTTTGCCGGTGGTTTCCGGGCACAACTTGAGTTGCCAGCCTTTTCGTACGATATGTTCCTGCATATCCAGAATCGCGCCCCGGATCAAATCGTAGGTGCGCCGGGCTGTTTGGCCTTGATAAAAACCGGCATGAAACACGACATTTCGGGCACCCATGGCATCCGCCCGTTGGCACGCATCCAGTATTCGCTTTTTGCTGGCCGCCACCTTTTCGCTCTCATCGGAGGCCAGATTGACGAAATAGGGCGCGTGCACCGAAAGGATAATTCCATTTTCCCGGGCCAAGGCCCCCATCTGCGCCGCAATGTCCATGCGCATGCGCACCCCGTAAGTGAACGCGACCTCCATGCAATCCAGTTTCATGCGGACGACTTTCTGTAAGCCCTTCAGATGGCCTAAACCGTCGGAGCCTGCCGGACCGATTTTTATCATGGAATCCCGGGATCCAAATGGATTTAATGTTGCGATTGACAATTTTTATTTTTATCATCATTGAGCCGTTTAGCAATCTATTAGCACAGAGGCGTGCCCGAAAAAAATTAAAGTTTCAGCTTTAATTACCGATAATAAGAGTGAATACAACTCAAAATTGACATCAAGGGCAAATCACGTTAAGGTGCAAATGTTATGCTACAAGCCGTGGTTGAGACCTGAACCCGTTTAACTCTTAGGGAGACAGCACAATGGAAATTTCGAGCAAAACCAACACCATTCAAATTGATGCCTACGTCAATCAGGTGCAGGATAAAAATAAAGCGGCGGTCGCGGTTGACAAGCCCGCAAACTCCACCGTCAAAACCGATAAAGTTGAGATTTCAGAAACAGCCAAACGGATGCAGGAAGCCAAAAAGCAACTGGAGGCGCTTCCTGAGGTTCGGAAAGAAAAAGTGGCGGAACTCAAAAACCAGATCGAAAATGGGACTTATGAACGCGACGCGGAAAAGATCGCTGACAAGATGCTGAAGGAATCATTGAGCAACGACTTGCTCTGAAAGGTCAAAAACCCGAATTAACCGCATGGAAAGACAGGCGGCTTCGCGGGAAGACTTGAACCGCCGGTGTCGATCTAAAAAAGCCGGGCACTCCAACAGGGTGCCCGGTTTTTTTGGTTAAAAAAATTGGTAACGGTTTAGCCCTTTGAAAAACCATGGCTAGGCCGACCGGGATATTTTGCATACAGCCAAATTGATAC
>CP070697.1:2461297-2466510 GCA_020353555.1 Desulfobacterales bacterium
GTTTCAAAAACGACCCGCGGGTGCCGCTGATTCTTTTTTGCAGTTCGCGTCATTAAGCGTGGACGGGCCGAATAGCGTGTAATCATTTATAATTTCAGAAACTTATTATGATGGAGAGTGCCTTTTATGAAGCTGTTGATGAAAGGGATGTTTTTGTTTGGAATTTGCCTGTTTTTTATTTCCGGTCCCGTCCATGGCCAAAGAATGTTCATTACAGACAAAATAAAGTTAACCCTGCGCACCGGGCCAAGCAATCAACATCGAATTATAGCGGTGATTGAATCCGGCCAGGAGCTTGAAATTCTGCAGTCCGGAGAGGAATGGTCCGAAGTGCGGATGATGAGCGGCAAACAAGGCTGGGTTCTCACGCGCTACCTGGTCAGGGAACCACCGGATAGCATTCAACTGGAAAGGCTGCAAGTGAAATTTAACGATCTTCAGAGCCAATTCGAAGCTATGCGGGAAGAAAACAGCAATCTCAAAGCCGAGAATGAGCGGCTCAGCACGGCGCTGAGCGCCAATGAAAAAACCCTCAAGAAGCTCAGCAGCGATTATAATTCCCTCAAAACCGATTCGGCCAGTTATCTAAAGGTGAAAACAAATTATGAGCAAGCCAGCGCGCAGCTTGCCAAACAGACGCAAAAAGCGGAAAAACTCGAAGAGCAGCTAACCAAAATTGAACTTCAGCATTATGTCAAGTGGTTTTTAGCCGGCTCGGGGGTCCTTTTACTGGGTTTTATCGTTGGCTTCAGCGCCCGGCGGCAGCGTCGGCGATCCTCTTTACTCTGAGGTTGACCCGTTTGCGGGGTCCGCCCGCGGGGTTGAGTCCCGATTGAACCCGTCCCGCGCGGCCGAGATCCTGATTCGGAGTAAGTGATACGCACCTTCCCCCACGTGGGAAGCGCAAACGCCGGCGGGGGCGAAACTTTTCTTCGGCAGACTTCTGGATTGACACTTCCGGCGAATATTATTATTATTTCAGTAAAGTAAAACAAAAAATGCGCACCGCATTTGCCTTTGAAAGATTAACTTACCCGGGGTTCCGATTAAGCCCTACTTCAACTGCATCCTTGTGACCCAACGACCCGAGTAAACTCACTTGCCTCCAACTACATCGAAAGACGATTGCGGTTCAACAACATGGGGATAGGCATCTAAACTAGGAACATCCATGCTATTTGATCAAATCGTGGTTTTGCTGATCCTGATTTTTCTCTCCGGCTTTTTCTCTTCCGCTGAAACCGCCTTGTTTTCGATCAGCAAAGCCAAAGCCATCCACCTCGCCAAGGAAAAGGGTCGGGCCAACCAGCTGATTAAGAAGATGAAGGATGACCCGCACAGGTTGCTTTCTACCGTGCTTATCGGCAACAATATTGTGAACGTGGGCGCATCCGCCCTGGCCACGGCCATTACCATCAGCCTCGTTTCCAGCAATGCCGTCGGAATCGCCACCGGAATCATGACCTTTCTCATATTGATCTTCGGCGAAATCTTCCCCAAATCAATCGCCACCCGCAACAATATCCTGATTGCCCGGATCGTCATCTTCCCCCTTTACTGGCTGTCGGTCTTATTTTATCCGATCATTTTGTTTTTGAATTTTATTCCCAAGCTGACCGGCAAGATTCAGCGGAAACCCAAGGTTACCGAGGAGGAGTTGATGACCATGGTCGAGGTCGTGGAAGAAGAAGGGGAGATTAAGGAAGAAGAAAAAGAGCTGATCCACAATATATTCGAATTTGATGATACCGCCGCTTCGGAAATCATGACTCCGCGGGCGGACATGTTCGTGATTGAGGCTGACCAGAAGGTCCCGCTGGAAAGAATTCTGCAATCAGGCTATTCCAGGATTCCCGTCATTGAAGGCAGCATTGACCATGTGGTCGGCATCCTGCACATCAAGGACCTGTTTATGCATCAGGCGACATCGGATGACGAGGTCAATATCCGTGAAATCATGCGCAAACCTTACTTTGTCCCGGATAACAAAAAACTGGACAGTTTGCTCCAGCAGTTCAAGAAGCGCAAACAACATATGGCGATTGTGGTCGACGAGCACGGCGGCGTGTCCGGACTGATCACCCTGGAGGATGCGCTCGAAGAAATTGTGGGGGAGATCATCGATGAAACGGATAAATTCGAGCCGTGCATAATCAAGGTCAAGAACGATGAATGGCGGGTGCTGGGCAAAACCGAGATTGACGAGGTCAATGAAAAGATACCGATGAATATCCCCGATTCGAAGGAGTATGATACCTTTTCCGGGTATGTCCTGAATAAAATCGGCCGCATACCCCAGGAAAAAGAAGAAATTCCGCTCGGGGAATTTCTGGTCACGGTGCAGGCGATGGAAGGCAACCGCGTCAGAGAGTATGTCGTGCGCCAGGAGGCCGCGGGCACCGCCCCAAACAACTAGCTGGCGTTATCCGGGAATGCGACGGTCGAACCGGGACGGGAAAAGCGGGGGATCTAGCGGTTGCCAAAAAAGTACGCCGGAATCAACGCACGGATGCGCGCCGATTCGCATTAAAGGATATCCCTCATCCGTTTCATATCGTCTTTTTTGCCGATCACCACGATGACATCACCGGTCTCGAGCCTTTCCGAAGGGATCGGGTTAAATATCATGTCACCCGACGTTTTTTTTATCGCCACGATGATCACGCCGTAGTCCTTTCGCAAATTGCTGTCAATCAGATTTTTACCGATGAGACCGGAGTTGGCTCCGACCCGAGCCTCTTCCATGATGAGACCCAGATGGCTGTCGATGGTCGCGATGTCGATAAAGTCGACGACAGTCGGTCTTTTCAATACTTGGGCCATCCGCCGTCCACCGATCAGATAAGGCGAGACCACCCGGGTTGCGCCGGCTTTGAGGAGCTTGCTCTCATTTTTTTCTTCCGAGGCCCGGGAGAGGACGAATATATCCGGTCGCAGGCTTTTGGCCGTCAGGGTGATGAACAAGTTATTGGCATCGGAGCGCACGGCCGTGACCAGCCCCCTGGCCTTCATGATACCGGCCTTGATTAAAGCTTCTTCGGAGGTTGCATCCATTCCGAGGGATAAGTATTTTTTAGCTTCAATCTGCTCCAGGGCCGCCAAATCCTGTTCAATCACCACAAAGTCGATATTGTCCGCATGGAGTTCATCACAGATAATGTGGCCGATGCGTCCGAATCCGCACACGATGTAGTGGTTTCTTAAGTCTACAATTTGCCTTTCCATCTTTTTCCTTCCAAAGATTTTGCGAAACTCCCCCTCGATCAACATTCTTACCAGCATACCGATGGTGTAAGCGCCGACACTGATCCCCAAGACGATGATCACGATCGTTAGCGCGCGACCCACGGGGGTGAGGGGTTTAATTTCAGAAAATCCCACCGTGGAGACGGTGATGATCGTCATGTACAAGGCTTCAAAAAAACTCATGCGCTCGAAAAGATAGTAGCCGCACGTGCCAAGGGCAAGTATCCCGACCAGCATCAATACGGAATGGCGCAGATTTCTATCATCCATCGACGAGCCATTCAGGGAGAATACGCGCTAACCCGTCAAAAATGTCGAAAGTGATTCAGTCGGGTTGTTTGGCTGCGGGCGGCTTGGACCGCGGGACAGCCACCGGCCGCTGGATCATCCCGGTAAAGCGCTTGAGGTTAAAAGAAAATCGACCGTTTTCATCGGGAAGCCGCGTCTGATTTGCCGCATTCCTAGCGTTGTCAGGGCGCAGGAATGCCCCTTGAGGGTAGCCTGCGGCCGGGATCTTCCGGGCATCCGCTTGGTCCAGGTCAAAGGCGGTTTCAGATCGCCGTTTGGCCCTGGATTTAGCAAGCAACGCATCATGTCGTTTGCAGGTTGAAATGTGGCCTTTATCTTGTGTGGGATAAGGCAGGTATTCGGGTTAAAGCGCAAGCAAAAAAACTGCTTTTTTCCCAAATTCGGTTGTCTGTGTCTGCGTGTGGCCGTCTTCAAATATCGTAACAGTTTAGCCCGTTGAAAAACCCTGGATAGGCCGGCCGCTGATCGGCTTTGGGCAGCGGAAAAAACGCGCAAATAAGGGTTCGCAAAACCGACCCGCGCGCTGATTTCAAAAAGGAGGCCGCGCAAAGGAAGGTCAATCCGGGCCTGGATTGTAACTCCTTTTTACGGTCCGGTTTAACGACCTCAAATTTTCTCAGACAGTTTCCCGATGTCCAAAGCCGGTCAGCGGTCGACCGGGATATTTTTCATACCGCTAAATTGATACCAATTTCGAAATCGATGCGGCCTGTCAAATTCATGACGTTAAGCGGCTAAATTTGAATTCCTGGAACCAAGCTCTCGGTCGGCAGAGGTAACAACCATGCTTTGTCCAGGTAGCCGCCGTCCTGGAGTTAAAGACCTTCAAACTTGTTCAGATCGACAAAATTTTGCCGAAATCCGGGCGCGGAGTGCGGGCCGGCGAGATTTGCCGCGGGCAGCGGGCTTCCGCGGCCCGGATCGCTTCTTCGGCGCCTGCAGACTAATTCAGGGAATCTTTGAGTGCCTTGCCGGGTAAGAACTTAGGCGCTTTGGAGGCGCCAATTTGGATTTCCTCTCCGGTCTGAGGATTTCTTCCTTTGCGAGCCTTGCGATCGACCACCTTGAAAGTGCCGAAACCGACCAGGGAAACCGAATCACCCCGCTGCAAGGCGTGGGTGATGGCTGATAAAACCCGCTCCACGGCGGCTTGTGCTTCCTTTTTGGTATTGACAACCTGCGCAACTTCATTCACTAAATCTGCTTTGTTCATTTAAAATTCTCCTTTTCGTTGATTGACTGCATTCATCAAATGATGAGCATAAGGCCTGACTTCGGGCTAGTTTCCTTTACACTGGGGGCAATACTTGCGGGGTATGCCTCTTCCGGTCCAGGGAAACTTCAAGATATGTTTCCTACCACATTTAGGGCAGAGGCACTCTACTTTAATCTTTTCAAAATCGACGGTTTCATGGGATTCGATATCGCCACACTCCCATTCGGCGTCAGGGTGTTCGTCGATCCCCGAATAAGTGGTCTTTTTGGAAGGCATTTGAAGGTATCTCCAATTAGCTGAATACCAAATGGTTTTGTAAAATTTGGGCCGTTGGTCTGCAACTGCCCGCTCAAGAAATCTTCTCTATGCGGTTAATCCGTCGCAATGTCAAGCTTTTTAGGATAGGGGTCTTTCTTGAAGGGCGATTAACAGGTGCTTGATT
>CP070697.1:2466610-2471806 GCA_020353555.1 Desulfobacterales bacterium
TGGGATGTGAAGTTGGTATTAAGACGGGAAGAAGTACCGGCGGCGCGTCTTGATGGGCGTTGCCGTCTGGGATGGACCAGCTGGCTGGGCGAAAGAGCCGGCGCAACCGATGCGGATGATCTTATCCTGAACGCCTTCGGCTATGTTACCAATGGCGCAAAAATTATTTAGACCATGAATGGATTCAATTATATTTTCCTATTCGCAGACAGGATCTACCCCGATCATCCGGTTTAGCCTGTCTGGCTAAAGATAATATAATCGAATCCCTTCCAATTATTTCCGACGTGCTCGGGTGAGGCGTGAAAAAGTGACTGGAATCAGCCGTACCGCCCTGTTTGGTAAACTGAACCGCCTGGCCTACCAGGCGATTGAAAGCGCGACCACCTTCTGCAAGATGCGGGGCAATCCGTTTGTGGAGCTGGTGCACTGGCTGCACCAGATTCTAAATTTGCAGGATTCGGACCTGCATCGCGTTATCAAACACTTCGAACTGAATCATTCCAATCTGGCAAGGGACTTGACCAACGCCTTGGAACGTTTACCGCTGGGATCGACGAGTATTCAGGATTTTTCTTCGCATGTGGAAGAGGCTGTTGAGCGGGGCTGGATGTACGGTACTTTGATGTTCGGTGACTCCCAGGTGCGCACCGGCTATTTGCTGGTGGGCATTTTAGAGACCCGCGGCTTGAGGCGCATCCTGGAAAGTATTTCAAATGAATTCGGCAAAATAAAATTGGACGCCTTGACCGCGCAATTCAACCGGATCGTCGGCGGTTCGCCGGAGGACCACCTGGCCGCCACGGACGGTTCGCATTTGGGCGGCGGCACGCCGGAGGCCGCCGAAGGGGCAATGGCTCCGGCGCCGCTGGGCAAACAGGACGCCCTGCGCCAATTCTCCCAGGATCTCACTGAAAAGGCCCGCCAAGGCGAAATCGACCCCATCGTCGCCCGGGATGACGAGATCCGGCAAATCGTCGACATCCTCATGCGGCGGCGGCAGAACAATCCTATTCTGACCGGTGAGGCCGGCGTCGGCAAAACGGCCGTGGTCGAAGGGTTGGCGTTGCGCATTGCGGCCGGCGACGTGCCGCCCCCTTTGCAGACTGTCACCCTGCGGGTCTTGGACGTGGGGCTCCTGCAGGCGGGAGCCAGCTATAAGGGGGAATTTGAAAAACGCCTGCGGCAGGTGATCGACGAGGTCCAGGCATCGGAAAAGCCGATTATTCTGTTTATCGACGAAGCCCATACCCTGATCGGCGCCGGGGGTGCGGCCGGCACCGGGGATGCCGCCAATTTGCTGAAACCGGCCCTGGCGCGGGGCACTCTGCGGACCATCGCCGCCACGACCTGGGCCGAATACAAGAAATACATCGAAAAGGATCCAGCGTTGACACGCCGCTTCCAGGTCGTTCAGATCCAGGAGCCCGACGAGGAGAACGCCCTCCTGATGATGCGCGGCATGGCCTCCGTCATGGAGCAACACCACCGGGTGCAGGTGCTCGATGAAGCCCTGGAGGCCGCGGTCAGGCTTTCGCATCGCTATATCCCGGCCCGCCAGTTGCCGGACAAGGCCGTCAGCCTGCTGGATACCACCTGCGCGCGGGTGGCCATCAGCCAGCATGCGGTTCCGGCCGAAGTGGATGATTGCCGCAAGCGGATCAGTGCGCTGGAAACGGAGTTGCGGATCATCGGCCGGGAAAAATCCGTGGGTCTGGATACGGCCGAACGGGAGGCGGCCGCCTCAGACAAATTGAGCGCCGAACAGGCGCGCCTCCAGCAACTCGAGGCGCGCTGGAACGCTGAAAAGGATCTGGTGGATCAGATTCTGGGTCTGCGCAAGCAGCTGCGCGAAGAAACGGGCCGGGTGGAAGGTACGCCTACAGAGGGGGAAGAACCTGTCGACCAGACCGCAACGGTCGATCACGAGCCCGATTTCCAGCAAATGCGCGGGGAATTAAAAGCGCTGCAGGCCGAGCTGCAGACGTTGCAGGGCGAAGCCCCTTTGATTTTACCGACCGTTGACGCCCAGGCGGTGGCAGCGGTGGTTGCGGACTGGACCGGCATTCCGGTGGGCCGGATGGTGAAAAATGAGATCGACACGGTCCTGCAGCTAGCGGATGTCCTGAACCGGCGTATCCTCGGGCAGCGCCACGCTCTGGAAATGATCGCCAGGCGCATCCAGACCTCCCGCGCCCGACTGGATAATCCCAACAAACCCATCGGGGTCTTCATGTTGGCCGGTCCTTCCGGCGTCGGCAAGACCGAGACCGCTTTGGCCCTGGCCGAAGCGCTCTACGGCGGCGAACAAAACGTGGTGACCATCAACATGAGCGAGTTCCAGGAGGCACACACGGTTTCCACCCTCAAAGGCGCCCCCCCGGGCTACGTCGGCTATGGGGAAGGCGGTGTGCTGACCGAGGCCGTGCGCCGCAAGCCCTACAGCGTGATTCTGTTGGATGAGGTGGAAAAAGCCCATCCCGACGTGAACGAGATTTTTTTCCAGGTCTTCGACAAAGGATGGATGGAAGACGGCGAAGGGCGCTTCATCGACTTTAAGAACACCTTGATTCTACTGACCACCAATGTCGGCACGGACCTTATCGTGAACATGTGCCGGGACCCCGAATTGCTGCCGGATGCGGACGGTCTGGGCCGGGCCATGCGTAAACCACTGCTGCAGGTTTTCCCGGCCGCATTGCTGGGCCGCCTGGTGACGATTCCCTACTACCCCTTAAGCGATTCCGTGCTGGCCGACATCGTCCGTTTGCAGCTGGGCCGCATTGAAAGACGCATCCACGAAAATCACAAGATTCCGTTCACTTACGATCCGGATGTCGTCGCTCATATCGTCAGCCGCTGCACGGAATACGAAAGCGGCGGTCGCATGATCGATTCGATTTTAACCAACACCGTGCTGCCGCGGGTGAGCCAGGAAATTTTAACCAGTATGATGGAGGGCAGGTCGATCGCGCGCGCGCACCTGAGCATGGCCGAGGGACAATTTGCGTATGCGTTTGAGTGAATGATTTAGACCGGCTTTACAGGCCCGCCCGGGCGCGATCCTGATGTGATTGGTGAGCGGCCTGCAATTGATCAGAGCCGCCATTCTGCGATGGAGACAATGTATTTGCGATCGGACCCGGGAGGAATATGGCCGCACGAATTATTTTGAGCAACCGTGAGAGATGATGATGAAAAAAGGATTCGTACTGGTGTGTGTGATGATGATGTTAGCGGCATGCGGCTTTTTCAAAAAGGAGAAGCCTCCTCCGCCCCCGGAACCCACGCGGGTCGTGCTCGAATTTGAAGCGGCCGGCGATATCAATCCGAATTCCGAAGGGCGGGCCTCCCCGTTGGTCGTGCGGATTTATCAGTTAAAGTCGTACTCGGACTTCCGGGATGCGGACTTTTTCGCACTCTATGAGAAAGATGATCAAGTGCTTGGCAAAGAACTGGTCAGCAAAGAAGAGATCATCCTGAAACCCAACGAGAAACGCACGGTTTTCTTTGATGAAACGCCGGATCAAACGCGAACCATCGGTGTCTTGGGCATATTCAGGGATTATCAACAGGCGCAGTGGAAGGTTGCGACCGGTGTGCAACCGAATAAAACCTCCGTGATCCATATCTACGTCAGTGGAACCGGCCTCACGATCCGATGAGGAATGCCTCCTATTTCCTTTTTCCATTGGCGGGGGAGGTGCAGGGTGAGGAGGGGTTGAGGTTGACAGCGGGACGGCCGCGAGATTCCTGACGCGAATTGGATGGCACAACCATGGCTCAGATACAAACAGCAAGGCCGGTGGAGATATTCACGCCGCTGGGCGAGGACCTCCTGCTATTTCACCGTATGACCGCGACGGAGGAGCTCGGTCGTCTGTTCCAGTTGGAGCTCGACCTTCTCAGCAAGGACCCCAATATCCCCTTCGAAAAACTTTTGGGTCAGAATGTCACCATTCGGCTCGACCTGCCCAACGACAAAGTGCGCTATTTCAACGGATATGTAAGCCGTTTCAGGCAGGAGGGCAGCTTCGACGATTTCAACGTGTACCGCATGACCGTGCGCCCCTGGTTGTGGTTTTTAACCCGCACCGCGGACAGCCGTATCTTCCAGGAAAAGCGAGTTCCGGACATTATCAAGGAGGTGTTCCGCGACCACGGTTTTACGGATTTCGAAGAAGCCCTCAGCGGCAGTTACCGGACCTGGGAGTACTGTGTGCAATACCGGGAAACGGATTTTAACTTCGTCAGCCGGCTCATGGAACAGGAAGGGATGTACTACTACTTCAAGCACGAGAGCAACAAACACATCCTGGTGCTTTCCGATTCGATCAGCTCCCATGAAGCCTATCCCGACTACGAGAAGTTGCCCTACTTTCCCCCTGACGAACATCTCCTTCGCGAGCGGGACCACATTTACGATTGGAATATTGCCCAGGAAGTTCAACCCGGTGTTTACGCCCTCAATGATTTCGACTTCACGCGGCCCAAGGCCAACTTGCAGGTGAAAGCCTCCGTTAAACGGGAGCATGCCCGGGCGGCGATGGAAATTTACGATTACCCGGGCGAATACCTCCAAACCGGCGAGGGCGAAATCTACGCCCGGGCCCGTATCGAAGAGCTCCAGTCAGAATATGAGCAGGTGCAAGGGCAGGCCAATGCCCGTGGATTATCCGTGGGCTGCCTGTTTGAGCTTGTGGACTACCCGCGCAAGGATCAAAATCGCGAGTATCTCATCATTTCCGCCTCCCACCAGCTGGAGTCGGATGCGTACGCGTCCGGCACGGCGACCGAAGCGGAAGAGGTCTACTTCTGCCGCTTCACGGCATTGCCGAGCAGGCAGCCTTTTCGTCCGGCGCGCACCACCCCTAAACCCCTGGTCCAGGGTCCCCAGACCGCCATTGTCGTCGGTCCCTCGGGCGAGGAGATCTACACGGATAAATACGGCCGAGTGAAGATCCAGTTCCACTGGGACCGCTACGGCAAGCACGACGAAAACAGCTCCTGCTGGGTGCGCGTCTCCCATCCGACGGCCGGCAAAGGCTGGGGGGCGGTGCAAATTCCGCGCATCGGCCAGGAGGTGATCGTGGATTTTCTTGAAGGAGATCCTGACCACCCGATCATCACCGGCCGCGTTTACAACGCCAACCAGATGCCGCCCTATGAGCTGCCCGGATCAGGCATGGTCAGCGG
>CP070697.1:2471906-2477091 GCA_020353555.1 Desulfobacterales bacterium
CGGCTATCTCCCCCAGGAAACTTCCATATTCAGAAAGCTGACGGTAAAGCAAAATATTATGGCCATTCTCGAAATTCTGCCCATCTCTTCCTCCGAGCGAGAAGAACGTGCCAATATGCTGCTAGATGAGCTGGGTATCAGACATCTTTCTGATCAGAAGGCGATTGTCCTGTCGGGAGGGGAAAAGCGGCGACTCGAGATTTCGCGTTCACTGGCCACCTCCCCTTCCTTTATCCTCCTTGATGAACCGTTTGCCGGAATCGACCCGTTGGCTGTCAACGATATCAAAAACATCATCGTCCATCTTAAAAACCGTGGTATCGGGATTCTCATATCGGATCACAACGTCCGGGAAACCCTGGGCGTCTGTGATGAAGCCTACATTTTATGCGATGGTCAGGTGATCGAAGCCGGTCCGCCGGCCAAGATCGCCAGCAGCAAAACGGCCTGCCGCTTATATCTAGGAGAAGAGTTTAAATTATAAAATGGCACTCGAACTGCGACAACAACTCAAGTTAACGCAACAGCTGATCATGACCCCCCAGCTCCAGATGGCGATCAAGCTGTTGCAGCTGTCCCGGCTGGAGCTCATGGATACCATCCGTCAGGAGCTGGAAGAAAATCCGGCTCTGGAGGAAATCCAAGACGCCGGCGGCGACGAACAATTGAGCGACTCCACCGATACGGCGCTCGCCGATGGGGCTGCCGCCCAAGAAGTCACCATCGATGAGAAAATCCCCGACGATATCGATTGGAGCAATTACCTGGACGAATACAATACCCCCGGCCGCATCAGTTTTGAAGGCGAAGACAAAGATACGCCGCGGTTTGAATCCTTTATTGCGCCGAAAGAAACTCTTAACAGTCATCTCCTGTGGCAGTTCCTGATGACCAAACCGTCCAAGGAAGACGAACAAATCGCCAGTGTCATCGTCGGCAGCCTGAACAAGGACGGATACCTGGACCTGGCGGTGGAAGAAATCGCCCGCATGAGCAACGCGGCGCCGGAGCGCGTCGAGCAGATCCTATCCCTCATGCAAACCTTTGATCCCATCGGCGTCTGCGCCCGGGACCTCAGAGAATGCCTGCTGATTCAGGCCCGCCATTTCGGTTTTGAAGACACCATCGTCACCGATATCATCAGCGACCATTTGCCGCACCTTGAAAAAAAGAACTACAAGCCGATTTGCAAGGCCTTGAAGGTCAAAATGGAGGACGTCGTTTCCGCGGTGAATGTCATCAAAGGGCTGGAGCCTCGGCCGGGCAGACAATTCAGCGATGAAACCCCGCAATATATCAATCCGGACATCTTCGTCTACAAACTGGAAAACGATTTTGTCATCGTCCTCAACGACGACGGGATGCCCAAGCTGCGGGTGAATAATTTCTACAAGAATTCCATCAGCCGCGGAAAAAAAATATCCGGGGAAGCGGAGGGTTATATCCAGGACAAAATGCGCTCCGCCGCCTGGCTGATCAAAAGCATTCATCAGCGTCAAAAGACCATTTACCGGGTGATGGAGAGCATCTTGCGGTTCCAGCGGGATTTTTTCGAAAAGGGCATTGCCCACCTCAAGCCCATGGTGCTGCGGGATGTCGCCCAGGACATCAGTATGCATGAATCCACGATCAGCCGCGTCACCACCAACAAGTATGCGTATACACCCCAGGGTATTTTTGAACTCAAATACTTTTTCAACAGCTCCATCAAACGCGCCCAGGGCGGCGATATCGCCTCGGCCAGCGTCCAGGAGAAAATCAGGCAGATCATCACCAGCGAAGATCCGCGCAAACCTTACAGCGACGATAAAATATCCCAGCTCCTAAAACAGGAACACATCCACATTGCCCGCCGAACGGTGGCCAAGTATCGGGAGATGTTGAAGGTATTGCCATCCAACAAACGCAAACAAATTTAAGGAGGACCAGCAAGATGCAGACATCGGTGACCTTTAAGAATTTTGATCCCTCCGAAACTTTGAGAGACTACGTCTGCGACAAGCTTAACCGGTTCGACCGGCTGCTGGATAACCCGGCCGAAGCCAGCGTGGTCCTGGCTGTTGAGAAATTTCGCCATATCGCGGAAATTAACATCGCCGGCGACCGCCTGACGATCAACGGCAAGGAAGAAACCAGCGATATGTATTCTTCGATCGATATGGTATTGGACAAGCTCGAAAAACAAATTAAGAAAAGCAAGCAAAAAATCAGGGAACGCCGGACCGGTGCCAAAGCCCGCAACAAAGAAATCGGCGAGCCCGAAATGTCCCTGCCGGAACGGGAGGCGGAACGGCAGGTCCGCATAAAAAATATCGAATACAAACCCATGGACGTTGAAGAGGCCGTCTTACAGATGGACCTTTTAAATGATAATTTCCTGGTGTTTACCAATGCCAGATCCGACAAAGTGAATGTGATCTATCGCCGCAAGGACGGCCACTACGGGCTAATTCAACCGAGCACTTGATCAGCGGCGTTCAAATACGGGTAGTGATGGCGGAACGGGCTCTTCCGGGGCTCCTTTCTCTTAAATCATTACCCGATTTCATTGGGCGGCAGGGATGGAAATGAAAATTTGTGATGTCTTGCAAAGAGAAGCAATACTTGACGATTTAAAAGCCCAGAACAAAAAGGGGATTCTCGAAGAGCTGGTGGTTCCGGTGGCCCGCATTGCCGGCGTTCAGCAGGAGGAGCTGGTCCGGGTGCTCATGGAAAGGGAACGGCTGGGCAGTACCGGCATCGGGGGCGGAATCGGAATTCCGCACGGCAAGCTCAAGGCCCTTGAATCTCTGGTTCTGGGCTTCGGTCTCAGTCGCCGGGGGGTCGATTTCGAATCGATCGACGGCCAGCCCACCCACATTTTTTTCATCCTGATAACCCCCGAGAATTCCACCGGTCTGCACCTGAAACTCTTGGCCCGCATCTCCCGCATCCTGAAAAATGACAGTTTCAAACAGCGACTCATGCACGCGAGCGACGGCGATGAGATTTACCGCATCATCAAGGAGGAAGACCAGGAATTTTAGAACGCCTGCCAAAATAATAGAACGTGAAACACCTGCGCATCATCATCCTTACGGGTCTTTCCGGGTCCGGCAAAAGCATCGCCATCGCGGCATTGGAGGATGCGGGTTTTTACTGCGTCGACAACATGCCGGTCGCCCTCCTACCCAAATTTCTAGACCTGCCCATCGAAAGCGACTTCGAAATTGCCGGCGTGGCCTTTGTCATGGACCTGCGCGAAAAGGGCTTTCTGGCCAACTCCAAAGCCGTGTTTGAAGCCCTCAAACAGAAAGGCTACTGTTTTGAAATCATCTTTCTCGAGGCAGAGGAAAAAATTCTGCTGCAGCGGTTCAATGCCACGCGTCGGCAGCACCCGCTCTCGCAGGGCCAAGGCCTGGTAGCCGGCATCCGCGCGGAGCGCGAGCAGCTGGCGGAGCTGAAAGCCGCCGCCGATGAAGTTATCGATACCTCCGAATACACCGTCCACGAGCTCAAGGCTCAGATTTTGGACATTGCCCACAAAAGCAAAAAGCTGGTATCGATGCGCATTACCATCGTGTCTTTCGGGTTCAAGTACGGCATCCCGCTCGATGCCGACCTGATCATAGATGTCCGCTTCCTGGCCAACCCCTATTTTATTCCGGAATTAAAAGCGCTGGACGGCGAGAGCCCGGAGGTAAAAGATTACATCCTGAATCAGGCGCAGACGCGGACCTTCCTGGCGAAATATCTGGAGCTGCTGGACTATCTGATCCCGTTGTACGCCAAAGAGGGCAAAGCGTACTTAACCCTGGCCGTCGGCTGTACCGGCGGAAGGCATCGTTCGGTGACCATTGCCCGATCAATCTTTGAACATATCAACCAACCGGAAAGAAAGGTCGCCATTATTCATCGCGATATCGAACAACCGCTATAAGTGCAGAAAGAGTTCGGCCATCCTGCGTTCAGGCTGTTATCGTCCCAACCCCTCGATTCCTTCGCGGCGGCTTTTTCAATCGGATCGCATCAGACCGGTCGCGTCCCATCGGCAAAGGGCCATAGAATTGGGTCTTCAGGACGGGGGAAACTGTAACAATATGATATGATTAATCTTAATCTTCTATTTCAGCGGTTGCCCGTTTGACCGTTTAACAAAGTCAATAAAAGGTATTGATTTTTTTTTTGTTTATCCTTAAAAGACTGCCTTCGAACGCTGAATGAGGCAGGCCCCATGGGGATGAAAGGTTTTTATGATCGGAATCGTGATCGTCACCCACAGTCAACTCGGAGAGGCTTTAATCGAAGCCGCGGAATTTATCGTCGGCTATCGCCCGCAAACCATCGTATCCGTGTCCATCGACATCAACCAGAATGCCGACAAACTGCGCAAGAAAATTGCGGAAGGCATCAAACAGGTCCAGCAGGACGAAGGCGTCCTCATCCTGACGGACATGTTCGGCGGAACCCCTTCCAATTTGAGCTATTCTTTTTTGGAAGAAGGACGTATTGAAGTCCTGTCGGGCGTCAACCTGCCCATTTTGGTCCAAGCCCTGAACCGGCGTAAAAAGATGAACCTCAGCGAACTGGCGGTTCAGCTCGAGGCGTGCGGCAAAAAGAGTATCTCATTGGCCAGCAGCATATTAAAGGGCAACAAACGTAAGGACTAAATGGCACCGTGGCGCATTTCAACTTTGAACCCCAGCGATCTGGAAGCGGTCCTGGCCATCGAAACGGTGTCTTTTCAGTCGCCCTGGCGCCCCCTGTCCTTCCTGACGGAATTGTCCTGCCGCAATGCCGACAGTTATGTGGTGAAATTGGAGGCTGAGCAGGTGATCGCTTACATTTGCTTGCGGTCGGTGGCCGACGAACTGCATATTTTAAAAATCGCCGTCGCCCCCCAATGGCGTGGTTATGGCGTTGCGTCATGGTTGCTGGCCGAATGCCTTGGCCGGGCGTCGCAACAAGGGCTCGCGGCCGCCTATCTGGAAGTCCGCCCCTCAAACCGACCGGCCCGGGCCCTTTACGCCAAGTTCGGCTTCCAGGTGATCGGCAAAAGACGCAACTACTATCCCGAAACCCGGGAGGATGCCCTGGTCATGGTCAAACATTTCAAGGAGGATTTATGAGTGTCAAAATTGGAATCAATGGTTTCGGGCGCATCGGGCGTCTGGTTTTCCGGGCCGCCATGAAGCACCCCGATGTG
>CP070697.1:2477191-2482345 GCA_020353555.1 Desulfobacterales bacterium
CTCCTGTCCCTTTGGTCAATGATAGCGATATTGACCTGAAGTCTCAAAACAGCAGAACTGCGAAGAGGGATGAACTAAGCCGGGTGCAACCAATTATTGGGAGTAATGGCCGACATGGGGTCTCGGCCATCATAAAACCTATGCGCCGCTGGGATAGTTCATGGTGAGATCAAGATTTGGGGGTGAGAAGACCGCTTTGATTATCCGGCCCTTGTGCGCCGGCGGCGTCGTCAAAATTCATTTGGACTAACAGCTCTCGGCCGCTGAGGTGCTTGATGATTGCGTTCGGATAGCGGCGTTTAAATACTTGAATCATCGCGTCGTTTTCACTTAAGACCGTCGCGTCGAAACCCGTATAGTCGTTTTCTATAGCAATATTCTCAAGTATTTCAAGTATATAGGATGCTACGCCCATTCCCTGAAAATCCTCCCGTACCACAAAGGCCACTTCAGCCCGATCATCGTTTTCTTGGGCGTAGGACCCGATGGCCATTATTTCCTTGTGACCGCCTGTCTGGACCAGGCCAATGATGGACATATTCTTGCGGTAGTCGACGCTGGCCCATTGTTTTTGAACAACTTCATGGGAGAACAACCTCATCTTATAAAAGAACCGCAGATATATCGTTTTTTCCTGGAGCGAATAAAAGAAATTCCGGAAGGCAAACTCATCAGATGGCAGCAAGGGTCGGAACTCAACCGTTTTACCGTTTTTCAGCTTCATGGTCCGCTTGTAGTCTTCCAGAAAGAGGAGATCCTCCGTGGAGGGCGGCAACTGGTCGGCAAATATATAGTGGCGCTTCTTAGCCACTACGATGAGCTCTTCCCGGAATTTGGGATGGGCAATTTGCGCCAATTCCATGACTCTTTGATATATTCCCTTTCCCTGGAGCTCGGCAATGCCATATTCGGTGATAACAAAATTGACATCTCCACGCGTGGTGGCCACGCCGGCCCCCTCGCTTAAATGCGGTACGATGCGGGAGACCTTACCATTTTGGGCGGTTGATGGAAGCGCGATGATCGCAAATCCCCCTTTGGACATGGCGCTTCCCCGCAGGAAGTCCACCTGGTCGCCGATACCGCTGTAAAACAAATATCCCATGGAGTCGGAACAGACCTGACCGGTCAAATCCACCTCCAAGGCACTACTGATGGAAATCAGATTATCGTTGCGGGCGATCACGGTGGGGTCATTGACAAACTCCGAAGACCTGAAATAAAAGGCCGGATTATTATCCACATAATCGTAAAGCGCTTGGGAACCCATGCACAAAGAGGTCACCACCCTTCCAGGCAGAAGGCTCTTTTTTTTGTTGGTAATGACGCCTTTTTCAAACAAGGGCAAGAGACCGTCGGTGATGAGCTGAGTGTGTAAGCCCAAATCGTTTTTTTCATCCAGATGTTGCAGGATCGCGTAGGGCAGATTGCCGAAACCGATTTGCAGGGTAGCGCCATCGTCGATCAGCTCGGAAACATAAAGCCCGATGCGGCGGGAGATCTCGTTGGGCTTCTTGGTCGGAAAGGCCTCCACCAACGGTTCCTCATGGAGCACCAGCCAATCGATTTCATTCACATGCACGAAGCTGTCGCCCCAGGTACGGGGCATGCGCGGATTCACCTGCGCAATGACCATCCCGGAATTTTCCAAGCCGGAACGGGTGATGTCCACCGAAACCCCCAGGCTGCAGTATCCGAAACGATCGGGCGGACTTACCTGCACCAGAGCCACATCCAGACCGATGCGATGGCTGGTGAATAGTCGGGGTATCTGCGAAAGATAGGCGGGAATATAGTCGATTTTGCCCTCGAACGCCGCTCGGCGCATCCGTTGACTGATGAAAAAAAGTTTCAGGGAAAAGCGCCGGCCGAAGGCTTCATCATCAATATACTGGGATAAGGTGGAAGAGAGCATCTGATAGACCATGATATCCTGCAGGTTTTGATCGGCGACCATGGCCCGAATCAATTGCTGAGGCTCACCACAGCCCGTGCCGATAAACACCC
This sequence comes from Desulfobacterales bacterium, assembly GCA_020353555.1. Lineage (GTDB taxonomy): Bacteria > Desulfobacterota > Desulfobacteria > Desulfobacterales. Next base: position 2,479,199 of record CP070697.1, read on the forward strand.
GGCTGCCCCTCTTAATCTTGGCCACCGCTTCCTCGGCGCTGACCAGCTTGTGGGGGCAATATTTCCGTAAATCCATTGTGATCCTCCGCTATATGGCAGAAACGATGTCGGGGGAGTCGGCACGCAAAACCGCCGCTCGTTTATTGCTGGGCGCAGCGCGATCATACCACCATTTTAACGTGCCCTGCGTCAACGTGGCCGTCGAACGTCTGTGGTTCACAAAAAGGCTGCCCATATGCATGCAATTGACCGCTGACAACAACCGGCCGACATTAACTTCATTTCATCCCAATTCCCCGATTTAGTCAAGAGCTTGTTGGGCCTCAGGAGACGGCAACCTCAGGATTCACCCCGTAATACCCCCCGCTTCAGTACTAGACTCTGGCGAAGACTGGAAACAGCGAGTGAGTCGCCGCCATCCCGAAATAAACTGACCTGCACGAAGACTCCCATGAGTTCACCGGCTTTTACGATTGACCTTCGTCGGTATGGTTGTTAGTCTTAGTTTGGGCTCATCCAGAAAGGACGATTTTGTCCAACTTTTGTGTCACACTCCCCCGCGTTTCGCGGGGTCCAAAAGAGTCTGTGTCTTCATGCGGTTAATTCCGTTAGAGCGGGGCGTCTTCTTTGCACTTGGCAACCCGATCTGATTGCCGAGCGGACATTGCGATTTACAAACGATGACCTCCGGCAGCTCCCACAATGTCCGCATTCGGCCGGAGGCAATACGCACCCAACCGTCAGCACCCTGAGGCGACCCATGAAAACGTCTAAGTCGTCAGGCTTTTTTAAACCGTTTGAAGGCCTCAAGGACCTTCTGGAGAGCCGTTCATTTCCGCTAAAGCCGGAATCACATCCTCCACCCGCACAGTTGTCCGATTCGGAACCGGACCCCCCAAACGACCAGCATCTATTTGACGCAGCCATGGCCGATGTAAAAAAAATTCATCGGACAAACCGTATTGAGAAAATCCCGCCTCCCTCTGGCCTTTGCGATGAAGAAAACGGGGCGGAGCACGAAACCTTGGAAAAGCTTCAAAACTTGGTTCAATATGGCCACGGCTTTGTAGTGGCCGATACCCCGGAATATATCGAAGGTGCCGGCTACATGACCCACCCCGAGCTCACCAGACGTCTGCATCGCGGTGACTTCTCCATTCAGGCCCATATCGATCTGCATGGACTCAGCGTGACAGACGCCCGGGCCAACATTGAAACTTTTTTAAAGGAGCAAATTTTGCGCGGCCATACGGCCGTTTTAATCGTCCACGGCCGGGGGCTCTCGTCTCCGGCGGAGCCGATCCTGAAGACCAAAGTCAACGAATGGCTGACTTCCGGTCCCTGGCGTAAATGGGTCATGGCGTTTGCCAGCGCCCGCTTGTGCGACGGGGGTGCCGGCGCCACCTACGTTCTCCTGCGACGGCGCCCTTTGACCAAGAAATCGCGCCGAAGGCCCAGACGTCCTTGACATGTTCTGGTTTCGCGCAGCTTTGTATCAGCATTTACAGGCATCTTGATGATGGTGTTGGTTCGTGGCCCGTTAATCGAAGCTGCTGGAAAAATCAATAAATATCCTAAATTTTTCGATTGACAAATAATCATGAAGGATTTAAATTGATAAATTTTTGGAATGGGCAAAACACAAGTCCCCATCAGACAGAATTCCTTCTGAGGCGGGATTTTTTTGTCGCAGGAATAATAAGGAACCGCGAAACATGCAGAAAGACATACGCAAAGTTCGAAATATCGGAATCAGCGCCCACATTGATTCGGGTAAAACGACCCTAACGGAAAGAATTCTTTTTTATACCCAACGCATCCATGCCATGCACGACGTCAAAGGCAAGGACGGGATCGGCGCTACGATGGATTCCATGGAGTTGGAAAAGGAACGGGGGATTACCATTGCTTCGGCGGCCACCTTCTGCGAATGGCAAGGCCATCAGATCAATATTATCGACACGCCCGGCCACGTCGACTTCACGATCGAAGTGGAACGCGCGTTGCGGGTCTTGGATGGCGCTGTGCTGGTCCTTTGCGCGGTGGGCGGGGTGCAGTCCCAGTCGATAACGGTGGACCAGCAAATGAAAAGGTATAAAGTGCCCTGTATCGCCTTCGTTAACAAATGCGACCGCAGCGGAGCCAATCCGCGACGCGTGATTGCTCAGCTCAGAGAGAAACTCGGGCATAACGCCGTGGCCATGCAGATCCCCATCGGGCTTGAAGCCGATCTGGCCGGCGTAGTTGACTTGATCACGATGAAGGCCCTCTATTTTGATGGAATTAACGGCGAAGTGGTGCGCGTGGAGAAGATCCCGGAACGTCTCCTGCCCGAAGTCCTGGAAGAACGTGAAAAATTGATCGATGCGGCCTCCATGTTTTCCGACGAATTAACCGAAGCCATTCTGGAAGAGCAAGTGGTTACTGCCGCAATGATCCTGCGGGGGGTACGCCAGGGCGCCATCACCCGCCAATTGACACCGGTTTACATGGGATCGGCTTATAAGAATAAAGGCGTTCAGCCGCTGCTGGATGGGATTAACCAACTCATGCCCTGCCCCCTCGACGTTGAAAATTATGCCCTGGATATGGATAATGGCGAGTCTCAAGTTCTGCTGACCAACGACAGCACCCAACCCCTGGTGGCGCTGGCCTTTAAACTTGAAGACGGCCCCTACGGGCAGCTTACCTATATTCGTGTCTATCAGGGCTCGCTGGCCAAAGGCGACACGATCGTCAACATCCGTACCCGGAAAAAAATCAAAGTCGGTCGGGTCGTCCGCATGCATGCCGACCAGATGGAAGATATTGAAATGATACCGGCCGGTTACATCGGCGCGCTCTTCGGAATCGACTGCGCTTCCGGTGATACGTTCGTAGCGCCGGGGATCAGTTTGACGATGACCTCCATGTATATTCCGGAACCGGTGATTTCTCTGGCCATTTCTCCGGCCGACCACAAGGCTGAAATCAGCTTGTCCAAAGCGCTAGCCCGTTTTACGAAAGAGGATCCCACCTTTCGCACCCGGATCAACGAGGAAACCGGAGATACGATTATCTCCGGCATGGGAGAACTCCATCTCGAAGTTTACGTGGAACGCATGCGCCGGGAATATGGCGCCAATGTCTCCACGGGAATGCCCCGGG
>CP070697.1:2482445-2487581 GCA_020353555.1 Desulfobacterales bacterium
AGGCATTTAATGCCGATGGCCCTTGCGGAAACGAAAACCCGTTCGGGTTGTTTTTTTTGAAACTATCACTATTTTTACAGCATGCTCAAACACCCGTCCGGCAAGTGTCAGCTCGATAGCAATTGCCAAGGACGCCAATTTGGGGTTCGTCGAAAAACGCAATACCCATGACAAACGAATCCCTGCCGCGGAAAGCCTGTTCGAATTCGAAGACGAGCGATACCAAAGGGAAAGGAGGGCACCGAGTATGAAAAAGTTAGCGATTGTCCTAGTGGGCCTCATGCTGGCCGCAGGCTACGCTGCCGCCGAAGAATTGGTCGTGGAAATGCACTTGACGGGCCCCAGCGGTGTCGGCGAAGCGATCGGGACGGTCACCGCCTCGTCGAGTCCCTATGGGACTATCTTGACACCGGACCTCAGCGGTCTCACCCAGGGGTTACATGGTTTTCATGTCCATGAAAATCCAAATTGCGGTCCCAAGGAGAAAGCCGGCGAGATCGTGCCGGCACTGGCTGCGGGCGGACACTACGACCCGGCCGGAACCCGAAAACATGCCGGTCCGTATGGGGACGGCCATTTGGGTGACTTACCCGCGATCTATTTTGACGCAAATGGAAAGGCCACGCATCCGCTACTTGCGCCTCGAATCAAGATCTCCGACCTAAAAGGCCGAAGCCTGATGATCCATGCCGGTGGTGACAACTATTCAGATCTTCCGGAAAAGCTTGGGGGAGGAGGCGCCCGCGTAGCCTGCGGCGTGGCTGAATAGTCCGAGAGTTTTGGGGGCGTTGGGGAGCTGCCGACTGAGGATCGCGTCTTTCCCCAAAGGCCTCCTTCCCCTAAGAATTCCGTAACAGTTTAGCCCGTTGAAAAACCGTGGATAGGTCGACCGCTCATCGGCTTTGGGCAGCTGAAGAAATTCGAGAATAAGGGTTCGTAAGACCGACCCGCGCGCTGATTTCAAACAGGAGGCCGCGCAAATGATAGTCAATCCGGGCCTTGATCGAAACTCCTTTTTACGGTTCGGTTGAACGGCCTCTCATTTTCTCAGACAGTTTCCCGATGCCCAAAAGGGAGTATGCCTGTTGAAATTCGTTTCCTGAATTGATACAAACGTTGCGCGGCGGGATGCGATTCGGGGTGTCCGAGCCGATTTGAATCGATGACGACAAAGCCGGGAAATTGATTATGATCATCGTCACCGGGGGGGCGGGATTTATTGGGAGTGCCATTGTGTGTCGGTTAAACCAGCGCGGCCTCGAAGATATTATTATTGTGGATCATTTGGGAGACAGCGCCAAGTGGAAAAATCTCGTGGCGCTGCGCTTTGCCGATTATTTTGATAAAACCGATTTCATCGCCAAATTAGAAGGCGGGTACTTTGCCGATACGATCAGGGCCGTTTTCCATATGGGAGCGTGTTCTTCTACGACAGAAAACAATGCCGACTATCTCCTGGAAAACAACTACCGTTATACGGCCCGCTTGGCCCAATGGCAGCAGGCCCACCGCCGGGTGCGGTTCATTTATGCTTCCAGTGCGGCCACGTATGGTGCGGGCGAACAGGGATACCGGGATGACGAAATGGGGCTGCATCGGCTGCGTCCCCTGAACATGTACGGTTATTCAAAGCATTTATTCGATTTGCTGGCGCGGCGCCAAGGATGGCTGGAACACGTGGTGGGGCTGAAATATTTCAATGTTTACGGGCCGAACGAATATCACAAAGGGGAGATGCGCAGTGTCATCAACAAAGCTTACCCAATTGTGCGCGATGAGGGGAAAATCCGTCTGTTCCATTCCTATCGCAGCGAATACAAAGACGGTGAGCAGCGGCGGGACTTCATTTACGTCAAAGATGCCGTGGAAATGACGCTTTTCTTCCTGGAAAAACCGCAGATCAATGGTATTTTCAATATCGGCACCGGCCAGCCCCGCACCTGGAACGAATTGGCGACGGCTTTGTTTAAGGCGGCCGGCAAGCCGCTGGACATCGAGTACATTCCCATGCCGGAAGATCTGAAAGAAAAATACCAGTACGACACTTGTGCAGATATGGGCAAACTGCAAGCCGCCGGCTGCAGACATGCTTGCCGGGATCTCGAGTCGGCGGTCCAAGAATATGTCGCTGACTATCTCCAGCCCCAGGCCTATCTAGCCAGTGTCTAAGCGCCGTCATTGAGCGTCTGGAAGCACAGCGTTTAAACTTTTCGGGGTCGATGGCGGGCTCACCCCCAAGACCGGGATCTCCCGTGATGCCGCCGCCTCTCGTCAGGGTTCGATGTGATGGTGGTCATCTTAAGCGCGCAAACCCGCCTCAGGCGGGGCCCATCCTGACTTTAAAGATTTTCAATCCGCACCGGTGCGACCGGATCCGCTAAGTCAAAACCAAATATTCGGGAGTAAAAATACAACTCAGCATCCAGCGCACGTTTAATATTTTCCGCCTGGCGAAAGCCATGCTGCTCTTTCTCGAAGGCCAGGTAAGCCACCGGCAAACCTTTGTCGATCAGGATGTTAACCATCATTTCGGCTTGACGGGGCGGGACGACTTTATCTTCAAGACCCTGGAAAAAAATGATCGGGCATGACAGGCGGTCTCCAAAATGAATCGGCGAGCGTTGCCGGTAAAGATCGCGGTGCTCCGGAAAAGGTCCGATCAGGTTGTCCAGGTAGCGGGCTTCAAATTTATGCGTGTCCCGGGCCAAGGACTCCAAATCGCTGACGCCATAGTAACTGGCACCGGCTTTGAAGGTATCGTGAAAAGTAAGGGCGCAAAGCGCCGTGTAACCACCGGCACTGCCCCCACGGATGGCCAGCCGGTTCGGATCCATGTCAAAGTGCTCAACGAGATACCGCGCGCCGTTGATACAGTCCTGAACGTCAACAATGCCCCACCGGCCATTCAGGCGCTGGCGGTAGCGGCGACCGAAACCGCTACTGCCGCCGTAGTTCACATCCAGCACGGCGAATCCGCGGCTGGTCCAGTATTGAATTGCAAGGTTGAGAGTTGCGGCCGTGGCGGCCGTTGGTCCCCCGTGGCTGAAGACCAGCAGCGGAGGGCGTTCTCCTGCGGGGGCCCGATAATCTTGATTGTTTGGCGGGTAAAAAAAGGCATGGGCGGTCTGTCCCTGTTCGGTCGGAAACTCGATGGGCTGCGGCAAGGACCGAAAACCGGGATCCATCCGCACACGGCTCGAACGGCGCAGAACTTCCCATTCGCGGGAGGCAAGCTTCAGCTGGACAACAGATTTCGGCTCGGTAGGCGCACCGCCAATAAACACGGCCCGGCCAGGGGCGGCCCGCAAATAGGCGATTTCCGTGTAAGGCGTCTGGATTTCTTCCAGTTCACCGGTGTCGGAATCCAGGCGGGCCAGTTGCCACGCACCATTGCGGGTATAAGTGCAGATGATGCCCTTGGGGGATTCGAATCCATAGGTGGACAGGCCAAAAACCCATTGTGGCACCCCGAATTCGGCTTCCATGGGAACTAGCGGCTCGACGCGTCCGTCCCGCCAGCGATAAAGATTCCACCAGTTGCTGCGATCGGAGATGAAGTATAAGCTGCCCTCCGGAGACCATTGGGGTTGAAAGAGGGACTCATCATTTCCGCCGGCAACTTTGGTGGAACGGCTGAGGGCGCCGTCCGGGCTGAATTCACCCACCCAAAGTTCGGTTCCATCCCAGGGCATGTGGGGATGATTCCAGGATAACCAGGCCACATGCGCTCCATCCGGGCTGATACAGGGCGAAGAATAAAAATCACAGCCGGATACCAGCCTTTTTATCTCGGCGGAATCCGATCCGTTCAGCGTGATAAGTGCCAAAAAATTGCTGGGCGCATTGTCGCCGGGCGTATGATCTTCGCACACCCAGATTAACCGGCGGCGACGGGAATCCATGATGCCGTCGGCAAACCGCAGATCACTTTCAGGTGTAAGCGGCCGGGGTTGCGCTCCCGGCTCTTGAAGGTAAAGGCGTTGATCGGAGAAGTTTACGAAGTAGACACGGCCGTGATAAACTAGAAATGATCCGCCGCCGTATTCGTGTACCCGCGTTCGGGCGCTAAAATGCGCCGGGGTTATATCCCTTGTTTGGCCGTTCGGAGTTCGGCGCACGATTACATAACGTCCCCCTTCCGAGGGTCGCATCTCCAACCAGTAAACGTCCTGGCCATCCAAAACGCTTTCGCTGAGCCCGACCGTTTCCGAAACGATCAGATCGGAGGTCAGCGGCGATTGCCACGATCCAAACGGTGCGCTTTTAATTGCAGACATGGTTGACTTTCTCCCCGTTACCGAGCAGTATAAGAAGCACCCGACACGGATTAAGTCCGCTCTCGGGTGGCGCCCGGACTTCCGAGACAGTATTTCTATGTTGCGTCCGCGGCGAGCTCCGTGAGCGACGACAGCATTGCCGAGGCGAATTCATGTCGGACAAGTTCTTTTCTGCGAAGCCAAACCCAAGAACAGCGGACGCCAAGAGCCCCGGTGCCGCTCATCTCTATAGCAAAAGCGTTGCGGTTTGAAAATCAATAAAGCGGCATCGCCCTCAACGCCTTGCTGGTTGAATCGCAAGGGGGCTAGGGAACGCAGATCCGTGCGCGGCTTGACTTCATAGGCGGATGTTCTTATGATACAAAGGGGGTGCAGGCCCGGGCGAGCTGACCGGGAGCATGGGGCGCAGAGTGCGGAGTTTCTAGTCGACGGCAACCCGGTATCCGGGTTCGACGAGTGAGCGACGGAGATGAAACTGTTTCTGTATAATACACTGACGCGCAAAAAGGAAGAATTCAAACCGATCCGGGAAAATGCCGTCGGTCTGTACACCTGCGGCCCGACGGTTTACAATTATGCGCACATCGGCAATCTGCGGACCTATATTTTCGAAGATATTCTGAAGCGGGTGCTGCTGTTCAACGGGTATCGCGTCCGGCATGTAATGAACATCACCGATGTGGGTCATTTGACCGGCGACCGGGACATGGGCGAAGATAAGATGGAAAAAGGGGCGGCCCGGGAGGGCAAGGGGGCCTGGGATATCGCCGAGTTTTATGCGCAGGCCTTTAGACAGGACCTTGCCCGGTTGAACATCCTCGAACCGGACATCTGGTGCAAAGCGACCGACACCATTCCC
>CP070697.1:2487681-2492816 GCA_020353555.1 Desulfobacterales bacterium
CTTTGCGCGAATTGGGTTGGCCGTTCGCCGCTGCTGCCTGGAAAAGCCTTATCCGGCCTTGCTGCGCAAGATCTATGCCCAGGAAGGCAACCTGATCGTATTTGCGGACTTTGCCGGCCGCATCGCCCCCATGTTATCTGAATTGAACCGGGGCCGAAACCTGACGCTCATCCTCGATCACCATGTGGCCGAGGCATCGACGGATCCCCGCGTCCACAATCTGGATCCGGATCTCTACGGACTTAAAGGTGACCGGGACATCTCCGGCTCGACAACCTGCTATTTATTCGCCCAGACGCTGGATCCGCGCAACCGCGATTTGGCTTACATCGCCGCCATCGGCGCCGTAGGAGATGAATTTTTTGTGAACGGTCGTCTGGTGAGCGAAAATCGGGCCGTGGCCCAGGAGGCGGTTCGACAGGGCCGGATGGAGATCCGGACGCAAGCCGCCGGCGAACGCTATATTCTCAAGATTTCCCAGGAGGAGATGCCCTGTGATGAAATGGGCGCTTACCTGGACACCCTGGGTGCGGCCGGTTTCTATCAAAATGGGCCGGATAAGGGGGTCCAGGTGTGCCTGGAGGGAACTTCCCCGGCAACGGACCGGATGGTGGCCGCCCTGAAAGAGATTCAAGACAAGGCGTTTGCAGAAGAAACCGCCCGAATCCAAGCAGGAGGCCTCCACAAAACGCCGCACATTCAGTGGTTTCATGTAGCCGACCGCTTTGCCCCCATGGGGGTGAAAATGATCGGGGTGTTCTGTGATGCCATCAAAAACACACCCGCTGTCGATCCCCGGCGATACATTGCCGGATTTCAGATCATTCCCAATGCAATCCCGGGCTTCGGTCGGATAGCCATGCACGATGTTAAGATTTCGATGCGGGTTTCGGCCCCCATGGAAGAAGCCATACGGAGCGGGAAGGCCATGGGGCTCAATGTTTTGCTGCCCGAAGCGACGAACAGGCTGGGAGGATTTTCCGATGCCTGCCACAGTCTGACCGCCGCCACCACGGTGGCCATCGGCCAGGAAGAGCCGCTGATTGAAGAGATGGAGAAGATTCTCCGCGCCTAAGACGCCCCAATGGAAAGCAAGCCTTCTCCAGGACACCTAGCGCACAATTGCTAGAGGTTGGAGGGAAACCCGACATCGACAAACCGGGTAGGACCCAGGTAACTTTAAAAGTCTGCCAATCTGGTTCTGTTTTGTCAAGTTAACCCTGGTCAGCATGGGGCGCGACACGGATGCTCAGATTTGAAACCGTGTAAAACTTGCGGTCAAGTGACAAAGTCGAACTCGCCAAGGAGATTATCATGGGAAAAGGAACAGCTTTTGGAAAAACAATCCTCATCGGGGATCAATTTGTGTTGAATGAAGTTCCGGCCATTGTCGCGTCCATCCCCTTTGAAACCACAGCGGTAGTCGAACGGATCGATGGCACCGGCTGGATTTTGGAAGACAACCGCATCGAAGTCCCGGGTTACAAGGCCCAAAAAAAGGAGCAGCAGGTCGCCTCCATCAACCGGATTCTGGAGGTGATGCAGATCGATGTGCAAAAAAATCCGATCAAAATTACTTACGGCGGCTCGCTGTTGGCCGGAAGCGGTGTCGGTGCCAGTGCGGCCAGTTGTGTTTCCCTGGCGCGGGCCTTAAACGAGGAATTCAATCGGGGTCTTGCCATCGAGGAGATAAACCATGTGGGTTGGGAGGGCGAGTTTGCCTATCACGGCATCCCCAGCGGGGTTGACAATACCGCCTCCACCTACGGCGGGTTATTGCTTTATCGCATCCGAAGCGGCCAGAAGACGTTTGAGCGCATCAAGATTAAGGCGCCCCTCGAAGTCGTGCTGGGCAACAGCGGCGTGACGGCCGATACGTCCAAGCTGGATGCACATGTCGAAGAACAAAAGGCCAAGGATCCGGCGCTTTTTGCCCGCCGACTGAAGACCATCACCGCGCAGGCCCTGGAAATGCGCCAGGCCCTGGAGGCCTATGACCTCCAAAAAGTCGGCCAGATCATGACCGCCAATCACCAGATCCTGATCGATATGGACCTCTCCCATGCAAGACTGGTTTACCTGTGCAACCTGGCCCTCGAGATGGGCGCCCTGGGGGCCAAAGTCACCGGCGGCGGCCGGGGCGGCTACATGAACGCTTTAACGCCGGGAAAAGACCTTCAGGAAGCAATCGCCGCCGCCATGGAAAAAGAAGGCTATAAAGTCATCCGCGCCACGATCGGGGGGAGTTAAATCAGCCGTGCGCGCGTGGGGCAACCGGCTAGCCCCAGAGATGACTTTCCAGCCAATCTTCAAGGTCGCGGAGCACTTTTTCCCGCTGATCCTTCGATTCGTTGTAAATTTCATGATAGAGACCTTCGTAAACCCGCAAGGTCTTGTCCTCGAGGTCCAATTTTTCAAAGAAGCGTAAGGCGGATTGCGCGTTGACCAGGTAGTCGTCCCCGGCGACCTGCAGCAAGAGCGGGATTTCTATTTTCGAGGCCTCCCGATGCACCGTTTCCATGGCGGATAGAAATTCGGTAAACCAACGGGCACTGACGTGGTGATGCACGCGGGGGTCGTTTTCATAGGCATCGATGACAGCTTGGTCGTGACTGATTTTCGTCGCGTCCAAATGGTTTTTCATGGTCAAGCCGGGCCAAACGAACGACATGGTGTGGACCAGGATTTTTTGGAGCGCCGGAACCGCGATCACCATTCCCAGGGCCGGGGAGGAGGCAATGACGCCGTCCAGGGGACAGGCGCCCTGCCGCACGAAACTGAGCGCTATCAATCCGCCCATGCTGTGTCCCAGCAGAAAACAGGGCCCGCTATCAGGCCGATCCTGCCGGACGATCTGAATCAAGCGGCCTAGATCGCTGAGGTATTGATCAAAGTGCTGAATATGGCCTCGCCGGCCGTCACTTTGGCCATGTCCGCGATGGTCCAACGCCCAGATGGATATTCCCTGCGGAATCAACCGCTTAAAAAGATTGCCGTATCGGCCGGAGTGTTCGCCCAGACCGTGGGCGATAACCAGGCGGGCCCGTTCCGGTTCCGCCCGTATTTGACGATAAAAAATAGTCAAATTGTCGTGACTGGTATAGCGCCCGATCTCTTCGCGAAATTCAGTCATGGTGTTTCCTTATTCGAAAATGAGCTCCGGTTCAGTGCACCATACGGGCCAAACGATCAATCGTCCCCAACTCCCATGCGTGGTTTTTCCCGGGAGACTTTCCGCGCAAAGGCTGGATTTTGATCTGACCCGGCGCGGGGCCAGCATCTGTTGAGCATAAATGACGGCCTCCTGTCAACAGTCTAGATCAATTTGACATTTGAGCGGCTTTCTGGCATGGAAATCCAGCGGCTCCCGGGCGGGGAACCCCGGGGACTTTGACCCACTGCCCCCGCACACAATCACGGAACGCCTAAACCGCGGTCTATTCGCATGATCATGGATAAAGCCAATAATTGGATGGATTCCTCCGGTACGACAGACGCGCCCCTTCCCATCGAAGCCGTGCTTTTTCACCTGGAGGCGACCCTTCTGCAACTGGATGACCTGGATCGCACAAACCTGAAGCGGACCATCGGCTGTCCGGCGGAAGTGGCCGTAACGGCATTCCTGCGAAGCCTGCCGGATCCGAAACGCAAGAAACAAGTGTTGATTGAGTTGGAAGCATGGGAGATGCGCGCCTACGCCTCCGCCCAGCCCCGCGCGGAGACGGACGATATTTTGAACTACCTGCGGTCCAAAGACATCCGCCTGGGAGTCTTAAGCCCGAGCGGCCTGAAAACGGTTCAGCGAACGCTGCAGAATTTTAAGTCCCTCCGCTCGACCGATTGGGCGGTAATCATCAGTCGGGAAGATCTCGCCAACCATCCAACCGACGCCCACGCCATCCGGCGGGCGGTGCAAAACCTGCAACTGGATCCTCGTCAAGTCCTGGCGGTAGGCGCCCACGGTCCCGAAATCGAGGCCTTCCGGATGGCCGGCGCCCAGACGGTTCTTCTGGACCGTTCGCACGCGGAACCGGCTGGGACAGAAAACGACTACCGGATTTCCCGCCTGCAGGCCCTGAAAAAAATCGTCCGCATGGGCACAGCGCTTCCGACCGGCAAACTGCCCAACGATCTTTTGCGGGAGTTTTTGGGCCAGTTTGTCTTTGACGATCCCTCGGTGCTTATTAATCCGGGGATCGGCGAAGATACGGCCGCCGTGGATGTTGGCGCCGAAGAGGTCCTCGTACTCAAATCCGATCCGATTACCTTTGCCACCGACTCCATCGGTCAATATGCGGTTTTGATCAACGCCAATGACATTGCCACATCAGGGGCCCGACCCCGATGGCTTTTGACGACGCTGCTGTTTCCCTTCGGAATAACGGCTTTCCAGATTCGACAGGTCGTCTATGAACTCAAGGAATTTTGCCAGCGATGGGATATCACCCTGTGCGGCGGCCACACCGAAATTACCGACGCCGTCCGCCGACCTGTCATCGCCGGAATGATGGCCGGTACGGTCGCCAAAAGCGATCTGATCGACAAACGCAACATGGCGCCCGGGGACCGGGTGTTGTTGACCAAGGGGGTGGCGGTGGAGGGAACGGCCATTATTGCCCGGGAATTCGGCGACAAGCTGCAAAGTCTGGGAATGCCGCAAGCGGAAATCGACATCTGCCGTAATTTTCTGGCGCACATCAGCATCATCGCGGAGGCCCGGATTGCCGCCCGAATGCCAGGAACCAGTGCCATGCATGATGTCACCGAAGGGGGCCTGGCAACCGCATTGGAAGAACTGAGCATTGCAGGAGGGCACCGGATTCAAATCCATTTGGACCGCATTCCGATCTTGCCCGAAACCCGCAAGATCTGCCGTTTACTCGACATTAACCCGCTGGGCCTGATCGGTTCAGGAAGCCTTTTGATTTGTTGCCGTCAAGAAGGTTGTGAAAATCTCATTCGGACGATTTCGGCGACCGGAACCGAAATCACCTGTATCGGTGAAGTGCGGGGTGAAGGTCGCGGCATCGAAGCCCTGCAAAATAACGAAAAAGTCGTTTGGCCCTGTTTCGAGGTGGATGAAATCACACATCTTTTTTGACCGGGAGACTTCCCCAACCCGCGCGACCTGAAGA
>CP070697.1:2492916-2498035 GCA_020353555.1 Desulfobacterales bacterium
CGAAGCCGTGCTCGACGGGCTGGCCGACCGCATGAACTGGTCGGCACCCTTTGACCGTGGCCGCGGAACCGTGCGTCGGGGCCGAGGCATCGCCATCGGAATCAAGGCGTCGGTTTCGCCGACCACATCGGTTGCCATCGTCTACCTGTTTGCGGACGGAAGCTGCAATCTCTACTGCGGCACAGTCGACATGGGCCAGGGAGCCGTCACCGTCATGGCGCAGATCGCCGGTGAAGTTTTGAATATTCCGGCCGAGCGCGTGAAGGTGGTGCACCCGGACACGGACGTCACACCCTATGACATGGCGACGCTGGGCTCGCGCTCCACCTATCACATGGGCCACGCCGTGCGGCTGGCCGCAGAGGATGCCCGCATCAAAGTGCAGGCCCTTGCGCGCGAGGTCGGTCTGCCCGAAGGCAGCCAGGTTCCGCTCGCCGAGCTGTTCCAGAAGAAATACAAGATGCAGGCCGGCAACATCGTCGGCGTCGGCCATTACATCCCCAGCTATGTGCCGCCGGATGCGAGCGGCCTGACGCCCCAGGCAACGCCATTCTGGATGATCGGGGGCGCCGGCGCGGAGGTCGAAGTCGACGTGGAAACCGGACACGTCGTCGTCACCCGGCTCGTCAACGTGGCCGACGTGGGCCGCCCGCTGAATCCGCGAATAGTCGCAACCCAGCTTTCCGGAGCAGCGATCATGCAGCTCGGCATCACGCTGTTCGAAAAAATGCACCATGACAACGGCCAGGTGACCAACGCCTCTCTGGCCGACTACAAAATTCCCGGGATCTTCGACATCCCGCCCATCGAGAACGAAACCGTCGAGGCGATTCAGCACAGTGGACCTTTCGGGGCCAAGGGCGCGGGCGAGACCGGAACCTTCAGCGTATCGCCGGCGATCGCCAACGCGATCCACGATGCGGTCGGCGTGCGGATCACCGAGCTGCCCCTCAATCCGGAAGCCGTTTTCCGAGCCCTGCGCGCGAAGCAGAACCAACCGCTGGAGGACGAGTGAAAGTTTACATCTCCAAACAAGACCACCCCGCACCGCCGCCTTGCCTGGGAACGGGGATACGTTGCCCGCAAGCGACTAGAAAGAGATTGCCATGAGCGCTACGAAAACGATCACCTTCACCCTCAACGGCGAACAGGTCACCGCCGAGATCGCCCCCCATCACAATCTCATCGAAATGCTTCAGAACCAGTTCGATCTGTTCGGCGCACGGGAAAGCTGCGGCCAGGGCATCTGCGGCAGTTGCACGGTTAGCGTGAACGGCCGTGCGGTTTCGGGATGCCTGTATCTCGCCGCGTTTGCGGATGGGGCGGAGGTCGTAACGGTGGAGCATTTGGATGCCGACGGGAAGCTCGACCCGGTGCAGGGGGCCTTCATCGAAGCCGGGGGCTTCCAGTGCGGCTTCTGCACGCCCGGGTTCGTTCTGATGAGCAAACAGCTGCTCGATGAGCAATCCGATCCCGACGACGATCAGATCCGGCATTATCTGTCCGGCAATCTTTGCCGTTGCGGCGCTTATCCGGAAATCATGGAAGCCGTCAAGATAGCTGCAAAAAAGCGCAATAAGCGTGAGAGCGGAATATAGGTAAGTCGATGGGCTTATTGGACTTCTTAACCGATAATCCAAGGGATTTCCCCAGATTTCCTCATTTTTCCCTTCCCCGATGCTTATTTGCGTTCAAAGCTTCGCAAAGTCTATGAAAATTGATCACGCATTCTCTTTATCCAACAAGCCGGGTTTGCCGCCCAGCCCGTCGCCGGCTCTGGGCCGGACATCGCGGCAGCGCTGATCGATTTGGTGGACAATTCTGGTGACCATGCTTGTGTCTAATGGTTTGGTTTTGCTCGACTTCAGTATTGATCGAAAATTCTTGGGATTGATCACCGGAAATCCGTTTGCGGATGTACGCTCAACATACCACCCCGGCAAAGTTATCACCGGCTGAACATCGATGGAAGCCCCCACAGCCGAACTGAGCCATTTTGAAAGCCACTGTGCTTGTCTGCGGGCCTGTTCAAGGGGTTTGGTTTCCGTCCAGTCCGGGAACTGCAGCTTTTTCCCGTCGTAAAAGACCTTGGCATCGGATCGCCCACTGCCGGTGGTCGGCTTTTGGCGGGCTTTGGTCTCAACGGCATACACACCTGCCGGACCCACGATAATGTGATCGATGTTGAAGTGGTCCGCCGGAAAATCGTGATAAACGTCATATCCTTCCCGCAGCAGTCGGTTCAATTCCTGGCCGACGGCAAGCCCGCCTTCATATCCCAGCCTCAAAGTACGACGCTTTTTGATTGAGAGGATCAGCCTATGGATGGTATACGTTTCGAATGCCGCGGCAACTAAAATTAAGATCCAAATGGATGGCACTGAAAAAGCTTGGCCTCCAAAATAGGCCTGAGTCAGAATGCTCGCGTAAAAAATCAGCGGCAAGACTAAAGCAGACAATAAGTGAACACTAACATCATCACTAAGATCTCCCAGCTGCCACCGGATCGATTCCCCCGGACTTCTTAGAAAATTGCCGACAAAAGGGGATCTTCGCTTCTTCAGCTGATAATAGGCGACCAGTGCCTTTGTTACTGAATAGAGCAGGCCGTATATAATGAGAATGCCAAGAAACGGTATGAGTTGCACGAAGTGATTCAATTTTTCCTCCTCAACGACGAACCGGACATCCCTTACAGTTTTTGAGTTTTCGACAGTTTTGCTATTTTAACCGATCTTCAACAACTCTCCGGCTTCATTTCCATAACGACCTCTCCGATTGCCCCAACAGATGACAAAGAATATAGGCGCAGATTTTTAGAAACTTTGTATCAGTTCCCTTTAAGGGGTTTACCGTAAAGTCTGCATCCCGTTTGGTTAAAGGATAAACCTGTTTCGGATCTTCCGACGAACAATAGGCTCCGAATCTGCTTCTTTTATCCGATCGAGGGTTTTCTTTATTTTTGACTTCAAAGGGTAGCCCATAAGCCGGACTGCGAACGATGATATGCACCTCTGTCTGGGTGACGGCATCGCGCCAGTAGGCGATTTGAGGTGTCTCCCCGTAGTAGTAGACATAGAGGTGGCGAAGTACCGTCGTTTTTCCTACCCGGGGCGGACCGGAAAGGAAAATGGAAGCGGGCAGTGCGGCGTCTTCCAAATAACTTTTGCAGACTTCAAAGGCAGGTGCCGAAAAGGGGGGAACCACCTGCGGCCTTGTACTCCACCAGGGATCAAATCCGTTGGTACGCCGACGATCTCGCTGCGGTCCAAAAAATCCTTCAAATCAAGCCTCTAACTTTGTTTTCAGCCAAATAATATACGCTATATTATATATTTTTCAGAAACCAAATTCAATTTTCGATGCTTACCCGGTATTTGGGGAACGACGACTGTGGAAGCTCTTGATTTTACGATGGTCGTGGTGGGCAACGCGGCGGTTGTTTAACGCTTCAAGAATTTCAGCGGGTGGGGGGGTGATCCCAACGGGATTCGAAACCGTGCGGCCGGCGGTGGGAGTCCTGACACGCCCTGTCGGCGCGATAGAGCGGGATTCAAACCTTGCCCCTGTAAATTTCACGATACAGCTTCTTCGCACACTCGGGACAAATGCTATGACTGAATTCTGCTTCGGAATGATCCCGAATGTAGGATTCAATTTGGTTCCAATAACCGCGATCATCACGAATTTTTTTACATGATGCGCAAATAGGGAGTAAGCCGCTCAGAGTTTTCACTTTGTTTAAGGCATCTTGCAGCTCAACAATCAAATTATCTTTTTCGATCTGAGCGTGTTTGCGTTCTTCGATTTCGATTTGGATCTCGGCGTGGGCCTTTTGGATTTTCCTGTTTTGTTCTCCCAAGCGTCGCCTGAGATCCGAGACAAATCCGCCGAAGAAGGCATACCACAGCAGCAAAATGGCGAAGATGCCGAACAGGAAGAGCTGATATTGGAGCCTGAACCCCTCGCGATCTTGGTAGTACTGCAAGGCCAGGATTGATAGGTAAAATCCCATCACGCTCGCCACCACGCTAAAATACTGTCGTCGTGTCAGGCGCAGCATGCCGAAGCTGAAAGCAGGCAGGTAGAACATCAATAGGATGGGGCGTGCCTCCGGCAGTGAATACAGGGGCACGAGACCCCAAAAGGCGGAATAGACGATCTGTTCCCGCGTCAGCGACGGATCTGAGAAGCGCAGGTTCGCGTTTGTGTAAAACAAGATGAAGAACACGGTGTTGCCCAACAGGCCCAGCCCGATGAACGCTACCCACTGCGCGGCGTTCATCTGGCCCAGCCCAAGCCGGGTGACCATAGCCGTCGCCAGGGTCACAACCGCGTACGTGGCCACGGCCATGCGGAAACGCTGCAAACGCAGCCGCTGCCTGCCCCGCTCGGCCGGGTCCTCCGACACGAGCTCTTCCCGCACTTTGGTGGGTATCCTGGTCATTGTCTTTTCCTTGATTAAGTGGAGCCCTTAGCCCCCCGCAATGACAGACGGGCTGCGGGTCGCCCCCGTCATGGGTCTGTAATTACATGAATTGCGCCTTAAAGACACCTTTTTTTTTCGCAAACACGGTTTGGGGTGTCAAACTGCTCGCTCCCGGAATTTTTTTGTCCCGCTCCCCGATCCCGGGTCGGACCAAGCTGTCGGCCGGATTGAGAATTGAGGTTTGGCGGAGTTATTTAGGCAACGCTCGAGATAATTCCGGTGAAACCGTGCCCTGCGTTTGATTTGGATTCTAAGGTACGTGTCCGCGGCGGAGGCATTCGGCGTTGGGTCGATATTACGGCAATGGGGTGGGCGTGTAAAGGTTTTCTTGGAGGGATGTTCTTTTTGGGGCTTGGGATTCGTTGCGAGTTGAAACCGGCCTGACCAAAATTTCGCCCTCGGCCAGGCCGGTGAACGGGACTCAATTTGCCGCCAAACTTAACGATCCGCAGGAAAAATCGGCCTTGACAACCCGATATGGCTTCGATAGTTGGATAGCCATTGCTTCAACCGGGGTACGTTGGCCTGGGTTGGAATGCGGCTGAATCCTCATTCGCTTCCTACAGGCGACGTCGTACAATTTACAAAGGGGCTGCCCATGAAAGATTTAGATTTTTTCAGACGGGAACT
>CP070697.1:2498135-2503249 GCA_020353555.1 Desulfobacterales bacterium
CTGTCTTGCATGCGATGGTTGGGTTAGACGCCGGTCAGTTCAAGTCCGGCAGGGTCAGGATGTAGCCGGCGGCATGCGCTGCAATTTTGTTCTTGATCAGATCCCGTACATTCGTGAGCACGTGCGTGTTGATCGTCACTTTTCCGGAGTAGTGTTTTAAGGATGCTTCGCTTGACTTGAACTTGAAAAAAAGGACTTGGGTGAGCTTGGCCTTTGCCTCCAAACCGAAGGCCATCAGGGAAACCAGAAACAGGTCTTCTTCGCCCTGTTCTGCCAGGGTAACCTGAAACCGTGCGGTTTGGGCGGACTGGCTCTCCCGGTTGAAGATGGTGATCCACGGACTGTCGGCGGACATGGACTTTAAAGCGTCCAGGGTCGCCCGGATGACCGCCAGCGTTGTCGCAGTTGGTCCGAGAAGACTGGCGGCGACCTTCATGATGGCCTCATGTGCTTGGAAATTCTCGCTTGCCTCGGAATAGGTGGCGAAACCGCGGTCTTGAACGGACCAACCAATGTTCATCAACACATCGAAATAGGTATTATACCAATCATATATCCTGGCAGGATCGCTGACCTGCCTTTTCGCAGCCAGCTGGGCCAGCAGCGAACAATTGACGATGTCTTCACGCCTGTCCGGCGTAACGCCCTTTACGAACGAGACGATGTCCGAGCCCACGACCGCCGCTTGGTTCTTTATCTCTTCAAAGTTGAGCTCGACTGCGCCGGTACCTTCTTCCCCACGGCTGACCATCCGTTCAGGCAACTGCAGTGAGGCAACGTAGCGGCGTGCTTGATCGGGAGAGATGTTTTTCATTTGAGGATCCTCCTTCGTTGGTTAAGCGTTGTCGCCCGCAAGAAAACCGAAAGGAAAAAAGCATGTCAAACCATAATACGAATCAAGTCTGAGCCGGTCTACCCCCAAATATTGGCAGCACTGCCGGCCCGGCTGAATGCGAGGTCGATGGCCGTCTGGCGTTCTTCCTCGGCCGGATCATAGGGCCGGAAGGGGTCATAGGTTGATCCGGAGGAGAAAAACTGCGGGTTGTAACCCGAGATTTCGGCGGCTAGAAATCTTAGAAACTGCATCATGGTGGCGCCCAGCTGCTGGAGCACCGGCGGCGGCAGCAGGCTCAAGACGATCCGATCCGCAGCAGCGATTTTTGGCCAATCCAGGTCAAACTGGTTAATATTGACGATCCCGGCCTCTGCCAGCCGGTAGACGGTGTTGTGGATCAGCCAGGCATCGTCAAGAAAACCCCACACGCCGTAACGAGATTCGGGAATCAGGTCGTTTGGGTTTTCGAGGTAGTCGCCGAGGAAGCCCACTGTGGCGAAGAAAGCGCGGGAAGTAGATTCGACTGCGATATGCTCCAACTTCTCCAAAGATGACGGCGCCTTGCAAATGTATTCGCAAAGCAGCTCCGAGATCGTATCGAGCTGTGCGGCCGGGAATCCCGGGCGAAGCCGCGCACTGATCTGTTTGCGGCAATCTGAAACGGTGGTGGACAGTTTTTCAGTGAGCTGGATCGAAGCGGAGACGGCCGGCTTTCGTCCAGGTTTTATGCGCTCGAGGTGCTGTGCAATCATGGCTCGAACTTGGCGGAAAGTCGTCGGATTCAAGTGCTCGTATTTAACCACGTTATTCAAAAGCGCCTGTACCTTCTCAGGATCATCGCCGGCGGCGTTCCATTCGTCGTAGATCTTCTGCAAAGCTTCGATCCCCTCGCCCGTTCGTTCCAACTCCCGCCCAACCTTTTCCTGGGCTGCAGCACAAGACGCAATGACCCGCTCGATCCAGTAATCTTTATCGCTCCCCTTGATGCCGCGTTTATTGCGGTACTCCTCCAGGTAGGTTATCACCCCATCAAAATCTTTCGCGTTCTGAAGGGCATCGCCCAGATCCATGTCGATCCCACGTGCTAAAAGCGGCAATAACGTAATCAGCAGGCGGCCATAGCCGACCTTGAAGTTCTGCATTTCGATGGCCAGTACCTCGCGGATGCGCGGGTCGCGTTCGGTTTCATCGAGGCGGCAGGGGATCAGGGGCTTTTTGAGCCTCAAGGCGGTCGTAATTTCGGCTGCCACACCGTCGGATTTCGCGGAGTTCTCGGACCAGAGCACGATAACGAGGTCCATTTCTGCCAGGGCCCTGTCGATGATAGGGGTGATGCTATCCCCCGGTCGAAGATTCTGGATATCCAGCCATACATCGACCATGGAAGAAAGATTTTGAGCTAGCCTGTCAGCAGTGGTTTTGTCTTTCCAGGAATGACTGATGAATACTTTCATACGACCTCCTTGGTGCGTTGCCCCCATTTTTTGAAACATGACGCCACACAGGCGTCCCCAAAGACCTTCCTTATTCAAGATACAAGAAAATATCAAATAGTTAAATTCGGACAGTGTTCAAAAAACTCATCGATAAACCGCTTATTCTTTAAGTCTTGTGGGGATATCCCCTTCCTCTGCAAAAAAGGTGGGTGATAGATGTTGTCGGAAGGAAGCTTCGACGAACCCCCGGTCGTGAGCTCGAGGCCAAAAGGCTCTGTCGAGCCGCTCACGCCCTCCCGCATACACGTTCAAGGAAACGACTCGATCTTGATGATCCGGTCAACCCGCATTTCCCGAAAGCTGTCCACCTGGCCGGCACGACCCTTGTCACCCTCGGCCAGGTATTTTTGAGGGGCAACTTCATCCTGGATCCGCATCGCGTCGGCGTCCATCTGTTGGTTGATCGGGCCGCCGATGGTGCCGCCGAATTTGCCGTTGGCGCCCGTGCGCAAGCTGAACATGAGATCGTGACCGTTGCCTCCCTGGTCCAGCTCGTCGATCGGAACAGTCGCGTTAGGCACGGAGGATCACACATCGTTGTAAAGTGCAGTTCCACCGATTTTCAACTTGGCCATGGGTTCACCTCCTGTCGGTTTAAAGGTTGGCATGATCGAAAGGGACGACGCGTACGAGTGAGACGAGCAAAGAGCCAATCAAGCGTTTGGGTTAAATGATGCTGGGAATTGCACTTTAGGGCAGGCCGAGTGCCGAGCGCGAAAGCGATCGAAGAGGTGAGTCCGCAAAAAGCCGGATGAATTCAGCGAGATCAGGCAGAGCACAGAATTCGGCGAAACCCGATCACGATCAGGCTCCATTTAACAGCCGTGGGAGTCTTTGTCAAGTAAAGTTATTCAGATGAGATCTCTTGAGGCTTTCTGCCGGAAGTCAACTTGGAAGAAATAGAGGAGAAAAGAAAAGCAGGGGAGCAAGGGGGACATTCCAGGTTCGGCAAGGGAGACAATTTATGTCCTGGAGGGTCTTTTGTACCCCGGTACCTCTCTAACCCCCGGGAACGTTATACCGATTCGCATGGCTACACCGATATTGTGTTTGCGCTTGCTTATTTGCCGGGATTCAGGCGCGCTCTCCGGATGGCAAAGACCCGGATCTTACCTTAGACACTGCGCAGCCTCGGCCGATTGATAAGAACACGGCGCATTCTTGAGGTCGCTGGCGATAAAAAATACCACAAAAGAATCTTGCAGGGAATCAATAAAGGGGAGTCAAGGGATTTTCTGGCCAAAGAGTTACGTTGCTCAAGGGGCGGTGTCATCAGCCAAAAAGATGCTGAAATACAAGTCCGTGTGGCAACCTCAATGAATTTGGTGATCCTTGGTATGGCGACATGGAATACGATGCATATGCAAAGAGCGATTCGCCCTCTCATGCAGACAGGGCATCATATTGATCAAGAGGATCTGCGTTTTCTAACACCTTTCGCCCGTGCCCACATGACCCGTATCGCCAGCTTTTTTTGGGTCTTTTTTCGGACTGGATTTGTTGTCTGTTGAAAAGG
This sequence comes from Desulfobacterales bacterium, assembly GCA_020353555.1. Taxonomy (GTDB): domain Bacteria; phylum Desulfobacterota; class Desulfobacteria; order Desulfobacterales. The sequence goes on from CP070697.1 coordinate 2,501,983, forward strand.
AATTTGAGCCGGCATGGTCAGGGGTTTGGGACAACAATCATGCCGAAAAGTGTATACTGAGCGATTACGCAGCCGTTTCAGGGGATGGCCTGTTGGAAGGCCAGCTACACCGAGAGGCTTGGCCTAACGGTGATCTTCACGGTCGATGCATCGAAGGGCGACGCCGTTCGCTTCGACAGACGCAGCTGCCAGATCGCAGCATAGGATGCGGCCAGGCTGACGCCGGGCGTCGAGATGTTCAAGGCAACGATTCGCTAAACACTGCCGACCGAAGCGGTGGCCGAGGATCCGACGGACTAGCGCGGTTACGATCAGCGTTTCGGTTACGAGCGCCTCCATCCGATAGCATGGTCGGATGCTGAGACGGATCGTGACCGGATCCTCGGGTGGCCCTGGCATAACCTGCGCTTCACAGCGGCATTCAGCGGCCGCGCAGTCCGAGTGCGCTCATCCGTCGGCTCCTCATCGGCAACGTATTGCTGTAGCCAGCGGTTGAGCGCAAGCTCGAGCTGTCCCTCTGAAGCACCTGCCTGTACGAGTGGCCGTGAGAGTCCATATACTGTTTTTCCACCGCCATTTCCGTAAATTGGCGCATCACGCCCTCAATCTTGGCCGCCACCTCGTAAGACGAACAACTTTTCAGCTGGGAATAGGTGCAAGACGCGCCCTTTTCAACGCGCCAGCAGATCATAACACCGCGGCCGCCATATCGGACGTGCCATTCAGTCAGAAGATTTTGATCCCACGCACCGAATTGTTTAGAGTCTGAAGCACAGGCCGTCGTGGCTTCACCCCAGAGGTGGGACACGCGGGCTCGCAGAATTTCATTGACAACAGAGGCGGTCGCTTCCCGCAGATACTCTTTGCGGATAAAGCGCCGCTGAACATACATCAGATCGCTATATTTTTCGCCGTGATTGCCGGTAATAACACGCTCGACGCCAGCATTGGTGACCATAGCGCAAAGGTGTAAAAGAAGCCGTTTTTGGAGGGGCTTCCTGTCAATGAACTCTCTTTGGGCCACGCTTTTAAAATGCCAGGTAAAATGGATACCGAGATCCACCTCTTTCAAACAATCCAAGAGACTCACCGTCTGCCACTGCCGGTTTATGTCAGCCTTCAAACGGTCCATGTTTTTCGGCTCCGGTCGCGTTTCAAGGCACATCGAAGAGCCAACCATCGGCTACTTGATCGGCAAGCTCAAGCAGTCCCTCAAAACCGGCGCTTGGGCCGCTCGCCAGGAGGTGAGCGAACGCCAGACCAAACA
>CP070697.1:2503349-2508459 GCA_020353555.1 Desulfobacterales bacterium
GACGGTTCCCTCAATCCCGATGCCGCAATCCCTGAGCATGTTGATGCGCTCGCGGATCACGTCCGAGGTGTCCACCACCGCTTGGTACACATACCAGCAGCCGGCCTCGGCCGCCCGTTTGAGCACCGCTTCATCGTACATAATGGGGTGTGAAACCCATTTCTTTTTCAGCGGGATCATCGCCGTAAAGAGGTCGAGCAGCCATTGGCGGTCCTGGGAAAGAGAATTGTCCACGATGAACAAGCGGTTATTGGGGATGGCCTCCATCTCCTGGATGACCTTATCAATCGGGCGCGGGCGAAACCGCCTCCCACCCAGATAAGCGGAGCAGCAGGGAAAGCAATTAAACCGGCAGCCCCGGGAGGCATGCACCAGGTCGAACATCTGGACCCCGCGGTAGTTGTAGAGCTCGCGGTTGAGAAGATCCCGCCGGGCCGGGCCCACCCGGTCAACATCCGGAGGGTCCATCATATAGTCATAGATTTTCCGCATTTGTCCGGCCTTGAAATCGGCGATGACGGATGCAAAACGGCCTTCGACCTCCCCGAGAAACACCGCATCGGCGTGGCGGGACATTTCTGCGGCATGCAGCATGGTGGCAATCCCGCCGCAAATGACCGGGACGTTCAATTGTCGATAGCGATCCGCAATTTCAACGGCCCGGGGTATTTGGCAGGTCAGCATCACAGAAAGGGCCACCAGGTCCGCGGGTTCGTAAAAGTCAATCGCCTGCAGATCCTCATGGACCAAAGTCACGTTGACCTCCTCCGGGACCTCGGCCGCGAACACGACCGCTCCGTGGGGAGGAAGATGAAACTCGGTCTGATGCTCCAGTTTGGGCCAGCTGGGAAAAATCAACTGCATTTGCATGGTGTTTGATCCTCGCAATCCGCGCCCTGGTCAGGATGTTTTAGGCAAAATGCCATTCAAGGTTCGGGTCCGGCGGCCGGTCGGGCGCCGGGAGTCTTCGGGCGGCAGCCGCATTCAGGCCTTCGCGGGCCAAGGTTGCCAGATTCTTCACCGGGCGGCCATTGAACTCCGGAGTCCCGTCGCGGTTTAAGCGGAGCGCGCCATAAACGGTTCGATCGGTGCGACCGAGGGCTTCGATCACCAAAAAGAGGGCGCCGGGAGCCGCGGGGTCGGCTTCCGGAAAAAAGGGCGGGCGGGCGAGATCACAAATCCCGCACAGCACCGTTTCAAATTCACCCCCGGACAGATTGGTGAGCGCCATTCGTAGACACCAAAGCTCGGATGCGGAAGGGGCACTGACGATAAAACCACTCCCGGTGAGCCCGAACCGGATGGCTGCTTCTCCCAGGAAACAATTGGGCAGCGTGTAGGCAAATAGGTGCGGGCTGGCCAGGCGTCCCTCCTGGGACATGATCGTATCGCAATAGTCAACATCCGTATTCAGGCAACCATAGACGGTGGAAGCGATGATCCCCACGTTGCGTTTCCGGCTCCATTTTTCCAGCGCCGCATCTCTCAGGGCGAATGCAATCGCCGCCAGGCCCAGCCGGCAATACCGGTCCATGCGACCGAAACGCGGATAAGGCGCGTTAAAGACCGCCTGGCGGGTGATTTCAGGCAGGCTGGCGGCGGGCATTTCCAAACGCGTCCGGTCCTTGCCGCGGCCCATACCCGCGGCCGTCACCCACCCGATCCCTGTGATTACGGCCGTCACGAAGCCCATCCTTTGCCCAGGATTAACGCCGCGTTGATGCCGCCAAAACCGGAATTCGTCGTCAGCAGGCATTCGCCGGCGATTTTCAGCGACGTGGGACTCACGCATCCTTCGGCGCCTGCCTCCGGGTTGGTGAATCCCACCGTGGGAGGGACAGTCTGCGTTGCAAGGGATTTGAGTCCCAGGGCGACTTCAATCCCGCCGGCGGCGCCCAGGGTGTGTCCGATGGCGCCTTTGACCGAGTAGATTGGGATTCGGCGGTCGCCGAACACAGTCTTGAAAGCCTTTAATTCCATCCGATCGTTGTAAATCGTGCCCGTCCCGTGGGCGCTGATCGCGATTATATCTTCCGGGTACAGCCGAGCTCTTTTTAAGGCCTGCTCGATGGCCTGTTGCAAGCCATGTCCGTTCGGATCCGGAGCCGTGATATGATGGGCGTCGTTGGCTGCTCCCCAGCCAAGAACGGTTCCCAGGTGTGAGCGTTCCTCCCGGCGCGCCCGCGCTTCGCTCATCAATAGCAAGGCGGCGGCGCCTTCACCGAGGGAAAGCCCACTGCGTTTCCGATCAAATGGACGACAGGGAGTCGTCGACAAGGCCTGCAGCGCCGAAAAGCCTGAGAAAACAAACTCGGTGACCAAATCCATACAAGCGATCAGCACGGTCTCGACCCCACCCGTTGCGATCAGGGCGGCTCCCTGGGCTACGGCAAGGGTTGAGGAAGCACAGGCCGCATTGATGTTCAGGCTCCCACCGGTCAATCCCAGTTGCGCGCAAATTTTCTCAGCCATATTGGCAAGCAGCATATCCCGTGCCTCGGCCGGAAGATCGCGGCGTGTTCGTTCCAGGTTGTCGATGCCCCCCTTGGTGGTGGCCGTAATGAGGAGGGCCTCCGATGGGACCGGTCCGATCTGCGGTATGAGCCGTTCCAGAAGGGTCGGTCCCCTGGATCCGCCGCTCGCGGGATCCAGGTCATCGAAGCAGGACGCCAGGTCCGCGTGGTAGTTGTCTGTTCGGAAGCGGGTTACCGGTTTGATGCTCGTCTGGCCTGCCAGAAGCCTCTGCCATAGCTCGCCCGGATCGTTTCCTAAGGGTGTTACCGCGGCAGCATTCGTAATCCAGACAGCGCTCATTGCAGCTCCCCCGCTTTCCAGCGCTCACAGAACGCCACATAAAATGGAGGCGGAACCACAAGGATATTCTGATTCCGGTCCAGCATCATCTGCACGGTGTAGCCCGTCGTTGCCAGGTCGCCGTTGCTTTTGCGAATCGTGAATTCAAAATTCATGCGGGCCGCCTCCGACCAGTGCAGGAGAGCGGCGACCGTGATTTCTTCCTGGAATCGGAGGGAGCTGTGATAGTCCAGGTGCATTTTTTTGATCGGTGCCACGACCCCATGGGCGTAAAAATCCATGTAGCCGATGCCGTACCTTTCACCCAGGGCAACGCGGGCATCTTCAAAATAGCTCGGATACCGCCCGTGCCAGACAATACCGAGAGCGTCGACCTCTTCAAAGCGGACTTGGGTTCGGACTTGAACGCGCAGGGGTTTCGGTTGTCCTTCGCGGACCGGAAAATAGGGTTTGATCATGCGCCGTGCTCCTCACCGGCAAAAGACATGGCAAAGGAAGCCGCCAGCCCTTCGGACGTCGTGATGCGCGCTTTACAGCCCGCTTGGCCCTCGACCAGCTGCTCCTGACATTCGACCTCGATATCCTGATCGGGGTGAAGCTTGATATGAAATTTGGCATGGGTGATACGGGCCAATTTTAGGGCATACCCTTTTTGCTCTTCGGCAAGCGTCAGAGCGGTCAGGATTTGAATGAACGCGGGTAGGATCGGATATTCCGGGAAGTGCCCGGAAAATCCGATAAAATCGGGGCTGAACCGGTAGCGCCGTTTTACGGTACCCGCCGCGGTTTCTTCCAACGCACCCACCGCCGATGCGATAATTGCTTGTTTGACCCTATTCATTGCTTTTTATTGTCCTGTAAGGCTCAAATTACCCGACGCCGGCCGCGTCGCGAAGAGGAAACAACCGGCGGCGGGCCTCCTGCTATTTCCGGCATGCCGCCACCCGTCGCCGGCATCCGCGTCCGGCGCGGTCGACAAATACGCTTGGAAGCGCCTCATCGGCCGGCCTCTCGCGTGCGGTAAATCGCCGGTATAACCAGCAGGGCGGACGGGATCGCGGCGCCGATGCCCAGTAACACAGTTACGCCGATGGAATGCAGCGCCGGATGCCGGGCCAGAACCAGGGCACCGAAACCGGCCAGGGTGGTCAGACCCGAGACCAAAACCGCCTGTTCCGTACCGTGCTGGAGGTTTTCCGCGAGCCGGCACACCATGAAAATTCCATAGTCCACTCCCAGGCCGATCACCAGAATGGCGGCGACCACATTGAACAAATTAAATCCCATGCCGAGTCCGGCCATCCCCCCTAGCATAAAGACGATCCCGGTGGCCACGGGGACCAGGGCCAGCAGGATTTTCTTAAGATTCCGAAACAGCAGCCCCAGCAGCAGGCACACCATCAGAGATCCTTTGAGGATAAACCCCGCGAAATCATCCCGGATCGCGCGGCTGATCATCCGGCGGAACCGTTGTTGGGATACAAAACGGATGCCGGACAGGCCGGGGGCGGGTCGATCCAAAAGCGCAGCGACTTCGGCGGTATCCGGGACCAACGTCAGAATCCGCACGCGTTCGCCCGAGCGGGCCATCAGGGACGCGACCAGTTCCCCCAGGCCGGCTTCCTGTAAATTCTCAGCCGTGATGAGGGGGGCCGGCGCGGAGAGTCTTTGAAAGAAGGGTTCAAAGGCACCGGCTTTGAAGCCCAGCGCCCGGCTTTCTTGTTCCAGCAGTTGGCGAACCGATGCCACCCTGGCATCCGACCAGAACTGGTCCCAGCGATGTTGGTTGGATTGTTGGGTTGCCGTCGACGGCCAAATGGGCGCCAGGCTGACGACGTCACCAGGAGGCAAGTGCCGGGACAAATACGTCAACAGCCGCTCGTTGCGCTCCAGAGCGGATTGCAGGTCGGACGCTTCCGCGAAAACGAGGGCTTTTGACCGGAAATTGCCCCAGGTGTGGCGCAGCTTGGTTTCGGCCGCACGGATTTCATCCGGGACGAGATTTAACGCGCGCAGGTCCCCGTCAAATCGAAGCGCGGTTCCCTGCCAGGCGCATAATGCCAGCAGTACCACCCAACTGCCGATAATCCACCGCGGAGCAATGGGAAACCTCTTGACGGGGCCGGAAATCAGGCCCCGTGGGGAGGGGTTTCCGGCACCGACCAAATGCGGTAAGGCGATCAGCGACAACAGCAGTGAAGCCGTGATTCCGATCGTGGCAAAAAGGGCCAGCTCACGCTGTCCGGGCAGGCGCGAGAAAAGCAGCACACCGAAAGCCCCCAGGGTGGTAAGCCCG
>CP070697.1:2508559-2513624 GCA_020353555.1 Desulfobacterales bacterium
CAATCTTGCTATCGTCAATCATGACGGCGCGTTGCTTGCATCTGGCAAAATCATCAACGCCATCTGCAATCCCTCCATGAGTAAACAACAGATGCAGGATCGCGCGCCCTACAGCATTTCGAAACTTGTTTCAATGCGGTCCGCTGCCGGTAAAAATACCTGGCGGCTTGTCTTCCGCCATGGCAGCCTGGAGACCGCCTTGGACCTGGAAGGTATCGCCAACGACCCGACGCCGGCGGTTGTGTTTTTAATATCCCGGCCGGGCTGCGAAAAAGACCCAGTTGAATTCGATGAAAAGCAACTTGGTAGGTTGCCGATACTCGGCATAAGTCAACCGGGAAAGTTCACCTTAGCACGCAGGGCTTCGAAAGATATCCAGAAGATTTGTCTAGAAGCAGATACGATCAACAAAATCATCTTCTAGAATTGCAGCGCGTGGCGATCGCTGCTGTCGCGCAGTTGATAAGGGCTGTGGTTGATTTCTTTGTGCATTTTTGCCGCAAGCAATTTAGCTTGCAACGGGCCATTTGGGGACGGTCTGGCACCCGTTGAGAGCTATCGGGGAATGGAGGTTAAGGCATGCCAGCCGCGATGAAATCCCGCGAGCGAGTGATGGCGGCACTGAACCTGAAGGAACCTGACCGGGTGCCGATAGATTTGGCCCAGGCGGTTGGCGACGGCATCACGGTAACTGCCTACCGCAATCTCATCGGATACCTGGGGTTGCCGCCACGGCCGATTCGAATCCTGACCAAGCTGGCTCAGACCGCAAGGGTCGACGAGGATGTTCTGCGCCGTTTCCGTGTCGACTTTCGCCGGGTCGATATGGGGCCTCCGGATAAATGGCAAGACGAGCCGGTGGGCGCGGACGGATACCGCGATGAGTGGGGTGTGGTGCGGAGTCGACCCCCAGGTGGCTTTTACTATGACCTGACCGAATCGCCCATCCAAGCCGACACAATGGCAGCGATCGAAGACCATCGCTGGCCGGATCCGGACGACTCCGGCCGTTATCGCGGTCTTCGTGAACGCGCCCGCGAGTTACACCAAAACACCGACTTTGCGGTGGTCCTCCAAGTCAACTGCGCCTTTTTCCTGCGTTGCGCCGAGCTGCGCGGTTGGGAGAACTTCTATATGGACCTCGCCGGCAATCCCGAGTTCGCTTGCGCCCTGATGGACCGCTATCTGGACCTCCGATTGCGGATGGCCGCAAGAGCGCTGGAGGAAGCGGGTGACAACATCGACATCGTCATGGTCAGCAGCGACGACTTGGGAATGAACGACCGAACGATAGTCTCGCCCCAAATGTACCGCGACCTGATCAAACCCCGTCAGAAGCGGACTTTCGAATTCTTCCGGGACCGCACGGCAGCCAAGCGGTTTTACCACTGCGATGGCGCCATCTATCCCTTAATCGGCGATTTCATCGAGATCGGAGTTGAGGCGCTCAATCCGATTCAGGTCTCAGCGGCTGGCATGGGCAACACCCAGCAGCTCAAGGCTGAGTTCGGCGATCGGCTCGCCTTCTGGGGCGCGGTTGACACCCACCACGTCCTGCCTCACGGCACGCCTGAAGATGTTTACCATGAGGTCCGGCAGCGAATCATGGATCTGGCCCCCGGGGGAGGGTACGTTCTGTGCTCGGTGCACAACCTCCAGCCCGAGGTGCCGCCGGAGAATATCGCCGCCATGTTTGACGCCGCTCATGAGATCGGGCGATACCCCCTGAGCCAAACAAGTCGGCCTGATGAAATCTAGCCTTTTGGCCTGGGAAATGGCGCCTCATCCAACTGATTTTCTTGTATCAATCTAGCTGTATGAAAAAACATCCCCGTCGACCGCTCATCCATGGTTATTCCAAGAGCCAAACGGTTACATTTCTTTTAAGACCGTAAGATAAAGAACTATCCAGAGTTTGTTCAGGGAGTGCGGGTTTCTTTAACAAGATCAAAAGCGGTCTACGTTAAAATCAACGGCAACGTCCGTATTTCACCGGCGTTACAGATTCCGTATAAAAGAGTTCCCATGCCAAACGTTTCAAGAAGACAGTTTCTCTATTTTTGTGCGCTCTTGTCATCCGCCTATCCATTATCGATTCCCCTGCGGCTGCGGGAAAAGATCGTCCCAACAAAGATCTAAAATTTCCAACAACCATCACGGTTTTGAAAGCCGCCTATTTGTCGGAAATGCGCGCACACAAACATTACGCTGGTTATTGCCAAAGATCAATCGCGGATGGCTATCCCAATATCGCCTTTCTTTTTGCGGCTTTCGCTTTTTCGGAAAAAGTTCACGCGGATAATTATAAAAGAATCCTGCTGTCACTGCATGCCGAACCTGAGAGTCCGGCCATTGCGCTTTCAATATCAGACACAAAAACAAATCTAATCAGGGCCGCCGAAAATGAACGCGTGAAAATCACCAAAACCTACCCGGATTTTCTTGCGCAACTCCAGGCCGAATCCAATGACCAGGCGGTGATTAATTGTACGTATTCCTGGAAGTCTCATCAGCAGCATCGAGACAAAATAGAGGATATTCTAAAATATGCCAAGCTGCTATTCGGTTCGGTGGCCAAAAGAATTGAGGGAATGAAGCTTGATTTTTATGTCTGTAAGATATGTGGCTCGACCATCGACGAGTCGCCCAAGATTTCATGCGTGATATGCAATTATCCGATCTCTTACTATCAAAAAGTGCTACGGCCCGCTTGATCGATGCGCTTGTCACAGGCAAATTCAACCGAACTTGACGCGACTATCTGGCATTGCCGAAAAAAATCTCGGGCGTTTTTGGCGAGCGAACGCTTCGGGGTGGTAACCTTCGATGACTCCTATAGAAATCCCATTCCGAATCTTTAACAACAGTGGGAGTCTCGATACCGCGAATCGACATTTGCCTGCGTTTTGAACCATCAAAATTTTTCACCGTCACAATTATTCCAGCGATCGTTTTCAGACGAAGATGTAAAATCTGTTGAAACCCTCAAACAATGCGCGTTGACTCAAATCGTGAAAGGAGAGCAAGATGCAGAAGTCAAAAAAGATTTTATTACTGTGGGTCGTGGGCTGTTGTTTGATCACCGGATTGAGTTTCGCCGATGAAGTCCGCTTGCTAAACGGCGACCGTTTGACCGGCAAAATTGTTTCCATGCAAGCGGATGATCTCACACTTCAAACATCTTTTGCGGGCGAAATCACCATTAAATGGTCCGAGGTGGCAAGAATTCGCACCGAGACGCCTCTGCGACTGGTACTTGCTGACGAGACAAAACTTGAGGGAATTCCCCAGAGCATCGAAGACCGGAAAATAAAACTACAATTGGATTCGCTCTCGGAACCCATATTTTTTGACATGGATCAAGTCAGTGCCATCAATCCCCCCGAGGAGCCTCCCGTCCGATTGAACGGACAGCTGAATTTCGGGTTCAGCAAGGCGACCGGCAACACCGACACCGAAAGGATTCATGGTGACGGGGAACTCGTGGCGCGCACCCAGAAGAGCCGCTACACGGCCGGGGCCGAATATAATCGCGCCAAAGATGAAAACGAGAAAACCGAGGACAATGTTCTGGGTTATTTAAAATATGATCATTTTCTAACTCCCAAATTCTACTTCTACATGAATGGACTCTTTGAAAAAGACGAGTTTAAAGATATCAATTTGCGAAGCACCGCCGGTGCGGGTCTAGGCTACCAGTTTTTCGAAAGCGAACAAATGAATCTTTCCGTTGAAGCCGGTCCAAGTTACGTGAACACGGATTTTGATGAGGGCGATGACGAAGATAGCGTTTCCGGTCGCTGGGCCGTTAAATTTGATCGGTTTTTCTTTGATAAATTATTTCAGTACTACTTCAAGAATGAAGGTTATGTCAGCCTGACGGATGCGAATGACGTCTTCATGTTTACCCGCACCGGGCTGCGTTTCCCCTTGCGGATGGGGTTGTTTCTCAATGGCGGATGGGAATGGGACTGGGATAACCAACCGGCACTGGGATCCGATAAATCGGATTATCGGTATATTCTCTCTTTAGGCTACGGGTTCTGAAGCAGACTTTTCGGGCAGAAGATGTCAGATATCAATCGGCCTGAAGATCAAAACGATGGCCATCACGATAAACACCATCGTCTCGGCGCCTTGCGACCAATAGCGCGCGGTGATCGCCATGATCATTCCCAGACTGAAGGCAGATATAAAAGTCCCTTTCAGACTGCCCATCCCACCGACGATCACAACGGCAAAGGCCAGCAGCAGAATGGACAGGCCCATGTAAGGATGGATGGAACTGATCGGGGCATAGAGCACACCGCCCATGGCCGCCAGGGCGCTTCCGATAATAAAGACCAGTGAGAAGTATTTGTCCACGTTTACGCCGAGGCATCGCACCCCCTCTTCATCCTCTAGGGCGGCCACCACGATTTTGCCTGCGATGGTTTTTTTGAAGAGCATCTCAAGCCCCAGGAAGAGCGCGATGGCTATCACGACGATAATTACACGGTAAAGAGGGAAGGTAAATCCCGAGACGGTCAAATATATGCCGACCGGGTCGCTTAATGGATAAGGGTTGACACCCCATATCCATTTGATCGCATCGATTCCGATCAGGGTGACCGCAAAGGTGGCAATGAAGGTATAATCGACCGACTCTCCATAAAGCCGCTTGATGATAAATCGCTCAATCACGTACGCGATGGGAATCACTGCCAGGACCGCGAGGATCGCCCCGATCACGAAATAGCCCTTGAGAAGGGCGATCAATGAAACCAGCGCGTAAACACCGATGGTATAGGTCAGCGTATGGGCAAAATTGATCACCCGCATGGTCCCGAAGGTCAGTGAAAGACCGATGGAGATGAAGTATAGGATGGCCCCGATCGTGAAACCGTAAAAAATCGTGTACAGCATCTTTAAGCGGCCTCCTGCGCCTGGGTCCGGGTTTTCCGCTTGGCAAAGTAATCCCCGACCGCCTGCAGATATCCCCAAAGCCCCTGACGAAACCTGAAGATAATGATCAGCATGGTGATTCCCAGAAACATTTCCCAGCGTTGGATATAAAGCGGCAGGT
>CP070697.1:2513724-2518781 GCA_020353555.1 Desulfobacterales bacterium
CACCAACGATCTGACCCAGACCGTCTACGGAATTTCACGTGATGATGCCGAAGCGGGGTTTCTGATGCAATATATCGCCGCCGGCATCCTGCCGGAAAATCCCTTTGCGACCCTTGACCGGGACGGTGTGGGCGAATTGATGCGAATTGCCGTCGGCAAAGGGCGCGCCGTGAAACCGGATCTCGAATGCGGCATCTGCGGCGAACACGGGGGTGATCCGGATTCGATTACGCTGTGCCACGAACTGGGTTTAACCTATGTTTCCTGTTCGCCGTTCCGGGTGCCCATCGCCCGGCTGGCGGCCGCCCATGCGGCCCTGCGCGAAAAACGGGAAGGCGCGGCGCCGCGCGTCCGGAAGGTGGCGGCCGCAGGGGGACGGGACCCGCGCGCGGCTTCCGGTTGAAGCAAAGTCGTGCGGGCGGCAGGCGTGCGACCTCGCCGGAGAGGCGTGGGATCCGCGATGCCCGGTAAAACGGAGGCGGTCGTGGCGGTTTCTTGTTCGGGAAGTCGGAAGCGCGCTTGCGCAACAAAAATTCCGGGGATTTGAGATTCGGGATGTTTCGTGAGACACTTATGCTTCATAATGATATATGAAACATCGTGGGATCATCCCGAAATGCACCCGAATCTTCCGGCCGGCTTTCCTCGACCTGGCCGATGGGAAGAACGCCGACGGCGTGTACCGGAGACAACCTGTCTCATTTTCGCAGCGGTTGCCCTGGAGGCTCAAGACCGAACGGGTCAATAACTATCTAATATAATTATAATACCTGCTACGCCTGCGCATTGTTTGGGATATGGCATAAATTTTGTTTATGGATGAGGCAAACATTCATGGTCGATCAGCACCCGTCATCACAAGGCCTGAAGGAAAACCGCTTTTCATGCAATAAACCCCAACGAAAGGAGAAACGGAATGAGTCAGTCAGAACAAAATCTTAGGGAAGCATTTGCCGGAGAGTCCCAAGCCAATCGCAAATATCTGGCTTTTGCCAAGAAGGCCGAACAGGATGGATACCCGCAAGTGGCCAAACTTTTCCGGGCCGCCGCCGAAGCCGAGACCGTTCACGCCCATGCACATCTACGCACGCTGAAAGCGGTAAAGAGTACGGCCGAAAATCTCCAGGAGGCCATAAACGGCGAAACCCATGAATTCAAATCGATGTACCCGGAGATGATGAAAGCGGCCGAGGCGGAAGGCGAAAAAGCCGCATTGCGCAGCTTCACCTATGCCAACGAAGTGGAAAAGGTTCACGCCGCGCTTTACCAAAAGGCCTTGGACAATCTCGAAAGTCTCGAGGCAACGGACTATTACGTCTGCAATGTCTGCGGCTATACCTGCGAAAATGAGCCGCCGGATGAATGCCCGGTGTGCAAAGCCAAAAAACAAGCTTTCTTTAAGGTTGGCTAATCGCGGGGCAGCAAAAACAGGGGTTGCAAAATGAAATGCCCAGTTTGTGGTGGTCTGAATTTCTATGTGAAAGACCCGGACGACGAATATGAAACCTATGAGTTCGAGTTAAAAGAGGGCGGGGCCTCATTTGCATCTGAAACCGCGGCCGCGAAGCCTCCGGACGTCCGGGAACAAACCGAGACCTATTGTAATAAGTGCGCCTGGCACGGGAAGTTCGGTGCGTTGACCAAAAATTAAAGCGAAACCCCCCACGACGACATTCCACCATTGGAAAATCGCCGTCCTGCGAGAAGCTTTTCCAAAATTGCATCCATCTTGCAGACGGCGATTTTTTGTCCCCAGCGCTCTGAGCGCTTGATCTTTCATCAACCGCCCGGGTCCCCGCCTTCTTGCCATCCTAAAGGTGCCTAAAGCAGCGATGATTGTGGCCGTGCCTTACCAGTAAAAGAACCAGGGCGGATAGTACCAATAATAAGGGTAATACCAATAGGGGTCGTAATAGGGGTAGCGGTGTTCATATTCCGGCCAGAGGTGGATTTCGCGGTCTTGGATGCGAAGGTATTCAAGCTGACGGTTGCCGACCTTCTCGATGGAAGACCCGCTGACGGTGCCGGCCACGGTAATCTTGCGGTCTTTTTTGTAAATTTCCGGGTCTAAAAAGCCGTTGTGCGCAATGATGAATCGGCCCTCGGAATAGTCGCGGGAGTCGGGTTCATCGTTGAACCGCAAGGGTGCCTGGAGGACCTTGATCTCCGTCGTCTGATCCCGATTTTGCGTCTCCAGAATGTAACCACCCAGGATGACCGTGCGTCCCTGGTTGCGGTCCGCCTCTCTTACCAGGGTTTCAAAGGGGATCCGCGGTTCCGCTTCCGATCTGATCTGTTGCGAAACCACCGAACAGGACGTCGTCAAGAGCGTCATCAGGGCGAGTAAAATAATTGAGCGCTGGGTCATGGACGTAAACCTTGCACCATCCTCATCGGGCTTTGGCCGAATCATACCTAAAGATAAGAATGCGATCGGTGAATGCAATTGGACGGGGGCCTCAGTTCAGGATTTTTTTCCCGATCAGAAAATCTTGCAGCCATTGGATGCGACGCGCGTCGGAGGTCGACGTGGACGACGCCCGCGCAAACATCTCCACGGCTTTTTCCCGGTAGTGCGCTTGGCGCAGGTCCCGGTCGGGGGCTTGGAGATACAGCTCGCCATAGGTCCGGGACAATTTGGCATAGGCGTAGCAGTTATCCGGGTTCAACGCGATGGCCCTTTCGAAGTGCGTGATGGCCGGCTTGTATTTCTTGACACCGTAATAAAGAAATCCCAGGTAATTGTGACCGAACACGGCATCCGGCTGACGTCGGACATAGGCTACCATCTCTTTGATGGCCGAATCGAACTGATAAAACGCATCCAGATGGACGATGCCCAGATATTTGTAAGGCAGCGGACTGGCGGCATTTAATTCCTTGGCCATTTTTAAAAACGCAAGCCTCCGGGAGGGACTGAGGGATGTCATGGTATATAATCTTCCCAGCTGCATAACGGTTTCAAAATCATCTGCGCCGTTGGCGGCGGCTTTTTCCAACTGCCGTATTTCCTGCGCCAGGCGGTGGTCATCTTCGATGCGGTAGACATCTTCGCTCTCCCAGGGGATGTCCTGCCGCATCCAAAAAGGACAGCGGGACAAAAGCTCCACGTAAGGGTAGGCGGCTCTTTCAATTCCCCAGTGCGGGTTGCGGCCCATGCGCACATACTTGCGTTGATGCACGATGTCGAATTGCCAGCCGGCCTCGGTTTGGCAGAACAGAAAAGGCGCATTTTCCCAGCCCTTTTTCTTCCCGAAAAAGACGACGGCATAGCGGTCACGGGCGATGATCTCAAAGGGCTTATTTTGGTAGGTTTGCACATCCTGTTCGTAGCGCGAATCCGGCAGGTTCTGAAAATCCCGGTAGGCCAATTTGGTGATTTCGGTGTAAACCCCCGGATTGGGATCCCGCACCTTGTCTTTCCAGCTGCGAATGAGCGTCTGCCAAGCTTCGGCCGGTGTTCGTCCGGCCGGATATTGCGCGCCGGCCGCGGTGATGGCTTCCTTGCGGTATTGGATTAATTGCCGCTTGGCCCCGGCCCCGCCTGACAGCAGCTCGCCGTCGAGGCTGGCAATGTCCGACGGGCTATAGCGGCCCTGATGCTTAAGCTGGGCGCGCTGCTCGATTTCCTCCATGACCGCAACCAGACCGATGCCGATCTGGCCGCTGAGGAAATAGTTTTTTAACTGCTGGTCTTCGATGTAGCCGCAGAACCCGTCCGTAAAAACATCTTCCAGTTCGTAGGACACCTCGAGCTTCACTTCTTTTTCCTCATCCGCTAACAGCAGCAGCAGTCCCCGCCCGTGCGTCGCTTGTCCGATCTCCCAGTTGCTGAACATCTCCACAGCCAGGGCTTCAATGGAAGCAGCGGAAGCTAACCGGGGCACCGTGACGATGAGCGCTTCGATGGCATACCGTGTCTCGATACTTTCCAGGGCCCGGGACGTGGATTCGGCGGCATCTTCCAGAATGCCGGCATAGTCTTAAAGATAGCTATTTTTGCCGGAAGGCCGTTGGGCGCGCAAATTATGGGATGGGGTCTGCCAGACGGTCACGGCCGTGCCACCCCCGACCACGCTCAGAAGAAGCAAAATTAGAAGGATTTTTCTCCGCCCAGAATATTGCGACCCATTTAGCGTCATAAAGATTCCTTGGCCTGTCCCGGCCGGCCCCGAGTGCGTGGCCCGACTTGGCATGCAATCGCCGTCCCTTGCCCTTGTGCCATTTGGGGAGCAGGCGCTTTAACCGATTTCTGTATTTTACTATATGAAGCTCAAAATTGTAATGGAAAAATCGCGCCACGTAGGCGCGCATTCGGCCGCCGACATCGGGCAAACACGCTGTGGCGAAGGGTCCGCCCCTCTCAGACCGCTCCCATCAAGGATTTGGGCCATCAGCGGGATTGTGCTCCTCTCAGCGCTTGGATGACGGCCAGGGTTTCATTCCCGGTCAACACGGCGGGCCGGCGCACGGGACGCGTGGGCCGAATGGCATCGACCGCATTGATTATATCCATAGCAAGCACCTGCCGGTACAAGCACAAAAGCGCATTAAACGCCTCGTTTGGGGTTGACGCGGCTACGTTTCTCTGCCGGCCAAGGTCGGTGAGAAACGCTTCGATTTCAGCGCGGCCCATGTCCCTTGGATGTCGCCGATGGCGGCAATGAAGATAGCGTTTTATCCAGGATGCATAGGCCTGTTCGGTTCGGATGGAATAATGCTTTAAGCGCATCCGCTGTCGCCCGCAATGCCATCGCTTGCCTCGCCTGGGGTCTGACATAAAATCCCTTGATTTTTAGTATGCTAACAATTACCGAAGATGTCAGGCCAACAACATATCGGTTAACCCCCAACAATCCTTTTTCGAATTCATGCAAGATAATCCGGAGTGCAAGCACCCGATTCCAAGTGCGACGGAAGATCGGCGCCACCGTTGCCGATTTTATTCTAAATTTTGTGTCAAATATAAATCTATTTAACCTTTTTTACAAAATATGAAATAATTGAACCGATATTCATAATTTGTTATAAATTTTATCGCAATATGGGTGCTATTT
>CP070697.1:2518881-2523888 GCA_020353555.1 Desulfobacterales bacterium
CATTGGCCTTGTTATTTGAAAACCGTTCCCCCTCCATCTCATCGAGAAATCCCATGTTATCTTCATAGGCCTCGTCCATGTTGGCAATCTCGTCATTAAGGACAACCATCTGCACCTCGGTGTTGTAAAGCAACATGCCCAGGCTCGACCGCAATCCCTCGTACTGCTGTTCAGGATTTTTTATCAGGACAGCGACTCTGCTCATGATTATTACCCCCTTGAATGTTTAGTCTCCGGGATCCTGACGGACATACTTGCCGCCGGTGCGTCTCCGCAAGAGGCAATTTGAAAACCCATTTTCACCGGCTGAGAAATATCCGCCAAAATCTGAATTTGCTTCTGAATTAGTTCGGTTGTGTGCTTTAATGCAGCTGTTACCCTGCCGTAAAGGACTAAATGGATATTGCACGGTAAGACGGGACAGGGACATATATGCCACATTGTGTTACTTTATTATAGATGTCACAATGTGGCAATAAAAGTCAATAACAAAATGCAAAATACCTCTACATATTTTATTAGGCTTTTATTAGGCGCAATTTCCCATAAATTAACGCTCAAAAAAGCAGGTATATGCCATTGGGCAATCTGCGAAATCATTGAGCGACGATAGAAGAGTTAATTTACCGGTATCAGACCCAGCCCGATCAGCCTTAAAAATGCCTTGCGGTATCCCTTTGAAACAGGTAATTTCAAACAGATTGGGCTTAGGTTGATTTCCGGCATTCTTTTCACCAGGCCAACACGGTAAAATTATCCAAGGAAGCAGACTGATTTCGAATCCTGCACATTGAATCGCCAAAAGGGAAATCCCATGAAAGTTATTGGTATTAATGCAAGTCCGCGAAAGGGAGCCAATACACAAACATTGGTGGAGGCTGTTTTAAATGGGGCGGAAGAAAGAGGAGCCGAAACCCGCCTGGTCAATTTAAGAGAGCAAAAAATAAACGGGTGCCTGGGGTGTGAAGGGTGCAAAAAACATCTGGGCCAATGTGTGCAAAAAGATGATTTGACGCTATTACTCCAGGAAATGACAACCTATGATGCCATTGTCGTGGGAACTCCGGTTTATTGGTATCATGTGGCAGCGCAGTTTAAAATGTTGGTGGACCGCCTTTACTGTTTCTTGGAGTTTGGAGAAAATCCGGATACAGGGGAACAAACAATCAAGTCGGAGTTTCCGCGTGGCAAAAAAATGATCTTTATCATTTCCCGTGGCGACCCTGAACCTCCAGCGCTTTTCCCGCAATTTTACGATCATCTGCAAGAATGGCTTAATTTGATCCCGCTTTCTTTGGGGGCCGGGCGTTTTGAATTTTTCCATCAATTTGGTGCCGGTATTGATCGCAAAGCCGCAAGAAATGATCCCGAGCTATTGAGAAAAGCTAAAGCAACGGGAGCTGGGCTTTTGTCATCAACTTAACATTACGAACTGTAAGTCTGTCAGTTCCCGAACCGCGGGGCGCCTTCTGAGGAGACCTGTTCAGGCACTTAACGATCGATTCCGGTGGAACCCGAACTTTCCTTACCCGTTTCTCGATTCCAACACCGTCGCAGAAACTTGATACGATTACAAGGAATTGTTGCCGCCGTCGCGCATCCGGCAACCACCTTTTCCGCGGTTGACCATTTTCGGGTACCCGCCAACGTCGCAATAGATTTTCCCTTCTTTTCCCGATGGTTATACTCAAAGATCGTATCTATGGGTTGATGCCGCTGTGCGAAAACATGGGCTGCCAGGTCTATTCTAAACGCTGAAATTGAAGCGATCCTATTTACGGAACGACCAATTTAAAGAAGGAGGCAATGATCATGGAACTTGAACTCAAAGATAAAGTCGCATTAATAACAGGATCAAGCAGAGGGATTGGAGCTGCTTCGGCAAAGGCCCTCGCACACCATGGTGCAACGGTGGTCATCAACTACCTCAACAGCAAGGACAAGGCGGAAGGGCTACTTGATGAACTCAAAAAAGCTGGTGGCGAGGGGATGGTGTTTCAAGCAGACGTCAGAGATCAAGGTGCAGTAAATCACATGGTGGAAGCGACCCTTAAAGAATTTGGTAAAATCGATGTTCTCGTCAACAATGCCAACATAAATTTTCCGATTAAGCCTTTTATTGAACTTACATGGGCTCAAGTAGAAGCCAAAATTTTGGGTGAAATGAAGGCCCTCTACAACTGTTCCCAAGCGGTATTGAAGGATATGATGAGTAGAAAATCGGGGAAGCTAATCTTTGTCAGCAGTTCGCTGTCCCGTTTTCCCGGATTTGGTTTTTCGGCGCATGCCGCCGCAAAATCCGCAATGGATGGTATGGCGAAAGTTATGGCCATGGAACTAGGCCCCTCCGGGATAACCGTTAATGTAGTCGGTCCCGGTTTGACCATCACGGATGCTACCGCAGGACAACCCCAAGGAGTCCATGAACAGGTAGCGGCCACAACCCCCCTCAGACGACTGGGTATGCCTGACGATATCGCGGGTGTCGTTTTATTTTTGGCCTCATCTCTATCGGATTACCTCAATGGCGAATATATTCCCGTAACCGGAGGCAGTTTTATGATCTAACTAACCTAAAAAAATGGAGGTGTCTCAAAATGGCCCAAATGAGATATTCCAAAATTAAAATTACGGTGGACTCAGTTGCGGGCAAATGTCCATTGGGCAATACACCCGGAAAAGAATTTTTTATAGAACGGACAACTCCTGCCGGTATGTGCCTGAGCGCTTTTAATTCGATTAGTCCTGCCATACAGGTTCTGCGATATGGCGGCAGCTTTCCCTGGGAGAAAAACCCCGATGAAGCCTATATTTGCTGCCCCGATCATTTGAACCGAACTGTCTTTAAACTCGAAAGAGCAGGAGAAATTGTCATCAAGGGATGATATCTGCCAATACAGAAAAGATCAATACGCCAGTGTTGCTGTTAGGATTGGCTCGTGTAGCTGCGGCCGCCAATAACCAGGGGCACCAGGTGAAAATGCTGAATTTGATGATGCAAACAAATACGCAGAGGGCCCTCACGAGGCCATTGATGAATTTAATCCTGAAAATATACTTAGCCGAGTGCATCCAACGTGCATTCAATCGGCTCAAATCGATGGATGTTTCAAACCGCCGTTGGTGAATTCCACCCCGGTGCAGACTAGTCCTTCATTGCGATGATATTTTGATGGTAGCCCAGGGAATAAGAGATCTCGGTGGATGTCTGAATCAGCTCGTCGGTGAGCTCGGAAATATTGTCGAGCCCTAAAAGATCGGTACCGGAAGAGATACTCACGGCGGCAATCGGCTTACCGCTTTGGTCAAATATGGGCGCAGCGGCGCAGACGAGACCAGGTACCACTTCTTCCCGGTCGATCGAATATCCTCGCATTCTGGCCTGCTCGAGATCTTCCAAAAGCCGCTTGCGATCGGTGATGGTTCGGGGTGTATAGGGGGTCAGCCTTATACGCTCCAGGTAATCCGCCAACTCATCCGGTGGCAGCCAGGCCAGGATTGCCTTTCCCAACCCAGTGCAATAATTGGGAACTCTCGGACCCACCTGAAAATATCGAAATCTTTCCGGTCGTGAATATACGAGTAATATGACGACGACCGCATCCCCATCTCGCATGGCCAAACGGGTGTTCAATCCTGTGGTCTGGGCCAAGCGGTGCGTGCCAACCGCCCCGACCTGGTAAACCCGGGAGGACCCCAGAAAGTAGTGCCCAAGTTCGTAATTGCGGATACCCAGGCAATATTTTTTTGTGCCGGGATCCTGGGAAAGAAAGCCGTTTTCCCGCAGCGTTCGCACCAATCCATGAACGGTTGGATTGGACAGGTTCAGTGCTTTTCCGATTTCAGAAATTCCCAAATGGGTCTTGGCGGCAGAAAACAGCGATAAAATGGACAAGGCTCTGGTAACAGATTGGATGCTCATCTTAATTCCTCAAGCGATGCTTCTATCACTCGTAATACAACTATTCAATATTATCGAACTAATTTCGAAAAATACAGTAATAAAGTTTGATTGTCAATCCACTTATTGGTTTTCTTCTCCTTTTTCTGACAGCAATAAATATTGTTTTTAATAGATCACACCGCCATGATTTGTTTTCTTGCAGACAGCGGATTTTATTCTTGACTGAGCAAAAATTTTATAATAGGAATACGAGATTATTTAATATAATTTTATATTACCGAATAATATTTCAATTTTTGTCTTCTATCCATAAGGAAGGTGGTTTGCGATGCAAATCTATGGGTCGAAGGAACTTGTCAACGACGTAGCCAAGCGCGACTTGTGCATCGGATGCGGTATGTGCGTCAACATCTGCCCATACTTTAGAACCTACAGGGGCAAAAGTGCCATGCTGTTTCCCTGCACGCTCGAGCAGGGCCGCTGCAATGCCCACTGCCCGAAAACGGAGGTGGATCTCGATGCGCTTTCCCGGTTTTTCTGGAAAGAACCCTATGACGGGTCGCCGCTGGGGCACTTCAAATGCATCGTCGCCGCCAGGTCCGGGGAAAAGGTCACAGGAGGCTTTCAGGGCGGGGGCAGCGTGTCGGCGCTGGTCGCTTATGCCCTGGACCACAAACTCGTCGACGGGGCCGTGCTGACGGGAGCCGACGGAATCGAGCCTGTGGCCCGTCTGGTGACGGCACCGGAACACGTGGCCGCATGCGCGGGCTCGAAATTCATCGCCGCCCCTACCCTGGCCGCGTTGAATCAGGCGATCCGGGAGGGGACACGCAGACTCGCCGTGGTGGGCACCCCCTGCCAGATGACCGCTGTTGCCCAGATGCGCATGAATCCCCTGAAGCGGGAGGATTTCGAAGACCCGATCGCCCTTACCGTCGGGGTGTTCTGCAATTGGGCCCTGGATCACCGGCAACTGGTGGCATATCTGTCCGAGCGGATGGACATCGCCGGGATCACGGGCATGGATATTCCGCCGCCGCCGGCCGAAGTACTGGTGGTGAAAACCTGTGATGGTGAAAAGCGCTTTTCCCTGAAAGAGATCC
>CP070697.1:2523988-2528990 GCA_020353555.1 Desulfobacterales bacterium
GGCGCGCAGGCTGCAACTTATTGAGAGGTTTCAGCGCCGTGTCCGGGGGTAATGGATCCGGAAAGGCGGAAGGGCGTAATCGGCCTTGAAATTTGACGGGGAAACATTTGCTGCTTATGTTAATTTTGTCATCGCAACTTAACCAGGGGTCATTCAGAATGGACGGTTTTTCCCGATTTCGGCGTTACGCATCCGTGCCTGGGCGGCATAAGCTTTCCTTGAAACTCGAAGGCCGCCGCGGGCGGGATGCATTGCTGGATGGACACTTCTTACGATCGCAAAATCTTAGACCCTTTTTCCGAGTATTTTGCACGTCGGAGACAGTCAGAGGGAAGGGGGCGGTGCTTTTGGGGTTGAGGCGACCGCGGCAAAATACTTGTGGAGGGATAACGCCAATGGAAGATAATGATGACCGCATGTTCCCCGCCGACTATCTGTCGGGCTTGGAATTTGAAAGATCTAGCCACGAGCCCATCGATGATTATGCCATCGCCTATGTCGAAAGGACCTTCAGGAAAACAATTGCCGAACTTTTAACTTACGGCGCTGAACTGAGAGAACTGGTCGAATATGTATTTACGCCCAAAGCCGTTTGTGAATTTAGTTACGAGTTGCAGTGCTGCGTTTTTGATTTATTTCCCCGATGGTATATCGCGCAAACACCTTTCCGAAATGAAATTTACCCGGACATCCAGGATATCAATTGGGGTATTTGGTTGAACCACTGGGACCAACTCGGCGCTTTTCTTGAAAAAACTGCAAGCTAGGGAAAGTTGGAAATCGCTCGGCGGGCAGTTGTCAAGGACAACCGGCCGCCTCAGCAGGGCCAACGCATTTGGATTTTTTGAGGGGCAGGAGGCCTAGTCTGAGAGAAAAAGTCTCCCGCCCCGGATATTCTTATTTCCTAATGCGTTCGTCTAGGCCCATCAGTGGAAGGCGAAGGGATCTTTTTTATTTTCGAGTTTTTCCCGATGCCAAAAGCCGATGAGCTGTCGGCCTGTCCATGCTTTTTCCAAGGGCTAAACGGTTACCCAAAGCGAAGTTTTCGGGTGGAGCGGCCTAACCGGCACTTCAGGTATGCGTCCCACTGATAGGGATGACCGAATTCCAAGCATGGCGGCCGGCCGGGGGCCGGTCGGCGTTAGAGCGCCACATGCTCGCCGGGTTGCAGTACCGTTACCTTGCTGGGGGTTTCCTTCTCCACTCTAACGGCCCAGGCCCGGGGATCTTGCTTGATGACCTCGAACGTGTCATAATGAATGGGTATGACTTGGGTCGGTTTGATCAGCTTGACGGCCCGCAGCGCATCGTCGGGCCCCATGGTGAAATTGTCGCCGATGGGTAAAATGGCCAGATCGACCCCTTCTTCCCCGATGAGCTTCATATCATAGAACAGACCGGTGTCGCAGGCGTGATAGATTTTTTTGCCTTGGATGTAAAACAGAAAGCCGCACGGATTGCCGCCGTAGCTGCCATCCGGCAAAGCGGAACCATGCTGGGCGATGGTCAACTTGACTCGGCCCCAGGGGTAATCAAAGCCGCCTCCGATGTGCTGGGGATGGACGTCGGCGACTCCCTGACCGGAGATCCAGTTTTGGATTTCATAATTTGATATGACGGTGGCTCCGGTGCGCTTGGCAATTTCCACCGTGTCCCCCACGTGATCCCCGTGGCCGTGGGAAACGAGGATATAATCGGCCTGGATCTGATCGGCTCGAACCGGCGCCAGGGGGTTGCCGGTGAGGAAGGGATCAACCAGTAACTTGGTATTGTCGGTTTCGATCAAAAAACAGGCGTGGCTGTACCAGGTGACCTTGAGTGTCATGGCGCGTCTCCTTTCTCAAAGCGTCGAATGGTTAAATGGCTTAATCCTCCATAAACTCCCCATTTTCGATTTTGCGCGATAGCACCTTTTTGGCGGGGTCGAATTCAATTTGCACCTGCATAAGATTGCGGCATTGACCGCCAAGGATCTCCTTTTTCAAGGAATAGGTCACCGTACCGTCGTCTTTGAAATTCTGGATGAGATCTGTCGCGGTATTGACAAAGAGGTGGAATTCCTCGCCGCAACGGTCGCAGCGTACGTTTAAGAAAAATCCGGCCGGTGAGGGTCGGGAAGCCTTGCCGCCAAAGAGTTTTTGGGCGATTTTTTTAAACATTTTATAGCCTTTTGTGCAGTTCGGTTTGCACTTTGTCCGGCGCACCTGCCTCTTATGCAGTCTGCTTATCAACCGCGTAGAGTGTGGCACCGACGGGAGCAAATGCAAGGAACACAATATTCACGCCCGGTATTAAAAACAGCAGCCCGAAGCCCAGATGAAAGGGGAGCGATTTTAACAGCGATTTAAAACGCCGATTGAAAGGTTCAAGCCTGCGCGCCGGAACCAGATCCGTATTGTCCCAGGCCAGAAAAATGACGGCCGCTGCGGCGGAGACAATCGTCAATACCGGTCCGAAGGCCGTCAGCCAGCCGAAGATGGTTATTCCGAGGGTGAGAAGGACCGGCAGGATGGCGCGCGGTATTTCCTGCCGGACCAGATAAAGGAATAGCCGCCACTTGGGCATGGGTTGCGGCTCCCGGGTCTGTCCCGTCAGCATTTTTTCCGTAATGCGCGACATTAGATCCATGATAAACGCACTGAAGAGGATTTGCGAGAGGATAAAGGCCATGACGGCCGACAACCCGATGAGCAGGAAGGCCAGGAGCCAGGATAGGAGATACCATCCCCAGAGGATCCAACGGGTCTCCGGTTTGGTCCAGATGTAATTTAGAATTTCCTGATGATAAACCAGTACCAGGCTGGCGAAAATAAGGGTGATGAGGACCACGGCGGCAAAGCGCACGAGTCCCAACAACAGGAGTTTGGGTGTTTGCAGGGCCAGACGAAGGCCGCGCCAATTATAAGTTATTCCGCTCAATACATTCATCATTGGTTGTCTTCCCGCCTGTGTCGCCAATACCGGAGTCTGTGAGCCGGACTTGGGAAGGATACGATTTTCCGCAACCGGCGAAGCGGATAGATCATTCCTTGCTTGGGGCCGTTGCCGTGTGTAATCGGATGAACGGCCGCCACCGGCTCGGGGCCGATCAGCGGCGCCCTGATTTTGGGGGTACATCGCTTCACCTTTCTAACCTACCTTGCGCATTCCGCGCAAGAATTTTAATCAATGAAACGCAAACCGGGGATAGACGTTTGGTTTGGCAATTATTCCAATCTCTTTTTGACTTGATCTTATTTTTTGGATAATATGGCATCCATGTCAGCCAAACCGGTCAAGCAGGCTCAGGACTCGGCCGCTCCGAATTGCGGCCGCAACACCGGGGTCATATTCGACATCAAGCGCTACGCCACCCACGACGGGCCGGGCATTCGCACGACGGTCTTTTTTAAAGGCTGCCCTTTGGCCTGCGGCTGGTGTCACAATCCCGAAAGCCTGGTGATGGAGCCGCAAGGGGTCTATCACCGGGAGCGGTGCATCGGCTGCGGGGAATGCATCCGCGCCTGCCCCCAAGGCGCATTGGCGCTCACACCCGGCGGGGTCGTGACCGCGGCCGCGCGCTGCCGGCATTGTGGAACCTGTGCCCGGGCTTGCCCCGCCGAGGCGCGGGAGTTTGCCGGCTGGTGTGAGAGTGTGGAACACCTCATGAAAATGATTGAAAAAGACGTTTTGTTTTATGATCAATCCGGTGGCGGGGTGACTTTTTCGGGCGGCGAACCCCTGCGGCAACCGGATTTTCTGCTGGAGCTGCTGGAGGCTTGCGGCCGGCGCGCGATTCACCGGGCGGTGGACACCACGGGCTATGCGGACACGGACCTTCTGATGGCGGTGGCGCGCCGGACGGACCTTTTTTTGTACGATTTGAAGCTGATGGACCCCGTCAAACATCAAAATTATACCGGTGTTTCCAACCGCCAGATTCTTGACAATCTGCAGCGGTTGGCCCGGGAGCGTGCGGTCATTACCATCCGCATCCCCCTGATTCCGGGCATCAACGATGACGCGGCCAATATCGATGCCACCGGCGATTTTGTGGCGGCACTGCCGGGTGTCCGCCAGGTTGACAT
The DNA here is from genome assembly GCA_020353555.1 of Desulfobacterales bacterium. Lineage (GTDB taxonomy): Bacteria > Desulfobacterota > Desulfobacteria > Desulfobacterales. The sequence goes on from CP070697.1 coordinate 2,528,056, forward strand.
TTTACCCTACCATAACTCCGCCAGGCACAAATATCAAAAATTCGGTGTGGCCCGGCGTCTCGGCGAGATTGCGCCGCCCCTGAAGGAACAAATCGACCGCGTCGCCCGGCAACTGGCGAGATTCGGATTAAAGATCAACATAGGAGGCTGACTGCCGTGAACCCCAGAATCGAAAAACTCCGCCAAGCCAGCTTTGAAGCCGAACCCTCGGTCTCGATTGAGCGGGCCGTGCTTTTGACCGAGTTCTACCGGGAAAACTACGGCAAATATTCCCTGCCGGTGCTGCGGGCGCTGGCTTTTCGGTACCTTTGCGCGAAAAAAACCATCTATATCGGAGCGGATGAGCTCATCGTGGGCGAACGCGGCCCTACGCCCAAGGCGGTGCCGACCTTTCCCGAACTGACCTGCCACTCGGTGGAGGACCTGCGGATCTTAAACGAAAGACCCATGACGCGCTACCGGGTGGCCGCAGAGGACATCAAGGTTTACGAGGAAAGCGTGATTCCCTTTTGGCGCGGCCGTAGCATGCGGGACCGGGTTTTCAGCCATGTCCCCCAAGAATGGAAGGCCGCTTACACCGCCGGCCTGTTCACCGAGTTCATGGAGCAGCGTGCACCGGGCCATACGACCCTGGATGGCCTCATCTATCGCCAAGGGATGCGCGACTTCCAACGGGCGATTGCCGTGCGCCTGGCCGGGCTGGATTATCTGCATGATCCGGAGGCGGCGGACCAAGCCGAAGAGTTGAAAGCCATGGATATCGCCTGTGATGCGGCCATCCTATTTGCCGAGCGGCACGGGGAACTGGCCGATCAATTGGCGGCCCAAGAAGCGGATCCCCAGCGCCGGGCCGAACTTCAGCGGCTGGCGGATGTTTGCCGCCGGGTGCCGGCGCAGGCCCCGCAGGATTTCTGGGAAGCCCTGCAGATGTACTG
>CP070697.1:2529090-2534091 GCA_020353555.1 Desulfobacterales bacterium
AAGATAGGTGCAAGTTCGACAGGAAACAACTTTATTTAGGCTGCGGGCAGAGCCGTATCTAAGTGTCCAAAGAGGCTTCAATTGCGAAGAAGCGCCTAACAATACCGCGTCAAGACAATTATGTCTGCTACGGTCAAACTGCGAATCGATCAGCGAACAAAACACGTGCCGATCAACTTCGGAAACGGCTTTCTTTTTGGCCGCGAGGAGGGACCAAAATGGAAACTGTCAAGAAGATTTTCCTGAGTCATCGCTTTGCGGATAAACCAATCGCCGATGCGGTCCGACGACATCTTGGGAACTGGGGCTTTGATAATGAAATCTATCAAGCGTCAGCACCAGGTGTAGGGCCAACGGTTGGAGCTTCCATTACCGACGAAATAAGGGATGCTCTCTATCATGCAAAGCTTGTGATCCTTATTTATACCCTTACGGATTACGACTGGGCATTCTGTATGTGGGAGTGCGGGCTTGCAACTCATCCAAAAAGTCACGACACTAGAACAATAGTCTTTCAATGCAACCCACACGAAACCCCCAAGACATTTGAAGGACAGTTGCTTGTAGAGATTGATCCGGACGGTATAAAAAACTTTACTGACCAATTTTTCGAACTCGACGCGTTTTTTCTCGGAGAACCATCGGTTCGACAGGATATTAAAGACGAGACAGTGGAAAATTTAAGTACGGCGCTCTACAATGACCTTAAAGCGGTAATACCGCCAGGCCAACTAGAAAACAGATATCGCTGGGATTTTTTGGTTTTGCAGCTTACCCAAAATGACGTGAGTGCTCTAAAGAAAGACGAGAGTCGTGACGATTTACAGAAACTCGCCCAGAACTGTCGCATTGTCCAAGAATTTGGAGAGGCGCTGAAACACTTTGGTTACGCGAACCTCGAGCCTGACCTGAAACTTGGCAAGCTCATAGACCGCTGGAGAAAGGAAACCAAGGATCGACCAAGTAGTACCGTAGACCAGTGGATCAAAGCGTTGGGGACTGAAGTATATAGGGCCATCGATAATAGCCCCGCAAGTCCTAATTGGAAGGAGCTCAACAGTGTAAATTATCCTGGGTCTTGGTTTTACCCGGTTGTCAATCATGTTAGAGTGCTACCCGATGGCTCGATGGAATTTGACGTCTATTTCTATCGCTCACTCTCCGGGAGTGCGACCGAGACTTAAGCGAACGTTGTCGTGATATAGAGTCATCGACTAGACATAGGATAAATGCGAAATATTTGGCTTTACCGAAAAAAGTACTCGAAACGCCCGTCTGAAAAGGCTACACAGAGGTAGTAGAAAAAAAAAGCCGTCAGAAAGGAGCATTTCGGGTGTCAGGAAGAAAGGGTCATATCTTAAATATCAAATATTCATTAAAAATACTTAACCCTTGAGACCTGACTTTCGTTTCCCTGACCTTTGTCTCGGTTCCATTCTGACTGAGGATTTGCAGACTAGTGCCGTAAAATACCTTGAATCACAACGTGTGACAGACGATTCGGTCTATCCTGAATGAGGAAAACGCACAAGACGGATGCAACTGACCGGGAATAGATCACGGGCATTCCATAAAAGGCTAATGGATATCGCGAGGTAGTACCGCCGGCACGCAATCCGCCAGGTTATTTTTTCGGTTAAATTGACGCTTCAATGTGCTGGGCTGACGCCGATACACAATTCATTCTTTTCGCTTTTGCGGCTCTCAAAAAGCGAATTTTTGGCATTTCCCTGGCCGTCCTTTCCCTTACCACGGAGAGCAACGCATTGGATCTTTCGACGCACAAAAGAGTTATGACCGTATTTTTGGCCTTCAATCCTTACAAGTTGGATCCAATATGAAATACCATGCTTTTATCTCTTACAGCCATGCCGTCGATGGAAAACTGGTCCCGGCCATTCAAAATACCCTCCACAGGCTCGCCAAACCCATATTTAAACTGAGGGCTCTGAACGTTTTCCGAGACCAGACGGACCTGTCCGTATCGCCCCACCTCTGGTCGGATATCGAAGCCGCGCTGGCGGATTCGGAATACCTGATCTTGATGGCTTCGCCCGAGGCGGCCGGCTCCAAGTGGGTAAGACGCGAGCTGAATTACTGGCTTGCTCATAAGGGCCGGGAAAGCCTGTTGATTGCGGTGACCGATGGCGAGGTAATTTGGGACGAGTCGGAGTCGGACTTTGACTGGCAAAAGACCAACGCGCTTCCGGACATGCTGGCGAAAGTATTCGAGGCGGAACCGCTGTACGTCGATTTCCGTGAATTCAAAACCAAAAAAGAGGTCTCCTACGCCAACGACGAATTCCGCAATCGGGCGGCTGCCATTGCGGCCAAGCTGCACGGCGTGTCGATCGCCGACCTGCAGGGAGAAGAAATCAAGATCCATCGCAAGGTACTTCGCATTCGCAATGCGGTCATCGCTTCACTGGCGCTGCTGCTCATTTCGACGGCCATATTTGCCCTGGATGCCTACCGGGGAAGAATAAGAACCGAAAAACAGCTTATTGCGAACCTGATCAGCCAGGGCAAACGCGAGATCGAAATCGGAAACATCTACCAAGGGGTCGGATACTATGAAAAAGCCAATGAACTCAGCCGCGGTAGCTTCGATGTCAAACGCAAGACCATGAACCTGACTGCCGCCTGGAAGCGCTCTTTAGTGCTGCCCGGCGATTATTTGGATCTCGCCTATTCATTCGCGGACAAAAATTACCGCATGCTGCCGCACACCGGCCAAACCCCTGTCAGTCCGCTGACTTTTTTCAGATTGCCTGGTGAAATTGTTTCCTGGTCCCCGGGCTGCGCACCGGCTGTTCGCAAATTGGACCGACAGCTTCAGGGGCTTCCGTGTCTGTTCAACGTCAACCAGCACCGTTTGGTGGAATTGGTGGGGAACGATCCTCCCCGAAAGGTTCAAGTGTGGTCGACCCATCCCGCTCTTGAATTGATCGGAACCTATTCCTGGACCAGGCCGATTTCCCATCTCGTCATGGACGACGCCTGCCGCTATCTCATGCTGATCGACAGGGACACATATGCCATGGCCGTCTATTCACTCGGGACCCGCACGAAATTGCTGGACCATGCCTATCGCGAAAAAATCTTCGTGGTCGGCTTTGCCGCCGAGCACCTTTTGCTAGGCTTTGTAAGCGGCTTTTTGGAAATAATCGATCTGGCCGACAACCCTGCCCAAATTACTTCGCGGCGAGTCGGCCCGATGGGAAAGGGCGTTAACAATCTGGTCGTCAGCCGGGACGCATCCTACGCGCTGGCGGTTGCCGAACAAAAGACCATCCTGCTGGACATCGCCTCCCAGGTCGAATATCCCATCAACCTGAATGCGTTGGTTTCCACCGCCGCATTTACGTTGGACGGCAAGCATCTGTTCATCGCCGATGAAGAGGGACACCTGTTCTTCTACGACATTTCAAGGCAGCCGGCATTGACATCCGTGCAAAAATACTCCTCAAAGATTAATCTGATCGCCGTCCACCCCGCCGACAATCTGATCGCCCTGGCCTTGGCCGACGGAACCATACGGGTCGACGAATTCCCCTCCTGGCAGAGCATCTCCGGAAACATCCACTTGCCGGAAACCAAAACGTATCGTGCCATCGGTTTTACGAGCGACGGGCTGTATTGCGAAGATCAGGACTTCAAATGCACGTTCTGGAAACTGCCGAATTGCCGGATCATCGCCGCCCAACGCCACCCCTTTTCGGAGTTCGTGCAGGCAAGGGATGAAATCGTGTCGGCGGTGGAGGATAAGGGCCTTTATATCACCGCTCTCAACCAGCCGCAGCGCTCGGTGGAGATCCCTTTTGATTTGGCCTATCCGCTATCCATCGAACTCTCCCCCGACCAGCGCTGGGCGGCGGTCACCACCATTTCCAATCAAATGGTGTTGTTTGATTTGGACCGCAAAACGGTTTCCCTGAACGTCACCAAGGACGGGTGGGTCCATACGGTCGCCTTTAATCCCACCCGGCCCGATATGCTGGTCGGAAGCGACACGGGCGAGTTGGAATTATTCAACACCAACGCCGGTGAAAGGTGGTTTGCGCACACATTTCAAAGCAGAAGAATTTTCAGTTCCTGTTTTTCGCCGCAAGGGGACTATTTTTCGATTGCCCCGGACAACGGCGACAATCATGTCTAAACAAGCGACCGGCTCGTGCGGATCATCGGCGAAAACCATTTCCCCAACAATCGCTGTCTTGCCTTTTCCCACAGGACAGAGTTTAAACCCTCCATCGGCAAGTTTTCTCCCCGCGGCACCTTCTATCTGTCCACCGGCAATGACGATGGATCGGCACCGGAGAAGATGTCAACCTCGCCAATTGGAGATTCACCCTGCAGTTGCAGGTCTCTGAAGACAATGCGGTAAAAGGCACCTTTGAGTGGTTCGAAGTAATGCCCGACGGCACGGAACAACCCGCGGGCAAGGAAAATATTGCCGGACATTACGATCCGGACGAACACATGCTACACATGCACAGCATAGGGGTGGAGTCCGCCTACGGTCTTGGAGGCTTTGTCTGGTACACAGCCCATGTCTCGGAAGAACTGGATGTGTTGGCATGCGGCCGATGGGGTCGACGGGGGCATTTCTGGGGGCTGTACTCCGGTCGAAAACTCAAAGCCGATTAGAGCGAATCCGTACAACCCCAAGAAAAACGACGGTCACATTTTAAATGACCAGTTACCAACTTTGGAATTAAAAGAAACGAGGCGATCTGATCACCTCCCGGTAGCGGAGTTCTGGAAACCCCGGGATGATTCTTCCGGATGCAGGTGAGTGCTCAGGTTTTCCCAAGATCTTTTCGGTTCGATCTCCCAGATTGACCGCCGCCGAAGGTCTATCCCGTCGGATATATGAGAGGGCAGAAAGAAATTGGGTTCGGGCAGAATATGAATATTTCACCTGGATTTTGGCTTTATGGCCTTTTAGGGGTGCTTATTGACAAAAGTGTTTGGCGGTGACCTCTAAAATTCTAAATC
>CP070697.1:2534191-2539191 GCA_020353555.1 Desulfobacterales bacterium
CTGTCTACAATGGTTTAGATAAGGTATCCGCACCGGAATCTTGACCGTCCATGACGGGAAGGAAAAAAAGGACCGGACGGTTCCTCGGCCGGAAACGATCCTGCTGGAACTCGAGGCCCAACTGGAATCCGTTATTGCGTTGCACCAAAAAGATCCCGAAGCGCGCATCCGCCCATACGTTTCGCCACAGTTTCGCCAGTCATCTATTGCAGGCCCACCACGATATCCGAACGATTCAGCAACTCCTGGGGTACAGTGGCGTGAGGACGACAATGATCTATACCCATGGCGGGGCTCAACCCAACCGGCCGAAGGCCAGACTTTGCGTTCAGGTGTCCGTGGTCATATCCAGCATCAACAAACTCAACGGAATCGGCCTGGCCGGCGGCCGGGGGGTCAGCATGTTTATCTTGGCCGGATCGGCCGCAAACTCCCGGGCAAGGATAGCGGCAATGGCCGGCTGGCAATTCGTGCCCTGGCAGTACCCCATCCCGCTGCGGGTCCTTTTTTTGATGTCGTTAAGATTCATCGTTCCGGCGCGAACGGCCTGGCGGATCGCGCCGGCGGTGATCCCTTCACAGCGGCAAACGATGGTCTCGTCGGTCACATTGCCATATAGATCCGGGTAAATCCGGTAAATACGATCCAGGGCCCGGCGAAACTTACCCATGGATTCAAGCTGTCTGAGTTGAGGCAGGGCCGCCTGCACGGCGTGATTCTGTGAAATCCGGCCGGCCTGGGCCGCCGCCTGCAGCCCGGCAATGGTGCCCTGCATTTTTGCCACGAGCACCCCGGCAATGCCGGCCCCGTCGCCGGCCACAAAAACACCGGGCTGATCGGTTTGCATGTTCTGATCAAAATAGGGCACCCAGCCCCCAACCAAGGGGCTGTACACATGCCGGCAACCGAGCAGGCTCGTGAGCCAGATGGACGGGATCAATCCATAGCCGATACAGACCGTATCGACGTCAAAGGTTTTGTGATCGCCCGCAATCGGCCGGCCGCGGGAATCCACTTTGCAGATGGTAGCGCGCTCGACGGCCGACGTCCCCTGGATGCCGGTCAGCACGTGGGACCGCAGCATCCGAACCCCGGCCCGTTTGAGCCGATACATATAGGTGAGCCCCTGCATGAGCAAAACCGGCCGGCGCATCAAGTCCGGCAAAAACCGCCAGGCCCCCAGGGTGGAGGCGGATTCCGCCAGGGCCACCACCTCGAGGCCGGCATTCAGCATCTGGTCGGCCACCACCAATTGCAGCGGACCCGTGCCCGCCAGCAGCACCCGGCGGCCGGGCCGCACCCGCTGACTTTTCAACAGCACCTGGGCGCCGCCGGCCGTCATGACGCCGGGCAGCGTCCAGCCCGGCAGCGGCACGGGCCGTTCGTAGGCACCGGTAGCGACGATGATCGCCTGGGCTTCCAGCAGTATCAGCTCATCCTTGCGGGCGACCGCCAACTGGTTTGATTCAAAAACCGACCACACCAGGGCGTCGTTCCATATTTCAATGGCGTCGGACAGTCGGCGCACCTCTCCCAGCAGGGCCCGGCCGTCCGCATAATCAGCTCCCAGGCCGGCCGGATCGCTGACCTGAAAGGTTTGCGGAAGTTGCCGGTAGATCTGTCCGCCGGCCTGCAGATTTTCGTCAATCACCAGAACCCGGGTGCCGGTCCGGGCTGCGGCCAGCGCGGCACTGAGACCCGCCGGGCCGCCGCCGACAATTACGATCGGCACCTGTCTGCGCCCGAGGCGACCCGGTGCCGGTTCGGGTGAATTCGGGTCTATCCGGCCGTAACCGTGCTGCAGCGCGATGCGCTGGCCTGCGGCCACCGGTGTAATGCAGGCCCTTAGATTGGGCCGGCCGTCAACCGTGACCAGACACCCGTGGCAGGAGCCCATGCCGCAATACACGCCCCGGGGATCCCGCAATTGCTCCGTCCGGCGCAATTCCCGGATTCCAGCGGCCGCCAGCGCGGCTCCGATGGTCTCGCCTGCATAGGTCCGAACCGGTAGACCGTTGACGAAGATCTCAATTGCCTTGCCGCGGATAATTCCGCTTTCAATCCGTAAATCCTGATTAACTGGTTTCATTTTCTCTGCGTCGGTTTTATCAAAGTCAGGTATTCTTTTGAATGCATGGATTCTTTTATATTTTCTTTTTTTCCGACAGGATCGACAGGATTTATTGGATATTTGTAATCCTGAAGTTCTTCTTTCCACCGAAGGTGGATTGGGTTTCCTCAATTTCCTCCGGAAATTGAGGAAGACAAACAAGTTATCCTTTTAATCCTGTCAATCCTGTCTGGTAAAAAAATACTATGCATTCCGTTAAACTTGAGCGACAAATCAGGAAACCCCCTCGGTACTTGGGGTTAACATATCTCGATCAAACAGCGACATTTTCGGCAAACCGCCGCGGGCTGAAGGCCTCCATCGGTTGTTCGGTTTGCCCGTCCACAATGAGTTCACTGACGGCTTTGCCGGTGCTGGCGCTGAAGCGCACACCGGTGCGGCCATGTCCGGATGCGACCACCAGCTTGGAACAGCCGGGCAGCGGGCCGATCACCGGAAGGTTGTCCTCACAGATGGGTCGAAAACCGGCAAAAAAGCGCAATGCCCGCACGCGGGCCAGCAGCGGGATGGCCCGGGTGAAAGCCCGGGCGAAGGTCGTTAATTTTTGCAGCGTGATGCGATTGTCGAAGCCCACAAATTCCGTGTGACTGCCGAGATAGAAATTTCCGCTGGCCGTTTGTCGCGCATACAGATGATCCACAAACAGGAGCACCCGGTCGGTCATCCGGGGGCAGGCTTCCGTAAGAATTACCTGGCCGCGGGCAGGCACGATGGGTATCGGCAGGCCCAGGGGCGACAGGAGTTGCGGCGTGTGCGCGCCGGCGGCCACCACCACCCAATCGCCCTGATAATCGCCCCGGTTCGTCACAACCTTTACGACCCGATCGTTTGCGACAACGATATCCTGTACCTTGACACCGTATGCGACACGGCCGCCCTGACGCAGGGCGGCATTCAGGTAAGCCTCGCCCAGACGAAACGGGTTCACGTGGAAACTGGCCGGGTTGAAGACGGCCGCGGTGACCTGGGGGGCAAGCAGTGGTTCAAAATCAAGCGCTTCTTTACCATCCAGCAACCGGCAGTCGATGCCCATCTGGCGGATTTCATCATAAAACGGGCGGATCGCAACGGCTTCCTGCGCGTCCATGGCCGCGTACAGGGCCCCGCCGCGGATAATTTCGAGGGCGGGATCAAAATTTTGTTCGTGATCCGAAAACAGACGGTAGCTTTCCAGGCTTAAAGGCCGCAGCGGTTCAAGGGTACTCCCGCTGCCGCTGATGCTGATAATCGCCGCGGTGCTGCCGCTTGCGCCGCAGCCCAGATGGTTGCGTTCCAGCACGAGGACCTTCACCCCTCGCTGGGCTAGAAAATAGGCACAGGCCGTGCCGATGACGCCGCCTCCAATGATGATGACCTCCGGGTGCATCGAGTGATCCTTCACGATTTTAGTGTTTTTTGCTTACTGGAAAAGGGACGGGATGAACATCGACACGCTGGGAACATAAGTAACCAGGAGCACAACCAGAACGTTCGCAGCCAGAAACGGCAATATGGTAATGCTGATTTTTTCCATTGACTCATTCGAGATAATGGATGCCGCAAATAAACAACATCCCACCGGCGGTGTGGCCAGACCGGTAATCAGGTTGACACTCATGAACACGCCGGCATGCAGCGGATCGATCTCCAGCACCCTGAACAACGGCAACAGAACCGGTGTCACAATCATAATTGCCGGAATACTGTCCATGAACATGCCCAGGGTAAAGAGCATTGCATTGATCAGAAGCAATATCAACCAGCGGTTGGTTATATTATCCACCAGAAACTGTGCAAACTGCTGCGGCACCTGTTCGTTTGACAGGGCCCAGCCAAACAATGCCGCGGCCGCAATGATAATGGAAACGCTTCCGGTTTCAATCGCGGAATCCCTTATGACGGCAAGGAGCTTTGTGGGCTTCATGGTGCGATAGACAAACAGGGCGATGAAAGCCGTATAGAAAGTCGCGATTACGGCGGCCTCGGTCGGACTGGCAATACCCAGGATAATACTGGCCAGGATCAATATCGGCAAAACCAGTGCCGGGACCCCGTTCTTGAGGATGTTGACACCTTGCATAAAAGGGATCTTTTGGGTTCGCTTGGGAAAGTCGGCTCGAATCCCTATAATCTTGACCGCAAGCATCTGTGACAACCCCACAAGCAGGCCGGGGATGGCGCCGGCCAAAAACATATCCCGGATAGAAACCTGAGCGATGGAGCCGTATATGATAAACATCAGACTGGGAGGGATAATCGGCCCCATGGTCGACGATGCCGCGGTGACCGCCGCACTGAACCCTTTAGAATAACCTTCTTTTACCATGGTGGGAATCATCACCGAACCGATGGCGGTGGTGTCGGAGATGGCGGTGCCGGTAATACCGCCGAAAAACATACTGACCACGATGTTGACATAGGCCAGGCTGCCCTTGACTCTTCCGACGATCAGATCGGCCACCCGGATCAAGCGATCACTGATGTCGGCCTCGGACATTATTTTTCCGGCCAGAACGAAAAAAGGAATCGCCAGTAAAATAAAGGAATCAAACGACCGCAGTAACCTGACGACAACAATGTCCATGGGCAGGCCAACCCCAAAATAATAAACCAGGGTCGAGGCGAGCAGAGCAAAGGGTATGGGAATCCTGATAACCATCAGGAGGGCAAAACAGATCACCATAATGATAATGTATGTCATGGTCGGCTCCCCAGACGCCTAGCTTCGGATGAAATTCGCAAACCCACGGGTCCTTTTGAGGCGCGCCTCGCGACCCTGCATTATTCTCTGTACTCTGCGGGCAATCCAATCGCTCTTCTCAGCATATACAAAAAAATTATGGCGCAACTGATCGGCACGGAGAGATAAACGATTCCCATGGAAAAGAAC
>CP070697.1:2539291-2544286 GCA_020353555.1 Desulfobacterales bacterium
TGGGGATAGGTGGCCTTGATTTTGTTGAGTTGAGCTTTGATGCCGTTTTTGGGCGCGTCAAAGCTCTTGTAAACATCATATTCTTCACCGATCTTTTTGACCGGCCCCTTGCCCGGCACCTCCGACCAGCTGAATCCCTCGCGGCCTAATTTCTTCTCATCGAGCGCCGAGACGACCGCTTCCACGCGATAGGTCTGCAGCGGAACGCCCCGGGGCCCTTCCACCACCGGACCTTTAACCACCTCGGATATGTCGATGCCCATGCGGGCCAGCTTTTTGACCTGACCGGGCGATTTGGCCTCGATTGCAACCATCTTCAGCATGGGCTCGGAATGGGCCGACGGGACATTGCTAATGTTTAAGATGGTCAGCAAGAAAACTGTGGTTGACAAAAATAAGCCTGTTTTTTTCATTTTCTGGGCCCTCCAATAACTCCCAAAGAAAGGTGGATTATGCCGCGCCGCATTCAAAAATTACGGTCTTTTCGGGTAAAATATTCATTGAAGATGACGACGTGAGATGAAGCAATTACCAATCGATAATCGGTTTTTAGCGGCATTCCCTCGCGCCCGTGAGTACCGCCTCCGTTTCTTAACGCCGCGGCGACCGAATCCACAAACGGCACGCCGGCAGAATCTTCTTCATAAAGTTTGTCACATCGCACATCCCGTGCTTGTAAAATCTTCTCCCGCGCCTGTATCGTTTCTATAATTCGGGGATTCAGAGGTCCGATGGATAAACTCGATCAACAGGAGATGCCGCCACACCAACCTTCAGCCCTATTATTTTAATCTGCCGGGTCATTTATGTTCGGCATAACATTGCAGGCGATGCTTTTTTGCCGAATTGAATCAACACGAATGATCAATGATAAAAAAACCTCCGAAGGATGTTATGGCTCTGACATCCTTGGAGGTTTCATAAAGGCAATTTCAGGCACCCGATCTTCATGAATCGTTCCTAACCTGTTGATGAGTTATCGATCGTAATTACCAAGACAGGTGGACGAAACAATTAAGCCGATTGAAAAACCACTGCATCAGGCAAGAATCAGGCAGATCCGATTGAAATTGTTTAAATATGCTGCTTTGTTGTGGGATTTTGAATTGATGTTGAAATAAGAAGATTCAAGGGCACATTATTTTACAATAGACTTTATGTCAAACGAAAAATCAATCATTTTATCTTTCGGGGAAATACAACGCCCTTGAACCAAAACCCGTTGGGTTGGTCATTGTCTTGCAGCTTCCGAAAATTCTACTATGTGGTATCCTCATGCGTACTTTACTTTAGTTCTGTCTATCCGGAAATTGGGAAAATAGCCATTTGCGGACAGACACAGATGACACTTCACGATTCTTCAATAATTGCGGAGCTCAGCCGACACGAAAACCTCCGAGGAAAATAATTCGGACTATATTAACCGTGCTTTGCAGAAAGAAAAAAGCATCATTGACTTTCCATTCGACTACTTTGTGGTAGTGACTCGAATCATCGCCTCCTTTGCAATTTTCTATCCCGCCTGCGAGGTTTTTTCTTGACTCAAATTCTTTACTATCATAGAGAATAGGTCAAACGGCCTAATCTGAATTTCAAATCGACTTACCCAAGCACTTTCTTTCTCTTTTAATACTTGCATTAGCCACAGCGAAATCGACTGTTATTGTTTTGATGCAGCCCGCTCCTCAACGTAGGCCAACCATAATTTTTTAATTTTTTACCTTTTTTTCTTTTTGCGATTTTCAAGTTAGCGAAAAAATGTGAAAGGAGGTGATAAATTAGGCATTCGGCAAGGTAAATGAAGAGGGGCGTTTGAATTTACACAATAGAAAGAAGGAGGGTAAATTTTACCGGCAGCCTCCTGCTGGAAATCAAAGGAGGCATCGGCCAAAAATGCGAAGACAGCTGGTCAAGCCTGTCGCCGAACAGACGACCGCGATCTTGTCGGCCACCGCTGACCCCGCCGATCATCTTCAAGTTCTTAAACACAAACAAAAAAGGAGACTCAACGATGAAACAAGCGATCCTCAAAATCAGTGGCGTTGTCCTCGCCAGCGTCCTGCTGATGCTGGCACAGGCCCAGGCCGCACCGCAATCGATTCCCAACGGCCCCTGGATCCAGGATGATCAAACCGTTAAACTGGAAGCCCTCACCAGCATGGAAGAATTGCAGAAGAAACTGTTTGATATCTATGCCCGGTCCAAAGGGCGTATGCAAGTTGAAATCGCGGGTGAGACCACCAGCGGCCTGCCGCTTTACCTGGTCAAATTCGGGGAACCGGATCCGGACAAAATCCGCGTCTTGATCGAAGGCCAGATCCATGGCGGCGAACCCTTAGGCGTCGAAGCCTGCATCGAGGTCATCAAGCAGCTTGCCGCCAGCGGAAATCCTGATATCGATATGATACGGGATAACTTGACCATCTGGCTTATTCCCAGAATGAACCCGGAAGGTGCCACTTACGAGGTTGACGGTGAAGTCGTTCAACGCAGACAAAATTCCCAGCCCTGGACCCCGGAGGAATGGGGATTGCCCCCAGATGCTCCCGCTCCCTGGTACTACAGGTCACGCACCCCGCCTGGCTACGACATCAACCGGGATTCCAATCCGGATCTGGATTTCGAGCTAGGGCCGGCAAACGCCTACCTGCTGCCGGGTGAATCAGCACTGCCGGGTTTTTTTGTCACGCCGGAAGCGCGCACGGTGCGTGACGCGTACAAGGAACTTCAGCCGGATGTGTTTATCGACCTCCATCACCGGGGAACGAATCTTGTTTCCGAAGAAGATATCAGCATGTGCACCCTGCAAATTTTGGCGCAGGTGGTCGATTTGGGCCGAGAAGATTACCCTCTGGATCCCGCGGTGCTGAATTTTTCCAAACAGATCAACGCCTATGTTTACCAAAGGCTGCTGGAAATGGGCAATTCGCCCTTTACCGGTGTACAAAGGTATCCGGATGTGAATCTGCCCGGTACCACTCTCGGCACTTTCACCTTAAATGGCAGCGCTATTATGCTGTACGAAGTAAGAACCGCCAGGCAAAAATCCAGCGGGATGCTCACCAAACAGGTCATCATCGGTTTGATGGAGACATTGAAGGGGCTAGCGGACGAGTCCATATATGATGTCGATCCCGCTGATTACGATGAAATTCCTCCCGCCGGACCGCGCATCGGCAATCCGCATTTGTTTTTTGAATAGAGCAGACCTGACTATAAACTAAATCTGAGGACAAGGGCTCAGTGAGGCTCCCCAAGTTGCCTTATTTACCTAATCCGGTTTTTGGAAATTAACATCCAGAATAAAGAAGGGAGGGCTGTCCCGATGAAAAACCGGTCAATGCGGGGTTTCCCGTCGCTATTAATTCTGCTGCTTGTTTTCAGCGTTTCGGCACTCGCCCAAGATATACACCCCGGCGGACCCTTTGTTCAGGAAAATCAGCATGTAAGTTATTCCGCCATCATGACCTTCGATGAGGTCGAGGACGAGCTTCTGGCGCTGGAAAAACGCAGCAAAGATTTGATTAAAGTAGACATCGCCGGCTACACCCTTGAGGATAGGCCCCTTTACATTGCCAAAATAGGATGGGGACCGAAGAAAATGTGGATCCAGGGCCGCATTCACGGTGGTGAGCCGCTCGGCAACAATGCCTGCCTGGAATTTTTGAAGAGTCTGCTGAGCAGCGATAAGAGGCTTCTAGACGAAATGACCTTTTGGGTGATTCCCTGTTACAACCCGGACGGTGCCGAACGGAATTGGCGCGGTAACGCACTGGGTGTCGACCTCAATCGGGACTGGAATCGCAACTACCGCTGGATGTTCTGGGTGGAGTGGTCAGATCCATCTCTTAACCAGCGGGATTTTCCGTTGTTGCCGGCCGAAAAAGGCTATTTCCAGCCCGAATCAAGAGCATTTCGCCTGGCCTGGGAGGAGTTTCATCCGGACTACATGATCGACATCCACCACCAGGGAACCCCCGTTGTCGAAGGTACCCATGAAATGAGCACCCTTTCCTTCGGCATATCGGTGGCCGAACACTCCCTGAAGGGTCTTTCAGGAATCGACGGTCACCCACTGCCGGGCGCTCCGGATCTGACCTACATTTGGGATACCTGCCGTCGCATGGCAGTTGTGGGTTATGATGCCACCAGAAAATTGGGCTTTTGCACGCCGACCATGTACTATTTCAAGGGCATCGATATCTGGGAAGGGGTAACCTCCACTCAGATGCTGGGGCTTCCCGGAGATGTGCCGGCGCCTGCCTGGGACGGCACCGAGGACGACATCGCCTGGGTGCCGGAGCACAACACGGCTGCTATATTCTTTGAATCCAGAGGCGGTATCGGAAATAAAAGCCGGGGTTATCTGATCCGGCAGAACGTGGTCGCCCTGCACGCCATTGTGAACGCGATTGCCTCGGATGAACTGGAAGATGTTAACCCGGATCGCTGGTGGGAACTGCCCTGGGCCACTTACGATTACGGGAACTGGGGCTATCGGGAAGAATAGTTGAACAATAATTGAGCAGGCGTCTGGTCCCTCCGGCGCCTTTCAAATTGAACCGGGAAACGTTATGCTAAGCAGGTCTTAGGCGATCAGCTCAGCGGCGGCGAAGGGAGGTGATAAGCGACAGCCTTTGGTTTGTAGCTGATCTTCAAATTTTTTCTGAAAGGCTTTTTCAGATGTTGCAGCTGGAGTCTAACCAAAGCGAAAGGAGGAAAACCATGTCGAAAAAAGGATTAAAGACGCGAATATTCTTGTATTGCCTCGTAGTTGTTTGTGTCACCGCGCTGATTTTCCCCACAACCCTGATGGCCGGTAAGTCAAAACCGTCAAGTAGCCAGGGCAAATGGTGGGATGTCACCCCCGAGCCTGAAAATCCTGCTCCCCTATATGATTCCATTCTCTACTCGGAAATTGGTCCCAAATTGCGTGAAATCGAAGTCAACAGCAATCGGGTCAAAGTGGATGTGATCGGTCAATCTGCCGGGGGA
>CP070697.1:2544386-2549376 GCA_020353555.1 Desulfobacterales bacterium
GGCTTCCTTTAGACAAGCCAGCGCGGCATTCCGCGGAAAATCAGGATCATGCTTTTTGCGCGTAAATCTTTCTTCTTGAATGGCGGCCACGATCGTCCCGTCTTCGATTAAGGCGGCCGCGCTATCATGGTAGTACGCTGATATTCCCAGAATATACATTATTCCCCCTATCTCTCTCAGACCGACGGTGCCGAACCAAAAAAGGCTAGACCGTTGGCCGACCGATCAGATCTGTGAGCAGTGAAAATGTCGCAATGCTGTTGCCTTATAAAACTCGTGCACTTCATTCTTAACGCTTGATCTCTCAAGCATCTAGCCCGTCAAGGATCCAATCCTGCTTCCAAGTGTCGACGTTAAATCCGGTTTTAGAAAGGCTAGATGCTGAGAGCCCGCGCCTGGATCAAAGTTTTTTGACCGTTATGGTTGGAAAATCACAAGCACGATTCCGCTGAACTAAAAAAGAGTATATATAAAAGGGGCCAGCGCGCTTGTCTGTGCAAAAATAATCAGGGTGCCGATCAACAGCAAAATTACAATGATCGGCAACAGCCACAGTTTCTTTTTAGCCTTCATAAATTCCCAGAATTCATATAATATGCCCATTTTTGCCTCCTAAAATTGCCTCTCATATTGATTTTTCTTACGGATGCCCTCAAATTCGACCGGCTCCCAATAAGAATTAACTTCTTCCATCTTTCTTTTCATGGGATCTTTGCCAAGCAGCCGCATGATAAGCCCGGCTGGAACCGTTACGACGGTGAAAACGAGAAACAAAATAATGCGCGTGTTTATTCTTCCCAAAACATGCGCAAACCGCAACCAAAGTTTGAATAAGGGGCGAAGTGACATCGGTGAAAAACCGATCAAGACGCCGGTGACGCCAATCAGAACGATAAATGCGTAACCGACAATCGATGGATAAAATTTCCAAGCCAAAAGCGCAAAAAAAACGCAAAAAACCCCAAAAACCATTCTGATGTCACGTATCTCTTTTTTCATTGATTCAACGTCTCCCGAATTTTTAAATGTTAGAGGATATTATCGACCGGTAGTGTGATTTTCCGGAAATCCATAAAGTAGGTAATCATCAACCCAAGACCTGGCGATGAGCTGCCCCTGAAGGGGGCTCCCAACGATTCGCAGCACGCTGGCGGCCGAATTCGTCAGACCAAACCAATTCACGCTGGCCGTGCCCGAAGGTCATGCTCTTAACGCTCAAACCCCAATGGTCGTAAACAAGCGGAATCCGGGGCATCCTTGACTTGCGCTCAGGTGGGGTCGAACAAACGTGGATCTATTTTGAAGAAGAGCTTTGCGACTCGGTCTTGAGAGGCACATCAAATCCGCGGGTGAAACCCATTGTATAATAGCAGCTTCCAAGAAAAATCAGAGGAAAGTGGAATAACAGTTTCAACAACTCCGAGGGGCCATACGATACCATGCGTCGCAAAAGTATTCCCGCTTTTAGCAGGGGTATTAAAAAACTGAGTGAGCTATACCTCATGATCGCCCTACTACGCCTGGTCACGACCAACCTGCTCACAACTGCCAAGCCAAAGCCCAATGAAACCTGGTTTCTCAAAAACTGTTGCAACTTGACACGATTATGATGATACACTTTTATGGCTGGATTGAAATGGATTTTATAGCCTAGCGCGCCAATTCGGCAACATAGAAGTTCATCTTCAGATTTAAAAACCTGACGGCCGGTTTCAACCGACTCAAATGTACCGGCGCCCTCAAATATTTTCCGTCTGATGGAAAGATTGCAGGTGGGCACCATCCTCAGACTGCCTGCTTTTTGCAACGGAGAATATTCGCTAAACTCGCTGATGTGTTCTGCCGTGCCGACATAACTGTGCTGCGTTCCATTAAGGACGGCCCCGCCAACTATTTGCCGGCCGGCCTGGTGCGCTTTTACAATCTGAGCCACCCAGTCGGCGGGAACGGTACAATCCGAGTCGAGAAATGCCAGAATCTCACCTTGAGAGGCCTGAACGGCGGCGTTACGGGCCGGCCCAGGATAGGTTCTTTTCGAAAGCCTTACGAGTCTAACCTCAGGATAAAGCGTTTCGATCAATCGATCCGTCCCGTCATTCGAACTATCCGCCACAACAATCTCGAATGGTTGCGCAACTTTTTGTTGCCTCAAAGAATTAAGGCAGGCCTGGATCACATTCGCCGAATTGTAGGAGGCAATAATGACTGAAACCGCAACCGCGTCATTCGCGAATTTTTCTACCATGCGTGAGGCTCAAAATCTTCTCTGGAATCATATTCCGACGGCGCTGAGTCAACCGGAGATGACAACCGCGACTTATTCCTTGAAGGTTTCAATGTCAATATCCGACAGCATCTGACGTGAACTTCGGATGGTTCGCCAGGCCCCGCCTTTGTAATGCAAGGGACTCAATGCCATAATTAACTGGGTGGATATTATATTCCACAGTAAAGTGTTAATCTTCGGAATTACCATCAAAATAAATGTTAACCATAACAGCGGATTCAGGCTGGCGAGTATCAAGAAGCTAGAAAGACCTAATATAACCAAGTAGGGAATTACGCAAATCTGCAAAAATACGAACGGAAAAATATGACGCCCAAAGCGCCCCACGCCAATTAAATCTAAATTTCTAAAATAGACCTGAAACACGCCCTTGACGCGACGCATCTTTTGTCTGATCCGTTCATTGAAGTTCGCCGGCGTACATTCATAAGCGATCGCATTCTGATCATAGACGACACGTCTATTCTTCCTTATAATTTCAAAGAGTAGCTCGGTATCATCCGCCATCGATCGCAGTTGAACGTCACGCACAAGCTCTGTTCGGAATGCCATAATGGGGCCATTACAGATTGATATTGAATCGATGGCCGATTCACCTCTTCGCCAAAAATCATACAGCGTACGATAAAAGCCTTCGTGTTGAGCGGCCTGGCCACCCTTCTCCAAAGACAGAATTTTTACAACGCCATTTGCACCCCCGATATTGTCATCTGCGAAATTTTTTACCAGTTCTCTGACGGACTTCGGATCCAGAAAACTATCAGCGTCTGTTTCGATCGCTACCTCAGATTCAAGCTTAGGAAAGACATAGTTGAGCGCATTTGTTTTGCCACGCGCGAATTCGTTGTCAAAAGCCTTCTTTGCAAATGGAATTTGGTGAATATTCTCGGCGATTATTTCCCGCGTTCGATCCGTTGAATGATCGTTCACAAACCAAACGTTCATTCTTTCTTGCGGATAATCTATTTGTAATATGTTTTCAATTTTCTTCAGTATCACAGCTTCTTCATTATACGCGCACACAATCAAGGTCACGGTCGGCAGAATTTCTTCTCTTTTGTGCGTCAACCCTCTTCGCAGGGCTAACCCGCATAGCGCCGAAAAATAGGAATAAACAAAGACAGTTATGACAATGGCTGTAATAAAAACCGCCCCAACCATTCACATTTCCGCCCCAGGCCGGCAGCCCTTAAAGCCCCGACCTTCTGAATGGGTCTTTTCAGCACTGCCGATACCGCCCAAAAACCGCAGCGCCTGAAGCCTTATTGCGGGTCGATTGGGCGAACGCGCCCAACCATCACGCGTCCGGTCGATCGTGCGAATTCCCCCGGCATTGCGCCCTATTTTACTCATTGTTGACGGGAGCATGTATTTCCCCAAGCTGCTTGGCAATCTCCATCTGTTTCTGTTTCATAAAAATGTCCTTACCAAAGATCGTCAGGAAAAGCGCAGAGAATACGATTTGAATTCCGATAATCAGAAAAAAAAACGCAAATATCGATTCGTGCAGTTTCATTATGGGATCAAAGCCTTTTTCAATCCATGCGTAAAGAATGCGCAATATCAAAAAACCACCGGCAACGGTCGACACTAGCCCGACGATCGCGGCCGTTCGCCAGATTCTCGCTTTGGTGACAAACTTGACGACTCGATCGGCCGGAATATTTTTATACAGCGTCGCATAAATCTTGGAAATCAGCCCAAAGGTCATAAGCTGAAATCCTAAAATGGAACTCATCGATGAAAAAAATAAGCTATGGATATCCAGCCGAATCTGTCCCAGATGAATGGGCGCAAACGACAATATGCAGAAGAGCACGAGCGAGACCCCGAACAATACGATCCCTGGCAGAATAAAACCGTAGCTCGGGTTAAATAAGAACAAGAGCAGCCCAATCGTTTTGAGAATCTGCAAACCATCGCGCACCGGATCCAATTTGGTTTCCCCGATGCGTTCATCATAATGGATGGGGAATTCCTTTACTTTCAGTTTCATTCGGGCCGCTTTAATCGTTATCTCCGTTTCAATCTCAAACCCCGTCGAAGTCAGCTGCATTAACTCCAGACACTTCCGTTTCAGGCCATATAACCCGCTTAGAGGGTCGGAGACTTGCGCTTTGTAGATAAGCCTGAAAATACATCCAAAAACTTGGTTGCCCAAGCGATTAAATACCGGAATATTACTCTTCGTAATACGACAGCCAACGACCATGTCATATTCTTCTAACAAACCGGCGATCGCCAACACCGCCTCAGTAGGGTAAGTATTATCGGCATCCATGAAGATGACATGCTCTCCTTCGGCGCTGTCTATACCCGTGCGCATTGCGGCACCCTTTCCCATATTCACCGGGTGAACCACAGTCTTGAATCCCAACTCGCGCGCCACCTGAGCGGTATTATCTTTACTCCCGTCATCTACCACGATAACTTCACAGGTTTCATCGACCGCCGAAGAGAGTTGCTGTAAGACAACAGGGAGTGCGGCCTCTTCATTGTAAGCCGGAATGATGATCGAATTTTTAATCATTTTTCCAGGGCAGAAAGGCTCCTTGAATATCTACACGACTTCAATTTGACGACCCCGGCTATTTTTCAGAAAATCAGCCAGTCGCAGCGCTAAAGCCACAATCGTCAAGGTCGGATTCGCGTGGCCGGATGTTGGGAACACGGAACTGCCGGCGATAAAAAGATTGTTTAGAC
>CP070697.1:2549476-2554425 GCA_020353555.1 Desulfobacterales bacterium
ATCTTGCCGTCGTTCTGATTCCTGCCAAATATGTTCCGGAAACAGTGGCAAACTGCGGAGAATTGGGTATAAAAAATATCGCCATTCTCTCAGGCGGATTTAACGAATATAGCCCGGAGGGTAGAGAACTGTCG
Organism: Desulfobacterales bacterium; assembly: GCA_020353555.1. Lineage (GTDB taxonomy): Bacteria > Desulfobacterota > Desulfobacteria > Desulfobacterales. The sequence goes on from CP070697.1 coordinate 2,549,611, forward strand.
CAGCGCACTGTAGAGAATGCGAAAAAATATGGGATACGGTTCGTTGGCCCTAATTGTGTCGGTGTCGCCAACACCGCCAACGGGGTCTGCCTTCCGTTTCAACCCTTATTCCGACCACCCCGGGGCGGCCTATCGATTATCACCCAGAGCGGCGGTATCGGCCTGTTTCTGTGGAACCTCATGACCAATGAAAATGTCGGGTTGGCAAAGTATGTCAGCATCGGCAACAAACTCGATCTGGATGAAGTTGATTTTTTGGAATATCTGGGCCGGGATTCCGAAAGCAAGGTCATTGCCCTTTATCTGGAAAGTATCTCCCGCGGCCGGGAATTGGTCGAAGCCGCCGCTCAGATTGACAAACCGATATTGATACTAAAGGCCAATACGACGCAGGCCGGAAAAAGGGCGGCCATGAGCCATACGGCGGCCATCAGCAATGATGAAGATATTGTGGTTTCCGCTTTCCAAAGAGCTGGAATTATCAGGATCAAAAACTACGCGGATTTTATCTCGATCGCCAAAGTATTCGATTTGCCCCCCATGCAAGGTAAGCGTCTGATGGTTATGAGCCCGGCGGGGGGCATGGCCGTTCATCTGGCTGATTTGTCGGAAAAAGCGGGGTTTGAATTTGCAGATCCCGGATCGGAGTTTTACCGGGGGCTGCAGGAATTTTCCAATGCCGGCGTTATAAATTTTTCAAATCCTCTGGATATGGGAGATATCTATGACCCCAAAATGCATGCCCATATTTTCTATTCGGTTCTTCATAATGCCAATGTCGATGGGGCGGTATACGCGACCCAACGACCCCGCATGCCTCGCGAGGATGACATCTTCTATCGTTTCTTTCATACCGATATTTCCAAAGAGACCATCGGGGCGATTCAATCGTCCGGGAAGCCCTTGGCGGTCTGTCTGTATGGCCCCGCGGATACCATTGCGAAAATAAAGGGGAACCTGCCCCTCCCTCTTTTTAATACACCCGAGGAGATGATCGGCGCTCTCAAAGCCCAGGCCGATTATTACGCCTTTAAGGCCCAACCTCATTTCAAGACACAGTTGCCGGATGGTTTTGAGATCGAATCCGTACAGCGCTGGATTGACAAAAAGACCGGTGTGATCGGAGAGGAGGCCTTGGAGATGCTGGTCCATTGCGGGCTCCCGGTAGCTGAATCTTATGCCGCCTCCAATCCGGAAGAAGCCGTGCAGTATGCCCGGCATATCGGGTATCCGGTTGTGATGAAAGTCATCTCCGCGGACGCGCTGCACAAGTCCGAGGCGGGGGGTGTCATCATCGATTTGGCCGACGACAATTCCGTGCGCAACGCTTTTGACCAAATCCGAGACAATTTGTTTTGCTACAAAAAAGACGCCCTCTTCGATGGGGTGAGAGTCATGCAGATGGTCGACGAAGGGATCGATATGTTCATCGGCGGCAAATATGACGATTCTTTTGGACCGGTGGCATTTTTTGGCTACGGCGGAATTTACATCGAAGTTTTCAACGACGTGCAAAATGTACTCTGCCCTTCCAATCCCGATGAGATCGAGGGTAAAGCCCGGCGTTTAAAGGCCTGTAAGATCCTACAAGGAATCCGGGCCCAAGCCAAGAGTGATATTGTTGCATTTATGGATGCCATCGAACGGATAAGCCACCTTCTGGCACGGTTTCCAGTGATCAAGGAGCTGGATATCAACCCCTTGCGCGTCCTTGATAATCGGTCCGGAGTGATCGCTTTGGACGCCAGGATTCGTTTGGCAAAGAATCCGTAGGTTATATAAATCCTGTCGCTGCAAAAGGACGAATCCATGAAAATCACAGCCGCGGAAATAATGAGCTCCAAGTTCCACACGTTGACGCCACACACCCCCCTCAATGAAGCTGTAAAACTGTTTAAACAAGCGAGTAAGGAAGAGGGTCGCAAAATTTTCGGTATGATGGTCACAGACACTGAAGGTCACCTGGTCGGGATGATCTCCATGTATGACATCCTTCTTTTCTTGCGGCCCAAACATACGCATATTTGGGGGATGATGGAGGATATCGATATCGCCGGCATTGTTGACGTAGCATGTGAAAAGACAAAAGCCGTTTTGGTGGGAGATATCATGACTTCGGAAGTCATTACCATCACTTCGCAAACCCATGTATTGATGATTCTCGACATTATGATCAAAAAACATGTCCGTCGCCTGCCGGTACTGGAAAACGGCAAAATCATGGGAATTGTTTATATCTCAGACCTTTTTTACAATTTTCTTGACAGGTTCACCGAGCAATAGGTTCGCCCATGTCCAAACCGGTTAGAAATACGTTAAGTGGTCTGGTTGTCGGCCAAGCCATGCGTCGCCAAATTATCCAACGGATTCAAGACACCACGATTGCCAACAGCATCAGCGCGTTAGTCAAATACAAAGTAAATGCGCTCCTGACGACTGATCAAGCAGGCAAGCCGATAGGGGTTTTATCAAAAACCGATATAATGGGCGCTTATTACGCCGGTCTCCCGATTGACTCGCCTGTGGAAGACATTATGAGCAGGCCGCCGCTTTTTTGCGACCCCGGAGATGCGCTCGATAAAGCGCTGCAAAGTATGCGTTCCCAAAGAATTTATCGCTTATATGTAATGGACCCGAAGAACAAAGACATCGTCGGCACTCTGGCCTACCCGGATATTGTGGGCCTGCTTTACAAATACTGCCATGAGTGTGAATACAGCGATTTCCGACAAAAAAACCAATCCAATCCGGATTCAATCCAACGCTTTTTCGTCAAAGAGATCATGACAAACGAGGTTAAGTCGGTGTTTAAAGATGATTCATTGCGGCAGGTGATGGAAGAGCTGTCGGTATCTCGCCTTGGCGCGATTCTGGTAAAAAACAGCGAAAACTATCCTTGCGGCGTTGTTTCGAAGACAGATTTAGCGTTGGCTTACAAACACGGAATCGATCCGCAAGCGCCGGCCGAAACCATCATGTCATCCCCGGTTCAAAGCTGCGGTGCCGATGAACTGCTGGAAGATGCGATCAGAAAAATGATTTTTGCAGATGTGCAGCGCCTATTTGTATATCAGTCAAATCCGATGGAGCCTGTGGGGGTGATCTCTCTCTCCGATGCCGCCCGCATCCGCTCAGGGTCCTGCCACGCCTGCATTAGCAGTCGTATTGAATTGGATGCATAATAACAACTTTCATCAATGCTCGTTACATGCTTTATGCTTTCCGGTCGGGCTGGGCTTCGGCCCGCCGAAGATCTTTTTTGCGTGCCCGCAAATAGGAGGAACAATGACGCTTGAAATCATTCGTGACGCATTGGCGTGGTGTGCCGTCATCAACATAGGATTGCTGCTGTGGTGGTTTCTATTTTTCACCCTGGCCCACGACTGGATGTACCGGTTTCATCGGAAATGGTTTAAATTGTCGCCGGACACGTTCGACGCCGTTCACTATGCCGGCATGGCGTTATTTAAAACAGGCATCCTGCTGCTCAATCTCGTGCCGTATTTTTCCTTGCGCATTATCGGTTGAGAGCACGGCTTCCGGCCAGGCCAAAGAGGCTCAGCGGAAGACGCCGGGAGGTCTGCAGGGCAAGGCCGCGGCGGTTCAGGAATCTTTTCTCGCGCGGCTGACGGGCGGCTTCACATTTTCAAATTCGGGAGATGATCAAGATGCGAACCGACTTCTACAAGCTCATCGATGTCAGTCATGTGATCACAGACGGAATGATCACTTACAAAGGTCTGCCGGCTCCGATTGTCTGCGACTATCTTAGCCGCGAAGCTTCCCGGAAGCATTATGATGGGGGCACAACCTTTCAGATTGGGAAAATCGAGATGGTTGCCAATACCGGCACGTATGTCGATTCGCCGTTTCATCGCTATGCGGACGGCAAGGATCTTTCCGAGCTGGACTTGTACTCCCTGGCGCACCTGGATGGAATGGTATTTTCTGCCGACCCACACTCCCGGGCCATCGGCCAAGAACTTTTTGGGGATGCCGATCTGAAGGATAAGGCCATCCTGGTGCATACCGGCTGGGACAAAAATTGGAATACGGATCGCTACTTCCAAGGGCACCCTTTTTTAACCCGGGAGGCGGCTGAGTATCTGAAAACGTCCCAAGTTGCGCTCGTCGGCATTGACTCGCTCAATATCGACGACACCGCAGACGGGCAAAGGCCGGTGCATTCCACCCTCCTGGGTGCAAACATTCCGATCGTCGAACATCTGTGTAATCTGGCACAGCTTCCGCACAGCGGATTTCGATTTTATGCCGTTCCGGTGAAAGTCAAAGGAATGGGGACATTCCCCGTGCGTGCCTTCGGTTTGGTCAAAACATAACCGCCGGAAACATCCCTGATGCCGCCATCACGAAAAAAGGATTGGCGCGTAAACAGACTGAACTCAAAGGGGCGTGGGCGATTCTTGGGTCCACAGTTTCCCTCTGATTCTTCCCTTCTCACTTGAATTTTATCGAAATCTCAACGGGTCCTTTCGGGTCAAGATCGACGTAGCGTGCGCGTACGGTAGTATTGGCGCCGTGGGTGTCAGCTTCGTGATGCTGCCCAGAGAAAGTAGATCCCCTTTTTTTAGCTTCCTCCCCTCTGTCTTCAGTGAGTCCCGGATCCACATAACCACGTTCAAGGGATTATCCAGCAGGGCATTGCCCTGGCCTTCAGAAAGAACATTGCCCTTGTCATCGAGCATCTGGACCTTGAAGTTCTGGAGACGGTCCGTCCATTCCTGTCAATCTTCTCCCGCTTTGAAGGTCAATAGCCATCGAAACCGGCATCTATTTCAGACAGGAGGCAAAATC
>CP070697.1:2554525-2559445 GCA_020353555.1 Desulfobacterales bacterium
ATATGAGGAAAGCTTCAAACGTTTTGCCGAAGGGGAGGTCGTCACCGGACGGATAACCTCGGTTGACCGGGAGCATGTTCTGGTAGACATCGGTTATAAATCCGAAGGTCAAATCCGCCTGCATGAGTTCAGAGACGAAAGCGGCAATATCAATGCCCGGGTCGGTGATACCGTCGATGTGATGGTCGAATGGTGGGATGATGAGGATGAACGCGTCGTTCTGTCCAAAGAAAAGGCCGCCAATATTAAAGTCTGGGAGGCCATCAAGAAGTCCTACGACGAAGATGGAACGGTCGCAGGCGTGATTTCCAACCGTGTGAAAGGTGGTTTTTCGGTCGACATCGGGGTGCCGGCCTTTTTACCGGGTTCGCAGGCGGATTTGCGACCCATTCGCAACCTCGATGACATGGTCGGGAAAAAATTCGAGTTTAAAATCCTCAAGTATAATCGCAAACGCAGCAACATCGTTTTGTCCCGCCGAGCGATCCTTGAAAAGGAACAGGAAGCGAAAAGGGCCGCCACCCTATCTTCCATTTATGAAGGCAAGGTCGTGGGGGGGACGGTCAAGAATGTCACCGAGTACGGGGTCTTTGTGGATCTCGGCGGTGTCGACGGTTTGCTTCATATCACCGATATTTCCTGGGGACGGGTGAAACATCCGTCTGAGCTCTTTGCGGTCGGCGATCAGATCACGGTCAAGGTGCTGAATTTGGATCTGGAAAAAGAGCGGGTTTCCCTGGGGATGAAGCAACTGACTCCGGACCCCTGGTCGGTGGCCGCTGAGAAATATCCGCTGGGTTCGCGGGTAACGGGGAGAGTTGTCAGTCTCACCGATTACGGGGCCTTTGTGGAATTGGAGGAGGGCATCGAAGGGCTGATTCACGTGTCGGAAATGTCTTGGACGCGCAAGATTCGACATCCGTCCAAGGTCGTTTCGGTGGGTGAAGAGGTGGACGCGGTCGTACTCGATCTGAAGCCGGACAACCGGCGCATCTCCCTAGGCATGAAACAGGTTGTTCCCAACCCTTGGGATGTCATCAGTGAAAAATATCCCGTGGGTACGACCATTGAGGGGAAAATTAAAAACATTACGGATTTTGGTCTATTCATCGGCATTGATGAGGGCATTGACGGTCTGGTGCATATTTCCGATATTTCCTGGACCAAGCGCATCAAGCATCCCTCCGAGCTATACAAGAAGGGGGAGGTGGTCCGCGCCATCGTGCTGGACATCGAAAAGGACAGCGAAAGGTTTTCCCTGGGTATCAAACAGCTGCAGCAGGACCCCTGGCAAACCGTCGACGAGCGGTATGCGGTAGGCAAAGAGATAACGGGTACGATCACGAATCTGACGGACTTCGGGATTTTTGTTGAACTGGAAGAAGGCATCGAGGGCCTCGTGCACGTTTCCGAGATCAGCAAGGAAAAAATAAAAACCCCGGTGGGAAAATTTAACGTGGGTGACGTCATTACGGCCAAGGTTATGAATATCAACAGCGAGGAAAGGCGTATCGGCCTCTCCGTTAAGCGGCTTGAGATGGATGATGAACAGAGCCTTCTCAGTGAGTATGTGAGTAACATGGGCCGGGCGACGTCAACTTTCGGAGAGATCCTGCGCGAAAATCTCCAGGAAAAACTCAATGAAGAATAGGCCCCTGCAGACTTGAACCTCCTCAAATTGTGGCTGAAGACATGGGTGAACGCTTCTACCCCGCCGGGTGCGGCGGGGTAGGCGGACCGGTGTGCGGAAATATCCTGACCGGGTGCTCGCAAATTCCCAAGCATGTCCTTCGGCTGGAATTCCTACCTCTTTTGCATTCGCAGCGGTGTCCGGCATTCTTGCCGGTGCGCATGATTCGCAAGCCGCGTTCACAGCCAATTCCGTTTCGGGGGGCTTTTTCGGATTGTTAATTTACTCGAAAATGCTCACGTCTCCCATTCCTTTGCGGATGACTTGAGGCTCGTCGGCAATGAGCGAGATGACGCTTGAGGGCTGCCCCGGTACGGCGCTGCCGTCAATCACCGCGTCGAGGCGGTTACCGAAAAAATCATGGATCAAGGAGGCATTATCCAGGATTTTACCGTCCGGGGTAGTTGCGCTGGTGGTAATGATGGGGTTGCCCAGGGCTTGAACCAGGGTCAGACAGATGGGATTATCCGGCACGCGAATGCCGGCGGTTTTCCGCCGGGTCAGCATGATTTTGGGCACCAGTTTGGACCCTTCCAATATGAAAGTATAGGGCCCCGGCAAGAGTCGTCGCATGGTCTTGTAGGCATAATTGGAGACCTTGGCATACAGGCTGATATTCTTGAGGTCTGAACAAATGAAGCTGAAGGGCTTGCTTTTGTCACGCTGTTTGAGCTGGTAGATTCTTTCGATGGCCTTCTTGTTCATGATGTCGCAGCCGATGCCGTAGTAGGTATCGGTGGGATAAACGATGATGCCTCCTTCCCGGAGGATTGCGGCGACTTTTTGGATGAGTCGTTTCTGCGGGTTGTGGGGATTTATTTCAAGCAGCATGGTTGCCAACGGTCCTCTGGCTTTGATGATTTGCGGTCCGCGTCTCCTTGAATGCGGATGGCGAGCTGAATTTTACCACTAAACGCTGCCAAGGAACAAATGCATTTTTTATTACCGCGCATGCGGGTTGTCAAGACGGCAAATTAGGGATTGCCAAAGCCAGCGCCATTTGCTATTCGGGAGCCTAAAATTTCTGGCAGTCAGACCCTTTCCGCTCACGCCATTGCGACCATCTTAGAGCGATTTTGTGCTTGTAAGCCCATCACAAACCATCGCCTGTACGGAGGACTTGAATGCTTAAAATACCGCCTGAAGAAGCCTATTCGTTCGATGATGTATCATTAATTCCGAACTATTCGGACGTATTGCCGAAAGATGTCAACGTCCGCACCCGGTTGACCCAAAATATCACCTTAACGATTCCCATCGTGAGTGCCGCCATGGACACGGTGACCGAAGCCGATACCGCCATCAGCATGGCCCGGGACGGCGGCATGGGGTTTATCCACCGTAATATGAGCATTAAAAGCCAGGCCAAGGAAGTGGACAAAGTCAAGAAATCGGAAAGCGGGATGATCGTGGATCCGGTGACCATCCACCCGGACCAGAAGGTTGAAGAGGTGCTGAAATTGATGGAGATGTACCGCATTTCCGGAGTGCCGGTGACAAAAGGCGAGCAACTGGTAGGAATTGTGACAAACCGGGACCTGCGGTTTGAAACCGATCTGGAAAAAAAGGTCGCGGAGGTCATGACCAAGGATAACCTGGTGACGGTTTCGGAAGGGATCAGCCTGGAAGATTCCAAGAAACTCCTGCATCAACATCGGATTGAAAAGCTGCTGGTAGTGGATAAGAACGGCCGGCTGACAGGCCTGATTACGATTAAAGACATCGAAAAAATTAAGAAATATCCGAATGCCTGCAAAGACAAACTGGGGCGTCTGCGGGTGGGCGCGGCCGTGGGCGTCGGCCCGGATATGGAGGAACGCACCGCCAGCCTTCTGCGCGCCGGTGCCGATGTGATCCTGATCGATACCTCCCACGGACATTCGGCGAATGTTATCGACGCGGTTAAGAAATTGAAGAGCACGTTTGGGGAGATTGAATTAATTGCCGGGAACGTCGCCACCGCCAAAGGGGCCGAAGATCTGATCACGGCCGGTGTGGACGGCGTGAAAATCGGGATCGGACCCGGGTCCATTTGCACGACGCGGATTGTGGCCGGCATTGGCGTGCCCCAGATCACGGCGATCATGAACTGCCGATCCATCTCCAGCAAAACCGGGGTGCCGTTGATTGCCGATGGCGGTATCCGTTTTTCGGGGGATATCACCAAAGCCATCGGGGCCGGCGCCCATGTGGTGATGATCGGCAGCCTTTTTGCCGGGACGGAGGAAAGCCCCGGTGAATCCATTTTTTTCCAGGGTCGAAGTTACAAAGTCTACCGGGGTATGGGGTCCATTGAGGCGATGAAAAAAGGCAGCAAGGACCGGTATTACCAAAGTGAGAAAGCCGATGAGGACAAGCTGGTGCCGGAAGGGATCGTCGGGCGTGTGCCTTACCGCGGCTCGCTTTCGGCCAATATCTTTCAACTGGTCGGTGGACTCAAGGCGGGGATGGGCTATCTGGGCTGCCGCACCCTGGATGAACTGCGCGAAAAGTCCCGGTTTGTAAAAGTCAGTGCCGCCGGCGTGCGCGAAAGCCACGTGCATGATGTGATCATTACCAAGGAGGCGCCGAATTACCGTCTCGAGTAGAACCGGCAATTTTCAGGCGTTTTAATTGTCACTCCTTGGCGGCCATCAAATGAACTTGTACCTCAGGGCGAAGGGCAGAACAATCTCATGACCGAAGGCATTCCCGATTTCGTGCATCTTCATGTTCACACCCAGTACAGCCTTTTGGACGGTGCCATCCGGATTGACGATCTTCTGCGGCGCACCGCCGAGTTCGGCATGCGGGCGGTTGCCGCGACCGATCACGGTACCATGTTCGGCGCAGTTGAATTCTACCAAAAGGCCACCAAAGCTGGCATCAAGCCGATCATCGGTTGCGAGTGTTATGTGGCCCCCCGCAGCCGCTTCGACAAAACCGCTTTGGATAACAAAGACTTATCCCACGTGCTCCTGCTGGCCGAAACCCAGGAAGGTTATCGCAACCTGTGTAAGCTGGCCACCATCGCCCAGCTGGAAGGCTTTTACTACAGGCCCCGCATCGACAAAGAGATTCTGCGCGAACACCGCCGAGGGTTGGTTGCCTTGACGGCCTGTCTGCACGGCGAAATTCCGCGTCGCATTCAGGAGGGCCGCCTGGATCAGGCCGAGGAGGCGGCCCGCACTTATTTGGATATTTTCGGGGAGAACCATTTCTTCCTGGAAGTCCAAAACAACGGGTTGGAC
>CP070697.1:2559545-2564388 GCA_020353555.1 Desulfobacterales bacterium
CAGGCTCGCCCATCGGCACATAAAGCCACCCCTCCGGACCGAAAGCAACAAACTTCCACCCGTGAATTTTATGCGCGGGAAAATCATCGTTTATGACTTGGGGCGCCGGCGGTGACTGTATCCGCCGTTCGATGTCGTCATAACGCAGAAGGTGTCGCATTTCGCCCATGTGCAAGGCTCCGTCTCCAAGTGCCCCACCGTTGGGCAGATTCAAGCCTGGGACCCGTATGATGACCTTTTCCCCCGGCCTGAAAGACCGAACAAAAGCGGCACCGCCGGCAGACGCTTCTATCTTGAATCAATTGCGATCCTTGAGCCAATACGGATTGATAAGATCCTCAAAAATCGTCATGGCGGCCTCGGCTCCCTGCCCCGAGGCCGTGACGATTTGTTTGTATCCGCCTTCCACATCCCCCGCTGAGTAAATGCCGGGCACATTGGTCCGGTGTTTGCCGTCATGCCAGATGTAGCCGTCGGGGGTTATTTTCAGTTCCAGTTTCTGGGCCAGCTCCACCGCCGGTTCGTAACCGATGGCCAGAAAAACACCGTCTGTTTTAAAAACGGAGGTTACATTGGTCTTATTGTTCAGTGTCACAATCTCTTCCACCCGCTGTTCGCCCCTGATTTCTTTTACTTCGGAGTTCCAGAGAATCGGGATATTATTGTCAAACAATTGCTTGACCAGGAATTCTTGCGCCCGCAATGCGTCCCGTCGATGAATCAGTGTCACGTCCACGCCCATGTGAAAGAGATGCAGGGCTTCGGTCACGGCGCTGTTGCCGCCGCCGACCATCACCACTTTTTTGCCTTTAAACAAGGGACCGTCACAGGTGCTACAATAACTCACCCCTCGGCCGGCCAAGCGGGATTCTCCGGGCACATTCAAATGGCGATGGCGGGCACCGGTAGCTATCAACACCGTCTTGGTTTGAAATTTTCGCCGAGTGGTCCTGACGGTGATCGGGTGGCCCGGCTGTATATCTATCACCGCCTCCCCCTGGAAGATTTGAACATACTGCAGGGCGTGGCTGACCATGATATCCACCAGGGTCTTACCGCCCACCTGGGTGAATCCCGGGTAATTCTCAACAATGGGGGTTGTCGCCACCTGACCACCCAACGCTTCCCGTTCGACCACCGCTGTTTGCAGCCCGCTGCGCACGGCGTAAATACCTGCCGTGAGACCCGCCGGACCACCACCGACGATGACCAGATCCGACTCGATCAATTCCGCATCGCTTTCCGGAATAAAAATCGTCTGTGCTTCCAATTTTTGCAGGGAAAGGAGGAAGACCTCTTCCGGTTGCGCCCCCTGACCGATAAGGATATCGTTAGCGAAAGCTTGGGGAACGCTCTGGGCGGAATACTGATTCGCCAGTTCCGGTTCGCACTGGATATCAATGATTTCCACGGAAACATATTCCGGCAATTCAACTGCTGCTTTCACAGCATTGACGGCTTGTTGCGGACAGTAAGGACAGGTCGGACTGACAAAAATTTTGATATTCCGAGGAGAATCAATTCGTTTGATAACCTTGAGCGACTGATCGCTGAGATTGCTCTGACCAAGACCAACCAGAATCAGGGTCTCCAGGAAGGTGCGCGCCTCCTCGCCCATGGGAGCGCCCAGCCAGCGGATCGAATACCTCTCCGGCGCAATCAGCAGGGTAGGAGAGGCGGTAACATTCCACTTATGCGCCAATTCATGGCCGAGATCATATTCCCGCAAGGTGATTTTGGGGGAAAGTTCACGAAAGGCCCGAATCACCTGCCGGTTGGCATGGGTAAATATATCCTCATGTCCTTTTTCCGAAAAAAGGTACAGGGGGATATCGTGCGGCAACTTTTCAAATGTGGATCTGAGCTGAAGCAAGTACTTTTCGGCCGCCAATTCGTTTGGCTGGGGATCCATCGAAGTCGTGTCGGGCATGGCAACTCTCCTTGTCATTCGTTTGATAGACGCTTAAATATGATGCGCATTCTAGGGGCGGAGCCGAAGAATCGCCTGCGTCCCATTTTATGTGAGTCACAAATGCTATAAAATAGAAATGACAAGCCGGCCTGTCAATCAAATTCAGATGTTGAAACAGAGCCAAAGCCTTGGAAATGCGAAGACAAGTTTGAGCCGATACAAACGGAATGGACTTTTTGAGGCACCTGCGGGGCTTTTTTTCGTCCAAACTCCCCTGAAGAGACCGCGGACAGAATTAATGGCACAACGTCTTCCGGGGAGATGCGTTCGTGTCGCCATCGGGCAACGCTGAAGATGCGCACCGCTTACCAGACATTGAGATGCGCCCAAGGTCAGATACGTCCCAAGGGAAAGAATCCGATTCGTTCGGACCTAAATGCCGGTCACGACGACATATCCGCTCTGAACAGAGCCCGGGCCAACGCCAGATCCTCACGCGTGGTGATTTTAACGTTTAAGACGCTTCCATCGATCATTTTTACTCTTGTCCCCAGTCGCTCGACCAGGACAGCATCGTCCGTTCCCCCGAAGCTTTCCCGCCGGGCCATCTCATGGGCTTGGCGAATAAGACCATAGTGAAAGGCCTGGGGCGTCTGGGCATGCCACAGGTTCTCCCGGGCGATGGTCTTGTCTATATAGCCATCGCTGTCAATGTTTTTGACGGTTTCCAAAATGGGAACACCCAGAATACAGGCACCCGATTCTTCAACCCCCCGTATACATTGTTCGATTAGTTCCGGACGAATAAACGGGCGCACCCCATCATGGATGACCACAGTGCTGTTGATTTCCGCATCGATGGCCAGAAGACCGTTATAGACCGAATCTTGGCGTTCAGCACCTCCTACCACCAGGGCAAGTTCTTTCTTAAGTCGCATTGGGCCGACAATGTTTTGTTCACAAAAACCGAAATCTTCCCGGGGGATAACGAGATAAATTTTGTCAACCGGCTGACAGGTATCAAAAGCTGACAAGGTATGGCTCAAAATAGGTCGTCCGTTGATGGTCAGATATTGTTTTCTTAACTTATTTTCCATCCGGATACCATTGCCGGCGGCAACGATAATAGCAAAAACCATGTTTGGCAACCTTTGTTTACCCGTAAAAAATTGCGCTGCACGCAGTTTGCGCAAAAAAAAGGGGGGGGGTCCTTTTTTTGTCTGCCCTCGCTTGCGTCGTTCACCCCGTCCACGCTTAAGGCTCATCTTCAATTGGCCCTTCAATAGATCTATGCATCTGGTCCGTTTTTTAGTCGGTTTCCTCTAATTTGTCAATTTATTTTAAATATTTTAGCTCCTTGGGAAGGGGAACACCTTTACCCATTGTATCCTCGCCATAATTGACGCCGGCCAGAATCGCAATATCATTCAGCGTGCGGGCATCGCCTTCAAATACAACTTCCTTAAGATTTTCTTTCTGAATCTTGCCGCCGGCCCACTGAATATCCAGCACACTGCTGGCATCAAAGCGGTCTGATCCAACGACCAGCTCCACCTGGCCGCCGTAGTGCTGAACAATTTTGGCGACCAGGAGGCTGGGGCGGCTGTGAAATCCGAGTTTTTGAGGCACCCCCACGGTTATCGTGGACCGTTCTATGTTTTCATTCAGGATTTCCTGGGCCAAAGATTTTCCGCTGTTTAGAAAATGGCAGACATAATAGAGCCCGTAGTTGATGGTACGATCAAGCAGAATTTCGGGATTTATTAGAGATGCTAGACGATCCTGCACCTTTTTATAGGTGTCTTTGTATCCGGCATCATGGAGGTGTCGCTCATAAAGATGAAGCAAACGCCCCATCATCTGAAGCAGGTGAAACACAACTGAAAAATAGCCGCGTAACCGCTTGAGTTTGCGGTTGCCGTATCGAAACCCCCCGTGGATGACATAGGTATCGAAAGATGATTGAAGATTGTGCACCAGCATTTCATATCGTCTGGTTTCAACTTCGTTGACCTTGTCCGGAACAATCGTCCGTATCTGTTGGAAAGTGTAAGGTTCATAAAACTTAAGCTGATCAAAACTTCCGGCAATATTCAGTAACTCACTGGCAATTTTCACAATATTTTTCTTTTGCTGATCTTTGTCCGTATCGTCGATATCATAATCAAGCATTTCGCCGGTAGTAACACTTGGAAAATTGCGGGCGCTGAAGCGTTCAGCCGGTAGAGGTATTTGCAGTCGTTGGGCCTCATAGAGGATGACCGGGGCGGTCCGGACCAGCGAGTTGGTCAAAAAGTCTAGCGTGGCTTCGGCTTCACTTTCAAAATTGCCCGTATCCACCAGGTCGTAAAAAATGAGGCGGTTTAGGATGTGCTTCTGAAAGTCGGCTCCCAGACTCAAATGCCTCACGGCGGCCGAAAGTTCGCGGTAGAAATACCAGTCCTTGCTGTTTTTGGCTCCGTGAAAATCGAGAAAATCTTCAAGAATCAAGGAACTGGATATAAGAGCCGAATAAAGTTTTTTGGTGAAGGCATTTTTAGGGTCTTTCACTTGGGCAACGTAGAGACAACATTTCAGGTAATCAAGTGAAAATATGTGGACCTTTTCGGCAAAAGCCGTATTGCTTTTATGGTTGGGCATTCCCATTTTCACTGGCATACTCTTGGGCCTTGTGGAGGGCGAATCATGGATTGCCGGATGCGGGCGGTTACGCATCGAATATCGCGCATTCAGTTTCCGGACGCCATCATCCGGCAACCAGCGAAACGGCCGAAGCAACCTATAAGCCGAATTCTGTCACCGGTCGGGGTCACCCCGAACCGGGCAACGATCATTCATCTATGAATGCCGGTTACCCGACATTTCTTGCGACCTACCCGGGCGCTTGGGCGGGCAACCCTCAAACGCGCCCCTATTTGGTCTTGCACCGGG
>CP070697.1:2564488-2569311 GCA_020353555.1 Desulfobacterales bacterium
GGGACGGTATTGAGGGACGTTCGTCAGATCATAAGTTTCCTATTTCGTAATTATTTTGGATAACTATCTCACGTCCCCGTGCAACCGATAGGCTGATTGCCGGTTGCGAAAGTTTCAGCCGCTTACTCAACCATATCTGAGAAATTCCTAATTCACTTGTTGCCCAGTAGCACAGAAGACTCCGGGCCTGTACAACCGTGGACTGTTTTCCAGAGGCCCATATCTTTGAAAGTTCGATACCGGTAATTTGCGCAACTCTCTGCGCCAATGTGTCAACATCGATGCCCCTGGCCTTCAGTCGGTATTTGCTTTCGTATGCCTCATTGGCTTCTGAAAGCACCGCCTCAACAAAATCACCATCGCCCAGAATGCGTTCATCTCCCTTCTGCCGGGCGTTTGCCTTCCGTAACGCTTTTGCAACCGCCCATCCGCCTACACTTCGAATCAATCCTCCTCCAGTAAGCTCCGGCCTTTTACCCGCGGCGATACCCTTTTCCACAAAGGCTCTGTACCGGCGGCGAGCCCAAGAAACCTTTGCGTGAAACGTACCGAGGAGGTAACTCGTATTCTGCCACGATACCGTCGTTTTCCCCATGAGGGCACTGTGTCCACCATACGGATAATTACCCAGTCCCTTCATATCCTCAACCAGCTTGGCGCGAAGCGGGTTCAAATGAATATAGCGCACCAGTTCCAAAAGGTAGCTATCCTCTTGGCATAGGATGGACTTGTATCGATTTTGAAACAGATGACCGCATCGCTTGTGCCGCCGGTTGTAGTGCATCGCATAGCCGGTTAAAAGCCGTTTCATAACCGTGGAAATCGGTGTCGCCCCGGTTTTTAAGAGCAGGTGAAAGTGATTGGGGATTAACGCCCACGCAAAACATTGTGTTTTCGTGTCACTGAGAATCGAACCGAGCCGCTCAATAAAAAAATCGCGATCGGCATTATCTTCAAACACCTTTTTGCGGGCGATCCCCCTGGCAATCACATGATGTAACGCTCCCGGTGCATCTATGCGTGCTTTCCGTGGCATGCAATCTTAATATTAAGCAATCCTTGATATGTCAACTTATATTCTGACGTACGTCCCTCTCTTTTACCACTGGCTCAATCGGCTGTCAAGAAGTTTTTTACTTCGAATTCACGTCACCCATACGTTGTAGTAGCTATTTTAAATATCGCCTGTCATATACGCGCGATTTCTTTGGCCGCTTCGCAGCATCACATCCTGTCCGCAACGTTCGGCGTCAACAACGCTAGTGTTTCAGTTGAACTTCGGCGGTGAGGTGGGGCGCCCGATTGGGCCGCGACAATTATTCTTGAAGTCTGACGACAATTATAATTGTCGTTCATCAGCCGCATGCGCCTGGGCGGTTTCACGCCGGCGCACGAGCTCATAGACCAAAGCACCCGTTATGGTCAGTACGATCAGGATGACCGCCAGGGCATTCATCGCCGGACTGATGAAAACGCGCAGTTTGGTGCCAATATAAATCGGCAGGGTTTGCTTGAAACCGATGGCAAACAGGGTGGTGTTGTAGTTTTCAAAAGATTGCATGAACGCCAAGGCACACGAAGAGATGATGGCCGGCTTCAAAAACGGCAGGGTAATTTTCCAAAACACCTGCCGATGGTTAGCACCCAGATCAAAAGCCGCTTCTTCCTGGGTCAAGTCAAAGCGCTGCGCCCTTGCCATAATCAGCAGCATGCAGTAGGCGCTGATAAACGTGGATTGCCCCATAATGGCGGTCCAGAGCCCGCCGGTGACGTTCACCCAACGGTCCCAAAACAAGAAGGTGGATATGCCGAGAATAATACCCGGGGTAAGAATCGGCGAAACCAGCAAGGCATAGAGGAAATCGCGGGCTTTGAAATGCAGACGCACCAGAAGCGTGGCTCCGCCCAAGCCGATCGGCACGGATATCACCACCACCGCCGCGCCCACGATGATACTGTTCAGCAGACCATCCCACATTTGCGCATCGGAGAACAACTCCCCGAACCATTTCAAGGTGAATCCCTCCCAGGGACTGACCTGCGGGATGCTACTGGTATTAAAGGCTACAATCGCCATAAAAATCAGCGGCAGGAACAGGTAGGCGAAGAACAGGAATAGATAACCACCCGTTAGGACTTTTAGGGTTGTATCGGATGACATCATTGGGCGAGTTCTTTAAGGCTGACCCGGAAGACTCTCAACATGACAAAGATAAAAACCAGGCACAGCAGGGCTAAAACGGTGGCATAGGCGGCGCCCTGATTCCAGTTGGCCGTCTCGAAGTTCGTGTAGATCACTTCGGTAAACCAAAAACTGCTGGGGCTGCCGAGCAGCTGCGGGGCGGCGATGGAGCCGGCCGCCAGCATGAAGGTCATAATGCAACCCACCGCAATGCCCGGCTTGGCGTGCGGAACGACAATGCGCCAATGGATACGCAGCCATGACGAGCCCAAATCGCGGGCCGCATCCAACTGATTGCGATCCAGACTTTCCATTGCGTTGTACAAGGGAAAGACCATAAACAGGATGTAGGCGTACGCCATGCCCACAATCACCGCGCTGTTGCCGGCCCGAAAATTAAGGGGTTCGGCGATGAAGCCGAGCAGCATTAGCAGTTTATTTAGAATCCCCGCATCCGCCAGAATCAACTGCCAGGCAAACAAGCGCAACAATTCATTGATCCAGTAAGGGATGATCAACCCGATCATCAACCATCCCAGCCGAGCGCCCCGGGTGACTTTGGCCAAATAAAAAGAAATCGGATAACAGATAGCCAGGGCAACGGATGTGACGATGATACTGGACCAAATGGTTTTGAGAAAGATGGCCCGGTGGAGTTCGTTCGTAAACAGCACCATGTAATTTCTCAAGGTCCAGATGTCTTCCGGTCCGCCTATTTTTCGAAGCGGCAGCAGCGGGCGCATAGAGAAGTCGATCATGATCAACTGAGGGATCAAGATCATAAATAGCAGCCAGGCGCCGACGGTAATGCTGATATAGGTTAAGCCGATGGGGCCGAAGATGCGAACGGCATTCTGCCAGAAGCTACGCACCCGATTGTTCTCCATTTGTCAGCAAAAGAGTATTATCCGCCCGAAAACCGATCTGCACTTTGGCACCCGCCTTTAATCGCGGGGCACTGCCGTCGTTGTTTTGCCGCATGACAAAGCTTTGATCGCCGGCGGCTTTTAAAACCACGGTAATAAAGGCGCCCTCGAAGCTCAGGTTTTCCACCGTGCAGGGCACGAAGTTGTCCGCCGCCGCTGAATTTTCCACCACGGAAATCGCCTCGGGCCGCACAAACGCCGTGGCTCGTCGGCCAGAGGTTAAGCCCTGGGGGTTACGCCCCTTGAGCATTCCAAAGGGTGTTTCGAGGACAGCCCAATCACCGACTTGCTCCCGCACGGAAACACGGAAGGCATTGTTTTCACCAACGAAATCAGCCACGAAGATCGTCGCCGGTTCGTTGTAAAGCACATCGGGCGCCGCCACCTGCTCCAACTGGCCTTTTTCGGACATCACCCCCACCCGATCGGACATGTTCAAGGCTTCCCCCTGGTCGTGGGTGATGTAAATAAACGTCACGCCCGTGCGTCGCTGTATCTTGCGCAACTCCGACCGCATGTGTTGTCGCAGCTTGAGATCAAGCGCCGACAAAGGCTCATCCAGCAGCAGCACCGCCGGTTCCACGGCCAGGGCCCGGGCAATAGCCACGCGTTGCCGCTGACCGCCGGACAGGTCGCTGACCTTCTTAGCGGCCATCCCGGGCAAATCCACCAACTCCAATAATGCTTCGGCGCGTTTTCGGCGCTTGGCGGCCGATACCCCGCGAACTTCCAGGCCGAAAGCGATATTTTCCGCCACGGTCATCAAGGGGAAAAGCGCCAGATTCTGAAAGATCATCGCCGTCGGGCGCTTGTTGGGCCCGATGCCGCGCATGTCTTTGCCATCAATCCGAATCTCCCCTTGGGTGGGTTCAATAAAGCCCGCGACAAGTCGCAGCAAAGTGGTTTTCCCGCAGCCGGAGGGCCCCAAAAAGCTGAAGAACTCGCCCGGTTTGATACGCACATGGACATCTGTCACGGCAAACCGCTGACTGCCGGGATAGCGCATGCTGACATGGTCAATATCAACGTCGTGACTCATCCTTGCCTTTGTCCGATGGGCCCCCGAACCGGCGGCCCAAACCGGTAGGGGGGCGCTTGATTGACAGAATTATTAGACCGCTCAAGCGGCCTGGAACTTGTCACGGTACTCGGTCCGCGCCGGCACGAACCAGGGTGGCTCGGATATATACCACCAGAGGTTCTCCAGGGCATCGCCCGGATAGGCATCGGCAAACGCTTTTTTGGTGGCGTCATCCAGAAGATCGGCCGCCCCCTTGACGACACTGTTGTAACCGGTCGATTTTGCCATAATCGCCCCGGCTTCGGGCGTATAGGCCCAGTTGATAAAGGCGTAGGCTTGCTCAATGTTTTCCGCGTTCTTGACGATTCCCATGGAATCGACCCAGGTCATGGCGCCTTCCTTGGGGGCCATGTAGGTTACGGGCTTGCCTTCCTTTTTCAAGGTGATGATCGGGCCGTCCCAGGTTTGACCAATCACGCATCCATTTTGCAGAAAGGCCAGCTGATGATCCTGGGCGTTGTTCCAGAACATTTTGATATTTTTTTTGTGGGCAATCAGAAACTTTAGAATTTCCTCATAGATCTTGCGCATCTGCTCTTCGGTTTTGTAAGTATCGTACATGCGGTTGGATGGCACTTTTCCGGTGGCGTCCAGGTACAAACCGGCGCCAATGAACACCGAATGGGGCCGGCAG
>CP070697.1:2569411-2574219 GCA_020353555.1 Desulfobacterales bacterium
GGTGGCTGCCGACGGTTATCATCGCTTTGGCTGTGGTCGTGGGCCTTGCCAACACACCTGTGCAGGCCGGCCCGCCGTTTTTTAAATTGTATTTTATGATCCCCAACAACCAGCCGCCGCGTATGGTTTGGGGAACGCTGGCGGCGCAGCAAATGGAGAAAATCGGCATCGACGTGGTTTCCAGCTACGTGCCCTGGACCATCATCATTCCCCGCCGGACCACCGGCGAGGGTAAAACCCACGCCGACGGGGGCTGGGACGCTTATCTCGAGCGCTACTATTACAACACCATTTTGCCGGTGCCCAATACCCTCTTTCACAGTTCCCAGATTCCGCCCTACGGGCCCAACTACTACTATGTCGAAGACCCTGAGATCGACAAGGCGCTGGACGATTACAGCCGCGCCATGGACGAATCCGGCCACATGGAGGCCATCAAACGCTTCGAAAAGCGCTGGTACGACACGGAACCGATGACCATCCTCTTCTACCCGGAGGATGTGATCGCCGTCAATCCGAAGCTCCAAGGCTTTGATTCGACCACCTTCAACCCCGTCTTCTACCCGCACCCTGAAAACTGGACCATTGAAGGTGCGGGCGACGATGCCACCGCGGCTTTCGCCGAGTGGGCCCCGCCCGAAAGACCGCTTTTCCCCATGTACAGCACGGGCTACAACCTGTCGAATATTTTCGGGCCGGTTTACAACTGTCTGCTGGAATACGACAGCTGGGAAAGCAAAAAGCTGGTTCCGGCGCTGGCCGAGGACTACACCGTCTCCCCCGACGGCAAGCACTGGGTCATCAAACTGCGCCAGGGGGTGAAGTGGCACAGCGGGGAGGAATTTACGGCCGAGGACGTCAAATTCACCTGGGACACCCTCCTGGATCAAGCGTATGCCAGCATCCACCAGGCCAACGTAACCAAAGTCTTCGGATCGCCGGACGCCTACAAGGTGACGGGCAAATACGAGATCACCGTGGATCTGCCGGAATACACCATTCTCTTCCGCGACTTTGTCATGGGGGCCATGCATATTATGCCCTACCATGCCTACAAGGACATCAAAGCCGATGCGATCCAGGGCCACGCGGCCGGCACTTGGCTGGGGTCCTACACGGTCAAGACCTCCGACGGCAAGGAGTATGCAGCCCAGGGCGGCATCGGCACGGGCCCCTGGGTCGCCATGGGGTATGATCCGGCCAAGAAGGCCTACAAGATGGTCAAGAATGAAAACTACTGGAAGGAGACTTCCGGCAACGTCAAAACCTTTTATGTGGTCCTCATCCAGGGCGCGGACGCGGTGTTGAGCGCCCTCAAAGCCGGTGAGATCGACGCCCACGATCCCATGTACGGCATCGAAAACATGGTGCCGACCATCGATCCGAGCTGGGGCAAGGTGCTCAAGTTCGACTCGTACAAGTGGCAGCACATTTGCTTCAACTTGAGACACCCCGTCTTCGGCACGGGCGTCGAGACCCCCCTGGGGAAAGAAGACCCGGCGCGGGCGGCCGAAGCCGCAGCGCACGTGCGCAAGGCCATCAGCTTGGTCATTCCACGGGAGCAGATTGTCCAGGAGATCGTCAGCGGCTACGGCCAGGCCGGCACCGTGCCCATACCTTACTCGGCCCCCGAGTACGATCATGAAATGCTCAAACCGATCCCCTACGATCTGGAGCTCGCCAAACAGTACATGGAAAAAGCCGGTTACAAGTACGATTAGCCCGATGATCGGACCCGCCCCCCAGGCCGGAAGCCTGGGGGTCAACGGCCGGAACATTGGCCCGAACATTGATAAGAACCCCGGAGGGTTAAGCCCCCGGGGTTTTTTTAGGGCAAAGCACGCGGACGGTCAGGGCGGCGGCGCCAGATAGGCGTGCAGGATGCCTTGCAGGCACAGCAGGATTCCCGCCAGCAGGAGCACATAGCCCGTGGGGCCGGTCTTTTGAACCTGCGGCGGCGGCGCATCCATCCGGGAGCGGCCGATACGGCGAATGTGGGCCACCGTGAGAGACCGGCCCACATCCACCAGACCGCCCGCCACCAGCAAAACCGCTCCTTCGAGGAAAAGCGCGTCGCCGAGCCGGTGCTGCCCGGGTCGCTGCGCCAGCCAGAGGACCATCCAGGTCAGTCCGTACAGGCCCTCCGCCAGAACAAGCGCCCACAGCAGATAATTTCTAAACTTGCGAGTCATCGCCGTCACCCCCTGGCCGGAACACCCCGCACGCCGTGCTCCGGCCTTCTATCCGACCCGGAAGAGCTGGACCTGGCCGACAGGAATCCCGCAGGGATCGCTATCAAGTCTCGCACCGAGCCGCCGCGGTGGCCCAGTCAAAGAATCTATGCGCGCGCGGCGGGCTCTGCGAGAGATTAGACTACGCCGTGGCGGGCCCTTCAGGCACGCCGGCGCCGCGCGCGGAGGCCTGCGCAAATCGTTTTAAGCTGTACGGCCCTAAATCGTAATCGCTCTGGCCATGGACGATCAGGTCCGCAAAAATTTTCCCGGTGATGGGCGCCAGGGTGATGCCGCTGTGTCCCACGGCAATGTAGAACCCTTCGATCTCCGGGACCCGGTCATAGATCGGCAGGCGGTCGGGCGGCATGGGCCGCAGGTGGGCGAAGATGCGCAGGGCGTTTACCTGTTCCAGCCGGGGCAGGATGCGGATGGCGCGCTGCAGAAACGGCGGCAGCCAGCCGGGCCGGACCCGCGTATCGTATCCGACCACCCGGTTGGTGGTGCCGATCAGGAAGGCGCCGTTGGGCAGCTGGGTCACGTAATCGGTCGGAATGGGTATCAGGCGCGGATAGGGTTGGGAAACCACCATATGTCCGTGCTCCGGATCCACCGGAATGGAAAGCCCCACCATGCGGCCGATGTGGGGGGTATAGACGCCGGCGGCATCGACCACCACCGGTGTGGCGATGGTCCCCCGATTGGTGATGACCCCCTGCACCCGTCCCCCGGACACGTCGATGCCGGTGACCTCGGTGTTGCACAGGAGCGTGGCGCCGGCCCGCCGCGCGGCACGGCCCATGGCGGGGAGGAGCGCCAGCACATCGACGATGCCGTCGGCGCTGGAGACGTAGCCTCCGATCACGTCGGGGGTTAAGGCCGGCATGATTTCCCGCGCTTCACGGCCGTCCAGCAAGCGCAGGTGCAGTCCGGGCAACCGGTTGCGCGTCTCCACCCGCCGGCGCAGGTTTTCCATTTCCGCCGGATCCAGGGTGACGAACAGAATACCCTCCTGCTGCAGAAAGATGTCGGCCTCCAGACTGGCGATAAAGTCCGGGTACATGCGCGCGCTTTCCAGGCTCAGGAGGGTGTAAGGGTCGGGTTCTTTGGCGGTGACGTTGACCTGGGCGCCGTTGGCGCTGGAGACCATGGATGCCAGATACCGGCGCTCGACGAGAATCACGCGGACCCCCGCCCGCGCCAGAAACAGGGCGATGGAACAGCCCCGGGCTCCGCCGCCGATGACCACGACTTCCGCACTTTGGGTGTCAGACATAATTGACCAATGCGTAGATTAGCTACCTCTACTTTATTGCATTATCTATGTTCAGCACTGGGCGCGGCATGGATGAACAGATTTGAGACCGTGTAAAACTCGTGCCCCAGGGCTCGTAAAAAAAGCCCCGAGGATGCGCAAGATATGAGCCATCGTCGCATCTACATTTTTTGCAGGTCTTTGAAAGCAGCGCTGCCACGGCGCGGTGCTTTCTTAACGATCCCTAAGGCCCTCAGACAGTTACACGCTTTCAACTCTGACCATCCATGGCGCTTGTCCCCGGAAGACTTGCGGTCATGTGACCAAGTCGAACGACCCGACGCGTAGTCAATCCTGGTTTCGCGCAACGCCCCCCGCGTTCTCGGAGATGACCTCACGGGGCGTGCGCGGCGAGCTGCGCCAGAGACTTGATGAGCGCCGATACCAACGCACGTCGGGCGGGTTTAAGTCTTTTCGTAATCGTTTAGGAATCGTTTCCGGGTCCAAACCCTCGCCGGCCGGCCTTTTTGATTACCCCGACCGCCTGTTTGCCAGCCCCAATTCACGCTGTTTGGCGAGGGTCGGCAGGCCGGTGTCTGGATCCCAGCCGCGCATCCGGTAGTAAAGGGTTTGCATTTCCTGCATTTTTTGCGGATCCAACGTTTTATCCTGATGGACGCCGCCGGGAAAGGTACGGAAGAACTGCCGGGGCAGGCGGTCGTCCTCACGCTGCAGCCCCTCGCGGGCATCGTGGCAGCGTTCCAGATTCACCAGGCGTTCGGCGACGGCGAACAGCTGCGCCCGGGTCAGCGGTCTGCCGGTGGCCGCCTGGTAAAGGTCGACCAACCGATCGTAAAAGAAAAAGTAGTCATCGGCGGTCTTGTTGTACCCGTCGATGACATACAGGCACACGCCCAGGATATCGGGGATGCGTGCCCGGTGCTCAGCGTCGATGACCATGCGGACTTTGGCCGCGCTGTAATTGCCCGGGAGATAGGCCTCTTCGGAGCCGAACAGTTCCCGGGCCTCGGCCAGCAGCTTTTCCCGGTTGCCGGGCAAGGACAGACGAATCTCGACCCCGGTGCCGTAAGTGGGAAACGGATCGGCCCCGCCCACGGCCTGCATCAGGCTGGCCCCCTCGAAGGCCTGGAACTGATAGCCGTGCGGGAAATGTCCGCGCACGCTGACCACGTATTCCGCGGCGCGGCTGTCGAGCGCCTCAGCCGCGCGCTGGGCGCCCTCGGCCAGTATCGCGCCGACGCCTTCGCGCTTGGCAATTTTCGTGATGATGGGCAGCAGGGCCTCCCGCCGGCCTTTTTCCA
>CP070697.1:2574319-2579126 GCA_020353555.1 Desulfobacterales bacterium
GACGGTGGAACTATTTGTCTGGCGGCCCGGGTCATCACAGAGAAACCTTCCAGCGTGTCCGGCGACCTGCGGCAGGAAGTGGAGATCCGTGTGGTGGATACCGGCATCGGCCTGAGGGAGGATGACATGGTTCTTATCTTTGAGCCTTTTTCCCAGGTGGAGAGCACACTATCCCGCAAGTACCAAGGCACCGGATTGGGACTGACCCTCACCCGCAGGCTGGTTCAAATGCACGGCGGCCGAATCTGGGCCGAAAGTGAAGGCGAAGGCCAGGGCGCCGCTTTCTGCTTTACGCTGCCAATTTAGGTTCGGGAAAATTAAGGCGGACCCGCGCCGCGGCCCGCTCCCCGAACGCAGGCGTTCATTTGCGACTGGTCGGCGCATTTTAAGGAAAACCAGTCGCTCGCGTGATAGCGGGCACGCTATGACTTCACACCAGCTTGGGCGGGGATAATCACTGCAAATCGGCTGCCCTTTCCCAGTCCCTCGCTTTCAACCCAGATACTGCCATTCTGGAGTTCAACCAGTTTTTTGGCCAACGACAACCCGAGCCCCGTGCCTTGGAAACGGCGGCTGGCGGAACTTTCGACCTGATCAAAGGGCTCAAAAATGCGATTCAGATCCTGAGATTGCAATCCAATCCCTGTGTCCTGGACGACGATCTTGATAAAACATTTGTCAGCTTTGCTGAAGCGGTGGAAGACCTCAGAGGAAACGTGACGGGGAAATTGCAGCGCGAAACCTGGTACCAAACTGGCCCTCAGGTGAATAGCTCCCTGATCCGACGTGAATTTTACGGCATTCGCCAACAGATTGTAAATTATCTGCTTCAACTTACGCTCATCGGCCGTAATCTCCTCGGGGATGTTGTCAAAATGCGTCGACAACTGAATGCCGCGCTTCATGGCCTTCTCCCTGATCATAATCAGGCTGTTTTCCAAAAGGCTTGCCAATCGAATCCGCGAAGGGTTCAGCTCAAGTTTGCCGGCTTCAACCTTTGACAGGTCCAAGATATCATTGATCAGGGAAAGAAGATGTTTTGAACTGTACAGGACATCTTTCAGGTACTCTTCCTGGACGGCCGTGAGCTCGCCAAAGTTTCGATCGACCACGAGCTCCGTGAATCCAATGATATGATTCAGGGGCGTCCTGAGTTCGTGGCTCATGTTGGCCAGGAATTCGCTTTTAGCCCGGCTGGCGCTTTCAGCCATTTCTTTGGCTTTGTGTAAACGGGCTTCCATCCGCCGTCGTTCGGCGATTTCGCTCCGCAAGCTTCGGTTGGCGCGGCTCAATTCGGCCGTGCGCGCGGCGACGCGCAGTTCCAATTCTTCATGCGCTTTTCTCAGCGCCGCTTCTGTCTTGCGGCGTTCGGTGGTGTCTTCGGAGATACCCAACAAGTAGCGCGGGTTGCCTTGGTCGTCCAGGACAGGTATTTCTTGGGTGTGCAGGATTCTCTCGCCTTGATGGCGGGTGCGAATCGGTTCCGCGGGGATATCGCAGAGTCGCCCCGCGGCCAGAACCTCTCGATCTCTGGCTCTAAAAAAATCCGCCTCGTGGCGGGGGAAAAAATCGTAGTCGTTCTTGCCGATCAACTCCTGGCGCGAGTAGCCCAGCAGGTCCTCGCCGGCTTTGTTGAAACGCAGAAATCGAAGCTCCGTCGCGTCTTTCACAAAAATCATGTCCGGGATATTTTCGATGATGGTATCCAGAAAACGCTCATTTTCGCGCAAGGCCTCTTCGGCTCGTTTACGTTCGGATACTTCCTGGATCATTTTCTGATGGGCGATGTTGCCTTCCAGAGAGACGGCGAATTTGGCGGTCACATTTTTCAGCTGGTTCAGTTCCTCGGGCGTGAACGGCTGGTCCTTGTTCATGGAATAAAGTTTCAAGGCACCGATATCACCCAGTGCGAAAATACCGAAGACGCCTCCTGCAATCCCCTTTTCCGTAATGAATTCTGAAAAATACTCCTGGTCGCCGCTCAGGGAGTACGTTTCCTGCTTGTTGAGCCGAGCGAACATGGGGTGGTCGAGGGCCAGCGCCTGCTCCCGCACAAAAGACTGCGGATTGGCGTATACCAGCGAAGCCATATCATCCTGGATAGGCGCGGAGGACGCGCTCCATTGGGATTGGCAAAGGCGCGCGTTCTTGATCCATACCGAGACAAAGGATAGATTCTTTCGGGCCATAAGGACCTTGAGGAAGCCATCGCAGTTTGTTTTGAGGTCCAGCGACTGCCCTACGGCGAGGGAAAGCTCATAGAGGATGGAAAGATCTTTGAAAACTTGAGTGAAATTTTCGCCGTTCATCCGATGGATCTTTCCTAATTGCGGTAAAAGACCCCGACGACGATGGTCTTGTTGAAAAATTCCACAAAGCCGTCCCCATAGGAAGAAATTTCCCCCAATGTCAACATGCCCACCGGCCCCTGGTCCATCCCGATAGACCGCAGCCTGTGGTTGACTTGTTCCAATTCCCTGGCGTAGTCTTGCTCGAGAAAGATAACCCTGGAAATGCAATCCACCATCAGACAACGGTCGATGGCGCCGGCCCCGGCTTGGAGGCAGTCGTCGGCGGCTTGGCCCGCGGCAAGGATCAAAGAGTCCGTGTAGCCTTCTAAAATGCTCAAGACCGTATTCTCGGGAACTTCACCCACGCAAATCAGTTCGCCCCGGTCGTTGACGGCGATGGGATCGCGGACGATATCTTCCATGGCTTCTTTGATGATCCCGAAGGGGTATCCTTTGGCGATGGTAAAAAAGTTCTCCCCGGTCAGTGTTTTGCCGGCGTCAGCTTCCACCGTGTGGCGATAGACATCGAAGGCATTTTTCCAGTTGAGCTCCTGAATGATATTTTTGTGGGTCTTGGTAGCGATTACAGGGTCGGCGATTTTTTCCCACCCGTGGCGCACCCCGAGACGGCATTCCTGTTTCAGAAAAGTGACGATGGCGGCATCTTGAAAAATGCCCTCCGGCGTAATCAAGCACGGCTCCTGCTTCAAGGACAGCGAACCTGCTCCGCCGCCGAGATAATTGATGGAATTGCCAAAGCGGTTGAACATCTCCGACAGGAAAAGCGCGATGTTGGCGGCCAAGCCGTCTACGAGGACGATCGCCGTGTGTTTGCGGTCGTTTCGGGTAGCAACGGCGGCGCCGAAATCCTGAAAGTCAGTCGGCTGTGAAGTGAGATCCTTGATGAGGAATGGTTTTTCAAGGGCAGGCAAGGTCGTCAGCACGGCGCCGCTCTCAAATTTCTCCTGCCCGTCGATGACGCCGGGGAAGATCCCGCCGAAAAAGGGGATGCCGTGCCGGTTGAGTTCGTCTACCAGCCTTTTGATATCCGGCCTGTTGTGTTCTCCGAGCATGAGCATGACAACGTCGTCGGCCGCCCGCTCCATCGCGCCGACGGCATCGATAATTGCTTCATAACGCGTACTTGCGATATACATGTTGCCCTCCAAGTTCTTGCGGTAATTGCGCAATCTTTTGATTTGACCCCGAGGGGAAAAAACGAACGAAGAGTGGCAGCCTGCGAAAAATGCGCGTCTGCCAGACCTTTATGGAGGGTATATCGCCATAGTCGTCTAAAACTTGAGCAACCAGACGGGATGTGTCCGACGGTAGGCATGGGCCGCCTGGGCACCATTGAGCATCGGCCCGCCCGCGATGAACAAGGATCTTGTGGGTGGCGCCGTCACCCTTGATTTCTTCAGGTCATACAAACAGCCAAACATGAGATAGGATTAAAGTTTTCGGCAAAACATACGAAAATGAATATAAAACCGGCTTCGCACCTTTCCGTGCGTAAGATCGCCGTAGAGCCGATCGTTGCGCCGGAGATATTTCGGTTTTTAGATCAAGACGAAACTTGCGGGAGATTGAACATGTCGGAACTCAGAAACACTTGGTATGTCAACTTGGCCGTTGCGGTGTGTTTTGCGATGGGGGCGATTGTCGTGGCCTTGACCGGCTCGGCCGGCGATCGTATGGTGTCCCTATGGAGTCTGGCGGGACTATTCGTCTCTTTGACGATTTGCTTGCACATTTTTGCCTACCGTGAACGTTGCCGCTGGCGACTTCTAACAGACCTGGCCGAGGCCGCCGTCAATCACCTGCCGCTGCCGGAGCCGCAAAAAATCAGGAAGGGCACCATAGAGCATACGTTTTCCCGAAGTATTTATCATCTGACCCGCCTTTTGCGCCAGGAGATGGTCGCCCGCCGGGATGAGCAGCAACGCATCACGGCAGCCGAGGTCGAATCTGAAAAAGACAGCATCAAAAGAACCCTGGAACGCGAAAAACGGTTTTTCCAAAAGGTAATGGACAGCGCCAACCTGTATTCTTTTATCGCCATTTCAATGAAAGGGAAGTGGTCAGCTGGAACCACGGAGCTCAAAATATTTTCGGCTGGACCCCGGAAGAGGCGATCAAACGGCCGGTGGCATTCACGTTTGTCCGCGATGACAGCGGCCAAGCCGCCAAAATTCAGCGCCGACGCTCGAAAGAGGTCATGAGCAAGGGTAGAGCCATTTTTACGATGATGCGGCGCCGTAAAAATGGCGAGGAGTTTCCGCTCCATTGCACCGTCACGGCGCTGAAGAATGAGACGGGCCAAATCGAGGGGTTTTTGGAAATCGGCCGTGACGTAACCGATGAAGTGTCCAAAGACCAGGCCATTCAGGAACAGATTCAGACGGCGCGGGAACTCGTCGAACAGCTTGCAAAAATTGACGATATTGTCCGAGCCATCGACCATATCTCGCGGCAAACCAATTTGCTCGCGGTCAATGCCGCGGTGGAAGCCGCCC
>CP070697.1:2579226-2584016 GCA_020353555.1 Desulfobacterales bacterium
CGACCTGGCGGCCTCGGCCCAGATCATCGAGATGACCGGCGACAGGTCTTCGCTGCGCTTTTACCATCAGCTATTGCAGGAGTATTTTGCGGCGCGCGAGATGCTCAAGCGCGATCCGGTCGGACTGGTGGAGCGGTGGCGCTGGCCCTGGCTTGAGAAGGACATGCCGCCCTGGGCGAGGCCCGAAGGTAGTTGGGATCCCCTGCCACCACCACCCCCCACCAACTGGGAAGGGACCACGATTATGGCCGCCGGGCTGATGCCGGAAAATGACGACCGGCTCGTGCGGGCCTTGATCGAAATCAACCCGGTTTTGGCCGGACGCTGCCTGCACGAGGGGCAGGCCGAAGTGGCGCCGGAGATTCGGCAGGTGGTTGTGGATAGGCTGTTGGCCACGATCTCCGATCCGGAAGTCGCCTTGCGGGTGCGTATTGCGGCCGGTGAGGTGCTGGGTTATCTTGGAGATCCGCGTTTAGGTGAGTTGGTTACAATCCCGGCCGGAACGTTTTTGATGGGAGACGACAAGGATTATGCTGCCAAACCGAAACACGAGGTAGTTTTGCCGGAGTTCCGGATCGGCAAGTATCCGGTTACCAATGCTGAGTTCAGGGAATTTATCGAGGCTGGCGGCTATGATGAAAAACGCTGGTGGACCCAGGCCGGCTGGAGACGGAGGGAAAAAGAGAATTGGAGCGAACCAAGATATTGGGGTGGCATTCGTGTTGACAAACCGAATCAGCCGGTAGTCGGAGTGAGCTGGTACGAGTGTCTAGCTTTCTGCCGCTGGCTTCGTACCGTGACGGACGAGCCATATCGGCCGCCCACTGAGGCGGAGTGGGAAAAGGCCGCCCGGGGTACCGATGGTCGGCAATACCCCTGGGGCAATGAGTTTGAGCCGCAACGCCTGAACAGC
Organism: Desulfobacterales bacterium; assembly: GCA_020353555.1. Lineage (GTDB taxonomy): Bacteria > Desulfobacterota > Desulfobacteria > Desulfobacterales. Next base: position 2,580,140 of record CP070697.1, read on the forward strand.
TCTGAAGGTGATCAGATCGTGAACGATCCCACGCCTGTGGGGCTTTATCCAACAGGTGTGAGTCCATACGGCTGCCAGGATATGGCCGGCAACGTCTGGGAGTGGACGAGCACTCATTGGGGAAAAGACTGGGATAAGCCGGAGTACAGCTATCCTTATGATCCATCGGATGGACGTGAAAACCTGGAAGCCGGTGATGACGTCTGCCGAGTCTTGCGGGGCGGCTCCGGGTTCCGGTACGTCGCCCGCTGCGCTTTCCGCGAACTGGACTACCCCCTTTACTGGAGCAGTAACCGCGGGTTTCGAGTAGTTGTCTCCACCATCTCTAGTTGAGCGAAAAACGCTCAATTGTCCGTCTTGACGCGCCCTAGCCCGGCGGAGGCGGGCGACGGCGGTTGATTCGTTGTGCGGCAAGGGATGTGTTGTTGGTTGGTTTGACCTCAAAGCTCAAGCGCAGCGCTCCTCCGACCTCCAACCCCCAACAGACACCAAGCAACGCTAATCGCACTTTGGCTCGATGAGTTTAACCGCATAGCATCATATGGTTTGATGGGCTAAATTGACAGCCATATACGCTACATGTATGATTGCCCATATGAAAACAACACTTGACATTAACGATTCGGTTATGCAGGAATTGAAGCGCGAAGCGACCCGCCGTGGATGTACCATGTCTGAACTGGTGGAAACGGCTCTTCGCCTTCTATTTCAGAGCCGGAAGCGGAGGGTTGATCTTCCGCCCTTGCCGACATTTGAAAGTGGGGGCGCTCTGGTTGACATCGCGGACCACGAAGCGCTTTATCGGGCCATGGAGGGGCGGTAGTGTTCGTGGTGGACACCAATGTTCTGATCTACGCCGCTTTCCCCCGTTTTCCTTTTTTGGAACCAGTTGATCCTATCGCTATGTCATCATAAGCTGCCCATAATCGTGGCTATCCTGGATTCCGATTTGACCCATTTGGCTGAATCGGCTGATAAAAAGTCAGGATATACCGGATCTTCGCCATTGCTCGGCGTTTGGTGAAACGCCAGAACAGGCACTTACCGAGGTTATAAAGGCAAAAGAAGCTTGGCTTGCATCAGCGCGTTCAAATGGCAAACCGATTCCGCCCCCTCATTTTCGTCCCGTAATACATCAAGTTGCTTAATTTGTTTATCTCTCAGCCCGGAGACCCTTGCCTCAATCAGCAACCTGTATAGTCTTGACTTTCCTCTTCGGCCTATCTATATAGATTTACAGTTTTATCGAAATGTTATGAAATTAAACCACCAGATCTCCTACTCAACAGCCAGGAGGATCGAAAATGGTTGGCCTTTTCAAAACCCCGTTACTCGATATGAGAACGGGGTTTGGCTTTTTTTAGGGAAATGAACTGATATTCATCTCCCCGTTCTTTGTTATTTGAATTGGATGCCAAGGGGAAAAAATGGGAAAACAATTTACAAACGGCTATACCTTGCTAATCGGGGTGAACGACAATGCTGTGCCCAAATGGTCTCTGCCGGACATCATTAAGGACATCAAGGCCTTCAGGTCTGTGCTCATTCATCCGGAGCGCTGCGTCTACCCGGAGAAAAATGTCAGATCTCTGACCGGCAATAACGCCACCCGCGAAAACATATTAGACGGTTTGGCCTGGCTGCAAGATCGGATTGAAGACAAAAGGAACAGCAATGCAACCGTGATCGTCTATTATACTGGCCACGGGTGGCGCGACACCGCAGAAGGGTCGCCAGATTATTACCTGATTCCTTACAACGTTCGCGAAGATCAGATCAGATTACGTGCTTTGCGAGCCTCAGATTTTGCGGCGGCAATCAAGGGACTGAATTCGCAGCGTTTGTTGGTGATACTGGACTGCTGCCATGCAGGCGGCATGGGTGTTAAAGGGGCGTCATTCTTACCTGAAGGCTATATTAGTGCCGCTCTGCCGTCCCAGCTGGTGTTGCCAGCAGAAAAAACGGTAACAATGTCCGACGGCGCCAAAGGTCTTGAGGACTTGGCAAGCGGCGCAGGTCGCGCGGTAATCAGTTCTTCCCAAGGCCATCAGCTTTCTTACATCCGCAAGGATCGGAAGATGAGCATCTTCACCTATCACTTGATCGAAGCCCTAACCGGTCATGCGCAGCCTCAGAAACAGAAAGACCTCACTCAAGTTTTGGTGACGGACGTGATGAGCCATGTCTACCGAAATGTTCCCAAGAGCGCTGAGGCTGATTGGAATGAAGCGCAAGTTCCGGATTACCAGCTCAGCGGCAATTTTCCGGTGGCATTGCTGCTGGGCGGCAAAGGTTTGCCCGAAGGTCAATCCGCGCCGGATCCATTTTCGCTTTTCGAACAGCGAGAACAAACCGTAAGTGGCGATCAAATCAATATCGGGAAAATGAGCGGTGGGGTTGTCATGCCCGGTACGAAGGTCAATGGGGATTTCCATCAGGCGGGGCGGGATATTCGGATTGGCGATCAATACAAATTCATTTATTCCGAAAAGCCTGCGTCTATCGCTTTGGATGAGCCTACAGCACTTGTTCGGTACCTTGACCATATCATCGAATCCAATCGCCGCCTGCAGTTACAGGGGATTCGTTCGGCCGGCCAACTGGTGAGCATAGAGCTGGAACAGGTGTATATCACGCTCACCGCGACGGAACGCAGAACCGTCCCGGCTGAAAAAGCCTGGCTCGATGAGATGGCAAAACTGGCCCCCGGGGAAGCCAAACGTTCGGCTTGGATGGAGTCGGCGCGTTCACGAGAAACCGTGACTGAGGTCAAAATCAAAGTTCAAGAAGCCCTGGCTTCTCACCGGCGGCTCGTGGTGGTGGGGGACCCGGGCTGCGGGAAGACGACATTGCTGCGTTATCTGGCGCTGACGTATGCTCGCGATCTTGCCGGCAAGGAGGGATTGGTGCAGCAGCGTTTGGCCCTTTCCGAGCAACGGCTGCCGATCCTTTTACCTTTGCGCGATTTCGCATCTCATCTGGAAACCCATTACACAGATCCGAGCCTCGATGGCCCTAAGTTGCTGTTGGATTATCTGAGAAGCTTCTTTGCCAACCAGGATATTGCTCTACCAGAGGATTTTTTTGCCAATCGTCTCCGGAATGGAAATTGTGCGGCGCTGCTTGACGGGGTTGACGAGGTCGCAGAGCTGAACACCCGTCACCGAATCGCCCGCATGATAGAGCGCTTTACCATCGCATATCCAGAGAACCGCTACGTCATTACAAGTCGTATCGTGGGCTATACCGGCAACGCACGGCTGGGGGAAGAATACACGGTAACAAAGGTGCGCGATTTTACCAGAGCAGATATTGAACGGTTTGTCGGTTACTGGAACCTGGCCGTGGAACACGCTCTGGCCAGGGAAGACACGCCTTTTGCCCGCCAGCAGGCCGTGCAACAGACGAACGTATTGTTGCAAGCTATCGACGGCAGCGAGCGAGTGCGGGAACTGGCGGTCAATCCTTTGCTTTTGACGGTGATCGCTTTAGTTCAGCGTTACCGGGCCCAGTTGCCTGAACGCCGAACAGAACTGTATGAAGAAGCCATTGAGGTGCTGCTTGGAAAATGGGACGAAGCAAAAGGCTTGGAAACCAAATCATCCATGGCAGGCCGCGAATTGGATGCCGGGGATCGGCGATCCCTGTTGGAGCCGATTGCCCTTTGGATGATGGAACAGCATGCGCGAGAGATTGAGGCTGATGATCTTCGCAGCCAACTGAATCATCAATTTCTGAAAGCGACCAGCGATCCCCGCCAGGCTGAGCAAGCGGTCGATGAGTTTGTCCGGCTTATCAACGAGCGAAGTGGGCTGCTGACAGAGCGAGGCCAGGGCATATACAGTTTCAGCCACCTGACCTTTCAGGAGCACCTGGC
>CP070697.1:2584116-2588895 GCA_020353555.1 Desulfobacterales bacterium
GAATCGGCGCTCGGCTCACTGTTTGAAGGTCTTAGCGGGTGTTTAGCCGGAACCCTGGGAGATACTGTTGGCATGCGATTCACAGCCAATCATACCCTTCGTATCGTAGAAGTTCCATCCAGTTCCGGCTTTACACCCGCTTGGACCTGAGTTTGAGCCGTCGACCGCTTCAATGCCTGCCCGGCTGGACAAAGGACTCATGATGCCCATGACAACCATGCCTAAATAATAACCCATTCATTAGTAACCATGTTTACCATTGAGCGCGGCATGAATGATCAGATCTGAAACGGTGTAAGCGAGCCGCTTTCTTCGTTGGGTCGCACCGCCCAGCCTGCAAACGGGAGACTCGGGTCATGACGAAAACCAAACTTTTCCATCTGAAGAACGAAATGCTGGCCGCCAATTTTTTGGCTAATTTCTTTGGGGTATTTTTCGTAAATACCTTGATCTTTATGGCCGAAGCTCCGGCGGCTGATATCCATCCGATCAGCGGCTGGATCGACGCGCTATTTAACATATTTGCGTTTCTTTTTGTCGGCGTAGTGACCCTACGCTACGAAAGGCCGATTCGGCAATACCTGAATGCGACCTTCAGGCAGGGACCCGTGTCCCGGAATCTTGAAATCCAGGTCCGCCGGCGCGTCATCAATGAACCTTTCTTTCTGATCGTTTTGGATTTAAGCATGTGGCTTTCGGCGGCCGTGCTCTATCCGACGATGTATTGGGCTTTGGAAGCCGGATCGAATGTTATTCAGCGCGCTTTGTTCATTCCTCTGAGCAGCGGCCTGACGATTGTGACCATCGCTTTTTTCCTGTTGGAGCATGTTTTACAAAAACGCCTGACCCCCTATATTTTCCCCAACGGGGGTCTCTCTGGCATTCCCAACACCTTACGCATCCGGATTCGTACACGTTTGGCCGCGCTGTTTTTTGGCTGCAACCTGATTCCTCTCCTGGCAATTCTGCATATCTTTCATCGGTTAACCAGCGTCTCTGATGATCCGACTACCGCCTTGGAGCAGCTGCGGTCGGCCATCATCACCAACTCACTGATTTTCATCGGGGTCGGCTTCTGTCTGACCATGCTGGTGAGCCGCAACTTCACTTTGCCCCTTGAGGAAATCGTGCGTGTCCTGAAGAGCATCCGGAACGGTTTTTTCCACGAGAAAGTCCAAGTTACCTCCAATGATGAAATCGGCTACACGGGCGATGTGATCAATGAAATGACCGAAGGGCTCCAGGAACGCGACCGGATGCGCCGGGCCTTAGACCTGGCCATGGAAGTCCAGCAAAATCTTCTGCCAAACGCCGATCCCACTGTCGCCGGATTGGATATTGCCGGAACCAGCATCTATTGCGAAGAAACCGGCGGGGACTACTTCGACTATCTGTCGATCGGCGAAGTCCGAGACGACAAAATCGGTATCATCGTGGGCGATGTCTCAGACCACGGCGTTCCCTCCGCGCTGCTGATGACCACGGTGCGGGCCTTTCTGCGCCAACGCTCGTCCCGGTCGGGAGATCTCGATGAGATCATCGCCGATGTCAATCAGCAGTTGTGCCGCGACGTTGAGGACTCCGGGCGTTTCGTGACCCTGTTTTTAGCCGCCATCGACCGGCGCAAAGAATCTATCCGCTGGGTTAACGCCGGCCATGACCCCGCCCTGTTGTATGACCCTGAGACCGCCAAATTTGAACCGTTCGTCGGCCATGGTCTGCCTTTGGGCGTCGCAGAAGATACCGTCTACCGACAGTACCAGCGCCCCATTGCCTCCGGACAGATTATCGTCATCGGAACGGACGGTATTTGGGAATCCCAGAATTCCCACGGGCAGATGTTTGGCAAAGACCGTTTTCGACAACTCATCCAAAAACATGCCCATGAACCGGCCCGCCGAATTCTAAAAGCCGTCATCGAAACGCTGGATGAATTCTGCGCGTCGCTTGAAAGAACCGACGACGTGACCTTAGTGGTGATCAAGATCGAGAAAATTGGGTGACCGTCCAACCAAATTCTATTGATTCTTTGGCAGTCTTCATTTAGGAAGAATCCTTAGTCCGGACGTTGGGCTTCTTGCCGCACCCCCCACGACCCGATGCGATCGAGCGGCCCTACTAGGGGCCGCTTCGCGATCAGGCGACATGCGCGAGGGGCTGTGCGTTTTTTTTTGCGGGATGGCGGTTAGATACCGCCGATTGCCTATCATTTCCCTGGCAAATCTGCTAACTTTAACTTTCGTCTCTGCGACCCTTTTTTGTCGCGGGCGCGGCGCGAAGCGCCGAAAAAAATTGAGGAGGATAACATGGACAAACCAATTGAGAACTTCTGGCAGACCCGGCTGAATGATCTTAAGACCGCCCTCGAAGCCAATAACTTCGACGTCTTTTTGGCCGCCGATGTGAAAGAAGCCCATCAAATCGTGCTGGAAAAGATTTTACCCGCAAGCGGTGCGCGGACGGTTTCCTGGGGCGGTTCCATGACGCTGATGTCTTCCGGGCTCTACGAGGTCCTCAAGGAACGCGATGACCTTGAACGGATTGACACTTTTGACAAAGATATCGCGCCCGAAGCTCAAACGGAACGCCGCCGGCAGGCCCTGCTGGTCGATCTGTTTATCACCGGAACCAACGCGGTCACCGAAACAGGGCAACTGGTCAACCTGGATATGATCGGCAACCGGATCGGCGCCCTGACCTTTGGTCCCAAAAACGTGGTGGTGCTTGTCGGCCGCAACAAAATTGTCCCCGATTTGAACGAAGCCATGTTTCGCGTCAAGAATTACGTTGCGCCGGTCAACGCCATGCGACTTGACAAGAAAACCCCCTGCGTCAAAACCAGCTATTGCGAAGAGTGTAAAAGTCCCGACCGCATCTGCAATACCTGGACGATTACGGAAAAGTCTTTTCCCAAAGGACGCGTGAAAGTTGTGCTCATCGACGCTGACGTAGGCTTTTAGCGTGGACAGAAGTGACAAAAGGGAGGGCAAAATGAAAATCCTGGTGGCTTATGACGGATCCAATGCATCCAAAGAAGCGCTGCGCCTGGCCGTGGATCACACCAAAGCTTTTCAAGGTCAAATTTACCTCGTGCATTCGATGGTCGGCGGCCCGGAGGTGCCCCGCAAAGATTTCGAGCAGGCCGAGCGCGATCTGGCATACCAACGAAGTCTTGTGAAAGAACAGGGTCTTCGGTGTGAATCCCTGCTTTCGGTCCGGGGGCTGGAAGCCGGAGAAGATCTGGTCAAGCTTGCGGCCGAAAATGAAATCGATGAAATTATCATCGGCATCCGCCGAAGATCCAAAGTGGGTAAGATTCTATTCGGCTCCACAGCCCAATATGTGATCCTGAATGCTCCCTGTCCGGTCGTAACGGTCAAGTGAAGACCTGCCGTGCCGACAGGGTGGTTGTTTGAACCAATCCCTCTATGGAAGGGCCGGGCGACCGATGATAAACGCGAGGGGGGGCTGTTGTGTGATTGTTCGCAGTGGCGACATTTAGACTTGACACACAAACTTCCTTTTTCTAATATTCACCCGTCATTCGCTATGATCGATCCAGGGGTGGCTGCAGCAGCCTGAGATAACACCCTTTGAACCTGATCTGGGTAATGCCAGCGTAGGGAAACGACCTAAAATTCAGTCCTTTTATGGCCCAATCAGCCGTTTCCCAGGGGAAACGGCTTTTGCTTTCTGCAATCCCATGTCTGTAATTCTCAAACAGATGGCTTCCTGAAAACGAATCAACCCGGGAGAGTGCCGCCATGTCCAGTTTAGCAAGAAAAGCCGCTGAGAATTTAGCCGCCCTTAGAGAAAAAAAACCCCTGATACACAACATTACCAATTTTGTCGTTATGAACTATACCGCCAACGCGCTCTTGGCCATGGGCGCCTCTCCGGTGATGGCCCATGCCATCAACGAAGTGGAGGATATGGTCGGTCTGGCCGGGGCGTTGGTGCTCAACATCGGCACGCTGACCGATGACTGGATGGCCTCCATGATTCGGGCCGGTAATAAAGCAACAGAGCAGAAGAAACCGATTATCCTTGATCCGGTCGGCTCCGGAGCAACATCCCTGCGAACCCATGCCGCCAAGAAAATCATCAGGAAAAACCGCATCAGCGTTATTCGCGGCAACGCCTCGGAAATCCTGTCCCTGCGCAACCAAGACTCCCAGACCAAGGGCGTAGACTCGATCCATTCGGTGGATGAGGCGGCCCAGACGGCCAAACTTCTGGCCGAAGAATTGAAAACAACGCTGGCAATTACCGGTCCGGTGGATTTGATCACCGACGGCCGCCGGGTCGTACGCGTATCCAACGGCCATCCTCTCATGGGTTACGTCACCGGAACCGGTTGTACGGCCACGGTCACCATCGGAGCCTTTCTGGCGGTGGACGAGGATCCGGTCAGCGCCGCGACGACCGCGCTGGCTTTCTTTGGTCTGGCCGGCGAAGCTGCCGGTCAGAAAGCCGCCGCTCCCGGCAGCTTCATGATCGCCCTGTTGGATGCCCTTTACACCATTTCGCCGGAAGCCCTGGAAGCGGGCTGCAAAATTGAGGAAAATCAGAAATGATTTGATATCATAAGTTGTTAATCCCCATTTGACTGTTTAACCATTTTCCGGTTGACGTAACAGTTTAGCCCTTTGAAAAACCAGGGATAGGCCGGGAGCTTATCGGCTTCGGGCATCCGAAAAAACTCGAAAATAAGGGGTTGTAAAACCGACCCGCGCGGTGATTTCAAACAGGATGCCGCGCAAATAAAGGTCTATTCCG
>CP070697.1:2588995-2593736 GCA_020353555.1 Desulfobacterales bacterium
TTCACTCCGACCGAGGCCGCCGCGGTGGCGGTGGCCTATGCTCTGTTCGTGGGTCTTTTCCTGACCCGGGGACTTAAATGGCGCCAACTTTTGCCGGTTTTTGTTCAAAGCGGGGTGGTCACGGCCGCCGTCCTGTTGATCGTCTCCATGGCTTCCATCTTCTCCTGGCTTTTGACCATCCTGCAGATACCCCAGACAATCGCGACAATGATCAGCACGATGACCGACAGTCCCTCGGTGGTTGTCATCCTGTTGGCGGTTTTCATCCTTATCTGCGGGTTGGTGATCGACACCCTGCCGGCACTGATCATACTCGTGCCGGTGCTCGGGCCGGTGGGCGATCAGTTCGGTCTCGATCCCATGTATTTCGCGATCATGATCGTACTCAACCTGACCATCGGCATGATCACGCCCCCGGTGGGGCCGGTGCTGTTTGTCGTCAGCACGGTGGGGCGGGTGCGACTGGAAACGCTGTCCAGGGCCATCATTCCGCTGCTTTTGGTGGAATTGTTCGTCCTGGCCTTGGTGATCGCATTTCCGGCGATCAGCACCGCCGTCCCGCGACTTTTTGGCCTAACCCATTAAAACATGAAAGGAGGTATCCGCGATGCAAGGAAGAAAATTGATTTTGGCGATGGTGGTGACCGTCCTCGTCGCACCCGCAATGGCGTGGGCCGGACCGAAGGTTATCAAATACGCCCATTTCCAGCCGGCCAAACTGGATCAACCCAAGCAGGCAGCGGCGTTGGCTTTCAAAAATTATGTGGAAGCCAACACCCAAGGTTCCCTCACGGTGGAGATCTATCCGGCCAGTCAACTCGGCAATGCGATCACGGTGCTGGAGGGGTTGAAACTCGGCAGCATCGAAATGGGCGTGGTCCATGATGGCCCGATTTCGCCCGTGTTCAAGCCATTTATGGTTTATGCGATCCCTTATTTATTTGACGATCAAGCCATGGCCTGGTCCGTGGTGGACGGGCCCTTCGGGCAGGAGCTGGCCGAAGCCATGCGCGCGGCGACCGGGATCCGCATGTTTGCCTTAGCCGACAACGGTATCCGCCACTTCACCAATAGTAAACGTGTCATCCAATCCCCCGCGGATATGAAGGGGCTCAAGATCCGTGTCATGCCGGGACCGATTTGGAGCAAACTGGTCGACTCCCTCGGGGCCAGTCCTTCGCCGGTACCCTGGCCCGAATTGCCGGCGGCGCTGCAACAGGGGGTCGTCGACGGTCAGGAAAATGGGGTGACGAATATCCTCGCCGCCAGCTTGTATCAGAACCAGAAATATATCTCCCTCGACGGACATGTCTACAGCTGGCACGCCTATTTGATGAACGACCGCTTCTACGCCGGCTTGACGCCGGAGGAGCAAAAAGTCATTCACAAGGGCGTTGAAATTGCAAAGGTCATTCACCGCGGTATGACCTCCGCCCAGGACATGAACGCCCCCACCATGCTCAGCGGGGTCGGTATGCAGGTGACCCCCTTGTCCCCTGATCAGGTGGCCGCTTTCCGCCAACAGGCTCAGCCCGCCGTTGTTTCCTGGGTCAAAGAGCAGATCGGTGAGGAATGGGTCCAAAAGATTTTTGATGCGATCGAAGCCTACCGCCAATCGCATTAAGCCGATAAAATGCGGACCGCATCCGCTCGGTGATCGATTTGCGCATTCCAAACACTGGCCGACATCCGGCCCTCTTTTACTCGTGGCTGGCTTTATTTCCCCCAGCGGTCAGCATCCCCTCCCCGGCCGCCGGCCACTTGTTTTGACCGTTGGGGGCCATCCGCGCGGTTCTTCTTTGAAGAAAATGAATTTTCGCGCACTAATGGGCGCAGGGAGGTTAGCGCGGAAATTAGAGTGGCCGGACCTCTACGAACTGTAACTTGGGCCAAAATGGAGGACGTACATCATGGAAAGCAGCGAAGAACTGCAAAAGGCCGCCATCGCCTGGATCGATGGACATTGTGAGGAGTTCTACCCCTATTCCAATGCCGTCTGGTCATTGGCCGAACTGGGATGCGCGGAACACCGGTCGGCGGATCTGCTCGGGCAACTGTTGCGGGATCGCGGGTTTGCGGTGGATGCAGGGGTGGCCGGGATGCCCACCGCTTTTGTGGCCCGCTGGGGCCGGGATGCGCCCGTCATCGGCATCAACTGTGAGTATGATGCCCTGGCGGGACTTTCCCAGAGGAATGCGGCCGACAAAAGCCCGGTGGTGGAAGGCGCACCGGGGCACGGTTGCGGGCACAATCTCCTGGGCGTCGGGTCCATCATGGCCGCCGTGGCCGTAAAAGAATGGCTGATTGAAACCGGCCGGCCGGGCACCGTGGTGGTCTTCGGAACGCCTGCGGAAGAAGTCTGTGTCGGCAAGCCCTACATGGCCCGGGCCGGGCTCTTTGAAGGCGTCGACGCCATTCTCGACTGGCATCCCTGGGCTTGCAACAGCGCCAACTATGACACTTGCAACGCCTATTTCAATGTGAAATACCATTTCCATGGCCGCACCGCCCACGGCAACGCCCCCTGGGAGGGCCGCAGCGCCTTGGACAGCGCCCTTCTCATGGGACATGCCCTGGAACTGCTGCGGGAACACATCCCGCCCGGGCATCCCGATGCCGCCCACACCATTAACTACACCTTCGCGGATGTCGGACCGGAATATCCGAATGTGGTTCCGGACCGGGCCACCCTCTGGGTGGTGGGAAGAACTACGACCTCCGCTGACATGGCCAAGGTTATCCAGCGGGTCCAAGCATGTGCCGAGGGCGCCGCCCTCGCCACCGGAACCATTTGCCAAAAAGAGTTCATCACCGCCACCCACGAAAAGATACCCAACCAGACGCTAGCCGCCGTGCTCCACAAGAATTTAGTCGCCCTTGGAGTCCCCCGCTTCAGCGCAGATGAGCAGGCCTTGGGCCGGAAAATGCAAAAAGACCTGGGCGTGGAGGAGGTGGGGTTCAATGAAGAAATTATGGAATTTAGCGGGGGGTCATCGGCGGTCTCCGACAATTCGGAATACAGCTGGTTTGCCCCGTTTGCCATGGCCTGGCTCACCAGCGGGCCCTCCGGGATTGGCTGGCACAACTGGCAGGTGGCGGCGACAGCCTACGATGTAGGCAAGAAATCCATGGTCAAAGCCGCGCAGGTGCTCGCCGCCTCGGCCGTTGAACTGCTAGTGAATCCCCCCATCATCGCCGAGGCCAAAAAAGAACTTGCCCGGCGCCTGGCCGGGAGAACTTACCAGTCACTGATTCCGGCGGAGTTCGATCCGCCGATCGACATCAACCACAAGACCATGGAGAAATATCGTCCCCTGATGGAAGAACACTATGAAATGCCGGACTGATGGTGGGCGCCATTCATCCCTTGAGCGTTGCGGCCTATTTCCTAGCGTGTCTTTGATTCCTTTTGATTCTGGAGGAAATGGATAATTGTCTGGGAAATCCTTGACAACTCAACGATTTCATCGGCGGCCCCGAGCTTGATGGCCTCTTTGGGCATGCCAAAAACCACACAGCTCGCTTCATCCTGCGCAATCGTATTCGCCCCGTTTTGCCTCATATTCAGCAAACCTTTGGCACCATCGGCGCCCATACCGGTCAGCAGCACGCCGACGGCATTGCGCCCGGCGTTGTTGGCGACCGATTGAAACAATACGTCGACACTGGGCCGCTGGTAATGAACGCGGGGACCGTCTTTGAGCTTTACCTGATAAGTTCCGCCGTTGCGCTGGAGGAGCATATGGCGGTTGCCCGGCGCCAGCAAAGCCACCCCCGGCACCACGTGGTCATAATCACGCGCTTCGCGCACTTCCATTTGACAGATGTCGTTCAGCCTCTGGGCAAAGGATGTCGTAAAATTTTCCGGCATATGCCGCACAATCACGGTGCCCGGCGCGGCCGCGGGCATATCCCGGAGCACCGTCTCGATCGCTTTGGTCCCCCCCGTTGACGCTCCGATGGCAATCACTTTCTCGGTTGTCTGGACAAGCAGGCTGTTCAGTTTAACCTTTTCCGGCGCTGAATTCGATCTTTCCTGACATGTTTTGATGCGGGCGGAGGCGGCCACTCGGAGTTTTGCAATTTTATCGCGCGCCCCATAGGTCGGAGGCTTGGTCTATGATATGCTTAGTTTTTTTCTTTCAGAGCGGTCGCTTCTTGCCGTTGTTGGCGACCATCGTCTGACCCGTGGAGAGGTCCAAGTAAACAGTGCGGCTTCCGTTGCCGCCGACGTCCTCGGATTCCAGAAGAATATTGTTTTCCCCCAGAATCTTTTTCACGACGGTATAGTTGCGCTCTCCGATCTTGAATATTTCATTTTTGCCCAATGGATTGCTGCAACCGGCAGCTTTAACTATCATTTTTGTTTTTTGTGCACCTAGATCGTAAAGCGATTTGAATAACGCCGGAACCCCGGTATCTACGAACATGCAAGGATTCACTTCGGCCTTTTCCGCGTTAATCTTGGATGAAGGCAGCATGGCATGCAGCAGTCCGCCCACTTTCGTTACCGGATCATAAACGATTAGGCCCAAGCAGCTGCCCAGCGCATGCGTCACGAGAATGTCTTCTCCCTTGCCAACTTTCATGTCACCTACTGCAACAACGTATCTCATATACTCCAACCATCGAGTTGATCAATCGTCGTTTTCGGTAGCTAGCCGGTCGACCATAATGAAATTTGTGCGCTGAGGGAGGCAGGTCTTTCACACCTCACAAAGCCCCTTTTTTGGATCGTGGT
>CP070697.1:2593836-2598570 GCA_020353555.1 Desulfobacterales bacterium
GTCTCCCTCAATCCCGGAACGGCCAGGCAGCGATCGAGATCCATGTCGGCCAGTTCGCCGCCCGACCGCCCCCACATCGCCGCATTGGCCGTGGCGCACGTCTCATACTCGAAGCGGGTTTGTGAAAACGAGATATTATTCGAGCGTCGAATGCGCTCCACCTGTCGCCGCAGTTCAGGATAAATATCGTTGATGCCTAGCGCGCGTTCCACCGGCGCAGCTTGCCTCCCGCCGGGGTGCCTGGCGGGTTGCGCTTTGGTCGGACAGGGGTTGATATAGTAAAGAACGACGTTTTCGCCCTTGGCCACGTAGTCCGCAATAAGCCTCTTCTTGACTTCGCGGGCCATCAGGGCGGACGGCCGTAATACCGGAAGAACATTCGGCAAAAGGTTGGGAAAGCGGAAGGCGATGAGTCGGACCACCACCGGGCAGATCGGCGAAATCAGGGGCCAGGGGGCTTCGGACGAGAAGTGATTGCGTTTGATAAACTCTTCGGCCGCAATTTGAAAAATCTCCAGAAAGTAAGACATGTCAATGGTGTGCTGAAAGCCCATTTCCCGGAGTCCCAGGAGCACATCCTTGGGCATCACGGTGGGAAACTGGGCATAAAGAACCGGCGACACCATCGCCAGGGCGATATGGTCCGTGCCGATTTTCTCCGGGAGCACCGAGGCCGCACTGACCGCCCCGGCAGGGCAAACCCGGACACAGTGCCCACAGCCGATGCACTGATCGACGATGCGGATGGATTTTTTATTGCGGATGCGAATGGCCCGGGTGGGACATATCCGCAGGCAAGAGGCACACCCGATGCAGAGGTCTTGATCAAACCGGACGTAGCGTGTGGATTGTTCTTGGCCGTTCAATCTTCCGGCCCTCCTTGGCCCAGAAAAAATCATCCGGACTTGAGTTTCTTCACGTTTTTCCGAGGGTCACGGTATGCATTGCTTGTGCCTCGCGGTTCCCGGCGATCCGGCGAATGCCTGCGGGGTCTCCAAGCCCCAGGGCTTACGAGGATTTTGCCATTCAAGTGAGGCGTTGCCGAGGCTTGAAGGGGCTCGTGTCTGGAATTTTAAGCCCGTTGATAGACCCGGCAACGCCGAAATGGACTTCGATTCGGGTGGCCCGGATGACTTTGCGATATCAGTCGGGCTTGGGGGACAGGATTAACGTCCGATGGAAAAGAGCGCGCTGGCGGTTTCAGCGCCTGCCGTCGAGTCCGGTTAAATTGCAGGCATGCAGCCGGCCGCAGGAAACGAACATGGAATACGGGCTCGATATCAGTGGTAGCTCGTTGGTTTGGGCCATGTCAATCACCTCCGGAGGCGGTGTTTTGCCCCTTACAAAAACCACTGCCCCCACCCCCGCCACCATGGCTGTACGAATCACTTGAACGGTGGTCAAACCTGTCAGCAATATGCAACCCTCAGACAACCCTGCGAGTATATCGCTCATCAGGTCGCTGGCACCACAGGTATTGATTTCTCTGTCTAACTTGTCCTCTCCGATCAGGAGGGCACCATCGAGAGCTTCAACTATTTCAAAAAGTTTCATTCACCCCGCGCGTCAGATCTGTCTCCAGGTATTAGAAGCCGCTGCCAAAGAAGAATTAGAGTGTCCCGGCCGAAATGGCGCTTCCTCCCGCTTTCCGGATGGACACGCGTTACCAGATTGAAGCGATCAAGTTTGACATATTTGTCAATATAAGCCAATGGTCATCCAGTGTCAATGAAAACAGTTCGGGCGGGCCGCATCCCCCGGGGCGCTGAGGACTTGACCGTCGAAAAGTCGCTCAGAACAGGGGCGCCATGCTTACCGATAGACCTCAGCGTTGCATAAGGGGGGGAAGTGGTTAAATTACGTTACGCAGACAAATTTTCGGATGGCGATCATTCGGATGCCGATCAGGGGTCGGCCTATCCCTAGTTTTTCAAAGGGCTAAACGGTTACAATACTTCAAGCTTCACAACTAGGACGTGCGCTGCACCTTTTGTTACCATGCCACCGAGTCGGCGGTGGCCACACTCGGGTGGCTGAGGTCTGATATGAAAAAGATACAATTTATCATCGTAACGCTTTGCTTGTTTTCATTTGCGGTAACCCAGGCGCCGGCGGCGGGAGACAGGTCGACGGAGACGCAACCGGTCTCCGGCGCGCTGGTGGGTGGATTCCGGGTTTTACCGATCCAGAAGACCCAGGAGGCTATCCATTTAAAGGTCTACCGCGGCGACTATGTCAAATTCGATTTTGACGCCTCGGTCGGCGATCCGGTTCTGGCGATACCGCATCTGGCCGTCACCCAGAGGCTGCCGGACGATGTGAACGCCGCCCCGTACTTTAAAATGCAGACGACCGGAACGTTTGCTTTTGCGTTGGGAGAAGTCAACGGCGATATTACCGTCATTGACTATGCGCAGCCCCATTACCGCGAAGTGAGTTCCAAGGAAGCCGCGCAAATCATCAACGACCGGCGGCCGCTGATACTCGATGTCAGGACACCGGGTGAGTATGCGCGAGGCCACTTAAAGGATGCGGTTCTAATTCCGGTGCAGGAATTACAGGGGCGCCTGCAAGAATTATCCGCCTATAAAAATGAGGATATTCTGCTTTATTGCGCCACGGGCAATCGAAGCACCGTCGCATCCAAGATTCTGATCGATAACGGCTTTAAGCGCATTTCAAATTTGCGGCAGGGGATCTATGATTGGAGCCGCAACCAATATCCCGTCACGCGCTGATGCTCAGGCGGTGGTTTGGGGTCCAGCCCGCGATGGGGAGCCCCCCGGGATTATATTGGCGCCACGGGACCCAGGTTGGCACCGATGATTTCCAGGATTGCCGGGTTGATTTGGTTTCAACCTGCCTGCAATGAGCCTTTAGGATGGCAAAGATCCGCAAGATCATCCATATCGACATGGATGCTTTCTATGCCTCGGTTGAACAGCGGGAAAACCCGGAACTGAAAGGAAAACCCGTTATTGTCGGGGGCGACCCGGAAGGTCGCGGCGTGGTGGCCGCCTGCTCCTACGAAGCCCGCAAATTCGGCATCCATTCCGCCATGGCCGCTGCGAAGGCTTACAAGCTTTGTCCACAGGCCGTTTTTCTGCGGCCAAGATTCGATGCCTACAAGGCCGTTTCCCACCTGATCCGCGCAATCTTCCATGAATATACGGATATCGTCGAGCCCTTAGCGTTGGATGAAGCCTTCCTGGATGTGACGGAAAATAAACCGGGGCTTACCTCAGCCACGTGGATTGCCGGAAAAATACTGCAGAAGATCTATGAGCGCACCGGAGGACTGACGGCCTCGGCCGGTGTTTCCTATAACAAGTTTCTAGCGAAGGTGGCATCCGATTGCAACAAACCCTGCGGGATAACCGTGGTGACACCCGACCAGGCCGCGGCCTTTATTGATCAGTTGCCGATCCGAAAGTTTTTCGGAGTGGGTCGGGTCACCGAGGAGAAAATGCTCAATCTGGGAATAAAGACCGGTGCCGATTTGAAGCAGATGGACAAAGCGCAACTGGTTCGTTTTTTCGGCAAAGCCGGGAGTTATTTCTACAATATCGCCCGCGGTATCGATGATCGACCCGTCGCCCCGGAATGGATCCGCAAATCATTGGGCAAAGAGACGACGCTGAGCGAGGATAGCGACGACCTGGAACTGATGATCGCCATCCTGGATCGGATCGCGCTGAAATTAGAAAATCTCCTGCAAAAAGATGGCCGGCAGGCAAGAACGATTACCCTGAAGGTAAAATACCACGATTTTGCATGCATTACCCGCAGCGTCACGCTCCCCCAACCCATTACGGACGCCCGGGGCATCATGGCCTGCGCCAGATCGCTGCTGGCCAACACGGAAGCGGGGCAAAAAAAGGTTCGGCTGTTGGGAATCTCGTTTTCCAATTTTACGGATGATTCCGGAAAAAAGAGGCAACCGCGACAGCTTCCGTTACCGTTTCCGAAACTCACTAGATAACCCACGCAAGAACCCGCAAAAAGCTTCCCCCCGCGGCTCAGGTCACAAACAAGGGTACGACTTTAAAGCGGTTCACATCGATCAGGCCCCGGTCCGTGAGCTTCAGTTCCGGTATCACCGGAAGGGCCAAAAAGGATAGGGTCATGAAAGGATCTTTCAAAGGCGAACCTAAATTGTGGGCCGTTTGCACCAGACGATCGATCCGGTCCCTGACGGTTGGGACCGGCTCCGGCGACATCAGGCCGGCAATCGGCAGGGGTAAGCCGGCTAGGGTTTGATGATCCGATACGGCGGCCAACCCCCCTCCCATCGCGACAACCGTCTCTAAAGCGGCCCGCATGTCTTCATCCGTGGTTCCGACAACAATGATATTGTGGGAATCGTGGGCGACGCTGGAGGCCAAAGCCCCCCGTTTTAAGCCTAAACCTTTGACGAAGGCTTGGCCCATGTTGCCGCTGGCGTGGTGGCGCTCAATCACGGCTATTTTGAGCAGATCACGCCCAGGGTCGGAAACCGCCCTCCCATTGCAGACGGATACCTGCGCGATGTGCTGGCGCGTGATTAGTTGATCCGGAACGATCTCCATGACCCTGATCTTGGGGCCGGCCGCCGGAATCGCAAAGTCGATGTCTTCCATTTTGATGTTCATGGAAGGCGGAACCGCGATGGGATCGGGTCGGGCGACACCCGGCCGCATGGTTCCATTCTCGGCCGTCAGCCGTCCGCGGCAATATACGTCTTCAATCACCGGC
>CP070697.1:2598670-2603379 GCA_020353555.1 Desulfobacterales bacterium
ATATCATGCAGTTCGACGAGTTTCATGAGAATGACATCTTTCCGCGGTTACTCCCCACCATTCCATCATTCCACGATTCCATCGGGTTCGAAGCGAACCCCTCCCAGATGCGACCAAAGCCGAGTCCTCCCGGCCCGGGGTCTCTACTTCATCAACCAAACCGTCAGGCTAGCGTGGCCGACTACTGCCGCCACCGCGTCGCGGAATCTTCGGCGCAAACGGGTTGGTGGTGTCGCTCGCAACCGAGGCCTGCGTCTCCTGGCCGGTGACGATCTCCAACCCTTCCGTCAAACCGTCGCCCTCGACTTCCGTCAGGGCGCCGTCCGTCAACCCTGCGCGCCCGCGGACAGGCCGGACGAACTGTCCATCGGGAATCCAAAGGACGCCTGGTTTGACCACCTCTCCCTGCGGGCGGTCGGACCTCGAGACGGATCGCGGGGCGCTTTCCCGTTTTTCTTTGCGCGCCGCGGCCCTTGCGAAGGCTTCCCGGAACTCCGGCGCGACCTGCGCAACCGGCGGCGTCCACCGCAGCGCCGCATTCGGCACGGACAACACGGCGTCCCGACGATTCAACTCGAACCGCACGTTGGCAGTCAGATACGGCAGCAACCGCCCGTCGCGGTTGTCGGTGACGATTTCCACCGTATAAGTCACAACATTCTGTGTCATGGACGCGTTCAGCCGAACCTTGCCGACCTCTCCCCGGAAAGTCTCCTCGGGAAACGCGTCCACCGTGAAGGTAACCGGCTGGCCTGCACGAATCTTGCCGATGTCCGCCTCGTTGACCGCCACCCATACCTGCATGCGTCTGAGGTCCTTGGCGATCAGAAACAAGCTGGGGGCATTCAGACTGGCGACGACGGTCTGTCCGATATTGACCCGCCGGTCGATGATGACACCCTTGACCGGCGAGGTGATCGTCGAGTAGCCGAGGTTCCGCCGCGCCCGCCGCAGGACGGCTTCTGCTTGAGCAAGACCGGCCCTGGCCTGCAAGATCGCCGCCTGGCCAACGGCGACGTTGGCAACGGCGGTCTGATAGGCCGACTGGTAGGCGTCGTAGCTTGCTTCGGCCAGAGCCTCGGACGGTCCAAGCTTCCGCGCCCGTCGCCAGTCCCGTTCGGCCTGGTTCAGTCTGGCCTTGAGCTGCCCGAGGTCGGCTTCGGCCCGCTGTACGCCGGCTTGGGCGGCCGCAACCTGCGCCTCGGCCTGGGCTGCGTCGGCCGCATACAGCGAGTCATCGATCTTGGCCAGAATAGTCCCGTTTTCGACCACCGATCCGTAGTCGACGGGCTTTCCATTGACATCTGTACCGAACGACAGGATTTGGCCGGCGACCTGTGCGCCCACGTCAATAACTTCCTCCGGCTCCAACGTGCCGGTGGCGCTGATGGAAACGAGCAGATTGCCGCGCTTCACCTGGGCGGTGCGATACGCAAGCGTCGGCCCGTTCCGCCGATTCAGGTACCAGCCGGCACCGGTACCAAACACTCCCAATACAATGATCCCGACGATTGCTCTCTTGATCAGACTTCTCATGATCGATCTCTGGTCGAGCCGAAGCGCTCGATGTTTGAACCCCAATCGCGTCAAAGCGCGATAGGGGCTGTCCGTTGTTCGTTGTCGGTTGTGGGTTGACCCCGCAGGGAACGGATCTTATTTCGCACGGAGCCGAGCGTTGCCAATCCGCAAAAACTCCTTTGATAAACCCACGTTCAACGGACAACGAGCAACAAACCATTGTGCGTTTTTTGCTCCATTAAGGTTGAATCTCTTTTCAGCTTGCAGATCCGTAAAGCGCAGATGCAGAGCACTCAAGGTCAC
The DNA here is from genome assembly GCA_020353555.1 of Desulfobacterales bacterium. GTDB lineage: Bacteria > Desulfobacterota > Desulfobacteria > Desulfobacterales. The sequence continues at coordinate 2,600,492 of CP070697.1, forward strand.
CCCCATCGAACCAAGCCGTTCGATGGGGGTGCCAACGCCTGATCAGCGAGGCTTGTGCATCAGAATCCGCGCTTCTTCCGCGCTGATCGTACCCTCTTCAAGCCCTTTGGCAATCAGACGGGTCATGAGTGCACACCGCTGCGCACGCTTTTCCATTTTTTCGGCAATAACTTTTTCCTGTTCCGGCGTGATGTAGCCGCTGTTCGCAAATTGCTTGATCAGGGCGCTGACTTTGGCTTGCATCGCGCTGCGAAAAGCCGCCCGGTCAATATCGTATTCCGCCAGCACAGCGTGCAGGCGCTGTTCTGTCAGTTTCTGATTGATGGCTTCGATCGGTTGCGCGGTGATTTCCGAGAGCGCCTGCGCCACCAGGTTTTCATACAGATACCGGCTCAAAAGCTGAAGTGAGCCGTCATTGTGGTGACGGCCGTGACCGAATCCCGGGTATGCCCGCCCCTGCCGGTCGGCAGCGGTTGCGACCACGGAAAGCATGACACCGGTCAGAAGCACGCTGATCGCAATGATGGCTAGATTTTTTTTCATGGTGACCTCCTTCGTTTGAGTTGAAGTTGAGAAGCGCTGCTTGGCTCCCGTTTTAGGGATAGAATAACGAATAATTGTGGAGGAAATATGAAGGAAACATGGGGAGATTGTAGAGATTGGAGAGTTTCGCCGCTCGCCCGACCTACCGCGGGGCCGCGCTGACCGGCGGGTAGATCGGCTTTGGATACGGACGGATGTGGAGAAATTGTGGAGAAAGGATGTAATTGCTGTGGATATTGCCGAAATGTTTTGAACTATGCCGAGAATTATAATAATTTGAATTGAATCGGGAAGAAAATGATCTCAACGTAAACAGGTTGTTAGCTACAGCGGTGAAAATAAGGCTATCCTATAAAATTTTCGGGGCGTTCTTGTTGACATCGTTTATGGTGGTGACCCTGATGGTGGGTATCATGCAATTTTACGTATCGCGCCAGTTTGCGGATTATGTCAACCAAACGGCACTGGACAGGCTCGCTGCGCTCACGACGCAGCTGGCCGCAGAATATCAGGCACATCAGGGTTGGCAGCGGCTGAAAACCGATTCCGAACTGTGGAACAAAATGCTGCGAGAGGCTCTGCCGCAGAGTGATCTCGACCGCGCGACCTTCTCTTTCAGGCCGGATGGGCCGCCGCCGCCGGCGCCGCGTGCGGCGATGTCGCCGGTCGGTCGACGCGATTCAAGCGCAGCTGGCTCTGAGGAGATGCGGCCTGAAAGACTTCACAGGCGTCTCCATCGGCTGGCGCGGGCGCTGGCCCTTTTTGATGCAGACATGCAGCAAATTGCCGGAGGACCGCTGCGGGGATCTTCCGACAGGTACACGTCACAGGAAATTGTCGTCGGGGGACGAACCGTCGGGTGGCTCGGTCTCCCCAAAAGAGAACGCCAGCTCAGTCCATTGGACGTCTCCTTCCTCAAAGAGCAATCCCTGGCGTTCTATCTGATTGGCGGCGGAATTTTGCTGCTGGCCGCCATCGTCTCGTTTCTGCTATCCAGGCACTTCCTGGCGCCTGTTCGCCGGCTCGCGGAAGGCACGCGGGCTTTGGCGGAGTTCAAGTTCGACACCAAGATCGATGTGCGCACCCAAGACGAGCTGGGTCAGCTGGCCGCGGATTTTAACCGAATGGCGCGCACACTGAAAAAGTACGAGGAACTGCGTCGGCAGTGGATCTCCGACATTTCCCACGAGCTGCGGACTCCCCTGGCAATCCTGAAGGGCGAAATCGAAGCCTTGCAGGACGGAGTACGGCGGATAGACCAAACGAACCTGGAGTCGCTGCATGCGGAGGTGCAGCGCCTGAGCAAGATGGTGGAGGATCTTCATCAGCTGGCACTGGCGGATTCCCAGACCCTGCTGCCTAAAGACGAGCTGATCGAACCGCTTGCGATTCTCCAAGAGATGGTCGCCCATTTTCAGAACCGACTGGCGCGCGAGGGCATCGATACGCAAATTGAACTGAGTGCTTCCGAGGCCGTCATTGTCAAAGGGGATGCCGATCGGCTAGCCCAACTCTTTTCAAACCTGCTGGAAAACACGGTGAACCACACCGCGTCACCGGGCCTGCTGAAAATCTTCGAACATCATACCACGGACAGGCTGAGGATCTATTTTGAGGATTCCGGACCCGGTGTGCCGCAAGAAGCGCTGGAGCGATTGTTTGACAGGCTGTATCGTGTCGATCAATCCAGAAGTCGTAAACGGGGTGGCAGCGGCCTTGGACTTGCCATCTGCAAACAGATTGTGGAATCCCACGGCGGAAAAATCCGGGCGGCCCATGCCCCGTCGGGAGGACTTCGAATTGAAATCGAACTGCCGCTCAAGCGCAGAGACCGGAACTTGAACCAGTCGAATCTCGGTTAGACCCGCAGAAGTTGGCTTGATGCAACCCACGATCCACCACTGACAACCAACGCTTCAATTGAGCGTCAAGGTTCAATTGAAGCGGCAGCGATCAACAGGTAAAAAAATGGCTCACGAACATATTTTGATCGTCGAAGACGAACCCAAGATTGCCGAATTGCTTCGGGACTACTTGCAGGAGGCCGGCTTCAAGGTGTCCTGTCTGGATAGGGGCGACCAGGTGGTTGCGATCGTCAAAAAGCAGCCGCCGGCACTCATGCTGCTCGATATTATGCTGCCGGGTATGGACGGCAAGGATGTCTGCCGGGAGGTCCGGAAATTTTCGAACATCCCCATTCTGATGATCACCGCCAAGGTGGAGGAGATCGACCGGCTGCTAGGTCTGGAACTGGGAGCGGATGATTATATCTGCAAACCGTTCAGCCCCCGGGAAGTGGTTGCCCGGGTAAAGGCCGTTTTCAGAAGGGTGCACGCCGAATCCCG
>CP070697.1:2603479-2608176 GCA_020353555.1 Desulfobacterales bacterium
GAAGACTGCATCTTCTGTGCCATCTGCTGCACGATGTGTCCGGATGTCGCCCTGACGATTGCCGAAATTGAGGAAGAGGCGGCCGCACCGAAATAAAGGGAGGAGAGCATGGGCAAAGTATTGATGAAAGGCAATGAGGCGATCGGGGAGGCCGCCATCCGGGCGGGTTGTCTGAACTATTTCGCCTACCCGATCACCCCTCAATCCGAAGTGGCGGAATATCTCTCGCGCCGGATGCCGGAAGTCGGGGGCGTATTTCTGCAGGGGGAAAGTGAAGTTGCCGTTTCCTACATGATTTTTGGAGCGGCGGCCTGCGGCGCCCGGGTCTTTACCACCTCTTCGAGTCCGGGGATCAGCCTGATGGGTGAAGGGATCAGCTATATTGCCGCGGCCCAGTGCCCGGCGGTCTTTGTCAACATTATGCGCGGCGGGCCCGGGTTAGGCGGCATCCTGCCGTCCCAGGCGGACTACCTGCAGGCCACCAAGGGGGGCGGACACGGGGACTACAAACTGCTGGTGATGGCACCGGCCAGCGTTCAGGAAGCGGTGGAGATGGTCATGCAGGCCTTTCCGCTTTCCGAGAAATATCGCAATCCGGTTATGGTTCTGGGCGATGGTCTGATCGGCCAAATGATGGAGCCGGTCGAATTTCCGGAGCACCTCCGGACCGAACCTTCCAACAAGGATGAATGGGCCACCAACGGCATGGATACGCGCCGGAGCAACCAACGCAACCTGGTCAAAACCCTTTACCTGGTGCCCGAAGAGCTCAACGCCCATAATTTGATGCTCAAAGCGAAATACGAGCAGATGGAGCGGGAAGAGGTTCGCTTCGACACCTATAATCTGGACGGCGACTACCAAGTCCTGCTCGTCAGTTACGGGACCATGAGCCGGGTCTGCCGAACCGCCATCGACAACCTGAAAGCGCAGGGATTGGAGGTGGGGATGGTCCGACCCCAGCACGTTTTTCCCTTTCCCCACAAAGCCGTCTACGAGGCCGCGGCCCGCGAGAGCTGCCGGTCCGTGCTGTGTGTGGAGATGTGTATGGGGCAGATGCTGGAGGATGTCGAGCGCAGTGTTGCCGGCCGGCGTCCGACCAGTTGGTATGGAAAATGCGGGGGCGAAGTCCCCACGCCGGAAGAGGTGATGCAGGCGGTCAAGTCCTTATCGTTAAAGAGTTGATGGGTCAAATGGGAGAAGCATCGGAGAGCCTTTCCGATTTAACGATTCAACCATTTAACCCCTGAACGCAACAGGGAGACAAACGAATGGGAAAGACTTTTGCTAGACCGGAAGCCCTTGCGGAAACGATTACCCACTACTGTCCGGGGTGCACCCATGGGGTGGCGCATCGCCTGGTGGCGGAAGTCATCGATGAATTGGGCATTCGCGGTCGCACGGTGGGCATTGCTCCGGTGGGGTGTGCGGTATTGTGCTACAACTATTTTACATTCGACTTTCAGGAGTCGGCCCACGGCCGGGCCCCGGCCATGGCCACGGGCATTAAACGGGTGCGGCCCGACCTGATTGTTTTCACCTACCAGGGGGACGGTGATCTGGCCAGTATCGGTATGGGCGAAATCGTGCATGCGGCCAACCGGGGCGAAAAGTTCACGACTATTTTTATCAACAACGCCGTTTACGGAATGACCGGTGGGCAAATGGCCCCGACCACCATGCCGGATCAACGCACGACCACTTCACCGTTTGGACGGAAAGCAGCCGAGGTCGGCATGCCGATCAGGGTCGCGGAGATGCTGGCCACGCTCCAGACTCCGGCCTATATCTCGCGACAATCCGTGATCAAGCCGAAGTATATCACCAAGGCCAGGAAGGCCATCCAAAAAGCCTTTACTTATCAAATGGAGAATCGTTGCTTCAGCCTGGTGGAGCTGGTGAGCACGTGTCCGACCAACTGGGGTATGACGCCGGTGGATGCCGTCAAGTGGGCCGAAGAGAAAATGTTGCCTTATTATCCCCTGGGTGAGTTTAAGACACCCGCGTAGCGAACTGGAAGGCGGCGGAATTTCTTATCCCAGGAACATGGAATTTGCGGTGGTGCGGCTCAGTTCGTAGGCTCCAGCCAGGCGGACGGTGCCGACCCGAACGTGAGGGCCTGCGGCTTATTCCCTGCGGCCTACTTTACAGAGGAGGAGTCATGCAAAGCGAGGTTCAATTTGCCGGATTCGGCGGCCAGGGGATCATGCTCATGGGGCAGATTCTGGCCCAGGCGGCCATGGATCAGGGATTCGAGGTGGTGTGGATCCCTTCCTACGGGCCGGAGATGCGCGGTGGAACGGCCTACTGCACGGTGGTCATCAGCGACCGCCCTATAGGCTCGCCGATTATTCGCAACCCCCAACATCTGGTCGCCATGAACCGTCCGTCATTGGAGAAATTTGCGCCCACCGTCAAAGCGGGCGGGGTGATATTCATCAACAGCTCCATCATACCCATTGGTTCCGGCCGCGGGGATGTCGACGAGCTCTGTGTCCCGATCATCGAGATTGCCAAAGAGTTGGGCAATACGAAAGTGGCCAATATTGTCGCCCTGGCGGCCTTTGGGACCCGCAGCCGCATTGTCGAATTTGATATCCTGCGGGAAGCGGTCCGAAGTAAATTCGCCGACAAAGAAAAACTGATTCCGCTCAATCTGCAGGCCCTGGAGGAAGGTCGCAAGGCCGCGCTGGCAAGCTGAAGGCCCAAAAGCGTGCAGCGCGGAGTCCGAAGCCTGACGCGCAATGCCGCCGGCAAGCCGCTGAAAGCAGGAAACCGAGTCGTTCCGAAATTCGTCTCGTGTGACTCGCCACCCGCAACCCCTGACGCGAACCATGAAACTTTCCGTGCCCGACTATATCCTGGCGATCCGTTCCTACGTTCCGGGAAAACCGCTCCCCGAGCTCAAACGGGAATATGGCATCGAGGATGCCATCAAGCTGGCTTCAAATGAAAACCCGCTGGGTCCCTCCCCCCGGGCGGTCGCGGCCATTCAATCCGCGCTCGGCCAGCTGCACCGCTATCCGGACGGGGGCGGTTTCGAGCTCACCCACCGTCTGGCTGAAAAACTGCGGGTGGCCCCGGAGAATATTGTCCTCGGCAACGGTTCGGACGAGATTATCGGGATGCTGACCCAGGTGTTGCTGCGGCCCGGGGACCAGGCGTTGATGCCCTGGCCGTCCTTTTCCATGTACGATATCACCGCACGCTGCGCAGGCGCAACACCCGTGGGGGTTCCGCTGAAGGCGCAGGCCCTCGACCTGCGGGACGTGCAAAAGCAGATTACGCCCAGCACCCGTATGATTTTTTTGAACAATCCCCATAATCCCACCGGCACGATCATTTTCAGGGACGCATTGGATGATTTCATCGAAACGCTTCCCGCGCCGATCGTCGTGGTATTGGATGAAGCCTACATCGAGTTTGTGCGCGATTCCCGTTGCCCCCGCAGCCTGGATTATCTGGATTCGGGCAAGGCGGTGGCGGGTTTGCGCACTTTTTCGAAAGCCTATGGTCTGGCGGGGCTGCGCATCGGTTATGGGGTGATGCCGCCTGATTTAGCCGAGCTGCTGCACCGGATCAGGATGCCGTTCAATGCCAATTCCCTGGCACAGACGGCGGCCATGGCCGCGCTGACCGACGAGGCGTTCCTGAACCGCACCCTTGAGCTGGTGCATACCGGGTTGGATTTTATGTATCAGGCGCTGGATCAACTTGGAGTGCAATATTGGCGATCCCAGGCGAATTTTTTTCTCATCGATCTGGGCCGCAGCGCGGACGAGGTTTTCGAAGCCCTGCTCGCGCAGGGCGTGATTGTGCGTTCCATGACCTCCTACGGATTGCCCGACTGCATCCGGGTGAATGTCGGACTTCCAGATGAAAATCGCAGACTGATAGAGTCGCTCAAGAAAGTGCTCGGAGTTTGAAAAAACTGCTGATTACCATCGACGGTCCGGCCGGGGCCGGCAAAACAACGGTCAGCCGGAGGCTGGCGGATCGACTCGGATACAAGTATATCGATACGGGGGCGCTTTACCGGGGGGTCGCCTATGTTGCCCGGGCCCAGGGCATTGGACCGGATGACGATGGGGGTCTGCAGCGTCTCGCCAAACAACTGGATCTGAGCTTTGAGCCGAGTGCGCAGGGGTTGCGGCTGATTGCCAACGGGCAAGACATTACGGATAAGATTCGGACGCCTGAAATCACCATGCTAGCCTCCGCCGTTTCGGCCCGACCGGCGCTGCGTGCATATCTGCTCGGCGTGCAAAGAGATATGGGGCGCGGGAAAGGGGCGGTCTTCGAAGGGCGCGATATGGGCACGGTGGTGTTTCCGGAGGCGGATGTAAAATTTTTTCTGGATGCCTCACCGAAGACTCGGGCCTTCAGGCGTTTTACGGAATTGCAGGCGTGCGCATCGCAAACCCTGGCCGAGGTGGAAAGAGACATCAACCGGCGGGATCAAAATGACAGTACCCGGGATTTGGCGCCCCTGAAGCCGGCCGCCGACGCCATCATTATCGATTCCACGGATTTGTCCGTTGAAGAGGTGGTGGCCCGGATGGCAACCTGTATTTCGGACCGGCTCGACGGCGAGGTCTGAGCCGCCCCGCTCTCCAGGCGGCGCCGAGGATGTGGGCTTGAAATACTTGTAACCGTTTAGCCCTTTGAAAAACCAGGGATAGGCCGATCAGCGGTCG
>CP070697.1:2608276-2612972 GCA_020353555.1 Desulfobacterales bacterium
AAATCCTCAAGAATCTCGATACCCGCCTTTTTTCCAGTGTCGGGGGTCAGGAAGTAAAGCCCGGGCTTGCCTTACGCCGGCACTTTGCCAGGCAGGTTTTGGCCCGCGTCGATTTCGTTGCCATGATCCGGTCCATGGCCGCCGCTTGCGATATTTTAATTGAGGTGGGACCCGGACGGGTCCTCTCGGGCCTCGTGCACGATATTACAGGGGCGGACGGCCCTCCGTGTATACCGGTCGAGTCTTTCACGTCCCGGGATGAGGACTTGAACACCCTGCTTGCGCGGCTTTTTATTCAAGGTGTTCATGTCCGCTGGGAGGCCCTGTATGAAGCGCGCTTGATCCGTCCGTTCACGCCACCTTCGGAACGGGTGTTCATCGAGAATCCCTGTGAGCGGCCTTTTGGGATTTCCGATGCAACTCATGATTGTGCCTGCATCCTTTCCGGGGATACGCCGGCTGATCTGCTAGCCGATCTTGTCCAATTGTCCCCGGCCGAGCTCAACGCTTATCTTAAGGCACGCGGCGCTTTCCTGGCCGAGGTGATTCAGGCCGACTTGAAGCATTCGACACCGCCGGAGTTTGCAGGGACCTTAGAATTCAAGGCCCCGCAGGTCAGGACGAACCGGCCGGAACGGGCGGGGCCTGCTCCGGAGATGCCCCCCGCACCCCACACGCGCGAAGAGATGGAAGCGCGGCTTCTTTCTCTGGCGGCGGAGATTACCGGCTTTACGCGCGAGAGTCTCGATTTGAGTATGCGTCTTTTGGATGACCTTAATCTGGATTCGATTAAAGCCGGGGATTTGATCGGGAAGGCGCAAAAGGCCATGGGCCTGGAAGGAGAGATAGAGCCTCTGGACTTTGCCAACGCCAATTTGTCCCGGATCCTGGACAAACTCATGGAACTGGCGGGTAAAACTCCACTGGAATCTCCGGAACGTACAAAAATCGACCCACTGGGAATAATCCTGGACCAGGCGGCCGAAATAACGAGTTTGCCCAGGGAATCTTTGGATGCCGACGCTCTGGTGGGGCGGGATTTCGGTCTGGGATTAGACCAAGTGAAAGCGCTGCTTCGGCGATCGGCATCTTTACTGAACGTCGAGGCAAACGTCGACCCCGGGCCGCTCCTGCAGCGCAGCCTGCGGCAGATTGCCGCAATTTTGGAGCGCCTCGCCCTGAAGCAAACCCCCCGGCCGTCCCTTTTGGGTGAGGGACAACTTGATTCCTGGGTGCGAGAATTTGCGGTTGAACTAGTGGAAGAACCCTTTCCTGCTCTGCCCGAATGGTGGGGCAAGCGCCGCGAGGATGACTGGCGGGCTGCAAAAGTTCTCATTCTGAGCGGTCCGGACACGACGGAAGTGCCGGAGGCCTTACGGGACAGTTTCCTTTTGCACGGTGCGCAGGTGCAGACGGCAGGTTTTGCGGAAGCCAAGCAGCAGGCCCTGGCCACCGATATCGCCTACACCCATCTCATTGCGGTTCTCCCCCGGACACCCAGTACCTATGAAGCCAACGAGGCCGATCTCCAAAAAGTCGTCGAGCGTTTGGCCAGCGTGCTCCCCTCGCCCCCCGCTTCGCAGGCGCCCCGTCGCCGCACCACGGTGGTCTATATCCAATTCGGCGGGGGCTTTTTGGGTTCCCGGCTGCGGGTGTCTGATCTGAATCCCTGCTGTGCCACGGCCCTGGCAAAAAGTCTGCACCTGGAGCGCAGCGACTTAAGGGTGCGCGTTCTGGATTTTTTCCCGTTTCTGGATACGGAAAAGATTGCGGAAAAAGCCTTTGAAGAAATCAACACCCCCGATTCTTTTGCCGCCGTGGGATTTGACCGTAAACTGCGGCGCCGGATTTCGCGGCAGCGACTCGTGCAGCCCGCCTCTTACAAACCCCGGGCGGCGGAATGGTCGGGCGAAGACGTCATTTTGGTCACCGGCGGCGCGAAAGGAATTACCGCGGCCTGTGCCCTGGGTGTTGCCATGGCAACAGGGGCACGGATGGCCCTGGTTGGCCGTTCGCCTCATCCCAGTGATTATTCCGAGGATGCGGAGAGTCGTGAGATTGCCGAAACTCTTCAGAAATACGCCGACCAGGGAGTGGTCGCCAGATATTTCAGTTGCGATGTTTCCGACCTCGATGCGGTGGCGGCGCTAGTAGCTCAGATCCGACAGGAGATGGGGCCCATCAGTGGTGTGATTCACGGTGCCGGACTCAACCATCCCCGGCCGGCTAACCAGGTTTCCGTCAAAGACGCTATGCAGGAGGTGAGTCCCAAGATCATGGGTGCGTTGAATCTCCTGTTCGTGCTGGAAGACATCCCTCCCAAGATTTTCGTCGGACTTAGCTCGATTATCGCGGTCACCGGAATGCCGGGCAACGCCTGGTACGGTTTTTCCAATGAATCCCTGGATGTCATTCTGCGGCGGTTCGAAGCCGACCATCCCGAAACCCAAACTCTGGCGGTAGCCTTCAGCATCTGGCGCGATGAAGGGATGGGCGCGCGCATGGGCAGTGTCCAGCGTCTCAAACGGATGGGAGTGGATGCCATTCCCACCGAGGAAGGGGTCAGGCGCTTTGTCCGCCTGTTCCTGCACGACCCCGGCGTGCCGCAAGTCATAGTATCCGCGCGCCTGGGCGGATTGGACACCTGGTTCATCGAGCCCTTCACGGCGGCCCTAAATGCGCGATACCTTGAAGAACCTCTCTTTATCACTCCAGGGGTAGAGTCTGTCTTTCAGGCCCACTTAACCTTGGAACGGGATCCTTATCTAAAAGATCATGTCTTCAACGGTTCCTATTTGTTTCCGGCCGTATTCGGCCTGGAAGCCATGGCCCAGGTTGCAGCCCATGCCACGGGTGAACGGGATTTCCGCCGGGTCCGAATCGAGGACATCAAACTGGAGCGTCCTATCACGGTGGATCCGCAAGAGGGGGCGGACATCGTCGTGTGGGCGCAAGTTGAGGAACGGCAGTCCGAATCGGACAAGCTCAAAGTCCGCGCCGGCATTACCAAACCCCGGACCGGGGTGAAGACCGATTTCTTTTCGGCGATCTTTGTTCTGGGCCTGGCGGATGAACCACCAGAATATGGTATTAAAGTTCCAACGCAACCCCTGGGCATCCAGCCCCAACCGGATCTTTACCGCGACACCTTGCTGTTCCAGGGTCCTCTTTTCCAGCGTCTACAAAGCATTTGGGAGCTTGGAGCCAAAGATGAGATGGCCGAAAAGGTGGTCTTTAGTTCGAAACTGGAAGAGATTTCTGCGGTGGAAAAAAAAGCCTTTCCGTGCCACGCGCACGGCACCTTATTTCTGGGAGATCCTTTCTTCCGGGATTCGTTGCTCCAGTCGGCTCAGTTGCTTGTACCACGCGAAACTTGCCTGCCGGTTTCCATCGGTTGTCTTGAGATCTATCCTTCCGAGGGAAAAGCACCGAATTCGTTATTGGCCCGCGCGGAACTGAATCACCTGGAAGCAATGCATATCGAAAGCGCTGTCATAGTTGTCGATGATAATGGCCGCTGTAGGGAGAAACTGGAAGGTTATTCCCTTAAGATTTTGAAGCATCACGACGGCCGTCCCTCGGCTGCTGATCTGATTTCGCCGGATGAGCGCGACAACCGAATCGTTCATCAGACTATCAAAAGCCTCAGCGAAAGATTGGAGTTTAGGGCTCCAAGCGTCTTGTTTAATTATCTGCCGGGGCTTCATCATCTAACAAGAGAAGACCGGCATGCGCGGGAACTCCCCTTGCTGAGGAAAGCCGTTATTCAGGCGCTGGAGGAGCATCCTGATACGCTGCCGAATTTTGATGTAGAATGGCTTGATTCCGGCAAACCTATTGTGACCGGATTGGCGGAAAATAACATCCAGATTTCACTCTCTCATGATGATCGACTGTGTTTCTGCGCAGCCGGTTTGGGGCCACAAGGCTGTGATGTCGCGCCCATCGCCCACCGAACCCGGGAAGAATGGGACGCGCTTCTCGGGCAAGGACGGGACCATCTTCTGGAAGCGCTAGGTCGTGAGACCGACTCCATTGATCGAGCAGGGACTAGGGTTTGGTCTGCCTTGGAAACTCTCCGTAAGGTCACCGGGGAAAGTCCCGGCCAAATGGAAATTGCCAAGAAGAATAGCGATGTGGTCCTTTTTCAAAGTGAGACATACGATGATCCGATTCTCATTGTAACGTTGCCCTTGAATCTGACATGGGGGCCGGAGCGAATTCTAGCTCTCACTGTGCCAGCAATTTTACCTTCAGAAAGTGACGCTCTACCTTATGGGTCTACCGGCTATGATGGTTACTCCGACCTATTTGAACTGCGTTCCTTTGATACCCTGAAAGCGGGTCCGCAAGGTCAGGGGATGTTTGTCCATCGATTTCCTGTAACCTTCAAGGCCAACGCCCAGCTAACCCGGACTGTATATTTTGCGAACTATTTTTTTTGGTTGGGCGAGATCCGGGAGGCTTCTCTGTGGCCTGTTCTGGGAAGAGTTGCGCGGCAATTCTCCACCGGCAAATGGGGACTGGTGACCAATAATCTTCACATGCACATTCTCGGTGAAACTACCGCCCGAGACCAAGTCGAGATCCGTATGTGGGTTGCAGGGAACGGAGGTCCTGCAAACTCTACGATGGATCTCACTTTTGATTTTCGACGGATTATAGCGCCTGGATGTTACGAACGTCTGGCTTGGTG
>CP070697.1:2613072-2617767 GCA_020353555.1 Desulfobacterales bacterium
CGGTAATGGTCCGCCTCCAGACCGAGCGCGGCCAGCAGGTCGTATCGAGCGGCCCCTACCGCTGGGTGCGGCATCCTGGTTACGCCGGGGCGCTGTGGTCAAATCTGGCCATTCCGCTTTTCCTGGATGCAGCATGGGCATTTCTGCCAGCGGCTTTTCTCACGATTGTTTTGGTCATCCGCACCAGTTTGGAAGATAGAACCTTGCAGGATGAATTAGCAGGCTAACGTGATTATGCCACGCGGGTGCGTTATCGTTTGTTACCGGGGATATGGTGATGATCTTCGGCTTGAGCGAATCGCTCATTAGAGTCAGGTGCTGGCCAAGACTGAAGACACCATGATGATCCACGGCTCATTTAAGAAGCCGTAGTTGCAAACAGGGCCACCGAACGGGATGGAGCTGACAGGAAAAGCCGGGCGGTTTGCATAGAGTTTTCAGGTTTTCGAAGTAAGGCGGCCCGCTGCTCATCCCGGGGACGTTCGCTATCCTAATCGTGTTCAAGGAATAATAAAATGGACTACGATAGAGAAAAAGTTGATGAATACACCTTAGCCCTTCTATATTTGGTTACCCATGCAAGAGAAGAAGGTTTCGGGGCAAGGGCATGGAAGGGTTTTGATTGGGACACAATGAACCGCCTTCATGAAAAAGGCCTTATTACTAATCCTGTGGGCAAGGCCAAATCGGTCGGCCTGACAGAGGATGGCTTTAAAAAGTCGGAAGAACTTTTTAGAAAGTTTTTTATGGAAGATTAGACCGCCTCCGGCGTACAAATCGCTTAACTTGCCTGGAAAAACTCTGCGGCTCTGCGTGAAGGCCTGTGCAGGTTAAGGGTTCGATGGCCGCCAGGTTGGCTCAAAACCTTAGCCATGCTCGCCACGTCTGAGTGAGGGAGCTCGAGCCAACCCAATAGAGGAATGGGAAACGGTCCAAGAATGAACTCTCGGGTATTCATGTTTGCGAACGCGATTATCGCGGCGGGGCATTTCACCGAACCTATCGGGCCGTGGTGGCCGGAGCGTGAATTTTCACCTATAGTTCTTTGACAGAAGGGGATCCCGTGCGCAAAGACAAACCGAGTAGGACGGCGTACAAAGTCGCCCTCAACATCGTCACTTTAGCGGCGAAACCGGGAATGGATCGGCTTCTTCCTCCCGGCACGGTGCAGGCTACGGAGAAATTACTCGTTGCTTCCGGTGCGGTTGACGCCCGAACAGTGCGATGGTCCCGTTCCCAACGAATGGTCTCTGTCTACCAAGCGTTCGACTGGATGATGCCGGGCCAGTTTGAGGCCTTTGCTTACAGAAAGGCGTTCTGTGAGCGCCAAGTAAGAGATGGTATTGGCGCTGGCGCCGCTCAAATCCTTGTTCTGGGGGCCGGTTACGACACGCTGGGGTGGCGTTTGGCGCCGGAGTTCCCTGGCGTGAACTTTTTTGAAATCGATCGCCCGGCGACAGCCTGTCTCAAGGCTAACGGCATCGCTGCAATGGGGCAGCGCGACAATCTCTGCCTGATCGCGGAAGATCTTGGCAAACGGAAATTGGCGGATGTTCTCAAGGCCAACGAATTATGGGATGAGAGTGCACGAACCGTCATCCTAGCCGAGGGCCTTGTGATGTACCTGCCTCCCGAAGCGGTCCGGGACTTATTTTGTCAATGTGCTGCCGTCAGCGGTGCCGGCAGCCGTGCCGCCTTTTCCTATATCCCTGCCGGTGCCGATGGTCGGCCTGATGTCGGCCGCTGGACCGGGTTGATGCTGTGGCTTCAGAAGGCCGTCGGCGAGCCATGGATGTGGAGCATACGACCCGAAGAACTTGACCGGTTCTTAGAGAAATCAGGCTGGACAAATGCTCCAGCGCTGGCGGGGACGACCCTTAAGCACGGTGTGGAATTCTATGCTGTGGCCACAAAATGACCTTGCAGCGCAATCCGCAAAACCGATCAAAGCGCTTCCAGAGATAAATGAAAAACAGAACGGGGCACGCCCTGGGACGGGATTTCCGCCGCGCTCCAGTCCCGCCGGTGATGGTTAATCATCAGCAGTGCAACCGAATTGAGCCGCACCATTGGGAGCAGCCGCTGTGCTTTACATGATCGTTGAACATTTTAAGAATCAGGACCCAGTGCCTGTCTATCGGCGCTTCCGTGATCGCGGCCGCCTCGCTCCCGAAGGGTTGCAATACGTATCAAGCTGGGTGGATGAAAAGCTCGAACGTTGTTTTCAACTTATGGAAACAGCGGATCGCAAACTTCTCGATGAATGGATCTCCAACTGGAGTGACATTGTCGAATTCGAGGTTTACCCCGTCATCTCCTCGCAGGAGGCCGCAGCGCAAGTTTCGCCGCGGCTCTGACGAAGCGTTTCGTCCTCTTGCCACTCAACAGCCTAGCTTGTCACGCGATGACTCCGCATCAATCGAATTACAGAAGACAAAATTTCCGCCGAAGCAAAAGCCCGCGCGGCCGATTAGCAGCGTCAATTGCCATTGAGAATCTGAGGAGCTATAAAAAATCAGAAAATTTCCGAACGGCTGGCCCAATGCGATTTCTTTCCATTACGGATGAACCCGACGGCAAAAACGATGCGGTTTCCCGTAAATGCCGTGATCGCTCGCCAGCTCGCTGGACGGCAGGATAGCTAAAATCGTTGGCCGGTTTTATTCAACAGCACTATGAACATACGCACCATCCCCGTTGCAAGTTGAAACATGAAAACCGAAGACCTGGGAAACTCAAAGATTCTGAATTTAATTTTTAAACCTGCCGGTCTGTTGATGGGGAGTAGGCTTAGAAAATGGCTTTTCAATCCGGTGAAAACACTGCAAGGCGCGGATGTCAAATCCGGAGAAACCATTCTAGAAGTGGGGTGCGGAACTGGGTTTTTCACTATCCCCGCCGCCCAGATGATCGGCGATCAAGGTTGCTTGGTGGCAATGGACGTTTTGTCGGGATATATCGAACAGGTCTCGAAAAAAGTACGAGCTGCTGATTTAAAAAACGTCCGCGTCGTAAAACGCAATGCGGTGGATACCGGATTAGAGGCTGCAAGCATAGACAAGGTGCTGCTATTTGGTGTGGTTCCTTTCCCTTCGTTGCCGTTGAACCGTCTTTTACCCGAAATGCACCGCATCCTCAAGCCGGAAGGAAGCTTGGCCGTGTGGTTATTCCCGGTTTCCGGTTGGATACCGAAGTCAATCCTTCGATCAGGGCTGTTCACGTATATCAACAAACAAAACGGCGTGTACAATTACAAGAAATTATCCCCCCCGAGTCCCGTGCCAATTTCGAGATAGAAAATGGCAGATCGTCTCGGATCACCGGGAAGCGGCCCCCTAAGGGAGCCGGCGATTATGTCTTATCCCCATCCGACGTTGCAGGAAGGAAAACGCAGCTCTGCGCGGCAGAGGTACGCACCGAAGTGGTCAATATCCCAGCTGATCGCTTCCGACAACCCGCTGCCAAACGGGCGGAAACGGCGGGTTCAACCTCAAAGGCCGGGCAGCCTCGAACTTGCCCCGGACCCGGCGCTCAAGCTTGACCTTCCGCTTGCCGCCCAACTCCGACTCGGACACCTTACGGGCTTTGCTTTAATTTTTTACCGACATTCCATGCCTTAGCGATACTATCGCCCACTTGCCAATAATTATTGTCGGGCATTGTGAGCGTGAATGGTTTTATTTTTTTAATATCCGCCTTGCCGTCCGTCAGATAACGTTCTTCGGTGAACACTTCGACAATTTCACCAATGAAGAGTGTATCAAAGGGCAATTTAACGGCATCATGGACCTTGCAGGCGATGCAGACCGGGCATTCCCGGATCAGAGGGGCTCCCTTCAAATCACCATAGAAAACTTCAAAAACGCCTGATTTGTCCGTCTGGCTGCCCGATACCAAACCACAGTAATCCGTTTTTTCCACCAATGTGACATCCGGAATATTCACACTGAAAGATTTGTGTTTTTCAATGCCCTTGTTGGTGTGATGCGGACCGAGTGCTACGGCCAGCATCGGCGGCTTGTAATTAACGCGCGAAACCCAGGCGACGGCCATGAAATTGGCTCGGCCTTCCACCACCGAGCCAACCAGCACCACGGGCATAGGATAACTAAAAGCGTTGCTATCGATTTTTATTTTTTCCATAATAGTCTCCCTCCCCAACTCATGTTTAGTGTCTGCCCGGCATACCCGCTACAAGGTCCTGGCGTTCTGCGTCGTTTCCGGCGGCACCCCTACGTCCGTCCCCCTCCGGCCTTTGCGACCCTCCCCTTCCTCCGATCAGGCGTCGTCCAGTTGACACCGCGTCTCTCGGGCCAAACGAATTTCCAAATCGCACTGCAGGCAGCGGTGGATTTCTTGGCGCACCTGCTCGTCACTGTAGCAGCGCTCGACCTCGGCAAATCCATTGTTCCTTTCCGAAAGGGGCAGGGATGGTACCGCAACCTTTGGCAGTTCCGCAAATCCACTTTCCCGTTTTCCGTCGTACGGGGGCTGCCCGTTTTCGTCTTCCGCCTTCCGCTGGGCAAATTCCAAGGTGCCGTCTCCGCCCAAGTATCGATCGATGCTGATGGCCGCGCGCCGTCCGGCGGCAATCGCCTCGACCACCGTCGCGGGACCATTGGCCGCATCGCCCCCGGCAAACACCCCCCGCATCCCGGTGGCCTGGGTCGCTTTGTCGATGGCGATCAAACCCTT
>CP070697.1:2617867-2622541 GCA_020353555.1 Desulfobacterales bacterium
ATCTTATCTGATTATGAAATCAATATTATATTCCTGGATCGGCTTTACCGATTTGAAGGCTTGCCGGGGAGAAAAAAATATCGGTTTAGGCCCCATTGCCCAGGCCGTATCTGAACGTTCATTTCAAGAGATAATCCTGATCTATGATGTACCGGACTCAGATTGCAAAAATTACGTAAAGTGGCTAAAAACCTTTACCCCAGCCCAAATCCAAACCAGGAAGGCCAGTCTGTCCAGCCCGACCCATTTCGGTGATATCTACGAAGCCGCCGTCGGAGTTATCAAAGATAAACTCGATTCTGAAGATAGTGATGTCGAGATGACATATCACCTCAGCCCCGGCACGCCCGCCATGGCCGCGGTTTGGATCATCATCGCCAAAACGCGCTACCCTGCCACCCTTATTGAATCCTCCATCAAGGAGGGCGTGAAGGTCGCATCGGTGCCCTTTGATCTTTCGGCTGAATTTATCCCGGATCTGCTGCGAAAGCCGGATCAAAGACTGGAAAAACTGACGGCCGGCCTTGCACCGGAAGCTCCGGAGTTTGAAAGCATCCTCCATCGCAGCCACTCCATGAAACGGGTGATTGCCAAGGCCCGGCTGGTTGCGCCACGCTCGGTTCCCGTACTCATCGAAGGGGATTCAGGCACCGGCAAGGAGCTGCTGGCCCGTGCGATTCACAATGCCGGTCCCCGCAGGAACAACCCTTTTGTTGCGGTCAACTGCGGAGCGATTCCGTCGGAATTGATCGAATCCGAGTTGTTCGGCCACGAAAAAGGAGCCTTTACCGGGGCGGACAAGCAGCGCACCGGCTATTTTGAAGCAGCCAATGCGGGAACATTGTTTCTGGATGAAATCGGCGAGCTGCCGCTGCAAGCACAGGTCAAGCTATTAAGGGCATTGCAGGAGAAAGAAATTACCCGGTTGGGGGCTTCAAAACCGATACCGTTTGATGTGCGCGTCATTGCGGCCACGAACAGAGATCTGGTAAGAGAAATGGCGAACGGCGGCTTCCGGGCGGATCTTTTTTATCGCATTGCAGTGGCCGTCTTAAAGCTGCCGCCGATGAAAGAGCGGGCCGGCGATGTCGGCCTGCTGATTGATAGCATCCTGGATCAGATCAACACCGAGAGCGTCGCCGAACCCGGCTATAAACGCAAGAAAATTTCTTCTGCCGCAAAAAATCTTATGCTACAATATGACTGGCCGGGTAATGTGCGGGAGCTTCAAAACACGTTGCGGCGCGCGGCCATATGGTCCACCGGCACGACGATCGAGCTGGAAGATATTCGCGAAGCCATGCTTCCGATGGTCAATCCCACCAACGAGTCGCTGCTTCACAAACCATTGGGCGATGGAATTAACCTGCCAAAATTAATGGAAAAATTAGCACAGCATTATTTGAATCGCGCGTTGACCGAAGCCAACGGCAACAAGACCAGGGCCGCCGAACTGGTCGGTCTGCCCAGCTACCAGACATTTTCCAACTGGATGAACAAATATCGGGTTGGCTGACCTGGCACGGGTGTTGCTCTATTCCTGGGCATGAACGGGATCATCATGCAATCAAGGAATTTTGAATTTCTGCGCGACCGATGGCCGGAGCTTTCAAGCCTTGGTGGGTTCGCCGAACAATATGTCTGGCCGGATCCCCCCGGTGCCTTAGTGAAGCTGAGAACCTATGTCGAGTCGATGGTCCATCGGTTTTATGATGAGCACGGCTTGCCCAAACCCGCTTCGGATTCCCTGATCGAACTCCTCGATACCGACGAATTCAAGCAGTCCGTCCCCTCGGTTGTGTTAAACGCGTTTCACAGCATTCGGCTGGCCGGCAACAAGGCCGCCCACGGTGAATCCGTTGCCCGGTTTAATGCGCCTGAGTTGCTAAAAGATGCCTTTCACCTCGGCTGCTGGTTTTTTATCATAAACGGCGGCCCCAAAAGCGACTGCCCGGCCTATCAGGCGCCCGAAAAAACGGATCGCCTTGAAAAAACAGCGACAGAATTGAAACGAGGTAAACTGCGCATTCAAGAAGCCCTTGCTGCCAAAGAATCGGAGATGCAGTCGCTTCTGGCCGAACTGGAAGCCGCCCGGGTCAAAACCCGGGTGACCGAAAAAAAGGTGGAGGAGCTCCAGCGGCTGCTGTCCCTCGGTAAAACCGCCGCGGATGCCTTGGGCCTTGACGAGGCCGCCACCCGCAAGCGGCTGATCGATACCGAATTGACGGCCGTCGGCTGGGAGGTCGGCGTCAACGGCGTCAACACCGGCGAGGTGACCCAGGAAGAAGCAATCCAACATCAGCCGACGAAAACCGTTATCGGCTATGCCGATTATGTGCTCTGGGACGACAACGGGCAGCCGCTGGCGGTTGTCGAAGCCAAGAAAACCGCCGTTAGCGCCGAGTTGGGCCAGCAGCAGGCCAAGCTCTATGCGGACGGACTGGAAAGGAGGCATGGCCAGCGGCCGGTCATCTTTTACACCAACGGCTTTGATATTTTTATCTGGGATGACGGCTGCGGCTATCCGCCCCGAAAGATCTACGGTTTTTATTCCAAGGACAGCCTGCAATATATCATTTACAAACGCGAAAACCGCCTTCCCCTGCAGACGATCTCGCCGAAACCCGCAATCGTCGATCGGATCTATCAGATCGAAGCCATCAAGCGGCTCACCGAAAAGTTCACCGCCAGCCACCGCAAGGGACTGCTGGTGCAAGCCACCGGCACCGGCAAGACCCGCGTGGCCATTGCCCTGACCGATTTACTGAATCGCACAAGCTGGGTTAAACGGGTGCTGTTTTTGTGCGACCGCAAAGAGCTCCGCAAACAGGCCAAGAACGCCTACAACGATTATTTGACCGAACCCATGACGGTCGTCACCGCCGGCACGGCCAAAGACCGGGACAAGCGGATTTACCTGGCCACCTACCCGGCCATGAAAAGAATCTATCAGAGCTTCGATGTCGGCTTTTTCGATCTGATGATCGCCGACGAATCCCACCGCAGCATCTACAACCGCTACCGGGATATGTTCCGGTATTTCGACTGCCTGCAGGTGGGATTAACCGCCACGCCGGTGGATTTTATCTCCAGGAACACCTTCAAGATGTTCGATTGTGAGGACCGGACGCCGACGGCCTATTACCCCCTGGACCAGGCCGTGGAGGAAGGGTTTCTCGTCCCTTACGAGGTCGACACCCATACCACCCGGTTTCTGCGGGAGGGAATCAAGTACAAGGACCTGACGGCGGAGCAGAAGCGCCAGCTCGAAGAAGACGGTGAAGATCCGGCGGACTTCGACTACGAAAACCACCAGATCGACAAACAGATTTTCAACCGCGATACCAACCGCGCCATCATCCGCAACCTGATGGAAAACGGCATCCGGGACGACACGGCCCAGTATCCGGGCAAATCCATCATCTTCGCCCGCAACCACAACCATGCCGTGCTGCTGGCAGAGGTCTTCAACGAACTGTTTCCCCAGTGCGGCGGCAAGTTCTGCCGGGTCATCGACAACTACGATCCCCGGGCCGAACAGCTGATCGACGACTTTAAAAGCGCGCCGGACAGCGACCCGAAAATCGCGGTGTCCGTCGATATGCTGGACACCGGAATCGACGTGCCGGAAGTCGTCAATCTCGTATTCGCCAAACCGATCCGTTCCATGGTCAAGTTCGAGCAGATGATCGGCCGCGGCACCCGACTTTGCCCGGATCTGTTCGGCCCGGGCAAAAACAAAACCCATTTCAGAATTTTCGACCATTGGGGCAATTTCGAATTTTTCGACAAGCAGTATAAAACGGCCGAACCGTCGGTTTCAAAGTCGCTGATGCAGCAGCTGTTCGAAGCCCGCCTGGATCTTGCGCGCACGGCCCTGGACCAGAGCCGGCCGGCGGCATTTGATCTGGTCATCGCATTGATCAAAGAGGATCTCGACCGGCTATCGGAGGAGACCATCAGCGTGCGGGAAAAATGGCGTGAAAAGCGCAACGTTTCCAAGCCGGAGGTCCTCCAGCGGTTTGACCCCGCCGTTGAGCTGACCCTGCGCAAACAAATGGCGCCTCTGATGCAATGGGCCGATATCCGGGGCGAAATCCCGGCCTACCGCTTTGATCTGCTGATGACTGAGCTGCAGATCGCGCTGCTCAAAAAATCGGGCCGCTTTGATGACTACAAAGCGCAACTGCGCGACCGGATCAGCCGCCTCCAGATGCACTTGAATCCGGTCCGGGATAAAGCCGAATCCATCAAAGCGGTCAAGAGCGCCGAATTCTGGGCCGCGGCGACCATCGAAAATCTGGAAACCGTGCGCCGGGAGCTGCGCGGCATCATGAAATATATGGCCAAAGCAGTCTACGAGCCGCCGCAACCCAAGTTTATCGATCTGCATGACGGCCAGGAAAGATTTCAGCGGCGGCCGACCCAGCTCAAATTTAGCGACATGCCCGGATACCGCAAACAGGTTCAGGCCGCCCTGCTCAAAGTGTTCGATCAAAACCCCACCCTGCAAAAAATCAAGGCCGGTGAGCCGGTCACCGAAGCGGATCTGAAAGCCCTGACCTCGCTGGTTCTCACCCAGAACCCGGATGTGGATCAGGAAATTTTAAGAGAGTTTTTCGAAGACACGGCCGAACCGCTCGACTACGCCATCCGCAGCATTATCGGAATGGA
>CP070697.1:2622641-2627304 GCA_020353555.1 Desulfobacterales bacterium
GTGATTTCACCGGTCATGGCGATATCGCGGTGCACGGGGCGCTTGGACAGTGCCGATACGAGCGAAGTACACATGGAAATGCCCGCGGAGGGTCCATCTTTGGGAATCGCCCCTTCGGGGATATGGATATGAATATCAAGCTTTCTATGGAATTTATCATCAATCACCAGGGTGGCCGCCCGGGACCGGACGTAGCTGACCGCGGCCTGGGCCGATTCCTGCATGACATCCCCCAATTTGCCGGTGACCGTCAGTTTCCCCCGGCCAGGCATCGTCAGGGTTTCCACACACAGCAGCTCGCCGCCGACCTGCGTCCAGGCCAAGCCGGTCACGATGCCCACCTGGTCCTTATCTTCGATCTGGTCCTGTTTGAAACGATAGGGACCCAGATGCTTGGCGACGGATTTCTCCGATACGATGAATTCACTTTTGTCTTTGAGTTTTAAGACTTCACGGGCCAGCTTGCGACAAATGGAAGCGATTTCGCGCTCCAGATTCCGGACCCCGGCTTCCCGCGTATAGCGCCGAATAATGGATAGGATCGCGTTTTTGGAAAACTGGACATTCTTACCTTCAAGCCCGTTGGCTTTGATCTGTTTGGGCACGAGGAAGCCCTCGGCGATATGATATTTTTCAAATTCCGTATAGCCGGGCAGCCGGATGATTTCCATGCGGTCCTGCAAGGGCAGGGGGATATCCGGCAGGGTATTGGCGGTGGTGATAAAAAGTATATCCGAAAGATCGTAGTCCAGATCCAGATAATGGTCGTTAAAGCTGAAGTTCTGCTCGGGATCGAGGACTTCCAGAAGCGCCGCGGAAGGATCGCCCCGGAAATCCATGCTCATCTTATCGACCTCGTCCAGACAAAATACGGGATTGTTGACCCCCACTTTTTTTAAGGACTGGATGATCTTGCCCGGCAGGGCCCCGATGTAAGTGCGCCGATGTCCACGGATTTCCGCTTCATCCCTTACCCCTCCCAGGGAAAGGCGCACATATTTGCGGCCGGTGGCCCGGGCGATTGATTTGGCCAGGGAAGTCTTGCCGACGCCCGGCGGTCCGACGAAACAGAGGATCGGCCCCCGAATTTTGTTGACGAGCGCTTGGACGGCCAGATACTCGAGGATGCGCTCCTTGGGTTTCTCCAGCCCGTAGTGGTCCTCGTTCAGGATTTTTTCGGCCTCATCCAAATCGTCGCGCACCTCGGTCTTTTCGAACCAGGGCAAGCTGATGATCCATTCGATATAGTTGCGGACGACCGTGGCTTCCGCGGACATGGGCGTCATCAGTTTCAGTTTCTTGAGTTCCTGTTCGACTTTTTCGGTGGCCTCCTTGGACATCTTCTTGTTCTTAATCTTTTCCTCAAGCTCTTTGAGTTCGTCGGCTCCGTCATCGTCAGCGCCCATTTCCTTTTTGATGGCCCGCATCTGTTCGTTCAGATAGTAGTTCTTCTGGGTCTTCTCCATCTGCTCCTTGACACGGCTCTTGATGCGCTGATCCATGCGGAAGACTTCGATTTCCATCTTGATCAAGCTCAGCAGCAGCGGCAGCCGTTCGGACAGCGAGATGGTTTCCAAAAGACGCTGTTTATCCTCGATCTTGAAAGAAAAGTGGGCCGCCAACGTATCGGCCAACTGCGCGGGATCTGAGATGGAAGAGACGTTGGCAATGAGCTCTTTGGAGATACTCTTGTTCACCTTGGCATACTCTTCGAAACTCTGGAGAATCGACCGGGTCAGCGCCATGGCTTCGGCCGGAGGGATTCTCTGCGCGAGAATTTCTTTCACCTCGACCTGAAAAAATTCTTCCTGCCCGACAAAACGGGTGATGTGGACCCGCTTCTTCCCCTCCACCAGCACTTTGACCGTCCCGTCCGGCAGCCGCAGGAGCTGGAGCACTTTGCCCAGCGTTCCAATTTTGCTGATGTCTTCTTCACCGGGGTTGTCGATGCCCGCCTTTTTCTGGGTGGCTAGAATGACGCTTTTGTCTTTGTCCATCGCCTCTGAAAGCGCATTGACGGACTTGGTCCGTCCCACGAAAAGGGGCGCCACCATGTGGGGAAACACCACGATATCCCTTAAAGGCAAAAGCGGAAGGACCTTTTGAGGGGATATCGACTCGTCGTCTTTGAACATTTTCGGTATATTGACCATTTTTCCAATATCTCGGTAAATCGTTGTTAAGGTGTTGAAAATTCGTTTCGTGATCTTTATGGCAGAAAACAATTTCAAAATCCGAGTAATGCAATCCGCAACCGTTTTGAATGACAAAATTGACCCGTGCGAAAAATTTCTGCCGGTTTCATCAGCACTTAAAACCCTTAGGCCTGTTTCTTGGTCTGCTCGTACAGTAAAATCGGGGCTTCCCTGTGCAGGATGACATCTTCACCGATCACACACTCTTTGACGTTTTCGACGGAAGGAATCTCGTACATGATATCCAGCATGCTGGTTTCCATAATCGCCCGCAGCCCTCGCGCCCCGGATTTGCGTTTCATGGACTCCTTGGCAATCGCCGACAGGGCGCTATCGGTGAGTCGGAGGTTCACACCCTCCATTTCAAACAATTTCTGAAACTGTTTGACCAGCGCGTTCTGGGGTTCGGTGAGAATCCGGATCAGGGTCGCTTCATTGAGCTCATCCAGGGTGGCTATCACCGGCAGCCGTCCCAAAAACTCGGGAATCATACCGTATTTGATTAAATCCTCCGGTTGAACCTCACGCAGAACCTCACCGATACTTTGCTCCGCTTGCTGAACGATCTTGGCCCCGAATCCCATCATCTTGGAGCCCAGCCGGCGCTGAATGATTTTATCAAGACCATTGAAGGTGCCGCCGCAGATGAAAAGGATGTTGGAGGTGTCGACCTTGACGAAATCCTGCTGCGGATGTTTTCTCCCCCCCTTGGGGGGCACACTGGCGGTGGTTCCTTCGATTATTTTCAAGAGGGCTTGCTGCACCCCCTCGCCGGACACATCACGGGTAATCGAGGGATTATCGGACTTGGAGGCAATCTTGTCGATTTCATCGATATAAACGATACCGCGTTTGGCTTTTTCCACATCGTAGTCGGCATTTTGGAGCAAAGCCAGGATGATATTTTCAACGTCTTCGCCCACATAGCCGGCTTCGGTCAGACTCGTCGCATCGGCGATGGTAAACGGCACATTGAGGAACCGCGCCAGCGTTTGGGCCAATAAGGTTTTGCCGCAGCCGGTCGGCCCGATCAGGAGAATGTTGCTTTTCTGGATATCCACATCTCCTGTGTTCACCGTGGAATCCAGCCGTTTGTAATGATTGTACACGGCGACGGCCAGTATTTTTTTCGCCAAATCCTGTTCAATCACATAGGCATCGAGTTTCCTCTTGATTTCCTGGGGAATTAAGGTCCGCTCCGTATTTTTGGCATCTTTGACACTTTCCTCTTCAATGATTTCACTGCATAGCTGGATACATTCGTCACAAATGTAGACGGCGGGACCAGCAATCAGCTTTTTGACCTCGGATTGATTCTTTCCGCAAAAAGAGCAGAAAAGATTATCATTTTCATCCTTTTTCTTGGGCATTCTACGCCTCCGTGTCTTCAAGGTGGTCAAGATCTTCGCGGTTGGTGATCACGTGATCAATCAGACCGTAAGATTGGGCCTCCAAACCGCTCATGAAATAGTCGCGGTCCGTATCTCTCTGGATTTCTTCCAGAGTCTTTCCAGTGTGACGCACCAGTATCTGATTCAAGGTATCCTTCATGCGGAGGATTTCCTTGGCCTGGATTTCAATATCCGATGCCTGCCCCTGAAAGCCTCCCATGGGCTGGTGGATCAGAATTCGGGAGTTGGGCAGCGAGTAGCGTTTGCCCTTGGACCCGGCCGTTAGTAACAGGGCCCCCATACTGGCCGCCTGTCCGATACAAACGGTGGCGATCTCCGGCTTGATGTACTGCATGGTATCGTAAACCGCCAGTCCGGCCGTCACCAGACCGCCCGGCGAATTGATATAGAAATTGATGTCTTTATCCGGATCCTCCGACTCCAAAAAAAGGAACTGGGCAATCAAGAGATTGGCGATTTCGTCGTTCATCGCCGTGCCGAGGAAAATTATGCGGTCTTTCAAAAGCCTCGAATAAATGTCGTAGGCCCTTTCCCCTCGGCTGCTTTGCTCAATGACCATGGGTATTAATGGCACACATCGTCTCCTTCGTTTGCGGTGTTATTGATCGTCGCGAAAAGGCTGGCCGGCGGTGGTTGACTAACCCTCTTCCTGCTTGCTTTTCGGGTTGTCCTCAGATTCAACGTTTTCGATTTGGCTACTATCAATTATAAGCTTAATCGCCTTTTTTTCAAGTAGCGTATGCTTGAAGTATTCCAGCTTCGTGCGGTCTTGCTCGTAAAATTTCTTTATATCTTCAAGTGGTTGGTTAAAGCTGGCGGCCATCTCCTGTAAACCCTTTTCGAGTTCCTCATCGGTCAGCGTCAAATTTTCCTGCTCGATCAACTTGCCCAGGATCAGATGCCGTTTGACTTGCTTAAGGGCCGTATCACGGTATTTGGCGGCAACCGCTTCCCGGGTCAGTCCCAGATCCTCCAAAGAGGTATTGCGATAGGCAAAAGAACGCTCGGCCTCGTCGATGATGCCCTCAAGTTCCATGTCGACCATGGCATCCGGCA
>CP070697.1:2627404-2632066 GCA_020353555.1 Desulfobacterales bacterium
TGAACCAACCCGATTATTTCTTGTCCGACAATAAAGACCCCTTCCTGGTCCAGTTGGGTGAACAATAGATCACCACAAAGTCCTTCAGGACATGTGAAATCCGAAACGAAGCCGGTATCGAGGTTGTAGAAGCGTATGCTCCACCTCAAAGAATCACAGCAGCCGGATTTTTGCGGAGCGATCAGGATGCGGGGGTTATCACGCAGGACATGGGTCGGAAGCGAATCAAAGGTATAAAGATGTGAACCGTATCTAGAGTAGACCTCAACCATGTAATCATTTTCCTTGCACCCGTAAAAATAGTAAGGATAAACGACCAATACGAAGTCTGAAATGGGGACTCCCAGCAAATAGGGTGCGGCCCGTTCAGCACCGGCAGGTACAATATCAGTTTTCAGCGGTTTTTTTTGGCCGGCTTGATGGAAAACAATATCGTTCTCGCTAAGGCGCGCAACCGAACGAGCGCCGCGTTGGAGAGCTTGCAGAAAATTCAAGGGGGGTGCGGATCCGTGCTGTTCCAAATATCTGTCATGGGCGAGATGTCCCAAGGGCAACCGCGCGCGGTTCGAGGACTCGGCGACATCAGGGTTTGTCGGATCTGGTATTTCGGCAAAATTGGCGCTCAACCACAAAAATTGACGGTCAACCACTTTAAAAGCGTGGGCGGGAGTATTGCCCAGCAACGCCATGACGATAACTAAGCTAGCAACAAGAATTGTGCGCTTCGGCATGTCGGACAGGTCCTTGCGAGTATTGGTGCGCCCGGTATAACATATTTCGCGGGCCGGCACTACTGGTTCTTCCGGAAAAATTCCCGTAATTTCCTTTCTTCATAGGTTTTGAAAATTTGAGAAGTCTTGATTTTTTCGATGAGATCCCTTTCGGCCGCGGTGAGGCTCAAATCGTCTAGAACCGCAAGATTGGTTAGAAGATGATCCGGATTGTTGGTGCCGACGACGACCGTGGTCACCGCCGGGTGAGCGAGAGTCCACTTCAGGGCCATTTGGGCCAAACGGCTTCGATCCGTATATCCGACTTCATCCGCCATCTTATACAACTGACCTTTCATGAACGCTTCGCGGGAAATGATTCCGAGGCGCTTTTCTTCCGCCGCAGGGAAAACCCTTCGGAGTGCGCTACAGTCGGCAAAATTGAAATTGATATAGACGGCATCAAATGCATTGGAAGTGATCTGCCTCAAGTAGGTCGATTCGCCCGAAAAGGTGTCGGCACAGGCGAAGCGGATGAGTCCTTCTTTTTTGAGCCGGTCGATATTGCTTTTTATTTTGTCAAGGTATTCAGGATCGTGATCCAGAGCCGATTGCATAAAAGCGATATTTAGAAAATCAAGGTGATCTCGCTCCAGCAACTTCAATCCTCTTTGGACCTCGGCCTTCAACAGTTCATATTGCGCCAATTTTCGATTGTAGAGATCGTAGGTATAGACCATCCCCTCGGGCCGCGTCTGAATATAGATGTCATAGGGCGGTACGATTTCCTTTAGGTTTCGTCCCAGCGCTTCTTTCTCGGAATCCTGGGTGACGTCGAACAGATTGATACCGTTTTCAAAAGCAAGCGCCAAAACTTTCTTGCGGCGTTCCATTCCAAAACCGGAAAATATAAAACCCGGTTTAATCGCGCGAGCGAAATCCTCATTGAAACCGCGGGACTGACCATCCGGCAGGTATTCATGCCCCCCCATGGCAATGATCGAGACTTCGATGTTGGTCTGTCCCAGTTTTTTGTATCGCATTTGAACCTCCCGGCCGTGGGGCGGTCTTCACCTTTTCACGGCGCCTTCCGTGAACCCTTTAATAAGATAGCGTTGCAGGAGCAAATACAGCGTTGCGGGAACCAGCGTAACGATAACCGTGGCGGCCATTATTTCAGACCACTGGACCCGAAATTGGCCCACCAGCTGGGTGATTCCAAGGGTCATTGTCTGTTTGGCCTGGTCGCTGATCAAGCAGAGGGCCCAGAGGAGGTCGCCCCAGGAGAGCAGGAATGCAAAAATGATGGTTGCGACCATCCCTGGCAGGATATTGGGAAGAATGATCGTCAGACATATCCTCAGCCGTGAAGCGCCGTCGACCATGGCCGCCTGATCGATTGCCAGCGGCACGGTGTCCACGTAACCTTTCAGCATCCAAATACTGAAAGGCAGGGTGATCGTGGTCTGCGACAGGATGAGCCCCGCGAGCGTGTTGTAGAGCGCGACGTAACTGAGCATTTTGAAATAAGGTCCGACCAGCAAGACGCCCGGAATCATTTGGGAGGCTAGAAAAATCGTCATCAAGGTTGTCCGGCCGCGGAAGAAAAAACGCGAGAAGCCATACGCCGCAAAAACCCCGACAAAGGAAGAAAAAAAAGCGGTTGTCGAGGAAACCGTAACACTGTTGAGAAAATACTGGAAAAACTGCTCTTGGGTCCACATCCTGGTGTAGGCACCGAATGTGACTGTTTGGGGTAATATGGTGGGCGGATAATCAATTACTTCGTAGTCTGTTTTCAAAGAGGAACTGGTCATCCAGAAGAACGGAATAAGGTTGAAAAAGAACATAAAAATCAGAGCGGCATATACGAATATCCAAAACAGGGGTCTTTTCAAAACCATCGATTCCTAGTCCCTTCGCATGGTGATCACCAGGTAGGGGATGCTGATAATGAACATGAAACCGGCCAAGACAACGGCAATCGCTCCGGCATACGACGTGTTAAAAAACAGAAAATAATGCTTATAGGTAAGTAGCGACAGAACCTGGCTGCTGTAACCCGGACCACCGCCGGTCATACTGTAGATCATGCCGAACAAACGGGATTCCCAGATGGTGTCCAGCACCGTGGCAATGATGATCATGAATTTTAAATTCGGCAGGGTAATGTAAAAAAAGCTTTTGAATTTTGAAGCGCCGTCGATCTCGGCCGCCTCATACTGCTCCTTGGGGATTGCCTGTAATCCGGCCAGCAAAATGAGCATGGCGAAGGGGTACCCGCGCCAGGTTTCGGCGAAAATCAGACACCCAAAGGCAAGCTTGGGGTTGCCCAGCCAGTCGACGGGGCGTGATATGACCGCAAACTCCAAAAGCATCGCGTTGATCATGCCCGGGAGCGTATCGAACATAAATTTCCAGATGAGTCCGCCAATGACATCCGGTACGGTCCAGGGCAAGATGGCGATCACTCGGAAAAAGCGTTTGTTGCGGATCTCCAGATTCAATAGAAGCGCGACGCCCAAACCGATCAAAAGGTGAAAGCTTACCGTTAATCCAACAAATATCACCGTATTTTTGAGTGTGCCTAAAAATTCGGCGTCACCGAGCAAGCGCTGATAACTGGCGAGCGAAAAGGAAGGGCTCTTAACCCAGATAAGATTAAAGCTTTGCAGGACGGCGGCCACGGCCGGAAACCCCAGTATACTGACCAGGAGGAGAAAGGCCGGCAAGATGAACAGGTAGCCTTTATGATTTTCGCGAATCCTCATCGTGGAATCCGGACCATTTAAGTGTTGCCGGGATGGTAAGGGGCAAAAAGCGAACCTGCCCCTTACCTGGGCGCTTATGGGCGGCTTAGAATCGCCTCGATTTGATTATGCGCGTCCATCAACGCTTGATCCGCCGTTTTGGATTTGGCCACCGCCTCCTGCAGGCTTTGCCGAAAGGCCTCCAAGCATTCAGGCCATTGCGGTATCAACGGCAGGAAGGCCGCATGTTCGTCGATTTCCTGGGTTACAACGGCGGCATACTTGCTCTGGAGAATGGGACCAAAACTTTCATTGACGCTTTTGCGACAGGAGAGCATGTTGTTGTCGACAAACCACTTCTCCATTTGTTTCTGATCCGTCAGGAATTTCAGCAATTTCCAGGCCGCTTCGGGATGCTGGGTGTTGGGATTCATAAACAGGGACTTTTGATAGAGCGTCGAACGAATTTTGGATGCACTGCCTTCTGGTTGGGGCACAGGCGCCATTTCGAGAACTTTCCAGCCATGCAGATCCGGATTCATACCGGAGACCTCGGTAATCGTCCACATCGTTCCAAAAATCATTCCGACCTTCTTGTGCGCCATCAGCCGCCGCGCGCCGTTGCAGTCGACCTGAGCGACACCGGGCGGCATGCTTTCATCCTTCAGAATCATGTCGACCACCATATTGAAGGCTTCCTTGGCCTCCGGTGTATTCAGATTTGAATGCTTCCAATCGGAGGTCAAAAAATCGCCCCCGTGCCCCCGCAGCACAACGGAAAAGCGCAGATCAAAGCAGGCCTTGGCCAGGACCAGCGTGACGCCCCATTGATCGATTTTGCCGTCGCCATCCGTGTCCGTGGTCAGTTTCTTGGCCACCTCGCGGAATTCTTGCCACGTTTTCGGCGGGGATTGAATTCCGGCTTTTCCAAAAATTTCGGAATTGTAGACCAGAACCATGGCAACGACATTTTTGGGGATGCCGTAGGTTTTGCCGTCTTCGGTGACCGGCATCAAAGACACCGGATAAAAATCGGCAAGCCACTCTTTTCCCCCCTCTTTCTCAATGAAAGGGGTGAGATCCTTAACCCAACCCTCTTTGATGTATTGCTTGACAGGATTGGCATCCAGGGCAAATACATCCGGTCCTTTCCCGCCCCGGATGGCGGTTGTGAACTTGACATCGCGCTGCCCCAGCGCGAC
>CP070697.1:2632166-2636771 GCA_020353555.1 Desulfobacterales bacterium
CAGATTGCAGCCCTGCCCACCCAATAGATATGACATAAATATTTTCCGGCAGTTTTGTGCGGTTGAACACAGCGGTAGGAATTCGTTTTTCGCTACATAGCGGGTTTGGCGGATCCGCTATGGGTATGCAGGCAAACGAACTCGTTTTTGGTTTGAAACGCTGACAACAAACAGACCGCCGATCGAAGGGCAGGATTCCGAGGTGACAGTCGCCTGGAGATGACGCCTGTTGGGGGTGGAACCTTAGGATTCCGGAGGGCCGCTGCCATGGTTCAGTCGGTCTAAGAACTCTCGGAACCACGGCGGATTGACATGGATGATGTAGACCAGGAATAAAGCCGTCAAAGGCAGGAAGAAGACCAGGAAATCTACCGCCAGGATCGCGATCGACAAGAGAGTGCGCTGGGTGGTGTTCATGCTGCGCTCCGCAATCTATAATATCGGCTGTTTCTTGTCCAAGATAACGAGTTTACAGAAAAACAATGAAAGGGGGTAATTTGCCGCTGCCTTCAGAGAAGGCCTTTTTCCATTAAAAAAGACATAGATCGCTGCCCGATATTGGTTACTTGGGTCAGAGCCTGCGTAAGATGGAAGGTGGATTCTTGGGCCACATTCGAATTGATCATCACAAGCGCCATATCCGCATTCTTTTCAACATCTGTCCACGAGTATTTTGGGGTTAATTTTTTGGCTAGGTGGATTTCGTTGCCGATCATGCCGACAACGGCTTTGATGATCTTTTCTGCGCCTCGTTTCTCCTCCTCAGGAAGGGCTTTCATTAATTCGACGATCTGATTGGCCCATAGAAGACCGGATTTAATCTTTTCGCTTAGAGCGAAAGCTGTGATTGCTTCTTGCGCTTTCATATCGCGTATTCCTCTGATATTTTTGAATATGTTGGGTAAAAATCGCCACTGAATTGGGTCATCATTTCACCGGACACGCTAAACAGGAGGCATCGGTAATACCAAAAAAATTGAATTTTGCGGATTAGGGAACTGTAAATCGGATTGCATTCTGCGATCGTCCATTAGCTCCGGTTGATAATAGAAGCCATATACCCCGCGCCAAATCCGTTATCGATATTCACTACGGCTACATTGGAGCTGCAACTGTTTAGCATGGCAAACAGCGCGGTCAGACCCCCCAGACTGACCCCATATCCAACACTGGTCGGAACGGCAATGACCGGACGGCTGACCATGCCCGCAACGACACTGGGGAGGGCGCCTTCCATTCCAGCGACCACGATGAGAACGGATGCCTCTTCAATTAGACTTCTATGTTGAAATAACCTGTGTATGCCGGCAACGCCTACATCGAAGACCGATTCCACTTGGTTTCCCATGGCCTTGGCGGTTAAATAGGCTTCTTTGGCGACCGGTATGTCTGATGTGCCGGCTGAAATCACCAAAATTGTTCCCCGGCCTTTAAGTGGAGAATCACTTATTTGCCAGACAACCATACGGGCATCGGTGTGGTAGACGGCACCGGGAAACCGTGACAGGATGCTGTCCGCCTTCGGTCGATCGACCCGGGTGACAAGGATGATGTTCTCCTGATGCTGCATTTTGTCAATGATACCGATGATTTGGTCGGCGGTTTTTCCCTGTCCGAAAATGACTTCTGGAAACCCTTTGCGCAGAGAACGGTGATGGTCAATATGCGCAAAATCAATATCCTCGCAGACAATGTGTTGGAGTCTGGCGGCGGCATCTTCCACGGATGTTTCTCGGGCCGCCACCGAACGAAGGAGCTGCATTAACCGTTCTGAATCCATTGTTGTTTTAATCCTCTGAATTAATTTGTGAAGTGGACGCTGCCGCTTGAACCGTAAAACTAAAATAAATGTATCGATTTAACTGTATGAAAAATATCCCGGTCGACCGCTGATCGGCTGTCGGCCTATCCCTGGTTTTTCAAAGGGCTAAGCTGCTACAAATAAATGACTATACCAAAGACTCAGAATGGGACAACTATTTGTCAGACCAGCAGATAGCCCTGGTACGCCGGAATCGCACTGAACAAATCCCTACTATTCGCTAATATTCTGCTCCACAATATTTTCAGGGGGTTTGACGCTTAAGGGTAATTCTTCTGACCTCTGACGAGATAAGGATTGGGAGGGTAAAGTGTTTTGAAAGCTGGTTGGCCGGCCTTGGTCACCGAGAGTGGCACCGCCTGTCAAATTACCAATTCTCTTTTCGAGCGCTCCTAATTTGTTTTCGACGTTTGATATCGCCCGCTCAAGATTTTGTTGATAATTTTTCTTGGCGATCAACAATTCGAGATCAAGCGTTTCTTTATCAACCTTCTGGTCCAACTTAGCGGAAACATCAGACTCAATTTTGGCCAAGCCCTTGGAGATATTGGAAACCGAGGCCGAAAATCCGGCGACCTCGCCCTTGAGCGTCTTTTCCAGTGTCTTCGCATCCGCCTTGATATTATCCAAGTCCGTGGCTAGCGATGCTATTTTGTTTAACTCGCTCCGAATGGGAACCAGAGCCTCATCGAGCTTGGCGCCGGAATCTGTCTGATCCTTTTTGGTGGCTTGGGATACAATTTGAGCTAGGCTTTTTTTCGCGTTGTCCAGATTCGCTTCCAGGGAGTCAATATTCTTATTGATTGCCTCGGTTTTCTGGATCAGCGCGGCTTCAAGATCTTTATAACGCGTGTCCAAAGCCGATAACCTTGCCTCAAATTGCCTGCTCAGTTTTTCGACTTCCGTCATTCCGGAGTCTTGAGTTTGTGAAAATCGGCTGGTAAGGTTGCGATAGGCGATGAAAAGGATCAGACCCACCAGACAGGGGAGCAGAATCGCCAAGATCGTGATTCGCTGACTTAATTTTTCCACCCGCAGATCTCTTAATTCCTCCTGATAAATTGAATCGGAGCCGGTTTCATCACCGTTGAACTTGAATTTGGGAGACATTTCATCGTTCATCGTATCTTATTCCCATTCGATGGTGCTGGGTGGCTTGGAACTGATATCATAAACCACGCGGTTGACGCCATTGACTTCGTTTATAATTCGATTAGATATTTTACCCAGAAACTTATGAGGCAGTTTAGCCCAGTCGGCGGTCATAGCATCTTTGCTCGTCACCGCCCGAATCGCCACAATGTTTTCGTAAGTCCGCTTGTCGCCCATTACCCCCACGCTTTTGACCGGCAACAAGACAGCAAATGACTGCCATAATTTTTGATAATAACCCCCCGATTTGATTTCTTCAAGTAAAAGGTCATCCACATTGCGCAGGATCGTCAGTCGTTTGGGCGTGATTTCCCCGATGATTCGGATCGCCAAACCCGGGCCTGGGAACGGTTGGCGCCAGATCAATTCCTCTGGAAGCCCCAGTTCGCGACCCAGAAGACGAACTTCATCCTTAAACAAGTACTTTAAAGGCTCCACGAGTTTCAACTTCATTTTTCGCGGAAGTCCCCCTACGTTATGGTGGGATTTGATTACTGATGTGGGGCCGCCGAAAGCGGAAACGGACTCAATTACGTCCGGATATAGGGTCCCTTGGGCCAGAAACTCGGCGTCCTTTATTTTCTGGGCTTCAGCTTCAAAAATCTCCATAAAAATCCTGCCGATAATTTTCCGTTTGGTCTCCGGGTCGGTCACTCCGGCCAATGCTTGCAGAAATTTGCCTTGGGCGTTAACAAAGCGAATATTAATACGCAGATGCTGTCTGAGTACTTTTTTGAGCTTTTGCCCTTCATTCTTGCGCAGCAGACCGTTATCGATGAAAATACAGGTGAGCTGGTGGTGGACGGACTGGTGAATCAGCAGGGCGGTGACCGAAGAGTCTACCCCACCGCTTAATCCCAAAATGACCTTTTTATTTCCAATCGCGGAGCGGATATCCTCGATGGCGTTTTTGGCAAAAGATTTCATACTCCACGAGCGTTTACAGCCACAGAGGACAAAAAGGAAGTTACGCAATATTTTTTTGCCCTGCGGCGTGTGGGCCACTTCTGGATGGAACTGTAAACCAAAAAGTTTCTTTTGCGGATGAACCATGGCAGCCACATTGGTATTTTCCGTGGACGCAGTAATCTTGAACCCCCGGGGCAATTTTGCAATCGAGTCCCCGTGGCTCATCCAGCAGGTGGTGGTCTGAGGCAGACCCTGAAAAAGGCCTCGGAAATCTTTCACTTCCAAATGGGCAAATCCATATTCCCGTTTGCCTGCCCGTTTGACCGTTCCCCCGAGGGCGGCTACCATAAACTGCATTCCGTAGCAGATGCCCAGAACCGGAAGACCAATATCGAAAATCTCGGGGTCTATTCTGGGACTCTGTTTCTCATAGATACTTGCGGGACCACCGGATAGAATGATCCCTTCAGGGGCCAGGGAGCGAATGTCATCGATCGTGATCCCCGGGGTCTCAATCCGACAGTAAACATGGTTTTCACGCACACGGCGGGCAATCAGTTGGTTGTACTGGGAGCCAAAATCAATGATCAGTATCATGGTTGTCCGATCTCCAAAACGATTTGCGAAAACAGGCTGAATATGTTAGAGACAGCACCAATTGTCAACCGTAATTTCAAGGCAAAGCGGGGTTTCTGCGGTGGGCGGGGCGTTGATAAAGTCCG
>CP070697.1:2636871-2641474 GCA_020353555.1 Desulfobacterales bacterium
CTCGATTACCCTGCTCAAAACCGACGCCGAACTCCTCGAACTCTGGGATGCTCCGGTCCACACACCGGGGTTGCGTTGGGGGCGGTAACCCGATGGTCCGGGCCGAACATGTGATTTCCTGGATGAAGGCCTTGCGACAGGTTTTCCGTGCAAATAAAGAATATCTGACCCAACTGGATGCCGCCATCGGGGACGCCGATCATGGCATCAACCTGGATCGCGGGTTTAACGCGGTCTGGGATGAACTCGAAAAAACCCGGCCCGGGGAAATCAGCTCCATCCTGAAAGCGGCGGCCATGACACTGATCAAAACGGTGGGCGGCGCTTCCGGACCATTATACGGCACCTTCTTTCTGCGCGCCAGTTCCGCCTGCGCGGACAAAACGGAACTGGGTGCCGCCGCCCTCGTGGCAATCTGGGCGGCCGGCCTGGAGGGTGTGCGGCAGCGGGGCAAAGCCGCGTTGAACGACAAGACCATGGTCGACGCCTTGACACCGGCGGTCACCGCCATGCAGCAGGCCCTGGAGAATGGCGGCGATTTGGGGGCAATCCTCGCCCAGGGAGCGGCGGCCGCGGAAGCCGGCATGCAAAATACCATTCCCCTGCAAGCCCGGAAAGGTCGGGCCAGCTACCTGGGCCCCCGCAGTATCGGCCATCAGGATCCCGGTGCCACCTCGTCTTACCTGTTAATTCAAACCGCCGCGAACGTTTGGGGCAAGGAACGCTCCGCCTGACTTTGAAATTTTGTCTCTTCCCCGGTAACCCGGGAAACCCCAGGGGGAAAAGTTGTCGAATTCAGACATCAACCGGAAGACAGGCCTCCACCCTCAAACCTCCAACCTGATACCGAATGCGCTCCACCCGATGCTCGCTTCGGCCCCGAGCTCGGTTTGCTCTGCGGTTGATTACCCCAAAAGGACCCGTTAAGTGGTCGGATTAGTTCTCATCGCTCACAGCAGGGCCTTGGCGGAGGCACTGATGGCCCTGGTTCGCCAGGTGGCCGGGAAGGACATCGCAATGGCTTGCGCCGCCGGTGTCGGCGATCAACGCCAGGAATTCGGCACCGATGCGACGGAGATTGTCCAGGCCATCGAGGCGGTTTTCAGCCCTCAAGGAGTGGTTGTGCTGATGGATTTAGGCAGCGCAATTCTAAGTGCGGAAACCGCCTTGGAATTTCTGCCGGACGAAAAGCGCCCTCACATTCGTTTTTGCGCCGCACCCCTGGTGGAGGGAGCCATTGCGGCGGGTGTGCAGATCAGTCTGGGCGCTGACCTGGCAACGGTCTGCCGCGAAGCCCAACAGGCACTTGAACCTAAAGCCCAGCACTTGGCCGGTTCGGATGACCACCGCCCAGCGCCTGAGGTTTTGGAAAGAACCGCCGCCCCATCAGACCGTTGGCAGGAAATCATTCTGACCGTCGACACGCCTCACGGACTGCATGCCCGTCCGGCCGCCCGCTTCGTGCAGACCGCGGCCGCCTTTGCCGCGCAGATTCGCGTCCGTAAATTGGCCTCCACCCAAAATGCGGTGCCGGCCACGAGCTTGAACGGCCTTGCAACTCTCGGTGTCGTGCAAGGCGACCAGATTGGGGTTGCCGCCCGCGGTGCGGAAGCCGCCCAGGCCCTTGATGCCCTCAAGCGGCTGGTCGAGGAGCATTGGCAGGCTTTTTCCGATCAGATCGACAGCGTGCCCGCCGTTCAAGACCCGAACGTGCGGGCGGAACGCGGCCTGAAGGTTATCCCGTTATCCGAAGGCATTGCCGTGGGACCGCTGTTTCACTACCAGGCGCCCCGGCCCCCGCTCCCTGATCATCGGGTTGATGATCCTGGACGGCAATGGGACGACCTGCAGCGTGCCCTGGCCAAGACCCGCCGGGCGATCGCGCAACGCCGCCGGCAGATGAAGGTCATTCTCGGGGAATCGCGCGCGGCCATCTTTGATGCCCACCAATTGATTCTGCAGGACCCCGCGCTTCTGGATCAAGCCCGCGAGCGGATTTTCAAAGATCATTGCCACGCCGCCACGGCCTGGCAGCGCAGCATAGACACCGTCGCGGATTCCTATCGCGCCCTTTCCGACCCCTATCTTCAACAGCGGGCCGCCGATGTGATCGACGTCGGACACCAAGTCGTTTGGGCCCTCATGGAACCCACGCCTCAGGTTAGCTTCAAGTTTTCCAAGCCCGTCATTGTGGTTGCCCATGAACTCACCCCGACGCAAACCGCCCAGTTGGACATGCATCAAGTGCTGGCCTTTATCACCGTTGCCGGTGGTCCGACCTCGCACAGCGCCATTTTAGCCCGGGCGCGCGGGATTCCCGCCGCGGCCGGAGTCGATCCGTCCCTTCTGAATCTTCCGGCCGATACACCGCTGGCCCTGAACGCTATAGAAGGGATGCTGTGGATTGATCCCCCCGCCGACCTGCGTGCCGCGCTCGATCGACAGCGGGCGGATTGGTTGGAGCAACGCAGCCGGCGGCAGCAGGAGTCCCACCAGCCGGCCATCACGCGGGATGGGCATCGCATAACGATCCTTGGCAATCTCGGCGGTATTCAGGAGGTTGACCTGGCCCTCAGCAACGGTGCCGAGGGGGTGGGCCTGCTACGCACGGAATTTCTCTATCTAACCCGTCCGACGCCGCCCACGGAAACGGAACAGGTGGAGGCTCTGCGCCAAATCGCCGCTGGGATGGCCGAACGTCCGATCTGTGTCCGGACGCTGGATGTCGGTGGGGACAAAGCGCTGCCCTACCTGGAACTGCCGCCCGAAAATAACCCGTTCCTCGGTCTGCGGGCGATTCGCCTGTCTCTGCGTCATCCCGCTTTGTTCCACACCCAATTGCGCGCGATCCTGCAGGCGGGAGTCCACAGCCACATGCGGGTGATGTTTCCGATGGTCACCGGTAGGGAGGAAGTCGAGCAGGCCCTTCAGGCGCTCCAAGCGGCCCACGCCGAGCTGGATTCGGCGAACATTCCGCATTGTTGGCCGATCAAGACCGGTATTATGATCGAGACGCCGTCCGCGGCCTTGCTCACGGCATCGTTGGCGCCTCTTTTGGATTTCTTCAGCATCGGCACCAACGATTTAACCCAGTACACGCTGGCGGCCGAACGCGGCCACCCTCACCTGGCCGCTTATTCCGACGGACTGCATCCGGCGGTTTTGCGCCTGATCCGGCAGGTCGTAAAAGACGCCCACCGACACGGTAAACCGGTCGCAATCTGCGGCGAGCTGGCGGCCGACCCGACGGCCGTACCTGTGCTCCTGGGTTTGGGCCTTGATGAACTCAGCCTGAATCCGGAGAGCATCCCCCGCATCAAATCTGTCGTTCGCAACCTTGACTTGGCGGCCGCTTCCGCCCTGACCCGCCAAATTCTCCACACCGACAACCTAGCGGATGCCCGCCGTTTAGCCGCAAGCTTCACTGCATCTTAAAAGCTGCATCATCGGCGCCGCTTCTTGGCTTCGCAACGGGCACGTCCAACACCCGACCGTCGCCCGCACGATCTGCTCGTCCTCGCCTTCGGATTTACTCGCCCAGGCGACGCGCCGCGCTTCCCCCGTGGAATGACATCCGCGGGCAATTCCAGGATGGGGAGAAGTTCCCCGCAGCAAACAGAACGGGTAATTCGTCTTGCACGGGTACGGGAAAAATGCGGCTGAGCGTCAAAATTTTGGATCCAGGCACACGGCAGTCAAACCAGAGTACTTCTTAAGTATTTGCATTTTATGTATTTAATTGACTTGGTGGCTTTTGGCTCAGTTCTTGCTAACTGGGTCAAATGATTGACCGAGGTTCGAAAATCCTCCGCAAGCAAATGGCCTTCGATTCACCCCGCCGGAAACAGGTCTTAACCCGTGAGTCCTGCAGGCAGACAATTGCGTGTATGTCTGGGGTGAATTCCAAGAAGATATTTTCATCCTTCCCAATAATTTTCAAAACCGACGACCGATTGCTATGAAGTTGAAATTGAGTCCTATTTCCCTGTGCGTGATTATTGCCGTGGTTGGCGCCTGCACCTCGGCCTTGCCGGCCGCCGCGGCCGCTGACAACCTCTTCCCTCGATACCCGTGCATTCAGCCCAATGTCGCTTTCTGGAAAAAAATCTACAGTGAATATTCCTCCGATCAGGGCGTTATCCACGATAAACAAAACCTCGAGATTATTTACGAGGTAGTTGACCTGGTGGATTCGGACCGAACCGGCAGCCAGCGCATGAATCGCCAGCGGATCAAAATGGCCAAAAAAAAATATGCCAAAATCCTCGCTAAACTCGGCCGGGGCGAACTTCCAACCTCTCCGGAGGAACAGCGCGTCGCCGACATCTTCGGTCCGGACGCCACACGCTCCGATTTCCGCAGGGCCACGCACCATGTTCGTTGCCAAATCGGACAAAAAGACCGCTTTCGTGAGGGGGTGATTCGATCGGGGGCCTACCTGGAGGACATCAAAGGGATCTTGCGCGCCTATGGTATCCCCGCGGATCTGGCGTATTTACCGCACGTGGAGTCGTCCTTTGAACCCCGTGCTTACAGCAAATTCGGGGCGGCCGGAATCTGGCAATTCACGCGCTCGACCGCGCGTCTTTTTATGCAGGTGGAC
>CP070697.1:2641574-2646160 GCA_020353555.1 Desulfobacterales bacterium
TGGATATTCTGATTTCCACAGGTTTTCGCCCGAGGGGCATCCCAGGTAACGGTTGACAAACATCGCGCCGCTGCATACGATGGTTGGGGATCGCATAGGAGGTGGCCGATGAAGATCTTCATCACCGGCGGCGCCGGTTTTATCGGCACGAATTTAGCGCGTTATCTTTTGAGCCAGGGTCACCATGTGACGGCAGTCGGCCGGCCCTCAAGCCCCCGACGTCTTCAACATGAAAATTGGCTTTATATTGCGGCGGACACCACCCAAGAAGGGCCTTGGCAGGACGCGCTCCAAGACACGGACGCGGTTGTCAATCTGGCCGGCGCGTCCATTTTCAAACGCTGGACCGCCGGCTATAAAAAACGCATTTATGACAGCCGTATCCTAACCACCCGTAATTTGGTTAAAGCACTGCCGGACGGCCGGCAACTGACGTTGTGCAGCGCTTCCGGGGCCGGGTATTACGGCAACCGCGCCGACGATATTCTGAAAGAGGATGAACCCCCCGGCGATGATTTTCTGGCCGCGGTTGCGGTGGACTGGGAAAAAGAGGCTTGGGCGGCCGCCGCCAAGGGTGTCCAAGTTGTCATGATGCGGTTCGGCGTCGTCCTCGGCCGAAACGGTGGGGCCCTGGCGAAGATGATTCCGGCGTATAAATCCTTTCTCGGCGGTCCGATTGGAGATGGCCGACAGTGGTTTTCCTGGATCCATGTGGAGGACGTCATCGCCGCCATCGTTTTTGCCTTTGACCATCCCGGTATCAGGGGACCGGTGAATTTCGGGGCGCCCCAGCCGGTGACAAACCGGGATTTGGCCGAATCCCTGGGCCAGGTTTTAAAGCGGCCGTCATTTATGCCGGCCCCCGCCTTTATGATTCGTCTGGCTTTAGGAGAATTCGGCTCCGTTTTGCTCGCCAGTCAGCGGATCGTTCCGGACAAGCTTTTAAGCCACGGCTTTCAATTTAGCTATCCGAATATCAAGAATGCGCTCCAGGCGGCTGTCAAATAAGGGCCCGCGGAAACAGATTGCAGGACTTGTAAACGTTTAGCCCTTTGAAAAACCATGGATAGGCCGACCGCCGATGAGCGGTCGGCCGGGATATTTTGCATACAGCTAAATTGATACCAGGGCTTTAAAGCCAATCAGTTCGGCAATCGTATCGAAGCAAACGAAAGGACGAATTGACGCAGATGACACCGGATGGAATCAGAGCGGTGGGTCAGCAGTTTCTCGTCAGGCTGTATGAACAAACCCAAGGCGATCTGGCGGCCCAGGTGTCGATGTACGATATCGGAGAGGCCCTGGGGTTGGACCGCGAGAACTCAGCGCGGGTGGCGGAAGAACTCATGGGGCTGCAACTGGTAGAAATTCGGACCCTCAGCGGCGGCATCGGCATCCGTGCGGAGGGGGTGGAAGCCGCCAGCAAGTTGGGGGCCGGTTCGGACGCCGGCGCCGGGGCGGTCTTGAAACTCGGTGACGACCCTCTTCTCAATCAGGCCGGCTGTCAAGCCGTAGAACAGGCCACGGCGGAACTGAAAAGCCGGACCGGCCAGATGGGATTGGAGTTCAAGGCCTTGACGGAGTTGATGGCCGACTTGAAAACCATCGATGCCCAGCTCGGTTCGAGCCGTCCCAAGACGGCCATTATCCGAGAATGTTTGCGCTCGATCAAAGGGGTGCTGGAAGTTTGCGGAGACCACACCGGCTTGGTCCGCATCAGAGGATTGTTGGGCGAGTAAAGGTTAGGCGTCGCTGAATTTCGGCGCGTCTGGATGGGTATTTTGATATGCGCAATAAAAAAATCAAGTTGGTTTCTTGGAACGTGAACGGCATGCGGGCGGCGATCAAGAAGGATTTCTTCAATTCTTTTAAGCAGCTGGATGCCGATATTTTTGCCATCCAGGAAACCAAGCTTCAGACGAACCAACTGACGGAGGATATGAAAAATATCGCCGGCTACGAATCCTACTGGTCGCATGCTTCCGTCAAGAAAGGGTACAGCGGCGTGGGGACTTATACGCGGATCAAACCCCGGGATGTAAGGTACGGCATGGGAACGGCCAAATACGACCGAGAGGGTCGTTTCCTGGAGATGGATTTGGGTGATTTCATTTTTTTCAACATCTATTTCCCCAACGGTCAGATGAGCGAGGAACGTCTGCAGTACAAGCTCGATTTCTACGAGGATTTTTTTGCTTACGCGGATCGCTATCAAAAACAAGGGCGAAGCTTAATTATTACCGGGGATTATAATACCGCCCACAACGAGATCGATCTGAAGAATCCGAAGGCCAATGAAAATACTTCCGGGTTTATGAGAATTGAACGCGATTGGCTCGACCGGATCATTGAAAGGGGCTATGTTGACACCTTCCGGCATTTTCACCCCGATACCGTCAAGTATTCGTGGTGGACTTATCGCTTCAAGGCCCGGGATCGGAACATCGGGTGGCGGATCGATTATTTTTTTGTGACCCAAGATATCATCGCGAAAGGCTGGGTCAAAGAGGCTTTCATCGACAATGATATCTCCGGATCGGACCATTGTCCCATCGGGCTTGTGCTTGAAGCCCCGAATAGTTAAAATGCCCGCAAGAGGCACTCAAGAAACTTTCTATCCAAGCATGGAACCAATGGCGCTCAGAGAATGGAAAAGGCAACGCCCAACATCGTAGCCGTTTACGGCAGTCCGCGCCGAAACGGGAATACGGCCACCTTGTTGAAAAAGGCGGTGGAAGGGGCGCGGGACTGCGGCGCGCAGGTCGAAGAAATCGTTCTGCGGGACCTCCGAATGTCTCCCTGCCTGGAGATATACGGCTGTAAGCATTCCGGGGAGTGTCGGATTAGAGATGATTTCCAGCATGCGCGGGAGCAGATCCTCACGGCCCAGGGATTAATTCTGGCCTCGCCGATTTTCTTTTATACCGTCAGCGCCCATACCAAGATTCTGATGGACCGCTTTCAATCCCTGTGGGTGAAAAAATACTGGGTCGAAGGGGCGCCCGGCGAACGCCGAGACCCCAACCGCAAAGGGCTGTTCATTGCCGTCGGGGCGACCAGGGGCAAAAAACTATTCGACGGGACCCTGCTCAGCATCAGATATTTTTTCGACGTACTGGACATGCAACTGTGGAAGTCGCTCCTTTACCGGGGACTGGACCTTCAAGGCGATGTCTTAAAATTTCCGGCCTATCTCGCCGAAGCTTATCAAACCGGCCAGGCGTTTGCCCGTGCGCTTCAAGACCACGCGTCCGGCTGAAAGCCAGCCCCCAATATTTGGAATTTTACCAAACCCAAGCGGCTGTCGGCAGCGTGAGGGCCACCAAACCCACGGAAAAACGCTCAGAACGAATTGGGGTTGCCCGGCTTGGCGTGGATTGGGAAGCCTCATCTCCAAACGAAGGGCTAAACACCCGGAACGAACGTGTCAGACCCGAACTGCCAGTTGGCTGTGTTTTAGACCGAAAGGGAAAACAATGCCTTTTGACTTCGAACCGATCCGGCTGGAAAGGCAAACGGAATACCGGCGGCTGTTTGCGGCGTGTCCTCAAAAGGCATCCGATTACAGTTTCCTCAATCTATGGGCCTGGGCCGCCGAATACGGCCTCTATTGGGCCTGGGAGGACCCTCTGGTTTGGATTAAACAGACCCGGCCGGAAGTGTTCCTTTGGGCGCCGGTGGGGCCCTGGGAGGCGATCGATTGGCAAGCGCGCCTGGGAGGAGATCCATCCGGCCGTGGGACGGTCTTCATCCGGGTGCCGCAAAAACTGGCCGAATCCTGGCAATCGATCTTTGGCAAGCGGGCGGTCGTCGCCGAAGAAAGAGGCGATTGGGACTATCTTTACGCGGTGTCCGACCTGATTGAACTGAAGGGCAGCCGTTTCCATAAAAAAAAGAACCTGCTGAATCAGTTTACCAAAAAATATGATTACGTTTATACCGAGTTGAGTCCCGATTTGATCGCGCGGGCCCGAGCGATGCAGTCCGACTGGTGTACCTGGCGGGATTGCGAATCCTCCGCCATTCTGGCCGCCGAAAATCGCGCGATCGCCAGAATGCTGATGCACTGGGAAGAGTTGACCGGCCTTTTGGGAGGGGCTCTGTTGGTGGAGGGCGCCATGGTGGCCTACACCGTCGCGGAGGGCCTGACCGACGACACCCTCCTGATTCATTTTGAGAAAGGCGATACCGATTACAAAGGGGCTTACCAGGCCATTAATCAAATGTTCCTGGCCCATGCGGGCCAGAAGTTCAGTTGGGTGAATCGCGAGCAAGACCTGGGGGATGAGAATCTTCGCCAAGCCAAGCTGTCCTATCTCCCGGAGGACTTCCTCCGCAAATATCGTGTGACCCTTCCGGGCCCGTTCGAGCCGTAAAAGCAGGATATCTTCCCTTTTTGGAGGCTCCGGCCGACCGGGAAGACCCTTCGGACGCCGGCAGGCGCGCAGCGTTGGCGCGTCGCTTTGCTACCCGGAGGATTCGGTGGGGGAGGGGACAAAGTCGGGCCACGGGCCAATCTCACCTGTTATCCAACGCCTCCCGGACGGT
The DNA here is from genome assembly GCA_020353555.1 of Desulfobacterales bacterium. GTDB lineage: Bacteria > Desulfobacterota > Desulfobacteria > Desulfobacterales. Next base: position 2,646,123 of record CP070697.1, read on the forward strand.
CTGGGCCAGATAACTGAGCGTGAGAGGCTTCAGAACGA
>CP070697.1:2646260-2650818 GCA_020353555.1 Desulfobacterales bacterium
GTCCGCACTCGATGATCCCCTTGTTGACAGCTTCCAGAACTTCAAAGGGTTTTACGATGGCGCCGCTCGCGAGGATTTCGATCTTCAGCCTCCCGGCCGACATCGATTCGATATCGGCAGCCATTCTTTTCAACAATACAATTTGAGGGGCCCCTGCCGGGTGCGAGCTCTGCAACTTCCAATTAAATTGGGCTGCATGGGCAGGCGCTGTAAAACCGCAAATGCTCAAGGTCAAAGCGCAGCTAACAACCACCACTAACGGCATAACTAAAAATCTTCTTTTCATGGCTTTCCTCCTTATTACGGTATCTTGGAAGTTTAGTTGATTTAAGGACCCTCTCCACATAATCTGTTTTCTTCCACGCCCTCCTTTCCCAGGGTATTTGATTTGATCTGGGGGATTTTCCTTGCCCCGGATGTTGAATCGGCTAAACGGCATGTCGTTCCCTCTATTTCAACGACATTATGATCTTTCAATCCGAATCATTTTGTTAATTCTTTGCCTGAGACTTCATTTCCTCGTAGGTCCTGTTTAAAATCCGTATTACGTCGTAGTCTGGGTCTTTGATGTCTACGCACTTTTCGGCCTTGACATTGTCAAGCCACGCCTGACAGGTAGGTTCTTCATGAATGGTAAAAGGTTGGAATTTGCTTTTTTTCAAATCGAATATGCCAAAACAAAGCTTGTGGGTCAATACCCTACTCAATACAGCATGTTGTTTGAGGTAACATTCTGGATTTTCACCACCAGTAGGCGCACAAGATTTTGCCGAGGTAATCTCTAAGCGGCTTTTTATAGATCGGAAAAATACCACGGTATAAAAAAGGCCAACAAGACGGTTGCACCTAATCGCAGGGGCGGAGCCGTGTAGGGAGTTTTGAGATTTCGCAAAGTTTCGGCATTTGAGAATTTTACTGGTAGCTCCTGCGCCAGGTGAACCGTAGCGGAATTAGGGTCGTGAAATAGGATACAACGGTGAGTGAAGAACTAATAGTTGGAATCATCGCTGCACTATCAGGCTTTGCAGTAGCTCTGGCAACAGCCTTTCTTAACCGTAAAACACAAAAAGAGGTTGCTGAGCAAAACGCGGAAGCCTAAAGCGAACTACTTCATTTAGCTGATGATCTTAGTAGTACATCTCAGCATAGCCAGCGCGTTTTTGAATCATTAAAGTGGTTTGAAAAACGAACTAGGCGAAGAGCATCAAAGCTTGCCGTAATATTGTCAAACTGGAGCACGACGCCTGAAATGCATCAGCTCTGGAAGAATTTACTGGTAGCACAAGCGGTATATCTATTGTCGGAAGCGAAACGAAAACGTGAAGAACGCGGAGCTGCGAATCTAAAGTCCATACTGAACATTTTGGAGAAATCTAAGTTGGACGACATTGACGTTAAAAGCATAAGACAAGCGTTAAAGAAACGTGAAGCTTATGAAACCAAAGGTATAGATTTAACAACCAACGAAGTAGACGAATGGAAAAGATTCATTAAAATGGAAAACCCATAATCTTGCTCTTACAGCGGAGCGCAAAAACCGCGCCCGCTGAAGAGCCTGTTGGGTCTTTTTAAAATAGACTAAAATGAGACAAACAGGCTAATCTATGCAGCATTGAGCGGATGAATTTGTTTTAACTCATTTTTATGTTGTTGTTCAGAGTTCCAAATATCACGAGCATTTTGTGCATTCAGCCAGAACTCAGGCGTATTGCCGAACAAACGGGATAGTCGTAATGCCATAATGGGGGTGATGGATCTTCTTTCCCTGAGGATTTCATTGATGGTTTGGCGGGATACCCTCAAGGCATCAGCCAGTGCTGCGGTTGTCAAACCATAGTCCGGCATGAAATCCTCCCTCAAAACTTCACCTGGGTGAGTAGGAGGTATTTCTCGTTTAATTGTATTTGAAATCGCCATCATGTTTCTCCTAATGATAATCGGTTATCTCAACGTCATATGCATCGCCATCACTGAAACGGAAACAAATGCGCCATTAGTCGTTGATTGAGATTGAATATTGCCCCTCTCTGTCACCTTTGAGGGCATGTAACCGGTTGCTTGGAGGTACTTTGAGATCGTTCAGGGTTGTTGCCCAATGAATATATTCCAATCGACGAATGGCTCTCCGTATCAAATCAGGAGGTAAACGTTTCGATTTGTCTTTGACGAAAACCTGTTGCGTCTCCTTTTCGGCAAATGTCTTTATCATAGATCAAATGTAAGCTGTCACGTTACAGTTGTCAAGATAAGATCTATTACTTGTGATGCCGGCTTAAGCCCAACGAAACGCTGGAGATGGACTGGAAAACGCGGGCGTCCTTTCCGGCCACTCAGCACAAGCGTTCCCGCGGCGCTTCGCGCCACGTACTAGGCAAGATCGTTGAAGACAGACCTTTAAGAAATGAAGGGTCGTGGCAAAAGAGATGCGCCGCGGGAATGCCGAGTTGCCGGGTGCCCATCAACTCGGCATTACCTGCCCCAAAAAAACAGCGGGATCAAATCTTCATTCCTGACAGCTGGGGGTAGAGTGTAAAGGTTGAAGGGTTGACGCCGGAGGTTTCTAAAGGCTGAAGATCCGGGCCCGTGGCAGCCGAGGGGCGTATATCAGCTGGCAAAGGCGGCCGGGGATGGATGGATTCCAAACAAACGAATGATGATCGGACACACGTCTTTGATTAGCGGCGCATGCTCGAACCAAGCACGGTTGAGACCATCCCGCCTAGACGAGCCCCTTGTCCTTCCACTTGGTGAAAATCCGCTTGCAGTCTTGCTCCGCCTTCGCCACCGTATGTTCGACGGTTGATGCAAAACCGGTGGCAACATTAAAAAACATTTTGGAAATCACCCCCGTGTCGAATATTTCCGCCATTGCAGCATTGGCATATCCGGGATGGCCGATGTTTGTTGTCCACTCCGCCACATCCCCCAGCACCTGATATTTGGCGGGGGGATGTCCCTGGGGGTCATCCTTCAAGAGTCGCTCCATGTCAGGAACACTCTTGGGATAGCATGGGAAGTATAAAAATCCTGAGGCCGAAAATGCTTTCTGGAAATTATCGACGTAATCGACCAGAAATTTCAATCATATCAATCTTCTCGGAAGTATGGCTCCTGACTCCGCGGCGTCATGTTTGGGTAAAGGCCAGCTTCACGAAAGGGTGACTTTCAAAAGCCCTTGGGACGGTCGAAATTGTAACTAAAATGCGAAAATAAAAGGGCAGGGCGTATCTGACCCTGCCCCTTTGATGAAACCGTAATACGGTCAAATCAGGTTTCAGTTCCCATTCGGTATAATGTCGATGATCTTGATATCCTGCTCGCCGATAAAGGCCTCGGCCTGAGTGGTGTAGCCACTCAATGTCAGCGTATTGTAATCGCCTAGGATCAAACCGTCCAATGTCTTTATGTCATCTGACAAGAACTTGGCGACAAAGTTTCCCCTGGCGTCCGACTTCCAGTGGTCGACGGCAACCCCGTTGAGAAATACGGTCGATCCGACCACGATGCTATAGCTGATGTCGGTGTGCACCGTAACAACCGCGCCCTCACTCTGAAGGTTACAACTTTTTTTAAGATTTTGGGTGCGACGAAATTGCGCAAAAAAAAGAGCCCAAGAAAGGCTGCGGTTTGTTCGGACAATCCGGTATGATAATGTCTCCTCTAAAAACAAATCATAGCATGAATTCCGATCGACTGGGAGCAACTTCGATCTGTCCTGTTCGACACCTATTTTGCATCTGCGCTCCGATCCGGCTTTTGAAACCCGTAGTGTCAATATCGCGGCATTAAGAATACGGCCAAGATTTGATAAAGAGCTTTAAACAAAAATCGCTTTGGGGTAAGATGACTGAATATCGCCTTATCGGCATTAACACGAAAGCTGTTGCCGGACGGAGACAGTCGGCGCGAGCTAGGGCCGGAGCCCACGGTGTTCACGCACCGGTGTTGCCAAAAGGTCCAAGCAGCATCGCTTTCGTGATAGGCTTTTTAAAGCGAGCAGCCACAATTGGTGTTGGAATTTCATGAGGCCCAAATAACCCCAACAGGGCTTTCCCAAGGTTAGCGCCCCCCTTCTGGGGGCCTCCTGAGCCCACCCGTTCCGCGGGTGGAGACGCAGTAGATGGTCTAAGAAAGTAGGTTTGCCATGGGGAATTCACTATCTTAAATCAAATTGGCAGGATCTTTCTTGGCAGGCGCCATATTTTGCATAACAATTTCAACGGATTAACCTTGCCCTTGGCGAAGTCGGAAATACTTTTGCAGCCCAGGAGGCGGGGTGTTGGCTGGAGGATAAAATGCCGAAAATATTCAACGCTAAGAAAACTTCATTTGAAAAGAGAGAAAGCCGCATTTCCGAGTTTTCGTGGCATACCAGCCCCCGGCTGGCGGAGCTATCGAATTCAAAACATCTCCAATTTGACATCCGATCCTTAGATCCTGGCAAGTTTTCATTCCCGTACCATTTTCACAGAGCTGCGGAAGAGCTTTTTGTGATCCTTTCCGGGGCAGCAACCCTTCGTTCCCCCGCAGGATTTCAAAAAGTGTCAGAAGGTGACAT
>CP070697.1:2650918-2655475 GCA_020353555.1 Desulfobacterales bacterium
ACGATTCAAAGGGTGAATACACAATTTATGACGCCGCTGTGTATCACAAGGAAAAGCGTTGACCGTCTCTGATCAACTAAAAGCGGACAAACGAAGCCGGATCGTCGAAGCGGCGGCCCGGGTGTTTGCCAGCAAAGGATATGCCGGTGCGGTTGTGGCTGATATTGCGATCCAGGCGGAGATCGGCAAAGGCACCATTTATGAGTATTTCGACAGCAAGGAAGATCTGTTTTTCGCGGTGTTCGAGTGGTATCTCCACCGAACCGGTTCCGCCGCCATGGTCAGTATTGGCGCTTTGGGGGGATCGGCCGCCGAACGCCTCCAAGCCTTAAGCGCTTCCCTCATGAACTTGTGGGATGAAATCAGGGATGTATTTGCGCTGGTGATGGAATTTTGGGCGGCTTCGTCTTCTTCCCAGATGCGGCAACGCTTCAAAGACGCCTTCCGACAAGGGTATGATCAATACCGTGCCCTCGTTGCGTCCCTGATTCGCGATGGTATGCAACGCGGTGAATTCCGGCCGGACGTGGATATCGAATCGGTGGCCGCCGCCTTGGTTGGCACGTGGGACGCGCTCCTGCTGCAGGCGTGGTTTGACAGCCGCTTCGATCCGATCGCTGCAGCCAACGGTTTCATAGACGTTGTCATCCAGGGCATGGCCTCAACTAGACAAACCTAACGGGATTGCGGTTTTCTCCCCTGACCCCATCATATGGATTCGGACAGCCTCACAAATGTCTGGGCCTTGCCGGCGGGGTCGCCGTCGCCAATTGCGCTAGGTATAGATTTGGAAATCGGGAGTCCGGAATGACCAGCAAGTCAATCACCACCCTTTGCGCCGCTTTGTTGAGCATCACCGTCGTGACTCGGGCCGGCCCAACTCAGGATGCCCAAACAATCGTCGAAGACGGTTTCAATTACTGGCGCGGCAAATCCTCGGTCGCCACGGTGCTGATGACCATTCATCGGCCGGAGTGGGAGAGAACCATGACGATCAAGGCCTGGACCAAGGGGCAGAAGGACAGCCTGTTTCATATTTTGGCCCCCCCCAAGGACTACGGCAACGGCACCCTGAAAAAGGGCCGCGAGATGTGGATGTATAACCCTAAGGTCAACCGGGTGATCAAGGTCCCGCCCTCGATGATGTCCCAGGCCTGGATGGGGTCTGATTTTTCCAACAATGATCTGTCCAAAAGCGACAGCCTGCTCACGGATTATGTTCATACGCTGATCGGCACCGAAATGCACGACGGCCACAAAGTCTACTCGATTCAATCCATGCCCAAACCGGAAGCACCCGTGGTATGGGGGATGCAGAAGCTCAAGATTCGGGACGACTTGATTCTATTAAGCCAGGAATTTTATGATGAGGATCTCCAATTGGTGAAAGCCATGACCACTCTTGATATCCAGATGCTGGGGGGCAAAATGTTTCCCAAGGTCTGGCAAATGCAAAAAGCCGAGGAAGAAGACCGTTACACCCGACTGACCTACCAGTCATTGGCTTTTGAATCCGACCTGCCCGACCGCCTGTTTACCCTGGCCAACCTGAGACGCCCCATGAGGTAACAACTTTGTCGGTGGACGTTAAAATGGCCTGGCGCAACATCTGGCGCAATCCCCGGCGGACCCTTTTAACCATCGGCGCGATTGCATTTGCCAGCCTGCTGCTGGTTTTTATGCTGTCTTTTCAGTTTGGCAGCTATGAAACCATGATCAACTCTGCGGTCAAGATCCATACCGGTCACCTCCAGGTGCAGGCCGCGGGATACCAGGACAAGCAAGACATTCGGCGGGTGGTGCCCGATCCGGCGGTGATCGGCAAAATCTTGGATGAAATCCCCGAGGTGCAAGCCTATACTTACCGCGCCCAGGCCTTCTCCCTGATATCCTCCGAAGATCGAACGCAGGGGATCGTTGTTACGGGAATTGACCCGGCCGGTGAGGCGGAAGTTTCCAAACTAAAAGCTTTGGTGCGCCAAGGTCAGTTTTTGTCTCCCGGGGATACCAATCTAGCCCTCTTGGGGGAGCTGCTGGCGCGAAATTTGCGCGTCAATCCCGGCGCTGAATTGACCGTGCTGGGCCAGGGGCGCGACGGTTCCATCGCCGCCACCATCGTCGGAGTTAAGGGGATTTATCGTTCGGGCCTGGATGAATTCGATCGCGCCTCGATTCACCTGCCGCTGCCAACATTTCAGGAAGTCTTTGCCATGCGCGGGGGCGTTCACGCCGTCGTCATCATCGGAAAATCCCTAGCCGCTATTCCTTTCATAAAAGCGCAGTTAAAGGCGCGGCTGGCGGCGTCAAATCTCAACCGTTCTTTGACGGTTCTGGACTGGGAAGAATTGATGCCCGGACTGCGCCAGGGCATCGAGATGGATCTGATCAGTGGGATTATCTTTTATTTCATTCTGATTCTGGTGGTGGCCTTCAGCATCCTAAACACCTTTCTGATGGCGATTTTCGAGCGTACCCGGGAATTCGGGGTCTTGATGGCCATCGGCACGCGCCCGGGCCGCTTGACCCGGCTGCTGCTGATCGAATCCCTGAGTATGACGGCCATCGGTATATCGACCGGTATTTTACTTGGCAGCTTGCTCACTTTGTATTTCCAGGCGCAGGGCATCGAGTTTGCCGGATCATCGGATTTGCTCAGCCAGTACGGCATTTCCGGGCGTATGTATCCCAAGCTGTCGCTGCTGTCGGCGTTGAGCGGCCCTTTGGCGGTGCTTGGCATCACGTTTTTGGCAGCCTTATATCCGGCTCTCAAGATTCGACGCCTGCGGCCGGTGGAAGCCATGAGCTATGCGTGATAGTGGTTTTGCCAGTTAGCCACTTTCTGGGCTTAAGAAGGTTTTTGATTGATTGAACAGTCCAAAAGTACTCCAAAGAAATCGACGGCTCGGTCAGATACTTAAGAAAAGGCTAAGCCGTAAACTGGCACAAGGGCCAACCAACCGGCTGACGGGCAGACCGGAAAACCATTCGTTATCTTCGGCAATTACTATCATTTGGAGTTCGGCAATTTAGCTCACTTTAGGTATTTTTCACATGCATCTCCGATTAGCCTGGCGCAACATCTGGCGCAACCCGCGACGGACGGCGGTGATCATGTGCGCGGTGGTGATCGGGGTGTGGAGCATGATCTTACTGGGCGCCCTGATGCGGGGAGTAGCCGCAGGAATGATCAAAAACGGGATTGCCACCCTCACGGGACATATACAGGTCCATCAAAGGGGTTACCGCACCGATCCGGCCATTGAAAACAGCATGACGACGCCGGAAGTCGTGGAAAATGCCTTGCGAAAGGTTCTGCCCAACGGGGCCCAATGGGCCCGACGGGTAAGAGTAAATGCGATTGCCAGCAATGCCAGACATTCCAGCGGCGTGACCCTGGTAGGCATCGATCCGGCTACCGAAGCCCGGGTTTCTTTCATTGGGAAGGCCATCGCCGACGGAAGATACCTGAAACCGGATGATCCGCACGGAATTCTCGTGGGCGCGGCCTTGTTGGAACAGTTCGAAACCAAACTCGGACGCAAGCTGGTACTGATGTCTCAGGACACGGCCGGTGAAATCGCCTCCCGCGCCTTCCACATCGTCGGAAGCTTTCGGGCCGAAATGCAGGCCACGGAAAAGCGATTCATCTTCGTTACCGTATCGGCCGCCCAGCAGATGCTGAAGCTGCCAAACGGCATTTCCGAGGTCTCCGTCCTGCTGCCCGCCGGCGCAAACAGCGAAGACGTGGCTGCCCGTTTAGCGGCCGCTCTGCCTTCCGGCCGATATGAAGTTCATACCTGGCGCGAGCTGCTCCCTTTAGTTACTACATACCTGCAATTGATGGATGGCTTTATCTTCATCTGGTACGTCGTTACTTTTGTCGCCATGGGATTTGGCATCGTTAACACCACACTGATGGCGGTATTCGAGCGCATCCGCGAATTCGGCCTGCTGAAAGCCCTGGGAATGAAACCCGGGTGGATCATCCGCGAAGTTCTCACGGAATCTTTTTTTATTCTCATAATCGGAATGCTGATCGGAAACCTCCTGGCGTTTGCATGTATTTACGCGTTGTCCGGCAGCGGAATCGATCTATCCGCATTCGCCGCCGGCGCCGAATTTGCCGGCATGTCCCGGGTCATCTATCCGGCCTTTCACGGTAAAGACGTTGTGCTCGCCAATCTGGTGGTTATCGGGTTAGGCCTTCTGGTCTGTCTTTACCCGGCCGGAAAGGCCGCCAGGCTTATTCCGGTGAAAGCTCTGGCTCACACTTAGTTCCAGCAGTGTTGGCATTCTGCAGAAAGCCGCTTTGACCGTTTAAACGCTTCGAGCCGCGGAGTGAAGATATGAATATCGTCGAATGCATCGCTGTGAGCAAAGTTTATCAGCAGGGCGAAATCAAGGTCCAGGCCCTCAAAGAGGTGAGCCTTGCCATCGCCAAAGGCGGTTTCGTGGCCCTGGCCGGACCCTCCGGATCCGGTAAAACCACCTTGTTGAACCTCATCGGTGGCCTGGATGTGGCCGACGCGGGCCGGATCATCTTGGATGGCAACCTCC
>CP070697.1:2655575-2660131 GCA_020353555.1 Desulfobacterales bacterium
GCCGGCTTGGGTCATAGCCGCCCCGGCGCCTTGCTGATCTTCATCCAGGATCTCGATGCGGTAAGCATCGATGACAATGTCCTGACTGGCGGAAAAGAAAGCGAGCGCGAGGGCCCAAAGCGCCGTGATGCGTGAGGCGGATTGGGGTTCGCTCAGGCCGAGGGCGATGATGGAGGCCATCAAACCGAGCTGTATCATTACCATCCAGGAACGGCGCCGCCCGAGCAGCTTGCCGAGCACCGGGAGTTCCAGGCGGTCCATCAGGGGCGCCCACAAGTACTTCAGGTTATAGGGGGTGCCTACCAGGGCAAAGAGTCCGATGGCCGTGAGCGACACCCCCGCTTCGGTGAGCCGAATGGACAGGGTCGCTCCCGACAGAAGAAAGGGCAGGCCACTGGCGAAACCCATCAGAAAGACAATGATGAGACGCCTTTCGCCGTAGATGGCAACGGCTTTCAGAACGCCATGTCCCAATTGCCGCAGACCGTGGATTGCCGTCGGCACGTGACGCTTCCTCCTTGCTCCTTAAATGACCGCCGGCGCATCCGACCGGTTGATGTCGTCAGGTTCCTGAAGACCTGCGCCAGGCATTTGGAATTGCACCAGACTAATTTGTCGACCCACCGGCCCGTCGGCCGTCCAGGGCACGCAATCAGACCTCAAGGATATTCGGGTTGCGTGGTTTGCGTGACGGCCTCGTCGCAGCGGGCGCTGAACGCTTCATATGCAGAAGGGCAGTCATCTGACGATTGCGGGAGCCAGGTCGGCGAGAATTCGGATCATGCGTTTGGGGGACGGCCTGCTTCCCAGCCATAGTCCAGGTATTCCCACCCCACATGGTTTCCGGTGAGGGTAATGACGTTAAAGCCCTCTTCGGTGCCGTACCATGGGCCGCGCCACCATCGGCCGCAGATTGCGCCTCCCACGATAAAGGCGGTATTGCGCCACCGGATCAGCTCCTTGGCATGCAGATGCCCCTGCAAGACCAGTATGACGTTATGGTTCTCCATCAGGTTGAGAACGTCGCGGTTGTTGACCACGACGCGATTTTTTTGAGGGGCGAAGGTCATGCCCTGGGTCGCCCCATAAAAGGCCGAAAGCAGCGGTATATGGGTAGCGAGCACGATGGGCGTGCCGCCTGGCACGCTCGCTAAATCTTGTCGCAGCCATTCCAATTCTCCGGGTGCGATCAGGCCCTGATATTGATACTCATCGCCGGTCACCTGAATCGAATCCAACATCACAAAATGATACCCGACCGCATCGAAAGCATAATAGGTTCGTTCGAGGCCCATTTGGGCCAGATAGACGGCCCGCGGGTCCTTCGCCGCCGGCGTCCCGTCTTCCGGGTTGGCCGCAACCAGATCCTGGTTGCCGATGACAGGATAGATATCACTTTGGATGGCGCGATGCATCCGGCGATAGGCTTCCCAGCGCGCGGCCACACGGGCCGCGGAGGACTGGAACCCGTCGGTAATCAAGTCGCCCCCCGCGATGACCAGGTCGGCTTTTTGGGCGTTGATGGTCCGGGCCGCCCGTGCCATCGCGACGGGGGTTTCCCACTCCGTGCGGGCATGGACGTCGGTGTAGAAAACGAGGCGCAGTGATCCCTTGTCGGAGCCGCGGGCCGGCCAGATCAATTTTTTCGAGCAGCCGCCCGCAACGAGGGCCAGGCCTGCCGCGAGGGTACCGAGAAAATCCCGGCGCGTCATGGTATGCATGATTTTGTTTACCTCCTGATAGGGACGATTTAAATGGATCTCTATTTCTGCGTTCTCACATTAACCCTGTTTACCGTTGAGTGCGGCCTGGATGATCAGATTTGAAACCGTGTAAAACTTGAGCCCTAAGGCCCTCAGACAGTTACACATTTTTCAAATCTGACCGTCCGTGCGCGTGTCGCCGGAAGGCTTGCGGCCATGTGCCAAAGTAAAACTAGAGTATAAGCCAATTTCCGGTTACGTAAAGCGTTGGTTCATACGATTCCTTGCCGCTGCTGCTTGCGGAGGATTAGGAAGATGGGCGCGACACCGGGTGCTTGCCGAGGTACCCATGCCATCCCGTGAGCCCGCCGAGCAGAATAATGAACAGATAAGCCACCTGGCGTTCGGTAACCTGAGTGACTAAAGTCTGCGAGACCGCGCTGTCGTACTCCTCCTCCTGCAAAAGGTGCTTGCCGCTCAGGGCCCGTTGATCCGCCGACCAGACATAGGCGGAGTGCGCGAGTGTGTTGGGAAAATACTTCTCCATGATCCGGTTTTCGCGGAAAGCGACGCTAAGGTGTGCGGCGTATCTCGGCGGATCATGTTCATATTGCGAGGCTTGCTCAAAATGAACGTCACGCCGGTAGAGATGGACGCGGGCTTCGTGGACGAAAGGATCGTTAACGGGGGTGTAAAGTTTAAGAAACGCCGGGTAGGTCGCCCCTTCTTGAAAACGGTCCAGGATCGTAGCCGCCTCTTGGGCCCGCTCTGCGTCGGTTTGTTTGAGCGCGGCGGGCGCGATCCGGGAGCGGAAGATGCCGATATCCGGATCATGGTAGCGGTAGCCATATTCCAGCATCACGCTTTCATGCTCCGCGAGAAACATAAGGCCCGGAATCCGTGCGGTATACCAGGCAATCCGCGCGGGGGTGTTCAGCAGACTGGTTCCGAACAAAAGGCCGGCGGCGATCGCCAGTCGAAGGAGAAAACGGAGGTTCGCCCGATTGGGCCGGCCCCCGATAATCTTTGGTTTGAGACCTTCGGCGATTGCAATCTGAACCAGTGCGGCCGCCAAAAAATTGATCCAGATGTCGTTGAGCCCCCAGTACCTGCCGGGAATTAGCCACTGGACAACTTCATCTAATGTGCCGATGATTCCACAAATCATCGCCGCGGCCAAATAAATGCCCATGTCTCGCAGGCGATGGGTCAACGCACGATAAACCAGAATCCCCAGCAACCCGTACTGAATGAAATGAATCGCTTCTTCCGGGATTTCCACTCCCAGTTTGAGGGTGTATCCGCCGAAGACGGCCGCCACGGCAAGCAGCCAGAGATAGCTGCGGCCGGGTGTCGCCGGCTTGCCGCGCAGATGGACAACGGCGGTTGCGAAGGCCGCCCCGACGGCCCCCAGCACGGTATAGGTAAATGCCGCGCTGCCCCATTGCCGGGAGACATAATCCTGCAGCCCCCGCGCCAGGGGAATGGTTGCAAAGATCACCAGGGTCCAGATGATCACATAAAACCATGAGACCCATGGCTTTTCCCGCGGCGGCGCATCGAACATGGTGTTAGGCTCCTTGGGCTAAACCGGGGGTGTCTGGTCGTTGGACGACCGCCTTGTCCTCACGATGACGCGGGACCATCACACCACTTGAGTATGAAAACGGCCAAGACCTTGATGAGTTGGAGGGCGAGCGAGATTGCGACGTATTCGTCCGGGCCATGGATATTGTTTGCCACCGGGCCGGTACAAGCCGCCGGCATGATGGTTGCTTCGACCATCTTTTTGATTTCAATCATTTTTTCGCCCGGGACCTGGCCGATACGGCATTCGATAACGACGTGGCCCGTGACCGTCGACGGCCAATCCCCCGCCTGCATCGGGATGCAAAAAATCAGATGACCTTCGGGCGGTGCGAACAGCTTCGGGGCATTTCCCGCACTCGAACCCCGAGGAATGCCTGATCACGGGTCTTCCGGCGCGCGCTTGTCACCATAGAAAAGCGCATCGGACGCGTCAACCCCAAAGTGGGCCCCCCGCCAATTTTCGAACCGATAACCCCGACAAGCCGGAGTCAAAATTCTTGTGCCGCCCAAACACCCAGACCCCCGTGCCGATCATTGGCGGTTTTGCTGCGGGCCGTGGGTTTGGGTGGCGTAGACAACAATGGATTGCCCCAGGAAGCACGAATTGCACGCGCACCTCTTGGCCATCGATCCGCCAGAATTTGGTTGACAGGATTCGCCGCTGTGTTCTAACTGAGCTTACCAGTCGGTAATTATTGTCTGGCAAAGTATAACCACCATGGGTGCGGAGAATTGACCCGAGATGAGGGGCGCATCGGGGGATGTGGGGGAGTGCAGCGCGCCTCCGACCTCAAACTGCGAATCGAAACTCCCCACAAGTCGGCAAAAGACTGTCGCGACAGATCTGAAAACAAGAGACGGAGAGATGAGGAAGTGATTCGCTTAACTTTGATTGGTCTTACGGTGATTCTGCTTTTTACGTTAACGGCCGACAAGGCGTGGGCGGATGCCGTCGACGATCTCATCGCCAAATACTATAATGATATCGTGGACCGCGATCCCGATGCCGCCGGGGCGCAAGCGTGGAAATCCGAGTTCGCACGAATCGTGGCGCTGGGTATCGACGCCGAGGAGGGGTGTATTGCGCTAGCCCGATTCTTCTTTCATTCGGAGGAGTATGCAACCCAGAATAAAGACGACACCCAATTTGTCGCCGACCTTTATCAGACATTTCTTGACCGCGAACCGGATCCCGCCGGACTGAATTTCTGGGTGGGATTGCTTGATCAGGGATTGAGCCGTAATGTCGTGCTGAACTCTTTC
>CP070697.1:2660231-2664786 GCA_020353555.1 Desulfobacterales bacterium
CTTTGAAAGCAGCGGTGCCGCCGCGCGGCGCTTTCTTAACGATCCCCACGGCCTTCAGGCAGTTACACGATTTTAAATCTGACCATCCATTGCGCTTGGTCCCGCGGAACGCTTTAAGTAATGCGGCAAAGTAAAATTAGAGGTTCCGAAAAATACGCCGTTAGATTTTCCAAACCCCATAAAGGCCCTTTTTGCCCATCATTTTCCTCGCGCTTGCAGCAATAGATTTTCACAAAGCGCTTTACTCGGGTAGTCGCGATGTTGTTGACTGGGTTGACCCATTTGTGTTATGTCAACAAAAAATGACCTAGAAGGAGAGGTTTATGAAAGAGCTCAATTATTCGATTACCATTAGCCTTGCGCTCACGCTCAAGAAAGACAAGGCGAGCATCAATATAGAAAATGTCGATCTAAGGCCCGCTGTCGTTTCATTGCCTTCCCGCTCAGATTCCCTTGACGGGACCACTCCATCTAAAACCAATAAAAAGACGATCCATGATATCATCCTGGAAACGGCCCAAAACTACGTGGTAGATGCCGGCCAAAACAAGTTTACCGGCGCCAAGCTTTTCCATCTATCCCTTTTGAACCATCCCAAGCTAAAAAGAAACACCTTTGCAGCCCAGGTGATTGCGGCGGCACCCAATCACCCTTCCCATCGGCATTACCGGAATCGCAAGGATTATTTTACCTACCTGGGCAATGGATATTACAAAATTAATCAAAAGTACCTTGGCATGACCGAAAACCAGATAGCGCTGCCTTCGGACCGGATCCGGGACCATGTTAAAAGAAAATACGTAGATCCTGCCATAAAACGTGGCGAAAAAACCTTGTCCATCAAGGCCGGCGACGTCCATAAGGAGCTGGGATTCTCAAGGCGCATCCCGGTCGTCTGCTCGGCGCTCAGGTCCCGTAAATTCCTAAAAAATTGCGGCATCGAACTCACCTACGTCGTTGGCCCCAACAACAGTACCACCACGACATTTACCTATCAACTTAGCAAGGATTAGCAAAAGGCCAAATTTGGCTTGGCAAAGGGGCATGGGGTTGCGTTAGCCGAGGTTGCCAGCCGGGTCGATGTTTCGACTTCAGCCATATCCAAAATCAACACAAGCGCAAGTGCATAAGCCGACCAGGTCAACAACGTCATCTCTATTAATTAAGTCCTTGACAACCGCTGCGAATGATCCGCAGCGGTTATACTTGTAGGACAAGGGAGGAATTATGTCAAAAATTTTTCCTGAACCAATTAGCAATCTTCCTGAAGCCGATATCCCAGTTTATGGAATCACAGCCTATCTTTCTCAATCTGACACGCATCAGATCCTATTTATGGAATTTGAAAATGATGTAGATTTGCCTCAGCATTCGCACGCAGCACAGGTCGGTTTTGTGTTGGAAGGTAAAATTGAGTTGACAATTAATGGGGAAAAGAAAGCGTATGCAAAAGGCGATCGCTACTACATTCCGGAGGGTGTCCCGCATTCAAGTAAAATTCATGCTGGCTATGCTGACATAACCTTTTTCGACGACCCAAGGCGGTATTTCAGGAAACGACAATAAACTTTCGCACAACCCTTCACTTAACCGGACGCGTGACGACGGCGCACTTTTACCCAACACTGTCGCGCCGCGCAAATTAGTTCTTTGGTTCGCCCGATCGAAAACGATAAAGAATTGAGGATCAAAAATTGAAACCAAAATGACAATAATTCATTGAAAATTTGAGAAGTTTTGTTTGGGCAGACTTGTTAAGCATCCTGAAATATGCAAAAAACGCAGACTGTTACTCCCTTAGAAGGTCTCGTGAACCACAAGAAATATTGCGATAATATTTCTTGGGCATTGCGGGAGCGGGTCATCTCGTAGGGAAAAAAACCGTGGTGGCTCTGCTCCGGGCCAAAAGATATAGGATAGCGATAAAACCGGGTTTACAAAAGAAGGAGGTTGTAATGAATCGGAAAAAAAGTAATTGGATTTTATTCACACTCCTGACAGTCATCGTCCTCAGCCTGTTCTTCTTCTTGCACCAGACGACTTGGGCCGTCGATGCCAAAGCCCTGTTTAAACAGCTCAACCAGGAACTTCGTCAGGCTGAAAGGGATATGTTCGCCGGAAAAACCGACAAGGCTATTTCCGCCCTCGAACCAATCAAGGAGCGATTGATCCAACTGAAGGCTGCCAATCCGAACGACCCCGGTCTGAAGACGGCCGACAGTAAATATAAGAAACTTGTCAAAGACCTTGAAAGAAGAACAGGAAAGGACCTCGGGGGCGGCACCCTGACCGCGGCGGAAACCAGCACTCAGACACAACTCCCACCGAAGCCGGAAGCCAGACCCATTCCTGAAAAGGCGGCCCCCTTGCCGACGACAGCTGATGCAGAAACCGTCGCCAAGGAAACAGACTCGCCGGCACAGCCAACCAAGCCAGCGGCCCCTGCAAAGATGCCCCATGACGCCAGAAGGCCCTTGCGTGAGGCGATCTCGCAGATTGGCAGAGTTGATGGATATATCCAAAGACTGAATGACCCCAAGTCGAACTTCGACAAACAACAACTGGTCAACAACATCGACACGGCGATAACCCACGCCCGGACCAAACTTGCTGAGGCCAAGGCCCTGGCGGCTGCGAAAGGCGTCCCCTCACATCCCGATTTCGACAAGGCCGAGATGGATCTAGTCGCGGCAGAGCGCCAAGCGGCAGAGGCCAAGGCGGGATACGAGGAGGCCCAGGCCGCTGCTGCCTCCTCATCGGAAGCGGTCGATGCCGACGTCAAGGCCCTCTTGGACGAGTATAAACGCGTGGAGCCGCTTTTTGCAAAGGCCACGGGAAACGTCGTGCATTATAACGACCTCGAGCCGGTCAAGGAGCTCCTATCCCAAATCGAAAATTTCGAAAAAAACGATCAGGAGAAGCTCACTGGCGAAATGCAGATTTTCGCTTAGAAGTATGGCTCTACGCGGAAGGAAATCGATCAGAAGGCCGACGCTATGGGTTATTCGGGCCAAGTCCGGGCCAACTTCCCTTACACAGCGCTGTCAGAGGGCGTCGAGAATGTTCAAAAAACACGGACCGTCATGGCCGATGACCTCATCAGGCGGGCATCGGATATGAGAGATCAGATTTCAAAAGGGATCGGTGACTTTGCTCGTCCGAAGCAGTACGAAAGGCTTAGGGCTTGGGGTGAGTTAGCGGCTCAGTTCGATCCGGACAATTCGCGCGTCGCTGAATTCAATTCAGGATTGGATGCCTGGATCGAAGAAGACATGAAAGCCCTGAACGCCAAAATCGATAAGGTCATCTGGCCCGGCCATGCAGACAATGCACCCGACAAAGCTGACGAGCTGTCTCAGATCGCGGTTGAATTCCTTCAGAAAGAAGAAAACAAACGAGCAGAGAAGAACATAGAGGTTGGCAAGGTATTGGCCGTTGTCGTCACCGGGCCGTGGCGGGTGTTCAAGAAAAACCTTCTGGGTGAACCGATTCAATATAACCTGCCTATCTTATGCGCCGTCGAGTATGAGAGCGATAAAGACCTGAACGTTGTCCGCGTCTACGACAGTACACTGCTCACCGAGGAGTATAAGGGCGTCAACATGGCCCCACCGTTCCTGGGCGCCACAGTGGGAAACAGCTATTACATGAGACCCTCAGCCTTGAAATAGGCAAATCAGACTAAATGTTCTGCTTTTCCTGGCAGGGAGGCGTCTCATTCCTTCACAAATTGGCGCCAGTCAACCGCTCCGGCGCGTCACACCAGGGCGTGCCCGGGGTCGGGCCAAGCTAATTGAATCATATGGACCGAAGTACTGCTAAATCTACAAACAGCCAAAAATCATCCCTTCCGCTAACTTGCCCGTCAGGGCGATGACTATGGGACAGGAATTACATAAAATAGAGAGAATGTACGATACTGTCGCAAAAGAATATGCGGCAACATTTTCCGGTGAACACGAAAAAAAACCGAAAGATCAAGAAATACTCCGCCGATTTGCAGCGGAGATCGGAAATAGAAAACCGGTTTGGGATTTCGGCTGTGGTCCCGGCCAAACTTCAAAATATCTGAAAAATCTTGGTGTTGAAATCTCGGGACTGGATCTGTCCGAAAAAATACTAGAGCAGGCAAGAGCAATTCATCCGGAGATAAACTTCAGCAAAGGAAATATTCTTGACCTCCAATTTGACGACGACTCAATCGCCGGTATTGCTGCTTTCTACGCGATTGTCCACTTCACAGAAGAACAAGTAGAAACAGCCTTTCGTGAAGCATTTCGTGTATTACAGCCGGGTGGCCTATTTCTCTTTACATACCACATTGGTGAGGATACAATCCACGTCAAAGAGTTCCTTGGTAAGAAAATCTCGATCGATTTCATGTTCTTCAACACAGATTTTATTTATGGTCGCCTACAAAAGAGCGGATTTGAAGAAATCGCGATAATCGAGAGAGAGCCATATCCCGGAGTGGAGTATGAAAGTCGAAGGGCTTATGCGTTCGCAAAAAAACCCCGTGTGCAATAACATCCCGAACCAGCCGGTGAAGTTGGCT
>CP070697.1:2664886-2669426 GCA_020353555.1 Desulfobacterales bacterium
GTCCTTGGAGTAAGACTCGCAAGGTTCCAGTGTAAAGGGTTCAGGAACCACATAGGGATGATGGCTCGTATGATAGTGCTGGAGGCCGTAGTCGGTTAACCTTCGACTGATATCATCGGTGTTGACGCCCGTATCCTCATAGAGTTTCTTCCAGCTGTAACGCACCTGCTCCAACCGCCGCTTGCCTTCGGCATACCAGACTTCAACCCCGGGAATTTTCCTGATCTGTTTTTCAAGGTAGTTGTTGTTGAGCACCGCGCATTCCGCCACCTCCCTCAAGCCATCCGCACCGTGCTGCATAATCCAGGCATACGCTTTTAGAACAAGCGGCGCGTTACCGAAAAAGGAGCGTACTTTGCCGATGCTGCGGGGTCTGTCATAGTCGAGATAATATTTCGTACCGTCAAATTCAACCCGGGGTAGGGGCAGGTACGGGGACAGCGCTTGGGTCACCCCGATGGCACCCATGGCCGGTCCCATACACCCGTGGGGGGCCGAGAATGTTTTGTGGACGTTAAAATGGCACAAATCGAATCCGGCCTCCTTCGCCCTGGCAATTCCCAGCATGCCATTGGCATTGGCCTGATCGTAGCTGCACAAGGCCCCCGCGTCATGGGCGGCCTTAACGAACGCATCAATTCGGGAGTTATAGATTCCGGTGTCTTCGGG
This sequence comes from Desulfobacterales bacterium, assembly GCA_020353555.1. GTDB lineage: Bacteria > Desulfobacterota > Desulfobacteria > Desulfobacterales. Next base: position 2,665,556 of record CP070697.1, read on the forward strand.
GTTTGTGATAAAAATGCCGGCGGTTCGCGGCGTCAGCGCGGCTTTCAGCGCTTGGATGTCAGGCAGACCGTCCGCGTTGGGCATGAGCGTAATCACTTTGTAGCCGGCGGTGGCCGGCGAAGCGGCGTCACAGGGATGCGAAAACATGGTCGTGATAATCTCATCCCGCTGATGGTCGCCCCGGTGGGCATGATACGCTCTGACAATGCAGGCGTTGGCATACACTCCCTGGGCACCGCCACCGGGTTCGAAAGAAAAATAATCAAGGCCGGAGATTTCCCGCAGGAAGGATTCGAATTTGGAGTACATCTCCAGAATTCCCTGAATCGTATCTTCGTCCTGCAGGGGATGTATCTCCGTCATACCGGGATGGCGAGCCGCTAAATGCTCTTGCACTTTGGGACTGTATTTCATCGTGCAGGTTCCCTGGCTGATATCAATGCAGAGATCCGCGCCCAGTGTCTCCTGGCTCAGCCGCATAAAATGCCGGTTGACCTTCATCTGATTGACTTCGGGCAGCGCCGGTGCTTTCTTTCTTTGCAGCGGCCCGAACTTGGCGAGGCCATCGCCGACGGTATCCACGATTTTTTGAGGCGCCTTCGGAACGAGAACACCCCTTTCGCCGGGAACGCTCATTTCGAAAATCATGTCCTCGTTCCAGCGTGCCATGTGAAAATGCCTCAGCAGCGTATTCTTATCTCTCCCCATGCGTAAATCTCCTCGATCAACGATGTTGAATCTGAACCGGTTGTTGCAATCGTCCGGGTTGAACCTAAGCGCTTCGCCTCCAATGCAGTGATGGAATATGGAGCGTTGGGTTTGCAGCAATTTGTCTTCTAGAAATGATTTTTTCCGCTTCGACTACCCAATATTCCTCTCGTTCCAACATTGCATGATTCCGGTTTGAAGGCATTTCGAGATAAAGCGCCTGGGCCGATAATTTTAGAACGCGGTAGCAATTCCGAAACGTCTATTCCGTGGCATGCCTTAAGGCATGTGACAGCTTTTCAATGTCTTCGACGCTCTTGGTTTCAGTTACACAATAAAGAGCGCTCTGCCCCAATTCAGGAAATTCCGCCGAAATGTCCTTGCCGCCGAAAATTTCAAATTCGAGCAAGCGCTTGTTGATTTCTCTGACGGATCGCCCCGTCCCGTCAAAATTGACGACAAATTCTTTGAAGAAGGGCGCATTGAATTTTAGCGCCACGCCTTTAATTGCAGTGATTTGCTTGGCTGCATACTCGGCATTTTGGCTGATGGTCTGGCCGACCTCCCAGATACCTTGCGGTCCCATCAGGCTGAGATAGACGGCCGCCGTGATGCCCCAAAGTCCCGTTGAGGTTCCGGTAAATTCGATTCCTTTTTCGCGGGAACCGTATGATGTGCGGTTGAAGAGAACCTGGCCGAAACCGTATTCCCCTGGCATATCCGTTTCAGCCAATCCCCAGATGAGATCCTTGTATTCCGCAATGTACTTCATGTCGTCATGCGTCGCAAAAAAGCCGCATTGTCCGCCGCCGCATTGCATGTGCATTCCCAGGGCATGGCTGTCGCCGCAGACGATGGTCGCACCATACTGCGCCGGCGGCGCTAGAATACCCAGGGCGATCGGATCCGTATAAACGACGAATTCGGCTCCGTGATCCCGCGCGATTTCGCCGATTTTTGCGGCCTGATGGGTCTCCACATAACCCAGATAGGCCGGGTTTTCGATAAACACCGCGGCGGTTTGAGGGGAGATCTTCGCTTTCAGATCATCCAAATCCAGTAGTCCGCTCTCCAGATCAGCTTCCACCCGCGTAATGGTCATCAAAGGACCGCCGATTCCCTGTAAGTAGTTTTGTATCACCAGCAACATGTCCGGGCTCATATACTTTGGAACCAGGACCTCTTTGCGGCCGGTGATGCGCGCCGCCATCCGCAGGCTGGTTGCGGCTGCGGAGGGCCCATCGTAGAGCGGGTTGCTCACAACATCCATGTCCAACAGTTCAGCCAGCAGGCTGTTGTATTCAAACGTGGCCTGCCATTTGCCATGATCCGCATAACAGTCCATGGCGTAGGCGGTCAGAAATTCGCCCCGGCCGTTAATTTCATCACACACGGCCGGAACAAAATGCTGGGCACAGCCGGCACCCAAGAAGCTGAGATAGGCCGAACAGTTTTTGTTCTTGTTGAGCAATTCCTCTACGTGGCGTCGGAGGGAGTATTCATCCAAAATGGGTTCGGGCAGATTTAGTCTGCCTTGCAGTCGCAGATGCTCCGGAATCTCGGCATAAAGATCCATGATATCCTTCGCTCCGACCTCTTTTAGCATTTGCGCCTTGATTGCAGGGACTGAATTCGGCACATATGGATATACAATTCGATCCTTGCTCATAGCCTTGCCTTCCTTTCTTGTTCGGAAATGCACTTTGCGCCCTGATTACAAACCCCGATGCGTCGAAAATAAGAGTTCTTGTATCAATTCAGGTGTATGATAAATATCCCGGTCGGCCTATCCATGGTTTTTCAAGGGGCTAAACCGTTACGAATTCTTACGGTCAATGCCGGATTCAGCCGGGGGATTTGCTCGAGTATTTTGAGACATTCAGCTTTCCGATATAATCGGGAATCCGGATCATTCCATTGGGCAAATAAATCACCGTCAAGATAACCACAACACCCAATACAATCAGGCGGTAGCTGCCCAGGGGGCGCATGAATTCATATACAATCGTTATGATGAACGCCCCGATGGCCGCGCCGGGAAAAGAGCCCAGACCTCCAAAGACGACCATTATCAGCGTTTTGACAAAAAAATCGAGCCCCAAAATGCGCGCGGAAATGGTCTCGGCATAATGGGCGTAAAACGCCCCCATGACCCCCGTGACAAACGCCGAAAAGCTGAATACAATTAACTTGTATTTGTAGTCATTGATACCCGCGGATTGAGCCAACGGCTCGGCATCGCGCAAGGCGACAAAAGCGCGTCCAATCGGCGACCGGATAATCCAATAAATCAGCAACAGCAATATTACGAATAAGAACAATCCCGTGTAATACCAGGCAAGCACTTTACCCCTGGGAAACTCGTATCCCCCGAAAGTCAAAGCCGGCAAATTCCAGATGAACCCTCCGGTTTCGACCCCCAGAGCCTGGGCCCTGAAAATAAGCGGTGACAATAATAGATGCAGTCCATACGTCACCAGGGCGATATATTCACCCTTGAGTCGCAGGCAGGGCAAACCGATCAAAAGACCAGCCAGTCCCGCGGATAAAGAAGCCGTCAACATCGCTGGCCACGCGGACAGACCGAACTTGGTCGAGACGATTCCTGATGTGAAAGCACCGATCGTAAAAAAGGCGATTTGGCCGAAACTAAAAATCCCGGTATATCCGAGTATTAAGTTCCAGGCTTCTGCGACGACGCCCCAGACAAAACATAGAACGAGAAAATGCATGTAATAGTCGTTATAACCGGTTAGGACCGGTATCAGGGCCAGAAAGATCACCGCACAAAAAGCATAGACACGTTTGCGCGTATCCTGTGAAAGCGCCATGGTTTTCATCCCCAAATGCCAAACAGGCCTTTTGGCCTGATTACCAAAATCCCGATAAGAATCACGAACCAGAAAGGCATCACCCAGACCTTGGAAATATAAAGACCCACCATCGCTTCGACGACGCCGAGAATGAGTGCGGCCCAGATAGTTCCCTTAAAGCTGCCCAGCCCCCCAAAAAAGACGATAACGAAGGACTTGACGAAAGGCACCCAACCGCCCATCGGGTCGATGAAGTACTTGGGAGCCAGCAGAATGCCCGCAATACCCGCCAAAACCGCGGAAATTCCCAAGGAGTAGCCAAAGATCTTATCCACGTAAATACCCACGAT
>CP070697.1:2669526-2674062 GCA_020353555.1 Desulfobacterales bacterium
GGAAGGGGATGCCGACGCCTATCCCCTTTTACTTCTGCCTTATGATTCCATGCGGCTTGCCAGCGGGAACATCGGATCTCCGCCGTTTTTGGTGAAAACAGTGGAAGATACGATTCTGCAGAAAAATGATGTCCTGGTTGAAGTGAATCCAGTGACCGCCCAGAAGTACGGTTTGGCAGAAGGCAAATATGCCACCCTCAACACGCCCCGAGGCGGTGCCAGAGTCAAAATCCATCTTTTTGACGGCATTATGCCGGACATCGTCGCGATCCCCCGGGGGCTGGGCCACACGGCCTACAACCAATTCCTGGCCGATAAGGGCGTCAATTATAACGCTCTGAGCGCGCCGGTGGAAGATCCGGCGACGGGAATGAATGCGGCTTGGGGCATCCGGGCTAAGCTGGCCAAAGCCTAATATTCCAATGAGGTTCTGATGAAACACGCCAACGCTAAGAAATTCGGAATGGTCATCGATCTGGATAAGTGCACCGGATGCGGCTCCTGCATGGTGGCCTGTATGGCGGAAAACAACGTACCTTTCCGGGAGGATGAAACCGACAAGCTTTTGAGTCTGAGCTGGATGCGGGTTTACCGATTGACGAACGGAAAACCTTTCCCGGATACCGAAGAGTGCTACCTGCCGCGACCTTGCATGCAGTGCGAAGGACACCACGGCCATTCGCCCTGTGTGTCGGTTTGCCCGGCCACGGCCACTGATTACGATACCAATACGGGCATCGTCAGCCAGATTTATACCCGCTGCTTCGGCTGCCGCTATTGCATGGCCGCCTGTCCCTACCACGTGCGTCTTTTCAACTGGTGGGATCCGGTCTGGCCGGACGGGATGGAAAAATCCCTCAATCCCAATGTGTCCGTCCGCATGCGCGGCGTGGTCGAAAAATGCAGCTTCTGCATTCATCGCTACCAGCAGGCGATGGACAAAGCCTTTGTGGAAGGCCGGCGGGAACTGGAAGAGGATGAATACCAAACGGCCTGTACCCAGGCCTGCCCTGCCGGAGCGATTACTTTCGGGGACCTGAATAATCCCGAACATGCCGTTTACCAAATGGTCCAACCCGACGCGCAACACGAGGGACGGCCAGAAAACCCGACTGCTTTCCGGCTATTGGAACGACTGGGAACCAATCCCAAGATTTATTATCTTTCCCGTCGGGAATGGGTCCGGCGGGCCGGCGATAACTATCTCGCTCGAGAAAGCCAATCGCATGCGGGCTAGTTCGGGACGCATTCGGACAGGGACCACCGCCGGGATCTCGTCCGTGGCGGCGGTCGCATGAATTGGGCCCTTGAGAGTCGTCATTTGAAGTGAGGCAGTGAAATTGGGTATATGAAACGGGGAAGGAAATTCCACTGCGCTGGAAAGCGACTCTTTCCCTGTTTACTCGGTGTCCGGTTTCATTTGACCGGCTAGACCAAACATGACCGATATCGACGGGGTTTGGGCGAGATCGCGGCGCTGGGCGCCTTACCTGTCACCATAATCTATGCAGGAGTTCGAGGTTTATGGATACCGCATTGATACCTGAGGGTGTGAAACGTTGCCCCGCCTGGCAATTCATTTTGTGGATCGGGCTGGTCGGAGTGGTCCTTTTGTGGGGCGTCTATGCCATGTTGCTGTGCTGGATCAAGGGGCTGAACCAGACCAATATGAATAATGCCTATGGTTTTGCGTTGTGGATTTGGGCCGACCTGGCCATCATCGCCCTCGGCGGCGGAGCCTTTTTTACCGGTTTGTTAAAGTATATCATGGGTAAAGACCAACTCAAGAATATCATTAACTATGCGGTATTAATCGGCTTCATCTGTTACAGTTCCGCCTTGCTGATTCTGGCCATCGATATCGGGCAGCCTTTAAGGGGCTGGTTTATCTTCTGGCATGCCAACGTGCACTCCATGCTGACCGAAGTGGCTTTCTGCCTCACCTGCTACTTTGGGGTGCTTTGTATCGAATATCTGCCCTTGGTTCTGGAGAACCGTCAGGTGGACAGGGTGCCCTTTTTTCATAATTTGACCCACAACATGCACGAAATCATGGCCGTATTTGCCGCTACCGGTGCTTTTCTCTCGTTTTTCCACCAGGGATCGTTGGGCGGGGTGGCCGGTGTGCTGTTTGCCCGCCCATTTGGCTATCGCACCGGAGTCCTGGTCTGGCCCTGGACTTTTTTTCTCTTCACCTGGTCGGCCGCCGCCTGCGGACCGTGTTTTACGATATTCATAACCAAACTGACCGAAAAAATTGTCCGCAAAAAACTGGTTCAGGACAATGTGATCGAATTACTGGCCAAAATTGCGGGGTGGATGCTGGCCACTTATGTGATCGCCAAAATCTTTGATACGGCTTACTGGGCGTTCGTTACCGCCCCGTCCAAAGGCTTTACCGTGTCGGACTTTTACACCGGTAACCCGGGATCGATTTACGGGTACTGGATTCTGGTGATGGAGATCGTCGTATGCGGTGTTCTGCCGGCCGCTATCCTGATTACCGATAAAGGGCGTAAAACCCAGGCCACCTTGTGGCTGGCCGTTATCCTGGCGGCGGTCGGGGTTTGCCTGAACCGCTGGGTGATGGTCCTCCAGGTACTGGCTGTGCCGGTTTTGACTTTCGAGAGCTGGGCCACCTATTTTCCGAGCTGGCAGGAGATCGCCACGACCATTCTGCCGGTGGCTTACGGGGTGATCCTGATCTCACTTTCCTACCGCTACTTACCGGTGTTTCCTCAGGAAAAGGAACTAAATCCGATGGTCTCGCCCCACACACCGGAGGGGAGAGCGGAGCCCCAAGCGTCTCCGGCAAGCCCGGAACCGGCGCTGAGCCCGGCTGAATCGTGAGATGCTTAAATCGTCAATCTTCAATGTTCTTTTTGGTTTTCCCCGCCTTCCGCGGGGTTCCGTGTAAGGGAGGACTGTGATGTTTCCGTTTAACTTTGAATGGATCTGGGATGCCGGTCATTTGGTATTTCACGGGGGACTCTGGTACGCTTTATCGATTATGGGCCTGGGGGTCACCTATTGCATTGTGAAAGCCCTGGTTGACACCGCTAAAGGTAAAGGCGCCCACCATCACTAGACTCAGGCAATCCCCCTTGCAAACAAGCGCTCGCCCCCTCGCAGGTCAGGCAAAGCGCTTTTTTGTTTTACGAGGCAAAATGGACAAAATCATTGTTGAAGGCGGAAGGGCGCTTCAAGGCCAAGTCAAAATCAGCGGTGCGAAAAACGCCGCCTTGCCCATCCTGGCATCCTCCCTTTTAACCGATGGTACAAATACGTACGCGAATGTGCCGGACCTGAAGGACGTCGAAAGTATAAAGCTGCTGCTTGCCCATCATGGCGCCCGCGTCGAGACCGTCGGTGATACGGTCCGGATCGATGCCTCCGGGCTCAACAACCACGAGGCCCCTTACGACTTGGTGCGCAAGATGCGGGCCTCCGTTTTAGTGCTGGGCCCGCTGCTGGCCCGCTTGAAGAAAGCCCGAGTTTCTTTGCCGGGCGGATGTGCGATTGGGGCCCGACCGATCAATCTGCATCTCAAGGGTTTGGCGGCTTTGGGGGCTCGAATCGAGTTGAACCACGGTTATGTCGAAGCCACGGCCGACGAACTGCGGGGCGCTGAAATTTACTTGGACACGGTTACAGTAACCGGAACCGAAAACCTTATGATGGCGGCGGTGTTAGCCCGCGGTGTCACGGTACTGCGCAATGCGGCTCGGGAGCCTGAAATCGTAGCCCTGGCGGAAGCCCTTAACCGGATGGGAGCCGCGATCGAGGGTGCCGGGACTTCGGTGGTAACCATCCAAGGCGTACCCTGCTTACATCCGGTAGCCGTGTCCATTATTCCGGACCGCATCGAAGCGGGCACCTTCATGGTGGCCGCGGCTCTCACCCGGGGAAAGGTGACCCTGGTAGACTGCGCGCCGGAGCATCTGGGGGCCTGCATCCACAAATTACGCTTGACCGGCGCGGAGATAAATATCGATGGCCAGACCATCCATGTGGAGGGCCGGGGCAGAATTGCCAGCGTCGACATCAAGACTCAGCCCTACCCGGGATTTCCGACGGACATGCAGGCCCAGTTCATGGTGCTGATGTCCGTCGCCAGCGGCCTCAGCCTTATTTGCGAAACCATCTTCGAAAATCGATTTATCCACGTCAGCGAACTCAAACGAATGGGGGCTGATATCCAGATCTCCGGCAATTCGGCCATGATCAAAGGGGTACCGTCCTTGTCCGGGGCCCCGGTCATGGCCACGGACCTTAGGGCCAGCGCCTCGTTGATCCTCGCCGGGCTGATCGCCGACGGTCAAACCGTAGTCAATCGCGTCTATCATCTGGACCGCGGATATCAATCCATAGAAAAGAAGTTTGCCCGCCTGGGGGCCGCCATCTGGCGCCAGAAATAATTCGGCGGCCTGCAATATTGGTATTAGAGTAACAGTTTAGCCTTTTGAAAAACCAGGGATAGGCCGACCGCCGATGAGCGGTCGACCGGGATATTTTTCATACAGCTAAATTGATACG
>CP070697.1:2674162-2678687 GCA_020353555.1 Desulfobacterales bacterium
CGCACATTGCCCGGCCAGTCATATCGCAATAGATGATTCATGGCCTGGGGGGTGCAGCCTTTCAATTCTTTGCGGTTTTTTACGGCAAACATTTCCAGAAAGTGTTGGGCCAGCAACGGAATATCTTCTTTACGATTCTGCAAAGGAGGAACCTCCAGGCTGACCACGTTTAAACGATAGTAAAGATCTTCACGAAAAGCACCGGTGCTGATCAGTCTCGGCAGGTTTGTATTCGTGGCGGCGATGACCCGCACATCCACCGCGATCGTCTTTTCCCCGCCCACCCGGGTAATCTCTCTTTCCTGCAGAACCCGCAATAATTTCACCTGCATGGTCAGCGGCATCTCGCTGACTTCATCCAGAAACAGGCTACCCCCATGGGCCTGGACAAAGCGTCCTTCCTTTCGTCGGTCAGCGCCCGTAAAAGCACCTTTTTCATGCCCGAAAAGCTCCGATTCGAGCAATGTTTCGGTGATGGCGGCGCAGTTGATCTTGACGAACGGACCGTTTTTGCGCAGGCTGTTGAAATGAATGGCCCCGGCGATCAACTCCTTGCCGGTGCCGGACTCGCCGGAGATTAAAACGGTGGCTTCCGAGGAAGCAACCTGGGCCACCGTTTCCAATAGCCGGGTCATGGCCGGGCTTTGGCCGATGATATTCCGACGGTCGAACTGACGGCCCAGGGTTTCCCTCAGGATGCGGTTCTCCTCTTTGAGCCGGGTATGTTCCATGGCGATTTCGAGGGTCAATCGCAGCTTGTCAAAGTCCAGCGGTTTGGTGAGATAATCGTGGGCGCCTTGTTTAAGGGCTTCCACGGCGGTTTCCACGGACGAGTAGGCGGTCATGATGACCACTGGGATAGCGGGGTTGTATGCTTTGATCTTATCCAAGGCTTCCAGGCCGGAGACTTTGACCATGCGGACATCCATCAACACCAAGTCATAGGACTGTTCTTTGACCTTCTGAATGGCGGTCAAACCGTCGTCGGCTTCCGAGATCGCATAACCCCATCCACCCAGGAGCGTGCGCAGCATCGTACGATGGGCACGGTCGTCATCCACCACTAAAATCGTATTTTTCGCATTCATCGTCTCTTACCTTGCACGGCACCGGGCAAAAGAATGGTGAAACGCGTACCTTGCCCCGGTTGGCTCTCAACGTCCAGCTTGCCGTCCAGCGCCTCGATGATATGATGGGCTATCGCCAGGCCCAGTCCGGTGCCCGTGGATTTCGTGGTGTAATAGGGATCAAAAATGCTGGCCAGATTCTCACGACTGATACCGCAGCCGGTATCTGAGACGCATATTCTAACTTCCCCGTTGGCGTTGTTGGCTGCAAGAGAGATGGTAAGTTCTCCGCCCTCTTCCATGGCTTCAATCGCATTGAGGTACAAGTTCAGCAGCACCTGGTTGAGGCGGTCCGGATCAACGAAACCCTGTTCGGTTTGGGCTGAAACATGGGTTTTGACGACAATTTTTTTCTCGGCGGCGCGCCTTTCAACCAGTTTAACGGAGTTTTCGATCAGGTCTTTCAAGACGGTGGGTTGGTACGCAACGGTCACGGGTCGCGCAAACTCCAGCAACTGACCGACCACCCGGTTGAGCCGATCCACTTCCTGGATCATGATGTTCGCGGTCTGCTGATCATCGGGAATGTCCCGATATCTTTCTTTGAAATAGGTCGCAAAGCCTTTGATCGAACTCAAGGGGTTGCGTATTTCATGGGCCACACCGGCGGCCAGTCTACCCACGGAGGCCAGGCGCTGGTTTCTGGCAATTTCTTCGCGCAGGAAACGCACTTCGGTCAGATCCTTAAACAGCAGGACATAACCCAGGCAGTTGCCGTCTTCGTCTTTGAGCAGATTCGTCCCGATTTCGAGCGGTACAACCTGGCCGTTCCCCACAGGGCAGGCGATCTCCTTGGCAATGACCGCATCGCGGTTCTCCGCCGTTTCGATCTGGGCCAAAAGTTCCGGCGGGACGATTTGGGCCGCTTTCTGTCCAATTGCAAGGCCTGAGGTAAGTTGCAGCACCGATTCCGCCACGTGATTAAAAGCGGCGATATTTTTGTCGCGGTCCAGGGCCACCAGACCGATCGGCATGTTTTCAACCACGTTGTCGGAAAACGCTTTGATCCTGGAAAGCGAAGCCTTGGTCGCACGATGACTCTGGGCCAGAAAAAGCAACATCATACCGGCAAACCCCGCCAAAAGCAGGATGGCGCCCATGACCACTGCATGTCGGACGTCCGCCGCTTGGGCTTCGGCAATGGAGGTCATGTCGAGCCCGACGAATATGATCTGAGGAGGATAAGCGGGGTTTTCGCTGTCTTCGGGGCCGGGCTGAAATCTGTGCGGCATCCTCATCCGGCCGCGCATCATGCCCATGGGCCATCCGGTCGGTGCGAATTTGCGGAAAACTTCAAAAACCTTTGTCCCGTTCGGTTGCAGCCCTTGGCGCCACTGAAGGGTTTTCGCGTGTGAAATCTTTACGAGATCCAAATCCTGCCCATACCGGGCACCCACCTGCTCCAGGTCATTGTGGGCCATAATTGTGCCGTTCGGATCGGCAACGATAAGATGCACGATATCAGGTTGTTGCGCGGTTTCGGAGAGTAGCCGCTGCAATTGCCGTGCCCCCCATTGCCTGCCCATCATGCCCGTGCGGGTACCGGCTTCAAAAGACCTGATCAGGGCGGCCCCTTTTTCGAGCAAAAGCTGCGTACTTTTTTCTTTCTGACGGTTGATATTCACGATGGTCATCAGGGTAAATATCGGCAGCAGCACGGCGACGGCGCCCATGAGCACCCAAGGCGGGACAGCGGTCCAGAACTTGTATGTGTGAGATCTATTTAACATGCCAATTTTTCAGCAAAAAGAATGCCATCGCGTTGTGTGTCGGGTACCCGGAGTGGGGTGGGGAAATTGCGCGGACGCCTAAGACCTGCAAAGCCCCTGACCAAGCCATCCGTGGCGGGGCGCCGGCCGCTTCGGGTTCCCGCGCCCGTCTCATTCCCAACGCCAACCATTCAAACAGATGGTTACTAATTACCCACCCTGTTCCCTGAAGTGGGTAATTAGTATTCACCAACTCGAATCGGCATGCAAGAAGATAATTTGATTAATTCGTCCCCAACCTTCGAAAATAAAAATATCACATATAATTTCGATAAATTAAAAAAATTGAGATTTGAGTCGGCCCTTTTGGCACATCCTTTGCCATAACTCCTTTTCAAATCTTGGTCGAAAAAGCAATTGGGAGGCAAAACTAGCGTGTTAACCTACAATCGATAAACGGGAGGTAGTGAAATGAGACTGAAGAATTCAGGCAAGGTTATTCTGGCAACGGCCATTGTGGCGATCGTGGGATTTGCGGCAACCTCGTTTGCAGGTTGGGGCCGCGGAGGGGGCGGCTTTTGCGGAGGACCGGGTGCCGGCTGGGGTCCGGGTCCAAGAGGTTACGGTGATCAGGGTTATTCCAGTGATTTAAGCGATGAAGAAATCGCCAAACTCAATGAGGAGCGCTCTGCTTTTCTGCAAGACACCCGGGAACTCCGAGATACTCTATACCAGAAAGAACTGGAATTGAGAAGCGAACTGGCCAAGCAGGATCCCGATCCCGAAAAAGCCAAGGGCCTGCAAAAGGAAATTTCCGATCTGGAGGGTCAGCTGGATCAAAAACGGCTGGAACACCGCCTGCAAATGCGAAAAACTTACCCGCGCTTTGCGGGCCGAGGCATGGGCTATGGCGGCCGCGGAATGGGTCGCGGTTTTGGCCCGGGCGCTTGCTGGGAATAAAACGTTCCATTCTGATCTTAGGGGGGGCATTTTGCCCCTCCTTGTCATATGCCTTCCAGAACCTTTCCCTTTTTGTGACCCTGCATTCCGCCGCCCATGCCGGCTGGCCAGCGTGTCGGTTGCCGGTTGAAAAAAGCTGAGAATTAAACAGCCGCCCCGTTCCCTTGCAAGTTCCAGAAAAACCATCATCCGCCATTCAGTCCGTAACAATGTCCCGAATTATTCCTTGACTCCGTCTTTTGGAATCATTTAGATGAAAATGGGTTAACGCGTTTGTCCGCTCTTTCCGGTTAATTGCATCTTTCCAGACGTGAACCGGCTTATCAACGGAACCAGATGTTGACCGTTATGCTTGATCCGGCGATATGACCCCGACAAACGCGCCGACCGGTACGCAAATAAAATTCAGGCACGCCATCGCGCGCGCTATATTGTTTTCCATTGCCGAGGAGTATCGATGCAGGTTTTGAGAAGGCTTTTTAGGCTTCTGACGCCCTACTGGAAGACTTTATTGGTCAGCGCCTCTCTGCTGATTGGACGGGCCGGGCTGGAACTGGTGCCGCCCCTATTTCAAAAAGCCATTGTGGACGAGGTGATTTCCGCCCGCCACCTGACTTATTTAGGGATATTGATTGCGGCGTTGGTGGGAACCTATGCGCTGCAGCAGCTGGTCAATATCGGCGACAATTTCGTCCGCCACGCGCTGGGTGAAAAATTTATTTTGGATTT
>CP070697.1:2678787-2683305 GCA_020353555.1 Desulfobacterales bacterium
AGACTTGCTCCATGCGATCTATGCCCACTTACCCCGTGTTAGTCGAAGCCGTTGAGTGCTATTTCAAAGAACAAAAACCAGATCTTTCCTGGATTGAACAGTAGTAAAACTGTTGGCCCCCGTGATCAGTTACCATATTTTTGCTTCATATCCGTCTGGGTTTTCTCGGCCTCTTTTTTCTGAGGACTGAAATCAGCTGGACATTCGGTCTGAAGATGGTTAATCAGACGCTCCATGTCCTCAATATGTTTATGTAGACCTTCGATTTGGGAGGATACCTTCTCTCTATCCGCGCTCTTCAATTTGTCGACTTTGCGAACCATATCATACATTTTCGCCTTCCAACTGTGCAGATCGACCTCGATGGATCGGCAATAATCTTTTACATCCATGATTGGCTCCTTTCATTGATTTCCTGAATGTCCGGGGGAAAGTTCAATAAATCATGATCAAATTGTTAAGGACGCAGCAAATTGCACGGACGGAATTCCTGCGCGTTGACTATTTTTGAAAATAAACCTGCTATCGCGCGTGTCAACAAGCCCGGTGAGGAAGCCGCCAAGAACACGGCTCCAAATCCACTGCAAAGCGTCTTCCTGCCTTTTCCCCGGGAACGCAGCCACGATTCTGCAGGGCACACAAAAACCAGGTTAACGCTGATAGTCAAACCAGCAGACCGAAGTTAGCGTCTCCGCGTCGCAGGGGTGAAATGGCAGGCACAACATGGGTCGTTCGGCTAAAGGCCTGGCATAGCTATCATTCAGCCCTGCTCTGCAGATATTTTTTTCTTGACACAGGCAAAATTTACGGATATTTCATACTACGCTGATATAGAATATAAAAATCTGAATAAATCAGGTGCTGGGTAAATGAAGTTATCCACAAGGAGCCGCTACGGAACGCGAATATTGGTGGATTTGGCCCGACATCAAGGCCAAGGTCCGGTCCAAATCGGTGAAATCTCAAAACGCCAAAACATCTCAGTTAAATACCTTGAGCAGCTTATCCGACCATTAAAAAAGGCCAAACTCGTTACCAGCGTGCGAGGGCCAAAAGGTGGACATTTACTTGCCAAACGGGCCGATAAAATCAAACTCGGTCAAATCGTGAGATTATTTGAAGGCCAATCCGATCTGGTTGAATGCGTCAGTTACCCCGAAAAATGTCCGATGTCGGATGATTGTCAAGTGCGCCTGGTATGGAGAGATGCCACTCAAGTCCTGTACAAAAAACTGGACGCCACCACCATTGCTGATCTGGTCAACGGGAATTATCCTGACCAACAATAAACCCATGGGTTTGCGGATACCGTCCCGGAAAAAAAGCGTCGGCAGCGGCAGCATCCAAAGCGCTCCATGACCAAGTCCAAACGATTTCGTTATCGAGTGGCCTTTGTCTTGAAAAGAATGATTCTGCTGAGACGGGCTATCCGGACGACGCCGTTCGTGCCCAACCTCGATGGGTCGTCAGCTCATCAAAGTGCAAACCTATAATGCAAACCCATAAACGATTTAGGAGGTCATCATGAAAAAAATTCTAATTTTGGGTTCAGGCGCCGGCGGCACAATGGTTGCCAACAACTTGAGCAAGAAGTTGAACCCTAAGGACTGGCAGATTACCATCATCGACAATGATGAAATCCATCATTACCAACCGGGATGGTTGTTCATTCCTTTCGGGGTTTACACCGCGGAAGATTGCCAAAAACCCAAAACAGAATATATCCCCAAAGGCGTAAATTTCGTTTTCGATGAGGTCGTGGGCCTTAATACGGAGAAGCGCGAGGTGGAAGGGAAAAAGAAAACTTATGACTACGATTGGTTAATCATCGCTACGGGTTGTACTATCGCACCCGAAGAAGTCGAAGGCATGATGGCAGACTGGCATAAGAATATTCATACCTTCTATACCTTGGATGGCGCGGTGGCGCTCCATGAAAGCATGAAGTACTTCAGATCTGGTCGCGTGGTACTCAATATTGCTGAATTACCCTACAAGTGCCCGGTTGCGCCTTTGGAGTTTGTCTACATGGCGGATTGGTTCTTCGACATTCACGACGTCCGGGACCAAGTGGAGATCGAATTGGTAACGCCCATGGCCGGGGCGTTTTCCAAACCGATCGCCTCCAGCATTTTAGGGGATATCATGCGCCAAAAGAATATCAAGGTCACACCCAACTTTGATCTGGCTCAGGTTAACCCGGATGAGAAGACCATCGAATCCCACCGGGGTGAAAAGGTTGACTACGATTTGCTCGTTGCCATACCGCCGAATTTCGGCGCCAAGTTCTTGGAGGGTTCGGGCCTCGAAGATCCGCTGCGCTTTGTCGAAACGGATCATTTCACCCTCAAAGCCAAGAATGCCGACAACATTTACGTCGTCGGCGACGCCACCAACGTCCCTACTTCCAAGGCCGGCGCGGTAGCCCACTACGAATCGGAAACAATTGTTGAAAACATCATCCGCGAAATCGACGGGCAAGACCCGAAGCCCACATTTGACGGGCACGCTACCTGCTTCATATGCTCAGGATACGAAAAGGCATTTCTGATCGACTTCAACTACGAATACGAGCCTCTGCCCGGGAAATTCCCCTTTCCGGGGCTTGGGCCGTTCAGTCTGCTGGGCGACAGTTATCTAAATTACTGGGGCAAAATGATGTTTAAGTGGGTCTATTGGAACATGATGCTCAAAGGGGTCGAATTACCCCTGGAGCAGCAATTGACCATGGCCGGTAAAATGCGCCACGTGCTGACAGCAGAGCGAGGAGGTGTCAAATGACAAACGAGGAATTAATCTTAAAACGACTCGATGGCATAGAGGCTCAGCTGGATCCGGTTTCTCAAACGGCCCGGAGCATAAAAGAACTTCGCGACGATTTGATCCCCTTAAGCGGCCAGGCCTTCCGACTTTTGATTCGAGAACTCGAGGATGTGGAAGCTAGCTTCCAGCTCGAAGACCTGATGGAACTGCTCAAACGGATGCTGCGCAGCGTCAAAGACATTCAATTTGCCTTGGATCAGCTGGAAAACTTGATCGACTTTATCACCACGTTGGAGCCCCTGCTTAAATCAGCCGTGCCTCAAATAATCAACTACCTTGATGAATTGGAGCAAAGAGGGGTCCTCCGGGTGATTCAGTCCATGCTGGATGTCCGGGCTAAAATCGCCGCCGCATACAGTGCCGAAGACATCGACCAAATCGGCGACGGGGCGGTGGTGATGCTTGGGCTGGCTAAAAAGTTCAGCGATCCGAAAGCCCGGGCCTTTTTAGAAAAATTTGCCGAATTGCCTTCAAAAGTCGATCTAGCCAATACGAAGCCGGTTGGTCCTTTGGGCCTTCTGGGAGCGTTATCCAGCAAGCAAGCCAGGGAGGGGCTTGGCGTTCTGATGGAATTAACCAAGGCCATGGGCGACCTGAAAAATGGCGGAGTCGCGGCGGCTGGAAGGGGATAGAACCTTTAAGACGGACAGGTTTAACTGAAATTGCTGGAGACTTAACATGGAAAAACAGATGGTACAGTGTGAGGACGGGCGGCGAAGAGAGGCCCGTATTCACGGAAATCCCAGAGAAGAAGGCGGTTTCAAAATCTGGAAGGCGGGTGTTCGCTTTAAAGGGAAACATGTCTCGGGCGAAGCCTGGTACAGCTTCCAAACCAAAGCCTGGTATTTTATTACCGATCCGGTCGGCCGGCATAGTCATCTAATGAACCGCATCAGAGACACGCTCAAAGAAGAGAGAATCAATAAATTACGGGAGCAGCTGAAAGTTCTGGAATCACGGCACACCATTGAACGTAGGCAGATGGCCGAACATCGCAAAGCCATAGAAGCTATCGAGAGCGAGATCGAAACGGTCAAAGGAAGTATCGCCAAATTAGAAAAAGGCATACCCTTGGAATCCGACAAACCGTTAGCATACTCTCGAACCATCCGAAGGAGTTAAATCGCACTTCCTGACCCAATAACGCCGACTACGGCAGACGATTTTAAAGGAGATTTCGAAGTCCACTCCCCCACAACGGGTCGCCCATCGTCAATCCGGCAGCAGGTCATAGAAATAAAGCATGGTATCCGAACGGGTGATGATGCCGATGATTTTCCCATTTTCCACCACCGGCAGGCGGCCGATATCGTGTTTGACCATCAGACGCGCAGCCTGCATGGGGCTTTGGCCCGGTTCGATGGCCAACACGGGAGTCTTCATGAAAGCTTTGACCGGGGCGTTGAGCTGGGACTCCTTTTTTATCTTGCGAAAATCTCTGCGGGAAATCATACCGACCAATTCGTTGTCCGCTACGACCGGAACTCCTGTACAACCCTTGCGACGCAGGAGTTCGGCCGTCTTCTTCATGCTGGTTTGCGGGGGGACGGTGAACACCGGAAACGACATAAGATCACTGATCTTCACGGATGCCTGCTGGTTGCCCTGAATCAGTTCTTTGATCCAGTCTATCACGGCCCCGGGATTGACGGATTTTAACATGGCGGCCCCGGCTCCCGGATGCCCGCCCCCGCC
>CP070697.1:2683405-2687913 GCA_020353555.1 Desulfobacterales bacterium
AGCGGGTTTCGACCCCCTGCTGGTTGCAGTACTCGATGTCTTTTCTCAATAGCGGCGTATAGTGATGGACAAAACGCATGCCTTCATGGGGCTGAAGGTTGATGGGGACATCGATGACGACAAGCACAATGATTTAACCCCCGTGGGCCTTGGCAATGGGAACTGCCAGTTTCATCAGGGGGATCACGTGATCGGGATTGTGCAGGGGAACCAGGATCCGATGCGAATAGGTGTTCGTACTCTTCGACTGCCGGACTTCGAGAACCTGGGGCATATCGGCCGCCGTCACTTTTTCAAAGTAAATAAAGTAAATAAACAGACCGACGATGATCCACGCAATGGCGATGTACCAGGCCCGGGGATCAAAATTGAACTGATAAACCGCCAGGAACATGTTGAGGACGATGGCGACAATCGGGGTCGCCGGGTATAACGGCACGCGAAACCCGCCTTTTAATTCAGGAAACTTGCGCCGCAGGGCAATGAGTGCCAGATTGACCAGGGCAAATGTCAGCAAAAACATGACACTGGCGGCCGATCCGATCACGTGAATCGGGAAAAGCAGCGCCATGAGGAGTACAATCGCTCCGGTGACCCCAATGGCAATATGCGGTGTGCGACGCTTAGTATGAATCGTGCAGAGGGACATCGGCAGCATTTTGTCGCGACTCATGGAAAAGGCTACCCGCGATGACGCCAAAATGGTTGCGTTCAAAGCGGATATCGTTGAAAGCAACCCCCCGAAGATAATCAGCGCCACGCCGGAAGAAGGCATGAAGCTCTTAGCCGCCCTGGCAATGGCCGTCTCCTGGTACTGACCCAAAAACTGCCAGGATTTGCCCGATTCGGGTTGAATGGCCCCGATGCAGACCAGCAAGATCATCAGATAGATGAAGACGGTGACGCCCAAGGAAATCAATGTGGCCCGGGGGATGGTTTTTTCGGGGGCTTTGATCTCCTCGGCGACAGTTGCGATCAGGTCATAGCCTTCAAAGGCGATAAATGTCAATCCCATGGCTATGACCACACCTCCGGCACCGTTCGGCAGAAAGGGCGTGAAGCTTGTCACCGCTTCGCCGGGGATTTGAAAAATCCGCTTCAGCCCATACGCGATAAATATGCCCAGGATAATTATCTTGGCCATGGTAATGATATTTTCGACGCTGCCGGTTACGGCCGTACCCCGCATATTGACGAGAACGAAAATAACGCTCACGAAAGTGGTCATCACCAATGCCGGAGCTTTGTGACCCGCGAGGTGGAAGACAAGATTAGCGATCGGGGGGAAATAGCTTTGAATAAATTCCCAGAAGTAGCTGCCGAATCCAAGGGCATAAAGCGCACAGGCAATGATATAGCAAAACCACAGCATCCAACCTGAGGCAAACCCTGCTGGACCGGGGAATGCTTTGAGGATAAAGGAGTAGCCGCCGCCTGATTTGGGATAGACCGAGGCCAGTTCGGCATATGCGAGGGCCGTCAGCAGGGTTACCAGACCGTTGAGGGCAAATGCCAGCAGCGCAGCGGGTCCCGCTTCACCGGCAGCTATTCCCGTGAGCACAAAAATACCGGCGCCGATCATGGCCCCGATTCCAATCATGGTGGCATCAAAAAGACCCAGGTCGCGGGCAAACGTAACCTCGGTTTCGGGCGAGGTAGGTGCAGGGGATGATGCCATACTCGGGTTCCTCCAGAAATTTGGTCACTTTACCAGGCGTCGACGGACATGATCAATTCAAAAAACCCTTACCCATTCATACCGATATGCCCATGCGCGACATCGGGATCTATTTGGAGCACCATCTTGCCCCCCGAAAATGCTCGCACGTTGCCATCCGTTGCCGAGACAACGATGGCCGTCGCCGTTGTGCGCCTCGTCGCAGCAGCAGCGGCAGCATGTCGTGCTCCGAGACCTGAAACCAGTTCCGTTTCCGAGGGAGGAGAAGTTAAGAAAACGCCCGCCGCCTGGATAAAGCCGTCGCCTCGCAGAACAAAGGCGCCGTCGAGTTTTGCCAGTTCAACGAGGGCGTCGTGGATGTCAGGGTTTGTCAGCATGCGGTTGGCCTTGTCGTGACCCTGAAAAGGATTGGGAATAAGTTGCTTGCTGCCGTCAAGAACATTGAGAGAGTCGCCAAGCATAAATATGGCTCCAATCCGTTTTCCGCGCCGCGCCGCGCGTCCGATCTTACAGGCGACCAGGACAGCCACCTCCAGGACTTTGGGCTGAATGCCATCCGTGAGTTTGAGGAGATCCGAGACGGCCAGTTTTTCAGTACGCGCTTCCATTTCGGTTAGGACAACAAGATTCCCCTCTTCCTGATAAACATCATGACCGATTGCGCAGACGACGAGATCTCCGATCGAAACGCGGGAAGACTGCAGCACGACGGAGATAGCATGGCGGATCTGCGTGTACTTGTCAGCCGTGCGAAGCGGCAGGCGTATGACCTCCAATCCCGCCTTTGTCAGGGTATCGAAGGTTGCACGATTGGTCGTCGCGGCAATGACCCGGAAGTGGCCCGCCAGCCGAGAAAGATGTTGAGCCAGCAACCCGGTTTCAGTGATACAAATGATACCGTCGACTTGGGTTGCCTTGGCTACGCTGACAACCATCCGCGCCAAGTCTTCATCCGAACGTGGGGGCCTTATGGAATTATGGGCTCTGCTCATCGTCATCGACCTTCCTTTGATTTAATAATAAAAATCGACTTGGCGACGATCTCTCCGCGACTGGCACCCGTTCCCGTGGCGCCAAACGCCGCGGCAATCCCTTTATAAATGTTGATCCCCGGTGGATTTGAATGACGCCGTGGACGCGATTACAGGGCGCTTAAGCCGGCCCTTGTACCAGAGGCGTCTTTTTTTGATGTTTCTTTGATGATATCCCGAAACCTGAAATCAACGACGCTCTGAATTCTCTTGAAGTCACGGATGGCCCGTGTAACTACGGTAGCACCGATCTGGCCGGCCAGCAACGCATCCGATTAAGTTGATCCTGGTCCAACTCGATTGTCTTTTTGACGAGAGCCATGCCATCCTCGGGCTACACCATATATTCTTCATGTTTCGTATGGGTACTTGTATCGAAGAAATTTGGATGTATCAATCACAAAAGTCTTTGGGTGTCAAATCCTGATTAGTGCGCAAGGGAAGATATACGGGACTAAAGACTTAAAATTTACCATATTGGATTGTTTGGATAAGGCCAAGCTCTGCCGAGGAGATCCCGGATCGATGCGGCCGGTGCGCTACATCCAATTATCGCCCGAGGAATTGATCGGGGTAAGATCTTTGAGGATCCTGCCGACAAACGCTATTTTCTCCAGCGGCGGGGAGAAATTTTCAAGCGCCCGGAAACGCGCTGTTTGGCATGGGCCTTAATTCTTACTCATTTTCACCTGATGTTAAAAACGGCCAACGTTGCCGTCGCGACGGTGATGAGAAGGTCGTTGACGGGCCACGCGCGGTGGTACAACCGCCGGCCCCGTCGATGCGGAGATTTGCTTCAAAACCGCTACCAATCGATTCGATGCCAGCAGGCCAGCTGTCTTCTGAAGCGGGTGCGCTAGATACATCTTAATCCTGTGCACGCCCAACTCGTGCCCAATATGACCGCGCGTGCCTGTACTTCCGGATTAGTACCACTGTTCATCGCAGACCTCCCCGAAGTGGATTCAATGGACTGTCTTCGAGGGCACCCAGATATGCACTCGACATATCATCTTTCAGCTTTCCTATTCGAGCCGAACCACGCTCCCGATGGGCCAGCATTCCTGTAAAACCTCCAGATAGCGCAACAGTGGCAATCGCAGCGGCAACGGAAGTACCCCATTCCTTGGATACGTTGAGAATGTCAGCAGTGCCAACCCATGCGCTAAGCAGACTAGCAACAACTCCCAGCGTTGTCATCGACAGGGATGCCCACACTTTTGACCGTGGCGTCGACGATTTAGATTGTTTCTTTTCCGTCTCCATTCGTTCCCTCATGAATTGGTGGCCCAACCTACGCTTGAGGGGCGTGTGTGAAGCGGCAGCGTAACACCCGTCCCTCTCAAAGCGATTCCTTAGACCCTATTCTGACCTTGTAGATCCTTGGCGAGTTGCTGAATGTCCTCGTCCGCGTCGAACAAACATTCCCGAATGATGTCGGGGCGCATCCCTCCAAGGTCGCGTAGGAGCCTGAAGGTTCGAAGTCGGCAGTTAGAGCAAGGAGTCGCCTCATATGCCCAGTTCAGCAGGGGCAAGAGCGAGACCGAGGCGTTTCCATCAGCAATATCCAAAAGGCTCCAGCAAAGGCTATGAGCATTCTCCGGGTGTCGGGGCCAATCCCTGTAGAGCTGCCATAATGAAGTCCTCATCTCCTGGCAGGTAATTGCGGATGAAGAGATTAAGAATCGCCGAATCATCCTCGGTGAACTGGTGCGAGCGGAGCCTACTCCGCCCAAGTTCTCCCGCGCGCGGGTCTCGCAGCTGTGCAAGGGCCTCTGCGGCCGCCGACCGGATCTCCT
>CP070697.1:2688013-2692509 GCA_020353555.1 Desulfobacterales bacterium
TAACAAACGCGAGACTCATTTAGAGCATATTCTCATAACTGTCGCCTCAATCGGTTCTGACTTTTTACGGGACCATCAAAATTGACCGGAAGGTGATGCGTTTGAGATTTTTTCATCCGCACGTTTGCCGGATGAGTGCAATTACATCCACAAAAATGACGTGGGGATCCTCCGGAATTGGCTATTTTACCCAATTTTGGCGCCGGCTTCCAATTTTAATCCGCAGAATATACCGCGTATTCCGGTGGTAAGAATTGAAGCCTTCCTTAAGAACCTGAAAAACGATTTCATTTTCCGACAGACACTAAATACGCCTCCGAGAGCAAGCGATGAGAACATTATGCCCTGTTCCTATACTCAAAACAGGTTTACAAGTAAAGATCAAATTGGGGCTAAATTTGACGTGGGGCGGTTCGGGAAGAACGCCGCCTTTTCCGAGAGCCGCTATTTTGCCCCCTATTACAAAAATATATAGATATATCGAAAGCTTGTTGCTATCTTTGGCCTCCTTATGATATATTATCTAGCAAACAGCGACGTATTGCCGACCCTTCCGGTATTTGCGGTGGTGGGGTAAAAGATGGCTTTCGATGCAAACATGGTCTGTTGGTCTTCTAAGGTTTAGAGCCGTCTGGAAAGGAAAAAGTATGCATCTTCGTAAGCGGGTTCTTGTTACGGGCGGAGCGGGATTTTTAGGTTCGTTTCTGTGCGAGCGTCTTTTGCAGGAACACTGCGACGTTATCTGTGTTGATAACTTTTATACGGGGACCAAGCGCAATATTTTGCACCTATTGGATAATCCCTATTTCGAATTGGTTCGGCATGACATCACTTTCCCGCTTTATGTGGAAGTCGATGAAATATATAACTTGGCCTGCCCAGCGTCACCGGTTCATTATCAAAACGATCCGGTGCAGACCACCAAAGTAAACGTGCATGGCTCCATCAATATGCTGGGACTGGCCAAACGACTCAAGGCCAAAATCCTTCAGGCCTCCACATCGGAGGTTTATGGCGACCCTACCGTGCATCCCCAAACCGAAGACTACTGGGGCAATGTCAACTCGATTGGCATCCGCTCCTGCTATGACGAGGGCAAGCGCTGCGCGGAAACCCTGTTTTTCGATTATTATCGCCAGCATCAAGTGAATATCCGTGTGGTGCGCATCTTTAATACCTACGGGCCGCGGATGCATCCCAATGACGGTCGTGTGGTCAGCAATTTCATCGCTCAGGCCCTAACCGCGCGGGATATCACCGTTTTCGGGCAGGGTTGTCAAACTCGCTCATTCTGCTATGTCGATGATTTGATTGAGGGCTTGATTCGGATGATGAACGGACCCGATGAATTTACGGGCCCCGTGAATATGGGCAATCCGAATGAATTTACTATTCTTGAACTGGCGCAAAAAATTATCGCACTGACCGGATCGCCATCCAAGATCGTATTTAAACCGCTTCCCCAGGACGATCCTATCCAACGCCAGCCTAATATCAGCCTGGCGCGACAGAGGCTAGGCTGGGAACCGCAAACCCAGCTGGAAGAAGGTCTGCGGCGGACCATTGCATATTTCAAAACGATTCTCTGATATGCTGCAAAACGAATCAGATCCAGGGAGAATCCTCTTATGAAGCGAGCCTTAATTACCGGTATCACCGGACAGGATGGCGCTTATTTGGCCGAATATTTATTGAAAAAGGATTACGAGGTCCATGGCATCAAACGGCGGGCATCCTCTTTCAACACCGCCCGCGTGGATCATCTTTATCGAGATCCGCACGAAGAAGATGTGCGCTTTTACATGCATTACGGTGATCTTACGGACTCAACCAACTTGATTCGCATTATTCAGGAGGTCCAACCAGAAGAAATCTATAATTTGGCGGCCCAGAGCCATGTTAAGGTTTCATTCGAGACCCCCGAATATACTGCCAATGCCGATGCCCTCGGCACCCTGCGACTTCTGGAAGCCATCCGCATATTGCGACTGGAGGACAAAACCCGCTTTTATCAGGCTTCAACTTCGGAACTTTACGGCAAGGTTCAGGAAACTCCGCAAAAAGAAACCACGCCCTTTTATCCCCGGTCGCCCTACGGCGTCGCTAAGCTCTATGCTTACTGGATCACGGT
The DNA here is from genome assembly GCA_020353555.1 of Desulfobacterales bacterium. GTDB lineage: Bacteria > Desulfobacterota > Desulfobacteria > Desulfobacterales. Next base: position 2,690,145 of record CP070697.1, read on the forward strand.
GAACTATCGCGAGGCCTATGGCATCTACGCCTGCAACGGCATTCTTTTCAATCACGAGTCTCCTATCCGGGGGGAAACCTTTGTCACCCGGAAAATCACGCGCGCCCTGGCGCGGATCAAGGTGGGCCTGCAGGAGGCGCTCTACCTAGGAAATCTGGATGCCAAACGGGACTGGGGTCATGCTCGGGATTATGTCCGGATGCAATGGCTGATGCTCCAGCAGGAAGAGCCGGACGACTTTGTAATCGCTACGGGGGAGCAGCACTCGGTGCGGGAATTCGTCGAACTGGCTGCCAAGCATCTGGATATTTCCGTTCGCTGGGAAGGGCAGGGCGTCAACGAAAAAGGGATCCGCGAGGAGACGGGTGAGGTTATCGTGGCCGTAGACCCCCGTTATTTCCGTCCGACTGAGGTTGAAACGCTGTTGGGTGACGGCCGCAAGGCCCGGGACAAATTGGGCTGGAAACCGCGGGTCAGTTTCCGGGAGCTGGTGGCGGAAATGGTGGAAGCGGATCTTCGAGAGGCCCAAAGAGACAAACTCTGCCTGCAGGAGGGCTTTCAGACATTTAACCATTTTGAGACTTGAGGTAATCTTTTCCCAGGGATAATTGCGGGTGGGGAAGGACGATACTGGCTTGATTTACCCTCGTATCGCCCAATTGTTACAGCGGTCAGCGGTTGGGGGGAATCTTGACACGTGCGGGTCGGATGGATATTTTCAAGTGAATTCCGGCGCGGAATGCGAGCGGAAGAAACCGGCACCGTGGCCTACCCCCACCAGGAAATAGTCGCCGATAGGTTCAGCCACCATCTTGCATCCAAAGATCTGAAAGGATTATAAACAGGGGGTCAATGCCGGTCCCACCCACCAACCGTTCGAGCCGGTGAGGGTTATCAGTGATCCGTCTGCCGGGAAACAGCAGTACCAAGAGACGAACACGCCTAACTCCGATCCAGCACTGATTACCGATGATCGATAAACTCGCCTTTTCCGAAGCCCTCGCCGAAATAAAGCATACGCTGCGATCCTTGGCGGTCAAGGGGTATCGCGGGTTCGATTGCTCTGCGCCCAGCCTGGCAAAATTGGACCGCTGGGGGCAGGCTCCGGCGGAGGCGCCCGAGACTTTAGACGATATTCGGACGGATCTGGGCGATTGTCAGCGCTGCCGACTGGCTGCCGGTCGCACCAATATTGTTTTTGGCACCGGAAATTCCCGGGCCAAACTCGTATTTGTTGGCGAGGGGCCCGGCTTCGAAGAAGATCAACAGGGGGAACCATTTGTGGGCCCGGCCGGTCAACTGCTCACTAAAATCATTGAGGCCATCCAGCTCGATCGGGAACAGGTATATATCTGCAATATTGTTAAATGTCGCCCTCCGGGAAACCGTAATCCCCTGCTGGATGAGATTGAGACCTGCTCACCGTTTTTGGAACGCCAGCTCGCCGCCATTCGACCGGATTTTGTTTGTGCCTTGGGAACTATCGCCGCTCAGACCCTTCTCAAGACGACCGCGCCCATCTCAAGGCTTAGAGGACGGTTTTATGACTATATGGGCATTAAGGTTCTACCCACGTATCATCCCGCCTACCTCCTGCGGAACCCCGAGAAAAAGCGTGATGTTTGGGAGGATATGAAGATGTTGATGAAGGAATTCAATAATGAAAAGTAAATTGGTTTTTATGGCATGCTTAACCATTTGCGTGACTTGTTCTCCTCCTCTCTTAGCCGCCAGCAACACGGTCTATATCCTCGAAGTTTCAGCCGCCATCAGCCCCGGGATGGCGGAATTTATCATAAACGGAATAGAGACGGCCGAAACAAATGATGCCGCCTGTTTGATTATCACCCTGGACACACCCGGAGGGCTGGCGGAATCCATGCGCAAAATTGTTCAGGGCCTGCTGGGCAGCAAGGTGCCGGTTGTGGTGTATGTGTCACCCAGCGGGGCGCGAGCGGCCTCCGCGGGGGTGATGATTACGATGGCGGCAGACATTGCGGCCATGGCGCCGGGGACCAATATTGGGGCGGCCCATCCTGTGGGAACCGGTGGCAAGGAGATCTCGGGTGCAATGTCCGATAAAATCGTCAACGACATGGTCGCCCAGGCTCAGAGTGTTGCCGAAAAACGCGGAAGGAATGCCAAATGGGTCGAAAAAGCGATTCGCGAGAGCGTTTCGGTAACCGAAAATGAAGCATTGAAAAAAAACATTATTGATCTGATTGCCAAAGACATCGACGATCTGATAGATCAGATTAATGGACGTGAGGTGCCCGACAAGGGCGTTATCAAACTGGATGGGCCCCGCAAAGTGGTCCTCGAGGAGACGTTGCGAACGAAAATCTTAAAGACCATCAGCGATCCT
>CP070697.1:2692609-2697073 GCA_020353555.1 Desulfobacterales bacterium
ATCCTTCTTCAGATGTCCAATCGGCTGCAGCGGAAGCGATTAGCATACACGGCAACGAAGCGGTTACCTGCTTTAAATCATCGATTCTCAACTTATTAAGACGTCCAGAACCGGGGATGCAAAAGATCGCCGTGCAAGCCATAGCTAAATATTCGGAGCACCAACGGAGTGAACGCAACCGCGAAGGAGGAGATCCCGACATTGTTTCGCCGTTGCGAAAATTATTATATCAGTCCTCCAATGACGAGCAGATCAGAACGCTTCTCTCGGTCCTCGGCAATTTGGGGTATGCGGAATATTTTCAGGACCTGGAGAATTTCTACACTGATCCAAATCCACGGATTCAAGAAAACGTGCTCACCATGATGCGTTTTGGAACCCCTTTTTCGGAAAGAAAAAAAGCGCTGCCCTATTTTAACCAAAGTCTACAAAGCCCGCATAATAACGTTCGCTATGCTGCCGTTGCCGGTGTTAACCGCCTGGGCGACAAATCTCATATCGACTGTCTGAAAAATCGATTAAAAACCGAAAAACAGCCCTCTCTCCAAAAGTTCGTCAAGGAAACGATTTCGCGTTTAGAGCAAAAGCAATGACCATGAATTGGCGAACAATTTTTTTACGATTCTCCCCTAAATCCCTTGCAGGCCAAATTGGCTAAATTTTAGCCCAGCTGGATCGCTACCGCTGCACCACCCACGGCGTATTGATGGGTGCGATTGCAGATGATGGGCAGGATCGGCACGCCCATCGCTGCGCCTCCCTCCGAGACCATCCTCCGTCGCCTGAAGGCTATGGCGGGGCCGGCCAGGCGTGCAGGTCATGTACGTGGCGGTCCCCGCGTCGCCAAAGCCGCGAAGGGAAGGATCGATTGACAGAGCGGAGGGAGGTGCGGGGGCAAGCGCCCAAGAGAAGTGCAGAATCCTGACCCCAGAGGACCAGGTCTTCAATGTTCGAATAAAACAGAACCATTAGGAAAGGGGCCGACTCACGCCCCGGCCGCGCGTAGCCGGATTCAATGCCCCCGGGGCCGGGATTTGGCATCATGCCATCGGCCGGGGTATCGAAGGCAAAGAGCTATTCTTCGACGATGATGTCGATGATCTGATCCGAAAGTTGTGAACGCTCGGCACGAACGTCCCGGTTTTTTCCTATCCCCCCGATGCAAGCCACCGCCGATTTCGTGGAGATAAACATTGCAAAGATAAAGATCCTTGTGTATTCCTTATACGTTCTCTTGGGGCCTGCGCCCATCCCGGCTGGAGGCCACCCTGCCCGAGGCCGGATGGAGATATGCGTTGCCGGTTAGGGTCATCGGAGGTAAAAGTCTGACGAGGGGGCCAATGAACCGACAAAACAGAAGGAGGTGATTTAAATGCCGTATGGATACAATGGGAAAATCTTGCACGTGAATTTGTCAAATGGAGAAATGCGCGTCGAGGAGCCCTCCGTGTCATGGTACCGGACCTATCTGGGGGGGCGCAATGTGGCCCTGTATTATGCCCTCAGGGAGATTCCGGCCGACGCGGACCCCCTGGGACCGGAAAATGTCATGATCTTCGCGCCCAGCGTGCTAACGGGGGCCGCAGTGCCCGGTTTGTCGAGGTTCAATGTGGCCGCCAAATCTCCGCTTACAAACGCCTATGGGGAAGCCCAGGCCGGGGGATGGTGGGGGCCGGAATTGAAGTGGTCCGGGTATGACGCTGTGGTCATCTACGGGAAATCGTCCCGTCCGGTTTATCTGTGGATTCATGACGGTGATGCGGAAATTCGGGATGCATCGCATCTCTGGGGGACTCTGACCGCCGAAAGCACTCTAAAGATTCGCGAGGAACACGGGGACAGCCGGATCCGCGTGACAGCCATCGGTCCCGCCGGCGAAAACCTGGTCCGGTTTGCATGTGTGGTGGATCAGGGTCGACATTCGGCCGGGCGTTGCGGACTTGGGGCCGTGATGGGTTCCAAGAACCTCAAGGCCATCGCCTGTCGGGGCACGCAGCGCCAAAATGTGGCCGATCCGGAATACCTTAAAGCGTTTGCCAAACGCTTTGCAGCCGAAGTCCCGCAAAACGCAGACACCAATCAGCTGCATCAATTTGGAACCTCCAATTATTTTGCCAATGCCAATGCCGGGGGGGCGCTGCCAACCCGCAACTGGACCCAGGCCGTATTCGAAGGCGCCGACAATTGCGACCACCGAACGATCGATGCGAAGTTGGAAACCGATCATGACCGGTGCTTTGCCTGCACGGTCCGCTGCAAAAGAGTCGTGCAGGCCGAGGAACCTTATAAGATCGATCCCGCCTATGGAGGCCCCGAATTTGAGACCATGACCGCCTTCAGTGCCATTGCGGGATGCGACAGCGTTTACGCCATGTGCAAGGCCCATGAGCTTTGCAACGCCAACGGCCTCGATACCATCTCAACCGGTGCCACCATCGCCTGGGCCATGGAATGTTTCGAGCGCGGCCTGATCACGGCCGCGGACAGCGGAGGTTTTACCACCAAATTCGGAGATCACGAGGGAATGTTGAAGCTGGTTGAGATGATTGCAAAACGGGAGGACTTCGGTGATCTTCTGGCGGAAGGCTCGGCCCGGGCCGCCCAAAAAATCGGGCGCGGGACCGCGCAGTACAGCATGTCCGTCAAGGGCCAGGAGTTTGCCATGCATGAGCCCCGCAGCAAGATGGGACTCGCCTACCATTTTGCGCTCTCGCCCACGGGCGCCGACCATCTCCAAGGTGAACACGACGGGGCCTTTGACCCTGATTTGACGGGGTATACCCATGAAGCGGACGCGTCGTCCTTTTTCATGCAGCAGCTTTTCCCCCTGGGGGTCCTGGAGCCGGTTCCCAGCCTTTCGGCGGCCGAGGACAAGGTAAGGCTGTTTTTCTACCTGCAACACCATTTCGGTTTTTTGGACGTTCTTTGCATCTGCCTTTTTACCACGGCGCCGGTGCGGATCACGACGTTTGATGAGATTACCAAGATTGTTCAGTCCGTGACCGGATGGAACATCAGCTTCTGGGAGATTATGAAGGCCGGGGAACGAGGTGTCACCATGGCCCGCTGTTTTAATATCAAACACGGACTCACGCCCAAGGATGATTATTTGCCGGATCGCCTTTTTCAACCGGTCCAGGGCGGCCCGCAGGCGGGATCGGCCATCCCCCGGGAGGATTTTGAAAGAGGGAAAAAGCTCTACTACGAGATGAATGGGTGGGACAGCGCCACAGGCATCCCGACCGAAGGGAAACTCATCGAATTGAACCTGGACGGGCTCATGGGAGATTTGATGCACCGCCAGGTCTGATAGGGAAGACCAATCCTTTTAGTCAACCATGGCAGCCGAGCAAAAAGTCACGATTAGGGTTCGCCCCTCCGGGTGGCTGGTCCCCTATTTTGAAAAGGATCAGTTCCTCATCCGGACCCCCAAGGACATTAAAAAGGCCTTGGCCGAAATCAGGAAAGAGGTTGGGGGCCATGCGCAGGCCTCAATCCCTGAGGGCGGCATGATGATTTTCATCAATGGGAAGAATGCCAGATCTCTGATGCAGCAAGGCTATCTTTTACGCGACGATGATGAAGTGACGCTCGTTCCGGTGGTGGCGGGAGGGTGAGCCCGGATCGTCAGTCAACCCTATCTTCGCATGCACATCAGGGTTAAGCGTCCGCTATGCACGTGACCGTTTAGCCCTTTGCAAAACCACCGATAGACCGGCAGCTCATCGGCTTTTGGCATCGCGAAAGACTCGAAAAAAAGGGTTCGTAAAACAGCACCGCGCGTTGATTTCAAAAAGGAGGTGAAAAAGTTGTTTGGGAATAAACCAAGAGAGGAACTTCTCCAGTACGTTGGCCATATGTCCCAGATTGCGGGCGCCACGCCCTTTGAATTCAAAGGCGGTCGCTCCGAGGGTGTCCGTGGCATCGAAGTGAAAACCGGCAGCGGTTTCCGTTTTACCATCCTGCCGGATAGGGGGATGGATATTGCCCATGCCGAATTCAACGGCCGCCCCCTGGCGTGGATCTGCCCGAACGGAATTGTCAATCCCCAATTTTTCGAGAACGGAGGGCTCGGTTTCTTGCGAAGCTTCACAGGCGGCTTGTTGACCACCTGCGGCTTGACCCAGGTGGGGGCGAATTGTGAAGACGGGCAAGAAGTGTTGGGCATTCACGGCCGAATTTCCCACATGCCGGCCGAAAGGGTCGCCATCGATGAATACTGGCAAGGTGAAGAGTATATCATCAAGATCAGCGGTGTCATGAAGGAAACCTGTCTCTATGCCGAGAATCTTGTCCTGCGAAGGACGATCACAACCAAGATGGGCGAATCCAGGCTATGGATCCATGATGTGATTGTAAATGAAGGCTATCATGCAACACCCTTCATGATCCTTTATCATATCAATTTCGGATTTCCCGTCGTGAGCGAAGATTCAAAGCTCTATGCCTCGTCAACCCATGTGG
>CP070697.1:2697173-2701613 GCA_020353555.1 Desulfobacterales bacterium
AAAGGCTGCCGCGTGTGCTCGCAAACCGGATGGCTGGAAATCCTCGGATCCGGAATGGTGCACCCGGCGCTGTTTGAAAATGTCGGTTATGACGCCACCCGCTACACGGGATTTGCATTCGGTATGGGCGTCGAACGGATCGCGATGCTGAAATACGGAATCGATGACATCCGGAAATTTTTTGAAAATGATTTGAGGTTCTTAAGTCAGTTCTAGTCGGGTTAAACGGTAAAATAGTCAAATGGTTAATCGCATTCTGCCCGTTGCCCTTCAGGCATTTGCCCGAATGACGCCGTTCCGTCAATTCGCTGTCGATCCTGAAAAATATTGAATGGATGTCAAGGCGCCGCCATCACTTTGTTTTGACTGCCCATTTCAGTTTAACTATTTTGCCATCTGGCGCGCGTAAACCAATTAACCCAACAACCATTTACCAAAGCAATCCCAATGAAAGTTAGTTTAAGCTGGCTCAACGATTACATCGCTATTGAAATGGAGGCCACCGCTCTGGCCGAGGCCCTTACGATGGTCGGGCTTGAGGTGGAATCGGTTTTCGACCGTTACGGCTATCTGGATACCGTTCACGTCGGACGGATCAGCGAAGTCCGCCCCCACGCCCAGGCGGATAAGCTCCGAGTTTGCGAGGTGGACGTCGGCGACCGCCGCTTGTCGGTTGTCTGCGGAGCACCCAATGTGAAGGCGGGGATGCTGGCACCGCTGGCCCTGCCCGGCACTGTTTTCCCGGATGGCGCGGTTCTTGAGCAGTATGCCATCCGGGGCCAAATATCAGCCGGCATGCTTTGCAGTGAAGCGGAATTGGGGCTTGGCGTCGATCGCGAGGGGATCATGGTGCTGGATGCTTCTCTGGCAGTTGGGAGCAAACTGGCCGAGGCTCTTCGACTTTCCGATACCGTTTTGGAAATTGACCTTACCCCCAACCGGCCGGACTGTCTCAGTATGCTCGGCATCGCTCGGGAAATCGCCGCTATCCAGAAAATCCCGCTCCAATATCCCGATTACACATTGGCCGATCGAGAGGAGCAAATCTCCAAGCTGACTTCGGTGAAGATCGAAGCGCCGAACCACTGCCCGCGCTATGCGGCCCGGCTGTTGGAGAATATCGCGGTGGCACCCTCTCCCTTCTGGCTCCAGGACCGGCTGCTCTCCGTCGGCTTAAGACCGATAAACAACATTGTCGATATTACCAACTATGTCCTGATGGAAACCGGCCAGCCCTTGCATGCCTTCGATTTTGACCGCCTGGCTGAAAACAGCATTGTGGTCAGCACCGCCAATCCGGGCGAAACATTTGTCACCCTGGACCAAAAAGAGCGATCTCTAGACTCCACGATGCTCATGATTTGCGATGGCCAAAAACCGGTGGCCATCGCCGGGGTTATGGGTGGCCTGAACTCTGAAATCGAAGCCGCCACCCACCGGGTGCTCATCGAGAGCGCCTATTTTGCCCCCGTCAGCATCCGCAAAACTTCCAAGAAGCTGGGATTGAACACCGAGGCTTCGCACCGCTTCGAGCGGGGGATCGATCCGGAGGGCACGATCAAAGCGGTCAACCGGGCCGCGCGGCTCATGGCGGAATTGGCCAGCGGCCGGATCATCCCGGGCATTATTGACGAACATCCGCGACCACCGCTCGCCAGGAATCTGACTTTAACTGTCGCCCACACCAATCGTCTTCTGGGCACCCGCATGAATCGCCGCGCGATTGCCGATCTGCTTGAATCCATTGAATTTAGCGTTGAAAACAAGGATGACGCGGATGAACTTCAGGTCGTTCCGCCCCCCTTCCGGGTGGATATTTCCAGGCCGGAAGACCTCATGGAAGAAGTTGCCCGTCTGGCGGGGTATAACAATATCCCCACGACCTTTCCCTTGATCCCGGCCGAAGGTCGCAGAGCGGCACCCCAATTGGGCCTCCGCAATCGAATCAAAGATATTATGAGCGGATTCGGGTTTACGGAGGCAATCAATTACAGTTTCGCGCATCCACGGGTTGGCGACCGCCTCCGACTGGCTCCCCAGGATCCCCGCCGGGCTTTCGTGGCTATCTTAAACCCCCTGACCGAAGATCAGGCCACCATGCGCACGTCATTGATTCCCGGCCTGCTGGAAGCAACGGGCTACAATCTCGCCCAGCAAGTCAAAAACCTCAAATTTTTTGAAGTGGGCAGAATTTTTATCAACAAAGACCCCAAACATCTGCCGCAGGAAATTGAAATGCTCGCGGGCTTGTGGACCGGTGCCCGGTCGAACTCCTCCTGGCTAAGCCCCGAGAATCCGTGTGACTTCTACGACATTAAGGGCGCGGTGGAAGGATTACTGACGGCCTTGCGCGTGCCCGGAGTCCGGTTCACTGCCATGCCGAGCGCATTATGTCACTATACCCGGTCCGGCTATACGGCCCAAATTCTGAGCGGCACCACGCCGTTGGGTTTGGTGGGTCAAGCCCACCCGCAAGTCCTGGCCAATTACAACCTCAAGCAAAGCGCTTTTATTTTTGAACTGGAAATAGACCGCCTGGCGTCTCTTCTTCCCGCGATTACGGCTTCCCAAGCGGTTCCGAAATTTCCCGCCGTCTTCAGGGATATTACCGTTATCGTGAGTAAACATATTGAAACCCAAGAGGTATTAGACCGTGTGGAAAGCTTCAATGAAGCACTGGTGGAGAGTCTGCATCTATTTGATGTGTTCACAGGCGATCCCATTCCATCGGGTAAAAAAAGCATCTCGTTTCGCGTGACTTACAGATCCCATGACAAGACTTTAGAGGATGAAGACATAAGCCAGCTCCATAAATCCATCACCGCCCGGCTGCTGCAAGCGTTTGAGGCGACCTTGCCGGCTTAGGTTGACAATTGAGGTTGCAGCCCGGGGTTGCCGCTTGCTGGCCCAACAGTTCACTCCGGTTTAAAGGGCCATGCGCTGAGGCTGAAGCCTTTTTGGGAAAAATGCCAGATAACAAGGATTATCAAAACAGAATTCCTGACAAGTTCTATTTCAAAATTGGAGAAGTCAGTGAAATTGCAGGGCTCCCAACATACGTTTTGCGGTTTTGGGAAGATGAATTTCCCCGAGTGAACCCGAAGCGAACGGCTTCCGGACAGCGGCTATACACCAAGAAAGACGTTGAGCTGATTCTGGAAATCAAGGAACTGCTCTATGAAAAAAAATTTACCATCAAAGGCGCCCGGCAGTATCTGAATACCAAATCCGCCAAGAGAAAGACAAACACGGACCGCGTGCTGGAAGATCTGCGCGCCGAATTGGAGAGCATCCGGGAATTATTAAAATAATCGGTAGGAGTTTAGCCCTTCGAAAAACCATGGATAGGCCAACCGAGATACTTTTCATACAGCTAAATTGATACAAATAATCGTCGTCCCTGATTTATTTTTGTGAAAAATATTGACAAGTCATCGATTTTGTCATAATTAGTCAAATCTTGGAGGCGGGCATAGCTCAGTTGGTAGAGTACAAGCTTCCCAAGCTTGGTGTCGCGAGTTCGAGTCTCGTTGCCCGCTCCATTTTCAGTTCGCCTTTTCCGTTTCAGTCGGGTTGTTGAGAGGTAGGGCTTGTTTATTGTGGAATGGGATTAATCCTTTTCTTATGGCTAAGGTTATGAACAGATAATATTTCTGGCTCCACAGCAAAGGATCTACCTGAAACAACAGGAAACGGGCGAAAGCCCGTTTTTTGTGTTTTGGAGGGGGGTGTTTAAAGCGCCGGTGAAAACGCAAAAAGGAAGTTCAAAGAAAAAAAGTACGGCCAAAGGCCATGCACCTTTTTCGCCTGCCAATGCCCAAAGAGTTATTGCCCGGGTTGAGGCTCTGGCGGAACCGCTGTGCCTATCCGAGGGCCTTGAACTTGTGCATGTTGAATATCAGCGCGAATCGGCTGGCCGAATTCTCAGGCTTTATATCGACAAAACGGGGGGCGTCACGCTGGAGGACTGTGCCGAGGTCAGCCGTCAACTCGGAGATCTGTTGGATGTCAAGCTTGAAGACATTGGTCCTTACAACCTGGAAGTCACATCCCCCGGACCCGATCGCCCGTTGGCGAAAAAGCGGGACTTCGAGAGATTCACGGGCCACCTCGCCCGGATCAAAATGGTTCAACCGGTTGATGGACAAAAAAATTTCAAAGGTGTAATCTTGGACGTATCTGAAGAGCAGGTAGCGATCCTCGTGGATGGAAAAACCGTCGCCATACCGTTGAATGATATTTCCAAAGCGCGGCTTGTCAACTATAATGGAGAAGTTTGATGCAAATATCAGAAATTAAACGTGTCGTCGAACAAGTGAGTCGAGACAAGGGTATCGATCGGGAAGTCCTCATCAAGGCTCTGGAAGAAGCCTTGAAATCCGCGGCCCGCAAAAAGTTTGGCAACAAGATGGACATCGAAGTCCAATATAACGAAGAAAG
>CP070697.1:2701713-2706112 GCA_020353555.1 Desulfobacterales bacterium
GGGTAGCCGATTTTTTTCAGAATAGCATCTCATATTTTACGATTCAGATTCTTTAGATTGCTCCATCCTATATACAATTAATTCGAATCCATCCTAAATTGTGTCGTAAGGCACGCTTTATAAAATTCGAGACTGTCCCAATTAGTTTGGATTGGAATTAGTAAGATCCAATCGGCTTCATCGAAAGGACGACAGTACCCTTATCGTTGAACTATCAATCGGTTTCTTCAAAGATTATGAAATGACATCTTTTCTGTATTGGTCAAAATCCTTGAAATCTTTGACTCTGAAACACGCCAAGACAGTGTATAAAGCAAATACAACCGTCAGGATGGAAAACACCACCCTGTAAGCCAAAGGTGCATCGGTTATCAGCACAAAATAACCAAGCGTAAATACGAGAATGCAAGCTATCGTCAACCACAGGGCGATTGAACTACCGGTAGAAGGCTTCACCTCACTGTCCGCCTTTTTAGCCAAAAAAGCCGCAGCGAGTGAGAGAAACGGCAACCAGAGCCCGTTGAAACGCAGGCCCCATATCAGGATCGTCATCGGCTTCGGGATTCCCAAGAAAAAAGCAAGCCAGAGAGCGGGCCAAAGCGTCTGAAAAAAGCGGTACCACTTTGTCTTCGCTTCGGGGCGGTCTGCTTTTATAAATTGCAAGCTATCGAAGAAATCCGTCCATAGCCGACCAAAGGCGGCTGCGCTGACGCATAAGGTTGAATAGAGCGTGCAAAAGGCCCCAAACATGAATAGCCCATAGGACCACTTGCCAAAGCTCTCAGTGAAAATGCCGGCAAGACCTTCCACCACCCCGATACCCGTGGGTACGGTGCCAAGTCCATAGTAGAAGACGGATGCAGCAAGAAGATAGTAGGCTACGGTTATGGTTGCGGCGATCATAGTGCAAATGAGGGCATCGATCTTTAGGACCTTCATCCATCCTTTTTGACGGAGTGCCCAGCCCTCGGTATTGTCAGCAGGCCGAACTCCAACATGTTCGCCATATCCTTTTTCCTTCAGCAAGTATGGATAAAAAAACAACTCTGCCGCAGTCACTCCCACAGAACCCATTAGGGCCATAGCGACAGACATTCCTCCCTCTGGGACGTTAAACGTCATCCCGCTGAGAAGCTCCGAACTCGTCGCATGATAAGTTGTACCCTGCATCAGAAAGAAGCAGATCAGGATGGACAAACTAAAGCCTCCTACAAGGACCACAACCGTCTTTTCCAAGTCCTTATAGTATCCTCGCCAGAGCAAAACTGTCACGCTGGCGAATAGGATGATGCCCCATAACTTTACAGGGATCGCCGGGAAAAGCGAGTAAAGCAATCCGGCACACGAGCCAAATATGCCTGCAAAGGCGGGGGTCATCATCGCCAAAATGGCGAAAAAGAATATGTTTAAAAAGTTGGTCTTACGGATTTTTGCGATGGGAAACTGGTTAAAAGCCTTTATGCCTGTGAGGTTTTTGCTGATGCAGTAACGGCCGATCTCGACTTGCACGAAGTATTTGATCATACAGCACAGAATCACGCCCCAAAGGAAGACGTATCCGAACTGGGCTCCCAGGCGGGTGGTGACCAAAAGCTCTCCAGAGCCGATCACCGATCCCGACAGGATGACCCCGGGCCCAAGATGTCGGATGACGTTCAGAAGCCCTTTGGGGGCTTCCTTGATCCCCGCTTCACGCATTCATTTTACCTCGGTTTTAGAGGGGCTGATTCGAAGAATTGAATCAGATTATGTCTGTTTTTCACCATAATTCAGATACATATATAACTTGACGGATAATCACATAAATATTATTACATTCTCAATAAGTTGGCTGTAAAAGACTTTCGTATTATTGTTGTGCATGGTAGTCAAGGTTTTTCCAATGGGATAGCTTATCACTGCAGATGGGAAAACGATTTTGACAATTATTCGCACCAAATTGCACCGAACTCAGATCCACGGGGTCTATTTACACCGACAGCACCTGATAGATAGGCTCGATCGGAACATCCAACGTCCATTAACTCTGGTTTCAGCCCCTGCGGGATACGGTAAAAGTACTTTGATCAGCTGTTGGCTGGAGACGTGTGCTATCCCGAATGCCTGGGTGGCGTTAGACGAAAACGACAACGACTTGCGTCTATTCCTGAGCTACTTTCTGGCGGCTGTTCAAACCGTCTTTCCCGATATCGGCCGGCAAACCCTGGCCATGGTGAATGCATCAACGCTGCCGCCGGTGGCTGAGCTGGCCGGCAACCTTATCAACGAAATCGACCGGAATGAACGACCCTTTATCCTGGTGCTGGATGATTTTCAATCCATTCAGGGTGAATCCGTGCTCGATCTGCTCACCCAGTTCCTGCGCCATCCGCCGCAACCCATGCACCTGGTATTGATCGGCCGGCGGGATCCGTACTTACCGATTTCCACGCTGCGCGCCCACAGTCTTGTGACGGAGATTCGAACTCAGGACCTGCGCTTTAACGAGGAGGAAACCGCGGCGTATCTGACACAGGCTCTGGGAGTGCAGGTCGATGCGTCCACAGTTGCCGCCTTGGCAAAAAAAACAGAAGGCTGGGTGACCGGATTACACCTGGCAACCCTTTCCATGCGCCACCGGGGCGATCTCGATCCCAGGCTGCTCGAGCCGCATGTCGACGCGCAATATGTGATGGAATATCTTTTCGTTGAGGTCTTCTCAGTGCACTCACCGGAACTCATCCGACACCTATTGGGAGCTGCCATCCTGGATCGCTTCTGCGGTCCGTTGTGCGAGGCGTTGAGTCTGCCGGGAGTTGATCCGTCAGCATGCGGATCCAGCGGGTGGGAATTTATCGACTGGCTTAAAAAGGAAAACATGTTCATAATTTCCCTGGACGCTAATAAGCAGTGGTTCCGTTTTCACCATCTGTTTAAAAAGCTGCTCTTCAACCAGTTAAAAAGGCATTTCAGCTCTGAGGACATCAAGGACCTCCACGCCAAAGCCAGCGACTGGTTTGCCGCAAAAGGCCTGATAGAAGAGGCGCTGAAACACGCTATGGCCGGTGGAAACCCCGCAATGGCAGCGCGGCTGATAGCGAGGCACGGCTTCGAACTATTGAATGAGGAACAGTGGCCACGCCTGGAAAGGTGGCTGGGAATGCTTCCCCGTGATATGGTTGATCAAGATCCCGAATTGCTTGTGCTTTTTTCCTGGTTGCATACGATTTATTCCCGGTATCCGGCGATGGCATCCTGCCTGAACAAGGCTGATGCGCTCTTGTCGGCCCGGAAGAGCTCGGCGCATACACGCGGTAACCTGGACGCCTTATACAGTTTCCAGCACTACCTATCGTGCAACGGTGAACGTGCCCTTACCCTAGCACGGCGGGCATGCGGCACACTCCCTCGACAACATCGATGGGCGCGGGTGTTTGCCTATATTAATCGGGCCGGAGCACACCAGATGCTCGGTAATAGGGAAAGGGCCCTTGCCACAATTGAGAATGCGATGCGGGATCCGGATCTGAGCGGCGGCATTTCTCAAGGCTATTTTCAGGCAAATCCTTGCTTTATTTACTGGCTGGAGGCCGACCTGCAATCCATGCTGCAGACAGCCGCCCAATCGCTGAAGGCTACTGAGGATTTTCAAGCACATCAGGCGATTGCACACGGACTCTACTTTATGGGTATTGCTCATTACCATCGCAATGAGTTGCAGGCCGCCGAAGAAAAACTGGTCGCGGTGCTCAAGGATCGCTACTCCCAGCATGCATGGAACTTCGCCCACAGCGCCTTTGCTCTGGCCCTCATCCATCAGGCTCGAAGCCGAACCGATGAAGCCAGTCAGGTTGGCGAGTCGGTGATTTCCTACGGCATCGATACCAAAAATCCAGCTGTGCTGCAGATCGCCCGGGCGTTCCGCGCGGAACTGGCGATCCGTCAGGGACTTCTTGCCGAGGCTTCTAACTGGGCGGAACATTTCGTTGCCAAACCGTTCGTACCGATGTATCGATTCTATGTGCCGCAGTTGACACTGGCAAGGGTGTTGCTGGCACAGGATACCACGGAGAGCCGTGAGCACGCCGCTGACCTTCTCAAGGAGCTTTACAACTTTGTCGTCTCCACCCATAATAAGCGTTTTCAGACTGATGTGCTGGCGCTGCAAGCCCTACTTTACAATTCCCGGGGCGAAAGATCGGTCGCGTTGGAGAGTTTAACCCATGCGCTTCAACTCGCTGAACCGGGCGGGTTCATCCGCGCTTTCGTGGATTTTGGTCCGCCGATGGCCGATCTGCTGAAAGGGCTGAAAAAGCAAAATGCCGCGGTTGATTACATTGAACGTATCCTGGCCGCATTCAGAGCTGAAGAACAGGCCATTGTGCCACGGAAAGCCGCCCAGCAGCCGCTGCGCGCGTCC
>CP070697.1:2706212-2710611 GCA_020353555.1 Desulfobacterales bacterium
TGTCACGAGCGCGGGGGGGGATGAAATCGACCAGGGGCTCCCGGCGGATGCGGGACAAGAACTGAAAGCCAGCACCCGGGAAATGATTGCGCGCGGCATCAACCAGGAGGACGCCGTGCGGCTGACCCAGGCCATGGTGCATTACGGCTTTAAGAATGAGCAAACGTTGAACGCCCATGAAATAATCATGAATGCCCACCAAGAGGCCTTGCCGGTGCAGCCGATTGTCAACAAAGCGTTTGAAGGTATGGCCAAGCAGGTTCCGCCCCCCGACATCGTGCAGGCCATGGAAAAGGTGCGCGCCCGTTACGACTCCGCCTATTCCCTTGCCCGAGCGCTCAGCGGGGAAAAAGGTCAGACGGTTTTTTGGGGGGACACCATTGCCGCCGGCCTGGCCGCCGGCCTGAGTCAGGAGGATGCCGGCCGAATTATGGACACGCTGCAGCACAGAGCCCAGCAGACGGAAAAGGGCCCCTCGGCGGCCCTGGCGACTGAAGCCCTTTTAACCGCCCGGGATATGTCCCGCCTGGGCGTTTCCTCGCCGACCACCGCTGATGTGGTCAGCCACGCTCTGCAAAAGGGGTTTACCGCCGAGGAAATCAAAGGCATGCGCAATTCGTTTGTCTCGCAAAGAGGGCATATTTCGTTTAATAACCTGGCCAAAAGTTATGCCGAAGCCATCCAGCAGGGGAAAGGTTTCGGAAACTTAGGCCGGGGTGGATCCGCCGCTCCGGGCGGTTCCAGCGGACAGGGGGGCTCCGGCGGAGGTTCCGGCGGTTCCGGGGGCGGAGGGTCGGGCGGCACCGGCGGCGGTGGTTCGGGCGGGTCCGGCGGGTCCGGCGGGCCCGGTGGTTCAGGGGGGTCCGGTGGCGGTGGTTCAGGTGGACCCGGCGGTCCGGGGGGGTCGGGCGGAAATCGTTGAGAGGCTCATCCGCGCCAGCCAGCCCAATGCAAAAAGGAGGGTCCGGTCCTGTGGCAACAGATTAGATTCCATTCGGTTTTGTGTTTTCATGTTTTTCCCGGAGCAGCAGCGGCAACGACGCTGCTTTTTTTTTGCCTCATCACCGTCCGTATCTTCTTCGTTCCCGAAAAAATTATTCGAACCGTGTAACCATTTCTCCGGTCATACGTTTAAGAGTCAAAACATGGGAAGGGGGGGATGAAATAGGCAGAGATAAGCGTTTCCGGTTTGCGGAATGAGATTTTTGAGACCTGACGGGATGTTAAGAAAAACGATTCACTAACCAGACGACGAAAGGAAAGGCAATGCTAAAGAAAATATGTAAGGTGGGATGTTTGATGTTGGCAATGGTCCTGCTGAGCGCGCCGGCCTGGTGCGCAGATAGGGATGAGGTAAATTTCGATAGCCGGTTGATTCTGGCCCGAGCAGGAGCGGGTCCTGGTCCGGGTGCGGGTCCTGGTCCGGGCGCAGGCCCCGGTCCGGGCGCAGGTCCTGGTCCGGGCGCAGGCCCCGGTCCGGGCGCAGGTCCTGGTCCGGGCGCAGGCCCGGGTCCGGGTGCAGGCCCGGGTCCGGGTGCAGGTCCTGGTCCGGGTGCAGGTCCTGGTCCGGGTGCAGGCCCTGGTGCGGGTGTAGGTCCCGGCGTGGGTGCGGGCCCGGGTCCTGGCGCGGGTCCCGGAGCGGCCTTGGGTTTCGGGCCGGGCGATGGCACGGGAAACGATGGTGAAGGCCCGGCCGACTGCACCGGTTACGGAGCCGGTGGACGTCGGTAACGATCCGTGTAGACAAAAAAGCCCCGTACGGCTCCGCCCTCAGGCGCAATAATCCTTCGGCCCCTGGAAGGCCGCCTGACCGCAAGCCCGGTTTCATGCCGGGCTTTTCTTCTTCCGGCCGAAAATCCCATCCTGATCGCTGCTGGGGATGAACCTCTAACCCGGCCGGTTCCAAAGATCCAGCAAAAACCTGCGGCTGACATCCAAGTATTGGAAGAACACCGCGGACTCATTAGCGAATATCTCCAAGGTAACGGTTCCGTCGTAGCCGCAAGCCTTCAGGGCATTCACGGATGATCTCCAATCAATATTGCCGGCTCCTAATGGAATATGGTCATCGCCGATGGATCGGTTGTCTGAGAAATGGACATGTTTGATTTGGGAGCCCAACCGCCGGCAAAAATCCTCAGCGGCATTCTTGCCCAGATTCGCATGGCCAAAATCGAGGTGGACCTGCAGCCCGGGGACTTCCTGCAGTAAGATCTGAAAAGTTGCCACTCGATCAAAGGGGGCCTTATAGTTTTCAAAAACAACGGTAAGTCCGTAAGAATCGGCCATTGCGACGATTGACTTCAAGGCCGTGATGTTGAGCTCAACCAAGGCGAGCCTCATTTTGGGGGGGCAGGCATAGCAGGGGTGGATGTTCATGATCCTGGCCCCCAAGGCAGTGAAGAGTTGGGCACAGCGTTCCAGCTCTCTAAAACATACTTCCCGAACGGACGGGATGGGGTACGCGTAGGGCAAGCACGGGTCGGTGTGCCCCACCACGAATAAATGGCCTTGTTCAAGGGTTGAGAGCATTCGGTCGACGCTGATTTCTCTGGCGTTCGGACCTTCAATGGTCAGGTCCACAAAGTCGTATCCGGCCCTCCCAATGGCAAGGACCTCCTCGTAGACCGGCTTGGCCGGGTCATTCATAACACCAATATACATTGCACTGGGTCTCCCTTCGCAACACGCTTACGAGGGGCGAATAGGCGTGCCTATTGTTTCCCCAAGATGGATATGGTAACAAACATCCATTCGGCTGTCATTCCATGACAGAACCGGGCGGACAACTCGTTGAGGAGCCTCCCCCGGATCAAGCGGAAGCGGAGCAAATGTGATGAAAACAGCACACAAGATTATTTTATTTGCAGCCTTTTTCGGGCTGTGTGTTTGGGTGATTGATTCTGTTCTGGATTATTTGTTTTTCTATAAAGGTTCTTTTTTTGACTTGCTGATTTTGGATGCACCGGCGCATGAGATCTATTTTCGATTGCTGATTGTAGTATCTTACATTTTGTTTGGAATCATAATATCCCAACTCTTTGTGAGACGCAAGCGTGCGGAGGAGGCGTTGCGCGAAGCGCGCGACGAATTGGAGAGTCGGGTGGTGCAACGCACGGCCGAGCTTTCGGAGTCCAATGCCCATCTCAGCCGCGAAGTGGGCGCGCGCCAGCGGGTGCAGCAGGCGCTGGCGGAGAGTGAAAAGCGCTACCGCACAGTTTCCGAGCTGACGTCGGACTTTGCATACGCCTTTCGCGTGGCGCCCGGCGGGGGCCTGACGTTGGAATGGGTGACCGAGGCGCTTAACCGCATCACGGGGTTTGCGCGGGATGAATTGGCTGCGCGTGGGGGCTGGGACAGCATTATCTACCTCGACGACCTGGCGATTGTTAAGGATCAGTTGAGGGTTCTTCTCAGCGGCCAGGCCGAGGTCGTCCAATATCGCATTTTGACCTCCCAGGGCGATGTGCGCTGGTTGCGTGATTATGGGCGGCCGGTGTGGGACGAAACCCAGGGCCGGGTGACCTATATCTACGGCGCCGTCCAGGATATCACCGCGCAAATTCGAACGGAAAGCGCGCTGAAGGAGTCGGAACAAAAGTACCGCCTGCTGGTGGAAAACGCCAATGAAGGCATTCTGGTGGCCCAGGATGGGTTTCTGAAGTTTATCAACCCCCGACTGCAAGTGCTGTCGGGCTACTCTGCGGAGGAGTTGACTTCCCATTCATTTCTGGAGTTTGTCCACCCGGAGGATCGCAAGCTCGCCGTGGCCCATCACTTAAGAAAGCTTGAAAACCCCGAGATACCGGAAACCTACTCGCTAAGGATCATTGACAAAAGCGGGAACGTGCGGTGGGTGGAAAACAGCGGGGTGGGGATCCAGTGGGAGTCGCGGCCGGCCACTTTGAATTTTCTGAACGACGTTACGGAGCGCGTGCAGGCCGAGGAGCAACTGCAGCAGAACAAGGCTATGCTGCAGGCCATATTTGACGGGATTCTCGATCCGTTGCTGCTGGTGGGACGAGATATGACGACCAAGATGCTCAACCGGGCTGCGGCGGATTATTTCGGGGTGGCCGAGCCGCTGGAGGTGATCGGCGAACTTTGTCATCAGGTCTTCAAAGGAAGCCCCGCACCCTGTGAGGAATGTGGGGCGCCGGCGGTATTCGCTCGCGGGCATTTTGTCACTTATGAACGCCAAGGCCTGATGGATCCGAAGCGGTACGAAAGGGTTGTCATTTACCCTCTCCAGGAAGACGGCGCCAACGCCGCCGATGCCATTGTGCACATCAGCGATATCACCGAGCGAAGACTGTTTGAGAAGCAACTTATTCAAAGGGAGAAGCTGGCCTCCCTGGGGGTGCTGGTATCCAGCATCGCGCATGAAATCAATAATCCC
>CP070697.1:2710711-2715084 GCA_020353555.1 Desulfobacterales bacterium
CACCACACTGTCCTCGATCTCGGCCAACTGTTCCACCTGGCGATAGATCTCGGCGGTGCCGATCCGCACGCCGCCGGGGTTCAGGGTGGCATCGGAGCGGCCGTAGATGATCACGCCGCCCCGCTCGTTGATTTCGATGAAGTCGCCGTGTCGCCAAATATTGGGATACACATCAAAATAGGCGTCCTGGTATTTGCGATGATCGGGATCATCCCAGAAATAGATCGGCATGGAGGGAAAGGGGGAACAGCAGACGAGCTCACCCTGTTGATTGATCACCGGCCGACCGTTCTCGTCGAAAGCCTGGACATCCATAGCCAGCCCCCGGCACTGCAATTCACCGGCGTACACCGGCCCCATGGGATTGCCCAGGGCAAAACAGCCGTTGATATCCGAGCCTCCGGAAATGGAGGCCAACTGCAGGTCGGCTTTAACCGCGGCATAGATAAATTCGAAACCTTCCACGGATAGGGGGGATCCCGTGGACAGCACCGCCCGCAAAGGGGTCAGGTCATAAGTTTCCCCGGGCTTGACGCTCGTATTTTGAAGCGCCGCGATGTAGCCGGCGCTGGTGCCGAAAACCGTTATTTTTTCATCCTGGGCCATCTCCCACAAGGCTCCCGGATGAGGATGAAACGGATTGCCGTCATACAACACCAGGCTCGCCCCCACCGCCAGCGAGCTGACCAGCCAGTTCCACATCATCCAGCCGCAGGTGGTGAAATAGAAAATCCTGTCCTCGCGTTTTAAATCGGTGTGCAGAATGAGTTCTTTCAAATGGTGCAGGAGAATGCCCCCCGCGCTTTGAACCATACATTTGGGAAGCCCGGTGGTCCCGGATGAATACATGATGTAGAGCGGATGATCGAAGGGCAACTGTTCAAATTGAATGTCCCGCTGAGGGGCGGCGGATATGAAATCCCGGTAATGGACAGCATTTGCAATGCGGCTAATGTCGGGATCCTGTTCGGTATAGGAAACCACGACCACTTTTTCAATGGAGGGAAGATCCTGCAAAATGCTGGCGATACGTTCGAGGGAGTCAATTGCCTTACCCTTGAAGGAGTAACCGTTGGCGGTGAATAAAACCTTGGGTTCAATCTGCCCGAAACGATCCAGGACACCTTTAATGCCGAAATCCGGCGAACAGGACGACCAGATGGCTCCCAGACTGGCCGCCGCCAGCATGGCGACGACGGTCTGGGGCATATTGGGCATAAAACCCACCACGCGATCACCCACCTGCACGCCCGCGGCCCTTAAAGAGTGGGCCAATCGCGCCACTTCGTCGTAGAGCTGCGCATAGGTCATTCGGGTGGAATCCCGGCCTTCCCTTTTAAAGATCAGGGCCACCCGGTCATCACGGTAGCGCAGCAAGTTTTCGGCGAAATTCAGCCGGGCGCCGGAAAACCACTTGGCTCCCGGCATGCGGCCCAGATCGTCGACGACCTGGGCATAGGGTCGGGAGGCCAGGATGTCCGTGAACTGCCACATGGCGGTCCAGAAATCCGGAATATTTTCAATCGACCATTGATAAAGGGGCGCATAGGCATCGCAATTCTGATGATACGTTGCATTGACAAACTGCATGAAGCGGTAGATATTGGTTTCTCGGACTCTTTCCGGCGAAGGCTGCCACAATAGTTTAGCCATCATCAATCCCCCCTTTACGCTAGTGAATGCCGTACGGTTTGCACCCCTTCCGGCTCGGACCCGCGACATTCCGGTGCACGGACGGGCGGTTATTTGCGGAACCGGCAACTCCCCCACGGCGGACTTGCCCCCGGGGCCGGCGAAGACTCAAGGTCCTGGGCCGTTATTTACCTTCATCTCCCTTCAATAGTCAAGCAAATGGCGCAAAAACAAAAGGAGCGCCTGGGAGATTAGTTCTTGCAGCGCCTGTCGATTTCAGCTATCAGTAATCCGATTTGCCGGCAGCACAGTTCCGTCAACCCTCGATTTTTCAACAAGGTACCCACTTGATGTGGCGGCGGAAGGAGAACCACGATGCGTATTGTTGATTTGCGATCGGACACCATGACGCGCCCGACCCCGGCCATGCGACAGGCCATGGCGCAAGCTGAGGTGGGCGACGACGTATTCGGCGAGGATCCCACGGTGAATCGCCTGGAAGAGATGGCCGCCGAACGTCTGGGAAAGGAAGCCGCCGTGCTGGTCGCTAGCGGCACAATGGGCAACCTGGTCAGCCAGCTGGCCCACTGCGGTCGCGGGGACGAGATTATTTTGGGTGATCATTCCCACACTTTTTTCTTTGAACAGGGCGGCACCGCGGCCCTGGGCGGCATTCACCCCCGCACGGTACCGAATCAACCCGATGGCACCCTCGCCCTGGAGGACATCGAAGCGGCCATTCGGACGGACAACATTCATTTCCCGCGCACCCGGCTGATCGTGCTGGAAAATACCCACAATCTTTGCAGCGGTTACCCGCTGGACGCTGCTTACATGCAGGCGGTCGGCGCAGTCGCCCGTCGCCATGGCTTGAAGATCCATGTTGACGGTGCGCGTTTCTTCAATGCGGCCGTCGCGTTGGGCGTGGACCCCCGCGACCTGGCGGCGGAAGCCGATTCGGTTTCCTTTTGCCTGAGCAAAGGGCTGGCGGCCCCGGTAGGATCGGTCGTTTGCGGCTCGCGCGAATTTGTGGCTGAGGCACGGCGCGCGCGCAAGGTGCTGGGCGGCGGCATGCGGCAAGCTGGCGTCCTGGCCGCCGCCGGAATCGTGGCTCTTACGGAGATGGTGGCGCGCCTGGCCGAGGACCATGCCAACGCGCACAAACTGGCCGAGGGGCTGGCGGCCATACCGGGCACCCGCCTCGACCCGACCCAGGTGAAAACCAATATTGTGTTTTTTGACCTAAACCGCAGCGACATGCCGGCCGATGAATTCGCCAGGCGGCTCGATACCGCGGGCGTCCGCATTCTACCCACCGGAGCCCGCCGCCTGCGCGCCGTCACCCATTACCATGTCACCGCCGATGACATCGACCATGCGCTCGAGACAATCGCCCGGGTGATGCAATAAAAGCTGCCGATCGTCGGGCCGAGACCCGGTGGTCCGAAGAGGCGCTGATCTGCGCGGGAGCGCGCCCTGTGGCCGAGGCTCGGAAGACGGACGGCTCCCGGTTTCCGGTTCCAGCTGTTTGCGCCGGCCATCGGTTCCAATCTTCCTTTTGTTTTGCGGTGTAATTCCCATCCCCCCAACCCTACCTTGGAAACCGCCGGCGCTACGGTCCTTACCAGAGACTTTTTTGCCGCTGCGGGCCCAACCCGCTTGCGGGCGCCTCACCTGATCTTCGACTCATTGACGCGTTTCAATTGAAAATTGACAATCCCCCATGGTCCCTGCGCTAATTGTTGCAGCGGGATTGCCTCTTTTTGGCGTAATGTTTTCGTCAAATCGGCCGATAATGGCCTTATAAGCACGCGCACAGGAATCGGTACCGTTCCCTGTTTGCAAGGATTTCTACCGCGGAGAATTACGCCGGCAGCCACAATTTGAGACGTATCGGTCATCTGAAAGCAGGTATTATGCTCCCCAGCAATTCCTCTGCCCCTTACGAAAGGCCCGACATATCCCCGACGCAGGCCGAATCGCGGCCCGGTCCCTGGCCCTGGTATGCTCTGCTGATGGCCGGTCTGACCCTCAGCGGGTTCTTTCCCTGGCTGATGGTTGCCTGGGCATTCTACCGGCGGGGCCGCAAAGGTGCCGCCGTCCTGGCGTTGCTGGTCAACCTGGCTCTGTCTGTTTGGGTGGGGTGGGGCTTGGGGACGGCGAAGCTGGCCTGGTGGTGGTTGACGGGTTGCGCCCATCTGTTCAATTTGACCTGGGCTTTTGCGGCCTGGCTGGTCCAAAGGAAGATATGCGGTCCCGCTGCGCCGCGCTATGATTGGCGCCGATGCCAGTCCTGGATCACACCGCTGGGGGCGGGTCTGGTCATCGGGGTCTGTGTCGCCGCCGCTTTTTCAATTGTTCCGGCGTTTGAAAATCGAATCGCCCTCCAGCAGACCATCGACAGCCTGGACCGCGAAACGGTTCTCTGGGATTTCTTCAAAAATTCATTCTGGGGGGCGGGAGCCGGTCTGCTCCTGGGTTTTTGGTGGGCGGGTGCGAGCCGCAGGTTTCGCACCCCCCATGTCATTAACTTCCTGGCCGCCTTGCTGCTCACTCTCCCGGCCTGGTACCTGATGGGGTATCTGCTCGATTTTCTGATGCACAAAGGCGATCTGACCGGCCGCGGGGCCTTTGATTTTTCCGCTTGGTCCGTCGTTCCCCCCTGGACCTCCGGTTTCCGCCAGTTTCTTCTCCAGCTGGAGCTGCTGGGTATCTTGTCCCTGGTGGTGGTCCCGTCATTT
>CP070697.1:2715184-2719555 GCA_020353555.1 Desulfobacterales bacterium
AGGACGCGGCGGATGGAGGGGCGGCGGCAGACCAAAGGGCTCCACCATGCCAAAAGCTCTCAAGCGGATTCAGCTCAGCGACTTTCGTTTGCCGAGATGGATAGTTGACTGGTTAAAGGCGCAACCGGAACCTGGGGGGCGAATCATTGAAAAGGTTTTGATCAAACATTACAAACTGAAACCACCAATTATAAAAAAGGGGGGATAACCTATGTCAATTCTAGCTGAATGTCCAATTTGCCACAAGAAACAAGCCATCAAAAACAAGCGTTGCAAATGCGGCGCGGACCTGGACAAACTCAAGCGCCAAAAGGAAAAGGTTAGATACTGGATTGCTTTTCGACTTCCAGGCGGTCAACAGCGCAGGGAACCCGTTTCTTATTCCATCCAAGAGGCCAGGGACGCCGATGGTAAGCGCCGGAGCCAGAAACGTGAGGGCCGCATATTTGAAATGCTGCCCGAATCCAATATGACCTTTGCCGAACTCATTCAATGGTATTCTGAGCTTAATTCAGTTAAGAAATTAGCTTCATTTCCACGGATTCAAATTGCCCTCGAACATTTCAACCAGGCCTTTGGGGGGAAAACGATTATCGACCTAAAGCCGACCGATCTGGAAAACTACCAAAGCACTAGAATGGAAAGCGGGATTAAACCTATCACTATTGATTATGAACTGTCCATTGCCAAGGGGATGATATCCAAAGCGTTTGACAATGATCTGGTAAACGGCCGAACGTTGAAGGTGTTTCGGAAGGTTAAAAAGATTTCCACCAAGGCCGAGCGGAGCCGCACCCGAACCCTAACCATCCAGGAATATCTAAACCTCTTGCAAGTATCCCCCGAACACCTGAAAGCCATCCTGATTACCTTATTTCATACCGGCATGCGGCCGGGGGAAGTCTATCGCCTGCAATGGAAACACATTGACAGGAACATCATGTTTATTAGACTACCGGCCGATTTCACCAAGGAAAAAGCGGCTAAGTCCGTACCCATCAATCGCCACGTAAAAGCGGTATTAGACAGCCTCCCACGGCACATAGACCACGATTTTATCTGCACCTATAAGGGGAATCCTATCAGCCAATGGGGGCCAACACAAGCCTTTTACACTGCCTGCAAAACCGCTGGTATCCCCTACGGTAAAAGTCAGCATAACGGCATTGTGTTGCACGACTTCCGGCGAACCTTCAAAACCAACTGTCTCAAGGCGGGAGTGGATAAAGTTTACCGGGATACCATTTGCGGTCACACTTTAAGAGGTATGGACGTCCATTACATTCAACCGAGTGATGAGGATTTACGGACCGCGATGGATCTGTTTACCGCCTGGGTGGATGCGCAATTCGCAAGTGTTGACCAAAGTGTTGACCATCTAAAAGCTAAGTAACTGACTTTATAGTCGAAAAGTGTATTTTTTGCATGTACAGATAGAACACCGGGGTCACGAAGAGTGTTAGAAACTGCGAAAACAGCAGTCCCCCTACCACCGCCAGCCCCAGAGGTTGACGGGATTCGCCGCCCGCGCCCCAACCCACGGCAATCGGCAGACTTCCCATGAGCGCCGCCATGGAGGTCATCATGATGGGCCGGAAGCGCACCATGCAGGCCTCAAAGATGGCATCCCGCGGCGACTTGCCTCTCTGCCGCTCGGCTTCGATGGCAAAGTCGATCATGATGATGCCGTTCTTCTTCACCAAACCCACCAGCATGATCAGCCCCACGAAGGAATAAATATCCAGCTGGGCCCCGAAGACATGCAGCGTCACCAAGGCGCCGAAACCCGCGAAGGGCAAGGCCGAAAGAATGGTCAGCGGATGAATAAAACTTTCGTATAAAATTCCCAGAACGATGTAGATCACTAAAATGGCGATAATGAGCAGCACTCCGAGGTCGCGCAGGGAGGATTCGAACACCTGCGCCGCACCCTGAAAGCTGCCCGTGACGGTGGCCGGCAGCTCATCGACCGCCACCCTGTTGATGGCCTCAACCGCATTTCCCAGGGCGAAACCGGGCTTTAGATTAAACGAGACGGTGACGGCCGGCAGTTGGCCGCTGTGGTTGACGGTCAGCGAACCGAAGCCGGTCGTGACGGTTGACACGGCGTCGAGTGGAACCAGGGCGCCGCCGGTGGCACGCACGTAAAGCAGGGACAGGGCCTGTGGATCCAGCTGATACCGGGGTTCGAGCTCCATGATGACCGTGTACTGATCGGTGGCGGCATATATCGTGGAAATCTGGCGCGAGCCATAAGCGCTGTAAAGCGCGTCTTCGATCTGCAGGGCCGAAATTCCGAGGGTCGAGGCCTTGTCCCGGTCGATTTCCACATTGACCTGAGGGTTCTTGAGCTGCAGATCGGTGGTGACATCCTGAAAGCCCGGCAGGCTCCGCAGTTTTTCTGCGAACAACGGCGCATGGGTGTAAAGCTCC
Source organism: Desulfobacterales bacterium (assembly GCA_020353555.1). GTDB lineage: Bacteria > Desulfobacterota > Desulfobacteria > Desulfobacterales. The sequence goes on from CP070697.1 coordinate 2,717,618, forward strand.
TGAATATCCGTGCTCTGCAGCGTGTACTGATACTGGCTTTTGGTCAACCGTCCGCCGATCTGAATCGGGGGCAGATTCTGCATGAACACCCGGATACCCGGCACTTCGGCCATCTTGGGGCGCAGCTCCTCGATAATCTCCTCCACCGTCAAATGTCGCTCGCTGCGCGGCTTGAGCCGGATGAAGAGCACCCCGCTGTTGCTGCCGGTCAGGCTGCCGGCCCGGGCCCCGGCGCTCGACATAAAGGACTCCACGTTGGGATCCCGCCGCACGATTTCAGCCAGGGCCTGTTGATGGCGCTTCATGGATTCCCAGGAAATATCCTCGGCTGCTTCGGTCAGCGCAAAGATCTGGGACCGGTCTTCACTGGGAATGAATCCCTTGGGCACAATTTTAAACAGCCAAAAGGTCAGAACCATGACAACCGCCAGAAAAAGCATGGTGCTGCGCCGATGCCCCAGGAACCACGTCAGACCGCGCTTGTACACGCCGAGCATCCCCTGGAAAATGCGCTCCGAGGCCAGGTAGAATCTGCCCGGCCGCCGGTTGTCGGCGGCCTTCAGAAAGCGGCTGCACAGCATCGGAGTCAGCGTCAGGGAGATCACGCCGGATACCAGGACCGCCACGCCGATCGTGACGGCAAACTCGCGAAAGAGCCGGCCGAGAATCCCGCCCATAAACAGCACGGGAATAAAGACGGCAACCAGTGAAACCGTCATGGAGACAATGGTAAAGCCGATTTCCCGGGAGCCGTTTAAGGCGGCCGCCATGATATCCTCCCCCATCTCCTGGTGACGGACGGTGTTTTCCAGCATCACGATGGCATCATCCACCACAAAGCCCACGGCCAGAATCAGCGCCATCAGCGAGAGGTTGTCCAGGCTGTAACCCAGCAAATACATGACCATGAACGTGCCGATCAAAGACATGGGCATCGCCAAGCTGGGAATAATGGTGTCTGAAACCCGCCGCAGAAACAGAAAGATCACCAAAACCACCAGGCCGAGGGTAAACACCAGGGTGAATTTGATGTCGCGCACGGATTCGCGAATGGACTGCGAGCGGTCATACAGGACGTGCAGGGAAACCGAGGCCGGCAGCTGCGCCTGGAAGGCCGGCAGCAGACGCTTGACGGCACCGGCCACTTCCACGGTGTTGGTGCCGGGCTGGCGTTTGATGGCCAGAATCACGGATCTTTGATCCACATACCAGGCGGCGGTTTTGTCGCTTTCCACACCGTCCAGGGCCGTCCCGACGTCTGCCAGGCGCACCGGGTTTCCGCGGCGGTAGGCAATAATGATGGAGCGATACGGGGCCGCGCTGGTCAACTGACCGGTGGCCTGCACGGTAAAGGCCCGGTGCTTGCCGTAAAGCGCACCGGTCGGCAGGTTGACGTTGGCGCGCCGAACCGCATCGGCGACCTGATCGATTCCGATGCCGCGGAAGGCCAGGGCTTTGGGATCCAGCTGGATACGCACCGCATATTTCTGGGAGCCGTAAACGAGAACCTGGGCCACGCCGTTGACCATGGAAATTCGCTGGGCCATGACGGTTTCGCCGTAATCGTTGAGGGTATAAAGCGGCAGAGTCGGCGATGTCAGGGCCAGGTATAGAATGGGCTGGTCGGCCGGATTGACCTTGCGGTAGGAGGGCGGATTGGGCATGTCTTCGGGCAATTGATTGGCGGCCCGGGATATGGCCGCCTGGACATCCTGGGCCGCGGCATCGATGTTGCGGTGCAGATCGAACTGCAGCGTGATCTGGACGCTTCCGAGGGCGCTGGAGGAACTCATCGAATCCAGACCGGAAATGGTGGAAAACTCACGCTCCAGCGGAGTGGCCACCGCCGTGGCGATGGTCTCCGGATTTGCCCCGGGCAGGGCGGCATTGACCAGAATGGTGGGAAAATCCACGTTGGGCAGGTCGCTGACCGGCAGT
>CP070697.1:2719655-2724006 GCA_020353555.1 Desulfobacterales bacterium
GCGGAGGGACTTAAACTATTCGTCAGGCGCGAGGATGGGGCGTATCCCAGACGGATGGCCGCGGGCAGCGGGCCGGAGGACAGATGACCGCACACGGCCGCCTTCCCTCCAAAAATTCCTAAAGGCGTTGGCCTTGGCAACGCCGTGCATTGCCCGCGCGCGGCCAGCGGCGGCGGGTGAATTATGGTAAAGATCCGGTAAAGGTAAAGGATGAACGCGGTGCTGAAAAGGTCTTGACAACCAGCCCGGGAGAGATCTTATAATATCGCAGATTGGGGTGGGTTGGGGATGTTTGATGGGGACTTACCTGAATCCGCCGCCCCGAAGAATGGCCGGACCCACGCCGGGAGCGGGGCGACTTTCCAAGAGCGCTGCCAGAAAAAGACAGAATTCGGTCAGGTTGGCGGTTTAGCCCGAACTGCCATGGGAAAAACTAGATGGTAACTTGTCCGAAATGCAATACGGTGAATCCCACCAAATCCAGCTTTTGTCTCCAGTGCGGGACCTCTTTGCGCGCAAGCGAATCCCCCCCAAACAAAGGGCTGAGAGCGCTCATTGTCATTGTAGTCGTTATTTTCGGCAGCGGTTTGTTTTATCTATACCAGCGTTTGTCACCGCCGGCGGAGCCCACCAAGAGTGTGGAACGGGTTCCCCGGGCGGAGCCATCCCCCCTGGCCGAGCGTCCCGCTCGGCCTGCCCCGAACGAGGCTTCCGCTCCTGCGCCGGACGATCAGAAGGTTGTGTCCACGGAAGCCGCACAGACCCCGCCGCGCCCGGCCAAAATGTCGTTTCCCGTCGGCCAGGTCGTCATCAAAGATCTTACCGGCAAGGTGATCACCCAAATGCCGGCCGCGGTGGTTGGCGGCGGCTGGATCGCCTTGCCCACCCGTGTCTGTTTGGGCGGAAACGAATGGACGATCCGTTTGGATCAGGAAAAAAACTATAAAATCGTGGGCGGAATCCTCAACGACCAAGATGCGCTCGGGCTCTGGCGGATTCAGGCCGATCAAAGTGTGGCCGGGCCCGAAATCACGGCTTGGGCCGAGGATAAGTCTTTGACGTGGCAGTCGCTCACAGCGGACGCCCCTTCCGAAACCATTGCGCTGGAGGGACTGGAGAAGCAGGGGCTGTTCATGCGGGGATCGTTACCGAAAACCCTGGAGGAACCGGGCGTCTTGATGCATGACAACCAGGTCGTCGGCTGGACATTCGGCCGTTTTTTTGAGGGCGGATTCTTATGGACAGGGGATGAAGGTAAGGATTTGCGCGTCGAAATAGGGGTGGATGATTTTTACCGGCTGACGTTTGCCGACAGCCGGGAAGAGGAGTTTACCCTGGCGCTGGCGATGAAAGACGATTACACGGCCATGCAGCGCTTGACGGCCTTTGTCAACGGATTTCGGTCGGAGGCCAAGCTCGCCCCCGCCGATACACCGGCGCACCTTCGTCCTGAAGCCGTAATTGAGCAAATGCGGTCTTTGATGGCGCAGTTGATGCAAGACGGTTTTACCCCGGAGGTCGCCAATCTGTTTGATGCCCAAATTCTCGTTCAAGCCGCCGATGCGCCGTTGGTGATGGATGTCGTCCAGGCCCAGGTGGAAGGCTACGGTTTTGAAGAGGCGATCCAACTGGCGCAAGAAGTTATCGATCGCATCCAACCCGCCCCCGAGTCCATCGTTCCTCGGCTCAAAGAAGAGCTTCTGGAGCTCTACAAAAGATGGGTAACTTCTTTGATCAAAAATGAGGACTTACCCGGTGCCCGCCGCGCCTTTGAGGGCGCGAGTCAAGATTTTCCCAACGATGCGGAAGTTCATCTTCTGGGGGTGCAACTGCTGCTGGCCGAAAACAACTGGGCCGCGGCCGAAGAGCTGCTCAATATGCGAGAATATCCGTCAAACCTGAGCGAAAATGTCGATCGATTGCAGGCTCGAATTTCCGAACTCAAGGGGCAAGCCGGCATGGTCGTGATTCATTTCGCGCCCGGCAGCCACCAGATACCGGTCACCGCGATGCTTGGCAAAACCACCCCCCAGAAGTTCATCGTCGACACCGGTGCGTCGATGGTCACCATTCCTTCCGCCACGGCCGAAGCCCTGTCCTTAAGCGTCGATGAGGGTAATCCGGTGCGCAGGATCTTTACGGCCGGCGGCGAAAGATTTGTTCCGGAAGTCGTTCTGCCGTCGATAGCGGTCAATGGTTGGGAAGTTCATGATGTCAGGGCGTTGGTGCTGGATCTTCCCAATCAACCGGCATGGGGACTTCTGGGTCTCAACTTCCTCAGCCGATTCCGGATGGATCTCAATACGGAAAAGGGCGTTCTCCTGCTGGAGCCCCGCTAAACGGCCCATGAAACTCATGAAATTCGATTCTTGCCAAACCGCATACCTTTCCTGAAAATCTGAGGCGATTGCATGTGGAAGACCTTTATCCTTCGAATAACTTATCTGCTTAGACTTTTTTGGACCGGGGTTTCCGTCTGTCGCCGGGTGGTCGGCAATTTGCTGTTTCTGGCGCTGATCGTTTTCCTGGCCGTTCTGGTTTTTTTCGGAGGTGCTAGGGATGTCCCGGATGGCGCCGCGCTCATCTTGGCACCGGCCGGCAAGATTGTGGAACAAAAAACGGAAACCGTGCTTGCCAATCAGATCTTCGGCGAGGCGGCTCGCGAAGAAACCCTCTTGAGAGAGATCATCGATGTCATCGATTATGCCCGAGATGATCGCCATATCAAAGCGCTGGTGCTTGATTTGCGCGACATGGACGAGGTGGACACCAGCAAACTGCAAGATATCGGCGCAGCCCTGAAACGTTTCAAGACCAGCCAAAAAAGAATCTTCGCTTTTGCCGATTATTACGGGCAACCGCAATATTATTTGGCGGCGCACGCGGATAGCCTCTATTTAAACCCCATGGGGGGAATTCTGTTGACCGGATTCGGCCTGTATCGCCATTACTTCAAAAGTGCTTTGGACAAATTGAAGGTTCAGTTTCACGTGTTCAGAGCGGGTACCTACAAATCGGCGTTGGAACCCTTCCTGCGCGACGATATGTCCGAATATGCCAAAGAAGCCAACACGGCCTGGCTCAACGTATTATGGGAGGCTTACAAGACGGATGTGGCCGCGTTGCGGGGTTTGACGCCCGACCGTTTGGACGACGCGATCAACAACTTGCCCCACTACCTGGCCCAGGTCAAGGGAGACACCGCCCAGTTGGCGTTGGATCAAGGTTGGGTGGATGCGCTCAAAACCCGGGATGAGATTCGGGCCGAACTCATCGAGTTGGTGGGAGCGGACGAGGAGGGTGAAACCTATAAACAGATAGAATTCGGGGATTATTTAGACATCATTCGTCCCGCGCTCGCGAAAAAGCGTCCGCATCAGGCCCAGGTGGGAGTCATTGTCGCCCAGGGAATCATTCTGGACGGCCCTCAACCGCCGGGTCAAATTGGCGGTGATTCCCTGGCGGAATTGATCTGCCAGGCCCGCAACGATGATATGATCAAAGCCGTGGTGCTGCGGATTGACAGCCCGGGCGGCAGCGCTTTTGCATCTGAAATTATTCGCCGCGAAATCGAACTGACCCGGCAGGAGGGCAAACCGGTCGTCGTGTCCATGGGTGCGGTGGCGGCCTCCGGCGGTTATTGGATCGCCGCGGGGGCGGACGAGATTTGGGCCACGCCCACCACGATTACCGGATCGATCGGCATCTTCGGGGCCTTCCCCACCTTCGAAAAAAGTCTCGATTCACTGGGAATCCATAACGATGGGGTCGGTACCACCCAACTGGCCGATGCGTTTGAACCGAGCCGTTCGCTGAACCCTATGGTGGCCGATATGATGCAGCAAATCATCGAACAGGGTTATCGTCGTTTTATTGACCGGGTGGCCGAAGGGCGCAAGATGTCACCGGAAACGGTTGAAAAAATCGCTCAGGGGCGGATATGGTCGGGGAAAACCGCGGCGGAACTGGGGCTGGTAGACAATCTCGGCCGTTTGCCGGATGCCATCCGTTCCGCGGCCGAAAAAGCGGATTTGGATGACTACGAGGTCACTTACGTGGAGGCGCCGTTAACCGCGAGGGAAAGACTCATCCAGCGCTTGAATCGCTTGGTTATTCGTCTTGTCGGAAACAACCCAAGGTATGCGATGCACCCGGCCGCTAAATGGCGTCAGTTCGTCGGTTCAGAATTAGACCAACTGGTGCAACTAAACGACCCCCAGGGCGTCTATGCCTATTGCCTGAACTGTGCCTTACCCTGACAAACATCGGCCGGGCCCTTGGGGCCGCGTCCGTCACCATGGTTGGCGGCTTTCGCGCGCCACTTCATTTTTTGTATCAATTTGGCTGTATG
>CP070697.1:2724106-2728453 GCA_020353555.1 Desulfobacterales bacterium
CTGTTTTGGTAAACCAGAACACAGCCCACCGGAAACTCACCGGCGGCCAGGGCCTCTTGGGCCTGCTCCAACGCCTTTTTCATGAATTTCTCGTAATGCATGCCTTGGGTCATCTCCCAGATTGAATAAAGACGTGCAGCTCGCATCCCGGACCCCCGCCAAGCGGTCATCGAAAACGAGGTCCTTCGGACCGGATCAGAGCGCATGGGCGCTGCCATTGCAGGACTCCATTGGGATCAGCCGACACCCGTCCGGCACGCTATCAGCGTCGAGTCCTTCCGTTTCGGATTCATCCCAGTTTGCAGATCGTGTCGTCACACGGACAGCTTCCGTCGACTTCATAGGCGTAAAGGATCCGCGCTTCCATTTCGGCTTGACGGGAAGGAATCCGACGAAATTGCGCGCCGGCAACTATTTTTAGCAGTTCGGACTTGGCCGGTATCGATTTCAGGCTTTGCGATATGACTTGGCTTGAAGATGCCGCAATGATTTCGGCATCTTCTCCATTGGTTACGACCGCGACCGGAATCTGGTACGGCGCCAGCAGCCGGGAGGCGGCCAGTGCCGGCCGCTGCCGGGTGACCAGGGAACCCGGCCCGTATCTGATGATCATGCCGATTCGGCCAGATAGACGTATCACGAAATCAATGGGTACCAGGGCTTTTTTGTCCTCGACCTTGACCAGCAGTTTGCGGCGCGGTTCGATATCGGCCTTGGAATAGCCTTTCACATTAACCAGCAGGCGGGCGATCTTTTGGCGATAACGCTCGTCATGCGTATCCGCAAGGGTTTCGCCGGTGATGAAATCGACGAGCGCACCGAGAATGAGATGATGTCCTCCCATGAACACCTCATCTGATAAAACTGGAAGGCGGCCAAATCTTGAGGGTACCCTCTGTGGGGCCCTATCGCGGCCGGAGTTCAGATGCGCACGCAAACCGCGTTGGACCCGATCCTGTTTCCGAAATCAAATATTCCTTTACAAACAGCGTTGGGGGAAATATTATAACTACCTTTATCGATCGACGCTGCCCGTCCGATGTTTGCTAAAGTTTTATAAAACGGATATTAGCGGGGATGCGTCGGGGGGTCAAGCCCATTTGAAAATCCAATTGTCGAGAAGTACCTGAGCCTTTTCCAAGACATCGTTTGGAAAACGGCGGTTTAGAGGCCGAAAGATTCATGCCACAAACCCTGAACGGAGTGCTCCTCCAACCTTAAACGGCGACACGACGCCTCCAAGCTTAAGAGATCGGTGGAATTCTACCGACCCCCTGGCGCCGTGCGCCCGCTACAGATTATGTCCATACGTGAAGAATTTGAAAAACGGGAGAAAAAATTTATATCTCCCTTCGGATGCTTGAGTGCCGAATCCCGGGGCCGCCCAACAGAGGAAAAACCGTGTCCGGTCCGAACCGCCTTTCAGATGGATCGCGATCGGATTGTCTATTCCAATGCTTTCAGGCGCCTAAAGCATAAAACCCAGGTCTTTCTCTCGCCTTTGGGCGATGATTACCGCACCCGTCTTACCCATACCCTGGAGGTTGCCCAGATAGCCAGAACGATTGCCCGGGCTTTGTTTCTGAATGAAGATTTGACCGAAGCGATCGCCTTGGGGCATGATCTTGGCCATACACCGTTCGGCCACAGCGGTGAAACGGTTCTGAGGGAAATTTATTCTCCCGGTTTTTCACACAATGAACAAAGCCTGCGCGTGGTTGAGGTGCTGGAAAACAACGGTAAAGGACTCAATCTCACCCATGAGGTACGGGATGGGATCTTAAAACACTCCAAAGGATACGGGAACATCATCCCCGAGGGTCCGGAGGAAATGGCGTGCACTTATGAGGGGATGATTGTAAGAATTGCCGATATCATGGCGTATTTGAACCATGATCTGGAGGATGCCATCCGCAGCGGAGTCATCCGTGCCGAGCAGGTACCGGAATCATGTGTTAGAATCATAGGGCGGACGCATTCGGAACGCGCGGCGACCATGATAAAGGATCTTATCTCCTGCAGCGAAGTTTGCGACGACAAACTCTGTTTACAGATGAGCGATGAAGTTCATACGGCCATGAAGCATCTCAGAGAATTCCTGTACGAAAATGTCTATCGTTCGCCGCGGGTCCACAATGATTTTGAGAAAGCGAAAAAGATTTTATCCGAGCTCTATTCCTATTTTCTGGAACACGATGACATGTTGTACGTCAAAATGGCGGAACTGCAGATGGCGGGATGCAATCATAACCGTCTGCCCAAGGAGCGAATCGTATGTGATTTCATCGCCAGCATGACCGACCGCTATGCCATGAATCTTTACACCAAAATCTTTTTCCCGACGCCTCTTTTGCCCCGCGTGAACTGAGGGGGTTGACCTCGACCTTGAGCGCATGCCGTTGGCGTTGTCACAGGGACCCCCGAATCTAGATGGAATTATGGAATTAATGATTCCCCAACGGCGGCGTGCGGCCTCCTATCTGGATCGATTGCGGCGGCTTTATGCCGAGATGGATCGAACTTACCGTCAGGCGGCCGACCATTACGGGTTTACCTGCACAGGCTGCCGGGACAACTGTTGCCGCACGCGTTTTTACCATCATACCTACCTGGAGTATCTATATATTCTGGAAGGCTGGACAAAACTCCCCGCCGCGCGCCGGAGCGAGGTAAAATCAACGGCCGCCGCCGTTTGCCGCAAATGCGATGAAGCGGATCAAAAAGGCCGGCCGGTCAGGCGGATGTGCCCGCTGAACAGCGATGGTCTATGTGTCCTGTACGCCTTTCGACCCATGATTTGTCGGCTTCACGGAATTCCCCACGAACTGCGAAAACCGGGCCGAGATGTGCAGTACGGGCCGGGGTGCGGAACTTTTACGGCGCAGTTTGCGGGGGGTGAATACTACCCCTTTGATCGAACTTCCTTCTACTTTGGGATGGCCAAACTGGAAGCCGAACTGCAGCAGAATCTCGGGCTTGGCGGCAAAATCAAGCTGACCATTGCCGAGATGGTCGGGGGCAGGGAGCAGGGCCCCTAAGGCGAACGCATTGGGAAACAACAAGATCCGGGAAAGGAGGTCTTTTCTTTTTCGGTTAAATTGATACGATGAAGGCAAAATGCCACGCGAATTCGAATCATGAAATCGGTCGACATTGATCAAATAGGCCAGTTGCCCGGCCGGCGGATCGAAGAAAATGACACTTTTTTATTTCGGTGTCATCCCGGGGTTGCCTGCTTCAATCGATGCTGCCGCAATTTGAACCTCTTTTTATACCCCTATGACGTTATCCGGCTCAAAAATTCGTTGGGTATCTCATCCGATGAATTCCTGGACCAATATGTCGATTTTGTGTTGCGACCCTCCAATTTTTTCCCGGATGTGCTCCTGAGGATGTCAGAAAACCACGAGCACACCTGTCCATTTCTGCAGGTGTCCGGCTGCTCCGTTTACCCCGACCGGCCGGACACCTGCCGAACTTTTCCACTTGAGCAAGGTCTTCTATACGATGCCGCCCTTCGCAAAAACAGGCCGATTTATTTTTTCAGACCGCCGGATTTTTGTTTGGGAAGACACGAAGATCAGGTCTGGACGATCCCGTCGTGGAGCAAGGATCAGGAGGCGGATACATATCATGAAATGACCATTCGCTGGGCCGAATTAAAGCAATTGTTTCAAACGGATCCCTGGGGTCGCGAAGGACCGGAAGGCCCGCGAGCCAAAATGGCTTTCATGGCCACTTACAACATGGATCAATTTCGCGATTTTGTTTTTCACAGCAGCTTTTTGAAGCGCTACAGGGTCAAATCCGCGCTGCTGAGAAAAACCGCCAGCGACGATGCCGAACTGCTGAAGTTGGGATTGGCGTGGGTGAAATTGTTCTTGTGGGGCATGCCAAGCAAATCTATCCGGCCAAGATAGCTTGGGCTCGCGATTCAATTGCGGGCTGTCAAGGTGTCCGTGGTTCGTCGACCGAGGACCTTGGGCATGAATCGGAAAAGGCGGACGGCCAATTTTGTCTTCGAAGCGAGGGGCAACTGACTACAGCACCCCCGGGGGCATCGGCCCCACATCTTCGCCGCCCAGAATATAGCCGCCGTCAAGCCGCAGCACCGCCCCGGTCATGAACGGCGCATCTTTGATGATGAACAATACGGCTTTGACCACGTCTTCAATCGTACCGGTTCGATCCAGCAAGGTGTGCTGGATGACGGCCTTCTGCTGCGCGGCGGTCAGCAACCCCCATCCTCTGGTTTGCGGTCCGTGGCGGGTTTCCACAAAGCCGAGCATGATTTCGTTGACCCGCACCTGGGGCGCACCCATACGGGCCCATGTTGCGGTCAGGTGA
>CP070697.1:2728553-2732876 GCA_020353555.1 Desulfobacterales bacterium
ATCTTTGAGCCTTTTTACACTAAAAAAGTCATGGGAAGGAGCGGGACGGGGCTGGGCATGGCGGTGGTTTGGGGAACCGTCAAGGACCACTATGGCTATATCGACGTGCACAGTGCCGAGGGCCAGGGAACGGTTTTCACGCTTTATTTTCCGGTTTCCAGGCAGGATTTGGCTAAAGATGACATCAAATTTGCCATCGAGAATTGCATGGGCCGTCAAGAATCGGTTCTGGTGATCGACGATGTCGAGGAACAACGCGAAATTGCCTGTGAGATGTTAAGAAAACTGGGCTATGAGGTCGAGGCGGTTTGCGGGGGTGAGGAAGCGGTGGCTTACCTGAAAAAAAGCCCGGTGGATCTCCTGGTGTTGGATATGGTCATGGATCCCGGCATCGACGGCCTTGAAACCTACCGGCGAATTCTCGAAATTCGACCGCAACAGAAAGCGGTGATCGCCAGCGGCTTTTCCGAGACCGATCTGGTCAAAGAGACGCAAAAATTGGGAGCCGGCGCCTATATTAAGAAACCCTATACGTTGGAAAAAATCGGACTGACGGTCAGAGCCGAATTGGACCGCTAGCCGGGGCGGCGGCGTTTTGTCAGAAGCTGGGCGCGGCGGTGCCCCGCGATGCTTTGGAACGCGCGGGTGCCTCACCTTCCGGGGATCCCGAACGCGGCCAACCTCATCACAAAATGCCTCCAGAAGCTTGATGCGGCCGGCTTACGGAGGACGGCCATCAAAATTCATCCCGGCTTGACTTAAAAATACCATTTGCTTATAGTCCCAGAGCGTCAAAGCGACTTTCCCGCAACCATCCAGCTTGCTAGAGGATAATCAGCCATCATGCAATTTTCGCCTTTGGAGGCCATTTCACCGGTGGACGGCCGTTATCGTCGCGCCGTCGCCCAACTGAAAGACTATTTTTCCGAAAGCGCTCTGATAAAATATCGGATGCTGGTGGAGGTCGAATATTTCATTGCGCTCTGTGATTTGCCCCTGCCGCAATTAAGATATTTTGACAAAACCCGCTTCGAAGCGCTGCGAACCATTTATGACAACTTCTCCTTGAAGGATGCCCGCCGGGTAAAAGAGATCGAAGAGACAACCAATCACGATGTCAAGGCGGTTGAGTATTACCTGAAGGATAAATTCGACGAACTCGGTTTGCAGGACTTCAAGGAGTTCATCCACTTTGGCCTGACATCCCAAGATATCAATAATACCGCCGTCCCCTATGCCTTGAAGGCGGCCTATCATGATGTTCTCAAGCCGGCTTTGGACGACGTGATGCATGTGCTGCAAGCCCAAGCGCGCGCGTGGCAAAATGTCCCCATGCTGGCCCGCACCCATGGGCAGCCGGCTTCGCCCACAAGCCTGGGCAAAGAGATCTACGTTTTTGTGGAGCGGTTGAGCGTTCAAATTGGACTGTTAAAGTCAATTCCTTTTTCGGCCAAATTCGGCGGGGCCACCGGTAATTTTAACGCCCATCAGGTGGCCTATCCGGAGGTCGATTGGGTCGCCTTCAGCGATCATCTGGTGAATGATGTTCTGGGCCTGGCGCGTTCCAAGGTTACCACCCAGATTGAGCATTACGACAATCTGGCGGCTTTTTGCGACAGCCTGAAACGGATCAATACCATCCTCATCGATTTGGACCGCGACATCTGGTCCTATATCGCGCTGGATTATTTCAAGCAAAAAATCAAAGCCGGGGAGGTGGGCTCTTCGGCCATGCCGCACAAGGTTAATCCCATTGATTTCGAAAACTCAGAAGGCAACCTGGGCCTGGCCAATGCGATTTTCGAACATCTGGCAGCGAAACTGCCGGTTTCGCGGTTGCAGCGCGATCTGACCGATTCCACCGTAACCCGCAATCTCGGCGTGCCCATCGCCCACACCCTGATTGCCATGAAATCTCTGTTGAAAGGGTTGAATAAACTGATTTTGAATAGCGAGGCCATCCGCGCCGACTTGCAAAATAACTGGGCCGTGGTGGCCGAAGCGATTCAAACCGTTTTGCGGCGGGAGGGCTATCCTCGACCCTATGAGGCGTTAAAAGCGTTAACCCGCACCCACGCCGCCATTGACCGCCAGACCATGGCCCAATTTATTGAGACTCTGGACGTTTCCCAGACTGTTAAAGACGAACTGCTCAAAATTACCCCGGAGAATTATACCGGAATCATCAGTTTTTAGCGGTGGGAAGGAGAATCCTGCAAAGATGAAAAAATTGACGGTCTTAATTGAAGCGCGACCGTTTTGCGTCTTCGACCAAGCACCGATGGCGAAACTGAAAAAGGCGGGCCTCGACCTAATGGATATGCGGGGTTCCGGGATGGAGAATCCGGAATTCATCGCCGCTCTGAAACAAGCGGATGCCTTGCTGTGCGGCAATGATCTGCGGGTCGGCGACGCGTTGCTGGCAATGGCTCCTCAACTCAAGGCGATTGCCAAAATGGGTGCCGGCCTGGATACCGTTGATATCAAAGCGGCTTCCCGCCACGGGGCCATCGTTTTTCACACCCCGGGAGTGAACAACCAAGCCGTGGCCGACCATACCTTCGCCCTGATTCTATGCCTGGCGCGCAAGATTATTTACTGTGATCGAAGCCTGCGGGCGCGGCGCTGGGAGCACACCCACATCATGGGGCTTGAAATCTGGCAGAAAACCTTGGGCCTGATCGGCCTGGGGGCCATCGGCCGGTGCGTGGCTTTGCGGGCCCAAGGCTTTCAGATGAAGGTGGTGGCCCATGATCCGTGCTGGCCCGGGGAATTTGCCGAAGAGCAAGGGATCGCAAGGTTGGAAATCGATCAATTGCTCCCGGTGGCCGACATCGTCAGCATTCATGCCCCGCTGACGCCGGAAAACAAGGGCCTGATCGACGCCCAGGCCTTGAGGCGCATGAAACCCACGGCCCTGCTGATCAACGCCGCTCGGGGCGGGATCGTCAAGGAATCCGATCTTTATCAGGCGCTTAAAAACAAAGTCATCGCCGGGGCAGGAATTGATGTGTTTCAACAGGAGCCTCCTTTTGACTCTCCCCTACTGGAACTGGATAACGTGGTACTCACACCCCATACGGCCGCTTTTACCCATGAGGCGATGCACAACATGAATATCGGGGTGGTGGATCAGCTGATCGAATACTCCCAGGGGAAAAAACCGGCCTACACGGTCAACCCCGAAGTCTTCGATGCGCAGCATGCCGCCGGTTAAAGGGGGGCCCGCGGCGGGATTCCTCTTCGCAAACGAATGCTTCCGCCATGTGCCGTATCCTCAATGACACCGGACTCTTCCAACAATGATCGCTCCCTCTGTCTGCGGACCCTGTGCAACCGGTAACGGCGGACAACGGACGAATTGGGTCGGTGACCCGACGGTAACGGCTTGATTGAAAGTGAACTCTTAACAGCTTTTATTATTCGAAGCCACAAGAAGGGGGGGCCATGTTATGAAAAGCGGATTTGCCACATGGGGTCTGGCGCTACTGATTGTGATCGCCTTGGCGGGGGAGTCCCCGGCAGTGAATCTGGGCATCATCACGGGGGGCGAGAAAGGAACCTATTATCAATTCGGCCTGAATCTGCAGGAACTTGTCAAAGCCAAGGGCATTCAGCTGAGCGTTTACAATTCCCCCGGTTCGATCGAAAACCTTTACGCGGTGTACCAGAGGCCTCGTACCCAGATGGGAATCGTTCAGTCCGACGTTTTGGCCTTCGTTTCCCGCGTGCAAACCGATCCGGTGTTAAGGCGGATTGCCACAAAGACCAAGATGGTTTTTCCGTTGTATAATGAAGAGGTCCATTTGCTGGGTCGCCGGAATTTGACGGTTTTTGACGATTTGATGGACAAAAGGGTGGCCATCGGCAAAGAAGGCAGCGGGACTTATCTGACCGCCCGACTCCTTTTTAAGATTTCAGGGATTACCCCCGCAGAAATGGTTCCGATCGGCACAGATGAAGCGTTAGCGCAATTGAAGGCCGGGAGGATCGACGCCATGTTCTATGTGGCCGGGCTTCCCGTCAAATTATTCCGCGAAGACGTAACGGCGGAAGACGGGCTGGTCCTGATCCCGATCTTGAACAAAAGTATTATCGAATTCTACCCCCAAGCCGAAATTCCGGGGAACACCTATCCTTGGCAGGGTGCGGCCGTCAATACCGTAGCGGTGAAGGCGGTCCTCGTGTCGTTTAACTTTCGCAAACTCAATTGTGAATATGTGGGAAAATTTGCCCAAATCCTTTATGCCAACCGCGACTGGCTCATCGCCAATGGACATCCCAAATGGCAATTTGTCGATCTTGATTATCCCTTGCAGGGTT
>CP070697.1:2732976-2737285 GCA_020353555.1 Desulfobacterales bacterium
GTGGTAAAAAACGGTTCAAAAATTTTGTTCTTCACCGCCTCCGACATGCCGGTGCCGGTATCGGCAACTTGCACGCAAACCTGTCCGTTGTCGGGAAAGGATCGGATGGTCAGCCGCTTTTCCGGTTTCCCGGAGTCGGATGGGCCGGTTTTTTCATCCATGGCGTCGATGGCATTGGTCACCAGGTTGATAAACACCTGTTCCAGCCGGTTGTGTTCGGCCACGATCGGCGGAATGTCGGGGTCAAGATCCAGTTCAACTTCTATGTCGTGGACTTTCAACTGGTGCCCCATGACTTTGAAGACGTCCTTGACGGGATCATTGATATTCACCCGGCTGCGGACAACTTCGGACTGGCGGGCAAAATCGCGGACGTGTTTAATTACACCGGTGGCCCGTTCCACACTGGCGATGATATCATTGGCCATGGTTCTTAAATCGTCATCACCGATAGGCTGGCCCTTTTTTAACATCTTTAAAAAGAAATCGGCGCAGACCTGAATGACGTTCAGGGGTTGATTAATTTCATGGGCCATGCCGGCGGCCATGACCCCTAACGTCGTCATTTTGCCCGCTTGGATCAACTGGGTCTCCTTCTCCACACTTTCGCTGATATCCGTGGTCGAGGCTATGATGACATTCCGTTGGCCGTATTTGGCGGAGCTGATGTTGACGTTAACGTAGAAGGGACGGCCCCCCTTGCGGTAATGCCTGCGTTTGGTAAAAAGCATGGACTCATCCGGCGAAAGTTTTTGCAGCCCCTGGGCCAGTTCGACATCGTTTTCCTCTCCCAGCTCAAGAAACCGAATTCCCAGAAGCTCTTCGCGGGAATAGCCATAACTGTCCTGGGCCCTTTGATTGATATCCCGGATTGCAAAGGTCTTGCTGTCCAGGATGAAAAGCGGGTTGGGATCATTATTAAAAAGGGAGCGATATTTCTCCTCCGATTTGATGTACTGCTCCTGCAGCATGGCAACTTCGACGGCGACGCCGATGCGGTTGCCGATCAGTTCCAGTATGTCTTTGTTGCGGTGAGAGAACTTTTGGGGCGTTTTACTCCCGATGCGGATGACACCGAATGCGCGCTTTTCTTCCGTATTGATGGGAATGTAGGCCAATGATCGAAACTTTTCCCGTCCCGGAACCGAAAACGCGTCGGGGCAATCTTCGGGTAAGTCTTCGTAAATCGTCGATTCTCCACTCTGCGCAACCCGATGGATGATAGTGTTCGGTCCCATGACGCTGTTGGCCCGGCAGACTTCTTCGGAGAGGCCTTCGCTATATTGCAGGTGAAATCGGCCATCATCTTGCATCAGAAAAATGCAGACACCGTCCGCCGCCAAGAACTTGATGAGCTCTTGAATGGCCGATTTGATTCTTGCGTCAACGCCGCAAGGAGCATTCAAAGCGCTGTAAATCGAGCAAAGGGTGCTCAGCTCGCGGGTGTGGCGCTCGCGTTCTTCCTCGGCGCGTTTATCTTCGGTTTTGTCCCAGAGCGTTTCAATGGCCCCGACGTTGGTCCCATCCGGCGCCTTGATGGGGGCTGCGGTAAACCAGCACCATTTGCCTTTTTCACCCAGGCTGGGGAAAAATATTTCGGCCTCGTAGGCCCCCTCGATCAGGGCGGACTTACGCCATTTGGTTCCGTACAATTTCCTGATTTCTTCTTCCGCGATTTGATCCAAAATCACATCCGCCATGGTCGGCCGTTCCCTGGACCAGAAGGGGGCCCACTGGCGATTGGTCCCCACCACCTGGTCTGCGCCAAAGCCCGAAAGTTTCTCCATGGCCTTGTTCCAGTGGGTAACGATATGATCCTTATTGATCACAAAGGTCGGGATGGTACTGCCTTGGATAATTTGGGACTGGGTCCGCTCGTGTTCGAAAAGCTCCATTTCGATTTCGTAAGAATGCAAATTGCGCTCCTGGATAATCGACGCGAAACCCTCCACCATTTGTTCAAAAAGTTCTTCGATCGCTGCCGGATCACCCTTTAGGTATTGCAGTTCTTTGCGGGTTCTTAACTTGAGGCCTTCCAATTGCAACGCATCCCATACCGACCGGGCTTCGAAATGATCGATGAGTTTCATCTGCGGGGGTTTGGTCCTACGGATGACCTCCCCCAGCGCGGGACTGCTGGTCAATTCCAGGATTACCTGCAGGTCCTTAAAACCGTAAAATGCGGTGTAATCACGGGTCGTGAAAATCCCCTTGGTGCGGGCGTATTGCATGCCCGCGGCGTGCCCATTTTTGTCCGCCACGCCTAAAATTTCCGGCCGTTGCCCCTCGAAATTCTCATTGAACAGGAATTGGAGGAAACGCCTGCAAAACTTGCCGCCTCCGACAATCGCAATTTTGGAGCCCAACAGATCTTTTGTCACGGGATATCCTTTAGCCAAAATGGTCTTTTGTGCCCATGGCGACGTGCTCTTGCCATGAAAACCCAGCGGGCTAAAAGAAGATGAAGCTGACCAGCACAAAGCACGGGACTAGAAAGACCAATGTATATTTCAATATATAGCCGAAAAAACTCGGCATAGGGGTTCCGGCTTCCTCGGAAATGGAGCGGACCATAAAGTTCGGGGCATTGCCGATATAGCTGCAGGCGCCGAAGAATACCGCTCCCGCGGATATCGCTTTCAAATAGATCGCGTGATTGGTCATCAGGCCAGGCACCGCTTCGGCTTCGGCCATGCCCGAAAAAAAACTGCCCAGGGCGGTGTTAAAAAACGTGAGGTAGGTCGGGGCATTGTCGAGGAAACTCGAAAGCCCGCCGGTTACCCAGAAGTAATGCAAGGGCTGGGTCACCCCTTTGATCAGAAACGCCAGGGCACCATGGGAGCCGGCCTTCAAAATGAGCAGGCAGGGGATCATGGTGATGAAAATTCCGATGAACAGATAAGCGACCTCGAGGATGGGAAACCAGGTGAACTCATTGTCCTCCCGCACGCTGACCGGAGTCGTTACCAGAGACAGAATCCCCATCGCGATCAGCAAGCCGTCGCGGACCCAGTCCTGGACGGCCCGGTGCACCCCCAACGTATTGACTTCGCCCCAATCGACCACGCCGCTCATCAGCACGGAACCGACGATACCGGCCAGAAAGATAAAATTCGAGGTGCCTTCCAGCTTTAACGGTTCTTTGACACCCGCCTCCGGCGGCGCGGCCACCCCTTCTTTGCGATAGTAATAACTATCAAGAATAAAATAAATCACTAAAAGAGTGATGACAACCGTCAGCATGTGGGGCATGATCCGGAACGTCCAGAAAAACGACACCCCGTGCAGAAATCCCAAAAATAGCGGGGGATCACCGAGGGGCGTCAGCGACCCCCCCACGTTGGCCACCAGAAAAATGAAAAATACCACCATGAAGGTGCGGTTTTTACGATAGCTGTTGGCGCGCAAAAAGGGGCGGATCAGCAACATGGCCGCGCCGGTCGTGCCCATCCACGAAGCCAGCAAAGTCCCCAGGGAGAGAATGACGACATTGACGCTGGGGGTTCCCCGTAAAGTGCCGCGCAACAGGATGCCGCCGGAGACGGTGTATAGAGACCATAACAGAATGATAAAAGGAACATAATCTGCGAGGATAATGTGAAGAATTTCATATAAGGCCGTGCCCTTGAATGCGACCAGAAAAGGTATTCCGAGGGTGGCCGACCAAAACCCCGCAATCTTGCCGAAATGGTGGTGCCACAATTCCGGGGCCATGAGGGGGAACAGCGCGATGGAAAGGAGCATACCGGCAAACGGAATACAGCTCCAGAGGGGCAGGACTTTGCCGAGATTCGCATGGCTCGGCCCATGGGCGCGGCCTTCGGCGGCGTGCGTCGCCGGCGCGCCGTGCGTGGCTTCACGGGTGGTTTCCGCCGCAGCCCTCTCGGCCGGCTGATCGTTCGCGGCCGCGTGAGGCGCGGGCGGATGGGTGTTTTTTTCATCGGAGGCTGCTGCCGCAACTGCCATCGCACAGAAGGTTAGTAGTAAAACTGCCGCCGTCTTCCCTATGCGCGTCATAGATCCGCTCCCCCTTTCGCCAGTTATCCCAGAAGTTAGTTGCCGAGCCGAAGGCGGCTTTCCAAAACCGAAGGTTGACAACTGGGCCGGCTAATCCCCAGCGTAATGAATTCAAAAATCAAAATGTTCCCTTAGCAGAGTCCCTGGCGTTTGGAAAGTCATTTTTTGCAATCCCCGGCCGGCGGTTTGGTTCCGCCGAAGCGATTGACTGTTACCGTCGCTTGCACTATGTTAGTAAAGTTAGTAAACAGGCCCTTGATTCGGACAGTGGTAATTTGCGACGATCAGCTGC
>CP070697.1:2737385-2741689 GCA_020353555.1 Desulfobacterales bacterium
CTGTTACGAAAATACAAGATGCGCTGGTCAGCCGGGTTTCCATTGACAAGTCTGAAGAAATACCCCAGTATGACGATGCGTGGATACGTATAAATAACTGAATATATGCGTCTTTTTGCTTCTGGCGTTTTCGCTGGCAAACTCTCCGTGCATTTCCTGAAAAGAATCGATGCCTAATCTTACCTTTTTTCTCCTATGCCTGGCCTGGCTGGCCGCTATGGCGGCCATGGCCGCCGCCGGTCCCCTGGCCCAGCATGTCTGGGTCTTTAGCGTGCTCTATTGCCTGGCTTTCGGGCTGCTGGCAATGCTCGTGCATCACTTCCCGCAAGACCTCAATTCCAAAGGAGCTCTGGGGCTCATTTTGACTCTGGGCCTTGCCGGCCGGGCCTTGTTTCTGTTTTATCCCGTCGGCAACGACCTTTTCCGGTATATCTGGGAAGGCCACATTCAGAACCTGGGCTTTAATCCCTACGTCTGGCCACCGGACAGCGCTGTGATGGAGGATGTCGCCCAAGGGGAGCTCCATCTGCTCTGGCAGAACATCAACCACAAGGAATTATCCGCCGCTTACCCGCCGCTGACCCTGCTGCTGTTTCGAATTCTCGCTGCGCTGACCCTTGATCCGCTGGGGTTCAAGATCGTTTTGGTCGGTTTTGACGTCGGGGTCATCATCATCCTGGCGTTAACTCTCAAACTGCGCGGCCTGCGACCCTCCCGGCTCCTCTTTTACGCCGCCAATCCGCTGGTGATCTTATTTATTGGCGGTGAAGGCCATCTGGATGCCATGCAGGTTTTTTTTCTCTGCCTGGGGATTTATCTTATCTTGCGCGCCAGGGAGGGCCTCGGTTTTTTTTCGTTGGGCCTGGCCGTCATCACCAAATACTTGGCTCTGATCGCCGTTCCCTTTTGGGTGGACGCGCCCAACCGCAAAAAAAGCCTAACGGTCCTGATACCGCTGTTTTTGTATCTTCCCTGGATAAACGGCGGAACCGGTCTTTTCAAATCCTTGGCGCATTTCGGGACCGGCATGCATTATAACGATTCCATCACCGCTTTGCTCAGATGGTGGTTGGGCCCGGCTGCGCTTCCGGTGGCGCTGCTCTTGCTGATGGTTTGCCTGGTGTGGATTTATCTGACGGTCCATGATCAGCTGCGAAGCGTTTACATGGCGCTGGGTAGCCTGCTGGTTTTGCTGCCCACTCTCCATCCGTGGTATCTGGTGTTGATGGCACCGTTCCTTGTTTTTTTCCCGTCCCGCGCCTGGTTGTATTTGATGGGGGCCGTTGTTTGCACTTTTCCGGTGATGGCCCGGGATTTCGAATCCGGGATTTTTCAGGAAATCCACTGGCTGAAGTTTTTGGAATACGGGCCGTTTTACGGGCTTCTTTTGGGGGGGCTCGTTCGAGAGGGCCTGCTTCTGCGGGAGCGATCCTTTCCGCGGCCGCGCAGCATCAGCGTCATCCTGCCGACGCTGAATGAAGCGGCAAGCATCGGTCGGTGCCTGAAAGCGCTGCAGAATCGCACCGGGGTCAAAGAGGTTATCGTGGTCGACGGAGGGTCGACCGACGATACACGCAAAATTGCGGCGGGATGCGGGGCACGGGTCGTTCGGAGCCGGAAGGGGAGAGGATTTCAAATCAAGGCGGGGACGCTTTTGGCCACCGGGGATGTGATAATCATTTTGCATGCGGATTCCATCCTCCAAGAGGGAGCGTTGGCACGGATCATCCAGGCGCTGGCGGCCGATCCATGCGCCGTGGGCGGGGCCTTGGGTATGCGGTTTGAAGAAGACACCCTTAAAATCCGTCTGATCGCCACTCTAAACAATAGCAGGGCCTTCTTGACCGGGGTCGCGTTTGGTGACCAGGCCCAGTTTTTCCGCATTCAGGTCCTCAAACTCATGGGCGGCTATCCGGCCATGATGCTGATGGAAGACGTGGAACTGTCCTTGCGGCTCAAGGATCTGGGCCGGGTTTTGTTTCTGAGCAACGGCGTATCGGTATCCGGCCGGCGTTGGCGGGGCCGGGGGTTCTCAGCCAAGCTGGCGACGGTTTTACGCCTTTTTCCCCGCTACCTTATCGAGCGACGACTGCGACTGACCGATTCCGTGCAAAGGAAGTATTACGAAGTTTATTACGCCGAAAACTGAGAATGTTTTGGGAGGGGCGGGCGGACCCGGGAGGTGTCCGGCTGTTTGGGGACATCACCGCGTGGACGACGGACAATCCCGCCGTAGCACGAACATTGGGCGTTAGCGCTCACTTAGGCGCGTGTCACAACCGGCGGCCTTCGAATCAGTGAGTTTATGGCCGTCAGCGCCAGGAGATACCCCTGAGCGCCTAAGCCGGAAATTTGGGCCGTAACCACATCGGCCGTCATCGAGGTACGGCGGAATGACTCTCTTTTGTAAATATTGGACAGGTGTACTTCGATAATTGGAATATCCAGCAACAGCAACGCATCCCGGATGGCAACACTGGTATGGGTATAGGCCGCCGGATTGATGATCAAACCCTGATGTCTTTCAGCGGCCTGCTGTATCTTGGCCACTATTTCGCCTTCATGATTGGATTGAAAACATTCCACGGCCAGGTCGTGCGCAACGCCCCGCTCGGCCAGTTTGCGGTTGATTTCGGCCAAGGTGGTATCACCGTACACTTCCGGCTCTCTTTGGCCAAGCATGTTCAAATTCGGACCGTGGATGACCAGTATTTTCGGAGGTTGATTTTGATTTTCCATGATGCCAGCCTCTCAGATGCTCATATTCTCCCGTAACTTCTTTAGGGTCTGGGTGTAATCGGCCGTGCCGAAAATCGCCGTGCCGGCGACCAAGATATCAGCTCCTGCCTGGGAAATTGCGGCGATGTTGTCTTCTTTTACCCCGCCGTCTACCTCAATCAACGTCGACAAACCCTTGTCCCGAATCATGCCGGCCAGGGCTTTGATCTTGTCGATGCTGGTGGGAATAAAATCTTGACCGCCAAACCCCGGATTGACGCTCATGATCAGCACATAATCCACATCGGCCAAAATCCAATCGAGGGTCCCCAGGGGCGTCGCCGGGTTGAGCACCACTCCCGGGCGAGCACCGGCTTCTCTGATCAGTTGAACCGTTCGGTGCAGGTGCGGGCAGGCTTCGATCGACACCGAAATCCATGCCGCCCCGGCCCGGGCAAACGCCATGATGTAGCGATCTGGGTTTTCGATCATTAAGTGCACATCGATCGGAAGCTTGGTGACGCGCCCAACGGCGTCAACGATCACCGGTCCCAGGGTAATGTTGGGCACAAAATGACCGTCCATTACATCCGCATGGATCCAGTCCGCGCCGGCCGCTTCCACCGCCCGGATCTCTTCTCCCAGCCGTGAAAAATCCGCTGCCAGTATCGAGGGTGCAATCAGTTTCATCTTAAGTCTCCGTTTGCGGGTTGCAGATGACAGGATCGGGTTGCCTGTCAGACGTCAGTGAGTATTGGTACGTTGATGCTTGGCCTAAAAGTCTGCAAGTTAACCTCCGAATACTTCCGCTGCCGGTAAGAAATCAAAAGGCACAAAAAATTTGTGCCAGAGGTGACCGGAATCCATCTCCCCTCAGCGCGCAGCGCGAATCGCGTAACGCGCCTCCGATATCCAGTGACCGGCATCCAGTGACCAGTAACCGGTCAATTGCTCATCCTCATATACGCAGACGATGGTATCCTTGTCGCTCGGTATGACCAACCAGACTTCCTCTCCGGGGCTCACGTAGTCATCAAAGAAGTCGTCGGTTTCCCCCGCCTTAACTAACTCAATCCGGATGTGTCGTTTGAGGAAACCGACCTCGCAGCGGTACCGAAATAACTTGCCATAGGTCGGGCCGGTCAGGGGCAGCAGATCGTTACGGCCGGGTTCGCGGTTGACGACAAGATTGACGAAACTGCCCTCAAGCACGTTTTGGCCGGCCGGGGGTTCCTGGCGCAGAATACTGTTACGCGTTTTGAATTTTTTGAAATCCGAATTCACTTCTCCGGTGAACAAGTTGGCTTTTTGAATCAGAGTGAGGGCCTGTCCCAGGGAGAGGCCTTGCAGATCGGGCATCTTGTAGACCCGGGGCCGCCCTCCCAGGCTCACCAACAAATTAACGCATTCACCTCGCGCCGTGATTGTTCCAGGGGATGGCACCTGCGCAATCACATGGTCTTTGGCGACGCTTGCACTGTAAGTGTCGGATCGTTTTCCGGGGCACATGCCGTTTTCTTCCAGGATGATGCCTGCCTGCTGAACCGAAAGGGCGATTAAGTCAGGCATAGGAACACTTTGGGGGC
>CP070697.1:2741789-2746083 GCA_020353555.1 Desulfobacterales bacterium
CCGGGTTTGCGGGCCTCCATCACCGAAAACAGGTGGCGGGTGTGGCAGCTGGTGCAACTGCCTTTGCTACCGTCCAGGTTGATGCGGCCAACCCCCACGTTGGGCCAGGTTGCCGGATCCAGTTGGCCGCCGTCCATTTTCAGGACAGTACCGTGGCAGTGGAAGCAGCCCGAAGCACGCTCGAAATCGCTGTTCATCCCATCGTTCAGCCATGGATCGATCTTCCAGATGATTTCGATCGTGTTGGCGTGTTTGCTCTGGCTGTACTGCTTGGCCTCGTCGGGATGGCACCGCGAGCAGTCTTTGGGCGTGACCACGGCCGCCACCGGCACTTTATATTCGCGGGTCCCGAAGGGTTGATCTCCCCGCTCGTACTGCTGGTAGTGCTTCTGACTCACATCCGGGTCAAACTCCTCGGCCTGGTGGCAGTCGTAACAGGAAATGTTGGCACTGGCGTGCCGGCTCTGGGCCCAATCGGCAAACAACCCCGGATGCTCCCGCTTGTGGCATTCGATGCAGGCCACCGCCTCTTTCGGCATGCTGCGCTCGATACGGAAGGCCTTCTCTTTGGCAACATTCTGGGCTGCCGCCGGGAAGACCAGCGCCCCGCCGACCAAAAAGACCACTGGCACCATCCTCCAATCCCATTTTCTCATCATGCCCCCCCTTTCATTGACAAAATTGAAAGCGCTTATCGTCGACCATGCATACGCGGGCCTAAATTGCCCCAATCGCTGAATTTCACCCGAATGGTAACCCTCGGGCTTAGCGTGCCAGGAATACTTATATTCCCAAGCCGCGGTAGGTTTCCCGATATTGCTTGTACTCGTAAATGGGTCGGGGGTTATGGACCAGGTTCTTGTGGCAATCCACGCACTTTTTTTCGTAACCCGGCCGGGCATAGACCACCGCCCGGTGAGCGAGCATCGCCCCCCGCCGGTCTGGAATGTACAGGAGGTTCCGGTGGCATTTCTGACATTGCTCGTTCTTAAACGAAGCATAGGCTGCCTGACGGTTCTTCGCATGGTCATAGGCTTCCATTGTAAAATGAACGATAATGTCCTTAATCCCGTGAAAGGTTTTGCTGAAGAAGAAATTGATCGTGTCGTGGGGCGCGGGGAGGTGGCAGTCCATGCAGTCCGCGACAAAGCCCTGGGCGTTGTTCACATGGGTGGAAGTCTTCCAGGTATTCACCGCAAACTGGATTTCATGGCAGCTGGCACAAAACTGCGGCGTCGAAGTGCGTACCATTGTGTAATAAGACATACTGAAGAGCGGAAATGCAATCAGAACCCCCACACCGATTAAAATAAGGGCTTTTACGTATTTTTTCATAATTGCCTCTCTCTCACCCCAAAGGTTGGCAGGTTGCAGAGTGCCGGCGTCGGAAACCGACCGTTAAGTGGCAATCTTGGAAAAGTCGGCGACTTTCTCGAAAAGAGCGGCGATATGTCCCAACAGCGAGAGCCGGTTCCGGCGGACTTGCATATCCTCCGTCATCACCATCACGTCATCAAAAAAGTCATCCACCGGTTTCCGCAGTGTCGCAATGTTTACGAGGGCCTGATCAAACCATCCTTGGCGCAGATCCTCTTCCACCTGCTTTTCGACGGCGCGGCAGGCCGCCCACAAAGCCGGCTCGGACCCATGCTCGAACAGCGTCTGGTCGATCTTTTCTAAATGAAAATCATCGACTTTTTTGATGATATTGACCACACGCTTGAAGGCCACCGCCAGGGGCTCGAAATCCGGTTTCGCCTTCAGTTTCTCCAGGGCCTGGACGCGGCGCCAGGCATCCGGAATATTGTCGGGAGCGACACTGATCACCGCCGCAATCGTATCCTTGGAATAACCGTCCTCGGCCAGCAGGTAAGCCATCCGGTTTTGCAGGAAAGTGCCGACGTTGTCGGCCGTCACCTCAACATTCGGCATTGGTGGGGTATTAAACAGACTTAGACTTTGGGCAATGAGCTCCGACAAAAGAAAAGTAAAACCGTTAGCCCGCATGATCTGAATAATTCCTATACCCTGGCGCCGCAGGGCATAGGGGTCCGTCGCGCCCGTGGGAATAAGCCCCGCGCTGAAACACCCGCAAATGGAGTCGATTTTGTCGGCGATGCCGATAATCGCCCCCGGCAGTGTTTCCGGCAGCGGCGCGCCGGAATAGACCGGTCGATAATGCTCCTCGATCGCCGTGGCGACGGCAGAAGAGTCTCCTTGCGCGCGCGCATACACCCGGCCCATAATTCCCTGGAGTTTGGGAAATTCAATTACCATCTGGGTCACCAGGTCGGCCTTACACAGGCGCGCCGCCCGGTCCACCTGTTGCTCCAGGCCGGTCTCATGATCCAACCGGTCTACGATGTACCCGGCAATCTGGCGGATGCGTGTCGTCTTATCGAACAGGGATCCCAACTGCGCCTGGAATAAGACTTTCTTGAGTTTTTCCACCTGTTGGTCCAGAGATACCTCTAAATCCTTTGTATAGAAGAACTTGGCATCTTCCAGGCGGGCGCGGAGCACGCGTTCATGCCCCCGGGCCACCACCGCCATGTCTTTCGCCGGCGTGTTATTGACGGCAATAAAATAGGGCATGAGATTGTCCGAGTTGTCCGCCACCGCAAAATATTTTTGATGTTCCCGCATGGCGGTTATGAGGACCTCATCCGGCAATTGCAAAAACTGAGCGTCAAATTTGCCGACGGCAACGGCGGGATATTCGACCAAGTTGTTGACAATATCAACCAGTTCCTCGTCCGGCCACACTTTCCCTCCAAGGGCCTGGGCCGCGTCGGCAATATCCTTTTTAATCCGTTCTTGGCGCTCCGCCGGATCAACCAACACCGAGGCCGATCGTAGGGTTTCAACATACGCGGCGGGAGATGCAAGTTTAATTTTACCCGGGTGTAAGAAACGGTGGCCGAAGGTCTGCCGACCGCTTCTAATCCCGCCCAGTTCAAAGGAAACCGCCTTGCCCCCGTGAAGAGCCAAGATGGACTGAATGGGCCGGGCAAATTCAATGGCAAGGGTTCCCCAACGCATGCTCTTGGGAAACGGTAAGGCCGGTATGACTTCCGGTAGAATCTTCTTGAGTATGGTTGGGGTGGCCCGCCCCCGCTCTTTGTTGACAGCGCATAAATAGGCGCCCTTTTCTGTTTCCTTGATTTTAAGGGAAGTTACCCCGACCCCGACCTTTTCCGCAAATTTGACGGCGGCCATGGTGGGCTGCCCCTGGGCATCATAACCCCCTTTTCGAGGCGGACCGATAACCTCGGTGGTCAAAGACGTCTGCTTCGGGGCGACATTTTCCACCAGCGCCGCCAGCCGGCGCGGAGTGGCCAAGGTCTGTACGTTGCCGTGTTCGATGCGTGCCGCCCTGAGTTTTTGGGAAAGCAATGCTGCTAGAGCTTTCAAGGCCGGCTCAATATAGCCGGCCGGTATTTCTTCGGTACCGATTTCAACTAGCAAGGTATGCATGGCAGCTCCTGCTTCGAGTTGCGGGTCTTAACCCAACGCCCTGCGATTCATTTGATGACACGTCACTCGCAACACGCAACCCTCCGAAGCGGTAAGGTTATCTACGACCGGGAGTTTAGCTGCCGGTTCGGCGCAGCTCATTTTTCATCAAGGGATACCCCATTGCTTCGCGCTGAGCGATGTAGGCTTCGGCACAGGCCCGGGCCAAATTCCTGATTCGGGCAATGTAACCGGTCCTCTCCGTAACACTGATGGCACCGCGTGCATCGAGAAGATTAAAGGTATGCGAACATTTCAAACAATACTCGTAGGCCGGCAGGACCAGGGCCGATGAGATAATCCGCTGGGCCTCCGCCTCGTAATGATTAAACAATTCAAACAGCATGGCCACATCCGCCTTTTGAAAATTATACGTGGACTGTTCAACTTCCTGTTGATGGTGCAGATCGCCATACAGAAGATCGTCGTTCCATTTAAGATCGTAAACATTATCGATCTCCTGCAGGTACATGGCAATCCGCTCCAAACCGTAGGTCAGTTCCACGGATATCGGGTGAAGTTCAATACTGCCGGCCATCTGAAAATAAGTAAATTGCGTAATCTCCATCCCGTCCAGCCAGACTTCCCAGCCCAAGCCGGCGGCTCCCAATGTGGGGGATTCCCAATCGTCCTCCACAAACCGGATATCATGTTCCAAATAATCAATCCCCAATGCTTTCAAGCTCTGCAAATATTGTTGCTGAACATCCATGGGCGAGGGCTTCAGCAACACCTGATACT
The DNA here is from genome assembly GCA_020353555.1 of Desulfobacterales bacterium. Lineage (GTDB taxonomy): Bacteria > Desulfobacterota > Desulfobacteria > Desulfobacterales. Next base: position 2,746,047 of record CP070697.1, read on the forward strand.
GATAGTAATGCTGCAACCGATTCGGGTTGTCACCGTA
>CP070697.1:2746183-2750461 GCA_020353555.1 Desulfobacterales bacterium
TTTGCCACCGGGTCGGCATCATGATCAAAGGCCGGATGGTGGCCCAGGGCCCGATGGATCGCCTGGCGCGGGAAAAGCTCGGTGTCGGCCGGGAAATCTATACCTTGGAAGAAATTTATATGAAGTACTTTCAGGAGGCTTAGCCGTGGGAGGTATACGAACAATCGTGAAAAAAGAGCTGGCAGATCATTTCAGCAGCTATCGCTTCACGCTAATTTTTGCGTTGATTGCGATGGTCAGCTTGATTGTTGCCTACATGGCCGGGTTGAATATTCGCCAGGAGTTGGAAGGCGTGGCCAAACCCAAGTTTATTTTTCTCATGCTCTTTACCTCTTCGGGGGCCGTTTTGTCGTTGGTCCAGTTTGTGGCCCTGTTTGGTCCCCTGGTCGGATTGATCCTGGGGTTTGACACCATCAATCGCGAAAGAAACGAAGGCACCCTCAGTAAATTGCTGTCCCAGCCTATCTACCGCGATGTCGTCATCAACGGCAAGTTTCTGGCTGGGGTGGTGCTGATCGCCATCATGATGGTATCCATTGTTCTGGTCATAACCGCCCTGGGTTTAATCGTTATGGGGGTAATTCCCGGGCTGGAGGAGATCGCGCGGATTAGCATTTACCTGATTATCAGTATCATCTATATCTCGTTTTGGCTGGGGGTGTCCATTCTCTTTTCCATTTTGTTTCGCAGTCCGGCCACCTCCGCCCTGGCGGCCGGGGCCGTTTGGGTCTTTTTCTCCTTTTTCATAACCCTGGGCGCCAATATCCTGATCAGTGCGCTTAGCGCCGAAGCGGGGCAGACGGAGGAGGAATCCATTCTGCGGCGGGCTCAAATCGTCAGGGCCATGGTTCTCACGTCGCCCCTGGAACTCTACACTGATGCCACCGCCACGATTATCGATCCCACCCGCAAATCCGCCCGCTCCGTCGTGGGGATGGGCCCCATGGAAAGTCTTTCCATTGCGCGTTTTGCCGGACCTTTGCCGCTGGATCAAAGTATCCTCGTCGTTTGGCCCTACATCATTTCGCTGGTCGCCATTACCGCCATCTGCTTTGCCATTTCGTACACGATATTTATGCGGCAGGAAATCCGATCGTTATAAGATGGCGGACGGCATTCCAAATTCTAAGACGTGGTTGAAGAGCGAGGTTGAAATGCCTGACTGGAAGAAAAAAATCGTCGACACAAGCGCTGCCCCGGCCGCGATCGGCACCTATTCCCAGGGGGTCGGGTTCAACGGCACTTATTACTTTTCCGGCCAAATCGGAATCAATCCCCAAACCAACGAATTACCGAACGGCTTCCAACCCCAACTCAACCAAATTTTAGCCAACATCGATGCGCTGCTGCAAAGCTGCGGTCTTTCAAGAAACGATATTATCAAAACCACCGTCTATTTGACGGATTTAGGCGACTTTCCCGCCGTCAATGCCGCCTATGAGAGCTATTTTACGGCCCCCTACCCGGCCCGGGTCTGCATCGAAGTGTCCGGTCTGCCCAAAGCGGCGCTGGTGGAAATCGAAGTGATTGCCGCGCAGCCGCAATCATAGAGAATCCGGGTACGGGAAGCGAGCGGCAGCGCGCCTCGAACGGGGTCAAATGATGCCAATCGCTCGGGATTCGGCAGGGGTCAAGGTCTCACTCCGGGCGTCGGGCCTCTGGGCGCGGCCTCCCTGCCGGTGCCAATCCGGGGGTAAACCCATTGGCCGGGATCCGCCACCGATGGCATGAAGGCAATCAATCCAGATTTTGGGTCGCCAGCGCGATCCGGGTAATAGCGATCTTCCCCCCAAAACATACATCCACATCGTCTCCCGGGTTCCGTGGACGCTCGTGGATGGCGCCTTCATAAATATAATTGTTTTCCTCAATCCGATAATTATATTCATGCGGATTGGTATCCAGGTTACAAAAAGCATATTCAACCTCGGATTTGTCGTCCAACGGGTGCGGCAAATTCGCATTCCAGAAATAGCCGGGAGGCGGCGGCTGGCGCAGGAGCATTTTCAAGAGGGGTTCGGCATGATAGCGCGTCACGTTCCATTGCACCTCGTGACCCCGGGCGACGTATTGGGAAATGGCGATGGCCCGACATCGTAAGACCGCCGCTTCGCGGGCTGCCGCGACGGTCCCCGACTGATAAACGTCTGATCCCAAATTAGCGCCAGGGTTGATACCGGCAATTAACCAATCCGCATCCGATGCGATCTTTTTCAAAGCGATACGGACACAATCAGCGGGAGTCCCTTCCACGCTGAAACGCTTTGGTTGGATCCGGTTGACCCTGATCGGGGAGCGGGTGGTGACTTTGTGGGCCACGCCTGATTGCGGTTCGGCCGGGGCTACGATAATTATCCGGCCGAGACCTTGCAGGCACTCCGCTAACGCCTGCAAACCGGGGGCGTCAATGCCATCGTCATTGGTCAGTACGATTTTCACCGCTGCCTGTACCTCCTATAATGAATTTGAATGAATGTGCCCCCTTCATAGTCCATTAACGGCCTGAGAACAACAACCAACTCGCCGCGAGTTTTTACGCTTTTATATAAGGGGTTCTTTGGGAGGCCAGCGCGGTCCCGCCGATTGTCAAAAATTCCTCTGTAACTTCCCTGCCGATTTCGGCTTTATAAAAAGGCAGGCTCATATAACCTGTGTGAGCCTTCACAAAAGGAAGTACCCTGATAAAGCGACTGAACACTTCCTTAAAACTCCTCCTTTTCTCAAAAGGGGTGGCCGTGAGCCACCCCGCCTGACCACAGGGATAAATATTCTCCTTTTCCATAAGGGTGGCGTTCGGCGGCCACCCTTTGCATTTTAGGCGCCCCTTTCCCACGTCACAAAGTGTCGCGAACCCTGTTTCCCGGATGGACAATAGCCGGTAAGTCCCACGGTGCTTCCTCCGGCCTGCAAACTTCAGCTTAAGGATTGACTTTTGATCCATTATAAAACATAAAGCCAATGAAGCACTTGCCCCCAAGGAATCGGTTCTATGCAACGCGGCATCCTCATCGGGGTCCACAGGTCAAGGAAGACCCATTGGGGCTTTGTGCTTGGACAAAGGAGCATACAAATGACAAAACTTGCCTGCTTGATGGGTTGTTTGCTAATGATTCTCTGTGTCGTCGCCGTCGATGCCGAAGAAAAGAATCCGGACACATTCGTGCTGGCCGACTATCGAACGGTCCAGACCATTGATCCGGCGGCCAGTTATGATGTCGCTGGCTCCATGCGAATTTGGAACCTTTATGAAACGCTGATCTTTTTTGACGGATCTTCCACCGAAAAATTTGTCCCCCTTCTCGCGGCCGAGGTCCCCACCGTTGAAAACGGCGGCATCGCGCCCGATGGCCTGACATACACCTTCACCATCCGCCAGGGCGTCCGGTTCCATGAGGGCGGAGCACTGACAGCACAGGATGTCGTCTACAGCTTGAAACGCAATATGATTATGGATCCAGACGGCGGACCCATGTGGATGCTCCTGGAGGCCTTGACCGGCAATGGCTCCACCCGGGACAAGGACGGGCAAATCATCGAAGGTGTCTTTGACAAGATCGACAAGGCCGTGGAAGCCCGGGACGACAAGGTCATCTTGCATCTGCCCAAACCCTATCCCCCTCTGATGAGCATCTTGTGCTACACCGCAGCATCCGTTCTGGACCAAGAATGGGCCGTCGCCAAAGGCTGCTGGGACGGTAACATCAAAAATGCCGCCCAATACAACAATCCCCCCCCCGGCCACGAACCGCTGCAAAGAATCGAAAACGGCACCGGCCCTTTCCGGATGAAACTCTGGGAGCCTTCCAAGCAGTTCGTCTTCGAACGTTTCGACGGTTACTGGGGCCCCCCGCCCAAAATCAAGACCGCTATCGTGAAGTATGTAAAAGAATGGAGCACCCGCAAGCTCATGCTGCAAAACGGCGACGCCGATCGGGTGGTGGTCGACACCCCTTATGTGCCGGAAGTCAAGGCCATGAAGGACTTGAAACTCTATGAAGTTCCACAATTGGGCTTTACGGCCGCTATGTTTTGCCGCAAGATCAACCCCCGCGGCAACCCGAATATCGGCAGCGGCCAACTGGACGGTAAGGGCATTCCGCCGGATTTTTTTGCCGACATCAACGTCCGCAAAGCCTTCCTGCACGCCTTTGACCGCGGGACCTACAAAACGGACGTTTTCAACGGTCTGGTCATTATGCCCACCAGTCCGAATGTGGAGGGGTTACCCTACCACAAGGACACACCGGTATACGAATTCGACCTGCAAAAGGCCGCCGA
>CP070697.1:2750561-2754834 GCA_020353555.1 Desulfobacterales bacterium
CCCACGTATAGCCGTTCGCGACGGTCTGCCAGCCCCCTTCGCCCAGTTTACGGCGCAAATCGGCATCGCCCGCCAGCCGGACGAGGGCGGCGGCGATCTTGTCCGGCTTCCGGGGCGGCACGACCAGGGCGTTATAGCCGTCGAGCAAATAGTCGGCGGCCCCCACGTATGTGGCGATAACGGCGCATTTGCTGGCCATCGCCTCGAGTGGTGGCAATGGGGCTCCCTCAAAATGACTGGCGTGAACGAAAACGTCAGCCGAACCAAGCAGGCTGGCAAACTCCTTTTGGGGCAGGGGCGGGACAAATTTATGGGCAATCGCACCCATTGCAATGGGTTTTCCCATGACATAGACCTCCATCTCCACGCCCCGCTCTGTGGCGATTTGTAGGGCTCGGACGATATCATGGGCGCCTCGAAATTCATGTTCACGGCTAAGAAACATTATCTTGATCGGATGCCCCGACTTTGGGCCGGGTCTAAACAAATCGGTATTGACGCCGCCGGGGACCAACGGCGAAAGAACTTCTCTTTCATAAAAGAGCTCCAAAATCATCCGCACATAGGATGAAACCGCGAAATACTGCAGTTCATCCAACCGATAGGAGTCCTCCGACATAATCCGCCAGCGGTCGGACCGTCCCGTGAGCTGCGGGAATTTCGGTTCGTACGAATGGACCCAGTAGAATTTAGCCGCGGCGTTGGAGCGCGCTACCATTTCAGCGGTCGGTGAAAACGGACTGATCGCGATGCCTTTGAATTGACGAAGTTCTGTGGCAGGTAAAATCGGAAATTCGACCTTCAGCCATTCACAACGCAAATCAGAATGAGTCACAAAGCATGTGGTCGCATAGCCGCGCTGCTTCAAGCGGTTGAGAACTTCGGCAATGCAGCGCACCCCGCCGGAGACATAATTCATGGTTTCCGTGACAATGGCGATCGGCAAATCGCGCGCTAATCCAGGGGGAGGCGAGTACAGATCGGGAAGACGCCGATTGGCTCCCGGTGCGGTGCCGCTTCCCGCGGATGGCCGAATCAGGCTTGCCTTTCTTTTGACAGTTTCCGCGATGCGGGTCCAATAGGTCAGGTTTTGAGGTTTTTCAAAAATCCAGTGCAGCGTTATCGTTTTCTGTTCATCCAAGGCCTCACCCAAATGGGGAATGACTTTAGTACTTTCTCCGCAAAACGGGGGCAGGCATAGATCGAGATCTAAATCACCGTGATCCAGCGCATCCATGCCGAACTGGACGGTCTCCTTCCCGCCCATAATCGTCCTGAAGCCCAACTCATTCAAGACGTCAAGCACATCCTGGGTATAGACGTTGAACGGGGCAATGAATTTGCTGATTTTGAAATCTCCCAGGAGTTCCAGCCCACGCTTGATTTTATCGCCGATGGTCTTGCGCGATGCCAACGCAAATTCCCCCCCTTGCGATAGAGACGCATCGATTGCAGACCACGTTTCAGCAAATTCATGCCATCCATGGCTGTAGCCATGCATGGCAACTTCACAATAGCGCAGGGAACGCAGGAAAAACCGATCGGACTCGTTATTCATTAAACCGGGAGAGACGCCCAATACGTACGGAACTCCGTGTTTTTCAAAGCCCTGCAGAAAAGCATAGATATGTTCCCGGTGATCGTATCCCGGATCCGTTTTTAGCCGTTTGTACATGTACAGATCACCATGGGGGTAATCATCAATGCGGATGATCATCCGAAAATCCTTTGGCAAGGTTTGGCATTCTGCCGCGACCGCAACGCTGGAGGTTGCCAACCCATTCAATCACTGCGTGCGAATCCCGGCTATGGAGCAGACAGTTTGCACTTTCTTCGAATTTGAATCCCGCTGCAGGCGGGAGTCATTTCCGGACCGACACTGCTAAGTTACTGATCTTTTATAAAGAAGCAGTTACCGGCGGTGGCGTCATAAACTGAATATCCAATGCCGTGCATATACGCCTGCAGTTCGCCTTCAGGCATGGATTGCTCCACGCAGACCAGTCTCACATCGAATGCGGTCCAATCCATAGATTGCAGAACCTGCATATCAAGGCCTTCACAATCGATGGAGATAAAATCAATGCGGGAAGGGCACGCAAATTCCTTAAGCACCCGGCCCAGCGGTTTGCATTGAACATCGATTGGATCTAAATATTTATTTCCGTGGGCTTTCTGCGCCCTTTCTTTAAAGCTTTTACTCAGGGTCGATATTTGGGCATGCTTGTCCCGTCCGAACATATAAAATTGTCCGGTTTTTTCTTCGGTGTCAATCGCATAAGGACAGATCTTAACTTTCGGATTATCCCTGTAAAGGCTTTCAAGCTGATCAAAGAAATCCGGATGGGGCTCGATCAAGAGCCCTCGCCAGTTGTAATTAACCAGCAAATCGCGAGAATTCGAATAGCGAACACCATCGGCCGCACCGACATCGACCAAAAATCCGTCGCGTTGGTTGCGAAAAACCCGCCATAAGATATCTTCTTCCTTGTACTGAGAAAAGTATTTTAATTCGGTTTCTATTTGAGGAACACCCTGAAATACACGCCGTTCTTCCTTATCAGGCTTGCGAAGTTGAGGCTTCGGTTTAAAGTCGAAAGTCTCAAGAATTTTCTGGGCGCGATGAATATACTTATGGTGCTTGCGCACATGTTCATAACCATTCCGGGCAATCTGCAGGCGCTCTGCGGAATGGGTTTGATAGTAAGTAATTTTCTGATCTAGATCTTCCCGGTCGTTGTAGACCACGAGATGCTCTCCGATCGTAAATAGCTTTTCAAGGCCCGGTGTGTAGTTCGTGAGCAGAAAGGTGCCGCACCCCAAAGTCTCAAAGGTCCGATAGTTAATATCGATCGAAGCGTTGCGATTCCAGTGGATTTGATATGAATTAATCGCCCGCACCATGTCGGGGCCGATTACCATTTCAGCATGACGCAGCCCCCAGCGTTTTTGCAGATAATCAATCCAGTCTCTTCGGTTGACGGTGTTTCCGCAAAAACCCAACGGCACGGTTTTGTGGACATTATATAATCTGTCGATCAAAAAACTGTCGTAGGCATTCGGCAGCCAGATCGTCTTCCCGGCGATCGTTTTAAACAAATCAGCGAAATATTCGGTGGAACTAAAAACGATATCAAAACGGTTGCGGCGAACAAAGTCCAGGTAGCGGGAAACTCCCGTATGGGCATCAATGCACCAGAAGGCCTTGGGCAGCTTCACGCCCGCTAGATGGGGATGCCAGCCGCTGTCATAGTTTTCCAAGGATATGATGGCATCATATCGAGCGACAAAATCTTTGAACGGCTGCTCGAAATTGGCGTGCCCCTTCCCCCAAATATCGGCCACTACTCCCGCATGGGCCAAAGCACGCTGCAGGGCAAAGCATTCCCGAAATTCACGATTACGGGCGTGTCGCCCATTTTCCTGAATGATCAGGATACGCACCGCCAAAGAGCTAGCCCCCGCTTGAGTGCCATGGGGCGTTAACGAAACATCGCTATTCAAGCTTGCTGCGTCTCTTTCTGTCAACGAGTAAGCGTTCCAATCGAAATCTGGTAACATCTTTTGGAGGTGGCCCCCTCAAAACCCCTGGCTCAATGCCGCGGATATGAACCTGACGATCTGATCGGCGGCCCTATTCGCCGAACCACTTCTGCTTAAACTTTTTTCGGTTTTCCGCGATAATATCGTTTCTGCAAACGACTCGCCCGAAATAGCTGATGTTAGCATTTTCCCCCGGAGAGGATATGCCCCAATGATGCTCGAAATCCGGGACCGGCACCACATAGGATGTCAGTCCGGCGCGAATAATCTGCAATCCCATATCCCATTCTTCCATAAAACAGGGACTGTAGCGGACATCGAACATCAAGCCGTTATCTAAAAATCGTTCCCGGTGAATGCAAAAAAAGAATCCCGAAACGGCATGCACACGAAGCGGTTGGTGGAATCCGCCCTTCTGGTAGTAACGTTTATCCTGCAACTTTTGGAAGTCCACAATCGAGCCCTGAGGACCCACGATGACGGCCTTTTCCAAACTGAAAAGATAGGTTTGCAGCCGTTCAACCGCCACGGGTTTTAAATGAAGGTCGGCGTTTAAGATAAATATCGCGTCCCCTTCAGCGAGATTAATGCCCATATTCCATGATCGGCTCACGCCGGCATTGAGATTGTTGAAGCAAAACTTATCGATACGCTTGTGGGAGCGAAGCTTATCAAAGACGACATGACTGTTAAAAACGCAGATGACTTCGCCGCGCACGGATTGCAGGTC
>CP070697.1:2754934-2759177 GCA_020353555.1 Desulfobacterales bacterium
AGACGGAATCCCGCACCACTCCGCCTTTTCCCACCTTATCTTTGCCGACCTCAAACTGCGGCTTGATCAATGCCAGGATACGACCATTTTTCTTGAGGAATTTCAAAATGGCCGGCACCACGGTTTTAAGAGAGATAAAGGATACATCAATGGTGACTAAATCAACAGGTTGGGAAACGGTCTCGATCGGCATGTGCCGAATATTCATCCGCTCAATGACGATGACGCGCGAATCCTGCCTCAGCTTCCAGGCCAGTTGTCCATAGCCGACATCCACGGCATAAACCAAGCGGGCCCCATGCTGCAGCAGGCAGTCGGTAAACCCGCCGGTAGACGCTCCCACATCCAAGCAGATCAGATCCGCCACCGTCAGGCTCAGCCTGAGCAAGGCGTCCTCTAGCTTGAGCCCCCCCCGGCTGACGTACGGAATATCTCTGCCTTTCAATTCAATCCGATCGTTGGCGGAAACCGGCGTCCCGGGCTTATCGGCCGGACAATGGTTCACCAGCACCTTGCCGGACATGATCATCGCGCGGGCCCGTTGCCGCGTCGGCACAAGCTTTTTCTCCACAAGGACCAGATCGAGTCTTTTTTTTTTCGCCACCATTGGACCAAAGCGCTACGTCTCGTCCTCCGGACTGAAAGGTTCTTCTGATAAATTTCCCTGTGAATCCTGCATCAAGACACTAATCTTCTTTTCAGTTTCGTCCAATTTTGCAGCACAATATTTGGTGAGCTGAATACCCTCTTCAAATTTCTGGACCGCCTTTTCCAGAGACAGATCGCCCGCTTCAAGCTCTTGAACGATTTGTTCAAGTTGTTTTAGCGATTGTTCGAAAGTCTTTTTGGCCATCGGTGAATTTTCCTTTTACGCGACATAGGATGCGGCCCTTGGCCACCATCACTTCAAGGTCCTGATTTAAAGAAACTGTGGCGGAGTCTCTGACAACCCGTTTATCCGGGATGGTCCGGGTGAGACTGTAGCCACGGTCCAGGACCGCCAGGGGGCTCAGTGCGTGTAATTTTACGCTGGCTGCGCGCAGTCGTAATTTATTCTTATTAACATAAATCATAAATGATTTAAGCATAATTATATAAAATTGTTCAAGCCTTGAGTTCAATTTGGTGATTTGAATCCTGGGATTGTTGGCACTTAGTCGATCTCGCCACCACAAAAGCCGTTCGCGTTTGAAATGCAGATTGGAGCGAGCTAATCGACTCAATCGACCCGTTAAATCGTCAACCCTGAGCCGTAAGTCTTGAATCTTTTTCTTGGGGTCCACAAGTCGTTTTGAAATATGAGCCAAATTGGATCGCAAATGTTCAATATAATTATTAAAGGCAACATTTAAACTAACTGAAAGTTCATGACATTTCTTCATCATATCGGCCTTTGCTGGAATTACTAATTCAGCAGCCGCGGAAGGTGTGGGGGCCCGCACGTCGGCCACAAAGTCGGCAATCGTGTAGTCGGTTTCGTGACCGACGGACGAAATCAGCGGTATCTTGGAAGCGAAAATGGCCCTGGCCACAGGTTCCGAATTAAAGGCCTGCAAATCCTCAAGAGAACCGCCACCTCGAGCTAAAATAGCGACATCCGCCTCTGCGCGGGTATTCAGCAATTCAATCCCGGCGCAGATCTGCTGTTCGGCACCTTCACCTTGCACTTTAACCGGGATAATTTCGATGGCGACATTCGGAAATCGGCAATGGACGATTTTTAAAATATCATGGACCACGGCACCAGTGGGCGAAGTTATGATGGCTATCTTCCGTGGTAAGAACGGCAGCGGCTTTTTGTATTTCGGGTCGAAAAACCCTTCTTCAGCCAGACGGGCTTTGAGTTTTTCGAAAGCAAGTTGTAACGCACCGATGCCGGCCGGTTCCACGTACTCTAATATGATTTGATAGGTCCCACGCGGGCTATAGACGCTGATTCGCCCCATACCGGTTATGCTCAAACCGTCCGCGAGGTCAAATTTTACATGGCGCTGCTGACCGCGAAACATCACCGCATTGATCTGGGAATTTTCATCTTTTAAGGTGAAATAGAAATGGCCGGATGTCGGTATCCTAAGATTAGATATTTCTCCACAAATCCAGATAAATGAAAATTTTTCCTCAAGCAAATGTTTAATATTGGCATTCAGTTCCGAAACCGTATAAATTTTCGGGGTCGGGCCGTTGTCAGTGTATTCCACGTGAATATCCCATTTTTCCGTTGGACGACAGTTAATTGGCGACAACCATAACCTAGTGGCAAAAAGAAAGGGTACTGGATTGGTCATGGTTGGAGCCGTTTAAATCCGCAGAATTTCTTTGCCGGTTTTCAGCGGTTCATTAAAGTCTGATAAGTTATATTATGTAAACTTTTTAGATTTGCTCCGTGTATTGGGCCTCGCAAGAACGGAAGATGGGAGGTTTGAGGCTGAAATGCGAACCCCACCTTCCTGCATCGCAAAATAAGGTTAGATTTTCTCGGACGCATACTTATGCAGCACCTCGCGTACGGCCGGAACGACATAGATGTCTTCATGGCGCATCTGCGCCAGTTGCGAGGCCAGGACTTTAATCTTCTTGTGAACGCTTTTGTGTTTATCCATGATAAACAGGTTTTTGCCTTTCACCTTGCATAGTCCGCTTTTGACTTTTATACCGGAGATACGAAGATTTTGTTCGGTTACGGTGATATCGAGTTTCTCGGCCAAATTTTTCAGTTCCTGATATAATTGTTCGGATTTCATGGCTTTTTCAGGGGGATCCGAAATGAATACGGATGAACAAAACAACTTTCGATAGGGGATTCACGGTTAAATTTATGAAAACTAAATCATGACGGAGTTTAAAGTCAAGTGTCGAATTTTAACTTGCAAAATGCAGCGCCTGTGTTATATTAGCAGTGAATCTAAGGAACTATCTTCAATAACTATTTCGGGAGGCAGTAATGGAGTCAATACCCATTAGACAGCAAACACAAGTCCAGGTCAGGGTCAATGAATTTGTTCGGAGCGTTTACAATTGGATGGCCGTCGGGTTGGGGCTCACCGGTTTGGTTGCCTTTTATGTGGCCAACAGCCCATCCATACGCAACCTGATTTTTGGCAATCAATTGTTGTTTTTCGGTCTTATCATTGCCGAGCTGGCGCTTGTTTTTACCATCAGCGCCCGGATTCAGAAGATCCAGGCCGCAACGGCAACGGGGCTGTTTTTGCTTTATTCGGGCCTAAATGGTGCCACGTTGTCATTCATCTTTTTAGTGTATGCGCGTTCAACCATCACTTCAACGTTTTTTGTCTGTGCGGCCACATTTGTGGCCTGTAGCATCTACGGATGGACGACCAAAAGGGATTTGACGTCGCTGGGCGGATTTTTCATGATGGGGCTGATCGGAATCATCATCGCCTCCCTGGTCAACATGTTCATCCGCAGTTCCGCCGTGAGCATGATCATCAGCTATATCGGAGTGCTGGTTTTCATCGGATTGACCGCTTATGATACCCAGCATCTGAAGACAATGGCTCTTTCCCAGCCGGCCGGGTTGGAAGCCGGTGTTATCCGAAAAGGCGCCATTTTGGGGGCACTCAAGCTGTATTTGGACTTCATCAACCTGTTTCTGATGCTACTCCGGATTTTGGGCAATCGGGAATAGGGATTAGGTTCCCAGTTTTTCCTGCACAACGTCGGCAATTTGCCGGCAGAAGCGACGGGTCGTCTCGTCGCTGGGTCCTTCCACCATTATGCGGCAAAGCGGTTGGGTGCCGGAGTATCTCACCAGCACCCTACCCTCCTCTCCCAGACTGGTTTCCGCCGCCCGAATCGCCTCTTCGATCTCCGGGACTTCGCCGATATTCGGTTTGTTTTGCACTTCAACATTAACAAGGGCTTGCGGAAATACGGTCATAACCTTGGCAAGTTCGGACAGGGGCTGAGAATCCGCTCGCATCACTTCGAGCAATCGAAGGGCGGTCAGGATACCATCGCCGGTCGTATGGTAGGCGCGAAAAATCACGTGGCCGGAGTCCTCACCTCCGATGACGGCATCCGAGGCCAGCATTTGTTGCATGACATAACGGTCTCCGACGAGGGTCGTTTCATGCTGGATGCCGAGTTCTTTGAGTGCCACCCTGAGCCCCATATTGCTCATCACGGTACTCACCACCAGGTTATTTTTTAAGCCTCCATTTTTTTTCAGAAACTTGGCGCAAATCGCCAAAATGCGGTCTCCGCTGATTAAGCCCCCTTT
>CP070697.1:2759277-2763516 GCA_020353555.1 Desulfobacterales bacterium
GACGGTAAGGTCAATTCCTTTGATGGCTTCAATTCGATCGTAGCTGACTTTTAAATTTTCAACGACAAGAAATGCCATATTTCTTATCCTATATATGCCTTTCGGACTTTTTCATCTTCAATGATTTCCTCGAAAGATCCTTCCGCAATGATCTCACCCATGTCTATGACGGTGGTCCTTTTGACCATCTTTTTGACCATTCGCAGATTGTGGTCGATCAAAAGGATTGTCAGATTTTTTTCCTTGTTCAAGGTCTTTAGCATGTCAATCATTTGTTCGCCCTCTTCAAACGAGAGACCCGCAAAAATCTCGTCTAACATCAGGATCTTCGGACTTGTCGCCAGCGCCTTGGCGATCTCCAAACGCTTGGCACTCAGCACCGGCAATTCACTCGGGTCGTCATCGATTTTGTCCTCAAGACCGACTTCGCGGGCGATCTCCATAATTTTTTGCGTGGGCAGGCGTTTGGCGATTGTACCGAGTTCGATATGCCTGAATATCGACAAACCCGCTACATAAAGGGGATTCTGGTAGGTCAGACTCAAACCTTTATTCACTCGGTTCCATATTTCTTCGTCGACGATGTTATCTCCCTCATAGACAATTTCGCCCCGGTCTTGTCGATAGAACCCCATAATTGTCCTGATCAAAGTGGTTTTGCCCGAACCGTTCGGGCCAATGAGTCCCCTGATTTCGCCTCTTTCGATGGCCAGGCTCACATCTTTGAGTGCCATGACACCTGGAAAGCGCTTGTCGATGTTTCTAACTTCCAGTATCACCATAATCCTATCCCGTAAGCCTTTTTTTAATACTTGCGATGCGCGGGAATAATCCTTCGGGTGAGAAGAAATAGACGCCAAAACCGATGCTGTAAACGACTAAATTTTCAATCGGGCCGGTGACCATGCCCCGCAGCAATTCTTCGAGCAGAATCACGAAATAGGCTCCGAAAATGGAGCCGAACATGCTGAATCTCCCCCCGATGATTGCCATGACGATCATGTGAATCTGGAAATCGAGTGCGAACGTGTTACTGACGCCCGCCGAACCGCTGAAATGGATATATAATGCCCCCCCGATAGCGCCAACAATGCCGCTGTAAAGCAGACACAACCCGGAATACTTGTGAGGATCCAAACCGGCGGTTTTCACAAGATCGGTATTTGTGCGGGCGAAATCCAAAACCTTTCCATAACGGGAATTGAGAAACCAAATAAAAAAATAGCCGGATAGGCAGAGCAAGGCGATCAAGCTTATGGAAAGAGGAAAGGAAGACAAAAGAGAATCGATCGGAGAAATTCCTAAATCCGCTCCCGTGATCGGTCGCAGGTACGAAGTCAAGACCAGATCGCTCAGCACGAGGATGCCGAGAAAGGTAACCATTTCAAAACTCAAACCGGTAATTTTGCGGTGAAGCGGGTTTAAGAGCAACCACCCCCCTCCCGCACCGATGGCAATGCCCAGGGGGATCGACAGAAACATGGGGAAATCCAAATGGTAGTTAAAGATAGCAGTTGTATAGCCTGCGATCCCGATAAAAATAACATGGCCGAGATTCAAATACCCGCTGAAACTCGTGAAGAAGCTCCAGCTCATCGCGAAAATCGCGAAAAAGCTTGCATATATGACGACATATAGATGGGTCTGGAATAGAAATGTGCCGACTGTCAAAATAACAAATAAGCCGATCCATTTGTAGCTTTCTTTAGTCATCTTCTCTAGGCGCCCCCGTTAGGTTCGTCTTCTACAGTCAGGACGACAGGGTTCCTGCCCGATGCAAACGGCCGTCAAACGCGATTCGCATGCTGTCACCCCGATCGTCCGCAACGTTGTCTTTACCCTTCGACGTTTATCCGATGCGCTTTCCGGCAAACCCTTTCGGTCTAAAAATCAAAATGCTCAGGCCCACGAATAAAATCACGACACTTTTAAGCCGTGGATCAACGAGCGTAACCACCGCTACTTCTAAAAAGCCGATGAGGAGGGTTGCCAGCATGACACCGTCAATGCTTCCCAGGCCGCCGGCGACTGTGATCGTAAACATGATGATCAGAGGATGGGTCCACATGTGCGCATTGACGCCAAGATATTCTCCATAGAAATAGGCGCCGATGCCCAGCAATATACCGCCTAAAAAATACACAAAACACTGAACCCTAGTAATATCGATGCCAATAATTTGACTGCCCCGGGCACTTTGAGGAATGGCGATGATGGCCCGGCCGATATTCGTATGCCGCGTGAGATATCTGAGGCCGAAAAGAGCCACCCAGCCGATAATGCCACCGGCAATCAGATCTCGGCTGAGCTTAACACCTAAGACGGTCGTGTGCCCCTCGATGATCGGTGGATGATTATATATATAGCTCAGCGTAAAAAAATGCTCAAAGATGGTTTGTATTATCAGGGCGATGAAGATGGTTGCAAAAAATACCACAAAGGCATCGTCGCGGATCTTTTTGATAAAAATCAAATAATGAAGCAAGCATATAACGCCTGTGCATAAAACGACAACCGGTAGGGCCCAACCTGCCATATATTCGTTCAGAATCACGTAGAGGAATCCACCCACCATCAAATAGGCCGGCAGCGCAATATCATAAAACCCGCCCAGCCCGCATACGAAGGAAAATCCCACGGTCATGATTCCGTAGAGAGAGGCGAAAACAAATCCGTAAATTAGAACATAGACGATATCTTCGAGCATATTCGATTATCCTGTTGCATGTATCTGCCGACTATAAAAGCCGATTCAGCCGGCGTTGCCGACCGGCGGAATCGGCTGGAAGTTTAATCCCTATGTTCTAGTCTTTTGATATCTTCTTCGGTGTAGAAGGGTGGATACTGAAATTTGCTTCCAGCGACATGGGGCGGCCAGATCGTTACCAGCCTTCCGTGGTCCGCGGGCATGCCCGGTAAAATAAAGGTCTCCCTGGGGGCTTTATCCGCCGGCTGCCATTGTGTCATCGGTATCATGTGCGACGGCCTCCATAGTCCAGGTCCGCGGTGGGGATTTTTCTTGAAGCGTTCATTTTCATCTACGGGTATACACCATGTGTGAGGCCACTAACCTTCATCCGGGCCATAAAATCCACCCATCGTAGGCGCATCCGGATAATATGTCTTTTCCAGCTCCTTGATGACCGCATCGATTTCAAAGGAACCCGTGCGTTCCACCGCTTCTTTGTACGCTTTTATCGACTTCCACGTACATTCACCCAACCACATGGGGGTTCGTGGATCATCTTGATAAGTGGTGTACCACTCCACGACGAAATTGCGCCATTCGGGAGAATATTTTTCTAAACTTCCCCACTTGGAGGTTGTCGCCATGGGTCCCCAGGCACCCTTGCTCCTGTTCCAATAGCCGTAATCATTCAAAACTCCATTATGGCCAAACATTGGTATCGTAATTTTATTTTCCCACATTTGACTTGCAGCGGCTTCCCCAAAGGCCGAAAAAAACGTATAAATCATATCGGCCCCGGCCTTCTCCGCTTTGCGGAAGTAGGGCGTCACATCTTTGACATCGATTGGAACGACTTCATGCCCGACAACATTTAAGCCGTGGGTGGGAGTCTCCTTCAGGACCATCTCGCCTATGCCTTCGGTCCATACCGAGTCTTCCCTGATCATATACACATTTTTCCAGCCAAATTGCTTGTTGAACATCATGCCGGGCCCCTCGACACACCAGTACAAACCCGGATCGATCGGTGTAAACATAAAGTAGTTCTTGTAATTTTCGTAATCCTTACGAACGTTTTCCATAAATGTCATCGTTGAAGCAAATTCAGAAAAATACAAGATGTCTTTCGTGGCCGCGATGCGGCTTAGGAGTCCGGCCTCTGAATCATCAATAATTCCGGAAAGAATTACATCGACCCGTGCGGCTTTTAATCTTTCAAAAGCTCTAATACCTTCCGCAGGTTGCCATTTGGTATCATAGGGTCCGACAATTTCAATCTTTCGGCCTAAGATGCCTCCGTCCGCGTTAATTTTCTTAATCATCAATTCAGCAGGCCTGAGCACGTTGAGTCCCGTAGCATCACCCATCGGTCCCATTATTCCGAATTTGATTGGTTTGTTATCGGCAATGACGGGAAGGGCGAAAGTGAGGGATAAGCACCAAACGGTCAACCAAAGCAATTATAATACTCCCCAAAAACTGGACAGAGAGATAAGGTGCATGTTAGGCTGCCATTCGAAGAAGGAGGCGAGGTATGGCAAGAAACATGC
>CP070697.1:2763616-2767852 GCA_020353555.1 Desulfobacterales bacterium
GGCCACCACGGTGCATGAAAATTTTATTTACGTACTAAATTGATACAAAATCGGCAGGAGCGAAAATGAATTCACGCGAGCGCGTTTTGAAGGCATTGGCCCATCAAGAGCCGGACAGGGTGCCGATCGATTTTGGAGGAGGGGCGGCCACCGGTTTGTCGGCCGTGGCTCACCATAAACTACTCAAACACCTTGGCCTCCGAGGCGAAACTAAGGTGTGGCACCAGTACCTGCAATGGCCGGTTATTGAACCTCAGATCGTGGAGCTTTTCGAAGTGGACTGTATTAACGTCGTGCCTATACCGACGGACTGGAAACGAGATGTGCTGCCCGACGGCTCTCCCGGGCTTGTCCCGACCAATTTCGATCCGAGGATTGAACCTGACGGGACCCGCCTGGACGTTTATGCCGGTCATATAATCGGCAAGCTACCGCCGGGCGGTCACTGGTACGATCCGGTCTACTTCCCGCTGGCCAACGCCACGGAGGCCGATCTGGACGGGTTTTCTTGGATGCCTCCTTTTTCTTTTTACATGCTGCCGGATGTCAGCAAGGTCGACCAGATGGTCCAAGGCGTCAGAGAGGCGGCCAGAGCGGGCTATGAAAATACTGACAAAGCCATCGTGGGCTTTGCCGGGGCCTCCATATATGAAACCGCCCAAGGGCTGCGGGGTTACGAGCAACTTTTCATCGACTTTATCGAAAACCGCAAATTTTTAGATAAACTCCTCGATAAAATCGCCGACGCCGGAAGTGAGTATGCCAAACGCTATTGCGATGCGATCGGCGATTATGCCCAGGTGATTGTCGTCGGCGGCGAGGATATCGGTGCTCAGGGGCGGCTTCAAATAAAGCCGGCTACCTATCGGGAGGTTGTCATCCCGCGCGTCAAGCGACTGTGGCAGACTTTTCGCAAACACACCGATGCGTATCTCTTTGTGCATACCTGCGGGTATATCGAACCGATCATCAACGATCTCATCGACGCCGGTATCGACATCATTAATCCCGTCCAAATTGGGGCGGGGATGGATCCGCAACGGCTCAAAGCGCAATATGGCGATCGCGTTACCTTCTGGGGCGGGGGAATCAATACCCAGACAACCTTGCCCCACGGGACGGTCGCAGAGGTCAAGGCCGAGGTAAAAGAGCGCCTAAAGATCCTCGCCCCTGGGGGTGGTTTCGTTTTTGCCGCTGAGCAAACGATACAGTCCGACGTTCCGCCGGAAAATATTGTGGCCATGAACGCCGCGGTCCGGCAGTACGGCCGCTATCCGATTCAACTTGATTAACAAACAGGAGGTCAGGAGATGGTCTACACGCTGCGCGCGCTTTACGCCGCCCGTCAGGAATCACCCGGGCCGGTTTGGTATTACATCGGCAAAGTCGGCGAGTGGCGTAATCTATTTTTTTATTACTGGCTGATCCAAGGGGGAGGCCATAACATCCTGGTCGACACCGGCGTTCCTTCGAACAAACCTGAGGATTTTGCCATTCTAAACAAGTCGCACCAGTATGTGCATGAGCGCTGTGCGCACCCGGCAGACAAGGTGACGGAGCCTGCCGCAGCGTTGGCCCATGCCGGTTTGGTGGTGGATGATATCGACACCTTGCTTATCACCTCGATGTCTTCGTACGCGACCGGAAATATCGAAATGTTCGCCCGCGCCGAGATTTACATGTCCCAACTTGGCTGGGACAACATTATGCAGGGTGACAAGATGGGCATCTATGATACCAGGGTCTTTTTTCCCGCAAAAACGATGGAATACTTGCAGGGTCCCGGTAGACATAAGATCCATCTCGTTGGTGAAGAAAAAGAAATCTACCCGGGGCTGAGGCTTTGGTGGTGCGGAGCACACCACCGGGGCTCGATGGGCGTCTCGGTTCAGACGGCTAAGGGCCAGGTGGATTTTGCTGACTTCGTTTTTGTGTTTGAAAACATTGAGGAGAAGCGCCCGATCGGCGCGCTGGAATCGCTGGCCGAATGGAATCAGGCCTATGACAGGCTAATGCAGGCCGACATCGTTCTCCCGATCCATGATGAACGGCTCGTGGAGCGTTATCCGGACGGTATTATCGCTTAGTTCGATTGGAAGTTGGTCCTGCCCGACTTTTTGCATTCAAGGAGAGGATGAGCATGTTTTTCACCAAAGGATTAAGTGTGCCTGAAGGTCCGGTACTGCTGGATGACCAAAGTTGGCTGGTCGTTGAAATGGGCCCTGACAAAGGTTGTGTGACCTGCATCAGTGCCGATGGAATGAACCACCGTATTTTGGCAAGAACGGGACGTCCCAACGGACTGGCAATTGACCGCGACGGCTACATTTGGGTGGCTGAGTCCGAGCCCCCCGCTTTGCTCAGAATGTCCCGGGATGGGCGCTACGAGGTCTTCCTCAATGAATGCCAGGGCGAGCCTTTTCTATGGCCGAACGACTTGGCTTTTGGTCCGGATGGCATGCTCTATCTGACCGATTCGGGTATTCTGACCACAGAGTACTTGGCCGCCCCTGACCCTGATTTACTTTTTGACGGCCGCGTTTACCGAATCAACACCCAGACGGGCGCGAGTACCATCATTGACAGAGGGATTCGATTCACCAATGGTGTCGCGTTCGGCCCCGACGACCACCTCTATGTGAACGAGACGATGACCGGCAACGTTTATGTCTATAAATTCAAAGACCGCAAGCTGACCGGCCGGAGGGAATATTTCGGGAACGTCCTCTCGCCCGAGAAGGCGGAGGGGATCAAGGGCCCGGACGGAATGAAATTTGGAGCCGACGGCAAGCTCTACTGCACGGTCTTTAATCAGAAAGACGTCACGGTCCTGGGTCGCGATGGTCAGGTGGTGCAGCGAATTGCGACCCAGGGGCGCAACCCCACCAACCTGGCCTTCGGTCCCGCGGGAAGCCGGAGGATTTACGTCACCGAAACCGAGTTTGGATCGATGGAAATCCTCAATGCCGGAACCGACGGCTTAGCACTTTATCGTTAGGCGTGGTGGATTGGGGAGAGTTGCATGGCTGAAGTCAGGTTGCGAAATCTCAATAAACGCTTCGGTGATATCATTGCGGTCCACAACGTGGACTTGACCGTTTACGATAAAGAATTTTTGGTTCTGGTGGGTCCTTCCGGCTGCGGCAAGTCGACGACGCTCAGGATGATTGCGGGCTTGGAGGAGATCTCGGAGGGCGAGATTTACATCGGTGATCGATTGGTCAACGATGACCCCCCGAAGGATCGTAACATTGCAATGGTTTTTCAGAGTTATGCCCTCTATCCCCACATGAATGTTTTCCAGAACATGGCCTTTGGTCTCATCAACCGTAAGCATTCCAAAGCCGACATTGAGCGTAGAGTCAAGGATGGAGCCAATATGCTCGGCATTGCGGATCTGTTTGCCCGCAAACCCAAGGAGCTTTCCGGAGGCCAGCGACAGCGGGTGGCCATGGGCCGCGCGATCGTGCGCAACCCAGAAGTTTTCCTATTTGACGAGCCCCTGTCTAACCTTGACGCCAAGCTTAGGGTGGTGACCCGCGGCGAACTCAAAAAACTGCACGAAAGGGTCCAGACGACGATGATCTATGTCACGCATGACCAAATCGAGGCCATGACGTTAGCCGATCGCATCGTCATCATGGATCACGGAAAGGTCTCCCAAATCGGCAGCCCCATGGAGGTCTTCAACAACCCCAAGAACATGTTCGTGGCTGGTTTCATTGGGTCGCCGGCGATGAACTTCCTGGAAGTCCACGTGGTGGAAGAAGACGATCAATTGTGGATTAAAGGGGATGGGTTTCAGCTTAGGGTACCTGAGAATCAAAAATGCCGTTACCAAATCGTCAAGGGGCGGAAGGCCGTGTTCGGTATTCGGCCGGAACATATTTATGATCGCCAAATTCGCGGAGACTTCCCGGGCGGAGAAATTATGAATGCCAAGGTGGACGTCATCGAGCCGATCGGCTCGCAGTCGATTCTCCTCCTGAAAATCGGACCTCATCAGCTTTCCGCTGTCGTCGATTCGAACTCGGCCGCCAGGCCCCATGCGGATATACAATTTTTGTTCGACATGAATCAGATGCATCTTTTCGATACGGAAACCGAAGAGGTTATTGGCTGTCAAATCTAAGTAACCGTTTAGCTCTTTGAAAAACCATGGATAGGCCGACCGCTCATCGGCCGAGATATTTCTCATACAGCTAAACATTCATGGCCCTCTGGGCCACCACAATG
>CP070697.1:2767952-2772187 GCA_020353555.1 Desulfobacterales bacterium
GGACCAGGCGGTGCGCACCGCGAGCACTTCCTCGGATTCCTGACTCAAGAGGCTCGCCGCGGCACCGGTTGGCAAACCGGCGCACAGGGACAGAACCCCCAACAGCAGGAGCGAAACATAATTTTTTCGATTCTGGGCCGTCATGAATTACCGCCTGTCTGATCATCCTTTTTTTGCACAACCCGGGCGGCGGTGCGATGCAGGTGGGCGTCGTTCTCATCCGCGACGCATAGCCTTTTACCTTTATCATACCCTTGAAATCTAGAAAAGAAAATAAGTGACGCTTGACATTTGCGCCCAACTTTTCTAACTTAATCCAATTTATATCTTCTCTTCGCTTGACTTTTTGCTTTCGGGAAGAGATCTCAAAAGGCCGCGGTCTCCAATCCGCTGCCAATTTGCAATGCAAGGAGATGCTCCATGAACAACGAACAGTATTTTTTCACATCGGAATCGGTCACGGAGGGTCATCCGGACAAGATCGCCGATGCGATATCCGATGCAATTTTGGATGCCATCATGGCCCAGGATAGAAATTGCCGCGTGGCTTGTGAAACGCTTGTGACGACGGGGCTGGCTTTTATCGGCGGCGAGATTACCACCGAATGTTACGTCGATATACCGCAAATCGTCCGGGATACCATCCGCGAAATCGGGTATTGTTCATCCCAGATGGGATTTGACTGGCAAACCTGCTCCGTGATTACCAGCATCGGCCGACAATCTCCGGATATTGCTCAAGGCGTGAACATCGGCGAGGGGCTCTTCAAGGAACAGGGGGCCGGTGATCAGGGCCTGATGTTCGGTTTTGCATCGGATGAGACCCCGGAGCTCATGCCGATGCCGATTACTTACGCGCATCAGTTGTGCCGACGTCTGGCGAAGGTCCGCAAAAACGGATCCCTTGATTTTTTAAGGCCGGACGGCAAATCCCAGGTCACCATCGAGTATGAGAACGGCTCGCCCAAACGGGTGGACGCGGTGGTCGTATCGGCCCAGCACAAACCGGATGTGACCTACGACGATCTGCGCGAGGCGATTATCGAAGAAGTCATCAAGAAAATCATTCCCCGCGAGATGACCGACGGGGATACGCGTTATTTTATAAATCCTACCGGTCGATTCGTCATCGGCGGACCCATGGGAGACTGCGGATTGACCGGCCGCAAAATCATTGTAGATACTTATGGGGGGCAAGGCAGCCACGGCGGCGGATGCTTTTCCGGTAAAGATCCCACCAAAGTCGACCGCAGTGCCTCGTACATGGGCCGACATATCGCCAAGAATATCGTGGCGGCCGGCCTGGCCCGCAAGTGTGAGATCCAGATTGCGTATGCCATCGGGGTTGCCGAACCCGTATCGGTGATGGTGGATCTGATGGGAACCGGCAAAGTTCCTAAAAAGCGGGTGGAAGCGATTGTGCGGGAAGTGTTCGATTTAAGGCCGGCGGCCATTATCGAATACCTGGATCTGCGGCGGCCGATCTACAAGAAAACTGCGGCTTACGGCCATTTCGGCCGCAACGATCCCGAGTTTTCCTGGGAAAAGACCAACAAGGCGGATGAGATCCGCGAGAAGGCAGGGTTGTAAAATGGATTCGAAAACGACAAAGGAGATCCAACGGAAATGCAATACGATGTGAAGGATGTCAAACTCGCCCATGACGGGGCGCTGCGGATCGAATGGGCCGATCAGAACATGCCGGTTTTGAAGCGTGTGCGGACCAGGTTTAACAAGGAAAAACCTTTAAAAGGCATTCGCATCGGGGCGTGCCTGCATGTCACCACCGAGACGGCCTCCCTGATGCAGACCCTGAAAGCCGGCGGAGCCCAGGTGGCGCTGTGCGCCTCCAACCCCCTGAGCACCCAGGATGACGTGGCCGCATCCCTGGTCAAGCATGATAAGATTCCGGTGTTCGCCATCAAAGGCGAAAACCATAAAACCTACTACAGCCATATCAATGCGGTGCTGGATACCCAACCGCACTTTACCATGGACGATGGGGCGGATCTGGTATCGACCCTGCACGCGGAACGCTCGGAACTCTTAGCGGGGGTGCAGGGCGGGACCGAAGAAACCACCACCGGTATCATTCGGTTGCGAAGCATGGCGGCGGACGGGGTTTTGCAGTATCCCATTATCGCCGTGAATGATGCCCAGACCAAACATTTTTTCGACAACCGTTACGGTACCGGCCAAAGTACCATGGACGGTTTTATTCGCGCCACCAACCGGCTGATTGCCGGAACCAATTTTGTGGTATGCGGATACGGCTGGTGCGGCCGCGGGCTCGCCATGCGCGCCCGCGGTATGGGCGCCAATGTCGTTGTGACCGAGATCGATCCGCTTCCCGCTTTGGAAGCGGTCATGGATGGTTTTACCGTCATGCCCATCCGGCAGGCGGCTAGGATCGGTGATTTTTTCTGTACCCTGACCGGTAACATCAATGTCATCCGCAAGGAGCATTTTCGGGTGATGAAAGACGGGGCCATTGTTGCCAATTCCGGCCATTTCAACGTCGAATTGGATCTTGAGGGCCTAAAGAGCGAATCCACGTCCCGCCGCATGATTCGTCCCTTTGTGGAAGAATTCGTTCTGAAGAACGGCCGCCGCATCAATGTCCTGGGAGATGGAAGGCTGATTAATCTGGCGGCCGCCGAGGGCCATCCCTCCAGTGTCATGGACATGAGCTTCGCCAACCAGGCGCTCAGCATTGAATACATGGTCAAGCTGCAAAAGCCTTTGACCAAAGATGTCTATCCGGTGCCGGAGCAGATCGACAAGCAGATTGCCCGAGAAAAGCTGGCCGCCATGGGGATTGCCATCGACAAGTTGACGGCCGAACAGAAAAAGTATCTGGTATCCTGGGAGATGGGAACGTAAAACAAGATTCAGGGTACCCGCAACCTCATCAGACCCTTCCGCCGCTCCAGCGCAGCTTGGCTTTCAATACGTCATAGTAATGCTTTCCGGGGATAGTGATCATGTTGAGCGGGTGGGATCCTTTTTGGACAAGGATCGTATCGCGATCGCTGATTTCCAGCCCCTGCTGGCCGTCAAAGGTCAGCATGATATCGGAGGACCCCTTTTCCAGCCGGATCTTTATGCGGGCGGCATTGGGGACAATCAGCGGGCGGTTGGTGAGGGTAAAGGGACAGATCGGGGTCATGATAATTCCGGGTACTTCCGGATGGATCACCGGACCTCCCGCCGCCAGGGAATAGGCGGTTGAACCGGTGGGAGTGGCCACAATGAGCCCGTCGGCGCGGTAAGTGGTCAGATAGTGATCGTTGATGTAGGTTTCGATGTTGGCCAGTCGGGCCAGGGCCCCCCTATTGATCACCACGTCATTCAATACCGTATCATGAACGAATTCTTCATCCTTGCGGATAAGTTTAACGTCGAGGCGCATCCGGAGCGATATGGCATACTTTTCATGGAGTATATTTTCGGCCGCCTTGATTAAATTTTCCTCGACGGTTTCCGCCAAAAAACCGACTTCCCCAAACTTGACGCCGAGGACAGGGATGGCGCTGTTGCCGATCCAGCGCACGGCACTTAAAAAAGTGCCGTCGCCGCCCAAAACGAATACGCAAAAAAGGTCCGGCGGGGCGCAGGAACTGTCCTCGGCACAGGTTCGAAGACTGGGCACCGAACTCGTCTTTCTGACCACCTCGACTTTCCGGGCACGCAGCCACGCTTCAAATTCATCCGCTTTACGGCAGGCTTTGGCGTCCTTTTTGACAAATAAACCGACTTTACGCAAAATACCGGGAATCTCCTTCCATGTGGAACCCGCAACCCGCGGCGCGGCCGTCTACCCAAACAACGACCGTTGGTGTACCCCTGCCGCTAAATTTTGGGCGGGTCTTCCTCGGGAGCATTCATACCCCTGTCCGCCTGAAACGGCAAGAAATTTTTGGATTCAAAAAAATCAAAATTCTTATCTTGACTCATTGAAAGCAGTTTATTATATAAACTCAATTCAGGATAAGTAAACGGGATGAGGGGTTCTGGGGGCAAACACCATCGCAAAATGAAAGGAGGACTTTGATTATGAAAAGCAAGCAGGTTTTTTTGTTTGTCGGTGTGGTGTCGGCTTTGGCGGTCTTTCTCGGTATGACCCCGGCTGTGATGGCCGACACCATCAGAATCGGTGTCGCATCACCTTTTACAGGGGGTGCGGCCGGTTACGGGGATAACATCAAAGCCGGTGTCAACCTCAAACTGCAGGA
>CP070697.1:2772287-2776498 GCA_020353555.1 Desulfobacterales bacterium
GTTTAACCCTTTGAAAAACCAGGGAGAGGCCGACCGCTCAGCGGCCGAAATATTTTGCGTACAGCTAGATTGATACAAAGACAAATTCTGGGAATGGGCGTCTCATTGGTTAACAGTTTGAATTAGCGCGAAATATTCAAAAGTAGTTGATAGAATTGTCTTTATGATTAAGGGATTACAAATCGCGATACGAGATTGAGTCAATAATATGGCCTCCGGGCCGATCTGGCCTCCCGCACGATCTGCGAACCGATTATGAAGCGACTTCTAATTCGTAGAGGCCGTGACCGTCCTTTAAAAGGAGTTTTTTTGTATGTCTTTCAAAAAAAATCCGCAGCGTCTCTTGCTGTTTCGCATTGAAATTGGCTTTGGAAAACCTGTCAAATAAATCATATCGGACCAACAGATGCGTTATTCTTTGCCGTCCCAAATTATGCAGAAGTTTTTCCGCTGATTCGGATCTTTTTAGCGTCCTTTCGAATAACTTGACTCCGAAATATATATTGCGATCGCTGTAATAACGTCGATTTCCTAAGTATAGTGCCAATATTTTGGCATCTTGCGGCAGATACTCGTTCGCGTATTTTAGAGCAGCATATTCAGGGCGATATTTTTGAATATATTCATCACGCCCTAACCGACCACCGATATAGCTTAACGGGTCAACATACCTGAACTGTTCCAGAACATAGGCCGCATTGCTACTCAGCATAAAAGCCACGATTAGCGCTAGGCCGCCTATCAAAAGTCTGCGGGGCATCCCGCCAAATCGTTCGGTGATCAGGGCCATTAACTGGTGCAAGCCAAAAATCGAAAGAATGATGAGCGGTGGAATTATCGGCACAATATACCTTATGCGCATATCGATGTTGAAGAATGCAAACAAAAGATAGAGAATTGAAAAAGCAAACAGGATTTTACTCTCCGTTCTTATTTGCGGCGACACCTTGTCAGCATTTAACAACACAAAAAAAGGGAAAAAAAAGAGATAGGGGCTTAGTTTTCCATCAAAATACTTGGGATTATCATCTTGTCCTTGAAAGAATATTCTGATGGGTATCAACAGGATTTGTGATAGAGATTCGTGATACAGGACCCTCCTGACCGCAAAATGTCCAAGCGGTTTTGGGGGCTTCTTGGCCGTTGCTGAAGAACGAACTTGAGTATGATCCTTGCCGCGCGTGAGACTCGGCGATTTGTGCGGTTTGAACCAGCTATGGTAAAGGGGATAGATCGGGTTGCTCACCCAAATAAGGTTTCTAATCATCCAGGGAGAAAAAACGATCAGAACAATTAGCATGTACGTAGCACCCTGTCGTACGGCACGATAGGTAATTTGCAATCCAACCCTCTGGGCCTGTGAAAAGTCAGTTGGCCTCCCTGCAATTGCCGAGCCTTCCTGTCCGGTAACGACTTTTGAATAAATATAAGTCACAAAAAGGGATAAAAGCAAAAAAGTGATCAAACCATTATATTTGGTTCCGAGCGCCAATCCGCAAAACACGGCCGACATCACCAGAAGCCGCATTTCGAACTTATGTTCAATCCATTTCAACACGTAAATCAGGGACGCCGCAGAAAAAAAGATAAGCCCTAAATCCACATAAACCGTGATCGAAAGTTTCACGATGATGGGCAGTGAAAGAAAAAAGAGGGCACCCAAAAGGGCAAATTCTTGATCAAGCCGGTTTTTCAGGTAGCCATACAATAACCCGGCCGTCAGCAATGCAAAGGCAAAATGGATCAATTTGGGAGCGATATCATTTCCGAAATAGAGCGGAATGATGTACAGCAATTCCAAATTCATCGGATAATAAGAAAAAATCATGGCGGGGATTTCGTACATGCCGCCATGCTTAATGTAGAGCTTGGGAAGCGCTAGATGATGCGTAAGGGCGTCGCGGCTTACTGGTGGTACGCAAGATAAGCAAATAATCGATCCGATTAGAACCGTCAATAGGATGACGAGAACGGCGGAAAGGAGTGATTTGGTTGGAGCGTGGCCGTTATTTTTTTTTTGAGCCGGTAGCATACAAGTCAAACTCTAATCCTTTTGGTTTCGCCTTCACGTCATGACCCGACATCCTGTTTGAAATCGAATGGGTTTTAATCCCGAACAGCCGCCAGTATCTCCGGCGGTATCTGTCCCGTCGTGACCTCCCCATTGATGATAAAGCTTGGCGTCGCCGTAATGTTGCACTTAATACCCTCGCGAATATCAATCATCAACTGCCGCCGGATTCCTGGATCACGCAACGCCCTTGCAAGATGCTTGTCGTCTATTCCCGTCTTCTCGGCCAGTTCTTTGATATTCACCTTGTCCCTGTTTCTGGGAATGTTGTAGAGTTGGTCGTTTATTTCCCAGAATTTATTTTGGGAGGCGGCATAGATCGCAAACAGTGCCAGCTTGCCTGAACCCACATGCAAAGGTTCCTTGACAATAAAGTTAACTTCGTGATCCATGGGGAAATGACGGTGAACGAGCCGAATCTTTTGGGGATATTCGGCTATGAGCTGACGCAGGAAAAAATGCATCTTTTTGCATTGGAAACACTGGTAATCCGTAAACTCGGTGATCTCGAGCAGAGGGTTTTCAGCGCCAATCCACGGATGACCGTCGGCAGTTTGTCCATGCGCTATTTCGGACGAATGCAAAGGCGCAGTGAGTTGCCAGTAGCTCGGCAATACCCCTTTGACAAACACGAAACCAGTCAAAAAAACAACAAAAATCGGTGTACTAATGCGCCTGTCACGCCACAGGAAGCTCACATCCAATTTCAGTCCCTCAACGACTCCTTCGCTTTTATACCGCTTTCTAATTAGCCAGGTGTAGAACAGAAGCATAAAATTCACCCCATAGCTAATTACGCACATGAGGCAGTAACTCTTGATATAAAAGGTCGATATAAAGGCCAGGCTCACGCTGCAGATACTGAAAACCAGTGCAACCACCAAGAGCAGGGACCACATTCTTCTTTTTCGTGCGGTTTTCTTCCAAGCAAACACCATCAAAAGCAGAAAAAAGATATAGCCGATGATTCCCCAGACCGGAACCGGCACATCGAGGAATATTGAATAAGGGCTTTGGGAAACGGTATCACAATTGAGCGCTTTGGAGATGGCACAGAAGCTCTTGTACGCCATATCCGTGTATACCCGAAAATGCGATATTGCCAGGTACGTGGAATCTGCGAGCCCGCCGATGGCCAGAAACGCGACGATCCCAAAGTAGACGGGAAAAGGCAGAGGAGCTATCTCTTTGATTGTTTTTCTCTTAAAATTCATTTCTGCAGACACCGGTCCCACGGTGTTGACCTTTTGTTTGAAGCAGTCGTGTTTGCTGCACGCCGAAACGTCCCCACCCAAAGCAAGTCGGACGAATTATCCATTCCCAGCACCTTAGAAATCCAGAAGATCGAACGCCACGACTCAAGGGTCAATCACCGTGCTTGCTTTGGGAAGCTTTCCATTTTTTTAATGATTTTGTCAATTCTGGCATGACTTTCCTTAGTATCGCTTTTAGTGGCAGCCAATTTAAGCCATTCGATGCTGCCTTCTCTCTTGTTTTGTTTGGCGTAAATGCGCGCAATATTGAGGTAAGTATCAGGTTTATGAGGTTGGATGGCGATTACCTTTTGATATAACGAAATGGCGGCGTCATAATTACCTTTTGCCGTGTGCATCATGGCCAATTCATTTAAGGTACGGCAGTTTTGGGGATCGCGGGCCAGGATTATTTCATAGCAGCGTATGGCATCAGTTGATCTCCCCCGTCTCTTGTATAGATCGCCTAGCTCATAATACAGTTCGAGCGCTTCGGGGTTACGCACCAAAGCTTCGAGCGTTGCTGCAATCTTGCGGTCAAGCCCGAGATCACCCGTTGCTTTTTTTAGATTGTTGCGGGCGTCAACATATCCTGGTACCTCGCTCAGGGCCTCACGAAAATGGAAAATAGCCTCAGCAAGTTGGCCGTCCTCGGCCAGAGCGACCCCCAAATTGTTGTGCGCTTGGGCATAATCAGGTTGTATTCGCAAAGCCTCATTAAATTGATAAACGGCTTCATTTTTGCGCCCCCGCTTGAGCAATGCCGAACCTAAAGCATTACGAGGGCGGGCTTTCTGAGGCGATTTTTGCACGCAATCTTGCAAGAGGGCGATTTCGTCTTGCCACACGCTATTGCGGGCATAGGTCCACGTCGAAAAGACCGCCAC
>CP070697.1:2776598-2780783 GCA_020353555.1 Desulfobacterales bacterium
GTTTTCATCGAACATCCAGACACCGCTGCTGGCGAACTGCTGAAGCCAGCCCATCCACAAGAGTTTGCGTTTGCGGTAGACGAAACCGCCGGCAAACCCCTGGTCCGGATTGTCGAAGAACTTGATCTGGTCGAACAGCTCTTTGTAAGTGTTGGGTGTGTCCAGCGCATACCCGTATTTCTTTTGGAACGCTTCCTGATTCTTGGGTTCCTGGATCAGATCGCCTCGGAGATACAGCGAAAAGATGTCCATGTCGGTGTTGATGCCCCACAGCTTGCCCTCGTAGTACATGGTGAACTTATCCATGGGCTCGATGATACCATTTTCTCCGCTCAAATCAGGATTGAGCCTGGCGGTGTAAGGCCCGATGTCTTTGAGCAATTTGGATTCCACGAGATCCACCAGGGACAGCGGTGGTGTGGGGAGAACATCAAACTTACCTGATTTGGTAACGGCTTCCTGCATTAGCTTTTGATCGACTTCCGTGTTGACCACTTCAAAGAATCTCAGTTTGGTGCCGGTCTCCTGCTCCCAGATCTTGGTAAACGGCATGAAATTGATGACGGCGCCGGCCGGCATGAAGATGGTCAACTCAATGCCCTTTTTATTCTTTGCAATGGCTTTGGCCGCCTCCAATGCCCGCATCGCCACGGGGTCGGTCTTGTACGCCTGTTCGATTTGCAGTGACGCCTTTTCCATGTCTAATTCTTTTTGCGATTTCTCCGCGGCCCAAGCCATTCGGGCAAACCACGGATGGGCTAGGAAGGCGGCCCCCGCCGCCAGCCCACCTTTCAAAAACATCCGACGTTCCAAGCTATTGATTTCAAACTCTGCTTTGTTCCTCACGGCTCCCTCCTCCTCTCATATGATCCGGTCAACTGATTCACGTTGAGTTGGCTCTCAACGCCGCTTCTGCCGATCCAACCATGAAACTGAGCGCTTGCTGCGGTCTTTTGCCTTTCCGAAACGCATGTGCACGTTTCCATCGATGCATAAAGCCCTCGTCGCGCCGGGGCAATATTCCTGGGCGAGACGCGTAGGCGGCGGTCTGTCGCAACCATAGCGGAAAATTCTCGCAAGCTTAAGATCGCCTCTTTGGCGCCCGCCTTCAGAAAAAGGCTCGAATACCGGCCGCGATCAATACCGTGTCCACGTTGACATCTTTATCCCGGCCGTCCACTTCAGCCTTTGAGCGGTGGTAGTTATAGTCCACCTCCAGACCAAGCGCGACATTGCCGGCAACGAAATATTCGGCGCCAACCCCCGCCTCGGCCGCCAGCGACCAATGCCGACTGCCGATCCTGGGAATATCGGCGGATCGTCCGAAAGGGGTACGGTCATTAAATTCCGTGAAGCCCACGCCAATGCCGCCGACTAAATAGGGCACGAATTTGTTATCCAGCAAGGGATAGCCAAAACGCACTTGGGGAAAGAGAGTCCAGACGCTCAACTCTCCCACCTTGCGATTCTGAAAAGCAATCTCGGTTTCATGGTAATTGAAAACCAGCTCGGTTGCCCAGTGTTCATCGAAGTTGTACCCTAAGCCACCGGAGATCACCTGCTGCCGTTCCGTATCCGAAATCTCAAATCCCGAAGTGAAATCGCTATCCAGAAAACTGGCGATACCGACCCGCAGCGCCAGGTATAACTTGCGCCGATCGGGCCAGCTGACGTCTGCAAATGCCGAAGGACCTGGTGTTTCCGGAAAGAAAAGCCTGAATCCTCCGGATACCAACACCGCATCGAGATCAAGGTCCACATCGGACCCGTTGACCTCGATGGGCGCACTATGATGCACATATTTTATTTCAACTCCCAGCGCGAGGTTCTGGCGGACAAAGTATTCCAAACCACCCCCCAAGGCATAGATGGTCCGGGCGTCGGTTGACTCACTGCCCTCCACCACCAGACCCTCCAGATCGGAGGGGTCATTGAACTCGGTAAACCCCCAGCCGCCGCCGCCGACCAGATAAGGCACGAGACGTTCCTTCCACAACGGGTAGCAAATCCGAATCTGAGGCAAAATCGTCAAGATGGCATACTCGCCCACATTTTTGCCGGAGATGATCAGATCGCTTTCCCAGTAATCCGCGGCCAGTTCCAGGCTGATGTATTTGCTCAGAGTCACTCCAAGGGAGCCGGCCACGAGTTCGGTGGTGCGCGGATCGAGCTCCACGTCCGAAGCCACACGATCGTCCATGGCCGCAGCGCCATAGCGCAGGGCCAGATAGCCCCGCAGGTAATCGCGGTCGAATAAAGCTGAACCGGCCAGGGCCTGATTTCGCGGCGATAGAGGACCGGCCGCAAAGACAACCATCAAGACAAGCAAAAGTGATGAACGCATTGAGTTTTCCATTTAAGCCGCTCGGAGCTTGAAGGAAACGTCCGTCTGGGCCGTTTGCGGGCCGGTGACCGGCGTACGGCCGCGGCCGGCGCGGTTTAGTTTGACTTCCTTTCGTTCTTTCCACCGGAGCGCGTGATCAAAAGAACTTTGCTTTTTTTGGGGGTGACTATGGCCGAAAAACGCGCCTATGTCAACAGAATGATAGACTGACGCAAGGCTTGATTGGCCGGTTGACAAACAATTCTGATTCTGCCATCTATGGGGCGTGCAGGTCTCAAGGCCCAATATGAAATCCCTCACCTTGGGCTGCAATGATTCCTGACGTTGTCCGCCACGAAGAAGGGAGCACTTCCAATGATGAAAATAATCGCCTTCTTGCTCGTCGGCCTGGCGACGCAATCGTTATCCGCCGCCGACCAGCCATTGACTTATGATCGTATCAGCCTCTCCGTGAGCGCCACCGCGGAGGTGGAGAATGACATTCTCGTAGCCGTGCTGTTCTACCAACGGGAAGGCAGCGAACCAGGGAAACTGGCCGACGATGTAAACCAGACGATTGCCTGGGCCTTAGAACGGGCCCGCTCGGCCGCGGAAATCCAGGTGCAGACTCTCGACTATCATACCTCCCCGATCTATTCCAAGCAAACCCTGACCGGATGGCGCGTACGCCAGGCCATCCAGCTAAAAAGCAAGGATGCCGCCCAACTCAGTGAATTGATCGGTGCGCTGCAGGAGCGACTGGGAGTGCAATCCGTCGGCTATCGCGTCTCTCCGGAACGGCGCCGGACGGTGGAAGACCGCTTGATCTCCGAGGCCCTCCAGCGCTTCCGGCAAAGAGCCCAGCTGATAGCGGCCGCGCTGGGCCGCACCGAATACCGCCTGGTTCAGATTGACGTCAGCACCTCGGAGGCCCCACCGGTGAGGCCCTTGCAGTTCAGGAGTGCCGCGCTTTCCGCGGAGACCACCGTCGCACCGCCGGCATTGGAGGCCGGATCGGAGACTCTAGACGTCGCTGTTCATGGTACGATCGAACTGGCGGTAAAATAGCCCCAGGGACAAAGACTCGGCGCGACTCCGCCTGACCCTTGCGAAACATTTCCGCCCGTGATCTGCCAAAGCTAATCTTAAATTACCCGAAAAACTCAACCCGCGTGGCAGAACCATCGACGGCGGTCGAATTCCTTCCCCGGCCTAATTCCGGTCGTCCCCGGCTTGACTTCTTTGCGCCTGTCGTAATAGAATATTTTAAGACGGCAAAGCGATGTGACGGCTTCATCTTGAATCTCTCAACGACCTTGATTCCCCGCGCGGCTGACCTCATCCTCCGTCTTTTCCGATCCGGACCCGTTTGGTCAGGGATCGGCCTTTGACAAAGAGTTTTTGTGACCCGGCCTCGTGAAACAACCCATTTTGAAACCTCAATTCAAATGCAAAGGAAGGAGAACCCATGACGACTAGATTGGCTTTGGTTTTGGTGGCTTGCATACTGGCATGGCCCGCGCAGACAATGGCGGATCTGACGGCGAAATGGACCTGTGACGACGGCGGTGTCTACTACCTGCGACAGCTCGAAAATGCCGTTTACTGGTACGGCGAAGAAAACGCCACCCATCCCCGATGGTCCAATGTCTTTGTGGGCCGTATTCGAGGTCAGCGCATCAGCGGCAATTGGACCGATGTTCCCAAAGGGCAAACCCAGGGCCAAGGCGAAATGCAGCTTGCGATTCAGCAAAATGGGAATGTTCTGCAGGCGGTCAAAAAGACCGGGGGCTTCGGCGGTTCAACCTGGAAGCGTATGGGTTACCAGCCGCCCGCAGCGACGATCAAGGAAGATTGTGTGT
>CP070697.1:2780883-2785038 GCA_020353555.1 Desulfobacterales bacterium
GGCATAGATCACGCTCACCGCAAGTGAGGTGATAAGCCCGAAGTTCAAGCCATACCAGAAACTGGCCAGTAGAATGGGGATAAAATAAAGCTCCCGGTGGGGAATGTGCAGTCCCAATTTCCCGTGCACCGTGCCATAGTGCAGTATTGTAACCAAACCAATCAGAAAGACAATTAGCCCGATTTTGACGGATTTGATCATAGTCGCCATTATCTTATCCCCTCAAAGCAAAGCACTACGGGTTAGACACCCCTTCCGCCATCCAGTTGTGCAACTCAGCCAGGGATTCATACTCCTCTTTCGCCTGGCGCGACAACCGGATCAGGTTTTGACAGTGGCTGCGCATCCATAAAGTCGGCCCCGGAGCCTTGCCGCGTCTTGTATATTTCTTCGCCATTTCTTCGTGGAGTTGAACCTTTTGGGCCTCTTCGCCCGCTTTCTTGCTGAAGTAGGCCGCCAGACCCTGATGATCAGCGGCCATTTGGGCATCCGCAATTTTTTCAGCGACATTCGAGTCGGTGACCGTCTCCGCCCTTGCCGTCGTCGTGAAAACAACGCTCAGGACGATCACACAGGTCACCAGGTCTCGCCAACGGCGGGCTTGATGCCAGAATTTATCAGGGTTCCAACTCCCGTATTGACTGTGCAATAACATAATTACACCTTCCTTTCGTCAAGATTCGGCTTAACGACCACGGCCTTGTACAACTCCAACTGTTTTTTCCAACCCCAAACATTGGGGGAATCATCCCCCCTTTTTGACGTCCAGATTTTCTACCCAAACTGCATGTCCTTCATTTTCACTATCAACACGGACGTGGCGGTTTGACTGGAGAATTTGTCTCATACTTCTCCTGCCTTTCCCTCTATTCTTTGCATCAAGTGTGCCAAGCTCCGTTTCCGTTTCAGAGACGGTAACCGTGCAAAACGATCCCCCATAGGAATTCCTAATTTTGTTTGGTTGCCGAAAATTGGTTTTAACCCCGCTTTGGGAACCACTTTTTCTCGGAGGCTATGCCAGCATCTCTGGAGGAATTCAAAGACGGCGTCTCCAAATAAGAACTGCCAAAAAATTGCACACTCCACGACGCAACGCTTGTAAACTGTAAAATAATTTCACGCCAACCTTTGGGCCGAATACCAATCCGCAATTATTTCGTTGTCCGAGCCTCCGCTTTTGGTGAACTTTATGAAATCAAAGGATTACAAAACAAGGGACGGTATTATTTCGCCAAAATAGTACGGCCAGACGGGAATGTGATCGAGCAGCTCTTGGTTGATAAACTCAACGGCACTGTTTACCGGAAATGGCAGCGGGGTCGGTTCGGATATTGACAGACCACTGCCTTTCAACTAAATATTCTTACAAAAACCAGCTCGTGGCCTCTTTTCAAGACGGCTGATTCCTCCGCCGTTGCAGGTTGGAGCGCCGCATGGAGGCCAACGCCCGAATCCCAAGACCGGGGTCATCGTCACCTGCAAAAAAGGAAGGGCTGCTGATGGCTATCCACGTGTTCGTCGCGATGCCGTTTGGCGTCAAGGAAGGTATTGACTTTAACGCGGTTTACAATGACCTGATCAAACCGGCCCTGGAACAAGGCGGGTTCGAGGTCTTTCGCGCGGACGAAGAAATGGCGGCGGGCGACATCCGCACCGACATGTTCCAGGAGTTGTTGCTTGCGGACCTCGTGGTCGCTGACCTCACGATCGACAACCCCAACGTGTGGTACGAGGTCGGCGTTCGTCACGCGCTGCGCGCCCGTGGGGTCGTGCTGATTCAGTCCCGCAGGGAAAAGCAGCCTTTCGACATTTACACCGACCGCAAGCTCCGTTATCACCTGCAAGACGGGCGGCCTGATCCCGAGCACCTGGAGGAGGACAAAACAGCGCTGGCGCGGATGGCCCGGGAGACGATGACTTCCTGGCATGGACGCAAGATCAGCCCTGTGTACCATCTGCTCCGTTACCTTCAGGAACCGGACTGGAAATCCTTGAAGGTGGAAGAAGCAAAGGCGTTCTGGGAGCGGCAAGAAGCCTGGGAACGGCGCATCGAGGTGGCGCGCGAGAAGGACCGCCCCGGCGACATCCTCGTTCTTGCCGACGAGGCCCCGGTATACGCCCTGCGACTGGAAGCCTACCGTCGGGCGGGTAAAGCGCTGCGGGGGCTCGGGCAGTTCAGCTGCGCGCTGGACCAAGTAGAGCGCGCGCTGGAGATCGCCCCGGACGATTTGGACTGCGCGCGCGAGAAGGGGTTGCTTCTGGGGAGACTCGGCAAACACGAGGAGGCCCGGGCTTGGCTCGAATCCCTGATTCACGATCACCCCGACGATCCCGAGACGTCGGCCCTTCTCGGCCGGGTGGAGAAGGACGCCTGGGTCGCGGCGTGGCGGGCGGAGGGCCGCAGTCCGCAGGAGATGCGCCAAGAGGCGTCATACGAGACTGAACTCCTGCGTGAGGCGATACGAGCCTACGCCGCCGGATTTCAGAAAAATCCCGCCCATTATTATTCGGGCATCAACGCCGTAACGCTCCTGCTCCTGTCCCGCCATCTGACCGGGGAAGACTGGCAGACTGAAGCGTACCGGGCGATGGAAGGCGGCGTGCGCTGGGCCATCCAAACTAACTTGGCGAAGGAGACCCCCCAGAAAAAGGACTTCTGGGCGCGGGTCACCCTGGGCGATCTTGAGGTCTTGACCGGCGACGTGTCGAACGTAGTGCAGGCTTACAAGCACGCCGTGGCAGCCGCCGACAAGAACTGGTTCAATCTCGACTCATCCCGGCAGCAATTGTTGCTTCTGCATGATCTGGGATTCCGCCCCGAGCCGGTTTCCGCTGCGCTGGGGGTCTTTGATCGGGCCCTGGCCAAGCTCAAGGCTCCTGAGGGGCGCTGGGAACCGCGACACGTGTTTCTGTTCAGCGGTCACATGATCGATGCGCCCGACCGCCCTGAGCCCCGGTTTCCGGCCGCCAAGGAGCCTCTCGCCGCCAAGGCGATCGCCGACACGCTCGCTGGCCTCGGCGCGGGTCCGGCAGACCTTGCCCTCTGCGGCGGGGCCTGCGGCGGCGACATCCTCTTTGCCGAGGCCTGTCTAAAACGGGGCCTGCGCCTCGAGGTGCGAATTCCTTTCGAGGAGCCGGAGTTCCTCAAACGCTCGGTCCTGTTCGCCGGCGACATCTGGCGCGACCGCTTCTATCAGGTCAAGAACGACAGCAACACGAAGTTGTACGTGATGACGGAAGAGCTCGGCCCGCTTCCCGCGAAAACCAATCCATACGAGCGCAACAACCTGTGGCAGCTTTACTCGGCTCAGTCCTGGGGCCCCGCGAAGACGCACTTTCTCTGCCTCTGGAACCGCAAGGGGGGCGACGGCCCCGGGGGCACAAAGCACATGTACCGCGAAGTCGAGAAACGCTCGGGCCAGGTCCATGTACTCGATACGACAACGCTCTGGTAAAGAAAGGAGAGGGCGACGATGACTTTGGAGCAGAGAATCAGAACCCCCGGGTCTAAGAAGATCCTGGCACTCGACGGGGGCGGGATCCGCGGGATGATCGCGGTTGAAATTCTGGCAGGCATCGAGGACCTGCTTCGCCGGGAATTGAAAGCCGGTCCGGACTTTGTCCTGGCCGATTATTTTGACTTCGTGGCGGGCACCAGCACCGGTGCGATCATTGCAACCTGTATTGCGTTGGGCATGTCGGTTGACACCATCCGTCAATTTTACCTTGAAAGCGGCCGCGAGATGTTTGACAAGGCGTTTTTATTAAAACGCTTTCGTTACAAATACGAGGACGAAAAACTATCAAAGAAACTCAAGGAGGTCATCGGGCCGGAAACAACCCTGGGGAGCAGTGATTTGAAGACGCTGTTGATGATGGTCATGCGCAATGCCACCACCGATTCTCCGTGGCCGGTGTCCAACAATCCCTATGCGAAATACAACGACCGCAGCCGCGCTGACTGCAATTTGAAACTGCCCCTTTGGCAGCTCGTCCGGGCCAGCACGGCCGCGCCGGTCTATTTCCCGCCCGAAAGCGTCGCGATCGGGCAGAATCAGTTCGTATTTGTCGACGGTGGCGTAACCACGTACAACAATCCGGCATTTCAAGCCTTTCTGATGGCAACCATCGAGCCCTACCGTCTCAACTGGAAAC
>CP070697.1:2785138-2789289 GCA_020353555.1 Desulfobacterales bacterium
CGGTGCCACGGCGCGGTGCTTTCTTAACGCTCCCTAAGGCCCTCAGACCGTAACACGCTTTCAAATCTGACCATCCATTGCGCGTGTCTCCGGAAGGCTTGGGGAAATGGGACAAAGCAGAACTAAATAGCACTTTGGAAATCCTTATTCATAATCAGGACGCCCGCGGGATTTCGAGGTTTATTTCATCCATCTTTCCCTTGGATTCTTTCCGTCCGCGTAGCTGAAATAGACCTCCAGCACCAAAATCTAGTAAGTTATCCCAATGATTCTAATTGCGCGATCAAAAAAAGACCGGCCGGGGAAGTCTTCGCTGATATTCTTGCCGCGCTAGGGGATCATGCCCGCACGCATTCTAAAACCGAAAAGAAATACTCTGATCAATTGGCTTATTCCGGCGCGGCGGTATTGACAAGGTTTTGTAAATGCAGCCTTGAAGGTCGCGGGCGGTGTCGATTGGAGGCGTCTAATTCCTGCTCAAGAACAGCTTCCACCCGACCTGCCTTTGCATTGGCACGGCTTAAGTCGTGTACAGAGGGCGCAAAACAAAATAATCTCGGGGACTCCGCAGGCTTGGCGCGAAAACCGGATTGCTCGGGGTCGGGTTCTGAATGCATTCATGCGTATCGTGCGGGGAAGGTCAAAATACCCAATTCCGGCTTTGCTTCAACGCGCCGCCCATAACCTTTTTTACGCCGAGTCTTCGTCTTGCCCCAAGAGACCCGGATAAAAGACCGTGACTCCGGCCGTCGTCTCGTTGGGCGCCTTTTTATCCAGTTCTTGGGGCTTTGAATTTGGGAATGATACCGCCCACCAAAGACTCGTAGATCCGGTATTCCGTTTTTTCACCGAGCAAAGCATCGATCTCGTCCTGGATCGTCTTTCTTTCCTCGTTGTGCAACCATCGGTTCCAATCATCAATCGTGTTCCAGGTGCTGATAACCAGATATTCGCCGGGACAATCGAGGCACCTTAATGTTTCGCCGCAGATATAACCGGGCTGAACGGTGGCCTGGGATCTCAATTGTACGATGAGCGGAGCTAGTTTGCGGGCCTTTTCGGCGTCGTCAAAAGTCCGTCTAATTATCACCTGAATCGCCATTGGGTCCTCCTTTTTATCAGGGTTAAATGGGTGCCGTCCAAATCGCTCTCTGAAGGGTGACTCAACCCACATTCCGATCAAGGGGGTTTTTTCAGAAATAACGCAAACACCATGCCGGTCAGGGAAATGCCGCCGGCCATCAGAAAAGGAAGGGTAAATGACTGGCTGAGATCCGCCAGATAGCCGCCGAGGGCTGGCCCCAGTGCCTGGCCGATTCCAAAAAAAAGGGTAATGAAACCCAGCCCCGCCGGTGCCAGGCGGGGACCCACAAAGTCGCCGGCGGTTGCCGCCATGATGGTAGGTATACTCCACGCCGTGAGTCCGAACAGAATGCCCGACAGGTAAAAACCCAATTTGATCTTGATCAATGCGTAGAAGATGTAAGAAACTCCGAGCACCAGGTAGGCCAAGGCGGCGCCCCGGCTGCGGCCCAGACGATCAGAGAGGCTGCCCCAGATGACACCGCAAAAAATGCTCAATCCGCCGACCATGGCCCAGAGTCCACCGGCCCATTCCCGGGACAAGCCGA
Source organism: Desulfobacterales bacterium (assembly GCA_020353555.1). Classification (GTDB taxonomy): domain Bacteria; phylum Desulfobacterota; class Desulfobacteria; order Desulfobacterales. The sequence continues at coordinate 2,786,770 of CP070697.1, forward strand.
TTTCTTTGACGAGGTAGGCCGCAAAGAAAGTCATGTAAATGATATAGGATAGCCCGTAAAAAAAGTAGACCAGGCCCAAATACCATACCATTGCTATTTTGTAGACCTGCGACAACGACAGAGCTTGCGCTGGGTTGGCTTTGGGGGAGAGGGGTGATTCAAGGTCAGCCCCCACCGGCCGTAGGTCTTTTTCATCAGGACGGTTTCGGACAAACACAAATACGACACCGGCGGTCAACAGCACGGCACCGCCCAGAATATACCAGGCGAAACGCCAGCCGTCGGGGCCGTAGGCGGAAAGAATGGCGGGAACCAATAGGCCGGATATCAGGGTTCCGGTGCCAATTCCTCCGGAGACGATTCCGGTGGCAAAGCCTCTGTTTTTTTTGGCAAACCAGGCCGATCCGAGTGCCATCGCCGGAACAAACGCGGCGCCGTTCCCCAGGCCGGTCAAAAGGCGCATGGCAAAGGCTAGGCTGAATGATTGCGCCAAACCGGTAAGTACCATGGTGACGCCCATGAGCATCAGGGCCAGGGTGATAACCATCCGGGTTCCGAAACGGGCGGCCAGAAAGCCACCGATGATGGCCATGGCAAGATAACCGACGAAATTGCCGGTGCCCAGCAAGCCCAGTTGCGTATAATTGAACTTGAGACCGTCCTTCATGGCCGGGAGAATGATGGTGTAGGCCATGCGGCCAAAGCCGTGAGCCGCCACGGTCGTGATGAGCCCCATGGAAATTACGATCCAGCCGTAATGCAGCTTTTCACCCTTCAAAACTGACCTCTTCCGCATTCGTAAATGTTAAGGGTGCGCTTCCGCAGGCAGACGAAAAATGCATTCTCTTCATAGCACAGTGGCCGCGAATAAAAAACTCCCCCGCTGCCCATTAAGACAAGACAAGTCTTTTTTTACCTCTGATCCGATTCGGATGCCGCCGCAAACGCTCAAAACTCGCCCCAGATCATGTAAACGTTCATGAGTGGCTTTAAATTTCAGTCTGTTCGACGCAATTGGGGGTGCACATGTTGACTCTTGAAAGCAAAAACGATAACCAGGAAACGGTGCGGCGGGCCTGGTTTGCATCTCTCGCGGGGGATTATTTGGATACAAAGACAAGATGGATGCGAAATTTTTTTGTATGCTTGTTAAATCCAGCCTTTTCTCGTTGCGGCGGGCCTGAGTCGGGGATAAGGAGTGCCAGACACCTTGAACCTAAATCGGAAAGGAGCGGCAGTATGCTACTTCAAGCGGAGCGTCTTGAAACACCAGATGCCATGGAGGCCATCGAACTTTTTTATCAGAAGGGCTGGACGGATGGGCTGCCGATCGTTCCGCCCACCGCCGAGCGTATCCTAGCCATGCTGTCTACCGTCGACATGCAACCGGATACCGTGCTGGGGGCTATTCCGGAGCGTGGGCGCGTATTCACGGCGGAAGTCGTCGCGATTAACGCCGTGATGGCCGGCTGTCTGCCGGAATATTTTCCGGTGGTGGTGGCCGGTATCGCGGCGATCAGCGATCCCGTTTTCGGACTCCATGGACCCACCGCCAGCACACACGGGGCTGGGATCCTGATGATCGTCAATGGCCCTATCATCCAGGGAATCGGGCTCAATTGCGGGCAAGGTCTGTTCGGTCCAGGCCACCGGGCCAACGCGACCATCGGACGGGCCTTACGGTTGGTGCTGATCAATGCCGGCGGGTCGCCGGGGTTTGACCGGACCACTTTGGGTCACCCGGGCAAGTACACCTATTGCATTGCCGAAGACGAAAACACCGATTGGCTGCCGCTGCATGTGCAGCGAGGGTTTGATAAAACGGTGAGCACGGTGACGGTGTTTGCGGGCGAGGGCCCGAACCAGATGAACAATCATACGGCGTTGCGAGGGGAAAATATCCTGTTGACTCTGGCGGATCGAATGTCCGCTTTGGGAACCTTCAATATGGGCGGGCAGACGGAGATGGTTGTCGTCATCTGTCCCGAGCATTATCGGACGCTGAACGAACAGGGATGGGACAAGGCCAAGGTTCAGGAATTTCTTTATGAACACGCGGCACGCCCTCTGGTGGACTTGAAAGAAGGCGGCTACCTCCAACAACCCGTACAGGCTGGCGATGAGAAGATTTTGGTGCGGGCCGTACCGTCTCCTGCCGACATTCTGCTGATTGTCGCCGGCGGTGAAGCCGGACGTTTCTCCGCCTGTATCCCGGGATGGTTCAATATGAAGGCGTGCCATTCGGTTACCAAAGCAATCCGGGACGTTACCTGTGGCACCTGAGGTTGGTGATGGCCAATCGGGCATTGGCCTTAACCCCCTTTGAGTTCCCAATTTAATTTTTGGCCACGCACAAGGGGCCACAGCGCTTGTCCCCGGAAGACTTTCGGTCATCTGACAAAGGAGAACTAACGCAACCGTTTAGCCCGTTGAAAAACCAGGGATAGGCCGACCGCTGATCGGCTTTGGGCATCGGCAAAAACTCGCAAATAAGGGTTCGTAAAACCGACCCGCGCGTTG
>CP070697.1:2789389-2793532 GCA_020353555.1 Desulfobacterales bacterium
GGTGGGCGCCGGCACCGTACTTACCATTGACCAGGCCCAACAGGCGACCCGCGCCGGCGCCCAATTTATCGTGGCCCCCGGCTTCAATCCCAAGGTGGTGGATTATTGTTTGGGAAATGATATTCTCATGATTCCGGGCATCAACAACCCCTCCCAAATCGAAAGCGCCTTGGAACGAGAACTGGCCGTGGTCAAGTTTTTTCCGGCGGAAGCCTCCGGAGGATTGCCCCTCCTCAAAGCAATGGCCGAGCCGTACAGCGGCATCCAATTTCTGCCGACCGGCGGCATAAACCCGGACAACTTGACGGCTTATTTGTCCTTCGCAAGAGTCATTGCCTGCGGTGGAAGCTGGATGGTCAAGGCGGAATTGATCGATGCCGGCCGGTTCGATGAGATCGTGCGGCTCGCCCGGGAGGCCGTCCGGGTGATCGAAGGCCTCGGGGCGGCACCGCGACGGCTTTGAGCGCAGGTTTTACGCGTAGATGTCTGAGATGCGGTGAAAACTGCTTTGCAGGTGGGCATACAGATCGCGATAGATGAGGAATAATCGCCGATAAATCGCGCTATGGGACTGGATAGGCGTATTGCGCGTTTCGGCGGTCACAACCTGGGCGGCTTCCTCAACGCTGGGCCAGACACCGACGCCTGCACCGGCGACCAGCGCGGCGCCATAGGCCCCTCCCTCCGCGCTGCCACTGACGGTGATGACTTCGCTGCCGAAGACATCGGCATGTATCTGGCGCCAGAGATCGCTGAGCGCCCCCCCGCCGGAGGTGCGGATCTGGTCGATGGGAAGGCCCATCTCCCGGATCAGTTCCGCCACATCCATCAGGCTGAAGACGACCCCCTCCAGAACACTCCGCAAAATACTGCAGCGATTATGACGCAAGGTCAGGCCGATAAACCCGCCGCGGGCCTGAGGATCCGGATGGGGGCACCTTTCGCCGATCAGATACGGCAGAAAGAGCAACCCCTCCGATCCCGGTTCCGCCCGGGCCGCCTCTTGGCTGAACAGCTCGTAAACATCGACCCCCGTCCATTTGGCCACTTCGTTTTCAGCGCCGCCGAGCATATCCCGCACCCACCGCAAGGATCCGCCGGCGGCCAGGGTGACGCCCATGGTGTGCCACTTGTTCGGCATGGTGTTGCAGAAAACCTGCAGTTTGCCCTCGGGATTAGCATAGCAGCGATCCAGCGCCATGGCGACGATACCGGCGGTGCCGATGGTGGTTCCGAGAATACCGGGTTCTACCAGACCGGTGCCGGTAGTTTGAACCACAGCATCTCCTCCGCCCCCCGCAACCGGAATCCCCGCCGGAAGTCCCAAATCCGAAGCCGTGCCGGCCGTCAGGCGGCCACTCACCTCGGGCGATTCGTAACAGCGGGGGAGCCAGTCTTTGGGGATTTCAAGACGTTCCACAAGCGGGTAGGACCAGTCCCGCGCCCGGACATCGAACAGCCCCGTGCCCGAGGCGTCCGAAACTTCGGTCGCGTATTCACCGGTAAGACGATAGCGAATGTAGTCTTTGGGGTTTAATATTTTCCTGAGTTTTTCATAGTGATGGGGTTCGTGGGCCCGCAACCAGAGAATCTTGCCGCCGGTGTAGCCGGGGAGCATTTGGTTGTTGGTCAGCTTCAACAGCCCATCCACACCACCCAGCATATCATGGATTTCGCGGCACTGCTTTCCGGTGCGCTGATCGTTCCAAAGGATGGCCGGCCGCAGCACCCGCCCATCGTGGTCCAGCGCCACCAATCCGTGCATTTGGCCGCTCAGTCCGATGGCTTTAATATCGTTCCGGGGTTCGAAATTTGTGAGCGTGCGTCGAACGGTCGCCCGGACGGCCTGCCACCAATCCTCGGGGTCCTGCTCCGACCAGCCGGGCTGTGGCGTTGACAAGGGGTATTCCTCCAGGGTTTTGGCCGCGACCTGACCCTTCTGGTCGATGATTAGAGTTTTGCATCCCGAGGTTCCGATATCAATGCCCATTACATATTGTCGCGCCATGGTTTTACCCCCTGCTTCTAGCTTGTCTCCGTCAAAAATAGCCGCGCAACCCGCCCAAACACCGCCGGAACTTGTCCTGTCGGTTGAGGTTGGCGCACGTCAAAAATGCAGTTCGCGCCCGAAGCGACACGGTTGATATGACGCCGGACAGGATCTCATCAGAGCTCAGGCTCACGATACCGGATCCGGATGTGTTTGAGGTGGAGGTATTCTTCCAGGCCGGCGTGTCCGTGCTCGTGCCCGATACCGCTCTGTTTCCATCCGCCGTAAGGCGCGTTCATGATGCCTGCATCCACGTTGTTGATGGCGACACTGCCGGCCTCGAGTTCGCGGGACAGCTTATCCATTTCGTGCAGGTCGTTGGTGTAGGCATAGGCCGCCAATCCGTAAGGCGTCGCGTTGGCCCATGCGATGGCCTCCTGCAGGGTTCGAAACGGCATAACCCCGACCACCGGTCCGAAAGTTTCCTCGGTCATCACCAGCATCTCGTGATGGGTGTCCGCCAAAACGGTGGGCTCAAAAAAATAGCCCTTCTGAAATTCCGGTCCCGAGGGCTTTTTCCCGCCACAAATCAGGCGGGCGCCTTTGGCCAATGCATCCTGGATATGGCGTTTCGACTTTTCGAGGCCTGCCAAACTGGCCATGGGGCCGACATCGCAGTCGGGCTTTTCCAGGCCGTTGCCGATGGTCAGTTGGCGGGTCTGCTTTTGAAACGCATCCAGAAACGCGGCATAGATGTCTTGGTGGACATAGATGCGATTGATCGCGATGCAGATTTGCCCCATATTACGGAATGACCTTCGCACCGCGCCTTTCACAACGTTGCCCAGATCGCAGTTCTTGCTGACGATGAGAGGGCATTGACCGCCCAACTCCAGTGAAATCTTCTTGATCATATCCTTGGCCTGAGCCTGGACGTCCTTGCCGACTTCCAGGGATCCGGTAAAGGCGATCTTCTGGGAGATGGGGCTGCGCACGAGCTGGCGGCCGACCGTTTCCCCGGACCCGGTGACCGCGTTGATGACCCCGGCGGGAATTCCGGCATCAAAAAGGCAACGCCAAAATTCCAAGGGCGAAAGGGGCGTCAAGGAAGGCGGTTTGGCCACAATTGTGCAACCGGCCGCCAGGGCGGCGGCGGCCTTCCAGCCGGTCAGTTCGACGGGGTAATTCCAGGGTGAAAGGGCTGCGACGACCCCCACGGGCTGTTTGATAACCAGACTCTGATCCCGGGGGTCCGGATTGGCGATGATCGTACCGTAAGCCCGCTGGCCTTCCTCGGCGTAGTACTGCAGCATCTCGGCGGCTTTTTCGACTTCGCCCATGGCTTCCTTCAGGGGTTTGCCCTGCTCCTGGGTCATGAGGCGGCCGACGTGGGCCTTGCGCTCTTCCAGGATAGCGCTGGCCCGCCGGAGATAATCGGCGCGCCGGGCGGGAGAGAGGCGTGCCCAGGCGGGGAAAGCCCGCTGGGCTGCCTCCAGAGCACGATTAACGTCCGTGGCCGTGGCTCGGGGAACCCGGGCGAAAGTCTCTTCGTTGGCCGGATTGATCACGTCAATGTATTCACGGCTTTCGGCGTCGACCCATTCACCGTCGATGAGCATCAAATAGTCTGCCATTGCTTCTCCTCAAATTATTTCGCGGCGCTGGCGTCGCGACCGGTCACCCACACCATGGCCAAGGGCTGATTCCCCGTGTTGTAGGTGACATGGAAAGCACCGAAGGGCACGTAAAATGCATCCCCCGCCTGAATCGGAAACTCGTCATCACCGATGACCATTTGACCTTTGCCGCTGAGAATGTAGTAGACTTCTTCCATGTCCGCATGGGCGTGCCCGGTCGTTTTGCCGGTGGGATAAATGACGGTGTAGCCCATCGTCAGATTCTTCGAGGGGGAATGGGCGGGATCGACTAGATAGTAGGTGTCGCGCAGAATTTCGCTTTCGCGTCCTTGGACCACGTGCCTCAGAGAGCGCTTATCTTCATCCGGCTTCTTTTCATCAACATTTACGAGATACTTCATGCGGTAACCTCCTGACCCGGACAGACCGGAACCAAAATTTGGGGCCACAAGGTCCCCCAAGGCCGCCAAGGAAGCGCATTCGATGTCTTTCTTAGTGGCTGGGTACCTGGCGGTG
>CP070697.1:2793632-2797763 GCA_020353555.1 Desulfobacterales bacterium
GACGATGGATTGACTGGAGACATTGCGTATCAATGCCATGGCTCACCTCCTCATGAATTGCAAAATACGGTCACGAGGACACCATCACGATGGGATCCCTGACCAGTTTGGTCGAACCCTCCTCGACCGGACCGATGGTCACGGTCGAACTCTGATATCCGGATCGCTGCACCTCAAGCTGCAGCGTCGTGCTGTCGTTGACCAGGATGAGGCGCCGGCTGTCCTGAATCTGGACGTCATCCTCGCTCAAGCCCGTAAAGTAGAGCACAAATCGCCCGCCCGGATCGCTCTGGTTGGTGACGGTGCTGCCTTGCACCGTCGCGTCCACCCCGGCCAGGGGCTGCTGAAGGCTGTCCGTTACCCGACCCATGATCAGCGTGCTGCCCGCCGGAAACGGGTACAGATACCGCGGATGCACCACGGTCGTCGCCAGTGGCAAGCGGGGATCCAAGGCGCTGATATCGACGGAGAGGTCGTGATCCAGGTAACAGGTGTTGCGGATTTGCACGGTGAAGTTAGATCCGGTCAAGCCCATGAACACATAGTATCCGCTGGGATTGAGCCGTCCGGCCTGATCGGCCTCCGCCGCCGTGACCGTGGTTTGGCCCAGGAGTCCGGCCTTGCCGGTGAAGTCATCGACGAGCGAAAGAGCAAAGGAGAGCGCTGATTGTCGTGTATCCAACGCCATTAGCCCGCTTGCCATGTTCAGCCTCGTTATCCCGAAGGCAGGGTCCCGTACCGCCCCACGCGCTCGGTCGTTCGCGCGGCAACCGTCTCCCGGGTTGACTCAATGAGCGCCAGCGAGACGCGATAAGCCATCGACAGCTTATAGGGCCGATTCCCGAACGTGTTCCACAGTTTATTGATATCGTCGAGAGAAAGCGTGTGCAGACCAATCTTGATCTCTTCCGCGCTACCCGCCAGACCCCCGCGCAACAGCGATCCCCGGATGATGGCGTAATCGTAGAAAATCTGCATGGCGCGGCCCAGAATCTGGTGCTCACTCTCGCGCGTCTGCGCATAGGCCGTCAGCAGATAGAACGCATCAAGGGCCAGAGGCGGAAAGCGCAGCCGATCCGCTGCCATCGCCGTCAACTCGCTGTTCTTCAGGTGATGGTTTTCGATCACCTGGTACAGGAACAGTCCGAGCCGCGGTGTTGTGTCCTGCTGCAGCTCCGCGGGGGAAGAAAGCGAGATGCGGTCCTGGGCGACGAGGTTGTCCATGTGGGCCTTCAACAGCTCGAGCAAGGTGGCGCTGATATCGTAAATGGCACTGTAACCGCTCATGGCTTGCGCTTCCGGCTGCGGGGACGGCGGCCGCGGGAGGGGCCGCCCGCTCCTTGGAAAAATTTCCGGATCTCATCCTGCTTCGTCGCGTTGATGCGGTAACCCGGCTCGGATCCCGGTAGCACTTCCTCCAGGAGCAATTCCCGGTCAACGAGCTCCTGAATGGCTTCCCGGACAAGGAAAATCTGGTACTTGATCTGGCTCTCCAGCAACCACCAGTGGACAATGCCTTCGAGGGTATCCCGCGCATCTGGATGGTCGGCCAGGTAGGCCAGGATCTGCCGGGCGACTTCTGATTTTTCCACACATCACCATCCGTCGGGCTTTGAACACAAAACTTGCCAATCCGCCCCGTAATCGTGCAACGAGCGTGCCGGTTTTGGATAGCGGCGTTGGGAAAAACCTGTAACTAGCTGATAATAATGGAAGGATTGCTTTTGGAGGTCGGAGCGGAAGGCTTGTTATCGATGGGTTGGGTGCGGTTAGGCCGCTGCTCGATCGGCTCTTTTTGTCCCGGGTCAGGCGGACGGCCCATCGACAAAACCTTACCGGATCGAGCCTAAAGTCCTAGGACGAATTTGTCCGACGCAGATGCGCCCCTATCCAGGTTTTGCGGTTAATTCGCCTTTAAACCGCTGCACGTCGATCTGATACTTGCGAATCAGTTCCCAAAACGCCCTGCGGTTCTTCCGGGCGACCTTCGCGGCCTGGCTGATATTTCCCCGGTGGGCCAGAAGCAAGTCCTGGATGTATTTTTTTTCAAAGTCGGCGACCATCCTGGCCTTCATCGTTTGCAACGATTCCGGACCCTCGAGGCTTTTAGCTTCAGCGGGAAGTGAAATATCCGCACCCTGGATATTGGTCTGGCGGCAAAAGATGACCGCTCGTTCGACCACGTTTTCCAGCTCGCGCACATTGCCCGGCCAGTCATGGAGCAGGAGTTTCTGCATGGCTTCCGGGGCGAAGTCCACCACCGGCTTGTTGTACTCGAGGGCATAGCGGTTCAAAAAATGCCTTGCCAGGAGGGCAACGTCACGCGTGCGGTCCTGCAGGCGGGGAAGATTGAGGGGAATCACATTCAACCGATAGTACAAGTCGCGCCGGAACCTGCCTTCGGATGCGGCTTGGTGTAAATCCATATTAGAGGCAACCACGATTCTCACGTCGGCCTGATGAAACTTGGTGGAACCCAGCTGCCGATACTCCTTGTCCTGCAGAAAGCGCATCAACTTGGCCTGCGCTGGCAGAGGCAGGCAGTCAATTTCGTCCAAAAACAAAGTCCCGCCATTGGCCGCATGAATCAAACCCGGGTATGAATTGGAGGCCCCCGTGAAAGCGCCCTTGACGTGGCCGAACAATTCATTTTCCACCAGCTCGGTCGGGATGGCGCCGCAGTTGACCGGAACGAAGGGTTTTCCCGCCCGTGGGCTGAGGTAGTGAATCGCCCGGGCGCACAGCTCTTTGCCCGTACCGGTTTCGCCCATGATCAGAACGCTGGCGTCACACGCGGCTACGATCGGAATTTTATTGATTTCCGCCAAAAACCCGGGATCCTGTCCCACCATCTGTCGCGGCCCGATTTTCGCTTTTAAGCTCTGGACCAATAGCTCGTCCGGCGTCTGGGGTTGGAGCCAACGCCAAAGACGCGGCAGGACATCGACCTTCCTCAGCGGCGGGGTAATGAAATCATTGACCCCCAGTCTCAGAAGTGCGATCAGGGCTTCGGGCTCAGCGGATTTTATGACGGCCACGACCGGGCGCCGCGTTTTGCCGGCCGCCGAGCGCAACAGCTTGTCCGCCCGCTCCAGGTTAGGCGAATCCAGCAGAAGAAAGATCAGCTGCGGATCGAACCGGGAGAGGCAGGTCCCCAGGCATTGCGCCCAGCGCTCAGACTCTAAGGCGTCGACCCGCTTTTCCAGAAGCTGAATGCGGGGGTTTTCACAACTCTGGAGGACCTCTCGCAGAGGCTCGCTCAGCCGGCAATGCGCATCCGCAACGAGCAGAAAGATCCTGGCCTCTTCCGCAAATGCAAAGGTGGGGGCAGCCATAGGATTCCAACCCATCTATGGATGGATGACGTGAAACCCGGAAAAAAAGGCGCCGCCGTCAGCCAGCGACCCGCTCTCATCGCCCACACCGCCAACGCTTTTCCGGTCATACCCCGTCAACATAATTACGTCACGACTAAACCAAAACGGAAATGTCAGACAACCAAAGGATTAGAGCGCATGTCGCGAACGGCGTGAGCGTGAGCATCAATTTCAAGGGGAAGACGCCAACCACAGCGTCGCGCGACAGGGTTCGCGCAGCCTGTGGTTGACCATGGACCGCATGCTCAGGGCAGACAACTCCTTACAGGAACAGGTCGAATAGAGGCAATCAAGTGAGACCAAAGCTTCTTTCCCTTCTTTAATGATCTTTTTTGGGGGGAAATGCAACAGAAAAATGGGCCGATCTCTCCGCCGCGCAGCGACAATTGCGCCGCGCCGGTCGGACCGGCGTGATCCTGCCGGCCCTTTTGCGCAATGTTATTATCCGCGATATCGTCACCCGCGCCCCCGCGCCCGGCTTGACCGTATTTATTCTCCGCGCGTCCCCTCATGCATCCTTGGCCGGCGCGTTTCACCGCCTCGGCGGTTGCGGGCATAATACTTACGAATCGCTTTGTGATGGGCTTCGAGGAATCCTCTTCCCCAGCGTTCATCCGGTTCCAGGTGACAGCCCTCGGCCCACTCATTCCACGCGTTGATAAACACAAAGTTTTCCTCCGAACTGTATATCGGGTGGCGACACAGCGTCCCCAACAGCCATTCGCCATACAGCTTCGGCGAGGCGCCGACATAA
>CP070697.1:2797863-2801980 GCA_020353555.1 Desulfobacterales bacterium
TGACAATCCCAGCAGTAAGGCCGGACCGAGGCGTAATTATGACATCGGTCACAAAACTCAGCCTTATTGGAGTGACAATCCAAACAGGTATTGGAAAGACTCATGTTAAATTCCTTGCCGCTGGGGTTTACATAAACTCTTTTGCCTTCGCGCACCACCGACTCGCGCCAGACGTCGAGCAGCTGCATGTGCTGGGTCCTCATGTAGGCGGTGGCCCGGACACATTCTTTGGCCTTTTGGGCCATTTCCGTCAGGATGAGCTCGGGTGCTGGAGCGGCTTTCCCCCGGTTGTACCAGAAGGGAAACGTTATGATGACCATGAAAATGATTAAACCCGTGATGATCAGTTTCCTATTCTTCATCAGCTTCACCCTCCGCAGCGCCCGCGCTCCCCGGCAACTCTTCACCGCGCAGGTCGGTGCTCCTTTCGTTTTGTCCGGGCAAGTTCAGGGCATTGGCCACCAGCTCATGCACGCCGGTGACGTCGACTTCGGGCACCCAGTATTCCATCAGTGCCGGCAGAGCGGCCCGATCGATGGCACAAATACAGGCCAGCATATTCACGCCGTGTTTGGCGCGGACATAATTGACCGCATTGGCGCGGGGTAGCCCGCCGGTCAAGCGCAACTCCATATCTTCGCCGGCGTTCAGACCCGCGCCGCTGCCGCAGCAGAAGGTCTGTTCCCGGATGGTGTTGGCCGGCATTTCATAGAAATGGTTACAAACGTTTTGGATAACATAGCGGGGCTCTTCAAATAAACCCATGCCCCGGGACGGGTTGCAGGAGTCATGATAGGTCACTTTCAAGTGATCGTTGCGGCGAGGATCCAGGTCGAGTTTGCCGTGTTTGATTAAATCGGCCGTAAACTCGGTGATGTGAACCATTTTGGTTGATTTGGCATTTTCAAATCGGGTGCCCGTAATGGGCGAAACCGGCGTCCGCAGAAAATCGGCCGGCCCGTTCATGGTATCCATGTACTGATTGATGACCCGCCACATGTGACCGCATTCCCCGCCCAGAATCCATTTGACCCCCAGCCGCTTGGCTTCGGCATACATTTTAGAGTTCAGCCGCTTCATGGTTTCGTGGGAGGTGAAAAAGCCGAAGTTGCCGCCCTCGGAAGCATAGGTGCTCCAGGTGATGTCCAATCCGTACCTTTCCTGAAGAAAATGGAACAGCATCATATACCCCATGCAGGTATAGGTGCCCGGATCGGCAAACACGTCGCCGGACGGGGTAATAAACAGGATGTCGGCACCTTTTTTGTTGAATTGGGGCTCCACCCGCACTCCCGTAATTTCCTCGATGTCGTCGACGAAGAAATCCAGCATATCCTTGAAGGCATGGGGCTGGATCCCCAAATGGTTGCCGGTGCGATAGCAATTGGCCACCGGCGTGGCGATCCAGTCGATGTTCAGGCCCAGCAGATTCAGAAGCTCCCGGCCCATGATCGTGATTTCGGCGGTGTCAATCCCATAAGGACAAAACACCGAGCAACGCCGGCATTCGGAACATTGAAAAAAGTAGTACCACCACTCTTTCAGCACCTCCAGCGTCAGCGGCCGGGCGCCGGCCACCTTGCCCAGGATCCTGCCGACCGTCGTGAAATCATTGCGGTAAACCGAGCGCAAGAGCTCGGCCCGCAGCACCGGCATGTTCTTGGGGTCCCCGGTACCGATAAAATAATGGCATTTGTCCGCGCAGGCGCCGCACCGCACGCAAATATCCATGAAAACCTTAAACGATCGAAATTTTTCCAGACGTTCCTTGAACCCCTGATGAATGATCTCCTGCCAGTTTTCAGGCAGTTTCCAGTCGTCTTCCACCGGATTCCACGGGCGGGCATTGGGAAGACCTACGTATTCTACGCTCTTCGGGTTCGAGGCGTAACAATACATGCCTTTGCGAATGTTGATGGGAGTCTCCATCCAATCCGTCACGGGCGGGCGATGGCTAATTTGTAACAGTTCTTCAGGTTTAAGAATTTCCTCTGCCATGGCTTACTCCTTTTTTTTCCTCCTCAACCAGATTTTCCACGGGCATTTTTTCCACTGGCAGTCCTGCCTCAATCATTTTATCTCTGAATTCGTCCTCATATTCCTCGTAAGTATGGACCGGAACGGGGTAGTTCCACGGATTGATGTGCCGGCGTGCCCGGGTATCCGTGGTCAGGTTGCGCGTCGGACTCAGGAAGATTCCGCCCAGATGCATCAATTTGCTGAAGGGGAAGTAGGCCAGCAGCACGCTGACAAAAAATACATGCACATAGAATACTGAACCCACTCCCTCGGGCAGCGTGGGATGAAAGGTTACCAAGCCCATGGTCAGTTCCTTGGCGGCCAATACATCGATTTTGGTCACATACCGCATATAGATGCCCGATAGCGCAATCGCGAAAATCAGAAAGAGCGGGAAATAATCGGCCGCCAGCGAAATATACTTCGCCTGCGGGACAAAGATTCGTCTTAAAAACAAGTAAGTCACCGCCGCCAACAGAACCAGCCCGGAGAGAAAAACGCCCGGCAGCCCGAACTGCACCACCGGATACACGAACTCAAACCGGAAAAAGCTGTCTACGTTTTCCACCAGCTGCACAAAGAACGGCACCGGCTCCGTGAAAAAACGCAGATGCCGGACCAACACCGCCAGGAAGGCATAGTGGAAGGCCAGCGCCCCCACCCAGAGAAAAATCTCCAGCTGATAGGCAAGTCGCGAGCCCTCTCTTAATCGCATGCGCGTGTTCTTGAACAGGGAGCGGAAAGTCAGCACTTCCAGAATCATCCGAACCAGCACACCCCCCTTGTTGGACGGGCAGTCGAATGGGGCGTACCGGATCCAGGGCAGGGATTTCTGCTGGCCGGCGGTGGTCGGAATGCGGAACGGTACCGCCGAACGCGTCCAGTCCATCACCCGATAGATGAAGCCCACCATGAAAGTCAGGAGGGCCAGGTAGGGGATGAAAATGCCGAAAACATAGCGCAGCCCCGGCACCTGGACGGCGATCAAGACAACTAAAAACAGCACGATGACTGCTAGGGCTGAAATCATGTACCTTGCATTCATTTTAAACGCACCTCACGCTAAGGTTCAAAATTACCGATGAACGACGGGGCTGATGCCTCTAATAAGCATTCATTCGGAAACCCGCCCGGTGTCGATTTGAGAATGGCCTCTCAAGATCCTTCCGACACTCGGAGGGGTGCTTCGTGTCAATCCAGTCAAACACTGGGACAATTTCTTGAGGTCCTTCCGGGGCTTTCGCGGCAGTTCCTCAAATGGGCCCTACTTGAGCCCGGGTTTTTCGTCAAGGGTGTCCGTGATCAACCCCGCCCTCTCGAATGCCCGGAAGGTCCGATTCCGCGTTTCGGCCGCCTTGATTTCATAAATCTTTTCTCTGCACGCCATATAAATGTCAAAGGCCATCAGACAGAGCTGATCGATTTTTGCCTCCAACAACACGAGTTCGCCAGCTAGCTGGTGATCCCTCAGCTCGTCGGCGAAACGGTGGCGGAGGATCTTTTTTAGCAGGAGAATAAAGGCGGTGGCCTGGGAGGGGGTAAAGTCCTGCACGGCTCGGATCCGGATGATAGGATCTAAATAGGAGGTGATGATCTGGCGATCCATATCGGCGATGAGCTGATCCAGCAGAACTTCCAGGCCTTTGAGGGTCGTGCTGCCCACAGGATTGGCAAAAGGATCTTTCTTACCGCTGATAAATAGGGCCATGTCAGGGGCATAGGCTTGGATCGCCGATTCAAACCAATTTTTCAGGATGGCGGTCTTGTGCTTTTCTAGTAAACGTTCCAACCCCGTGCCCAAAAACTGCAAGCCTCCTTTGGCCCGACGGTAATTCTCGAAACCCCAAGCGCAACGGGATGCACGCCTAAGCCCTGACCTGGGGAGCGAGTCCAAAACTTAAGGGAATGCCTATAGACGACTTACCCAATCATGTCAAGGATAAAAGGATCAATGCCCAAAAATGGGGTGGTCATTGAGAATGCGGGAGCCTGTATTTTGAGTCTGATGACGGAGGGCCCGGCGACCGTTTTGCGGGAGCCGGGCATCAAACAGTTATGCCCCAAGACGCAAAAAGAGTGCATGCCGTGCGTTCATCGT
>CP070697.1:2802080-2806192 GCA_020353555.1 Desulfobacterales bacterium
CTGGCAGCGGAGCACGTTCTTAAGTAAGGGATATCGCGGCTGATACAGGCCCGGTTGGACGGAAACAACAGCTGGGAGCGTGCCTTGGACAATCTCCCGGTCGCCTCTTTCCAGGGCCCGGGTGGCGGCCATTCTAGCGCTGCCGGCGGGCATCTCCAGAGACACGACGCGGGAGATATACAGCATGTCCAACATGGCGGCCAATCGGGCCCCCAGTTGTCCTCCTTCGGTATCCAGGGACATCTGCCCGCAAAGGACCAGATCAGGACGCTCTTTTCTTAGGGTCCCGGCCAAAACGGCCGCCTTCTGGTGATGATCCAGATCCTCACCCTCCGGAACCTCGAGATGAAGGAGCCTGTCGGCTCCCATGGCCCAGCATTTTCGCAGTCTCGCCTCCGCGATCAGAGGCCCCACGGTCACCAGGAAGATCTCGCCTCCCAGGGATTCCTTGATTTGCAGGCCGGCTTCGACGGCGATCAAATCAGGGGGATTGATTAACGGCACCCGGTCGTCGCGGCTGACAAACTGCTGTTGGGGATCATTGCCCGTTCTTGCCAGGATGAGCGCGATCTGTTTGACACAAACAACAATCTTCATGGATCCGGCCTCTTGTCCTCGGGGGGATAACCTCGCCTTCCCCTGCCGCTACCTTTCCTTGGCGTCCGAGACAACACACGGCGCGACAAACTCCCCCAGATCCTTGACCTCCGGAGCGTCCCGCCCACCCCGCCCCTGCACTGCATCTTCAAGCATGACCAGACAATGGGGACAAAGCGTGATCAAGATCTCGGCTCCGGTGGCACGGGCTTCCTCGGCGCGCAGGTCACTGATTTTGCGGCCACCTTGATCATGCATCCACACGCGCCCCCCCCCACCGCCACAGCAGTTTGCATATGCGCCCGTTGGTTTCATCTCGCGCAATTGCACGCCGGTCAAGGCCTTCAAGATATTGCGGGGCTGCTCCGTGGAGGAGTTGGCCCGGGCCAGGTAGCAGGGATCTTGCAAGGTCAACGTGCTTGCGGGTGCGGATCCCATTTGCAGATCACCCGAGGCAATCCGATCCCACAGGAGCTCCGCGTAGTGACGCACCTCGAAATGCCCCCCGCACTCTGAGTAGTCATTTCTGAGGGTATTCAAACAGTGAGGGCAACCGGTCATAATTCTATCAATACCGTATTTCTGCAAGTTGTGGATATTCCTTCGGGCTAATTCCGCGAAAAGATACTCGTTGCCCGCCCGTCGGACCATATCGCCGCAACATGCCTCCTCTTTGCCCAGGATGGATATCCGCAGGCCCGCGGCCTTCAAGAGACGGACGGTGGCCTTCAAGGCGTCTTGGGCGCGCGCATTGAAAGACGCCTGACAGCCGATCCACAGCAACCAGTCCCTTGACCCCCCCTCTTCGGCGACAGGCAGACGCAAAGCCGCAGCGAGCGCTTTCCTTTTTGAAGCCCCCTGAGCATAGATATCCCCATAGATCTCCAAGTTTTCAAACGTGTTCTGAAGTTCGCGGGGCAAATCCCCGCTCTCCGCGATGATGTACCTGCGGATCGCGATGATTTTGTCCAGGGGGTCGATGTATACCGGGCAGCGTTCGATACACGCCAGACAGGTCGTGCAGGACCAGACCTCCTCGCCGGATATGCTCGCCTGCAACCCTGGGGATGCTTGGCGATCGAGCTTGCGACGGTATACTTCCTCGCTCTGCTTCAAGATCTCCCCCATGATTTTCATGGGAGAGAGTGGCTTTCCGGACTGATAGGCGGGACAAACTTCATCACACCGACCGCATGCGACGCACGCGTAAGCATTCAAACGCTGCTGCCATGTGAAATCCAGAATCGTTGCCGCCCCGAAGGGCCCGTGATCAAAGTCCATGCGCTTCAGCTTGCCCGGTGCGACTCCCCCCCGGTAGTAGACACTGGCCGACGCCGCGGCGGCGTGCCGCATGAGCGTGAAGGGCATCGTGGCCACGAAGAGCAGGACCAAGAAGAAATGACAACGGATCATGATCTGCATCAGAGGAACCGAGGCCGGTAGCGCCACGGAAAGGGGCCAACCTATCGGGTATTGCCAGCGCGAATCCAGACCGGTGAGGCTTAACCGCAGAGCCTCGGAGAGGAGGCCCGTGCAGACGATCGCAGCCAGCATGAGCAGCGGGAGCAAGGTACGGAGCGTTCGGTTCTCTGATCTCAAGCGCCGGACCAGAAAATAAGAAGTGGCCCACGCCATCAAGAAAGCCAAAAGATCCGTGAAGAACGACAACAGTTGGGACACCCGCGGGGAAACCGTCCAGCGGCATTTATACAGAATAATCAAGGCCACGAAGGTCAGAAAGCCCCAAAAGAGGAAAAGATGCGCGGTACCGGCGGAAGGTCGCCGCAGGATTCTTTTGTGTCCCACAAGGTATCTGATCAGATCTTCCCCGTGACCACGGGCTTGCTCGGCCCTCGCTGTCCGGCAGGCCATCCAACGCCGCCGGAGGCCCAGGGCCATGACGGTGATGGCTATGGCTGTGAAAAACAAGTCAAGGGAGGCCCACATCTTCTTGATCTCTCCTGTGCCGGCCGGCCATTCGGCGCCAGCCGGAACGGAGGCCCCAGCCGCCGAGGAACACGACAAGGGCCAAATGGAGCACGCCGGCGAAAAAGACGGCCGGCTGTCGGCTCAGATCGGCATTGGTATGGATGTACCCCATCCATTCGGGGTTGGCCCGTTGTGAATGACACTTGTAGCATTGTTGCGCACTGATCGGCTCCTCCTCGCCGTGCGCGGCTTCTCCTTGATGACAGCCGACACAGTCGGCGTCGTCGTAGGTGAGGGAGAAATCCTGCTTGGCATGCGAGGCAACCCGTATGGAAGGAAGAAAAGACAGTAAATTCCGTTGTCCGCATTCCACGGGGTGGCATTGACGGCAGGTCTTTCTCAGTTGACGGGGATGGACCGATGAAGTGGCGCTTGTTTTTTTGTGGATGCGGTGGCGGGTGTGACAAGTATGGCATTGCGGCCGGTTCGCCGCCATTGATCGGGCGGCGTGCCGATTTACTTGCTCATGGCACAGATTGCAGTCGACGGCCCCATCCCCTTGGATCATCCCATGCATCTGCGTGTCGATCCGGGTATGGCATTCGCGGCAATCCAACACCTTGCCGTGCACAGAGTTTTTGTAATCCGTGCGGGAGATCGAAGGAATTCCAGCTTGGCCCGGCTCGCCATGGCATTGCATACAATCCGCCACGTCAGCCCCCCCGGTTGGCTCGCCCCAGGTGGTTAGCGCCAAAACCGCCACCCCGATGAGAACGGAACGTTTCATGGCGCCTCCCCGAAGGGCCTCTGGTGCTGGAGCTGATCGATCATTTCAGGAAGGACTTCTTCCAGCTGGCCGACAATCCCGAGGTCGGCGTACTGCAAGATCCGGGCGTTGGCGTCCGTATTGATGGCAATGATCTTGGCGGATCGTTCAATACCCACCGTGAATTCGAAGGCGCCGGAGACACCGCAGGTGATGAGGAGCTTGGGAGACACCGCTTTGCCCGTTTGTCCGATCTGGCGGTCAAAGGGAAGGATGCCCTGGTCGGCGAGGGGTCGGGTGCAGGCCAGGGTCGCTCCCAAAAGATCTGCGAAGCGGGCGGTGAGATCATAGCCTTTGCCGTGCAAAGCGCCTCGACCCGCGACCACGATAACCTCAGCCTCGCAGAGATCGATGGTTTTGGGATCGCCTTTGCGGTGGGTACGGCCGAATATCCGTTGGCGCGCGGGCGGACCGGCCGGGATGCGCACGAGTTCGGGCGAACAGGGAGTCGTCGGATAGAAAGGGTCTAGGATCTCCGGGACAACCGTGACAATCGTGCAGGTACGGATCGCGATCATCCACTGGGCATAAAGCATGCGCCGATGAGACGATTTAACGAAGACCGGGCGCTCGGATGAACCGGTTTTGAAGTCCACGCATTGGCAGACAAAGGGGGCTTGCAGTTCGGCCGCAAGGCGCGCGCCGAGGTCATCGCCGAAGGAACTGCTCAGCAGAAGAATGCATGACGGCTGGTAACGGTCCACCAGCGGCCGGATAGAGGAGACATACAACTCAGGATCGTAGTCGCTGGGAATACTGT
>CP070697.1:2806292-2810404 GCA_020353555.1 Desulfobacterales bacterium
CCAAAGAACAACTCCATGCCTTGTTGGCCGACAAAAGCGGCAAGCAATATTATGAAGAGATGAACCAGTTGGAGGTGAATCGCACGGCCCTGTGGTCCGTTATTCAGAAAACGTGCCGATCCAGGATTCGCACCTGGCTTGATATTTGCACGCACTGTGGTTTGTGCGCCGAAAGCTGTTTTTATTATCTGGCCAATCAGCGGGACCCCACTCAGGTTCCATCCTATAAAATCCAGTCGACCTTGGGGCAAATCATCCGTCGCAAGGGGGATGTGGATAACGCCTTTATGCAGATGGTGATGGATACCGCCTACGCCAAGTGCACCTGCTGCAACCGCTGCGGCCTGTACTGCCCCTTGGGCATCGATACGGGCATCATGTTCGGCTACGTGCGAGGTCTGCTGTTTTCCCAAGGCTTTGTGCCCTGGGAAATGAAAATCGGCTCCGGCATGCACCGCGTCTATCGCGCTCAAATGGACATCACCACGGAGGACTGGGTGGACACCTGCGAGTGGATGGCCGAAGAATACGAGGAGGATTGGCCCGGGTTGACTATCCCCATCGACAAGACCAACGCCGAAATCATGTATACGGTCAATGCCCGGGAACCGAAACACTATCCCGAAGATCTGGCCGAAGCGGCGATCTTGTTTCATGTGGCCGGGGCGAACTGGACGGTTCCCAGCGAGGGTTGGGAGGAAACCAGCCTGGCCATGTTTGCGGGGGATTGGGAAGCCTGCAAGCTGCAGGTCGAATCGGTTTATGATGCGATGGACCGGCTCAAACCCCAGCGAATGGTGGTGACCGAATGCGGCCATGCCTACCGGGCCACGGTCATCGAAGGCCCTTATTGGGCCGGCCTGCAAACCGGCAAAACGCCCATTGAGAGTTTCCATTATGTGGAATGGGTGGCTGAAGCGTTGCGCACCGGGAAGCTGAAGATCGATCCCGCGAAAAAGATCAAGGAGCCGGTCACCTACCAGGATTCCTGCAATTATATTCGCAATGCCGGCCTGGGGGATGCCGCCCGGGAAATTATGAGCTATATGGCCGAAGACTTTCGGGAAATGAAGCCCTCCCGGGAGCACAACTTCTGCTGCGGCGGCGGCGGGGGGTTAAACGGGATCGGCCGCTACCGGCAACAGCGCAATATCGGTCTGAAAGTCAAACGCGACCAGATCCTGTCCACCGGCGCGAAGCTGGTGGTGGCGCCCTGCCACAACTGCTGGGACGCGATTCGGGATCTGGAGGAAGTCTATCGCATCGGGATCAGATGGTCCTTTTTAAAGCCTCTGCTCATAAAAATGATCGAAGTGCCGGAACACCTGAAGCCTCAGGAAGAATAGACCATGAGGGCCAGCCGGAGGGCGCAAAGCTCAAGGATTCGGATTGAGAGGGGATCTTGCGGGGTGCGACAAGAGGAAATCCAATAAAAGGTATCACTTTAGCTGTATGCAAAATATCCCGGTCGATCACTGATCGGCTTTGGGCATCGGGAAACTGTCTGAGAAAATTAGAGGTCGTTAAACCGAACCGTAAAGGAGTACCCATCAAGGCCTCGACTGACCTTCATTTGCGCGGCATCCTGTTTGAATTCAACGCGCGGGTCGGTTTTACGAACCCTTATTTGCGAGTTTTTTCCGCTGCCCGAAGCCGATGAGCTGGCGGCCCATCTATGGTTTTTCAATGGGCTAAACGCTTACGATAAAAGAATCTAAAGCGAGCTGGAATTCAGGCGGTGGCGGCATTTTTGACCGGGGGCACTTGATGGCGCCATGAATAAAATCACGCTGAGAAATGACGGACTGATCACGCAAAACGATAAAGTTGTCGAGGGTGATCCTTTGATGTTGCTCAGCTGCGGGGTCGAACTGGAGGCGGGCTGCACCTTACGCAGTTTTTTCCGCCTGTTCGAGCACTATGCAGTGCTCACAAAGCTCAACCCTTTTCTGCCGGACTGCCTGGGGCAATTTCGTGCTTGCCCGCCGAGCCGCTGCACTTGTGATGCGATCGATCATCTGGCATTTTGCAAGACCATTGAGATGATCGGCTTCCCCGGTGAACCGCGGCTGGAAATTTACAGTTCCCTTTACGGCGTCCGTGGAAATGCAACCTGTGAAATCAAGTCCTATCCGTTTGAAAATTTGCTGGATATGCCGGTTAAACTGGGCAAGCTGAAACATGTCATATTTGGCGACAAGGTCGATATATTTGAGTTTGATACGGTCTTCAGCCTCTTTGAGTTCATCGACGGGATCGTATGGGAACTCAGCTTTCACGGGACTTCCAAGGAGTGTGCCCTAAGGAGATGACCAATGTTTAAAAAAATCCTGTTTGCGACAACTGCCTCTCCCACCTGCGATAACGCGGCCAAAGTGGCTTTTGATCTGGAATTAAAATGGGACGCGAAGCTGATCGTCTTCCATGTGCTGGGGGTGCCCACCCGGGGATACAGTCCGTTTGTCACCGATGTGCGTACGGGTGAAATCGAACAGCCGGACCCGGATTACATCGAGTGGGTCAAAGAGGAGATGAAAAATACCTACGCCGTGCTGCTGGAAGACAGCGAGAACTCGGTGCTGGAAGCCGCCGTCGGTGTCCCCCACCGCGAAATTCTGCGAATGGCGCGCAAGGAAAATGTGGATATGATTATCATGGGGGCCCACACCCGTGCGGATGACGTCGGCGCAACCAAGTACCGTAGCATCGCCGGGAGCACGATGCAGAAAGTCGCCAAAGCCGCCCGTTGTCCCGTGGTAATCATCAGCCGTCCCTGTACCACCTGCTGGAAGCTGTTTTCCAATATCGTCATCGGCACCGATTTTTCCAAGGCCGCCCATTCGGCGTTTCTCTGGGCTTACCGGCTGGCCAAGGAAGTCGGCGCCAAGCTGCATATCTTCCACGCGTTTGACATCAGCGGGGCGAATTTCGCCCAGGCTCAGGGACAACCCGAAATCGAACAAAAAATCGCTGCGGCCCGCAAGCGGATCGAAGCCGCATACATCCCTTTGATGAAGGACTTTGATAATTACGGCATTGAGATTTGGGAAGGCATCCCCTATGTGGAGATTCTCAAGTTTGCGCGAGAAAAGAAGGCTGATCTCATTGTCATGGCGCACCACACCCGCGAGGTGGATCCGGAAGAAGCCGAGTTGGGCAGTACGGTGGAACAGGTCGTGCTGCGGGCCGCCTGCCCGGTGGCCAGCGTCAATCACCCGGATAAGGTGACGGAACGCGTGGCTTGAAGGGGCATGCCGGCCACCAGTCGGGAGTCCGTGAATGGGAACAAAGAAGATACTGATTGTGGACGATGAGCTGGATATGCGCATCTTTCTTTCCACGCTGCTGGAGACGGGTGGGTATACGCCGATCTTGACCAAAAATGGCAAAGAAGGCCTGCAAAAAGCCCGGGAAATGCAGCCGGATCTGATCATTCTGGATGTGATGATGCCGGGAGCCGGCGGCGTGCTCATGTACAAGGAACTCAAGACCGATTCCCGACTGCAAGCGATTCCGGTGATCATGCTTTCGGCGGTGAGCGAGAAGTCGTTTTCCCATTATTTGAAGATGCTCAAAGTGAAGATCGAGGATACTATTCCTCAACCGGATGCCTACCTGGAAAAGCCGCTGGATCATGAACATTTGCTCGAATTGGCGGGAAAGATTCTGAGCCCAGGCGATCGCGCAGACTGATTCACCGCGGGGCCTTGGCGCGTTTGCCGGTCCTGCCGCTGCGCTCTTCCTCCAAAGCCCATGAACGAACCAAAACCCTCTGCAAATCGAACGCGTTTAAGTTCCAAGCTGCTGCTGGCGGATGACGAAGAAGGCATTCGCAAAGTCTTGGGCATCGCGCTGGCCGACAGCGGCTACGAGGTGCTGACCGCGGAAGACGGTGTGGAAGCGCTGCGCATTTTCAGACAATTCAAGCCCTCGATTGTGCTGACGGACATCAAAATGCCGGGCATGGACGGCATCGAGCTCCTGCGCAAAATCAAGCAGGAGGATCCCGACACGGAAGTGATCATGATTACCGGCCATGGGGATATGGATCTGGCCATCAAGAGCCTAAAATATGAAGCCACCGATTTTGTCACCAAACCGATCAATGATGA
>CP070697.1:2810504-2814602 GCA_020353555.1 Desulfobacterales bacterium
GTCGAATCGCTCAGCGTGACCTTCGGCGGCCTGGCGGCTCTCAAACGCGTCAGTCTTGCCATCGAAGAGGGGGAGATCGTCAGCCTGATCGGGCCCAATGGGGCGGGAAAAACCACCCTGTTCAACTGCCTCAGCGGCTTCCAGGCGATCGACGAAGGCCGCCTGCTCTTCAACGGTCGCGCCCTGGCGACGCTGCCGGCCCACAAAATAGCGGCCCTCGGTATTGCGCGCACGTTTCAGGCGAGCCGTATTTTCAAACGGATGACCGTCTTGGAGCATGTCCTGGTGGGCGCCCACAAGCACCTGCGGACCGGGCTATGGGGCGCCATCTTAAGGACCGCCCGCGTCATCCGCGAAGAGGCCCGGGCCAGGGAACGCGGCCTGGAGGTCCTGGAACTCTTCGAGCATCGCCTGCGGCCCCGTCTGAACGATTTCGCCGACACTTTGTCCTATGCGAACCGGCGGCGCCTGGAGATTGCCCGCGCGCTGGTCACGGAACCGCGGCTGCTGTTGCTGGACGAGCCCACGGCGGGCATGAATCCGCATGAATCTGCCGGCATCATTCAACTGATCAAAAAGATCCAGAACCTCGGGATTACGGTCTTTCTCATCGAGCACGACATGAAAGTGATTATGGGAGCCTCGGACCGCATCGTGGTGCTGGATCACGGCGAGAAAATCGCCGAAGGCCTTCCTGCGGAAATCCGCCACAACGAGGAAGTCGTGCAAGCTTATTTGGGCAGGAGGCACGGTCGTGCTTGAACTTCGGGGAATTTGCACGCGGTATGGCAAGGCGCAGGTATTGTGGGACGTCTCTCTCGAAGTCCGCCAGGGCGAACTGGTCTGCCTTTTGGGTGGCAACGCCTCCGGCAAGTCCACCACGATGAAAACGATTATGGGCCTGGTTCACCCGTTTAAGGGACAGGTTCTCTTCCGCGGACGACCGATTCACCATTTGAGCCCGGCCGATGTGGTCAGGGCCGGCATCTCACCGGTGCTCGAGGCACGGCGCATATTTCCGGAACTCACGGTGTACGAAAACCTCCTCATGGGGGCCTACACCCGCAGCGATCGTGACGGGATTCAGGCCGACCTCGACCGGATCTATGGGCGCTTTCCGCTGCTGCATGAAAGACAGGGGCAATTGGGCGGAACGCTTTCCGGAGGCGAGCAGCAAATGCTGGCCATCGCCCGTGCGCTTTTGGCCCGCCCCCAGGTTCTCGTCATGGATGAGCCTTCCATGGGCCTCTCGCCCGTCTTTGTGGAAAATACTTTCGAAATCATCCAGGATCTCAACCGCCAGGGGATCGCCATCCTCCTGGTCGAGCAGAACGCCAATATGGCGCTGGCCATTGCCAACCGGGGATACGTCCTCCAGACGGGGCACATCGTGCTGCATGATACGGCCCGGAATCTGATCAACAACCCGATGATGCGCAAGGCCTATCTGGAAATATGAGACAGGGGAGACCGGATCCCGCCGGCACAGTCCCTGTCGGCATAACCCCCCTTTTCTTGCGGACGCAGCCCGAATGCTTTGGGCACGGGTTCGTAAAGTCGCCGGGCATCGCCGCGACAGGCTGCGATCAGGGGCCATGCCGGCGAACCGGGGCGCTTGGCGCGGCAACGGGTCAGCCGTCGTCGCTACCGTCGGGCACCGGTGTCCGCTCGGCCAGCAATTTTTCCGCTTTGAGTTCCGCCCAGAAATCCGCCGGAATCCGCTGCGTCATCAGGGCCAAATTCTCATTAAACCGCGCCCGGTGGCTCGTTCCCGGGATGTTGGCGACGACGCTCGGATGACCGAAGGGAAACTGCAGGGCGGCCGCCTTCAAAGGGACGCCATGGCGGGCGCAGACTTCTTCGATCCGCTGCGTTTTGGCTATGATGGCGGGCGGCGCCGGGGCGTAGTTGTAATGGGCTCCCTCCACGGCGCCGGTCGCCAGGATACCGCTGTTGTAAGCTCCGCCGATCACGATACTGATGTTCTTTTGCGCGCACAGCGGCAGTAATTCTTTCAAGGCGATTTGATCAAGCAGCGTGTACCGGCCGGCGAGCAGGAAACAATCAAAATCGGCGTTGCGGGCAAAATCGCAGAGCATTTCGGCCTGGTTCATTCCGACGCCGACGGCCTCGATCACCTTCTGACTCCTGAGCGCGGCCAACGTCGGGTAAGCCTCTTCCAGCGCCTGTTTATAGCGGTTGTCGACATCCGGATCGTGAATGTAGACAATGTCGATTTTTTCAATCTGCAAGCGCTTGCGGCTTTCCTCCAGCGAGCGCAGGACACCGTCGCGGCTGTAGTCAAAGCGCGTGTGGACATCATTGATGTCCACAAAAGGGGTCGCTTCCGCTTCCGGCGGCGGGGCACCTTTGATAATTAAGCGGCCCACCTTGGTCGACAGAACAAAGCGATCCCGGGGGACATTCGCTAAAACGGCCCCGTAAAGACGTTCGCTTTTGCCGAAACCATACATGGGCGCCGTATCGAAATAGCGAATTCCCTTGGCATGGGCCGCCCGGATGGCTTCCTGCGCCTCGGCTTCATCGACCGCCTTGTACATGTTGCCGAGGGAAGCCCCGCCAAACCCGAGACAGGTTACTTCAATATTTGTGGTCCCTACTTTCCGCCCTTGAAACGGATCCATACTGACCCTCCCTTCCGCGCGGGCGATCGCGCTGCAGCGCTTCTTTTCAATTTCCCTGTGCGACGCGCGTCTCGCGGCGCACAATCGCCGCCAAAAGCTGGTTTTGGTTCACCTCCCCCCGCGTGAACTCAGAGATTTGCCGTCCTTTCCCGATGACGATAATCCGATCGCAAAGCCCGATCAGCTCGGACAGTTCATCTGAAATCATGATGACGCCGGTGCCCTTGCGAGCGAGGTCGACGATCAAGTTATAGATCTCCTGTTTCGCGCCGATATCGATTCCCCGCGTGGGTTGGTCGAGCAGACAGATTTTCGGTTTGAGAGGAAGCCATTTACCGATGACGACCTTCTGTTGGTTGCCCCCGCTGAGATGACCGACGGCTTGCCGGAGACTGGCGGTTTTGATCCCCAAGCCCCGCACCATCGCCTGGGCCGTCGCCTGGCGTTCGCCCTGCCGGATGCAGCGCCATTTGCAGATAAAGCGGAGAAGGGCCAGGGACAGATTCGAAAGCACGGAATGGTTGAGGATCAGGCCCTGAGCCTTCCGCTCTTCCGGCACCAGAATAATCGCGTGCTTGATGGCGTCGAGCGGTGAGTTCAGCTTGACCGGCCGGCCGTTGACATGCATGGCACCGCTGGTTGGCTTGGCAGCGCCGAAAATACATTGCGCGATTTCCGAGCGGCCGGACCCCACCAGTCCCCCGATGCCCAGAATTTCGCCCGCTTTCAGACGGAAGGATATATTTTCAAAGCGGCCTTCTTTCGTCAGACCGTCGACGGCGATGAGTTCTTGGCCCTTGGCAATGTCCGCACGCGTGATCCCCTCGGCCAACTCCTTTCCGACGACCATGCGGATGATCTCCGGCAGGGAAGTGGATTCCTTGGCGACCGTGCCGACCACTTTCCCATCGCGCAGCACCGTCACGCGGTCGGCGACCCTCAATATTTCCTCCATATGATGGGAAATGTAGATGATGCTGATGCCTCGCTGCTTGAGGCTCGCGATGATTTTGAACAAGGTTTCCGTTTCATGATACGCCAACCGTGCCGTGGGTTCATCCATCACCAAGACCTTCGCACTGAGTCGAATGGCTTTGACGATCTGCACCAATTGCCGCTCCCCGACGCTCAAAGACTTGACGGGCGTCTGGGGCCGCAGATTGAACCCCAGGTCATCCAAGAGCTTTTGGGTTTCGGAAAAAATCCGACGGCGGCTGAGCAGTCCCACCCCCCCCAGCGTCTTGGCGGCTGGTTCATATCCGAGGAGGATATTTTCGCCCACGGAAAATTCGGGGACCAGATCGAGCTCCTGGTAGATGATTCCGATGCCCTGGGTGATGGCCTCTTTCGGATTGGAAAACTTGAGAATTTGGCCGTCCAAAAACATAGCGCCCCGATAGTCGGTATGCACACCGCCCAACACCAGCATCAAGGTGGATTTGCCGGCGCCGTT
>CP070697.1:2814702-2818763 GCA_020353555.1 Desulfobacterales bacterium
CGTCTTATAGAAGACCCTCCCGGCCCAACGTCCGCGCTTGGATCTGCCCCCGGGAAAAGCAGCCGGTCCGGGTTTCTCCGCCCCGACTATGTGAGTCAGGGCTTACGGCCATATCAGGCAAGAGGAGGATTTAGCCATTATGAGAAAGATCAGAACAATAATGGCCGCCTGCGACTTTTCGCCATATGCACCCCGAGTGGTCGCCTACGCGGCTGAATTGGCTCGTGATCTAAAGGCCGCGGTGATCATCGCCAATGTCATCAACCAGAGAGACGTCGACGCCGTCCAAAAGGTCGAGAAACTGCACCCGGCGATTTCCCCGGCTAAATACGTTGCCGATCAGAAGGAAGAACGTTCCGGTCTGATTGACAAACTGTTGGCCGAAACATCCTGCGCCGATCTTCCCATCAAAAAGGTTCTCCGGGTCGGCGTTCCGTTCAAGGAGATTTTACAGGCCATCGAGGATGAGGACGTGGATCTTCTGGTCATGGGTTCCAAGGGCCGCACCAATTTAGCGGATGCAATCTTCGGCTCAACGGCCGAAAAAGTATTTCGCCGCTGTCCCATCCCTTTGCTGAGTATCCGTCCGGAAAGGGCAGAAAGCCCGGCCGGGGAAATTGGCGATTGACGGTCACTCGTCAATTGAAAATAGCCATTCCCTTGAGGAGGTAACCGATGTTAGTCAAGTATTGGATGAGCAAAGAAGTTGTCACCGTGGATGCGGATGATTCGATGCAGGACGCCCTGAAGTTAATTAAGCAACACCAGATCCGCATGCTGCCGGTCCTGCGCAACGGCAAGCTGGTCGGAATCGTCACCGACCGGGATTTGAAAAGGGCCTCGGCTTCCGACGCCACCACCCTGGATGTGCATGAACTCCTATACCTGGTGACCAAGATCAAAGTCCAAAACATCATGACCCCTGAACCGATCACGGTGCCGCCGGATTTTACCGTCGAGGAAACCGCCGAGGTGCTTCTGAAAAACAGGATTTCAGGTGTTCCGGTGGTGGATCACGATGGGAAGATTGTTGGAACCATCACCCAATCGGATTTGTTCAGGGTCATGATTTCTTTGACCGGCGTGGGCAAGCGGGGCATCCAGTTTGCTTTTCAGCTCGCCGACCGCCCGGGATCTATCAGAGAAGTGGCGGATGTCATCCGCCAATACGGTGGTCGCATGGTCAGTATCTTGACGACCTATGACGGTGTCCCGGACGGATATCGCAAGGTTTATATCCGGATGTACGACATTGAAAGGACCAAGCTCCCCGAACTCAAGGAGGCCCTGAGGAAAATAGCGACCCTGCTCTATATGGTTGACCATCGTGAAAACAGGCGCGAAATTTTTTAGCCCCGACACCAACCACGTTTTTTTTCGGCTGCGTCTCAGGTTTAGTCTTTGAACGTCGGCCGACCAGGGAGGATAGCCCATGAACGCAGATCAAAAACCCCGCAGATTGCTGCTGCCTATCGATGGTTCGAAGCGATCCCTGGATACCGTGAGATATGTAACCCAAATCAAACCGTTTCATCAGATGCATGTGGTCCTGAGGCATGTGTTCAGCGGCGTGCCGGAGGCTTACTGGGACCTGGAAAAAGCGCCCAAGAGCGTTAAAACCGTACCCTATGTCCGCGCCTGGCAGAGCGAGCAGCGCAGGCGCATGCAGGAATACATGCAAAAAGCACGGCAGATCCTTTTGCAGGCCGGCTTCCGGGATGACGCCGTCGAAGTCAGACTTCAGGATCGAAAAAAAGACATCGCCCACGACATCGTCCGGGAAGCCCATGAAGGCTATCATGCCGTCATCGCGCGGCGCCGGGGGATGACCGCCTTACGCGGTATCGTCCTGGGCGGTGTCGCCACCCGGCTCTTGGAAAAACTCACCTTTGTGCCCCTGATCCTGGCCGGAAGAAAACCGCCGGGTCACAAAATTCTCGTAGCCTTCGACGGTTCGGCGGGGGCGATGCAGGCGGTGGAATTTGTGGGATCCACGTTAGGCGGAGCAGATTTCGAATTGGGTCTGATTCACGTCATCCGGACCGGGGCTGAAACCGAAGCGGCCAATACCAAATTCTTTTTGCCCCAGGAATTCACCGACAGTACCACGAAGGTAATGATGGCCGGATTCGACCGGGCTAAAGCCCGGCTGGCGCAATACGGATTTCAACCCGATCATATAGCGACGAAGATCACTACCGGTGTCCGCAGCCGGGCGGGAGCCATTACCCAAGAAGCCGAGCAGCAGGGCTACGGAACCATCGTGCTGGGCCGACGAGGATTGTCCCGCGTCCGCGAATTTTTTATCGGCCGCGTGACCAACAAAGTCGTACACATGGCCCGCGACCGAACGGTTTGGATCGTCAGGTAACGGAGGAGCGACTCGCGGAAGTACTGGACGAAAGTGCACCTTTGCTCTACATGATGGACCCCGAGGAGAACAAGCGCGAAATCTATCGATAATGCTATCACGGAGGCCTGCAATGCAAGAATTTAAAAGGATTTTATTTCCCCTCGATCTTTCCGACACATCGGCAAAGCTCGTCCCGTATGTGCAAGCGATGGCCCAAAAATTCGATGCCAAAATTCATCTGTTATTCGTCGCCCGGGTTTTTGACTATTTCACCAGCATTTACGTCCCCCACCCTTCCATTAACCGGTTTGAAAAAGAACTGATCGAAGGGGCCGAGAAAAAATTATACGAATTTGCGGACCAACATTTTGCCGATTTTCCCGGCACCCGAACAGCCGTGGTGGCGGGAGACGCCTCGGAAGAAATCGTCAACTACATTGAAACCCACGGCATCGATCTCGTCATCATGGGCACCCACGGACGCAAGGGGCTGGATAAAATCGTCTTCGGTTCGGTGGCCGAACGGGTAGTCAAAACCGCGCCGGTACCGGTTCTGGTGATCAATCCTTACCGAGTGCCCCCGGGGAACGCGAAGGCCTAAAATGGCTGGAGTTTAGGACAAAATTTGCTGTCCGCCCATCTCCCTCCTCCCCAATCCCTGTCCCGCCGGACACCCTTATGACTAGTCTATGACTAGTATTAGCTGAAATATTATTTCTACTTCGTCACATTAGCCATGTTAGCTATGGTACCTCGAGGCAGCATCAGATTTGAAACCGTGTAAAACTCGTGACCAAGGGCCCGTAAGGAAAGCCCCGCCGACGCACTTAAACTGAGCCGTCGTGGCATCGACATTTTTGCCAGATTTTTTGCCGGAAGCGGTGCCCCTGCACGCTGCTTTCTTAATAATCCCTAAAGTCTTCAGACAGTTATACGATTTAACATCTGGTGCTCCATTCCCTTGTCTCCGGAAGGCTTTAAGGCATGTCACGACGTAGAGTTAAATGATGTGAACTTGGGACACATGTCAGCTTTTTTGCCAATTTGGAAAGAAAAACGACAAACGCGCGGGACGCCATGCCGACGAATCTAGTACAATTTATATAAAAATAAGACGGTTAGGTATTTGATCCCACTTTCCTCCCCGTGGCATGGAACTTGCCTTTAGCAGTGTTAACCGAACCGCGATTCACTCACCGAAGGAGCAAAAGGATGAAGGAAAAAGCGCACATTCTCGTCGTGGACGACGATCCGGATATCATCGACACGTCCCGGATCATCCTGGAAAGCCATGGTTATAACGTTCAGGCGGCCACCAACGGCCAAGAAGCGCTGACGGCCTTGAAGGATAAAAAACCCGACCTGATGATTCTCGACATCATGATGGCCACGGAAACCGAGGGCTTCGACCTGGCCTATGATCTGAAGGAAAATCCGGAATTCGAGGATCTTCCCATTATCGTGCTGACCAGTTTCCTCGACAAAGTCCGAACGGAGGGACCCGGCCAATTCGAATATATTCTGGGCGAGCAGTGGCCGGCCCATTGGTTCTTTGAAAAGCCGTTAGACAGCAAAAAGCTTCTGGCGAAAATCGAAGAGATCCTCAGCGAATCGTAGACGGCGCGACAACCTGCCGTCAGCGGGAGGCAAGATTCCATGCAAGTAGGGTGGGAAATAACGGCTGGAAAATCCCCGCCGGAAGCTTTTT
>CP070697.1:2818863-2822914 GCA_020353555.1 Desulfobacterales bacterium
GTCAAGGCGATGATCGCGTGGTCGCCATGGGTTCCCCAGCGGGCCTGATTGACATCCCCCTGGCTGCCGTGCGTGGGAATACCGGTTGATGGGCCGCCGCGCTGCACATTGACAATCACGCAGGGGATTTCGGTCATCACGGCATACCCCAGCGCTTCCTGCATCAGCGAAAAGCCCGGCCCGCTGGTGGCCGTCATGACTTTGCGGCCGGTGAGCGATGCGCCGATAATGGCGCACAGGGATGCAATTTCATCTTCCATCTGGATGAACTTGCCGCCCATCTGCGGCAGGCGGTAGGACAGATGTTCGGCGATTTCCGTGGAAGGGGTGATGGGATAGCCGGCGAAAAAGTCGAGTCCGGCATACAAAGCCCCTTCGACACAGGCCTCATTGCCTTGAACAAATTTTGCGTTTGCGCTCATATCTATTCGGTCTCGATTTCGATGGCCAGGTCCGGGCATCGGAGTTCACACAATCGGCAGCAGATACAATCCTGCGGTCGTGCGGCTAACGCTTTGTCCGTATCATCCAGCTCCAAAACCTGCTTAGGACAAAACTCCACGCAGATACCACATCCTTTGCACCATTCCCGGTTGATCCTATGTTCCTTTAATTTGGGTTTTGGCATCGGCCTGACGTTCCTTACGATTTATGGATCAAAAAAAGCGGAGAAGCACCGATGGCCTGCCCCAGTGCTTCTCTTCCTCGGCGGTCGGCCCAGCACATGTCGTTCATCGCGGGTGGGACTATTTTCAGCCGCGGTGTTGGCCGGCCGGCCGGCAGCAACTCTCCGGCCCGCCAAGAAGATAAGTGATTATACCCTCGATGGTGATTTACTGCAAGCCCTACTGCGCCTGTTTGCAGGACGGATGCATTGGGAGATAAGAATATCTGGGAAAAAAAATAGGGCCCGCATAAAACCCAAGGCGTCCGCCGGTTTGAGTGGCAAACCGGGGGGCGCTAAGCTTTCATCGATTTGATTTTTATTGATTTTTAATTCTATCTTACATAATTCAGACGATAGGGGGAATCCTGGAGAATATTGTTTGCCCTGATACAGCCTTTTCTATTCGAAGGGATTCCAGCGGCGATGTTGCTGGATTCGCGCGGGGGGCGGGATTGATCGGCGGCGCAACGGGGTATCTTGGCCGCGCCCGCGGGAAGCCGGGAACGACCGAGAGGGCCCGGTTGAGGCGGGCCCATGAAGCCGCTTCTCCGGGAAAGGCCGAATGGGCCCTGATTTTTGATCCGATGACGTAAGAGGTGCACGATGAACGACTATGAAAAACTCGGCGCATTTTATTTGGGCCAAGCCTATGATCTGGCCTCCCAAAAACGGCGGGGCGATCTTATTCTCTATGACTCCAAAGACCTCAGCACCCACGCCGTCATTATCGGCATGACCGGCAGCGGCAAGACGGGGCTCGGTCTGGCCCTGCTGGAAGAAGCCCTGATAGACAATATCCCCGTCATCGCCATCGATCCCAAGGGCGACTTGGCCAATTTGCTGCTCAATTTTCCGGAACTGCGTCCCGAAGATTTCATGCCCTGGGTCAATGTCCAGGACGCCCTGAGCCAGGGATTGAAACCGGAACAATTTGCCGGCCAAGAGGCCGCGGCCTGGCGGCAGGGCTTGGCCGCGTGGGGCCAGGGTCCGGATCGGATTGGGCGCTTGCGGGCCGCCGCGGATTTTGCCGTGTTCACGCCGGGGAGCAACGCCGGACTACCGGTGAGCGTCCTGCGCAACTTCGCGCCTCCGGCGGCCGAGGTGCAACAGGACGTCGACCTGTTCCGGGAACGGATTCAGACCAGCGTGACCGGACTGCTGGCCTTGCTGGGAATCGACGCGGACCCCCTCACCAGCCGGGAGCACATTCTGATCGCCAACATCTTCGAGACGCACTGGGCGGCCGGCCAAGCGTTGGACCTGGCCGGATTGATCCGCGCCATCCAGCAGCCGCCGTTCACGCGCATCGGGGTGATGGATCTGGATGCCTTTTATCCCGCCCAGGAACGCTTCGCGTTGGCTCTGCGATTGAACAATCTGCTGGCCGCCCCCGGTTTTGAAGCCTGGCTGGAGGGAAGTCCCCTGGACATTGAAGGGATGCTGCACACGGAGCAGGGCAAACCCCGGGCGCTGATATTTTCCATTGCCCACCTGTCGGATCCGGAACGGATTTTTTTCGTCTCCACGCTGCTGAACGAAATCATCGGCTGGATGCGGCGGCAAACCGGCACCAGCAGCCTGCGCGCCATCCTCTATATGGATGAAATCTACGGCTACTTTCCGCCGGTACAGAATCCGCCGACCAAGGCTCCTATGCTGACGCTTTTAAAGCAAGCCCGGGCCTATGGTCTCGGGGTCGTGCTGTCCACCCAGAATCCGGTGGATCTCGACTACAAGGGGCTGGCCAACACCGGCACGTGGTTTATCGGCCGCCTGCAAACCGAGCGCGACAAGCAGCGGGTGCTGGAAGGGCTGGAAGGGGCCGCCGCCGGTACCGCATTCGACCGCCGCCAAATGGAAGCGATTCTGGCGGGGCTGGGCAAACGGGTGTTTCTGCTGCACAATGTTCACGAGAGCGAACCGGTCATCTTTGAAACCCGCTGGTTGCTCTCCTATCTGCGGGGGCCGATGACGCGGGAAGAAATCAAGCAGCTGAGCGCGGCCGGTATCAATCGCGAACCCAGCCGCGGTCCGTCCGCACCCCCGGTCATACCCCCGTCCGCACCCACCGGCGCGGCGGCGCCGCCCCCCGCTGGGTTCAGCGAATCGCCTTTGAACCCGGCGGGCGTCAAAGTCTTTTACCTGCCGGCTTCCGGGGCGGGCCTGGGGTTGATCTACTACCCGGCGGTGGCCGGCTGGATCGACGTACACTATGCCGATGCCAACCTCCAGGTGGATGTCACCGAAAAAGCAGCCCTGGCGGCCCGTTTGGAAGAGGGTCCCCTGCCCCTTGATTGGGACCGCGCCGTGGAGATCGACTTCGAACCCTCCGATCTGGAAGCCGCGCCCCTAGCCGGGGCCCAGTTCGGGGATTTACCGGCCGCCGCCCGGCAGAATTCCTCCTACCAAACGTGGAGCCGGGACCTTCTGCGCTGGACCCGGCAGCAACGCTGCCTGGTGCTTTACCGCAGCGAGCGGTTTAAAATGACCAGCCAATGGGGGGAATCCGAGGGAGGCTTTCGCGCGCGCCTGGCCCAAATGGCCCGCGAACGGCGTGACCTGGAGGTGGAGCAACTGCGCCGCAAGTACAGCGGCCAGTTCACCACCCTGCAAAATCGCCTGATGCGGGTCGAACAAGTCGTTGCCCGCGAACAGGAGCAGGCCAAATCCAGGAAAATGGAAACCGCGATTTCTTTTGGAACCGCCATTCTGGGTGCATTTTTGGGCCGCAAAGCCGTCAGCGCGCGCTCGGTTTCCGGGGTGGGCACGGCCATGAAATCGGCCGGACGCCTGCAGAAGGAGAAGATGGATGTGGCCCGGGCCCAGGAGACGGCCGAAGCCGTCCGGCAGCAAATGGCGGCACTCGAGCAGCGCCTCCAGGCGGACATCGCGAAGCTGGACGACGCCTATGACCCGAGCAGCGAAGTGTTAAAAGAGGTGCGGGTAAAATCCAAGAGCAGCGACATGACCCTGGAGGTTTTCGGGCTGGTCTGGATGCCTTACCGGAAGGATGCCCGCGGCCAGGCCAATCCGGACTGGAGTTAAAGGATCCCCCAAAGGAGGAAGCGCCATGGTGAAATTAGGACAAAAAGCCCCTGCGTTCTGTCTGCCAGCGACGGCCCAAGATGAAGTTTGCCTGAAGGACTGCAAGGGGAAATGGGTCGTTTTGTTTTTCTATGTCAAAGACAGCACCAGCGGCTGAACGGCCGAGGCTCTGGAGTTTTCAGAGCTGAAACCCCAGTTCGAAGCGCTGGGGGCGGTGGTTTGGGGCGTCAGCCCCGATTCCGTCGCTTCCCATCGGAAATTCATTGACAAACAAAACCTCACCGTGAATCTACTCAGTGATCCCGCGCACGAGGTCCTCAAGGCCTATGGCGCGTGGGG
>CP070697.1:2823014-2827015 GCA_020353555.1 Desulfobacterales bacterium
ACGGCACGATCTTCCACCTGGTGATCCCCAATTTTATGGTCCAGGGCGGCGGCTTCACCTCCGATATGAAGCAGAAGCCCACTCGGGCCCCGATCCAAAACGAAGCGGACAACGGCGTGAAAAATGAACGCGGCACGATCGCCATGGCGCGTACCCAGGATCCCCACAGCGCGACCGCCCAGTTTTTCATCAACACCGTTGACAATGCCTTTCTGAACCACAAGAGCAAAACGCCCACGGGTTGGGGGTACGCTGTTTTCGGGCGCGTCATCGAAGGCATGGCCGTGGTCGACGCCATATCCGGCGTAAAGACAGGAACCCGCGGGATATTTCGGGACGTGCCCGTCGAGCCGGTCGTGATAAGCAAGGTTGAGCGGCTAAACTAGAAGGTCTGCGCGGCCTTGTTCCGGGGGCGTTTCGTTTGATAAGACGCCGCGGTTTCGCGGCAATTTCGTCAGAGTACCCATGATGGCTTTAACCAGTTGAAGATGGGGGGAATTGAAGTGAATTTTGATCGGGACGGGAAGACAGGGGGACGCGAGCACGTGCCCGATACCCCCTGGCGGATGCATGGACTGATCGTCATCGTGGGGATCATCATGACCGGTATTGTGGGCTTTGGTTTCCACAAAGGTATCCGCATGAATGCCGTCCATGCTCCCTTGGTCGATGCTGCCATGAAGATCAAACTGGAAGCCACCACCGCCCATCTCTGGTTTGAGGAGATCCTCAGCGGCGACCGTCATGAGGCGATGGATGCCGTTTGGAAACATTTGGATGAGGCCGACTGGTATGCCGAGGCGATGCTGGCGGGCGGGCAAAACCGGGAAGGGACATTTATCCCGCTGGACGACAAGGAAATGCGTCGGACGATAGGCAAAGTTCAGGAGAAACTAGCCCAATTCAGGGCTATTACCCGGCAGCGTTTGGCGGCGCAGGAGAGCTCCGGCGCGGGCACCGACATCGACCAGCGCTACGACGACGTATTTGCGCACTTTGTCAACCAGGCCGGAGACGTGGAAACCCGGCTCCAACAAGTCATAGCGCAGGACTTGCGCAGTTTTCGATCCACCCAGGTGGGTCTGATCATTGCCTGCGTATTTCTTTTTTCCGCCATCGGAGTTGCTTTTCACCGCTTTGACCGCCGCCGCGCCCAGGATTTTCTGTCCCTGCGCGAAGCCAAGGAAACACTGGAAGATCAAATCGCCGAACGCCAGCGGGTCGAGGAAATGCTGCGATCGGAACGTGATAAATTCCAAGGAATTTTGAACGCCATCGGTGAAGGCATGTACATTATCAACCAGGATTATATCATCGAATACCAGAATGAAATTTTCGAAAAGCTTTTTGGTGATAGCGTCGGCCGGAAATGCTGCGCCACTTACATGCACTCACCCGCGATCTGCAACTTCTGCCATGCCCATGAAACCCTGATATCGGGCCATATCAAACAAGTCGAGGTAACGCTTCCCAATGGAAGAAACTATGATATGATTTTTTCACCGTTTAGCGACATGGACGGAGAAATTAAAGCCATCGTCCTGCTCCGGGATATTACCGCCACGAAAACAATCCAGGCCGAGGCCATGCGCATCGGGCACCTGGCTTCCCTGGGTGAACTGGCCGCCGGTGTGGCCCACGAAATCAATAACCCCATCAACGGCATTATCAACTATGCCGAGATACTCAAAGACCAGTGCCACGAACGGGGAGAAGATGATGAGATCCCCCGACGGATTATCAAGGAGGGTGACCGTATTGCCCAGATCGTCCAGAACCTGCTTTCTTTTGCCCGGAACCGCAAGGAGGCCCACAGCTGTGTGCATGTCAAAGATATCCTGTCGGATACGCTCAGCCTGGTCAATCAACAAATCGGCAAAGACGGTATCAAACTTTCGGTGGATATGCCAGACGGACTTCCCAGGATCAAGGCCCACAGCCAAGAGATCCAGCAGGTTTTTTTGAATATTCTCAGCAATGCGCGCTATGCTTTGAACCAGAAATTCCCCACATCCTCCGAAGATAAGATTATCGCAATCCAGGGGCAAAGAATCGAAAATGAAGGCCGCCGGTATGTCCGGACCACCTTTTATGATAGTGGTTCCGGAATCCCGAGGAACATACTGGACAAGATAAGCAACCCCTTCTTCTCTACCAAACCCCGTGGTGACGGCACGGGATTGGGACTCAGCATCAGCCACGGCATCATCAAAAGCCATGGAGGAAGGCTTTTGTTTGAAAGTGCGGAAGGCGTCTACACCAAAGCCATGGTTGATCTTCCCGTGGATGACGAACGGAAATTGAGCGATCATACGATCAAGGAATAGAGGATGACGTCAAGGATTCTAATCGTTGATGACGAAGAGAGCATTCGGTTCACCTTCAAAACGTTTCTGTCCAAGGAAGGCCACGCGGTGCTGACGGCCAAAGATTATGAAACCGCGCTGGAAATCATCTCGCAAGACGATCTCGATTTGATTTTCGCGGATATTCTCCTAAGCGCAGGCCGGACGGGCGTCGACATTCTGCGGGAAGTCAATCGTCGGCGCCTGGCCAGTCCCGTTATCATGATCACCGGCGAGCCGAACATCGAAACCTCGGCGGAAGCGGTTCGGGAAGGTGCCTTTGACTACCTGCCCAAACCCATTCACAAAGAAACCCTCCTGCAGGTAACCCGGCGCGCGCTCCGCCATAAGGCCCTGGTGGTTGCCAAGGAAAAATTGGAGGCCGAAAAAGACAAATACCGCCGCAACCTCGACGCCATTTTCAGGAGTTTGAAGGATGCCATTATCACGGTCGATCATAACATGCGCATCATTGAGGCCAATGAAGCCACCCACGCCATTTGCGGGTTCTCCCCGCAGGAAATCATCGGTAAAACTTTTGCCGAACTCCCGCGCTACTGTCACGGTTCATGCCAGGATGTTTTGAAAGAAACTTTGCAGGAAAAAAGGAGCATCAAGGATTACTGCGTCAAATGCCGTCACCACGACCGGCCGGATCAGGTTGTGCAATTGAGCAGTTCGCCGCTGACCGATCGCGCCAACAATTTTATCGGGGCCGTCCTGGTGGTCAGGGACATCACCCGCTTAAATGATTTGGAGCGGGAATTGAAGGAGCGGCAGCAGTTTCACAATATCGTTGGCAAGAGCCAGAAGATGCAGAAGATCTACCGGCTACTGGAAGACTTGGCCGACACGGAGACCAGCGTTTTAATCACCGGCGCCAGCGGAACCGGTAAGGAACTGGTAGCCCGCGCGCTGCATTACGGAGGCCTGCGGACGGCCAAACCGCTGGTAACGGTCAACTGCAGCGCCCTAGCCGAAAACCTGCTGGAAAGCGAGCTGTTCGGCCACGTCCGCGGCGCCTTTACGGACGCGGTCAAAGACAAAGTCGGACGCTTTCAACTGGCCGATGGAGGAACGCTCTTTTTGGATGAAGTGGGCGACATTTCGCCGCGGATCCAGCTGAAGCTTTTGAGGGTCCTGCAGGAAAAAGAGTTCGAGCGGGTGGGGGATTCGATTCCCGTTACCGTGGATGTGCGGGTCATTGCAGCCACAAACCGCGATCTGCGCGAAAAAGTCCGGCGGGGTGAATTCCGTGAAGACCTCTACTACAGGCTCAAAGTTATCGAAATCGCTCTGCCTCCTCTGGCAGAAAGGCGGGAAGACATCCCGCTCTTGGTCGATCACTTTCAAAGCCGATTCAAGAAAAAGCTCAATAAAAACATCGAAAACGTGGCGGCGGAAGTCCTCGCCGCGTTCATGCGCTATCCTTGGCCGGGCAACGTCAGGGAGTTGGAACATGCCATCGAACATGCTTTTGTCCTCTGTCGTGACCGGACCCTATTGGTCGATCATCTGCCACCGGAAATTGAGGAATACGCCGCAACTAAAGCACGCCAACCGGTGAAAGCGACGGTCGACGAACGCCAGGAAATACTTCAGGCTTTGAACCAAACCGACTGGAATAAGGCCAAAGCCGCCCGCCTGCTGGGTATT
>CP070697.1:2827115-2831106 GCA_020353555.1 Desulfobacterales bacterium
GGAGGAGCAGTTGAAGCAGTTCAGCGAAACCGTCTATCGCTGCACCCTTTGCGGAAGGTGCCAGGAGGTGTGCCCTTCGGGTATCCTGCTTCGTGACCTCTGGGTATCCCTGCGCCAGGATCTGGTGCACTCCCACGCCTATCCGCCGAAAGTGGACATGATCGGCCAGAATCTGGCCGAAAGCCATAACGTTTTTGCCGAGGATAACGAGGAGCGGGCCGACTGGGTGGAGGATCTGCGCGAACCGCCGGAACACGGCCATATCAAGGATCAAGCGCCGGTGGTGTATTTTACCGGTTGTGTGTCCGCTTATTTCCCCATGGCGCAGAAAATCCCCATCGCCTTGGCGGAGATTCTGGAGACGGCCGCCGTGGACTTCACGCTCTTAGGCGAACAAGAGTGGTGCTGCGGTTTTCCACTGCTGGGTGCGGGACTCCGGGAGCAGGTCAGAGATCTGATTGAGCACAATATCGCCGCAGTTCGGAGCAAAGGGGCCCAAACCGTGGTGTTTGCATGCCCCTCCTGTTACCAGATGTGGCGGGAGCATTATACGCAATCGTTTGAGATTTTCCACGTAACCCAGTATCTGAACGAATTAATCACATCCGGGCATCTCGAGCTCAAAGAGCTGCGGTTAACCGTGACCTATCACGATCCCTGCGATTTGGGTCGCGGGAGCCGCGAATTTGAAGCCCCGCGCCGGATCATTCGCTCTCTGCCGGGCGTGGAACTGGTGGAGCTGGCCCACAATCGCGCCAACTGTTTCTGCTGCGGCGGGGGCGGCAATCTAGAGATGGTCGATGCCCAACTGTCTGCCGATATCGCCCGCGCGAAGATCGAGGAGGTCCTGGCAAGCGGGGCGGAAGCGGTTGTCACCGCCTGTCAGCAATGTGTGCGCACCATGGCCAGCTATGTCAGAAGAAACAAAATAGCCTTGGAAGTCCTGGACATCGTCCAGCTGATTCAGCGCGCCTTGAAGCGTTGACTGCCTTGCGGAGCTAGTCTTCCACCCAGTCTAAAATCACTTTACCGGATTGGCCGGAGCGCATCACTTCGAACGCCTTTTCGTACTCCGTGAAATGGAAACGGTGGGTGATAACGGGCTCAATGTCCAGGCCCGATTGGATCATCACGGTCATTTTATACCAAGTCTCATACATCTCCCGACCGTAGATACCCTTGATCGTCAACCCGTTGAAGACAACCAGATCCCAGTCGATCGCGGTATCCGGAGGCAGAATCCCCAGGAGGGCGACTTTTCCGCCGTGACACATGTTGGCCAGCATGGAAGCGAGCGCCTCCGGGCTGCCGGACATTTCCATGCCCACATCAAAGCCTTCCTTCATCCCGAGTTTTTTCTGAGCATCTTCGATCCGATCGTGGCGCACGTCCAGCGTCAGGGTGGCTCCCATCTTTTGGGCCAAATCCAGGCGGTAAGGATTTATATCGGTGACCACGACGAAGCGGGCGCCGGCATGCCGGGCAATGGCGGTCGCCATACAACCAATGGGGCCGGCACCGGTGATCAGAACGTCTTCACCTAGCACATCGAACGAAAGGGCCGTATGGGTGGCGTTCCCCAAAGGGTCGAAGCAGGCCAGGGTTTCCAGGGGTATCCGCGGATCGCAGTACCAGACGTTGGTAACCGGAATGCTTAGATACTCGGCAAACGCGCCGGGCCTGTTGACGCCGACGCCGCTGGTCTTCATGCATAGATGCCGCCGGCCGGCAAGACAGTTGCGGCAATGGCCGCAGACGAGATGTCCTTCGCCGGAGACAATGTCTCCCGGTTTAAAATCGTGCACGTTACTGCCGACTTCGGCAATCGTGCCGACAAA
The DNA here is from genome assembly GCA_020353555.1 of Desulfobacterales bacterium. Taxonomy (GTDB): domain Bacteria; phylum Desulfobacterota; class Desulfobacteria; order Desulfobacterales. Next base: position 2,828,954 of record CP070697.1, read on the forward strand.
TTCGTGTCCCACAGGCATGGGCACGGGAATCGTTTTTTGGGCCCATTTGTCCCAGTTATGAATGTGAATGTCCGTCCCGCAAATCGAGGTCTTGTGAATCTTGATCAGGACGTCGTTGATTCCGCTTGCGGGAATGGGAACATCTTCCAGCCAGATTCCGGGCGCCGGTTTGGATTTTACCAGGGCTTTCATCAGCATGTCGGATCTTTCCTAAAGAAAAGCGCGGCTTGTCAGAGACTCGAACCCCCTTTCAATTCAACGGGCTTGGGTCACTTCCGTTTCGATCAGGCGATCAGCTTCAACTCCCGGCCAACCTTGGCGAATTTTTCCAGGGCCAAGCGCAGGTCTTCTTCCGTATGGGCGGCGGAAATCTGGACCCGGATGCGAGCCTCTCCCCGCGGGACCACCGGATAAAAGAAGCCCACCACGTAGACGCCTTCTTTCAGAAGCCTCGTGGCCATCTCTTGTGCCAGTTGCGCATCTCCCAGCATGATGGGCACAATGGGATGGGAGCCGGGCTTGATGCGAAAGCCTTGTTGGGCGATTTCTTCTCGGAAAAAGCCGGTGTTGGCTTCCAGTCTTTCCCTGGCCTCCTGTGATTCGTTGAGGAGATCCAGGGTTTTTAAAGCCGCCGCGACGATAGGCGGCGGCACGGAGTTTGAAAACAGATAGGGTCGGGACCGCTGCCGGAGCATCGCGATGATATTTCGGCGGCCGGTGGTAAACCCACCGCAGGCACCGCCTAGCGCTTTACCGAGAGTGGAGGTGATCATGTCGACCCGCTCCTGCACGCCTAAGCGTTCGGCCGTGCCGCGTCCCGTGGGGCCGATAAAACCGGTGGCGTGACTGTCGTCCACCATGACCAGGGCTTCGTAGGCTTCGGCCAGGTCACAGATCTTATCGAGCTTGGCAAAATCCCCGTCCATGCTGAACACCCCGTCCGTAGCGATCAGTCGGGTTTTGGCCCCGGCCGCCTCCTTCAGGCAGCTGGCCAACGAATCCATATCCCCGTGGGCATAGCGATACCGTGCGGCCTTGCACAGGCGGATGCCGTCGATGATCGACGCGTGGTTCAAGGCGTCCGAGATGACGGCATCCTTTTCTCCCAGCAGGGTTTCGAAAAGGCCGGTATTGGCATCAAAGCAGGAGGTGTAAAGAATGGTGTCATCGGTCTCGAAGAAGGCACTTATCTTTTGCTCCAGCTCATGATGAATGTCTTGGGTGCCGCAGATGAAGCGTACGGAAGCCATTCCATATCCCCGCCGATCCAGACCCTCTTTGACGGCGGCGATGATTGCGGGACTATTTGCCAGGCCCAGATAATTGTTGGCGCACAGATTTAACACGTTTTTGTCACCGACACGGATCCGGGCTTGTTGGGCGGAAGTAATCTGGCGTTCGGTCTTATACAATCCTGATTGGGTAATTTCTTCGAGTTCCTGCTCTAACTTCTCACGAATCTTTCCATACATAGTGGCCCCCTGATGGTTTGGCGATCAATGCCAGCGCCACGATTCAGCGTGCGGCATGCATTAGCATGACCAATAGGAAAAACGGATGAATTTATCAATATTTTTTTAGATGTCTATTTTTCCATGCGAAGGAACGCGGGCATCAAAGGCCGGTGGTACCCTCAAGGACTTGACGGCAACCATCCCTGCCGATCCGAGGCTTTCTGAGATAAATTGGCGCTTGCCGCGTTCGGATTGGGGTTGAATTTGTTCGATCCGAGATTGCCCCACCACCGAGGATCATCGATCCATATTCGCTTCAATTTAGCTCCGGCTCCGGCAGTTTTATCTCGGTAATCAACATACCCATAATTGAAAAAATCGGAAAAGCAAATACCCGCCAGATACAGGTTATTAAAACCCCGGTGATGTCAATCGGCGGGCTCAAAAAGAACAGGGCGGAAGCCAAAACGCTGAGAACTCCTAGTGCGGTGCCGCACAGGCCTGCGCTCAACACGCGTTTCCACAGATTGGCTCCGCCGGCCCCCAACGTTATGGCACAACCACAACACCCGAGTATTATCACGGCAAGCCACCAGATGCTTCCCAGATTGGGCAGCATTCCGATCCTGCCGGCATACGTTAAATCGGTCAGCCCCAAAATTCCGGCTGCGGCGAGGACAGTTGGAACAATATGCCAGT
>CP070697.1:2831206-2835190 GCA_020353555.1 Desulfobacterales bacterium
GGAACTCCTTTTTACGGTTCGGTTTAACGACCTCTAATTTTCTCAGACAGTTTCCCGATGCCCAAAGCCGATGAGCGGTCGACCGGGATATTTTGCATACAGCTAAATCGATACCACGATTTCAAATCTGACCCCCCCTTGCGCTTGTCCCCGGAAGGCTTGCGATAATGTGACAAAGTAGAATTAAGGGCGGCCGATCATGTTAATGGCTCCATATAGCAATTTTCAGTTTTGGTCGTCAACAAGCAAACCTCCGCCCAACAGGGTGAACGCTTTTGGGAATAAGAATATCCGGGAGGTTGGCAGGGTTCAAATTCCCCTTTAGCGGAAAACGAGGCAACGCCGTTGGGCAACAAAGCAGGCCTGACTTGGACCCTGCAACCCACAGCCGATGGTGATCGGAACGGGGAATCCTTTTTTTCTTGACCAATAAAAAAACATTGTAATATTGTACTAACTAATTTCAGACGGGTTCGTTTGGCATTCACGTCCGACCCCCGGCCCAGGAAATCTTAGTCGGCACGCATTGGGTCGGGGCCTGCTTCTTATCAAGTTCTGTTCCCGTTGTGTCAACGCGCAGCACCAAGACCCGGCGGAATCCATCGATCTTTCAAAGGAGGATAAAATGGCGAATCAATCATCCGCACCAAAGGGCGCCGCAACCGGGGAGGCGGCGGTTGATGAAAAAATTCTTCGGGAGATGTACCGCAATGTTTACGCCACGCGGCAGTTTGAGCTGACCTGCGTGACGCTCTATCGTCAGGGGTTGATTCGCGGTTATTTTCACCCTTATCTGGGCGAGGAAGCCATCGCCGCCGGCGCCTGCGCGGCGATCGGACGGGATGATTACATCGTCAGCACCCATCGCGGACATGGCCATTGCATCAGCAAAGGGGCCGACCTGAAATTGATGATGGCGGAAATCGTCGGACGGGCCACCGGCTACTGCAAAGGCCGGGGCGGCTCCATGCATATATCCAGCAAGCTGGACAACAACCTGGGAGCCAATGGAATTGTCGGCGCGGGAATCCCCATCGCCACCGGCGCGGGCCTGGGGATCCGGGTCAAAGGAAGCCGGCAGGTGGTCATTGCGTTTTTCAGCGACGGCGCCTCCAACAACGGGGTATTTGCAGAATCCATCAACCTGGCCTCCGTTTTCCAACTGCCGGTTATCTACATGCTCGAAAACAACCACTACGCAGTTTCGACTCCCGTTGAATGCTCCGCGGGGGACTGCAATCTCGCCAACCGCGGACCGGCCTACGGCGTGCCGGGGGTGTGTATCGACGGCAACGATGCCGAGGAAGTCTATCTCACCACAAAGCAAGCCGTGGAAAGAGCCCGCCGGGGCGAAGGCCCCACCCTGATCGAGGCCAAGACCTATCGCCACGGAGGGCATCACGTCAATGACCCGGGGCTGTATATGGATCAGGAAGCTTTGGCGAGCTGGAAAGCCCGGGATCCGGTCAATCTTCTCCGCGCCAAAATCAACGATGTTTCCGTCAAACAAATCGAAGCCAAAGTCGATGCGGAGGTGGCCGAGGCCGTCGAATTTGCCAAGAACAGCCCGGAACCGTCGGTGGAAGAATTTCTGGCAAGCATCGCCGATGATTAACAGACGCCTCTTTCGCAATAACGCGAAATCCAGGAAATAAAATTCGAGTCTGACATCCAGAATCGGGGAAACCAGCCTTTTCCGAATGGACACGAACCAAGAAATGGACATCCCGCAGGAGAGCAAAAACATGGCAGAATTAAAGTATCGCGAAGCGCTGAACAGGGCTCTTTTCGAAGAGATGCGGCGCGACCCCCTGGTCTTTGTGATGGGCGAAGGAATTGCGGAACGGGGGGGGTCATACAAGGTTACCGAAGGCCTGCTCAAGGAATTCGGACCCAACCGGGTCATCGACACCCCGATTGCCGAAGCCTCCTTCACCGGCGCCGGCGTGGGGGCCGCTCTGATCGGCACGCGCCCGGTGGTGGAAATTCTGTTTGTCGATTTTACGACTTTGATTTTGGACCAGATCATCAATCAGGCCGCCAAGTATGAGTTCATGTCGGGGGGTCAAGGTAAGGTGCCCATGGTCCTGCGCACCCAGGGCGGGGCCGGAAACGGCCTGGCCGGCCAGCATTCCCAAAGCCTGGAAGCCCTTTTTTACCATATCCCCGGGTTAAAGGTGGTCATGCCCTCGACGCCCTATGACGCCCTGGGGTTGTTAAAGGCGGCGATCCGCGATGATCACCCGGTCATATTTATCGAGCACAAATTATTGTACATGACCAAGGGGGAGGTTCCGGCGGAGGAATATGTCGTGTCCCTGGGGCAAGCCGATATCAAAAAGCCCGGCGAAGACGTGACCGTGATTACCTATTCCTACATGACGCTCAAGTGTCTCGAAGCGGCGCACGCACTGGAAAAAGAAGGTATCCGGGCGGAGGTCGTGGACTTGCGAACCCTGTCGCCTTTGGACAAAAAAACCCTGTTGGAGTCGGTCAGCAAAACCGGGCGGGCGGTGATTGTGCACGAGGCCTGCAAGCGGGGCGGCGTGGGCGCAGACATCGCGGCCATGCTCATGGAAGAAGCCTATGACGAATTGGATGGTCCGGTGCTGAGGATTTGCGGAAAAAATACGACGATTCCGTATAATTTGGAACTGGAAAAGGCCTGTGTGCCGTCGGTCGCTGAAATCATCGCCGGCGTGCGGACGGTGCTCTAACGCCTTGCGTCAACCCAACGCGCGTGCAAAAATGGAGGTTACGAGCATATCATGGCAACTGTAATCATTATGCCCCAGGGCGGACAGGATATCACGGAAGGCCGGGTCGTGCGTTGGCTGAAAGCCGCAGGGGATCCGGTCAAACGCGGTGAAGTCATCTGTGAAGTCGAAACCGAAAAAGCGGTCTTTGAAGTCGAATCGCCCCTTGACGGGGTTCTGCTCAAGATCATCGTGGCGGCGGGGAAAATCGCCCCCATCTTCGCCACCATCGGTATCGTCGGCGCACCCGGTGAAAAAGTCGACGAGGACGCATGGGCGGCCGACGAGAAAACCGAAGCAACCCGGGTCGCCGCCGCCGTCAACCCGCAGGGAGCCGAACGCGGTCAACCCCCACGAGACCGGGTCAAAGCTTCCGGCCGGGCCAAGAAACTGGCAGACGAAAAAGGCATCGCCATTGCCGCCATCGAAGGCACCGGCCCCAAGGGGCGGATCGTCGAAAAGGATGTGCGGGCCTACCTGGCGCAATTGGCCACTGCCTCTGCGCCGACCGTTGCGGCGCCGGCCGCCCCCGGACCGCCCGCGGCCCCAACCGCCGCCGCCGCGGTCCGCGGCCGCACCGTCCCCCTGACCCGGATACGCAAAGTGATCGCCCGGCGCCTGCAACAGAGCAAACAGACGATTCCGCATTTCTACGTGACGGTGTCCGTCGACATGACGGAAGCCATCCAACTGCGGCAGGACCAGAATGCCAAAGCCGCCCCGGACGGCAAGATATCCCTGAATGACATGGTGGTCAAAGCGGCGGCGGTCGCCCTGGGCGAATTCCCCCAGGTCAACTGCAAGATCGATGAAGAAAATATCGTCTATCTGGAGGATATCAATATCGGTGTGGCGGTCGGATTGGATGACGGGCTCGTGGTCCCGGTCCTGCCCGAGGTGGATACGCTCTCCCTGAAAGGCATCGCCAAGAAAACCAAGGAGCTTATCACTCAGGCCAAAGCCGGCAAACAGGCCAATCTGTCGCCCGGAACCTTCACCGTTTCCAACATGGGCATGCTCGATGTGGATAATTTTATCGCCATCATCAATCCGCCCGAAACCGCCATACTCGCTGTCGCATCCACCCGCAAGCAGCTGGTGGTGTCCGAAGACAACACCATTCGAATTCGCGACATCATGCGGATGACCTTGTCGGCCGACCACCGCGCGGTCGATGGCGTTCTGGGCTCCCGGTTTGTCAACAAGATCAAGCATTGTCTGGAAAACC
>CP070697.1:2835290-2839259 GCA_020353555.1 Desulfobacterales bacterium
GTCGGTTATTTTCCAGGTCGGTTTTTTCAAAATGACCAGTGGGCGCCGCATCTTCAGGATGGCGCCCCTGCATCACCATTTTGAACTGAAAGGCTGGCCGGAACCCAAAGTCATTGTCCGATTCTGGATCATTGCCATCACCCTGGCGCTGATCGCCATGAGCACGCTGAAACTTAGATGATGCGCGTCGCCGGATACAGGTTGGCGTTCGAAATTTTCGCATATGTGGAATTTGGCTGACAAGAAAATCCTAGTCGTCGGTCTGGGACGTACGGGCGTGGCGACGGCCCGTTTTCTAAAAAAGAGGGGGGCCGCCGTGCGAGTAACGGATTGGGCCCCCGAAGAACAGCTCCGGGGTCCGGCCCAACTGATGCGGGGGTTGGGCATTCCCATGGAGCTGGGACATCAGCGTGATGCGACCTTTGAGGAGGCGGATTTGATCGTCCTCAGTCCCGGCGTTTCCCACGTGCTCGCGCCGCTCAACCGGGCCCGCGCGCGGGGCGTTCCGGTGCTGGGCGAAGTCGAGCTGGCATCACGCTTCATCCGGGAACCCATCGTGGCGATCACCGGTACCAACGGTAAGACCACCACCACCGAGCTTCTGGGACGCATGCTGCAACGCTCCGGCCGCCAGGTGTTTGTCGGAGGCAATATCGGTAATCCCTTAATCGGCTATGTGGACCATGGTCCGGCCGCGGATATCGTGGTGGCGGAAATCAGCAGTTTTCAACTCGACACGATTGCCACCTTCCGGCCCCAGGTCGCCGTGCTGCTGAACATCAGCGCCGATCACCTGGATCGCTACCCGGATTATGACGCCTATGTTCGCTCCAAATGGCGGATCTTTGAAAACCAGCAACCCGAGGATACGGCGGTTATAAACGGTTCCGATCCGGCCCTGCGTCCCGGCCCTGCGCCCATCCGAAGCCGCCGCCTGTATTTCAACTCCTCGGCGCAGGATCAAGACGGGGCCATCGCCAGCGGTCAGAGAATTCTCTTCCGGTTAAAGGGCCCATTGCCGCAGGGCAGGCAAGCGCGGACGCCGCGTCCCGCATTGCGCATGCCCGCGTTCCTGGATCTTTCCAAATTCAGCCTGCCGGGCGCCCATAATCGCGAAAACGCCTGTGCCGCCAGCCTGGCGGCCTTGGCCGCCGGAGGAACTCCGGAAGGAATTCAGGCCGCTCTCGACCAGTTTAGAGGCCTCTCCCATCGACTGGAACACGTCGCCACGATCGACGCGGTGCAGTATTTCGACGATTCCAAGGCCACCAACGTCGATGCGGTGGTCCGGGCCCTGGAATGCTTTGCAGGCCCGATCATTCTGATCATGGGCGGCCGCGAAAAGAGCACGAGCTTTGGGGCCCTCAAACAGAGCGTACGGCAGCGCACCAAAGCTCTGATCGTGATGGGCGAAGCCGCCGCCCACATCAAAACCGTTCTGGGAGAACTTACGCCGACGCACACCGCCGTTTCGATGGCCGATGCCGTGGCCCAGGCGCGGCAAGCCGCCGCCCCGGGAGACATTGTCCTGCTTTCCCCGGGTTGTGCCAGTTTCGACATGTACCGCGACTACGCCGCGCGAGGCGACGACTTTCGCCGCCAGGTGACCGCCTGCCGTGATCGCGCCCAGGCCGGCTCCGCCGCCAGCAATGGGGATTAGTGCGATGAAAGATTGCGGCAGATGCGGCCCATGGCGGCGCGGCTGCGACCATAGCAGAAAGGGTATCAGCTTCAAGCCGCCCAGGCGATCGCGCGGATTCGCAATGCCGACCGAAGGGACCCCGAACAAGGCGCAGGCGTCGATTTCCAAAAAATGCTTGCGAAAAAGTTAAATACAATTTAAAGTATGAGTGTTGTTGTTTATCTACAATATATTGTGGATACAGGCTGGAATTGCGACTTTCTCAAAATCTGGATGCAGCGAACAGATGACAACAAATCGGCAACCATCCGCCGGCGTCGCCTATGATGTCCAGCTTCTGTTCCCGGCCCTTTTCCTGGTCGGATTGGGCACCGTGATGGTGTACAGCGCCAGCTCGGCCCTGGCCCTGAAACAATTTGGCACGGATTTTTACTTTCTGAAAAAACAGGCATTTTTCGCTTTCATCGGAACCATTGTGCTCGTGGTGTGCTGCCATATTCCTTATCGCTGGTACCGTCCGCTGAGTTATCCCTTGCTGGGGCTGGCCGTGGTTTGCCTGGTGGCCATTCATCTCACCGATTTCGGGGTTTCCGCCGGCGGTTCCAGCCGCTGGCTGCGGCTGGGTACGGTCTCATTTCAACCCTCGGAGCTGGCGCGGATGGCGCTGGTGATCTATCTGGCTTACTCGCTTTCCAAAAAAGGGGAAAAAATCAAAGCGTTCACGGTGGGCTTGGTGCCCCACGTGCTGGTGCTGGGCGTTTTGGTGGCTTTGGTTTTCATCCAGCCCGACTTCGGCTCGGTGGTCATTTTCACCGCTTTAACGGGGCTGATGTTATTCGTCGGCGGCGTGCGTCTTCTGCATTTGGCAACGGCGCTGATCGTCTTTCTGCCTGTAGCCTATTATCTTTTGATGAATGCCGAATACCGCGTCAAGCGGATGATGAGCTATCTCAATCCCTGGCAATATTCGAGCGACGAAGGCTACCAGATCATCCACTCCCTGCTGGCCTTTGGGACCGGAGGCCTGTGGGGTACCGGCATCGGCAAAGGTTACCAGAAACTGTTTTATCTCCCGGAACCCCACACGGACTTTATTTTTTCGGTCATCGGCGAAGAACTGGGGTTGATCGGCGTATTGGTGATTATCGGGCTTTACGCTTTTATTTTGTGGCGGGGGATCTCCATTGCCCGAAGCGCCGGGGACACCTTCGGATCGTTTCTGGCGATCGGGTTGACTTCCGCATTAGGCCTCCAAATTTGCATCAATATGGGAGTCGTCTTGGGCCTGCTGCCCACCAAAGGGCTGACGCTGCCATTTCTGAGCTATGGCGGAACGTCGCTTTTACTGAATATGGCCTCTATCGGTATTCTGATGAATATTAGCGCCGTGAAAAATAGATGAATCAACAACGTCAAAATTTCAGTACGCTGACGGTTGGAGCCGGGAGGTGGGAGGCCAATACATTTGCGGCCTCTGAGTTCCAGCGCCGCGCTCGCCCAACCTCAAAGGGCACGGGGTATCGACCGTTGCGGATTGCCATCGCCGGCGGCGGCACCGGCGGTCACCTGTTTCCGGGGCTAGCCATCGCCCAGGAATTTGTGCTGCGTAACCCGCGCAACGAAATTATCTTTGTCAGCACTGGCAATGCGTTTGAAAAATCGGTTTTAGCCCCCACCGATTTCAGGTTGCACCGCATTTCCGTCGAAGGCCTTAAAGGCCGGGGACTATGGAATCAATTCAAATCCATGGTGAAACTGCCCCGGGCCATTTTCCAATCGATGCGGATTCTACAGAATTTCAGGCCGGATCTGATTGTGGGCCTCGGCTCCTACTCAGCGGGACCGCTCGTCATGGCCGCATGGCTTCTGCGGTTTCCCATTGTGCTGCATGAACAGAATATTCTGCCGGGGATTACCAACCGCATGTTGTCCCGGCTGGCCGATCGCATCTATGTTTCGTTTGAACACACAAAATCGCGCTTTGCCCGACATAAAGCGCTGCTGACCGGCAACCCGGTCCGCAAAGCGATTTTGGATTGCGCCCGTCACCCCATGGAAACCGATTATCAGCGGCAACCCTTTACCCTCCTCATCATCGGGGGAAGTCAAGGGGCCCATAGGATCAACATGGCGGTAGTGGAAGCTCTGGAACACCTGGAGCGGGGAGAGCCCCTGTTTTTTATTCACCAAACCGGCGCGGCCGATGCGGAGGTGGTCCAAGAGGCCTATCGACGGCAGGGAGTTTCCGGCCGGGTGCAACGCTTTTTCAATGACATGGCGGCACAATATCAAGAGGCCCATCTCGTGCTTTGCCGGGCCGGCGCGAC
>CP070697.1:2839359-2843324 GCA_020353555.1 Desulfobacterales bacterium
CAGCGCAACCCAAGGTCACTGCCAAAAATGAAAGGATCAAAAATCCGCTAATTAGTTTTCTCATCATCGTTTCTCCTCCTTTTCTAATGATTGCAAACCGTTTTTGCCGCCGTGGGTCCGCCTGGCTGCAATGTCAATACTAGCCGGCCACGGCGAACGCTAATCGCCAGAGCGAGGTCTGCTGCTTACCTTGGGCGAATCCCCGCTCTTACGGCGGAGACCGCCTCAGAACTCAACGCCATAGAGCAGAGGGATGTTCGGGCTGGTAGGGAAGAACGCCTCTTTGGCCGCAAGCCTGCGCTTCCAGGCTTTTATCCCCTCGAGCTTATCGTTTCTGCTCTCCGCAAAGTCATAGATGTACCTGAACCAGAGTCGGGATTCCTTCTTGCCAACTCCGGCAGTCTGCGTTGGTCTTCTCCCAACCTGATTGACGCAACTTCATCTCTCCAATATGTCCCAGTACTCAAAAACTTTGACAGCACGATGAAACGCAAAAGTCACCGAGTCGAACTGATGGAGTCTTTCATAATTGCGGTCGGTGTACCTGCACGCCGCCCCGCCACACGGTCGAAACAGCCTAACAAGCTCCTGCCAATTATACCAGCAAGGCTTCTTCTTGAGGGGCTTGCGCGAAAGCACGTCAGCGCGCCGGTCCCAATCGTGGCTTCCATGGGTCATTGATCCTCCATGGGTCATTTATAAAGTTGAACGCTAAATTAGAGGAAGCCACTTTCGACAGCGGGTTGAGCGAAAATTTTGATTGTCTAAAGGTTTCAGGTGCAGTCCGGCTTATGAAAAGATCGAATAAACGGAAACGGTTAACATCCATGTAGCAAAGACAGTATTGGTCGTCGCCGGCGATTTTGGCGATCGCCCCATGTCACAGTGAGTTTGTGATAAACTCAGCCGCAACAATACAAAAAACCTGTAATAGGCCATACAGTCAGCCCAGATTTTGGGGGATACACACCAATGGAGGCCATGATGCGAACCACCATCGTGATTGATGATGAACTATTGAATGAAGCGTTTTCGGTCAGAAGCGCCAAAACCAAGAAAGATCTTCTTTATGAGGCTTTGAAAGAATTCATTCGATCAAGAAAGCGCAAGGATCTCGCCGTCCGCTGGGACATCCTATTCACGGAAATGCAGACCTCCCGTTGAGCCTGAATTGTCATTAAAGCTGCCCGTCTCCCATCTGCCCAGCAGGTCTCGTAAATCGTCAAATTCGGTTTATCGCAAATCAAAGCATGCAGGATCATCCACTTTGCAGGGGGCAGCGACAATCCTCTGCAGTTTGCCATTTAGAAAACCAAAGTAATGCATAAATTTAGACTGGCCGAAATGATATATCCAAATATCATAGGAATCGGTCATCCTTCTGGTAACTTCGATCGGATCGCCACATTTATTCTGAATAGTCCGATCCAAATCTCCCACGGCAACGATTCCTCCTGGACATCTATAGGATGACTGGTCGGCTAGATTACTCAAATCAACGGACTCGGACCTCTCGCTAAGCATTATCACCAGCGCCAAGATGACGACAACGTAAAACATTTTCCTGTTCATTTTAGATACCTCTTGTGGTTGGTGAATCCTTTGGTCTGGGCCTGAAAATCTTGCCAATACCCCGAAACTTGCGCTTGTTTTCCGTATGCTATTTTTCAGTCACCAAGTCAATAAAAACCTATCCCGGGAAGGCCCACGGGACGCGTGTTGATTGATATCGGCCGCGGCGTTCGTCCGACGGCTGCGGGCCGCTTTCCAGCACCTCCTGAACGCAATCGCCGTCGTCCCGGATGCGCTCATCTCCTTTAATTCGGTCTTTCGCTCCACGCAAAGCTGTAACGGCGACGCGCACCCGCACGATCCATCCGGGCTTTGCGTGACACGGCAATCCAAATAGCCGCAAAATCCAACCACGTCAATCAATACATCAATACCCGAAACTTATGACCCCCTGTTTTTTGATCGTTGCGCACGGTGTTAGGCTTCAAGAATCAGAACGTGTTCTCGATGTTTTTTGAAGATCGAACCATTTCCGGTCTGCGAGAACGAACGACGTTTCGATCTGACGCAATGGGATCGACCAGTATTTCGCCAGCAACCGACCCTTCTCTTGCTGCGAGACCAGTCTGAAGCCATGTTTTTCATAAAAACGAATTGACCATACCGCATCCGCCCAGGTGCCAATCAAGATCGGGCGATCGGTCTGTCCGCAAAGCTCGGATAGTAGCCTTTGTCCGATTCCTAGATTTTGTCTTTCCGGACGTACGTATGCATGCCTGATGAGAGCCACTTCCCCAACATGTTGAATTCCCATTACTCCAACTAAATGGCCATCTATTTCATATCCCCAAAATACCACCGCCTGCGCGATTTCATGCTTCAGCTCATCTTCAGACATATACGGTACTTTCCAGCAGTCGTCGGGGATGACGCCTTGATACTTTCCCGCGGCAGCGTTGATAATGGAATAAATAATCTCGAAATCCTTCGCATCGCATTGACGAATCATGGCCTTTTCACCCGAGATCAAAATCGATCAAATCTAATCTTTAGCCAGGTCGACCCCCCATGGCGCAACGCAAAAACGAAGGCATTTTTGACCAGGTTGCGGTCAACATCGGCAAAGCTTATCTGCGAAGGAAGGCATACCGGACCGGTACTGGTTTAATGCTAAAGGCTATCCCTCAGCTCAGCTCCTTTTCTTTCACGATCCTTGTGCCCCCGTTTACCGATTGGCTGTCCGCACGCTGTGAAATGCCGAGGTGCGATATGAGATGTACCGGTTAGTTCTTCCTTTTTAATCTCTCGCCCGTCTCCAGAAAATAATTCATCGATTTTTCCCAAAAGGTCACTGCCTCAAGAAATGCCTCTTCGGTCAAATTGGCGATGGAATCATTCCCTGCCGGCGTGATCCCCGTGTATGTATAGGACACATCGACATAGGAGCCATTCTCATCTATGGGTTTGACGGCTATTTTCAGGACACACGTTCTAGAGTTAGGCGTAAAGCGGGCAAATGCAACCTCATGTTTCTTGGCATCATGTTTCGTGACGATCCAGACCGTATCCTCTTCATTTTCAGATGGCGTGCTGAAAACTGCCCCTTCTTCAACGAGGCCGGATTCAGAATAAATCATCTTATATTGCCACCCATCGAGCCAATCCCCTTCACGCACCGGGCACAGGAGTGGGAACACTTTCGCGGGTGTGGCATTGATCGCCTGGCGATATGCTCTGACGATTCTTTGGGATCGAAATTCTACGCTTTTCACTGATATTTTTCCCTTTTATTGCCCGACATAACCTGCCGAACACTGTCCCTGCGCGCCTTCACAGTCTTCACGTAAAACCGCATACTATTTAGGGTCAGGCCCGGCGAATGTAAGGTCAGCTTCAGCGATTTGAACAAGAGGTTGAATACGACCTTTCAGGTCGTCTCAATCCTTTAAGGTTAGGAAAGTAGGCACGCTTGCCTGACGCTTTGTCCTTGCGGTTAGGTGAATTCTTGTAAGTTATGCCAAAAATTCGATTTTATCAAATGTTATGAGGTTTGATCCTAAGCGGCGGCCTGCTTTTCGTTTTGTATAATTATTTTTGGATCACGATTCTTCGGCGGGACGGGAAGATTTTGCTCCTTTAACAAACTAATATGTTCTTTCATTCCCCATTTTGCCTTATAAATGCAATCCTCCACCGAATGCCCTATACCCGAAAATCCTTCAAGATCAGGTGAATAAAAGCCGAAATAGTCGGGTTCTTCTGTTGCTTCAATCACTAAAGAATATGGTAAATCAATCATTGTTAAATTCTCCCTATTACTTTTTAATACCAGCAGCCTTTAAAATAGAATGACAAGTTCCAGTTGGGACTTCTTTTGCTCCATGGTAATCAACCCGTATCAACCTGTCCCAACCCAGTTTACCATAATATCTAATCGATCCTTTTTCTTTTAT
>CP070697.1:2843424-2847388 GCA_020353555.1 Desulfobacterales bacterium
CTGCAAAAATTAACGTTCCTTCCGCTAATCTCAAATTTTTCGTACACCTCTAAAAATTCAATTCAGGCACGGATGTCACAATTTTGGCAAACCCAATTTTTGTTTGATTGGCGAATCCATTATCAATTCGGCCTTAAAGCGCAATTATTGATTTTGCAGCGTTATTTCGTTATATGGTGAATAGCTTCGCCATACGGAGAAACTGATACTCTAAGGTGTGTTTCGAAGCGTTTCTGCAAAGTCTGTTCCTCGGCGTTTTGACAATGCCTTTTGTGATTTGCTGAAAAGCAGACGGGACCGGAGGAAGGAATATGCGGATCTTTTAGGTGAACTGGAATGTGAGATCCTTCAGTATCTGAATTACCTCTCATAGCAATAAAATTAAATGCGGACGGCTCTCGGCGATGAAACCGATGGAGAGTTAAATATGAAAAAAGAGAGCTAATGGTGATCGCAACATTCCTGGTGTTGTCGGCGCTTTTTCCAACGGTCCGATTTGCTTCGGCGGAGGACACGTCCGATGCCCAGCTCAGTGGAGATGCCGAACTTGCCCGGAAGTTATAGAATCCGATCACCGATTTGATAACAATCCCGATTCAAATGAACTGCGATCAAAACATTGGGCCTCTGGACGACGGCTGGAAGCTACAAACCAACTTCCAGCCGGTGATCCCGTTTCATTTGAACGAGAACTGGAACTTGATTTCGCGAACGATTGTCCCGGTGATCTATCAGGATGATATCTTTCCCGGATCGGGCTCCGATTTCCGACTGGGTGACATTAATCTAAGCCTGTTTTTTTCGCCTAAAAAACCTGCTTTCGGCGCCCTGTTATGGGGTGCCGGACCGGTCCTGCTTTTTCCAACAGCCACGGAGTCTTTGCTGGGGAGCGAGAAATGGGGCGCGGGACCGGCCGCGGTTGCGCTTACTATACGGGGATCGTGGACCATGGGCGCTTTAGCCAATAACATCTGGTCCTATGCCGGAGACAATGATCGCCCGGACATCAGCAACACATTTTTGCAGCCTTTTGTGGCTTATACCTGGCCGAGCGCATGGATCGTATCGGTGCAGTCCGAATGCACCTACAACTGGAAAACGGAAAACTGGTCTGTGCCGGTCAACGCCGCCGTTCCCAAGCTTGTCAGGTGGGGCAAGTTGCCCGTCAGCATGCAGGTGAGCCTTGGCTATCGGGCCGAGTCCCCTGATGCAGGTCCCGAAGGTTTTCGCTTTCGGCTCCAGGTCAGCTTCGTCCTGCCTAAACTCTTTTTAACGCTTCTAAACAGGGAGACTAATGGCAATTTGCAAAAGAGGGGGTGAAATGAGAACAATTATCTTTTTTAGAGCAACACTTTGTGCGTTGATCACACTGGCATTGATCATGGCAGGGAGTGACGGCCTTGCCGGTCAAAATCCAGGGACATCTATCGAACTCAGCGACGCTCAAATCGACAACCTGGTACGCCGTTCCTACAAATACGTCGCCATGTACAACGTGAACAACAAGTTCGCACTCAAGCAGGGCGGGTGGAATACATGTGCCGCGGATACCCAACTCAAAGACCACACGATGCGGGAGATCGCGCGCCCCAACAACGACACACTCTACATCAGCTGCCTGCTGGACCTGCGCAAGGACCCCGTGATCCTGGAGATGCCGGCCTTTGATTCGAAGTATGTCTCACTGATGATAACGGCCTACGACCACTACGTGAATATCCCAATGGCGACGCGGTTGGGGGATTTCAAGAAGCCGGAGAAGATGCTGATTTACAGCGCCCGTACCGAGGGATACAAGGGCGAAGCGGTCGAGGGTGTGGACCGCCGCTTCGAGGCCACTGGGGATTTCGTTTCGGCTGTTCTCCGCATCATGCCTCACGCCAATGATCCCGTGCGGTTCAAACGCATCGTCAAGCAGATTCAATCGGTCAAGCTTGTTACGTTGTCCGAGTTCAATGGCGGCAAGGCAAAACCCATAAACGACATCCAGTTCCCGCCGGTAGGCAAGACCGATGCCGATATATTCGGCAACAATCTGCTTGAAGTAATGCAGTTTGTCTTCAACCACACGACCCTCGATCCAAAGAACGATATCGACAAGGGGGTCCTTGCCGCCTATGAGCCACTCGGGGTCGCGCCGGGCCGGAATTTCGATTCTGCGCGCGCCGCGAAGATCGACGGCGCCCGCATCCGCGCAGCAGCTGAGCGTATCGCGGCCAAAGAACTAGCCGGAATGAACGACCCCGCAATGAGGAGCAAGCTGCTGTCCCTGTTCCAGCCCAAGGGGGAAATGCCTCTCGACCTACTGCTTACACAATCGGTCATCGGCCCGATCGGCCTGCCGGCCGGCGAAGCGCTTTACCCGCCTATCGTGACCGCGGACGGCAAGCCCATGAACGCGCAGCACGACTACGTCATCCGCATGTCCAGGAATGACCTGCCTCCAGCGAAGGCATTCTGGTCGGTCACGCTCTATGACATGCAGAACGGCTTCTTCATTCCCAATGACCGCAAGAAGTACAGCGTGGGCGAAAACGCGGGGATGAAGCTGGACAAGGACGGCGGTATCGCGATTTACATCGCGTCGCAGAAGCCTAAGGGCGTGCCCGAGGAGAACTGGCTGCCGATCAACCGTAAGGAAGAGGACATCGGTGCCATCATGCGAATCTATGTTCCGGACATGGAGAAGATGAAGACCTGGTCCCCGCCAAAGGCGGAGATGATGAAATAAATTGTAAAGCGGATTCAGGTGATAAAACTTTGCCGTTCAAGGGCAATCGATAGAAAGGAGACAAAGCAAGATATGAAAACAATCGCAAAGAAGTCGAAGCCAATGACATTCAAGGTGTTTCTGCTGGCTGCTGTCATCGTTGTGAGCGGCTGTGCTACCACTCCATTCCACTACGATCGTGCAGCCCTGTCTGGGGCGAAGCCATGGACCTCTGAGGCGTTCAAGAACAACCTGGAAGAGTTCCAGTTTGCCGTCGTTGGGGACCGTACCGGCGGCTCGAATCCCGAGGGCATCTTCACCCGGGCCATGGATCAGCTCAACCTGCTGCAGCCCGAGTTCGTTATCAGTGTCGGCGATCTAGTGGAAGGCTATACGGAGGACAGAGCCAAGGCGGCTGCAGAGTGGGACGAGGTCGATGGCATCATAAAGACGCTCGAGATGCCGTTTTTCTATGTGCCAGGCAATCACGACCTGGGCAACGATGCCATGAAACAGGTGTGGCTCGAGCGCCGCGGCGCCACCTACTACCACTTCATTTATCGAGACGTGCTGTTCCTGGTCTTCAATAGCGAAGATCCTTCCCACCCGCCCCCCGAAGGCATGGCAGAAAGGACCGCGACTTACAAGAGACTCCTGAAAGAGAACCCTGCCGCCGCACAGAAGATGCTGGAAGAGTTTATGGCCAATCTTGAATCCTACAAGAAGCCAATGCTCATGAGCGACCAGCAAATCAACTACTTCAGGAAGGTGTTGGCTGAGAACCCCAAGGTGCGCTGGACATTCGCGTTTTTCCATCAGCCTGACTGGGAACAGAAGCAGGCAGGAGAAGCCTTTCAGGCCATTGAACAAATGCTCCGGGGCAGGCCCCACACGGTTATAGCAGGGCACCTCCACTATTACGACTACAAAAAACGAAATGGGACTGACTATATCACCATGGGACCCGTGGGCGCGTCCTGGCACATGAATGGTCCGGGCAATGTGGATCACATCCTCTGGGTCACCATGAAGCAGGGCGGGCCCGAAATTGCGATGATTACGCTGGATGGTGTCTGGGACCGCAAAGGAAGAGATCTGAAGTTGAAAGAAACATACGAGCGTACGGCAGAAACCGAGGGTTTATATCAAGAACCGTGAAGCCCTGGATGCCGCCGGCGAAGGCATTCTGGTCGGTCACGCTCTATGACATGCAGAACGGCTTCTTCATTCCCAATGACCGCAAGAAGTACAGCG
>CP070697.1:2847488-2851449 GCA_020353555.1 Desulfobacterales bacterium
CAGTTTTTCTTCTGCCAGATAGCGTTTGAAAGAAATATCGCTAAAGGTTCTTTCTTCCATGGTCTTATCTCCTTTCCAATATCGTCAACGTGCACGTACCGCCTGTACCGCCCAGGTTGTGGGCGGCTCCAATCCGCAAATCCTTGATCGGCACCTGCCTCGGGCCGGCCTCACCGCGCAGCTGCGTCCAGACTTCGATCAGCTGGGAGACACCCGTGGCCCCCACGGGATGGCCTTTGCACTTGAGACCGCCCGACGTATTAATCGGTTTGGAGCCCTTCAAGGCGGTCAAGCCCTCTTCCACGGCTTTATACCCTTCGCCGGCCTTGAAAAATCCGAGATCCTCGATGTGCAGAATTTCCGCCATGGAGAAACAATCGTGCACCTCGGCAAACTGGATGTCATTCGGTGTAAGCCCCGCCATACCGTAAGCTTCTTCGGCGGCCCGGCGGGTGGCTTCAAAGCTGGTGAGGGATTCCGCCGCATGCAAACAACGGCCGCTTCCCTGTCCCAGACCGATGATATGCAGGGGATTGTCGGTAAAATTCTTGGCGATCTCCTCGGCCACCAGCAACATACAACTGGCTCCGTCGCTAATGGGGCAGCAGTCAAAAAGGTGCATCGGCCAAGCGACCGGGGGGTTTGCCCGCGGATCGCGCAGAAAATCCTTTTCATCCTGCCATTCGGGCGGCGGATTGCCGAACGCTTTGGCCTTTTCGATTTTGGCATTCATCAGGTCTCGAATCGAAACTTTAAACTGGGCCTTGGGATTCAGCGGCGCATTATTATGGCTTTTGATGGTCACATTCATCAAGTGCTCACGGGAGGCGCCATATTTGGCAAAATAGGCCGTCGCGATGACACCGAAAACGCCCGGGAACGTAAATCCCACACTCCCCTCATAGGGCACCGTCGCCAGGGCCAACCCTTCCGCCACCTCCTCGGTGGTGCACTTGGACATGTCCTCGACGCCCCCGATCAATACCATATCGTAAAAACCGGAAGCGACGGCAAACACGCCTTCCCGGAAGGCCAGCGCGCTGGAGGCACAGGCGCCCTCGGTCCGCGTCGCCGGCCGGGGGGTCATGCCGATCAAATCGGACATAATGGGGCCCCAATGGGACTGATGGATGAAAAAATCGTTCGAGAAATTTCCCAAATAAAGCGCATCGATATCGTTGGGATCGAACCCCTTGTCCACGGAAGCAATCATCTCCTTAAAGGCTTCCGCAAATAAATCCTTGGAGTCTCGGTCTTTGAACATGCCGAAGTGCGACATGCCGGCCCCGACAACGGCGACCCCTCTTCCGAGTTTTCTTCTTTTTTTCATTTTCGACCCTCCCTGTTTTTCTACCCTGGCATCATTACTAGAACATTTGCAGAAATCTGCATCCCCTGCTCTCATGCCGTATGCTGGATACCCCGGCAAAAAATATCAAAGGCCCTGTCCAACGTCGGTCTAATCACGTCCTGTCCGGAATCCGTCCGGCGCTTGTTCCCGTGCCAAAGAACAAGGCCGGAAAATATGGCCCACAGGATTTCCGCATGGACCATGCCCGATCCTTCTTGAAATTTTCCCTGGCGAACCCCTTCCTCGTAGGTCGCGGCGATCATGGCCATGGTCTTCTGCCCCAGCTGGTCAAGTTTAGCCAGAAGTTTGCGGTCTAACGAAGGCAAGATATCGTTGACCTGAAAATGAAAAATAATCCGCAGTATGGTCGGATTGTAGCGCTCGGCATCATACATGGCATCGCGGTAACCCAGCATCTTTTCTTCAACGGTCAACGAACGGTTTTCATATACATTCTGGACCTGATCGTGCAAATACTGAAACGTCAGCAAGTTCAACGAGGCATAGAGTTCGTCCTTACTCTTGAAATACAGATAGATGGTGGCAATACTCAGCTCCGCCTTTTCGGCAATATCCTCCATCGTCGTCGCACTAAATCCTTTGCGCATGAATACTTCGAGCGCCGCATTTTGAATCAGTTTTTTGCGTCTGCTTTTTTCCCGCTGTCGGCGTTCAGCAATACCCATAAATCTTCCTCCCTTGCGATGGCGTCCAACGACCGGTTCTCAAGGGTGCGGCTTTGATCGACTTTCTGAAAACAGGCTATGGCTTCTGAGATAGGGTTTTCAACCATAACCGGAGGACGTCATTTCAAAATGGGTTAAAACTCGAATTCCTCTTGACGGGCCAAAGAAAAAGACATAGGAGAAATAATTAATCGCATTTTGAAAAATAAATATTGTCTAGATAGTTTAACCCAACTAATATTATTACTGTCATTATGTCAAGCAATAAATCATTTCAAATTGACCGGCCCATACGCCGCCCGATTATGAGGCAAAACTCGCTTACTTGAATTGGACTTATTCCTATGCGAATTCAGGACCCCGGATTTATCAACGCCAATATCCAGTTTTGTGGATCGCCTAACATCTGCATGTACCTCGTCAAGGGCCGCCACTATGCCTTGCTCGGTGGAGGGGTCGCCTGGGAAGTGCCCCGGCTGGAAGCCCAGCTCGATCAATATCAGGTGGACCGCCGCCGCATCCGCTATCTCGTGATCTCCCACACCCATCACGACCACTGCAGCGCCGTGCCCTATCTGCTAAGGAAATATCCCCATATCCAAACGGTGGCATCCGAATACGGCGCCTATATTCTCAATAAAAGCCAACCCGTCCAAATGATCAAACAGGTGACGCGCCAAATCCTCGATGCCCAACATCATCCTCACCAGCACAATGGCATTCCACTGGATTTTCAACCCATTCCGGTGGCACTGCGAATGACCGACGGCGATCATCTCGACCTGGGGGACGGATTGGCCCTGCGATTTTACTTAACCCCCGGGCATACCCGTTGCTCGCTATCCGTATATATTCCAGAGTTGCAGGCGTTGTTTCCGGCCGATGCGGTCCCCTTCCCCGATATCCGCAACGGCAAATTTACGGTGACGGCCGACCACAGGTATGATGACTACATCCGCAGCCTCGAAAAATTGAAAGCCCTATCCGTCCGTCTGGTCGGTTACGAACACGGCGGGGTCCTGGCGGGTCAAGATGCGGCCGGAATTATCGCCCGGAGCCTGGCGGCCACTCGCCGGCAAAGACAACGCATCCGCCAGCGCTTTGAGGAATTACAGGATTTTGATCGCCTCGTCGAGGAGACGGCCGGCAAATATCAAGCCTTGCCCTTGTTTCGCCAGGTGCCCCCCGACGTTATCCGGGCCATAACGGCCCGAATGATTCGCAGTGCCTTGGAAGAAACTTAGGATCCCCAATGACGCCAATCGGCCGGGCCCCGGATCCGAACCACTGAAAAAGGCCATTTAGTTTTCCTAAATGGCCTTGGTCACTGCGGTTTGGAAGCGGCGCGCTAAATGCTGCGTTCCTGCCCTTCCCAGTAAGGTTTGCGCAAAATGCGTTTTAGAATTTTACCGGTCGCGGTGCGGGGATAATCGGCCACAAAATCCACCGAGCGAGGACGCTTATAGCCCGCCAGATGCTCCTTGCAGTAATCCAGTATTTCTTCTTCGGTGATGACCTGGCCCTCTTTGAGCGTCACGACGGCTTTGACCTCCTCGCCCCAGGCGGGGTGCGGCACACCAATGACCGCCACTTCCGAAACCTGGGGCAGCTGGGCAATCACTTCTTCGATCTCGGCCGGATAAATATTTTCCCCGCCGCTGATAATCATGTCATGCTTGCGGTCCGAGAGGTAATAATAGCCTTCCTCGTCGAAATAGGCCACGTCGCCGGGTGAGGTCCAGTCCCCGTCGATGGCCTCCTGGGTCTTGACGGGGTCTTTATAGTACCCCACGAACGCGCTGCGCGCCTTGGCCCACAAGACCCCCGGCTTGCCGGGTTCGGTGACGACTTTGCCCTCCTCATCCACCAGCTTGATTTCGATACCCGGATTGGGTCTGCCGATGCTCCTGATTTTGCGTGTTTG
>CP070697.1:2851549-2855507 GCA_020353555.1 Desulfobacterales bacterium
GAGGCGCCCAGGTCGACAGGGGGTTGTCGTTGGGGCACCGCCGATTCAGGTTGAGGGAGCGCCGCGGTGAAGCGCCGAAAGGAGGGACGATTTGAACAGAGCGGATTTACGCATCGGGGTGTTTGTGTGTGATTGCGGCTCCAATATTGCCGGGGTAGTGGACACCGAGGCGGTGCGGGTCTTTGCCGGCAGCCTGCCGGATGTGGCACTCGCCGTGCGCAACAAGTACACCTGCTCCGATCCCGGACAGGAGGAAATCCAGCAGGCGATATTGGAAAATAGACTCGACCGGGTCGTGGTTGCCTCCTGCTCACCGTTGTCCTATGAGGCCATTTTCCGCCGGTGTATCCAGGGGGCCGGACTCAACCCCTATCTCCTGGAGATGGCCAACCTGCGCGAACATTGCGCCTGGGTCACCCGGGAGCGCGAAGCCGCCACCCGCAAAGCCCGGGATCTCGTCAAGGTGGCGGTGGCCCGGGCCCGGTGGCTGTGTCCCCAGGATGAGGAACAGATCCCCGTCACCGACGCCGCCATGGTCATCGGCGGCGGCGTGGCCGGCATGCAGGCGGCCCTAGATTTGGCCGATGGCGGCCACCGGGTCTATCTGGTGGAGAAAAAACCTTCCATCGGAGGTCTGATGGCCCAGCTGGATAAAGTCTATCCCGACATCGAGTGCAGCATCTGAATCCTCGGGCCCAAGATGATGGATGTCGGTCGGCATCCCCGGATAGAACTTCTGACCCTTTCCGAATTGGAGGAGGTAACGGGTTATGTGGGTAATTTCAAAGCCCGGATCCGCAAAAAAGCCCGCTACGTCGATGAAAAAGCCTGCACCACCTGCGGGGATTGCGTCGCGGTTTGCCCCGTGGTGGTGCCCGACGAGTTTCAGATGGGCCTGGGCAGCCGCCGGGCGATTTATATTCCTTTCCCCCAGGCGGTACCCTCGGCCTATGTTGTTTCGGCCGAGGATTGTCTGGGGCTGAATCCCATTGCCTGCGGCAAGTGTATCGAGGCCTGCGAGAAAAAGTGCCTGAATTTTGACCAGGAAGACGAACTGCTGGAAGTCGGGGTGGGGACCATCATTGTGGCTACGGGCATGGATGTCTATGATCCGACGGCCTTGGACGAATATGGCTACACCCGCTTTCCCAATGTGGTCACCAGCCTGGAATTCGAGCGCTTGATCTCCACCGCGGGGCCCTTGGGGGGGCACCTGGGCCGACCCAGCGATTTGCAGAGACCCCGCCGGATCGGATTTATCCAATGCGTCGGCTCCCGCACCCGGGATCCCCGGCGGGGAAATCCCTATTGTTCCAACATCTGCTGCATGAATACCATCAAGGAAGCCCAGTACTTGAGGGATACCTATCCCGATACGGAAGTTACCGTCTTCTACATCGATTTACGGGCCTACGGGAAGGGCTTTGAGGAACTTCTGATGCGTTCGAAAGGAAACGGCGTCCGCTATCTGCGCGGCCTGCCGGGTGAAGTGCGCGAGGACCCCCAGAGCGGTAACTTATGGGTGACGGTCGAGAACACCATGGAAAAGCGCCTGGAAAAACACGAATTCGATATGCTGGTGCTCGCGGTAGGCGCGGTCCCGGCCGCGGCTAGCGAAGTCGTCCGCCAAATGGTCAGCCTTTCCCAATCCCCCAGCGGGTTTCTCAAGGAAGCCCATGCCAAACTGCGACCGGTGGAAACACCCACCAAGGGCGTTTTCATCGCCGGCGCCGCCGAAAGCCCCAAGGACGTGCGGGAAAGTGTCACCCAGGCCGGCGCCGCCAGCTCGCGGGCCTCAATCCTGCTCAATCAAGGCCGGCTTGCAGTCGAGGCCATCACCGCCGTGATCTTCGCCGACAGGTGCAACCGCTGCGGACAGTGCGCCCGGGTGTGCCCCTTCGGTGCGATTAGCTGGCGCCCGAAACAGGTTCCCCGACTGATCAGTGCCGCCTGCGCCGGCTGTGGCGGCTGTGCCGCCGAGTGCCCGGCCGGGGCGATTGAAATGCGCCATTTTTCGGACCAGGCAGTTTTGGCCCAGATTGATGCGGTCCTGGAAAAGGATTCGCGGGAAAAAATCGTGACCTTTGCCTGCAATTGGTGTTCGTACGCCGGGGCCGATACGGCTGGCGTGAGTCGTATGGCCTATCCGCCCCACGCGCGCATCATCCGGACCATGTGTTCGGCCCGGGTGGATCCGGAGCATGTGTGGTACGCATTTCGGAAAGGGGCGCCGGTCGTCTTGGTTTCCGGCTGCCACCTGGCGGATTGTCATTATATCAGCGCTAACCGCAACACGGTTCGGCGCCTGGACGGCCTGTGGGACGGCCTGGAAAAGGCCGGGCTGCGGCCGGAGCGCCTCTTGCTGGAATGGTGCTCTGCGGCGGAGGGTTCCCGCTGGCAGACTATTATGGAGGAGACGGAAAAAAAGCGCCGCACGGTGACACCGGAGGAACTGGCGCAAAGCCGCGCGGCGCTGGTCAAAGCCCGGGTCCCCCGGCCGCGCGACCCCAAACCGGACGACGAAAAACAGGCGGCCGAATTTGGGTGCCTGCGCTGCGGACACCATTGGGACGGCATTTTCCGTGTGGACTGGGAGCGTGCCTGTCCCGTTTGCCGATCCAACAGCGTGCGCTGGCAGCGGAAGAGGAGCGAGGGGTTGGATGTTCCGGTGGGGGCCGTGGGCGGGAAGATATGAAAAAGACTGGTTTTCCCGGCGGATCGGTTCCCTCAGCACGCGGGAAAGCCAAACAACGCATCAATTTCCTCCAGAACAAAGGGGTAGAGCGTATAGTCCGCTTTTTTCCAGCAAGAGGGGAAATCTCTACCGACGAAGCCCTCTTCGACGGCCAATTCCTGCAGGCGCCGAATCATATGATGACCTTTTATTTGTTGACTGCAGGCGTCAGTGCATCTCTGACAAGCGATGCAGAGCCAGATCGAAGGGGAATCGAGGAGTTCGTCCGCCAATCCCCAATTGGCCATGCGAAAGATCCAGACGGGATCAAAGACGCTGCGTTCGCAAAAAATCGGACAGGCACTGGCGCACTCACAGCATGTCAGGCACGCGCGGAGGCTGTTATCGGCGGCGGCCTTCCGGAAAGCCTTGGATCCCCGGAAGAGATCCTCGGACGCTATCTTGTCGGCCGAAGGTTGAACCGGAGTTTCGAGCCACTGGTGCCACAGCGCCGCATTGAGGGAAAGATCAAACCCATTCAGGCAATGTTGGGCCATGTGCCAGCGTGTCCGCTGGAAGCGTGAAAAAAGCTCCCGATACCGGGTAATCGTTGCATAGGCCACCAGTTTATGGCGGGCAACTTCCTGCCGGAGGTAGCGGATGATAGCCGCCGGCTTGACCGACATGGGGCACACATAGCTACAGCGGTTACACGTAATGCAGTACCAGATTTCGGGCAGGCGCAAGAGTTCATCCAGCAATCCCAAAGTGGCCATGCGCACAATCTTGAGCGGCTGCATTCGGTTGGTGGCTATATTGACCGGGCATTCTGTAAGGCACGAGTTACAAGTCCAGCATAGGTTACCTTCGGCGTGCACGGCCGCTTCGATGGCCCGGCCGAGCTTGGGGTTCGGGGTCAAGTAGGCTGTCATATGAGCCCCCTTTGCGGGTTAAGAGCATCATTGACCGATAACTTTAGTCTCGCGCAGTTCGTGTCTAGGATTAGCGGATATGACCATTTACCGATGGAGGCTCTCGCGCCTCCTCAGGCCTTTAAATCAAAGGTGCTTGAGATTTCCAGCCTCGACCTGCGGCGAAGGTTTCCGCACCGGGAGAATATATGACTCTGCGCGCCAAGGCCTGACCTCGCGCCGCGCGAAATGCTGCCCTTCAGGTTGGAGCTCCCGGTTGGTATTCGGGCCTTTAGGCGGAATTGCCGCTCCTTTTGGGAAACCCTCCCGCATCTGGTAGATACAAAATCCGTACCAAAACGGGCTAAACGGA
>CP070697.1:2855607-2859562 GCA_020353555.1 Desulfobacterales bacterium
TAGGATCGCTTTTTTGAATCATGGACGCCTCGTGTGCGCATGGGACGGCGACAACCCGCATCCGCCGGCCGCAGAAATTTCGGCCTCCAAGCCACCCGGACACCCCGGGCAGCCGATCCAATGTTTTTCTGGGTGCCGGGGGCATGCAAGCGGCACTTTCCGGCCACAGAAAGCGCGAATCTGATTCGCAAACATCGAATTAAAGCATTTTGCCCATGACCACCGCGGACATTCTGATCACCAACGGCATCGTCCTGACCATGGACTCCAATGACAGCGAGATTGCGAACGGAGCAGTCGCCATTAAGGGAGACCAAATCGCTGCGGTGGGACCCGCTGCGGATTTGGCCCCCTGGAAAGCGGCCCGGGTCATCGACGCCCAGGGCGGCATCATCATGCCGGGGCTGGTCAATACCCATACCCATGCCGCCATGACCTGCTTTCGCGGACTGGCCGACGACCTGCCCCTGATGACCTGGCTCGACGAACACATCTTTCCGGCCGAATCTCATCTGGATGCCCGCAAGGTCTATTGCGGCGCCTTGCTGGCCTGCGCCGAAATGATTCTATCCGGGACCACTTGCTTTTGCGATATGTACCTGTTCGAAGACGCGGTGGCCCAGGCCGCCAAAGATGCCGGCATCCGGGCGGTTGTGGGAGAAGTCTTGTATGATTTCCCCTCGCCCAACTACGGGCCGATCGAGCAAGGCTTTGCCTATTCGGAAATGCTCATCGCCAAATGGCAGGACGACCCTTTAATCACGATTGCCATTGAACCGCACTCCCCGTATCTTTGTGCACCGGATCTTCTCCAAAGAGCATTTTCCCTGACCGAGGCCCATGGTATCCCCCTGGTGATTCACCTGTCGGAAACCCCGGGTGAAGTTGCCGCCCTGAAGGAGAAATACGGCCGCACACCGGTGCAACATCTGGCGGATTTGGGCCTCCTGGCTCCGAACCTTCTGGCTTGTCACTGTGTGGCCTTGACCGCGGAAGACATCGCGCTCCTGGCGCGCTTTGACGTCAAGGTCGCCCACAACCCGGAAAGCAACATGAAGCTGGCTTCGGGCATCGCGCCCATCCCGCAATTGCTGGATCGCGGTATCTGTGTGGGCCTCGGCACCGACGGGTGTGCCAGCAACAATAACCTGGATCTGTTCCAGGAGATGGACACCACGGCCAAACTCCACAAAGTCAAAACCCTTGACCCCACCGTGTTGGATGCGCGGACGGTGCTGCGCATGGCGACCGTCCAGGGGGCGACGGCCCTGGGCCTGGGGGCCATGACCGGCTCTTTGCAGCCCGGCCGCAGAGCCGATCTCATCATCGTCGATATCCGCAAACCCCATCTGACGCCCATGTATCATCCGGCATCACACCTGGTGTATGCGGCCAAAGGCAGCGATGTCACTACATCCATCATCAACGGCAGGATTGTCATGGAAAACCGTCATCTGCTCACCTTTGACTTGGATAAAGCCATGGAAGATGTCATGCGGATCGCAGCCGTTATCAGAGCCACCCAATGAAAACCTTGGATCTTCTATGCGCGTATCAATTTAGCAGTTTAGCAGTAGGAAAGATATCCCGGTCGACCTATCCATGGTTTTTCAAAGGGCTAAACGGTTACCTATGCGTTTTGATCTGGTAGTACATAATGGCACGATCGTTACGGTCAATGCCGCCTTCGATCTTATCCCCGACGGAATGATCGCCATCCGTGAAGGCCGGCTGGCCCGGATCGAGGCGCGCTCGCCCGATCTTCCGCTCCCACCGGCCGATGCGTTGATCGACGCCCGGGGGGGAATCATCATGCCCGGTCTGGTCAACACCCACACCCATCTGCCCATGACGTTGTTTCGCGGGCTGGCCGATGACTTGCCGTTGAGCGTCTGGCTCGACGAACATATCTTTCCGGCCGAAGGCCGGCACATCAACCCCGAATCCGTGCGCTGGGGCGCGCTGCTGGCCTGCGCTGAGATGGCCCTCTCGGGAACGACCACGTGCTGCGACGGTTATTTCTACGAAGATGAGGTGGCGGAAGCCGTTGCCGGTTTTGGCCTACGTGCCGTGCTCGGACAAGGCCTCGTGGATTTCCCGGCCCCGGGGGTGCCCGATCCCGCCCGCAATATTAGCACCGCTTTGGCTTATGCCGCAAAGTGGCAGGCGCGAAGCGCCACAATTTGTCCCTCGCTCTTTTGCCACGCGCCCTACACCTGTTCCAAGGCAACGCTGCAAAAAGCCAAGGCGGCGGCCGACGCCCGCGGCCTGCTGTTTCAAATTCACGCCGCCGAAACCCGAAATGAATGGGATCAAATTCAAGCCGCCCATCGGAAAACACCCATTCAGTACCTGGATCAGCTGGGGATTTTGAACTCCAGGACGCTCCTCGTCCATTGTGTCTGGATTAACGCCGAAGATATCGAAACCATCGCCGCACGCGGAGCCAAGGTCTCGCATAACCCGGGAAGCAACATGAAGCTGGCCGCGGGAATCGCTCCGATCGCCGCGCTCCTGGAAAAAGAAGTAACCGTGGGCCTCGGAACCGATGGATGCGCGAGCAACAACAACCTGGATCTTTTTCAGGAAATGGACCTGGCGGCCAAACTTCACAAGGCCGACACCCTCGACCCAACGGTGTTGAATGCCCGCACCGTTCTGGAAATGGCGACGATCGGCGGCGCCCGGGCCCTGGGCCTTGAAACGGCGATTGGCTCCCTGGAGATCGGCAAACAGGCCGATGTGATTGTCATCGATACCCGCCGACCCCATCTGGTTCCCCTGTACCACCCCGCGTCGCACCTGGTATACTCCGCCAATGGCGCGGACGTGAAGGACGTGGTGGTCGCCGGAAGAATCCTTGTCAAAGATCGGGAACTGACCAACTTGGATCTCGCCGAACTCCTGGCCCAGGTGAACAGGATCAGCCGGGCGATCGGGACTTGAAGCGGCGGCGGGATGCCAGGGCGCCGCGGCCGGATCCCGAATGCCGCAAAGGAAACCCTCTTATGCAACTTAATGAAATCATCCAATCGGCCCGGGGCCTAAAACCCGCGGATCTGATTTTAACCAATGGCCGCATGGTCAACGTTTTTTCAGGTGAAATCGTGGCGGGCAATATCGCCGTGGCGGGGGGCTATATCGTTGGCTTCCAGGACGTCCCCGCCCGAAACAAGGTGGATCTCGGCGGCCGCTTCGTGGCCCCCGGGTTGATCGACGCCCACGTGCATATCGAAAGCGCCATGACCTGCATTACGGAGTTCGCCCGGGCGGTGGCTCCCTGCGGCACGACCACGGTCGTCGCCGACCCCCATGAAATCGCCAACGTCCTGGGCACGCGGGGAATCGACTATATGCTTCGCTCCGCCGTGAACCAGCCGCTGAACGTCTATTTCACGTTGCCCTCCTGCGTGCCGGCCACCCCGATGGAAACTGCGGGCGCCACCCTCGCGGCCAAGGATCTCCGGCCTTATATGCGCGAAGCGCGCGTGGTCGCTCTGGCGGAAATGATGAATTACCCGGGGGTGCTCTCCGGCGATCCGGATGTCTTAGCCAAGATCCGAGGCGCCCGGAAGCACGGGAAACCCGTCGATGGACACGCCCCCGGTCTGTCCGGCCCGGATCTCCAGGCCTATATCTCGGCCGGCATCCGCAGCGACCACGAATGTACCACCGTCGAGGAAGCCCGGGAGAAACTGCAGACCGGCATGCATATCATGATCCGGCAGGGAACCGGCGCGCGGAATCTGAAAGACCTGCTGCCCCTTGTCACGGAAAAAACCGCCCGGCGCATGATGTGGTGCACCGATGACCGGCATCCCCATGATTTGCTGGCGGAAGGCCATATGGATGCCATTGTGCGGGAAGCCATTCGGGCGGGTTTGGACCCCGTGATCGCCATTCAAATGGCGACACTCAATCCGGCCGAGTATTTCGGCCTCCACGAATTGGGCGC
>CP070697.1:2859662-2863600 GCA_020353555.1 Desulfobacterales bacterium
ACCCAGCCATTTGAGCTTTGTGGAGCGCCGTTTTTCGATAACGCCAAGATTCTAGCCACCGTGGGCGGAGACGGGATACCCGGTGTCATTTTCAGGTCGACGGCTTTTGAACCGACCTCCAGCAAGTGGTGCGGGGTACGGTGCAACGGGTTCCAGATGCACATCACCGCGCCGCATGAATATCGGCCCTACCGCACGACGCTTAAACTCCTGCAAGCGGTCCTGCGCCACCATCGGGACGCGTTCGAATGGAAGCCGCCCCCGTACGAATACGAATATACAAAATGGCCCATCGATCTGATCATCGGCGATGGGGCCCTCCGCCGGCGTCTGGAAAACTTGGAGGCCCTGGAAGATATTGAAGCCTCCTGGCAGGCAGGTCTCCATCAATTCAAAGAAGTCAGCCGGAGCTTTCATTTGTATCAATAAAACGTCCGGACCGCCGAGAGGATGCCCGGGGCGGGATGGAAGTTCAGGGACGGCCAACCGCCAACAGGGGTCGGAAAAGGCGGGTCAGGGCTGGGACGACAAGCAACTGCGAACGACGGGGTCCACAAGGAGGGCGGCGCAGAGCGCGCCTGGCGGTTGCGGTGGGAGAACTGGTGATCTGAAAAAGGAGCAAGCGCTTGGAAAAATCGAACCTGGCGTGGAAACGCATGCGTTTTAAAAACAATAAGGTCTGGCTGGCCACAGGTCCGGACGGCAAGGCGCTCGTTCAAAACGGCAAAGTCCTCATCAAGTATCAGCTTGATCAGGATTACGAGTACTGGGTTCACCCGCAAGCGGTAAAACCGCTCGCGACCCCCGCCGCGGATTCCCGCCACCCGACCCCCGCCCGGTCGACCCCTGACGCCCTGCCCCGCCCTCAAACCGCTGCCGACGGCGCTGCCTCCAAACCGGCGATTCCGCCCGATGCCATTTGCATCTTTACCGACGGCGCCTCTTCCGGCAACCCGGGCCCATCGGGCATCGGGGTCCTCTTGCGTTACGGCGGCCGTGACAAGGAGATTTCGAAGTTTATCGGAACGGCGACCAATAATATCGCCGAACTCAAAGCGATTCAGACCGGACTTGAGACCGTGAAGAATCGGCAGCTTCCGGTGCGAATATTTACGGACAGCAACTACGCCTACGGGGTTCTGGCGCTGGGCTGGCAGGCCCAAAAAAACCAGGAGATGGTTGAAGCCATCCGCCGGGAAATTTCGCAATTCAGGGACCTGCAAATCATCAAGGTCAAAGGGCATGCCGGGGTGCCGGAAAACGAACGCGTCGATTTTCTAGCGACGGCGGCGATCAAAAAGGCGGTCAACGCCAAATAAAAAAGCCCGGTCCGCATAAGCGCCGGGCTTTCGGGGTCGTGGCCGATCGCTACTCTTCTTTTTTCAATTCGGCAATCTCTTCTTTGAGCTCAGAGATTTCATGCTTATATTTTTCGACCTCTTCATTCGTCGCGACGGAGGCTTCGGTGGTTTCCTCTTTTTTCCAGCTATCTTTGAGTTCGTCAAAACCCAGATAAATGGCCAAACCGCCGCCTAGCAGTAACATTGCAGGGATAATACCGGCTAACACCATCAAGAACTGTCCCCACCAGACAACAAGCCCGATTAGACCCAGTGCCGCTGCAATTACGCCGCCAATTAACGTTTTCATGTAAAGTATTCCTCCTTTCACCTAAAATCGAATCATTGGATTTTGATCTGCT
Source organism: Desulfobacterales bacterium (assembly GCA_020353555.1). GTDB lineage: Bacteria > Desulfobacterota > Desulfobacteria > Desulfobacterales. The sequence goes on from CP070697.1 coordinate 2,861,365, forward strand.
TTGGGGGTGAGTTTTTCCACCTTAATCCCCGCTGAACGCTAACGAATCTGCCGTGGCTATCATATGAGACGGGCCACCCCCCTTTATTCCGAAGATCACCAGGTTCAAGGGAGCTGCGCGCAGGGGACCGCAAAACCTGCCCGGACCGGCAAGTTAAAGTCGCCATATCACAACCGGTAGGGGAACACAAGCCTAATTTGGTATTTTTGCAGGGCCCACGCCTTTGGCATTTTGGGGCGAAAGCAGGCGTTGGCCCGGCCGTTGCCGCAAATGAACTTCCCCGCGGCAAGCCGCGGAGTATCATTCAGCGGAGTATCATTCAATTGATCCTGCCGATTTTAACGCAGGAAGCTGCGGGGAATTCGACCCTAAAAGAGATTAAATATTGCAAAGCACGGCCGGTTCTGGTAAATTATAAAACTTAAAAATTGTAAATACTTAGGTAAAACCCTATCTGCCAAATCGCATAACTGTCCTAAAGCGGCTACGCGGAATTTTAAGCGACAAATTGAATTCTGGAAACCAAACGTGAACGCTAATTCAGGTTCAAACCGGGTGCCATTCGGTCGCAGACTGCGGGACTGGATGACAAAGACTCTGGCAGAGGCCCGCAATCACTATGCGTGTTGCCTTCCGGAAGACATTGGGGTCAGCGCGGCTTTCCTCCTCAAGCGTTTTTACTCCGGCATCAGAGTCGACCGCGACCAGATCGCCGCACTTCAAAAGCTGGAAAAAGAATCCATTGTCATCTTCGCCACCAAATTTCAAAGTTCTTTCGATTTCCTCTTTGCCTACATCCGCTATCGCGAAGAACATCTGCCGTTTCCGCAAATCGGCTTTGACTACAACCTCCTGATCTGGCAGCCGGTCGCCCGCGTGCTCAAGATCTTGGTGGGATACCTTGATCATTTGATCCGACACCGGTCGTGGCCCGATCCCTACGAGAGCGGATATATTCAAGGGGAGCTTTTGCGCGGACGGTCGGGGTTTCTGGCGCTGGTCGGGAAAAAAGGTTTCTCCCGCCGCTTTTTGAAGGCCAAGATCGATCCGATCGAATGTCTGATTGAAATGCAAAAAACACAGGGGCGCCCCATCTGCATCGTTCCGCAGTTGATGTTCTTCAGCCGCAAACCGCACCGTGCCGATCCCAGCCTGCTCAACATGCTGTTCGGCCCGGACGATAAACCCGGCTGGCCGCGACGTCTGATCACGTTGTTCCGAAATCCGGGGAAAGTCTTTGTGGAGCTGTCGGAGCCGGTCAATTTGAAAAACCGTCTGGCGGACGCGGCATTTCAGAACCAAAGTCCGGAAGATCAGGCCGGGGAACTCCGGCGCAGGTTATTGCATCAGCTGAATCGTCATCGCCAGAGCATTACCGGCCCGGTCCTTAAGTCCCGGGAAGAATTGCAGGAAAACATTCTCACCAGCGACCGCTTTCAAGCGTTTATGAATCAATATGCGGCCAACCGGAACATAACCATCCACGAGGTTCGCCGCAAAGCTGACGCCTACCTCGAAGAAATCGCCGCCAGCTACAGCCCGGGCCTGATTTCCGTTGCGGCCGGCATCGTGGGCTGGATCATCCGCACCATGTATGACGGCGTCACGGTCAATACGGATCGTCTCAATCAAGTCAAAAGCATGGCGCTCAAAGGGCCGCTCCTTCTCATCCCCTGCCACAAAAGTCATATTGACTACCTGCTGCTCTCGCATCTTCTGTATCAGCACCACATGCCGTGCCCCCACATCGCGGCCGGCAAGAATCTCTCCTTCTGGCCCATGGGCCCCCTGTTTCGCCGCGGGGGCGCCTTTTTTATCCGGCGCAGCTTCCGAGGCGCGGTTCTCTACTCAAGGGTTTTCGCCGAATACATGCACAAGCTGCTGGAGGAAGGGCACAACATCGAGCAGTTCATCGAAGGCGGCCGCAGCCGAACCGGCAAACTCCTGATGCCCAAGCTGGGTCTGCTCTCCATCCTTTTGAATGCTTACAAAAACGGCGCTTGTGAAGATATGATTATCGTACCGATTTTCATCGGATATGACCGGGTGATCGAGGAAAGTTCATATCTGCATGAACTGGAAGGCGGGCAAAAGCAGCCCGAAAATTTTTGGCAGGTGATCCGCGCGCGCAAATTCCTGAAGAAAAGATACGGGAAAATATATGTCCAATTCCACGAGCCCCTTTCGCTGGCTGAGCTTCTGAAGCGTTCGGACACACCGCTGGCCCACATGACCG
>CP070697.1:2863700-2867626 GCA_020353555.1 Desulfobacterales bacterium
GATATTCTTTTCAAACTGTCGCCGGCGGGACACGGGCCCCACCTTGGTATTGACTATCCTGACTCCAAGCCTTTGGCCGAAGTCGATCCGCCGCTTGAGTTCATCGACCGCATCGGCCGTTGTCAGGTCGATATGCGCCGACAAGGCGATACACGCCAGGCCCCAATCGGTTAAGAGTTTGGCGGCCGTTCGCGCGGACGCCTCGCTGAAATGGGCTTCGGTTAATCCCGCGGTGAAGCCGCGGGTAAAACCGAACTCGACGTAGCGGCCACCGAGGCGGGCGATCTCTTTGAGGGCGGTCGCCAGATCATATCCCTCATAGGCGATTGTATTGATCGCTACCTGATGGTCCATTCCGGAGTCCTTTTTTCGGCCAGCATATCAAGGCGGATTGCCTAGCGCCTGACCTTTTCCACCAGCGCATCCATCGCAAGGGGCGGGCTTCTGAGCACGGTTACGCCGGTTAGCGTTTGAATGGCCTCTGCCAGATGGCCCATCGATGCTTGGGCCAAGACGACAACCCCGACCTGGCCCTGCAGTTCCGCGGCCGCCGCGGTTACAATGCGGTCATGGGTTTCCATATCACCGCGTAAAAAGCAGTCAAACGCTTCCGGGCGCAGTACTTTACGAATCGTTACCTTCTTTTGGGCTTCGGCAGCCTTGGCTTCAATCAGATTGACACTGGGCACCATGGTTGTTTTGGCGGTCGCCATCACGCCGATTGCATCCGACAAAGCGACCGCCTTGGCCGCCATGGGCTCATCGACCTTCATCACTGGGACGCTGACCATCTTCCGGGCCACGTCCACGCCGGGCGCAATACTGGAACAGGTGACCATGATGATTTCCGCGCCCGCTTCTTCCGCCAGCGCAACCTGCTGGCATAAGCGTTTTAATATCGATGGCGTAAAGCCCTCGTGAAGCAATAAATCCTGAATGAGACTGTCATCGACGATATGAAATGTGGCAACGCCGGGCAGACGTTCGGCGATCATGGGTTTAAACATGTTGGCAATGGCGATCCCTGTATGGACGAAGCCTATTTTTTGGACCATTGAAAGCCTCCTTTGCAAATGTCTTTACGGTCAATTGCTTTTTCACCCGGCAAGCCTGGGGTTAATTGATATAACCGAGCATTTTCGGCAGCCAAAGCGTAAGTTCAGGGAAAAAAGCAATGATCAAAATCATGCCGTAGATCAGGGCCAGAAAGGGCCAGACATCGGACATCACATCTTCGATCCGGGTATCCGCCAAGCGGCAGGTAATGAATAGGCCCAATGCCACCGGCGGGGTAAGCAATGCGAGTTGGACGATCATCACGAAAAGCAGCCCGAAGTGATGGGGTTCGATTCCGAATGCTTCCGCCGCGGGAGAAAACACCGGAACCAACATGATCATCGTCGCCACCGCTTCCAGAACAAAACCGATCAGCAGAAGGGTGGCTAAAACCAGGACGATGAAAATGTAGGGATTGGTTGTCAGGCCTTGCAGGGTTGCAGTCAGTCTTTCCGGGGCCTCATACAGGGTGAGGATATAGGTTACGATTTTGGCATTGGCCAGCATCAGGAAAATCACGGTGCTGATCAGGGCGGTCTCCAGAAGACAGCCGGCGATGTCTTTCCAATTGAGCTTGCGGGTGATAACCAGACCGGTAAACAGCGCATAGGCGGCGGCCACCGCGCCCGCTTCCGTGGGAGTGAAGGCACCGGTCAGAATGCCCGCCAAAATAATCACCGGAATCATCAACCCCCAAAAGGCCTTCTTGCCTCGAATGAGTACCTCCTTAATGCTGAAGCGGGTCTCGGTGACCGGATATTTGCGGCGTATTGCATAAATGTGCGTCAAACCCATCATGCCCAATCCCAAAATGATGCCCGGGATGGCACCGCACATAAAAAGCCCCCCGATGGAGATGGATCCTCCGGCCGCATAGGCATAAATGATCATGCCCACACTGGGCGGAATGATGGGGCCCACAATCGATGACGCGGCCGTTATGACGGCGCTGAATTTCTTGTCATAGCCGCTTTCCTTCATGGCCGGAATAAGCATGGACCCGATCGCCGCCGTGTCCGCTAACGCCGCCCCGGACACCCCGGCAAAGAACATGCTGGCAACGATATTGGTATGGGCCAAGCCACCCGGAAGATGGCCCACCAGGGAGTCGGAAAAATCGACAAGACTTTCCACCACGCCGCTTTTCTCGACCAATAGCCCGGTGAGGATAAACGCCGTGATCGCCATCAGCGCAAACGGGCTGATTCCGCCGAACATCAGGGTCGGCAGGGACAGGAGCGGCAAATCATCGGATATGAGGATAAAACATACCCCGGATATACCCAGCGAAAAGGCCACCGGCATGCCGATGGCAACCGTAAAGGCAAAACAGGAAGCCATGATGAGATAAACCGCACCGTCATAGCGGTAATAAAAACTGACCACGGAAACGACCAAAGCGGTAAAAGCCAGGATGATGAATGCCAGACTGCCCCGGGAGTTGGTCGTCCGTTCGGCGGCTGGCATGGCGTGGCGGCGGTATTCTTGCCAGGTATGGCCAAACTGACGGACTAAAAAAATCTGCATTAAAACGCAGCCGAGGGGGATGCTGAGATAAAACCAGAACATCGACACGCCGCGCATCGTCGGAATGTCCGTTTTCCACTGATTCGGCAGCAACCCGACACCCGCGATCGCAATGATCACCAAAAAGACGAAAACGCAAACCTGATGGAAAAGCCGGAATCGCAATTGGTTCTTCGGGCTGAGCCTGTTGACGAAAAGTCTGATGCTGATGTGTTGCTCGGCGTCCAAGGCCAGGCTGGCACCCAAGAATACGACAACGACCATGAGGTAGCGGGCCAGGTCCTCCGCAAACATCAACCCGAGGTTAAAAACATAACGCAGCAGAACGGAAACAAAAACGGTCAGGATCAGAACACCGCAGCCGGTCGTCACGCAAATCCGGATTAACCCGCGCAAATAGTCAAGTACCATCGTCGTCGCCGTCCGCCTTTTTTCCTGCGAAAAGCAGCTTGGCAGCCGATCCCGCGCCGAATCCCGGCTGCCAAGCATCCAAGACAAGCCCCTTGTCCTATTGTTGGGCCCAGAGAATCAAATCGATGAGCTCTTTGGTCTTCGGACCGCACATTTTTTCTTTAACCACATTGGGGAATACCTGCTGATAGGCGACTTCCCGGAATCTGTCCAGCTCGGATTCCGGAATTTCGTTGACGAGCATGCCGTGTTCGTTGATTAGCTTGTCCAGCATTTCGGCGTTGTCTTGATTCATTTTCTCGCGCTGCCACATTTCGGCCTTTTTCGCGGCCATATCCACCATCAGACGGAGTTCCTCGGGTAACTTGTCATAAAACTGTTTGCTCATCACCGCGATTCCGGGCTCATTCATGTGTTTGGTGAAAGAATAATACTTGTTGACTTCATATACTTTGCCCAAATAAACAAAGAAAGGCGGATTCTCCTGGCCGTCCACCACGCCTTTGCGCATGGCTTCGAAGAGTTCGGCCCAGTCGATGTGCATGGCGTTGACGCCGACCAACTTGAAGAAGGCCATGACATTCGGGCTGGGCAGCACCCGCAGCTTTAGCCCCTTGAGGTCCTCCAGCTTTTCGATCGGCTTTTCGTTGTTGGTGACGCTGCGGAAACCATTGCGGTACCAGCCCAGATTGTGGAAATTGGACTCGGCGAGTTTGCTGTTAATATAGTTGCCGACGGGGCCGTCCAGGACACTGAACATCCCTTCGCCGGTTTTCCAAATGTAAGGCAAAACCGTTACCCCGATTTCCGGGGTGTATGTTTGCAGTTGCGCTGTGCCGGGTACGGCAATTTCCAGGGTGTTGTTGCGGACCATCTCACACACTTCGCGGGTGTTGCCCAAAGTTGCGCTGTGGTGGACTTTGACCTCGATG
>CP070697.1:2867726-2871644 GCA_020353555.1 Desulfobacterales bacterium
TGTTGATTCCCGCCGCTGAGATTGCCGACTTTCTGTTTCAATCCGGTCGTTTTTATTTCCAAGTCTTCGACCTGCTTCCAGCTGATATCGGCTTCCTTTTTACCGGAAACATAATTACACCAGTTCGCTATTCGATCCCAGACGGTAATGGTAATGTTCGATTTCAGATTGTCGGATAAAATGAGTCCGTCTTTTCGCCGGTCCTCGGTTACGTAGCCCAAACCATAGCGAGACATGGCCTCATAGATGGATCGAATTCGGGCTTTGCTTCCATTGATGAAGATTTCACCGCTATCATATTTGTCCTGTCCGATAAGAATTTTCGCCAATTCGCTGCGACCGGACCCCACCAACCCATAAAAGCCCAATATTTCCCCGGCATAAAGTTCGAAAGAGATATTATAAGCCCGGTTTTCTTTGGTTATATTCTTGACTTCCAGAACTTTTTGGCTTTTATCGATCTGCAGGGTGCCAAAAGGGGTCGTATCCTCATCCCGGCCGATCATGTATTTGACGATCTTTTTACGGTCCAAGCGGGCCGCATCGTCGGTTATGACACACTGGCCGTCTCTTAAAATACTGATTCTATCCGCTACCTGTAATACCTCCTCCAAAACGTGGGAGACAAAGATAACCAAAACGCCACTTTGCTTCAATTGATCCGTTACCTGAAAGAGATATTGGGCGTCACTGTGGGTCAAAGATGCGGTCGGTTCGTCCAGCAACAAAATCTTGATATCCGATGCGATGGCCTTCGCGATGACGACCAGTTGTCTCTGGGCAATGCTTAACCGGTTGATCGGGATCGCTGGATCGACATCCAACCCGACTTTGTCTAGATAGTCCCCCGCCACCCGGTTGATATTCTTCCAGTCGAGGATCCCGCTGCGGCCCCGGGTAGACAATTTGTCAAGCATTATATTTTCAGCCACACTCGCCTGGGGGATCACCTGCAGCTCCTGATAAACCGTCTGAATGCCTTTCTTAAACGCTTCCCGGGTGTTATTCACCCGGTAGACTTCATCGTTAAGGCGTATTTCGCCGCCTCGATCCGCTTTCTGAAAACCGGATATGATCTTAATCAGGGTGCTTTTCCCGGCGCCGTTTTCACCCAGCAGGGCATGAATCTCGCCGGCGTTGAATCTGATTGAGACATTATCCAAGGCCTTAACACCCGGAAACGATTTGCTTACATTCTTTAGTTCTAAAATGGTTGCATCCCCCCTGTCCAGCTTTAAGCTGCGTCAAATCCTGGCTTTCCTATGACGGCCGATTCTCAGGTGAGCGCTCAAAGATGAGCACTCACCTGTCGGAAGCGATTGCTACTGTTTGGGGGGATTGAAATAGTCCTTTTCCAGTGTGTCGAGCATTTTCATGGCATTTTCTCTGATGATATCGGCATACGTATCGGCGTTATCTTTGGTGACCATAAAGGATCCCGAATCGATAAAATAGACGCCGTCTTTCACGGTATAACCGCTCTTTAACAACCGCAGGGCTTCAAGTCCGACAAACGCCTGGCCATAGGGAGATTGGGTCATGGTTCCGGTCACATACCCCTCTTTAATTGCCTTGATGACTTTGGGGTCGTCGTCGATGCCGACAAATTTGATTCTTTTGTCACCGATTTCAGTCAAAGCTTCGGCCGCGACGACGGTGGCGACATAGGCCGTAGACACCATGCCGTCCACTTCCTTTCCCCGGCTTGACAGAAAGGCGTCGATCTTCGTCGTGGCGGCCTCAAAAGCATCGATCTCGGCGATTTCAGCCAGCAGGTTAACATCCGGATATTTCGCAATCACACCCTCGATCGCCTTTTTTCTAATCAGGGTATTTGGATCGGACAACTGGCCGAGGAGGTTCAGGATGTTTCCCTTGCCGCCCAACGCTTTAATCAGATTTTCAGTGGCTTGTGCGGCCGATGCGCCCACATCGGTAGCAATGCAAAGGGATGCATCCGTCGGCAGTTTGGCCGGCCCGGCGATCAGAACAACCGGGATGCCTTGATTGACGAGTTCGGTGATCGTGGCATTGACCGATTCGGGATGACCCGGCCACATGGCAAAACCATTATAACCCAGCGCGAGCATGCCTTCGATAATCACGTTGGCCTCTTCCTGATCGAAATGCTGCGTCGCCCGGTACTCGGTTTTTATGCCGGTTTTTTCCATATAGTCTTTAGCCGCAAATTCCATCGGAGCGAAATAGGGATGAAGTACACCCGTTACCGCCAGCTTCAGCTTCTCCTCGGCCACGCCAGGAACGGTTAAACAGAGGCCCAGTAAAAAAACGATTATAATCAGCGACAATTTTCTCATTGCATTCTCCTTGTGCTTCGTAAGATTATCCGTCAAATTCGCCCGCCCGTTGCAAAGTTCATAAACACCATCACACCAATCATATAGAACCGTTCCGGTGGGCTATTCTCGCCCCAGGTCGACTCACCTCCTTTCCGCTTTAATAATACCTCTTCTCGGCGTAAACGGACCGCACGCGATCGACAATGACCGCGATCAATACCAAAATACCCAGAAAAAGCTGCTCCAGGAAAATATCGACTTCCAGCAAGACAAGCCCGTTGGATAGCAAGGTCATTAAAACCCCTCCGAAGACGACGCCGATGATCGAGGTGCTTCCCCCCTGTAACGAGGTCCCGCCAATCACCGGGACGGCAAAGGACATCAACAACCAGTTTTGCCCGATGGTCGGATGAGCCGCCCCCAGTCGGCCGACAAACAGGACCCCCCCCAGACCCGCAATTAGACCCGATAACGTGTGAACGAAGAAAATGATTCTCTTGGTATTGATACCCGATAAAACCGCGGCTTCGCTGTTGCCGCCGATGGCCAAGATTCTCCGACCGACCACCGTATGCTTGAACATAAAGTGAAGCAGCAGCGCGACAAAGAGCATAACAAAGAACAAAAAAGGGATGGTGTCGAATAATTTCGATCTTCCGATAAAATCAAATGCCGGGGGTACTTTGGAAAAAGGAAGCGCATGGGTCAAGCCGTAATTTATGCCTAGAAAGACACTGGTTGATCCCAGGGTCACGATAAAAGCGTTGATGCCGGTGATGTTAATGAACAGCCCGTTGAATGCGCCGCAAGCCGCACCGACCGCCAGTCCGGCCGGAATGACAAGCCAAACCGGAGCCCCTAGATCCTGGAACAGATACCCTACCGTTACCGCCGCCAATCCGCCGATCGCGCCGGCGGAAAGATTCATATGCCCGATGGTCAGAGCCATCATTTGTGAAAACCCTACGATGATCCATAAGGAAAAGGCCCTGGAAGTGGAAAAAAAGTTCGTTGTGGTTAAAAACCGGTCTGTAAAAATCGTCATAACGATTACAAAGATAAGCACGGCCATAAATACGCCGAAACTACCTTCGAGCATCAAATGGCTGAGATTAAACCTCCCTGATTCTTTCCGTGCAGTAGTCACCCACTCCTCCTTGAATTCCGGGGGGCGTGCAAAAGCGGTAATGCGCGGGCCCAGGCGGCTTCATTGAGCACGCCTCCCCAGGGTGGATCAATTATCGACCGCGTCATACTATATTGCGCATTCAGTCTTTGAATCGTTGCTGTCAAAACGGCCGTATCGGGCTAAAGATGCCAGACGCTGTGTCTGTATGCGCAGTGATTTCCGTCGCTTCGGTATAATTCGGCAACCGCGCAATTGGGATATGAATGTCCTCTTGGAGGTGATGCTCACATGGGCATTTTCTGCTCATGTGTTCCGGTAGCTAACGTTTTATGATTTGAATGTCAAGGGGAAATGCCAAAAAGTGCCGCTTTCCAGCGCTGCCTGGGACGTAATTCAGGCTGGCCTCACGCAACTCCGTTGCGATATGAGGTGACCGTTTAGCCCTTTGAAAAACCATGGAGAGACCGACCGCTCATCGGCTTTGGGCAC
>CP070697.1:2871744-2875660 GCA_020353555.1 Desulfobacterales bacterium
ATCCGTCCGGTTTCCCGATAGAAGGTGATGCGGGCGCCGGTGATGGAACTGCCTGCGTTGACGACCCTAGCACCCGGCCCCGAAAGAACCATCCGGGCCGACGCCGTCTCGTAAAACGCTTTATCGGCATATGCAAGGATTTCGTTGAGACTTATTTCGACATTGCCTTCGGCGACTATTTTTTCGATGGAAGCCTCATCCGCGATGGTCCGGGCCTGAGCATTCAGATTCTGCTGATAGTAAACCTGGAGCTTATCGGCGGTGACCACGGTGGTTCCCTGGGTTACGCGCACATTTCCATAAAATTCGGCGACCCGGCGGTCAACGTAAGCGAGGAGCCGGTCCGCGCGAATGCGGATCTTTTGGGGTTCCCGGCCCTCGCCGGCGCTGGGGGAAGAGTCCGCGCCGCCGGCGGTCATGGCCAGCCCCAACACGAGGATGGCCGTCAGGGCCGGCCCGATTCGGCCGACAGTTGGATTATAGCGCCGCATTCGGGGAAAGCGTGCCCTCCACGTTACCTTTCATCTCGAGCCGGTTGGTGTTTATATCGAAAGCGACGGACTCCGCTGCCAGTTCGCCCAAATTGCCGAAGATCTTCACGGGCACTTCCGAGAATATAAATCGCTGCTGGTGGCGGTAATTCAGGTTTTCCGTCTTCAGGGTGTAGTTTTCATTTCTTAACACAACATGGCCGCTGACTTCAATGTCATTCGAACCCGTATCCAAGATTCCCTCATCGGCGGTCAGATAAACCTCCTGGCCATTGTCGCGGAAAAAAGTTACGGATAACTCCTTCAACAGCACTTGGTTTTGGTTTTCCAGGTAACGGGCCGACCGGGCGTCCAGGCTCCATTCTTTTTTGCCATCACGCGTCGCGGTTTGATGGATTTCGCCGATGGACATATTGGCCCCGTCCTTGAGGGACTCCATGAGCATTTCAGGGGTGTCGGCCAAATGGCGGTAGCCGATAAATATCGCCACGATGACGCTCAGACCGATCAGCATCACGATAATTAGAAAAAGCTTGATCGTCTTGGGTTTTTTGTAAGGCATCAGAAGTCTCAGACCTAAGCCGTCTTTAAGGTTGCAAACCTGGGTTGGCGGCCGGAGTGCCCGCTTTAACTTCGTCGCGAGGAAAATCACGGGGATTCATGGGCGAGGACCTTCCGGATCGCTTGCAGCTGGCCGAGCAAGTCAGACAGGGTGTCAAGCGGGAGCGAGTTGGGACCATCACAAAGCGCCTGATCGGGATTCGGATGCACTTCCATGAACAATCCGTCGATGCCGGCCGCCATGGCGGCGCGGGCCAGAACCGGAGCGTATTCGCGATTGCCTCCCGAACGGAGCCCCTCACCGCCCGGGAGTTGCACGCTGTGGGTGGCATCGAATATAATCGGACAGCCCATCGCGCGCATGATGCTGAAATTGCGGAAGTCGACCACCAGATTGTTGTAGCCGAACAACGTGCCGCGCTCGGTGAGCATGATCCGGCGGTTGCCGGCCGCGGCGGCTTTTTCGACCACATGGACCATGTCCCAGGGGGCCAGAAATTGTCCTTTTTTGATGTTCATGGGCTTCTGGGTGCGGGCGATCTCCAGGATCAAATCGGTCTGGCGGCATAAGAGCGCCGGGATCTGGATCACATCCAGGACTTGGGCCGCCGCCGCCACTTCATCGATGCGATGCACATCCGCCAGCACCAGGATATCCAGGTCGGCCTTGATTTGCCCCAGAATTTCGAGGCCCTGTTCGAGCCCCGGACCCCGGTAGGAGCGAATGGAGGTCCGGTTGGCTTTATCGTAGGAGGCCTTGAAAATGAAGGGGATCTCCAATGCGGCGGTCAGGTTCCTGAGCGCCGCGGCAACGGCATAAGTGGTTTCATAACTCTCGATGACACACGGACCGGCAATTAGGACCCAGGGTGAACCTGGCCCCACGGCAATCGGGCCGATCTTCAGCACGTTTCCCATCGATTCTGCCTTTTTGTCCCCCTCCGCCTGCGGCGGGGGCTGCATCGCAAAGTCCCGGCGGTTGGAAGGTTTCCCGCCGGTTGGAGCGCGGATAGCCGGTTGTCTACTGCTTTAACAAGTTTCTCAGCTTAGCCTGCGCACCGCAATAAGTCAAGAAACGAAAAACAGCTCTTGATTATCCTGCGGTTAGCTGTTATCGTACACGGCTATATTTCAATCTCTTGAACGGGTGGCGTACATTGGGAGGGAAACAGACGAACATCAAACCGCGGCTGATCGGATTGCTGATTATAATCCTGGGCGTGCCTCTGGCCTGGTTTCTGCTGGCGCGCCTCGAGGGTGAAAAACCGTCGATTCAGGCGGATCTGAAGTCGCCTTTCATCGGAAAGTCCCAGGAACTCTCCATTTCCGTGGCGGATCGTAAAAACGGGGTGCGCAAGGTCTGGGTGGGTCTGGTCAAAGACGGCAAGGAGATCGAATTGCATGCCGCGGCTTTCCCGTCCAAGGGCTTTTTCAGCGGCGGCAAAGTCAATGAGAAGTCCTTTAAACTCACCGTCGAGCCCGCCAAGCTCGGCTTGAGCGACGGCGAGGGAATTTTGCGCCTGGTGGCGTGGGATTTTTCCTGGCGGAATTGGTGGCATGGCAATCAAGCCTATGCGGAAGAGAACATCGTGATCGATACCCGGCCGCCGGGGATCGAGGTTATGAGCAAGGCCCATAACGTCAACCAGGGCGGAGCCGGTCTGGTCATCTACCGCACGTCCGAACCCTGCCCTGAGAGCGGCGTGGTCGTGGGCAATAATTTTTTCCCCGGTTACACCGGATACTTCAAGGATAAGCAAATCCGTCTGGCCTTTATGGCGCTGGGATACCAGCAGGGTACCGGGACGGAGCTGTATGTCACCGCCACCGATCAGGCGGGCAACCGCGCCCGGGCGGGGTTTTACTACCATATCCGGCGCAAGGTCTTTAGAAAGGATACGATCCCGCTTTCCGAGCAATTCCTGCAAAGCAAAATGCCGGAATTTGAACTCGCCGTGGACCTGAATCCCCACGCGCCCCTGGTGGACCAATTCTTGAAGATCAACCGTGACCTGCGTCGGGCGAATTACGAGGAATTCGTCAAACGGGGGGCGAACACCGACAAGCAAATGCACTGGGAAGGAGCTTTTTTGCGCCTGCCGAACGCCGCCAACCGCGCCGGCTTCGCCGACCATCGCACGTACCAGTATCAAGGCCGGGTGATTGACCAGCAGGTCCACCTGGGGATCGATTTGGCGGCCTTGGCCAATTCGGAGGTTCCGGTGGCCAATGCGGGCAAAGTCGCGTTGGTCGGCAACGTGGGAATCTATGGCAATACGGTGCTCGTTGACCACGGGTTCGGCTTGTTCAGCATGTATTCCCATCTCAGCCGGATCGACGTGAAAGAAGGCGACATATTAGCGAAAGGCGCTCCCCTCGGCCGCACCGGCAGCACCGGACTGGCCGGCGGCGATCACCTGCATTTCAGCATCTTAATTCACAATACATTTGTAAACCCCATTGAATGGTGGGACGCGGCCTGGATCAAAAACAATGTGAGCGACAAGCTTGATGAGGTGAAATCCCGACTCCAATAGGAATAATCCGGCATGAAAAGATACAAAGTCTCCAAAAGCTTTCAGGAAATCAACGACAAAATCCGGGCGGGCGAAGTGGTCGTGGTCACCGCCGAGGAAATCATCGGGATCGTCAAGCAGGAAGGACCCGTCGAGGCGGCCCGCCAAGTGGATGTGGTAACCACCGGCACTTTCGCCCCCATGTGTTCGTCCGGGGCGTTCATCAATTTCGGTCATTCCACGCCGCCCCTCAAGGCGGCCAAAGTCTGGCTCAACAAAGTGCCCGCCTACGCGGGCGTGGCCGCCGTGGACTGTTACATCGGCGCCACCGAGACCTGCGAGGATGAT
>CP070697.1:2875760-2879656 GCA_020353555.1 Desulfobacterales bacterium
TGTCCGGGGCCTATCCGGCCTGGAAAATGTCCCGTCTCCATCCGGTGGAAGCCTTGCGCGGGAGAAGCCAATGATCAAGCATATCTTCAAAATCGTCTGGAGCCGCAAACGATCCAATCTTCTCCTTACCCTCGAAATAGGGTTGACGTTTTGTTTCCTTGTCTTCATGCTGATAACCGGTTTGCACACCTGGTTTACCTATCGCCAACCTCTAGGGTTTTCCTGGGAAAACGTCATTGAGATATACTTTCCGGATTTGAGTCTCTGGATCGATGCAGAATGGGCCCAAAATACGGTGGAAACACAGATCAGAATGCTCACAGCCGCTAAAGGCTTGGAGGAAGTCGAAGCCGCCGGGCTGCTTTGGGAAATGCCGTTTCACGGTATTAGCAGCTTCAACTCCGTCAGTTACAAAGGACGCGTTACCCGTTCTAAAAGCTTGAGTGTCACCGATGACATCATGGCGGTCTTGAAACCCGATCTTCTTCGGGGTCGCCTGTTTGCGAGCCAGCATGATGCCCTGGACAGGGGAGCGGTGCTGATTAACCGACATTTGCAGCATGATCTGTTTGGCGACGAAGATCCGGTCGGGCAAACGATTAAGGTCGTATGGGGTGCCGCGGACGAACTTCCCCACGGAATCGAAAGGATTATCGTGGGGGTTCTGTCTGACTTTAAAAGAGATGGCGAACTTGCGAAGACCTCCAATGTCATCCTGCACCGGATAAGCCTGGCCGATCCCGCCAGCATCGGCAGCCCTTTCAGACGCCTGCTGCTAAGACTCAGGCCGGAAACAACCGTCGTACAGGAAGAAAGAATCGTTGCAAAACTGGGGGCTATCGCCCGTTCATGGATGTTTGAAGTCACCACCCTAGACGACCGCCGGCTTACCCTGTTGAAGAAAAAGGCGGCTCCCCTTATCGCTGGAGCAATCATCGGATTCAACTTGATGTTGATGGTCGGCCTCGGTCTCACGGGTGTCCTCTGGCTGAATGTCACGCGGCGCACGCGGGAAATCGGCTTGCGCAGGGCCAACGGGGCAACGGTCGGCCGAATTATTCAACAGATTGCCGGTGAGCTGGTAGTGGTCACCACCATTGGGCTTTTAGGAGGGCTCGCACTGGTTGCCCAAGTTCCGCTTCTGCAAGCCTCGGATTCCGTCAGCGGGACATCTTATTTCCTGGGAATCATCATTTCCGCGGCAATAATGTATGCGCTGGCAATTTTGTGTTCGCTGTATCCTGGTTTTATGGCAACCCGGATCCAGCCGGCGCGAGCGTTGCATCATGAGTAGGAAAACATGGATCAGGGGAAAGGAAATCGATCATGGACAAACGCATTCTGATTGTTGATGACGATCCGACGGTGGTGACCTCATTAAGCCTGTTGCTCAAACAAGCGGGATTTCGTTCCGATGGGGCCGATAAACCCGAACGCGCCTTCGAGCTCATGGATCGAAAATATTATGACCTTGTCCTGCAAGATATGAATTTTTCCCGCAAAACCACCGGAGAAGAAGGCCTGGAAATGCTGCGGAAGTTAAAGACGAGGTATCCGCACCTGCCGGTGATTTTGATCACCGGCTGGGGCTCCATCTCGCTGGCCGTCGAGGGCATCCGGGCCGGCGCCTCTGATTTCATTACCAAACCCTGGTCGAACGAACAGATTGTCCAGTCGGTCAAAACCGCTCTGGGTTTGGCCGAGGCCTATTCAACCGTCGCAAATGACGGTCCGGTTACCCGTCGTGAGCTAGACCAAAAATACGATTTTGTCAACGTGATCGGAGAAAATCCGGAATTTCTGCGCATCCTGGATATCATCGGTCGCGTGAGTCCCACGGACGCCTCGGTGTTGATTGTCGGAGAAAGCGGAACCGGCAAAGAGATTCTGGCTGAGGCCTTACACCGTAACAGCCGGCGGGGAGTGGGACCATTTGTTAAAGTCAATCTCGGGGGGATTTCGGCCTCGCTTTTCGAGAGCGAGATGTTTGGCCATGTCAAGGGGGCCTTTACCGATGCCAAACAGGATCGTAAAGGCCGGTTTGAGCTGGCCAACGGGGGAACCATCTTTCTCGATGAAATCGGCGATCTGGAGCTGGAGTGTCAGGTGAAGCTGCTCCGGGTTTTGCAGGACCGGACCTACGAGGTGCTGGGTTCAAGTTTTACCCGCACGGTGGATGTGCGCGTCATTTCAGCCACCAATCGCAACCTGTCCGAGTTGATCGAGCGAGGGGAGTTCCGCGAGGATTTGCTTTATAGGCTCAACCTGATTGCTTTGCACATTCCCCCGCTGCGGGAACGACCGGAAGATATTGCTCTTTTGGTGAATCATTTTCTAACGGCCATCGGGAAAGTATACCGTCGTCCCGGGATTACCGTCAGCGAAGCCGGCCTCCAATGGTTGCAGAAGTCGCAATGGCCGGGGAATATTAGAGAACTGAAGCAACTCGTGGAGCGCACGGTGTTGTTATCCAGCAGTCAAGTGATTGATGTTGGCGAAATTCATCGGGCGTTCAACATGCAACTCGGAGAAGCGCAACGGGATCTGCTTCCGGGGGTCGGAACGATGACCCTCGATGAAATGGAGTGCGCCATGGTTGCAAAAGCCATGGCCCATCATAACAACAACGTGGCTAAGGTTGCCGAAGCGCTTGGAATAAGCCGTGCGGCCCTTTATCGGCGGCTTGAAAAATTTGGGATCAAATCATGACTTTGCGATCAAAGCTTATCTTCTACCTGATTGCGATACATCTGATCTTTGTCGTTCTGACCTCCTATCTATGCCTGGAAAACCGCTTGGCGCTGCTGGCGATGGAGGCTTTTTTTCTGCTGTCATTTGTGACCGGGTTTGCCTTGATCCGCGCCATGTTCAAGCCCCTTGATCTGCTTATCACCGGTTCGGAACTCATTGCCGAAGGTGATTTCTCCTCGACTTTTCGCAAGGCCGGTCAACCGGAACTGGACCGATTGGTGACGTTGTATAACGAGATGATCGCAAAACTGCGGAACGAACGCCTGCAATTGGAGGAGCAGCATTTTTTTCTGCACAAACTGATTCAGGCGACACCCTCAGGGATTATCATACTTAACTACGATGACCGAATTGAGCGGGTGAATACAAGCATCGAACGCCTGTTGGAGGCATCCCACGATATGCTGGTCGGCAAAAAATTGGAAGAATTCCAAACCCCGTTTTTCGATGCGCTCCATATTCTTCTTCCCGAAGAATCCATGGTGGTCCCGTTCAAGGGAAACCGGCGTATGAAATGCACCAAATCCCAGTTTTTGGACAAAGGCTTCCAGCGACATTTCGTCTTGGTGGAAGAACTGACCGCTGAGATTCGTCAATCTGAAAAGTCAGCCTATGAAAAGCTCATCCGTCTGATGTCGCACGAAGTAAATAATTCGACCGGCGCCGTCAATTCCCTTTTGCAGTCGTGTCTGTTTTATACCGATCAGATCCGGGATTCCGACCGGGATGATTTCGAAACGGCGGTGAAAGTATCGATGACACGCCTGGCCAATCTCAACGAATTCATGAAGAGCTACGCCGATATCGTTCGATTGCCGCCACCCACGTTGCGGGAAACCGAGATCCTCGAGTTGGCAAGAAATTGCGCGCATCTTTTTCGCAAAGAAAGCGAGGCCCAGAGAATTGCCTGGCATTGGGATTTGACAGAAGAAATTCCGCCGCTGCAAATCGACAAAGGCCAGATGGAGCAGGTATTTGTCAACGTATTTAAAAACGCCATGGAAGCCATCGGAACCGAAGGGATTATCACCGTCAAAAGCGGAAAGCGGAAGGGCAAATACTATTTTATTGTTGAGGATACCGGGGACGGCATTTCCGATGAGGTTCGCCAAAACCTTTTCACCCCGTTTTTCAGCACCAAGGAC
>CP070697.1:2879756-2883649 GCA_020353555.1 Desulfobacterales bacterium
CTGATGCTTTTGAATCCACCCATTAATTTGTTGCGCTGCCTGGAAAGCCGGCAGGATGTCCAGATCGATGTGGGTCCATGGCTTCTGATTTTGGATCGCCATTTGCCGGGTGTACTCGGACCCTCCGGTCAACGGACCATGGGAAATGATCAACGTTCCCTCGGAATCCAACACATTCTTTTCCGTGCGTTCTTCGTAATTGCCGGTCGGCATTTCCTGCAGTGTGTACCTGTCTGACAGGGGTCCGTTTTCCGTCATGCGGCCTTTGGGAATCCATCCCCCGTGCGGAATACCCAAACTTATGGCCGCGTCCAGCGCGGCCTGGTCGGCGCCGGTTTGCCCGCCTGAAATAATTTTTTTGATCATGGTACTGCTCTCACTTCAGCAAGTTGATCCAACGCAGATCCAAATATAAAACAATCACCAAAATAAGGTCAAAAGGAAAAAAAGCAGCGTATTTCCGTAAGTCGCTAAGTGCCGGCCAATCTCGCTCAAGTGACAACTCCGCCGTCACTCCAGCCCTCGGAGCCGGCGGCAACAATGACCTGCTGAACCCCATCGTATTTGGTGATCGGATCGCCCGTCGCATCTGTCAATTTGCGCCCTTTTGCTTGGTCCTGGTCCTTTTCTACGAATTATTATTGAGCTACATGCAAAGACCTTCGCCATCAGTTTCCCGAGCGTTCGAAATTTGGCTGTCGGAGGTTCAAAGTGCAAGAAGCCGCCCAAGCAATATTCGCCTTCCCGGTCCGCTGACGCCCGGATGCTTCATCTGCGGAATCGAGTGTTGTCATATCGAAATTCTTGAATCGCGTCTAAAAAAAAACGAATCACAAAAGCAAACACGCTGAAGCCTGGGATGACAAGTAGGAACGAGCCCTTCTCAAACCATTTTGGACGATGCGCGGGAGAAACTGACAATCAATTCCGTGGGATTCCGGAACAAAGAAAAAAGGCAGGGTCGACGCTGACCCTGCCTACCGCAGAAGGTACTGATCAGAGCTTAGAGATTCCCGTCATTTAACTTGAGAAAGACAGACAGATTTCCGACGATTACGCCACTGCTTCATTGTTTGGTCGCACTCCAGGTCCCGCGACACCCGAAGAAATCCTGCCAGGTTCCACTGGCGGAGGTGCTGGTGAGGGAACCTTCGAAGGTGGCAACGGGGGTACCCTGTATCTCCGCAAGACCATTTAGGGTCCCGTTGGTGTCAACGGAGCCGGAAACGATGAAGGTATCAGGACCGGCAGTCCCGGAACCTGTCATTTGATTATTGACAACGGTCATATTAAGGGTGAAACCTCCGCACGGATCACCTTCAAAATCAAACGGGGTGGTACTCACGCCAGTGCCTACCCAAGACCCTTCAATAGGGCACGCGTCGGTGTCGGCGGCATCGATGACTTCCTGAACCCTTAGCTGGAATTCAGGGGAGTCGGTAAAACTTTGCAGCACTTGCTCGCGGGTCATCCCTTGACTCATCAGGGCAATCCAGCCATTGAATTCTTCCAGCGTGGCCCCCCGCCGCAGAATACCGTTATAAAGGTCCTCCAGAAACTCCACGTCGTCTCTGCCCCGCAAGGCATATTCTGGTCCCTGCAAAAATCCCGAGGTAATTTGCAGTGAAAGAGTTCGGACGGCGGCCGCGCCACCGCATTGGGCGTCATGCATCATCTCGAGCCAGCCGTTGAAACCGTCGGTGTCGGCCATGCGGTTGAGAATCCCCCGGTAGTGATCATTGATCAGGTCGTTTTCCGGGCTGGAGGAGCTGACCCCGAGTCGGGCTTCCATAAATAGTCTGAATTCGTCGCTGAAGGCGAAAAAATTAAACAAGACATTGCGCGCTAGGCCCTGATCTAGCAAATCTTTCCAGAAATCAAAGCCCCCCTGATCGGGAAGCCGGTCAAAAAAGGTTTGATAAAGATCGGTGAGATAGGCACTATTGTCTTTGCTCTGGAGGGTATACTCATCGGAGTTGAAAAATAACTTTCCCAGCGCGATAAAAACTTCTTTGACGTCAATTCCCAGAGTGACAATGCGATCGACTTCGCTTCTCCAACCCCCGACTTCGGGTAGACCTGGATTGCGGTCGAGGATATCTTGATAGTATTTGGTGATCAGATCGTCCGTCGCATCCGCCAAAACCGAGGTAGCAGTCATCAATGTCAAAGCCGCTGTCAACAACAGAATTACGCTTCGTTTCATTATCTTCCTCCTTTCTGAGTAAGAATCAAACTGCTCTGTGGGTTTCGGTTTCTCGATCTTTAGAAGATTGCATTCTTCCGGGTGTTAGACTGGGAGGCCTCCAAGGGGATCTTTACGTCCCCCTGGAGGCTTTAGCGCGATTTATTGAACCGCTCCTTATCATTTTGACTTCCTCCTGAATACAAGGCATAAAATGACTTTTTTTATTGTGAATTAGACACGATATCTGATTTGATGTCAAGGGTAAATGCGCCCAAGAGCGATTCTTGAAAAGCCAAGCGCATGTATGCGACCAAGCGCGTCGGCGCCGGGGATTGGGGTAAGTTTATAAAAACCGCTAAATATCAGTGGGTTGCAAGTAGAAACGATATGTCTTTCAAAGGGGCAAGGAAAGTGAAAAGAGGTGAAGATTTGATGCTCGGAGCAACGTCATTTGTGGGTCTGGGTTTAACTGGGCACCCCAAGATCCTTACTTGATTTGACTCAGTTTATGACTACCTTCGTCGCTTGAATAGTAAAGCTGCGATATCATCCAGACAAGATAGTTTTCCCGACGCCCAAGAAAATTCCGCAACCAGCAAAAGCTGAAGGTTTCCCCTCACAAAAGTTGCAGGAAGCCGATTTTCTCACATCAACTACATTCCCGAACAAAGATCGGAAACGGATCGCAGAGCCGAGGAAAATTGCAGTTGGATACCAAACCCTTACGCTAACCCTTTGGGGGGCTTCCAAAGAAAATTTGAGGTAGTCTGGCGGCTTGGTGTCAGATTGCGTCCGGGTTGGAAGGGTTCAACTTTTCCAGAATCGATACGCCCACCAAGTAATGCCCTTTGAAACGGCCATATTCAGCTTTGGTGATATGCTTGATTTCGGTTTTCAAAAATTCCACCGGATTTGATTTATCCGTCGAATAGTATTTCAGATCCAAAAGTTGGCCCACGTTGAGGTGACGCAATATGGAAGAATCCTCCTTAACCACAATACATGCCCCTTTCAAAGAAACCTCCCTCAATTTGAACAGATAAATCGGCAAGGCCGCACCCAAATTTATTTCTACGCTGTAGAAGCGCTCGGTGGGTGTTCGGGGTTCGGATCTTCTTTCTGCGGGATAGCCGCTGGGAACGTCTTCAGCCATGCCATGCCTCTTTCTGGTTAAAGGGATTGATTTGCATTTGCTATGTGAATTTCATTTTCAGAGATGGCACAAATGTTTGGGCCTTTTGCAAGAATTATCGGCATTTTAGCGTCGAAAGTTAAGCTTCATTCTTATCCCAAAGAAACGGAAATAAAGACGGATAGGGCGCGGATGCCCATGACGCTTCTATAACTTTCCCAGAAATTGATAAAAAAGTCAAGTATATTAAATAGATAGGATGCGATGTGGGCGGCCGGCAAAAAACGTTGGTTCTGCGTTTTAAATAGGGTATCGTCTATAAGCGGTCATGTTCTGGGGCGATACAGACGTCAGCGCGTGAAAGATCGTGCCTTGCGGCGGCGCCTGAGTACTTTGTAAAGCGGGTGCGAGCAAGTCCCGCGCCGGCGGCCTGTCGATACGCTTGTGGAAGGGATTTCAAGTCAGACGATCGCTTGCGAACGATAATAGAATGTTCGCCGCCGGCGGCCAAGCCTGGATTCCGCGGTAATGTGTGGTGCCCCCGGCAGGGATCGAACCTGCGGCACATGGATT
>CP070697.1:2883749-2887637 GCA_020353555.1 Desulfobacterales bacterium
ATTGTGGCCACGGCGGCCTTTGGCGGGTTTCGCTGGCTGCTCGCACATCTGACGCCACTGCTATGGTGGGCATGGACGCGTAAAGGGGCCGCGCTTTTATCCCTGGCGGCGGTCTGGGGCTACGGTTTACTGGCCGGTCTCGCGCCTTCGACCCAGCGGGCTGTGATTATGGTCACGATTTTTCTGTTGACCTTTTTTTTTGAAAAAGAGCATGATTCCATCAACACTCTGGCGCTGGCCGCCATGTTCATTCTGGCGGTTTTTCCTCCCGCTCTGTTCGCAATTTCCTTTCAGCTCTCTTTTGCGGCCGTTTTGTCCATTATTTACGGAATGACCAAACTGCCCAGTTTGTTTCTCAGCCTGCGGCGCCCCGCGGAAAGTGCGGGTCGGTTTCAGATCAGATCCAGGCTGATGGCCTTCCTGGGGGTTTCATTGTTGGCCATCGGCGGCACCCTGCCGTTGACCATGTATTACTTTAATCAGGTTTCCACCATCGGCCTTTTAGCTAATTTTTTGATCGTGCCCTTGATCGGCTTGATCGTCGTGCCTTTAGGGTTAATGGCGGCCTTCCTATCCCCCTTGAGCGGGACGGTCGCGGCCCTTTGCCTGAAATTAAGCGCGACTGTTTTAGCCCAGGCGGTAGCGCTGGTGACCTTGTTAGCCGATTTGCCTTTGACGGCCGTGAAAACCGTAACGCCTTCCCTTTTCGAGATCGGGTGTTTTTACGCTCTGGCCTGGGGGCTTTTGAACTTAAAAGCAAACAACCCACAACCATTTGGAATTATTCAAACCTCATCCCGGGGGTTCAAGCGGCGGTGGGTGCCACGCAATATCGCTCTGTTTTTGGCTGCAACCATCCTGCTGGCCGGAATGGGCGATGCTTCCTACTGGCTGCATCAGCGTTTTGGACGCCGCGATCTGCGGTTAACCGTAATTGATGTGGGGCAGGGGAGTGCCACGCTGTTGGAACTGCCGGGCGGCTATACAATGTTGGTCGATGGCGGCGGGTTTGCGGATAATTCCGCCTTCGACATGGGGGCCCTCGTCATTGCCCCGTTTTTGTGGCGCAAAAAAATCAAGACCGTGGATACCCTGGTTCTTTCGCATCCCAACAGCGACCACCTTAACGGCTTGATATACATTGCCCAACATTTCAAAGTCAAAAACATCTGGAGCAACCGTGAAAGCAAAGATACCCTAGCGTACCGGAATTTCATGGAAGTCATTGCCCGTCGGAAAATTCATTGCCCCCGGTTCGAAGACCTGCCCCGCCGGCATAGGATCAACGGAGTCGAGCTTGATATTCTCTACCCCCCCGATGATTTTCTTGCCCAAAGCCGAACTGTGAATTGGCGCAATGCGAACAACAATTCCCTGGTGCTCAGGGTTTCGTTCGGATCCAAATCCTTTCTGCTTCCGGGAGATATTATGGCCGAGGCCGAAAATGAGCTTGTACGTCTGGCGGGGGACAATCTGGCCAGCACGGTGCTGTTGGCCCCCCATCACGGCAGCAAATCCTCCAACACCGGGCTTTTCCTGGATAGAGTCAAACCAGAGATGGTTATCATTTCCGCCGGGAGGCGGAATCGATTCCTTTTCCCGCATCCGGCGGCGCTAAAAACAATCAGAGAGCGCAATTGCAGGATTTTACGAACCGACATTCAGGGGGCTATCGCCCTGGCGACGGATGGCCACGATCTTGTTATCAAACCTTTCATCCCTGCACCCCCTTGGACTTAATCGGTATGAGGCCCCCGCGCACCTCGGGCGACCAAGATCTCTCAATGGCAAAGTACCTGAAATTTGTTCAAAG
The DNA here is from genome assembly GCA_020353555.1 of Desulfobacterales bacterium. Classification (GTDB taxonomy): domain Bacteria; phylum Desulfobacterota; class Desulfobacteria; order Desulfobacterales. The sequence continues at coordinate 2,885,563 of CP070697.1, forward strand.
AGTTTCGAAGGACCGTTGCGGTCGGCCATCGCTGCCGACCGCGGAGGGCCAGGAGGGGATCAAGGAGGCGAATCCAAGTTTCCAAATGCTTAAGAGACTGGGGGTCATTCCGAGCATCGCGCTGGCGCATTTTGTTGTATGTATCGGGGTTATTTCTTTTACCCGAACGATGGGTACGGGGGCGGCCGACAATATCCAAGCCGCTTACGGTATTTTCAAAATCATGGCCGGGCTGACGCGCATCTTGTACTTTCCGATTATTTCCTGCGCACTGTATTCAAGATCATGGTTTCCAGGCAATTGGATCTATATTCTCATATTTGTCAACAGCTTGGTCTGGGGGGGCGGCGTTTACCTGGTTTTCGTTTTGTTCCGCAAGGTTTGCAGGCGCAGCTAGCTTTGTCACGATTGCCCGGCAATGTCCGATCTCAGGCGGGAAGGGACATCAGTCCATGGCGGCCAGCACTTCAAAACTTTCCTTCTCCAGGGCGGCCTTGATTCTACCTGTTTTACAGGATGCAAGGCGAAAGTAATAGACGCGCTTGCGGTCCTTCTGGGCGGTCATGGTTACATTAATAATATCGCCGCCGTTGGCGTTGATAATTTGCAGAACCTTGTTAAACGCCTTGGGCTGATCGCCGATGAGCACATCAATCCGTGAGGTCGCCGAAAGAATGCCCATCATGTCAATGAATGTTCGCAGGATATCCGTTTCCGTGATGATGCCGACCAGCTGATCGTTTTTAACCACCGGCATGCCGCTAATCTTGTGCGTATAAATCAGCTGGGCGGCCGTCTCGATGTCATCTTCCGGCGCCACAGTGATCGGCTCCTTAATCATGAGATCGCGAAGGGATAGATCACCCACCATCGATGGGATCAGTCCTTGCTTCAAATCCGCCAAGGTCAGAAATCCTTCCAACTTATTGGCGCCTGAAACCACCGGCAGATGACGGATGGAGTTAACCTTCATCAACTCAATGGCCTCACTGACGGAGGCATTGGCCGCTATGGTAATGGGATCCGGGATCATTAACGAACTGATTTTCATGGCGCTTTCCTCTAATTGCGATGATGTCAGAGCGTTAAGTGGTCGAACGGTTAAAGGGTTCTTCCGAGGGATACATCAGATACCGGCCGCCCCATCAGCTTTCCGAGCGTAGGCATCTTACATGACCTGATAGCACACATTCGGGTTTTGATTCAACGACGCAACCATTAGCGATTTGACGAAAATGTGGGTGCTTTAGCACATCGAATGGGGTTGGTAACTACAGAGCGGCTCTTCGGCCAAAAAATCCCCGGTTGCTTCGAAAGCTCTGGCGCGGCAACCGCCGCAGACCCGTTTGAATTCGCATTCGCCGCACTTTCCTTTTAATAGAGAGTAATCACGTAAGGCCCGAAAGACGTCCGAGTGATTCCATACATCTGCAAAAGAGGTTTGCCGGATATTGCCACAGGTTACGTTCAGGAATCCGCAGGGCCGGACCACGCCGCGGTGGGAGACAAAGCAAAAGCCAATCCCGCCGAGGCAGCCGCGCGTGACGGCATCCAGCCCGTGGGATTGAAATGACACCGACTGCCCCTCTGCTTTAGCCCTTTGTCGGAGTATTCGGTAATAGTGCGGAGCGCAAGTTGCTTTCAGCTGCAGCGGAGTTCTTTCTCGCTGGTCGTAAAACCAGTTCAAGGTCCGCTCATATTCCGCCGCATCGATTGCCCGGTCGACGATATACTTACCGCGGCCGGTGGGGACGAGCAGAAAGATGTGGTGCGCCACGGCACCCAATTGGATGGCCAATTGCTGAATGGCGGGGATTTGGTCGAGATTGGTTTGGGTAATGGTCGTATTGATTTGAAACTCGATCCCGGCCTCTTTGGCGATGCGAATACCGCGCAGGGTGCCTTCAAAGGCGCCTTCGACACCTCGGAAACGGTCGTGGATTTCGGCCGTTGAACCGTCCAGGCTGACACTGATCCTTTGAATGCCGGCCTCAGCCAATTGGCGGGCCACAGGGGCGGTAATCAGCGTGCCATTGGGGGCCATCACCATGCGTAAGCCTTTCTCGGTGCCATAG
>CP070697.1:2887737-2891600 GCA_020353555.1 Desulfobacterales bacterium
CGCGCGGGTCGGTTTTACGAACCCTTATTTTCGAGTTTTTTCCGTTGCCCCAAGCCGATCAGCGGTCGACCTAGCCATGGTTTTTCAAAGGCCTAAACGGCTACAATATTGGATATGGGCCTGAGACGGATTACGGGCCCCCTGAGGTTCGAATATACTGATAATACAACTTAACGGTTTTCGGATCAATTATCTTGACATTGGCAACGTCGGCGGCGCGCTGGACCAGATAGCCATAGAGCGCAGCATTTTGCCCTCGTATTTCCTGGGTCCAAGTGGACTCGTCAATCCGGCTCTCGGCCATCATGGCCGCGGATGTCACCTGAACCCAACGCCGATCCAATTCGATTTTCCGATCGTCCTTGAATTTATACAGCAAGGCACTACCGCGATAATAGACCGTGTAATCTTGCCAGTTTTGCCTGAGCTCATTTTCTTTGTTGTAATGCAATCTTTTCAGCTTACCCCGGTTGCCATCGGCGCAACCGCCTAAACCGAAAATGATCAGCACGAGAACCAGGCAACCATAATTTTTGATCGACTTTTGCATTGTTTTTTCCTTATAAATACTTTTTCAAAGTAAACAGCGATCGCCAATTTGCAGTGTGACGATCATGGCGATGGCCGGTCGTGCCGCCACAAGCGTGGCAGTCAGCGGCGGCTTGAACGTGGCCCAGGAGGTCAATCCGGAGAGTATCGAGGGCGCGGCCAAACGTACGGCCGGGGAGATCGCCAAGCTTCTCGCGGAGGCCTTCAAGAAGCAGGGGCGGATCTAATTCAGCCGTCGCTTGCGCGCGTAAAATGTCATCGTGCGTGTCAATCGGAAAAGTGGCACGTCTGAAGGTCCACCGCCTGGAATCAAACTTGCGGTTCTGTCCGCGGAAAAGAAGTCTACCTGGGAGCAGGCGGGATTGCCCCGAGTAAATGATTGGTTACCAAATTTTTCGTGATGACGTCGATCACTGACTGTATCTCCAACTCGTGTGAGCCTCCGACGACGGTATCGGACAAAGCGGACCAAATCATCTTCCCGCTGCGGGTCGCATAGATGTTAGTTTCCAGATTGACCACCTCGTACTCGGAGTAATATCGCTGAGAGGGAGGGTAGACATAACTTCTTGAATACCATCCGTACCAATCGCGAGAATAATAGGGGGGAGAGCTGTACTCCTTTTCCTTCTTGCGGCTGACCAATCGCGTAACCAAGACCGCATCGATACCCAAGTCCCTGATTGCGGAATCAACCACCTGGCGGTCGGAGATTTCATCCGACGCAATCACGCGGTAACTAGCCACCCCAGCGGTGCCATGCGCGTCCAGTTTCCGGACGAACTCATCCTCGAACTTTCTCCGTATGATCTGGTTGGCGTCTGCTGCAATGATCAAAACCTTTTTGAGTTTGCCGCCCCGGTAATCATTGTCCTTCCAGACGGTCTGCAACGTCGTCGGCGAGCAGGAAGTCATTGCAAGTAAACCGGCAGCCGCCAAAATGCCGCAAAGTCCATATTTCCTCGTCACAGGATTACCTCCCTTGCCACGATCGGCCCCGTGTTCATTCTGATTTATCACGATGCGTCGTCAAAATTCGAGGGATTGCCGTCCATAAAATCTGCCCTTTGAGAACTAAAGATAATACGGCGAACCATTATCGCAATGCCGATTTCCGGGTCATCTGAGCGTGGGCGGCCGGAAGGCCGGAAATACTCCACTTGACGCGCGACGGCCGGAACATTGCCCAGATGAAGCCGGATTATCAGCGGTGAATCAGATGGATGCGAAAAAGAGAATACGATTTGACTTGAAGATTCCAACAATATCAGATAGTGATGCCTATCGTCTCATATCCCAAGGCCGCCCATCAATTCTGAAACCGTCAAAGAGGAGGAAACGGATGAAAAAAGCTGTCTTTGTTGCGGCACTGGTTGGTGCCCTAGCGTTGATATTTGTTACCACCGCACCGGCGGGAACGGTTTTCGATCGCATCTTGAAGAAAGGCGAACTGGTCGTCGGCATCACCGGCACCCAACCGCCCCTAAACGCCACGACCAAAGAGGGTCAAATAATCGGTCTGGACGCCGATATCGCTAAATTGATCGCGAAGAATATGGGGGTTAAGGTCCGGTTTGCGACCCTGAAGTTTGCAGCGTTGCTGCCGGCGCTGCAGGCAGGTAAAGTGGACATGATTCTGTCCGGCATGACCATGACCCCGGAGCGCAACCTGAAAGTGGCTTTCATAGGTCCCTATTACATCTCCGGCAAGGGCATCCTGACCAAGGCCAAGAATATCGCCGCGCTGCAGGCGGCCGACGGTCTGAACGATCCGCAATTTAAAGTGGCCGTGCTGAAGGCTTCCACCAGCCAGGAATTTGTTGAAAAAACCGCCCCCCAGGCCAAGCTGGTGTTAACCCAGTCTTACGACGAAGCCCTGGATTTGTTGTTCCAGGACAAGGTTGACGCCCTGATCGCCGACTATCCCTTCTGCGCATTTTCGGCGTTTCGCCATGCAGACAAGGAACTGACCGCCGGACAGTCGCGCCTCACTTTTGAACCCCTGGGAATTGCCGTCCAGGAGGATCCCTTGTTGATGAACTGGCTGCAAAATTTCATGAAAATGCTTGACGGCAGCGGCCAGTTGGGTAAACTGAACGAACGCTGGTTCAAGGACGCATCCTGGGTTAAAGAGCTTCCATAATGAATAGCGTCTGCAGGGGTGATCAATCTAAAGTAAAGGCGTCCTCGGCCGGGGTTAACCCAAATTGGAGGTTCACAGACTGTAACCTTAATCCGGCGGGCGTGGGTGCGATCTGACATCGACGGAGCCGACGCATATCCTGAGGGAGAGCATCCTTTCACCGAAATCATACCAAAGGAGGAGAGAAGCCATGAAGACTCGCAAAATTTTGGTTGCGTTATTGTTGGCGGGGGCGTTGGGCATCACTTTATTTAATGCGGCGCATGTTCAGGCCGAAGTCGAGAGCTTTTCCTTGGGCGCCGGCGTGGGAGCCGTTCCGGACTATGAGGGTTCCGAGGACTACGAGATCGTCCCGATACCGTTTGCCTCGGTGGTCTGGGACAGTGGCCGGTATCTGGAGTTGCAAGGCCTCAAGCTCAGGGCCAATCTGCTTACGGACAAGTTCTTTCGGTTGGGTCCCATGGCCAATTATCGGCCCAGCCGCAGCGATGTTGACGACGATAAAGTGGATGCGCTCAAAAATGTGGATGCGGCTTTGGAACTGGGGGCCTTTGCCGGCTTCGAAATCAACAACTGGAACGCCTCCCTGGAGTTTTTGCAGGATGTCGGCAATGGACATGAAGGTTTTCTGCTCACCCTGAAGGGCGGATACCTTTGGCCTGTAGGGGATAAATGGTCCCTTTCCCTGGGCGTCTCAACGACCTATGCCAGCGGCGAGTATATGAGCAGCTACTTCGGCATCGACAGCCGGGATGCGGCGCGCAGCGGGCTCAAAACGTTTGACGCGGATCCTGGCATCAAGGATGTAGGTTTGATGCTGGGAGTTGGCTATCGCTTCAGTGAGAAGTGGAGCGTGCGGGCCGTCAGCAAGTACACCCGGTTGTTGGACGATGCCGCGGACAGCCCCGTCGTGGATGACCAAGGTGATGAGAACCAGTACTTCGCGGGTGCTTTGGTTGTTTATACTTTTGGAAAGGTCAGGGCGAAGCGCTCAGACGTCGAGCCCTATCATTTTTGAACTCCAACCCCAATACCGTAATATCATCCTGGGGCTTGGCATCAAGCCCGAAATCCATCAAGGATTGCACCAGGGTCGCAACCAGATCACGAACACTTTCCCCTGCGGATTCTTTTAAGTGCTGATAAAAACGCTCGGTTCCGTAAATCGCAC
>CP070697.1:2891700-2895560 GCA_020353555.1 Desulfobacterales bacterium
CTTGGTCAAGTTCTTTTTGGAAAGTCGCCCATGGATTTCCTTGCCTCCCCGTACCGTTGCCGGAGGTGGGCTCCGCGGACTAAAGTTTTCGTTGAATTTGTCGATATCAAACGTGTACCAAATGAACCTCCGGGTGACCGGCCCTTGTTTGCGTCTTAGGTTTTTAAGGGCATCTTTCCCACCGGCACCCATCCCTTTATCCCAGTATCCCAGGTAAACCGCGGTGGGGGATGGTTAGCTCGGATTTACGATGATCGAGGCTTGCATTCATGGATCATGAGCAAAGCAAAAAAATTCTGATTGTGGATGATGAAGAAAGCATCTTGAAGGTTGTCAGCCAGTACTTCACGCGGAAGGGATATCAAACCGTCACGGCCAAAAACGGGAATGAAGCCATCCAAGTCTTGGAAAAAGAGCCGGTGGACTGCTGTTTCACCGACATTAATATGCCCGGTATGAACGGGCTTGATTTCGCGGAATATGTACGCAAGGCTGACAATACCTTGCCGGTGATTGTCATGACCGGTTATCCCTCCCTGGAGAATACCATCCGCACCATCAAAAACGGTGTGGTGGATTTTCTGGTAAAACCCGTCAACCTGAAACAGATGGAACTTTGTGTCCAGCGGGTTTTACGTCAACGTCGGCTTTTCGTCGAAAACATCCTTTTACAGAAGGAGGTGGAGGGCAAGGAGCGGATTGAAAAGTTAAACCAAGAGCTGATGCAAAAAGTTGCCGAGCTGCATGTCCTGAACAAGATATTAAGCAATTTTACCACGTTCAGTTCCACATCCGACGTATTTCGACGCGCCGTGGGCATGGCCGTTGAAATCGCCAAAGCCGATGCTTCCAAATTTTATGTGATCAACGAGTCGGTTCAACAGCCGTTTGAAGTCGCTTCGGCCGAATCCGACAAAAATCAATCCAAACCCCATGCACCTGCGGATATAGGAGCACCCATGCCGGTTGACTCCGGCAACGGAGGGCGGGCGACCCTTAGTCCGGCCATCGCCGGCCTGGTCATGGAGGTGGCTTCCGATGAGATCCCTTTGTTGATATCCAGAAACAATGGGTTCCGGGGACTGCCGCCGGATATGAAATCACTGATGTTGGTTCCTCTGAAGATCCGCAATAAAGTTTTTGGTGTCCTGACGGCCGCCGTTCGACAGAGTCAAAATCACTTTACCGAAAAAGACCTCTACTACCTCTCATTTTTGGCGCAAAGTGCCGTGCAAGCGATTGAAAATCTTGCGTTGTATGAAAATATCTACGAAAATCTCTTTGCCACCCTTTACGGCTTCGTGAACGCGCTCGAGGCGCGGGATCTCTATACCCGTCAACATTCCAGTCGGGTCACCGGTATCGCGCTAATTTTAGGCCGTGAGCTGGGATGTACAACCGAAGAAATTGATATTCTAAATTTTTCCGGTCATCTGCATGACATCGGCAAGATCGGTATTCGCGATGACATCCTGCTCAAGCCGGGCAAGCTGACCGTCGAGGAATTCGAGAAAATCAAGGAGCATCCGGTGATCGGCGCCAACATATTGGAGCAGTTTGGAATGTGGGAACAAGAACGGTGCATCATCCGCTGCCATCATGAGCGCTTCGACGGCACTGGCTATCCGGACGGTTTAAAACAAGAGGCAATCCCTTTTCTGGCACGTATTCTTTCGGTGGCCGATGTATACGATGCCATGGCCTCTGACCGCGCTTACCGCCAAAGAATGGAGGAAGCTGTGGTCCTCAAAATCATTGGTGAGGGCGCCGGTTCCCAATTCGATCCCCAGGTTGTCGCGGCCTTTCAGAAAGTATATGCGGAAGGAAAAATCTCGCATTTTCTGGAAACCGGTCAGCTCAATTAAAACGTGCGGTCGCCCGAAGATCGCCGCTAGCCCTCCATCCCCATTTTGCCTGGGTTGTCCGCCATCTTTCACTTTGCGCCTTTCATGCGCCACTTGCTGGATTTTACCCGGTGTTTTGCGGCGGGAATCCGCCGGCTTCAAGCGATTTGATAGGTGCACCAGCTATTGGGTGAATCCTGTAATCCGTGATTTGCTGTTGGGGACGAGCCGGAAGGGGGGCTTATTTAGTATTAGTATGTTATATCAAATAGTTATTGACAAGATCGAGCAATGTGGTAAACTATTTGACGATTGGCTGTTGCGCCGACGGCCGTGGAAGACGGGGTGATATTATTCCGGATTGCCGAAGTTCTTGGTTTTCAAGAAGTAATCCCTAAAGTGGCTCAGACAAAAAAAGCGCGCCGGGCAAAAGGCCCTCCCGCTTCTTTTAAGAGATCTTTGGTCGGGGCGAGAGGATTTGAACCTCCGACCCCTTGAACCCCATTCAAGTGCGCTACCAGACTGCGCCACGCCCCGACTCGGCGATCATCTATTAGCACCTCCGACCAGGCATGTCAAGGCGGCACAGGCGAATTTTTCGTCCCTGATAGGCAATGGTTGACAAATTCAGCGCTACACGTTCCCGCGGGCGGCGGGATCAAACCCTTCGGCAGCCAAATGTTTTTGACCGTGAGTTTATGAATGATGAAAACATAAACCTCCTGCTTCCGCCCCGGCTGAGGCCTGGAGATAGTGTGGGCATCGTTGCCCCGGCCAGTCCGTTTGATCGACCGACATTCGACCGCGGCCTGCAGGTACTGGAATCTATGGGTTTTCGAGTTGTTGTGCCCCCAGGCCTTTTCAAGAAAAAGGGTTATCTGGCCGGATCCGATGGTCATCGGGCGGATTTGATAAATCGCATGTTTGCCGACCCAGGCATCCGGGCCATTGTTTGCGCCCGAGGCGGATTTGGCTCGCTGCGGATTCTGGCGTTGTTGGATTTCGCGTTAATCCGGGAAAACCCCAAAATCCTGGTTGGATTCAGCGACATAACGGCCTTGTTGTCCACTCTCTACACCACCTGCCGCCTGGTGACGTTTCACGGGCCGGTGGTAACGACCCTGGCGGATGCACCCCTAGAGACCCAGCGGGCCTTGGCAACAGCCGTTGCCTCCACGAATGTTCTGAAAATAGAATTCAAGCAGGGGCTCACCCTGAGATCCGGAGTGACATCCGCACCGATCACCGGCGGAAATCTGACCACGCTATGTCATTTGATCGGAACCCCCTTTGAACCCAATTTTAAAGGGCATATTCTGTTTTTAGAGGACCGCGGCGAGGCCAGTTATCGCATCGACCGAATGCTGGTGCAAATGAAACTGGCCGGCAGCTTTGAGGGGCTTGCCGGTTTGGTCTTAGGCACTTTTAAAGATTGCGGATCGGCGGAGGATACGTTTCGGATTTTTGGCGAAGTATTCAGAGGTGTAGATATTCCAATTCTAGCCGGGCTGGCGTCCGGCCATGGAAGACATAATATCACGATTCCCATGGGGCTCGAAGTCACGCTGGATGCCGATCGGCAGGCGTTGTCTTTTCACAGACCGGCCACCATCGGTTAAATTGTCCGTGGCCGCCCGCCCGCAATTCTCCGCGCCAAAGGCTCTAGACGCTACGTACAACGGATTATAAGTCCATTGAGGAAAAAACGGATTCCAAGTCAAAAACTTTGGCAACTGATAGGTCTTGGGAAATGAAGTCCACGGACGATGGGCCCCGGAGAGATGGCGGAATGTCGATGAATCCCGTCGAGAAACTCATGCGGCAGGGTGTCGCCGAGAATGTGTTTCCCGGCGCGGTGCTGCTGGTTTCTCAGGGAAATGTTGTCGTCCACCATAAAGCCTACGGACGGGCCAATATTTTTTCCGGGCGCGTAATGACAACCGACACCATTTTCGATTTAGCTTCCCTGACCAAACCGCTTGCTACCAGTTTGGCGATCATGAAGCTTGTCCAAAA
>CP070697.1:2895660-2899516 GCA_020353555.1 Desulfobacterales bacterium
GACCGGGCTCGGCCTGATGAAAGTAAAGCGTTCGGCCGTCGGGCGTAAAACAGGGAAAGCCGTCCTCCGTGTCCCTCCCCGTCAGCCGCGCCGGTTTCGACGTTTCCGCCTTCAGATCCAGCACGTAAATATCGCCCTTGACATCATAACTGGTGCCGACGTAAGCAACATAGCGGCCATCCGGCGAAAAGGTCGGGGCAATCTCGTCGGCCGGATCGGAAGTCAATCGGCGTGGCAGGACAACCACGGAAGGATCGGCGGATCGCAGCCATAAATCCGTAAATTCCTCCCGGCCCGAAGCGTAAACCAGCCATTGCCCGTCCCTGGACACGGCACCGTAGAGGACCGGTACGGCTTCGGAAGTTATCTGTTCCGGCTCAGATACCGGCAGCCTGTAGGGCTTGAGTCGAGCGGTTTCCGCCCGGCAGGGCGCACCCCCCCCTCCCAACCACAGTCCCAGCAGGCCGATGACCAGCCACCCCCATAAAAAATAGCTCGCCCTCCCGCAGGCATGGGGAATTGTCGATCGGTATGTTAGTCTACTGGACCTGAAATTCATAATGCTCCGGGAATGTTGGCCGAACGCCAGAGGTCGGCCCCAAGCGCTTGTTGATTCCGGTCGGACCCGGATTCGAGCTGGCGCGCTTACTTTTTTACCGTCCAGGAGCCGTCTTCGGCCTGGATTTTTTCACCTGGTTGGGCATTCTCGCGATTCAGTTTGGCAAAGACCTGACGGATCTGCGGCAGATCCGCTTCCGTGAAGTTTTCATTCATGGCGATCACACGGCGCATCATGACTTCCCGGGCCCGGTTGATCGCTTCAATCACCGCCGCAAATTCATCTTGGGGGTATCGTCGGGCAAAGTCACTGAATTCTTCAGGGACATTTTCCAGGGCCATCGGAAAAGCCACCAGATGGCCCGCATTGTCCTCGCCGACCCACCCCAGACGCCTAAAAATCTGAAGGTCGTCGGCATGAAAGGCCAGGGTCTGCACGGCCAGGATGGCATCCTGTTGTTCCTGGCTCTGCTTGGGCGGTTGTTGGATGCGCCCGCTGGAATCCACCCCCCGAACGGAAGCCACCAGAAGCATTTCCTGATCCAGCGCGTTGTAAGTACCCAGGACCTGATTTTCCAGGGCCGTGCGTTCACTGACGACATCGACTTTCACATGGGCCAGGGTACAGCCGACCACCCCTGTCAAAAAAATCAAAATGATCAAGGGGTCGATCGATCGAACCCGGTTTTCATTCCAGCGCATGCGTGATTCCTTTTTTTTCATCAGACACTAAGCGGTAATCGCCGTTGGGGTCGATTACGATGACGTCCGCGGCAGCGGCCCGCAGGACGTCGATCAGCGGCCCCAATTGGACCAGCGCTTCTTGCAGCCCTTCCAAGGCCGGCAAGTTGGTTAGATTCAGGCGGTCGATAGGAGGGAGATCAACCCGGATGCCTTTGGCTTCGATTTCGCCCCGCATCGATAAAATACCGTGTTTGATCCCCAGCCGGATCCATCGCGGCGTGCCATTTCGAAGCGTTTGCCGCTGGCGGACGATCGCCTCATTGCTTTCATAGGGATCCAACGCAAAGAGGACACGCTCCAAGGCGCTTGCACCGATTTGGGTCAGTTCGGCTTCGAGCTCCATCCCTTGAAGAAGCGCCGCCTGGGCGGTGACCAGGGGCAGGTTCAAGGATACCTGCCCGCTGATCTCAGCGTCCGTATCGGCAACCCCCTGGACAACTTCCGGCAACAGTCGTTTGGTATTCAGGCCTGAAAAGGCGCCTTGGACGCTCAAATAAAATTCCCGGCCCGGGTGGAAGATCGCGCCCGCGCCGATGATCGAACCGCCCAGCACATCGATCTGAAAATGCTCCATCTTGGGCAATCCCTTTTCCAGATAAAAGTCCAAGGCCTGGTGTTTTAATTCCAGGGGCAGCGGTTGCGCCTGAATCCTGGCCGACTTGAAAGACAGGGCCGGCGCGCCCGTGAACGGCCCTTTCAGATCGCCGCGCAGCCGGCGGACAAAAGGGGAACCGGTTTCCGATACGGAGGGGCTTGATTGTAACACCTCGGCCGACAGGGGGGCGGCCTTTTCTTCGCGCTCGCCCGCTGGCGTGGTTTCGAAACTCAGGCGGTAATTCTTGGCCAGATTCAAGTGGCTTTGCAGGTCTACGATCTCCAACAGATTACCCAGCCGGAGATCCAAACCGGGCGATTCCACCCAGCTCCTGGTTTTAACTTCGCGGCCGGGAGTGCATTGTACCTCGGCCCCGGCCTTCAGCCACCCATTTAAACGTAAGCTCTCACTGAATATGGACAAATCCGTATTTTTCTCGGCCGTCACCTCCGCCCGCAACGACCCTCCCGCCGCTTTCAGCCATAAAGGCCAGGGCTTATCCAGCCCCCGGGCTAGCAGCCGGTCGATGCCGCTGAGATGAAGCTCTAAATTCTGCTTCAGCCTCAGAGGGTCGATCTGGAGCGATTGGGAAAAGCTCAGAGACTGCAACGCATCCTGCCGGCCGGAAAAAACCAGCATCAGTTTGAGCGGCTTCTTGAGTTTACCGAGCGACGGCAAGCTTTCAACCTTGCCGACCACCACCTTTCCACTCGTATCTACGTGCTGAGCCCCGTTCTTAACCGTAACCATCAGGGGCTTGTCTGTCGAGATCTGACCCGCCCTGAGGATCTCGCCTTGGGCCAGCGGTAATTTGACGGCCAGATCATGGAGTTGGACCGCCAGCTCAAGCTGTTGCAAAAACCCGGAATGTTTTAACAGCGCCTGGACATCCGTGGGACTGCCGACCAATGCCTGCATGGCGCCGGCCGGCGGACGCTTGGCCCCCACATTCCAGCGCGCCTCGATTTTTCCGCTCAAATCCGCCCCCTGGCGGATTTCAAGCGGAACTTGTTTCACGAGCGCCGGCAGATCTAAGGCCAGGTTGCCTTGGGCTTGCAGCCCATCAAAGGCCAGGTTCGCAGCATCGGCGCGCAGTTCCGCTTTTAGGAATTCCCCCACCGCCAGACGCGATTGAAAGCCGCGGATATCCGCCTGCAGAGGATCAATACGCTGAACTTTGATACCGGCCAGGGCCCCGCCGAGACTGAGGTTCGTTGTGAACGGGCCCAAAGTCGGCACATTCAGCCGGACCGCAGGCGCTGAGACGCTGAGCGTGGCGATCGACAGGTCCGCCGCAGCCGTGGGCGTCAGGTGCACTTCGGCTTCCAGGGTTTCTTGCAAACCATCGATCCCGCCCACGCCGGGGATGTGCAATGATTCCAAGGCAAGCGATTCTTCAACCGCAATGCGCGCGGTTATCCCCCATAATGCCTCGGGGGACTTATGCAGCTCCTTGACGCTGACGCTAACGGCCGGAATTGCCAATCCCTTTACTTGCACCGGCTGCGCCCCTTGAACATCGAGATGGCCGAGGTTAATAGCGGTGGTTAAATTCATGTCGGCCGGGAAAAACTCGTGGAGCGCCATGCGGGCATCCGCAAGTCGAAAGGTCATATCCCTCAGGCGAATGGGGCTTGGCGGGACCTTCAGGCTCAAGGCCGGGATCTGCAGGACGAGATTCTTCAATTGCAGCGTATCCGGTTTGAGTTTATCCGGCCCGGACCGCTCCAGCCGGTCAAAGCGCAGTTCCTCGATCGTTAAAGTGGCCGGCGCCGAAGCCTGGTCGACATCGAGGCCCACGGCATCGGGAACGAAGTCCCGGGCCAGCGCATAGAGCTCGCCCAAGTCCAAGTGGAGCGGACCCAGCTGCCAAGACACCTTCGGAGCCGGTGCCTTCAGGTCTTCCGCGGCGGCGTTCCACAAGATCCGGCTACGGTCCAGCAGATGCATCTCTCCCCG
>CP070697.1:2899616-2903401 GCA_020353555.1 Desulfobacterales bacterium
CCTTTCGTGTCTTTTCGTGGATTTCGTGGCTATTATTCTTGGCCACTAAATCCACGAAACAACACAAAAAAATCTAAGCTAGCTTCGCTCGACGTCCCCGCCCCCGCCCCTTTCGCGGGTTTCGTGGCTATCAATCCAACGCGATCCACCCGCTGACCGGAACAAAGCTTTTATTATGAAGGTCAACGGTCACAATATAAGCCCCCAGGGCGCCGATGCGTCGATTGGGATCATAGGTGATCCGCGGGGTCAGACCGGTGTCAAATTCATACAAATTCTCCAGGGCGGTTACGAGTTTCTCGCGACTCAGCTTCCTGCCGGCCCGTTTGATCCCCTCCACCAGGATTTTAGCCGCACAATAGGCAAAAATTTGCGCGGTCAGGTGTTCCTTGGACAGATCATATTTCTCAAACAGCCTTCCGAGTTCCTGTCGGCCGGCAGTCTTGTGATCCTGCGGGAGGGAAGGATAAGCTAAAAAAACTTTATGGGTGAACACCAGGGGGAGTTCGAAGACATCTCTTTTTGCCTGTGAACCCGAAATGCAGATGTTCGGAGTCCAGTTGACCTTGACGGCTTGGAGAAGCAGGGCGCGTAGTTCTTCCCAGGCGCCCAGGAAAAAGACCGCCTCGGTTCCGTCTCCACGCAACTGCTGTGCCAGGTCGGATGCCTGCAGGCGCCCGGAGGCATAAGCGATACTTGCGATCGCGCCCCACTCCGATTGGGTGCCCTGTCGCTCGACCGCCGCGACGATATCCTTGGCAACTTTCTCACGCGGATAGACCACCGCCACACGGCGATTCGGGCCCGGCAGCGTCTGTTGCGCATAAGCAACCAAGGCCCGGGCCTGCTCCCTCAAACCGGAAAAGAGGTAGAACGTAAAGCGGTTCAGCGCGAAGATATCTTCGGGAAATAAGGTGAAAGGCCCGATCAAGGGCACTTCGCCGTCCTCGATCAGGCCGGCCACTTCCGCGTCGGCTCCGGAGGTAAAAGCACTGACGAGGGCAAAGGTCTCTTGCTCATCGACTAACTGTTTAAAGGTCGCGAGCGTGGACTGGGGCGTGCCGGCATACTCAGCGACGCGCAGTTCGAGTTTGCGGGTGTAAATCCCTCCACTGGCATTGATTTGATGAAAATACGCCTCAATGATGCGTTGCATAACCCGCCCAAGGTCTGCCAGCCTCCCTGTCAAAGGCAAGACCGTGCCCACCCGGATGGCGTCTTCACTCAATCCCGGATCCATAACACTTCCGATAATTTTCAGATATGCGATCAAATCGGCCAGCTCTTCATCGGAGATCTCATAGCGCGGCATGGAGTATTCCAGCGTGTTGCCAGCGGGATCGATGCCTTCCCTTATCGCCCGGGCCAGCGTCTCCTCGGTGTAGGGCGGGTGCACCCGGCCTTTGCTGCGCTTGATGCGATAGGGTCGGGTCAGATCTTCCCAGGTAACATTCGTTGCCGTTACACCAACTTCGTCCAAGCCCTGGCCGTCGTAATGGTGGCAGTTCACGCAGGGCATGGCCGACCCCGGGGCCTCGATGGCTCCTTCGGTCACATAGGCCTTGATCTCTCTGCCGGAGGGGCTGGTCGTCTTGAGATAAAGCTGTTTGCCGCGCTTCTGCGCCGGAGTCAGGCGGGCCGCGAAAGAAGATGTCACCGAAAAAACGGCAAAAAACAGCGCGACCGTCAGGGCCATCGCTAATGGTTTAAAAACACGTGTCGACATTGGCAGTTTATCGTCTACTTTTTCGTGTCGTTTCGTGGGTTTCGTGGCTAATAATTCCTGCCACCAGATCCACGAAAAAATACCAAAAGTTTGCGACTAAGCATGTACACGCCTTACATCTCCCGCTACAACCTTTCGTGCCCTTTCGTGGGTTTCGTGGCCATTATTTTTTGGCCACTAAATCCACTAAGAAACACGAAAAAATCGAAATCGGCCTCCCTCGCCGTCTCTGCCCGCATTTCCCTATCGTGCCCTTTCGCGGGTTTCGTGGCTATCCCGTCATTCCTCCGACGCCAGTTTGCGCAGCCCTTCGGACAAGGCAATCACCGGCGCGCTTTCCAACATCCTCATCCAATGGCCTGTCTTCAAATTCCCCAGGAGAAACAGCCGCAAGTGGCCTTCGGGGAGGCGCAAGGTGTTTCCCAGTCTACGGTTGATCACCTCCATGTTTTTCTCGCTGCCGGTCAGAAAAAGCCACCCTTCCTGGGGGTTGAATTTCTTGGCGTACTCCCCGACGGCCTCCGGCGTGTCATTTTCCGGATCGACACTGAGGGTTAAAAGCAAAACGTCCCGGCCCAAGCGCTCCTCCAAGCGCTTTTGCAGCTTGAAAAAAGTAAGCAACGCCGGTTGGGCGGTGGGACAGTCGGTGTAGAAAAAACTGATCACCACCAATTTGTCCTTGAGTATATCACTGTAGAAGCGAAGCTCCTCGCCCTCATGGGTCCTGACCTTCAGATCGGTGAAGAAACGCCGGTTCTTTTCATCCTGCGCCTTGTATTTTTCAGATTCTACGGCAGCCGTGGTATTCTGGCCCGCCAGCGCCTGAGGCGACACGGGCCACAGCCAGCCGGCAACCAGCAGAACCAACGCCGTCATGGATTTATATCTCACGGCCGTCTCCTTGCTCACGATTGTTCCCGCGTGGCCAATTCTTTTTCGACCTGCCCCAGCAGCTGTTCCGGTGTGGGAAATCCATGGAAACGGCGCCACTGGCCCCCGGCACGGCCCACCAGGGTGATAGGGATATGGTCGTGCTCTTCCAGGTTGGCGGAAAGAATCGCGCCGGTGCCCCACAGCACCTTGCCCAGGTTGTTGCGCTCGCCGGTCAGAAATACCCACCCGGGCCGTGCCTTTTGGCGCCGGGCAAACGCTTTCAAGCGAATGGGGATATCGGTGCGCGGATCCACCGTCAACGAAATCAGGACCACGTCCTTGCCCAGCCGTTCGCCCAGCAGAACTTGCAGGCGTGTAAAGATAAACACCAAAATCGGGTAAGCCGTCGTGCACGTGGTGTAAAACGGAATAATAACGGCCACGCGATCTCCAATAATGTCACTTTTGAATTTGACGGAGTTGCCGTCTTGATCGATCAAATCCAGATCGTGCAGTTTGACCTTGATCGTCTGCCGGTCGGGGATGTTGACCTTGTCGGATTTCGCCAGCAGAAAACGGCTCGACCTACTGCTTTTTTCAGACGCAGCCAACGAGTCCAATGTCGCCTGGGCGGCATTGACAATCAACATAACAACCAGAGCGACAGCTGCCATTGAGCCTGTTCTGGGCGCGATCGTTTTCATGGTTGCGCCTTTACCTTTAACCGTTCACTGTGCTTTTTTGCATCTATTAATAAGGAAGGATCCGGCCTTGCCGCTTCTCCGCTCATCTGCCCCGCCATACGTTTTACTGAGGTTTGATGGCCGTCAAATGCACCGTCGGCAGTTCGTTAATTCTGATATTTAATGAAGGACATTCGAAAAAAACCCGGTAACGGCCGGGCCGCGGAACTTTGATTTCCGCTTCATAAAACCCACCGCCCACCGAAGTGGCCCACACCCGTCGTTTCCAGTTGCCGGCGGTCGGGAAAAACAGAACCTTCAGATCTTTGATATCACTCCGGGGCTGGTTGGTTTGGGGATCGGTTAACAACAACTGCAAGCGCGAGATCTCCCCCGCCGTTATTTCTCTGTCCTTAGAAAGCACTTCCAAGCGCAAAGAAGGTTTACGTTTACCGGCCAAAAGCGGGTCTTCCTTGACCTTCATTTCAAAGCAGGTATAGACT
>CP070697.1:2903501-2907255 GCA_020353555.1 Desulfobacterales bacterium
CCCTGCCTTTGGCGGTACGAAAGGTCTTTTGAATGTAAACCGGATATTGGTCCCGGTCTTTTTCAGGATGGGCCCAGGAGAAGTTGACCAGCCAATCCGCATCCCACAGGATGCGGAATTCAACGGTGTCGATATCCGTCCCACTGTGGTGGGATCCCACAATCCGACAGACGTGCTCGGCGACCCGGTCATCGACGCCCAGTTTGGCAAGAATCTGGCGGGCGATCGGAGGGCCCAGCTCTTCCTGCCAGCGGCCGCGGGCGGATCCGTGCCGGCGCTTGGCTTCCGGAATACCGATATCGTGTAAAAGCGCCGCGGCGGTTACGGTAAGGGGGTCTCCTCCTTCGGCTTCCAGGATGGCGCGGCAATACTCCAGGACCTTGTGATTATGATCGATCATATCCTGATCATCGCTGAAGACGGTTTGCATTTCCTCGACCAACCGCTGGGTCAGGGCTTCATCCAGCATGGTTTTTCCCATTGGATCCTCCCTCAGGTCGCGCGCTCTGGTGCGCGCGCTGCAAGGCGGCCGCACCGGCTTTGATCCCGCTAATTCCGTATTTGTCCTTCCGAATGTTTGCCGGTCTTCAAGCCTTTTCCAGCCGCGCCATCAGCTTGGCCAGCTCGCCTTCCACCATCTTGTAAGTGTGTTCATCCTGGGGAAATTCGCGATGGCGCACCTCCGCGGCATAGCGGGACAGGGCCTCGACGGTTTTTTCACCCAGGTTGGCATACTTCTTGACAAATTTAGGGGTAAAGGCCTGGAAGATTCCCAGCACATCGCTGACGATCATCAACTGGCCGTCGGCCTCGATGCCGGCACCAATGCTGTAGACGGGAATGCGCAAATCATCTCGAATCACCTTGCAGACCTCCGGTGGCACGGCCTCCACCAAAAGCGCAAAGGCCCCCGCCGCCTCGATGGCGCGGGCGTCTTCGATGAGCGCTTGGGCCGTTTCGGCCGTCCGTCCCTGGGCTTTAAATCCGCCCAGCTGGCCGGAACTTTGGGGGGTAAGACCGATGTGTCCCATGACGAGCATGCCCCCGTCGGCGATAGCCGTGATCTGGGGGCAGACCCGCTGGCCGCCTTCCAGCTTGATGGCGTCCACACGGGCTTCTTTGTAGAACCGTCCCGCGTTGCGAACGGCGTCTTCAATGCTGACCTGATAAGAAAGAAAAGGCATGTCGCCGATCACAAAGGTTTGGGAGGCGCCGCGCCGCACCGCTTCGCTGTGCCAGATGCACTGTTCCATGGTGACGGGGACCGTGCCTTCATAACCGTAAATGCACATCCCCAGGGAATCGCCCACCAGAATCATATCCATGCCGGCCTGCTCCGCAAAGCTGGCGGTCCAGTAATCGTACGCCGTAATCCAGACCGCGGTCTGCCCGGATTCTTTCATTTTTTGAAGATCTAGCCGTGAAAGCTTTTTCTTGTTCACCTTTTTTCCTCCCTTTCTGCAAATATTCTTCGTGCAAAATCCCGCCGGGGCGCGAACATCGCGCGCTTTTAAGGCCACACGGGCAGGCCTCCAATGCCAGGGGCTCAGGGCTTCCTGCTCCGCAAGCAGCCCCAGAATCTCGAGCCCCTTTTCCAAGGGAAGCGATTTGGAAATATTTTTCTCCGGCGGCGGGCAGGTTGCTCGGCGCAATGGGTAAAGAGAGAAGCGTCTGTTAGCTGTTTTTCGGCCGGTTAGCTTGAAAGCGCGTTGATTCAGATTGCGTTCACGCTGTATGCTATAATAATTACCTGGCGAGATACCGAATACTGGAATCGAGTTTGGGCTGTCAAGTTTTTTTATCGGCAAACTCGGGGCTGGATTGTTGGCACAAGACCCATTCGACCGGCACCGGGTAAACGCATTTGGAAATAAGAATATCCGGGGAAGGAGGCCTTTTCTTCCAGAAAAAGCCTCCTTCCCCCTTAAAAATTCCAAATGCGTTGGACCTGTAGACCTGCAGCCACCCTATTGGAAAATGCCGACAATAATGGTAAAAGGGCGTTTCTGGCCTGCATCCGACCCAATGAATGGCTGGATTTGCGGTGGGTAATGCGACACCCAGGCTTTCTACTTTGCCACCTGACCGCAAGTCTTGCCGGAGTCAAGCGCCATGGATGATCAGATTTGAAAGCGTGTAACTGTCTGAGGGCCCTAAAGATCGTTAAGAAAGCACCGCGCCGTGGCACCGCTGCTTTCAAAGACCTGAGAAAAATGGGGATGCAACGACCGTTCATATTGTGCGCGTCCTCGGGGCTTTCTTTACAAGCCTTTCGGCCCGAGTTTTACACGGTTTCAAATCTGATCATCCATGCCGCGCCTAATGCTGAAAATGGTTCATGGGACGAAGTAGAATTATAAACTCAAGCGGTAGGGACAGGGGGGAGATACCGTCTGCGACCTGAAAGGAATGCTAGATAGAAGTGGATGCTATGGAATCTGATAGGATGCTCTCGCTGTCCGAACAAATTGAAAATATCATTCTGCAACATGGCAACCGGGGAATGCACCGTGTGCAGTCGAGCATGGAATCCGGCTATTGCCGTCGTGCGGCCCAATTGCTGCTGGACAACAAAGGCGTGATTCTGATCGGCACCGGCTTTCCGGTTTCCGGAAGCTTCGAAAGTGACGGCCCGATTGGGGCGATTGCCTTGTACCGGGTTTTGCTCTATCTCGACTGTCACCCCGTCCTGGTCTGCGGGCCGCCGATATCGAAAATCATGGCTCGCGGATTTCTAACCTATGAATTGCCCCTTGCCGGTTGGGAGCAAAGCCGCCGCGTGGCCCGGCACCTATTGGACGAATTGAATCCTTCGCTGATTGTTTCCGTCGAACGGCCGGGGATGACCGCCGACGGGCGCTATTACAATATGCATGGGCAGGATATTTCGGCGTCGACGGCCAAATTTGATCTGTTTTTACAATACAGCGACTGCCCCAGCATCGCCTTTGGGGATGGCGGCAATGAGATCGGCATGGGCAATGTGCGCGACGCTCTCGCCCGCCTCGATGTTATTCCTTCCGTCACAACCTGTGATGAGCTTGTGATTGCCACCGTATCCAACTGGGGGGTCTACGGGGTCATCGCGATCCTGTGTCATCAGCTCAAACAGGATTTGTTTGCCCTCATCGACCCCGCAGCCATCGCTGGCTATCTGGTCGCCAACGGTTGCGTCGATGGAATCACCACGCGTCCGGAACCCACCGAAGACAGTTTTCCGATCAGCGTCGGCATCTCTATTATCCAGCAGCTGCGCCAGCTGGTTTTGCCGGCAAAATAATTCGCTCCCATGATACCACGATCTTCCAGAAAACGAACAATTGTGGATTTATAGCCGTTATGTTGCCAACCGATACGATATTTGAATTGCGTATTATGTAATATGCAATTGAATATCGGAATTTAAACGATGATCTAAATACAAGATATTTTGAGGTGGACCGATCGGAAGCGATTCTCGGCCCTTTGCAACCTCGGTGTTGATGGGAAACGCGTCAAAATGGTTCAATTTGCAAGGCCGCAACCTTTACATGCTGCGGGTAGTAAATGTGCCCAAAAAAACGACAGGCATATTCCGGCAGTTGTTCATGTCGCGGGATTTGCGCACGTCCAGGCCGCTGATAAACGAGAAAATCCAGAAATTCAAAAGTATCCCACCGAGCATAGCTCAAACAATCCACCCCCCAGAAACGCGCCTAACAGGCTGTATTCCATTGCCCAAGAAAAAAGTTGAATTTCTTGACCTAAGTCAAGG
>CP070697.1:2907355-2911091 GCA_020353555.1 Desulfobacterales bacterium
GAACCCGATCCTCCGTCGCTATGCCGTATCCATGCTGCTGGACGTAAGCCGTGTTGAGGGCCTTGATGGACTGACTCCACTGGGCGAAAGTCGTCTCGTAATCCAGCGTGGGGTTATATTTCACCATGATTTCGGCCGTCTCCTCGGGATGCTCCATACAGTACTTGACGGTCTTGACCGTGGCTGCGGCAAAAGCCCGCACTTCGTCCGGGTTTTGTTCGATCTTGTCGCTTTTGGCCACCAGGAAATAACCAAAGACGTCGTAGCCCCAGTCGGCGAATGAGGAGAAGTGAACGGTTTTGCCGCGCGGGGTGGCGACCTTCATCAGCGCCGGGACGTCACCATCGATGGAGGCCGTGAAGAGGTCCACCTTCCCTTCCAGCAGGAGCGGGAAGTAGACGCCGGGGTCGGCGGCCTGCCATTTCAGGGAGGAGGGATCTAAATTGTTCATATTGTAAATGATGGGCAGGATCACCCGGGCGCTGTCGGTCAGCGACGCGGCGATGGTCTTGCCGGCCAGTGACTGCGGTGTGGGGTAGGGGGTCAAGGCCGCCAATCCGCTGGTCGAAATGTCCATAAAAACCCCGAAACCCTTGACCTTGGCTCCTTTCGCGATGGCTTGCACGACGGAAGTGGATTCGGCGATGCCGTAATCAGCCTTCCCGCCTTCCAGGGCGGAGACCACGAAACCGCTGCCCGTCGAAGGGGCGATGTGAATATCGAAGCCCGCCTCCTTGTAAAAATCCTTGTCCAGGCCCACAAAGAAAGGCGAATGCCTCCCGTGGAAGACGTAGTTGGTCAGGAAAACGACTTTTTTCAGGGGTTTCTCGGACGCAGCGGAGACAGGCGATACGCCGGCCGTGCCGCCAATGAGCCCGATTGCCAGAACCAGTAGGACGACTGCAACGTACTTGCGATTCGTTTTCATCACACCTCCCTTATTTGAGATACGCGTTTAGGTCCAGCTGAGTCCACATCCACCGGGGTGGCTCAGCAACCTCGGGGAAAGAGGGATCCAATGGTTTGGTGGCGTCTATCCCCAGCCTTGTGCTCAAAATCCGATCGTCCTTGTCCGCCGAATGCCACGGAGCGTAGCCGGTGGGATCCACCCTGGATATGTAGGATCCGGGGACGACAAAGAAGGAACGATCCGCCTGGGTCCGTGTCATCACGGCCCAGAGAACTTTGGCGTCATCGAATATGTCGACGTCCTCGTTCACCACGATGGCGCACTTGAACCGGTAGGCGCCCAGGGCGGCGAGGGCGGTATTGATTCCCAACCCCTCCATGTCTTTTCGAATTTGAATGTAGACCAGGTTCCCGGACCCGGAGACAGGGACATTAATCGCCGCAACCTGCGGGATAATTGTCTGCAGCTGAGAAAGCACCACGCCCTCCATCCCCAAAGCGAACAACACCAGGTGCTCAGGCCCGACGTTGAAGACATCGTGGAAGATGGCGTCCCGCCTGTGCGTAATGGCCGTCACCTCAAAAACGCGGGCCTTCTTCGGAGGCGCGTAATATAGCCAATAGTCTCCGAAGGGACCATCGTCTTCCCAGGAATCGGTCCGGACTCGGCCTTCGATCACAATTTCGCTGTCGGCCGGCACGACCACGTCCACGGTTTCGCAGGGGACTACGTCCACGGGCTCCCCGAGAAGTCCGCCCATGGTCTCCAGTTCAAACTCACCGATGCGGCCGCGTTGCTGGGAAGCCATGCCCATCGCCGGGTGGTGACCGATGACGATCGCCGCTTCGACGGGCTGCTGGCTGTTTTCCGCCCGCTGCACGATCTCCGCGGCATGGCACAAAGGCGCCAGGTTGAGGGTGAGCCGCGTGGGTGCGAGGTAGCGGTTGCGGTAAATACCGGCGTTGAGATGACCGCTGACGGGATCCCGGAGGATAGTCACCCCGGAAGACAAGTAGGCGCCGGCGTCTTTCTCGCAGTGGGTGACCAGGGGAAGGGACCGCAGATCCGCCGCGTCGCCCCGGAGGACGACGTCTTTCACCGGGCCGGTGTCCACCCTCCGAGGTGGGATACGGTTCTTTTGGGCTTCGGCAAATTTCGCGATGACTTGCTCAGGAGAGGTCTCCAGCGCCAGCGCCAGATGGCGCTTCGAAGCAAAGAGGTTGGTCACGATTGGCATCGTATGGCCGAGGACCTTTTCGAAAACCATGATCGGGAGGCGGTTGTCGGCTTCCAGCCGCTTTTGGACGGAAGAAAGCTCCCACTTAGGGCTAACTTCCTTCTTGATGTGCAGGATGAGCTCGGGGGTCCGCTCCTCAATCTGTTTAAGGAAATAGCGTAGATCCTTTTTCACCGATCGGCTCTCCGCGGCACGTGGATGCATGACAAGACAGGCTGGATTGTGATCGGATAACACACGCGGGAATGGCTGTCAAGCAAAGAGCAGGCGTTGCAGCAACGCCAGATAGACTTCATAGGATGCGAGGCGCGGATCGCCTTGCCCCGCGTCAAACAAAGAGGTGTTCGCAAGCCGCACGGTCCCGGCGCTGATCACCAGATCTCCAAGAGCGATATCCGGTGATATGGTTCAGGGGTGTGCGCAGTTCGTGGCTCATATTGGCCCAAAATTCGCTCTTGGCTTTGTTGGCTTTATCGAGCGCGATATTTTGTTGGCGGAGTCTTCTTTTGTTTTGCCTTAGGATTTGAGCGGTGTAGGCGGAAATGAATGCCACCACGAAAAGCAACGCATCGGCTGCAAAAAGCTGAGCGGGCAGATCCCCACAGACCAAGACGCGTTGAATGACAAATCAGCAATCAGAACTTGGTCGGCCAGTTGGCCAGCTTGTGCGCGGATATCCCCTGCCGGCGCGAGTTGTGGCTGATCTCCAGGGCCCGGATAATATAGTCCCGCGTCTGTCTGGGGTCGATCACATCGTGAATGTAGTGCCTTGCGGCGGCCCCGTAGGGCGAGGCGTCATCGACGAGCTGCCGCATCAGGCACTGCCACTCCTCGGATTGCTTATCGGCGGCGGACGGCCTTCCGCCGTAGACCACGTTGGCGGCGATGGCGGGGTCCACGAAGCTGACTTCGGCCGAGGGCCAGGCAACCAGGAAGTCGGTGCCGCAGCCCGAGCCGCACATATTCCAAAACGCCATGCCGTAGGTCTTGCGCACGATGATGGAAATGCGGGGGACGGTCAGCAGTCCCAGCGCATTCATGTAGTTCATGACTTTGGCCGCAACCCGCTTGCGCTCGGCGTCCCTACCGACGAGAAATCCGGGAATATCGTGAAAGAAAAGCAAGGGTATGTTGAACGAATCACACAGACACAGGAAGCTGATGACCTTGTCGATACCGTCGGTATCCATGGCGCCCGCGTTGAACATGGGCTGGTTGGCAACAAGGCCGGTGACCTTGCCGCCGATGCGGGCCAGGGCCGTGATGACCGATTTGCCGAAATCAGGCTTGATGGGGAACAGGCTGTGCTGATCAAAAATGCAGCCGAGGATGGCATGCATGTCATAGCCGCGGTTGCGCTTTTCCGGAAGATAATCCAGGATGTTTTCCATCCGGGAACCCGATCTATCCGGCACCGGGGCGTCCGGCGGCAGTTCATCCCTGTGAGAGGGCATGTAGGCCAGATATTGCCGGATGATCTGAAAGCACTCCGCTTCATTCTCGGCCACGCGGTCGATGTTGCCGGTAATTTCCGCGTGAATTTTCCAGCCGCCCAGCTCTTCATCGCTGACGGTTTCTCCCAGCGCCAT
>CP070697.1:2911191-2914915 GCA_020353555.1 Desulfobacterales bacterium
ATCGGGAATCACCGTGCCGTTTGGGTGATACCTACGGTGGATATCGTCTTTCCGAAAAGGCCTCCTTCCCCCCTAGAAATTCCAAATGCGTGTGCCCTGCCAAAACTTGAATAGTATACGGCAACTTGCGGTGATCGGGTGACGATTTCAAATCGGAGGGGCGGTGCCAACAGGGTGAGGTTTGAGGTGGGACTACAGGCGGATCCGGTTGCCCTTCTGCAAAAGGCGGAACTGTCGCCCACGCCCGTTCAGAACTGGCCACGAAACCCACGAAAGGACGTGCAAAAATCTTCAAGTTGGTTTGGGAGCGCGCCCTAAGTCTGAATTCGGTCCTTCAATTCCTTAATGAGCGCGGAACAAAGCTGGTTGGCGTCGGCCACCACGGCCACGTCGGCCATTTTCATCATGGTGGCGTTGGGGTTTTTATTAACGGCGATAATAAATTCGGCATCGGTGACGGCCGCCGTGTGTTGGATGGCCCCGCTGATACCAAAGGAGAAAAGGATCTGGGGTCTGATGTTGCGGCCGGCCTGTCCGACGAGGGCATCATTGTCAATCCAGCCGGCATACACGACCGGACGGGTGGCGCCGACTTCACCCGCGAGCAGCTGCGCCAGTTCGAAAAGCTTCTTGAATTTCTTTTTGCTGCCCATGCCGCGTCCCCCGCATACGACCACCCGTGCATCTTCCAGTCGCTGATCACGCTGGGGTTGGCGCTGGTAAGCGATCAGCCGCAACCGGTCTTTGGGCAAATCCTTCGGCAGCGGTATGCGGACGACCTCTCCGTGGAGGGAATTATTGTGGGGTATCTCCTGAAAAATACCCGCGCGGACGGTTGCCATCTGGGGTCGGTGTTCCGGTGTGAGGATCTCGGCCACCAAGTTGCCACCGAATGAGGGGGCGATTTGCCGCAGCAGACCGTCTTCCGTCATTTCCAGACCAATGCAGTCGGCGGTTAAACCGGTGCCGAGGCGCTTGGCCACCCGCGGCGCCAGCTCCCGGCCAAACGCCGTGGCCCCGATCAAAATGATTTCCGGCTGGTAATCCCGGGCCAGCCGCTCCATCAAAACCGCGTATTTTTCCATGCTGTACTTTTGCAGGGAGCGGTGTTCGACCACCACGACTTTCTGGGCACCATGGGCGATATATTCGGCCACGTATTCGTCGATCTTGTAGCCCAAGACCACCGCACAGACCTCGGCCCCGATTTGGGCGGCGAGTTGGTTGGCCTTGGCCAAGAGCTGCAAGGTTACCCGGTTTTGGAAGTAGTTACGATAATCAGCAAATACCCAGATGGAACGATTCATTTTGTACATGCTTTGTTGTCGTGATAATGGGTTTTCAGATCTTTGCCGATGGCGCCGCTGATTCGGTCGGCAAACTTCGCAAAGATTTCATCCACCACTTTTTTGGCGGTGCCTTGCATGACAATGTTCTTTTTTGCGGCGGTCGGGGAATAGACGTTGATAATTTTGGTCGGTGAACCGTTGACTCCGATTTTGGCCGGGTCGAGACGCAGGTCACGGGCATTCAGGATTTTGATATCAGATCGCGCAAAGGCGCTTTGCAGACCCTCCAGGGACGGGTAACGCGGCATGTAGGTGTGGGTGGTTACCGTGACCAAGCCGGGCATGTCCATTTCCAGAACTTCAAGAAAGTTGTCCGTCACGCGATGCAGGCGGAAGGCACCGTCTTTGACGGCGATATGTTCAATATACGCGGCGCCGGGGACGTCCAGTTCTTCCGCCAGCTGGGGGCCGACTTGGGCGGTTTCGCTGTCGCTGGTGTAGCACCCGCAAAGCACCAGATCGAAGTCCGGACATTCTTTTTTGATCGCGCGGGCCAGCGTATAGGAGGTCGCACTGGTATCTCCGCCGGCCATGGACCGATCGGTCAGCAGTACCCCCCGATCGGCCCCCATGGCGATGGCCTCGTACAAAACCTCTTCCGCCATGGGCGGACCCATGGTGATGGCCACAATATGGCCTCCGTGTTGTTTTTTGATCTGGAGGGCCGCCTCCAGCGCATGGCCGCACGCCGGGTTCATCATGCCTTCGGCCAAGTTGCGCTTTAACGTTCTGGTATTGGGATCCCAGGGCAGTTCCGACACCATGGGAACTTGTTTGATGCACACAACGAGTTTCAACATCGCTCAGTTCGCTTCGTATGTCCCGCCCGCGGCGGGAGAATAATGCCATGCCGGAATAATGACCGCATGGGTTCCGGCTTGTCCGGGTCAGGGTCGGATTCACATGCGCTTCACAGGTCTCCGGCGGCAGATTCCGAAGATAGGCCACTTTTGCGATCGTTCAGACCAGCTGCGCCAGAACCGCCCGTGAAATCACCATGCGCTGGATTTCGCTCGTTCCTTCGTAGATTTCGGTCGCTTTGGCATCGCGGAAAAAGCGCTCCACATCGTATTCCTTGCTGTAGCCATAACCCCCGTGGATCTGCACCGCCAGGTTGGTTACCCGGGAAGCGGTGGTGCTGCAGTACAGCTTGGCCATGGCTGCCGCCGCACTGAACGGCTGGCCGGCATCTTTCAAAGCGCAGGCCCGATACAGCAGCAGTCGGGCGGCCTCGATTTCGGTGGCCATGTCGGCCAAATAGTTCTGAATGGTTTGAAAAGAAGAAATCGGCTTTTTGAACTGCTGGCGTTCTTTGGAATATTTTACCGCCGCCTCGAATGCGGACTGGGCGATGCCGAGCGCCTGGGCCGCGATGCCGATGCGGCCGGTATCCAGGGTGATGAGCCCGATTTTCAGCCCATCGCCGAGGCGCCCGAGCAAGTTGGCCTCAGGCACGCGCACGTCTTCAAAAAACAGTGACGACACCGGATTGGCCCGCATCCCGGATAAATCTTCCAGCTCTCCGACGGCGAAACCCGGCATGCTTTTCTCGACAATTAAGACGCTGGCGCCCTTGCGGCGATCGTCCGGGGAGGTGATGGCAAAGGTGAGCGCCACGTCGCAGGCACCGCCGTTGGTCACAAAGACCTTGGTTCCATTGACGATGTAATCGCCGTCGTCGTAAACCGCGGTGGTCTCCACGGCGCCGGCATCGGAACCGGCGTTGGCTTCCGTAAGACAGAAGGCGCCGATCCATTCACCGCTCGCCAGCCGCGGCAGGAGCCGCTCTTTTTGTTCCGGCGTTCCGAACTGTTCGATGGGGTAGGCCCCGACACTGTTATGGACCGTAATGCACAGACCGACAGCGGCGCACACCCGGGAAAGTTCTTCAACGGTGATCGCGTAGCTGGTGCTGTCCAGGGCGGCTCCCCCGTATTCCTGGGAGATCTGCAGGCCGAAATAGTTCAACGGGCGCATTTTTTCGATCACTTCCCACGGGAACCGGGCATCCCGGTCGATGTCATGGGCAATGGGTCCCAGCTCCGTCTCGGCGAACTTGCGCACCGCTTTGCGCACCGCTTGGTGTTTCATGCAGGGGTTGAAGTCCAAAGCGCTCTATGTCTCCTGGGCTATGAGGTCACTAAATGACGTCGTATAATTTTTCTTGGATAGCCTAGTCTTTTCAGAAAATCAATGGCAGGATTAAAGACGAAACGAAAAAAAAACTCTCCGGCCAATTTTTCCGACAAAAATAACCTGATAATCTCCTTGACATCTTGGGAAAATGTGGTATCTTTTCCGGCAATCAATAAAGGCCCGTCCTTCATTGGCGGGCCGGTTTCGTCTTAAGGGAAAATCCATTTGTCAAAGTGGCA
>CP070697.1:2915015-2918712 GCA_020353555.1 Desulfobacterales bacterium
ATATTCCAGGCCGTAACCCAGGCCGCCGGTGGTAGGATCGATAATTATGCGATCCGTAGGCATTCCCAGGTTTTCCAGTAAGATATTGATCTGTTTGGCCAGGTTGACATCAATGGGCGAAGATGCGATCACGGTTTGCCCGAATCCCATGGCGGCCGCACCGATACCTTTGTGATTTTTGTCCTCCACCGGTCCGAGAATCAAGCTTTCGCCCTGGCATTCCTCGGCAATCTTTTTCAAGACGGCTTCATCTTTTTCGACGTTGGCCGTCCCCCAAACGATCAGGGGCACATTCACCGCACCCAGTACTTTCTTGACCGCTGCCACGGCGTTTTCCGGCGGGGCGTCCTGGCCATTGGGATCGGTGCTTTTGAGCTGCAGGACAATCATTTCCGCGCCGAACTCATCCACACACCGCTTGGCCCAGGCCGCCGGATCAGCCAGTACATCTTTGAAAGGGCTGAGAGCGGCTTCGGGCCATTCCTCGGGTGGCATGTCCCATATCTCCATCGCTATTCGGGGCTTGTGGGGCATGGCGCCTTCAAACTGATAAAACGGATAGCAGCTCTCACCCCCGACAGTTACGGCATGCTCGCCCTTACCTAAGGTGATTGCCTTGATTCTGCCGGTGTAAGATTCTTTCGAAAATTGAAGACCCAATTTTACCTCCTTATCAAGTTACCGGTTAATTCATGAGGGTTTGTCTCCAAACAGCGGATGCCCCCCGCAAAGGACGATCAATTCGTTTATCTTCGCCAAAAATTGTCCATCCTCCTTTCATAAATGAATTTCTATTTAGACCGATGAAATCTTTGTTCATAACGATCGACAAACGGCAGGTAAATGGTTTAAAATTCTTTAAAATCAGACAGTAAGGTGCAGCCTGGCGCTCCGCGAAAAATGCCGAATATTGTCATTTATATGCAGCGGTTTCCTTTGTCAAGAGATGAGCCTCAGTGAATATCAATTTGTAATTAAATCAAATTCATTTCGCCGTGACTTTGCGCGCTTCCAGGCGGGCTTTGAGATGGGGAAACTGGTTCATGTCGGTGTGGGGCAAAAAAAGGGCCGCCACATAATTATCCATGTAAGACGCGGTGTCGGAAAGTTCGAAATTGGTCATTTTGCGGGTAACTTCCACCACGTCCTTGCGAATGCGGTTGGTGAGCGAACTCATGCGGGCTCCCATCAACGATCCGTTCCCAATGAAAGTCACTTTGTCCGGGTCCATCTCGGGCAGCAGGCCGATGGTCATTGCCTTTTCCAGATCGACAAAACTGCCGAACCCGCCGGCCAGAATGATACGTTCCACATCCTGAATGGTCACGCCCACCTCGGTCAGCAGTGTCATGCAACCGCTGTAGATGGCGCCCTTGGCCCGAATCAGATTTTCGATATCGATCTCGGTCAGGACGACATCCCGATCGACCTGGGATTCCTCCTTCCAGGCCAGCACGTATTCGTAGACTCCGTCATCTTTGCGAATGCGGGGGGTATCCAAGTCGCGGTTGAATTTACCGAGGTTGTCAATAATACCCATTTCAAAAAGGGTGGCCACCATGGTGATCAGGCCGGAGCCGCAAATGCCCTTCGGGCGGACATTGCCGATGGTAATGATCATTGGCTCCAGCGTCAGCGGATCAATGGAAAAGTCTTCGATCGCTCCCGGGGCGGCGCGCATGCCAAATTTGAGTCCCCCCCCTTCAAAAGCCGGTCCGGCGGAGCAGGCGGCGCAGGCCAGCCAATCCTTGTTGCCGATGACAATTTCGGCGTTGGTGCCCACATCCAGGTAAAGGGTCAATTCCTCCGTCCGGTAGATGCCCGAACCCATCACTCCGGCCACGATATCGCCACCGACATAACTTGAAACTTCCGGGTATACCAGGGCTATTACATGCTCCCCCAGGGCCATCCCCAGATCAGCGGCTTTCAGCGGCGGATAGAGCGTCGAGGCCGGCACATAGGGGGCGCGCCGGATATAGCGCGGATTGATTTTCAGCATGAGCTGGGTCATGGTGGTGTTTCCGGCCAGCGTAATCGTGGAAATATCGTCGTGGTCGAGGCCGGCGCCCTGCACGATTTTTTCCAGCACCTGGTTAATCGTCTTGATCACCACGCCGTGTAATTGCTCCAGACCGCCGGGTTTTTCAGCATAGACAATCCGGGTGATCACATCTTCGCCGTAGCTGATCTGCCCGTTGAACGCGCCGTGCTCGGCGAGTACCTCGCCGGTCTTCAAATCGATAACCTGGCCATAGATGGTCGTGGTGCCGACATCCATGGCAATGGCGTAATTGCGGTCCACCGTATCCCCCGACTGGACGTTGATGATGCGCGTTTTGCCGTCGTCGCGCACCGGGCGCACCAGCGTGGCGGTCACCTTGAAATCGTCTGCTCTTAAAACATCCGGAATTTTGCGGATAACCGCGAGGTCGACTTCCAGGCGATGCTCGTCGCACTTGAGCTTGAGGTAGCTGATCAGCCGGGTGACATCCGGCAAATTTTCCTGGGCGCTCGGCGCGGGAAGTTCCAGGTATTTTTTTTCCACCGGCGCTACAAACAGCCCTTTATCCCTTAATTCCTCCAGATTGATTTCTTTGATGCGGGCCGCGCGGCGCGGCGGGACGGGCAGCTTGAGGACACTGGCATCGATGACCGATTCAATCGGAACGCGCACCACCAGATCACTTTTCACCACCGTCTGGCAGGCCAGCCGGTAGCCCCGGGCCAGATCCGCCGGGCTAAGTTTCTCGGAAACACCGGCGGCGACCACGCCCTCTTCAATCATGACCCGGCACTTGCCG
This sequence comes from Desulfobacterales bacterium, assembly GCA_020353555.1. Classification (GTDB taxonomy): domain Bacteria; phylum Desulfobacterota; class Desulfobacteria; order Desulfobacterales. Next base: position 2,917,820 of record CP070697.1, read on the forward strand.
CACACCCCCCCGCCGCCGCAGGAAGCATTTATATGCACGCCGGCTTCCATCGCCGCCCGAATGAGATTGTCACCATCTTCAACCGCTAGCACTTTGTCATGGGGTAAAAACTTAATTGTGTGCCTGCTCACGAGTTCTCCTTTGATGTCCGATGATGTCCGACAACAGCGGAAACCGACGACAAAGCCCGGAAGACGGAAGACCGCTGGCCGCCTGTAACGCTCATCCAGCATCCCACAGTTAGCCCGAAGCGGGTTTATCAAACCGGCACTTGAGCGTCAGCATGTCGCCCTCAAAATGCGTTTCAGTTTTATAGGGCAAAGTCTTAAACAACCGTATCATGCCCTGGTTGTAGGGGGCGGTAAAGGCCAACAGCCCGGCAATGCCGTTTTCACGCGCGGCCGCGGCCAATTTTTTCATCAAAATCTTGCCCAGCCCCTTATTCTGAAATTCCTTGCTGATGGAGAAAGCGACTTCCGCCATATTGCTCGCCGGATCCAGCAAATACTCTCCGATGCCCACCACGCGGCCGAATCCGAATTCGCCCACCAAAGCTACCATCGTCAAATCCTTCACGTAATCGATCAAAGAGACCCCCTCGATTTCATCGTGCACAAAGGTGGTCTTCTCATGGAAAAAGCGCGCGATGACGTCGTCCTTGTCCAGGTTATAGAAATGTTCCTGGATTCTTCTTTCGTCCACGGGCTTGGCGGGCCGAATGGTAACCTTTTGCCCGCCGATCTCGATGGTTTCTTCCAGTTGGAGGGGGTAGACGCCATGAATGGATTCACTCAACGTGCGCTCGGCACTGAAAAGCCCCATCTTCTTGGCCTCAAAAAACAGTTCCTCCCGAAAATCCGGATGGGCGATGCTGATCATGGCCAGCGCTCGCT
>CP070697.1:2918812-2922499 GCA_020353555.1 Desulfobacterales bacterium
TGTAGGACAGAAGATCGGGTGGCGGGGTCTTCACCATGTGGCAGGTAGCGCACGTGTCCACCAGCGCTCGCGGGTCATCTGCCGGCCCGGTCCGCGTTGCGTGGCTGCCTGGAAGACCTGGCGGAAAACCTAGCACGGGATCAATATCGCCCAGGTCCACAAAGTAGGCATTCTGTCCCAGCAGCACGTCGGACTGAGCTCCCGGGTGGGGTGCCCGTGTGGGGTCGTCGAAGGGGACGTTGTCGTTGCGCAACCCCCGGCGCGTGTTGTGACAGGTCATGCATATCGCGCCCCGACCCACATTCGTCGCCTGAAACCCGGCGATGAGGAGCGGCGTGTTGTCGCTGATCCGCACGGTCGCATTGGTGGCGGTCCCGGACGTACTGCCGTTGCTGTGGGGATTGTGGCAGGTGGGGCAGGTCTGGGGATGGATCTTGTCCTCCGTCCAGGCAACCGTGATGTTGTCCAAGGGATCCCCGGGCTCGTCGCCCAGCAGAACCGGCAGCCAGGTCAGGAACCCGTTGGCTGTGTGACAGCGCGCGCAACTGCCGCTTTCTCCCTCTTCAATGGCCAGCTCGTAGTTGGCATGGCCACTCAGCTGCCACTGCTGGAAACGCGCGTGGCGAAGCGGCTCGCCGTGGCAGGTAGCGCAAACGTCCGCGGATACCTGAACCCGCGGGTCGAGCCCCGTCAGACCCGATACGGGTCTTCTTTGGATATGGCCGCCGCCACTTTGCGGCCCATGACAGTTCTCGCACTGGATGTTGGCAAACTGGGCGTTCTTCGGGAATTCGCTCAGCATCGTGGTCCAGTTGTCGCCGGGGTTGTTGATGAGGCCTGAATTGAGGAAGCCCAGGTAGTCGCCGACATCGTCGAAACCGACGTTGGCTACTTCCCGATCAAAACCGACCGCGTGGCAGGGGAAGCACGACTCCCCGTAGTGGGTGTTCGTATTCAGGTTGTTCGTGAAGATCTCCGCGTGCCCGCTCTGGGCCCAGGGGCTGAACTGATCCGGGGCACGGCCCCCTTCGAAATGACAGGGGGTGCAGTTTCCCGCCAGGGGTCGTCCGTCCGCGTCCTGCGCCGTAATGGCTCCCTGCCACGTGCCGGCAAAGATATCGAGATTGACCGTCACGCCTTGGGTCATGTCCGTCACGCTCACGGTATACTTGCCCCGCAGGTCGGGGGTGAACTCCGGGTTCTGCGAGGCCGCGTCCAGCAGGGTGGCTTGGGACAAATAGGGGCGCCTTTTCAGGACCCAATCATAGGCGGTCTGGTCACGGCCGTGCAGGAGGACCGGGAGCCCGAGACCCACGTTGCGGATGTCGCTCTTGACCTTCCACGGCAGCGCGGTGTGGACTTCGACAACATCCTCGTAAATTCCGGAGGTGGTGGTCACCTCCGCCCTGAGGGTGACCTTGCCTGCTTCCTCAAGGGCAAAAGGATTGACAGCCACAACCTGGAACCGGTTCTGAAGTCCCCCAGGGAACTCTCCCGGCGGTGGCGGGACGTTCGGCGGAAGCTGTTCCGGGCCGATCGGCGGCTCGGCGAGCACGTGGAAGAGCTCGTCCTTGTAAACGCTCTCGGCTGCGAGCGTTACCGTAACGGTTTCCGCGTCGGTCGGGTTGATCGATGCTGGCGCACCGCCGATCTGCGTCCAGCTAATGGACTGGAGCGCGGAGCCGTCCTCAATATCGACGATGGCGGTTGCCGTCAGGATGCCGCCCGGTACGGCATCTCCGGTGACCTCGACGGTTACGTTGACCGTCTGCGCTTGGCTGGCAGGGGCGAGGCACGCCAGAACCGCGGCTAAAAGGATCCCCGTTCCCAACCATCGCCGGCCGCATCCGGCGCGCGACCGCGCAAGAGGGACCCTTCTCTTCCGCTTTTTTGACGGTGTCGCTGACACCCATCTGTTCAATGAGTCTTTCTGCAGCATTTTTTACCTCCTTTTGTTTGGAATTACAGTTTCTTATCTTGCCCTGAACACCCCCTTCAGGGCGCACATAGCGAGGTTGAGCAAAAGATCCCAGACTAAATTCGAGGCGTCTGCAATAGAAAGGCGTTGAAATCCGGAAGAGGCATCGGCCGGAGAGTGAGCATTGCCACTTTTTTCTCAGCCAGCCGCCAGGCTAAACGTCAATCCGCCGCATAGGCACGCTAACGGCCCGTACAGCAATTCAAACATTCAAAGAACGCGCTCCACGACTTAAAATAAATTCTGGCACGGATCGTCATTCCGTAACAAGATGAGATGGTTTCCGCAGCCCAATGAAAAAGAGTTATCTTGAAATACCACTTCGTCGCAATACTACAAAGTAGGATTACCAGATGTTGGGAATGGTTGTCAAACTAATTGAGTATTTTTTGAATAAGTTGCCGACCTGGACGATTCTATAAACTCCCGCTCAGTCAATGCCGGTTATGCACTGCCCGAAGCTTGGATACGCTCTCAATTCAGCGTTAATCAGGAGTGGTCTGTGTTCGGATACTTGGCAGTTATGTCGCCGGTTGTTGTATGCGCAGATATCGGAATATCAGTATATCTCTATGCGGGCCTCCGCCTTGAGTTTGTCAGCCAGGGCCTCCCGGATCTGTTTCTCATTTTTTCCCGTCAACTCCTTTCGGATTTTGTCGTGGACGTCCCCCAAACTCAGCTGTTCCGGCGGCTTCACCTCATTGACTCTGACAATGTGGTAGCCGTGGATCGTTTCGATAATCCCGCTCAGCCTGCCGGGTTCAAGCTGAAATACCTCTTTTTCAAGATCCGGATAAAGCCGTCCCCTGTGAACAAGGCCCATATCTCCGCCCTTGACCCGGTAAGGGCCCTCCGAATAGTCCCAAGCCAAAGCCGACATGTCCCCGCCGGCATTTATCTTGTCAATCACCTCCTGGGCACGAGCCCTTTTCAATTTCCGCTCTTCGGCCGTTGCCTCCGGCTTAACGTGGATCAAAATATGGGTCAGCCTTCGGGCCTCGGGCCGCATGAACTTCTGCTCGTTCCTCTGATAATAATCCTTGATTTCCTCCTCGGTGGCCTGGGCCTTGTTTTCAACCTCCACGGTGATCAGCCGTTTCACGAGTTGTTTTTTCTTTAGCTTCTCCTGGTACTGTTCATCGGTAAGGCCCGCCTCTTTCAAAGCCGCCTGGAATTTTTTTTCGTCACCGAACCGCTTGACAGTCCGATCTCTTTCCGTTTTGATGACCTCTTCATCCACCTTCAGCCCTTTTTTAAGGGCCTCCTGAAAGAAGAGCTCTTTTTCGATCATATTTTCAAAAGCCTGGGGTCTGTATTTCGCCCTTTTTTTGGAGGAGAATCCGCCGTGGAACACGCCGGCCGGCATGATCTCATTCAGGGCTTCCTCAAGATCGATCTCCGTCAGAATCATGCCGTTGACCTTGGCAACCGGTTTCGGAAGCGCGTCGGCCGGTTTATCCCACGCCGGCCAAAGGGCAAAAAAGAAGAGCGGGAATATCAAACGCCCGATTTTACTTCGGCTGACTCGGCCGTTGGTGAATAATCTTGTCATTTCGATCTCCCATGACGGCTCGATATTCACATCGCTTCAACTTTTTGCCGAGCACTTTCGTCTAAAGCCCTGACCAGCGACCGGTGAGTTTGATGTGCACCGGGTTTGGGGTTGTTGTTAGCCACGGGGCTTCCCTCAGAGAAGAAGAATCTCCATC
>CP070697.1:2922599-2926274 GCA_020353555.1 Desulfobacterales bacterium
ACCCGGCCTGTCACCGCCAATCCGTACTTCGGCTCATTATCATCAACGGAATGCCCGCCGGCCAAAGAAGCCTCCGCTTCCCGCACCTTGTCATTGGCGCCCCGCAGGATTTCCTTCAAAAGCCCAATGTCGAGCTTGCTCAAAGGAAACATCACCAGACTCAAGGCGGTCAAGGGTTGGCCCCCCATGGCATAGACATCCGATAGCGAGTTGGCCGCGGCAATCTGGCCGAACCAGTAAGGATCATCCACCGGGGGGGTAATGAAATCGACGGTGCTGATGAAGGCCACATCCGGTGCAATACGGTATACGGCCCCATCATCACTGGTTTCAAAACCCACCAGCAAATTGGGATCTTGGGAGGGTTCCAGAACTTTAAGTGCTTCCGACAGATCCGCCGGACCGATTTTTGCGGCTCAGCCACAGGTGCGCGAGAGCCCCATCAACGTATTTTTCTTTCTGAAAAACATGGCTGATCCTTTAGGATGGCAGTTGCGGTCTCAATTCAACGGGGTTGAGGATTTCATTTGGTGGAAATACCGATGACAACGGATAACAACCGCTTGAAGCGGGCCCTGATCTTTGAATCCTGGGCGGCAAGAAAATCCCAGTCGGCCTGATGGAGAAGATCGGGACGGGCCTCCAGAATGAGCCGTGCGACGATCTCAACCGTCTCTCCGGTCCGGTGCGTGCACTGCTCCATCATGGCCTTGTGATCATTGCGTACTCTCTTGGTCAGAATTCGGCAGCAGGCGCTACCGAACCGCGTCCGGAAAGCGTCATGGATTTCTTTGCTTTTGGCGCGAACGCGCTTGGAACTCTGGGCGTTTAACCCGTCCCGACCAAGAAACAATCCCAGCGCCATGAGCCCACCGCTTACGGCACCACACACACACCCCGCGCCACCGATTCCATCCGTAAATCCGGAGGCCAAGCGCACGGCCATCGCCGGGGGCAGGCCCCCGCGCAATCCCTGATTGAGAACATAAAGGACGGCCTCGGAACAATAGAGCTGCTGTGTGCCGAAAAGGTTTTCCGCGCGTCGTCGAATGAGTGCGATGAGCTCCTCAGAGGTAGGAGACGCGCCGGCCTGACTCCGTCTTTCCATGGCTGGTCCTTTCTGTCTGCCCTTCATCTTTTCAGCAACGACCCCACGCGATCAGACAATACCCACCCCCATCCTCACGATCCGCTGTCGCGCCGGTTTTAAAGAAATCAAAATTCAATCCAACAAGTTAGCCGTTTCCGCAAATGCAGCAAGGTAGGCTCCGCCCCTTCGCGTAAGGGCCGAATTCCGGCTCGCCGGTTAGCTCCGGGCTACGCTTCGCGGGAATGACCCTTCCGCCTCCCCTGCCAGTCCCACGCAAGCCGGAAATCGAAAAAACTGTAAAAAGGAGTTCCCCTCGAGGCCCGGATAGACCTTCATCTGCGAGGCATCCTGTTTGAAATCACCGCGCGGGTCGGTTTTACGAACCCTTATTTGCGAGTTTCTTCCGTTGCCAAAAGCCGATCAACTGTCTGCAATCCCTGGTTTTTCAAAGGGTCTAAACTGTCACAACAAAAGAAACAAAAAACCGATCCACAATGTTGGATAGAGGGTAAACAATATTTAGAGCTTGTCAATACACCGGGAGCTTTCCCGCCCTTCGATCGGAAAGTCCGCAAGAGCGGTTTGCGGATCAAGGGGTGACCGGCGATAGATCAAAACCCCATCTGCCCCTTAAATCTCACATAGACCTTTAAGGCGCGTGCTAACCTTATCGAAAACAGTCGGCATCGGAAGGCTTGCTTGGCCTGCTGACCGATCGGCATCATGGCGCACGCATGGACATTATCGCCATAAAATAGTTGTTTCTGCCATTCGATTCAAAGGCAGCTAATCTTTAAACCATATAAATACAGTTAGTTGGAAGACAAAAGATCTTGGCACGTTTCCTGCTAAAAAGAGGCTGCGCAAAACGAAAAGGAAGGCCGTTGATTGAAATCGGAGCAGCACCTTGAATTGTAAGCCAGCCGATCCCAAATTGAATGGCCGTGATCTTCCAGCTCCGTGTATAGACTGAAATCTCGAAGCGCTTGCTGCGCGAAAGTGTTTGTGATTAGACCGATGGGTTGATATTTGATGGGAGCAATGAATTCGCGATGCAATCATTAAACGACTCGAGGAGCGCCAGGCCATGAGTTTATGGACCGCAATTGTAATTATCGTCGCCATCGGCACTGTCAGCGAAATTTATCGGGCACGCCTGAAGGCCAACGCGGAAAAATCAGAGGAGTCATTTAAAACCCTTACGCAGCGTATCGCACGCCTGGAAGAACGAATGGCCAATCTGGAGACAATCGTGTTGGAAAAGGAGCGAACGAAACAATTTTCTGATCTATAACGAAAGAAGGAAGCACGCCACCTGTTCCGATCATAGACCGCATCGAACCTTTCGGATGAAATCGTACATCCGGGACAGTCTCCCAAAAATTGTACGATTTCGAACAGTCGCCGTCACAGAAACGGACACTTTCCCCTCTGCTCGCAGGCACTCCGCAGGGGTGGGATCGATTTTGTATGCAGAAAAAGATTTCCCGTCACAGACCAAAATCGCAGTGTCTTTCAATTGGGCGGGACGACCGGACGCCGGGCTAACCGACTGACTTGTTTGAAAGGAGGCCATCATGGATACCAGACTTTCCAGACTACTAATGGTTTTGATCTTGGGGCCCATTTTCGCTTCGGGCTGTATCGTCATCGAGTTGGACGGCTGTGCCGCAAAAGCGGTGCGTGGATCCGGCAATGTCGTTTCAGAGGACCGGCCTGTTCCTGAGTTCAATCAGATAAGCTTAAAAGGGTCTGGCAATGTTTTTTTGACCAAAGGCGCCAAACCAGCCCTCGTGATCAAAACCGACGACAACATCCTGCCGTTGATCGAAGCCGGTGTGCGCTCTGCCAAGCTCGTCATTTCGCAGCGGAAAAATGTCAGGCCCACAACGCTTGATTTCTTTATCACGGTGACCGATCTGAATGGCGTTGCCATTTCAGGTTCCGGAAACGTCACCGGCGAAAGCCGGTTTGTCGCCGACAAATTTGATGCCCAAATAAGCGGCTCCGGGGATATCGCGTTAGACCTGGAGGTGGCGAAGCTGCAATCGGGCATTGCCGGCTCCGGCTCTTTGACCCTCGGGGGACAGGCCGATTACCATGAGGCTTCCATTACCGGATCAGGCGCGATAAACGCTTTTGAAATGAAGGCCAAAAAGGTTTTTGTATCGATCACCGGCTCGGGTGACTGCAAGGTGAATGCGTCCGAAGCCTTGCAGGCCAATATTACCGGAAGCGGAGATGTCTATTATATGGGCCATCCCCAGATTGACAGCACCATCAAAGGTTCGGGATCGTTAAAAAGCCAAAAGTGAAAATGACACCGGCGGGGATGTGCCGCAAGGCGTGCGCTCAGATCTGATTGAGTATTTGCAGGGCTTGCCGGGGTTTGGCGACCGTCGGATCGTCCCCGACCGGTCGATTCGGTTTGATCGAGGGAACGGTCGCTTTATTCCGAAGATTGGTCCTCCTCCGTTTCATTTTCCGACTCAACGTTCGTCTCTTCATTTCGTTTTTCAGTTTGATTTGTCTGCTCTTCCTCACTTTCGTCAGAGATTTGTGACTCTTCTTGCGAGGGTTCAGCC
>CP070697.1:2926374-2930024 GCA_020353555.1 Desulfobacterales bacterium
ATCCTATGCGGGCACGGTTGCCGAGTTTATCCGGGCCTACAGTCCGGATGTCCATCTGGTGGGGCGGGTATTTTTTCATCTCGTGGAAAACAAAGACAATAATTATCCCTTTGCGTTTTTGGCAACCTATTCGACCCGGTTGAATAAACAAGGAAAGTCCCGGCACCTGCCCCTCAAGTACGCCCTGAAAGAATACGAAAACAATAAAGATAAGTTATTGGAACTGCTGACAACCGTCCACGCGGCCGCCCGGCAAAGCCCATTACTGGAGAATCTCTTGGACACGGGAGACCTGTTTCACCCCCTATCCTGGTCGGCGGCCGAGGCGTTTGCGTTTCTGAAAGATATTCCCATTTATGAAAACAGCGGCATTCTGTGCCGGATTCCCAACTGGTGGAAAGGCAGACCGTCCCGGGTCGCGATCAATATCAGTGTCGGTGACGCGCAGCCCTCGTTCGTCGGCATGGATGCCATTTTGAATTTTAAGGTGCAGTTGGTTCTGGGCGATACGGAGATCTCCGCCGCAGAAGCCCAAAGGCTGTTGCAGGCGTCGGAGGGGCTCGCCCTGATCAAAAACAAATGGGTGGCCGTCGATCCTGCCAAACTGCGGCAAACCCTCGATGCCTATGAACGCGCCCAGCAAATGATCGCCGCCGACGCCTTGAGCCTGAAAGATGCCCTGCGGATGCAGCTGACGCCTGAAAAGCTGCTGGATAGGGATGGCGCTGCAATAGACTGCCGTGTCTCCAACGGGGAATGGCTCGAAACCGTCATCAAAAAGCTGCTCAATCCGGACTTGGTTGCGGCGGTAAAGCCCGGCCGGGCATTTAAAGCCCAACTCCGGGAATACCAGCAAAAAGGCTTAAACTGGCTGTTTTTTTTGCACTCCTTGCAGTTTGGCGCCTGCCTGGCGGATGACATGGGGCTGGGCAAAACCGTTCAGGTGCTCGCCTTTTTGCAGATCCTAAAATCCGCCTTCAAAAAGACGGCAGTCGGCCCCCAAGCGAGTCTTCTGGTCGTTCCGGCTTCCCTGATCTCCAACTGGGTGGATGAAATCGGGCGTTTTACCCCCGTCCTAAAATACCTGGTAGCCCATCCGGGAGTCAATTCAGGCGTCCAGGCCGAAACGCCGGCCAAGCACACATTGGATGCATTTGATCTGGTGATCACCACTTACGCCTTGGCGCAAAAGTATAAATGGCTCCAATCCCATCGGTGGAACTATATCATTTTAGACGAAGCCCAGGCCATAAAAAATCCCGGGACCAAACAGGCAAAGGCGCTCAAGAACTTCGCCTGCCGCAACCGGATTGTCATGACCGGAACCCCGATTGAAAATCGCCTGTCGGATCTTTGGTCTTTATTCGACTTTCTAAATCCGGGGCTGTTGGGCAGTGCCAAGGAGTTTAAGCAGTTTTCAAAAAGACTGCACGACGACCCTACGGGTTATGCCGGATTGCGCAGACTCATCCGTCCCTACATTTTAAGGCGTTTGAAAACCGACAAAGCGGTCATTTCCGATTTGCCGGACAAGATCGAGATGAAAACCTATGCCGCGCTGAGCAGCAAACAAATCCTGTTGTACAGAAAATTAACCGAGGAGATAAGGGCCACCATTGAAAGGACGGATGGAATTCAGCGCAAGGGCCTGATCCTCGCCTCCCTGATGAAATTCAAACAGCTCTGCAATCATCCGGATCAGTATCTGGGAACCGGCGGATATGCGGAAAAGGAAAGCGGCAAATTTGCCCGCCTGCGTGAAATTTGTGAAACCATCTATGCCAAAAGAGAAAAAGTGCTCCTGTTTACCCAATTCAAAGAACTCACCGATCCGCTGGCTGAATTTTTGGAAAACATCTTCGAGCGCAGCGGTCTGATCTTGCACGGAAGTATTCCCGTTGGTAAAAGAAAGAAGATAATCGCGCAGTTTCAAAGTCCCGCCTATGTCCCGTATATGGTGCTGTCCTTAAAAGCCGGCGGGGTCGGGCTGAATTTGACGGCCGCGAACCATGTGATCCATTTTGACCGCTGGTGGAATCCGGCCGTGGAAAATCAGGCCACCGACCGGGCCTTCCGCATCGGTCAGCAAAAGAATGTGGTGGTCCACAAGTTTATCACCCAGGGCACCGTCGAGGAGCGCATCGACTTGATGCTGGAACAAAAGACGCACTTGGCGCAGGACGTTATCGTGGCGGCCGGGGAATCCTGGATCACCGAAATGAAAAACGAGGAATTGTGGGATCTCTTCAAACTGACCTTATGAAGGCGATTGGGCGCTGTTATTGAATCAAGAGGTGGATTATGCGATTTTGGAAGTATCCGCGGTATGTATCGGTGGGGGAAAAAAGAGCCAAAGCGGCGCAAAAGCTGGCGCAACTCAAAAAGAAAAACCCGGCCGTTCAGCCCATCGTCCTGGAAGGCCCAACGCTTGCGAAAACCTGGTGGGGCAAAGCCTGGAATTACAACCTGGAATGCTATGCGGATTACAGCAACCGCATCGGCCGCGGACGCAGTTACGTGCGCCACGGTGCGGTCCTGGATCTTCAAATCGCGCCCGGACAGGTCCATTCCCTCGTGCAGGGCTCCCGCGCCCAACCTTACGCGGTCGTCATCAAGATCAAGGGGATTAAGAAGAATATCTGGCAAAACATGAAAAGAGCATGTGCCGGCCAGCTGGATTCCTTGTCGGAGCTTCTGGCCGGAAAATTCCCCAAGACCATCGGCGAAATATTTACGGTCCAGGGACAGGGCCTGTTCCCATCGCCCCAAGAAATCGAATTTGATTGCAGCTGCCCGGATTGGGCCGATATGTGCAAACATGTGGCCGCCACCCTGTATGGCATCGGGGCGCGGCTGGACAATGACCCCTGCCTGTTTTTCAAACTGCGCAAGGTTGACATGGATGATTTGATCCAACAGACAATCAAGGACCGCACTTATCAGCTGTTAGAAAAGGCCGAAAAAACAAGCACGGGAAGGATTGCCGAGTCCGATTTGGCCGGCCTCTTCGGCATCGATATGGAAGAGACCCCCGATTTTGACGTTTTGCAGGCGGCGGCCACAGCCACCGGGGCCGGCAAAACAGCGCGCCCAACAGCCCGCCGGGCGAAAACCAAGGCGGCGCCAACAAAGCCAGCAAAGAAAAAAGCCGCCCGAGCGAAACCGCAAAAGCTCGGATTGCAGAAGCGCGCCAAACCGGCCAAGGTGCAAGGGCGCCTCCCAACCGCGGCCGAGAAAGCACCGGCTGGCAAAAAAACCGCAGGACATGCCGCTGCCGTGCAGGTCCTAAAGATTGTCAAACGCTCAAAAAAAGGCGTTGACGTCGCCACTCTCCAACGAAGGACCGGTCTGGATGCGCAAAAAATCAGAAACGTGATTTCTAGAGCCTTCAAGGCCGGTATCATCACGCGCGCCGGGCGGGGAATCTATCTGGGCGCGAAACGCTGAAGTCAAGACAAAGGTTGAGTTTTAGACTACCCGGAGTATTGGAGGGGTATCAATTTAGCTGTATGAAAAATATCCCGGCCGACCGCTCATCGGCTTTTGGCATCGGGAAACTGTCTGAGAAAATTAGGGTTCGTTAAACCGAACCGTAAAAAGGAGTTCCACTAAGGCCCGGATTGACCTTCATTTGCGCGGCATCCTGTTTG
>CP070697.1:2930124-2933760 GCA_020353555.1 Desulfobacterales bacterium
CCAAGGATCGGACTATCTGGTGCGAATAAGCGGCATGCAAGCGGCGCTGAAGTTCAACCAGATTCTGGCCTCCGTCGCGCCTGTTTCCGATTTCACCGGTCACATCCGGCGCATGCAAGCGCGCATCTTTCTCTTCGCGGGCCTGGTGATGGGGGTGGTGGTGCCCCTGGTGCTGCTGATATCACGCAGGATCTCCACCAGTCTCATGCGCCTGGAGCGGGAATCCATGAAGATCCGGCAGTTCGACTTCTCCGAATCGGAACCCTTCGACTCGGGCATCAAGGAGATCCACGCCCACATCCAGGCCTTCATACTGATGAAATCGACCATCCGGGACCGCACGGATGCTTTGATTGCGACCCAGAAAAAACTGGAAACTCTTGTTCAGAGCGGAATCGCTCTGACAGCGGAAGATGACATGGACCAGCTGCTGGGAAGGATCTTCGCAAGCGCCCGCGCCCTGGCCCGCGCGGATGGCGGCGTCTTGTACCTACGCGACGAGGCGGATAACCTGCGGTTTGAAATCATGCAGCACGCGGACGGCAGGACCCTCAGAGCCGATACAGCCGACAAAAGAGAGGCCTTCGCACCGATCCCCATCCAAGCGCCGGAAGCGGGCCAAGGCCGTCCCCGGCAGGTAGAACGTCAGGTGGCTCTGACCGGCCAGACCGTGGTGGTCAACCAACTGGACGATCAATCGGGTTTTGATTTTTCCGACGCGTGCCGGCCCGATGAAGCCGCCGGCCTCGTTTGCCGCAATTTTCTCACCGCGCCGTTGCGAACCCGGGAGGGCAAGACCATCGGCGTTCTACAGGTCTTCAACGCCCGCGACGAAAAGACCGGCGATATTACCGCCTTCAACACCGAAATCGTGGGCTTTGTGGAGGCCCTGGCGGCCCAGGCGGCCGTGGCCCTTCACAACAAGCGGCTGCTGGAGGAACAGCGGGTCCTGTTCGATGCCTTGATCCAGCTCATTGCCGACGCCATTGATGCCAAATCTCCCTACACCGGGGGCCACTGCGCCCGCGTTCCGCAAGTGGCCGCCATGCTGGCCAGGGCCGCCCATGAGATAAAAGAAGGCCCCCTGGCCCGGTTCAGGATGGAAACGGAAGACCAGTGGCGGGAGTTCAACGTGGCGGCGTGGCTGCACGACTGCGGCAAGGTGACCACCCCCGAGTACGTGGTGGACAAGGCCACCAAACTGGAAACCCTCTACAACCGGATCCACGAAATCCGGATGCGTTTTGAAGTGCTGTGGCGGGATGCCGAAATCGCGTACCTCCAAAAACGACTGGCCGGCGGCACCGATGAAAAGACCCTCGATACGGAACTGGAAAAGACCCGCCAACAGATCCTGGAAGACTTCGCTTTTGTGGCCCAGTGCAACATCGGCGGAGAGTTCATGGCGGACGCGAAGATCGAACGGCTGCAGCGGATCGCCTCGCGGACATGGGTGCGGCACCTGGACGACCGGCTGGGCATCTCCGCGGATGAAGCGCAGCTTAAGAACCGTGAACCGGCGCCGGATCTGCCGGTGGTGGAAAATGTGCTGGCCGACAAGCCCGAGCACATCATACCCCGGACCCACACCGATCCCTTCGACGGCAATCCCTTCGGTTTCAAGATGGCGGTTCCCAAAGACCAGTACAACCTGGGAGAGCTTTACAATCTATGCATCCGGAAAGGCACCCTGTCGCCGGAAGAACGGTTCAAGATAAACGAGCACATCATCCAAACCATCAAGATGCTCAAAAAGCTCCCCTTTCCCGAATACCTGCAGAATGTGGCGGAGTTTGCCGGCTCCCACCACGAGACCATGATCGGCACCGGGTACCCCCGGGGCCTGCGAAAAGAAGAGATGCCCATACCCGCGCGCATCATGGCCATTGCGGACATTTTCGAAGCCCTGACCGCCGCGGATCGCCCCTATAAAAAGCCTAAAAGGCTGAGCGACGCCCTGCGCATCATGAGTCGCATGCGCAACGACCAGCACATCGATGCCGAACTTTTCGACCTGTTTCTGCAAAGCCGGGTTTACCAAACATACGCCGAGCAGTTTCTGAACCCGGCGCAGATCGATGAAGTGAAGATTGAAGACTACCTAGCGACAAAAGCACCTTAAAAGGCGACGCGCAATGCAAGCTCGGCGTTCGCGCGTCGTCCGCAGGAAAGAAGCGGGACAGCTCCCGCTAACCCCCGTGTACCTCTCACCCCCGGCTTAGAAAAAGAGAAGCTTCAAGGTTTTGGAAAATAACCCGATATTCTCATTGGGCCCGGCCAAACGGCGGCTGCGGTCTCGGGGATCAAAACTCTGTTTTGTCAAAACTTTCAACATCTCAATCCTTTCAATTAGTCGACCCGTTAACGCAATCGGAACGCATAAAATTATGAACGCGATTATTGTCAGTGACCTGCATATCGGATCCCGCTATTTTCAATCTGGCATGTTTGAGCGCTTTCTTGAAGAACTTCCTGCCGATCATGGCCTCATCATGAACGGGGATATCATCGACGCGCCGCATGGGCAAATGGCCAAGTCGGATCAGAGCGTCCTTGATCGGATTGAAAAGATTTCCCATCAACGGCAGATGGTCTGGATCCGCGGGAATCATGAGAATGGTTATGTGCCGCAAAACTTCGGCCAAGTGGTTTTCAAGCGCCAGTACAGCATCGGCAACCGGCTTTTGATCACCCATGGCGACGATTTCGACGACATCATGCCCCGCAGTCGCTTGTTTATAAAAGCCTTCAAGCTGATGCACAATTTGCGGGTCAAATTAGGCGGCAAACCCATGCACGTGGCGGAATACGCCAAAAAATGGAAATCTTTTTACCGGGTTCTGCGCAACCATGTGGCTTTAAACGCCGTCAAATGCGCCGCTGAGAACGGATATCGCGCGGTAACCTGCGGACACACCCACTACCCGGAAGAGGTCGCTTTCAACGGCATCCGCTATATAAATACCGGTGCCTGGACCGAGTTTCCCGCGTATTACCTTCACATCACCCCAGATGCAATGACTCTAAAGCAGGTGGATCCGTCCTTCGTGATGCAGCGTGCGCAATCCGCCCATTCGGATCAGATGGATTCGGCCCTACCCTCTCGGAAAGCGTCTCATTGCCCCGCAAACGCCGGGCCGGATCTCAGCAAAATTGCACCGGGTGAACCCCGCTGAAGTTGATCGCGATAAAGACTGGCCGGGGTTGCCCACGAGATCATCACCTACCAAGGAGCCCAACATGCTTCACCCGTTTGGGCTGCAAACCGTTATCCGGATGCGGCGGACAGGCAATCCTGGAAGCGCCTTACAAAATTCCTTGCGGATACGCTGCAAAATTGCAACCGGTAAGGGGCTTCGCCCCAATAGGAATGATGGAATGCGGAAACAGTTGAAATAATAGGTTCTGGGGTAACGCGATATGGGGCTGTTGGCCAAAAAGGTCAACCCACCCATCCGGGGGGCATCCAAACCTGTTGTCGGGGCGCGGGATTCTTTACTCTCGGACCGGTTCACGTCCGGGCGCGGAAATTCCGCGGCGCTCGAGCAACGATCCGTCCTGCCGGTAAAGATCGACCAGCGCCTGGAGGTAGTTAGCAAGGGCCCGCACCTCAGCGATCCGGCTGACCAACAGATC
>CP070697.1:2933860-2937493 GCA_020353555.1 Desulfobacterales bacterium
GAATTGCGAATATACGTTATCGTATCCATTTGGCGCAACAGGAGAAAATCCCATGCAAGAATTCACGCCCGAACAAATCGCGCTTTTGAGCGCTTTCGTAGAGCGCGACCGCTTCTCGGTGGGCCAGTCCAATCGCGAGCTGCACATCCATGATATCTCACCCCATTATGGCACCCTGCCCGCCGGTATCATCTGGCCTCAAAGCACCGCCGAAGTCGCGAATATCCTTTCCTGGACCTATGCCCAGGGTATCCCGGTGACACCCTGGGGCGCCGGGACCAGTACCGAAGGCAATCCGGTGCCCACCCGGGGCGGACTCGTCATGGATTTCACCCAGATGAACAAAATCATAGCGATTCGGCCCCAGGATCTGCAGGCCGACGTTCAGCCGGGTGTGCTGCGCAAGGAGTTAAACCGCCGGGCGGGCCAACACGGCCTGTTTTTCCCGCCCGATCCCGGAGCCGACGCCACGATCGGCGGGATGATCGCCAACAATGCCTCCGGTGTGCAAACGATCAAGTACGGGGCGACCAAGGACTATGTCATGCGAATGACCGTTGTTCTGCCCCAGGGCAAGGTCATCCATACCGGCTGCAAAGCGCCCAAGTCTTCTTCCGGCTATGACCTCACCCGCCTTTTCGTGGGATCCGAGGGGACCCTGGGGGTCGTAACCGAGGCGACGCTGCGCTTAACCGGTATTCCGGCGCATCACCTGGCGGCCACCATCACTTTCAACGAACTGGCGCATGCCGTCAACGCCGTGGCCGTCATGATGGGATCCGGGTTGGAAGCGGCAGCGCTGGAACTGTTGCCGCCCCAACTGATCCGTCTGATGAATCGGGAAAAAAATCTCAACCTTCCCGAAGTTCCCACCCTTTTCTGCGAATTCCACGGTATCAGCCAGGCCAGTTTGCAGGAAATCGCGGATCTTACCCGGGAATTGTGCGTGGACTGCGGGGCGACCGGCGTGCGCTTCGGCGTGGAGGAAGGCGATCGCCAGGGCATTTGGCGCGCGCGCCATGAAGCCTGGGAAACCATCCACCGCGCCCATCCAGGCAAGGAAACCCTGATCGTCGATGCGGCGGTGCCGATTTCCCAGTATCCGGCGATGATCGTTTTCGCCCAGGAAGCTGTAGATGCCCAGAATGCCATCGGCTATGTGTTCGGCCATGCCGGCGACGGCAATCTGCACGTGGTCATGGCCGGCGATCCGGCCGATGAGAAAGAATGGTCGGTGCTGGAAGACATCAATCATCGCATTGTCACGCGCGCCGTGGAATTGGGCGGGACCTGCACCGGCGAGCATGGGGTCGGCATCGGCAAACGCAAGTTTATGGAACTCGAACACGGAGAAAGTTATCAGCTCATGCGCGCCATCAAGGAGTTGATCGACCCTCAAGGACTGATGAATCCGGGCAAAATTTTTTTCTGACGAGCGCACCGTGTAAGCCGCCCACTGGGCAATGGTTGCGTCCGTCGGGCCTGGCGCTGTGAACCACAACGCCGTGATTTAACACTCCCGGTGCCGACCCTTTGCGAAAGACACCATCGATGAAACCCTCTTCCTACAACCTGGTCATGTCAGCCCTGTTCAACGGCCGCAAGGGCGAACGTCCGCCGGTGGGCAATCCAACTTCGATCGTCTGTCATGGGTTGATGGACGCGGCCGGTGTCTCCTTTCCCGAAGCCCATCTGAACCCCGACGCCATGGCCGAGCTGGCCCTGGCCGGCCATGAGGTGGCGGGTTTTGACACGGTCATGCCGGAATTCAGTGTGCAGCAGGAAGCCGCCGCTTTAGGCTGCGTGATGGATTGGGGCGATCGGGACCGGATGCCGGAAAATCGGAGTTTTCCCTACGAAGACTTTGCGGATATCGAAGTGCCGGAAAACATCCTGGAAAAACCGTCCCTGCGGGTTGTTCTGGATGCCCTCGCGATCCTGCGACGGCAGGTGGGCGGGCAGGTGGCGATCATCGGCAAAGTCATGGGTCCCTGGACGCTTTCTTATCATATGGCCGGAACGCAGAACTTCCTGCTCCACGTCGGCCTGAAGGAGATGACGAAGGTCACGAAAATGCTCCGGCAGTTGATGCCGGTAACCGTGGCCTTTGCACGGGCTCAATTTCAGGCGGGCGCCGACATCGTCGTCCTGGCCGATCACGCCACCGGCAGCCTGGTGGGACCATATCATTACGAGGAAATCCTGCTGCCGATCCATCAGGAGATGACGGCCCAAATCAATGGTCCGCTGATTTTGCATGTATGCGGCAATTGCGCGGACCGCCTGGAGTATTTTGCCCAATCCGGGGTGGATGCCTATCACTGCGAATGGCAGGTCGACGCCCGGATGGCGGTGCAGAAAATCGGCCACCTCGTCTCACTGGTGGGCAACGTCAACAATCCGGAGGTGCTGTTCCAGGGGACGCCGGAAGATGTCTATCATCAGGTCCGTTATGCGGTCGAAGCCGGCATCCACATCATCGCGCCGGAGTGCGCCATCCCGCTGTCCACGCCCTTTGAAAACCTGAAAGCCATTGTCGCGGCCGCCCACGAAGGATATTGAGCGCCTGTCAGGGCAAAATGCGCGAACGCCCCAAACGACCGAAGCGGCGCGCAATAGATTGCGACTATCCAACTGCGAGCATCACCAACAGGAGGGGAGGCAACTAGAATGACCTTTGAAACCGCTTTTGCAATGGACACCTCCAGTATCAAGTACGGCCTCGGAGTCACGCGCGAGATAGGTTACGACCTGGCAGAACTGGGGGCCCGCCGGGTGATGGTGGTAACGGATCCCTACTTGGCCAACAGCGAACCCGTTGCGATCACCCTGGAGGCGCTCGGTCACGAGGGGATCGATGCCGTGCTGTATGATCAGACGCGGGTGGAACCCACGGACGTTTCTTTCAAACATGCGATTCAGTTCGCCCGGGAGGGCCGATTCGACGGCTTCGTGGCCGTCGGCGGCGGCTCCAGTATGGATACTGCCAAAGCCGCCAATTTGTATACCTCCTATCCGGCCGATTTCATGACCTACGTCAATCCACCCGTCGGCGCCGGCAAGCCCGTCCCCGGTCCCTTGAAACCGCTGGTCGCAATTCCTACCACGGCCGGGACAGGCAGTGAGACGACCGGCGTGGCCATCTTTGATTTCGAAGAAATGCACGCCAAAACCGGGATCGCCCACCGTGCCTTGCGTCCCGCCAAAGGGCTGATCGATCCCGCCAATACCCGCACGCAGCCGAAGATGGTCGCGGCCAGCTGCGCCATGGACGTCTTGACCCATGCCCTGGAGTCCCTGACGACCCTTCCCTATCACCGGCGTCCGGCGCCCGCGCATCCACGGCTGCGACCGGCTTACCAGGGGGCCAATCCCATCAGCCACATCTGGGCTTCCCGGGCCGTCGAGATGGTCTCCCGCCACATCGTTCGGGCCGTGGAAGATCCTTCCGACGATGAGGCGCGCGGCCAGGTGCTGTTGGCGGCGACGTTTGCCGGCATTGGCTTTGGCAACGCCGGCCTGCATTTGGCCCATGGTATGTCCTACCCGGTATCCGGGATGGTGCGCGGGTATGTGCCTGAAGGTTATCCGCCCGACCATCCCATCGTTCCCCATGGCATGTCCGTGGCCCTC
>CP070697.1:2937593-2941217 GCA_020353555.1 Desulfobacterales bacterium
TCATCCCGGTATCGTCCACGACGATTACCTTGACGCCTTTGGCCCCCATCACGGCTCCGACACCGCCGCGCCCTGCATGCCGCGTCGGTCTTAATTCCATATCCGTAAAAGCCACGGAAGCGCCGGCCAGTTTCATCTCCCCGGCCGGACCGATGGAGATGCAGCCGATTTTATCCCCGTACTCGGCTTTCATTTTGTCCACCACGTCGTAGTTACCCAGCATGCACAAACTGTTGTCAGGTTTAATCTCGACGCCGTCCGGATTGATCAATACCCTGTAGAGGGTATCATCCGGGGGTTTGCCTTCCAATACGATGGCGGCATAACCCAAGCGGGCCAGCATTTGACAAGGTTGGCCCCCCGCGTTGGCTTCTTTAATCCCCCCGGTCAGCGGGCTTTTGCAGCCGACGGAAATCCGGCCGGACATCGCGGCGGTGGTTCCACTGAGCAATCCCGGGGCGATGACAAGCTTGTTATCTTCACCGAGCGGATGGCATAGCGGTGGAACCTCCTTGGAGACGATCGCCGACGTCATCGCCCGGCCGCCCAAGCCGGCATAATCTCCCAGGGGCTCGGTTTTGAACTCCGGACCGCCTTGCGCCCCCATGTTGATCCTCAAGATTTTGTCCATAAAGCACCTCCTTTTGCGCTGAAGGTTATTAAAGCGTATGAGCTCTATCCTGCCCGAAAAACAGAGTCCCCATCATTTCCGCTTGCCTTCAAGTGTCATTATGTGTATTTGCTGGTAATGTCAAGTAAAACCGAAATTAACCGTGGCTGAAAACACGGGTCGGCTTTTGCCCAAGGAGGGCCGTTTTGCTTCAGGTGAATTTCGGTTTTTTGCGCGCATTGAAGGCCTTCAGGCCTTCCTGGCCATCCGGGTGATCGGCACAGGCCCCAAGCCCCTCTCTTTCCAATTCCATTTGCGACGCGAGGGAGGTGTTGAAGGAATCTGTCAGCAGTTTTTTGCATCGGCCATAGGCATGGAGAGACCGTTCGGCCAATTGACGCGCCATGTCCAGCGCTTCGGGAGATGCATCCCCATCCTGCACCACCTTGGTTACCAGTCCCCAATTCAAAGCCTTCTCCGACGTGATGGGCTTGTCAAAAGCCGCAATCTCCAGGGCCCGCGCCAGACCCACCAGGCGCGGCAGGGTAAAAGTTCCGCCGCCGTCGATGCACAGGCCGGCCGACGTATACGCCTGGATCATCTTCGCCGACCTGGCCATCACCCGCAGATCACAGGCCAGGGCCAGCGAAAATCCGCCGCCGGCCGCCACGCCGTTTAGGGCGGCGATGACCGGCTTCGGCATTTGCCGAATTTCCAGAATGGCCAAGTGAAACTGGGCAGCCATGGCATGAAAGGCGGCCGCCGCACCACCCGGAAACCGGACGGCAAACTTGAGATCGCCGCCGGCGCAGAAGGCTGGCCCCCTTCCGGTGAGAACAATTCCGCGCACCTGCTGATCGCTGGCGAGGGACGTCAGGTTGCGGGCTAACTCTTTCAGCGCTTCCAAATCAAATGCGTTATAGGCCTCCGGGCGATTCAAGGTGACTTCAGCGATGTTGCCGTGTGGCGTGATCTCCACGAATGCGCTCATAGGTCCTCCTTTGGGTTGAGTGTGAGATTTCGGATAGGGTCAGCGCTCGCGATAGTGCGGAGAGATCCTCTTCAGCTCCCCGCGGGGATCGATCGTCGGGGCCGCACCTACGGTAGACGAAAACGTGAACCGATTACCCTAAATTGTCAAGCCTAAACCCGCCGCCGGGCGCTACCGCGCGGATGGAAATGCCTTTGAATTTTTTGCGGCGGGGAGCAGGAAAAGTTGGCATCGATGCTACTTTTCTGCTATTCAAAGATGTACAGATATCCACGAAACTGAGGCAGTCGCTATGGGGTCCATTGCGCTGATTTACGGCGAGCAGATTCACACGATGGTGCCGCAGTTGATTGCGGCCCGTGACCCCTTTCATTCACTGCGGGCGCGCGATACGGTGGTGATTAAACCCAACTTGGTGGTGTCCCGCAAAGAGTGGCAAGGCGTGAACACCGATCCCCAGGTCGTGGAGGCCCTGGTGCAGGCATTGCAAGCACGCGGTGTCACGCGGATCGTGATCGGGGATGGAAGCGGCATGGGCTACAGCGCGACCAAGGCCTTTGAGGTTTGTGGCTACCGCGATATGGCCCGGCGCTATGGGCTGCAATTAGTCGATCTCGAGCGCGACCGGTTCGTTCGCAAGCCCGTGCCGATCGAGGGTCCATTCGCAAGCCTGGAAATTGCCCGGACCGTTTTGGAATGCGATTTTTTGATCAACGTGCCGGTAATGAAGGCCCACTGCACAACTTCCATCACCTGCAGTTTGAAAAACCTGAAAGGGGTTATGCCCCGCGCCATGAAGACCGCCTTTCACGGTGTGGATTTGAGTCGGGCCATCGCCCAGCTGGCCAGTGTGCTTGTGCCGGATTTGATCCTCGTCGACGGGATCCAGGGAGATCTATCCTCGGAAACCGGTCGAACCCCGGTGGCTATGAACCGTCTTCTGATGGGTACCCGGCCGGTTGAAATGGATAGTGTCGTCGCCGACATGCTGGGATATCCTCCGCGTGCTATCCGCCACATTGCCTATAGTGCGGATGCCGGCCTCGGAACCTGTGACCTGCAGTCGATTAAGATCGACCCTTTGAATCAACCTGTTCAGAATGTGCGTCTGCGCCCCCCACCGCACTATTCCCAGAGATTTCCGTGCCACCTCGACCTCGACGGGGCTTGCTGCACGTGTACGGGCAATCTCCTATTTGCGTTGGAACGTTTAAAAGCGCAAGGCGTGCTGTCTGCGAGTCAACACTTTCTGGCAGGGCCCCAGGCGTGCGTCCCTTCGGGCAGAAGAACAATGACGATCGCCGTTGGACAGTGTGCCGTGGAGCGCACGGATGCGGATATCTGTATCGCGCAATGTCCGCCTTCCGCGGGAACCATTTACCGGATAGTTGCATCCGCCGCGCGCCAGGATTAATTGAATTTCCCGGCAGTGCGATTCTGCCGCCCCTCCTGCCGGAGTCTCTACCGGCCAGGGGCACCGGGGAGGAGCTCTGCGGCTTTCAGCTGCAACCCCAAACGCAAGCGACGAAAGGAATGCTGGAAATAGCGATGGAGAGCAGGAGATTATTGATCACGGGTTGCGGGAGGAGCGGAACACTTTTCGCAACGGCGCTCTGGCGGGCGCTCGGTTTGGATATTCGCCATGAACGACCCGTCCATCCCAACGGTGTCATCGGCGCCGATGGAATGGCATCTTGGTTTATGGCGGTCAATGACCCTGCACCGCCTTCAGGACCCAGCGCGCGGGATTACGACTTCGATGTTGTCATTCACCAGGTAAGGCATCCTTTGAAAGTTATTGCCAGTGTGGCCCAGTTTATTCTGAAGGAAGGCAAGCGCGCCCCCGGTTATATCGAGCGCAATGTTCCTGCGACGAAACTTAGTCCGGACGAACAAAAATATCTCGATCACAAGCAGCAACTCATCCTGCAAGCGGCGCGATACTGGTATCACTGGAATATAATGGCAGAAGCCAAGGCGGATGTGATGGTCAAAATAGAGGATCTGGATCGACACCTTCCCG
>CP070697.1:2941317-2944934 GCA_020353555.1 Desulfobacterales bacterium
GGATATCTCCCTGGGTGAATTCAAAGGATGGGGTCGATGATGCCATGTTGTTTACCCTTCGGGAAAGCCGGAGGACTCCAGATCCGGTGTTGTCAAGGGTTGGCGGTAGCGGACTACAGCTTCACCCTTGACGCCTTGGCTCTGAAGCCCTCCGACTTTTGCAACGTTGGGGTGTATGCTGATTTGTGGTTAAAGAATTTTAGAAGGAGGAAGATATGAGCGGAGATCGAGTTTCGGTTAAGATTCAACCGAAGAAAGGATCGGAAGAAGCATTTTTTGTAGAACAAGATCAGCAAAAACTCAAAGAGCTAAGGCAAAAGGCAGCTGCCGAAGCCACCAAGAAATATTGTGACGAACATAGGTATCATTGTTTTCGGTGTGGTACACAAAGCTTGGCTGAGATTGATGAGGGCAACGTCAAAATTGACATATGTGTCAATGAAAACTGTGGGGCGGTTCATTTAGATCCAGGAGAACTAGCTGAAATTCTTAAAGATCAAAGCGCCCTGGCGGCGGCCAAAAAAGCTTTCTTATCTGTATTTAAGAAATAGATATTTGTAAACGGCAAAATAGCGCCTGCGATACCTGAAGCGCGGGATGCCGCGGAGTTCAAGTTGTCTCTGGGTATTTTTTGACCGATCCGATCAGGTATATTCCAAAACTGTATGACCTTAGGTCTTTAGGGCGCGTTTCCGCAAGTATTTGATTTTTTTTAACAAAAAAAACGTTGACAATGATAAAGTTTCCGCAATATAAGACCAACACGAAATAAGACTTTATCATCCGCGTGCGGAAGGTTGTCCGCCAATCCATGCGTTATTGAAATTCGAAATAGACAGCGGCAAGAACCGAAAAGCAGGTTGAAGACCTTCATAAGTGTTCCTAACGTGGAGACCGAACAGGGCGGGTAGCGGGAAATGAGATCGCGACTGCCCCGCCGGTCAAAGCAAGCGAGAGGGCCTGAGAAACGGATTCGACCATGCTAGTCTCCGCTATACATTCCGTTGCCTGTGCCTGCGGCAAAACTTTTTCAAAAGCTTGGTGCCCAGCAAGTCGCTTGCAGGGGACAGCCGCTTTTGCCCCCCCTCCAAATCCTAGCCTGGCCGGTTTCTTTCTTGAGAAACAATTCTCCTTTTGCCAGCCACGGGCCTCCAGAAAGCAACCGTCGATCCTGATCTCCTTTATCCCAGAATTGATCCACAGATTCTTTGAGGAGCCAAAAAACCATGACTCAAAAAAAGATGAAAGCCTTTGTTCTTCAATCACCGGGAAATATGGGCCTGGAAGACCTGGACCTGCCCGCGCCGCTTCCCGATGAAGCCTCGGTCCGGATCAGGTCCGTAGGGGTGTGCGGATCCGACGTTCATTATTTGAGGCACGGACGGATCGGATCTTTTGTCGTCAAGGCACCGCTGATACTTGGACACGAATGTTCGGGCGAGGTGGTCGCGTTGGGCAGTGAAGTGGGCAACTTGAGTGTCGGGGATCGCGTCGTTCTCGAGCCCGGCGTGCCCTGCAAAAAATGCTGGTATTGCAGAAATGGAAGGTACACCAAGTGCCCGCATATCAAGTTTCTGGCAACTCCCCCGGACGATGGTGCGCTGGTGGAATACAAGACATGGCCCGCCGACTATCTTTTCAAAATGCCGGATGAGATGACCTTTCAAGAGGGCGCCCTGGTGGAACCTTTCGCGGTGGGCTTGTACGCGGTCAGGCGCAGCGGCCTTTATCCCAGCGCGAGCGTCGCGATTCTTGGCTCCGGCCCGATCGGCTTGGCTACCCTGCAGGCCGCCAAGGCGTGCGGTGCGGGTCAGATCATCATGGTCGACCTTATGGAAAACAGGATGAAATTGGCGAAAGAAATGGGGGCGAGCCATGTGCTGGATGCCAGGCAAGGGAGTGTGGCCCAGAAGATAAAGGATCTGACAAGGGGGGAGGGCGCCCATTTTGTGTATGAGACCGCGGGCACTGCGAAGACCTTTCAGCAGACGGTGGAAATGGTCAGGGACGGCGGGTCGATCGTGCTCATCGGCCTGCCTCAGGAGGAACAGATCCCTATGCCCATGGTGGAAGCACTGATCAAGGAGGTTAATTTCATCACGAGCTTCAGATACAATAACATCTTCGAGGAAGCCATCACGTTGATGGAAAACCGCCGGGTGAACGTCAAGCCCCTGATCACGCACGAATTTCCCTTTGCACAGACCCTGGAGGCCTTTGATACGGCTGAAAATGCCAAAGACCAGGCGGTTAAAGTGATGATCAACTTGTGAGGTGCGCCAGCCAGCCGAATCGAAGACAAGGCCCGCAAGGGGCGGTTGACAGACGGCGAACAAGAGGGGTCTGGCGTAACCGGGGTCAAATACAGCCGCACTTTTTTGAGGAGGAAATAACCGTTCAGCCCTCTGAAAAGCGTTGGATAGGCCGACAGCGCATCGGCTTTGGGCAGCGGAGAAAACTCGAAAATAACGGTTCGCAAAACCGACCCTCGCGCTGATTTCAAAAAGGATGCCGCGCAAAGAGAGTCGATCCGGGCCGTGACGGGAACTCCCATGTCCGGCTGGCCGTTTGACCCAGTGGTAGCGCAATACATAGTTAAACTTTGCGCCGACATCGGAATCGAGGGGACACCGTTCTTTATGGCAGCCGGTGCCGCCGGCTACATCAGCGGACACATTCTGGTTGCCGGCGGCGCGAGGTTGTCGCTGGCCTTTCGCGGGCCAGAGGCGGTGCCCTGTTGCGTTTATCTTGCAGGGCGACCGGGAGGAAAAAACGCTCATGGCGGAAGTGGTCCTCAAAGGGGTTTGCAAGAAATACGGTGACGTGGGGGCGGTGAAAGACCTCCACTTGCGATGCGACGACGGTGAGTTCATGTGCCTCTTGGGACCTTCGGGCTGTGGCAAATCGTCCACCTTGCGAATGATTGCGGGATTGGAGGAGATATCGGAAGGAGAGATTTATATCGGAGGCGTTCTGGTCAATGATGTTCCCCCCAAGGACCGAAATATCGCCATGGTCTTCGAGAATTACGCTCTCTACCCTCATCTTTCGGTGTATGAAAACATCGCCTTTCCTCTGAGAATCCGGAATTTTTCAAAGTCGGACACGCGTCGGAAAGTCGAAGCGTTGGCCGAACTGCTGGATATGACCGACTTTCTCCAAAGCGCAACGAGCGAGCTGGGCGATGGCCAGAAGCAACGCGTCTCAATCGCAAGAGCCCTTGTCCGGGACCCGCATGTCTTTTTAATGGACGAACCCATTTCCCATCTCGATGCGAAACTGAGGAACCGCATGCGAAGTGAATTAAAGAGACTTCAGCGTGAGACAGGCATCACCTGCATTTATGTCACCCATGACCAGATCGAAGCCATGGCACTGGGCGACAAGATTGCCATCATGAACCATGGAATCTTACAGCAGCTGGGGACTCCTGAAGAAGTTTTCGATTTTCCCGCCAATGAATTCGTCGGGGGATTTATTGGCGAACCGCCCATGAATTTTGTGGATTGCAGGATAACGGAAGAAAATGGAAGCTATTTCTTGGAGTCCTCCTCTTTGAAGCTTTCCTGTTCGGAAATGATCCCGAAGATAAAGGAAAAAGGGCCCTTACCCGATGA
>CP070697.1:2945034-2948625 GCA_020353555.1 Desulfobacterales bacterium
GTTGCGAGATCTAGCCACATTTTATGTGGCGGGCACGTTTGGCGCATTTATCAATCCCGCGTCAGCCATTGCCATCGGTATGCTGCCGGATTTGGCGCTTGAGCGTTATAAGGCGCTGGGCAACAGCTCCCTGGGCGGGGCCACCCTGGCACTGACCTCCGCCCAATACTTACAGGAGATCGACCGCATTCGCGATCAGATCACCTACCTGGAGTTAAACGTCAATCAGGACTTTATGAACCGGTTCAATGCGGCTAAATTTATCCCTCACACGGATCCGACTCTTTTTCCATCGGTGAAAGCGTGGAAAAAAAAGGCCGTTGATAACCCGCAATAGAAATCCAAATAATGTGTTCGCCTTGGCGGAAAATACACGCGGATTTACTTTTTCCCGGGTACTATCAGAAATAAATGGATGTACCTGGGATCGAGATCTTGGACAGCCACCCGACCATATTCGGCTTCGATTTCATCAAAAAGATCCTCAAAAGCCGGCCCTATTTGCTCCGAAATCTCATAGTCCTTCAGACCTGTTTCCGTGGCAAGCCAGTTCAGAAACGATTCCTTTATCGGCAGCGGTACGCGGCGGGGCTCGTGCCGGCCGGCGTCGGATGGGGTTTCAAATAGATCGGCAAAAAGCACTCTGAATTGTTCCAGCGTCAGGGCCTGGAAGGGTGTTCCCGGCAGGCCGAGATGGTGGCGGGCCCATCGGGTGAGGATGAGGCTTTTATAGGTTAGAAAACCCAATGAGTTAAGAGTCTCCGGCTCGGTGGGCATCAGAGAGAGGAGATCGTCCAAGGCTTTAATCCGGTTGAAGGCTTCCTCCGTCACCCTGATATCATCAAGGGTTGCGAACTCGCGATAGAGCACGCCTGATGCGTAGTTGTCGTAAAAAAGCGGCTTTTTGATCAAAAGCCCCCCTAGCACACCCAGCCAGTTTTCGCCCCAGAAGGTCAGCCGCAAGCCCGCCTGGGCGAACCAGCACCGGGCGAGCCACTTTTCCGCCCGCCATTTCAGTTTGAGGGCGCGTCCGAATCCCACTCTGAAAATTTGGGACAGCGGATATTGGGTGATCAGTGCGGCCGGCCGTTGGGGGCCGCCCCCTTTTTCATCCTGGGCAAGTTCCTCAAGACCGATGCCGAGATAGCCGCAGGCCTTTTTGACAATAGCCCTGAGTTCTTCCTTGTTGCGGGGGGTCTTATGATCGGCGACGATGATTTGGTTGCAGAGGCTGGCAAATTCCGTCTGAAGCTGTTGCAGGACACGGTCGGTGTCAATCATTTTCAAGGCGCGGGTAAAATGATTGTCTTCTTGCATCAGTCCGACGGCATAAAGCGGCACGGGCAAGAGCGCAAGATTTTCATCGAAGGTTAAAATTGATTTGGTGCGTTGCCTTTTGAGATCCTCCGGTTTCAGAGATTGATAGACGCCGACCGCCTCGTCAAACGGCAGGAACCCTTTTTCGGCCAAGCGGACATTGCGCTGTCGATAAGCTTCCTCCTCCATTTCGGCCGGGATAACCGCGGCGGCCTCAAGCAGAATATTGTGAAAGGCGGCATAGTCAAGGGCGGCCAGACGTTCCGTTAATCTCATCAAGAACTCCTGGCGCTGCGCCTGCATTATTTCTGTGTCCTCCTCGGCACCGGGAAAATCGATGATGCGGAAATAAATCGTCTGGTCATAAGTCATAAAGTCTTCGGGGAAATCGGAGGGGTCTTGATCATGTTCCCGGAGCCGGATTTCGAGATTCTTAAACAGGTAGAATTCGATAACCTCCTTTTTCTCCTCCAGAAACCATTTCATCAAGCGCTTCGAGTCCGCCCGCAGCAGCAGGCTCAACCACCGTGTGACGGCATCGTTGGCGATACGATCTTTTTCCCAGGTTTCCAAATCGAGAATATATTCCCACTGTTTGTTGGAGGCTAAGGACAGCAGCGGCAGGGAATCTTCCGGTCCGATATCTTGGACTAAAAAATAGAAATCCTCTTCCGGAAAAGAATGTACCAGCGCCGCAGGCTGGGGCGCTTCCAGAATACGGTCCAGCGCTTTTTCCGAGGGCAGCGCCAGGATTTCTTTCCGTTTCTTGCAAAGTTCGGCCACACGCTGGGCATGCGCTCGCTGGTTCGCAAGCGCGGCATTTTTTATTTTTTTCATGTGAATAGAATCAGCGCCTCCAATCACATGCCGGTCACTTACCAAGGCGGTCCCGTCACGCCATCGAAGGGGGCGATCAAGCGGCGTCAGCCTAATTCGACCGGCTTTCCAAGGGAGATTATGCGCCCGAGGCGTTATGAAGCATATGATGCCAGGATGATATCATCCAATGGGCGGTTGGGTACGTGGTGAACGCCAGCCTTATCGCGCCAGTAGCGAATATTGCCGTCCGGGGCGACGGTTTCCAGCACAATTTCTTCCTTGGGTTTTCCCAGGGCTAGAACCAGAAGGATTCGGACGCGGGGAGGGAGATGAAGGTTCTCGCGCAGTTTTTTGCGGTTGATGGCGCCCAGCATGCAACCGCCCAGCCCTTTGGCTCTCGCGCCTAACATGATGCTCTGACTGGCAATCCCCACGTCACGGTCAAATTCTGAGGCAATTTGGGTGTCTCCGAGAACGATGATATACGCCGCTGGCCTTTCCCCTTCGGTTGGCCCCGGCCAATCTTTAAGATATGCGGCCCAACCCAGGCAGGCGAAAATTTCGGCATTTTTTGTGCGCCTGCAGCAAAGGATGTATTTTAAAGGTTGTAGATTACCTCCGGAAGCCGAGAGCCGTCCCAAATCTATCAGTTCTCTCAAAGTTTCCAGATTAACACTATGGTCCTCATAGAAGCGTCGGCAACTTCGGTTTTGCCGAATCAAATTTTCAATCATTTTATTCTCCTTGCCATCGCAATGGGGCGGGCCTCGGCAAATCTGGCATATGTTGCCGGATCCAGATCAGAACCTTGTCAAATTCATCTCGGAGTTCCCTCAGCGCCCGGCCCCGGTGGCTCACCCGGCTTTTTTCCATCCGGGTTAATTCGGCAAACGTCTTTTGCAGCGGAGGGTAGTAAAAAATCGGATCATAACCGAATCCGTTGCACCCCTTCGGAATTTCGGTGAGCAACCCTTCGCACCGTCCCTCATAGGTCAAGGCCGGACCACTGGGCACGGCAATCGATATGACACACTCAAAAGCCGCCCTGCGGTTGGACTGGCCTTGCATTTCTTGCAGCAGCTTGGCACATCTTTGCGCATCAGTGGCATTTTCACCCGCATAACGGGCGGAAAAAACCCCGGGCGCACCGCCCAGTGCCTCCACCACGAGACCGGAATCGTCGGCCAGGGCCGGTAAGCCTAAAATGCGGGCCACAAAACGGGCCTTCTTATAGGCATTTTCATCAAATGAATCTCCATTCTCTTCCACCGGGGGCGTCGGCCCCAAATCAGCAAGGTTTTTTATATGTACCGGAAACTCCGCTAACAGGTCCCTGATTTCGGCAGTTTTTCCGGGGTTACGGGTTGCGATGATCAAGGTCGGCAAATTGGACATACGCGCCTCCCAGTTTAGCGCTTGGTAACCGTTTAGCCCTTTGAAAAACCAGGGATAGGG
>CP070697.1:2948725-2952315 GCA_020353555.1 Desulfobacterales bacterium
GGACAAGCGCAAGGGATGGTCAGATTTGAAATCGCGTAACTGTCTGAGTGCCTTGAGGATCGTTACGAAAGCACCGCGCCGTGGCACCGTTTCTTTCAAAGACCTGCAAAAAACGTTGATGCGACGATGGTCCATACTTTACGGGTCCTCGGGGCTTTCTTTACGAGCCTTTAGGCACGAGTTTTACGCGGTCTCAAATCTGATCATCCATGCCGCGCCCACTGGTGAACATGGTTAATGTGACAAAGTAGTACTAGTCAAGAATACCTGTAATTTCATAAAGCCAAAGAGCTATAGGCGTTCAGATAATGTTTTTGCTTCCCCTGTTAGCGGGACTGCAATCAGGTCTCCTGACTAAGGCCTACAAAGAGTGCGTTGTCGCAGGGGGGCGACTGCTAACGCCGTCCAAAAACGTTATCTGCAAGACTCTAGTCGACGGAATCTGTCGAAATCGTCGCTAAACCCACCCGGCAACACGCAAGAGATAGCCTGTCTTGCGTGGCGTTTGCCAGCTAGTGTCCATTCGGAAATAGAGAGAACTTACCGCAACGTTCGGTCAAATCATTCACTCATCAGGAAAGGAAAAAACCATGCAGTTCTTAAGAGTAAACTTAAGCACCAAAACTGTCAGTTCCGAAGGCGTCGCGCAAGAATTCATGGGTTTGGGCGGAAGAGGGTTGACCTCACTTTTGATCAGTAGTGAGGTGCCGGCCACCTGCGATCCTCTGGGGAAGGAGAACAAACTGATTTTTGCTCCCGGCTATTTCAGCGGGACCCCTTTGATCAATACCAGCCGCCTTTCCATTGGTGCCAAGAGTCCTCTCACCGGCGGAATCAAAGAAAGCAATGTGGGTGGCACCGTGGCGGCCGATTTGGCCAACCTGGGCATTACCGCCGTGATTGTGGAAGGTCAGGCCGCGGAGGGGGACTATTTTATTCTAACAATTGCCGCGGACGGCAGCGCGGCCCTGCAGGATGCCCAGGCTTACCGCGGGCTGCGGACTTACGCCCTGGTGGAGAAGCTGAAGGCCGCCTGCGGTGACAAGAACAGTATTACGTGCATCGGGCCGGCCGGTGACCAGCAGTTGACGGCCGCGTCCATTCAGACCACGGATAACGACGGGCGACCCTGTCGGGCCGCCGGCCGCGGCGGTTTGGGCGCGGTGATGGGCGCCAAGGGATTGAAAGCCATGGTGGTGGCGAAGGCCGGCCAGGCGGCCGATAAACTGGCCGATCCTGATGCTTTCAAGGAAGCCGCGCGGGCCTATGCCCAGGCGGTAAAAGCCGACGAATTCAGCGGTCAACTCCTTCCCGAATTCGGCACGGCGATTCTGGTCGAACCGATCAATGCCGCCGGTGCTTTTCCGACGTGCAATGCCCGCATGGGACAATTTGAGCACGCCTCTCAGATAAGCGGCGAGAACATGGCCAAAATCATCAAGGAACGGGGAGGTAAGACCACCCATAAGGGCTGCGCCCAGTGCATCATCAACTGCTCCAACGAATACGTTGACGAAAAGGGTAATTATGTCACCTCCTCTCTGGAATATGAAACCATCTGGTCCATGGGCGGGATGATCGGCAATGGTGATTTGGATGCCGTCGCCCGACTTGATTCCCTGTGTGATGACATCGGCTTGGATACCATCAGCACGGGTGTGGCGATTGCCGTGGCAATGGATGCCGGTTATAAAGAATTCGGCGACGCCCGGGCCGCCATGGCTTTGGTTGAGGAAGTCGCGCAAGGGACCGCCTTCGGAAAGCTCCTGGGCAACGGTCCGGCCGCCGTTGGCAAACACTTTAACCATGCGCGGGTGCCGGTTATCAAGGGGCAGAGCATGGCGGCCTACGATCCCCGGGCGATTCAGGGAATGGCGGTGACCTATGCCACCAGTCCCATGGGAGGGGATCATACGGCCGGATGGGTGGTGG
This sequence comes from Desulfobacterales bacterium, assembly GCA_020353555.1. Classification (GTDB taxonomy): domain Bacteria; phylum Desulfobacterota; class Desulfobacteria; order Desulfobacterales. The sequence goes on from CP070697.1 coordinate 2,950,658, forward strand.
ACAAAAACCTGGAAGCGTTTGGAGGAACGCTGGATCGTTTTTCCGCCGCCGGCCAGGTGGAAGCCTCCCGCAATGCGCAAATCCATATGGCGGCCGTCGATACCGTGGGGATTTGCGACTTTGCCCAGTCCGGTCTGGCCTCCCCGGAAGGGATCGCCACGGTATACCGGATGATTGCCGCCAAGTCAGGCCGGCCCTTTGGAGAAGAAGACTGGCGCGCCCTGGGTATTCGCGTGCTCAAAGCAGAAAGGGAATTCAATCGCCGGGCGGGATTTACCAATAAAGACGATCGTCTGCCCAAGATGTTCTATGAAGAGCCTCTGCCGCCCCATAACAAAGTCGTCATTATCAGCGATGAAGAAATGGATCAGACTTTTGATTTCTAGGCGGCGATTTCGGGGCCGCAAAACGGGCCGCTGTTTGACGCATCCGATCGCCGGATTTCATTTTGATCGATATCATTCCGGGTTCAGCCGCCTCCGGGGTTTTGAAAAGGCTAAAATCATTCCCTTGCGCTGGGTTTCGTCATGATGAAAGTTACGGTCATATTGTTTGGAACTCTACGCAAGTCTTTTCCCGACCACGATCCGGTGCGCGGTTTCGAGATCGAAATTCCGGAGGGCTCCCGGATTGAAGATCTCCTGGCGCATCTGAACCTCCCCACGGCAAAACTCGGCATGGTATCCATCGACGGACACCTGGTTAAAGCCGGACACGGTCTGAAGAACGGGGTGGTGGTGCGCGTGTTTCAGCCCATTTTCGGGGGGTGAACCATTCGGCCGACGGAATGGACGGCCCCGCCCTGCCCGCCGGGCGGGGCGGGCATGACGATCGATCCTTTCAAAAATAACGACGGCTCCGGCCACTTATCTTCCACTCACTCCGAGACTAAAGGTTAGCAGTCGTCTCTGGACCCCAGGTGAGCCCTAATCTTTCATGTTCAATCGTCGGCAGTCAATTTCGCTCAGATCCAGCGTCTTACGGAAGCCTTATAATCCAGATATTCGTCGCCGAATTTCTGGATCAGGTATTCTTCCTCGGGTCGCACCGCAAAGACTTCCAGGATGACGAAAAGAATCGGTACGGCCGATAAAAGCCAAATTGAGCCCATCGAAAGCGCCACCCCGCTGAGCAAAAGCAGGAGGGACAAATACATCGGATGACGGGAAAACCGAAACGAACCCCCGCGCACTATTTTGATCGTTGGCTTTGCGGGATCGAACGGGGTCTTGTTCTTGCGAAGCACTAGCAGTGCACTTGTCGCCAAGAGACCGGAAAACAGCAATAGGAGGCAACCCGGGATGATCCGCAATGACCATGGCCAACCCGCAGGGCGCAATGGAATTGAATATTCCAGAACGATACCAATCCCCAAACACGCAAAAAAAACCAGTGGAGGTGGTATGGGAACGGCCGCTCTGTCTTGTAAATTATTCTGCATGTCTGCAACGTACTACACATGATATTATCTTGTCATAGTCCTTGGCAATTGCCAGCAGGTTTGCATCAAGCATTCCAGCCGCCGGTTTTCGATCAGGAAAAGCAGGGCACTTACACCATCTTGCGGTTCACCTTTCAATTTTTTGCCTGACGCGCGCTGAACCTATCGGTGAGGCTGCTGACGATGTGTCTTATAACGGCTTTCTATCCGGAAACCG
>CP070697.1:2952415-2956003 GCA_020353555.1 Desulfobacterales bacterium
GCCTTCGAGGCTTTTTCTGATCTGCGGTGTATCCGGGCGGAAATCTCTGGATTCCTCGGCGAGGGCGAAGCGGTGATGCAGGTTGTGCATGCGGCAGGCATCGGCATAGTCCGCATACGTGGGGCCGAGAATCAGTGCTTTGCGGCTACCAAGGGCCCGGGGGATGGCATAAATGAATTGCGTTGTGCCATTACCCGCCAAAACACAGGCGGGAGCTACCCCGTGCGCGGCGGCAAATTGGGCCGTGAGGGTTTGAGCGTTGACTTCCGGCAAAGCCGTGATGGCCGTAATGTGTTCCCGCAGGAAATCCAAGAGTCCCGGCAAGGGACCCAGTGGATTCAAATTGCTGCTCATGTCGATGATATCGGCGGGCGCACAGCCCAGCTGGCGGGCCAGCCCGTAGATATTGCCGCCGTGACCGCTTAACATAGAAGTCCTCTGCTTGAAATCAACAAAAACAATCCGGATTCCATCATTTCCGTCATGGCTCCTAACATATCCCCCGTAATGCATCCCAGCCGTTGCTTATAGTACCAGAGAATCGCCGTGAGGATCACCGCGAAGAAAAGATTCAGCCAGATCCCTTTCCATCCTAAGAACAACGAAATGGTCACGGGAACGAGCACCCCCCAAAAGGCGGATATTTTCAATTTCTCGCTGAAAAAGGCCCGGCCGGTGCCCCCCTCCGGTCGGCCGTAATCGAAAATCCGCAGGCCGAAGAGCATCCCGCTGCGGGCGTAGGCGGGCACTAAAATCAGCAGAAGACTGCGGTGCGCTTCCAGCCCCATGATTCCGCCCCATTTCAGGGCCAAGCCCAAGACAATCGCCACCAGTCCCATCACACCGATTCGGCTGTCTTTCATGATGGCCAGGACCTTGTCCTTGGGCCGATGTCCGCAAAGTCCATCCGCCGTATCTCCGAGCCCATCCAGATGAAACGCTCCGGTCAGAATTGCCAAAAAGGTCACATCGAGCAGGGCCGCCACGGGTTCCGTCCACAAGCACCGGGCCAGACGATCAAAGCCGGCAACCAGCAAGCCCAGCAGCAGGCCCACCAGCGGGAAGAATGGGATCATCCGCCGGGGATCAAAAGTTCCCGGCCGGCCGACGCGCAGAATGGTTATGAACTGAATTGCGGAAATAAAGCTTTTCACGGTGTGTCTTCGCAAGAATTACGGTCGTTATCGACCCGCATGCAGCCAGGGTCACGGCGCCTGAGGCGCATGGCGGCATTCCTTGATCGTCACCGGAATCCCCGCCACCATCCAAATCACCCGGTCGGCCGAAGCCGCCACTTGCTGATTGGTCCAGCCGGCGATATCCCGGTACAGCCGGGCCAGTTTGTTTTCCGGTACGATGCCGGTTCCGACTTCGTTTGAAACCAGGATGACCGCTGAGTTGACTGCTTGAATGACGCCGGCCAGGCGCTGTACTGCGGGAGTGATCTTCTCCGGTTCACGGTCTTGCATGAGGAGGTTGTTTATCCAAAGCGTCAGACAGTCGACGAGAATGACGCGCCCGTTGCGGCTGTTTTCAAGTATGGCCTCCGGCAGGAGGAGAGGGGCTTCCACCGTGGTCCAGCTTGGATCTCTCTCGGTTTGGTGCCGTGCGATCCGTTGCCGCATTTCCTCGTCGGAGGGTACACAGGTGGCGATAAAAAGCTTCTGATCGGTGGGCACCCGTTCCGCTAATTCAAGCGCATGGCGGCTCTTGCCGCTCCGGCATCCCCCGATGATCAATGTGGTTTCTGGCATGAATCGGCTCCGCTTCCCCGTTGTTCAGAGAGTTTGAGTTTCGGCATGGATCACTCGCCGCGGCGCATTTTGACCTTGGCCATGGCGATGATCGATTCGATATCCACATACTTTTCGAAATGCTCGGCCAGCAGGTCATATTGCCGATCGCGGGCGTCAAATCCTTCGATGTCACGGGTCTCGACCGCATCCAGACCGATGCTTGCCAACCACAGGCGGGTGATCCCCGGATTATCAAAAAGTCCGTGAATGTAGGTGCCCATCATCCGGTTGTCAGGGCTTAGGCACCCGTCTTCATCTTCACAGGAGGCGCTGTTGCGCTCGAAGACACGCAACAAGGGGGCCCCGCCGAGCCGACGGCTGTGCCCCATGTGGATTTCATATCCGGACCCGCCTACATCGTCCCAGGCAAACCGGGTCCGCGTCGTGGTCTTGGGCGCTTTCAGATAGGTCTCTACCGGCAGCAGCTTCAAGCCGTCGGTGCTCCCGGGTCGGCCTTCCAATCCGCCCGGATCGTGCACGCAGTTGCCCATCATCTGGTAACCGCCGCAGATCCCCAAGACATGCCCGCCGCGGCTGGTGTAGCTCGTCAGTTCAGCGGTCCATCCGCTTGATTTGAGCCAGTCGAGATCAAAGCGCGTATTTTTGGAGCCAGGCAGAATAACCGCCCGGAAAGGACTCAGGTCCTGGACTTTCTCCAGAAAATACACCTCCACACCTTGCAGTGCGGCCAGAGGATCGAAATCCGTGAAATTGGAAATATGCGGCAGACGGATGACCGCGATCGCGGGAACATTCCGGTTTCCGAGGAAGACTTTCCGGGGATTTTCAATCACAACCGAATCTTCAGGCTCAATGTGGATATGATCGTACCAGGGAAGAACGCCCAAGATCTTTTTCCCGGTTTTTTGCTCGATCCAGCGTACCCCTCCGTCAAAAAGGCCGATATCTCCCCGGAAGCGATTGATGATAAACCCCTTGATCAGATCGCGCTGCCCTGGGCTGAGGCATTCCAGGGTTCCGATGATTTGAGCAAACACCCCGCCGCGGTGGATATCCGCCACCAAAACAACCGGCGCCTGCGCATACTCCGCCATGCGCAGATTAACGATATCGTGGGCCATCAGATTGACTTCGGCGCAGGAGCCGGCGCCCTCCAGGATGATCAGCTCATGGTCGGCCTGCAGGCGTTGCAGGGCAGCGGCGGCCGTGGCAAACAGGTGTTCCTTTTTTTTATGGTAGTCCCGGGCCGTATGGTCGGCAGCCACCTTCCCGAGCAGAACCACCTGGGAGCCGATCTCGCTGGTGGGTTTTAAGAGAATGGGATTCATATCCACTTGCGGCGGGAGCCGCGCGGCTTCGGCCTGCACAATCTGAGCGCGGCCCATCTCCAATCCTTCCGGCGTGACGCCGGAATTGTTGGACATGTTCTGCGCTTTAAAGGGCGCGACCTTGACATCCTGGTTGGCCAATGATCGACACAGGGCGGTCACGATGATGCTTTTGCCTACATCGGAGCCGGTCCCCAAGACCGCCAGACAAGGAGTTTTCTTTGATTTTGTCACTTTCAATCCCTTCCATATATCTGTGAGGTGAGCGCAAAACGGCGGTTGCCTCTTCATGGATCTTTATGCATGGCGTATTTATTCGCATAACCTCGGGGTGTGACCATAAAGTCCATATACCGACTCGATTGACTGCTGCCGACAAACACCGTGGTCTGCATGTCGACCGGGACCGTGAGAAGCTTGGCCAGCGGCACAATCTGAACATTCTGTTGGACGCGCATGGCGCTGGTGACAACACCCGCCGGCGTATTTTGATCCCGATATTT
>CP070697.1:2956103-2959683 GCA_020353555.1 Desulfobacterales bacterium
ATTGACTTCCGCGTGCGCCCCCCCGACCTTTTGGTGGTATCCTTGCCCCATGACCTGGCCGTCTTTCACAATCACGGCTCCGACCATCGGGTTCGGGGAAGTAAACCCTTGTCCTTTGAGAGCCAGGTCCAGGGCCATTTGCATAAAGTATGGATCGTTCATTTGGCTTCAGAAAACGCAAAATCGCAGGCTGCGGATAACGGCTAGCGGTCATCGGTCTTTTCGCATCAATGATTACTCAACAGACTTTTGAGCTCATCCACAAAATCGTTGACATCCTTAAACTCCCGGTAAACCGAGGCAAAGCGCACATAGGCGACATCATCGAGTTCGTGAAGCTTGGCCATGATCTTTTCGCCCACTGTGGAGGAAGCAATTTCTTTTTCGCCGGTTTCGCGCAGATCCCGTTCCAGATCATCAATAAACTCTTCGATCACATGCATGCTGATGTTGCGTTTTTCACAGGCTTTTTGGATTCCGGTACGCACCTTCTCCCGGCTGAAAACTTCCCGCCGTCCGTCCTTCTTGATAATCATAATCGGGATCTCTTCAATGTGCTCGTAGGTCGTAAACCGTCGGCTGCAGATCAAACACTCCCTCCGGCGACGAATCACCGTGGCATCCTTGCTCAACCGGGAATCGATGACTTTGTTGTCGATTTCGCCACAAAAAGGACACTTCATGAATTTTCTCCCTGCCTGTCGGTATCAAGTTTAGTCAGTTCAACCCCCGCCTCCTGAAGCATTTGTTTAGAGATGGCATCCGCATACCCGGACCGGTAGTAGATCTGCTGGATACCGGCGTTGATAATCATCTTCGCGCAGATGGAACAGGGTAAGTTGGTGCAGAACAGGCTGGCGCCCTTCACCGATACGCCGTGATAGGCGGCCTGAATAATCGCATTCTGTTCGGCGTGGATACCGCGGCACAGTTCATGCCTTGCGCCGGATTCGACATTGAGTTGTTCGCGCAGGCACCCCACTTCCAGACAATGCCGAATCCCGGTGGGCGCTCCGTTATAGCCGGTGGACAAGACCCTTTTATCCTTGACGATAATTGCACCGACCGCCCGCCGCAGGCAAGTCGAGCGCTTGGCCACCAGCAGGGTTATATCCATGAAATACTCTTCCCACGAGGGACGCTGCTCACCCGCTGCCATTCTGGAATCAACCTCTGTGTTCCGCTTTTTGCAGTATGAGAACGGCATTGGTCCCGCCGAAGCCAAAGGAGTTGGTCATCGCAACGTTGACCGGGGTCTTGCGCGCCACGTTGGGCACATAATCCAGGTCGCACTCTTCGGCCGAATGTTCATGGTTGATCGTCGGCGGAATGATATCCTCATGCACGCTCAAAGCCGTAAAGACCGTCTCAATCCCTCCGGCGCCTCCCAGCAGATGGCCGGTCATGGATTTGGTGGAACTCATCGCCAGGGAGTACGCATGCTCTTTAAAGACCGCCTTGACGGCCCGAGTTTCATAAAGGTCATTGAGTTGCGTCGACGTCCCGTGGGCATTGATGTAGTCGACCCGGTCATAGTTGATGCCGGCATCCTTCAGGGCGGCCTTCATGCAGCGCGCAGCCCCGCTACCGTCCGGCGGCGGAGAGGTCATGTGATAGCCGTCGCCGGTCATCCCGTAACCGATGATTTCCGCGTAAATGGGAGCGCCTCTCTCCAGGGCTCGCTCCAGGGCTTCAAGGATCATGATCCCGCTTCCTTCGCCCACCACAAAGCCGTCACGGTCCCGGTCAAACGGACGCGAGGCTTTTTCAGGATCTCCGTTGCGCGTGGACAGGGCCTTCATGGCATTAAAACCGGCAATACAGGTCGGTGTGATCACGGCCTCGGTTCCCCCGGTGATCATGGCGTCGGCCATGCCCATTTGAATCAGCTTGAAGGAGTCTCCCACGGCATGAGCACCGGCCGCGCAGGCGGTGGCAATTGACGCGTTGGGCCCCTGGGCGCCAAAATGGATTGAAATCATTCCGGCCGCCATGTTGCCGATCATCATCGGAATGAAAAAGGGGCTCACCCGTTTCGGTCCTCGCTCGGACAGGGAGAGAATGGTCTCCTCCATGAACCCCAAGCCCCCCAGACCGCAGCCTGTGATGACTCCAATGCTGCCGCAGTTGGAATGGTCGATCACCAGCCCGGAATCCTCCATCGCCATGCGGGTGGCCGCCATGGCGTAGGAAATGAAAGGCTGCAAGCGTTTGGCCTCTTTTTTAGGAACAAAATCTTCGGGGTGAAAGTCTTTGACCTCCCCGGCAATCTTCGTCTGATGCTCGGCGGTATCGAACCGCGTGATTTCGGTGATACCCGACTTTCCGGCGCACAGACGCTTCCACGTTTCCGGCACTCCGATGCCGAGGGGCGTCACTAACCCCATACCTGTAACAACAACCCGCCTATTCAAAAGGACCTCCTTCACAACCGGAAAAAGTCTTCCGGCCCAAGAATTTAGATAATATTCGTTGGTGATGGTTCTGCCGCTGGCGAATGCATCGCATCGCTCTTTTTTCAAACCCATATGCTGATATGCGCCTGGCCGGCCGCTTTTCCGGAAATAGCGGCACACGGGACGCTGTTAGGATTCCACTTCAAACGGCCCGCCGGGCGAACCCGCTGCCCCGGTGTAACGCGACGCTTATCGGCCCTCCCTCAGATGCGTTGTTACGCCCACGCCTTAGCGACAGCCCGCGCATCCCAAATCGTTGCGGTTTGAGGGCGAGAATAGAAAAGAGGGCCCGAAATTCTTCATTAAGAAAATCAATGCGAATTAATATAATCGATTGCATCCTGAACCGTCGCGATCTGTTCCGCATCTTCATCGGAAATGTCAACATCGAATTCTTCTTCCATGGACATGATCAACTCCACCAAATCCAGCGAATCCGCACCCAAATCATCGACAAAAGAAGCCTCGGGGACAACTTCGGCCAAGTCCACGCTCAGTTTCTCGGCAATAATCTTTTTCACTTTGTCTTCGACTGACATTCGTTTTTCCTCCTGTTCTATCATTATCGTCATCTGCCCGAACCAAGTATTGCTTCTACTTGGGGCCTTTCTATCTTAAATCCCAATGAGATGTGACGGCCCTAACCAAGGCGGTTGCCCCGCCCCCGGCGGGCCGGCCGGTGGATCGCGGCCATTTGCAAATATCTACATTGATACGGTCGACCAGATCTTTAACTTTATGAAATTTCAGAGCTTTTTGGTTTGCTGGCGCTATTGGGGGGCTCGCGACTGGGAACCTGACGTGTTATCGCGCTCAAAGCTTGGGGGTATGCCCACAGGCGGGCTAAACCGGCCGACGGGACCACCTGAAAACCGTCCTACATGTACATGCCCCCATTCACGTGGATCACTTGACCGGTGATGTAAGCGGCTTGTTCCGAGGCCAGAAACACCACGGCGGCGGCCACATCTTCGGGATTTCCGACCCGGCCCAGAGGAATCCGGCTGACCATCGCCTCCCTGGCCTTGTCCCCCAGCGCGGCCGTCATGTCCGTTGCGATGTATCCCGGAGCCACGACATTCACCGTGATCCCCCGTGGAGCAAGCTCCTGCGCAACGCTTTTC
>CP070697.1:2959783-2963312 GCA_020353555.1 Desulfobacterales bacterium
CAACTGCTCCTCCGACGGCGCTCTTTTCCTCCAAAACCGGCGAAACCATCCAGCGCGCGAACGCATTATTTTGCGCATTTCTTCCAGACGATAAACACCGGATAAGTGGCCATCCCGGGTGGCTGCCACCGCCGGGCAAACATCGGCACACAGGTAGCAGTTGGTGCAGGCCTCCATCTGCAGGATTTCCTGGATGCGGTAGTCTTTCTGGGTCATCTCAGTCTTTTTTATAGCGCTCTATATCGGCTGAAAGCCATTTTTCAACCGCGTCGGCCCCGTGAATCAGATTCTGCACTTCGCGCATGTCATCCGGCTTAATCTTGTACATCCACCCCTTGCCGTAGCAGTCCTCGTTGATCAGCGTCGTATTGGTCTCCAGCTCTTCGTTGCTGGACACCAGTTCTCCATTGACCGGGGCATACACGGTTCCCAACCACTTGCCCGACTCCACCTTGGCAAACTTTTTGCCGCTCTTGAGTTTCTTGCCCTCAAACGGGAGTTGAACAAACACGATTTCGCCGGCCATTTTCTGGGCGAACTCATCCATGCCCATCACCAAAATGTCACCGTCCACCCGAACCCAGTAATGATGTTCTTCATAATACAGGTCATCGGGCATGTTATATCCTTGAATTTCCATTGATCGTTCTCCTTCCTTGATTTTTGGAATTGCGATGATGCTGGCGGTCCGCATTCAACGCCAGCGTCACGGGCGCCATGACCATATGGAACATCCGGCTGAAGGGAAGATAAGCCACGAAAGTCCCGATCGTTATGGCGTGCGCATACCATAGATACCCATAAATGCCAGTGAGGTCGGCACCGCTAAAAAGCCGGCTGATGAAGTAACCGAGAAAGGCATAGACCGCTCCTTCCGGACGATCGCTCATGGCTATCCGCAGGCCCTCCAGAACGAAACCGAGCATGAAGATTCCGCCCAGTAAGCTGTACGCCGCCCAATCCGCTCGGGGCAGCCCTTGCAGTGGCGGGGTCGCTCCGCTCCGTTGTCTGCGCAGCACCATACCGACGACTCCCAATATTACCATCACCCCGGTCACATCAAACACAAAGGCGGGAAGCGGGTGATTTTTGTCAAGCAGCAGCCGGACTCCCGGCCATTGCGGCCACCCGAGGGAGGTGACCAGCGCCACCAGTCCCCAGGCCAGCCGTAAGAGAATTGGAAAAAAAACCAACGCATGGTTCAACCAGCGGGCCTTGGAAATTCGAAAAAGACGTCGCTGCAGGAGCGCATCCAAAATTAAGGCCCTTCCGATCGCAATAATCCGGGGCGAAAAAAGTGTCCCGTAAACATCGCTGAGTGTTTGCACAATCTTGCCGGCAAAGCCCGCCGCATTTCCTCCGCCCAGGTTGCCCGAAAACCAGACGGATACGCCGCCGAGCACTCCCCCCAGAAAAATGACCAAAGCAACGATGGTGGTTGTATCTCCGACCGAAAACGTGGCGACATGACAGGGCATGCAAATGACACTTTTGGCCGGCAGGACCATGGCCGCTGCCCCGAAGGTATTGCCGCGAAAATGGCAGCGCCGGCAGAAGGAATCGTCTTTTGACGTCACAATGTGGTGGATCCCGCTCGGCCGGCCCGGCGGGCGTTCCTTCCGCCACCGTAGCTGACCGGCTTCAGGATCTTTCACCGGGATGACGCCTTCAAGATGACAGGCCTCGCACGTTATTCCGAAATGCGCATCGTGGGCGACCTTTTCATCATGGGGCCGGTGACATTGGCGGCAGTCGGCCAACTCCTGTTCCGCATGCTTAAACTCCGCGGACCGCAGATGGCACACCAGGCAGGCTACCCCGGCGTGCGTGGAAGATCCGTAGCGCGGGACGTCAATCAGCGGATACCGCACGGAACCCCGAATGGCGTCCCCCTGCGCGGCGGAGCCGTGACAGTGAAAGCAAAGATGAGAAATCTTCTCCCCTGCCTGGGGGTCGGAGGGCGAAAAGGACCGATGGCAGCCCAGACATTGTTCGTCTTCCGGAGACGGTTCGGGCAAATCGGTCTGAAACTCATGACAGAGGCTGCATTTTACCTCAGCCGGTTGGTCGAGATCCACTTTAGCCGCGGAAGCGGAATACGATGCCTGGTAATGGGGATCGTGGCAGGCAATGCAAAAGTTTGATTTTTCGCGGTCGGCAACTTTTTCTCCGCCGTGGGCGCCGTTATCGATTTCATTGAGGACTTCCCCATGACACTGCGTGCACTGCTCCAATCGAAAAAAGTCTGGCAAGGTCTTGTTGACCTCGGTGGGTTGGGGATGGAGCTGTTTTGCGGCAATGCCGGTATGGCAGTCCTGGCAGGATAATTGGCCGTGCACGGCCACATGGTAGCGTTCGGCATCAATCAGCCAGGAAGCGTCCACCTCGACCACACTCCAGCTCACCAGGAAAATCAGCATTGTTAAAGCCTTGAAACCATTCATCGCCGCAAATGCCGCCACTCCTCTTGGGAAACGCTTGCCACCTTAGTTCGATGTACCGTTCAAGCGATATATCCGACCGCTGTCATACATTGACCAATCCGCCGGCGGCGGATCCAAGGACAAAACATCGCCCATCGTTGGGGCGGGTTTTTGCGGCCTCCGGCTAAATACCGCAACCTTGCGGTAAATACAAGCCCCGGAGAAATGCCTATTGAACAGGGGGTTTTGGGGCACAGCAACGGAATTGTTGCCTGCGGGGAAAAAAGGAAACTCGGCATGCGGTGCCCGCGACTAGCCGCTTATGATGGGATCGTGCCCTCGCCGCGGGATCGTCGTGTCGAATCGGAAAGCATAGCAAAGTACTAGACCCGTAAGGTAGGTGAACCCTGCGGCCCAGAGAACATCGCTGGCAAAATGGCCGCCCTGCGCGATTCGGCCGATCCCCATCAGCGTGCCGTAGATAATACCTGCAGATAGCGAGAATCTGGCCCACGTGCTCGCGGTGCGACGCAGCACGAAATAGGGCGCGAACAGGTAAAAGCCGATGGAGGCATGGGAGCTCGGAAATGACTTGAATCTACCTGACGTGCCCATTTTCCAAACGGGCAGGAATTGCTCCGGACCCCCGAAGTTTTCGATTTTTCTCGGACGCGGTCTGCCCCAGGTCTCTTTGAAAAAACCGGTAACGAGCCCCGGACCTAACGCCAAGACGACCACGAGAAATATGGCGGCCTTCCGGTAGGGTCGAACCCTGATGGAAATAAAGCTCACCCCGATGGCGGCCAGGGAAGCGAGGCCCAGGGTAATGCCGGGAACACCACCATAGCGGTATAGAAAATTCCAGGGCTCTTTTCTCTTCAGAAACCATCCCTTCTCGCTTGAGTAAAAGCAGCTGCTCAGGAGAATATCGACATCGGTAAACCAGAAGACGAAGGTAAAACCGAAAAGGATGAGAAGGGGTATACCAAAATCCCAAATGACCTTTTTGTTCGTATTCACGCCCCACCATTGGTTGGCGCGGTTGAGAGTCGCGCACTGGAGTCCCGAGTGTCAATTTGGCTGTATGCAAAATATCCCGGTCGACC
>CP070697.1:2963412-2966938 GCA_020353555.1 Desulfobacterales bacterium
AAAGTGGCGCACAAGACGGCCTTCTGGGCCGCCATGATGGATGCCTACCGCAAAATCGATCTTCCCAGCACCGAGCACTTCCACCAGATCGGCACGCCGGGCGTTCTAACCCTCGTCAAAGAATTCGGTGTTCTGCCCACGCGGAATTTCAAATACGGAACGAATCAAAGCTGGGAAAAGCTTGCCGGCGATCGCCTGGCAACAACGATCTCCACCCGGAAAAACATGGGACTGGCCTGTCCCGCCTGCCCGGTGGGATGCGGCCGGGTGACCAGGATTACCAATCCGAAATACGCTTCGGAAGGCGTGGGTCCCGAGTACGAAACCATCGGTCTTTACGGTTCGAGTTGCTTCATCAATGATCTCGAAGTGGTGTCCAAGGCGGGTTTTATCTGCAATGAAATGGGCATGGACACCATCTCGGCCGGATCGACCATCGCCTGCGCCATGGAGCTTTATGAAGCGGGCTATTTGCCCATGAAAGACGTCGGCATGCCGCTTAATTTCGGCAACGCCGAAGCGGTCATTCAATTGACCCATGACATGGCGTATCGCCGCGGTTTCGGCAATATACTGGCGGACGGGGCGTTTCGCCTGGCCACGCGCTACGGCCACCCCGAGTTCTTCATGGGTGCCAAAAAACTGGAATTTGCCAGCTATGATCCCCGGGGCCTTCAGGGCATGGGGCTGGGCTACGCCACCAATAGCCGCGGCGGATGCCATATTCGGGGCGAGGTGCAGGATCTGTCGCTCTACGGCGTTAATTATTGGCGCATCACCACCGATCGGAATCTGGGTCCGGTGGACCCCCTCCGGTGGGACGACAAACCGGAACTGGCCAAGGAAATTCAGGACTGGTTCTGTCTGATTGATTCCTGCGGCATGTGCAATTTCATGTTCTTCCTGGGGATGAACGAGGACGACTGTCGGGCTCTGATTGAAACCGCCACGGGCATCGACATGGAGGGCCACCGGGGCTTCATGCGAACCGGAGAACGAATTTTCAACCAGGAAAGACTGTTCAACCTGAAGGCCGGGCTGACGGCCAAAGACGACACCCTGCCCAAAAGGATGCTCGAAGAGCCGATGCCCGACGGCCCGGCCAAGGGCATGGTCGTTCATCTGAAGGAAATGCTGCCGGAATACTATCGCCTGCGGGGGTGGAACCCGGAGGGTGTTCCAACCAGCGTGAAGCTCAGGGAACTGGGGCTGGAGTAGAAGATTTGGACCCCGCCGGACAGGGAGCCACGCAGTAATGGGGAAGTAGCGTGTCCATTGTGGCCAGGGCAAGGAAACATACGATCATCGGTAATAGCGCCGCGGGCTTGTCGGCCATCAAGGCCATTCGAAAAAGCGGTGATTCGCGGCCCATCGTATTGATTTCAGCTGAAAAATGCCCGGCCTATTCTCCGGTACTGACGACCTACTACATCGGCAACCAGGTGCAGCGGTCAAAACTGTTTCTGGTTGATGAGCGCTTTTACAGCAAACACGGGGTTGCCACCATTTTCGGACGATCCGTGGAAGCCGTGGACCCCGGCCATCGACAAATCCATCTCGATGACGGTTCGCGGCTGGACTACGACAACCTCCTGATCGCCAGTGGGGCATCGGCCCGAACCCTGGACAACGTGACGCCCGCCGCTTCAAAATATGTATCGACGCTGCGAACCATCGCCGATGCCGATAAAATCAAAGCCGTCAGTGAAAGCGCCGAAAAGGTCGTGGTAACGGGTGCCGGGCTGGTCAGCCTGCAGACCATCAAGGCCATTTTGACAAGCAAGATAGGCATCACTCTCATCTCCGGCTCCGAACAAGTGCTTTCGCAACAGATGGATCGCGAAAGCGCCTTGATCATTCAAGCGAAGCTCGCCGCCCAAGGGATCGACATCCTCTTTGGCCGCGATGTGTCGCAAGTCTACGAGAAGGGAGGCCGCGCCCAGGTCGTCACGTCCTACGGCGAAACCCTGCCGGCCGACCTGGTGGTTGTGGGCAAAGGCGTCCAGCCCAATGTCCAAATGGTCAGGCATACCTCGATCAAGGCCAACCTCGGCATTCTGGTGGACGAACGGATGCGGACCAGCGTGGAGGATGTTTACGCCGCCGGCGACGCCGCCGAAGGAAATAACGAAATTACCGGAGAAACGGAGGTGATCGCCACCTGGTTCAACGCCTGCGCCCAGGGCGAAATTGCCGGGCTCAACATGGCCGGCCGGCCCGCCCGACGCCTGGGGCAGTTCCGTGAAAACGTAACGACCCTGATGGACGTGGTCGTGGCCTCGATGGGCGCGTCCAAACCCGATTACGGGCAGTATCAGGAACTTCGACACGTGGATTTGAAGCAGGGCGCCTCACGGAAATTATATCTGGCAGGCTCGAGAATCGTCGGGGCCCTTCTCGTCGGCAACGCGCATGACGCCGGCGTAATTAGACATTGCATCGCCAACAAAATCGACATTTCCCCCTGGAAAGACAGGATCGCCGCGGCACCACTGGACTTTGGCAAGATCCTAGGCGGCCAAAACCCGAATTGGCCAAGTCTTGGCAACTAACCGGATAGCATTGAAAAGGGAATCATCATGTCCTTACCGGCACTGTCATTCATCATTTTAATTTGTGTCGCAATCGCCTTGCTGATTGTGTGGTTGATTTATTCCAGACGCTACCAGCGCGCCTCCCAGGAAAACGCGTTCGTGCGCACGGGTTTCGGCGGCCAGAAGGTGGTCATGAATGGCGGCGCCCTGGTTTTTCCGGTGCTGCACGAAGTCATTCAAGTCAACATGAACACCATCCGGCTGGAGGTCACCCGGGCGAACAATCAGGCCCTGATCACCAAAGACCGCTTACGGATGGACGTCCAAGCGGAATTCTATGTCCGCGTCAAACCGTCCTTAGATGACATTGCGGCCGCCGCCCAGACGCTGGGTCGCCGGACGATGAATCCGGACGCTCTGAAGGATCTGGTCGAAGGTAAATTCGTCAACGCCCTCAGGGCTGTGGCAGCCGAGATGAACATGGATGAGCTTCACCAGAATCGGGGGGAATTCGTCAAGCGGGTGCAGGAGGCCGTGGGCGAGGGGCTCTCCAAGAACGGCCTTGAACTCGAATCGGTTTCCCTGAGTGAACTGGAACAGACCGACCGCAAATATTTCAACCCTGACAACGCCTTCGACGCCCAGGGTTTGACACTGTTGACGGAAATCATCAATACCCGGGCCAAACAGCGCAATGCCATCGAACGCGACACCGAAGTCGCCATCAGGCAAAAGGACCTCGAAGCCCAGCGCAAAAAGCTTGACCTGGCGCGAGAAGAAGAATTTGCTAAACTGGAACAACAGCGTGAAATCGAAGTTCGCCGGTCCGAACAAAGCACCAATATCATCAAAGAACAGGTGGAGAAAGAACGGCAAGCCAAGGAGGCCCAGATAAGTGCCAAACAGCAGGTGGAACTGGCCCAACTGGCTTTCGAGCGTACGGTTGAACAGGAACGTATCGCCAGCACCCAAATCATCAAAGAAAATGAAAT
>CP070697.1:2967038-2970563 GCA_020353555.1 Desulfobacterales bacterium
TTGAAAAACCATGGATGAGCAGTCGACCGGGATATTTTGCATACAGCTAAATTGATACAAAATTGCATCTTGACGGACAAGTCGAATTTTGATGAAAGGAAACAATGCAAGTAGCAAAAGCCACAGTACGCGACGGAACGCGGATCGCATACGAAGTTCACGGGCGGGGCAAAAACACGGCCCGTATCGCGCTCGTGCACTCGCTGGCGATGGATCGATCGTTCTGGCAGGATTTGAGCGGTGTGCTGGAAGCCCATGCAGACGTCCTGCTTTATGATTGCCGCGGCCATGGCCAGTCGGAAAAGCCCAAGGGGCCGTACCGCGTGGAGCTGTTTGCAGACGATCTGGCCGATCTTCTCGATCATGTTGGATGGAGCTCCGCGGTGATTGCCGGCGCTTCGATGGGTGGATGCGTCACGCTTGCTTTTGCGGCGGCGTATCCGGCCCGGGCCCGGGCGCTTGGCCTGATCGATACCACGGCGGGGTACCATGCACCCGACAAGTGGGAAGAACGCGCCACCAAGGCCACCACGGCCGGCCTCCAGTCGATGATCGAGTTTCAGACGAGCCGCTGGTTCACGGATGAATTCCGCGCTGCTCATCCGGAGATCGTGAGCCGCAGTGTCAACACCTTTCTTGCCAACGACCCGCAGGCCTATGCCGAGACCTGCCGGATGCTGGGGGCCTGCGATCTAACGGCTGCGCTGCCCCTGATGAAGATGCCGACTGCGATCGTCGTCGGGGAGGAAGATTACGCGACCCCCATCAGCATGGCCGAGACGCTGCATCGCGGAATCGCCGGCTCGACCCTGACCGTTCTGGAGAAGGCCCGGCATCTCACGGTGCTCGAGAAGCCCGAGCGCATTGCCGGGGAGCTGCAAAAACTGATCGAAACGGTGTCTGCCCAATGAAAGTGTCCGGAGAAATTACCGTACCGGCTCCGCGGGAGACGGTGTTCAGCGCCCTTCGGAATGCGCCTTTCTTCGCATCCTGCGTCGAAGGGGTTTCCGGCCTCGAAGAAATCGATGCCACCCATTACAAAGCCATGCTCGAAACCAAGATCGCCTTCATGCAATTCAAGTTTGCGGTCAGCGTTGAAATGGTGCATATTGCCCCTCCCGAACAGATCGAGGTGAAGATCGAGGGGATCCCGCTGGGCGTCGTCGGGCGTTTCACCTCCACTTCGGTGACCCGGCTCACGGAAGCCGACGGGCAGACCAGGGTGAGCTATTCCACTGAGAGCACGCTGGCAAGCAAGCTCGGCAGCATCGGACAGCCGGTGCTCAAAGCGAAAGCCAAGGAGATGGAAAAAAAATTTGCCACCAACATTTGCGCGGCGTTTGCGCCTGGCGGAGCTTTCGCAACGCAAGCTCCCCGACAGGACGTCCCCGCGCCGGGGGCACTGGAGAGAGACAGATGATGCCATTCGAGCTCGTTGAGCCGACCTCGATTCAGGAAGCACTTGGCCTGCTGGATCCCGACGATCCATCGGTCCGCCCTATCAGCGGCGGTACCGCGCTGCTGATGATGATGAAGGCGGGGGTTTTTCATCCGCGCCGCCTCGTGAGCTTGCGCAAGCTTGGAAAACGCTTTGCAGAGATTCAGGTCGGCGGGGACGGAAGCCTCGTCATCGGCGCGATGGCGTCGCTGGCGGATCTCGAGCGCTCACCCGTGGTCGCGCGCCATACGCCCGTGATCGGGCAGGCCATGCGACGCCTGGCCAACGTGCGTGTCCGCAATGTGGCGAGCGTCGGCGGCAGCCTGGCCCACGGCGATCCGCATATGGACCTGCCGCCGGTTTTGATCGCCCTGGATGCGCGCGTGACGGTGGTCAGCCCATCGGGCGAACGCACGCTGAAGGTCGAAGACCTGTTCGAGGGCTATTACGAGACCGTCCTCAAATACGACGAGTTGATCACGGAGCTCACGATCCCGCCGCAAGGGACAGGGCGGACCGCCTACCTCAAGTGCACGGCCGGTTCGGCCGATGATTGGCCGGCGCTGGTCGTTGCGGTCGGGCTCGAAGCCGAAGGCGCGCGGGTGAATTCCGCCAGGGTCGTCGTCAGCGCCGCCACCGACAACGCCCTTCGTCTCGGGAACACGGAAGGCCTTCTCGCCGGCGCCAGGGTGGACGAGACCGTGCTGCGCCGGGCCGCAGACGCGGCCGCGGAGGAAGTCGAGCCCCTTGCCGATATCCGCGGGTCGGCGGCATACAAGCGCGAGCTGCTGCGCGTCTACGTTGTGCGGGCGGTCCGCAAGGCAATCGGAGCGGGAACAACTTAAGGAGCGAAACACGGATGGCAACGACGACCACACCAGGGGGACAGATCGGCCGCTCGATTCCCCGCCTCGAAGGCTGGGACAAGGTCACCGGGCGCGCCGAATACGTGCATAACATCCGCCTTCCCGGGATGCTGTACGGGAGGATTTTCCGCAGCACGCTGGCGCATGGGCGCATCAAGTCCATCGATGCGGGTGCCGCCCGCGAGATGCCCGGGGTTCATCGCATTCTGACCGGCGATGACGTGAAGAGGATCATTCCCCATCCTTACTACGGACCGGCTTTCCACGATCAGCCGGTGCTCGCCCTCGACAAGGTGCGCTACATCGGCGAGCCGGTCGCGGTGGTGCTCGCCAGGGATCCTCACGTGGCGGAGGAGGCGGCCTAGCAGATCGTTGCGGACTACGAGGAGCTTCCGGCGGTCTTTGACGAGATCGAGGCGATGACCTCGCCGGCGATCGTACACGAAGAGCTCAAGCCCGCGGGGACGTTTCCCGACCTCAAACACATGCAGGGCAAAAAGAACACCAACGTTGCACTCACCTACCAGCTGTTGCGCGGTGAGCCTGACCAGGCCTTCGCCCAAGCCGATCATGTTTTCGAACATAGCTTCCGCACGCAACCGACCCAGCATGTGACCCTGGAGCCCGTCGTCGCCATCGCGGATTCGACGCCATCCACCCTCACCATCTACACGGCCTCCCAGAGCCCCTCCTTCGTGCGCATCGAAGTTGCGCGAATGCTCGGCTGGCCCGAAAACCGGGTTCGCGTGAAGGTGCCTTATCTGGGCGGCGGCTTCGGTGCCAAGCTGTACATCCGATTGGAGGCGCTGGTGGCGGCACTGACGCTCCTGGTGAAGCGCCCGGTGAAGATTTCGCTGACCATCGAGGAGCAGTTCTATACGATCACCAAGCATTCCTCCACGTTTCGCATCAAAAGTGGTGTGACCAGGGATGGACGGATCGTCGCACGCCGCTGCGAGGTGTGGTGGAACGGCGGGGCCTATGCCGATATCGGGCCGCGGGTCGCTCAGAAGTCCGGCTTCACCGCGGCCGGACCCTACCACATCGAACACGTCAAAATCGATTCCCATTCGATCTATACGAACCTGACGCCCGCGGGGGCGCTGCGCGGCTTCGGCATCCCCCAGCTCGTCTGGGCCTATGAGGGCCATACCGACATGATCGCCCGGGAGATGGGGATGGACCCCGTGGAGTTGCGACGCAAGAACATTTTGCGCGAAG
>CP070697.1:2970663-2974179 GCA_020353555.1 Desulfobacterales bacterium
CTGACACCCGGCGGGGGTCTGAAAAAGGATGGTAACCGTAATCGGTTCTCCGTTCAGAATAATATCGCGGGCAGGAATGTCAATTCAGGAGGCGGGCTTTTGATTGCCGGTCTAACGGCGGCGCAGCATTGGCCCGCGTTATGTTCCCAAACTGCCGGGTGGGGAATTCAGTCGGGTTGGACAATCATTGGTTAGGCGATGCCGGTCAGGTAAATCCCATAAACCATTTGACAGCTTACGTGACAGGTGTCTTTCCTCAAGCCGGGGGGCTTGGGGGGAATCGATGGGGGACTCAAAAATTATACGGACGGCTTTCGGAACGGCATCCGTAAAACCCGCTGATTTCGTCACCCAACGATTCAAGATATTCATTTAACTCCTCTTCGCTTTCAAAGCGAAGGGTGCCGACATGCCCGGAGGTGTGCTCCATTTTGGTCTCCGGCTGGGCACCCATGGCTTTCAAATACAGATCCGGGTCGTTGTCGTATTTGGCGGCCAGTTCCGTTGCGCTGATAGCCTGCCGGGCGTGCCCGTAGGCATCAAAATAGACGTAATATTTCATGCCAAGCCTTTCGCGATAATCTCCGAGATAGCGATTTAGCTGTTGCGAGGCGCACGGGCGACGTCTGACGGCCCGTGTCGCGGAATCGAATTCGAGCCTGGGCCTGGATTCTAAATGTCGAACAAAGGGATTGCCTGTCGCAGATTTTGTATGACATAATCGGCGCTGGTTACCAATAAGGAGTCATAGGTATAGTTGCCGGTCGCCACGGCGATGGTTTGGGCCCTGTAAGGCTGGGCGCACTGCACGTCCCGCGGCGTGTCGCCGATGACGACACAATCTTCGTAACGGATCTTTTCCCCGGACATCTTTTTGTACTTTTCAACGGCAATGGGGAGAAGCCGATTGCGGTCTTCATGATCACTGCCAAAGGCGCCCAGCGCAAAATATTGATTCAGGCCGAAAGGATCAAGTTTGATCCGTGCCCCGCTTTCCAGATTGCCGGTCAGCAGGCCCACGGCATACTTGTCGTTTGCATCCAGGAAGTTGAGTAAAGCCATCACCCCCGGCTGAATATGCGCCGCCGGATTTTCGATTTCCGACCGAAGATTTTCCAGATAGCGCGTCGTAATCTCCAACAGCAGGGAGTCGTCCAGGGTCAGGCCATGGGCGGCCATACCTTCTCTTAGGATTTGGATGTCGGTTTTGCCATCCATTTGTATGCCCTTCAATGCGTCCCGAATTGCGAACGTCGACCAAAATGCCTGATTCCATGAACGCGATCCGGCCGCACCGGAGTCTATGAGCGTGCCGTCTATGTCAAACAAAACGAGTTTTTCCATCGGCCCCTTCGAAGCGATTGTCCGTCCCGTATTTGCCTCCATTCTGATGAGCGCTTGGTTCAGGCATTACATCTCAGCAAACCATCACCAGACGAAACCCCAAAGCGGATCCGAAGAAATCGGCCGGATAGCTGAAGCGTCGCGCACAGCGGGCGCTCCAGGCATCGAGGTTCCAACCGCCGCCCCGGATCACCCGGTCCGGTCCGTTGCCGCTGCACACAGGGTCAGCCTGCGGATGGAATTCATAGGCATCCGCGCGGAAGGTGTCCCGGCACCACTCCCAGACATTGCCGCTCATGTCAAAGAGGCCGAGACCGTTGGGTATCTTGGTGCCCACCGGATGCGTCGTCGACCCGCTGTTTTCTTCGAACCAGGCGACCGGATGCGCCTCGTCCCCGCCGGCGTATCTTTCCTTCTTTCCGCCGCTGCGGGCCGCGTATTCCCATTCCGCCTCGGAAGGCAGGCGGAATTCATATTTCTCTTGGTTCGCCTGCGTCAATTTTACAATAAACGCCTGCACATCATCCCAGGCGACCTGTTCAACCGGATGCGAGTCACCCTTGAATTTGGAAGGGTTGTCCGACATCAGCCGCCCCCACTGGGCCTGCGTCACAGGGTATTTGCCGATATAGAAAGCAGCCATGCGGACGGCATGCACCGGCCTTTCATTGGCGATACCCTCGTCAAAGGTATCCCCCATCATGAACGAACCGGCCGGCACATAGACGAATTCCATTCCGGTGATCGGTTCGGCCCGAACCGGTTGGGCGGTGGAAGTATCCGCAAACCGGGGTTCACAGACCGGGCACCCGGCATGGCCTGGAGGAATACGGCGGAGGCAGGCCTCACACAAAAGCCGGGTTGCGCACTCCGGGCACCTTCTCCAGTTTTCTTTTACGGGCTGGGCGCATTGCGGGCATAGCAGGGAAGTAAGGGGTGTTTCACATGCCGGGCACATTTTCCAGCTTTCCCGCAACGATTCGCCACACACGGGGCAGTTAGAGCGCTCAGTTGAATTCGGCCTGTCCATTTTGTCCTCGTTGTAGAAATCTAGACCTATAATTCCGGTATCTTGTACTTTCTCTCCCCGACCTTGATATAGTACTGATGGTTCTGATATTGCAGCAGTTCCGAAATTCTCATGAGAGCTCGTTCAGTGAACTTGATAAAATCCTTCCCCAACCGCATATAAAGGCTGTCATCTTTGACATACAATTTGCGGGGCTTGAGTTTGATCTGTCTTTTCGTGTTCAATACCAGAATTATATCCTTTTCCTTGACCACATCAAAGACGAATAAGGCGCCATCTTCGCAACAAAAATAGACTTTCTCCCTGTAATTGCCATGATTCTGGCTGAGGTAGTAGCCCTTTGCGTCTTTTCTGATGGCGGCGTGAAAGAAATCAATAATTTTCTTGTGCTGAAATTTTCCCTGTTCATTATGCCAACACCCGTTCTTATCAAGCCAGAATACGGCTTCCTCTTTCGGAATTATGATCTCTTCGATTTTTTTGCCCATCAAAAAGTCTGATCTGGAAACTGTGGGAGCTTCTCATTTTTTCCGGCTTAGGGTAATAAATTCGGACAGGGGCGAGCTCCACAAACTCGCTCGCTAAATAGCACTGACACCCGGTCATGTCAAACTGCCAAGCGCGAAGGCGCCGTCATGTGAGCCGGATTTCATACCGGTTGCCTCAGGCTGAAAGTAGGCTGCATTGTCATGGAGTCCGGTTTGGCCCGCCAAAGAAATTGGAAAGGATCGGCCGCCGCGTAACTTTGATGTTGCGCTGCCATCGGAGATGATTAAATTTAAGCCTAATCGGCTTTATCGAATCTGAAAAGATGTGTGCTCGATTACCCGGAAGCCGAATTAACCGCCTAAGGTTGATTGTGTCGCCGGAACTTAGGGCGATGGCTTTGCGAAAATACCTTTGAAACCTACGCCGTGACCTGGAGGAGAAAATGTCCGCTTGTCTGAGTCAAGAAGAATTGGAGTCCTTGCTGGCGTGGCCCACACCGGCCATATCGAATGCCATTGAGCTTTTTAACTTTCGTCCGCGCAATACAGGTTTCATGCTCCCGGAAATCCAGTGCCGCTATCCCCACATGAAGCCCATGATCGGCTACGCCGTCACCGGTGTGATCAGCGCCGATTCGCCGGAGGGCCACCGCA
>CP070697.1:2974279-2977792 GCA_020353555.1 Desulfobacterales bacterium
GCCCTACCACAAACTGTAGACTGATAAACTCGGGCCTGCTTGCGTTTACTTCTGTTAGCCATCGGACGGGATCTAAACGACAAACAACAGAAGCAATGCGATAACCAGTGAATAGATGCCGGTGGACTCGGAAACGGCCTGCCCGACCAGCATCGTTCGTGTCAGCAGGCCGGCTTCCTGGGGGTTCCGACCGATCGCTTCGCAGGCTTTGGCGGCCGCCATACCTTCGCCGACGCCGGGACCGATTGCTCCCAGGCCCATTGAGATTCCTGCCCCTAAATAGGCGGCGGCTTTGACAAGATCTGCACCTTCGATTGCCATAATTTTCCTCCTGATCGTTGATATCTATGGGATGCGTTCCCGTTCCTACTGAGAAATTGTTACGCCGTGTTACGGTAAAGCCACGCCCTCCGCGGGACGCCGCAAAACGCAACTCGCCGGCCTGCTCCGTTTAGCGGCCCCGGTGACCAGCGCTTTAGAATGCTGTCTGATACCGCGGCCGAGACGCTCATACGACAAAAACCAATACCAGGGCGATGACCATTGAATAGATTGCAGTTGATTCGGCCACCGCCATCCCCACCAGCATGGTTCGCGTCAACGTTCCGGTGAAGGCGGGGTTGCGGGCGATCCAGCGCACGCCGCCACTGGATGCAATCCCTTCACCGAGGCCCGGGCCGATCGCACCGATTCCCATGCACAAACCGGCACTCAGCAACGCCATGCCCGGTGCGATGGCGTCGGTTGCGGTAAATTTCTTGAAAATAAGAATAAAACTGACCAGAAGACCCAGAATGGCGGGCGTTTGCGTAATTGCCTGCCCCAGGAGCATAATGTTGGTCACTTGCCGCACCGACGCCGGGTGGCGGGCAATCCCTTCGCAACTGGCTTCCGCCACGACACCGCCACCGATCCCCGAACCGATCGCCCCCAGTCCTGAAGCGAAGCCGGCCCCGAGGAGGGCGGCCCATGCGGGGTTGACGGGAACTTTGGAAAAGTCCGAAAATATCAAAATAAACGAGGTCACCAATGCAAAAATGGAAGGGGTCTGGCAGACCGCCGACCCGATCAACATATTGGTGGTCAGCCGTCCGCTCATGGCCGGTTGGCGTCCCATACCGATGCAGGCCGCACCCGCCGGGAACCCGGATCCCACGCCCGAACCGATGGCCCCGAATCCTATCGACAATCCTGCTCCCAGCAAGCCGGCCACGGTTACATAGGAGGTGGCGGTAAAATTCGAAAACAATAAGATCATCGCGATGACGAGCGCGAAAATAGATGCCGACTCGGCGATGGCTTGCCCGACCAGCATCGATTTAAAGATGGTACCCACGCTGCCGGGATTGCGCGCGAGAGCGGAGTTGGCCTGCGCGGCGGTATAGCCCTCGCCGATGGCCGCGCCGATGGCACCGAAACCCATGGCAAGACCGCCGCCGGCAAAAGCGGCTACCTTAATCCAGGTCTGCAAATCATAGGGCATAAGCTATTTAACCTGCACCGAAATATATACGAGCGTTAGCATCGTAAAGACAAATGCCTGAATCGCGCCCACGAAAAGTCCGAAAAATGCATTTAAGAATGGGGGCAGAATAATGCTGTACGTAAGATAAGACACGACCAGAATGATGATGGAGCCTCCCATGATGTTTCCGAAAAGACGAAAGGAAATGGAAACGACTTTGGCCAATTCGCCGATCAAGTTCAGGGGCATCATGAAAAAAATCGGTTCGAAATATTCTTTGATATAGGCCTTGACCCCTTTGGAACGCATGCCGGTATAGTGGGCAATCACAAATCCCATAAGACCGAGGCTCAGGGGCGTGTTGAGGTCCTTGGTGGGTTCCTCAAGATGCGGAAGCATGCCCAGCCAGTTGGACAATACCAGGAACATGAACAAGGCACAAATCAGGGGTCCATAGGTTCGGGCCAACTTCTTGTCCAAGGCGTCTTCGGTCAGGGTAAAAAACTGGGCCACAAAAAGTTCGCCGATGACCTGAAAGGGACCGGGCAAAATTCCTTTTTTGCGGCTGGCCAGAAAACCGAAAGTGATCAGCAGTCCGCATACGATCCAGGTCATGATAATGGTCTCGAGATTGAATGTCAGGTCGTAGCTCCCGAGGGAGATAATTAATTGGTGAATTTTGCCTAATTCGTGCATGGTAAATTATTTTCGCCAAGTCGCGATACGCGCGCATCTTCCAAGCCTCGGCTTGGAAAGTGTTGCAGGTTCGAGGACCGACGGTCGGGCGCCCCCCCCTTGAGCGTACCGATCCCCCGACCAGGAACCGCTTGTGGCCGACAACGACCCCAAATGATCGCTGTCGCGGCGTTTAGCGCTTATGGGTTTAGGTTATATTTGACTCTTCTGGGTCTGGGATATCCGAGATAACAAATGATCCGCAAGAATCATCAGCTGGACGAGGAAGAGCCCTCCGATGGTCGCAAACAGATTAAATTGATCAAATTTCAGGGCCAAGATCAGGGGAACCGCCATTAAAAGGTTTCTGACCATGACTGATCCCAGGGAAAGAAAAAACGTTTTCTCCTTGGATTTGCCTAACTTGAGAGGCAGTGTCTCGCCGATTAAAATGAAATTAATCACACTGAACAGAGTGCCCAGGATGACCCCTTTGCCCATGGGTGTCTGGCCGGCCAGAATCAATCCGAACCCGATCAAAATGGCGGCCGTCATCGCCCTTGAGCAATACTTCTTTTGGGTCTCCCTGACCGATTCCATCATTGCCTGTCCTCTGGCGTTTATTCTTGGCTATCTTTGCCGATTATCTTAAAAATCTGTCGATAGACCGTTACGCCGCCGCCGATCACTCCCAATACCGTGAATATGGTGACAAAAATCCCCTTGGTTCCGATCCATTTGTCCAAATAGAGTCCCACAAAAAAACAAAACACGATGCAACCGGCCATCGTCAGGCCAATTTGCATTACGATCTGGACGTTCTCGATCCAGTCTCGGTTTTTCTTATATCGAAATAACATCGAAGGAATTGTGGCCTTGCGATCGCCGCCGACGGCCACCGGATCCTGAATAAGATGCTCCCAATAGCAGATATCATTTCGCGGTGTCAAGCAATGATTTAAGGAATTCCAAAAATCATTCGACCCCCGCTTTTTAGCCTTTTCCTGCCCATCGTGTCGGTTCCCCCGGTGTTGCTTGGGATTCCATCCGCAAATGGGCGACGACCGCACGGGCGCAGGCGACATCCGACGCCTTCGCCGCGTATGGCCAGGTGCCCGGATACGGATGCATCCGGCGGCATTGGGCGGTGCAGCCCGACGCGTATCATGCTTGGTGGTCCACCAGATTACATACGAGCTGCAATGCCTTGGGCAGGTTAATCCGGCCCATATTCAGCACCAGGTGGTAGAGCCTGGGGTTGTCGTAGTCGGTTTTGCCCAGTTTACGGTAAAGATTCAATCGGCGCTTATCTTCGTTTTTCACAACCTGCGCGGCCCGGTTGGGCGTGAGATCGTAATGCTCCACCATGAATT
>CP070697.1:2977892-2981383 GCA_020353555.1 Desulfobacterales bacterium
GGGTTCATGCCGGCCGCCGGTTCGTCGAGCATGAGGAGGTGCGGCTCGGTGGCCAAGGCCCGGGCGATCTCCAGGCGCCGTTGATCTCCGTAAGCCAGGGCACGGGCGATTTCCGCGCCCCTTCCCCGCAGACCTACGAACTCAAGGTAATGTTGCGAACTCTCTGTGATGGCCTGCTCTTCGGCCTGCTGGAACCGCGTCCGCACAACCGCTCCGAAAAAAAGAGACCTGAACCGGCAGTGACGGCCGATCTTGACGTTGTCGAGCACCGTCAAGTTGTCAAAGAGTCGGATATTCTGAAAAGTTCGGGCGATTCCCAGGGCCGTGATCGCCTCGGGCTTCTTACCGCCGATAGAGATGGTACGCTCGTTGTGGCTGAAGAGAATCTGGCCCAGGGTGGGCCTCTCCACCCCGGCCACACAGTTGAAAAGGGTCGTCTTGCCGGCGCCGTTCGGTCCGATGAGACCCACAATTTCGCCGGGGTCGATGTGAAAGACAATATTTTGCAGGGCCTTCAGCCCGCCGAAGTTCTTAGAGAGGTTTTTTATTTCCAGAATCGATGTCATTCTTCTAGCCTGCACGCCGGCTCAGCTTTTTTTCCGTTTCACCCGCCCGGCCCTCATCTGAGCGGCAACGGCCGGGATGGGCATGAGTCCTGCCGGACGGAAACGCATCATGAAAACCATAATCAGGCCGAAGGCCAAGAAACGAACCTCGGCCGGCAATCCCACCAAAGGCAGCAGTTCACGCAGGATCTCGCTCAACGACACCAAAACGGCGGCACCGACCATGACGCCCCAGATATTGCCCATGCCGCCGAGGACGATCATGCAGAGTACCAGGAAGGACTCCCAAAACTTGAACATGTCCGGTGAGAGAAACGTCACCCAGCGGGCAAAGAAGCTGCCTCCCACCGCACCAAAGGCCGCGCTGATGGCAAAGGCGATCACTTTGTAGGTCAGCAGGTTGACGCCGCACGAGACGGCGGCCAATTCGTCGTCGCGGACGGCGAACCAGGCACGGCCCAAGCGTGAGTCCTGAATGCGGTGCATAACAAAGACCGTCAGCAGGACCATGGCAATAATCAGGTAGTAGTACGGCAACTCGCCGTAGAATTCCCAGTTCGGCCCGCCGATCCACGACAGATCGATGCCGGGGGGTGCGATGCCCGGCAAACCCAGGGGCCCCCGGGTGAGCCAGATCTCGTTGGTCAGGAAAAGGACGACCAGCTCGGAAAAGCCGAAGGTGACAATGGCAAAGTAATCACCGGTGAGCCTGAGCGTGGGCGCACCCAGAAGAATACCCCATATGGCACCGTTGACAAAAGCCAGGGGGATGATCAGCCAGTAGGAAAAGCCGAAATGCACCGTCAGCAGGCCCGAGGTGTAGGCCCCGATACCGTAAAAGCCGACATAACCCAGATCGAGCAGACCGTTGAAACCCGGCACGATGTTAAGGCCCAGGGCCAGGATCATGTACAGATAGATCAGAATCACGACGTGAATCATATACTGGGTGACCCAGGGGAGTGCGGGCAAAATCAGCGCCAGGATCAGAAACCCCGTCTTCACCTTGCCGCCGAGACTCATCTTTGGAACAGCGAGTTTTCCCATCGTCCGTCTCATATACTCTTTTTGCTCTCCCGGATGAGCTTGCCGAAAAAGCCGGCCGGAATAAACACAATCACGATGATCATGACGGCATAGGAAATGCCGTCCCGGTAGAGGGAGCTCAAGTATCCGGCGCCCAAGGCCTCGGCCACGCCAAGCACCACCCCGCCCAGCATGGCGCCGGGCACCGAACCGATGCCGCCGAGCACCGCGGCCGCAAACGCTTTGACACCGGCGACGTATCCCATGGTCGGGTAGAGCGCATTGTAGTAAGCGCCTACCAGAATGCCGGCCGCCGCGCCCAGCGCTCCGGCCAGGGCAAAAGTCCAGGTGATGACCTGATTGACATGGATTCCGGTCAAAGCCGCCATGGTTTTGTTCTGGGCGACCGCCCTCATCGCCTTGCCCCAGCGTGTCTTCAAAATGATGAGGTTAAGCCCAAGCATCATGAAGATGGTCACTCCAAAGATGAACAATTGAAACCACGAGAGGTTGACCCCCGCGAAGGTGACCGCCGTTTTTTCAAAATAGGCCGGCACAACCTGCTGGGGGAAGGGCACGGGACGGGAGCCCCAGATAATCATGGCCAGGTTTTGCAGAAAGATCGACATCCCGATGGCCGTGATCAGGGCGGCCAGCCGGGGTGATTGTCGCAACGGGCGATAGGCGACAATGTCCAACAGCATTCCGCAGACGGCACAACAGGCCATGGACAGGACAAAAGCGGCATAGAAAGGCAGGCCGAGGAAGTTGATGAAGGTGAAAGCGAAAAACGCACCCAACATGTATATCTCGCCATGGGCGAAGTTGATGAGTTGGATGACGCCGTAGATCATGGTGTATCCCACCGCGATCATGGCGTAGATTCCGCCGAGAGTCAATCCGTTGAAAATCTGCTGCAGAAACAATCATGCTCCTTGGGCAATCCAAAAGAGGCGTCGAGGCCATTTGACCCCGGCGCCCCCCGTAGGTGTCGCCTGCTACTCGGTCAACTGCTCAGCCGGGACGAATTTGCCGTCCTTGACCATCTTGACGAAAGCGGCCTTCTGGCAGTCGCCCAAATTGTCGAAATAGGTCAGACCGGTCACCCCCTTGTAGCCATTTTCCGGAGAGTTATAAGCCGCAAGCCCATCGCGGATTTTTTGCCGATCAGCGCTGGCCTTTCCGATGACTTCGGCCAGAATACCCAGGCAGTCATAGGCGTTGGCGCTCATCCAGTCCACGTCCCGGCCCGCTTGCGCTTTAAACCGCTCAATGAAATCCTGGGCCTCCGAACCGGCGGCCTCGGCCAGGAAGGGCACGGTCATAAACGTGTTGTCCGCCGCCTTACCGGCGATCTTGATGTAGTCGGCGTTATCGATGCCGTCCGCGCCAAAGAGTATGCCCTTTTCGAAGCCCAGCTTGCGGGCCTGGCCGGCGATCAGCGCCCCTTCCTGGTAGTATCCGCACAGGAAGATGGCATCAGGCTTGTCCTTGAGCAGCTTGGTCAGCTGAGGGGCAAAGTCCGTGGTCTTGGTCATGTACGCTTCAGCGCCTGTGACGGTCAGCCCCTGAACTTTGGCCTCGCCCGTAAAAGCCTCCTTGAGGCCGATGGCGTAGTCGTTGTTCTCGTAAAAGATCGCCACCTTGTTCAGGCCCAGGGATTTTTTGACATATCGGGCCAGAAATTTACCTTGGAAGTCGTCGCGGTAAACGTTGCGGAAAAACCAGCCCTTGCCCACCTTACCGATGGTCACATTGGTGGAGGTCGGCGAGATGGCGGGCAAACCGGCGCGAACGTACATGGGCATCGCCGCGAGGGTCGCCGACGAACAGAGATGACCGATAACCGCCACGATGGACTTGTCGGCGGCAAATTTGGCGCCCACATTGCCGGCTTCT
>CP070697.1:2981483-2984964 GCA_020353555.1 Desulfobacterales bacterium
TTCATTGCGAAAGTTAAACTCGAAACTTGATACCCGCCGATAAGTGAAAACGCTGAAACTTGGAATGGCTCTACTTCTTTATTCTTGATTTCTTGTCCCCGGCGTGACCGTAAAAGGTTCGGGTGGGTGAAAACTCGCCCAGTTTATGTCCCACCATGTTTTCGGAGATAAAAACCGGAACGAACTTCTTCCCATTGTGAACCGCCAAGGTGATCCCAACCATTTCCGGTATAATCGTCGAACGTCGCGACCAGGTCTTGATGACCTTACTGCTGCGCGTATTTTGAGCTTCCTCGATTTTTTTTAGCAATGTCGGTTCGACAAAGGGACCTTTTTTCAACGAACGTGGCATACATCCCTCCGCTGTTTCAAATAGTTATGCTGGCTGCCCAAGTACGGGCCATTGCCCGTTTGCGGTTATTTACGCTTCTTGACGATGAGGCGATCACTCTTGCGATTGCGGCGGGTCTTGAAACCCTTCGTGGGCATGCCCCACGGACTGCAGGGGTGACGTCCACCGGAAGATCTTCCCTCACCACCGCCCATGGGATGGTCAACCGGGTTCATGGCCACGCCCCGCACCTTCGGTCGTCGCCCGAGCCAGCGTTTGCGGCCCGCTTTGCCCAGAGCGAGATTTTCGTGGCCGACATTGCCCAGTTGTCCGACGGTGGCATTGCAGCTTAAAAGAACCATGCGCACTTCGCCGGAAGGAAGTTTGACTAAGGCATAACGGTCTTCTTTGGCCATCAGCTGGGCAAAGGTGCCGGCGCTCCGGACAATTTGGCCGCCCTTTCCCGTCTGCAACTCGATGTTATGGATATGCGTGCCCAAGGGTATATTCTTCAAGGGCAGGGTATTCCCCGGCTTGATGTCCGCTTCCGGTCCGGACTCGACCGTGTCGTTGACCTGCAGATTGAGGGGCGCTAGAATGTAGCGTTTCTCGCCATCGGCATAGTGCAACAAGGCGATCCGGGCCGACCGATTGGGGTCATATTCAATCGAAGCCACGCGAGCGGGGATCCCGATTTTGTCCCGCTTGAAATCAATCATTCGATAGTGCCTTTTATGGCCGCCTCCCCGATGCCGGCAGGTGATACGGCCGTGGGCATTGCGCCCGCCGGTTTTTTTGATCACCCGTAACAGCTGCCGCTGGGACGTTCGGGTTGTAACATCATCGAAAGACGAATAATCCTGAAATCGCCGCCCCGGCGATGTGGGTTTTACCTTTTTGATTGCCATTATCTGCTCCTCGTTCTACGCGCCTTCAAAGAAATCGATGCGCTCGCCCGGCCTTAAAGTTACAATGGCCTTTTTCCAATCCGGGCGTTTCCCCAAAATTCGGCCTCGCCGTTTGATTTTACCCCTCATCTGCATGGTGCGCACCGCGACCACCCTTACATTGAAAAGACTCTCGATGGCCCTTTTGATTTCAATGCGGTTGGCGCGTCGATCGACCTCAAACGACAGCTGATTTGCAAGTTCTTTCTGTGTATTGGTTTTTTCGGTGATCAAGGGTCGCTTGATTATTTCATACGGAATCATGACAGCAGCCTCCCCTCGATATGCTTCACGGACGGTTCCAGCAGCACCAGTTCATGGTACTTGAGAATATCGTAAACATTCAGTCCGGCGCTTCGCAGCACTTTAACATCAGGAAGGTTGCGCGCTGAAAGTTCCAGATTGTCGTTTTTTTCGGCCGTGACGATCAAAGCATTTTGCAGGTTTAACGTACTGAGGACATGCACAACATCTTTGGTCTTCACCCGGCTGAGTTCCAATTGATCCAGCACCAACAGATGATTCTCCTGCAGCTTGCTGCTCAGGGCCATCTTCAAGGCCAGCCGTCGGACCTTTTTGGGAACCTTGTAAGCATAGGTTCTGCCGTCGGGCCCGAAAACAACGCCTCCGCCGCGCAGCAAGGGCGATTTGACATCCCCGCGCCGGGCCCGGCCGGTACCCTTTTGACGAAAGAGTTTCCGGCGGCTGCCTCGCACCTCGCCGCGGTGTTTTACCGAAGCGCACCCGGACCGCCGGTTCGCCAGCTGCATCGCGACCACTTCATGCAGGACTTTCGACCTGACCGGCACATTAAAGACGCCATCGGCCAGATCGAGCTGGGACACCTTTTCTCCTTCAACGTTTTGTACATCGACAACAGGCATATTTTTCCTCACGCGCGACGGCCGATACGCAATTCACCTGATCCAATTTGATTGCGCATGAATCAGGTGTCACGCAGCGGCCATCACATTCTAGCGTTGTGGTTGGGCGAATTTGGGTTTATGGATAGTGACCAGAGCGGATCTGTGACCCGGCACCGCGCCTTTGAGCAGGATGAGATTATCTTCCGAACGGATATCGACGACCTCCAGATTACGCACGGTCTGACGATTGCCGCCGTAACGACCCGGCAATTTTTTGCCTTTGAAAACTCTGGCGGGCCAGGCGCTGGAGCCGATGGAACCGGGAATCCGATGACATTTACCCCCATGGGTCTTGCGGCCGCCGTGAAACCCATGGCGCTTGATGACACCGGAAAACCCGCGCCCTTTCGTCGTCCCGATTACGTCCACGCGTTCGCCGACCGCAAACATCTCCAGGGTGATTTCTTGACCAAGACTATACTCGTTGGGATTTTTGACCGCAAATTCCTTGACGAATTCAAAACAACCTTGCCCGCTTTTTTCAAAATGTCCCTGGCGCGGTTTGTTGACCCGCGAACTCTTTTGGGCCCCGAATCCCAGTTGCAGGGCATTATAGCCGTCCGTCGCTTCGGTCTTGATCTGGATGACAACACAGGGACCGGCTTCCACCACGGTCACCGGCACATACTGCCCTGCCGCGGTAAACAGCCCCGTCATCCCGAGTTTTTTCCCCATTATTCCTCTGCTCATTGCTCTTACTTATCCCTTTTTTCCACTTAACAATTCATTCGCCCTGCCAGTGCACGGGGCTCAGGACGTGAGATCATGTGCGCCTGCGCGAACAGGGCTTCCGGCAACGGCCATCTCAAATCCCCCCGGCCTTCATCCCCGCGCCATGGATCATGGACGCTATAGTTTTATCTCGACATCAACGCCGGGAGAAAGGTCCAGTTTCATCAAGGCATCGACGGTCTGCTGGGTAGGTTCCAGAATATCCACCACCCGTTTGTGGGTGCGCATTTCAAACTGTTCCCGGGATTTCTTATCGATATGGGGCGAGCGCAAAACACAAAACTTGTTGATGCGGGTCGGCAACGGAATCGGGCCCACGACTTTCGCCCCGGTCTTATTGGCCGTATCAACGATATCGGAGGCGGATTGGTCAAGCAGTTTATGATCATAAGCCTTGAGCCTGATCCTTATCTTCGTATTCATTATCATGGTCTTATCTCTTTTCTCTATTCGATGATTTCGCTGACCACTCCGGCGCCCACCGTGCGCCCCCCTTCCCGAATCGCAAACCGCAGCTCCTTTTCCATCGCGATCGGCGTGATCAG
>CP070697.1:2985064-2988544 GCA_020353555.1 Desulfobacterales bacterium
ATAAAATCTGCGAGGTATGTGAGGTAAAGGTAAGGAGTCCCCTCACGTATCTTGGCAATACCCCTGAAGGGACTCCTGCCCAAAATACCCCAAAGGATCAAGGGCAGGAAAAATGTTACCAGAACTTATTCAAAAAGTCAGCCTTTTTCATCTCCTTCACCGTATTGATATCAATCTCGCCAAGCAACTGCAACAGGGTAGATGCCCATACTGCAATGGAGCTTTGCATCATTCCAACTATGAGCGCAAGCCACGCGGCGGCCCGGATAAAATTCCCGATGAGTACTTGATCCGGTTTAGTTTCTGCTGTGCAAATGAGCACTGTCGACGCCGATGCTTACCGCCATCATGCCTTTTTATGGGGCGCAGAGTCTATTGGGGATGCGTAATTTTGGTGGTCATCACGCTTAAGCAAAACAGGCCCGATGGGCCAAGCGCTCGTAAGATCAAAGAGATGTTTGGAATTTCACGCAAGACTCTCAGACGCTGGATTGAGTATTTTCGTGATGAATTCCCAGCCAGTTTGCAGTGGCAACGACTTCGTGGCAGGCTGGCTTCAGCAGTAAGCAACAACGAGTTGCCTGCAGAATTAGTCCATTACTTTCTTAAAAATTTTCAATCCCCGCAGCAAGCCATAATTGGATGCCTTAAGTTTTTAGCCTCAGAACAAATGGGTAGTCGCGCAACATGATGTGCTGTTGCCGCCACGCAAAAGACGGGCGTAGACCCTGGAATTCTGAGGTGATATTTTGCGGTTCCAGAATCCTGTGAGTTGTTTTTGAGTCGAAAATCACAAATCAGAAGAAAGGAGCCGCAAAAATGGATAAAAAATCCAAGGGTCTGCCATTTAGCTGGGCACAGTTGCGCTTTTCGATCATTGGCGCCCTTCTGGCAAGACCGCCTGGCAAAGGTCAGTTGCGCAAAGAACTGCAGATTCTTGCCGGTCGGCATTATCGTCATCCGACCGAAGACAAGTGGATCACATTGGGCGTTTCCACCCTTGAACGCTGGTACTATAAGGCCCTGAACGCCGAGGATCCTATCAAGGCCTTAGATCGCAAGCCACGCTCGGATGCGGGTCAAACCAAAGCGATGAGTCCGCCGTTATTGGCTGCTTTGCAAAGCCAATACCAGCGTTACCCCGACTGGAGTTACAAACTTCATTCGGATAATTTGGCGGCCCTGGCCGAGCAACAGCCTGAATTGGGAGATGCACTCTCCTATTCGACTGTCATTAGACGAATGAAAGCGCGCGGCTGGTATAAAAAGAAATCAAAGCGGCGCCATCCGAGCCCCGGACAAAAACTAGCCGCACAGCGCCTGGAACAGCGCGAGGTTCGAAGCTTTGAATCCGAATACGTCAATGCCCTGTGGCATCTGGATTTTCATCAAGGCCGTCGCATCGTCGATGTCAACGGCCAATGGCACACACCGGTGGCTTTGTGTGTGCTCGATGACCGCTCCAGGCTGTGCTGTCATATTCAGTGGTACCTTAATGAAACCGCCGAAGCACTATATCATGGCTTGATGCAGGCCTTTTGTAAACGGGGGCTTCCGCGCAGTCTGATGACCGACAACGGGGCGGCCATGATCGCCCAGGAAACCCAAAACGCTCTTGGGCGTCTGGCAATTACCCATGACACCACCCTGCCTTACAGTCCCTATCAAAACGGCAAGCAAGAGGCCTTCTGGGCTCAGCTGGAAGGCCGGTTAATCAAGATGCTTTCCAGGGTGCAACCGTTGACCCTGCAATTTTTAAATCAGGCATCCCAGGCCTGGATCGAAATGGAGTATAACCGTTGCCGCCATGAAGAAATAAATCAAGCCCCGATTGAGCGCTTTATTAAGGGGCCGGATGTATCGCGTCGAGCCCCTGACACGGAGATGATACAGCGGGCCTTTACCGTTGCGCAGAATCGAAGCCAGCGGCAAAGCGACGGTACCATCCGGATTAACAATATACGCTTTGAAATTCCCTCCCGTTTTCGTCATCTGCGCAAGCTGCAGGTGCGTTATCGCAGCTGGGACCTTAGTTTGGCCTATCTGGTTGATCAACGCACCGCAAATCTGCTGGCCCGGATTTATCCCCAGGATAAAATCAAAAACTCACAGGGATACCGGCGCACATTGCAACCGATAGCCGAAGAGCCGCTTACCGCCATCAAAGACGATGCAGATCCGATCCCGCCCCTTTTGCGTAAACTAATTGCTGATTATGCCGCCACCGGCCTGCCGCCAGCCTATATCCCAAAGGAAGAAAGCATGTTGTTAACCGCTAATGAATTCCAGGAGAATAAAGATGAACCATAAACAGCTGCTGGCCCTGTACGGGCTCAAGTATAATCCCTTTTTGCCGGATATTCCGCCCGAGGCGCTGTGGCCGCCTCCGGGAATCGATATGTTCTGTTTTCGTCTTGAAAACCTGGTCACCGATGGCGGTTTTGCACTGATTTGCGGCGAACCGGGGCTTGGAAAATCAAAGGTTTTGCAGCTGCTGGCCCATCGACTCAATCGCCTAGACGATGTGGTGGTGGGCGTGATGGAACGTCCCCAGAGCAGTCTCAATGATTTTTATCGTGAAATGGGATCTTTGTTCGGCGTCAACCTGTCGCCGGCCAATCGCTATGGGGGCTTTAAGGCTCTCAGAGAGCGCTGGCAAAATCATATTAAAAGCACGCTTTTTAGACCGCTATTGCTCATTGACGAAGCCCAGGAGATGATCACCTGCGGTATGAATGAGCTGCGGATGCTGGCCAGTGCGCACTTTGACTCAAAGTGCCTGCTGACAACGGTCATGTGCGGTGACAGCAGACTGCCTGAACGTTTTCGTTCAACTGCATTGGTATCTCTGGGAAGCCGAATGCGCTTTCGCATGATGTTGGAGCCCTATAGCCCATCGGATCTGCTCGAATACCTTGAACATGCTTTAGAGCAGGCCGCCGCACCGCATCTGATGACTTCCGGCCTCAAGCAAACGGTGGTCGAGCATGCCGGCGGCAATATCCGGGTTTTAAATAATATGGCCGCCGAAATGCTTGCCACGGCCGCACAAAAAGAGCTTACCCAGATGGACGAAAACCTTTTCCTGCAAATCTTCTCACGCCACGCACCTATTGGCAACCGTCGTAAAAAGAAAAATAACTCACTAAAAGGAGAAAGAAATGAATAAAAACAAGCAAGTCATTATCGCATTTAAAATGTGCGAACAGATGGCTGAACTTCAATCGATCCTGTGGGATCTCTACTATGAGGATTTTTTGGATTTAATCGTTGAACAAGATCATGCAAAATCCTCTAAAGATCAGACACCGGATGTAAAATATCCCTTTTAATCACTCAAAGATGGAGCTGACAACTAATATCAGCTCCATTACAATTACCCAAATCCATATTTGTCCTGCGGCCATATTTACTAACATCATATTGCTTGAAAATCAGTCCATCAATTATCGTGATTCGTCTCACTACCACAACAGCCAG
>CP070697.1:2988644-2992095 GCA_020353555.1 Desulfobacterales bacterium
GCTCTTCGGCCACAAAACCTTTGAAAGGCCCTTCCGTCACCTCCCGGTCATAGATGTGATTGATACCGCAGCCAAAGCAGGTTTTGCGCTGCAGGGCTTTGAATCGCTCCCGGACATAGCGCCCGTCCATCTTCGCGTGGCCGGGGAAGAGGCTCGTCGTGTAGTTTTTAACCGGGAGCGCCCCAACTTTATGAAGATTGGAAAAGGTCCCGTTGGTGCCCCATTTGTGCCGCGACCCGTTCAGATAATTGACGGTCGCCTTTTCGTGTAGCTCCTTGGCGATTGACACCAACCCCTGTCGGTCGTAGATACGGGGTCTGACTTTGCCGCGGCGGATCATCACGGCTTTCAGGCGCTTGGCGCCCATGACCGCCCCGACGCCGCCTTTGGAGGCGGTATGGGTGCCATCGCCGACAATCACGCTGAAACGAACCAGGTTTTCGCCGGCCGGTCCGATGCCGAATATGCTGACGCTCTTTGGGCGGCCGGTCTCCTGCTTCAGCGCGTCCTGGGTCTCGAGGGTGTCTTGGCCGAGGAGATGCCGCGCATCTCTGATTTCCACGAGATCTTCGCTGATATACAGGTACGACCAGGTTGCGGCGCATCCCTGAATCACAATGGCGTCGTAGCCGCAGGATTTAAGCCAGGCGCCGCCATAGCCGTTGGCCTGGGTGGATACCGCCAAATGGGTCATCGGTCCTTTGGTGACGAAACAGAGGGTGCCGGAGCCGTGAAGTGGTGTATGGCTGAAGGGACCGTTGGCCAGGATTAAACGGTTTGAAGGGTCCGCCCAGTGCACGGGTTCAGGGTTTTCGGCGTAAAGGTAGTTGGCCCCGAACCCCACGCCGCCGAGGTAATGTTCGATCAGCTGAGACGGTAACGCTTCTGCGCGCACGTCGCGGTCTGTCAAGTCGATTCTCAGGACCTGGCCTGAATATCCATACGAACTCATCGTCGTCAACCTCTAGTTTTTCTGCTGGCAAAATGACATACCGCTTTGATCCGATCACGGCCCACGCAACGATGGGTTGATCTCCCACCGGCCATGGGAGCCGCGGGAGTCAGCCAACGGCCCCATCTCGCGTGCGGCCCGCCGAAGCGGACATGCTAGGCGGGTTAGGGCCGGCCTTGATTTGAAACCGTAGCCCAACCGCCCGTTGTTTTCAATGTTTTTCTTGGGGACGAATTCGCCGCAGGGTAGGGTGATGAAAAGACCCAACACGATGTTGACAACGATTCTGGCACATTGATATGTTGAATTGCCGCTGGAATCGTTCGTAGGGACTGCACCCGAGGATCATCACTCTGAAAAAAGGGTTATGGACCGGATATCATGTTCATTCTCGGAAACACCCCCAATCGAGTCAAAGCTTGACGGGGGTTGCCCGCAGTCCGTTGTGGGTTGTGGGTTGACCGCCGTAAGGAAGGGATCTTATTTGGCACTGAATTTAGAGTCGCCAATCCGCAAAACACCTTTCGCAGAACTACGTTCAACAGACGACAAGCAACAACCAGTTGAACGTTTTGATTCCCGCCAGAGGGATCGCCCATGGCGGGTGGGCACGTTATTTTCATCAACTGAAATTGACCGTCTCCGGCGGGCACGCTACTTTGCAGCCTCGGCGCGCATCCGCTGGAAAGTGCCACGGGAAGATAACTCAACGGGCGGTTGATTCCCGAAAGGCCAGAATAAGCCCGCAAGGCCGGAAAAAGGGAGGATTGTCAATGTCTGCAACACGCCGCAGCGACGTCGAGTTTATACACCACGTCGGCATATTGGTGAGTGACCTCGAGCGATCGGTAAGATTCTACCGGGACATTCTGGGATTTGAGGTGCTTGAGAAAGTTGATCTGGTAGCCGGAGAAGAAGTTTCCGCGGGGGTGGGACTGCCGAACACGCAGTTGCGTCTGGTTCATCTCGGGGCCGGCGAGGGTCGCACAAGAATCGAGCTTTTGCACTATATTTCCCCCAAGAGCAGGCCGATCCCTGAAGGCGCCCAATCCAACGACATCGGTGTCGGCCACGCGGCCTTTCAGGTCAGCGATATTGACCGCTATTACGAGGACCTCAAGGGGAGGGGGGTTCGATTCATTTCCCCGGTGCAGGAATCCTCCACCGGGGAGAAATTCTGCTATTTCTATGACCCCGATGGAGCCATCCTTGAGATCATTCAGCCTCCGGAAGGCAAGTTACGCTCCCTCGGATAGCACCGAAGCGTTTGCTAATAAAGCCTATTGGGAATCCTTTGCATTCCGGGGTGAAGACCGGTCCGCGCCCGTCAGGGAGATTCCTCGGGGTCGCCGAGCCGGACTTCAATTCCGGTCAGACGCTCCAGCGTCCGGATCACCACCGGATGATAGCGGTTGCCCTCACCGGAAGCCATCGCGTGTTGATAAAATTGCGCCGCAAGGGCCGTGAACGACAGGGGTACATGGAGAGAATCGCCCAGATTGAGCGCCAGGCCCAGGTCCTTCAACATATAGGCCACGGGAAAAACCCCCTCTTGAAACGCGCCTTTCATGACCGCACTTCCCACGTGATGCTGCAGCACAAAACTGTTGGCGGAGCCGGCGGCCAGGGCTTCGTAAAGCGCGTCGGCACGAACGCCGGCCTTCACGCCCAGAACCAGCGCCTCCGACAAGAGCGACATGGTTCCCGCCAGGATGAGATTGTTTACGATCTTGACCACTTCTCCGTTGCCGATGCCGCCGACGTGGAATATGTCCGTCCCCATGGCTTCCAGGATATCTCGACAGCGCTCGAAGACTTCGCGCTTCCCGCCGACGAATATGGCAAGGGTGCCCTCCCGGGCCGCCTTCACCGATCGTGCCACCGGCGCGTCCAGCATCTCGATGCCTTGGGCGGCCAGGGCTTCGGCCACCTCTTTCGTGGTGGAGGGATCGATGGTACTCATGTCAATCACGACACACCCCTTGCGCAAGCCGCGGATAACCCCGGAATTTCCCAGGACAGCGCTGCGCACGTTTTCCGACGTCGGCAGCATGGTGACAACGACCTCGCAATGTTCCGAGACGTCGTGGGAGGACCGCCCGATGGCGCCCCCCAGATTCCTCCAATAGGCCTCGTCGTCCTTTTTTAAAACCAGATCAAAAACCCTGACAGGATAGCCTTTTCTGAGCAAATTGGTCGCCATGGGCTTTCCCATGGCACCAAGGCCGATGAATCCAATTTTCTTTTTCATTTGTACGCCTTCCTTTTCTCACCCCCAAACCCCGTGTCCAAAACTTCCGGGGCCGTCAGGAATTGAATTGGCGATTTCCGCCCGCACGACCGCATGCTACGTGAATCGCCGCCTCCCAGGGGCGTGGCTTTGGCCGTTTTAAACCCGGGAAAAAGACCGATTGCCTGCGACCCCTGATCCGGGCGCATCCCTGAGAAAGCCGTTTTCCAGGAGAAAATCCATGACCTTCCGACCGAGCACGTCGGGTT
>CP070697.1:2992195-2995643 GCA_020353555.1 Desulfobacterales bacterium
GAAAAAAGCCGGGTGCGAAAATTAGTGCAAGACCCGCGAGCCTATCAGGCGATGGGCTATTTGAATACCAAACCGGCGGTGATCTATCTGCAGAAAGTGGTCCGGGCGGTGTAGCTGAATCCCCAGGTGATTGCGCCGCAAGTCAAGAAAAATGGGTGGTTAATTCAGAAAGATTGAATATGCCGGAGCTTACATTCGCCAAGATCGATCAAACCATACTGGATACCCTGCGCCCACCACCCAAGTCCTACTGGGTGATCGTGGCCCTTCTGTTTCTGGGGCTACTCACGGGGGCAGCCGCCTGGACTTATCAGATTTTCATCGGCATTGGAGCGGGCGGACAAAACATCCCGGTCGCGTGGGGCACGTATCTGATCAACTTCGTGTTCTGGGTGGGTATTGCCCATTCCGGGACGCTCATTTCCGCGATCCTCCATCTGTTTCGGGCCGGATGGCGCAATCCCATTGCCCGCGCCGCCGAAACCATGACCGTTTTCGCAGTCTGCATTGCCGGTCTATTTCCTTTCATCCATCTGGGACGGGTCTGGCAGGTATACTATATGCTTCCCTTTCCCAACCAGCGCGATCTCTGGCCCAATTTTCTATCCCCCCTGGTGTTCGACGTCGTGGCCATTAGTACTTACCTGACCGTGAGCTCTCTCTTTTGGTATACAGGACTGCTGCCGGACCTGGCCGCCGTGCGTGACCGCGCGGACGGGCTGCGCAAGAAAGTTTTTACCATCCTTTCCCTCGGCTGGACG
Source organism: Desulfobacterales bacterium (assembly GCA_020353555.1). Classification (GTDB taxonomy): domain Bacteria; phylum Desulfobacterota; class Desulfobacteria; order Desulfobacterales. The sequence continues at coordinate 2,992,957 of CP070697.1, forward strand.
GGTGCGCATGAGCACTGGCGGCATTATTCCCGCGGCTATCTTTTTTTTGCGGCTCTGGCAACCCCTCTGGTGATTTCGGTGCACAGCGTGGTCTCCTGGGACTTTGCCCTCGGAATCGTTCCGGGTTGGCATACCACCATTTTTGCCCCCTATTTTGTCGCAGGGGCCATCCACTCGGGACTGGCCATGGTGCTGACCCTGATGATTCCCTTGCGCAAAATCTTTCACTACGAAGCCCTGATCACCACGGATGTACTGGAAAATGTGGCCAAGACCATCGTTTTTACGGGACTGATCGTGGGCTTCGCTTACGGCACCGAGTACTTTATCGCCTGGTACAGCCATAATATCGTGGAAATGGAATCCTTCCGTTGGCGCGCCATGGGCGACTACCGCTTCGAATTTTACATCATGGCCGTTTGCAACACGATGATTCCCCTGCTTTTTCTGTTGTCAAAGGTCCGCCGCACAATCGCCTGGCTCTTCGGCATTTCGATTCTAGTCAATATCGGCATGTGGTATGAACGCTTTGTCATCATTGTGGGGGGGGTGGCCCATGGCTATTCTCCCTATGCCTGGGGGCTGTACGCCCCCACATTCATTGAGTACGGGATCATGTTCGGCAGCTTCTGCATGTTTTTCTTTCTTTTCCTGCTGTTTGCCAAGCATCTGCCCTCCGTTTCCATGACCGAGATGAAGGAGACCATCGGCCAAGGAGATAGCCATGCCGCCTAAACGCTATATCATGGGACTTTTCAAAGATGAAGATCTGGCCGTTTCGACGGTCAAAGCCTTGCAGGATTCCGCCTTCAATTTGCTGCGGGTCCATAGTCCCTTTCCGAGCCACAAACTGGCGGCGGTGCTGAATTTAAAAAAAAGCAAAGTCGGGTATTTCACCCTCGCCGGGGGTATCCTGGGCTTTTTCAGCGGTTTTGGTCTGGCCATCTACTGCGCGACCCAGTGGAACTTGATTGTCAGCGGCAAACCGGTGATTGCCCTGATTCCCTTTGTGATTGTCGGATTCGAATTTACGATTCTCTTTGCCGTTTTCGGCAACGTCATCGGGCTGCTCACCCAGACGGGTTTGCCCGACTTTCAAGGCCTCAAGCACTATGATTCCCGATGTTCGTGCGAGCACTTTGGGATTCTGGCTGCTTGTGCCGAGGACCAGCAGGAGGGGCTGAAGAATTTTTTCCGAAAGTTCGGCGCTGAAATCAGAGTTTTTGATGAGAGCCTGGCTCAATTGAACCGGCAGGTTTAAACGACCTTACCCAGTTGTAATAGTTTAGCCTTTTGAAAAACCATGGAGCGGCCGACGGTCTTCCGACCTCCGTTTTCAGTTTTCGGGATAGCAAACTATGTCAGCCAACACAGCCAACACCACTCCCTTCGGCAATAAGTCGACCTTATTGATATGTGCGGCTCTGGTCATCATCGGCTTGGCCGCTTTTGTGGCCGGGCTTGCCGGTCCGCACCCGCAAAGGGCCTGGCAGGCTTATCTCATCAATTTTCTGCTATGGTCGGCCATGGCCCAGGGCGCCCTCGTTTTCTCCGCGGTCATGCAAGTGACCAGGGCGCGGTGGAGTGGCCCCCTGGCGGGCCTTTCCGAATCATTTGCCGCCTTTTTCCCGCTTTCTTTCGGACTTTTTCTGCTGCTTTGGCCGGGACGATCCCATATTTTCCCCTGGTTGCATGAAGACCTGCACGGCAAAGAGGTCTGGCTGAATATCCCCTTTCTTTTTACCCGCGATGGGTTGGGGCTTCTGATTCTGTACGGATTGGGTTTCGCCTATCTCTACCATGCCTTGCGGCTAAAGCTCGATGGGAGTGGCCCCCAAAAAGGCCTGCGCAAAATGCTCTGTGACCGGTGGGCTCAAAAAAGACTCGATCCCGAGCAGCTAAAGCGCCGCATCGTGTTTATCGGCGGTTTTTATATTTTGGCTTTTGCCCTGGTCCTCAGCCTCATCGGCTATGACCTGGTGATGAGCATGGACCCCCACTGGATTTCCACTCTCTTCGGCGCCTATAACTTTGTGAAAGCGTTTTACCTCGGCCTGGGCGCTTTGATTATCCTGGCGGCGATTTTCCAGTTGCGCCGGGGAGGCGCGTCGGGTTTGATGCCGTCGCATTTTCACGATATCGGCAAGCTTTTCTTCGCATTTTGCCTTCTGTGGGCCGATTTTTTCTACGTCCAGCTGGTTGTTATCTGGTACGGCAATATTCCGGAGGAGACCCATTTCGTGATTAAGCGCGTCGCCCTGCTCCCCTGGAACCATCTGGCCTGGACGGTTTTTGGCGTATGTTTTCTTCTTCCGTTTTTTATCCTTTTGAACCAAAAGATTAAAACCAAACCGGCTTTCATGATAATTCTATGCACGGCCATCGTCGTCGGAATCTGGCTCGAGCACCTGCTGCTGCTGGGGCCGTCTTTGGCCCCCAACGTCGCGGCGCTGCCGTTGCGTCTGGAAGACGGGCTGATTTCTTTGGGGTTTTTAGGCCTGATGGCCATTGCCGTCATTTATTGCCTGAACATATTTCCTGAAATGACGCTGGTCAAAAAAGACAATTGATGGAAATTAAGAAAATCGTAAGAGTTTAGCCCTTTAAAAAACATGGAGAGGCCGACGGGGATATTTTTCATACAGCTAAACATTCATGGCCCTCTGGGCCACCACAATGCATGAAAA
>CP070697.1:2995743-2999164 GCA_020353555.1 Desulfobacterales bacterium
GGCCATATCTACCATACAGGTGTCTTCGTCCATCACGACCATTCCGCCGGAGCCCATGATGGATCCCGCCCCGGTCAGGGATTCATAGTCAACGGATAATTCAAAAAGATGGGCAGGAATACAACCACCGGATGGACCGCCGGTCTGCACGCCCTTGATGGTTTTGCCCCGGGGCGCGCCCCCACCGATTTGGTAGATAATCTCCTTTAGCGTTGTTCCCATAGGCACTTCGATGAGCCCCGTCCGTTCAACCTTGCCGGCCAAAGAAAATGTTTTGGTCCCTTTGCTTTTCTCAGTGCCATATTGGGCGTACCATTCGGCTTTCCGGGCGAGGATGGCGGAGACGTTGCTGAAGGTTTCCACGTTGTTGATGTTCGTAGGCTTGTCCCAGAGTCCGGACTGGGCCGGAAAAGGAGGACGGGAACGCGGCATCCCCCGGCCCCCTTGAATCGAGGCCAACAAGGCGGTTTCCTCACCGCAGACGAATGCGCCTGCGCCTTGTTTGATGGAGATCTCAAATCCGAAACGGCTTCCCATGACATGTTTGCCCAGGAGGCGGTAGCTTTCCATTGCGGAGATCGCCTTTTCGAGGCGCTCAATGGCCAACGGATACTCGGCCCTAACGTAGATATACCCTTCCGAGGCTCCGATGGCATAGGCACCGATCAGCAGTCCTTCCAGGACGGAATGGGGGTCCCCTTCGAGCAGAGCCCGATCCATAAAAGCGCCGGGATCGCCTTCGTCCGCGTTGCAAACAATGTACTTGGTTCGCCCAGGCGCCTGGTGCGTGAAGCCCCACTTGAGGCCTGTCGGGAAACCCGCGCCGCCTCGCCCGCGCAATCCTGAGTTTTTGATCTCCGCAATTACATCTTCCGGCTTCATGGCCAACGCCCGATTCAGTCCGCTGTAGCCCCCCCGCGCGATATAGTGAAGGATGTTGCTCGGATCGATGATGCCGCAGTTTCGCAGCGCGATGCGCACCTGGGGCCTGATCATGGGATGGTCTTCGAAGCGCGGGATGTTCGCGATGCCTTGGCTTCCCATGGTACAGATCGCCCATTGGGCACAGGGATCATTTTCCTTTAAATAGCGGGTGAGAATTTTCACGGTTTGATCGGAGGTCAAATTGCCGTACACGATAAAAGGGCCGTCGGGTTTCCGGACGGCCATCATCGGCTCCAGGTAACACATACCGATGCAGCCTACCTCCTGGATGCGGGCCAGCAAGTTCAGTTCTTTCAGAGCTTTCGCTGCGGATGTCAATACCTCTTGGGCGCCGGAAGCGCGCCCACAGGTTCCCATTCCGATTTGAATGAGTGGTTGAGGCAGGTGCGCAAGCCAATTCCATTCTTTGTCGGCTTTGGTTTTTAAGGCTGGGTAATTCATGGCTTTTCCTTGTTTGGCGCTCCGGCCGAGGGCTGTTCGTCATCATTGGCCGTAAGCTTTTCCAGCGCCATCCGGGTCTTGGAAGGGTTCATCCGGCCTTTGACCGTTTCGTCCACCACGAGAACGGGTGCGATGGCGCAGGATCCGAAGCAAGCCACCGTTTCAAGGGTGAATTTGCGGTTCCGGGTTGTCTGTCCGGGCGATAGTTGGAAACGGGTTTTAATCTCATTCAGGATACGCTCCGCGCCCTTGACATGGCAGGCCGTCCCCCGACAGACCCGAACAAGGTGTTTGCCTGCGGGGTGCTGGCGAAACTGTTCATAAAAGGTAGCGATCCCGTAAACCGAAGCAGGCGGCGTTTGGGTCATCCGGGCGATTTCCTGCAAGGCAAGCTCGGGCAAATACCCCAGACGATTTTGCACGCGCTGGAGCATTTGAATGAGTTCATCCTTGTGGCCCGCAAAGTCAAGGCGCAGTTCGCCAATTGCCTTTGCGATGCGGACCTTATCTTCGGGCAGCTGTTCCGGCGGTGTTGGTACTTCCTCGGCCACGCCCGCCTCCGGTTCACTGATGACGGCACATTCCCTTTTTTCACTGAGCGCGCCCTTGACAGCCGATTTAATCTCCTCTTCCGTAAACGGTTTAGGCAAATAGTCGTAGGCTCCCAACTTCATGGCTTCAATTGCGGAGGCAACAGTCGAATAACCAGTGATGACAATAACTCCCGTGTCCGGTTGATCCCGTTTGACGCGCCGGATGACCTCCATCCCATCGATATCAGGCAGACGAAGATCTGCAACCAGCACGTCAAATTCCCGGCGGTGAAAGGTATCCAGCGCGCTTTGACCCGTTTCCGCCCTAACCACGGCATAGCCCTCCTCGGTCAGAACCATCTCAAGACCCTGGGCCACACTGGGCTCATCTTCCAGAATCAAAATTTGGGGCCAATCATGCGGTCTAGTTTGAATTGCTTCTTGCAGTTGATTCATCACTCGTTCTCCCTTTTGCGCTAACCACGTATGTGCGCCTCTATACTTCGTGGCAGAGACTATTTCAGGCTACCAGGCCTCGCGCTCCAGACGGGCATAGATGAAATCGAGCTGCCTGGGCGTCAGCCTTCCAACGTTCTCCAGGATCCAATTGAGATCGCCCGATACAATCGCGGCCTTGGCCTCTCCTGAAAGCCGGTACCCCTCCAGGGCGTCGGATCCGCGTTCCATCAAATCTTTCCAGAAGACGGCATTCTCAGCGGTGCGATTCAAAACCCGAATTACCTCCTGTTTCTGGATCAGTTTTTCTTCTTCATCTAATGCGACCCGCTGGATGATTTCTTGGGAGGGGATCGATTCTTTCCCTTTCAGCGCGCCGTCGACGGCGATTTTTATCTGGTCTTCGGTAAATGGTTTGGGGAGATAATCAAAGGCCCCCAGTTTTAAGGCATCGACCGCGGTCGGAACACTGGCATAACCGGTGATGACGACCACTTCGGTCTTCGGGCGTTTCTTCTTGACCTGTTTGATCACTTCCATGCCGTTGATATCCGGCAATCGCAGATCGGCAACCAGAAGGTCGAATTCCTTCTGGTTAAATCGCTCCAGAGCATCCTTTCCGGTAGCCGCCAGGTCAACCCGGTAGCCTTCTTCGGAGAGAACCAGTTCAAGCCCCTTGGCCACGCTCATTTCATCTTCCATGACCAAAATACTCGGCGGAATTTGGGGTTCTTTAGCGGTTGCTTCCTGTAAAGTATTCATTTGTCTACCTCTCACCACGCCACGCGCTTTGTGATCGACGCTCTTGCAGGCATTGCATGAGGGGCGGCGTGCAAGTCTTGGGCAATTTGGGATTAAATTAATGCGATTGTTAATAACGATTCTGCCCTTTTGTTCAGCAAACGCCGTGCCGCAATTGTGTCGGTTCTTCGATTGCACACCAAAGATAAAATATGTTATTTTTTCAGATAGATATTCAATAATGACCGGCCAAGGCAAAATGGCGGATGCAGGCGTAGCGTATAAAAGCATATGCGCGCGAACAC
>CP070697.1:2999264-3002680 GCA_020353555.1 Desulfobacterales bacterium
TCCTCGGTAATGGTGAATTCTTTCATATTGGCCTCCTATCTTTATCTTTTTGAGGCCATCATAACACTCGTGTTTGTCAGATCCGGACAAACGCCGGGCATTTTTTTTTAACTGGAGCTTTATAGACAACCGCAAATGGTTAATCTGCGTGTATATACCAGCCAACGACACGCAAATTGGATTTTCATGACTTCGCAAACTGTAATGATTTGATATCGTCATTTTTTTTATTACCCATTTAACTGTTTGACCATTTTCCATTTAACGAGGTCTGCTCTTTTGAAATGAGCCACGAAATCGACGCAAAGACACGCAACGAACGAAAATTTGTTCTTTCGTGGGGTTTAGTGGGTTTGGTCGCCATAACGTTTGTTTTGATGTCCTCAAGATTCCCCCCCTTTCGTAAAGGGGGAGGTTGTAATTCTTTCCTTTAGAAAAGGGGGGGTAGGTATCGCTCGATCAAAACAAACGGGGCAACCAGTGGCAGAGTTTATCCGTGTCTCCGATGGCAACGGGCTAAAATCTCAGAAGAAACTTAAGAAATTCGAATTGACTGGTACGGCATTCTTGATATCATATTCGCCAAGTTTGGAAGAGAACTTGGCAGCAGACCTATAATAAGACGACGAGGGGCGCTATCTCCCAAAACCCTTGGTTGCCAGACCGGTCGCAGCCGGAATGCTGATAAGACCGAAACGGAAACGGCGAATGCCGAACGATTTGGAGGGTAAATAATGGGAAAATCTCCTATCGGACTGTCTCGAGAAAAAATCGCTGATTTTTGTAGGCGTAACAAAATTCGAAAACTGTCGGTATTCGGTTCTGCTTTAACGGACGATTTCGGGAAAGACAGCGATATTGATGTATTAGTTGAATTTGATCCGGAGCATGTACCTGGCCTAATACGACTCGCCGGCATGGAAATCGAGCTTGCGGCAATGCTGGGACGTAAGGTTGACCTGAGAACAGCGCAGGACTTAAGCTGCTACTTCAGGCAACAGGTAGTTGACACGGCGGAGGTGCAATATGCAGCAGAATGATCTGATCCGCCTTCGACATATGTTGGACGCCGCCAAAGAAGCGAAATCTTTCGTCAGGGGCAAAGACAGAAAAGATCTGCATACGGATCGACAACTAGCGTTGGCTTTGGTCAAATCTATTGAAATAATCGGTGAAGCGGCCTCAAAGGTGTCAGATAAGTGCCGTGACGATTTGCCGCAGATCCCCTGGCGTAGCATCATTGGTATGAGAAACAGACTTATCCATGCATATTTTGACATAAACCGCGACATTCTATGGATGACGGTAATCGAAGATCTTCCCCCGCTAATCTCGCAGCTGGAAGGTATAATAAAGGCCTCCTGAGATCTCCACTCAAACGATTAGAAGCAGTATTGGTTTCGGATCTCGTCAAATCGTTGAATGGTTAAATGGTTAATCTGCGTGTATATACCAGCCAATGACACGAAGATTTGTTCTTTCATAACGTTTGTTTTGACATCCTTCAAGATTCCCCCCTTTCGTAAAGGGGGGCCAGGGGGGATTTTGAGATGAACAAGGAGATTCTCCGCTACAACGGGAAGTTGAAGAAAGTTGCGCGTACCCTGCGGAAGAACATGACGGAAAGCGAACGCGTCTTGTGGTCGCGATTGCGTGGCAAACAGCTTTTGGGAGTGCAATTCTACCGACAGAAGCCGATCGGAAACTATATTGTGGACTTTTTCGCGCCCCAGGCAACCCTGGTGGTTGAGGTGGATGGGTCACAGCACGCTGCGCCGGATCAAGCGGCAAAGGACAGGGAACGTGATCGCTATTTGAAAAACCGTGGCCTTCGGGTATTGCGCTTCAACAGTCGCGAAGTGCTCACCGATACCGATGCAGTGTTTGAGGTGATCTATCGAGCCGTGCGGCAGAGGCTGAAAAAAGAAATCCCCCTCGATCCCCCTTTACAAAGGGGGAGGTCGTAATTCTTCCCTTTAGAAAAGGGAAGGTCGTGATTTTCCCTTTAGAAAGGGGGAGATTGTAGTTTTCCTTTTTGCGAAAGGGGGACTTTCACGGAGGTTTCAATTTTTCGTTTGCGAGACGAGGACTTGCCCAGGGCCTTGCGCGATGACTGCCGCAGAAACGCGCCTTTCTTTCGAAAACAACCATTCGCCCAGAGTGGCGTGCGCAGGTCAAAATCAGCTTTTGCAAAGCGGCGGCCAGGAGATTTTACATGAAACGTGAAATAACGACTCACCGGACGGATTTAAGTCTCGACGACGTCAAGCGAGGCGATGTGTTGTTGTCCTGCGGGCGCGGGGAATTTTCGAACGCCATCCGGTTGCTGGATGGGGGCGATTACAGCCATGCGGCATTTTGCGTCGGGCGGGATCGGCGGGCCGGGCCCAAAATCGTTGAAGCCACCCGGAAAGGCGTCATGGAAAACCCGCTGGCGCCGGATATTACCGGCCAGGAATACGTGGATGTCTATCGGTTTACGTCGGACACGGGCGAGAACTTCGGGTCGGCCGGCTGGCCGGATGCCCCCGTGATCGCGCGCGCCCATTACTACAAGGACCGCAGGATCCAGTATGCCTACGATCAACTGTTCATGCTGTCGGCCTTGATTATGGTGCGCAAGGCCCCGCTGGGGAAATTGGGCCGGGCCAACATCCGTTTTTGGCTGGATCGGATGATTCGCTGTTTGCGAGACGATCTGGCCGGGGGCAAAACCCAAGTGACGTGCGCCGAGCTGGTGTATCGCTGCTTTTACGAGGCCGAAGCGATACCCACGGGAAAGTACGGGCTTTCGATCCGAGGCACCCTCGGACCCGATGGGGCGCTGGTAAAAACCCTCGGCCAGGCCGATAAAGCGATCTATCCGGAATTGGACGCGGAGACACAGCAACGACTGCGCGAAGCCGAAGATTTGTTCTGGAAGCTCTGCTCCGGTTTGCACCGCAATCCTGAACCGGAGTCGGCATTAGAAGCGGGCCTCCGCAGCAAGGCTCCCAACCCGAATGTTTATGCCGATCTGGTGACGCCCCGGGACCTGCAGATGAGCTCGAACCTGGAATTAATGGGTAGACTTCGAGGTTGATTTGAAAGTATCGGGTTTGGGGATCATCTCCGCAAGAGGGGGTGAAAATTCAAGGGGTCAAGGGGTCGAGGGGTCCAGGATTCAAGGGTTCGAGTTAAATGCTCAAGAATTACAAAGAATTGAAGGTTTGGCAAAAATCTTACCAGCTCTGTTTGGCGGTTTACCAGATAACCGCCGGATTTCCCAAAGAAGAAAGATACGGTCTGACCTCCCAGATCAGACGGCCGGCCGTATCGGTGCCTTCCAACATTGCCGAGGGCTATGGACGGAAGACAACCGCCGATTATGTCAGGTCGTTATACATTGCCTATGGATCAAACTGTGAACTGGAAAC
>CP070697.1:3002780-3006182 GCA_020353555.1 Desulfobacterales bacterium
GTGTTCACCGTTTCAGTCGATGGCGTTGGTCCAAACTATGCGGGATGCCATCTCCTTCCCGAGGTTTTGTCCAAATTGAATCTTTACGCGGAAGCAGGAGATCAAAACACGCCTGACTCCAGCCGTCAGCGGGTGAAAAGTTCGCGAAAAAGCCTTATGAAGTCATTACGTGACCTTATCCCTTACAATATTCGACGGGAGGTTTCAAGACTTCTGCCACGACATTTGCAGCACCAACTCAGCATGAAATGGGTCAGTACCAATATCGATTGGGAAAGAACGAAGGCTTTTTGCATCCCCAACGCGAATGAAGGCTATATTCGCATTAATTTGCAGGGTCGTGAACCTAAAGGTACGATCCCGGCGGGTTTTTATGGAGATTTTTGTAAAGAATTACAGGATCGGTGCCGTGAGTTAAGCAATCCTATCAATAAGTTGCTTGCCGTGCGCCAAGTGGTCTGCAGTCATCAAATATTCGAAGGAGACCGGCTTGCATCGCTTCCGGATATCGTGATTAATTGGGACTTTGATGCGCAAGTATTAAATCAGCTCTACTCAGAGACCTGCGGAATCGTCGAAGGGGTCGCCGGCTATCAGACCGAACCATACTACACCGGCAACCATCGTCCAGCGGCTTTTTTTATCGCGCGTGGGCCAACGATCGGCGAGACGGGTATAGCGAAAGGCGGACATATTGTTGATATCGTGCCGACCTTGTTAGCGTTGATGGAAGTGAAAATTCCCGACGGTCTGGATGGCCGGGTATGGGAAAACTTGCTTTAAATTCGTAGCGGGGGGAATCGGAGAAACCTATATGTGTGGCGTTGCAGGCTTAATTTGCTTTAATGAAATGTGTTCGGAGCAAGAGCACGTTTCGATGATCGATCAAATGAACCGCTGTCAAGCGCACCGCGGGCCTGATGACAATGGCGTCGTATCCCTCTCCAGGATTTGTCTTGGTTCCACGCGTCTTAGCATTTTAGATTTGACAGACGCCGGACATATGCCGATGTCAACCGACAAAAAAGATAAATGGATCGCCTATAACGGAGAGGTTTACAACTTCAAAAGTCTGCGGGAGGAATTAAGAGCGAAAGGCTACACTTTCAGATCGGGGACCGACACAGAGGTTATATTGTATGCCTACGAGGAGTGGGGGAAGAATTGTTTGGAACGCTTTGTCGGCATGTTCGCCTTTGCGCTCTATGACATGACAGAAGGCAGGATTTTACTGGTCAGAGATCGATTCGGCATAAAACCTCTTTACTACGTGAAACAGCAAAATCACCTGCTATTTGCTTCCGAAATAAAATCCTTAACTGCTTTTGAGCGCGAGCAGCAAATAAACAAACAGCGGCTGATTGAATGGAATCTTTATCGTAATATCGACTCGTTATCATCGCAGACCATCCTCGAAAATGTGAAGGCGGTCCTGCCGGGCCAGCTGGTTGAAATAAGCCCAGATGGAAGCACAAGGGCCGAATTCTACTACTCGACTTTGGCACAGACCGATCGAAAAAAATATACAGAATATAAGGCTGCGGCCACCGCAGATGTGGTGGCAGATATCGAAAGTGCCCTGGATCGTGCCGTTGAAGACCGTCTCGTCAGTGATGCGCCGGTGGGAACTTTGTGCAGCGGCGGTTTAGATTCCAGTCTGATTTCCGCGGTCGCGGCTAAGCACATGAAGAACATTGCGGCCTTTCATGTATCGATTGCGAATTATCCGGAGTTGGACGAACGCAAATATGCGGAGGGCGTAAGCAAATCTCTGGGAATCGAGCTTTTTTGTCAAACCATGGATGGTCAGCAGTTTCGCGAGTGGCTCACAGAGGCGATTTACTACAGCGATTTGCCCTTGACCCATCCAAATTCCGTGGCGTTTTTTCTGATCTGCAAATTTGCGAAACAGCAGGGTGTAAAAGTTCTGCTCTCGGGAGAAGGGGCCGACGAACTTTTTGGCGGATACACGTCGCGCTACCGGCAAAGACGGCAGGTCTTGCGATTGTGTTTTTTTCTGATGAGGCTTCCGGACAGACTGCGCCGCAAAATTGAGCTGGTTGGCTTGGCCGGCAATAATCTGCCGACGACAAGTTTTTTTTTCCGCGATTTATTGCCGTATTCAATTGGTTTTATCGACCGCTATTTACGGTTGGAACTGAGGGCGTTGTGCAAAAATTCCTATATTTTTGAAAAAAACAATATGGAACGTACTTTATTGGGAGAAATGCTTGCTGATCTTACGGATTTTCTGTCGCCCTTGCTCCGACGTCTCGATCGAATGAGCATGGGCGCTTCGGTCGAAAGCCGCGTACCTTTTTTGGATCATCGGCTGGTGCATAAATGCATCAATTTGCCTTTGACCTATCGCTTAAGGGGCAAGAAGGACAAATGGCTGCTTAAGAAAATCGCCGAGCGTTATCTGCCGCGAAACATAGTGCATAGAAAAAAAGTCGGATTCCCGTTACCGTTAGTGGATTTTCTGGGTCCGGTGACGCACAGTCACATATTTGATGATGGTTTTTGCCTTAATTGTCTCGAGTTAAGTGGGACGGGGCTAGACGCGATCAAGACGTCCTGGAAGAATAACATCCAGGCTTTCTTTACGCTCCTGAGTTTGGAGATCTGGGGCCGACTTTTCATTATGCGCGAACCGGTTGAGCAAGTTAAGCAGTTGCTTAACAATTCTGGCGCGAGATAGGATAAGTGTCTTTTGAGAAGATTTAGATTCGAAGAACGGAACGGATGAGTCGATTTGTCACGGAACAACCTATGCCAAAAGTGAGGGGGCATGAAGCCGAGGCCGGTCCCGCGCGTCAGACGGCCAGGGGTACGCTGCAAATTATGATTGGCCACGGCTTTCAATTGATTTGCGGTTATATCATCATCGTGGTTTTGGCCCGAGTGCTCGGCCCGGAAGACTATGGTGTCTATGGCGTGATTATGTCCGTTTTGTTGTGGGTTGAGTTTAGCAGCACCTTGGGGATTCCCCAAACCATGGCAAAGCTGATTCCCGAAAGCGGTGCCGATGCGCATCGCTTAGAGCAAACGGTGGTGGGCTTAACACTAGGTATATCCCTATTTGTCTTTGCATTATTTATCTTGGCTGCTCCTATCGTTGCTAACTTGTTTAAGATGTCAGGCACCGCCCCGCTTTTCCGTCTGGCCGCGGTCGATATTCCTTTTTTTACACTGTATTGCGTGGGTTCGGAGATCCTCGGCGGGCGCAGGCAGTTCACGCTTGTCAGCTCGCGGTTGATCATCTATGCGGGCGCAAAGCTATTGGGAATCCTCGTACTTGCGCTGGGCGGGCTAACGGTTGCGTCCGCCTTGATTGCGCATGCGTTCGCATCGGCTGTGGCCGTGCTGTTCATGCTGATGTACATATCAGCTAAAAATGTC
>CP070697.1:3006282-3009681 GCA_020353555.1 Desulfobacterales bacterium
TTTGAAAGGTGCGGGCAATTCCCTGCCGGGCGATGCGGTCCGGACGCCAGCCGGTGATATCCGCGCCCTGCAGGAAAACCCGGCCCCCGTCCGGCTTGTACAGTCCGGAAATCAAGTTGAAGACCGTGCTCTTGCCCGCCCCGTTGGGCCCGATCAGGCCCTTGATCTCACCGTGGTGCAGGCTGAGGTTGAAATGGTTCACGGCCTGCAAACCGCCGAAGTTTTTGCGCAGGCCTTCAACCTGCAGAATGACCTTCTCCTCCACAGCCGCATCCTGGCCGCCGGTCAAACGCGGCCGCCACCCGCAACCTGCCCTCGAATCCCGCTCCCGCGCCATTTGGCAACCCCTCCCCGGCACCGACACGCCGATCAAAAGCAATTGTCAGCGCTTACTTGAACGGCAGTACATCGACCCCCGCCGGGCTGAAGCTGGCATAGGGCTGGAAATAGTGAAAATTGCGCTTGCCGTTCTGGACCATTTTCCAGACCACCCCCTTTTGGGGCCAGCCTTCGGGGGTGAATTTAAACGGTTGGGTGGTCCACGCGAAGGTCACGTCCAGCAGTTTGTCCCGGGTGGCCAGGCGCTTTTCGGCCAGGCCGGCCTGATCCCACCAAACCCGGCCTTTTTCCTTGATGGCCGCCCCGATGGCTTCGGCCATGATCATCAGGGCATCGTAGCCCATGGTGCCGAAGGCGCCCGGATCGTCGTTGAATTTCCGGCGATAGGCATTCACGAACTGCCGGGCCATCATGGGTAGTCCCGGTTGATCCGGATGAAAATGGGTCGAATAGACCATGCCCTCCACGGCCTCGCCCCCCACTTCGGTCAGGGCGGAGGTGTCCACCCCGTCCGTGCCGATCAACGGCAGATCGATACCCAGGTCCCGGGCCTGTTTGGCGATGGTCGGCGCATCCTGGGGCCAGGTGGGCAGAACAACGGCCTGAACCCCCTTTTGCGCGGCCTCCAGCTTCAGGCGCGTCAGCTGGGCCGAATAGTCGGTATCCCCGGTTTGGTAAGTCAGCACCAGGGGCACCGGATCGTCCTTGCCCGTGAAATGTTTGGCGTAATAGATGAAATATTCGGTTAATTTGGTGCCGTAGGCGCTGGCGACGTCCTTGAAGATGGCAAAGGTGTCGTAGTTGAGCTTTTGGACGGCGTACATGGCCACCGCCCGCCCCTGGTCGTTGTCCGGGCCCGGGGCCATGAACATGAAGTCGCTGATCAGCGGAATGGTCGGTGTGGTTCCGCCGATGTCGGCATAGGGGGTTTTATTCTTGGCGAATACCTCGCCGGCGGAAGTCGCAAAGGAGATGTCGTTGCCGCCGATGCCCGCAAGGACTTGGGCGTCTTCCACCAGCCGGTGGGCCTTGGTGGCGAAGACGGCCGGATCGCTGGCGCCGTCCACCATGGTAACCTCCACGGGATAGCCCTCGATGCCACCGGCCTGGTTGAGAAGGTTCACGGCGACATCGATGGTGTGCTGGTTTTCGATCCCCATTTCGGCCGCCTCGCCCGTCAATTCGACGATGGCGCCGATGCGGATCGGCTCCTGGGCCTGGACGCGATGGAGACCCAAGCCCCCCAACAGGATTAGAGCGAGCGTGACGGCGCGGTAAGATAAAAGTGTTTGCATGCCAACCTCCTTTTGTGTTGCCGGGTTTCTTCCACGAAGCGGATGACTCCGCCCCAGCCGTTGCCCCTGATCGACCCTTGCCGCCCGGCAGCGACGCTCCCCGACCGGCACGCTGCCGCATCCGCCGGGATCAACCAGTTCTACCTTGTCACATTACCGCAAGCCTTTCGGATACAAGCGCAACGGATGATCAGATTTGAAAGCGTGAAACTAGAAGGTCTCCAAATAGGTCCGGATTTCCCAGTCGGATATGTGTTCGATGTAGCGGATCCAGGCATAGCGTTTGAGCATGATGTATTCGTCCCAGAAGACTTCCCCGAGCAGTTTTCTGTAAAACTCGTCCGCCGCCAAGGCCAGAATGGCCTCCCCCAGGGTCTTCGGCAGCCGGGTAATTCCTCTTTTTTGCCGCTTTTCATCCGTCAGCTCGTAGGGGTCCGTCAGTACCGGCAGCCCGGGCTCGATCTGATTTTCAATCCCGCTGATACCGGCCGCCAGGGTGGCCAGAACCGCCAGATACGGATTGCAGGCCGCGTCGACTGGTTTGATTTCGATATTGAATGAGGCTTCCTCCCGGCCTTTCATTCCGGAAACCACCCGCAGGGCGGCCTCGCGATTGTCCGGGCCCCAGCAGGCGTAGGCCGAGGCCCAGTGATGCGGCACCAGCCGTTTGTAAGAATTGACCGTGGAAGCCGTAAAGGCGCAGATGGCCTTGAGATGTTTGAGGAGGCCGCCCAGAAAATATTTGCCCGTGCGGCTGAGACCGTAGGGGTCGGCGCGGTCAAAGAGCAGATTCCGGCCGTCTTTGAAGAGGCTCAGGTGAAGATGGGCGCCGCTGCCGGCCAGCTCCTGAAAGGGTTTGGGCATAAAAGACGCAATCAGCCCGTGCTGCTGGGCCACGCCCCGCACCGTCTCCCGGAAGTAAACCTGATTATCCGCCGCTTGCAGCGCATGGTCGCACGCGTAGACGATCTCCACCTGGCCGCGCCCGTATTCCGGGTAGTATTTTTCCACCCTCAATCCCTGGGCCCTCAAATTGCGGACCATGTCGGCAATGACCGGGTAATGCTGGTTCATCCCGGTGGTGGCAAAGCACAGGCTTCGGTCCCAAGGCGTGTAACAGCCGTCTTCATCGCGGGTGATCAGATAGAATTCGTTTTCAAAGGCCGCATAGACTTCATATTCCAGGCCCGCCAGATATTCTTTCAAAAGGGATCGGGCGCACAGCCCGCAGGGCGCATGATCGGTTTTTTGGCGGAAATCGCACAGGACCATGGCCGTTCGGGGCACGTGGGGCAGGATGCGAAAGGTCGCCGGATCCGGGACGGCGGCCAGCTCGCCGGTGCAGCCGAAGCGCGTCCCGGGCACCAGATCGTCCAGAACGCTGAAAAAAGGCATCGCGATGGCAAAATTGTGGCCGGTTTCCAGATCGCCTTCCAAGGCTTCCGCCGTGGCGGCATAACTGCGGATGACACCATCATTGTCCGTATACACAAAGCGGATCAATTCGATCTGCGCTTCCTTGACTTCCCTTAAAATATCGTGCGCGGTCTTCATGGTTACTCCCGCCTGCGTTGGAGGTTGATCGAAGCGGTAGACAGATCATGGATCCAGCGGCGATCCATTCCAAAACACCATCAAGATTTATAATTTGCGTAAATTTGTCAAGGAATATTTATTCTTTGAACCAGCGCTATTTTGGCTCCCGGACGGTGCTTGCCCGGCTGACGGCCCCGTGCCGCGACTGACACTGGTTGCCACACCAGAT
>CP070697.1:3009781-3013179 GCA_020353555.1 Desulfobacterales bacterium
GAAGTTGCATCATGTGGTTTTGAAACATATCCCTAATCACACCCGCCTGCTCATAATAGCCGGCCCGATGTTCCACCCCCACGGTTTCGGTGGCGGTGATATGCATGTGGCTAACATAGCGCCGATTCCACAGGGGTTCAAAAAGAGCATTGGCAAAGCGAAACATCAACAAATTCTGGACGGTTTCCTTGGCCAAATAATGATCGATCCGATAAATCTGGTGCTCTCGAAAGTAGACATGCAGTCTTTCATCCAAATCCACCGCGGTGTCGAGATCGGTGCCGAAAGGTTTTTCCACCACGATGCGGGACCAGCCATTGCCGTGTTCCCCTTCCGCGGCCAGCCCCGCCTGCCCCAGAAGTTCGGCGACCGGCTTGTACAACGACGGGGGCAGGGCGATATAGAAAATCCAGTTGCCCCGGGTTTGATACTGCTGGTCCAGATTTCTTAGACGGCTCGCCAGGCCTTGAAAGGATTCAGGACAGGTGTAATCGATCACGCTATAGTGAAGGGCTGCGGCAAACTCGGACCACCTGGTTTTTTTCAGGAGACCCGCCTCTTGCAGAGCATCCCGCATCATGCCTCTGAATTCCACGTCGTCCAGCGGTGTTCGACCGCAGCCGACAATCAGAAAGGGCTCCGGTAGGGCTTCGTGCAGGTACAAATCAAAAAGGGCCGGTATCAATTTAAGCGCGGTTAAATCCCCGGTTGCGCCGAAAATGACGATGGTGCAAGGATCGCTCCGCTCCGGGGTCAGGCACTCCCCCGGATCAATCCCCAAATCAGGGACGCTGACATCGGCGGTCGCCTCGGGGATTCCATGACTGTCGCTGATCTCCGCCGCCATTTAAGTTGCTCCTTCCTCCGCTCGGCACGATTGGTGCGCGCGAATAAGAGTTGATTTCAGCCTTCGTACCGCCGCACATTCAGAATTCTGCGAAGATTTCTAATTGGAACGATCCCCGATCAAAATCATCATCTGTTATGCTCTCCGCCCTTGGCACAAACGGGCGGCGATTGACGAATGCCGGAGGGTAGCAATCGCAAGACGGAATCCCATCTGTTTTTTCCCTTGATGCCACAAATGCCCGGGCTAATCACCGTTCAGCGACCAATCATAGTCAAGATATCTGATCTCGAGATCGTCCTTGTGCTCTTCCAAGGCGCTTTTCAGGTCCCCGGTGGCATATTTCAAGTAGAAGCCCAGCACATCATGGTTGAAATCTTCGGCAAACCATTTGAATATTCGGCTGACATAGAATTCATTTCCCTCCCACCGAAAATTGTGCGGGTCATTGAGAAACGCGCGTGTCGAATTATCCAGCTGCGCGTCCAATATATCACCGCGATAGGGCTCTGAACGCAGCGGTGGACAGCTTTTGGCCGCGCAGTTAATGGCAAAATGCACCCGAGGATCCTTGAATTGGGGCCGGAGGATCTTGTGCTCGATATCATCCAGCGTAAGGACCCTTCCGTCGATCCGAACGAATTTCTTTTCCCAGGGCGTTTTCAGAAAACTCCCCAAATCCTTAATTGACTTGACCGTCGGGTATCCGCTCAAGATGAGCTTGATCGTCCAGGCGTTGTACGCATTCGCGTAAAAGGCAAACTGCTCGTTGCGCGACAGCTTTTGGGGATCGATACGCTCAAGCATCTGGAGATACCGGTCAAGCTCGGCCTCCTGGGATTTGAAGCCCTGATAATTCACTTTGCCGTTATGGACAAATTTCTTGAGCAAGTCTGCATAGAGGCTATGGTCGACCGCAATGGCGGCCGCCCCGGCCATCAAAACCGCTCCGAGAAATCCGAACGCAACCAAGACTAAGACAATGTTTTTAAATACATATGTCTTCCGATCCCTGATGCTCATCCCTGGATTACTCCCTGCTGAGGTTGAAGTCTTCTTTCAACCTAATCGTCAAACCGGCTTTCTCACCAAGCAGCCGCGCGAGACGACTCGTTTGAAACGCTTTAAAGGAATGAACACTCGTCGTGACCGTCGCCCCGCCGGTTATACCGCCTATGTCGGATGCCCACCCGCAACCTTACAAGAAATCACGGGTCCATTGAGCCCTTGGGATTTATTTGCATTCCAATGCGTTTGGTTAAGACGATCGCGCCGTTTCCCCGCCTTGGGCGATGGCCGGGCTGGTTGAACCGCCGGCAAGCGTATATCCGCTAAATCCCCAAATGCTTCTCAACTCCCTGCCTTGAAAGTCGCAAGCCTCCCAGGTGCTTCCGGGGGGATGCTTGGATAGGGAGCACGGCGCCTGTTGAAGCCTCCTGCGGGAGTCATGCAAAGTTCAAATTGCGTAAAGGCTGCTTCGCCTCCAAGGCCGCGGCGCTCGGAGGCGGCCACCAAATAACCGGAAAGCTCCGTTGAAATCCAGCCCGTTGGAGGAGTCGCTCAATTCTTGCTTGGATTTTAGCACCCTAACTATTCTCGATCATAAACATGAAATGGAAATCTTCAAGAGCGGTTCGGCGACGGGTCCTGCCGCGGTTCTCTCCGCCGGGGCCGTTGCGTTTGCGCCGGATGGCGCCCTCGGATCAACCCGTGCGCTGCTTACCACCGGCTTGAACTGCAGCAAAAAGAGCTTATGTTGGATCAAGGCTCAGTGCTCGGAGATTCGAGCTAAGAGCAGTTACCCATTCAACCCAAAGGAGGTCAAAGATGGAAGAACGGAGCGGTATCATTACGATGAAAGGCAATCCGTTAACCCTGCTTGGCAAGGAGCTAAAGGTGGGCGAGGCAGCTCCCGACTTTGAAGTCCTGAACACTAATCTGGAACCTGTCAAACTGTCAAACTTCAAGGGCAAAGTCTGTGTGATCTCATCGGTTCCTTCCCTGGACACACCCGTTTGCGACATGGAGACCCGCCGGTTCAATGCGGAAGCCGGCAAACTGGGCGATAATGTCGTTATTCTGACAATCAGTATGGATCTGCCCTTTGCCCAAAAGCGATGGTGCGGTGCCGCCGGTGTGGACAAAGTCGTGACCCTTTCCGATCACCGGGAAGCAGCATTCGGTAAAGCTTACGGAGTCTTAATCAAGGAACTGCGCTTGCATGCGCGCACGCTTTTTGTCGTGGATCAAAAAGGCATTATTCGGTATAGCGAGACGGTCAAGGAAATAGCGGACGAGCCGGATTATGATGCCGTCATCGCAGCCGTAAAGCAATTGATCTGAGTCCGCGGGCGCCCACGCCCGCAATCGATAGCTTGCTTCGATCTTTTCCGGAAGCCGAAGCGACATGTGCGGGAGGGGTCCTGGCCAAGGTTCCTCCCGTCCCGCCATTTTTGTCACCCTGTGCCATCCCGCCGACGATTGAACTAGATGCTGTCCGTTCGGTTAAGATCGGTGTCGTGGGGTCTTTTTGCGGCTCAACGGCATAGGG
>CP070697.1:3013279-3016666 GCA_020353555.1 Desulfobacterales bacterium
GGGTCCTTGCAGGTAACCGTGCAAAAAGATGAGGACCACCCCTTGCAAGGGTTTAAGGTGCATCTGTTCAGCGCCTCCGGCACCTACCTGGGTCGCAATGCAGTGACCGACACCTCCGGACGGGTGGCATTTAGCGTACCTGAGGGCGCCTACAAGCTGCGGCTGGATTATCTGGGGTACCAGTTCTGGAGTACGGAGATTTACGTGACCGAAGACACGGCCATCGAGATGACGATACCGCACATGCAGGTGGAGATTGCCGTGCAAGGCCTATTTCAAGGGATACCGACTCCGATCGAAGGTATCAAAGTCTATCTGTTTGGCTCCACAGGAGCCTACCTCGGTCAGTATCAACTCACAGACGCGGAAGGCCAGGCAATTTTCGATCTGCCGCAGAAGGATTACAAAGTGCGGGCTGATTACATGGGCCGGCAGTTCTGGTCCGAGGTGTTTGTCTGGGAGAACACACCGGTGCATGTCCCCCTCGCCGATGCTGAGGTGACGGTGACCGGTGCTGGTCTCCCCCGCCAGGACGTGAAGATGTACTTGTTTTCCGTTGCCGGAACATATCTTGGACGCTCCGAAGCAACCGATGTTGACGGCAAGGTGCTGTGGCGGCTTCCGGCCGGTGCCTATAAGTTCCGGGTGGACTACCAGAGCAGTCAGTACTGGAGCGTCGCACAGACGCTGACGGCCGATCAGGTCAATCCGGTGATTGTGTCGGTCGGCGGAGGATCGTTTGCGTTCACGGTTTTAGGATCGGGAGCCGAACCTCTGGTGGGTCTCAAATGCTATGTGTTCAGCGCGGGCGGCTCATATTTGGGGCTCCGGGGCGTTACCAACAGCCACGGGCAGGCCTTTTTTGACCTGGCAGAGGGAGCTTACAGGTTCCGCATGGATCATTTGGGATACCAGTTCTGGAGCCCGGAGTATCAGGTGCCGGCAATGCTGACTGGAGCTTTTGATTTGCCCCATCAGGACGTGGTCCTTACCGTGCAGGGGTTTTATCAGACGGGCGAGCCTTTAGCAGGATTGCAGGCGTATTTGTTCAGCCCGGCGGGCTCATATCTGGGTCAAAACCGGGTGACGGACGCCTATGGCCAGGTGGCTTTCAATCTGCCTCTGCAGCCCTTTAAGGTTCGGGTGGATTATCTGGGCCAGCAATTCTGGTCGGAAGATTTCCAGTCCCGGGACACAATGGTGACCATCTACCAGGGTTTGGCCGAGATCCAGGCCTGGCGCGCAAGTGGCGAGGTCGCTGGTGTCAAGGTCTACCTGTTCAGTGAGGACGGTAGCTATCTGGGATGGAACGAGACCACGGACGCATCCGGCCATGCCGAGTTTATCCTCCCCGAGCACGCCTTCAAGTTCCGGCTTGATCAAAACGGGAAGCAATATTGGACTCCGGTGGTCCAAATCCGGGCCGGCGAAGTGAACGCGGTCGCGGTGGATCTTGATCAATAAAGGGGAGTGTTTTCGAATTCGCAGATCAAGCTCGCAAGCCAAACGCCGACGGATTCAATCTCTACAAAGCAGACAGCTCCGTGCGCGCTGCGTTTTTGCACGCCATAACAAGCGAAGGTATACGAATGAACATGATCCGCAGGGCCGTAAAAAGTTCCGTGGCAATGATGGCAGGCGTCAGTTTGGCCTTATTAGTTCAGGGTACCGCAACGGCCGATGAATCGATGGCAGCAATCCCGGTGAAGCGGGGGACCCAAAAACGCAAGCTGCATGACCCTTCACTTGCAATTGCGGTAGAAGCCGCTCTTCACAAACTGAAGCACAAACCAACGCTCACCCTGGTCGATGTCCGCCCCAAGCAGGATTACGCAAAGCTGCGCATACCCGGTTCGATCCATATTCCGTTACATTTCATCAAGACGAAATCCTATCTAAAGGCCGACCCCATCGTTCTGGTCAATGAAGGCTTCCATTACAGCCGGCTTGTGCCGGCCTGTCAGCGCTTATCCGAGATGGGATTTAAGCCTTTGATTCTGGATGGCGGTCTGCCGGCGTGGAAGCACAGGGGCGGTCGGTTAGCCGGAGATCTGTCGGCGCTGGAAAGAATGCGAATAGTTTCGCCATCAATCTTTTTCCAGGAAAAAGATTACGGGAACGTGCTGGTGATTGACATCTCACCAGTGCCAACGGACGCCGCCCCGCAGGTCATACCCTATGCGATACACGTCCCTGTTGCGGCTGATTTCAGTCAGCTGGCACAAAAGCTCAACCAGCTCATCGCAAAACACAAGAACAAGTCCTTTTTCGCGCTGGTAGTATTGAATGCAAATGGTGAGCCGAATGCAAGGGTAGAAGATTTGATGACGAAGATAGGCGTAAATCCTTTTTATCTCCGTGGTGGTATTGGCGGTTACCGAAGATACCTGGAAAGCATGGAACTTTCATGGCAGCCCAGGGCCAGCCGCATGAAAACTTTTACACGATGTCAAACCTGTGATTTCCCGAGCCTCACCGCGACCCGGCACAAGCAGTAAAGCACTCGAACGTGGGAATAACAGGCCGACCGGCGATGCGGTGCCAAAAGATAAACCCACGCGCTCGGAAACACGATCCGAGTAGCTAACCATTGAACGATCTCACCGATGAGGAAAAAATGAAACGATCCCTTTGCATTGTCTGGCTGTTGGTGGCTTTTGGGAGCGCCTTCGCATTCGCAGGCATCGAATCTGCAGATGCGGCGGATTACCTTGATCTTGCGGTTCCGGCTGGTGCCGTCGAGGGCGATGGACAGCTTTGCGGTGCAGGAATCGTATCCGTTTCAGATCCGCCGGCGTCGGATCTGGTGGTGAACCTGCGATCGGATGATACCTCCGAAGTGACCGTGCCCGCGACGGTAACGGTTCCGGCCGGACTGACATCTGGAACCTTTGATCTGATCATTATTGATGACGCGATTGGAGACGGCGCGCAAACCGCAACGATTACGGCGGCTGCGGCCGGCTGGACTTCCGGCACGGCGAGTATCGTCGTGGAAGACAACGATATCGGCCTTCTCCAGTTCAGCGCCAACGCGTACGCAAGCAATGAAAGCGGCGGCAGTATTGCGATTACCGTCATTCGCACGGTTGGCCGCTACGGAACAGCCTCGGTGGACTATGTTACCAGCGACGGTACGGCCAAGGTTGGCGTGGACTACATTGAATCCTCCGGAACCTTGACTTTTGAGCCGGGCGAAACCACGCAGGCCATTATTGTTTCACTGGTAGACGACGGTTTACAGGAGGGGAATAAGTTATTTAAGATTTCCCTCAGCAACGCCGGCGGCGGAGCCTTACTGGGACTCCCATCTAGTGCCGATATCACAATTTTTGATGATGAGAATCCGAATTCTTCCGATCTCTTGCCGCCGGAACTCGTCGCTAC
>CP070697.1:3016766-3020151 GCA_020353555.1 Desulfobacterales bacterium
CCATGTTCGACTGGCAGGAAATGAAGCGCTGGGGCATCGAGGAAAGTACTCTTCCCCCGGGCAGTATCATCCGCTTTAGAAAGTTTTCCGTCTGGGAGCGATACAGATGGTGGATTGTCGGCGCGCTGTCATTCCTGTGCATTCAGACTTTGCTGATCCTGGGCTTGATGATTAACCTTAACCGGCGCAAAATGGCGGAGGCGGCCCTTTCTTCAAGCGAGGCCAATCTCAAGAGTGCGCACGAAGTGGCTCGCATCGGAAGCTTCCGGTACGACATTGTCAAAGATCGGGCCACCTGGTCTGAGGGGACAAATGCGATTTTGGGCGTCCCTCCCGAGTTGGAAATCAATTACCAGGCTTTTTTGCAGATCGTCCATCCGGACGACCGGGAATATGTGGATATGAACTGGAAGGCCGCCCTGGGCGGTGAAGCATTCGACATTGAACACCGTATCCTGGTTGATGACAAGGTAAAATGGGTGAGGACGAAAGTTAAATTCAAATATGACAGTCTCGGCAAGCCGCTTCTGGGGACGGGTATTTTGCAGGATATCTCCAAACGCAAAAAGTCAGAAGAAGATGCAGCGCGATTGCGGCAGGATCTGGCCCATGTGGCGCGCGTGGCAACGGTGGGAGAACTCGGTCAGAACCTGGCCCATGAGCTCAACCAGCCGCTGGCGGCGATTCTCTTGAACACCGAGGCGGCCCTGCAACTGCTCGAAGAACCGGAACCGGACCTGGCGGAGATTCGTGCGGCGCTCGGCGATATCGTCATTGACCACAAGCGGGCCCGGGAGATTATGCAGCGCATCCGCAACCTGGTCAAAAAGGACCGACCGGTATATAAATCGATTGATCTTAACAGCGTGGTCAGAGATGCCTTGAAGATGCTTCAGGAGGATGCGGCGACAAGAGGAGCACGCCTCCTGCCGGATCTGGACAACGGCCTGCCACCGGTGTGGGGGGACCAGGTCCAGCTGCAGCAGGTGGCCCTCAATTTGATCTTCAATGCGCTGGAGGCCGTGAGTCACGGCGAAATCGAGTCACGGCAGGTGACGGTCAAGACCGGCTGGCAGGAAGATGGCCGCCGCATTACCCTTGCCGTGTCGGACACCGGGCCGGGGATCAACGATAATGTCGCCAACCGGCTTTTCGAGCCGTTTTTCACCACCAAATCCAACGGGCTGGGCTTGGGGCTGTCCATCAGCCGATCAATAGTCGAGGCGCACGGCGGCTCAATGGCCGTTGAACCCAATCAGAAAGAGGGTGCGACATTCAGGATCATCCTGCCTGTCGTTGCAGCAGGCTGCGCAGATGGCGAGATAGCGGCGTGTCCCCGAAATATTCTGTGAAAAAAACTTTCAACTGGGTTGACCTCAATTGGGCGGAAAAATTAATGCGGCCGCTTGCCGGAGTCACAGGGGAGGTAACCACAATGCTTGAGATGCCCGAGCCGCAAATTTTCATTGTGGACGACGATCTTTCCTTTCAAAGTGCCCTCAGGCGACTGCTGAGGACGCACAGTCTTTCAGTCCGGACGTTTTCCAGCGCCGAGGCGCTTCTCGGTAAAGGTCTAGCGCCTGACGCTACCGGCTGTCTCATCCTGGATATTGATTTGCCGGGAATGAACGGAATAGACCTGCAGGCGGAGCTGCAACGACGGGGACTGAACCTGGCGATCGTCTTCATCACAGGCCACGGGACCATTCCGAAGAGTGTGCAGGCCATGAAGCAAGGGGCGGTGGATTTTCTGGAAAAGCCCTTTGAAAGCAAGTCCCTGCTGGAGGTCATCCACAAGGCGATCGAGGGTAGCCGGCGGCGTGCCGCGGAAGCGCGCGAATGCCGGGAATTGCAGAACCGGTTGGAATCTCTGACCCCCCGCGAGCGCGAGGTTTTTCGACTGGTGGTTACGGGCATGCTCAACAAGCAGATCGCTTTCGAACTCGGAACCGTGGAGAAGACCGTCAAAGTGCATCGTGGCCGAGTGATGACCAAAATGCAGGCGAACTCCCTGGCCGATTTGGTGCGCCTGGCTGAAAAACTAAACCTTCCAAGCAGTTCACACTAATCCGAACCTCACTCCACTATTTATAAGGTTGCCTCAAAAGTTTTATGTCTGAACATTTTGCTGGTATAAGAAGCAAAATTTCTGAGACGGGGCATCAGGACGATTCGGGTCCTTGCCGGTATTGGACCAAAGTCCAATTGATTCGAAATTCCGCAGGCTATACTTCATATGATAGTAATTGACTCAAAAGAGCAGCCGAATCCCTTACCTCGAAGCATTCAAAAGGTGGATAGCGGCTCTGCTCCCCATAGCTTGAAATCTTTGAAGAATCAGGCCATGAGACCTGTAGATCTGAATATATTTATCGTGGATGATGACGAATCCATCCTGCGATCGGTCCGTCGCCTGCTTCTATCCTCGGGGTACATCAAGATTGCGACATTCGAATCAGCCGAAGACTTTCTGCGCGATGCGGTCCTCGAATGTCCCTGCCTGCTGATTCTCGACCTGTTGCTGCCTGGAATGAGTGGGGTCGCGCTGCACCGCCACTTGCAGGAAGCAGATCACTTCGTTGACACGGTCTTCATCTCGGCACGCGAACAAGAACTGGAGAAGGCACGAACTAAATGTCCGGAGGCGATTGCCTTTCTTCAGAAGCCATTTGAAAAGGTAGCTCTTTTGGCTGCCGTCCGCTCGGTATCGGGGGCTGATACCTGAAAATTTCACCAAAAAAATAAAAAGAAAAGTCAGACGGAGAAATAACCCACAGCACGGTTTTCGCCTGCAGGCGAGAGACTATCACTTTAAAACATAGAAAGGAGGCATTATGAAAAAGTATCTGTCATTCACCGCGGTTTGCGTGGCCGTGATCACGCTCATCGCCTTTCTGCCGGCCGGATCTCTTGCCCGGGCCGCTGATAAGCCGAACATTCTCGTGGTCTGGGGCGATGATGTCGGCCAGTCCAATATCAGCGCCTACACCAAAGGCCTGGTGGGCTACCGCACGCCGAACATCGACCGTATCGCCAGTGAAGGCCTGATTTTCACCGACTACTACGGCGAGCAGTCCTGCACCGCGGGCCGCGCATCTTTTATGCTGGGCCAGAGCGTCTTTCGCACCGGACTGTCGAAGGTCGGGCTGCCGGGTGCCAAGGAGGGTATCAACACGCTGGATCCCACCATCGCCGTTCTATTGAAAGATCAAGGATATGCGACCGGCCAGTTCGGCAAAAATCACTTTGGGGACCGGGATGAACACCTGCCCACCAACCACGGCTTCGACGAATTTTTCGGCAACCTCTATCATCTCAATGCGGAAGAGGAGCCGGAAAACGAAGACTACCCGGGTGACATGGTGCTGGCGGACGGCAAAACCTT
>CP070697.1:3020251-3023616 GCA_020353555.1 Desulfobacterales bacterium
TGCCCGGCCTGGGAGTTCCAGGCCGGAGAGTACTGTTGGATGATTAACGGTACCTTCTGTGAAGGCTCCGTTCAGAAAAATTGGCGCGCAAAGATGCAGATTTGCCGGTCATGTGAAGTTTTCGCCCCCTTTCTGCAAGTGTAGGTGGTTCCCGGCCAATCCCCTCCCCGCCGGAAGGGATCAAGGTTTTCTTCCTGAATCGCACGTTGGCCTTGCTTTCCCGGAATGCGTGGAAAAGGAAGATTAGATGGGACATGTGACATTGATCGGAGGTAAGGTATGGACCCGAAAAGAGGATATCGATTTGACACCCAGGTGATTCACGCGGCCCAGTCGTCCCAAGACTGGCAGGGCGCAACGCTGCCGCCCATCTACCAGACGGCTTCGCATTTGCACCCGACGGCGGAGAATTTGAGCCAGACTTTTGCGGGCAAGACCAACGACCACATCTATATGCGGCTTACCAACCCCACGAATCGCATTTTGGAAGAAAAATTGTGCGCCCTGGAGGGCGGGCGGGGCGCGGTGGTTATGTCTTCCGGTATGGCCGCCGTCGCCAACGCCTGTATGGCTTTGCTGCGCACGGGCGACGAATTTGTAACCGGCAATTCGCTGTTCATGTCGACCTATCTGCTCTTCACCAACGTCTTCCAAAAATACGGAATTACCGCCCACCTGGTGGAGTCTACGGATGCGGGGGCCATCGAAGAAGCCATCAACGGGCGGACCCGTTTCGTCTACCTGGAAACCATCGGTAACCCCAAGATGGATATTCCCGACTTGGCCGGCGTTGCCGCAATTGCCCACCGGTACGGAATCCCCCTGTTGGTGGATAACACCCTGGCCACCCCCTATCTGTGCCGGCCTTTAGAGTGGGGCGCGGATGTTGTGATTCATTCCACCACGAAGTATCTGAGCGGACACGGGGATGCCGTCGGTGGCGTGGTCATTGACGGCGGGACTTTTGCCTGGTCGGCCGATCGATTTCCGGATTTCAAGCCCTTTATCGACCGCAAGGGCGAGCTGGCGCTGCTGGACAAGATCTGGCGGGAGCATCACATTAATTTCGGAACAACCCAGGCACCGCTCCATTCCTATCTGACCATGATCGGCCTCGACACGCTGGCGTTGCGCATGCAGCGGCACATGGCGAATGCGTCGGCCATCGCGCGTTACCTCGGCGAAAGACCCGAAGTCACCTGGCTGAACTATGCGGGGATGGCGGATCACCCGTCGCACGCAATTGCTCGTAAACAGTTCGACGGAAAAGGTTTCGGCGGAATGCTGACTTTTGGCCTCAAGGATCAGGCGGCTTGTTTCAGGTTTATCAACAGCTTGAAATTGATCTATCATCTCGCCAACCTGGGTGACTGCAAAACCCTGGTGATACATCCCTACTCATCCCAATATGTCTCCTTTGATGAACCAAAACGGCAGATGCTTTCCATCACCCCCGACCTGATCAGACTTTCGGTCGGAATCGAAGCACCGGAAGATATCTGTGCGGATCTAGGTCAGGCGCTGGACAGTTCGGCGGCGTGAGTATCAGTTGACGGGCCTTCACGACCCGAGCCGGCCGTTCTACTCTGTATGAGATCCAGACAAAAATCAAAAATGCCGTCATTTCCTACCTCGACAGGCCAAAGTTCTTTTAGATGTACCGCCTTGGAAAACTGTGTAAGGCTGTAGTGCTCAGGCAATTCATACATCTTATGTGTTTGGCCGCAAAAAACAGTATGCGGATTCGGTACAATCATAAATATCTAATTTAAATATAGAATCCGACGTCGGCCGATTATGACGACCGCAATCCTTACGGTTTGCGGAGATCACAGCCCTGTTTTCCCGCCCTATTCCCGCGCTCTCGCGATTTTTTCCCTTCCTTTTTTTCAGATTCCGGGTTTAGAAAACTCGACCAGTCTTCCGGTCCCGCCTTACATTATTTATTTATTCCGGATAGTTAAGTTATGTGAAGGTTGATACCTTCAGGTAGTCTTTTATGAGGGTGCAGGTTCGCTTACCCCTTTCTGGCATAACCGTTGCTCTACTATCGTTTCAATTTGAACGGCTCCGGTTTGGGACTGATCCAAGCTTTGTGGTTTCAGCATGATCTTGTCAATGCCGTCTTCCAGGGGTCAGAGCTCGTCTCGCAATACTCGGCCGGCGAGAGGAGAGATTCGTTGCGATCTGAAATTTGGCTGCAACTTAACATCTGGATGGAATCGATCACATGAAATTATGAAAAGGGGGTGGTACACATAAATGAACCGGAGCAGATTCAGCGCTGACGGCAAGTAGAGCGAAGGGAGAATATAAGAAGTTTAACCCAATTGTCTAATTACTGAACGCGATAGTCCAAACTCCTCTTGGAAGTCCCCCTTTCGTAAAGGGGGATTTAGGGGGATTTCAAGAGGCTATGTAAAATTCCCCTAACCCCCTTTACGAAAGGGGGGAATCTAAGAATATCGAACACTTACTTAAGAACTTGGGACTGCGGAGTACTGAACTAGTCAACTAATTAACCTTTAATTTAGTTAGTCTTTCATGGAGGAATTATGAAAAAAAGTGCAATTATATTTCTTGGTATTGTGGCGCTGTTAATTTACACGGGTTCGGCGTTTGCGGTTTCCAACTACCTTAATAGCTGGAGTGGCATATACCCCAATTCCACATCGGACAGTGTGAGTTGCCAATTATGCCATACGTCGGTACCTAATTTAAACCCTTACGGCAATGAAGTCAGCGGGGGTGGCTCCATCGATGTGCGTATCGTCGATGCCGAAGTTTTCGATTCCGACGGGGACCCCGGTGGATTCACCAACCTGGAGGAGATCGAGGCCAACACTCAGCCCGGGTGGACGGCCGGTGACGCCGGCGCTCCCAACGTGCCTTTAGATCCTGCTGTCCCGCCGCCGACACCCACACCCACGCCGACACCCACACCCACGCCGACACCCACACCAACGCCAAGACCCACACCGACGCCGCCACCATCACCACCACCGGCGGTGGAAGACTGCACGGACGGTATGGACAACGACAACGACCAGCTCGTTGATTGCGCCGACCAAGACTGTGCCGATGATCCCGCTTGTCAGGGTCCGACGACGGAAACTGACTGCGCCGACAGCATTGACGACGACGGCGACGGTTTCATCGACTGCGCCGACTCTGACTGCATCGGTGACGCCGCTTGCGAGGCTCCTCCGGCAACACCAGCGGTGGAGGACTGCACGGACGGTGTGGACAACGACGGCGACAGCTTCATTGACTGCGATGACCAGGACTGCGCCGCTGATGTCGGTTGCCAGGCGTCGGATGTGGAAGACTGCACGGACGGTTTGGACAACGACGGCGACAGCTTC
>CP070697.1:3023716-3027071 GCA_020353555.1 Desulfobacterales bacterium
AACCAGCGCAGCTGGACCGCCAAAGCCATTCCCGGGCCGTTATTGCGGACAATCGCCTGGAGATCCACTGTGTCTCCCGCCTGTCCTGACGTGGGGGCCGCCGTGACCGCAGACACGGAAATATCCTGGGCATGCGCAACACCGTAACCGACGAACAAGAACGCCGCTAATACCCAGACAGTCAATTGGCATTTTCCGCCATCAAGTTCCATGATAAGATCCCTCCTATAGCCCATTCTTTTAAAGTCATCGGCAACAGCCATTCACCTGCACGAAGATCTAAATCTATTTCCGAATCTGACAAAATAGTCAAGACTTCAAAATACTTAGAAAATACTTATGCCGAACATGGGTGATCAAATGCATTTCCAGGAGAACTCAGAAAATTGTGCCGGCTAAGATGATTGAATTTCACATATCATTAAGTACGGCAGCACCTTTTTTGCTGCAGCCTGTATTTCGGAAATTCTCAATTTGACTTCGTCATCCGTTCTGCCTATAGAAACGTTATACGAAAAGCTCCGCTCCCGTGGTCGCTGCTCCGCTTACTTCTGCGCTATCTCCGAGCGAAAATTCAATTCTTGGACAAACTGTATTCCGGCCGGTGATCTTTCAGCTCTTGATGGGCGTCGCGATTTCTGAACTCCAGGCCTGATTTTCAAAGTGAGTTTATCTTTCTTAGATCATCCCTCAGCCAGCTTTCCCTCCTAGAGGGAGACTAATCAAAGCTTTCCTCGATCGTCGAAAAACAGGGCATTAAAAGGGGGGCGCAAAGCATTCTGCTTAATTCTACTTTCCGTGAACGCCGCGAAAAGGGGATTTAGCGAGGTAAAGGGAGGGGCATAAATGCGCCGTCGACCGATTCAAGGCCCTGCCCGGCTTGGCAGATGATCCATGATGCCCATGACGACCGATGTCTAAATAATAACGCGCGCATGAGTATGGGCCCGCGGTCTGTCGTTAACTCTTCAAACGGTTGCCGAACGCATCGGACGAGATCAAGGAGGTGCACAATGATTCGATCCACGAGAGTTATCATCCCTTTGGCCTTTCTATTATTCTTTTCTCCCTCAGCCTTTTGCCAAGACCTCGAAATCCATCACATTAATGTTGGTCAAGGAGATTCGACTTTAGTAATCGGCCCCAATCAGACAACCATACTCATTGACGCCGGCGACAGCGGATATTTCAGTCGGGATGGGGCCAAAATTGTCTTTGAATATCTCGAATCCCTCAATATTACGCATTTGGATTATGTGATCGTAACCCACCGAGATGCCGATCACGTGGGCGGATTTGCATTCAGTCCTTCGCCCACGTCGCGGCACAGCCTTATATTGGCTGAAAGAGAAGGCGGGGATATAAAGAGCTGGGCGGGTCTGTCCGGCGTCGATGATGACGGCAACGGTTTTCCGGACTTCATGGGTGATGACGGGTGTTCCGATCCCGTATTAATTCCCGATGCTGCAGAAATTGGAGACAGTGGAACCGACCCGTATTTTCCCGCAATCGCCTATGACAATGGCGAAGAAAGCACTATTCCATACTGCAGCTTAACACCGACCTTTAGACGGTATGTTCAAACTGTTGCCGCGGCAGGTATTCGGATCCCGCTGGATAATTATGGGGAACTGATGGACGCCTACAACACCCCGATTGACTTGGGAGACGATGCTACGGCTACCGTTGTTTGCAGCAGCGGTTGGGTTGCTCAAAATCCGCTGCGGATATCCGGGTCGGAAGGGACCGATAGCTTGGCTGTTAATGGCCGTTCGGTCGGGATTTACATCCAGTATGAAGGTTTTGACTATTTAATCGCCGGTGACCTGACCGGAAATGATACTCCCCACCTGGAGCAGGCCTTAAGAGACCTTTTGGTATCCATCAGTGATAGTCCTGCCGCTGACCCGCTGGATGTGCTGCGGATTAATCACCACGGTTCCAATAGTTCCTCCGAACAATCGTACTTGGCCGATCTTAAGCCGGAGGTGGCGATCATATCTGTGGGGGATGACAATACGTATGGACTTCCAGACCAGGAAGTAATTGACAGGCTTTATAATATTCACCTTCAACCTCTCAAACACATATATCTGACGGAGGAGGGTGAAACCGGGAGAGACTATTACAACATGCCCCACGATTTCGTATATCATGCCGTCGTGGTATCAACGGATGGCGAAATATTCACCGTGAAAAACAGCCAAGGCGGGCTGGACAAATATACAGTGGATAGCTGTCGCCTTTGCGAGGGTGACTTCACCGACGACAAAGACGTGGACGGCTCAGACCTGGCGGATTTTGTGGCTGCCATGTCGAACTTCAACCCCGCCGCCGATTTCAATAATGACAAGGTTGTGGATCAATCGGATCTAGTCATTTTTGGCAGGAAATTTGGACGCATCGAAAGCCTCTGAGAAAGCGCCACACAAGCCCCCTAAGTGTAAAATAACAAATGTCCGGCAGGCAGAAAGCGCAAATATTTTAACCCAATGCGCCCCAATGGAATGGTTGGTAGAAGTCAGTGTCTTGCGGTGGTTAGAATCGTCGCCTTCTTTATCCTCCGGATCGTGTTAGATCGTTAAGTGGTCGATACGCGCGGATAGATCGGACAAAGACATGAAGACTGGGCTCTCATGACGTTGAAGACCTTCAGGATTTGATATCATGAACTTTCATTTGCTGTGCAACTACTGGACCATTTAACCGGTTGTCCCAGCTAGAATACGATCCCCACGTACCCCACAAAGCTGTCCCCCGGGCTTTTATCGTAGCTGGTGGCGTAGGCGATGGTGTCCGCCTGCCGGGCACCCAGCGCTTTAGCGGCGGCGATTGCGGTGGCGGCGGCCCCGGCGCAACAGGCGTTTTGGCTCGCCAGCGCTTCGTCGATGACCTTGGCGGGATCCATGGCCAGCATGGTCTCGATGATCCGGCGGTCGTTTTCGTGGCGCACCCAGTTGAGCGCTTTGGCGCCTGTCCCATGGGATACGAAACCATAATTGTAACCATAATGCGTGAGGTCGGTGGACCCGATCACTTTGACCCGCAACCCAAGACGTGCGGTAATTTCACCCACCGCTCGGCCGATATCGAGCGAAGTTGGGGCCGGCGGCACACCCACGGCCACGATTTTGGCCTCCGGGGAAAAATATTTGATGAAAGGCAGCTGCAGCTCGATGGTGTTGTCCTGGGTGTAGCGGTCCGGCGTTTCGATACTGAAAGCAAATTGGGCGGCCAGCTCCCCTGCCAGGTCTTCGGCCACTTCGATGGCCCCAAAAGGCGTTTCATAGGCACCTTCCGGCATCAGAAAACAGGGGGAACCCGGGTGAAGATGCATGCCGAAGACCGCGAACAC
>CP070697.1:3027171-3030513 GCA_020353555.1 Desulfobacterales bacterium
GGGCGTTGGACTTCCAGTCACGATTGCAAAATAGTGTTAACCGATCACGGTGATCTCTCTCGGACGCCCGTATTTCCCGGTTTAGCCCGAATCAAGATGATCGGAGTTTACAACTATGACGATTAATAACCGTTCGACCGACGACGGACGACGGTGTACGGTTAAAACCAGCAGTTATCGAGCCCAAAAACTCTGGTTATGATCGAGACATCCAACATATCTGGAGTGCAAACATGAGACTTAAGAGACGCATGATGGAGGCCCTACCCCTAGCCCTCGCAGTCCTTTTGCTTTCTCGGCCTTCTTTTTCGGCCCAAGATGCACCCATAAGCGAGGATATACCTCTTGGAGACGCTCTAAGGGCGCCCTAGCCCCAGGTGCTGTTTCTGCGTTTCGGTGAGAGCTCCTTAGAGTTCGAGCTTCGCGTCTGGATATCCAATATTGATCAAAAGCTGATTGCGGCGTCGGAGATTCACCAGGAAATTGACCGGAGGTTTCGGGTAGCAAAAATCGTGATCGCCTTTCCCCAACGGGACCTGCATCTCCACACGCTCCCCGAGAAGATTAGCCTGGCCGCTTCTACCGGCGATTGTGACTCGGTCCCGCCCAATCAGGCACCAGCGACCCGAAAACCATCTTGATCAGAGTGAGACAACCAGCCGCTGCTTCGGATATATTCAAATGCAATTCTATGATCAATCTGACACCGTGTCCGGGCCGGCTGAATTCAAAAAATGGAGCTGAAGATGCCTGGAAAGCTCTGGCCAAGGCGTTTGAGGATGCCGTCTCGGACTTCAAAAAAGAAATTACGGCAATCACCTCATTACGCCGGAGTTCCCCTGGCAAGCAGCAAAGGAAATTTCAAGAAGCCGACGGAGGTTTGCCCACTGCCATCCAGGATCTTGCCTGCACCTCTCCGATCTGGTATACACCCAACTCGATTTAACAGTCAGGATGAAGAGATCAGCAAACATCAAAGGAGGAGAAATGAAACAGTTTAGATTTATGAAGGCAGTTATCATATCAGCGGCAATCCTATTTACCTTGCCGGTTTTTGTGGCGGCAGAGCCATTATGGGACGCCGGCGAAATCGATGTGAAAGCGGCCGGCGAATTGTACAAAAAACCGGGCTATTCCCCTTATGCCGGCCGCAATTTTCCAACCAGTGTGTTCTGGGGCGACACCCATGTGCACACCGGCTGGTCCGTGGATGCGGGCGCTTTCGGGTGCCGCCTCGGTCCTGAAGAGGCGTTGCGCTTTGCGCGCGGTGAGGAGATCATGTCGGCACACGGCGAGCCGGTCAAACTCAGCAGGCCGCTTGACTGGATCGTAGTGGCCGACCACTCCGACGGCGCAGGTGTCATTCAGGAGCTGATCGGCCAGAATCCGGAAATGATGGCCGACCCGACCCTCAAACGCTGGAGCGACATGATCCGAGCCGGCGGTGAGCAAGGCGTCAAGGCGTCGCTCGAATTGATCAGCGCCCAGGCCAATGATCAGATTCCACCCCAGGTAAAAGACAAGCGTCTGGCTAAGACTATTTGGCAAAGAAATACCGACATCATGGAGAAATACAACGATCCGGGCCGCTTCACCACCCTCATCGGCTACGAGTGGACAAGCAACGCCGGCGGAGGGAACAACCTGCACAGAAACGTCATTTACCGGGGCGGCAAGGCAGAAGCTGACCGGATGATCCCCATGACCACCTTTGACAGCGAGAACCCCGAGGATCTGTGGACTTGGATGCAGACGTACGAGGACAAAACCGGCGGCTACCTGCTGGCCATCCCGCACAACGGCAACCTGTCCAATGGCCGCATGTTTGCCGTTGAAACATTCGAAGGCAAACCGCTCACGCGCAACTGGGCGGAGACCCGGGCCAAATGGGAACCGCTTTACGAAGCCACCCAGATCAAGGGCGATGGCGAAGCACACCCCTTTCTATCGCCGGACGATGAATTCGCCGACTATGAAACCTGGGATAAGGGCAATTTGATCCTCCGGCCCAAAACCAAAGACATGCTTCAATACGAGTACGCACGGCAGGGGTTGAAGATCGGCCTGCAACTCGAAAAAGATCTGGGCGTCAATCCCTTCAAGTTCGGCATGATCGGTTCCACCGACACCCATACCGGCCTTGCCACTGCCGAAGAGGAAAACTTTTTCGGAAAACATTCAGGTGTAGAGCCGAGCGCGCATAGGTGGGAGGACGTTGTTCTCAAATGGGAGAACACAAAAGTTATGGGCTGGGAGATGGCGGCCTCGGGTTATGCCGGCGTCTGGGCCACCGACAACACGCGCGAAGCCTTGTGGGATGCGCTGAAGCGCAAGGAGGTCTACGGCACCACCGGTCCCCGCATGATCGTGCGCTTTTTTGGCGGCTGGAACTTCACCGCCGGCGATGCCCTCTCACGCCTCCCTGCAGAAACCGGTTATGCCAAAGGTGTTCCCATGGGCGGCGATCTGAGGCAGGCGCCAAAGGGGAAATCACCGGCCTTCCTCGTTGCTGCACTCAAGGACCCGATCGGGGCCAATCTCGACCGCATCCAGATCATCAAGGGGTGGCTGGATAAGAAAGGAGCGCTGCAGGAGAAGGTCTACGATGTGGTCTGGGGCGATGCGGAAACAAGGAAACCAGGCGACAACGGCAAGCTGCCGCCGGTGGGCAACACGGTGGATGTGAAGAATGCCGTATGGACCAACACCATCGGAGACCCCGAGCTCATTACGGTCTGGAAGGACCCGGATTTTGATCCTTCCGTGAGCGCATTCTACTATGCCCGGGTGATTGAGATCCCGACCCCGCGCTGGACGGCTTATGATGCGAAGCGCTACGGGGTGAAGATGTCCGACGATGTCCGGATGGTCACCCAGGAGCGGGCCTACACTTCGCCGATCTGGTATACGCCGTGAAGGTATACTCGACTGGTCGCCAGGTTTTTTATTAAACCTGGCGGCCGGGGACATTGAAAAATTAACAGAATGCTGAATACTGTATTAAAACTTTCGAAAGGAGAATTCGAAATGAGGAATAAGAACAAAACAATACAACTCGTAATGGTTGCTTTACTGACTATGATGGCTGGTTTCCTGACGATGCTGGTGGCCACGTCGGTATATGCCGGGAGTTCCCCGGGGCTGCCTGCGCCAACCTCGGATGTGGAGAGCGCCTTCCCGGTACGGAAACACTTCTCGCCCTACGCGGGGCGCAACTTCCCGACTCAGGTCTATTGGGGCGACACGCACCTGCACACCGGGATGTCCATGGACGCCGGAGCCTTCGGCGCGCGGCTCAACCCCGAAGACGCCCACCGCTTTGCGCGCGGCGAGGAGCTGACT
>CP070697.1:3030613-3033947 GCA_020353555.1 Desulfobacterales bacterium
ATCATTGAGACGCCCATTACGTCGAATTTTCGCGAAGGCTTGTCCGTTCTGCAATATTTTATTTCCACCCATGGGGCCCGCAAAGGCCTGGCCGATACCGCCTTGAAGACCGCCAATTCCGGTTATCTGACCCGCCGCCTGGCCGATGTCGCCCAGGACTGTGTTGTGACGGAATCAGACTGCGGGACCATGATGGGGGTTGAAGTCGAACCCCTGATGGAGGGCGGGGAAATCATCGAGCGTTTGGGTGAACGGATCCTGGGGCGCGTGGCCGTCGAAGATATTGTCGACCCGTACACGGATGAAATCATTATCAAAGCCGGCGAGGATCTGGACGAAGCCGTGGTCCAGAAAATTGAAGATGCCGGTTTAACCAGCGTTAAGATCCGCTCGGTTCTGACCTGCAAAACCAAAAGTGGCGTATGCTCCAAATGCTACGGGCGGGATCTTTCCCATGGCCGGCCGGTGGAAATCGGACAGGCGGTGGGGATTCTGGCCGCGCAATCCATCGGCGAGCCCGGAACGCAGCTGACGATGCGTACGTTTCATATTGGCGGAACGGCCAGTCGGCGGGTGGAACAGGCTGATATTCGGGCCCGGGTGGACGGCACGATCAAATTTATCGATCTGAATGTCGCTCAAAACTCCGACGGTCAGATGGTCGTCATGAACCGGCGCGGCGGTAAATTCACCATTGTCAGTGAGACGGGTCGCGAGCTGGAGAATTTTCCCGTCATCTATGGGGCCCATATTTTGGTGCAGGACGGCCAGAAAGTGCAGGCCGGCGATCTTCTGGCCACCTGGGACCCGTTTACCACCCCGATCATTTCCGAAGTCGATGGGACGGTAAAATTTGGTGATATTGTTCTCGGCCGGACCATGCAGGAGAAGGTGGATCCGGTGACCGGCAAATCCAGTCATACGATTATCGAATCGAAAAGCGCCGAGGAACGGCCGCGGATTTCCATCAAGGATAAGGAAGGCAAAACCTTAAAATTACCGGCGTCATCCGCCATGGCGCGGTATGTGCTGCCGATCAATGCGATTTTGCTGGTCGAGGAGGGCGATACGGTCAGAGCGGGGGATGTCGTGGCCAAATTGCCCCGGGCAACGACCAAAACCAAGGATATCACCGGCGGTTTGCCGAGGGTGGCCGAGCTTTTCGAGGTGCGCAAGCCCAAAGATGTTGCCGTTTTGAGTGAAATCGACGGCTACGTGTCCATCTCCAAAGGCACCAAAAAAGGCAAACAGAAGGTCACGGTGACCCCGGTCGACGTAGGGGAAAAGCGGGAATACCTGATTCCGCGCGGCAAGCATATCAACGTTTATGAAGGAGACTATATCCGGGCGGGGGAACCGTTGATTGGCGGATCCGCCGTTCCCCAGGATATCCTGAACATTAAAGGCGAAGTCGCTTTGGCGCGCTATTTGGTGGATGAAGTCCAGGAGGTTTATCGCTTGCAGGGGGTGCGCATCAACGACAAGCATATTGAGGTCATTGTCCGGCAAATGATGCGGCGAGTGAAGGTGGTGAAGGTGGGGGATACCGATTTTATCACCGAAGAGCAGGTAGACAAGATCAAGTTTGAAGAAGCCAACCGGGCCGTGATCGAAAATGGCGGCCAGCCGGCCGTAGCTGAACCTCTGATTCTCGGGATTACCAAGGCGTCCTTGAGTACCGATAGTTTCATATCGGCGGCCTCATTCCAGGAGACCACGAAAGTTCTCACCGATGCCAGTATCGCCGGAGCGGTCGATCAGTTAAGTGGGCTCAAGGAGAATGTCATCATGGGTCGCATTATTCCCGCGGGAACCGGTTTGCAGGCTTACAGCGATGCGGGGTTGGAGGTGGCTTAAATTCCGCCGGCGGACCGCGGATGCGCCTGAACCCGTGGGAAAGAAAAAAAATTGGAATAAAATGCTTGACAATCGAATGCTTGCTGTATAAAAACTGCCATTTTACCAAGTCCAGCATACGGGCTGAGACCCGATTGGAAAGAGGAGAATATGCCGACCATCAACCAGTTAGTTCGCAAAGGCAGGCAAAGGATCAAGAAGAAAACGACCACCCCGGCTCTCAAAGGAGCGCCGCAGAAGCGAGGCGTGTGCACGCGGGTATATACTTCGACCCCCAAGAAACCCAATTCGGCCTTGCGGAAAGTGGCCCGGGTCCGGTTAACCACCGGTGTCGAGGTCACCGCTTACATTCCTGGCATCGGGCATAATCTTCAGGAGCATTCCGTTGTATTGGTGCGTGGCGGCCGGGTGAAAGATCTGCCGGGTGTCCGCTATCATATCGTCCGGGGGACGCTGGATACCCTGGGGGTGGAAGATCGCAAGCAGGGCCGGTCCAAATATGGTGCCAAGAAGCCCAAATAGAGAATACGGAGAGTAAGTGCCGCTGCAAGCGGGCTGACGGAAGCGATCTGAAACGCGCCTGCTTGCATCCGGAGTTAGGTTGGGAAGGGAATCTATTCATCCATCAACCCATTCGAAACAGAAACGGTGTCGCCCATGCCAAGACGAAGAGAAATACCGGAGCGCATAATTACGCCGGATGCCAAATATGGCAGTAAGCTGGCCGCTAAATTCATTAACGCGATCATGCGTGACGGGAAGAAGAGTTTGGCCGAGGGCATCCTCTACGATGCTTTTGCTATTATCGAGAAGAAATCCAAGGAGCCTCCCCTGCGACTATTCGAAAAGGCAGTGGAGAATGTCCGACCTTTAATCGAAGTAAAATCCCGGCGCGTGGGAGGGTCGACCTACCAGGTGCCCACTGAAATCCGCCCTTCACGGCGCACAGCCTTGGGCATCCGATGGGTTATCAGCTATGCGCGCCAGCGGCCGGAAAAAGGTATGGCCGCCAAGCTGGCGGCGGAGCTGCTCGACGCAGCGAATAACCGTGGTTCTTCCGTTAAGAAAAAAGAAGATACCCATAAGATGGCCGAAGCCAACAAAGCATTTGCCCATTTCCGCTGGTAGGACGCCGAGCAACAGGCATCGAGCGGAGCTTTAGCACAAGAAGAACCCCTGCGACGCAGAGGCGATACGCGATGCATCGTGCCCTGCGCCCAATCGGGAGGACATGAAGATGGCGAAGAAGAAGTTTGAGCGCACGAAGCCGCATGTAAACGTCGGTACGATCGGCCATATTGATCATGGTAAGACGACCCTGACGGCGGCGATCACCAAGCATTTGGGCAAGAAGGGTCTGGCGGATTATGTGCCCTTTGATCAGATCGACAAGGCGCCGGAGGAGAAGGAGCGCGGGATCACGATTGCCACAGCGCATGTGGAGTATCAGACGGCCAAGCGTCACTATGCCCATGTG
>CP070697.1:3034047-3037376 GCA_020353555.1 Desulfobacterales bacterium
GCACTGAAAAATTACGGGATGATATTTCTGGCATCCAGAAAATCACTTTATAATCTTTGTGCCTTAGTGCCTTTGTGGCTCAATTATAAATCCTAAGCGTTAGGCCACGAAGACACGAAGGCACAAAGAAACAATATGAAGCGAGGCATCGTCACGCAATGGAAGCAATGAACAGTCAACTGCAATCCCGGATCGCCTTAACTCAAAGTCCCAAAACCCATACCGTCGGTCTGGACAAGGCCATTTCGCCCGCGGAAACGATCCGCAATATCAAAAAGGTCTTGCAGGGGATCGAGCTGGAACTGGTGCGCGACATCACCCGTATCGACGCGGGCCGTCTCGATATTCCGGTCTATGTTTGTCGGGCCGGCAAAGACTGCAATACCCCCTCCCCGCGCACCATGGGCAAAGGGCCCTCCCCGGAGCAGAGCGAAGCCAGCGCCCTGATGGAACTCGTGGAGCGGTTCAGTCACGCGAATTTTCCGCGACCGGAATGCCACCTGCGCAGCACCCTCCGCGACCTCGTCGGCGAAACCATCCCTTTCGAAAATCTGTTGCGCGTATCCCACGACGGTGCGACGCCACCCGAAGAAGACAAGCGCGAGTTCGTAACGCTGCCCTTCGCCTGGGTACCGGCCTACAGCCTGGTTCAGCAAAGGGATTTTCTGATCCCCTATGAATGGTTCGCCGATATTCAGGGCACCAATGGATTGAGTGCCGGGAATACCCTGGAAGAGACCATTCTCCAGGGGCTATGCGAAGTCGTCGAGCGGCACGTTTGCGCGGTGGTCACGATCGCCCAAAAACCCGTGCCGACCATCGACCTCACGACGGTTCGCGACCCCGTGGCCCAGGAGTTGATTGACAAATTCGCCCGCAACCGCATCCAGCTGGTGTGCAAGGATTTCAGCCTGGACACCGGCATCCCCACCGTGGCCGGCATCGCCTTCGACCCCGCCACGTTCCCGAACAGCGAGATCGTTTACTGCGCCGGAACCGCGACGCATCCGGAAAAAGCGCTGATCCGGACCCTCACGGAAATCCAACAGATGGCCGTGGATTACTTCAAACAAGACTACTACGCCGGAGGAATCCTCCCCAAGTTCAAACACTGGCAGGAATCCTATTATCTGTTCGACAAGAGCCCGCCCGTCCCCATCCAGTCCCTCCCCGATCTGTCGTCGGATGATCTGCGGGAGGAAATCGAAAATTGTACGGCGGCGCTGAACCGCATCGCGCTCCAGCCGCTGGTCATCAACATCAGCCATCCGATCCTGCAGGTTCCGGCGGTATTTGTGGTTATGCCGGGGGCCGCCCAGTATGAAACCGCGGCTTACCGTCTGAACACCACCTATTATTTGGGGCGACGTTTGCGATTTATCGGGCAGCTTGAAAAAGCCATGGAGCGATTCCGCCTTTCCATTGAAAGGCATCCACTATCGGCCTTACATTGCACCCTGGAAATTGCCAACTGCCTGAAGCACATGCAGCGCTGGGAGGAAGCCATTGAAGCTTACAAAGCAACACTGCGCTGCCAACCGGACCGCGCCATGCAGCACCGGATCTTCAACGCCCTGGCTCTGTGTTCCGATCGCTTGAAGGAATCCAAGGGAAGGCCGGCCGCCCCTTCGGACCAATGATTTCCGGAAAAGCCTGATTGCTTAGATCCCTCCGTTTACGAAAGGGGGGCTTTCCGAAGAACTTTGGACTGTCGCACAAGAGGCCTTGCCTCCAACACTTTTCCAAGGAGATCGCAGATGGAATTCAGAGAGATTATTTATGAGAAAAAAGAAGGGATCGCCAAAGTCATTATCAATCGGCCCGCAAGGTATAATGCCTTCACCTCCCTGACCCTGGAAGAGATGCACACGGCCCTGCGGGATGCATGGGTTGACAGGAAAGTCGGTGTGGTGGTCCTCACCGGGGTGGGCGACAAGGCCTTCTGTACCGGCGGCGATCAGAAAACCAAAGACGATGAGGGCTATGGCAAAGGCGGGGCGGCCTTTGACCTGCTGGACGCCCATGGTCAGGTTCTGAATATCATCCGGGCCATTCCCAAACCGGTGATCGCCATGGTCAACGGCTACGCCATCGGCGGCGGGCACGTGCTGCAGGTGGTGTGTGATCTCACCATTGCCTCGGAAACCGCCCGTTTCGGCCAGGCCGGTCCCAAGGTGGGCAGTTTTGATGCCGGCTTTGGAACGGTGTTTCTGGCGCGCATCATCGGCGAGAAGAAGGCCCGGGAAATATGGTATCTCTGCCGCCAGTATTCGGCTCAGGAAGCCCTCGAGATGGGTTTGGTCAACAAGGTTGTCCCCCCGGCGGAACTGGCCCAAGAAGTCGATGCATGGTGCCGCGAAATCCTGCAAAAGGCCCCCTACACCCTGGCTTATCTCAAAGCCTCTTTCAACGCCGATACCGATCATGTGAACGGTATCGGCGCGATGGCCAGACACGCGCTGGAGCTCTACTATAAAACGGAGGAGTCCCACGAGGGCGTCCAGGCCTTTTTGGAGAAGCGACCACCGGATTTCAGCAAGTTCCGCAAGTGAGCGCCGGGCCTAGCTTTGCTCATAACTCCGCAACACGCGGCCCGGCATCTCTCCGGTGTGAATGCCGTTGTCGTAAAGCTGTCTGCCGGCCACAAAGGTTGCGATGATGCCCTCGGCTCCGGCCACGAGACGCCAGCTGTTGAGCGGAAAATCACGCACGTATTCCGGGACCTTCGACGACACTTTTTCAGGATCAAAAAGCACGAGATCGGCCACCTTGCCTTCGGCCAGAATCCCCCGGTCGGGAATACCGTACAGCGTGGCCGGGACGGAGGTGAGTTTCTGCACCGCCTTTTCCAATGTCAGGGCCTGGCGCTGGCGAACCCATATTTCCAGAAGGGCGGTGGCGTAACCGGCATCGCATAACATTTGCACATGCGCCCCGCCGTCTCCCAGGCCGATCATGAACCTGTCGTCGGTCACCAGACGTTCGACGCCGTCGATGTCGTAATTGAAGGCCTGAACCTGGAACCGCGTGTTCAGGCCGTCCGCAATGCCGATATCCAGGTAGACATCCCGGGGTCTTTTACCCTCCGCATCCGCAATTTCCATGATCGTGCGGTTCCGGTAGCTTTCCAGCGCAGGATCGGTGACATCCAGCACCCGGATGCGATCCCAGACCTCATCGCGCTCATCGCCCTCCAGGTCCGCCAGCAAGGCTTCGCGAAAGTCCGCCTGCTTGTACAGGGCGATTTGTTCTTCCACGGAGCGGTTAAGGGCCGGTTCCCAGCAGGGC
Source organism: Desulfobacterales bacterium (assembly GCA_020353555.1). Taxonomy (GTDB): domain Bacteria; phylum Desulfobacterota; class Desulfobacteria; order Desulfobacterales. Next base: position 3,037,336 of record CP070697.1, read on the forward strand.
AAAGAGGCAAACTCGAAGGGATTGCGCAACGTGTCCTGCAA
>CP070697.1:3037476-3040795 GCA_020353555.1 Desulfobacterales bacterium
TTGCGTTGAAATCCAGACAGGTATTCTTCATCGTCAAGCAGACCGACACCGTCCCGTCTTCACGATACTCTGGATCATGAGGGCTCGTCTGTTGTGCCTTATTGGCGAAATCAAAGGCGTCGACGCCGGCGCGGTTAAGCGGCAAAGCAATTTCCTGAACGATCCGCCCGTCCGGAGCAAGCCGAGCAAGCACTCCGAAATTCCGCAGCGATAAAAAGACATCCCCATTCGCCATGGATTGCACGGCATTAACGTGAATCCAGCCTTCTTGCTTGATTTTCGCGAACGGCGGCCGGTCGTAATCCTTGCGACCATTCCATGACCGCACGACCTTCCCATCTGCAGCGACTTCGCGCATGTGATCCTGGCCTTTCGCCACCCATCCGCGCACATAAATCGTGTTTCCGTTGGGCAGCCGGTCGGCATCATGGGAGGCATCCTTATCGGCGTGTTTCCAGACCCTCTGACCATTACGATTTACCTCGACAACGCCCCAACCCCGCAGCACGAACAACGTGTTGCCGTTGGGCAGGCGCTCCACGTCCATAATCTGCAACAATTCGCGTCGGCTACTGCTGAATTCGCCGGAAAGCTTGTACTCCCAGACAATACGCCCATGCATGTCCACCTCGACGATGCGTGGTCTTTGCCGATCGGTGTTGTCCGCGAATAGCGTTGTGCCGGCATACGCGCAGTCCGGTGCGAAATTTTCGATCTTCCACTTGCTCTCGGGACTGGCAACATCCTGATAGGTACATGGCTTCGTCAATGGAGGAGCAGGTTTCTCTCGCCCGCCCGCTTTCGCTCCCGGCCGGGTAGCCTGGTCCGGCATGGCCCGCCCAGGCCTCTGCAAAGCATTCGCACCGCGCGCACCCGCCAGGCCACCCCTGAGTTCATCCAACGTCAGATAACCATCCCCATCGGCGTCGAAATGATCGAAACGAGGTGGTGGGCCCTTCCATTCTTTGCGACCGATCCGACCGTCTCCGTCAGCATCAGCATTTTTCATTATCATTTCGGCACGCCCTTGCGCATGCGCCGGCGCAATGAGCGGGATACAAACTAGGAAGACCGCGATGCCGGCCAGAATGCAATCGCGCAGGAAAGGGAACGATCGCTCTGACCAGACACGAGCTGTGGATAAGATAAGAGGCAAAATTGCATTGGGCGATTTCAGGTTCTCACGCATAATTCACCTCGCGTCATAACCGAACTAAGGCGCCGGAAAACAATCTGGGAAAATCTACGTAACATACAAGACAGACCGACATCATCGGCCTTTTTCTAATGCCGCCGCCTTTCCCGGCCTCTGTTCGTGACAGGTTTTGGTAGACTAAAATATTTGACCCAGTAAACGCCGAAAAAACGGTACTTTAGCCGTTCCCATACGGGCCATATAGTCCTCTCGGGAATCAAAAACAACGTAGTGAGTTACATCATTCCAGGAAATACCAGCCTGCAAATTAGAAACCCATTCCATACCGTCTTCATCAACCGATGGTATTCTTCCTTTCAAAAAGAGCCTGCCACCATATTCGGTAAAGGTGACAAATTCCATTAACACACCATCTTGAATACCTCTTGGAGCATCGGCCGTGTAAAAAAGAACAAGCTTACCGGCAAAATCTGGCAATTTGTTTTCAGACATACAACTCCTTCTAATCCGCGGAACCCGACGGCCGCGAGATGCGCGCCGCCGCAGGCGGGGTGAACGTGGGTATCAGCGGCGGGCGGATACAGACTCATAAGCCGTGGAAAGCACCTAAGTAGAAATCAATCAAAATCCTCCTGAGCCCCAGGATACCGCCCGTCCATCTGTATGGCATTGATCTTATCCCGAGCATCTAACCGACAACGCGTGTGAGTGGATGGCGACGAGCTAAACGGCCGGCGGTGTTGGTTGGGCACAGGACGCGCTTGTTGTCGCCCTAACCGGCTATATTGAGGAAAGAAGCGCTATTCCACCACCTTCAAAACCCCCAAAAAGCCCAGAAAACCGTCCGTCTTCCGCCACAGGTTGCCATGAAACTTGCCATTTACCCGGGCATGCGAGATCAAGGCATAAGCCAGGTGGCCCTGGGTGAATCTATGGGAGCTGATAGGGCGGACCGCTCGCTAAAGCTCGCTTGGCCCTCGGCCATCCGCCCTATCGGGCTGCCAGATGAGTCAGCCCGATGGCCGCCAAATTCGCCGGATATTGAACCTTGATCATAATACCAGCCTTTCTCAGCTTGTTCACGCCCTAAAATGTCTCGGCAGGGACAAATAAAACAATGAACAGTCCTTTTAGCCATAAAGCCGGCTGGAACCAAGAAAGCTTGAGACCCATTGGAATCATGAACGATATTAAAAACACTCCATACAAAATACCAAATCCTGTACAAAAGATTTTAATATACGCATGTGAATTGGAGGTCTTTCAGCACTCTCAACCCATAGGGACAGACTGCTGAACAAATTCCGCAGTTATGCCCCCTGTGAAACCGAAAGTAGTGTTCATTTTTCCATTGATCACATGCCCGTACATCCAATATCTCTTCACGTGGCACTCTTGGACACCATTCGTTGCCTTTCAATGCCTGTGCCGGGCAGGCTTCGACGCAGCGCAGACAACGACCGCAGAAGTTTCTCTCCAGCGGTGGCCCACATGCAAGTTCAATGTCGGTGAAAACGGTTCCCAATCGAATCCATGAGCCGAAGGGCCGCGTAATAAGTTGACAATGACGACCTACCCCGCCCAACCCTGCTCTCGTTGCGGCCGTCTTATGGGGAAAGTCCCCTTTGAAATTAACGGTATCAGTGCGATCCGAGGCAGCCAGCAGTAAGGATCGAAAACCTCTGACCTTGATCTCGGCGGCTAATGCTAGTGATAGTGCATTGATCTGATTGTTCACTCTGGCATACTCATCAGCGTATGCCTGGTTCGGCCCGTTTTGGACACTGACCGTTATGTGGGGGTTAACGGGATCGCCCACGAAAGCGCGAAGGGAAATACTTGTCCTGTTTCATCCTGGGGTGTGGAAAAACTCCGGAGATCGGCCGCACCCCATAGGGTAATCTTGTGCCGTTCCATCCACTGTGTAATCCAGATAGGGGCAACTATCGATGAATCAGACAATGCATACCCAGTATTTCTTTCGTATTTTCAGAATATTATAACAATGGGCCTCACCAGGACCAAAAGCCGCCAGGCTTCTGGGATCAGCGTCAGAGCCCCTGTCGGCCACTACTCGATTTTGTCATATTTTTGGATATTGTGCTTTCCACAAAGTAAAGGAATCAATAGGACGGCGGCGCCCCAACTTAGCCAAGCTGCATG
>CP070697.1:3040895-3044201 GCA_020353555.1 Desulfobacterales bacterium
CAACCCAGGCAACCGCCGCTTGAATTTTTCGGCGCGCCTGCGGCGGCCTAACACAAAATAACTATTAGCAATAATTACAAAACAAGTAAAGAAAAAAATGCGCAATCCCCCGCCCCCAGGCGCTCCACCATCATGGCCGGTACCATGCCCCATCGATGCCCATGGGAAATAAACGGACAATCACGCTTTTTGACAAATTGGCCGAAAGGTTGTATAGCATAACCCCAATCCGAAGGTCAACGAAGATCAAAGGCGCGATCTACTCCGACAAAGGCCGCCGCTCCAATATTGGCCAGTCAGTCTTGTTTTCCCCGTGAACATTATTATTTTGACAAGTATTGATGCTTCAAAGGCATCGTAAGGGTCAAATCGATCGCAAAACGAGGAAATGAACATGCGGACTTTCATCAAACGTGCGGAAAAGGATCGACGCCAAGTGGTTGATCCCCGATATCTCGGTGTCAAAAGTCGCCGCAAGCGTGGCAAAGAGCCTCGGCGCCGTGAAGACCGGCGAAATCGAGTGCCGAAAATCGGTCCTCTCGGTTTTTGAGCCATGAATATTCCGGCGGGCGTGCTTTAAAGTCCAAAAACCTGCCCCGCGGCAGGGGTTCGCACGGGGAAAGACCCTTGAAGCAATGTATTTGGATGGATGTGGATACCGGGGTGGATGATGCCCTGGCGATTATGCTGGCTCTGAGCACACCGGCGTTGGAGGTCGTCGGCATCTCGAGCGTCTCGGGGAACGTCTCCAGCGTCCAGGCTGCCCAAAATACGTCGTTTATCATCCAACACCTGTGGCCGCAAAAACGAATTCCCATTTTGGCCGGGGCTTCCGAATCCCTCGCCGGCGAGGCCTATCATGCCGCCCCTGAAATCCACGGACCGGACGGGATCGGCGGCGTTTACGAATCCGGGCGCCATTCGAATTTTAACTCCGCCGCAGGATCGGATCAGGCGGTGTCAGCCATACTGGAAGCGGTCGCTGCCCATCCCGGCGAGCTGACCCTGGCGGCATGTGGCCCTTTAACCAATATCGCCTCCGCGATCCTGACCGACCCTCACACCATGGGGCAATTAAGGGAAATCATGATGATGGCCGGAGCCCTCCATAGACCCGGCAACATCACGCCCTTCGCCGAATTCAATGTTTTCTGCGACCCGACGGCCGCGCAAACGGTGTTAGCATCCGGCCTTCCGATCCGCATGTTCCCCTTGGACGTGACGGAGCGAGTGCCATTGATGCGGTCTGAAATCAAACGCCATGCCGCCCGCTGTCCCCGCATCGCAGATTTAATCATGCGGATCATTCGCTTCTATGTCCGATTTCACCGGAAAAACTATGGGTTCGACGGGGTCTTCATGCACGACGCCCTGCCGATCGCCTACCTGATCCACCCCGGCCTGTTCGTATTCAAAGATATGCACCTCGGCGTTGATACCTCCCCAGGCGATACGCGGGGCCAAACGAAGCCCTCAACTATCGCTCCTGCGGGTCCTTTGGTCAAAGCCGCGCTGGAAGTGGATGAGCAGGGTTTGCATACGCTGTTCTGGCAACAACTGGCAAACCCTTAAGGGCGAAGACCTGTGGGCCGTGCACGAAAACGGCCCCACCACCCGTCCGCTCCATGTCTTTAGCCTGGGGGCTCCATCATGCCCGCTGCCGCAACCGAACGCGAGACCAGCGGCGCGGGTCATCTCTTGGTTCCTTCCCGCGGGAGTGGCTTGGTCGCGGTCTTCCTGGATTCGCTCTTCCCCCACCCAGGTTGCCGCCGGTCAAGGAGGGTGACGAAATAAAAACGCCGGCGCCGCGCGACGGACTTCCCCGCGGGGCACCTGGGCAACAAATAGGCCTACAAACGCACCGGCAGGCACGAAAATCCGGCCGTATAGGCACCCGGTCAATTTCGGGTATCGAATTTCAGCTTGACACCCGCAACCAAGTTAACTAACCTCCGGATCTATCCAACAAACTCTTCCCAGCGGCATCCCGCATGGGGAGGTTCAATACGGCTGAATGCTCCCATTTACTTTCAACCTCTTGTCTTCGTGGAGTTTAGTCAAAAATGATTTTCCGACGAGGACAGAAAACCCAGCGGACCGGCAAGGGTGTATAGCGTGCTTGTCAAGCTTGAAAAGATTTTTCTGCGCACCAATCAGGTCTTGCTCGGTGTCATGATGGGTCTGATGTTTATCCTGGTCTTTCTGAATGTCGTCACCCGCTACCTCCTCGGTTTCTCTTTCGCGACGGCGGAGGAGATCTCCACTTTCTTGATGATCTGGATCACGTATATCGGCGCCGGTCTGGCCTTGCGGGAAGGCCGGCTGGCGGCCATCGATCTTTTCCAGGACCTGCTTCCGGCACAAGTTCGTCGCGCGGTGCGCGCCTTCCTCGGCGTAACGGTCCTTTTGTTCTTTGCGGTCCTTGCCTTTTACGGAGTCAAGATGGTTGAATTCGGATGGGCTCAGGAAACTTGGGCGACCCAAATTCCCCGGGGCATCCCCTATTTGGCGGTCCCCATCGGAGCGGTGGTCTTCGGACTGCATCTGGTTCTGATGTTTCGCGACTGGATCGACCGACAATGGGGTGAGAGCCCGGTCACGGAAGAATCGAACCTCTTCGAGCCCGAGGCATCATGATTGCGGTATTGCTCATCGTTTTTGCCGGCGGTTTGCTCATCGGTCTGCCGGTCGCGATCACCATGGGACTTTCGGGAATGACAGCGGTCATTGTGGACGGGCGATTCACCCCCTTGGTCGTACCCCAGTATTTATTCAATGGTATCAGCTCATTTCCCCTGATGGCGGTACCCTTCTTCATCCTCGCCGCCGAGATTATGACGGCCAGCGGTCTGACCACATCCCTGCTGCGTTTTGCCAACGACCTCGTGGGACACATCCGCGGCGGACTGGGTCACGTCAACGTCCTGGTCAGCATGTTATTTGCCGGAATCAGCGGTTCGGCCCTGGCGGATGCGGCCGGTCCCAGCGCCATTGTCATGCGGATGATGCGCAAGGCGGGCTACAGCCCGGCCTATGCCGGAGCGATGAGCGCTGCCACCGCCACCATCGGACCGATCATCCCGCCGAGCATCCTCATGGTGGTTTACGCCATCTCGGATAGCCGGGTGACGGTCGCCGGACTTTTTCTGGCCGGTGTGGTTCCCGGAATACTTCTCGGCCTGGCCCTCATGCTGGTCAATCACTGGATTTCCATTCGACGCGGATACCTGTTTCGCAGCGCCCGGCCGTCAATGATCGGTTTGGTCAAGAGCTTTTGGCGGGCATTGCCGGCCCTTTGCCTGCCTT
>CP070697.1:3044301-3047597 GCA_020353555.1 Desulfobacterales bacterium
CAATAGGTTGGAACGCTTTCAGGCCCCAAAAGGCCGAAATCGGTCATTTGCCAACGGATGGGCGCCAAAAAATGGACACCGTTGGCCCATGCGCAGAAAGCCTTTGGTCACAAAGTTCTGGAGGCCCAAATGGGCGCGCGGATTCGGCATAGATACCCATCAGGTGATGTATGGCGCTTTGAATCCATCTGAAGACGGAGGTCGGAAGGGGACAATTTGGGGTTTCATTGGGCCGCTCCCCCATCGATGCGGTAAGATCCATCCAATCGTTTCCACAGGTCTTCGTGTCGGCGGTCAAGCGCTTGGACGGCTTCTTCATATTCCGTGGCCGTCATTTCACCCGCCAGGTGCGCCGCGCGGATGGCTGCAAGCTCGTTGTCATACCAGCGGTCGGGGTCAAAATTATAGGTCATTGTCTAGTTTCCATGCCAGGTTTTCGTGATCGAATTTCGCCGCAATCATTCAAGAATTCAGTCCTCAAGGCCTTTTTTCTTCAATTCTTTGCGCCCTCATTGCCCGCGGGTCCGTGAGCGCAAAAGCCATGATGAAATCTTCCTGAACATCGGTGCCAATTGTGAAAGTCCGTTCCCCCACTACGCGGAACCGCCATTTGTGATAGAAAGTGTTGGCCCTCTCATTTTTTTTCCAACTGCTCAGCCATATCGTCGCAAACCCTTGTCGGCGGGCTAACTCCAAACAACTCTGCATCAACGCGGCACCGACCCCTCGCCCCCACCATCGTTTCAGTAAATAGAAGCGAACGAGTTCCACCGCCGGCCTTTCCGCGACGCAGCCAGGCACCGGGCTGATATGGAGTTTCGTGTATCCGGCGGGGGCCCCCTGCACGTAGGCCGTGGAAAATGTCGCGCAAGCATCAGCCAACTCGCGCGCCAACCGTTCAACGGTAAAGGCTTGGGCGAGGTAAGCCGCCAGGTCGGCGGGGGACACCCGGGAACCAAACGCTTCGCTGAATGTCTGCGCTCCCAACGCGGCCAAAAAGGCCGCATCCGCGGTCGAAGCGCAACGAATCGTGATTTCTGGATCCTCCAATCGCAACCCCTTTCCATCGGCACATTCACGGTGGATCTTATAGCGCGGAGTTGCCGGGCCGTGGCCCTGCCCGGGGTCCGGTGCCGATTTATTTCAGAAGATTGTCTTAGGGGGCTCAAAGCAGGCTCACGCAGGGTGGCAACGTCAGGTCCAAACCCATGGCAAAACCTTACCCGCCCGCAAACGGCAGCACATAGCGGATATCATCGCCTGGTTTTATCTCCAGCGTATCGTACTGTTGGGGTTTGACAACGCGACCGTTAAGGACGAACAGGATGTGCTCCCTGCCGCTTTTTCGCCGGATAGCCTGTACCAGCGGGTCGTCTTTTTTCATGTTGCGGACGGCTTTGACCACCTCGGTAAATCGGGTACCTTCTTGAAACTCCCATTCCTTGCAATTGATGGACACTTTCATATAAAGAATCCTCAATGATGTTCACACCCAGGCAGGCCGGGGAAATGATGGGCGCTACGCGTGTGGCCCCGGCTTTCCGCTTCACGCAGTGAAGTCCTGCAATCCGACCTCGATGAGTTTGGCCGCTGTCGGTCGACCGGCTTCATCCCAGCCTCGTACCCCGTAGTAATCCATAATCGCATCCTGGAGTCCTACAGGAACCTTGCCAGCCGCCGGCCCTGCGTCGACCGGCTCCATGAACCTTTTGGGAAAATTGAAGTCATGCGCTTTCTCCCATCCGTACCGGATATTGAGCAGCTTCTGAAGTTGAGTGATACGGTCCCCGCAGCGGCGCAGATCTTCCTGTTTCCACGCCAGTCCGGTGGAAGCGTTGATGGTATTTAGCAGGTCGGTCAAGGTGTAGCCACGAAAGACCATGAATTTACAATGGCAGGCGGAGTTGATGATGTTGCAGTAATCGTGGAACTTGGCATTGCGATCGGCGGCCTTCTCCCAGGACCAGCGCTCGTCGTTTTTGACGTCATCAATGCCCCACTCCGGCAGCATGACCTGACAGACCCAAATGTGTTGTGAGTTTCCGCGTTCATGATTGGGACCCGAGGCGACGCCGGTGCAATAATTCAGCGCCGAGATATATTGAGCGCGCCAGTTGTGGGCGGCGATTTCCTGTCCCTTCATCTGGACGGCCCATGCTTCGGAGCCTTTGCCGATACGTTCCGAAGCGATCTTGGTTCCTTCACCGAGCAAAGATCCTAAACCGTCGGCGCGCGTACCGATTTTTCGCACCATCTCAACCATCGCCTCGGCATTGCCCCATGTCAGGTCCAGCCCGTAAGTATCTTTTTTGGTAATAACCCCCTTTTCGTAGCATTCCATCGCCCAGGCGATGACAACCCCTAGTGAGATCGTATCCATCGAGTATAGATTGGCCAATTCACAGGCATATGCCACCGCCTTGATATCATCGACCATGGTATTGAAGCCAACCATGGCAAAGGATTCGTATTCCGGACCCTTGCCTTCGTAAGCATAAGGTCCCTCTTTGATCTCGCAATGGTTATGGCACTGAAGGACGCAATATTGGCAAGGCCAGGGTTTGGCGTTCAGCTCTTGCGCATAATTTGAGGCATGGTGGGTCTTTATGCCGCTGGGAAAGTCTGCCAATTGGTAGTTCTTGATCGGCAGGTTGCCCTGGGGTGCGAACAGCTCGGTGGCGGCGGCGGTTCCAACCCGCCGCATCTGGAGCCATTCGGGCTGTTGTTTATCAAGCTCCGCCAAACGCCGGTTGATGTCTTTGTTGAGCCGATCAACCGCTTCGGGGTCATGCACCGCGATCGCCTGACTTCCGCGCACGGCGATGCCTTTCAGCAACTTGGATCCCATCACCGCTCCCAGACCGCAGCGGCCTACAAACGATTTTTTCCGGGTCTGAATATTCGCGTAGCGGACTCCCAACTCGGCGGCCTGGCCGATGGTGACGCACTCGAAGTCGTCGCCCACCAATTCTTTAATGCCGTCTTCGGCCTCATACGCGTTTTTGCCCCAGAAATGCCCGGCATCTCGGAGTTCCGCTTTATCATCGTCCACCACCACATAAACAGGCTTGGCCGCCCGGCCCAGAACGACGACGGCATCATAACCGGCCTCTTTGATTTCGATCCCGAAACTGGCCGTTGCCGCCGAGTCGGCATTCAGGTTGATCGATGGGGAAATAGCGCCGGCGGTCCATTTGGCAGCCCCGCTTTGCTTGAGACCCTGCAGCGGGCCAGGGGCAAATGTGAGGCGATTGGCGGGATCAAACGCCGTGGTTCCTCGGGGGGACTCTTTCCAG
>CP070697.1:3047697-3050982 GCA_020353555.1 Desulfobacterales bacterium
ACTGACGAAAAGAAATTGGAACTTCCTTTTCATATTTCCGCGCAAAATTTTTCACAATTAACCTGCATTTCTTTATGATTCATTCCGTTGCTGATCATTGCTTTCGCCACCTAATATTCTGAAATTTAATAGAAAAATCGGACACTCCTTGATTTGGAATGCTTTTTGCTGTGGCCCTTTGAATTTTAGTTCTCCAAGCATCAGCGAACAAAGACACCTCCTTTTAGATTTTGAATAGGACTCATAGAAAGGGGCTTCAAACGGCTGTGAATGCGTCACCTCCTTGCCAAACTCTTGCGCTCCAGCAAAAGGAAGTGGAAACCAGACGGAGTGACGTCGGCTTCACTCTTTGGGAAGCGTTGGTGGTTTTAGCGATCATCGGTGTAATGTCGCTAACTGCCCTCCCGAACGTGCTGAACTGGCAAAGCGAGGCCAAGTTGAGGGTCGCCAGCGATAATTTGCGAGGAGACCTGGAATTGGCAAAAGTAAGAGCGATCCAGGAAAATTCCTATGTAGCCATCCAGTTAAGCCGGAAGGCCTACAAAGTCTTCGTGGATAACGGCGCCCATCCGGGGATGATCGACCCCGGCGAGAGCCTCCTAAAATACCGGCAACTTCCGGCGGGCGTGACCATCGATCTCGAAGCCACAACATTTGACGGGGACGCGATTGTCGGGCGCAAGACCCGCTTCAGTGGGCGAGGCACCGCGCGTAACGGTACCGCGGTGTTGGTAAACTCCCAAGGTATTCGCCGGAAAGTCGTCATCAGCCAGCTCGGACGAATAAGAGTAGAAAGGATCCGCTAAAGGAAAAAAGGAGCGATGATAATAGATCACAGCAAGCCCCCCCGGGGAGGCCACCAAAAGGGCCTGACGCTTATCGAAGTGCTGGCGGCCGTTTCCATCTTCGCGATCGGGATTGTTGCGGTGGGAAGTATGCTGATTTCTGCGACTCGCAACAATACCACCGGGAACATGATTACCCAAGCCACGCTGCTGGCTAGAAATCAGTTGGAAACCCTGAAAAACGAAATCGATATAACCGCTCTGGAGCTAAAAACCTATTATGATCCCAATAATCCCATCAATGCTCAGGGGCAAAAGGGGGGAATCTTTACCCGTACCTGGAAGATTACGGCCCCATCCGGTCTCACGACGGTCCGCCATATCCAGGTAACCGTCAAGACGAATCAGCAGGGAAAAAATCGTGAAGTGGTTTTGACGAGCATCAGCGGCGGAAATGGGATATGAAAAACTTCCATTTAACAGCTTTCAAATCAAAAGGTTCTCCGGCGCGCAGGGGAATAGGACAGGGGGGATTTTCGCTGGTGGAGTTGCTGGTTGCGTTAGCCGCCGCATCGATGCTGGCCGGTGCGATGGTGGGTCTGTTTTCCCTGCTCAATCGATCCTTTACGTCCCAGCAGGTGGCCGCCGATGTTCAGCAGGTGGTGCGAGCCGCGATTGATATCATGGCCGAAAACATCCGGACGGCCGGTATTGATCCGCTGAAAACCGCCGCGGCCGGCATTGTCGTGGCTTCACCGGCGCACATCGAATTTAAGGCCGACCGGAACATGAACGGCACAATTGATCCTGATCCGCAAGAAAAGGAGCATATCGCTTTTCACTTGAAAAACAACAAACTGATGCGACAACTGAATCCGCCCGCCGGAGCAAACCGTTCCATGGTTGACCATGTCACGCGTTTAAGATTTGGATACTTTAAGGAAGATGGTACACCGACCAATGCGGTGCCCGATATCCGAACAGTTGAAATCACATTGACCGTTCGGGAACCGGCCGGACGCGGAAATCCGGTGGAACGGACCTATACCACGCGCGTACGATGCCGCAACCTTGGAATCTAATTGGGACATCGGGGCTTAATGCGTCGTTCGTGTAAATTGAGCTCTTGTGGTTCAAATAAATCGCTTTTGGGTTCCGGTCCGAGGGGACTTCAAATCATTGAAGGACGGAGATGCCATGCTGAAGCCGCATACTCACGTGCAGAACGAGAGGGGATATGTGCTTGTGCTGGTCCTAATGACTTTGGCGATTCTCACCATTGTCGGTGTGGCCGTATTGCGCACCAGTAACACCGAGGTCCAGATCGCGAGCAACGAGCTTCTATACCAACGCAATTTTTATCTGGCAGAAGGCGCCGCGATTGAGGCTGCGGACCGGCTGGGAGCGATTCCCAACCCCCAGGATGATCCGCCTCCCTGGCTGGTGACGGAAACGGCCCAGCTCGACGACGGGCATTTAGAAGAATACTGGGCCAAATTGGAGGTTGCGGATCCACAGGGGGTGCGACCGGAAAAATCCGTCCTGAATCCAGCCGTCAAAGCACATTATATCGCCGGTTTGGAAGGTATTGCTCCCGGCAGTTCCCTGGGGATGGGCAAGACGCGGGTGCATGTTTATGCCATCTACGGCCGTTGCATGAACACGGGCGAAGCCACGATAAAATTAGGTTATCGCAAGGCTTTCTGAAGACGCCTGTCAGGCGTCGAAAGCGGGCATGAAGATCGCCATCAGAATTTAAGCGGATTCTCGGAGACTTTCAGGAAGCAGAGGGGGAGAAGCTGTATGAGGTTGACCCCGAATCGACAGAGGACTTCCTTGGGGCTAAAAACGATGGCCCTTCTGTTTAGCTGGGCGTTGTTGACCTGCGCGGGTGCATGGACCGATGCGGCCCAGCCGGTGACGGTGATGGATATCTCGGATGTCCCGATGATTGCCACATTGCGGCCGGCACCGGCCAATATCATATTTCTGCTGGATGACTCCGGAAGCATGTACATGTCTTGTCTGGTCAAGGGTGAATACGATGGGCGTTTCCCCGATCCTCACAACCCCGAGGAGGATGAAGGTTTCTGTGATGTTTTTGACGGCTTAGGAGATGGTGGCCGGATCGATGCGGAGAAGTGGCGCCATATGCAAGCCGCCGACCGCAAACTCTGGAAATCCCAATGGCATCGTGTCAACGCCATGTACTATGATCCACAAACGACCTATAGCCCTTGGCCAAGCTATGAAAATGCCCATCCCGATCACCCCCGGACCGACCCGGTTGGTCACGCCAACACGACCCTTGATCTGGACGAAAAATCATTTGCGGTGGATCTTTTCAACCACGGTCTCGTTGAAAAAATAGATGTCAAACATGCCCACTATTTTGTGATGTCGGCCACTGATAAGCATCCCTATTTGGTTGTCATCGACGGGAAGGACCGGGAGATTAAATATTATCAAGTCGCGGTTACCGGAACCGGCCTGGCGGAGG
>CP070697.1:3051082-3054364 GCA_020353555.1 Desulfobacterales bacterium
AGGGATGATAGCGGCATTAAAGCTCTCCTCGGAAGGCACGTTGGAATAGTGCGTTAAATAAATCATCAGTAAAACAATGATATCTTCTTTTTAGCTTTAAAATAGTTCTATAAATGGTTGAAAAATTCTTTTGCAATTCAAAATCAGGTGTCGGGAGACCAAGAGGCTTAAGGGTACCTATATTGATATTAGCCCTGGCTGTTTGAGGAGCACGCATTAGAAATACAGGTCGCCAAAACCTGAGTGAATATTCTAAATATTCAGCCGTTAAATTTCCATTTTGGGGGACAATTCCGATAACGCTATCCGGTGCATACGATTTAAATCCCAAGATTGCAGTAGCCCCTATGGTTGCTCCCACAATTGCTATTAAAACTGTATCCTTTTGAAAAGCATAACTCACTTTGATTCCATTTTCGTTCAATGTCTGTTTCCAGTTTAGCAACAAGCTATCACACTCATTAATATCCCCTGTTTGGATAAACGGATAATTTCCACCATAGTATCTTGGATCATTGCGAGGCCTCGGGGAAAATCTACCTCTTTTGATAGAAGCCAATTCACCAAGTGGTTTTACGGGAAAATTTTTCGTATTCCTTATAGGATCCCCAAACATATCCAAAAACACCGACCGCAAGAACTCATCGGCGAGTTGAATCGTCTGCCGGCGTTTGCGGCGGATGGCATCGGCCTTGTCGAGGATGGCGGCGATTCGTTTTTGTTCCGCCAATGGTGGCAGAGTTATGGGAATTTCGGATGCACTGCTTTTATTGAGTTTTTGTCGAGTTGCTCCTTTTATGAACTTGGTGACATCATATTTTTCTAGCTGTCGACATAAAAAGCCAATATCAACGCCATCTTTTGGTCGTAAAACATGGGCATGATTATTTACCCAGCATTTTCCATCGACGCGGTAAGCTATTGTTCGATCTGGATCACCAAAATAGCCTCCATCCTCAGCCATAAGAATCAAAGGTTCATCAAATATATAATCAGCAACAGAATCCTGTTGGCCGTTTGCACCATAATACGGATAGGGTCCTGATACCCGATCTCTATCAGTAACAGGGCGTCGTAGATGATCCAAAAAATCAACAACCTCACCCAATGGTTTTTGTGGCCATGAAGGGCAAAGCATTTCAGGTCTGATCATCCCAACATCCCCCCCAACTCCTCCATATCCGCCATAATCTCCTTTTCCAACTCCTTCATCCGCGCCAATATCTCCCTGGGAGGATCATACTCCTCTTCCTGGTAAACAATCTCTTTATACCGGTTGATCGACAGATCGTACTTGTTTTCCCGAATCTCCTGGGCCGGCACGAAAAACGCCTTGTCTGTGCGGTCGGTGTCTTTTTTGGGGTTGCGCTGTTTCCAGCGTTTGAGCAGATCGGGAAGATCGTTCTTATCCGGTGTCGGTTCGCGTTTGTCGTCCAGTGAAAACCCGTCGGTCTGCACATCGTAGTAAAACACGTTTTCCGTTTTACCGCCCTTGGTAAAGACAATGATGGCCGTGGAAACACCGGCGTAGGGTTTGAACACGCCGGAGGGCAGCGAAATGACGGCTTCGAGCTGATTTTCGTCCACCAGCATTTTGCGCAGGGCCACATGGGCTTTGGAGGAGCCGAAGAGTACCCCGTCCGGTACGACTGTGGCCGAGCGGCCGCCCAGCTTGAGCATGCGCAGGATCAGGGTGACGAAGAGCAGTTCGGTCTTTTTGGTTTTGACCTTGCTGAGCAGCGAAGCGTGCACGTCTTCGTAGTCCAGGCTGCCCTTGAAGGGCGGGTTGGCCAGGATGACATCGAAATGGTCGGCCGCCAGCTCCGGAAAGCGATCCGGGAAATTGTTGCTCAGGGTGTCCTGGTAGTGGATGTCCGGGGCGTCGATGCCGTGCAGCAGCAGATTCATGGCGGAGATGCGCAGCATGGTCACATCGAAGTCAAACCCGTTGAACATGCGGTGCTGGATGTGCTCTTTGTATGGAACCAGCTTGTCGCCGGTAAACGTCCTGCTGCCGTCTTCATTGATGATGGCCGCCTCCGGCGATGTGTGGGTCTCCAGCAGGTATTCCATGGCGGAGATCAAAAAGCCGGCCGTGCCGCAGGCCGGATCCCCGATGGTTTCGTCCGGCCGGGGATCGACGATCTCCACCATCTTGCGGATGATGTGCCGGGGGGTGCGAAACTGGCCGTTGATGCCCGCCGTGGTGAGCTTGCTGAGCAGGTATTCGTACAGGTCGCCCTTGGTGTCGCCCTCGGTCAGGGGCAGCTTGTCGATCATGTTGACGGCCGAGACCAGCAGATTCGGTTTCTGGATCATCAACTGGGCGTCTTTCATGTATTCGGCCAATGCACCGCCATTCAGCACCACCTCCTTGAAATGGGGAAAGACATCGTCGCGCACCAGCCGCAGCATTTCAGCCGCCGGCGTGACGTTTCTGAACTGTGACCACCGCAGGTTCTGCTTGGTCTCCGCAAAAATCCGGCTGAAGTCCTTTCCTGTCCGCTTGGCCTTTTTTTCCTCGCGGGTTTCACGGATATCCAGCAGGCGGGCGAACATCAGAAACGAAATCTGTTCGATAACCATCAGCGGATTGGTAATGCCGCCGGTCCAAAATTCGGTCCAGAGTTTGTCCACCTGGTTGCGTAGTTCACCGGTGATCATTGCTGTCTATCTCCTATTTTATGTTTATTAACCGCAGACGGACGCCGACGACCGTAGACAATGAGTAAAATTATATTTCACGGGAAGCATAATTTTTAATTTATGGAACGAGTATTCTATTTATATCAGATCACTCAGCCTAAAGTCTGCGGCAGTCTGCGTGGGTCCGCGGTTAATGCTTCTTTAGTTTATTGGATGGCGTCATTGCTGCTATCCCTGGGTGTTCCGGTTCCGGGTTGGAATGAAGCGATGATTCCGATGAGTTCATCGATCATTTTTTCATCCATGAAAACGCCGTCCAAACCGTCGCTATGAACATTGGTAAAGGGCGGCTCGTAAAGATCTTCGACTTCGATGGCCCCATAGCGGCTGATATGGTTTTTGAGCAGGTTGAGAAAGCTCATCTGATTGGCCGTCAAACCGGGGTGGGAAAAAATAAAAGCGGCAAAACGCGCGTTGACCGCATCCGCGTCCATTCCGATAACGCTGCGGATGGCGAAATCGAGCGGTTCGGCCGTCTCTTCGAAAAATTCCCGCAAAATTTCCTGGTCTACATCCGGGTTCTGGGTGAGAACCAGG
This sequence comes from Desulfobacterales bacterium, assembly GCA_020353555.1. GTDB lineage: Bacteria > Desulfobacterota > Desulfobacteria > Desulfobacterales. The sequence goes on from CP070697.1 coordinate 3,054,326, forward strand.
GAGGTCAGGGCTTTCAGATCCGCTTCGGTGACCGGCTCA
>CP070697.1:3054464-3057740 GCA_020353555.1 Desulfobacterales bacterium
TGATCGGCTTTGGGCATCGGGAAACTGTCTGAGAAAATTAGAGGTCGTTAAACCGAACCGTAAAAAGGAGTTCCCATCAAAGCCCGGATTGACCTCCATTTGCGCGGCCTCCTTTTTGAAAGCACCGCGCGGGTCGGTTTTACGAACCCTTATTTGCGAGTTTTTGCCGATGCCCAAAGCCGATGAGCGGTCGGCCGATCCATGGTTTTTCAAAGGGCTAACCTGTTACCCAACAACGCGATTATCCCCTGATCAAGTCCCAAAGCGCAATTCGGGTATCATTCTGGAATATAGCAGGACAGGCAAGCTGAACCGGCGTTGGAAAGATTGGTTAACGCTAGATCGGCGGCGCAATGGTCACCAGCAGTCGCAGATCCGTTTTGGCGCGCACGCCGTGGGGTTCGGCGATCTCGCTGATGAGCACATCGCCGGCCCGGGCGGGCAGGCTTTGGTTGTCTTGGCCCAAGAACTCGCCTTCGCCTTCGAGAACCACCAGGCTCACCTGACCGTCAATATCGTGGCTGTGCACGGGCAGCTCCTGGCCGGCCCTGAAATTGAAATTGATGATCTTGAAGTAAGGCGAATCGTGTACGAGTAGTTTTTTGAAAGTTTTTTCGGCGAAATCGTTGGCTTCGTACAGGTTTAACCTTTTCATGGGGTTTCTCCAGTTCTGATGGGTTGGGAAGTAAGAATAAAAGATCGGCGGATCATTGCGCGGTCAACCGGCGGGCGTTTCCATCTCACTTAAGAGTCGGGCGCGGCGGTCCCAATCGTCCCAGGCATGTTCGTACAGGCTTTGATAAAGGCGATAAAGCTTCCGATACAGCTGGTTGTTTTCCGGGTTGGGCGCAAAAACCGAGGTGATCTTGACAGCGCGGTCTACCGCCTCCCGGATATCCTGATAAATGCCGGTGGCCAGGGCCGTCATCATGGATGCCCCCAGGGCCCCCAGCTCGCTTCCGCTCGGTATCTGGACGCTCTTGCCGGTGGCGTCCGCAATAATCTGACACCATAAGGGGCTCTGCGCCCCGCCCCCACAGAGCATAAGCTTGCTCATGGGAATAGGTATATGTTCGTAACAGTCCAGCATGGACAGAACCACGCCCTCATAGACGGCGCGCAGCAGGTGCCAGCGGCTGTGATTTAAACTGAGCCCGAAAAATTGCGCAGTCGCCGAGGGCTTCACAAAAGGGGCCCGCTCGCCCCCGGGATTGATATAGGGATGATAGACCAATCCCTCGCACCCCACGGGGACTTTCCGGACTTCTTCTTCCAGCAGCTTGAACAGTGCTTGTTTGTCCTGGGCAGCCTGCGCCTTCTCCGGGCCACAGAATTGCTCCACAAACCAGTCCAGATTGGGGGTGCCGGCCAGGCTCGGCATGGCGCGCAGGATTTGGTTGGCAAAGGCATAGGCCAGGGTCATCCCGATGCCGGCGGGTTCCAGATCGACCCGATCCATTATCACCCCGTTGAAACAGGTGGTACCGACAATGGAATAAGCCTGGCCATGATTCACGGCGCCAACGCCCACCCCACAGGCCACCACATCAATCATTCCATTGATCACCGGCGTACCGGCGCGCAGCCCGGTCTCCCGGGCGGCCGCACGGGTCACCTCTCCGATCACTTCGATTGACGGCCGAATCTTGGGAAACAGCGGCTGAAATTCGGACAGACCCAGCATTTCGAAAAGGTCTGCGGAGTAGCCGCCCTTGCGAATGTCAAAAGGCGCGCGGGAGGCATCGGAAGCATCGGTGGCAATTTCGCCGATCAGTTGGAGTTTAATCCAGTCCTTGGCAAAAAGAAAATGCGCGGCCTCCTTCAAACAATCGGGCTCGTGGCGCCGCAGCCATTCCAGAATGGCCGCCGGCGCCCCGGAAAAGACCGCCGACCCGCTGATATCAAAACCGGCGCGGCCCAGGCCCGCTTTTTCCCAGGCCGTGATAATCTCCCCTGCCCGTCCATCAATCCAGAGAATCGATTTTCTGACGGGCCGGAGGCGGCGGTCGATCAAGCGACACCCATCCCCCTGGCCGGTAACGCCGATGCCGGCAATATCGGAGGCCGCGATTTTATTCTCCTGCAGACACATTCGAATCGTTTCCTTGACCGCCTCCCAGACCTGTTCCATATCCTCTTCCGCCCAATTCTTTCTTACAGTCTCGATGGGAACCCGCGCCCTGGCGAGGCCGACTTCATGGCCCTGATGGTCAAAAACAACGGCTTTCACCAGGGAGGTTCCGGCATCAATGCCGAGCAGGAATGGTCTGGGCATGATCTTCTCCGCTGCGGGCTTCAGGAAGGCCGCATCAACACTTTGATGGACCCATGCTTGGCCCCTTTGGAAATATCGATGGCCTTTTTGAAGTCTTGCAGAGGGTACGGCTCGGAAGCGATTCCCCGGGATGTGATTAGGCCCCGGGCCATGAAATCGATGGCCGGCTTATACGTGTGGAAGCCCAGATGGCCCCCGATAATTTCCAGCTCCTTGATGTCGGAAATAATCGACCAATCCAGGGCAACTTCTTCCGCAAAAACCGAAAACTCCATCAAGCGCCCCCCCCGGCGCAGCATGTCGATCGCCGATCTGACACTCTTGTTCGATCCGGCCGCTTCCAGCACCACATCGCACCCGATGCCATCTTCGGTCACGGCTTTGACTTTGGCGACCGCATCTTCTTTGGACGGGTTGACGGTCATATCCGCCCCCAGGTCCCGGGCAACCTCCAGGCGGTGGTCGTCCAGATCAACGGCAATCACCTGCCGGGGGTTTTTCAGTTTGGCTCCTTGAAGCATGAACAGGCCGATGGGACCGCATCCCATGACCACCACCGTTTGGCCAAACTGAATCCGGGCCCGGTTGACCCCGTGCAGGGCACAGGCCAGCGGCTCAATCACCGCCGCATCGGCCCAGGAGACATTTTCCGGGACCTTGTGCACCAGACTGTTTTGCGGATAGAGCATATGGTGGGCCCAGCCGCCGTTGTATTCCACAATGCCGAAAACCGCATGGGGATCACACAGGTTGTATTGGCCGCGCTTGCACCAATAACACTCCCCACAAGGAACGATGTTCTCCGCGATCGCCCGATCGCCTTCCTTCAACCCGTATTTGGCCGCAGCTCCCGGCCCCAACTTCGCCACCCGCCCCATAAATTCGTGGCCGGCCACGATCGGCGCATTGTTGTACGCGACCTGGGCAAAATAGGCATTGCCGTAATAAATTTTCGGATCGGCGGCACAAATCCCGCAGCTTTCTATCTCCACCAAAACCTC
>CP070697.1:3057840-3061106 GCA_020353555.1 Desulfobacterales bacterium
GTAACAGTTTAGCGCTTTGAAAAACCATGGATTGGCCGACCGGGATATTTTGCATACGGCTAAATTGACACGAGAATACTGCCAAACGGGAATTGTCGCTATAACCTGGGGTTGCAATGATGGCGGGAACAGTTCCAAGGTGCGGGGGAAAACGCGCGCGCCCGAATTTCAATAGCCATAAATCTGCTCTAGAAAAAAATTGCAGTCATCACAAAAACTAGAGCCTCGGCCGTCGATAATGGCACGCACATATCCTTGAAATCCGAATTTATTGACTTCGCCCTTGCTCATGGGACACAATGAGCCGTCATGGGCCTTCTTGTAGGAAGCATGGTCGGTTAGACCTAAATTATGGCCGATTTCATGCAGGGACACCTTTAACGTCCGGCTGATAAATAAATCATAATCGCGATCGGATTCAAATTTAGGGGGACTCAACTTCTTGGTCGAAACCACCGCTACATTGTTTTGAGGATTTTTCCCTCCGATCACACAATTATAAAACTCGTCCTCGTCCTGGGTCTTGAGATCCGCATCCGTTATTCCCAAGACGTGGCCCCCGAATTCCTCGTTCAGAATCATGGTCAACAGGTAGGCATCAACACTATCGATCAACGGGGTGTCGTGATGGGATACCTTAAACTGCTCGATGATGCCCTTGGACGCGTCCAAAATCTTAGTTCCGATCTCTTTCAGACTGCCGAAGGTGATATCGCTGCCGATACGGACAATATTTAATTTCGATATATTTTCCAGCATGGGATACAACCGACGTAATCCGTAATTCATCGCCTCAATTTATATTTTAGTACAAAACCCCCTTAAGCGCAAATGAGGCGGATGAAAAGCATTCCTCCCCCCGGGTCCCAAGGCGTTCGGGGGGCTTCGATTGAATTCAGGAGGACCGTTTCATTTTAGAAGTGCTCTCTGACGATTTCAGCGCTTCAAAGCAGACAGCGGCGCTGGCGCGGGAAAGGCCTGGCCGGTTTCGGATGCAGTCTGCATTCCTGAAGCAGGATACGAATCATTCTTTTGCCCCAACGGGTGCCAGCAATTCTTCCACACGGACCCGCCCTGGAATCAACTTTTGGGACCGCATGATTTCTTCGGTTTGCTTCCAGGCCGCGACGTCGATTTTGCCAAATTCAAAATCCGGCGACGGCCGCATGAGACTCCGGGTGAGCGGTAGCTGTTCCCGGACAATCTCCTCCGGGGTCTCCCTGTCAAACTGCAGCAGGGTCTGGACCGCCTTCTCCCGGTTGCGGGGATCCAGTGCGTCCCGCCAGCCTCGAAGCAGGGCGCCCATAAATCTCTTAACAAGGGCGGGATGTTCGGCCAACATTTTCCGGGCTGTAATCACCGAGTTGGCCACAAAACGGATACCGAATTCGTCCGGACTCAGGAAGCGGAATGGTTCGCCGGCTTTGCGGAGCTTGGCGCCGATGATGGGGGCCTGAGCATTGCGGTAAAGGGGCCAAAAATCGACCTTGCCTTCATAAAAAGGTGTAAAATCATAGCGCACACTAAACAGATTGACCTCTTTGGGGCCGATATGGTGCTTGGCCAGCAAGGCCCGCAAAATGGTTTCATCGTTACCGCCGTAAGTGATGCCAATCGTCTTGCCTTTCAGATCCGCCGGACTTTTGAAGGCGGTTTTGTCCGGCCGATAAATCCACTGCAGGGGATTGGCCTGAAACAGTTGGGCCAGGACCACGATCGGAGCCCCCTTGGCAACGGCCCGGATCACTTGATCCGCCGAGGCGACGCCAAATTGGGCCCGGCCCAGCTCCAGCTCCTTGATGGCATCCCGCTCCGGACCGCCGGGCTTCACAGTCACGTGCAGTCCATTTTCAGCAAAGATCCCGTGGGCCTCCGCATACAGATCACCGACCACACTGACATTGAAAAGCCACTTGAGACGGTACGTCACCTCTTCCTGCGCCTGCCCTTGCCCTGCGCCGGCTGACAACAGCGTGAACAACGCTGCCAGCGCCAGAATAAGACGACCGATCTTTCGACAAAGATGCTGCCGGATCATTTCACACCTCCCCGGGAAATTGCCCACCGCTTTTGGATCAGGTATCCGCTCCATTCCAGGCCCACCAGATACAAAGAGGTGCAGATGCCGATCAGAAAAAGCGCCACCAGAATCTTGGACAAGTCACTTTGATACAGGGCGATACGGATACTGTACCCGATGCCCGCATCCGCCGCGATGAATTCGGCGACGATCGTGCCGACCATGGCCATTGTCCCGCTGCCCACGACCACCGTGATCAGTTTCTGGATGTTTTCGAAAGCCCGGATCTTGATTTGCAGCCGCCAATTCATGCGCCGGGTCGCTTCAAAAAAATGCTCGATTTCCGATACCGGTTCCGAAAAAACCCCGATAAAAGACAGCAGCAACGGAAAATAGCATATCATGGCCGCGATCAAGAGCCGGGTAGACAGCCCATCTCCCAGAAGTATGAAGATAATCGGCGCCACGGCCACGATGGGATAGGCCTGAATGTTATAGGCGGCCACGCGGATAAACGACCCCACCCAGATGGGCAGCCGTCCGATGATGGCTACCACCGTGGCCAGACCGATGGACAACCCATGGCCCAGAATCGCCACGGAAAGCGTATCGATGACGGCCCCCAAAAATCGGGCGTACGTGTGCCGGAAAGTCTGCCATATTTCCGGAACCCCGGGGATCACATAGTCGGAAAGGTTAAAAGCGTATTTCACCAGCAATAAAGCCGTCAGGCCCAGAAAATAGATGATAAAAAATTGATAGAGGCGCCTATGAAGCATTCACGATCTCCAGCATAGTATGCTCGAGGGCCTTCTTTTCCAAGGCCTGTCCCTCCTTGTGGTCCTGACCATCCAGGCACAACGCTTGCGGATTTTTGTGATGACCGCGCAGAATGAGGATCTGCTGGCAAAATTTCGCGACCTCCACCACATTGTGGGAGATATACAGAAAACTCCGCTCCGGAAACATGCTTTTGATCTTGAAAATAATCTTCTCCCGGGTGATCTCATCCACATTGGCTAGACTCTCGTCCATAATCAAGAGATCAAATTCCTGCAGCAGGTAGCGGGTCAAGTTCGTCCGGTTCTGCTGGCCCAGCGAAAGATCTGCAAAGCGCGAGTTCAGACAGGGCCGGAGGCCGAAGGCCGCTACCAGCTCTTCCATTCGCCCGCGATTGGACTCCGGCGTATTCGCCTCCAGATGGTCTCTGACATTCGACCAACCCGGAAGCCGTTCCAGGTTATAG
>CP070697.1:3061206-3064468 GCA_020353555.1 Desulfobacterales bacterium
CATAACCTGCCAGATGGCTTACATGACGCCTCCCTTCGGCTATAACCTGTTCCTTATGAAAGCGATGGCTCCTAAAGAGGTAAGCCTGGCAGATATCTACCGCTCGATCGTACCTTTTGTGCTGGTTATGGGTGTTGGTTTAGCCATTGTAATGATATTTCCTCAGATCGCCCTGTGGTTACCCAATTTATATTTCGGGAAATGAAGTCCGTCAATGGCGCTAATGCCTGCCGGCGCATCGATGCCCCCGGCAACGCGACCGCATATGATCATCCGGGAAATCGAGCGCCCGACTCGATTTCCCGCTTCGCACGACCGGCCAAGCTTCCGTGCGCGTCCGGGGACGCCTTCTGACCGTGGCCTCGACGCCGTGTTGAGCCTGGGCCTTGTCCGGTTATGCTCTGCACGTTCCATCGCCATCCCGTGTTCGTACATTACGCCCCGACCTCCATTTACTTCTTTCGCTTGCAGGCCATTTCAGGGCCGCGGCCGGTGACGCTCACACAACCGCCGCGCATTCAGCTCTAAAATCCCCGCGATCTTCGTCTGCGCTGCAACAGGGCGCCCATGCCCGCCGCCCACAGGCGTTCAAAGCCCCTGGCATCATCCCGAAGGTCTGCTGACGACGTCTGCCGGGAATACATCGAACTGCTTCCCCATGATCCTCAATCTTGGCGATGACCCCCATTGGGTTCGTTGTGATTAGCGTGATTCTGCGCGCAATGGGCGCAATCATTCTTCCCGTGGGGATCGATTTTCAAAATTACAGCCCCTCAATCTGTTAGTTCTCATCATTATAAGTGCCTATAATATCCATATTATAATTTTTTTACCAAAATAATCCAAAATTAACTCGATCAATATTGACATAATCAGAAGCCGATTGCTATATACCCTCGGGTAAACGCGCTTGCATCGTCGACTTTTATCCCTGGGTGATTCATCTCTCAGAAACCGCCCCTGCTTTTCAATCGATAGCCCGATCAAGTTCGCATCTGTGTCTATTGATATCATAATTGATATTGACTGAGCTACGCTGATACGTGCTGGGAAAATCAAAATTCCCATTGGCTTCGTACGGGGCAATCTAATCTCATCAAAAAGAAGGAGGCACAAAATGGTCAAAAAAAGACGTGGTCCGGTGAAACCGATACTCGCGCTTGTTTTTGGCCTATTTCTGACGCTGCCGGCATTGGCCGGTGAGCAGTGTACCGCGGTCTACGGGACCGGTGCTCACACCTTTAGCCTGGCGAGCGGAAGCCCAGGTGAGCTTGGGATACTTGAAGCAATGGCGGAAGTGTTTAACCCGCAACACGACACCCGTCTCTGCTGGCAGAAGGCTGGCTCGGGCAAGTCTTTGCAGCTGCTCAAGGAAAAGCAGGTGGATATGGTGATAGTGCATGCCCCGGCCGCGGAGAAACAAGCCGTGAAGGAAGGACAAAGCCTGATTCGCAGCTTCGGGACCCAAGAGTACGGTGAGGGGCTTTATAACGATGCGGCCTATGCCAAGCAATACGACCACTGATATGGTCCGCTGACTCGTAGCGCTGAAGGACATTTTTTTGCCTTTGGTATTGGCCGCGGAACCCAACTCAAAAAATACCATTATCTGTTATTATGAGTATCTATTAGTTAGTTTTTTGTTTTTAATCGGAAAGATATTGACAATACGTTTCCCCCTGGATAATGAACAGCACGACCGTCGTGCGGTTTTCAATCTGGACTCTAACCCGACCCAACCGTAAGAACAACCATGACCTCGAATTTGCTTAGTATCTTTTAGGTATGCAAAGCCGGGAAAAAAGCGATGAGCCAATTATTGACCACCAAAGAGGTTTCTAAATTTTTGAATATCAATGAAAAGATGGTCTACAGTCTTGTTTCGGAAAAAGGATTGCCGGCCTCCAAGATTACCGGCAAATGGTTGTTTCCCAAAATGTTGGTGGAACAGTGGATCGAGACCAATACGATTAATTATCCCAAAACGGCCGAGAGCCCATCCGTCTCCCAGGCGGTGCTTATCATCACCGGAAGCAATGATTTATTACTGGACAAAGTCATAACGCTTTATAATACCAATTTTCACGGAAATATTGCGGTATTCGGCAATCTGGGAAGCATGGGCGGATTACAGGCGTTGCGGCAGAATTTGTGCCACATCGCTTCCAGTCATTTGCTCCAGGAAAACGGCGAAGAATACAATTTTGAGTTTGCCGGGCGTGAACTCGAACACATGCCGGCGATTGTGAATTTTTGCAGACGCGAGCAGGGCATTCTGGTGAGAAAAGGCAACCCCCCAAAAATCGCGACGGTTTCCGACCTGGGTCAATCCGGGATCCGCATTGTGAATCGTCCCCTGGGAACAGGCACGCGGCTGTTATTGGATCAAGAGCTGAAAAAAGCGGCCCTGCGCGGCGATAAAATCGATGGTTACGATAACGAAGTTCACCGCCACCTCGACGTGGGGCTGGAGATACTGGCCGGCCGCGCGGATGCCGGCCTCGGCATCCATGCCGTTGCCGGTCTGCTGGATCTCGACTTTGTGCCCCTGCGCTGGGAACGCTATGACCTGATGATCTTTAAAGAACGTTTTTTTGATGCCAATGTGCAGAATTTCTTGGGTCTTTTGCACGAGAAACAATTTTTCAAACTGGCTGAGTCACTGCAGGGCTATGATGTCCATCTAAGTGGCCGGATGCTTTTTCCCAAAAACAATGTCAAAAAAGCAACAAAAATTTCCCTTAAAAGTGGAAGGAGTGAAGGATGAGACGCTTAGTTGTTGCTGTAATTTCTTTGGCATTGGTTGTGTGTCTCTTGCCCGCAAGTGCTTTGGCGCAAGAAAAGCTTCTCATGATGGCGACGACCACCAGCACGGACAACACCGGTTTGCTGGACTATCTGGCCCCGAAATTCAAGGAGGCCACCGGGATTGAATTACGCTGGACCGCGACGGGTACCGGCAAAGCGCTCAAGCTCGGTGAGAACTGCGACGTGGACATTCTCATGGTGCATGCCCCGGCGGCCGAGAAAAAATTCGTGGCCGACGGATTTGGGGTGGATCGTCGCAAAATCATGTACAACGATTTTGTCATCATCGGGCCGGCAGCCGGCCCGGCCGGAATCAAGGGAAAATCAATTAAAGACGCCTTGACGTTGCTGAAAGCGAAGCAGGCAATTTTCGTCAGCCGGGGTGACAATTCCGGAACCCACAGAAAGGAGCTTTCCCTATGGCAGGCGGCCGACTTGCCCGTCCCGGAAAAGG
>CP070697.1:3064568-3067827 GCA_020353555.1 Desulfobacterales bacterium
ATTAGATTTTCTTATTTTCTCCATGAAAGGCCCCCGTGGGTGCTCCTTGGCAAGGTGAATCAAAGTTCATTTTCCCAGCGGAAACTTCACGATCATTTCGTAATCCCTGCTAAAAGGCGGCAAGAGCCGACAGGCCGAGATACAGAAAACCACATTCCATTGTTTCTGATAGAATGCGCACCAAGAAATAATCCCTGTCATCAACAAGGCGAAGGCCGCAGAAATGTCGAAAGGGTGAAATCGGCGCGAAAAAATCCGGTTCAGGGTGAATATGAGGTATCTGCCAAGGGCTGGCGGCTTCAAAGAATTAAACAGCACCCCAAATACTGCTTAATCGATTGCAATTATATATATTTTTTCCCGATTACCAGTTACGTTGCAAATCTGATTATGACGGTTACGGGAAAATTTTCGGCACTCTCCTCCGGCGCGGCACCCCCCGTTGTCTATTGGTGTTACTAACAACTGCGAACATGCAATCGGAACTCAAGCAACACAATCAGAAGCATCCATCAAACTTTCGGCATCCTGCTTTTTGAAAGCCGGTGGTCCAGTCCATTCGACCCCGTCACCGCCCATCTATTTAGGCCCGTGCTCAATAAAGACCATCCCGCTGACGCGGGATTTTCATTCTGAGGTGCGGGATTGAATTTTGCAGGGGTTATACCTTTTGCCTGATTCAGAGAGATGATTCACCCCATGGGATTCGTTCTGGATTTAATCCGGTATAAGTTTTGCCCGCACTAAACCGGCAATCCATCTGACTCGGCTCCTGCGGCCAGCCTTCAATCCGGACGGCAACCAATTATGAAAAAAAATGCCATCTTCTGGATGAACACGGTTGGATAATTGTAATGGAGCACATTTTATGCCATTCATTAAATTATCCCGTTGGAAAATATAGAAGCCCTTGAAATCCGGATTTTCCTGCAATTCTAGCTAGCTATGACGCTCTCCACCAATCTGCCGATCTCGATCTGACAGCGTGTGTTTGTTTTCCAACGAAATTTGAGAAAAAAATGTAATAGTTATATGTAATAAAGTAAAGCGTTTTCTTGCGACAATGGGTTCGAGTTCCAAAAAAGCGATTCCTTTGAAATACAGTTAAGGCTATAAAGAAAATTCCCTCGCGAGGAAGACGCGGTTTGTCGCACCTGTATGAAACAGGGACACCTACTCCTCTCTTCGAGATATCATATGTGGATGGAATAAAAACGGTTCAATCCGTTGAACTTGGGGGGGGTTTAATGTTCAGGTCTTTGATTTTGTACAACAAAGTTTTATAGCTGATATTCAGGATTTTGGTTGCCTTACTTCGATTCCAGCCTGTTTTCTGCAACACGTAAGAAATCACTTCTTTTTCAACCCGGTCAAGTGCCTTGCGTTTTACCTCTTTCAGGGATAGGGAAGCCAAGTCCGAAGAATTCGGGCCGTCTATCCCCAAAAGATCCATCGGCATTGAAAATTCACGCCCAGACGTCCGCACAGAATTCCCTGCTTTGGGAGGACTGGCGCTGCCCAGCAATTCCTCCATATTTTCTTCGCCACTACCTAAAATCATGATCCGCTTCAATACATTCTGCAGCTCTCTTACATTTCCGGGCCAATGGTAGCCGCTTAATTTCTCTATGGCGCTCTGACTGGGGATTGAAATATTCTTGGTATTGAACTGTCGGGTATATTGTTCGATGTAATGGTTTATAAGGTGGGGTATATCTTCCGGCCGGTCGCGAAGCGGTGCAAGATAGATTTTTATCGTACTTAGCCGATAGTAAAGATCTTCTCGGAAGCCTCCGTTTCTCATTTCCTCCTCAAGTTCATGGTTCGTGGCGGCAATCACCCAAGTATCTGATTTAACAGATTTTTCAGATCCCAACGGAGTGAATTCCCCTCCTTGGAGCACGTGGAGCAGCTTAGACTGCAACGGCAGGGACATATCTCCGATCTCGTCCAGGAATAAGACGCCGCCATGGGCCTGTTCAAATTTTCCCCGTTTTCGCCGCTCCGCGCCGGTAAAGGCACCCTGTTCGTAGCCGAACATCTCGCTTTCCAGCAGACTATCCGGTAAAGCAGCGCAGTTGACTTTGACGAAAGGTTTCCCAACCCTGTCTGATTTTTGATACAGGCACTGAACGACAAGTTCTTTTCCGACTCCCGTTTCACCACAGATAACAGTGTTTAGTCCGGTGTCAGCGACCTGGTCTATCAGATCTCTTATTTTTTGGATGTTCTGGCTTACACCGATAATTTCGCTTTTCATATGGTTCTTATAATCTCTGACGAAAGTTTGGCGTTTTGTACAAAAAAGAATAACCTAAGCTCATTGGAGCGAATTGGAAGGTAAAATGCCCTGGCTTATCCTCTGCCGTGCGGTGTAAGTTGAAATCCGCATCAATTTTTGGGGAATTGAAAGTGGCTTCACACGGTACCACCTGCTTATACATTAGGAAAACCCAATGCTTCATCAAGATGAGTTTACAATTAATCTTAAACGTTATCGACTTATTTGACAACAAAAAAACTACATCCGACGAGGCGTAACGAGGTACCGGCACTTGAAGGTCGCAGGCTACCCTCATTTTCAGCAAAAAGGTTGTTTTTTCGACTATCTGAGCAAAGATTCAGCGACTAATCGCTGCGCCCGACGGGCTTCGTCGACCGGCTGTCTACGGAAGAAATCCTTTCCGTATTTCATATTGCGATTTAAGTGCCAGAGGATGGATGTTTTGGATTTTGGGTTAAACGCTACTTTCCCTTGGCAGCGTGCGCACCCAGCGCTTATTCAAGGCTTTCGTCTACATATCGCCATATATTTCAAATTGTTATAAGTAATATGATAACAGGTTGGTTATGAATTGTCAATAAAGATTATTTACTTAATTACATACCTATTATTACATTGTTTTCATAATCTCCGCTCAAAAAGCAGAGCGACTTTCAAACGCAACAGTTTAAATTTGTTCAGCATTCTCATAACCCCGTGAGCTAATGGGCAAATCCAATGTCAATCCCTGCCGCTGGCAGCCAAAAGAACGGAGTCCTTCGCACGCGTGGCACAGAATATGCTTCCTCCACGCTGATAATGTCGATCCGATCGCAAACTGGCTGGTGTCGAAATCGCTAAAGATGTGATAACTATCTGATCTTTTTTCGTAAGCTGTATCATTAACCCCTTAACTGGATAGTATATTATCGGACATTTCTTTCAGCGATGCATATTTTTTTCTACGCAAGAATTGAGTTTTTGGGGTTTCGTTGA
>CP070697.1:3067927-3071176 GCA_020353555.1 Desulfobacterales bacterium
AGATCCCCACTAAATTAATACCCGAGGCCCCCGCCGCGATGGCCTCTTGCTCCTTTGCCCGAGCGCCCGTGACGAGGATATCGGACAACACCGGATTATGGCCATGGACGGCGATATTCACGGCACCCGCTTTGAGGGTGCCGAGATTGCACGCCGTCACGGTCGGCCGCGGGATGCCGAAAAGAATATCAGCCAGATCGGTACCCATGTAGCAACCTGCTAAATCGGCCACCCCGCAGCGCAGCCCACCCAACAACAGATTAACCGGATCGGCATCCACGCCGTAGATCGTCCGGTGCATAATTTCCGAAATTTCATGATCGATCCCTTTCGGCACCAGCCCCAAATCGGTGAGCACCTTGGCGCGCTGGGGCGTTACCACGGTGGCAGCCCACATCACCGGAGTTTCCTTTTCGTGAAAATCCGCCAGAGCGGCCCGGGCTACATCCAGAGCGATTTCCTTGTCCGCACGATCGTCGACGGGGATATTCAACCGCTTAGCCACGGCTTTCAACTTTTGCCCCTCTTTGACCGCATAATCCTCGGTTTCATTCTGGGCCATCTTCAACAATGTGTGCGCCAGATGGCGGGCATGGCCGGAATGGGCCGCGGTCCCCGCCGCAATGGCGCGATCAAGCCCCCGGGCCACCATCACATCCGCTGTGGCGCCGCAGATGCCGGTTGAGGGCCCTTCGCCGAAGGGATCAATGCGACATGGACCTTGCAGACAATTCCGGCAGCACAGGCCGGTATCCCCGAAACCGCATTGCGGGAGCATGGCCCCGTAGCGATCCCAGACGGTGGTTACGCCCATACGTTCAGCCTTGGCGATCATTTGCCGGACGGCCGGATCGGTGCTCTTGGTTGAAGTCGCTTTGATGTCTGCCATGACGGATCCTCCTTAAGTTAAATGCACGGAAAGCGGTTTTGGGAATATCAGATCGGTGCTTTCCCCATTGCCGGCATTTTTATGAGATCGCATCGGATCGGTTGTGACACGAAGCCGTTGGAGATCATCGCACCATGCCTTGCTTGGCAGATCGGTGAGAAAGAAAAGTGGATTTGCCGATCGATTTTGGCGATGAAAATAGCAGTATTTTGCGATTCAAGTCAAGGTTTTTGAGACGAGATCACAGCGGGGGCCGGACGGCGTGTTGAGGGTGTCCTCTTCCCGTAAGGGCCCTCGTCTCCGGCGCGAATCCATCCTGATATTTCAAAAGGGTTTGGCCCTGAATGGTGCCATATGGGTTAAACCGAGGACACGGCGGGGAATATCGCGGTTAGGGTTTCAAGGGTCTTCATCAAACGCGCCGATAAGTTTGACTTCCCGTTCCAGTTCAACACCGAAGCGTTCCCAAACTTTGTGCTCGATCCGGCGCATTAAGGCGTAGACATCGGCAGCGCTGGCGTTGTCGACGTTGAGGATAAAGCCGGCATGTTGGGGACTGACCATCGCGCCTCCGATGGTTGCCCCCTTCAACCCGGCTTCTTCGATCAGGGCGCCGGCAAAATATCCGGAAGGACGTTTGAAAACGCTGCCGCAAGAGGGGTAATCGATCGGCTGTTTTTGGGCCCGCAAATTTAGGATTGCGTTCATGCGGACCCGCAGCGCGGACGCTTCCGCCGGATCGAAGCCGAAGTCGGCGGAGGTGATGACGACGTCTTCCAATCCGGGGGCGCAACGATAGCCGAATCCGATTTCCTGCGGGGAGACCGCCACAGGGCTGCCGTCGCGCCGGAAGCCGCGGACCGCGACCGTGACCTTTTCGATCTCCCGGCCAAAGGCCCCCGCATTCATCCGCAGCGCCCCTCCGATTCCGCCGGGAATGCCGGCCAGCTGTTCCAGTCCCGCCAGGCCTTTCGCAACGGCGGTGCGGATCAGATCCTCCAGACGGGTACCGGCCTGGACCTTCGCGGTCCTGCCCGCGAAGCGCCACCCGGTAAAATTTCGACCTAGGTAGAGGGTGACGCCTTGCCATCCCTGGTCGGAAATCAATACGTTGGAGCCGCGGCCCAGAATAAAAAGCGGCACCGGCAGGGCGTGGATAATTTCGAGCACGCGGCCCACGCCGGATTCCGTTTCCGGCGCCACCCAAACCGCTGAGGGTCCTCCGATCCGGTAAGACGTATAAGGGGCCAGCGGCATGTGAGTTTTAACTTCCCCATCCGCCACCAGCGCCAAGCGTGCGGCAAGTTCGGCAGGATCGAAGTTCATGGGATTCTCCCCCTCATTCCCCTGCGATCCAAGACCGCGCCAAATCGATTTGCAGTGCGGTTTCAGGCGAAGGGCGGTCATGATTGCGCGTGTTTTTTCGCAGGAATCGAATCTGTCTCAGAATTTGGCGATCGGCAGCATATCCATGGCGGATCCCATGCTCCCAAAAGCTTTCCGGCTTTTGACGCGCCTCTTGCGCCTGTTCCGATCCCGGGTAGCAGCCGACCATTAGTCTACCCGGCACAACCCAGTAAGCCTGGTCGAAGGATCCGGTAAACGTCAAGGATGGGTGCATGCGTGAGCTCAATCAATTGAAGCATTTATAAGACTGTTGATTATTTGAATGCCTTCGATCCCATCAATTGAACGACGGGGCCGATTGACTTCTGTAAATAATCACTGATCAATCATCGCTGGTCAAGCCTGCGTTACCGGATCTGACCCACCGAGGTGGTCGTCGGCGGGGTCGGCAGCATCTTGTTTTTTTCCCAGTTCAAGGAAAGTCGAATGGTTCCGGAGGATGCCAGGCTGCCCAGGGTTAATCCGATCGGACCAATGAGATAGCCGGGCAGGCCCACGCCCAGGCCACAATAGCCCACCGCTAAAATGGTTATCATGAAGAGCGCCTGTCCACTGAGTACGCTGGACGGCTTTTTTTGCCAGGCGGCCCGACCTTCACTTTCGGCCCGGATGGCGACGCTGAGAGGATAAAGAATCAGGGCCGTGGCCGTAATCCGTATCAGCGCCAGATCCTGGGGATCCAGTTTTTGAAGTTTGACGTAGTATAAGTCGACCAGCCCGGGCAGGATAAAAAACAGCGGCAAGATCCCCAGAACCGCCCCCGCTCTGAGGGCAAAATACAAGGTGCGCCCATCGTCGGGGGGTTGCGGCGGAAAAGCCAGCACCACGGCCTGCAGGCGCGTTGCGGCATAGGCGACCGGGTTGGCCAGACCAAGGGCCAGGTAATATACCGGCAGCATGCGTTCCGGATCGGGCGCGCGCGCGATGAACGCGCCCAGGATAATGGCCGAGAT
>CP070697.1:3071276-3074499 GCA_020353555.1 Desulfobacterales bacterium
GAGCCTCGCGAAACGCCGTATCCAGAATTCTTTTGATTTCGTTCGCCTTTTTGCCGGCAAGGGGCCGCTGATCCGGCGGTAAGGCGGATATTTTTCGCAAATACTGGGTCACACGTCCCTTGCGGCCAAGGTAGCGGATACTGGCAGCCTGGATGTCCCCAGGAGCCGCAGCCGTCTCAATCTCACGCAACGCCTCCTGGCGGATCTGTTCGATGGTTTGTTCCATTTCTATACCAATGTTCCGGATGGTGGATACAGGAATTAGGGTCGCAAAAAGACTTCTAAAGCTGCTGAGCAGCCAACTCGGCGATCTTGGCAAATCCGGCCGGATCGGAGATCGCCAATTCGGCCAGAACCTTGCGGTCGAGCTGCACTTCGGCCCGTTTCAGACCGTGCATAAACTTGCTGTAGGATAGACTATGCATGCGGACGGCGGCATTGATCCTGGCAATCCACAGCTTGCGGAAATCACGTTTCCGCGCTTTGCGATCACGGTAAGCATACATGAGGGCCTTGTCTACGGAGTCGGCCGCGGTCCGGAACAGTTTACTGCGGCCGCCGCGATATCCTTTAGCCAATTTTAAAATTTTTTTGCGACGCCTTCGGGCCTTAAAACCTCTCTTAACACGCATTTTTTCACTCCTTCATGACGGTAGGGACGCCTGGTTCTCGGTTATTTGTTGACCGCTGTTGAAGAAAACGGCACTCAACGCGCAGCACTTATAACAAATAACCGCTAACTGGCTCCTTACTTATTCCGGTTGGAACGATAAACTGTCGGATTTGCTCAATTCAAAATCGCCGGCGGTTTAGATTTTCCGCTAGCCGTTGGGAAGCAAAAGCTTTATCTCTTTGGTATTCGCTTTAGCGACCAAATGACTTTGCCGCAGTGATCTTTTACGCTTAGTGGTCTTCTTGGTTAATATATGGTTGGCATGCGATTTCTTGTACACGAGTTTACCGGTACCCGTTTTCTTGAAACGCTTGGCCGCCGCGCGATTGGTCTTTATTTTGGGCATTTTTTTCTCCTCTCTTTTCTCTAACCGAAAATGGGTAGCTTTGACCAACTTGTCAAACCGATTCCACTTCCGGGGGGAAACGAATAAAAATAGATGGCGTGAGCATAAGAAATGCGACCCACGCCACCTATAGCATACTTATGTAAACATTGCGGGGATCATACCCCAGGGATGATCGCACGTTCCCCTAACAGAGAACTCGCGATTGCAAAAAACTTTATCGCGGCGAAAGAACCATTATCAAGCTGCGGCCCTCGAATTTCGGATTTTGCTCGACCATCGCGATATCCTCGGTTTCCTCGACAATCTTTTGGAGCAAATCCATCCCGAGATCGGAGAGCGTGATTTCACGACCCCGAAAAATGACGGTGACCTTAACTTTATCTTTTTTGCCGATGAACTTCTTGATATGGCCGATCTTGACCTGGAGATCGTGCTCGCCGGTTTTGGGCCGTACCTTTATCTCTTTGAGCTGGAAAGAACTCTGCTTCTTTTTGGCTTCCTGCTTCTTTTTGGTCTGTATGTACTTATACCGACCATAATCCATTATTTTACATACGGGAGGCGCCGCGTTGGGCGAGATCTCCACCAGGTCGAGACCAAATTCAGCCGCGGCCGCGAGAGCTCTATCCGCCGTTAGAATTCCGATCTGATTGCCGTCAGGATCGATTACCCGCAGTTCTTTTGCTCTGATTTCTCGATTAATTCGAACTTTATCTGCCTTCTTAAATTTGTTTGGGCGTCTCGATATAGCTATCCTTCACCTCCTGGCTGTTCGGTTTTAATCCAACACTACCATCGCTTGCAACTCATCCGAAGTCGCGTACAGAATCAGGGTCAGCTCGCAGGGTGGTGTTCAAAAAGCATGCAGAAAACCAGCCAATCAACCTCAAATCTTTAAATGTTTTGCTAAAATATTGCGTTTTCCAAGCTCTTTGCAGCCCAACCGTTGGCCTGAGTCTTTGGGGCTTTCTTTTTTTGCATCCAACGCTAAGTAAATTAACTTTATCGATTAATCGAATATAAAACAACGTTAAGAAATGCAAGAAAAAAATTCAACCAAAAAATGCTGCGGGCCGAAAAAAGATTGGAAAACGGTCGGGGAAATTAAAAGTGTTTGCAGCGACTTATCGGCCTCCGCCAACCGCCGGGCGATTGTGGCTGACTGAGGGTGTATTGGGCCAGCAAGCTGCCCCTCAAGTAATGGTGGGCCGGGTTGGAAAAATAGGCCTTGAAGATTTTCAGGCTTTGATCGCGCAAGATATTGGGTACAATCGAAATTCGGCTGTTTTTGTACAGCGGTGCCGATTGCGTCAGATCACAACGCGAGCCGCCGCCCATCACATCTTCGTAGGCAAAAACAACCTGACCGATCCCATTGAGGATCAGCGCACTCAAGCACATCAAAAGGTTGCCCTCATCGATCCGATCGGTATTGTCCGCCCAGACAGGGCCGTGGAATTGCAAGCTCCGACCCCACTGGGGCAAGGCCGTGCCCGCGCCGGCGATTCCGATGGGCTGGGTCAACCCCGCAACCCCTTTTTCCATTTTGAAATTCGTCATCAGCGCCGGCAATATCGGGCCCAGTTTTTCAAACTCGCCTTCAACGGCGGATTCTTCTTCAAAAAATCGTTTAATGATGCCCTGGGCTTCATCCGGGCTGAAATTTTCCAGAAACACCGGATTCAATGGATTGATCTTCGACAGGAACACCTGCTTGCCGTCGTCCGTGCTTTCGATGGTTGCCAGGGGGGCGCCGTTCGTTTCCACAGCGTATTGAAAAAGAACCGGCCGGTTCAACTGGTGATTCCATCTAATGGAAATTTCAATCGCTGCGGACACAGCCCGCATGGGAATCTCCGCGATCTGCTTGGCCGAAAATTGAGAAAGCCCCATGTCTTCATAGCCGTCAAGATATTGGGGCAGGTCTTCATCTTCAAGATCCAGTTCTATTTTGAGACGGATCGATTTGGACACGTCGTGATTGTAAACCAGGGTTTCAAACCCGCCCAGATCAACCGCTTTGCCGCCGATGGCCGTTCTGTCGGGATCAAGGTTATTTCTTTCGAAGATTTCAAGGGCATAGTGAAGGGCCTGTACAATGGTGCTTTTACCGGCGCTGTTTGGGCCGAAAAGTAGCGTGATCGGCTTAAAGTCGATTCGAATCGGTCCCTTTATGCCTTTGAAGTTTTCGATGGTGATGG
>CP070697.1:3074599-3077821 GCA_020353555.1 Desulfobacterales bacterium
GAGAGCGGCGAACGCATCCAGCCGTATAAGGCTCCGGCCACCGGCCGCCGGATCGCGGTGGTGGGCGGCGGCGTGGAAGGGCTGGCGGCCGCGTTTTTTTCGGCCCGCCTGGGACACGCTTCCACGGTATTCGAAGCGACCCCGCATCTCGGTGGTCTGCTGCGAAGCGCCATCGCCGCCGAGCGCCTGCCGCAGGAGATTCTGGAGTGGGATCTCGACGGTATCGTGGCGATGGGGGTAGAGGCCCAGACCGGTCAAGCCCTCGGCCGAGATTTTACGATCGCCTCTTTGCTTCAAGCGGACTTCGCGGCCGTTTTTGTGGCCGTCGGTGGCTGGGACAGCCGGTGTGCGCGGGGCGCCGCGGCGGAGGTTGAATCCCCCATTCCCGGTACCTTCTTGCTGTTGGATTTGCTCAAATTCGGCGCGGCGCGGCCGGCGGAAATTGCCTGTCAATCGGAAGTGGTGATTTCCGGTGGCGGCCAGCTCGCTTTGAATGCCGCTAAAATCTGCAAGGATTTGGGTGCGCAAGAAATAACGATTCTATTCCGTGAGAGCTGGCAAAACAGTCCCATTGCGGAGGCGGATGTGGCAAAAATGGGCCTCAGCGGCGTAAAGGTCGTCCACAACGCCGCTGTCAACCGTATGGTGGGCGAAGACGACCGACTGACCGAGCTGGAATATGTCGAAACCGATACCGGGCAGAAAACCACCGTCGCGGCCCAAACCTTTATCATCGCGGCCGGTCGATTCCCGGAACTGATTTTTGTAAAATCGAAATCCGCTGAGACCGAAGCCGAGGAGCCTGCCAGCGCTTCATTACGCTGGGAGGCCGTTCCGCCCTATAAACAGCCGGCATTCAAGCACGAGATCGGGATGTTTGCCGCCGGTGAAGTCCTGGCCGATTACGGTGCCGCCATTAAGGCCATCGGTGCCGGGCGCCGGGCGGCGGCTTCCATCCATCAGATCATGAACGGAATTGCGCCGTCCCTGACCGAACATGTGATTACCCCGCATTCGATCCTCCAGAATGTGGATCACGTCGAAGATGTTGCGGCGTCGCGGCGTCAGATCATGCCGCTTTGCAGCCGCAAGGATCTATCCGTTTGCGGCGAGATTGAAAAAGGCTTCACGGCCGACATGGCCCAGACGGAAGCCGCGCGCTGCCTGCAATGCGGCTTGATCTGCTATGAAAGATCCGAGGTCGGTGCCACGGTCCATCGAGACGATGCAACTCTCTAAGCATTTAGCGGGAGTCTTTAATGGCGACTGAACAAGGCGTGGTTGTAAAGGTCGATGCAACCACCGCCTGGGTCAAAACCGTGAAATCGGGTGCTTGCCAGGGTTGCACCGCGCGAGGCACGTGTCATGCCATGGGGGGCAGCGATGACCGGGAAGTGGAAGCACTCAACGCGGCCGGGGCGGCGGTCGGCGACCGGATTGTCATGAGCTTTGAAACATCTTCGCTCCTAAAAGTCACGTTTCTATTGTACCTGTTCCCGATTTTAGTTCTGCTGGCGGGGGCCTTGATTGGTCAGAAGCTGGGACCGATATTAGATTTTAATGCCTCCGCCTTTTCCGCCATTGTGGGGTTTGCCTCTTTTCTGGGGGCCTTCAAATTCATAAAATCAAAGGCCAACCAGCTGGCGCAAAAAGATGAATATCGGCCCAAAATTATCAGAATTCTCAAGCAGCCGCCCGAATCTTCCCCGGCCGCCGGCATCCGCGAATGATGCCTTTCCTTATTCTTTGCGGCGGGGGAAAAGATCCTCGATCTCCAGATTCTTTATTTTGCCCATGCAATCCCTCAGCGCGTCGACCTCGGTATCGCCCACTCCCTGATATTCCTGGCGGGCTACGATATTGATCAGGTTGGGGACCGCTACGAATTTTCCGGCTAAATTGCCGGAAATGGTTTCATGGACGTCAATGTAAATCATTCTTTCGTTGCGGATGAGGTTGTAACGTGCAACCTTCGTCAATATGTCATTGGCGTTCAAGTCCAGCATGATACGACTCCCCTGTTTGCGACTCAACCGCCGACGGCCGCAAATGCCGGCCCGCACGCCGTTACTCGGGCTCCAGGGTGGTCTGCAACGGAAAGCCGTTTTCCCGGGCCGCCGCGGTGGTCAACTTGACCTTGGTTTCAGCCACTTCATAGGTGTAAACCCCACACACGCCGATTCCGTTCTTATGGACATGCCACATGATTTGCGTGGCTTCTTCCATGGATTTTTGGAAAACCGCCATCAGGATATCGACCACAAACAACTTGGTGGTAAAGTCGTCATTATGGAGCAGCACCTTGTACAGGGGCGGTTCGGTGATTTTTTCCCGTGTTGCGGAAATGATGCCTTCCTGCAAATCAGGGACGCGAGTGCTCATGGGATAACTCTCCTAGCGAACAGGTAATAAGCTTAAATTAAGGGCGGTGGCCGGGAAATCAAGTTTGTCTCCGTGCGCCAACGGCGGCGGCGTGCGACCGGCTGACAAAGTTTAAACCGCGCCCGGCTTCGGACCGGGTGCCGGAGCGTCGCGCATTTGAATCGACCGCCGGATACCTTGACAACGGTATTATATTAGAAGCGATTGATTGAACCGTTGACCCAACAGCAAGGGAGGCTCTGATGTCACAGTTGATCGCATGCAAAAATAAAAATGGAATTGTCCTGGCGACCGACAGCAAGGCGCTTGATGTTGATCCCCAGGGCCACCTGATTGAGCTTCAAATTGAGCGTCTTGTGCCACTCACGTCCACGACGGCCATCTTGACCGGCGGTGCCGCGGCGGGTGAAAAAATGTGCCGCGCCTTGAAAGAATTTATCACCCAAGAGGGGATTGCCGACATCACGGAGATCTACACTGCGGCTTTGCCTTTTTTGGCATCGGAATATGAACGCTTCATGCGCAGGACTTGCGAAATACGACCTTTGGACCCCATTCACCAGGTGGTTTTCATTCTGGCCGGATACACCGCAACCGCGCTTCAGAATCCTTTTCGTCTCTATTTGCTTTGGACCAAAAAGAAACTGCCTCAACTGGACGGCGACGAAATCTCTTCGGCTTTTACGGTGCCGCGAATCATCCGCCTGGAATACAAGCTGAATCAACTCTGCGAAGCGAATGCCCCGCTGGATCACCTGCTGTCTGAAATTCGAACAGGCCTTGAAAAACAGGCCAAAGTTCAGGACGAGATTGCGCCGCCCTTTACGTTGGCCACGATAA
>CP070697.1:3077921-3081138 GCA_020353555.1 Desulfobacterales bacterium
GTCGGCGCTTCGGCGCGACTGGTCTTTATGATTTTTTTGGCGGAGGGGGCGTTCTTGGGTCTGAGTGGTTGGCTCCTGGCGATTCCCATTAGCAGCTTTCTGGTCAGGCACCTGCTGCACAGTGTGAGTCAAACCATTTCGACGCTTTTTGTCCGGGTGAAGGTGGATCGGTTGGCGCTCGATGGATGGGAAGTGGCCCTCAGTTTCGGGGTTACGGTGTTCATTGCCGTGTTGGCAGCCTGGCAGCCGGCGCGCGAAGCTATGCAAGTGGCTCCCAAAGAGGCCCTGGAAATTGCCCCGCCTGGAGGGCAACTCCGCCGATCCTTGCGGCAGCTGGCACGGGCCGGTCTGGTCCTCATTTTTTTGGCCTGGCCTTTATCCCAGTTGCCCGGGACGACAGACATGCCTCTGCCGGGCTACGCCGCCATTTTAATCCTTTTTGTCGGATTTTCCTTGTTGACCCCGTGGATGCTGGAAAAGATGGGAGCAATCCTGTCGGCGCCGATCCGCCGGCTGGCCGGGATACCGGCGTACCTGGCCAGCCGATATGTACGGGACAGTGGAACCCGCACGGCCGTGTCGGTCGGGGCCCTCATTACCGCCGTGGCGCTGTTTGCCTCCCTGGTGATTATGATTCACAGCTTTCGCCGCACGGTTGAACTCTGGGTCCAGCAGACCGTCAGCGGTGACCTGTTCTTGACGACCAAGATGGGCGAAATCAACCGCTTTCGATATCCCCTTCCCCCGAAGATCGTTGCTGCCCTGCAACACCTGCCGATCCAGGTTGACATGGTTCCCAATCGTCGATTTTTCCTGACCTATGACAGTTTTCCTTATGAATTTGAAGTCCTGGACATGCACGTGTTTCTGCAGCATGGAGCTTTTGTCTGGCTGCAAGGTGATCCTGCCAAAATCTGTCCGCGGCTGATACGCGGGGAGGGCGTCATTGTATCGGAAGTCTTCTCCAATCGCACCGGGCTGTCCGTCGGTGATCCTTTCCAGGCCAGAATAGAGGAATCCCTCGTGAAACTTCCGATTTTGGGAATCGTCCGGGACTATCGAACCCAAGGGGGGGTGGTATTTTATTCCCTGTCGGAATTCAAGGCGCGCTTTCACGATCCCCACTGGAGCGGCGTGCGATTCTTCATACGCGACCGGAACCAGAAGCTCGACGATGCGATCGCCGCGCTGCGTCGGACGATCATCGAACGCGGCGGAGAGAATCTGGACATGATCAATGGGCGAGAGTTGCGGCAGTCGGTCCTGAGGGTTTTTGATGAAACCTTTGCCGTCACAACCGTCTTGCTTTTGATTGCGCTCGTGGTGGCCGCTTTGGGGATTACCACCACCCTGACGGTTTTGGTCCTGGAGCGTAGCCGTCAGTTGAACACCCTTTTCGCCGTAGGCGGGAGTTTTGGCCAAATTCGTTCCATGATTTTCTGGGAAGCGGCGTTGATGGTGGTGGCCGGTGAGATCGCCGGACTGGGGTGTGGCTTTATCCTTTCGCACCTGCTCATTTTTGTCATCAACCGCCAATCTTTCGGCTGGACCTTCCTATATGGCGTGGACTGGAGGGTTTTGGGAATGTCGCTGCCCCTGATTGTCATGACCGCCCTAGCCGCCGCCCTGCCGGCCATCAAGATGGTTTTTCGGGAACCGCCGGCCACGCTTCTGCGACAGCGGTAAACGCCGGAACGGCGGGATGCGGGCAAAATAAATTGCTTGGTTAGATATTTATATTTATCCTATTGAAAATTAAATAAAATCTAGTATAAGCCACAGACTTGAGAAGCAGCATGCAGCGCCGGTTGCGATCGGCGAGCCATGCCGGGTCGGCATTTTTTTAAATTGTTTTTGCAGCTATTTGAATTCAATATATTGCAATTATGAAAAAAATTTATTTCAAACGTGTTGCCTTTCGAGCCCTAGGCCTTTGGCTGATCCTGTCTACTGCCGCTGTGGGATGGGCCGCGGAGCAGACCAATTTTCGTCGTGTCACGGGGCCTTGTGATCTCAGGTTTCCCCGAGACCACGGCGCCCACGCTGGGTATCGGACCGAGTGGTGGTACTATACCGGGAATCTCAGGGCCGCGTCGGGAGAGCGCCTTGGATTTCAATTCACCATCTTTCGCAGGCAGATCAGCCCGCCGGGGGCAGAGGAGTCATGGGCAAGACCGGCTTCGGCGTGGCGGACCCAGCAGATTTATCTCGGCCATGCGGCCGTGGCGGATATTACCGGCCGACGGCATTTCCAGGCCGAACGGCTGGCCCGAGGGGCCGTGGGATTGGCCGGGGTGGCCAAGGAGGAGAAGGTTATCCGTATTTTTCTGACAAACTGGTCGGCGCGCATCGAATCGGATCGGCATCATCTGCAGGCAACCGCCGATGATTTTTATTACGACCTGGATCTGAAGGCGGTCAAGCCCTTGGTTTTACATGGTGAAGCCGGTTACAGCCGGAAAGGGCAGACTCCTGAGCGGGCCAGCTGCTATTATTCGTTTACCCGCCTTGCGGCCCAGGGAAATATGACGGTCCAAGGAAAACACTATACCGTTGAAGGCTTGAGCTGGATGGATCATGAATTCAGCACCGCCCCTCTGGAACCCGGCTTGAGGGGTTGGGACTGGTTCAGTCTGCAGTTTTCCGATCAAACGGAGCTCATGGTTTTTTTGTTGCGCCCCAAAGAAGGGGGGGTGAGTTCGGTGTCTAGCGGCACGTTCGTGGATCGTTCCGGCGATTCCCGGCATTTAAGTCGAGACAGCTTCAAAGTCGAAATATTGGACACCTGGAAAAGTTCGCACTCGGGGGCGACTTATCCTGCCCGGTGGCGTTTGACGGTCTTTCCTTTAGCCTTGGAAGTGACCGTCGTGCCCACTCTGGCGGACCAGGAGATGCGGGCCCGGGAAAGCACCGCTTTCACTTACTGGGAGGGCAGCGTAACCCTCAGCGGGGAAAAGGCGGGACAGCCCCTTAAAGGCGCAGGGTATGTCGAACTGACGGGATATGCCCAAGCATTTGATGTGCCCCTGTGAAGGTCTTGGGGTGCAGCGGATTGCCGGTTTGATCGCATTGTGGAATACCCCTCGCCCCGGGGGCGGTCGGAGAACCGAAGTTCGGGGGAGGCGCTGGCACTCGGTGTTGGGGACGGCTTGGCCGCGGACTATTAAATTTATTTAGAGTGTGAACAAAAGTTTATAGTTGCAGGTGCCTACGAATG
>CP070697.1:3081238-3084446 GCA_020353555.1 Desulfobacterales bacterium
TTTGAGGACGTTGCGCGGGATCTTCTTTGTTCAGCCCGAATGTTCAGAAAATTCCCGGCAAACATCACCACCGCACCCGCCAGAACGAGCCATTCCCAGGGCTCGCCATAGAATACAAACCCGACGGCCGCAATCAGGGGCAATCTCAAGAAATCCATCGGCACCACGACGGTCGCGTCGGCGATGGCCAGCGCCCGCGCCATGCAGTAGTGGCCGCTCAGAGCTGCCAGGCCCACCACCACGATCCACGGCCACATTTCCATCGAGGGCGATCTCCAATGGGAAATCGAAGTCAAAAAACCGAGGGGAAGCTGGATGACGGTCATGTAAAACAGGATGGCCAATGGTGAGTCGACCCGGGCAAGATTGCGGGTCAAGGTGTGCGAGAGGGCGTAGCCGACAGCGCCGCCGAGAACGGCCAGGGATGCCGGTCGTATAACCGCCAAACCCGGACGCAGAATCAAAAGCACGCCCACCACCCCCAGTCCGATGGCGGTCATTCGTGCCCGGGTTATCCGTTCATCCAGCAAAATAGGCGCCAATACCGCCGTCCAAACCGGGACCGTGAACTCCAGAGCAAACACTTCCGCCAGAGGGATAAAGGCGATACCGTAAAACCAGCCGAACTGCCCCCCAAAATGAGCCAAATTGCGGAGGGCACGCTGTGGGAGGTGTCTTGAAAATATTTGCCGCCCGTTGCTGCGCCACACCCACAGGCTGACCACCAGCAAGCCGGTGGCGCTGCGGAAAAACAATATCTGGAAGGTGCTCAGCTGGGCTGACAGCTCCCGGCCGGCGATGGCCATGGCCATGAAGGAGACCAGGGTGCCCGTCATCCACAACGCTGCGATGAGCGCGTGATGCCGATCAGTGTGGAAATTCAAGTGCTGTCCGTCTCCGAAACGCGATGGCGTGTCAGGTGATCTGTGATACGGAACCGCCCTGTTGCGGCAATCAAAAATGTTTGGAGTGTGTGTCTATCTCTATCTTTCAGGCCGGTTTGTCAAATGCAAAATACATCAACGAATGTTTGACACCGTCCGCCTCCAGCAGGCTTGCCAAACGCGGACGTCTCGCAACGCGAAACCAGGGAATTATTGATATCCGGCACGAAGAGGATGGTTTTCGCATTGGGGCCATGAACGTCCCGGCCGACATCCCCGAGCACCCGGCTTCGGGTCAGAAGTTTACGGCCCTCGCCCAAGCGTCTTAAACGGTCCGACCCCGCAAATTCGCAGCATGGGCAGCATCGGGCTGTTGCCCACAACCTATCGCTTAAAACAAAAGTTGAAATTCAACAGGTCAACTCGGGCAACAACGTTTCGTGAATTTCTTCATACAAATTAGAAATGAATTTCTATAATACAAGCTATGATTCAGCGACCTCCTGGAACTTTGATCGAGGAGCGGTTGAGAAACTATCCGGCGGTTGCCCTTTTAGCAGCACGGCAAACGGGAAAGACGACACTGGCCAAAACATTTTCAGAGATATATTTTGATCTTGAACTGAAGCAGGACAACCTTAAACTCGATCTGCAATGAGATGAAGTTGCCGGATCAAAAGTACCCGTTATTTTGGATGAAGCTCAGAATTTTCCGTAAATATCTCCGCGGATTCGAGCTGCCGAGACGGCCGATTGATGATTTGTGGCTGACGGGAGGATGTCCCGATGGCGGCATATTAAAAAGGGAACAATACCCGCAGTGGCAGAGAAACTACCTCGATTTATTAGCCATGAGAAATCTGCCGGTGTGGGGTTTGCCGGCTACCGCACCGGTTACTAATCGCTTTTTCAGAAGGTTGGCTGTCTCCCATGGACCTGCCTGGAATGCAAGCATGATTAGAAAGAGCATGGGATCGTCATATCACACCGTCAAGAGCTATCTTGATTTTCTGGAGCAAACCTTTTTGATTCGAAAACTTGCGCCTCTTGCGGTGAACATCAGGAAACGGCTGATTACAAGCCCCGAAGTCCACTGGCGGGATTCAGGTCTACGGCATACGCTAATGAATGTCCACCGTACAGAAAAATTCATCGCGCAGCCCTGGGTAGGCGTCAGCTGGGAAGGCTGGGTGATCGAATAGATACTCGCTGGGCTCAACAACCGGGGAATTCCGTACGAGCCCTTTTTCTTCAGAACAGCTGATAGTTGCGAACTCGATCTGGTTTTGCGGATTGAGGACCGGCTATGGGCTTTTGAAATGAAGCTGACAACCAGCCCCGCTAAAAGGGACCTCGACCGAGTAAAAACAGCGGCTGCCATGATTGGGGCGGATTGCAGAGTGCTTGTTTCCAGATCAAACCGAACCGTTCAGGGAAAGGATTCATTTATTACCGGAATCAAGGGCGTTCTCAAGCTGATGAAGGAGATCCAGTAGAGATGCAGTGCCGCCCACGGTTAGCCTCGCTATATTTTTTATCCAAAAAAACGACGATAGTTGGCATGGACGTGATCGCCGATTTGTCGCGCATACTTAAGTTCGTCGTCGGACATTGGACCAAGGTGCAACGCTTTGAGAGCTTGACGCATTTCTTCTATATTCTTGGGTCCCGACATACAGACATCCACGGTTGGATGCGAGATGACAAAACGGTAGCAATCCGTTGCGCTGAGCGGTTTTTCTCCAGCCGGCATTTTGCGTGGATTGAGCAGATCGCCCCAACGAGTTGCCGTGTAGGTGACGATGCCGGGACGCTCATTCTCACTGGCGTGCAGACGGTTGAAAATCTCACCTTCGGCACCCCGGTGAGCAGCGTTGTAACGCACGTGAAACAGACCAAACCTTAAATCGTCTGCCAATTGTGCGAACAGGGGGCGCCGGTGGCCCGATACGGCCAGAAACCGAAACATGCCTTTGTCGCGCATGGCTAGCGCACGGTCTAAAATGCGGTTTGACGGCGGCTGATTGTGCCAGCCCAGTAACAGGATATCCGCACTGTCGATTTTCAGCTTCCTGAGCGCCTGTTTAAAAAACTGCTCCATCAGTATTGCCGAACGAGAGTAGCTCTGAACAACAATCACCAGCTCATCTCGTTTGCCGTTGGCGATAATATTGCTTATGGCCCGGGCCATGGACGCCTTGCGCATCGAGCCCCAGTAAAAATAGTTTACCCCCTGTTCGAATGCCTCTTCAAATGCAGCCGCCGGCGCTCCGTAGCTGCAGGCCACCCCCAGCCGCCCCACCTTGAGACCGGTGCGACCCAGA
>CP070697.1:3084546-3087753 GCA_020353555.1 Desulfobacterales bacterium
AAGGTAACAGGTTAATGGGATAAATTCCCAGGCAGTTGGGAAATGATCCCAAAATATAACACATTAACCGTTGACAAATTAAAAATAAGTGGATATGTAAAATCTATGCCTGATGTATAGAATTAATCTACTCCAAGCTCCTTTGCATCTCATTCAGTTACTCCCGTTGCTGTTTTCTTGCCTCCAGTGATCTGTGATTGCCGCATCCCAAAGCCAATTGAGGATGCGCACCCCAAGCGAATGATAGACATTCGGGCTCAAGTCCTTTAACATTTAGGCACGGCTTTTTTCACACTAGTCTCAAACAACCCATCAATCCCTTGTTTCAAAAATCGTTTACCGGGCTTCATTTTTTAAAGCCAGACTGAGGTCATTTAATTAAGAATTCAGGCAGTTAAAATCTTGCTCCGTCTGGCCTGTGCTGATGGTCGAGGTGGATCCCATGAAGCAATTCCATGGTTGCATCCTGATCCCGATGCTATTTATCAGCGTATTGGTCGGGCATCTTTTGAGTGAGGCCGGCGCCGCCGAATTCTGTGAGGACTGGGCTGGCAGAGCGGTATCGGTTCAGGGCGGTGTTCACGTGCGCAGGGCAGGGACAACCCGGTGGGACCCGGTGCGCTTGAACGACACCTTTTGTCCGGGGGACATGATCCAGGTGCGGGAATACAGCCGGGCCGCCGTCCTTTTAAGCAACGACGCCATCCTCCGTCTGGATCAGAAGACCACCATCCTTTTTCCCGAACGCAAAAAAGAACCGGCCGGTTGGATTGATTTGTTCCACGGTGCGGTGCATTTTTTCAGCCGCGATCCCCGTCGTTTGGAGATCAACACCCCCTTTGTGAACGCGGCCGTAGGCGGGACGGAGTTTTATGTGCGCGTGGAACGCGATCAGACCTTCGTTTGCGTATTCGAAGGGCGCGTGGCGGCCACCAACAAGGACGGTAGTCTGGTCCTGGCAAGCGGGCAAGCGGCGGTCGCCCAGGCCGGCAAAGCCCCCGTGCCTTACACGGTAGTGCATCCTCGCGATGCGGTGCAGTGGGCCCTTTATTACCCCCCGATCATCGATTATAACGCCGCCGAATACCGGGCAGGTCCCGCCGCCGCAACCATCCAGCAAGCTCTTGACGCTTACCGCAAAGGCGATCTTGCGGGGGCTTTGACAGCTTTAGGCAGAGTCCCTGAGACGGTTCGCGATGCACAATACTTCAACCTACGAGCCGGGTTGCTCCTCTCCGCAGGGCGCGTGGACGAGGCGCATGCCGATATCGGGCAAGCGTTGAAAGTCGATCCGCGCAACGGCACCGCCCTGGCGCTGCGATCCATTATCGCGGTGGTGCAAAACGAAAAGGATCAAGCCCTTGAACTTTCTAACGAGGCGGCCCAGCTTGGCCCGCAGTCGCCCGTCCCACGGGTGGCATTATCCTATGCCTATCAGGCGAATTTTGAGATTGAAAAGGCATTAGATAATGCGAAGCAAGCGGTGGAATTGGATCCTGAAAATGCGCTTGCCTGGGCGAGGCTCTCGGAGCTTCAGCTGGCTGTTGGGGAGTTGGACCGCGCCCTCAAATCGGCTCAGGAAGCCGTGGCACGCAATCCCAATTTGGCACGGACCCAGACGGTGCTGGGATTTGCCCATCTCACGCGGATTGCGATTGACAAGGCTCAAACCGCATTCGAACACGCCATCGAATTGGATCAGGTCGACCCCATGCCACGCCTAGGTTTGGGACTCGCCAAAATCCGGCGTAGTGATCTTGCGGAAGGCCGCCAGGAAATCGAAATTGCCGCCAGTCTGGATCCGAATAACGCTCTCATCCGGAGCTACATGGGCAAAGCGTATTTCGAGGAAAAGCGGGAAAATCAGGCGGGGACGCAGTTCGATATCGCCAAGAAACTGGATCCGAAGGATCCCACCGCCTGGTTTTACGATGCCATCCTGAAGCAGAGTGTGAACCGTCCCGTGGAGGCTTTGCATGATTTGCAGAAATCCATTGAACTCAATGACAATCGCGCCGTGTATCGTTCCCAACTCTTACTTGACCAGGATCTTGCCGCGCGCAGTGCGAGTCTAGGCCGCATTTATCGCGACCTGGGCTTTGAGCAGCTCGCCCTGGTTGAGGGCTGGAAATCGGTCAATACTGATCCCTCCAACTATTCCGCCCACAGATTTCTGGCGGATACATATTCGATCCTGCCCCGACACGAAACCGCCCGGGTCAGTGAGCTCCTGCAGTCTCAGCTGTTACAACCCATAAACATCACCCCTGTCCAGCCCCAGCTTGCCGAGACGAATCTATTCATATTGGAGGGTGCCGGTCCGGCGGACCCTGCCTTCAACGAGTTTAATCCGCTTTTTCTGCGAAATCGGTTTGCGTTGCAGGCTAGCGGCGTTGCGGGCGGAAACGATACGTTAGGGGATGAAATCACGCAGTCCGGCGTGTGGGGGCGATGGTCGTACAGTTTAGGTCAGTTTCATTTCGAGACGGACGGCTTCCGTGAAAACAACGATCAGGAGCAGGATATTTTCAATGTGTTTTCCCAGGTGAGCCTGTCACAGAATACAAGCATCTTGGCTGAATGGCGCTACGCAGATAGAGACGAAGGTGATTTGCCGCTGCGCTTCCCCGTGGACGATCAAGAGAATTTTTCCCTTAACCGCCGAAAGGAACGGAAGACCAAATCCATCCGTTTGGGATTGCGGCACTCTTTTTCACCTGGCTCGGATGTCATCACCCATTTTTCATATCTAGATGCTGAAGAAACAGGCCACGACGTCTTCGGGAGCACACCTCTTGATACCTCTGTAAATGATACAGGCTACATGGCCGAAGCCCAGCATTTGTTCAAATGGAGACTATTGAGCTTGACCAGCGGCATAGGTCATTTCGATAGAGATCGAGAAAAAACCATCAGTTTTCTAGCGGAAGATACTACTAGACCTGATGTCCTACATACCAACCTTTATCTCTATCCGCAAATTCATTTTCCAAAGAATTTCACCTGGACCATTGGGGGAAGTGCTGACTTTTATGATGATGACGAGACAAAGGACCGTGACCAGTTCAATCCTAAATTTGGACTCACGTGGACCCCGCTTCCTGGTACGACGCTGCGGGCGGCGGGATTCAGGACTTTGAAAAGGTCCCTGATATCGAGGCAGACCATCGAACCCAGTCAGGTGGCGGGCTTCAATCAGTTCTTTGA
>CP070697.1:3087853-3091053 GCA_020353555.1 Desulfobacterales bacterium
CATCGGTATCCAGCGCATCAAGGGCCAGCTTGGATCCCAGGCGTTCGACATAATCGACGAGCAATTCGGTTAAAACATTGGGATCTCCAGCTCCGCGCTTAATCTCGGAGGCCAGATAGATGAGTTCCGCGGCGCCTTTGGGGTCGCTTATCACTTCCTGAATAAGGTTTTCAGTGTTAAGCCCTATGGCCTCCGCGCCTTTCTGAAGCACTTGGGTCAACTCTTCATTCTGCAGTTCTTTGCCGAGTTCCTGGACGAGTTTCAAAAACCTGTTCAGCGGCATGCCTTCCGCCAGCAGCGC
Source organism: Desulfobacterales bacterium (assembly GCA_020353555.1). Taxonomy (GTDB): domain Bacteria; phylum Desulfobacterota; class Desulfobacteria; order Desulfobacterales. The sequence goes on from CP070697.1 coordinate 3,088,155, forward strand.
TTCTTTCAGCTTCGGCAGCAGGCGTTTCAACTCGCCGGATTCAGGGGCCAGCCGTTTCAGGATCTGGGCCAATCGTGGAATCGATATCTCTCCCTGCCGGTATTCTTCCTTTACCAGTTCTATGACCACGCGATCGGTCAGTTCATCCGACTCTTGGCGTATCACTTCTTCATTTTCGTAGATAACCCCCAGAGCTTTTTGCGCTTCAATACCTTCCAGCAATTTCTTTTTCATATCAAAGACGGCGTCGGCCAACTGCGGAAGACTGACTTTTTCCGAACCGGTTACGGCGCGGTCGACTTCGTCCCGGATCCGATGAAGTTGATGGGCAATAACCACTCCGGATCCGGCCACTTCCGTCTGTTCTTTGGAGATTGCGAGGTCCTTGTCGATCAAGACAGCTGAAACCTGGACGGGATCACCTATCAGGCTTTCCAAGGAGATCGACTTTTCAAGTTCCTCCATGACCATGTTTCCAGCCAAAGTGCTCAAAAGCTCCTTGCGCCATGAGGGCGAGGCTGGTTTGGCTCCCTGTTCGGCGGCAATGCTTTTTAATTCATCTTTGGCGACGACTTCATCGTCGACTGTCATCTTTTTAAAGACCACATGGTTGATCTTAATGTGAGCCACGCGCATCTGCACGAGGCCGGTTTTCATGGCTGCGGCCGTTGGATACTTTCTAATATCCGCAAAGACCTTGACGTAATTCTCAAGTTCACCCTTACTCAATCCTCTCTGAAAGGAGATGGATTCGATGCCGGCCTTCTTAAAATGACCCACCATTTTCGAGCGGTTGAGCCGGGAATCCAGCGGTTCGTCCTCGATAAAGAATTCTTCGCGGTTCATAATCAAAGCGATAGGAGACAAGCTGTTCAACGCTTTGGTCAAGGCGGTATAGAGCGAATCGATGGACTGTACCGCAAAGGGATGATCGCTCTGGTACATGCTTGTGCGGTTGAACATAATGGTGAACTCTCGTCCAACCCGGGCGGCGTTTTTTTTGGAGATCTTTGATTCTTTCATCTTGCAACCTTAAAAATATTTTTCACAGGTGCTTTGATTGGTAATCTTGAAGACTTTGGCTAAATTCCCGGCAATTGGCATATCTTTGGTCAGGCTCGTAATTGAGCGCCTTGTGGACGATTTGATCCATATCGCGATGGAGACTGGGGTTTACCTCAGACGGTCTTTTGAGAAAAATACCCTTCTTGTTCAAGACCTTTCGTTTGAGAAGGGATTCCAAAGAATCAAAGCGCGGCAACGGCAGCACCGGTGCGAGCATTTCAAAGAGCATCGTCCCCACGGCGTAAATATCGGTTCGCCCGTCTGTTTGCGGTCCGATTATCTGCTCCGGAGCCATGTACAAGGGGGTCCCTTGAACGAGCGAATTGTTCTTATTCTCATTGCGCAGGACCTTGGCGACACCAAAATCGGTGATAATCGGCCGGCGCGTATGTTTTTCGATCAAAACGTTGTCCGGTTTGATGTCGCGGTGGATGATATCGAATTCGTGGGCATGCGCCAAGGCATCGAGAATCTGATTGATGAATCCGATGGTAGTTTTTAGAGGCAATGTGCGTTTGGATGGTAAAATATTTTTGCGGGCCAACTTGAGATGTTTGGAAAGCGCGATGCCTTGGACCAGCTGCATCGTAAAAAAAAGGAACTCATAGGTTTCGCCCACTTCATAGATCGGGATGATATTAGGGTGCGATAGGATGGCGGCCGCCTCGGCTTCCTGTTGGAACAGCTCGGCGGTCTTGGACGTGAGGATACTCTTGGGCAGTATTTTGACGGCTATCTGGCGTTTCAAGGTCGTTTGAAAGGCGATAAAGACGATCGCCATTCCACCCCGCGCCAATTCCTTCAAAATCGTGGATGACCCCACCTTTTGGCCGATGAGATGGCTCACGTCTAAGGTATCAATTGACACCATCAGTAGCTCTCTATTCTGCCCTCATTTGCCCTCGGGCCCGCTCGTCAGGCGAGAGGAAAAGAAGTTTAATGCGTGCGCACGCGTCGCCGCGGCGCGCCCTGACGGAACATGCTCGGTACCCCGGGGAACGGAAAAATGGTTTTTCCATCGCCTTGGCTATGCGACCGCCAATCCTAAATGCACCGGGGGGCTCGCCCGCCATCAAAGCGCAATCCCGGGCTGGCACTCGATAAAACTGCCCTGCCGGATAAATTTGCATGCCGGTTGTTTATATTATCGTCCTCTTTGATGATTTCTTTAGATCATGTGTCGCGTCAGGGACTCAAGATCGGACGCGCGGGACCGATGGAAAGTTACGCACCGTGGGCCCATCGCTGGGGGAAGGGATGACCCCTTTTTTGTCAGGGATGACTCGCATTTCTCTTAAGATCCGCTTTACCAGTCAATGCGGGTGGACACAAGCGGCTATTTTATACAGACCTTCCTCACCTGTATCAGATCCAAGTGTCCGAAGAGTACCTTTTCGATTCCATCCTGTTTCAGGGTCGTCATGCCGTCTTTTATTGCCTGGGTCCTTATGGCTTCGACTTTAGCCTTGTTTTGGATGAGCCTTTTTATTTCTTCGGTTCCCATCAACAACTCATGCAGGGCCATGCGGCCTCGATATCCGCTATTTTGGCACAAATGGCAGCCGATCGGTCGATACAGTAACAATTCATCCGTATAAGGAATTTTTGCATGACGGCTGAAATCTTCCGGTCCATATTCCCGGACGAGTTCATGATAATGATCCTTCGAGGGGTGGTAGGTCTGTTTGCAGTTCTTACAGAAGGTATGGGCGAGGCGCTGGGCCAGGATACACAAAATCGCGTCCGCAAAGTTGAAAGGATCCATTCCCATGTCCAGCAGCCGCACGATGCTTTCCGGGGCGTTGTTGGTATGCAGGGTGGAAAACACCAGATG
>CP070697.1:3091153-3094336 GCA_020353555.1 Desulfobacterales bacterium
GGGCATCGTCCCGGGGGAGGTGCGAGCCTTTCCGTCCGACATCCAAACCGCCGCGGGCGAGCCGTTGAAGATCCCCCACATGGGTTGGAACGGTGTTCAACTCAAGAATTTCCACCCTTTGCTGGAAGGGATTTGCGCGGAGGACGAATTCTATTTTGTCCATGGATTTTATCCCGAACCGGCCGATGCCACTTGTGTCCTCGGGGTCACGGATTACGGTTTGGCGTTTGCGTCGATCCTTGCCGTTGAGAACTTATTTGCGACTCAATTTCACGCGGAGAAAAGCGGTCGCCCGGGACTCAGGATGTTGCAGAACTTCTGCAACTGGAAGCCCTAACCCGCAACCCTTCCTGCGGCCGGGAAGCAATGGGAAGAAGTTTTCTGGAGCGGCATTTTTTCAAAACGGACGAGATGGGTTAACATTGGGTAGATATGCTGAGTAAACGTATCATCCCCTGTTTGGACGTTCGTGAGGGGCGCACCACCAAAGGGGTCAAATTCAAAAATAACATCGACATCGGTGATCCGGTTGAAATGGCCCGTCAGTATTACGATACGGGCGCCGATGAGATTGTGTTTTATGATATAACCGCTTCCAACGAGAAACGCGATATTATGATCGAGGTGGTTCGCCGCGTCGCTGAGGCCATCTTCATTCCATTTTCGGTCGGAGGCGGAATCCGCACGGTGGAGGATATGCGCCGTGTACTGCTGGCGGGAGCTGAAAAAGTGAGCGTCAATTCGGCGGCTGTATTGAATCCTGACCTCCTCGCCCAGGGGGCCAGTGCTTTTGGAAGTCAGTGTGTCGTTCTGGGAATGGACGCTAAATACGTGGGGGAAAGCGAGAAAATTCCATCCGGTTACGAGATCGTTATCAATGGCGGACGGACATACATGGGGATCGACGCGCTCCAATGGGCGCTCCGCGCTCAGGAGCTTGGGGCGGGGGAAATATGTTTGAATTCCATTGATGCTGACGGGACCAAAGACGGGTATGAATTGAACCTGACCGCCCTTATTTCGGGACATGTTGGTATCCCGGTGATTGCATCCGGCGGGGCCGGCCAACCAGAGCATCTGCGTGATGTTCTCAGCAATGGTAAAGCGGACGCGGCTCTGATAGCTTCCATGGTCCACTATGGAACTTATACCATCGCCGAGATAAAATCCTATCTGGCTTCATGTGGTATCAAAGTTCGCAAGACGTGGTAGCCGATTCAGACATTGACGGCTGAACAGCACGAATTCGACAGGATTTGCAGGATATACACGATTCAAGGGCTATTGATGGTATCAACTTGAATCCAGTCAATCGCGGTTTTCCTGTCTGAAGTAAGGCCGAAAAACTCCAAATAGTCTTGCCAAGATTGCAATCCCTGCTAAACCATATTGGCAAACGGCACATACCCCGGGGGTATTTTACGGATCAGCTTGCCATCCTTATCGTATTTTTCAACGACAAGCTTCCCGTCTTCCAAAATATTCTTGGTGGTGGTATTTTCCTGCTCGCGCATGTTCATCCTAGACTCCGGGCTCTCCTCTGTATTTTCCACGGGCCTGTTTTTTCGGATCTGATCCGTTTTTTGAACCACCAACTCCTTCTCGTGGGCCGCACGGCTGTAACTGGCCCGGACGGTTTGTTGCATTGAGGCTTCTCCGATTGCATCGATCATGACTACCCCCTTATTCCACAGAATTCACTACGCCTCAGGGCTGCCAGCCAAGTCTTTTGGCGTCAGGCAACCCTGTCAGTCCTGCGGTTCTTCCTCTTTTTCCACTGCTTCCTGGGTCAACTGATCAAACGGTTTGATCAAGAAACTTGAATCTTCCAGCGATAGACTAGTGGTCGTTTTGTGATCGATATCATCAATCACGTTGAAAACAAATTCAGTTTCACCCGGCTTCTCGGAACCTAATGGCCTTTGTGTTTCGCTCGGAGAGAGTTTGGCCGATTTCTGACTGGCTCCCTCTTGAGAAACTAGATGGCCAATTTTGTTAAAGATATCCTTGGCAACTTTCTCCATCGCTTGCTGCCGTTTGCTTTTGATCGAAAGTGTAAATTGATCAGCGGGTGGGCGATTGAACACCAGATTCTCCTTTTTGGCAATGCGGTTTTGACTCAGGTGCTTGCTGTAGACGTTTAAAACGTTTTGCATCTGGTAATTGGATATATACATTTGTCATTCCCCCTGACTGGCTTATCGGCATGATGGTGGCGAAGCTTTAGAAAAAAACGGGTGAATATCACTTAATATACCGTAATTATTTTATATATTATTGTAATCGCAGTGGAAATGGAATTGCGCGGGGTCATGGATTGAGGTATCGGGTGTGGAATAAACTGATAGTATGGACGGATTCCGCGAGGATGATCGGGCGGGGTCGACCCGTCATGGCCACCGGCGAACCGGACTCGCGTTCGCGTCCGGTTGCGCCGGGGGTATAATGGGACAGAATCCTAACCCGCTTTGGCACGTCAAAAGCCTTGGCGCTATCCAGAGGGGTGGGAGAGCCTCTTCCAGAGGATTTTCTGTTGCGGGGCCTTGCCCCTAGTCGTCAAAGTCTCCTTGCGGACCCTTATCACTTTGGAGAGAGGCGGCCTTTTGGGCAATCAAGTCAGGCGTCCAGTCCTCAGGGGCCTCGATTCTTCCCACTTTGGGGCCGGCATCATAAGACCCGGTCTTGAGGATTTCCGATAAAGCGAGGGGGGCGGTGTTCTGGGCATTAAAAACATTTACCAGCATGCCATAGACGAAATCTTCAACCCGTTTGACCATGCGGTTCCGAATCTCTGCGGATTGTCCGAGCAACTTGTTTTCAAAGGGCAAGTTGAGGTTTTTGAAGTTACCGCCCTTGAGTCCCTGGGCTTTCGCATAGGCCACCATCTGCAACCACATCTCTTCCGTGACGCCCTCGCCCTTTATCTTGCGGAAACTCCCGTCATTATCCAACAGGGCGTTTCCGTAATCGTTTACTTCCAAGCCCCACGAAATCATTTGAAGCGCCGTTGCCACATTGGCTTTGGTTGTTCGGGTTCGCGCGGCGATTTCGCGCAACCGGTCCGAGTTGTTGCCGGACGTCCCGTGCTGGGCTCCAGAAACCCCGTACGGCTCTAACGCTTGATGGATGCGGGCGGTCAAGTCCACCTGAATGCCCTGGTCGCTGGCCTCAATGCCGTGGGTC
>CP070697.1:3094436-3097615 GCA_020353555.1 Desulfobacterales bacterium
GGCTTTGGGCATCGGGAAACTGTCTGAGAAAATTAGAGGTCGTTAAACCGAACCGTAAAAAGGCGTTCCCATCAAGGCCCGGATCGACCTTCCTTTGCGCGGAAGGCTTGCGGTCATGTGACCAAACGAAACTAGAATTGTTCATTTTCCCTGTCATGACCTCCAACACCACCCACGGGATTAAACTTGACGGTCACCGTCGTTCCGCCGGAATCTCGACACTCGACGACATTCTGCACCAGCGCGCACGCTTCAATCTTCCCCACGCAGGTACCCGCATCCCGGGCCATTGCGTCGCAGCGTTGAGAGACCATCTCGATTTTAAAGTGATACCTTTCGGAGAATATCTTCATCCGCAATAAATCAAAACCCTTGCCACCGGCCAGGAATTCATAGGGTTTGCGGGAAGAGTAGTGCAGCGGCTCATAGGCGGTAAAGTAATTTTCGAAAAACAGACGCTGATTTTCAGCGCTGATGCCCACCCCGGTATCTTTGACCTCGAATTCCGGGCCGGTTTTCCCAGGGCGCACCGTCACCACGATCAAGCCTCCATCGGGTGTATTCTCAACCGCATTACGGACGAGGCCTTCCACGATCTTCGTCAGAACATCCGCGGGAACCCACACGGCGGAAGTGGATGCGATTTGGGTTTCCAGGTTGACTTTGCGGTGGGCAAAGCGCGGGCGCAGCTCCTGAATCTGCTGCGCGACGTAGGGCCCGAGCGAGATCGCTTGCGGGATCGCCTCGCGGGGACCGAAGAGTTCCTCGACCCTTTGACGGATCCGGGAAACAATATCTTTTTCGCCGCTTTCCTCGGCGGCCAGCGCCTCCAGCACATCGGTGCAAACGTCCAACAAAGTCGCAAGGAGGGGATAGGTTGTGTAATCTCTTTCCCGCAACATATCTTCAATTTGATACTGCATCGCCAGAATGCGCTGCAAATTCCGTTGAGCCCGCTCCAGAATGGTTTGCCAGCCGGTGTCATCGCGCGCGGCAAGTTTCTTAGAAAGCACGCTCAAAGAAGCGGCAAGAACGGATACCGGTGTCTTCAGCTCGTGGGAAAGATGATGAATGACCCGGTCTTTGGCACGGTTCAGGCTCTGAACCTCTTCGTAGGACCGTTGGAGTTCCTCGAGGATGCTCGCATTTTCAATGGGCAAGGCGACGATATTCGCGATCATGGACAGCAAGTCCACATCCGCTTGATCAAAGGCGCCTTCCTTTTTGTTCACGGCGCCTAAGACGCCGATCATGCGGCCCCGACTCTGCAGGGGCACATCCAACATGTTGCGGGTTTGGATGCCGGCTTGCTCGTCTACTTGGCGGAAGAAATACGGGTTTTGGGAAGTGTCGGCGACGATGGTCGGCTCACCGGTCCGGTACACATGACCGGCAACTCCTTTGTCGGCCGGAAAGCAAATTTCCTTGATCTTCTGGACGGCTTCGGAATCGTTAAAAATAGCCTCACGGAAAAAGAACTCCTTTTTTTCTTCGTCGAGTAAAATCACCAGAGCGCCTTCAACGGCCATCAGATCCTGGACTTCCTTGGTGATAAACTTCAGGCGGGCGTCCAGTCCGCGGTAGCGGTACAAAGCTTTGGCGATGCGGAACAAGGCCTGATTGATGCGCGCGTGGCGCTTTTCCCGGGTGATGTCCCGCAGGGTGACGACCTGCCCGGCCGGCGCATTATCCATATCGTAGAAGATGGCCCCATCGATCAGGATATCCAATATCCGGCCGTCTTTGGTCAGGCGTTTGGTTTCAAAGCCATGGATGACTTTATCTTGGAACAGTCGTTGAATTCCGATCCGCGTCTCCTCTTTTTGAGAATCGGGAACAAAGGGAATGATTTTGCCCTCCAACTCGGCCAGGGTCCAACCGAACACTTTTTCAAAGGCCGGATTCAAGTAAGAAACCGTGCTGTCCAGGTTGAAGACAAACACGGGATCGGGGAGGAATTCAAGAAAGGCCCGGTAACGCTGCTCGGCCCGGCGGCTGTTCCGGGAAAGCTCCAATGCACATTGTTCCGACTCTCGCAAGGCCCGCTGGGACAGGAATCTTTCGGTAACATCCCGGGCAATCCCCCGGAAACCAACCTTGCGGCCCTCGTCATCCCTGATCAGGTTGGCCGAAATCTCCAGGTGGCGCGTTTCCCCGTCCTTACGGATGATTTCCCAGTAGATATCCACGAGCCCCTGGCCGGTGCGATAAATCCCATTGAAAGCGTCATAGGCGATTTGGGCATTTTTTTCATCCATGAATTCCCGGAAGTTATGATCCTGAATCGCGCCGCGATCATAGCCGAATATGCGGCTGAGGGCATCGTTGAAGAATTTGAAGTTTCCCCGCAGATCCGTTTCATAAAAGCCGTCGGCCACATCCTCGATGAGCACCCGATAGCGGTCTTTCTGTATGCGCGCCTCATCCGCCTTAAGTTTGGGATCCGCCGTTTCACCCCGCCTCGATGATGCGGCGGGCGGCGCAGCGCCATATTTTCTTTTGATGGAAGGCATTGATTTGCTTCCGATCGATCCGATGCCACGCTGGCGGGAGACGCTCGCGATCTGGCAAGCCCCGCCGCGCAAACAGGATTTCACACAAATTTAAAGATCGATTGATGCTAACGCCAACTAACCGCGATTTTCCAGAATGCCGAATGATTCCGCGTCAAGCAGTTGAACTTCGTTGGCCCGCAAGATTTCAACGGCCTTGTCGTTGTCACTGAAACGAAAAATCATCACCGCCTTGTCTTCGGCAAATCCGATAAAAGCATACATGAATACCACATTCACTTGCGCGGCGGTGAGCGGTTTGAGCACCTTGGCCAGACTGCCGGGTTTATCCTCAATCAAAGCGGCCACGACTTCATTGACATAGGCCGGAATCTGCATCTCCATCAAAATCCGCCGAGCGGTGGGAACATCCGAAACCAGCAGCCGCAACTGCCCAAATGCCCCGGTATCCACCAGGTTCAACGCCCTGAGGTTAATCCCCGCTTGGCCGAGCGCTTCGGTGACTTCCAATAAACGGCCAGGTTCGTTTTCAATGGATACGACGATCTGTTTCAATTTCATGGAAACCTCCACGCATTACCAACGCCTGAATTCAATTCGGATTCGGGCTTCAGATTAAATATAAGCAGATTGGAGGGCCATGCAATCGGCATCCGGCCGAGCAGC
>CP070697.1:3097715-3100889 GCA_020353555.1 Desulfobacterales bacterium
AGTCGCCGCATTCAGCGAACGCACAAATCGAAAAAGCTTTTGGGGAAATGACCATGCCGAGAGCGGACGTGGATGCGGTCCGTTGGGCTGCAATCAAATTCCGAACCAGGGCCGGACGGCCACGCCGCGGCGGGTGAGAGCCTGGTCGCCGCCAAACACCAGGGTAGCGGTTTCCGGGGGACGCCCGCTGAGGTTGGTCCACCAGAGCAGGCTGTCGAACATGTCGCCGGACAGGGTTTGGCCCGACTTGATTTCCACGGCATAGAGGCGGCCGGCTTCGTCGATGATCAGATCGATTTCGTGGCCGGTGCGGTCGCGCCAGAAAAAAAGCGGCGGTGTCCGGCGGTGGTGCAGATAGGCCTTGGCAATCTCGGCGATCACGTGATTTTCGAATAAGGCGCCGCGCAGGGGATGGGTCGGAATCTGGGCGGCCTCCCGGATACCCAACAGATGGCAGAGCAGGCCCGTGTCATGGAAGTACAGCTTGGGACTTTTGATCACCCGCTTGTTGAAGTTGCGGTGGTGGGGCGGCAGGAGAAAAACGATGAAGCTGGTGTTGAGCACCGACAACCAGCGCCGAGCTGTGTCCACCGCGATGCCGCAGTCGGCGGCCAGGCTGGAGTAGTTGAGCAGTTGCGCCGCGCGGCCCGCGCAAAGCGCCAGGAACCGGGCGAAAAGGCTTAAATCGCCGATGTTGGACAGGCTGCGCACATCCCGTTCGATATAGGTCTGGACGTAGTCCGGCAGCCAGATCTGCGGCGGGATGTGCCGATCGTGAATGCGCGGGTAAAATCCCGTGTGTAGGGTCTGCCAGAGCTCCAGGCCGGTGTGCGGGTTGCTGAACAGATCGGGCGGCGCGTCCGGTTCGGGCTGTCGCTGGTCTTCGAGTTCCGCTCGGGAAAAGGGCAAAAGGTTGAGGATGCCGCAGCGGCCGGCCATTGTCTGGGTCACTTTGCTCATGAGCAGGAAGTTCTGGGAGCCGGTGAGCACAAAAAGCCCGGGGGTGGGATTCCGGTCGACCGCGGCCTGAATGTAAGACAAGAGGTCGGGCACGTGCTGGATCTCGTCGAGAATGGCGGGGCCTTTCAGCTGGGCCAGAAACCCCCGCGGGTCTTCCTGGGCAAAGCGCCGCTGGTCGATCGGCTCCAGCGAGAGGGATTGGTGGGAGGGGAAGGCGATCCGGGCCAGGGTGGTTTTGCCGGACTGCCGCGGTCCGGTCAGCGTAATTACCGGGTAGTAACCGGCATCGCGGACCACGTAGTCTTCAAGCAACCTGTTTTTCAAATTGGGTTCCATTTTGCTAATTTACGATTTGATCATAAATTTGTCAACGGCAAGTGCTCCGGGAGGGGGCGGATCTGTTCCGGCCGAGCGATTGCTGGCGTGCCGCCGGGCTGGCTTATTTCAGAAAATCGGCGATGGCCTCCCGGGCATTTTTGATTTCCACCGTGCAACCCAGATGGCCGGCGACCGAATCGTACGCAAACAACTCGGCCCCCGGAATGAGCTTGGCCGTGACCTCGAATTCGACCTCCGGCGGGAAAAGTTCGTCCGTATTGACACCGATAATCAGGGTCCGGGCCTTGACCTTGGCCAGCGCGTCTTTAAGATCATACGACATCATCGCCTCGTTGCGCCAAACAATATCATTGGCGTCCATGGTGGCGCTGCCGAGCCCCACGTCCTTGAGTCCTTGGAGCAGCTCTTCGTTGGTTTTGTACTTAACCTTGTAATAGCTTGGCGTGAAGTGCCACAGATAAACCCCCATAAAAGCCAGCTCCATTCCTTTCTTGGGCTGCTCTTTGTAACGGCCCTCCATGTAGGCCGGATCGGATTTAATCGCCGCCGTCATGAGGCCGAAAATACCCACATTGCGGCCCCTGAACTCGTGGCTGGTAGCGATGGGGATAGCCCAGTCCATGAAATCCGGGTACTGCGTAATCCATTGAAGGGTCTGCATACCCCCCATGCTGGCACCCGCGACACCCTGCAGGTGTTTGATCTGGAGCCCTTCGGTAACCAGGAGGTACTGGGAGGTGACCATATCTGCCACCGTAAATGGGGGGAAGTCCGGACCGAGCCCGGTAACCGAAGGAGAGGATGAACCCGGCGATCCCAGGGCGGTCGGGCAGATGATATAGTATTTGGCGGTGTCAAAAGGCAAGCCAGGACCCACGACGTCTTTGAGGAGTTTGATTTGGGCGTAATTTCCGCTGTACCCATGGCAGAAAACAACCCCATTGACGATGTTGCCGGCGCTGTCCTTTTGAGGCTGTCCCAGGGTGGCATACTCGACGCGCAATTCTTCAAGTACCGCGCCTGATTTTAGTTTGAAATCTTTGACAATAAAATATTCAGGCGTCAACTCGATTTCTGCCATGACCCCCGGGGTCAGACTCGTCAGAAGAAAAAGAATCGTAAATGTCAGCAGTCCCCATCTTTCTGGTTTGTGCATCTTTCTACCTCCTTCTGAAAAAGTTGATCAAGTGGGGCGATCCGGTCCCAACCCCCGCCCAGCAGAAAGTCTCTTCCCGGCGCCCCCCATTACGCCCCGTTCGAGACGTGACGCTTACGTGCATACCAAAGATCTGGCTCTTGATTTGGTGAAAGTTCGATATCAACCGCGTCATCGGAACAAGCGGCACGAGGGCCCCGCTGACCGACCGTTTTTCGGTTAAAATTGACGGAGGAAAGGAGGGGGTCCGGGAAAGCCGATCCTACCGCATCTCTCGTGTTATCAAAGGCTTGCGATCCCGCCTCAGGCGGGACAGCTTCACCCTTGCCTTGGATCCGGGGCATGCTTGACTTTCGCTCAATCAGGGTCAAAGAGTCAAACAAAATCGCGGGGCACAAAACCAAAGGCCAGGAAAACATTTTTGCAATCATGCCGCCCGCCGATGGGCCCCTGGCTTTTAAAAAAATGCGTTGCAAAATTACGGCGGCCCCAGTAACTAAGCTTTACGCGGCGATACGCGCGCGTATAGCCATTACGGAATAAAAACGGGTGAGTCTCGACCTGCTGCGTGCGCCGAGATTCACATTGCCAAAACTCACTAGCATGAGGAGGTGTGCGATGAAGGCTCAATGCCACAGAGTCAGGTATCTGCTATTAGCGATCGTTGGGGTGATTTCTCTGACAAGCGGTCCCGCCTGGGCGGCCGCCCCCGAGGCGAC
>CP070697.1:3100989-3104154 GCA_020353555.1 Desulfobacterales bacterium
GACCCGGACCGAACCCGTTCATAGGGAACTTTCAGGGCTGACATGGAGCTTTTACGTCCGACAAATTTGGTCAGACCCTTGGCAACGGAAGCTTTAATGCGGGTTGCGACTTCACCGGTCCTGATCAGGGCGTAGGCCTCCTGGGGCGCCGCTTTACCTTTGATCGCAACTTCTCCGAGTGGCTCAAATTCAAAGAAATCCTTGGCGGCCTTATAGGCGTTCCTGGATACGAGGATGCAACCGGGTTGAGCCTCGCTTTGCATTCTGGCCGCCAAGTTGGCCGTATCGCCCACGGCGGTATAGTCCATGCGGAGATCATCTCCGATCGAGGCCACGATCACGGGGCCGGAGTTCAGTCCCATGCGCATCTCAAAACTCACATTGTAGTCGTTCTTAATTTTTGCGCCGTAGTCGCCGAGGGCTTTTTGAATGGCCAGGGCCGCATGGCAGGCCCGCAGGGCATGATCCTCGTGAGCCACCGGGGCCCCGAACAAGGCCATAACCCCATCCCCGGTAAACTGGTTGATCGTTCCCTCGTATTTATGGATCTCATCCATCAGAATCCTGAAACACCCATCCATGATGCCGTGCACTTCCTCCGGATGGAGCTTTTCAGCCATGGCGGTGTAGTTGGCCACATCGGCAAACAGGACCGTCACCAGCTTGCGTTCGCCTTCGATGGAGCTGCGGCTGGTTAGAATCTTGTCCGCCAGGAATTTCGGAGTGTAAGACTGGGGCTGTGAATAATCGACGGCCGGGGCTTTTTCAGGCTCACGCAGATCGTATCCGCATTCACCGCAGAATTTAAAACTTGGCGAATTGCCGAAACCGCACTTGGGGCATATGGTCTCTAATTTGCTCCCGCATTCGACACAGAACTTCATGCCTTTGGGATTTTCAAACCGGCACTTCGGGCATTTCATCGTGGATAACCTGTACTAATTTCTCAGAAAAAAAACGATTCAAGAAAATACTCTAAATCATTTCCCATCCTTTCTTTGACGGGATTCAGGGTGTTAAGCTTAACGCTGGACCTCGGGGGGTGTCGCATAGGTTGGACAGTCGCTGCGGCCGTAATCCCCCGCCAATAGGCTGAGGTCGTAGCCCCCCGGGTCGGTGATGTAGTCCGCCAGGTCCGCACCGTCCGTGTCCAGGTCGGCCAGGAAGTCGCATTCGCAGATGTCCCCGTACTCATAAGCACCCATGTCGGCTGTGGCGGTGAGATCCCCATCGCCGTCGATAAAGCGCGGCTTGCCGTCCAGATCCCGCTCCGGGATGCCGGTCGCGGCGTCATACCCGGCGTCGATGCAGTCGGAACCGGAGGAAAGCCGAAGATCGCCGTTGTCCGGATCGACGCATTCGGGATCCAGGTCAATGTTTCCCGTCCCGGTGTATCCGCCCTCCACATCCGAATACGTTACGCTTGGAGCCCCGGCAAGTGTTGCAGGGGTGTTGTCCCAGAAAATGCAGTTGGTGAAAGATGTCGTTGGCGTGACCGCCGCGACCGACTGAAAGCTGCTGTTGCCGTAAAAAGTGCAGTGGACGAATCGTGCCGAAGCCTGATAGACCGAAACCGCACTCCCGCCCTGTGTAGTCTGGTTGCCGGCGAAAATGCAGTTGGCGATGACGGGCGGGGCGGTTGCGCCTCTGATGTCGATGCCGGCGCCCCACTGGACACCCGCATTGTTCCTGATGATGCAGTTGCGGATGGTGGTCGCGCAGAACCAGCAATCAATGCCCACACCGTAATCCGTGCTGGACGCCGCACGACCGTTTATAATCGTAAAACCGTCCACAACCGACGTGTCCGGTGAAAATTCCAAAAGAAACCCCTTGCCGTCATTTTGAAGATCGATGATGCAGCTTTCCGGTCCCTTGACGGACCGAACCTCAATACCCTTGGCACCCACTACAAGGTCCTTGTTTCCTGCGCCTGTGTACGTACCGGCGGCCACCACAACCGTGTCCCCGTCGGAAGCCGCATCAATCCCTCGTTGGATTGTCGCAAAGGCGTCGTCCCACCCGGTACCGCCGTTGGTGTCGGAGCCATCGAGGGAGACATACCAGATATCGGCGGCCGAGGCGGGGCTGATCGCCGCCGGACCGCTCAAAAAAAGCGCGATAAGGAACAATCCGGCAATCGTTTCCATGCAAACCACTCCGATTTTCCTGCGATTGCTTTTTTTCATCGGCAGAGCCCTCCTTTCTCCGAAAAATGAACAAATCGAACCACCCCAACAGGCAATTCGGTCTGTGAACGGTGAACTTCGCATCCTGATTTCTCCTTATCAGCATGCTGAAGGTGATAAAATTTGATTTTGATTGTTAGTTTAGTCGTTTTTCAAATCGAGCAAGAAGGTAGCGATAGCCACTCAGTGGCAGGGTGAGCGGTGTAGTCTGGAACCGGCAGCGCATCTCTTTGTCACTGTTTCATTAATCAAAATCGGCGGCAGACTGTCAAGAGTTTTTGCGTCATTCGAGTTTTTGCGTCATTTGGAGACGATTACGTTAAAATGGTGCCTCTAAATGCGAAAGTGATCTTGCCAAGATCGCAGGTCACCTAATTTTCTGGATACGATCCGTATATCTCCCTTTTTCACGTGGTGTCAAAAGCTCAGAGACCTAGCCGTAACGGGAAACGGTGCCTTCTTTGTGCTTGGTTTACGGTTATTTATTCTTCTTTTTGTTTGGGTAGATTTATTTTATCATCAAGAGGACACCACCAGAGCAAACCACAACCAACAAAGAAGATACCTATACCACCAAAAGAACCGGCAAAGAAGATACCTAAATTCCCTAAATTTCCCATGTTTTCACCTCCGACACGGAACATAAAATCCCCTATACACCTGACAGATGTTGCGGATATCGGTATTCTTATGCTGCGCTTTAACCGAGCTGTTTACCGCATCGGCTGTAAACGCTCGTTCGGCAAAAGCATTTTATCAGCTCATAAACTAACGTTTTTTAGCTATTTTTTCAGCCAGCGACGGCAAAAATCTATTCATTTGTAGGAGTACAATATTCATCAGTCCTGGCTTTATTTCACAATGGTCCTTTTCAAATTTTTCAAAAAACTTTCTGGCCACAAAATCAGGTGATTCTCTATGAACATCTTCGTCTCTTCCTTTAGTAATTTCTGTATCTGTAAAGGGAGGAAACAAC
>CP070697.1:3104254-3107416 GCA_020353555.1 Desulfobacterales bacterium
AGCAACCAGAAATGCCCAGAGTCCGGCTGTTGCAGGAAGATTTGATCCTGCTTTAACTATCGGCAAGTAATGATATGACTCGATTTTGTTTGATCTGATCCTTTAACTTGCTTTGCTGTAACAAAAAATATTGCACATTAAAACCTGCATATCTTTGGGTCACTCAATTTGCGGTTTTACTCCAAGATATCTGTAAAATCATACTCCGATAAACGTTATGATATCAACACGCGGGGTTCAGATCGGCGGGTTTGCAGGTTTCTTGGCCCTGTTAGAAATCCGGATTTGGTCGACAGTTGGTCAACAAATGCCCTAAAATAACCCTGTTTTTCCCTATCTGCCCCTTGATCTCCCCTTTCATTTATGTTACTGAAAAAATTGTACATAAAGGGTAATTGAAGGATAGCCAAGGACAAATATTGAGTACGATGACTACATGGCCAAGATGGGGGATTAGGCCGAAATTATAACATATTTTCAATTAGTTAGAAAAAACAACCGCCTCATTTGGGGCCGTTGGGTCAACGTTTGCGATCGGAGGTTCTAAGCTGGCGGCCAGCACGCCTGTCTTGACCGACCGGCGGAAGTCAGGCATCGCCATCTGGAAGGTCTTTCCAACGGAAGGCGCCCCCGGGCAAGGCCGCCGCTGCAAGCATCTTCCGCGAATTGATTGACGAAACGGGTTTTGCATACGCCGGTTACGGGGAAAAAATCTGGAATGATATCTGTCGCTGACGAAGCGCGGTGGGAACGTGTCGACGATTTCGGCCCTGAAAAGCGCATGGATACGCGTTCGCGAGCTATCCCCCGTTTGACCGATGAGGCCATCAAAAATCAGGCCATGAAAGTCCCATGAACCATGTGCGGCCGGTTTGTACAATACCTGCTTGAAAGAGACCTTGAAGATTATTTTGATGTTCATCCTCTATCCATTGAACTGGCCCCCAACTACAATGTAGCTCCCACCCAACAGATTCTTGCGATCATCCAGCACGAATACAGTCGGCAAGTTGCGAAACTGATTTGGGGCCTTGTACCCTTCTGGGCCAAAGACCCATCGATCGGAAGCAGAATGATCAACGCGCGCGCGGAAACCGTCGCTCAAAAGCCCGCCTTTCGGAATGCCTTCCAAAAACGCCGGTGCCTGATTCCCGCCAATGGGTTTTACGAGTGGAAGGGGGAAAAGGGAAAAAAAAAGCCCCATTATCTGAGTTTGCCGTCCGCAAGGTTGTTTGCGTTTGCCGGCTTATGGGAAATATGGAAACCCAAGGATGCCCTGGAAGATCAGCCGCCGTGCAAGTCCTGTACAATCATCACCGCCGAAGCCAGTGCGTCGGTCAAGGACATCCACCATCGCATGCCGGTCATCCTGCCCCGTGAAGCCTATGCAAGCTGGCTAGATCCAAAATTGCAGGACACCCAAAGGTTGGCGGCGATATTGGAAGAATGCCGGAAGCGCGAACTGCAAAATCATCCGGTTTCAAGGCGGGTCAATCAGGTGCGCAACAACGATCCAGAGTTAATTGAACCTGTTTGATGCATTGGTTTCGAGCGCCCGGCGAAATGGGGACAAATACGACTCACAGCGACCACAAGTTGCACACATCGCGCGATGCGGTGCCTCGATCCAAGCTGGTCATCCGAACCCTGAAATACGGAGACCCCATATGAGCATGCGTTTTAAAATTTTGGCTGGATTCCTGATCTTATCATCAATGCTTTTTGTGGCCGGTGCTCTCTCGGTTAAAGAGTTGAGCGAAATCGGGGCATCGGTTCAAGCGCTTTTGGATGAGAATTACAAAAGCATCAATGCCTCCAAAAAGATGATTGAGGCCTTGGAGCGCGAGGACAGCGGCGTTCTCCTTCTGCTTTCCGGAAAATGGGAAGAAGGCCGCGTCACCATTGAACCCGCCAACGAGCAGTTTCGCGAAGCCTTTGACGTTGCCCGGAACAACATTACCATTCCGGGTGAAAAATCGTTAGTGGATGCGATTGAAAAGAAGTATCAGCAGTATGAAGATCTTTGGATTCGTCCGATTGTCGGAACCCCAAGAGAAGGAAACTTGACTTGGTATTTCCAGGAAGTCCATCAGGTTTTTCAGGAGGTGAAATTGTCGGTGGAACAATTGATGAGTTTGAACGACCGCACGATGTACCAGACCGCCTCCCAGCTCAAGAACCGGGCCCACCGGGCGATTATGCCGGGAATCGTGGCAATCGTGGCGGCGTTCGTCTTTACGGCAATCTTCAACTATTTCATTCACTGTTTCGTGGTGCGGCCCATCACCCACATCATCAGGGAAATCGAAAGCTTCATACGATCGGGTCAGCCGATGAAATTCAAAATCGAAACCAAGGACGAAATCGCCCGGTTGGCAAATGCCATCCATGAGCTCGAACTGACGCTACGAAAGGAAGCTTAACCGGCATGCGGCCCCACGTCGTCTTTCGTTACGTAGGGATTGTGTTGCTGTTCAACGCGCTTTTCCTGCTGATTGCGGCGGCCATATCGGCGGTGCACCGCGATGACGCCTTGCTGCATCTGCTCTTTTGCGCCATCGTGGCGACGCTATTTGGTCTGTTTCCTCTGATTTTCGTGCCTGAGTCTCCAAATATCTCCAACAAGGAAGGCCTTGTCATCGTCATCGGCAGCTGGCTGCTGTCCTGTCTCATCGGGGCGCTCCCTTTCAGCCTTTGGGGTGGTGAATTTTCTTTCACGAATGCCTGGTTTGAAAGCGTGTCCGGGTACACCACCACCGGCTCATCGATATTGAACAACATCGAAGGGCTTCCCCCCGGCCTGCTGTTCTGGCGATCGGCTACGCATTGGATCGGTGGAATCGGCATTCTCATCTTCGTTCTCGCGGTGGTGCCATTTCTCGGTCCAGCGGCTTTGGTGTTATACAAGGCGGAAATCGCCGCCCTGGCACAGGACAACTTTCGCTATCGTACCCGCAAGACGCTGCAAATTCTGCTGGTGGTCTATTTGGGCTTAACCCTGGTTGAGACGGTTGGTCTTATGTTTTGCGGTTTGGGTCTTTTCGACGCCCTCACCCACACTTTTGCCACAGTGGCCACCGGCGGATTTTCCACAAAGAACCTTAGCCTGGCGCACTTCGACAATCCGGCCGCCGAAATCGTTATCATTGTTTTCATGGTTCT
>CP070697.1:3107516-3110676 GCA_020353555.1 Desulfobacterales bacterium
AGGAAGCATCGTGGAATTTATCGACCGCCAGAAAATCATGTGCGCGGTGGTTTTGGAAGTCAAGCAGCAAAGGCTCAGGCTGTTGACGGAAAACAACCGGGAGGTCAACCTTGCGGCCAACCGCCTGTCCCACAGATGCGATATGCGGCTGGATGTTGCCATGGGCCGCGACAAGATGGTGGACGTACTCAAAGAGGTGGCCAACAAGCGCAAAGCTCTGATCAGCCAGATTGATGTTAAGGACTTGTGGGAAGTACTGAATACGGAACAGGAATGGATCGATTTGGGCACCATGACCGAATTCTGCTTTCCGGATAAGCCCTCGGGAGACCATGAGTCCGCCGTCATCCGAGCTTTTTTTAATGACCGGTTCTATTTTAAATTCAACCCGGATCGTTTCTTCCCGAATTCCATCGAACAAGTGGAACGACTCCTTACCCAGCAAAAGGAGGCGGCCCGCAAAGAGCGCCTCACGGAACTGGGCGGGGACTGGCTGAAAAAGGTGTCGCAGAATTCCGGCGCGCCGCCACCGGAGCTGACCCCTGCGGAAAAATCGGATATCGTTCAAATCCTCAAAGCCTGCTATCTCTTTGAAAAAAACAGCAGCGACTATGCCCTTGCGAAAGGCATATTGGCCCGGGCCGGAATTGATGCCGAGGACGGATTGTGGCAGCTGCTCGTAAAGTTGGGGGTATTTGATCCCGACGAAAACATCGATCTTCACCGGTTAGAGATCGCGGTCGATTTTTCAGACAAAGCCCTGCAAGGCGCCGCTGAGCTTGTGAATTCCTGCGATGCCGCCCGCGTTGCAGGAGGGCGCCGGGACCTGACCGCGCTGCCTCTGATGACCATCGACGGGCAGGCGACCCTTGATTATGATGATGCGTTAAGTATCGAATTGGGGGATGGCTATTACCGTCTTGGAATCCATATCGTTGATGTCGGGCATTTTGTGCGCAAAGGTGACCCCATCGACCAGGAAGCCCTGGTCCGGGGAAGCTCCATCTACATGCCCGACCAGAAGATTCCCATGCTGCCTGCCAGCCTGGCGGAGGGTCTGTGCAGTTTGAAGGCCGGTGTACTGCGCCCGGCCATCAGCACCATGGTCAAGCTCAGCCCGGCCTTTGAAGTCATCGATTACGAAATCGTACCCAGCCTGGTCAAGGTCAAGCATCAACTGACCTATTATGATGTCAACCTGGTCGCCGGGGAGCACCGCGATGTGGTTCTGCTGCAGGATATCGCCAAGAAATTTCGTCAAAAAAGACTGGATGCCGGTGCGGTGCAAATATCGGTGCCCGAGATCAACGTGTGGGTCAATGAGGCGCGCGAAGCCACCGTGACCAAAATCAACCGGGAAAGCCCGGGGAGAATGCTGGTTTCGGAAATCATGATCATGGCCAACTGGTTGATGGCCAAATTCCTGTCGGCCCACGGTATGCCGGCCATATTCAGATCCCAGACGGATCCCCGCGAGCGGCTTTACAAGGGCGATGAGGGAACCCTGTTCCAGAACTGGATGCAACGCCGGCTATTGAGCCGTTTTGTCTTGAACAACAAAGCGGAACGACACGCGGGACTCGGTTTGGACTGTTACGTAACGGCGACTTCTCCCATCCGGAAATATTTTGATTTGGTGACCCAGCGGCAGCTCCGCGCTGTTTTCGGGCTGGACGCCCCCTATAAGCCCGAAGAAGTCGACCGGACGATCCAGTTGCTCGAGTTGCCCATGAGCCATGTCTTTAAAATTCAATACGGCCGGCACCGGTATTGGCTGCTGAAATACCTGGAGAAAAGGATCGGCCAGAAAGAAGAGGCCATTGTTCTCAACAAAAAGAGAAATGGCTATCAAATCCTGCTCACGGAGTATATGATCGAGTGCGATCTGCCGCTGTCGAGCGGGGTGGTATTGAAAGCCGAGGATCTGATTCAGATTACGATACAGCGTGTCAACGCCAGGAAAGATGCGCTCTCAGTGTATATCGGCTAGACGGCAGCCAACAGGGGGTAGCGGGCCACGCGCAAGGAGTCGGGCCTTGGCGTTCACCGTTGGGCGGCACCAAGTTTTCAATGACATTTTGAGCTTTAAGCGTCGGGACTCACGCACAGGGCATCATCAACACTTCCGAAAGAACCGCAATCCGAATTCCCCGCTCGAAACCTTCAGGACCGCAGTTGGGCTTTCGCAATTCCACGGCCGATGTCACCCGGCGCTAATCCGTCTCCGTCCGGAAATGGCTGATTTTCATCGGTTTGACCTCTGGCTCGCCCGCCGGCACGGGACGCATCTCCGGACCGCCGCCGCCGACGATTGGCCTTCGCCGGCACCGTCTTGGCTCTCTTAATTCCGCGTGGCCATTAAAATCCGCGGCGGGGAACGCCTTTTTCTCTGAGAGGTGAGAGAAGTTAGACCGCTGTCGGTATGGGGAAAAGAAGATTTCTCTTGACTAAATAAATCATATTAAATATCAGAACATATCATAAATAAATTATATTCAGGAAATCGCCATGGGAATCCAAGAAAGAAAAGAAAGAGAAAAAGAAAGACGACGCCAGCAGATTATGGTTGCCGCCAAGCGGGTGTTTTCGGACAAAGGCTTCAACAAGGCCACCATGGAAGACATTGCCCAGGACGCCGAACTCAGTCCCGGCACTTTATATCTTTATTTCAAGAATAAGGAAGAGCTTTATGCCTCCCTTTCCCTGCGGATACTCCAATATCTTCTGATCCGGGTGGAGCATGTGCTTGAGGAAACCGATTCGGGCCCCGAGGAAAAGCTCAATTCCCTGGTCGAGGCCATGTACGATGTTTACGAATTCGATCCGTTGATCATCATCAACATGTTTCACCTGCAATCCAGCGAAACCTTGAAGAACCTTTCCCCGCAGTTGATGTCCGAGATAAAAGATTTATCCCGGAAATCCCTGGGCTCCATTGCCAAAATCTTCAAAGCCGGCGTCGACGACGGGCTTTTTATCGATCGGCACCCCACCGCCCTGGCCGACACATTTTGGGCCTTGTTTTCGGGCGTCGTGCTCTGGCTCACCAGTAAGAAAATAATCAACGAAGGCAAGGACTATCTGAAGGAGACCCTGGAACTCGCCTTCGACATATTTCGGCGCGGGATAAGCAGTCCCCCTTAGGGCGACAGCGTTGAGT
>CP070697.1:3110776-3113930 GCA_020353555.1 Desulfobacterales bacterium
CTGTATGCCGTTGGCGAATGCGCTGCGGCCAGTTTTCATGGCTTCAACCGGCTGGGAACCAATTCCATTCTAGAGCTGATAACCATGGGGCGGTTTGTCGGCCAACGGGTGATCGAATCCCTGGCGGATCAGCTACCGGAGTTGCCCGCAGATACCGGCCAAAAATCTTTTAGTTTGTTTGCCAGTTATTTGGATCAAACCGGAAAGGAAAATCTGGAAAAAATCCGCGAGGAATCCCGCGCGCTGATGACCGAAAAGGTTGGGGTGTTCCGCACAGAAGTGGGTCTCAGCGAGGCCGTTGAGGCCTTAAAAGCGCTGAAAGAACGGGCCGCTAATACGACCCTGGCCTGCAAGAGTCTTAAAATGAATCCCGAGCTCATTCTGCGCTGGGAGTTGGACAATTTACTGTCAATTTCACTGGTTACGGCCGTTTGCGCTTTGAACAGACGAGAATCTCGCGGCGGCCATGCCCGCCAAGATTTTCCGGAGCGAAAGGATGAATTCAATTATCACACCTTGGCCACCATGACCGCCTTTGCAGAAGTTGATCTGGGAAAACGCGCAGTTGACATGAGCATATTTGAATCCCATTGTGAACATCACGAACGATTCGGCATGATCGAGAGAAAGTATTAGACTGCCCAAACAAATGCCGCCGTTTTGGTGGCGCGAGGAAATAACCGGTTGCTACGCCCAAGGAAAACAAGCATGCAGGAAACCTACCAGATTGTCTCAAAAATTCAGCGTTACGACCCGGACAACGACCGATCCTGGATCCAGAACTATCAATTGGAAACAGGTAGAATTCTTCAGTTTACCGACCTGTTTCGAAAAATCAACAAAGAATTGGATCCGACCCTGGCCTGGAATTCGTCCTGTGAGCACGGGCAATGCGGCACCTGTTCGGTGAAAATTAACGGCAAACCCATGCTCGCCTGCGAGCTGTTGGTGGAAAATGCAGTTGTACATTTCGAGACAACCGAATTTCTCATCGAGCCGCTTACGATTGCGCCTGTGGTTAGAGATCTGATTGTCGATTTTGACAAAGCCTACGAGCGGGTCCATAAAATCAAGCCTTATATCATCGAACCCGTTGCAAATCCGAACTCTGGCAATGAATACAAGATCGCGCCGGGTCATCTACAGCGCTATGTTGATGCAACCCGCTGTATTAATTGTTTCTGCTGTGCAACCGCCTGTATCAGCAGTCATCATAATTTTCTGGGACCAAACGCCATAATGGCCAGTGTTGTGCGCCTGATGGATTTGCGCGAGCAGGCTAAAGATGAAAGAAAAACGTTGCTGTACAGTGAAGAAGGGGTTTATCGGTGTCATACATCCAGGGCGTGTTCTTTTGTCTGCCCGAAAGAAATCGATGTAGCTCATTTTATCGCTCTGGCAAAAAGCGGTGCGCTGGAATCCGACGCCTAGCGCTGACATATGCAGTGAGGGGCGCGGACTAGTCGTTATCCGATCACCCTTGTTATTTGGATCAGAGCATCCTCCCTGCGGGGTGCAATCAACGCCGGAACCCGATGAGCGGTCGGCCTATCCCTGGTTTTTCAAAGGGCTAACCGGTTACTTTTTGGCAATACCTTTGCCTTCCTTCCTGATAAAGGTCATTGCCGAAAATATCGTTTACTACAATGGCAGAAAAGTTTTCCACTTCCATTTGACGGATGGCTTCCGTGCCGAGATCTTCATAGGCGACTATTCTTGCCCCCTTGATTGACTTTGATATGAGAGCCCCGGCGCCGCCGATTGCAGCAAAATAAACGGCTTTGTGTTTTTTGATTGCCGCGATGACATCCCGGCCCCGGGCTCCTTTGCCAATCATACCTTTCAGACCATGCTCGATCAGCAGCGGCGTGTAAGGATCCATCCGGTAGCTGGTCGTCGGACCTGCGGCGCCGATGACCGCATTCGGTTTCGGAGGTGTAGGCCCCACATAATAAATAATTTGGCCCTTCAGATCGATGGGCAGCTGTTCGCCTTTGTGAATGGATTCCACCAGGCGCTTGTGGGCGGCATCCCGGGCGGAATAAATTGTCCCGTTGATAACGACACGATTGCCGGTTTTGAGCTTTGCCAGAATTCCATCCGTCAACGGCGTGGTGACAGAAACTGCAGTCTGCACGGAGATTCTCCTTAGAAGTTAAAGAATCGCTTCTTTATGGCGGGCGCAATGGCACTGAAAATTGACTGCCACGGGTAAACTGCCGATATGCGTTGGATAGGTTTCGACGTGAACGTCGAAAGCCGTGGTTGTGCCCCCCAGTCCCTGGCGGCCGATTCCAAGTTTGTTGATTTCCTCCAGAAGCTCCAATTCCAGACCGGCAATCGCCGGATCCGGATGGCGGCCACCGATCGGTCGCAATAACGATCTTTTTGCAATTAATGCGGCCTTCTCCAAAGTTCCCCCGATACCCACACCCACGACGATCGGTGGACAGGGATTGGGGCCCGCTTCTTCCACCAGTTGGATGATAAATTCTTTAATGCCGTCCATGCCGGCCGAAGGCGGGAAGAGCACGACCCGACTCATGTTTTCGCTTCCAAAGCCTTTAGGGACAACCGTCAGTTTAAGTTTGGTTCCCGGCACCAGGGTCATGTGAATAACCGCCGGTGTGTTATCACCATAATTTTGTCTGGTCAAAGGATCCAGCGTCGACGCGCGTAAATAGGCTTCTTTATACGCCTGCCGAACGCCGGAATTGATGGCCTCATTTAAGTCTCCTCCGGCGATATGGACTTCCTGGCCGATTTCGACAAAAACGACCACCATACCGGTATCCTGGCACAGCGGAAGATCTTCCTTTTTGGCAATGGCTGCATTTTCCAGAAGCTGGCGTAAGATGTCCCTGCCCACGGGCGATTTCTCCTCGGCACAGCTTTTTTCGATGGCTTCAATCACATCGCTGCCAAGGTGGGTGTTGGCTTCAATGCACAGACGTTTGACGGTTTGGGTAATTTCTGCGGCCTGGATTTCTCTTCGCGCCATTTAAAAGTCCCTCCAAGTCCGTTCCGGGAAAAACCACTCAAATTCCAAAAAATTACTTGACACCTCACTCTTAGTGTATGTAGTATTGTCGACAATCGGCAATAATGACTATATCCCTCCCGGCATTTTAAATCAAGGCCTTTTTATGGCCGG
>CP070697.1:3114030-3117180 GCA_020353555.1 Desulfobacterales bacterium
GTAGCAGCCCAGAATTCCATGCACCTTGTCGTCCAGAATCAGTTTTTTCGCTAAATCCGCGCCCAGGGTGGGATTGCCCTCATGGTCCTTGAAAATGAGCTTGATTTTGGCGCCGCCTAAACTCAGGATGCCTTCATTTTTGGCCATGCTCATATTGATCTCCGCCATGACATTGTTGGCGATTTCCGCCGCCAGCTCAGCCCCCGCACGAAGTTCGCGGCCCGCCGCAGCCGCTCCCCCGGTCAAGGGGTAGATGGCGCCGATTTTGATTTCATCGGCGGTCCAGCCCGCGGTCGGGACCAAAAATCCTGCCATGAGCACTATCATCGCGAAAACCTTGCTGTATCTGATCGCTGATCCTGCCATTTTTCCGCCTCCTTATGCTTGGCCACGGGTTAACACAAATGATCGACCCGGCTCGGCCCAGGGGTCGGTGCGCGCGGGCCGGAAACGAACAACGCGCTTCGCGCTGCCAGACGCTAATTTGCCTGATTCCTGCTTAAATTGATTGAGCCCTGCAAGATGAATAAATTGAAGTACCAATTAGAAAATTATTAATTCTAGATAAGATGAAGAATTGTTAAGTTTTGAAACTATAGATAAAGGCCCTTCGCATGTCAAGGTGTAAAAAGGGTGTGCGGCGTTAAATAAAGAGCTCCGGGATTGTTGCGTACCTCAACTTGACAGGAAGACTGAATCCGGCTTGCCCGAGGGCTTTCCAAGGGGATTACAACAAGCTCAGGTCTTCGTCCCGCAGATCGGTTACGAACATGTGCCCCGGGGCGTGGGTGATCACCCGGGAAAGGGGCGCAGACGTCGCGGCCAGTTGAGAGGTCACCCCGCAGGCCCAAAAGACCGGGATTTCACCCGGACCGATCGTCACCGGGTCGCCGAAGTCAGGCGCCTGCAGATTACAGATTCCGATGGCTTCGGGAGCACCCAGATGGACCGGCGCCCCATGGGTGAGATGAAAGCGGGTGGTGATCTGAACCGCCCGCACCGCTTGTTGCGGCGTCATGGGGCGCATGCTGACCACCAGCGGTGCGGCAAAAGGTCCGGCCGGCGTGCAGCTTATGTCGGTCACGTACATGGAAACGTTTCGGCCTTCCTCGAGATTGCGGACCGGCAGGCCCGCTGCCAGCAGAGCCTTTTCAAATGAGAAACTGCAGCCTAAAAGAAAGCTGACCATCCCCTGGTCAAAATAGTCGATGACCGCTTCCACTTCCGTCTTGAATTCGCCGTTTTCGAAAATCCGGTAGCGCGGCAGGTCGGTGCGCAGGTCGGCGTCGGGCGCGATGCGAGGCGTGGGCACGCCCGGTTCCAGGACATCCAGAATCGGACAGGGCTTGGGATTACGGACACAAAAAAGCAAAAAGTGAAAGGCTTCCGCGGCCGGCAGCATCACCAGGTTGGCCTGAACATAGCCCGGTGCCACCCCGGATGTGGGAGCGCTCCATTGGCCGGTGCGGATGAGTTTACGTAATTCGGAGGGCGCAGAATTCGTTTTCATTTTAAGATTTGGACCTCATGATTTGATCGGTCTCCGTCGCCGGAGAACCATCCGTTCAATCCGTGTCTTGCGCATTTGCACGCCGTCAGGGTTGAATCACCACCACATTTTCTTCAAAACCGCCCAACTGGTCTAATCCCTGCCGGGTAACCACATGGGTGTTTTCGATTCCGACCACACCCCTCTCCGGAAAAACTAGCTTGGGCTCCAGGGCGACGGTCATTCCTTCCTCTAATTCCAGTTCCTGGCCGGCCGCCAGGAAGGGATATTCGTCCAGTTCCAGGCCAATCCCATGGCCGACGAAGCGGATCCGTCCGCGACCCACCCCCATGAAGTTCGCGGCATAGCCAAGCGCCTGGGTTTGCTCCCAAGCCCAATCGTAAATCTGGCCGGCTTTGATCCCGGGTCGGGCCCGGTTTTTTAACGACGCCTGCACGGCCAGCATGGCGGCATGAGCCGCCATCAGTTCGTCCGGGAGTTCTCCGAGTGCAAAGATACGGGTATGATCCGAGAGATAGCCTCGATGAATAAAGACATAGTCCAGCAGCAGCGGTTCATGGCGTTGAATGGGTCGAAAACCCGCGCTTTGGGCCACCGCCGGGCTGGCACCGGTTCCGCCGGTCGCAGATGACAGGTAGCTTGGCACGGCCGCCGCGGGACCGGACATCAAGTGCCCGTAAAACATCTCGTTGCCCCACAGACGCATGCGGATAATGCCTTGGTGTCCGAGTCGGCGGGCCTCGGCTTCGATCCGGCCGGCCAGTTCGAGCTCCGTCATGCCCTCGCGGAGCAATTCTGGGACGCAGGCGGCCAGCTGGTCCGATAATTGTGCGGCCCGGCGCATCAAATCTAGTTCGTAAGGGGATTTTACCGCGCGGATGAGACGCACAGGGGGCGAAACATCGACCAATTCCATCCCTGCAAAAATTCCTTGGTAAGTAAAGTAAAGATTGGCGGGCAGGACGTCCAGCTCCAACCCCAGGGTGTGTGGCAACCGGTAGCCCTCTTGTCTCAACAGCGCCGGAATTTTTTTAGGCCCCTGCAACGGTGCAATCCGCTCGATGGCGGACTCCGCCACGGCGCGTTCGAGGCTTTTATGGACCATCAAAATCGGATCCGCATCAACCGGCACGTATAGATGGGCCTGCTGAATCGTACCGGCAAAGTAATAAAGATCGGATTTTTGAATAATCAGCGCCGCCTCAATGCGGTTTTCTTCAAGTTTAACCTTAAGTTTTGCGATCCGCTGATGGATCTCCGCCGCAGGTACCGCGGTGTCCGTATCGTACACGGGGGAATCATCCTTTCGATTTTGGCCCGGTAGCGCCCGGTGATTTTTGCAGGTATAACGATTTTTGCGGCGGATCAAGGAAAAAATCGGGGCCTCCCGGCCAGGGGTGTGTATGTGGTGGAGTCCCGGCGTCCGCAGGACCCGCTTCAACCCCTTGAAAATATAAAGGTTGTGGTTAAGTTAACAAACATCTGGCGTGTTGGCCGAAAATTCGTTAGAATTGCATCCGTTGGCAGGCCGCCTCGGCATCCGGGGTTCTCCGCTTCTTGTCTTTGCGCGTTAAAACTTGCGTAACAATTTAGCCCTTTGAAAAACCATGGATAAACGGTCGACCGGGATATTTTTCATG
>CP070697.1:3117280-3120410 GCA_020353555.1 Desulfobacterales bacterium
CCCGCATTGAAGCGCAGCAGAAAATCGATCTCGCCAAGGTTTTGGCCGAACGCGCATTGGAAGAAGAACGCATCGCCAAAGAGCAACTCGTGCAAGAGAGAGAGATTGTCAGAGCCAAGGCGCTCCAAGCCGCGGAGATCGAGAAAGATCGACTGCTGCGAGACGCTAAAATAGCAGCGGAACTTCATCTCGACCAGGTCCGCATCGCAGCCGAAAAGATGGTGGAAGAGGAGCGCATCGCCAAAGAACTGCTCATCCGGCAAAAGGATCTGCTGCGAACCCAGACACTGGAAACCGCGGAAGTCGAACGCCGTCAAAGTGTTGAACTGGCCGATTTGGATCGTCTGATTGCACTGGCAGCGAAGAACAAGGAACACACCGCCGTCCAGGCCGAAGTCGACCAGGTGCGCGCCGCAGCGGCCAAGGCCGAGGAACAAGTCGTTACCGCGCGGCAACTTGAAATCACCGAACGTCAGAAGGCGATCGAGCTCTTGGATGCACGCATGAAAGCGGAACGTGAGGCCATCAGCCTGAAGGGGGCGGCCGAGGCCAAGATGAAGGCGGCCATGAGCGAAGCCGAAACCGTCCAGATCGTTGCCGGCGGTGAGGCGGAGAAGATTCGAAAGATCGCGGCCGCCGAAACCGAAGCGGAAACGATGAGAGCCCAGGCTTCCGAAAACCGTTACAAGGTCGACGCCGAGGGCACCCGCGCCTTGCATGAGGCCGAGAACCTGCTCGATCCCGCCAAGAGCGCCGCGCGCATCAAAATGGCTATTATTCAACATCTGGCCGAGATTGTCCGGGAAAGCGTCAAACCCATTCAGTCGATCGACGGAATCAAGATCATTCAGGTCGAGGGCCTCACCTCGCACGGCAGTTCAAACGGTGGTGCCGAAACTCAGACGGGAAGCGGCAACCTCGCCGATCAGCTGGTAGCCAGTGCGTTACGCTATCGAGGCCAGGCGCCGCTTATCGACGCGATTCTGAGAGAAATCGGCATGACCGGAGGCGACCTCAAAGGGTTGACCAAGCCGCTCGAGACCGACCAGGAAGAGCCTCCGGAGGAGAAGTGAAGCCCGGATCAGGCAAAAAAAGGGGGGAACACGACGACCGATCATGAGATTTCATCCCAAGCTGCCGGGTGGTGATAAAATCCGCGAGCACCTGAGGGCGTTGCAAAGGCGATGGCCCAGTTCCTATGTGACCGTCCCGATTCTTGTTCTGGCCTGGATC
The DNA here is from genome assembly GCA_020353555.1 of Desulfobacterales bacterium. Lineage (GTDB taxonomy): Bacteria > Desulfobacterota > Desulfobacteria > Desulfobacterales. Next base: position 3,118,514 of record CP070697.1, read on the forward strand.
CTGTCCGGGATATACACGGTTGCGCCGGGTGAACTGGGTGTGATCCAGCGCTTCGGTAAATTGGCCCGTACCGCGGAACCCGGTTTGCACTACCACCTGCCCTACCCCATCGAGTCGCTGAACAGCCCCAAGGTGACCGAGATACAGCGGTTGGAATTCGGGTTCAGGACGCCCGGTCCCGATTCGCCTCAGCAATACCGGCCGATGCCTGACGAAGCCCTGATGCTGACCAAGGACGAGAACATCATTGATCTTTGGTTCATCGTCCAATTCAGGATACAAAACGCGACGAACTTTCTTTTCAAAGTGGCCGATGCGCACAAAGCCATGCGGGATGCGGCCGAAGCGACAATGCGCGAGGTCGTCGGCGCGAACAATATCGACGAGGCCATGACCACCGGCAGGTTCGAGATTCAAGCCGCTGCGCAAAAAACACTCCAGCAGATTCTGGACAGCTATGAATCCGGCTTGCAGGTCATCACCGTTCAACTTCAGGCTGTGCAGCCTCCGGAGCGCGTCAGAGACGCCTTTAAAGAGGTAATCTCGGCGCGCGAGGAAAAGAATAAGTCCATTAACGAAGCTGAAAGTTACGCCAGCGATATTCTGCCGACTGCCAGGGGGTTGGCCGTCCAGACCGAGTATGAAGCCGAAGCGTACAAAGAGCAAAAAATCCAACAGGCCCAAGGCGATACCGCCAGGTTCCTGTCTCTGCTCAAGGAGTATCGCAAGGCCGAGGACGTGACCCGCAAGCGGCTGTATCTCGAAACCATGGAAGAAATCGTGAGCAAAGCCCGGAAGCTGGTGGTCGATTCGGACAAGCAGGGCGTGCTGCCGCTGTGGCCGCTGCAGGAGTTAGGCCGGCCGCCGTCGGAAACACCCAGCGAAAAACAAGGTCTGCGGTGATGAACATGGGGCCAAAAATCGGGCCGGTCTTGACGGTCATCCTCTTGTTGTTGATCGCGCTCTATTCTGCTTTCTACACCGTGGACCAGTCGGAACAAGCCATCCTGGTCCAACTCGGCCACCCGGCCGACGGTACTATCGGACCGGGCCTGCACATAAAAATTCCGTTTATTCAGAAAGTCGTCTTTTTTGAACGCCGCCTTTTGGACTATGATGCCCCCCCGACGGAAATACTTTCGGCCGACAAAAAGAATCTGGAAATATACAATTATGCCAAGTGGAAGATTGCCGATCCACTGGTGTTCTACACAACGGTGCGGGATATGTCCGGTGCCTTGTTGCGGTTGGGTGACATTATCGATTCTGAAATCAGGATGGAGTTGGGTCGCCATGTGATGAGCGACATCATATCTGCACCGCGGACCGACATCGTGGACCCGGTGAAGAAGCGCTCCGACGAGTGGGCCCAGAACTTCGGCGTCCGCATCGTCGACGTCCGGATCAAACGGATAAATCTGCCTCAGGAAAACCAGCAGGCGGTTTACGAACGCATGGGCACCGAACGTGAACGCCAAGCCCAGAAGTACCGTTCCGAGGGTCAGGAGGAGGCCCTCAAGATCAAAGCCGCGGCCGATCGGGAACGCACCGTCATTCTGGCCGAGGCCTACCGGAAAGCTCAGGTGATCAGGGGTCAGGGCGACGCTGAAGCCGCGCGTATATACGCCGCGGCCTTCCAACAGGACCCCGCTTTTTTTGACCTAGTGCGCACCCTCGAGGCCTCCCGCAAGGCTCTGGACGGCAAGACAACTTTGGTTATCTCACCGGATTACGAATTCTTGCGGTTCATGAAGAAAAGTGGCGCCGAGTTGGGACCGGACTAGGCGCTGGCCATGGGGGCGGCGACAAGATCTGGAAGCGCACTTCGCAACCGATTATTTCGCGGGTGATGCGCAGCGAGCCTCTTCGAAATGCTCATCCCGCCCCAGGCGGGCTT
>CP070697.1:3120510-3123619 GCA_020353555.1 Desulfobacterales bacterium
GTGTTGTTGGCTTTGGATTCGAAAAAAATCAGCCCTGCCGGAGTTCTGAATACGCCGAATCTGAAAACGGTTTTGAATTCACTTTGGCTTGGACAAGTTCACCGGGGAGACGGGAAAAAAAGCGGTGATCTGGGTCAGCCGACCGAAAAAGAGACGCCGGCGCCCACCCGCCCGTTGACAGTCCCTGGGAACTCAGATGTTGTGACAAGCGGTTGAAGGAACCATCTCAGAAAGTGGCAAACCCCGATCTCGATCCTGAGAAACGGGGTTTGGCAGCCACGTTAAACCATTTTTGATCATCCTGAAGGCTAAAAGCGAAGATCGACTGGCGTTAAATTGCGCTTCTTGTATTTTTAAGGTTCCCCGATACCATATCCGCATTTGGGAAGCCAAGTGGCTAGTTCTACTTTGTGAGACTACCTGAAGCCTTCCGGGGACAAGCGACATGGATGGTCGGATTTGAAAGCGTGTAACTGTCTGAGGGCCTCAGGGAGCATTGAGAAAGCCCCGCGCCGCGGCACCGCTGGTTTCAAAGACCGCGAAAAAATGAGGCTGCGACGATCGTTCAGATTGTGCGCGTCCGCGGGCGACCTTGCCGTCTCCGCTCCGGCCAATCAAGCCGGGCCGCGCCGGATTCGGAAACTGCAAATCGTATATTGACAAAATCTTCTTCTTAATCTTAGAAGTAATTAACTATTCCCACTTGGGTGAATACCTGACAACACACTTTCTGGCCTGCATCGCGAATTAAGTTCAGTTCTGATTCCCTGATGATCCCCTTCCGGTCTGACGTCTTTGGGGGCTGACTCGCCGAGTTTGTCGGGTTCACCGCCTGTCCTGCCAAACACCATTCATGATTAACAATTTATGAAGCTCGGGGGGTAAACCGCTTCCGCGGGGGTGACCGCACAATACCCCTAAGGTTGGACGAAACGCGCGGGGCCTTTTGGCATTGAGTCTGACAGTGAATCCGAACCGCCGTGAGACCGTGACGGCCAGTCGAGATTCTTGCATGGAGAATTGTCGGGCAGCGGAAAGAAACCTATGCGTTAGAGGTTTATTTTAGTTATCTGGAAGGAGGTGGTGCCGGGCAAAAATCAAGGCCGTTGGGGGGCAATCGCTTGCGTGGGGGGCAAGGATCGTCTTTGCCTCAATCGGGGCAATATCTTAAAAAAGGAGAACGATGATGAACCGTAACAGAGTCATTCGGTGTGCATGGATTTTTTGGGCAGTCCTGGTGTCGGCTTTTTTTGTAGGAACTGCGGTCGCCCATGACCTGACGCCCATAGAGCGGCTGGGCAAGTTTATCTTTTTCGACAAAAACCTTTCGATCAACCGGAATCAGTCGTGTGCCGCCTGTCACGCGCCCCAAGTCGGGTGGACCGGACCCGAGGCGGCCCTAAACAAGGGCGGCGCGGTGTATGAGGGGTCGATCGCCGGCCGGTTTGGAAACCGAAAACCCCCCAGCTCTGCTTATGCCACGTTAAGCCCCATTCTGCATTACCAGATGCAGGACGGCGAAGCAGTCTTCATCGGCGGCAATTTCTGGGACGGACGGGCCACCGGCGAAAGGCTGGGCAACCCGGCCGCCGACCAGGCCCAGGGACCGTTTCTGAACCCGCTGGAGCAGGCCCTGCCGGACAGCGCCTGCGTGGTCTATCGGGTGTGCACGGCGAACTACCCCGTCAGCTTTCAAGGCGTCTGGGGTGCTGGGGCCTGTGACATTGAATGGCCTGCCGATGTGGAAACGGTGTGTGCCACGGAGGGTGGGATGGTTGAGTTATCGGATGACGACAGGGCCAAATCAGAGACCGCCTACGACAACATCGCCCTGTCCATCGCGGCCTACGAGGATTCGTTTAAGGTAAACGCCTTCACGTCCAAATTCGATTACTACTTGGCGGGAAAGGTCAGACTGACGGTCTGGGAAAAATGGGGCCTCAGGCTGTTCACGACGAAAGGCAAGTGTGCCAACTGTCACACGCTCGATCCGGCGGGTCCCGACGGGGAGCCGCTCTTCACCGATTTCACTTACGACAACCTCGGCGTGCCGCGGAATCCACACAATCCCTTCTACAATGAGCCCACTTTCAATCCTGACGGCAAAGACTGGGTCGATGAGGGCCTGGGTGGCTTCCTGGCGACGAGATCGGATTATAAGATGTATGCGGAGGAAAACTACGGTAAGCAGAAGGTCCCGACCGTGCGCAACGTGGACAAGCGTCCCTCGAAACGCTTTGTCAAAGCCTACGGGCACAACGGCTACTTCAAGAGCCTCTGGGGAATTGTGCATTTCTACAACACGCGGGACGTAAAACCCGTGTGTCCCGATCCCTTTACGACCGAAGCCAAGGCTCTCTGTCAGGGCTGCTGGCCGGAGCCCGAAGTGGCCGCCAACGTCAACACCGACGAATTGGGCAACCTCGGTTTGAATACCTGGGAGGAGATAGCGATCGTCGCTTTTTTGAAGACGCTCTCAGATGGTTACCAGCCGAGCTGGAGATAACCGACCGCCGCTCGGCCGGTTGAATTGATCAAGTGGAATCTTCCCCCTCGATCTGGAACCGGGGCAGAGTCAGCGTTGGCTCTGCCCTGCTTTTTTTCGAAAGCCGTAGATTACGTTCAAACGGATATCCAGACTGAACTCGCACGGCGCAGGGGTAATCGCGATTCGTGCAAATGCGGCGATTGGATTCATCGTCCCTGCCGATTTTTGAGGTCAGGGTATCCAAAAAGGCGGAATCTCGGCACGCAGGCCTCCTTCCCCGCCCACAAAGCAACCAGCTTGAAATCGCTGCGGCCCGCACCCCGACCGTTATGGGGCCAGCGTGACCGGCATTCCGAGCAGGGGCCAGATCAGCGCAACGGACAGCGCAACGACCGCCATCAGCAAAATGCTGGCCAGAATGCCGTATTTGAAAAACTCCCCGCTGGTAAATTGCTTGGAATCGTAAGCAATGGCATTCGGTGCCGCACCGACCAGCAGGACAAACGGCATCCCGGCCGTTACCAGGGAGGCAAAAATTACCACCTCGGGAGCCACCTTGAGGTACTGGGCGATCACCAGGGCCACGGGCAAGGAGATCGCGATGGCGGCCACATTCATGAT
>CP070697.1:3123719-3126804 GCA_020353555.1 Desulfobacterales bacterium
GCCGCCAGTTCGAAGAAAAAACCGGCGCGGTTATTTTTGAGGGCTATGGTCTGAGTGAAACCGCACCGATTGCCACGGTCAATCCCACGAATCAGGAGCAGCGCAGGATCGGCACCATCGGTTTTCCGATACCCGGCACGAATATCAAAATAGTGGATATCGACACGGGCACCCGGGAACTACCCCAGGGCGAAGACGGTGAAATCGCCATCTGCGGTCCCCAGGTCATGAAAGGTTACTGGAACAGGCCCGAGGAGGACGCCAATGTTTTTCGGCAGATTGACGGCCAGCGCTACTTTCTGACCGGTGATATCGGCCATGTGGATGAAGATGGGTATATTCTCGTGACGGACCGCAAGAAAGACATGATTCTCGTGGGTGGCTTCAATGTCTACCCGCGGGATGTGGAGGATATTCTTTTTAATCACCCCAAAGTGGCCCTGGCGGCCGTGGTAGGCGTGCAGGATCCCAAGAGCGGCGAAACGGTCAAGGCCTTCATCCAGCTCAAGCCCGGCGAAACCGCCACCGAAGAGGAAATTCGCGCTTATTGCAAGGAAAACATGGCCGGGTACAAGCGCCCGAAGATCATCGAGTTCCGCGAAAATCTGCCGGTCTCCAACGTGGGCAAGGTCCTGCGGCGCGTGCTGCGGGATGAGGAGAAGAAAAAGGGTTGAGTGGACCGAAGGCTCGGGGCAGGACCTGCAATCAGGACTTGCATAGCGGTATTTGGCCATGAAATTTGATGTGGATGTCCTTTGTGTGGGACATGCCTCCTATGACCTTGTATTTTCCATCGATCACCACCCGGGCCCGGATGAAAAAAGTCTGGCTTCGCAGTTTTTCAGCTCCGGGGGCGGTCCGGCGGCCAATGCCGCGGTGGGCGTGGCCCGTCTGGGGTATACGGCGGCTTTTGCAGGCTATTTGGGCGACGACCTTTATGGCCAGAAGCACTTCCAGGAGCTTCAAGCCAACGGTGTCATTGCGGATTTTGTCGTGAAGGGTCCTGCGCCGACCCCGCTTTCGGCCATCCTGGTCAAACCGGATGGGAAACGCACCGTGGTCAATTACCGGGGCCAAACCGCACCGTTGCCGGAGACGAAGATTGATTTCTCCCTGTGTGTCCCCAAAGTCATCCTGTTCGACGGGCACGAGCCGCATATTTCTTTGCCCCTGAGTGCCGATGCGGAACGACAGGGAGTGCTGACCGTCCTGGATGCCGGATCGGTTCATGACGGAACCCGCGCACTCGCAGGTCGGGTGACCTTTATGGTGGCTTCCGAAAAATTTGCCCGTGATTTCACCGGCGAAAAAGACATTTTGCAGGCGGCCATCGAGTTAAGCCAGGTTGCGCCGGCCGTGATTGTCACCTGCGGCGAAGCAGGGCTTGTTTGGAGGCGGGGATCAAGTGTGGGGCGTCTGGGTGCCTATCGCATTGATGCGGTGGATACCACGGGGGCCGGAGATGCTTTTCACGGCGCGTTTGCAGCCGGACTGGCCGCCGGCCGAGAATGGGAGGATTTGTTGCGTTATGCGAGCGCGGCAGCGGCCCTGTGCTGCACCCAGTATGGTGCCCGGCCGGCCTTGCCGACGGCCCAGGAGGTGGCCCAATTTCTCAAATATCATTAATTGCCTTTTGTTGCTTGCACCATGTTCCCCATGGGCCATTCCGCGTGTCCCGGCAAGGTTTGCGGTCATGTGACGAAGTAGAATTAACCGGCCGATCATAAATGGCGTGGGTTGTTCGTTGCAGGCCCCACGTAGACGAGGGAAGGAATTTGTTCGCAAAGGGCGAATCGAGCCGATGGCCTCCAATCTGATCATCCAGGCACACCGCCCGATGGTGAACATGGTTAATGGGACAGAATAGAAACAGTCGTTGCTTTGAAGTCAACTCACTATGAAAAAATGGCTTTATGAACATCCGTATTTGTCTACCAGCATCGTCTTTTTGGCGATTATAATTTTTGGATGGCACTTTCTTTACTGGAAAGAGGATAACTTCGCTTTCCTGCTCCTGTTGTACTTCATCGTTACCTTGGGCATCAGACTGGATGACATTTCCAAGAAAATTGGCATTAGTTCGGGTAACCCGTCCCGCCCGGCGGGAGAAAAAGACAATATCCTCAGTCAGCTAAAGGATATCAAATCTTCCCTTTTACAACTGAATATAACGCTTGAGAAAATATTGGACGAGCGCGAAGAAGAATCGGCGACCGCTTCCCCTCCCGAAAGAAATCCTTGACAGCCAAGGCAGGAATATGTAAGTAATATTTACTTTAGTTTCTTTGAGAAGCAATTCAAGCATCCCATTTCCAGCCTAAAATCCTCGAAAGCGGACTGCAAGTAAGCGGCTATGCGCAATTTACCCGCCCCCAATGCCTCGCGGCGGAATCCCAAAAGCCCATCAGTTCCTCCTGGCAAAATCAAAATCGCCGAGGCCCTGAAGACGCTGCTCGAGGAAAAGGATTTCAATTCAATTACGACGGCGGAAATTGCGAAAACCTCAGGGGTCAACGAAGCCCTGATCTACAGGTATTTCAAGGATAAAAGAGGTCTGCTCCATCATCTCTTGGCCGAAGGGATGAAAGCTTCCCGGAATCAGATAGATTCGGATTTGAGCGGTTTGCAAGGGTCGTTCAACAAATTGCGAAGGCTCATCTGGGACAGTATCGACTACTATGACCGCAATCGGGTGTTTGCCAAAATCTTACTGCTGGAGGTCCGAAACTTTCCCGGCTATTTTGAAAGCCGGACCTATCAACTTGCCCGCCAATATAGTCGCATTGTGCTAGACCTCATAAAGGAAGGGATTGCCAATGGTGAGATCCGGGATGATATCCCGGCGGCGCATGTCCGCAATGTCATCATCGGGGGTATTGAACATCTGTGTCTGCCGTGTGTCATATTCGGCCGGGAGATCCCGGTGGATGCGCTCACGGACAGTCTATGTGAGATCGCATTTAGAGGAATTGTCAATCGGGAAGTCTAGACCGAATCGCCTGAATGGGATCAATTTAGTACGTAAATAAAATTTTCATGCACCGTGGTGGCCCGAAGGGCCATGAATGTTTAGCTGTATGCAAAA
>CP070697.1:3126904-3129983 GCA_020353555.1 Desulfobacterales bacterium
CTCAATCAAAATGGATCATGTCGGCCGGAAGAACCGGAATGCGTCCTTCCAGAATTTCGGTCAAGCCATAAGCAATCACTTCCGGAGAAGGAGGGCAACCGGGCAGGAACACATCGACCGGCACCACCTCATGGAGCGGTAAAATTTTGTCCAGCAGGGCCGGCAGCTCCTCGTGGATCGGCATCACGCCGTTGACGGTGCTTTCGGTTTCGATAAAACCGTAGCGCAGCACCTCCTCTTTGGGGAGCCCGTTGCGCAGGGTATTGATTCCGCCGAACACGGCACAGTCCCCCAGCGCCACTAAAATGCGGCAGTGCTTTCTGAGTTTCTCGGCGATTTCCTTGTGTTCGGTGTTGCCGACGCCGCCTTCGACGATGCCGACATCAACTTCAGGAAAGTCATAGTCTTTGAAGTCGGTAACGGGTGAAACCGTCAATTGGACCTTGGACAGTACATCCACCAGGGCCTCATCCAGATCCAGAAATGACATATGACATCCTGAACAGGCTTCAAACCATACCGTTGCGATTTTCGGTTTAGTCATGGGTGATCCTCCCCTCTATCGGATAATGATATCCTATGTCTCAATGCCCGGGTTCAATTCGGCCGCCGCCTTTTTAGTCAGCTGCTCCAGGGTTTTCAATGCGGGGGCACCGCCGGTCCGATCGGCCAGGGCCAACAATGTCTGCCATGTGTCTCGAACGCCCTCGGGTGCCGTCAATACTTTTTTTACATGCGCCGTCTCATTGCCGTCTGACGCCGTGTAGGTGCCCTCCTCCTCCAGCCAGGACGGCCGGGGGATGAAAACCTGGGCTTTATCGAGCAATTTTGTCGGCATATGCGGGCTGATGACGGCTAAAAACTCCGGGGCGGAGCGCCCCGTCCAGACCGCGATATCGGCCGCGGATTCTTCGCCCAGCAGCATGAGGCCGGCTTTCAGCCGGCGTTTAGGGCCGGGTCTTTTTTGCGCAGCAATACCCAGTTTCCAGGCGCCGGCGCTGTTGCCGTCGCGTTTTAAAATCATCAGCCGGCCGCAGGCATCCGGATCCTTTAATCCTGTAAGTCTTGCCAGATGGTTCAAAGCGGATGCGCATTTAGCATCCGACAGCGCCTCGCCGGCAATCACCAGGGGCTGTTTCGAGGCCAGATACTGGCTGACCATATCGGTCAGGGCCGTGCGCGTCTTCGCCGGCATCCCCACCTTTTTTTGCAGATCTGTCAGATACCGTTTTCCTCCCGCCTGGCCGGTTTTTTGGGTCTTTCCCTTTGCTTTCGGCGTCCCCCCCGATGCCTGAGCCGCCATGTTCCAGAGGATATCGACCCACGCCGGAAGATCCTCATGGTCGGTTTCAAAATAAAACGATCGAAATGATGCCATCACATCCGCCGGCCCGATAACGGCCACTCGACTGCCGTTTTCAAGAACATTTCGGCGCAGCAGAGACAGCAGCAGCGGCTGGCGCTTCGATAAATCCGCACCGCAGGCAATCACAAAATCCGAATCGGGAAGTTGTCTCCAGGAAGCTTCCTCGAGCGGATGGCCCAGCTCCCGGCTGGCCGCTAAAACAGCGCGATAATGGCTGCCGTCAAACGTGTCGATGGTGCCGGCTGACCAGCCTTTGGCCAGAAGATCCCGGAATGCAATCAAAACTTCATTGGATACGCCGCCGGAGGCAATTCCGAACAGGACCTGGCCGCCGGCTGTATCACGAAGGGAATTCATTTTTTTGGCAACGCGATCCAGGGCATTTTCCCAGCTCTCCTCGGTCCAGCGCCCCTTTGCGTTTCGAACCAGAGGATGCCGCAGGCGCTCGCCAAAGTCATTGAAAATTTCAAAACGTCCCCTGAAACAAAGTTGGCCTCTATCCGGCCGTTTGCCGTCCGCCGTCAGCCGGCCTTCGACTTTGAGCAGGGTGTTGTCCGCGACGACCATCGTCGTCGCACACAGCAGCCCGCATTGCGGACAATGCGAGTCGGTTGCCTGCCAGGCTTTGGTGTGTCCTTTGACGGCGTAATGCGTGCGCTGGCGATTGAAGATTGCCCCGGTCGGACATACCTGCAGGCAGATACCGCAGGCATAACAGGTGGAGCCATTGAGGGTTTCATTCAAATCAAAACCGATCAGGCTGCGGGGGCCCCGATTTTGAAAGGCCAGCACGTGATTTCCGGCCAATTCCGCACATGCCCGCACGCACCTTCCGCAAAGAATACATCGATTGTGATCGATCCCCATGTAATCGTTGGTGATATCCAGCGGGTATGGGGTAAACGCTTGCGGGACGGCCATATGGTCCATCTGCAGATCGTAAGCCAGCTGTTGCAGTTCACAATCACCGCTTTTTTCGCAAAACATGCAATTGTGATTTCTTTCGGCGAAAATGAATTCCAAAACCGCTCTTCGGCTCTTGATGATCCGTTCATTGGTGGTAACAACCATCATCCCCTCGCGAACCGGCATGACACAGCTGGCAACCAGCCGCGGAACCCCCTCCACCTCCACCACGCACATCCGGCATCCTCCCCACTTGGAAAGCGCTGGATGATGGCAAAGCGTCGGAATATGGATTCCTGCTTGTTGTGCGACTTCCAATATGGTCATGCCTTCGTCGGCCGTGACTTCGCCTCCATCTATCTTTAGCGAGATTTTTGATTTTGATTCCATCGGATTTCCTCATTGCATGCTTGGTTTTCGGATAGCCTCATTTTGCCTTCGTCTGTTTTTTGCGGGCCTGCCCCGGGGGCTTTTCCTCTGTTTTTCACCCGCAACAAGCGGTTCCTTTCTGACCGCACAAACTTTCAGCTCCGGTATCTTGGAAACCGGGTCGAGAGCCGAATTGGTTAAAACATTTGTCGGCGTTTCGCTGAAATGAAAACTCATGGAGACAACTCCGGGCGGCGCAACCGGGGTCACCTTCGCTTTGACCGCCAGGTCGCCGCGGCGGGAGACCAGGCGGATCATCTCGCCATCTTGAATGCCGTGGGCTTCGGCGTCTTCGGGATTGACCTCCACCCGTTCTTCACCGTGAAGCGCGTTGATGCCTTGCACCTTACGGCTCATGGTGCCGGTGTGATATTGGTA
>CP070697.1:3130083-3133157 GCA_020353555.1 Desulfobacterales bacterium
CAGAGGACCATCGACATGGTGAAAGAGGCCTTCAAGCTGGACCTCACATTGAAACCGCAGGATGTGTTCGCGACCGGTTTTGTCTCCCCCTAGTCCATCGGGGTCATTGGCAGGGTGCCCCCTTGGACCTCGCTGGGGCAGGTCCAAAGGGGGCCGTTATCTTTTGCGACGCGAGGGCCGCCACTTCAGCAAAACCCGCTCCAGGAATACCACGAGCCCAATCACGACGGTCGTAAACAGCGTGATGGAAAGGAGGGTCGCAAAAACCAGAGGGGTATCCATATTGAACTGCCCCGACAGAATCAAGTATCCAACCCCGTTGTTACCGCCGATGAATTCGCCCACGATGGAGCCGACGAGGGCCAGCGGGAAAGCCACCTTGATCGCATCAGTGATGTAGGGCACGGCGTTCATCAACCGCACCTTCGTGAAGATACGGAGTTCATTTCCTCCGGCCAGTCTCGCCAAATCCAAGACATCAGGTTCGATTTCACCCAATCCCGTAATCGAGTTCACAAACACCGGGAACAACCCCAGCAAAAAGGCCAGCAATATCTTCGGCTCCACCCCCAAGCCGAACCAAATCACGAACAGCGGGGCGATGGCGATTTTGGGGATGCTGTTGAAGGCGGCCAGGATGGGCAGGACAATGGCTTTCATGGGTCTGATGTAGAGGACGGACATGGCCAGGAGCACCCCAATCAACAGGGCCATGGCAAGCCCGATCATCGTGGTCGCGGCGGTCACCCCCAAATGGTGGGCCTGGATCGTCAGCGTCTGCCAGAATTTGCCCACGATGTCCGTCGGTACGGGAAGTATATACTCCGGGACGCCGATGAAACCTGCCCCGTACTCCCAGAGAATAAGAATCACGAGAAAGGCGAAGGGCGCTTCGGCCGCTCGCCGGATATTTTGGGTATGCTTCCACATCATCTTGGCGTCACCTCTATTCCACCCATTGGGCCTCGATGTTGTCGCGAACGGCTCCCGTCAGTTCAATAAATCGGGGCTCTCGAAGAGTGTGCACATCCCGCGGCCGCGGCAGGTCGACCTTGATCGCCGCCTTTATTCTCCCCGGCCGGGCCGTCATGACTATGACCGTGTCCGCCAGCAAGACCGCCTCGGTGATACTGTGCGTGACGAGCAGAACGGTGGTTTTGCTGGCGCTCCAGATCCGCTGGAGCTCAAATCCCATCCGCTCACGGGTGAGCACGTCGAGCGCCCCGAACGGTTCGTCCATCAGAAGCAGCGAAGGGTCGAGCAAGAGGGCCCGGCAGATGGCCACCCTCTGCTGCATTCCCCCGGAAAGCTCATGGGGGTAGCTCTTCTCGAAACCCTCGAGGCTGGCCAATTTGAAGAGTTCCGACGCCCGCCGGTGATACCCGCCGGGTTTTCGGCCGCCCATTTCGGCGGTGAACAAGACGTTTTCCAAGGAGTTCCTCCAGGGAAGCAGCACTGGAGACTGCAGCACCATGCCGACATCCGCGATGGGTCCCTGGACTTGCGCATTGCGAATGTAGACTTTACCCTTGGTGGGGGGGATGAGACCCGAGACGATTTTCAGCGTGGTGGATTTTCCGCAACCGCTCGGCCCGACCAGGGCCACGAATTCGTTCTCGCGGATCTCGAAGGACAAGTCTTCGACCGCCGCTCCGGTATCAAATATCTTGGTCAAGCGGTCGACTTTAACCGCTGTATTTGTCTGCATGCCTCCAACACCTCTGCCCTGAGCTTAGTCGGCGTCCGTCCGAAAATGCGTCCCGGCCAGCACCGATGCCGCCGCCCGCAGATTGCGGTTCCCGCCGCTCGCACGAAAGTCGGCCTCGCGTTCTCGGCCCTTGTCCCTTGCGTTCGGGCGACGCTTTCCGCCACGCCCCCTTGACGCGAACGGCCGTAAAGCATCACGCCCCCCAGGCCGCCCGTCTGGGGAAAACCGGCGCTGATGGGGCAACATAGGAGAATTTCGCGCACGAGTCAAGGACAAAGGCGGTCCCCAATGGGCCGCCGGACCTGCACCGTGGGCCCTGCGTCTTTTGATCTGATCCGCTTTTTCATCGGAGTGCTGCGCTTGAGCACACCCCGGAACCCAATCGGTGGGACTTGGCCGCGGCGCATCTTTTTGAACCCCGCAACGAGTCCGCCTCGATCATGATTCACCTTGTCAAGGAAACCCCCCCGGATCGTTCGCTGGGGTGACCGCCAGGCGATTGAGAGAGACGGATTCATCCAATTCTCATTGATTATTGAGAAAAATCGACTCAGGAAATTCGGATGGATCCCTGATTATTTTTTTACGAAATTCGCTAAACTTTCCCCCGAAAAAGTCCGATAGTAGCATCGGATATCTGTTGAAATTTCAGAAACCTAGCGGCTTGCCGGGTGAAATTCCGTCTTAACAAAAAACAAACCCCACGGAATCAGAACCAATTTGCTTAATACAGGGCCGTTTGAGCTACTTACGGAGCAGGGAGTTTAAAATGTTGCCAAGAATCTTCGCGTTTTTTTATTTTTCTCATTTTCGTTTCAGGGTCTATGTTTCTCCGAATAAAAACTGATCTCTGTTCAGGTTGATAACCCACCTCTTGTTGACGGAAGGGAAACGGACACTGTGTGGGCACACGCGCAGGAAATTATCACCCATGACAAAATTGCCAAATTGGAAGTCGCTATAAAATCGGTCCACACAGACAAAAAGATATTTATGCTGGTTCGGTTTTTTGATCCAGACGAATCAAGGCTTCACAAACCCTGGTTCTGGAACAAAAGTCAAGAGTTCTACGAAACCGGACCGGGTCGGGAGGACGTTTTCGTTTTCAAATGGGCCATAGATCGAGAAATTTCTGATTTAAGCCTTTGAGCGAGCCAACCCTAGACGGCCGACGTCTGGTTTTGGAAAGCAAATAGAACCGATCCGGTCGGCTATGCTGACGACAAGATTCAGAAGTTGAGCCCCACGAAAGTACCGAAATCGATGGAGCTACGTTTTAGATCCGGCAAGATCATGTTTCTGCAAAGAAAAGGAGATAAAGGCAAGTCTGCCTATAAATCGAAACTATACGTGGATTATTCAGGCG
>CP070697.1:3133257-3136325 GCA_020353555.1 Desulfobacterales bacterium
TTTTATCGACGAGCATGTTCGATGCGGCATGGTAGGGATTGGAATACTTGTAGTCATATTCCTGGATTTTTTGCTGCCGGAATTCCTGCGGATTTTCGGCCGCGGTGATCTCTTTGCGGAAGATAAGATCGACGGCCGTGGCCGTATCCAGCACCACCAGCTGGGCGATGGGCCAGGCCAGCATGAGATCCACCCCCATCCCGACGCAGCACATGCCCATGACGGCGCCGCCGTATTCTTTGCGCAGCGCCAGGGTGATTTTTGGCACGGTGGCCTCGGAGTAGGCGTAAAGCATTTTGGCGCCGTGGCGGATGATGCCGGCGTGCTCCTGGGCGATTCCCGGAAAATAGCCGGGCACATCCACGAAGTTGATCAAGGGAATGTTGAAGGCATCACAAAAGCGGATAAACCGGGCGGCCTTGTCGGAGGAGTCCACATCCAGACATCCGGCCTTGATCCGCGGTTGGTTGGCCACGATCCCGACCGTGCGTCCGTCCAGACGGGCCAGGCCGATGATGATATTCGGCGCAAACCGCGGCAGGATTTCCACAAAATCTTCGTTATCGACGACCCGCAGGATGACTTGATGCATGTCGTAGGATTTGCGGAAATTGGCCGGAACGATCTCTTCCAGGGCCGCCTCCGTGCGATCGGGGTCATCGCGGCAAACCACCACCGGCGGGGGCTCATCCTTGTGGGAGGGGAGATAGCTGAGCAGTTTGCGGATGATCTGAATGCATTCCTGATCACTTTCTGCCACAAAGTGGGCCTGGCCGGTGATTTCGCTGTGCACCTTGGCCCCCCCGAGTTCTTCCAGACTGACCTCTTCGCCGGTGACCGCCTTGACGACGGCCGGGCCCGTAATCACCATGTGGCTTTGGCCCTTGACCATGACGACAAAGTCTGTCAAAGCCGGTGAATACACCGCCACCCCGGCACTGGAGCCCATCATGCCGGTGATCTGCGGAATCACCCCCGAGGCCGCCGTATTGCGGTAAAACATGCCGGCAACCCCCCGGGACGCAAAGAAGCCCTCATGCAGCCGGCCGCCGCCGGAGTCGTTCAGCGCAATCAGCGGCGCCTTGACCTTTAAGGCTTCATCCATGATGCGGCAGATTTTCTGGCCGTGGATCGTGCCCACGGAGCCTCCCAGGACGGTCACATCCTGGGCGTAGGCAAAGGCCGGTCTTCCGTCGATGTGGCCGTAGCCGGTGACGACGCCATCGCCGGGAACTTTCTTTGCCTGCATACCGAAGTCAATCGACTGACTTTCCGCCAGCTGGTTGACTTCCACAAAACTCTCCGGATCAAATAGCAGCTGCAAGCGTTCGCGGGCCGTCAATTTACCTTTTGCGTGCTGGCGTTCAAGGGCTTGGGGGCCGCCGCCCATCTCCGCGCGCCTTTCCAAGGCCGCCAGCCTTTCCAGTTCGCTCTGGTGAGTTTTGTTTGCGGTCATGTTTCACCATCCTTATTTTGGCAAAAAGCGATTTGAATTGTTACCCGGCGATTCGATCCCAGGGGCGGGCGAATTTTGGCATACTGTATACGGTACACAACGGCGCTGTCAAACATTTCCTTTAAATTGAAAACCGAGGTTGAATCGCGGCCCTCGGAGAATTATATTTATATATTTAAGGGTCGGTATACGGATGGCTGCAATTGGTTCGGCGGCCCGGCAAACCGCTGGCGGCTTTTGCGTGGAAAAGAAGACCGGCCGGCTTGCATCCCAAAACAAACCCGATAGAGGAGGTTCGGTATGGAGCTTAAACCGTACAAGGCCGAAGAGCTGTATGCGTGGGTGACCACCGCGGGATCTGATTTCGTCTTGCTGGATGTGCGCAACAATGAAGAATTTTCCCGCTTCAAAGTGGAAGGGCCGCATCTTGCCAAGATGGTCAACGTGCCTTATGTCGACTTCATTGAAAAGGAAGAGGAATGTGTCGCCCAGGTTCCCCGGGGGGAAAAAATCCGGATTGTCTGCGCCAAGGAAGGTTCCGCCAAGTATGTGGGTGAGATTCTGGTCAATCATGGGTTTGCAGACGTACGCTACCTGGCGGGCGGAATCAAGACCTGGGGCAACCTGCTGGCCCCCAAACGCGTTGAGTCCTGGAAAGGCGCCGAGCTGTATCAGTTTATTCGGCCCGGCAAGGCCTCCTGCAGCTATGGATTGATGTATGCCGGCGAAATGATGATATTTGATCCCTCCCGCAACGTGGAATTCTATAAGAATTTTGCCCAAGCGCATGGCTGCCGGATCATTTTGACCCTTGAAACGCACCTGCAGGCCGACTATATTTCCGGCAGCCGTCAGCTCGCGGCGGAAACGGGCGCCCGGATCATCGGCCACGACAACGATTTCCACGGCGCGGCTTTCCGCTATCAACCGGTCGGCGACGAGGAGATTTACCGGTTCTCCCAGGGCGGCCCGGAAGTCAAGGCCGTGCTTACGCCGGGGCACACCCCCGGAAGTACATCTTATGTCATCGACAACAAATACCTCATCACCGGCGATACGGTGTTTATTCTCTCCATCGGCCGGCCTGATCTGGGCGGGAAAGCCGAGGAATGGTCAAAGTTGCTGTTCAAGACGCTCAAGACCAAAATTGAGGGGATGGACGCGAATCTGACGATCCTGCCGGGTCATTATATGGACTGGAAGGAAATGAACGCGCGACAGCTGCTGGCCGATACCCTGGGCAACATCAAGAAAAGAAATGCCGGGATCTACGGGATTCAAACCGAAGCCGATTTCGTGCGGTTCATCCAGGAAAACATGCGTGCGCAGCCCGAAGTCTATGCGCAGATTCGCAAGGTCAACGCCGGACTGCTGGAGGTGGATGATGAAGAGCAGGAAATCATGGACCTGGGTAAAAACGAATGTGCCGCCAGTGCGATGGGCCGGGGCTGACAAGTGCCTCCGCGGTGGCGGGGCGGCAGACAGTCCTGGCGGAGGCGGTGCGGTGCCCGGGACCGAGGCGAAGCTATTTATGCCCGACGGGTGAAAAACACGCACGTCTGGCGAAGAACGCAATTGTGACCATTATTCAAACGAGGAGGGTAATTCAATG
>CP070697.1:3136425-3139489 GCA_020353555.1 Desulfobacterales bacterium
CAGGCGCATTCGTCTGCGGCGAGGAAACCGCTCTGATTCGATCGATCGAAGGGTACCGGGGGATGCCCCACCACCGTCCGCCCTATCCGGTACACAAAGGTCTGGGTGGCAAACCCACCGTCATCAACAACGTCAAAACGCTGGCCTTGATTCCACCGGTCCTGCAAAACGGTGCCGTCTGGTACCGGGCCATCGGCACGGAAAGCAGTCCCGGAACCGCCGTTTTTTCGGTGGTTGGCAACGTGACGCATCCCGGCTTGGTTGAAATTCCCATGGGGGTCACCCTGCGGACGCTCATTTTTGAAATCTGCGGCGGAATTCCCAAAAAAAGGAAATTCAAGGCGGTCCAAATCGGAGGTCCCTCGGGGGGCTGTTTGTCGGCCGAATTCTTGGACACCCCCATCGACTTTGATTCCCTGACGGAAGCCGGCGCCATGATGGGCTCCGGCGGTATGGTGGTGATGGACGAGGATAGCTGCACGGTGGATGTCGCCCGTTATTTTCTGGATTTTACCCAGAAGGAATCCTGCGGCAAATGCACCTTCTGTCGGATCGGCACCCGGCATTTGCTCACCATATTGGAGCGGATCACCGAAGGCGGGGGGCAAGCGGAGGATCTGGCGCTGCTTCAGCGCTTGAGCGAAGATATCAAAGCCGGGTCCCTCTGCGGATTGGGCCGGACCGCTCCCAACCCGGTGCTCACCTCGCTGCGATACTTCCGGGAGGACTATGATGCGCATGTTGAGGAAAAGCGCTGTCCCGGTTTGACGTGCCGGCCGCTGATTGCGTATTATATCGATCTGGAGAAATGCGCCCGGGGCTGCGACGCGTGCGTGGGATGTTGCCCGGTCGATGCGGTCTTTACCACCCGCAACCGCAAAAAAGGTATTGACCAGGTCTTATGCGTGAAATGCGGTGAGTGTAAGGTGGCTTGTCCACCGGAATACAATGCCGTTATGAAGGTCTCGCCGCCGGAACGGGCCCCCATTATCGAGCGCCCGCCGGAAACCAAGAAGGCCGGTTGATCATCAGCAGAAGGTGGGCGTTTCATGCGCGGCGGTCTGGTTGGGGAGCGCGGACGTGATGTTTGAAAGGCAAGCCACAATGATCAAAATCCGGGTTGATGAGTGTGAACTGGAAGTCGAAGCGGGGAAAAATCTGCTGCAAGCCTGCCTGCAAAACGGCATCTACATTCCCAGCCTGTGTTACTTGGATGGTATCGATCCCATGGCCGCTTCCTGCCGTATGTGTTGGGTTGAGATCGAAGGCACCCACCAGCCCGTCGCTGCATGCACCGTTGCCGTCCAGGCGGGCATGGTTGTTAAAACCGATACACCGGCCGTCCGGCGGCTGCAGAAGACCGCCCTGCGGTTCTTGTTGTCGGTTCATGATGTCGACTGCCGTAATTGCCCGGCCAATCGACAATGTGAATTGCAGCGCAGCGCCCGTTTTTTGAAAGTCGGCCTGAAATCCAAACATCTGCCGTCATATCTCAAGCAACCTGCCATTGTACCGCTTTTTCCCGGCTTGGAATATTATCCCAATCGCTGCATCCTGTGCGGAAAGTGTCTGGCGGTCTGCCGGGAACCGCAGGGCCGGCCGGTCTTAACTTTTGCCCAGCGGGGCTTTGATACGGTTGTGAGCTATTTCGGCCCCCCTGACTCGAACGCGCAAGCCTGTGAGGATTGCCAGGCCTGCGCGAGGATATGCCCGGTTGCCGCCCTGATCTTTAAAGTGCCGCGCGGCGACCCCTGAGGTCGCCTTTGCGAAAAGGCCCTGAGCGCCCGGCGGCGCGAGGGATCCCCAATGCGCTTGCGCCGTTGCCTGGTCTAAGCGCCGCTTCCATTTCTTAATCGAATATGATACGTAGACACATTTTTTCGGCCTATTGCGATCCGGCCGCACGACTAAAAGCGAGTAAGGAGTACCCTCATGTCTGTGACCCTTGATCATCGTAAATACTATCGCCTTCCCTGGAATTACGCGGATAATGGCATTTCCTGGCTGGAACCGACAACCCAATGCAATCTGCGTTGTGAGGGTTGTTATCGGGATACCGGCGGTTCGGGCCACAAGACGCTCGCCGAGGTCAGGGCGGACCTGGAAGTCTTTCAGAAACTGAGGAAAAGCGATTGCATGAGCATTGCCGGCGGGGATCCGCTTGTTTATCCGCAAATCATCCCTTTGGTGAAGATGATCAAGGAAATGGGCTGGAAGCCCGTTGTCAACACGAATGGACTCGCTCTGAGCGAAGGATTGCTGAGGGATTTGAAAAAAGCGGGGGTTTTTGGTTTCACTTTTCACATCGATACGAGTCAAAAGCGACCCCAGGTGCACGCGCGGACGGAAGCCGAGCTCAACGAGCTCAGATTGCATTATGCCCAACTGCTGGCCAAAGTCGGCGGGATGGCCTGTTCCTTCAATGCCACGGTTTCCGAAAAGACGCTGCCGGAAATCCCGGCGATGGTGGACTGGGCCCAAAAACACGCCGACATCGTGCATACGATGGTCTTTATCTTGTACCGTTCGCCGAACTTGACCGGCGATTTTGATTGTTATGCCAATGGAAAAAAAATCGAACTGGCCGGCACCTATAAAGAAACGGAATGGGGCGGTGCCCAAACCCTCATGGCGGGGAACGTGGTGGCGAAGATCCGCGAGGCCGATCCCCATTATGAACCGGCCGCCTACCTGAACGGGACCGCCAATCCGGACTCTCTCAAATGGCTGCTGGCGAATCGCGTGGTGTTTAACGGTCAGACCATGGGTTATACATCACCCCGGTTTATGGAATTGGTGCAGACTCTTACCCACCTTTTTACGGGGACCTACCTGGCCTATGCCGAGCCCCGCAGCGTGGCCCGCGGGAAGCTGGCGGCTTTTGGGGGGAGTCTCGTCGACAAAAAAATGCGCCGGATTGCTTTCAGGATTCTAGCGCAAATCCTCAAGAAGCCTGCCCGTCTTTTTCAAGCGGCGTATTTGCAGAGTTTCATGATTATCCAACCGGTCAATTTTGAAGCAGACGGCCGACAGGATATGTGTGATAGTTGTCCGGATATAACGG
>CP070697.1:3139589-3142639 GCA_020353555.1 Desulfobacterales bacterium
ATTTTCGTGTTAAATTGTTACGTTTTTTTCACGGTGCTTCTTGCGCAAATCATTGTGGCAATGACCTCCAAAAAAGACGCAACATACGAAGATCTTCGATACCGCATCATTACCCACGATCTGAAGCCGATGGCGCCTTTGAACGAAAAGGCCCTGATGGATCATTACGGCCTTGGCCGGACTCCCATGCGGGAGGTGATGCTTCACCTCCAAAGAGACGGCCTCATCCAACGCTTTTCCCGTTCGGGAACAATCGTCTCGCCGGTTGATACCCATATCTACAAGCAGAATATTGAAATCCGAACCGTTCTTGAAGGTTTGGCCGGTGAACTGGCCGCCCAAAGGATCACCCCGGAGCAACTGGCAGCCCTCCGACAGATTCTGGAGCGGGTTCAGGAACTGGAAAAAGAGGATAGTGAAAACCTCAAAGAGCTGATGCAGTATGAATTCGATTTTCACCATCTCCTCTACGAGTCCACCCACAACCCGAAGTTGATCGATATTCTGCATGAACTGCACGCTGTTTCCGCCCGCTTCTGGCATTATCAGATCTTCAGTAAACAAGAGCTGTTGGATCAGTATATCGATCATCGCGAAGTTCTGGATGCCCTGGAAAAGAGAGATGGACGGCGGGCCGCTGAAACCTTGAAGAACCACCTTCAGAATGTTTTAAAAAAGCTCGGAGACAAAGTGCTGAAATGAAAAGGGCGGGCCACAGGGCCTCCCGCACAGCGGTGGCCGGTTTATGGAAGAACATTGAGAAGTATTTGAAAAATATGCCGCCGGACATCCTGGCCGTTCGGCAGATGGACTCTCTTCAATTCCATAAAATGACCCCGGGGGCTTATAATCTGAACTTTCATGTCAGTATCGAAAACAAGGAGTTTATCTTTCGCGTCAATATCGAACCGCAAAGCGGGCTCCGCAAACAGATCGAATATGAATACAACATCCTCAAATTTCTCCAGGCGCACAGCATCGCGCCGGATGTCTATCACATCGATGATACCAGAGAGCACTTTGAGTTCGATATTCTGATCGAACAATACCTGGCCGGACCTCATCTGGCTTACCAAAAGTCCCGGGCCCTGGAGGTTGCCGAGCTGCTGGCAAGACTGCACGGCCTCACACCCCAAGGAATGAATTTCATTACCTGGCAGGATCCGTTACGCGACACCTATCAGCTGGCTGCAAACGATCTGATCAACTACAGGACGAGAAAAACCGCCGAAAAAAAAATCGTCAGCCTCTCGTCCCGCATTCTGGAACGAATCAGATCAAGGATTTCACAATCCGCGCTCCCGTTCCAGCCCGACTGCCTGAATCACACGGATGTGGTATGCGACAATTTCATCCGGACGTCAGAGGGATTGCGAATGATAGACTGGGAAAAACCGAGGGTGGACGACCGTTCCTACGACTTAAGCTGTTTCCTTTCGGAGCCGGCCCAGCTGTGGTGTACCGCTGACATTCTGGCGGCCGCAGACAGACAAGCCTTTCTGGAGGAATATGCCCGCCGGAGCTATCAGAATGCGGAACTTCTCTTTGATAAGGTGTGCCTCAGAGAACCGATAGTCTCGCTGCACTGGATTCTCTGGGGGGCGACCAAGCTTTGTGATCTCAGGGAGCAGCGCACTTCACCCGAACTGCTGGGCGCCCATGAGGCCAAAATATCCCGCTACGAAAGGTTGGTCCGGATGGAGAACGTGGAGAAGGTGCTGGGGGCGCTTTAGGGTCAAATGGCTTCCCATGACGGCTTTTAACCGGGCAGCAAAAGACCCCGCAAAGGGGCCGGCGTTGGCCGCTTAAACGAAAATCTCACAAGTTGAACGCCCATCAGCGATCAAACCTCGGGTAGGTTTATGCAAAACATCGAACTGCTTTATCTGTCTCAGGAAGACGTTATCGCCACGGGCATGACCATGGAGGCTTCGATCGCCGCCGTGGAGGATGCTTTAAGGGAACATGGGTTGGGAGAGACTGAAAACCCGCCGAAGCCGGGTATCCATCCCCAGCGGGCCTTCATTCACGCCATGCCCGGGTACCTCCCCCGCAAAAAGGCGGCCGGCCTGAAATGGGTCAGCAGTTTTTCCGGTAACACCGCCCTCGGCATCCCGTCTGTGATGGGCCTTCTCATTTTAAACGACACTCAAACCGGACAGCCTTTGGCCGTCATGGACTGCGGCTGGATCACCGCCATGCGAACCGGCGCGGTGTCGCCGGTGGCCGCCAAATATCTGGCACCAAAGGATTCCAGGGTCGTCGGCATTGTCGGGGCCGGCATCCAGGGCCGCTATAATCTGTTGGCCCTGCATGCCGCGATGCCTGCGTTCGAAACCGTGCGGGTATTCGACATCAATCCGCATCGATTTCAACCACGGTCTGGCGATCGAGGATGTCGTCATGGCCACGGAGATCTATGCCCGAGCGCAAACCCAAGGGTTGGGCACGCGTCTGCCTCTGATGGCGCAGGAACTTCCTTATGCCTGACGCCGGAGGCCAAGCTGAGGCCTAAACCGGATTGGCAATGATCATTTATGAACAAAGGAAGCAATGATGAAGCCCATGAAAGTGGCGGTGATGGGGGGCGGAAACGGTTCCCACACGATAGCCGCGGATCTTACCCTTAAAGGTCTGTCGGTCAACATGTTTGAGATGGATCAATTTGCCCCAGCCATGCAAAAAGTCTTCGAAACCGGAGAAATAGAAATGACGGGGGTTGCGGGTGACGGAAAAGCGACGTTGAACCTGGTTACCACCGATATCACGCAAGCCATTAAGGATGTCGAGGTTATCTTTATCCCTTTGCCCGGCTTTACCGTTGCGGCCTATGCCAAGCTTCTCGCGCCGCATCTGACGGAAGCCCAGAATGTTGTCATTATGCCCGGAACACTTGCCGCGCTTGAATTCCGGCAGACACTGCGTGCGAGCGGCAATCTCAAGGACATAATCGTCGCCGAGACCGGCGGCCTGCCGTTTGCCACCCGGCTGGTGGCACCCGGCAAGGTCCAGACGTTTCACATCCGTTCAATCTGTCCGCTGGCCGCCGT
>CP070697.1:3142739-3145787 GCA_020353555.1 Desulfobacterales bacterium
TTGAGCTGTATGAAAAATATCCCGGTCGGGAAAAAGTCAAGATGCCAGCGGAAAGGAATCTTGTTGGGTAGGTGACACCCGGGGGAAAAATGGTTGAATCGGGTGTCGATAAGCGCTAATTTGATATGTCAATTGACGTTTCGACCGGGTAGTGCTCGAAAAAACTCGTGAACACCGGGGCGATAGGAGAACACCATGGGAAACAAGGCGCTTAACTTCTGGCTGGGTATTTTCGTTTTAGGGACCGCAACCGTCACGGCCGCTGCGAACCCGGTGAGCGAGGCCACCGCCGAATGTCTGGATTGCCACGCATCCATTCACCCCGGCATCGTCCAAGGTTGGCAAAAAAGTCGGCACGCCCAGATTGCGCCGAAAACCGCGGCGGCCGTGAAAGGTTTGGCCCGCAAGGTCTCCAGCCTGACCGTGCCCGCCAACCTGCAGAATATCGTCGTGGGATGTGCCGAGTGCCATACCCTCAGACCCCAAGCCCATGTCGATACTTTTGAACACAATGGTTATGAGGTGCATGTGGTGGTCAGTCCCGATGACTGCCGCACTTGTCATGTCCAGGAGGCGGAGCAATTTTCCCAGAACCTGATGTCGCATGCTCACCGGAATCTGGCGGGTAACCGCGTCTACCAAGAGCTGCAGCGCAGCATCATCGGCCGCGTGCAACGTCAAGCCGGAAGAATTATCTTGGGACTGTCCGATGCGGCGGCCGAGGCTGAAGCCTGCTACTATTGTCACGGCACGCGACTCAAGGTTATCGGCTCGGAAATCCGGGATACGGAGACCGCCGGAGAATTGGAATTTCCGATCATCGCGGGGTGGCCGAATCAGGGCGTGGGCCGGATTAACCTGGACGGCAGTCGGGGCGCCTGTTCCGCCTGCCACACGCGTCATACGTTTGCCATCGAAATGGCCCGTAAACCTTATACCTGCGGGGAATGCCATATCGGACCGGATGTGCCGGCCTTCAAGGTCTATTCCGCCAGCAAACATGGAAATATATTTGAGGCGCTGCATCAATCCTGGGATTTCAACGCCGTGCCTTGGGCTATCGGCAGAGATTTTACCGCCCCTACTTGTGCCGCCTGTCACCTGAGTCTTCTGGTGAATTCAGAGGGCGAATTAGTTTCGGCTAGAACCCATCAAATGAACAATCGTTTGCCCTGGCGCATATTCGGTTTGATTTATGCGCATCCCCATCCGCAAAATCCGGATACAACCATTATCCGCAATAAGGACGGCTTGCCCTTGCCGAGCGATTGGGGCGGAGAATACGCCGCGGAATATCTCATCGACGAGCGTACCAGAGAGCATCGGCGCAAAACCATGCAAGCCGCCTGTTTGAACTGCCACGCCGCTTCCTGGGTGAAGGCTCATTGGGGACGTTTGGAGAAGACCATCGTGGAAACCAATGCCCAGACATTGACCGCCACCGACATCCTGGGTGAAATTTGGCAAAACGGCTATGCGGAAGGTTTGGCTCAGGGTGGCAATCCCTTCGATGAAGCCGTTGAACGTAAATGGAACGATGTCTGGCAATTCTACGCCAACACCACCCGGTTTGCTTCGGCCATGGGCGGCGGCGGCGACTATGGGGTGTATGCGGACGGCCGCTATCATCTGTCCCAGGCCGTGCTCGAGCTGCAGGACTGGCTGGAATTGCGCAAGCGGCTATTTCCGCCCGGCGCGGCCGCTCCGGCGCCGAAAAAGCCATAGGCCCGCATGATCCCGGCAGGTGCTTACCGCGCGTCTGATCAGCTCGTCTCCGGTTTTTACGGCCGTGGGAGGCGAGGAGATGGGGGGTTGCGGGTTTTATTGCTTTGAGACGAGGAGTCAGGATGCGGAACAATCTGCAAGATAAAAAAGTGGTTTCGGCCGCCGGGAAGGGAGATCTCCACCCCCTGGAAAGCGACCGTTTCCGGAGACAGGTCGAATTTATCGTTGAAATCGACAAACTCAAACATACGCTGCGTCAGACCATTCTCATGGATCGCTCCCGGCAGGAAAACGCGGCCGAACATTCCTGGCATATCGCCTTGGCGGTGCTCATATTGGCGGAATACGCGCAGGAACCCAACCTTGATTTTTTGCAGGTGCTTAAGATGCTGATGGTCCATGATTTGGTCGAAATCGATGCCGGGGATACTTACTGCTATGATCGTCAGGGCGTGATGGACCAGGCCCAACGGGAAAAGCAGGCGGCCGAGCGCATCTTCAATCTGCTGCCCTCTGACCAGGCCCAGACGCTGCGCGATCTGTGGGAAGAATTTGAGGCCCGGCGCACCCTCGAATCACGCTTTGCCAACGCCCTGGATCGATTCCTGCCTTTTTTGCACAACTATTTCACAGAAGGACAGTCCTGGCGGGAGCACGGCGTGAAAAGCAGCCAGGTGAAGGCCCGCATGCAACCGGTGGCCGACGGGGCACGTTTTCTGGGGAAATATGTGGCCGGCCTGATTGATGAGGCGGTTGCCAAAGGCTATCTCTCCGAGTAAAAATGGGACCACTGCCAAGCGAATCGGTGATCTTCGCCCGGGCGCTCACCCGGATATATCCCCTCGGTGACAGCGAGGTTGTCGGCCTCAATCAAGTCGACCTGGAAATTCCGGCCGGGGAAATCGTGGTGCTGAAAGGCAACAGCGGCTCCGGCAAAAGCACTTTATTGTCCTTGCTGGCCGGTCTGGATCGTCCCACCCAAGGGGAATTAATCGTTGCCGATCACGACTTGAAAAACACGACCGATGTCGATCTGACCCGCTTTCGCCGCGAGGTGGTCGGGATGGTTTTTCAATCTTTTAACTTGCTGCCCACTCTGAATGTACTGGAAAACGTCTGTCTGCCGGCCCTTCTGGCCGGAAAATCTTATCAAAAGATCCAATCCAAGGCCGTCGAGCTGCTCGACTGGCTCAATCTCAAATCGCGTCGGCGCCATTTTCCGGCCCAGCTCTCCGGCGGCGAGATGCAGCGGACGGCCATTGCCCGGGCTTTAATCAATGATCCGAGGATCATTCTAGCCGATGAACCCACGGGCAATCTGGA
>CP070697.1:3145887-3148925 GCA_020353555.1 Desulfobacterales bacterium
GAGGCCGGGGATCGCCTGCTCAAACATTTGGCGAAACAATTATCTGAAATAACGCGAGAATCAGATCTTATCGCCCGCTTTGCCGGCGATGAATTCGTTCTCATCCTTCCGGAGACCACCGTAAGTCGCGCCAAACTTTTGCTCCAGCGGGTCCAAAATCGTTTGAACGCCCGCCCCCTGGTCAGCGGCGCCGACGCCATCCCGGTTTCCATCAGTTTCGGAATCGCTTCCACCGAGGCCGGCCGGGGCCATAGCCCGGAAACGCTGCTCAAAATAGCGGATCACGCCCTTTACCAGATGAAGAGTGCCCTCAAAGGCGCCCGACCCCGGGTGCCACAGGGGGCCTGAAAGCAACCTGCCAACGAGACGGTTCGATCCGGCGCAGCCTTGCCTTCCGCCACCGAGCTATGCTATAGGCTCAACGTGCGCACCACGGTGCGGCAGGACGCACGGGCGCCCCAATAATCTTCAACCCCCCATTGGGAAGGATAATATTCACGCCGTCCAAAGGATGAGGTATGCCTGATCTGATTCCCGCCCGCGTGGGCATGCGCTTAGAAGAAGTCGACACGCCCGCACTATTGATCGACCTGGATCTTCTGGAAAAAAACCTCGAACGCATGGTTGAAGATGTCAAGGACCGCCGCGTCCGGTTGCGTCCGCATGCCAAAACGCATAAATGTGCCGTCATCGCTTTAAAGCAAATCGCTCAAGGGGCCGTCGGGGTTTGTTGCCAGAAAGTCAGCGAAGCCGAAGCCATGGTTTACGGCGGCGTGCGCGATGTCTTTATTTCCAACGAAGTCGTCGGCCGACCCAAAATCGAGCGCTTAGGCGCGCTGGCGCGGCACGCCAAGGTGGCGGTCTGTGCCGATGACCCCATCCACGTGGCCGAATACAGCCGGGCCGCACAATTCTATGACGCTGATCTCGATGTATTGATCGAGCTCAATGTCGGTGCCAACCGTTGCGGCTTGCCGCCGGGGGATGCGCTCGTCAAACTGGCCGATCTCATCGTGGCCTCCCAGCGCCTGCGTTTTGCAGGGCTGCATGCCTACCACGGCGCAGCGCAACATTTGCGAACGTGGACGGCACGCCAAAAGGCCATCGCGGCGGCCGTCGGCCGGACAATGGAAGCCGTCGAGCTGCTCCAGCAGCAGGGCATCGCTTGCGAGACAATTACCGGTGCCGGAACGGGTACCTACCCGCTCGAGGCGGACAGCGGCATTTTCAACGAAATACAGCCGGGCTCATATGTTTTCATGGATGCCGACTATGCCAAGAATCTGGACGAAAACGGCCGCCCGCTGCAGGCCTTCAAGCAAAGCCTCTTTGTTTATACGACGGTCATGAGCCGCCCCACCGCGGATCGGGCGGTGGTGGATGCCGGGCTCAAGGCGGTCGCGGTGGACTCCGGCATGCCGCTGATACCGGCCCTGGATGATGTGGACTACAGGGTGGGCGGCGATGAACACGGCCAATTGATTCTGCATGACCCGGGACGCGATCTCAAAATTGGGGATAAACTGCGAATGGTTCCCGGCCACTGTGATCCCACGGTTAATCTCTACGACTGGTATGTGGGGATACGCAAAAATCACGTCGAAAGCATTTGGCCCATTGCCGCCCGCGGGGCGATTTTATAACGACCCTAAACCTTTAGACGGACCCTCGTTGCCTGGAAACGCTGAAATAAATTTCGTCGGTGTTAAGACCACCGGAATTTATTGCCGGCCCGATTGTCCGGCGCGAACGCCGTTGCCGCAAAACAGGGTGTATTTTAAAACCGCACGCCAGGCGGAACGCGCCGGATATCGGGCCTGCCGCAGATGTTTCCCGGATTTTCCGCCGGGAAAATGGGGGGACCAGGGTTCCTCCGTCTTTCTAAGGACGCCGCCGGTATTCGATTTCACGGCCTGTCTGAAATATCTGGCCCGTTCGCCCCAGGAACCTTGCCATCGGGTTGCACAGGAAACCCTTTACAAATTATTAAGATTCGGCCAGGAGCCCGTGCTGCTGCAGATCCGTCCGGAGGATTCCAATTGCCTGGGCATCGCGTTTTTAACTCCGCGTCCTAAAAAATCGATCCGCGCCCTGGCCGCCAAATATGTTTGGGACTGGTTTGATCTGGAAACCGATCTCCAGCCGTTTTATCGCATGGCCCGCAAGGATGCCGTTTTAAAAAATCTGGTGGACCCCTATTACGGCCTGCGGCTCGTGACCATTCCTGATCTGTTTGAAGCCACCTGCTGGGCGATCATCGGGCAACAGATCAATCTTAAATTTGCTTACGCCCTCAAAAAGCGCTTCGTCGAATCGTTTGGAGAAAAGTTTAACTTCAACGCCCGGGCATTCTATTTGTTTCCGGCGCCGGACGTAATCGCCCGGCAAAGCGTGGCCACTTTGAGGCGCCTGCAATTTACCGCCCAAAAGTCGGAGTACATCATCGAACTGGCGCAAAAGATACAAAGCGGGACGTTCGACAAAAAGGCGTTACTCAAGAATAATAATCTCAAGTCCGCCCAAAGAGAATTGATGCGTTTGCGCGGGGTGGGAAAATGGACCGCCGCTTATGTGGGTTTGAGATGCTTCAAGGACCCCGCGGCGTTGCCGGTTGATGATATCGGGCTTCAAAACGCGATCAAACAGCAATTGGGCATGACTACCAAGCCCACGGGCAAGGAAATTGAGGGGTTGGCCGCGCCCTGGAAAAATTGGAAAGCTTATGCGACCTTTTACTTATGGAATTCACTGGCCTGAAAATGTTCGGCCGCCCTCCGCCCCTCCCCCCTGGCACATCCCGCGCTTGCCGCGGGAAAGGCGGCGATCCGGGCATCCCTTGATTCCACCCGCCCAGACTTGAGTAGATATCCCGTTTATTGGGCAATTTTTTTCAATTCGTCCAGCACCTGGGCCGCGTGGCCTTTGGTTTTGGCCTTGGGCCAGGACAGGCGCACGACCCCCTGGGGGTCGATGACCACCGTGCTGCGGAGAACCCCTTCGTATTCCTTGCCGTACATCTTTTTGAGGCCCCACGCGCC
>CP070697.1:3149025-3152063 GCA_020353555.1 Desulfobacterales bacterium
CCATGCGCTTTTCGACCACGATATCCTGGCGGGCCAGGGCTTCGATGATGTCGCGGACAGTCACTGAACCGTACAGACGGTCTTCTTCACTGACTTTTGAAGCGATCTGGCAGGTGACCCCTTCGAGTTTTTGCGCCATTTCCTCGGCCAGTTTGCGTTCTTTGGCAATTTGAACTTCAAATTTAACCTTTTCCTGTTCCAGCATTTTGCGGTTTTGCGGGGTCGCCAGGACCGCCTTGCCCTGGGGTAACAGGTAATTCCGAGCATAACCGACGGCCACGTTCACTTCACTGCCGATGATGCCGAGGGAATCGATTGTTTCTTTTAGAATCAATTTCATGCTTGAACCTCCACTTCGGACTGCGTTAACTGGAAAATGCGCCGACGCCGAAGCCGGGCGTCAAGCGCTTTGATATTCTATCTGGTGTCCATTCAGAAATGTGCTCGTTTTTTCGAATTCAAGGCAAGCTCCAATTCGAACCGCGGGAATACCGGGAGGTTTGCGCGGATTGAAACGGGAGCCTTGAGCCCGAGATCGGGAAAAATAGCCCTGAGGGAACGGATACGAGCTTGAGGGTCGAATGCAGTGTGAGGTCCGTTCCGGTCATACCGGCGGAGTTAGACGTCCCCAGGGCGGGTTAACCATTCGTATCAATTTGGCTGTATACAAGATATCCCGGTCGACAGCCTATTCATGGTTTTTCAAAGGGCTAGACGGTTACAACCATTCAACCCGATAACGCGGCAGTGCGCGCCGCCATTGGGAATACTTGTGCCGACGGTCGGCCGGCATGGCCGTTCTACACTACGACGCTCAACCGGCGGGCTTACCCAGCCGGCGGAAATTTAACCAGATGTCAAAGAAACCTAAGCCGATCACGGCCAACAACACCATCTGTTGCAGCGCAATCAGACTGTACAAAAAACATCGGAGCAGGCGCGGAAATCGTTTCTTTTCGAAATAATAAGCGACAATCGCAATGCCCTGGAAAAAATAGATCGTCATCAGAATCAGCAGCCCATTGGCCGCGAGCATTTTAACGCCACCGCTGGGCAAAAGCATCATCAGACCGCATCCGATCACGCCCCACACGAGATACTCAGGGGCCTTCCACAGGTTCAAAACACCATAATCAGGATAATAAAGCGCCTTGCGTCGCAACAAGGGTTTGGCCAGCAGAAGACTCGTCCAGGTGACCAGAAGTGTAGAGGCCAGCACCAGTGACGGGATAATCCGAATCAGTACATATTGAATTTTATCCAATGAACTCAGGATGAGGCGCAGGTTTTCTTCGGGCATCCCCATGCTTTTATACAATGCCATGGTCAGCTTGAGGTTTTGGGCCACAAATTGGGAAACAATGGCGTAAATCCCGGTGCTGGTGATGCTGCTGATAACCACAAGGCCGCCTCCGGCCGTGACGGCGACACAGGCACACACATAAGCAACCGTCATTTCGATGGACAGGTTCAACTCCAGCAGTTCCGCCAGGACAAATCCGATCAGCAGCAGAGTAAAGAAGAATAAGATGTCGATCGAAAATCCGCCGAGCAGGGACACCAGGATCACCAGTGTCAAAGCGGGGACGACGGCTCCAATTTTACGGCCGAGCTTGGCACGATAAAAAAGGGTCGGCAAGGGAATAAACAGGGAGCCCAAAAACCCTACAATCGGAATATAAATGGATAAAGCCAATATCAGACTGGTGATCAAAAC
Source organism: Desulfobacterales bacterium (assembly GCA_020353555.1). Classification (GTDB taxonomy): domain Bacteria; phylum Desulfobacterota; class Desulfobacteria; order Desulfobacterales. The sequence goes on from CP070697.1 coordinate 3,150,743, forward strand.
ACCGTTAGCGATATCTTTAGCCATTGCCCCTAACCGCCGGCCCAAGGTGGTGCCCCGTCCTTTGGGGCCGGAGACCTCGTGGACTTCCCCGGGTCAATTAAATTCAATCGTTCCCACAAAGGGCATCAACGCAATGGTGCGGGCCCGTTTGATCGCGTGCGTCAAAGCGCGCTGATGACGGGCGCAACATCCGGAAATGCGTCGGGGGATGATTTTGCCGCGTTCCGTGGTGAAGTTTCTCAAGGTCTTGGAATCTTTGTAATCGATCGTCAAGCTGGCATCGGCACAGAAACGGCAAACTTTGCGGCGATGATACACTCTTTTTTTTCTAAACGTGGATTTGCTGACGGCTGCCATTTTATGGGGTCTCCTCGGTGTTAACGTTGGGGGTCGTTTCAACTTCTTCCACCGCTTCATCTGCGGGTGCGGCCGCAGCGGCCGCAGCGGCTTGCTCGGTTTCGCCCGGAAGTTCCTTGGCGGCTTCCGGGGTGGCGGTGTCAGCCTGCGCTTCGGCTTCGGCCTTGGCGATTTCTTCCCTTATTTTTTCGAGATCGGCTTTCGGATCCAGCAAAACCGTCATGAATTTAAGCACCCGATCATCAATGCGGAAAAACCGCTCCATTTCATTGACCAGCTCGCCGGTGCCGCAAAAGTCTAAACGCATATAATACCCGCGCAGCTTTTTCTTGATTTCATAGGCCATTTTGCGGACTCCCCATTCGTCCACCGCCACCAGCAAGCCGTTCTGTTGCGGAATTAATTCTTTGATTCTTTCCAGGACCGGCGCCCGTTCTTCAGCCGCAAGATCAGGGTCCATAATGATAACTGTTTCATACTTTCGCATTTGGGAATATACCTCCTTGTGGATATTCAAGCCCTGGAACGGGTCCAGAGCAAGGATGGGATTTCTTGCCAAATTAAAATTTATACTAATAGCACTATAAAAATCGCACTGTCAAGATGATTTTCCCGCCAACCTCGCGGAACCGCCGTTGGGCTCAGAAGCCCGATTCGGCCCCAAACAGAAAAGGCCTCCAAGCCGGAAAGGCCGAAAGCCTTTGTCTTTCTGGTTGGCCCTGAAGGAATCGAACCTTCAACCAAAAGTTAAGTTTGAGGGATTAGGTGGTGTCTCCTCCGGGCGATTGTTTAGCGGCAATTGCTCGGCATCTTAAAATATTAAAATGAAAGGATACACACACCATGGCTCAAGTTAACCTAATCGATTTGAAAAATCCCTCTAGCGTCATTTCTCGGTTGGCCCATTTTGGGGTCATTTTTGCCAGAAATTGGGTTAGCGGCCTTTTGCGGCCGCGACAATACG
>CP070697.1:3152163-3155198 GCA_020353555.1 Desulfobacterales bacterium
CATTTTATGACGCTAGAAGAAATACAGATTCTCGCCGGGTACCCCAATGTGCTGGTTGGCGCTCACAGCCATTTTCATGATGTCGTTCTAACCCGGAAGCATCCGCGCAAGATAAAACCTGTGAGTCAATGGAAGCTGGAGCGGATTCGGAACCGTGCGATCCTGTCGCGTGAAGATCTGAGCATCCGCTCCAGGCTCGCGTTTCAAGGGTTTGATCTGCGGGATGGCGCGCTGGTGCAGCGCTCCGAAGCCGCATGGGAAGATTACATTAAATACGATACCGAGCTGTGTCTGAAGTGGTTTGAGTTGAATCTGGGTTTCACACCGCAAATGTACTGCTTCCCGTTCAATGAATACAGTGATAAATTCATTGCCCTTCTCAAGTCCTTCGGGTTTAAGCAATTTTACGGTGCCAGACCCAGAAAAACGCGGGAGATTTATGGCCGGATTGATATTGATGCGCTTCTCAATCAGGACGCCGGATGACGGGTTAATGGTTCGATCCGGGGAATCGGCTGGCGGGCATTGCGAATCGGATTTAACTCAGGTAAAGGCCGTGTCGGCATCACAGTAGTTAAAATCGATATCGCCCACCGACCTTGCCAGGGGACTATCCTGGCAGTGGGGATGAAAAAGATACAGCCGCTCTTGTTTCTTGATCAACCAGCTCAATAAAGGATGGCTTTTGAAAAAGAATTCCAGAGCAACGGGAAACTCGATGCGGTCGGCCAGAAAATCGTGCGCGTACCGCAGTGCCAAGAATCCCGCGATTTTGCAGTCAGCGGGATTTCGAAAATAAAAATCCAATATCTTTACGACTGTTTTTGATTTGTTGCGGGAAATGGAGAGAACTAAAAAGCCCTTCAAAGCGTTTGCGCCGGCGGCATAAATTTCCAAGGCTGCATAGCGGAAGATGTCGCGCCGCGTGGAAAAATAATAATTTTCGACCTCTTGTTTTTTTTCGTCCGCCGATAACACCCATCGGTACTGCAGCATCCAGTTGATCGTTGCAATTTCCCGGCGAAACAGCGGACGCGTCGAGGGGAAAAGCTTTGCATCCTGAAGAGCCTCGTTGAGTTGAGGGACTTCCTCAAAACTGAATTTGGGCACATCTTTCTGAATGAGTTCCAATAGGGTGCCGTAGAAGAATTTCTTAGAATAGCGGTAGGATCGCCCCTGGATTGCCGGTAACTTTGCGAAGAGCCGCGGGGTTTGCGGCGAATTGCCTGGCACAAGGCAATGATTTTTTGGGAAAAGGGATCCTGCCCAAGGATTCTCTCCACCCGCAGTTGATAATAGCGAAGGATTCCCAGCGGCCGCAGGCCGGCTTTTCGATAAGCCTGTTGGGCACCTACGGTCATCCTGGTCACCGCAAAATCACGGTTTAATTTCAAAATCTCCATAATCAGCAACTCGCCGAGGCCTCGACCTCTGAAATCCGGTGCGACAAAAAAGGTCGTGGCCCAGTGCACTTGCGAAAAATTCCCCTCGCGAAGGAATTGACCCGGCAGCAGGCCATGATAACCGACACAGCGTTCCCCAACATAGGCGAGCACCAAAATCACATCGTCGGGCAGGGCATACGGGTTCCGGGCTTGGGCCCGGGCGCGACTGAGGGAAATGGGGGCCGTTTCTTTAAAAGCCGTGTCGGTCAAAGACTGACAAGCGAAATCGTGAAGGTTTTTTAGGGTTATTTTTTCGATTCTGATTCGATCTGTTCCCAAATCTGCGTTCTCCGGTCACCTGGAAGCCAGCACTTTAAACTGCGAGAACAAGAACCAAAGGCTTAAAATTGAGCATACGCCAGCATAACACACCGAAGATGCATTGCCAAATAGACACGAAGGCTTGGCCGCACCGGGGTTTATCCCTGAGGTTGCCGGTCGCTGTTTGCGGCGGCTGGATGCGGGTCGCCGGCGCTCGCGGCGGCCTCCGGAATGCTTGCAACTTGCGGCTTGGTGTGCAATTGCAGGAATTGAAACTTGATTGCTCCGCGAATCAGGACTATTGGATGTCCATCACCAATGAGATCGGTTTTCGGGTCAAGGAAACGGGTTCCCGAATCTCAGTTCCTACGGTGCAATACCCCAAAACCCCGTACCCGAAACCCCGCACCCCCAACCGGTGCGCAGCATGAAGATTGTCCTTTACTGTCAGCATGTCCTGGGCATCGGGCATTTTTTCAGGACCCTGGAAATCAGCCGGGCTCTGTCCCGCCACGAGGTCATTCTGGTGTCCGGCGGTCCCGCTGCGGATACGGTTTTACCAGAGCATGTTCAGGAAGTCCGGCTCCCGGAAATTCAGATGGGTCGGGATTTTAAGGGACTCTTTACTTCCGCCCAGAACATCACCCTGGATCAGGTCAAGCAAGAGCGCCAAAGACGTCTTTTCACCGTTTTTGAGCAAGCTGCTCCGGATCTTTTCATTGTCGAACTTTATCCCTTCGGTCGCAAGGCTTTTCGATTTGAGCTTGATCCTATCCTGCTGGCGATCCGGAACAACCAATTTTCTGCGTGCCGGGTCGTATGCAGCCTGCGGGATATCCTGGTTGAGAAGGAAAACAATGCCAAACATGAAATGCGTGTGATCAATACGCTCAACAGCTTGTTTGACGCCGTGCTCGTTCATTCCGATCCAAAGCTCTGCCGAATTGAAGAGACGTTTACCCGCACCGGCGATATCGGCGTGCCGATCGTCTATACCGGATTTATCACCCCCCGGCCCCCGGCCAACGCTCGCCGAATACTACGGGAACAACTGGGATTGGGCGTCGCCGATCTTTTCATCGTTGCCAGCGCGGGCGGCGGGAATGTAGGGGCCCCGTTGCTGGAAGCTGTGATCAAAGCCGTGCCGCGCATTCCCACTCCAAAGCCTTTGCACCTGCGTGTATTTACGGGGCCATTGATGGATCCCAATGATTCCGATCGTCTAAAAAGAATGGCCGGCCGCCGCATTGTGGTGAGGCAATTTACCCGCGATTTTCTTGCTTATCTGGCCGCGGCGGATTTATCGGTCAGTATGGCCGGATATAATAC
>CP070697.1:3155298-3158317 GCA_020353555.1 Desulfobacterales bacterium
AGATCGATACGCCGCATAAATTTTCCATCTCTGTTGAGGGCTGAGGATCCCCGCGAACGGACTGGACTGTCTTAATCTTCTGGCCTCCTCGCCGGGCGACACCAAAAACTGCAGAATCCCATTTAGAGAGCCGCCCTCCAAAATTGCTTCCCATTCAGACAATGCCCCCGGCGGCATAAGTCCCTGGGCGGAATACGCGCGCAGGCGATCTTTCAATTTCTCACGCACCTTCTCCATCAGTTGAGGGTTTTCCCGTATTTTTCCCGCCACCGCCCGATGAAGAGCCAGGCTTCTTGCCTCAATCCGCATATGGTCGGAGAAAATAGTTTCCCGACTCTGAAGTGGCAATTCTTCGGGGTTGCGGTCTTGCGCGGCTTCATTGTGACGGGAATCGGAGTTCATCTTTCTTCCCCCCACATTTGTGGGCGTTCTTTTTTTGAAAAATGGGCTGGCCTCGATTGCCTCGATTGATGACGTGATGATACGCCCCGCAAACTGCGATCCTGGAGGGTCTGGCCCATGGACTTTAATTAGCCCAACTTCTTGCAATTTGTCAATTCCAATGACCCCATGTATCAAACCAACGGTGTCCCGCCGCCATACCTCAACTCCCGCTGCGCGTCAAAACTCGATTCGGAGTGTTTTTCTATTTTCTCACGATCAGCGTGCACCGCTGACGCCCCTCACCGAGTCCGGGGTCCATCTCCAGCTTGAAACCGAAGGACTCCACGTTTCCGTAATCTACCCGGTTGGCGATCTTGCACAGCCGTTCAATCATTGCCGGCTCGAGGTCCATATTCTGCCAGCCATAAACCAGGGGGCAGCGGTAGAAGTGAAGCTCGACCTCGTCCTCGCCGTCCCGCACCCAGTCCAATTTGAGTATTTCCCGCAGTTCCGGCGTCAACAGCTTGTCCCAGAACTCATGCGGATTGTCGACTTTGCCGAGCTTCGCGGCCCAGGTTCGGCCGACATTGTAGATAGCCTTCTTGAGAATGTCGTCGGCGTTCTCCACGCCGGCCTCATCCATGGCCTTGAGAATGTGAGCGAGGTACTCCGCCCGGCCGGCCATGGCGTTCAGAACAGCTAGCGCGCAGCCTTCCAGTTCACAAGGTACATTTGCCATTGAACGACTCCTTTCTTCATTTGCTGATTTCAGGCATTGCCTGGGCCCAGGTTTGTTTCCGATCAGGTCGGCCCATCAGCTCCGGATCATCCGCGGCAGGAACAACGCCACCTCCGGGACGAACATGATGATCAGCAGGGCAATCAAAATTAAGAACATATAGGGAACGGTGGACCTAAAAATGTCTGTTACCGTGACGTCGCTGTCGGGCGGCAGAACACCTTTCAAATAGAATGCGGATGGACCGAACGGCGGTGAAATGTAAGAGACCTGCATGTTCATACAGAACAATACGCCGAACCAGATCGGGTCGAATCCAAGCTCAACGATAATCGGCACGAACAGCGGCATCGTCAGCAGTAAAATGCCGATGAAGTCAATAAAGCATCCGAGAAAAATCAGAATCAGCTGCATGACCACAATAATACCATAAGGCCCCAGCGGCAATGCCGCAAAAATCGAACGGACAAACTCAGCCCCGCCCGCCATGTTGTAAATGCCGATGATGCATTGGGCTCCGAACATCAACCAGTAACACATGGCGGAAACCTTCAGCGTTCCGAACAGAACCGTCTTGACCGCCGCCACGTTGAGGTTGCCGTTGATCAGGCAGGCCACGGTGGCACCCAAACATCCGACCCCGGCCGCCTCCGTCGGTGTGGCCACCCCGGCATAGATTGACCCCAGAACACCGAAAGCGATCAACATCGGCAGGATCAACCCCTTGAGGTAGCGCGCCTTCTCCCGGATCGAGAGATTCTGCTCTTCTTCGGGTGCCGGCGGGGCCAGCGAGGGGTTTATTCCGGTGCGAATCACGATGTAAGCGATATAGAGCGCAGCTAGCAGCAGTCCCGGACCAATGCCAGCAATGAACAATTCACCGACAGACACGCCCGCCGCCATGGCATAGACAATGAATACGACACTCGGGGGGATTAGCGTGCTCAAGCCGCCTCCGGCGCACACAGAGCCCAAGGCAATATTCTTGTGGTAGCCTCGCTTGAGCATGGTCGGAACCGCAATCAGCCCCAGGGTAACCACCTCCGCACCGACTATACCGACCATCGCCGCCATCAGGCAGCAGGCGACAATCGTGCCGATCGCGAGTCCGCCCGGCATTCTACCGGACCAGATGTGCACGGCGCTGTAAAGCTGTTCGGCTACACCGGCCCGCTCCATCATGTTGGCCATGAAGATGAACAGAGGGACCGCCACAAGCACGTAGTTGTTCATCATATCGAACACCCGCATGACTTCCAGTTGCATGGCGTCCGGACCAAAGAGAAAGAGGGTGGCGACGGTTGCTATGGAGCCCGTCGCAAACGCCAACGGGAGCCCGATGATCAGAAGGGCGATGATGCCTAAGGCCAGGAAAATTGAGAGGAAGCCAATACTGACTGTCACCACGCACCCTCCTTGGTGACGAAAACCGTAAGCAGCCTCTGGATGACATCCAGTGTCATCTGCAGCCAGATGAGCAGGGAGCCGAAGGGAATGGCCAGCTTTACAGGCCAGATCAAGGGATCCCACGGCGTGCTGGTGGTCTCCCAGTCGAGGATAGACGCGTAGGCGTAAAGCCACCCGTGCCAAACCAGGGCGTACATGTAAAGGCAGAAAAAGAGATAGCCGACCAAGTCGCAGATGGCCTGGGCCTTCGTGCCCAACCGGTTGTAGACCAGATCGATGCGCACGTGGCGCTTGTAGAGCTGCGCATAGCCCCCAGCCAGGACATACATCGTCCCACTCAGCAACACCATGGCCTCACTGGCCCAGATGGTGGGCGCAATGAAGACGTAGCGTGCCACAATTTCCCAGAGAACGATTACGACGACGACGATGTTGAAATAACTGATGATATTTCCCAACCATTCGTTTATGGCCGGGATGGCGGAAAAC
>CP070697.1:3158417-3161436 GCA_020353555.1 Desulfobacterales bacterium
TACCCCTCCCCAGCTGTCCTTCATCGGCATTTGGAAGGCTTGGCGGATGATCCACAGGCCGAACAGGACAATCAGGATGCTGGTGAAGATATCGGCCTTGCGGAGTTTCTCTCTGTCCATCATGATACGGCCCCTCCTCGTGAAAGGATTGAAAAGTTACCTGTTCGGCGGCCGGTACCTCGGGAGAGCCGGAGTGTCGCGCGACCCCCGGCTCTCATGGGTGACTTGCGATTATTCGGAGGGTTTGGGGATCCCCAGGCTGGCGGGGTCCACCTTGGCGGCCTTCAGCTCCCAGAGGGTCCAGGCGAACAAAGATTCGAGCATGTTGAATTCTTTGCGGGCCTCTTCCCCGGTCTTGCCGGAGAGCAAATAATAGTTTTCTTTGGCCCACTTTTGCACTTTCTCGGTTGCCAAGGCTTTCTGGAAGGCCTCGGCGATCACCGCCTTGACGTCCTCCGGCGTATCGGCCGCCACCGCCATGCCGATGGCCTGGGAGATGGGCAGGTATTTCGAGAGTTCCGGATAGGTGTCAAACGCCGAGGGAATCGTGCCCAGCCCTTCCACGGTAAAAGCATCCGGGATCAGCATGGCCAGAGGCCTCAGCTTTCCGCCGCGCAGGAGTTGCTGCTGCTCGGCCAGCGAGGTGACCACCAGGGATACTTCACCGGTCATCGCGGCGTTTTGACTGGGCGCCGAACCCGTGTAAGGAATAAAGCTGAACTTGGCGCCGGAACCGTTTTCCAGGGCCAACAGGTTCAGATGGTGGATCGAGCCCGCGGCACTGGCACCGGCCTTGATGCTGCCCGGCGCATTTTTGGCCGCCTCGATCAAATCCTTGAGGGAATTGTAAGGCGTGTCGGGCGTCACGGAAATGACATCCGGCGAGCCCCCCACGATGAAGAAATCCCAGACTTCCATCCTCTGATCCCATCCGCCCTGAACCCCGGCGGTCACGCAGGATTCGGACAGACCGCACAGCGTATAGCCGTCATGGGGCTTTTTGTAGGCAAAACTCATGCCCACGGAACCGCCCACACCGCCGGTTTTGTTGATGACGTTGACGTTGACCTTCAGAAAATTGGCCATTTCCGCGCTCACAATCCGGTTGCAGGTATCGGTGCCGCCGCCCGCGGCCCAAACGACCACATTGGTGATATCCCTTTTGGGAAAACCTTCCCCGGCGGCATAGACCGCGGTGACACCGGCCAATAACACAACCAGACCCATCCAAAAGATCCTTTTCATGACAAATCCCTCCTCCTTAAATTGAGCTATGGTTAGGTTGGCGAACACGGCTGACAAGCGCGCCTGTTGACGGGGACGCTTCTGCCGGCCTCAAACCCCCTATCAATCATTGAGCAATTCGGCTTTTTATTCCGCGCCATCCCCCCTTTCGAGTTGAGGTTAAGGTCCCATCGGCAATGGCTATTTCTCCCGCTTGCGGCTGCAGGCGCACCCGCCGGGGCGGGATGAGCCTTCCTCGAACCTGAATCCGCCGCCGACGGGACGCCTTTCCCAACGGACACCCGGTCAGCGTTTGGACGAAGGGCCGAACCGGGGCCGGCCCGTTTGGGCCCGGGCCTGAGCAGCGCAGCCCCGGCTTGGCGCCGCCCTAAGGAACAAGGCCTAGAATTTCGCGTGCCCTTTGCGGCCCGACCACTTTCCGTCCCAGCGCTTCGGCGCCGCGGACCACCTCCTCAACCAACTGGGCGTTGGATCGCGCGCGTTCGCCCGATGCCAGAAAAGGTCCGTCCTCGAAGCCGACACGCACATGACCGCCGCGCTTCAATGCGTCGCGCCAGCCCTGCCAGGCGGGCGCATGGTGCCGGGTAAGAAACCAGACGGCATTTGCCGGCAGCTGATCCCCAAAAATGTCAAGCGTCTTTGGGGAATACGGCAAGGTATCGGGGATGCCGAAAACCAGATTGTAGACCTGGGGGTGTTCCAGCAGGCCTTCTTGCTCCAACCGGCGGGCATTGTGGAACATCGAAAGGTCAAAAACGCACAGAAACGGCTTGATGCTCCGTTGTTTGAGTTGCGTTGCGTAATAACGTATGTCCGGCATGGAATTCTGGTACACCCCGCCATGCATATTGATGGAGCCCAAATTCAGGGATCCCATTTCAATTCCGGCAACGGTCGTTGCGGCGCAGCGTTCCTGCAGGGAGTGTTCCGGTGTTCCCCCGGTGGAGCCTTCGATAATCACCGGACAGGCGGCATGAATCTTGGCCACCTGGCGCTGAAAAAGCGACGTGTCGGATGTCTGCAGGCCTTGTGCGTCCCGGACGTGCAGATGCGCGATGGAAGCACCGGCCGCGTGCGCCCGGACGACTTCATCGATAAGGCTGACGGGGGTCGGTAATTTCTCGGCCTGTTTTTCTCCGGGGTACGGGGCCACACAGATGATCAATTCTTCCATGTCAATTTCCTTTCATGCCGCCGCGGGGTCGCCTTACAATTTCGCATTCTGTTGATTGACGGCCCTGGGCCGGCGCGTCCCTTCCTGTTTTTCCGACGCGATGTCGCGCTGGATAAAATCACCCGATTTCCTCAAATGCTGGCGCATGAGTTCTTCCGCGGCTAGCGCATCTCTCTTGCGGATGGCCGCGACGATGGCCAGGTGTTCGTGGATCGTCTCATTGGGGGGTCGGATCAACCCTTCGGAAGAAACCACCTGGTAGCTGAAGACGATGATGTTGTAAGTCTGCAAAATGCTTTTCAGGAATTCCTTGCCGCCGACTTCGATCACAAAATTATGGAACCGCCGGTCCTCGCGTGCATAGGTTTTGTAATCGGTGATGTCCGTGGATCCGCCAAATTGCTTGAAGAAACCCTCCAGCTGTTTGAGCTGGGCGCCGGTGATATGCTGGGCGGCGCGCCGGGCGGCCAAGCCCTCTAAAACTTCGCGCAGTTCGAAGATCTGGACCATTTCCTGTTTGGAAAAAAGACGGACGAAGTAACCGCGCCGGGGGATGGCTTCGATCAGTTTTTCATGTTCCAGAAACTTGAGAGCATTGAC
>CP070697.1:3161536-3164541 GCA_020353555.1 Desulfobacterales bacterium
CTGACGTCGCTGCTGGCGGCGGTCGCCCGTTCCGTGTCCATGCTGATTTTCTTCAGAATTTTTCAAGGTGTCGGCACGGCGATGATCTTTGCCACCAGCATCGCCATCCTGTCGGCGGTGTTTCCATTGTCAGAGCGGGGCAAGGTCCTGGGAATAACCGTGGCGGCGGTCTATACGGGACTTGCGTGCGGTCCGTTTTGCGGGGGCGTTTTAACCCAACATTTTGGCTGGCGCAGCATTTTTCTGATCAATATTCCCCTGGGGGTGTTCATTATGGTCCTGATCCATTGGATGTTAAAGGGCGAATGGGCCGGCGCTCGGGGCGAAAAGTTCGATCTTTGGGGCGCCCTCATTTACGCGGTCGCCATCATTGCGCTGATGTACGGCGTTTCGGTCCTGCCGCGCAAATTAAGTGTCGGATTGATCCTGGCCGGTCTGCTGGGGCTGGCGGCGTTCGTCAAATGGGAAACCGCCGTGCCATTTCCGGTTTTCGAGGTCAAACTCTTCAGGGCCAACCGGGTATTTTCTTTTTCATGTCTGGCCGCCCTGATCCATTACAGTGCGACTTTCGCTGTGACCTTTCTGCTAAGCCTTTATCTGCAATACATCAAAGGGCTTCCGCCCCGCAATGCCGGGTTGGTCTTGATTTTTCAGCCGGTCATGATGGCGGTCTTCTCGCCGCTGGCCGGCCGGCTGTCCGACCGCATCGAGCCCCGGGTCATCGCCTCTTTGGGGATGGCCCTGAACGCCATCGGCTTGATGATGCTCATCCTGCTCAACAACCACACCGCCGTCAGTTTCATTGTCGCCTGCCTAATGCTTCTCGGCTTTGGTTTCGCGCTGTTCTCATCGCCGAACATGAATGCCATCATGAGTTCCGTGGATAAAAAATTTTACGGGATCGCCTCCGGCTCGGTGGGAACCATGCGTCTGCTGGGGCAGATGCTCAGCATGGGGATTGCAACCCTGATTTTTGCATTGTTTATCGGCCGCGCGCAAATTACCCCGCAAGCCTACCCCGTATTGATAAAATCCGTCAAAGCCGCATTCAGCATCTTTGCCGGCCTTTGTCTTGCCGGAATATTCTTTTCGCTTTCAAGGGGCCAACTGCGGTCCGGCCGCTGAATCGCCCCCCGCCGGGGTTGTGGCAGCGCCACCGCATTTAGAATCTTGAGGGGAGGGAGGCTTTTGCTGAAAGACGATATCCTGTCTAGCTGTCTCCGCACCGGGCGGCCGGATCGGTTGATATCGTCTGCAAGCAAAGACCTCCTTCCCCGCCGGATATTGCTATTTCCAAATGCGGTTGCTCTGGGGGTTGTGGAACCCTTCCTTGCCTGTGGATCGCAGATATGATAACCGTAAGGGCGGAGAGGAGAACGATCGTGACGGGAATCCAGGAAATCTTGGTGCTGGTGGTGATTGTACTGGCCGTCTTTTTGCTGCCCCGGGTGATGGGCCGGGAACAGGAAAAAAAGTCGGCCAAACCGGCTTTTTCCCTATCCGGCAGGATGCGATTGGCGATGGCTGCTTCGGTTTTCTGGCCCGCTTTGATAGCGGCCTTTCTGAAACCTTGGCAGACAAGTTGGCTGCCGTTCATTTACGTCGGCATCGGACCCGTGATCCTGGGGTGGGTCATTTTCTGGGTGTGGGCCGGGTTTCGGAATTTCAGGCGGTGACCGGCGGCCGCGTGACCTTCCCTCCTCCCTGCCGATGCCGCGCTTGACAATCTGAATTCCGAATCCAGCGGTCCTCGTTCCGCAGCCGTCTATTCGACATCGCCTTTCAGTCCGATCTCCTCGGCGACCTCGCGCATGCCCATGATCGTATCGGTAATCAGTTCGGTCAGCTCGACACCCAACATCGCGGCCCCATTTTCAATGATCGAACGGTCAACCCCGGCCGCAAAACGTTTTTCTTTCCACTTCTTTTTCACCGATTTGGCCTTGAGGTCCAGGATGCTCTTGGAAGGCCGCACCAGGGCCGAAGTGACCACCAGCCCGGTCAGCTCGTCGATGGCGTAGAGCATCTTTTCCATCTCCGTTTCGGGTTTGACATCGGTGCAGAGGCCCCACCCGTGGCTGATTACGGCGCGGATATATTCTTCCGGCCAGTTGTTTTCCCGCAGAATCTCCTCGGTTTTGCGGCAATGCTGATCCGGAAACTGCTCGTAATCCAGATCATGAATCAGGCCGATAACGCCCCATTTTTCTTCGTCTTCGCCGCGTTTGCGCGCCATGTAGCGCATCACCGCTTCCACGGCCAGGGCATGCTTGATCAGGCTGTCGTTTTGGTTGTATTGTTTCAGCAGATTGTAGGCTTCCTCGCGGGTGGGAACTTTAGCATTCATTGGATGGCCTCCTCGATGTTGCGCTCAACGTGACGGATGGGCTCAGGGGACGCAAAAGGGCCGGCCGCGCGAGACCCAATGTCATCCCTCCTTCTAACTGACCGTAAAGAATTGAAAAATTGCGAGACATCTTATGTGATCACCGGGCGCTTGTCAAGCCGTGATCAAGGTGCATGCACCCGGAAACCGCTCGGTGAAGGCGACGGACCGGCCATCTCGTCTGAGCCGGTTGCTCCAGCGCGATCGAGTTATTTGACGGCGGAGTTTCTTTGCAAACGATAGTCTGTCAATGGGAGGCGATACAAAGGGTCGCCACAACGATTGAATCCGGCAGCACGCGTGCTTCACAGGTTATTCGCAAAATAAGTGCGTTCAGCCGTAAAAATCAGATGTTCAAGGCACTTCGCAACCTCGGCCGATTGGTAAGAACGCGCCACATTCTTGAGGTCGCTGGCGATAAAAAATACCGCGAGAAAATCTTGCAGGGAATCAATAAAGGGGAGTCAAGGAATTCTCTGGCCAAAGAGTTACGTTACGCAAGGGGCGGTGTCATCAGGGAAAAAGATCCTGAAATGCGACTCAGTGTGGCAACCTCAATGAATTTGGTGATTCTTTGCATGGCGACATGGAATACGATTCATATGCAAAGAGCGATTCG
>CP070697.1:3164641-3167644 GCA_020353555.1 Desulfobacterales bacterium
GAAGGAAAATCTCTACCAGCACCTTCCGGAAGAAAAGGACCTCAGGGTTTTGGCCACCAATGATTCTATTACGCTTTCTGGGAGGGTGACAAGCGCCGCCAATCTTACCACAGCCGTCAGCTTGGCCCGCGCATTTGCACCCGATGGTAAGGTCAACAACCTTCTGGCCGTCGGCGGTGTGCATCAGGTGATGCTGGAGGTCAGGGTGGCCGAAATTTCGCGGTCTACGATGAAACGGCTAGGGATCAATTTTACGTATCAGCGTGGTCAAGATTTTGCCATCACCCGCCTTTCGGAACTCACAACCCAAACGGTTGACAAAGAAGGATTCATAAACACGGTTTTTGCCCCCAGCATTAATGCCTTATTCCGTTTTGGGGTGAATAGTGCAACGTGGACAGGTTTCATTGATGCGCTGAAGGAAGACGGTCTTGTCAAAGTTCTAGCGGAGCCGACTTTAATTACCTTGAGCGGCAAAGAAGCCGAGTTTCTCGCCGGAGGTGAATTTCCGGTTCCGGTGCCGCAATCGGGCTTCGCCAACACCATCACGATCGAATGGAAGGAATTCGGCGTCCGGCTGTGGTTCACTCCGAATGTTCTAGACGACGGTCACATCAACATCAAGGTGGCGCCTGAGGTTTCCGATCTCGATTTTACGACCGCTGTCCAGTTTTCAGGATTTATCATCCCGGGACTAACTACGCGGCGCGCATCCACTGTGGTCGAGCTTGCCGACGGGCAAAGTTTTGCGATTGCGGGGCTTCTCAAGGATAACGTCCGTGACAGTTTAAGCAAGTACCCGGCCTTGGGCGATATTCCAATTCTCGGTACCCTGTTTCGTAGCCGGGATTTTCAGAACGAACGGTCTGAGCTGTTGATAATCGTTACGCCGCACCTGGTTAAACCGCTGGACATGGCCAAGCAGCCGCTTCCCACCGACTTTTACATCGAACCCAACGATATGGAGCTTTACCTGGAAGGGATGCTGGAGGGCCGGGAAAAACCCGGAACTATTGGTGAGCGAGGACGCTTTGACGGGGAATTTGGTTATGTCCTGCCGTCGGAAAATAGCTAATTGGAACAACCTTTACTATAATGCCCGTTTGGGCCGACAGGAGTACACTATGAAAGCCACAACGATTCTGACACTCATTTTCGCTACTTTCGTTCTGATGGTGGGCGGATGCGAACACATACCATCGGCCAGACAGGACACTCTCCTGAACCGCAATTTTGGTCGGGCCTTCGAGACAGCGAAACATAACCAGATCCTCAACCCCAACGCGGACAAAAACCTGCAACCCGTGGAAGGTTTGGATGGACAGCTGGTCGAGCAAAACATGGAGACTTACCGGAAAGGAAAAGAAAAACAGCGCGACAACGTTTTGACTTTAGGGACTAGTCTTCGGTAAGCAAGTGGTTTTTTTGAAAAAACATTTTTGCCAAGAGATTCATAGGGAAAAAAAGCAATGAAACCAAGAAATCAACGCGGCGCAACAGCGCTGGAACTTACGATTTTGCTACCCCTGCTGTTGATCCTTATTTTTGGTATCATCGAATTCAGCATCATCTTGTATGACAAACAGATGATCACCAACGCCAGTCGGGAGGGAGCACGAGCCGGCATCGTCTACAATGAACCGGCGGACATCCCGGAAACTACTATTCAGCAGATTGTAGAAAATTATTGTGCCGACCATCTCATCAGCTTTTCGGCGGGGGTAACCCAACCGGTTCTAGATCCTCCACCGGCCTGGATAGATGATCCCGACGCCGGGCGGGTGTTGCGTGTGACGGTGCGTTATCAGTACAATTTCCTGGTTTTTCCGGACGTCTTTACTTTGTTTGCTGGTGTGGTCAGTGACGGACTGACGCTGGTGGCCGAGACAACCATGCGCATGGAAAGACAGGAACCGATTTCCTAAGCGAGGAAGATATGACACAGCAAATCTTTTCACCCTTGAAAGACCAGAAAGGCGTCGCGGCTCTGCTGCTGACATTTGTAATCATTATAATCCTCTGTTTCGCCGCTCTGGCTGTAGATCTGACGTTTCTCTACGTGGCAGCAGGACAACTGCAAAATGCCGCCGACAGCGGCGCCTTGGCCGGTGCCAGTGAGCTTTATCTGGCGGAAGGGACGCTGGTCAATGAAGGCGCTAATCTCATAGCTTACAATACCGCCATAAAGAACCATGCCACGACGATGAGGACCGAGGCGCACGCCGCCGAAGTCAACTGGACGGCCGGGAATACGGGCGACGTCCAGCGGGGTCACTGGAGTTTCGGTTTCGGTGATTTACCACGTGGATTTTATCCCAATGATGCCTTGGAGCCGGTCGAGCTCTGGAACGTCAGTGAAGCAGATCTCGACGGCAATCCCAACTTCATCAACGCCGTCCGCGTGGTGACCCGAAGAGAGGCCTCGCCTTTGCTAACGTATTTCGCCAACATTCTCGGAATCGACAGCGCTCAAATCGCCAAGGATGCCATTGCATATATCGGTTTTGCGGGCTCCCTGCGGCCGGAGGACGTGGACCAACCCATCGCCATCTGTGCGGATTCGATCGTAAACCCGGAGGGCGAATACACCTGTAGCATTGGCCGGTTCATCAACTCGGGACAAAACAATGACCACGAAACCGGCGGGTGGACCAGTTTTGATCAGGAAAATGACCCCTGCGCCGGGGGGACGAACGCGCAGGAGGTGCGAAATCTAGTCTGTGGGGACGGAAATCCGCGTATGATTTTACTCGGAAAGAATATAGCCACCAACGGCGGTGATATTCAAAGCGCTTTCAATGAACTCTACGACTGTTGGGCGAACCGAACCGGAAAAACTAGCCCTTGGGCCATGAGGCTGCCGGTAATCAACTGTCCCAGTAATAACGTTGGCACCTGTGAAGAGGCGGTGGGAGCAGTGGTTGTCAATGTGGTCTGGATCACGGGCGCCGGCGAGGATCCGCTCTATAATGAGGCGCCGATGGCAATGTCTGGTGTCCCCGG
>CP070697.1:3167744-3170734 GCA_020353555.1 Desulfobacterales bacterium
ATCAACGCGCGTTATCTCAACATCCAGGACAAGCCCTGGATCATCGATTGGCCGGAGATTAAGCGTCTGGATCCCAACCTCTACGAACATCTAAGAGAGCTGGCCGCCACCTACGGTTATGAAGAATGAATTCGCCCCTGCCGTCGCGGTTCAATCAATAACATGGGCAATACCCGGGGGAAGCGACCCTGCCAATTCTGGTCGAGTTCGAGTACGGAAGTATCGCCCCGTGCATCTAGAAGAGCGGATACGCCCGGCAGGAAGGCTCAAGTCCCCTCTGAAGCCGGCTGTTCGAGCCCCCTAACGGCGGAAGCCATACTCCAACGTGAAGAACTGGGGCTTTAATTCAGCCAGGGGCCCGCGCAGCTTGGCCAATTCTTCTTCAGGGCCGTGGATTTCCAGCCGACTGAGCTCGGCGATCTTAAGGGCTTCTTCCAGCAGAGAGCCCACGTTTTCGAGATGGGCCAGCACACCCGCGGCACCTTCATAGCCTTCCCGGCAATGGGCCTGGTCTCCGGCGAAACTGAATCCGTAAAAGAGGCATTTGGGCTCCTCCTTGGTCTTCACCACAAACCGCTCGCACAGCGCCTTGAAAGCCTCAAGTTTGCCGCTCTGAACTTTAAAGTAGGGCACGATCGTACAACATTTGTCTTGTGTTGCCATAGTTTCCTCCTCACGCATCCTAAATCTTCATGTTGCCTGCCAGCCGGTCGATCTCACAGTTTTTGGTGGATATTATATTCTTTTTGACGGTAACGCAACATTCCAGAGGCGTTAAAGACCGTGCAAACCGCTCGCAGAGGTCGAACTCGCGGGTTTCAGACCGTAACTGTGAGCTTTTACAGGTAGACGAGCAGACATAGTTCCACCAAAACCCGACGCAATCCACCGGTCCGCGAACCGGCGTTCGGCGCGGACATCGGCAAGCGGGGGTGTTGGCCCACTGCGAATGGAAAAGGTCAAAATAATACTTGGAATGTATGCATTATAATACATTATCGAAATAGCTGGGTTATTTCTTGAAATAACATCACATTTCTGCCCGATCGATGATTTTCGATCGCGTGAAATTCATACAAAATTGCACAAATCGATAACCGTCGGTTAAAGCGGTTTATTATAAAATTTAATTTAAATTCAAATAGTTAAATAACATCTTGATGATATGGCATATTTTTTGCTGAATTTAACACCCAACAATCAGCCGATACCGGGTAGCCGTGTGTACACGTGTGATTCGGGAACTGACGAAGAACAATTCACGTGTATCGCCTTTTCTCTGATCACCGTCCTGATCGTTTTGTCCTGAAGTTGTCGTAGTTGGCAATTGTCTTACAGACGACCTCGCGCAAGCGCTGCGACGTATCATTTTTATGGAACCGAAGACAACGGACGCAGCGTCTTCGCAGACTCGGTTTGTTAATCCCTATCAACGCCCTGATTATAAGGTAACAAACAAAAATGGCAAATATTCTGGTCGTTGCGGATCACCCCTACGTTCGCCAACTGGTTTTAAAGGCTTTGACCATTGAGGGCCACCATCTGGCAGCCATTGACAATGCCAAGGCAACATGGCGCGCTATCAAAGAACGACAACCGGATATCGTCCTGATTGACCGCCTGGCGAACGGCTTTAACGGGTTTGAACTGTTTCTGACCACCCGCAGCAAGTTTCCAGACCTACCCATCGTCATTTATGTCATAAAAAGCCTGGCTTGCTTTGATAAGCTGAAGCAGGCCGTATGCGATGCTCTCGAGCAGAACCGATTGCCACGTCCGTCGGGGGTTCTTGACGGACTTAACCCGGACTGCCAACCTTAATCGCAAGATTCGCCGGTGCGAACAGCGGGGACGCACCTCCGGCCGTAAGCTTTGGGCATCAAAGGCCCAACACCGATGCGATTTGACGAGCGGCCCTCCTCTGTTAGTCGCCACGGCGACCATCATGCCGGCTTGGTAAGGTGGAATTGGCGTAATTCAGTGCGTTGAAATTTGCCGATCCAGTTCCGCTGCTGCAGCGACAGTTTCCCGCCGCGGGCCGTCGGAGACTTCTTTTTCAGACGAAAGGTGTTTGGCCAGCCGCTTTCCCAGTGCAATAATTGTGGAGGTGGGCGGCAAGCCCCAGGCTTCCGGAATTACGGAGCAGTCACATACATACAGATTGGTGTATGCTGTTTTGAGGTTCGAATCGACAAGCTCACCGATTTTTACGGTGCCGCCGGGGTGGGCCGCCAAATACCACGTTTTGAAAATATTCTTAGCCCCGGCATTTTTCAGGATTGCCTTTGCCCGCGCATATCCCCGAGACAACTTGCGCTTTTCGTGGTCATCCAAATTTTTGCGAATTCCACCGGTGTTCGTCAATCTTCCGCCTAAAGCGTCTTTGGCTTTCACCATTATCTGGAGCGTGCGACGACGGGAAAACATCTGATCGAATCGGAAAACCCCAGCGGCAAAAAATGCGGTTGTGGCCGACGGATGGGCCATGTCCGTCAGCATGTAGCCCTCGTCTTCCAGGTGAACACCGGCGGACATCGGAATTTCACGGGTCGGTACATCGATATCCTTCACCGTGCCCCGCACTCCAATCAGGGGATCAAAGAAAAAGTCGTAGCCGGCGCGGTCGATACCACTGGCACGCAAGATCACCGGCGTCCCGATTCCGCCGGCCGCCACAATCACTTTGGACGCAAAGGCTTTGGATGTTTGTCCATCCTTTGTATATTCTACTCCGGTCGCGGTTTCGCCTTCGATGATAACCTTCTTGACTTTCGCTCCGTTGATTAGTAGGGCCCCGTTTGCAACCGCTTCCTGGATATACATGCGGGCGCTCCACTTTACCCCGTGAGGGTCGCCGTAATGGCCAAAAGCGTATTCCGGTTTCCAGCGATCCTGATACATGAGCTTGTCTAGCTTCCGCCAGCTGTAACCGAGATCTTGCGCGCTTGCCACGATTCTTTGGGCCATGGGTCCAATCATCTCATCTTTTA
>CP070697.1:3170834-3173817 GCA_020353555.1 Desulfobacterales bacterium
TTCTCTCCATGGATTTATGGCCCTGCATTCTCCAGGTTAGGGTGACGCTACCCCGGTAGCAGTCGTTGTCGAAAGCCGGCACCACATCGATGATTTCGGCCGTTTCTTCGCGCTCTTTATCTTCGGAACAGGCCACCACAAGATAGATCTCTTCAAAATTCTGGTTTGCATGGCTGAGGCAGAAAATCCGCTCCGGCATATCGCTCCAGTCTTCGTGCTCCCTGCGTCCGTCACGGTATTTGATGATGGCCTGCACGGTAATGCGATTGTTGCCGTGAAACCGCCGCAGGTCGAAACTTATGGCCGGTGCATCCGGGCCTTGGTTTTCGTTAATGGCTTTTAGATAGGAGGCGCCCAAATGGGTAAGCCCAAAGGCGGCGCCGCCGTAGCCCTCCTTGTCGATTTTAAACTCTGTGAGTTGGTGACGGTAAGCAAGCATCAGGGGGCCGTCCCCATGGGCGTTGTCGATATCAGGAAAC
The DNA here is from genome assembly GCA_020353555.1 of Desulfobacterales bacterium. GTDB lineage: Bacteria > Desulfobacterota > Desulfobacteria > Desulfobacterales. The sequence continues at coordinate 3,171,314 of CP070697.1, forward strand.
TGGCCCTCTTCGGGCATCTCATCCAGGGTCGCCAGGGCGTAGGTCTTCCAATGGGCCTCGAAATCGCCCAGTGCCGATCTGGTGGCTTGCACGGCGTTGGTGCCGCCGATGCAGCCTTCCCAGATGCGGCGGATGATATCATCATACCCCGGGCTCACCTTGGTCATGTACAAGGGAAACAGGTACATGGCATATGAATTGACATCAGAAGATTCGTTCGTCAAGGGTTTGATGGATTTGAGTCTGTCATTGAAAGTGTCGTCCAGATAGTCCTGTTCCGTGTTCCAGGCTGGGTTGATAAAGTTCTCGGCCCACACGGCGCTGCCTTCCACCAGCCATTTTTGGGCTTTCAGTGTGAAGGCGAATTGGAAGGCATGAAAGATCTCATGGGCAAGGGTGGCGCCAAGCTCGCGATCGGTGGGGCACTGGCCGGCTGAGATCAGGATGGTGCTGGCCCTTTGATCCGGGGGGGTCATGTTTGAGGCTAAATATTTATCCGGCCAGCAGAGTCCCGCAGGTTCAGAGTACTCTGTTTTCCCGTCAATCTTTTCTTCCTCTTCGTTGAGCTCGGGGAAAATATAGATATTCAGGCTATGATCGCCGTAGTCCAAGGTCTTGCGGCCCATCAGCTGCTCAAACCGCTCATACATCTGATAATCCTTGATCAAATCGCGGGCTTTGTAGACGACCTGTTCCACGCGTTTGTCACCCCACACGATGACGTCGTAGCCTGTACCGGTTTTATGGACAGCCTTGATGACGTTGTCGTCATCGGCCCAGGCATTGGCCACCAGGCTAAAATGGGATGTATCCGAAGTCCGGCCGCTGCGTTTATGAAGCTGGTGGTAATAAGCACTATCCGGATTATTGGGCGGTAGAAGGTAGGGCGTGATCTCTTTTCTTGTTTCGGGGTCCAACCGGTCGTAAGCCCTTACGATCTGCAGCATGTCCCATGTGCCGGAAGGTCCCCGTTTTTGCCGGCGGTACGGTTCGGGCACCTTGCCCGGGTTGAAAAGCTGATGCAGACGATAGCGGGTGGCCTGGTTGATATCGATCACCCCGCGTTCAAGGTCCCGTGGAAGCCTGACAGCCGCATCCAGCGCTTGCGCGGTGAACCTAATGGTGGTATCCGCCTCGCCCAGCACCTCCACGGTCAGGGTATAGGTTTGATCGTTTTCAAAAGGGTTGCCGTGATGAAGTGTAGCCCGCTTTGCGTATTTATCCCAATCGACTTTCCAGTTCCCGGGGTCCGGGGCGATCGTGAAGCTGAAGTGATCCGCAAAGACCGGCTGGGAGAAGATCACTACCAAAGGGTGCTCCGGATCGGGTAGTTGACCGCCGTCCGACGGGAGCGTTCGGATGCGCATGTTGGGATCGGGCAATCGTTCGCCGGGCTCGGGGAGGGCACTGAGCACAACGGGCTTGCCCTCGGATGATTCATTCCGGGGTTGCGGCCCTTTGATTGCGGGCGCGAGTGCGGGCGGCGAACCCGTCTGGGATGCATCGCCGGGTTTGAATTTGGGTTTGCCGTTTTGCATCGCAAATATGGAAAATTCCACCTTGTATTGCGGAGGCGGGGCAAACATCGCGGCGTCGATGGCTTGTTTGACGATCTCCTGCAGTTCCACCGTCTCGCCCTGCATGTTGGTGCGAATGGGAAATTCAAGTTCCCGGGAAATCCAGAAAGTTGCCACGCCTCCGGGCGCTTCCAATCGGTCGCACACCTGGCCGGATATGATTTCTTCACCCTTGGGTGCGAGTACACTCTTCAGCGCCTGGTGCATACCGGTCCAGCTAGCAGCGGGGATATAGGGCAGTTCCTTGTAAGACTGCTTGATGGTATTCAGTTCCAGCATCACTTCAAGGTCGGGGCGCAAAATCGTGATTTTTGCGGCGTTGCCTTTGGGAACTTCGATGCGGATGAGACCGTCGGCGACATGTATCCGCTCGGTAAGCGTTTGTTTGCCGTTGATGGTGTGTACAGCGTTGGCCGTAAACTGGGCGGCATGAAGCGGCACCGAAAGGGTCAAAAGCAGGAAGCCGATCCAAAGAGAGGATCTGGTGCAATCGAAAAGAAAATGACGACGGACACGAAAGGACTCGATAGTCTTCATTATTTTCTTTTTCCCGTGGAGATCGGACGCCGATCTTTTTATAAAATACTACTTGATGGTAATCTTCGCCTTATCCAATAGTTTGCCGCCTTGCCCGAGGATGTAGCGAACTTCATAAGTGCCGGGTTCCCTGGGGGCTTTGATTTTAACCGGATTACCCCTACTGGTGTAAGTATAAGTTACATAACTGCTCGGGCGCTGATCCGGCCGCGCAATCGATATATAATCGGACTTGTAGCCCGGGCCTTGCCATTCGACTTCGAATTCAGCGTTGACAGCTGCCGAAGCAGGGGGTTGCACTTTGGCGCTGACGGCCTTGATTTCGATGGTGGTTTTGGCCAGCAGCTTACTGCCGTGTCCCAGGATGTAGCGCACTTCATAGGTGCCGGG
>CP070697.1:3173917-3176891 GCA_020353555.1 Desulfobacterales bacterium
CCGGCAGCGTCGATTTTTGCTAGGCCCTTATTTTGGCGCCCTGGGGATCAACCAGGGGCGCCCGGGCAACTTGCGCTTTGATGCGTTCGCCCAGGACCTCGACTTCCACCTCCACCCCGGCTTGAGCCAGTTCCCGGGGCAAATACACCAGCCCGATATCTTTTCCAATGGTGTAGCCGTAGCCGGCGGAACGGATACGGTCGGCCAGCCGGCTGCCGGTGTAGACCCACTCGCCGCCGTACAGATGACCATGGGCATCCATTGTGAGCGCGCAAAGCTTGGTTTTGAGACCTTTCTGCTTAATTTCCAACAGCGCGGCCCGCCCGATAAAATCGTCCTTTTCAAACCGCACGCAAAAACCCAATCCGGCCTCCAAGGGGTTGTCTTCCGGAGTAATATCGCTGCTCCAATAGAGATAGCCTTTTTCGAGCCTTAAGGCCTCCAGGGCCTTGTATCCGGCGGGTTGAATGCCAAAGGCCTTTCCGGTCTCCATGAGTGCGTCCCAGACCTTTAAAGCATCTTCCGGCGCCACATAGAGCTCCCAGCCCAGCTCGCCGACATAGCTGACGCGCTGGGCCCAGACAGCGGATTCTTTGATCTCGAGGGATTGGGCTGTCATATAGGGAAACGCTTCGTTGGCAAGCCCATGGGCCGTGACGGCTTGAAGCAGCCGGCGTGCGTGGGGCCCCCACAGACCCAGGCAGCCCCAGTCGGCGGTGATGTCCACTACGGCCACCGACCCGTCTTCGGGCAGGTGCAGCCTGATCCAACCCAGGTCATTGGAGACGAAGGCGGTGCCGGAGATAATCCGGAACTCATCTTCAGCCAAACGGCTAACCGTCACGTCGCTTTCGATACCGCCTTTGGTATTGAGAAACTGGGTATACGTCACGCTGCCTGCCGGTTTGTCGAGGTCATTGGCGGCCACCCGCTGTAATAAGGCCAAGGCGCCGCGGCCGCGCACCTGGATTTTGCCAAAAGAAGTCATGTCAAAAAGTGCCACCCCCTCCCGGGCGGCCCGGGCCTCCCGGCCCACCAATTCAAAGTACGGCGGGCGGCCCCAGCCCCACCGGTGCTGATCGGCACCGGCTTGCCGCCATTCTTGGCCCGGATCGAAAAAATTGACCCGCTCCCATCCGTTCTTGTGTCCAAAAACCGCACCGAGGCTCTGCAAACGCTCATAAAACGGGCTGGTGCGCAGGGGCCGTCCCCCTTCCCTTTCATCGTGCGGGTAGTGGAGATGATAATAGTATTTGTAGACCTCACGGCACTGTTGGACGAGATAATGTTGGTTTTGGTAGTGCGGCCCGAACCGGCGCACGTTCATCGCGTGGGTATCGATGGAAGTTTCTCCCTCCAGGATCCACTCGGCAAGCAGTTTGCCGACCCCCCCGGCGCCGGCAATGCCGTTGATCGAACCGCCGGCGGCCACATAAAAACCCCGCAGGCCGGGTACCGGTCCCAGCGCGTAGTGTCCGTCCGGCGTAAAGGCATCCGGTCCGTTGACGAGCTCCACGGATTCGGCTTCAGCCAGAATGGGAATCCGCCGGAGGGCGCCTTCCATGACCGGTTCAAACAGGTCCCATTCCGGGCTGAGCAGTTCCTGGGTAAAACTCCAGGGAACGCCGGACACCGACCATTCCCTGGGATCGAGTTCAAACCCGCCGATCAGGAAAGCCCCGACGTCTTCGCGGCAGTAAAACAGATTGTCCGGATCGCGCACCACCGGAGTATTCTTGGGCAGTTCGTGGCCCGGAATCGGGCGGGTGGTCAGATACTGATGCATCAGAGGCACCAGGGGAATGTGGACCCCTACCATTGCCCCGATGCGCGGAGCCCATTGACCGGCGGCGTTGACGACACATGCGGTTTTGATCGTGCCCCGATCGGTGCTCACGGCGGTCACTTCCCGGGCAGCGGAAAGCTCGATGCCCGTCACGCGTACATGGGTATAAACTTCTGCCCCCATCGTGCGGGCCCGGCGCGCGAGTTCATAGGTAATCCCGCTGGGGTCAATATGCCCGTCGTCGGGCACATAAACGGCCCCGTACAAGCTTTCAGCCGCAAGAAAGGGACACCGGTCAACGACTTCTTTGGGTGAAATCAGATCGGCCCTGAGCCCGATGGCCTTGGCCCGGCTCACTTCCCTCTGCAGGGCTTTGAGGCGGTCAGGGCTGGAAGCCAGCCGCAGGCTGCCCACGGTATGCCAGCCGAGGGAAGCACCGCCCTCCCCGGCGGCCAATTCATTGTACAAACTGATGGTATAATTCATCACCCGCATCAGTGAGGGCGAGGTGCGAAACTGGGAGACCAGTCCCACGGAGTGAAAGGTCGTGCCGCTGGTCAATTCCCCTTTATCCAGCACGACCACATCCTTGCAGCCGGCCCGGGCCAGATGATAAGCCACGCTGGTTCCGAAAATGCCTCCCCCGATAACCACTACCTGGGCTTGATCCCGCATGAATTTTCTCCCTGATTCGAGTCGGCCCCCTGAGCGAGCTCCAGGGGCGACGGCATGGCAATTGTGGAATAGCCGCGATCATTGAAAAAAGCTTGAAGTGCAGATTTATTATCGCTAAATAGCTTCAAACCATAAGTCAAGCGAATAAAATTCAACATTTCGATTACAAGTGGTTATAAATCATGAACCTGAACCAATTGAAGATTTTTTACTTCGCGGCGAAATACGGCAACCTCAGCGCCGCCGCCGAACACCTTTATATCACCCAGCCGGCAGTGACCAAGGGAATCCAGCGCCTGCAGGAACATTATGAGATCAAGTTTGTCAACCACATCGGCAAAAAACTGGTCCTGACCGACGCCGGCGAAGTTCTTTACGGGATCGCCGAAAAAATATTTGAAATGGAAAGCCAGGCCGAAGAGAGCATCCGCGACTTTCAGCAGCGCAAACGGGGACACATCCGGATTCTATCCAGCGAGAGCTTCGGCGATTACTACTTGCCGCGCATCATCA
>CP070697.1:3176991-3179961 GCA_020353555.1 Desulfobacterales bacterium
CCGGCCTCATCGGAATCATAAACCAAAACCATCCGGCCCGCATAGCGTCTCAAAAGACGGACATGGTCCGCCGTCAGAGCTGTCCCCAGCGTCGCCACGGTATTTTCAATACCATTTTGGTGAAGCGCTAATAGATCAAGATACCCTTCGACGATGTATACCGTGTCACTCGCGCGGCATTTATCTTTGGCCTGATGCAAACCATAAAGGGAGCGACTTTTGTTGTAAAGGGGTGTTTCCGGAGAGTTGAGATATTTGGGCAAGGACTCGTCCAGCACGCGACCGCCGAAACCGATGACCTGCATGTTTAGGTCAATAATCGGGAAAATAATGCGATCCCGGAAACGATCGTAGAATCCGTTCCGATTTTTTTGGGAGACGATCAGGCCTGATTTTTCGACCAGGTCCAGAGAGGATTTGCGCTGGGAAAAGAAATCAACGAGATTTCTCCAACCGTTGGGGGCATATCCTAGACCAAATCGGTCGATAATCTCCGGCATTATCCCCCTTTTTTGCAGATAAGCCATCGCCGATTTTCCGCCTGCGCTATCCCTCAAGGCCTGGCAAAAAAACTCCAGCGCCTGCCGATTGATGGTCAGCAGGTTTTCCCTTTGCCTGATCCGTTTATTTTGTTCCCGGGAAAGTCTTTCCGTGGGGATGTCAATGCCATATCGTCGGGCAAGCGATTGAACAGCTTCCGGAAAAGACAGCCCTTCGTGTTGCATGAGAAAGTTGAAGGCACTTCCGCCCGCACCGCATCCAAAACAATGATAGATTTGTTTGTCAGGACTCACACTAAAGGAAGGCGTTTTTTCGGCATGAAAAGGACAAAGACCTAAAAAATTCCTTCCGGCCTTTTTCAAAAGGACGACTTCCGACACGATATCAACGATATCAACCGCATTTCTGATTTCCGCAATTTTGTCTTCAGGGATAAAACTTGCCAACGGAAGAAACCTCCATAGCTACGGAGCAGGCACAATCAGCAACAGCGGAAGGATTCAATACGGAATATCCTTTTCAGGATCTATATATAATTTCAAAGACATAAATTCTAAAATGTAGGCGATTTAACAATTTATAGTGGCTAACTATCTAATAAAATAAGATAGTATTTTCATGCAAACATTAACCGGAAAATTTAATTCGTAATTTATCTTTTGTCAAGAAAATTCTGCACACCGATTCCCTACGCATTTGCGAGCGCCCCTAATCCCGCCGCCTCATTGATGAAAACGAAGGCCGGCCCTATTTCGAGAGGCGATCGGAAAGCACATCGTCGTGTTTTTTCGCTAATTCCAACGCTGCTTTAAGATCTATGGTTGACTGGTAAAGCGCTTTGCCAATGATGACGCCCACTACTCCGACAGACTGCAGCGGTAGAAGATCGACGATATCCGCAAGGACCGCAACCCCGCCCGAAGCAACAACCGGAATCGATATGGCTTCCGCCAGACGACGCGTCGCCTCGATATTCGGCCCGGTTTGCATACCATCCCGATGAATATCCGTAAAATTAATCGCCGCTACACCGCAATCTTCAAACTTGTGGGCCAGATCAACCGCTTCAACCTGGGTGGTATGCGTCCAGCCTTCAATGGCCACCCGGCCGTTGCGCGCGTCAATGCCCACCACAATCGCGCCCGGGAAAGTACGGCAAGCCTTCTTCACCAATGACGGGTTTTTAATGGCTTCGGTCCCCATAACCACTCGGCTCACTCCTATCTCCAAATAGCTGCGGATAGTCCGCTCATCACGAATACCGCCCCCCAGCTGAATCGGTACCCTTACCCGACCGAGAATTTCTCGGATTGAGTCCATATTTCGGGGATGCTTATGAAAAGCGCCGTCGAGATCAACGACATGAATCATCTCCGCCCCGGCTTCAGCCCATTTTTGCGCCATGGCCGCGGGATCATCGGCAAAGACCGTCTCTGCTTCCCTTCGCCCCTGAACGAGCCTAACGCATTTTCCATTTCTGATATCGACAGCAGGTATAATAATCATGGGTGCGGGAAATCTTCCAGCATTCTTTCCAGGCCTGAAATGGCCAGTTCTTCGGCGGTCAGCCACTTGCCTTTACGCTTCACAAAAGTGTATAGTTGAAACAGGTTTTTCGACAGTGAATCCTGGGTCTCGTCAAAATGACCGGACCAAATGCTACGGCCGTCCTTTACCCGGATCAGATGGACCCCAAAAGCTACTGAAGCCGGCGATACCACCGCATAACCCTTTCCGACTCTTTCCTTGAAACGATACACGTACCCGGCTAATACCGCATCAGCGTTACAGGACCGGTCTGTGTCTGCTAATAATTGGGGGTCGCGCCACGCATTCTCCGCCGGCGGGATCAACGCCCCTTCCCGATCCGTTCTGCAAGTCAATATCGCAAAATCAGTGCGATGACGCAACAAAGTCTGCAGATGCACCGTCAGAACGCGTTCCGCATCTGCGGCCACCTCGCCGGCAAAAAAAACCCGACCACAGACAGGACACCTCTTCTCCAGATTTTCAGTTGCCGGGGCGAACATGTTTTGAAAGGGTAGAGTCAAAATTTTGCCGATGCCTAATTCTTCCTGAGGCGGTGCGGAGACTTCGCCCTGGAACCGACAGGCGGACAGTAAAAGGAGCAACACGGTCAGACAGCAGACAGATCCCCTCGGCTTTCTAAGGTGCGGTCTCAGGTATCTAGCCTTCATCATTACCTAAGTTTCCAAGCTGCCGATTTTTCCGCCTTGCGGCTAAGGAAGTGCAGGGCCCGAATATCCGCAGCACTGATTGCACCTCTTGAAGAAAAATCGCCGTGTCGTGCACCTATAAAGATCCTTTGGAAGACCGCACACCACTGACGCGGTGATCAAAGGACGTCGCTTGATCCAGGGCGTGGCCGAGCGCCTTGAAAATCGCCTCGAGAATATGATGTTCATTTTCTCCATAGGCTACATTCACATGCAGATTCATACCCCCTCT
>CP070697.1:3180061-3183030 GCA_020353555.1 Desulfobacterales bacterium
CCGCCCGTAGGAGGTGTGAGCGATGACTCGTGAAAGACGGAAAAACAAGCGCCTGGTCGCTTTGTTTCTGCTGGGCAGCGTCCTCTTTAATTATCCTCTCCTGTCCTTGTGCGACCTGCATGTCTTGGTGTTCGGTATTCCACTGCTGTACGTGTATGTCTTTGGCATCTGGGGCTTTTTGATCGGGTTGTCGGCTTTCGTCACCCGCATCCGCTAAAGCTTCCCGTGAATTATGTGAGGGCACAGGATGGCCGCGTATGTTAGACACTGGAACCATTTTGTTTGTCTCCTTCGGTTACATGGGGCTGCTTTTTGCGATCGCCTATTATGGGGACAAACGCGCCGATGCCGGCCGCAGCATCATTAGCAATCCTTACATTTATGCGCTCTCTTTAGCGGTCTATTGCACGGCTTGGACCTTTTACGGCAGTGTCGGCCGGGCCGTGCGCGGCGGATTGGGATTTCTGACTGTCTATATCGGCCCCACCCTGATGGCGATGTTGGGCTGGCTGATCCTGCGTAAGATTATTCGGATCAGTAAGGTGCATCGCATCACATCCATTGCCGATTTTATTGCTTCGCGCTACGGCAAAAGCACCACCCTGGGATGTTTGGTAACCATCATCTCCGTCATCGGGGTCATACCTTATATCGCCCTCCAACTCAAAGCCATATCCACGGGGTTTTTGCTGATCAATCAATATCCCCAGATTTCGGTCTCGCCCCAATTTTTCGAAGTTCTCTTTTGGCGAGACACGGCCTTTTATGTGGCCTTATTACTGGCCGTTTTTGCCATTCTTTTCGGCACGCGTCATCTGGACGCCACGGAACGGCACGAAGGTCTTGTGGCGGCCATTGCCTTTGAATCCATCGTCAAGCTGATCGCCTTCTTAACGGTGGGAATATTCGTAACCTATGGTATCCACCAGGGTCTGGCCGATCTGGTGGAAAAAGCGCACAAAATTCCGAGCCTCGGGGATATGTTTACAATCGGTCGCGAAACCGAAACGGCGGCCCACCTGACAGGCCACTTTCCCCCGAATCCGCGCTCCGGAGCATATGTCGACTGGAGCATTTACGTGTTGCTCTCCATGATGGCCGTCGTTTTCTTACCCCGCCAGTTTCAGGTAACCGTCGTGGAAAACGTCAATGAAGAGCATTTGAATAAAGCCATTTGGCTTTTTCCGCTGTACTTGCTGGCGATCAATATCTTTGTTCTGCCGGTCGCGATCGGCGGGGTCCTGCGGTTTCCGGAGGGCAGCGTCGATGCGGATACTTTTGTTTTGACCCTGCCGATGGCTGAGCGCCAGGAAATGCTCGCCCTGTTCGTCTATCTGGGCGGGATGTCGGCCGCCACCGGCATGGTGATCGTCGAAACCATCGCCCTGAGCACCATGATCTGTAATGACCTGGTCACGCCGGTCTTGTTGCGGCTGCCGGCCGCTCAAATTACCCAGCGCAGCGATTTCAGCGCCATGCTCCTCACGATCCGCCGCGGCAGCATCGTATTGGTTTTGTTACTGGGCTATGCTTATTTTCATTTTATCGGTGAATTTTACGCGCTGGTTTCCATTGGGCTGGTCTCCTTTGCGGCCGTGGCCCAATTCGCCCCGGCGATGTTAGGCGGCATATTCTGGAAAGGCGGAACCAAAGCGGGTGCCATTTGGGGTTTGGTCGCGGGATTCGGGGTCTGGGCGTATACGCTCCTTTTGCCTTCGCTGGTCCAGGCGGGCTTGATTAGCCAGGAGTTTGTCACCGACGGGCCGCTCGGTATCGGTTTGCTAAAACCGTTTCAATTGTTAGGCTTAAAGGATTTCGACGGTGTCGCCCATTCCGTGTTTTGGAGCATGTTGGCCAATGTCAGCGCGTATGTCGGTGTTTCCATCTTCAATCGTCCCAGTGCCATCGAACATACCCAGGCGGCCTTATTTGTCGAGGTGTTCCAATATTCCGGCGAGACCGGCGAGTCCGCTCTTTGGCGCGGAACGGCGCTCATGCCGGACCTCCGATCGCTTCTGCGCCGCGTTTTAGGCAAGGAACGCGCGGATGAAGCCCTATCCGCCTGCGCCGCCCTACACAATATCGATTGGGAGCAATCCGGCACGGCGGACGCCGCTTTGATCAGTTTTGCCGAGAAATTACTGGCGGGCGCCATCGGCTCGGCCTCGGCGCGCGTCATGGTGGCCTCGGTCGTCAAAGAAGAACCCCTGGGTCTGGAAGAGGTTTTAGACATCCTGAATGAGGCCCGGCAGGTGATTGCTTACAGCCGCGAACTGGAAAAAGCCACAGCCGAACTTAAAAAAGCCAATGAACGACTGCAGGAACTCGATCGCCTCAAAGACGATTTTATTTCCACTGTGACCCATGAATTACGGACACCGCTGACAGCCATACGATCGCTGGCCGAAATTCTGCACACTAACCCGAACGTCGATGCCAGCCAGCATAAAAATTTTACCGCCATTATCATCAAAGAGAGCGAAAGGTTAACCCGTCTGATTAACCAGGTTTTGGACTATGAGAAGCTCGAATCGGCCCGCATGAACTGGATGATCACCCCCCTCAACTTGGCCGAAGTCATACGCGACGCCCTGGCCGGCACCCGGCAGCTGATTCGAGATAAAAAAATTGAAGTCGAGACGGTCCTGGCCGAGCCGGTGCCGATGGTTTCCGGCGATCGTGACCGCCTGATCCAGGTCATGGTCAATCTTATTTCCAACGCCGTAAAGTTCTGTGACAGCAAGCAAGGGCAGATCGCAATTCGCTTGAAGGCTGAACCCAACCAATTGCGGGTCGATGTCCAGGATAACGGGATCGGCATCAAACAAGAGCATCAGGTCAAGATATTTGAGAAATTCCAACAAGTGAAGGATTCATTTCGCGGACGCCCATCCGGAACCGGCATCGGCTTGACGATCGCACGCAGTATCATTGAATTCCACCAGGGAAGAATTTGGGTGGAAAGCGAA
>CP070697.1:3183130-3186095 GCA_020353555.1 Desulfobacterales bacterium
CCTGCAGCAGCGGTTGCGGACCCATTATTCCACCTCCACCCATCTTTCAAATTGATGATACTTGCGTTGAATGTAGTGAAAGATGCCTTCGGGCAAGGCGACAATGAAGATAACCAGAAACAGCCCGTACAAGACAATGCGCAGGCCGCCGATGCCGCGTAGAATTTCGGAAAGAGGCACCAGAATGAAGGCCCCCAGGGTCGCACCGGCCAGGGTTCCCGGACCCCCGACCACCGCCGCGGCGATGGGCAGAATCGAGTAGTCGAGGGCAAACACCGGCATCCCCACGAACATGTAAACATGGGTCATGAACGCGCCGCAAAATGCGCCGATCGCGCTCGAAATGAAAAGCGCCTGGGCCTTGAACCAGTAAATATTTATTCCGGCGTTCATGACCGACCGATCATTGTCATTGATGCCTTTCAATACCAGGCCGAAATCCGAGCTCATCAGGCGCCGAAAGCCGAAGAGGGCCCCGAGCAGAGCGGCCATGATCAGATAAAGCTCCAGCCATCGCGACGGCAGCGGCGTCATCCCGCTGAGACCCTCGGTGCCGCCGAAGATCTTGGTGGCTTCGATGAGCCGCACCAGCGTCAGGGGAATGATCAGCGTGACCATGGAAAAGTAGATGCCCCGCAGTCGCAAAACCGGCAGCAGCAGGGCGGTACAGATCAATCCGCCCCCCAGCGCGGCCAGCGGTATGGTGATGAGCGGCGGCAGGCCTCCATAATGATTCAATATACCGGCACAGTAAGCGCCCATGCCGAAAAAGAGGGCCTGGCCCAGGGATATCATCCCGCTTTGGGCTAGGATATCCCAACTGATGGCCAGCAGAGCAAAAACACCTACCGCCAGCAGTACTTTCTGCCAGTAAATTCCCAAAACCAGCGGCAGTAGGAGACAGCCCACCACGGGCAGGAGGCGCGGGCCGGACAGATACAGCATCTCCCGCCAGGAACTCAGAGCGAAAATATCGCCGGATCGGGCCTTGATGCCCCGATCGATGCGCTCTTTGCGCTTGGGCACGCGACTAAATCCTTTCTTCCAGCTCTTTTTGTTTGCCGAACAGGCCGGAGGGTTTGATCGTCAGCACAAGCAGGATGGCCGCTAAGCTGACGATCATGGTCCAGTGGGAGCTGATATAAGAGTCGGTGAAACGCTCGGCAAAACCGATGACGAAACTGGCCACGATCACGCCGCCGGTGCTGCCCAGACCGCCGATAATGCAGACCGCCAGGGCCTTGATCAGGACATCGTAACCCTCCCCCGGCGAAATACTGCCCAAGGGAATGATAATGGTGGCGGCCAGGGCGGCCAGCCCGGCACCCAGGGAGACACTCAAGGTGGCGATCCGGTCGGAATCAATGCCCAGACTCAGGGCGGTGCGCTCATCCTGGGCGATACCCCGGAAGGCGAGGCCCAGAGACGTGTGATGGGTGAAAACCCACAGACCCAGAATAAGAATGACGCCGATGACGACGATCAGGATCCGCTGCATGTCGACATAGGCCCCGGCAATCATCAAGCTGTGATCGCTGAAGACCGGCAGGGTATATTCAAAGCCCACGAAGCCCATGTACCGGAACATTTCCAGGATCGCCAATCCGATCCCGAACGTGGCGATGACTTCCGAGAGAGCCTGGCCGCGCACGCGCAAGAGAACGAAGCGATACATCAGGGCGCCGAACAGCATCGTCAGCAAGATGGAGATGAGGGCGGCCAGCAAAAAGGGCAAACCCACCAGGTTGAGCAGCATCCAGCTGAGGTAGGCGGATAGGATGTACAGGGCGCCGTAGGCGAAATTGGCCACCCCGCTGATGCCGAATGTCAGATTAAATCCGATGGCCAACAGCGCCAGGATGACGCTGTTGATCAGGGCATAGACGACCGTACCGAGAAACATGCCAAGGTTACTCCTGCCGATGACGGCGCCATCCGTATCCGGCCACGCGCGGGCTACTTGAGCGACTTCAACCCCGGCGGCAATTGAATTTTGCCTTCGGCGATGGATTCGGGAAAGACGATGACGCGCCGGCCGTCTTCGGTCCACTGGAAAACGGCCGCGACGCCGGTCTCATTGGGATCAAATCCATACACCGCCTGGTGCCCTTCATCATACTTGATACGCCCGCTAACGCCGCTGCGGTCGGTTTTTTGCAGTTCCGCCACAATGGCATCCGGGTCCAGACTGCCGGCCCGTTCGATGGCCTCGGCCAGAATATAAACCGATTCGTAGGCCGGCGCCGGCCCGTGACCGGCCTGCAGTTCTTTGCCGAAGGTCCGGGTGTACTTGTCATAAAAGGCTTTGGACGGTGGCACTTTGGTTGAGGCGATGGCGCTGCCGAGCTCAAAGATGCTGTTCATCGCGCCGCCGATCTTGCCATCGAATGTCTTCCAGGCCCCGGACCCGGCCAGGGGGGAGATAAAACCGGCCATCAGGGCGGGCACTTTCATGGACTTCCACTGTTTGACCAGGGTGCCGCTCTGGGGCATGTCGAAGATGGGCATGATCACCTGGGTCCCGTTGGCGCTGGCTTTCATCAATCCGGAGGAGAAATCGGACGTGCCCGTGGGATAGCTTTCTTCGCCCAAAACGGTCCAGCCCGCGGTGTCAAAATACATTTTCTTCACCAATTCCGCCGTGGCGCGAGCCCAAGCCACATCCTGGTGCATGACGTAGACCTTGTCAAATCCAAACTCCTTGTTGATCAGAGCCATGTTGCCGGCCAGGTATTTCACCAAATGCACGGAGTTCAGGCAGGTTCGGAAAATGTATTTGTATTTTTCCGGATCTTCCTTGATCTTCTTTTCGGAGCCGGGGGTCATGGCGATGGTCCCCAGCATGGGGACCTTGTACTTGGCAATGAGATCCATCCCCGCCATCAGCGCTTCGGAGCGGAACGGGCCCACCACCATGGCCGCCGGTTTCTTTTCCAGGATAATTTTTTCCAAACCCAACAAGGCC
>CP070697.1:3186195-3189155 GCA_020353555.1 Desulfobacterales bacterium
GGCCATGCCGAAGTCACCGGACAAATAGGCAAACCGGTAGGTCAAAATGCTCAACACGCTGGTTTCATACCCCGGTCCGCCGCCGGTGAGCTGAAACGGCTGATCGATTTTGGCGAGGTTCCAGACGATCCTGATGATGACCGCCGTCAAGATCGCGCCCTTGATGTGCGGCAGGGTCACCGTCCGAAAACGCTGCCAGATGTTGGCTCCATAAACTTCCGCCAGCTCGTAATAGCTTTCCGGTATCGCCTGCAGCGAGGCCAGGATAATCAAAAACATAAAGGGCCAGAACGTCCAGGAGGCCACCAGGGTGATAATCACCTTGGCCCAGGTGGGATCGGAGGCCCAATAGATCGGCCGCGAAATAATCCCGAATTTCTGCAGATAGTGCATGACCATGCCCATGTTCGGATCGAGCAAATACATCCAAATCGCTCCGGTGACCACCGGCGGCATGGCATAGGGCATGAGCATGACGCCGCGCCAGACTTGTTTGAGCCGGATAAATTTCTGATTCAGCGCCAGGGCGGCAATCAAGGCCATCCCCAGCTGGACGGCGGTCGAAAACGAATAGATGATGGTGGCCCGCAGCACGACCCAGAAGTAGTCCGCGGTCAAAAAATCGCGGTAGTTCTCCAGCCCCTCCCACTTCGGCTGCCCAATCAAAGGCCAGTTGTGAAAGCTCATCCAGATACCCTGGATAAAGGGCAGCCAGAGTAAAAAAATGAGGAAAGCCAGCGTGGGAATCAAAAACGCGATGATAAGCCAGGTATCGCCCGATATGCGTTTGGCTGTTGGCATCGGTTTAACCTGTCAACGCCGAAATTGGCCCAGCGCTCAAAGCCCGGAGCACAAGCAATCAAAGGCGCAAGATTATGAGCTCACTTCAAAATGGTCAAACGCCTGGCATGGCCAGACGTTTGACCGGTCGCATTTACGTTTCCAAGACCTTGTTGACTTCGGCAGCATAAGCCTTGAGCTCCGTGGCCACATCAGAGCCCTGAAGGGCTTTTTGAATATGGGGCGCACACAAGTTGTACTGGATGTCGACCCCTTTGGGGTGATTGGGCCAGGCGGCCGGATTGCTCAGCATGGGGATGGTCGACTCCATGTAGTGGTCGGCGGTCCCCATCTGGGTCTCCCACAGGTCCTTGCGCGCACAGGGCCCCAGCGCTTTGGCCAACGCGATCTGATTTTCTTCCAGGAACCATTCTTTGATAAACTCCCAGGCCGCTTTTTCTTTGATTGCGGCCTCCGGGCCTTCCTGTTTAACGATGTTGAAGGCGAAGTTGGACTGGAATCCGACGGCATCGGCCTGGCCGCCCGCAATCGGAAAATGGGGCGACCATTGGATGAGCCCCGCTTCCATCTCCTTGGGCATCTTCTTCAAAAACGTGCCCCGGTTCAAGAGGTCGCAGTGAATGATGCTCTTCTGGCCCTGGATCAGCAGTTCAACCGACTCCTCATCGCTGCTCTGAGGGCTGTTGGGCGAGGAGAAGTTGTATTTGCGGAAAAGATCGACGTAGAATTGCAGGCCCTTGATCCAGGATTCCGCATCGCCGTTGGACCGCGTCCAGTCATCGTTGATCAGGTTGCCCGTGCCGGGGTCCAGCGAACGGATCCAGCCGGGAAGCTGGGTATCCATGGCATCCCACAACTTGCCGTAGACCTCATAGGGATATTCAACCACCTTTTTTTCTTTCAGGACCTGCAGTATTTCGACAAACTGGTCGCTGTCCTTGATGGGCCATTGCTTGTCAAAATCCAGTCCGGCTTTTTCCCAGTGGTCCCGGCGGGTCAGCGTCGGGGCCTGGACGATCAAGATGAACGGCAGATCCTTGATTTGATCCTTATCCGGAAACCCGCGGTTCTGATCCCTCACCACCGGAAACAACCAGGCGACATTTTCCCGGATCTTCGGATCCCAATCGTTTTCGATCAAGTCATCCAGGGGGCGCAGGAAACCGCGCAACGCTCCGGTCCAACGACACGTCGCGTCAAAGACGGTCGGCTTCTTGTTAGCCACGAAATTGGTGCGGTACTTGGGACCGATAATATCGCCGTAGCCGGCCCAGGTGACCTTCACGCTGCAACCGGTCTTTTGTTCAAAAGCCTTGATAATGGAAACCGAAAGTTCCTTGACGACCGGATTCTGCTGATGAATCATGGCCCAGTAATCAAGCGTCACACCTTTCAGATCCGTCTTGGCTTGGGCAAACAGCAAATCCGGCGTCAGGCTCGTCGTAATCCCCATGGCCGCCAGAGATGCTGTTACTTTCAAAAAATCGCGCCGTGACACAGGTTTTTCAAATTGTCTTTCCATAGCAAGCTCCTTTCTTCTTAGGTTAGCAAGGATAGATGAAGCTTCCGGTTTCCGATGCGCATATGCCGTGTCCCACGGGAAACCATCGGCCTCCCGCGCACAGCCCGCCGCGTCCGCAGCGATCGCCTTGCCTTGCGCCCCATGCGCGGGGTGCGAGACGCAAACATTGCCGGGGCGCATGCATCGCGGATGGGTTCCGTTTTGGGCGGCCATTTATGCCGGCGGACCCTTCACCAACCGCTTGACCAAGGCAACTGCTTCCCCCGCATCCGGCGCATAGCCGTCGGCACCGATACTGTCGGCATATTTCTTGTTGACCGGGGCGCCGCCGACGATCACTTTGACTTTATCCCGCAAACCGGCCTCGGTCAGAGCATCAATGACTTTTTTCATCTCGGGCATGGTGGTGGTCAACAGGGCCGACAGACCGACGACATCCGGTTGGAATTCGGCGGTTTGCCGGACGATTTCGGCTGTGGGCACATTGATCCCCATATCTTTGACCTCAAAGCCCATTCCCTGAAACATGGTGACCACCAGGTTTTTGCCGATGTCATGCAAATCCCCGTGCACCGTCCCGACGAGTACCTTGGCGCTGACATCCTTGGTCTGGCTGGCCAGGTGCGGTTCCAGCACC
>CP070697.1:3189255-3192201 GCA_020353555.1 Desulfobacterales bacterium
CGCTGATCACGGCGAACACCCGGGCGATTGTTCTGGTAAATCCCAACAACCCAACCGGTTCCTACCTCAAACCGCGGGAACTGGCGGCCCTCGACGAGCTTGGCGCCGACAAGACGTGGTCCTGATTGTGGACGAGGTGTTTTCCGACTTTGAGACGGCCGCCGCCGTGGACCGGGTCCCAACGGCGGTGAACCGTTCCGCGGCGCTTACCTTCGTGTTGAACGGTTTTTCCAAAATGGTGGCACTGCCCCAGGTGAAACTGGGATGGATCGTTGTCTGCGGCGATCCCGGTCCGGTCCAAGCCGCCCAAGCCCGGCTCGAAATGATGCTGGATTTTTATCTGGCCCTGGCAACCCCCGTCCAACACGCGGCCGGTAGGCTGCTGGGCCGGCGCGAAGGGATCCAAAGGCAAATCTTGGCGCGCATCGCCGCCAACAGCCGATTCCTGGAGACACAGATCCGACGGACTTCCAACAGCCGTGTGCTGCGGCGGGAAGGCGGCTGGTATGCGGTCATCGAGATAGCCGATGAGGTTGGCGACGAAGACCGCGTTCTGCAACTGCTGGAGCATGACAATACGCTGGTGCATCCCGGGTTTTTTTATGAATTCCAGCGGGAGGGATTTGTGGTCGTGAGCCTGCTGCCTCCCGTGGAAACGTTTTGCGCCGGAATTTCCAGGTTGGTTACGCGCTTCGGCCGGGGCTGACGAGCGGCGGAAAGAGGCGTCGCAGATGGTTTGCGCCCGATGCGACGGTCCTCGAAACGCGCTCCCGCACCTGGGGCCGCCGTGTCTGACAGCCCGACTTGGCCGATCCGTACGCAAGTGACAGGCACGATTCAAGTCCAGGGGATGGTAGCCGATAATAGTTGTAACGGTGTTTGCGGGGTGGCCCCGGCGTTGCTTGTTCACAGAGGGATTTCGTTGGGTCACCCTCGATTTTGTTGACTCTTAGAAGGGCGGGGGTGACCAATTACCCCCAGGAAAAGGCCGATGTTCAATAACCTGTTGACCTACTCCATCGTTGGCTTCAGCATTGTAACCGCTTTGTACCTACTGATAAAATTCTAGAACGTGCTGCCGTTTTGCGGTCAGGCTCCCGGCCGGCCGCTGCATCTTTTTGCCGGCAGCATGACACCCGCTTGCTCCGGCCTTGGGTTTTATTTCGACGATTAATAACCGTTTGTCCTTGAGTATTTCCGTGTCCATCTTCACGAGCGCTCGTTAAACGCGAAATGCAGAAGCACTTTTGAAGATCGACATCGGGGGGGCAATCGCCCCGCGGGAGGCAAGTGTGAGCCCTTCCTCGGCCGGGTCCCGGGCCCTGTGACCCTATCCCGAAGGTGGGTTTTGAGGTCTTTGTAAAACCTCAAAAATTCGCAAAGGCTCGCTGAGAACCCCTGATTGCAACGTTTCCCAGGCTCTTCACGGGGAAACGATCTCCGATCAGCAAGCGCGTCGTTTCGCTCACGAGGATATCCGTACCGAATTGCTTGTTCAGATTTTGTATGCGAGATGCCAGGTTGACGGTCAAACCTGAAAGCGCATATGAAAGTCGCTCGGGACTGCCGATGATGGCGGCCGTCACTTTGCCCGAGTGAATGCCGATGCCGTGTCTAAGCTGGGGGAAGCCATTTTTCCTCAGTTTGGCATTGACGCGCAGAAGCCCTTGACGCATTGCCAGGGCGGCATTTACGGCCAATACGGGATGATCTTCAACCGGCAACGGCGCGCCGAACACGGCCTCAATGGAATCACCGACGTACTGCAGGACGAGACCCTGATATTCTCCGATCGCCTGGGCCATGGCTTCCAGATAGGTATTGGTGATCGCCACGATCTCTTGGGGAGGCCGCGATTCAAGCAAGCGCGTGTGGTCTCTTAGATCGGATATCAGAACGGTGACCTCCTTGATTTCACCATCCAGCGGAACGCGTCCGTTGAGGATTTCATCACATATCTTGTCACTGACATATTTGCCGAATGTTCGTCGGATCACATCACGTTCGATGCGCAGGCGCCTTAACCTTTCGCCGAGCGCAAAAGAGAGAATTACCACTTCAATGCACGATCCGATCTGAAAACTGTAAAATGTCGGAATCGAATAGGGCAAGGTCCCCCGGTAAGTCAGGGCATAGATCAATCCGCCGACACACA
The DNA here is from genome assembly GCA_020353555.1 of Desulfobacterales bacterium. Classification (GTDB taxonomy): domain Bacteria; phylum Desulfobacterota; class Desulfobacteria; order Desulfobacterales. The sequence goes on from CP070697.1 coordinate 3,191,411, forward strand.
AAACCGTCCATCCGATCAAAAAGAACAAAATGGGTCGAAACCCTCGCCACCAGCATAATAATCCGGCGATTATAATCAAAACCGGACTCAGCATACCCAGGATACTGGTGACCTGATTGAGGATGATAAAGCGCACAAACGGGCTCAGCAGGACGATTCCGGCCGCAGCGATCATAATGGCGACCAGCAGTTTATCGATGGATTTCGCATTTTGGGAAGTTGCCAAAAAAGTCTTGGCGAAACAGGTTCCCCAAAAGATGGTCATTCCCAACGCGAACATGTTGAATAAGAGATGCCGCCGAATCTTGACCTCCGCAAAATCCTCAAAAAACATGCCGTTGATCAGGAAAAAATAAAGGCCCACCGAACCGATATAGAAAATATAGTAGAGCTGGACCGGCTCGCGCAGGGAAATGAATAAATATAAGTTCAAGAGTAACATGCCTAACAGGGTACCGTAGTAAATCCCAAGCCAAAGGGTCTTATTCTTGGAGGAGCGGTGAATTGCTTCTTCCGTACTAATCGACAGGGGCAGATACAAACCCCCGTTCGGTTCATAGACCCGCAAGTAGAAGGTGATTTTATCCTGCGACAAGGGGGGCAAAGGGAAGGCGATCGGTTTGCAGACCGGTCCTTGGGGCGGCTCTCTTAAATGCAACTGCTTGGAGTCCAGCTCTTGCCATATGCTTGCTTGACCTTGCTGAGTATCCAGGTTTGGCGGAACATAAAACCTGCAATCCTCCAGATGACAGCGGTCGACTTTCAAAAACCAATGTGTATTTGCGGTCCCC
>CP070697.1:3192301-3195235 GCA_020353555.1 Desulfobacterales bacterium
CTGATCACGCCGATCGCGATGGAAAAGGAGCTGCGGTTTGCGATTCGGGAAGGGGGGCGCACGGTGGGCGCCGGAGTGGTCAGCGAAATCATCGAATAGCCGTAAAGGAGTCTCCTCGTGCGAATAATTGTTACGCTTGCATGCACGGAATGCAAACGCAGAAATTATACAACGACCAAAAATAAACGCACTACACCGGATAAGCTGGAGTTCAATAAATATTGCCGTTTTTGTCGCAAGCACACGCCGCATAAAGAGACGAAATAATCGGAGAACGGGTGTGGATAGCAAGCGAGGGGGTGCACGCGTGTGGGGATGTTGTCGGTGATCCGCACTGCCGATGTGACAGTCCCGAAGTCCGGTTGATACAAAATGGATTTTGCAGGCCAGTAGCTCTAACGGTAGAGCATCGGACTCCAAATCCGGGTGTTGGGGGTTCGAATCCCTCCTGGCCTGCCATCTCATTTTTGGGATGAAGCTCAGAGTCTGAAGGTCGAAGCCTGATGAGATCTCCTTCGCTTTGGAAACTTTGAGCTTTCACCATTTTAGGAGTAGAATGGGACGCATACAAAGAAAAAAAACACCGGGTAATAAAAAAAAGAAGAAACAAAGGATCGATGCTGGGGTTTCCGCGGACAGTCACGTAAAAAACAGCGCGGCGGCGACGCAACTGGCGTTAACGGAAGATAAGCCGGCGGAAACCGACAAAAAGCCGCCACCGACCCCGAAGAAACCAACCACGGTCATAAATATCGGGCCGAAAAAGCAGCAGGAAGGCTTCGTGGGTAAGGCGTTCCAATTTCTGCGCGAAGTGAAAATAGAATTAAAAAAGGTGACTTGGCCGTCGCGCAAGCAGACGATTGGATCTACGGTAGTTGTGATTGCTCTGGTGATGCTCATATCTCTTTTCCTAGGGGTGGTCGATATTGGGTTATCCAGCTTGATCCGTGTCGTTCTTCAATAATTTGAGGAGAGCAGAAGGATGGCGCTTAAATGGTATATCGTCCATGTGTATTCAGGGTTTGAAAACAAGGTCAAAGCGGCTTTGGAAGAACGAATTGCGTCTTCCCCCCATCCTGAAAAGTTCGGTGAAGTGCTGGTTCCTACGGAAGAGATCGTCGAGCTTGTAAAAGGAAAAAGAAAGACCTCTTCGCGTAAATTCTATCCCGGGTACATATTGGTTAAAATGGAGCTGGATGACGAGACGTGGCACGTTGTCAATGATACGGCCAAGGTTACCGGCTTTCTAGGCGGTCGCCAGAAGCCGACGCCGATTTCCGATGAAGAGGCCGATCAAATCCTAAATCGGATGGCGGCGGGGAAACTGAAGCCCCAGCCCAAATACTTTTTCGAGTCCGGCGATGAAATTCGAGTCATTGACGGGCCTTTTACCAACTTCAACGGAACCGTGGAGGAGGTGAATCCCGAGAAAGGTAAGATTAAGGTCCTGGTGAGCATATTCGGCCGTTCCACGCCGGTAGAATTGGAGTTCGTGCAGGTCCAAAAGTTGTAATCGGCAGTTGGATCTGCGGAACGGACGAGGTCCAGTTTAATGTTTTTTGATCTTCTCAATCGCAAGGAGTAGAAATCTGCAATGGCAAAAAAGGTAATGGTACAGATAAAATTACAGGTTGAAGCTGCAAAAGCCAATCCTTCGCCTCCCATCGGGCCGGCTTTGGGACAGCATGGTGTCAATATCATGGATTTCTGCAAAGCGTTCAATGCCAGAACTGCCAATGATGAAGGGATGATCATACCGGTCGTTATCACCGTTTATCAGGATCGATCTTTTACGTTTATTACCAAAACGCCCCCCGCGGCCGTGCTTTTGAAAAAAGCCGCAAAAATTGCGAAAGGCGCCGGCGATCCCAAAAGGGATCGCGTCGGCAGGGTTACCAGGGAGCAGCTGGAAGAAATTGCCAAGCAGAAAATGGTCGATTTAAACGCCTACAATTTGGAGGCCGCGTGCAAGATCATTGAAGGCACGGCGCGCAGTATGGGTATCGAAGTCGGCTAGGAGAGAGAGATTCAAGATATAAAAGCCTGTAACCTAACGGATGATAAGGAGAGAATAGCCAAAATGCCGAAGCGGGGGAAGAAGTATATTGAGGCTAGAAAAAAGATCAAGGCCGAAGCCAACAACAGTTTCACGGATGCAGTCAAGTTGAGCATTGACGCATCTTACGCCAAATTTGATGAAACCGTTGATGTCGTCGTTCGTTTAGGGGTGGATCCCCGCCATGCGGACCAGATGATCCGCGGAAGCGTTGTGCTGCCCAATGGAATCGGAAAAGAAGTCAAGGTGCTCGTGTTTGCCAAGGGAGAAAAGGAAAAAGAAGCTTCCGACGCGGGGGCCGAATTTGTCGGCAATGATGACTTGATCGAAAAGATTAAAGGCGGCTGGTTCGACTTCGACAAAACGGTGGCGACACCGGATATGATGGGTGCGGTCGGTAAAATCGGAAAGCTACTCGGGCCCCGAGGGCTGATGCCCAACGCCAAAACCGGTACCGTTACCTTTGACGTCGCCCGGGCCGTCCAGGAACTCAAAGCGGGTAAGATCGATTTCAGAGTTGAAAAAGCCGGAATTGTCCACGCTCCTATGGGTAAAGTCTCTTTTGGGGTTGATAAAATTGTTCAGAATATCGTGGCGTTTCTAGAAACCATTGTCCGTCTCAAACCGGCATCCAGTAAAGGAACTTACCTGAAAGGGATTGCCATTTCAACTACGATGGGACCGGGGGTCAAGGTTGATACGGCCTATGTGAAGGACTTGGTCAAATAGCCGGTAAGCGCTGAAATAGGGGGCGCTTTTGATTTTTCCGGTTCAAGACTAGCGGAGAGGCTTTGCTCGCTTTCGAAGTACCCAATTCATTTTTTAACATTTTGATCCCAAACTAAAATAATTCTGTCAAAGACCGTAGGTACACTTTC
>CP070697.1:3195335-3198267 GCA_020353555.1 Desulfobacterales bacterium
GGCTTTTTGGATTTGCGGCAGCGAGGTATATACGCTGATTACGCTGCCTTCTTCAAAATGCGTATTGACGAGCTCCGTAATTGCAATCGGATATTCTCGCCTTAAGTCCTCGATGACGTGGCGGATTTTCTGGCGTCGATAACCGGTGACCACGCACAGGGTGCGGACGCCGACGGTACACAGCCGTTGGACATGCCACTCCAGCAGGCTTTTGCCTCCAAACGGCATCAGAATTTTTTGCTGGCCGGCAAACTCCGCTCCCAGTCGCAGGGATCGGCCGGCGGCATATATAATCGCTTTCATGCGCTGTTTGTCCTTGAACTTGCCATCCGCTCCCCCAACCCTTTTAAGGCGGCTTCCTCGGCGTAGAAAATGCCCCATCCGATGGCGGCATAAACCACTTCTCGACCGCGCCGAATCAGGGCATAAGTAACGCCGAAGGCCTCGGGCAGACCCGCTGTCCGGCAAAGGAAAACGATTCCGGATTCTTGCACGCCGAGCGCCCCGGGGACGAACAATCCTAAGAATTTAGCGATGCTGACAAAGGCTTCCACCGCTAAGGCCTGCGTCCAGAAAATGGGCATTCCCAGCAAGTAGGCCGCCAAGAAAATCTCCATGGTATCCATGATCCAGCCGCCGAAGTAAGCGCTGGCACTTAATGCAAAATGTTTGCGGTCCCTGCGATAAAATTCAGAGATTTGGTGGTCGATATGCTCTAATTTCGCTTTGTGGGTTTCGACCGAGGCCATGCGGATCTTCAGCTTCGACAAGAGTCCCAGCAAAATCGCAAACATGCCTTGGCTCTGCAACCAGAATAACACCCCGACGATCGCGAAGCTTCCGGCGAGGACCAACAGCATGCCGAGCCGGAAGCCCGAATCGGGAACGACCAGCGGCAGGAAGGCGGCGGCCCCGAGCCCAATAAACACCAGCTGACTCAGAGTTTGCATTGTTTTCCCGACCACCACACTCGATGTGGCGTGGGCCATCGGCACGCCCTTTTTGCGGAGGAGATAGACTTTCAAGGCCTCCCCGCCGATGTAGGCGGATGGAACTACGCTATTGACCGCCTCACCGGCCCATCGAATCCGCAATAAGGTCAAAAAAGGCAGTTGCGGCCTGAATTTTGCGCCGAACGCGAAAAGCCAGCCTAGGGTGTCGGCATAATAAACGAAACCGAAAGGGATCAGAATCAGAGGTGTAAGCCAGCCTAACCGGCCGAACCCTCGCAGAATTTCGTCGGGACCGGCTTGATAGACGAACCAGCTGAAAAGGATTAATCCCAGAAATAATAGTAGCAACCGGATGACGGTTTTCATGAGCTCGATTTTTTTTCAAATTCGGGCTGTCGCAACCCTGAATATTGGAGGATGAGGGCGGTGATCCAGAAGACGTGCACCCCTAGTCCGGTCATCCAGAGAAACCAATCAAGTTTTTGTAAAATTGCCAACAAAATGAGCAGAACTGAGAAATCACGCGTGGCGGCGGCATCAATCAGCTTCTGCAATTTCGCACTGCGGCCTTCTCGGGGTAGAAACATACCCCGCAAGACGACCCCAAAGGAAAGCAGGACGCCAAGAACCGCGCTGGTTCCCAGCAAACGGATCGGGGCTGCGCTGCCCTGCCGGTGCAATCCAAGAGCGAGGGCCGCAAACAGGGCCACGTGCACCACTTGGTCGGCACTGATGTCGAGCCATTTACCCAGGCGGGATTCTTTGCAGAGCATTCGCGCAATATCCCCATCGACGCAATCGATCACGGCTGAAATCTGGAGCCATATCGCGCCCCAAATACCGGCGGAATACGTGCCCCGGCTGAAGCAGTAGGCGGCCCAAATACCGGTCAACATCGAAATGACGGATATCTGGTTGGGCGTCACCGGGGTGTGAATCAGGGCTTTGGAAAGGATGCGGCCCACCGGGCGGTTGAAGTATTTGTCGACCAGACCGTCGGTTTCACAGCTCAAGGATTTCCACAGCAGGTTTTCTGCCCGCCGGGCGGTTAGGGGGTCCGGAACGAATTCGGCCACTTCCGCGGCAGGCACGCTTCTCAAGAGGCTCAAGGTCGCTTCCACGTCACCGGAAAAAGCGGCGGTCAATCCGATGGGCAGGCCTTCCCCGCGGTGATTCACCAAGCGTCCGCGGCATTGAATTGCCCGGTGGACATCATGGGGGTGGACCAGGAGGCGACAATCGGCCAGGAGGGTAGGTTCTGTGATGGCCGGAAATCGTTGGACCAGGCGGATTTCAATGCCCAGCGCTCGGGTGCGTTTCAAAGAAGGGAGTCGGCCGTCGCAGACGATATGGATCGGCCCGCAACCTGCCCGGTGGAGGGATACCACCAGTCGATCCAGTACGGAAAGCGCTGCGATTTTGGTGGACGGGGCTTGGGGTGTGCAAAAAATGACGGCCGGCGGACTTGCTTGTTTTCCACCTGAACCCGACACCGCCGCAGTGGCGGGAGAAGCCAAAAATTCCTCCAATGTGAACCCTTGAGCCGAAAAGAAGTTGATGTGATCTAATATTTTATCGATCAAGGAATTGTCAACCAAGAATCGAAGCGAGGTTTCAAGATTCGTCGCGTTACCCAAGCGGGGCTTTCAATTTGATTGAATTCAACCGCCGGACACACGGGTGCACTCACCGGTCTGCTCCCGACGAAAAAATTTCAATTTTGTTCTGCAGTTTGGAGATCAGAGCTGCAAAACCTTCGCGTTTGATAATGCTCACAAATTGCGAACGAGTCATGGCCAACTGGCTAACCCCGGCAATCTGTATATCAACGATCTGCCACTTGGCTCCCAGGGGGCGCAGTTTGTAGTGAAAGTCAATCGTCTCGCTGCCGGGCTTGATCAGCTGGCTGATCACCGTAACAGTGTGGACGGCCGATTCCGTTTGGGGCAGCACCTGGAACGTTTCACCGGAATAGGTAT
>CP070697.1:3198367-3201296 GCA_020353555.1 Desulfobacterales bacterium
TAGCTGTATGAAAAATGTCCCCGTCGACAGCTTATCCATGGTTTTCCAAGGGCTAAACTGTTACAGATTCCGCTTTTTCAAAGAAAAGTATGATTGACGTCCACACGACCTCACCGGCCTTCAGGCTCATATGAGGAGTTTTGTAAATTTCGGAAGAGGAATCCAAGGGTCTTTCAAGGAGTATGCGTGGCACATCGAAGCTGATATTCTGTATCAGTTTCATCTCAGTTGACTTGACGACATGTTCGAGCAGGTCGCGTTCATTAAAAAACTCGGCATGTTCCGTTTGATTTAAGATGTATTCGGTAGCGATAACGGCAATTCCACCGGGTTTTAAAACCCTTGCCATTTCCTGCATGGCCAGGGCGGCAGATTTTTTGTCACCAAAGTGTTCTAACGAAGATAGTGAGAAAACGACGTCGAAAGAGCCGTTCTTCAGGGCCAAGGCACGCCCATCCATCGGCCAAAATGTCAATCTCTCTTTGGGGTACGGAAACGGCTGATATTTTTCCGGATGGTTGAGAACACTGGGATCCCCCTCCCGACTGCCCTTGAATGTCCATTCTCCTGCGAATAAGTCGGTTGCCACCACCCGCCTTAGTTTTTTGGCCAGCCAATAGACGATACACTCATGTCCCGTCCCCACGCCCAAGGCAGTGACATCATCTCTGATTTTTCCCAGAACATTGAGACCGTAAATGGCCTGAACCCACTCGAAGGCCTTGCGATGCATGCTTTGAACCGTAAGCGGCACGACCTGCAAGTCTTCTGCAAATTGCCGCCAGTCAGAATCAAGCCATGGGGAGGCACTCGCCAGCCTGTTTAACTGAACCGCCTCAAGGGGAGGGGTCTTGACAAACGGGGCAAATTTCTCCGGGGAACCGGCCGCTATCACATCCGTAAAGAAAGCGTGGATGGGCAAAAGATCATGTATATCGCTAAATTCGTCGGATCCAACCAGCCCGGCGACGAAATCTCTGCGGCTCATAGCACCTTCGGATATCTTTCCGATATAGAAAGGCAACCCTACCGGATCCGGCCTGCGATCGAGTATAAGTCGATAGGCCAGTTCGATAAATCCCTGGTCGGGAAACTCCGGTCCGTGAATCCGTTCGGCCACGATACGAGCGAGAATAAGGTTGACCTTGCCTCTGATTCTTTTCAGGATATTACTTTTCACGTGTCGCATCTTGCATTGCGTTTGGCTTCGGTGGGCATGATCTGCGGGATGTAAAACCCGACCTCAAATTTTGAGACGTTGAACTATGACATAAACACGATCAGCCGTCAAGCCGGTCACCTGATTTCAATTCGCAATTGAAAGCCCTTGCCGATGAATCGCAAACACGATCGTTTTGCGCCAAGCCGACGGGGCCAGAAGGGAGGCATATGTTGTATGGGCCTTACATCAGCCTTTCGCAAGGTGAAGCGCGCTTGCCGTGGTTATGGTATACAAACCGGCGGCTTGATTGCCTTTCATGGGGCGCGAGACATAAACCGCCGTTCGTCAATAGGCAGGGGTTCTGGGGGATCGGTGCCGAATTTAGAATGTGGATCTGAATGGCGGGATTCAGCCGCCGGGGTCGCGATTGTTTTGCGTATGGTCGTAGTCAACAGCTGTGGGGTTATTTGCGGCGAATACTTCGATTTCATAAATTGACCAATAATAGACGGGATCCTCGCCTGTCTGGGTGATCTTTATATATCGCGCGGGGGCGGGGTCGAAATCGATGACGACCCTGAGTTCCAGGGGCCTCAGGAAAGAACGTATAGGCAGCTGATAGGTTCGGTCCTCTGCGACCAGAGCCCAGTTCTTCCCATCCGCTGAAGTTTCCACTCCATAACCGCGGGGGAAATCCAGGGATCTCTTACTCAAAAACAATGAAACTCCCGTAACATCGTAAACCTTCTGCATGTCCACCTGGAAATACGCCCCGGGCGTTTGTGGACCGCTGTACCATCTTGTCGATAAATTCGCATCCATTGCCTTTGCAGTCTTTTCAGGATGAAAATTCGAGGTGGCTTGCCAGCCCAGAGACAGAAGCTTCGATTCGGCCCGATTTTTGGGCGCCTGGAGGCTCAATGGTTCGCGGTCGATTAGCTCATAGACCACATGGCTTCCAAATTGTCTCGCGAAGCGTATTTGCGATTGGAGTTGGGTCAGCTCAGCTTTTATCTTCTCAAAATCTTCCGGTTTATATAATCCGGAATGCAAGATAACATAGCGAATTCCTAACTGGCTCCAATCTTTGATGTTCCGTGCCAGAGGCAATATCTCCATTCTCCTGACCAGCTCCATGTACAACGGAGGAAAATAACCACTGTATCCATTCAACAGTCTTTTGCGATGATAGATCGAGTAATACACTCTCGGGCCTTCTATTTGATAAATCAGGGAATGCTCTTTTTCAAAAGGGATTTCGACCGTTGGACACTCACCTTCCTGGGAGGCTAACCATTTATATACTTCCGGGATTTGCTCTCCTACCGGAAAAGCCTGCACCGGAATGGGAATGGAGAGATATTCCAAAAGACTCATGATACTGATCACGACGACGGCTACCCGTCTTTTCTTGCCGCGTAGGCGTATTTCGATGCACTTGATACCAAAGGCGGCCAGTATGGCGAGTGAAAGCATGAAAAAAATATGAAATCGCGACGCAACGCGCAAACCGTCAAAACCGGGAACAAACTTGTATAAGAGCAAATAGGGACCATTTTTGCCAAACGTAAATAGAAATGAAAGTACCAAAATCAAAAGGTATATTCGCACAGGTTCGGCCGTGGCAGGAATCAACCGAATTGTTTCTCTTAGGGTTCCTTTACCGATGATACAACGGAGCCCAACCAAAACCAATATAATAAGAACCGGATTTTGTAAGTGTGTGGCCCGAATGCGAATTGAGAAATCGAATCCTCCGGCAATCAA
>CP070697.1:3201396-3204307 GCA_020353555.1 Desulfobacterales bacterium
GGTCGGCCGGGATATTTTTCATACAGCTAAATTGATACGCTATGACAAATACGTCGCCGGCGCCCAGAGAACGGGGATGCGCTCGGGAGTGCGTATCGCAAAGCGCCCTTGCGGCACAATGGTTCGAAGCATTTTCGCCAGGAATATCGGATCGAGGTAGGAGGTGTCGCCGGATTGTGACACGCCACCCTTGGTGGGCTCGAAGTGGCCGGCGTGATCGGAAAATTAAATCAATGATCGTCAACGTTCAGAGAGAACGCGGCGTCGCTGGACGTAAATTCCATGAGCTGCGTAATATGGTTATTTTCTTCCGCGATGATTTTCTTCAAATGTTCCCGTGTGTCTTCATCTTCGATAAAGGGTTGCAACGTCTCATAAAAAATTACCGTATCTCGCTCAAATTCGATAAAGATTGCAATGAGCTCGTCGAGATCATCCACCTGGGAAAAATCCACATCCTGGTGCGAAAAGCTTTTCTCTCCCAGCAGATCAGCGAAAAGCGCGCGGCTCATTTCCTCCACAAAAGGATTGGCGGAGGAGGTTGCGATCTTCATTTTCAGTTCGGCAAACCAGCGGGCATGCGTGACTTCCTCATCTGCCATCCATTCCAGCAAGGAAACAAGTTCCGGCTGTGAAATTTCTTTGATTGCATCACGATAAACCGCTTCACCGTTTTGCTCGATCCGAATCGCCAGATCCAGTATTTCGTCGATCGAAAACAAGGGATTTCTCTCCTTTTTTACGGGTGAACGCTGAATGGCTATCTATTATCAGCTGCAGGAAAAGAGTGCAATAAGTAAAACCGCAACCGCCTCCAAGCGCGATGCGTTGCGCTTGATTCGCTTGGAAAAGGTGGCCGGGGTGGTTTTGAGTTGCTCCGCGGAAAAGCGCAGGCCCGTCTAGTTCTACTTTGTCACATTAACCATGTTAGCCTTTGACTGTTGCATGGATGTTCAGATTTGAAACCGTGTAAAACTCGTGCCTAAGGGCTCGTAAAGAAAGCCCCGAGGACGCGCAAGATATGAACGATCTTCGCATCCGCATTTTTTCCAGATGTTTGAAAGAAACGGCGCCACGCCGCGGTGCTTTCCTAACGATCCCTGCGGCACTCAGACAGTTACACGCTTTCAAATCTGAGCATCCATTGCGCTTGTCCCCGGAAGGTTTGCGGTAATGTGACAAAGTCGAACTAGACTTAACCCCCCAAGCTGTTCACGAAACGTTTGAAGCGCATTTGATAGTAAGCGATATTGACCGGTATGAGCAATCTGGGATCTAGAATGGGGTTGCCGATTTTGGCCATGGACGCCAAATAGTTGACATGCTGGGCCACGGACAGCGGGCACCCTGGCACATGGATGTAGCGGGAGGACCTGTTCCGGAGCGCATGCCATTGCGCCCCAAGGAATTTCATCAGCATATCATTCGATTGGGTCCTGGTTTCATCCACTTCGCTGGCCGTTTTGTAACTGCTCTCTATTTGGACGTCTTTACCCGCGATCTCTCCTTCCCAGCTGGTGCAGCTTCCCGCAAAGATAACGCGTTCACCATCCGCCAGATCCAGGGGTTCTTCCACCTTGCCGACCACATACCGGATCCTTCCCATTTCCTTGTGCACATGGGGATAAAATCCCCGGAAGATGTGCATGGCCTCCTGGAGGGCACCGGGACATCCTCCCCAGCAATAATCGGCGGAATGTTTCTCCGGAAAAGAACCCACCGTGCAGGACAAATTGGATTCCGCACCGAAGTAGTCATCGATGCGTTCCAGGCAGAACTCGAAATTGCGCGTTTTCGCCTGCATTTCGGTCAGGGGGAAATCGCCGCCGACGTCGATCTGTTCAAGCTCCATCGGCCCGAATCCGCGTTGGGATGCAAAGCGCAAATGGATCAAATCGTGGGGATCGACATTAACCATGTGACAACCCACGGTGTCGACGGCACACGAATTCGTCCCCATGACAATCGCTCCCATATCAAAAGGTGTCGGTGTCAGCATCATCCGTTGGCCGGCCCGGATGGCGTCGATGGCAATAAATTTGGGCTGGATAACGGCCTGCAGGTCGGCAATTTTGTGTTCCAGGAATTGGTTGTGGTCCACCAACCGGTGTCGATCATCCTGAATCCCGATAAAATTTTTCAGACTGAGGGTCAGACGGGACCAGGGATGGGCGTTGAATTTCGGCAGATTGATGAGAAAATCACACTCAGCAACCGGCTGGGGAACGAAAAGCCGGTTCCGCAGGACTTCTGCGCCGCTTATGGAGACCGGAACCTGTTTGACCTCATCGAAGTAATGGACCTTGATCTTGTGTTTCTTGATCACCTCCGGATAGCCTGCCAGCTTAAAATTAGATCGGGTGGCGACGGTGATTCCCGATCGCTCTCCGACCGCTATCTCGTCCACATCTTGGGCCTGCGCTTTGGTAGCGGAGATAACGCCGTCGAGAAACTCCTTGCGTGTAAATGCGTACGGAAAGACTTCCGGATGAGCGAGGACCACATTGGGCTTTAAGAGAATCCTACCGGAAGGCGTCACTCCCAGGTGTTGCATGCCCTCTTTGACGATGCCTGCGATCTTGGCCGCGTCGTATTTGTCGCAGCGCATGATCAGGACCTTGTGTTCTTTTCCCACCCTGGGCCTCTCCCAAAAGTGAAAATCCGATGAAGAACGCGTTCGTTGCGCTTGTCCCCGGCCACGTGTTGAATGAATGGAAAATCAGCCTGCGAAAAGTATGCGTAAGACCTGCTGCGGGCAAACAATTGCTTTTCAATATGGCGGCAACCGTAACGCTTGTCAGTCGAATACGGCGTTCTAGGGCACGCCTTTTGTTTTGGCGGAGAACTTCAGCAGCTTTATAAAATGTCAGTTGAGGATGCCGAGAGAATCGAAACATTATGGATCAACTTA
>CP070697.1:3204407-3207308 GCA_020353555.1 Desulfobacterales bacterium
GCCGTCGCGGCCCGGTTCAAACGCCGTCAAGCTGGACGACTCAAAGGTCAGCGCCGGTTCTTGGGCCAGACGGATCGGATCATCACTGGCGCGCGGGGATGTGCCGAGCCGAGGCCTTTCTTTATAAAGACACTCAATGAAGCGCAGGACCTGATAGAAATCGTATTCATAGGGCCTTGCCTGCACGTCCCTGATCAGCTCCGCTAAATCGTGTGCCGTCTTCCGATCTGTGCCGGCCATCGCATGATCTCGTCGCGGTCTGTGGTTCTGATCACTGTTTCCGTGAATGCGTTGATACTGACATAACGCACCAAAAACTGTTCCAAAACGGCCCCCAGCAAGATAACGCCGCTACCCTCAAACGCCGATTCGTCGAAGTTGACCGTCAGTTCGAGCCCCCGGCCAAAGGTAATCGGGCCGGCGGTGTCGATGCGTCTGACCACCGGTTCGGAACGGATCGACAGCACGCCCTCAATCTGCTTGCGAATATTGGCCTCACTGGTGTCCCCATAGAGCGCCAACAGTTGCCGCAGGGCGGCCGCCCCCTGCTCCCTATCGTTGTCAACGAGTGACAGATAGTTGAGGGTCAAATGGCTGAGCAATTCCCAGGCGGTCTCCTTCTGGGCGTTGGAAGGTCGGGGTTTGGTCGGACCTGCCAGGCAACGGACGGATTCGACTGGCGCCCCGGTCTGTAAGGTGAAATCCGTATTGCCAACGCCAACGGGCATGTGCAGGGGCAGATCCCGGTTGGTGCACAGCAGTTTTAATCCAAGCTGCTTCAGATCGCTGCCGTACGGCGCTTCTTTGGCGTCGACCAAAGATATATAGGCTTCGCTGCCGACATAGCTGGAGCGGGGCCCATAACGCTGCTGCTTGGCGGACAGCCGACGCAGCTCGCGGTAGAGCGTGTAATAGGCCTCGCGTCTCTGGTAAGTATAACGGTCCCTGACCCGATAAAAAGGCAAAAACTCGATTTCCGGTTCCGCGCGTGCGCCGAAGCCCAGCACCTCGTTGACACGGTAGACCTCGAAATCCATGGGCCGGGTGCGATCCGGTACGATGTGATAGTCAGAGGTCTTTGGCGTCAGATGGATACGATCGGCGCGCTTGGGAAACAGATTGATGGCCGGCGTGCAAAACAGGTTGAAATGGGACGGACCGACGGTGTCGGCGAGCTGTCGATTGCTCCGATCGAAAAGGAAAATGAGATCCAGCTCGGTGTCCTCGCACCGGCGGATGGCGGATTGGAGTCCTGTCAATTCGACAAACAAGAAGCGTTCCGGAAAAGCGAAATACTCCTGCAAAAACCGATAGCCCTGAAACGACCGGGCGGTAAAGGGCAGCAAGGCCTGGTCTTCGTCAAATCCCAGACGCCTGATCGCGGAAGCACCGATTGAAACGTTCCACGGAACCGGTCTTCGCCCGGATTGCATCACGCAATCAAGCACATTGGCCATCAATTGCTCATAAACCTGGACGGCGACCTCGCCCCCGCGCAGAAAAAACGCCAGACGATCCAGGGCCAGATGATTGAATTGCAGGCCCGCCGTACTGCGCAGACGCACACGCAGCCCGGCTTTAAGGCCCGGCCGCCCGGATACGCCCAAATTCGCAACCGCGCCGGCGCTCGCCAGGTATTCGGCCTGGATAAGCTGCAGAGGCCAAAGCGTCACTTCGTGGGCGGTGCAGTATTCGCAAGCGGTTTGTTCGCCTTTGCCGATTTGACTGCGCAATGCCGTGCCGCGGGGAATGACCACGCCTTTTTGCAACGAGGCTTCATTCAGGTCCGGTCGCAGCTGCACGATCGCCATGGAAGGTAACGGCGCGAGATAGTGGGGATACACCATTTCCAAAAGATGCTGGGTAAACCGTGGAAACTCGGCATCCACCTTGAGCTGGACCCGTGCGGCTAAGAACGCAAAGCCTTCCAACAGCCGCTCCACATAGGGGTCCGCGCATTCAAACGCGTCCAAGCCCAAACGGCCGGCAATCTTGGGAAATTCCTCCGCGAATTCGCCTCCTATTTCGCGGATGTACTGCAATTCCCGGTTATAGTACTTGAGCAATTGCGGATTCATTTCCCGCTAACCTTCAACCCTGACCTCGACGTCGCCGAGTTCCAGGTCCAGGATGGTTTTAAGATAGAGACGCTCCGGCGTGGGCTGCGACCAAAGCTCGCCTTCGATTTCAAAGGTGATGGTGTTATGTTCGTCGATGGCGGCGGCGCGAACCCTCAGCGATTGCGGAAGGATGCGAGGCTCGAAATCCAAAATCGCTTGGCGCAGCACACGTAAAAGGGCTGTGCTGTCGGCATTGCTGGCCGTTGTGCCGGTGAGGTCCGGAATACCGAAATTCAATACCGACTGTTTGACCTGGGGGTAGGCGCTCAAATCCTGCGTTGTCTCGAGGCACCCGGCATTCAGCAGCCACTCCAAATCACGTCTGACGGATTGTTTGAGTTTTTGGAACGACAGGACACGTTGCTCCCGCGATTCCACCTTCTTCTCCGGCTCGTCGTCCGCCAGCCGGTCCAATAGCGAAGGCTGTAAGCGCTCTTTTTGAGTTAATTCAGGCATCGGGCCGGGCCCCTCGAAGAAACCGCATTTCCTTTATCCCTCTCCTTCGGCGTCTGCCACCGAGGAAAGAAGTCAGGCCTCCGCCGCCGCGACGGGAGAAGTCGCGTGAGCGTCAAATGTTGTCGAATTTCCGATAGATTCAATCGATCTTTATCTCCCGAACATCCAGCAGGGGGTAGTCGTCGCGGTCCGTCGTCAACATCCGCTGACCGCGACCTTGGTAAACCCCGTCGCGCAACTCCTTCCACTCCGTTGTGCGCGCCAATTGGATCGATGCGTCCGGCGCATTCTCGGAACCTGGATAGCGGGTAGGGATCAGCCCGAA
>CP070697.1:3207408-3210304 GCA_020353555.1 Desulfobacterales bacterium
GACGAGTCCTATGCCGGCTCCCGAAGCTTTTAGCGTTTCGAACAGAAGGTAAAGG
Organism: Desulfobacterales bacterium; assembly: GCA_020353555.1. Lineage (GTDB taxonomy): Bacteria > Desulfobacterota > Desulfobacteria > Desulfobacterales. The sequence continues at coordinate 3,207,464 of CP070697.1, forward strand.
AGTTAACCGGGTTTCGTGAGATCATATCCACCCATCAGGGTCGCGCAGCCGAAAAAATCCTTTTCGGCATCCTGGACGGCAAGGGCAAGATCGTGCCCAACAATACCCATTTCGATACTACCCGCGCCAACGTTGAGCTCAGCGGCGCGGAAGCCGTAGATCTTCTTGAGCCGGACGCGACCGTGCCGGCCCTGATAAAGGACTTCAAGGGCAATATGGATCTGGCGGCATTGGAGGCCTTTATCCGCCAAAAAGGTCCTGCGCAAATTCCCCTGGTCATGACCACCCTAACCAACAACTCGAACGCCGGGCAGCCGGTTGCAATGGGAAATATCCGCAAAACCTCCGAAACGTGCCGAAAGTACGGAATTCCATTTTTCTTAGATGCCTGCCGTTTCGCCGAAAACGCCTATTTTATCAAAACACGGGAAGCGGGCTATCGCCACGAATCGATCTTCAATATCGCCCGGGAAATGTTCTCTTATGCCGACGGTTGTACCATGAGCGGTAAAAAGGACGGCCTGGTAAATATCGGCGGTTTCCTGGCGGTTAATGACGATAGGCTGGCTCAGCTCGCACGCAATATTCTCGTCGTAACCAAGGGCTTCCCGACCTACGGAGGGCTGGCCGGACATGATCTGGAAGCCTTTGCCCAAGGATTGGAAGAAGCTTTAGGATAAGATTATCTGAGACACCGCATTCATTCCATCGCTGACGTCGGCCAAAAACTGCCACACCTGGGGATCCCTATTTTCCAACCCACGGGAGGGCAAGCCGTTTACCTGGATGCCAAGTCCTTTCTCCCTCACATCCCTCCTCAAGAGAACCCGGGGCAGGCTCTGGTATGTGCCCTCTACCTCCAGGGCGGAATTCGGTCCTGCGAAATTGGCAGTGTGATGTTCGGACAAACTGATCCCCGCAATGGAACGTTTAAGCCCGCCAAACTGGAATTGGTGCGCCTGGCTATTCCGCGCCGGGTGTATACCCAAAGTCATATGGACTATGTGGTGGAATGCATAGGGGAAATATTTCAAAAGCGAAATACTATTCAAGGAATGCGCCTAACGTATGCACCATCGATTCTACGGCATTTCACCGCGCAATTCGGGCCCCTCTGAAATAGCCGCAGTTCCTGACCTTGGGGAGAGCATCCGGTTGGCGGCGAGCTGAATCTTTACAAGGGCCCGAAGTCCGTTTGAATGATTCGAAATGTTCCCTGCCCCATGGCAAGTAGATCTCCCTTTTCATCGTTGATGTCGCCGCGCACAAAACGGGTGCGACCCCGGCGATGGGTCGTCCAAGCCGAACAGGTAAACTGATTCCCTCGAGCTGGCATGGTGTAATGGATGTCTGAGCTGATAGCAGCGCAGCTGCATCCCGAAGGGAGTTGGGAAAGAACCGCCCCGTGGTATCCACCAGAGTGAAGAGCACCCCACCGTGGGGTCGAGCGGGAACAGGCCAGCATGCACTGGGTTTCGCGGTTAAACGGGAACAGGCTTTACCACAGGCTGCTTCCTCGACCTGGATACCGATCGTATTATACAGCGGGTTATGATTCATCGCATTTAGAATCCTTTGAGTTATCTCCATTTTTCATCCCTCATGGGTTGTTGAATTGCACCGCTGTCGCTTTTATCCTGTGCAGTGGTTTTTTATCTGAGATTTCAAGCCCACCCCCAAAATGGGGGCGCCCCGTTTCCTGAGGCCAGATCTTTTTTGACCTATACGCGGCCGGTTCAACTTTGATTCCTGCGGCCGAGAAAACTGCTACTTATCTATTAACTATAATTTTTTCAAAATGTTATACAAATGACCGCAAGTTGCGTGCATTCGGAATAGCCACCCTTGATTTCAAAAACAACTACCGATTCCAATGCTCAGCCCGGCAGTTGATAGGATAGATTTTTTTCTTGACGTTCTACCGGACTTTGTGGTTAGATTATTATGTTATGGCAGCCTAGGCAAGAAAACATGTGTTTTGCTCTAATTGAAGGATTTCTTGAAGTTAGAGTGGTGCCCTGAGGCTTTTGACAAGAACTTGTTTTCCAAAGGAGGAAGTTTTGCCAACAGGGATCGTGAAATGGTTCAGTGACAGGAAAGGGTACGGTTTCATCGAACGGGAAGATGGAGGCGATTTGTTTGTACACCACTCTGCGATTAACATGCAGGGGTTCCGGACTCTCTCTGAAGGTGAACGAGTTTCATTTGAGATCGAAGAGAGCGAAAGAGGACCTGCAGCAAAGAATGTCGAGAAATTATAATTTCCGATAATTCGATTCACAAAAACATCTCATCTAACAATGGATGGGATGTTTTTTTTGGGGGGGCATTCGATTGGAATAATAGGGAAAAAATAGCCACTTTCGGATGGACACCGGTTGTCACCCCCGTTTCAATAGCCCGGCCTTCCGTTTAACGCGCAAAAGCCCCGGGCTGTTGTGCAAGTACATGACGGGAGAGGTATATCCCGCCTCCAGAAATAACGTCTCCAAGGCATCGAACAAAACGGGCTGGTCCGGCCAGGTAAATACCTTTCTTCTTTGTTGGAGTGCCTTCCATACTTGCAAGGCTCGCGGGTTTTGACCGAATACCCGCCGTTGCGCCAGATCACAGAGAAACATCGCGCAAATTATCGGTTTCACGCGCCATTGGCAACCAGTTTCTCCCAGGTAGACGCACTTGTTCCCATCGTGGGACCTATTGAGACCGGCGAGCAGAACGCCGATCTCATCAGATGTTGAAAGCAGCGTATTGACCACCACGTCCGCAAAAAAAGTGATGATGCCGTCCCGTGAACAGCAGGCACTGAGACGGCTCCGGTAGCACTTGTGGCTGCAGGTC
>CP070697.1:3210404-3213295 GCA_020353555.1 Desulfobacterales bacterium
TCCAGCATGGTAAAGGCCCGAGTGAAATCAGCATCAGTTACCTGCATGCGCTTGAACACCCAGTCGGTGATTGCCCGCCCCATTCGCGTCTGGAAAGTGGTGTGATAGGCGCGTCGTCCTAATTTCCCGGCCAGAAAGATTCGGAAATACCAAGGAATGAAGGCAAACGGATCGATCATGACAACGCGTCGCACTCGCGCCGGATCGCGGGCAGCCACCAGTAGAGCAAAGATCGCGCCGCTGCAGAATCCGACCAGCGTGATAAGCTCCGCACCCTGGATTTCCGGCGCCGCGCAAACCTCATCGACGATTGCGGCCAGAGACCAGCGAGTGGGCTTGGGTGATTTCCCATAGCCGGGCAAGTCCACGCTGAGCACACAGACATCAGCGGGCATGCGCACGGTAACGGGCACGAATTCCCGGTGGTCGCCGCCCCACCCGTGGAGGCATAAAAATGTGCGTGGTCCTGAACCGTACCGTTTAACAAACATCGCCCCATACTCTTTCGGCAGTCATCCGGCCACTCAGGATGACCATCGGCAGTCCTGTACCCGGGATCGTGCTGGCTCCGGTATAATAAAGGCCCTTAATAGCCTTGTCGCGATTGGGATAGCGGAACGGACCCATCTGGAAGAAGGTATGGGCTGCGCCAAACGCCGAACCATCATACAGACCAAACCGCTCCGCCCAATCCGTCGGCAAAAGGGTTCTCTGGGCCACGATATCTCTTTTATCCAGCGCGATACCATGGTTGTTGATCCGGTGGAAAATTTGGTCTTGCAGACTTCCACATAAATCGTCCAAGTTTCGTTCTCCCAGCCGGCTGAGTATTGGCACCGGCACCAGGATGAAGATCGTGGATCCCCCGGCAGGGGCTAGACCGGGATCCGTTTTCGAGGCGATGCTCAAGTAAAAGGGAAGCTCCCTGGGAATCCGATGTTGTTCGATTAATTCCCAATATGCCTGTTGCGGATTGGATGGGAAGAAGATCGTGTGGTGCCCAACACCCTCCACTTTACCCCGCGTCCCCCAATAGAAGGTAAGCACCGATGGCGTCATGGCCAGCGTTCGTCCCGCACGGCGGCCATTTGCGGGCCCTTCAATTAATTGGTGGCGCGTCGTGGGAACATCCACGTTCGAAATCACAATCGGCCAAGATTCAACACGGCCATCCTTCAATTCAATCCCGCTGACCTCGCCGCCGCTGATCAAAATCTTCCGGACGGGATGGCTTGTTAGAATATGGACTCCCATTTCGCAAGCCAGCCGTTCCACGGCCTGGACCAGTCCATAAATGCCGCCTCGTGGAAGCCAAAGACCCAAGGCCAGTTCTCCGTATGGAAGGATCGAAAAGATCCCCGGGAGTTGACGGGGAGAGCCGCCCAGGTACATCCCATAAGAACCCAAGGCATCGCGCACCCGCCGGTCACGAAAGAAACGACCGAGCTCTCCGTCCAGGCTCCGCCAAAATCTCATGCGGAGAAGTTCAAACCAGGATAGCGATCCCAGCCAGGGCAACAAGTGATCTGAGTTATTGCAAACCAGCTTGTCGAAAGCGATCCGGTATTTCTCGGCGGCATCGGCAAGAAACGCCATGAGGCCGGGCGTCGATCCCTCTCTCAGGCGCTCAACCTCCTGCACCAGATGCCGCAGGTTACTGGAAAGTTGGAAGTGATCACCGTTGAGCCAGAAAAAGGCAATGGAAGGGTCCACCGGTAACAACTCAACGTAATCTTCCATGCGACGACCGGCGGCCTGAAATAATTCCTTAAAGACCCACGGGTAATTGAGGAGCGAAGGGCCCGTATCGAACGTAAAACCATCGACCTGAAGCCGACTGGCGCGGCCTCCCACCTGGGGATTGGTTTCAAAGACGGTAACTTCAAAACCTTTCAACGACAGGTGAATCGCCGCGCTCAAGCCTCCAAGGCCGCCGCCAATGATGGCTACGCGTCTCGTCGTTCCTTTGCCGAATGTTGCCATCAATGGGTACCTATCTTCGAATCATGGCCCATGGCAGGAGCCAGTATTTGCTTGTCGGCAATGCATTCCATTTTTCTCGAGTTGGCACCGATTCGCGCTGCGCGATGCAGTCCGGACTGGTTACGATGCGCCCGTTCAGTTTGCGATAAACTTCGATGCAGGCCTTGATGGCCACCCGGCAGTCGGGTGCGAAAGCGTTCAGTTGATCGTTTGACTTCTCGTAATACCCATTGGCGATATTGGCCAGCTCACGAACCACCCCTAGGATTTTTTGCCGGTTGCCCGGCTCATCAAGATCGTCCGGTCTCGCGCCGGCCGCCCGGATCATGTCCAGTGGCAGGTAGAGCCGTCCGCGTCGCTGGTCCCCCTTGACGTCGCGCAGAAAGTTGGTCAACTGTAATCCGATGGCCAGATTGCGCGAGCTTTCGAGCGTCTGATCAAACAAACCGGGTGTGGCGGCGCCATACACATAAGCCAGAAAATAGCCGACGACAATGGCGCTCCCGTAGATGTAAGAATTGATCAGATCCTCCAGAGTCTGGAAGGGCATGGGGCGAATATCGCGCAGCATGGCCGCCAGGAAGGAACGGTAGTGTTCGTGGGGAATCCCCGTCTGTTTAACCGTTCTGGTGAAAGCGGCCAGAAAAGGCGAGACGCCGGCTTCCATGGCCTCACGCAACGTGGCAGCGGCTAAACCCTTTTCATAACCTTCCGCCCAACAGTCCAACCGTTCCTCCCGCTCAGTTCGGGTCAGGGGAAAGGAATCCACCACTTCATCTGGATAACGGACTGCTGCGTAGATAACCTCGACCCGCTGGCGCTTGGGGCGGGGCAGAAACCGGCTGACGAGAAAAAAGCTCGTGGTATAAACGGACATGATGCGACGCGAAGCGCGGACAATAATTTCC
>CP070697.1:3213395-3216269 GCA_020353555.1 Desulfobacterales bacterium
AGCCAAACTGGCGGAGAGGGTGGGATTCGAACCCACGATCCCGTTTTTGACAGGATACCGCTTTTCGAGAGCGGGGCCTTCAACCACTCGGCCACCTCTCCGGACCGGTTGATAATCCAAATTGATAATCCAAATTTAAGGAGTTTTTAATATACTTTTCCACGGCCCCTGTCAATGATCTTATGAAACGACTGCCAAGGTCAACGCCGGGAAATAAGAGGAGCGGGGGATGAGACCTTGCCTAAGGCCGGAGCATCTGTTTGACCTCGGCCGTATATTCGCCGCCTTCGTCATAGATGATCAGGGGGGCACCTATGCGGGCCCCGGGGCGCGCGCCCTTGATGGCTTCCACCAAAATCAGTTTCGCCGCCGCATGCCGACCTGAATAAATGATCCGCAGAAATTTCGGCTCGAGCTGGGCCGACCGCATGTGGGTCAGGAGATCGGTGATGCGTTCGGCCGGGTAAATCGTAATAAATCGCCCCGCGGTGCGCAACACCCGGCGTACCGTTTGAATCACATCGCTTAGGCTGACCCTTATTTCGTGCCGGGCGACGGCCCGCTCTTGATCGGGATTAATCCGGCCGGATTCAGGTTTCCGATAAGGTGGGTTGCAGACAACCACATCCGCCGGTCCGGCGATCATTTCGGGTTTAAGCGCCGCTATATCCTGGCGTAGGATCGTGATGCGGTCTCCCATCGCATTGTTGCGGACGTTCAAAGCAGCCACATCCGCCAGTCCCGCTTGTATCTCGATTCCGAAAACCGCGATCTCCGGATTTCGATACGCTAAAATCAGGGGAATTATCGCGCAGCCCGTTCCCAAATCAAGCACCTTGTCCCCGGGCCGCAGCCGGACATGATAGGCCAACAAAACGGCATCAATGGAAAACCGGTATCCGGAGGAACTTTGACTGACCCGAAGACGGCCCTCAAAGAACGTATCGGTCGTCAGATTATTCATGGCTTATCAGATTAAGCGCTTGAGCTCCCCGATGGACACGTGATCATCGCCACCCTTGGCCAGATTCATGCACCGTTGGCGGATCGCGGCCGGGCCTTGTAGCCGCCAACACGATCCGGGCTTGGTCTAGATCGTGCTTTGATGCTTCAATTCCGCGATCCCCCAATTCTGATCACACGGCTCCGATTTTGAATTTTATCTCCTCAACCAGTGTTTGACCCGCGGCGGCATTCAACTGATGGACAATATCGTTTTTCAAAAATTGCAGCTGATGGATCCAGACGGAGTTGGTGACATGGACTAACAAGAGTTTGCCCTTGTAAGCCGCCGGCTTGGCATTCCGGGCGATCGGCGCGCCCACGACTTCATCCCACAAATGCCAAATCTGGAGCAGGTCTTGGTCGGACTCCCGACGATACTTCTGAAGCAGGCCTTCAATGATCCGGCCGATATGCGTCGAACCTGGCTGCTTAGTTCTATCTGGCATCACTTACCGCTGCAAACCCCAGGGGCGTGTCGATCCTTCTGAGAATGGCTTCGAGGGTTGCGATTTAGAATCAGATCCAGAAGATTTATACAGATCCGCATCCTTCGTTGTCAAGCACAACCATCCGAGGCGTGCATTTCAGGGAGGCGGTGCAACTGCCCGGCTTGTGAGATTAATTCAGCTTTTTTCTTGACTTGCATGCCCGGGTAACTTATCGTATACAATATTTCGAGCATTTCCAAAACGACGCGGGAACCACAGGTTCGGGGAAGCACGGAGGCGCTCGTTTCAAGCGCCAAGCGGGCATTCGAAGACTTTTCCTGGCGGTCGAACTTTAAACACAGCAACGGGAAACAGTGATGAGTTGGGATTGGGAAAAACTGAAACAGCAGCAACAGGGCCGGGGCGGCGTGCCGCCGCAAATGGACGAAATCGTCGAGCGGGTTCGAAAAATCAAACTTCCGGGCGGCCCGTTGATCGTGATTATCATCATTGTGCTGCTTATTGGTTCAACGACTTTTTACACCGTCAAGCAGGACGAAGTCGGCGTTGTCCAGCTTTTTGGAAGATACGTGCGGACGGAGCAACCCGGTCTGAACTTCAAGTTGCCCTTGGGTATCGAGAAAGTAACCAAGGTCAACGTCAAACGGGTTCAAACCGAAGAGTTCGATTTCCCACCCTCGCGAACCGAGATCAGGTCCCGCCTGGCACCTGCGGGGGAAGATGAAAATGTGACCCTGATGCTGACCGGAGACTTGAATGTCGCGCTCGTGCCGTGGATTGTTCAATATCGTATCAAGGACCCTTACGACTACCTGTTTAAGGTTCGCGACGTCCGCCGACTCCTGACCGATATGTCCGAAGCGACCATGCGGGTGGTTGTGGGCGACCGCAGCATCAACGAAGTCATCAGCAAGCGCGATGAGATTGCGGTGGAGGCGAGAGGTCTTTTGCAGAAAGAGCTGGATCAGGCCGAAACAGGTATTCATATCGTGACCATTGAAATGAAAAAGACCAACGTTCCTTCGCAGGTCCAACCGTCTTTTAACGAAGTCAACCAGGCCACCCAGGAAAAGGAGCAGATGATCTACCAGGCCCGGGAGGATTATAACAAGGCCATTCCGGCAGCCCGCGGACAGGCGGAAAGAACCATCAAGGCCGCCGAAGGATATGCTTTGGATCGAGTCAACCGCTCCAAGGGCGACGCCGCCCGGTTTGCGGCCATTTACCAGGAGTATGTCAAGGCGCAAGACGTGACGAAAAGACGGCTTTATTTGGAAACGGTGAAAGTTCTGTTTCCCAGACTGGGCCCGAAATATATTGTCGATGCCGATCAGAAAAATCTCCTGCCCCTCCTCAACCTTGGCAAACAAAACGAAACGGAAAAATGAAATTCAAAGGTGCTTATATCATCCTCCTGATT
>CP070697.1:3216369-3219239 GCA_020353555.1 Desulfobacterales bacterium
ATGAGCGCTGACTTAAAGCGCAGAGGCTTCCGGTTCGTCGGCCCCACTATTTGCTATGCTTTTATGCAGGCGGCCGGAATGGTAAATGATCATACCGTGGATTGTTTTCGTTACGAGTTGGTCTGAAAAGGAGTCGCCGCAAAAGAACCGATGCGGCGGCCTTAACGGACGAGGCGGGGTTAGTTGCGAGTCGCGGCGTTTTGCGTGTTTTCCGAGGCCTTTTTCGGAAGAGCGGGAAAAGACCGGCCTTGAATGGCCGGGATGCGGGGGGACGGTTTAGCGGGTCAAGATGCGGTAGATGCGGAAGGCGCAATTCCGATCATGAATGGTTAGCACATAGCCATCATAGGTGTGATTGAGGCGATCCAGCACGGAACGCCAGAGATTGCCATAGAAGCGCGCCAGGATGTCTAGAGTTACTCTTTGGTCCTCTTCGTTGATGATTTCATAGTGACCCACGGTAAACCTCGCGGCATTCATTCAGGCCATTGGCGACGATCTAAGATGATTATCGACCAAACCCCCGGGGTCTTTAGACTTTGATTGCCCCTCGGGCAAAATTATCAGGGGCCGAAGCTTCATCCGCGCCAACACGAGATGAACTGACCCCTATCGACCCAGTTTCCATTGGCGATTTTCCCGTCTCCCGGGGTAAGTACACCAGAACTTTGGCAACATCGACGACCAATTCCGGCCATGGCGGCGTCCAGCCTAACCCATGTTCAGCAAGGAAGTGGGGCGTCAAGAAAGGCGCGTCAGATGTCCTATTGTCCAGCGTGCGGTCGAGCGCACAATGTCGGATTCATTTCCACCCGCCTGGCGGGAACAGACGGGGTTTCATTGGAAACGGCCAAGTGGGCGGCCGTTTTCGAGAGAGTCGGCTACACCCCGTATTACCTGGCCGGGGAGCTCGATCGTCCACCCGAGGTCTCCTATCTGGTTGCAGAGGCCCATTTCCAGCACCCTGACGTAAAAGACGTATATCGCAACTGCTTCGGAGCCCGCGTGCGGGGGCGCTATGTGACCCAGCAGATCTATGAACTCAAGCACAAGCTGAAAGATCACCTCTATAAGTTTATCGAGCAATTCGATATCGATCTTATCGTGCCGGAAAATTCGCTGACCATCCCGCTGAACATCCCCCTGGGCATGGCCATCACCGAGGTGATATCCGAGACGGGCATACCCACGATCGCCCATCACCACGACTTCTTCTGGGAGCGCCAGCACTTTATGACCAACGCCGCCTGGGAGTATCTCAATATGGCCTTTCCGCCCCATTTGCCGGCGATTCAGCATGTGGTCATCAACTCTTCGGCGGATAACCAGTTGAGTCTGCGGACCGGGATTTCAGCCGTGATGATTCCCAATGTCATGGATTTTGAGAATCCGCCCCCGACCAGCGGTGACTTCGAGGCGTGTGCCCGGGAAGCGCATCATCCGGCCGCCCCGATTGACGATTATAACGCTGATGTGCGCCGGGCGCTGGATGTGGCCGATGATGAGCTTTTAATTCTCCAGCCCACGAGGGTTGTCAAACGCAAAGGGATTGAGCATGCCATTGAACTCGTCCACCGTCTGGGCATGAAAGCCAAACTGGTCGTTTCCCATGCTTCCGGAGACGAAGGGTATGACTACGAACGGCGCGTCCGCGAGTATTCGAAACTGATGAAAGTCGATACTTATTTCGTCTCCAATATTATCAACGAAACCCGCGGAATGACTCCCGACGGCCGCAAGATTTATACCTTAGAGGATATCTATCCCCATGCGGACTTGATCACATACCCGTCCACGTTCGAGGGTTTCGGCAATGCTTTTCTGGAAGCGGTCTATTTCTGTAAGCCGATCGTGGTCAATACCTATTCGATTTATACCATGGATATTAAGCCCAAAGGATTCTCGGTGATCGAAATTGACGGGTATGTCACCGATGAGGCGGTGCGCAAGACCCGCCAGGTCCTCACCGATCCGGAGCTGCGCGCTAAAATGGCGGTCCACAACTATGCGACCGCCAAAAAGTACTACTCCTACTCGGTTCTTTTTAAGAAATTGCGCAATCTGATTGCCGATTGCACCGGGTGCCCGCGGGTAAGCGACGCCCCGTAATGTTTATTCGGAAGTGGCTCTTTTCACCCTCTCGCCGGGGGGGATCAATCCGTGAAATACTTCGGCGCGCGCGGTGATACAAATTTAAGCCTTCCTCGAACTGGAAAAGACGATAGCATGTCCGGACGGACACGCTATCCATCTATTACGGCCGGGCAGGCCGGCAACGGTCTATTTTGCAGGTTTCTTCGCGGCGGCCTCCTCCTCCTGAACAGCCACCGCCGCGGCGGCGCCGGTTTGGAGCATCTTCTGACGGGTTTCCTCGTCGGCCCGGGACATGGCCTGTTGGACATCCGGCGGCACATAGACCGTCACGTTGCGATGGGCAAACGCGATGCCCTCTTCTTTGAAAGCCTCCTGCATCAGCCGGTAGACCTCTTTGCGGATGGCAAACTGATCGCCCGGCCTGGTTTTGTATTTGACCCGCATGATCATGGCCGAGTCGTCCATTTCGCGCACCCCCTGGGACTTGATCGGCTCCAGCAGCTTGGGTCCCAGCTCGGGATCCGCCGCGATAACATTGTAGACTTTTTTCTTGATCACCTTGCGAATCTTTTCCACGTCTGCGTCGTAACGCACCCGAAAGTCGAGCTTCATGATGACGTAGTCGCGGCTGAGGTTGGTCACCAGCTTGATGTCCCCGAAGGGGATGAAATTGACCATGCCCCGCGGGTTGCGCAGCCTGAGGGAACGCAGGGAAATGTGCTCCACCGTCCCCTTGGAACCGCCCACCTCCACATAGTCGCCAACCCGAAAGGCAT
>CP070697.1:3219339-3222208 GCA_020353555.1 Desulfobacterales bacterium
CCAGTTATGTGCGGACCATTCAGGAACGACAGGGGCTCAAAATTTCCTGTATCGAGGAAATAGCTTTCCGCCTCGGTTACATCAATCGGGACCAGCTCCGGAATCTGGCCTCCGGAATGCTCAAAAACGAATATGGCCAGTATCTGATGGAGATCGCTGAGGAAGCGCAAGACCCTGAGGGGCGGACACACAGGGGGTTGCGCGCGGGCTCCGAAACATTGAGTTTCTCAAGACCTTGAATCCCTTCGCACGTTCCCCATCCTCGCGCTTGTTCGGATAACCTATACACCCTACCAGGAACCGTTGGCACTGTAATATTCAGGGTCTTACCCGCCGAGCGGGCCGCGATGCCCCAACCGTCCGGCGTTGGGGCGGCGGGTGCGGCCCTGGGTTCGGGCACGTATTTCCTTGACACCCTCGGGAATTCCGAGTAGAAATCCAAGTTTAAATCAGAAATCTCGATCCCCAGGAGGATGCAATGGACTACAAGAAGACGCTCAATCTGCCGTCTACCAAGTTTCCCATGAAAGCCAATCTGGCGCAGCGCGAGCCGGCCCAGCTAAAAGAATGGCAGGAAACCCGGTTGCACGATCAAATCCGCACGAGTTCCCAGGGCCGGCCGCTGTTCATCCTCCACGACGGTCCGCCGTACGCCAACGGCTACATTCATATCGGTACGGCCCTGAATAAAATACTCAAGGATATCATCGTGCGTTCGCGGCAAATGTCAGGTTTTGATGCGGTTTACGTTCCGGGCTGGGATTGCCATGGACTGCCCATCGAACACAACGTGGACAAGGAGCTCGGAGCCAAAAAGAAGGAACTCTCCCTGGCCGAGGTTCGCCGGTTGTGTCGGGCCTACGCCGAAAAATTTGTCGATATTCAACGCGAGGAGTTTAAACGGCTGGGGGTAATGGGCGAATGGGAAGACCCCTACCTGACCATGAACTATAAATATGAGGCCCAAATCGCCCGCGAATGCGGCAAGTTTGCGCGGGACGGCAGTCTGTTTCGCAGCAAGAAGCCGATCTATTGGTGCTGCACGTGTCAAACGGCCCTGGCCGAAGCCGAAATCGAATATCACGACGAGTCCACACCGTCGATTTTTGTCAAGTTTTCTTTAAAAGACGACTTGAACGCGAAATTTCCGGCGCTGGCCGGCAAATCCGTATGGGTCGTAATTTGGACCACTACTCCGTGGACCATCCCGGCCAACCTGGCCGTGGCCCTGCACCCTGATTTTGCCTATGTGGCCGTGGATACCGGTCAGGGGGAAGTTTTTATTCTGGCCCGGGAACTGGCGGAGGTCTGTATGCAGACCTTTGGCATTTCCGATTTTTCGATCCTCGCCGAAATCGATCCGCACGCGCTCGAGGGCCGGAAGTGCGTCCATCCGTTGTATCCACGGGATTCGCTGATCATTTTAGGCCCGCATGTCACCCTCGAGGCTGGCACCGGCTGTGTCCATACGGCGCCGGGACACGGCCGCGAGGACTACGATGCCGGTCTTTTGTATGGCTTGGACGTGTATTCGCCCGTTGACGACCAGGGTCGCTTCACGGAAGATGTCGATTTTTTTAAAGGACAATTTGTTTTTGCGGCGAATCAGGCGATCAATGTCAAACTGCGGGAAAGGGGCGCTCTGGTCTCCGAAGGAACGATCGAGCATTCTTACCCGCACTGCTGGCGCTGCAAGGAGCCGGTGATTTTCCGGGCTACGCCCCAATGGTTTATTTCCATGGATAAGACCGGGTTGCGGCAAAAGTCGCTGGAAGCCATCGACCGGGTGCAGTGGATTCCCCGCTGGGGCCGGGATAGGATTTACGGCATGATCGAAAACCGGCCGGACTGGTGCGTTTCTCGGCAGCGGGCCTGGGGGGTGCCCATTACGGTGTTCTATTGCGAGAAATGTGAAACTTTGCTCCTGGACGGGAAAGTCATGGAGCAGGTGTATGCCCTGTTTGAAACGCACGGGGCGGATATCTGGTTTGAAAAGGATGTGAACGACCTTCTGCCGCCCGATATGCAATGTGCCGCCTGCGGCCACCAGAGGTTTGTCCAAGAGACGGATATCCTGGATGTATGGTTCGATTCCGGCGTCAGCCATGCGGTGGTTTTGGAACAAAGGCCGAATCTGCGATGGCCGGCGGATCTCTACCTGGAAGGCAGCGATCAACACCGGGGATGGTTTCACAGCTCGCTGCTTACCGCGGTCGGAACCCGGGACCGCGCCCCCTACGAGGCGGTGCTGACCCATGGTTTTGTGGTGGATGCCGACGGCCACAAGATGTCCAAATCTCTCGGCAATGTGATCGCACCCAAGGAAGTCATCGATAAATATGGGGCCGAAATCTTGCGCTTATGGGTGGCCGCCTCGGATTACCGGGAAGACATTCGGATTTCCGACAACATTTTAAAGCAGTTGAGCGACGCCTACCGCCGCATCCGCAATACGAGCCGGTTCATGCTCGGCAACCTGTATGACTTCCATCCGGAAAAAGACGGTATCCCTTACGAATCGATGCCGGAAATCGACCGGTTCGTGCTGCACAAGCTTCAGATCCTGATCGCCAAGACGCTTCAGGCGTACAACGCCTATGATTACCATGTGATTTATCATACCCTTCATAATTATTGTACGCTCGACCTTTCGGCCTTCTATTTGGATATCCTCAAGGATCGTTTGTACACGTCACCGCCCAAGTCCACCGCGCGTCGCAGTGCGCAGACGGTCCTGCACGTTTTGCTGGAGACCCTGACCAAGCTGATGGCACCCATCCTGCCTTTTACGGCCGAGGAAATCTGGCATTGCCTGCCGGGCGCCGAGGACAGAGCGCCCAGTGTGCATCTGACCTCATTACCCCAAGGG
>CP070697.1:3222308-3225173 GCA_020353555.1 Desulfobacterales bacterium
GATGCGCAGGATGAATTTGCCTTGCATGTGGCGCGCATACAGCCAATTGAAAATTGCCGTGCGCGCCCCTCCGACATGGAGATAACCCGTAGGACTGGGAGGAAAGCGGGTGATGATCTCTTGCATGCATCGCACCTTGGGGTGGGTTGGGTTGAGTCACACGGTCAACGGGAGGGATCGGCTAAAGGCTCGCCTGGCTCAAGGGGGCGAATCGCACCCGTGGTTGTCTCCTTTTTCCTTTTCAACAAAACGCCCGTTGACGACCTAAAAATTACTATAAAAAGCTAACAACAATTGAGTAATTAGCAAAAACCGCCGGTCAAGAATTTCTCCGGAGCGATTGAAGACAACCCCCCTTTTGCGGCAACCTTTGCCCGTTTCCCGGCGGTGCGGTTCGAAACGGAAAATAAGTTTTTGCACTTTATTTAATATTATGATATTAATACCTTATTTGAAATGGGCTGGCCCCTGGGTTGAGGCGAAAAAACTCTATAACACGTAAGTGCGCGCAGCGCAAGGGGACCAACCAAACAATATTCAGAAAAACCTTGACAACGCGCCGGATTTAAATTACTAGGAGCGCACTTGTATCCGAAAGCCCTGCAGTTGAAATATTAATATAAATAACAATATGTTAGGAGATTACTTATGGCATTACCCAAGCGTAAGACATCAAAATCGAAGCGGGACAAACGTCGCACCCATCAGAAATTGGCGGCGCCGAATGTTGCGACCTGCCCCGAATGTGGGGAGGCCAAGCTTCCCCACCACGCCTGTCCCAGTTGCGGATCTTACAAGGGCCGCACGGTCGTTGAAACCGAAGAAGACTAGCTCCAGCAAGGATCGAAGAACGATGACGCAGAAGACAACGGCGGCCGCAGGCGCATTGCAGGGATTGGATGACGAGTCCCGGCAGATGGTCTTGGACACCGTCGGCCAGCTTAAGAAGCGACTGCTGACCCGGGAAAAAATTCTGGAATTTGATCGCCGGGAAATTTTTCCGGAAGAAACCATCCGGGAAATGCTCGGTCCGGAAATCGGATTGCAGCTTTTGATGATCCCCGAACCGTACGGGGGCTTGGGGGGCGGTGCCCGCGATAGCTGTGCGGTCACCCGGGCAATGGCCAAGATTTGCCTGGGGATTACCACCGCTTTTTTTGCCATTCAACTGGGGGCCGATCCGATCATTGTGGGCGGCACGGAAAAACAGAAAGAGAAATGGCTGGGTGCGATTGCCGAAGGCCGGGCGTTGGTGGCCTATGCCGTGACTGAGCCGGATGCTGGCAGCAACGTGGCGGCGATTAAGACCAAGGCCGAACCGGTTAAGGATGCGGCCGGTGCCATCACCGGTTATAAAATAAGCGGCAGCAAGCAGTTTATTTCAACCGGCGGCTATGCGGACTTCATCACTTTGCTGGCCAACGCGCCGGAAGGTCCGACCTTTTTTATCGTGGAAAGGGATACTGCCGGATTCATCCGGGGCAAGGGCGAAGAAAAACACGGCATCCGTGCCTCCAACACCTCGCCGCTGACTTTTCAAGACGCTTTTGTGCCGATCGAAAATCTCATCGGCGCAATACCCGGCAATGGGCTGAAGCAGGCCAATAAGGTGTTCGGCTATACCCGCTTGATGGTTGCCGCCATGGCCTTGGGCGGAGGCGAGTCCGCGCTTGATATTGTGATTCCCTATGCCAAGGAACGGATTCAATTCAAAACGCCTCTATCCGCCAAGCAGGGGTACACCCACAAACTGGTGGTTCCCCACGTGGTTCGGCTGGCCGCTGCCGAAGCCTATATCGACGAAGTTGCCACCCGCTTGGATTCCGGCGAAGAAGATCTGGAAGTGGAAGGATCGATTGCCAAGTTGTTTACCACCGAGGCGGCCAACAAGGCGGCCGACGATGCCGTGCAGGCCTTGGGAGGATACGGCTATATTAATGAATACGGGGTGGAGAAAATCAAAAGAGATGTGAAAATCACCTGTATCTACGAAGGCACCAGCGAAATCCAGCAGAATATTATCAGCACGTTCCGCTGGAAAAAAACCCGCAAGACCAAGGGTGCTTTTTACCAGGGTATCGCTGAAGAAATGGAGAGGTTGGATGCGGTTTGCGGTGACGCCGGTTGCCGCTTTTACGCGCTGGCCAGCCGCGCTTTGAATGCGACGATCAATTTGGTCAATGATCATCGCTTGACCCGCCAGCAGTATGTCATGTTCGACCTCGCCGATATGATGGCCCACGTGGAAGTCGGCGCCAGTTTGGCACGCAAGGCGGTGGCGCTGGCCCCCAAAGGTGATGCGGGAGCGGAAACCATCAAAGCCATTTCCCGCATATTCAGCGGCGAGGTCGCCCAGCTGGTGGCCCACAATGTTTTGAGAATCACACGGGGTACCGGAGAACTTGATCCCCAGACGGTGGCCGGTTTTATGGAAACGATCGGCTATTCCGCGCTGACCGAGGGCTATCGGAACATCATTCGGGACATGGATCAGGTCGCGGACAGCGTGTTTGCGAGGTAATCATGCCGGAGAAGAACAAACGGATCATCTGGGTGACCGGCGGTTCCCGAGGGATCGGCCGCGCCATTTGTCTGGCCTTGGCGCAGGCGGATACCCACGTGTATTTCAACTATGCGGTCGCCGGCGATGCGGCGGCTGAAACCGCTGAACAAATTGCGGCCGCCGGCGGCAGCTGTACCGCCGCCCGCGTAAACGTGGCCGTCGAAAAAGAGGTGGCCGCTTTTGTCAACCGCATTCTGGATGAATCCGGACGGATCGATGTTCTGGTGAATAATGCCGGTGTCACCCGGGACGGACTCATCGTCCGGATGAAAGAGTCCGACTGGGACGAGGTTCTCGACATT
>CP070697.1:3225273-3228137 GCA_020353555.1 Desulfobacterales bacterium
CATTCCGGAATCAATGCCGCCGGTTTCAAGTCACTGAATGAAGGCGACCAAGTGACCTTCGACATTGAGCAGGGGCAAAAAGGTCCTGCCGCCGTCAATGTAACGGTAGTCTAATTCGATCATCAAAAAAGAAATAGGGCATTCCCTTGGAACACGAGGAAGTGCCCTTATATTTTTGGCGGGCTTCCTGTTGGCCCGTCCCCCGCAGCTACGCATCCGCCGATTCCCGCTCGAAGCATGACGCTTGCCAAAACCGCTGGGCATCAAACCCCCAGGCCGACAACGGTCACACAAGGCCCTGATCCAGCATGGCGTTGACCACGCGCAGAAATCCCGTAATGTTCGCGCCGACCAGATAATTTCCGGGTTCGCCGTAATTGGCGGCCGCGTCCAGGCAGGTTTGGTGAATGTTTTTCATGATCGTCTTCAGCCGGCGATCGACTTCTTCCGCGGACCAGTTCAAAAGCATTCGGTTCTGGGCCATCTCTAAGCCCGACACCGCCACACCGCCGGCATTGGCGGCTTTCCCCGGCGCATAGAGGATTTGCTTATCCGCAAAAATCTTCACGGCTTCCGGTGACGAAGGCCGGTCCGCGCCTTCGCAAACCATCTTAATACCGTTGTTGATCAGATTGTAAGCGTCGTTCTCCCCGATTTCGCCTTCCGTCGCGCACGGAAACGCATATTCGGCCCGTTGGTTCCAGAGGGGATTGTAGTCCAACGTCGTATCCGCTTCGGTGTAGATCGTTTGCGAATACTTGTCGACGTACTCCTGGATCCGCCCGCGTTTGATGTTTTTCAGACGCTTCACAAAAGCCAGTTTGCCCTTGTCGATACCTTCCGGATCAAAAATGTACCCGGATGAATCCGAGAGCGTCATCACTTTACCGCCCAGTTCAATGATCTTTTCGGCGGTGTGCTGGGCGACATTACCGGAGCCGGACACCAGGCAGGTCTTGCCTTCCAGAGTGACATTGCGGGTCGCCAGCATTTCGGCGGCAAAATAGACCACGCCGTATCCGGTTGCCTGCGGGCGAATATGACTTCCGCCCCAGCCCAGGCCTTTTCCGGTCAACACGCCGGTAAATTCATCGCGCTGTTTTTTATACATACCAAAGAGATAACCGATCTCGCGGGCGCCCACGCCCAGGCCGCCGCCGGGAATGTCGTTGTTCGGACCGATGTGGTGCGACAGCTCGGCCATAAAGCTCTGACAAAAACGCATGACTTCTTCGTCGGATTTTCCTTTGGGATCGAAATCGGACCCGCCCTGCGCGCCACCCATGGGCAGGGTCGTCAGCGCGTTCTTAAACATCTGTTCAAAGGCCAGAAACTTGAGAATGCTGAGATTAACCGAGGGGTGAAATCGCAATCCCCCTTTAAAAGGCCCGATGGCGCTGTTCATCTTGACGCGGTAGCCGCGATTCACCCGCACGCGTCTTTCGTCGTCCATCCAGGGTACCCGAAACATGATGACCCGTTCCGGCTCGATGATTCGTTCCAGGACCGCCAGGCGCTCGAATTCCGGGTGGCGGTCTAAAACCGGCTGGACGGTTTCGATGACCTCCTGCACCGCCTGGTGGAATTCTATTTCTTCCGGATCTCTTGCCAAAATCTGTTTCCAAGTCGTATTGGACATGTTTAACCCCCCTTCCGTTGGGCAATGGCTGGTAAAATCCCGTGCAAGCGGGCCTAAGCGTCGATTATTTGGAGCGCTTCCTCGCGATAGGCATCCATGACATATTGCGTACCGGTAATTCTGGCGCATTCTTCGGTCAGGGAGAAAATGTCACCGCGGCTGATGTATTCCACTTTCCAGTTGCGGGAGCCGGCCATGATTTGCTGGAGGCCCACCTTTATTTTATCCACCACGTTGTAGATGCCGATGGCCCCCAAGGGCAAGTTGTCGACCTCGGAACCGTATTTTTCCTTTAGAATTTCATAGTTCATAAAGATCTCTTCTTTCGTGAATCCGAATTTGGAGACGCTGGGTGGAAGGCCACCGTCTTCATCGCGCAGCCATTTTTCAGTGTTCTTGCCGACCATACCCGGAATCATCAAGGCGCGGCCGATGCACACGGCCTTGCAATACGGGGCGCCCAGGGCCAGGGCTTTGAAGACGTGATCCTCGGATGAAAAGCCGCCGGCAAAGGCCAGGTCCGGCACCGGTCGGCCGTTGTCGGCCAAACGTTGGCTCAGCTCATAGGCCATCGAATGGAGATAGATCGAGGGAATGCCCCATTCGCTCATCATGCGCCAGGGACTCATCCCGGTTCCGCCCGGGGCGCCATCAATTGTCAGCAGGTCAACCGCGGCGTCGCTGGACCAGCGGATGGCCATGGCCAGTTCGCGCATCGGGTACGCGCCCGTCTTCAGGGTGATGCGCTTGGCACCGAGATTGCGCAGCCGTTCCACTTCTTTCATAAAACCTTCCTGATCGATAAATCCCAGGCGCGAATGCCGTTCGAATTGTTTCAGGGGACCGGCCTTAAAAGCGGCCTGGTAAGCGAGGTTTTCAGGGTCGGGGGTGACGATGTAGCCCCGTTTTTTCAATTCTAGCGCCCGCTCCAGAGAGTTCACCTTGATTTCGCCCCCGATGCACTTGGCACCCTGGCCCCATTTCATTTCGATCGTTTCCGCTCCCAGTTTCTCGATGACATATTCAGCCACCCCGTTGCGGGTGTCTTCCACGTTGAGCTGGACCAGAATATCGCCGTAACCCTCGTGGTACCGACGATACTCGCGCACACGCCGATCCATCTCCGGAGATTTTTTGACTTTACCGTTGGCGTCCAGCTCCAGTTCCGGATCGATTCCACAGACATTTTCGCCGCAGACCAGGCTGATACCGCTGATCGCGGCGC
>CP070697.1:3228237-3231096 GCA_020353555.1 Desulfobacterales bacterium
GAGAAGATCCTGCCATCCGGAGTGTGCCGGTCGAAAGCCCGAAACGCTGAGGAAAAATACAGTCAAAAACATGACTATAACGCGATGCTTCATCATAACCACCTCCCTGATCATTTCAGTATCCTCGCGGGTCGTCAATGGGATCGGCCCACCAATGATTCCCCTCGACGACCATGGCCCGCACCATCACAAGCCAGACTTTCCAAATTCAGTGTCTAAGCACAAGGCCTGCGGAAACACCGGGAACCAGCAACAGGGCGAGGTGAAGGTTGGGGCGGATGAAAATTGTCTGGTTTCTTTACGATCGGTACTGGACGACGTAAGCGCTAGATCCGGTCCCCTTCGACGGCGTGCTCAGGGCACAAAGTTGTTAAGACAGAAGACCTAGAGGATAACCTAAACACGGAAACAATGATATCAAGCTTTGAATTCCAGAAAAATTTTCGGTGTTTGCCCATCAATTTCCGGGTGGTAGCCTCCCCAAGTGTAGATCTTGCAGCCATCGGTTTCGCTGGAGGGGACGGCACATCCGATAAAAGGCATGACAGGATCCCCGGCAACCGATTTGTAGTAAAGCATCTTGGCTTTATTTTGAGGAAATTCTTCAAATTCCAGGAGATGGACAAAAAATATGGAACAAACCCCTTCAAAGAAGTTACTGTTCTCCCGCAGTTCCAGAAGACGTTCCTTGAACATATTAATCGCAGTTTGCTGGTCCGTGGCTTCAACGATCATGTTAAACTCGCCATGCCGTCGATGGGCTTCCTCTTGTTCTTCCTGATTGGTTGCATGCAGAAAACTTCCGATGTAGATCATAGCGTTCCCTTTCGCGTCTCGGGTCATCCCCACAACGAACTTGTTGAAGCTCCCGTCTAACGGTCGACATCTTAGCCCTTTGGGCAAGATTTGTCCAGCCGCAGAGGGGGCGTGGGATGCTTTGACCCCCAGCGCTCTGTGCGCAAAACGGTTTTCGGTGGCGGTGGGGATTAATGCTGCCGCACTTCATACCCCTTCTTTTCGATTAATTCGACGACGCTGCGGGGTCCGACCAGATGCCCGGCGCCGACAATGACAAGATAATTCTCCTTTTGTTTTGCCATTTTTTCAATTTCGCGAACCCATTTCCGGTTGCGCTCGATTAACAGGCGGTTATGGATCTGCGGATGGTCCTTGAAGCTTTCAAACAATATCTTGTGGAGATTGGCCGTGTCTCCGCTTTGCCAGAATTTCACCATGTCCGCCGTCCTGCTCGTAACCAGTTCCAGTTCCGTGAGCGTCTGGGAAAGAAAGGCGTTTTGATCGCGCTTGTCCATGCCGGCTAGAAGTTCGAGCTGGTATTCGATCGGTTCCAGAAAAAGGATTCTTTTCCCGTCTTGCTGGGCGCGGCCAAAAAAGTGCAGGTCAATGCCAAAATTCGGATCAAAGCCCAGGCGTAGAATTTCCAGGGTGGTCAAATTCAGGGCCAGAAACCAGGGCCGAAAGCGCGCAAACTGCTCCGGGGGCAAACCGGTGGCCGCCATTTTTTCCTCGAGCAAACGTTTCGTCCGCGCCGTGATATGTTGGTATAAGGACTCGCCCTCGGGATACGTACCGAGGGCCAGCACCTTGCCCTGGATCGCCGGATCGTTCATCGCGGCCATGTCCGTTTCAAAAACAATTTGGGGACTGGCGGCGTAGGCCCTTTCGATGGCTCGGGCCAAAGGATATGAATCACTCTTGAGAAAATGGATGGACCCTAAGAGAAATACAGTGTTGGAACGGGTCTGAATGGACCATAGACAACTTTTGGAGGCATAAGCATTCGCCGCCCCCGTCCCGATGATAGCCAGGGTTGTCAAAAGCGCCAAGAGGTTCGGGCGTTGGTTTCGATAGAATTGATTCAATGTCATGGGCATTCCTTTCTCTGTGCCGGAGCCCGTTGGTTTCTGACGATGGTATCGGAGTAATGCCCCCCTTCGATGCTAAATTGAATCGAAGGCACGAGGTTGAATGCCGCTCGCGTCCATCCGGTGGCCGCCGTATAGAAGGCCTAGCGTCCCCGGGCATCGGTGGGAGAGGTGCTTGTTTGGGTGCTGCGGATGGCGGGGTTTTCCAGCCGCGGCGGGTCGGGCGCTAAATTCTTTAAATTTTCCAAAAGAACTTTCAAATTTGCAATAAAATCCAGGCAATGGGCATGCTGGCGCATCAGCGTAAAGGATTTTCCGGCTAATCTCTCCGCGGCCTGTTGATGGTGATGTCCCAGGTGAACATAAACTCCGGCCGCTTTGATCAGTCCTTTTAAAGCCTGCCGTTCTTCGCCGGAGGTTTGGCGCCAGATAATCTCCAGATGGTCGTGGACTTCGAAAAAAAGACCGCAATTCCAGATCACCAAGGCCTCCAGTAGCTGATCGTCCAGGTGGTTATGTTGAATCTGTTCGAATACAAGACCATAGCGCTGCAAACGATCAGCAATATAGTCGTTATAAACCGGTGCCAGGTTTTCCGCCTGCCATTGGCGCGCCACATTCCGGTACACGGTCTGATCCTTGTAGGTCAAAGACGTGACGAAAGCTTCTGCCAGGCTATTGCGAATATCTCTGGATCGGCGATCCGAGAAAGGATCGAATTTCTTAGCAGAATCTGCCGGTTCCATCATTTTCGCTTTTTCCAGCGTTCACCGATTTGTTTCGAATTTCGATTCTGGTCCCGTTTCCAGTTTCTATCAACCCAAGCATGAAAATTCGGGCTGAATGGACAAATTTTCAGCCAAATCGGTTTATTAGGTGTTTAGTATCAATTTAACACGAAAATAAAATTTTCATGCATTGTGGTGGCCCAGAGGGCCATGAATGTTTAGCTGTATGAAAAATATCCCCGTCG
>CP070697.1:3231196-3234038 GCA_020353555.1 Desulfobacterales bacterium
GGATCAATTTGGTGGGTGATATCGACAATGGAGACCGTGGGATGAATGGACAGGATCACGCCTTTCATCAAACCGACATATTCATCCTCAATGCCAAAATCCGTAAGCAACGTGATGATAGCCATGGCTCCACGTTCAATGGGTCATGAGGTCGACGGAAGGCAGGGTGCAACCGGATGTGATCCGCATTTTTCAAACACGTTCTTCAGGCGGAAAACAGTTTGCCCTGCACCCTCAATCCAAGATGCCGGTAAGCCTTCTCGGAAGCTTTGCGGCCGGAAGACGTCCTGGTGATCAGGCCGGTTTTCAGCAGATACGGTTCAACAATATCCACCAAGGTATCGCTTTCCTCCTGCAGCGTGGCGGCAATGGCCTCGATTCCGACCGGGCCGCCATGGTAAAAATCGATGATCGTTTTCAGATAGCGGCGATCAAGATCCGTCAGGCCTTTTCCATCGACACCTTCCAGGGTCAGAGCCGCGGTCACCGTCGTCTTGCTGATCACCCCGTCGGCCCGAACCTGGCTGTAATCTCTGACTCTTTTCAGCAAGCGGTTGACAATTCGGGGGGTACCCCGGGAGCGTTTGGCCAGCTCCAGCGCGCCTTCGTGATCAATTGTTGCCCCCAGCAAAGCCGCCGAGCGTCTGGCAATCTGCACCAAATCACCTTCGGTGTAGAAGTCCAGACTGCGGAATATGCCAAACCGGTCCCGCAGGGGCGCGGAAAGCAGGCCGACCCGGGTTGTGGCCCCCACCAGGGTAAAACGCTTTAAACGAAACCGATGGCTGCGCGCATGCATCCCCTTGTCAAAAACAAAGTCGACGGCAAAGTCCTCCATCGCCGGATAAAGAAACTCTTCGACGGCCTTAGGGGTTCGGTGAATCTCATCCACGAATAAAATGTCGCCTTCTTCGAGGTGGGTGAGCAATCCGATGAGATCACCCCCTTTCTCCAGCGCCGGACCGGATGTAATCGTCACCCCGCTGTCCATTTCATTGGCGATGATATGCGCCAGGGTCGTTTTCCCCAAGCCGGGCGGCCCGTGAAAAAGAACATGGTCAATGGGCTCCCCGCGCTGAAGGGCAGCTTCAATCGCAATTTTTAGGGTCTCAACCACTTCGGCCTGGCCGACATATTCCGCCAACCTTTCCGGACGGAGCGACAGGATCAGCGGCCCCTGATCAACCGGCAAGGTCGCACCGTTCACAAGACCCTGTTTGTCGGAGGAATGCGTGATGATGTCGTCGGCCATGGGTCGCCTTGCAATCGCGGTTATGAATTAATCGGATGGATGGTCTATACGCCCGTGCTCAATCGGCGCTTTTCACAGATTCTCTCCGCGGTATACTTCTTCAAACAACTCCTCCGGTGTCGAAATAGAGCTATTACGTTTCAGGGCACTGGCAATCATTTGTTTGGCATCTTTCGGTTTATGCCCCAGTTGGTGAACGAGAACATCCAACACCTGCTGGGAGACGTCTTCCTCCATCGGAACCTCAGGCTGTTCTTCTTTGCGAATCAGCGCAAATTTGCCCATCTTGCCTTCCAGGGTGGCGATAATTTTTTGCGCGGTTCTCTTCCCGACACCTTTCAAACGACCCAGTTTTTCGGAATCCTGGGTTTCGATGGCGCGCGCAATTTCCCGCACCGGGATACTCAAGGCCTTCAACGCTTTGAGGGGGCCAATATCTTCGACCGATATGAAATACTGAAAAAATTCCTTCTCAGCTTCGAGGTTAAACCCGATGAGCACCGGTTTGGGTTGTCTTTCCGTTTGCTGGTAGTAAATGTAGAGCGCAATCTCGTCCCCCACCGTTTTCGTCTTCAAGGTTTCACTCACGACGGCCGGAAGCAAAACTTCATATCCGATTTGGTGGGCCAGCACCAGCACCCGATCGTCTTCTTTTCTCAAAATTTTGCCCTGGATAAATCCAATCATGCAGTCATGCCCCGCAATCGGCTTTCCCGTCTAGAATCACCCCCGACCTCGCCGGGAACCTGAAGCGCGCTTGACTTCCTTCCAACTTCCATGCGCGCAATTTCTGCCTTCGGCCCTACTCGTTCATCCCCGATGCCGCCGTCCCTTGGCCCTTAGGGACCGTCTAGAGGCGCTCCCTACGGCGAAAAAGCCCGATAAGCGCCAACCCCATGGCGTCGGCCGCATGATAAGGCCGAATGGGTTTAGGCAAGTTCAATTGACTGCGGACGGCTTTCTCCAGCTGCTGCTTACTCGCGTTGCCGTTTCCGGTCAAGATCTGCTTGGCTTCGCGAACCGGAATTTCCAGGATCGGCACCGCCGCCTGAGAACCGGCCAGCAACACGACCCCCGTCACCTGCCCTAATACAATCCCGGATTTCGGGTACTTCTTGAGTGAGAAAACGTCTTCCACAACCATCAGATGGGGGGATTCGGTCTTTAATAAGTGCAGCAGCTTGGAGAAAATTTGATTAAGGCGGCTGGGTAATGCCGTGTTTGGGGAAGTATTGATACTGCCAAAGGAAAAGCTGTCGATCCTCAGCCCCCAGCCCCGGACAATCCCAACCCCCGTCGCCGCCAGACCGGGATCTACACCGACGATTTTTACCATTTTGGGTTTTAAAGACTTTTCTCCTCTGCGACGAGTTCTACTTTGTCGCATTAACCCTGTTCGCCATAACGCTGGTCCCCAGAAGGCTTGCGTTCATGTGACAAAGCCGAACTAGAAATTACTCAATTTATCCCGTGCAATCTGGGCCTCCTCGGACTGCGGATATTTGCGGATCAACTCCTCCAATATCAAGCGCGAATTGGTTTTATCTCCGAGATTGAATAAAGCGAAGCCCTGTTTCAAAAGCGAGGAAG
>CP070697.1:3234138-3236971 GCA_020353555.1 Desulfobacterales bacterium
TTGAAAGCGTGTAACTGTCTGAGGGCCTTAGGGATCGTTCAGAAAGCACCGCGCCGTGGCACCGCTGCTTTCAGAGACCTGCAAGAAGTGTAAATGCGACCATCGTTCATATTGTGCGCGTCCTCGGGGCTTTCTATACGAGCCCTTGGGCACGAGTTTTACACGGTTTCAAATCTGATCATCCATGGTGCGCCCCAATGGTGAACATGGTTAATGTGACAAAGTAGAATTAGAAGCTTGAGAAGAATTCCACGGACCTCTCGGGCCTTTCCGTGCTTTACCTGTTATCGCGAATGCCGCCCACCTCAATTCCAAGCTCGACTGTCCAAATTTTTGCGCGCAACGCTGTCAATCACATGGAAGCAGCTTCAAGACTTTTGTAAGACCTTAGCCCTTTGCCGGACAGGGCACGGATTTAGCCGGTTAAATCAGAACGGATATTCTCGCCGTCTGAATGTCTTTCCCTCTCGAGAGGTGCAAAGATTTCGCCGATCGGGCGATAAAACCACCTCTCGCTTCGCAAAGGTATCGTTTGCGGAATTTGCTTTTCTTAGCGGCGGGTTTTTCCGTGACCACATAAATAGTATTCCAGCGGGGCGCAGCCATGAGCCAAAATCTTGCATGCGCAGGTCTGGAGCGGATCGCCGTTCAGATGACCTCCAGTTTGAGCCTCCAGGAGGTGTTAAACACCATCACCGAAGGCCTCATTGAGACATGCGGTGCGACCTTTGCGCGGATCTGGTTGATCACGCCTTTGAACGGTTGTCGGCAATGCCGGCCATCCTCTGCCTGCGCCGATCGTGCGGTTTGCCTGCAGGCGATGGCCAGTGCCGGAAGACTTTTGGATTCCGATCAAACATTTCATCGTCATCCGGTAGGTTCCCCCTTTATCGACCGCATCGCGGCAAATACCAGACCCATGACAAAAAAAGATTTGCCGCTGGACGGCGGCTTTCCGGACGTGTCATGGATCCAGGCGAACGGGTTTCGATCCTTCGCCTTGCATACATTAATCTTTCGGGATGAGTTGATGGGCATCATGGGCCTGTTTTGTGACCGCCTGATGTCCCAGGCCGAATTCGACAGGGTCGTCGGTTTTGCCAATCACGCCGCCATCGCGATCAAGAATGCCCAGCTTTTTTCTGAAGTGGAAGGACTGAAAAATCGGCTGCAGGCGGAAAACATTTATTTACAGGAAGAGATTAAATTAGAGCATAATTTCGAACAGATCATCGGTGCGAGTAAACCCTTGAAAGATGCTCTAAAAAAAGTCGAACATGTCGCCGCCACGGATGCCACCGTACTCATTG
This sequence comes from Desulfobacterales bacterium, assembly GCA_020353555.1. GTDB lineage: Bacteria > Desulfobacterota > Desulfobacteria > Desulfobacterales. Next base: position 3,235,449 of record CP070697.1, read on the forward strand.
TGGGTGAAACCGGCACCGGCAAGGAGCTGTTGGCGCGGGCGATCCACCAGGTCGGTTCGCGCCGCGACCGGCCGCTGATCAAAGTCAATTGTGCCGCTATCCAGCCGACGTTGATGGAAAACGAGTTTTTTGGGCATGAGCCGGGTGCATTCACCGGGGCGCTGGCCCGTAAGATGGGACGCTTTGAACTGGCCGATGGGGGTACGATTTTTCTGGACGAAATCGGCGACCTGCCGTTTGAATTGCAGGGAAAACTGCTGCGCGTCCTGCAAGAGGGAGAATTGGATCGTGTCGGCGGTACCCGTACCATCAGCGTGGATGTGAGGGTCATCGCTTCGACCAACCATGATTTAGAGAGGGCGATGAAGTCCGGTAGGTTCCGTGAAGATTTGTTTTACCGGCTGAATGTCTTTCCGATCAGGGCCCCTGCGCTGCGCGACCGCAAAGACGACATCCCGCTGCTGGTTGAACATTTTATCCAAAAGTATGGCAGCCGCTTCGGAAAAAATATCCGAACCGTTCCCCGCAATATCATGCAAGCCTTTCTGCTTTACGAGTGGCCGGGAAATATCCGCGAGCTTGAAAACGTCATTGAAAGAGCCGTTATTCTCTCCGACAATGATAAGATCGGAAGCGATGCGTTCTTCGATTGGCGCCCCCAATTCAAGTCAGACGACAACGATTCCAGGACCCTCCGCGACGTCGAGCGGACCCATATCCTGCGTGTCCTGAAGAAAGCCCGCTGGATCATCGAGGGCAAACGCGGTGCGGCGACCCGCCTGGGCATTCATCCCGCCACCCTGCGTTCGCGAATGCAAAGGCTTGGCATCAAAAGACCGCAGCCGCAATAAGAAAACTCGAGTTTTACATTGATGATCGAAATTATACTGATTTGTTGACAACATCTTCAGGCCAACTGCTGGCTGTTTTTCCATTGATTAATTCGGCAATCCATTTGCTCTTCGACTTGCCGCTTTTCTTTATCAAGCTCATCATTCGCTATTCCCAAATCTCTTAGTCCCCAGATCATTACCCACGATATTTCACGGTCTCCCACGATATTTTATGGGGATTCGGCATGCTCGACTTGCAGAAGTTCTCCGCTCATTCCCATAACTGTCTGTTATCAATAGGATAAATCGGCGAATGCCGCAACATTTTCGTTTGGCATTTAATTTGCTGACTTGTAAATTGAAGGTTTCAGTCAGGCCCCTATGCTCTTAAACTTTTTCGAAGTGGGCGGCGCATGAATTTTGCCACGCAAAAAGAATCTTCAAACGAAATAAAACCAAAAGATGAAGTGGCCGTATTGCCAATTCGAGATATCAGAAGGTGTCAATGCTGCCAGGAATAGGGTGCCGGCTGAGCGGGTCGGGCACATTGAATGATAAAGACAAATCTAAAACGGATTGTTATCGAACGAGAATCCTGCGACTGAGGGGCCATTATGAACCAGTACCCAACTGCGCTTGCCAAAGTTACCCGTCCCACATCACCGGATGTGTTACCTCGCAAAAGATTGT
>CP070697.1:3237071-3239871 GCA_020353555.1 Desulfobacterales bacterium
GTTTTACACGGCTTCAAATCTAATCGTCCATGTTGCGCCCCAGGGTGAATGTAGAACTATGTGTCTGACGCGGTGAGGGCTCCCGGTTCCCGGCTGCCGAAGAGGCCTCCCGGCCGGTATATCAGAATCAGAATAAGAATCAATGCCATGAGTATCTCGCCGATGCCGTATACATTGAAACGCTCTTCAAGGGGCCGAAACAACTCCGTCAGTACCGAAAAAATGACGGCGGCCACAAATGCGCCGGTAATACTGCCGGTTCCACCCACAACCACCATAACCACGATATTGAAGGCCATAATCAATGAAAAGGAGGTCGGCGTGATGGCCGTGACCAGATGCGCCCATAAACCGCCGGCCACACCGGCAAAAAATGCGCCGATGGCCAGGGCCGCCACCCGGGTTCGAAAAAGGTTGACCCCCAAACATTGAGCGGCCATTTCATCCTCGCGAATGGCAAGCATGCTTCTGCCATAGGAAGAGAACTTTATTTTCCAGCTGACGTAAAAAGTGACCACCACCCAGGGAAATACCCACCACAGGTTGGTCAGGGGCGGCAGTCCGTTCAGTCCGAGGGGTCCGCGGGTCACACTTTCCCAATTGGTGATCAATACCTGAACGATAATCAGGAATCCCATGGTGGCCACCGCCAGGTAGTGGCCCCGCAGACGCAGCACAGGCAAACCGACCACGAGGGCCGTCAGAGCGGCGCCCAGACCTCCGAGAAGCAGGGCCGGGAAAAAAGGCAACTCCAATCCAGCCAGCCAGGGGGGCAGTTCCAGAAACATGGACTTGCGCGGGAGAGGAAAGGTAAGAATCGCCGTCACATAACCGCCGATGGCCATGAAACCCGGATGCCCCAAGGAAAAAAGGCCGGTAAACCCGTTGGTCACATTCAAGCTCACCGCCAGAATCACATAAATACCGACGAAATTGATGATAGATAGAATATAGTCATCCACCGTGCGACGCGCCAGCGACACCAATGCAATCCCCAGCAGCAGCAAAGACAAAAAAATCAAGCGCTGGCGCTGCCGTTTCACGCCCGTTCCTCCGTTTTCTTCCCGAGCAGACCGTTGGGCAAAATCAGCAGGATTAAAATAAGGGCCGCAAACACGAAGGCATCCCGGAAAGCTGAATAGATGGGTGGCAGCAACCCCACGAAAAGGACTTCCGCCAATCCGAGGACATACCCGCCGAGCATGGCGCCCGGAATGGAGCCGACACCTCCGATGACCGCGGCGACAAACGACTTGAGCCCGGGCACAAAACCTAACAGAGGATCGATCTGGCCGAATTTACCCCCCCACATCAAGCCGGCGGTTCCGGCCAGGCCGCTGCCGATGGCAAAGGTGGCCATGATGGTCCGGTTGATGTTGATGCCCATGAGCCGGGCCACGTCCAGATTTTCCGCCGTCGCCCGCATGGCCATTCCCAGCCGGGTTTTATGGACCAGCACAATGAGGGCGCACATCAGAATCAGGGCGCAGAGCATGATGACCAGATCGATCACCCGAAAACTGACCGGTCCGGCGTTTAAAACCTGCTGCAGATAGTCCGGAAAGGTGAAATTGCGGGGCTGCGCGGTCAGTAACAATACCCCGAGGTTCTGGAGCATGATCGAGACGGCCAAGGAGGCGATAAACCCCGTCACCTGGGGCGCGCCCCGCATGGGCCGGAAGGCGCCTTTTTCGATGAGAATCCCCACGAGCGCCCCCGTGAGCAAAACCCCGAAGACGATCAGAGGAAACGGCACCCGGGCCGTCTGCATCAGCCCCAGGGTCACAAAGGCACCGATCATGACCACGTCGCCATGGGCAAAGTTAATCAGACGGATAATACCGTAAATCATGGAGAAGCCGATGGCGACCAAGGCGTACATGCTTCCCAGAATGAGCCCGTTGACGATTTGCTGCGCGAGGTAGCCGGAACTCATGAGGCCCCTCCCAAATATGCGTCGCGCACATTTTCGTCGCGGATCAGGGCCTGGCTCGGTCCGGACAAGGTTACCCGGCCGGTTTCCAGGACGTAGGCGCGATGGGCCAAAGCGAGCGCCATCACGGCGTTCTGCTCCACCAAGAGGATGGTGACGCCCTGGGCGTTGATGGCGGCCAGGATTTCAAAGAGCGTTTCGACAATCAGGGGGCCTAAGCCCAAAGAGGGTTCATCCAGAAGCAACAGCTTGGGGCGACCCATCAGCGCGCGGCCCACCGCCAGCATCTCCTGCTCGCCGCCGGACAGGCTGCCGGCGGCTTGGCGCGCTCTTTCGCCCAGGATGGGAAACATCCGGCAGATGCGTTGGCAATCCGCTTCGATGTCATTTTTGTCCGCGCGCAGATAGGCGCCGATGAGCAAATTTTCCCTTACGGAGAGCCGGGAAAAAATACCACGCCCTTCCGGGCAGTGGGAAACACCTAATCGAACGATTTGTTCGGCCGGCATGCGGCCGATGTCAATCTCGGCCGCATTGACATGGGGCTGAAAGAAGATACCGCCGCGGCGGGGGTGCAGCAATCCGGAAAGAGTCCGAAGCATGGATGTTTTGCCGGCCCCGTTGGCTCCGATCAAGGCCACGATTTCACCGTGACCGACCTCCAGGCTGACGCCCTGCAACACGTAGGTCCGTCCCCGATAAACATGAATGTCATCGACTCTGAGCATGCCATCCTCCTTTGGATTGGCCCAGATAGGCTTCGATAACGCGTGGGTCGTTGCGAATCGCTTCCGGGGCGCCCATCGTCAACATCCGGCCGCGGTCGATGACTTGAATTCTCCGGCAGATTGCCATGACCACTTTCAT
>CP070697.1:3239971-3242762 GCA_020353555.1 Desulfobacterales bacterium
CACCGGCTGCGGTGCCTGTGTCGAAGCCTGTCCCGTCAGTGTCGCCGACGCCATGGACGGGAAGATCGGCGGCCGGCGCAAACTGGTCTCGATGGCTTTTCCCCAGGCGGTTCCCAATGTGGTCTCCATCGATCCGCGGTGTCGCCACGGGGAGATGCGCGCGGCGGGCGCCTGCGTGGGCGAGTGTGCCGTGGATTGCAGCCAGTGCCGGGAATGCCCGATTGCTTTATGTGTGAAGGCCTGTGAAAAAGAGGGCAAGAAAGCGATCACCCTCTGGCAGGCGAACAAGAACCTGAGCCTGGAGGTCCAAAGCATCGTGGTGGCCACGGGCATCAAGGATGCGCCGCCGGCCGGTGATTTGCTGGGTTACGGGGCGTATGCCAATGTCATCACCAACACCGAGTTTGAACGGCTGATGAATGCGGGGGGCCCCACGGCCGGCGAAATTATCCGACCCTCGGATCGCAAGCATGCCAAGAAAATCGCCTGGGTTCAGTGCGCCGGCCGGGGTCTGGCCGCGGGCAAAGGGACCCCCTACTGTTCGAAGATCTGCTGCATGATTGCCACCAAGCAAACCATTATCACCAAAGAACACGACCCCGCGGTGGAGGCCACCATATTTTACAACGACCTGAAGGCGTACGGGAAAGGGTTCTGGGATTTCTTGCGCAAGGCCAATGAAAACGGCGTGAAGTACATTCGTGCCAGGCCGTATGAAGTGTTTGAAGATCCGCAGACCCAAAACTTGACCGTGCGGTATGAGGATCTGGCCACCGGCGCGGTGTGCCGGCACGAAGTGGAGCTTCTGGTGCTTTCCACGGGGATCATTCCCAACGAGCGCAACCCGAAATTGGCCAAGGTCCTCAAGCTAGAGCTGGATCACCTGGGCTATTTCCGCGAGCCGGATCCGCTGGGGGCCCCCTTGGAAACCAATGTGGCCGGCATTTATCTGTGCGGGGGTGCCACCGGACCCATCGATATTGCCGAGTCGGTCGCCCAGGCAACGGCCGCCGCGATGAAAGCCGTTTTGCAGGGCGGACGGCGAAAAAACAAACAACAATGAAATCCGCAGGGCGTAATTTCCCGTTGCCCGGCGCGGTTCATGGGAGAGGTTCGTTGTATGCGTGAGGACACCCGAATCGGCGTATTTGTCTGCGACTGCGGCACCAACATCGCGGGGGTCGTCAATGTCCCGGAGCTGGTGGAATATGCCCAGGGTCTCGAACATGTGGTTCTGGCGGATGAAGGCAAATGGTCCTGTTCCGTGGACTATTTGAGCAAGATGCAGGAATTGATCAAGGAAAACCGGATCAACCGCGTGGTGATTGCCTCGTGCACGCCGCGCACCCACGAACCGCTCTTCAAACGGACCACGAAAGCGGCCGGGCTCAATCCTTATCTGCTCGAATTCGTCAGCATCCGCGAACAGGTTTCCTGGGTGCACAGGCAGGAGCCGGAAATTGCGACCGCCAAGGCCAAAGACCTGATCAAAATGGGGGTGGCCAAAGCCGCGCTGCTGGAAGAAGGGCAGGAAATCCGCCTGCCGGTCAAGACGGATTGCCTGATCATCGGGGGCGGAATGACCGGTATGAACGCGGCCCTGAGTATCGCCGATCAGGGGTTTAACGCCATCATCGTCGAAAAAGGCCCGGAGCTCGGAGGACTTCTGAACCAAATTTGCTTTGTCGCCCACGATAATCAGCGAATGCCGGCGGTCAAGATCGTCCAGGCCAAGGTCGATCAGGTTCGAACCCATCCGAAGATCAAGATCTACACGGAGACGGAGATCGAAAAGGTTGAGGGCTACATCGGAAATTACGCGGTGGCGCTGAAGCCCCATGGCAACGCGGCGACGGAGCACCTGGCGATTTCCACCATCATCGTCGCCAGCGGTATGCAGGAGCTCGAGCCGGTGGGACAATTTGAATACGGCAACGACCCGCGCGTGGTGACCCAGCTCCAGCTGGACCGCATGCTGCGCAACAAACAGATCGGCAATATCCGCAACGTGGTGATGATCAACTGCGTGAATTCCAAGAACGAAACCCGGGGCTGCTGCAATATCGGCTGCCATACCTCCGTGAAAAACGCGATCGCTTTGAAGCATCTCCGCCGGGACGCCAGCGTGTTCATCCTCTACCGGGATATGAGCCTGATCAAGGAAGAGGGTGCGGCCCAGAAAACCGCCAAGCGTCTGGGCGTGAAGTTCTTGCGGTTTCCGGATGAGCGCTATCCGGCGGTCGGCAACGCCGACGGCGATTTGGTCGTGAAAGTCTACGATTGGCTGGTCGGCCGCGAGTTTGCGCTTCCGGCCGACCTGCTGGTTTTAACCACGGCGTTCAAGGGCAACGATTCCGTTGCCCAAATCAAAGGCCATCTGAAGGTGTCCGCCAACCCGGACGGCTTTTTCCAGGAGGCGCATGTCAAACTGGGCCCCCTGGAGTTTGCCACGGACGGCATCGCCCTGGGCGGCTGCGCCAGGGCGCCGATGACCTTCAAAGAAAGCTGTGAAGAGGGCATCGGGGCGGCCATGCGGGCTTCGATCCCGATGAAAAAAGGCTACATTGAAACCGAAGGCATCGTGGCCGCCATCGACCTGAGCGATTGCAGCCAGTGCGGCCTGTGCTCCCAACGCTGCCCCTACAATGCCATCCAGGTGGATGCGGGCAAGAACCCCGAAGTGATCCAGGCCCTGTGCAAGGGCTGCGGCCTTTGTGCGGCCGATTGCCCGAACGAATGCATCCGCATCGTGCATTACACGGATGCGCAAGTGCTGGCCCAGGTGGATGCC
>CP070697.1:3242862-3245645 GCA_020353555.1 Desulfobacterales bacterium
TAAACATTCATGGCCCTTCGGGCCACCACGGTGCATGAAAATTTTATTTACGTACTAAATTGATACTGCAGAACTAAATCAATAGAAAATTGTATTTTAGCGTTCCCGGCTGCGGGGGCTGGAGAAATACGACGGTTTACGGTTTATCCGACTTTGGTTTTGGGGAAAGATGTTTTTCATAAACGACATGGTAGGCCTATCAAATAGCTGGAATGGGGAGCCTCTGTCAATAGAAACTTTAAGATGCACCAGGGCGCACGCATTTGGAAATAGGAATATCGGCGGAAGGAAGTCTTTTTTTGCAGACGATATCAACCGATCCGGCTGCCCGGTGACCCCCTGTTGATGATGGGCCCTGTTGAGGAGCCAACCGAGAAAAAAAATGGAGTTTGCGTCACCCCCAGGGGGTCACGGTGGCGTTGGGGGCGAGACCGACTTTGGATATCGTCTTTTAGAAAAGGCTTCCTTCCCCTCAAGATTCCAAACGCGTTGGCCCTGTAAAATGCACCCAGATGAAAGGGCGAAAGTCCGGCGGGTCAGACGGACAATCGGCGGCAGCTGAAGTTCGAACGGGTCAGCCACATTTCGCTTGCTTCAGGCGCGCAATAATGCGATTTGTGTTTTTGGCAGCCGCAGACTTTACCCAGCGGCAAAACAGCAAATGGCCCATTGCCGTAATTACCAAAAGCGTAAAGTCCCCCCAAGAAGCTTCGGCGTATTCTGCGTGATTGAACCGATGCGAGTGCCCAAACCGCTATTTCTTCTCTTGTGGAGCCTGCTCCTGGCCGTCCTGGTCGCCGCTTTTTGGTTTATCTTCAACCCCATGGGACTCGGTCCCGAGCCGGCCCGCGTGCTGGAGCCGGCCTTTTTTGCGATTCCAGCCGAACGCCTCAGCGGGCTGGAGCTTTTGGTGGACGGGCCGGAGGCGTTCGCGAAGATCGTCGAGACGGTGGATGCGGCTGAATCGTCGATTTTGGTCCAGACCTATATCTGGAAAGACGACCGCACCGGAATGGAGGTTGCGGAGCGCCTCAAAGCCGCCGCCCGGCGCGGTGTTAAAGTGACGATCCGCAAGGATTTGCTGGGAACGTTTTTTGAGCTGGACGATATGCTCAAGGGTCGGCCCAGTCCGGTTTTCACCAAATCCGGTTTGAGGGGCTACGCGAACATCGATGTCGACCTGGACGTGTGGGCCGATACGGACCACAGCAAGTACTTCATCGTGGACGGGCGGCTCGTTATTTTCGGCGGTATGAACATCGCCGATGAGTACCATCGGCTATGGCATGATTACATGGTTGTGCTGCGAGGCCAACGGTGGACCGAAGCGTTTGCCGCGAAAGTGCTCGAAGGCACCCCTTGGCCCCAGCCATCGCCTTTGGTCTTGGCCGTAAACGACGAGAGGGCGACCGAGATCCGCACGGCCTTGATCGAAATGGTCGACAATGCCCGCGACCGCGTCGTCCTCGAGCATGCCTATTTTTCCGACCTCAAAGTGATCAAAGCCCTGGAACGGGCCGCCGCCAAGGGGGTCAAAGTCGACCTGATCCTGCCCCGACAGCCTGATACGCATGTTTACGCCAACCTGGTCACGATCAACCGCTTGCTCCGGTCAGGGCCCGCGGGGTCTGTCGACATATATCTCTACCCGCAAATGAGCCACGCCAAGGTCGTGTTGACCGATGGTGTGATAGCGGCGGTAGGGTCCGCGAATTTAACCCCGCGCAGCATGCTGACCAGCCGCGAGGTCACCCTGTTCGTGCATGCGGCCCGCAACGATCCGTTTATCAGGCGGCTGCGTGATCAACTGGAGGCCAACATCGCGGCAAGCGCAAAGGTGGTGGCGCCGTTTAAGCTCACCATGGCCGAGCAGATCATGGCTTGGGTGGGAAAATGGGTGTGGTGAAAGGAAATTATGCGCAGGCGTGTCCCTCACCGCCCCCGCCCACCAATAGCAGGTACAGATCCATGACATTGGTGCGGGTGGGTCCGGTTTTCACCAAGTCGTCCAACTGCTGAAAGAAGGTGTATGCATCGTTGCGCTGAAGGTAATCTTTGGGATCAAGGCCTGCGGCCCGGGCCCGCACCACCGTGGCGCCGTCGGCGATGGCGCCCGCGGCGTCCGTAGGCCCGTCGGTTCCGTCCGTGCCGCCGCACATGATGACAACCCGTTCCAGACCCGCGATACCCAGGGAGGAGGCCAGCGCAAACTCCTGGTTGCGGCCCCCCCGGCCGTCGCCTTGAAGGGTTACGGTCGTTTCGCCGCCGGAAAGAACACAGACGGGAGGCTTCAGGGGATGCCCGGAATCCAGGATTTCCCGCGCCATGGCCGCATAAAACTTGGCGATTTCCCGGGCTTCGCCTTCCACCTTGGAAGAGAGAATCAGCGGGCGATAACCCAGCTCTTCGGCCTTCTTACCGGCGGCGCGCAATGCCTGAAGATTTGTCCCCACCAGCACCTGGGAACAGCGCTGAAAGGCGGCATCATCAGACTTCGGCGTATCTTTTAATTCGCCGGACGTTCCGCGCTGAATGTATTTCCGAACCGAAGGGGCCAGTTGATCCCAGATTTCATAGCCCTTGAGGATCTGTTCCGCATCGCAAAAGGTACTCGAGTCAGGGACCGTGGGGCCGGAAGCGATGACGTCCAAATCATCTCCCACCACGTCCGAAAGGATCAAGCTGGTCAAAGTGGCCGGGTAGGCTAATTGCGCCAGCCTTCCGCCTTTGGCCCGGGAGAGATGTTTGCGTACGGTATTGAATTCATGGATCGTTGCCCCGCA
>CP070697.1:3245745-3248524 GCA_020353555.1 Desulfobacterales bacterium
CAACTGTTTCAGGCGCTCGACACTGTTGCCGCGCTTTTCCACGAACACCATTTCTCCCGCAACGTTCGATTGGCCGGGACGCTCCGAAGCAAACGCATGAACCACCACGGGCACCGGCGGAATCCGATCCTGAAGTTTCTTTAAAAGAGAGGCGGCCTCCGTGTCGGGCAGATCCGGATCGAGTATGATAAGGTCCAGGGGATCGCACTCGTAGGCCCCTTTGAGGACCTCCCGTCCGTTTTCGGCCAATCTGATTTGATAGCCTTCGGCAAGCATCTCGCGCTCCAAAAAACGGCGCACATGTGAGTTGCGGTCGGCGATTAGAATTGTAAATTGCCTTCCCATCGGTATTTTCCTTAATGGAGGTGTATTTGTCGTGCCGCAAAGTCTATGCCAGGCACAAAGGCCACGGATATCTTTTGCAACCACTTGAAAATATAATAAATTATTCGAGCGGCACCCCAGGCCCGAAATGAGTGCCCACACCGGGTGTCGGCTTTCTTTACAGGCTGTAAAGCGCCGGTCTTGAAAATTCACGGCAATGCGGCCCTAGCAAGGTTCGGTCGAAAAATGCCCGCAAGAGGGCCGCACATCGCTCACGCCAGCTCGTCTGTCCTCTCCGGACCGATTTTTGCGATCATCTTGCCAGGGGTTTCATTCCATTTTTCTGCAGAATTCCTTGCGCCTTTTCCGAGAAGGAAAAATCCACGAGTTGCTTGGCGGCTCCGGCCGGTTCCCCCTTCGTCACCCATGAAAATGTCTGATGGTAAGGATAATCTTTGGCGGCCGGCGACAATCCGTTGATCTTGAGCGTTTTTAAGGGTTGATTGATGGTCAGCGCTCCCTGAGTGATAAAGGATATGCTTCCCGGAAAGCTTTTGATCATTTTAACGACATCCGTCGAACGATAGGCCATAAAGTCATATTTGATATCGGACATTTTCAAAGCCAGTTGGCGGAAATTCGAGTACGCGCCGGTGCTCTTCTCTGGGACGACCACCACAATGGTTTGGTCCGGCCCCCCCAAGTCCTTCCAGGTGGTGATATTTCCACTGAAGATCTCGCGCAGCTGAGTTTCGGTAATATCGTCGATCGGTGTATCCTTGTGGGCAATCACCACCAAGGGGGCCGTACAGAACGGGATCTCCTCATAGCCGTACTTCTGGTGGCCGGGATGCAGCCTTTCCACCGTACTGGCGATGTCGCTGAAGCCGTTCATCAGGCGATGGACGGCGGATCTGGAGGAACCGACAAATAAGTCGACCTCGACGCCGGTTTCACGGGTGAATTCATTTAGGCCTTCTTCACCCAAGGCTTCCCGTACCTGGGCCGAGCTGCTGTAACGCAGCACTGGCCCGGCCGCCGCCTGACAATTCGGCTGGATCGCCCCGGCCGGCAGGAAACCGATTATTGCCGCTAATACGATAACCAAGTGTCCGCGCATGACGATTCCTCCTTTTATTTAATGGCTGAAGCTTGGCTGGTCAATCGAGGCAACTCGAAAATATTGACGAGTAGGGTCTTTGTCTGGCTTTCAGCAAAGTATTTTAGCAAACTATGTGCCAACAGGGAGCGGCTGGAGATGTCCTTTAACTGACTGGTAAATAAGGCATTATTTCACGAAAGGGTATACCGCAGCTTGCGAGCCGGACCGCGGGTGTCGAGTATCTTTACAGAGTGTAAAAGTCGAGGTGCGGGGGTTCAACAGCAGGTTGGGGGTTGGAGGCGTTGTGTTGCGCATCCAAGATGCTGTCGGATTTCTTGGCGGCCTGCGAAACAGACGCGCATGAAACGGCGCGGAGCATTTCAGCCGGTCAGTCCCTTTTTCGATATGCGATGCTTTGATTCGGCAGGGTCAGCGACAGACCCTTTTATGCGGAGGTTTGGTATGGAGGTTGCAAGAATCATTATTAGCGCTATCGATTAGCGCTATCGCAGGCAAGCGCCTACGCTGGCCCTTCATCCAGGAGCGGTTTGTGGCGGCGAACGCTTGATATTCAAGAAGATTCATGCGATAAATGCTCAGGGCCTAGCGATGGGAATAGGGCCGCTGTCATTTTCCTTTTCCACCTGAGGCGAGCGCGAACCATCCGGAAAGGCAGACATAGTATGGCCACCAAGCGTATCACCCAGCACCCGGTGCTTGAAATTCCGGTCAGAAAAGAGGTCAAGTTCACCTGGAACGGTGAGGAACTGACCGGCTATCACGGGGAGATGATCGCCTCGGCGCTCTTAGCCAATGATATCCACATCTTCGGGCATCACCCCAAGGACCATAGCCCCCAGGGTATATACTGCGCCAACGGCCAGTGTTCCCAGTGCCTGGTGATCGCCGATCGGATTCCGGTTAAAGCCTGTATGACGCCCTTAAGGAGCGGAATGGCCGTGGAAAGCATGGAGGGACTTCCCCGGCTGCCGGAGGAAACGCGCATCCCCACGGTCAGGGATATACCGTTGATCGATGTGGAGGCCTTGATCATCGGGGGCGGTCCGGCCGGCCTGTCGGCCGCCATCGAACTGGGTACGCGCCGCGTCGACACCCTCCTTGTGGACGATAAGCACCGTCTGGGGGGGAAGCTTGTGCTCCAGACGCATAAGTTTTTTGGATCTGTAGAGGATTCTTATGCCGGAACCCGGGGCTTTGAGATCGCCCATATTCTGGCCGCACGGCTCCAAGAACTGCCGACGGTCAGAGTGTGGTTGGATACGACGGCCGTGGGGGTTTTTGCGGATAAAATCGTGGGCGTGGTCACGGACCATCGTTATCGCAAAATCAGAC
>CP070697.1:3248624-3251385 GCA_020353555.1 Desulfobacterales bacterium
AATGTCAAGACGGCGCGCGCGTCTTGCATCTCCAATTTAATTGTTGACATACCACCGGGCCTTCCTTATGCATGCCTTAATTCATCATTGCGAACGTCATTAGACTTCTGGGTCCATAACCTTTTCCGTATCGGATAGCAAAAAGGGCAAGCCTACGGAACGCAAAGTAGTCGTCGCGGGATGGGGGCAGGTCAGCCAGAAAAAGGAGCAGAAGGATCACTTGCTCGATCCCCTGGGTCTGATGGTCCAGGCCTCCCGGCAGGCCGCCGATATGGCGGGTGACCGCGCGGTTCTAAAAAAACTGGACGGCGTCATGGTAGTCAGAATTCTCAGCCGCGACTACGCTTCGGCCGCCGCGTAACTGGCGGAGCAGATCGGGGCCTCACCCCGTGTAACCTTGGTTTCCAAGGTTGGCGGAAACTCACCTCAATCCCTGATTAAGAAGGCGGCCGGGATGATCGCCCGGGGCGAGTTGGACCGCGTTCTGATTGCCGGAGGTGAAACCTATTATCCGCGCGTCAAAAGCGACCCGGACGCCGCCAATGCTCTTTTTAAGTGGGTCAAAGCGGCTGACGTCGGCGATGATATGATCGGGGCTACGGCCACGGAAAGGCGGCACGGTGCCAGTCTCCCCATCCACGGCTTTCCCCTGTATGAGACCGCCTTGTGGGCGGAAAGCGGGCTGAGTTTGGCCGCTTATCTGGATCGCGTCGGGGGACTGTGGAGCCGATTCAGCCGGGTCGCCGCCAACCATCCCCAAGCCTGGACCTCGACCGCGCGGTCCGCCCACGAAATTACAGCCCCCACCCCAAACAATCGGCTGATCGCTTTCCCGTACACGAAATTCATGAATTCCCTGATTTACGTGGACCTCGCCGCCGCCGTCGTTCTCATGTCCGCCGAAAGCGCCCGCAGGTTTCGCCCAAAAGATAGACGCCCCGTCTATTTTCTGGCTGGAGCCTACGCCGAAGATCGTCAGCGATTTCTCATCCAAAAATCGAGTTTCACCGCCTGCCTCCCTCTCCAAAGAGCGGCCCACAAAGCCCTGCAACGCAGCCATTTGGCATTGGATGACATCGCATGTTTTGATCTCTACAGTTGTTTTCCCTGCGCGGTCACCATCGCCCGTCGCATGCTGAACCTCGCCGATGATGATCAGCGCCCCCTAACCTTGACCGGCGGGCTGGGATTTTTCGGCGGACCGGGCAACAACTACAGCCTCCACGCGGTGGCGACCCTGGCCGAAGCCATCGCGGGGGGAGTCCATGACAGCGGCATGATCACCAGTTTGGGATGGTTCATGCATAAACATGCCGTGGGTATCTACAGTGCCATTCCCCGGGCGACCAGCCTCGGACAGTACGATCTGGAGGATGAAAGGGACTATCTGGTGGGAGAAGAACCGGTCCAAACGGCGGACGAAGGATCGGGAAAAGCTGTGATTGAAACCTACACCGTAATTTACACGCGGGATGGACGTCCCCTGCGCGCGGTCATTTATGGCACCACCGATGAGGGATTACGGTTTGTCGCCCAAACGCCCCCCGCGGCAGAGATCTTTGATCGGCTTACGATCCGCAACCAGGTCGGCGCATCCGTTCGACTTCGGCATGATGCCTCGCAAAACCTGAACATTGCCGAACTTCGATAGGCGGTCCGTGGATCTGCGCTGGTTGCCCGTGGCCACAGGCACCTACCCAGGCCTTCTTTGCCCCCGGCTATCCTTTGTAGCGCATTTCTCGCCGTCACCGGGGTTCAATCCATTCTATCTTTGTGCGCTTTGAGCCTGTGTGGTCAAAACAAATCCCTCAGGGACTCCCGCGGGTGGAGGTGCGGTATCGGCCCGAAAAAGACGCTGAATTCGCACAGCTTCCGGCTCCGGATCTCTCAGCAGGTTCTGCATCTTGCCTTTGAGCTGATAGTGAAATTGAAAATAGTGCGTCATCTCATGGGCCAGATTGTGGATTTTCGCATCTTCCGACAGGAGAATGGTGTTTTTCAGATAGCCAAAATAGTTTATTTCGTTCGATTCAAGCTCAAAGCCGATGTACGCGGGAATTTGGTCCACCGCAATGCGCTTATTGACAACAACCGCCGGCATCGCAATGTCCGGATTCAAGCGCTTGATATACATCGCGCGTGCGACCGCATAAAACGTTCGCTTTCTAATGGCCGGATCAAAAGGTGAGGCGTTTTGCAGCTCTTCTTTCGAAAACGGCAGCAGGACCGCCGCCTCGGGATCTTCGCTTCTCGCTCTCTTCTTCGGCACGTCGGCCGCGGCAATTAAATAAGCGGCCGTGCACAAGAGACAAATCAGAACGGGCACATAAGCTTTCATTGGATAAATTCCCTTCTTCTCGGTATTGCGGCCGCGGGTCTCGTTTTACTTTTCTGCCAAATTACTCCATACCATTCGACGATCTGACGCTGCCGATGGAAGACCCGGTCTTCCGGTGAATCGCAAGAGTCACGACCGAACCCACGGAAGGTGCAATCGGCGGGCCAACTGGGATGAATCGTGGCCAATCTTCGCAGCGAGACAAATAAATGGCTTTGTTTCAATAGGTTGCGATGTTAATCGAAGGCTTTGCGTAAGAGCTGAAGCTTGCAAGCGGATCGAATTGCGGGGCGGAGAGTCAAATTGCGATCGCTTCTTTGACTCACGGGGCGCGGAAACCCGTCAACTAACTGACGGCTCTTAAATCAGGATGGGATCATTTGTAAGAGTTCAGCCCTTTGAAAAACCATGGATAGGCCGACC
>CP070697.1:3251485-3254241 GCA_020353555.1 Desulfobacterales bacterium
TCGGCTGCTACCCATGGATTTGGCGCAGCTGCCCTCGGATGTGATCACCGATCTGGAGGCCGTGATCGGGAAAAGAACCCGGAGGGCGGTCAACCCCCAAACGGTTCTGCGGAGCGATCTGGTCGAATTGCCGCCGGTGGTCAACCGGGGTGATCGCGTGCTAATCGTGGCGGAAACGGAAGGTCTGAGAATCACCGCCCTGGGAGAAGTGAAGCACAAGGGCCGTCCCGGTGAACGCATTCAAGTCGTGAATCTGGGTTCCCAAAAGATTTTGCACGCCCGCGTGCTGGATGCCACCACCGTCGAGGTCGAGTTCTAGGTTTTGATTCCACTTGCTAACTGGGGAAAAAGATTTATGCGAACCCGGAAATTTGGTTGCCTAAACTGTGTCGTCCTTTTATGGCTGACAACGAGCTTTTGGAGTTGTGCCGGACATCACCCCCAACCGCCGCCGCCGGGGCCGTCGATGCCGGTTAGAGCAAACCCGGTCCTTGCGGGACCCGCACCTGTCCGTCACGAAGGTTCACTCTGGAGCGAGGACGGGTTTCTGAACGATTTGTTTGTGGACCTCAAAGCCCGCCGCGTCGGAGACATTGTCACCGTCAAGGTCGTGGAATCTTCGAAGGCGACCAACAAAGCCACGACCCAAACCGGCCGCAATTCCAGTTTGCAGGCCGGTATCGACCAGTTGTTTGGGATTGAAGACTGGTGGCAAAACGATATTCTTCCGGACATCGGCGGGGACTGGCCCAAAGTCAATCCCTTTGGGTCCACATCGGTCAAAGGCAGCATGCAAAGTGCCTTTGACGGGTCGGGCACGACGACCCGCAGCGGCAACTTGACCGCTTTCATCACGGCGCGCATAACCGAGATACTTCCGGGAGGCAATTTTCGGATCGTGGGTTCCCGGGAAGTCGTGGTCAACCATGAGAGCCAGATGATTATCCTATCTGGAACCATCCGCCCGCGAGATATTTCACCGGACAATGTCATCCTCTCAACTTTCATATCCGAGGCGCAAATCGCCTACAGCGGAACCGGAATCATCGATGACCGCCAACGCCCAGGGTGGTTGGCGAATTTGCTCAACACGATCTGGCCCTTCTAGTCGATGGGACGCATGAACACAGCGCAGAAAAACAATACGTTAAGCTTCAGAACGCGCGCGGCGTTTTTCTTGCTCGGCACTTTGGCCGCCATGTGGGTATGGGGAGGTGACCCCGGCTTGGCGGCGCGGATCAAAGACATTGCTCAGTTTAAAGGCGTCCGGCAGAATCAGCTGGTGGGATATGGGCTGGTGGTGGGTTTGGATGGAACCGGCGACAGTGACAAGGCGAAGTTTACGATCCAGTCCATGGCGAGTCTGCTGGAGAAAATGGGCGTGACCGTTCAACCGGGGGACATCAAAGTCGACAATGTGGCCGCCGTCATGGTGACCGCCGAACTGCCCCCTTTTGCCCGGGCCGGCAGCCGTATCGACGTGCTGGTCAGCTCGATTGGAGACGCCGCAAACCTCCAGGGCGGAACCCTGCTGTTTACACCGCTGAAAGCCGCGGATGGGAATGTGTACGCCGTGGCCCAAGGGGCGGTTTCCACCGGCGGATTTGGGGCGGGAGGGGCCTCGGGCAGCAAAGTTCAGAAAAATTTTCCGACGGTCGGAAGGGTCGTCGGGGGCGCGTTCGTCGAAAAAGAGGTGTCTTCCGACTTTATGCAAAGGAAATTCTTGACGCTGACTTTGCATCGACCCGATTTTACAACCGCTTCCCGGGTCGCCCAGGCCATCAATGATGCCCTGTTCGGCCCGGTGGCCCTCACTGCGGATGCGGGTACCATTCAGGTGGAGGTGCCGGATCGGTATGTCGGCAACCCGGTGGGATTGGTGACGTTGATCGAAGGCTTAGGCGTGACACCGGATCAGGTTTCCAAGGTGATCATCAATGAACGTACCGGCACCGTCATCATGGGGGAAAATGTCCGCATTGCCACCATTGCCATTGCCCACGGCAATTTGAGCATTCAGATCAAGGAGACCCAGGAAGTATCGCAGCCGTTACCCTTTTCCGAGGGGGAGACCACGGTAACCGCGGAATCCGATCTTCGCATTCAAGAGGGCAACGCCCCGCTTTTTCTGGTGGAGTCCGGGGTTAGTATCGGTGAAGTTGTCCGGGCGTTGAATGCTTTGGGGGTCTCTCCGCGCGATCTAATCGCCATTTTCCAGGCCCTTAAAGCGGCAGGGGCCCTGCAGGCGGAACTGGAGATCATGTAATGGCGGCCCCTTTTGACGTAACCCCAATGTTCTCCCTGCGCTTGAGCGCCGACCCAGCGAAGGGTAATCCGCGCGCTTCCAGCCGCAACCCGACGTCGGCATCCGATGTGAAATCAGCTGGCGCCCTGCAAACCGCCTGTCGCGAAATGGAATCGCTCTTCATCAGTTATTTGTTGCAGGAAATGCGGGCCACGGTCAACAAGTCCGGATTGATCAGCGGCGGTCCGGCCGAAGATCTATACACGTTCATGCTCGACGCCGAACTGGCCCGCAAGATCGCCCAGCGGGGCGGCATCGGCTTGGCGAATATTCTCCAGAATCAATTGGAGAAACGATCGCTGCCCACAGGCCAAGGCGAACCCCAAAAGTAGGGCGGCTTTTTAAAGTTTTTGGTTCTTGGGGTCGATAACTGTAAAGAAACAAGGAAAATCTGAAGATGGTCATAGGGGGGAAAAGCCCGGCCGTAAATCTGAAGATCTACATCAATGAT
>CP070697.1:3254341-3257089 GCA_020353555.1 Desulfobacterales bacterium
CCCTTGCTTTCAGTGAAGGGTCGTAGGCCGCATTCCCGCACTTCAAACCGGAGCGACGGCTCCGGCCTGAATTGTTGGTGCGACCGCCGAATCTGTCTTCGTTGTCAGGCGTCGCAAAAATCTAAGAAGATTAGGTCACCCGATAACACAAAGTGGTGCGGATCGCAAATTCAGGCATTTGTCAATCGCAACAATCGCTGTGGGCGCAGCGCCGATGAAAGCCGTCAAGCGGCCCGGTCGATCCAGGAGATCTGGCGCGCGGAGACCGGCGCGGCCGGCCAGAGAACAACCACGACCTGCCGACTAGGGTGCCCCGGATGGCACGGCCGGTTCGATCACGCGCATGGCCTTCCACTTTCCGGCCAGGAAGCGCAGATAGAATGCCAGGCCGAGAAAGATGACATAGATGGTCGCCAGCATCCAGGCCACCAGCAGACCGTATCCGAAGACAACCACCGCCAGGTAGGTGGGTATAATCAGCACGAACAACGCGAAGATCACCGTCATGTTCATAACAAAGCGCGTGTCCCCGGCTCCCTTGACGGCCGAACAGAAAATGATGTTCAGCGTGTCAAAAAGCGAGTAAAGCGCGACAAACCGGAGTAGAACCACACTGAAACGGTAAATCTCGGCGAAAGTCAAGGGATTGGCCTTGGCAGCAAAGGGCGCCACAAAAGCGTCCGGAATGAGCACATAGGCGGCGGCAATGCCGGCCATATAGACAAAGGCCAAGTGAAAGCCGGAATAAACGGCCTGCTGGGCCGTGTCCGGTCGGTTGGCCCCTAAATACTGGCCCACCAGGACGGAAATGGCTATGCCGCACCCGATCATGGGCATGAAAGCCAGGGTGTTGATATTGAAAGCGATGTTGGTGGCCGCCAGACTCACCGTTCCCAATCGGCCCACCAACAGAACGAATCCCGTAAAGCTGGCCATCTCCAGAAAGAACTGCACACCGGACGGCAACCCGTAGCGCAAAAGGCGCACCAGCAGATCCGCCTGCGGCCGCCAGCCTTGGAGGGTATGGTAGGTGCGGTTGTTGATGCGGGCAGCCATCAGAGCCAGAAAAACGAGCAAGGAAAAGATGCCGGCCATGACGGTGGCGATGGCGGCGCCCCGGATGCCCAGCTCCGGAAAACCGCCGTGGCCGAATATCAGGAGATAATCCAGGCCCAGGTTGACGATGGTCGCCAGCGCATTGACCCACATCACCGGCCAGGTGCGCCCCCGGCCGCTGAAGAAGCCCGAAAGCGCATAGGCGGCCATGTAAGGGCCGGCGCCCAGGCACAGAATCCGGAAATAGGCGATTTCATGGGTCTGAACCTGCGGATCATGTCCCACCAGGCTGAAAATCGGTTGCGCCAGCGGGATGAGACCCATCACCACCAAGCCGCCAAGCACGGATATGTAGACGCCTTGCCACAAGGCCGGACCAATGCGGTGATAGCGTCGGGCGCCGAAATACTGGGCCACAAACGTGCTCACATAACCCGCGGTCCCCATAAAGAGGGCCGTGACGGAAAAGTACACCATCCCGGCCGGCATGGCCGCGGCGATGACCTCCGGAGCGTACCAGGCCAGAAACATGCGATCCACAAAATGCTGGACCGACCAGGTGGCGGTGCTCAGAATCAGAGGAATCGCGATGGCCAGCACCTCGCGGTAGCCGCCTGCCCCATGCCAGCGGTTTCTCACGGACGCCCGGCGGTCTTGGCTTGAACTTTCCCACATCATCTGCGGATTGCCTTATCGCCTCGCAAAAAAATAACCTCCCGCCGGGCTAAATGCCAAAATTAATCGGCTTCGAGCCCGGCCAAGAGGAGTTTAGAATCCGGCCGGACAGGTTACCAGGATCGCACGGTTTCGTCAATTCGGGGAAAACCGGAAGATCCCGGCACCCGGCGGGAATCAGGCCGCGCCGCCACCTGCCTGCCTCCCTCCTGGGGCGCCGTGCTGCGCTTCAGCACCGGCCGGCCCAACCAGAGCGCCGTCAGGCACAGCAGCGCCAACACTCCGAAGCCCATGGAAAGCGATCCCAGGTTGTCTTTCAGCCAACCGAAGATTAAGGTCAGCAAGATGGCGCCCAGGCAGGCCAATAAATTGACAAACCCGAAAAAGGAACCTAAGGAATCAGGGCTCGTCGCCCGGGACGCGATTTGAAAGAAGGCCCCGAAATTGACCGATGCAAACCAGACCGCCCATTGCCATGAAGATCAGACAGCTGAGCAGGCTGCGATACAAACCCAGACGGTCGGTGATCATCCCGGCCGGCACCTGCATCAGGGCGTGGGACCAGAGCAAAGCGCTGATCAGCAGGGAAATTTGCGTGCAAGAGACCTCGTACAGGCCCATCAGCTGTGTCAGGGCGGGAGGGATGTTAAAAAAAATAATCCCCAGGTTGAAACGCATGCAAAGGGCGAATCCCATTTTATAAGCCATCGGCGCCTTGGCTCCCTTGCCCGCGGCCACATTCCGCGCGAGCCCCTCCGGGCGGATGTCGCCGTTGTTTTGGAAAACTTCTCATTACCCCATGCGGCGCCGAATAGCAAAGGATTCCCGATTTGAAATCCACCCGTTTTTCTGCTATCCAGATGCCGTTGCCTGGGCAGCCATCGATCTTGGTAACTGTCTAGCCCTTTGCAAAACGATGGATGAGCAGTCGACCGGGATATTTTGCATACAGCTAAACGTTCATGGCCCTTCGGGCCACCACGGTGCATGAAAATTTTATTTGCGTGTTAAATTGAT
>CP070697.1:3257189-3259924 GCA_020353555.1 Desulfobacterales bacterium
ATAGCAGATCCCGAGCCTGGCCTGAAGGCAAGGTGTGACGGAGTTCACCCAGACCGCTCGCGGACGGGAGCCGCTGCATATCGCGGCGCTTCGATTCAGCCGCCGCCGGCGCAAAATGTCGCCAGCCGGATCTTTTGGGACGGTCACGCCGGTTGCGGAAGGTGGCCTGTCGCGTCCGAGACCCCCGGACCGTTGGGTGTTAGCACCTCCGCCCCAGCCAATTCGCTTTGGCGACGGACAGTATAGTCAAAAAATCACATTCTCTCCAACTCAGTCGCGGTAATGTCAATGACCTGTCCGGTGCCGAAAGAGGTGGAAACATCAGCGCTGGGAGCCGAGGCAATCATGGCATAACTCCGGAGCAGGCGGTTGCCCAATATTCCGGCAATACGTTTGAAAAAAACCATACCGTTCGCAGGATCCTTGGCAACAACTTTTTGGAGCTTTTGCCTCTCGAATTTAAGCAGCTTCGCAGATACTACACATTTGGCGGACGCGGAATAAGTATCACGGCCGACCAGACTAGACCAGCCGAAGGTTTCACCGGCATTACTGACTACATGCACAACCCGGCCGGTTTGCCCCAGGATCAGCTTAACGCGGCCTTTAAGCAGAATATAGAAATTATCCGCATGATCTCCCTCCTGAAACAGCACGTCGCCTTCCTGGTATGATTCGGACTCGGCAATATTCATGATTTCTTTCACAAAATCCTTATCCATTGCCCAAAACACATCCTTTTGTTTCAGATACATCGTTTTTCTCCTTTCGTTGCCCGCCAGGGGCGGTAACTTAATGATACCCTTCAACGGGTTCAGACATCGTGGTAAATCGGTTCTCCGATTTCATTGAATGAGAAGTTGTAAAAGACATGATGCCCATCGTAATCTAAAACCCGCAGGTCATCCGTTTGTTTCAGATCACCCAGGACGACCTTATAATGTTGCCCGTAGCGTTTTTTTACCAGTTCATCGGATATCTCGAAAGCGATGTACTTTTTGATTCCTTTATAGGCCAGCTTTTCTGCCAATTTGGGATCCGTGAGTGATTCATAAGTCGTTAAAATCAAGACGGGCCCCGTGCCGGTGAAGAAAATGCCCGCTCTCATCGCACACCTCCTCTCGTTTTAACGCTTTCTGCTTTGAAATGATAAACCCAAGAAAGCTTCACAGGGTAGCGGAGGATGACGCCCAAAAGCATCACGCCGGGGAACATGTTCTGTTGAGGTTCTGAGTGAAACCGCGTTGTGGAAACTTCAGTCGGAATTGAGGCTGAATCGGTGTTGGAAGTACTTCAGGTCGGATTGGAAATCGTGAGACAGCAGTTGACCGCAATCACTGTGTCTTCAACCTCTTCGATTCTCAATTGAGCGGAGTATTTGAAACGAGCGCACCGTTTATACAAAAGAGCGATTTTTTAAGCTTTCCTTAAATAATTTAATGATTGCTGAGCCAATGTCAATATCAGTTACCAAGGTCCAAACTCAAAAGATCTTCACGCCTCTTGCGCAAAAATAGAGGGACAGCTGGACAATTCAGCCGAAGGTCCTCGCTACACTTGGAGAAACGGCGGACGCGGGGGAAGGTCGTCCGCAAACGCGATGTCTAACGTCAACCCTCAGCGCATCGTCATGCTTACCCCGACTGAGTTCAGATTCAGCGCCGAGCTGCTGGAGAAGATACAGGTCAAACGAGTGAAGCGAAAGCGGGCGAACACGAGGCAAAGGTGCGCCGCCGTCTTCGATTGTTTTCCCCCCTCGGACCATGAATCCATGCCCATGGCAGCCCCTTTTTGTACTAAGCCGACAATATTCACACTCTCTGGAACTTCTTCCGATATTCTGTGGGTCTCAAACCGGTTTGTTTAAAAAAAACC
Source organism: Desulfobacterales bacterium (assembly GCA_020353555.1). Taxonomy (GTDB): domain Bacteria; phylum Desulfobacterota; class Desulfobacteria; order Desulfobacterales. The sequence goes on from CP070697.1 coordinate 3,259,065, forward strand.
TTGCGAAATGAACTGCTGTCTTCATAACCCACCTGGTAGGTGATTTCGTCGAAGGAGCGATTTCCATCCTCCAACAGCCGTTTGGCCGCCTCGACCCGGATGCGTTGTTGATAGATCAACGCGGTCTCGCCGGTGGTGGATTTGAATCGCCGTTCGAAGGTACGACGGCTCATCCCGTGACTACGCGCCAGTTTGTCATAATTGAAATTTTGGTCGAAATTATGTTCGATCCACTCCTGAACCGCCAAAATCTGGTTGTCGCGATGATCTTTTTGAAATTGAAAAATGGCATAGGGCGCCTGGGAGATGCGGCCGATATCCGAAATTAGGGACTTTGAAGATTGCAGGGCGACTTCATGACCGCAGTATTTTTCCACCAGATAGAGGGAAAGATCGATACCGGCGTTATAGCCACCCGAACAAAACAGGTCGCCCTCATCGGTAATCAGCCGCTCGGCCTTGAGTTCTATCCGGGGGTACCGCTTTTGAAATTGACGCGCAGAGCCCCAGTGGGTAGTGGCAGTTTTGCCGTCCAGCAATCCGGTTTCAGCCAGCACAAAGGCCCCGGTACAGATGGTGGCAATATGTGAGCCGCGGCGATAGCGTTCTTTTAACCAGTCGATTGCCTCACTCTGAACCCTGAGCGTTTTGTCAATGTCCAAAATCGAAGAAACCACGATTAAATCCGTATCCTGCACATCATGGATCGAGCCGTCGGGCACTATCCGGACTCCGCTTAAACATTTGAAGGGCTCTCCGATGGTTGTCACCACCTTGACTTCGAAGTGGGGAGTGACTTTTTGCCCGCTGAAATAATTCCACATCACCCCCGCCTGATAAAAAACATCCATGGGTCCGAT
>CP070697.1:3260024-3262750 GCA_020353555.1 Desulfobacterales bacterium
AAAATGGAGGCCATCGGAACGCTGGCCGGCGGAATCGCCCATGACTTCAATAATATTCTCATGGGAATCCAGGGGAACGCGTCTTTGATGCTTTTGAAAATCGATTCCAGCCACCCCAATTATGAAAAGATAAAAAACATTGAAAAATACGTCCAGAGCGGGACAGAGCTCACCAGACAACTGTTGGGCTTTGCCCGGCGCGGGAGATACCTCGTGCAGACCACGGATCTGAATGAGATCATCGCCAAATCCTCGGCGATGTTCGGTCGCGCTAAGAAAGAAATACAAATTAACACCCAACTGCAGGATGGTCTGTGGACGGTGGAAGTCGATCAGGGACAGTTCGAGCAAGTGCTATTGAATCTTTATGTCAACGCCTGGCAGGCCATGCCCGAAGGCGGCGATCTTTATCTTCAAACCGAAAATGTTATCCTCGACGAAGATTTCGTCAAACCATATGAAGTGGAAGCCGGCAAATATGTGAAGGTGAACGTTGTCGATACCGGCACCGGCATTGACAAGGCAACTCGGGAACGGATATTTGAACCGTTTTTTACCACCAAAGAAATGGGCCGTGGAACCGGATTAGGATTGGCTTCCGTTTATGGCATCATAAAAGGACACGGCGGCTATATAAATGTCGATAGCGAAAAGGGCCGGGGTACTACTTTTAGTTTTTATCTGCCGGCCTCGGAGAAGAAAGTTCCCGAGGAGCAGGAAACGGCAGTGGCGCTTGCCAGGGGGACCGAAACTATTCTGCTGATCGATGACGAGGAGATGATTATTGAAGTCGGCCGCGAGATGTTGGAAGAACTTGGCTACCAGGTCCTACTGGCCACAAGCGGAAAGGAAGCCATCGAAGTTTATCAAAACAATCACGCCGAAATTGATCTCATCATTATGGATATGATCATACCCGGGATAAGCGGAGGTGAGATTTTTGACAAACTAAAAGCGATCAACCCCAAGGTCAAGGTTTTGCTATCCAGTGGATACAGCATCAACGGGCAGGCCAGCAAGATTCTGGATCGCGGATGCGACGGTTTCATCCAAAAACCATTCGACGTGCAGCAGTTAGCTGACAAAATTCGCGAAATTATGGAAAATCCTCAGTAGATGTCTTCGGTGGCAACCGGTTCGCGGAGGATCAAGTCGATGGCTTGCGAGGCGGTCTTGGCAGTCGCCGGAAAGACGTGTCCCAGGGCTCTGATATGCCTCAGGTTGTCAGCCGTCCGGAGAATAAGCATCGCCAGGTCGCCTTCTTCGAGATCAGCGAGTCGGAGCACCGTTTCCCAGGGCTGTCCGCCCGCCCAGGCGTAGATCGCGCCGGCGGGCCTCAAGAATAGAGGCCGGACGTCAAACCCTTGAGACGTCATTCGTGCGCTAAAGTGTTTCAGGCTTTTGGTTACCTTGAAAAAGGCCTTTAGAAGGGTTTGAGGTACCCGCTTGGCGGCCAAGCGGTCGTCTGATTCCCGTTCATTTACAAAAGCGGCGATAATGCCTGCCAAAACGGCGGGATCGGTTTCCAGCAAGACCCCGCGCCGGAAACCTTCGGCGATCATGAGCGGTTGGTCAACCCGCAACTGCGAAGTCCATGTTCCTTCCTCCGACAATTTGCCCGCGGCCGTGACATACCCTGTTTCTTGCAGAAACTTCAGATGCCGCAGAAAATCCTGCCATAAATACCGGTGCACGTCAGCAGGATGTTTGCGTTTCTTGGACTGCGCGATCAGATAGGTGGCAAAAGACTTCTGTAAGAGCTCGGCGATCTGATCGGGGGTATGGGAAAGCAGTAAATTCAGGACCATGGAAAAATTAATTTTGATCTGGCTGATCACATCCGAGGGGGGTGATTGGAGCAGTTTGATCAACAGGCGAATATCCATAAACTTGCCCGGAATCGCCAAGGCAAAACCGATGTTGTCCATGCCCCGGCGGCCGGCCCGGCCGGTCATCTGATGCAATTCGGTGGGGTTTAACGGTAGAAAATGGCGACCGTTGAACCGGTCGGTATTGAGGAAAACCACCGTCCGGGCGGGAAAATTCACGCCGGCGGCGACGGTGGAGGTCGCAAACACTGCGTCGAGCAGGCCTTGGGTCATGAGCTTTTCCAAGAGCAGTTTCCAGGCCGGCAGCTGACCCGCGTGGTGGGCTCCCACAGCCAGATGTTTAAGGTGCCAAAGCTGGCGATGATGGAAAATATGGGGACTTTGTTTAGTCATTTCCCTGACTTTTCTTTCGAGTTCGGCTTGGCGTTGCGGATCCCGTAGTAGGTTGCCATGGCATTGATCCAGAGCCTGGTCGCAGTCGGACCGGGATTTCAAAAAAAAGATGGCCGGCAGGAGATGAAATTTCTTGAGGACTTGCAAAATAGCGTCAAAAGGCGGCAGATAGGCCGATGGTCCAAAGCGCCGGCGGGGCTTGGCTTTGAGATAAGCATGGACTTTTCCGTAAATTTTTTCCCGGGACTCTGACTGGTCGGGGGCGGTGAGAGGCAGAAGGGTGCCGGAAGGATGAAAGAAAAGCGGAAAAAGCGGCACCGGTCGCTGGGTTTCTTCAATCACTGCGCAGGCCTTGGATCGGATCGCAGAAAGCCAGGCGGCAATTTGGTGCGCGTTGCCGATGGTGGCCGAAAGCAACAACAGCGGAATACGAAAGGGAAGATATATCATGATTTCTTCCCAGACTACGCCGCGGTCCTCGTCGCCCAAAAAATGGGCTTCATC
>CP070697.1:3262850-3265570 GCA_020353555.1 Desulfobacterales bacterium
TAGAGCTTCTCAAAATATTGCCGATCCAGTCTTTTGCCATACCGGCCTTGCCCCGGCAATACAACAGCCTGGCGGCCCTCTACGATCGTGTTCAAAATTCCGTGATGATCGTGGTCGCCAGATAGCTTGAGACCGCGCCGGACCAACCACCGCACCAGGGGGCACACTACCATGGTTTGCGCGGGAATGCCGCCCCGTCCACCAACCCCACGGTGACCTCTCCTCAGCGTACTGCAACGGCCAGGGCGACCACTTCCAGCAGGTTCGATCACCCCCGCCTCAACCTCATCCTGCCTCCGCACCGCCTTGGATGCGGCATATGGCAAAGCCTCTGCGGCATTTGACCCATTTTATCCCTGTCAGCAAATATCTGCGTTTCAAGAGCACAACTTTTTTTACAAGTAAAAACAGTAATTTATACGATTTTGCGATGATTGGCGTTCCTGTGGCCAAGAAATTGCTCCGCCCTAGACACGCGAAGGGGATGATAGTCGAAGGGATTTGTTCGCAATCGGTGCAAACCGATGGCCTTTGCTCGAAGGCCCTCAATTCGTTCCGGCCATGTTGCACCTGACGCGGGCAATTCCAGGAGATCACGCCGGTCAACCGGCCGAACAATTCAAACCAATGGAGGTACCGATATGAAAACGATAGTGAGATGCTTGATCGGAATCAGTTTTTTGGCAGTGGGAGTCCTGTTGATGGGATGTTCCCACACCGGAAGCCCGGAGATGGCCGACTTACAGAAACAGCTGACACAAAAAGAAAGCGAGATCCGGGAGCTTGCTTCCCGCAACGAAGAAAAAGACCAGACGATTGAACAATATAGGACGAAGCTCGGTGAACAGGTGCGAGCGACCTCAGAAGCCGAGACGCGCGCCGAGCAAGCGCGGCAGACCCAACAAACCGGCATGGGTTCCGCGGAGGCCGCGCTCTTTCCGCCGATGGCCAAGCCGGGTGAATGTTATGCTCGAGTTTTTGTCCCGCCAGCCTATAAAACCGTTGCCGAGCGGGTCTTGAAAACGAGCTCCTCCGAGCAACTGGAGGTGATTCCAGCAAAGTACGAGTGGGCCCAGGAGAAGGTTCTGGTCAAGGAGGCTTCCGAGCGCATGGAGGTGGTTCCCGCTCAATATGAATGGGTGGAAGAAAGGGTCCTCGTGAAACCAGCTTCGACCAAATTGGAGAAAGTCCCGGCCCGTTACGAATGGAAGGAAGAAAAGGTGCTGGTGAAAGAGGCCCATACGGTGTGGAAGACCGGCCGGGGCCCCGTCCAAAGAGTCGACAACATCACCGGTGAAATCATGTGCCTGGTTGAAGTGCCGGCCACTTACAAAACGGTGCGAAAAAAAGTGATGGTAGCGCCTCCCACCACCCGCACGGTGGAGATCCCCGCTGAGTATCAGACCGTAAAGAAAAGGGTCATGGTAAAGCCGCCAACCTATCAAAAGATTCAGATTCCGGCGGAATACAATACGGTCAAGGTCAGCAAATTGGTATCCGCCCCGCAGGAACGGAGAATTGAAATCCCGGCGGAGTACCAGACGGTCACAAAAACCAAGCTGGTCAAAGAAGGCCGGATGGAGTGGCGTCGAATCCTGTGTGAAACCAACGTCACTCCGCAGGCCATCAGCCGGATTCAAACGGCTTTGCTCAAGGCGGGCTATGATCCCGGTCCCGCCGATGGTCTCCTGGGTGCGCGCACCCGGGATGCCATCAAAGCTTACCAGAAGGACCATAAACTCGCACGGGGCGGTTTAACCTATGAAACCCTTCAAAGTCTGGGGATCCAACTTTAACATCAGCGGTGAGATCGTCGGCCAACCAGGGCGTCAGACCCCGTGGAATCAGCCCACTCTGGTCCCGGGGTCGCTCGCCTTTTTTAGGCCTTTCCCGAGTTTGTAACCGTTTAGCCCTTTGAAAAAACATGGATAGGCCGACCGGGATATTTTGCATCCAGCTAAGTTGATATCCGAATTTGAATTCATCTCGGCCCGCAATTATAGGAACCTTCGGCGGCATCTAGCCGTCAATCACGCCGTGGAAATACTCCCCGGATGAAACCGGACGGGCGCTCAGCGCAAAAATGCCTCCGCCGCGGGCTCCCGCTCGGCCGAAAGGTCTATTGACCATCAAGCTTCGCATCCTGCCGCCATCGTATGTCGAAGGTGACCCTCCGGTTAAATGCTCTATTTTGTTCACTGGTTTCTTGGCGCAGCAGTTGTTGCGCTCCCATTCCGCGCGTCGCGATAAAATCGGCGGCCAGACCTTCGGCCATTAGAAGCTCGCGAAACTTTTCCGCGCGCTGCCGGCTGATTTTCTGGTTTGATTCTTCGGAGCCGCTACTGTCGGAATGGCCGATGATCTCGACCTGAATCTCTTTCTCCAGAAGTCCGGCCAAGGCCCAGATCCTTTGGCTAAGCGCAATCACCCTCCGGACGTCTTCGGTCTGCCCCGGGGCTATTTCGACGTGGCCGGCCCTAAAGAGGATAAACTCTTTTTCGAGCTGGACGCGCGTGTTTTCGAACATCTGCAAATCCGTGTCAACGAGCCCGGCTTCATGGAACTGGGTGATCCCGGAAATCGTTCGGACCAATCGGCGGGCTTCACGAATCCATGGGTGGGAAGCCCTCCCCCGGGCAAAAAGGGTGTCACCCTGGACGTCGAGGACCACCGTTTCCGGCGGTCGTAGAATATCTTTGCTTCTTTGAAGTGCAAACTTG
>CP070697.1:3265670-3268387 GCA_020353555.1 Desulfobacterales bacterium
CCTGGCCCACCTCAAGCGAACTGAAGGGGATCACGAGCACTACCGTGCGGCCTCGGGTCCCCTGATAAGGCCATTGTTGCATGAGCAGATTATTGAGACATCGCTTGACAATGCCAACCTCGTCGGCAACATTTATTTCGCCAATTACTACGCTTGGATGGGACAAACCCGGGATCGGTATTTTTTCAATTTGATTCCGGAGTATTTCCGCGGAACTGGGGAAAAGGGCGAGCTGCTTTGCCTCGAATGTCGGGTGGACCATCTGCGGGAAGCCATGCCTTTCGACCGAATTGTGGTCACCATGGCCTTAAAGGCCTTGAATACTTTTACGGCCACTTTTTATTTCGAGTACTTTCGCCAGGAACCGGACGGTGAGCGTGTTAAACTTGCGTTCGGGGAGCATCAGGCGGTCTGGGTGAAACGGGACTCCCACGGCAAGCCGATTCCCTCTCCTTTTCCGCCGCCGGTGCTCGAGGCCTTCCAGGCGGCCATTGCGGCTGTCTGAAAATCCGGCGTGGGTCGCGAGGCCCATGCCGGTCAAATAGTCTAAAAAGAGCTCCACGGACGTGAAGTTCGGAGGATCCGCATTTTGCTTCGCTTGGCCGGGCTCCGCGTGCGTGGGGTCGTTAGAGCGGTTCCAGGCAGTAAACGCGGCCTGTATTTCGAATCCCAACAGGTCGTCAAGCCCCAATCAAACCTCCAAAAGACGTTCTAAATTCCCTCCGGTCCCCACCTGATCAAATGCCCGCAACACTATTCATTTGTTCGTTATAAGGGGGTCAGCTCCCGTGGTGATAAGACTTTTTTTGATGTTCGAGATCCCGTTGCCGGATTGGCACCATTGAAAGGAAACCCTCGGATATGACGGCGGATCCAATGTCGGGATAAGGGCACCCGAACTGAAATGCTGCATCGCATAAAATAATATTCGATTTTACATCAATCAATTCAAATAAACCGATATGGTTAAACATGTTTCATGAAATATTTACAACAATAACATGTTATTAAATCAAAAATGGCGTTCCTCTCGCGTAAGGCCGGATTGTTTTTGTGCAATGCAAAAAAAGCTTGACAATGATCGCGGATAGTGTAAAGTCAACCGGCAACCAGGTAGGAGGCAAAGGGTCTATCTTACAGCGGATACCCTGATGCCGGCAGGCGGCGAGGGGCATATCCCTCAGACCGAACCATTTTAACACCAAAATTCGACGGAGGAAATTTGTCATGGAAAATGAGAGAATTGCGAAGATGTTTGAGCTTCAAAAAACGGCCTTTGATGCGGCCTTCAATGCCATGGTCCGTATGCAGGATCAAACCGTAAGCTCGACCCGCGGCTTCTTCGAAAAAATGACTGTATTGCCCCAAGAAGGCTTGAAGACGTGGGAAGGCTGGATGAGCCTCTACAAACAAGGCCAGGAAGATTTTAAGGCTGTCGTGGACAACGGCTTGGGAGCCTGGACCAGCTTCGTGGAAGGCGCCCCCAAAAAGTCAACCGGCAAATAATCATTTAAAGCCGATCAATCCATCCAAGGTTTGAACCTTGCGCCGGGTGCGCCGAGCGGGCGATGCGTGCCGGCCGGCGCCCCGGCCGACGGCCGAAGAATAGGCCTCCAATTTAATAGAGTCTCATAAATCATCGAGGAGCAGGACCATGAGCTTGCCTTATTTTGAATTCTGGGACGATGAGATCCTCGCGCATGCGGCGCGAAACTTCAATGAAGCAGTGGACGATCTCTGCGTCCAAGGGATCGCAATCGCGGAAAATTCCGCCGGGCTTGTCCAGGATTTTTGCCGTTTGGACCGCTGGTTTATGGATCCGGCGACGATGCGGGGCATGTCCGAAAATGCGGCCCGGGCCCTACTGGCCATGGGGGGCTTGGTGTCCCGGGCGGACCACCTGGCGGTAATGGCAAAAGATGCTGAGATCAACCGACAATATTCCGCAGCCCTTCGGCAGATAGCGGATCAGCAAAAGGAGATCCGCAAGCAGAGAAAAGCCGTCGCGGCTCAGAAGCGCCAAATTGTGCAGCAGCAAAGCGCCGTTTCAGAACTCAAGCAATTGGTTGCGGAACAGAAAGACGAAATCGCGCGGCAGCAGAAGACGATAGCCAGCCGAGAAAATCAAATTTTGGAGAAGGAAAATGAGATCGCCGAAATCAAGAAATTGGTTTTGGATTTGAAGGCCGCTCCTCAGGGGGTTGACAGCAGGTCGTCTGCCGGCAAAATGGCCGCAGAAAACCCCAAGCCGTCTACTAGCAGTGAAGTATAGAGATCAAATAAACCCTTTTGCATGTTATTTTGGACCTCGGGCGACGTTTGAGCGATCATGATTCCGCTTTTGAGAAGACAGATTTTTAGCTCGTCCGATGCCTCGAAGGTGATTCCAAGAAGACCCGCATTTTCTATCCGAAAATTTCGATGTGACAGCAGATTTTTTAATTTTTCAAGGTTGATTTCGATTCTTGCCTTGGGAGAAATTATAAAGTTTCGGCGCCCATCCCGGGCGCAGGTTTCTTCGACAAGCCGATCCTGATACTTTTCCGGCGGACCTGCCGGATTAACCCCGCAGACCGCACAGCTTGCTACGGCGGACATGGGCAGGATATTGAATTCCATCTGCCGCAGGTCGATATAAAGCAATTTATTGAGCAGCATGGGTTTCTGGCCGGTTATTACCCGGACAGCCTCCGAAACCTGCACGGCGGAGACGATGC
>CP070697.1:3268487-3271203 GCA_020353555.1 Desulfobacterales bacterium
ACGTTAAATTGACCTATGGTTTGTTGACTGGCCTCCGCCCGCGTGAGCAGATCTTCGAAGCGGCTGTCTTTTCGGGCTTCCGCAAATCCGGCCACAACCGTGAGACAGAAACCGGGCTGTTTTCCGTTTATCCAGTCGATGTCTTTCGGTCGTAGGGTTCGCGACAATTTTTGGCAAAACTGGTGGGCCTGGTCGCGGTCGGTATCCGGCAAAACCACGATGAGTTTATCGAGGCCGTAACGGAAGCACGTATCCGTAATGTAAATGTTCTGCTGCACCTGGCTGGCAAAACTCTTCAATGCGCTCTGGGTGGCCATATGTCCGACGATCTGGTCCACATCCTCGATATTTTCCACTTTTAAGAGCACAACCGTAAAGGGGATCTGGTGGCGCTGGAGCCGGGACATCTCCTGTCTGAATCTCCGCTCGCCCTGGGTTTGAGAGGTCAATCCCGTCAAATCGTCGTGGGGATTCTCCATCCCCTCGATAAAACTGCGCACCACCGGGTCGTTTACCATTTGAATTTCTTCCGGGGTCCCCTCAAACAGGATGCGTCCATCCTCAAGCATCGCGATGCGTTGCGAGATAAAAAAAATATCCGGGATCTCATGGCTGACGATGACTCCCGTAAAACGAAAGCGTTTCTGGTAGTTCGAGATCATTCCATGGACCGCATTTTTGCGGATGGGATCCAGACCGGTGGTGGGTTCATCAAAGAGGACAATTTCCGGTTCCGTAACCAGAGCACGGGCAAGGGCTACCCGCTTCTGCATGCCACCGGAAAGTTGCGAAGGATATTTTTCATCGATTTTGTACAAGTCAAGCTGGTGCATCTTATCCCGCACGCGCCTTTCGATCTCGGGGTCCGGCAGAGAGTTGCCTTCCTTCAGCGGCAGGGCGATATTCTCAAAGACGTTCATGGAGTCGAAAAGCGCGGAGCCCTGGAACATGTAACTGAATTTCTTTTTCCAGGCCTTTCTCTCGGGGGGTTTCATTTCCGCAACGGATTTTCCCCGGAAAAGAATCTGGCCGGCATCCGGCTCTATCAGACCAATGAGGTGCTTGAGCAAAACGCTCTTGCCTGTGCCGCTTTTGCCGATGATCGTCGTAATCTGGCCTTGGTAGATGCTGAGATCGACGCCGTTTAAAACATAGTTGTCCCCGAACTTCTTGTAAGTATTCTTTAGCTGGATAAGCGGAAGTTCCATAGTCTCTTACAGCAAAAATGAGGTTAGCACATAATCTGTCACGAGGATCAAGACGCACGACACGACCACGGCCGTCGTGGTCGACAGGCTCACGCCTTTGGCGCCGAATTCAGCCCGGATGTGGGTGTAGTAACCCTGGTAGCAGCAAATGGTAATCACCACCACGGCGAAAACGATGGACTTGATAAACCCGCCGGTGACATCCGCCATCACCACCGAAGATTCCACCCGCGAAAAGTAGAGGGCGGAATTGAGCCCCAGCAAAAGCGAACCGGTCAAATAGCCCCCCAGTATGCCGACGACATCGAAAAAAGCGGTCAACAGGGGAAAGCTGATCAGGCCGGCGGCAATGCGCGGACTCACCAGAAACCGGATGGGATTGATGTCCATGGTCTCCAGGGCATCGATCTGTTCCGAAATGCGCATGATCCCGATTTCCGCCGCCATCGCCGATCCGGCCCGCGCAATCACCATGATGGCCGTCATCACGGGACCCATTTCGCGCACCAACGAAAGTGCGACGGCCGAACCGAGCGCCCCTGTGGAGCCATATTTCACCAGGACGTAATAACCCTGCAGACCCAGAACCATCCCCGTGAAGGATCCCGTCAGGCAGATGACAAATATGGATTTCATGCCGATGAAGTAGATCTGCTGAAGGGTCTTGGTCACCGGGAGCGGCAGGTTAAAAATGCGGGCGAAACCCTCGAAGAAAAAAAAGGCCACCCGACCCACTTCCAGTACAGCGGAAATCGCCATACGGCCGAGTCGGGACACTAGGTTTTGCACGGTAGCAGTTTCAAACATAGACCGCAATTGACGGGACTGCGATTTTCGGTGTCAGCTGTCCTTCTGAAAACAAGCTCGCCTTTTTGATCACAGGAAGGCCGCCGGCTCAAGCGGGATGAACCCCAGACGCAAACTAGAGGATTTCGAAGGTGACCACCGCCTCGGGGCGGGAAAGTCGGCCGGAAAACAGCCGTTTTCGGACAAACATTGTTTAATAAGTTTCAATAATAGTCAGACCGGAAAGATAAGTCAAGAAATTAAGCTGTCGGCCAATTGATTGAATTCTTATCAAGAATCTGTGCCGGTGGGGCCGCCCGCTGCAAAGGGCGATGATGGGGACAGCCCGCCGCCGGCGGGGGAGGTCACCGCGGGAAGCAATATCTCCATCTTGTTTTAAAATCCTTGTTGAGAAATTGAATGATTATGATAAAATTTTTACAGGAAATCTGCAGCGGCGGACCCAGATTCGCACCCGCAAAAAATGCGGGGTGCCGCTTTTTGCTTTTGATTGGCGTGTTTTTCGATCTGAAAATTATTCGCGAAAGTTGATCCATGGCGGGAAAATACACGATCGCAACCATCACCGAAAAAATTGCCGGGCTGCCCTTAATCGATGCATCGGCTTTTGCAATTTTGTCTAGGCTGAACGATCCCAACAGCAACTATGATCAGATTATAAAAGCCATCTCACCGGATGTGGCCGCCCGGTTTCTGAACAT
>CP070697.1:3271303-3273999 GCA_020353555.1 Desulfobacterales bacterium
GCCCCACGGATTTGTCCATTAACGGCAAAGGCTTTTTTATAGTGACCGACGCCTCCGGAACGACCTATTATACCCGGGCCGGGCAGTTTCACTTAAACGCCGTGGGGGAGATGGTCAATCCGGATGGGCTCCAGGTACAGGGGTTTGAAATCAATCCGGACGGGTCTTTGGGGAATCTTACGTCCGTCAGTATACCGGGCGAAAGGGTCTCTCCTCCTTCGCCCACGACCCAGTTTTCGAGCGATATCAACCTCGATGCCGGTGCTTCGCCGGGAGATACCTATACAACCTCCCAGACCATTTATGACTCTTTGGGCAATGGGATACCATTGACCCTGACCTTTACGAATACCGCTAGCGGGCAATGGACCGCCGCCGCATCGGTTCCGACGTCGGTCGGCGGTCCCTTGCCGAACGTCCTGATTGATGGAAACCCCACCGTTGCCGTGACGTTTGACGCCAACGGCGATGTCACCGCTCCGGCCGGACCCACCAACCCCCAACTTGCCGTTAACTTAATCAACGGCGCCACCTTTCCGAGTCCTGTCAGCTGGGACCTCTACGATGCCCTGGGCAATAATCAGGGAGATCTCACCGGCTATGCGGCGCCGTCGGCTACGACTTTCCAGCTTCAGAACGGTTATTCTTCCGGCGCATTGCGCGGCATTTCCGTGGACGAAGCCGGGGTGGTCATGGCCGCTTATTCCAACGGTCAGCTGGCGCCGGTATTTCAGCTCGCCCTGGCTGATTTTCCCAGTTACGAGGGACTCACCAAATTAGGGAAAAATCTCTACGGGGAATCTCTGGCCTCGGGGCAGCCGATGCCGGGTGTGGCGGGGGACGGCCGGATCGGGAGCATCAGTCCCCAGACTTTGGAAATGTCAAATGTTGATTTGGCGCAGGAGTTTGTGAAGATGATTACCACCCAGCGCGCCTTTCAGGCCAATTCCAGGGTCATCACCACCAGCGATGAAGTCCTGGCCGAGTTGATTAATATCAAGCGCTAATCAGCAATGGCAGGCTGGACGCAGTCGTGCGGTGCGGGCATGCCCGTCGCCGGACTGCATTTCTCGATCCATAACATAAGCAAAAAGAGGTTAAACCGCAATGATCAAGCTCACCCGTTTGAATGATTCCGTCCTGGTGATCAACGTGGAGAAGATTCAATTCTTGCAGGCCACGCCGGATACGGTGATTACCCTGACAAATCAGGATAAGATTTTGGTTAAAGAGCCGGTCGAGGAAGTATCGCAAAAAATTCTGGAATATCAGCGTGCCGTTTATGCCGGGCACCTCAGCGCAAGCCGACGGATGCCCCTGCCGGATGGCCCGCCGGTCGTACACCGATTTGATCCCCCCGGAGACCTTGGAAGAGTCGCATTTTAACCTTGAGGCCGGGACGGTTTTGAACTCTGCGATCCCGGCCACCACCCCGTGCAAGCGCTTCGGCCTCCCTGTCCTGTTGCGCCCATGGATCGTCAAAGAGTTGACAAGCAACTATCAAAATTGACGCAAGAGCCCATGGCGCCTGAACCGGCCGCGGTGGGGGGGCATTGCCGTCCGAAGATTTCCGATCATCGCAGGTGGGCGGGCTCAGCGGCCGTCCCCTGACTGTCTGTGGCACAATACTTGCTAAAATAGCCTGGCACGCGTCAACGATTCCCTGGATACGAAGGAATTACCGCCGGAACCCTGACGAAAGGGGCGTAGATTGTGAGCTCGGCCCGCCGGGAGGGCGGTGACGGTTACCCCGTGGGAATTGCGGAACATCGCGGTAGAGGAGTTGGCAGTGGATATTACGACCCTGATTGGTATTCTGGTATCTTTTGGGTTGGTCATCGTATCGATACTCATGGGTGGTGAGGGGGTTTGGTTCATCAATTACCCGTCGATCATGATTGTTGTGGGAGGGACGATGGGGGCCACCCTTTTGGCTTATCCGCTTTCGGAGGTGCTAAGCGTCGTGGGCGTGGCCAAAAATGTCTTCTTACACCAATCCCAGTCCCCCGGTGCCCTGGTTCCTCTGCTGGCGGGGTTTGCCAAAAAGGCCCGGCAGGAAGGCATTCTGTCTTTTGAAACGCAGCTGCAAGCGATCGAAGATCCATTTCTGGTCAAGGGCATCCAGATGGCGATCGATGGTATGGAGTCCAGTGCGATTGAAAACGTGATGACCACCGAAATCGAATATCTGCAAGAACGGCACCGCCTGGGTTCTGAGATCTTTTCGACCATGGGCACTTTTGCGCCGGCGATCGGAATGCTCGGCACCATCATTGGGCTGGTACAGATGTTGATGCAGATGGAGGATCCCAGTCAAATCGGCGCGCCCATGGCGGTGGCTTTATTAACGACCTTCTACGGGACCCTTTTGGCCAATCTGCTTTTTATACCGGTGGCGGGAAAGCTTAAGACCCGCAGCAAGCAGGAAATTTTGGTCAAACAGATGGTGCTGGGAGGCGTCATCGCAATTCAATCCGGTGACAACCACCGGGTCGTCGAGCAAAAGCTGAAAGCCTTCATCTCTCCCAAGGCGCGCGCCCTCATGCCCGAAGATATGGCGGAAGCGCCGAGCGGATAGCCGAGAAGACCATGTCTTCCAAAAGACGAAAAAACGGTTCCGACAAAGATGAAGGGTCCGGCGGCGGCTGGGATGTCGTTTATTCCGGTTTTGTTCTAATTCTGCTGTGCTTCTTCAT
>CP070697.1:3274099-3276791 GCA_020353555.1 Desulfobacterales bacterium
GGGCACACCTTTGCCCATGCCATCGAGATTGCCAGCGATCACGCAGTACGCCACGGTGAAGCGGTTGCCATGGGGCTCGTGGCAGCATCCAATTTATCGGCCCGCCTGGGTCACTGTTCTGTTGCATTGCAAAACCGAATTGAAGCCGCGCTCGAAGCAACTGCGCTTCCCACCCTCATTCCGGGCAATGTGAGTCCGGACCGGCTATTTAAGGCCATGGGCAGCGACAAAAAAAAGAAAGCCGGACGTTTACGGTTTGTTTTGCTACGCGATATCGGGGATGTTTTTGTTACGGACGCCGTAAACGAGCAGGCGGTGCGTGACACCCTGGAAGTGTTGATCGTTTAATCAGGCGGGTGCTGTGGCTGAAAAATAATTCTAAAGGTTAACCCACATTTCCAAGCAGACGCGACAGCTTTTGGGCCGAAGACAGCAGGTTTTTCAGTATATCTTGACGACGTTGAGCTGTAAAACGCTGTTCCGCACCGGCAACGGCCATCGCCCCACAGACGTTATTTTCGTGATCAAAAACAGGGGCCGCCATACCGGCGACTTCCGGAACGAGCTCGCCCCTGCTGAAGGCATAGCCTTGTTCACGAATGGTCTCAAACTCTTTTTCCAGGCGATCCAATTCGACGATGGTCGACGGCGTTATTTTTTTCAGATTATTATTTAATATCTCATGGCGAAATTCGTCGGAAGCGTAAGCCAGTAAGACTTTGCCACCAGCTCCGGCGTGTAACTCATAGGTTTCTCCTTCGCTGACGGCGTAACGGAGCGGGTAAGTGCCCTTCTCTCTTACCAGACAGAGTCGTTTGGTTCCGTCAATGACGAAAAGTTTTGTGGATTCTCCGGTCATTAAAGCTAATTCCCGCAGAACGGGCCGGGCGACGGATACCAGCGGATTGGTGTTCTCGTAAACTTTCCCGAGGGCCATCAGTTTTGGCCCCAGTTTGTACTTCGAGGCTGGTATTCGGATCATAAAGCCCTGAGCCACGAGTGTTCCGCATAACCTTAGAATACGGCTTTTGTAAAGACCGGTTTTCTCACTGAGTTGTTTGAGAGACAGCTCCGGCTGACTGGCCGTAAAGCACTCTAAAATATCCAGTGCTTTGGCTACCGCATCGACCTGGCGCTCGGACTCTTTGGTTGTCTTTTGGTCTTTTTTATTTAGAGGTTTCATTGTACTCCTGTACCCGTTTCATGCGACCCGGGAGCATACGGTCCAGAGTGGCTTCCAGCGCCGCCACGGTATCACAAATCGCTTTCAAATCGATTCCGGTTTTGATTCCCATTGACTCGAACATATTGACTGCGTCTTCGGTGGGCACATTTCCCGCAGCGCCTCGCACAAAAGGACATCCTCCCAGACCACCGGTACAAACATCAAAAGTGCGAATGCCGGCCTCATAACCGCTGAACATGTTTGCAAGGCCCAGACCGCGCGTGTCATGTAGGTGGATTGAAATCCGGATGTGGGGTATTTCTTTATTGACGCTTTTGACTACGTTTCTCACCGAATAAGGCGTTGCCATTCCGGTTGTATCGGACAAATTGATTTCCTTGGCTCCGGCCTGAGCCATTTTTTCAGCAGCAGACAGGACTGCTCCCTCAGAAATTTTACCTTCATACACACATCCGAATACACATTGCAACCCGGCTCGAACATTCAATCCCGAATCCAGGGCGTCTCGGATAAGGCGCGTCATTGTTTCGAGTGCCTCAGCGGCCGGACGTCCAGCGTTTTTACGACTGTGGGTGTCGCTGACCGAAACGGACATGCTCGCGTGGGTGACCCCACATTTCAAAGCCCGTTCCAATCCTTTTTCGTTTAAAATCAGTGCTGAGATAACCGTGTCTTCCTGTATTCCAAGGGTTTGGATCAGTTCATCGGTATCCGCCATCTGGGGTACCTTCTTGGGATGGACAAACGAACCCACCTGGATACGCTTCAATCCTGCGTTTTTCAACCAATGGAATAATTGCAGCTTTTCATGCAGACTGAAAATGCGAGACTCCATCTGCAGACCGTCTCTAAGCGTCTCATCCTCGAGAAGCAATTTCCCGTCCTTATCATCGAGACTCATTTGATTGATTTCTCCCAACTTTTGCTTGAATTTATGATTTTGAATTATTTAAATCCAACACAGGTTTTGCTATTGAACTTTGCACTATCAATAGTTTGGGCCCATTATAATTGGTAACCGGAAAAAGCCGTTAGGTGTCATTTTTATATTGACATATGCTTTGGTATCTGATTCAAATGTATATGATAGAATTGCGTTTCGGTCAATAGAATTTTTACCCCAACAAAAGGAGGAAACAAAAATGAGGCGAAATTTTTCAAAGTTAGGCAAACTTTTGTCATTGGTGCTGATGCTGGGATTAATGTTGGCACCGGCATTGGCTATGGCGGGACCGACGATCAAACTGGGTCATGTTGATCCTGCATCATGGCAGAGTTCCAAGAAAGGAGCGGCTTCGGTGATCTTCAAGAATATCGTCGAAGGGGAGTCCGATATAAAGGTCGAGCTGTTTCCGGCCAAAGCCCTGGGAGACGAAAATAGCCTGGTCCAGCAGGTTCAGGAAGGAACCACGCAGATGACCCTCGTATCGGGTGCGATGTCAACTGTGTGCAAGGCAGCGGATGTCCTTAACATTCCCTACACGTTTGCATCGCCCACCATTGCCT
>CP070697.1:3276891-3279581 GCA_020353555.1 Desulfobacterales bacterium
TTCCAGGTCTTTGAAAGCAGCGGTGCCACCGCGCGGTGCTTTCTTAACGATCCCTAAGGCGCTCAGACAGTTACACGGTTTCAAATCTGACCATCCCTTGCGCTTGTCCCTGGAAGGCGTTGGGTAATGTGACAAAGTAGAAATATTGATCCTTCCCCATCGAGGCGTTCCGGAGGTTTCTAAAGAAGTCTTCGGGAAGGATGGGTGGCAAGGCCGGCGACCATAGGGGGTCGTAAATGCTGGGCTTTATATCTGGCGTTGGGTGGAGACAGCGACGGGCGATTGGCGGCCTAAAATCGCGGGTATATTTCACAACGAGCCTCGGCTCTCAAAAAGGACTCCGGCGCCAAAAGGAGACCCCGCAATGGCCTGGGCGATGTCAATCGCCAGATGGAGGATATTGAATTCAGGCCCCATGACTGAGTTGCAGGCCGTTTTCCAATGCTCACATTCTGCTGCGCAGGCTGAAGTTCTGCATCGGTTGGGGCCCAGCCTTGGAACCGGATCGGAACTCTAACAAAAGCTTCCCGGCGCTCTATTTATAGCCGTGCTTGTAGATCTTTGACAAGCTGACCTCAACTTGCTGGGTCTCGTTCGCGTTGGATGCCACCGCATAAAAATGACGCCGATAGTTTTTGCCGCTGCCGGCAACCACCGCGGTCAAACCCGGCAAATGCTCAACTTCATACCAGTAAGGGATGCTATATTGACCAAACGCGGCATTATCCGGGGTCAGTTCGTGAAGATCGGTATAAACCGGATCCGCAGGCGTACCCGAGCCGAAGTTTTTGACAATATTGTCGCCCCCGGTTGGATTGGCATTGGGGGGGGCGCCGGGCCGATTCTCAAGCCACATGCTCGCGTCCTTCCACCCGCTATCGGCCACATAAAACTCCAGTTGATAGCGCTGGCCGTTCGTGGCGATTTGCACTTCGGTCGTACTGGTGTTGGAGCTCGCAACTCCAATGATAACCAGCAGCGCGAGCATAAGTAACGCCACCACAATGACGGATCCATTTTCATTATTTACAATTGAAGATATTTTTTTCATGGGACTTTCTTTCCTTCAGTTTCCGATTTGATGGGCAATCCGACGCCCCCGGCCCGAGGGAAACCTTTATTAGATATTTATTTTGAGAAAATCGATACTGATCGCTTTTTGACGGCCCCCATTAACCGCGGAATTGACCGTAACCCTGACGGACTTGATATTTTGGTCCCACAGCACATCGTCGGTGACCCGCCACTGAATGTTGATATAGCCGGTTTCTCCGCCTTCATCGACCTCCCCATCCCCATCGTTATCGATTCCATCCGTAGTCTGGGTAAAACTGCCGGCCGCCAACGAATGTTCGCCGGCCGTTAATTGGGCATTGTCAAAGGGCAGGGCCATCAGCTCTTCGACTTTGTCCATGGCCGAGGTGTAATTCTCCGTTACCCCCCTGGCAACCGCGTTGCCATTTATCGCACGGATCTGCATGCTGAAAACACCCAGAATTCCGATGGCGAACACCGCTAAAGCAATCAATACTTCAATCAGGGTGAAACCCCGACCGTTGCCTCTAAGTTTGAAGCTATTGTCCTGTTTCGCAAGCATCCTTAGAATCCTCATTCAAAAATGGTCATTAGGGAAGCCCAATATTGCGGCATCCGATTTGGGTGGTCAAAATTTGGGGGCCTTTGTCGTCGGCCAGCGCAGTGAGATCCTGCGCCGGGCGGCCTTGGATCGTAATTTGCACCCCCCTTATGTTTGCTAGGTTTGCCGCTGGGTTAGGTATGGTATTATTATCCTGATCCAGATAAACGAAGTCGATCGCATCGATATTCTCCGCTACCACTTGCCAATTCCAAATGCCCGGATTGCTCGGGTCTTCACGCCAGACTTGCAGGTTATTATTGTTTAGCCGGTACGCAAACAACTCATTGTTGATATTGTCGTCGGGGGGCGAACCGTCGATGTCATGGTCAATAGCTCCATCCTCATCCTGATCCAGAGTAAACGCAATGCTGCTTGAACCCGTGGTCGCCCCCGAGGCGGTATGATCAGGAAAGCTTGAGAAATCAGCCACGAACCCGGCGCCGGCCCCTACCGGATTCGGATCATAGCCAACCATGCGGATGGACTTTTGCATATAAAACATGGCGGTCCGTAGGTTCTGTTGAATATCCACCACGGCCTCCTGGGTGGCATGGGCTTTGAGCTGGGCGCGGTACATCCCGTAGATAGATGCTAAGGCTATGGTTCCGATCACCAGCGCGATCATCAATTCGATCAGTGAAAAGCCTTTGTGGTTTCTTATGAGTTTCATGATGGTCCCCATTTTCATTTTTGTCCTAACTCGGATCTACCGGTGTAATTAAGTTAAGTCGCTGGTTTGTATGCTTTGCTCCGACACAACCGATTCCAAACACGCGCCGCATGTTGTGACGCCGCTCATGCTTACAGTATCCTGGCATTTCCCCCGGGTCTGACCTCGATGACGCGGTTAGCGGAGCCGTTCGACAGGGTGACGTTGCCGGTTGCGGTGGGAATTCCCTGGTTGTTAAACCCAAAGGTCACGCTGGTAATGCTTATACCGCCCGGCATCGTGCCCCTTTTGAAGGTGTCGCCGCCCACAGACGCGCTGTAGCTGGCATCTCCCGCGTCGAAGGTAATCGTCGCCGTGGCATTTTCCCTAACCGCCGTTAAC
>CP070697.1:3279681-3282358 GCA_020353555.1 Desulfobacterales bacterium
CTGAATGTTTCCGAGACCACGGCCAATTTCCATCGCAAAAACCTGCGCGCCAAATTCGGCTTGACCAATCAAAAAACGAATCTGCGTTCCTATCTTCTTTCTATATCCTGAGCGCCAATTTCTTCCGACTCTTTTGGCACTAGCCGGGTAATAGGATTTCCCTACTACTTAGCTCCGAATCAGCTCCCATTGCGCTTTTGGATTTCGAGCTTACGATCCGTGTCAGGCTAAACCCGTCGACAACGGTATTGCCCGCCTTCCAGGCCGGCCTCCAGCCGCAGCCTGGAGGGAACTGATCTCCAGACCGCCCCACCGACGGTTTGAAAGGAAACCGATGGCAAACACCCACCGAATCACTTCAGAGAGCAAGGTGGATCTGATTTTCCACCTGAAATGGAAAAGCGGCGCTGCGATTCACACCGACGGCTACCAGGCGCGCCAGGTGAACATATGGCGCGACCTTCTCCCTCCGGTGCTGTTGGAGGCATTGATGAACAAAGGGGCCGGCGACCGGTTGCAAGTGCCGCTGAAAGACGGGGAGATTGTCGCAGCCTTCACCCCACAAAGCTTGTTGGATGTTCAAAGCGCCCAGTTCAACCGGCGGTTCCGACCGGGTACCGTTACCGAACCGCGTTTGGGCCGCTTTTATCCCAAAGGCATGTTGGAGGGCATTACCGGGATATTCAGATCCAATGTGCAGCCATTTCGGTGTGTGGGCGTGGGCAACGGCCGTCTGACGGTTGATTTTAACCACCCGCTGGCCGGCAAGGAGCTTGATCTGGCAGTCGTGATCGGAAAGGTAAAACCCACGGGCGTCGAGCGGGGTGGGACCAGCAACGACTGGATGGAAACCCTGACATCCGGGGCCGGCATGCAGGCTCGCTGGCAAGGGCAGCCGACCGATTATTTCTCCGACGACACCTTCAGACGGGATGACGACCAACCCGACGCAGAATTTTACCAAAAACCCAGATATGTCCATCACATCGATGACACGGCGCGGGAGATGGTGCGAAATACTTACGGTCGCTTTTTGACCGATGGGATGCAAGTTCTGGACTTAATGAGCAGCTGGCAGTCGCACATCCCCACCCATTTGCACCTGGATCGACTTGTCGGCCTCGGGCTCAATGCCGATGAACTCCAAAGAAACTCACAACTCAACGAATTTCTGGTTCATGACCTGAACGCCGAATCCACCCTGCCATTCGACGCCAACATGTTTGATGCCGTCATCAACACGGCATCCGTGGAGTATCTCGTTGATCCCCTGGTCGTCTTCAAAGAAGTTCACCGGATTTTACGGCCGGACGGTTTTTTCATCGTCACCTTTTCGAATCGGTGGTTTCCAACCAAAGCCATCAAAATCTGGCAGGAACTTCATGAATTTGAGCGCATGGGCCTGGTGCTGGAATACTTTCTGCGCGCGGGTGGCTTTGACGACCTGCAAACCTATTCAATTCGGGGGCTGCCCCGGCCGCGCCATGACCAATATTTCCCCCAGTTGTCGTTTTCCGATCCGGTCTATGCCGTGTGGGGACGGAAAAAATAGCGAATAACTTTCTATACCCGGTCAAGCAGTAACCCAAAGTGCTCATGGTAAGCGTTTGAGATTATGGGCTTGCAGTCTGCCGGAATGTTGGAAAACGGTAATAACGGGGGGTCAAAAGGGCAGTTCCATGACTTCACCTAAAAAGCATATCGACACGTTGGAAAAATGTCTGCGGACAACGCCACCGCCGAAGCTGAGGTGCGCCAGGCGCTGACCGCGTGGCTCGGCGCAGTGGTCGGTGATTGGCGCCATTTGAAAACCTACCGCATCGTGCATGCCTTGCCAGAACAGCCCCCTCCGGCGCCGGATCCAACGGTATGCTCCGCTCGGGAAAAACCCGGGGTCTTTGTCTGCGGCGAATACGGCAGTGTTCCGGGGATGCAGTGGGCCCTGCTCTCCGGACGCCAGACCGCCGAGCAGGTCCTAAAAGAGCGGGCGGCGCACCGTTAGGGCGTAACTAACAGCTGTTAAACATGGTCATGCGCCGGTAACAGATCCGGCAGTGGTTCCGACAGACCTTCTACCCAGCGATGCGGAAATTTAGCGACACCATCGGCGGCTCCCAGCAACGCGCCTAATACCGAGCCGCGCGCGGCGTTGTCGCCACCCAGATTGGTATTGACGATCAGTGCTTTTTCGGGATCATCGTGGTATTTCAACGCCAGATAAATTACGGCTGGAACGGAGTCTTCGACATAGCAGGCCGAACTGAACCGCGGACCGATCACCCACTCATCCGGATCCTTCAGCCATTTCAGGAAAGGATGACCCAGCAAGGGATTGTTTTGGGCCTCGAGGTTCGCAAGGATGGCCGCTTTCAGAGAAGTTCCATTGAGCACCTTCAGCAAAATATCGATAATCAACGATCCGGCGGTCTCCATTTTGAAGCCCGGATGCGTCAGGGCCAGGTGAGCCAAAGCGGCTTCCCGGGCTTTGTCGCGCCGGTTGCAGTGAAAAACGACGAGGGGGATCATTCCGACCAGGCCGCCGATGTGCTTTTCTTCGACGCCGCATCTGCGGAGCGGCACTCCCCTGCCATAGTTGGCGAAGAAATTGCGATGGCATTGCTCGATGTAAGTATCCCGATGATTACCGGCCGTTGTCATGAAGGCGATATATCTCTTC
>CP070697.1:3282458-3285125 GCA_020353555.1 Desulfobacterales bacterium
ATTCCCTCCGCCAGTCCTGCCAGCAGCAGGGCGCCCAGCATGAACGCGCTTCGCCAAGGATAAGCGCGCGCCACGGTGAATAGAAAACGCATCGCAATTGACTTATCGACGCTAGGCCGGATCTCCCAATAACGAACCGGTGAAACGGTGATGGGGAGAATCCGATTTTCTTCGCCGTTTCTCCGGTTGGAGGGACTAGCGCTTCAGATATGTGATATGGCAAACTCTCTTTGCAAGCCAGCCGGCTCAAGCCTCCTGGGCGGGCCGGACAACCCCCCGCAGAGAGGCAAAGGCCTCACCGATTTGCTCCACCTGCTGTGGGCTGTGGCCGGCGCTCACGCTGCAACGCAGCAGGCACCCGCCGTCGGGCGTGGCCGGCGGCAAAACCAGGTTGACATAGACGCCGTGCTCCAAAAGCCCGCTCCACAAAGCCAGCGCCTGGTCCTGGTCGGCCAGACGGACCGCGATAATCGGACTGGGCTCCGGACCGAGACTAAAACCCAGTGCGTGCAGCCGCTGATACAGCCGGCGGGCGTTTTCCCAAAGCCGGCGGCGCAGCTCCGGACGGGTACGCATGATCTCCAGGGCGGTGCGGGTGGAGGCAACCACCGACGGGGAAGGCGAGGCCGTGAAAATATAAGGCCGGCTGGCGTAACGAATCAGATCCAGTTCCGGATGGTCGCTCACGCAATAGCCGCCGATGGCCCCTAAACTCTTGCTGAAGGTTCCGACGATAAAATCCACGCCGTCTTCCACCCCGGCTTCTTCGGCCAGGCCTCGGCCTCGCTCCCCCAGAACGCCCAGGGAATGCGCTTCGTCCACCATCAAATAAGCGCCGTATTCGCGTTTGAGGGCCACGATATCCGCCAGAGGTGCGCGATCGCCCAGCATGCTGTAAATCCCCTCAACGACAATCACGGTGCACCCGGCCCGTTTACCCAGCCGCCGCAGCCGTTTTTCAAGATCGAGCACGTCGTTGTGCCGAAATCGAATGATCTCGGCGCCGCTCAAACGACAGCCGTCATATATGCTCGCGTGGCAGTCGGCATCCAATAAGATCACTTCCCCGGAACCGGCCAGGCTTGAGAGCATGCCCAGATTGGCCACATATCCCGTGGAAAACACGATAGCGCTCCGGCGCTCGAAGAAGTCCGCCAGTTCCTTTTCCAATGCCACATGGCCGGCGAAAGTCCCGTTGGCAATCCGCGAACCGGTCGTACCGGTGCCTTCGTCTTGGAGCGCCTTGCAGGCCGCCGCGATGCACTCCGGATTAAACGTCAGCCCCAGATAATTATTGCTGCCGGCGAGAATCGTCGGAGTCCCGTTTACCCGCGCTGCAGTAGGTGAAATAATCTCTTCCATGACCACATGGATGGAGTCGATGCCTTTCTCCGCCAACGTCCGGCGCGCGGCCGCAATATGTCCGAACTTATGAAAAATGGTCATTATTGTCCTTCTTGGGATAATCTTTGGAGTTGGACGGCAAAGTCCTGAACGGTGCGCACATCGGGAAGGATATTCAACGGGATCGAAACATCAAAACGGTCCTCAACCGCTTCCAAAACCTTCATTACCTGTAGAGAATCCAGACCCAGATCGGCCAATAAGTCGGTTTCTTCCTGGATCACTTGCCCATCCGCCACGAGCGGTTTCAGTATTTCGCAAATTTGTACCACCATATCTTGGTAATTTGACATAGATTCACCTTACTCCACCTGTCTTTGCTTGTCAAAGGCCCATCTTCTGTCCCAAGGTACGCCTCAATCCTTCCTCCAAGGCCACACGCGGTGCCCAACCGGTTTCCTCGCTCAGTCTGCGATTATCACATACCCAGTCGGGATGCCGGAGTTCGCGAACCTTTCCGGGCGTCAACATCGGCGCATATCCCAGCCTGCGCGCCGTCATCAGATTCAAAGCGGCCAACCCTTGGAGCAGGATCTCCGGCACGGGTATCCGGATTATCCCCCGGGCGAACACCCGCGAGGCGGTCGCGATCACGTCGTTCCAGGTATAGCCCCCCGGACGGCCGTCGTGCAACTCAAAGACGAATGGCCCGGCTTTGCGGCAGTCCAACCATCCGAGAACAGCCTCGGCCAGATCTTCGACAAACAGCAGAGCAAACCGCGCATTCCGGGTTCCCAGAACCGGTGTTATTCCCCGGCTCATCCAACGAAAAAGGGGAAGCAGTTCGCGATCTCCCGGACCGTAGACCGCCGGCGGCCGGAATGCGGCCCACGGCATCGCTCCGGCGGCGGCGGCGAGAACCTCCTCCCCTTGGCGTTTGCTCGCGGCATAGGCCGATAGATGAGGTTCCCGCGCCGCCAGGGAGGAAATCAATAAAAAACGCGGCACTCGGTGCTGTCTGCGGGCGACTTGCACCAGTTGCGCCACGCTGTCAACATTTACACGATCAAAATCGGCCTGGGAGGCACCGCGCACGCGACCGGCACAATGCACCACGGCCTCAGCGTCGTGAACCAGGCGCCGCAGGCTATCCGGATCCGCCAAATCCCCTTCTACCCGCTGCACGCTTGTTCCCGCAAGCAGCCGTGTGTGCGCCGACGCGGGTCGGACCAGCGCTCTTATCCGCCCGCCGGCGGCTTCCAATCGCCGCACCAAGGCATTGCCGATGAATCCGGTGGCACCGGTCAGGGCGATCGTTCCGAG
>CP070697.1:3285225-3287874 GCA_020353555.1 Desulfobacterales bacterium
ACAATTCGGGAGGAATTTCGGTATCCAGATCAAGCGCCTCCAATACCTGAACCAAATTTTGATCTTCATAGAGCGGGATATTATGTCGACGCGCCGCTTCGATGATTTTTGCACCAATATGCCCTTGGCCTTTAGCCACCACTTTGGGCGCAGAATTCTTGGCCTTATCGTATTTCAACGCGACGGCTTTAGGTAGTTTCGCCATGTTCAGACTCTTAAATCCACGCGCCGGTCACCGGCCAGACTCCTATCTTCCCTGTCAAATTCAAGGATTTTGTTTTCCGAAACAACTGCCCTCAACATCAGATTATTAAAGTGATGATTCAATTGCGGGGTTAGCACGGGAAAGTTCGCCTCCACAACTTTTTGGGTTTCGGCGTTTTTCACAAAAAAGGTGATCGTCAGGTTTTTTTCCAAAACCACAAAATCCGTTCGGATCTCCCCCAGGCGGTCCATGGTAAGCAGCAGGGAGATCCTGAATCCTTTAGAATTAACACGGATCGATTTCTTGGGATAATATATCTTTAGCCCGGCTCTTTGTCTGGAATCCATTAAAGGCAGCGCAACGTCAAAAACTTGAAATGGTTCCGGATGAGAACGGTTGGCAACCGCCCGATTTTGTTGATCCGCAATCGCTCTAAGTAAAATGTCAGTGATATTTTTGAGGCGAGCCAGATTCTTCGCATCCATCATCCCAGCAGTTCTTTCGGCCTGATCCAAATAGCCTTTTAATATTAAAAGACTAGATTTTAGATCTTCAGCGGCCACTTTCTTAATTGCGGGATACTCCGATCCGTTTTGGGATGCCCCTGCTTCTGGTAACGTGATGAGAAGTCTCTTAATCTTCTGCTCGTACAAAAGGCCTGAATCCTCAAGAAGAGCTTTAAGACGCGCGATCAATTTCAAAAGATCACCCCCGACGTTCAGGGGCTCGAAGTGAGCATTGAGCCTGTTGAGGGCCAGGATGAGATCTGGAGGAACTTTTTCCTGGAGGGCCAGGCGGACGGCGTTTTCTAAAACGGGTTGTATCTCGGATTGCGGATTGAGCGGAATCTTGGCGGGAAGTTTTTGGCCTGGATCGAAAATATCGTTTCCGGCGGAATCGTTTTTTGAATCCGGATTTACCAGGCTTAACTTCAGCTGCCGGCCCGTCTCAACGACCTTCACCACAAATTCCTCCCCGGGGGCCACCGGAAATTTAATCTCGGCCTGGGCCCGGAACTTTCCAAAGTCCACCAGGGCGCGGTTAGGGCTTTTAACTTCAACAACTTTCAGTCGCAATTGATCCCCTGGCTCAAGAAAATCCGCATTCCAAGACCGGCTGACGCTGTGGGTCTTGAAAGTGTTCTTTATTAAAAAAGAGGCATCCATTTCCCCGCCCGACAAGCAGGATTCACATGATTATCTTTTCACAATGCTCCAGAAGCGGCCCCAAGATCCCCATTGCCAGCTTTTCAAAGTTTTGGTCCAACGGGTCTGAATGTTTAAAACAAAGACGATAATAGGGATCTTCGGATTCACCCCAAGCAAACTCACTTCCTTGCGATTTGCGGCGCGCGGAATCTAAGGCTCTGGCGCGTGGGTAGGCTCTTCTATGCCGCCCTTGAGCATATTCAATGGCGGATTCCGAAAAGAATTGAAGTGGCTGCGTTGATCCGTAACGGAAGATTTCAAGCAGGCTATGCAAGATCTCTTCGTTGTTCGTCACACGAGGGAAACGCCAAGCTGAATCCTGGCAGATCAGGATAGTGTTTGGAGTCCATCCTTGGGGCGGCAAGTCGCTCAAGACCAGATGGTAAATCCAAGATTTTAGAAGATCCTTGGCCTTCTGCCTCGCAGACCGCGTATGAACGCATCCTTGCCCATAAATCTCTGTCAACCGGCCCCGAAGACGAAAACCGGCAATCACGCGATCAACCTCTATGGGATCGGGTATTTTTTGCGACATCCAGTGGACGATTTTACGGGCAAAGTGATCGACGTCAAGGCTTATCTCACTGAAATGAACGTCTCCCACCGTGCCATGGGGTAATCGTCCCATGGCTTTATGGATGGAGCGCAAATTTTGAAGATCTGATCCGGCCATTCTTCGCTGGACGAGATCCTGTCCAATTGAATATTTTTCCAAGGGGTTTAAGGAATTAATTAAGAAGATCCATAATCGACGGCGGTCGCTGTTGTCTCCAAGGGCCTCAATTGGGCCATAAACGAGACTACTCCCACCGGTCGCCGCCCTTGTGTTTTAGGTCGATGCTCTCATCCCGCGGGCGATTCAGGCTGATGTAGGTCAGTTTTCCGCGGTCGTTGATAAAGGAATTGAGAAACCAGCTGATCACGCTGATTAGAAGGGAACCAAATATCGCCGTCCAGAAACCCTGGACGTCAAAACCGGGAATTACACCAGAAGCCATTTTGAGCATCAGCGCGTTGATTACGAAAGTGAAAAGACCGAGACTAAGAACATTGATGGGCAGAGTTAGAATGAGTGCGACCGGCCGCAAGAACGAATTCAAGATTCCCAGCATGGCGGCCGCCAAAAAGGCAGACGAGAAGTCGCGGATCTGTATGCCATCCAAGAGATAGGCCGTGACGATAATCCCAGCGGTTAACGTCAGCAACCGGATTAAGATACCATTCATGGGTTTTCCT
>CP070697.1:3287974-3290618 GCA_020353555.1 Desulfobacterales bacterium
CCTCGGCGTTCAGCCGGTTACCGCCGAGATCGTCCTCAAGGTCAACCTCGATTCCGCCCTCAACCAGCTGGATCCCATCTGGACGACGGCCTATATCGTGCGCAGCCACGGCTTCATGGTCTATGACACCCTGTTCGGACTGGACGCGGATTTCAAGGTGCAGCCGCAGATGGTCGAGACCTACACGGTCAGCGCGGACGGGATGGAATACAGCTTCACCCTGCGCGACGGCCTGAAGTGGCACGACGGCACGCCGGTGACCTCCAAAGATTGCGTCGCTTCGATCAAACGCTGGGGCGCCCGCGACGGGATGGGCCAGAAGCTGATGGCCGCCACCGCGACCCTGGAAGCAGTCGACGACCAGACTTTCACGCTGAAATTGCAGGCGCCCTTCGGCATGGTCTTGCAGTCGTTGGCTAAAATTACCTCCAACGTGCCTTTCATGATGAAAGAGGAGCACGCCCTGACAAGTCCGGACGAGCAGGTGCAGGAAGTCGTCGGTTCGGGTCCCTTCCGGTTTGTCAAGGAGGAATTCAAACCTGGCGTGAATGCCGTTTATGTAAAAAATGAAGCGTATGTCCCCCGCCAGGAGCCGGCCAGCAACACCGCCGGGGGCAAAGTCGTCCATCTCGACCGGGTCGAGTTCGCCTGGATTCCGGACACCAACACTTGCGCGAATGCCTTGATGGCGGGGGAGATCGATTTTATCCAGGTTCCGCAGGCGGATTTTCTCCCCAAGTTGAAGGCCGCCGCGGGGGTGAAGGTCGAAATCTTCGACCCCCTCGGAATTCAGACCGTGGCGCGGCTCAACCACCTGCAGCCGCCCTTCGACAACCCCAAGGCCCGCCAGGCGGTGCTCTGGGCCACAAGCCAGGAAACCGCCCTGCGGGCGGCGGCCGGCAATGACCCGGAATTGTTCGCCGTCTGCCCCTCCATGTATCCCTGCGGTTCGCCCCTGGCCTCCGATGTGGGCTCCGACCCGCTGCTCAAGCAGGATTTTGTCAAAGCCAAACAACTGCTCAAGGAGATCGGCTATCAAAACGAACCCATCGTCGTGCTGCATGTCACCGACGATTTTATCATCTCCAACCAGACCCTGGCCACGGCCCAGAATCTGCGCAAAGCCGGTTTCAACGTGGATTTGCAGGCCATGAACTGGTCGACCTTGGTCGCCCGCCGGGCCATCAAAAAGCCGGCTTCCGAGGGCGGCTGGCACATCTTTCAAACCTGGTTCAACGGCCCCGATTTCCTAAACCCCTTGGAGCACATGGCCATCGGCGCGGCCTGCGATAAGGCCTGGTTCGGCTGGCCGTGCGACGAAGAGATCGAAAAAATGCGGGCCGCCTTCGGTGCCGAACCCGATTCGGCCAGGCAAAAGGAACTCGCCCAGGCGATTCAGAAACGGGCCTATGAAGTGGTGACCTATGTGCCCCTCGGCACCGTTTACCAGCCCGTGGCCTACCGTGCCGACCGCCTGGAAGGCTTGATCAAAAGTCCGGTGCCGCTCTTCTGGAACGTCCGCAAGAAGTAGGCGCATATTTGACAGAAGCCGCCGGTTGAACCAAATCGACCCCGTTGGGTCGCCTTTAAGTAGCCAAGGGGATCAATGTGGCAGTATATTATTAGACGCTTGCTGGCGATCATCCCCGTCGCAGGGGTGATCGCCGTCTTCGTTTTTTTGTTGCTGCACCTGGCGCCGGGCGATCCGGCCGCGGTCATCGCGGGCAACACCGCCATGCCGGAGGATGTCGCCCGTATCCGCGTCAAGCTGGGCCTTGACGAGCCCATCTACGTGCAGTTTGTCACTTGGATGAAACAGCTGCTGCGGGGCGACCTCGGCGAATCCATCTATTCCAACATGCCGGTGACCCGGCTGATTGCCCAGCGGATGGAAGCCACCTTGTGTCTGGCCACCGCCAGCATTATCATCGCCATCCTCCTGGCGGTTCCCATGGGCGTTTTGGCGGCGTGGAAGGCGGGCACCTGGATCGACCATCTGGTGATGATTTTCGCCGTATTCGGGTTCTCCATTCCGGTCTTTGTCATCGGTTACATCCTCATATTCGGATTTTCCATCCAGTTGCATCTCTTTCCGGTGCAGGGTTTCGTCAGCCTCCGCGAGGGGCTGGGGCCGTTTCTGCGCACCATCACCCTGCCGAGTCTCGCCCTGGGAATTATCTATGCGGCCTTGATCGCCCGCATCACCCGGGCGAGCGTGCTGGAGGTCTTGGCGCAGGATTACATCCGCACGGCCCAGGCCAAAGGTCTGAGTTCCGGGACCGTGCTGATCCGACACGCGTTGAAAAACGCCTCGGTTCCCATCGTCACCATCATCGGTGTCGGTATCGCCCTGCTCATCGGCGGGGTGGTGGTCACGGAAAGCGTGTTCAACATCTCCGGTTTGGGACGGCTGGTGGTGGATGCCATCCTCTCCCGCGACTATCCCGTAATTCAGGGAATCATTCTGATGTCTTCCGGCGTATACCTGCTGATCAATCTGATCGTCGATATTTCCTACAAATTCTTGGATCCGCGGATCGAATATTGAGCGCGATACGACCACGCTGATGGGTGTCAAAACCGACAATTTGCCGATGGATGAGAATTCCCCGGAAGCCGCCCAGGGTTGGTTGGTCCGCTTCGG
>CP070697.1:3290718-3293357 GCA_020353555.1 Desulfobacterales bacterium
GTGAACCCTCCAACCCGCGGGTCACGCGTATTGTGCGTCAATCCAGGGTGCTCTGGTATTTCAACGGACGGTCGTCCGAAACGGGTCCGGCAGCCGGACGCAGGCTGATCGTCAGCGGGCTGGCTGCCGGCAAGCCGCGGGCGGCCAATTTAAAGAGCGCCTTGAGCACAAAATTGCACCGCAGCGCGGCGTTGGACACCAGAATGACGGTTTTAGCCCTGGCTTTCGAAATTTTGACCTCACGACCGCTCTGGTAATCTCGTTTTTGATTGATGTTCCGTAAAGTCAAAACCGCCATTCCGATGGCCCATAAACAGAATTTGCGGATGCCGGCTTCATGGCGGGGAATGATCAGGGTGTAGGTCAGCGCATTTCTCAAGTGCACGCGCGCAATGCCGATTAACGCGGCCAGCCCCTCCCCGAAAGTCGGGATGTGCTGGCCGGCGGTCAGGTTTCGCAGATCAAAACCGGCTTCGCGAAATAGATCCTGCGGCAACCAGCAAGCCCCCCGTTCTCTATCATCCCAGAGGTCTTTGAGAATATTGGTCATTTGTAGGCCTTGACCGAAAGACGCCGCCAACCCGAATAGTTTTTCGCGGTTGTTGGCAATCTCCTCCGAATACTCGCAGAACAGGTCCGTGAGCATTTCCCCCACCACCCCGGCCACATGGTAGCAGTAATTGTTCAGCTGCGAAAGATTTTGCAGTCCATGCCGACCCTTGATTTCTTGAAATTTCAGCATACCGGTGGACATCACCGTTACACATCGGCGGAGCACGGCCTGCTGCGTAACATTAAAACTGAAAAACGTCTGCATGACGGCCGGGGTGTTGCAGATGAGTTCCTTTTCGGCCGGCAGGGTCCGGCCGGAAAGTAATGGGTAGAATCGATCGGCAAACCCGTGGGGCGCTAATTTTCCGGCCACGACCTCCCGGAATTCATGGAAAAGCAGACGCTTTTGAGCGATGGATAGCGTTTCTTCATCTTCGATTGTATCCACAATGCGGCACAGTAAATACGCTATCGTGACCGGCCGGCGAAGTCCGGCCGGTAATTGAGGGATGGTGAGGGCAAAAGAACGCGAAACCCCTTGAAGGATGTGCTGTTCGAAGTCTTCGTTTGGCCGTGCGCAACTGAGCCTAGTCATTCTCTTCTCCTCCCTTGGCTGCCCGGCTCTTGGGCGCGCCTCCGGACCGTTTGGTCGTCACCGCTTTCGCACCTGCGGGGCATCTGAACTTTTTTTCCCGCGGCCATCGCCCCCCTGCGGCCTGCTTTCCGGATCTTGCCGCTCGTCAACCCTCATAGTTGTTTGTCTATCATGAAAGAACCCGGATTTGCAAGTGATGGTCCCCGGGCAGGGCCGGAAAAACGCCCTTGGAAATATATGTGCCCGTTGTGCCGGAGATGAAAGCTATTTCTTGCGGGCGATGTTCGGAGGAGTGTTCGGGGCGTCGCCCTTCCCGAAGAAACCTTGATCCCCTTGACGGGGTGATGGTATTTCCCAGGCGGTGACCCGGCCCAGCGGCGGCGATGAGGTCAGCAGCGTGGCGGTCTACTTGCCACACGGCCTGCCGATGTAAGTTCGATCTTTCCATTGTGGGCCCGATCCTCTCCAGAAACGCAGGGCCGACGTCCAGGTCATGGCCAGATAAAGCATGGCCGTCAAAGGCAGGGTCACGGCCCAAACCCGGGATCGCCCGTAGAATTTGAGGGTCGGCAGATAGCTCAGCCACATGACGCTCAAAGCCCCGGCGGAAATAAGATTGGCCGGAATGCCGGAGCAAAACAGCCCCGTAGGGAGCACCGCAAACACCAGCAGCATGAGGATCGTGGTCAATACCAGCCACAGGGCCGAATAGCGTAGCTGACAAAAAGCCGTGCGCGCCACCATGTTCCAAATTGAGGACAGATGATCACAGGCACGCAGGCTGTGCACCGAATGCGTCAGGCCGATCCAGGTGCGGTAGCCGCGGGACTTGACCCGCATCGCCAGCGCACAATCATCAATCAGGCTGTTGTGAATGGCTTGGAATCCGCCAATTTCTTTTATGAGTTGGGTGCGCAGCAGGATGCATCCACCGGCGGCGGCGGCCACTCGCGTAAACCTGGAATTGGATAAATGAAAAGGGTATAGCATCTTAAAAAAATAAACAAATGCGGGCATGAACAACCGCTCCCAGAAGCTGACCATACGCGGATGGGCCATCAAGGAAAGCAACTGCAGATTTTCTGCTTCCATTTTCCTGAGAAGCGCCGGAAGAATACCCGGCTGCAGCTCGATGTCTGCGTCCATCAGCAAGGTCAGGGGCGTCTTAACGTGACGGGCGCCCTGCGCGAGGGCCCAAAGCTTGCCGCTCCAGCCCGCCGGCGGCGGGCTGCCGGAGATGATTCGCAAATTCGATGGTGCCGCGGCCTGCGCGGTGCGGGCGGTATCATCCGTGGACCGATCATCAACCAACACGATCGCCAGATGATGTCCCTGTGCTATCAGAGCCGACAGGGTGGTTGCAATGACCGCTTTTTCATTGCGGGCCGGAATAAGCACCGTGATTGCCCTCAGATCTGCGGCGGGAAAAGAAGGGGCCGAATCCAAAAATTCACGCGTCGCCCAGGTACGCCAGGGCAGCAAAACAATTAGC
>CP070697.1:3293457-3296071 GCA_020353555.1 Desulfobacterales bacterium
AAACGCCGTATTGTCGCGGCCGCAAAAGGCCGCTAACCCAATTTCTGGCAAAAATGACCCCAAAATGGGCCAACCGAGAAATGACGCTAGAGATTATATGGGTATTTCCTGCTCTTCATTTTTGTTTTTCATGTTTGGCGATTTTGAAGACAAATTCAATCTTTGCGACTAATAGCACAAGTGTTGCGGTTATCCGGTTCTCTACAAAGACTACGTTTATACAAAGGACATTCAGCATATTGTTTTGCCAAATGCATTCCGGCCTAGATCACATGTTCTGACGGTTTTTTTCTTGACAAACCAGCAGCCGTTTGCCATACGTTCACCTCAACAAAACAAATTATTATCCCTACCTTTGAAAGTACCTTTTGCCTGTGGTCAATGCAAAATCGTGGAGCGCGAAGGGGCGTCCACCATCTTGCGGACACACCGACCACATGCTCACAAAAGGCACTCGCAGGTGGCGTTGGATCTGCCCGGCTTCCGGGGGTGCCTTCTCCATGCTGCGAGATGTCTTCCTGATTTTTCCGGAATGCGGCCTTTTCAGACACTTCGATCGAGCCAGGAAACGGTGCGAGGGCAATCGCTTTAAAAATGAGACAAGTCCAGGTGTTGCGATCTGCCCTAGGCGTCACCTGGAAAATGCGCCATGGTGGGTGGAAGCGTAAAGGATCGTCCGTTTCATTCTTCATCAAACCGTAAGGAGGATCGTCATGAGGAACAAGTGGATTGGGGTTTCGGCTTTGGGGATGGCGGTGTTTTTTGCATGCATTTTCTTTCCGTTCAACAGCGTATCGGCGGCCGACAAGATCGTCATGCGAGTGGGTACGCCGACCAGCAAGGATCCTCAAGTTCATGAGATGGAGGAATTTAAGAAGGCCGTCGAAAGCAAGAGCGAAGGAAAAATCGAGGTTCAGCTGTTTCCTTCCGGCCAGTTGGGCAGTAACTCCCAGATGCTGCAGGGCCTGTCCGCAGGCGCCATTCAGGGCCTTCTGGAGCCGACCGCGTTCTTAGGAGGATTCTCCGAGGTTCTGACGCTTGTCGATCTGCCTTACTTTTTCGATGATGTCTGGAGCGCGACCGGGCTGCTGAACGGCCCCAACGGAGACGTTCTCCGGAAATATCTGGAAATGCGCGGCTTGGTGGCGGCGAGCTTTTATCCCTATGGAGATCGCATTCTGCTGCTCAAGTTCCCGGTCGAAGACATGAACTCTTTTAAGGGCAAAAAGATAAGAGTGATGGGCGCCAAGGTGCTCCAAGAAGAGATCAATGCCTGGGGCGGGGCCGGCATCCCCATGGATGTGCCGGAGCTGTTCACAGCCCTGCAGCAGGGGGTCATCGACGGCTTGGAGAGTGCCGCCCAATTCTTTTTCATGCTCAAATACTATCAGGTAGCCCCCTACATTTTCACGGAGCCCAAAGGGGCAGAAGTCACGATTTTCATGATGAATAAAAAATGGCTCGACAGCCTGCCGGCGGATGCCAGAGAGATCCTGCTGACCAGCGCCAAGGAAATCCAGCCGGAAGCGGAGCGCTACAGCCGCGAAACGGAGCAGGTTGCCATGGAGAAAATGCAAGCGGCCGGGGTGAAGGTTATCGATGCCTCTCCGGAGCTGCGGGATCAGCTAAAAGAGGCAAGTATGCCGGTGCACCGGAATTTTCTGAACGAGAATCCGGAAGCCAAGCCCATTTACGAGGAACTGCGGAAGGCGATGGGCAAGTAGGAAAATGATCAAGCGCAGAACCCGGTGGAAGTGGTGAAGGCTGATCGTCTTCACCCTTGCACCGGTTGAAGTTTTTTAGCAATCGGGATGGTTCCGCCGAACGGGAGCGTGATGCTTGTGCAATGGCTTCGTAGGGGTATAAGCTTGTCGATGCGGTATCTGGACAGCATCGCCGGGATGTTGCTGGCGATGATCACCATTGTCGGTTTTGTAAACGTCATCATGCGGTACATTTTCGCGAACCCCATTCCATGGGTCGGCGAAATGAGCGTATTGGGCATGGTCTGGATGATTTGCCTGTCCCAGGGTATGCTGGAAAACGAAGACAGCCAGTTGAGGATGACCGCATTTTACCGGATTCTGCCGGCCAGGCTGCAATCGGGCGTGAATTTATTGCGTTCAACCCTGACGACCTTTCTCTTCTGCTATCTCATTTATTCGGGTTCAGGCGTCATCGCTCAGAATTATAATCTCCGAACGACGACCCAGGCCATCGGCTTCCCCCTGTGGATCGCTTACCTGGCGCTGCCGGTGGCTTTCGTGATGATGACCCTTGCTAGAATTTTGGAACCTTTCGTCAAGCATGCCGATGATGCCCGCGGAAGCACCCCAAAAGAGGGCGGCGCGTAATGCTGTGGGGCATCATCATCCTTGTTTTTGGCCTCATCGTGGGCCTGCCGATCTATTCCGCCCTGCTGGCAAGCGGGCTCTACATACTGGTCATCGCCTATCACATCCCGGTGGACATGGTAGTCATCGGACTCTATGACGGAGTGGCCAAGTTCACGCTGTTGGCAGTGCCTTACTTCCTGCTGGCCGGTGCGTTGATGGACAACGGTTCCATGTCCAAACGGCTGGTCGGCTGCACGACCCCCTGGTTGATCAGGGTG
>CP070697.1:3296171-3298771 GCA_020353555.1 Desulfobacterales bacterium
GGTTTGGCGCATTCGCCGCGGAACCTATCCGAAACCGTCGCCACCGCCGAGGCCGCGGCCCAACGGGCTTTGCGAATTCTGACCCGGAAGCGTCTGCCGGCGGGAAAAGGCGTTGCCAGCGTCCGGCACAGCCTGTGCAGTTTGTGCGAGCGCTGCATCGATGTGTGCCCTTACGGAGCCCGCACGATTGATAGGGAGCATGCGAAAGTGCGGGTGAATGCGGCCATGTGTCAAGGGTGCGGTGCCTGCGCGGCGGTTTGTCCCAATGGGGCTTCGCGGCTGGATGGTTTTGCGGGCGCGCAAATGCTGGAGGTGATCGATGCGGCGCTGGCCTGAGTTGGGCCGGGCGCGTTTTTGAGAAGGCAATGGTTAGGCGCTATGCGCCGGTCGTCATTCGTCAGCAGCCTGCAATCCACAACTTGTTGGTGCGACTGACGGCCACGCCGAGCGCAGCACCTGTAACCGATGGCGCTTGATAAAGGCGGGAGGCCCATGAACCGATCGGCAAGCCCGGCCAACGCTGAGCAACTGAGTCGCGAGTCCCGCACATTGGCCCCGGTCCAGGCGATGATCCGATCCTGTATACAATGCGGCACCTGTACGGGTTCCTGTCCCAATGCGTTTGCCATGGACCGCACGCCCCGGCAGTTGTGGCGCCTGGTTTTAATGGGTCGCCAGAAGGCAATCTTCGAGAGCAAGACGTTCGCCCTGTGTTCCGCCTGTTATTACTGTACCCTCCGGTGCCCGCGGGGGCTGCCCCTGACGGAAGCGATGGGCGCCCTGAAACAGATCGCCGCCAGGGAAAACCGGGTCCGGCACCGGCCGAGCACTTTGTTCCATGAAAATTTTATTCGAAGCGTCCGTCGCCACGGGCGGGTGAAAGAAATGGAGTTGATGACCCGGTATTGGGCGGCCGTGAAAAACCCGGTGCTTCCGTTGCGGTTTGCCCTTCTGGGCATGAAGCTCATGGCCAAAGGGAAGGTTTCCCTGGATTGGCCCTCGAAGGCCAAGCGGCCTTTAGAGACCCTCTTTCGGAAAGTCGAGGAACTGGAGGGCCGATCATGAGATACCGATACTATCCGGGCTGTTCCCTGGAAGGAACGGCCCGTGAGTATAACCTCTCCACCCGGGCCTTGATGGGGGCGCTGGGCGGCGATTTTCGTGAAATAGACGATTGGACCTGCTGCGGGGCCAGCGCCGCGGATGCCACCAGTCACCTGTTATCCTTGGCGCTGCCTGCCCGCAATCTGGCCCTTGCGGCCAAGCAAGGCGAGGGTGATGATATTTTGGTGCCTTGCAGCGCCTGCTACTTAAACCTAAAGAAAGTGGAAGAAAAAACCCGCCGGGATCCGGAGCTGCGCGCCCAACTGAACGAGATCTTGATTGCCGACCAACTGCAGCTCGATGGCCGCGCGCGGGTCCGGCATCTCCTCGATGTGCTGGCCCGTGATATGGGAGCGGACCGGATCCGGCCCCTGGTGAGGAGACCGTTCACGGATTTTTCCATTGCGCCCTATTACGGTTGCCAGTGTCTGCGACCCTATGCGGTCTTCGATGACCCGGAGGCGCCGCAATCCATGGAACCGTTGATCAAGGCCATCGGCGCCCGCATTCACCCCTGGTGCATGGGGGGCCAATGTTGCGGCGCGGCGCATATGCAGACCCAAACGGAGGTGGGCATGGAGCTGGTAACGGCCATCCTGCAGGGGGCCAAGGGCGCCGATGCCATCGTCACGGTGTGCCCCATGTGCCAGATGAATCTGGAGGCTTATCAGCACAGGATCGGCCGGAAGTGTGCCGAGGACCTGCGCATCAGCGTTCTTTATCTCCCCCAGCTTCTGGGACTGGCCATGGGATTGCCGCAGGCCGAATTGGGGTTGGACTTAAACTTAGCCATTACCCCTGAATTTCGCAAAAAACTGAGTGCGTGATCGCGAGGGGGGCCTGAGACCCGTAAGCTTGAGATTCGTGCGCGACAACGCCCACGGCGGGGCGCGCTCGGTCTTACGGTAACCCCTCGGGCGCAAGCCGCATGGGTGGCAAAATGTCAAAACTCATCAGCAACCTCCGTCGCCGGTTGGTTTCAAAACTCATCTTAACGGTGGGGATGACCTTGCTCCTCACCCTATCGACCTGGGCCTATTTCAATATCAACTACCAGGAAAAAAAGCTCATGGAAAACATCGTGGCCGGCACCGACCGGTTGACCAATACCATCAAGCTCGGCACGCATTATGCCATGATGCTGAATTCACGGGATGATATCAATCAAATCATCAACAATATCGGCAAACAGAAGGAGATTGCCAACATCCGCATCTATAACAAGGTCGGGCAGATCAAGTTTTCAAACCGACCCGCCGAAGTTGATTTGACGACCAATATCAAGGCGGAGGTCTGTTATATCTGTCACCGCTCGGAGCCTCCGCTCTCCGAGCTTGCCTTGAACGCCAGAACGCGCATTTTCACTTCGCCCGAGGGGCATCGTCTGCTGGGCATCATCGGTCCGATTTGCAATGAGCCCGGCTGCGCCACCGATGCCTGCCACGTGCATCCCCAGGGCAAAAAGATCCTCGGCGCACTGGATGTGGTCGTTTCTC
>CP070697.1:3298871-3301465 GCA_020353555.1 Desulfobacterales bacterium
GCTCGTACGCGGCTAAAGACCACACCGGTATCTTGGTCAATCTAAAAATATGGTACGGCATCAAAAAGGTTTCGAGCCGGGTGAAATGATTGATCACAAAAATCTTGGGGCCTTCTGGAATATTTTCGGTTCCATGTAGAAAAACATGGGCCTTGGAAAGATTGGAAATCGTTTTAACTGCCAAGCCTGTGCATCGATAAGCAAACCGGTTCATGGTCTTTGGGCCTTTGTGGGTCTTCGCTGAGGTTGGCATCCCCTGCGCATACAGCTCTTGCGGTAAATGCGGATTCCGAATTCAGGATACCGGGCGAAATAAGATATTGCGCATCGTGTTGGACGGCGGTCGGTCAATGGTCGGCGATGCCCTTGATTCACAGCCCCGGGCCAAAATCGACGACGCCCCATATCTTTAATGATAGAAGAAAAAGACATTTGAATCAACTATTACCGCATCATCAGATCAACGCATGCGCAAGACAGCCGCGCGGTCCCGACGACTCCGCGAGGGCCAACGGCGATTGCCTTGATCGAATCCCAACTTGCAGTTGACAGGAAGCGTAAATACCGTTAGATTAACGTTTCTCATTGAAAAATGACGGACACTTCCGGAGGCTCAGCGTGTATTCCAAAATTTTGATTCTGCGTTTTCCCGAAACGGTGGTCAGCAAACCGATCGTGTGTTACTTGACCAAAGACTACGACCTGGTTTTCAACATCTTGAACGCAACCATTCTGCCGCAGAAAGAAGGCATTTTGGTGCTGGAGTTGTCCGGTTCCCGCAAGAATTTCAAAGAAGGTGTCAAGTTTCTGCAATCACAAGGTGTTGTTGTCCAGAATGCTTCTCAGGAAATTAAGCGCGACAACAAAAAATGCACGCATTGTGGTGCCTGTGTCGCGGTTTGCCCCACCGGCGCCCTGCATATCTCACGACCGGAAATGAAGGTGGACTTCGACCAGGATAAATGCAGCATCTGTGAGCTTTGCCTCCCCGCCTGTCCCCCCCGGGCAATGGAAGTGCGCCCGAAAGAACAGACGTTTTTCTGAGAGCTGTCGGCAAGTCCAACCGCACCGGCGGCAAAGCACTCCGGGCCGAGGTTTTGAAAAACCGGCCCAGCCAAGCAACGGATATTTGAGCGTACCTGACGTGCGGGATCTCGCGAAATGCCATGAAGAAAACCACTGCCGTGGCCTTGAGCGGGGGGGTGGATTCCCTGATGGCCGCCTTCCTCTTAAAGGCCCAAGGACACCCTGTCATCGGTATCCATTTTATCACCGGATATGAAAACGATCCCTTTTGCCAAAACCGATCTAAATCCTACGCAAACCACAAAATCCACCATCTGGGTCGACAACTGGGAATCGCGGTGACGCTTTTGGACTGCCGCATCGAGTTTGAGCAGCAGGTCGTGGACTATTTTACCGACACCTATCTGGCCGGCCAAACTCCCAATCCTTGCATGGTCTGCAATCCCGCCATTAAATTCGGAGCGGTTTTATCCTACGTGCGCCAGTTGGGAGCGGATTACCTGGCCACTGGGCACTATGCCCGCATTGCCCGCGACTCCGCCGGGAATTTTCACCTGCGGAAAGGCGTTGATGCCCAAAAGGATCAATCGTATTTTCTGGCGCGGCTGACCCAGGAACAACTCGCCCGTGCCCGTTTCCCCCTGGGCGGAATGACCAAAAGAGAAGTCAAAAGACAAGCCCGGGCGCACGGCTTGCAACCGGTGGTTGAAAGGGAAAGCCAGGATGTGTGCTTCATCAAGCGCGATTCCTACAGCGATTTTCTCACGCGGCAAAGGGGATTGGCGTCTGAACCGGGGCCCATCGAAGATGTCGAGGGGAAAATACTGGGCCGGCACAACGGGCTGCATTTGTTTACCATCGGGCAAAGACGGGGGATTAACTGCCCGGCGGCGGAACCCTATTACGTCATCCGTATCGACCGGAAAAATAACCGCCTGGTAGTGGGCCTTAAAAAGGATTTGCTTTCAACCGCCTGCCGCGTCGTGGATATAAACTGGATAAATGCGGCCCCGGCGGCCGCACAAAAAGTTCTGACACGGGTGCGCTACCGTCACAAGGAAGTGCCGTCGGTCCTGTTGCCAGTGGATCCTCGGACGGCGATCGTTCGATTTGATACGGCCCAAGAGGCCGTCACACCGGGCCAAGGCGCTGTCTTTTACCGGGAGGATGAAATATTGGGTGGCGGCTGGATTGATGGTCCGGATAAAAATGCGCCCAGCGCCGATAACACGGAGACTGAAGATCAAAATTCCGCCGGGAGCGGCACGCGCGGCAACAGGCTGGCCGCGGATTTTGAGCGTTACTGCAGACCGATGACAGATCATCGCAACCGGCCGTCCGAAGGGACAAACTCCCAACCCGTAACCCGTAAAGATGCCGAAATTTAAGATTACAACCCTGGGCTGCAAAGTGAATCAATACGAGTCGGAAGCCATTTGGCAGGACTTGGCGGCCGCGGGTTGGTCCGCGGCCCGCAAAGAAGAACCGGCGGACCTGTGCGTCGTAAATACCTGTACGGTCACCCGCAAAGCATCCATGCAGTCACGCCAGGCCATTCGGCAGGCGAT
>CP070697.1:3301565-3304151 GCA_020353555.1 Desulfobacterales bacterium
CACATATATTGATCGGGCTAGCTCCCGTTGAAAAATTTTTTTGTTAATATCCACACATTCGAGCTCGACACCTAACCTTGCGGCAACCTGCTGAGCGTAATTTAACTCATTGTACGCAGAATGCCTTCTATCCGAAGCATGAAAGCTAATTAATTCTTCATTCGATTTGGCAGCCAATGCCGTAACAAGACTGGAATCCACCCCACCGCTGCAAAATGTCCCAACATCTGATCGTTCTTTTACGCAATCCTGCACACTATACGTAATTTGCTTCTCAATCTCATCAATAACTTCCTCGTCCGATGATCCCAAGAATCGCTGGTACTTCGCCTCATCGATCACGGCAATCGGAGTAAAATAAGCGTCCAATTCAATTCTACCTTTATCAACATTTATCATATTTCCAGGCGGCAATACAAAAACGTTTTCAAAGAAGCTTTCTCCCGTCAATAAATTTCGATACAACGTCCACTCAAGTAAACTCCGCTTATTTATACATAGGCTTGGAAGGATTTTAGCTACCGGCGATATTTCCGAAGCAAAATACAAATGGCCATTGCTCACACTGTAGTACAATCGCTTTTCTCCGAAGCGATCGCGTGCTAGAGAGAACTTATCTCTTCTTTGATCATAAATGCCTATAGCAATTGGTCCCCTCAGCTTTGCAAATATATTTTTCCCCAACTTTTCATAGCCTTGACCTATCAATTGATCAACATCTTTATGTTCACCGTACGTATCTGAGTTTTCCAACATTAACTCGACTTCTTCTCTGTTGTATAGCTCGCCATCACACACTAAATCGAAGTTTTTCGTCCTCTTAACGCTAGCCTCGACTGTCGAAATAGCATTGCAGTTGACCTGAGCAAGACACACTGTGCCAGTCGATATTACCTTTTCAATCCGGGCTTTCTGGTTATTAAAGTAACTACACATCTTCCTGACCTGGTTATCGTGCGCCTGCGGCACGCAGCCCTTTTCTAGACACACGATTCCGGCAATTCTATTCATACCTTCCAACCTTCGTCTTACATCACGCCTAGTGGTAGACTACAAAAATAGTAGTTCGTGCATTTCGGTTCAGACATTTTAGATTTTCAGAAACTTCTTTTAGCATCATTTCTAGCAAAACATTCTAAGCCCGCTGTTATTAGCACCAGAAGTATTTTTCGCATAGTCCTTCAAAATATATGTCTTTTCATATCTTTTGATAAATCTTACGTAAAGGCATAGCTTGGCGGGTTTGGCATTGAATTTCTTTTTGAATTTAATCGCAGGAGTATTAAATAATGCGTTAATACTGTAAAACCTTTTACGGCCTTTTTCGATCAGAT
The DNA here is from genome assembly GCA_020353555.1 of Desulfobacterales bacterium. GTDB lineage: Bacteria > Desulfobacterota > Desulfobacteria > Desulfobacterales. The sequence continues at coordinate 3,302,900 of CP070697.1, forward strand.
CTTTCATGAGGTGCATTCTAAGATAGGGTGCTAGGCCTACTCCTCTGTAATTTCTTTCGGTGAAAGCGCAAAAAAAATAGGCTTCATCATGTTTTAACGGAAAAGATAATCTCTTTTCATGACATCCCTGCAAATTGCACCATATAAAGGCTATGATGTTGCCATTTTTCTTAGCACCCAAACATATGCACCCATTTGCCAACATCTCTAACAGCTTATGTTCTGTGAAATAGGTAAAGTACGCATTGGATATATCAACCACCTGCTTCATATCTTCTTTTTTCAGGTACTCAATAACCCATTGACTTGATTTTGGCTTCGCCCTTGCAAACAGATTATTTGCTAAGGAGTCAATATAATAGTCTTCGAGAAAAAGATAAAATGGTACTATTTCAAATCCGAATTCAGATAAGCGGTGGAAAATAGCATTGAAAAAAAGCCCATGTTTGAACAGTCTTTTGATTTTGTTCATGGTGCGCATTCAATCTTTCCCCACGAGAGTTATTACCGCAAAACAAGCCATTAGATTCTCCGTTTTGCAACATCCGAGCTAAGGCACAGAACTGCCCGCCCAATCACTTTGCTCTCGTGTCAACCGACTGTATTTAACGGATAAAGGTGTAGTAGAATTAAGCAATTAATACTACAGCGTCATTTTTGTAAACAACCAAGATCAAGTTGTATATATTGGAACGGATCAGAACGCATGAAAGATTCACAAAGCAACTGCCGAGAGATCTGACCAAACTGGCACCGGTTTCGCGTGGCACAGAAGACTCCCAGGATTTTACTTCCAAGGTGGTATATCGCAGAATGCAGACGTCTCGTACCGCCGATACAAAGTCAATTACCTGGGATTTAGCGCAGTCAAAAAAGAAAGTCATATATGACCCTGCCACGAGCAACAAGATTGATTGCAGCTATGCTTTCTTATCACCCAACTGCTTGATCCTAAGCCTGGAAGATCGTGAAATACCATACTGACCGTATTTACATCGGTCAGAAGTCACGTGTAAAACGAGCAATATCTGAAGCCCGTAAATAAAAAATTGGAGTTTCCCTGTAGTGATATATTGATTCAGTTTAATTTAAACTCGAGTGTCTTTTCTGATGTGTTTCGTGGATTTCGCGGCCATTTTCAAATAGGCGCTCATTAGCCTGCATTGAATTGTCAACCGCACGCCCCTTGTACGGTGTGGATTCCGTCTCTATTATATAAGCCACAACACCGCGTCGGCGACGATTTCATAGC
>CP070697.1:3304251-3306834 GCA_020353555.1 Desulfobacterales bacterium
CTGAAAGACCACGCGCCACCCGTTGGGCCGCAAACCCGATTTCCCCTTGCCTGGACGCGGCGCGCTGCGCGGCAGGCCGGCGGCCTCCCGGGTTTTGTCCGACCCCGTCAATACTTCAGCCGGGCATAATAACTTTTCTTCGAGGCCGCCAGGGCTTCTTTGAGCGTGTAAATATTCTTTTGGGCCAAAAGCTGCAAAACTGCCTTGAGCGTCAAAGAGATCCCTTCGTTTTCAACCGTGAGAAGCTACTGATCCCATCCACGCAGTGTTTCGATCTTGACGGAGTCTCCCTTCCAGAGAAGATCGAGGCCCACAAACCGGCCGGTCTGAGCCGTACGGCAGTTAAATTCCTGCTTTCCTGTTGTCTTTTGCAGATGATGGACGACAAAGAGCAGGGCGAGCATAAACGAATAGCGGTCCACCCGCACCCAGCGGTCTTCGTCCCCGTTTCCCGCGTGGATACGAATCCCCAGTTTGTTTTGCGCCCCGTTCTTGAGCCCGATCACCAGGTCTTGAGCCCGCATTTGCTCCAGAGGCCAGGGCGTGACCACGGGATCTCTCCCGGCCGCCAAATCCGAATCCAGGATGCGGCCCAAATTGATCGATTCGGCATGAATAATCGTCTTGAATCGGTCGAGCTGGCGGCGATCCATATCCGGCCTCCCCGCTGATATGATGCGCACCGTGACTTGCTCCCAAAAGTTGCCGGGCCCGATTGTTATATAGGATGATCTGGCCTTCGGTATTACAAATCAGAACGCCTTCGGGCAGCTCGGCCATAATCGCGGCGAGAATATTTTTTTCCTCCTCGGCGGCGATCCTGGCCAGCCGAATCTCATCCTGCACACGTTTTCCCAGGGACTCCCAACGATCCGCCCATGCGTTGACCTGATCACATAGCTGCCGGATTTCCGGGCCGCCTTCCAGGCGGATCCGATGGGCGGGATTGGCGGAGTTGATCAGCGCGATCTCTTCGGCCATTTTGCGGGCGAGCTTGGCGTGGTTGCGAAATATCACAAGCACGGCTGAGGTGAGAACCACTAGCAGCAGAAAGGCCGCCACCAGAAAGTGACCGACATACGGTTTGAAAAGGCGGCCTGCAAGGGCCAATTCGGCGGAGCTCAGCTGAAGGCCCAGCCAAACTGCCAAACCCAAGATGAGAATCAATGCCACCGCAATGTAAAGCGCTGCAATCCTCCCGAAGTTATTGTGCGGCCTCTTCATCGGTATTGTTCAGAAGCGCTTTCACCTTTTCAACCAATTCGGCATTGGAAAAAGGTTTGGTGATGTACGCATCCGCCCCCAGCGCCATTCCCTTGGCAATTTCCACCTCCCGGCCCCTGGCCGTCAGGAAGATGATCTTGGTTTTGCGATATTCAGGATTCAACCGCACAATCTCACAAACTTCATAACCGTCGATGCCTGGAAGCATGATGTCCAACAGAATGAGATCGGGTTTGGATTTAAAGATGATATCGAGGGCCTCTTCTCCGTTTTGCGCGACCAGGACCTGGTAGCCGTTTTGTTCCATCAAAAATTGGATCGGCACGACGATGCTCGGCTCATCATCTACAATCAATATTTGTTTCGGCATGAGAATTAACCCCGTCTCCTGGTGACCCCTAAGTTCTCGGTTGTCCCCTGTTTTCCGCCGTCCTGTGCGGGAATGGGTTATCTATGGTTTCAAAAAAATCCAAACGAAAAGATCCGGGCTAGGGATTTCATGCTCGGTACTGCCAATTGAGCTGAACTCAGCGCCGCGCTTTGGCATAGCCGATTTTGTTCAAGGCTTCTTCCATTTCATCCAAAATCGCGGGATCATCGATGGTGGCCGGCATTTTGTAGTCCTTGTTATCGGCAATCTTCTGGATGGTTCCCCGCAAGATTTTCCCGGAGCGCGTTTTGGGCAGGCGTTTGACCACGGTGGCCGTCTTGAAAGACGCCACCGGCCCAATCCGGTCCCGAACCATCTGGATGACTTCCTTGATGATTTCATCCGGTTGCCGCGCAACGCCGGCATTCAGAACCAGAAACCCGATGGGCACCTGGCCTTTGAGCTGATCTTCGACACCCAGCACGGCGCATTCCGCCACGTCCGGATGGTCGGCCAGCACCTCTTCCATGGCGCCCGTGGACAACCGGTGTCCGGCCACGTTAATGATATCGTCCGTGCGGGTCATAACGAAGACATAGCCGTCTTCGTCGATAAACCCGGCATCGGCCGTTTTGTAGTACCCCGGAAATTCTTGCATGTAGGACGTGAGAAAGCCCGGGTCATTGTTCCAAAGCGTGGGCAAGCTTCCCGGGGGCAGCGGCAGTTTGGCCACCAGAGCCCCGATCTGACCGGGCTTTAAGGGCTTGTTGTTATCGTCGACCACCTGCAGATTCCAACTGGGAGCCGGTTTGGTCGGGGAGCCTTCTTTCACCGGAAACTGATGCAGGCCCAGACAGTTGCCGGCAATGGCCCAGCCGGTCTCGGTCTGCCACCAATGATCGATGACCGGTACTCCCAGATGACGTTCCGCCCATTTCAGGGTGTCCGGGTCCAGTCGTTCACCCGCCAAAAACAGCGCGTTAAAGCCG
>CP070697.1:3306934-3309513 GCA_020353555.1 Desulfobacterales bacterium
GGTAAACAGGGTTAATGTGACCAAGTCGAATCAATCGATGCGCCGCTTACAGATACCTTTGCATTCCAAAAATGCGACCGTCCGGTCAAATGCGCTAAATATAAATCGGCCCCTAGCGGTTGCAACTTAAACCGCCATTTTTTTTGATGGAAAAAGTCGGATTATATGATTATATTGCACTGTATTTCGACGAGACGATGTGTCACAATGCAACCGGCCAGCCCGGGGGACGGCCCATCCGGCGCGGAAGAGAGAATTCGACGTCGAGCCCCCTGGGAATTCGGCCGGACTATTGGGGGTTGCAATGAGAACCTCGGGTCCGCTGAGAATTGGCGCCAAAGGCCGAGATGACTATGCCGCTTAAAGACAAAAATGACAGCCGCGAGCTTTTCAGGGGGGTTTTACTGACGCACTTGATCCTGCTGCTTCACCTGCTGGTGATTGCGCTTCTAGGACTTTTGGTCATTTTTTTCCGGAGTGTCACCCAGCATCTGCTCTGGGTAGTCTTGGGAGGCATCGCGATGATATACCTGTCGGGCTATTTCTTCTACCGACGCTTCAAATTGAAGGGAAAAGAAACCCTCCACGAAATGAATACTTCCCCCCTTTTCAAGGGTCGCAGCATTGAGGTCAGCTTCTTAGGTGGGATCGCTTCCGTTAAATTCGGCCAGCCGGCAAATTCGCCGGCCCTGGACGGCAGGCCAACGCCCCCAACATTGCAGCTGGAGGATCCTGCAAGCGTCCGTCTCAGAGAGCTAGAGGCACTGACACAAATGTTTGAAAAAAGACTGATCACCCCTGAGGAATTTAACGACTTGAAAAAACGGATTTTGAAAGCAGAGTAAATGCTGCTCCGTTCAAGACGGATCGCTCGCAAAATTCTTCACACCGGCGAAAGTTATTGCCGCAAAAACGGCCGGCCATGGCGTAACGGCCGAGGGGCTGAAAATCTCTCTGCGACCGGTCTCCGACGGCAAACAACGTCCGGATTGAGTTATGACAAGGGCGTGCCATGGGGAGTAAATCGCAAAATGCCTTTGACCACTAGGGGCCACCGGCAACGGACGTATCGGCCCTAACGTCGATTGAAGCGGATCTTGCTTAAAGGCGAGCGGAAAATTCCACGCTAACCCCATAAGACACAGAAAGGTTGAATGGAGATGTCTTTTCTAATTATTGCCCCGGGTTTAAAAGTCGATTCGTGGATTAAGCAACTGCGCGCGCTGGAGCCGCGACTGGACCTGCGGGTGTGGCCGCAGGTCGGCGATCCGGATGAAATCGAGTTTGCGCTCACCTGGAATCACCCGCCCGGCGAATTTAACCAGTACAAGAACCTGAAGTGCATCGCCTCGCTGGGTGCCGGGGTAGACCACATTTTGCGCGACCCGGCTCTGCCCGCCAGTGTGCCGGTCACGCGCGTCGTGGAGGCCTCCATGGCCCAGTCGATGAGCGAGTACATCCTGCTGAGCGTCCTGAACTACTGCCGCCATCTTCATGCCTATCATAAGGATCAATCCCGAAGGAAATGGCAACCCCGGGTCCCTCTGCCGGCCCATAAAATAAGAATCGGAATTTTGGGGCTCGGACAACTCGGCGCGGATGCCGCCCGGAAACTTTGCCATTTGGGCTTTCAAGTTGGCGGATGGAGCCGCACATCCCGCAAAATCCCAGGAGTATCGACCTTTGCCGGCAACGAAGCCCTGGACAACTTCCTTTCGCAGACGAATATCTTAATCTGTTTGCTGCCCCTGACACCGGCGACCGAAGGCATCCTGAACCTCACAACCTTTGCCAAACTGCCGGCCGGAGCCTACGTAATTAATGCGGCGCGGGGAGCCCATTTGGTAGAAAAGGATTTGCTTAAAGCCCTTGAAACCGGGCAGATTTCGGGCGCCTGTCTGGATGTTTTCCAAATCGAACCGTTGCCGGAGGACCATCCTTTCTGGGATCACCCGCAAATTGTCGTCACCCCGCACATTTCAAGCCTGACCTATCCCAAAGCAGTGGCTCCCCAGATCGTTGACAATTACAATCGCGTAAAATCGGGCAAGGCACCGATGCATGTCGTGGATATTGAGCGTGGTTATTAGACTCGTTTTTGAACCCCGCGGCCATGATCTGGAGTCTGCAAAAAGTTCCCAAACGCCCCTCACCCCGATATGATCTTCAGTCGGGACCGGAGATCCTCAAATTCACTGTCCGCTATCGGTTCCCAAGGAGCACCGGGTGTAAACTTGAGCATGGATTTGATGTCGGGAGCAAAAACCTTTCCGATTTGAATCTCCGGTCGGCGGAGACGATATTTGAACGTCTCGCCCAGATCCAGGACAATGTCGAAGTTCTCGTTGTCTTCCAGGAGTTCTACCATCAGGATGTTGCGAACCCGGCTGCGGCCTCGCAACTGACGCCGGCCGTGCGCATCGACGAAGATATGGATGACCGCATCTTCCAGAACAACGGCGCTCTGATTCGGAGCGACCAGTAAAGCCTCCTCTACCAGATATTCGCCCTCGCCAAAAGGTATCCAGTTTTGCATTTTCTTTTCCTTACTACCCTGATCCGGGCTTGACTCTGGCCAT
>CP070697.1:3309613-3312180 GCA_020353555.1 Desulfobacterales bacterium
CCACGTCCCGTTTAAAAAGGGTATGGGCTTTGAGGGCCTGATTGATGTGATGCAGCAGCTCGATATATTTGGGATCGAAAAGGTTTTCGACCTGCAGCAGATTTTCGGCTCTAGCCACCCCTTCCTCGGTCAAAGTCGCCGTCCGCGCTTTTTCATCGATGGCATAATCCCGCTCGCGAGCCAGACGGGGAATGAGGCTGTTGACCTGGTAATAAAGAGCGGTGGATTTTTCGGCCGGACCGGAAATGATCAACGGGGTTCGGGCCTCATCGATTAAGATGCTGTCGACTTCATCCACGATGCCGTAGTGAAGCTCCCGCTGGACCAGGGATTCCCTGTCAAACTTCATGTTATCTCTTAAGTAGTCAAAACCGAACTCATTATTGGTCCCGTAAGTGATATCCGCGCCATAGGCGGCTTTGCGTTCGGCGTCATCCAGTCCATGCAGAATCGTGCCCACGGAAAGGCCCAAGAACTTGTAGATTTGCCCCATCCACGCCGTATCCCGCCTGGCCAGATAATCGTTGACGGTAATGATATGAACCCCCTTGCCGGTTAAGGCGTTTAAATAGGCCGGCAACGTGGCCACCAGCGTTTTGCCTTCACCGGTCTTCATTTCCGCAATCTTGCCGCGATGCAGGACGATTCCGCCAATCAGCTGGACATCAAAATGGCGCATCTTGAGGGCACGCACCGAGGCTTCGCGGACCGCCGCAAAGGCCTCCGGTAGAATGTCATCCAGGGGTTCCCCTTTGGCCAGGCGATCTTTCAATAATGTCGTCTGGGTCCTGAGCTCTTCATCACTCAAAGCCTGCATCGCGGGCTCCAGGGCGTTGATCTGTTCGACCAGGGGGGCCAGCTTTCTCAGTTCTCTTTCGTTTTTGCTGCCAAATACCTTGGTTAAAAAGTCGAATATCATTTAGGATATATTCCCCTTTGATTCAGAATTCCGGGTGGCACTTCCGTGTTTGAAACCAATTATAACAAATTTCGGTAATCGCTCAACCCTAAATTTCTTTCGCGGTGGTTCGTGGCGGCAGATCCCGGACTTATGGTCCCGAGCGGACCATCGCCCCCGACCCGGAGGGTCCGCCGAAAAGTCTCTTATTTCTTTGCCGTGAGGTCGTGGGGGTCAGAGCACTCGGCTTCGGGGCCTCGCGCCGGGCGGGCATCGGTTTGGGTTAAACGATCCCCCCAAAGGGGGACTCGGACGCAAAATGGGGCTAGTTTTGGAGGAGACGGCAGTTTCGTCCACTCGCCGTGCGCAGATGCGGACGTACGCAGGCAACCTTCAACCGTCGCTGGCGCTTGGGAGGTTGCCGACCAGTAACCGGCAGGATCAGTCGATGATGTATTTATTGGGATTCACCGGAACGCCGTTCAGGCGTACCTCATAGTGCACATGCGGTCCGGTACTGCGGCCGGTATTTCCGACCAGGGCAATGGCATCCCACCGTTTGACTTTTTCACCTCGTTTTTTCAATATCTTACTGCAATGCCCATACCGGGTAATCACCCCATGGCCGTGATCGATGACGACGGTCTCTCCCAGCAAGCCTTTCTTACCGGCAAATGTCACCACCCCGTCGGCGGTGGCCAGAACAGGCGTGCCCTCCGGGGCGGAGATATCATAGCCGCGATGAAATTCACGTCGACCGGTGAATGGGGACTTGCGGTAGCCGAAACTGGATGATCTCCAGGATTTCACCTGGGAATCGATGGGCCGGACCGTCGGGGTCGAGGCCAACAGATTCTGTTGATCCTCAAGCGATTTCAGGAGGGCTTCAAACCCCTCTTCCTGGCTGGTTGAGGCCGTTTTGAGTTGCTTGATCTGCTCGTGCATTTCCCGCATCAAGCCGTTATGTTTTTCTTTGAGTGGAATTTGGGCATCCAGATCTTCGGGAATGGAGCCCCCTACCCCGAAAAGGTTTTCGGATTCGTCGGCTTTATTCACGTTGGCGATGATGCGGATCTTCTTCTCAAAATCATTTAAAATAATCAGCTTGTTCTTTAAGGTCGTGATCTCTTTCGCAAATGCTTGTATCTGCTGGCGCTGGTTCTCGATTTCACCCAGGTTGCTTTTGAGTTGGCGGGATACGTGCGTCTCGCGCTTCTGCAAATCAAAGGAGGTTCGCTTCAGTCTAAGGTAATCGTAAATGACATACCCGCCGGATATCAGCCCACAGAAAAAAAAGACCGCCATGAGCCGAATCGCCATCTTCGAAGTGTTGACTTGTTTGATACGCAGACCCGAATTGCTCAATATGACAAAGGAAATTCTATTTCGCATGACAAATAACCCTCACGGAAGATTTTGCTTGGCACATCATCAAGCAGATCAGCTCCTCTTGGATTACGCGGTACAAAGCTTTTTTTTACCGACCAGCGGGAAGAGCAACGCCGAGTCCGGCGGCAGACATCGGGTCTATCAGGAGGTAGAATGCCCGGAGAGAAGATTAGCTTTCAAAAAGCCTTTGAGCATCATTATTCAAAGGCCTCCTGATCGCGGATTAGCGGCAACCTGGCAATCCTGGCCCCTGCGGCTTTAGACCCATGGCTTTGCGTCG
>CP070697.1:3312280-3314838 GCA_020353555.1 Desulfobacterales bacterium
GATCTTGGATTGAGAGTATTAACCTCAGTTAGACGGAGTTTCCATGGGTACTGTAGATGAGAGAGGCCAGGAAGGCGCCCGCGGCGAAGTCATTGAAACCTCCGCAACGGAAATTGAACCTTTAGAGCCTGGGGACGGGGTCGGCGGACCCATTGTCCTGTTTTTTATTCTGGGGCTGGTTGCCAGTCTCATCCTGGGATGGGTCGTCTTTCCGAAGCTCCTTTATTCCCAGAAAAAGCAGCCGATTGACTTCAACCATGCGTTGCATAACGGTTTGGTGGATGAAGGCTGCGAGAGCTGCCATTTCTTCCGCGAGGATGGCAGTTTTAGCGGGGCGCCGAAGCTGGCGCAATGCATCGACTGCCATGAAGAGTTGCAGGGCGAGGATCCGGAAGAAAAGAAATTTGTCGAGGAATACGTGGTTCCCGAAAGAGAGGTTCCCTGGCTGGTATATTCGAGGCAGCCGGACTGCGTTTTCTTCTCCCATGCCGCCCATGTGAAGATGGACTGTGTTACCTGCCACGGGCCGATCGGCGAATCGGATCATTTAAAGATTTACGAAGAGAACCGCATTACCGGGTACAGCCGCGATATCTGGGGAAAAAATATCGCCGGTTTCAAGAAAAACTCGTGGGACCGCATGAAAATGGACGATTGTTCCGAGTGTCATCGCCAGAATAACGTCAATCAGGCCAGCGTTCAAACCCATCGGGGCGGATGCTTTGTTTGCCATAAATAGGGGCAGGTGCACCGCGCGGGGTCGTAGCGCGTGAGGATCCTGTGTTTTAGGGGAAGAGATGAAAGTAGACCGCAGAAGTTTCTTGTCGTTCATAATTGGAGGCGCGGCCGGAACCGCCCTTTCACCGCTGCCCTGGAAGCTGACGGATGATCTTTCCATATGGAGCCAAAACTGGCCGTGGACACCGGCGCCGGTTAAAGGTGAGGTTGCCTATGTCAATTCGGTGTGTACTCTGTGCCCGGGTGGCTGCGGCATTACCGTTCGTAAAGTCGATGACCGGGTCGTTAAAATCGAGGGGTTGAAAGGGCATCCGGTCAACGAGGGCCGCCTGTGCAACCTGGGACTGGCGGGCGCGCAGCTGCTCTATGGACCCGGACGGATCACTTCACCCTTGAAGAAGGTGGGAGGCCGCTGGCAGAAGATCGCCTGGGAAGCCGCCTTGGCGGAGATCAGTGCGAAACTCGCTGAACTGAGGTCTAAGGGGCAAGCCTCGAGTGTTGCCTGTCTTTGCGGTTCCGATTTCGGGACCGTACCCGAGCTTTTGAACCGCTTTCTGACGGTTTACGGTTCGCCCAACTTTAGCGTCACGGCATCGATGCAGGACAATTACGCGCTGATGCTCTACTTGAGCCAGGGAGTCCGTGCTCTGGCCGGATTTGATGTGGCCCATGCCGATTTTGTTTTAAGCTTCGGCAGCGGACTGATCGAGGGCTGGGGCTCCCCGGTGTATATGTTCCGAGCCAAAAGTAACCTGCGCGAGAGCGGGGGACGGATGGATCAGATTGAACCGCGACTGTCCAAGACGGCGGCCAAGGCCGATCGATGGCTGCCCATTAAGCCGGGCACCGAAGGCGCCCTGGCCCTGGGACTGGCCCATGTGATTCTCCAAGAAAAGCTTTATCACCAGGATTTTGTCGCCAATCATACCACGGGCTTGGAAGCGCGCCAGCAAAAACTGGGCGACGAATACGCCCCGGCGAAGGTGGCGCAAATGACGGGAGTCGATGCGTCCACCATCACGGCGTTGGCGCGGGATTTCGCTGGCGCCGAGAGGCCGTTGGCGATTTGCGGAAGAGGTGCCGGGAGCACTCCGGGCAGTCTAAATGATTTTTTGGCGGTCCATATGCTGAATGCCCTCGTGGGCAACCTAAACCAAAAAGGCGGGATCTGGGCCGTGCCCGAGCCGGATTATATCGAGTGGCCGGAGGCCGAGATGGATGAGACGGCGGTTACGGGCATGCAGGCGCCGCGCGTCGACGGCGCGGGAAGTGATCAGTATCCTCATGCGCGCTACCTCGTGAATCGACTATTCGAGGTCATCAATTCCAGTTCGGCGTCGCCGGTGCAAGTGCTTTTAGTCGCCGGCGCCAATCCGTTATATTCGCAATCGAACATCCTAAAGGTGCAAGAGGCTTTGGCCAAGATTCCATTGAAGGTCAGCTTCTCGTCTTACATGGACGAAACCGCGGCCCATGCGGATTTGATTCTTCCCGATCACATGTATCTCGAACGTTATGAAGATGTGGCGGTGGCCGCCGGGTTTCCACAGCCGATCGTCGGGCTGGTGCAACCGGTGGTGGCGCCATTGCACAAGACTCGGCATATCGGCGATGTCATCATTCAGCTGGCCCAAAAATTAGGCGGGTCCATCGCCGCGGCCTTTCCCTGGGACAACTATGAGGCCTGCCTGGTGGAAACGCTGGCGGACAAATGGGAAATCCTGGTAGAAGACGGATACTGGGTAGATGCTGATTTTGCGCCGTCTGCCCGGGCCGCGGGATTTGGAACCGATTCCGGTAAATTTGAATTCACCAATGCG
>CP070697.1:3314938-3317487 GCA_020353555.1 Desulfobacterales bacterium
CATTGAGGGATCGTCTAGCGGCAGGACGACGGGTTCTGGCCCCGTTAACCTAGGTTCGAATCCTAGTCCCTCAGCCAACCAATAAGGGCTTACGAAGCATAAAACGTAGGCCCTTTTTGATTTCTTCTCCTTGGGGCCAGGCTTGAAAGAGAATATGCGATCATTTATCGGCCGTTCGGCACGCCGCCGGTGCGGCCCGGTCTTGCCGTCCGCCCCCGCACGATCCGCGTGCCCACGCCGGCGGTTTTGACACCCGGTCTAATTTTCTCTATACATATCATCGCCAGGTATTATATTTGGAATAAGACAAGAGAGACTGTCTGTCTAACGACCCAGGGCGAACGCATTTGGAAATAAGAATATCCGGGGAAGGTGGCCTTTTCTGAAAGACGATATCCCGAGTCAGTATCTCCCCCAACGGAACAGTGACCCCCTGTTTGTGATGGAAACTGGATTTTTCTCCTCGGTTAGTTCCTCAATAGGGCCCATCATAAACAGGGGGTCACCGGGCGGTCGGATCGGTTGATATCGTCTGCAAGCAAAGGCCTCCTTCCCCCCTAAAAATTCCAAATGCGTCGGCCCTGTCGAACGACCGCATCGAGGTTCAAACCCATGGAAAATTCGCCGATTGATTCTTTTCCGGACTCGACGCCCACCGCAGGCAATGAGCGCCCCCAACCCGACCGGGAGGGCACGGCCCTGACCAATTTTATCCGCCAAATGATCGACGAGGACTTGAAGGCCGGCAAAAACGACGGCCGGGTGCATACCCGCTTCCCGCCCGAGCCCAACGGCTACCTGCACATTGGGCATGCCAAGTCCATCTGCCTCAATTTCGGCATCGCGGCCGATTACAACGGAATGTGTAACCTGCGTTTTGATGACACCGATCCGAGCAAGGAAGAAGTCGAGTACGTGGACTCCATCAAGCAAAACGTCCGCTGGCTGGGATTCGACTGGGCCGATCGGGAGTATTACGCCTCGGACTATTTCGAACAATTATACGCCTATGCGGTTCAGCTGATTAAAGCCGGCAAGGCCTATGTCGACAGCCTGAGTGCGAAAGAAATTCGGCAGTATCGCGGGACTCTCACCGAACCGGGCCGCAATAGCCCGTATCGGGACCGATCCGTGGCCGAGAATCTGAATTTGTTCGAACGAATGCGGGCCGGTGAATTCGCGGACGGCGAGCATGTGCTTCGCGCCAAAATTGATATGGCTTCTCCCAATATCGTCCTGCGGGACCCCACCCTTTACCGTATCAAAAAGGTGGCGCATTACCGCACCGGCGCCAGGTGGTGCATCTACCCCATGTATGATTTTACCCACTGTCTGTCGGATTCGATCGAAAGGATTACCCATTCCCTCTGTACCCTGGAATTTGAAATCAACCGGGCCCTGTATGACTGGGTGCTGGACAATCTGGAAGTGGAATGCCATCCTCAGCAGATCGAGTTCGCCCGTCTGAATCTCAGCCATACGGTGCTCAGCAAGCGCAAATTGATTCAACTGGTGGAAAAGGGGCACGTCAAGGGCTGGAATGATCCGCGGATGCCTACCATTTCAGGTCTGCAACGCAGGGGTTACACCCCCGAATCCATTCGCAACTTTTGTGAACGCATCGGGGTGGCCAAAGCCGACAGCATGGTGGACATCGCGCTTCTCGAATACTGCATCCGCGAAGATCTGAATCTGCGCGCCCCGCGGGTGATGGGGGTCCTGCGCCCCCTGCGGGTGGTCATCGACAACTATCCGCCAGACCAGGTGGAGGAATTGGAGGCCATTAACAATCCGGAAGATCCGTCCACGGGAACCCGCAAGGTCCCCTTCTCACGGGAACTTTACATCGAAAAAGATGATTTCATGGAGGATCCTCCCAAGAAGTTCTTCCGCCTGGCCCCCGGGCGTGAGGTCCGGCTGCGCTATGCCTATTTCATCAAATGCGTGAAGGTGGTAAAGGATCCTCAAAGCGGCGAGGTGACCGCCCTGCACTGCACGTACGATCCGGCCACGCGCGGCGGGTCAGCGCCGGACGGCCGCAAGGTGAAGGCCACCCTGCACTGGGTCTCGGCGCCCCATGCCCTAGCCGCGGAAGTCCGTTTGTACGATCATCTTTTCATCAAAGAAAACCCCAACGAGGTGGAAGAGGGTCGAGATTTTACCCATTATTTGAACCCCCATTCCCTCGAGATCTTGAAGGATTGCCGGGTTGAACCGAGCCTGGCCGGCACCGCACCCGGCCGGCGCTACCAGTTTGAACGGCTGGGCTACTTTTGCGTGGATGCGGTGGATTCCTTCCCCGCCAAACCTGTATTCAACCGCACCGTCACGTTACGCGACACCTGGGCTAAAATCCAGAAGGCCCGGCCAAAGTAGATGGTTCACAGCCTCCCTCCGTTGGCCGCCTGCAAGGGCTTGCCGCTGGCCTGTCGTCTCCGGCCACGCTTCCAGTTAGGATTCTCCCACGGATCCTCCCAAAAAAATGGCAAGGCCTGCGCAGACCTTGCCATTTTGCGGGGTTTAATTCTACTTGGTCACATTACCGCAAG
>CP070697.1:3317587-3320131 GCA_020353555.1 Desulfobacterales bacterium
GCTGAGATCGAGCGGGACATCGAAGGGGCTAAAGTTGAGCGGGTCGGCGAGGGCATTAAAATCACCTTCAGTTCCGGGATTCTTTTTGACGTCGACCAGGCGGCGCTGAAGGATCAATACAAGGAGGAGTTGGCACAACTGGCCACGATCCTCAAGAAGTACGAGGACACGAACATCCTTTTGGTGGGGTATACCGATTCCAGCGGCTCTGAAGAATACAATCTTGAACTTTCGCGCAGGCGTGCCCAATCGGTAGCCGACTATCTATCCACCCAGAATGTCGATCCGATGCGTTTCGCAGCCGAGGGCTATGGTATGTCGCATCCGGTTGCCAGCAACGATACGCCGGAAGGCCGCGCCCAAAACCGCAGGGTGGAAGTCGCCATCTGGGCTAACGAGAAACTGAAAAAAGTCGCTGAGGAAAAGACGGGCTAGTGGGCAAAAACGTCAGGCCCACCCATGAGGAGTACACTGCGTATTCCGCGGGGGGCGGGTCGGCAGACACAGACAAGCGAATCCGGGAAAGAAGCAGTTGCGACTCTTCGGACAAACTGGAATGATCCGTCGTGTTTATCTCATCAGGCCCCAATTATACGTTTTTTCAGCGTCGAGTTCCAACGCGATGCCAGAATTTGGCAGATCGTCGATGATCCGGGCTTGAGGGGTCGGTTCAACCTTCTGAATTTCTTTATCCCCCTGACCGCCTGGGACTTTTTGGGTGCTGATTTCACAAACCTCGGCATTAAGAGGTGCCTTAATGCCGAGGAAGGCTTTTAGAAAATCGTCGGGTTGTTATTTTTGAGGAGCCAAGCGTATGGGGAGGGCATGGAAAAGCCGGCTTGCGGCATTTGGCGATTGCTCTTCAAGAGGATTCGCTCTGGATTCGTCATTTTTCATAGCGGCTTTGCCCATCGACCTCAACCGATTCATTTGGAGGCGTTGATTCTATTTCGCAACTCCCTGGACCACTTGAATGTCACGACCCTCCGCCGTGCCAACATCATATCCTCGCCGGTCGCGGGATTCCGGCCTTTGCGTTCCGCTTTTTCCTTCACAGAAAGCTTGCCGAACCCACTGATCAAGAGATCATCACCGGATTCGAGGGTTCGCTTGATTATTTCCAAAAGAGTCTCGACGGTCTCCGCTGATTGACTCTTGGGAAAACCAATTTGTTCAAAGATTGCTTCGATGATGTGGTTTTTTGTAAGGGTCATGGTGCGGGCTCCTGATTCTTGAAATAGCGATATGGTGTTTCAATTATTTGACACCGGAATACAGACCCTTTCCGACTTTTTGGATGATTCCTCGCTTAGTGGCCCTGAATATGATGTTCCAGATCTTTTTCTGATCGAAGCCGGTCTTTTTCATGAGGGTGGCAGTATCGACCCCCTTCTTGGATCTTTTGATGTAATTCAAAACGATTTGCGTATCGGTCGGTGCCGCTGCTTTTTTCTGAGGGGCTGTCTTTGCCGGTTTTAATCTCGGTTTCTCGGTCTTTTCGAACGCCGGGATTAATTTTTCAAGTTTCTTAGCTAAGTTGTTAAGTTCTTTGCAAACCGCCTGAAGATCTTTCTTAATGGTCATCTTGTTCTTCCTCCTCCGGTTTTAGGGTTAAATAGAACATGGGATGGCGGCCCTTCGCGATGGGGCCAGGGATAAACACGGATATTTTGCCGCTTAAATGTCTCTCCCACCAAAGAAACCCGCAGATTCCGTAACTCTGTGCGAAGCTATGTCCCTTTCTCCAAAAACTAAAATATTACCATAAAATCGATATGAGTAAACGAAATCTAGGTATTTTTCCCATCCTAATGGAAAATTGTCAAGAAAATAATGGGTTACATAACACAAAGTTGAAAGGAGTGGTCGCGCCGTGAGTTGGGCGTCAGTTTGCAGACGTTCGGATTTTCGTTTTGACAGCTTAGAGTGTGATTACACGGCCCAGGGGCCGAAAGTTCGGTGCGGCCGCGATTGAATCCGCGCGGAAGCTGCGATGCAAGAGGAGTGATCTGTCTCGATCAAACCGGGTCTTCAGCCGAAGAAGGAACGCGTCCCGGTCTTTGGGGCTGCTGTCTTAAGCTCTTTTTTCAGCACGCGCTCCAAAGCAGGCCGCACGGCGAAATTCACTTTTTTTCCGGCATCGTCGCCGACCCCCTCGATCAGAGCCAATAGAATGGCCACTGAACTTCTCATTTGCTCAACCTGGGCACTCATTTCATGGGCAGCAGCCGCTGACTCTTCGGCGGTTCGGGCGTTTTGCTTCGTCACCTTGTCGACTTGAGCCGCGGCAGTGTTAATTCGATCGATTCTTCGGGTCTGCTTCGCAGAAGCGGCTGCAATTTCTGCGATTAGTTCCTTGACCTTTTTAGCGATTCCGGCATTTTCTTCCATTGCCTGGGAAACTTGCTGGTTTAAAACCGTCGTATCTCGGATTTGATTATTTGACTTATTGATCAGCCCTTCCGTAGTTTTTGCCGCTTCTGCCGCCTGTCGAGCCAGATTCTGGACCTCATCCGCAACGACCGCGAAGCCGGCGCCGGCTTC
>CP070697.1:3320231-3322768 GCA_020353555.1 Desulfobacterales bacterium
AACCTGCTATCAACCCGCCGGATGGAGGAGATTGCCGCCTTGGCTGAGAAACCGCAATCTCCGTATATCATCTCCGATGAAATTTATCACGGGTTGGTATACGCAGGCAAAGAACACTCCATTCTGGAATTCAGTAACCGCGCCTTTGTGTTTAACGGATTTTCCAAACTCTATGCCATGACGGGACTGCGGCTCGGCTATGTGATTGTGCCGAGACCATTTGTTCGTCCCATGCAAAGACTTCAGCAGAACTTTTTCATCTCGGCCAACTCGATCGTTCAAAAAGCAGGCATCGCGGCCTTGGAAAAAGCGGCGGATGATGTCGTGCGCATGAAAAACATTTACAACGAGCGCCGCAAGTATATGATAGCGCGTCTTAGAAAAATGGGCTTGGGAATTACGGTGGAGCCGACCGGGGCCTTTTATGTCTTTGCCAACGCCAGGCACATTTCCAGCGATTCGTATCAACTTGCATTCGACATTTTGCAGAAGGCCCGGGTCGGGATAGCGCCTGGTATTGATTTCGGGAAAAACGGGGAGGGGTACCTCCGATTCTCGTACGCCAACTCCATTGAAAACATTGCCGAAGGAATGGACCGGCTGGAGCGCTACCTCACGGACTGATCGAGGGCGCGATAAACAACGGGGCGGAGAATATGCGCCCCAACGCCGGTCGGTGAGTTTGCGGCCTTAGACTGACCGATTGGCGACCGGAAGAATGAAAGGCTAAGGGCCTCTCGGGAAATTGATCTCGGCATTATGGGTCTCCAGCCCACGACGGTCGTTTTCAAGGAAGATTGCTGCCCCGTCGCGTTTAACCGGGCCGCCGCCTGAAAAGAGAATACCACTTTCGATTCCCTATCCGACACCATGATCATCAAATCCGCGGAATTTGTCACCAGTGCGAGCAAACCTTCCCAGTATCCGATCCCGATCTTGCCGGAGGTGGCCTTTGCTGGCCGTTCCAATGTCGGCAAATCCAGCCTGATCAACACCCTCGTAAACCGCAAGCGCCTGGTAAAGACGAGTTCTACTCCCGGCCGAACCCAGCGCATTAATTTCTTCGCCATCAACCAAGCCATTTATTTGGTGGACCTGCCCGGATACGGATATGCCCGGGTCCCGGTGCCTGTTAAAAAAAAATGGGGGCCGATGATTCAGACTTACCTGGCCTCCCGCACGACCTTAAAGGCGGTGGTATTGATCATGGATATACGCCGGCTCCCCGGTCGGGAAGAATTAGATTTCATACGCTGGCTGGACCATTTTGCGGTCACGGGTATCAAAGTCGTGACCAAAACAGACAAGCTTTCTAAAACGAGTCGGATCAAACAACATACCGCGATTGCCAAAGCGCTGGGAACCAGTACAGGTGATTTGATCTTGTTTTCGGCCAAAACACGGCAAGGCAAGGAGGCGGTTTGGGATGCTATTTCAGCCGTCGCTGAAATCTAAGTTGCACAAGTTTAATAGAGCCGGCTTGGAAACGCTTGTGAATCAGAATTTATCCGAATTCAGGATTTGGCCTGATTGGCAAGGCCTTAAGTGGATCTTATGTTGTTGATACCTGAATCCTGACTTTCATTTCGATTCGGCAAATGCTCAATTACCAATTATTTGATAATTTGCTCCAACCAGTTAAGCGGGCACGCCAAAGGTGAATGATCGTAAGCATCAATCTGCCGATTTTAAATCCGGGTTCGTAGCCATCGTCGGTGCCCCTAATGCAGGTAAATCCACGCTGTTGAACCGGATGCTGGGTGAAAAGCTCTCCATTACCTCAAAAAGGCCGCAGACCACCCGCAACCGAATCGTCGGCGTTTTGCATCGGCCCGGCGTCCAGCTTATTTTTGTCGATACGCCCGGAATATTTCAGGCTGACGATACCTTGAATTTGCGTATCGTCGATACCGCCCTGACAGCCTTGGGAGATGCGGATACGATCCTGCTGGTGGTTGATGGGGCCCAGCCAGATCCTGATTCCGAAAATTATTTAATAAAGAGACTGCCGAAACAAAAAAGGCCGGTGTTATTGGCTCTGAATAAAATTGATCTGATAAAAAAATCGGCTTTGCTGGAAATGATCGCTAAATGGTCCCAGAAATATGACTTTGAGGCGATCATACCGATTTCGGCGACCGAGGGGATTCAGATCGATAAGCTGATTGCGGCGATGGAAAAGATTTTGCCTCTCGGGCCGCCGTATTTCCCGGAGGAGACGGTTACCGATTTGCCGGAACGCTTTTTTGCGGCGGAGATGATCCGCGAACGGATCTTTGGCTTAACCGGTGAGGAGATCCCCTATGCCACCGCCGTTACGGTGGATTCATTCACCACCCAAAATAACGGCAAGCTGGTGAAA
This sequence comes from Desulfobacterales bacterium, assembly GCA_020353555.1. Classification (GTDB taxonomy): domain Bacteria; phylum Desulfobacterota; class Desulfobacteria; order Desulfobacterales. The sequence continues at coordinate 3,322,594 of CP070697.1, forward strand.
ATTGAGGCGACTATCCATCTTGAACGCGATTCCCAGAAAGGCATCATCATTGGCAAAGGCGGCCGCAAGTTAAAACAAATTGGCACCGCGTCCCGACTAGAAATTGAACAGATGCTAGGCACGAAGGTCCATTTGAGGCTCTTTGTGAGGGTTCAGAAAAACTGGCGCAAAGATA
>CP070697.1:3322868-3325396 GCA_020353555.1 Desulfobacterales bacterium
CCGATTACTCCAAGCAGGATCCAGCCGAGGCCCTGCTGCCACCCTGTTGCGGCGTCAGGAGACAGTTGATTTCCATTTGAGCCGCTGGTAATTTGGATTCCGAGTTCTCTTCTGTATCTTCCCATTGAAAATAAGAAGCGGATGAAATTGACCAAGACAGGACCCATGGGCTCGGCGGTTGCTTTGAGAACGCTGTGCGCGGAATCGGCCACAAGAGTTAGATATGGTAAGAACAGGACGATTAAAACGGCACTGCCTATTAATACAATGGAGACAAAGCCCAGAACGATGCCGATACTGTGATAGCCGGGGCGAAATGTTTTCTGGCCGTGGCTTTGATTCCGGGACAGGCTGATCGCAATCAGACTGCATGTGAAAAAGGCGAACAACAGATAGGGGGTCGCCGGGTCTTGCAGGTGGATGCCGCCTTTTTGCTGAATCAGAAATTTTATTAGAAGCAGCAGGAAAAGTGCGCCCAGGCCTTTATCGAATTGAAGGCACACGGGATAATAGTCTGGTGATCTCTCCAACATGGCACGCCCACCCAGCCAGAAAAGCAGCAGGCAGGCAAAAAGCGGAAAATGCATGGGCCATTGCTGCGGTTCCTGCAGTTGCTTGAGCCAATCCTGGATCCAGGAAAGATTGAAGAAAGGCAGATAATGGTAGTAGAAGCGATAGGTGGTCAGAAACCATGTGATGGTGAAACCGATGATATGAAATGATAGGGATTGATACAACCGCCGGTTTCTCTGTGCGGTTAGAAGGGTGACAACGGATGCCATGGCAAAAACGGCCAGAGATGCCGGCAGGGGAAAGGAACGGTTAAGGATAAGAAGGGTCAAAAATAAAGCCCAGGCGCAGCGCCAGCTGATTTCCATTCCGCCGCAGGACAGAACCAGAAAGGTTTTTGGGGCTGGTTTCATGTCTAACGGCCCCCTTCGATGCGGATTGCATCGAGGGAATAGCTGTAAATCCCATTTCTTTGCCCCAAGGGCGGTGAGTCTGGATCGCGGCGCCATACGAGAAAAGTAACAGGTATCCTGCGCTTCTGAAAGATCTTCTCCATATCTAAAACCGACGGCCCGTGTTCGTAGCAAAAATGAACGCAGCTGATGCCTTGCTGCGATTCCAAGAATTGCTTGATGAACTGTGCCAAGGTTCCGTTCGGCATCGTCTGCATTCAGGCCAGGGCCTCCAGGATGGTGGAAATCTGCCGGGAGCCGCGGGTTAGCGGAATGACTGGCGAATGGCCACCCTTCAGGGTTCCGTTGGCGGCAAACCCTACGGCATATCCCATGTTGTCCAATCTTACCGCCAGAGATGCCACGACCTCCAAGGTGCGCTCAAAACACTCTTTGTGATTCCTTTTCTCAAAAGATCCGACATCGAGGGTGAGTAGAACCTTTTCCTGTTCTGTTGGTTCAAAAATCTTTTCCTGGAGCCGGAAATGACGCGCGCTTGCTTTCCAGTGAATATGGCGCGCGGGCCTGGAGGGTTGATAGTCCCGGGTGCCGAGAATGTGGATCGGGTCCTGTACGGGGCTTTTGGCGCCGGGCACGCCAAACAGATCCCGCCTCCGGATGGCAACCCGCTTTAGCGGGACCAGGCGAGGGTAGACGATAATATCGATGGTGTCCTTCGAACTTTTTTCTTTTTCAAAGAAACCGAGAAGGTCGCTCGTCCGGATACGGGGCGGTCCCACCTGATAGACCCCTCTGCGCAAGGCAACAAAATCCTGGGAAAACTTAACGGTCTGGTGCCACAAGACAAAAGCCTCCTGCCGGATGATGTGTCCATTGTCTCCCGCTGGTCTCAGGGCGCCGTCAAATGACCACAGGATTCTGAGCCAGACCGGCAGCCATTTGCCGTTTTCAACCGTCGTAGCCAGGGTGAAGGTTTCTCCGGGGAAAGCCCGCGTGCTTTCGATGGCGCTGTTACACCGGATGCGAGCAAGGCTCATACGGCTCCAGGCTTTTGTTCCCCCCGCCACAATAAGGACAAGCATCGCCAGCAGGGATAGGTCGTTTTGACGGTATAAGAGGGCGACGAAAAGAAAGACGCCCACAAAGAAGAGCATTAACAGCGAATTGAAAATGGTCGGCTCGCGACTTCCCTGTTGATCGGCGGTCATCTGGTTATCCTGCCGTAGTTGGAACCCGTATGCAATTTATCAGATTTTCGATAAGGAGGTCTGTGCTTTTGCCCTTCAAACGCTCATCCTCCGTAAGGATCAGTCGATGGGTAAGTACCGGGTACACCAGAAATTTGATGTCATCGGGGAGAACGTAATCGCGCCCGCGTAGAGCCGCCAAGGCCTGCCCGGCTCGCATCAGACCAATGGAGGCGCGCGGACTGGCACCGAATTGGATTGCTGCGTCAGCACGCGTTGCGCGGACGATGTCGGCAATGTATTCTCGAATCGGTTGCGAAACGTGGATGCGGCGGCGGGCTTTTTGCAGTTCGGTAATGTCTTCAGGCGTTGCCACAGGCTGCAGCCGGGAGAAAGGATCGGTCGCCTGAAATCGCTC
>CP070697.1:3325496-3328003 GCA_020353555.1 Desulfobacterales bacterium
CCAAAAGCGGCAACGAAGCCGTACAGCGCATCGGCCGTCGCGGCCCCCAGGCCGGTGATAAAACCATAGAGGTTGCCGCCCGCCAGGGTGCGCTGGATGCATAACAGGCCGATCGGTCCGACAGGTGCGGCAATTGAGAGCCCGATCGTGAAGCCTTTTATCAATGGGCCGATTTCCATCCGAAATTCCCGTCACATCCACCGTTCCCACCGGGTGGGCCTCACCGGCACCGCCAGACTCAGGTACTTGCCGTCTTCGGCAAACATCAGTTTTTTGGCGACCATCATTCTTAAAAAGGCGACAATCTCGTCGCTCGGCACGGTGGTAAAGCGGGATAAAATCTTTTGCAGGGAGCGGTGCCGCTGGCAGTGGAGATAAATCGCGCGGGAGGTTCCGGTCAGCCGGTGGGTGAAAGGCTTGGACCGCACGCGTCGCTGACGGATGATCAAAAAATCCTGGCCGTCCCGCAAACTCAATATCGGCCCGGCGGACGGATCCTGATGGAGTTCGCGATAGGTTTTTTCCCAGTCCTTGATCTTCTGCTCGACCGGACGCCAGAGCTTTTTTTGATAACCCTTGTCGCCGCGGTAGGCCTGAATCACCAAGCGCAGGGACCGCAGCATATGCGTGGGAAACAGGTGGGCCCAGTTCGGATGGTTGAACACGGCCGTGATCCCGTAGGTTTGGGCGTTGCGCCACACCGGACTTCCCAGTCCCAACCAAAAGCCGACAAAATTCAGGGGGCGATAGGGCAGTGCAAATTCCATGGTCCGCAAGTTCTCGGCCACATCTTGGGCATCGCTGCCCGGAAAATGACCCATCAAATTCGAGATGCTCTGAATGCCCAGCACTTCACAGTTTTTCATAATTTCCAGGTTCTGGATCGCCGTTGAGCCTTTATGCATTTTTTTCAACAAGCGCGTGCTCAGCGACTCAATTCCGATTTGGACCCGCTGCAGACCGGCGTCGCGCATGACCTTCAGTTCAGCGGCCGGCGTGGTGGCCCGGATTTCGCAAAATAGGCGCAAGTCTTTGTCCAATCGACCAAGCTGCTGGAAAATCTCGCGGGATTTGTTTTTCGGCAGGACATTGTCGACCACGGCCACCGACAGCGTGCGGTGCTTACCGGTCAGATGATCGATTTCAGAAACCACCTGGGCGGGTCCCTTGGAGCGGTAGCCCTGCCACTGCAGATTGAGGTTACAAAACGCACACCCGCCGGCCGGATTGGCCCCGGAGGACTGTTGCCACCAGCATCCCCGGGATATCTCCATCGGCAGGGTCGGAAAGAATGCTTGCGCGGGGTGAAAGGTCTGGAGCACTTGAAAATATTCATCATAGTCGGGAGCGGGCAGGCGGCTTAGATTCTCCAGTTGACAAAAGGAGGCTGGGTTGCCGTGATGGGCGGCGGTGGCGGACGTGCATAGGCCGGGAAGCGGCGGAAGGTCGTTGAGATTCGGGGAATTGCGCAAGTGACGGACCAAATGGAAGAGGGGAATTTCGCCTTCGCCCTGGACGACCGCATCCACTTCGGGAAAAACCGCAAACAGATCAAGAGCGGCTTCGCCCGCAAGGGAGGACCCGCCCATGACGATGATCAAATGGGGATATTTCTGCTTAAGGCGCCGGATGAAATAAAGCGTCGAAGTCAACTGGCAAAGCGAAACCGAAAATCCGGCCAGCCGGCAGGCCCGCCAGTCCACCCGGTCCATAAAGGCGTCCGAGATAGCTTTGACGCTGGAAGTCAAGGTTTCGAAACGCGTGTTTCCCAGAGGGGATTTTTTGCCGGCTTGGCGGTCGAATAATTTTTTGATGATCTGGAGGCGTTCCGGAAAGAGCAGGGCGGCATAGACGGTCTCCGCCAGCCAGGTCCGTTCCGAGAGGGAATGATAAAGCTGATATCCCAAGGCCTCCGCCAGATTTAAATAGAAATGGTGGGCCTCCACCGCCAGGTCCGGAACCTGGGCCTTCAAATAGGCCTTCAGCGTCCCCAGCTGCATGGAAGGGCGGCTGTAAAGCGGCCAGGGTGTAGAAATCAGTGCAATTTTTGAGCAACCTGCGGTCGTTGCGTCAGACACGGTGCGCGTCCTTCCCGCCGGAGATGCAAAAAAGGGCAAGCGCGCAATTGCGGCTGGCCACCTGCCACTCAGCGCGCTGCTTCAAACCTCGGCGCGCTGGCTGGAAGTCATGAAAACGCAGCGGGCCGAATCGCCGCCTTCCCCCTATAAATCCCAAAAGCGTTGCCCCGTCCGCCTTGATCTCCAACGTCTAGTATTCTATAGTCCAACTGACAAAAACCAGCCAAGCGGAAGCGAAGGCCAGTTTAAGTCATACGTATAATTCCGCTGAAAATCAAGCACGGCAATTCGGTTTTTGGAGTTTCAGGCGCGTATCACATGGCGAACATCATCGCATTTGCAGGGGGCAACGTCACCGACGGCGCCCGTAAGATCGTATGGCGCCGGCTGACCCGCAAAGACATCGCCAACTGCGACCCCAAACACCCG
>CP070697.1:3328103-3330609 GCA_020353555.1 Desulfobacterales bacterium
ATGCCCATGGTGATTTGGATTTTGATGAGCTATTTCGAAGATGTTTCCGTGGAGCTGGAGCAGGCCAGTCTGGTGGATGGATTTCCGCTGCGGCACACCTTTCGCCGGATTATTCTGCCCCTGGCCAAGCCCGGGATTGCGGCGGCCTCGCTTTTGGCCTTCATTTATGCCTGGAACAATTTTATTTTTGCGCTGGTTCTGGGATCATCGAAAGTCCAACCGGTGACGGTTTCGGCCCTGAAGTTCATTACGGCGGAGAAATTGAGGTATGGCGATATCGCGGCGGCCTGTCTGGTGGCGGCGATTCCCATTTTTATTTTGTCGATTTATGCCCAGCGTTACATGGTGCGGGGCTTGAGTCTGGGAGCCGTGAAAAAATAGCCATCTAATCAAGCCGGGGTTGATTATGACAGTGGTTGCCGTGAGAAATTTAGTCAAAAGTTATGACGGAGCGCCGGCCTTAAACGACCTGAACTTCGAAACCCGGGACGGGGAATTTTTTGTCCTTCTGGGACCTTCGGGCGCCGGGAAAACCACGACGCTGAAGGTGATTGCCGGACTGGAGGATCCCGACGCCGGCGAAGTGCTTTTCGATGGAAAACGCATGAATGCCGTTGCCCCCAATCTGCGATCGGTCGGTATGACCTTCGAAAGCTATGCCCTCTATCCGCATTTTACCGTTTACGAGAACCTGGCCAATTCCCTGCGCGCTCCGGGAAGGAAGCATTCTGAGTCCGATATTCGGCGGCGTGTGGACCAGATCGCCAAGATGCTGAAAATCGACCACCTCTACGATCGACGTCCGGGGGAGTTGTCCGGCGGGCAGAAGCAGAGAGTCTCTCTCGGCCGGACCATGGTGGGCGAGCCTTCGGTGTATCTGCTGGATGAACCCCTATCGCACGTCGATGCCAAGATCCGCTTTGATCTCCGCATCCAGTTTCATCGTTTGGAAACCTTGCAGAATTGCACCTCGATTTATGTGACCCACGACTATGTGGAAGCATTGTCGTTGGGGGATCGGATCGCCATCATTGATCACGGACAGATTGTGCAGATCGGCAATCCCAAGCAGATTTATTATACGCCAAAGAACGTTTTTGTCGCGCGTCTGGTCGGGCAACCGCACATTAATCTGTTGGATGCCGTCATTGAATCCGATGCAAGTACCGCGTCCCTGCGCGTGCCCCAAGGCGATTTCAGCATCCCCCTAGCGGCGGACACCCTGCAGAAGTTGGAGAATGTGGATGCCCCGCGTGCCATCACCGTCGGCATTCGTCCCATCGATATCGCGCTTGAACCGGATCGGGATAGAGCCACCGCCAAGGTTCGCGCCGATGTTTTCGAACCGTTTGGATCACTGGGGCTTCTTGCGGTCAAGGCTCAGGACATTTATTTGGAGCTTTTACTGGATTCGGAGCTGGAAGTTGAACCCGACGCCCCCCTGGGCCTGAGTTTCAGGGAAGACCGCCTGATTTTTTTCGACCGGCAATCACAGCAAAACCTGCTGTGGAACGAGGATTGAGATGGCTGAGGTTATTTTGCGTAATGTCAAAAAGATCTTTCGCGCCCGCGCCAAGAAAAAATCGGAAGAGGTCGTGGCGGTCAGAGACCTCAACCTCGCGGTGAGGGACGGCGAATTTCTTTCTTTGCTGGGTCCTTCCGGCTGTGGAAAAACCACGACCTTGCGCATGATTGTCGGGCTCGAAAGTGTCAGCGAGGGCGAAATCCTCATCGACGGCCAAGTCGTCAATGACTGGACCCCTGCGGAAAGAAATGTCGCCATGGCCTTCGAAACCTATGCCCTCTACCCCCATCTCTCCGTGGGTGAGAATCTGGGCTTGTGCTTAAAAGCCCGGGGCGTACCTGCCGCCGAGATCCGCAAACAGGTGAATCATATCGCCGAAATTCTCCAAATAACCGATATCCTGGACGGCAAGTCATCGAGCCTCTCCGGCGGCCAGCAACAACGGGTTTCCTTGGGGAGGGCGTTGATCCGTGACCCCAGCGTCACGCTTCTGGATGAGCCCCTGTCGCATCTGGATTCCGCCTTGAGACTGGAGACGCGGGTTGAGATTAAGCGCATCCATCAGCGCTTGAAAAGGACATTTATCTTCGTGACCCACGACCAGATGGAAGCCCTGGCGCTCGCGGATCGGGTCGCCGTGATGAACTTTGCGGAGCTGCAACAGGTCGGAACGCGGGCGGACCTGTTTGAAAGGCCCGCCAATCTGTTTGTCGCCGGTTTCGTGGGGGAACCGCCCATCAATATTTACCGGGATAGCCATATCGAAGAAATCCAGGGGGAACTGCAGGCGGTGACGGCCCGAGGGGAATTTGGCTTTAAACTTCCGCCGGAAATCAGACCGAGGCTCGAAGCGCGCGGGCGCGACACGGTCATCGTGGGGGTTCGTCCCCAGAACCTGAGCCTGTCTCCCGGCGCGGGCAAAGAGGCCCTCGCGGGGAATGTCTCGGTTTTTGAATTCCTGGGGGAGATCGGCTATCTGAC
>CP070697.1:3330709-3333211 GCA_020353555.1 Desulfobacterales bacterium
TGCATGCGATCGGTATGCATCAGCCGATAGTTGTATTTCATCATGATACCGTCGATCCAACCGAGTGTGGCCGCCTTGAGCATGCATTCTTCCATGTTGCTGTGCGTGCTGAAGCCAAAAAGCCGAATCTTGCCTCCGGCTTTGGCCTTCTCCGCCCAAACCTTCAAATCGTCGTCCAGGTCTTGCGGTTTTCGAACGGCGTGTTTGCAAAAGAGGTCCACATAATCGGTTTTCATTCTTGCCAGGGATCCGTCGAGATCCTCGCTCAGGCCGCCCGCCGCCCGGGCATGGGACTTGGTGACCAAAAAGATCTTTTTGCGATCTTCAGGATACTTCGCCAGGTATTTGCCGATCCTCGTTTCACTGTTGCCCCCCATATATGACGCCGCGGTATCCCAGTAACGGACGCCCCATTGCATGGCTTGTCTGAGCATCAACGGCTGTATATCCAGACTTCCGCCGAAGGAGAGAATCGGGACCATGACACCGGTTTTGCCGAACGGCCGCTGAGGGACCGGCTCGGGTTTTACAACTTCGGCATCTGACGTTCGAACGGCATGCGCCAAGGCACCGATGGATGTTGTCAGCCAAGAACCCGCACCGACGGCTTTCATCGTCCGCAGGAATTCTCTGCGGGTTTGTCCTTTTTTTATCACAATCCCTCCTCGTGGATTTCGATCCGCCACCTACAGGCTTTGCAGATAGTGATTTCCGCCCAACCGATCGACCTGTTTTTGAATGGCTCGCGCCCGCTTTTGGACATATGCGGAAGGGTTTTGGACTTTGAGTATCCGCGGATTCGGCAGCACCGCCGCCAGGAGGGCCGCCTCTCTGCGCCCTATCTGTGAGGCCGGCTTGCGGAAGTAGATCTGGCTGGCCGCACCGACCCCGAATATGCCGGGCCCGAACTCGGCGATGTTGAGATAGACTTCCAGAATTCTGCGTTTGGGCCAAAGCGCTTCCACCAGCACGGTGAAATAGGCCTCAAGGCCTTTACGCACAAAACTGCGGCCGCGCCACAGGAAAAGATTCTTGGCGACCTGCTGCGAGATGGTGCTGGCGCCGCGCAATCGCGCCCGCTTCCGGTTCTCCTCGATCGCCTCGGCAATCGCATCGAAATCAAACCCCCAATGGTCGGGGAACTTCTGGTCTTCCGCCGCCACCACGGCAATCGGCATATGCGGCGAAATGGCATTCCAATCGACCCACTGGTACTGTATGTCCCCAAGGTCCATTTGCTGCTGGAGCATGAAAGAACTGGCGGGCGGCGCCAGCCACCTCAGGGACAGCGTCAGCAGAATGCTTGCGAGCAGCACGGCGCCGGCCGCTTGCCAGAGCACCGTCAGAAGCGACTTGCGGCGACGAGTCTGGGTCTTGCGGGTCCGGCGGGTTTTAGGGCCGGGCCGCGGCAGGTTGCGTTTGGACATGCTTTGCCATATTTTCTTCTAAATCCGGGCGCGCTTCTCCTGCGGAGCCTCAACCCGGGTTCGGCGGCAAATCACCTTCGGTTTTACCGCCAAACCTCAAAAACAGGTTCGCCTGTCAATCGGATCAAGGCTTTTAAGGATTTTTTCGGCTCCTGGGGTGCGTTTTGCGGCCCTCGCGCAAGGAAGCCCCGGATGACGTCATCTGAGAATTTGATCCAGCTCCAGCAGTTGATCCAGGCTGGTGATGATCGGCACCGTTGTCTCGACGACGGGCCAGTTGCGACGCACGGAGTGATGCTGCAGCCAAACGGGCTGGATGCCGACCCCGGCGGCCCCCCCCACGTCAATCCGCCAGTCATCCCCCACAAAAACCGCCTCGGCCGCGGCGAGGCGCAATTTTTCCAGACACAACCGAAAGGGGGCCGGATCCGGTTTGGGCGGCAGGCCGGATTCGCCCGCCACAATAATCACCTCAAAAAACCGTTCCAGTTCCGGAAACTGACTGGTGCGATGATTGCCCGCGGTTTTCTGCCCCTGGGTATTGGTAATCAGCGCGATCCGGTAATTCGCAGCCAGCTTCGCCAAAACCGCCTTTGTTTCCGGAAAAAGAGAGGACGCCGCTTGCACCGTTTCCCAGTAAGTTGTCTCCCAATTTCCGAGCCGCCGCCAGTCGGCTTCCCGGTTGAACAAATGATAGACCGCCTGCCAGAGCGCGGGACGGGAGAAATCGGAGCGCGCGTGAAATTCCTGGCGCAATCGGCGGTAGTCGGCCAGGAAATTCTCCCAGGGGATGTCCTGAAAATCGGCGTACAGCCGCTGCTGCGCTTGTCTCTCAGCCGCCCGGAAGCCATTCGCCGAATCCACCAGCGTCTGCCCGAAATCGAAAAGGATTGCTCTGATCATGACACGATCCCCCGCAAGCTGCCGCCAAGATCAACCCGTCCGGATTTGGTATTTTAGACCAATCCAGGGATCTCCGGCAATTAAAAACCTTGTCACAATTTAGCGGTCTGCAAAATATCCCGGCCGACCGCTCATCGGCTTATCCATGGTTTTTCAAAGGGCTAAACGGCTA
>CP070697.1:3333311-3335812 GCA_020353555.1 Desulfobacterales bacterium
GTATATCCGGTGGCGCCTCACCGGGTGAACTATTATCCCTGGCCGGGGGCGAGTTTGGGAGACTGGGATGCGGACATCGATGCGGATCCATCCGCTCTTTTGGGTGCCATCGATGATCTACTCGACACCAGCACCCTGGACCCGAAGCCGGACCTCTTATACGGATGGATCCCCGATGCCGCTTTTTCGGGCGTTGGGTACGGGCAACGCCCGGGCGATTCGGCATTCGGCCAGGACGACAGCCGTCCCAATATGCTTTATCGCATCATCTTTGCCCACGAACATGGTCACAACATGGATCAGAGAGGACACGGGAACCTCCCGGATGCCACCCTGACCGGAGGAGAGTTCGGTTATGATGTCATGGGTGTCGATCTGGCCGACAGAGTTGTTATGCGCTGGTACACGGATGCTTCCGGGACCTCCCAAGATCTGATTGATTTTATGCGGGGAGGTGCCCCGGCGCCCCCGGTTTTGGATGGAAATCATGCCTGGGTCACGCCGTACACCTACATCGATATACACAATGAGATGTCCTCTAGAGGATTTGTGACCGACGGCGCAGCCAGCCCCTACGCCGCTGCAGATACCATTTACGTATCCGGAATCATCGATCAAATCGGTTCCGGGGTCCTGCATCCTATCTACGTCTTTTCATCGCATGCCCCGCATCCGTCGCAGGATGGGAATTACAACATCGAGTTGTATGATCGGGACGGCAAACGCCTCTATCGGCATGTGTTTGACGTGCACTTCTATGTCGACTTCATGGGAAAAGAGGTTCCGCGGGTCCCTTTCTCCTTTTTTATCCCCTATTTTCCGGAGACCGTCAAAATCGTTCTACAACGTCGAACGGATCCGTACGACGGCGTGGAACGTTCGGCGCATTCCCCGGAAGTAAAACTGCTTTATCCCAACGGCGGCGAGACGTTAAGCGGCCGGCAGAATATCAAATGGGAGGCCGAAGACCTCGATAAGGATCGCTTGACCTATATTTTACTGTACAGCCCGGATGGCGGCACGGAGTGGACCACCCTGGCCACCCGCCTGCACGACACGACGCATACCGTCGACATGGATGCCCTGGCCGGCAGCGCCAAAGCCTTGTTTCGGGTGATGGTTTCCGATGGGCTTCTGTCCGCCTACGACGACTCCGACGCATCTTTTGAGGTTAAGCGCAAGAAACCCAAGGCCTATATTATCCACCCGGATAAAGAACTGATATTTGCTCCGGACCACCCCATGTTGTTTGTGGGGCAGGGCTACGACCCGGAAGACGGAAAGATCAGTGCGGAAGCCCTGTTCTGGGAATCCGACCAAGATGGCTTGCTCGGTTCAGGAAACACGCTGGAAGGAAAGCTTTCCGTCGGCATTCACACCGTGACCCTCCGCGCGCAGGACAGCGAAGGCAATGAAGGGACCGATACCATCATCGTCCACAACCTGAAAGGGGTGGTATACCGGGACAATGACGGCGACGGTTTTGGCGATCCGGCCGACACGCGCATCGTTTTCGATATCCCGGAGGGCTATGTCGGCTTGGGGGGCGACTGTGATGACCAAAACGACGAGGCTTATCCAGGCGCACCGGATGACGTGGTGGACGGGATCGACAACGACTGCGATATACTGGTGGACGAGGATGCGGCCAAATGGTTTCAGCGCCCCGATGCGGTTTACGGGGTCAACCTCCGCTCTGAACTCGAAGAACCGGTGATCGCCGACGACTGGCTCTGCACAGATGGAAATCCTGTGGCCGTGATTCAGTTCTGGGGTTCCTATCTTGATGAAGACGGCAACCATTGGGAGCAGGGCAATCCAGGGTCCTCAAGCCAAGGTTTGCCCCCTTCACCGGGAATCAAAGCGTTCAGGATTCGCATCTACAAAAACAAAGAGGACAGCCCGTACAACCGCCCGGGAGATCTTTTGAGAGAATACACCCTATTGCCGGCTCAGATCAAAGAGGTTTACTGGTCTTCCATTCCTCACCCCCTGGGCCAGGACAACTACTGGTGGGAACACAAATTCTATTATTTGGTTCGCCTGCCCGTTCCTTTTGCGCAAGATCTCAACACGGTCTATTGGCTGAGCATCGGGGCGGCGACGGAAGACGCCCAATGGATGTGGGGATGGGAGACTTCCGAGGATCAGTGGAACGCCAATGCTTGTCTTTACTGGAAATCTAACGAGTATTGGGCCGAGATCAGACCGGGAGCCTGGCCCATTCCGGATGGGTATCCCTACAAAGCGGTGAATATGGCCTTTATGCTGACCACGCTTGAAGAAACCTGTCCGGGCGACTTTGACCGGGACCGCGATGTCGACGGCGTCGATCTGGCTCGGTTTATGGCAGACGCAGCGGGCCTCGCCTTAAAAGCTTTTGCAGCCGACTTCGGAACAAACAGTTGCCCTTAGAACGGCAGCATCGGGCTGAGAACTAACGCAGGGAGAAGCGAAAGAGCTGCCGGCCTATCCGGTATTTTTCAAAAGGCTAAACGGTT
>CP070697.1:3335912-3338412 GCA_020353555.1 Desulfobacterales bacterium
GATTATTTTCAGCTCGACATCGGTCGGAAGATCGCCGACCAGATCGGTTTTGGTCGAATCGTAAGCTAACGTGGGTGGATCAATGGCCACGATCTCGAGGCCGGCCGCCGCATTCGGGTCAGCAGCTGGCTGCATGCGCAGACAGCCTTCGGTGCCTTTGAGCACGTATTCGGTACCGTTCGATCCAACCAGCACGGTGCCATCTTTCAGATTTATGATCGGCTGCCATTCGCCTTCATCCGCATCAAACTCAAAAGGAATGTGGAGCTCAAACCCGTCGTATTCGATACTGAATTTTTTCCCGTTATGCGTATCAACCCCGTTCAGATCATTGGCAGTCGAATGGGTGTAGGTGAATCTCAAGGGAGCTTCAAAGGCCACGATCTCGCCTTGTGGATCTTTGATGGCTGTAAATTGATTCCACTCATTCGAACCGGTTTCCCAGGTATAATAGATGTCGGCATCATGGGCCTGCCAGCAATCTTCCCGGGTATAGTGCCCAATTGTCAAAGGACTCAGGTAGGTGCCGAATTCGCTTTCAGAATCCAGAATTGGATCGCCATTTTCATCTTTCAAGACCAGATCCTGCACGTCGAACGTATAAGTTTTTTCGGTCATGTTCTCGAAGTCCATCCAGTAGGTGTCCTGGTTCTGCCCGGGAGCCGGTCCCCAGTAATAGAGGGTCATATTCGCATTCGGAATAAAGGTCTCTTCCGCATGGTAATAAACCGTATCCGTGTTGGCGGGTGCCTTGGGCTGCCCGAGGTCATCTTTGTACAAGCGGCCTAACGGCAAATAGCTGTTAAGCGCCTCGCACCATGCACCTTCCCATTCGGTGAAGGTTACTGTTTCATAGGGCGTCGGATAGTATTCAATTTGGCCATTTTCTTGATTGCGGCGGCCGATCTTATTGAATAGTTCGGTGGTCTTGTCCCAGGCAATGATGTAATCGCTGCATCCTTGATCGTTGCATCGATAAAAAGACATTTCGACGCCGGATAATTCCTCGAGACCGATCTCGGCTTTGGTGTGCTTTTTTAGCTTTCCGCCCTTGCGCACCAGGGTATAGGTGGCATCGTTACCGAGCCGGCTTACCTGGTCGCCGTCATTGGCTGCAGCTCCCTGAGGCGCCCACAATCCGTAATAACCGATGTAGGCGTGTAAACCGCTGGCCAACCGGATCGGAAAGCCCGCATTTCTTGTCACTTTGGAACCGTCCGACTTCTTAAACAGCTTATAGCGGTATATTCTCTGGTGAAAGTTGTTTTTATCCAAAACCGTCGGGGCGACTTCACCCCCTTCCAGCTCTTTGAAATAGTTTTCATTGAAAGCAATATAGCTCGTATACTGGTCTTCACCGGAGCCGCCCTCGTCATTCCAGGACTCATAGACATCGATATAGGCATTCCCCATCGTTAGATCGGAGTTGGCGACAAGTCGCACTTTGTTATTCCACATATACCCGAACTCCCCTTGCGTTTCGTCGCCGATATCGACAGATTCAACCAACACATGGCCATCAGCATCAGAATCAACTCTAAGGGCCAGAACAAAGATCGGATCACCCGGAAGCTCGGATCCGTTGTTATCCAGAGCGCTGCCTTTAAAATGGGCCTCCATCTGGCCGTACGGGTATGCGGGGTTGACCCCTTTGGTCACGGTGAAATGACCCCGGATACGCATGGCAGCCCCACCCGGACCGTCGTTTTCGAGCACCCAGACTTTAATAATCATGGGGGCGTTGTTGTCTGTCCGGGTAACGTCAAGTGTGATTTCCATCAACTGTTCGGTCGTCGCCGAGGTGGTTGACGCACCGCTCTGACTTTGGTCATTGTCGTCCACTTCTTTGACCAAGGCCTTATACGGTCCAGCATTCACAAAATACTGATACCCGCTATCCTGCACCACACCGAGAATATCGTTGATTAAATCCAGTGCATCCGTGTCTTCCACCCAAATGGATTTAGGTTCAGCCGTGTACTGGGTTCCAAGATCGTTAAATGCGCGGGTTTGCATCGATTTTGCCGTCTTGGAAATTGTTTTTAAAGATGCAGCAATCGTACTATCCGAGCTGTCGACGTTCGAAAGGGTGATTCTCTCCGGCAGGCTGAGCGCGCTGACACCGGAATTGATATAGGCCTGGACTCTAAGCTGGAATTCTTCGGAATTGACGAACGCTTGAAGCACCTGCTCGCGCGTCCAGCCGCCATTGATGTAGTCCATCCAACCCTCGAACTCAGCCGGATCGGCTCCCCGCCGCAAAATGCCGTTATAAAGGTCTTCCAGGAAATCCCGGTCATTTCTGTCTCTTAAGACGTATTCCTGGCTTTGGAGGAAGCCCAGAGCAATCTCTTGGGAAAGCTCCTGAACCGCCTCAGGTCCTGTAGACTTAGCCGCTACCATCGACTCCACCCAGCCGGCAAACCCGTCCGAGTCAGGCAATCGACCCATTAGTCCACGATAAAAATCATTGACCAGATTGCACTCCGGCAACGATGAA
>CP070697.1:3338512-3341004 GCA_020353555.1 Desulfobacterales bacterium
GTCTCTTCCTTATCGTCATCCCGCTGGATCAGGGGTTCGCCGGTAACATCGTCTCGATCGTTTTCTTTGGGAGGATTAAAAATAACGTGGTACGTTCGTCCGCTGGCCAGATGCACCCGCCGCCCGCTCATGCGTTTAATGATCTCCTCGTCCGGCACATCGATGTCCACCACGGCGTCAATGGCAACCCCGGCTTCCTTCATGGCATCCGCCTGGGGAATGGTTCGGGGAAAGCCGTCGAACAGAAAGCCCTTGGCGCAATCCGGCGCTTTAATTCTTTCCTTGACAAGCCCGATGATCACGTCATCGGGAACCAGTTTGCCCGCATCCATATACCCCTTGGCCTCGAGGCCCAGTTCGGTGCCTTCTTTCAATGCTGCCCGCAGCATGTCTCCCGTAGAGATTTGTGGAATCTGGTATTTCTCTTTGATGTAATTGGCCTGTGTTCCTTTGCCTGCGCCGGGCCCTCCCAATAAAATCAATCGCATAGATTAACCTCCTTTCGGAATGTGGTAAGATACAGAGCTGAAAAGCTGATCCTCGATGATTTTTGACGGCCGAGTATGGACGAATGGCGATGGTGTGTCAAGTCAATAATGGGCGTTCCCGGGGGGCGTGTCGTCTCCGGGTCGGGCGTCGGATCAGAGGCGCGCCCTGATCGACAAGGTCGAAAAAGTGTGACCCAAACAACATATTTTGCTTGCTAATGAAGTTATTATTGGGTATATGGAGGGATTAAATTTACGGGAAATCAATCATCATTGGAATTCTTTGGGGTGACATCTTTCCATTTTTTTAGATTTTCTTATATTTTACGGATATCCAGAAAGGGGCGAGAATATTGAAGGAAATTCAAGTCAGAGTCGTCGATAACGACATTGAAAAGGCCATGCGCATCTTAAAGAAAAAGATCCAAAACGATGGGCTCTTTAAGCGTCTAAAATTAAAGAAAAGCTACGAAAAACCGAGCGAATTCAGACGTCGCAAACAGCGTGAAGCCTTAAGAAGAGAGAGAATTGCCGCTGCCAAAGCGGCCCGATATCGCAGGTAAATCCAACCTGCGAAGTTTTGAAACCCGGCAGGCGGACTGTCGGGTTTTTTGCGTATATGGCACTCCGGGATTCCTATGATACCTGCCTGAAGACGATGTACGGTCTGAGAAGGTTTGGGATTAAACTTGGCCTGGCGACCATCAAAAGGATTTTAGCCGGCCTCGGAAATCCCCAGGCTGATTATGCCTGTATTCACGTGGCCGGCACCAACGGCAAAGGATCGGTCGCATCCAGTCTGGCCACCATCCTGCACCACGCGGGATATAAGGTCGGCCTGTATACATCTCCTCACCTGGTGCGCTTTAACGAAAGAATCTGCATCAATAATCGCCCCATTTCCGATGAGGCCGTCGTGGCTTCCTACCGGGCGGTTAAAGAGGTCCATAGCGGAGGGCGCGAGCCCACTTTTTTCGAATTTTCCACCGCTATGGCGCTTTTTGAATTCGGTCGCCAAAGGGTGGACTGGGCGGTGATCGAAACGGGAATGGGAGGAAGACTCGATGCCACCAATGCCGTGTGCCCAGCGGTGGCGATTATCACGAATGTGTCGCTGGAGCACCGTGAGTATTTAGGCAATACGCTGATTCAAATCGCCCACGAGAAAGCGGGCATCATCAAACGCCGTACACCGGTGGTCACCGGCATCCGACAAAGCGGGCCTCTTGCTATCGTAGACACAATTGCGGCCGCAAGGTCCGCGCCGCTTTATCGACTCGGCCGCGACTTTCGGGTAAGACGGCACCCGTCAGGCGGTTTTTCGTATTTCGGCATCGAAAACGTCTGGCGCCGGCTGACCACCGCTCTCAGCGGAGACCACCAGATAGAAAACGCCGCGTTGGTTTTGGCGACTTGTGAACTGCTGAACAGAAACGCCGTCGGGCTTGCATTCGATAATATTAAAGCCGGTCTGGCCACCAACCAATGGCCGGGCAGGCTGGAAATCGTTGCCACCGAACCGCATATCATCCTGGATGGGGCCCACAATCTGATGGCCGCACGGAAACTCGCCCGGTTCCTGTCCAAGAATCTGGCCGATCGGCCGATCACCCTGGTGGTCGGGATACTCGCCGACAAGCCCTATGCGGCGATGCTGCACAGCCTGTTGCCGCCCTGCCGCCGGGTCATCCTCACCTGCCCCCAAATTGACCGCGGCCTGCCGCCCGAAAAACTCTACGCCGTCGCCCAAGACTTAAAGGCCGACAGTCGGATCATCCCGGTGGTTGCTGAAGCCGTCCGATATGCCGTCCAAACCGCGAAACCTCAGGATGTGATCTGCATCGCCGGCTCGTTGTACGTTGTCGGCGAAGCCAAGACGGCGCTCGTGAACATGGGCTATTAGATCAAACCGGCGATTTTGAACCTAGCGTCATTTTAGACCTTGACTTGTCCGCGCCGATCAATTATCCTGACCGCCAATCACGCGCCCGTAGCTCAGGGGAT
>CP070697.1:3341104-3343591 GCA_020353555.1 Desulfobacterales bacterium
CTAGTTCTACTTCGTCACATTAACCATGTTCGCCGTTGGACGCTGGATGGATGATCGGATTTGAAAGCGAGTAAAACTCGTGCCTAAAGGCTCGCAAAGAAAGCCCCGCGGACGCACAAAATATGAATCATCGTCGCACCGACTTTTTGCCCAGCTCTTTGAAAGCACCGGTGCCACGGCGCGGTGCTTTCTCAACGATCCCTAAGGCCCTCAGACAGTTACCCGCTTTCAAATCTGACCATCCCTTACGCTTGCCACCGGAAGGCTTTCGGTAATGTGACAAAGTAGAACTAGTTTCGAATTTTTATCATTTTCTTCCCTTTATACTAGTTTGCGCCGCACGGGCACGAGATGAGCGGGACTCTGGCATCGAAAAATTTTCAATCTACCAAGACCTTACAGAATGGCATAGCTCTGGCCGTCAACGGAACCGTTTTGGTTGTTTTCAGTCGCTTCTTAAAACCTTTGTATGCATCGGATTTGTACCCGATTGATTCATAGAATCTATGCGCTTCTGTTCGTTCTAACTCGGTGACGAAAATGATGTAATTACAGTTGCTTTTAACAGCATATCTTTCCAGTTCCCTCATAAGTGAAGACCCAATTCCCAAACGCCGATGATGTTGATCGACAATGACGTCCTCAACTACCAGGAATGGTTTGCAGTCGCCGTAAAGCTCTTCACAGATGATACCCGTGACTGAACCAACCAAGCGATTCTGTTGTTCCGCCACTAAAAATATATAGTTCGGATTTCTCTTGAGCCTTTGAAATGTCGTTCGCATCTTTTCCACTGAAGACACTTCACCCCAGAACTGCTGGTAAAGCCCCGCTAGACTTGCAAGGTCATCTTCTATCAGTTTTCTGATTTCCACGACTTCCTTCTTGTCGAGCCAGTGCTGAGGTCACCAAACGGTGGGAAGTGTAACGAAGTACCGGGATCATTAACGCTGGAACAGCAAGCGCATCCTTGTCATTCAAAGGGGCAAGGAAATGTTTGGCATTCGGTTCATCCGCAAAATATGCAAGCCAACCGGTAGAATCGACAATATTCATACGCTATCTTCCTCACGTTCGAACTCCGTATTTATGCCTCTCAGAAACCCCCGGAGCTCTCTAACGTCTCGTTCGGGAATAAGTTCGAGCCGTCCATCATATACTACAACCTGCATTCTGTTCAGCGCTCCTCCCAGGCTCCGATAGGTTCGTCGGAGCGGACCCGCCACCGGAATAATCCGAAAAGAAGGCTAATGACGAAGCCGAGCCAGAATGCAAGCAAAAAAAAATGAAGAAGGCGAGCCCGAGGGCGTCCCGGGGCTGCCGGTGGCTCGTTGACGGCGATCATCGAATGGCTCTATAGCAGCGATCATTAACAGCAACCTTTGAGAACTTATGAACCTTACGTAAAACCGCCTGTTTATTCCTGTCAGCTCCATCCCGCTTGAAGGTCGGCCGTTTTGTGTTTAGCTTTTCGTAGCAGATAGCTTCAGGAACCAATATCCGCCGTGCAGCACCGACTCTTGGGTCTTGAGCGTAATCTCCGACGTAAAGATCGGACCATCAACGACCACGGTGTGATATTCGCCTAACTGGCCCGAGGCATCAATGCCGGCCTTCTCTAAGTCGCTGACGGTGTTCTGGTCAATGATCCTACCCAACCACTTTGGACCCAATTTATCGGCTTTTGTAACAACGATGAGTGCTTTGAACTGCAGATCCATGAATTCCTTGAGCAATTCGCGACGCGGACGTCGCCAGAGCGGGTGGCAGGGTCGAATGCCGTTTGCGTTACACACACGGACACACCAGTCACGATGCGACTCAACGTCTATATCTCCGAAAACACCGACTTCGATTCCGTGTGCTTTGAATTCATGTAGGCCAGCCGAAAAAGTCGCTTCATATTCATCCCAGGTGGCCGACCGAAAGACGATGGGGATGCCGAGTTGGCGCGCCTGCTGTTCAAGCAGGGACTGGGGCAACCCGTGAGACCGAGATGATTGATTGTTCTCCGTCATCATGGTGAAAAGGCATTCGGGTCTGCCTCCTTTTCGGACGGCATGATAGAGCGCGAGACATGAATCCTTCCCTCCGCTCCATGAGCAGAAGAACGGTCGTCCTTCAATGGGTCCTAGTGCTTGCGCTTTCATTTCGACTTTAACCAAAAGATCGGAGTCAATCCGCTTTTTGTTCGCGCGCCCAACCAAGCTTAGCTGGCGTTATCGAGCACAAGGAGAATAGCGGTCAGGTGCCGCGCCTTATTCGTTATGGTGTCAGAATGCTTCAAAGACATACCGTCTGTCTTGTACTTCGACATTGGGTGGGATATGTTCGTTTTTCTCGAAGAAATCGTATCCTTCCTTAAGATTTTCCCAAAATTTGTACCACGCTGAGTATTTATGTTCATCCATATTCTTAGCGGTCATTCGAAACGGAAATATATGCACTCTAAAGAAACGTTGACCATTACGTAATGAAGCATCAGCA
>CP070697.1:3343691-3346174 GCA_020353555.1 Desulfobacterales bacterium
GGGCCGAAGCCGGGCGGGGCCCCGGAAAAGCGGTACCACCCACCGCCGCTCCCAATCCGATGGCCGCCGCTTTTTTTAAAAAGTCGCGGCGATTAGATTTATGATTTTTATACTCATCAGATGGCATGATTTATACCTCCTTGGATACCGGGCTACTCGGTCTTGGCAGCCGGATCCGGCCGGCGACCCGTGCCGAGGTCGAAAACCGGCCGGAATTTGTACCTGCTCATGATTACATCCTCGGGGGCCTGCAGGCTGGTCTCGCCGTTCTCTATCCAAAAGCGAAGCTCAGCATTAATCTTAAGCCCTTGGCTCAGGGCGCGTTCAAGCTCACTTCGGGTTTTTCCGTAATATTCCTTGGCCTTTGTACCGTGATAGGCCCGCCTCGCATCGTACCACGCCTTTGCGCTTTCATACGGCAGCACCACGAAAACCCAGTACTCTGTGCGGTCAGGTAAAACCGTTTCAAGAAACAGCGAATATTCGATTTTCTTTCCATCGGCAGCGGCCGCCTCGAGGCGTTCTAACTCCATATCCTCGATCAGCCAGGCGGTTGTGCCGCCAAGCGCGCCGACAAAGTCCTGAACCGGTCCAAAAACGTAAGCTGGATTTTTTTCGCAGGCAATGAAGTCCCCCTTTAAAAACCACTCGGGGGGGACATAGGCCTGAAGCCCGTTTGCTTGCCTAAAAGCCCGCCAAGACTCCCCTGAAACCACCGGAGCCGTGATCACCAGGCTCGCCACCATGAACACGGATGCAACCAGACACCATCTTTTCAGTATCATCGCTTTACTTTCTTTTGAAAGGTTGGTTGTTTGAACTGAGGGTTTGCCGAGGATCCGACGCCGGGAGCCCCGCCAACCAACGAATGGCAGATTCTGAAACAGCTTCTGAATTCACGTAGCCCAATCGAAAGCCGGCGAGTGTTTCAATCGTCGTCGGATATTAGTCTGTCCAGCCGTATTTTTCAACGTTTTTATTGTTCCCCCCCAAAAATTTGCGTATATATTAAACCGAACGGCATAAATCATTGTGCATACAGACACAGCGTTTGGCATCTTCAGCCCTCGTTGGATGCTTTACACGATAAATTTTTTGACCGCAGACCTACGCAGACGATATCTTGTTTTTGCTCGGGGATTGCCGGAGGCCCATATTTGGAAATGACAAGGATCGGAACCATTTTTGAGCCGCCGCGGCGCTATTCTGAAAGCAACCCAAACCGAATAACGACGGCGCCGGCTGCTTGCACGACACTCCAAACGCCATGATCGATCCGGGGTTGAAAGATAAAGTTGTGCTTGTAACGGGGGGAAATAATCCCTGGGGCATTGGTGCAGCCATTGCAAGAGCATTTGCGGCCCAAAGTGCCCATGCGTTCATTCATTTCTTTCGTCAAGAAATCGACTCTCCCGATCAGGAGCAGATTGCCAATCAGTCACTGGAACCAGGCTTAGGGTTCTTTTTTGAACAACAGCGAAAAACAGCCGATGAGGTGCTGGCATCCATCCGAAAGTCCGGCGGTAAAGCGGAATCCTGGGAAGGCGATCTGCGGAATCCGCTGAATGTCTATCGTTTATTCGACGAGGCCGAAAAGGCGTTTGGACAGGTTGATATTTTGGTGAATAATGCGGCAGAGTATGTCGCGGATACCTTTCTCCCGGCCGATACGTTAGGAAAAGAGACCCAGTTGTGGGAGGGCGGCCCCGCCATCGCAACGATCGATGTTGACAGCCATGATCGTCATTTTGCGGTGAACTCCCGCGCCGCGGCGATCCTGATGCGCCTGTTTGCACGTCGCATTATCGCAAGACGGACCAACTGGGGCCGAATTATCAATATCAGCGCAGACTGCGCGTGGGGATGTCCTAAGGAAATTTCCTACCGCGCAAGTAAATACGCCCTGGAATCGTATAGCCGCAGTGCGGCGGCCGAATTGGGGCCATACGGCATCACGGTCAATGTGGTCTCGCCTGGTCCGGTTCAGTCCGGCTATATTTCCCCGCAAATGGAAGAAGCGCTGATTGCAGATATACCATTGCGGCGAGTGGGCCGACCCGAAGATATTGCCGATACGGTCGTATTTCTCGCCTCAGAACAAGCCGGTTGGATCACCGGGCAAATAATCTTTGTCCATGGCGGCCACCGTATGGCCTTGGGGCAATAAATCCGATAACCTGATTTTTTGTCAACTGATCGACAAACAGACCAGCCGGGAGGTCCGCTCGTTTTCGGTTGAAAAGCTTACCTAGTTCTACTTTGTCACATTACCCCAAGCCTTTCGGTGACAAGCGCAATGGATGGTCAGATTTGAAAGCGTGTAACTGTCTGAGGGCCTTAGGGATCGTTAGGAAAGAACCGCGTGGTGGCGCCGCTGCTTTCAAAGACCTTGAGAAAACGTGGGTGCGACAATGGTTCATGTTGTGCGCGGTCTCGGGGCTTTCTTTACGAGCCCTTAGGCCCGAGTTTTACACGGTTTCAAA
>CP070697.1:3346274-3348731 GCA_020353555.1 Desulfobacterales bacterium
AAAGGTGACGATTGTCGGTAAGGACAAAACGGCCGGATTCGACATCAACCCGTCCTTTAAATGGCGCTACATGATCTACATGCGGCAAAACGGCATTACGGTCTACAACGACTGCGACATCGAAGAAATGGATGACGAGGGCATCGTCGTCAAATCCTACGACGGATATCGGTGGCCGGTCAAATGCGATACGGTGGTGGTCAGCGAAAGAGAACCCAACGAAAATTTGAAAAAGGTTGTGCAATCCGAAGGAATCGAGCTTTTCGTCATCGGGGATGCGCTGATTCCCCGCAACTTATCCAGTGCGGTCCATGACGGCTACCGTATCGGGATGCGCATTTAAGGAGGAGGTTTACCATGCCAGTGGATGCAGAAAAAGAAATCAGCAAGTTGTGGAGAGAATTACACGGGGCGCAGGCGGAAATCGGCAAGACGTATTACCGCTGGCGGCAGGTCGCGCTGGAATTTGCCGGCGAGGGGGTTACGCCCCTGGATGTCAGCCTGCGCGCCGCGGAATTCTTCGGCAAGGATATCGGCAAGAGTCTCCTGCCGCGCTTAAATTGGCTGAAAGGGGAAGAGGCCTTCTTGCTGAATCTCGGAAAAGCTCTGGCCGGTCTGTGGATCACGGAAGGCGGGCTGGCAACGGCGGAAAAAGGTGGGAATCCCGGCGAAATCTTCATCAATTGCAGCCGCGACCCCTGGCCGTCGTGGGCCAAGGAATTCGGGGTCCCCATGGAAGAAGTCGCCGTGTGCCGGGAGAGGATGTATCAGAGCATCCTGGAAGATGTCAGCGTCTTTTTCGCCGTTCCGCTGAAAATTGAATTGCAGAAGGCCATTCCCCGGGGGCAAGGTGTCACGACGATGAGGCTTTACAAAGCGGAATAGCCCTTGGGAGCCTGCAACGCGGGGTGGGGATGCGACCGGCCCTTCCACGCGATGACAAACTCTCAGGCAATTTGGAATTCCCCCCCTTACGATGAGAGGAGTTTTGAGATATGGCGGCTCAGATCGATTATGACAAATGTACCATGTGTGGCGGTTATACCGATACCTTATGTGTGGAGGTATGTCCGGACCGGGCCATCCGCGTGCAGGACGGCCGGCCGGTGGTCACCGAGTTTCTGTGCGAAGACTGCAACGAGTGCGGCTGCGTCTGCCCGGATGAGGCGATCAGCGTCCCGCTGGAGAAAGTGACCTTCTAGCAGGATCAGACATGCGACGCCCGTTTCCGGTTTCGGTTGGCAGCCGGCGGGAGGTTGGGACGCCGCAGATTCCGCCTTGACCGGCAAGCGTCGCGCGTGCAACCGCCCGCGACGGCGCCGCACACCGGCAGATATTACCCGAGGAGATAAAGACGATGAAAGTAAACAAGGTCGATCACATTTGCATTGCCGTGAAAAACTTGGAAGAGGCCCGTAAAATCTGGGAGCCGGTCTTGGGCAAGTCCCAGCCGGACGACGAGTATATCGATGCACCGGAGAAAATAAAAGTCGCCCGCTACTGGGTGGGTGAAGTCGGCTTTGAACTGATGGAGTCCACCGCGCCCGATGGCGATGTGGCCAAATTTATTGCCAACCGGGGCGAAGGGGTGATGCTC
Organism: Desulfobacterales bacterium; assembly: GCA_020353555.1. Lineage (GTDB taxonomy): Bacteria > Desulfobacterota > Desulfobacteria > Desulfobacterales. Next base: position 3,347,872 of record CP070697.1, read on the forward strand.
ATCAGCTTCAACGTGGACAACACCCGGGAGGCGATGGATGAATTGAAGGCCAAGGACTATCCGTTTATCGGCGGCGCCCGGCCGTTTCGCGACTGCGAATTTGCCTTTATTCATCCTAAGAAGATGAACGGCGTTTTGCTCGAATTAATCGACTACCCGTGGAAGGAATTGGAAACACGCTAACGCGCAACCCCCCAACACGAGGAGCGGGCTATGACCATTGCTAAAAAAATTGCGGACATCATCGCCAAGTCTTCCTGGATACGGAAGATGTTTGAAGAAGGCGCCCGCCTGAAGGCCGAGTACGGCGCCGCAAACGTTTATGACTTCAGCTTGGGAAATCCCAATCTGCCGCCTCCGGAAAAATTCAATCAGATCCTGCAGGAGACCGTGGCCACCTGCGGATTGGGTGATCATTGCTACATGCCGAACACCGGCTATCCGATGGTTTGCGGGTCGGTGGCCGAATATCTGGCCGCCGAACAGCAGGCCCCGGTCACGGAAAAAGACATTCTCATGACCTGCGGGGCCTCCGGGGCCCTGAACGTGATCCTCAAAGCCATTCTGGACCCGGGCGATGAGGTGCTCACCCCGGCCCCCTGTTTTGTGGAGTATAAATTCTATGCCGACAATCATGGGGGTGTTCTGAAAACCGTTCCGACCACGCCGGATTTTCACCTGGACCTGGAAGTTATTGCGGCCGCCATCACGGCGAAAACCAAGGCGGTTTTGATAAATTCGCCCAACAATCCCACCGGACAGGTCTATCCGGAAGAAAGCCTCCGGGCGCTCGGGGCGCTGCTGGAAGAAAAAGGCCGCGCGCTGAACCGCACGATTTATCTGGTATCCGATGAGCCTTA
>CP070697.1:3348831-3351284 GCA_020353555.1 Desulfobacterales bacterium
GTGGTCATGCGCTATCTTTTCCAAAACAGTTTCGTTTTTGCCCAAGAGCTGGAATGGCATTGGTCTTCTTTTGCTGCAGGGACTTTCGCTGGGCATCCACAGTCTAATGCAGATCCTGGGAATTGAAGCCGCGGAAAAGGACGCCTCCTGATGGAATATTTGCCGGCTTGAATGCTTCTGGCCTTGACGATTCTCTTGATGGCCGGTTTTCCGGTGACCTTCACATTGCTGGGCACCGCCCTGAGCTTCGGGCTGATCGGCTTTGGCTGGTCCTTTTTCAACCTGTTGCCGCTGCGCATTTAGGGGGCATGACCAATGTGACCCTCCCGGCTGCACCGCTTTTCGTTTTCATGGGGGATATGCTGGAGCGATCCGGTCTGGCCGAAGAACTGCTTGATACCATGAGCATTCTCTTCGGCCGCCAGCAGGGCGGCGGGGCGATTTTTGCGCGCATCAGTGCGAAGCCCTGGTGGGGATGGGATCGTCCGGCTTGCCAACCGCCTGCAATTCAGGGAAGGCGCGTTGGCCTGATGAGAAAACGGAAGGCTAGGCGTTGAATCAGAAAGAAGGTATGAATACCGAAAGAGACAGGAAGCGCGAGCCGGGCACTGGCATCAGTCGCCGGAATTTTCTAAAATATTCCGGAGCGGCGGGAGCATTACTCCTAGTTGACATACAGGGAGGTTTGACGATGGAAAACGCCAAGAATCAGGTGACCCTTGTAAGCACCCCGGATCGCAAATCCGGAGTGGTCGCATCCATTCAAGCCTTGCGCATTAACCCCGTGCGCAACAAAAATGTCCTGATCAAACCGAATTTCAACACCGCCGATCGCGCGCCGGGGTCCACCCACAACGACACCCTGGTGGCCCTAGTGGAAGAAATCTGGCAGATGGGCGCCAAAACGGTCCGCCTGGGCGAGCGCAGCTACGCGCCCACCCGGCAGGTCATGCAGCGCAAGGGAATTATTCCCCTATTGCAGAATTTGGATGTCGAAATCATTGATTTCGACGATCTGAATGCCGAGGACTGGGTCAAATTGAATCCGCCCGGCTCCCACTGGCGCGATGGATTTCGGGTGGCCCGTCCCGTGCTTGAAACCGAATGTTTGATATCCACGGGCTGTCTGAAGACGCATCAATACGGCGGGGTCTTCACCCTGTCACTGAAACTCCATGTCGGCGTAGTCCCCACCCACCGTCACGGTTATGACTACATGCGGGAACTGCACGGGTCGCGCCACCAGCAACGCATGATCGCGGAGATCAACGCCCCGTTTAAACCCGACCTGATTGTGCTGGACGGCGTCGAGGCTTTTGTCGACGGCGGTCCCATGGACGGGAAACGGGCCCCAGGCAACGTCTTTCTGGCATCCACCGATCGTGTCGCCATCGATGCCGTGGGGGTGGCCATTTTGAAGTTCCTGGGGAGCAATGCTCAAATCATGCAGACCCCTATTTTCGAGCAGCAACAGATTGCCCGCGCCGCCGAAATGGGCCTGGGAGCCGCCTCGCCGTCCGAAATTGAGGTGGTGGCCGCCGATGATCAAAGCCGTGCCTATCGCGATGAGGTCGTCGCCATCCTAAACCGGGGCTGAAATCAAGGGCCCGGCCGTCCCTTTTTCCGTCAACCGCTGCCAAATCCCCCGCCATACGCGCCCAATTACAGCCGACCGATCCTTTCACAAGCACGCCAGCGTTTCCGCGGCACACCGGGCCATTGGGCCCGCCAAGCCTTGCGGCAAAGCCCACGTCCCCGCGGCAGAGCAGCCACAATTCCATCCAGCGTAGATTGAAGACTATTTCGCAAAAGAAAAGGCCGAAAAGACGATGGGCGCCACAACCGGCGGTTAAAAGCGAGAAGGCGGCGGCTGTCACCGCAAGCCTTTGCCAGACAAGCCCAAGTTATCTCCCCGTCGATATCACATAGATCATGGCCTGGCTCATGGTCTCTAAAATCTCTTCGACCTGATCTTGTGACAAGAGTCCCATATCAGCTAATATCTGTCCCAACAGCCGATGCGTGCCCTGCTCAACATTTTCTCTTGCCTGGATTTCTAACGCTTGGACTAATTGATCCGGCGCGATAAATCCTTTCTCCACCGCAATGCACCCAAAGCGTTTTTCCCCTTTTTTTTCCTTCATCATGCAATGCCTTTGAAATTTTTCCCAGCCCAAAACACCTAGTATGAACTCCATCCTTAAGTCGGTCTAAACTGGGCTCGCTCTTTCCTTCATCATCTTTTACTCCAGCGGCAACGTGAAATAAAATCGGCAGCCCTTGCCCTCTCCCTCACTTTCGACCCGTATTTCACCGCCGTGGAGCTCCACAAATTTCTTCGTCAACGAAAGACCGAGCCCCATTCCCTGATATTTTCGGCTTCTGGAATTTTGGTGCTGACCCTTTTATTGGTTGACGTTTATATGACTTTTGGGTAAGCTATTCTCCAACCT
>CP070697.1:3351384-3353836 GCA_020353555.1 Desulfobacterales bacterium
ATCCCGCCGGCCGCCGTTAAAATGGCCCGCAAAAAGATGTTTGTGGATCCCGCGCGGGCGGTCAAGGAGCTTAATTTGCCCCAGACGCCACCGCGCATCGCTCTGGAAAAAGCGGTTCGCTGGTTCCGCAATCACGGTTATGCTTGAAGGGCCGGCGACGGATAGGAGCAGCTGTGGCTGCGGGGAGAATTACGTTCTTGAAGTGGATCTTTGCCCGCCCGGAGATGTCCGACATGCTTCGCGCTGGCCTAGTACCGCGTCTATCCCGCCGGTATAGACTCTTTGCAGATCCGAACGTGAAAATATGTTCAAATGCCTGAAAAATGATACCCCCTGTTTACCGCAGTGGTGGATTGATCTCGCCCTGAATTACTCCCTTCCTTTGATCATAGGAATTCTGCTTCTGACCGCCGGAGTGTTGACTTATACGATTTTCAATTTCAAAATCAATACAGATCTCACCGATATGGTGTCCGACAAGCTGCCCTTCCGCCAGACCTACAAGGCCTATCGGCAAGCTTTTCCCCAAATTTTCGATGTCATTGTTGTCGTCATCGAGGCCGATGCCCCGGAGCTCGCACGGCGCGCGCGCCAGCGCCTGGCAAAGCGACTGCGGCAGACCCAAGATATCTTCAAGAACATCTATGTGCCAGGGGGAGGGCGTTTTTTTGAAAGAAACGGCCTATTATATTCAAGCGTGGAGGAGCTGGAAGCGCTTGCGGACAACTTGGCCGAGGTCCAACCGTTTTTGGCGACTTTATTCCAGGACTTCAGCTTAAGGGGCCTGCTGTCCTTGATTGAGCAGACCTTACGCTTAGCGCAGGAGAATCCCGCGGACCCTTCGCGTCTCGTAGTGTTATTTGAACGTCTGGACGCGGCCGTGGAAAACGCGCTGGACGGAAAGCCCTATCCGCTGTCCTGGCAGGAAATCATGCTGGGCGAAGAAACCGGCGTCGAGCAGCGCCGCCAATTCATTATCGTGCAGCCCTTTCTAGATTACAGCGCTCTCTTTCCGGCCAAACCGGCCCTCGACACCCTTCGCAACCTGGCCGTCGAGCTCGGACTCACTCGAACCAATGGTGTCCGGGTCCGCATCACCGGTGAGGTAGCGATCAATCAAGCGGATTTGATGAGCGTCGAAAAGGGGATCGGCGAGGCCGCGCTCACTTCGCTCGTCCTGGTGGGGATTGTTCTTTATGTGGGATTGAAGTCGAGCCGCCTGGTTTTGGCAAGCCTTGTCACCCTGACCGTGGGTCTGATCTGGACCATGGGTTTCGCCATTGCTTTGCTAGGCAGCCTCAATATGATCTCCATCGCCTTTGCCGTGCTCTTTATCGGCTTGGGTATCGACTACAGCATTCAATTCTGCCTGCGGTATCGCGAATTCATTGATGCGGGCGTCGGATCTTGCCAGGCGATTCGCCAGACGGCCCAAAGCGTGGGTAATGCGTTGCTCCTTTGTTCCGTGACCACCGCCATTGGTTTTTACGCTTTCGTGCCGACGGCCTACGCCGGTGCGTCCGAACTGGGCCTGATTTCCGGTACCGGGATGTTCATCAATCTGATCGCGAACCTCACCCTTTTACCGGCGCTGCTCAATCGGGTTTCCGTGAAGGGCGACAAAAAATTGCCTCTGGCCATCAATATTAAGCTGTCGCTCATGCCGCAAAAATACGCGCGCTCATTGGTCTGCGGGGCGGTCATCCTGGGGCTGGGCGCAGCCATGCTGCTGCCCAGGGTCCGATTCGACTTCAACCCCTTGAATTTGTCCGACCCGACCGCCGAACCGGTCGTCACCGCGAAAGAGCTTTTCAGAAGCGGAGCGACCTCGCCCTGGACCATATCGGTGCTGACCCGCGATCTGCAAAAGGCACAGGGGCTTGCCCTGCGCTTAGAAGATTTAAAAGAGGTTGAAGCGGCGGTGACCCTCGCCGATTTCATACCCGAGCGACAGGCGGAAAAAATCGAGATTATATCCGATATGGCCTTGTTTTTGCCTCCGGGACCATTCGACCGACCGTTTGTACCCGCCGGGTATGAACAAAATAAAGGCGCCTTAAAGAATTTTGCGGTCGCCTTAAAACAGGCGCTGGGATCCCCCCCGGACGCGGACTGGATTCTTGCCGCTCCCCTGCGGCGTCTGGATGCGCACCTTGAGAGGCTTGTCGGCTTCGTGCAAGATCCGGTCAAGGGGCCGCCCGCCCTGCAGGCCCTTGAAGAGGGTTTGCTGTCTAATCTCAACATCTTGCTGGAGAACCTGGAAGCGTCCCTCAGCGCGCGTCCTTTCGGTCGATCCCAACTGCCCCCGGAATTGTCTCAGCTTTATGCGTCCCCCGATGGCCATTATCGCATCGAGGTGTTTCCGCGTGAAAACCTGGCTGATATTAAGGCCCTTAAACGATTCGTCACGGCGGTCAGAAAGATTGCGCCTGAGGCCACGGCGGCGCCGGTG
>CP070697.1:3353936-3356380 GCA_020353555.1 Desulfobacterales bacterium
TTCAAATATTGTTTGGGCGGGATTGTTTGCTGCGCTCAGCGTCGCCATCAGACTGACCAACGTTTTCTTCCTGCTGGCTTCCTTGGGCTATATTGTGGCTTCCCGATGGCGAATACAACGGATACTGGCGTACGCAGGGGCGCCTATGCTTGTGGGGCTGTCTCTCGCATTTTACAACTATACAATATTCGGTAACATTCGCGGCGTTCACGCTGCGCACGCTTTTGATACGGCGTTGTTGGCCGGTTTGAGCGGACTATTCGTCAGTCCCGGGCGCGGTTTGTTTGTTTACAGCCCGTTTCTCCTTTTTATCTTCGTGGGGATCTATATGTGGCTCAAATGCGACCGCGGGTTTCGGGCTCCGATTTACACGATTTCGTTCGCTTTTGTCGTTTTGCACGTTGTCTTGGTAAGCAGATATTTTGCCTGGTGGGGGGGCTGGAATTATGGACCGCGATATCTGACCGATGTCACCCCCTGTTTGATGATATTACTGCTTCCCGGTTTGGACTTTATCTTCCGCCACCGTCTCGCCAAAAGGATTTTTGTTTTGCTAGCCGGTGTTGCGGTCGGCATCCAGATGGTCGGGGCCTTTTGTTACCCCCGCGGGCATTGGGACGATCGGCCCGTCTCCGTCACGGATAAGCCCCTGCGCCTGTGGGATTGGAGGGACAATCCGATTTTCCGCAATGCCGTTGCAGGTCCTTACGTGGGCCCCTATTTGAACCTGGTGGGCCTGTTGAAGCCTCTGCGTACAAAGGACTTCAAAGTGAGTTATGCTCCCGTGCAAGGCCCTGCTAAAATGAAGGTTGGGGAGAATAGCCTATTTAAAGTGACCTTGTCAAACAGCAGTTCTAAAGCCTGGATCACCGCCAGTGATAGCTTCATCCCCAAATCGATTCATCTATCTTACCATTGGTACGATTTAAAGCATACGGTGATAATTTTCGACGGAATGCGCACTGAACTCCCATGGCGCTTGCTACCCGGGAAACCGGTGGAAGTCGCTTTGGCCGTGACGGCTCCTCATCATCCCGGTCAATATATCCTGGCAATCGATTTGGTCCAGGAGGGGGTCGCCTGGTTTTCCTGGCACGGGGTTAAACCCGCCGAGGTTCGAGTGACAGTCGTGCAGTGAGAAAAATTCGGGAGAAACAAAAGTGAATCAGAGATCGCAACGCCTTCTCATTTTTATCGTCGCCTATAACCATGAAAAAACGATTGACGGAGTTCTGGATCGAATCCCACCCGCTGTTTTTGAGTATGATTATCAGATCCTCATTATCGATGACTGCTCATCCGATAACACCTTCTGTGTTGCCTCCGAATTCAAGCGCCTGCGACGGGACTTGAACATCGAAATTCTTTGCAACCCCGAAAATCAGGGATATGGAGGCAATCAGAAGCTCGGGTACCAGTATGCCATCGAAGAGGGCTTTGATGCGGTTGCGCTCCTGCACGGCGACGGTCAATATGCCCCGGAGCTCTTGGATGAGCTCTCCCGGCCTGTTCTCAACGAAGAAGCGGAAGCTGTTTTCGGCACACGCATGGCCAAATTTTGGGATCCTTTGCGCGGCGGCATGCCGGTTTATAAATTTATCGGCAACAAGTTTCTGACGACATTACAGAACCTGCTGTTGCGTTCCGAACTCAGCGAGTTTCATTGCGGCTACCGCGTGTATTCCGTCAAAGCGCTGGCGGAAATACCCTTTTCTTACAATACCAACGATTTTCACTTCGACACCGAAATCATCATTCAATTTTTACGCAAAGGATTCCGCATCAGGGAAATCCCCATTCCCACTTATTATGGCGATGAAATTTGCTACGTAAACGGCATCAAATACGGCGGGAAAGTAATTGCAACCACCCTGAATAGTCGCTTACAGGAAATGGGGATTTTCTACCACCCCAAGTACGACGTGAGCGATTCCAAGGATCCTTATGATCTGAAACTGGGTTATCCCTCCTCGCATACGCTCACTCTTGAGGCAGTCAGATCGGGGGCCAGGGTATTGGATATCGGTTGCGGACGCGGCCTTTTAGCGGCCAAACTCAAGGAAAAAGGCTGTTATATATATGGGGTTGATTCGTCTCACCCAGACAATACGCAATGCCTGGACGGCTTTATGCGGCTAGACCTAAACCGTGATTCCATCGATTTCTCCCTCGACGGGTTCGATTATATTCTCCTTTTGGACATCATCGAGCATCTCATCAAACCCGAGCGGCTGCTGGATGAATTGCGAACAAAAGCCGGTGCTAAAATACCCCATGTGATCATCACGGTGCCTAACGTCGCCTTTTTTCTCGTCCGGTTTCGTCTGTTATTCGGCGGTTTTCAGTACGGGAAGGCGGGAATCCTGGACAAAACCCACACCAAGTTTTTCACCGTAAGCTCCATTAAAATGTTATTGGAGCAACGCGGCTATGAAATTGTCAGC
>CP070697.1:3356480-3358923 GCA_020353555.1 Desulfobacterales bacterium
ATTCTTATCAACAACGCCCTTCTTGGGATCTTCGCTCATCCGAGTCGTCCCGATGTGATGGGATGCATCGCTGAATTTCAATTCATTCTCGTCCAAAGAGTTATTCTGCAGATATCCGAGGCCCTTTTCCTTCAGAAGCGCTCCAAGTAATTCCTGAAGACGAATCAGACTACTCATTTCCTTGCGGCCGACCTTCCAGTTTAGGGTGAGGAGGTTCATGCCTAATTTGTCACGCTGCATACTGAGCGTCACTCTGCTTTCCGCGTTCGGCTCCTGCTCGCAGTAATTTACGACGATCAGCTCCTTTTTTTGTTTTTTCCTCAAAGCCGAATAACATCTGTATAAAAAATGCGGCATTATTTCTCGCGGTGCGAGCAAATAGATGAGGTTGGGTATGTCGGCGATCTTCGACTCCCAAAAATCAAATCTCTTGCCGGCATACCCTTTGCGGAGGCTTCTCTTCATCAACTTAACGAAGGAATGATAAGCTTCTTGCGTTAATTCCGAAAAGTTTGTTTCCAAACTCAAATAGTTATTTAGCAATTCCTCCTCTTTTTGGATTTTTTCAGACAAGGCGAGGCCCATCTGCGCTTTGCCGTCTTTCAATGGTAACCCTATCAGTCTTGAGAGATCAAACCGATGCGAAAGAATGACACGTCCGAAGACCGCTCGGGGGTGATCCATGTAATATCTTCCGACAAGATCATAGTGATTCCCGACTCCCTGGGGGTGTTGTCCTCGCGATACCAGCAACAACCGTGCATTTTCCAGGCCACCGCAGGCGAAAACATATTTTTTAGCCTTAATCGAAACCTTTTTACCGTCTAGCGTTGCCGCATTCACACTCTCGACGGCTGTTCCCCCGGCTGCCAGTTGAATCTCGGTGGCGTTCAGCCTCAGAATGACCCTCACATTCCTTGATTTCTTCAGTTTCGCATAATAGGCTTTCCCAAACCGCAGGGGCTTTTTGGCCCACATTGAAATATTCGGTTTGAGCCACTCATTCTGAAACAAAGCGCTTTCGGCCCCGCTCAACTCTTTCTGCCAAAAGTAAGGAGAGAATTTTTCAAATGATGGAAGTCCAAGCAGCTGCGACGCTTTTTCACAGTACCCAAGCAACTCAGGATAACCGATCGGCCATTCGCTGGCTGACATCCAGTCTCTTTTCTTCACATCCGATTCATTTAACAGCATGCAGCGGCCCGGCCACAGGTTCGAGGTCCCTCCGAAATATCTGGCGCGGGACATAAAGTTTTCCCGTATGGGGTAACCAATACTTTCTAAATTGTAAAGAGACTGGACATCTTCCTCCGGAAGATATTTCCCGCTTTCAATCAAACAGACCTCTTGGGAATGATTCACCAATTCAGACGCTAGCGTAATTCCGGCAACCCCGGCGCCGACGATACAAATATCCGTTTTTATCTCGGCACCATTCGCCAGCTTATTGGCATCGACGGGTTTCATTGAAGATGAGCATTTTTCCCAGGTGTAGGCACCTTCTTAGCTGCCATTCAAAATGCAAAACACATTAATGATTACCGGGCAACGTTTTCTATAATTCTTTTTCATCCAAAACTTCTTTTAAACTCACACTTCGGCCTTCTTTTACAGATAAAACGGTGGCTGCGACCATCGCCACATTCCATATATTATCTTCACCCGCCGTTTCCGGAACGACGTTCAGCAAGACCGCATCGCGCAGACTGTTCAATAAACTCGTCGTTCCCTCACGCGGATAAGGTTTCCCATCCCCCGGCGGTACATCGACCATTTTTAACGGCCGGAAGAATCTACTGCCTTTTTTTCTGAACAAAACCCACTTGCGATTGGTCCACAATTCGCCGTTTTCACCCTCGATGCGTAACGCGTATGCATATCGATGCGAGGTCAGGGTGCCGAGATACGTAACGTGGATATCGCCTCGCAATTCAAGCAACGCCTTGGTACAGGCGCCATGCTTATAATCGCTGCCCTGGGGGTTATATACTTGCGCACAAATAGATGCCGGTTTGCGATTGAAAAAGCTTCTTAAGCTGTCAAAGTGATGAATCGCAATTTCAAAGAGCTGCACAAATTCCATATCGGCGACCCAAGCGCCTTGCGTGCTCGCGGGCTGATTGCGACGATCCGTTAGGGTAACGGTACTGACATTGCCTAGAAATTTTTCATTCATCAGCTTGCGAATTGTTCGCTCGGCCGGTACGTAACGAAAATTCTCAGCGACCATAATTGGCTTGCCGGCTTGCTTGGCGGTTTTCAGCAGAGCAAGAGCATCGGACACCGAAGTCGTGAAGGGTTTTTCAACCATGACCCCCAAGCCCGCTTCCAGCGACTGACGCGCATGTTCAGCATGCAAATAGGAAGGGCTTGCGATAATGACCGCATCTGCTTCTGTTTTTTTTAGGGCCTCAGACAAATCTCGAAAAAAACCGCAGGCGTC
>CP070697.1:3359023-3361464 GCA_020353555.1 Desulfobacterales bacterium
CCGCATGGCATCGTGTCCTCCCGGAAATCGCCCGGATCAAAGCGCTGGCAAGCGCCAATTAAATGCTTCCCCGAATCCAATCGAAGCTCAATGCGGACGGCTCGTTGTTTGGTGTTCGTTGTGGATTGATCGACGCCGGGTGACTGAATCTAGTTTTCACCGCCGCGTTAACGAAACCTGGCGTCAGTCCCAAGGGGAACCGTCAATGTACGGGGTACTGGCAGACATCATTCTTTTGATTCACGCCCTCTTTATTGCCTTTGTTGTTTTCGGTTTTATCCTGATCATTGCGGGCATTGTCCGACGGTGGTTTTGGATCGAAAATTTCTGGTTTCGACTCATCCATTTAGTGGCAATCGGAACGGTTGCGGCAATGGCCTGGTGCGGTGAAATATGCCCGCTCACCGTTTGGGAAAGTCGTCTGCGCGAAGCGGCGGGTGGTGATGCATATCCGGGTACCTATGTCCAATACTGGCTGCAGCGATTGATCTATTACAATTTTCCGCCTTGGGTTTTTGTGCTGGGCTATACAGTTTTTGCGGCCCTCGTGCTGCTCACGTGGATAGCCAAGCCGCCCCGGTCCCCGCGCGGCTAGCATCCTATCCGACGACCATCGCTCTCTGGCGCTCTTTGCGATCAACCTCGACTGACATGCTGGGCGAATGTATTTAAAAATAGGAATATCCAGGGCTTGATTCGCACCATCGCTTCTGCTATTTTCCGTGTTGCCGGAGGATCGCCGCCGCCGGGGTGCCGAGTTTACGCCGGCCGGCACGCAGAAGTCATCAAGCCCGAGCTGTGGGCCGCTATTTTACACGGGGCCGACTCGCGAAAGACTTACGGCGCTTTGTCTGCTCCCGCCCATATCGTTCGGCTTAATTGCGTATGATGCTATCAACAGACGAAGGAGAGAATATATGAAATATCGCTTCTTGGGCGCCTCAGGGTTGCTTGTTTCCCGAATTTCCCTTGGCACGATGACTTTCGGCACCGACAATTGGGGCTGCGACGAAAAGGAATCTCACGCGATCATGCAGACCTACATTGACACGGGAGGCAACTTTATTGATTGTGCCGACGTATATGCCGGAGGCCGCTCCGAGGAGATTATCGGGTCGTTCCTGGCCCGGGTCAACCGCCATGACCTGATCATCACTTCGAAATGCTATTTTCCGATGGGGCAGAAACCCAACCAGTACGGGGTCTCCCGCAAGCGCGTCATCAGTTCCTGCGAAAACAGTCTCAAGCGCTTGAAGACCGATTACATCGACATTTACTACATCCACGGCCCCGACCCCGTAACTCCTTACGAAGAAACCATGGGCGCGCTGGATGACCTCGTACGGCAGGGCAAGGTCCGCTACCTGGGCTGCAGCAACATGTTCGGCTGGCAGATCGCAAAGGCGCAAGGAGTATCGGCGCGCCGGGGTCTTGAACACCTGGTGGCAGGCCAGTACATCTACAATCTGGTACACCGTGAGCTTGAACGTGAAGTCATCCCGGCGGCGGTTGACCATGGTATTGGCCTTACCGCTTACAGTCCCCTGGGGGGCGGCCTTCTAACCGGAAAGTACAAAGGGATGAAGGAGCCGCGAAAAGGCACCCGTCATTTCTTCCGCACGCAGGTAGATGGTCCCCGATTCTGGAACGCCCAGGGTTTCAGCACCGCCGATATTCTGGAGCACGTGTCGCAGGAATCAGGAATTCCGATGGCAAAGCTGGCCATCGCCTGGCCGTTGGGCCGGAAGTTCGTCAGCTCGGTCATTATCGGGGTCCGGAATCTGCAGCAGCTCGAAGCCAACATGGAGATCGGCGATTGGGATATCCCGCCGGATGTCTGGACTAGGTTGGAAGAGCAAACCCGGCCCGAGGAAGAATACATGAGTTGGTTTGGCAAGGCCAACTACGAACGATTCTTCAAGGCCGCGGAATTCCATGACGAACGTGCGGAACTGCCGTGAAAAGGAAATAACCCGCGACCCTACCTTCCCTCAACCAATAAGCCGACAACCGGCCGCGGCGTCGCTAAAATCATTTTGCGTCGAACTTCGCCGCAAATGATTGATACCGCCGGGCTTCATTTTGATTTCCTTGCCGGGCGTAAATACGACTGATCTTGGCGTAATAATCGGCCCGGTTATCCGGATCCTCCTGGGCGAGGGCCAAATACAGCTCCAAAACGTTGGTGGTATACCTCCCCGTTTCAAGGCTGGTGTCGGCATACCTTTGTTTGACAAAGGGATCGATGCGTCGTCCGCAGCCGCGGCAACCCTTCATTATCTCACCGTATAGATCCCGGGCTTGGGCTTTTAACTCCAGCGCCTCGTAGGTTCGCGCAAGCGCGCGCGCGATGTTTTCCTCCCAACCGTAAGCTTGAATGTAGTGAGCAAAGAAAGCTTCGGCTTCCTTGTATTGGCGGGCCCGAAATAGCGTCTCCCCTC
>CP070697.1:3361564-3363992 GCA_020353555.1 Desulfobacterales bacterium
ATCCACTGGCATCTCTCACCGGAAAAGTCGCCACCGGGGGGCGTCTCAATTTGTACAATTCTATTACGTTGGATTTCTGTGAAGGCGACGTCGATGGCGACGGGGATGTGGACGGATCGGATGTCGCCGATCTCATTGCCGCATTTTCCATCTTCAACCCCGCCGCGGATTTCAATAACGACGAAGTGGTGGATGCCCAGGATGTGCCGCCATTGGCGGAAAACGCAGGGAGGAATGATTGCCCGAGCAGATAGTATCGAGCTTTGAACTCGGTATTTTTGATTCAATGCGCGACAGGCCCACACAGCAAGGCATTAGCGCGCCGATCCATGCAGTCAGAAGCCATCTTCCGCGTTCGAGGCAGACAAGCTTTTTTTGTGGAGCAGCTATCGGTGGCCGACCCTTTCCGTATGATGTCGTGCGACCGGGGCCTGAGCGCCGTAGCTAATCAGTTTAGCGAAGGTGGGCTTCTAGGCGAGCTTTGCGCGGCAGACTCGAGTCATACCGCCCAACGCCGATTTGATATTTGATATCGAGCTCCTCGAAGTAAGATAGCAGTTGTCATATTGCAGCATTGGATTCTTGCACGCCCGTTCTGAGAGGTTATCTCTCACTTTTAAGATCAAGCCACAAAATCCACGAAAAGACACGAAACTAAAGTCTATTTTCAGTGGGGGTTAGTGGGTTTGATGGCCCTAACGTTGGTCGACAAAATATCCTTTGCGCAGTAGTGTTAATTGCTTCGGTCCTAATTATTTAAAGGCTCAATTTGCTCCATCTAGGGCGGAATCGTTGTAATATCTCGCAGAGCTCTCAGAGACGCAGAGTTTTCAATTGAATCCTAGAAAAGAAAGTTTCAGTTCAACTAAAGCTCTTTGTGTAGGATATTCATTATCATATTCGTTCAGACGGTCAAGAAAACCCGCAGTCAGAATTCTCTGTAGCGGTCCCTTTCTTTCCACTCGGAATACCATTTCATCTGTACGACATGCACAGCATTAATAATATCAAGACCTTATGCACACTATGCGCATAATGTTTCGTTGGGTGCGCGATGAATGGTTGCGTAATAAACTAAGGTATTTAGAGGTTAATTTATATGTGCGGTGGGCCTGCTTTGGGAGCTGGAAGTCGCAGGTTCAAATCTTCTCGTCTCGACCATAAAATCAATCACTTACGTGACGCTGATTTTGTGTTCGTTTGACTGTTTGTGCTATGTGCATCAGGCGGAATTACCGATCTTTTCCTCCGGGAAAAGTTGGTGCCCTTCAAACACGGTCAGTATCACCAGGCGATCCGTAAACACCTGATAAACAATACGGTAATTCCCCTCGATCAGTTCACGGATATCTTCGCGAAAAAATTCCGGCACTATACGGCCTGCGTGCGGCGCATGGAGAGTATTCCGCGCACGCTTTCTTAAGCGCCGGACCCACCGTGTGGCCGCACTCGGATTGTCGGCGGCAATATATCGCCGAATAGCTTGCAGATCCTGTTTGGCAGTTTCGGTCCAAAAGAGCTTCATATGGGCTTTCAGATAATGTTTTTGGTCCCGATGGAATCGGGACTAGAAGGAGCTCCCCTGAGTAAGGCGTACATATAGGACGTTGTCGAAGGGGTGCGACTGATACCGCCGTCCATAAACTTTATCTGGAAGACTGTAGCTCTTTGTCCAGATTTTCATCCGGCAGCACCCGCCCATTTTGAACATCCGTCAACCCCCTTTGAACGGCGTCAACGAAGCGGATCTGTTCCGTAAGAAGGTCAAAATCGGCCGGAGAAATAAGAACAGCCGCTGCTTTGCCGTTTTGGGTTATGACAAGCGGGCGATGCGAGCTCTGGACTTCATGGAGCATCTTGGACGCTTTGTTTTTAAAATCCGATAGGGAAACGATGTTTTGGGAAATGTTTATGGGTTTCATTTTCAGCACCTTCTCATTAATTCGGGCTCAATTTAGTATCCAATATAGGCCAGTATTCGGATTTAATCAAGGACGAATTGTTGCCGGGAAAATCACTTTTCTTACGCTTGCCACCTTCTCCGGTAAGTAACCAGCATCGGGCCGACTTTCGCCCACACCGGCTGGATGTGTGGCTGTCATGTCCGAAACAACTGAGAGGACGACATGGAAAGCAATGCCTATCAGGACGAAAAACCAGAGAGCCTGGAATCCAGGGCCCATGCACACAGATTGGATCCGTAAACCAAAGGCATACAGTACGAAGTTGATTGAACACCAATTGAGGCTCTGCGGGGCCGAAGTGGCCCGCAATAAAAATCTGACGCCTTCGGCCATCAGTAGATTGTTAATTCGGGGCCGTCAAGATCGTCTTGCCGAAGCGATCGCAAAGGAAATATTTATTTTGAAATAACCGGAAAAAAAAGCGGAAAAGAGCGATTTAACGGTCAAATGTCAATATTTCACCA
>CP070697.1:3364092-3366499 GCA_020353555.1 Desulfobacterales bacterium
AAGGGGACCCAAATCCGGATGCACCGGTGTCCCTTTCACAACAAATTCGTGGAAACCATCCTCTCCAAGATCATGGCGCCCCCCAATTTCCCGGTCAGATTTGCGGATCTGAAGGCCCGGCTCTCCTATGAAAAAGCGTGCCCGGCCGAGTTTTCGATCGGCTCGATCGCCGTTATTCCCATTCCGTTGAGCCACCCCAACGGAGGCAGCGGCTATAAATTCATTGAGGACGGCAAGTCTTTTGTTTTCTTAACCGATAATGAATTGGGCTTTGTGCATCCCGGCGGTCTCGGGTATAAAGACTATGTGGAATTTTCCCGGGGCGCGGATCTACTTCTGCATGACGCCGAGTATACGCCTAAGGAATATAAAAGGTTTATCGAATGGGGCCACTCCGCCTACACGGACGTGCTTAACTTGGCCCATGCCGCGCGGGTGAAAAGGCTGGGCCTGTTTCACCTAAATCAGGAAAGAACAGACCGCGGGATGGACAGAATTGTCGCCATGTGCCAAAAACGCATTGCCCAAAAGAATCTGGGATTGGAATGTTTCGCGGTCGCCAGCGATATGACGTTCGAGCTTTAGGAGGCGGCGAAATGGTCGGAAGCTGAAACTTGCTGACTGTGGCTCGCAAGTTGATGGGCGATTTTCGATGGGGGTTCGACAATTTAGCGCCCAAGAAAGCGAAATGAGGCATGCATCACCTGCTCAAACGCGCGGCGGCCGATCTGGCGGCTGCCCAAAATGTGGTCGCTTTAACCGGGGCCGGTATTTCCACCGAAAGCGGAATTCCGCCATTTAGGGGCAAAGGAGGACTCTGGGAAAGATTTGACCTGATGGAAATTGCCCATATCGATGTGCTGCGGGGCGATCCGGCCAAGGTGTGGCGTATTCTCGTAAAAGAGATGAAGGAGATTGTCGATCAAGCCCGCCCGAATGACGGCCACAAAGGACTGGTCAAACTGGAAGAATTAGGGCTGTTAAAGACCGTCATCACCCAGAACGTCGATGGACTGCATCAGATGGCGGGTAACACGGATGTGATTGAATTTCACGGAACCTTTGCCTGGCAACGATGTATGGACTGCCATCAGCGCGTGGAAACACACAAAGTGGATATGACTGAAATTCCGCCGCGTTGTGAATGCAAAGGGATATTGCGGCCGGATGTGGTCTTTTTCGGCGAGCTGATTCCACCTCACCATCTCTGGCGTTCGAGACAGGTTGCTGCGGATTGCGACGTCATGCTGGTGGTCGGAACATCGGCCATCGTCCAACCCGCCGCCCTAATGCCGGTCATCGCCAAGAACTCCGGGGCCAAAGTCATCGAAATCAACCCGGAAAGCACGCCTTTGACCCATCAGATCAGCGACTACCTGATCTTGGGCCGGGCCGGAGAAGTGATGAATCGCATCCTGGCTGAACTGGAGCAAGTCATACGATAGCGATGGTCCAGAGGTGGTTGTCGGCGGCTTGAATTCTTCCGTTGTTTGTCTGCCATAATCAGATTCATACAATTTGGTTCCCACGCGTGAAGCTGCCAGATCCCTTTTTTAGGCGCGCAACGGACCATAGACACCCGGCGACGGATATCGGAACCCTCGAAATAATCGGAAATGATCGCTAGCAATACTGGTTGGGTCCACACGATTTCCCTATCCGCCCCGTCATTAAAGGATAATACGGCCGATGCCGACCGTTTGCTGCGCGCCTTAAAGTCCCAACTGGGCACCGGGGCGATTGCGATTGATCTCGAGCTCCTGCGCAGGTTGCCGGATTGCCTGCGCCGATGGGAATTTAATCTTCGCTGCATTCTGTTTAAAGATCGGCACGGATCGGTGCTGACCGGCATTCGCCCGGCTGCGGATTCCCGCCCCGTCGCCGGGCTGGCGGTGGATTTGGGAACCAGCCGGGTCGTTTTGCGCCTCTTGGATCTGGTCTCCGGTGCGGTTTTGGCCGAATCCGCCCTTGACAATCCCCAGATAGCCATGGGGTCCGATATACTGACCCGGATCCATTATGCCGAGCAACCGGACGGCCTGCCGAAGCTCAATGCGTTGATCATCGACGGTTTGAACCGGGCCCTGCGCGACTTATGCGGCGCATGTCAAATGGAACCGCAAGACGTCTATGCGCTGGCGGTGGCCGGTAATACAACCATGACCCATTTGTTTATGGGACTCAATCCCCGCTGGAACGTGCGCGAGCCTTACATTCCGGTGGTCAATCAACCCGGCATTTTGAGGGCCGCAGAGCTGGGGATCCAGGTAAATCCTTCGGCGCGGATGCTTATTTTCCCTAATATCGGCAGCTACTTCGGCGGCGACCTGATTGCCGGCATTCTTTTTGCGGGAATGCACCGGCAAGAAGAGACGACTATCCTGGTGGATGTGGGCACCAACGCCGA
>CP070697.1:3366599-3369002 GCA_020353555.1 Desulfobacterales bacterium
GCTTCAGCAACGCACCTTATACAACCCAATTTTTTGTCTTGACAAAGGGGAGAGGTTCAATATCCCAGACAACCGGAAGACTAACCCCGAAATATTCATGGGCCAAAATATTACGCAAGCCCACTATCTTGCGCCACTCAATCTCCGACGCCCTAAGACGGAGCGATAACGTCAGGCGCCCCGCAGCCTCCCCGATGATTTCAAGATTGCGAACGACGGCATCTTGCGTTTTGGAATCTTTGCTAAATGCCGAATAGTCAGATCGACGGTGTACTCCCGAATCTTGGTGATGGCTGCGATTATGTCGTCAAGAAACAGACGATAATCTCAAGGCATGCACAACCTCTTGCTCAATGATTGGCTTTAAGCGTGGCTTGATCGTATCATGAATCACCAAGTCGACTGGGTGATCCAGAATCTCTTCCAGATAAAATTTCAAATCCATATAGTTGTCAAACGTCGGTTCCTTTAAATCGACGAGAATGTCCACATCGCTCTCCGGACGGGCGTCACCCCTCGCGAATGAACCAAATACACCAATACGCGTCACCGTGAAACGATCAGCCAGTTCAGATTGTTTTTCTCTTATCAAGCTGATGACATTGAATTTACCCTTGTCGATATTTTTCATTCTCTTCACTCCGCTTAATGATTCTCTGGAAGATTTACGCTACTATTGCCTCCAGGTTGGGGCGTATGATGTATTGTACCCGGCATATCCGTAAATATTGAACAAGTTCATCGATTGTGCAGTGCCTATGTCGCCAGTACTCTTTTAGGCCTTCAATGGCCACAACGATACCCACTTTGTTGCGATACTTAAAGCAATCAGCTACAGTTTTAGCTTGATTGTATATTCGTACGGTCACACCTTCAACCTTTTTTTCTTCAATGCCTTCATTCAGCGAAGGGCCGGAGAAGCGGAAAACTCGGATTGGTAAGTAGTCGACTCCAGGTTTTCGCATTGTCCGATCGATGGCCATCCAAACCTCATGGGGAATTTGGGTGCCGATTTCGTGGTAACTCAGAGCGCTGAGAAGACAAATAATTCCGTGAAGCACCCGTTTGCAGGCTTCGGCGAGACTATGGTGTTCCGTTAAATCTCCGTCAGTCAAGAACGTATAGTCCGCGACCGGTGCGAATCAGCTGCCCGCTTTCGCAGAGTCTTCGCAGATATTCTGGATGTAGACCAGCCTCTCTGATTTCACGGGCACGAATCACACCATTTTTGCGAGCCATTTGCAGAATGGCATTTTCGGTACTGTTTAAAATCGCTTTCATGTCAAAACGTTCTCATTTATAAATATATGCAAATGTTTTAACAAAATTACATTTTTGCCTTAGAGTCGATGGATAATATCGGAATTGAACAAACTGCTTTTGATAAAAATATGCGATTGGTATGCGATGATGCGGCCAGGAACGTATAAAAACGCGTTTAAACTCAATTAAACTCACCTTAATTTTAACAACTTGCTGATATTATTAACTATATGTAAAATCCGGCCTTCGGTGCCGGCCAAAAAGATTCAAGCGGTCCCAGCGAGGCGCGGGTACCGCTTTTTTGTTCAAAGGCAGTGTCAACCCGCCTAGAAAAAGTTAAACGGGACGGCCATGAAAAAATGCATTTCTTAGTTTATTAAGCTCAAATTCATGTCCAGCAGGAATTCAAGGACGCGCATAAAATTATAGATTTCTAGTAGTTTATAAGCTCTAATTGCACGCCTCTGGCATTATTTTCACCTTGCTTCCACGCTTGACCGCAATACGGACCGCGGGCTGTGAGATGCCAAGCTTTCTTGATAGTTCCGTGGCGCTAAAAGCCAGCCGCCTGACCGCCCGATAACACAGCAAACTGTGCACTTTGACTGTGAGCGGGTGTTTGCCGGGCGCCCACACCCGAGCGTAGGGTACGTTTCTCGGATTTACGGTTTAGAAAATCCGATTTATTTGACACCGGCTTGGAATGCCTCCAAAAGCCCGCCGAGACGCTCCTGGAGGGCTGCAGCCTATCATTGTGAGGGGGACTCACCGAAGAAAGATTTTTTTCGATGATGCCGACCGTGATGATTTTTGGGATCGACTGGGCGGCATTCTGTCCGGCCGTAAAACGCCCTGTTTTGCGTGGGCGTCTATGCCAAATCACCTTCACTCAGTATTGCGGACCGGCGCCGCCCCCATTGTCACGGTCATACGCCGGCTCTTGACTGGATATGCGCTGAGTTTCAATCCGCGGATCATCGTCGCCCTGGGCCCTTGTTTCAGAATCGCTACCCCAGTTAAAGGGAGTATCAACTCAATACCATCCAAAGTTATTTTTCCGTTTTAAAAAGCGGCACGACAGGGTTTAGATTGAATTTAACGGGGCCGGCAATTCGATTTTGGGCCCGCAAGATCCGTACT
>CP070697.1:3369102-3371464 GCA_020353555.1 Desulfobacterales bacterium
TCGCCGGGCGGCCCCACGATATAGTTGCGGGCCAGGGCCACCATCTGACCCCAGTCGGCAAAGCCTTTGGGTGCACCCAGTCCCACAAAGCTCATGAACGAGGCGGTGATTACCATGGAGCCCATGTCCATGGAGGCCATGATCAGAATGGGATAAATGGCGTTGGGCAGTATGTGGCGCCAAATAATCATCAGATCCGAGACCCCCATGATTTTTGAAGCCTGGACGAAATCCTGGTCCCGCAGGGTCAGAACCTCGGCGCGGATCACCCGCACATACCAGCGCCATTGCACCAAGGCCAGCGCGAGCATGACTTTATCCAGACCCCGGCCGAAGGCCACCACGATGGCCATGGCCAGCACCAGTGTGGGGATGGCCCACAAAACATCCGTGACACGCATCAAGATTTCGTCCAGGATGCCGCCGAAATAGCCCGACACCGCCCCCAGGGTCACCCCCACCAGGGTGGCGGTGCCCACCACCACCAGGCCGATTTTAAAAGCGGTGCGGGTTCCCCAAACCACGCCGTAAAAGATGTCGTACTGGCCGGAAGTGGTGCCGAAAATATAGGTTTTGCTAGGCGGTTTAGGGGTGGGTGAGAAGCCCTCGTGGGGCATCAAGTAAGGATTGTGAGCGTATTTAGGCGGTGCGATCTGGGGGGCGAACAGGGCCACACCGGCGAAGAACAGCAGCAGCGTAAATCCGATCACGGCCGAAGGGTTCCGGAAAATGCGGTACAGCGTAAACTTGAGTTCGCGGAGTCGCGGGTGTTGCCGGCTCATGGGATTTTAATGTTCTAGCTATTCGCGACGGACCCACTCCGGCGCATACGGTGAAAATGGTGCCATACGCCCGCACGGAGGCACTCCGTCCGCGCGCACGGCTTGGGTTTATGGCCCGCGCGTGCGGGCCAATGCCGCAAACGGACGCGTTGCTGGAAGACCATATCCGTCCGTGTGGGTCGGTGTCGGTCCATGGTTAATTTCTAAAAAAACGCACGTCACGTCAAACGGATGCGCGGGTCGATATAGGCGTAAAGAATATCCAACGTCAGGTTGGTGAGCACAAAAACAACCCCCATAAACAGGCAGATGCACATGAGTACGGGGACATCCAGCTGGATGGCGGATTCCGCTAGCCACCAACCGATTCCATGGCGATTGAAAACCACCTCCACGGCGATGCTGCCTTCCATGGACATGGCCACGAGCTGGCCTGCCACCGTGACTACCGGCAGCAGGGCATTTCTCCGGGCGTGCTTGATATGGATGGTTTTCTTGTCCGCCCCCTTGGCCTTGGCGGTCGTCACATAGTCCTTGGAGAGCTCCTCGATCATACCCGAGCGCATCACCCGCATATTCAAGGCTACTACGACGATCACGTAGGTCAGGACCGGCAGGGCCAAGTGCGCGAGGGCGTCGGCGGTGATATCCAACCGGCCGTTGAGCAGACCGTCAACGGTGTACATGCCGGTGAAGCGGGTGAACTGGTCGGGATTGTCGATAATCAGCATGCTCAAATGGTCGCTGAGGACGCCAGGGGAAAACATTTGCAGGTAGCCGTAGAAAAACATGAGCAGCACGAGGGCAAAAAGAAAGGTAGGCAGCGACCAACCCACGATGGCGAGGATGCGGGTGATGTGGTCGATCCATGTGTCCCGATGGATTCCGGACAATGTCCCCAGCCAGATGCCCAACAGGATGACGATCGGCGCCGCGCAAAGATTCATCTCCAGGGTGATGGGAAAATAACGCCAAAAAGCTTCCCCGACCGGCCGGGACGCCACCAGCGACCATCCCAGATTGCCTCGCAAAACCTCCCTCATCCAGCGCAAATATTGGATGTAAAAGGGATCGTCGAGCCCAAACTGCCGGATAATCCTTGGGATGTCCTTGGCTTGCTGAGGGGAGGACACATACGTGGCGGCCCGGCGTTCCGGGCTGAAGGTCATCAGGATGCCGAACAGCAGCAGCGATACTCCGAACAGAACCAAAATCAACAACAGGAATCTTCGCGTGACGTAGGCAAGCATCAAAAAAACATGAGGTTAGCCGCCGGTTCACCCGCCGCCGGCGGGGTTGGGCGGAACACGCCGACCGGCGCATTGGTAAATCGTCGGCCGGCGCAAAGTAATTGATCGGGCGCTGGTCGGGTTGCGGTAATTTGCGGAGTTGCTTTACGGTTCGTAGAGCAAATATCGAAAAAGCATCAGCATTCTCGCGAGGCGATCATTTTCATCCACCGGCCCGGGCGGAACCTCACCCTCCTGGGTGGGAGGCATGGTCAGTCCCTCTTTCCATAACCGCTTTAGAATTTCATTGTCGTCGGTGAACATGGCATTGGGAATGAACCCTTTTACGCA
>CP070697.1:3371564-3373924 GCA_020353555.1 Desulfobacterales bacterium
GCGGCGCGACCACTTTGATCGGATAAAAAACAGTTACCAATTTGCCAGCCAGTCCCAAAAGCCTTTTGCAGATGATCCCGCACGCATAATCAAATTGTTTTCCGGCGAGCGCAACTTCAGGCCAGAGGAACAAACAT
Organism: Desulfobacterales bacterium; assembly: GCA_020353555.1. Taxonomy (GTDB): domain Bacteria; phylum Desulfobacterota; class Desulfobacteria; order Desulfobacterales. Next base: position 3,371,702 of record CP070697.1, read on the forward strand.
CGGATGTGTTCCCGAAGAAATTTTTGTCGCTTTAAGTCACGGGGTTCCCGGTCTCTACCGCAAAAATAATCAACACATGAACAAGGACAAAATATGCTTCCAAGCATTCCGGTGGCCATAATTGGAATGGGATGTTTTTTCCCTAAAGCATCGGGGCCAAAAGAATACTGGCGCCTGCTTTTCCAGGGGGAAGATGCAATTACCGAAGTTCCGCCGACCCATTGGTCCGCGAAGGATTATTTCGATGAGGACCTCAAAAAGCCGGATCACGTTTATTGCAAGCGCGGTGGATTTCTTTCACCGATCGCCTTTGATCCCACCGAATTCGGGATTCCACCGGCAACCTTGGAAGCGACGGATACTTCACAGTTGTTAGGGCTGGTGGCCGCTAAAATGGCCCTCGAGGATGCCGGCTATGGTCCAAGCCGCCCTTTTGATCGGGATCGTACCAGCGTTATTCTGGGTGTCACCGGTACCCAGGAACTTGTCATACCGTTAAGCTCCAGACTCGGTCATCCCCAATGGCGCCAGGCCTTGGAAGATTCTCATATTCCAGCGGACAGAACTGAAGAGATTGTTCAACGAATTTCAGGTTCTTATGTTTCCTGGCAGGAAAACTCCTTTCCAGGTCTGCTGGGAAATGTGGTGGCCGGACGAATATGCAATCGCCTTGATTTGGGCGGCACCAATTGTGTGGTCGATGCCGCCTGCGCCAGTGCTTTGAGCGCGGTTCATCTGGCCCTCCTGGAACTCATATCGGGACGTAGTGACATGGTCCTCACCGGAGGGGTGGATACATTCAACGACATCTTCATGCACATGTGTTTTGCGAAGACCTATCTTCTCTCCCCCACGGGCGACATACGACCCTTTGCAAAGGATGCCGACGGCACTTTACTGGGCGAGGGTATCGGCGTCCTGGTGCTCAAAAGATTGGCCGAAGCCGAGAGAGACGGGGACAAGGTCTACGCGGTCATCAGAGGTCTTGGGTCCTCCAGTGACGGTAAATCCCAAAGCATTTATGCCCCCCGCCAAGAGGGTCAGGCCAGAGCGCTGCAAATGGCCTACGAAAATGCCGGCATCACTCCCTCTACGGTGAGACTGGTTGAAGGTCATGGCACCGGCACCCGTGTCGGCGATCGGGTGGAGTTTCAGGCGCTGCGTCAAGTGTTTGGCCCTTCCAATGGAAACGGTCCGCAATGCGCCCTGGGCTCGGTCAAATCGATGATCGGCCACACCAAAGCGGCGGCCGGCGCGGCCGGCCTGATGAAAGCCGCTCTGGCCCTCTACCACAAGGTCTTGCCCCCGACCCTAAAAGCCGCTGCACCCGATCCGCGACTGAACATAGACCAAAGTCCTTTTTACCTGAACCCAAGCAGCCGGCCGTGGTTCTCCGACGTTGATCACCCCCGCCGTGCCGGTGTCAGCTCATTCGGTTTTGGCGGCAGCAACTTCCACGTGGTTCTGGAAGAATTCCGTTCTGATAAAAGGGATATCGCCTGGGATGGATCGGTGGAGATTGCGGCTTTTTCGGCTCAAGAGTTGAATGAACTTGGCGCCCAGATCAAGGCGTTCAAGAATGCCGTGGATGGCGGATTGACAGCGCCGGAGCTTTCCTCGCAAATCGCCGAATCCCGGCAGCGGTTCGTGCCTGACGAACCCTTCCGGCTTTTGTTAATGTCGGAAAGGGGCCAAGATTTGTCCGCCCTGCTGGGTCGATCGCTGGCCGCTCTGAATAGCACCCGGCCCCCAATTGACTTGACCGGTCCGAATATCTTCTTTGGGGGCCCGGAAAGGTCGAGGAAAATGGCGTTTTTATTTCCGGGCCAGGGCAGTCAATACACCGGAATGGGTCGCGACCTGATCTGCATCTTTCCGGAGGCTCTCCGAATCCTGGAAAAAGCCAACCAAAAATATAAAAAGGCGCCTAAGCTGGGCGACGTGATCTTTCCCCGGCCATTGCATTCCCCCGGGGCAAAGGATGCCCGAGAAATAATTTTGAGGCAGACTCAGCATGCGCAACCGGCGATCGGCGCCGTCAGCCTGGCCATGCTGAAGATTCTGCAAAAATTCGGACTCCGGCCCGATGCCACCGGCGGGCATAGTTTCGGCGAGTTGACCGCCCTTTGTGCGGCCGGATGGGTTGACGAGGACAGCTTTTTGGATCTGGCGATCGCCCGGGGTGATTTAATGGCCGCGGCGGGCCACCATCGAGGTCAGGAG
>CP070697.1:3374024-3376364 GCA_020353555.1 Desulfobacterales bacterium
GGATGCCGCCGGCGAAGGCATTCTGGTCGGTCACGCTCTATGACATGCAGAACGGCTTCTTCATTCCCAATGACCGCAAGAAGTACAGCGTGGGCGAAAACGCGGTCATCGAACGCTCGAAGCGGGTGGACGGCAAGCTGATATTGCAGGATGACGAAGATGGCTACAAAGATTTTAGGGACGGCCTGGGCTGAACTCTGACCGTCTCCGAGGACACCAACCGGATAGTGCTGAAATCCTCCGGTGATGAGGTGGCCTTTGCAGCATTCGGCGCGTGCCCCCCGTTCTGACCTTGAAAAGACTGGGTATGAAACAGATTGCATTCGCATTTTTTGGCAGAGCGGGCTATCCAAACGCCCGAGGCCGAGTGGCCTTAAACAAAGACCGCAATGAATTACAGGAGGAGTGCTGTGAAAGAGCGAAGGATTATTAAATTGCTAATTTTTGCTTTTTTGACCGCTATATTGTTCATTTTCCCTGTGTTTGCCGGTTCAGTCCGGGCAGCCGGACTTTGGGCTTATGAGCTGGGGACACCCGACATGGGTACGGCTTCCGCCGGGCGCGGAGCGCTTGCCGGAGACGCCTCCGTGGCGTTGTTTAACCCGGCCGGGATGACGAAGCTGGATCGCTCCCAATTGTTCTCTGCAGTTCAGGGAGTGTGGCTCAATACTAAATTTGATGTGGAGCAACAAACGTTCGGCGGGGGCAACGGCGACAATGCCGGCGGTTTCATACCGGTGGGCAGCCTGGCATATGTTTATAGTGTGAACTCCAAGCTTAAGCTCGGGGTCGGCGCGGCGTCTTATTTTGGTGCGGGACTGGATTATGACAACGATTGGGCCGGTCGCTACTATGTTCAGGAGGCTGAATTTTTAACCTTTGGCGTAACTCCGGCAATCGGCTACCGGATCAACAAATGGCTGTCCCTTGGTGGCGGTGCCACCGTGTTGTATGCTAAGCTAGACCAGAAGACTGCCATCAACAACCAACTGACAGATCCGGGAGTTCCAGACGGTGAGATCAAAATTGACGATGACGATGTGGGTTATGGCTTCAATCTGGGAGCCCTGATTGAGCCCCGGGAGGACTTGCGCTTCAGCCTCACCTATCGCTCAAGGGTGGAGGTGGAATTCAAAGACGTAGCCGACATCAAAGGGATCGGACCCAATCTTCAAGCGCTATTGGATTTAATCGGTGTCACGTCTAATAAGGTAGACCTTGAGATGGAACTTCCCCAGGAAGTGTTGATCAGCGGCTATTACGACCTCACCGACAAGGTCGCACTGGTGGCCAGCGCTGGTTGGCAGGATTGGAGCGCATTCGGAAAAACCACGTTAACCGTGCGGTCTACTAACACAACCAGCTTCGAGGCAGACCGCAATTTCAAAGATACCTGGCATGCTGCCATCGGTGCGCGTTACCGGTTTGCGGATCCCTGGCTTTGGTCAGTTGGTTTTGCCTACGACAGCTCGCCGGTCGACGATAAGGACCGCACCCCTGACATGCCGCTGGATCGCCAGATCCGACTGGGAACCGGCCTGCAATATAACTGGAATCAAAACGTCACACTCGGTGCCGCCTATACCTATGTCGATCTCGGAGATGCCAAGATCGATCAGCAGGGGGGGCCGCTTCAGGGTGTTTTAAAAGGGGATTATAAAACCGATAATATGCATGTTGTTGCCTTAAACCTGATTTGGCGGTTTTAAGGCCTGTAGATTTTGAAGTATCCAATTTAAAGGGATGCTCTGAATATATAGGAAATTTCAATCAACCTTATTATGTTTGCAGGAACACATAGGCGCTGCCAAGCCGGATGTCACCCTGAGATAACGCTCCAAAGAGGTGTTCATGGTAAGAATAAAGGCATATCTTCTTATATTTCTGCTGACATTAATTTCAAACGTTCATCCATCATATTCAGAGGGAGATAACGATAAAGCGGGGGGAAAAGACTCCTTTCAAAAAGTCAACTTTATGATTGATTTTACTGATTACGAGGACGGCTCGGTGGAGGAATGGTTGCAAGCAAAAGGATTTCGGTTCGAAAGAGATGCCCGGGATCGCAAAAAACTTGATCTGGAAGTCGGTGAAGAAGGCTTGATTCTTGATGTAAAACAGCCAATGTTGGGCATTATAGTAAATGAAGGTGTCGATCTTGAAGAATTCACTTCCATTAGGCTTGAATGGGGTGTTTTTAAGTATCCTGAGGGTGTATCCTATGAGCAGGGAATTCGAAATGAGCCATTGTTGATGGTCCCGTAAAAAGTCAGAACCGATTGAGGCGACAGTTATGAGAATATGCTCTAAATGAGTCTCGCGTTTGTTAAAATAAATTTG
>CP070697.1:3376464-3378795 GCA_020353555.1 Desulfobacterales bacterium
TGAAAATCGTCACACGATCTTGTTCCATGATGTTTTCCTCATTCGGACAACGCCGGGGTAAAATGTTTGGCTGTCGCTCAGGGTTGCCCCTAAAAAGAAAAAATAGGGACTGATTTCCAGGCGTCAACCACACCGGGATCCGCCTCAACGGTCTTGCTGGGCGCCGGCCGGTGGTGTATCGACAAGCACGCCCTCTTGGACGAAGACAACCGCGTGGGTTTCGCGATGCCAAGTCAGCCGCGTGACCACCAAGATCACCTGATTCCAATTTCAGGCAAAGCGTTCCGGGCGGAAGGGGGTGAGGTCGATCGCCGTGGTGTCGTTGGCCACCAGCTGGGAGACCAGCTTGCCTGTGATGGGAGACAGGGATATGCCGAGCATTCCATGGCCGGCGGCAACGATCAGATTGTCATAATTCCGTGAGCGTCCGAGAAGCGGAAGTCCATCCGGAGTGCATGGCCGCAGCCCCCGCCAGATTTCGATCAGGTCGAGTGCGCGGGGATCCATGTCCGGAAGGTAATCAGGCACGCTGTCTAGAATCGCCTGCACGCGGCGCCTGTTGATTGTTAGATCGAGTCCTGCCAGTTCGAGGGTGCCGGCCAAGCGCATGCTATCTCCCATGGGCGTTACGACGACGCGCGCCTCAGCCATGCCAAGGGGTATCACCGGACAGTTCGAAGGCCGTTTGAATGTCACGCTGTAACCTTTGGCGGGCTGGAGCAACAGCTTGATCTTCAAGTCGCGGGCGATGACGGACGACCATGCCCCGGTCGCAAGAACGATGTTGGCAGCGGCAATAGCACCCCGGGTCGTCTGGACGATCGTCACTTTGCGACCTGCGGTCTCAAAACCAAGCGCTTCCGTCGACCTATGGATATTTACTCCTTCTTTCTCGATGTACCGCGCCAATGCACTCACAAACCTTTGGGGATCTAGATGGGCATCCTGAGGATAATACACGCCGCCCAGGGCCGCGGTTTGAAGGCCCTGTTCCAACGCCTGGATTTCAGCGGGTTCGATGACTCGGGCATCTACACCGTATGACTGCATCAAGCGCGCCTCGGCGACGCCTTCCTCCAACCCCTTGGGGGTTTTAAACACCGCTAGCATGCCGTTTTGCGTGTAGCCGAAATCCAGGCTTTCCATGGCGGCCAGTTGGTCCCACAACTGCAAGCTGGCAAAGCTCAAGTCGCGAATAACGGGTATGGCCTTGTGCATGCAGCCCACGGCACACGCGCGGCGAAATCGCCACAGCCACGCGAGCAATTCGCCATCGAAGCGGGGTTTGATGTAAAAAGGGCTTGCGGGATTGAACATCCATTTGATGCCCTTCAATATCATTCCGGGCGCCGCCAGCGGCACGCTGTGACTGGGAACGATCAGCCCGGCATTCCCATAGGAACTCCCCGAGCAGATTTCATTTTTTTCAATGACGGTGACGTGGCGGCCCTGCCGGCGCAGATAGTAGGCGGAGCAGATGCCGACGGCGCCGCCGCCGATCACCAGGACTTCAGTTTCGTGTTCCATGGGTGCGTCATTCCTCAAAGCCGTCACCGCCGTCGTATTGATTTTGATCTAACCCGCTCAGATTATTATTTTTTAAAGGGTTGAGTCAATCTCTTAATGCCGATCAAAAGCGAAAGGTTGATTTGTCTGGCCCCTCGAAGCCCGGAACAGTCGGCGCCGCGTCGCGGTTTATTTTATTTGACTTCAAATCAAAAATTGAATTAGAGTTCCATGTCAGAATTTGAGTAGGTAGGAAATTCGAGCCGTTCTGGCGGTGGATTTGCTGTCAAGTTACAACAATTGCGATTAATTCTTTTCTAACGGGTGTTCTGCGGATGGTGAGAGATGAAGAGCTATTTCTGGGGCGGTAAACATAAAATCGCCTGCCGTCGATTCTTGTTTGGGGCCGCCGTTTTCCTGTCCTTCGCGATCGTAGCCCCGGTGGCGGGTGAACTTGCATTTGGAGATGAACCCATTACTCTGGACGTAAAAGACGAGCCGTTGGGCGATGTGTTGGACCGAATCACGGAGATTACGGGTTACAAATTCATAGTTGGTGATGAATGGAAAGATACCCCGGTAACGGCAATATTCCAAAATCTCCCTGTGCACAAGGGGCTGAAAAAAATACTGGAAAATTTAAACCATGTTATTATTTACAGCGCCGGCGGTATCATTAAGATCAATATTTATGACGAGAAGGCAGCAATCGGAAAAACATCTCCCGATCAGACGGTGGTGAAACCGTCCGGCGGACAATCGAGTTCACGGATAGGTTTTGAGCCAGCGACGGCGCCGCCGTCCGGCTCAGCGGCCGAAGATGAA
>CP070697.1:3378895-3381225 GCA_020353555.1 Desulfobacterales bacterium
GATAATCCTTTGCTTTAGACCTGACGGATTTATCCAAAAATCAAAATGCTGGCCCTAAGAATGGAAGCAGATAATGATTGAAGCGATACGCTCGGATTTGTTTCGGATAGAAGTGCCCTTGCCCGACAGCCCGCTAAAGGCCCTTAATTCATACGTGATTCGGTCTTCCCAGAGAAATCTTATCATCGATACGGGGTTAAACCACGACGTATGTTATGAGGCCATGCAGGCAGGATTGCAACAATTGGACATCGATCTGGCCCGGACCGATTTTTTTATCACGCACCTGCATGCGGATCATTTCGGTCTTATTTCAAAGCTGAATACCGAAATGAGCTTGATATATTTCAATCGTCCGGAAGCCGAGATTATCGAGGTCCAGAGCGGTTGGGAACCCATGATTGCTTATGCCGCGCAGAACGGTTTCCCGAAAAATGAACTTCGCAGCACCATTGAGCAGCACCCGGGGCATAAATTTAGTTCCGAGTGGGTGCCTGAGCTGAATATTTTACAGGATGGAGACACAATTCACATCGGTGCTTATCATTTCAAATGTGTAGCCACATCCGGGCACAGCATGGGACATATGTGCCTTTATGAACCAACGCAAAAAATATTTGTAGCCGGCGATCATATTTTAATCGACATCACCCCCAATATTCAGTGCTGGTCCGATGCGCAAAATCCATTAGGCCGTTACTTCGATAGTCTCGATCGCGTCTATGACCTTGAAGTTGATCTTGTTTTACCCGGTCATCGACGGCTCATTACCGATCACAGGGCCAGGATCATTCAGTTAAAGGTACATCATAAAAAGCGCCTTGGTGAAATTCTGGATATCCTGGGAAGCGGTGACATGAGCGCTTTTGAGGTAGCATCAAAGATGAGCTGGGACATTAATTGTGATTCCTGGGAGGTGTTCCCACCCGCGCAAAAGTGGTTTGCCGTGGGAGAGGCGATCGCGCATTTGAGATACCTGGAAGCAAAGGGGCGGATTACCCGCCGCATTAAAGGGAACCTTTTCCGGTTTGCCATCAATTAAATACCTGAGCAGTCGGCCCGTTTTTCAGCACCCATCGCTTCATGAATAATCGTCGGGAACCCTGAAAGCGGGATCTCCGCTTTTTTCTGACAAGCCTTAGTCCGTCTGAGGCGGATCAAAAACGTTTCAAAACAAGTGAAAAAAATTTGAGCAACAGCCCGTCAAGAAAGGATCCCTATATCTCCTTCTCATTTCTTCAAAAAAGGCAACGTGTCTTCCCACTTGCGGCGTACTTCCTCGGCGTATTCCCGGCTCACCATGTTCACTTTCGGGAAATCATCCTTCCAGTGATAGGGGCGGACCGCATAGATAATCATCCGGCTTGTCGTGATATCTCCGCTTGCGCGCTTGGCCGGTGACAGCGCCGGATCGATATGGCCGGTCCAACAACCGTCGATGATATCGGTCTGGGTCTTGGGGTCCCAGCGTGTCGCCAGCGCCCATAGCACCTCCGCCGGATTGGTGATGTCGATGTCGTCGTCGACGACGATGATCATGCGGGTCATGTACCCTCCCGGCCCGCAACCCGCCGCCACAAGGCCCGCCATCTTGGCGTGGCCCCCATGGCGCTGCTTAATGGAGATGATGTCGATGAAGCGCGTTCCGCCGCCGGGCATCTTCCAGACACCTTTCACATCCGATACGCCGGCCGCTTCGATCGCATCCCATAGGGCGGCGACCCTGGGAATCTTGATCTGACGTCCGGGGTAGTTCGGTTTTACCGGGGGCTGGCCGATGATAATGGGGTCGTTGCGATGATAGATCTTCTTGACATGTATGACCGGCTCGGCGCGTTCACCGGAGGCGTAGTAGCCCGGCCACTCGCCGAAGGGCCCTTCAGGCCGAGCGTCTTCTTGGGGCGGCGGCATGTAGCCTTCGAATAATAGCTCTGCCTCGGCGGGGAGCGGAAGACCGGTCTCCCTGCCGGCCACGACACAAACGGGACGGCCAATCCGGCCTCCGGCGATGGCATATTCCGATTCGCCCTGGCGGACGGTGAGGGCCGCGACGACGCCAAGGATGGGTGCTTGTCCGACGGAGACTGCAACAGGGCAGGCCTGGCCCCGTTCCCAGTACTTGCGACGGATGATATCCCCGTGCTTTCCGGGTTCGATGAAGACGCTGAACGTCTTTTCATCCTGAACCATCACCCGGTAAGTGCCGAAATTGACCCAGTCGCTGTCGGGGTCCTTGGTGATGATCATACACTCGGTGCCGATGTAGTTCCCACCATCCTGCAAGTGCCATTTCGGAGCGGGAAATTTGAGGACATTAACCGCATCTCCCT
>CP070697.1:3381325-3383639 GCA_020353555.1 Desulfobacterales bacterium
TAAGCCCCCTTTCTCATCCACCGCGAGCAGGCGGTCTCCATCGCCGTCAAAGGCCAAGCCGATATCAGCCTTGGTTTCTAACACCTTGGCGGCCAAAGCTTGCGGATGTTCGGACCCACAGTCAGCATTGATGTTTTTTCCGTCGGGTCCGACCGCGATGGATTCGATCTGGGCTCCCAGCTCGCTGAACAACTGCGGCGCAACCTGGTATGTTGCTCCGTTGGAGCAATCCAGGGCAATTTTCATCCCGTTGAGAGAAAACTCTCGGGGGCAACACCGTTTAAGAAAAGCAGTGTAAATTCGGGAGGCGTCTTCCAGGCGATAGACGCGTCCGGTATCACGAATCGATTCGGAAATGCGGCTGGTATCGCCATTCAACACCGCCTGTTCGATTTCGCCTTCTTTGTCATCGGGCACTTTGAAACCGTCCGAATTATAAAGCTTGATCCCATTGTCATAGAAGGGATTGTGGGAGGCTGAAACGACAATACCGGCGCTGGCTGCGGTAACGGTCGTCAGTACGGCCACGCCGGGAGTGGGGATCGTGCCGGCCAGATAAGCATCCGCCCCCATGGAGCAGACGCCTGAAACCAGCGCATGCTCCAGCATGAAGCCGGATGCGCGCGTGTCTTTGCCGATAATGATTTTTGACTTTTTTTTTCGCCCTTTGAGGATTGCGACCACCGCCCGGCCAACCATGAGCGCCATTTCAGCTGTCATCGGATATTCATTGGCAATGCCGCGGATTCCATCGGTCCCAAACAGTTTTCCCATTCGCAAGTCCCTTTAAATATTCCAAGTAGATAGAGTTTTTTTTTAAAAAGTTAAATTATATATAGTGATTTAACATATTTAAAATTAAATTTTCCATTCTTGAATCCTTTCAAGCTCGGATATTCGTGAGTTTATCCGCTAAACCGCCGATCGCAAGCTCCAGCCCTCAATAGGCCTCCGAATATGGGAAAACTGAAGAACCCTATCGATACGATGGCATTGCTTGCAGGGCTTCATCCGTAATATGGTCCACAATTCCTTGAAGCCATTGTGTTCCGACCTCTGAATCCGCTTTCTTGAGGCCTTGGATCACCGCAATGTAGGTTTTCCCGGACCGGGTTATTCCTTGCTCAACGCTTTTCAGAAAGCTATCCCTAAGATTCTGATTTCCTTCGAAATGTTTTTGGCGCTCAAAGACTTCTTCCAGCTGGGGCCAGGCCCCATTTCGTTCTGGGCATCGCCGGTCGGCACTGCATGAAGATTGCGCGTCCTGCCCATTTCTCGGGGTGGCTCCCTCCCCTTCTGAACCGGGACGGTAAAAAGCTTTCAGCCTCGTTATCCTTTCAGCGATGGCCAGATTCAGATTGGCCTTCAGGCCGGCATAAAGTTCTGCGGGGAAGTGCTGCGCGACAAATAACGCACGCACGTGAAGGTACCACTGCATTAAGGCCATCAAATTTGCAATGTAATTGATGTTATTAACCACTACACGTTTTAGGGGAATGGGGCGTCCCGGTTTGTAGGGAATATTGCCGCTCTTGCTCATCTCCCCGAATACAAGTCGTCCGGGTCGTAATTCATCCTGACGAATAATCGCTCCGGCCGCCACCACCGTACCGAAGGCCAGGCGACAGGGTCCCACCATTCCCCCCTGTCCGCCCAGAAAAATTGGTTTTTGATTTAGCATAACGCCTCGCGGTACGTCCCCGATGAGCGATGGGGTGGCCTTATCCTGGCGAGGGGTGTAATTAAAGTGAATATAAGCGCTCCCGACCTCACTGTGGTCTTGGCGACTTGTGCCACCGGCCATCAGGCAGTCACAGAAATTGATGAGGCTGCCTAAGGTGACGAATGGAAAAAGGATCGTATGTTTGAGCCCCACGGTATGGGCAATTCGAGCCTGCTCCTCCAGAATGGTTCCTTCCCGGACGTGGGATCCTGATCCTAAAACGGCTTGTTCCAAAAAAACCGCGTCTTTAAAAAAGCCCGCTTTCAACTCCACGTTGGGCCCGACCTGACAATTCGCGATGGTCACCGGCCCTTCGTATCCCACTTTGGTCCCCTGCAGGATCAAAGTCGAACTCCCAAAGATTTTACAGCCCGTGTGGATAACCACACCGTCGCCGGATATCCGGCCGATATCAACCTCGTCTCCGATCTCCACGCTAGCGGGATTGGCGACTCTAATGCCCTTTGCAAGCATCGCTTCAATTTTGGAGGAAATCTCTTTTTTCATTCGCCGCTCCGGCTTCAAGGTCCACATCTTCCACAAACACTGAAAAAGTCTTTAAAAACAGCCCCTTTTCCCGGCAAAAGTTTT
>CP070697.1:3383739-3386041 GCA_020353555.1 Desulfobacterales bacterium
GGCCGGCCTGGCCCACGGCATTAAGAATATTCTCCATGGGCTCAAGGGTGGCAGTTATCTGGTGGATATCGGCATCAAACGCAATGATACCGAAAAGCTCAAAAAAGGCTGGGATATGATCAAACGCAACATCGGGCGAACCTCTGACCTGGTGCTCGATTTGCTTTCCTATTCCAAGGAAAGAGAACCCGAATACGAAGCGTGCCGTCCGAATGATATCGCCAATGCCGTTTGTGAACTGCTGAAAGAAAAAGCGGGTGAAAATCAAATCGAGATCATCAGAGAGTTCGACCCGGCGATTGGCGAGGTATTGATGGATCCGCGCACCATCCATACCGCCCTGCTGAACCTGGCCTCCAACGCCATCGACGCCTGCCTGTTCGATGAAAACACCAGCAAAAACTGGCAGGTTCGACTGAAAACGGCCTGCGAGAACGGTCACCGCATCAAATTCGAAGTCACCGATAACGGCGCCGGGATGAGCGAAGAGGTCAGAGGCAAGTTGTTTACATCTTTTTTCAGTACCAAAGGTCATCGCGGAACCGGTCTCGGACTGCTGGTTACCCGCAAGCTCATCGAAGAACATCAAGGCCAAATCGCGGTGAGTTCCCGCCCGGGCCAGGGGACGACTTTCACCATGCACCTGCCCTATCAAGAAATGGACCCGGCGGATTGAACCAGTGCGCAGCGCGCTTGGATCACAAACAAAAAATTCTCTCAAGGAGGACTCGTTAAATGGGCAAAAAAGTACTGGTCGTGGATGATGATCCGGACATCATATTGTTCAGTGTAACGGTTCTGGAAGAACACGGCTATATCCCTCTGGAGGCAGCCAACGGCGAAGAAGGCCTTAAGATGATCAAAGAAGAGAAACCCGATCTGGTTATCCTCGACATTTTAATGCCGAGGCAAAGCGGGATTCGGCTGTATCGTGAACTCAAAACCGACAAATCCCTGAAAGATATTCACGTTATTGTGCTTTCCGGAATCGCCAAAAAAACCTTTCTACGCTCCCAGAAGGCTTTAACCGAATTCGGCAACGCCCCTGTTCCGGAGCCGGAGGTCTATTTGGAAAAGCCCGTCGAAGCCGAGGTTCTGGCCGAGAAGATCCAACAACTCCTCGGCTGATCGCACCAATTTAGATATTTGAAAATGGGCCCGGACCCACTCCCGAGGAATGGACTTCGTATTCCACGGGGCGCACACCGACAGACTCCGAAAATGGAATTTGGGAATAAAGGGGTTGCGGAGTTTGGAATAAACCATGTTCAGATGGGGTGCCTTATTTCAAGCGACGGGAGTGAAACGGCACATGCAATTTATCCCATTGAAAACGTTTGCGAGGAAAATGCCAAATGATGGAGTTCAAAAAACTGCTATTTGTCACCAAGTTTGAAGAGTTGGGGTTTGATGCCCTGCAATCGCTGTTGATTCTGAGAAAGGCGTCTTTGGATCACGTGGTTTTTGTCAATGTGATCGAACGTGAAAAAGTCGCCATGCATCGGGGCGTCGGATACCAAAAGGATGAAGAGGTTCGACTGCGGGAAACCGCCAACATACGGTTTATTGATTGGGCGGAAGACCTCTTTGAGCAAGGCATGGAAGTCGGCGTCTACATCGTCGTCGGCAGCCTGGTGCCCCAGGTGATCAAAGCGGCGCAAAAAGAGGAAGCCGATCTCATCGTGATCGGACGCTCGCATAAAGGCCTGCTCGAACAATTTTATGCCGGCTCGGACGTTATGGAACTCATCCGCAGGACTTCAACCCCCGTCCTGGTGTACAAACCGTCGCCCGACAAGATCAGCGTGCTTGAAAAACCCTTTGAAAGACCCCTGTTGGCGACCGACTGGTCACCGGCCAGCCTGCGCGCGGTGGAATATCTCAGAGGCCTGAAAGATATCGCGGAGGAAATCAATGTCATCCATGTCGCCAGCGAAAAAGAACTAAGCGGTTCTTCGTCCATGGAAATCCAGAAAACGCGCAAGGAAAAAAGGCAAAAACTGGACGAGATCTGTGACGTTTTTGAGGCCGAAGGAATTCCGGCTAAGTCGCATGTCTACATCGGCGATCCGGTTCCGGAAATCGAGAAGGCGGCCCGGGAGTGCCAAGCCACCGTGATTGTTTTGGGTTCTTCGGGCAAGGCGGCCTGGATTGAAAGATGGGTGGGAAGCATTCCCAGCGAGATCGCTGAAAACTCCGTTTATCCGACCTTGTTGATACCCCTGGAACGGAAGTAAATTCGGAATTCAAGTTCAAGCAACGCTTATCCCGCTGTTGCGGGATTAACCCCAGGAATACAGGG
>CP070697.1:3386141-3388440 GCA_020353555.1 Desulfobacterales bacterium
AAAACCCCAGCCTATCGGCCCGCTGCATGGAGTCCAGGAGCACGGAATTAAACCGATTGATAACAGCGGCGGCCGCGGTTTCTTGAGCCCTTGCGGCCCAGGGCGAAAAGATTGAGCTGATCAGTATGATGGCCTGGATGAATAGACGCCGCCAGGTCATTTTAGAAATTCCCTCCCGCCTGGTTTGAGATCGATCCCGATCGTTGACATTGACACAGTAGGTCTGATAGGTCAAAGAATGATTTATGGGGACACCGCCGGCAATTTTAAGATCAGAAAAAGAGTCGCTTTTTTCAGATACCGGCGCGGTCAGCTTTAGGGAAAAAATGAAACCAACGCTGGGTATGATTGTCGCGCTGGCGTCCGAAGCGCGAGCCTTACTGGGACGGGGACCGTGGCAGTCCGTCCGGGGGCTGATGGTCCGTCGCATGGGTCTCAGGGATGGAACGGAACTCATCGTTGTGTGCTCCGGGGTGGGAATCGAAAATGCGCAGGCCGCCGCACGGTGGTTGATCTCCGAGGGCGTGACCGCCCTGGTCGGCCTGGGCGTAGCCGGCGGGTTGTACCCCGGGTCGAAAACGGGGGACTTGGTCATCGCCGAATCCGTCCTCCAAGTCGAAGGCGGGAAAAATCTGGGGCACTGGGATACGGACGCCGCCTGTGTGGCCCTTTCCCAGGCCGCCCTGACCGCTGAAGACCTCTCGGTCCGCTGCGGCACGCTTGTCACGACCCCTCGGGCGGTTTTGACCGTTGCGAGTAAAGCCGCCCTTTTCCGGCAAACCCGCGCTCTAGCGGTGGATATGGAAAGCGCGGCGGTGGCTCGGGCGGCCAGGGACGCCAATCTTCCCTTCTTCACCCTGCGCGCGATTTGCGACGCGGCCGAAGACGCTGTACCCTTCGAACTGCCTGCTTGCCTGGATAAAAAGGGCAAAGTTCGGCTGGCAACCCTTCTGCGCAAGCTTACCCGCAGGCCTTCCTTGGTGGTCGATCTGCAGCGTATGGGTCGACAGTTTGCAGCCGCCAATGATGCCCTCCGGCGGGGTTGGCTTGCTCAAATCCGCAATAATCTGCCCAGCGTGCTCGCCCGGCGATAGCCGCCTGGGTTCCCGCCGACCCTCAGGGCTGATTCCGGGCGTCATCGGCGTTCGTAAGGGATCTTACGCCTGCATTCCACCCGGCGGGCGCAAGTTGATCTTCAAAGCCTCCAGCGGATTTTTCACCGCATCCAGAACCGCTGTTGCTTCAAAACCACAGTGCACCATGCAGTCGGCGCAGCGTGGATCCCGGCCGACACCATAACGTGACCAATCAGTCGTCTCCATGAGTTCGCGATAAGTGGCGGCGTAGCCGTCGTTTATCAGGTAGCAGGGCCGCTGCCAGCCGAAAAGGCTGCGGGTCGGATTTCCCCAGGGCGTGCAGGCATAGTTACGGCCGCCCGCCAGAAAGTCCAGATACAGGCGGCTGTGGTTAAAGCGCCAATTCCGGCCGCGGCCGATTTCAAAAATGCGTCGGAACAGCCCTTGGCTGCCGTCGCGGCCTAAAAAATGGTCCTGGTCGGCCGCGGTTTCATAGCTGAAGCCGGGCGCGACAGTCAGGCCCTCGACGCCCAGAGATGTCAAGAAATCGAAAAACCGGCTGGCGGTCTCGGGCGTCTCACCGCCGAAGAAAGTCGTGTTGGTGGTGACCCGGAAACCTTGGGCTACCAGCAGGCGAATCGCGTCCACCGCCCGGTCATAAACACCCTGGCGCCCCACCAGAGCATCATGGCGTTCGCGCAGCCCGTCCAGGTGGATGTTGAATGTAAAATATGCCGAAGGCTCAAATTCCTCCAGCCGCCTGGCTACCAGCTGGGCATTCGTGCACAGATAGACGAATTTCTTGCGCCGGGTTAATTCGCGGACAATGCGAGGCGCATCCGGGTGGAGCAACGGCTCGCCGCCGGCGATGGAAACGATCGGCGCCCGGCATTCTTCGGCCGCGTCGACACACTCCGCGATGCTCAGATGTCGATTTAAAAGGTCATTTGAAAGGGCAATCTTGCCGCAGCCTTTACAGCGCAGGTTGCAGCGGAATAATGGTTCCAGCATGAGCACCAGCGGAAACCGCCGCCGCCGCGCCAGCATTTGCCTGATTATGTACAAACCGATGCGTGTTTTTTGTATGAGTGGGATACTCACAAGTTGATCCTTGGAAAAACCAGTTTGCGCCTACCAGAAACCCAATCGTGTTGATGCTGCTCTTGCGGCGTTCGATGTTGCTCTCCCCGAAACGCAACCTTCAAGGCTGCAAGGTCATCGGG
>CP070697.1:3388540-3390792 GCA_020353555.1 Desulfobacterales bacterium
TATGGTGCCGAGGGACAGAATCGAACTGCCGACACGGGGATTTTCAGTCCCCTGCTCTACCGACTGAGCTACCTCGGCACGCAGCGCACACGCACGCTCAAATTTTGGAAACGTTAGTATTAAATGCGCTGATTTTTGTCAAGAAATTTTTGCCCCATGTCGCCAAAAAGAAATTGTATCAACGCACAGGCCGCCACGGTTGCCGTTTCCGCCCGCAGGATGCGCGGACCCAGCCCGGCGACCACAAAACCTTGATTGCGGGCATGCTCGATCTCCCCGGAGGTAAACCCGCCCTCGGGCCCGAGCATCAAAAGAATCCTTCGCTGCCGCCGCTCCCTCGCTTCAACCGCGGCGGAATCAAGCCCGGAAGACGCATTCTCCCAAAAAATGAACTTTATCTCGCAGGTTTGTCCGAAATTGACCACGTCCGCAAATGACATCGGCGCGTTAACGGTCAACAGATCGGCGCGCCGGCATTGTTTGAGCGCTTCTTGGGCAATTTTGCGCCAGCGCGCCAAACGGCCGGCCAGGCGCGTTGCCGCAGGCCGGGGAACCGACCGCGCGCAGGCAAATGGTAGCCATTGTCTGACGCCCAGTTCACTGAGCTGCCGGACGAGGGTATCCATTTTCTTTTCTTTTAGAAATGCTTGGGCCACGATGATCTCCGCCGCAGATTCGGCCGGAGCGGGAAATTTGCGGAGGATGGCGGTTTCCACGCGACCGGCGAACAAATCGTTGATCACGGCTTCATACTCCCAGCCGGTGCCATCAAAAAGCCGGATGATATCGCCGGGCTGCAGCCGCAGCACGTTTTTGATATGCCGCGCTTCCGAGCCCCCGATGACCACCACCTGTGCATTTACGGCCGACGGTTCGATAAAGAAATGTCGCATAGGGGTCTTGTCTCCTTGCATCTGCCAATTCGAAAATCGTGAGCGCTTCGACACCGCCACCTTGGTTCTGGTTAGCGGCCCGATCGTGTTTTGTCAAACACAAAAAAAACCAAGAAATCAAACAGCTTGACACCTAGTATACCCTATGATAGGCTTTTTACTTAAGGACGTGACGGTTTCGTCTACCCGTAAAATTATCCAAATATCTGGGAGCAAACGGTGGTGAAAATGAATGACAAAAAAGATCCATTGGCAAAATCGGCGGGCAGTGATCCCGCCTGGGAGGAAGAGATCATCGAGCTCAGCAACGAAGCGACCGATTTCTCTGAGGAGGACGAGGAAAGCATCGAGCTTGATATCGGCGCCGATGCGTTCTCCAAAAAAGATGAGGATGTGATTGATCTTACCGACGAGATGGCGGGCGAATCTGAAGCTGATGAAGAGATCATCGATCTTGTTGATGAGTTCATCAGCGCCTCCGACGATGATTCTCCTGCCGCCGAGAAAACTGAGAAAAAAGTGGATCATGAAGGCAAAGTAATTGACTTGACTACGCGACAAGCTCAGGAAGCCAAGAAACGCGGCGAAATAATCGACCTGACCGAAGAGGAGGAAGAAGAAATACTGAACCTGACGGATACCCTGAACGACTCTTCCTCCGACGAAACGCAGTTGATGGATCTGCCGGAAGTCACCCTCGACCGCCTGGAAGATGAGGAGGGGAATAAAACCGTCGGGGCCGCCCCTCAGCCTGGAAAAAGCGCCGCAGCAGGTGATGGATCCAGCACGCAGGAATTCGATTTCGATATGAATACCCAAGATATTTCGTTCGAACTCGATCAACTGGATGCTTTGGCCGACGAAGATAATCCCCCCGCCGAATCGAATTTCGCATCGATGCCGACCTCCCAGCCGGTCGCGGAAGAACCCCCGCCGGAAGAGTCGACGGCGCACGCGGCCTCCCGGGAACAAGCTGCGTCGGGCGACCTGCCTGAAGCGACCGCGGAAAACCTTGCCCCTGAAACCCCAACCGCTGCGTTCGGCTCAGCCGAGGCACGATCCAGCGACGATGATTTGAATACGCTGGTTAACGATTTTTTTGAGGAAAAATTCAAACCGGATCACCCTGCGGCGGAAACCCCGGCCGGTTCCGAAGATCCAGCGACGACGCAGGACTTCGACTTTGCGAGGGACACCAAAGATCTTTCGTTGAAAATCGATCAGTTAGATGCGTTTGCCGAAGACGATGACTCCCCGGTGGAACCGGGCTTTGCCGCGCTTTGGGCGCCGCACCCCGCCCCCGAGAAACCCCCGCAAACAGAGTCAGCGCCAGACGCGTCGTCCTCCGAACACGCCGAG
>CP070697.1:3390892-3393096 GCA_020353555.1 Desulfobacterales bacterium
GGCGCCGACGGCGATCCTGGATGCGGACCATCCGAGAATTGTCGATTATGCCCGGGCCGCCGTCAAGGACGCCGGCCCGGACCCGCTGACCAAGGCGGTGAAGCTTTACTACGCCGTCCGCGACGCCATTTGGTATGATCCTTATATTCCCTTCCATCGGCCCGCGGATTATCGGGCCAGCCATGTGCTCGAAGCCGGCCGGGCCTTCTGCGTGGGCAAGGCCGGGCTGCTGTGCGCCCTGGGGCGCGCCTGCGGGATTCCGGCGCGGGTGGGCTTTGCCGATGTCCGCAATCACCTGGCCACCCAGCCGCTCATCGAATATCTGGGTTCCGACCTGTTTGTGTATCACGGGTACACGGAATTTTACCTGAACGGCCAATGGGTCAAGGCCACGCCGGCGTTCAATATCGAACTCTGCCGCAAACACCGGGTTTTGCCCCTGGAGTTCAATGGCCGCGAAGACTCCGTTTTCCATGCCTATAACACGGAGAAAAAACAATTCATGGAATATGTCGCCGATCACGGGACTTTTGCGGATATCCCGGTCGACAAGCTTGTGGCGGCCTGGAAAAAGGCCTACGGCGCGGAGCGTGTCCGGCAGTGGATCGAGGAGTTTGAAAAATCAGGGGGGCCAAGCGACCGCAATTTTACGACGGAGGAGGTGTGGTCCCGCTAGCCCTGGTTACTTTTGCCACCAAGGCACCAGGACACCAAGAAAAACGCCTAAGTATCTTGCTTGGTGTCTTCGTGACTTTGTGGCCAAAAATTTTGGTTTCGGCTTGTTCGGGTCATTTAGCGCGCGAATCAGATCCTGTGCATTCGGTTATGGCTGCTCATGAAAAAAGTCAGAGTTGAAAACGCCGTCGGAATGGTGCTGGCCCACGATATTACCCGCATTGTGCCGGGAAAATTCAAAGGGGTCGGGTTCAAAAAAGGTCACGTCGTCCGCGAGGAAGATATTCCCGCGCTGTTGCAGCTGGGCAAAGAGCACCTCTATGCCCTGAATCTTCCCCAGAGCCGCATGCATGAGGACGAAGCCGCTTTGCGTATCGCCCGAGCCATCAGCGGCCCGCGGCTGCGCTGGACCACGCCCAGCGAGGGCAAGTCTAATATCATCAGCCCGACCGACGGGCTGTTGAAAATCAATGCTGCGGCCCTCACCCGGATCAACAAACTGGATCATATCATTGTTTCCACCCTGAAAAACAACTTCCCCTGCCGCCAAGATCAAATCGTCGCCGCCACCCGGATCATCCCCCTGACCATTGCGCGCAAGAAGATCGCCAGGCTGGAGGCCATCGCGGCCCAAGGCCCGGCGGTGATCCGCGTCCTTCCTTACCGGCCCCTCAAGGTCGGGGCCGTGGTCACCGGCTCGGAAATCCATAAGGGTCTGATCAAGGATGAATTCGACAAATACGTGGGACGCAAAGTCCGCCGCTACGGCTCCCGGATCGTGAAAAAAATCCAGGTTCCCGATGATACCGCCCAGATTGCCCGTGCGGTGACGGACCTCATCAATCTGCGCTGCGAACTGATTATCACCACCGGGGGCCTTTCGGTGGATCCGGACGATGTCACCCGCCAGGGGGTGCGGCAGGTGGGAGCGGACATCATCGTTTACGGGGCGCCGATTCTGCCGGGGGCGATGTTTCTGTATGCCCGGCATCAGGGCACGCCCATCCTCGGTTTGCCGGCCTGCGTCTATTATCACCCGTCCACGATCTTTGATTTGGTTCTGCCGCGCGTGCTGGCCGGCGACGAGATCACGCGCAACGACATCGCGGCGCTGGGGCAGGGCGGACTCTGCCTGAATTGCGAAAAATGTCAATTTCCGGTCTGTCCGTTCGGGAAGTGACCGCCCGTGCCGGGGGTACGCCCGCAAGCGACGCTGCGCGCGCGGCGCGCCTTCTGGCACAGACTTTGCTTTCTACGCCACAGGGCGGGACGGACGCAGGGCTGCCGCCGCCGTCGGATGGGCCCGGGTATCAATGGGCCGATCGGGTCGGCGCTGCTTTTCGGCTTGAAGCGCACGCCGCAACCTGCTATTGAGCGCCAGCTATCGCGTCGCCCATGGGCGAGTTCTACTTGGTCACATCTAGAAGTCCCCCTTTCATAAAGGGGGATTTAGGGGGATTTTCGGCTGAATCAGGACTTAAATCCCCCCTAACCCCCTTTACGAAAGGGGGAGAAATCAAAATTGAGGC
>CP070697.1:3393196-3395388 GCA_020353555.1 Desulfobacterales bacterium
AACTAAATTGTCGCCAAATTAAAATGTAATCCTAACAATTTGGCATTCAATTTGCTCTAAACAAACTACAAAATATTATTAAACTTATCATGAAGTGAGCAAGGTGGCGCGATAATTCAGAACGAGTAATCCATCAGGCAACATCCAATTCGGAAAGAGCGGAAAGTCAAAAAAACTGATATGCAGAAAAATAATGATCTGGCCCATATCATTGCCGACGACCGCGAATGTAAAAGCGACGTAATCAAATCACTCTTGGAAATCGAGAACGTTGAAGTAGATATTCGGCGGCTTTCTATCGGCGATTATCAGATTGGCAACCGGGTGATTGTTGAGAGAAAGACCTTATACGATTTTGCAATATCGATCATCGACGGAAGGCTTTTTAAACAAATGCTTTGCCTGGCAAATTCCAATTCTAAAGGGGTCTTGATTCTTGAGGGCACGACCGGTGATGTCGTCGATATCGGAATGACAAGAGAAGCAATGCAAGGCGCATTGATTACCGTTTCTATGATACTGGGCATACCGGTTTTGCGTTCAAAAGACCCTTCGGAAACCGCCAAGTTAATGGTCTATATCGCCCGCCAGATAGAATCGATGGCCCGAGGAGGTCTTCAGCGCCAAGGCTATCGGCCCAAAGGCCTACGAAACAGGCAGCTTTTTATATTGCAGGGATTGCCGGGGGTCGGTCCCGAGAGGGCCGGCCGGCTTCTGGATCGTTTCGGCAGCATTGAGGCCGTCATATCCGCCGGCATCAATGAATTGCAGACCGTAGATGGTATCGGAAAAAACATTGCCGAAAAGATCAAATGGGTGGTGAGCGAACAGGTTCGATGCTAGGCAACGCGAAAAAGGGGGTATTAATATGGACGGTCTCATCGACCCTCACGGCGGGTTTCGCAACCTCAAGTCGTATCAAATGGCCGAAATTGTCTCTGATGCGACGGTGGCATTCTGCGAGCGTTGGATCGGCCGCCGCTCCCGCACCCACGATCAAATGGTGCAGGCCGCCCGCAGCGGCAAGCAGAACATTGCCGAGGGCAGCATGGCCTCGGGCACATCCAAAAAGACCGAACTGAAACTGGTCGGAGTGGCCCGCGCCAGCCTGGAAGAGCTGCTGCTGGATTATCAGGATTTTTTGCGACAACGCAATCTGCCGCTCTGGGAGAAAAACCATCCACAAGCGCAAAAGATCCGAAAGCTGGCTTTTGTGAATAATAGGTCCTATAAGACCTATAGGACCTATATTGAGGGCGCTCCGCCCGAAGTTGCCGCCAATGCCGTAATCTGCGTGATTCATCAGAGCAACTTTTTGCTGGATCAGCAATTGCGGCAACTGGAAAAACAGTTCCTTGATCAGGGGGGCTTCACCGAAAAACTTTATCGCACAAGGCTCAAGGCCAGAAGCCGATCCTGAAAAATTCTCCGGCTCACTTGCAAATCTGAAATTAAACTCTTATTGAAAGAAACGCCCAGGAGGTCGAGCCATGCTAAAGGAGCAGCTGCAAAAACATTTCGGATTCAATTCGTTTCTCAAAGGCCAGGAAGCCGTGATCCGCAAGGTGCTAGAGCGTCAATCCGCGGCGGCCATCTTTCCCACCGGCGCCGGCAAGTCCCTGTGCTACCAGCTGCCGGCGCTTTTATTGCCCGGCCTGACGCTGGTGGTATCGCCCCTGCTGTCCCTGATGAAAGATCAGCAGGACTTTTTAGTGGAAAACAATATTCCGGCCGCGCGCCTGGACTCGACCCTGGCAAAAAACGCATACAACGCGATTCTTGAAAACGCCAAAAACGGTAGACTGAAGATCCTGATGATTGCGGTCGAACGGTTCAAAAACGAAAGGTTTCGTTCGCATCTGCAAAAGATGAACGTCGCTCTTTTAGTGGTCGACGAAGCGCACTGCATCTCCGAGTGGGGGCACAATTTCCGACCCGAATACCTGAAGCTGCCGGATTATCAGAAGGAATTCAATATACGGCAGACGCTGCTGCTGACTGCCACGGCCACCGAACGGGTCAGAGACGACATGTGCGCCAAATTTAATATTCTCAGAGAAAATGTGTTTGTCACCGGCTTTTACCGCGACAATCTCTTTTTGCAGGTCACACCGACGGCCGCGTCTGAAAAAAAGGAGCGCCTTCTGCAAAGAATCCAGGAAGCGCCTCACGACCCGACCATTGTGTACGTC
>CP070697.1:3395488-3397671 GCA_020353555.1 Desulfobacterales bacterium
GTGCGGCGATCCGTGACCAGCTCAACGCCCGCGTAGAGACCCAGACCGCGCACATCCCCGACCAGCGGATATTCAGCCCGCAAGCCTTGCAGGCCCTGCAGCAGGCGCGCACCGGCCTTATGCGCGTTGGCCTGCAGACCCTCATTTTCAATCACATCCAGCACGGCCATGCCGATGGCGCAGGAGACCGGGTTGCCGCCGAAGGTGTTGAAGTATTCCATGCCATTGGCGAAGGCATCGGCAATGGCGGGCGTGGTGACGACGGCCGCAAGGGGGTGTCCATTGCCCATGGGTTTGCCCAGGGTCACGATGTCCGGCACGACCCCCTGGGTTTCAAAAGCCCAGAAATGACTGCCCACGCGCCCGAAGCCCACCTGAACTTCATCCACGATACAAATCCCGCCGGCCGCGCGCACGTGCCGGAAGGCTTCCCGCAAG
The DNA here is from genome assembly GCA_020353555.1 of Desulfobacterales bacterium. Taxonomy (GTDB): domain Bacteria; phylum Desulfobacterota; class Desulfobacteria; order Desulfobacterales. The sequence continues at coordinate 3,395,927 of CP070697.1, forward strand.
TAGTTGTCCGGCAGCACGATCTGGCCGCCGCATCCCAGCATGCTCTCACAAATAAAAGCGGCCACACCGCCATCGCGGGCGTCGATCTGCTCGATGGCTTCGCGCACATATTCGGCGTAGCGCGCGCCGGTGGCGGCTCCAGAGCCCTTGTGCGGGCCGCGGTAACCGTCCGGCATGCGAACCTTATGCACCCAGGGCGGCGCCCCGCGCCCGCCGGGACCATCATGCTTGTAAGGGCTTAAATCGATCAGCGCCTGGGTGTTGCCGTGATACGCCCCCTCGACGGTAATGACCTCCTGCTTGCCGGTATAGTTGCGGGCCATGCGCAGGGCCAGCTCATTGGCCTCGCTGCCGGTGCACACAAAAAAACAGACGCTGAGGGGGGCGGGAAATTTGGCCAGCAGACGCTGGGCATAGGCCACGATGTGATCGTGGAGATAACGCGTATTGGTGTTGAGCACCGCCATTTGCCCTTGGCCGGCCGCCACGACCTGGGGATGGCAGTGTCCCACGTGACAGACGTTGTTGACCCCATCCAGATAGGCCTGGCCCTCGTCGTTGAATAGATACTGCCCTGCGCCCCTGACGATCTTCAGCGGGAGGTCGTAGGAAATGCTCAAAGACTTACCCAGGTGGCGGCGCCGCAGGGCCAGGATTTCGGCGGGCCTCCGGCCCGGGTCCGGAAAACAACGGCCCGGAACCTTCAGAATGAGGTTGGGATCCGGACAGAGGCTGGTCCAAACGCGGCGCTGGCTGGGTCGCGCCACCCCTGGAAACGTCCCCTCTTCGCCGAGCATGTCCGTGATGATCTGAAAATGAAGATGGGGCGGCCACCCGCCGTTGGCGGGCGGCTCCCCGATCCGGGCGATCAGGTCGCCCTGGCGAATCGGCCGGCCGGCGGCAAGCCCGTCTAACGCCTCCGGATGCAAGTGACCGTACAGGGTGTAGAAGCGATCGCCGGCATCGGTCTGATGTTCCAGAATGATGGTCGGGCCATAATCCAGATACGCCGGATTATTCTGGAAACTGTGGACCGTTCCCTCCCAAAAGGCGTAAACCGGCGCCCCGCTTGCCATAAACAGGTCCACTCCCAGATGAATCGTGCGGCGTTCCGGCATCGCGTCGGTCGGGACCGCAAATTCATCCGTCGTATACAGCAAACGGGCTTCATCGTAGCAGCCCAGGCCGACGGCGACGCCGGCCGCCTGCATCTGCCGCCACAATCGCCGGGTAAGGGCCGGGGCCGCGTTCTCATCCCGGCCGGCTCCCAGCAGGGGGCTGCCCACGCTCAGATCGAATACCTGCAGATCTCCGCCGCGCAGGTCGGCCTCCACCAGGGGGCTGAACTGATCCGCGTGCTTCATCAGCCAGGTTGTTATCTTCGCCGATTGAGGCACCGGCGCGAAACCGCAGGCGTCCCGGAAAACACCGCGCGCCAGATGCGGATGAATCCCGTCCAGTTTTTCCAGAAGAGCGCTGGCCGGTTTCTCGGAGATGCGCAGATATTCGTTGTCCGGTTCAAGCCGGGACTGATGCGCCGCATGGCAGACACTCATGCACAGCCGCATGCAGATCAGGTCGAACAAAACGCCCAGCTCCTGCTCGTTCAGGGGGTTGGCCTGATGGTATCCCGCCACGACCTGCTTGCCCGCCGCCAGGGGATCGGCCTTGTCCAGCAGGGCATAGGCGCACGCAATCGCCACTTCGTTGACCGTCGCGGTGTACAGCATGTCGCCAAAGTCGAT
>CP070697.1:3397771-3399913 GCA_020353555.1 Desulfobacterales bacterium
TGGGCACGTTCATAGTCGGCCGCAAAGCGCTCCAGGTTGCCGATGGCGACCGGGTCGCCCTTTTTAGCGAGGATACAGACACCTTCGCATTGGATCTCCTGGGGACAAACTCGACCGCAAACGGCGGGGAGGCTGTTTTTTTCCCATAATTTGCGAATGGCTTTGGTAAATGAACCTTCTTGGATACACTGGATGAAGCCCGGAATATCGATCTCGACGGGACAACCTGTAACACAAGCCGGTTTCTTGCATTGCATGCATCTTTCCGCCTCCTGCCTGGCTGTTTCCGGACTGTATCCCAAAGGCACCTCGTCAAAGTTCCTGGCCCGGACGGCAGGTTCTTGCTCCGGCATTGGCTGCCGGGGCGTCTTTTCTCTTTTCTCTTTTTTAGACGCTTCTTCCGCCATGTTATCCTCCGCAATCAAATCGGATCAAAATTTGCTGAATCAAAACATCGCCTGGCAGGGGCACGCCACTGCATTGCGGGTGGCGACTTTTGTTTGATACTAGGATTCGAGAACGCAAAACTCTTCATAGCATTGTTTCTCATCCTCACAGTAGGCCTGGAGGCGCAGCATCAGTTCGTCATAATCAACCTGGTGCCCGTCGAATTCAGGGCCGTCGACGCATGCAAATTTGGTTACTCCGCCGACCGTCACCCGGCAGCCCCCGCACATGCCTGTTCCGTCAACCATGATCGGATTGAGGCTGACCAGAGTTTTGACGTCATAATCGGCGGTCATTTTCGATACAAATTTCATCATGGGGACCGGTCCGATGGCGACCACAAGCTTCACATCCTCCTTCTCGAGAACCGCTTTTAATACATCCGTTACAAAACCATGATGCCCGTATGTTCCATCGTCGGTGCAGACGTGAAGCTCATGGGAGGCCGCCTTCATCTTATCTTCCAGGATGAGTAAATCCTTGGTTCGGGCGCCGATGATGCCGATCACATGGTTTCCGATCTCTTTCAGGCCCCGGGTGATGGGGTGGATTACCGCTATGCCGGTGCCGCCCCCGACACATACCACTTTGCCGAGCTTTTCAAGATGGGTCGGTTTGCCGAGAGGACCGATGACATCCTGATAGCCGTCACCCACCTGCAGGGTTTTAAACAAAGCGGTGGACTTGCCGACCACCTGGTAGATGATGGTTATGGTTCCTCTTTTCGGATCCGTTTCCGCCATGGTCAGGGGTATGCGCTCACCCGTTTCATTGGCTTTCAAAATCACAAACTGTCCGGGCTTGGCCTTACCGGCAATTAAAGGGGCTTCAATTTCATTCAGGATCACGTTGCCTTCTGACATCTCCTCACGTTTCACAATTTTAAACATCGCAGACCTCCAAACCTTAGAATCGGTATGCATTGGCAGTCAAAGGAATAAATGAATTCCGGCCTTTGGGCGTTGTCCACCCGAAAGAGGTATAATCTCAAAGAAAGGCCGCTAAATCAAGATTAAAAATAGCGCTATCTCGTGTTGGTCCGCCAATGAGCCCCGCCCGCGCTGGAAGCTAGATTCAAGGAGGGCGCATGCCGGCGCGGTGCGAGAACCTGACGCCAAAATTGGCCCAAAGAGCCGTTCCAGGACCGACATCTATTCCGGGGGGGCGCGCCGGGAAATATCAGCGCCTATTTTTGACGCTCATTGCGCCATCAGATGAGTGACCGCTTGTTCCAGGCCGTCGATGGTCAATTCAAACATGGGAAAAATTTGACGAATGACGGCGATGGTGCGGGTGTAATCCCACATGGAGGCCGCAATCGGATTGAGCCAAACCGCCGAGGGAAAGGTTTGGGCCAGAAATTCCAGGCATTCGACGCTCGGCTTTCCGCTGCGCTCTTCGAGATGGATGGAGCCGTCGGCGGCCATCAGTTCGTAGGGGGCCATGCTGGCATCACCTACCAGAATCAGCCGGGTTGCGGGGTCAAAACGGGCAAATTCTTCGATGGGTTGCGGCTTTTTATAACGCGCCGGATCTTTCCACAGGGTGCTGTAGATGGTGTTATGGAAAAAATAGGTTTTCAGATCTTTGAACTGGCTGCGGGCATAATCAAAGAGGGTTTGAAGCACCGGGACGTAAGGATCCATCGACCAGCCGCCGTTGTCGATCGCCAAAATGACCTTGAGCCGATCTTTT
>CP070697.1:3400013-3402153 GCA_020353555.1 Desulfobacterales bacterium
AGGCGATCCACTGCGGATGGACGACCCGGGCAAGTTTGCTTCAGCACCGTTAAGGGCAGCCGACCGGTGCACCGCGGGCCGGCTGCGCCCCGGCCGTTATTCGAGCAACCCCAGCTCTTTGCACCACTGGACCTGGGAGTCGACGACCTGCTTCGTCAGCGGTGATTTTTCCGCCCACTTCATCCAGAGCTCCCGCGCAACTCCTCGGATCGTCTGGTAGTCCTGTTTCGGGAAGGAGACAATCTCAACACCCATCTGTTTGAGTTTCGGACCAATTTCAGCATCCTCCTTCATGACGCGGGTCACTGTATTCCAGGACCATTCCCGCGTGGCGGATTCAAGGATCTGCTTCAGATTGTCCGACAGGCTGTCCCACTGCTTGCCGGCGACCACGAATTCCAGCGCCGACATTGAATGAAATCCGGGTTCGATCGAGAACTTGCACACCTCGTAAAGACCCATCTGGTCGTTCATGGAGCGCGTACCCCAGTCACTGGCTTCGATCACACCCTTGTCCAGGGCCGAGTACACCTCCGAGCCCGGGATGGAGACGGTGCTGGCTCCCAAGGCGGTCATCAAGTCCGCAATGATCCCCTCGGCCGCACGGATCTTCTTCCCCTTGAGGTCGGCTGCGGTGCGGATCACCACCTTGGCCGGCAGCACCTCGCGGCCGTAGAAGATAACCCCCACGCAATGGTTCTTCCATTTGGCATGCGCGTCCTGAAGCATTTGCAGACCGCCCTTCTGGTAGTACCAGGCATAGAATTGCATCACATTTTCATAACCGCCGGGAAGGTCCGCAAAAAGGGAAAACGCGGGCTCTTTGCCCGCTTGGAAGGTCGGAGCCGAGAAGTAGGCCTGCAGCACACCGGTTTGCAGGGCGCCGTGCATGTCCTTGTATCCGACGATCGCACCCACCGGATGCGGGGTGATCACCAGTTCCCCGTTGCTCATGACTTTGATTTTTTCGGTGAAGGCAACAAACTCCTTGTAGAGCGAACTGCCCGCAGGAAAAATGGCCTGGCAGTTCCACTTCAGCTCTGCCCGAGCACCCCCGGCCAATCCCACCAGTAAAGCGACCATCAGGATTCCTGTCCACATGCATGCTTTGTTTCTGTTCATCTTGCCTCCTTTCAACGTTGCGGGTTAATTCAAGCGGAAAATACCACAACCCCTCGATTGGAGTGAATCCGACGGCTGAACCACAAACGATTGAGAAGTTACCCGGCTTTCGTCCAAGATATTGAAAGGACGGGTAAACGAGCGCCGATACGTTCAAATATCGAAGGCGTATTGGATTGTCAAATGCGTTTTTGGAAACGGAATTCACAGTCGGGTTTTCGATCGGACGCCCCGGGCGCCTGCGATCAAGCCAAGGAAAATGAGGACGTACGCCGTGAGGGCGAATTTGAGGACATCCGCTCCGGAGTGACAAAAGGCACGGCTATGCTCAAACCCTGTCTTTCCTGAGCGATCGTATTGAGACCCTATCAGTCTTTATACTTCTTGATTATTTCCTTTTTCAACTTCTCGTATTCGTCATCGGAAATGACGCCCTTTTCGTGCGCTGTGTCCAGATCCAACAATTCCTGGCCCAATGTGGTTTGGGGCGCTTGTTTGACTTCTGTTTTGGCCTCACTGCCACATCCGCTCAAAAACAGCCCGAATACGATAAGAATAACCATCGTTGAAGCAACTATGCGTCTCATTTTACTCCTCCTTTCTGCATTTAAGATATAAATTTACTGGTGAACATGGTTACTGTGACAAAGTAGAATTAACAACAGATTTATTTGTTTGGTTATCCTTGCCACCATCCAGGTCTTGTGTCAAGGTTTGATTGGGGTTGTCACCGAAAGGCCCCAGTTATGATTTTAAGATTTTAAGACGATCTTTGATTCTACCTTCTGAAATGACCGCAAGCCCTCCGCGGACGAGCGCCAGGGATGGTCGGATTTGAAAGCGTGTGACTGTCTGAGGGCCTTAGGGAGCGTTCAGAAAGCACCGCGCCGTGCCACCGCTGCTTTCAAAGACCTGCAAAAAACGTTGATGCGACGACCGTTTATCTTGTGCGCGTCCTCGGAGCTTTCTTTACGCGCCCCTCGGCCCGAGTTTTACACGCTTTCAAATCTGAGCATCC
>CP070697.1:3402253-3404381 GCA_020353555.1 Desulfobacterales bacterium
AGTTCGCGGATGACCGCACTGGCCGCGGCGTTGGAGCTGTCGGGTAAATTCCGGGTCCGGTGCCACGGTTGCGAAATCCGTTTGGCCTAAAAGCCGCAGATCGACCTGAGCGCTGTTGAGCAGGGCCCCGCGCGGCAGGCGGATTCCACGGACCTTTCCTTTTTGGACTAGCCGGAATCCTTCCAGGCGCAAAATGCCGGCAAACGGATAGCCGTCCAGGGGATAGGTCCAGCCGCAGGGCGGGCGCAGCAGCCCGCAGACAACCAGTCCGATTGTGATTAAAGCCTTCATGGGGTTTCCTCTCCCGGGACGACCTCCAGGGCGACGGTGCGCGCATAGGCGGCGTCCAAATTCTGGTCGAGACGGTTCAAAAAGAGATTTTGCCGGGCCCGGATGCTTTCCAGAAAAGGACGAATCTGAAACAGTGCCAACCGCTTCTGATAAAACCCGAATTCAATATCGGCCGGCACCGGGCGACCGTGATCATCCCGCAACTCGGGGAAACTTTCCGGCAGGCGGCGGGCGAATTCAATCAGGCGGGCGATTTCTTCCGGGTCCAGCAGTCGCTCCGGGCCGTCTTGCATGTTGATGCGCAATTCCTCGGCCTTCTGATCGGCCACGGCGCCGCCCACACCTTCATTGACGGCAATCGAAAGCCAGCCCGCACGCCCGCTTTCAATATCGGCCGTCACCATCACTCCGGATTTTTCGACCGGAACACTTTTCATCAGCAGCACGGAAACGTAGATGTGCTCGGGTTGGTCCATATTGGCCTGGCGCCAGCGGTAAGCGCGCTCCGTGAAGGGCGAGGCCCACACCCGGGAGATGGCCTGCAGCACATTTTCAAAGCCGACGACGTTCGGAACGGTAAGATTCAATCCCGCCCCGGTGAACCCCGGCAGATCTTCCGCATTGGTGTCGCTGCGCACAAATACCCCGTAGGTTCCGTCCGGGCCGAACGCCTGCTCCATGGCGGCGCGCAACCGCTCGCGAAAGTCCCGTCCGGCATCGGCCTGCAGGATCCAGTCGTGCATCCGTCGCAGCAAGCGGCGGACGGCCTCATCGCGCCGCTGAGGGTCGGCCGCCAGATCGCGGATTTGCGCGTATCGCGTTTGCATCCAGTGAAAAGCAGAAGGACCATCGGGTTCCAGCGCTTGATCCAGCAGCGTCCGAAAATGACCGAAGGGAATCGCCAGACCTTCGGCCACGGTCTCGGGGAAGCGGTATTTGAGCTCACCGAGGTTGGCCGCTTTGGGCCCCACGACACGGCCGGAGTCGGACGCCCGCAGCCGTCCCAATGCAATCTGGCCGTTGCCAATCGAATCAAAGGTTCGGCGTCCGCGGCCAGCCGGGCACCCGCTTGTCGGAAGGCACGGGCCATTTCGGCATCCATGAGGCGGGAGGCCAGGAAGGTGACCTCCGCCTCGATCGCGCGGGGTTGGTAGACGTTTTCGATGGTGCGGGCTAAAAGTTCGTGCTCCTCGGCCAGCGCTGCCAGGCCCTGACTTTTGGCATAGGCGCGCACCCGGGTGGCGTCATCGGAATCGGGTTTGACGTGTAGCTTAATTCGCAAACTTTCAAAGTTTTCATCCTTTTCGGCCAAGTTCAGAGAAAGCTGCCGCATGGCGCTCAGCGGCGCGTCCCTTTGCCCGTGCGACAAGAATCTTACCGCCTCGCGCAAGACCGAGTACCGTTGAGCTTGCCATTCCGGTTGAGCGACCAAAGCGAGTAAAAGATCCTGACTGCTGCGGGCTTCATCTTCCGCCTGCAGAGCCCCGCGATAAAACCGCGCCCGCCGCAAAATCCAGCCGTCGTCGGCGTTGATGAGAAACTGTTCCAGCACCATCTGTTTTACGATTGCGGCATATTCGGGCTGGCGCCGGAATTCCGCCGGCTTAACGTCGGCGAAGACATTGGCGATGTAATAGCCCTGCGCGCGCATCGTGCGGACGCGATCGATCCATTCGCCGTGCTGCACGCCACCCCCCCGCTCGCTGCAGGCATAGGGTTGGGGCGGCAGAACCGAGCCGTCATTGCAGAACCAGCGGATGCGAAATTTCTTCAAAAAGAGTAACCTTTTAGCCCTTTGAAAAACCAGGGAGAGGCCGACCGCTGGTCGGCTTTGGGC
>CP070697.1:3404481-3406597 GCA_020353555.1 Desulfobacterales bacterium
AAGCATGGTTGAAATTTCCTCCCTTTAGTCGGTTGCAACCCTCCGCTTGTTCACCGGCGCTAAGATCCTTGCTAAATCCGGGTCCTGGTCTTGCGGATAAAGAGGTCGGCAATGATCCCAATGCCAAAGGCCCAGGCCATATTGGGCACTGCCAGGGCGATACCGGCGATCAGCAGGGCGACGAAATATTCTTCGTTGGTTTTCAGGCTCCGCATTAGAGGACAGAGTTCCAGCCCCGCGAATACAAGCAGCACTCCCAACACCGAGTTGGGAATCAGCGCCAGAAAGGTAAAGCCGAGTTCCCCCAGCGCCAGCGCCAGGACCACAAAAAAGGCCCCAATCATCATCGGGGCCCCGCCGGTCCTTGCTCCAAATCGATAATGGGCGGCAAGACCGCCGGTGCCGTGGCACATGGGCACCGCCCCCAAGAAACCCGCCGGGAAATTGACGATACCCATTGTCAGTGCAAATCGGCCGGCCTTGGCCTTGGACAGACGCGGGCTGTTCGGAAAAAGGGTGCAGCACGTATCGGCGGTCCCCACGCAGGCATTCCCGATGGTGAGTGGAATTTGCGGCAAAATGAGCATGATGAATGCGGTCCAGAAATCATGAAAGGAAGGTGAAATTAAACGGATTGCGGTCGGGCCGATGGAAAAAGTCCGGCCGCTGAGGCCGCCCAGGGACAACCCAGCGACGATCCCCACCCCCAGGGCGGCCAGCGCCGCCGGCAGCTTCTTGTTGTCGAGAAGGGCCAAGATCATGGTAAAGACAATGAATCCGATGATGAGGTTGATATGGTATTCGGAAAATCCGCCGTCAACACCGGACATAAAGAGTTTGGGGGCCACGATCAGTTCGATGCCCTTCCGGAGGAAGATAAGGCCGAGGGCCAATTGAATACCGCGGACCACCGGCGAGGTGAAAAGCCGGGAAATCTTGTCCACCATTCCTGACAACGACAAGACGAGCAGCAGACCCCCGAAAATAATCCCCGCCGCGCCGATCACCGGCTCCGTTATCTGGTTCGGATAGGCGATGGCAATGGCCCCCACCGCCTTTAGAGGTTGCACCGGCACGGGAAGCCGGTAATAAAAACCGGTAACGAGATAAAACAGTCCGAAGGCCAGAAAGACAGTCGTGGGACTCAATTTGTTGATCAGAATCATGCCCACGACAATGGGCAGAAGCGTACCCAAATCCCCAAACGAACCCGCCAGTTCAACACGGTCAAAGCGCAAACGCTCAGCAATAGAGTCGGTTGTGTCCATCAGGGCTCACTCAACAATCTCAAGAACATATCTTTTGCGCTTCTTGCCGGAGGCCGCGGCCAAAATCGTCCGAATGGACTGGGCGATTCGGCCGTGCTTGCCGATGATCTTGCCCATATCGCTTTTGGCCACTCTAAGCTCTAAAACGGTTGTCTGGCTGCCCTCGACCTCAGTCACCCTTACCTGTTCCGGGTCATCAACAAGTGCCCGGGCAATACTGGTGATCAGATCCTTCATCACCCACCTCCTCGTTTAGCCATGGGTTGTCTACGGCCAAATTACCTCAAAAGAACATGGCTATGCAATAAAATTAGTCATGCCGATCGGATGACCGCTATGCCAACACCCCCAGGCAATCGGTCGCAGCCGAGCCGGTTATCTCTGACCCCTCTCGAAGAAACGGGTATTCGGCCCTGAAATAAAAAAGGGTGGCTCCGAAGAGCCACCCACATGGTGCAGAACCTCAATCCAACTTATTGCCATTCAATCTTCACAAGCACCGATGCCCTAATAAATGGAAAATAATTTCCTGTCAAGTTTTTCTTTCATAAAATTCTTTGCCTCTTGGTGGGGCAAGAATTCAGCCACCGCCCTGCCCTTCTCACTCCCAAAGCCTCAGTCATTCGTTTCCCAGCACCTGGATCCCGACCAATCGGTGACCCTTGTACCGACCTTCTTTGATTTCGGATATATGCTTGACCTCGGCCTTGAACTGTTTGACGGCACCAGGCCGATCCTGCTCATCAGCATGAAACCGGACATCCAATACCCGATCCACCGTCAGCAGGCCCAACAGCGACGAATCCTCTTTGACAACGATACCGGCACCGGTCGGTGAAATATCGGCT
>CP070697.1:3406697-3408798 GCA_020353555.1 Desulfobacterales bacterium
ATTCATGCCGGTCCAGGAATAGGGATCGTCGTTGCGGATGGCGCCGGCATCGGTAATGAGGAAAATGAGCCGAGATTGGTACGGGGTCCAGTTGAGCTCCTCCAGGGCCGTCTTGAGACCGGCAAAAGCATCCTCGTTAAAGGAATGGCTTGACACCCTGGCTTCTTCCGTGTTGGCCAGGGCCTGCTCGAACGCGGCCCGCTGGCGGCCGTCCCGCAAGTCGGACAGAACCTTGCTCACGTATTCCAGACCGGGGGTGATTTTGGTGCTGCTGCGAAAGGCCACGAGTCCGAACGCGACTTTATCGGCCAGTCCGGCGGTTTCGATGGCATCGTAGATCCTGCGGACAGCTTCGCGCGTCCGTTCGATGTAAGGTCTCATCGAGATGGTGGTGTCGATGACGAACACAATGGCCGTTCGCAAGACCGAATCAGCCGGCAGCGTTTGTCCGGGCAATTGCCACGACCCGGGATCGATGGAGGCCACTTCCAAGAATTTTACCCCTTCGAAGAGCTCAACGGTTTGGAAGATGGGCATGAGATAAAACCGTTCCCGCGCAACCGCTTCCTCCGGAGGCTCGACGGCAATCACGGGAAATTCTTCCGGCGGGGCAATTTTTCCGCCTTGGATGGCCTCAAATTGGGAAATCAGCTGGGTGGCCATCTCCCCCGGCGACGCGGAACCGGCCAGCTCTTCCAATGTTTGCAGGTCCTTGAAGAACAGGATCGGCTGCCGGCTCGTCCTTTCCGTGAACATCAGCGTCAAAGCCTGACGCCAGTCGGAAGCTTTGGTCCCATCGATCCAACCGATCACCTGGCAGTTGCTCGAGGTGCCGACCTGCAGCCATTCGGTTCCGTTCACCGTGGTACGTTCATACACGTAGAAGACCGAAAAGGGCTTGAGCCTCTCTTTTATAACCGATGCGGAGTCGCCGGCGGAGGCATAAAGGCTGGCCCCCGGGTGGGTCACCACCCGCTGAAACAGGGTCCGCTTTTGGGGTAACAGCAGGGGTTTGCACTGCTGCACCGCGGCGGCTTCCACGTCTGCAAACACTAGGCCGGCCAGCACGATGATTGCCAGACCCAACGCTTTGGGCCGCGCACCGGATCGGGTCATCTTGATGAACATGAATATTCCTCCATTATTTGCATTCACTGCCAGTTTTTCAACAGGGCCTGCGCCTCGCGGGACCCCTGCGTCGCTTGTGTTTCGACCCACGCCTGCAGCTTTGACAGGTGGTTTTTGGCTTCCTGTTGTCCACCAGCCAGGGCTTCCTGATACCATTCATAGGCGATTGTCGGATTTTTGCGAATGGTGCCGCTGGGTGCTGTATCGGTAGGATCGTAGAAACGCGCGACGGCCAGCGCTGCTTCGGCATTGCCGCTGTCCGCCGCGTATTCCAGCAAGAGGAAAACGGCGTCGGCCCGTTCAGGCCCTTCCGGCAACGATTGGGCCAGGGCCACGGCGCCGCTGGGATCGATCCCGTCTTTTAAGGCCTTGCGCGCTTCTTCCAGAATTGGGGCATCGGGTCCGTATGAGGGGGGTGGCGGCAGCGGTATCGTTTCCTTCTTGGGGGGTAGGTTGGCCATCCGGGGAAGAGCCGTCTCGGCCGGGGGCCTTTCCGGCGAGGCTTTTTCTCGAACGACTTTCCAAATCCAGTATCCGCCCAGAACAACGATAAGCAAAACGATGATGGCGGTTACAGTCGGCCATAGGCGGTTTTTACCGGAATTTGCCACGGTTTTCTCCTTTCCAGAAAAAGTGACGTCAAACGGTTATCCCAATGCGAAAAAATGATTTAGTAAAATTTTTTACACATGCCGATAAACCAATTGTATCCTATTTGCAATGATAATTTCAACCCTTCGTTTTTACAAGGTCTTTTCAAATCCCTTTTTTTCCGATTCCGGTGCGGGCCGGAAGGCGGCCCCATTTTTTTTAAACCCCAGCGGAGGAATGATTCGAACCGGTTAGCCGCCGTTGAGTCCTCCCGGGGCGCAATCAACCGCGCGGTTTTGGAAGGTCGGACCGAGTGATCATGATTTATATCCTTCATCGAAACAAGCGCTTATATATATTGACAGTTGCATGGCTTTATCAT
>CP070697.1:3408898-3410993 GCA_020353555.1 Desulfobacterales bacterium
AGTGAACCGGGAAAAGGCACCACGTTTCACGTATTCCTGCCCCGCATCGAAGAGGAGGCGGTAGCGCAAGACACCGGAAATTTGACAGAGTCTCCCACCGGCAAAGAGCGCATCCTTTTGGTTGACGACGAAGAGGCCATCGTCGATTTGGGGCAGCGAATCCTGAAACGTCTGGGCTACGAGGTTACCACGCGAACCTGCAGCGTTGAGGCTCTGGAAACCTTCAAGGCCGAGCCGGACTTCTTTGACCTGGTGATCACGGACCAGACCATGCCGAAGATGACGGGGGTCGAGCTCGCCAAAGCTTTCATGCGCATCCGCCCCGGAATACCGATGATTCTCTGCAGCGGCTACAGCGAAACAATCAGCCGGGAAGATGCCAAAGCTTTAGGAATTCGCGAGTATATGATGAAGCCTTTTTCGATGGCTGCCATGGCGGAAACCATCAGGAAGGTGCTGGAAATTTAGGACGCCGGAAGCCGCCCTGAATTAATTTCCTCGCGTGAAAGCGCAGACCAAATCCTCAGAGTTTACCGGGGTTGCCCTGTTCGTCCCAGCCCTTGATTTGGTAATACTCTTTGACCATCCGCGCCACCGGGACGACCGTTCCTCTGGAAGCTCCCGCCTCCAAAGGTTCATCGGTAAATCTTGGGGGCAGGGTATCCTGGCTGCCGGTCACTCCAAAATCGATATTCAGACGGCGGTCGCGCTCGATGATGCCCTTGAGCACCTCATCGATGCGCTCCGGGGTAAATTGAAGACCGGTCCCCGCGCACAACAGGCGGGAAGCAAAATCAAAATCGAGAAGATCCATGCTCAGCCCGATGTTCTTGCACATAGTCAGGCAATCGGTCAGCAGCGCCTGGCGTTCGGTATGCTCCACGAGTACCGCCTTGCCTTGGTCGGACAACCGGTCGGCGATCTCCCGTATCCCCCAGCGCTTTTCGGCCTCCTCGTACCTTTGGGTTAACTCAAAAAACGGCTCGGCCCGCAGATGGTCGCCACCGCGGGAGGCAATTGCGTAAGTCAGACCGAAAGCCTTAATTCCCCGAGGATCTCCGCAGATCATATCGAGGCCTTTGACATGAAAGGCATAATCCTCGGTACCGCGCCCAAATCGCCGGGCCAGGCTGCGCGTGCCTTCGGCGAAGGCATCCCCGATGCCCTCCCGTCGAACGATCTTGGGCAGGAGTTCGGCGATAGTTTGCCTATTACCCCACGTAAAATCCAGTCCATCCAAATCGTCTTTGGTCAGCAAGCCTCTCTGGACGCACTCCATGGCCCAGCCAATGGTTTCGCCCGAACTGAGGGAGTCGATACCCATGCGATTCAGAAAAGCGTTCACGTTCAAGGCAAATTCCAGATCGTCATTGCCGGTCCGGGACGTATAGCTGCAGAGGGTTTCATACTCGGGTCCTTCGCATTCAACTTCCGCGGTGAGGTAATAGCGGGAACAGTGAATGTTGCAGTTAAAGCAGCTCTTGTTTTTGACTTTGAATTCCTGGGCGAGGCGTTCCCCGCTGACCCGCTCGACGTACGCGCAAAGGCCTTGCTGGAAGTGATTGGTCGGCAGAATTCCCAGTCGGTTGAGGGCCTTCATGAGCAGGGTGGACCCCAGTGTCCGGCGCTGGGCATACTCCGGATGATCCAAAATTTGTTGGTCGAGCTCCCGGCACAGCTCAAGGTAGCCCGGCGGATCGGCGACGGTCACCCATTTTCGACCGCGCACGGCCACCGCTTTCAACTTTTTCGCGCCCATGACGGCGCCCATCCCGGTGCGTCCGGCGGCATCGCCCAGATGGGTGGTGAGGCAGGCGAACCGCACTAGGTTTTCACCGGCCGGCCCGATGGTCAGCACCTGGATGTCTTCGTCGCGCAGTTCGCGGCGCAGTTCCGCCGCCGTCTGATAGGTGTCCAGACCCCACAGATGGCGCGCATCGCGAATCTCCACCTGCTCATTGTTGATATACAGGTACACGGGTTGCGCACTGGCGCCGCTGATCACCAGGTGGTCGCAGCCGGCGTGGCGCAGCTCGGCCCCCCAGTAGCCGCCGAAATTGGTGACGGCGTGGTAATTGTTCATGGGCGACTTGGC
>CP070697.1:3411093-3413097 GCA_020353555.1 Desulfobacterales bacterium
GCGCGCCGCAGGCCTTCGCGACAGATTCCGTCGGTTAAGGGATTGGCCTGATGGGACACATACGCTTCCAAAAGCTGGGTAAAGGCATCCAGGCCTGTGCTGGCCGTGATGGCAGGCGGCATGGAATAGGTCAGCTCCGGATCGACGATCGCCCAGCGAGGAAGCATGAGCGGACTGCGCATGCTCACCTTGACGCGGTGCGCCGGAGATTCGAGCACGGAATTACGGGTCACCTCGGCCCCGGTACCCGCGGTGGTCGGAACGGCGACATAGGGCGCCGGCGTCTTCTCCAAGGGCTTGCCCCCGCCGATCACCTCCAGATAATCCAGCAGTTTGCCCTCGTTGGTCAACAGGGCGGCGATGACCTTACCGGTATCGATGACACTTCCGCCGCCAATGGCGATGACCCAATCGCAGGCCGCTTGGCGCGCCTTTTGAACGCCGGCCAAGGCCATATCGGTTGTCGGTTCCCCCTGTACGCTGAACGGGATTGACTCAATGCCCTGGTGGGCGAGCTGCTCCAGCACAATCTCAGCTCGCGCGGAACTGCGGCCGGTGACGACCATTGCCCGCCGCCCCAGGGTCGGGGCGAAAGTGCCGATTTCCCTGGCCGTTCCAGCCCCGAAAATGATTTGGGTTGCCGTCGCAAATTCGAATCGCATGGCTCGCTGTCCTTTTTTACCCCCAGCCACCCTCGCCGGGGAAAACGTTCTGGTATTTGATGGCGCGTCGGGGCTCGGCCATCATATTTTCCACGGTTTCGCGCCATTCTTGATAATGCGGCGTTTCCTTATGGCGGGCGGGATCATCGGCCGTCCGATAGACTTCCACCAGGACAAACCGGCGCGGATCATCCTGTTGTTGAATGACATCAAAGCGGGCGACTCCCGGTTCCTGCAGGCTATTGCGCGCGTTTTCCATCGAGGCCGATTTAAACTCCTCCACCTTATCGGACTTGACGTGAACAAAAACATGTACGATAAACATAGTTACCCCCTCCTTTCGGCTGATACACATGGGATCAATCGCTTTTTAGCAGGTTATCGGAAATATTTCAAATCAACCCCTTGAGGCCTGCGTAGCTGGCAAGGGTACGGATTTCTTCGGAGGTCCAATTTGTCATCCACAGGGGAAAAAACGTTCCCTGTCGGGGATCGTCCACCACCCCAACAAACAACGAGACGAGCCTCATGGAGTTCTGACGCGTTCAGTTGCAGTTTAACGTCTGAGAAACCGATAGCAGCATACGCGTTGGGTAACGACGCATGCGCCTTTGAATGTGGAGAAGGGGGGGCGCCCAGACTTCAAGGGAAAAAATGGGCAAGGAGGGTGACTATGAGCCAAGAGACGTATCACTTTAAGACAGGCCGACTGGAATGCATCGCCGTCAGTGACGGTACGCTCACCTACACACCGCCTGCGTTTCCTCCGCCGGCGAGCCTTCTATTTACGAACGCGCCAAGCGCGCGCCTTGAACAGGTGCTGCGCGAACACGACTTACCATTCAAGCAATGGACAGAATGGACGTGTCCGTACATCTGTCTGGTCGTTAACACGGGAGACCATGTGGTGCTGGTGGATACAGGTGCAGGCGGCCTGGCACCGACCACCGGAAGACTTAGGCAAAACTTGCAGGCGGCGGGGATTGCCCCTGAGGACATTGATACCGTCGTTCTCACGCATGGGCATCCCGACCACATTGGCGGAAACACCGATGCCCGGGGCAAGCCGGCTTTTCCCGACGCCCGGCACGTTATGTGGAAAGACGAGTGGGATTTCTGGAACTCCGCGCAGGCCGAACAGACACTGGATGAACACCTCAGAGATATCCTTGTGGGATTCGCACGGGCGAACCTTCCACCGATTGAAGCAAAAGTCGACCTCGTTGATCGTGAGAAGGAAATCGTGCCGGGTATAAACGCCGTTGCAGCGCCCGGCCACACTCCGGGGCACATGGCGGTGGAAATCTGCTCAGAAGGCGAGCAACTGCTATGCATCTCCGAT
>CP070697.1:3413197-3415199 GCA_020353555.1 Desulfobacterales bacterium
GTCGATACGGGGTGCCGGCGAAAGAGGAATCAGCTCTTCTTCCCAACATCCGGGCCCACGCAGCAAACCTCCCTTTTGTCGGCCAATCGAAGCGCGGTTATATTAACCGCCCCGCAGAGACCACTCCTTGCGCGCATCGTCTTGGATGAAACGTCGTTTCTCAGGGACGGTCCGTGGCAGTTGTTAAATACAAATTAATTGTTATATTGAAGTAGTTTGTCATTTGAGGTAATAGCGATGATTGCGCTTTAGCGCCTTGAGGTTGGATTCACGAACCGCGAACCCGTACATCGGACCTATCCATGTTTTCCGGAATCATCGAAGGCCTTGGTACCCTAACGAGAATACGTCCGTCGGGTCCGGGAAAACGTCTTGCCATTCATGCCGATTTTCGTTTGGACGGGTCGAAGATTGGAGACAGCATCGCGGTCAGTGGAGCCTGCCTGACCGCAGTCAGTCTCGGCGCGCAACACTTCGAAGTGGATGTCTCGCCTGAAACTCTCGCCAAGACCACCTTGGGCCGGGCCAAGGTGGGCGAGCGTGTAAATCTGGAGCGGGCTTTGCGTTTTTCGGATCGTATCGACGGACATCTGGTTGCCGGGCATGTTGACGGCATGGGCGCCATCACCCAGAGGGAAACCCTGGGAAATGCGATCATTGTGACCGTCCAGATTCCTGAGTCGCTGGCGCGCTACATGATCCCCAAAGGTTCGGTGGCCGTCGATGGTGTCAGCCTCACGATCAACACCTGCCATCCGCAAAGCTTCGCGGTCAGTATTATTCCGCATACCTTGCGGCTGACCACATTAGGCTTCAAAAGGGTCGGCGATTCAGTCAACATTGAAACCGATATGATTGGAAAGTACGTGGAGCGGTTCGTCAGCGGCAAGCCTGGTGGAGCGGATGAAAAAGCGGGCGCACCATCCGGCATCGACATGGAATTTCTGGCCCGTGCCGGATTTATTTAACGGTTCGCGGATATCAGGTCGCGGGGGCTTAGGGGATGGCGCCGAGGGCGCAGGTTATCGAGGATCGCGCCCACAAAGGCAGTTGATCAACCCGCCGGGCACCCTTCGCCCCCCGGTCTTGGGCCGCCCGCCGCCCGCAAGCTCCCTGGCAACCTGAATGAACAGGAGAAACAATCGAAAATGCCAATTTTAACCATTGAAGAAGCGATCAAAAACGTTCGGGAAGGGCAGATGGTCATCCTGGTCGATGATGAAGATCGGGAAAATGAAGGCGATCTGATGATGGCGGCCGAAAAGGTGACGCCGGAGGCTATCAATTTTATGGCCAAGTACGGTCGCGGACTCATCTGCCTTGCCATGACCGGCGAAAAAATTGACGCTTTAGCGCTTCCCCCCATGGTCGAAAACAATACCTCGCCCTACGGGACCGGTTTTACGGTTTCCATCGAAGCCCGCTGCGGGGTGACCACCGGCATTTCGGCGGCTGACCGGGCTACCACCATATTAACCGCTGTAGCGGATGATGCCCAACCGCGGGATCTGGTGCGACCCGGGCATATTTTCCCTTTACGCGCCAGAGATGGAGGGGTCATTGTCCGGGCAGGGCAGACCGAAGGTTCGGTTGACCTAGCCCGTCTGGCCGGCCTGAAACCGGCCGGGGTCATCTGCGAAATCATGGACGAAGACGGCACCATGGCGCGAATGCCGACCCTCGAGAAATTCAGCGAAACGCATGGAATCGGCGTTTGCACCATCGCCGATCTCATCGAGTACCGCATGCGCACCGAATCTTTTGTCCGCCGGGCCGCCGAAACGTTGATTCCCACCTGCCATGCCGGAGAATTTAAGGCCCTGGTCTATGAGAACGATGTGGATAATCTGTTGCACATTGCCATGGTCAAAGGTGAAATCGAACCGGAAAAACCGATTTTGGTGCGGGTGCATTCCGAATGTCTGACCGGAGATATTTTTGGCTCCCTGCGCTGCGATTGCGGCCCCCAGCTTTATCAAGCCATGGCGCGAATGGAGAAGGA
>CP070697.1:3415299-3417292 GCA_020353555.1 Desulfobacterales bacterium
AGCTGCTGGTCAACGGCGGGGCGACGAGCGAGACGGGTCGCCGGGTGTTTTCCCCGGAAGTCGCTTCTCTGATCGGCAACATCCTCTCGGATCCGGAGGCCCGCCGGCTTGAATTCGGGCAGGGAAGCCTGCTACGCTTTCCCATTCAGACGGCGGTTAAAACCGGAACCTCCAGCGATTACCGGGATGCCTGGGCCCTTGGTTATAATTACCGCTATACGGTGGGCGTCTGGATGGGAAACCTGAATTCAGAGGCCCTAGATGGCGTCACCGGATCCACCGGACCAGCCTTGGTTTTGCGCTCCGTCTTTGCTGAACTCAATCGCCATCAGACGACCCGCTCCCTCTATCTGAGTCCCCGGTTGGTGTCAGCCGATGTTTGCCGCGACAGCGGCCGTGCGGCGGACAGCGGCTGCCCGCGCTACAGCGAATGGTTTCTGCCGGGGACGCAACCCCACAGCGGTGACTTCGGCCGGACTGAGATGACCGCAGTACACCTGCGCCGTCCCACCCAGGGCTTGCAGCTGGCCTTGGACCCCCGGATCCCCGATGATCAGGAAGCCTTTGCGTTCGAGCTGACAAAATTGCCCGAAGGCGCAAGCGTTGATTGGTTCGTCGATGACCGGTGGGTGGGTTCCACGTCTGGGGGTGATTTTTTGTGGCCTTTGCAGAGAGGAGACCACGTGGTCAAAGCTCGAATTCGGGGATCTGCGTCAGGCCCTCCGTCCGAAACGCCGGCCGTAAGCTTTGTGGTTCGCTAGCGCGGATATGGGGGCATTTACGTGCTTTGTGCGGATGAGGGCGGGACGTATATGCCCGTCCGGTTTGGCGGCGCCGGCCAAACGCATCGGGCCGCATCACCGTCAAACGGTTTGCGGGTGTTTTTGCGATGACGGTGAGAATCCGGTCGGAGCGCGCCCCGCGGATTTTTTCTCTGTGCTTTTTCCCAGGGAGAAAAAGGAGAAACTTCGTGCGTCAAAAGTCCCGCAGGATGCGGGGACCCGCCTTAAGACTTAGTCCCACCGCATCTTTGCCGCTTTGCTTGACATGAAACATCGCCTGATCGGCCAGGGCCAGCAAGCCGGACCGGTCGGCGGCATCGTCGGGATAGGTGGCGACGCCAAAGCTGGCCCGCAGGCACACCGCATATCCCCGCTCGGACAGGTAAGCGGTTGCCTGCATCCGCGACCGGATTTCATCGGCTTTCTGTTTGGCCCGATGCTTGTCAAAGCCCGGAAGCACGACGACAAACTCGTCGCCGCCGTAAGCCACCGCAAAGGCCGGCGCGGACAGAGATTGACGAATGGTTGCCGCCACTTCCTTAAGGGCTTGACTGCCGTTGAGATGGCCGTAGGTGTCCACCACCCGCTTGAAATTGTCCATGTCCATGAAGATCAGTGAAAAAGGGTTGCCGTTGCCGCGGCTTGCCGCAATCAAGTCACCCAGTGCCTGGTAAAGCTGACGGGTATTATAAAGACCGGTCAGGTTGTCGCGCACGGCCAGACCGCGAAACTTCTCCCGGCTGCGCCTGAGTTTTCGTTCCGCACGCTTGCGGGCTGTATTATCCACCAGCAGGCCCTCGATAATGGGGTGATCCTCGTCTTCCTGTTTTAAGCGCACATTGACCAGGACCCAGACCGCGGCGCCGTCGTGGCGCTTGAGTTTCAATTCGTAGTCGGTGAGAACTCCCTTTTCCTTGAGAGCCTCGATCATCTTCACCTGGTCTGCGGGATCGTCGTAGAATTCGGTCGTTAACCGCACGCGGCTGAGCATTTCTTCGGGGGAACTATATCCGAGGATGCGGGCGTAGGCGGGGTTGACCCTGAGAATCCGGCCGGCAAGCGTGCATTGAAACATGCCTTGAACGGCGTTTTGATACATGCCGCGGTAACGTCTTTCCGCTTTTTGCAGCTCCTCCTGGGTCAGTTTGAGCTCCGTCAAGTCGGTGAGAAAAGCGATGTAGCCGGTGATTTGGCCCTGTTCGTCTCTCAGG
>CP070697.1:3417392-3419379 GCA_020353555.1 Desulfobacterales bacterium
GAAAAACCAGGGATAGGCCGACAGCCGATGAGCGGCCGGCCGGGATATTTTGCGTATAACTAAATTGATACGGCGACTAAAGGTGCCCATCGTCGATGCCATGCGTGAGTACATAATAGGCAAGCGGTGATGGGAAGTCAATCATTAGCGCGCAAAACGGGATAGCAGGTGGCGAATCGGTTCCGGCATTGATTTGAAACTGCGGGTTGGGGGCGCACCGGAAGTAATTGCCAATCGATTCCCCATGGGAGATGAAAATTCCACGCGCGGAATATATTACGTATTTGTAAGTTTTTGGGGTCAATCATCACACAATTGTTATTTGAATTGGATGCGCGGGTCAGGTTGATGCGGATCTAAAGGCGATTCGGGGTTGCCGCCCGGAACCGCTGTTGAGCGGATCTGGACTCCCACGGCCCACCCAGAAACAGACGCGCGCCGGGTTTGCCCGACATTCATTTTCAGGCCCTTGGCACAGCTATTGCTCAAGAATTGCTAATGATAAGGTTGGTCCGTCGTCAGAAGGCCGTGCCGGTTCGTTGCTGGCAGGTATTGGGGGGGTGAGGAAAGGCAATGCCACTGGATTTTTTGTTTTGCTGACTACCATTTTGTGGTATAAGAGGTGGCCAAACCAGAGCGGTTGGACAATTCAATTCTGAGCTGGTTTACGCGGCCTGAAGAGCGAACCGCAGACTGCCGCGGGTGTAAGAAAAGTGTTGGCCGGCATTTACCAGAGATCTGAGTCTCCAACCCCACAGTCCTCTTGGAGAACCGACCTTATGATGCCCCAGTTTTTCAATCATCGCTGATCATCGTTGGATCGCTCCAGGGCTTTGAACGCCTTCCCGGCGTGTTCCCTGTTGAAACAAGAGGCTACTCAAAATGGGAAAAATCTGATAAAAGGGCTACTTGCCGCTCGGCGCCCAAAATAAAAAAGTATCATCTTTTTAGATAGTTTAGTTGAAAAATTCTTTTCAGATCCATGATCCCCCTTCCCGCGATTTTGCGCGCTTGTGCCGGGCGGCCGGATCTCCGAGCGTCGAGGCAAGGTTGGGGTGCTGCCCCTCCTTTGATTGTGGAAGGTTGCCTGGGGGCGGGAAATGAGGTAAATTAATTATTTTTTGCGAAGGGTACCATTCGGCATTTCTGTCAGCCGTGTTGATTGGTGCCCACACGGGTCCTATCATCATCATACGAGGCGAAATGGTCAGGCATTCCATGATCTGGCAATTTCAGGAGAAAAATCATGTGCCGTTTATTTGCGATTACCAGTAAAAGTCCGTTGTCTCCCATGGTCGCCATGGAGGCGTTGAACGTCATGCGCGAAGGCCACGATGGGTCCGGCGTCGGTCTTTTTTTGCGCGATCTCAGCGGGCCGTTTGAAGACATCAAGGATGCGCCCATTCTTTCCGGCATTTTCACCGAAAAGGGCTTGAGGCGGCTGGACAGTTTTATGATGGAGATCGGTTTTATGACCAAGTACAAGATTTCCATCAAAGTGCCGAAAACCCCGCCGCCTGGAGTTCCCCGGCGGGATATCTATCTGATTCGGGCCTACGAGTACCCCGAAGAGTGGGATGGATTGAGCCGGGAGGAATTGCTGGCTCGGCTGCTGACCATCCGGCTCCAGCTCCGTGCCATGGGGGAAGAGCAAAACGACATGATTGTCTTCTCTTTCTGGCCCGATGTGATTATGATCAAGGAAATCGGAGATCCCATGGAGGTCGCCCGACATTTGAAACTCGATCGCACGGATCTCTATGCCCGGGTGATCATGGCCCAGGGGCGGCAGAATACCAACTACGGTATTAATCTCTATGCCTGCCATCCCTTCTTCATCCAGGGCTTTGCGACCATGACCAACGGCGAAAACACGGCCTTTGTCCCGATCCGCGCCTATTTGGAGTCCCGAGGATTTCCCGGTTATACCGGGTACCAGTCGGACTCGGAGGTCTTTACCCACATTTTGCATTATACCGTTCACCAA
>CP070697.1:3419479-3421462 GCA_020353555.1 Desulfobacterales bacterium
AGGGGGGCGATCTTAACCGATTGGATGCCCGCCGGATTCAATCAAGCGCCGGACGGCCTCGCCCACCTCTTTCGTGCCGGCCACACCGCCCAGGTCCGGAGTCAGGGTTGCTCCTTCGGCAATCGCCTGCGCCGCCGCCGCTTCAATCCTTTTTCCAACCTCGCCGGCCTTGGGATCACCCTTGGTTTCGCCCAACCAGTCTAGCATCATCGCCGTCGATAGAATCATGGCCAGGGGGTTTGCGATATTCATGCCGGCAATCTGCGGGGCACTGCCGTGAGAGGGCTGAAACATGGCATGCCGGTCACCGATTTCACCCGAAGGCCCCAAACCGAGTCCTCCGATCAACCCGGCGCCCAGGTCCGATAGAATATCGCCGAACATATTTTCCATGACGAGAACGTCATAGGCGGATGGATTTTGAACCAAATACAGGCTCATGGCATCCACGTGGATCGCCTCGGCCGTTATATCGGAGTGGCGGGCAGCCACATCATAAAAGATTTTGCGGAAAAAGGCGTAACTGCGAAAGACGTTTGCCTTGTCGACGCAGGTCACCGTGCGGCGCCCATCTATCGGTCGCCCTTGGCGCTGCTGGGCCAGACGAAAGGCAAATTCCACGATGCGCTCCGTGCCGGCCCGGGTGACGACCAGCGTGTCGGTGGCGACCTGATTGTTCACGATGCTGCCTCCATTAAATGAGGCAAACAAGCCTTCGGTGTTTTCCCTGAGTACGATGAAGTCAATCCCGCGTCCGACTTCCTTCAAGGGTGTGGGCGCACCGGGGTAGAGTTTGATGGGTCGGATTGCGGCGTAGAGGTCCAAAGCCCGCCTTAAGCCTACAATTATCTGGGGTTGAACTTCCGTGCCGTCGGGAAGGCGCACGTCGGTCAGGCCCATGGCTGAAAGCAGCACCGCGTCCGCCGCCCGACAGCTCTCCACCACGGCATCCGGCAGGACTTCGCCGGTTCGCCGGTAGTGATTCGCTCCAAGCGGATATTCGCGGAATTCAAGCTGAAGTCCACCGACCGCGGAAACGGCACTGTTCAGCACGCTTAACGCCGTACGCATTATTTCGGGACCAATGCCGTCGCCCGGCAATACCGCAATTCGATAACGATTCATGAACCTATTTCCTCCACAGTCACGGCGCCAAAAGCCGTGATCGCCGCCACGGCCTCACGCGGGACGTTCGCTGAAGTTTACAGTCTGTAGACGCGTTTCGCATTTTCAAAAAACAATTGCCTCCTTTCATCCGCCGAGTAATGGGCCGTCAATCGGAAATACGCATTCCAAAGATTGGAATAACTGCTCATCATGCCGTCCACCGGGAAATTGCTGCCGAACATACAACGGTCGACGCCGAAGGTTTCAATGGTCTCCTGCACGAAAGGTCGGAGCGAGTCCATCGTCCAATGGCGATCGAACATGCCCAACCCGGAAATCTTCACGCAGACATTGGGCATTTGCGCCAGCAAGCGCATCCCCGTTTTCCAGCCTTGCCGTCCGACGGGGTCGCGGCGGGCCGGCTGTCCGGTGTGGCACACAACAAACTGGATATCAGGATTGGCGCCCACGATTTTGCAGGTTTGGTCCATCTGCTGGTAGTAGACCTGCAAATCAAAAGACAGCCCGTATTTATGCAGCAACTTGAGATTGCGGCGCCAGACGGCGTCTTCCATTAAGGCCGGTTTAGGCTTGTCCGGATCAACCAGGCTCTCATGCAGCATCTGGCGGATGCCGCGGATGTTGGGGTAATGACAATGCGCATCGAGGATTCCCTCGATATTCGGTTTCGAAAAATCGGCAAAGGCCACGAGCCCGTGCGGGAATCCCCGCGAGCCGGGCCGATCCGCGATCGCCTGCAGCCAGCGGGTTTCGCGTACCGGATCGCTGGGGTCGTGCTCGGCCTGGACGTGAACAGACTTGACAACATTAACAGCGGACGCATCCCGCAAGAAATCCACGAGCAAGTAGTTCCGC
>CP070697.1:3421562-3423522 GCA_020353555.1 Desulfobacterales bacterium
CGAAGATTGCATGGTGGCCATATCGACGTTGATGGTTTTACGCCGCGTCCAGCCCAGACCGCTCAAGGACTCCAGGCAACCGGCATCAACCTGTTGGCCGATCGCGGAAATGATGACATCGGCTTCCAACAAAAATTCACTGTCCTCGATGGGAACCGGATATTTCCGGTCTTGTCCTTCCATGGACACCAGTTTCGCCCGCAGACAGCGTAGGCCTTCCACCCGTCGCTCATTTCCCGCAACCGCATGCGGGATGGTCAAAAATGCGAGACAAATGCCTTCTTCCTCCGCCTGCTCGACTTCTTCTTTGTCAGCCGGCATTTCTGATCGCGTGCGGCGATACGCCAATGTTACCGAAGGGCACCCCAGCCTCAGGCAAGTGCGGGCCGCATCAATGGCCACATTACCGCCGCCGACCACCACGACTCTATTCCCCGGGATCTGGCGTTCCCCCAAAGCCACCCGCCGCAAAAAATCGACGGCTTCGATTACCTGGGGAAACTCCTGCTCTCCGGGGATGCCCAGCTTAAATGATTTCTGGGCCCCGATGGCCAGGAAAAAGGCCTCAAAACCCTCGGCTTGCAGCTGCTCCAGCGTTACTTCTTTTCCAAACCGGGTGTTGAAGCAAAACTCCACGCCGAATTCCCGCAGCATGGCCACTTCCCGGTCAATCACTTCCCTTGGAAGGCGATACCGCGGTATTCCCAGCAGGAGCATCCCACCGGCCACCGGCTGCTGTTCGATGACCCGCACGCCGTAGCCTTTCAACGCCAGGTAATAGGCGGCGCTCATTCCGCCGGGCCCGGCGCCGATCACACAGACCTTCCTGTTTTTGTCCGGCTCCTTGGGGGGGTTTTTATAACTGCCGGCCGACATGGCCCTTTCCGCCGCAAACCCTTTGAGGGTTTTGATGGATATGGGCGTATCGATGCGGCCCCGCACACACATAAGCTCACAGGGTCGGGTGCATACCAGTCCGCATACCCAGGGAAAGGGGCAGTCCTTGCGGATGATGTCAATCGCCTCCGCATCACGCCCCCTGCCGATCAGGGTCACGTAGCTGGGGATATCCAGTCCGGCCGGACAGGTCATTTGGCAGGGAGCGGGAGCCAGACGGACACAATCGCCCGTGGAGCAATTGTGGGTCGCGATGTGGCTGCTAAACACTTCGCGGTGCTCGGTGAGGGCCGCGCGGATGAATCCGGCGGTTTCAATTGCTTCAGGGGTGGCCTGCTCGTAGGCCAGCTCATCGGATAGGGATATAACGGCCGGCAGGTGTTCATCGCCGGCACGGCCCCAGGCGATGTCGTTTAACAGTTCCAGAATCTCTTCGGCAATCCGCCGGCTTCGCGGGTGCACGAGGCGGCCGGATTCGATGGTGTCCTTTAACTGGACGATGGTACGGTGAACCGGGCACGTGGTATCAGGCATTCTCTCCTCACAAACCTGACGCCGGGCTTCGGGAGCTTTCGGGAGTAAGGACGTAAATGGGGGCGTTGCGAGTTCCTGTTTGCGGGTGACAGATTTTCTCCACTTGACAGCCGGCCCCGAGCGGCACGAAGCCCCTCAGGCCCAAACACCCCGTAAAATAGTGCTTCCGCACCAAGCCTCTCTGCCCGCGCCAGGGGGTACATGATTCCGAAAATAAAAAAAGGCACCGTCCTAAATGTGCCGTTCCTGGGCGGCGACCGCCCGCGCATGGCGCTCTCGACGAATCTGGGTGATGTCTTCGACCTTGCCGAAATGCAAGCAGTGGGTCGTGCACACCGTCGCACAGGCGGGTTTAAGGCCTTCATCCACCCGATCCATACAATAATCGCACTTCACGGCTTTGCCTGTTTCCGGGTTCCACTGGGGCGCCCCCCAGGGACACGCCGTGATGCAGGCTTTACAGCCCACACACAGGTTAAAATCCACGAAGACGATCCCGTCCTTGGGTCTTTTCTGCATGGCCCCGGTG
>CP070697.1:3423622-3425579 GCA_020353555.1 Desulfobacterales bacterium
ACAGTTACACGATTTCAAATCTGACCATCCCTTGCGTTTGTCCCCGGAAGGCCTGCGGTAATGCGACAAAGTAGAATTAATCAAACGGCGACCGTCAGGTTTTCTTCCGGACCTATCTCCACAAAAACCTTTCTTTATCCTGGGCTTCAATCCTATGGGTCCTGCTGCTGGCGGTTTCTGTCCCCGCGAAGGTCGTATCCCCGCCGGTGGCATACAAGCTGGAAACAGATGCAGTTTTTTTGGAGGAGATCTTTACACAACCGTAAATGCTTTAGTAAAAAGGTCTAAAAAAAGGAGGTACGCCATGAATTTACAGGAAAAACTCGACGCCTTCAAGGCGAACTTCGAATCCAGTGTCCCCCCGAAGGCTTTGCAAGTCATGCACCGCGTCACCGAGGATCTGCGCCATTCCGGCATCCTGCAGCAGGCGTTACAGGTGGGCGATTTAGCACCGGATTTTGCATTGGAAAATGCCGCTGGCCGCCGGGTGCGCTCCGCGGCATTGCGGGCGGACCATTGGCTGGTGCTCAGCTTCTACCGGGGCCGATGGTGACCTTACTGTAACCTGGAGCTGGAAGCTCTGCAAAGCGCCCTGCCCGAACTTACCGCCCTAGGCGCCATCCTGCTGACCGTTTCGCCGCAGTTGCCGGAACACAGCCGCGAGTTGATCAAGCAGAAGAAATTTACGTTCGATATGTTGAGCGATCCGGGCAATCAGGTGGCGCAAAAATTCGGCCTTGTTTACGAATTTCCCGAAGATTTGAAGAAAATCTATCTTCAGTTTGGCATTGATGTACCCCACTACAACGGAGAGGACTCCTGGACTTTACCGCTCCCGGCGCGATATATCGTTGACCGGAACGCCAAAATCAGGTATGCCGCCGTCAATCCGGACTACACCGTCCGGCCGGACCCGGCCCACACGATTACGGCCCTTAGAGAAATCCAATCCTAATAGTGCCCCCGAAGCATTTTTTGTCTTTTAAATCACCGCCCGGCGGGGGGAACACCGAAGAAGGAACTGTCTGTTTCGACGGCCTCTTAGTGCGGAAAGAGGATCGATTGAGGGGATTCAAGGGGCGAAGTCAGCGATGAAAGTGTACACCGGCACCGGCGATCGGGGCAAAACCGGCCTGTTCAGCGGCGAGCGGGTTGCCAAAAGCCATGCGCGCATTGAAGCTTACGGCAACGTCGATGAACTCAACTCCGTGATGGGCGCGCTGATTGCTTCGCTGCCGGACGCAAACGCGGAGATTGCCGAAGAGTTGCACCGGATCCAGTTCGATCTCTTCCAGATCGGGGCCTGGTTGGCCACGACGCCCGAATCGCCCGCGCTGGAGTCGCTTACCCCCATCACTCCAGCGCAAATCCAATATCTGGAAAGCGCCATCGATCGTATGGATGCGATGCTGCCGCCCCTTAGCGCATTTGTCCTGCCGGGGGGCCATAGGAGCGCGGCCTGGGCGCATATGGCCCGGACCGTCTGCCGCCGGGCCGAACGCCGTGGGGTCCGGCTGGAAGTCGAGTCTTTCAATGGAAAGGATGGCGGACATTTGCGCGACGCCCTGGTCTACCTGAATCGCCTTTCCGATTACCTTTTCGTCCTGGCCCGTCACTGCAACCGCCTGATGGATGTGGCCGACATTCTCTGGCGAAAATAAGCGCATGGGCGCCGGAATTGCGCTCTTTTAGCCGAACCCCAAAGGAGGTTTTATGAAATTCGAGGCTATCCAAAGGCCAGCCGTTATTCTCGATCCCCGTAACAATATGGCCTCCAAAACCATCCCGGTTGAAATCCGTAAAGATCCTCTCACCGGCCGCACCTCGCGCATCTGTCATTTCATGAAGCTCAAGTGGAAGAAACCTGATTTTGACAAACTCATCGCCGGCACCGATCGCATGTGTCCCTTCTGTCCGGATAAAGTCCGGGAGGTCACCCCCCGCTTCCCGGAAGAAA
>CP070697.1:3425679-3427626 GCA_020353555.1 Desulfobacterales bacterium
AAGATCTGGTTAAAATGCCCCGGGGGTCAAAAATTGCCTGGTTGTGTACCTTATCGCTCTTTATTTTGTCAAGAAAAAATCCCCCGGCGCCCGAAGGCCCCGAGCAACTTTCTTACTTGGTGCGAAGGCCTTCCGCAACCAGAAATCGCCGGGCTCTTCCCAGGGCCATCAACGGAAAATAATGACGGTACAGGTTGTAATTGATCATGAACCCACGACTGAGTTCCCGGCCCTGCTGCAGTCTCTCGGCCAGATCTCCAGCCCGCAGATCAGTGCGGGCGCCTACGCCGTAACCGGGAAATCCGGTGCCGGTATACTGGGGCTCGTCCCAGGTGCCCATTTGCTGGCGCGTAATCAGATAATCGACTCCCCGCGCGATAGCATCCCGGTTGTCAGCGCTGCCCACCGCCAGAAGCGCCATAAGCGCCCACCCGGTTTGTGAAGGGGTGCTCTCCCCTTTGCCTCGCCAAGCGTCATCCATATAAGATGCGCAGGACTCGCCCCAACCGCCATCCGCATTCTGATGGGCCACGATCCAATCCGCCGCCCGCCGAACGTAAGCGGCGGTCATGTCTTCGCCAACCGCCTTTAAGGCGGGTAAGACGGCCGCGGTACCGTAAATGTGATTAACACCCCAGCGGCCGAACCAGCTGCCTTCCGGTTCCTGCTCGGAGCGAATGTAATCCACAGCCCGCCGGACAACCGTATGCGAGCGATCCAGGCCCAACCGACCGAAGGCTTCCACCACGTGCGCGGTCACGTCCACACTGGGCGGATCCAGCGCTTCACCGAAATCGCAGAATGGGATTTTCGTCAGGAGGGCCTTGTCATTGTCCTTGTCAAAGGCGGCCCAGCCGCCCCTGCGGCATTGCATGGCCATGATCCACTCGGTGGCCCGCTGGATGGCTTCCTCCAGCCTAGCTCGATCTTCGTAAGCCGAGCGCAGACGCGCCAGCACGATCAGAGCCACGGCGGTATCATCGATATCCGGATAAAAACGGTTGGCCCGTTCAAACGCCCAGCCTCCGGGCTGGACGCCTTTGACTTTGATCTGCCAGTCACCGGCGGCTTTGACCTGTTGGGTGAGCACCCAGTCCACCGCCTGTTGCATGGAAGGCGACTGCCGGTATCCCCGGCCGCAATCCTGCATGGCCATCAGCGCTAAGACGGTGTCCCAGACAGGCGACTCGCTGGCCTGAATATGCAGCCCTCCATTTCTTGCGTAAGACCAGTGATGGTTGAGGGCGTCCAGGCCTTTGCTGATCACCGGGTGGCTCACGGGATAGCCTTCCGCACTGAGCGCCATCAGACTGTATATCCAGGGGGGTTGGATACCGCCCCAGGCCCCATCGGCATCCTGGTGCCTGATTATCCATTCCAGACAGACTTTGACGGCCGCTCCGCGTCCAGGCGTGAAACCCAGGTCTTGGTAGGCATGCAAAAAACGGTCGGCCATCAAAAAGAAGCGTTGCCAGGAAATCAGGCGTCCTTTGCGGGGCAAGGAATAATCGACTGCCGACCGTCCCCGGGGGAAAAGCTCTTCCAGTCGTCTATCGGCGGGCAGGGGTCGAACGGCGCGCCGGGCCGATAATATGCTGAGCGGCAGCAGCGTGGCCCGGGCCCAGGAGGCAAAGTTGTAAATGTTCAATGGAAACCAGGTCGGGAAAGCGATGATTTCGGGCGGAATGTGGGGCGTGTGGCCCCAGGACCACTCGCCAATCAGCGCCAGCCAGTAGCGGGTAAAAACCCGGATCTTGGCCAATCCGCCATGGGTCAAAATCCATTGGCGGGCCTTGCGCACGGGCACGGCTTCGGGAGGCATGCCCACGGCCCGCAGGGCCGCATAGCATTCCACCGTGGCATTCATGTCGCCCGCCGGGGCGTTGTAATAGATTTCCCAGGAACCGTCGGAGCGCTGCGCATTTAAAATACATTGCACGATCCCTT
>CP070697.1:3427726-3429666 GCA_020353555.1 Desulfobacterales bacterium
TCTTGACCTGGTAGACCGGATAGCCGAGTATCTTGATCTCGGCGTTATACCAGTCTTTGGCTGGTTCTCGTTTCTCGGTGCGTCTTTCAACGCGTTCCGTCAACGGCTCAGGGGCATCCGAATCTTCCATGGGCGGTTCATATTTGGGTTCGGTGGGAGGTTGATCTTTTGTGATGAAGGGTGAATTAACAGTGACAAATCCGCATCGCCATACCCGAAAACAAATCAATTGTCTTCGTTCAGATCAAACAGTCGGTCACAAAACTTGACATACCTTGTCATTTCAGGCAGGTCAAAAACGATGCGCGGCGCCAACAATTACGGGTGCATTTTACGGGTCCGTGCACCCACAAACCATAGTTTCTGCGGTCCGTCTACCGTAAAACCCCGAAGAACGGTTGCACTATTAAGGCTCACCTCCGCAACATTTCTAGCCGATCGCCTTCGACGCTGTAAGGCAGTCTGTATTCTTGTGCCATTTGTCCAAAGGCATCGATCTGCGGGCCTTGCAGGATAGCTCCAACTCCTGCCAAAAGGTCCAAATCTCCCGCATAAAAGAGCATCAGGCCGAAGCTCAAGAGGGCCTCTTCCAGGGTGAAGTTGCAGTGGCCATATCGATTGATCGGTATGTTGATGTGTTCCGTCAGAAAGGAACCTCGGGAGATTGTTTTTAGGTTGTAAAGCGGTTCATGGACGTAGGGAATCTGCTGGTCCCTCAGGGTGTGCATCGTAATCACAGGCTGTTGCAGCAGCCCGCTGGTATTGTAATTCGTTTTCATTTCTACAACGGCCTCGGAATCCGCCCGACATCGCGTAACCCGAAAGTTCAGCCGAAGATCATTGCTGGAGCCCCAATACCATGTGCGTCTGTTGTCAAAAGGAAAACCCCCCAAAACCTCCACGGCATCATTGAGGTTGACCATCGCATATCGCAACACGTCTCGCGCGGATTCCGCGACGGTTTCAAGGTATTCGTTCGCATCAAACGGAAGCCTAGCAACTCGCACCCACTGATCCAGTTTGCTGCGGTTGGCAGGATCAAAGATTGTCGGTGCGATATTCGTTTCGAAATATCCCGGCCAGTCCGCAACCTGCTCTTGATCACCATTGCATTCAAACCTTGGCAACAAGCCTGGAAAGAAATATTCAAAGGTCACGCGCGCATTGCCGAAGTAATTGATCTGAAATGGAAAATCGCCCACGGGACCACACAGCGCCAACCCGGCATCAAATATTTCGGGATTCCGCTCGACCAGGAGCGCCGTTATGATACCGCCTTCCGAGGCACCGACCAGATAGACATGGTCTGGTTGTTCCTCAACCACGCCAATATAAACCTGCACAAGATCCAGTAGGTCTTCTGCGCCCTGGACTATCGCTAAACCGGTCTTGCTGTAACTGTTGGTGGCGAAATCAAAGCCAAGGCGGGTGACAATATCCGGGATGGAAACACCGTCACCAAGATCTAATTGATCCTCAGGAATTTCAACCTCTGTACCCGCATCTTGAAATCCGTGAGCCCATATGACCAGAGAACCGTTTCGGGGTACGTCTGTAGGCTGACATATGAGATAGAGAGAACCGCTTGACTGTAAGCCGTCTACGCACTCAAATGCCCCTTCCGCCGGACCAACAGCCAAAGCAATGCCAAAGACCAGTACGCATAAGATTGAGCTGATTTTGCTTTTCATGTTTGCCTCCCATGTGGGCCGGGATCTTGCGGGTGAGCGGTCTTGGAAGATTCTTGACCCATATTTGCGATCACCAGTTGAAACGGAGGGCCTTAGAAACGCCAACTCAAAGCGCGCCTGAATAGATTTACCGGAAAGAACGATTGGGCATGGACTCTTGCTATGATGGTTCTGAGAGTTCCGTTTGCATGGGCGAATATCGGATTGAGATTTCGAGTTGGCCGATGAATTTATTCCAAAACGGACTTC
>CP070697.1:3429766-3431697 GCA_020353555.1 Desulfobacterales bacterium
CTAGGCTCACCACGCACACTTTTCGATTCGACCAGTTGGACGAAGCATTCGAACTGATGACGACCAAAGAAGACAACATTATCAAACCCATGATCTTGTTCCCGCCTTAAGCCCACGTTCTTACGACCGGCTTTGATCTCCCGGGATTCGCCCCTTACCCGGCGCAAGCCCTTGGGGCGCGGGAGGCCGTTCAAAAAGGCTTCGCACGGTCAAATCTTTCCAGGCGCGCGACACCTGACATCGAAAGAGTCTTAGGGAGATTTTCCCGAATCCGTGACTTAATCCTACAACACAAAATGAGGGTTTTCCCCGATTTACAATCGTTTTCCCGCCATGTAAGAGTCACATTCAAAGGATCTGGCTAAGATCGATTCAATCTCTGTCTCCCCCCTGGCCCGACCTTCTCCCGCAAGGGAGAGGGAATTTGTGGAAGCCCGACCGCGCCCTGATGCCAATAATCCGGTTCACCGGCGCCCCTATCCTGAAGGGGCGCTCGATCCGCAACCCCAACCCAACAACCCAAGGAGGTGTAAAATGGCAGGAACCATGAAAGCGTTTGTGATGCGAAGAATCGGAGAAGTCGGGGTGATCGCAAAACCCATTCCGGCGGATCCCGGTCCGAACGACGCCATCATCAAAACCCGAACCGCGTTGATCTGTACCTCGGATGTCCACACCGTCAAGGGGGCCATTGGCGAAAGGACCGACCAAACCTTAGGTCATGAAGCCTGCGGGATCGTGGATCGCGTGGGCAGTGCCGTAACCTTGTTTAAACCGGGGGACCGCATTGTGGTCAACGCGATTACGCCCTGCTACAAGTGCCACAATTGTCAACGGGGGTTTACGTCCCAGTGCGGGCAGCCCCTGGGCGGGTGGAAATTCGCCAACATCAAAGACGGCAGTTTTGCCGAGTACTTCCATGTGAATGATGCCGACGCGAATTTAACCATGATTCCGGAGGATGTTTCCGATGAAGCGGCCTGCTACACCACCGACATGATGTCCACGGGCTTCAAAGGGGCCGAGAATGCGGATATCGTCTTAGGCGGCACGGCCGTCGTTTTCGGCATGGGCCCGGTGGGACAGATGGCGGCCGTGGGCGCGCGGCTCTTAGGGGCCGGCCTGGTCATCGCCGTGGATAAAGTTCCCCGCCGCCTGGAACTCGCCAAAGAATATGGGGCGGATGTGGTCATTAATTATGGAGAAAAAGATCCGGTGGAAGAAATCATGAAGCTGACGAACGGCGACGGAGTGGATTCAGCCATGGAAGCCGTGGGTGCGCAGATCCCCCTGGAAAACTGCATCAAGGTGACGCGTCCCGGGGGCACCATTTCCAATATCGGTTACCACGGGGAAGGCGAGTATCTCAACATCCCGCGCGCGGAATGGGGCGTTGGGATGGCTGAAAAAACGATCAAGACGTTGCTTTGCCCCGGCGGCAGTGAACGCATGACCCGGTTGCTGCGCCTGATCGAAAACGGGCGCGTGGATCCCACCAAGATGACCAGCCATCACTTCAGCTTCGACGACGTGGAAAAGGCCTTCTGGATGATGGACACCAAGGAAGACAACATGTTCAAACCGGTCATCCATTTCGAGTGATCGACGCGGCGGCCCAACGGGTGCCGATCCGGTTAGAATTTTGGCAGGAGTTCACCACGGAAGGACACGGCAAACCGCGGATTGAGGATAGAAAAGCCGCACGCCGGGCATGGCACCTCGCAAGAGAAGGGCTTGTCACGGACCTGCGGAAGAAATTACCGGAAAGTACTTGCGTGTCCTTGCGCGGGTTTCGTGGCTGTTTCGCAATGGCCACTATCTAAGCCCGCCACGACCTGCGGGACCAGGGGGATGAAGCATTGATCCCCCTTCCCGCAATCAGCGCCGCATGGCTATTCCTCGGACTTACCGGTCGTGATTTCGTCATATAA
>CP070697.1:3431797-3433706 GCA_020353555.1 Desulfobacterales bacterium
GAGGAACCGGCCACCACCGGGCCTCTGGTGGCCCGCATTTATAATCCGTCCCTCTGGGGAAAGTCCCGCCCGCTTTCGGTTTTGCTGAAAGGAACCGATTTTCAAATCCACGTGTGGCAGGCCCTCATTCGTATCCCGATCGGCACCGCCGTGACCTATGAAGATATCGCCGTTTGTATCGGCCGGCCGAAGGCGGTACGGGCCGTCGGAAACGCCGTCGGCCGGAATCCGGTGTCATTTGTCATTCCTTGTCACCGGGTCATTCGCAAAACGGGCGATTTCGGATATTACGGCAGCGGCCCGGTGCTCAAAAAAGCCATGCTGGCTTGGGAAGCCGTTCACGGCGTCGGATCTTTTCGCGATTTCGTCCGGAAACCCAAGAAGATCTTTGCATCGGGGAGATGAGACCGCCGGGGAGTCATCCGCCTTGAATCCCAATCCAAGCCCTGTGCCGGCCGCCCAAAGCCGTGCAGACTTTCAAAAGCATCCGGTGCCCGCCCATGGAATCGATCGTAAGAGCCGCCTGCTCGTTATCGCGGCCGCCTTGATGGCGCTCTTCCTGGGAGCCCTGGATGCTCTAGTCATGTCGGCCGCCATGCCCACTATCGTTGCGGATCTCGGCGGATTGCAGCTTTACAGCTGGGTTTACTCCGCCTATCTCCTCGCCCGCGCCGTATCCCTGCCGATATTCGGCAAACTGGCCGATCTTTTTAGAATCAAGACGCTCTTTATCATTTCCATCACCCTTTTTCTGCTGGCGTCGGTTCTGGCCGGATTCTCCCGGAACATGACGTTGCTCATCATCTTTCGCGTGTTTCAGGGAATCGGGGCCGGCGGCAATTTCGCGCTGGTGTACATCGTGCTGGCCGACATCTCCACACCCGCCAACCGCGGGAAAACCTTATCCCTGGGCAGTTTCATTTGGGGTATTGCCAGCGTTTTGGGCCCAACCCTCGGAGGATTCATCGTCACCTATTTTTCCTGGCGCTGGATTTTCTTCATCAATGTGCCCTTGGCGTTGTTTTCGCTGCTGGGAATCGCCTTTTACCTGATCGAAACGCGGGTCAAGAAGCCGGAGGTGTTTATTGATTATGTCGGGGCGATTACCCTGTCCATGACAATCCTGGCATTACTGACCGCCTTTTTGTTGGGCGGCCAGAAGTTCGCCTGGACTTCCCCCCCCATGATCGGCTTGAGTCTGCTGACGGCCGGATCAGCCCTCGCTTTTTATTGGGCCGAAAAGCGCGCCCGCGATCCCGTCCTGGCTTTGCGTTTTTTTGCAGTCAGGGGGTTCAGCATCGGCAACGGATCCGTTTTTCTCAGCAGTTTTGCCATTTTCTCCCTGTTTGCATTTGCCCCTTTGTTTATTCAGGGCGCGCTGGGCAAAAATCCGATGCAGGTCGGCGCCGCCATGCTGGCGCTCAGTCTCGGGTGGTCCCTCGGCTCTTTGCTGCTGGGACAAGTTGTCAATCGATTCGGACCCAAGCCGTCCGCCATATGGGGTGCTTTATTTTTGGTGATTGGTTGCGGCCTGACCCTGACTTTTTCAAGCACGACTTCCATGCTGGCCTGCTTCAATGTCTTCAGCCTGGTGGGGCTCGGCATGGGCTTTGTGACCCTGGCCACTTTGCTCGTCGTCCAGAACAGCCTGGATAATACCGAGTTGGGCGTGGCCACGGCCTCCCATCAATTCGCACGGACGCTGGGGGGTACCATCGGAATTGGAATTTGCGGGAGTTTTTTGAGCGCCAAAACCTCGCGGATCCTGGAAGCGATCCTACATTCCGATTTGCAGAGGGATTTGGATCCATCCCTCGCCCTTCAAATCCAGCAGAATTTCGAGAACCTATTCCGGCCCGCGATCCAAGCCCAACTCCCGGCCGGGCTCCAGAAATTGTTGCAGGAAGCC
>CP070697.1:3433806-3435686 GCA_020353555.1 Desulfobacterales bacterium
CCACACGACGGACAAACCTTAAACTCGTCTTCTATCTTAACATTTTTAACTTCGTAATCCATGCGATATTCCCTATCAAAATTTATTTAATGCATCGTTAAAATAGCTATCGTTCAAACATTTTAAAGCTATATAAAAATTCTTCAGGCTATTGTGGTATAGATTTACATTTTTAGCTCATGGTGATTTGTCCTATATCGAAGATTTCAAATAGCCACTCATAAGCTAATAACAACTTGACATTGAGTATATCCAAACTGAACACTATTTGATAATCATCTAAAAGGCACCTCCCAATCGCAAAGAAGGATGCGATTTGTTATGGTGGTTAACCCTATTAACAACCCCCAAACAAAAGGAGGTGCCGTATGGGACTATATGCTGGTTTAGATCTACATTCAAGAAATACTTACATTGGTATTTTGGACATGGATGTCCCCCAGATTCAAAAGTTATTTAATTAATTAAGGACGTCCCCCTTGGCACATTTAGAGCCTGGACGCTAGGGCTACTCTTGTCTGATTACGCTGGGCGCGAAAATCGCAAGACTAAAAGTAAGCAAAGCCACCGTCGCAGCCGCGGCGGTAATCGTCATGGCATTGGAGACAAAGACACCGGCCGTAATCAAAAGTGCGAACTTATTCAGAACCGTGAAGAAGGGCCCGTTGACAACCCGAAGCCCTAAGCGACCGAAATTAAAGATTCCCATGATTCTTCCGCGCATATCCGACGGGATATTTTCCAGGAGCAAAGTCGTAGCGGATGTGCTGTGAGTAACCTGGAAAAAACCATACAGGAATAGAAAGAATAGGGATGGAACAAATGAGCGGGAGGAGGCAAACGCGACCATGCTGATACAATATCCAAATATCCCGGCAAATAGCATTTTCCCCTTCCAGCGGACGTTTCCGACATAACCCAGCATTATTACGGCCACAATTGCACCAATTCCCACCGCTGTAATAAAGTAAGTGTAGCCCTTGGGACCCATGTTGAAAACGGTATCGGCATAGATCACCATAAAGGGATCGAATCCATTTCCAACGAAGACGCTCGGTGCGATCGCGACCAAGAGGGTTGCTATAATAGATTTCTCCGTTGTCATGTGTTGCAAGCCTAGTTTAAAATCCGCGAACGCGCTCCGCTGCCGTGATGCTTCCATCTGGGAAACGCGGATGACTGTTAGAAGCGCCAGAATGAGCGGTAGGAATGCAAGGGCGTTGGCAAAAAAACCAAAGGCGGCACCAAAGGTGACTAAAATAAGACCCCCGATCGGCTTGCCAACAGACTGGGTAGCAAAACGGAGGGAGGACGTCAGGGCAACTCCGGACAGAAGTTGCTCTTGCCCCACCATATCATGGAGAAAAAGCTGGCGGCATGGATTGCTCATAGATCCCGACAGACTATGCAAGATCAGCAAACCGGCCATCCAATACTGGTCCATAATCCCCAGATAGGTAGTGGTGAACATGCCCAAGGCCGCAAGACACCCGCCGACTTCGGCCCAGATGATGAGTTTTTGACGGTTCACTCGATCTGCGATGCTGCCAGCGGGAATCGAAAGAATGGCAAACGGAACCCAGTGCATGAAAACCATCACCATCATCCAGAAAACGGAATGAGTGAGTTCCCAGATCAACCAGTTGCGGACCACATTCTCGATATGTTCGCCGACATTGGAAAATATCGTGCCGAACCAGTAGTAGCGAAAATTGCGGTTCTTGAGAATGGCGAATTTCGACGGTTTTTTGGGGGGCGCGCTCGCGTCTGAGTCTGGTTCAGTCATTTTTGTAATATTCGGATTGCTCGGGAATTTAATTCCGGAGAGCTGGTACGCTCAGAAGGTGTCTAGGTGTCTGAAGGGTTCCAGCCGGTTTCCG
>CP070697.1:3435786-3437666 GCA_020353555.1 Desulfobacterales bacterium
CAGGATGCGCTCGCGTTCCGGCGGCTCGTACCAGGCAGACCAACTCAGCAGCGCGATCCCGGGATGCCCATTCGCCAAGGCCAAGCGCGTCGCCTGGTGCGTGAAGATATGCTGGGGATGTCCATACTCGCCGCTTGAACCGTGGGTTAGGACTACATCCGGCTGTATTTGCTGCGCATACCGGCCGATCGCCCGGGCAAAATCCTCTAACGTGATATCGATGCGACGGGCGATTCCCCCGATTTCCATGTAGGGGTCCGTAAAGGGAAGAAAAAAAACAGCGCGCGCACCCAGGGCGCGTGCCGCCCGGCGGACCTCCTGTACACGCACCGCACCGAGGTTCGCACGTGTCGCCTGCGGCGGCTCACCGACTTCGCCGCCCTCACCGCGGGTGGTCTCCAGGATATAGACTTGGTGTCCCCGGCCAGCGCACATCGCCACCGTTCCCCCTGCGAACAGGGTCTCATCGTCCGGATGGGCCGAAACCACTAAGATAGATGCCATCTTACTCTACGACGCCTAGATCGGCAAGGCAAAATCGCCCGGACAACCCGGTGTCCGTTGTCGATCTATAGAATTTTCCGGTTATCTAAAAAAGACCGAATTGGATCGAAGATAAGGGCCGCCTGGGGGCGAGTCAAGGAAATCGAAGCGCCTGCCGGCCGCCAGTCGTGTGCGCTCCCTGCG
Source organism: Desulfobacterales bacterium (assembly GCA_020353555.1). GTDB lineage: Bacteria > Desulfobacterota > Desulfobacteria > Desulfobacterales. The sequence goes on from CP070697.1 coordinate 3,436,474, forward strand.
CGATGTCCGATGATCCTGGGGCTTCACCGGCCACATCAGTGAAAATCACGGCTGCCGCCGCTTGCCGGCCTGACACCGATCTGAGCCTGAGGATCCCAGAACTTCCTGGCCACCACGTGCACCACGCGGCCCTCTTTCTGCAGCGTACCGCTGACGCCCAGGAAATTCAATGTTTTGAGGAGTACATGGTATGCCGCGAAAATCCGGCTCCAGACCACAACGTTGACGAAGCCGGTTTCATCTTCGAGGGTCAAAAAAACCACTCCAGATGCGGTTCCGGGGCGTTGGCGGCAGATAACCATTCCCGCGTAGCGCACGGGTTGGCCGTCGGGCATCCGGCTCACGCTACGGGCGTCGGGCAGCTTGTGGGCGCGGAGTTGCGCTCGCAATGCCGCCAGGGGATGTCCGCGCGTGCTGTGGCCCATCGTCCGGTAGTCCCAACTGATGGTCTCGAACGGATCAAGCTCATCGAATGCAGGCGTTTTCTCCCTCGGCTGGAGTGCCAGCGGTGAACGCGGCGCCCCGGCCCGCCCCTTCACCCGCCACAACGCCACGCGACGTTTGGGATCGAAACCGGCAAGGGCGCCCGCCTCGGCAAGCTGCGTGACCGCGCCTTCATTTAGGCCGGTGCGCGCCACAAAATCTTCGGCCGAACTGAACGCGCGGTCCCGGCGCGCCCGATCAATCCGTTCCCAATCCCCTTGACCCAGACGCTTGACATAGCGCAGACCCATCTGGACGGCGAAACGATACGGACCTTGAACGGCCGGCACCAGGGTGCAGTTCCAGTCGCTCTGCCGGACGTCCACCGGCCGAACCTCGACCGCATGCCGCTTGGCGTCGTCGATGAGTGTCGCCGGTGAGTAGAATCCCATCGGCTGGGCATTGAGCAGCGCGCAGGTAAACACCTCCGGATAGTAGCACTTCATCCAGGCGGTGGCGTAGGCAATCAAGGCAAAGCTGGCCGCATGGCTTTCCGGAAATCCGTACTCGCCGAACCCGCGAATCTGGTCGAATACCCGTTCGGCAAATTCCTTCACGATCCCCTTGTTCATCATCCGCTGGATTAATCGTTCGCGGTGTCGCTCGATCCGGCCGCTTCGACGCCAGGCCGCCATGTCGCGGCGAAGTTGGTCGGCCTCGCCGGGGGTGTAGTCTGCCGCGACCATCGCCAGGCGGATCACCTGCTCCTG
>CP070697.1:3437766-3439642 GCA_020353555.1 Desulfobacterales bacterium
AAAATCCAGGGGCGCGTAAAGCAGGGCGAAAAAAATGATTCCGGCGTAAACGGATTTCCGCTCCATGAAGAAGGCCTCGAACAGGCCCGGGTAGGAAATGAAGAATGACACCAGAAATAACATAATGCCCGTCTGGAGCATGCCCGCGACCATCATTTGCAGCACATGCCTTTTTTTGGAATGCCCCATTTCGTGGGCCAGAATCGCCACCAATTCCGGAACGGTGTGCTGCCTGACGAGGGTATCGAACAAGACGATGCGCTTGTGCTTGCCGAACCCGGTGAAAAAAGCATTGGATTTACCGGAGCGCCGGGAGCCATCCATAACGTATACATCTTCGACGGAATAATTGATCGTTTGGGCATATGACAGGATCGCCGACTTGAGCTCGCCCTCTTCCAGAGGTGTGAATCGGTTGAAAAGAGGCATAATCCAGTTGGGCGCGATAAACTGCACCCCGAGCATGTAAAGCGTTACCGCGATCCAGCAGTACCACCAGGCGTTGGCCCCGGCATATTCGAAAAAAGCCAAAATCCCTGCCAAAAGCGGCGCTCCCAGCACAATCGCCAGCAACAGGCCTTTTAGCAGGTCCATCAAAAAGGTCAACCCGCTGGTCTGGTTAAATCCGAATCGCTCTTCAATCACAAAGGTCTCATAAAGGCTGAAAGGTATCGATAAAACGGCCTTTATTGACGCTAACAAGCCGACGTAGACCAACCCCGTGAGAATGGGGCCCCATCCCAAAGACCGCACCCAGTCATCTACCAACGGAAAACCCTTGCCAAACCAAAAAACGATAATCACCACCACGTTAAATGCGGCCGTGATCCAACCGAATCGCGTATTCACGCGCAGGTATTCTTGGGATTGCCGATAACGGTCAGCGTCGTAAACGCCTTGAAAAGGTTCGGGCAAATCAGATCGTATCGTTTTCAGATTCAAATAATCCGCCAGCCCATGCAAAACAAAATCAAATAGTAGGGTAAAGAGAATAAGCAGTGCAATGAGGTTCATAGGTAAAATCAGAATTCGTTTTTATCTCAAACTGATATATCCATTTATTAATTCTTGACATGAATAATTTGGCAGGGTTCGGCTTTCGGTGGTTCATGATCCGTCACGCGTCTCGCGGGCGGGGCTCATCGCGGGCCAAAGCCGCAAAATCCTCTAGACAACTCGACTTCGGCGATTGACCCGGTTGAATTCCAGGAACTTAACCAGTTTTTCGTACTTTTGGGCTCCGACCAGAAATTGCCTATTCAGCCTGAAAGTGGGTACCGCCGTCACACCGAGGGTTTGGGAGCGGAACCAGTCCTTATCGACGGCATCCTTGAAAGTTCTGGATTCAAGAACCCTTTTAATTGCCTTGGCCGGCAGCCCCACAGACATAGCCATCTCAGTCAGCGTATCGATCTGCCCGATGTTTCGGCCATCGACAAAGTAGGCTTTAAAGACGGTGTGGTGGAAGGCATCACCTTTTCCCTGGGTCTCCGCCCATTTCCCCGCTTCCTGAGCCAAGCGACTGTTGTAAGTTTTCGTGCGCTCCCCAAAGGGTAAACCCAGTTCAGCCGCTGTGCGTTTCAACCGGTCTTTAATCTGTTGGATATTAATCGGCCGACCAGCAAACAGTTCTTCGAGGGAAAGGCCCTCCTGGGGGGTGTCCGGATGGAGCGGAAAAGCGGTCCATTGAACTTGAATCTCAAATTCCTTCTGCAGTCTTTCAATACGCCCGGTAATGAAATAGCACCAGGGTCAGACGTAATCAGAGAAAATTTCCAGCGTTGTAAGTTCCTTCATAAGACGGCTCCTTTTTCCTTGGGGCCACCCCTATCAGCGGCCATTTTGATTGTTTGCCAGACAGTCCTCCATCCTTTTT
>CP070697.1:3439742-3441616 GCA_020353555.1 Desulfobacterales bacterium
GTTGGGTGTCAATCCGGAAATTCACCCCAGAGGTGTGCCGGATTCCCGTGATAGGAAAGGGGCAAGGGGGGTATGGGCTACGGCAAGACTATCCGATTTCCGACGGAGCTTTTGCAAATTCGCCTTCCGGGGGTGCCAGCGGAAATTTGGCGTCCTTGGGTTTTACCCATATGATTTCCAAGAAGCGTTGTAGCCTCCTTTCGCCAACCAGGCGAATCAGCGTAAGCCCCCCCGCGACGACCACCCAAACCAAGAAGATCCCCAAAAAAAGTTTGAGGGCGGCAAGTTTGAGTCGATTGAATTTCAAAATATTTCTGAAAGCTTGGTCCATATGCGTGGTTTCCTCCCTTGGCAACCCGACCTGCAAGCACGATTTTTGCTATGACTTTACAATGCCCTGTCCGCTGGCGGCGGTAGTGTTCGTTAAAATCAAGATGTTGTCAAATTGTGTTTATGTTTTTGTCGTGGCGTGAATTTCCCAGCGAATTCCGGATGAGCACTAATTCACAGTATCTGGAAATGCCTCAAACGCCGCCAGTCCTTCACTGAATCTCTTCTCTTTGTAGTACCGATAATGCTCGAAAACTTTTTCAATATAGTATTGGGTGGCTTTAAACGGCGGAACACCGTTGTGCTGACGGACTTTGCGTGAACCGGCATTGTAGGCCGCAAGCGCAAGTTCGACATCACCCTCAAATCGATTGAGGAGCTGGCGGAAGTATTTTACGCCGGCATTGATATTATCTTTCGGATTATAAATGTCCTCCACCCCGAGTTCCTCGGCGGTGAGTGGCATTAATTGCATTAAACCTTTGGCGCCTTTGTGGGAGGTGGCCTTGGGTCGGAAGCTAGACTCCACCATGATGATGGCCGATACCAGGTCGGGATCGACTTGGTGGCGGTGGGCGACTTCTTGTATAATCGGATGAAACAAAACTTCCTTTTGCTTGCTTCCGAGCGCCGCCGCCGGGGTGGGATCGATGTTCTTCTTTTCCGTAGCGATGGCTGGCAGGTTCTCAGCCCAGGAGAAAGAAGTTGCGAAGGGGCTCATCAGCGGGTGAATCATCGCCGCCGGAACGGGTTTTTGCGCGGTATCAACGTGGAAAAGCAAAAGCCCCGCAATTATCGCTACCATCGCGACCCATAGCGCCAGACCCCCCAAAGCCGGGATTTTCCGTGATGTTGGGTCCATTTCGAACTCCTTTTGCTTTGATTGGTTTTACGGTATTGTGGGCGCTGCAATATTTGAAAACCGATGCTGTCCTTTGGATCTTCAATTGCAGCTAATTGATATCGCTCAATTGACGTCTCATAGACATCGCCACGGCCTTCCCAGGGCACTGGGTATGACTTTCCGAGAGAGCAAAAACCATGCAAAAAGAAGGATTATGTAAATAAAGTTAATAATTGCAGATTGTTAGTTTGTATGAACGGAAAGAATGCGTGGGAATTTACGGCCGCTCCGCAGGAAATTTTGGGAAGGATGTTTCATATTTTTGAGTAAACCAAGTAACAACAAGACAGCTGGACGCCGGGCAGCATTCGGACAGCTCGATGTTCATACTCCCCGGTTCGATATGCGATCTCCATCGGCCATTTGAGCGGCGCCAGCCCAATCAGTGGGGCTTTTGTCCGAAAAGGGGGGGGAGCGATGCCGATCAACGCTTAGGTGATATAAACGGTTACCGCATGTTCCTTGATTCCATTGTTTCCGTACCCAAGGACATTCCAGGGCGCGTTCAAGGGCTGTTGCCGTCCCTCGGTATCCGTGGCCCGTGACATCAGCGTATAATCCCCTTGGGCTTTTGCCTGCCAGATATACTGCCAATGCCGCCAGGCGAACGATTCGTGCGGACCGATGAATTCCGCCGGCT
>CP070697.1:3441716-3443582 GCA_020353555.1 Desulfobacterales bacterium
GTTGAGGGATTTGGACAATTTAATGCAGACTATCGGTTTAGACATTGCTTTGGCCAATCGCAACAGCCCTAACCAAGGCGTCTTATCCGGGAGGGAATCTGCCATCTCGAGGGCGGAAAGAATCTGCCGGAAACGGGGCTTCAAAACAATGAAACTTCCGGTGGCCGCGGCCTTCCACAGCGAGTTGGTAAAGCAGGCCCGGGAGCCGTTCAAACAAATCATCGGTCAGGTGCACTTTACTCCTTCCGACATCCCGGTTTTTTCCAATACCACCGGCGCCTCCTACCCTTTTGATGCGGAAGCGGCCCAAATTCTGTTGGGTGAGCATCTCACGCGTCCGGTGGATTTTGTGGGCGAAATTGAAAACCTGCATCGTTCCGGAGTAGATACATTTGTCGAGGTGGGCCCCAAGTCGGTTTTAACCGGTCTGATCAAATCGATCCTTAAAGGCCGCTCCTTTCAGGCCATCGCCGTGGACGCCGCCGCCGGCAAAGCGTCAGGTCTGGCGGATCTGGCGCAAACGCTCTGCCAGCTCGCCGCCCGCGGTTACCCGGTGGCCCTGCGCGCCTGGGAGCAACCTTTCTCTGTCACCCGCCCCCAGCGGATAAGTGTTGCCGTAAGCGGAGCGAATTACCGCAGGCCGAAGACAGAAGACGAAGCGCAGAAGACAGAACGCCGAAAACTGAAACCAGAGGTTGGGAATTCGCAGACCGGAATCAGTTGTCAGGAGTCAGCCGTTCGAAGCCCGAAGTCCGAAGACCGAGACCAAGAGGTGGTATGCCACCGACAGAGGAACGACAACAGCGGGCCGCCCGCCGAAAGTCAGGGAAAATTTGCCGCGACGCAGGCGCCAGCCCTGAATCTTGAAATCGAACAACCCCGAAGCCAAGTGAAAAGTCACGCTTCACCGGTAACCCCAATTAGTGGAAACCAGCAAACGATGGAAAAAGACAGTCCCCAACGTACCGCATACCTCGTAGACGCTTTAAAGGTGGTCCAGGAAGGCTTGAAATCGATGCAGGCCCTCCAGACTCAAACCGCGCAAACCCACCAAAAGTTCTTGGAAGCTCAAACCGAGGCTAGCCGCACGCTCCAAGCAATGATGGAAAATACCCGGCGCTTGGCCGAAGCCGCCTTCGGATTGCCGGCGGAATTTAATGCCCTTGACGTGGATGCTCCCTCCAAGTCTCAGGCCCTCCCCGAAAACCTACTGGGCGCATTGAATTCGCAAGTGACCACCGAGGTTCCCGGCCGGCCGGAACAACCGCAAGATCAGCAAAATTTATGGTTCCCACCGGAAAAAACGGCGCCGCCAGCAATGATCGCTCTTGAAAGCCAGAACCCGACGACCCACGCGGCAACGCGACATAAGAAAGCCGAACGTCCTGACAATGCCCCCGATGAAATTGAAACAAACCTACTGGAGGTGGTCAGCCATCTGACCGGTTATCCGGTGGAAATGCTCGACCGGGATATGGACATCGAGTCGGATCTGGGCATCGATTCCATCAAGCGGGTGGAAATCCTGGCTACTCTGGAGGAAAAAATGCCCGGCCTGCCGAACATCGCACCGGAAAGCATGGGCACTTTGAAGACACTTGGTCAAATCGTCGCGTATCTCGTCGGGGTTGAAGAACGTCAAGCAGCGGCCAGCCCGCCCCCGGCCGCAAACAGCGGACGGAATTCATCACTGGCAACACCCGGGGAAAATACAATCTCATCCGACGGGAATCACCAAGCCGTGGAAAGCACCCTGCTGGAGGTGGTCAGCCAGCTGACCGGTTATCCGGTGGAAATGCTCGACCGGGATATGGACATCGAGTCGGATCTGGGCATCGATTCCATCAAGCGGGTGGAAATCCTGGC
>CP070697.1:3443682-3445527 GCA_020353555.1 Desulfobacterales bacterium
AGCACCTGAGCTTGATGCCATCCCGCGTCATGGCTTTGGCGACAATTTCAGCGGCCCGGCGATTTTCCTGGGGCATGATACCATGCATGGCCTCGATCAGGATGACTTCACTGCCGAAACGGGCGAAGCATTGCGAGAGCTCGCACCCAATGGGGCCGGCCCCGATGATGCCCAATCGCCGCGGCAGCTCCGTCAGCGAAAAAACGGTTTCGTTGGTGAGAAAGCCCGCTTCGGCCAGGCCGGGGATAGGCAGTTGAGTTGCCCGGGCGCCGGTCGCAATGCAGGCCTTGGCGAACTTCAGGGTTTGGCCGGCGACTTCGACGGTGTCGCGGCCGCTGAATCGCGCAGATCCGAGGAAAACGTCGACGCCGAGCTGCTGGAAGCGCTGGGCGGAGTCATGGTGGCTGATGCCGGCGCGCAGACGGCGCATCCGTTCCATGATGGCCGGGAAATCGACGGCGACACCATCCGGCACACGCACGCCAAATTCACGTGCATCCCTTACGTCCGCCACCGCTCTTGCGGCACGGATCAGGGCTTTGGAGGGTACGCAGCCGACGTTGAGGCAATCGCCGCCTAACAAATTCCGTTCGATCAAGGCGACTTTGCCCCCCAGCCCGGCGGTTCCGGCGGCGGTAACCAGTCCGGCCGTGCCGCCCCCAATTACGACCATATTGTATTTGCCGTCCGGCACAGGGTTTACCCAATCGGTCGGGTGAACATTGCGCCGCAGTTCGCGGTTGTGCTCGTCATCGGGTTGGACGGGCCGAAAAGCATCGGCGCCCGGCGGGGGATTTGCGGGCGGGTTCATGCGGGTTCCTTTCCTGGGGTTGCCAACGCATGCAATAGGTCTGGCGTGGTTAGGACTCAGGTATCCGGTTGAAAAACCAGGGTCGGTCGACCGGGATATTTTGCATCCAGCTAAACTGATACGGACTCACGGAAACAGTCGCCGGAAGAGTAAAATCCTTACAGCGATTCGTAATAATGAATCATGCTTTGGATTCACAGATAATAAGAATGGACGGCGGGATTGCAACGACGCTGCGGCCGAGGGGGAGGGCGCGCGCTACTTCGATGGCTGATCATGAGAAACAGCGCAACGATACGGAATGATCGCGCCCATCCTTTGAAGTGACCCTGGGGGATATCCGGAACATGATGATTTCACTATGATATCAGGTATAACCAGGGACCATTCGCTATTTGTGTCAAGGTGTTTAGGCCCCATGGGGGTAAAGAAATATGACGAAAGGCGGATAACAATTACAGCACCGCCAAATGGATGGTCCGCCGGCGGGCGGAACAATGCAATGAAGATTCAAGGGAGGCTGTGATGGAAATTAATTTTGTAGATGCTGACACCAAGGACTTTGATCCGGAATTGTATATCCAAATTCTGATCGCCATTACCAAGGCCGACCGGTTCAATGGCGCGCCGGAGATCCGATATGTCCAAAACCAGGCCGAGCGTCTATCCCTGGATTTTGCCAAATTCTGGAAAACGACCGATAAAACGTTTGCCATCGAAGGGTCAAAGGTTTCGCGCCAGACGGCCTTGGTGGTGCTCAAGGACTGTATCATGCTGGCCAGCCTTGACAAGAATTTTTCGCTGGCCGAACGAGAAAAGGTCTATGGCTATGCTGAAAAGCTGGATATTCCTCGGTCCGACGTGGATTACCTTGAAAAATGGCTCAAGGCTTACACGCAATTACATGAAAAATGGAACAGCTTCGTCGCCGCTTCGGACTGATCCGTGAGCGATCCAACCCGGAAAGGATAGCTTGAACCCTTGAGAAGCCCGTACCCTGCTTCCCATCACCCATTCAAGGGCGTGTCCACGAC
>CP070697.1:3445627-3447471 GCA_020353555.1 Desulfobacterales bacterium
GAAAATTGGCCGGCTTGCCGGTCAGCACGACCGATTTGATCTCATTATCGCCGGCGATGCGATCCACCATCTCGGCCAGCTCCTGGGTCGCTTGCTCCGTGATCACGTTCATGGGCCGTCCCGGCAGATCATAGGTCAAAATGGCCACGCCCTGATCGTCTTTTTCCAAGGTAAGTATTTTGTCTGCGTCCTGCATGGTTTGATCTCCTCCTTCGTTTGACTGGCTGGATTTGCTTTACGCTTGCGTGCAAAATGCTCAATGTCTATGGTTGGGTGTCGGCTGTCGGCGGTCAATCGGCCCGTTCCAAAATCATGGCGCCCCCCGTTCCGTTGGCCGCGCAGGCGGTTACCAGACCGAAGGTGCCGTCCACGCGCGGTAACTGATTGGCACAGGTGGTGATCATGCGCGCACCCGTGGCTCCAAAGGGATGTCCGAGGGAGACGGAGCCGCCCATCATGTTCAGGCGCTCCATATTGACTTCACCGATGGGTTCACTCAAGCCGACGTTCTTTTCCAGCCAGGCTTTGCTGTTAAAGGCCCTCAGGTTACAGAGAACCTGTCCGGCAAAGGCTTCATGCATTTCAACCAGGTCAATATCCGCCAGTTTCAATCCCGCCCTGCGGAGGGCTTTGGGTGTCGAAAAAGTGGGTCCGAACAGCATGCCGACATCCAGATCCAAACCGGAAAAACCAAAGGACCGGATATACGCTTTGGGTTTGTAACCCAGGGCTTTGGCTTTTTCTTCCGTCATCAATAAGACGGCCGAGGCGCCATCCGTGAGGGGACTGGAGTTGGCCGCCGTAATGGTGCCGTACTCTTTGTCGAAGGCCGGGGGCAGGGAAGCGATCTTGGGGCGATTGGGCTGGGGGCGAACTAAATTGTCTGTTTGGGCGATATGGTAGTCCGGCGGGGCCGGCACGGGGATGACTTCCGCCGGAATGCGGCCGTCGGCCACGGCCTTGCCGGCCAGTTCATGGGTGCGGGCCGCATATTCGTCCTGTTCTTCACGGGTGATGCCCCACTCTTTGACCATCAGCTCGGTGTGTTCCCCCATGGTCAGTCCGGTGTAAGCCTCGGCCAGGGCCAGCGGCGGCGGAATCATGTCCAACAGTCTGACCTGGCCGATGGTGAGCATCTGCTCTTCCGGCGTTTTTTTGGTCTGCGCTTCCAAAATCACCCGCCGAAAGGGCTCGGTGACGGTGATGGGAACGTCCGACATGGATTCGGCGCCGCCCGCAATTCCCACATCGGCGTTGCCCGTCATGATGCTCATGGCGACATGGGCGGTGGTCAATATGCTGGAGGCGCAGGCCAGCTGCATATGATAGGAGTGAATGGTTTTGGGCAGACCGATTCCGAGCGCCGCAATCCGCGCCAAATTGGTGGTGCTGGGCTTGGGGATGCTGATGCCCATGGCGATTTCATCGATCTCCCGGGGATCGATCTCGGTCCGGTTGACCAGCTCGGCTAAACAGACTTTGGCCAGATCAATGGCGGTCATCTCTCTGAAATCGGTAAATACACGTGTAAAAGGGGTCCTGAACCCGTCGATGATGGCAACCCGTCGATTCGGCATAACTTTTCTCCTTTCATTTTTGGGTATCGGCGTTATGTGGTGGTAACGTTCAATGCGGATATACCTCCCGAAACGCAGCCGATTTGGAGAAAATTCCATCCGGCGCGGGAGGTTCCACGAAATTAGCACGACCCGGGCATCAATGTAAATCCCAGATTTGAGCATATGGGCAGAAATTGCAGGTCTGAAATTCAGGCGATGCCCGTTGGATCAATTTTCAGAAAAGGCCTCCTTCCCCTAGAAATTCCAAATGCGGTGGCCCTGGGG
>CP070697.1:3447571-3449409 GCA_020353555.1 Desulfobacterales bacterium
AATCGAGAGAATCCGCGCAGGAAATCGGACAGCTGGTGGGCGGGATCAAAGCCCGGAGCCTGACGGTCGCCGCATTGGAGAATGCACAAATTCAGATCGATTAGCGCACATTTCGATCCAAGGTTTTGGCGTTGGGCTTGGCTGAAACCCCTCGACCGGCTCGGCGGGCCCCCTGATTCGACTCCTGCAATTCTTTGCATAACAAAAGAAGAGACCTGCTTTTGCCACTCCTAGTGCGCGACCATGCAATCCGCTTTCTACTTCATTTCCACCATGTCGTTGCGGCGTTTCATATCCGGGATCCATTCGAGTTTGTATGCTGCGTCTTGGCCTGGCTGCCTTCAAATTCCTCCCGCAGGGCGCGGGGTTTGGGTTCCTCGGGGGCAAGGGGGAGGTGACTTAGCTTCACTGGCACAGATGGAATTGACCGAACCTGAAAGTGAGGATTTTTCGGAAGGACGCCCAGCGAAGATTTTTATTTGATTTACCGGATCTCAGGCTTCTAAAAGCGAATCGCCCCCGTGATTACCTTGGCGGTTGGGATATTCGGCGCACGCTGGGCGTTTAAATGAATGCGCACGGGCAACCTGGCCCCGTCGGCCATAGCCAAACAAAGATAACCAATGAGGGCGATCAGCTTTTGGAAAGGGGGGGACCTTTTCCAGTAAAGCCAAATCAGTGGCAACGATTTATCCGGTTCATTAAAAAAAGTCGAAAAACAAACTGATAACCCCAAAGCAGGTACAGAATTTTACCACTGTCCGACCTTGCCGGCCTGAAAGTTCGCTAGTGCAGGATAAGAACACGTTATGAACCCCACAATGATGATAAACCAACCCGTAAATTTTCCCACCGGCGCTTTGGCCGCCAATGCCAGGAAGAAAAGGAAGAAGCAAATCGACCAGAGTAACCACAGAACTGCAAATTGGGGGACTTTCGGCATTTTCTTACCAACAATCTGGAGCCAGCCCAGAAATAAGAAAAAGAGGCAGATGGACATGGGCAAACAATACCAACCTAATGCCGTAAAGTCCGCTTTAACTTCGAAGCCTCTGACGATGCTCCAACCTTCCAAGGCAATCATCAAGTAGGCAATCGAAAATGTGAGGCATGTTGCGGCAACGGCATTGGAGACCGTTTCCCCAAAGGCACCATACATATCTTTCCCGGCAATGTACAATGCCATAACGGTAATCATTGTACCGCCCAAAAAATTAAAGGCGGCGACACCGGCCAGATTGGCTGCTATTCCGAGTAGGAATAAACCGTTAACAAACAATAATCCGCCGACCAAGTAAAGGACAATATATACCATGGGTTTCCTCCTTGTTTTTTGAAGAACGCATAAATTTTTTTGAAGTCATTCAATCGGTTGCCTTCTTCTTTGGGTTGCGGACCATCTTCCCCCCTCCCCTCTCGATCTTATCACCTCCTTTTGGGACCGGTTCGAAAAGCGCAGTTAGATCCGATATTCAGGTGAGAAAACAATGACCTCAAACGGCGCTTTGCATTGAACGCCAAAACGGTCGCTTTGGAATCGCTGGTGAATTCGGCATAAAGACTTCGCAATCGTGAAAGCTTTCCATGCATCCTATGGGCGGTTTATATCCCCATGCAAAAGTTCAGCTCCAAAAGCCGTTGTTGATTTGGAGCAGGAAACATACAAAAGGAAAACAGTGCTGCCAGAAATGATACGCGAACGCGCTTGGGCAGACCGCTTGGATGGATCTTGGGTCCTTTTGCTCAGGCGGTCTCCAGTTGGGAGGCAAATTCAATGAATCCTTCATCACAGGCTCGAAGCCGGGTTCGTATTCAGCCGTTCCGTTGAACAGAAATTA
>CP070697.1:3449509-3451340 GCA_020353555.1 Desulfobacterales bacterium
GATTGGAACGCTCCTTTTGGCGGCCGTCCTGTGGTTTGTGACCTTCTATCTGACCTGGGGGACTTTCTGGATAAAAATCTCTTTCTCGGCGGCCATCTTGGCGGGGCTTGCGCTGGGGCTGCCAACGGATCGTCACGCCCGAATTCATTTCAATCTGCACGCCCTCATCATCGGACTGTTTTCAGCGGTCCTGCTGTATCTGATTTTTTGGACCGGCAAATGGGTATCAACAATCCTATTTCCGTTTGCCGCAAATCAGATCGGCGGGATCTACGCCAAAGGGCAGGGCACTCCGATGGCCGCGATCGCTCTGCTACTGTTTTTCATTACCGGACCTTGCGAAGAAATATATTGGCGGGGGTATTTGCAGCGCCACCTGATGGGCCGCTTCGGTCAATGGCAGGGGTGGCTGCTGGCCACCGCCCTATACGCCGGCGTGCACATCTGGTCGTCTAATTTCATGCTCATCGGAGCCGCCGGTGTGGCGGGCGCCTTCTGGGGAGCCCTGTATTGGCGCCTGAAGAATTTGGCCCCGGTAATTGTCTCGCATTCCATTTGGAGCACGGTGATATTCGCCGTGTTCCCGATGACCTGAAGGGGCCACGGTTTCATCCCACCATCTCGCCATGTCACGAATTAACCATTTAGCTATCCGCACCGACCAATTTCTTGACCACGTCCAACAACGGCGGCTTCAACGTCCGCCATTTCGGTTCAATGGCGCCGCTTTCGGACCAGTTGAAATCAACGACATCGTATTTTTCCGGAATAACATGCTCCCCATGTTCCCCGTAAGCCGTTTGCGGATAGTACTCGATATATAGCATCCGCTGCGGTTCGATGCTGAATTTTTGTGTGACTTGGGTGGCAATGTGACCGGTGCAGCTGCGCACGGACATTCGACTTTCGGGGATATCGGAGACGATGACAATGCGCGAACGCAAGTGCGCCCAAACCCTTGTATCTTCTTGGGTCAAGTCGTAAATGCGCAGCCGACATTTCCCGCTGGCCAGGCGCAGTTTGCCGCCCCATCCTTCCCATTCAAAAATATCGTCATAGACGAGCATCGAAGAATTTCCTCGTAAAGGTTAGGCGAAACACCCTAATAACGCTTTGGCCGACTTCCGCTCATCGTCCCTAATCTCTGGTCAAGGCCCTGTAAATGCGCAACAACTGAGCGGGCAATTCATGGACAGCGGAAATCACGTTGTGGTGCACCTGCCCGTAAAGATCATCCAGTTTGGGATCAGCAGCTACGTTGACGGTGATGCCATGGGCATAAATGCCCTTTGCCCGCAATTCCAGCAAGGCCTGATGCGTATCGGCCATGGCATATTCGCGAGCGTAACGTATCCCCTGGATGAGAGCCCGGCGGCGCCGGAGTATTGTTTCGTAAAAATTGTTTTTTGTTTCCGGGATATCGCGGCCACACACCCTGACATGATCGGGGAGGTAATCCTGCAGATGGTTGTCCCATTCCTTATACCAAAAAACCGGACCGCCAACGGGCGGCGCTTGGTTAGGGTCACAAAACGACAGACGGCCCGAGGGGAGGATATCCTCTAATCTTAAATCGCCAAGATTCTTGCTCCCGGTAATTTCCCGTATATCTTCAATGGCAAACATCCCGTTGTTTGCGAGCAGGCGCTTTTTGAGGTCTGATTTGTAAACTTTGATCCCTTGCGCGGCCAGCCGGCCCTTGAGCGCGGCCGCCATCCGGTCAAATTCCGCGGTTGCCGCATGGACCAAGCCCGGTTCCGGCCGCCAATCAAAAGAGGTTGGCAGAGGGCGATAGAGGTGTTCAGGAACCGGATGGCCGTTCGTCCGGCCG
>CP070697.1:3451440-3453253 GCA_020353555.1 Desulfobacterales bacterium
ACCAAAGAAATTTACGGCAAGCATTATACCATTCATTGGCCCCATGAGGAGCACGACTCAGCGCGCGGCATCCGGCGCAGCCCGTTGTACTTCCTGCTAAAGGAAAAAGGGGCGGTTTACGGCGCCAAATACGGCTGGGAACGGGCCAACTGGTTCGCACCGGAAGGCGTGGCCCCCGAAGATGAGCATACCTTTGAAATGCCCAACTGGTTTGAGCACGTGGCCGCCGAGCACACCAACGCCCGGGAAAAGGTGGTGTTGATCGATCAGTCCTCCTTTTGCAAGTTTGCGGTTCAGGGCCCCGGCGCGCTGACCTTTTTGAATCGATTGAGTGTCAACCAGATCGATAGGCCTGTCGGTAGGGTTGTCTACACTCAGATGTGCAACCCCAGAGGGGGCATCGAGTGCGATCTGACCATCGGGCGGCTGGCCGCTGATCGATTTTTGCTGGTGGCGGGAACGGCTTTCGGCCAGCGGGTGGCCTGGTGGCTCAACCATCATCTGCCGGCCGACGGTTCGACCTGCGTAAATGACGTAACCTCAGCCTACAGCGTCATTAACGTAATCGGGCCGCGATCCCGGGAGTTGCTGCAAAAATTGACCGCTGCTGATATCAGCAACAACGGTTTCCCTTTCGGCACCTGCAGACATCTAACGGTTGGCTTTGCTCCGTTGATTTCGTTTCGGATCACCTATGTCGGGGAACTGGGTTATGAGCTTTACATTCCCACCGAATTCGCTGCACATGTATATGAATCCCTGTGGGAGGCCGGTCAGGACCTGGGAATCAAAAACGCCGGTTATAGAACGATTGCCTCCCTGCACCTGGAGAAAGGCTATGCCGACTGGGGATCGGAACTGACCCCTGAGTATTCCCCCTATGATGCCGGGCTTGGCTTCTGTGTGGCCCTTGCTAAAGATAAATTTATCGGCAAAGAAGCACTGGCACGCATCAAGACCGCAGGATCCCACTGGAAACTGTGCTCTTTTACCATTGACACCGTCAAGCCGTTGATGCTTCAGGGCAGTGCCCCCATCATCCAACGGGGTGAGGTGCTGGGCGTCACGACCAGTTCCGGTTATGGCCATACAGTCAGGAAAAACATCTGTTACGGTTATATCCCGGCTGATAAGGCCGATCCGGCCAACGAATTTGAAATTGAATCCTATAAGGAGATTTACAGCGCGACCCTGGAGCCCAGCCGTGTCCTTTATGATCCCGAAAGAAACAAAATTCTGGGTTGACCCCAAAAAGAAACTTGCTAATTTTCTTCCAGCGAGTATATTCGATCCAATGTCGAATCCAAGAAACAGTTAATGAAAGGAGAACCGATCTCATGGTAAAGGCAGTTACCGGAACCCAACGAGCAATTGACGGTTTATGCGTCAATACGATCCGAGCCCTGGCAATGGACGCCGTCCAGGCCGCCAATTCAGGCCATCCCGGTGCTCCCATGGGCCTGGCAGCGTCTGGTTATGTGCTATGGACCCGGGTGTTGAAACACAATCCCAGAAATCCGGATTGGGCCGATCGCGACCGATTTGTGCTGTCCGGCGGCCACGCATCCATGCTCCTCTACAGCCTTCTGCACCTGACGGGCTATAAACTCAGCCTCAAGGAAATCAAGAATTTTCGCCAGTGGGGCAGCCAAACGCCCGGGCATCCTGAATTCGGCCATACGCCCGGCGTGGAAACCACCACGGGCCCGCTGGGCCAGGGCTTTGCCAATGCCGTGGGCATGGCAATGACCGAGCGCCATCTGGCGGCCGTCTTTAATCGCGGGAGTCAACGCATTGTCGACCACCATACCTA
>CP070697.1:3453353-3455143 GCA_020353555.1 Desulfobacterales bacterium
CCGAAAACGATCGTCTCGCGGCTTCTTCGAAAAATTCGACCGTTGAATAGATGCAGGATCGCATCGCAGATCTCATAAAGCCACTGCCAATCATGACTGGCAACAATGAGCGTGGTGCCCAGTTCCTGGCGTGCCCGCAGCGAGGCTTCCTTGATCAGCTGGGCGCTGGCAGCATCTACGCTGGCGGTCGGCTCATCCAGTAAAAGGACTTGGGGCTTTAATGCCAGTCTTGCGGCCAAGGCCACACGCTGAGCCTCACCACCGGAGAGGGCATACCAGGGCCGTCGGGCGAAATCTTTACTGGCTAAGCCTACCAAGGTAAGCGCTTCGTTGACCCTATCGAAGGCATCTGTGCGATGGCCTCTCAACTTAAGGCCATAGGAAACATTTTTGAACACGCTGCGTTTCATCAGGAAGGGCTCTTGTGGGAGCATTGTAATGAGAAATCGAGCTTCCTCTGAAAAAGGCTCCACCCGCCGGCCGTTAAAAAGGATTTGCCCCTGGGTCGGTCTTTCGATCAGACCCAAGAGCCTTAAAAGTGAGCTCTTTCCGCTGCCATTCGGACCGATGAGGCCCAGGATGGACGCCGGTTGAACGGTCAGGTGTTCAATAGCTAGAACCGTTTGGCCGGCATAGGCATGTTGCAGCGCTCTGATCTCATAGATTGGCTGGTCCAATTTTAATACCTGCGGCGTAAGAATGAAACCGAGACGTTAACACAAAACGCAATGGCCAAAAGGACAAGACCGAGGGCGACCCCCATACCAAATTGTCCCTTGTTGGTTTCCAGTGCGATGGCGGTGGTGATGGTGCGTGTATGCCACTTGATATTACCTCCCACCATCATGGAAATACCCACCTCCGTCATCACGCGTCCATAAGCGGCGATGGCACCCGCCAGGATGGCGTGCCGCGATTCCCATAAACTGCTTAAAAAGAGCTGCCGCCGATTGGCACCCATTGACATGATCGTAATGCGAAGCTTTTGATCCAAGCTTTCGACCGCGGTAGCGCTCAAGCCAATTACGATCGGCAATGCTAGAATCGTCTGACCGATCGCAATGCCGGGCAAGGTGAACAGGAGACCCAGGTTTCCCAGCGGGCCGCGGTGGGTCAGAAAGGCATACACCAGCAGCCCGATAAATACCGTCGGCAGCGCCATCAGCGTGTCTACGATGGTTCTGACGGGCTTTTTCCCGCGGAACTTGAAATAACCAAGGCAAAATCCAAGCGGTATGCCCATGAGCAGGCTGCATCCGATTGAATAGCTTGATACTTTGACCGTCGCCAAAATCGCCGAATAGGTTTCCGCGTTGCCGCTCAGCAATAGTTGCAAGGCCTGGAAAAATCCTTCTAGTAGGAAGTGCATGAAAGTTTGGCAGCAGAAAAAAAATGCGACTCGACAGTGGGATTCAATCGCGGCGCTATTAATTGCTCACTTGCCGTCGCATTGTTTATGGGTCTGAATCAGATAGATTTCCAACAGTCGGCTACATTTTCGCATTCGGTGTAAATAATGGTTTTCCTATCAGTTTAAAATCCTTTATCAGCTGCTGGGCCTCGGCCCCCGTGATCCATGCGATGAATTGCGCGGCCGTGTCGTATCTCGCCTGCGCACAATGCTTGGGGTCGATGGCAATCACGCTGTACTGATTCAGCAACGCCGCGTCTCCTTCCACTAAAATCTTCAGCGGTGGATTGCCTTTCAGGTTGTCTTCATACTTGATGTAGGTTCCCCGGTCGGTCATCGTGTAACCGTTGCGTTCCGCCGCGATATTGATGGTCGCCAG
>CP070697.1:3455243-3457021 GCA_020353555.1 Desulfobacterales bacterium
GCTGTTTAATATTGTCAAACACGCTCAGGCGGAAAATGCAGTCGTATCCATCCGCAAAGAGGGCCAGGATGTGGACGTCGAAATCCAAGATGACGGCGTCGGTTTTGATCTTGCGGAAGCCGATGCCCGCGGGACCAGCACCGATGGGTTTGGTCTTTTCAGCATCCGCGAACGCCTGAGTCATCTTCGCGGGAGGCTCGAAATTCAAACCACACCTGGCGGCGGGACTCGGATTCGCATGCGGCTGCCGCTGAGTTGCCGTGAACCGATCGAAGCGAGGAGAGCATCATGAGTGTGCGGATTTTGTTGGTAGATGATCACAAGATTATGCGCGACGGACTCCGTGGTTTGCTCGAAGAACAGTCCGGAATGGAGGTGGTGGCCGAGGCGGAAAACGGACGCAAAGCCCTAAGGCTGGCCCACGAGCTCAAACCCGATGTCGTTATCATGGATATCGGCATGCCCGAGATGAACGGTCTGGATGCTACGCGCCAGATCAAGGCCGACTGCCCCGGCATTAAAGTCATCGCCCTCTCGATGCATTCCCAACGGCAATTCGTAGTGGGAATGATTAAAGCCGGTGTGGCCGGTTATCTCCTGAAGGATTGTGCTTTTGAGGAGCTGACCCGGGCCATCCGCACCGTAGTTGATAACCAAATTTACCTGAGCCCGCAAATAGCCGGTACGGTGATTGAAGACTATACGCAGCGCTTGTCCGCCGAATGTCTTTCCGATTCGCCGGTCTTGACGCCGCGAGAACGTGAAGTGCTCCAGTTGGTCGCCGAAGGTCGCATGACCAGGCAAATCGCTAATTGTCTCCACGTCAGCGTCAAGACGGTTGAAACCCATCGCCGGAATATCATGGAAAAGCTGAATGTCTACAGCACGGCCGAACTCACAAAATTTGCCATTCGCGAGGGATTAACCTTGCTGGAATGCTGATGGTTGGCGCGTATACCGGCTTTCTGCCCGAAACAATCCGGCTCTGAACATCAAAATCAGGGCTTACGAAGCACAAGATCAGGGTTTCCCCGATTTACCTCCCTCATTCTTCCTGCCACTGTCAAAATGAAACCAGTCTGAACCGTTTCTCCGGTCCGATCCTTTCTGGGAGTCCCCCTTTCGTAAAGGGGGAGTCAGGGGGCTTTCGGAAAGCGGAGCGCACCTCCAACCGCTAACACCCCGCGCTGAGCGCCTGAAATGAGGGATGCGACATGAGCATTAGGGTCCTTTTAGCCGACAATCATAAGTTCATGCGCGACGGCTTGCGCGCTTTGATCGAGGAGCAACCCGGGATGGAGGTGATCGCGGTGGCGGAAAACGGTTACGGAGCTGTCCGTCTGGCCCGGGACCTCAAGCCGGATGTCGTCGTCATGGATATTCATATGCCCGAGCTGAACGGCATCGATGCCACCTACCAGATTGTGGCCGAATTGCCCAATGTGCGGGTAATTGGTTTATCCGTCCATTCCGAGCGGCACTATGTGGTGGCAATCCTCAGAGCCGGTGCGTTAGGATACCTTTTGAAGGATTGCGCCTATGAAGAACTGGCCCAAGCCATCCGTTCGGTGGCAAAAAACCAAACCTACCTGAGTTGCAAAGTAGCTGAAGCAGACATGAGATCCCGTTGGGAATACTAGTCCGCCGCGAATCATCCGCCGCCGGTCGAGATGATGACCGGAAAACGTGTGATTGTGCCGGTCGACGGCCGAAAGGAGGATTTCCCGATATGCATTTCAGGGTCTTCTCCGCCCAAGATCAGGGTTTCCCCGATTTAC
>CP070697.1:3457121-3458884 GCA_020353555.1 Desulfobacterales bacterium
CGGTTACGCACCAACAGCAAGGCCAGTTCTTTGACAAGCTCCCCGGAAGCGGCTCCAGATCCGTTCAAGACGCGACGATAAGTTTGGAGAGCCGGGAAATCGGTCCTTTCCAACAACAGATAAAACCGCGCCAGCACACCTTGGATATTTTGATTGCGCGGGTGCAGGCCGCCGATACGGTAGACCAGCCCTTGATGTTCTTCTTTTAATCCCGGGGCGTTTTCGACCTGCACTAACCAGTTTTCGGCGACCTCTTCATCTTCTGGATATGATTGCAGATAAGCCCTCAGAAAGGCTTCGGAAGCAGGATTTCTATCGGTGTGAGCCAGGTAAAAGCGGGCTAAACGGGCGCCGACCCGGGCCGCCGTTTTCCGTCTCACCGGCGGCGAAATCAAAAAACTGTCGCAGACGCCCACCGCTTGCCGAAAAGCTTTTTCCGCGGCGGAATACATGCCATCTCTCTCCCACGCCCCGGCTTCCCGGAGCAGCCGCTCGATCGCGTTGAGCCCCAGGCGATTGGCCGACCGGTCGATCCCCATGAACACCAGGGCCAGAACCCCCGCCACCGGTAAAAGGGCCCACTCCAGCCCGATTTGGCTCTGGAAGGACGGCAGGATCCAGAGGCTGAAAAGTCCGCCGATCAGCCCGGTGAACCACAAGCGCAAGGCGATATGTCTTAAGAAGTAAACCATCAATCGGCGGTCATTCTCGGAGAGCGGCAGCGCAAATATCAGCTCTTTTCGCGCCCCTGCCCCGTGCGCAACGCGACCCGCACCGGATTGGGGGTGCCATCGCCGGCGGCGCGCCCGGTAAACGGATCGATATTTTCGAAATGGATGTTGGAAGGAATGGCAAATTCCCGCGAGGGCTCGCCGGCCGTCGCCTTGATCATGAAATCCACCCAAATGGGGAGTGCTCCCCGCGCGCCGGTTATACCCCGACCGTTCGTATCGCGCATCGCCCGATTCCGGTCGAAGCCCACCCAAACCGAAGTACTCAAAGTCGGCGTAAATCCGCTGAACCAGGCGTCATGAAAATTATCGGTGGTGCCGGTTTTGCCCGCCGCCGGGAGCTTAAATCCCAGACTCCGGGCGACGGCTCCGGTCCCGGTATCCACCACCCCCCGCATCATATCAACGACCTGATACGCCAGACCGGGGTCCAGCGCTCGTCTTCCCCGGACAATGCGTTCCTCCAGTATGCGGCCCAGGGGGTCTTCCACCCGGCGGATCAAAGTCGGCTCATACCGAATTCCGCCGGTAGCCAACGTCGCAAAGGCGGCTGCCATTTCCAGAGGACTGACCCCGGAGGTCCCTAAAGCCAACGAATAAACCGATGCCAAGGGACTGCTGATCCCGCAACGTCGGGCGATTTCAATCACCGCGTCCGGACCGGTACGTTCCACCAGTTGCGCGGCCACGGAATTGACGGAGTGCATTAATGCCTGTTTCAATATCATGGGACCTGCATGCCGTCTTCTGAAATTGCGGGGTTTCCAGTCCCGGGAACCGGCCACCGAAATCGTGACCGGGCGATCGACCACCACCGTTGCCGGCGTTACCCCCAACTTCTCGAAAGCCGCGGAATACAGAAAGGGCTTAAACCCGGAACCCGGCAACCGGTTGCTTTGGTCGGCCCGGTTAAACTCGGTTTGGGAATAATCCCGGCCGCCGACTAAGGCTCTGACCGCCCCGGAGTTGGTTTCAATCGCCACCAGGGCTCCTTGGGGGCGCTCCACCGCCGCCGCTCGCTGATCAGCGAGC
>CP070697.1:3458984-3460745 GCA_020353555.1 Desulfobacterales bacterium
GTTTGATCTGCTGCAGGATTCACGGCAACGTCCCGTCATCTGGGTGTCGGGGCCTCCCGGATGTGGCAAAACAACCCTGGTCGCCAGTTACGTCGAAACCCTTAAAATCCCCTGCCTGTGGTACAATCTTGATGAGGGGGATTCAGATCCAGCGACTTTTTTTTATTACATGGGCCTGGCCGCTGAAAGAGCGGCACCTCGCATGCGAAAATCCCTGCCCCTTCTAACCCCGGAATATCTGCCCGGAATTTCCACTTTCACCCGGCGTTATTTTGAAAATCTTTGCGTTCGGCTTAAAAGCCCCAGTATCCTTGTTTTCGATAACTACCAGGAGGTGCCGGGCAAAGCCAGCTTTCATGAAGTCATTCGCACCGGATTATCTGTTCTATCAAAAGGCATTAATGTGATTGTAATCAGCCGCAGCAAGCCTCCTGCCGCCTTCGTGCGCCAAAAGGCCAACCGGATGATGCAGGCCATCGGATGGGACCAACTGCGATTCACGTTAGAGGAGACGCAAGAACTCTTGCATGTTAACAATCAAAAAAGACCGTCCAAGAAAACCATAGAAGATTTATACCAGATTACAGACGGCTGGGTGGCCGGGCTGGTGTTGATGCTGGAGACCGCAAATGGGCAAACATTCGAGCGCCGGCAGCTTAACGATATGAGCCAGCAGGATATATTTAACTATTTTGCCAATGAAATATTTGACAAGACCGATAAAAGGACACAGAAATTTTTGCTCAAGACAGCTTTTTTGCCCGAAATGACCGGGACAATGGCCGAGGAGCTTACCGGCCAGACCGCCGCCGGTCGAATCCTTTCCAGGCTGAACCAAACTCATTATTTTACGGAGAAGCGTTCGCGGCAACGAGAGCCGGCCTATCAATATCATCCCCTGTTCAGAGAATTCTCGCTAAGCAAAGCGGTAGACACCTTCTCACCGGAACAGCTCGCCAGTTTGCGACAACGTGCGGCCGTTCTCCTAGAGTGGGCCGACCAGCTAGAGGCGGCCGTTGCGCTTTATCGCGAAAATGAAAACTGGCAGGAGATGACCGAGCTAATAATGCACCATGGACCACTTCTGCTAAAACAGGGAAGAAACCTTCTTTTAGAAAAATGGCTGGCCGGTGTTCCGGCGGAAATATTTGCAGGCAATCCATGGCTTCATTACTGGATGGGTGTATGCTGCTTCCCCTTTAATCCTTCCCGGAGTCAATCTTATTTAGAACGGGCCTTGGCACAGTTTAAAGCACGACGGGATGCAACCGGTACGTTTCTGGCCTGGTCAGGAATGGTCGACGCGATCGCCTTCGATTTTGAAGATCTTACACGACTGGACCGATGGATCCGAGAGCTCGAAACCCGGATGGAAGAATATAACCAACTCTCCTCCGAAGAAATCAAAGCCCGTGTGACAAATAGTATGTTTTTCGCCCTGTTATCGAGACAACCCCAGCATCCTGAATGAGAGAATTGGGCTGAAAGAGCCCTTTTGATTTCAAAGAAAGAATTAGATGTAAACATTAAAGCACTGTCCTTATTCAATCTGGAGCGCCACAGAATCATGAACGGCGAAATGGATAAAGCGGCTTCCATTTTGTACGATCTGAACCAGCTGGCGGAAAATCCGGCTGCTTCTCCCTTAACCCAACTGAGAGCCAAATTTGCCGCAACGGTTTATTATCAAGGGGTTGGACCATATGCGGAATGCTTGAAGGCCATGAAGGAAGGTTTGAAACTTTCAAAGAATACGGGTGT
>CP070697.1:3460845-3462603 GCA_020353555.1 Desulfobacterales bacterium
AACAAGGGGCCGACGGTGTTCGCGAAAATCAAGGATTTATATCCTTTTGCCCTGCGAAAGACCGTGATTGAAACCGGATTCGGTCACCTGACCCCGCTGCTGCACCCGCCCGGCTGCCTTTTAAACGCCGGCCGTATCGAGCGCTCCCATGGCGAGTTTTACATGTATGAAGAGGGGATGACCCCGGCGGTTGTGCGGGTCATTGAAGCCCTGGACCGGGAGCGTATTCAGATCGGCAAACGTCTGGGGGTTGATCTGCCCACCGGGGTGGACATGATGGTCGAGTCAGGCTACGGCCCGCGGGGGACGCTGTGGGAATCTTTAAACGGCAGCGCCGGACTGACACCTGTCAAAGGACCGCCCTCGCTGGAACACCGCTATGTGACGGAAGATATTCCTTACGGGCTGGTGGCATGGGCCAGTATCGGTGATGCCGTGGGCGTGGAAACGCCCATAATGGATGCTTTGATCGCCCTGGGCTCGGTGATTATGGGCCGGGATTGCCGCCAAACCGGCCGAAATCTGGCGCGGTTGGGGCTGACAGGGATGGATTCGCGGCAGATTAAATCATATCTCGAACAGGGGACCTAGGGGGATTCAGAGCATCGACGGGAATTTATCAACGGAAGGAGGTGAGGCGAGATTCACCCGTTAGCGTCGGCGACGGGCGTTCCATACAAAAAAATCTAGATCGCTTTTTAAACGGTAAGAAAGGAGACGGGATCATGTTGCGAAACAAAAATACTCATCGCAATCGGTTTACCAACGTATGGCTGGTGATGACGCTCGTGGTGCTCCTTGGCGTCCTGAATGCCGAGGCCGGCAAAGTCGCGTTGAAGTTTGACCACCAGAACAACACTTTTGATGCGGATCAATTACTGGCCGAAACCTTCAAGGAGCTGGTCGAGGCCAAGACCAAAGGGGACGTCCAGGTGACGATTTTCCCCGGAACCCTGACTAACAGTGAGGAAGAAGCCATCGAGTTTTTAAAGATGGGCAGTGTGGATATCGGCGCGACCAGCGCCGGTCACATCGCCGGATATTATCCGGATATCCAGTTTTTGCAGCTGCCCTACCTCTTTAAGAGCATGGAGCACTATAAGGTCGCGCGGCGTTCCGGGGTTGTGAACGAGATCCTGCGGGAAGTCAGCCAGGCCACCGACTTGATGGCCCTGGGCATCTACTCGGACTGCAATGGCTTTGCGATATCCAGCACCACGCCCATAAACAAAATTGAGGATGCAAAAGGGGTTAAACTGCGCTGCATGCAGAATCCGCTGTTTGTCGACATCTATAAGGATTTCGGATTTACCGTGACACCGACGGACTGGGGTGAGCTGTACACTTCCCTGCAGACCGGTCTGGTCAACGCCAACGACCTGGGCGTCTACTGCAATTATATTTTCAAACTGAAAGAAGTGGTTAAGAGCTTCGCCATCCTGAACCAGATGTGGACTCAGAAGATAATCTTCATATCTCCCAAGGCCTGGGCCAAGCTGGACGAAGGTCAGCGTCAAATTGTGGCCGATGCCGCCAACAGTGCCATTGAGCTGACCGACGCCTGGCAGTATGTTCGCGAACAGGAGTTTATCAAAAAGGCTGAAAAAGAGGGCTACACGGTAACTTATCCTGACACCTCGGCTTTTAAAAAGGCTTCTGAGAATGTCTACACCAAGTGGTTCAGCAAGTATCCCCGCTGGAAAGACTGGTACCAGGAGATTCAGTTACTCAATCCTGAAGAGCGGCTGCCGGCGGCAT
>CP070697.1:3462703-3464456 GCA_020353555.1 Desulfobacterales bacterium
GATACTGTTTGATGAAACCGGAGGTTTTCAAAATCCAGCTGCGGGCCATCTTGAGGGCGGCCGCTTTCGGCAACGTTCGCATCCTGTTTCCCATGATATCCACGTATTTCGAAGTCGTTGAGGCCCGCAAACTCCTGAACGAAGCCGCCTTAGCGCTCGCGAAAGAGGGTTTGGCTTGCAACCGCGATATCGAAGTGGGCATCATGATCGAAGTCCCTTCGGCGGTTATTATCGCGGACCTGCTGGCGGAAAAGGCCGACTTTTTCAGTATCGGCACCAATGATCTGATCCAATACTCCCTGGCGATCGACCGCGGAAATCGACACGTCGCGCATCTTTATCAGCCGCTGGATCCGGCGATTCTGCGCATGATCAAACAGACGGCGGATGTCGCCCGGGACAAAGGCATCAAGACTTTCATGTGCGGCGCGATGGCCGGCTCCCCCCATCATATCCCGATTTTGCTGGGAATGGGGCTGGACGAGTTCAGCATGAATCCGCAATCCATTCCCGCCGTCAAACGCATGATCCGCTCGCTGAAAGTCGAAGATACCCGTTTGTTTACCCAGGATGTGCTTAAACAGAAAACAGCGAAGCGCGTCTTTCAACTGGTGTGGGAGACCTACGGGGATATCATCGCGGATCAAAGGTACCCCTGAGCGTCCGCCGTCTTCCGTGGGCGGTGGATCGGTTTTCCCGCCTCCGGGGTGAACTCACAAAGGGATGGTCCGTTTGGCTGAGCAACACAAAAAAATCATCGCCGAAAACCGTAAGGCCCGCCACAACTATTTTATCGAAGACCAATTCGAAGCCGGGCTGGTTCTGAAAGGCACCGAGGTCAAATCGCTGCGACTGGGCCGGGCCAACCTGAAGGATTCCTACGCCAAGATCGTCAACGGCGAGGTGTATATTTACCAGCTGCACATCGGGGCCTATCCGTTTGCCTACTACGACAACCATGATCCCCTGAGGCCGCGCAAGCTCCTGTTGCACAAGCAGGAAATTAAAAGACTGTACGGTAAGATCAATGAAAAAGGCCACACCCTGGTGCCGTTGAGTATCTATTTCAAAGACGGGAAGGTCAAATTGACCCTGGCGCTGGCCAAAGGCAAGCGTCAGTACGACAAGCGCGAAGCGATCAAAAAACGCGACGAACAACGCGATATGGACCGGCAGCGCAAGGAATACTAGGCCCGGGGCCCTCGTCGGGCGGGAATCCGGCCTCTGACCGCAACGAGGCGCGCCAAAACACGATTCCGACCACCGAACCTCATGCGGTGGGGCCAAGCATCTGCCCCTTGCACCTTGCGGCGTGCATCCCACGCGCCGGCTGCCCGTCGTTATTTGGTAATCACGACGGGGCAGGGCGCATTCAGGATCACGTATTGGGCCGTGGAGCCGAAGACGAGTTTGCCGACTTTCGATCGCTTGCGGGCGCCCATCACGATTTCGGTGCTTTTTTTGACTTCCGCGTGTCGGACAATTTCCTCGGCGGGGGTGCTGGAACTGACCAGCAAGGTGGTTTTAAAGGGGATTTTATCGTCGGCCAGGAGCAAGCGGATTTCATTTTCCAGCTCGTCTTCAAGCCTCTGGATATTGCCCAGATCCAGCGTGGCCTCACGTTCCACGGCGCGAACGACTTCGATGTCTTGCTTGAAAGCGCGGGCATGTTTCTGGGCCAGCGCGAAAGCTTCTTTGGCCACGTCGGACCCGTCGTATGCCACCAGAATGCTCATGTTGACCTCCTTTGAAG
>CP070697.1:3464556-3466298 GCA_020353555.1 Desulfobacterales bacterium
TAACGATCCCTAAGGCCCTCAGACAGTTACACGCTTTCACATCTGACCATCCTTTGCGCTTGTCCCCGGAAGGCCTGCGGTCATGTGACCAATCAGAATTAAAAACGGGTTGCCATTCAGCTTCTAAGCGTGGGCGCCGCAATTGCAGGATGTATTGGCCGGCCCGGTTTTCATCGATTCAAACTGAAAGATGTCACTCCCATCCGTGCCTGGCGGTGTTCGCCGGCGTCCATTTGCGCATGCCTCCGGCGACACTTAAATCCCGAAATAGGCGGATTTGATCTCGGGATTAGCCATCAATTCCCGGCCGGTGCCGGAAAGGGCCAGCATGCCGTTTTCAACAACGTAGCCCCGGTCGATCACGGGCAGGACCGGTCGGGCAAATTGCTCGCTGAGCACCACGGTGATCCCCGTCTGCTCCCGCAGACGAACCACGGCCTCCACGACGACCCTTTGCATCATCGGGCTCAGACCCAATAGCGGTTCATCTAAAAGGAGCAGTCGGGGCCGCACCACCAGCGTCATACCGATGGCCAGCATCTGCTGTTCACCGCCGCTCAGGAAACCGGCTTTGCGGGTTTGCAGCTTGGCCAAGGGCGGGAAAAGTTCGAAGACGTGCGCAACGGTCTCCTTGACTTCCGATTTTTTCTTCAAATAGCCGGCGATCTTCAGGTTTTCCAGCACGCTGCTTTCAGGAAAGACCGGGTGTCGTTCCCGCGCAAGCACAATGCCCTTCCTGACCCTTTCTTCCGGTTTGGTTGCGGTGATATCCTCGCCGTTAAACCTGATGGCCCCATAAACGGTGATACGTTCGCCGCCGCGCCGCTTTTCCTTGATGCGCATGTCGATAATCAGACCGGAGAGGGCGTTCATCAGCGTGGTTTTCCCGGCGCTGTTGGAGCCGATCACCCCCACAATTTCCCCTTCCCGCACCTCCATGTTCAAGCCGTTGATGGCCAGGGCATTTTCAAAAAAAACCATTAAATCGATGACTTCCAGCATTCGTCGAGGTTCGGTGGTCATAGCCCTCATTCCGCATCAGACATGCGCTAGATTCCAGATATTTTGTCTAGGCTTCCGCTCCCAGGTAAGCTTTTTTGACGGCTTCGCTTGCCATTACTTCCGCGGCGGGACCTTCGGCGATTTTCTGGCCGAAGTTTAAAACCACCACGCGATCGGCGATTCGGAAAAGCTCTTTTAAGCGGTGCTCGATCATGATGATGGTCTTGCCTTCCCGGCGCAGTTTTTCAATGATCGGCACGATGCTGGCGACCTCCGCCAGGCTCAGTCCCGAAAAAAGTTCATCCAGGATCATCAGATCCGGCTGCAGGGCAATGGCCTTGGCCAGTTCCAGTCGTTTCAGGTAGCCCTGGGGCAGTGCGCTGGCGCTCTTGTAGGCCACGAACGCATCGCGTTCAAAGCCCACTTCCTCCAGCAAATCCAGCGCGACCGCATCCCGGTCGCCGTATTTGCCTCCCGCCATCTGTTTGACGCGGGGGGAGTACAAAGGGATGATCATGTTCTTGTAAGCCGGAAGCTGGTAAAAGGGCTTGACCATCTGAAACGTTCGGGCGATTCCCAGCCGCACGATTTTATACGGCGGCCGACCAGTGATATTGCGGCCGCGAAACAAGATCTCGCCCTCCGTCGGTTTGACGAAACCGGTGACCAAATTGACCGCGGTGGTTTTGCCCGAGCCGTTGGGGCCGATCAAGCCCAGGAGTTCACCGGGCGCCAGATCA
>CP070697.1:3466398-3468137 GCA_020353555.1 Desulfobacterales bacterium
TTTTCGTGGGTTTCGTGGCTACCAATCCTTTCAGGTTCGCATGACCGAATCCGGGTCAATGGTCGACGCCCGCCAGGAGGGTACAATCGTTGCCACCGTGTAGGGAATAACCGTGAGAAAGAACAAGGTAGCTATCTGGTAAGCATTGAGATAAGGGGTCAGTCTGAATTTTGGGTAGAGAACCGACCAGCCCTTCAAGGCCGGCGCAAACACCGCCGAGGACGTGAAAAAAACATGGAGATAGGCCAGTAGAACCCCCAATATAAAAGACGATAGCGATACCACCACCCCTTCCCAATACTTCATCAGCAGTACGTCGGAGGTCTCCCAGCCCAGGGCCTTTAAAATACCGATTTCCCTCTTCTCCTCGGCGCTCAGGCCGGTGGCCTTGTCCCATGCCAGAATGATGAAGGCCAAAACGGCAGCCGCAAAAATTACGATGATTACGCCGCCCCGCCAATCAAAAACGGCGTCGTAGGTACTCAAGATTTCATTGCGCAGAACCGGCCGGGTGTCCGGGAATATCTGGGTGATCTTGGTGGCAATCGTGTTCAGTTCATTGGCATTTCTGACCTTGAGCACCAAATCGGTCGCATATTCATCGGATATGGCGAATATCTTCTTGAAATCCTCTTCGGAAACCAATATCAGATCCGATGAAACCAGCTCCGAATCCGCCGACAGGATATCTTTTATCTTAAGAAAATGATAGGAGCCGTCGTAGGTCTTAAACGGTATGGTTCCATTCTCCTTGGCCAGAAGATTGCGGGCGACGCCGTTGCCGATAGCCATTTTACCGGACTCGTGGTTAAAATCTTGCGAAACCATGAGGGTGTAGTTGGCCCCGTTGACCGGATCATAGTAGTAACCCCACAAACGCGGCTCGACGGCCTGAACTCCCCATATTTTTTTTATCTCACCGATGTAGCTTATCGGAATCAGATCGTGCCGGCCCATGACCAAACGCTGAACGACCATTTCGGGGGCGTCCTTGAGTAGCTGGGCCGCCTCCTGTTTGATGGAGTAAGTAAAAAACATGACCGAGGCCAATGTGAAAATGACAACGGTATACACCACGATCAAAGCCATATTTTTGCCCTTTCTTCTAAAAAGCGACGAAAGGGTATAGTCCAGAATGTTTTTTTGCTTCTCTATCCAGCGCATTATCTCACTTTCGTGCCAAAGGCCTGAGATGGGGCGGCAGGGACAAAATCGAGGCCGAGGGAAAATGTTCGAGGGACGTAGGATAATCCTGAAAGGGGGTATGGACATCCGCCATGGTGGGATGCCTGGTATAGCGTGCATCTGTAAACAGGCACAGGTCCGTGAGCTCGTATCGTCCGACCAGCTCTCTTTTGGATTCGATCGCCGGCAGATCCGCCCTCTGCCGGTAGGAGGCGTGGGCGAACATCAGGCCGAGTGTCAAGAGACCTAAGATGATAAACGATGCAAACAGCTGAAATTTCCGCATAGAATTCTCGCCAAATCACTGAATGGGGCCTGTCTGAGAATGGCCACTAAATCCACTGAAAAACACCAAAAGTTGGGCCAAGCTTATACGTGCGTTGAATCTCCCGATACAACCTTTCGTGTCGTTTCGTGGGTTTCGTGGCTATTATTTTTGGCCACCAAATCCACGAAAGAGCACGAAAAAATCTAAACCGGTTTCTATCGGCGTCCCTGCCTTCGTTGCCCTATCGTGCCCTTTCGTGCGTTTTCGTGGTTTCGTGGCTATTGAG
>CP070697.1:3468237-3469967 GCA_020353555.1 Desulfobacterales bacterium
AATGGTATCAAAGCATTACAGTTGTCAAAGTCATGAAATTTCGAATTTCAGGTCATTGGTTGATATGCACTCGAGGATTAACCATTTAACCACTCGACCACTTAACCATTTGACGAGATCCGATAGCTAAAACAAAGGAGCCATTTTATGTGCACCCACTTTGAAAACAAAAACCATATGCGCTGGCGGTGGTTTTTTCTGACCGCCGGCCTGCTCCTCCTGGTCCTGGGCCTGATGCTGCCGGCGGCGGCCGAGGCCAAGACGGTCACGGCCGACGTGGCGATCCTGGACCACGTACTGGTTTTCAACCGCCTGGGCGCCCAGAACCTCAACGGAATGATTTACGCCCTGAAGCGGGATCTGGTCGACGCGACTTCGCTCGAACCGTGCGGCGACGCCTGCACAGCCGGTAACACCATCCTGCGGCCGGACAAGCGACCCCGTCCCCTGGTGTTGCGGGTCAGTGCCGGCGACACCCTGGTGGTCAATTTTACCAATCTGCTGACGATTAACGCGAACCCGGACCCGCCGTTGCCGGAAGAGGCCAACCCTGATTTAGGTGCCTTGAATGAGCCCAACAACCAGGTGGCAGGCCGCCAGGCCGGATTTCATGTCCAGGGATTGCAGCTAGCTGCAACCGGTGGAATCGGAAACGATGCCTCCAACGTCGGCAACAACGAGAGCAGCCTGGCAACTCCCGCAGGCGGCACGAAGATTTACAGCTATATTGCCGAGAAAGAAGGCGCCTTCCTGGTAACCAGCATGGGCGCCACCTTCGGCGGCGAGGCCACGGGCGGCAATGTCGGGGTGGGTGCGTTTGGTGCGGTCATCGTGGAGCCCAAGGATGCCAGATACTACCGCAGCCAGATAACCGAGGAAGAGCTGCGGCTGGCAACAACAGGAAATACGGCCGACGGCCATCCGATCATCAATTACGAGGCCACATACCCGAACAGCCCGCCTTGGAGTCTAGAGGGCAAAGGCGGCCTGCCGATCCTCAACATGCTGCAGAATAATAAGATCGTCCACGCGGATATCAACGCCATCATTGCCGGGCCGAATCCCGACGGCAGTTTCGAGGGCTATGGCCCCGGCAGTACCTATCCGCAATACAACCCGTCATACCCCAACCGCTTGGAGGCCTTCCGGGAGTTCGTCTCGATCTTCCACGACGAGACTGCCGCCGCCAATGCCTTCCACGGTTTCTTTAGCGATCCGGTGCTCGGCCACACGCTGCACGGCGTGCGGGACTCTTTCATGATCAACTACGGCTCGGGCGGCATCGGTTCGGAGATCATTGCCAACCGCCTGGGTGTGGGGCCCATGTGGGATTGTCTGGACTGCGCCTATGAGGAGTTTTTTCTGACCTCTTTTACGGTGGGCGACCCGGCCATGCTGGTGGACTTGCCGGCCAACGTCGGGATAGAGGGTACTACGGTTCCGAATCCGTTGGATTTAGGTCCCAAGGCCACCAAGGCCTTCTACCCGGCCGATCCGGCTAACGTGCACCACAACTACACCGGCGACCACGTCAAGATTCGCAACCTGCACGCCGGGCCCAAAGAGCAGCACATCTTTCACATGCACAACCACCAGTGGCTGTTCAACCCCAACGACGACAACTCCAACTACCTGGACGCCCAGGGCATCGGCCCGGGCTCGGGCTACACCTACGAGCTGGTCAACGGGGGCAGCGGCAACCGCAACAAGACCTCCGGCGACGTCATCTA
>CP070697.1:3470067-3471792 GCA_020353555.1 Desulfobacterales bacterium
TAACGAGATTTGAAACCGTACCGATCCGGAAAGGAAGGTTGAAGGTCACCGTCTCTGCCACCGGAACATTGAAACCGGTCAATCAGGTGGATGTCGGCACGGAAGTATCCGGTATCATCAGCGAAGTTTTGGTTGATTTCAATGATTCGGTTAAAAAGGGGCAAATATTGGCGCGCCTGGACGCCTCTAAATTACAAGCACAAAAATTACAATCGGAAGCATCTCTCGAAGTGGCCAAAGCCGAACATTTGAAAGCACAGACCGATGTGAAGGATGCAAAAAGCAATCTGGAACGCCTTAAAAAGGCGTATCAATTGAGCAACGGCAAAGTTCCGGCAAAACAAGATTTGGACAGCGCTGAAGCCAAATATCAGGTTGCTTTGGCGCAGGTCGAAGTGGCCAAAGCCGATATTATCAGAGCCAAAGCGGTCCTGGAAGCAAATATATCCGAGTTGGCCAAGGCAACGATCTACTCGCCGATCACGGGCATCGTTTTGAACCGTTCGGTGGAAGCGGGCCAAACTGTCGCCGCCTCCCTTCAAGCGCCTGTTTTGTTCACCCTGGCCGAAAATCTGACCAATATGATGCTATACGTTTCTGTGGATGAGGCCGACGTGGGGCAAATCACGGAGGCCCAATGGGCCGAGTTCATGGTGGATGCGTATCCCGATAAAACGTTTCCCGCTCAGATCACCCAGGTCCGTTTCGCTCCGCAGACCGAAAACGGTGTAGTGACCTATCAGTGCTTGCTCAAAGTGGACAATTCCGATCTGCTCCTTCGACCGGGGATGACCGCCACAGCCGACATTTTGGTTCACGATGAGCAGGATGTGCTTCTTGTCCCCAATGCCGCCCTCCGTTTCACCCCCTCACAACCGCAGGATTCATTGAGCGAGCCCAAACGGCCGAGAGCTGGCCGCAACGAGCAATCGAGCATATTGTCCAAATTATTTCCACGGCCCGGCCGCGGCGGCAATAGAGGTTCGCGTTCCAGTGCAGACCCCGTAAAACCGGAAGCGGCGAAGGTCTGGATTTTACAAAACGGAAGATCTTTGCCTGTCTCGGTTCAACCCGGGGCTTCAGACGGTATTAACACCCGCATCATATCAGGAGATCTGAAACCGGGGTTACAGGTCATCGTCGGTATGATTCAGGAGGCAAAATAATGTCTGAGCAGGATGGATTGTCGCCGGAATTAAAGGCACATCCGCTAATCGAGTTCAAGTGCGTTTCAAAAGTCTATGGCCGCGGTCAGGCGATGGTTTCGGCCCTTGTTGATGTGGATATGAAAATTATGAAGGGTGAATTTACAGCCATCATGGGGCCGAGCGGATCGGGCAAATCCACCGCTATGCATATTTTGGGCTGCCTGGATACGCCGACAAACGGATCCTATCTGTTCCAGGGTGTTTCCGTTGGGAAGCTATCCCGCAATAAACGCGCTTTGCTGCGCCGCCTTTATCTTGGATTCGTTTTTCAAGGTTTTAACCTCTTAAGCCGAACCTCGGCCATTGAAAATGTGGAATTGCCTTTAATCTATCGCGGCATGAATTCGGGAAAGCGGCAAGAGGCTGCCGCCAGAGCTTTGACAAAGGTCGGGTTGGCCGATCGCGGCAGACATAGCCCGGCCGAACTCTCCGGCGGACAACAGCAGCGGGTGGCAATCGCGCGGGCACTGGTTACCGAACCGTCCGTTCTGCTGGCCGATGAACCGACCGGCAACCT
>CP070697.1:3471892-3473573 GCA_020353555.1 Desulfobacterales bacterium
CAAGATTGACCTGTTTCATAACTCTGATGCCCTTTTGCTTATCTTTTTAAAAATTAGCTCAGAAAAGAGTAATGTGATAGAGAGCAAAACTGTTATAAGTACGACCAAGTATTTCATGAAATCCTCGGGTATTGGGACATAAGTCCTATTATATACAGTACAAGGTGGACTCCTTAACAGTTAAAATTCATCATTATATAAATTACTATGAGCTGCGGATTAGAAATTAGGTAAATAATTAAAAAATGGTTGGTTAAATGCAACTTTGTGTCATTTTTCCTTGATGACCGCAGCTACTGAGACATTGAGAACATCCAAATATGGCCAAAAGTTGTGATATCATTGTCCGCCTGCGTCACCCCATAATTTCATCACTCTATACCAGCTACCGATTAAAATTATTTTCTGATAGAATTGATATCATAAAATATTTGAAAGGTCGATTTTTTCCCCTTTGGATAATGATTTTTGAACGTCCGACATCACCAGCTGGGATGGAGCGCCACATTACCCACGTCATTTTGAATTCCGATGCTCAACATCCGTCAGGCTTATAAATTCCATAAAAACTTACGTCATTACCAAGGAAAGTCAAATAATATTGCTGAATGCTACCAATCTTATCCATTTGCCCCATCCAATCTATTCCTAATCCGAACCTCGTAGTAAAACTTTCAGGGAAGTATTTTTTCAACCTTTGCTGCAAGCAGATCCGCCACCTCGGCGTCCCCGGGCCACCAAGGTCCAAGGATCTTGGAAGATCCGACTCGGTCAACCTGTAGTTCGCGTAGTGTTTGAATGCTTTTGCGTCCAAGGGATAGATAGGAATTTGCCTTCTCCGTTTGTCCCAGCCGGGCGAGGACGCCAGCGAGGAACAACTGGTTGTACGGAGGAAGCTCGATCTCTTTGAGTTCCGCCTCGGCTGTCCGTAAATCTCCCGTCAGTGCACGGATTTCCGCAAGAAGCAGTCGGGCGTTGGTTGTGATTCGGCGGTCCGAGCCATTTCTGAGAAACTCCAGCGATTCTTTGAGAAACTCCCAATCCAACTCACCGAGTCCCACCGGATTCGCTAAAACACATGTCCACGCTGCGAAGTATAGGGCATTCCAACGGAGAGCCACCTGCTCGCTGTTTGGTACAGCCTTAAGCAAGAGCAGCACCCGCCGACAACTAGCCTCGTATGTCTCTCGGTCGCCAGTAAGCAGGGCAAGGAATGCTAACTGATAGACGTCGCGAATGTTGGTCCAATCCATCCCTTCGGGGATCGTTTCTCCATCAATATCGAACGCCTGTCGCAAGTCGTCAACCGCGAGGTCGAGACGTCCTATCTCTCCATAGTATTTCCCGCGCCTTCGGCGCAGATCGAGATTTTCAGGATCTAGTTCCAGTGCAGCCTTGAAGTCGGACAAGGCCTTGTTGGTATCACCAATCTTCCGGAGTAATCCGGCCCGGTCGGTATACCGATGAGCGGATAGCGAGTCGAGTTCTATCAATTTGGAGAAATCAGCGAGTGCTTCATCCAGGCGGTCGAGGAGAATAAGAAATTTGGCTCGCTCTTCGTAAAATTCAAGTACTGATGGATTCGATTTGATCTTATTCCCAAGTAAAACGACTAGTTGCTTTTGATGGAAACGTAT
Source organism: Desulfobacterales bacterium (assembly GCA_020353555.1). Taxonomy (GTDB): domain Bacteria; phylum Desulfobacterota; class Desulfobacteria; order Desulfobacterales. The sequence goes on from CP070697.1 coordinate 3,473,530, forward strand.
ACCGTAGGAGTCACCACGCCCTGCCTGCTGCCGATGCCACAGAT
>CP070697.1:3473673-3475350 GCA_020353555.1 Desulfobacterales bacterium
CAGACAGTTTCCCGATGCCCAAAGCCGATAAGCTGTCGACTCGGATACTTTTCATACAACTAAATTTGGTACCATTTTGGCAGGTGCAGGGAAGGTGCCGATTGCAACCACAGGAATGCCGGGCGTATTTCGAGGCGTGGAACGGGAGCCTGACGCCGAAATCGGGCAAAAGCGCCTTGATGGACAGACACTGAATCGAAAAATGACGGGAGCGCGGGGCCAAGGAAGGAGATCATGCGGCGGGCGGCAGGTGTCGCCGGCGCACATCGGGATCTGTTGGATCAAAGCGACATGCTGCGCGGCTCCGGCCGGGCGCGACGGATGACCCTCCCCTCGCGAGTTGTCCCGAAGGGAGGGTAAGGTGCCAACGGCTACTGGGCGCTTTTCACGGCGCTGATGTATTCGTCGACCAAAGCATCGCCGACGACTTTCCGGATCTCATCGACCACCGGCTGGGTGAGTTCCTGCGATTTTTCCAGGTCCGCCTGCGAGAAGTAGTTCACTTTCATGCCTTTTTCCACGCACTTGGCTTTAAACAGATCATCTTGTTGGGCGGTCAGATACCACATGTACTCCGTCACGATATCCGCGGCCTTTTGAACGATCTCCTGATACTCCGGCGGCAAACGGTCGTAGAACTTTTTCGACATGATCATCGGCTGCACATCGTAAATATGTCCGGTGACCGTCACATTGTCCTGAACTTCGTAAAACTTGCTCAAATAGATTGTCTCCCACGGATTTTCTTGGGCATCGACCACACCCTGCTGCAAGGCGCCGTAGAGTTCGGTAAATGCAATCGGGGTCGGACTGGCACCCAGGGCCTCCCAAAGCGCTAAATGGTCCGGCACCTTCATGGTTCTGACCTTCAAGCCTTTTAGGGCCGCCAGATTGGGCACTTCTTTTTTGGACGTCAGATTGCGCATCCCGTAATCGGTGAATGCCAGGCCCACTAGGCCGACTTCATTCAGATAGGAGAGCAGTTTTTGCCGAATCGGGTCTTTGACCAAAATTTTGTGGGCCACTTTGCGATCGGTCAGCAAGAAGGGGATGTTGAGCAAGCGCATCGGTTTGCTGAAATTGGCCACCACCCCGACCGAGGGGGTTGCGAGCTGCAGGTTATTCAGCTGGCAGGCTTCGATGTTTTCCCGCTCCGAGCCCAGCTTGCCGTTGGTGAAGACTTCGACCGTAATGTCTCCCCAAGTTTGCGATTCAACGATGTCTTTAAACATAAATAAGCATTTGGCGGTCGGTGAGTCGTCCACCAAGACGGTTGCCGCCCGAATATTGTATTTGCCCGCCCCCGCCACCGGCGGCATCGTTACCACCATACCTAAAACCATGAGCCAACAAACCGTGATTAGCAATACCTTTCGCATACTTGCCTCCTTTCGCGTCAAGGGTGATAAGTTTCCTGCTCGGACGCCGTCTGCCCTGCCGGTCCCCCCAGGATCGCATGTATTTTCTGTAGCAGGCGCACGCCCATGGCGACGCCCCCCAGCGGTACCGCCAGATAGGGAATATACATGGGAAGTTGCATGGCGGCCGAGAGTTGGCTGAACTTCTTTATCTCCAGACAGAGATTGGTTCCCCAGATAATGAGAATCATGCAAAAGACCAGAAAACCCAAATACCCGATCAGATCAAATAATTTGAGCAGCGCGGGGGGCAGTTTCT
>CP070697.1:3475450-3477114 GCA_020353555.1 Desulfobacterales bacterium
ATCGATTTTGACACGGCCGCTTTGGTGGCCACGGAATTCAATTACGAAGTCGAACGCGCATCTTTCGAGGAAGAGACTGTTTTGAGAATTGAAGAAGACAATCCGGCCGAATTAACGGAAAGACCTCCGGTGGTAACAATCATGGGTCATGTCGACCATGGTAAAACCTCTTTGCTTGACACGATCCGCAAGACACGCATCACCGAATTTGAAGCCGGCGGAATCACGCAGCATATTGGCGCTTACAACGTTACGACCGATAAGGGCCAGGTTGCTTTTCTGGACACGCCGGGACATGAGGCTTTCACCGCCATGCGGGCGCGCGGCGCCAAGATCACCGACATTGTCGTATTGGTTGTGGCAGCCGATGACGGCGTCATGCCCCAGACCCTGGAAGCCATTAACCATGCCAAAGCGGCGGGGGTGCCGATCATCGTTGCCATTAATAAAATCGATAAAGCCAATGCCGATCCCGACCGGGTCAAGCGCGAGCTGGCCGAAAATGGCCTGACACCTGAGGATTGGGGGGGCGATACCATTACCGTCAATGTTTCGGCCAAGCAAAATCAGGGCATCAATGAACTCCTGGAGATGATCCTGCTGCAAGCCGAAGTCTTAGAGTTGAAAGCCAATCAGAAAAAGATGGCCACCGGCCATGTGGTGGAAGCCAAGATTGACTCCGGCCGAGGGCCCGTGGCCACCGTCCTCGTGCAGGAAGGAACCCTCAAGGTCGGTGACCCGGTGGTTTGCGGCGTCCAGCACGGCAAGATCCGGGCGATGTTGAACGACCGTGGCGTCCCGGTCGAGTCGGCCGGCCCTTCGATCCCGGTGGAAATCATCGGCTTATCCGGAGTGCCCATGGCCGGAGATGAGTTTGTGGCCCTCGCCGATGAAAAGGACGCCAAACAGGTCAGCCTCCATCGCATCCAAAAACAGCGCTCGAAAGAATTGGCCAAAACCAGCCGGCTTAGCCTGGACAAATTCTACGAGCGCATGCAACAAGGAGATGTCAAAGAATTAAAGCTCATCATCAAGGCCGATGTCCACGGCTCCATTGAGGCGCTGGCCGACTCTTTGACCAAGCTTTCCAATGCGGAAGTCAAAATTAACGTGATCCATTCGGCCACGGGCACCATCGCCGAGTCCGACATCTCTCTCGCGGCGGTATCCGACGCAATCATCATCGGCTTCAACGTGCGGCCCATCCCCAAGGTGCAGGCGCTGGCCAATGAAGAAAACGTAGATATGCGCTTTTACAACGTCATTTACAATGTCATCAAAGACGTCAAGGATGCCATGGCCGGAATGATGGCCTCCACTTTCGAGGAACGGATTTTGGGCCGGGCCGAGGTTCGCGAAGTCTTTCAAGTTCCCAAGGTCGGCGCCATTGCCGGCTGTTATGTGACCGACGGCAAAATCGAGCGAGGACAACTACTGCGCCTTATCCGCGACGGTGTTGTGCATTATGAGGGCAAAAACGCTTCCCTGCGGCGGTTTAAAGACGATGTCAAGGAAGTCCAAAGCGGTTATGAATGCGGCATCGGCATCGAAAATTATAATGATATCAAAGTCGGCGATATCATTGAATGCTACTACCTGGAAGAAATCCGGCCGGAGATTGAATAACGACCGTTAGCTGGAAGCTCAAGGTTCAAAGCGCAAAG
>CP070697.1:3477214-3478875 GCA_020353555.1 Desulfobacterales bacterium
TTCCCCCAAATATTCGAGGAAATCGTTGATCCCCAGATCCAGAGAGTTACCGATGCTAATCGCTTTGGAAAAATAAAGGCCCTGAGAAGTTGCGGTTTCAATGAACAGGGAATTATGCCCGCCGGATTGGGAAATAAAACCGATATCCCCAACGTTCATAGATTGACCGGGCGTGTAGGCCATGCGTGCCTTGGGGCAGTATGTGCCCATGCAGTTGGGCCCGATGATTCGGATTCGACCCGCGGCGAGGTGTTTGAGTTCCTCGTTTAACTTTTGACCTTCCGGCGTATGCGTTTCACCGAAACCCGATGTAAAAATGTGGGCCACGGCCACCTTCTTGACAATACAGTCTTTTATGACCGCCAGAACATTATCGCGCGGAACCGCTATAACCGCATAATCCACCGGCCCGGGGATATCCCGCAGCGATCGGTAAGCCGGATAACCCATCACCTCATCCGCATGCCGGTTGACTGCGTATAGGTGCCCCTGAAACTTTGCCGCTACCAGCGCAGCGAAAAAAAGGTTAATATTCAGACCGGTTTTGGTCGAAGCGCCGACAACGGTGATGGATCGTGGCTGGAAAAGCTTGTTCCAGTTGATAGGCTTTCTCACCATTGGTTAAGTTGCCTCCGTTCAAAAGGCCCCGCAATCATGGGACGGGGTTGATTTAATCCAATTCCGGATTAGACCAGATCGTCATGCCGGGCTGGTTGCTCTCCGTGGGAGTGTGGCCGGTGCGCAGCAAAAGATGAAAATAGCTGAAAACCCCATAGCATAGATACCTGCAATTTGAAACGCATAAGTTCATACCTAGCCCTGCTCCACTTTTTTTGATGATTTTGAGGGATGCCTTACCCGTGATGTCGCATTTTTGGTTGACAGAGGGTCGCCCCTTTGAAATAGTATGCGGAGCTCAGCAAGTTTCTGACGGTAAAGGTTTTCCGGAAGAACACGCTTACCACTTTTTTGAAACGGTAATGGAGGCAAAAGAGGAAATATGGAGTTCATGGAAGTTTTCAAAGGCCGCAGGAGCATTCGTAAATTCAAACCGGATCCGGTGCCCCGGGCGCTGATTGAAGAGATTCTTTCTGAGTCGCGCTGGTGTCCTTCGTGGGCCAATACCCAACCTTGGGAAGTGATGGTGGTTCAGGGCGCAGCTTTGGAAAAGTTCAACACAGGCCAAATTGCAAAACTTGCGGCCCAGGCCTCGCAACAAACGGATATTCCCACACCGCAAAAATTCCCCGCTAAATGGCATCAGCGCGTGTCGGAAGTGGGCAAAAGCTGCCTGGCCGCCGAGGGGATTGGAAAAGACGACCACGACAAGAAAAATAAATATTTTACACGGATGTTCACGCTATTCGGCGCGCCCGTCATGCTTCTTTTCATGCTGGACGATCAGTTGGAGCTACCTTATGGAATGATGGACATGGGAATTTTTATCGCCGGGGTATGCCTGATTGCCGAGGAAAAAGGTCTGGGAACCCTCGTTCTGTCCACCGTCATTCGATATACGGATTTGCTGCGCTCGATTCTGCCCATCCCGGAAAACAAAAAGGTGCTCATGGGAATGGCCATGGGCTACGCCGATAAAGACGCGTCCGTCAACCGTTTTGAGCGTAAACGCATACCCGTGGAGGAGTTCGTAACCTGGATGG
>CP070697.1:3478975-3480627 GCA_020353555.1 Desulfobacterales bacterium
ATGTATAATTTCTTAACCGGTCCCGCTCTATGGATAGCATTCGCCACCTTTGGGGGGGGCTTGATCATACGGATTGGATATCTTTTCGTTCTCAGCAAAAAGAAGGACCGGGTGTTTTATAACCATGCGAGTTTCAAATGGGGCTTCAAGTCCATCGTGCACTGGATAATCCCCTGGTACAGCGCGTCCATGCGCCAACAGCCGCTGTTTACATTCATGTTTTTTGTGTTCCATGTTTGCCTGATCGCTATTCCGTTATTTTTTCAGGCACATAATGTGCTTTGGGAGGAGGCCTTCGGATGCAGTCTCTGGTCCATGCCCGATGGGGTGGCGGATGTTCTGACCGTCGTTTTGATTGCTGCGGGAATTTTTTTATGCGTCCGCCGAGTAGCTCGTCCGGAGGTCCGCATTTTAACCAGCCCCTGGGATTACTGTCTTCTGGTGCTGACCCTACTGCCGTTTTTGTCGGGGTTTTTGGCCTACCATCAATGGGGGCGGTATGAAACCCTGCTCATTGGGCATATTTTAGCCAGTGAAATTTTGTTGGTTCTGATTCCCTTTACCAAATTAGGACACATGATCTTGTTCTTTTTCACCCGCGCCTTTATCGGGTTTGAAATGGGAAGTCGCCGTGGCGCCCGTTCATGGTAGATTAATACAAAGCCATTATATCAGGAGCGTACTTAATGTCCCCAACCAATTCGCCGCAAGGCAGCGATTCCACCCGGTCCGACTCGCCGGTCAATCCGCGCCGGATACGGGAGATCCTGGACATCAATAAAGGCGCCCGTGTTCGCACTTGGCTGAACATCTGTTCACGGTGCGGGTTGTGTGCCGAGAGCTGTTTTGTCTACCTGGCTAACGGCCGCGATCCCAAACTCAGTCCGGCCTTCAAGTTTAAGAATACCCTGGGCGAAATGTATCGTCGCCGAGGAAAAGTTGACCGGGCCTTTCTCGATAGATGTTTTCAGATTCTGTGGCTGCAGTGCACCATGTGTAAACGGTGTTCCATGTTTTGTCCGTTCGGTATCGATGTCGCCTCCATGATGGCATTGGCCCGCCAAGTCTGCTATTCCCAAGGTGTAACCTCCGAGCGTCTGGCCGAGTTTTCTGAAAACTGTCGCCGGACGGGCAACCATATGGGCATACCTGCTGAAGAACTGACCGACACCTGTGAATGGATGGTTGAGGAAATCGAGGATGATTACCGCGGCGTCACCATTCCCATCGACCGGTCGGGTGTGAAATACATGTACACTATCAATCCCAGAGAGCCCGTGTATTATCCTCAGGACATCGCCAATGCCGCGATTATTTTGGCGGCGGCTGAGGAGAGTTGGACCTTGCCGACCTTCGGGTGGGATTGCACCAATTTGCCGATGTTTGCCGGCGATTCGGTCTTGGCCGGCCAGCAGGTTCGCAATGTATATGAAAAGGCCATTGAGTTGGATGCCCGCAAGATTCTTATCACCGAATGCGGTCATGCCTACCGCTCCCTGGCTTTCGAGGGACCTTACCTGGCCGGCTATCGGGATGGCCGACCCCCGGTTGAGATCGTGCACTTCGTGCAGCTTCTTTATGAGTATCTGCGAGACGGTCGCCTCAAGATTGATCCGAGTAAAAAACTCAAAGAGCCGGTCACCTACCAGGAT
>CP070697.1:3480727-3482375 GCA_020353555.1 Desulfobacterales bacterium
ATTCCAGGATCTTGCCCTTCACGCGCACATCGGCGCCATGGGCCGCCGCGGGCGTGACGCGCACGGCGCCCCACTGACCGCTGCGCTGCAGGGTGTTTTTCAGATGGGTGGGGATGTAATGGCTTTCGGCCTGGCGAATACCGGGCAGCGTGCCTTCTTTCTGGGCTTTTTTGGCGGTCAGCTCGACACTTTCGAAAACCGGGAGGCCGACATCCAGCAGCTGTTCTTCCGGAACCTCTTCCTGGGCATGCAGGATGGGCGTTGGACGGATCTTTTGGGCGTCGAAAGTGGCACAACCGGCGAGGAGGCTCAGGCCGAAGAAGATCATGCCTAAATAGCGGACGGTGCTTTTCATTGGCGGTGCCTTGGATGAATGCGACCAGACCCGGATCCCCCTAGATTTGCCCCTTGCGCACCGGGGCCCTTCCAAGGGACTTTGGACGGTCGTGATCGAAACATAAAGAGTCCAAAGATTCCGTTCCACCTGCACCCGATACCTGACACCGGCTACCCGATGTCCACCGGGATATTTTGCATACAGCTATATGGACAGTTTTAATTGAGGTTGCCGACTGGGCGTTGAGCGGCCCGGCCGGGGCTAATCGCGGGTGCTGTTTTTGTAATTTTCGTATTCTTTCCAGAGCTTGGCTTTGAGAACCGGATCGGTTTCGTTTTCGGCTGCCTCCCGCAGCTGACGGGCCACGATATCATCGTCCTGGCTGCTGGAACGCTGGGGCGGCTGTCCGGATTGACCGGTGGATCGCCCGCTGCCGACACGCGCGGCCGCTTCACGATCGTCGCCGGTGCCGGCCTGCGAATCACCGGCTGTTTGCTCCTGGGCGCCTTGACGGCGGTCTGTGGCGGTCCCTTCGGCGGCGGTGGCCGCCGCGGTCTCATCTCCCTCGGAATCGATATCGATCCCTTTTTCTTTGAGCCGGCGGGCCGCCGCGGCCGCTTCGTCCTCCAGCGCTTTCATTTTCTCGGCCGACTTGGCCCGGATCAGATCGATTTCCTTGAGCAGCATTTCATCGAAGGCCGCCAGAGAATCATTGAATTCCTGCTCCAAAACCGCCAGCTCGTCCACCAGCGCTTCTTCCGGGATCTTTGGCTCCGGCCCCGGTCCTGGCAGGCGGGTTGCGGAAGCCGACGGCTGGCGTTCGGCGCCGGACGTGAGACGCCGGGCGGCAGCCGCTTCCATCTCGCGCACGGTTTTGCGGTTTTCGTCGACGATGGCCTCCACGCTCTGCACGTAGGCCTCGTAGGCGCTGACGATCTCGGGGGAAGCCTTGCCGGAACTGCGAAGCTCGGCCAGCTCGGCGGCGGCCTGCCGCCGGGTGGCTTCGCTGACGCGCAGGTTTTCCCGGGCCTGCGCCAGGCTGGAATCCACGGACTGCGCCGCAGACCCGCCCAGCGCAACGGTCAGGCCCGCCAGGACAAGCAGCCCCCAAACGGGCACATAACGGGTCTTTAATCCAAAAAAAGGCATCGTGCAAAGATTCGAGACGCGGCTGCGAAGTTGAATTGATGATTCCGGCCCTGCCGGCGGCCAACTTATCTGTAAACTTAATAATTTGCTTTTTCAGTGTCAAGCCGAACACGACTCCCCGCCAATCGAGCAGCCGTCGCGGTCAGCTTGCCACATCCGACC
>CP070697.1:3482475-3484116 GCA_020353555.1 Desulfobacterales bacterium
TGATATTGTCATCCAGGAATATATATTTTTTCCACCCTGACTCCTCAATCTGTCGCACAACGTTCGCGATGGGAGCATGTCTGATTTTCCTACCATAAATATTGGTTACGGAACAGAATTCACAATTGTACGGACAGCCGCGGGTGGTCATTATGGGAAATATGCTAAAAAGGCCTCTTTTTTTGTTCTTGATTTTCGTCGGGATGTATCTTTCCAGGTTGGGAGGGGCATTACGGTAAAACTTTTGCAGGCGACCGACCCGGAAATCTTCCAGAAGGTTTTCCCAGATGTTTTCCGCTTCTCCGATCACAACCGCATCGGCATACTGCGCCGCTTCCTCCGGCAGAATCGTCGGGTGAACACCTCCGAGCACAACGGTTTTGTCCCGCTTACTGAATTCGGCCGCAAAATGGTAGGCGCGGGGAGCATTGGCCGTCATACAGCTCAGTCCAACCAGATCACATTCCGCATTCAGATCGACCTCATCGGTCTCTTCCTCAACGATGTGAACTTCATGCTCCGCCGGCGTCAACCCTTGCAGGATATGCAGCGCCAGCTGAGGCATCCTTTCACCTTTCGGTGTTTTGAATCTCACATCCTTGCAGGGTGAAATCAGTATTATTTTCATGCAGCGTCCCTTCAGAAATTTATCTCTATGCCTGCCAGGGCGCCCCCATCGACCTGGATGGCGCAGCCCGTGACATAACTGGCACATTCGGAAGCCAGGAAGGCGACCACCTTGCCGACCTCGTCCGGCCGGGCGTAACGTTTGGTGGCACTGGCCCGGGCAGCGGCGGCGTCGAAAATATCCTGTCTGGTTTTACCCTTTTCCGCGGCAAGTTTGTCGGCGAATTTGTCCCAGATCTCGGTGTGAATCAGTCCCGGGCAGATGGCGGTCGCACAGATTCCGTAGCGGGAGTATTCCATCGCCAGGGAACGGGTGTAATTGATGACCGCGGCCTTAGCGGCATTATAGTCGGTGACTCCCGAGCCCGGAGCGATCCCGTACATCGAGCTCATATTGATGATGCGTCCCCACTTCTGCTCGATCATTCGGGGGACGATCAACCGGCAGGTGCGTACGCAGGCCATCAGATGGATGTTTAACTGCGAGGCCCAGTCTTCGTCCGTCGAACTAATGGGGGTGCAGGGCTTCGAGTGCCCGGCGTTGTTAAACAGGATATCGATGTGGCCGAACTTTTCAAATGTCTGGTTGACCACTTTGGCGACTCCTGCGGCTTTCTCCATATCCGCCGCGACGGCGAGCGTCGTGACCCCATGGCTCTGAATATCTTTTTCCGCGGCGGCCAAATCCCTTTCGTTGCGTCCGGTGATGGCTACATTGCAGCCTTCCCTGGCCAATTCCAATGCCGCCGCTTTGCCGATTCCCCGATTACCTCCGGTAACCAGGGCGACCTTGCCGTTGATTTTTAGATCCATAGGTTCCTCCTTATGCTGCAATCATTCGGTCGCGGTGACGCTCGGCGGCGGGAGCACGGCCGCCGACCCCCATCGCGATTTTCCAATCACATGGATAGGGTTCTTCCGGGTCGATTAATTCTACTTTGTCACAGTAACCCTGTTCAGCATGGGTCGCGGCATGGATGATCAGATTTGAAACCGTGTAAAACTCGGGCCGAA
>CP070697.1:3484216-3485838 GCA_020353555.1 Desulfobacterales bacterium
GAATTCAAGCAACACTCGGCCGGCATGGCTCTCCAGGCTTATTTGCCGGACTCCTACACCATCCTCCAGGAAATCACGGCCTGGGCGCGTCAACGAGCCGCCGCAGGTGGCCGCCCGATCAAAATTCGGATTGTCAAAGGCGCTAATATGGAGATGGAGCGCGTGGAATCCGCCCTCTTCAACTGGCCTCTGGCCCCCTACGACAACAAACAGGATACCGATGCCAATTACAAACGGATGGTCGATTTCGCCATGACACCGGAAAACATCCAGGCCGTCCGTTTGGGAGTGGCGTCCCACAACCTGTTCGACCTGGCCTATGCCTACTTGGTCGCCCGCCAAAACCGTGTGACGGATTTTTTTGCCTTTGAGATGCTGGAGGGCATGGCCGATCATGTCCGCCGGGCGATACAGGAAACCGGACAGGAGGTGGTCCTGTACGCACCCGTGGCCACGAAATCGCAATTTATCAACGCCATTGCCTATCTGATTCGACGCCTGGATGAAAACACGGGGGGGGAAAATTTCTTACGGCATCTATGCCAGCTGAAGACCGACACGTGGAAATGGCAAAATCAGAAGAACCGGTTTGCGGCGGCGGTCAAGCACAAGGATCGGGCCGGTATCCGTCCGCACCGCCGGCAAAACCGCCTGACCGAAAACTTTTCCGGCAAAATCGGCACGTACCACGAGGGCGAATTCAAAAACGAACCCAATACCGACTGGTCCCTGGCGGTCAACCGCCAATGGGCCGCAACCATATGTAAAAAATGGAAAAAATCAGGGCGGGCGCAGCCCCTCGAAATACCCCTGGTGGTGGCCGGTAGAAAAATTCTTGAAGGCCGGCGCGTCATAGAGCGCCGCGATCCTTCCCAGATCAAAGCCAAGGTGGTCGTGGCGCGCGCGGCCCTGGCCAACGCGGCGGACATCCGCACGGCGGTCGCCACCGCCAAGGCCGACCCGGATGGCTGGCGGCGCAAGAGCCTTCAGGCCCGCCACCGGGTTCTTTCCCGGGCCGCCCTGCAAATCCGGCGCGCCCGGGGGGATCTCATCGGTGCGGCGGCCGCCGAGACCGGCAAGGTATTTACCGAGGCCGATGTGGAAGTATCGGAAGCGGTGGACTTTGCCGAATACTATCCCTATTCGGCCCGAGCCTTTGAAGCCATCGCCAACGTCCGCTGTCGCGGCAAGGGCGTGGGCGTGGTGATCGCGCCCTGGAATTTTCCCATTGCCATTCCCTGCGGCGGTATTGTGGCCTCTTTGGCCGCCGGCAATACCGTTATTTTGAAACCCTCATCCGAGGCGATTCTGACGGCCTGGCGCCTCTGCCAATGTTTCTGGCGCGCGGGGGTGTCTCCCAACGTGTTGCAGTTCCTGCCCTGTTCGGGCGGTACCACCGGAACCGGATTGATAATGCATCCGGAGGTCGATTTTATCATCTTAACCGGCGGCACGGAAACCGGCCTCGAAATTCTAAAGCACCGACCGGATATTTTTCTGGCCGCCGAAACCGGCGGCAAGAATGCCACCATTGTAACGGCCATGGCGGACAGAGACCAGGCCATCAGCGATGTCATTCATTCGGCGTTCGGCAACTGCGGTCAGAAGTGCTCGGCGACCTC
>CP070697.1:3485938-3487552 GCA_020353555.1 Desulfobacterales bacterium
GAATGCCGCAATGGCGGCGGCCACGGTGGACGCATGGCAAAGGCGCGCACAGTGGTCCACGTTGTTGGTTTTCAAAACGGCCCGCGCAAATTTTTGGATAACGTAGTTGTCTTCGTTGGTGCATTTGGCCGAGCTCAGCACACCGATCGTTGGGGGACCGTGATTCTTCATGATGCCTGTCAAAGCGTCTGCCACGCGCTCCAGCGCCTCATCCCAGTCGGTTTCCCGAAATAGCTCGGAAACTTCCCCGCTTTCGGCGGTTCTATCCAAACCTTCTTTACGAATCAAAGGACGGACAAGCCGTTCGGAGTGATGAACAAAATCCATGCCGAAACGGCCTTTCACGCACAGACCGCCCTGATTGACCGGACTTGCAAGGTCGCCCCTGACGCCGACGATCTTGTGGCCCCGGATGCCCAGATAAATCGAGCAGCCGACGCCGCAGAACCCACAGATGGTTTGGACTTCGCGCTGAGGGCTGACGGGTTTCTTGAGCGTCAGGGCCCCTGTGGGACAGCGTTCGACACATTCGCCGCAGGTCTGACAATTGGATTCTAAAAGCGGCCTGGCGCCGAACGTCGCAATCCGGGTCCGATACCCGCGGCCGGCAAAATCGATCGCTCCCAGTCCCTGGATTTCCTGACAGACGCGGACACATTTGCCGCAGAGGATACATTTGTTAGGGTCAAAATCAAAGGCCGGATTGGATGTATCCAAAGGCTTGTCGGGCGTTTCGCGGCGGAAACGCTCCATGGAACGTTTTTCCACCGCCAGGTAGCGGGCGACTGCCAGAAGCTCACACGTTTGACTTTTTTGACACAGCAGACAATCGGTGGGATGATTGGCGATCGCCAACGCGACAATTGTTCGCCGGATGCGTTGGATTTCCTCGGTTTCGGTTACCACCACCATGCCATTCTGAGCGGGAGTCGTGCAGGCCGTCGGTAACCCGCGCAGGCCATTAATCTGGACGATGCAAAGACGGCAGGCACCAAACGGCTTGAGATGAGGATCATGACAAAGGGTAGGGATATAGATGCCGGCTTTTTGAATAGCATCCAGCACCGTTGCCCCTGGCACCACCGATACTTCCTGATCATCGATATGGAGTCTGATCTTCTTCACGGTTTGTCCTCCGTACGGGTTTTAAGAATCTCTGGGCACAGGCGTCTGGGTCGACTTCAACGGACGGCAATCGCGCCGTACTTGCACGACTGATAACAGATACCGCATTGGGTGCACTTGCTCTGATCAATCACGTGGGGCTTTTTCTTTTCACCGCGGATGGCCTCGGCGGCACAACCACGGGCGCATACGTGGCAGCCGGTGCACCGGTCAGAGTCAATTTCGTAATGAAAAAGGGCCTTGCAGACTCCGGCCGAACACTTGCGGTTCAAGACATGGTTTTCATATTCATTCCGGAAGTAGCGTAAGGTCGACTGCACCGGATTGGGGGCCGTCTGACCCAGTCCGCAGAGGGAACCCTTTTGAACCGCTTCCGCGAGGTCCTTGAGCAGGCTAAGATCCGATAGCTGCGCCCGGCCGGCGCATATATCTTCTAAAGCGTCGAGCATCTGTTTGGTGCCCAGTCGACAGGGCAGACATTTGCCACAG
>CP070697.1:3487652-3489263 GCA_020353555.1 Desulfobacterales bacterium
GTACGGAGTGCGGGACGAAAAACCGTGTTCCCGCGCAGAAGGTGAAGTCCGGGGCCAAATGCGGCAAATGCGGTGCCATGCTGCAAACCAGCGAACTATTTGTTCCTCAGCCGATAATGGTCACCGACAGCAATTTCGAGCGCCAGGTGCTGAAATCCCCCTTACCGGTGCTGTTGTTTGCCTGGGCCCCCTGGTGTCCAACCTGCAACGCGGTCGCCCCCATTATTGACGAATTTGCTTCGGAATCAAAGGGTCGGGTGAGGGTCGGCAAAATCAATGTCGATGCCAACCCCTTGCTGGCCTCAAAGTTCAATATCCTCAGCGTACCCTTTCTCTTTATTTTCGACAACGGTCAAATGCGGGAGAGTATGCCGGGCGGATTGCAAAAACATCAGATTATGATGAAAATGGCAGGCTACCTTTAGACTTTAAGAACATCGTCAGGTTCGCGTTTTTTCCAATCTTCAGTTGTGGGCACCTAAATCGCACGACGGGAATAGAGGAATGACTTTCCGGCACCGCTGCCCATTGCTGGCCGAAAAGATCCACGAGATTTTGCGGGCCGGCATTTATTTGAGCGACGGGGTGTTGCAGTATATCGATTCGACATTTTCGAATCCCTCCAAAGAAGAACTGCAGGGGATCTTCCAGGATGAATCCAACTGCGAAAAAGACGCGCTTATCGAACTCATTCTTTTTCCGGAAGAATCCATGCAGCTTCAATTGGAAGATCTGCTGGAAAGTTTCCCCTTTCAGAAACAAGACGAACCCCGGGTTTTGGATTGTTTGGGCCAGCCGCCTTTTCAGACTACGATCCATTTCCCTGACACCGGAGAGCCGGTCGTGCTGGTTATCTCCAGGCCCGTGTTGGCGCAGTTCGTCGCGCGGCTAAATATAGCTTGGCAATTGGACCGCAGGCTGGCCGCCGCCATATCCGCTTCTGTCGGCGTAAAGGACCAGGCCCGTGTAAAGGTCAAGCTTCGCAACGCCAAACTGTCCGCGGGCGACGACGCGATTCGGTTTCTATGCGATTTGGTTGCCAAATTGGCGACGGACCGGCACCGACTTTTTGTTTGTCTCGATTTTGTATGCAGCTTTTTGAATGAGCTCAAAGAGGGTGCCGATATTTTTCAGACCCTGATGGCCCAAAAGAAATTCTATTTCCAAAGTCTGCAAAAGGCTAAGAAGCTGGCGTTGCAACTTAGGCGCAGCAACATGGAAACCTTGCTGCTGCAAGGTGTGAAGATTCCCCTGATTGATATGGCGGATGCACGCCGCAAGATGGCAATGATTGACGGGATCAGCCACGCCGTTTTCGGCCGAACCGAATATTTCGATCCGGTCCAAATGGGTGAAGGGTTGGAGACGTCTTCGCAAAATCCGGATATAGGAAAGATCATCAGGTACTTAATTTAGTGTCCGGGCAGACCCTTTACAAAAGCGCAACAATCGAGTATTGATTTGCGCGGAGTTGGAGCTTTAGGCCGATTAACCCCCAAACCGCCACGGATTTTTCAAATGAAGTTAAAAAAATGGATACCCAGGCATCTTGCCCTGGCTTTAATAGGGACGACAGGGTTTTTTGTCTTTGCTTTTGGCTATCTTGCGAGT
>CP070697.1:3489363-3490973 GCA_020353555.1 Desulfobacterales bacterium
GCCGCCGGCGCTATGAACTACGGTGATGACAAAACGGCCGAACACTTGCTTAATCAGATGTCTGCTTATTTAAACCAGCTGAAATCGTGGGAGCTGTCGGCATATCATTTCTTGAGAGCGCGGGGCGCGCTGATAAGAGGAAACCTTGAAAAAGCTGCCCTCCACGTTAAACTGAGCCAAAAATTAGCCAAAAAAGTTGGTGTATTTCAGAAATGGAACTGGCCCCTTCTGCTTAAAGCGCAAGTCATGCACAGACTTCACCAATGTAAAGAGGCCGATAAAGATCTGGCACAGGTCTTTACAATCGCCCGACAAAACAAAACGAATTTGTTCAAATTTTCGGCGCGCATGATCGAGGCCCAGTTCGCATATGATCGCGGGAAGCCGGCGGATGGACTAGAAGCACTGCGTAAAGCTTTAACACTAGGCAAAGGTCAAAAATATTTAAACATTTTTGCCGATCAGCCCGCTGTTACGGCCAAGCTCTGCGTCAGGGCATTGGAGGCCGGCATAGAGGTGGAATACGTGCAGGAAATCATCCGACGCCGGCAGCTGATTCCGCATGAAGCCCCGGTTCATCTGGAAAACTGGCCCTGGGCATTGAAAATATACACGCTGGGCCGCTTTGGTCTGGTCAGAGATGGACAACCGGTGCGATTTACCCGCAAGGCGCAGGAAAAGCCCCTGGCCTTGCTGAAAGCGTTGATCGCTTTCGGTGGTCGCGAGGTACACGAAGAACAGATTGCCGATGCGCTCTGGCCCGAGGCCGATGGGGATCTGGCCCATAAATCCTTTGCAACAACCCTGTGGCGGTTGCGCAAATTAATCGGCTATGGGGATGCCATCCAACTCAGTGATCGAAAGCTGACATTGGATCCGAGATACGGCTGGGTAGATGTATGGGCCTTTGAGCGTATAATCCGACAGGCCGAGTCGGCCTGGAAGCAGGGCATGAAAGCCAACGACATGACTGCCGCCATTTCTCTGGGTCAAAAGGCCCTTGATTTTTATCAGGGTCCTTTTCTGGCGGCAGAAACCAACTCTTACTGGGCCATCTCTTTGCGTGAGCGTCTGCACAGCAGATTTTTGCGGACGGTAAAGCGCTTGTGTGAATTCTGGAAGCAAAGCGGGCAGCATGAAAAGGCTGTGGAATGCTTCCAGCGGAGCCTCGAGGTGGATGATTTTGCCGAAGAGCTTTACCAAAACCTCATGTCCTGCTATTGGCAACTGGGTCGGAGGGCGGATGCCCTGTCACTTTATAAGCGCTACAAAAAAACGCTTTCTACCAAATTAGGGATTGAACCCTCCGCAGAAACCGAGACTTTGCGCGAAGCCCTCCTTTCGAATTCGAAACTGACGACTCGAAGACTTTCTTTATCGTAATCTTTCGTTAAATTACGCTTCTGTTTGCCTTCCGTATTTGATTTAGAAAAAGGAATTTTTCTTACGTTTCGAAAATATGTGATCTATTTGTAATCTTCCATCTAATAGCGTCGGCCACAGGTTAGCATGCATCCGAGGCAGGCAAGACCCTTGTTTCATAGGCTCTTTCCTCCCAAAAGTTATTGGTGCTCGCCTCAGAATACTTGTGAAATTTAATTCATCAAGCC
>CP070697.1:3491073-3492676 GCA_020353555.1 Desulfobacterales bacterium
CGGTCATGTGACAAAGGAGAACTGGCCCGTTCAATCTTTGTGGCGGCCAAGACACCACCGACAAGGGGCTAGCGGAAAGCGCCGCGGCGGTAAAGCCGCCAGAAGACGACGCACACACCCAGCAGCGGGTAGCGCCGCCAACGGGAGGGTATCTCAATTTTGACCTGCGCGTGCCGCTCGATCTTCCACAGAACATATTCCAGGCCTCCCTGATAGGTCGACAACCCCTTGAGGAGCCGCAGCACGGAAAGCAGTTTCCCCTGCAGGTGCCGCAGCCACCAGATCCATCGGCTGGAGAGCCGTATCCGGCCCGGGATGCGGGCCCGGTAGAGCACTTGTGCCGTGCGCGTAACCACCTCCACCGGAAAGGGAACGGCCCCGATGGCCGCGTGCGTGAGTTGTTCGTAATATTTCGGGGTGGCGTCGAACAAACGCCCCAGCTTATCCGGCCGCTCGGCGCGCAGTTCGGCCCGATAGGTGAGTGCCAGCCCCTGGCGCCACAATTCGCGGGCGGTGAAAGGGGAGGGTACCCGGGGGAGGACCCGGGCGATGAAGGTCATGACCGCCTGGGCCAGCGCGGCCTGGACCTGGCGCGCCACCTGTTCGTTGCGGGCATACACCAGGCCGGCCGGCTGGGCAAACCGGGCCCACAGGTAGGAGTGAAACCAGCGCCGGGAGGTACCGTGCTGAAAATCGGCCAGGCTTAGCACCGCGTACTTGGCACGCGCGATGCGTCCGGCGCAAGAGACTTCCAGGTAGAATACGTTGGGCGGCAGCAGTTTGTTCAGGAACGCCTGGCGGGATTGGTGGTAGGCGGAACGGTAGCTGTCCACCAGCAGATACAGATCGACCAGACCCTCGCGGTCATCGCCGGTGCGCCAGCACGAACCGTAAAATAAAATGGCCTGGGCCGCATAGCCGAAGCGTGCCAAAAGCGCGTCCGCCAGGGCGCGCACGGCGGGCGAGACCGGTCTGAGAGACGGCCGACCCACCTGGGCGATCAGCTGCGGGGGAGGGGCCATGATTACAGCCTCAGAAATGATGCCTGCCCCCCGTGCCGGATCACGAGAGGTCCGCGTCGCGCATCCGCTGTGTATAATTCCCCGTCCAACGTAAAACCGCTGTCGAGCGTCATGCGCACTTCATGAGCGTTGTGGCTGAAATAGCCGTTTTCCGGCGTTCCCCAGAGGCCTGGGCGTCCCTGCAACAGGTGCGGCAGAGCCCGCAGGAGATGTTGCGGGCGAGCCTGGACGGCCGTATAGTGCAGGGGGCCGGCTTCTGTGCCCCAGTAAGGCCGTATTCCCAGAAACAAGCGGGTCAGTGTGCTGACGAGCACGCAGAGATAGTCCCGCTGTTCCGGCGGTTTGTCATCCAGGCCGATGGCAATGGGGACGGAGTGCACGACGGCGCTGTTCCGGCGGGCAAGGGCGAGCACAAACCGCGCCAGGGTCAGGCCGGGAGCCAATTCGCCCTGCAGGCCCAACGTGTGAATGCGGCGGCGACAAAATAGAATTCCCTGGTAAATGGCGGCCGCTCTGAAAATCATCCCGTAGCGGGGTTCCTCTGCGGGCGAGGCTTGGACCCGCAAGATGGGGCGTTGCTG
>CP070697.1:3492776-3494368 GCA_020353555.1 Desulfobacterales bacterium
CCGGCATTGGAAAATCTGCTGGCGCAAATCAACCGGTTTGACCCCTGGTCTTCATTGGTGTTGTTTTTAGCCGCTTCTTTCTTCATGCTCTGGCGCCTGGGAGCCATGGAAAGAAAAGGAATTGAAGGCACGGTTCTAGGCACCCTCATCATGCCTTACAGCTCCGGATTTTCCAATTTGATTTTTGCGCTTGTGCTCGGCCGCGCGGGGGGGAGCGGATCGCTCGTTTTAGAGAATTGCCTGGTCAACAACGTGACCAATTTGACCTTACTGGTCGGCCTGCCCGCCATTTTCTGGTCGATGCATGTTCTCCCGCCGCAGAATCAGCCGAAAAAGGGCAGGGGGGACGCCAAAATTTATCGACTCAACTACCTGTCGCTGCTTTTAACCCTGATTGCTCTGATGTTCTTTACCGGCGTGCTGTGGGCCTTGGCCCGGGACGGCAAGCTGGATTTTGGTGACGGGCTGGTGCTCGTGGGGTTGTTTTTATTCTGGCAGATTTTGCATGTGTTTGAAGTATTGAAAAATAACGTGCGTCAAAGAAGAACGCTTTCCTGGCTCATCCTGATTGATTGGCTTTTGATTGTGGCCGGCGGCTACGGCGTGTATGTCAGTATCGAACGCTTGGTGGCCTGGATTCCAAAGGCCGGGTCGGGTCTTTTTGTTTTTGCCAATCTGGGGTGGTTGAGCGGTTTTCTCATGGTCCTGCCCAATGCCTTGCTGGCAATTTACTACGCAGGGGCCGGCCGGCCCGACATTGTCTACAGCTCGCAGGCGGGAGATGGACATATTTGTATCCCCATGTGTATCGGTCTTTTCGCTTTGTTCAGCAATATTACGATCCCTTCTTTTTTCATTCTCGGCGTTCTCATGATTCTCGCAGCGGGTCTGGTGCATTTCCTTTTCATCGCGTTGTGGGGACGGCTGCCCCGGTTTATGGGCTGGGTTTTGACCGGGGTCTACGGTTTGTTCGTATACGAAGGGTTGATCCGTTAACGCGGGGGGTTGAAGAGCCGGCCGCCGGCGCAGCGCGATATCCGTCATGTCCCGAACCCTTCGCCGGGCCCTCCACGATCAATCCGTCGGCAACGGGGTGTGCTCAAGGTCGCCGGGAGGTGCAAGCGGCATGGAGCGAAGATCAGCCCCACCCGCCCGCGCTGGTTTTTCCGGCGTTAAGGGTCGCGGCGCGTCACCGGGTCAGGCTTAAAAGCGCCGCCAGGCCGAAGGCTGCGATGATCATACCTGAGATTCTATTCACCCAGACCGATTGACTCGGGGTGAGTCTTTGCCGAAAGAGAGCCGTAAAGGCGCTTAAGCAAAACCACCACAGACCGGAACCGAGAAAGACACCCAGGACCAAAAGCGCGGCCGAGGCGTAACGGGCTGGCGGGCGCACCAGGCCAAGACCGGCGAATATGGCCGCAAAAGCCAGAATTGTCATGGGATTGGTCAGGGTCAGCAGAAAAGTTGTCCCGTAGGCGGCCGCGTGATTGTGCTCAAACTCAGCAGGACTTTCCCGCGCCGGTTTCGCCCGAAAAGCTCTGGTTCCCAGATAACAGAGAAAAAGGCCGCCCAGGAGGCGAAACCAGGTG
>CP070697.1:3494468-3496052 GCA_020353555.1 Desulfobacterales bacterium
TTGAGCGTTTTTATTTTCGGCTGCATAAAAAGGAAATCCCCTCCGCTGTAAAACCCCACATCATCCCAATCGTTCTCAGGAAGACGTCACGGGTGGCTTGGGGGCCAAGAGGCTGGCCAGCAGAACCGCGACGATTCCGGTGAGAAAGATCCCGTCATAGGTTCCGGCCCCGCCGATGGAGGCCACCGGCGCCCCGAGCCCCTGTAGTGCGTCCAGATTGAGTAAATCCGCACCGATCAGCGTCCCAAGGCTGCCGGCAAAGTTTTCCGATCATCACTCCCCAGGCGATCACGTTTTGGAAACCGGCGAACCGGCAGGTCGAACCCCGCGCGAATGCTGCTCAGCAGGATCATGCGTTCAGCCATTCATGCCTCGATTTATACTTGATGTCAGTCAGGCAATTCCCCACGTCTTTCGTCCAGCGGGCTTTAGGGTAAGTGCGAAGGTGAAGATTGCGTATCGGTGTGGTTCCCATTTTGGTGTAAGAGGAGGCTCTATTTTCTTGTAAGCATCTGTCCTACATGCGTGCGACACCTGGCAAGCATTCTTCCGGGATCTTGATTCTTTACAATGCTTCCGAGCAGAGGCGGCTGGAGCTGGAAACAGTCGGACAAAATGCGCTCCGAATCGGGCCCGTCCATGCAAAAGGGGAACTGGGACAACTGGCCGGAGCCTTTGATGAAATGGCCGCGGCCCTTGAAAAGCAGGAAAGTGCACAGAGAAATATTGCGGGTAAGTTGAGAGAAGCCCGAGAACAGTTGCGCAATTTGACCGCCTATATTCAGACCGTCAGAGAGGAAGAGAGGACACGCATCGCCCGGGAAATCCATGATAATTTAGGGCAGGCCTTGACGGCGCTGAAGATGGATGTCTCTTGGCTGGAGAAGAAGGTATCGGAAAAGAAACCTTTGGTGCTGAAGAAAACGAAATCGATGAATGCGCTTATCGAGGAAACCATCCAGACGGTTCAGCGAATATCGGCCGAGTTGAGACCGGGCATATTGGATGATTTCGGCTTGGTGGCGGCCGTTGAATGGCAGGCAGAAGAGTTTCAGGAGCGCACCGGTATTCAAGCGACACTCCATCTTCCGGATTATTCCGTCAATGTCTCGAAGGATCAATCCACAGCTGTTTTCCGTATTTTTCAGGAAGCCCTGACCAATATCATCCGTCATACCGAGGCAACGCGAGTAGAAGTGCCGTTGGCCGAATCCCAAATCCTTTTCCAAGAATAATTCTTTTCCACAATAACCGTCAGACGAACACCGACATTAAAAAAAGATCCTTTCCTGCAAGGAAATCAGAACGCGCCTGATAACCCCTTGCTTTCAAAACCCTTAATTTGGGGCGGCAAGGAAACCCAACCCCCGCCTTCCACCATTCCAACTGGGGTGAAGCCCCTAGCTTGAATCGTCAACGTTCCCGTTGCCAGACCGTGTGGTTTTCCCGCGGGTCAGCGGGATGCGGGTTGGGCGATGGCCACCAGTTGCTGTTCAATGAGGCCGCGAAAAAGAGGGATCTTGTATTCGTTCTGCGCCATGGGTTGCGCGTTTTTCACCGCCGCCGCGGCGGCCCTGGCCGCGC
>CP070697.1:3496152-3497736 GCA_020353555.1 Desulfobacterales bacterium
GTTCACCTCCGTCGGACCCGGCGGCACCGCGTGGTCCTTCACATACATATCGGTGTAAAACTTGAAGGCTTCGATCGCTTGCGGACTGTCGATCAAGGTGTCGGAGTAGTCCGCGTTGAAAAAATCGGTGCCGAACGCCGTGAACCAGCTCTGCATCCAGATGGCGGAGATAGCGGGTTCGGCGAGCATGCCATAGGCGTAACGATTTTTCTCAGGGTTGGTGAGCGCTTGATTGGCCGCACGCAGTTCGTCGAAGGTTTGCGGGGGATTGTCCGGATCCAACCCGGCTTCTTTCCACAGGCGGGTGTTGATATATAAGACAAAGGCATCGCCTTCATGGGGGATCGCATAGAGTTCCCCGCCAAAGGTTACGGCATTGATCAGAAAGTCCGAATACTGCTCCTTGTAAGCCTTGCCCCCCTCCTTCTCTACGAATGGTTCGAGGTTGAGGAGTGCGCCCATGGCCTGGAACGGCGGAACGTCCGTGGTCAGGACACGCACCACGTCCGGAGGGTTGCCGCCGCGGGCCTGGGTGACGAACTTGTCAACCTTTTCACGCACCGAAACGGGCTCCAGTGCCACTTTGATGTCGGGGTTGGCCGCCATGAATTCGTCGACCATCTTCGTGAGTGAGGGACCGGCCGGTTCTTCGGCAAGACGCCAATCTTGAAACCGGATGGTGACGGTTGCGGCCGCCGCTTCCCGGATGTACACGCTGCACAGCATAATCCCCAAAATAAGTGAAAGCAAAAACAGGTACCGAATGGCTTTTTTCAAATGCAGCATTCTTCTCCTCCTTTCAAAAAAACCAACGTGTATGGCCCATTTGCGGGGAAGGGCGAATCCGAGCAGATTCGCCTTCGACCGCATCCCCTATTTGAATCTCCTCCGCAACCACCTCCCTTCACCGGACATCAAACGCCGTGAAACCAGCAAGCTTTCATGGATACAAGCCATGGGAAACGTCATAAAAAACTATATTCGCCAATCCTTGGATCAGCATTATTTGGCTCGCAAAGCTGCTGCCCGTTAAATCGTGCCGACCAAAGTGGCGGATGATCCCGGTTCACGCCGTTTATCGTTCTGGTTCTTCGTCGCATTAACCCTGTCAACCATGGCGCTTGTCCCCGCAAGGCTTGCGGCCCGGTGACCAAGCACAACTCGTACAGAATCCCGGCCCAGGGGACCAGGTTTTCGATGTTAGGACAAGCCGCTTCAAAACTCCGATGGGCGCCACACGTTGTCGAAAACCCGCTGGAAATTGAGGCCCAATATTTTTTCAATATCTTCCTCCGAATAGCCCCGCCGCGCCAGTTCGGGCGCCACGCGTTGGACATCGGCTTCCGTCGCCATGTTTGCGGTGACCCCCCATTCATTATCCAACTCGTCGTACCGCCGGTCCCAACGGAAGGCTTGCCAGGCGGTGAAACCATCGAAGAGATCGGGACCCAGGCCCACGTGATCAATGCCGGCCAGCGCAACGGTGTAATCCAGGATGTCCATGTAGTCCTGAAAAGAAGGCCTGCGTTCAGGGTCCACACAACAGAGCGCCGGATGACCGTTGATTCCCACCACCCCGCCTTT
>CP070697.1:3497836-3499411 GCA_020353555.1 Desulfobacterales bacterium
TGTTGTTCGATCGTCTGCATAAACTGTCTGACTTCTTCGAGTACAAAGCGGCGTTCGCCCCGCGGATCGGACGCGGCGTGGGCCTCAAACACCAAACAGGCCAGGCAGCGCTCCCAATCATGCGCCCCAACCGAGGCGCCGTGTTCATCGCAGCGAGTATACGGCAAACGCCAGCAGGGAATCGTGGAATTGGCCCGTGCCGCACACAGCACGCTATCACATTGAAGCATTTCCCAGCACGGCGCCGGCCGCGCCAATGGGCCGGCCCGTCGGCCGGGACCCCTTTTTGCCAAAGCAACCAAGACCTGAATTTCTCCGCGAAGGTTAATTCAATGGCTCCGGAATTCTATCCCCTCTCTAAACGGGCTCGGCGAAGCGCACGGCGTTCGTTGCATCCGCGCCGATCCCTGAGATCCTTTGCCCCTAAAGTTTGACGCCCACGAGTATCGTTCCCAACCCTTTTTCATCCCGCCCCTTGAAGTAGTGCTCTTTCAAAAACAGATCACAAAGGGTCGAGGGGTTGGCATAGAGAATGGAATGACAGTGCAATTGGCGGTTATCCACGAAGCAAAAATGGGCCGGAAGGCATGGGATTTCAAAATGACAGATGTTTTGCATGATATCCCGGGGAAAAGAAATCTTGTCTTTGTAAACCACAAAATTTTTGTGCAAAAACCAGACATTTTTCCGGGTGGACAATTCCGCAATCACCGCTTCATCCCGTACTTCCTCCCCCACCACCTCATCACCCTTTTTCAGAACCAGGGTGGCATTGCAACCCCAATCAAAGTCCATATTCGTGAGGGCGACATATATCCGCTCACTTTGCAGGATCTCCCTGACACCGGTATTAATGACCTTCCCCAGTCCCATCAACGAACGCTCTTCGGCCTCCTGCTCTTTGGCCAGAATCAATAAGCGATGTTCATCGCGGAGCGCGCAGGAATTCCTGAGCCCCTTGACCTTACTCAGGGCCGAGGTAAGCACCTCATCTACCATTTTGCGGTCCATCCTTAATTCTCCCTAACGTCAAATCCCTGATGTCAAGCAGCGTTTGGAAATATCAACGCGCAAAAAAGCTGGAGGGGCCGGATCGATGCTCCGGGATGGGTCTGGCGCTTGTAACTCTCACGGTTGTGGCGAAGCGCGTTTTCCACGGACCCCAAGCGCTTCGCGGTGGGCTGAGATGCCGACAATTTAGACATCCATCAAATGTTTCAGTGGCCGCCCTTGGAGGTGATCAGTTTGACCAAATCAAATACTTTTTCGCCGCAGGCCCGTTCGCATCTCCGACAGGCAACTCCGTCGCACAAGGCGAGATTGATGGTAAGTTCGAAATCATCGCCCTGTTCCTCCATGACAAGGGCATTTTCGGGACATTCGACCACACAGGCGGCGTCGCCCAGGCACCCCTCAAAAGCGATCGTCCGTCGCTGGCCGATATCGGGGATGATCTTCAGTCCCATGACTCCCAGATCGGGGATATCCTTTTCCACGGTCTTGACGACCTCGGGCACGGTCGTCACCTCTTTGAGAGCGGGAAGACCGTATTTCTGCAAAAACTTCTGGTATTGG
>CP070697.1:3499511-3501071 GCA_020353555.1 Desulfobacterales bacterium
GCTCATCAGCCCGAACGCCACAGGCAAGCTGCCGGAAAAATCTGCGGGCATGCGGCTGATTATATCTCATTGAAATCTGCCGTTGCAGGCAGGAAATGGATCGTTCACGATCTCTCTTTAATCGAAAATCCCGACCACAAAAGAGAGGTTTTGCTTAAGATTGCGAGATGGAAGCGTAACTCAAAGGAGGCGCACATGAATAATACCCAGATCGGCCTTATCGTCCTATTTGCCCTGTATTTTGTCGTCGGCGTAGGCACATACTTCCTGGTCCAGCGAAGCGGTCGACGCTTTATCATCGCCGGTAAGCGGTTGCCTTTCTTCGTCATAGGAACAATGCTGTTCGCTCAAGCGCTTGATGCCAACTCCACAATGGGTAGTGCGACGGGCGCGTACACAACCAATTTCTGGTTTGGGTTCTCATTCCCGCTGGTGCTTGCATTGTGTCTTATTATCACGGGCGTGTTTTTTGCCAAGCCCCTGACCCGGATGAACATGATTACATTGGCTGATTTCTACTTCAGGAGATATAACAAACCGGCAGAAGTTCTCGTTTCACTTGTCATGGCCTTCAGTTTTATTATTCTAGTTGCAGGTAACCTGGCCGGCGCTGCCTGGATAATGAGTTACATCTTTGAGATACCCTATATCGCAGCACTTATCATAATGAGTGTCCTGGTCTTGGCCTACACATTCAGCGGTGGTCTTTTCTCGTGTGCCGCCACCGATATGGTCCAGGAATATCCTGCCATCATCGCTTTTTCGGTAGGCGCTGTCTGGCTGGCAGTTTCCTTTGGCGGTTGGGACTACTTTGCGTCCGCGATTCCACCCGGTTTTTTTGACTGGAGTGGATTGACATCAGTGAAGAACATGTCGCTTGTGACCTGGGCAAATCTGCTGGCACTAGCTCTCGGTGACATCGTCGCCCTTGACTTTATGGAAAGAGTTTTCGCCGCCAAAGACCCGGAAACGGCTCAAACAGGCTGTTTCTATGGAGCGTTTTTCACGCTGATAGCAGGACTGGCCGCCACATTCATCGGCTTAATGGCCTTCAAGCTCCTTCCGGCGTCGGAAATTAAGGATCCCAGGACCGTGTTGCCAATGGTGGCAGTAACTACCCTCCCCTTCCTGCTTGGACTTTTCGTTCTGGTTGGCCCCCTGGCTGCCGGTTTGTCAACCGCTAACGGTGGCGGATTAGCGATATCAGCGGTGTTCAGCCGGAACATATTTCACAGGAACATTCTGCAACCGTATCTAGCACGCAAGGCGAGAATATCAGGAAAACCCGTTCAAGAGGAAGACTGGCGTGTATGGGATCGCAGGCTTCTATGGTGGGCTCGTTTCTTGCTCATACCGGTGTTCTTCGTGGCGGGTTGGCTTGCGTATGTAAAACCTGAGCCTGGAATTATGCTTGTGCTCGCCTTTGATGTTGTCTTTGCCGGGTGCCTTGTTCCACTGATATTGGGCATCTACTGGAAACCGGCAAATTCGTGGGGGGCTCTGTCGGCAGTGGTTGTTGGTTCCATCCTCAGACTAATCCTGTATATTACGATCCCACCG
>CP070697.1:3501171-3502723 GCA_020353555.1 Desulfobacterales bacterium
TACGTTCCCCCTGTAAATGGGATTAATCAGTTCTTTCCACGTCTTGGGCAGTGGCAGCCTCAAGGCTTTCATAACCTTCTCGTTGTAAAGATTGGTAACGATCCAGGGTGCAAAACAGGCCCAGTAATCATCTTTATCCTTGACCTTCATGCCATGCCAATCAGCGGGAATCTTATCCGCATCCTTTGGTTTATAAGGAACGATCAGTCCCTCTTGTTTTAAGACTTCATGGGCCGGGGCACCGGCACCCAGGAGGATGTCGGCATCCGGCTTGCCCTGCCAGGACCTGATTTTATCCACGCATACAGGCCATCCCCCCGGCCGCACGAACGTGATCTCCACGTCCTTGCCATAGGTCTTCTGATAATAGGCCTTGAACCCCTTGTTCAGACTGTCGGATAATTCCTTGTAAACGGGACCGACCCAGCCGACTTTGTCGGCGGCGTGGGCGGCGACCGCCAAGGTGGACAGGAGCAGCAGCACCATTGAAAGGACAGTGAAAATTGTTGTGGTCAAGTTTTTCTTGCTCATTTTGACCTCCTTTCCCGTGACATGGTCACATTTGCGAAAACATAGATTTCTCGATCTTCAACTACCTCCTGCCGCAGAGGTCGTCGGCCGCAGTCGGGAACCGGCCAGCCCGCCATCGATTTTTTCCGGTCATCACCTCCTTGGGCGAAGGCTTTCAGTTCTACTTTGTCGCATCACCGCAAGCCTTCCGGCGACAAGCGCAAGGGATGGTCGGGTTTGATCATCCATGCCGCCTCCCATGGTGAACATGGTTAACGTGACAAAGTAGCATTAGGCTTCGCTGACATTGCAAACAAAAAAAAATTACCCGCGGCAATTGGCGCTGCAGGATCGATGAACCCCATTGCCACCCTGCAGCGGTATTCATTTACTTTGCTGCCACCATTGCAGCCACGCGTCCGGGTCTTTCCCCAAGTCCTGGCCGGTTCTTTTTTTTAGCGACAAGACGGCGTTTTTCTGAACGCCATGGCTTTCGTCCCTCAGCGCCTCTATCAAGGGTTCGATCACGCGGGGATCATCGATCTCACCCAGTGACCGGACAGCCGTCATGCGAACGTAGGAATTTTCATCCTTGAGGGCGGCACGCAAAGGTTCGATGGCCCGCGGGTCTTTCGTTTCCCCCAGCGCCGCCGCGGCATTCCACCGCGTCTGCCATTCCTTGTCCTTTAATTTCTCAATTTGCCGCTCAACTTCGTCAGAACCGCTTGCCTGGGCTAGCCCTTCGGCCGGTAAAATAAAGAAGGTGACACTGATTATAGCCCAACCCACCCAAATTGTCTTAAGCCATTTTCGCATTGTTCCCCTCCTTTCTTGGTTTACGGAACCAGGTGACGAAATGGGTCAAACCCGCTTCCTGCTACATACATGAACCGGCAAGATTCTTCGAGGATTTTTTTGTTCGTCGGTCGGATTGTCCGAAAATCGATTCCGGCCCCCCCATTGGATTTGTCGTATCAATTTAACACGAAAGTAGAATTTTCATGCATTGTGGTGGCCCGAAGGGCCATGAATGTTTAGCTGT
>CP070697.1:3502823-3504371 GCA_020353555.1 Desulfobacterales bacterium
CTTTTCCGTATTTATAAACGAAGGGGTCGGCCTGGAAGAGATGGATATGATTCAAACCCGCATGAAAGAGATACCCATCAAAAGCCGGGTGGCCATCCGCGAAGAAAAGACCGGCATCGAGCTCATGCCCCAGGATGTGGGTGTCGGCATTTCACAGACACTGCCGGTTATCATCGGCGCGCTGCATATTAAAGAGGGCATTCTTGCCATCGAACAGCCCGAGCTTCATATCCATCCGGCCCTTCAGGTTGCCCTGGGCGATCTGTTTATATCGCGCAGCCAAGAGTCCCAGGTCTGTTTTCTACTTGAAACCCACAGCGAGCACCTAATGCTCCGATTCCTGCGGCGGATTCGAGAAACCGATGAAGGCAATTTGCCTCCAGGCAAAGATCCGCTCAGGCCGGATCAGTTGGCGGTTTATTATGTCGAGCAGGGTGAAACAGGTGTTTCAGCGTTGCCCATTCGCATCAGCGAAGACGGCGAATTCATCGATCGCTGGCCCAAGGGCTTTTTCAGCGAACGGATGGAGGAGCTTTTCGGCAAATGATTTACGAATTCGCCCTTGAACCCGCGCTGGTCGCCCGCTGGCACGACAGAAACAGATACCTTTTTTTTGATGAAAAGTTCGGTTTGAGGGCCAGACGGGTCGTCGCCGCATATCCCCGGAATTGGAAAAGGCTGGTTTGGGAGGCTTTTGGTAAGAGCCCTGCCGCAGGAGATCAGAATGCACAAATGCGCATGACGGAACTGATCCAGCATTTGTCGCAGAATTCCGTCAGAAGGCCAAGCACATTTCCGGAGATACCGTCCTGGCTCGCGCGGGCGGAAGCAGAACATTCAGAAAGACCTTTCCGTGCCATTATCGCGACTATAAATCCCAGAAATCGATCATTTGTCATCACCGACCGGGAACTTGTCGAAACAGGGCATGCGTTGTGGAACATTCCGGATGGATATCCGACACCCCGAAATGCCGCGGAAATCGCTAATGCGGTCTTGCCTCTCATGCAGCTATGCCGGCATGCAGTTATCATCGAGCCTTATTTCGATCCCGGCAAGCAGAGATTTCGTCGCACGCTTGCAGCAATTCTTGCAACCTGCGGCAAGAATGTTTGCGGGCTGAAAACCGTTCAGGTAGAATTGCATACGTCCATCGATCGCTTTTTTGAAGACTGGGAGCGGGGCGAATTCCGCGATCTTAATGAAGAAACCAAAGTTTACCAATACTATGCCTCCGAGTGCCGAAGCCGCATTCCATCACTGGTACCCAAAGGGGTCGAATTCAGAGTGATCGTGTGGAAGCGGAGGACCGACGGTGAAAAACTGCACAACCGCTACCTGCTCACCAACATATACGGCGTCATTTTCGGAACCGGGTCCGATGAATCCGAAAATCCGGACTCTAAAGAATCGGATGACATCGTCCTCCTTGAAGAAGGCCAGTACCTTATGCGGTATAAACAATATACAGGCACCCCGCCGGCGTTTGATCGTGTCGGCGAATCAATTCCCATCGCACCTCAAAAGACCTGATTCCCAATTCACCGG
>CP070697.1:3504471-3506014 GCA_020353555.1 Desulfobacterales bacterium
ACTGGATATGCGCTGAGTTTCAATCCGCGGACTTCATCCTTGGACGCCTTGAAGCTGCAGCATCCTCAACTTTTGCAACATCAGGGATTCCAGTGTGTTATCCCCTTGGCTACCCCGGCTTAGTTCAACACAGTTATATCCATCATCCCTTTCCGGCAACGGGACGTAACTGCCTCTAATTTTTGACTTTGGTATTCAAGCTTGATATATATTTTTAATTATTTCGGGACGACCGATAAAACTCTAAACGTTCTCCGCAAAAAAGGACAACAATTATTACGCCTGCCAAATCGAAAGATCTCATTCGAGAAAGGCGGATTCTGAAAATTATAGTGGTGATGCGCGGGGAAACAGTTATTTTGGACTCCGATCTGGCCAAACTGTATGGTGTAGAGACTAGACGCTTGAATGAACAGGTTCGGCGCAATATTGAAAAGTTTCCTGAAGATTTTATGTTCCAACTGACCAAAGAGGAATTCGAGAACTTGAAATCGCAAATTGCGACATCAAGTTCCGGCTGGGGTGGTCGGCGGAAGCTCCCATTTGTTTTCACAGAGCACGGCGCCCTGCAAGCGGCAAATGTGCTGAACTCATCGCAGGCAAACAAAATGAGCGTTTTTATCGTCCGAACATTTATTCGACTCCGTGAAATGGCGCTGACAAATGAAAAACTGGCACGTAAAGCTGATCAGCTTGAGAGGCGTGTGAGTGCTCATGACGAGATACTAAATGAACTGCTTCAGGAAATACGCAAATTAATTGAATCGCCTAAGCCAAAAAGTAAAAGGCAGTCAATCGGTTTTGTCATTCCGAATAAATTGAAAAAGAGCTCATAGAAAGCGGAGAACATGTTGAAAGGCTTTAACAACACGATGCACTTGATCAGTTACAGCCTGCGGCTCCCGCTGATCAGGTGATCGGGCTAGGTTTAAGAAACTTGTTGGACAACCTTATTGGTGATTTTATTCAAATTGACCGAATCAAGTTAATCCTGGAAGAGTCGTTATGAAAGCAATCGTTTATTACAGCTATGGCTCACCCGATGTTCTTAGAGTGGAAGATATCCAAAAGCCGATCCCAGGCGATGATGAAGTATTGGTGAAAGTTCATGCCGCATCTATAAATTCGTGGGACTGGGACATGTTAACAGGAAAACCATTTGAATATCGCTTTTTCAGCGGTTTTTTTAAACCCAAAAACACTAAAATACATGGGTGTGACATAGCTGGACAAATCGAAGCAGTCGGAAAAAGGGCTAAACATTTTAAAGTTGGAGATGAAGTGTTCGGCGACTTATCAGAGGGTGGTTGGGGTGCTTTTGCTGAATATACTTGTGCTTGTGAAAACAAATTAACTCTTAAACCATCCAGTATGGCATTTGAGGAAGCTGCATGCCTATCTCATGGGGGTAACCTTGCTGTTCAGGGTCTTATCGATTTTGGACAGATTAAATCAGGACAAAAGGTCTTGATTAATGGCGGGTGTGGTAGTACGGGTACATTAGCTATTCAGATAGCAAAATTATTCGATGTTGAAGTAACAG
>CP070697.1:3506114-3507649 GCA_020353555.1 Desulfobacterales bacterium
GAAAACGCCTTACGCAAATTTTTGCTGGTGCCCATCCAAAGAATGCCAAGGCGGATTGGTGGCGTTAAATAAACGGCTCAAGCATGAATGGCAAATCCAAGATCGATTGGCGGAGGGGATCATCCTTGGCATCGTCGATGATATTCCTGAAGACAGCCGCCCTTTCAAACTCATGAAATTTCCAAAAGACCGTTACCCTGTGCGAGGCTGCAGAATTTTGCGACGTCAAATTTCCGTGATCGGTGGATCGGGACCCTATGTCATGCTGGCGGTGTGCACAGCCAATAGCGATCATTCGAATTATGCGGTCCCGACACTTAACAGGATGATCATGCATTCAATTGTTTCGTGGAGATCGTTGATTCCAGTGAACTCGGAGCATGAGCGCGAGATCGCGCGGACGTTGATAAAAAACAGAATCAGCTTTGTCAAACCGTTATTCGGCGAAGGACGTGATCGTAAATTGAAGCCGGACTTCATTTTGCCGGACAAATGCATCCTTGATATCGGTAGACTCAAAAGTGCGGATTATGCGGATCGCAGAATCCGAATTCAGCGACGAATGGAAAGCTACTACAAGCTCCCTGTGATAACTTTTGATGTTAACGAAGGGCAAAAACTTGAGGCTTTCGGCAAGAAATTGCTCTCTCCATTCAGGTCTACGCAGAAAACCGGCAAGCCTGCTATCAGAAGCGAGAACGTCATCGCTGCCCCCGCTTTATGCAAATTGAGAGGGAGAGACGGCCCAGATCGGTGATGCCTTCGATGCGGCCATGCAGTTTTCAGTATAAGAGCGTAAAAGGATTGAAAAAGTGAAAGATGGCTTTGTGATGACGGCACTGGATTTAAATCAACCTTACGAGTGTGTCGAATTTCTTTGTGTTTCGCTATTCTGGGCGCGGGCTGTACCCGCGCCGGCATTGTTTGCTTCCGATTTTGACCGAGGTTATCTTGGCTGCGACGAATCTCAAACTCAATAAGTCAAGACAAGTGAACTTCGGTGCTAATATCAGATCTTAACTTCGCTGATCTGAACCGTAGGCTGGGTATCCGTGTAGTTGGGTACGTCCCCCATGATGGCTTGAGCGTGGGGCCCGAAGGCGGCTTGAAACGCTTCCACCGAATCGAAGAGCAAATGGCCCATGGCAATATAGGTGGCGCGTGATCCAGGTTCCGGGCCGCCCAGTCCCTGTTCCACGAAGACCCCTTTGAGTGCGGCCCCTAGCTTTTGCTTGACCATGGGTATGTGGCTGTTACAGTAGTAGCCCATGTCGAACTTGCTGCCTTCGTTGTTAGGATAAAATACACTGACCTTGATCATCCTTTGTTTCCCCCTTTTCATTTGATCTTTTTGATTTGATAAGAGCACGTCTCCTCTTTGACCTATAGAAGGGAAAAGTCTGTGTGTCAATCAAAGATTTTCATGACACACACCATCCGCAAACTTTTGATAGGCCTACCGTCACTTTGTGTGAGGGGGTGCTCGGTTTTGTTGTTATGTATTTGTAATTTAAAAGAATTGCGTAGATTGGCAA
>CP070697.1:3507749-3509282 GCA_020353555.1 Desulfobacterales bacterium
TTATCCCTGCTCCAATATATGAAAATCGAACGCGATGGTGCCCGCCTTTCGGCAAGGGCCGCAAATGATCAAAATTGCACGCGCCCGGGCGCCCCCCAGAATTTCACTGGCATCACATTTTAGTTGCAAAAAAAAGCAGGTTGTCCCGATAATAGCGCCGCTCAGCGGCGCTCTGAAATCGGGCGCCCCATTGGATGTTGGTTGAAGGCGGATTCCGCATTCCATGGCGGACGGAAGATTTGTTAATTGCGGAACCTTCCCAAATCGCTGCGACGGATCATGACACAAGCCTATCCGGTCGATTGCCGTCCCTTGACAACCACTGCATTCCGTCCGGCGGTTTTCTTGAATAAGAGGCTACCATGAACGGCAACTCCCACCGCGCACCCAAACGGCGCTGGCGCCGACTGTTGCTCGTGGCGCTTGTCCTGCTTGGCGCCACTGCCGCCTTCGTGGCACAGAATCGCAGTGGCGGCCAGCCGCCGCAACGGTCCGAGACTCAGGCCGTTGCGGTCACGGCGGCGGCTGCCGTCCGGAAAACAGTGCCGGTGCAGCTGACGGCCATCGGTACGGTGGACAGTTATGCCTCGGTTTCGATCAAATCCCGCATATCGGGACAGCTGGTGCAGGTTCATTTTAGAGAGGGCCAGGAAGTCTCCAAAGGCGACTTGCTGTTTACCATCGACCCCCGTCCCCACGAAGTCGCGCTCAAAGAAGCCCAGGCCAGACTGGCGAAAGACAAGGTGTTGGCCGAGAAGGCGGAGATAGATGCCCGGCGCTATGCCGATCTGGCCGGAAAAGACTTCGTCAGCAAGGACAAATTCGAACAGTTTCGCGCCAATGCAGCGGCCCTCAAGGCCACGCTGGAGGGTGACAGGGCGGCCGTCGAAAATGCGCGCCTGCAGCTCAGTTATTGTTACATCCGCGCACCCCTCAGCGGCCGCACCGGCAGCCTGTTGGTGGATGAAGGCTCGCAGATCAAGGCCAACGACGATCGCGGCCTGGTGGACATCACGCAAATCGCGCCGATCTATGTCAGTTTTTCCGTTCCGCAAAAAGAACTGGGTCGCATCCAACATCACATGCATCAGGCAACCCTGCCGGTGGAGGCCTTTCTGCCCGGGGACAAAGTGCATCCCGTGCAAGGAAGCCTGACCTTTCTCGACAACCGGGTCAGCAGCGACACAGGAACGATCCGATTGAAAGCCACGTTTGCCAACGGCGACCGCGGCTTGTGGCCCGGGCAATTCGTCGACGTGGTGCTGACATTGACCACCCGGCCGGATGCGATCGTGGTGCCTTCCGAAGCGATTCAAACCGGTCAGGAGGGGCTGTTCGTCTTCATCATCAAACCGGACCTGACGGTTGAGTCCCGGCCCGTGGCAGTGGCCATGACACTCGGCAGCGAAACTGTGCTTGACAGCGGGGTGTTGCCCGGCGAGCAGGTGGTGACCGACGGGCAGTTACGGCTTGTTCCGGGCTCACGCGTCCAGATTCGCAAGGCGGAGAGCGGATGAACATCTGTGCCCCCTT
>CP070697.1:3509382-3510915 GCA_020353555.1 Desulfobacterales bacterium
ACATGAAATCGCGGCAATATAAAGAACGACTTTAGGGGATGGTCCAGATTCGCATCCCGTCCACCGGGATGGCGCCCTTACCGGCTGTTGAATTTCTCGATCCACACATAAACTGCTTCGCGATACCTATACGCCAAAAAGGCCAATATCCCGAAGATCACGGCGATAACGACCAAAACGATATAATTCTTCTCAAACAGCATGGACCCCTGCAGGCTGAGCATGAACGTGCCCGGCATCCGCCCCAAGGCAGCCAGAAAAATAAAGACTTTAAAAGAAAGCGTGCTTAGGCCGAGAAAAAGGCAGAAATAGTCTTTGGGAAAACCAGGGAAGACAAATAAAAAGAAGATCACAATGACTCCCTGGCGTTTGAGCATCGCATCGTATCGGGCAAATCGACGCGCCGGAATCAATTTGCGGACAAAGCGCTTTCCTAGAAAACGCCCGATGCTGAAATTAATCCAGGACCCGATGGCCAGACCCAAACTGGATAAGATAAATCCTTTGACCGTTCCGAAAAGATAACCGCCGATAAAACCCGTGGCTTCCCCCGGCACCGGAGCCAACAGCACCTGGAGAATCTGGATGCCCATGAAAACAAAAGGCGCCCCCGCCCCGCAGGAAGCCACAAACGCCCGGATCTGTTCGCGGTCGGAAATTAAATGATAGAAATCAAAAAGCTTCTCCATCAAAGGCCCGCGATACCAAAAACCCAGTAAAGCAACGATGCCGCCGCCAACAGCGACTAGAACTAGGATGATATATTTGGCAGAGAAGGACGTCCGCGGCATGATCAGTTTCAGTGTTGGATTTAAGCGGGCCTAAGATCTAAAGCAGCAGTTGGAAGTAGAGTTTCCGTCCTTCGCGCACGGCCGCAGGCCTTCCTTCGCGGTCTCCCGCTCCATGCCCTTGGCTTTCTACCCAACTGCCTCCCGCAGCGCGTGGCGAGCATCCGGCATTCAGCAGGGGGCTCAGCTCCCCCGGCGACAAAACGGCAGATGGCGAATGCGGAAGCGCTTACCTTGGTTTTTCCGGCGTTCAAGATTCTTCTTCCGGGACCATCGTTCCCAAAATCCGATCATGCCGGAATGATAGGCCCGCTCCAGCCGTTCCTCCCGCACTTTAAGCCCCTCGGCACCCGTGATCGCCTCCCGCAGGCACGCGGTTTTCAGCCGGCACGCCAAACATTTTGCGGGCGTATGTCTTAAGCCGTCCGGCCCCTTGGGAAAGACCGTGTCCAAATGGGCAAAACATTGCGGTGCCCGATTGCTTTCACTCTCGCTCATACGAATTGCCTCATCACCCGCTGTCCCTTCGTCCCGCAATTGCAGTTCCGGCCGATCCGCGTCAGGCCTTGGGGGCCGCGATTTCATGATCGTATTCGCGGTTCATGCGGGCAATATGGCCCTGATCGGCAAAGCTGTAATAGCAGTTGTCTCCGATAATGAGGTGCTCATGAATGGTGATCCCTATCACCCTGCCGGCAAAAACGAGCTGGCGTGTCACGGCCATATCTTCCGGGGAAGGCTGAGG
>CP070697.1:3511015-3512541 GCA_020353555.1 Desulfobacterales bacterium
CGGACTGTTGCGCGCCATCGACAAACTGGCTTTGAGCAAAAACGAAATTGTGATGGTATCCGGCATTGGATGTTCTTCCCGGATTACCGGCTACGTGGATTTTCACACCCTGCACACCATCCACGGACGGGCGCTGGCCTTTGCCACCGGCGTTAAATTGAGCCGCCCGGAGCTGAATCTGATCGTGCCCATGGGGGACGGCGATGCGCTGGCCATCGGGGGCAATCATTTTATTCATGCGGCCCGGCGCAATATCGACATCACGGCCATCGTCATGAACAACCGGATCTACGGGATGACAGGGGGTCAGTTTTCACCCTTGTCCGGGGTCAACATCCATGCCACCACCGCCCCGTATGCCACCATCGATAACAGTTTCGATGTGGTGGAGCTGTCCAAGGCGGCCGGAGCGACGTTTGTAGCCCGCACGACCACCTACCATGTCCAACAGATGGAGAATATTCTAAAGCAGGCCATCCAGCACGAAGGTTTTTCCGTCGTGGAGATCTTGTCCCAGTGCCCAACGTATTTCGGGCGCAAAAACCAAGCCGGCAGCGCGGTGGAGATGGTCAAATATTATAAGGAAAACACGACTCCCATCGGGTCGGAAGCCAAAAAGGCCAATCCGGCGCTGATCGAGCGGGGGATCTTTGTTCAAAAGGAACTGCCTGAGTATTGCGAGGAATATGAAAAGCTGATCCAAATGGCGCAAAAGAGGTAGCAAGCATGGAAAGATGTCGCTTGGTATTTTCCGGCTCGGGGGGACAGGGGGTGATCACCGCTGCCATTATTTTGGCGGAAGCGGCGGTGCTCTATGAAAACCTGAACGCCGTCCAGTCTCAATCTTACGGACCCGAGGCCCGCGGGGGCGCGACCCGTTCGGATGTCATCATTGCCGATTCGACCATCCATTATCCGAAAGTGATTCAACCCAACGTTCTAGTTTGTCTCACCCAGGAAGCGTATAACAAATTTTATCCGATCGTTCGCCCGGGGGGGCTGCTTATCACCGACACCCGCTACGTCAAGACGGAAAAAAAAGTCGATGCCCAGCAGAAAGAACTTCCCTTGTACCACACCGTTATGGATCAGCTCGGAAAACCCATTGTTTTCAACATCTGCATGCTGGGCGCCGTCGTCCGCCTAACCGACGTCGTGCAACCCGATTCGATTATGAGGGTGCTGGAAAACCGTATTCCTTCCGGTTTTCTGGAGTTAAACCGCCAAGCCCTGAATCTGGGAATCAAGCTGGCAAGCCAAAACCGCAAGTGAACTTCCAACCCGTCATCGGCCCCGCGAGCGACATAAGATCCCCGGAAAAAATGAACTCCCGCACTGGAGCGCGAACGACACCTTCCAGCGCCTCATCCGGCGGAGCGTTGAGTTCCAGGAAGCCGAAACGATCGCCTTCGGTCTTGATAGGAGAAAACAGAGATGATACGCACGAGCGCCCTTGATCTCATCGGCAATACGCCTTTGATTGCGTTGAACCGAATCTATGCGGATCAAGGCGTGGTCCTCGCCAA
>CP070697.1:3512641-3514161 GCA_020353555.1 Desulfobacterales bacterium
CGGCTCTCCGGAGAATTTCGATCGCCTTCTTCGTCTTGGAATGCGAGCAGCGCAGCAAAATCTCAGTGGGTCTGCGAGTGACGGCCTCACATGTTGTCAGGTCAATCTGAAAAAAAGAAAACCAGAAGTTGGACGACGGCTCGACAGGTTAATAGGAATAGCAGTCAGAGCGGATAGTTAGCATGACTTCAATTGCGGAACCGAACCCCGGGAGAGCGCGTTATCGGTATTCTAATATTTAAAAACCTTACTAAATGTCAAGAAAAATCCATTGACTCGCCCAGCCTTTACCAACGGTGGACACCCCCAGAGCTGGATTGAATTCGGCGGCAAATTCGCAGCATACGGCGGTTCGGCCGTGACCTTTAATACAAAGAAAATGCCATTGGCTCAGATACCTGAATCCGCCAAAAATACCCAAACAGATTTGTACCCGCGGCAATGACGGCTGGCTTTCCTCCTGGGCTCGACCCATGGCGGGACGGGTTTTTGCGAATGATAAATAAGCAACGCAGCCTGTCTTTAACGAGCTTCGAAACGCAAAAATAATTGTGGTCAGAATGCAAGTATAATTGTCGCCTGACAGCCTGGGGTATATTTTTGACAGTAATGGTCGGCGTAGATGAGATTATTTGGAAATATTTGACCTTGACGGGCCCAAATTGGGCCCACTCTCATTCGCCAGAAACGCTCCTGCATTTGTTTCCTGGTCACTCTGCTTCTCCACATTATCAGTGAGTCAAACGTATCCCTCACGGCTTCAGCTTGTAGGTTCGCTCAATCACAGCAGCGATATCCGGTCCTTTCCAATAGGGCGCGATCCACCGCATCCGCTGGTCCTGCCACCCAGGAGCCGCGCGACGCCAGTGGCCGCGAACCATGAAACGGTGGAGGATTGTCCGACCGCTGGGAATCCGCTCCAGTTGCTGGAAATTGCGTAGGTGAGAAATTTCAATGGCTCCCGGCAGGAAGAACACGTCCTCATTGCTGAAGACAGTTGCCTGTAACCCAGATTTCGCTCTCTTGCCCTGCACCTCGGACGGACTCTTTCGGCGCTGTCGCTCGACACCTGGACTCACCGCGTAGAGAACAGCGTTTAGCATAACATGCAGCAATGTCCGCAGCGGATTTGCCTCCGGCACGCCAGACCCTGTGACAACCGGCGACTCTGAATTTTCGGGCAACGGCCAAATTGGAGAATCATCATTAAGCGGAATTTCATGTGTGAGCAGATAAGGGGGATCGGCTCCAAGGGCGTCGAAGGCAAACCAGACACGGAGCACCCGATTCGAGGCATGCCTCTCTTCCCTCACGTAGACTGTGGCAACCCGCAAGAAGTGCCCCGACAGCGGAGACTTCGGGTCTCCTGATAGCATCCGCTCGGCAAACGAGAGCACGTAGCGGTCCGTGAAAACCAACGCGAAGCAGGCAAAGGGAACTCGCAGATCGGATCCAGGTACATCCAGATCCGTTTTCGCCAGCATGTAAGCCAGGGATTCGTCGACCCAGAAAGTCTTGCG
>CP070697.1:3514261-3515775 GCA_020353555.1 Desulfobacterales bacterium
CACGTGACCCGTCCGGGTTAAAGGCTGCCGCCTCAACACGACGGTCTGAAAACTTGAGACGGTGCAACAATAAACCCGAAGGGATCTCCCAAACACGTACGGCGCTCGGACCTTCCCACTTGGAGACGAAGGTTAGCAATTTAGAGTCAGAGTGAAACGCCAGGCCGTTGACCACTTGTTCATGTAAGAGGGGTGAACAGATCTCCAGGCCGCTTTGCGTGTCGTAGACTCTTGCTGTCTGGTCATAGCTTCCTGTCGCCATGTAGCGTTCCCCCTTCGAGAAGGCCAAAGCGCTAATAGCTTCATTGTGCCCCTTGAGTAAGAGATCCACCCGCTGTGGTGATAGATTGAGAACTGTCACTGATGGCTCATAGCCTTCATATACTAACCGGTTACCATCGGCACTGAACCGAAGTGTGTCGACTCGATCTTTTGTCTTGAAC
Source organism: Desulfobacterales bacterium (assembly GCA_020353555.1). Taxonomy (GTDB): domain Bacteria; phylum Desulfobacterota; class Desulfobacteria; order Desulfobacterales. The sequence goes on from CP070697.1 coordinate 3,514,705, forward strand.
GGTAAAAAGTCGCCGTTGGGGCATGCGATCTCCCATAGCCGGATGGTTCGATCTCGCGTCGCCACTGCAAGAGCTGATCCATCCGGCGAAAACGCAAACGACACGATGCCCCGGCCAATACGTCCTAATGGGGGTGTGAGTGCATTACCGGACCGCCAGTCCCAGACTCGGACGAAATCATCGACGTGGCTTACGGTAGCGAGCATTCGACCGTCTGGAGAAAACCGGATTACCTTCTCAAATGGATTGGCGGACGACATTCCCATAGCGGTTGCTGCGCCCATGCCACCGGGGGTAGGCGGCCTGTATTCCCAGCGATTAACAGCCTTTTCGTGTTCGATCTGTGCATTTAGAGTGGCATGGGTGGAACTTAGTAACCGCCACACAAGTGAGCTGCGATTCCCTCCTTCGAGAGTGACGGCTGCAGCCACGTGTTCGCCATCGGGGCAAAAGTCGAAATCGGCCAACTTTTCAAACCCAATCACCTCGCTTGCCAAATCAAGATGTGTGGGAGCGGCTTCCATTTCCTCACGACTCCACAGGTATACACCATCTCGCCCATTTACGGCTACCCACCGGTTCCTATGGTCTATGAAGATCCGTCCACTTTCCTCTAGTGTGAAAAGTTTGATCGGCGTCGACTTGGCAGTGGCGTAACGCATCCAGACCTCATTATAGGTCGTGGCGATGACCACACGCCCATCCGATGTCAACTTACTGCGTCGCCAAGAGCCTGACGGGGATTTCCATTCCGAACGCCATATTGCCTCACCGGTGGTAATAGACTGAACCTGCAAGCCGTCGGCGGTACTAGACAGAACGCGATCAGCTCTCACGGATATATCCACTAAAGTTTTGTCTTCTACCTTGAGATGAACAGTCTTCACCGAACTGATAGGATCCCAGCTTGCGACCTCGTAAAATCTTTTCTTTGACTCTCGGTTGTACCTGCTGGTGATAGCGTAGACAGAGTTCCCTTTTGCTGTGTCTAAAATGCTTGTATTTCCTTTCGAATTATCGAGGTAAGCCCCTTCTGCGGCACTGTGGGTTAACACTTGGATTTGATCGCCG
>CP070697.1:3515875-3517381 GCA_020353555.1 Desulfobacterales bacterium
TACGTCACCCCGGGGCACGACGACCGCGGCATCATTTAAGACCGGGACAATGCGGCTTTTTTCGCCTTTCAAATCGGTCGCCGGAAGCATCAGGATCGCCTTACCGCCTTCGGCACGAACCGCCCCGCGCATAAAGTCGAGCATGCCCGTCACACCGGAGAAATGATTGTAGGGCTGGGCATCGGCCGCTACCTGGCCGGTCAGATCCATAGCCATGGCCACGCTCAGCGAAACCATTTTATGGTGGCGGGCGATAATGGACGGGTCGTTGACATAATCCGACGGATGAAATTCAATTGCCGGATTATCATGCATGAATTCGTAAAGGTCTTCGCTTCCGATGGCACTGCTGGCCACCATTTTGCCTTCATTGAAGCCCTTTTTACGGTTGGTGATCACACCCCGCGAAAACAAGTGCATAATGGCGTTCGTTAGGTAATGGGTATGGATGCCCAGGTCATTTTTGTCCGCAAGTCCCAGGAGGGTCGCCTGCGTTGTGGCGCCCAGGCCGATTTCCAGGGTGGAGCCGTCTTCGATCAAGCGGGCGATCAAGCGCCCGATAACGTTGGCCGCTTCAAATTCCGGACTTTGGCCGATGGTCAGCAACGGCTCATCATATTCAACGAAAACATCCACATCGTTGACGTGAATAAAGCTGCGACCCAAGACTCTGGGCCTGCGGGCATTAACCTGGGCGATGACGAGATCCGCGGACTGCGCCGCCGCGAGGGTTATGTCCACCGACACCCCCAGGCTCATCCAGCCGAAATCATCCGGCGGAGAAACCTGAATCAAGGCCACATGGATCGGCATCAGCCTGCTTTTAAACAGGCGCGGGATGGCCGAGAGATTCAGCGGGGTGATAAAGCGCTTGTTGCGGGCGATCCCTTTCGGCTTTCCGGATCCCAGGTAAAATTGACGAATGTTAAAGCTTTGGTTCTTGCTTTTATCGGCGATCAGGGTCAAGGGTGTGGTTTCAAGCGTCAACAAGCGCACGATTTCAATATCCTTCAAATAATCGGAGGCCTGCGCAAGTTCCCGCACCAAATGTTGCGGTTCGCCGCAAGAGGATCCAATGTAAACCCGCTGGGCGGGCTTGATCAGCTTGATGGCCTGTTGCCCGCTGCGTCGGTTTTCAACATACTTATCGGCCCAGTAGATGGATGCGGCCATAACGCACTCCTTACACCTTACACAAAGATTAGCCCAAGTCAGACGGGTGAGATCTCAAAATTTATTAATTTAGCTCATCCGGGATTTTCTGGCAAGAGGAACTTGAGTTGGGCAGAAAGCATTGGGGTTTCGCAAAAGTCTCCGGCAATGGGAACACCGCACGGGCCCGCTCATCGACCGTCAGGATAAATCAGGCAGCAATTTCCCACGGCTAGACGTTTTTAATCCTTGACTCCGAAACATCTTTTCCCTATAGTCCCGTGCCCAACAGCCTATTGGTATTCTTGCAAATTCTTTAATGCCAAGGACAGTGGATTTCGGAAATGCGGACTC
>CP070697.1:3517481-3518965 GCA_020353555.1 Desulfobacterales bacterium
CTGCGGTATCGATGATCTGGATGCCATTGCCCAAATTGACCGGCTTGACGATGATTTTGGATTGGATACCATAGAAATGGGTGCCACCATCGCAGTGGCCATGGAGGCGGGTGTGGCAAAGTTTGGGGATGCCGAAGCCGCCATCAACCTGGTTAAAGAAGTCGGCAAGGGCACCCATTTGGGACGGATCCTCGGTAACGGTGCGGCTGTTACCGGCAAAGTGTTTGGGGTGGAAAGGGTACCGGTGGTCAAAGGACAGTCCATGCCGGCATACGACCCCCGGGCCGTGCAGGGCATCGGAGTAACCTATGCCACCACCACCATGGGAGCCGATCACACCGCCGGCTATGCCGTGACAGCGAACATACTTGGCGTAGGGGGCAAGGTGGATGCCCTCAAGCCCGAGGGTCAGGTGGAGCTTTCCCGCAACCTCCAGATCGCCACGGCGGCGGTGGATTCTACCGGAATGTGTCTTTTTATCGCTTTTGCGCTGTTGGACCAGACGGAGACTTTTCAGGCCCTGATTGACATGATCAACGCCTTTTATGGCCTGGCATTGACGGGCGATGACGTGACCGCCCTGGGTAAATCCGTCCTCAAGAATGAAAGGGATTTCAATATGCGTGCGGGTTTCACGGCCAAGCACGACCGGCTGCCGGATTTCTTTAGCAAAGAAAAACTGCCGCCCCATGAGATCACCTTCTTGGTCAAGGATGAGGAGCTGGATCAGGTTTTTAACTGGTAGCTTCCAGGAGATATGCCGGAGTGCCAAGGGGAGGCTGAAGACAGCGCTCCCCATTTTACCTTCGAGAGCGCTTACAGGACATATCGCGCAACCATGTTGAGGCGGCCTCATGCAAAATAACGATACCCAAGCTCACCAAGGGTCGCAACCCGAACCCGCGCCCCGCCGTCTAGACCTGGTCATTGAGAAAGATCTGCTGCGGCGTTTTTTCAAATTCATGGAGCAGGGTTTTGTGGTCCCCACGCAGCCGGGCTGCAGCATCGAGGAACTGCTTTGCCGGCAACTCCATATCAAAGACGAATATCTGGAAGAAAGAATCCAAACCATCTTTTTGAACGGAAAGCCCGTCGATGACGTCAAGACGGCTTTAATCACCGATGGGTCGACGCTGGCCCTTTCAGCGGCGATGCCCGGTCTCGTGGGGGCCACGCTGCGTAAAGGCGGTCAGTACGCTCGCCTGCGCCGCCAGATTTCACTCCGGGCGGAAGGCAACCGACCGGCGCATTCCGGCGCAGGTCAGGTGGTCTTAAAATTCTTCAATCTCGTGGCCCAGGAGTTGGGCCCTTCATTTTTGCAGAACGGGATCTGGATCAAAGGCAGGCACCTGCAAGATTTCTTTCAACGACACGGGGATGATATCGCGCGCGGCACCACGTTCGCTCAAGTGGATGCCAAAAGGATCGAGGCCAACCGGCTGGCCGAAGTCAATTGGGGTGATAACCTGGTATTCCTGCAACTC
>CP070697.1:3519065-3520535 GCA_020353555.1 Desulfobacterales bacterium
CGGTGGAAACCGCCGTCAACCGGTTTCAGACAATGTATTGATTGAAAAGCCCGACCCGGCGGCCCGAAAAACACTCCGGCGAAGTTTACAACCGGCTGATAGCGAATTGTTCAAGGTCTTCCTGCAAGCGGCAGGAATTAAGGATGCCAGTTTCTGGCGGGATGAGGAAATTCCCGAACTCATGGGGACGATCGGCGCCGTTTTCAGGGAAATGCTAGCGGGCCTGATGGTGATTCTGCGGGGGCGAGCAGAGCTGAAAGCGCAATTGCGGGTTTCGGCAACAATCCTCGGACCGGCCAATAACAACCCCCTCAAGTTTAGCCCGCTTGTTGATGATGCGCTCAAACTTTTGCTGACCCGCAACCATCCCGGGTTTGTCAATGCGGTCGACGCTGTGCGCGAGGCCTGCACCGATATCATGAACCATCAACTGGCGATGACGGCTGGAATCCAGGCCTCTTTGATCAAACTGCTGGAACGATTTGATCCACAGCATTTTGCCAAACAATATCAAGAGGGACTCGTATTCCAGCGCAAGGCCAAAAGTTGGGATGCGTACAGCCAAGCTTTTCGTAAAATCGCCGACGAGGTGTTGGAGAATATCTTCGGTGAAGATTTCGTCCGGGCCTACGAAGAGCAGATCGCAAAATTACGCGCCAAACAAAACAAGATTTAAGGGTGATATCCGGGAAATTCAAGATGTCTGTGAACAGCAAGGTCATTTGGTCGGAAGGGATGTTTTTGCAGCCCCAGCATTTTCAGCAGCAGGACCGCTATGTGGAGCATTTGATCAACAGCCGTTGCCTGGGGCTTCAGCCTTATGACTGGGGTTTTTACAACCTGAAGCTCGACCTCGACCTCCTTAAAATTGGGAAACTAGCGCTGACGGAATGCCGGGGAATTTTTCCGGACGGCACACCTTTCAATTTGCCGGCCAATCACGATCTTCCTTTGCCTTTGGACATTCCGGAGGATATTCATAACGAAATCGTTTTCCTGGCGTTGCCCGTGCGTCGACCCGAGTCCGCGGAAACCGACAGCGATCTGAAGCCGGATAACCTGGCCCGCTTCCGGTTGGGTGAACGCGAAGTCAGGGACAACAACGGCGGCGCCGAGGGGACGGCCCCCGTCCAAGTCGGCCAACTCAAGACGCGGCTTTTGCGGCAACGCGATGAGCGTTCCGGTTACACCTGTTTGGGGGTGGCGCGGATCATCGAGGCCCGCGCTGATAAAAATCTCATTATCGACGATCAATTCATTGCGGCCAATCTGAATTGCGCGGCCGTACCAGTACTGAGCGGCTTTGTGCGGGAATTGCACGGTTTGTTGAACACCCGCGGTGAAGCCCTGGCCGCACGGGTGGCCACCGCCGGCCACGGCGGGGTGGCCGAAATCGCGGATTTTTTGTTGCTCCAGCTGGTTAACCGCTTTCAGCCGCTGTTTGAACACCTTTCCCATGTGAGCGGCTTG
>CP070697.1:3520635-3522092 GCA_020353555.1 Desulfobacterales bacterium
GGCATCGCCATCGCACAGAAAAACCCGGCGCTGACGCCGGCAATATTGGGCCGCAAAGGCGATATCGGCCCTGATGATGGCATCGGGTTTCAGGCGGAAACGTTCCCCCCTGTAAGTGCCGCAAAAAGTGCATTTGTTGCGTGAGCACCCGACGGTTACCTGAAGCAGAATGCTGTTCGCCTCACTGGGCGGTCGAATGATATTACCTTCGTAATGCATTTTTCCTGAAGCCTTTCAGCCGGGATGCGGCGGCAAGTCCAAGAAATTTTTTATTATCTCATTCCGATCAATATTGGCAACTGTTTTCTCAACCATCCAGCGCGGCGCTTCAGGCCGCGCCGGGAGGAACGCGATCATTGCCCGAAGAGTCACATTCCTTTTCCGTCAAGTCATCTTTGAGAAAATCATACAATCTGCCGGTGTAGGCGCATTGGATGGCTTCCCGGATCTTGCGAATAAGATACTCACTAATCGCGGCCTCGCCATCTACTCTCAGACGAAAGGCGATCAGGCGCTGCAGGTTCTTATCATTGCGATCACGATCGGGAACCATCCGCATGACTCTTTGAAATACCCTTTGAAACGGTCCCAGTCGCTCTTCAATGGCGATTATTTTGTCTGACATCAGAGTTCTTCCTCCATGGATTGCTGGATTGCGGTTGTAAATGCTAGCTCTAATTTAATTGTTTTTCGCGGAGATGCAAACTAAATATTCGAAAACGCCGCTCCCTGTCCCGGCCTTGCGCGGCTTTGACCGGGGGGGCTCCCAAATCCGTTCATGTCCGGACGTTTTAAGTCCGGTGACGGCGGGCAGGGCGGCTTTTCTCCTTGACTCCCTGCGACGTTCTTTTTATATTGCCTGACAGAATCAGATGGACCGACAACCCCGGCAGAGGTAAGCTCCAAATCATGCGCGTCCGTCTGGTCGCGTTTCGAATTCGTGCGGCGCACAAATAACAGACGGCGCACAAGGGTTAGGAATGGGGATCGAACCGCGGACCGGTCAAAGCGGACCGCTTAAAGAGGTGGTGCCATGCTTCTGGTAAGAGATATCATGACGCGCGACGTGATTACCGTATCGCCCGACACGGAGATAACGCAGGCAGCCAATCTGTTATTGGAAAAACGCATTAATGGGGTTCCGGTTGTGGACGGGAAGGGCAAGCTGGTGGGAATTCTCTGTCAGAGTGACCTCGTGGCCCAACAAAAAAGTATACCCATTCCTTCGCTCTTTACCCTGCTGGATGGATTTATGCCGCTGACTTCCATGAAACGACTCGACAAGGAGGTCGAAAAGATCGCGGCTCTCACCGTGGCCCATGCCATGACGGCTGATCCGGTGACCGTCAGCCCCGAAACGTCTATTGCGGAAGTGGCCGCGCTGATGGTTGACCAAAATCTGCACACCCTCCCCGTGCTTCAAAAGGGCCGCTTAGTGGGCATTGTCGGAAAAGAGG
>CP070697.1:3522192-3523646 GCA_020353555.1 Desulfobacterales bacterium
CGGCGGATCGTCAACGGCTGTGCCGCGCAACAGCTGGTGGCTCGCCGAGATGTGATTGCGCCAGAATTCATTTCTTATGTTCTAGTTATGCGTGCAATCAACAGAAAGCTCCGTCTCAAGCAGGCCTAACGAATTCAAGCCGACGCGGCTTGGCGGCGCGGCTTAATTCAGGGGGTTAGGGGTTAGGCGGGCGGATGAAAATGACATCAAAACCGGAAGAAACCGCTTCTCGATGTCTTCGTACGATACTTGGGATGATATCAGCAGGATCTGCGATAGAGGAGTCTGGCCACTTCAGCGGTTTTCAAAGCGCAATGGAGCGCGTCATACCATCAATACTTGAAGGGGAGTATCCTTGGTGGCGTTATGAAAGTCTGGATGCGTTTCGGTTTGCAGTAGCACGAAAGCTCGGTCCAGAAGAAGCTGAGTTCATCGGTCTATGTCTGCTCATCAGTGATCAAACGTGGACTCCCTTGCACCTTCGCTTGCGTATTTCATCTCAAAGCGACTACATTGAGTGGCTGGAGTGCAGGATAGGCGAGTCTGGGAGTGGCGCTGGCGGTATGATAAGAACACCTTACGGCTCTTCTCTCGAAACGAAATTGCTATATTCGGTTGTAAATCGTCTTGATTCTATTACGTGGGCATACACCATCACACGAGGTGCGCCTCAGCATGCCGCCTAACCAAGCTAGTGGAGCAGACGGCGTGAAGACCGCGGTTTTACGTAAAGGCCGTGCAAGCTTGAAATTTATTTAGGCCGCTGCTCACCAGCGCCGAACCCCGCGGTTAGAAATTAAGTTAGGCGCAATTAGGATGGATCATTTGCAGATGAAGCATGAAAAAATTAAATCGTTAAAAGGTAAAATGCCCTAGTTTTGATAATTTTGCAGCCATAATTTTTCTAAGATAAAAAGCAACCAAATTTAAAAAATACTTCTCCATAAAGAGTAAATGTCTTTAGTTGATTGAGCAAAAAAATACGAAGAGAAAAGAAGTAATCTTATTCTCTTTTTGTATACATATTCTGAAGCAAGACAGCGTCTTTCTGATGTTCTTAATACCGCAAGAAGTGAAGAGGTTATTATCAAACGAAGGGGCGGCGAAACATTTTCCATAATTTATAGGAAAAGCAAAAAATCACCATTTGATGTTCCTGGAATCCAAACCAAAGCAACTACAAAAGATATTCTCTCGGCAGTCAGAGAATCCAGGGAACGATTTGCCGAACAAAACGTTGAAGATTGACGGGCAGAAGCAGGCGGCTTTACCACATATCAATATTTCAACCTATTAAATTGGCCTATCCTTATCGCTTTGGCTTTCCCTGCCCGCCACTTAACTTTCCGTTGGACCAAAGAGAACGAAGTAGATGCAAGGACCATTGACGAAGGACGCTTTTGCTGCTGCCATCCGGGCCGGACGTGGCCGAGCATACTTGCATGTCCGTCAAT
>CP070697.1:3523746-3525198 GCA_020353555.1 Desulfobacterales bacterium
GCCAGGTAAGCGGCCAAAAGGACGCGCTGGCCGGCGGTGCGGTCCAGAAAAATGAAAAAAAGGATCAGGGCTGCGACAATGAAGATGACGATGGCCGCAAAATCCAACAGGGCTCGCATGGACAGGGTCCCGATTTTGGCGATCCATCCGGAAGGCACGCTTGATGTGATGCGGCGTCGCGCCGCCGCGGTGTAAATCACAAACAGCCATTCGATCAGGAGGGCGCCGGCCAGAACGGCCGCGACGCTGACAATGACGCCGGCCACGCTCTTGGTCCCGCGTTCTCCCGTGCCAAGCAAGCTGTATATGCCCGCCGCCTGTCGGGGCGCAACGCTGCCGCCGGAGCGCAGAAATTCAATACGGGACTGCAGCGAAGCAGTCAGATTTTTGATCTTGTCGATGAACCCGGCGATGCCTTCCGGTGGCGCCTCGACGGTCGTCTCCTGCCGGGCCTGCACCTTAAGCTCATTGATTAACAATCTTCGTACCTGCTCGTCACTGAGACCGGCAATGATTTGATCGATCTGGGTTGGGTTCAAGTCTCTGGGGAGCGTGGTGTCTTCGAGGTTGTCTGCCGCTGCCTTTTTCTGGCCGGTTTTAGGCAGTATTGGATTTTGGGACCAGGCCGTCGCGCTCAAGCAGAGAACAAGAAACCCGATCCACACCAAGAGTTTCCCGCTTTTAGGATGCATTTTGTGTTTCCTTTCTGGTATTCGCAGGACACCGGGTTTTTTCAATATTCCATGAACAGGCCTGCAGTCGGCAATGAGCCTCCCGGCAGCCGGTCAACGCCAAGAACGAAGAATTAAGAAGAGCAGAAGTCCATAAATCTCCAAACGCCCGAACAGCATCACGAAAGTCAGCAGCCATTTTCCAGCCACCGGGATCAGCGCAAAATTGCTGAGCGAACTCACCAAACCGAATCCCGGCCCAACATTCCCCATGGCCGCGGCCGACCCTGAGAAAGCCGAAAGCAGATCGACCCCCAGTGCGGAAAGCAGCAGCGTGGACAGAAACACAATCCCGAGGTAGATGCAGATAAAGAGCAAGCACGCTGTGATATTGGCTTCTTCGAGCGTCTTCTCACCCAGCTTGACGTGGACAACCGCCTTGGGATGTTTAATGAGCTTGATCTCCCGATTGATCGTCTTCCAGAGTATGACGGCTCGATCGACTTTGATACCTCCCGAGGTCGAGCCGGAGCAGGCACATTGCAGCGTAAAGAACATGAGGACCAATTGGGAAAACGGGGGCCACAAACCGGAATCGGCGTTGGCGAAGCCGGTGCTCGTGCCGAGAGAGACCACCTGAAAGACGGCATAGCGCAAAGACTCGCGCCAGCTGTCGTAGACCGTTCCATGCGTGTTTAGGGCTACCAGCACCGATCCCACAGCCAGCGCCGAGGCGTAATAAAGGGCGGCCGGTGATTTGAAGAGCGCCTTTGCATTTCCG
>CP070697.1:3525298-3526746 GCA_020353555.1 Desulfobacterales bacterium
AACGTTCGTTAACTGGTTCTCCTTAAAGCGCGTGTCCCGGGACCCCGCATATACCTCCCGCTTCATCCTCTGCACGATTCCCAGCGGCCGATGTTCATCCGGGACATTGTTCCAGGGATTGAAACTCAAATCCACGCAATAGCAGTGGTTACGTGTCTGGGGGGTTTGATCCCCCTTTGATGCCGGTTCGATCTCCGCAGTAGGCAGCAGTGAGATGGTCTGTCGTCGCCTGAAGGTTACGCAAGTGCTTAAAGAACGCCTCTGGCGCGCCCTTGAGCAATTTGAGGCTACCGTAGTCGCTGGCGCCTTTCAAGAGGCCTATTTGTTGATCTATTTTCGTGAAAGACATCTCAATTTCTTCATGGACTGCAAGCAGGTAATCCCGAATCTTGGGTATACAAGAGCTTGTCTCTAACAAACCGAACCGTCTCGCCATCGACCGAAACGGGTAGACTCGCCACTCGCCCGGAAACGCGTAGCCGTCGAAGGACTTTTTTCCACCCGTATGCTTCGTTATCTCGGCTCGTCGGTTATCATCCGTCCTCCAGTTAAAATATTCTTCCATGAGTGCGCTCTGGTAGTACCATAACTGAAAATCTTTCGGATAACTTATAATTTCGATCCTGCATGCAGCAGGATATCGGGTTGCTATGTTGTTTAATTTTCGATGGGGCTCCGACATCCAAGATGAATACCGATTTAGGGTGGAACCAGGATCACCGGGCAAGGGGCCTTTTCCAAAATCGTCACTCCCACGTAATCAAGCCGAGCCAGTCTTGGCTTCTCCGGTTCATCGTGGCACCCTAAGAGAATTAAGTCAGCTTGGATTTGATGGGCGATTCTGCAAATTTCAAGCGCTGGATCACTCGGTGAGGACCCAAATTTGAATTTCGGAAAATCTTCGATAAGCGGTTTTATTTCGGTTTCAAATTTGTGGTCCATCTGCTGATTGAGCTCAATGAGTTCCGCATCTGTTTCGTCCTTCCCTTTTAGCCGGTAATCCAAAGCATGAAAGATGAAAAGCTCCGCATCGTTAAATATCGAAAGCTGTATCGCTTTTTCGAGTGCCGACCGGCAGGCTGGGCTAAACTTGAAAGCGAGAATGATTTTCTTAAACATTTTCCTTGTCCCCATCGTGCATCTTCCTTCATTTGAATCCTTTCCCCGCCGCTCCGGCGACGAAATCAACGCTTCACTCCGACAAGCAGCGGGGAATTGATTCAGATTTAAAGATCGATCAAATCACCGGCCTTGAGTTCCACGCCGATGCGCTGCATTCTGACGCTAAATTCAACCACGGCCACTTTAAGCTCTCTTGTATCTTCATCCTCGTAAAACAGATAAAACATCCGGCAACGGCCCAGCATATTCTGCCGGCATTTTTGCCGTTGTTGATTCCGTTGAACGATGAGTCGACCGCCGCAGGACAAACGCCAAGTTCCTCAACT
>CP070697.1:3526846-3528290 GCA_020353555.1 Desulfobacterales bacterium
GCACTGACGCCCACCCATCCGCGCTCGACCTTGCCGTGGGCGATCAGGGCTTCGGCGACATGGGCGGCCATATTGCTGGGAATGGCAAATCCGATCCCCTCAAAGCCGCCCGATTGGGAGGCAATCACGGAGTTGATGCCGATGACCTGACCGCCAAGCGTTAGCAAGGGACCGCCGCTGTTGCCCGGATTAATGGCGGCGTCGGTTTGCAAAAAGTCCTGGTAGCCGCCGGGGTCCGTGATCCCGGTTCGATGTTTGGCGCTGATAATCCCCTGGGTCACGGTCTGGTCGAGATTTCGTGGATGTCCGATGGCCACCACCCATTGGCCGACTTTGGCCTCGTCTGAATTTGCAAAGCTTAAAAACGGCAGTGGTTTTGCGGTGCTGATTTTAATCACCCCTAAGTCCGTTTGGGGATCCACCCCAACCACAGTGGCGGGATATTGGGTTCCGTCTGATAAGGTCACCTCAATTTGAGTGGCGCCCCCGACGACATGATAGTTGCTGAGGATATGCCCCTCGGCATCGATGAGTACGCCTGTGCCGATGCCGACCAACTCCCTTTGAAGCTTTTTGGGCATATCTTTGGGGAGGCCGAAAAAGGGGCGGAAAAAAGGATTGTCTTTATAAGCATAAAATGGATTCGTCATTTCCTGGTGTTCTTTCACTTCGATGTGCGCCACCGCTGGTATCGCTTTGGTCGCCACCTGTTCAATGGCAGTGTCTAAATCGGTGGCTATCTGCACGCTTTGACTGACCTGGCGGGGTTCCGCTTGAGACATTTCCTTTATAGCGGATGGTTTTTGACTCTGCGTCGGCGGTTGAGAGCATGCCGCAACCATCCATACGCATGTAGTCGCCATGAGTAATCCTGCCATCATCATCTTGAGATGCGCGGCGTGGTGATGCAGCGACTGTTTCACGATCCTGAGAAAGTTCTCATGCCGCGTGGTTGCCAGGCCAAAGTGGCGATAGACCCGTACCTTGGCCCAGTCGGTGAGAAAGGCCCAGGTGATGGAATAGCCCCAGATCAATGCAATTTCGCCCCAGGTAATCGGTGAAATCAGGCCGAACCCGTAGGCTGCCAGAAAGGTCCCCAACAGCTTGGTGCCGACGGCCGACCAGATCATGACCGGGGCCGGATAAGGCTTTTTCAGGTAAAACCCCTTGCTGCGGGACACAAATAATGTCAGATGACCGGCTACGGCCATTTTCAGAAATATATACGTTTGGACCTGGGGGATGGTTAAATGCAGCCAGTCAACGGCCAGGTAGAGCATCAGAAAACTGCCGGCCACACCTGGCAGACCCATCACCGTCGCCACCGCGATGACCCGATGCATATTCCAGTGCACGGGGTTGGGCTGAAGTCCGGTGCGGTCGTAAGCGATGGTCATGATGGGGATGTCATTGAGGAAGGCCAGCAGAATGATCATGATGGCGG
>CP070697.1:3528390-3529830 GCA_020353555.1 Desulfobacterales bacterium
ACCGGCGGCATAGTCGGGGATGATGTTGGGCGCATCGCCCCCGTGGGTGATAATGCCGTGGACCCGGCCGTCGGGCCGCAGATGCTGGCGAATGGCATTGATGCTGGAGTAAGCGCTGACCATGGCATCCAGTGCATTAATGCCGCGGTCCGGTGTTCCGGAGGCATGCGCGCTACGGCCGATGAATTCCATCTTAAATTTGATGCGGCCCAGCATATCTTTTCCTGGGATGTTTAGCTGGCCCGGATGAAACATCATGGCAGCATCCATTTCATCGAAAATACCTGCCTCTGCCAGGCGCACCTTGCCACCACCACCTTCTTCGGCGGGTGTTCCGACGACCGCCACGCCCCCGGCCTCATCTCCTAAAATTTGCTTCAAGACGATGGCGGCGCCCAAACTGGCTGCCGCAATCAAATTGTGACCACAGCCGTGGCCGATCTTGGGCAGAGCATCATATTCCGCCAAAAAGGCGACGGTGGGACGGCTGGGCTGACAATCGGAAGGCCGGGCCAGAAAGGAGGTTTCCACATTACCAACACCCTTTTGCACCCGAAAACCCTGTTCATCCAATACCCGGCTTAAATGTTCACAGGCTTTAAATTCCTGATAGGCAGTTTCGGGATTGGCTTTCAAAAAGTCGCTGATTGCAAACAAATCCTGGCCAAGTGTTTCAACCTCGCGTCCGATTTGCTCCTTGATCTGATCCATACGATTCTCCTTCCCAAGAATTTTGCGTTAATTCAGATGGCAAGCTGAATGCCACTGCGGTGCGATTCTAACAAGCTTAGGCTGCCATTCGCGACAACGCTGCATGCTAAATGGACAACGGGGATGAAAATGGCAGCCCGAGGGCGGATCCAGCGGCGATGGGATTTCGCCTCTGATCGGTTCAAACGCATGCTGGCGGGTGTCAAGCCGCGGCACTTCACGCAGCAAAGCTTGGGTGTAAGGATGGTTCGGCCGGGCGAACAGTTCCTCGGTCGGCGCCAATTCAACGATTCGCCCCAGATACATAATCGCAACACGGTCTGCGAGATGCTCGACCACCCCGACATCATGGCTAATGAAAAGGTAGGTCAGCGCTAGCTCTTCGCGCAGCTTCATAAAGAGATTCAGCACCTGGGCCTGAATAGAGACATCTAATGCGGCAACAGCCTCATCACATACAATGAATTCAGGCTGAACCGCCAGGGCCCGCGCGATACCGATGCGCTGCCGTTGGCCGCCGGAAAACTGGTGTGGATATCGCCGTTTGTAGCTCGGATCGAGGCCGACCCGCAGCATGATGTCATCAACATAGGCCTCCATTTCGGAACCCGAAACGAGACCGTGCACGCGCGGTGCCTCTCCAATGATGTCTCGTACACGCATGCGCGGGTTTAGCGAGGCCAAAGGGTCCTGAAAGATCATCTGAATCTTGAGGGCCACCTGTTTGCC
>CP070697.1:3529930-3531348 GCA_020353555.1 Desulfobacterales bacterium
ATCTCGAGGGTCTTGGCCCAAATTCTCAACTATAAAAATCCCGAAGATCTGGTAACCGTCGCAACTTTGTATAATATCGGCAAATTAATTATTGCCGTCTATTTTCCAGACGAGCACCGTCAAATTGTCGACTTGAAAAAGACCGAGGGCCTTTCCAGCAGCATGGCGGAACAACGAATTTTGGGCGTCACCCACGCCGAAGTCGGCGCCCTGGTCTTGGAGCGCTATAATATTCCCCAGGAAATCTGCGATGCCGTAAGATTCCATAACCGGCAAGATCGCGGGATTGCATCGGTTACCGACGATCGGTTGGAGCATCTGGCCCGCGAAGCGGCCCGGATCGTCAGGCACTTTGCACTGCCGGCCGAAAAAGAACTCCAACAACTCGCCGAGCAGCTCCGGGCCACCATCACCGCGGGCCGCACATTATATGCACACGCATTGGATCCCCGCCCGGAGGCCCAGGAGTATTCCCAGGTATTCATGCAGGTGCTGCAACAGGCTTCCGATTTGGTGGTCAGAGACTTGACGGCCGTTTGGCCCCCACGCGATGCTTGGAATCAGCTCCAAGAAAGCTCCGATTAGCAGGACGACCGGCTCCGCGGCGGGGGCCTCGACGGGCAACGGACGCCCTACGCCAGATCAAGGAGACACTCCCATGGCAAAAACACGCGGAAAGAAGATACAAACGACCCCGGATCTCAAACTCCACGACGTATGGAAAAGATACATCCGGGAGCCCTCGGCCCAATCCGACGAACATCACCAAGTCGTCTATCGGTCTATTCGGCAGTTTGATGCGGACGCCCGCCAGGGAATCTTGGATGAGCTCAGCCAAATCGAAAATCAATCCCTGCATCAAAATAATCGTTTGCGCTATATTCGCGAAAAAATCATGGATCTGGTGGATCGCAAAATCTCGGCCACCTATCTGCGACAGCTATCCGGAAATAACGGTCAGGACGCGAATCCCCCGGAAACGGAGGCCACGGAAAAGAGCCTGGATCTGGCGTTGACGGACTGTGAAATCCAAATCGCGATCCTGCGGGCCTACGCCGCGCAAAAGTATGGCGACCATCACCCCGATGACTGGTTTGCATTTTACGCGCGCCTATCCGCATATTTTTATGGCCGCATGGTCGGAAAACAAGAAGGGGCCGGAGCGCGGGACTCGTCGTTTAAGGGATGGACCTTGGCGCCCACCGGGGAAAACTTCCAACGGCTGCGGGAAGAATGTCTGGATGCCTATGTCGGTCAGGAGTTTGAGCTGCCCGCCGGCGCTAAGCGCCGGTTTCAAACCCTGCGCCGAACCTTTAAGTGGCAGTCCATTCGCAAAAAGCTCATCTCCTAAGGCATTTTTGTCATGATCAGCGTCGAAAACCTGACCAAAAGTTTTGGCGAACATATTCTATTTGACC
>CP070697.1:3531448-3532866 GCA_020353555.1 Desulfobacterales bacterium
TCCTCTGCGTCCCATATGCTATCCTCCATAAAGGTTAAAGGTTGGAGAATAGCTTACCCAAAAGTCATATAAACGTCAACCAATAAAAGGGTCAGCACCAGATATTTGGCGACCTATCATAATTCGCTGACGGTTTCCTTCAAGCGGATGTTGCGCCCTTGGAGGCCGGCCAGCAAATTTTCATAACAGCGTTGATCACGGCCGATGTACTCGGGGGGACAGATTCCTTTCTGCTGAAAAAGCCCCTCGATGACTAGACGCGCTACCATCGTGCAGGTGTAAGCCGTGGTGCGCGCCATGGAAGTGGTCCGGGTTTGGCGATCATATGCGTCCCGTAGGTCGTACGTGTAGCGATATTTTTGCTTTCCTTTTTGACCTTCGATTAAGACTCTCATCAGCGTGATATCCTCTTCCCCTTCCTGTAACTGCCACTGGTCAAAAAGCAGCTTGGAAGTCACCGCCATGGGAGCGACCGACAGCCCGTTGATTTCGATGGGAGTGGTACTGAAAAATCCACTCTCACGAAAGACCCGCATCAAGTCGGCGTGTCCGGGGTAGCGCAGGGTTTTCTCCTTCATATGGGAAACGGTCAGCGTCTGTCTCAGGGTACGCAAGCCGTCGGTGTTAAACGCTTCCAGGGTGCCCAGATCCTCAAAGTCCAACAACTCAACCTCGGATAGGGCCGGACGCACCACCTCCCGTCCGTTTTCAACGAAGCGGGCCGGACGCAGGTATTCTTCCAGCACATCGGCCGGCGAAAAAACGGCCTTGTACTGGAAGGGCCACCGGCGAATGACAGGTAATCCCCCCACATAGCAGATATACCGATCCGTTTGGTCCAGCAAATCCACGACATGACCGCCGATCATATTGCACAGCCCGGGAGCCACCCCGCAATCCACCACCGCGGTAACCCCCTTGGCCTTGGCCAATTCATCCAATTCAAAGGGATCCTCACTGAAAAAGGAAATGTCGACCACATCCTTGCCGGCTTCAATGACCCTGCGCACGGTTTCAAAGCCCATAAAACCCGGAACGGCACAGATCACCAGGTCACAAGCGGCCAGGACTGGGATAAGGTCACCAACGGCCAGAAGATCGGCCGGTATGCCTTGCACCGGGATTGCGGCTTCCAATTTATCTAGAGCTACCTGACGGCGGTCCACCACCGTGACTTTAAATCGCGCGTCCCGGGCCAGATCTTGGACAATCGCGCTTCCAATTAAGCCCGCACCCAAAACCGTTATCTGCATCTATTCCTCCTTTATCGAAGAAAACTTCTTGAGTCACTGGACGCGGCCAAGTGTTCCTGGCGCGGGTGATAAATTAGCAGAATCGATGCGCCCGATCTATACGAAATGTTTTCGGCACCCGCTTCACACTCCTCCCGGCCAAGCAATGCGGCCCGCGGGTGTCTG
>CP070697.1:3532966-3534377 GCA_020353555.1 Desulfobacterales bacterium
GACGGCGCGCCAGGCGGTTTCGACGAACTTCTCCGCGCCGGCCAGGACGAGGGTTACGGTCCCGGTCCCGCTGCCGACCCCGTCCATGGCCGCCGGCAGGGCCCGGACGCCGAAAAGGTCCTGCAAGGCATCAATTTCGGTGACAACCCGGCCCGGCAGCGCCAGCATCCCGCACGACAACCCATGCACCCGGTCCCGTCTGAATTTGGCAATCCCCATATAGGGCAGAATTTCCTTCAGGGGCAGCGGAACGGTTTTATTCAGGGTCATGGGTACGATCAGTTGAATTCCCCGGGCGGCGATCCGGGGCAGATAGGCGCCGGCTTCGCCCCCATCCGGCGAGGCCACCAGAACACCGACATTGCCGTGGGGATCCATGAGGTTGCCGCTCTTGATAATCACGTCCTCGGCATCCATGCGATCCAGAAATTCGGTGAAATTTTCGTGCGGGAAATCCAGCCAGCGCGGCTGGCCCTTCTCGAGCAGCAGCAGTTTTTCCCGCTTCTGATCCGGGACGCTGCACGAGCCTTGGCCATGGATGAATCCGCAACAATAGCCGCCGGGATCCACCGCCGCCGTCCCCAGGATTTCCTGGATAATGTATCCGCACGAGGTGCACAGGCAAAAACCGATCAGGCCGCTTTTTTGCGCCTGCCGAACGGCTTCCAGGCGGGCCACGGCTTTCGCAACCAGCCGCCTGGACTCCTCGGATGTCAGGGTCACCAAGGCTTGCATGGGAAGCTTCTCCATCTGAATCGAGGCTCTAAACCGTCAGACGCGGGTCCAGGATGTCTCGCAATCCGTCTCCCAGAAGATTGAATCCTGCGACCGCCAGAAAGATGGCCAGGCCGGGAAAGGTGGGGTACCACCACTGCACCAGAATGTAGCTGCGGCCGATCGATATCATGGACCCCCACTCCGGCGTGGGAGCCAGCGCGCCCACACCGATAAAAGAAAGACTGGCCGTGGTCAGGATCGCATAACCGCTGTCCAGGGTCGCCTGCACAATCAAAGGCGCCGTGCAGTTGGGCAGGATGTACTTCCACAAGATGCGCCCGTGGCTGGCCCCCAGGGCCTTGGCAGCTTCCACATATTCCATCGTTTTGATCGAAAGAATCTGTCCCCGGACCAGCCGCGCGTACCACGGCCACCAAACCACCGCAATCGCGATCATGGCATTCATCAGACTGGGTCCCAGGGCGGAGGCGATCACCATGGCCAACACCATTGCCGGAAAGGCCAGAAACATATCCGTGAAGCGCATGAGGATTTCATCCACCCGGCCGCCCAGGTAGCCGGCAATCGCCCCCACCAAAATCCCGATACTGGTGGAAAGGGCCAATACCACCGCCGCCGCCATCAGAGAAAGACGCGAACCCCAGACGACCCGGCTGAAAATATCCCGGCCCAT
>CP070697.1:3534477-3535879 GCA_020353555.1 Desulfobacterales bacterium
CTTCTTCAATACTTTCGAGGATGGTTCGATATTTCTCCTCACTTTCGCGCAGGGCCTCGATGGCCACCTTCCGTTTATTAAAGGCGTACTGGTAATGCGAACCGAAAATAACGAAAAGACATAACACCAGCAGCCGCGTCCAGACTTCGAATAGATCCGGGCCGAAAAGTAGCTGAAAAAAATTGGCCTGGGGTTTCAGGAAAAAGAACATGAACGATTCGCAAATCCAATAAAACAAAGCGAGTCCGATGCCGGTCAGCAGCATCGACTCCTTAAAGGAGGTAACTTGGCTGATGTCATTTTTCATTCTGGATTTCCTTTGCAGATCTGGACGAAAATAGATGCCCAATGAGCTAACTTAGCGTCTTTTCGGAAACGAGATCGTATTTTCTTGAGTTCACGAACACGAATCCGCTTCTTTGAATGATTCCCCACAAAATGTTGCGCTGATCAGTCGCGCATCCAGCAATATTACCTGCCTCGCATGGGAAAACGCGCGACTGTCTTTCTTAAAAGATTTAAAGTAGCGAAACTTGCGCGTGAATGTCAAATGAAAAGAATCGCCCGCCTTCAGCGCCGGGCCTTGGGAATTGGTGTTGAAGCGTCCACAATTTAAACTAAAACTTCACTGTTTCAGAACCACACCAAAATGATAGCTTGGAAGAACCGTTGCGCATCGCGTTGTAACACCCAGCAGCCCAAGCTGGATCGGAGCCAACGCATTTAAAAATAGGAAGCATATACGCTGGCTCTGCCGGCCGGATGGGTTGAATTTGCATTCCGCCTTGATATGGGGTATTTTATCTCCGTTGAATTTGGGGTCGCCTGACATCCGTCTTGCTCCGGCGTCATGCCGTGTCCTCCTCCAGCGGCAACAAAATCTCCGTTCCGTCTTAGAGTTTGCTTGCAACTCCACGATAGAATGCAAATAAAGAATGCCAAATCCTCAATCAAACCCTCCGGACGCTGCCGCTCCTAAACGTGAGCTTTTGCTGCTCGCAGGCTTGGCGCTGATTGTTTTCTTGATCTACGCCCAAACCCTCACAGGCCCTTTTGTTTTTGACGATAAATCCAATATTCGGGATAATCCCCATATCCGCCTCACGCGCATCAGTTGGAAAGCCTTGCAGACGGCGGCGCGTGAAAGTTCCGAGCGCAACCGGCCGGTGGCCAACGTCAGCTTTGCCCTGAACTATTATTTCAACCATTACAATGTCGTCGGTTATCACCTGGTCAATATTCTGATCCATATCACCAACGGGATCCTGCTTTATCTTCTCACCCAAGCCACCTTGCGAACGCCGGCCCTGCACGCCCGCTATACCCGTGTAAAATGGGTTCCCTTTTTTACTGCTGGCATCTGGATGGTGCATCCGCTGCAAACCCAATCGGTCGCTTATAT
>CP070697.1:3535979-3537372 GCA_020353555.1 Desulfobacterales bacterium
CCGGAAAATTCATGGGGATATTTATTCAAATCTTCCGGATGGAGACCGACTCGGTCGAGAAGATGCAGAATTCGTTCATGGGCGGCCTGGGCGGAAGGCGCCAAATCGTAATAGTTGATAATCTCTTTGAGCATGCGGTTCACGGTCATCCGTGGATTGAGAGAGCCGTAAGGGTTTTGAAAGATAATCTGGACCTTCTGTCGAAGGCGCTTGCGGGCCCTTCTGTTTAACCGGGTGATGTCGACATATTGCGGGGGATCTCCCTCCGGCGCCATATTGAGCAATACTTCGCCCGCGGTAGGCCGCTCCAAGTTAATCATGGCCTTTCCGGCCGTGCTTTTGCCGCAGCCCGATTCCCCCACCAGTCCCAGCATTTCGCCGCTGCGGATGTGAAAGGAAATACCGTCCACCGCCTTGATCCACCCGGCGGTCCGCTGAAACACGCCGGTCTTTATTGGAAAATACTTGGTCAATCGGCTGACTTGAATCAAGGGATTCGGCATGCGTGGACCTAAACCTTTCCTTCAATCTCGAGCAAACAGATCTTCCCGGGACCGCCAACACGCCGCTAAATGCTCTTTTCCGGCCGGCTCCAGAGGCGGCTCCTCCTTCCGGCACCTCACCTGGGCGTGGACGCAGCGGGGGTGAAACTTGCAGCCCGCGGTCAGTTCGAGAGGATTCGGCACGATTCCTTTGATGGTGTACAGTTCTTTCCGATCTTCGGTTAATTTAGGGAGACATCGCAGCAAACCGACGGTATACGGATGCCGCGGAAACTTAAAAAGGGTTTTGACATCCGCCGATTCGACCACCTTGCCTCCGTACATGACCAGCACAAAATCCGCAATCTCGGCAACAACCCCCAGATCGTGGGTAATGAACATGATGGAGGTCGCGAAATCCTTTTGTAGGTCTTTCATCAGCTCAAGGATTTGGGCTTGGATGGTTACGTCCAACGCGGTGCTGGGCTCATCGGCGATCAGCAGGTCCGGTTTACACAGAAGGGCCATGGCAATCATGACCCTCTGCTGGATGCCGCCCGAAAGGGAATGCACGTATTGATCGAACCGTTTTTCCGCCTCGGTAATCCCCACTTCGCCGAGCATCTCGATGACGGCCTTTTTCGCCTGGGTCGCGCGCATACCCTGATGCGTGATCAAAACTTCGCTCAGCTGGTCGCCGATGGTTAAGACCGGATTTAAGGCGGTCATGGGATCCTGAAAGATCATGGCAATCTCGTTGCCCCGGATGGCCCGCATCTGGCTTTCGCTGAGCTCGAGCAGATTGCGCCCTTTGAACCGAATCTCTCCGGCGACGATTCTTCCCGGATGGTCGATCAGCCGAATGATCGAAAAGCAGGTTACACTTTTGCCGCATCCGGATTCGCCCACCA
>CP070697.1:3537472-3538862 GCA_020353555.1 Desulfobacterales bacterium
GTTAATCAAGAGTTGGGAAAGCATCCACAGGCCGTCGGAGACTATTCCGACGCGATTCGGCTTGATCCCGACAATGCTGCTTACTACAACCACCGGGGGGCGGTTTATCAAAACTTGGGGCAGCCTCAGCGGGCAATTGGAGATTATAGCCAGGCGATTCATTTTGATCCTGATAATGCCATCTACTACAATAACCGCGGAACAGCTTATAAACAATCCGGACAATACCTGCGCGCCATGGCGGACTATGATCGCGCCCTCCATCTCGATCCCCAATATGCCGCCGCCTACTATAACCGGGGAGTGGCCTACAAAAACCTGGACCGAATCGAACCAGCAATTGAAGATCTTACGCAGGCGATCCGTTTTGACCCCCAAAATGCCATTTATTACCGCAACAGGGGCGTCATTTACAAAAAAGCCCGCCAGTACCACCGTGCGATAGAAGATTATAATCTGGCAATCCGTATCGACCCCCGTTATGGCCGAGCCTATTTTAACCGGGGGGTCGCCTACAAAAAATTAGGCCGCTACCAAGATGCGATCGACGATTATACCCAGGCGATCCGCCTCATGCCGAATTACACCCGGGCTTATCATAATCGAGGAGTGGCTTACAAAAATTTGAGACAGTATCAACGCGCCATCGAGGATTATAATGAAGCTATTCGGTTGGATCCCGCGAATGCCATCATCTATTACCATCGCGGGAATGTCTACAGCAGATTAGGCCAGTATCGGCGCGCCATCGAGGATTATGATGAAGCGATCCGGTTTGATCCGAATATGACCGAAGCTTACTACCGGCGTGGAGTAACCTACAAAAATTATGGTCGGCCTTATGAAGCCATGCTGGATTATAACCAGGCGATCAGACTGGACCCGAATTATGCCGAGGCGTATATCAGCCGAGGAGCGGCCTACCTGAATTTAGGCGAATTCGATCGCGCCTGCGAGGATTTTTTGAAGGCCTGTGAACTAGATGAGTGCGCTTATCTGAGTTGGTCCCGGGAAAAAGGGTACTGCCACTAGCTTACCGCGTGAAGCGCCGGGTCGATTTTTGTCACCCAAACTCAGGTTCACAGCAACGCCCTATTCCGATGCTGTCGGAAGCATCTTATCTGCTAGTGTTTCTCAATTTGTTATGAAACCACCCGATTCCAGTCTGCGCGGAACACGGGTTGCAGATCGACTTTCAACTAGTAAATTGAAATGGGCCAGCCTGCAATGGCACCGATTCGTTGGTATCGAAACGTTTTCGCAAGGGTCCCACCGGAAGACCGCCCGGCGTGTATTCGGCCCGTGCCGGCCCAGCTCAAAGCTTGGCGCAGAGCCAACCGCAAAATGGCCTGGGGTATCCCGCGGGAGGCATTTGACCGGTTGGACGCTT
>CP070697.1:3538962-3540341 GCA_020353555.1 Desulfobacterales bacterium
GGTGGTTGTTTTGCCGACGCCTCCTTTTGCCATGGCGATGGCAATTTTGCGCATGAAACTTTCTCCTTCTCTTGTGTTACGGAATCCTGTTGTTCCGTCCGTAAATCAATGACCGAAATACAACCCCGAAACTACGGAGTTCTTAATCCTTTGGGGCGGGGCCCCCCGAAATAATCTTCACGCAAGCTTTCGTTTACCACCGGACACAAAGTTATATCAGGGGGCGCAAACCGGAACACATGCTTCAAAAAAACCGTGGTAATCCGATAGGTCGCGCCCCATAGAAGTTCGGATGCACTTGAATCCGCATGGCGGAAGCAAGGATGCTCGTTGGCGGGGCGCCCCGTTTCAGCGCCCTGGTCATTTCCCAGATGAAATCGGCAACACGCATAGTGGGCGGGATTGATTAGATCGCGCAGGGGAATAAAAACGATTTTTTCGACCTCCCAATTGGGATGGAATCGCTTTTGTCGCGGAATCCAGGCTACCATCGGATAAATCACCCGCTGGAACATTACCAGGCGCTGGGGCGGCAATGGTCCCAAGAACTTGACGGTCAAGGGGTTCAAACGCATTTCTTCAAAGCTCTCCCGCAGACTGGTCGCAAAAAGTACAGCCAGCGCGCGCGCCTCCATCGGTCGCCGTTCGCGCCAGGTGGCCCAGTGAGGCCAGCGGGCAAGCCCCGAGAGCGGCAGACTCAGGAGTTTGGCCAAGAAAACGTCCAGCCGAGGAGTCACGCTGCCGCCCGGGCAACAAAGGTCTCCAGGCTGAGGCACGTGCGCCGATCTTTTGTTCAAGATAAGACAGGGCTCAGGTAAAGATCGATGCCCGGCCGCAAACATGCCCAGCGGGAATAATACGGCGGAAGCGCTCATCAGCTTGGCGTCATCTGAGGCAAAAATACGTGCCTGCCGGCTGTGCGCGATAAGAACCTCGATGATATGGCTGGCGAGGAGGGAGGGGTGCTCCAAAAGCGGCCGCATTTCGCCTTCACATTTCATATCCGTTTATGCCGATGGGTGCCTGCCAACGCCGGATGAGCGTGACAGGGCGGTTTAGAATCAGAGCTCCTGGGCGCGCAAGGCGCTACGCAGGCGGTAAGTGAACACCTCGACTTATAGCATGGAGAACCCATCCCTTGACAAGGCAAATTATGTGATTTAAGTTTCCGGCAAAAAAGGCCCTGAACCGAGTTCACCCGGGTCAACCCGCGCTTACCGATCATTTTTTTAAATCCGTACTCCCATGTTAGGTTTATATGTTCAGCAAATTTAAAGAAATATCGGAAACCTTAGATTGCCAACGAGATCGCACCGGATTTTCCTTGATCCGGAAAATCTGGGCGACCATTCCTCGATCGATAGGTTAGCTGCCGGCAT
>CP070697.1:3540441-3541815 GCA_020353555.1 Desulfobacterales bacterium
TCAACCCGGAATCCGGACCGGGATCGGCTGATCGTTAAATCCCTGCTCACCGGCGAAGCTTCGTGGATTATCTTCCCGGAAGGCCGCATGGTCAAAAGTAAAAAAATCATTGAAAAGGGGCGCTTCATGATCTCCTGGGCCGATGGTAAACATCCGCCGCATACCGGGGCGGCCACGCTGGCTTTGCGCACCGAATTCTATCGCCAGCGGTTACGTCGCCTTGCGACGCAAAACCCTGGTGAACTCAACCACCTGCTGGATCTTTTCCAGATCGAATCAATGGACCAGATCGCAGACCAAAACACCGTCATCGTTCCGGTCAACTTGACCTACTATCCGATTCGGGCCCGGGACAATATTCTCAGCAACCTTGCCGTTCGCCTGGTGGAGGATCTCCCCGAACATATTTTGGAGGAGCTTATGACGGAAGGCTCCATGCTGCTGTCCGGAGTGGATATTGACATCCGATTCGGCGCGCCGATTGGAATACTTGAATGTCTGCAATGCTCGGCGATCGATTTAGATATTACGGCTGCCAGGCGCATTAATCCGGATGATCCGATCCCGTCCAAATCCGTCATGCGCAAAGAAGCCTTGAAAATCATGCAGCGTTATATGGCGGCTATTTACAGTTTGACCACCGTCAATTACGATCATCTTTTCGCTTCGATCCTGCGTTCGATGCCGTATAAGAATATCCTTGAACCCAATTTGCGCCGGCGGGTGTTTCTGGCGGCGACCTGGGTTCAAAAAAGCACGCAGATCTGTTATCACCGCAATCTTCAAGAAGACCAGGTGCACCTGCTGACCGATGATCGCTTCGGACGGGTCCATGATTTCATGACGGTGGCTTTGCAGACGGGCGTGTTAAGCCTGAACGGCAATCGGCTGGTTAAGGATTCGGCCAAGTTTTCATCCCCTTATGATTTCCATCGGGCCCGCGTCACCAACCCGGTTGAAGTGATGGCAAACGACGTGGAGCCATTGACCGATCTGCAGCGTTATGTGCACCAACTGGCCTACTTGCCCGATTTTTGGATAAAACGCAAGGTTGCCCGCCATTTGATGCAGCAGGACGTCCAGGAGTATGAACAAGATTACCAAGCTTTTTACATCGAAGGCGAATCTAAGCCGCTGGATGTGGGAATGCCCTTTCTGATGAGAGGCAAATCCCGCCAAGTGGGGGTGGTACTTTGCCACGGCTACATGGCGGCGCCCCTGGAAGTGAAGGATTTGGCGGTTTATTTGGCCCGCCAGGGGTTTTGGGTGTATGTTCCCCGTCTCAAGGGGCACGGGACATCGCCGGATGATCTTGCGACCCGGTCCTATCAGGACTGGCGGGCGGCGATGGATCGAGGCTACGCCATCATCAGC
>CP070697.1:3541915-3543248 GCA_020353555.1 Desulfobacterales bacterium
ACCGCCAGGCGAGGTAGCCCAAGATGCCGGCCGTCGCTAAAACGACGGCCCACAGGGCTTTGGTCCGCAAGTCTTCGCTCACCGTCGGACCAATGCGTTCGACGCGCAGGATTTCATAACCCTGATCACCGACAATCCGGCGCACGGCGGATTCGACGTTTTGCATATCGGTGTCGCTCACCCGGACAATGATTTGGTTGTCAGAGCCTTTTCCGTAGGGTTGAATCATCGCCTCTTTGACCGCCTCTTGGGCGAGGATCTCGCGGAGACGGGCGACATCCGGCGGGTTTTGGAAGCGCAGGTGCACGAGGGTTCCGCCGACAAACTCGACGCCGAAGTTCTCCTGGCCGCGTCCCAAAAAACCGCCCAGCCCGACCACCAATGTGAGCACCGAGAAGCCGTAGGCCCAGAATCGCCGCCGCAGGAAAGGGATCGACGTCGCACCGAGAAAACGGAACATTTTCAAATCGAGGCGCGGGTTGCGCTGGATCAGCCAGTCGAACGCCAAGCGGGTGACGAACAGGGCCGAGAACATACTGGCGATGATACCGATGCTCAAGGTGACGGCAAACCCCTTTACCGGGCCGGTGCCGAAGATGAACAGGATCACAGACGTCAACAGAGTGGTGACGTTGGAATCCAGGATGGCGGAAAACGCGCGGCGGTATCCGGCGTGGACAGCGGAACGCCCGGACCTGCCGAGCTCTTTTTCCTCACGGATGCGCTCGCCGATCAGCACGTTGGCATCCACGGCCATGCCGATGGACAGGATGAAACCGGCAATGCCCGGCAAGGTCAACACCGCCCCGAAGGCGCTGAAGGCACCCATGACGACGATGACGTAGATTATCAGACCGACATCCGCCACGAATCCCGCCAGAAGATAATAGCCGGGCATGAAGGCAAATACGAGCAAGGCACCGATGAGAGCGGCACGGATGCTTTTCGCGATGGAATCTCTTCCCAAACTGGGTCCCACGGTGCGTTCTTCGATGATTTTAACCGGAGCCGGTAAAGATCCTGCTCGTAACACGAGAGCCAGATCATGGGCCTCGTCGGCGCTGAAATTGCCCGAGATTTGAGCTTTGCCGCTTGGAATGCGTTCCTGGATGACCGGGGCGGAGTGCAGCCTGCCGTCCAGAACGATGGCCAACCGCTTGCCGGTATAACGCGACGTCACCTTTTCAAAAATCTTTGCGCCCTGCGAATCGAATTCGACGTGCACTCGAGCGTGGCCGTATTCATCGAAGCCGACCGAAGCGTCTTTGAGGTGCGCCCCGGTGAGAACCGCATCTTGGCGGACAAGCAAGCGCTCCCGGCCGGCATCGCCTGC
>CP070697.1:3543348-3544667 GCA_020353555.1 Desulfobacterales bacterium
CCGTCCTTGTAAGCCACGGTAAAGATCGTTTACCAGATTACATTCCGGTCGCGAAGACCCGCTGCCAAATAGGCCTTCCATGTAAAGCCGGAATTCATCGCCGTAGACAAAAAAATTCATGAGCACGTTGCGGCCCAATCCCTGATCCAGCAACCCCACCCAAAAATCCCGGCCCGCGTGATCAGGCTCTCGATTGAAAAAGGTTTGATACAGATCGGTGACGTACTCGGTATTGCTTTTATTCCGAGAAGTATACTCCTCCGAGTTAAAAAAGACCTTGGCCAGGGCGATAAACCCCTCTTTGATGTCTATCCCTAAAGATTCACAGCGTTGAATTTCGGAATTCCAGCCTGCCGCTCCGCCGGCATCTGCGGCTCTGTCCAGAATATCAAGATAGTATCTGCTGATCAGATCATCGGTCGCATCCGCCAACACCGTCCCGTTAACCATCAAAACCACAAATAGGGTAATAAGCAATGACAGGTTTTTGGTCATGTCCTCTCTCCTTTAAATCGATTGATAATCGTTCGCCCTTTGGCGATCATGATCTTGGCGCGCGCGATCATGCGCAACGCCGATGCCTTTTGGACGTCATCGTCTTCGTCGAAAGTAGAATGTACAGACAAATTGTGAACCAGTACCTGAAGTTAATCGGAGTCAAAGTTGCTCGTTGGTCAGGGTTTGTTGCGCGATGCGGGGCCGACTTTAAAGATTGAAGCGCACGTCCCTCACTCTAACGGCGGAGCCTGAACAAGTTCAAGTTTCAATGGCAAAAGCTGTGCCAATAAACCGTATATTGAATAATCATTTGAGTTTATTCATATTAACGTCTCCAGACAAGCTAAGCGTAACATCGCAAGATAACGCCCCTCGTCAAATAAGTGAGGCAAATTGGCATGTCGGAAAATCGGCGGGTAAATTGCCGAGAAGACCAAAGCGGGCAAGCCGCCCGGCGGCTTCTGAGGAAAAGGTGCGCTCAGATCTCTTCGGATTTGACGCGGACAACCAAGGGGTCAGGTCGAAGTCTTGACCGGAAGAACCATCTGCCAGGAAGATGATCTCTCTCTGTTTGGCTTCAGGGGCCTTCCTTGGCGGGCAGGATCACCCGAAAAACGCTGCCCTGACCCGGCGCACTCTCCACTTCGATGCGCCCCTTTAACCCCTCCACCAGCGTGTGGCACACATAAAGGCCCAGCCCCGTCCCGTCCCGCGGGGATTTGGTGCTGAAAAACGGATCAAATATTTTATCCCGCGTCACCTCATCCATACCACAGCCGTTTTCGCTGACCTCTATGACGGCATGCTCCGGCCCCCCATCG
>CP070697.1:3544767-3546080 GCA_020353555.1 Desulfobacterales bacterium
CAGAAGCTGTAAACCACGACAAAAACGACCGGCACCACCAGAAGCAAGAAAACGGCCGTGAGGGAGGGTGACAGCAGCACCCAGGGTCTCCACTTATTCGCTTTCATCGAATCAACCTCAACCAAAAAGGATTGAATATTGAAGAATTCATGTCGAAGTATTCCAGATCTGGCTGGGCTCCGTCATTATTTTTCATGTTTTCAGCATTGATCCGCCGCAGGCGGACGGTCAATCTTCAATCTACAATATTCAACTGTCAGACCTACTGCGCCAACCCGCACCAGCGGGCCAGGAACAGCGCATAGGTGCGAGCTACCTGCACGACGCTGTCCAGGTTTACCCGCTCGTTGGCGGCGTGGATGTTTTCGGCGACAGGGCCGTAACAGGTTGCCTGGCCCCGGCCGAAATGGACAAACGCTCTCAGGTCGGTGGTACAGGTGGCAATGTATTCAGCGGCCGCCTGCCCGGTCAAAGCGCGGTGGCTGTCGTTTAAGGTGCGCAGCGCCGGCAGGTCATTGGAAAGTCCGTGTCCGTCGGAGCGAAATCCGTAAAATTCGATTCGCGGCCGATTTTCCGCCAGCCACGGATCGGCCTTGGCCGCCTGTGCGACGGTCTGCTCAATTTGCCGGCAGATATCGCTGTAGCCGACACCGGGAAAGTAAGACAGGCGCCCGTGAAACTCGGCCTCGGCCGGAACCGTCGAGGGCCAGTCGCCGCCCTTTATAATGCCGACATTCAAATTTATGGGATGGTCTATCCCGGTGTAAGCTTCAGGGATGTCGGCGGCATTCAGTGTCGACTCGAGTCGATGCAGCGCTGCAAGCAGGGGATAAATTTTTTCGATGGCATTGGTTCCCGCGGGTGCCGCCAGCACGTGGCTCGGCACCCCTTTGACGGTCACCTTAAACCAGACCACCCCGAGCTGGTGCGTCAGGATAGTGGGGCCGAAGGGCTCGGGGATGAGCACGGCTTCGGCATCGTACCCGGCCACAACGCAGGCCAGGGCTCCGTTTCCGCTGCATTCCTCTTCAATGACCGCCGCGATGGTTACGGGGGCCTTCAATCCGAACCCGGCTTTTTTTACCGCATGCAGGGCATACACCATGGCCGCCACCCCGGATTTCATGTCGCCGGCCCCGCGCCCGTGCAGCCAACCATCCCGTATAACCGGCGCAAACGGATCCTGTTGCCACAACCCTTCGGGCGCCGGGCTGACGACATCCAGGTGCCCGTTGAACAAAGCACTGCGCCCGCCGTCGCCTGCGGGCGGCTCGGTGGCCACCAGGTTGTAGCGGTTTTCATAATCCCAGGGC
>CP070697.1:3546180-3547490 GCA_020353555.1 Desulfobacterales bacterium
ATCACCATGGATAAGAAGGGTCGGATCACGTACTTCAATGCCGCGGCGGAGCAGATCACGGGTCTGTCCGCCCAAGATGCCATCGGAATCCATTGCCGGAACATCTTCCAAACGACCACCTGTGAAACGGACTGCACGCCTCACAAAGCGAGTCCCAGCGGCAAAAATCTGTATAACCGGGAATTTTTGGTCACCCGCTTGGACGGCAAAACGATCTCCATCATCTCCAGCATCTCGGTGTTGAAGGATCATATGGGCAACGTTGTCGGCGGAATGGAAGTTTTCAAGGACATTTCGCAGCGCAAGTCTCTGGAAGATGATCTCAGACTCTCCGAGAGCAAGTATCGTCGTATTTTTGAAGGCTCCAAAGACATGATCTTCATCACTTCCAAGGATGCCACTTTTAAAGACGTTAATCAGGCCGGCGTAGACCTGCTGGGCTACGACAGCAAGGAAGAGTTGTTGTCCTTGGCTTCCGTGGAAAAAATATACAGCAATCCCATGCACCGCAAAGTCTTCCAAAGGGAGATGGAACGTCACGGATTTGTCAAAGACTTTGAAACGCGTTTCAAGAAAAAGGACGGCACCCTCCTTCACTGCCTGGTCAGCGGCAACGCCATCCGGGGAGGCGATGGGGAGATTATCGGGTATGAAGGCATTATTAAAGACATCACCGCGCGCATGGATGCCGTCCGCAATTTGCAGCAGCGCCACCGCGAATTGTCCCTGTTGAACTCCGTGGCGCTTGCCATGAACAAGACCCAAAACCTGGACGATACCCTCATGGCCGCCCTCAAAAATGTCCTGGAGGTTTTAAATCTGAAAACGGGCGGCATATTTGTGATCGACCAGGAAAAATCCGCATTTTTGCTCAGAGTGCATCAGGGATTTCACAAAAGCGCCGCGGGTCGCGTCACCCCCATCGTGCTTAAAGACGAAGTCTTGATGCAGGCGCTGCTGAGAAGCAATCTCTTGCTGACTCCCAAACCGACCTTTCCTCCGTTTAAAGCCTTGCTGCCAGGGCACAGCGGTAGAGAATCTCTGGAACTTACCTGTTTCTTGATTACTGCCAAAGAAAAAGCGTCCGGCTTCATTGCCCTGGACATTCCCTCGCCCCGCAATCTTACGGATCAAGATCTTCACCTCCTGGGTTCCCTTGGTTATTTCTTGGGAGGGGCGATCGAAAATACCCATCTGCTTCAAACCATTCAAAAGCATCGGGGCGAACTTAAAGGATTGACGGCGCAGCTGTTTCATTCCCAGGAGGTGGAGCGCAAGCGCATTGCGCGCGAACTGCACGATGAGGCCGG
>CP070697.1:3547590-3548875 GCA_020353555.1 Desulfobacterales bacterium
ATTTAGTACGTAAATAAAATTTTCATGCACCGTGGTGGCCCGAAGGGCCATGAGTGTTTAGCATATAAATCTAAATCCTTACCGATCTATCGTGACTCTGCTTCTATTCATTTTCAAGTTAAGAGTACATCCTGTATGCTTAAGTCTTGCAGGATTTCACAATAATGCAAGAATGTCTAGTATTCGGATAACTGTGTAGTCAACATGAACTGGTCGGCCATCTTATTTCTGCCGATGCACTTTGAGACCATCTTGGTTGTTTATTGTACAGATCTGCTTAAGACGACATGAAAATATAATCAATAGATGTAATCGCCCGATATTGTGTGCTAACTGTTCTAATAATAACAACTAAAATGGCGTTTAACAGAAGTTGAAAATCAGAATGCAGCGTTTATTTGGGGTAAATACGCCAGCGCCCTTAATATCCCCCATAGATATTAATCGTTAGGAGAAGTGGGCGAACAAATGAAATTAGTACCGACCACTGGTTCGCTTCTTCAACGAGCCGCTGATAGAGTCTTCGGTTACGATTTTTTCATTTCCTACAGCCATAACGATGGACTTAACTACCCGAAGTCGCTAAAGAGCCAGTTAGAGGTCGCCGGGTACAAAGTCTGCCTGGATCAAGACATCTACGTTGCAGGAGACGATCTTCGTAACGTAACACGTCGCAGGGTCCGAATGAGCCGCAAATTGGTCGTTATCGCACGGCCAGGTGCTATGCAGTCGGATTGGGTTGAACGTGAAGTGGAGATTTTCAAAGCGAAAGGGCGTACACCCATCGTGATAAATGTCAACCAGTCGATTGAACAATTTCGGTCGAAGTCCGTGCTGGCCGACCAGGTATGGGAGGCTGAGTGGCTGAGGCTCGAAGAAAACCTCTGCCAGCTTGACGCGGATGTCTCGGACCAAGTGATCCATGAGTTGATCCGCTCCTTCGACGCTACTCGGCAGGAGACCAAGCGCCTCAGGATTCTAGAAGGGATCGCAATAGGATTTGCAGCACTTGCTTTGGCGGCGGGCGCCGGGTGGTACATCGCTTCTACGGAACGTGATCGTGCAGAACAAAACGAACAACGAGCGATTTCAGGTCAGGTTGACCTCCACGTCCAGAGCGGAATGGATGCAGTGGATGACGGTTACCTTTGGGCGGCAGCGGTGTGGTTTGCAGAGGCTCTGCAGTTAGATCACACGCGCGGAGGATCCGAAACCGATCACCGTACGCGACTCGCCGCCGTGCGAAAACAGCTTCCACAGCTTCGTTGGATATGGTTCGTTGACA
>CP070697.1:3548975-3550249 GCA_020353555.1 Desulfobacterales bacterium
GCATTTTCTCTTTCATTGGTAAGCCCTCCCGGGTTTCGGCTTCAGGCTGCAAAATAGCGGGTGTCAATCCCGTGTCTTCCTGTTGGCGGCGGCATTCCACCTGTCCCCCAACCGGCAGGTTCCGCCCCGGGGTGAGGGACATTGGATTTAGATCGATAGCCAATTGAATTTCTTTATGAGCGCCACTCCTGAGCCGCCACACGGTCCTCTAACAGCTATAAAGGCCAGAATACAGGGCAAAAGTCAAATAAAAAACGCAACCGTGTGGTTTGCCTTAATCGAATACCGATTGCAGCCGGAGTTTTGATGCTTTGCTGCCCACGGTGGAAATCCTGCCGCGCAAGCAAGATCTGCGGCGTTGAAATGGCGGCCGTCGGAGGGAGGACCGGAGCGGTCGTCTTCAAATTTTGTTTTGACATATGAACGGCATTATCTTAAGTATGATTCATAAAGGATTCCTGCACGGCTAGTTTTTCTTAAGGATTTCTTCTTGAACTGAAATCACTCCCTGAGCCGATACCAGCAGCTTCCGAACAGGATCGTGTTCCATTTTGTTTCTGCGAAGCGAAATCATAATCTATAATTAAGCCGACTTTTGACGATGAGGTGGGAATAACTTCAGAACAGGGGCATCTGTTGCCCGCCTGTGTCCGGCAAGACACTTACACAGGCGCGTTTTTCGTCAACCGCGGTAACCCAAGGAGGTGATTATGGCAATTAAGGTTTTAATCAAAAGGAAAATCAAAGAGGGCCATTTAAGGGATGCTTCGAAGCTGCTTATCAAAGCCCGTTACGGCGCCATGGAACAAAACGGTTACATATCCTCTGAAACCTTGAGCTCGCTGGACGATCCCAATAAAATCCTGGTGATATCTATGTGGCAAAAAATAGAAGACTGGCAAGGCTGGAAAAACAGCCCGGTGCGCCAGGCAAATGAGGCCGAGTTTGAGAAATTGCTGAATGCTCCCACGGAATACGAAACGTTTGAACTAGGGTTGCCCTTCGGGTAGAACCATGCTGATATTTGATTTCGACGGAGTACTTCTCAACTCCATCGACGAAGTTGTTATCACGGCCTATAACAGCGCCGCCGGTCGCCTTTTAACTTCCCTGGAGGCGCTGCCCGCGGAGCTGGTGGGGCTTTTCAAACGCAATCGTTTCCATATTCAACCGATAGGCGATGCGGTTGTGCTGATGCACTGGTGCCTGAAAACGTATCCGACCGCACCGGGCAAAATCCTAGCGCCGGAAGAATACGGCCGCATCAAAAACCG
>CP070697.1:3550349-3551614 GCA_020353555.1 Desulfobacterales bacterium
GTAATGCCGCATCAGCTAGGGTGAAGATTTCCTCGATACCCTTATCGGTCATGGCATAGCATCCAATCGAAACGCAACTGCCCTGAACCATCAATGCGCTGCCCGTTCTACCATGAACTCGGTCATAGGCATTAGGGTATCCAGGATTAAACGCAAGGTGAAAATCACTGAGCGGGTTCATTTGTCGTGGCAAAACATAATAGAAACCTTCGGGAGCGAGCCCATCGCCTTGTCTGATTTTGGGGCCTAGAGCGCGCCCACCATAAGTACAAATTTCATAGGTTTTAAATAGTCTGAAATTTTTTCGATCCTTCAGCCATATCTCCAATTCTCTTGTCTGCTTGAATATGCGGACAAAAATCGGCGTCCCCCAATCGAATCCTGCACCTGCAAACTCCTTTTGAAGTTTAGGTTTGACTCGAGCAATCGCTGCCCGGGACCGCGCACTTGAGGGGATGTCCTGGGCTTCGGAAACCCCCGTTAAGACTGTCGTTGCGACAACCAAAAAAACAACTAACTTTTTCATCTTCCTTCAAATCAGTGGATGGTAGAGTCAAGTTGCGGAGCAGGAGAACTCTGATGATAAAGCTAAGGCAATTCCAAAACTTAGCCGCTGTTTAAAGCAAAGCCGCTGGTCCCTGCCCGTCAATTTTCAACATCTTATTGTGTGCCGGGCACGGCACGTATTCTCAAGGGTGCACCGAACCTTTGATTTATTGATGGATGCCCAGTGAACGCTCAGTACACGCTGGGCATAAGCCCCTAATTTTTTATCAAGCTCCTATAAATATAGTAAATGTAAAGAAATGAGCCGCCAAATAATGCACTCCCATTGCTTACCTAATAATTTTCCAGCGGTTAAGCCTATTGATAAAGCTGCAATTCCCAATATCATGAAATGAGTTTTACCTCTAAACACTAAATTGGTTGGATCTGCCGAAGCTGCCAAACCAACGAAGTTTTTGTCTTTCATTTTGAAGGCTCATAAATTTATACTTTCAAAATCGCACTGCTTTAAGCCTCTGACTCCAAGCTTTTGTTCGAGACTAGACTGTTACTCTTTTTGGGGACTGATTAATTTGACTGTCGGGAAGTATCTCCGGTATCTTGCCTCATCGCGTGTGATTAAGTCCATTTCCAAAATAGCGGCCTGTGCACCGATATAGAAATCGGGTAGAGGAGAACTTTTAATGCCCGGATTTTTTCGATACTCCCAAAAAGCTTTTCCAGCTAGAAACAATGCTTCTTTGGGTATTTCCAACATT
>CP070697.1:3551714-3552967 GCA_020353555.1 Desulfobacterales bacterium
ACATATTGGAAAAACGATTGATTCCTAGCCTTGTCCAAAAGAAATGCGTAATCTTCCCGTTGAACGTTATTTGGAACAGAATTTGAATAGGCAATAAACCAGCCTCCTCACAATTTGAGATTTTTTCCTGGGAACTCGACAGTCCAAAGTCATTCTGAGCGTTCCCCTGCCAGAAAAGGGGATTTGGGGGGATTTCGAAAGGTTATGCAAAATCCCCCCTAACCCCTCTTTACCAAAGGGGGGAATCCAAGCATTTCAACCGCGTGCCTGAAAACCTGGCGCTGCCAAGCTGGGAAAAAAGCCTTTGCATCAATTCGCTTTTTTTCACAGTCGACCACAACAAGATGATTACCCCCCCAAACCAATCGTAAACTTGCCCTGGCCACTGCATCTCATACAGCCGCAGCCAGGGTCTATTCGCTTCAATAAAAGACACGGGCGGGGAAAAAGCAGGCTTTTCAAAGGGACGGCGCGGAAAGCGTTGCAGCGGCCAAGCGGCAAAACTCAAGGCTTAAGCGTTTTGATCCATGCCGAAGTTTTATCATTGATAGCCCGCCATGCATGGACTCTTCAAGCGCCAGGATTAAATAGAAAAGATTGCAAAATATTTTAGCGAACGCCCTTACCGATTCCTTATGCCGGGGATACGCTGCCAAGTGATATACGACATTGCCGAACTGGCTGAAAACGGCTCCTTCCGGGGTTCCCTGTGCCGCCTCTGTGGTTTGAAATACATTGACATCCGCGACGAACATCAAAGAAAGCTCAACGCACTGCTTGATGTCACCCAAAGTTGCGCAATCACATGTTCGCTAAAATCATCATAAGGCCAAAATTCACCGGTTATCAGCGGTTCGCAAAGAAGACGTTCTTGGTGAACGCCTTTACGCTGGTGATCCAGTCGATCGACAGAATGGTTTGACGTCTAAGTCCGGGAAAGGCACCCGCGGAGTCGATCAACCTTCTTCTCTATCATCCTATATCAGGTTAACGACTTTTGGTTTGACAAAAAATCGATGGAAAACAGCGACCCATGCGGTTGTCCGGGACCCTTTGAAAAATGAATATCGCGGGGCACGTTTCTGGAACGACAGGCCTACAATGCTCGTGAAGTCATTGGAGCGGGCCGAGAACCGATGACCGCCCTGAATCAAACCAAGTCTTCCGTATCTTGCTGACGATTATGTAATTTCTCGACATTCGGAAGCAAGCCAAGATCCTCTTTGATTATGAAGGTTCAAACCAACGCTTCG
>CP070697.1:3553067-3554294 GCA_020353555.1 Desulfobacterales bacterium
AGAGAAGAAAAAACAGCCCTTAAAACGCATCGAGTTGCTGGTCGCGTCGGATATGAGCAAAAAATATCGGTCGTTGGCCAAACGCGTCGCGGCGGTGTGCGAAGGCACGCTTCTGGCCCGGGAATGGGTGAGTGCGCCCTCCAACGCCAAAACACCGGAACAGTTCGCTGCGACCATTTTGGCGGCGGCCCAAAAACAACCGCTCAAAATCGAAGTGCTGGATGAAAAGGAACTCAAGCGGCGCAAGTTCGGCGCCATTCTGG
This sequence comes from Desulfobacterales bacterium, assembly GCA_020353555.1. Taxonomy (GTDB): domain Bacteria; phylum Desulfobacterota; class Desulfobacteria; order Desulfobacterales. The sequence continues at coordinate 3,553,331 of CP070697.1, forward strand.
CGGTGGCGGCGGGCAGCCAGAGTAAACCCCGGATGATTGTGCTGGAGCATGCGCCCCGCGGAGCGCAAAAAAAAGTAATCCTTGTCGGCAAAGGGGTCACTTTCGACTCCGGGGGTCTCAACTTGAAATCCAGTGCCGCGATTACCGGTATGAAATCCGATATGGCCGGTGCCGCGGCGGTGGCGGCCACCTTGATCACCGCCGCCCGGCTGAAGACCAAGCTCCATATCGTCGGCGCCCTCCCGATCGTCGAAAACATGCCCTCCGGCCGGGCCACCCGGCCGGGTGACATCATCCGCAGCTACGCCGGAAAGACCATCGAAATCGGCAATACCGACGCCGAGGGCCGGCTGATTTTGATCGATGCCATGGCTTATGCGGTCCAAAAATACAAGCCTGACATTCTCATCGATCTGGCCACCTTGACCGGGGCCTGTGTGGTGGCCCTCGGAGAGAAGATCGCCGGCGTATTCTCGCCGGACGAACCCTTGGCCGAGGCCATTGTCAAGTCCGGGGAAAAGACCCACGGACGCTGCTGGCGCATGCCCCTGCCCGAGGACTACAAGGAACTGCTCAAAAGCGAGTTTGCCGATATCAACAACATGCCCAGCTCCCGCTCGGGAGGCGCCATCACGGCCGCGTTGTTCTTGTCGGAATTTAGCGGCGAGACCCGCTGGGCCCATATCGATATTGCCGGGCCGGCGTACAGCGAAAAGGGCAATGTCTATTGCCGGGCGGGCGGAACCGGTTTCGGAGTGCGTCTGCTGACGGATTTGCTGGAAAAACTCTAGCCGGCAACCCTTGGCCCTTTGAGCTTTCCGCTTTGAGCTTCGAGCTTTCAGCTTCCCGCTTTCAGCTTTGAGCTTTCAGCTTTGAGCTCTGAGCCTCCTGCTTTCAGCTTTGAGCTTTCAGCTTTCCGCTTTGAGCTTCGAGCTTTCAGCTTCCCGCTTTCAGCTTTGAGCTT
>CP070697.1:3554394-3555620 GCA_020353555.1 Desulfobacterales bacterium
GGACAGCCGGAGATCGAGAGCGGTATTCTTCATATTCCCGACCTTATCCGTGAGCAGACGATCTTGCAGCTCTCATCGTATCGAAAGAATTACCGGCGCGAGCATCCGCTGGCAGGCCAAACGGATTTTTTTAAGGAAATGGGTCCGTTCTTTCACGATGCTTGGATATCCTGCATTCTTGATCCAGCTATTCCACATTTGACAAACACGGACGGCGAGGACATTCTGATAACAGTCATCCAGTTCGAAGTCCTTGATTCCGCCGGCCTGGAAGCGGCGCTTAATAGCGCAAAGGAACTCGCGCACGAAGAGGACGACACCTGGATATGGTCTGGAACAAACCAAAAAGGAGAACTTGTCACTCTGGGCAGGCTGGTCTTGAAAGGGGAAATCCTGGAGCTCGAGTGCAACTCGGTCAGGCGTGGAGAGCGCGGACGCACATTGCTCAATCGTCTGGCCGCAGGTTTGATTCGCTATCGCTCAACAACCCATGAGAACATTGAGATGAAGATGCGCGAACGGCTTGGCGCGGGCCATTCGGAAAGCAGTCGGGCAACGCAGGAAGACCTTCCCCATGAGGTGAAGGAAGCGCTGAGTCTCGATGCTCAGGCCCGGTATTATCGCAAGTGGCTTGACGAGACGATACCGGCATTGGACGATCACACGCCTCGGGAGGCCGCTGCCGATGCAACATTGCGTCCGAAACTGATCGATCTAATTCACAGGTTGGAAAGTATGTATCATATCGCCCTCAAAAATGGAGAGCCTGCATATGACCCCTCCTGGATGCGAAGCGAACTGGGGCTCGAGGATGGTTCCAGTCCGGCATATATTCCTCCGCTTGCCCATGAGCGCATGGTTTTTATGGTGCCTGGTTTAGGCGAGCTGTGCCGAAGAGTTGCAGAGCGACTGCGTCGGCAGCCCGGGTTTGATGATAGATCTACGATCATGACGGCTGAAGAGATCAGGACAAACCTGGAAATTAGACGGTTCCTGCGAGAGAACCAGTCTCGGCAAATAGTTGGTCAGGACCGGATTATGCCCGGTGCCGATATTCTGACGGCACATATCGAGCTCATGATCAATTTCGAGTTGCATCGTCGCAAGACTTTCTGGGTCGACGAATCCCTGGCTTACATGCTGGCGAAAACGGATCTGGAGGTACCTGGATCCGATCTGCGTGTTCCCTTTGCCTGCTTCGCGTTGGTTTTCACGGACCGCTACGT
>CP070697.1:3555720-3556946 GCA_020353555.1 Desulfobacterales bacterium
TTTTACGAACCCTTATTTTCGAGTTTTTCCCGCTGCCCAAAGCCGATAAGCGGTCGGCCTTTCCTGGTTTTTCAAAGGGCTAAACGGTTACATTTTTTGTAGTTTAAATCGATGGCCAAAATCTAAATACCATCGCTCGTTGAGAGCGTCAATCATCATTTTCCGGCGGAATTCTCGCAACCCCCCAAATTGGCGCGCGGATTTCCAGGAGGTCCTGAACATCGATTCCAGGATTGTAAGAGCCCTTCATCGATCGTGCGGTTGCCGGCCGATCTCCTTGTTTTTCTTCTGAGCCTCATGTATGAAACGGTGACACAAAATTTTTCAGCTTACCGCTCAACCGGCGCGGCACAAGCGCATGCGATCGCGACCCGCAGAGATCCGCGGCAATCCGCGTCCGTAAAAAAACCGCGTCTACTTATAACCCGAGGGCAGCGCAACCCCATGCTTCAAAAAAGCCTGGCTTACATTTCCCAGTTCAACCGCAACTTATGGGTCCTTTCTCTGGGGTGGTTCGTCAGCGCCATGGGTTTTGCCGTGTCCATCCCCTTCATCGCCATCTATTTCCACGCCAAATTGGGTCTGAGCATGACTCGCATCGGTCTGTTCTTTGGTGCCATGGCGGTGATCCGCTCCGTTTTCCAGTTCGTGGGCGGCGAGGTCTCGGACCGCATCGAACGGCGCTATATGCTGATTTACTCCCAGATCATCCGGGCCGCCTCTTTTGCGATCATGGCCGTCGCGGTCTACCGGCACATGGGGTTCTGGATGATCGCCGCCAGCCTGATGATCAACTCGGCCCTCGGAGCCGTGTTTCAACCCGCGGCCAACGCCATGGTGGCCGATATCCTGCCGCCGGAAAAGCGTCTGGACGGCTATGCGCTCACCCGCTCGGCCATGAATTTCGGCTGGGCGGCCGGACCGGCCCTGGGCGGGTTCATGGCCGGTTACTCCTACGGGCTGCTCTTTCTGGTCTCCGCCGCGCTGACCCTGGGCTCCGGGCTGGTCTTCGTTTTTTTCCTGCAGGCGCCAGCCCAGGCGCTGATCGCCGATCATTTCAAGTTCAAAGACATCAGGGCCATCAAGGACGATCCTTATCTGGCGTGGCATTCCGGGCTGATTTTTCTGATCTACCTGGTTCACTCCCAGCTCATCGCGCCGTTTTCCGTCTATGCCGTGGAGATGATCAAGATCAGTGAACACCAGCTGGGGTTGCTGTACACCCT
>CP070697.1:3557046-3558266 GCA_020353555.1 Desulfobacterales bacterium
GATCCGACCCTGGCCTGGAAGGATATCGACTGGCTGTGTTCGATTACCAAACTCCCGGTGCTGATCAAAGGGGTGGTCCATCCGCAAGATGCCCGCCAAGCACTCGATTATGGACTGGCGGGCCTAATTGTGTCCAACCATGGCGGCCGCCAACTGGATACTGCCCCCGCTGCCATCGAGGTCTTAGCGGATATCGTCGAAGCCCTGGACGGCAGTATCGAAGTGATCGTTGACGGCGGTATCCGCCGCGGTACGGACGCCCTCAAGGCGCTGGCCCTGGGAGCCAAGGCGGTGGCCTTGGGACGGCCCATTCTCTGGGGGTTGTCTCACAACGGAGAAGACGGCGTCGGGCAAGTCCTGGCATTACTGCGCCATGAACTCGACCTGGCCATGGGATTGTGCGGTTGTGCGTCGATCGGAGAAATCGGAAGGGACTTGATCTGCGAAGGAAAACGGTGATTTGCACTGTGGTGTGGCCCGGTCGGATGCAACGAATCCCAGAACGCTCTGGGTCCGTCATCTCATCTAGAACGGGTGGGGGTGGCGTTCGGCGAAGAAGGCGATCACCGCCAGCTGGTAATGCCTTTTAAGCCGGGCCGCCGGCCATCCTGTCCGGCTGGACCTGTAAAAGGATTTAATAGACATATAAACTAATTTAATACTCCCCCTCGAAAATACGCCTCCGCGCACGGGAGCAAAATTCTTCGCACTTGCACGCATTACCAGTTTAACTAGCTGATTATATAAGAATAATAGAAATGAGCCCCCCGCCGTTCCGCAGGCTGCCCGCGACGGCCGGTTGAAAATACCCTCACGCCGCAAAACTCGATGCATTGACCACCGATTCGTTTATCTATAATTATTTCAGATAGCTATAAATAGAATTAATTTATTTGGCATTTTTCTGATTTGATCAACTTTAATGGCATATGTTTTGCTGTAATCATCAGACGGTCACGCTCTAATTGCGGCGTGAGCTCGTACCCAGACAATTAATGTTTTCAGATCTTCGATCAACAATATGAGGACGTTTAAACAGGTGATTCAAATGCTACGCAAAAGTTCGGGATTTACCATGCATGAACTCATGGTTGTGCTCGCGATTGTCGCCATCATCAGTGCGATCGCCACCCCCAACCTCATTGACTGGCTCCCCCAATATCGATTGAGCAGTGGGGCCAGGTCTGTCCTGTCGGCCATCGAGCTGACGCGGTTAACGG
>CP070697.1:3558366-3559568 GCA_020353555.1 Desulfobacterales bacterium
TCAAGAGGCGATGGATTTCGGCATGACCCGGGGGCAACCCTCGCTTGGCCGGATGCGCAAGCGAATAGTCATTGATTATCGTTGGTTTTCGATGGCGTACCGCTTCGCCCCAGATCCCGGCTTTGTCGATTGGAAAGTGGATCGGCTGATCATCAACGGAACACTGGGCCATGGCCGCCTTGGACCACGCGTGTATCGCCATCTCCGTTTCCGTGTCATTCATGAATCCCAGAAATCCCATTTTGCTTTTCGTGAGCGCAACGGCTTGTTCAAGCACAAAATCCGCGGTTTCGATGGCGGAGGCACCTGTCATTTGACCTAGTCGCACTAAAGCCTCGAGGCGCGATTCGTTGAGGCGCAGCGCCTGTTCCGCCCGTTTGCGCTGGGCAATTTCTTGTTGGAGGAGGGCATTGGATTCGGACAGTTCCGCCGTCCGTTTTGCAACCCGCCGTTCCAATTCGTCACGGGTCAGGGCCAGGGCCCCTTCGCTCTGCTTCAGATTGCGGAACAGCAGGGTATGGGGTTGCGTCAACCCCGTTTCGATAATGGCGATGTAAATCAAATAAAAGGAGACAATTTTAAGATAATGCCCGATCAAATTCGAAACGCCGTAGACGTGGATGTAAAATGTAAAAGCCAGTTCCGAACCGATGGATAAACCGATGGAGGTGAGCAGCAGCCGCAAGACACGGGCATCAAATTGCTGACGATGGCGAACCAGTACGCCCATGGAGGCCAACAGGATCAGGGCGATCATATACTCGCTGATCTTCTTGAAAGGCGTCAATCCGATTCCTTCAATAAAACATCCGGGGAAAAGGTTCCCCTTAAGTATGGATCCCAGTAAAAGACCGAAGATCAGAAGATAGCCTGAAAACACCCAATCCGTTCGCAGCTTGCGGCCCAGCAGGAAAGGCGCCGTCAAAAGGGAAAGGCTTTCCACATAGCGGGCGGCAATCCACAATTGGGTCGGCCGGTTGGCGTCGTTGCCCGGAAAAATACCCATCCCTTTGTAGCTCAGGGTGTGAACCAGGTCCAGGCCGCCGACGAATAGATAGGCAATTCCGAGGAACAGCAGAGAAGTGTTATCCGCGAACCCACGCGAGTTCCAGGCGACTACGAAAATCCCGCAGGCCACGATAACGCTGAATATTTCCGCCAGGCTGTGAAATAGAAGATAATTGTAAACACTCATCAGGTAG
>CP070697.1:3559668-3560862 GCA_020353555.1 Desulfobacterales bacterium
GCTAATTTTAAAGTATATGCAAAATATTTGGACGCCAGATAGTTGGTTTTTAACGGTCTAAAATTGGAGTTGAAAAAAAATTTAAGATTGCATGAGCATATTTGCAGTTTTTGGCCGTTTTTTCTTCACGACCGTTTGACTTAGGAACGAAAGAAACCATATTGCTGCTCAAACCGATCTCCATAGACCATCTTGAACAATTTTCGGTTGCCATTACCAAAAATGATCTTCTACGCATCGGTAATACGGCGGGCTTTGACGGTTGAGCTGATGGTATACGGATTCCGGAATGGTTCATTAATTCTTTAGAGGAAGCGCCGAGCAGCAAAATCTTACAGAAAAATCGCTACCGGCGGAAAAAACAAGGGCCTACAGTTTCTGCGTCAACCGTAAGCCCTCATTTTCTTGCCAGAACTAGGGAATTGTAATTTCCGGAAAGCTTTCCAACGCTTTGCAATTCAACGGCTTTATTTGGGGTTGTGATCCTCTCGTGAGGCTCTTCGACTGTTTTCTACAGCGGGTCTTCGCTGCAAATGCAGTCGACCCTTACTGCTCCATTTATCATTACTTCTTGACTCCAATCACCAAAACATTCCGAACGTGCTGAGACATTATGACATTTGATCAATGGATGACCGTCGGGTAGGTCGTAGATTGAAAGCGGAACCTTGGTGCCTCTCTTGACGGCTCTTGGAAAAGTCGTACAGCTGCCAATGACTACATCGGATAAGGTGACACCCGGATGCTTCTGAACTATTCTTCGTGCAGGCACGCGTACTTGGTCAAAAGTACCCTCTTCTCCGGTGCTTTCTTGCCAGAAAACACAGGAACCACTTCCTATCAATTCCACACCCGGGCCCTCGAATTCGTCTTGTGCCTGAACGGCACCTGAAAACACGAAAGCAATAGCAAAAATACCATAAAATAGACTGACATACGGCTTTCTCATGACTTTACCCTCCCTTTTTTCTGATTTATCTTACCATCGGCCTCTGACGACACTATAAATTCCTAATCAGTCGCAGGCAATTAAGGCAACAATGCCGTGCCCAGTAATTTCTCAATAAATTATGGTAGAGATTTAAAATAAGCTGGACAATCCAGATACATTGTGATATGAACACAATGTATGAAGGTAAACTTAATACCGCCAACAATCCCCGAAGATGACAAAACTCCGCTGGTTGTGCAATT
>CP070697.1:3560962-3562144 GCA_020353555.1 Desulfobacterales bacterium
GGGAATCCGCATCGACGCGCAAAGCAACCGGGCCCCCGGGGACCGGTTTGGCGGCACCGAATTGGATTTGACACTGCCCCCCTCCTTCGATTAATATCCGCTTTCCTTTCAGGCCCAGTCAAATGGTAAAACGGAGACACGGTTCAACCGCGAAAGAAGAAGAATTCCATCTTTTCCGATTGCGGGTTCTCAGAACGTCGCGGTTCAGGGAGTAACCAATTCATGCGCCTTAATCCGGCCCAAAAAGCCGCTTTCGGTTTCTACAACTTGAGCTGGAGCCTGGCGCTACCCCTGTTACGCCTGAACCGCCGCCTGGCCCAAGGCTTTGATCAGCGGACATTGCATAAAGATCTGCCGGCCGCGGCCGATCTCTGGATTCAGGCGGCCTCTGTGGGTGAATCATTTCTGGCCGCAGAACTTCTTAAAAGACTCGACCCGGTGAGCCCGGTCAAAATCCTTCTGACCTCCAACACGCCTCAGGGGGTCGATATCCTGAAGGGCAGCGTCGCTGAACTGAAGACCCGGGAGAGGCGGCTAGGGGCGCAGGCGGCCTATTTCCCCTTTGATCAGCCTTCTCTCATGGAAAGGGCGGTCCGCGCTATTCGCCCGCGCGTGGTGGTTCTTTTGGAAACCGAATTGTGGCCGGGGCTCTTGCACACCCTGAAAAATAGGGGGATTAAGATTCTGCTTGTAAACGGGAGGATCACCGACCGAAGTCTTAAGAGATACCTTTGGTGGCCGTCTCTCTGGCAGCGGCTGCGTCCGGATAAGATTTTGGCGATATCGGAGGACGACGCCCGGCGGTTCGCCCGTCTGTTTGGCCGCCAAGGCGTAGAGGTCATGCCGAATATGAAATTCGACCGCATCCGCCTTGCGGCCGCGCCCGACGATCCGGTGAAGCCGCTCGTCCCGCGTGGTATTCCGTTTATGGTGCTGGGCTCCGTCCGTCGCCAAGAAGAACCGGCGGTCAAAAGAATCATTCGCGCGGTCCATCGCCGCCAGCCGCAAACCGTCATCGGGCTTTTTCCGCGGCATCTTCAGCGGCTGGCTTATTGGCAGCAGACGCTGAATCGCTGGCGAACCCCTTGGACCCTGCGCTCCACCGCCCCGCATCCGGTCGCGCTCGGAACGGTCATTCTCTGGGATACCTTCGGCGAACTGGCGCGGGCCTACGGACTGGCT
>CP070697.1:3562244-3563426 GCA_020353555.1 Desulfobacterales bacterium
TCAAAGTGGTCGCTGAGCACCTGCAGCGAAAAATCGGATCCAGCCGATTCGACGGCGCCGATGTCGTCCAGGGCTTTTTGAAAAGCCAGGCGCTCCAGTGACGTGGTACCGTAAGAAAAAAGCGCTTCCAGCACCGCGTCCACGCCTTCCTGTCCCCGGGGTTGGGTCATATCCGGATGGTTCCGGATGTGGCCGTAAACCTCTACCGTGCGGCTGGCCTTTTCGGGCTGTACGATGAGGTTGAGACCATTGGGCAAGGTGAACAGGGCCGGATGCACGTTGGAAACTGGAATCTCAAGGCGCTGCCAGGATTTTTGGGCCCACGGCGGAATTTTGACGGTCGCAGCCTCCTTCAGCGCCAATGACTCCGCTTGACGAAAAGCGCCGGAGGAAACGGCTTCTCCGGATGCCTGCGGCGTGAGAACCGCCACGACGGCTTGCCGGGGGTCCAAATACGTGCGCGCCACGGTGCGGACGTCGTCCGTCGAAACGCGGCGGATGGCTTTTAACTTCTCCTCCGGCGATCGGCGGCCCTCCACTGCCACGGCCTGGGACCAGGCCAGCGCCAATCCGTGCATGGAGTTCTTTTCCAACTCCGCAGCGGTAATTTCCTGACGCTTGGCGACCTCCTGTTCGATGGCCCCCCTTTCCTGACCCCAGGATTTTTCATCCGCCAGGATGCCGCGCATCCTCAGAGACTCGATGTGCAACACCACATCCAGATCTTTCACCGGAACGGTAAAGAAGTACTGGGTCACCGTCTGTTGCGTATCGGCGTTGAAAGATCCCCCGATGGCCGCGGTCACATTGGCCAATTGCTCCCCCGACAATCCCGGGCTGCCCCGAAACATCATGTGCTCCAGGGCGTGCGCCGTGCCCGGAAAGTTGTCCGGAGCGTGATTGGATCCCACCCCATAATTGACGACGACGGTCGCCACCGGTGTCAGCGTATTGGGCACGATAACCACCCGAAGACCATTGGGCAGGGTTGCCCGCAGGACCGTTTCTTCCTGCGGGGTCTCCTGACCCGAAGTCCATGCGTACGGCGTCCAGGCCAGCAACAGGGCGGACAGCATCAAAACCGCAAGGATTTCTCGCGCGATGCTTGCCGCCCGGGTTGCCCTTGCGCCGGTCCAGGGGAGAGCGAAATTGCTTACAGCGTTTTTTGCAGGGTTTTGATAT
>CP070697.1:3563526-3564688 GCA_020353555.1 Desulfobacterales bacterium
GAATCCTCGACCCCTTGAATCCTCGAATCCTTAATACGCTCGCCGCCTCTGGCGAAGATGATCCTTCAGATTCAACTCTTGTGCCTGCGTGCCTTGGTGGCGGTACTGTTACCTTTGCTTTCTTAGAATTTGATTGGCAATGATGTTCTTCATGATTTCGGGCGTGCCGCCGGCAATCTCCAGCGCCTTGACATCCCGCAACCACCGCTCGAAGGGCGTGTCGCGATAACAGCCATGGCTTCCGGTGATGCGGATGGCGGCCATGATAGCCTCCATCGCGACTTCCCCGCCGAACAGCTTGGCCATCGAGGAAAGATTGGAAGACTCCTCCCCCATTGCCTCCAGGGTGGCGGCCTTATTGCGCAGCAGTTCGGCCGCTTCCACTTTGGTAAACAGTTCCGCGATCGTCCAGCGAATTCCCTGAAAATCAGTTACATAATCCTTCCCGACTTTACGGCGGCGCGCAAAATCCACGGCCGCCTCCAAAGCGGCCTTGGCCATACCGAGAAAAACGCTGGCATTGCCCAAGCGGCTGAAGTTGAAGGTCGGGATAAAGATCGACAGGCCCTCGCCCTCCGCACCCAGGACATTTTCCTGGGCAATGGGGCAATCTTTCAATTCAAATTCATAAATGGGCGATGCCCGGAGCCCCATGGGATCCAGCTTGCGCGTGATTTTAAACCCCGGGGTGTCTTTTTCCAGTAAGAAAACCGTCAATCCGCGATCCGTCCGCGCAAACAGATTCATAACATCGGCCTCAGCCGCGTCATTGATGTGAGTCTTGATTCCATTCAGGATGTAGGCGTCCCGGCTCCTGCGGGCAAAGGTCGTCATCTTCGTAAAGCTGGAACCCATCGCCGGTTCGGATATGGCCGTTGCCGCATGGAGTTTGCCGGTCGCCAACCCCGGCAAAAACCTCGTTTTCTGCTGGTCGGTCCCAAACCTGAGGAGCATGAACTGCGTCTGAAACAGCCCGTTATGATGATAGCCGGCACTGAGTCGGCCCAGCTCCTCGCTCAAGAGGCAGTAGGCCAGGGTCCCCAGCCCCGATCCGCCGTAGGCGGGCGGGACAATGACACCCAAAAAACCACGCGCGCCAAATTCGGCGAAGGTCTTGCGGGGGAACAGCGATTTGCGATCGTATTCCTCCACCGCGGGAGCC
>CP070697.1:3564788-3565932 GCA_020353555.1 Desulfobacterales bacterium
GAATTATTTTAGCGCTGATGTTTCGGTGCTGTTGGGCAATGGCGACGGCAGCTTCCAAAGCGCGGTGCATTACGGCGCCGGTTTCGGGCCTTGGTCTGTGGCCATAGGCGACCTGAATGGCGACGGCGGCCCGGACTTGGCCCTGGCGAATGCGAATAGCGACGACGTCTCAGTGCTTATTAATACCGGAGGGTATCAGAACGAACCGCCTACAGCTATCTGTCAGAATGTTACGGTAGCAACAGAGCCAGGGACTTGCAGCGCGGACGTATCAGTCGATGACGGTTCATTCGATCCGGACGGAGACGACATCACCCTTGTTCAGGAGCCGCCGGGACCATACTGCTTGGGCACCACGGAGGTTACCCTGACTGTGACCGACGCCGAGGGTCTTTCCGATCAGTGTTCCGCTGCGGTGACGGTCGTTTACCAAGCGATATCTGTCGACATCGATATTCGTCCCAGGGTTCTCGGCCTTAAAAGCAAAGGTCAAAGAATCATTTCTGGTATCAAGTTGCCTAAAGCGTATGACCCCCGTGACCTCGCCAGGGAATCTCTCGAATTATCCATTCCGGCTTGCTCCCACTGCGAAGTGATCTATCCAACGGGGGGATTTGCACTATGGAAGCGTTACCTTGCCTTTTTCCCCCGACAGGACCTGATTGATGAAATAGAGAGCGTCGATCTGAACCATCCTGGCGAGTTAGAGCTAAAAATCACTGGTGAGTTGAATGACGGGACTCCTTTTGAGGGATTAGACACCATTTGGGTTATTAAGCGGAAAAGATAGAGGAAAAATGAGCCAAGATGAGGCAGGGCTAGGAGTGGCCCTGCCGATTTTATGCGAATGGATCATCTCCGATTTCGTTGGTATTAATGGATCGGTTAGCAAGATGAATCTTCATGATTGAAGGATGTTATGCATTAGCTTGATTAGAAACGGTTTTGGTTGTTCATTCCGATGTATTTTTATTAACCGCCCGCTCCCCTTCGACTGCGCTCAGGGTCACTCGACAGACGCTGATGGACGCAGATCTTTGGCCTCCGCGACCGGTCTTCGCCCAAGGCTTCGGCCCGGCAAGCTTGCGGAGGCAAAAACAGCAATCGCTTCGCGATAGAGTTGGCGCTTATGCCGGAGAGGCAT
>CP070697.1:3566032-3567165 GCA_020353555.1 Desulfobacterales bacterium
CGCAAACCTGGGGTTAATCGTGGCGGGAATGTTTCGCAGTATGAAAAGACAGGCTGAAACCATCGCCGCCATCACTAGCAAGCAATGATTCTATGACCCGGCCCATTGCCGCTGAGTACGAAGCCACCGTGTGACCCGTGATCGAAGTTTTTGCTCGACGGTTAACTGCGATCTAGCGACCATGCAATCCTTTTGCGGCCACCGGGTTTCTTGAAGGTCGAAGGCGTCGGCTTGACTCCCCAGACCCGCATCCTCGCGCAGCGCGGTCGACGCTCCTCCCCTTTCTCCAGATCGCATCGTCCGGCCTTCGGCCGGACGATTAATACTTCAAACCGCTGTCGCATAAAACGGTTACCACCGTCGGTGATTTTCCCAGTCGACCCGTTTGAATCAGTTTGATGGAAGCGCAGACATTGGCGGCCGCCGAATAGCCGACGTAAAGACCTTCGCGATCAGCCAGCCGTTGACGGTAGTGGGCCGCCTCGGCACTGGATACGGCCAGGAATTCATCGACCAAATTCGGATTCCACTGGGGCACCCGGATGCCGTATCCGATGCCTTGCATATTGTGCTTGGGACTGAGCACCGGTTTGGCGGCCAGTATTTCGGCCCCCGCAGGCTCAACGGCCGCACAGACGATCTTTGGCTCTTGCTGCTTCAGATATTTACTGCTGCCGATGAATGTTCCGCCGCTGCCCACCGCGGCCACAAAGGCATCCAGTCGGCCATTCAGATCCCGCCACACTTCAGGGCCGGTGCCGTTGAAATGGGCGCGCACGCTGGATTCGTTATTGAATTGATCCACATAATAAGCCTGGGTCTCTGCGGCCAGCCGGATGGCTTCGGCGGTGGCCGCCTGGATATCCGGCCCCGTTACCTGGCCCGGTGTACCGTCCACTTGCGGGACGAGCACAACCCGGGCACCCAGGGATTCCAGCATCTTGGCCCGCGCGGGACTATTGCCGGCGGACATGACGGCGGTAAACGGATTGCCCATGATGTTGCAAACCACTGCCAGGCCGGCCCCCATATTGCCGCTGGTCATTTCCACCACGGGCCGGCCGGAGACCAACTGGCCGGCGGCATACGCATCTTGAATAATCTGCAAGGCCGCCCGGTCCTTCACACTGCCC
>CP070697.1:3567265-3568394 GCA_020353555.1 Desulfobacterales bacterium
CCCGGCATCGCGCAACTAAATTGAAAATCCGGATGCTCGATCAGCGGCCCAAGTCGCCGAATACTGCAGCGGCGGCCTTTACGGTCGTTTCAATATCGTCGGCACTGTGGGCTGCCGAAAGAAAAAGCGCTTCAAACTGGGACGGCGCGATGTAGATCCCCTGCCGGCGCATACCCCTGTAAAAGGCGGCAAACAAGTCCAGATTGCAGGCCTTGGCATCATCGAAGTTTTTGACCTCCTGGTCCGTAAAAAACAGCCCGAGCATGGAGCCCACATGGCTGGCCCGAACTGCTATTCCGGCGGAATCGGCCGCCTTTTGGAGTCCGGCGGCTAGCCGGCCGGCCTTCTCTTCCAGCGCCTCGTAAAAGCCGGGCTTTCGAATCTGTTCAAGGGTCGCAATTCCCGCCGCCATGGCCACGGGATTGCCCGACAACGTCCCCGCTTGATAAACCGGACCTTGGGGTGCGATGTGCGCCATCAGTTCCCGCTTGCCGCCATAGGCTCCCACCGGCAAACCGCCGCCGATAATTTTGCCGAAGCAGCTCAAATCCGGAGCGATCCCATACAATCCTTGCCCGCCCCCGTAGGCCACACGAAAGCCTGTCATCACTTCATCAAAAATCAGAACCGCCCCGTGCTGGGCAGTCAATTCGCGCAAGGTTTCCAGAAAACCCGCCACCGGCGGAACAAGTCCCATATTGCCGGCCACCGGTTCGACGATGATCGCGGCAATTTTATGACCCTGTTCCTGCATCACCCTTTCAACGCTGGCGCGGTCATTATACGGCAGCGACAAGGTGTGGCGGGCAACGGATTCCGGTACGCCGGGACTGCCGGGAATCCCCAGTGTGGCCACGCCCGAACCGGCGGCCACCAGCAAGGTGTCGGCATGGCCGTGATAGCAACCGTCAAACTTAATCACCGTATCCCGTCCGGTGATACCGCGCGCCAGCCGGATGGCGCTCATCGTGGCTTCACTGCCGGAATTGACCATACGGACCATCTCCACCGCGGGCACGGCTTCGAGCACCAGTTCCGCCAGTTTGATTTCAAGGTCAATCGGAGCGCCAAAACTGGTTCCCCGCTCCAACACCGCCCTGATCGCCTCAATCACGGCCGGATGCCGATG
>CP070697.1:3568494-3569618 GCA_020353555.1 Desulfobacterales bacterium
GCGACCTTGCGGGAGGCCATAGGCCGGGTCGGCAACCGGCGGGGCCGGGGACCGTGCCAAATAACCCTTTAAAAAAGTAAGTAAATATGATAAAAAATACCTAAAAAAGACAATTAATTTCCTCCAAAACTTTCAGATCTCGAATGCCATGTTAGAAAGAGTCTTTATAACCAGCAAACAAACCGCCACGTTTACCTGTCCCCAATGCCAGAGGACCAAAACGACGGACGTATCCCACTATGCCGACATGGACCGAACGGTCAAGGTCAAGATGAAGTGTCCCTGCGGTCATGTGCATAGCGTTATTTTGGAAAAAAGAAGACAATACCGTCGGCCGACGGATTTGCCGGGAACCTACGTTCTCAAAAAGAATGGTCGCACGGTTGGCAAGGGGTTGATGACGGTCAGGGACGTCTCCACGACCGGTTTTCAACTCGAGCTGAAGGTGGATCAAGATTTTGAAATCGGTGCCGTGCTTGAGGTCGCATTTTACCTCGATGATGCGCAGCAGACCCTGATTGAAAAGACGGTGGTCATTCGGAATATGAGGGGCAATCTCGTCGGCACACAGCTCGCTCCCACCGAAACCGTTGGCAAGGCCTTAGGTTTTTATCTCCTGAAGTGAGAAATAATTCAGCCCCGCCCAGGAAGTATGTCCGGCGAGCGAACGTTATTTTTTCCTCAGATCAAGATGACCCCCTCAAAAAATCTTGACTTCCGTTGAACCCGGGAGAGGCGAGCACAGTGAAACCTCGATGTGCGTGGGTCGGCACCGATCCGCTTTATATCAATTACCACGATACCGAGTGGGGGGTACCCCTGCACGATGATCGGAAGTTGTTCGAGTTTCTCGTGTTGGATGGCGCGCAAGCCGGGCTGAGCTGGATCACGATTTTAAGAAAACGTCAAAATTACCGCAAGGCTTTCGACCGTTTTGATCCGTCTAAGATCGCCCGCTATGGTCCGCGCAAGGTCCGCGAGCTGCTTTCCGACCCGGGAATTATCCGCAACCGACTCAAAATCGAAGCGGCCGTTCAAAATGCGTGGGCCTTTCTGGCGGTGCAGAACGAATTCGAAAGTTTTGATGCGTATATCTGGCAGTTTACGGGCGGCCAAACCAAAAA
>CP070697.1:3569718-3570838 GCA_020353555.1 Desulfobacterales bacterium
CCGGGCGCGGCTCGGCGGCCGACGTGAACGTTAAAATCTCCGGCAGCCTGAGCGTTAGCTGGTAGATCCGTGGCTGCTGCCATGCCCGCCGATCTGCACAACATCACCGTGGACAAGACGCATGCGGCGCATCTTCAGATCCTGGCGCTTCAGCTTTCTCACAACTGCCCGGCGGCCTGCCGGCCTTGCGTTTACGAGTGCCGTCCGAATCGCAGCCGGGTGATGTCCGGGGAAGAAGCCCGCCGCATCATTGATCAGGTCGGGGAACTGGATCTGACGAAGAACATCGGCTTTTCGGGCGGTGAACCCTTTCTGCATCTTGATCTGCTCCAGAGCCTTTTTCGGCATGTCGCCCACCGATGCGGTTATAAAATGAGTGTTTCGACCAATGCTTTTTGGGCTCGCACGGAAAACACGGCCGGAGCTATTTTAGAGGAGCTGGTGGATTGGGGGTTGTGGAGCCTGCTGATCAGTATCGACGACTTTCACTTGGAATATGTCGACGCCGCCCGAATTGAAAATTGTGTCAATGCGGCGGTAAAATTGGGGGTGAAGTGCTACCTCCAGTGCATCGAAACGCGGACCAGCCGCAAGCTTGACTACTACCGGCAAAAGCTTAAGATCTCCTCCGATCCGGCTTGCGTGGACTGGAAGGCGATCCCTTGCGATCCGGTGGGCCGTGCCCAACGCCAGATCGCGTGTGATGATTTGTTGCTGAGTTGGACGGTGCGGCCCGGCACCTGCAGTATGCTGAGGGTATGGATTGTCGATCCGGAGGGTTGGGTTACCGCCTGCTGCGGCACGGCTTCCTCCCCGCTTTTGCGGGTCGGCAACGTCTTTGAGGAGGACCTGGCCGACGTCGTCCACCGGGCCAATGTGAATCCGCTCTTAAATGCCCTGGCGGCGTGGGGTGGTCCGTTTCTGCTCATTGAGCTGCTTAGAAGAAAGGGCTACGGGCGGTATGCCGAGGCCCGCTATACCAGCCCCTGCCATGCCTGCCACCGTTTGTTCCAGGACCGCCACGGGATCGATCTCGTCACGGCGGCCCTGGCCGAGCGGCAGCTGGAGCTGTTGATGTCGCGCCTGATCGCGCAGCAGCAGATCTATGCGGCGGGCCCGC
>CP070697.1:3570938-3572058 GCA_020353555.1 Desulfobacterales bacterium
TTTGTTCCCCGACGCTGT
The DNA here is from genome assembly GCA_020353555.1 of Desulfobacterales bacterium. GTDB lineage: Bacteria > Desulfobacterota > Desulfobacteria > Desulfobacterales. The sequence goes on from CP070697.1 coordinate 3,570,957, forward strand.
CACCTCCCGGGGTCTGAAGCACATCCGGGCCCTGCAGGCTCTGGCTGATTCCGGCTGCCGCAGCGTGATGTTTTATTTTATCCAGCGCATGGATGCCCGGGTTTTCCGACCGGCGGACCGCATTGATCCGGACTATGGACGGGGCTTGCGGCGGGCCGCCCAAAACGGCGTGGAGATCCTCGCTTATGACGTTTTGATCGACTTGGACCGCATCGTTTTAAACCGCAGGATCCCCTGTGAGCTGTAGGAACGGACCTGGTGAAATGGTCAAACGGCCAATTGGCGTTGGGGAGCCATCCGTTCCAACCGGCCGGGCAGTCCAGAAGGGTGGAAGGCGAACCTGCCGCGGCCGGGAGACAGCGGACGTCACGGAATTGGGGCGGTTTGACTTTAATTCTCAAATCCGATAGACAGATATCTTCGTGTAACCCCGCAGCAAGCGCGGCCGGGTACGGTGATCGGAAGCCTCAGCGAGCATGATGAGCGATTTTTCACTCGAAAATTTAATGTGCCATCGGGATAACCTGGAGCATGTCCTGGACAGCCTCAAGGAAGGGATCATCGCCCATGACATGGACCGGCGCATTTTCTTTTTCAACCAGGAAGCCGAGCGGATAACCGGCTACCGCCGGGCCGATGTGGTGGGCCGGGATTGCCACGAAGCGTTTGGCACCCCCTTTTGCGGCGAACGCTGTGTGTTTGGTGAACACTCGCCGGGTTTGACGGACCGTGCCGACTATACGCTCAACATTACCACCAAAACCGGTGAACCGCGCCGCATCGAAATGACCGTCACCGGTATGCAAGACGGCCGCGGACGGTTTTGCGGGGTACTCACTTCCTTTAACGACATTACCGACTTATTCAGTCTCAAGATGCGCGCCGGGGAGCTGACCGATTTCGGCAACATTATCGGCCGCGACAGCAAAATGCTAAACATTTTCAGGCAGATAAAGGATGTGTCCGGCTACGACTATCCGGTCCATATCTCCGGGGAAACCGGGACCGGCAAAGAGCTGGTGGCCAACGCCATTCACAACGAAAGCCCGCGGGCGGGGGCGCCGTTTGTACCGATCAACTGCGGGGCCTTACCGGAAGGTTT
>CP070697.1:3572158-3573266 GCA_020353555.1 Desulfobacterales bacterium
CTAGGCTGTCGCCGCACTCACCGCAGAATTTAAACTGCGGTGGATTTGAGCAGCTGCAATTGGGGCAGATCTTTTCTAATTTGGCACCGCATTCGCCGCAAAATTTCATGCCTTCCGGGTTTTCAAACCGACACTTCGGGCAATTCATCTTCTGCCCTCCATGAATTATTCAAAAGCTTTTTGCGAATCTGATACCCCAATTGAGTCCGAAACTCAACTGGTTAGTTGTTCGCAGCTCGCCGTTCGTTTGAAAAATAAACACATTGTTTGCGCCTACTTTTCTGCGGTCTTGTAGCTGATGGAAATCCCCGCCCGGCTGGTTGTATCGAGCGTGGTTCTGAAATTAGGCAAGGCCGTGACATAGTCCATAAACTCTCTAATACCGGCTATTCCCCGATTGGATGCATTGTGCGCCGTAAAGCAGCCGCCGACTTCAAGCTTCGGTGCAAGCAAGATGAAATAGTTTTTGTACCAGTCTTTATCCGCGTCTGAAAAGACGAAGTCGAAAGGGCCTTCCAGCTTTACCACCAGTTCATGGGCGTCGGCCAGCCGTGCATCGATATAGTCTGAGAGCCCGGCCGCATCAAAATTCGCAAGAGCCTGCTTATAGCGCCCCGCATCGATTTCGATGGTTATCAGTCTGCCGCCTGTTTTACTGAGCGCCCAGGCGATCCAGATCGCGGAATGTCCGGTGGAAGTCCCGATTTCCAATGCGCGCCGGTATTTGTTTTTGACGACGAGATCGTACAGGATCTTGCCGTCCGCGTAAGGGATGTTCCAATCACGCCATTGACTTTTATGCCCTTCCAGGAAAAGCGCGACCTTCGCATCAAGATCGCGATTTTCTTGCGGTTCGGCGCACATCGCCGGTTGAATCGCAAAATTCATGCAGAATATCACCTCGAGCACCAGAAGTGACGCGCCCCATGAAATTGACAGGCTGCTGATTTTTAAAAATGCTTTCAAGATGTTATCTCCAGAAGCGAAATCGGTTAGCAGCGTCGGGTCCCATTAGATAATTCCGGCCTTTGAGACCGCCGCCGTCCCAAGTTCTCAACAAAGCCTTTGATACCCTTAGATTCTCCCCTTTCGCAAAAGGGGGGGGTAG
>CP070697.1:3573366-3574467 GCA_020353555.1 Desulfobacterales bacterium
AAGAGCAACATAAAGCTTTCACTGGAGTCTGGCCGCGGAACCATATTTTTTTCCTTGAATTCTTTTGGTGTCACTCCTTCGGCGATGCAGGTTTTCCAAAAAATATTGCCCATAGCAGCAAAAGTTCGCGTATCTATAATCGGCTGCCTGATCCTCGCCATTGTTTCAGGCGCTATCTTCATGGACTCTACCAGTTCGCGGCCTGCCAATCTTGTCGCCTCCAATATGTCATCTCTTTTATCTTTTAAGAAAGGACTTGTCATTGTATCTGCGGCAGGTCGATAAATTTCGGCCACAATCGGTACGTCCTTGTGGCGGGTACGATTGAGATAGTCTGAGAGTGCGTCAAATTCCGATTCCTCGGGGAATCCGCTCACCGAAAGCCACACGGCTGCGGGAACCCTGCTGCGCAAGGGGTGGTAAGTTTTTCCTTCGCTTTGCTCGAAGAAGGGTTGAGCCGCGGGGAGGGTGCGTTCTCTAAAGGTACTCATGGCGGCATTCATGGTATGGGAGTAAAGGGGTGTCGCATACACAACGAGGTCCGCTTCCAGCCATTTGGGGAATATTTCATTGGTCATATCGTCCTTGAGAAGGCACTTGCCGGGCGTCTTGGTCCAACAGGTGAAGCAGCCCATGCTATTCATGATTTTTTTCTCGCGCAGGTTCACCACCTCAACCTCGGCACCGGCCTCTTGCATCCCCGCGACGAGGTGATTAAGCATCAGTTCGGTTTTGCTCTGACCTCCGGTCCTGGGGCTGGAGTTGATGGCAAGAATTTTCATGCTGCCCTCCTTTCTTAAACTCTCTTAACCCTTTCATGCGGTGCGAAGTTACCCGAATCATCCATGATTTGTCCAATTTTATAAAAGCCCACCCAAAGTCTTTTGATATTTTGCCACCCAGCCCTTGGCGCCGATTTCTTGAAAGATGTCGATGGCTTGGCGCAGGTTTTGTTCCGCCCGCGCATTATCCCCGCTGCGTGTGTGCAAATCCGCGTAAAGGGCATAGGTTCTGGCCGACCAGAACTCCATTGCCATCTCGCGAAACATCGACTCGGCCGTTCTTAATTGCCGTGTGGCTTTGTCGTGCTGGCCGGCAGCA
>CP070697.1:3574567-3575667 GCA_020353555.1 Desulfobacterales bacterium
AATATTTTTAGAAGCTCTTTGACACGGTCAACCTTCAAAGCGCAACTCGCATTTTTCAGCATGTAAATCTGGCCTTCGGCCTCGTCGCGTAAAGCCAGCATGGACGTGACGACGCCGACGACTTCCCCTCTCATGTTTAACAACGGCCCGCCGCTGTTGCCCGGCTGAACGGGAACACTGGTCTGATAGCTTTGAGGATCGTCTCCTGTCCCGTGGAGCCCGTTGATGAGCCCTTCCGATCGTTTCGGAGAACTCCCCATGACGTCAATGCGCGGAAATCCCACCGTGAATACTCTGGCACCCGGTTCCATTTCCGAGTCGGCGAGCGGCAGGGCCGGAGGCAGATGACGTCCGTCCTGGACGGACAGAAACGCAATATCATCGGCCTCGTCTCTGAGCACCGTCCAGGCTTCATATTCCTTCATTGGATCGCCAGCGATGGATGCGGTGTTGTATCCTCAGCGCGCGCGTTTTCGCCGGCAGGTTGAGACTTGACATCCCCGGAATCTTTCCCGGGGGCGCAGGGGAAATTCCCTTCCCTCTGATAATGAATCGTCCCGTTGGTTGCGCTATCTGCATACAAGAGTCCGAGATGGTACTGGGCCCGCGCCAATCCCTGTCCGGCCGCTTGGCGATACCAGGCGGCCGCGGCGGCCATATTGCACGAAACCCCACGTCCCTCCGCATACATACGACCCAGATTGAACTGGGCATAAGGATCCCCGTTTAAGGCCGCGGTGCGGTACCACTTGACGGCCGTTGATGGATCCGCGGGCACTCCGGTACCCTTATCATACATGGCCCCCAAATTGATCTGCGCACTGGGGTAACCCTGGTCGGCAAGCCTCTGCCAGATTTGCAGCGCTTCATCATATCGGCCTGCTTCATAGGCTTGCCAACCTTGCGCAAATTGGGCCGGTTGCGTTTGCTGGGCGGCGACCAGCCCGGCGGAGAAACCCCATGCCAGAATCCCCAATATGATGGCGGTCCCGCCGGTAAACCAACGGAAATATTTTGCCATAGCGCTGCTCCTTGCGAATGGATCTGCCGTCGCGGCGATGGTCAATCTGTTCGCCGGTGCCGATCCCATCGAGTTGCAC
>CP070697.1:3575767-3587889 GCA_020353555.1 Desulfobacterales bacterium
CCGGCCGGCGGAAGAGTGGGTAATCACACCTACGCCGAACCCCAATATCGCGTCCTGACCGGACAGACCGATGCCACGATCGGCGATCTTTACGTTCCCATCGATGCGAGCCGGACGGAAGCTGGCGTGCAAAGCTTCGGACGGGTGGTCGAAGGGGTCGCCTCCCAAATGGTGGAACTGGTCCGGGCCACCAGTGCCGGTCAGCGTCTGCAATTGCCCCAGGCAGCCGGTCCGTCCGAGGATACGGCGGTGGAGGCGGAGCGCAAGGCGGCCATCTTGGGCTATGCCATGCAGCTCGAATTTTTGGGCCGGCGCGGCAACGTTCAGGCGCCGCAGGTGGTCACCTCCTGGGTGGCGGACATGGATCTGGTGCGGCCGGATACACCCGCCTTGAGGGTCACGGTTTTATTGACCAAGAATCAACTCAGCGACCTGCACCAGCGTCTGAAGGTAATCCTGGACGAAGCGCAAAGAACCAAACGCACCGGGGCTAAGGACTTTTTTCAAGGGATTTTATCGGCAGCGGCCCAGATCTCGCGCGATCCGACCCAATTCAGCCAAAGACCCAATGAAAATCTGGGGCAGATGGGCTTTCTGAGCGAGTTCCTGGATGATCTTCCTTATCGCAGCGCCATCATGCGGTTGACCGAAGAAGACTGGTATCGGATGAGCGTGGGCGAACAGCAGGCCTTGGTGGATGATCTGAAGTCCAAGATCAGGCGTTATCAACAATACCACGACGATGTGGCCAACTGGATCAGTTTCGGCACCACCGATCCAGGCGAGGCGGTCTACCGCGTACCGTTGAGCATGATGCCGTGACATCGACAGGAGACGCGTTTGTCTAACTCAAGCATTCAAGCGGTTGGCAGAGGAGAAATCGTTGAACTACCGGCACCCGGTCTGCTGGAAGCGCCGCGGGTTTTTCACCTGCAGGGCATATCCAAGCATTGGCCCGGCGACCACGGTTTCAAATTGACCGTGCCCCACCTGACAATCCGCCGCGGAGAAAAACTGGCCCTGGTCGGATTCAGCGGCTGCGGCAAGAGCACCCTGCTGGACTTGCTGGCCATGGTGCTGCGGCCCGACGAGGCCGCCCGCTTTGCTTTCTTCCCCACTCCGGAGGAAAACCTGGATGTGGCGGTGGCCTGGCAGCGCAAGGATCTGGACGGGCTGGCCCGCGCCCGCATGCGCCACATGGGGTATGTGCTGCAAACCGGAGGGCTGTTTCCTTTCCTTTCCGTTCGCGACAACATCAGTCTGAGCCGGCAGGGACTCGGTCTCCCGGCCCAGAATGCCGTGGAAACCGCGGCCGAACGGCTCGGAATCGAACGTCACCTCGACAAGTTCCCCTCCCAATTATCAGTCGGGGAGCGCCAGCGGGTCGCCATTGCCCGGGCCATGGCCCACGAGCCTTCGGTGGTCATCGCCGATGAGCCCACGGCCTCCCTGGATCCCATCAACGCCGACGAAATCATGGCCGTTTTCACCGAGCTGGTGGAGGAAAAAGGCGTGACCCTGATCGTGGCCACCCATGAGTGGGAGCGGGTCGAAAAAGGCAATTTCCGGCGCCTGGAATTCCATCTCAAAAAGAACACCCCCCATGGGATCGTGCGGGCCACGGTCTCCGGATAGGCGAGGGGAGGAACATGCACAGTTTAAAAACCATCTTCCGGCTGTCCTTGCAGGACTACTCCCATGAACGCCTGCTGTCCGCCTGTGCCATCCTGGGATTGGCGGCCGTCCTGGCCCCTTTGCTGGTGCTGTTTGGGGTGAAAAGCGGAATTATCAACACCATGGTGGACCGCCTGATCAAGGATCCCCGCAACCTAGAAATTACTCCGATCGGCAGCGGCCGCTATGGCCAGGAATGGTTTAGCGCCGAAGCCCGGCGCGCGGGAGTCGCTTTCGTCATTCCCCAGACGCGCTCCATCGCGGCCAGCATGGTCATTTATAACCCGAACGGCGGACAGCCGCGCACGCTGGGTGTGGACCTCATTCCGACCGGTGCCGGCGATCCTTTGCTGGAGAAATGGGGCCGCATTCCGGCCGAGGACACTGCCGTGGTTTTATCGGCCTCGGCGGCCCGCAAGCTGAATGTGGCCGACCAGCAGGCGGTGGTCGGACGCGTCGGAAGATCCGTGTCCGGCCGTAAAGAACAGGTCACCGTCGACCTGAAGGTAGCCGCGGTTCTGCCCCTGGAGGCTTTTCCGCGGGATGCGGCATTCGTGCGGCTGGCGCTGCTGGAGGCGACGGAAGACTATCGCGACGGTTTCGGCTCCCAGGTGTTCGGCTGGCCGGGAAAACCCCGACCGACCGGATCACGCGACTATCCCAGTTTTCGCCTATACGCGCGCTCGATCTATGACGTCGCCGCGGTGCGGGACCAGCTTTTAAGCCAGGGTCTCGAGGTCTATACGCGTGCGGAAGAAATCGAAGTCATCCAGAGCTTGGACCGGTCTTTTACCATCATCTTCAGACTCATCTCCCTGGTGGCGGTCTGCGGCTATTTTGCCTCGATGGCGAGTAACATTTTGGCGAACGTCAACCGCAAGAGTCGCCACCTGGGGGTGACCCGCCTGATCGGCTTTTCCACCGGCAGCATTGTCTGGTTCCCGGTGGTGCAGTCGATGGCCACCAGTGTCCTGGGCACCGCCGCGGCCGCCGGCCTCTATCTGATCGCGGATTTGACCATCAACCGGACGTTTGCCCGATATCTGGCCGAGGGGGAACATGTCTGCCGGTTGGCGGCGGGACACCTGCTGTTTGCCTTTATCCTGACCTTGGCCCTCTCGATGCTGGCCTCGGCCTATGCGGCCTTTCGGGTGGCCAAGATTGAACCTTCCGAGGTCATCCGTGATGTTTAGCCCCAGGCGGCCGAAGTCTTTGCGGGAACGGTTCCGCAGGCGGTGTCGATCAACGGCGGCGCCCGGCCTGGACCGACCTTGGCCGTGGGGATGGCGGCGCTGTTGCGCGGCGGCCGTCTGTCTAATTCTGGTATGGGTATCCTGCCCGGCGGCAGCCCAGGACTGCCCGCCCGCCCAACGCGGATTTTCCCGGTCCGTTCCCACTTTGAAGGAAATGACCAACCCCAATCCCGACGAGGGCGACCTGGAATTGCCGCTGCCGTGCGACGGCAAACTGGTCCTGCGGCATGTTTGCGTTCCCGCCGAGGGCTATTTCGGGGATTTGCCCCTGGAACTCGGATGTGAAAATTGCCGCAACCCCAGCCAGAGTTTCATGGAGGCCAAGCGCCAGGCGTTTGTCGCCGGTTCGTTCACCTTGGAGGATTTGCCGGAACAATGGTATGTTAAAATGGCCGAATCCGCCCAAAGCGGTGACGGTCGCTGTCCCGCGCTGGACGACGAGACCCAGAGGGGCTCTTACTATTTCATCGGCAAATACGAAATATCGAACTTCCAGTGGAAAGCCGTGATGGATGACGCGTGTCCGGGAGAAAGCACGCCATTGACCAGCGACGACCCCCGGCCGAAGACCGGCATTTCCTGGTTTGAAGCCGTCGAATTCACCCGGCGTTACACCGAATGGCTCCTCTCTCATCGACCGGATGTCCTCCCTCTGTTCTCCGGGGAACGGTACGGGTATCTGCGCTTGCCCACGGAAACCGAATGGGAGTATGCGGCCCGCGGCGGTCATTTGGTGACGGAAGCCCATTTGAACCTGGAAGCGTTTTTCCCTCTGAACGACCGGCCACTCAGTGATTATGCCTTGTATACCGCGGCAGGCGCGGCCCGACCCCCGGAAAAGTTGGCCTGGATCGGGACCAAATGCCCGAATCCGCTGGGATTGTATGATACCGCCGGCAATGCGGCCGAGATGGTTTTGGATCCCTTTCACTTCTCAGTCAACGCGCGCCTGCACGGGGCGACGGGGGGCTTTATCATCAAGGGTGGCAGCTATCTCAAGCGCGAGGCGGAGATCCGACCGGGCCGACGCGAAGAAATGCCCTACTTTCTCGCCGACCAAGCGTTCCAGAACGCTGACCTGGGCTTCCGGGTCGTGCTATCGGGGATCGTCACTCCGCGGCACCGGACCGAAGATCTGGAGGAGCAATGGACCGCCAGAATCGCCCAGAACCACAAGGCCCAACCGGAATTGCCGGCCGTCTCGTCCCCTCTGGCGACGGACGCCGGCCGGAACCTGCTGGCCGCGATCGAGCGCTTGATGGTTGCATCCCAAAGCGATACGGAGAAAACCAATCTGGCCTTTATCAAGCACCTCGTGCAAAAAAGCCGCAGCGGGCTCGCCCAACAGCAGGGAGAATTGGTCAAGGCCATCGTCTTCGGCGCCCTTTTCGCCGCTGAAGGGGTCACGAAGTATACTTTGCGGCGGGAGGAAGTGCTCAACGAGCTGCTATTGCTGAAAAAGTTGAAGACCCAGACCGTACCGGAGTCGGTCCTCGAATCCATCGAAAACGATATTGCCAAAACCGAGGAGACGATCAGCGCCTATGATGCAACGATCGATTATTTTGTCCAAGCGTACATCCATCGCATCCGGGACGTGCAGCAATATCCGGAGGATGTCTACGACCGTCAATTGGATCTCATCCAAGACGAACTGCATCTGGCAGCGGATTCAGACGAGAGCCTCAAACGACGCTTGGATTTGTTCCGCGAACATATGGCACAGTACCGCGGCCCGGAGGCCGGCCTCAACCCGGAAACGGTCCTCAAAGATATCGTGGCGATGATGGCGAGCTAGCGCCCGGGCGCCTCAATGCGGCTTTTGCGGATGGCAAGGGTGAAATGCCGCTATTGGACAGACCTTACACACTGTGATGCCTTTTTATCACTGACCGGAGAAAAGAAAGAATGACTGAGACAGATCTGAACTACATAACGATTGCCGCGGCGGCAGACGGTATTCGGGCCGGCCAACTCTCCCCGGTGGAGCTCACGGAGCACCTCCTGGCCCGCATTGAATCATTAGACCCCCAATTGAACGGGTTCCGTTTGGTCTGCCGCGACCGCGCCCTGGAAGACGCCCGTGCCGCGGAAACCGCCTTGCGCGCGGGACAGGATTTGGGTCCGCTGCAGGGAATCCCCTATGCCGCCAAGGATATCTTTAACGTCCGCGGACTGCCCACCACGGCCGGCTGTTCTCTTCTGGCATCCAATATCCCCGAAGAAGACGCCTACGTCGTGCAGCGTCTCGCCCAGGGGGGCATGATCTTGATGGGCAAAACCAACACCGTCCAATTCGCCTACGGCGGCGTGGGGATCAACCATGACCACGGAACCCCCCACAACCCCTGGCGCCCGGAGCATTACATACCGGGGGGCTCCTCCAGCGGATCCGCCGTGGCCGTGGCGGCCGGCCTGGTGCCCATGGCCCTGGGCAGCGACACGGGGGGTTCGGTGCGCATTCCGGCCTCCCTGTGCGGTGTGACGGGGTTAAAAACCACGGTGGGACGCATCAGCCGGACGGGGATTTACCCCTTGAGCTGGACGCTGGACTCGGTCGGACCGCTCACACGCTCGGTGGAAGATGCGGCGCTGGTCTACCAGTGTCTGCAGGAACGGGATTACGGGGATGTAACCACTTGGGGAATGCCCACCTGTGATGTCCTCAAAGGGTTGAAAGACGGCGTGCGCGGACTGCGATTGGCCTTTCACGAGTCCGTGTTTTGGGAAAACGTTCACCCTGAAGTGGAAAAGGCGGTTCAGGCATGTGGCCCGGTTTTCGAGGACCTGGGGGCGCACGTGCAAAGCGTCCAACTTCCCGAAGTCACGGAAGCGCGGGAGATCGCCTCCGCCGGATTGATTATCGCGGCCGAGGCTTATAATATCAACCGTAAATGGCTGAAGACGCACTTTAATCAGATCGACCCGGTGGTGGCGTTTCGCCTGGTCAAGGGCAAGGAGATCAAAGCCTCCGACTATCTGCAAAGCATCCAGGCTTGTCAGCGACTGCAGGCCAAGATGAACCACAGCCTGCGGGACGTCGATGCTTTGCTGGTGCCGGCCACCGTCATTCCGGCCCTGCCGGTCGTCGAGGTGGATGCGGATATGGAAATGTACCGCCAGTGGAATATGGCCTACCTGCAAAACACATCCGTGGGCAACATCCTGAAGCTATGCGGACTGAGCGTCCCGTGCGGCTTGACCCGGGAAGGTCTTCCCATCGGCCTCATGATTTACGGCAAATCCTTCCATGAAGACATGGTCTTGCGGGTGGGCTATGCCTATCAGCAGGCGACCAGTTGGCATAAACGCCTCCCCGATCTCGCCTGGGCCGGATTGGCCGATGGCCCGTCATCCAACCCGACCCGGCCTTCCCCGTCTCCCGTCGGCGACGGTGAGCCTCAACCCGGACCTGAACGCGAACCCACGGGCTGAGTTCGTTCGCACGGATTGGGGAGATCGAATTGCGCGCAAAGAATTTGGCATACCGAAGCTTGGGTGACTTCTGGTTTGTTTCTGAACCCGCATTTGAATCTCGCTTCCCGTCCGTTCCTTCCTGAACTGTTTATCGCGGAAAATAGACTGAATTCCCCATTAAATCTTGCAAATTTTGCCAAACAATGCTCTTTTCAGACCGGCGAAGGATGCCTACAATAGCATTAAGCCCAAACATCGCGTAAACATCGGCGCAGCGTGCACCTTTACCTTGATTCGCCGCACCGGATTGAGCGTATCAAATGAAATTCACGATATTTAAACGGCTAACGTTCGGATATGTGGCCATAATGGTGTTGGTGGTATTTCTGGGCGGATTTGTCACCACCAAGCTGAACCAGTTGAACCGTCTGACCCAGGCCATCGCGGCGGTGGACAGCACCACCATCCGGGGCGTGGAGAATCTTTTGGAAGTGCTCTTATCCCAAGTCGGTTTTGAAAGAAAATACCTGGTTGCCAAGGATCCCGATTTCAGCCAGCAATTTTGGGCCAAAAAGGAAGATTTCTTGAAAGACGCCCAAAAACTGGCGCCGCTGATGGACGGCCCGGAAAAAAAGAAATTATTGGCCGAAATCACCCGCTCTTATCACAACTATCTTTCTTTGTTTGAAAAAGAGATCAATCTTATCAAGGAAAGCCGTAAATACTCGAGCAGGAAATACTATGAAGAGAAAGAGCGTATGATTGATGAAATCAACCAGAAACTCGGGCAGATTATTAGAATAACACGGAGGCAGCGTGACCGCCGCATCGAGACCTCCAACCAGATCAGTGTCCAAGTCTTGAAGGTAACCTCCGTCACCGCGTTGTTGATCATCATGACCGGCCTTCTCATTTCTTTTTTCAACACCCGCAGTATCCACCGGTCGATTTGGCTGCTGAAAAAGAAGACCCGGGAGATCGCGAAGGGCAACTTTGAGAATATACCGCCCATTGCGGGACCCCCTGAGATCGGGGAACTGGCGGATGATTTCAACTTTATGTGCCGAAGGTTGAAAGAACTCGATCAGCTGAAGGTGGATTTTATCAGCCACGTCTCGCACGAACTACGCACACCACTTACGGCCATCAGGGAGGCTTCCAGCATGCTGCTGGCGGGAACCTATGCGAACGTACCTGAAAAACAACATGAACTTCTCATCATTACCAAACAAGAATGTGAAAGACTGATTGCTTCCGTTACCCGCATTCTGGATCTTTCCCGCATGGAATCCAAAATGATGGAATACCACTTCAGTCACTGCAACCTGCTGCCGGTCATCCAAAAAACCGTGCTAAAACTAGCCGCCATCGCCCAGAGCAAAAAAATCAGCCTTGAATTGAAGCCGCCATCCGCTCTTCCTTGGCTGAACATAGATCCCGAAAAAATCGGCATCGTCATGGAGAACTTAATCGGAAATGCCCTAAAATTCACCCCCAGCGGCGGTTTCGTGGTGATTAACGCGGCTTTAGCAAATAATCGACGGGAATTCGTTGAAATCTCCGTAACCGATTCCGGTACCGGAATTCCTCAAGCCAGCCTGGAAAAAATTTTCGATAAATTCAGAAGAATCGACGATGGGATCCAAACGCCTCGGGGAACCGGTTTGGGTCTTTCCATCGCCAAACATGTCGTTGCGGCGCACGGAGGAAAGATATGGGCCGAAAGCCAGCCAGGCCGCGGAAGCACTTTTTTCTTTACCTTACCTGTCTCCTAAGCCTTCCGCTCAGCATTGCGAGTTGTCAACACGTCGATAACCTGACGCGGGAAGGCGCAAATCAACTGGCTCTGGCCAGCATCTATCGGGGCCGCGGAGATTATCGGACGGCCCTCCGGGAATACCGCAAGGTATTGGATCGCTTTCCGGAAATGTACGGGCATCAAGCCCTCTATCAAATGGGTCTGTTGTCTGCCAATCCCCAGAATCCGGATTCAGACCTCCAGGTTGCCCTCAACTTTTTTGAAAAACTGATCAAGGACTACCCGGACCGGAGCGAAACCTACGAGGCTGAGGTCTGGGTGTTGTTTCTGCGTAAACTTGAGGCGACGACCGCCGCAAACGACCATCTGAGCCATAGCCTGGAGGTCGCCCGGGCATCCCTACACGAACAGCAAAAACAGATTGGGGCGCACGTTGCACAAATTGAAATTCAAGACAAACAAATTGAGGCGCTGCATCGACAGATCGATGGGCTGAATAAAAAGACCAAAAATCTGAAAAACCAGATCGAGCTTTTGAAGCACATCGATATCGGCATCGAAGAAAAGAAAAGAAGAGCAGCTCCCCAATAAAGCCTGAAAGAGAATGAAATGGGCCGGATTTTAGTAGTCGATGACGATCAAAGCATCCTCAAGGTCATCCGGATGAGGCTCGAAGCCGAAGGCCACCAGGTCGTTACCGCCGTTCGGCCGGAGGACGCCGCCCAAATCGCCCGGGATGAATCGTTCGATCTGGCGCTGATTGATCTCAAGCTGAACGGTAAGGATGGAATTGGATTGATGCAGGAGTTGCAGGAAATCCAGCCCCAGATGTCCGTCATCATCCTCACGGCCTACGGCACCATCAAAAGTGCGGTGGAGGCCATGAAAAAAGGCGCTTACGGCTATTTGACCAAACCCTTTGATGACCGCGAACTTTTGATGCAAATTAATAACTGCCTGGAGAAAAACAGCCTTTCCAAGGAAGTGGAAAGACTCCGGGGTCTGATGAAAGAGCGGTGGAGCTTTGAGAACATCATCGGCCAAAGTGCGAAGATGCAAAGCGTCCTGACGCAGGTGGCCCATGCGGCCCAATCGGATGCCAATGTCTGCATCGAGGGTGAAAGCGGCACCGGCAAGGAATTAATCGCCAGATCCCTGCATGTCGCCGGGTTGCGCAAAGATGGGTCTTTTGTCGCCATAAATTGCGCGGCCATCCCCGAAACGCTTCTGGAAAGCGAACTGTTCGGGTATGAAAAGGGCGCCTTTACGGGAGCATCCAAAAGTAAGACGGGGCTTTTGGCCCAGGCGCACAACGGCACCTTTTTCTTCGATGAAATTTCGGAAATGCCTTTATCCATGCAGGCCAAGCTGCTGCGCGTCCTGCAGGAGAGAGAGTTTTACCCGGTGGGCGGCTCCAAAACCGTAAAAATCGACTTCCGGGCCATCGCCTGTTCCAACAAAAATCTGGAGGAACTGGTCGCCCAAGGTGAATTTCGTGAAGATCTTTATTACCGTATCCATGTGATCCTGATTAAACTTCCGCCCCTGAGAGAAAGAAGGGAAGATATCCCCCTCTTAGCCGAGCACTTTCTAAAAAAATTTACCCGCAGGATGCAAAAAAAGATCGATGGTTTTTCGTCCTCCGCGCTGCAAAGATTGCTACTTCATTCCTGGCCGGGAAACATCCGCGAGCTGGAAAACACCGTTGAAAGCGCGGTCGCGATGGCAACCGCCAATATCATCACGGCCGAGGCGATCCTTCCGACGCAAAGCGACAATGACGTTCATCTGAAACCTTTAAAGGGCGCCAAAGAAGACTTTGAAAAAAATTACCTGAAGGAACTGCTGGAGTTTACCGGCGGCAACATCAGCCAGGCCGCTAAACTGGCGGGTAAGTATCGTGCGGATCTGTACGAGTTGATCCGCAAATACGATCTGGATATCGACCAGTATCGCAAAACCTGAACCGGGTCCCGCCGAGGCGGAAGCACTCAAAACGCCAGACCGGCGCTTGACGGTTTGAGGAAAGCGCTTGGTTGCGTCCTTGCGTTGGTAATCCGTCTGCAATGGCAGGCAGGCCTTGAAGCGTGACGATTCAATGGATCAGCGTCGATGCCTCCGTCCTCGCCGGCTTGACCAACCGGGGCTCGAAGTCCAGGGTGGCAAAATAATCCGCCACGGTTTCCTCCCGCCGGATCAGTTCCACCGCGCCGTCGGCCCGCAGCAGCAGTTCCTTGGGACGGAGCCGGCCATTGTAATTAAAACCCATGGCGTGGCCGTGGGCCCCGGTGTCGTGAATACATAAAATATCCCCATCGTTGATTTCCGGCAACAGGCGCTGGATCGCGAACTTATCGTTGTTTTCACAGAGGGCGCCCACCACGTCGACCTTCGCATGACTTGACGCCGGCCCTTTTCCCAGGACATCGATATGATGGTAGGCCCCGTACATGGCCGGCCGCATAAGCGCAGACATGCAAGCATCCACCCCAATATACTTCCGATACGTATCTTTGTGGTTGATCGCTCTCACAAGCAGCACCCCATGGGGGCCGGTCATAAACCGGCCGATTTCCGTGTATAACTGCGGCGCATAGCCGTTGCGCGCCTCAAATTGACGGAAGAGATCCGCAATCTCAGCGGCCATGGCCGTTAGATTGAGCGGCGCTTCTCCGGGCACATAGGGAATGCCGAGCCCTCCGCCGAGATTGACAAACTCAAACCCGATCCCCAGTTCGTGTCCGATCTCTTCGATGATTTCCAGCAGCATTTGGGCGGTTTGGACCATATAATTATAGTTCAATTCATTGGAAACGAGCATGGTGTGAAGGCCGAAACGCTGCGCCCCTCGGCTTTGGGCTTCCCGGTAGGCGTCCCGCAGTTGATCATGGGCCACGCCGTATTTGGATTCAACGGGATTGCCGATAATGGTGTTCCCGGTGCGGCGGGGACCGGGGTTGTAACGAAAGCAGATCAATTCCGGCATGACCGGCACCTTGGGGATGAGGGAGATATCGTCCAGGTTTAGAATGCAGCCGCCCTCGGCCGCGGCCGCCGCGAGTTCGGCGCGACTGGTGTTATTGGAAGTAAACATGATATCCTCGCCGCGCGCGCCCACCCGCCGGCTCAGAATGAGCTCGGGGATGGAACTGCAGTCGAAACCGAATCCCAGGTCCTTCATGATGGCGAGGATACGGGGATTGGGCAGGGCTTTCACCGCAAAGTATTCCCGGAAGCGTTTGATCCCGGAAAAAGCCGCGCGAAACTCCCGGCCGGTTTGGCGAATGCCTTCTTCATCATAGATATGAAACGGAGTGCCGAAATAATCGACAACTTCGTTGATAATCGGAAACAGGCGCTCTTGAAAAGATTTCGGCATGGGCATGGGCTATTCTCCTTGAAGGGCCTGGCTGATGCGGGTCATGGCTTTTTGAACATTTTCGAAATGGTTGAAGGCACTGATGCGAATATGGCCGTCACCACATCGGCCAAATCCCGCACCCGGCGTGCAGACGACCCCGGCTTTCTCCAGCAGCAGGTCAAAAAACTCCCATGAATCCCTTTGACCGTCGACCCAGATATAAGGGGAATTTTGTCCCCCGCTGCACGCATATCCCAAAGCTGTCATCGCCTGGCGAATCAGCGCGGCATTTTTCAGATAATAGTCGGCGGATTCCCGGGTCTGCATTCGCCCTTCCGCGCTGTAGATGGCTTCGGCGGCTCTCTGAACCGGATAAGAAACCCCGTTGAATTTCGTCGTGTGACGCCGGTGCCAGAGGGCATGCAGGGATTGCTTTTCGCCCGCGGCGGTATAGGCTTCGCAGGATTTGGGCACCACGGTGTACGCGCAGCGGGTGCCGGTAAACCCGGCGGTCTTGGAGAAACTTCGGAATTCAATGGCCACCTGCCGGGCGCCTTCCACTTCGAAAATCGATCGGGGAAGGGCGTCGTCCTGGATAAAGGTCTCATAGGCGGCATCGTAAAGAATCAGGGCCTGATGCGTGCGGGCGTAATCGACC
>CP070697.1:3587989-3595133 GCA_020353555.1 Desulfobacterales bacterium
GACGGAAATGCCGGTCAAGACGGTGAGTTTGGAAGAAACGGAAACGTCCATGCGCGCAAATCCCCGAAAAACATGCTTGATCAATGCCAACTACCGGATTCAGAATCGTGACTATAAAAGCTATATTTTGGACATCAGTATTGGGGGGGTTTTTGTCGAAACCAGCGAGAAATTTGCAGCGGGCCAGAAGATGTTGCTCAATTTTTCCTTACCCAAGTATCCGCACCCTTTCGGATTGACCGGTAAGATCGCCTGGGTCGGGTCCCGGGGTTTCGGCGTGAAATTCGATGAGGTTACCCAGCATCAGAAGGAAATCCTGAAAACATTTGTCGAGCCCAAAAATCAGGAGTGATGCCCCGGCAACGCCGTCGATGCGCACCGTTTCGCGGGCCAAATTGACAGCCAATGATCACAGAATTATTTCACGATTGGAAGCTGAAAGTACGCACCTGTCTGAATACGGGATGTCGCCGTGGCCCGGTGCAAGCGGATAGGGTCTAAGCGGAAAGACAAGGGGGTCTGATGAATACAATAAGAATACTGAGCATTATCGTGTTGGTGGGATTATGGATCACAAACCTGAACGCGGACATCTATACTTGGACTGATAAAAACGGGGTAAAACATTTTAGCAACCAACCGCCTGCGAATGCCGGGGACGCCACGGTCATATTTCGCGAGTACCAATTCGATGCCGCGGCCCATGAAAAGCGGGTGGAATTGGAGCAGCAAGAGTGGCAAACCCTGATACAGGATATTGAAAGAGAGGAAAAAAGAGCGCAAGAAGAGGCCCGCCGAAAGGCCGAAGAGGCGCGCAAAAATCAACCGCCCACCCGCGATGAATTAATCAGCAGCGAAAAGGATCGACTGGAAAAGAAGATTGCCGAACTTGAAGACAAGCCGCTGGATTATTTCGGATCGTTCAAAAACAAGCGTGTCCGTCTTGGATATTATCGCTACCGTTTGCAGACCTTGATGGAATCACCCGATGATTACTTCAACCATCCGGAAAAATTTGAAGGAAATATAAAATATCCCGACGACGCGAATTCGACCGATTAGTTCCTGCCAAGAAACTTCGTGGGATTATCAAACAGGCCGCTGCGCCCGAGGGCCGATGTATCGGGCGTGAGAGTCTATTTTTCCCAGCGTCCGCCCATGCCGTCCAATAATCCATTGTATTTACTTTAGATTCCTCAATTCCTCACGTCGCAATGCCTGAATTCGCCTTTGAATCCATGTCCATAGTGCCCGAGGAACGCTTACAAATCATTGATATTGCCCCTGATTTTTGCTAAGTTATTTAAGTGGATGGATTGTGTTTAAAGCTGACCGACCGATCTTTACCCCCGGACGAGAAGCGTGGCCCTGTTAAAGCATCGGTCGCAGGGAAAGCTCAAGGGAGGTTTCTATGATATTTGCCAACATGTTAAGCATAACATCCCGCCCGTTTCTAGCGGTTCTCATCTGGGTTGTTCTGCTTCTGGCGGCCCTCTATTTTGCCCGCCGACCATTTCATCGCGTCGTCATGTCCCTCAGCCGAATTGTCTCCAATGCCATGCGGCTGGCTTCGGCTTCCGTGCTTTTGGCCGAAAAACGGTTGGTGCGCCGCAATCGCGAAGTCCTGATGGCGGCCGGACGTCAGAAGGCGGAACGGATTGTCGAGCGGGAATTCGGACGCATTAGTGCCGCTGTCACCCGCGATTTGGAAGGCTACCCCCACCTTCACCGCCAGCTTTCGAACCTCATCAACAAATTGGATGAAAGCTACCATAAGGGCGCCGAGGTTCCGCCCTCTTTACCCAGCTGGCTACCAATCATTGAAGCCATCGCCCAGATTAAACATTCCGGCGATTCCATGGTGGCCAACATGCTGGCCGAAATCAACCGAACCCTCACGGAGCAGCACCAATCCGCCCTTGAAAGCTACCGCCGCACGAGCACCACGCGGCATAATATCTTGAATAAGATGTTGCCGCTCTGGCGCAAAATCCAGAACCGCCTTGACGCCATTGGAAAATCCATCAAAAATCTCAACAATCGGGCCACTAGCATTGACCGCTATATGGATGAGTACGAGCAGATTCGTCAGCAAACGGATCAAGCCGCCCGTACAATGTGCTCATCATCTCTGACTCAATTTTTTATTTCAGGCCTCCTGCTGGTGGTCGCTTTGGGCGGCGCCCTTATCAATTTCAACCTGATTGCCCGACCCCTGTCCGCGATGTTTGGCGACGCCGGCCACATCGGCCTCTATCAAACGGCCTATGTGGCCAGCCTCGTCATCATTCTAATCGAATTCGCCCTGGGGTTCTTTTTGATGGAATCTTTGCGGGTTACGCGCCTTTTTCCCACCATCGGCAGCATGGACGATAAAATGCGTCTCCAGATGGTCTGGCTCGCCTTGGCCTTTCTCACAATCCTGGCCTGTCTCGAGACGGTTCTGACGTTGACGCAAGGCCAGATCGCCCTCAGCCTCGAATCTTCCAGGTCGGCATTGATCGAGACGGAGCCCCCGTTGCAGGCACCCCGGATGATACTGGGGTTCGTACTGCCCTTTTTTCTGGCCTCGGCGGCTATCCCGGCCGAATTCTTCATTTCCTCATCCCGGACAGCCCTCGGAATTCTCGGAGCGGTTTTGCTCCGACTCCTCGCTTTCTTCCTGCGCTTGATCGGTAACGTGGGATATTACACCGGCAGGTTTATCGTCAATGTTTACGATCTAGCCATTTTTCCGACCATCTGGCTGGAGGAGGCTCTCTCCACCGGCACATCCCCCAAAAACAATCGCGGCCAATCAGAAACAAAAGGAAATGAAACCCCAACGTTGGAAACAATGAAGGCCTTCGATAGAAGCATCGAACTCACCAAACAACAGGAATGAATATGACTGGAAACTGCCAGACCATCGCTGACAGCCGATGGCCTCCGTGCGCAGTTGCCCTGCTTATATTTAAGGATCGTCTCTTACGGCTTCCGTGGACAATTCGACTGCCAAATCGCCTTTTGAAATACGCAATATCCGTTTGTTCATTGCCTTCCGCCTGTTTTTTAACTCGCGGTTCTATTATCCCGTTTTTACCATCTTGTTTTTAGACTTCGGGCTGACCCTGGAACAGTTCGCCCTGCTTAACGCCGCCTGGGCGGCGGCGATCGTGGCGTTGGAGGTTCCCTCCGGGGCCCTGGCCGATACCATCGGCCGGCGTAACCTTCTGGTCGCGGCCGGTACGTTCATGGTGGTTGAAATAACTCTGCTGTGCTTTGTGCCGCAGGGCAATTCCAGCTTGTTGTTCACCATATTTTTGATCAATCGCCTTTTGAGCGGAGCCGCCGAGGCGGCCGCCAGCGGTGCGGACGAGGCTCTGGCCTACGATGCCCTTCAGGAAGAGGGCGACGTCAAAGATTGGCCCCGCGTCCTAGAAAAACAGATGGGGGCTCAAGCCATGGCTTACATCGGCGCCATGAGCCTGGGGGCCGCGGTTTATGACCCGCTTTTCATGCGCCGCATTGCCCACGGATTGAATTGGAACGTAGCGTTCACTCAGGACATCACTCTGCGGCTTCCGCTTTTTCTAACCCTTGTAATGGCCATTCTCACCCTGGCCACCGCCTTGAGAATGCACGAGGTCGGTGAGGCGGTCAAAAGAGGCGCCGCCCCGAATAAAAGGCATCATCAAACCATAACCCGGGCCTTCAAGCTGACGCTTCAAGCCGGCGGCTGGATCCTGAGGACCCCCTGGGCTTTGGTGATCATCTTGGCAGGACTGGTGTTTGATAACTGCATCCGCATGATTATCACCCTGAATAGCCAATATTATCGACTAATTCGCCTGCCGGAAGCATCATTTGGTCTTATCGGCTCAGGGATCGCCGTACTGGGGCTATTCGTTCCGCGCCTGGCCCGCAAAATGGTGCGCCGGTATTCACCCAATTTCAACCTGCACGTGATGGCCGGGCTGACGATCCTCGGTCTGGTCGGGATGACTTTTTTCCTGCCGCTCTGGGGATTAATTCCCGTGCTGCTGCTTTTTAGCGTCATGTATCTGGGGCGTTTCTTTCAGAGTCACTACTTGAACCAAGTCACCCCCTCCCACCAACGCGCCACGGTGTTGAGCTTTAAGGGCCTCTCGTTCAATCTGGCCTATGGGCTGATCGGCCTGCTCTATTCATTTTTGTTAATACGGTTGCGCTCCCAAGCGGCGAGCGACTATCCCGCTCTGGTTGGGGTGGAGCTTGAAAATCGGGTTTTTATGGCGTCGCTGAATTGGTTTCCGTGGTATTTTCTCCTGACATTAGCTGCCCTGGTGCTGATTGCCCGAAGGCAGCTGCAGAAATCCGATGTGCATAAGCGACCCGGATAAGGGCTAATCCCAAACGACCCGCGCGGAGGGAATTACAAGGGCGTCGACCTAACTTTTTGAGAAGCACACATGTGAAGCTCTTTTTTTGATTGCCTTTATTTAAAAATACCATTATCTAATGCCCATTCGGAAGTGACCCGGTTGTGAGCAATCCAACCAACGGCAATATTGTGCCAAGGCTGCTCTGTGCCCCACAGGGGCCAATATGCTTGAATCCCTGCCAAAGACAAGATTAGGCCCAGGCAGAGCGGTGCGAGCCGACAACGGTCATGGCATAACCCGCTTACCGATGGTAAGCGAATTATTGAAACTTTAAGGCGGTATGCATAAGATGGAAAACATTAACGAGACCAAAAAGGGAAATTTTGTCATGAGCGACAGCTATGAAAATACCGTTCCAGAGGCGGGACACGAAGAAGAATACTATGAACCTGGCGAGTATTCCTTCCGCAAGAAATCGATTCTGCCTTTTGTCTTGGCCGGTGTAGGATTCTTAGTGTTAGTTGTTCTGGGGGTGATTTTATTGACCCGGACACCGAATGCGTCCAACAACGAACAGCTGTCGGACATTGAGGCCCGCCTCGAACAGATTGAAAAGCAGCTGTCTAGATTCGAGGGAATCGACAGAAATCTGGCGCGATTCGACGCTCAAGAAAAGGAATTTGAACAGCTCGCCGACCGGTTCGGTCGGTTTGAAGCGAACATGGCAGGCAAACTCGATGAAATCAACAAGGAATTGAGCGGCTTAAAGAAAAAGGCGACGCAATCGCCGCCCTCAAAGACCCAACTCGCCAAGCCCGCGACCGCCCCCCCGGCGCGGAAAACATATGAGGTTCGTGCCGGGGATACTCTCTATCAGATCAGTCGCCGCCATGGTTTGACGGTGAACCAATTGCGCGCCTATAATAATATCGGGTCCAATAATTACATTCATCCCGGCCAAAAACTCTTTTTAAGCCCACCTGGAGGCAATTGACCATCTGCTGCAAAAAATGAACGTCTGCTTCCCCGCACGGAAACAGGCGAAGGTCTTTTGCAGCGATTCAAACTTGTCAAACGCTTGGCGGCTGGCCCAAAGCTGACCTTAAAACTTCAGTGGCGTCCGCGGGGCGGCGTCGGTCGTCCGGCGCGTCACGCTTGTAAACGACTTAAATCGCCGGTGTAGACGAGACCAACAGAAGTTTCCTCAGGGCGGCAAACACCGTTTTTCAGGGACACTCATCGCCAAGCGATCAATGGGCACGCGTGAATTGGCCCGATTCCTGCCTTCCAACCCTCAAACCATGACAAAGAGCTCATCATGCCTGCTAGTTATTTGGCCCAAGTCCAATTCCATCCGGTCGTGGTGCGCTGGTTCAAAAAAAAGTTTGGCCGACCGAGCCCTGCTCAGGAAAAAGGCTGGCCCTCCATTGCGGCAGGGAACAACACCCTGATATTGGCCCCCACCGGCTCGGGCAAAACCCTGGCGGCGTTTTTATGGAGTCTCGACGAATTATTGCGTCGATCGCTCCCGGAGGAATCCCCGCAATCGGCCGCTCCGGACCCCATGGGGGTCCACACCTTGTACATATCACCGCTCAAGGCCTTAAACAACGATATCTATATCAATCTGCAAACACCACTGCGCGAGATTCGCGCGGCGGCCCAACGTTGCGGGATCAAACCTTTCCCCATTCGGGTAGCGGTCCGCACCGGTGATACCCCTGCGCATGTGCGTCAGTCGATGCTGCGCCAGCCGCCCCATATTCTGATCACCACCCCGGAATCATTTTACCTAATATTGACCTCCCAGAGGGGTCGGAGACTATTTCAGCACCTCAATTATGTCATCGTCGATGAGATTCATGCCCTTTGCGAAAATAAGCGGGGCGTCCATCTGAGCCTTTCCCTGGAGCGGATGATGCCGCTCTGCCGCCGGGAACCGATCCGTATCGGTCTTTCGGCCACGCAAAAACCGTTGGAACGCATCGCGGCCTTTCTCGGTGGCCAACAGTGGGCCCCTGATCGCCCCCATCCCACCCCGCGGCCGGTTACCATCGTCGATTGCGGGCAGCCTAAGCCCATGAACCTGAAAGTCATTACCCCGGTTTCATCCTTCAATGAACTGCCCGAAGCGAGTGTCTGGCCGCCGGTTTACGAAAAACTGTACGGACTGATTCAAGCCCACAAAACCACCCTGGTTTTCGCCGGCATGCGGGCCCAAGCGGAAAAGATTGCGCGCCGATTGAATGAATTGCATCGCCAGATCAGCGGAGACCCGGGAGCGGAATTGGCCCTCGCCCACCACGGCAGCATTTCGCGGCAGGAACGCGACCGGATCGAAGCGCGTCTGAAAGCCGGCGATATTCCGGCGGTCATTGCCACGACCTCGCTGGAGTTAGGTATCGATATCGGCAGTATCGAACTGGTCGTCCTGTTGGAAGCCCCCAAAAGCGTGACCGGCGCGCTGCAACGCGTGGGACGCAGCGGGCATTTGCTGACAGCCACCAGCAAAGGACGCATCATCGTCTTGTATCCTTCCGACCTGGATGATGCCGTGGCTATCGCGCGCTGCATGCATCGGAACGAGATTGAGGAAACCCGCATTCCGCAAAACGCCCTGGATGTCTTGGCCCAGCAAATTGTGGCGGAGGTTGCCCTCCAAAATTGGAACTATGAAGAATTATTTCGCTTGGTCCGACAAAGTTATTGCTATCGCGATTTGCCCCTGTCCGTTTTTCAATCGGTCGTCGAAACGCTGGCCGGTCGCTATTCCGAAAGCTTTTTGCAGGTACTGCAACCGC
>CP070697.1:3595233-3612303 GCA_020353555.1 Desulfobacterales bacterium
GTGTAGGCGAATCGCGAAAGCGCCGCATCGATATCCGCGTTATCACCGCCACGCACCAGGATCTTTACCGCCGGGTACGGGAAGGCCATTTACGGGAGGATTTGTATTATCGACTTAAAGTGTTTCCGATTCACCTGCCGCCGCTTCGGGAACGCAAGGAAGACATTCCGCTGCTGGTAAGCCATTTTATAAATATGCTGAACAAGAAGACCGGAAAGCAGATCCAGGGGGTGTCTTCGTCGGCCATGCGCATGTTCATGGACTACCCCTGGCCCGGAAATGTCCGCGAACTGGAGAATGCGATTGAGCACGCCTTTGTGCTATGCACCCGGGACCAGATCGATCCGTTTGATCTGTCAGTTGAAATCCGTCAACCCGACTATCCAGCGGTCTGTGTGGGAACATCGGAAGCAGCCCGACCTGAGGCGGTATCGCGGAAAAAGCTGTCAAAGACAGCCTTGCTCGAATTGCTGGCTGAATGTGACTGGAACAAGGCCGAGGTCGCGCGCCGCGTCGGGTTGAGCCGCACGGCCATCTGGAAATATATGAAAAAGTGGCAGATTCCTCTCAAACAGCTCTCTGAAAGTTGAGAAATCGGCAATCGCCGCAGCACCGCTTCGATGCATTTTGGGGGTGAATGGCAACCGGATCTAACCGTGTCGGAGTGATCATCACCGGGAGTCAAACGGTGCTCGCGTTTTGAATATGACGCCACCGACGGTGCCCGGCTCCCGGTTGAACGCCCAGAGCGCCGGATCGGATGGAAGGGGTTGTACCAAAATTTACGCCAAGTGCTGCGTTTTTGGGCGAAATATTAAATTGCTGTCAGATGGAAACGCGCGTCAGTCCGTGTCCGAATAGAGCTCTCCTTCGGGAATTTTTTCACCCGGACGCCATGTATTAAACTCTCCGGGATGCACCCAGGCCCCTGCGGTAACCTTGCCGTCAATCCACACAATGCGTGTATGACACTCCCAGACTCTTCTTCCAAGGGCTTTTTGGCGCTTTGCCAGCGCCTTCTCGGCTGTTGCCCTGCTATAATGGGCGGAAATAACTTCTTTTTTAGGCTTGGTCAGATCGTGTTCGTCATAAATGAGGGCGTACATGCGCCACCTCCTTCTCCCCAAGACCTTATCAGTATGGGGACTTTTGCATGCGCAGGCCGCACGGGGTCTTTGCCGTTAAAATGAATACACTAGACCGCCGCCTCTTGGCGACGTCGCGGCCCTGCGAAATCAACCGCCGAAATTCCACCGCTCCCAGCCCGAGCATGGCCTCCTCCGCTTTTACGCAAGGGCTTTCCCGCGTTTGATCAAATTTTTCCCCGCTTTCTCCCCCTGGATAGGGAACACGATGTCAGATTTTGGACCGGCGGGCGCCACCCCCGGGCTTTGCAACCATGCACTTTCTTTAGAAGCATTATTTATGCCACGGGCGGCAACGCGACCGCCTCCGCCGGGAGGCCTGACTATGACTATCATGGATGAATCTGAATTTTGATTGACAGTTCGAAAAAGGACATTGAAGGGGAAAAGATGATGACAGACTGATTCTGATAAAGGCGTTACTTTTGGCAATCCATGACGCGCCGAAACGTTTATCTAACGCAATCTTTGAATTTCCGGATATCTGGGGGCGAAAGGTTGGGTGTGATAAAAAGGTTGTTTGAGCGTAAAGTGGCGTCGTTCAGAGCAGTCTGTTTGCCTGATCTGCGAGAAGCGATTTGAGCCGGTCCAGGGTGATGGGACGGAAGTTAATCGGAATCCCCATCCAATCGGAATACTCCAGAAATTCTTCCGGTTTTTCAGCCATATAGTTGTCCATATACCCGATGCCGTCCAAGACGATGGCCCCGCCCGTGTGTTTGGGAAAGTTTTCGTTGGTCAGGCCTTTATCCCATCCTTTGAAAACTAGGTCCCGAAACTTGATCCAGCCGGGTGTCATCCACCAGACTGGTTCTCCGTCGGCCATCTCGGCGGCGATTCTTTCCCGCTCCGCTTCGCCGGCCAGCATGTCCATGCAATGCGTCGCCTGGATTCGCACTACATTACGTCCTTGCTCTTCGATAAGGGTTTTCATCGTCCGTAGAGGCTCGTCCGCATTGACGTAACAGAACTTACCGCCGTAAAGCACTAGGACCTTGTCTGCTTTTTCCTTGGCCTTGTTGATTCGTGAAATCAACTGGCGTTCGAGTTCATGGATATCCTCATGAAGTCCGGGGTTGTGAAATAAAGGTGATTTGTATCCAAAAACCCTTGTTTTTTAAGATGATTAAGTTCCAGGCTTAATGTCCCGCAGGAAACAATGGCGATATCTGAAAACGATATATTGGGCATTACGACTTCTCCCGATTTCGCAACCGCCGTAGGGTTGGCAACAGATTGCATCTCTACTCGCGATCAAGATCCGTGCCACAGGAAGGGCTGTGGCCGCCAAGAATCCCCCGATCCGGCTTGTCTTCTGTCTTGTCTGCGGCGTTGCGGTAAAAGTTGAATATTGCGATAAGCGGCTTTTACCGCGCCCTGTCGACGAAGCAGGACCCGTGGCGTCTCTTTATACAATTCTTTATTTCCGCGTCCCTGACGGGTCAACGCCTGTGCGGTGTTCGGCGGTTGCGCCTCTCACAGAATCGCGACAATCTCATCGCAGGTGCTGATCGGACCAGGATTCGGCAATATGTTTTGTACATCCATTATCAGCAACGCGGATTTTTTTATCGATTGACAGCGTCATTGAACCCCCTTTCCTTTACGGTCCCTGCAATCAAAATGCCTCTCATGAGTGGAATCCATTAAATCTAATTTCCAATAAACTAATTTTTGTTGGCATGTTCTGTGCTTTTAATATGCAATAGACCGTCAATATTGCGGCGGGCCTTTTGACCTATAAATCCGTCGATCTAGACGAGGAGGAACCGATGACCGAAGAAGTCATCAGACTGGGGCCGAAGAAGAAGAGCAAATTTCTGGATCAGGTAATGGCGATCTTGCCCGAGGGAGGAAATCTAAACCTCTGCCTAACTTGTGGGGCGTGTTCTTCTGGGTGCCCGGCAACGGGTCTGGATGGGTTGGATCCGCGGAAATTCCTGCGCATGGCTGCGTTGGGGATGGATGATGAAATTTTGAAATCGGATTGGGTATGGATGTGCACCATGTGCCAACGATGCATCTATGTGTGCCCGATGAAAATCGACATCCCCCAGCTCGTCTACAACGCACGCGGGAGCTGGCCCCGGGAAGCGCGCCCGAAAGGCATCCTCGGATCATGCGATATGGCATTGAAAGATGAAAGCTGCAGTGCCATGGGCGCATCCCCGGAGGACTTCCAGTTTGTGGTGGAAGATGTGCTCGAAGAGTACCGCGAAACGCAACCCGAATTCGGCGATATGCAGGCACCCATTGACAAAGAGGGCGCTGAATTCTTTTTAAACCAAAATTCGCGCGAGCCGGTGACCGAACCGGATGAGATGGTTCCGCTTTGGAAAATTCTACATATCGTAGGTGCCGACTGGACGTACGGCAGCAAGGGCTGGGGTGGGGAAAACTACTGTATGTTCCTGGCGGACAACGAGGCCTGGGAGCATATCACCCGCACGGCTGCCTAGCAGGCGGATGATCTGGGCTGTAAGATCTTTCTCAATACGGAATGAGGGCATGTGACGTTCTCAGTCCTGGCAGGACTGAAAAAGTTTAACATTCCCCATCAATTCGAGGTGAAAAACATCTATGAATATTATGCCAAGTGGATTCGGGAAAAAAAGCTAAACGTCAATTCCGATTGGAATAAGGATCTGAAGATCAAATTTACGGTTCAGGATCCCTGCCAAATCGTACGCAAAAGTTATGGGGATCCCATCGCCGAAGATCTGCGATTTGTGGTCAAAACCGTCGTGGGGGAAGAAAATTTTATCGAGATGACACCCAACCGCTCCAATAATTATTGCTGCGGCGGTGGCGGAGGGTTTCTCCAGTCCGGATATAAAGAGGCGCGACTGGAATTTGGCCGGCTGAAGGATCATCAAATCCAAAGCACCGGGGCGAACTACTGCATCGCCGGTTGTCACAATTGTCATGCCCAAATACATGAATTGAGCGAACATTATGGCGGTGGGTATCATGTTGTCCATTTGTGGACCCTGATCTGTTTTGCCCTTGGCATTTTAGGGGAAAACGAACGCGAATACCTGGGTCCGGATTTGAAAGATGTCGCTGTCTACGGGGCTTGATTATGTGCCCGTCTATTTGATCTTCTGGTAAAGGTTGACATGATGGAGACCCCTCGTAAAATGCGCCTATAGGGCTCCGAACAGAACTGTCGCGTTCTGTTGGGAGTTGACATGACCATTTCGGATTTGGAAGCTCCGTTTTGCGGCCAACCTTCCCTGTTTCCTGTTCTGTAACCGGCCAGGCACGATTTCCGGTTTGCTATCTGCACAAATTCGAGCGTTTGGGGGTCGGTAATTGCGTTGGAGGTAGTTCCGTTACTCAAGAAGCCGGCAATCATCTTAAGTACGACGGGATTTTTTCCTGCCGGGAGGGAATATAAGTACTGCAAAACATCCCCAATGAACATAAAAGGAGAAATTAAAATGACGAAAATGCTAAAATACATGGTGGTTCATGTAGATCCCGACATCACTTGGGATAAGGTGGAAGAGAACTGGGGCAAACTCGCCAATGTGGAAAGAGCAACTTGGGTACGGACTTGCTTTAATAGGGAAAAGGGCGTGCGTTATTGCATATGGCTGGCTGCGAGTGAAGATGAGTTGAAATCCATCTTTTCGGAACTGAACGTTTCCTGGGAATCGATCGTGGAGGTTGAAGAAACGGTTCCGGATCTGTGGGGTAAGAAATGGGAAGAGCATCTCAAGGCGGAAGCCGAAGCGAGCACACTCGCCGTGTGAGCAATTA
The DNA here is from genome assembly GCA_020353555.1 of Desulfobacterales bacterium. Lineage (GTDB taxonomy): Bacteria > Desulfobacterota > Desulfobacteria > Desulfobacterales. Next base: position 3,600,144 of record CP070697.1, read on the forward strand.
AAGTTGGCGGCAACACCAAGCGGCGTGAATCTTCGCGTCGGGTATTGCTTCGAAAGACAATTAATTCCGCCGTCTGATAGGCCCTTTAAAAGAAATCCAGTTGACCTTGCTGGGGCTCCTTGCGGTCGCTTTTGATGCGATCGCGAGGACTGCCGCGTTGGAAATTCTGCGAGAAACGTTTCGAAGTTTTTCTAGAATTTTCACCGTGACAAACGGGTTGACGAGTTTGGCCCGGATCTAAGTATCGGAATACAGGAAGACGCATTTGTTTGTGGGGCTGGCACATTTAATGCTAAGCAAGAGGGCGTTTATGACGGGACCTACGGTATGGGAATTCCGGGGTGCAGTGATGAAAGGAGGCGGCGCTATGAAATTAGCCATTAGTTCCTATGGCACAGATTTAAATTCGCAAATCGACCCTCGCTTTGGCCGATGTGCCTATTATCTGGTCGTTGATTCGGACAACATGAGTTTCGAAGTCTTCAAGAACGAAAGTGCGACTCTGGGCGGTGGGGCCGGGATTCAATCGGCTCAGTTTTTGGCCGCGAAAGGCGCAAATGCCGTGATCACCGGCAATTGCGGTCCCAACGCGGTTGAAACCCTCGCGGCCGCCGGAATCGAATTATTTGGGGGACAAACCGGGACGGTCACAGAGGCCGTCGCGAAGTACAAGGATGGCCGTCTCAAACAGGGGATGGCCCCCAACGTTGCCAGTCATTTTGGTGCGGGCGGAGGAGTCGGAGCAGGCCGGGGAGGGGGTATGGGCCAAAGAATGGGCCGCGGCCGCGGGATGGGACGTGGCCGCAGTTAAGTTCGCAGACAGCAGAAAACAGCAGTTTCGAGGATAGGCGTCGGAACCGCGGGCCAGCTAACCCCAATCACAAAAGAGTTGGGATTCGAAAAAATGACACTGGATGACATCTTACCGATCGAGAAATGGATGGGGCTCGAAGAGGAGATTAACAAGAGATACGGTCTGAATGCCTCGGTGTTTGATGCCGATGGTATCAGGATTACAAATTTTCAAAAATGGGCGAACAGACTGTGTCCGGTCATTAAGGCGAATGCCAAAGGCCAAAGCTTTATCTGTGCGGTTGCCCATCAAAATATTGCATCGGAAGCGCGCAAAAAGCGCAAGTGGGTGATCGAAGAATGCGATGCGGGTCTCGTCAAGATTGCCGTGCCCATATTTGCGGATGATCAATTCCTGGGAGTGGCCGGAGGATGTGGCCTACTGCGCAACGACGAGCAGGTTGACACCTTCCTGGTCAATAAAATAACCGGCATTGAAGTGGCGCAGCAAGAAGACTTGTCGCAGGATATCGAGACCGTCACAAGTGCTGTTTTGGAATCCGTGGCCAAATACATAGAAGCGCAGTTAGAAGGGATTCAGCTTGCTTTTGAAAAACAGCGTTTGGTCGTAACCAGGAAGCAATCCTAGAAAAATTGGCGGGTCCCATCATTATTCTCGCAAACGGATGAGGAATTATTAGGAAAAGTTCACATGGTTATCAGTGTCGCCAGCGGAAAAGGCGGAACGGGTAAAACCACGGTGGCGGTAAACCTCGCGTTATCGATCGGCGCCAATGTGCAGCTGCTCGATTGTGATGTGGAAGAGCCCAATGCCCATCTTTTTATGAAGCCCGTCTTCGCCGAAACGCAAACTGTTTTCACTCCTATTCCCGAAGTGGACGAGGACAAATGCACCTATTGCGGCAAATGTGGGGAAATATGCCGGTTCAAAGCAATTGCGGTTGTCAACCAAACGATTCTGGTGTTTGAAGCGCTCTGTCACAGTTGCGGCGGGTGTGTGGAAGTCTGTCCCGCAAACGCCATCACCGAAAAGGGGAGAGAATTGGGGGTCATTCAAAGAGGTCATCGCAACGGCATCGAATGCGTTCATGGCAAGTTGCGCGTGGGCGAAGCCATGTCCCCGCCCTTGGTCAAAAAAGTTCGCGCTTTTGCACGCCCGGGCAAACTGACCGTAATTGACGCCCCGCCGGGGACGTCCTGTCCGGTGATCGCTTCTATGAAGGACACCGATTTTGTCCTTTTGGTGACTGAACCCACCCCCTTCGGTCTTTACGATTTGCAGTTGGCGGTGGGTGCCGTTGAAATGCTCAATATTCCCTGCGGGTTGGTCATTAATCGCTGTGATTTGGGAGATAATAAAGTCAAAGAGTATGCGGACGCCCGAAAGCTGCCGATTCTCATGGAAATCCCTTTCGACCGACAAATTGCCGAGGCTTATGCGCGGGGCGCCGCACTCGTCGAAGTCATGCCGGAATGGAAGCACCGTTTCTTGGAACTCCATCACGCGATTGAAGCGATTATCAAATAGCGGGACGCGATTAAAATGGAAGAGCTAACTGTCATCAGCGGCAAAGGCGGCACCGGAAAGACCAGTTTAATAGCCGCTCTGGCCTATCTGGCTGAGAACAAGGTGCTGTGCGATGCCGATGTGGATGCATCTGATTTGCATTTGATTTTGGACCCTAATGTCAATCAAAGCCGCGATTTCCGGTCGGGCTTTACGGCCGCAATCGCTAAAGAAAAGTGCACCGAATGCGGCCTTTGCCGGAATTTGTGCCGCTGGCAGGCCATTCGTGATGATTTTGAGGTGAATCCCATTGACTGCGAGGGTTGCGGGGTTTGTGTGTATTTTTGCCCGGAAAAAGCCATCAATTTTACGGAAAACACCTGCGGCCAGTGGTTTCTTTCCGACACGCGCTTCGGCCCCATGGTGCATGCCCGGTTAGGAATTGCGGAGGAGAATTCGGGGAAACTGGTTACGCTCGTGCGTCAGGAAGCCCGCAAGCTGGCTGATGCCAACAATCTCGACCTCATCCTCACGGACGGTCCTCCCGGAGTGGGCTGTCCGGTAATTGCTTCGATCGGCGGGGCCAGTGCCGTGCTCATCGTTACCGAACCGACCGTTTCCGGCCGGCACGACATGGAACGCGTGGCGCAGCTGGCGGCCCATTTCAAAGTTCCGGCCCTGATCTGCGTCAACAAGTTTGATCTCAACCTGGAGCAAACCCGGGATATTGAAAATTATGCCGAGGAAAGCGGCGTGGTCAGCATTGGCCGCATTCCTTTCGATCCGATTTTCACCCAAGCCATGGTCCTGGCCCAAACCGTTTTTGAATATGAGAGGAATTCCCAAGCAGGAAAGGCCGTCAAGGCTATATGGCGCAACTTATCAAGCCGGCTGGGACGGTAAACGCTTTGGCGCTTGTCCCTGGAAGGCTTGCGGTAATGTGACGAAGTAGAATTAATTAAGAACGATGGGAGGTCTACGGCAATGAAATTCGCGATACCCTTAGCGGAAGGAAAACTGGCGACTCATTTTGGGCACTGCCGGGAATTTGCGATCATCGAAGTTGAAGGTGATCAGATCAGGAAAAAGGAAACGCTCATACCGCCGCCCCATGAACCCGGCGTTCTTCCAGCCTGGCTGCGCGAACAAGGGGCCGCCGTCATTATTGCGGGCGGTATGGGACACAGGGCGTTAAGCCTGTTTCAGCAAAGCGGCATCCAAGTGATCACCGGAGCCCAAGCATTGGAGCCCGAAGCACTGGTTGAGAGTTATCTGGCCAATAGGCTTCAAACGGGTGCGAACCTCTGCGACCATTAAATCGCGCCATTTGATATCAGCTTCTTAGAACGCATAAATTTAGCTACGCCGGGCGGCGGGGATTGGAGATCTCGCGGCCCGCCAATCCGATTTCGAAGTATTTCGGAAGCGGTAACCATTGAGCTTTTTGAAAAGCGCCCACAGATTGGCCGTAGCGTTTGGTGTCTTGCGTGCGATAGTTCTATACAAAACGACATAAATCATTGCGCCTACATACACAGGGTCTGGCATCTTTGGCCCGATGCGGCAGTTTTGAAACCAACGATTCAAAAGGTGAAGGCGCAATTGTTATGACGCTGTGTACACTTTGTCACATGACCGCAAGCCTTGCGGTTTCAAATCTGATCATCCACGCCGCTCCCAATGCTGAACATGGTTAATGGGACAAAGTAGAACCAGGCATTGGAACGGAAACATATCCGTGTAATCCAGGTTCTTCGCGGTCCTAGCCAGCCAAGGGCTCAAACTTTCCCGCAACTTCATTTCACAGCATTTCAGAATTTGAGCGACGCGCTCATCGGTGCTTACCGCTCACACTTTCGTGCCTGAAGGATCGCTTCCTCCCGGGACGGTTGCGGCCTAATTTCGGGATTGACTTATGATCATCTAAATTAGTAGATGTTCTGAAGGCCGATGAATGTGATCTGGCACGGCAGCCATGACAACCACGATTACCGTTCCGGAGTTTTGGCGGAAAGGGGTCGATGCCACGCAATTGAATCCAAAGGAGAGGAACATGTATGCCCATCTTTTTTCAAAGATCAAAGTCGGCGGCTTGGAGTTGAAAAATCGTCTTACCATGGCACCGCTCTATCTTGGCTATGCCGGAGAAGGGGGCACGGTGAGCCGGCTTCTACTGGACCACTACCGCCTGATGGCCCAGAGCGGCGTGGCGTTGGTCGTGGTCGAAAACACCACCATCGACCACCCAACCGCAAGCGGCTCCAACCGAACACTGCGGGCGGATACGGACGAAAACCTGGCGGGTTTGAGGGAACTGGCCGCCGGCATTAAAGCCCAAGGCGCGCTTGCCTGTCTGCAGATTAACCATGCCGGCCGGTTCGCGCATATGGCCCAGCCGGCGCGAGCCCCCTCCGCGGTAGAGACGTTTGGTCGCATACCCAAGGCCCTGGACACCGAAGAAATGCGGCAGATCCGGCAGCAGTATGCGCAAGCCGCGCTCAGGGCCCAAAAAGCCGGCTTCGATCTGGTGGAACTGCATGGCGGTACCGGGTATCTGCTGGCCCAGTTTCTTTCCCCCCGCACGAACCGGAGAACGGATGTCTATGGCGGGGCCCTCGAAGGCCGCCAACGGTTTCCCCTGGAAGTGGTGGCGGAAGTCAAGGCCGCGGTGGGAGACTTCCCCGTGGGATATCGCTTCCTGGCCGACGAATGGCTGCCTGACGGCCTGCAACTGGCGGAATCGCGCCTGTATGCCCGGGCTTTGGCCGCCGCCGGGGTGACTTATATCTCGGTGATGGGCGGAACCTATGAATCATTCGGTTTGCCGGAAGTCGTGGCGAAATCCAAAAAACCCGGTTATATGGTGGATCTGGCCGCCGCCATCAAAAAAGAAGTGGAAGTGCCGGTTATTGCGGCCGGCCGCATCGCCACGGGAGCGCTGGCGGAAAGCGTCATCGCGGAGGGCCGGGCCGATTTGATCGGACTGGCGCGCGTCCTCTGGGCGGACCCGCAGTGGCCTGCAAAAGTCCAAGAGGGCCGCGAAAGCGAGATCGTGCATTGTGACCCGGAAGGCGATGACACCTGCACGAAACTCGTGATGAAGGGCAAACCCGCCTTCTGCGTGCGGTGGCCGGTTGAAAAGATCCAAACATGGAAGGCGAAGTTCGTTTGATCTCCCATTTTATCTCCACCGCAATTCGTCGACAAGCGCCACCGCTTTCGATTTTCAGTGCGGCGATAACGGTTCGCCCAGGAGTTGTCCGTGGTATTGCGCGCCCGGGCGTGCTCAACGCTGACGATCTCTCCGGCACTGGAACTTCCAGATTGCACGCCAAGCGTACGTGCCAACCAAAGCGCTTATGGTGAAACAAGGAACGGCGCCCGGGGGGAATGCGGGGTTATCACGCATCGTCGCCCCGTTGAAACGTTGGGCCCAGCGACTGAAAATCGAAGTATACACGCTTTACGTAGCTTACCAGGACCATCGGGTGCCCTGGTACGCCAAATTATTTGCGGCGCTGGTGGTGGCGTACGCCCTGAGTCCCATTGACCTCATTCCGGACTTTATTCCGATCCTGGGCTATTTAGATGATCTGATTCTACTTCCGCTGGGGATTGCCATCGCATTGAAAATGATTCCGCCGTCTGTGCGGGATGATTGCCGCAAAGCTGCGCAGCGGCTTTTAAACGAGCGCTTGCCGCGCAATCGGATCTCGGCGCTGATCATCATCCTTATTTGGGTTTTCTTACTGGGTGTATTTCTTTATGGCTGGCATACTTGTTTCAGCCGGCAAGGCGCTTAGCACCGTCAGGGCGACAAATTTGGTCGATCCTGGAAGCCTGTGAGGGCCGGGTTGTCCTCAGTTTACTTCTCACGCAACCGATCCAGGGCCTCATTCGGTCCGAGCATGATCAGGATGTCGCTATCCTTGACAACAAACTGCGCGGTGGGGATCAGATTTAACCGGTCGGGCACCGTTTCTTTGACGGCGACGACCTGGATGCCGTGGCGATTGATGAGGTCCAGCTGCCGCAGCGACTTGCCGATAAAATTCGGCGGGGGGGATACCTGCACGATACCGTATCCTTCGAGAAAGGGTAAGTAATCGAGCATGTTCGGATTGTGTAACTTCTCCGCCAGGGAAATGGCTAAATCCTTTTCCGGAAAAAAAACCTCCGCGGCCCCGATCTTGTACAGAATCCGCTGATGGGGTTCACTGAGCGCCTTGGCCAGGACCCGCTTGACGCCGATTTCCTTCAGATTGAGGGTGGCCAGGATCGAATTGCTCAAAATCGAGCCGATACAGACGACGACGGCATCCATTTGTTCGAGTCCCAGCGCTTCCAGGTCTTGCGGTCGGTTGCGTCGGCCACGACCGCCTGGCTCACCTCGTCTTTGATTTACTGCACGCGGGCGGGATCCTTATCGATTGCCAGAACCTCATATCCCTTTCTATAGAGACGGGTGGCCACATAATAACCGAAGTTTCCGAGTCCGACGATGGCAAATTGTTTCATTTCCAACCTCATCCGATAAGAATGTTTTCTTCGGCATAATGATAGCTGACCGTATTTTGCCGGCTGATGGCCAGGGCGATCATCAGCGGTCCCAGACGCCCCACGAACATCACCACGGTGATGGTGAGCTTGCCCAATGGAGACAGACCTCCGGTGGCACCGGTGGAAAGCCCGACTGTGCCGAAGGCGCTGACCACCTCAAAAAGCAATTCCAGAAACTTGCCGCGGCTCAGATAATGGGGCGTTTCGCCCAATTCGGTAATCAAAAGGACCAGAACTCCGACCACCACCACAAGCGTGCTGATCATTACCAGGCTGATCGCTTTGCCCACACTGGTATCGGGGATCGTCCGTTGGAATACCTGCGGACGAGGCTGACCGCGCAGTCGCGCCAACCCCAATAAAACCAGGCTCGCCAGAGTGCTGGTCTTGATGCCGCCGCCGCAGGAGCCCGGGCAGGCACCGATGAACATCAGCAGAATGAACACGAAGAGTGTTTCGTTGGCCAAATTTCCGATGATCAAGGTGTTGAATCCAGCCGTGCGGGTGCTGACGGCCTGGAAAAAAGCGCAACCACCGCAAAAACACGCCCACCGCCTCAATCACAAAAGTGAAGAGCACGACATCTCGCAAAATTGCGGTGACGTTGCGTTCCCCGCTGTGGGTGAAGGTGTCCTGAATCACCACCCGGCCGGCTAGACTGGGGCGCCGGCCCGCGACCAGCAGAAACAAAGTCGACAAGGTCATAATGCCCAGTCCGCCCGTTTGGATCAAAACCAGGACGACCCATTGTCCCCAGGGCGTCAGGACCGTTGCGGTATCGACAACGACGAGACCGGTGACACAACTGGCGGACGTGGCGGTGAAGAGGGCGTCGATGAATCCAAGTTCCGCGGAGGTCGAGGCCGAAGGCAGCATCAACAGCGCCGTCCCGATAGCGATCAGGCTCAAAAAAGCAAGCACGGAAATGCGGGCAGGTGACTGAACGACCGATTTCCAGAACTGCCGGCGATTTATGCGGTGCACGTGTCTGATTGTTGGCATGGATCCCAACGTTTCCGTGACACAGGAATCATCAATGGCATCGCGGCAACCGGAATTGCCCTCGATGCCGATCTGCTTTGTGAAATTCTAAATATCTTGGGATAGGAATTTCTTGCGGCGGTAACGAAAGGTGTGGTGATTCATTTTCAGCAACTTGGCGGCCTTGCTTTCGTTGCCGCCGGCCATCTTAAATGCTTCTTCGAGATAGAACTTTTCAAAAGCTTCCAGCCGCGCGTCCAGATCGATACCTTGCGGGGGAAGAGGAGCGCGCCCGGCTGCATTTTGGATCGGGAGCATAGCGGTCGGCTGCTTGGGCCCCTCGAAACCAAGCGCCTTGAGCGTTAACTCCGGCCCCTGGCTGGTTAGCGCCGCTCTCTCCAGGAGGTTTTTCAATTCGCGCACATGGCCTGTCCATTTGTGCGCCAGCAAGGCGCGGGCCGCCTCGGGAGAAATTCCGGTGAATTTTTTGCCGAATTTGCCGCTGAATTCCTGCAAAAAATGTTTGGCCAAAGGGATAATATCATCGGGACGTTCGTTTAAGGACGGGATTTGGACTTTAATCACCCCCAGCCGGAAATACAGATCTTTGCGGAACCGGCCGTCGGCGACCATTTGGTCGATATCCTGGTTGGTGGCGGAAACCACCCGGGTCTGGATGTGCAATTTGCGGGTTCCTCCGACACGGTAAAATTCACCCAGTTCCAGGAATCGGAGCAACTTGGCCTGGGCTTCCAGACTCAGGTCTCCCACTTCGTCCAGAAAAAGGGTGCCGTTGGCGGCTTCTTCGATTAAGCCTTTCTTGCCGGCGGCATCGGCGCCGCTGAAGGCGCCCTTTTCGTAGCCGAACAGTTCGCTTTCAATCAGGTCTTTCGGGATGGCGGCGCAATTCACCGTGGCCAAAGGGGCTTTGAAATTGGGGCTGCTGTAGTGAATGGCACTGGCAATCAATTCCTTGCCCGTTCCGGTTTCACCTTGGATAAGCACCGGCGTGTCCGGGCTTTGGGCCACCATTTTGATGAACTCCATGACGTCCTGGATCGCATGGCTTTCGCCGATGAAACAGGGAATGTGGTCGCGCAGATGTTTTTCCTGAAGGGCCTGCACCTCCTTTTTGAGGCGGATCGTGTCTAAAGCGTTGCGGATCGTTAATTCCAAACCATCCATGTGAATCGGTTTGACGACGTAATCATGGGCGCCCCCTTTCATGGCCGCAACGACCGTATCGATGTCCTCATACGCGGTGATCATAACGGTCAGGACATCCGGGTTTAAGGCCTTGATCCGCTGCAGTGCTTCAATGCCGTTCATGCCCGGCAGTCCGATATCGAGCAAAATGAGGTCCGGCGGTTCTTTCTGCAGGGCATCGATGGCCGGCTCGGCTTGGGCAAAGGTCCTCACCTGATAATCATCCTCCAAGGCCATGGCGATCCCTTCCCGGATGGTCTGCTCGTCGTCAACAATAAATAGGGTGTAGGCCACCATGATCGGTCGTTTTGATCCCTGTAATAGATAGCGGATACGGCTTTAATGCTTCCAATTTGCTTGGGGTGCTTTGGGCAGAGTACTTATATAGGAATTCGGTTTGATTGGCAATATATGATTAACCTCGATCGCCATGCGCCTGGTTTGAGCGGTGTGGGTCGATCGGATTCGACGATTGGCAGGTCTTGCCGGAGCTTCCCCTCTCCCGCGGAACAGGGGCTGTGCTCAAAGCGATCGTCGCCGGTAAAGGCACGCGGGCGATGGCCGGGGTTGAGAAGCCAGGTGGAAATAAGCCCATTTTCAGGGCGCAAAATCAACAGGTGCTTTTTTTCGGGCCGGTTTCAATTAAACGGCCAAGGGAGGTTAAAATGGTTTCGGACGTGAAAGGCTTTTGAATAAAATCATGTATTCCGTCGCGCTGTGCCTCAGCGATCAGCTTGCGGTTTCCGTAGGCAGTTATCAGAATCTTGATGGCGTCCGAATGGGTTTTATGGGCCTGCCTCAAAAACTCAAGACCATTCAGGCCCGGCAGTTTGTAGTCGGCGATGATGATATCATAAGCTTGATCCTGCAAGGCTCCTATCCCTTCTTCGGCCGTCTCAAGCGCCAGTAAATCGCAGCCTTCCGATTCAAAGAACAGATACAGAGAATCGCGGATCCACTCATCGTCGTCAATCAGCAAAATCTTCATGTCTCGCAGTTTTTCAAAGAGATCCATATGCGGCCTCTAAATTGCGTTGACTGCGCGGACACGGAGCACGCTGAACGGCCTTTGCTTTGTCTGCCGATCTGCGTGTCCTCTGAGACGGGGTGGTAAGTCGTTTTTGATGGTTATCCGAACCGTTGCTTGAACTTCTGCGACGTAAATCGCCCCTTCTTCACAGACTTCAACGCAGCTCTCAAAACCCACACAGTCCTTCGTTCTGACGGGTAGCGCGGTTTCCTCTTCAAGTTCGAAGACTTCTTCCGGACCGATGTGCACGCATTCACCGCCACCGACACCTTCTTCCGGGTCAAGGCTAACCGCATCCATGGCTTGTGCATTTGCTGAGTCACAAAATGCGAAATTCAAAGGGATGCATTCCTTGACCCGCCATGTTGTTAGCATAAGACGTGCCAGCAATCTAAGATTTCAACAATGCTTTAGAAAACAAATGGTTACTTTAAGACTCCGCTTTACGCCGCTTTTTCGGATTCCCCCATTTCGAAGATTTGCGAAATTTTTTTTGGAAAAATTTCGAAATGACCGCGCACGTATCCATCGCTGCGCTATTTAGATTCAAGCGGTCCTCCAAGGCCCCAATAGTATCCTCGCTCAAGCAAATGGGACCCCGCAGCGTCAAATCGGCACGCATTCGAAGGCGCTCGTCTTTTTCAGTCAATAAACGCCGGCATTGGGCTTTGGAGATAGGGCCAAGGAGCGCGGCCGGAGAGGCGGAGGCAAATGTCGATTTTGATTTGGATACACTGCATTTTCAGGGTGCGATGCGATGGGCATTTGCCCCCTTCAAGACGAAATTGCACCTCTGGCCGTTGAGGCGGAAGAGGGGTTATTTTGAAACACTTCCGCACCAAAGGGATAGATATTTTTGAGGCCGTCGGTGTTGACAATTACGCGGCCGAGGTGGTGGTTTTCTTTTAACATGTCAACGAGCTCAAGGGCGGAAGTGCCGTTAAAATCACCCCTGAGATCAAGCTGAAGACCATCAACGCCCAGTTGCTTAAGAATCTCGAAATTGTTGGCCATGATGAACGCGGTTCACTCCTCCCTTCTCATCCGGATTCGCTGATTTCCCAATTGGCCTCGAACGTATTGTCATGGAGGCTGTAAGCATATCCCAGCATTTTGCCGATCCCCGGTTGAACGCCCTTTCTGACACGCCAGTAGGTCAGGTGGACAGCCGGTATCAAGCGTGGTTGACCTGTTTGCGGATCGTCTGAAATGTTTTGCCACACTTCCTTTTTTTCGATCACGCGCCAGAGGGTCCGGTACTTTTTGCTCCGGACGGTCTGCCCGACGCGCGGAAGCTTCTTTTCCCGGATGACATCATCGTGTGTTTCTTGCATAACTCGCCCTCCTCCCGCCCGAAGCGGGACCCGGTTAGTATATCAACCTTCATGTAAGACCGGGTTGCTGAGTTCTTTGAGGGAAAAGTTCAAAAAGACGTGATGACCGTCATAGTCGAGCACCCGCAGGTCGTCGGTCTGGTGCAGATCTCCCATGATCACATTAAAATGTTGCCCGTATCTTTCTTTGACTTTTTCCTCGGACACTTCGTAGGCAATGAATTTCTTGATTCCTTTGGCCGCCAGCCGCTCGACCAATTTCGGATCGCTAAAATTTTCGTAAGTGGTCAGAATCAAAATAGGGCCGGTGCCGGTAAAAAAGATTCCAGCCTTCATGGCGCACCTCCTTATTTAAGGCGGATTGTCTAAACCGACGGAAACGAAGCTCAGGAAGAATTAATATTGATTTTCCGAAACCGGCGGTATTCTCCCCAATTGCGTTTTTAGCACAAATTATGCCACGATATGATGTCTCGGAAAAAGCCAAGTAATGTAAATGGTTATATGGAAAGGCGCGAGGGAGGAGGTGCTGGTTTTAGAAAAACTTCAAAATTCTTTTTCGCAAAATTACGAAATTCGTAACCGTTTAGCCCTTTGAAAAACCAGGAATAGGCCGACCGCTCATCGGCTTTGGGTATCGGAAAAAACTCGCAAATGAGGGTTCGTAAAACCGACCCGCGCGCTGATTTCAAACAGGATGCCGCGCAAAGGAAGGTCAATCCGGGCCTT
>CP070697.1:3612403-3622343 GCA_020353555.1 Desulfobacterales bacterium
GCATTGTGGTGGCCCAGAGGGCCATGAATGTTTAGCTGTATGCAAAATTTCCCGGTCGACCGCTCATCGGCTTTGGGCAGCGGGAAGCGGTCTGCGAAAATTAGAGGTCGTTCAACCGAACCGTAAAAAGGCGTTCCCATCCAGGCCCGCATAGACCATCCTTTACGCGGCATCCTGTTTGAAATCAGCGCGCGGGTCGGCTTTACGAACCCTTATTTGCGAGTTTTTGCCGCCGCCCAAAGTCGATCAGCGGTCGGCCTATCCATGGTTTTTCCAAGGGCTAAACTGTTACCTGATTCAGGCTTTTAACGTGTTCCCAAATCCGATCCTTTTCGTTGGGGGATACCGCTTCCATGGGCCGGCCGCTGCGAGCGATGATTTCTTCCATCTGCCTGAATCGCGTTTCAAACTTTTTGACGGCTTCTGCCAGAGCCGTTTCGGGATGGATTTTGGCAAACCGGGCGACATTGGTCAACGTAAAAAGGACATCGCCGAATTCATTGGTGACCTCGTCTTTATCCTTGCGCGCAAGGGCCGACTTCAGTTCTTCCAGTTCCTCCTCCAATTTATCCCACACGTCGGAGGGGTCATCCCAGTCAAACCCGGTGCCGGCCGCCCGGTCGGAGATGCGGTAGGCACGCATCAAGGCCGGGAGGTTCGCGGGAACCGAATCAAGAACGGAATCCTCCGTTCTGCCCTTTTTTTCCTTTGCTTTAATCCGATGCCAGTTTTGGGTAACTTCGTCACTGCTGGACACTCTGGTGGTCCCGAATACATGGGGATGGCGTCGAATCATTTTCTCCGTGCATTGTCGCGCCACATCCTGAATGGTAAAATGTCGCTTCTCCTGAAAGAGACGGGCAATAAAGAAGATATGAAACAGGACGTCACCCATTTCCTCGCAAACCTCCTGGGGGCTGCCCGAGTCAATGGCATGCACCAGTTCATACATCTCTTCGATCAGATAGACCGCCATGGTGTGAGGGGTCTGTTTCTTATCCCAGGGACACCCGCTGCCTCCTCTTAATGTTTCGATTAAAGTGATTAAGGCATTTAAGGGAGAAATCTCGGGTTCTAGTTTGGAATTTTCCACGCCTTCTTAAAAACCTCTAATTTGGCTCCAAAATCGCGTTTCATGCCCTTCGGAACCACTTTCGCCATTTTCTCGGAAACCCAGACCACACGGGGAGCGAGAAGGGATTCTTTGATAAAAGGTGAACCCGCGGGAAGGAAGGTCGTCAAGGCGATAAACAACACGGCGATGATTAAAACACTTTTGAGAAATCCGAATCCAAGGCCAAAGCAACGGTCAACCCAACCCATAAAGGCAATGCTTAGCAAGTATTTGATAATAATCCCTAAAATGCTAACAACGATGATGACACTGCCGAAAATGGCTAGGAAACTCGCAATATTCAGATAGGCTGGATCCGAAATAAGTCTGGCTAATAAACGGGCCACGAGCGGATAATACGTGTAAGCCGCATAGAAGCCGCCCAAAACGCCCATGATAGAAGCCAGCTCTTTCACCAGACCCCTGAAAAGCCCTCTTACCAGGCAGTAAACTAAAATAACAATGATTAAGATATCAAACGGGTTCATACCAGTCGAAAAACAGGTCTGGAAATCAATAGGGGATGATTGAATGGACACGAACTAACAGAGCCGGCCGGCCGAGTCAAGGTATTTTTCGGTTCGCGGCGGTGGGCGCCCAAATTGCCATTTGCAATTATTTGGAAAGTTGTGATAGGAACAGGATCACGAAAGAAAAGCGGCCAATCGACCGATGCATTAAGTATGTCGATCGCGGCAATGCATGGTCACGGTCGAACACGCCCCAAACTCCTGGGGTTAAGCCAGACGGTGGTAACGCATGGCCGCAATCGATCCTCCTGGACCGAAAATGGGGGATTCCGGACCCTGTTGGATTTCATTCATGGTTGCAACCTCGGATTACAGACAGCTCAGCCTTGATTTTGCGAATATCGATCTGGCCCGACAGCTTTTCGGCGAGCACAACAGCAACCTCAAGCGAATCGCTGACGCCACCAATGTAACGATAAATGTGAGGGGGAATACTGTATTTCTCGAAGGCGACGCCGTCGCCGTCGATCTGGTCCGGAACATCCTGAACCAACTCTACGGGTTACTCAAAGAAAAATACCCAATTCACCCCAACGACGTCGACTATGCCGTCAGAATCCTGAGCGGAGATGACCGTTCAAATCTAAAAGATATTTTTTTAGATCGCGTATATTTAACATCAAAAAAGAACGCCGTCACACCGAAGAGCCCCGCCCAAAAAGAATATGTCGACGCCATCCGCAAATTTGATATTGTCTTTGGTATCGGACCGGCCGGCACCGGCAAAACCTATTTGGCCATGGCCATGGCCGTCGCCGCCCTTTCCCAAGGACTCGTCCGTCGGATTATCCTCACCCGGCCGGCGGTCGAAGCCGGTGAAGCCTTGGGTTTTTTGCCGGGAGATCTGACCGAGAAGGTTGATCCGTATCTGAGGCCCCTTTATGACGCCCTGCACGACATGATGCGATTTGAGAAAGCGGCCAGCCTTATGCAGAAAGGGGTCATCGAGGTCGCTCCCCTGGCGTTTATGCGCGGCCGAACTTTAAATGATTCCTTTATTATTTTGGACGAAGCGCAGAATACCACCACCGAACAGATGAAAATGTTTTTGACCCGCATCGGCTTCAGCTCCAAAGCCGTCATTACCGGCGATATCACCCAGATTGACCTGCCGGCGAACAGGACCTCAGGCTTGATCGAGGCCAAAAATATTCTTCAGCAGATCAAGGGCCTGAAATTTGTGTTCTTTTCCAAATCCGATGTGGTCCGCCATCGTTTGGTGCAGGAAATCATCAAAGCCTACGAAGAGCTTGAAGCCAGCAAACAGGAATAACGAGTAGCATGAGCAACGAAAAAAACAAAAAACCCGCCTACCCGCTAGTGGGTTCCCGCAATCGCGTGCGCTGGGGAATTCTTTTGGCGGTGGCGGTCATATTTGCGATTCTGCGCTATCCGAATCTTATCATCACCCAGTATCACTATGAATTGGGCGATGTCGCCGAAAGAGATGTCAAAGCACCCAAGGATTTCTTAGTCGAGGATACGGCGGCCACGGAATCAAAACGCCGGCAGGCGGCCGAAGGCGTCTTGACCGTTTATGATTATGACGGAGAACTTTCAACGGCCTTGAGCCGGAATCTGGAGCAGGCCGTGGGGGATCTCAAGAAGGCCGTGCAAGCGGCTCATGCCAAAGGGCAGCCAAGCCCGGTTTCGCCCTCTGATGGGGCTCCCCGAACGCCTGCGGTCGAAAGCGCATCCTTCCAGGATCAGATTTGGGAAGGACGCAATCACTTTGAAGAAAAGATTGGCATCCAAGTGAACCAAGGCGCCTACCAAGCTCTGGAAAAAGAGAAGTTTTCTCCGGAGACTACAGCGGTCATCAGCCGAATTTTGGCCAAAATCCTTGAAAACGGCGTCGTTACGAACAAGGAAATCCTGCTGAAAGAAACGGACAAAGGAATTATTTTGCGGGATGTCAGCACCAAAGAAGAGCGAGTCGTCCATAACCTGAAGCAATTTTACGGCCTGGACCAAGCGAAGGCGATGGTCCGAATCATCGGACAGCCCTTCTTAACGAATTTGGATGATCCCTTGCGCAACCTGGTGGTTGATTTCGCCCAAAGACTCCTTCAGCCGAATATTACCCTAAACCGCAGTGCAACGCAGGAACGCGAAAAGAAAGCCGCAGCAGACATCGAGCCGGTGATGACCAAAATAAAAGCCGGCGAGATGCTCCTGCGGGAAGGTGAGCGGGTGACCGAAGTCCAGCTCTTGAAACTCAAAACACTGCTGCACCAGACCCAAAAGGCACAAAATACCACTAGCAGTCTAGGCGCTGCCCTACTCGTGCTGTCGCTTTTGATAACCACCGATATTCTCCATCTGAACCGTCAGAACCGGATGGGGACCAGCCCCAGCAAAAATCTGCTTTTGATGGCCAGTCTCTGGGTAACTTTTTTCTTTGTGGCTGAAATCTGCGCTCCCGTTACCGAATTATTCACCCAGAATTCACCCTTCCCCATACCGGTTTCCTCACTTTTATTCGGCCTTCCCCTCGCCTCAGGGGCGATGATCGTTTGTTTGTTTCTGGGACTTGCAGTCGCCCTGCCCTTTGCCCTCGTGCTGGCGCTGTGTGTTGCCGTCATATTTCAAAACAATTTGGCCATTTTCACTTATTTCTTGATCAACGGCAGCATGGCCGCTTACTGGATCCGCAATTGCAGAGAGCGCAAAGTATTTATAACCGCCGGAGCCAAAATTGGGGTACTCAACGTGGTGCTCGCCACCGCAATCGAATTCTATTCAGGTGAATTTTCCGGTCCGCAGCTGTTGTCGGATTGGGCCTTTTGCTTTCTGGGCGGCATGGCGGCGGGTATCGTCACCGCCGGTATCGTCCCCCTGGTGGAAATCGCCTTCGACTATACCACCGATATCACGCTGTTGGAGTTGGCCAATCTCGACCGGCCGATTCTCCGCCGACTGATGATCGAAGCCCCCGGAACCTATCACCACAGCGTAATTGTCGGGTCGCTGGTGGAAGCGGCGGCATCGACCATCGGTGCCAATCCTTTGTTGGCCAAGGTTTGTGGATATTATCACGATATCGGCAAAATTAGAAAGCCATTGTACTTTATTGAAAACCAGACCGCAGGCAAAAACAAACACGACAAACTGGCGCCGTCCATGTCGAGTCTGATCCTCATTGCGCATATTAAAGACGGGGTTGAAATTGCCCGAGAGAATAAGTTAGGCCAGGTCATCATGGATACGATCCGTCAGCATCACGGAACCAGTCTGATCAAATATTTTTACGAAAAAGCCAAACAACGGAAAGGAGAGGACAAAGTCAACATTGACGATTTCCGGTATCCCGGCCCCAAGCCTCAGACCCGCGAAGCCGGCCTGGTCATGTTGGCCGACGTGGTGGAAGCCGCTTCCCGAACTTTAGACAATCCGACCCCTTCCCGGATTCAGGGCCTTGTGCAAAATCTCATCAACCAGATTTTTTCCGACGGCCAACTCGACGCCTGCGAACTGACCCTAAAAGATCTTCATAATATCGCCAAGAGTTTCAATAAGATATTGTACGGTATTCACCATCACCGCATCGAATATATTGAAAAACGGACATCGGCGACCGAAGACGGCAAAGGCAAAACAAAGAATGGAAGTTCTGATCGACAACCGGCAAAGGCGAATCCCGATCTCAGCGAAGAAGATACAAAAAATGGCGGAGGCCATCTTAAACGCCTTGGATTGTCCTCACGGTGAACTGTCCATTCTGCTCGTGGACGATCCCCAGATAGCGGAACTGAATCGCGCGTATCTCGACCGTGAAGGCCCCACCAATGTGATTGCCTTTCCCATGCGCGCGGGCCCCTTTGTCAATATAACGCCCCATCTCCTCGGGGACGTGGTGATATCCGTCGAAACCGCTCTAAAAGAAGGCCAAGAAGCGGGCATCAGCGTGGAAAAGCGCCTCAGCCAGTTGCTGGTCCACGGCATTCTGCATCTTTTTGGCTATGATCATGAACAAACCCCCATGGAAGCGCTGCGGATGGAGCAAAAGAGTGCAGACCTTCTGAGCTTGCTGGGCGATACGGCGGATTGGACCATTTAGCGACGCACCCAGAGTGGCGATCACAGACGCCCGGTTTAGCGGTCGACGCTGCACCAGCGGCTATTCCCAGGCTGGCCCGCAGCAGGTTTTCCCGATGCGAATAAAGGCTCTGTAAGAGATTAGGGCGTAAACTCCAAAGTCCGTAAGTTGATTTATCATCCGAACCCCCAAAAATTAGTGGGAGCCCCCATGTATCTGGTGACTGCAAGGGAAATGCAAACGATGGATCGTCTGACCATCGAATCTTATGGCATACCCGGCCGCGTCCTTATGGAAAACGCCGGGCGAGGCGCCACCCAATTTCTCATGCGGACCTTTTCCGACCAACTCGCCCAGGGAGTGGGCGTGATCGCCGGGCGCGGCAACAACGGCGGTGACGGTTTTGTAATGGCGCGGTATCTGGCCCAAAAAGAGATCGCCGTGACGGTGTACCTTCTGGCGGAAAAGATGGAAGTAAGGGGCGACGCCGACGCGAACCTCAGGCTTCTAGCGCCCCTGGGTATTCCGGTGATCGAAATACCGGATTCCGATTCTTTTTTGAAGCGAAGATCTGCCATGCGTCAGGCCGGCATCTGGCTGGATGCCATTTTCGGAACCGGTCTCAAATCCGACGTCAAAGGCTATTTCAAAGACGTCATTGATTTTATCAACAGCTTAAACAAACCGGTATTTGCGGTGGATATTCCTTCCGGCCTCAATTCAGATACCGGTCAGCCCTGCGGGACCTGTATTCGCGCCGAGGCGACCGCCACTTTCGGCTTTGCGAAAACCGGCCATCTCATCTTTCCGGGCGCGGCATATACCGGAAAGCTTGAAATCGTCGACATCGGGATTCCCCGTCATATCGTGGAAACGGTCGCGCCGCAGCAATATCTCCTGACTCCGGACATCATCGGCAATTATATTGGGCCCCGGCCCGCGGATGCCCACAAGGGCCGGACCGGCCATGTCCTGGTCGTTGCCGGCTCCCCCGGCAAAACCGGTGCGGCGGCCATGACCGCCATGTCCGCCGTGCGCAGCGGCGCAGGACTTGTAACCCTTGGTATCCCCCGGAGTCTGAACCCGGTTCTGGAAACCCAGGTTCTGGAAGCCATGACGTTTCCACTGCCGGAAACCCACGCAGGGGCGCTGGGCGAATCCGCGGGCGATGTGATTATAAATCTAGCTGACGGCAAAAATTGCCTGGCGATCGGACCCGGACTGGGACAATCGCCCGAGATCCAGAACCTCATGCGACGAATCATCACAACCGCCGCACTGCCCCTCGTCATCGATGCGGATGGAATAAATAATCTGGCTGGGCAGGTCCGGATTTTGCGCGAGGCCAATGCCCCGGTGGTACTGACCCCGCATCCCGGTGAAATGGCGCGACTCATGGATACTAGCGTGGGCGCCGTGCAAAAAGACCGAATCCACAGTGCCCGAAGCTTTGCGGCGGATTTTAAGGTTCACCTAATCCTGAAGGGCGCGCGGACCCTGATCGCCCACCCCGACGGGCGCATTTATATCAATCCCACCGGGAACTCCGGAATGGCATCCGGTGGCATGGGCGATGTGCTCACCGGCATCATCGCCGGCTTGATAGCTCAGGGGTTGCCGCCGGAATCAGCCGCCCACGCGGGCGTCTATCTGCATGGCGCCGCGGCCGACCGTCTGGCCCAAACCATCGGTCCGTTTGGCTTCCTGGCCAGCGAGGTCATGCACACCATCCCCGGGGAAATCGGAAAGCTGCTGCGGTTCCAAGACCAGTCCGCCAGATCCTCCTGAAAGGCTTTCCAGAGTTTGATATCATAAAGGATTTGTGATCCGACCGAGCATTGACAACTATCCCGGCATGATCCGCAAACAAATCCAAATAACGACCTGTTCGCCGGAGGAAACTCGACATCTGGGACGGCAGATCGGCGACTTGCTTGACGCCCCCGCCGTCATCGCCTTGACCGGTGACCTCGGAAGCGGGAAAACCGCCTTTGTGCAAGGTTTAGCCCGCGGCCTGGAAGTTCCGGCTGAATATTATATTACCAGCCCCACCTTTACGCTGATAAATGAATATCCGGGACGCTTTCCCTTGTATCACGTCGACCTGTATCGCATTGCCCATCATTTGGCAGTGGCAGATATCGGTTTGCACGATTTGCTTGCAGGCGACGGGGTGGTGGCAATCGAGTGGGCGGAAAAAATTGCCGACGATCTTCCGCCCGAACATTGGGTGCTCGAATTCGCAATCAAGGATGATGAAACCCGTCAGATCGATATATTTGCCTATGGACATGAGGCTGTCAATTTGCTAAGGGTGCTCGAATTGCAGCTTAAGTCCGACAGAGTTAAATCGTAACTCGTCTGGGGGAAATGAATTAACGTCTACCATATGGCTTGGTTTCAGCAACTTACAGATGTTCACCAAGAGACCTCCAGTCTTAGGTCAGGCGCCCCGCTCTTTTGACCATCTCTAGGTTGGATGCAAGCTCAAGGGTGAAAAAATGGGTTTAATTGTGCAAAAATATGGTGGTACTTCGGTAGCGGATCTTGACCGGATCCGCGAGGTCGCCCGCCGGGTGATCAAAACCTACGATCAGGGAAACGATGTGGTGGTCATCCTTTCGGCCATGGCAGGCATTACCGACAGTCTGATCAACATGGCCCGGGAGATTACGGAATCACCGGACAAACGCGAGCTCGATGTCCTGATGGCCACCGGCGAACAGACCACATCGGCGCTTCTGGCGATGACCCTTAAATCAATGAGCCATCCCGCCCAGTCGTTACTCGGCCATCAGGCCGAAGTCTTAACGGATCACTGCTATGGTAACGCCCGCATCGTCGATATCCGCGCCGACCGCATCATGGAACTCCTGCAAAAGCGACATATTGTCGTCGTCGCCGGCTTTCAAGGCTGCGATTTGGAGGGCAACATTACCACTCTCGGCCGGGGGGGCTCGGACACATCGGCCGTGGCAATTGCGGCGGCGTTAAAAGCGGACGCCTGCGAGATTTACACGGATGTGGCGGGGGTCTATACCGCTGACCCGAATGTCTGTAAAAAAGCCCGCAAACTTGACCGGATTTCCTATGACGAAATGCTTGAAATGGCCAGCATCGGTGCCAAGGTCCTGCAAATACGCTCGGTGGAATTTGCCAAAAAATACAATGTTCCGGTCCACGTCCGATCATCTTTCACGGAAGAGGAGGGAACCATGGTCGTGAATGAGGATGCAAATATGGAAAGCGTGGTGGTTTCCGGTGTCACCTATAACAAAAATGAGGCGCGGATAACCCTGAAAAAAGTACCGGACCGGCCGGGGATTGCCGCGAAGATATTTGCCCCCATTGCCGAGGCCGGGATTTCGGTTGACATGATTATTCAAAACACCCGGGCCGGGGGACAAACGGATTTGACCTTTACGGTTTCCAAGGCCGATTACGAGACCGCTCTGGAACTCGAAAAAAAAGTGGCCCAGGAAATCCATGCGGAAGATGTTTTCGGCGATGAGAATATTGCCAAAGTATCCGTGACCGGCGTCGGCATGCGCAGCCATCCCGGGGTGGCTTCCAAGATGTTTGCCGCTCTGGCACGGGAAAATATCAACATCCTTATGATCAGTACCTCGGAGATCCGGATTTCCTGTCTCATCGAAGAAAAATATGCGGAACTGGCCGTGCAGGTGCTTCACACGGCGTTTGGACTGGACCAGGAATAGCCCCCAAAAGGCATTGGCGAAAACACGAGGCCCCGCCGGAGAGACCGTCACCTCGCATGGCATCCACGCCATTCGAACATGTGAAGAGGATGAATAGGTTCAATACCGATCAGATGATCCTGACCCTGCTGTTGGGGGCAGCGGTGCTTGGTATCACGCTCTACCGCTTTTTTCACGTCTTTTGACCGCGGGTGCCGAATCTCTGGCCTCCGCACGCCCCAGTCGGTGCCGCCGGGGCTGTTTTATTCCTCGTTGCGCGGCAACCTCGCAACCGACAGCCGTCCCGGCGGGTTTTCGCCCACCTGGGGAGATGTCCTTCCGCCGCACGCCAGGGGGCTTCATCGTGGTGGCAGCTTAGAGCACGGCTTCGATTTCGGCTGCAATCCGGGCGGCCGCTGTCTTCGGCTCCCGGGCATCCCGGATCGGTCGGCCGATCACCACATAATCCGCGCCGCTTTTTACGGCCTGCGCCGGTGTCGTTATCCGGCGCTGATCATCTTGGGCCGCGACCGCCCAGCGCGGCCGAATCCCCGGGGTA
>CP070697.1:3622443-3640707 GCA_020353555.1 Desulfobacterales bacterium
CAAGCTAGCTCTCCTTGGTCACATTGAGCATCTTCACCATGGGGCGAGGCAGGGATGCTCAGATTTAAAACCGTGTTAAACGCAGGCGCAGGGGTTCGTAAAGCAACCCCCGGCGACGCGCACCTTATGAACGTTTGAAAGTGACAATCTTAGGGGCATGCCCTACGCCCCTTAAATTCAGTGAAGAAAAGCCAATCAGGGCATTTTAAACTTGAGCATTTTTTGAAGGCCGATGATCAAAGCAAAGTCGGCAAACTCGTCAAAAGATTAAAGCGTCATCAGAATTGCATTCCGCGGCACGCTTATCTATTCCTGCCGCTGACATAACGCAATGGGCAAATTAAGAAGGGCCAACAGATGAAGGATTCTTTACGCAGAGGCCTTTCGTTCGGGATGACATCAGGGGTCATCACCACTTCCGGTCGCATGTGCGGTCTTCACTCAGGAGAGCAAAAGGGACACAAATCACGCCACGCGGCGAACTGCTGAGGACGAATATGGTCTTTGATGCTCAATCGAGCGGCCGCGCTCCCGCAGCATCAATGATGGCTTGAACGCGTAGTTGAAATTCTTCGGAATTTGTAAAATGCTGCAGAACTTCTGCGTGGCTCAGACCGGCGTTGGTGTTTTCCAGCCAGCCATCGAATTCGTCCTGCTGGGCGCCTCTTCTTAAAATGCCGTTGTAGAGATCTTCCAAAAATTCACGGTCGTCTCTGTCCCGTCGCCTATACTCTTCGCTTTGTATAAATTCCAGAGCGATCTGGTGGGAAAGCTCCCGAACGCTTTGTTCTCCGCTGGACATGGCTGTCCTCATCTGACTCACCCAGGCACTGTAGCCGGCGGTTTCGGGCAATCGTGTAAGGAGCCCACGATACAAATCATTGACTAAATTGCATTCCGGCAACGCAGCGCTACTGCCAAAAACAGCGGTCATATAAAGGAAAAACTCATCACTGTAAACGAAATAGTTCAAAATGACATTGCGGCTGACACCCTGATCCAGTAGCGCTACCCAGTAATTCAAACCGCCTTGATCCGGATCGCGGCTGAAAAAAGTCTGATAAAGATCGGTGACATACTCGATATTGGTCTTGTTTTGCAAGAGATACTCGTCGGAATTGAAAAAGAACCTGGCTAAAGCGATGAAACCTTCCTTGATATCGATAGATAAATAGCTGATACGTTCGATTTCAGACTGCCACTGCGCAAAGCCTCCGGCGTCCGGTTCCCGGTCCAAAATCCGCCTGTAATACAACCTAACAAACTCTGCAATATCCGACACCATTTCATCAGGCCATACTTTTATAAAACCCTGAAGAGACTTTGTATTTGACATACCAGCGCCCGATACGGTCAAGGCTACGGTATAATCGCCGGGAGCCGCGTATGTGTGGGTCGGATGCTGTTGGGTGCTTGTGAATCCATCGCCAAACTGCCATAACCAGTCGGTAATATCCCCAGTTGACTGATCGCTGAAGTTCACCGTAAGAGGACTTGAACCGTAAAGCGGCGCGGCGTTGAAATGAGCTTCCGGCAACGGAATTTCATCATAGCCGACCGTTAGACTAAGACCGCGGTAACTTCCCCAGCCAACCAATAAGATGTACCAAGTGCCAGCGGCGGGAGAGGAGACGAGAATTTGTTCATCGTTATAATCCCCTTCCGAGTAAAAATCATCGAAGGGGGGTTTGTAATAAAATAGGTAAAGATCGCAATCACCGGCTCCACCCTCCGTTTGGATGCTTAAGTTCGACGCAGCTGACGACAAATTAACCTGATAGCATTGAAGGCTATCCTCCCCGCCAGACAGGTTCGGCAACGTCGATCCATTCGTCAGGACTTGACACGTCTGTTTAGAATGCGAAAGACTCGCGCTTCCCGGAGTATCGTTTCCGGTAAAATGGATCGTTCCCGTCAGGGAAGAACTAGTCGGGAAGGTGAACGAAACCGATTCGATGACGATCCTGACACCGTAATACGTGGTCACTAAAGGCGATGGAAGGATCCATTGTGTGCCGGACTTGGTCAATTCCACAGTCCCGAAGTAGTCGTCAAAAAAGTAAAGCGTGCTGTCATCTTCCTGGTAAATAACAGCCCCTGATGTGACGACTTCGCGCACTCCGCTGAAGGATATTGTTTCTAAGCCAATCCAGACCCCATCGATTTCGCCCAAAGCGAAAAGATGGGCCGGAAGCGAAATGATCAGGCCGATTAGTCCGAATAAAAGGATTCGTTTTCGATTTCCCATTGAGCGACCTCCTTTCAGACCCATTTTAGCTGAAAATCCAGGCCGGACGAGCCGGGAGCAAACGGAGATAAAACGGCTTTGCAGGATGAGGCTTGGAAAATGTTGTCGCCGGAGCGTAGAAGTTGGTTTATCGTTCGCCTGAAACCAAAAAACCTTCAAAGAGATCGATGCATCCCTTTGAAGGCCTTTTGCTTTGCCTTTCCGAGCCGCCCTGTCCATAGCCAGAATATTCCGAGTCACGGTTAGAATTACAGGGAAATTAATGTCAGGGACCAGGATAGGATAAGGTGGTTGAATTGTCAAATGTAAAGCAACCGTGCGGTGATGACTATATTCCCCCATTTTGCATCTCAGCGGCAGCCTGCACGGATTGCATATGTCTCTCAACCATAGCCTGGACGCCTGGGGCCTATCCGCCCGCCATAGTGACCGCCACTGGGGTTGCGGCTCGGCGGCAATATTGAAATAGCTTCCGACAGGCTTTTTACCCGGAGGCCACAAACCGTGTCACGCAGGAGTTGGTCACGCGCAAATAGAGGGAAAGATCCGTAGCAGACCAACCGAGTTTTCTGACCCCAATTCAGGAAATCGCTGCGATCCGAATCGTTAAAGAATAGCTCTTTGCCTTCGATACGCCGGCCGATGACATGATGCAAAAGCCCGGGGCATCGAATCTGGCTAATCGTAGCATGGGCATGAATTGTCACCAATGTGCTGATTTGTAAAGCACTTTGGCGCGCACGTACACCGTTTCCAAAAGTCTCATCGAAAATTACTTGGCGTTCTAGCCTATCTCATCTTCTCCTTTTTATCGCATAAAATACTTTTTTCGGCACATGCGCATTAGGATATGAAATTGACCCGGCCATTTTTGTCCTATGAACAAAAATATGCCCATCATATTTAACGCCGTTTACGGAGAAGACCATATTCCGAAATATGTCGCCCATATTTTCTATCCGGCCTCGTATCCTCTTGCCGTCATACCCCCTTACATATGTTAGTACCAAGGAACACCATGGCGAACCTGCGCAATCTGCTTTCGTCTCAGAGATGATGAGACTGTCGTAGTAGGGTGCAGTATTAGTGTACAAAGTCCATTCGCCCACCCACATGGATGGTGAGTTTGCCGCAAAGATAATGTTAGCTGGAAATAATAAGCTCGCTGTCGTCAAAAAAACACAAATGCTTAACTTCTTCATGATTTTAGACCTCCTTAAATCTATCGTTAATACTTCTTGGTAATTTCGCACAGGACGAACAAACCAAACCGATTACCATGCCTTTGGAGAATGTTTAGCACCCGCTTCTTCATTCACAAAGACTTCGTGAAATTCCACTAAGCTATATCGCGCCTATTTCTTCTGAAAGAATCAATAATCAAATATTAGGCCAAGAGAAGGAAAGAGAGGGAGAAAAGCGACGGGTTTGTTATAACCGCTTGGTATCAAACAAGTTTTCGTTTTAGGGTAACAATGGTACACGGGACAAAAACGAAATCGGACCCAGTCTCGTGTCGAGTTGATTTACGATTGAGAACAATTTGCTATAAAAATAGTTGACATGCCATTCTATGTAACCCCACGATAACGGACCATTTGCCGTTTGCTAATTCATCTTGGTAACTGTAGCGGCTTGAATGAAAGCCCTTACCCACCAGGATTTCCCTTCTTTTTCATATTAGCCTAGGGCTGTCCGATTAAAAATTTGGACCTATGCCGTAGGCGAAAGCGGGGCAACTCACATCCCCGGCTGATCGGAAAGAGTAGGGTATCGCAGCCTTGAAAAAATCCGGCTTTTTGTATCTTCCTGTATACTATGGCGGGTCAGGGCTCTCAGGCATAATTATACACCGGAGTCTGGATCAACCTTTTGGGCCGTGTCCTGCTCTTGATGATGCCTTGGAGATGATCGGCTGTCGCGGGTGCGAAAAACTGCTCTCCGGTGTCTTTGCACACGCGTGCAGGTACATTTAATACTGCAGTTTCTGCACAACGTCGGAACCTGCGCGAGTTCTAGTCTGGCCGGTTGGCAGCGGTCGATCGATTGGGCAGCCTCCGTATCGATGTGGGGTCGGCTTGAAGGAGTGTGTTCGGTTGCGCGTGAAAGCCCTCGATTCCGAGCAAAATCAGATCACGGTTCACTGCTGCACGGAGGTGGAATCCCGAGCCGCGATCTTGCCCAACCGCCTATATTTTTTGGTAATTGATCACTTTGAAACAGTCAAGGAATACGTCAACAGAGCCTGAACAGGCGAAATCTGCGTGGAAAAAATAAGTTGACTTATCACGGTACTCGCTTATGATAAAAACCCTTTGGGCCAACCGATTAACCGAAGGAGGTGTCACATGGAAAAGAAGCAGCTGGTATGTGTGCTGGTGAGCCTGATGGTGATTTTGGCGGTGGGAATTGCGCCGTGCTTGGCGGCATGGCCGGAAAAACCGATCCAGATCATCATTCCTTGGCCGGCCGGCAATGACCCGTCCACGATGGTCGCGACCGCTATGGCGCCCCATATGTCCAGCGAACTGGGGATGCCGGTCAAAGTGGTCAACAAGCCTGGCGGCGGCGCGGTGTTGGCCACCAACGAGCTGGCGCAAAGCCGTCCCGACGGCTACACCATGGGGCTCATCTCCATCGGCCCGATGATCACTCAGGTGATCCGGGGCAAAACGCCATACAAGAATCAGGATCTGCGGCCCCTGGGGCTGGTGTGGTCGTCGCCGTTTACCCTCGCCTGCCGTGGCGACGCGCCCTACAACAATCTCAAGGAACTCGCGGAATACGGCAAGACCCATGAGCTGCGCCTGGCCCATTGGGGTTTGGGGGCGGTGCCGACCCTGATTGCCATGAACGCCGCCAAGATCGGCGGGTTCAAGTGGAAGGAGACCGCCTACAAAGAACTCAATCCGTTGCTGGTGGTCAAGGGTGATGCCGATGTGATTACGTTTTCAACTCCAGGACTCAAGGACTACGTCGAATCGGGACAGATGAAGCTGCTGGCCTGCATGCTGCCGAACCGGCTGCCTCAGTACCCGAACGTGGCCACCGTCAAGGAGCAGGGTTTCGGCGAGGCATACTCTATCTGGTTTGGAGCATTTGTGCCGGCCAAGACCCCCGATGATGTTGCCCAACGTCTCAGCGACACCTTTTTCAAGGTCATGGCCATGCCGGAAATCCAGAACATCATCGACAAGGTCGGTGTGATCGCCCATCCCACGGGTCCGGATCAGGCCCGCCAACAAATGGACGATGAACTGGCGAGCTTCGGGGCGATTATGAAGGAACTCGGCATCATTCAATGATTCAACATCTGCGGTTTTTGGGTCAATGTTCTCGGTAACATTAACGCTCGCCGGTCGTGCTTGACCAACGCTGACCGAGCACCTCCCCAGGAGTACATGTTGAATGGCTATTCCGGAACAATCCGCCAGTCGCGTGCATGATCTGTTTGCCGCCTTTCTGGGCGCGGCAGCGGCCGCCGTTCTGATCAGCACCCCCTGGCAGGTGGACACCAGCGGCCCCGATCCATTCTATAAGGGACCGCTGATTTTTCCACTGCTGGTGCTGGCGCTCATGATTCTGGCCTCTCTGCCGGCTGTCTGGCGGTTGCTGAATCCGCCGGCAAATGCTTCCTGGCATCTGGACGGCGCCGGGCTGCCGGTGAAGACCGGCGTGGTGCTGGCGTTTCTGGTGGCCTATCTCTTTGGACTGCTCCTGGTGGGACTGGAGTTTTCTTCCTGGGCCTTCCTGCTGGTAGCGCTGTTTTATCTGGGACATCGCAGCCCCTTGAAACTGATCCTGATCCCGCTGATCGTCACCGGGCTGGTGGTTCTGATCTTCAAGCACGTCCTGGGGGTCTTTTTCCCGACACCGCTGGTGTTGGATTGGTTTTTGGAGTAGAGGATGCTCGAGAACGTCATTGCCGGGCTGCAGGCCACGCTGACGGCGGGCAACCTTGCTGCGCTGATGTTCGGGACGCTGGTGGGCATCATCGTGGGCATCCTGCCGGGCATCGGACCGATGGTGGGCATGGTGGTCCTGCTTCCCTTCACCTTCGCCCTGCACCCGGACATCGCGCTGTCTTTGCTGCTGGGGGTTTTCTGCGGCGGCTATTTCGGCGGGGGCATCCCGGCCATCTTAATGCGCACCCCCGGGGTGCCGTCATCTCTGATCACCACCTTCGACGGTTTTCCTCTGACCCAGAAGGGCGAGGCCCAGACCGCGCTATCGGCGGCATTGCTGGGCTCCTTTGGCGGGGGTATCGTCAGCGTCTTTATCCTCGTCTTTCTGGCGCCTTTGCTGTCCCATGTGGCGGCCTCCTTCGGCCCGCCCGAATACTTCGCGGCCGGCCTCTTCGGCGTGGTGCTGGTGGTCATGGCCAACCGCCAGCAGCTTTCCCGCGGACTGCTGCTGCTGGGCCTGGGGCTGTGGTTTTCCACGGTGGGAATCGACGGTGCCACCCTCTGTCCCCGCTTCTGGTTCGGCACGCTGTCCCTTCAAAACGGTCTTGACCTTGTGCCCGTTTGCCTGGGTTTGTTCGGCATCGGCCAGACGCTGGTGCTGGTAGAGCGCAAGATCCTGCAGGCGGATGGCATGAATCTGACCGGACGCACCCTGGACTTTTCAAAACTCCTGGTTGCGATGCGGTACTGGAAGACCCTGATTCGATCGGGAGTCATTGGAACGTTTATCGGTCTCCTGCCGGGGACCGGCTCCATTTTGGCCTCGTTCATGTCCTACGAGGCCGCCAAACGCGCGTCCCCGCGTCCGGATGATTTCGGCCGGGGCACGCCCGAAGGCTGTCTGGCTGCCGAGGCGGGCAACAATGCCGTTCCGGCCGGTGCCATGATTCCGCTGCTGACGCTGGGCATTCCCGGCGAAGCACTGAGTGCCGTCCTGCTGGGGGTGTTTACGATCAACGGCATCTATCCCGGCCCGCTGCTGCTGATCAAAGAACCGGTGCTGATCAATACGCTCTACTTTTCCATGTTCCTCATCAATATCGCCGCGTTTTTCATGCTGGCCCTTTGGCTGAGGCCCTTTGCCATGATTGTTAAAGTGCCTCACACGATTCTGGCGGTCACCATCATGGTGGTTTCACTGGTGGGGATCTACGCGGTCAATACGCGGATTTTCGATGCGGTCCTGGCAGTGGTGATGGGGGTTCTGGGATACATCCTGCTGCGCCTGGGATGGCCGATCGTCAACCTGGTGATGGGGGTGGTCCTGGGCGAAATCCTCGAAAACCGACTACGACAGAGTCTGAGTCTGGGGGACGGCAATCCCAGCATTTTTCTGACCCGCCCGATTTCACTGGGGCTCATCATCGCCTCGGCGCTGCTGATCGTGATTCCGCTGCTCGTCGATCGTCGACGAGCCCGGGCATCCGCAACATGACAGGAGACGGCATGGCTCGCAGCGACTTCATTTATACGGACTTTCTGATCGTGGGCGGCGGGGCCGCCGGGTGCATGGCCGCCGTGCGGGCCAGGGAACTGGAGCCGGAGATCGATGTCGTGATTCTGGAGAAAGCCGAAATCTCCCGCAGCGGTGCCGCCGGCCGCGGCATGGACGCGTTGAACAACGTCGTGGTTCCAGGCATCGCAACCGTGGCCGACTACGTGGAAGCCGTGGAAATCGTGGCTGACGGCGTCTTCGAGCCGACCATCAGCCGCGTGATCGGGGAGCGCTCCTTCGGCATCCTCCAGCGCCTGGAGGCCTGGGGGCTCCATTTTCCGCGCAATGACCGCGGAAACTACATCGTCAACCAGTTCCATCCGAAGGGCAGATTTCTGGTGGAAATGCGCGGCGAACTCAAAAAGATCCTGGCCGCCCAGGCGATTGGTTGCGGTGCGCGCATATTCAATCGACACCCGGTGTTGGAGCTGGTTAAACAGGACGAGCGCATTGCCGGCGCGATTGCACTGAATCTGGACTGCGGCGAGCTCAAGACGTTTGTGGCGCCGGCAGTGCTGCTGGCGGCCGGCGGCGCGGCCCGCATCGGGCTTCCGAGCACCGGTTATCTGCACGGCACCTTCGATTGTCCCTGGTGCAACGGCGAGGCCCACAAGCTGGGCTACGAGGCCGGCGCGTCTCTGACCGGCTTTGAATACACCGCGAGCTCTTCCATGACACGGGATTTCAACGGTCCGGGTCTGTCGACCTTCATCCGCCACGGAGCCTGGCTGATTAACGGACTGGGGGAGCGATTCATGGAACGCTACGACGCGGAGCGCCTGGAGCGGGCGCCCTCCGGAATCCGCATGCAGGCCATGCGCGAGGAAATCAATGCCGGTCGCGGCCCGGTGGCCTTCTCCTTCTCCCACCTGCCGGTTAAGACCATCCAGCTGATCGAGGACGGTATTTTCGAAGCCGAGCGGCCCACCATGCGCGACTATTTTCAACGCAAAGGCATCGACTTGAAACAACAGCCGGTGGAAGTTGTGGCCAGTGAGGTCTATCTGTGCGGCGGCCACGGGCTGGCAGGCCTGGTGGGCGACGGTTGGGGCGAGACAGGCGTGCCGGGCTTGTTCGCGGCCGGCGACTGCCTGGCCAACCCTTACGGATTTTTGCCGGGAGCAATGGCCATGGGCGAGGCCACGGCCGAGCGGATAGTGGATCGCAGCCCTGCGCGCCCTGCGTTTGGCGATGCGGCGCCGCGCCTGGCTCGGCTGCGGGCAAGCGTCGAAGGCCATCGTCGGGGCGCACTGGGTGTGGCGGTCAGAGATTTCGAATACAAGTTCAGGCGGCTGGTCAACGAATATGTGGCGCCCCCGAAATCCGCGCGCAAGCTGCAGCGTTTTCTGGACGAAACCGAAGCGATGACCCGGGAGCAGGACGACCTGCCGGCCGCCGATGCCCACGGGCTAATGAAGGTCTTCGAAGCCAAGGCCGGGTTATTCTGTGCCCGCATGGCCGCCCGTGCCTCCCTGTTTCGCACGGAAAGCCGTTTCGGGCTCTATCACGAACGGGTGGATTACCCCCTGCAAGACGATCAGAACTGGAAGACCCGCGTGCTGATCTCACGCGGGCCGGACGGACCGATCCTGACCCGGGAGAACCCATGAACCTTTGCATCGATTCTGATTGCTGCACCGGCTGCGGCGCCTGTGTCGAGCACTGCCCGGGGCACGTGCTGTCTATGGGTAGCGAGAATCGTCCCTGCGAGAAGTACCCGGACGACTGCTGGTACTGCGGGGTTTGCGCGATCGAGTGCCCGGCGGAATGCATCACCGTGATATTTCCCTATCTGATCCGGTAGGTACTCGCGGTTGTTCAGATCGAATGATCGTCACTAACGCTTGGGGGTTAGGGGTTTGAGGTTGGAGGTCTGAGGTTTCAGGTTTCGCGTGTCCGGCTATCCGATCCGAACCGCAGCTTGCGACGAGCCGTTCGGCCCTGAGCTCGCTGCGCAGTTTTAGAAAATCGATAGGATACATCCCTGCGATGTTTGACGTTCATTCTTATTTAATCAGTTTCTTATTCGATCAACCTGGCCGCTTCGGCGGCCGGAGGCTGGGCTAACACCTGAGACCTTTCAGCGGCTTCGCGGAGTCTCATATCGGGAATGGGAGAATAGTGCGGCATGAATCCACTTGAGCGGATCACCGGAGCGTAAAGGCGCACGGATGGCGCGGAAAAAGAAGAAATACTATGCGGTCGTCAAGGGTCGCCGTGCCGGAATTTATGACGAATGGCTTGGTGACGGCGGGGCTGAAATACAGATATCCGGAGTTCCCGGTGCCACCTACAAGTCTTTTGATTCGCGTGCGGCAGCAATAGAATGGTTTGAGCGCCTCAGTAAAAGCAGCGCGAAAAATCCAGTCGAACCGCAGCTCAAATTAGTAGACGTCTTACCGCAAACGTCACCTGGCAAGCAGCCCGGTCCTAAGACTATTCCGCAGGTCCACATTTACACGGACGGGGCGTGCATCCGCAACCCCGGTCCGGGCGGTTACGGCGTCGTCCTGATTTACGACGAGCATCGCAAGGAATTGTCCGGCGGTTTTCGCCGCACGACCAACAACCGCATGGAAATCATGGCCGCCATCGTAGGGCTGAGAGCTCTGAAGAAGCGCTGTTGTGTTACCATTTACAGCGACTCCCGATACCTGGTCAACTCCATGACGAAGGGATGGGTCAGGCGCTGGCAGAAGAATGGCTGGAAGCGCTATCAGGACGAGCCGGCGCTCAACGCCGATCTGTGGGAGCAGATGCTCGAATTGTGCGGCCGGCACGATACGAACTTCGTGTGGGTTCGCGGCCACGCGGGGCACGCGGAAAATGAACGCTGCGATCAGCTGGCGGTTCAGGCGGCACAAGTTGATGATCTACAGCCGGACAAAAGTTACGAGAGCAGCAACCCGCAAAAAAGATGGGGTCTTAGAAGTTAAGTATTCGTGATGAATATTTAATATTTAAGTTGTGACCACTATCCTCTCCGTTTGTTGTGGAGAGGTGTTTTTTTTGCCTTGACAAACCCTTTAATGGGTGACCGCGGTCCTCTCGGCTTTTCCATACGGGTGCTTCGGCAGTTCAAAGGGATATCATCGTGTACACGAGCCCGCCTATTTTCTCGAAGTGTTGATCGGATGTGACGAGTTCCGCGCCATGCTCCATGGCTTGCGAGGCGATCCAGATGTCATTGGTCGGAATCGGGGTTCCCTGGCGTTTCAGCTGAGCGGTGATTCTTGAATAGCGGTCCGACGTGATTCGTCCGATCTGTGCCAGTTCCACGGCTTCGTGGTCCAAGAACTGGTTCAGGTCCCTCATATTCTCCTTGAATCTCGTTCCGTTGCGAAACCCAAACATCAGCTCTCCGAGAACAATCGGAGAAAACAGAATCAATTCGGCGCTGACGATGAAATCCACCACGTCGGCGACATTTCGTTTGAATCCCACGTATGCGGTTGTATCCAGCATGATCTTCACGTCCACAGCTCCTCGTCGATCTGCTCACATGACTTGATGGACTCCAGAAACTCCGAGGCGTCACTTTCATTCCAGCCACCGGCGAGTCTTCTCAATGACTCGGCTGACGTTTTCTTCAGTCTTTGATTGGACTCCGTGCTCTTGCAGATCATATCCAGGATGACACGATTAAGGGATTTGCCGCTTTTTTTCGCCCGCCGGCGTATTTCACGTTCAAGCTCCGGATCTATCCCACGTAGGGTAATTTGTGCCATGACTCACCTCCTGAATCAAATTGACTCATCATACAAGTCAAAACGATGCGCGTCAAGTCGGCAATGCGCGACTCGCTCAGCTGGGCTGCAACAGAAAAACCCGGTAGAGACCATTTTGTCAATGGCAAAAGATGCCCTCCGCACCGATGGGGGCTCAGATGAACACCCCAAACCAGCAGCCTGATTTTCAAAGAGCTAAACTGATACAATTATTT
Source organism: Desulfobacterales bacterium (assembly GCA_020353555.1). Taxonomy (GTDB): domain Bacteria; phylum Desulfobacterota; class Desulfobacteria; order Desulfobacterales. The sequence goes on from CP070697.1 coordinate 3,634,095, forward strand.
ACTAATGCGGCCATATTTATTTAGACACGCGTGCCGGGCAGGGTTTTGAATCGGCGGTCGGCTCACTGTTTGAAGGTCTTAGCGGGTGTTTAGCCGGAACTCTGCGAGATATTGTTGGCATGTGATTTACAGCAAATCATAGCCTTCGTATCTTAAAAGTTCAAACAAGTTCCGGCCTTACACCCGCTTTGACCTAAGTTTGAGCCGTCGACCGATTCAATGCCCTGCCCGGCTTGGCAGATGACCCATGATGCCCATGACAACAGATGTCTAAATAATAACGCACGCATTAGGAAGGACGTGCCCTTTCGCCGTCCCCCTTTCGCGCTCCTATTTCTGAATAAAACCCAGTTCCCGCGCGCCCGCGCGCCAGCGATGATCCTTGACGGCGTACGCCATGACAGCCTGAGCATCGGGCGCCAGCACCCCTTCCTGGTCCGGTGAATGCATCACGCGCAGCATATCCACCATTTCACTGCCCTTCAGACTGCGATGGTCATGGGGTCCCAAGTCAATTTCAATGTTAGGCTGAAGCATCCAGTGTGTGCCGAAACTGCCCGATTCGCGCAGGCACAGGGGCATCGGCAAATAGATGAAGCGGAAACGGTCGGACTGCCTTCTTTGCGCGTACAGCGCGCGGATCGACCGGAGCTGTTCCTCCACCAACAGACTTGCAAACTGCGCACCCGCGCCCATGAGGCTGCCTACACCCCGATCCTGTGAATACCGATTGGAGAAGGCCGACGCGTCCAGCACAACCACTGTAACGGCAGGCATCAGTTCCGTGCGCGCAGGCCCGCACGGATCGGTGAGTGTCTCGCGCAAAGCGTAAAGCAGCATTTCAATGCCCCGGTTGTCCACGGCGCCGCCGTCGGTGACCCAGTAGCGTGCCTTGCCGCCGATGTCGATTCCCGCGTTTGAAAAAATGGGCGGGAAATTGGCGTTGAGCGCAGCCGCAACCTCCAGCCGCGTGCCCGGGTCATGCACAATGACGGGCAGTCCTTGCGGTCCGCCCGTCTCTGCGACCGAAGGCGCGAAGCCGGATCCCAGCGAAAGGTTGGTCAGAATCAACCGGCCGCCTGCCATTTCAGAGCGCGTCATTTGTTTGCGGAATCGGCGTTCGGCCTGGATCAATGGCAAGTTCAAGCAGTCCTCCGATTGGCGGTCGCAGGCAAACCGTCCCGCGATAGCCGTGTTCAGGATCAGGCCGAAGTCTTCCACCGCGCCGAGTTTGTTTCGCGTTTCGGCAAGTTTCCAGCGGCGTTCGAAGCTTTCCATAAGCAGAACACCAAGCCTTGAACTTGTGACGGTCCGCCACTCCAGCGCGCCGTTGAGGACGTCTTGAATAAAGGGCATACTCATCGTATGGAAAAATTCGTCCCAGACATCCCGATTCGATTCCACAAGCATAGGCCGGTTGCCGGCAAAATAGGCCAGGGCAGCGCCGCCGCCGGACACGCCGCTGCCCATGATCACGTCTTGTATCCGGCCTCGTTTGGCCAATCCTTCCATCACCGCGGCGGTGTAGAGCGCGGCGCGCGTGCCGCCGCCCGAAGCGGCTATGATCAGGGCCGGCTGATCGTCGCGGTTGCGGATGTGGTCATCGAGCAACTGTGCGAACTGAAGGTGTGGCCGAATTTTGTTTTCGACGACGAGCTGCGGCTGCTGGATTCCGGAGGAAATAAACCAACCGACAAACAATGAGAGACCAACCAGAACCGTTCCGGCCAGGCATTTATAGTCGAAAATGCGTTCCGCAAGCTGACGCGGACTGGGGCTGGCTTTGCCACCGGGGAAGCCGCCCATGGCCAGCGATTCGAACAGCGTGTTGAAAGCATAGGCCTGAAAACGGGGGTGCGCGTCTTGCTCGGAAGAACCGATGACGATGAATCGGGAGGCACCGTGAATTTGAAGTACGCGCCCATCCGGCAGCACACTTGTCCGGACGGAATCCGGCTCGATGGGATAGGGTATTTGCATATCACAGATTGCTGCCGCGTTCAGCATTTTGATCAATTCCTGCGCAAGCAGGCGGTTTATCCAGTAGTCGTACCACCAAAACAGCACATAGGCGCTCAGCAGCAGCAAGGCAATAACGATGCCTTCCGCCGTGTCAAAGACGGTTGTTACATAGGTCAAGCCTAAAAGACGCGCCGCCGCCAGCCCGATGACGATCAAAGACACCCAGCGCGTGCCGCCGCGAAAAAAAGCGCTCTGAAGCAGGCCCCACATCTGATTGAGCCGCGCGTCGAAGCCTCCCATCAGCAACACGCCGTAGGAAAGCGCAAAAGCGCTGATAGTGAGGGCAACCAGTATGTCCGGCGGCACCAAAAGGGCGACAACGGCGGGCAACAGCAGCAACTGCAGCGGTGCTCCCTGGATGACCGTCAAGAAAGCACGAAGGAAGTTGCCCCATCCCAGGGGAATTTGTGTTTCGCGGCTGAGAAACAATTCGGTCTTGGTGACGGCCTGATCATAGTTGTTTTCAATTTGCCACCGGCTCCATATCCAGCCTGCCAGAAAACCGCCGGCGATCAGCGCCACGCCGACGACCAAAGCCGCCAATACAAAAAAGTGCCGGTAGATGCCGCCACCTCCCTGGTAGGTATTTCCACCCAGCATCCAGACTAGAGCGGCAACGCCCAGCACAACGACGACCTGCATTATCAACTCAGTTCGTACACTTAACCGGTACCGGATGGAAACCCGCGCCAGCAGGATAAGAAGGGCCAATACAAAAACGAATACAACCGCGGCCCAAAACAGGCGCAGCCCGAATTCAGGAATTCCCATGACAATGATTGCCGCAACCAGCGCGGGCATAGCCAGATAGTGATAAGAATGGCGACAGATGCCGAAGACGCGATCCAAAAAGCCGCCCCCCGTGCGATTCCAGTTAAAATCGCCAAAACGCAGCTTGTCGTCGATACGGGACGCGAGATCAGACAGAAATTGAAAAAATCTCTCATTGATTCCTTCTTTCTTGTCCATGACTTTTCTCCCTCACAGTCTACTCTTGACTCACCTTAAGGTCCTGCTTCAATTGCACAGTACGGTTGTAGAGTTTTGGGTGCTTGATCAGAAAAAACCGCTCGTGCAGAGCATGCATAAACTGCGGATCAGATCATCAACAGCAGCAAAAACCGCTTGTGCGGAGCGTTCAGCTATTCCTTCTCATGGTGTCCCTGAACCAATCCCTCGTCAAGTGCAACTTAGCCGGATTTTACAAACCAGCTTACGGGTCGCCGCAAGCTGACAGGATCAGGATATTTAGACAAATAGCCCACACGCAGCACAAACTGGGGCATGATGTTGGCGTCGTGGTTGTCGGCAATTTGTTTCTGTCCTGCCTTTTCCTCCAGATGTTGAGTCATGGGATGAATGGCGATGTTGCGCTCGCGGGCCATCAAAGCAAGGCGTTCAAATCTTCTACCCGTATCAATCCAGTCTGCAACTGTGTTGCCCTCGCTGTTAACAATAAACCAGCCGCCTCCCTGCTGGGCCAGCTTTTCAGTGAGATAAATACCTTGCCGGCGAAAGCGGGGCTTCATGAAATCCTCTGGCTTGAAAAAGTTACGAACAAACCAACCACTGAAACCGCGAATTTCCATGCCTTCCGTTGTTAATCCATCGCGATGCCTTTTGGCATCCTCGTTGCCCAACCGGAGCCATTTGGCCAATTCCTGCAGGGCATCACCCCGGTTCGCCTGAATCCGAAAATTTTCAACAGCCCCCTCTTCAATACATTGGGCGTGCTCCGTTCCTCTGGGAAAGTAAAACAGGCGTCCTTTCAGATGCCCAGATAGAGCCGTCATATCTTCCTTTTTAATTTCGTTTGCAAGATACCCGTGCTTGGCGGTCATCCGCTGGGTGATCCGCTTCAGGGGATAAGACTCAGATTTTGATTCTTTCAATGTAACCTCAATGATTTCCTGATCAAAGCTCGTTTTAGCAATGATTTGCATTTCGGCTTTGAGGCCGAAGGTACCCGCGGCGAGAAAAAGATTTTCAGCAAATGCCCCCAAAGACAGCATGAGTTCCCGGTTGTTGGGATCCACCGCCGGCAGCCGACGATCAGGATCCGCGCCGATAATCCATTTGTTCTTCTCAACTATTTTTACAATCCACGGCTGGCTATTGTGCCCGCTAGGGGCCAACGATGCATAGTTCAAAATGGCGATATGGCGTTTATCCAAGTCGGCGATGGGCTCATCAGACGCGTTGACAGATGTCAGCTTGGCTCGTGTAATCCCGCTACACGAGGTCATCAACGCTCCGGCGCCGGTGAGCAGGGAACCGGCAGCCAGACCCGTCTTTAAAAATTCCCTTCGACATAAATTCATCACTTATCTCCTATTTATCACCAAACGGTGACATCAAATTTAATAATTTTTGTGAGTTTCATCTTCTTTGCTCAAACGCACCTCTGACAATGATTTCAATGGCATCCTCCAGTCGTTTCCAGCCTGCCTCGGATTGTAAATCCACTGCGCTGTGCCAGCGGATGTGGCCCGACCGGGTCACCAAATAGCTGATGACAGCCCCTATGACCGCGGTGATGGCTTGCATGTCGAACCGCTGATGCATTTCAGCAAAAAACATCTCGATAAATCTTGGAATCAGGGTTTCGCGAATCGTTTCCAATTCCTTCGTCGGTTCATTATGCGCAACCATTTCCCAAGCCATAATTTCCTGAGTCAACGGGCGTCGCTGGATCGCTTCGACGAAATTTGGACAAATGGACTGTCTCCTCCTACTCGCTGGCAAAGGACGGGTTCGGGTTTTGCACAAAAGGTGCAAATGATGCGGCCTAAGCACCCGGGCACAGACGTCCCAAGCGCCGTCTGCGGATAAGACAGCCCGCCGATTACAGAAATCGCTGCGATCCGTATCATTGAAAAATAGCTTATCTTATCATCGCGTAAAATCAAGCAGTTAATTTTGGATAACCGTTTCGCCACCTCACGACTAACTTGACACTCAATTCTTTTTCTGCCATTTTGGGCCACCACAAATCTAAAGCCCAATGTCTACTTATTCTCCACGCACGGAGGTATCTCTTTTTAGATTTCAATTTAAAATGACCTGCATGCTATTTCAATGTATCTATTAAAACTTTACTATGCCAACGCTCGGCTGAGTCAAACCGGCAAATTTATTTTTCCCCGTCGTCAAGGAACTATTCCGAAATGGACGATCTTATCCTCTCACCCAAAGGATCGGGAAAAATTGCGCTTGATGGCGCTGGCAATGGCTGGTACGCGCTATTTGCCGCATATTCCCTATCAGCAAAATCATCTAACCAACTTTCCGAACCAGCCATTGCAGGTGGAGTTTTATCTGGCCCAACATCCTGAAGCTGATGGTCCGCAGATCAAGTACGATTTAATCGGTCACGGGCTGCAATTCTATGCTGATGGTCGTATCCAAAAAATCACCAAGCGGGAATGCCGTTATCTCGCTCCTGTTATGGAAATACAGAAAATGCGGGACCACAGCGACCTCGCAAAACATTTTATGTTGGCTTATGGCCCTGATTTCAAGCCGCATAGAGACAGCGATGATTTTGATTTCAACAATCCTTTCCTGCGGATCACCCGATTTTATTCCTTATTCGATGGAAACGCACTTCTGACAGATCCGGTTGTCTTGCTGGAACGTTTGCATACAAAGGTCTTTCGATACGGACGGATTTCGCCCAGAAAGCTATTGGCAAACCTACAGCGTTTGTTGCCCAAATATCTTCAAGTCGAGACTGCCAACTGGAACCAAAAGACTTGTGATATGCGATTGGAATGGATGCGTTTATTTCAATGGCAAAGGCGAATGCTGATGCCGATCTTGGATGCCTGCCGCCACCTCCTAGATGCCTTCCCTAAAAGCATCGATCCCCTAGCAAAACCGGGTTTAATCCTGCTGGATTGTCCTAACCGTTTTTGCACGACAAAACGCTTCCCGGATTGGATTAAATTAATCGATGAGTTGCTTCCGCACATGCAATTCGTAGTAGCATTACCCGACCAGGCTTTCTCCCAATTCCCCTACCCATTGCGCCAGAAGCGCCTTGAAATCCATCGAAGTGAGACACCCCAGCCATCCAGGCGCAGATCGATTCGGATTCGACCTGGAACCATTCTCCTCATTGATGTTGATGGCCGCCTGCCGAATTTTGCATTGATGAAACTTAGCCGCTACTATAAGGAGCTGGGCCGGAAGGTGATTTTGGGGTATAAGGATTGCCGCCTCAAAGGCCCCGAAGCCGTATACGCCAGCGCCATTTTCCATAACCATGTTACCAACAAGCGCATCGCGAATTTACGCCAATATTATGGCGAATCCATCAGGCTGGGGGGTTCAGGTATAGATATCAACCAGCGTCTGCCTGAAAATATTGAAAAACTACCTCCTGACTATGATCTCTACCCGGAACTCAACGGCCACGCGATCGGCTTTTTGACGCGGGGCTGTCCTTTCCGGTGTGCCTTTTGTATTGTACCGGCCAAGGAAGGTCGACCTCGTCAGGTAAGTGATTTAGATACTTTGCTGGCAGGCAGACGCAAACTGATTCTTTTGGATGATAATATCCTAGCACATCCCAACGCAGTTGATTTAT
>CP070697.1:3640807-3652023 GCA_020353555.1 Desulfobacterales bacterium
TTTATTCCTTGACCGCTCCCAGAGTCAAACCCCGGGCAAAATGTTTTTGCACCGCCAACCCCATGACAAAAACCGGTGCCATGGAAAGCACCGAGAGGACCCCCACTTCGCCCCAGAACTGGGCTTCACTGCCAAAGTAGGTCGATAGGGCAACGGGTACCGTAAAGACGTTGGTGCGGGAAAGCATCAAGGCAAAAAGAAACTCGGTCCACGTAAAGATATAGGTCAACACGGCCGTGGCTATGACACCGGGCATTGACATCGGTAAAACGATCTTGAACAGCACCTTGAGGTTCGAACATCCATCGATGAGGGCGCTCTCCTCGATCTCTTTGGGCACTTCGAGAAAGTAGGACCTCAGCATCCAAATGACAAATGGCAGGCTGAAAGCGACGTAGACCAGGACCATACACCGGTAAGTATCGATCCAACGTAACGTGCGCATGAGGAGAAAGATGGGAAATAGAATGGCGATAGGCGGCAGCATCCGCTGGGAGATAATCCAAAAGGAGAAGTGTTTGCCGCCCGTCTTGAAGCGGGTCATCGCATACGCGGCGAGGGATCCTAAAACCATCGAGATAATGGTCGAGGCCGTGTTGATGATGAGACTGTTCTTAAAAGCGGTGTAACCCCCGACGCCGGTGGTTTGAACGTTTATGAAATGGCGCAAGGTCGGCTTGTCCGGAAACCAAACTGGCGGAAATTTGAAATAATCTTCGGGCTGCTTGAAAGCGATGACCGTGATCCAGAAAATGGGGAACATAAAGAAGATCGCGACCCCCGTAAGAAGGGTGAGGTTGATCACCTTTTTGACTCGCGTCTTTCGCCTGGAACCCCTGCCAATTATCTTTTGTGGCACGACCCTAGTCCTCTCCGACCCGGTGGACCAGATAGGCCACCAGACACGCGACAAGGATTAACAGCACCCAGGAACCGGCCGCGGTGTAACCCATTCGAAAAAACCGTGCGCCGGTGCGGTAGAGGTAATAAGTCACCGGCTGCGTCGCGTACCCCGGTCCACCCCCCGTGGTCACATAGACAATGTCAAAAATCTTGATCACATCGATAACTCGGAACAAAATCGCGACCAACACGACCGGCCGAATCACCGGCAGGGTTACCGCCCAAAACGTTTTCCACTCGGAGGCCCCGTCAATCGCCGCCGCCTCCTGGAGTTCAGGGTTGACCGCCGAAAGGCCGGCCAGGAGAACCAGGAACATGAAAGGCGTCCACTGCCATACCTCCGTTACCAAAATGGCCGGCAAGGCGGTCGAGGCGTTGGTAAGCCAACTGATTGTCACCTGATGGCCGACCAACCATCCTAAAATCTGGTTGATGGGGCCATAGAGCGGATCCCATAGCATCCTCCAGGTGAATCCCACCACAACCGGTACCATCATCACCGGCAGCATGAAGATCGGCATGAAAATGCGCTTCGCATGACCGGAATTGAGCACCAATACGGCTAGCCAAAGGCCGATGCAAAACTCGATCGAGACCGCGATGCCGACCAGAATGGCGGTTATCTTGAGGCTGTGCCAGAACTCCATGTTACTCAGGATGCTGGCATAGTTCTCGAACCAGACAAACGGTCGCCCTGGAATTTTGGCTTCCCAGCGCAGAAAGCTGATTCCGATGGAGTAGATCAGGGGGAATATCCCCACGGCGAGTAAGACCAACGCCGCCGGCAGAACCATAAAAAAACCGAGGTTCCGCTGCCTCCATCTTTTGACCCTTTTCCGGGTGGGTGCATCTGTCTGAATCGTCATGTCACCTGCCGCTCTTGCGTGAGGGATCGCAAGTTGCGTAGTTTACACCACGCATTCCGTATGGACGGAAGCCGCGGGGTTCCGTCCATACGGCATCGATCCTACCGGGTGACTCTTTTTAAGTCTTCCTGCAGCTGGAGGTAGGCCGCATAGGATTTCTTCACATTTTCACGACCGAACCGATTCGTAATGTCCTCCATTTTTTGGGCCGCTTCATCCAGCGCTTTCTGAATATCCGCACCCCCCATAACGGCCGTGACGGCACGATCGACCGCGTCTTGGTACTCTGTCCCCCCGAGCACCTTGATGTCCATGGTGGCGTATTTGTTGGCTTCCCTGAGCACCGCCAAGTAGTTCTTAGCGTTCGGCCAGAGATTCTGATAGTGTTCCGATTCGTAGTGGGAGAATCGATGCGGGTCAATCAGGCTGTTGGGCTGCGTGCACACCTGGATTGAGACCTCAGGCGAGGTGAACCACATCTCAAAAGCAAAGGCCGCATCCTTATGCTTCGAGTTGGAGCTAATGCCCCAAATCCACGGCGTCGCCAAGTGGGCGCTCGGCCCTGGCAGCAAAGCGTAATCGACCTTGCCTTTAATCTTGGTCATCGGCAGCCAGGTGGGGTAAATGTCTTCGCCGCCGGCCGCTTCAGAGAAGCGTCCGATCGGCGGAAAGGAATAAAGCATGCCCACTTTACCTTCGAGAAAAGCCGACCAGAGCTCGACCGCGCCCCACTTTTCCATTCCCGGAGGTCCAAATGCGAGTTCCTTCTTGAGCTGCTCCAGCGCCTTAACGCCTAACTCCCCGTTGATCAACGGTTTCATTGAATCCGGGTCAAACCATTGGCCGCCCCAGCCCTGGTAGACCTGAGCGAAGTAAAAAAAGGCTTGTCCAGGCCCCCGTTGGCCCGCCGCACCGTATATTTGCCCTTTATATCTGTCGGTAAAGAATTGGCCGATCTGGTTATATTCATCCCAAGTTTTAGGCGGAGCGAGTTCGTGACCATATTGGTCCAAGAATGCTTGCTTGTTCTGCGGGTCGTCAAATAGATCCTTACGATAATAAAGGATGAACAAGTCGCCATCCGCAGGCATACCCCAGGTCTTGCCATCGTAATACATCATGGAAATCCGATGGCCTGGCGTAATATCCTCCAAATCCTCTTTGGTCATATGTTTGTCGATGTACTTGTCGATCGGCTCGAGCATACCGGCGGCCACATAATCAGGGACCCATTGATAGCCGGTCAGCATAATGTCAAAAGCGCCGGTCCCGGCTTGATGCTCGGTGATGGCTTTTTGAACCAGCTCCTCAAACGGCGTTTCGACAACCTTAATCTTCATGCCTGTCACCTTTTCCCAGTTGGGAGCATAAGTTTTGATCGCCCCGGCCTGGATTCCTTCGTAAAGGAGAGTGAGAGTGGTTCCCTTGTATTTCTTACCCAGTTCGATGGCCCGCTCGGACTGGCTGGCCGCCCAGGCCACACCAAAACTCATCAACAAAAACATGGCCATGGCCCCCAAAAACCCGATTTTCCTGATCATACTGCTCATAATGACCTCCTTTGTGGTTAAAGGTGCAACCCATTCCCCCGATGATGTTGGGGGTATGATCAGCCCATGAACATCCCACCGTTGATATCGATAACAGCCCCGGTAATAAACCCGGCTTCCTCCGAGGCTAAAAAGGCGCACAGCGCCGCAATGTCCTCCGGCTTGCCCAGCCGACCTAGCGGCACCATCCCTTGCAGTTCCCGAATACGCTCCGCGCTGAAGCTTTGCAGGATTGCGCTTTCAGTCGTACCAGGCGCCACAGAGTTAACCGTAATGTCAAAGGGAGCCACCCGGCGAGCCATGCTCATCGTCAGACCGATGATTCCGGCTTTAGTCGCCGCGTATCCCACACCGTTCCCATAGCCGCCCATCCGCCCGGCTAGCGACGACATGTTGATGATCCGTCCCCACCGTTGCGCTTTCATGTACGGCAGAACCTGTTGGGAAGCAAAGAAGACGGATTTGAGGTTAACGGCCATCATTCGATCCCACTCTTGTTCGGTGATATCCTCAATCGGAGTTGCATGCAGAATGCCGGCGTTGTTGACCAGGATGTCGATCGTGTCAAATTTCTCGACCACCGCGCGCACCATTTGCGTTACGGCCTCCACGTCGGACACATCCACCGACTGGCTCATCCCCGGAACGCCCATGGTTTTTAACTCGTCAGCCACTTTGTGGGCCGTCTCGCCGTTGATGTCCGCAATTACCGGGACGGTACCCTGCTTGGCTAGCGCCAGGGCTATGGCTCGACCGATTCCCTGACCCGCGCCTGTGACGATTGCTATCTTTTTACGCATTTATCTAACCCTCCTGTCAATTATTCCCGAGGGAGATGCAAGGCCCTTCCATTGACTGCCAGCGCGGCTTCAAGAATTGCCTCCCCCATAGTCGGATGGGGATGTATCGTACTTTCCATTTCATCTAGCGTGGCGTCGAGGCGAATGGACAAGGTGCCTTCCAAAACCAAGTCACTGGCATGGGGGCCCATGAGGTGCACGCCGAGAATTTGGTTATTTTTACTCTCCGCAACAATCTTAACGAAACCCTCCGCCTCACCATCGGCAATGGCCTTGCCGTTGTTGGCGAGTATAAATTTCCCGACCCGCACGGCATGCCCCTGCGCTCGCGCTTCTTTCTCGGTCAGCCCGACACTGGCCGCCTCAGGATGGGTGAAAATGCAATTGGGCACGGCGCTGTAATCCATGTAAGAGGGATGGCCGAGCGCGTTTTCAACCGCAACGATACCCTGATGCGAAGCCACGTGGGCCAGCATCGGCCCTGCGGCCGCGGCGTCGCCAATGGCATAAATGTGCGGCGTTGCGGTCCGCATGTGTCGATCAACCTCAATTCCGTTTTTGGAATAATTCACGTTGGTTTTTTCTAACCCCAGCTTTTCCACATTCGGAATCCGCCCTACCGCTGTAAGGACTATTTGCGCTTCGATCTCAACTTCGCCGCTGGGGGTGTTCACCGTAACCCGGCAACCCCGACGGCCAGGTTTGATCCGGCTTGCCGAGCTATTGGTCAAAATCCTGACCCCCCGGCTTTTAAGGTTGGCGGCCAGTCCTACTCCCAGATCCGAGTCCATTAGGGGTGCCAGTCGCGGCATGAGCTCGATGAGGGTCACCTTTGCACCGAAATCGACAAACATTGATGCCCACTCAAGGCCGATCGCCCCGCCCCCGATAACTAGCACAGAGTCAGGAAACTTCTCCAACGCCAGCGCTCCGGCCGAGTCGACCACACCGGTGGAGTCGATCCCGGGAAGCGACAATTCCGCCGGGCGGGCGCCGGTAGCGATGATAATGTTATCGGCCACCACTGCTTTTAGGCCATCTCTGGATTTAACCTCGATCGTATCGGCGGCAACAAAACGCGCCTCGCCGAAAAAAACTTCCACTCCCGCCCTTTCGAGCAACATCGCTACGCCATCGACTAATTGTTTGACAACCTGCGCCTGACGCGCCTGAACCCTATTCCAGTCAAGCCTGGGCCGCGATGCTGAAATCCCAAATTCGTGCGCGCGTCCGATCAAGGCATACACTTTAGCACTTTTTAAGAGGGCCTTCGTCGGAATGCAGCCGGCATTCAAGCACACGCCACCCAGCCACCGCTTTTCGATCAGAATGACTTTGGCCCCCATTTGGGTGGCACGCAGAGCGGCCACGTAACCCCCGGGGCCGGCTCCGATAATTGCGATCTCAGTTCGACGCACGATCTTGCTTCCTAATTCAACAGGGCCATCGGCCATTCCATAATTTGCTTAATCCGGCTTAAAAAGCGTGCTGCCGGGGCGCCATCATTGATCCGGTGATCCCACACCAGAGAAAGCCGCAGCAGCGGTCTGATCACCATCGAATCGTCGTCCAGAATAACCTGTTCCCGATTGACTTCACCCAGCGCCAGGATAGCCGCTTCGGGCGGGTTGATAATCGGAATGAAGGCTTCCACGCCGAACATCCCCAGGTTGGTAATGGTGAAGGTGCCGCCGGCCAAGTCATCGAGGGTCGATCGGCCTGCCTTGGCACGCTCAACTTTTTCCTTGAAATCAATATCGATGGAAATCACGCCCCGTTTGTCAGCCCCACGTATGGTTGGAACCAGAAGACCCCGGGCGGTATCCACTGCTACGCCGACATTAATCTCCTCAATGAGTTGGATCTCACGCCCGGCGACGCGGGCGTTGAATTCAGGAAATTCCGACAAGGCCTTGGAGGCTACGGCGACCAGCAAGGAATTGAAGGAAACCGCATAGCCTTGGGACTTAAGATCCTGCCGCCAGTTTGTCATCGCCGTCACGTCCACCTTCATGAGCATAACAGCCCGTGCCGTTGCCTGAGTTGACTGCCACAGGCGCTCGGCGATGGTGCCACGGATGCCATCTAGCGGGATAGTTTTCTTAACCGTCAGGCGGTCGGCGGTCGGCGGTGGGGCCGGGCCGGGAACGGTGGCTCCCAGATTTGGAAGTACTTTTAGATTTTCAGCATAGGCCCGCACATCCGCGTACGTGATACGCGCCCCAGGTTTCGACGGCGCGACCAGCGTGTAGTCGATTCCCATTTGTCGGGCCGTCCTTTTGGCGCGTGGTGAGATCTTAACTCTCTTGAACGACCGAAGGGCTTGGGCCTCAGAGGCCGCCGACGTGGGTGCTGCAACCGGGACCGGTGCCGTCGGTTGCGTTTTTTCTAGCAGACTTAACGCGGCCTGATCAATCGAAAAATCGGCCGGCAGCTCTTCGCCGGGTTCAACGAAAACGGCCAGCGGTTCTCCGCAGGCAACCGTCTCCCCTACCTGCGCCAATTGTTTGGCCAAGATTCCGGCAACCGTTGCCGGAATTTCGACCAGCGCCTTATCGGTTTCGGCCGCGACAAGGGGCTGGTCAAGTTCCACTTTCGCGCCGACTTGGGCCACCCATTCGATAATCTTGGCCTTTTCCATATTGACGCCCAACTTGGGCAAGTCCATTATTTTTGCCATTTGCTTTGATCCTCTCGCCTAATCCTCCAATGCCTTCCGGACGCCATCTTTTATCTTCTGTTCCGAAGGGATAACCTCCTGCTCAAGCCCCATGTTATAGGGCATCGGAACGTTCAAACCTCCCACGCGAATCGGCGGTGCGTCCAGCAAATCAAAACCCCGGTCGACGATTTCAGCCACGATGTCGCTGGCCATTCCGCCCCGCAGGTTGGCCTCCTGACAGACCACGACGCGATTCGTCTTCTCCAACGAGTGCATGACCGTGTCGTAGTCCAGGGGTAAAAGTGTCCGCAGGTCTATGATCTCACAGGAAATCCCCTCCTGAGCGAGCTCCTCCGCCGCCTGCTGGGCCTTGATGGCCATCTGGGAATAGGCGACAATGGTCACATCGGTTCCTTCACGACGAACCACCGCTTTACCTAAAGGAAGCGTGTATTCCTCATCTGGCACCTCGCCCTCGGAGGCGTAAAAACGCTTATGTTCAAAGAAAATGACGGGGTTGTCGTCGCGGATGGCGGCTTTTAGGAGGCCTTTGACGTCATAGGGCGTTATCGGGGTAACCACTTTCAGTCCCGGCACGTGATTGAACCAAGCCTCGAAGGACTGAGAGTGCTGGGCGGCAATTCCGCCCCCACTGCCAAAGGGGGCGCGAATGACCAAGGGGATGCTGATTTTGCCACCGAACATGTAACGCATTTTCGCCGCCATGTTGACAATCTGATCCATCGCCAAAGTGATCCAGTCCGAATACAGAATCTCGACAATGGGTCGCATCCCGGCCGCAGCGGCGCCAATGCCTAATCCGGTGAAGCCGGCCTCAGAAATCGGGGCATCGCGAACCCGCTTTTCCCCAAACTGGGCCATCAAGCCCTTGGTCACACCAAAAGGGTTGCCCCGCAGCCCAACGTCGCAGCCAATGATAAAGACGCACGCATCGCGTTCCATCTCTTCTCGCATGGCATCGTTTAACGCTTGCCTTACGGTAATCACACTCACGGATCGTCTCCTTTTTTACGATTTTAATAAATGATTTCGCCGTGCGCGTAGACGTCATCGTAAAGGGTTCCGGCAGGCGGTTCGGTGCAGGCCTTCTGGGCATAGTCAATGGCGTGGGCGATGTCATCTTTCGCCCTCTGCTCGATGGCGTTCAAATCCCTGGCCTTGACCAGCTTTTGGCCCAGGAAGTAGGCTCGCATGCGTTTGATCGGTTCAAACTCCCACCAAGGTTCCACTTTACTGAGGTCGCGATAAGGCTGATCGTCCGCGACGAAGTGGCCCAGAAGCCGCATGAACCTGGCCTCGATAATGCTCGGCCCCTCACCCCTGCGGGCCTGCTCCGCGGCGACCTTTACGGCTTTATAGACCTCAAAGGGGTTGAAACCGTCGACGATCTCCCCCGGAATGCAATAAGCAGTGGACCGCAGGTGGATGTTGCACTCACCGGCAACACATTCGAGACGGGTGGCGATCGCCATCTGGTTGTTCTCCGTCAAAAAAATCACCGGCAGCGACCAAGCGGCGGCCATGTTAACCGATTCATGCCACACGCCCTGATGGGTCCCACCGTCGCCGTGAAAGCAGACAGCCACCTTGCCGTCCCCCTTTAAATCCGAGGCGTAGGCGGCACCCACGGCCAAAGGCATGCCGGAGCCGACGATACCAGTCGCGCCGAGCATCCCATGGGCCACATCGGCGATGTGCATGGATCCGCCTTTACCCCGGTTGTAGCCCTCAAACTTTCCGTGTAATTCCGCCATCATCTTGGAGACATCACCGCCCTTGGCGATCACATGGCCGTGACCGCGGTGGGTGGAAGTAATCCAATCATCCGGTCGAAGTGCCGCACAGGCCCCCACGGCAATCGCTTCCGCCCCGACATACGAATGGGCCAGACCGTAAATATGCTTTTCCATCCACAGTTCGCGAACTTTGGTGTCGAATTCACGAATGAGGTTGATTTTATAATACATCTCCAGCTGGGCCTCGAGGGAAAGGTCCTTGGGAGCCTCAAGCTCGGTGTAACAGGGAAACATTGCCCGCACTTTTTGCGAAATCTTTTTAGCCATTTTTTATCCTTTCTCCCGCTTTACCAGACATGCGTCTCACCCGGAGCCAGAACAATCGTTTCGGGACTGTAGCCGCCCTTGCGCCGGCTGGCGCGAACCAGTTCTAAAAACGCGTTGACGTCGTCACACTGGGGGTCGATGTAATGGCTGACCACGACTTCTTTGAGACCCAGCCATTCGCTGGCGACCAGCGCCTCCGCCGGTGTGATCTCGCCGCACCGATATTGTTCCTGGTGTGGCAAAGAAACCCCTTCGCCCTCGGGCAGCGTAACGTGCATCAAACCGACCGTGGGCCGCATGTATTCGCCAATCAGCTTCATGTCGGAGAAAAGAGCAGTGTCACCGGGGTGATAGATCACCTTGCCCTCCCCCGCGTCAAATACAAAGCCCATCGCCGGTCCGGAGAGCAGCTGCCCGTCCGAAGTTCGGTTGAACGACCAATGATGGCTCTCGCAGGGTCGGACAACGACGCCTTTCTCTTCGATGGCCATTCCCCATATCGTCGGTCGAATCAAATCTGGATCGGCGTTGTGGTATTTGACGAGATTGTGGAGGACATCCACGGCACAAATGACGACTGGCTTGTACTCTCTGACCAATCTTCCGGCATCACCGAAATGGTCGAAGGCGTTATGGGTGATCAGCAAGATATCAACCTGGCCGAGATCCTTGATTTTGACAGGGCAGTTAGGGTTGCCATCCAAAAACGGGTCAATAACCAAATGCACCCCGCGGGACGTAATGATTTTATAGCCGGCAACACCGTAGAATTGGATACTGACGGACATGTTTCACCTCCTCGTTAAGAGTGGAACTGATGGGAACATACCGGACGACCTACCCTGGCCGATATTTCAAACCGCCTTTCAACCCTCCGGAAGCGGTGATCTATCGACTCGCTTTCAGCCTCTCTCCGGTCATAAATTCTCCGCAATTGCGGCCGTGGTATTTTCGAGATGATTTTTCATGACGGCCACGGCCTGATCAGCATCTCCCCGCTCCAAAGCCAAATAGATCTCTTTATGATATCGGCTCGCCCGATCTTTGGCGCCCGGAAGCGAGGCTACGATCGCCTGCTGCTTGCGAAACATTTCACTGATAATATCAAATATTCGAGGATAGACGATGTTGCCGCTGGCCATCGCGATCTGCTTGTGGAATTCCATATCCGGCACAATGAATGATTTGGGATCGGCGATCGATTTTTCCATGGCCTGCAACAACTCCTGAAGAACTTGCAGCCCGTCGGGGCCGATATTCGCAGCCGCCAGACGGCAGGCATCCAATTCGATGACAAGGCGCAAAGACATTAAATCCAGAATCTCTTTTTTGTTCAATGTAAGAAAATCGGCTAGCTGAATTTTTCGATCAAGGGGAAAAAGCATATCCAGGGTGACCTTATTCAAAATCACGCCATAGCCTTGGCGACTGGATAGAAGACCTATGGCTTCCAGTTGTCGGATGCCTTCCCGCACACTGGTTCGCCCGATTCCCAATTTTTTTGTCAGCACGCTTTCGGTGGGGAGTTTGTCTCCGGGCTGCAAACCACTTTCCAAGATAAACGCAACCAATGTTTCGGAGACGAGATCGGAGAGTTTCGGTCGACTGATGTTCTCCATTGCAGTTCCTTTCAGGCTATTTGTCCGCTTAGCAGACAACTGCTAAGCTGTCAAATATTTCTTAATTTTTGTAAACCTTTTTCGGCCCAATGCGTCTTACACCACGAAAACCGCTGTTAAAAAAACCTGTATCAAGGAGGTATAGCGATGAAAGCAAAAATATTTAAAATTGGAATGTTGGCCATCGCGCTGATTTTTGTGGTTGTTGGGGCTTCGGTGGCGGGTGACAAGGATTCCCGCCGGCCGCCGAAACAACGCGGCCCCCAACAGGCCTATGTCGTCAAACACCAGGGACGCATTCACCATCCCCCAGGGAACCGCCATGCGGAGCAGTATGCCCGAAGATATCGTCCCATTCCCCGACCCGTGCAACGCGTCCGGCCCAACCATCTCGAACAGCGCGCCCACAGGCCGATTTACCGGCACCACGACCATCGTCATTACTATGGCTGTTACCCGTCACACAGCCAATTTTTTATTGGCGGGTCGATCTTCGAACCCGGCTGGGCCTTCACATTCGGGACAGGGAGTCGCCGTTAATCAGGCCTGCCTTTACACATGCGCCTGACTCCGATCAGCGGACCGGGACCTCCGATGGAGATGAGTGGACGATTCGGCCCAACCGCCGGCGCAAGTCGCACCGCAAGGAGTCTAAAAAGCCAAACGCGCCCTGTACTGCAGGACGCGTTTGGCTTTTTTTCCTTGCCTGATCGAAAGAGGTGTCACCGCGAA
>CP070697.1:3652123-3709236 GCA_020353555.1 Desulfobacterales bacterium
AACAATACTGCGGGATAGGCGGAAAATGATTGACGGCACGGTTATTTTCACACTTGACAAAATTCCGGATAATTGTCAACCTACGCCGAATGGAGCGAGTTAGACTCCGGAAATCAGCCAAGAATAATTGGAAGGCCCCATGTCTGATACAGTGGATATCAGCACGATCAAAGATAGAGGCGGCCGACGCCGAGTGCCAGACCGGCGCAAAGTTACCTCCTCTGA
Source organism: Desulfobacterales bacterium (assembly GCA_020353555.1). Taxonomy (GTDB): domain Bacteria; phylum Desulfobacterota; class Desulfobacteria; order Desulfobacterales. The sequence goes on from CP070697.1 coordinate 3,652,349, forward strand.
CCATTTCCCCGAAAGAAGAATTCTCCGCCACCGCCGCAGTGATTCCGACCGCCGAAGCTTGCAGAATATGAAAATCAAAGCCAGGCTGGAACGCCGACGCGCATTTAAGGAAAAATTCTCGAATTGATCGCCGGGTTGGTTTAAAAAAAAACGTTGGGAACCTTTCCGGTCTCCCCTCCTTCGCCGGGCTAGACCGCTCCGGCGATCGAATCGCGCCTCCTGTCCCGACGCGACCGCCCTGGACGAACCTCATCGACCTCTATCCCTGATCACGCTGTCGAAACCCTCGGTGCTCAGAGCGGAGGTGCCTTCCGGGAACGTGCGTTCGGGGGATTAATCTAACGGTTGCGCTTATGCCAAATAAGCAGGGCGGGAAGGTCCTTAAACCAGGAGTGGCACATCGTCGATGTGCCACTCGCGAAAGGAGAATAAAAATGGTAAAAGAGGCGGCTGGGCCGCCTGAAATTAAACGCAAAGCAAGTATTGTGCCAGCCATAATTTGACCGGACTGTAAGAATTTCAAAGAGTTACGCAAACAATTCAAGATCTGGACGCGGCAAATTGTGAAAATTTTTGCATATTTTCATGGAATCCGGTACATAGGCCTGCCGCAAATGCGATCTCAGGTGTTGATTCAGCGATCGAATTCGGCAGCCGGGCTCGTCAAGATTTTGACGTGATTCTTTGGCCCCTTCCGCCTGGGCGATCGTCCTTCGTCATCACCCGCCGGCCCAATCGCGGAATTCTCGAAAATTTCGGAAAACCCAAGCGCTTAGCAAACCAGCCCGCGACGTCCCCGGCCTCAAAAGTTGCCCGCCGACGGAAGGATGGGGAGTCTGAATCATGCCACGGTGGACGCCGGCGTAATCTGATTTCATCGGCAAATTCCATTTTCGGGTGAACGCCGTATCCATCAAGTCCCTTTTCCCGTTTCATCTGCTGATGCAGACCTTCCAGATGTCTGGCCAAATGTAAGGTACACGTCCGGCATGTCTATCGATCCTTTTCAGCTGGAATCGCCCTTGGGGAGTCTCCTCGTGACAGGCAGGAAAATTGTTGTGGGGTAACCGTTCAGCCCTTTGAAAAACCATGGATAAGCCGATAAGCTGTCGGCCGGGATATTTTTCATACAGCTAGATTGATACCACGAGTTTAATCACCGGGCTCGCAATGCAGGCGACCGTCAGGTCAGCGGTTGCCCCAAAAAAAAGAGGGTGATTCCGAGAATCACCCTCCGCATTGGGATAACAGCGCGACCGCCAACGCGCTGTTAGATTGATTATCGGCATTCAGGGGGAGAACTTTAGAAAATTTTAAAAAAAAACAGACGCTGCCGGATCGCTCATTTCCAAGAAATCCCAAGACCTCAAAATCATGGCCCGGATATTTCTCCCGCCATTGCGGTTTGCCAGAAATATCCGGGCCCAAGAAAAAGTTACATTCTGAGGTGAAAGCCAAAAATTATCTTAACTCATTGATAAGCTTTACCATTAGGATTATTCTGCTGGTATGTAAGGAATTTCTTGCCCCCACCATCCCTGTTCCGTCGAGTTTTGAACATCCTCTTGGGTGGGTTGTCTGTACCCCCACCAGCTGAATCTCATATGATCCCAATTTTTGTAAGTGGTGTCATGAGCCATAAAATCGGAGCTGCAACCATAAAACAGCAAGCCCACCAAAAAAAACAATAAAACAAATTTCTTCATTATCTTACCTCCTTTCTAATTTAGACCGCGTTTAATTTGACAGGCAGACTATTTGAATCAAACATATACAATAAACATATCCTCGCCAAAGTCCACTCGGGCCTATCGGTCAGCACGCTAAATCCTGGCGGGCGGGCACCCGGAACCTTGAGATGTTAAGTTCCCCCCAAAGTCAATCTCAAAAATGATTCAACGTTAATTAAAGTTAGGGCTCCCCGTGACCGATGATTAAGATATTGATCCCGACGGAATACTCTCACAAGAAGCTCCGATCTCACTGATGCCAGTGGCTTCAACATGTCAAAAATGTGTGAGCTTGTCAAAGACTTTTTTGATTCGCATTCCTGAAGGGACTTACAGACTTGACGACCTAGATTGCGATGATATTTCTGATGACGCAGCGGGCGATTGGAAAACCTGTGCTCTTTCTCCTCCCATATGGACGCATGCAGTTCATCGTGGGGGTCTTGGCGCTGTGCTTGTTGGCCGTCGGGTGCTCGTCTGCGCCACGGTCCGCTGTAAACCCAAATTTGACGCTCCAGGAAGATCAAGACCAGCTACTGCGCCTGGCCGAAGAAGAACAAAAAATTCTGGATGAGAGCGGGTTGCTATACCGTGATCAGGCGCTGGAAGAATACCTGAATGAAATTGTGAGGAGGCTCCAAGCAGCTGAAATTTCTGCCAAGACACCGATCCAGGTCATCGTTGTCGAGGATCCTTATTTAAATGCCTTCGCCCTTCCGAACGGTGTCATTTATGTGCATACGGGTATCCTGGCCCGAATGGATAATGAAGCTCAACTGGCCATTCTCCTGGCACACGAGATGACCCATTGCACCCGCCGGCATGCTTTGAGAGTTTACCAGCGTCTTAAAAACAAACCGGCTTTCCTGGCGGCGGTCCGCGACACGCTGAACCAATGGGGCAAACTGGGTGCCCTGGCATCCCTTCTCGGTTCAACCGGCTTAACCCCCGGGTTTACCCAGGATCTTGAAAATGAGGCCGACCGCGTTGGATTGGAATTAGCCTCCGCCGCAGGCTATGATTCCTGCGAAGCACTCAAACTTTTTGCCCACTTAAAAGAAGAACTTGAGACCGAAAATCTAAAGGAGCCTTTTCTCTTCGGGACCCACCCGAAGTTAGCCAAGCGCTTGAAATACTATCAAGCATTTTGTGAAAACCATTTCCAGGAAGACGCGGACAAAATCACCAATACAGAGGTTTTTCTGGCGAAGATCCACCCCCTAATCCTGGATAACGCTTGGCTGGACCTCAAACGGGGAAGGTTTCGCTCGGCCCAGCGAGGGGCCGAAAGGTATTTGGCGATCCAGGCCGATGATGGGAGGGCTTACTATCTTCTAGGTGAGGTCTTCCGGCAGAGAGGAAAAGATAATGATCTTCAAAAGGCCAAGATCTATTACCAGCAAGCCATCTCCCGCGACCCTGCTTATGCGGAACCTTACAGAGCAATGGGGCTGATCTACTATAAGGAAGGTCAAAAGCGACTTGCGCGGCCCTTTTTTGAGTCCTGCTTGTCCCTGGCACCCAATATATCTGACAAAGCCTATATTGAGGGATATTTGAGAAAATGCACCCCTCATGAAGGAGGATAATGAAAAAGCTAATTTGCGTGTTGATACCCTTTATAATCACCGCCTGTGCTTCGCGGATCAACGGCGGGGGAGGCTTGTATGAATCCTCGACCCATCATTTTGCGGTGGATATCCCGGCCGGATGGGTACAATTGAATACCGATAAATATCTCATGTTATCCAAGGAAGATCCTTTCCTCCAATATGTGCTGATTCAAGCGCGCCCGATTGACAAACCCTTCAAACATACCAGAAAGAAACTGAAGCCAAGAATGCTGCCCCAAGAGGCAGCGGAAATCATTCTGGATGAAATCAGTTCCGATCGAAACGTTGTAAACTTCGCGCTGGTTGAAAATATCCCCGTGTCTCTTGACGGTTATGACGCGTTTAAAGTCATATTTACCTACAGCACCGAGAACAGCTTAAATCTGAAAACCATCTACTATGGTCTCCTCTCACAGGAGCGCTTCTACAACATCCGGTATACGGCCGTCGAAAAATACTATTTTAAAAGAGATATCGAAGCCTTTGAAGCGATTTTAAACAGTTTTAAGCTCCATGACGCCCCGGCCGGTTGAGAGTTAGCACGCATCCGCTTAGCGATCATGTCTTTGCAGTGCATCCTAGTCTTCGACCACGAAGTGGGCGCGGCGGTTTTTCGCCTGCGCCTCTTCACTGCTGCCAGGATCGATAGGACGCTCCTCACCGTAGCTTACCGTATTTAGCCGCGATGGATCAAGGCCCAGATCGACGAAAAATAATCGCGCGCTTTCCGCCCGTCTATCTCCCAGGGCCAGGTTATACTCATTCGTGCCGCGATTGTCGCAGTGGCCTTCAATTATCACCTTGACCTGCCGGTTCTCCCTCAGCCATTGGGCTTTTTTCCTGAGAATCTCCTGAGCCTCCAATGAAAGCGCGGAGCTGTCGAATGCAAAATGGATATCTTCGTTCTGGAACAATTCTCTTTCGCTGGCTTGCCGCTCTTCATCCATTTTTTCGCGCAGACGCGCTTCGCCCAGGTTTTCTTCGCCGAGCGTCTCCTCTTTGAGCTCGGACGCGTCGCCGGCCCCCATCGGGGCTTCTTCTCCGAGGGTCGGCGTCGAGTAAGGTACGGAACTTATTCTCTTCTTACCACACGAGGGCACCACCAAAATTGCCGCCATCATAAGAACCAAAACCACGGACGTCCAATTCTCACATTTCATGTTGCTTTCCTCCTTAAATCGCCAAGTTAAAATATGCGGGGTGGATCATTTGTGCCAATGTATACAGCATCGAAGGCTAGTTTGTCAAAAAGCAATCAATACTAGTTTGTCAAAAAGCAATCAATATTAGACCCCGCATTTCTCACCAACATCTCCGCCGCGCCTACCCGGTTAGCGGCGGCGGCCAGGGCCTGATATCCCAATTGCCACTGAGTCGTATTTCAAGTTTCTCATTTGGAAGTGCAGACCGGCAGCTGACCTTGATGTCAAAGAGATGGAGGTTTTAACCGACATGCAATCAGGGGAATCGACCAAACGCCTCGAAAATGCTGCTTGGGTCGACATATCCCCGCCTCACCATCCTTTGATTGGATCCCAAGCCAATCTTTCTACTTGGGCTTCATCGGCGCGCAGCAGCGCATTGCATCCTACGACTTCCGCAACAACGCTTGATATGAGCAGCCTCAACCCATCAGGTGTAGGAAAATCCATATAGCAATAAAACGTTTAATCCCCAGCCACTTATGTCGGTAATTCATTTTTCCCATGTTTTCTGGCGTAGGATATTTCCTGCACCACGATTGAACGCCAAAACCCGATTAATTCTAATAATATATTAATATCAGATAGTTATTACGATCGATGGTTTTGGTACACCAATTGCACTCCTATTAACAGTACGGACGATTGTTTGAATGCCAAAATGTGTACCCAAGCGAAAGGGGGTGATGCTTGAAAGGAGAGAAGTTACGTGACAAGGGGGAGTAATCAATAATTGATGCTTATATGCATGCGTCAGTGAATCAAGAACAAAATCAATAGGATCTTCAAGGAGGTAGGAATGGTGAAAAAATTCGTATCAATGCTGGTTGTGACCCTTTTTGTATTCTCATTTATCGCTATCACCGGTGTCGCCGCGGAAGAGATGCAAAAGATTACCGGAACGGTCATGTCCGTCAATCCCGACGCCGGTGAGTTGATGGTTAAGGACGAAGCAGGCGAGGAGAAATCATTTACCGCCGGGGCGGAAGTTGACCTGAAAACCTGTAAAGAAGGGGATAAGGTAAGTGTGGAAGCCGATGCCGACGGTAATATCAAATCGCTTTCCGTTATCCAATAAAACCAACCTCTGACAATGGAATCAGAAGGGGCACAGCGTTGCGTGCCCCTTTTTTTTGAACAGCAATTTGGAGATATTATCTGTTCAATGGGAGACAAATCTTAGATCTTGGAAAGGAGGTAGAAGCATGAAACACGTTATCGCGGTACTAGCCGTTCTGGCGTTAATAGCTTTTTCGGCCTGTGAACAATCCGAAAAAGGCGATCAACCGCCCCAAGGCCAGGTCGAGACTTCCGCGGAAGCGGTAAAAGAGCAAGCCGCGGAAACCGCTGAATCCGCTAAAGAAGCCGCCTCAGCGGTCGAGGAAAAAGCTTCGGAGGTCGCCGAAGAGGCCAAGGAGGAGGTCTCTGAAGCGGCTGAAACCGTGAAGGAAACCGCCTCCGAAGCGGTTGAAGAGGCCACCGAAAAAAAATCCGAATAAGCTTCAGAAACTGCCGGTCAGGCATCCACTGCAAATACCTTCACAGTGCCGCCGGCCCCGTTGAAGACGGGTGTTGATACCTTGACCGGCAAAATCAAAGAAGTTTCCCTCCCCAGAGGCAATCCCCTGTCATTTAAAAGTCAACTTAAACAGCACGATTCGAATTTTTTCGCCTTCAGAGCGCAGGACCTTTTTCTGCGCTTGGATCTTGAAAATCGGTTCCATCTGTTTGAAGAACGCCCCGATCGTTTTTCTCATTTCCGAAACCAGAATGACCTCGCCTTCGGGCTTTAAGTACGTCTGAAAAAGCCGCCCCAACGCCTGCAAAGAGCCTTCTCTATATATCACTTCCGATCCCACAATATAATCAAATCGGCCCTTCAATCCCGGCCGGTTCCAGTCCAGCGGCATGATGGATAGTTGCGGCAAACCATTCAGATGGGCGTTGGCGCGTGCGAATTGAAGGGCGTCGGAATCATACTCGGTCATCGTCATATGATGTCCGGCCGTCGCGGCCACGATACTGACCACTCCCACCCCGGCACCGATCTCAAGGAAACGCTTTTGCGGGTTAACCGGCATATCCGCTAAATATCCGGCTAACGCCCAGGATGCCTGCCAAATCTTAGTCCACAACGGAAAATCCTGGAAAATGTCGTCAGGATTGATGAATCGATCCAAGGTTTTGGGAAGCAGAATGCTGAATTTGCGCCCGTTTACCGTCAATTCCGTGGTATCGGCTTCATAATTGTTATAGAAGGTTTCGATTGAAAACATATTGGGTGTCCATTCCGCCATAGCCACCAAACCCAAGAAATTAAAACAAAAAACCGACTGTTCCTGCCTTGTGACGGGCACTTGGATACAATCTGCGGCGCATCGGGTGGCCTTTCCAAATCAACCGTTATCCGAGAATCTCAAAATTTCAGGCCGAAGTCAAAACTATTTCCCGTTTTCAGGAGCGATCCGGATGAGGTCGGCAAACGACAATCTCCGATTCGAGCAAACAATGCGCTTGTAACCGCTCGTTCAAGGCATTATATTAACGCATTTTGAACGCCATTCAAAAAGCAAGCCCGGTGGGGAATTCGGTTCTAGGAGCGCTGATGAAGGACATCTATTACGTGGATGGCGAATTCGTAACGGCCGATAAAGCCGTGATTCCGGCCGACGATCTAGCCATACTGCGGGGATATGGGGTATTCGATTTCCTGCGGACATACCATGGTAAGCCGCATTTTATAACCGAACACATCGAGCGTTTGATGAATTCGGCCCGTCAGATCGGCCTGGATTTACCCTGGTCGCAGGAAGAAATTACCGACCTGGTGCGGCAGACCTTAAGCCGCAATACCCATCGCGAATCCAACATTCGCATTGTCGTAACCGGCGGCTCCAGCCCTGATTATATCACCCCCCAAGGGAAACCCCGTCTGCTCATTCTGGTAACCCCGTTGCCTGAAATGCCCGCGTGGTGGTACAGGGACGGGGTGAGGATCATCACGATACACTCCGCACGCAATATCCCCGGCGCCAAGAGCATCGATTATATTTCGGCCACCATCGCGTTGAAGGAAGCGCGGCGACAAAAGGCCGTTGAAGCCGTTTACATTGATCGCGATGGAAGGGTTCTGGAAGGAACCACCAGCAATCTTTTTGTTTTCAACGGCGACACCCTCTTCACACCGGGCCGGTTCATTCTAAACGGGATCACTCGCAGGGTTGTCTTAGAAATCGCCGCTCGCTGGCATGCCATCGAGGTTCGGGATATTGAGCTCCCGGAACTCCTATCCGCCGACGAGGTATTCATCACCGGATCGAACAAAGAGATTGTCCCTGTCATTGCCGTCGATGATACCATTATCGGCGACGGCCAACCCGGGCACCGCACGCGTAACTTAATGCAAGCCTTTGCCGCGTCCCATGACCACGATGTGTGTTCGCCGTGACGATTTGCCGTGCCACACCCATCCAGGACTCGGGGACTCTGAGGACCACAATTTTCACCCCAAAAAGGGCCCCATGCTTGATCGCAAAACTGACAAAGGCTATACTGGCCCCGGAAGTTATCCGACCCCCGCAGTGTCTCTGCGGAAATGGCTATTTTTCCCGATTTCAGCGTCAGGCACCCATTTTGATTCGCGAAATACCCTCTGGATTCCTGTGGTTGATCCCGCCGGCGCGGGACAAGCTTTCCTTGAACGTGAATCCCGCCGCGGGCGGCACTCATTTCCGGGCGGACCCTGCGAATTCACATTTCAATGTCATTGACTCATTCTGGAAGACAATTTCCCCCAAAGGAGGTTAAGATGGCGGTCACAGAGCTCTACGATTTGATTATCATCGGCGCCGGCCCCGGCGGACTTACGGCCGGGATCTATGCCATGCGAGCGGCCTTAAAAACGGCCTTAATCGAAATGGGGGCGCCGGGCGGCCAGGTGAACAATTCGGATTCGGTGGAGAACTGGCCGGGTGAAGAGCATATCAGCGGCTCCGAGCTGGCCGAGAAGTTGGCCCGGCATGCCCAATCATATGGGCTGGAGATCATCTCCCAAGAAGTGGTGGGATTAGAACCCGCGTTGGAGCATCATACCGTGCGACTCGCCAACGGTGATAGCCTCCACGCCCATGCCATAATTTTGGCAACTGGCGGGAGTCCCCGCAAAATCAATGTCCCGGGGGAAGGGGAATTTTATGGCAAGGGGGTTTCCTACTGCGCGGTCTGCGACGGCTTTTTCTTTCGGGGTAAAACGGTCGTGGTGGTGGGCGGTGGTGATACGGCGGCGGAAGAATCGCTCTATCTAGCTAAACTGGCCAAGAGAGTTTATATTGTCCATCGCCGTGATGCCTTGCGGGCGGGCGCACTGCTGCAACAGCGCGTCAAGGCCGATTGCAACATCGAAATTCTCTGGAACAAGGTCGTCACCGCAATTAAAGCCCATGACGAAGGGGTTTATGCCGTGGATTTGAAGGATACCCAGACCGGCGCGCAAAGCGAATTGCCCACCGACGGGGTTTTCATTTTCATTGGCTTTGAGCCGAATAACCAGTTGGTGCCGGCCGGCACCAAAATGAACGCCGACGGCTACGTGGTCACCGATGAAACCTGTCTGACCAATACGCCCGGCATCTACGTTATTGGGGATCTCAGGGAAAAATATGCCCGGCAGATCGTCCTTTCCGCCGCGGATGGCTGCACTGCAGCGCTGGCCGCCGCCCACTATGTCGAAACGCGCAAAGCCTCCGATGTCTGCGAACTACCGGAAGCATTGCAGAGCCAAGCCCTCTGATTTGGGATTGAAGATGAAGACAGTTTGCGAAACTTCTTGCTGAAATTTACCATCCTGGCGGTGATGCTGCTGGGACTGCCGTTGCTCGGAGTCTTTCTGGCGGGTCAACCGGTGGGCCGATATCTGGAATTTCCACCCCAAACGCGTTATGTGCGCCCCGCACCTTTTTCGTGGCCCGCATTTGCGGCCTACGCCCTTTTGATTGCGGCGGTGGTCTTCCCCCTGATCATCAGGGGCTGGAATTCGTATCGAAGGGCTCGATCCGGCTTCCTCCGCTTCCACTCCTTTCCCTGGTGGGGGTGGGTGGGTCTCATTATGGGCACCACTTTCTGGTGTTTGGCCTGGACGCGTTTTTCCTGGCTGGCGCCGTTCCAGCCGCATACCTTTACCCCTTTGTGGCTGGCCTTCATTCTGGTGTTCAATGCCTTGTGTTGGCGGCGGACCGGACACTGTCTGCTGACGGATCGTCCGGGATATTTCCTGCTGCTTTTTCCGGCCAGCGCGTTGTTTTGGTGGTTTTTTGAATACCTAAACCGCTTTGTGCAAAACTGGTTTTATGTGGGGAGCCGCTTTGGTCCCTGGTCCTATATCCTGTATGCAACCCCGCCCTTTTCAAGTGTCCTCCCAGCGGTTTTAAGCACACGGGAATGGTTGGGCTCTTTTCCCTGGATTGGGAAAGGCTTTAACGACTTCCAGCCGTTTACGATCCCCCGCGCCCGGTTGCTGGCCGGGATCACCCTGCTGATGTCCGCGGCCGGACTGGCCGGCATCGGCATCTGGCCCAATTATCTCTTTCCCTTGTTATGGATATCGCCGTTGTTGATCATCGTGTCCATGAAGGCGTTGATGAAAGAGCGTCATATCCTTTCGGAGATGGCCGACGGCAACTGGAATCTGGCGATCGCTTCGGCCCTAGCCGCCCTTTTTTGCGGGTTTTTCTGGGAAATGTGGAACTATTTCAGCCTGGCCAAGTGGAAATACAGCGTGCCGTTTGTCCATCGGTTCCCAATTTTTGAAATGCCGCTTTTGGGATATGCCGGCTATCTGCCCTTTGGCCTGGAGTGTGCAGTGGTTGCCGAGATGCTCGCACAACTGGGGTCCCGCCAGGGGCAAAGTAAAACAGCGAACTAAACGCCAAGTTAAGCGCTAAAGATTCGCACACGTGCATTTGCGCGGGCGGTGGGTTTGTGTAATGAGGGGTAAGCTGACGAATATCCAAATTGAATTACCCGTGCGGGGTTGTATCGAGGGGATCCATCCTTAATTTATTCGGTTAGCCCCGGCTGCGACCGCCTCATCGGCGATTGAAAACCCAAAGTTCTCCTCAGGAGAACTCGCAACTCAGATTTAACTGCAACTGGATCTTTCAACCGTACGCTCGGGAGTTCTGCCATGGCCTATATATCAATTCCGGGATTGAAGGGCAAAGTTTACGTACCGCAGGAAAAAGCCGAGAGTTCCCGAAAGCATCCCTGTCGGGACTGTTATTCCTGCCAAATGTGCGGGGATGAACGCTGTCAGCTATGTCTCGCGCGGGAATCCTGCCAATGTAAAAAGCCTGCCGGTCGCAAGTGATACCCCCCTGAGCCGGCCCAGCAGACAAATTGACTTTTTGATTCCCGGTCTTAAACTCAGAGGCCGAAGACCCAGATCTTGAAATCCATCATTACTTTGTCGTGGGAGGTGTCATCATGACCCGCTTAAGCTGCTTTTTTGAAAAAGTTTCCGACTTAGGCGTCGGATTGATTTTGCTGTTTATCGGTCTGCTTTTTGCCGTTATCAGCTTTGCGATCGTTCCGGTTATTGGCTTGTTATTTGCGATACCAATTATAGTTCTCGCTGTGGCGTTTCTCTTCGCACGGCGCAGCCGGGCGTGCGCGCTGCTGGCCGACCGCACCCGCAACGTTCTGTGGACTTAAATCAGATTCGTTCGCGCTGAAAATCCCGGCGGGAGGGCGCAGCTTGAAGAAACCTCCGGCGGATGCCAACGCCCGGCGCCGATCCTAATGCAAACCGGGTTTTCTTACCGGGTTTTTGCTTTGCATCACGCCGCCCCGGCATTGGGTCATTCGTTCCAGTTCAACCGGAAAGCCGATCCCAGAAGGCTCTGCCGGCTGCTTCACGCCGGTCACGGCCGTTTCCTCCGCCGGGGGTGGTAGTGCGATAACCCCGCAGGCGCGCAATTCGTTCTTCCAGCGGCGGATGCGTCGAAAACAGGTTCATCAGACTGCTCCCGGAGAACGGATTAACGATCAACATGTGCGCCGTGGATGGGTTGGCCTGCAGCCGAAGTCGGCCCGCATACGCGCCAAGTTTTTCAAGGGCCCGGGCCAGTCCCTCGGGCTTCCCGGCAATGCGGGCCCCCGTGGCATCGGCCAAGTATTCCCGGGAACGTGAAATCGCCATCTGAATAATCATCGCCGCCATGGGGGCTAGAATTGACATGGCGATCAGTCCGATCAAACCGGCGCCTCCGCCTTCCTCGTCATCGCCGCGACCGCCGCCGAAGATGGCGCCCCATCGCGCCATGTGCGCCAGCACCATGATGGCCCCCGCCATGGTGGCCGCAATACTGCCGATGAGGATATCTCGGTTTTTGACATGCGCCAGTTCATGGGATATAACTCCCATTACTTCTTCCCGATCCATGATCTTGAGAAGTCCTTCCGTCACCGCCACCACCGCATGCTCCGGATCGCGCCCCGTGGCAAATGCATTGGGTGCTTCCTGGGGGATCACATACACTTTCGGTATCGGCAGCCCCGCTTGACCGGCCAGGGTTTGTACCATCGCATGGAGCTCCGGCGCCCGTCGCGGGCTCACTTCTTGGGCCTGATACATTCGCAATACCATTTTGTCCGAATACCAGTAACTGAAAAAATTCAACCCTGCCGCTAGAAAAAGCGCCATGATCATCCCTTGACGTCCGCCCAGAAGCTGACCGACCCATATGATCAGAGCAGTCATTACGGCCAACAGAATGGTTGTTCGGATCTGATTTCCCATACTTTCCCTATCCTTTCAAATTTAACACGAAAATAAAATTTTCATGCATTGTGGTGGCCCACAGGGCCATAAATCTTTAGCTGTCTGAAAAATATCCCGCCCGACCGCGCATCGGCTTGGGGCCTCGGGAAACGGTCTGAGAAAAATAGAGGTCGTTCAACCGAACCGTAAAAAGGAGTTCCCCTCCAGGCCCGGATTGACCTTCCTTTTCCCGGCCTCCTGTTTGAAATCAGCGCGTGCGTGGGCTTTACGAACCCTTATTTGCGCGTTTTTTCCGCTGCCCAAAGCCGATCAGCGGTCGGCCTATCCCTGGTTTTTCAAAGGACTAAACGGTTACATTTCAACCTGTGCCGGTTGGGCAGTTTTGAGACTATAAATGAAGCTAACGGGTCCCGCTGGTTGTCCCGGTAAGAAAAATATAAAACCGATCCGGCCCAACGCAACTGAATTGTGTCGGCCTTAAATCGTGCCCTCACCCGCAACCCCTCCCGCGTGACTTCGCCGGGAACCCGTGGTTCGCTCACTAAATTATACTGTTTTAGGGAATAATAAAAAATCAGTCGCTAAATGCAATTTAGTTTAATAATTCAATTTTTTCAATAGGTTCTGAAACTTTTGAGTTGCATTTGTGGTTTTCGTGTGTTAAGGAAAATTGGATATTCATAGGCGGGGTTTCTAAATTTCAACCCCGGATACCGAAATGGGGGTGAAAATTCAGCCGGGCTTCTAAACCGATGGCCCCAAATTAGCGCGCTGCAATTCCGGACCCTGAAGGGGCTTTTCCAGCTAAAGTTAACCATCAACCACGAAGGGAGACGGAATGAAAAGCGTGACCAAAAACTTTCAGATAATCAGCACCGACACCGCAGCCAGTCCCCCGGCTGAATTGCCGCAGGCCCCTTTGTCAGCGGCTAGTCAGGAAGTTGGCCAACTGCAAAAAGAGGGCCCATCTCAAAGGTCCAGTTCCAAACCCGACGCTGGCGAACAGAATGAACAAAAGCTTGTAAGTAAACAACAACTGATCAATCGAATCAACTACATTAATTTTCAAGACGAGACCCTGGTCGTTAATTTCCACCACACCCGATTTGACAAAATCATCGCTCTCCATGCCAAGCCGCAGCCCTGCCTCGGCGACCTGCTGGACTGTCAGTGGGTGGATGCCAATGGTTTCCGCCAAATCATTCAATCCTATGAATTTCAGAGTTTTTTCCTCACCCACGGGTCAACGCTTTGGGTGGTGGAACCTGAATTGATCCGCTTAGACGAAAAGGGTATCAGCCTCCTTCTGCCGGAAACAGGATTCGAATTCAGATCCCGCAAAACCAAAAGGCACACCTGTAAGGGCGTCAAGGCGCAATTCAGCCAGCACGGCTCTGTTTTTTACGGCGCTTTGCTGGATTTCAACGCCCTGTCCTTTCGAATCGAACTCCGGACGGGACCTCGTCAGACCTTCGACTGGATCAATCCGGAATTACCGGTCAATCTCATCCTGTCAGGCGGTCGCCAGGCTTTCTACAGCGGCGAATGCAAGATCGTCCGGCAAACTCCCGGCCAAAAGACACGTAACCTGGTGCTGACGCCACTCAGGCATGAGATCCATCGGTTCAGGCATAAGGAACACCGCAGCGAACGCCAGGAGCTGAACCCCTCGCCCGAGATTATTTTCCGTCATCCCTTCACGAAGAATAAATTCCATCTTAAAGCCCTCAACCTGTCGGGCTCCGGTCTTGCGGTGGAGGAGGACGAAAGCAACGCCGTACTTGTGCCGGGCTTGCTCCTGCCGGAACTGGAGTTGAGTTTTGCGAAACGCTTCAGAATCAAATGCCAAGCCCAGGTGGTCTATCGCCGGGTGGTGGATGACGGGCCGAAGCGCAGCTGGGTGAAATGCGGCTTGGCGTTGCTCGATATGGACCTTCACGATCACATCAGCCTGATTGGGTTGTTGGACCAGGCCAAAAACCCCAATTCCTACCTCTGCAATGATGTCGATCTGAACGATTTGTGGGATTTCTTCTTCGAAACCGGGTTTATTTACCCCGACAAATATGCTTTCATCCAGCAGAATAAAGCGCAGATTAAAGAGACTTACGCCAAACTTTACACCTGTAGCCCCCACATAGCCCGCCATTTTATTTACCAGGAAAAAGGCCGCATCCTCGGCCATATGGCCATGCTGCGATTTTACCAAAACACCTGGCTGATCCATCACCATGCCGCCCGCAAATCAGCGGCCACCCGCGCCGGACTCATCGTGTTGGACCAGATTGGACGAATGTGCAATGATTCCCATCGGCTTTATTCCCTGCACATGGATTACATGATCTGCTATTACCGGCCCGACAACAAGTTTCCGAACCGGGTGTTCGGCGGCGCCGCCAAGAGCATCAATGACCCGAGCGGGTGTTCCATCGACTGTTTCGCCTATTTCCATTACCACAAGGACTTCAATTCCGACGCCAGGCTAGCAGATCCCTGGGAGGTGACCGCAATCCAAACGGAAGACTTTGATGAGTTGGAAAGTTATTATACCCATACCTCCGGCGGATTGATGCTCAATGCGCTGGATCTGAAACCGGAGCTGGTCCAATGCCGCGAACTGACCGCCGAATATCAGCGCCTGGGATTAACCCGCGAACGGCATCTTTTTGCTTTGAAATGCCACGGCCGTCTGAAAGCCCTTTTCGTCGCCGATATTTCGGATTTGGGCCTGAACCTTTCGGATCTGACGAACTGTATCAAAGTCGTCGTCCTGGATCATGAAGGCCTTCCGGGAGCTATCCTCAGCTCCGCCCTTTATGCGGTCATGGACCGAATCCAGCAAAAACTAATGCCCGTTCTCCTGTATCCGATGGCTTACGCCGATCGCCAGAGAATAAAATACGATAAATTATATAACCTGTGGGTGTGCAGTCTGGATTACTCGGATCAGTATTTCAGCTATCTCAAACGCCTGCTGCGCTTTATTTGATGTGGCCGGGAGCCCGGCGATGGGATCACGCCGTGGGTTTACGTCCCCGGCAGGAGATCAGAGGGGTGTACGTAAATCGTCGCCGATCGGCGAAAAAGGCCTTGAATTCCTCAAAAAATTCCTCATAGCCGCCCTCAAATTCTTCAAACCGATAACCTGAATGTCTGGCGGCTATTTCCACTTTTTGGGTCCAGTTGAAATTGTCTTTTGCCTTTAATTCCCCGAATATCAGGTTATGGGGCGTCACATTGACATCAATCTCGTGGTAGCCTAAATCGTAAAGGTAGGCATATAGCTTGATGCCGACATAGGGGTCGAAGTCGAAGCGTTGCAGATTTGTCATGATTCCGTTCAGCGCATTTTCCAAGCGGGCCGACAGCCCGTGATGGCGCAAACAGTTGCAGTCCAAATCAATCAGACACATGATACCTCCGGGCTTCAAGCTTTTGGATATATGCTTGACGATATCAAAACTGCTCGCAAGGTAATACTCGAGCACAAACCGGACCCAAACAAAATCGAACAGGCCCAGATCTTCCAGAGGTTCCCGGATGTCGCGGCAGATATACTCAAGCTGCTCGTGGGGATACCGTTCTTGAGCGAATCGAACCCGTTGTTCGGCGATATCGACACCGAGAGCTCCCCCTCCTGGCTGCACCAGCTTATTCAGATGAAAAGTGGTTTTTCCCGATCCGCATCCCAGATCAGCCACCCGCATGCCCGGTTGAATACCGGCCCAAAGCGCTTGTTTTTCTGCCACCTGCCCGTCGGTCTTCAGATCCAACCGCAGGGCTTCTTCTTCACTTTCCATCAAATATGCGCCGTGAGGCATCGTCGCAACTCCTTGAAAAAATTGCCGCAGAGTGTCCAAAGCTATATGATGGTCTTATCTTTGTCAATGGCATCCTGGATTTTCCACAGGCGTTCAGCCTGCATTTGCCCTTGCAATTGAGTGGCTCCGCTGTTAATTTCGGCCTAAATCAAACTCTTCCTCATGGAAGTGCCTCAGTATTAGGAGTATACAAAATGACAGATCATTTGACCGATGAAACCAATGAAGATAATGAAAAATCTTTTGCGGAGCTTCTGGATTCCTTTGCGGCCGCCAACGGCGCCGATATTCAGATCGGGGATAAAATTCGCGGAAAAATCATCGCCATCGGCCGCGATACCGTTTTCGTCGATACTGGCACCAAAATTGACGCCGTCGTCGAAAAGGCGGAACTCCTGGATGAAAACCAGCACCTGCCCTACGGGGAAGGCGACACTCTCGAATTATTTGTGGTGGGGCTGACCGAAAATGAGATCAAACTCTCCAGAGCCCTTTCAGGTATCGGGGGTCTTTATCTTCTAAAAGATGCCTTCGAAAAAGCGGTCCCCGTGGAAGGCAAGATCAAAGCGACCTGCAAAGGCGGGCTTAACATTGAGGTGATGCAAAGAAGGGCTTTTTGTCCGGTCAGCCAATTAGATCTGAAATTTGTTGATAACCCTGAAGACTATGTCGGCCAAACGCTTACCTTCTTAATCACCCAGTTTGAAGAAAACGGCCGCAATATTGTCCTTTCGCGGCGCCAGCTTCTCGCCCAGGAGCAGGAGAAATCCAAGAAGCAGTTCTTGGCCAACCTCGCGGTTGGAACCATTCTGGAAGGCCGGGTCACCAAATTGATGCCCTATGGGGCGTTCCTGGAATTGTCGGCGGGCGTTGAGGGGATGGTCCATGTGTCCGAGCTCAGTTGGTCGAAGGTCGAAAAACCGGAAGATGTGGTCCAGGTCGGAGATTTACTGTCGGCCAAAGTCATTGAAGTTGAAGCCGGCAAACGGCCGGATCAGACCAAAATCGCCCTTTCGGTCAAAAAGGTGGGCGAAGATCCCTGGAACCGCGTCGCCGAAGAATTCCACGTGGGTCAGCGTGTGAAAGGCCGCGTCACCCGCTGCATGAGTTTCGGCGCCTTTGTGGAGATCGCCCCCGGGATCGAAGGATTGATCCACATCAGTGAAATGAGTTACCGCAAAAGAGTGGTGAAATCCGAGGATGTCGTCACTCCCGGGGAAACGGTGCCGGTCCTCATCAAAGACATTGACTCCGCCCACAGGCGCATTTCCTTGAGCTTGCGGGAGGCCGAAGGCGACCCCTGGTTGGAGGTGGCCGACAAATTTGCCGTGGGTCAGTCGACGGAAGGTCCGATCGAAAAGAAGGAGAAATTCGGATATTTTATCACCCTGGCGCCCGGCATCACGGGACTGTTGCCAAAATCTAAGCTCAACAAGCTGGCCAACCCGGCCTCGATCGAAAAACTGCGGGAGGGCGATCCCATCCCCGTTATTGTTGAAGAAATCAAACTCCATGAACGCAAAATAACGCTGGCCCCCGGAGATGCCGCCAATGAGCGAGACTGGCGCAAATATGCGCAAGGCCCTCCCCCGGCCCTGGGTTCCCTGGGAGAAAAGCTGCAACAGGCCCTGGTATCCAAAAAGGACCGTTCCCCCGAATAGTCACCGCCGCACCCTGGGTCCGCAGACCAAAATCGGATGACCCCGGCCGAAGACAAAAGCGATTGCCTGCGGAAGGTGAAATACGGAATCTGCTCAATTCCTTAGGAGCGCTTGCTCCCCATTCCCTTCCATCCGATTCTCCGGCATTCGATTCGGCCACCGTCCGGCCGGGTCGGCCACCGCCCCGGCCCGCATCGACTCACGAAGTCGGCGTTTGAAACATCTTGCGGTCTTTAAATTCGGCCTGTTTGCCTTCATTCCATTGGGCCACGGGCCGAAGGTAACCCACCACCCGGCTGTAGACTTCGCATTTCTGATAATTGGTTAACCGCGGGTTTTTTTGGTAACAAGTTTCGCACTTGTTGATATACTTTTCGGGCTCCGGCTCGAAGACCGCCCCGCCCGCGATCACAAACCCTTCCGGTGCCAGCGACACGCCTACTTCCACGTAGCAGCCACAATCATGGCAACGACCCTCAAAAGCCAACGCATTTTCATCCGGGTTTTCATCGAATAAAGCATGCAAGCGCTCCACATTCATCATGATGCTCGGTTTCCTTTCTAACGATTGCTCCGAATAACTTTAATATATCCCTATTTTGGGTGTCAAGAAAAATGTTATACAACATATAGTGATTGACCGCCTTTTCGATGCTCGGCAGGCGAGCCGGTCAGAACAAGTGATGGAGCTCATTTTCGGGGCGGCCCCGCTGCCGGCCTCGCGGAATCACGCCGTCAGGGTTGATAAAAAGAGCTGATGTGATTACAATCAATCCTAAAGATCTGTTTCGGCCTGATCTGACTTTTCCAGTCAATGACTCCGTGGGCACGGATATTTTTCAGATTAAGAGTCCTGCGAATAAAAAAAGTTGGTATCAATTAGTACGCAAATAAAATTTTCATGCACCGTGGTGGCCCAAAGGGCCG
Organism: Desulfobacterales bacterium; assembly: GCA_020353555.1. Lineage (GTDB taxonomy): Bacteria > Desulfobacterota > Desulfobacteria > Desulfobacterales. Next base: position 3,671,080 of record CP070697.1, read on the forward strand.
TGGTTATTCAAAGGGCTAAGTTGTTACAAATTATCATTTTTTTGATATCATATGTCAAGCGTGAAATGAGCCTTCGCCTATTGATAGGAGATACCATGGCTGCAAAACTGATACAGACCAAAGCGCTCCCCAACGGCTTAACGTTGGAACTCTATGATGCTTCCCGCAAAGTCGCCGGCGACCGCTGGCGGGTGTCTTTGATTGCCGCAATGGACATTCATTTGAACGGGTTGCCCCGCAGCGCCGATGACCCAGCCAGCTTCAAGATAGATGAAATCCGCAGATCTTTGGGCGCGATCGTGCGCTTTGAGCAGAAAAGAGAGCGCAATTTCATCGGTTCGAACCAAAAGGAAGAAGTGCTTGGGGGATTATTGGATGCCTTTCTGACCAGTTCCCTGGCTTATCTTTCCCACCCGGACTTTGCGCGCAGATTTCTTTTGAAACAATACAAAGCCTACCTGGCAAGGCACCCCGCGTCTTGTCTGGCGGCGAAGGCTGACCACGGTTCGGATGACGGGGCCAGAGGGTGCGAGGAGTCCTAATCCCGAGAGAAAATCCGGCGAGTTGCGGTGCGGGTTGCTGCGAAGTCCGGCCCCTGAAAGGTTAGAGCACCATTTTAGGGCTGTTTTTCCCTTTTTGCGTGTGCTAAATAATATTTATGGCACCGTGCCAATTTTTTTCCAAAAGAGGAGACTTGCCCACATGCCTGATCAATCCGTCAAAAGGGAATTTACGCTCTTAAGCAACGATCGGCCCTTCAACTTAATGGACGGCGCCACCGGCGAAGCAACGGAAGTCGTCCGCCACGTCGATCAGCAACTCAAAATTTCGAACAACCCGGCGTTGCCTTTGGCGCAGCGGCTGGAAGCCTATGAGGATATTGTTGATTCCGAAGTCGGTGATACGTCCATGGTGCGGGCCCGTAACATTGAGCGTGAAGTGGGCCTGCGGCAGATCTATCTCAAATTTGAAGGGGGAAATCCCACCGGCACCCAAAAGGACCGAATCGCCTTTGCCCAAGCGATGGATGCTCTCCGCCGCGGTTACGACAGTATCAGCGTGGCTACGTGCGGAAACTACGGGGTGGCCGTCGCCTTGGCGGCTTCCCTAGCGGGCTTGCGCTGTCGGATCCATATCCCGGAAAGCTACCATACCAGCCGGATTAAGGAAATGACGGACTTAGGCGCGTCGATTATCCGGGTCGCCGGCGATTACGAACATGCGGTGATCGTCTCCATGCAAGACGCCCGAAAAAACGAATGCTACGATGCCAACCCGGGGGGGGACAATACGGTTTTGCAGTTGCGGACCTATGGAGAGATCGCCCATGAAATTTATGACGAGCTGCGGGATGCGCCCTGGGCCGTGACGGCGCCGGTGTCAAACGGGACAACGCTGGCCGGAATTAGCAGGGGTTTTTTGAGCTTGTATCGGCGCGGCAAGACTTCGCGGATGCCGCGCATCGTGGCGGGGTCCTCCTTCCGCAAGAATCCGATTGTGCATGCGTTTTTGAAGAACAGGCCGAGCTGCGAAGATCTGAATCCCGATCAAATTCATGAAACCAGTGTGAACGAGCCGCTGATAAACTGGCATGCCATCGACGGCGATCATGCCCTGGAGGCCATCCGCCGTAACAGCGGATGGGCCGTCAACGCCTCGGATAAAGACCTGCGCATCTATTCGCGCTTGATACGTGAAAAAGAAGGCTTACAGGTGCTGCCGGCATCAACGGCCGGATTGATTGCCCTGATGGATCAGCACCACAAAGAGCCACTTCCCAACGACCGCTACGTCGTCGTTTTAACGGGAAGAAAGTCTTAGAGCGCCTGCGTGTATCAGCATTTCAACCCGCAAGAAAGGCCAACCATGGCACGGGAAGATCCCTCCGGGAAAAATTCGCAAAAAGATATTCCCCGCCCCCCGGCGGCGGACCCGCTTGCAATTCTTGAGGTCTTTGAACGGTTGGAAGTCGGGCCGGTCAAGCTGGAACCCAAACGGCTGATTGCGCCTTACCGGCTGGTTTGGGGGGGAAAAGAAGATCATACAGAGCTGATCTACAGCTACGAAGAGGCCGTATTCGAACCGTCCGAACCGGAATCCGCCAACTTGGCCGATATGATTGCCGCCCAGGTGGCCCTCAATTACGGTTTGTTTTGCCGGACGATTGTCTTGCGCGGTGCTTTTGACCAGATCGATCGCCGATTTTTGCGGGAGGCGGCGGAAAATACGGCCCGGGAGATTTTTGTGAAAAAATTCCTGGAGCCCAACCCGTTCTTGATCGGCGAGGCGGCCCAGATGGCGCCGACAAGAAATCCGAACTATTTGAGGGCCGTTTTGGAATTCCCGGATGCCCTGAAAAAAAAATCGAAGTCGATCTGGCGGCTGTGGCCGGTTGACAAAAAGCGTCACGGCATCCTGTCCAGCGGCGGTAAAGACAGCCTTTTGAGTTACGGACTGATCAATGAGTTGGGCCTGGAGGTCCATCCCCTTTTTGTGAATGAATCCGGCCGGCACTGGTTTACAGCGCTCAATGCCTACCGCTATTTTAAAGCGCATATCCCCCACACGGCCCGGGTATGGGTCAACTCCGATCGGCTCTTCGCTTGGGTGCTCAACCGCATGCCCTTTATTCGCAAAAATTTTGCTGATATACGCAGCGACACCTACCCTATTCGGCTGTGGACGGTGGCGGTGTTTCTCTTCGGTGCCCTGCCGCTTTTACGCAAACGCGGCATCGGGCGCCTGATTATCGGAGATGAGTTTGATACCACCGTGCGCAAGTCCTTGGAAGGGATCTCGCATTACGACGGTCTGTATGACCAGAGTCTTTATTTTGATCAGGCGCTCTCGCGCTATTTTATGCAAAAAGGCTGGGCGGTCAGCCAGTTTTCCGTGTTGCGACCCCTTTCGGAACTTTTGATTGAAAAGATCCTGGTAGAGCGTTACCCTGATCTGCAAGTCCACCAAACCTCCTGTCATGCGACGCATAAAGAGGGTGAACGCGTATACCCGTGCGGCCGCTGCGAGAAATGCCGCCGAATTGTCGGTATGTTGGTGGCGCTCGACGCCGACCCCATCCGCTGCGGGTATAAAGCGTCGCAGATTGAAGAATGTCTGAGAGGGCTGCGGCAGAAAGGGGTTTCGCAGGAAGAGGCCGGAGCGCAGCAGCTGGGTTACATGCTTGCTCAGAAAGGAATGATCGATGTTGCCGCTTCCCGACCCCACACGTTCAAGGCGCATCCGGAAGTTCTCAAGCTGCGGTTTGATGCGCGACGATCACCGTTGTCCGGAATTCCGCAAGATCTCCGCCGACCGCTGTGGCGCATTTATCGCGAGCATGCCGACGGCGCCGTCCGGCGAACCGGCCGGACTTGGACCGAATTTGATCCGCTGACGGATCCTGAGATGCACCGGAGCTACCCCTTTGAACTGGGTACCATCAAACCGGAGACGCACTCCCCAGAAAGTGGAATTTCAGCTGCACCGCACGGTTTTTTGTGGGGGGAATTAACCTGGCCCGATGCGGGCGAGCGTATCAAAGCGGTGGATGTAGCGCTGCTGCCGGTGGGGTCCATCGAACAGCATGGGCCCCATCTGCCGCTGGATACCGATACGTTTGATGCTGAATATCTGGCCCGCCGCGTGGCCGCAGCTTGCAGTGACCCCCAACCCTTGATGCTGCCCGCGGTTTCCTACGGCGTTTCCTATCATCACGATGATTTCCCGGGAACCGTCAGCATTTCCAATGAAACGCTCGCCCGTCTGGTTTATGAAATCGGCATGAGCGTCGCGCGCCATGGAATCAACAAGCTGGTCATCATCAATGGCCATGGGGGCAACGGTCCGGCCCTCAATTATGCGGCGCAGATGATTAACCGGGACGCCCGTATCTTTGTATGTGTCGATACCGGTGAGACCAGCGACGTCGACATAGCCAGTCTGATTGAGACGCCCAACGATGTCCATGCGGGTGAAATTGAGACCAGTACGAGCCTGGCGGTGCGGCCGCATCTGGTTAAACTGGATCGCAGGGCGCCGTCGGTTCCGGAGTTTTCCAGCCGGTATCTAGACTTCAGCTCCCTGCGCGGCGTTTCGTGGTACGCTTACACCCGCAAGATTTCGGCCAGCGGGGTGATGGGCGACCCCACCCGGGCCAGCGGCCAGAAAGGCGCAAAAATCTGGGAGATCATGATTGCCCACCTGGTGGCTTTTGTGGAGGATTTAAAACACATGACCTTGGAAGAAATCCATCACCGGCGGCACTAGAGACCCACGCAGGCGGGGAACCGCTTCGACCGCCCCACGGGTCAACGCGGAATCAGATGGATTTGCGGTAGACGGCTTTGGCTTCCCCTGGAGCGTAAAAATCATCCAGCACGGATTCTACCCGATACCCACAACCTTCATAAAAGGCACGGGTGCTGGCATATTGAACACGCATGGATGTATCGACATAGACGCGCGTGCCGCCGGCTTCGCGAATCAAGCGTTCCGTTTCCTTTAACAGCCGCCGGCCCACGCCCTTGCCCTGATAATCAGGGTGGACGGCAATCCAGTATAGATCGTAGCTGGAAGCCGTGGCGGGTACCGGCCCGTAGCAAGTATAACCCGCCAGCCGGCCGTAATGCTCCCCTAAGAGAAAATGATATCCACTGGCCACACCCCTGGCGAGATGCTCATTGGCCAGTTCGCAGGCCATTTCGATTTCAGCCGGACTGAAGAATCCGGTAATTTCCACCAGCCGGCGAATTCTTTCGACGTCGGGCGCTGAGATCTCGCGACGGAGCTTAAGACCATGAAAGCGCTCCTGGCGTGACGGCCGGCGGAAAATGGCATGATAGCTGGCAGCGGCCATCCCGTAAAGAAAACGGCGGGCGTTGGTCCCGAGCGTTCGGGTGCGATAGCCGCCTTCCTGAACGACGACGATGGGAAGGCCCAGCTCTCCGATCAGGCGGCCATTGGACTCGAAGTCGCGGGCTGTCAGGGACCAGGTGCCGGTGGGATCGGCCTTGGCCGTGTCAAAACCCAGGGCCACGACGAGAAAATCGGGAGCGAAATCAGCGACGCGTTGTAAAGCCTGGCTGAGTGTTTTGCGATACCGGTTGCCGTCAATCGACTCGGGCAGCGGCAGGTTCAGGTTAAAGCCCTCGCCTTCGCCCTCGCCGGTGTCTTCCTTGAATCCGGAAAAATAGGGGTAGGCAAAACTTGGGTGTCCATGGATGGAAACGGTCAGGACATCCGGGCGGCGGTAGAAGATATCCTGCTGTCCGTTGCCATGATGGTAGTCGATATCAAGGATCGCCACTCTGCCATAGTTGCAGAGGTACTCGGCGACGATCGCGTTGTTGTTGAAATAACAGAAGCCTCCGAAAGCCCGACGCTCGGCGTGGTGGCCCGGGGGGCGCACCAGGGCATAAGCGATCCGCCGGCCTTCAATGATCTCCCGGGCGGCGGTCAAGGCACAATCCACCCCGCGCCGGGCCGCGGGATAGGCGTTGCGGTTGAGCGGGGTAAAGGTGTCGATGCAGTAGTAACCGGAAAGCACCGAGCGCTCTTTGGGCGGCCGGGTTTTATTGCGGATGGGGAAGATATAGGGGTAAAGCGACTTGCTGTCCGGAACTTCCTGGCAGGCCCGCCGGATATAATGCACGAAATCCACGTCGTGGACCGCGTAAATGGGTTTGTCCGGGAAAACGCGGGGTTTGATTTGATCACACAGGCCGCTTTTCTCCAGTTCGGCCAGAATGCTTCTGACCCGCACCGGCGACTCCACATATCCATGTTCGTGAATGTGGTGGATCGTATGGCGATCGTTGACCACCAGGGCGATTTGTTCGGTCGAGCGTCCCTTGACCGTTGCCACGACCGCCGCCGGTTTGACATAGCGAAATTCCCTCAACCGCACCGGGTTGTCGCGAAGCGATTCCACGACTTTCTGAACATAGTCCGGCGGGCAATAATTCGCATACTTTTTCTCGAGGATCGCCCGAGCCACCTGGCGCGCAAAAGTCCGGTTTAGCGGTTTTTCGGTGCCGATGCCGTCATAAACCAAAAAGGGCATGCAGGTGTCGCCGGCGCTCACCGGTGTTTCATAGGCCGTGTTGACGATCGGCCGCGCCCCATACCGCTCATAGAATCGCAACCGCGCCCGATTTTGCCGCAGCAGATTGTCATCCGGGCAAGCCTCGGCTTCGTCCGGCAGGCATTCGAAAAACAGGCCTTTGACGCCCAGGGCGGCAGCCTCCTGGCGTACGCGTTCGTAAAGCGCGCCTCCGATGCCGCCGCTGGATTTTTCCCGGAGGCTGGCAATCCAGTCCAGGTAACAGAAACCGATTTGGGGCTCGTGCAAAAGCACTGCAAACCCCAGGACTTTATTGCGAATGTTCTCCGCCACAAAGAGGATGGAGCGCAGCCGCTGCTTGAACGGGTTGCTCAGCTTCTCGCCGACCTGTTCGATCTCCTCCTCGGCCACCTCGCTGAACCGGCTGCGCAAAAGGTCTTTAACCTGCCGCAAGGTGTCTTTGTTGAGGGGCAACACCTCGTCGTAAATCCTGCGTATACGTAACAATTACCTTTTACTCCTTGTCTGGGCCGCGCTCAAAATCCGCTCGACCGCGGCGCCGAAATTCAAGCCGGATTTTGCAACAGCCGCTGCGAACCCGGCATCCGGAGACAGACACGGATTCGCGTTGATCTCCAGAATCCAGGGCTGTCCGCGTCCATCCACGCGAAAGTCGATGCGGGCATAACCGCTCAGGGCGAAGACTCGCCAGCATCGTTGCGCCACGGCGGCCAGCTTCCCGAGCAGGGGTGTATCATGGGGCGCAAAGTCGAAACATCGCGGGGTGTGTTTGTATTCGAAGGATTCGGGCTCCCATTTGGCCCGATAGCCCACAATCCGTAATTTGTCAGCCGGATAATCTTGAAAAATGATTTCGGCCGGCGGCAAAACCTGCGGGTCTTCCGGCCCGGCCAAAAGGGAAAGGTTGAACTCGCGGCCGTCGACATACGCTTCGGCATAGCATGCCCCGCCAAGCTGGGGTGCTTTTTGCTTTAAAAGCTTTTGGACCTGAACGGTATCGTCACTGAGAACCAGTTCATCTTCGTTTATTCCCACGGAAGCATGCTCCCAGAGGGATTTGAGGATCCATTTGGTCTGAGGGCCCTCGGCCTTGGCGACGGGGGCCGACTGGTCGGGGCGGCCGAGGGTCGGCATCTCCGGCGGGTAGGGTCCGATCCAGGGCGGTGTCGCCAGATCGGCGGCCGCCATGGCCTGTTTGGCCAGGATTTTGTGCGAAGTAAGATAAACGGCCGGTGATCCCGATCCGGTATAAGGCACACCTATGGCGTCGAGCAATGCCGGAAATAGATGGATCAGGCTTCCCTGTCCGTTCAGGGATTCCACCAGGTTAAAAACGACATCCGGCTCAATCTCCCGCAGCCGGTCCTGCACGGCCGCTAGATCTAAAGTACAAGCAAGCCGGACCGGCTGATGGCCGAGTTGTTGCAGGGCTTCGGCGACCGCATCGGCCTGCACCAGAACATCGCGTTCGTCCGGCGCGCTCTCATCGCCTACCGCATTGTGAACGACGGCTATGCGCATTGCCGCCTCCCGTTCCCGCCAGCAGAACCGCGGGAAATTCTTGCCGCCGCCGATGCGACGATGCGGGCGATCAGCTCGCGGTAAGGGATTCCTAACTGGGCGCAGATAATCGGCAGATCGGAATGCTCCGGATGCAAACCGGCCAACGGATTGATCTCCATAAAATGCGGCTGGCCGTCGGCGTCGCAGCGCAGATCGATGCGACCCCCGTCCCGGCCGCCGAGTATCCGCCAAACCTTCAGAGCGATTTCTTCGGCTTCGGCGATTACCGGATCTTCCTGGGGCCGAACTAACCGGTATTCAATCAGCTCTTCACAGTGTTCTTTGTTGAAGTATGAATAAACACCCGGCTCGGCGGAGGGCCGCAGATGCAATTCGATGGTCCCCAACACCTCGGCCGCCGGGCCGGTGCCGGCAAGGCCCACCGTAAATTCCCGCCCCGGCAGGTAGCGTTCGATCAAGACGGGCTGGCGGTAGGCCGCGAGCAGCGCCTCGCATGCGGCCGGAAGGTCTTGGCGCCTGTGCACGAGGGAGTTTGGTGAGACGCCTTTTCCGGTGCCTTCCGCAACGGGTTTGACGAAGAAGGGCGGGGCCAAGGGGACGTCCCTGGCGTCGTCAACGCATTCGACAACCTTAAAATCGGAAGTCGGCACACCGGCATCGCGGATCACCCGTTTGGTCAGGCCTTTGTGCAGGGTAAGGCTCATGACCAGCGGATCCGAAAACGTGTACGGGATCGCGTAGGCGTCTAGAATAGCGGGAACCTGCGCTTCCCGGCCGATGCCGTAAAGCCCCTCGGCGATGTTGAACACCAAATCCCAACGGTCGCCGGCCGCCAGCCGCTGGATCAGCTGCCGGACGTTTCCGATGCGGGCGGTTGTGTGACCCAGCTGTTTCAGCGTGTTTTCCAGGACATCGATGGTGTCCTCACGATCGAATTCGGCGGTTTCATCAGCGCTGTAGCCTTGGGCCAGATATTCAGATCGTAAATCGTAGGCCAATCCTATATGCATGGTCAATCTCCTAACGCGGACAAGCCGGAACGAAAACGTTTCGCCGCCAAGTCCCAAAGACACAAGGGCAAGTTATTCGCAGTGCTTCTTCGTGCCTGGGATGCCGCGGGTGCGCGTAACCGATTTTTGCCACAAAGGCGCGCTTTTCATGGTTAAGGAAAATCTAATGATCCCGCCAAATGTCAAAATTCCCGCTCTCCCGTGACGAAAGAAGACCGCGGTGAAGAAGGGAAATTTCAATCGGCGATATCCCCTGGGCCTGAATCCCCTCCCGCAGGGGAGGGGAAGCAAGGCTTTTGCGGAATCATTGTTTTTAAGGGATTAATTTTTGCCTGTCAATGGATTTACGGCATCTCGGCGTCAGGATAGCGGAAGGTCCTGCCTTCGTAGTTACGCAACAGCAAAGAGCCTTCGCTGCGTCCGAGGACGTAGTCCGGCATGAGCGGGATCTTGCCGCCGCCGCCCGGGGCATCGATGACGTAGGTCGGCACGGCGTATCCGCTGGTGAATCCGCGCAGCCCCCGGATGAGCTCCAGTCCTTTTTCCACCGGGGTGCGAAAGTGGCCGGAACCGGAAATCGGATCGCACTGGTAAAGATAATAGGGCCGTACACGCATGCGCAGCAGGTGGTGGACCAGCGCTTTCATGGTATCGATGTTGTCGTTGATTCCCTTGAGCAGCACCGTCTGGGAACCGAGCGGAATACCGGCATTGGCAAGCCGGTTACAGGCGCGGTAGGCGTCCGGGGTACACTCCGCCGGGTGGGTGAAGTGCAGACTCATCCACACGGGATGGTGCTTGCGCAGCGTGCGGACCAGTTTGGGCGTAATACGCTGGGGCAGCACGGCCGGGATCTTGGTGCCGATCCGGATGATTTCCACATGGGGAATCTGGCGCAGGCGACCCAGGAGCCAATCCAAACGCTCGTCATTGAGTGTCAGGGGGTCACCGCCGGAAAGCAGGACGTCCCGGATACCGGGGGTGGAGCGGATATAATCGATGGCTCTTTCAAGGCGCGCTGTGCTCGGGTGAAAGCCCCCGTGTCCGACAATGCGGGAGCGGGTGCAGTACCGGCAGTAAGTCGAACAGAAGTCCAGTACCAGCAAGAGTACCCGGTCGGGGTAACGATGCACCAGCCCCGGCACCGGGCTTTGACGGTCTTCGTCCAGGGGGTCATCGGCCTCGCCCGGCATCTGGCGAAACTCATGCACGGTGGGTACGACCGTCCGCCGTAAAGGTTGATCCGGCGCGTCCCTGGCCAAGAGGCTCATGTAGTACGGGGTGATTCCCACCGGCAACTTGGCGCCCAGCATTTCAACGCCCTGGCGTTCGGCGTCGGACAGGTTCAAAATTTTTTCAAGTTGCTCGAGGCTACGAATTCTGTTTCTAATCTGCCAGCGCCAATCGGACCAGTCCTTGTCGGTGGAACCGGGGAAAAAATTACGGCGAAAGGCGGTGGTCCTCAGTGGGACACAGGCGCAGTGTTGCCTCAGGGCGGTGGGGAGCACCGGTGCGGTTGAACGCCGACGGCACTCCAAAGGGGAAATTGTTAGTACTTTGGCAAGGCCAGAGCTAGTACCTGGAGGTTCTTCATCATTTTCTCCTGCCGGCTCGTTTGCGGGTCCGGTTGTTGGGGTGCCGGCAGGTAAGCGAAAAGCAGCCTTTTTTTGTATCACTTTTTTTCTCCTTCCTCATGCTTCGCGACGACCTCCGCTCAACCGGGCGTTGAGTGAAGGGTGCCATGGAAATCCGTGCGTTGATCCGCAAACTGGAATTTTGTAAGCATTAGAACCAAATATCGTGCCAACTTTATAAGATATTTATTTTATTGCATAAATTTATTCCAACGCCGATAGAATCGGAATTCTTGATTCTGATATTGCGCCGCCGCATTTGTCTCAGGCGGGCAATTCTAGGGAGATCTATTATAACCAACTAACATTATTATTAAAACAATATGAGAAGTATCAATTCCGATTTTGGCCGAAGTAGAAGTCAGAGTTCTTTTCTGCAGGCGCAGGGGGAGAATCGCAACCGCGCCGCGAGGGCATTGGGGCTTATTTGCGTCCGGTTTCTGCGGGAAGGCTGCGTTGCGCCCCTGCGCGAGGGGCGATCTGTTTCCGGGGCACAAAATCAGAGACCGGAAGCCAGTTTGAATTGATTCCAGCGGCCGCGGGATTTCCATCCCTCCGTTTGCACTTGAATTATTTCCCCTAAAGGCTTATGGTTGGGGCACAAATTGAGAGGTGCGTCGCTGCCGATGAACATGACCGCTGCAATTTCAAGAAATCGCCTTATTTTAGGCGTCATATTTTTCCTTCTAGGCTGGAACCACGCCCAGGGAAGCGATCCCCCTGCGGAGTTCAAATTGGCGGGGGTCAAATTCCTTGGTATCAAGAGCGTCTCCAAGAAGGAGCTGGCGAAGACGCTGTCAGCGCGGGTGCCGCCGATATGGAAGTTTTGGAGGGCTCCCCCCCGCATGACGTACGACGATCTGGAGGACGATCTTCTCCGAATTCAACAGTTTTACGAACCACGGGGATACTACAATGTGCGGGCCAGCTATGAGATCCAAGAACTAACGCCCGAGGAGGACACGCCCCCATCGCCCCAACCCCCGGAGGCGCCGCGTGCCAAACCGGTTTCCGCCTCGCCAGGCAAAGTACCTTCGATTAAAGTGACGTTTGTCATTGTTGAAGGACCTCCGGTCAAAATCCGAAACGTTAATTTGAAAGGTCGGGGGGTAGAGGGTCTAGCGGAACACGACCTCTTGGCCGCGATTCCGTTAAAAACCGATCAAATTTTTGAAATCGCAGAATACCAGAATGCGAAAAAAGAGATCGCCAAAGCGCTCGGCAACAAAGGTTATCCATTTGCCAAGCCCAACGGTCGGGTGGCCATCGATACGTTCGAAAATGTGGCTGAAATCGATTTTGAGATCGATCCGGGTCCTCCCTGCGCCTTTGGTTCGGTGTCGATCGTGCAAGATGATGATTATATCAAAGAAGAAGTCGTGCGGCGGGCCCTGGCGTTCAAAGCGGGGGAGACCTATTCGGCCGACAAGGTGAGCCGCAGTCAGCAAAATCTGTTCAACCTGGATATTTTCAAGGTCGTCCAGATTAAACCGGAAGCGCCCCAAGCAACAGAGACGGCCGTGCACGCGGTACCCATGCGGATCGACGTCAAGCGCAAAAAAAGACAGAGTGTCAAACTTGGCGCGGGCTACGGTACCGAAGACGGCATTCGGGTCCGAGCCGCGTGGACCTACCGCAATTTGTTCGGCTGGGGCGGTCGCCTGTCTTTTAACGCCAAACGCTCGGATTTGATCGAGAGCGGCCGCTTCGAATATACCCAGCCGTATTTTCTGGATGCCAAAAACACGCTCGGGGCTTCCTCGGGAATTGAGCGGGAGAAACTGGTATCCTTCACGAATTTAAAGATATTCGGAAATGCGGCGTTGCAACGGAATTTTGCCCGCAACTGGTGGTGGAGCGTCGGCTATAACCTGGAATTCAACCGCACGGAGGACATCCAGGTAACCGATCCGGTCGAATTGACGCAACTCGACGAAGAGAAGGACTTTCTGGTTTCATCCGTCCGATTGGGAATAACACGCAACACCACGGATAGCGAGCTTAATCCGACCAAAGGGTCTGTTGCTTCCTTCACGATGGAAGGGGCCTCAGGGTATATAGGGTCGGAGCTTGATTTTTTCAAGCCGGCGGTGGAGCTAAGAAAATATCTCCCGCTGCCTTGGAAAATGGTTCTGGCGGGGCGGGCACGTCTCGAAACCATTGAACCGATCGCGGAAACGGATGCGATTCCGATTTCGAAGCGGCTGTTCCTCGGCGGGGATAACACGGTCCGGGGCTACGATTTTCAGGGCCTTCCACCGCTCGATTCCGGCGAGGATCCCTTGGGGGGGCTGACATCGATCAACGCCAACGTGGAGCTGCGTTATCCCATTTACAAGGACCTGGCGGGTGTGGTTTTTCTGGATGTGGGGCTGCTGGATGAATCCGCTTTCAGCGCGGACTTCGGCGAGGAACGCTACAGTGCCGGTCTGGGTTTGCGCTATCATACCATCGTGGGTCCGATCCGACTTGACTTCGGCTATAAGCTGAATCCCCCCAAGCGCAGGGATATAGGCGATTTCAACGATCCGGATAAGGAAATCGGCGACCGGTGGAAAATCCATTTCAGCATTGGACAGGCCTTTTAGGCGCGCGTCGAACGCGATCGCCCCACCGGCGGCCGGACGAGGGAGCCGCCCCGGGCCGGAGAAGACAACCGTGATGGAACGCCCATTTGGGAGCGGTCATTGCACAGGCCTCGGCGACCACAGGACAAAAAAATGAAAAACCGGAAGCAGGCAGCGACTGAAAAGCGAACCCCCCAAGGGAAAAGATCTGCGGGTCGATTGCGCAAGATCCTTGTCAGAACGCTTTTGGTTCTGAGCGCTGGTGTCCTCCTCCTCATCCTGGCATCCTTTGTGTTGCTGCAATTCACGACGGTGCAGAAAAAAATCAAAGACCTGGCCGTTCAGACGGTGGCCCAAAAACTTGGCGCCCAGCTGAAGGTGGGGAAGATATCCGGGGATGGTTGGCATCGGCTCGCCGTGGAGGGAATTGGGTTATCCACCCCCGAAGGGCCGGTCCTGAGCCTCGACCGTATTTCCGTCAGCTATGCGCTGCCCCTGTTGCTCAAGCGCGTCATCTTCATCCGCGATGTCCGGATTGAAGGGTTGTCCCTCAATCTGGTCGAAGATCCTGGCGGCACCTGGAATATTACCAAGCTCATCCCACCCGCGAGCCAGGAGACCTCCGACCGGCCACCGGCGTTCAACTTCGTCTTAAACCGCCTATCAATCGCCAATAGCGACGTAAGCCTCGTCCAACAGCGCGATCAGGGCGAGGAGCGCCGCCGCATCCAAGACATTCAGCTGGATGTCCGCCTCAAACTCGGACCGCCCGTTACGGCCACCATCGGCGAAATGCGGTTTGCGCTGGATCGGCCGCGCCTTGACTTGGCGAGCCTGACGGGCAAAGTCACTTATGTTCCTGAGACCAAGCAGCTGCAATTGACGATGGTGCGGATAAAGACCCCCGAGTCGGATCTCGGGTTGAACGGCGACCTGCGGTTGCAGGATCAGGAACCGGATGTGGATGTCAACCTTGATATTACCGCGTTATCCCTGCAGGAGGTCGGCCGACTGCTTGAGCTGGAGGCGTTGCAACCGGGCGTTGTCGCCGGCATACTCAACCTCCAGGGGACACCGCGCCGATTGCAGCATCAAATTGATTTGGAGCTCGGCCGATTGGCCTTCATGAGCCGGGGATGGCTGGATTTGACGGGCGCGGCGGGGCTTAGTCTGGATGTCAATGCCACCCTCCGTCATATGAATCCGGCCGCATTGCCCTATGCGGGTCTGCCGGCACTGGCCGGCGACCTTAATGCGGATTTGGCGATCAAAGGCGAGGGCCTCACCCAAGCGCAGCGAGGTGGCCACGTCAAACTCGTTTTAGGGCCTTCCCACGTGGCCGGATATGATTTACAGGCGGGCGAGATTAATTTAACCCTGGCGCAAGATGATCTCATCCTGGCTCCGAGCCGACTGGCGGCGCCCCTCGGCACGGTGCAATTCAGCGGCCATTTGAAGGGGATCGCAGATCCCCAGGCGCCGAAGAAAGCCGAGTTTGCGACATCCGTGAGGGATTTTGACCTGGCGGCGCTGCCGGGTAACCAGGGTCTCCAAGGGCGCATTAACCTGGATCTTACCGCCGCTGCCGCCTGGCCGCCCTCAGCGGATCCGGTGCAATCAACGGCGTCGGCCGATCTCCGCCTGTCGGCTTCCGAGGTCAACCATATCGCCATTGAGCGAGGCCGACTCAAGGCGCAGTGGAACGGGGAGCAACTGGAATTGAGTATTTTGGATATCGCCAGCAATATGGGGCGGCTGGTCTCCAAGGGGTCGGCGGCCCCGTATCGGGGCGGTTATAACCTGCAAACGGAGGCGGATTTGCCGGATCTGGCCAAGCTCATGACTTTGCTGCGCCCCTTGGCGCCGGAGCGGCTGCAACGCTTCACGATCGGCGGTCAGCTCCAGTTGACGGCGGAAATGCAGGGCCAGCTTGATCGCCCGAAGACCGCCCCTTCCAAGAAAGACGCCGGGCAGGTTGCGGATTCTCTTGGGGCGGGGCCGTGGAAAATAGACCCGGCCAAGATGTCCGGCCGGCTGAACACGCGCTTGCAGGGTGTATCGTTGAATGGGGCCAAGATCGACCGGGGAGGACTGCAAGGTCAGTGGACGGGAAAAGAATTGAGGATTAAGGCCCTGGAGATCGCCAGTGATATGGGACAGCTGTCGCTGAACGGCGCGGCGGGGCTTCGCTCCCGGGCCGGCCGGTTCCAACTGCAGATGGACTTGCCGGATCTGGCCAAGCTCATGGCTTTCTTGCGGCCGCTGGTGCCGCAGCTGCCGGAGGACTTGGACGTGACCGGCAACCTGCAACTCGCGGCGGAAATGCAGGGCCGGCTCGAGGCGCCGGAAATTGCCGCGAAGATCGAGAGCGCCGGTATAACGTACAATGAGATCGCCGCCGATTCACTTGCACTGGATGCGGACTGGCAAGGTGTGCGCGAAAAGTTCAAAAGCGCGGCGACTTTAAATGTGACGGCCCTCAAAATCAAAGACAACCGTTTTCCCCGTGTGGCACTGACGACCCGCCTTTCGCCGGCGGCGGCGATGATGGATTTAAACCTCAAACACCAAGCGGGCGAAGACGTTGACCTGACCGGTCGCGTGGACGATTGGTTGAAGACCGATAAGTTGATTACGATAGAGAAACTGAACATCACCAACGTCCGAGCCCCTTTCAACAAGATCGTTACGCGTGTGAACAACCGCGAACCCATCCGCATCGCGTTCCGGCCGGAAAAAGTGGATATCCGCTCGTTGAGCCTATTGCTGGATCGGGCTCTCCTTTCCTTGAGCGGTCAATGGACTCCGGCGGGAAGCCAGAATTTGACCCTTGCGCTGGCAAATCTGGACGTGCAACGGATTTCATCTTTGTGGAAGGATGAAGAACCGCTCGGTGGGACCGCCTCCGCCAACATCAAAGTCACCGGCACCGCGCAGTCACCGCAAATCGAGGCGCAAATAGCAGTCAAGGATGCGTCGGGCTTTGAAGTCCGTCCCTGCGATCTGGACGTCTGGCTGCGGTATGCCGATTCCGAGGCGACGGTCAGGTCCTCTCTTTACCAGCAGAAGAAAAGACTTCTCGAGCTGAACGGGAAGAACGGGGTTGTCTTGAAGTTGATGCCGGTAGTATTCCAGCCCCAACCCGAAAGTCTGGAACTGACGCTGGTGAGCCGCGATCTGAAAATAGGAGACCTGCCCATCCCCTTCCCCAAAGGCGTCGATATGGACGGGGGCCTGGACATCGATTTGCGTGCCAGCGGCGATATGACCCATCCCAAAGTTTCCGGGCAACTGGGCCTGAAGGACGGCAAGTTGTCTCTGGCAACGCCCCGGGTCAGCTATGAAACGGTTGAAGCCGCCATCCGGCTGACACCCGAAAAAATATGGATTGACCGACTGCGACTGCAGGGGGACAAGGAAGGCACGTTGAGCATTGCGGGCGATGTTACCCACAGCGGGTTGGCACCGAGCGCCCTCAATCTCCGGCTGACCGGGGAGGAGGTCGCGATCCCTTACAGGAAGGCCATTCAGGCCCTGATTCAAACGGATTTGACGCTGGACGGGAGCCTGGCGGCGCCCCGCCTCACCGGTGAGGTCGCCATTCTGAAAAGCCGAATATATCTCGACCGGCTCGGCGAACAGGGGCCGGCTGAAATTCGGGTCATCCGGGAAAAGACGGGTGCGAAGACCAAGGTCTATTTGCCCGAAGAAGAAAGTGGGGGCCCGTCGTTTATGAAACCCCTGGCCGCGGATGTGATGGTGGATGTGCCCAAAAATTCCTGGCTGAAGGGCCATGGCATCAGCACCGAAATCGCCGGCCAGATCAACCTCAAAAAAGATCCGCAAAAGCCATTCGTGCTGGTAGGCGACATGCGGACGGTCCGGGGCACGTTTGATTTTCGCGGGAAAATATTTAAGATCACCAACGGCAATGTGGCCTTTATGGGATTGGAGGAGCCCAACCCGAATCTGGATCTCCAGGCTGAAACCCGGATCCAGAATGTAACGATCAACGTCAACATCACCGGCACGGCCAAAGAAATGAAGCTGTCTTTGGACAGCGATCCCCAAATGGAGGAGGCCGACATCGTCTCCTACCTGGTTTTCGGCAAACCGGTGAGCGCTCTGAATACCCAGGAGGCGACGAGCGCCGAGCAAGCCGCTTTGAATATGACCGGGCAAATGGCGGCCGGGGAACTGAAAAAAATCCTGGGCGATGCCGCTTTCCTGGATACCCTTTCCTTTGATACCAGCGGCGAGGATGTCTCGCAAGGATCGGTCTCCATGGGCAAATATATCACCCCGGATGTCTTTGTCACCTACAAACGGGGATTTCGATCCGAGAATTCGGGAGAAGCCGAAATCACCTATGAGATCAACCGCAATTTCAGCGTATCCACCCAGGTCGGCGAAGAGGGAAATACCGGTGTTGACTTTTTCTGGCAGTATGATTTTTAATCGAACGGCATGCGTGCACCCAGCCGCAAGGGATAAGACAGACACGCCACTTCTTTGACCCGTGGCTTCGGTTACAACGAATCAACTAAGGGAGAAATGAAATGTTCGAAAAGAAATTCACGGCAAAACCCAAACGCAGGAGAATAACCTTTTCTCTGGAATCCCCGGAGGCCCAGGAAGTTATTCTGTTGGCGGACTTTAACCGCTGGGATCCTAAAATTCATCCCATGCAAAAAGACAAAGACGGCATCTGGCGGAAAATCGTCATGGTTTTCCCCGGAAGGTACGAATACCGGTTTCTAGTGGATGGGAAGTGGTTTAACGATCCCCAAAATGACGAGAAGTGCTCCAACTGTTATGGGAGTCAAAACAATATCCTAAACGTGAATTCGAAGTAAATCCTTGGCGGTCGGCACCTCTCGCGTGAATCGCCGAATTTGGAAGACCGCGGTTTAAGAGTCATTTTCGGTATCGAGGGATTCCTCCTCTTCCAGTTGTATCCGATCGTCTTGGCTTTTGATTTCGGGTCCGTCGTCAAGCAGACCGTCGAGTTCATCCTCGGCCTCGTCCAAATCCCCTTCGATATCCTCGACGGCCTCGAATTCCTCCTGTGACTGGATAAAGAATTCTTTGTCGTCAAATAGGACTTCCAGGGATTCCTCGGTTCCGGAAGCATATAACTGCGCGACCGATTCAGCGATTTTATCAGCGACCAGTCCCGGTGGATAGAAGTTCTTGGTTCTTATGACGGAGGTGAGACCCGGCCGGCTGTTACCGATGGCCGATTCAATCTCCTGCGCGCTGTAGGTTTCCGCGCAGAGGAGCGCGAAGATATCTTTGTCGATTTCGGCAAATTCTTTGATCGTGAGCTCTTTGTTTTTGTCATCCTTGATAAGCAGATACTTTTCCTTCATGGTTTTAGCTCCTTGATTATCATAAAGTGTCAGCTCAACAGTATTGCGCCCACCCCAAGGGTTGCCATCGGGAACCGGGATATACCGCTGAAGACGTCTCAAATTGGAATAGTTTTGATATGAATAGTTTAGGTTTTAATTAGTTAGCATATGATTTGAGGCCAGTCAATAGGAACGAAGATAGGGGACATCTTTTCCGCCAGGCGTCGCTGACATCGGCTTGAAACTGATTTTGCTGGCCGGCGCAAGGCAACCAGGGGGTATGGACGGCCGAGGGGCGATCCCTGCCGCCCGCGGTGAAGATTATCGCAAGAAACAGACGTTGAAAGGAAGACGAAGATGAACCTTCAACCGACCGAGTTTCCGAGCCTTCCGCAACGCCTAAGCGGTTTGGGGGAGCTGGCCGAGAACCTCTGGTGGAGCTGGAATCCGTCCGCGCGCATGCTTTTTAAGATGCTGAATCGCCAGGCCTGGAAGGAAAGCGGTCACAATCCGGACAAAATGCTCAGGGAGCTGCCCCCTGCAATTTTACAGACCGCCGCCGAAAATCAGGACTATTTGCGCTATTACGACGTGGCTCTGTCTCAATTTCAGAAATATATGCGCAATAAACGTTTTGGGTTGTTAGATGATTTTCCAGCGGCCGACACTGTGGCCGTGGCCTATTTCTCAGCCGAATACGGACTGCACCGCTCCCTGCCTTTCTATGCCGGGGGTTTGGGATTTCTAGCGGGCGATTATCTCAAGGAATGCAGCGACTTGACGGTGCCCTTGGTGGCGGTGGGATTCATGTATCCGGACGGCTATTTGCATCAGAAAATGCGCGAAGACGGCTGGCAGGAGAATATAACCGAACCCCTGGACCGGGAGGCGGCTTCGATTTCGCGGGTGGCGGCGGAAGACGGCCGGCAGCTGGTGGTCAGAGTGCCGCGCATTGAGCCCCCCATCCACGTTGGGGTGTGGAAGGTGGCCGTCGGGCGTGTAAGCCTTTTTTTGATGGATACGGACATTGAGGTCAATGATCCTTGGAACCGGGGGATTTCGGCGCGGCTGTACACCGGCGATCTGGAGCAACGTTTACGCCAGGAAATCGTGCTGGGAATCGGGGGGGCCGAAGTGTTGGAGACTTTGGGAATTAAACATTCGCTCCTCCACCTGAACGAAGGTCACGCCGCCTTTGCCCTGCTGGAACGGATCCGGGACCGGGTGCAAAGCGGGATGTCCTATGCAGAGGCGCTGGAAAGGGTTCGAAGAACGACCATTTTTACGACCCATACCCCCGTCCCGGCGGGGCACGATGTTTTCCCCTTCTATTTATTGGAAAAATATTTGCATTCCTACTGGCCGGCCCTGGGATTGGATCGTGATACGTTTTTTAAGCTGGGGATTCACCCGGAAAGACCCGAGGCCGGCTTCAATATGACGGCCTTTGCGTTAAGGTTGTCGAAGTACCGCAACGCGGTCAGCAAGCGGCATGGAGAAATTTCGCGGCAAATGTGGCAAAGCCTGTGGCCGGGGATCCCGGTCGACAAGGCGCCCATTGACAGTGTGACCAACGGCGTGCACGTTCCTACCTGGATCGAGCCGAAAATCAAACTGCTTTTCGATAAATACCTGGGGCCGGGGTGGGTGGAGGATCACGATGCTCCGGCCGTCTGGCAGTTGATCGATAAAATACCGGACGAGGAGCTTTGGAAAACCCATTACTGGTTAAAGATCAAGTTGATCGACGCCATCCGCGAACGTTCGCGCCAGCGTTGGGCCCAGGACCGTGCCAATCCGTCCATCGCATTGGCGGGCGGGGCTTTGCTGGATCCTTCGATCCTGACCCTTGGTTTTGCGCGGCGATTTGCCACCTATAAACGGGCGGATCTGATCTTTGATGATCTGGAAAGGTTGAAAAAGCTTTTGAACGATCGCTGGCAGCCGATTCAGGTCATTTTTGCCGGCAAAGCCCATCCGGCCGATGATCCCGGCAAACGCCTCCTGCAGCGAATATTTAATGCCAGCCGTGATCCCGCTCTGGGGGGACGGATTGCATTTGTTGAGGATTACGGCGAACAATTGGCCCAGTATCTGGTTCACGGCGTCGATGTCTGGCTGAACACCCCGCAGCCGCCCATGGAAGCCTGCGGAACCAGCGGTATGAAGGCCGCTTTGAACGGGGTCCCCCAGCTGAGCCTCATGGACGGTTGGTGGATTGAAGGGTATAACGGCAAGAACGGCTGGGCCTTCGGCCAGGAAGCAATCGACGGGAATCGCGACCAGGCAGATGGCGCCGCGATTTATCACCTCCTGGAAGAAGAAGTAATTCCCTTATACTATCAGGTATCCGATGAGGGTGTTCCCCACGGCTGGGTGAGGGTCATGAAGGAATCCATCAGAAGCAATGCCGCGCGGTTTTCGGCCCGGCGGATGGTGAAAGAGTACACCGCGAAGTTCTATGTGAGTGCTCTAAGTGAGATTTCAGTATGATCCGCAGGGCATGGAGATTTGACCCCTGACATTTTACCATGACCGCAGGCGTCATTGCGGGCTGCGGGGAAGAAATAGGGGTCCCGCGGGGCTTGATCAAAAGGCAGTGGCGACAAGCGCGCATCGCTGCCTTTATTTTTTTAAGGCTCAATGGCCGCCTCCCCCGGCTTCAGATGATCATTCGCTAGTCCCGGGCTGAGGCTTAACCACAACGTCAATGCGCCGGTTGATCGCCCGGCCGGCGGGGGTTTCATTGGATGCCAGGGGCCGCATGGATCCGTAGCCGACCGCGACGATTTTGGAATACGGCAGCGTTTGGTTCGCGACCAGATATTCACGCACGGATTCGGCCCTCTTTTGTGATAAGTGCTCGTTGATTTCGTCGGAACCGGTACTGTCCGTGTGACCCTCGATCACTACGTCCGGCTCGCCGAAAGTGCGAATGGCTTTTTGGACCTTGCTCAGCAGTTCGTAATTGGCGGGCATGATTATTTCCTTGCCCACCGGAAATTGAATCGCTTTTAGGCGAATCACCAGCTGATTTCCCTGTTTATACACTTCGGCTTCATCCGGCTCGAAGTAATTCTGGATCTGGGTAAATTTCTGATTGAATTCTTGCTTGGCTGCCAGACGTTCTTTGGCCAGTTGTTGCTCCCGGGTCTGCCCTTCCAGGTCGGTGATTTCCTGCTTCAAGGCGTTGATTTCCTCTTTTTGGGTTTTGGCCTGGTCGATCATGAAATCGTGATCCGCTTGCAGAGCCGCTATGGATTGAACGACATTTTCGACCTGGGTTTCCAATGATTCATTACGCATGTCGGGTGCCGCAAGCTCACGGGTTGCTTTGTGCAGCAGGGCTTCAATCCAGAGGGCAATCTGTTCGGAGTGCATGGTCTGAATCTGGCGGCTTTGTTGGGTCATTTGCATCAGCCGTTGGGCGTAGAAGAGCGCATCTGCGGCCATCGCGTGCATCTTTTCTTTCTCATAGGGGTTTTTCGTAATAAATGTATCCGTGGCATCCAATTTTTGATGGGCCAACGCAAGTGATGCCGGCGCAAATTTCCTGGCACCCTCTTTTTCGGCCTGGGCCAGCAATTGGCGAACTTCACCGATGGTCTGGTTTTTGATCGCGCGCAGCTCCAGTTCGCGAAAAGCTTCGTTCACCCGGGCTCGATCCCGCTGGGCCAAACGCAAGTTGTTTTCCTCAATCGCCTTTGTGAGCGTAAGGAACTGATCTTCCACCCGCGCATAACCATCTAATTTGGTGGCACCCGCGGCGCGCGCCATATTGCGACTTTCAATCACATTGGGCAGAGTGGTCTGGGCGACGCGCGCCATTTCCTCGGCGGTCTTCAGTTGGCTGCGTCCTTCGTCCACATACTGAAAGATGGCCGCAATTTCCTCCCCTCCCGCCAAACTCTTCTTGGCCTTGGAAAGCGATGTTTCGGCCTTGGAGAACCAGTCCGGCGAAAGCACATTGAGCTGGTTTTTGCGTGCGCCGGCAATCTCACTGTCAAACGCGTTCACCACGTCCATGGGATTGGCGGACCTTGGGACGGTTTCCAGGCCGGGTTGGCTTCCCGCGCAAGCGACGATCAAAAACAGTAGGACCGCAAGGGCCGCCCGAGCGGGAATCTGATAGGGAAATCTTGGCATTGCTTATCTCCTTTCATTGGTTTTGAGAGACAACTGTGTGTCTCTTAAGGGTGGGTTGTTCACGCTAGGGACAAAAGCCTGATCTAGGCATGTTGTTGGGTCGCCTCGTAGATTAAAATCGGATTCCCCTTTTTCCGGACGACGTCTTCGCCAATGACGCATTCCTTAACATTCTCCAACGAGGGGAGTTCATACATGATATCGAGCATGCACGCTTCCATGATCGCCCGCAGGCCCCTTGCCCCGGACTTGCGCCGGATCGCTTCTTTAGCCACCGCTTGGCAGGCGCCCTCGGTAAAGGCGAGGTAGACGCCCTCCATTTCGAAAAGCTTCTGAAACTGCTTGACCAGCGCGTTCTTAGGTTCTTTCATTATCCGGATCAGCGCCTCTTCATCCAGATCATGCAGGGGGGCGATCACCGGCAGGCGTCCCAACAACTCCGGTATCAAGCCGAATTTGAGCAGGTCTTCGGGATGAACCATTTCCAGCACCGACCTCCGCCTTCGGTCTTCTGCCCCCACGATTTTAGCGCCAAATCCCATCACCTTCGCACCCAGGCGGCGTTCGATAATTTTCTCCAGACCGGTAAATGTTCCTCCGCAAATGAAAAGTATGTTTGTGGTATCAACTTTGACAAAGTCCTGCTGCGGATGTTTCCGGCCCCCCTTCGGGGGCACGTTGGCCACCGTTCCTTCGATAATTTTCAATAAAGCCTGTTGAACACCTTCGCCCGAAACATCCCGCGTCACGGAGGCGTGCTCAGGCTTCTTTGCGATTTTGTCGATTTCATCGATGTAAACGATGCCGCGTTTGGCGCGTTCGATGTCGTAGTCTGCATTCTGCAGCAGATAAAGGATAATGTTTTCAACATCTTCACCGACATAGCCGGCTTCCGTGAAACTCGTGGCATCCGCGATGGCAAACGGCACATTGAGAAACTTCGCCAACGATTGCGCCAGCAGGGTTTTGCCGGTGCCGGTGGGCCCGATCAGCAGAATATTGCTTTTTTGAACTTCAACCTCGCCGCTGTTAAGCGAACTCTCAAGCCGTTTGTAATGATTGTAGACGGCCACGGATAGAACTTTTTTCGCCGTTTCCTGTTGAATCACGTAGGCATCCAATTTTTCCTTAATTTCCTTGGGTATTAAGATGCGTTTGAGATTTTTTTTGTTCTTGTCACTCTCCTCTTCAATGATTTCACTGCACAGCCGGAGACATTCGTTACAAATATATACCGCCGGGCCGGCAATTAATTTTTCCACATCCATTTGATTTTTTCCGCAAAATGAACAGGATAAGTTTTCACTTTGGTCCTTTTTGTCTGGCATGGCACTTCTCCGCCTCTTCCAAATGATTGAGATCATCACCGCGGGTGATCACAGACTTACGCCGCCCGCAAGTTCCCGCATCTGCGACCGTCGTATTATAATCGCTATCCGGATCCATCGCAATCCAAATTAGCATCGGACCCGCAGATTGGGCCAGGAATTTGTTTAGGATCGCGCGCATTAGATTTTCAGCAATATCTGTACCACCACCAGCGCGTCGAAGCGCGCTGCGGGTTGCGCGTTGTACGTCGTCGGTGGTGGGCTGAACTCCGCAGGGAACGGATCTTATTTCCGACTGAATTTAGCCTTGCCGAGCGCCAAACCATCCTTTGCGCCGTGGGTTTTGGAGAATCAGAAGAAGCAGTTCCTGCCGAACGAGATATCGGAACTTGCAGTTCCTTTATGGGGGGGGAATTACTGGGCGCTAGACCAACTGAAGCGGTTTCTTCCGCAAGAGTTTCCGGAGAAATTCTTAGCTTGGGGGTAACAGTTTAGCCCTTTGAAAAACCCGATCAGCGGTCGACCGGGATATTTTTCATACAGGTAAATTGATACGTTTGGGGTTATTTCCGGTGCTGGGGAGGAGCAAATGCGCTTGATTGAATTCAGCCGCATGTCAACCTCCCCCTTGGCATGTCAATTGCTGTTTAGATTAATCTTGAAGGCCGGGATACCCCGATCGCAAACTCGGTTACCGGAGGGCTCCTAAAATCGAATGGCAGCTCAGCCAAAACAGGTGCCAGTTGCCTGCATGATTGCGCAAGGGCTCTTCGCGTGGCGTTGCAGTTCAGGGAGTGCTTGGGCGGGAAAAGTTGCTGAGCGCGGATGAATTTAAAAAGGCCTTTCCGGATACGGGGGATGGTGTTAAGGTAAAAAATATGAGATGCAAAAATAGCGCGGACATAACGGTTTCCAGGCCCTCCCTTGCCAAGCGCTCCATTTCCAGCAACGCACGACGGGCATGCCCTCGATCGCCGAACCGGGAATCAGAGGGGTGTCGCGGAGCCGGCGCGGCAATTCGGAGCCGGTACAGGAAACATTGAATGAAGCATTGATGAACACGGGTCGTTTTTGTCGCGAACCGGCGCAGGGAAAACAGCCCGTGGGCCGGTTGATTCGCGAACAGCCCTCTGGAGGTCAGCATGTTGAGTTTCTTTTTTACCAAGGAACGGCAGCTTGAAACCCTGATTTACAGTTATTTGGAAAATCTCGGCCTGATTCAGAAGCAATTTGTCAAAGCCCTGAACATGTGCCTGGCCAAAGGTGTCTGTGACGACTTTCAATTTTTGGCGGATCAGACGCATAAATATGAATCTCGGGCGGATGATATCCGCGACGAAGTCAATATGCTGATGTACAGCCGGGCGCTGATACCCGAGTCCCGGGAGGATATCATGGGGCTGTTAGCGTCCGCCGATGAAATTCCCCGCTATTTTGAGCTGATTCTGAACCTGATTCGGACGCAAAAGATCTTGATACCTGATTTCATCGTTCTGGATATTCAGGAACTCATCCGGGTTTCGATGGAAAGCTGCGATCTGATGATCAAGCAGATTGATGTCATGATCAAGAAAAAAGAAGGCATTCGGGCATTACTATCCACAATTGACCAGAATGAGAGTCATTGTGATCATATTGAACGCCGCATTATCAGCAAGGTTTTTGACTCCGATCTGGATCCGTTTTTGAAACTGCAATTGAAGGAAATGGTGGTCTGCATGGGTGAGATATCGGATCAGGCCGACCGGGTTTCCAAACAGGTGAACATCCTGACCATGAAAAGGCGCGTCTGATGTTTTCTCTGCTGGGTGCTGTTTTTTTGGGGTGGTCCTTGGGTGCCAATGATGCATCGAATGTATTTGGTTCGGCTGTTTCCTCCCGAATGCTCAAATTCTGGACGGCGGCGGTTTTAGCCTCCCTCTTTGTCCTGATAGGAGCCCTCCTCGAGGGCCGGGCCGGCATCGAAACCTTGCAGGGCCTCACCGCACTAACCCTCAAGAAGGCGGTGATTTCATCGTTCGCCGCCGCCGTGACCGTGACCATCATGACCTTCCTGGGTCTTCCGGTTTCGACCTCCCAGGCCGCCGTCGGCGCCATTTTGGGTATCGGGTTTCTCAACCGCCAGATCAACGTGGCGGGACTGGGCAAGGTGGTGGCATGCTGGTTCGGGACCCCGGTCGGCGGCTTGGTCATCGCCGTGATCATCTATAAAATATTGGCCTTCGTTTATAACCGCATGAATATCGATCTATTCGAATCGGATATCCTGCTGCGCCTCGCCCTGATTGCTGCGGGTTCGTATGCCGCCTATGCGTTGGGCGCCAACAATGTTGCCAACGTCACGGCCGTCTTTGTCGGCGCCGGCCAGCTGAGTGTTTTTGCGGCGGCCTTGATCGGCGGTTTGAGCATTGCTCTGGGTATTCTGACTTTTAGCCGGCGGGTGATGGAAACGGTCGGCCGCAAGCTGGTCCGCCTGGATCCCTTTTCCGCCCTGATCGTGGTCCTGGCGGAGGCAATTACCGTGCATTTTTATACCGTTTTAGGGGTTCCGGTTTCCACCTCCCAGGCGGTGATCGGCGCAGTGCTGGGCGTCGGTATTGTGAAAGGCATCAATACCGTCAGCCGGCGGACGCTGACCAATATTCTCATCGGATGGTTTCTCACCCCGGTCGTGGCGTGCTTTATCGCGCTTGCGCTCAATTTTGCCATCAACTTGCGCTATGTGCCGGAAGGTTGAGCAAGGGGCGGCATGGGGGGCGGCCGGCCCGCGTCAAGTGACCGCGGTTTAAAAAGAAGAGGAGCGCCGGCATGCTGACCTATGTCCTTTTGGTTTTGGGGTTTGGATTATTGATCAAAGGCGCCGATTGGCTGGTGGACGGCGCGGCATCCATCGCCCGACGGGCAAACGTCTCCGACCTGGTCATCGGTTTGACGGTGGTGGCGTTCGGCACCTCCACACCGGAACTGTTTGTCAATATCATTGCCAGCCTCAGGGGCAACACCGACATCGCCATCGGCAACGTCCTGGGGAGCAACGTCGCCAATGTCGTGCTGATCCTCGGCGTGTCGTCGATGATTTATCCCTTAGCCGTCACCCAGGGGACTGTCTGGAAGGAGATCCCGTTCAGTCTCCTGGCCGCGGCCGTCCTGTACTTTACGGCCAATGACCAGCTCATTGATCACGCCGGGGCTTCGGTTTTGACGCGGATCGATGGTCTCGTCTTTCTTTCATTCTTTACGATTTTTATTTATTATTCCTTTTCCATTGCCGCGCGCATCAACGGGATGGAAGCCCACGTGCCGGCCAAACCGCGCGGCTGGATTCCATCGGTGGTGTTTATTCTGGGGGGCCTCATGGGATTGACCCTGGGCGGCCGATGGATTATCGACGGCGCGGTTGCCCTGGCCACGCGGTTCGGCATGAGCGAGTCGATCCTCGGTTTGACCATTGTGGCGGTGGGCACATCGCTGCCGGAATTGGCGACGTCGGCCGTGGCGGCGTACAAAAAAAATGCGGATATTGCGGTGGGCAATGTCGTCGGATCCAATATCTTCAACATCTTTTTCGTTCTGGGAATCAGCGCGCTGATCAAACCGTTGCCGTTTCAACCCCGAAATAATTCCGACATCGGCGCGGTGATTCTGGCCAGCCTGCTTTTATTCGTGTTTATGTTTACCGGCAAGAAACGCTCTTTGGACCGCTGGGAGGGCCTCGTTTCTTTGATTCTGTATGGAGGATACATCGCCTTGCTCGTCAGCCTTGAAACTTAGCCGTCCGTGGGCCGCTGCCCCGTTTCTTTGTCCGGCGGCAGATTTCAGCGGGGAGCCGGGTAGGCGGCCAAATCGCGGGGCGGGGCTAAACCGATCCAGGTGCCACTCCGCCCTACGGATTCTCCCGGACGGCACCGGGCTCTCTGTGAAGAGTGGCGTCACCTTTTGGCCGTAACGAGTTCATACAGGAGACCTTTCGTGACCATAAGCTCCTCATAGGCTCCCATTTCCACGATCTTGCCTGATTTCATGACCCCGATCTTGTCATAGCCTTTGATGATATCCAGCCGGTGGACGACGGCGATCAAGGTGGTTTTCCCCTTCCAATGCGTATCCAGCAGATTCTGGATGGGCGTTTGCGACTTGTTGTCCAGCGCCGATGTCGCTTCGTCCGTTATCAATATTTTGGGTTTCTTCAAAAAAACCCTGGCAATCGCTAATTTCTGGCGTTGGCCTCCGGAAAGCCGGTCACCTCTGCTGCCGACCTGAAATTGCAGGCCGATTTCTACGACGGGTTCCAGAAGATCTTCTTCAATCAGCAATTGCACGATTTGTTCATCGAGCTTTTTGTATCCGTCCAGTTCTTCGGGGAGGATGGGACTTTGTTCGAAAAAGGTTTCATCCGGGGTAAGATGACCCAGGATGTCCACGGTTTGTTGGCCCAGGTTGGCGCCCAAGGCCAGCAGCGGCGGCCGCAGATGGGTCTCTTCCAGAAACCGCAGAAAATAATCATTCTTCGATAAGTTTTTCTCCTCGATGGTGCCATCGAAAATAAACGGCGTCTGGGAAACCAATCCGATGCCCTTTGATTGGCAGGTAGCCGCCCAGGATGAAAATCAGAAACGGGCTGAAGCTGGTAAAAAAATTGCTGAGGACCTTAATTCCCTGCCGGTAGAGATTCCAGGTAATCCGGATTTGGAGCAGGCTGTCCGCGAGGCGGTCGAACTTGCGGTTTTCGATGCGATGGGCGCTGTTGCCCTGAATTTCATGGATGCCGGTCACCGCTTCGGCGATTTTGCTGGACAGGTTGCGGGAGGCGTCGACACGCTTTTTGTTTTCCAGACAGGCCCGTTTCTGCCAGCCGGGGCAGGAGGAATAGAAAGAACGGGTAAATCGAAAATGACACGAGCCCCAAAAGAGGGTTCAACCAGAGCAGATAACCAGCAAAAGCCAGCAGGTCAAGATGCTGGTCACGGGGATAGCCACCGCCACACCCTCGAAATCCCCGAGGGTGGCCCGCTCGGAAACCAGGGACTGGACGACCATGCCGGGTTGCGTTTTTCGGAAGAAGCTTAAAGGAAGCGTTAACATATGGTGAAACAGCTCCTTGCGCATGTCGGCCGCCGCCCGCTGCCCGATGAAGGTCTGCAGGACGCCGATGAGATATTTAAGCCCGCCGGCCAGGATGACGGCCGCCAGGTACAAACCGCAGTAGAGCACCAACAAGTCGAAGGCCTGCAGCTTGATGGCCTGATTGACAATGCGTTTCTGCATTTCCAGGGGAAAGACCCGCGCCAAAACCGAGACGATGATCGTCAGCAGCAGGATCATCTGAAGTTTGACATTGGCGCAAAACACCCAGTTGCACAGCGATTTATTGAGCACGGGAGTTTTGATTGTTTGCATGAATCGGCACCCCATCGGATTAGGATCGGAAAATCAAGCCACAAGCGTCAGCGCCTATATTGGGGGCTTGAAAGTTGGCGGTCGGGTTCTTCGCTACACGATTTTTGAGCTTTCTTAAAGGGGAAGGGGATATCGCGGCGCGGCCCGGCCCGGGAAGAGACTCTTGCTTGACATCCGGGGTGGATTAGGTGAAAATCGCGTTGGAGCTCCCCACCGGGGGGGTGGGCGTGGTAAGTATTCAAAACAATGTGTTGCCCGGCAATAGGCTAATGCTGAACCCCGGGGCGTGTCCGGGAAAGCAAAGAAGCGGCCGCCACGGATAGTGCGGCCTTATTCGATAAGGGCCCGACACGGGGGAGAAATCTAACATGAGCAAGATCTTGGCGATTTGTATCTGGGTCGTCGCAATCTCGGTTCCGCAGATATCCTGCGCGGAAAATAGGGCCATTCATTTTGCCGATATTCGGCCCAGACTGGAAGCCATTTTAGCCGATTTGTCCCATGACTTGGATCAGTTTGAAAACCTTCAGAACCGAATGGATGATTCGGCCCGCGCCAGCGAGAATTATGATGAGCAAAAGAATATCTTCCTTTCCTCGGTGCTCGCCATCACGACCATCGCGGCCATATGTGAGTATGAAACGGATCTGATGACATTATTTATCGATTTGAGAGAAGAAAATCGCCAGAAATTCTACGAGGTGCGAATCGAAAGTCTGGAGACCTCCGTCAAGCAGATTAACAACATGCATAAGCAAATCCAGATTAATTACGCCCTATCGCCGCCGGATTTTTTCGAAACTGCGTTGGTCAATCAAGAAAGGCGCACCATATTATCATCCCTTGAACTGTTAAACCGCAGTATCGAACTGTTGAAATCGGTAACCAGGCAATAAACGATTGGCCGGAGACGCGTGGGAATGGAGAAAGGGTTCGATGATATCTATAAAGGTTTGCGAAAGATAACCGGCGAATCGTTCCGCCCAAGGCCGATGAAGCCGGCTCGGATCAAAGATCTTTGAATTGACGATCTTAAGAAGATGGATGCAAGCACCCTTCTCACCGGTTTCTTGATTATGGTGGCTCGAATTTGCGACGTTTCGATCGGGACCGTCCGGACAATTGTAACTGTGCAAGGACGGAGCGTCATCGCTTTTTTTCTGGCGATTTTTGAGCTGCTGATCTGGATTTCGGTCGTGAGTACGGTTATTTACAAAATCAAAGATCAGCCCCTTCTAGCCGTATTCTATGCCCTGGGCTATGCCACCGGTAATGTGGTGGGGATCGCCGTGGAGCGCAAACTGGCACTGGGAATAATGGTTCTGCGGGTGATCACCCGCACTGCCGGCAAGAGCATGGCTGAGCACCTGCGACATGCAGGCCAGCCGGTCACTATTTTTCGCGGTGAGGGAATGCGCGGCCCTGTCGACGAACTTTATATTGCCTGTCGGCGGCGTGAGTTAAAGAGGATCCTGGGTATTGTGCAAAAAGAAGATCCCCAAGCCTTCTACATTACCGAAATGGCGCGGGATGTGCGCAAAGCGGTCCGCCCCTTGTATTTTGAATTCAGCGGCTGGCGGTCGGTTTTTAAGAAAAAATAGAGGCGGAATGGATAATCAGATTTGAAATCGTGTAATTGTTTGAGGGCCTTAGGGATCGTTAAGGAAGCCCCGCGCGGTGGCACCGCTTCTTTTAAAAACCTGGGAAAAGGGTGGAGGCCATGCTTGTTCATTTTTAGCGCGTCTTCGGGGCTTTCTTTACGAGCCCTTAGGCACGAGTTTTACATGGTTTCAAATCTGATTATACATGGAGCACCTCATGGTTAACATGGCTAATGTAACAAAGTAGGAATAAAGACCAAAGGCAGAAAAGCATGCTTCCAATTATAATCTTCCTGGTACTCATGGGTTGCTATAACGCAGGTCTGGCGCAGGATTCAGGCGAGAGTTCCGTGGAGTTGGTCACCGAAGGCGAGTATTTGATGCCGGCGGGCAGCTCCAAGCCATTGGCCCGGGCGCTCGCCCTGTTCGAAGCCCAAAAAAAGGCTGTCGAAGCGGCGGGGAAATATCTCTCCAGCCGACGTCTGATTGACAACTACGAACTCAAGAAGGAGGAAATTTACAGTCTGACCGCCCGGAGGGTCCGTTCCGAAATACTGGCGGAGGACATGCAGCCTGTGGGGCAGGTTTCGAAATATCATATTCGCATCCGCGCCCGGATCCGGTCCTCCGATTACATCGAAAGTGATTTTCTGGATGAAAGGTTGGAAAACGAGGAAGCCCAAGCGGCTTTGAAGGAAGCACTGGAGCCTGCGATTGCGCCGGAAATCGATCCGGGCCTGGACCTGTCCAAAGCCTACCGGCTCTTGCGGCACGAAAAATTACGGCCGGCGATGATCTATTTGGATCGCTTGGAAACAAAATACCCCAACTGGGGCGCGGTTCATATGGCCAAGGCCATTGGGTACTACCTGCTGCGCGAACCCTTGCGAATGAAAGCGTCTTTGCAGCAAGCCTGCACCCTGGGCAGTGCGAACGCTTGCGCGGACCTGAAAAGTCTAAAACGGGTCCATCAGTTTGATCTTGAGACGGAAAAATTTGATTGAAGCTAACCGTTTAGCCCTTTGAAAAACCAGGGAGAGGCCGACCGCTGATCGGCCGGGATATTTTTCATACAGCCAAATTGATGCCATTGAAGAAAGGTGCCGGCCTGACGGACCACAGCCGGCAGGCGGCCTCCTGAAGGCCCGCAGCCCGGATTCGCCCGACTAAAGCTCTTCGGGCGTGAACGCCACGACCTCATCAATTTTACTGGCCCCCGTAAAAAGCATCACCAGCCGGTCAACACCCAAGGCATTGCCGGCGGCGGCGGGCATAGCCGCCAGGGCATCCAGGAATTTCTCCGGCAGCGGGTAACACGTTTGGCCGGATGATTTCCGCCGGGCGAGTTCCTCTTCGAACCGGGCGCGCTGCTCCGCGGGATCATTTAATTCGCTGAATCCATTGCATACCTCGAGTCCGCCCAGGTACAGTTCAAATCTTTCCGCCAGCATCGGGTTTTCCGGCTTTAATCGGGCCAGGGCCCCGCGCGCCGCGGGGTAGTCGAAGAGAAAAACGGGTTGTGTCCGTTCGAGGGCGGGCTCGATTTCTGCCACCATGACCTGGTCAAAGCGGCCGTTTTCCAGCGCCCATGCCATCGTGACGGACGCATAGCGATCAAATGCTTCGGTCACCGACATTCTAAGCCAGGGCGCCTTGAGGTTGATTCGGAAATCCTGGTAAACGAGGCGGTCGCCGGTGTGCAAGTCACGGGCGATATAGCGGATGAGGTCTTCGGTCTGAACCATCAGATCCCGATAATCCCGCTGGGCGCCGTACCACTCGAGCATGGTCAGTTCGGGAAGATGGGTGCGGCCGCGCTCGTTTCTCCGAAAGCATTTGCAGATCTGGAATAGCCTCGGAAAGCCGGCGGCCAGCAGCCGTTTCAGGCAAAGTTCCGGGGAGGTTTGCAGAAACCAGTCGGCGGAGGCCACGGCCTCGATGTGGGCTTCCGGTGCGGGAGCGGGAATGCGGATCGGTGTCTCGACTTCGAGATAATCGTCTTCAGCGAAAAAGCGGCGCATAGCGCAAATGATCTGCGCCCTGCGTCCCAGGTTCTTTTTAAGAGATATTTGTCTCGCCGTGCTCATGATTGGCGCCTGCGCGTATCCGGGCCGAGCTAACCTGGGGCTTCACCGGCGCGGCATCTGGGCCTCGATTTTTATTCGCCGTAACCGCCCACCTCGATTTTTTCCAGCGAGCCCTCTGCGAATGTAAGATAGTAAAAAAACTCCGTCGGACCGAAATTGTAAGTCCACTGCTCAAAACCGGCGCCTGACCCCGGGGTGATCCGCGTGGGCTCACCACATTTCACTCTAACATCGAACTGAGTGTCCCCAACGGATACGATTTCGGTGCCGCATTGCATATCGGCCGCCGAATCCAAAGCCCTGGCAGGGTAATGTAAAATAGATACGGCAAGCAGTGTCAGCAAGATGATCCCGTAAGCCCTTTTTTGCATTTTTTTTGGCCTCCTCTGGTGCGAATCCCTTGAAAAAACGTTCGACCCAATTACATTAAGCATCGATATGTTTCGGTCAGTTAGGGCACGTCGCCGGCGCCACGGCCTTGGTCGGAGCAGGCCGACCGTTGGAGGCACCGGTAGGGTTGAAGGTCAAATATCCAATGGGAATCGTCATGGGAATCGATAAACGCTTGTGTTTTCCCGTCAGGGAGTTTAGAAGAATATACTTGCCAAGTAAAGTAGTGCCGCCGGATGGTTTGTAAAGGGCTCCCGACGGCGTCCCGGGTTGCCCGGACGCTTCTATTTTTGAGTTTGGATTCAATGCGCTCAACCGTTGCAGCGGCAGCGCTGTGAAGAGGCGGATAAGATCCATCGGGCGTAAGAACTCCCGCAGGGCAAAAGGAGGTTTTGGTATGACCGAACTGACCTTATGGAAAAAACAGGAAATCGAGAAACTGAGAAGAGACATGGATCTTCTCTTTCGACGCTTTCGCCGGGGTTTCGGCGTGCCCCGGGCTTTATTGGAAGCGGCCGAATCATTCGCCGTGGATCTGTCGGAAACCGAGAATTCGCTGATCCTGAGGGTGGAGGTTCCGGGCTTAAAACCCGAGGATATTCAAGTCACCGTGACCGAGGATACCCTGACCCTAAAAGGGGAGACCAGGGAGCGTCGGGTTGAAAAAGGTGAAACCTATCAGCGGGTCGAAAAAAGATCCCAGTCTTTCTCACGCACCCTGACCCTGCCCTGCCGCGTATTAACGGATGAGGTCAAGGCGACCTATAAGGATGACATCTTGCAGATCGTTTTGCCCAAATGCAAGCCCCAAGAGGCCCGCGGGATCACGATCGAAGTCCGCTAACACCCTTGATGCCCGCGCCCGCGAACGCTTCTTCGCCGAAGCCATCGCCCGGGGCGTGCCGTTGCGGATGTCAAAAATCTCAGTAAAACGGCTTCGGGCGTTATCCCCGTCCGAAGGCGACGGCTGAAACCAAGGAGGAAAAAATGCCCCAGGAAAAACCATCCAACGCCGTTCCGATAGAAAAACTCAGGTGGCGTCTTGATCCCACCACCCTGTCCTTTGAAACGACGCAAGATCTTCAGCCGTTGCAGGAAATCATCGGCCAGGATCGGGGCGTGCAGGCCCTGCGATTCGGAATTAACATCGACAAGCCGGGATACAACGTCTTCGTTACCGGCTTGGCGGGCTCGGGTCGGAAGGCGACGGTACAGAAACTGCTCGAAGAGATGTCGCGCAAAGAACGCGTGCCGGATGACCTTTGCTATGTGAACTGCTTTAAGAATCCCGAAGCCCCCATTTTACTGCGGCTTGCAGGCGGTACCGGGGCGGTATTCAAAAAAGATGTCAAGAATCTGGTGGATGCCCTGAAAAAGGAAATACCTCAGCTCTTCGAGAGCCAGGAATACATCAACACCAAGAAAGAGATCATGGAAACCTATGAGCGTAAGGCCGGCAGCTTTTTCAAGGCCTTGGACCAGAAAGTCAAGGAAGAAGGCTTTACGATTGTGGATGTCCAGGTGGGCCAATTCAAGCGGCCCGAGGTAATGCCCCTGGTCGATGGCAAACCGGTCCCCATCGACCAGCTCGAAGCGCTGGTCGCCAAGGGCCGGTTTCCCCAGGCGGAGTTCGATGATTTGAAACAGAAGCAGGCCACGCTGCGCAATCAAATCGACCAGATCTTTCTCGAACTTAGAGATTTGCAGCGCGAGGTGACGCAGAAAATTGAAAAAATGGACCGCGCGACTTTCATGAAAACCGCCTCCGACCTGGCCGCGACGATCAATGACAAATATAAGAACGACAAGATTAGAAAATATCTGGAGGAGATGCTGGGCGACATGGCCGATAATCTCAAAATTTTCGGCCCCCCGACTCCGTCGGCGGCCCCCGGTCTTGCCCCTTTGGTCCCCGAAACCGATGTGTTTCAACCTTACCAGGTCAATTTGATGGTTGACAACAGCCGACGCAAGAGTCCTCCGGTCATCATTGAGGAGTATCCCACCTATCGGAATATTTTCGGCAGCATCGAGCGGATCGTTGATCGCAGCGGCGTGTGGCGCACGGATTTCAGCAAGATCAAGGCGGGGTCTTTCGTGAAAGCCAACGGCGGCTACCTGGTCATCAATCTGCGGGACGCCATCATGGAGCCCGGGGTCTGGCCGGCCCTTAAAAGGGCCCTTAAAAGCAAAAGGCTTGAAATTCAGACCTTTGATCCTTTCTACTTTTTCACCACCACCGGTTTGAAACCGGAGCCCATCGAGCTGAACGTCAAAGTAGTGCTGATTGCAGATGCGTTCCTTTACCAGCTCCTCTTGCACTATGACGAGGATATCAAGAAGATTTTCAAAGTCCGGGCGGATTTCGACACCGCCATGGATAAAGACGATCGAAGCATTCAACAGTTTGCCCAATTTATCAAAATGGCGACGGATGAGGAAAAATTGAAGCCTTTTGACCGGAGCGCCGTGGCCGCCCTGGTGGAGCAGGCCGTCCGCATGACCGGCCGGCAGGAGAAGATCTCCACCAGTTTTCCAGCCATCACCGATCTTATCCGGGAGGCGGATTTCTGGGCCGGGCAGGAAAATGCGGCCACCGTTGCGGAAAGGCACGTGGACAAGGCCGTGGAGGCCAAAATCCATCGATCCAGTCTGTTGGAGGAGCAGATCCAGGAGATGATCAATCGCGGGACCCTGATGATTGATGTGGAGGGGGAGATCGTCGGACAGGTCAACGGTCTGGCGGTTTATTCTCTCGGTGATTACGTGTTCGGGAAACCCTCCCGCATTACCGCTTCCACCTCCATGGGTCGCGCCGGGGTCATCAATATCGAGCGGGAGGCCGACCTGTCCGGCAGCACACACAACAAAGGAGTCCTGATTTTGGGCGGATACCTGCGCCAGAAATATGCCCAGGACAAACCCCTCACCATGAGCGCCAGTATCGCCTTTGAACAGTCCTACAGCGGGGTGGACGGTGACAGCGCCTCCTCGACCGAGATTTATGCGTTGTTGTCCAGCCTGTCGGAGGTGCCGATCAGACAGAATATCGCCGTTACCGGTTCCGTCAATCAAAAGGGCGAGATCCAGGCCATCGGGGGTGTGAATCAGAAAATCGAGGGGTTCTTCGATTGCTGCCGGCATAAAGGGCTGAACGGCGACCAGGGGGTCATGATCCCCGCGAGTAACGTTAAAGATCTGATGCTGCGCAAGGATGTGGTGGAGGCGGTTCGAGCCGCAAGTTTCCATGTTCGCGCCGTAAGAAGCATCGACGAAGGCATTGAAATCCTCACGGGCAAAGCGGCCGGGCGCCAGCAGCCCGACGGAACCTATCCGGAAGGCACCATCAATTATCTGGTCGATCGGAAACTCAAGGAACTGGCCGAAGGGCTCAAGAAGTTTGGCGGCGGGCCGGAAACGGAAGACAAAAAAAAGTAGCGCGATTCTTTAAAGACGGCATGGGGAAGGTGCAAGGTTTGCGCGTCTTGCCTCCCGGTGCTCGCTTTTTCTACCCAAGGGTGGTCACAATCATCCGATATTCGCCCTGAAACCATTTTCTTTTTAATAAACGGTTTTCTTTGATTAAAACCCCTTGGTCCTTCAAAAGCGCGAAAAAATCCTTTTCGTAGGTGACGCTCCCGAAATCGATGCCGGTAACATACTTCAGGTTGGGTTTTATGGCTTCCATCATCCGGAGTCTTTTGGTGTACATGGTTTGAAAAAAGACAATTTCGCCCCCCGGTTTGATCCAATCTTTCAGGCGCTTCAGCACCAAGCTTTGATCGTTGAAAAGCATGAAACTCATGCTGAAGAAAATAAAATCGAAAAGGCCTCTCGTCCCCGGTTCGTAAGCTTCCACCGGCTTGCAGTGAATTTCGATATTTTTTTCGAGCGCATATTTTTTGATCAGGCTGTCGCAGTGTTTCAGATAATTCTGGTTGATATCAATGCCGGTTATCTTTAGATCCTTTGATTTTATCAGGTCGTGAAATTTCTTGATCATGATGCCATTGCCGATGCCCACGTCGAGGATAGAGGCATTCTTCGAAAAATGCGCCAAACACGTTTGGTAGCAAAGGTCGGTTACCGATTTGATTAAAATCTGGTATATTTGATTAATCATGGCAGGTACCAATCTAATTTCAATCTGTTCCAATCGTGGAATTGATTGAGAGTTTGATTGAGAGTTTGATCGATAGCGAAGATACGGGGTTATACCAATGCCGGGTAATGGACGCACCCTTTAGTAACATATCTACCCGATAAATGAAAAGAACTATTGATATAATAATTTGGGGCATTTTTATTTTTTGAAAACAGAACACCAAATTGCGCCAATTTGCGCGGATTCGGATGAATCTTGCGGCTTATTTGGCTATGGAAGGGCCCAGATTGGAGAATATCCCTCTAATCCGTTTTTCTCTGGGCCCGATTCTGTAACGCGCTTAAGATCGGATAACAATACGGACACCAAAGCCTAGGGGGAGATCAAGAAGTTGCACCTTGAACGGCCAATTCGGGCAGTACGCTAGCACCGCCCGGATAAGTCGTGGAGGGTTGGAGTGAAGAAGCGTTTGATCCTGATCGTTTTTCTGGCTTTGCTGTTGGGGGTGGGAGCTCTGGTCTATTGGGGGCAGCATCAGGAACGTTCGTCCGAGTTGTACTACTCCGGAACCATTGAGGCGACCCAAGCCAACCTGGCCTTTCAGGTGAACGGCCGGGTGCAAGATGTCCTCGTTGATGAGGGGCACGCCGTGGAAAAGGATCAACCGCTGGCCCGACTCGAACCGGACGAATTGAGCGCACGCTGCGATCAGGCCCGGGCCGAGATGGTGCGCGCGCAGGCCAACCTGAAACAACTGGAAGCGGTCCTGGAGCTGAATCGCAAAATACTCCCGGCGGAAGTAGAAAGAGCGGAGGCCGCGGTGAGTTCGCTGCAGTCCCAACTTGCGGAACTCGAAGCAGGCTATCGGAGCCAGGAGGTGGCGCGCGCCCGGCTGGCATTTGAGGAAGCGCGCTTTACCATGGAGGAAGCCC
>CP070697.1:3709336-3723624 GCA_020353555.1 Desulfobacterales bacterium
TCGTAACCGTTTAGCCCTTTGAAAAACCAGGGATAGGCCGATGAGCGGTCGACCGGGATATTTTGCATACAGCTAAATTGATATGTTTTCTCGCATTCCGGCCGGGGGATAACTTTAACCCGCCAAAACAGGTATTTCATGCCAGTGGATAACCGACGCAAGATTCAAAAAAACTCCTGCGCCCCGGCTTTGGCCGCCGGTTTGAATCCCGCGCCTCAACTTCCGCATGTCCCAATTCAATCGGTCGAAGGCTTAAGGGCGCATTTAAGCCGGGTTGCCCGGCGGCCCACTAAACCCGGGCGCCCCTTTATCACGATCAGCTATGCCCAAAGCGTGGATGGGAGCATCGCGTCGCGCAACCGAAGCCAGCTGCATCTGAGCAGCCCGCAAGCCTTGGCCTTGACGCATCAAATTCGGGCTTCCTGCGATTCGATCTTAATCGGCATCGGAACGGTTCTGGCTGACAATCCCCGCTTGACGGTCAGACTAGTCGCCGGGGCCAATCCGCAACCAATCATTTTAGATACGCGCCTGCGGATCCCCCTGAACGCCAATTTGTTGTGCCGCCGGCACGCAAGCCCCTGGATCATAAATGGCCCAGACAATGCCCGCCGACAGCGGGCAGCACTGAAAAAAGCCGGCGCCACGCCGCTATCCTGTGCCACGGCCGCCGACGGCAAAATCGACCTTGATCGGCTGATGGCCTTGCTGACCGAGAGGCAGATTAATAGCATCATGGTGGAAGGCGGCGCCCAGGTGATCACGAGCTTTATCAACGCCCAGCTGGTGGATCAGTTTATTATCACGATCACGCCCAAACTGGTGGGAGGTCTGCCGGTCTTAGACCCCAACCGGCTGACGACCGCTTCCCATTTGAATCTCGGTGACGTGCAGTATCAGCAACTGGCTGGAGATCTTATCATGTGGGCCCGCCCTCTGTGGGACAGCCAATGAAGCGTATTTCCCTAATTTTCGAGAAACCGTTTGAAGTGGGGCTGCGGGAAGAGACCTTGCCTAAGGTCAAGGCCCGCGAGGTTCTCGTTAAAACCCAATTTTCAGCGATCAGCCCGGGAACCGAAATGCTGGTCTACCAGGGCCAAATGCCCTTCGACATGCCCCTGGATGCCAACATAAAAACCCTTGCGCAAACCTTGCGATACCCCCTCAAATATGGCTATACGGCGGTCGGAGAGGTCATCGGGCTGGGTTCGGCCGTCAAAAAAGACTGGCTACACCGTAAGGTTTTTGGCTTTCATCCCCATGAGAGTTATAGCGTGGCCAACCCCAACGAGTTGATTCCAATTCCGGCCGACATTGATCCCCAAGCGGCCTTGTTTTTGTCCAATATGGAAACAGCCGTCAATTTCGTGATGGATGGCCGCCCCCTAATCGGCGAATGTGTGGTTGTGTTGGGCCAGGGCATTGTCGGGCTTCTGACAACCGCGCTCTTGGCGCAATTTCCGTTGACTTCCTTGGTGACGCTGGATCGCTTCGCCCTGCGCCGCCAAAAATCCCTGGAAATGGGCGCCTCTTCCAGTCTGGATCCTCACCGCCCTGAAGTGGCATCAACTTTGGCCAGAATCTTGAGCGCCCATAACGGTGAGGGCATGGCGGATCTGGTGTACGAAGTTTCGGGCAATCCGGAGGCTCTCAACCAGGCCGTTTCCGTCGCCGGCTTCGGCGCCCGCATCGTCATCGGTTCCTGGTACGGGGCCAAGCAGGCGCACTTGGATCTTGGCCGACGATT
The DNA here is from genome assembly GCA_020353555.1 of Desulfobacterales bacterium. Taxonomy (GTDB): domain Bacteria; phylum Desulfobacterota; class Desulfobacteria; order Desulfobacterales. The sequence goes on from CP070697.1 coordinate 3,711,084, forward strand.
CCATCGCCATCGCATCCAATTACGCAGCAGTCAGGTGAGTACCCTGGCACCTGAATTGACGGGCCGTTGGACCAAAACGCGGCGTTTTGCCGTGGCCTGGGATATGATCCGGCGCGTCCAACCCACCCAATTGATCACCCAGCGTTTCCCTATCAGCCGAGCGCGTCAGGCTTTCGAACGGTTGGACCAGAAGCCGGAGGAAACCGTGCAGATCGTACTTGTTTATGATGATTGAAGACGGTCCGGGTCTTAACTGGTTGGATTATTTTATCCTGGGAACTTATGCGGCTCAGCTGATCCAGGTCTGTCTTTTCCCTGTGCCCAGCGCCGGCTCAACCTTGGAAATGCTCGTTAAAGTCCGCAAGGATCAGGCCTTGTCCGTCAATCACCCCGCAAAAGCCGCGTTACAGTCAACTTCGAAAACCGCCATCTTGCTGACGGCCACCCTCACCGTTGGCGCCTCTGCGCTCATACCTTTGCTGACTTTGTTTTTCCCGCAGGTCGAGGGATATCTGCTCCCCCTGGTGGCCAGCCCTCCGCCCGCTCTGAAGATCATGAGCGCCATTTTGCTGGCGGGCGGCAACATACTGACCTTCATCGCCGTCGGCACGCTGCGCTCCCATGTAACCTTCCACGCCTTTGGTGAAACGGCCCGCTTATACACCGCCGGGGTTTACAGCTATCTGCGCCATCCCATCACCTTGGGGCTTGGGGCGATCTTTGCAGGATTCGTTTTGGCGGTCCCCTCAGGCGTGCTGATGATCGGCGTCATCGTATTCTGGTGCAACTCCCACTACCGGGTCAAAATGGAAGAAGTGTATCTCCACCGCACTTTTGGTGAAGAATATCGGCAGTATACTAACCGGGTCGGAAAATATTTTCCGAAATTGCGTCCCGGCGCTAAATAAGCCAAGGTTCGAACACTGTAACCGTTTAGCCCTTTAAAAAACCATGGATAGGTCGACGGCTGATCGGCTTGGGGCAGCGGAAAAAAACTCGCAAATAAGGGTTGGTAAAACCGACCCGCGCGTTGATTTCAAACAGGATGCCGCGAAACGGGCGGAAAATACCCGAACCCCGGCGTCGGCTGGACCTGACGCCCAGCGACTGCCGCCCCACGCGTCTGGAAAAACCATCGGGCCGGGGCCGAGGAGCGTGAGGGTCTGCAATGCACGTGGGGTTGATCATATACGGCCGCCTGGAGACCCTGACCGGCGGATACATTTATGATAAATTCCTGGTGGACCATTTACGCCAGCAAGGCCATCCGGTCGACATCATATCTCTGCCCTGGCGAAATTACGGTCGCCATTTAGCGGATAACCTTTCGCGCGAACTATATCACGATCTGCGCCGGGCGCGGTATGACATTCTCCTGGAAGACGAACTCAACCACCCTTCCCTATTCTGGCTGAACCGCAAGCTGACGCAAAAAATCAAGTATCCGATCGTCACGATCGTTCATCAGATCCTAAGCCGGCAGCCGCGCACCTTTTTCGCCAATCTGATCTTTGGCATGATCGAAAGGCATTACTTATCTTCGGTGAACGCTTTCATATTCAACAGCCAAACGACCCGGACCACGGTTGGGTACCTGACGGGCACACAGCGCCCTTCCATCGTCGCCGCTCCTGCGGGTGATCGTTTGGGATTCTTGCCATCCAAAGCGTTAATCCGATCAAGAGCCCATCAAAGCGGCCCCCTGCAATTACTCCACATCGGCAACGTACGACCGAATAAAGGCTTGCATCCGCTGATCACCCGGCTCGCCGACATTGCTCCTGAAAAATGGCACTTAACGGTGGTGGGCAGTCTGGCGATGGATCGGAGATATGTCCAGGAGGTCCAGCGACTGATTGCCCGGAAAAATCTCTGGCGTCAAATCACCTTGACCGGAGCCCTGGATGGCCCCGAATTGGCAGGACACCTGGCGCGGAGCCATATATTCACCATGCCCTTTTCCCATGAGAGCTTTGGCATGGCTTACCTGGAGGGCATGGCTTACGGCCTGCCGGCCATCGGGTCTTCCGCGGGGGCCGTCAAGGAATTCATCCAACCCGGGGTCAATGGCTTCCTGGTCGAACCCCAGGGGCCGGCAGCCCTCAGCGAACACCTTGAAAGCCTTTACAACGACCGACAGCGCCTTTATGCAATGGGCGCCGCCGCCTGGGAAACCTTTCATGCCCGTCCCAGATGGAGGCAGACCATGCAAAAGATTCAGATATTCTTACAGGATTTGGTGCATCATGAGGGCGGATCGGATTTAGACTCTGACTGACTAAAGGGGAGGCTTGCGCCTTGGATGACCGGGATTTCGCTCGCCATCCCGTTCGACTCTGTCACATCGACCCTGTGTACCATTATGCGCGCTTCATATAAGAAACTCCGACCGCTCGTGGGCTTTTTGCTCGCCTGGGCATTCTTGAATTTTCTGATCAATCTGAACTATCCGGCCGAGGATCCCGCTCTTTTCACCCCGCTGCGGCTGTCGCCGGAAATCCTGGGGTTACTGGCTTTGGTGGGTGTTGCCATCCGGCGGGGTCTGCCGTTTCATGCCGCTTTTTATCTGCCGCTGACCCTGGCGGTGGTGTCTGTGCGCCTCTTTCGCATCGGCGACACGCTGGTGCCCCTGTATTTTAACCGTGAGTTCAATCTTTATTTGGATTCCCAGTTTTTGGATGACCTGTTTCATCTGCTTTACAACACCCTGCCGGCAGGAACCCTTTTAACTTATGCCGGGCTGGCGGTCTTCCTCCTGGCTGCCGTCCCCTGGGCCGTGTGGCACGCGTTTAGGACCATGCATCGCTTCCTGGAACTGAGAGCGCGGCAGGCGCTTTTCCTGGGATTGATCGCCCTCCTGACCGTTTTGTTTTGCTACCAGTACCCCGCCAGTCGGGACGGCCGTTCGCGCCTGTTCGCGCCGGAATTTTTACCGCGCCTGGTGGCCGAATTCGATTTTATCCTCCACGTCCAAGGCTATCGAACCCGGCATTTGGACGTCATTCGACGGGCGATGCAAAAAGCGGCACAAACCCCGTCGTCCTTGGACAAATTGGGCGGAGCGGATGTCTATTTGTTTTTTATAGAGTCTTACGGTGAGACGGTGCTTACCGATCCGAAGCACTTTGCGATGATTGCCCCCGTTCTGGAGCTCACGCAGAGCGAGTTGAAGGCCCAGGGTTTTGGTATGCGGTCGCATTTCCTGACCTCCCCGACCTTTGGGGGGGCATCCTGGCTGGCACGCGCCACCGTGGCCAGCGGGATCTTTCTGGCCCGCCAGATGGAATACAACCTCCTGTTAACCTCCAACCTCCAACCGCTGGCCGGATATTTCAACAAATGCGGCTACCGGACCGTCACGGTTATGCCGGGCACGCAATGGCCCTGGCCCCAAGGCGAGTTTTTCGACTATCAGCAAAAGTACTACGCCTGGAATTTCGCCTATCAAGGCCCCTCTTTCGGCTGGGCGACCATGCCTGATCAGTATGTGCTTGACTACATCTATCGGCGCGAAATTCAGACACGCACCCTGCCCTTGTTTATCGAATTTGTTTTGATCAGCAGCCATGCCCCCTTCCACCGCCAACCCCCTTATCTGGCAGACTGGTCGGACATCGGCGACGGGGCCATCTATCACGCCAAGCAGATGATCACCTTCCCGATTGTCTGGCCGGACCTGCGCCACGCCTCCGAAGCCTACCTGACCGCCATTGCCTATGACATCCACGTTCTCAGAGACTTTATCCAGCAGAATGTCAAGGATGAGGCCCTGATGATCATCATGGGCGACCACCAGCCGAACTTACAGATTACCGGTGCGAACCGCACCTGGTCCGTACCGGTGCACATCATCAGCCGCAACCCTCGATTCATGGATCCCTTTGCCGCGCGCGGCTTTACGGCCGGTCTTATCCCCCGCCAACCACCGCCCCATCCCGGTATGGAAACTTTTCTTTACAACTTTCTGGAAGACTTCAGTTCAACGCCGCCCGCCGGGCGATCTCCGCGCTAAACCCGCAATCCCCGACGGCCGTCGTCACCGGGGTGGCGATCGGCGGCCAATCGTTTTGCAACGGGCCCCAGCAAACCGACAATTGACTTGCGGGCTTTTTCATTCGACGGGTCTAACACGTCTGCGGCGGAGATCCGGCGGCCCACAGGATTTCACGCGCGCGCGGACCGCAATTGAAAAGCAGGTCAAGGGCCGAAAGATCGGGAAGGAAATTGCCCCAGAGTTGGGGGTAAACGCAGGACGGCGGGTGAAAGAATTGAATCTGCAGGCCGGCCGCCCGGAATCGCTCGGCATCGAGAAACTTGCGGGCGGGACTCTGGGCCAGATAACAGGCGGCTCCCAGGCTTTGGCAGATCTGAATCAGAAGCTGTTCGCCCTTGGCCTGGATCGGCAGTTCGGACAGCAACCTGATCTCGATTTGAATCCCCAGCTGCTGCATGAGATACTTAATAACGGTCATGTTCAAATCAATCAGTTTTTCAAACGGCGACGAGAAGAGCTGCGCCATAAAACCCAGATGATCCCGAAAATACGGGGCCTTGTCATAGGCCTGCTGTAAGCTGGCAAGATGTTTGCGGGCCCAGCGGCCTTCACGGCAGATACGGACCTCGTTGATTATCTGCAATCCGCGCCCTTTTTTCCATACCGGCACGGTCATCCACAGAATTCCCTGGTCGTTTTTGAATCGATTGCGGGTGATCCAGGTAGTGCCGCGAGGGAACTGCACGTTATCCAGAACAACGAAGATGTCGGAAAGATGCGCCTTATAAAAAAAACCCGGATAGGGTGCGAAATAGGGCTGATAGGTCGATAAAATCATCGCGATTTGATTCCGGATTTGACACTCCGGAGGACCCTCTAACGCAATGCGACTTCCTGGTAGGGCAGATCCAGTGCCTGCGCCAAAGCCCTCAGATCTTCCTCCAGCGCGGTTTCCGAACCCCCATCCGTCTTAACTTGGATGTTCTTGTCGCCCACCACAAAAATCTGAAGTTTGCGAGGATCAAGTAGATCTAAAGCCAGCCGGTGCAAATCCTCACGCGTGGCGCCGATAAAGGCGTCCTGAATCCTCTCCAGGGTATCCAGCGGTTCCCGGCGCATGTGATAGCGGCCGTAGACTTCCACCAGTTCGGCCCGCGTGTCCACATTAAAGACAAAACCATTTAAGGCATCCAGGCGTTTCAACTCCAGATCCCGGGAGGGAATCGCTTCCCGCAAGGATTTCATAATCTTGATCGTCTCCCGAATCGCGGCGCTGGTCCGATCGCCTCGGCAGCCGATATAGCCCCACAGGATGCCGGCCGACCATTTGTAGGTTTGATAAAATCCGGCGGAATACGCCAGACCCAAATCATCCCGCAGACGGGAATACAGCAGGGAGTCGGAGCCCCCGAATATGTTCATCAGCAGGCCGGCTTTCCAGTAATCGGGATGGGTGCGCTTCAGGCTGGGCAGGACCATCACCACCTGCGACTGAACCTGACCGGGCTTGGGAATCAACGTCAATACCGGTGCATTTTCACGGGGGTCGTCCAGCCGGCGTTCGGGTGCCGGGCTCGACGGAAGGGCCTGGAAGAATTGGCGCAACCCCGCGGCGACTCTTTCCTTTTCAATATCGCCGGCAATGGCGGCCGTCATATTGGCCGGGACGAAATAGGCCTGCAGAAACCGCTCGAGGTCCTCCGAGGAAATGTCCGGGATTGTCTGCAAGCCCAGAAGGGGATCGCGTCCATAGGGGTGTCCCTTAAAATGCCAGATCTCGGCCTCCCGCATGGCCACGGCCTGGGCCTGGCCGCCCTGACGTTGCAGGTCAGTCAGTTCCTGATCCTTAATAACGCTGAGCACACCGGGATCAAATCGGGGCTGGGTGATCACTTCCCGCAACACGTCCAATCCTTTTTCCCAATCGTCTGAGAGGACCGCAAGATGAATCCTGGTTTCCTCTTCCGCAACGGCGATGTCCAGCTGGATCGCGTTTTCGTCCAGGATCTGCGCCACTTCGGAGGGTGAGTATTTTTGGGTTCCTCCCCGGATGAGAATCTGACCCAGCACGTCGGTCAGGCCGGTCTTGGTCGCGTCCAAATCCACCGCACCGGCTTTGACCAGCAGCGTTAAATCAATCAGCGGCAGTTCGTTGTCGGGCAGGTAAAATATTTTGGCGCCGACGACCTCCAATATTTCCGGCTGGGGGTATTCAACTTTGTGGGGGTGACGCTCGAAGGAAAGCGGATGACGCCAACCGGCTGGCGTCGGCCATCGCGATATGTTCCGCCAAGCCCCTTGCGGAAGAGCCTCGGCGGCGGCGCTGCCGCTGATTGAGCGCACCTCCGTGTAAGGCTCCGGCGGGCCGGAGGGCTGGTCGCCGGGCAGAACATAAATGCTGGTTTTGTTTTCCGGCCGGAAATAGCGGCGGGCGGCCTGTCGAATATCGGCGGGTTCAACCGCCGCCATTTTCTCCAGATAATCCGTCAGATAACGCCAGCCGACCTCGACTTCAAGCGTTGCCAACGTGCCGGCGAGTTGTTCATTGCTGCGCATCCTTTTCAGGAATTCGCGTTGGTTGAGCTTTTTGATCCTTGCGAGCTCGCGGTCGGAAACCAGTTCGGTTTGCATTTCTGCAACTTCAGCCAGCAATAGGTTTTCCAGCCGTTCGCAGGCTTCCCGGTAGGCCTTTCGTTTTTCATCTTCGGGCGCCGGCTGTTCTTTCCCCTGTTCCGGTTCATTGGGAGATCCCCCCAGAATAACCATGCCGCCGTAACGGTTGTCCGGATTATAGGCCCAGGCCTCAACGGCCAGGCCCTGGTTAATAATGTTCTGGGTCAGACGGGCGCTGAGCCCCTGACTCAGAATCATCGTCAATGCATCCAGGGCATAAAAATCCTTGGTTTCCATCCGCGCACCATGAAAACCGATTCGCACGAGCGGCGTGCGTGCGCCATTCAAATAGCGGATGCTCCGGCGCGGACCCTCCTGGGGCGGCTCGCGGGTGACAGTTTCGGGGGCACGCCGGCCGGCCGGATACCGCGCGAAATAAATCCCAGCCAGGCGCCGCGCCTGGTCGACCGTTACATCGCCCACCAGCACACAAACCGCGTTGGTCGGATTATAGTATTGGCGATGGAAGTCGATGGCATCCTGGGTGCTGAAATTTTCCATGTCGGCTTGCCAGCCAATCGTGGGATTGCGGTAAGGATGGGCACTGTAGGCTGTGGCATCGAGATCGAGCCAGGCCGCGCCGGCGGGGTTGTTAATATACCGGAAGGCCCATTCCCGAAGCACGACCTCTTTTTCGACATAGAATTCCCGCCAGGCAGGTTCAAACAGCTGCTCGCTGATGATCGCAAACCATTGTTCCAGCATATCCGCCGGCATGGAAGCCATGTATTGGGTTTGATCTTTGGTCGTAAAGGCATTCACCCCCACCGCTCCGTTTTTGCCCAGCTGGGAAGACAAGGCTTGGGGCACATATATTTTTTGCACCTCAAGGCGCAGGGTTTCCATTTCCGCGAGCTTTTTCCGGATCAACACCTGGTCGGGCCGGCGCTTCTGCTGCTCGGCCCGCACGACCTTAAAGGCGGCTTCGATTTGCGCCTGCAACTCCTTATCCTTCTGATTGTCGCGCGTGCCGAAGTTTTGGGTCCCCTTAAACATCATATGTTCCAGCATATGGGCAATACCGGTCTTGCCGGTCTCCTCCAGGGCCGATCCGGCGCGTATCGCCAACCGGCAGGCCACCTGCGGCGCCACCGGGCGCTCCACCACCAGAAACAGCATGCCGTTATTCAACTGGAATTCCTTGACATCGATTTTAATGTCGAAAGCGGCGTCCGCCGCCCAGCAAGAATTCCAGGTGAACGCCAGCAGCAATAATGTTGTCGCCATCACCTTGAAAACCCGCATGGGTGAACCCTCCTGAATTGTTCGTCGGTCATAACAGCGTTCAAAATTGCCAAAGTTTTGGGGATATCGGAACTAGGCCAATTTTCGCGTTCGCATTAGCGCCCAAGATAGGTCTGAAAAAGCACAAGGGCAAGACCGAACCCCATCAACCGCTTCCGCCCCGCGCTGGTCAGCCTTCGTAGAGCACCGCCAGTATGGTTGCTTGCCCCCTTTTGGAAGCGATCAGGTGCGGCGTGGTCGACAGGTAGTAAACGCTGTCCCCAGGCTCCAATTCAAAGGTATCCTCGCCGATGCGCAGCACGGCAGTGCCCTCCAGCACGTAAATAAACTCTTCGCCCTCGTGCACCGATCTTTCGATGTCCGGATTTTCTTCCAGTTGGACGATCAGGGCTTCCATGTGACGGCCCTTCACTTCGGGCGCCAGGCTCTTGTATGTGTAAATCGGTTGGCCACCTTTGCGGGATGTCGAGCGGGCCACGGTCTTTTGTTCATGTTTGCGCGTGACTGCGTAAAGTCGGTCGCCGACGCCCGCCACGAGACGGCTGAAAGCACTGTCCAGGGCTTTGGAAAGCTTGATGACCGTCCCGAGCTGCGGCTGGACCTTATTGGTCTCGATATCCGCCAGCAGTTCCACATCAAACCCGGTCAAATGGGACAACTCCGCAAGCGACAGGCCTTTTTCCTGCCTGAGAAGCCTGACGCGGGAACCGATTTCTTCGACTTCTTTCTTCGGGGGCTGGGTAATTTTTCCGGTCAGATCTTCAAAAAAATCGACGTTGATATGAGGTTTTTGGCTGTTTTTTTCCATTTTTTACTCCACACCCTTCTTGATCCGGCTTAGGTTGACTGACCTTGAAGGAACCCATGCGCCCAAGACTTGAGCTAGAGACATTTCGCGCCAATGTGTCGGGCAATCACGATCCGTTGCACTTCCGAGGTCCCTTCGCCGATATCGAGCAGTTTCTGATCCCGGTAAAACCGCTCCACATCATATTCCTTCATTAATCCGTACCCTCCATGGAGCTGCACCGCATGGTTGGCACAGCGATACATCACTTCCGAGCAACAAAGTTTGGCCATGGCCGCTTCCTTGGAAAAGGGCAGGTCGTTGTCGCGCAACCAGCAGGCTTTGTAGAGCAGAAGACGGGCACACTCGATCTCGAGGGCCATGTCCGCCAACTTGAACGCATTGACTTGAAAATTGGCTATCGGCCGACCGAACTGTTCGCGCTGGTTACTGTATTTCAGGGCCATGTCGAAACACCCCTGGGCCCCACCCAGACCCATGGCCCCGATGGACAGCCGGCCGGCGTCGAGGGTCTGCATCATTTGATGAAATCCATGGCCCCTCGTACCCAAAAGGTTTTCCTTGGGCACGCGGCAATCCTCGAAATAAAGCTCGCTGGTATTGGATGCCCGCCACATCATTTTGTCGTGCATTTCCCGGGCGGTATATCCCGGTGTACCGGTTTCGACCAGAATGCACGAAAGCTCGGTCCGGCCGTCATCCCGCATTCCGGTGCGGCATAAAACTGTCACCCCGGCGCTGATCCGGGTGGAGGCATTGGTGATGAAGATCTTGCTCCCGTTAATGACCCATTCGTCGCCGTCGAGCACGGCGGTTGTACGGGCATTGGCGGCATCCGAACCGGCATTGGGTTCGGTCAGACCAAACCCCCAGAGAGCTTCTCCGCGGCATAACTTCGGCAGGTATTTCTGCTTCTGGACTTCATTGCCGAAGTAGTAGATAGGCCCAATCCCCAACGAATTTTCGGCGGCCACGGTGGCAGCATGGGAGCCGTCGACCCGGGCCACCTCTTCCACGGCGATAATGTAGGAGATGTAGTCCATGGCCTGCCCACCGTACTTTTCCGAAACAAATATGCCGAAAAGTCCCAGCTCGGCCATTTTTTGCATGGTTTCACAGGAGAACTCCTCCTTTTTATCCAGCTCTCTGGCCACCGGTTTGATCTCTTTTTCCGCAAAACTGCGCACGGATTCGCGCAGGATCTCCTGTTCGGTTGAAAGGCGAAAGTCCATAAACACTCCTTGCTGGGCTGAATGCTCGCATCGTTCCCGTGATCAGATCCGCCGATTCGGGCTTCCCGGATCGGGGCTTGCGTATCCGTTCAGAAATGCGTCCCGCCCGCGGCGGGATTCACGTTCGAGGAAGGCCAAGTTTTCAACCGCCATCCCAATCCCCGTCGCGCAATTTAACCCTTTGACGATCCCCCCGATGCACGCCTCGGCCTCAACTCATCGGTTTATTTGTTCCAGTTGTTATGGTATAAAAATCGGGAAGTTTGCCATCTTTATAGGGCCAAGCCTGAAATTTTGTCAATCGCAAAACGCGGTGGTCGGCGGTCCGGGGCGCCGGGACCCGGCAACGGTCTCAAAGGCCCCCGGCCCGCGCAATTCGCTCCTTATTAAACCCTTACGCTCTGTGCTTGGAGCGCACGTCGTCCGGCAACCCGTCAACCGGATATCCGATTAAACGCCAAATGCCCGAACTGCCTGAAGTTCAAACCATCGTCAATGATCTGAATGCGGCCGGTCTGATCGGCGACCGCATCCGCAGCGTCAAAGTCTATTGGCCGGGCAGCATTGCGGAGCCCCCGCCCCGAGTTTTCGTTCGCAGACTGCAAGGACAATTCGTGGCCGCTATTCGGCGGCGGGGAAAGTATCTTGTTTTCGATTTGGCCGGTGTTGATAAACTGCTCATTCACCTGCGCATGTCCGGGCGCTTGAATTTGGTCTCAACCGTGACGGAGCGGTCCAAGCATGAGCATGTCATTCTGGAGTTCGCCAGTCAACGGCAATTGCGTTTTCAAGATACGCGCAAATTCGGACGCCTGTATCTGGTCCGGAATCCTGACAAAATCCTGGGCCACCTGGGACCGGAGCCCCTGGCGCCCGGGTTCACCCTTCGGATGTTAGCCGAAGCGCTGCGCTCACGCAAACGTTTACTGAAACCACTCCTTTTGGATCAAACGTTCATTGCCGGCCTGGGCAACATCTATGTGGACGAGGCCTTGTGGGAAGCCAAGATCCACCCCTGCCGGCTGTCGTCGTCCCTCGCCGGTTCCGAAATCAAAGCCCTGCATCGCGCGGTCCCGCGGGTTCTCGCACGCGGTTTGCAGAATTTCGGGACCACGCTGGGGACCGGTGAAACAACCTTTTATTCGATTGGCCAAAACAGGGGGCGCAACCGGGATCAACTGAGGGTCTTTCGACGCACGGGTCTCCCCTGCCCCCGCTGCCAGGCGACGATTGAAAGACTCGTGGTGGGTCAGCGCAGCACCCACGTCTGTCCGCGGTGTCAAAAATTGTAGTACGGCCCGGCTCTTGGTTTGCCCCTCGGGGAAGTCGGCCAAATGTTTGCAGGAAAGGGACGGCGTACGGAAATGATCGGAATGGAGGTAACCCCATGTCCACCGGTACCTGCGGCATAAACTGTGATGTCTGCCAATTGAATCTTCTGGGGACGTGTTCCACGTGCGGACCGGGCAACAGCCGGGAGGCCGCCCAAAAGCTTGCGGCCCAGACACGGATCTTGGGGAACACCTGCCCCATCCTCGCCTGTGCTTCGGTGAATCGGATCGCGTATTGCCTGCGGGACTGCCATTCGTTTCCCTGCGACCATTTTCGCAAGGGACCCTATCCCTTCAGCCAGGGCTACATCGACATGCAGGCGCGCCGGCGGCGGGAAAAACCACCGGCTTGGGGTCCCGACCATCCACGGGTCACTGTGCCCGCAGACTACTGGGAGGCCATGCAGACCAAGGACGTCGTTACCCTGTGCAATCTGACCCTGTTCAGTCCCTGCGCCGACCGGCAGCTGCTTTTTCGCTTCCTGCAGGAAGATATTCTCATCGACATCAAGGACCGTTGCCTCAAGCGCCGCAGCGGCGACGGCTGGCAAAAAACCGCTGATCCCCTGCTGGAATTGGTGACGCTGGTGTATCTGATCCGCGTCGACGCCGTGTATCCGCTGGGGCGGGATATCGTGGGTCCCCAGGATCTGAAAGAAGGTCATTTTTTTCGAGGACCCCACGCGCTGCAGGTAGCGCCCCTTTTGCAGCGCTACGGCCACGATATCGATGGATTTAAGAAGACCGCCGCGTATCTGGCCGGCGAACCTCTGGATCTGGCCGATGCCGCCTTCCGGCTGCGCCCCTTTCCTCGGGTTCCCTTGTACTACTTACTCTGGCAAGGCGACGAGGAATTCGCGCCGCGCATCTCCGTTCTTTTTGAGCGCTCCATCGAAAAAGTGCTGGCGGCCGACGCCATTTGGGGTCTGGTCAACCGGGTCTCCGGCGCGCTGCTGGCCGGGCCAGACACCCCGACGCACGCTCCTCCGCCGTTGGCCCGCAATGGAGAGGTTTAGTCCCTTAAAACCGAATTACCGTGCTCCATAGGCCCGGGCCCCAGAACATCGCCAATGGACATCCCAAATGGCAATTTGTCGATCTTGATTATCCCTTGCAGGGTTGGGAACAATACGATTGTGTCAAAAAATATCTAGCGCAACCGCCGCCGCCCCCCCCTCGAAAAGAAAAGACGGAAATCAATCCAATTTTGAATGCGGTCAAGGAGATTCTAGGTAAATGAATGGCGATGTTCTGGGGC
>CP070697.1:3723724-3744880 GCA_020353555.1 Desulfobacterales bacterium
CGTAACAGTTTAGCCCTTTGAACAACCGTGGATGGGTCGACCGCTGTCGACCGGGATATTTTTCGTACGGCTAAATTCATACTTTGCAGCATGGGGAGGCATAAGACTCAAATTTGTTGAATTAGAGAAAATTATGAGAATTTATTCGGCCATTACTCTCAGTTTGATTCTGATCGGCGCTGGGGTGGCAAGGGCGGAGCGTTTGGCGGTCTCCGCGCCCGTTGCCAATATCCGCTCCGGTCCGGGAATAGACTATGCGGTTTTATGGAAGGTGGAAAAATACCATCCGATTTTCATTCTCAAGAAATCCGACTCCTGGTACCAATTCCGTGATTTTGAAGATGACCGCGGTTGGGTGCATGCATCGTTAGTGGCCAACATTGCAGCCGTAATCACGAAAAGCGACAAGTGCAACATTCGCTCCGGTCCCGGGTCGGATTTTGAGATTCTTTTCACCGTTGAAAAGGGAGTTCCTTTCAAAGTGCTTGAGCGCCAAGGCTCGTGGATTCATATTGAACATGCCGACGGAGACCAAGGATGGATCCACGGCTCGCTGGTCTGGTAGGCTGTGGGGTGCATTTGCTACACCTGGCAAGGCTGACTGTTCTGGGAAAGGTTGCGGATGGATATATTCGGGTTTAGCCTTAACTCAAGAAGACTGATCGTTGGGGTGGGCTCGGCTCTGATGGATATCCTGGCCCATGAAAGCGACGATTTTGTAAAACAAACCGGCGGGGCCAAGGGCGGAATGACTCTGGTGAACAAAGAGTTCATAGATAGGACATTGGCTCTGGCATCCGGTCAACCCCTTATCGTACCGGGCGGTTCCGCTTGCAATACCGTGGTTGGGGTCGGCAAACTGGGTGGTAAGGCTCGCTTTGTAGGCAAATGCGGCAATGGCACCATGGGCCAATTGTTCGAAAGCGACTTGCGAAAACAAAACGTGGAACCGGTTCTCTTGCGTTCCGATGCACCCACCGGAAGAGTGCTGTCGATTATTACCCCGGATGCCCAGCGCTCGATGTTCACTTACTTGGGCGCATCCGCTCAAGCTTCGCCGCAAGAAATATCCGGTGAATACTTCGACAATGCCGCCATTGTCCATGTTGAAGGCTACTTGCTCTTTAACCCCGATCTGATTTTGGCCACTCTAAAAGCAGCGAAGGCATCCGGCGCCATTGTTTCGCTGGATCTGGCGAGCTTTACTGTTGTGGAAGCATCCCGATCCATCCTTAAAAGCTTGATTGCCGATTTTGTTGACATTATCATCGCCAACCAAGATGAAGCCCGGGCCTATACCGGTTATGCGGATGAAAGGACTGCCATTGAAGCCCTGGCCGAAACGGCGGATGTTGCGGTGTTGAAGGTCGGCGCGCGGGGAAGTTTTATCGCCCATGAGGGTGATATTCTTGCCATCCGCCCTGTAGGAGACGGCCGGGCAATTGATACCACCGGAGCTGGCGATCTGTGGGCCTCCGGCTTCTTGTTTGGGCTGGTCAACGGGTACGCCCTTGAAAAATGTGGCGCGTTGGCCTCGGCCTGCGGTTACGAGGTATGCCAGGTGATCGGGGCCAATATCCCGGAAGCTGGCTGGCAGAGGATCAAAAAACTAATTGAGTAATTGAATCTGGCGCGGATCGTGCGGCGCGGGAGACGAGTTGATCCCGGCGGCCTGGAGGGCGAATCGCGTCAGCAGTGAGCTGCAGACCGAGGGGAAGGTGCCAAAGCACTGCGCGTGGGCTCCGATTTCGCGTAGAAGCTTAACGGAGGGAATATGGCCAAGAAAAAAAAGATACCAAGAAAAAAGCTTTTGAACGAACCGGATGAATTTTTGACTTTTTCCACCAGACTGCTCCGTTACAGCCTGGAATACCGCACACAACTCCTATATGCACTCACGGCCATGGTGGTATTGGTTTTGTGTATAGCCGTTTTTCGATTTTTTTCCAACCGCGCCGAAAACCAAGCGTTTACATTGCTGGATCAGAGCCTGGCCCAATACGAAACGGCCCGCAAGGATAACGCGCCCGCAGAAGCGTTTCGAGAGGTGTCGCCGGGTTTTCAGCGGTTGCTTCAGAAATATGGGGGCAACGAAGGAGGAAAACTCGCACGGTTGATATATGCGAACATCTGTTACGATTCCGGGGAGTATAAGCAGGCCATTGAACTGTACAAAAACGCCCTGGATGACTTTAAGGATCATCCGTTGATCTACCAGCTTATTCTCAGCGACTTGGGCTACGCCTACGAACAAATCGAGGATTATGCGGCCGCCGCCGGATACTTTGAAAAAGCGGCCACCGAAGCCCACCCTGTCATGGGGGGTGAGGTTCTTTTCAATTTGGGGCAGCTCTATGACAAGTTGGGCCAACTTGACAAAAGCACCGCAGCATTTCAGCGAATTCTCGCCGATTACCAGGACTCAGTCTATTTCCAAATCGTTAAGGAACGGGTGGCAAGTTAGAACGGGCACACTAGAACGGCCAATCGCGTACTGACCCGATTGGCCTTAACGGGGGAAAGCCAGAGCCAAATTATTAAGCGCACGCTAGTCTTTATACAAATAATCAGCGCGATGATTTTGAGCGAGATCTAAATTGTACTTTTTTATTTTCTGATTCAAACCGCTTTTGCCGATGCCCAATAAATCGGCGGCATGGGATTGGACGTTATTCGCCATTTTTAATGCCCTTACAATCATGGCTTTTTCAATCATGGCCAGAGTTTCGTACAGTTTGGCATCCGCCGGTATGCCTTCCAAATGCAACGTATTGTAAACATTATCTTTAAAATCATTGGGCAGATCCGATACCCTGATGATTTCACCGGGGCACAGGATCATAACCCGTTCAATCAAATTTTCCAATTCGCGGATATTACCCGGCCAGCTATAGTCATAGAAGAGACGATCAACCTCTTGGTCCACCCCTTTGACCGGGAGGGGCGACTTACGTTCGGCCGCATACTTTTTGATGAAGTGATCCAGGAGTAGTCGAATATCCTCGCGACGGTCCTTTAAAGAGGGCAGGATGATGTGAACCACATTCAGCCGGTAATAGAGGTCCTCCCGGAAGCGACCCGCCATCATTTCCTGCTTTAAGTTCTTATTGGTTGCCGCAATAATCCGTATATCGACTGCCACCGGACGGACCCCCCCCACGCGTTCAAAAACTCTTTCCTGCAGAACCCTTAAAAGTTTGACCTGCAGGTTCGGAGACAGTTCCCCGATTTCATCCAGGAAAAGCGTTCCCCCATCGGCCAGCTCGAAACGCCCCTTTTTCATGGCGGCCGCTCCCGTAAAAGCGCCTTTTTCGTGACCGAAAAGTTCGCTTTCCAATAGATTTTCAGCCAGAGCGGAACAATTGACCGCCACAAACGGTCGATCCCGGCGGGGGCTGTTGAAATGGATCGATTTGGCCACCAGTTCCTTGCCGGTTCCGCTTTCGCCTTCGATCAGGACCGTAGCGTTTGACGGGGCCACTTTCTCAATCGTCTCGAAGACAGCGTGCATCGCCTTACTTTTGCCGATGATATTGCCGAAACGGTACTGCGATTCGACGGCGCTGCGCAGACGCCGGTTTTCTTTGACGACCTGGTACATGGAGATGGCTTTTTTGACGTACAGGATCAGGCGCTCATTGTCGAAGGGTTTGAGGAGGTAGCTATAGGCTCCTTTCTGCATAGCCTCGACCGCTTTATCCACTGTTCCATGTGCGGTCATCATGATGACCGGAAGGTCCGGATCAATCGCCTTGGCGCGTTCCAGCAGCTCAATGCCGTCTATGCCCGGCATTTTCATATCGGTCAAAATCAGATCAAGATCGGAAGTCTCATGAACTGCAAGGGCCTCCTGCCCGTTAAGAGCCGTTAAGACTTCAAAGCCTTCTTCTTCCAAAACGGCCCTTAGAATCAGCAGATAATTTTTTTCATCATCCACTATCAAAATCGTTTCCATGGCTATTCCCTCTGCATTGCGGGCAGTTCGACGATCACACGCACCCCACGGGTGGGCCGGTTGACGATGTGGATGCTGCCACCGTGGGATTCGATTATATTTTTGACAATCCCCAACCCCAGGCCGGTTCCCTTTTCTTTGGTCGTGAAGAAAGGATCCCATATTTTTTCGAGAAGATCTTCTGGTATCCCTTGGCCCTCATCTTCAAAAGTGACGGTTACGAATCGGGCGTTGGCGTTGATTCCGATCTGAACGAGACCGCCGGCGGGCATGGCCTGCATGGCATTGATCATAATGTTGAGAAACGACTGATACAGCATCGCCGAATCGGCCATGATTTCCGGCACACTATTTTGATAGTCTTTCTGAATGCGGTAGCCTTGTTCTTTGATTTGGGAATCGAGAAACACGATGTTTTTTTCAATCACGTCCTCCACGCGGCAAGGGCTGAGGTTCGGATTCTGGGGCCGGGCGAAATTGATAAAATCGGTGATTATGTTGTTCAGCCGGCTGGACTCCTCGATAATGATATCAGGAAAAGTGTTGGAAGGATCGACGGCTGTCATTTTCTTCTTCAACAGTTCGGCCGAACTCCTGATGATTCCCAAGGGATTGCGTATTTCATGGGAAATTCCGGCGGCCATTTCACCGATTGCTGACAGTTTCTCCGCCCGATTCAGTCGTTCTTTCAACCGGAGTCGCTCCAGAGCCCTTTTTTCGATGATACTTTCGCCGCGTTTGACGACAAAGAGCAGAACGAGAAAAAGGGCGCCCATCAAGACGGTACAGGTCAAAAGCACCAATATCTGTGTTCGGAAAATGCTTTTATAATCCTCGGATAAATCCTGCACGATTTCGACGACCCCCAGTACCGGATCGGAAATGCGGCCCAGGGGTTTCTCCCAGCGCAGGGGCCCAAAGGTGATCAATCGGACTTCTTTTGGAAATCCGAGAAGAATTTCCCAAAAATTGCCGCGTTGGACCAGTCGGGAAGTCGATTTGCCTTCCAGGGCCCGCTGATAACCGGTGCTCGCCGCGATTTTGTGTCCGATCATTTCGGGATTAAAACTGTACGAGATCGTAGGGTTTTGCCGGGTATCATCGATTTTGTTATACATGTTAAGCGCTTCGACCTTGAAGCTGTGGAGCGTCGTGCGGACAACCTTGTCCATGCGTTCAAATTGCTCCTTCTTACTCAGTTGGATTTTACCGTAGCGCACACCCACCGGAATGATGAACTGGATAAACACCTGATGGTTGAGGTTTTCGATCAAGAGGTGGGCATAGTCTTCGCTTTTTTTCCGCTGCATGGCTTTGACCCAATGGGTGGTAAAAACGGAGAGAATCACGGTGACTAAGAAAATAACGATCAAGCCTGTGAATGTAAAATATTTCACCAGTCGAAACGGTTTAATTTTTTCTTCGAGGGGCTTGGAGTTCATTTTGCCAATATCGAATTTAGGTACCCGCCGGGGGCTATCTGCCATAAGTTATTTAAACTAAATAACATATCGATGTTTACTTTCACAGGGTATAAGGAAACAGGCCTATAAAGTCAAGTGAAAGCTTTTTTCAGTTTTTGCTAAAGTTCTCTTCCGAAAAGCCGATAGCTCGATTTACACATCAAAAAGCGCTCAAAGCGGACCGCCGGCGGGATAAAGAAATCCGCCGAACTGCCAGGCTAATTGAGTGACAAACAATTGACAGAAAAAACGGATAACAAAATTTCAACCGAGCCTGAATAAATTCTATCCCATAAACCGGCAAAGGAAAACTATTTAACACGGGTATGCGTCTGTTAATTTTCATTATGCGTGCCCCGCAGCAGAGATATCCTGGCATGAATTTTGATATCTCACTACCAGACAACGCCGATTCGTCGATCTAACCTGTTTCTAATTGACTAAAAAGTTTTAAAAACGAAGGACAACGCATGTTATTTGGGAAAAATGATCACCTTATTGGCCTGGACATCGGATCCCGGTCCCTAAAAGCCGCAGAAATCGTCGAAACGAAAAAAGGCCTCAGTCTAAAAAGGTTTGGCATCGTTGATATACCGCCCGGAGCAATCGAAGACGGGACCGTCAAAAATCCCGAAACGGTTGCTGAATCCATCCGCCACCTTTTTAAAGCCTATAACTTTAAGGAAAACAACGTGGCTGTTTCGATTGGGGGCTACTCGGTCATTGTCAAAAAGATCAACGTCCAAACGATGGAGGAAGCACAGCTTCAGGAAACAATTCATTTTGAAGCCTAGCAATATATTCCGTTCGACATCAACGACGTGAATCATGATTTTCAAATATATGCGGAAAATGAGAACAATCCCAATCAGATGAGTGTATTTCTGGTAGCGGCCAAAAAGGAAATGGTCAACGACTATCTCAGTTTAGTTACGATGGCCGGGCTCAATCCTTGTATCATCGATGTGGAAGTGTTTGCGCTGCAGAACACGTTTGAAGCCAGTTACGGCTCCTCCGATGATAACATTGCCCTGATCGATATTGGGGCCAGCAAGACCTCGCTGAACATTCTCAAGGGTAATTCTTCGGTTTTCATGCGGGATGTTTCCCTGGGATGTGGCCAGATCAACCAAAAGATCGTTTCATTGGTCGATTGTTCATTCGAAGAGGCCGAGCAGCTTAAATTCGGCGACCAGAACGACCGCTTATCAACGGAAGACTTAAATGGAATTGTCTCCTCGGTCTTGACAGACTGGTGCACCGAAATCAGACGGGCGATTGACTTTTTTTATTCGACGTACCCCGACGATCAAATCAAGAAAATTGTTCTCAGCGGCGGCGGAGCCAACATTGCGGATTTCCGCCAACTCTTAGCCGCCGAAACCTCCGCCGAAGTGGAATCCATTAATCCGTTTAAGAACCTTTATTTTGACAATGGCGCTTTCGAGCCGGAATACATCAAACAAATTGCCCCTCAAGCCGGGATTTGCCTGGGCTTAGCCATGAGAAAAGTTGATGACAAATGATACGAATTAACTTACTGCCATTTCGTGCAGCCCGCAAAAAGGAAAACATCCGCCGTCAGGTATCCGTTTTTGTACTATCTTTGATTTTGGTTTTGATCCTATTGGTCTTTTATAATTTCCAATTAGGCGGCAAGATCGGCAAGCTGAACGCTAAAGTTCAGGACACCAAAACCGAACTGGAAAAATATAACAAGATCAACAAGAAAATTGACAGAATCAAAAAGGATCTCGCCAAACTGAAGACACAGATGGCGATCATCGAACAGCTGGAAGCCAATCGTCATGCCCCCGTTCGTCTGCTGGAAACGCTGACGGAGATGGTGGTGGAAAAGCGCATGTGGTTTACCAGTCTGGATGACAAAGGCGATCGTGTCAACATCAATGGAATTGCCCTGGATAACAAGACGGTGGCCGACTTTATGCTGCGCCTGGAACGTTGCGGACTGTTTAGCAATGTCAATTTAAGGACGCTCAAGCACAAGAGGGTCCAAAAGGCGAATCTGAAAAGCTTTCAAATCAACTGTAAAAAGAGACCGACGGGGAAACCCACAGACAAAAATATTGAATTGGCAAAAGGCTAAAGATAATGGAACCCAAACAGAGTTTTGCTGGCAAATCGATTGAACCTCTCTTCGAAAAGATCGAAGGATTATCCAAGCTCCAAAGAATGCTCATATTTTGCGGGGTGTTCGCGCTCCTCATTACCGCGGTCGTCTATTTTCTTTACCTACCCAAATATAAAAAGATCGGCAACCTCACTAAGGATCTTGAAAAGCTTGAAAAACAGCTGGCCACCGCCAAGCGAAACGCCGCCAACCTGGACAATTTTCAGGCCCAAATGGAAGCCGCGCGGGTCCAATTTAAGACGGCGATGCGGGCCCTGCCTGAACAAAAAGAAATTCCGGCCTTGCTGACCAGCATTTCTAAGTCCGGTCAAGAGGTTGGTCTGGAGTTTCTGCTGTTCGAGCCCAAGCCGGAAAAAAGAAAAGAATTCTATGCGGAATTGCCCGTGGCCATGAATGTGAAAGGCACCTATCACGAGCTTGCGCTGTTCTTTGATAAAGTGGCCCGCCTATCAAGAATTGTCAACATCGGAAACATTCAGATGGCTAAGGGTAAAGGCGGAAGTAATCTCAGCGCCAAATGCACGGCTGTCACCTATCGCTTCGTTGATGCTCCGAAGAAAAAGAAATCGGATAAGAACAAAAAGAAAAGCAAAAATAGAAATAAAAAGAAATAACGACCTTATAACCTAAAACGGACATGTCATGGAAAAATATATCGTCATTATCCGCAATTTCGTATGTTTCATCTGTCTGGTGACCTTCCTGTTCGGGTGCGATGGTATGGCTGAAGCACCGCAGATGTCCACAATGGTCCGCAAAAAGATCGTTGGCCAATCAGATAAGAGGGTTTCGCCGCGCAAGGGTCTGGAAGTTCGCTCCGTCGGCGCCCAACGGGAGATTAAAGTGCGAAATCCGGAAACCCGACCGCAAGTGTTACGGGTCCAGGGGCCGGATACCAAGGGCCCAAAAATTGTAACGCAGAAGATCCAGGCGGTCCCGCCTGCCAAAGCCGATCGGAATCATTTGCAGACAAAGCAAGCGGTGGTGCCGGCCAAACGAGAGCTGAATCCAAGAAAGTCCGTGACCCAAGCGCAGCAATTACCGGCTCAGGGATCGCAGCCGGGGGGCCAAAAAATAATTGCCAAGAAAATCGATTCGGGGCAGACGCAAAAGGCGCAATTTGGCGACCGCGGGGTCAAATCCAAACCGAAACCAGAGCCCAAAGCGACGTTGGCCAAAGCAATTCCACCCGCGGCTTCACCGCAAGCGCCGATAGCGGCAAGCCCAATTATCATCGCCAAGAAACACGACGCCTTGACACCTCCAGGAGCTAAGCCGGCGACGACGAGAGTGAAAAAACCGGCTATCCAGCCGAAATCAGCCATATCTAAAGTGGAGACCAAGGCTAATTCCGACGGCGCGGAGATCAGTGGCCCGCCGATGGCATCCACTGCCCCGGGGGCGACCGCCGACCACCTGGCCAGCCTGCGTCCGTTTTACAACCCGGAAGGGAGAATCGATCCCTTTGAACCCTTGTTTAAAGAAAAACAGGAAGTGGCCAAGAAAAAGAGGAAACGGCGCACGCCGCGTACACCGTTGGAGAGGGTTGACCTGAGCCAGCTAAAACTGGTGGGCATCATCACGGCTGACAGCGGCAATCGAGCCATGGTCGAAGAAGCTTCCGGCAAGGGATATATAATTTCCAAAGGGACCTTCATCGGAATCAACTCGGGTAAGGTCGTTGAGATCCAAAAAGACAAAGTCATTGTTGAAGAAGAAGAGGAAGACCTTCATGGTAAATTCAACTTTCGTACAAGAGAACTAAAACTTCCGAAGCCTCCTGGAGAGTGATGGTATGATGAACTTAGTAAAAAAAATGAACCGAAACTTTGCGCTGGTCACATTTTTATTCATTTCGATATCGCTGTTGGCCGGATGTGCATCCAGCAAAGCGGCCGAGGCCCAAAATGCGACCCCACCCAAGCTTATTACCGACATCGTGACAAGCGAGGACGCCGAAGCGATGATCGTCACGATCAAGGGCAATCATCCCTTGACCTACACGGCGGTCAAGCAGGATTTTCCCGCGGGAGTTTTGTTGCTTTTTCCCGAGACCGCCCTCGACCAGATTGAAGAAGTTTATTATCCGTCGGCCAACGATCTGATTCACGCTATCAAAGCCACGCAAAGCGAAGAAGATGGAAACGCTTCGCGCATCTTCATCGCCTTGAACCAGGATGTCCCCTATGAGCTGAATGCGGTAGATGCGCATCTGGATATCACCTTCCCCAAAAAAGACGTTCTGCGAGCCCAGGCCGAGCCATCCGTAATGGAAGAAGAAAAAGCCCCTGTGACAACTCCGAGTGAACCTGTTGATGAAGGGGCATCGGCCGCTACCCGCTTGGAATCGGTTATAGCAACGCCTCTGGATAAGAATGTGAGCATCAATGTCCAAGCGGACGGGCCGGTCAAAGATTACAAATTCTTTACGATCAATGATCCGGCGCGCATCGTTTTTGATTTGTATCAACTGAAGAGTCCCCATAAAACAGAGCAAAAGGTTCCGGTCGACTCAAAATGGGTGCAGAGAGTCCGTCATTACGGCTATCCTGACAGAGTTCGCTTGGTGCTGGATACTCAAAACGCCCATTTATCCAAGTTTGCGGCCGCGCCCGTGGCTAGCGGTTTAGTGATTCGCGTGGGTGAAGATGCGGGTTTATCCCAGGTTGCCGCGCAACGGCCTGTGTTAGCCCAGGCATCGCAACCGGCTCCGCTCCAAGACATGAAGGCGCCGGCAACCAAACCCCTTACGTCCGAAGTTCCGCCGGAAAGCGCCGTGAAAACCGTGTCCGGTGAACCCGCCTGGGTCAATCGGATCGACTTTTCCAGTGAAGAAGCGGGCAAATCTGTAATCATGATTGGCACCACCCGGCCGGTGCAATACCAAATGAAAAAGGTTGGCGCCAAACGGCTGCATTTGACACTTTTTAATACGAATCTGCCGGAGAATCGTAAACGCCCTTTGATCACGACTCGATTTGCCAGCGCAGTGGATCGTGTCATGCCGATGCCGTCGCCGGAAACGCAAAAGGACGCTTTGGTTACGATTGAACTGCGCGAAGCCGTCCCCTATTTTATCGAGCAAAATGAGGATCTGATTCGAGTCAATCTGGCCGCCTCCTCCATGCCGCCCAAGGCCTATGAACAGAGCAACCTGCCGGCCTGGAAAAAAGCGCTGGCCCAGAAAACGCCCGATCCTGAGAGCGCAAGCCGGCAAGCCGAAGTTCCCGCCCTTGCAGGAAACGCGACGGAAGATGCGGTAATGGCCGATCCGAAGGAAGAAACATTCGAAGAGCGCCTAGCCCAATCGCTGCGCACGAAAGTCTATTCCGGCGAAAAGGTCGCGCTGGATTTTTATGAAACCGATATCAAAAACGTTTTTCGGATCCTAAAGGAAATCAGCGGCAAAAACTTTGCCATTGACAAGAACGTCACCGGCAAAGTGACGCTGTCGCTCGATAAGCCCGTGCCCTGGGACCAGGTTCTCGACCTGGTGCTGAAAATGAACCAGCTGGGCATGACCATGGAAGGCGACATCATCCGTATCGCTACGTTAAACACGCTGGCCCAGGAAGAAAAGCTGCGGCAGGCGCAAATAAAAGCCGAACAGGAGGCGCGCAAAGCCGAACGCGCCTTGGAACCGCTTCTGACCGAGTATATTGCCATAAATTATTCCAACGCCAAAACTGAGGTGGTGCCACACCTGAATAACATTCTCACCGCCGATCGCGGCAAAATCAGCGTGGATCAGCGCAACAATCAGATCATTATCACCGATACGGCCGACAAGATCAGACAGGCCAAAGAAATCGTGCAAAAAATCGACAAGGTCACTCCCCAGGTGATTATCGAAGCCCGGATCGTGGAAGCCAATTCCGATTTTACACGGGATCTCGGTTTTGATTGGGGTGATATATCGATTGGTCCATTTGATATCGGTAACGTATCAACGGTTCTTAGCTTGGCCGCCAGTAATTTACCGCAAACACGACCCACGGGATCGATCGGTTTTAATTTTACGAAATTAACCGGAACGCCGTTTTCGATCATCGATGCACGGCTGGAGGCGAGCGAAACCGAAGGTCAGACCAATATCATTTCAGCCCCGAAAATCGTCACATTGGATAATAAGAAGGCCAAAATCAAACAGGGATTTGAAGTTCCGTATTTGGAAAGAGATTCCTCCGGGAACGCGACCGTGCGGTTTAAAGATGTGGATTTGTTGCTGGAGGTAACGCCCAACGTAACCCCGGACAGTCGCATCACGCTGAATATCTTTATCACTAAGAATGATATCGCCGGCGAATTCATCGAGGGTCAACCGTCTTTATCGACCAATGAAGCCCGGACCGAGCTCTTGGTGGAAGACGGTGATACGGTGGTCATCGGCGGCATCATAAAATCAAACATAGATTTAAGTGAAAGCGGTATACCGGGGTTAAGAAAAGTTCCGGGGTTGGGCTGGCTCTTTAAAAGCAACAGCAAAACCGACCGTAAACAGGAACTCCTGATCTTTATTACCCCCCGAATCGTGCAACTTGAACAGCGGCAAGTGTAGTACCGTCGCCGTCGAGCACAAGGCCCCAAAATGCGGATGGTGGAATTGAGTGGCAAACTCAATTCCACCATCCGTTTTTGGGGTGGATCACAATCAGTTTTTGGCGACGCCCCGGCGGCCGGCGGCTAAAACATGGGTTTAAGCTTTTCGGCCTCCTTGTAGGCTTCATCCGCCAGCAGGCTGTTGGGCGCTAGCTCAATCACCTTACTGTATGCGGAATATGCCCGGTGATAATCCTTTGACAAGCGGTACGCTTTGGCCATTGCGAAATGAACCCCGGCCGACTGCGGAGCTACCGCTGTGGCCTTTTCCAGCTTGGCAACGGCATCGGAAACCCGCCCCATGGCCAGATAGGTTTCCGCCACACCCACCAGGGCGTTGACAAAATCCGGCGCAATCGCCAGGGCCTCAAGAAAATATTTCTCCGACAGGCTATATTCTTTCTTGTTGTAGAAGGCCAAGCCTAGGTTGGAAAGCGGATATTGAGGGGTGGCGTAAAGCAGGTCCTCGGAAGCCTCCTTGAAATGGTAGATGGCCTTATCCCAATCCTTGATGGCCAAATAAGAGATTCCTAAATTGTTGCGGGCCGGCGCGTAATCGTGTTTGAGCGCTAGCGCTCTTTTGAAGTGGCCAATGGCCAGATCGTATTGTTGCTTGTTGTGGTAAGCAAGGCCGAGGTCGTTTTGCAGATAGTGATCTTGCGGATTAAGCCCTTCGGCCTTTTTGAATTCCTTCAGCGCGGCCGTATAATTACCTTCGTGCAAATAGGCTTCGCCCAGGTTGCGGGAAGCTTCAGCCCTTTCTTGGCGCGAAGCCGTGTTCGTTGCGCATGCCACCAGGCTCAGGCTTAGAAGTAGATATCCGGCCCCCACGACAATCTTTTTTTTCATCTTTTTCACCTCTTTTTCACCGATTTTATACCGACGTCGAACACACGTGTGTTGCAGGTTATGAGTTGCGAGTTCGCTTCTAAACCCCTGATCCGTAGCCTCTCACTCGCTCCCGGATGTCGGCTTGCATTTTCTTTTGAGCCCGGACGTCAAACGTCCTGACGGCGAGGGTCTGGAGAGCAGCTAAATCTTCTTTAGATTCAAAACCGCCCCAATTTCCTCGGCCATTCGATTCACGAATCGATTAAAGTCCGCCCCCCCCAACGGTTTGCCCGGCGCCGGGACTTTTTTCAGATCCTGGGGGTGGAGATAGCGCGGCGCGTTTACCAGGGCCGCATCCGGTTGAATGTTAAACTCCGGCGGAATTTGATTGGCAAAATACATCTCCTGGAAGCCGGAAAATTTGAGCGCATGGGCGGTGGAATCAAGCACCCCGATATCGGTGTCAGCCACCAATCCTTGTTTTTTGGCCGTTACCAGACCGGCTAAGGCTTCCCCACCGTGGGTGCAGGCCACATGGCCATTGCGGTTGGCGATCAGTTCCCAGTCCATAATCTCCTGTTCGGCGACTTCTGCGAAAAAGACCCTTTGGCGGCCGGCGGCCTGATTATAGCGCTCGACGAGATGAATTACGCGGGGCATGGAAACCGGGTTGCCGATCATGGCGGCCTGGGCCACGCTCGGCCGGACCGCCACCGGCACAAATTCGCGTTTGACGGCATTCGGCTCCAGATAATAGCGGTAAACCGGATTGGCATGTTCCGACTGCACGCCCAGGATTTTAGGCAACGAAGTGATAATGCCGGTTGCATAGAACTTCAAAAACCCGCTCATAATAGCGCTTATGTTGCCCGCATTGCCGATAGGAACCACAACCACTTTATCGGATAACGCATATTCGAAGTCCTGGGCAATTTCATATGAATACGACTCCTGCCCTAAGATGCGCCAGGCGTTCTTGGAATTTAGCAGGGCCACGTCGTATCGCTCGGACAGGGCTTCAACCACCTTCATACAGTCGTCGAAAACCCCTGGAATTTCAAACACCGTGGCGCCACTGCCCAACGGCTGTGAGAGCTGTTGCGGAGTTACCTTCTTGAATGGGAGCAAGACCGCCGATTTGATTTGCGGGGTTAAATAGGAAGCATAAAGAGCGGCCGCGGCGGATGTGTCGCCGGTAGAAGCGCAAATCGCCAGTACTTCTGAAACCTGCCCCGTCTGCAGCATGTAGTTAATATAACTTAAGGCGCTGGCCATCCCGCGGTCCTTAAACGAGGCGCTGGGGTTTTGACCGTCATTTTTGAAATAAAACCGGATGCCGGCCTCTCCTGCAAAAACGAATTGGCCTCCACCAGGGGGGTCTGCCCTTCACCCAGATAAACCACGGTTGGGAGAGGAAGGCTGGGACCGATGAATTCGTGATAGCGAAATATTCCTTTTAAAGCCGGCACGCTCAGCATTTTGCGATAATCAAAAATCCGCTGCCACGTTTCTCCCGGCACTTCTTTTAACTGTTCAAAATTCAGGTCATAAATCAGCAGAACCTGGCGGCAAGCCGGGCAGACATACAGCAGCTTTTCAATTCCGTATTCCGCGCCGCAGCCCAAGCAGCGATAGATCAGGCGGCCTTTGTGAGCGGGAAGCAGGTAGGGCCGAATATCATCAGGAAAATGCTCAATTTTCACGGTGCTATTTTTTCCATTCCGCCCAGATAAGGCTGAAGGGCTGCGGGTATTTTGACGGAACCATCCGCCTGTTGACAGTTTTCCAAAATGGCCGCGACGGTCCGCCCGACCGCCAAACCGGAACCGTTTAAGGTGTGCACCAGCTCGGCCTTCTTTTGGCCTTTGCGTCGGAACCTGATGTTCGCCCGCCGGGCCTGAAAATCTTCACAATTGCTACAGGAAGAGATTTCGCGGTAGACCTTTTGGGCAGGCATCCAGACTTCAATGTCGTAGGTCTTGGCTGCGGAAAAACCTAAATCACCCGTACACAGTTCCACCACTTGATAGGGCAGTTGAAGCCGTTTCAGGATGTTTTCCGCATCATTGAGCATGGTTTCCAATTCGCCATAGGAGGATTCCGGTGTAGTCAGTTTCACCAGCTCGACTTTGTTGAACTGGTGCTGCCGAATTAACCCCCGCGTGTCTTTTCCGTACGATCCTGCTTCCGAGCGAAAGCACGGCGTGTAAGCGGTGTAATGGATCGGAAGCGTATCTTCCTCTAGAATTTCACCCTGGTGAATATTGGTGAGAGGAACTTCGGCGGTCGGCACCAGAAAATAGTCCCAGGCTTCCAGTTTAAAAAGATCTTCGGCGAACTTGGGAAGCTGTCCGGTACATGTCAGGGATTGGCGGTTCACGATGAATGGGGGAAGCACCTCGCGATAGCCGTGCGAATGCGTGTGAACCTCCAGCATGAAATTGATCAACGCCCGTTCCAGTCGCGCGCCGGGGCCGAAATAAAGGGGAAAGCGGGCACCGGTGATTTTCGCGGCGCGGTCAAAATCAAGTATCTGAAGCGCGCTACCGATTTCCCAGTGGGGCTTAGGATCGAATTCGAACCGGGGCGGCTCACCAACGGTCCTTAGCCTTGGGTTATCCGAACTGTCTCGGCCGACCGGTACCGACGAATGCGGTATGTTCGGCAAGCCCCAAAGAATGGTATTAAGCTGTTCCTGATTCCGGGCGAGAGATTTTTCAAGGGCCTTGACTCGGGATCCAACTTCGCGCATTTCCGCCATCAGGGTCTGAGCATTTTCCCCCGCTGCTTTCATTGCGGCAATCTGTTCGGAAGCCGTATTGCGCCGATGTCTCAGGCCCTCAATCTCCAGCAGGAGGCCCCGACGCTGATCGTCACAGTCTCTGAAGTTCTCCAGCTCGGCGGTTTGGCCCCGCGCAGCCAAAGCGTTTTGGATTTCCAATAAATTTTGTCTGACGAACTTGATTTCGAGCATAGTCGTCCTTATGTTTTAAGCTTCGTGTAGGGCGCTATTCACAGAAAACCGTTTGAATTTATTCAGTTAAACATGGCCGCACTTAACACGGACGCGCGGCTTAGTCAATGATTATTAGAAGTTGACGTTCAGCATCGCCGCTGCCAAGTGAAAAAACATCCATTTCAGGGGGAAAAGTGATGGAGGAAATTCAGGTTACCAAAAGTCAAATTCGCAATGACATGGCGAAAATGCTGGCCGAATTTTCTGCGAGCGATGTAGCTGAAAAAACCAAGACGATCGAAAACAAACTCTTTGAATTTGCCAACTTTTTAGAATCAAAAATCGTACTGCTCTATGTGAACAGCCATAGCGAGGTTCCGACCGGCAGCATTTTGGCCCGGGCGTTTATTTACAAAAAGATTGTGGTACTTCCGGCCTTTAATTCGGAAAAATTCGAAATGAAGTTGATGAAAGTCGACAATATTCAAAGAGAACTGAAACTCGGCCCAAGGGGCATCCTGGAGCCGGATCCCAGCCGGTGTAAGATTGTACCGATCGACCGGGTCGATATCGCGATTATTCCCGGAGTTGCCTTCGATGAAAAAGGCGGCCGAATTGGTTCTGGAGAAGGATATTACGATCGCCTGATTCCCAAATTGTCGATTACCACCCGCAAAGTTGCCCTGGCCTTTGAAGAGCAAATCGTCGCCGGGGTACCCACAGAATCCCATGACAAATATGTCGATATCATCATTACCGACAGACGCATCATCTATAAAATCTAGCCTCCGGCCGTGGAAAACGACTCAACCGCCAGCGATTGCGCCGCCACGCGGTCTTCTGTAGTCGGCTGTTCGTTACCCAACACCTGGATTGGTTTCGGGGGATCCCGCGACATTTTTTGCAGCGATGATGCCGGGCGGGAGCCTTATAGTTACGACGGGATGGCGCGCCCGGTTCATTCTACCGTTTTGTATGGTTATCATCTGGGCTAGCATTTTGCGTCCATTTTCAGAAGAGTCTCAAAAAGCGCGGGCTTTTTGGCGATTGGACGGCGAAGGGACCATCGCTTTCAAGGATCTGGCGGCCGTGCGGCGGTTGCAGCATTCGGAAAAATTACTTGCCCTGCGACTCTCCCTGCTTGACCTAACCCTTCTGACTTGATAGAAAAACGTATATGAAGCCCGAATCCATGAAATACGGACGCCAGAGGGAAGAGATGGTGCGCAAACAGATCGAGGCGCGCGGGATTACGGATCCGAATGTCTTGGCAGCGCTACGCAGAGTTCCCCGTCATTTGTTTGTCAGTGAAGCCTTGAGGGACCAAGCTTATGGTGACTACCCGTTGCCGATCGGCGAACAGCAGACAATCTCCCAGCCCTTCATCGTGGCCGAAATGACCCAGGCCTTAGAACTCGGCGAGGAAGACCGCGTCCTCGAGATCGGTACCGGCTCGGGATATCAAGCGGCGGTCCTGGCGGAAATTGCCTATCGGGTCTACACGATTGAGCGGATTCGCACGCTTTATTTGCAGGCACGTCGTCTTTTTGACGAACTTCATTATCATAATATTGTTACGGGGTATGGCGACGGCACCGCCGGATGGGCGGATGAAAGCCCTTTTGATGCGATTATTGTAACCGCGGGTGCTCCCGCCATTCCGGAGGTACTTGTCCGGCAGTTGGCCGAAGGGGGGCGCATGGCGGTTCCCGTGGGAGGCCAGCATTCCCAAGATCTGATCAAAATTTACAAGGACGAAAAGGGTATCCACCAGAAAAATCTGGGCGGCTGCCGCTTTGTGAAACTGGTCGGAGAGCATGGGTGGAAGGAATCTTAATGCCGCCGGCACCGTAAAACTCAAAGCACGGCAGCTGCGGCCCACGGGGCCGATTAGAGCGGCGGGGTCGCGCAGCGCGAGCTTTTTGCGCGTGATCGCGGGAAACGCAACCGGCGACCGAATGTCTTGCGACGAAACAATCCACGGTACGCCCTTCGACGCTAATTTGGTGCATGGGAGTTAATGGACCCGGATGACGAGTCAAGTTTTCAATACCTGGAAAGAGGCTTTTTGGGCAAGTCCCGGCCCTCAATCCTTGAAAGAGGCCATCTTACTGTCGCTTAAAGGCCTGTGCATGGGGTCCGCCGATGTTATTCCGGGAGTCTCCGGGGGCACGATGGCGCTGATTACAGGGATATATGCAAGGCTCATTCAGGCGATCAAATCGTTCGACGGTCCAACGATCAGGAAGATTCTGGATTTGGATTTAAAAGGGGCTCTGGCGCAAGTACACATCCGCTTTTTATTGTGTCTGTTTAGCGGCATCGGTCTGGCGATCCTCAGCCTGGCGCGGCTCATGAATTTTCTGCTGCACCATTATCCGGTCCAGACCTGGAGCCTCTTTTTTGGATTGATTGCCGCCTCCATCCTGGTGGTCGGCAGACAGGTCCGGCATTGGCTCGGTGGTGCCGGAATTTGTTTCGCCGCCGGGACCCTGGGGGCCTATGTGATTGTCAGTCTGATTCCCGTCGCCACTCCCGAAGATTTGTGGTTCATTTTCCTGTGCGGCATCGTCGCCATCTGCGCCATGATCCTGCCGGGGATCAGTGGCGCGTTTATCCTACTTATCTTAGGGAAATATGAGTATATCACGGCGACTTTAAAAAATCCGTTACTCGCGTCCAATCTCCTCATCATTTTAATTTTCTGTGCCGGGTGCGTGGTGGGATTGGCCGGTTTTTCCCGATTGCTGAATTATCTCCTGCAGAACTTTCATAACTCGACCCTGGCCTTTCTGACCGGCTTGATGACCGGATCCATGCAAAAAATATGGCCATGGAAGGAGATACTTGAAACCCGCATAATCGGAGGACAGCCCCATGTCCTGTGGGGCCGCAACATTTTGCCCGCCTCCGCCGATAGGGAGTTTCTTACGGCCTTCGGGCTAGCGGTGGCGGGTTTTCTGGTCGTTATGGTCTTGGAGTGGCTGTCGAAGGAAAAAACCTAGCAGAAATTTTGCAGCCGTCATGGATCTATCATTTTGATTAGGTATTTTGAATTGCTGATTTCAAAAAGGGAAAAGCCGTGCATTCTCCTCCTGCCCAGAGAGCGTCAAAAGCTGCTCAGGGGCGATGGCGGAATTTTTCTTTTAGCTTCCGGCCGACCATCGGCGGGACCATGCCGTTGATATCACCGCCAAACTGCGCGGCTTCTTTTATGATGGAAGAACTGGTAAAGATCCACCGCAGGCCGGTCATCAGAAAAACGGTTTGTATTTCGCGATTCATGCGGCGGTTCATCAATGCCATCTGAAATTCATAATCGAAATCAGATAGGGCGCGCAGCCCCCGCAGAATGCCTTGGGCCTGCCGTTTCGCGGCATAATCCACCAAGAGCCCGTCAAAGGTGTCAATTTCGACATTGGGAAATTGCTTCAAGCAGTCCGCCAGCATCTCCTTGCGCTCCTGAATGCTAAAAAGCGCCTTCTTACAAGGATTGTGCAGAATGGCGACAATGATCTTGTCAAAAATTTTCAGCCCTCTTTCCACGATGTCCAAATGGCCGTTGGTCACCGGATCGAAAGATCCGGGGTAAATGGCTATTCGTGGCATATTCTCACCCGTCCCCTTGGATTCACAAATAGGCGCTCGGCGCCGTGACATGGAAGAAACCTCGCGTTTAAACGAAGGGAATCAATTAATTTTATAAGACAGTTTACCGTTGCCCAAATCCGATCAGCGGTCGTACGGGATGTGTTGCATACAGCTAAACATTCATGGCCCTCTGGGCCACCACAATGCATGAAAATTTTATTTTCGTGTTCATTGAAAAAAAAGGAAAAGACTCATACCACATAACTGAAAAAGGAAACAAGGGTTTTTCCATATCTTCTCTGATCTAACAGGTCAAACGGGTGCAGATTTGGCGGAATCGTTTCGAAATGGGAATGCTCGAGGACAATGCAAGCCCCGCTTTCCAGGCTGCGGCTCGTATGAAGGTGATGCAAGGTCGGGCCGATCAAATTTTGATTGTAAGGAGGATCCATCAACACCAGGTTGAATGGCGGTCGGATGGACCGCAGGCAATTCAAGTTTTGGGCAATATGCCATCGAATCATTCGCGCCCGGCGCTCCAACCCGCAGGCTTCAATATTGCGCTCCAGGATGGTCAGCGCCTTTTTGTCGCTGTCCACAAACAACACCCATTCAGCACCCCGGCTCAAGGCTTCGATGCCCAGGGCACCGGTTCCGGCATACAGATCCAGCCCGAACGCTCCCTGAACCCGTTGGGAGAGAATGTTGAAGATGGATTCGCGCACGCGCTCGCCGGTTGGCCGGGTTTGGACGCCGCGGACGGAACGCAGCTTTCGGCCTTTTAACTCACCGCCAATGACTCGTAGTCCCATTTCCGGCTGCCTGTCCCCTCGTGGCGATCAGCTTTGGTTCCGCGTCCAGACGATGCGCTTGCGAAATGGCTACTGAATGCCTTTGAGTTTCCGATGCAGGTAACTGCGTCCGACGCCGATGATTTCCGCTGTGCGGGTGATGTTGTTTTGATTTTGGATGAGTTTTTTTTTGATAAATTCATTTTCAAAGGCGCTTTTGGCTTCCTTCAGGTTGTCAATGGTCAGCAAATGGTGATCTAAGATCCCCTTGCCTGCGCAGGCTTCCGGATTATACGTATCCGGTATATCATCGACGGTGATGACATCTTTTTCCACCATAATGGCCAGCCTCTCTGCCAGGTTCTTCAACTCTCTGACATTTCCCGGCCAGGAATAACGGCGCAGCAAATCAAAGGCCGCCGGGGTAATCGTCTTTTTTGAGGTGCGATTGTTAACCGCGTACTCATTCAGGAAGGTTTCCATCAGGATGGGAAGATCTTCGATACGCTCCCGCAGGGGTGGAACTTCGATGGGAATAACGTTCAAACGGTAATACAGGTCCTCGCGGAAGTTGCCCTTTTCAATTTCCCATTCGAGATATTTATCACTGACGGCAATGACTCTGGCATTTACACAGATGGTGCGGCTGCCCCCGACGCGTTGGATTTGCTGTTCCTGCAAAACGCGTAGGATCTTGGCTTGCGTCATTAAGCTCATGTCCCCGATTTCATCCAGAAAGATGGTCCCGTTGTTGGCCAGTTCGAATTTGCCGATCTTCTTGGAAGTGGCCCCTGAAAAAGCGCCTTTTTCATGGCCGA
>CP070697.1:3744980-3752568 GCA_020353555.1 Desulfobacterales bacterium
AAGCTTCTGCCGATTCTATTCTAATTGCCCAACTTCGATACCATTATTAAACGTGCCAACCTTCTTCGATGCCCAGCGGCGAACGGACCAGCGCCGCCGGAGAATTCCGTCGACTGCATGAGCTTTACGCCAAACCCGCATGCCTCGCGGCCTCTGGTCGAGTGTCTGTGGTTGGGCAGCCTCTATTCTGCAGCATCTTCGTCTTCCCAGTAGAACGAGTGCGCGCGATTCTGGGCATCATATGCCATCGCTGAGACTTCACTGACGCTCTCAAGGTAGATCATTGGCGGGTCTGACACTTCGTTCAGTACAGAGTTTTGGAGACGGGTGTCGTTGCGAATCAATTCCCGGGCGAGCGTTTCGGCTCGTTTCGGATTTTCGGCCTCCACAAGTCGCGTCGTGCGGAACCGCTTCTTTCTTGGTCCTCCGTCACCGTCCATCAAGAAATTCTGGCCGTTTAGGCGAACCAGGTAGGTTGTCATTTCATTCTCCTTTCTGCCAAATTCTGATTCAGAAAAAACGTGAAATAACACCTATTCTGAACCGCCTTTGATAATTTTGACGAGTTCCCGGACAACCGATTGCCTGTCTTTGATGATCAAGCTGTTGGTCGGCGCATAAGCCGTGATGCGGCCCGCGGGTGACAAAAAGGGCGCTAAGACGGAGACCAGCTCTTCCGCATCGGCATACACCAGGGGGATGATCTGAATGACGATAGGGTCACCGGGGAGGATTGACTCTTGCGGATCGGCGCCGGGGATCCCAATCAGCGTCAAAAAGACAACCAGGCCGAGGGTTAATATCCTTGACATATCTGCGGTGTAACTCCCGCGCAAGTGACTAGCGCTTCACATACGCCTTTAGGGCGGGCCAGATCCTGCGACCGAGTCCCACCATCCCATCCCGGTTCACGCGCATCAGCACAATCACCATAAAGGCGAAAAGCACCATCCGAATTTGTCCATATTCTCTCAGAAACTCCGAGAGCAGCTCGATAAAAACCGCGCCGATGATCGGGCCGGCAAACGTCCGCAATCCGCCCGTGATGACCATGATGATCAGGATGGCCATTTCGTTGAAATCCACCGCCACGGGACTGAGCAGCCCGATGTAGTGCCCGTGGAAGGCCCCGGCAATACCGGCCCAAAAGCTGCTGACGACGAACACGAACCGCTTCCATTTGACGGTGTCCACCCCCATGGACAAGGCCGCTTCCTCATCATCCCGGATCGCTCGCATATAATAGCCGATGCGGGAGGACACGATCCGATACATGCTGTAAAGGCCAACGACGGCAAGGAGCAGAAAGATGTAGTAGTAATGCAAGGCCTGACCCGTGGCCAGAAGGGTCGGCGTGGAGAGCCCCAGATCGCCCCGTGTGAGCCGGTAGCCCATACTGAGGGTGATCCGGAAGGATTCGGCGAAGGCCCAGGTGGCCAGGCCCAGATAGATGGCCCGCATCTTCAGGCAGAGGGTTCCCAGGAAAAAGCCGACGGCGCCTGCCAGCAGCCCGCCCACGGGTATCCCCAATAAAATGGGAAGGCCGGAATGGATCACCAGCAGGGCGGACGTATAGCCGCCCATGGCGGCAAAGGCGTGGTGGGCCAAAGAAAACTGGCCCGTATACCCGGCGATCAGGTTCCAGCTGGCCGCCATGATCACATAGTAAAGGCTGACGTTCACAACATGGATAAAATACTCCCCCAGCCAGAGCGGGATCGGAGCGAGGAAGGCATAAACCGCCGCTAAAAAAATGATGTGCCTTCCCGCCATGATTACGTCCCCAGCAGCGAATCCCGAATGATGTCGCGGAGGTTTTCCCGGAACATTTCCGCGCTGCCTTCCAAAGCCACCGAGCCCATCTCCAACATGTACAGGTATTGCGAATGGTCAATGGCCTGATTGATATTTTGGTCCACCAACAGGATCGTGATACCCTTCTCCTGGCTGCTGCGCAGGAACGCGTAAACATAGGACACGATCTTGGGTGCCAGGCCGGCCGAGGGCTCGTCCACCAACAACAGGACGGGACTCGACATCATCTCCTTGGCGATCGATAGGATCTTGGCCTCTCCCCCGCTCAAGAACTCCGCTTTCTGCTTCTTCTTTTCGTATAAAACCGGAAATATGTCGTAGACCTTTGCCAGGCCCTCTTTAATCCGCTCTTTCTGACCCCGGAAGGTCCAGGCACCCAGAAGAAGGTTCTCTTCAATGGTCATGTGCGGGAAATTGTTGCTCCCCTGGGGAATATAGCTGACGCCGAGCTTTTTGATCTCAAAGGGGCTGAGATCCCCCGTTTCCCGATCGCGGAAAAGAACCCTGCCTTCGCGGTACTTCAAAAAGCCGAAGATGGTCTTTAACAGCGTAGACTTTCCGGCGCCGTTGGGTCCAATGATGCCGATGAATGCCCCCTGGTCCACCTGCAGGGAAAGATCCTGTAAGATATCGATTCCGGCGTAATAGCCGCAATACACGTTCTGGATGGAAAGAAAAGCCATGTCAGCCGCCTATGTACGCCTCAATGACCGCAGGGATATGAGCCACCTCCTCCAGCGTTCCTTCCGCGATACAGCGGCCTTCATGGATCACGGAGACCCTGTCGCACAAGCGCCGCACGGAAGGCATTTCGTGGCTGACAATGACGAAGGTGATGCCTTTTTCGCGATTCATGGCTTTGATGGATTCCATGATGACGCTCTTGATCTGGGGGTTTACGCCGGCAAAAGGTTCATCCATCAGGTACAGTTTCAGTGGTTGCACCATAAAGCCCCGGGCAATCTGCAACAGCTGGTTTTGGCCCCCCGACAGGGTTTGGGCCAAGCGGTTTTCCATGTGTGCCAGCTGGACAAATTGCAGTAACGCCTGCGCTTCGCGGACGATCTCCGGGTGGCGCTTGTAGCGATCCCCTTGGCTGTCGGACAGCGCCGGGACGAGCATATTTTCCAGGACCGTCATATTGCGGAAAACCTTGGGAACTTGGAAGGTCCGGATGATACCCCGGGCAGTGCGGACATTGGGCGTTAACCCGTCGATCCGCTGCGCCTCGAGATAGATCGCGCCGGCCGTCGCCCTGTAAAGACCCGAAATTAAATTCATGAGCGTGGTTTTGCCGGATCCGTTGGGACCGATGATCCCCCGGATCTCCCCCCGCCGGATCGACAGGGAAAGATTCTCCACCGCAACCAGCCCTCCGAAGCGCTTGGTCAGGTTCTTGGTTTCCAGGAGTTGGATACCATCCGCGGACATGGACGATTCTTTCCTCGCGAATCCCCGGGAGCGGCTGCAAAACGGCTTCGGATTCAGGCCACGCGCTGCCGCTCTCCGAAAAGACCGGTGGGCCTGATTGTCAGAATGGCCAAGACCAGAATAAAGCCGTAAACATCTTTGAAGGAAGGCGAAATCAGGACCGAACCCAGGCTTTCAATCACACCCAAAAGCAGGCCGGCCACCAGGCTGCCCGGAATCGATCCGAGCCCGCCGATCACGATGATCTCGAAGCCCTTCATGGTCGCCACCGCCCCGTTTTCCGGCCAGACCAGAAAAATGGGAGCCAGCAGCGCCCCGGCGGCGGCCGCCAGGGAGACGCCGATCCCAAAGGCGATTTGATCGACGCGCAGAACATTGACGCCGGCCGTCTGTATGCCGACCCGGTTCTGGGCCGAACCGCGCAGCGCCTTGCCGACCCAGGTCTTTTTGACGATCAGATAGAACAAACCCAAAATCACCAGGGTTCCGATCAAGGCCACAAAACGATTGCCGCTGACCGGCAGCGGTCCGATATGGGTGGGTCCCGCATAATCCGGGGGCGCAAACTGATTGGGGCCGGCCAGCACGACGGCCAGGTTGCGGAAAAAAACCATCAGGGCGACGGTAATGACCGTGGCGTACTCATCCTTGCGTTCCATCTCTCCCACGAACATGGGTCTTAACAAATACCGTTGAATGATCATCCCCACGCCAAAGACCACGGCCATGGAAAGCGGTATACCCACAAACCATAAATGCGCACCCAGAAAGTAAACCACCAGGAAGTACTGCAGATAACTGCCCATCATGTAGAATTCGCCCATGGACCAGTTGATCATCTTCATGATACTGTAGATAAACGTGATCCCGATCGCCATCAGGGCATAGATGATGCCGATGACGATGCCGGCGATCAAATATTGGGAAAGAAGAAGGGAATCCATCCTGCTGCCCGTTGCTCTGGCCTAGTGCTTGATGCACGTTGCTTGAAAACCGCCGGCTTCGACTTTTCCGGCGGTGTCACGCGGCCTCCGGTCAAGGCGCTTTGTAGCTTCCGGTCTTCATCTCCGGCGGGTAGAGGATGGGCGCATCTTCCGGCGACTGGTTGGCTTGCGTGTACTGCAGGACCATCAAGGGCGGCGACCATTGGTGCCAGTAAGGCCCCTCTCCCCGCTCAAAGGTGACGGTGCCGTTCCAGCTCTTGAACTGGCCCTTTTCCAGGGCGGCAATCAAATCCGCCGGCTTGGCGGACTGGGCCAGCTCCAGGGCATCGGCCAGGATCAGGATCTGCCCGAAACCGTTGAAGGCCGGATAAATCGGGAATTCACCATATTTTTGATGATATTGCTGTTTAAACCATTCACCGCGTTCCGTCAGCTGCATCTTGGGATGATAATAGGATATAAAAAGGATGTAATTGCCCTTGTCTCCCAGGTTCTGCCAGAATTCAGTTCTGCCGGGCCAGTCGAAAGAGGCCAGAATGGGTGTCCCCGGGTACAAACCGATATCATAGGCCTGTTTGACCATAAGGTAAGCCGTCGTGGGCACGCTGTGGATGTCGATGAGGAGATCCGGTTTCCAAGCCTTCAGCTCCAGCAGTTGCGGGGTGAGATCCACAACTTTTTTGTCGAATACAAAGGATTTCAATTCCAGATCGAGCCCCAGCTTTTGCATGCCGGCCTTGGTCTCATCCACCAGTCCCAGGCCATAATCCGTATTTTCCGCCAGCAGGGCGATCCGTTTATAGCCCATCTCCTGGATGAAATTCAGCCACATTTTAGCGCGGTCGGGATCAATGGCGTGAGTCCGAAAGGCGGTCATCAGGTGTTTTTCGGTGATGGCCTTGGAAGAGGCCTGGGTTGAAAAGATGGGAACGCCCAGCTTTTCGGACAGATCACCCACCGCAATCATGACGGAACTGTGAACCTGGCCGATCACGGCCGATACGTTCTTTTGGCTGACCAGCCGGCGGTAGCCGGCGATACCTTTTTCAGGCGTTCCGGAGTCGTCCTCCACCACCAGCTCCAGGGGCCGGCCGCCCAAAACCCCGCCGTTGGCATTCACGTATTCCGCCCCCATCTCGGCGCCCCGGAGGATGAATTGGCCCAAAAGGGTCGCCCCGGGTGGTGAAAGCGGTGTCATCACACCGATCTTTACGGGTTCCGCCGCCGAACCCCCTGAGGAGAAAAGCAGCAGGCTGAAGATCATGATACCGGCAAGACACCCAAAGAAGAATTTTGGCTTTGTTTTCATTTTCTCACCCTCCTCATTGATAATGGTTCGCTTTTTTTGACCGGTTCGTCGGAAGACTGGAAGCGCGCAGCGTTCCAACCGTCTTCCACCATCGCCAACGCAGGTCTTTACCATCCCCAGCTATTTTCCTATATGGTAGCAAAATCCGGATGTCAACGGAGGTTTTGGGTCTCGGGCCCGATTTTAAACAATTTTGAATACATAACTCGCAGACGGATTCCGGGGCCGATGCGTCCGCGCGGCGCGGGCCGGCCTTTCATCCGGCCGGCGGACCGAAAAAGGCCCCCCAAGACCCAAAAAGAATTGATTAATACCGGTGGCCATCCTATACATGCGTTCTAGGTCGGACAAGGCCGCTGCGATGATCAATCCCGGCCGGAAGAGCGCTTTGAGACCGCGGGCGTCGTTTGCAGGCGGCGAAAAATTTGTTACCCCGCTAAATCGGGATTTCCGTTGCGCTCCAACCGGCTTATCCGGATAAGGAGATGGGAGATGAACCGAGTGCCCCAACCTGACTTTCAAAGATATATGACGGCCCTGCACTGTGAGGAACCCGACCGGGTGCCGCTGGGCGATTGGCACGTGGATAACTTGCCCAAGGAAAACTTCATGGGCCGGCCAGTGGTCACCTTGCAGGATCAGGTGGATTTCTGGCACGCCGCGGGATTCGATTATACCACCTCATCTTCCGGGATCCTAGAGCCGGTTCGCGCACCCGAGGGCATGACCACCAAGGGCGACGCGGTGCATACCGAATACGGCCACCGGGTTGCCCGGGAATGGGCCCAGGAGCATGAAGGCGTCATCACCAACTGGGAACAGTTCGCGCAATACCCGTGGCCTTCGGTCGACGACTTCGATTTGGCTAAATGGGATTTTTTCGATCGCCATCTTCCCTCCGGAATGAAGGCCATTCTGCTTTTGGGAAAGATCTATACCACGGCCTGGATGTTCATGGGCGCGGAGGTCTTT
The DNA here is from genome assembly GCA_020353555.1 of Desulfobacterales bacterium. Lineage (GTDB taxonomy): Bacteria > Desulfobacterota > Desulfobacteria > Desulfobacterales. The sequence goes on from CP070697.1 coordinate 3,751,452, forward strand.
TTCAATGCCCTTGAATCGGACGAGGACCTCGTGGCGGCCGTATTCGACAAAATCGGAAAGATCCAGTACGAAACATTTCTGCGGGTGGTCGCCCACCCCTCGGTCGGCGCGGTGCTCAATCCGGACGATATCGCCCACAACACGGGTCTGCTGGTCCATCCCCGGCATTTAAGGAAGTACGTGTTTCCATGGTATCAGAAGATGGGGGCTGTGTGCCGCGACCAGGGCCTTGGATTTATCTTCCACAGTGACGGGGATTGCACGGAAGTGATGGCGGACCTGGTTGACTGCGGCTTCCAGGCCTTCAATCCCGTCCAGCCCAATGCCATGGACATCGACGCCGTCAAGCGCCGATGGGGCAGCCAACTCTGTCTCATCGGCAATATCAACCTGGATTCCACGCTGACCCTGGGAACTCCCCAGGACGTGCGGGCCGAGGTCTACGAACGCATCCGGACCATCGGACCCGGCGGCGGATATATGGTGGCTTCCTCCAATTCGATCACCGATTACGTGCCCCTCGCGAATATGCAGGCCCTAATCGATGCCACCTTTGAATACGGCCGTTATCCCATTGAACTCGAGGAGGGTCGCGTTCCGGGGAGCGTCTGGAAATACCAGGGCAAATCCCCGAACGGGGTCGCCCGCTGGGAAAGCGACCTGGACGTCGGCGCTTACGCGGCCGGCCTCTTGAGTCATAATGTGTCCCAGCTGGTCGGACTCAGTCAAAAAGACATCGCGGCCGGTGTCGATCCCATGGATGTCATCCAAAAGGGCTTGACTCCCGCCATGACAGAGGTCGGCGTGAGATTTCAAAAGGGGGAAATCTATATCCCTGAAATGATCCTTGCCGCCCGGACGATGGCCGGGACCATTGACCGTCTCAAAGATCAATTGGTGGGTAAACGCGCCAAGCGACTGGGCCGCGTGGTCATCGGGACCGTCAAAGGCGACCTGCATGACATCGGCAAAAATCTCGTGATCATGATGCTGGAAGGTCAGGGTTTTTCCGTGACCGACTTGGGGGTGTCAGTCAGTCCCGAAAAATTTGTCCGGGCCATCCGGGAGCAAAACCCCGACATTCTGGCACTGAGTGCCTTGTTGACCACGACCATGA
>CP070697.1:3752668-3762420 GCA_020353555.1 Desulfobacterales bacterium
CCAAGGGCTACCCGTATGATCCGGCGAAAGCCCCGGCCTTGATGAAAGACGCCGGCTATGAAAACGGGTTCACCGTTGAATGCAGCGCCACCACCAATGAATCCTGGGGTGTCAACATCGTCGAAGCGATCATTCCCTATTTAAAAAAGATCAACATCACGGTGAAACCCCAGCAGATGGAAGGCGCCGCGATGGCGGCCCGGGCTCGGGAGGGCGACTTCCAGGCTTTGATCTGGTCGCTGGATTCCGGCCCGGATCCGCTGGTGGCCTTGCAGCGTTGGACTTCCAGCAATCTGCGCAGTTCGGGCAATTATGCCAAATACAGCAACCCGGAATATGACCAGCTGCTCGAGGCGGCCGCCAAGGAGCTGGATCCGGACAAGAAGATGGCGCTGCTGCGCCAGGCCGATGCCATTTTCGGCGAGGATGCCCCCATCTGGTTCTTTAATTACAACAAAGCGATTATGGCCTACCAGCCCTGGGTGCACGGAGTCATGCCCGTCGCGGTGGAGATGATGTACCAGGATCCGATGGACTTCTGGATTGATGAATCCTCCCCCCGGGCCAATGAGAAGTAATTGGAATTGGGAGGTTGAGGGAGTCAGCGCGCGGGGAGGCTGGGAGGACAGGAAGCCGGAAGGCGCAAAATCGCAGAGCTTACGGACTTCAAAGCCCCCCGGCCCTCAGGCCCCCCAACCTAATCATTCTTGAACGCCTGTCCGTTTGCAGGCCAGGATAAAACCCATGCTCGCCTACGCGCTTCGCCGGCTGGTGCAGTTTATTCCGACCATTCTGGCGATCTCGCTCATTATGTTCATTCTTCTCAACGTTCTCCCCGGCGATGCCACCATCATGGCCGGCGGACTGCGCAAGGAAGTGGACCCCAAGGTCATGGCGGCCATGCGCAGGGAATTCGGCCTGGATAAGCCGCTTTACATGCGCTACCTGGTTTACCTGAGGGACCTGGCCCGCGGGGATCTGGGCCTCTCGTTTCTGCGCCGGGAAAAAGTCAACCAGCTGGTGGGTGCACGCATCTGGCCCACATTGAAACTGGCCGTCGTCGCGATGGTCATTGCCGTGGGTTTCGGGATACCGCTCGGTTTTTTCTCCGCCTTGCGGCAAGGGTCCTGGCTGGATACGTTTTCCATGTTCGGGGCCGTATCGGGGGTTTCCATTCCGCAGTTCTGGCTGGGATTGCTGCTCATGTATTTTTTTGCGGTGCAGCTGCATCTGCTCCCGGCTTCCGGCTATGGCGACGGCGACCTTCCGCATCTCATCCTCCCGGCCATCACCCTGGGCGTGAGCTATATGGCCCTGCTGGCCCGCACCACCCGCGCGGCCGTGGTGGAAATCCACACGGCCGACTACATCCGCACGGCGCGCGCCAAGGGCCTGTCGGAGCTGCTGGTCAACCGCAAGCATGTCCTCCGCAATACGCTGATTCTGGTCCTGACGACGGCCGGGTTGCAGTTCGGGGCCTTGATGGGCCAAACGGTCATCGTCGAAAAGCTTTTCTCCTGGCCCGGCATCGGCTCCCTCCTGGTGGATTCCATTTTTCAGCGGGACATTCCCGTCACCCAGGGCTGTATTCTGATTATCATCGTCGTTTTTCTGCTGGTGAACCTGTCCGTCGATCTGCTCTATGCCTTTATCGACCCGCGGATAGAGTATAAATGAACCTTTTTCTGCGCAAGCTCAAGCTCCGGACCAACCTTATGGCAGGCGGAGCCCTAACCCTGCTGGTGATTATCATGGCGCTTTTCGCCCCTCTCCTGGCCCCTTACCATCCCATCGATGATGCCGATCTCATGGTGGCCGAGGAGCCGCCCAGCGCCCAATTCTGGTTCGGCACCGACAGTCAGGGGCGGGATATTCTCTCCCGGGTCATTTTCGGTTCGCGCATCTCCCTGAGCGTCGGTCTGTTGAGCCAGACGATGAACACCATTATCGGCGTGCTGCTGGGATTGACCGCCGGCTATTTCGGCAAATGGTGGGACGATTTGGTGATGGGCTTGACCAACATCATGCTCTCCATTCCGGCCCTCATCTTCGCCCTGGCCATCATGGCGCTGCTGGGGCCGGGGCTGATGAACGTCTTTATCGCTCTGGGATTGACCAACTGGTCCTATACCTGCCGCATTACCCGCTCCCAGGTCCTCTCCACCCGCTCCCAAGATTACGTCAAGGCGGCCCGCGCCTTGGGCTATGGCCGCGGACGTATCATGCTGACCCAGATATTGCCCAATATTGTGGGACCCATCCTGGTCATGGCAACCCTGGGGGTGGCCTACGCCATTTTACTGGAAGCCTCCCTTTCGTTTCTCGGCTTGGGCGCGCAGCCGCCCACCCCGAGCTGGGGGGGAATGCTCGCCACCGCCCGGGAGCAGTTCTTTACGGCCCCCTGGATCTCCATTTTTCCAGGGCTGGCCATCTTTATTACCGTCATGGGACTTAACCTGTTCGGCGACGGACTGCGGGACATTCTCGATCCGCACACCAGCCAGCAAAGGAGTTGATACCAATGGACCTCGCGTTGTTATCCGCGCGTATTTTTACTGGGGATCCACGCCATCCGTGGGCGGAAGCCCTGGCGGTCCGCGATAATCAGATTATCGCCGTAGGCCGCAACGAAGAGATCCGGCAGGCCTGCCGCCGGGATACGCATCTGCTGGAGCTTCCAGGGAGGCTGGTGACGCCCGGGTTGGTGGATGCCCATATGCATTTTATGAGCTTGGGATGGGCCTCCCAAATGGTAAACCTGCAAAACCTGACGTCGCTTGAGGCTTGCCGGGAGAAAATCCGCCAAGCCGCCGCCGGCTGCCCCCCGGGACAGTGGATCATCGGCCGGGGATGGGATCATCATAAATGGCAGGACAAGCGCGAACCGACCTTCAAAGACCTGGATGATCTGACCCCCGATCATCCGGCCATGATGATCCGCGCCTGCGGGCACAGCATCTGGGTGAATTCACGGGCCCTGGCCCTGGCTCACATCGATCGCCGGACGCCGGAACCGGAGGGCGGCAAAATCGAGCGGTTTCCCGCCAGCGGCGATCCGACCGGTTTAATTCGGGAGGCACGCTGGCTGGTTGAAGACCATATTCCGGCGCCCAGTCCGGATGAGCGCCAAGAGGCCGGCCTGCGGGCCCAAGCGGCGGCCCTGCGGGTGGGCGTAACCGGGGTCCACTCCTGCGAAGGGCTTCAGGAGTGGGAGGCCCTGTCCGCTCTTGACCGGCAAGGAAAGCTCAAACTGCGCGTCTATCACCTGCTGCCAACGGATAAATTGGAGGAGGCCACGCAGCGGGGAATCCGGCCGGGCTTCGGCAGCCGGCACCTCTGGTTCGGCCATGTCAAACTCTTCGCCGACGGCTCTTTGGGATCGGGAACCGCCCTGCTCCATGAACCCTATGCGGACGACGCCTCCCAGCGGGGAATCCCTTTTCTGGCCCCGGAAGTTTTGCAGGAGCGGATCGAAGCAGCCTACCGGCAGGGTTGGGACGTGGCCATTCATGCCATCGGCGATAAGGCCGTCACCCATGCCCTGGAAAAAATAGCGGCCGCCCGCGCCCGCTATCCTGGACCCCGCCGCGATCGCATCGAGCATGTGCAGCTCTTTCGACCCCAGGACCTATCCCTCTTTCGGGATTTGGGGGCGGTGGCTTCCGTGCAACCGGTTTTTGTCCCCACGGACTGGGCCACGGCGGATGTCCGCTGGGGTCAACCCCGCTGTGGCTGCGCCTATGCCTGGAAAACGCTGCTGGAGGCCCGGATACCGCTGCAGTTCGGATCCGATGCCCCGGTGGAGTCCATCAATCCCTTATACGGCCTGCACGCCGCGGTCACCCGCCAGGATCGGCAGGGCAATCCCGCCGGCGGCTGGTGCCCGAACCAGAAACTTACCCTGCCAGACGCATTGGCCGGGTATACCCGGCGGGCGGCCTGGACGGCCCGCCGCGAGGACCATCTCGGAAGCGTTGCCAAGCGCAAATGGGCCGATCTGACCGTCTTTGCCCAGGATCTGACCCGCCTTGCGCCGGAAGACTGGCTGCAGACCGAAGTGGAAATGACCATGGTGGATGGAAAGATTGTGTATCAACGCTCGTAGACGCGGAGGGCCAAGTTTGACAGGCGCGATTTTGAAGTTCGAAACAGGCCATCTTGGTTCATTTTGGCCCACTCCGACGCACTTCAGAGTTGTTTAGGGTTCCGCCAACAGATACTGCACCGCCCGTTCCAGCAGCAGAGGGGTTCTGGCGACCAAATCCCTTTTCAAAACGCGTTCCGTGAATTTATGGCAGTCCTTGCCCCAGGGGCCGATGTTGATCACCGGGATCGCCAGGGCTTCCATGGCGGCGAAGGGAATCTCGTAGGTCTTTTGCCATAACGGCATATTCGGCCCGATATAGGGGACGATGTTTTCCCCGTTTTGCAGGGCGGCATAACTCATGTCCGTTATACCGATCATGTAATTCAACCTCTTATACGCTTCCCCCCATCGGTCGGCGGCCAGGCGGATCAAATGCTCGCCCACTTTCCTGACCCTTTTCGGCAGGCTTTGAAAATCCCCGTTGTTGATCGGCGGATAATACGGCGGTGCCAGGGCGATAACCACCACCGGGGCTAAATCCGCCACATAACTCAGCGTTTTTTCGATCATCCGAAACGTGGCCTCCGGGGCATTGAGACGTTCTTGCCGAACCTCGGCGGAAATCTTGTCCACCGTGCGGGCATAATCCTCCACGAACGCCTCGTGGGCATCGTGGGCCGCTTCCGCATATAACTCCGCAAAAGTTTTCACGTTTACCCGCCAGCTCGGCAGAGAACCCTGCGCCAGGTTGTTCCTGGAATGGGCCGTGTAGCTAGCGTGTATTTTGGCGATGACGCGGCTAATGGCCACCTCACAGGAATTTTTTAACTGCTGGATCAATGCTCGCGGAGTTTGCTTGAGGGAAATCAGACTCAAATACCCGCCGGCGGACCCGGGAATGGAGGCATCATAGGCTTCTTTGCGATCGCGAAAATAACTCCAGGAGGGCGGGGGCGCGACTTCGCCCCGGACCCTATCAGAAAAATCCGTATTTAACTCGGTCTGTAAAACGATCTCCGACAATAGCAGGACGGGATTGAATCCCTGGTAAATTTGACCGATGTGGGTTTTCTGGCCGCGTACATAAATGACCGGAAGCACTTTTCCGGCCGAACCTTCATAAAAAATCCCTTGGCCGTCGGCATCTCTAAAATGGGGTTCGGAATTAATCAGCATTTTGTATTGCAGATTGAATTTCTGCTGGAGATCGATCAGCAGGTGCAGGCAGCCGCGCATGCCCACGGATAGGGATTCTTCATCCGGCAGGGACAGCAGCAGGACATTGCCCTTCAGGCTCCTCTGCCGGGAAAGGTCTTCCAGCAGAACCAGCTGAATGGCCGCACCCCCCTTCATATCCGCGGTGCCCCGACCGAAAAGCCACTCCCCGCCAGCTAAATCCGCGCGCACTTCTTCGGTCAGTGCCACTTCCGCCAGCGCCTGGGACAGTGCTTCCGGAGCATAGGCCCATCGGCTCAGGTTTCCGTAATCGTAGGCGTCAACCACATCGTGATGATGCATCAGGATAACGGTTTGATCGCCCTTTCCTTTCAAAAGCCCCCAAACGACGGTCCGGTCCAGCGGATCCTGCGACAGTGCGTATTGGCCATACAAATTTGGATTCTGCCTGAAATAATCGCAGCGGCCGAGCCACTTGAACAGGTAGGCTTCCACCTCTTTTTCCCAGCGCGTCCCGGTATCACTTCGGATTGCGACCAGTTCCAACATCAGATTTTCGATCCGCCTGGCTGAATCAAGTTTCATTTTGCGCCCTCTTGTATCCGGCTACATACCTGCCCCACCATCAAGCGCCAGCTCGGCCTTGATCTTAGAGCTTGATCCCCTTGGCCGTCATTATCTCAGATATTTCAGATCTGGCAATAATTTATTTTCCGGGCGCTTGCCTATTGCAAGGCGGCGGTGAAATCTTATATCATAAAAAACTCAAACGTATGGGCCCTGAATGACTTGTCCGGGTGGGAGCAAAAATGAAGATCACCAACATCCGTCACTGGACCGAGCACCTCGAGCTGACCAGACCCTACACCATCGCCTACAAGACCATTGCGGCCGTGCAAAATCATTTTGTGCGCATCGAGGCCGAAGACGGACGCTTGGGTCTGGGGGTGGCTGCTCCGGAAATCGATGTGACCGGCGAGAGTCTGGCTGCCTGCCGTCGGGCCCTGGATACCCATCTGGAGCCGCTGCTCCGGGGGCAGGATGTCCGCCATTTCAAGGCGCTCAGTCGCCGATTCCAGGAGGCCCTGCCGTCCGTGCCGGCAGCGCGGGCCGCGGTGGACATGGCGCTATACGACTTAATCGCTCAATACCTGGAGCTGCCCCTGGTCGATATGCTCGGCCGGGTGCACCGCGCGCTGCCCACCTCCATTACCATCGGAATTAAATCCGCGGCCGAATCCCTGGAAGAAGCCCAGGAATACATCGACCGCGGTTTCCGCATATTGAAAGTCAAAATCGGCCGATCGCTGGACGAGGACCTGGAGCGTCTGCATAAATTGCGCGAGAAGTTCAAACGCCGCGTGGCAATCCGCGTGGATGCCAATCAGGGATACACGTTGGATGAATTTAAGGAATTTGTCCGCAAAACTAACCGATTGGACCTGGAATTTATCGAACAGCCGCTGCAAGCCAAAGATGTGGCCCGTATGCGCCTGCTGCCTGAAGACATCCGCAAAAAGACCGCCGCCGATGAGAGCCTCCAGGATGCTCGGGATGCGCTGGATTTTACGCATCCCCCCCGTCCCTTTGGCATCTACAACATCAAACTCATGAAGTGCGGCGGCATTTCCTCCGCCTTGCAGATCGCCGAAATTGCCCACATCGCCGGCATCGATTTGATGTGGGGTTGCATGGATGTGAGCATCGTAGGCATCGCGGCGGCGCTGCATACGGCCCTGTCGGCACCCGCCACGCGCTATTTGGATTTGGACGGCAGCCTGGATCTGGCCCGCGACCTGGTAGAGGGAGGGTTCGTGCTTCAAAACGGGGAGCTCAGTTTAACGGACAAGCCCGGGCTCGGGGTTGAGTTGAAGTGAAATAAGGACAGAATCCATCATGGGGCAAAAAGACTCTATTCAAGGAAGTGCGGTGATAATCACCAACGGGTTGCTCACGACATCGGGAGGCAAAACCGCCCACGGCCTGATACGGGGAACGAACCGCTTCAAGATTCTCGGCGTGATCGATCCCGTGCATGCCGGCCGGGATGCGGGTGAAGTGTTGGACGGCCAGTTCCGGAACATCCCTATTTTTCCTTCCATCCAAGCGCTGCTCGCCGGTATTTCCGAAAAACCCGCATACGGCATCATTGGCGTGGCTCTGTCCGGTGGAAGGCTGCCCGAGGACTGGCGCCAAATCCTGCTGGAAACCATGGCAAACCGCATATGTATCGTCAACGGCCTGCATCAAGCCCTCAACGATGATCTGGTTTTGCGAGAAGCCGCCGCCAGGTTTGCCGTTGAGATCGTGGATATTCGCAAACCGCCCCCATTGGACCAGCTGCACTTCTGGAACGGTGAAGTCTTGAAGGTCAAAACCCCTAAAATCGCCGTCTTGGGGATGGATTGCGCCATCGGCAAACGGACGACCTGCCGCTTTATCCAGCAAATGTGTCAGGGGCATGATATCCGGGCGGAAATGATATACACCGGTCAGACCGGATGGATGCAGGGGTACCCCTACGGATTTCTCCTGGATGCGACCCCCAATGATTTTGTCAGCGGTGAAATCGAGAAAGCCCTCGTGGATTGTGCTCGCCGGGCGGCGCCGGATCTGATTCTCATCGAGGGGCAGTCGGGACTGCGCAACCCGGCCGGCCCCTGCGGATCGGAAATTCTGCTGTCCGGGAATGTGAAAGGGGTCATTCTCGTGCACGCCCCCTTTCGAGTCTATTTCGATGAGCTCGAAGAGGTGGGCTGCTTATTGCCAGCCGTGGAGGATGAAATCAGTCTGATCGCAAAATACGGAGCTGAAACCCTGGCCGTGGCGCTAAACGGTGACGGCCGGGAGGAGCCCGCACTTATTGCTTACCAAAAGAAACTGGGGGAGACTTTAAAAATGCCCGTTGTCCGTCCTTTGCAGGAAGGGGTCGACGCCTTGCTCCCTGTCATTCGCAACTTTATGCAGGGTAAAACCTGATCCTGATTTGCTGCCCGACCGCGGCCGCCAGTTCCTCCTCGGGGACCGGCTGATAGCTCAACCGGGCGCCCTGAACCGAAATATAAGCCATCGTCCGGCCGCTTTCGGCATACTCCTCCTCCAGACAGGCGTGCGGGCAGCCGTTTATCAATAGAAGCAAATCCGCTTCGGCCGGAGCCGTCATAAAGTGCGCTTCAATCCCTTCCTCCATCAAGAGGCTCGCAAGGTGTTTGACCAGTGAACCCCGGTCAATATCGGGGTTGCAGCCGCCACAATACTTTATCCGGATCCGAAGCTGGCGTTTGACCATTTTTTTGCGCCGGGCAGGTCCCGGTTGCGGCAGGGCGTCGGAATCAACTTCGGATTCCACGGGACGCGCCCGAACCGAGACAGACCATAGAATCTGGAAAACCCGGTAAGATCACGATTCAAATCATTCTGATGGGAAAAAGCTGAAACGGCCCGCTTCAGCAAATCTTGGCTTTCTTGCTTTCGATTTTGGCCTTCGTTTCCTTCCAATATTCTTCTTCGGGTTTGCCGACAATCTTTTCAAAATCTTCATCCTTGCGAATGCCGCAGATGGTTTCGGCCAGTTCCCGTTTGCGCTCGATGCCGCTGCGCCGGGCAATCATAATCTTCTGGGCCGCGGGGGACCCGGCCCCGTGCATGGCTTCGGGCAGGCCCGCTCCCACGGACATGTTTTCAACCAGTCGCAGCATTTTAAAAATATCGTTGACATCGACTCCCTCTTTGCCACGGAAACATTCCGCGATGATCCGGCCCACTTCCGGATGATTAATGTCTTTTTCCGATGGTAAGGTGATGATCTTACCGCCGGCAATGTCCTGGGCAATCCGCATCCATTCGTACACCAGGCGCGTGATGTTCAGCTTGGTCACATTGGCCAGCAGACCATCGATGACATAGGCCCCGGACGGCGTTTTCGAACCCTCGTAGGAACAAGCCAGGGAACAGGACCAGCAGGTTTCGGCCATACCGATCATTTCCGTCAGTTTATCAACGATGTGGGAAGCCCCGGCCACACCATGGGCATCGGCCACCCAATGGGATGCGCCGATGACCACGTCGGCCAGACCGACTTTGCACCCCCCGTAATTCGAGCGATGATATCCGGCGAAGGTTTCGACCAGGGCGCCGCAGAAATCATATTCACCGGCCATAAACACCCGTTCCCAGGGAACAAAAACATTCTTGAAAATTATCACCGCTTCACCCCCCACGATCGCATACTTGGGATTGCCGGCATCCAGGGGACTGTCCAACCGCCGGCTATCGTTTGTCTGGCGGGAGAAAATGTATTTGATCCCGGGCGTATTCACCGGGACCGCAAACGCCACGGCGTAATCGGCGTCCTGTTCGCCCATGGCCCGGGTGGGCAGCGCAATGATTTCGTGGGAATTGATCACCCCGGTGATATGGGCCTTGGCGCCGTTGACGACGAGGCCCGCGTCATTTCTGGCGCTGATGTGCAGATAGGCATCGGGATTCT
>CP070697.1:3762520-3786438 GCA_020353555.1 Desulfobacterales bacterium
GCCGGGAAATCACCCCTTTGCCATAATCCGAGATGAGTACCACATCAACCGTGGGGACGATCTCTTTCAGGGCCTTGGTCATCGCCTGGAAAGTTTGGCGCGCTATTTCCCGTTGGGTTTCGCGGTCGATGCGAAGAACCTGCTGATGAGCGGCGATGATCCTTGTTTTCCTGGTTGTGGGGCGGCCGGCTTCGGGAATAATCCCGCGGGCATCCACGCCCAACCCTTCAAACTTGCGCCGTAACAGCTTGCCGTCCTCACCATCGCCAATGACGCCGACGACCGCCACTTGAGCGCCCAATGCGACTAGGTTATTGACGACATTGCCGGCGCCGCCCAAGGTCAATTCCTCGCTCCGGACCGATACAATTTGGACCGGCGCCTCCGGCGAAATGCGGTCGACAACCCCCCACACATATTCGTCGATCATCAAATCCCCGAGGACGACAATGCGGCACCTGTCAAATTTGGCAATATCGATATTCATGATTCAGGGGATATTCCGGCCATCACCTCGCGGATGAATTCAGGCGGGCGCACCACTTTGCCTTGGCGGTCGACGCAGGCGTGTTTGGTGTAGCCCTGGGCTAGGATTGTCTGACCGTTCTCACTGAGGATTCGGTAGTCAAACTTGACACCGGCTTTGACTTTTGGATCGAGGGAGGTCTCGATAACCAACACGTCATCGTATCGGGCGGGGGTGGAATATTTGCAGTGGGCTTCGGATACCGGAAGGAAAACCCCTTTGTCTTCGACCGAGCGGTAGGTAAGCCCGAGGGATCGGAACAATTCGTTACGGCCAATTTCAAACCAGCGAAAGAAGTTTCCGTAATACGCATATCCCATGTTGTCGGTGTCCCCGTATATAACCCGGCAGGTTGTCTGATGGATCAGCATAAACTGCTCTCCTCAGTAAGCTGGAATGGGAGAAGCGCCACCGCCTATAGAGCTTACTGTGAGTTGTTCATCGTTTTCTTAATAATTCGCTTTAAGTCATCATAGCTAAACGTTGCTGGAAACTCCCCAAACTCATTCTTAACGTTTTCAGGAGGGCAAAACAGAATGCCTCTTTCCGCCGCCTGCAGCATGGTAATATCGTTATAAGAATCACCAATGGCGATCACCTTGTATTGCAGGCTTTGCATGGCCAAGATGGCTTTTTGTTTGCCATCATTTTGCCGCAATTGATACCCGGTAATGGTGCCGTCCGGTCCGATGGTTAATGAATTGCAGAAAAGGGTCGGCCAGCCCAGCTTTTGCATCAAAGGTCCCGCAAACTGAACGAATGTATCCGACAGGATAAGAACTTGAACCGAGGAGCGGAGCCAATTCAGGAAATCAACGGCTCCCGCCAGAGGATCCATGGTGGCAATCACTTTCTGGATATCTGCGAGTTTAAGCCCATTTTCTTTTAGAATGGCCAGTCGCCGTGCCATTAGAACATTGTAGTCAGAGATATCGCGGGTTGTCAGCCGCAGCTCTTTGATACCCGTAATGTCAGCGACGTTAATCCATATTTCGGGGACAAAAATCCCTTCCAGATCAGAACATACAATATGCATAATACCTCTTCGGGGATCGGGTGTACGGGTTATTTTCCCTGAGCACGGCATCCGGCGGCGCGCCAACCGTACCCGGAAGCCCGTAACCAGCCACCCGCAATCCTTTCAATTTTCAGTCCGATTCACTCCCGTTCATCCTCAATTCGGATGAGAACCGGTTGCGCGCTGACGACATCCAGGCCACTGATTTCGGTCAAGGCCTTACGGACGTCTGCTTCTTTGGCCCGGTGGGTCAACATCACCACAGGTACCGAACCGTTTGATTTGCGTCCTTTCTGGTGCACCGACTGGATACTGATCCCGTAACGGCCAAGGATGCCGGATATTTTGGAAAGGACCCCGGGCCGGTCCAGCGCCTCAAAGCGGAAATAATAATGGGTGCGAATTTCATCCATCGCCAAGACCGGAATTTTTTTAATGTGGCTCGTCTGGCTGGAAAGAGTCGGAATCCGGCCGATGCTGCCGAACAAAAGGTTGCGGGCCAAATCGACGATATCGCTCACCACCGCACTGGCGGTCGGCATCATTCCTGCCCCGTGTCCGTATAGCAGGATTTCTCCCACCGCGTCCGCTCTGATCGTAATCGCGTTCAACGTACCGCTGACATTGGAAAGCAGATCATGAGAAGGAATCATCGTGGGGTGAACCCGGGCTTCCACGGCTTGGTCGATGATTTTACTAATTGCCAGAAGTTTGATTTTATACCCGAATTGATCGGCAAACTCAATATCCAGAGGTTTAATTCGTGAAATACCTTCGGTATATACATCCTTTAAATTAATTTCCATGCCGTAGCCCAGAGCCGCCAGGATAGCTATTTTATGGGCGGTATCCAGACCCTCAATATCCAGGGTCGGATCGGCCTCGGCGTATCCTTGGGCCTGGGCTTCCGCCAGTGCCGTTTCAAATGGACAACCCTCATCCGTGATTTTGGTCAAAATGTAGTTACAGGTGCCGTTTAAGATACCGATCATGGATTCGATGTGATTTCCAGCCAAGGATTCCCGCAGGGTTTTAACGATGGGCATGCAGCCGCCGACACTGGCTTCAAAAGCCAGATCAACTCCTTTGGCAGCGGCCGCTCGAATTAAGGTTTGGCCCTGACTGGCCAGCAGCGCCTTGTTGGCGGTCACGACCTGTTTGCCGTTTTCGATAGCCTTTAAAATCAGATCCTTGGCGATACTTTCCCCCCCGATCATTTCGATGATAATATCGATCGAAGGATCGTTGACCACTTGATATGCATCGGTGATCAAGACACCTTCGTCAAATTGCAGTCCACGGTCCCTTTGGATGTCAATATCGGCCACGCGTTTCAGGTTAATGTAAGTCCCGATACGCGTACGCAGCAGCTCTCTGTTTTCAATCAGTATTCTGGCTACGCCGGTTCCCACTGTCCCGCAGCCAAGTAAACCAACATTTATTTCTCCCATATAAGGCTCCTTTCGGGCGTGAAAAGCGCCACGCCGACTTCGGCCTGCCCTGTTAGGCCACCTCGTCAAAAAACGAGTGTCATTATTTTTGATGCTTCGGGTTCAGGCTTGGTTACGAAAATTTTCTCATACATCCTTGAGCGCCGGATGTCAAAAAAATTGTTTTGACTTTTTAAGTGAATCGGTTTAATTTTCAGACAGTTTTGAAATAAGGGCATAATTTTTAGGAGATCAATATGACAAATTCTCTGACTTACGCTGATGCCGGGGTGGATATCGACAAGGCCAGCGATTTGATTCAAACCATCAGTAAAATCGCCAAAGAGACTCCTCGCTCGGGGGTAATCGGCGATATCGGTGGTTTTGGGGGACTTTTTTCTCTGAATGTCGCCAACCTGGAACGGCCTGTCTTGGTCAGCTCCACAGATGGGGTGGGCACCAAACTCAAAATCGCCTTCATGCTTGATAAGCATGACACGATCGGCATTGATTTGGTAGCCATGTGTGTCAACGACATTATCGTTCAAGGCGCTAAACCTCTTTTCTTTCTCGATTATCTTTCCGTGGGACAACTGGACAGCCAACGGGCGGCGGATATTATCCGGGGAATCGGCGAGGGTTGTAAAGAGGCCAAGTGTGCCCTTATCGGCGGGGAAACGGCGGAAATGCCCGGCATGTATCAGCCCAATGAATATGATCTGGCTGGATTTGTTGTAGGGATCGTTGATAACGCCAAAATCGTGGATGGCACTGAGATTCGGGTCGGTCACAAGATTATCGGCATTGCCTCCAGCGGGCTTCACAGCAACGGCTATTCGTTGGTGCGCAAAATTTGTTTTGATGTGCTTAAACTGAAAATTGATACCTATATTCCAGAGCTTGGCAAAAGCATTGGTGAAGAACTGCTTACGCCCACCAGAATTTATGCCGCAGCGATCCAGCGTCTTTTGAAAGATCTGCCGATTCATGGGTTGGCCCATATCACCGGCGGAGGGCTTGCCGAAAATATTCTGCGCATCACACCCAAAACATGCAATATTTTGATCCAAAAGGAAAGCTGGGATGTGCCCCCCATATTCCCTTTTCTGCAGGAAGCCGGCCAAGTGTCCGAACACGAGATGATGCGAGCATTCAACAATGGAATTGGTATGGTGGCGATCGTTCCAGAGCATTCGGCTCAGGATACTTTACAGCAGTTGGAGGCAATGAACGAAAAAGCTTTCGTCATCGGCGAAATCCTGGAGGGCAAGAATTCCACTGAACGGATTCAATGGCTGTGACCGGCATGACAGACAAAAACGAAGATCAGGATAAGGCTTCCGTGGTGAGGAAGGTGATGGTTCTTTTTTCGAACCTGCTGGGCTGGATCGCCAAAGCGCAAACGAGCGGCGCTTTATGCCCCAACTGAGTATCCGGCAAAGAAAACATCCGGAGGATGTCGGACAAAAAGTAAAATATAAATACCTCATTGGGTAACAGTTTAGCCCTTTAGAAAACCATGGATGGGCCGACCGCTCATCGGCTTTTGGAGTCGGAAACAACTCGAAAACAAGGGTTCGTAAAACAGACCCGCGCGTTGCTTTCAAAGAGGATACCGCGCAAAGGAAGGTCAATCCGGGCCTCAGTGGAACTCCTTTTGACGGTTCGGTTTAACGACCTCTAATTTTCTCAGACCGTTTCCCGCTGCCCAAAGCCGATGAGCGGTCGACCGGGATATTCTGCAAACAGCTAAATTGATACCGCATCTGTAATTTGGATGTTTTCCGATTTTGCGGCGTGCAACTCCCCATCACATGAACATCCTCGGCATCGAGACATCCTGTGATGAAACCGCGGCGGCGATCGTGGCGGATGGTAAAGTCATTTTATCTTCGGTGGTATCTTCCCAGGTAGCCGTGCATCATCCCTATGGCGGCGTCGTGCCGGAACTGGCTTCCCGCAAACACATGGAAGCCATTGTGCCGGTGGTGCATGAAGCGCTGAGCGCCGCGGGCCTTGACCAAAAGCAAATTGATGCGATTGCGGTCACGCGCGGACCCGGTCTTATCGGATCCTTGCTGGTGGGGTTCTCATTTGCCAAGACCTATGCGTTTGCGCTGGAGATTCCCTGGGTGGGAATTAATCATCTGGAAGCCCACATTCATTCGGTTTTTCTGGAACCGGATCCTCCGCCCTTTCCCCATGTCGCCCTCCTCGTATCCGGCGGTCATACCGGTATCTATCATGTGACTTCCCACACCTGTATTGAGATGTTGGGCCAAACACGGGACGACGCGGCCGGGGAGGCCTTTGACAAGGTTGCTAAAATTCTGGGACTGGGCTATCCGGGTGGGAGTGTAATTGACCGGCTTGCCGCAGAAGGGGATCCCGCCAAAATTGAATTTCCGCGAACATATCTGGATAAGTCTGAATATGACTTCAGCTTCAGCGGCCTCAAAACGGCGGTCAATCGCTATGTCACCAGGCACCGCAATGACTGCTCGGAACAACTGGCCGATATTGCGGCCGGATTCCAGGAGGCAGTCGTTGAAGTCCTCACATTCAAAGTAATCCAGGCGGCCGTCCGATTAGGTTGCAGCCACATTGCGCTGGTAGGCGGGGTGGCGGCCAACAGCCGCTTAAGGGAAAAGTTGCGGCTGGATGCCGCGGGTCAGGGAGTGGCGGTCCACATACCGTCAGTCCATCTATGTGGCGACAATGCCGCCATGGTGGCCGCTACCGGCTATTACTACCTGAAAGACGGGACCGGCGCAGATTCCGGGGATGTCGATGTCTTCTCACGCGCGCGATAGGGCCTCAATTCCTAAATGCCAATATATCTGCGTTTCAAGGCCATAATCCGCAGGATGGATTCCACCCCTTTGGCTCTGATCGCGCTGGATTGCGTCAGTCCCTGTCGCATTTGCTCGAACGCGATTTCGATATTGGGACCGAAATGACATATCAGGGCCAAATCGATATCGGCGGCAAGAATCTGACGAACTACGGTCTGAATATCATAATGGTTGCTTATCGCCCCCATGTCCAGATCGTCTGTTAGCACGACGCCACCAAACCTCAACTGATCACGTAGAAGATCCTTGGCGATCCGAAGGGACAGACTGGCCGGCCATTGGGGGTCAATTTTCTGGTAGCAAATATGGGACAACATGATGCCGGCGACCTGGTGTTGAATGCTGGCTTCAAATGGAATCAGCTCGAAGGATCTCAGGGCGGGAAAGTCAATGTCGACCGTCGGCAGATCCAGATGGGAGTCTAAGGTTGTCCGGCCGATGCCGGGAAAATGTTTGGCAACCGCCATGATACGGTTCTGCTGCAAATGTTCGACAACTTTAACCCCCAAACGCGAAACCCAGGCCGGATCACGGCCGAATATCCTTGCGGCCATGATGCTGTTGAAGTCCGGCGGCGCCACGTCCATCACCGGCGCCATGTTCATGTTGATACCCACCTGGGCCAATTCGGCAGCCGTTATCCGGGCAAAATGCACGGCCTCTTGTTCATCGCGCATATGGGGATTGCCCGGGAACTGGGTGAACGGTTCTTTGAGCCGCGCCACTTGGCCGCCTTCTTGGTCGACGGCTATGAACAAGGGGGGTTGCCCGCACGATCGTGCAAAATCTTGGGCCGTGATGCACAGCTGTTTTATTTGTTCCGGAGTCTGCAAATTGCGCGCAAATAAAATAATCCCCCCCACCTTGATACGCGCAATCAGAAATTTCAGTTGCGGATCAAGCTCGGTTCCATCAAAACCGACCATGAGACGTTGGCCGGCGAGTTGTTCCTCGGAAAATCGGGTTATATCCATAAAAACGCAGATCAGGTGGCCAGAATGTCCGGCAGTGATAAATTCTTATCCGGGCACCGGAGTCGTTCAATTTTATTGATGAGTTCGTCCACTTCCTTTTTTGGCAGCGGCTTGGAGAAGTAATTCCCCTGACCGAAGCGACATTGCATTTGCGAGAGAATTTCGTATTGCTCCGGGGTTTCCACGCCTTCGGCCACCACTACCATATTGAGTCGGTTGGCTAAGGAAAGAATAGCCTCGACAATATTGCGATTGCCGTCGGGGTGCGTATGAATGCGGGAGACAAAACTGCGGTCAATTTTCAATGTATCAATGGGCAGCCGCTGCAAATAACTCAGGGAAGAATAGCCCGTGCCGAAATCATCAATCACTAAGTGTATCCCCAAGTCCTTCAAACGATGAACCAACCGAATCGTCTCCTCGGCATCCTCCATCAAAGCCGTTTCGGTGATCTCCAATTTTAGATGCTTCGAAGGCAAGCCGCTACTGTCGAGAATATCCTGGACATCCTTCAAAAGGCTTGTGCGGAGAAAATGTTTGCTAGAAATGTTCACATTGACGGTTAAAATCAGCTTATTTCCCAGGCGGGTTTGCCACCGCTGCAGATCGGCGCAAGCTTCCTGGGCTACCAGATGGGTAATCGGGATGATGAGCCCCGTTTCCTCTGCGATGGATATGAATGAACCCGGATGGATTACTCCCAACTGGGGGTGTTTCCAGCGTATGAGGGCTTCAAATCCTACCAGAGAGGCGTTTTCCATGGAGACAATCGGCTGGTAATGATTTTCGAATTCCTTTGTATGAATGGCTTTTCGTAGATCGGTTTCCCTTTGTAGAAGATGGAGCGCTTTTTCATGCAACGTCTTGTCGAAAACCTTGAATTGTGCCTTACCCCTCTCTTTGGCATGGTACATGGCGGCATCGGCATCACGGATGATGTGCTCCGGTTGGGCGTAGGCGCTGGTGTTGATGACCAGGCCGAAACTGGCCGGCGCGAAGACCTCTTTGCCGTCAAGCAAAAACGGTTTTTTCAGCTCTTGCTGCAGTCTTTCGGCCACGGAACTGGCGTAATCACTGTCTTCAATATCCTCCAGCAAAATCACGAATTCATCGCCTCCCAGGCGCGCTAAGGTGTCGATGTCCCTTAATGACTCCAGGATGCGGTGGGCAAAGGCAATCAGAAGGCTGTCGCCGACACCGTGACCCAGGCTATCGTTGACCAGCTTGAAGCGATCGATATCCAGGTAGAGCACGGCGAAACGATAATCATCGCGTCGGCGGGCACGTTTGATGGCCATATTCAGATGCTCCATAAAAAGGGCGCGGTTCGGCAAATTCGTGAGCGTGTCGTGAAAAGCTTGGTGGTAAATTTGGCGTTCAGCCTTTTTGAGTTCCGTGATATCAGCCAGGGAGGCGACACTTTTAAATGATCCTGGAATGGGAGCCAAGGTAATGAGAATATCCCTTTGCTGTTTGTATTTGTCTATGAATTTGCACTCGAAGTTTTGAGCGCCGACCTGGTGATTTTGTCCTTGGTGGGAGAAGTCTTCTTCGCGCTTGATTTTGCGATGGCTTTTCGTGTCGAGAAATTCCAACAACGACTTGGCGGATTCCAAATCTTCTTTTTTATATCCGGAAATCTTAACAAACACTGAGTTAGCCAGTGATATCGTCAGGCCTTTTTCAATGATAACTGTGGCCGCGCCTGTATTTTCGAAGATCGTCCGATATTTTATTTCCGATTCGCGTAGTTCCGCGGTGCGTTCCTTGACTTTTACTTCCAAAGTCTCATTGGCCTCACGCAGGGCTTCCTTGGACCGGTTGATGTTGTTGATTAGAATTTGGGTACAAAGACTGATCATCAAGATAATTCCAATCGTGATGAAAACGCTCAGATTGGGACTGGCTTGCAGCGCTCTTTCGAAATAGTAATAAAGAAGAGACGCACCGGCGCCGATGATGATTAGCGCGATATCATTCAGCGAAATAAATGATTTCGTTTTCGTCATTTTCTACCCCTGAAGTTCTCGTTTCCAGTTCTTAACTTCAAAGCTGCCCGTGACCAAGTTTGACGCGCGTGCTTTTGGGCAACTTGAAGCTTGATCGGGAAAGGATCATTAAACTGGGTTCATAGCCGAATAGGGGGGGATAATCAACCGCAAGTTTTCCAATTGGTAGCAATTTAGCTGCACGAAAAATATCCGGTCAACAGCGCATTGGCTTTTGGCGTCGGGAAACTGTCTGAGAAAATTAGAGGTCGTTAAACCGAACCCTAAAAAGAAGTTCCACTAAGGCCCGGATAGACCATCATTTTCTTGGCCTGCTTTTAGAAATCACCGCGCGGGTCGGTTTGACGAAGCTTTATCTTCGAGTTTTTCCCGATCCCAAAAGCCAATGCGCTGTCGGCCTATCCGTGGTTTTTCAAAGGGCTAAACGGTTACTCCAAGTGTTGCACCCGATCAGAGGAAACCTGAAAAAGAGCCAAGGCTTGCTCTGTTATTTCCATGCGGGCACGTTCATGTATTGCTTTGGAGCCCGTCGTCCGAAAATATGCACGCACATCTGCGAAATCGTTGAGATCAGGTTGACGCTGTCTTTAAGCAATATATGTCAAAGCAATATATGTGCCAAATTATGCAGTTTTTGTCACAATCTGAATTCGGAAGGTTTCGCAGGGGACACAGAGTTGACAAGAAATGCCCGTTCTCGAAAAGCCGCAGATCGGTTTAGCGGTGGATGTGTTCGGCGAGACTCAACAGGTCGATTCGCGAAGGTGTTCCTGGCGACATTATCGGGTGGGGTCATTCTGCAGGGAAAAATGCAGGCGAGAAAACTGCAAACAAAAGTCGCGTGAAATGATAAGGTGCTTACTCAGGGAAAGCGCGCATCAACCGCCCTTGAGCGACAGCGCGCTCTTGGCCGTCGCCGGCGCTGCACTATCCTTTACTGGATTCGTAACAGCGCCGTTCGACGTAGGTCATGGTTCGTTCGTCGAACACCGCCTCGTTTTCGTGGATGAGTTTCCGTCCCCCTTCCCAGGCGCCACAGGCGACGACCACCGGATCTCCCAGACTGAACTTTTTGCCACAGGCCGGGCAACCTTCAGCATTCAATGAATTGAGTTTTTCCAAGTCAATGATAGTCTTCTGCTTTTCCTTGATGGACGTGTGCATTTGAGCTTTCTCCAACGCTATCCGACAATATCTGACGGTTTGGCTTGACGCTACCCTCGGAAGGGGTTCCATCGCCGCCGCAATCTGAAATGATCGGCGGTCTTGGAGTGGTACTGACAATTTAACGGTAAGAATGATCCGGAAATCTGTCAAGCCGAAAGGGCCGGTTTTTACGGGGGAAACCGCCGGGATGGATTTATCGGTTTAATTGATACTTTCTCACGGCGCGGTTGTGGTCCGTCAGGTTGTTTGAAAACTGGTGCGTTTTGTCTTTTTTGGAAACGAAATAGAGAAAGGAGGTATCGGTGGGATGCAGAGCGGCTTCTATCGATGCGATTCCTGGATTGGCAATCGGCCCGGGGGGAAGGCCTTGGATTTTGTAAGTGTTATAGGGAGAGGGTGTTTCCAGATGTTCGCGTGTGATATTGCCGTCGAAGTTCTTCAGGCCGTAAATAACCGTAGGATCGGTTTCCAAACGCATTTTCCGTTTGAGGCGATTGTGAAAAACCGAAGAAATGAGCGGACGCTCGAAAGCGGTGCCCGTCTCCTTTTCGATGATCGAAGCCAGGGTAACCACCTGGTGAATGGATAATCCCAGGTTCGAAGCCTGGTGGGCCCAGGCCTCCTGGAAGACGGATCGAAATCGATCAACCATCGTCGTAATAATCGTTTCGATGGAAACCCCTTTGCGAAAATAATAGGTGTCCGGAAATAAGTAACCCTCCAACGAATCAGCCTCGATGCCATTTCGTCTTGCGAAGGCGGGGTCCGTAGCGGCTTTGATAAAATCCGCTTCGGTTCCAAATCCCTCAGTGGCGACGATTTCGGCGATCTGGTACAGATTGTAACCTTCTGGGACCGTCAATTTATGGAGTATGACCGTGCCCTTGACGATTTTGTCAAGGATTTTCAGCGGGGTCATCGTGCTCGACAAAAGATATTCCCCGGCTTTCAACTGTTTATCATATCCTTTGATTCGCGCGAGCAGTTCGAATTTCTTTGGATGCTTAATGATCTCATTTTGATACAAAATGCGCGTTGCCGTCTTAAATGTCAGTCCGGGGTGGAAAGTTATTATTTTTGAACCTTGACTCGAATTAGCTGGTCTTACCCCATATGCCTTCAGATCCAAATAAGCTCCGCCGGCCACACACAAAGCCAGGAATGTGCTAACGGCAATGATGATAACGAATTTCTTCAATCTCAAATTCTCTCCATTTCGGCTGAAGCAAAGAGCCTCCGCATGGGCGACGTCAAATCCCAAACAGTCTGCTTCTCACCCGCCACAAAGCGCTTTTTTAACATAATTGCGATTTGGATGAATTCGCTCGTAAACTGTGGATATGGGTACCATTGCTACCATAGGCGCAGTCCATGTTCTGGGGGAAGCCCGGCCATTATGATCTTGCTGACCACGGTTGCAATGTCGTAAGTGATAAAGCGGACGGTGAGAGTATCGGCGATTGAATCCCAAATGACGTACTTGGCTTTATTATTGCCATCGCGGGGCTGTCCGACACTGCCGATGTTAAGCAGATATTTTTTGTTTCTCCTCAGGTTCAGGGTGCCTGCCTTAAGCATCCCGGTTTCAAGAGATTGGCCATCAAATCCCACGATGGCTAGGGTATGGGTGTGGCCCACAAAGCACATCCTCTCAGGCATTTGGTGTAGAACCTGCCGCTTTTTGTTGGCGGAGACTTGAAAGAAATAGATGAACTGAGAATTCGGGGGAAACCCGTGAACAAACCGGCAGTCAGCAATCGTCAGAAGTGAGGTCATCTTGGAGATAAGTCGCATGGATGCGCCCGAAAGCATCTGACGGGTTTTGACCAGGGATTCGCGTGCCACCGGATTAAACCAGCTCAGATATTTGGAATCTAATACCCCCATTTCGTGATTCCCCAAGACGGAGGGAATGTTGCGGGCTTGCATGGTTCTGAGCACCTCTTCCGGGTCGGGTCCGTAACCGATGTTATCACCCAGACTAACAATTCGATCAATCCGTGCGCGGTCGATGTCGGCAAGGACCCGCTGGAAGGCGTCCTGATTGGCATGGATATCGGATATAACGGCGATTCGCATAGCGCTTGGCCCGGCCTATCGACAATTCATTGCCGAAAATTAGAGTTTTGAGGAGCTGTCAGCGGCGGAAATGACAGACGGCCTTTTTGCAGGATAGCAACAACCCCCTGAAGTTAACGTTTCAAGCCGCTTGGGCCGAGGCTGATAATTCCATCTTAGCCTGAAACCATCCAACCAATTGATCGTCAAGCCTTCGCCTGGCAGGACCTAGCTTAGCAGATTGAAATACCATCTGACCAGTTCAGGTCCGAAGAAAATATAGGCAATACTGCCGATGGAAAGAAAAGGGCCAAAAGGCACGGCGAGCTTCAGACTTTTGCGGGCCTGCAAAATGACGGCCAGTCCCGACAGTGTCCCCACCGCCGAGGCCACAAAAATCGTAAAGAGGACTCCTTGCCAGCCGACGACGGCACCGATCATCGCTAGAAGCTTGATGTCTCCGCCTCCCATCCCCTCTTTCTTGGTAATTACATTGTAGATCCAGGCCACGAGAAACAAACTTCCGCCGCCCGTCAATATGCCGATCAACGAATCGATGTAATTAACCGTCGGCAAGAAAAAGCTGGCGGCAAAACATAACGGTATCCCGGACAACGTGATGATATCCGGGATAATCTGGTGATCGATGTCAATAAAGGTTATCACTAAAAGCGTGGCAATAAATGCATAATATAAGATCGCCTCGAACGTAAATCCAAATTTGAGATAAGTTCCCAAGGCGAAGAGACCGCCCAAGAATTCGACGACAGGATATCGAAACGGAATCGGAGTGCGGCAGTGACGGCATCGTCCTTTGATCCACAGATAGCTCAGGATCGGGATATTGTCGTAGAAATCGATAAAAGAGCCGCAATGGGGGCACATGGAGCGGGGATGGACAATTGATTTGGAAACGGGCAGTCTGTATATGCAAACATTTAGAAAACTTCCGATGCATAAACCAAATAAAAAGGAAAAAATTTCGGGCAGATAACTCATTAGGGCCAGTCCTTATATGCTTTCTAAGATCTGCGCGCAACTCCCGTGGCGCAAACCGCAATCCGGGGAATTCGTGGCCAGGAGGGTGCGCTTGGCGATGTCAGCATCGACCGTAGCGATGCCAGCACTAATATCTAATAGTTTAGCCAGGTTTCACGAAAAAAACAAGGTTCATATTGTAAAAGGGGAAATCGTTATTATTATTATAGGTTTGGCAATCCTTTCCTCCAGCTTGACCTACCCCAACGCTTTCTCAGATTGGACAATTGGTGAGAGGGAAGGGCTACAGATTCAGGCGCGCAGGAGAAAAAATGGGCGAAACCGATAGGGATGATCTGATCAGCATCATCGAAGAAAACGAGAGGGAAAGCGACATACCCACGACCCTTCCATTGATGCCCGTACGCGATGTGGTGATCTTTACCGACATGCTGCTGCCCTTGTTTGTGGGTCGCGAAAAGTCGGTTCGGGCCGTGGAGGAAGCTGTGTCCAAAGACGGTTTTTTGTTTTTGGCGACCCAGAAGGATGCCTCAACCGAAAACCCTTCCACGGACGAGATTTTCAGTACGGGAACCGTCGGCCGTGTTCTGCGAATTCTGAAACTTCCAGACGGTCGGGTGAAGTCGCTGGTCCAGGGGGTGGCCAAAGGCAGGATCATCAAGTATTTACGTAAGAGATCATATTATCGCGTCAAGCTCGAACTTATTCAGGAGTACCCGGTCCCGGAAATCAATTTGGAAGTTGAAGCCCTGATGCGCAATGTTCGGGAACACTCGGAAAAAATCCTGGCCCTGCGAGGTGAATTGAGTGGCGATGTCGGCACCGTTCTGGAAAATATCGTTGATCCAGGAAAACTGGCCGATCTGGTCGCATCCAATCTAAGATTGAAAATTGAAGAATCCCAGAACCTCTTGGAGATTTTCGATCCGATCCAACGGCTCAAAAGAGTCAACGATCTGATCTCGAGAGAACTGGAACTGTCGACCATGCAGGCGAAAATCCAGTCGGACGTGAAAGATGAAATATCAAAGAGCCAGCGCGACTACTTCTTGCGGGAACAGGTGCGCGCGATTTACCGCGAACTGGGGGAGCATGATGAAAAAGCCCAGGAGATAGAGGATTACAGAAAGAAGATCAAGCGGGCCAAGATGTCCAGAGAAGCGAAGCAAGAGGCCCATAAGCAACTGAGGCGCTTGGAACAGATGCACCCTGACTCGGCCGAGTCCACGGTGATTCGCGTTTATCTTGACTGGTTGGTCGATATGCCTTGGAGCAGATCTACGAAGGAAGGGATCGATGTTAAGAAAGCCAAGGCGGTTTTAGACAAAGATCATTACGGACTGGAGAAAGTCAAAGACCGCGTCCTCGAACACTTGAGCGTACGTCAGCTTAACCCGCAGATGAAAGGACCAATTCTGTGTTTTGTGGGGCCCCCGGGGGTCGGCAAGACGTCTCTGGGTCGATCCATTGCCCGGGCCATGAAACGCAAGTTTGTGCGGATTTCATTGGGTGGGATCCGGGATGAAGCCGAGATCAGAGGCCATCGCCGGACTTATATCGGTGCTTTACCGGGACGCATTCTCCAGGGGCTCAAACAATGCGGCACGAATAATCCCCTTTTCATGATGGACGAAATTGACAAGCTGGGGGCCGATTTTCGGGGTGATCCATCTTCGGCCCTGCTGGAAGCTCTGGATCCGGAGCAGAATAGTGAATTCAGCGACCATTTCTTGAACCTTCCGTTTGATCTCTCGCACGTCATGTTCATTCTCACTGCCAATTTAACCGATACGATCCCCTCAGCCCTGCTGGATCGCATGGAAGTCATTACCCTTGCCGGCTACACGGAAGAAGAAAAAATAAAGATCGCCCGGCGTCACCTGATTCCGCGCCAGATCAAAGAAAATGGCCTCAAACCAAGATCGCTCTCCCTTAGCGCGGAAGCCTTGCGACACATCATTACCGACTACACATCCGAAGCCGGGTTGCGCAACCTTGAGCGTGAGATCGGAACCATTTGCCGCAAGGTGGCGCGCAAAATCGCCGAGGGCGGAAAAGAGCCATTCCTGATTACGAGAAGCAATTTGCCCAAATACCTCGGCGTGGCACAATATGTTCCGGAAATGGATCAGGAAAACAGCCAGGTGGGCTTAGCGACCGGTCTGGCCTGGACCCAGGTCGGGGGGGAGGTACTGTACGTGGAAGCCGCCCTGATCGGCGGTAAAGGTGAATTGATTGTCACCGGACAGCTGGGAGACATCATGCAGGAATCGGCCCGGGCGGCCGTGACTTATGCCCGGGCGAATCTACCTCATTTGGGGGTGGAAGAAAAGATCTTCGAAAACCTCGATGTTCATATTCACGTGCCCGCCGGTGCCATTCCCAAAGATGGTCCTTCAGCCGGTATTGCCATGGCGACCGCGCTCATTTCCGCCTTAACGCGGAAACCAATTCGCAATGACGTGGCCATGACCGGCGAAATAACGCTCAGAGGAAGGGTTCTCCCCATCGGAGGATTGAAAGAAAAGGCCTTGGGAGCTCTGCGCGCCGGAATTCTAACTGTCATCATTCCCGAGAAAAACAAAAAGGACTTGGTTGAAATTCCGAGTTATGTCAAGCGTAAACTGCAATTTATCTGCGTCAAACATATGGATGAAGTTTTGCCGCAGGCTGTCATTGATCGGAAGTCTCCGAGCAGAGGCGCAAAGATGGAAGGCCAAAGGCAGAGACCGGGGGACCGCAGACCGAAGGCTAAAACCCCAACGACAGATGGGACGTACAGGGGGGGGCGTAATAAAGTCAGACGGCCGAGGTCAGGGGGAATTCGTCCGTCCGTGAACGATAGGTCGGGGGCGGATGTCAACTGTTAATCGTGGAATGGCGTGCAGGGGTTTATGAAAATTCTTGCAGTGGACACGGCGACCCGCAGTTGCAGCGTAGCCATCACGGACCAGGACACCCTGCTGGCTGAACTGACCGACAACAGCGGACAAACACATTCCAAACATTTGCTGCCAATGATAAAGGCCGCTATTCGGATGGCAAAAGTGGCGCCTGTGGATTTGGAGGGTTTGGCCGTGACCGTGGGACCGGGTTCTTTTACGGGACTGCGAATCGGCATCAGTTCGGTCAAGGGGCTGGCCTTGGCATTGGATAAGACGGTGGTTGGCATCTCCAGCCTTGATGCTTTGGCCTGGCAATCGACCCCTACGCCGTTTGTTATATGTGCCATGCTGGACGCGCGTAAGGGCGAGGTATATTGCTGCCGTTATCGGTTTGATGGTGGCGCTCTGGTCAAAGAAACTCGAGAACAGGTTTTGGCGACCGCGGAGGTGTTGCGGAATATCGACGAACCATGCGTATTTATCGGCAATGGCGCCCGTTATTACGCAAAAACAATCATGGCCCAGTTAGGCGTTCTGGCTCATTTTGCTCTCCCGGGTCAAAATGCAATCAGAGCCTCCACAGTCGCTTATCTCAGCCGGGCAAGATTTGAAAACCAAGATACCGTTGATATCGCCCAGTTGGTACCGCATTATATTCGCAAATCCGATGCGGAACTTGGCTTCACCCCCCCAATGCGATCGTCCCGTTTACCCCCGGCTTGACCGTCCGAGGTCGCGAAGTTCACATTTGTTTTCCGGCCCGGCAGATGCTGCGGATGCATTCGAAACGAACCAAGCGTTGGCTGTTTCTTTGTCAGGGGGGAATCTGCTTCAAGGGCGGTGTTCCGCCCAATGCCATAACCTCGAAAGGCGATCATCCTGTTGACAAGATATATCGAAATTGATAGCAGATTGTTTTTACCAAAGCTTCCAAAACGCCTTACTGCTACCACTAGACGGCAATGAGTAAGTTTGTTTGGCCAGAACGGTCTTCCCAAGTAGCGTTTCCGGTTGCCCCAGCTGGGTATCCTCTGCTGTTGGGCTGCGCTTTTACGACCGCTATCTTGGCTTTGCTGGAGCTGACCGTTCCCGCCTTGATCGGTTTAATGACAACCTTTTGTATCTGTGGTTTTTTCAGGGACCCGGATCGGATTATTCCGAACGCGCAGGGGGCGGTCGTTTCCCCGGCGGACGGGAAGGTGATTGCGGTCGGCGTGATCGACGACAGTCCCTTTTCTTCCGGTACTACCCTGAAGATCAGTATCTTTATGTCCGTATTCAATGTTCATGTGAATCGTATGCCATACGATGCTCGGGTCAGACAGGTCTGCTATTCTCCCGGGAAATTTTTCTCGGCCAACCTCGACAAAGCCTCGGTGCGCAACGAACATAATGCGGTTTTTCTGGAAATCGAAAACGGCGGGGAAATTTGTGTGGTCCAGGTGGCGGGACTGATCGCCAGACGTATCATTTGCAAAGTCGCGGTTGGCGATCAGGTGGTGCGGGGACAACGATTCGGTCTCATATGTTTCGGGTCTCGTGTTGATGTATATCTGCCCGGCGATTTCACCCCCGCGGTGGCCGTGGGTGACAAAGTGAAAGCCGGGACTTTTATTTTGGGGCAGTTTGCAAAATCTGAGAAGAGGGAGGCTATCGATGTCGGAAAAGAAATATAACGTTGCGGTGGCCGGTGCGACCGGCGCAGTGGGAAATCAGATGATCAGTTGCTTGGAGGAAATGAAGTTTCCCGTCAAATCGATCAAATTCCTGGCTTCCCAGCGTTCGGTCGGACGCATGCTGCGGTTCCAAGGTGATCTGATCGCCGTAGAGGAATTGACCGAAAAGTCTTTTAAAGGAATGGACATTGCCCTTTTTTCGGCCGGCGGAAGTACCAGTGAAAAATTCGCTCCCTTGGCCGCTGCGCAGGGATGCGTGGTCATAGACAATTCGAGTGCCTGGCGCATGGACCCCCTGGTCCCGCTCGTCGTTCCGGAAGTGAACTCCAGCGCCATCGCCCAACACACCGCGAAAGGGATTATCGCCAATCCCAACTGTTCGACCATTCAGATGGTGGTTCCTCTAAACCCCATTCATAAACGTTACGGCATCAAGCGTATCGTCGTGTCGACTTATCAAGCGGTATCGGGAACCGGCAAGAAGGCAATTTTCGAACTTTTTGACCAGACCCGGGCCCTGATGAACTTCCTGGATCACGAAAAAAGGGTCTATCCGCATCAAATTGCCTTCAATTGCCTGCCCCATATCGACAGCTTCCTGGAAAACGGCTACACGAAAGAAGAGATGAAAATGGTCAACGAAACCAGGAAAATATTGGAAGACGATACCATTGGCGTGACGGCCACCACCGTCCGGGTACCGGTATTTTATGGTCATTCCGAATCGGTCAACATCGAGACCAAAGAAGCCGTTTCCGCCCAGGAGGTAAGATTGCTCCTGGAGAAAACACCGGGGGTTAAAGTGGTTGATGACCCGGCGAAAAACGCTTATCCCTTGGCGATCGATGCCGCCGGCCAGGATCTGACCTTGGTGGGTCGTATACGCAAAGATGAGTCGATCGCCAACGGGATTAATATGTGGATCGTAGCAGACAACATTCGAAAGGGCGCGGCGACCAATGCGGTTCAGATCGCCCAGGTCTTGTGTCAAGAATATCTATAAATCTGTTGCGGGTTGCAGCTTTGGCTTGCGCGACATAACTTGGGCCACCAGCCGCGACTGCGCTTGTAATTCCTCAGGATTTTGTGCATAATGCAACGTTAGGCGTCTGTTTCCAACTCGCGATGCGCCGATCGCAACATGCACTTGCAACTCGGGAGTACTGAATTGGATCGAGTACCGGTGACCAGACAGGGCTACGAGACCCTGAAAAAGGAATTGGAAAAGCTAAGAAGGTATGAGCGCCCCCGGAACATAAGGGCGATAGAGGAGGCGCGGGCTCACGGCGATCTCAGTGAAAATGCCGAATATGCCGCTGCAAAGGATCGGCAGGGATTCATCGAAGGTCGGATTGGTGAGTTGGAATTTAAGCTGGCCCACGCTGAAATCATTGAACCCGGCAAACTTCCGAAGGATCGAGCGGTATTCGGCAGCCGGGTTTTGCTGGAAAATTTAGATACCGGCGAGGATGTAGAATATCAACTGGTAGGTCCGGATGAATCGGATATTGAGAATGGCCGTATCTCCATATCTTCCCCCGTTGGGAAGGCAATCCTCGGCAAGAAGCCCGGCGACGAACTTACCCTGGAGGTACCGGGAGGGAAACGATCCTACGAGTTGAGAGAAATATTATAACCATATAATCCGAATTGGCGAAATTCCTTTCGCGAAACCATCAAGAATAGTAACAGTTTAGGCCTTTGAAAAACCATGGATAGGCCCATGAGTGGTCGACGGGGATATATTTCATACAGCTGAACATTCATGGCCCTCTGGGCCACCACAATGCATGAAAATTTTATTTGCGTACTAAACGATACCAAGAATGAAACGAATTGTGGGAGGTTGAGCGGTGGCTCGCATCACGATTGAAGACTGTCTCGATAAAGTTCACAACCGGTTTTTACTGGTGAATGTGGTTGCTAAACGGGTAAGACAGATCCGGGAGGGATCCGACTACCTGGTCAATTCACCCAAGAATGAAGACATCGTCGTCGCCCTGCGGGAAGTTGCGGCCGGAAAAATTGCGACCAAACCGGCTGGGGCCAATACAGAATAATTTTCCCCTCCGGAAATTTGCCGCATCCCAGCTTTACATACAAAGCGCTCAACCGGGCGGTAGGCCGAGCGGTGCACCGTTATGACATGCTAGCGGATGGTGACCGTATTTTGGTGGGACTTTCCGGTGGAAAAGACAGCCTCACCTTGATGTGGGTGCTGTCCGAACGCCTGCCCCGTATACCTTTAAATTATAAACTGTGGGCCGTATACATCGATCCCGGCTTTGCGGGAGGCTTCGGGGAATCCTTGCGAAGCTATTGTGAAAAAATGGGTTTTCGACTGAGAGTGGAATTCACCGACTACGGGCTTTTAGGGCACAGCCCCCAAAATCATGAAAATCCTTGCTTTTTATGCTCCCGATTGCGCCGCAAACGGCTATTTGAAATTGCGGCGGAACTTGGTTGCAACAAACTGGCCCTCGGACATCACAAGGATGATATCATCGAAACCCTCTTTCTTAATGTTTGTTATGCCGGTGAAATCAGCACCATGGTACCATATCAGCGTTTTTTCCAGGACCGATTCACCGTGATCAGACCCCTGGCGTTTGTCGACGAGGATCTGATTCAACGGTTTGCAAAGGAACAAAAATTTCCCGATTTTGTGAATCCGTGTCCAACCGCCCAAGTTTCCAAGCGCCAGGAAATAAAATCCCTTTTGCAGCAGCTTTACCGCAGCAACAAAAAGGTGAAGGGCAACATCTTCCGGGCCTTGAGCCATGTTAAACCCGACTATCTTTTGAAATAGGCTTGTAAGCGGCGTTCTTGCGGATCGATTCCCAGATGTTTCTTTCAGCGCGAGTTTGCGGGAGTAAGACTCAAGAGTTTCGCTTTTGAGGCCTTAGGCCATCGCAAGACCCATCGGGAGCATGCGCCTCGTGCCCGCACCAGTGAAAATAAACGCGCGTCACAGCATCGTTTTTCAATCCGATTTGGCTGTTCTTATTCCGGTTGACCTGGGGGAAGGCACCTCCCTTGACCATGAAAGATATCCAGAATCAACGCGATTACCGCAACCTACCCATCGATAAGGTCGGTATAAAGAATCTTCGTTATCCGATAACGGTCCGTGATCGGCGGGACGGTTTTCAACATACGGTGGCCGTGATAAATATGTATGTGGATTTGCCTCACGATTACAAAGGAACCCATATGAGCCGGTTCGTCGAAATGCTTCACTTACTGAGCCCGGAGGTTTCTTTGAAGAATTTCGCCGCGATTCTGAAAGACATGAAACGGCATTTGCATGCGGCTTCGGCTCACGTCGAGATGACTTTTCCCTATTTTATCGAAAAAAAAGCGCCGGTGAGCACCTCCCCCGGGCTCATGGACTACACCTGCAGCATCATTGGATCAAGCAACCCGGCCGGTAAAATCGATCTCGTTTCCGAAGTCGTCGTGCCCATTTCTTCGGTTTGCCCCTGCTCAATGGAAATCAGTGATTTCGGCGCTCACAACCAGCGCGGGGAAGTTCGGCTCAGCACGCGGTTTAAGAAATTCATCTGGATGGAAGATATGATCGAACTCGTGGAAGAATCCGCTTCTTGCGATGTTTATTCCGTTCTGTAGCGGGTGGATGAAAAACACGTAACCGAAAGAGCCTTTGCAAATCCGAAATTTGTAGAAGATATCGTGCGGGATGTGGCCAAGCGGCTGAAGGAGGACGATAACATTACCTGGTTTTCCGTAAGCGCGGAAAATTTTGAGTCGATTCACAACCACAGTGCCTACGCGCAGATCACCAGCGCGTAATGAGCAGCGGGCAAAGAGTTCAACCCATCGGAACAAGGCTAAAAATTGTATAAATCCGCAATGCTATGTATGGCTCCCTGAAACGGCGCGTCCGAATGCTGCCCCCGCCGATGTTTTTCCGCGGAGTGAGACGACCGGTTGGAACGATTTTGATCCGCCATTGGTCTTGCGTCTTTTTTTACGAATTCCCGCTATCCGGGGGCTGTGCTAAAATATGCAATAACTTTTGCATAACGGGCTGGGTCGATTTTCCCGGTGTATTGACGAAGAGCACAAACCGGTACAACCCCTCAGGGGTATCGATATAACCGGCCCGGTTATTGATGCTGGACAGGGTGCCCGTCTTGTAATATTCGCGCCCATCCTGGCGCAGGAGATGATGATGCGGCGCAAATTCTTCCAGCACCTTATGCATGTGCCGCGCCGTAACCCTGTTTCGCCTTGAAATTCCAGAACCTTCCGCAATAACCCAATCATCGATATGCAGCCTGGTTTTGGCGTAGTTTAACGCGGCCTTGATCCCCTTATCGAGGTTCCCCGGCGGACCATAGGCCCGGGCGCCGGCGGTTATCAACAGCTGGTTGGTCGCGAAGTTATTGGAGTATTTCAGTAGCTTGGCAATAATTTGTTCCAAAGCAAAACCGGAATGATAGCTGAAGACCAATTTGTCTCGGGTTGCATCGACTTTCCCCAGCCTTACCGTGCCGCTGGTTTTTATCCCTTGTTTTTTCAGAAAGTATTCGAACAGCTTGCCGGCATACAGTGTGCTTTCCTTCTTCGTATGGGCAAGCAAGATCCTTCCGCTCTTCCGTCCGGTGGTTTTGATTTTTTTAAGGGCTAAGGGCAGAAGCGGGGTTTGAGGTTCGGCACTGACATAGCCATTGGATGAACTGCGAAAATAAACGGTATTGAAATTGACGCACAGAGCACCATTGGGGGCATCGTAAGGTTGATAGGACGATGTGATTCCCGGAATGGTCAGAGGTTGGCTGAAATAGGAATCATCCAACACCAAGTCGCTGACGGTCACGGACGGATGCAGCCGGGTGCGGAGGGATTGAGCTATTTCAGCCACAACCTCGGATATCAAAAGCGGATCGCCATGGCCTTTGATCTTCAGATTGCCATGGAAATCGCGATAAAAATCGGTGACAAAACGGTGATCGTCGCCCAGGTAATAAAGGGCGACGAGAGAGGTAAAAACTTTCAAGGTGGAGGCCGGAATCAGCGGTTTATCGGCATTTTGGGCAAAAAGTACCGTTCCTTGGGGATCGGCAATGAGCATGGCATCCTGTTTGCCAATCAGCGGATGAAAGACATCGTACGGACCCGCATTCAGACAATGCGTCTGGTACGGACACCATAGGCCGAGACAAACCACCCACGCCTGGATGATCCATTTAGCAAACATTTAAAATCTGGCGGTGATGGTTTTTGACGACACTGAATTTAGCTGATGGGCCCAGCTTGGTCGCGGCCGATAGGGCTCCCACTCGATGCAACCAGTCGCTGAGCGTGAGCCCCCGGCAATTGAAGGAAAGATTAGATCCATCCAGATTATTTGCTTTCCACGATCAGGGTTACCGGTCCATCGTTTACAAGCGACACTTCCATCATAGCACGAAAGCGACCCGTTTGAACAGCCACGCCCTTTCGACGAACCTGGTCCACAAAATGCTCGCAGAGTTGGTTCGCCCAATCCGGTTCGGCCGCATCTATGAAAGAAGGCCGTCTGCCCTTCCGACAGTCCCCCAGCAAGGTGAATTGCGAAACCACCAACATCTCACCGCCGGTTTCCAGCAACGAGCGGTTCATTTTGCCGTTATCATCTTCAAAAATTCTTAAGTTGGCGATTTTGTCGGCCAGATAGTCGGCCGCGGCGGCCGTGTCCCCTTTGGCAACCGCCAGCAGGACGAGCAGGCCGCGACTGATTTCGCCGATGATCTCATCACCGGCTTTGACGGAGCTTTTTTTGGCTCTTTGGACGACGGCACGCATGGTCTTAAGTCAACGAACGACCCAATAACTCTGCAAAAGGGTTGTTGAAAGGTGCGTTCTTGGTTTTGAGCTGCTTTTCTTTCTTTTTCACCCGGGTTTTGGCCGGGCGGGTTTGGGCCGGCTTACCGGGCGCCGTTTTCATGGAAAGGGAAATCCGGTTTCTTTCCAAATCCACACCGATAACGGTTACTTCGACTTTTTGGTTGACTTTGACAACGTCCGCCGGATTTTTTACATATTGGTCGGACAGTTCACTGATATGAACCAGCCCGTCCTGATGCACGCCGATATCCACGAAAGCGCCGAAGGCCGTCACGTTGGACACAATTCCCGGGACTTTCATACCGGGTTTTAACTCGGCTATCTCCTGGATGCCCTGCGCAAACGCGAACACTTCAAAGTCTTTGCGCGGATCCCGTCCCGGCCTTGCCAATTCGGCCCGAATATCATTCAAAGTGGGAATTCCGATACGATTCGTGATGTAACGGTTGACATCGATTTTTTCCTGCA
>CP070697.1:3786538-3793120 GCA_020353555.1 Desulfobacterales bacterium
CCCCACGAATTTTCCGGCGGCCAGCGCCAACGGATCGGTATTGCCCGGGCCCTGTGCGTCCGGCCGGATTTGATCGTGGCCGATGAGCCGGTCAGCGCCCTGGATGTCTCCATCCAAGCCCAGGTGATCAATTTGATGGAGGATCTCAAAGACGAATTCCAACTTTCCTATCTGTTTATCTCCCACGATCTTAGTGTGGTCGAGCACATCTGTGATCGCACGGCGGTCATGTATCTGGGTACCATTGTGGAAATGGCGCCCACGGAAGCCTTCAGCACGGTGCCGCGTCATCCCTACACCCAGGCGCTGCTCGCCGCCGTGCCTCTGCCCGATCCCCATCAAAAGGTCAAGCCATTGGCCATGGATGCCGATGTACCCAACCCCATCGATCCGCCGCCGGGGTGTGCTTTCCATCCCCGCTGTCAATATACCCTGAACCGGTGCCGGACCACCCCACCCCCTCTGCTCGAGGTGGCACCGGCGCATTTTGTCGCCTGCTGGCTCACCGGAGGCCGCGGCCTGGAAGGAGGAATCCAATGAGAATCGCAGTTGTGGGCGCCGGCGCCATGGGCAGCCTTTTCGGTGCCCTGCTGGCGGAGACGGGAACCGAGGTCTGTTTGTACGATGTGTGGATCGACCACATCAATGCCATCAACCAGAGCGGTTTGCGGATCGAACATCAGAACCAAACCCGCACGGTTTCCATCCATGCCACTGCCGACCCGAATCAAATCGGCCGGGCCGATCTGGCGATCATCTTCGTAAAATCGACCCAGACCGCCCCGGCGACCCGGACCGCCGCCCAGCTGTTGGGCACGGACGGCCTGATATTAACCCTGCAAAATGGGATGGGCAACGCGGATATAATGGCCCAATTCATCGATCCGGCCAGGATTGTCGCCGGAACCACCGCTCACGGAGCCACCGTTCTCGGCCCGGGCCGTATCCGTCATGCCGGAAGCGGCCCGACCGTCATCGGTCTGTGGGCCCCCGGCGAGGGGGCTCAAACCCTGATCCAGCCGATCGCGGCACGGTTCACACAGGCCGGAATTGAAACCGAAGTGGTGGCCGACGTTCGTCCCGTCGTCTGGAATAAACTGCTGGTCAATGTCGGCATCAACGCCATCACGGCCCTGACCGGAATTAAGAACGGTCAACTCCTCGACCTGGCGGCGACCCGTGAAGTAAGCCGGGCGGCGGTCGAAGAGGCGAGGAGCGTGGCCCAAGCCCGGGGGGTTCAAACCCGCGGGGATGCCGTCGCGCATGTCTTCCAGATTGCCGAAGCCACCGCCCTGAACCGCTCTTCCATGGGCCAGGACGTGGACGCCCGACGACCCACGGAAATCGACGCGATCAACGGCTTTATTGTCCGCGAAGCCCGCCAATTGGGTTTGCCGGTGCCGGTGAATCAGACGCTGACGGCGCTGATCGAAACGCTTCAATTTCATTACGAATGAGGCTAACCTAACAACAGAAGGAGACCCGAAATGAGTGCGAAGAAAGTAACGGTTCTCGATGTACAAAAAGCCAAGGAAGAAGGCCGCAAGCTGGTGATGGTAACCGCCTATGATTACCCCTTCGGTCTGCTGGCCGATGAGGCCGGGGTGGACATCGTGCTGGTGGGCGATTCTTTAGGGATGGTGGTCATGGGGCTGGCAGGCACCGTGGAGGTGAATATGGACCATATGATCCACCACATCAAGGCGGTGGTGCGTGGCTGCAAAGGTCCCTTGGTGGTGGGCGATATGCCGTTTATGAGCTACAACACCTCGATCCGGGAAGCGATTCACAACGCCGGACGCCTGATGAAAGAAGGTGGTTGCGATGTGATCAAACTGGAAGGCGGAGTGGATTTTGCCCCCACCGTGGCAGCCATTGTCAAAGCCGGCATACCGGTACAAGGCCATATCGGCCTGACGCCGCAAACCGCCAGTGCCCTGGGCGGATTCAAAATGCAGGGCCGCAACGCCGCCGCCGCCAAGCAAATCATTGACGATGCCCGCGCCCTGGAAGATGCCGGGGTGTTTTCCATCGTTTTGGAAGCCGTGCCGGCTCCGCTGGGCCGGCTGGTGGCCGAGGCGGTCAAGGTGCCGGTAATCGGCATTGGCGCCGGACCGAATGTGGACGGGCAGGTTCTGGTGACCCATGACATGATCGGGCTGTTCGACAAATTCGTGCCCAAATTCGTCAAACAATATACCCACATCCGATCGATTATCCTCGAGGCGCTCGCGGGATACAAGAACGATGTACAGGAAGTGACTTTCCCGGGACCGGAGCATTCGTTTTCAATGCCCGACGAAGCCCTGGAGCAGCTGAAAAAAATGATGAAGGGCTGAAAAACACCGGAAAGCAGGTAAGGAACCGTTCCGCCCTAACGGCCCAAAGGCACAGAAGTCAAAACCGAAATTCAAATCCGGTGGAGGGCCAGGGGACAGTCCGACAATTCCGCGTTCGCCGCATTTAATTTCTCTTCGCTGGATATCACGGCGATGGCCGCTTGTTGCGGGTTAGCCCGGAAATATTTCTCGGCCGCCGCCATGACCTGCGGGCGGGTCAACGCCAAGAGCTGGGTCTTGTATTGCGTCCGCAGTTCGTCGGACAAGGCGATGAGGCGGCGGTAAAACGCCTTTTTGGCCGCCGGACCGGGGGGGTCCGGTTTATCGATTTCTGAGCAGACCTGCAGGACGGCCTCTTTGATGTCTTCTTCGGCGAGGTCTCCGGAACAAATGAATTCGGAGGCGCCCTCATAGACCCGCAGGGTGGAAACGATGTGGGGGTCGCGGTAGGAGCCTAAACTGAATAACCCATCTTCGGGGCTGTATATCGCAAATCCACCGTAGGCGCCGCCTTTTTCCCGAATTTCACGATGCAGATACAGGGCGCGCAGAACCTTGCTGATCACCGCCAAGGCCGGCGCATCTTCGTGGGCCAGGCGTACGGTCTCAAATGCCCGGGCGACAAAAGAAACCGCCGTGGCCGTGCTCCAACCCTCCCGCACGCGGGCGGCGGGGACCTCGATCGGGGGCCGTCCAAACCCATCGCCTGATCCTTCTGCCAGTCCCCCGTAAATAGACGCCGCCGATGACTGCGCGGTTTGCAGGGCCGCGCCTTCGCCGATGAGGGCCATCTGCAGGTTGAGGCGTGTAAAAAGGACTTGGGCGATCGCCGCCAGATCCTGGGAGAGCGCGCCGAGTTGTTCTTCGGCAAGATCGTCCGTCAGGCGCTTGATGGTCTGCAACTGATGAATGCCGCCCCAGGTTTCGCTGAGGTGGCGGGCCGGGGAGAAATTGCGGGCCGCCAGGGAAATAGCCAAACGGTGGCCGTTATGGATGATCGTGGATTCCAGACCGGCGCGGTACTCCCTCAGTAAACTCTTCAGACGGGCCAGGTCGGAAAAATCAAAATGTAAAAGCAACTCCTGGACAATCTCAAACATCCGATCCTGATTCCGCCGCAGACATTTGCCGCTCAAGGAGACAAAGGGCATGCAGGCGCCGGCCTCGTCAAAACGGGTCCGGCAATGGGTTGCCAGGCCGATGCCGCCCGTGTAGGCATCGATGCGCTGGGCCATGGCGGCATAGTCCCGCAGGGTCGTGCCGATTTTTGAGAAAGCATAACAAAAGAAAGGAACCAGCGGAATCAATCGCGGGGGCAGATTCCCCGCTCCCGCCACCGCCGCCACGTAAAAAATACCGGAGGTCGCTTGATCGTAATACGTGACCGGCAGCCGCTCGTCGGCCGCCGTGGCCGGAACGCTGGCCACCGCCGGCGGAATGTCTTCCCGCTCCAGGGTGGGCAGGCAGGAAATATCCTCCTCGGTCTCCTGCTGCCGCCGCAGGGCCTCCGCATCTTGATTGATTCTTTCCAGATCCGAATCCGACAGTGCCTTTCTGATACGCTCCAGCTCGGCGCGCACCCGCAGCTCTTCATCTGCGGCCTTCTGCGGATCCGGCACCAACGTCAGCCGCACCCGGTGCGGATTCTCCAGAAAGTATTTCCTGATTTGGTTTTCAAAAAAGGGGCCCTGATCAAGCGCCGCGCGCAGTTGGGCCAGATCCTCATCGAATTTCAAGCTTCTGACCGGATCACCACCGTGCAGCCAGCTGCCCGCAAAGGATAGCACCAGCTTGATGCCGTAAGGGTACGGCGTATTGGTAATCTCTTTGCGGTGAAATTCCATCTGATGAATGGCGGATTCGATCAGTTGCCTATCAATGCCCTTGGCGACCAGATCTTGGAGAACATCCAACATAATGCGCTCGATTTGAAGGGCATCCGCCTCGGAAACGCCTTTCAATCCGCTGACGAACATCGTATCGCGATTGTCCGCCTCAAAGCCGCTTCCGTCACACAGGGCCGTTCCAAGTTGGGAATCAATCAGGGCCTTGCGCAGGGGCGCGGCGGAATTTCCCATCAGGATTTGTTCGAGCAGCGCCAGCGACAAAACTTCAAAAGAGTCCCTGATATCGGCGGTCAACCAGGCGACGGCCACCTGGCATTTCTGGGCCAGGTCTTCATCCTTTTCGAGGGGATAGGAATAGATAACTGCGCGCGGACTTTGCCAGCGGGGTTGGGAAGGCACATCGGTTTGCGGATCAATGCGCTCAAATCGGTTCAAAACCGTATCGCGGATCACCGCCAAATGATCCTTTAAGGGCAGGTTGCCGTAAGTATAGAAATAGGCGTTGCTGGGATGATAGTGGCGGCGATGAAACGCTTTCAGCTGAGCATGGGACAAGGAAGGAATGACGGCCGGGTCGCCGCCGGAGTTATGGCTATAGGTCGTGGCCGGATACAACGCGTTTAAAAGAGATCGCACCATCACCTGATCGGGGGACGACATCGCCCCTTTCATCTCATTGTAGACAACGCCTTTATAGACGAGTCGCACGGCGTCCGGACTC
Source organism: Desulfobacterales bacterium (assembly GCA_020353555.1). GTDB lineage: Bacteria > Desulfobacterota > Desulfobacteria > Desulfobacterales. The sequence continues at coordinate 3,791,446 of CP070697.1, forward strand.
TGCCGCGGGAATGGGCCTTCGATTTCCAGACGATGCCCCTCTTGCTTGAAGCTGAGTTCATCCAAGCGGGGGAAGAAAGCCGCATCCACGTAAACTGCTAGAAGATTGTAAAAATCTTTGCGGTTTTGGGTAGCAAAAGGATACATGGTCCAATCGGAAGCGGTAAAGGCGTTCATAAAGGTGCTTAGACTTCTTTTGAGCATGGAAAAAAACGGATCACGGACCGGGTAATGGTTGGAACCGCACAAAGCCGTGTGCTCCAAAATATGGGCGACCCCGGTGGAATCCATCGGCACGGTTTTAAACGCAACCCCGAAGGTATTTTCCGCGTCCTGGTTGCTGATGTGGATGTGCCTGGTCCCGGTCGCCGCGTGCACCAGCGCATAAAAAACGGAACGAATCTCATCCAGGGGGACAATCCGCTGGATAGTATACCCGCAAATGCGGTCGCCTTCCTCAAGGCCCGGATTATAGGTATCTGCACCTGCCTTCATAACACCCCTCAGTATCTCAAATTATGCTTGATGGCCTGGCTGAAGCCGCATGGCTGGGCCGGTTCAAACCACTGCTGTCCTGATTGCTAAATCGCAATATAGATTCCACGGCTGACGCGCTTTATTTTGCCGATTCTATTCAAGCGGAAAATAATGTTGCGAATCTTTTTATCTTCAAATCCGGTTTTCGCTTGGATTTCCGCGAAACCCAGGCCTTCCTTGGACCGTTTGATCAGGTCTAAGACCGTCTCAAAAGCCGTCAGGGAAGTCCTCGGGCGCGCTGATCGCGGCCGGCCCCGGTAGTCGCCCAGGGACACCGAGGTCCGGATAAGGTTTCCCAAACGATCCAGTCTGCCCAGCAGCTTGTCCACATCTTTCTTAGTGGGAATATCATAGTTCTGCATAAAAAATTTTACCATGGCATCAAAACTAACGGATTTTCCTTTTTTCCTCGGCATGACGCCCTCCTTGAGTTCGGGCTAAAGCAAAAATGGAAATGCTGACTAATGTTATAACTCTCTAAAAAGTGCTAAAAAATTAATTATGAATTAGAAAAAGTCAAGGTGACGCCCAATACTAGCCATCTCGGCCGGCGAGGGGTCGAAAGAAACATTGCAAACTAAATAAATTCCTGGTAATTTAAAAAAAAATGAGGTCCCGTCGACACAACAAAAGTACCCCATGCAAAATCCTCAAAAGAAAAACCTTATAAGTCAATCCCACTGCGCGCGATTGCGGCAAGCCCTTCAGCAATGGATCAAGCGGTCTAAGGACCTGCACGGCGATCCCCATTACGTCGCCAAGGGTATAGCCATCGGGGTTTTTGTCGCGGTGACGCCGACCATCCCCTTACATACGGTCATCGCCGTGGCTTTGGCCTTTATCCTCAAGAGCAGCAAGGCGGCCGCCGCGATTGGCGTCTGGTTTAGTAATCCGGTGACAATACCCTTTTTCTACTGGGCCAGCTTCAAGACCGGCGTTTTTCTCCTGAGAGACTCGGTTGCGGCCGTCGACACATTTGCGAGCGAATCTGTGTCGGAGCTTCTCAAATTGGGTTTAGGGGTCACCATGGCCACCATCGCGGGCGGAATGATCGTCGGCATTTTTCCGGGAATCGCGGCCTATTTTGTTACCCGCAAAGTCCTTAGCAGGATACGATCCCGCGCGGGATCATTCCACCG
>CP070697.1:3793220-3801033 GCA_020353555.1 Desulfobacterales bacterium
CGGGAGCCATGCGTGTGCTTCTGGATAGTCCCTGGCCCGGGAATGTGCGGGAGCTTGAGAACAGTATTGAACACGCGGTTGTGCTCAGCAAGAGCGGCTTGATCGAGGTTTCACACCTGCCCCCCGGGCTGTATGAGGCGGCCCAGACCTCCGTTGCATCCGAATCAAACGGGGGGACACTTGTGGAAAATGAAAGAAGACATCTTCTGGATGTTCTGGAGGAGTGCGATTGGAATAAAAGCCAGGCGGCCCTGCGCCTGGGAATAAGCCGCAGCACGCTTTATGATAAACTCAAAAAATATCGGCTTTTTAAACCGGATGCCAATTAGTAACAACCCCTTTGGGGGCGCGTCACTTTGTACGCGCTTACTCACCGTCGACCCGCCGGAACGCCACGCAGCGGGTGGACCACCCGGCGCAGCTTACGGAAAAAACGTGGTTGCCAAGAATGACTCGGTCTGCTAAGAAAAATGTGCATCCGGAAAAACGGTGTACGATTTTTATACACTAATATCTATCTATTTTAATTGGTGATTTCATTCCTCACCGATTGTGTCGTCTGCGTGTCATACGCATGCGGTCGTGCGAGCGCTTCTCTTTTTCCCTTGGGGAGAGCGCGTATTAAACCGGCGACGCGTTCCGCGTCGTAAGCGACTTAATCATTTTTATATCATCATTTCATATACTTAAACTAATAATTGCGGAAGCCTCGCAACATCCTCTATTCATGACGGTTTGAATCACCATTTTGGCATTAGTTTTGCGGATTCCGGAACGAAAATAGCCTCACAAAATATCAGACGATGCCCTTGCCATAAACATCACAATCCAGGGACCGGATGCAAAAATTAGTCGCAGTGCTTGATGCTGATGAAAAACAATGCACGGAGCTGTGCGCCCTATTGGGCGAGCGGTGTTATCGCCCCATTGCGTTGCATTCGTTACCGCATCTTGTCGGATGCATCCAGAAAACCGCCTGCGGAGTCGTCATCATTGATATTGATACGGTTCCGGTCGACAACCGAATTATCAGAGACCTGACAAATGAAAATCCGGGCGTGATTGTTTTATGCGTCTCCCAAAGGCGCGTGCATCCCGAACTCGCCGAGACCATGGGCTGCCGCATTTACGCGTGCGTGTCCAAGCCCATCGATCCGGATGAACTTTTCTACTTGCTAAACAGCCTTGATCGTAATAATGATGGAGCGGGTCCCGCCGGTCCGGTAACAGATCGTATATAATCCAGTCGGTTACAAAGAGTAACGGCCTGGAGACGGCGAGCAACCCAAAAACCACCGCGCCACACCGGCGAAAGAATAGCGCTTTGGTAAAAGAAATCATCATCCTCTCTGCTGCAATACCGATTCTCTTTCTGGGCAGTTGCACCTTTATCGACCTGCCGCCACACCCCCATGAACAGGGCTTGGCGGCTGGGCCTACTGCCCGAAAAGTCGAAGAATATCACTATACCGGCAAGTACTGCCAGGACTGTCACACCCAAACACCTGTGCCGGGTGGGGCGAAATATCTAAAATCGGATGGTGATTTCAATGTATTGTGCAAATGCCACCTGAAAGGACCCGGCAGTTATATCCATCCGGTGGACATCGTGCCCTCCGATGAAAAAAAGACCAAGATTCCAGCGGAGCTTCCTCTCCAAAACAACAAACTTACCTGTCTCACCTGTCATGATATCTATCGCCAGTGCCGAGAACGCCGCGTCGATAAGATTTCGCTGCGGGGCGCACCATTTCCCAAGAAAACCGATTTCTGCTACAAGTGCCACGATGAAAAGAACTACATAAGGCTCGACCCCCATACCCAGGTAAAGCCCACAGGTGATCTGATGATCGAGACCTGTTTGTATTGCCACACGGAAAAGCCCGATGAAAACCGCGCGCGCTATGAAGATATCAAGCTCATCGGGAATCTCGAAGTGCTTTGCCAGCGATGCCATATGATTCGCGGAAATCACTCCGGAAATTTTAACCATATGGTCAAACCCTCGGTCAAGCTGTTGGCGGTTATGTAAAACATGGAAAAGCAGTTCGGCATCATCCTGCCATTGGATGCGGACGGCAAAATGACTTGTGCCACCTGTCACAATCCCCATGACAAAGGCGTAATTCCCGCCGACAAACCATCCGCCAAAGGTGCCGGCTCCAAGTACAGACATCGTCTGCCCGATCGACTTTGCATCGAGTGCCATCAATTATAGGAGATTGTTGTAGGACAATATTCCGTCGCAGAAATAGAGGTCCCGATTTGAAATCACAGAGAAAAATGAAAGCAGCAGTTTTTTGTTTGGGGTGGATCGTGGCGATCTTATGGCTCGGCTTTCCGGCGGTCGCGGCCGATAAGGAAAACTGCCTCATGTGCCATAAATATCCATTTGTGGGGCGAATCGACGAAAACGGCAAGCGGCATAATTATCAAGTGGATGAAGCCAGTTACAATCACAGTGTGCACCGCAGTGTGGCCTGCCGTGACTGTCATACCTATATCACCAAAATCCCGCATGATCCGGTGACCGAAGAGGTGAACTGTGCCAATGTCTGCCACACCAAACCGCCTTTTGCCCAGGAAAAATTCTCGCACCAAAAAATCATTGATATATACAACGACAGTGCCCACGGAATTAAACCGGACGACTCCCCGGAGGCCAAAAAAGCCAAGCCCTACTGCAAGTTTTGCCACCTGAATCCTCTCTACACGCGGGTTTCCGAAAAAGTGATCGCCTTTGATGAAACCTTGCGCCGCTGCCTGAACTGCCACCAGGCCAAAGGGGTCACCCAGGCTTACATCCATATGACCCATCGCCTGCGGAAAAAAACCACGCGTTCCCCCCAGGAGGTTGTGCAGTTATGTGCCAAATGCCATCAGGATGTCGAGCTGATGCAAAAATTGAAGGTTTCCGAAGAGGGCTTAACCGCGGTGGCAACCTACAATCACACCCTCCATGGTAAATCCGTCGCCTTGGGCTCCCAGGAGACGGCCGACTGCATCAGTTGTCATGCTTCCTTCGCCATCCATGATATTTACAGGAAAGACAACCCCAAGGCGACCGTCTATAAAGACAATCTGATGCAGACATGCCTTCAATGCCACACCGAAACCAACAGCTGGTTTGTTCAGATTGCGGTGCATCCCCGTACGAAACGAGAAGAAAATCCGTTGATATACATGGCGGGCATAGGGCTGCGCTTTGCGCTGTATGGTTCGGTATGCAGCCTGGTGGGCCTGATGCTGCTGGAGACTTACGGCCGCAGGAAAGATGGTATTAAATTCCTTTTGAGACGCGGCACCTCATGGCGCGGCAAATCAAAACGCCCGCCACGCAAATAATTCTGGGAGGTAATATGTCGATATCATCTGATACGATCACGGGTTCCCCTGGGGAGACCCTCGTTGGCGACGATTACTTTACTTACGTTGAAGGAGTGGGGCCGATTCCCCGCGACATCTTTAAATACGTAAAATCGGACCCTTTCGGCGATCTCCCCCGTTATTCGGTTCATATCGTTATCCAGCATTTTCTGATTTTCGTAACTTTTCTGGTTTTGTCCGCCACGGGACTGCCGTTGTATTTCAGCGATCTCGCCTGGGCTAAATATATGGTCTCCCTGTTCGGGGGCGTCGACCTGGCAAGGCTGATTCATAAAATAGCGGCTTTCACCATGATGTTTGCATCCGCTTACCATATCATCACCATTGTGGGCGGAACGTTGCGGCAGATCCTCAAACGCGAGTTCGATTACCGCAGGACGGTCATCCCTCGGCTGAAAGACTTGACGGATCTTTTCCATGACCTTAAATACTTTTTGGGATTTGAACCCTACCGGCCCAAGATGGAAAAATTTATGTACAAGCAAAAGGCCCATTATTTAGCCATTCTCTGGGGCAGCTTTGTCTTAACGGCCGCCGGGTCTGCCTTGTTATTTCCGGATACCATGGCCAAATTATTCCCGGACACCATGACCCAATTATTGCCGTCGGGAGTGGTCGATAAAGGGTCCTTCCCGGCATTTTTCCAAAATCTTGCCCGATTAATGCATGCCGATGAGGCGGTGATGGCTCTGATTGTAATTGCCTTCTGGCATTGGCTGAATGTTCACTTCGTGCCGGGCCGTTTTCCGCTGCAGTGGGCTTTTTTAACCGGCAGGATTACGAGGGAGCATCAGATCGAGGAGCATTTTTTGGAATACCTGCGCAATCTTCAGGAAATACCGGAAGAAAGAGAATATATGAAAAGGCTTTTGAGAGAAAAGGGATTTGACAAATCCCACTTTGTTTCCATTGCGGACTTATCGCGGGTCCATTGAAACGTAATTTGAGAAGGTTGGAACACTCAAAGGAGGTAACTGAGAAGTGCCCGGAGAGCCCAAAAAACAAAACCATCCGATCGCAGCGTTTTTGATCGGATTTATTTTTGCAGTACTGACGCTGGTAGTTTTTGCCGGCGTCATACACCATCTGACGATCTCGCATCACGGCCCTCAACTTTTGAAGCCGCTTAAGGATAAATTTTTCCCGGAGCACAAATCGCCTATCTTGGAAGAGGCCAAGCGCCTGGAAGAATTTGAGATCCACCGGCATTTCCACCACATTGTGGAATATCCGCAGCTTCCCGAAAGCGAGCGTCCGGTCTGTTTTATCTGCCATTCCGACTTTCCCCACACCAAAAACAAAAAAGTCAGATCCCTGTTGAACATGCATACCCAGTATTTTGTGTGTGAAGCCTGCCATATCAAAGAGCAGACCGACGCGCGTATCGTTTATAAGTGGTATAATCCCTACGACGACAATCCCCAAGGGCCATTTATCGGAACAAGCTACGATCCGGAGACCGGCAATCTGGTCGATGTGGCGGACAAGTTTTCCAAGCTGACGCCTTTCTTCCAAAAAGGCGATGAACTGGAGTCTGCCATTCAAAAGCAGGATGCGCCGTTGGCGCGGGATTATGTGAAAATCCGAGATAAGTTGACCCCGGAGCAACGCGATGGAGTTAAGAATAAATTTCATGTGAGTATCAAAGAGAAGGGGGATGACTGCAAATTGTGCCATGCTGAAAAGGGCATTCTCGATTTTAAAAAGCTGGGGTTTGCTGACAACCGGATTGAAGATTTGGTCCAGCTGAATGTGAAAGGCATGCTTACCAAATACGAGGTATTTTATCTGCCGGATCTTTTTCTCGCGCCGGAATCCGAAAAACCTTAAACCGCTATTTGACGCAAAAACCCAGCGGGGATCGCTATTTGCTGAACACCAGGCCTGCTTTCAATTATTTCCTCTTAAGTCTTTTTTTCCTGCTTATTCCGCAACCCGCTCATGCCGTCGAATGTCTGAACAGCCAGTTTCTTTTCGAGATGAAGCCGGGGGCGGACCAGCCCAGCGATATCGCTATCGCCCCCAACGGCGATACCTACCTCGTGGACGGAGTAAACAACCGGATCATCGTCCTTGACAGTGCCGGCGGCTGGAAATTGGCTTTTGGAACGCAGGGTAAAGGCCAAGGTGAATTCGAATATCCGCTCGGAATCGATATATCGGATGAAGGTCGGGTGTTTATCGCGGATTCGGGCAATCATAGAATACAAGTGTTTGATTTAAATGGACAATTTTTGTACAAGTTTGAAATCGGCGCCGGTCCTGGTGAAAAACCGCCCGATCCGGTGGATGTTCTCGTTTCCAAACTCAAGGGTTACATATACGTATCGGATAACGATAATCATAAGATCAGGGTTTATGACCAGAGGGGTATTTTTCAATTCGAATGGGGGAATTTCGGTGAACAACCGGGAGAGTTCCGGTACCCGGGAATCCTGGCCGTCAATGAATTCAATCAGGTCTTCGTGGTCGATGTTCTCAACACAAGGGTTCAAAAATTTGATCCCTTTGGCAATTTCATCACTGATATCGGCGCCTGGGGCGTGCTGCCGGGCAAATTTTTCAGGCCCAAAGGCGTTGCCGTCGACAAAAAAAACCGGGTATTTGTCAGCGACAGTTATATGGGATTGATACAGGTGTTTACGGATTTGGGTAAATTTCTGGGAGTTGTATGTGAGAATAACAAGAAAAGACAATTCATCACCCCCGTGGGGCTTGCTATCACCGCTAAAAATGATCGCTTGCAGGTGGTTGAGATGCGGGGCAACAAAATCAGTGTTCTGCAAATGCTGGATTAGCGCGCCACGGTAAGGAATCTAAAGCAACCCCAGAATCGGAGCTAAACCATATTTCCCATGTACACAATTGGCTGCAATGATCAAGGCCCGAGCATACCTCTCTCTGTTTAGCGTTCTTGCCATTCTTGGCATGGCTTCCCGCGCGCCCGCCTTGGAGATGTCCTCCAAGAGAGACTGTGCCATTTGTCATGTCATGTGGATGGATGACTTCCGAACCGCCAAGGAAACCTTGATCAAATGGCAACCCGGCAATGTCCTCATGAAGGATACCCAGGGCGTGGTGAGCGCGGAAGACGTCTGTTATAGCTGTCATGACGGCTATGTCGTTGATTCACGCCATATCGCCAACAAATATAATCAGCATAAAACATTTGTAAAACCTTCCAAGTCGGTGACCGTTCCGGCTACCCTGCCCCTCAGCAACAAAGACGAAGTCTACTGTGGTACCTGTCACACCGCTCATGGACCCGGCGCTCCCCCCGCCGGCAATCTGCCTACGCCGGCTTCTTTTTTTAGAGTACGAAACGTTGACTCGCGTTTATGTGAAATGTGTCATCAAAATGAAACCGCCTTCAAACGCACCAATGGCCATCCGCTGGGAACCACGACCCTTGAACTGCCGGACAGACTCTTTGAGTTAGGGAGCATCAAGGCCCGGGAACCCAACCAAATCATCTGCCAGACCTGTCATAAGGTGCACGGAGCCCGCGGCGCTAAAATCGACATCGTCGCCAACCAAAACTCCGCGCTTTGCACGATCTGCCATGCACAACAGCAAAGTGTCATCGACACCCAACACGATTTACGGGTGAGTTTGCCCGGCGAAAAAAATATCAAAGCGCAGCGCCCTTCCGAGTCAGGCCCCTGTGGGGCCTGCCATACCCCCCATAATGCCGCCGGCAAAAAACTGTGGGCCAAACGGCTGGGCCCCGGCACCCCCGCCGCCCAAATGTGCCTGGCCTGCCACGCAGAAGCCGCCGGCCTCAAAATCAAAGGGGTGGGTCGCTACTCCCACCCCGTCGGCAGGGATCTTTCCCCCCAAGCGTCGGTACCCGATGGGTTGCCTCTGTTTCTAGGGGACGCAACCCGCAATCCCGCCGGCAAGATTCAATGTTTTACCTGCCATGATGCCCATCGCTGGGATCCTAATTCAGCCGCCAGTAAAGGCCTCAAAAACGTCGCGGGAGATGCCTCCAACAGCTTCTTACGAATGGCCAACGACTCTTCTTCAAGCTTGTGCCTGGCCTGCCACAAAGATCAAAAGCCGGTCGTCACCACGGATCATAACCTCAACATCACCGCTCCGGTCGCCAAAAATCTGCAGCAATTCAGCGTCCGTGATTCAGGACCCTGCGGTGCCTGTCACATACCCCACAACGCCGCCGGTCAAAAGCTGTGGGCCCGCAAACTGAAGCCCGGAAATTTTGCCTCCCAGACATGTCTGAGCTGCCATGACCCGAACGTTGGCTTCCAAACCAAATCGATCGGCAAGCATACCCACCCGCTTAGCGTCGCTCCCCGCTCCAAAACCGCGGTTCCCAATAAGCTACCCTTATTTTTGGAAAGTGGCGTCCGCAATCCCGCCGGCAAGGTTCAATGTTTTACCTGCCATGATGCCCATCGCTGGG
>CP070697.1:3801133-3809054 GCA_020353555.1 Desulfobacterales bacterium
CACCGGTTATCAAAACGCTGTTACCGAATCGTCCTGGCGTTGATGGCCGGCCCGCCGATAGGCGTCCTCCACCAGCCGCAAGGTTTCGAGATGGTACCGCCGGTCCGTTTCAAAGGGCTCACCGCTTTCCAGTCGGTCCATGAAGTGGGCGATGGCATGGTCATGGGATTTTTGATAGGCCTCCTCCAGGTCAAAACGCACCGAGGCCTGCCTGGCACCGGTCAGGTGCAGGGTGTCATCTTCGAAGATGATGCTGGCCCGTTCGCCGATGAGCTCCAGCCGGTCGCGCGGCAAGGGCGGCGCGCCGGGGGCCGAGAGATTTCCGGAAACCGTGCCGAAGGCTCCGTTGGCGGCCTCCAAGGCTATCAGGGCCGCATTTTCGAGGTAGCGGGCGCAGATGGCCGCCACCTCCACCCGGGGCAGCCGGGCCCAGGCCCAGAGATGGTGCCGTGTAACCATGCCGGCGCCGGCTAGGGCCACTTTGGTTTTCGTCGCTGAGACCATGCCGAATTATCTGCGCCCTTTCCAAGACCAAGCCTGGAAAATCCCGGCAACCTTTTACCTGACCCGATGGGGCGTCAAAGGTCGACCTGGTTTTCCAACGGTTCCCCGCGAAAGAACCGCTGGACATTGGTAAACAGCGCCCGCATCTTGTTTTTGAGGGCAGCGCGCGTCCCGGCGGAAATGTGAGGGGTTAACACCACATTGGGCATGGCCGCCAAGGGATTGTCCGGCCGGAACGGTTCCTGTTCGAAAACGTCCAAGCCGGCGCCGGCAATCCGGCCCTCTTGCAGCGCCCGGCACAGGGCGGCTTCGTCCACGAGGGACCCGCGGGCGGTATGGATCAATATCGCGCTCGGTCTCATGCGGCGGAAGGCCGATTCGTCCATCAGATGATAGGTTTCCGGATTGGAGGGGACATGCAGGGTAACCACATCGGCCTCTGCCAGGAGTTCTTCCAACGCCACCCGCCGCAGGCCGAGTTCCCTTTCCCGTTCAACCGCCAGTTGCGCATAGGGATCGAAGCAGCGGCCTTGGGTGCCAAAGGCTTGGAAGCGTGCCGCCGCTTCCCGGCCGATGCGGCCCATGCCCACATAACCGATCAGGCGGCCGCAAAGCTGGATGGAGTAAGGCCGGAAGCTGTTGATGTGCCAGCGTCCCTGCCGCAGTTCACTATCCGCGTAAGGCAGACGCTTGCAGACGGCCAGTGTCAGCAGTACGGTGTGCTCCGCGACCCCGATGGTCGTGCCGGCAGGCGTCAGGGCCAGGGCGATGCCTCTTTCCTTCAGCGCCGTGCCATCCACCGTGTCCTAATAGCCGATTCCCTGGTGGTGAGCCAGTTTGAGATCGGGCGCGGCTTCGGCCCACCGGGGTGCCATGGGTTGGGCGGCCACGATCACGACTTCACAATCAGTGATTTTCGCCCGGCGCTCGGCATCCGTGTCGTCCGCCAGCGTTACCAGTTCGAAACCCGGCGGGACTTCCTCACGGATGATGGCATAAACACTTTCAGGAGCGTAGCTGAAATAAAGAACCCTGTGCACCGGCATTTGATTGTCCTACCCCACATCGCGGACGCCCCTGGTCTTCAAAGCGGCGGCCAGCCAGGCGGGTTGGGTGCGGCCGGCCTTCACCTCCGCCTCCATCTGCTTCTCTTTGGCCCGGATTGCTTGCAGGTTCGCGGCGGTCGCGGCGGCCTGCAGACGCGGAACCACCACCACCCCGTCCCGATCCCCTACCAGAATGTCGCCAGGATTGATGGCGACCCCGCCCACCGCCACCGCAAGCCCCACCCGGCCGTGCGAAACTGCGGCAGATGGTCAGTGCCGCTTCCTGTCCGGCCATTTATCATCTCCGATGCATTGCTTGCGCGATTCTATTTGAGTTTATTCAGGGCCGCAATCAGTTTTTGGCCCGACTCCGGGGGCTTGACGGTCCCGGCCAGAATAACCTGCGTATTGCCGGTGTTGCCGTAATAGGCTTGGTTCAAACCCGTGTTGGAGCCGATCCCTGCACCTTCCAGAGAAATGCCGATAAATGCCCCCTTGGTGCGGGAATATGAATAGATCCCGCCTCTGAGCAAGATTTCGGTTGCCGCCGTGGCCTGCGCGCCCACCGGACCGGCGGCCACGGCCACGTCCGCACCGAGTTTGAACTTAGAGCGCATAAAGGCATCCATGGTTTTTTCACCCAGGATCACTAAGATCAGGTCGACCGATTGGGCACCGAACTGCAAGCCGAAGCTGCCGGCCCCGATAGTTATGAAGGCCGGCCCCGTCCAGACACCGTTCTTGTATTTCAGAACGACACCTTTGCCATAGGCGCCGCCCACAAAAAAGCCGCCTTTGACCATACTGGGAAAGATCGCCACACCGGCGCACTTTTTGATCATGTCTTCGGGCAGCTTTTTTTCCTGTTCCACGTTGAGCATCATTTCTTCGACGACGATGCGGGACTTTTCCACAATGAGAGCCGGTCTAACCTCCTCTTCTTTTTTCTACTGGGCGAAAGCCGCCAGGGCCTGCGCGATCGAGAGAAACCCGATGACCACGAACAAAGCAATTCTTCTTGGCATTGAACACCTCCCTTACTTGTTGTATCCGAGACCATCGATGAACCCGGACCGTTTTGGATCCGCAAGAAAAACAACTTGACTCCGCCTGACAAGATAAAAAATAGATTTTGCCGTGTCAAGGAACCCAGCATCTCCATGAGGACCGGGTCATCGAGGCCGGTGCATTTGCTGATTCAGACCCAATCATAACTTGATTGGGAAGCCGAGGGATTTTGTCGCCATCACGTGTAACTTGCGGCGGCTTGACAGTGCCGGTGCATTTCTCTATATACGTGGCTGACACACTAACAGCTTTGTCCCTCCAATTTCAATGATTAACCGGTTTTTCTCAAAATTAAACAAGGCGGCGGTCTATGCGTACCTACCTCACGATCGTTTTGTCGGTCTCAATTCTCCTATTCAATGGTTGCACAGCCCCTAGAATCAGGCTTTTTCCCAGTGCGGCCGACCCCCTCAAGGAGTTCACCCTCCAAGGCAAGGAAAAAGGAAAGGTTCTGGTGATCCCGATCAGGGGGGTGATTTCGGACGCGCCCAAGGGGACATTGCTGCGCACCAAGCCGAGTATGGTGCAGGAAATCGTCTCTCAGCTCCGGCTGGCGGAAAAAGACGAGGACATCCGGGCGGTGTTGCTGAAGGTCGATTCGCCCGGAGGGTCGGTCACGGCCAGCGATGTCCTCTATCATGAAATTATGGCCTTCAAGCAGCGCCGAGGCGTCAAGGTGGTGGCGGCCATGATGGGAGTGGCGGCCTCCGGCGGCTATTATATTAGCCTGCCGGCCGATTTTATCCTGGCCCATCCGACGACGATTACCGGTTCCATCGGGGTCATTTTCCTACGGCCCCGGGTAACGGGTCTGATGGGGAAAATCGGCTTCGACGTGGAATTGAATAAATCCGGGGAAAACAAGGACATGGGCTCTCCGTTCCGGCCGGCCACGGAAATGGAGGAAAGAATTTTGCAGGACCTGACCGACGAGCTGGGCCGTCGGTTTACCGACCACGTGGTCAAGCATCGCCGACTCGAGCAATCGGCTTTGGCTGAAATTTCCACCGCGCGCATCTATCTGGCCGATGAAGCCCTGAAGCTGGGGCTGGTAGACCAAATCGGCTACTTAAATGACGCCGTTTCCCAGGCCAAGAAGCTGGCCGGGTTGCCGGAAGACGCCAAAATCGTGGTCTATCGCCGGACGGAATACCCGGATGACAACCTATACAACACCGCCACCACCCGTTCCGGCGGCAGCGGGCTGTCGCTGGTGGCGGTGGACCTCCCGGGATATTGGTCGGAGTTGTCCACGGGATTCTACTACCTCTGGGCGCCGGCGGCCACAGACGACTGAGCCGGGCTTGAAGATCTGAGTTACCTTTGACAATTTCTGCGATAACTTATTTTCTTTTTTGGTGACCGCACCCATCAATCTCAGCGCTGGGCCGATTTCCATCACGAATCCATGGAAATCCGCGCAGCAGGTGCTGGGCCCTGTACGCTACCCGCGAATTTCAGACAGTTACACGATTTCAAATCTGACCATCCATCGCGCTCGTCTGCGGAAGGCGTTAGGTCATGTGACAAAATAGAACTAGGCAAGCCGCAGGCGATTCCGTGCACCTCGATCCCACGCGCCGTGCTGCTCCTGATAACCTGCCTTGCTGGGGTCACGCCGGCCGTCCCGAGGCCGGCCGGGTGCGGATTCGTTCGGCAACCTTGGCCAGTCCCCGGTCATAAGCGGTGATGATTTGGTCAAGATCCTCGTCCGTGTGGGCATCGGTGACACCATGATGAAACAAATAGCCGTCGCTCATCCAGATCCCTTGCTCCCGAACAGTTTGCTGAAATACAAGGTAGCTTTCCCGGTCGGCGGCGCAAGCCGTTCGGTAATCAAAGATCTCCCGGTCAGTGAAAAAGACCTGGTATTGGCCGCCAAACTGCTCCAACCGTGCGGCCAGTCCCCGGTCTTGGACGCGCTCCCGGAACAAGTCCTGCAGCCTATCGGTTAAGGCCTGAAGATGTTTTTGAATCCGGCCTGTTTTCAGTTTTTCCAGACATGCATGGGCGGCGGCTAACGTTGCCTGGCTGCCGTTGTAAGTTCCGCCGTAAAGGACTTTTCCGCCCGGATGGCTCAAGCTCATGATGTCCTTACGACCCACCACGGCACTCAGGGGCCAGCCGTTGGCAATGGCCTTGGCAAAGACGCTCATGTCCGGTGTGACCCCGAAACGCTCCTGCGCGCCGCCGGGGGCCAGCCTGAATCCGGTGATAACTTCATCCATGATCCAGACGACGTCATATTTTTGGGTCAGACGCCGGACCCCTTCCAAGTATCCCGGACGGGGCATGATGCAACCGCTGTTAAAGACCACCGGTTCGAGGAGCAGGGCGGCCACCTCGCCTTTGTTGGCCGCGAGGGTGTACTCGAGGGCCTCGAGGTTGTTGAAGGGTATGATCAGGACGGTGTCCACCGTGTTTTGTCGAATTCCACCGGTGGACGGGACCGGAATGGGACGATCCGGCGGGCCGGCGGCGCCGGGTTCCGGATGCACGCTGACCTGGGCCTCATCAAACCACCCATGATATGCGCCTTCGACCTTGATGATCTTTTCCCTCCCTGTGAAACACCGGGCAAGCATCAAGGACTTCATCACCGCCTCGGTCCCGGCGTTGGCAAAGCGCACCTGTTCGGCCGACGGGATCATATCGTGAAGCTGTTTGGCCACTTTCAGACTCAATTCGGACTCAATACCCGATGTCAGACCTTGCTGAAGGGCCTTTTTGACTTCGGCCGCGACATCCGGATCGCCGTGACCTAGAATACAGGCCCCATTATTGACGACACAGTCAATGTATTCGTTGCCGTCCACATCATAGAGCCGCGAACCGCTGGCCCGCTCAAAATAGACGGGTTGCCGGAAATTGGAGTGAACCCCGCCGGGAATAATCCCCCCGTACCGCTCCAGCAAAGCGGTCGATTTTTCAACTTTCATTTGCACCTCCCGGTAGCCAGCTTTTGGCAACTAAATGTCGCGTATCAATTTAGCTATATGAAAAATATCCCGGTCGACTGTCGGCCTATCCCTGGTTTTTCAAGGGGCTAGACGTTTACAGTGTCGCGGAAATTCGATCCCGCTGTCAACGGGAAAATCACAAGGCCGTGAACGCACCGGCACGGAATGTCGCAGATCCCGCCTTTAGCGCGGTTGGAACCCGGAAACAACGTTTCTCGTAACCTTTTTTCGCAGATAAGGACAAGGGCAAAATGGGCGATCCGGCCGCGGATTAATTGATGCGCGCCGCGCGGCATAAATTTTGCTGAAATCGGTGGACAAGGGCATCAAATCGGAAGAGGTCCTCGCGATTGCTTTGGGGAAGCGCCCTCCCACGGCATATCGGGTCCTCGCCCTTGGAATGAAGATCAGATGGCAAGAAAAAAGACCATACTTATTGTCGACGATGATATCGCCCATCGCACCATGCTGCGCATCCTTCTTGAGTGGGAATATGAAATTTTCGAAGCGGATGACGGCCTTACGGCCGTCCAGTGCGTTCAAACGCAGCTCTTTGACATCGTTCTGATGGATGTCCGCATGATAGACATGTCCGGCCTGGAAGCACTGGAAAGGATAAAAACCATTCACCCCTCTTTACCAGTTATCATGTTGACGGCCTATTCCGCAACCGAAACAGTTGCCGAAGCCTTCGACAAAGGCGCGTACGACTATCTCACCAAACCCTTCGATTTGGATGAATTGAAGCAGACCATCGAAAAAGCCTGCGCGCACGACCACCCCTAGCCGAACCCATATCCGGGGGCACAAGCGAGCGGATCATCCACCGCCAAGCAGTGGATTGGGGCATTGATCCCCGAACTGGGTAATCTTTATGCAGCCGGCGCGGTCTTCGCACCTGAACTGGAAAATTATTTTGCACCTTTGAGCTGATTGCCTCCCAAAAATCTTCGGGCAGGTCAGCCACCGCAGCTAGATTTGGTGTCATCCCGGTCAGTTAAGTTAAGCCGCGACTCAAAAGGCATGGCGCTTGCAGAAATAATTGTTATATTCCTTTTCAGAAGAGCCAATGATTACCCAGGAGGTCAAACCATGAATTCATCAGCTTCAACGACCAAGGCCTTTATCGACCCCGTTTGCGGCATGGCGGTCGACCCCGGCAAGGCCGCTGGCGTGGCTACGATCCAAGGTGAAACTTACTACTTTTGCGCGGAGGCCTGCCGGAAATCCTTCGAGAACGATCCTCAAAAATATCTGGAGCCTCAACCGGCAAGGCGCAAGAGTTTATGGTGTCGGTACATGGAACGACTGCAAAAGGCGACCGGCGGCAAGCCCATGAAATGTCACTGAGCATCGCAGGCAGCATTCTTCAGTGCGTTTTCGATCATGCAAACAGGGTTACACCTCTGAGCCGCTCCCTTCCGCTTGAACCAGCAGGAATGCTTCCATACTGATACAGATCGTCTGAGAGGTGGATATTTCCCTCTTCTTTGGGATTTTCAGGTTTCAGTGGATGGGACGTGCACCCGAAAGTCCCGCAGCCAATTACAAAACAGTGGAAATTGGTTCCGAATATGGAAGAAAGAAAATTTAACTATCGGCTTGGCATTCTAGTCTTTTTCGCGGTCACTATCTTCCTGGTTCTATTTTCGCTGTGGCAGAATGATTCGATTTTGAAAACCGGGGATCCGACGCAGCCGGCGGTCGGCCTTCCGGCACCTGATTTCACTTTTCCCGAACTCAGTGGCAAAATGATCAGTTTGTCGGACTACAAAGGACAAGTCGTCCTGGTAAATATTTGGGCGACCTGGTGTCCCCCCTGCGTCGCGGAAATGCCTTCAATGGAAAGGCTGTACCAGGAACTCCAGAATGAAAAATTCGCCATCCTGGCGGTCAGTATCGACGCGAAGGGATCTCAAATTGTGGCCCCTTTTATGAAAAAATACAAACTGACTTTTCCGGCTTTAATCGATGCCGAGGGAAAGATGAAAACTACCTATAAGGCGACCGGCGTTCCGGAAAGCTTTATCATCGACCAGAACGGGATTCTCATCAAGAAAATTATCGGTCCGCGGGACTGGGCCGCGCCCGAGATCTTTCGTTTCTTCCGCGACCTGATTCAAAGGCCCCCGCCTCCCCAGAGCAACAAACGGTGAAGATGCCACGTGAGATGTCCCGCAGCCGTTTCAGGCCCCTTCCGAACAGCCTCCCACCGCGTAATTGTCCCGGCCATTGACGGGCGCGCTTGGGCCAAGTCTATTCGGTTCTCAAATAAAATTAGCCGTATCAATTTAGTGCGTAAATAAAATTTTCATGCATTGTGGTGGCCCGAAGGGCCATGAA
>CP070697.1:3809154-3839820 GCA_020353555.1 Desulfobacterales bacterium
GGGTTGTCGAGCAGAAGCTCTGCCAGTTCAAACGGTTTTTCTACGCGGATGCATCCGGAACTGAAAGTTCGGTCCTCGCGCTCAAACAAAGATCTACTTGGCGTATCATGCAGATACACCAGATGCTTGTTGGGAAACATAATCTTAATTAGACCAAGCGCATTGCGGGGTCCGGGATCTTGTCGCAGCATATAAGGAAATCTCTTTTTCGGATATTGCGACCAATCGATGGCGTCCTGGTTGATGATGTTGCCCTGACGGTCAATCACGTTAATATTACGCTCTATTAGATAATTCGGATTCTTCTTCACCGCCGGAAGAATATCTTTTCTGAGTATTCCGGGCGGTACCGTCCATGTTGGATTAAGCACCAAATATTTAATATCTGATCTGAACACCGGGGTGCTACGATAGGGCCTTCCCACCTGGACCCGGCTCTTCCAGAGGATGCCGTCTTCTTGAAAAAGATATGCTTGAAAACCGGCTATATCAACCAGGACAAATTTACCGACGATGGCATGCAGCACCCAGCGGGCGCGGTCAAGATTAACCCGTATTTGATCGATGCGCGTTTCGACCGGTACATTCAAGGCTTCCAGTGTGTTTTTGCCGACAGCGCCATCGACCGTAAGTCGATGTCTCCACTGGAAATGCTTGACAGCCTTTTCCACCTGTTCATCAAAAAAAGTCGAGTCTATGGGCGCATCCTGCAAATCGCCGCTAATGCTGAGACGCTTACGCAACGCAGGCACTCTATCATCGGTCAGACCGATTTTAAGGATTGCGCCCGTTGGCACCGGCTTCCAGCCACCGCCGGCTTGCATACCTTGATACCTCGCCAATGCAATTTTCAGGTTTTTATAAGCAATATGGGTCGGTCTGAGATTATCGAGCGCTTTAGCAAGATCACCTGTCATCAATACCTCTTCAATCCTGACTACGGGATCACGTTCATCGATCTCTCGCGAAAGGTTCCAGTGAGGATCCAATTTCTCGGGATCAACTTTGCCGAAAATCAAATGATAACCAAGACGGATTAAACTGTCGGTGAGCAGCAGATCAAAATCAGCCAGCATCCCCGGGGTAGATGATTTAGCTGTTTTGATTTGGGCATTCAGATCCTTTAGTGCCTTATAATGGTAATCCTCTGGATCAAGACCATCTTCACCGATGCTAGCGAGTTCTTGCATCAGAACTGCAACATTTTCCGGACTATCCCAAAGCAGGCAAAAATCACAACGTTCATAGAGTTCCGGAAGCACGCTTACGGAAGCGATACTCTCATCCCCGATATTCAACTCCCCGGAGGTGGTAATTTGTTCGACCTGAGTTCTGATAATTTCGTTGATAAAATCCGCCTGAACGAATGGTACTTCTGAAATTGAGGTCAGAAATATTCCGACAATAGATATTATCTTGAAAACTCGTCTCCTCATGCTATTTTTCTCCTGTTAACATCGAATCTATAGCGGGCGGACTATTTGGATTGCTTATACCAATCGCAACGATCGGCTTACTCTGACGGCACTTGTATAACTTAAATATTTGAATCTTCGAAAATGATCATCGCTTCGATTGATTTCTTTCAATCTGAAAATTTGTGTCAATTGAGCTGCATGCAAAATATCCCGGCCGACCGCTCATCGGCTTGGGGCGTCGGGAAACGGTCTGAGAAAATGAGAGTTCGTTTAACCGAACTGTAAAAAGGGAGTTGCACTAAGGCCCGGAGTGACCTTCATTTGCGCGGCCGCCTGTTTGAAATCACCGCGCGGGTCGGTTTGACGACCCCTTATTTGCGGGTTTTTTCCCCTGCCCAAAGCCGATCAGCACTCGACCTATCCATGGTTTTTCAAAAGGCGCAACGATTACCGACTTCCGGCCTTTCAGGGTATTTCGCCCGACTGGAGGCGACTTATTCAGGTCCGACTTAAATCCAGAATTTCCATGCGGTTGTTGCGGTAAGGATGCTTGGCGGACGGACCTTCGGTCAGCACCACCCGCTCGCCGGCTTCCCCCATCGTTTGCAGCCAGTCCCGGGTCCACTTTTTCCAGTCATCCGGATGTTCCGGTTCCTGCACCGGAAAGACGCCATAGGAGAATAAAAGGTTCTGACAGGTCTGGGCCAGCCGGCTGACGGCCGTGATCCATACCGGAAGTCTGAAGCGCGCAATGCTCCTGGCGGTTGCGCCGCTGCGCGTCGGCACAATCACCGTGGGTGGTGTCATCCGATTCAAAATCGTTTGAACGCTCAAGGCAATCAAATCCTTAAGCGGGATGTCGCCGTCCTGGCGGCAGCTTGACAGCGCTGTTTCAATGGGGTGGACCGCGCGGTGGGGTTCGATGGCCGCTGCAATTCTAGCCAGCATGGACGTTGCTTCGATGGGATAGTTGCCCATCGCGGATTCGCCGGAGAGCATAACACAATCGGTGCCGTCCAGGATGGCGTTGGCCACGTCGGTGGCCTCGGCCCGGCTCGGCCGGCGGTTATGGGTCATGGACTCCAGCATCTGGGTGGCGGTGATCACCGGTTTGCCCATCAAGTTGGCTTGGCGCATGATTTGTTTTTGGACGACGGCGATACTTTCAATCGGTATTTCGACGCCCAAATCGCCCCGGGCAATCATAATACCGTCGGCCGCAGCGAGGATTTCCGCGGTTTGATTGCAGGCCCGGGCGCGCTCGATTTTGGCGATGATAAAGGGTTCATGGCCCAGCTCCGAGGCCGCCTTCCGAACCGCGGTGATGTCTTCGCCGGTCTCGACGAAAGATTGGCTGACGGCATCGACCTCGTTTGCCAGCGCAAACTTCAGGCAGTCGTAATCGTGATCCGTGAAGGCGCGGATACCCAGGTCAATGCCGGGCAAGTTGAGACCCTTGCGGGAGCGTAGTTCGCCGCCCACCAGAACCTTACAGTGAACATCGTTGCCCTGCACTTGGGCGACTTCCATTTGAACAAGGCCATCGTTTAAAAACAATTTGTCGCCGGGTTTTACGGTCTGGGGCAGACGGGGGAAGCTCACACTCACCCGCGTGGCATCACCGACAAGTTCGGCAGTTGTCAACGTGAAGGGTTCATCCGGCTTTAATTCGATGGGCTCCTCTTCAAATTGCCCGATGCGCATTTTCGGGCCGGGTAAATCGGCCATGATGGCCACCCGCCGGCCGGTGGTTCGGGAAGCGGCGCGAATTTTTTGAATTGTCGCTTGGTGGCCGGCAAAATCGCCGTGGGAAAAATTAAGGCGGACGATATTCATCCCCGCCCGGATCATTTTCTCTAAAATTGCGGGGGAATCGGACGCCGGTCCGATGGTGCAGACTATTTTGGTTTTGTTGGCCGGAAAAGGCATGGGAAGTCCTCCTGGCTTTTAGACTGCAGCGACTGTGCGGGCGGCAGGGAATCCCGCCGCGTGGGTTAACCATGCAAATTGATATGGTTTTAGCTCGATCAGATCCGCGTCAATCCGGTCGCCGGAGACCAAATCGATCGTCGGGGCGCTTAGGTCCAATTTTCGCAAGGAAACGCGGCGAGGCCGCGCGGAGATATTGGTCAGGGCATAAATGACTTGATCGCCGCGATGACGCTTAATGGCAAAGACCTTAGGGTCGACATCCAGGATGGCAAACCCCGCGTTCGGGTGAAATGCTTCTTGCCGTCGACGTAATTTCAGAAGATTGAGATAAGGAAAAAAAACCCGCGACCGGAATGATTCCGGATCACTGAGTTCGGCGCGCACTTTTTCAAGCGGGAGTTTTGGGCGGTTGATCGTTCGGGCTCGTCCCGTCTGCTTGACTCCTTCCACCCAGTTGCGTGAGCCCAGAAGGCTGTGAATGTAGGTTGCCGGTACTCCCGGCAAGACAACCTGGATGGCTTGGGAGGCCAGAAATTTCGCGGCCTGCTCGGAGGTTTTGTCCGCCAGGATGGCATCGATATAGGTGATGTTCAGCTCATAGGGGCTTGCGGAGCCGTCCGCGTTTTGCTTGTGTGAAACCTGACCGTCGTTGGCGTTCACGATTTCAATCAGGCGGTCGAGTTCCTTGGGGGGCAATATGCCTTCCAGTGGACGAACGCCGATACCGTCGTGGGAGGCGGTGAAATTAAAGAAGGTGTTATCCGCAGACGGCAACTGCAGGCCTTGCGCCCACTTGGACAGCACGGTGGCGTCTTCCGTGACAAAGGCATAAAAAAGCAAGGGCGGCAGGGTAAAATTATACACCATTTGGGCCTCATCCCGGCCCTCTCCGAAATAGCTGATATTTTCAGGGTGGGGAACATTCGTTTCGGTGAGAAGGAGCACATCCGGAGCCACGCAATCCAATATACTGCGGAAGAGTTTCACCATATCATGGGTCTGGGGCAAATGAATACAGGGGGTGCCAATCTCCTTCCACAAATAAGCAATGGCATCCAGCCGCAGGATGGCGGCCCCCTGCGCAACGTAAAAAAGCAGCACTTCGACCATTTTCTCCAATACATCCAGGCTCTTAAAATTAAAATCAATCTGATCGGCACTGAAGGTGGTCCACAGGTGAACGATTTTCCCGTTGCGCATCGTGTATTGGGTCAAGAGCGGCAACGAGCGGGGGCGGGTGACCAGGGATAAGTCGGCGGAAGGGTCGACCGCAATGGCGAATTCCTTGAATCCCTCACGGCCCTCCAAATAGTATTCGAACCATTGGCTCTTGGCCGAAAAATGGTTGACAACATAGTCAAACATGAGCTGGAAGTCTTGGCCGATGGCGGCGACTTCCTGCCAGCTGCCCAGTTCGGGATTGACGGCCCCAAAGTCCATGACCGAAAACCCGTCATCAGAGGAGTAGGGGAAAAAGGGCAAGATGTGAATGGTTGAAATAGCACCTTTCAAGTAACGGCGGGCAAAATCATGGAGCGTTGCCAACGGCGCCCGCCCGTTTTGCACGAGTGAGTCCCCATAGGTTATCAAAACGGCATCTTCCGGGGAAAAACGCGTTTCTTTTTTGCGTTTTTGGGCGGGAAAGCGATCGATCAGGGGCGCAATCCGTTGAAAGGCCGATGTGCCGGTTGCTTCTCCATAGATTCGCTGCAATAGATCTTTAACGGTTTTTTGGGCATCCATTGTATACTCCGTCTTTTGGTCCGAATGGGTCCATCCGACTTAATGTTGGGTATGTCGGAGGGCCCGTAAGGCGCTGGAATGTTCCTCTATGTATTGATGAAGGTGCCGGTGCAGCACTTCATAGGAGAAATATTGCCGGGCAATTTCATAATTGTGATCGACTATTTCGCGGCAAAGGCCGGGATTGTCCAAGATTTCTTTGGTCCTCCGCACCGCTTTTGCGGTTACAAAGCCGTCGAGTTCGATTACGGCAAATCCTTTGGGTTTGATGTCCTTGGCATAAACGGAATAGAAATTTACGGCAACCGGTTTGCGGAAATAGATGGCTTCCAGAAAGGCATTGCCGAACCCCTCGAAAGTGGAAGGATAAGTAACCAGATCGGCGTGAGGGAAAATATCCTCCAAGGTATAGATTTTTCTGCCATCCGGCGTGGTTCCTCTCTGTTCCGTGATGATGTCGGAAACAAAAACCGTATTGACCTTCATCAACTCCGTATATTCCCGCAGCCGCTGTTCGTAGTCATAGCCTTCGTCGCCGGAGGCATGGGAAATGACCAGTTTGGCTTTCATCCCCAGGCGGTGAACCAGTTCGATGGCGTGTTCGATTCCTTTGCGTTGAACCACCCGCGTCGGCTGAAGCACGAAAAGCTCGTCATCTTCAATGCCGAGGGCCTGCCGCACGTCGGAGGCATACTTATCGGGCGCGGGTGGCGGATTTTCAAAGTCCATGACATTGGGTATGATCCTGGCCGAAATACCGGTCCTCAGGCTTAACTGCTCATCGGCAAAGGAATTGATGACCACGTGATGAACCGATGGAATTTTGGGGGGAAACGCCATCGTCAGATAATCCCACACGGCGTTGGTCATAAACCGATCCCTTTCCCAATAAAAATCATGATGATGGGCAATGGTGGGAATGCCGGTTTCCATAATGACCTGAGTGATTGCTAATCCCAAAGGAATATTCATGGGTATGGTTAACGCGTTTTGCGGGATAATGAGGCCGATTTCGAACCTGTCGATAAACGCGTAAAGATGATCCTTCAAATAACGCGCAATTTTGTGAATCTTCTCCGAAAGAAACCGATCACGCACCTCCACGTCAAAGCTGCCCTGGTATATTTCGGCAATTTCCGGATGGCTGAAGTGAGCTTCGCCCACCAGATAGGATACCTCCGGCGGACGGTCGAGCTCACCGCCGAAATAGAAGCACTGGTATCCTTCCGCGTCAAAAACATCCGCCCATTTTTTCGTTTCCAATGAAACCCCATCGGTTCCTGCCAACCGCGTGGAGATAAAGCCGACATTTTTCGTTGGGTAACCTTTGTGTGACTCATTCATAATCCGCTCCTTGGCCCTCACACTTTACGGGCGTCATCCGCGATGCTCATCCTCCACCAACCCCGTGTAAAACGTTTCGTTCGCTTCCTTGGCGGCCTCAGGAACAGCCGACGGAGCGTTTTGAAGACGTGGCTTGCGCGTGGTGTTCAAACCTCCTTCTCAAGAAAATCCAGCCAACCTTTCAATCAAATCCACCACCCGATTCGAGTAGCCCCATTCATTGTCATACCACGAAACAATTCTGGCATAGCCGTCTTTCTGGGAGGTTGTGGACAGTGCATCGAAAATGCTGGAATGGGTATTGCCGATGATGTCGCTCGATACCAGCGGGGCCTCGCTGTATTCGACGACCCTTTGCATGGGTCCGGCGGCCGCGTCGCGAACCGCGGCGTTGATATCCTCGCGCGAGGCCTTGCGGCCCAGTCGGCAAACGAGGTCGACGATTGAGCCGTCCGGCACCGGCACGCGGATGGCCAAACCATCCAGTTTGCCCTGCAGTTGGGGCAGCACCTTGCCGACCGCCTTGGCGGCGCCTGTGGTTGTTGGGATGATGTTTTCGCCGGCGGCCCGGCTGCGCCGAAAATCCTTGTGGGGCACATCGGCCAAGCGCTGATCGTTGGTGTAGGCGTGCACGGTGGTGATGAAACCCTCTTCGATGCCGAACGCCTGATCCAGGATTTTGGCAATCGGAGCCAGGCAGTTGGTTGTGCAGGAAGCATTTGAAACGATGCGGTGTTCCGGCTTGAGTTGATCTTCATTGACCCCCATCACGATGGTGGCATCGATTTCATCCTTGGCGGGCACGGTTAAGAGAACTTTCTCCGCCCCCGCAGCCAAATGTTTTTCCAACGGTTCGCGGTTGCGAAAAACGCCCGTGGATTCGATCACGAACTGAACCCCTAGATCTCGCCAAGGAATCTCAGCAGGATCGCGATAGTCGGTCATAACAACCTTGTGATGGTCGACGTAGATCGCATCTGGTTCGGCCCGGACCTCTTTCTTGAAGATGCCCATGACGGTATCGTATTTGAGAAGATAGGCCAGTTGCTCATTTTCAAACAGATCGTTGATTGCCGCGACGTGCATGTCATCGCGATCGCTGATGATTCGAAAAACACTCCGGCCGATGCGGCCGAAACCATTTATACCGACTTGGATAGCCATTATGCCGCCTCCTTTTCGATTGCCATGAATTTTCTGATAAGGTCCACCACCCGATGGGCGTAACCCCAGCCGTTGTCATACCTGGCCAGCGACTTTGACACGTTATCCCTCATGACCATCGTCGCCTGGGCGTCGAAGGTGCTGGAATAGGGGCTTCGAATGATGTCGCTGGAAACGATCGGATCATCCTCGTAATTGATGATATTCTTCCAACGCCTGGAAGCCGCCGCTGTTCGAATAACTTCGTTGATCGCGATCTTCGTCACCGGTTTTGTATGCCAACAGACAAGATCCACCACCGAGCCATTGGACACCGGCACATTCATGGAGGCCCCAGTAAGCCGTCCCGCCAGGGCCGGAATAAGTTCCGCGATGACTTGGGCGGCATTGGTTTCTTGCGGGATGATGTTTTCGGCCGCCGCCCGCCCGCGACGCTTATCTTCGGACGGCACATCGGCCAGGCGCTGTTGGTTGGTGTACGCGTGCACCGTGCTTAGAAAGACGCGCTGGATACCGAACGCTTCATGCATAATCTTGATGATGGGCGCGGCACAGTGGGCCGTGCACGAGGCGTTGGAAACAATCCGGTGCTTGGGCCGGAGCTGATCGTCATTGACTCCCATAACAACCGTGATATCCGGGGGCGTTTTTTGCGGCACACACAAAATGACGCGCTTGGCGCCTTGCTCAAGATGCCTTTCGAATTCTTCTCGGGTCCGATGTTGCGCCGTGGCCTCGATCACGATGTCCACGCCTAAATCCCCCCAGGGCACATCGCCGGGTTCCTTCTGTCCCAGCATGGGGATCTGCCGACCGACCACATAGAGATTACCCTCCTGAATGCTGACTTCATCCGGGAATGGGCCTAAAATGGTATCGAAGCGCAGCAGATACTCCAGTGCTTTATGATCGGCGATGTCGCTGATTGCGGCCAAGCGGATGTCTTCGCTCTGGTAGAGAATTCGAAATAGATTTCGTCCGATTCGGCCAAAACCCATTAAACCTACTGTTGTTGCCATTTTAGCCTCCTTTCATATTTAGCCCAGGAGTAGAATTTGAAAGTCTTCGCCCTGATTGCCGAACAAGAGATCGCAATTCTTCTCCGGAAGCTCCGGGTGTCAATTTAACACGAAAATAAAATTTGCATGCATTGTGGTGGCCCAGAGGGCCATGAATGTTTAGCGGTGTGCAAATATTCCAGCCGACCGCTCATCCCTGCTTTTTCAAAGGGCTGAACGGTTACAGCTCCGGTACGCTCTTCGCGAGTATTCCGTGGTTTCAGGATCCTCCGCCTTCGGATCCGCGTTCGGCCGGCGAAGATTTTGGGAGAAACCAAAGTAAAAGGATTACCCCGGCGGTCGCGGCAAGAACCGAACCACCCAGAATGCCGACCTTGGCGGCATCCAGTAGTTCGCCGCTCAACGCCAGGCTGGCGATAAAGAGCGCCATGGTAAATCCGATACCGGCCAAAAATCCGCCTCCCGTGAGGGCCCCCCAGCCTATTCCGGCGGGTAGTTTGGCGAGGCCCGTTTTTACGGCCAGCCAGCTGAAGAGGACGATCCCGATCGGTTTGCCGGCCAACAGCCCCAAGCCGACGGCGGTCGCCACCGGATTGGCAAAATCTGCCAGCTGGACCGGCACCCCGGCGTTTGCCAATGCAAACAGGGGCATGATGACAAATCCGACCCAGGGATGCAGATCCGTCTCGCATCGTTCCAGAGGTGAAATGGTTTTGCGCGCGGCTCTTTCCATTTGACGCAGCATGGCATAGCGTTCCCCGGAGGAACGCCAGCCATCGCCCTGGAGGAAATGCGTAGTCCGGTCGACGATGGTGTGCAGACGTCCTTCGCTGATCCAGGCTTGGGTCGGGGTCAATAGACCGAAAATAACGCCGGCAATCGTGGCATGAATGCCGGATTCGTGGAAGGCAAACCAGACCAGGATCATCAGCAGGATGTAAACGGCGGCGTTGCGGAGGCCCACTTTCATCAGACCCAGGGCCACCGCGATGCCGATGATACCCCCAACCAGGGCAATGAAGTTAAGGTTTTGCGTATAACCGATGGCGATCACCAGAATGGCGCCGATGTCGTCGGCGATGGCCAGCGACAACAGCATAACCCGCAGACCCTTGGGAATTCGGGGGCCCAGCACCGCCAGGCAGCCGACGACAAAGGCGATGTCGGTGGCCATGGGGATGCCCCAGCCCCTCGCCCCGGGGCGGCCGTATTGCAGCAACAGGTAGATGCCGGCCGGAACGACCATGCCCCCGATCGCCCCGAGGATGGGCAACGTGGCTTGCTTCAAATCCCGTAGTTCTCCAATGACCAACTCACGCTTGACTTCCAATCCGATGACAAAGAAGAAAATCGCCATCAGGCCGTCATTGATCCAGTGTTGCAGGGAATGAATCATCTGGAAAGAACCGACGGTGAATCCAAGCTTCTTCTTCCAAAAGGCAAGGAAGACCTCTGAAAGGGAAGAATTGGCCAGGCCAAGCGCCGTGAGGGTTGCCGCCAGAAGCACGACGCCGCTGGCCGATTCGACGTGCAAAAACCTTTTGAACGGATCAACAAGGGTGTCAATGGGTTCTTTGGGTAGGAGTTCTGCGGTTTCGGTGGCATGTGCCATGCGGAAGTCCTCCGGAACGACTTGAAACGCCGAGTGCGCGCGCGGGTTTTGTCGATGTTGTGCGGCCTCACTCGATTTCGGTGAGCATCGGGGTTTCGATCCTTGAAGTTATTTATCCATAGCGTTGAGCTTCGAAGTTGTCAATGCCGGACATTCCGGCCCAGAAATTTCCCACCCCAAAACGTCAGCCTGTTCTTGTCAGGTGGCCCTCTAATTCGGCTTTGTCACGTTGACCCTGTTCACTCTGCGGCGCACCACGGACGCGCGGTGGACCGTGATATTTTGCATACCGCTGAATTGATGCGACTCATCAACTTCTTGATCTTCGACGATTCTTGTGAAATTAAGGCTGCTGAAAATTGCAATCGATGGCTGCTTGGAGATGCGCAAAATCGGTGGATGTCCGCCGGTCTTCGCTCCCGGATGTTTGATTAGTTTAGGCAGGTTATCCCGAGTTGCCAACGTATCGACGGTTGGTGTGCGCATGCAAGAACTCATTGACCGAAACTATCTGAAGGGTTTCTTTCTGGTCTCTTTGGCCGGAATGCTGTGGTCCTTTGGGGCCTTGATCGTCCGCTCCATGGTGGAGGCGCAGACTTATCAGTGGCAATATCTGTTTTTCAGGGGTTTGACGATCGCGATCGTTCTGAGCGTCTACCTCTTGGCGAAAGAAGGCGTCGCCTTTGTCAACAGTTTCAAACGGACCGGTCTGGCGGGCGTGCTGGGGGCCTGCGGTCTGGTGGCCGCCTTCAGCGGTTTTATCTGGTCGATTACCTTGACCACGGCGGCCAACGCGCTTTTCATGCTCGCCGCCACGCCCTTCATTGCGGCCTTCTTAGGCATGGTGCTGTTGCAGGAGAAGGTGCGGTATCTGACCTGGATGGCGATGGTCATCGCTTTAGTGGGTGTTCTCGTGATGGTGGTGGAGGGAATGGAGAGCGGCCATCTGCTCGGCAACCTTATGGCGTTGGTGTCGGCCGGGGGCTTCGCCGTCTTTGCGGTGAGCCTCCGGCGGCGCAAGGAGACACCCCAATTTACCACGATTGTGCTGGCGGGAATCCTTTGCGCGCTGTTGACGTTGTTGATTTTATTTTTTGTCAACGACACGCCGGCGATGCCGCTCCGCAATGTGTATCTCAGCACGCTGCACGGTTTTATCGTCGGCTGCGGCTTGATTCTGTTTTCTCTGGGGGCCAGATTCTTGCCGGCCGCGGAACTGACCCTGTTGTCGTTGATAGAGGTCGTCGGAGGCGTTGTTTGGGTCTACCTTCCCATCTTCGGTATCCATGAAATACCGAGTGTGCTGACGGTTGTCGGCGGAACCATCGTGCTGGGTGCCATTGTAGTCGATGTTGTCGGCACCCGCTAGCCACGGCAACCGATCGGACAGACTCCGCGAAATGCGACACCGTGGGGGTGCCGTCACCTATTCGAGAAATTCAATGCTTTTGATGAAAGCCGCGGCCCGGCCCCCATTGCCGGCGGAGGATGTATCCACCGCGAGAGCGATGCCGGAGATAATGGGGACCTCATCCTTTTCAAAATAACTTTGAAAGGCGGAGATCAGGTCGAAGGTCGAAACGACTGTTTCCCCGGGCTGGGGGTTTCCTAAACAAACGAAGCGACCTCCTTTGCGAAAATACCGACCCTGGTAAGCCTTGTCCACCTGTTCCTCCTGGCCGAGGAATAAACCGATAAAATAAGGGCTGTTGGGGATGGCGAAATGGCCGCTCGATATCTTGTCGTATCCGAAAAAAATGAACACCATCAAGGCTTCATTATTCACCCCCCGTTCATAGGATGCGCCCTCAGGATATTGAATGATCCCCCACTCGAGCCGCACTGCGGAATATTCCTCGAGGTCGACGCCCTCATTGAACAAGAACCCTCGCACTCTGGTCTTGGCCTCCAGAACCAGTGCATCTTCGCTCACATCCAGATCCAGTTTCTTGCGATTCTGGGCATCCCTTTCGAACTTGAAACCTTTGGCGCTCAACCACGTTTCAACCGAGTCTTCGTCGTAATCCGAAAAGTCAATAAAAAAATTCACCTTTTGAAAGGCGTCCGCTGGTTGGGATTGAGCGTAGGGGCCGGTTGAAAATAGGGAATTCGTGCCCCAGGTGATGACAAACATGGCAGCGATTGCAAGCAGGGTGAGTCGCGTCATGGATATCCTCCTTCCTTGACACCCTCCCCGTCCCACGGCAATAAAGGCCCGCAGCGCTGAGACCGTGAGCTTCAGGGAGTTTGCATCATTCTGTATTTCGCATTGGATCGACGGTAAGCTTCTTTTTCTTCCTCGGACAAATCGGCCCGATGGATACAGCTAAATTGATACACATCTTTATAAGGTTCGGAATCGCACCTGTCAACCGGACGTGGGGTCAGGGAATCGAATTCCGGAAGACCGCAGGCGGTCCCTCGAGCCCAACGGCGGCGCTTCGCCCAACTGGCCCCCAGGAAAAGATCAAACGGCAAGAAAAAACGAAAGGCGGTTTGCCGGAGAGCGCCGGCGAATGGATGCAAGGAAATCGGCCCGTTCGTTAAGGGAGTTGCCGGCTCAGGGTATCGTCTTTCCGCAAAAGCCTGCTTCCTCTCGAAATTTGAAATGCGTTGGCCCTGGGTCGAGCAAAAGATAAGTTGATTTGACTCCCCAATGTGTGTTACCGGATGCCAGCATGCTGATTTTTGGGACGTGGCGGTGAGGGGCGAGGATTTTTTCGTTTTATCCCAAAACCGAGGGCCTCAGCGTGATATCGATCGGAAGGCTTGGACCCAGACCCACCAGGGTAGCGTGAAGATCGATTCATTGCGACAGGCCCGAAGAGGAGAAACAAGATGAAAAGAAATCTTGCGCGACGATTTTTGGTATTCGCGGTCGTATCCGGGATCGTGGCCTGTCTGGCGGGACCAGCCCTGGCCGGCGGTTTTCTTCTCTTTGAGCAGAGCGTCAAAGGCCTTGGGAACGCTTTTGCCGGTGGGGCGGCCGTTGCCGAAGACGCCACCACCATCTTTTACAATCCCGCCGGAATAACTCGTCTGCCCGGCAGTCAGTTCGAATTCGGCGCCCATTATATCATACCTTCCGCCGAGTTTGACAATAAGGGCTCAACCACCTCGCCCCTGGTCGGGGGCGCGCCCTTAACCGGGGGCGATGGGGACGACGCCGGCGTAGCCGCTGTGGTGCCCCATCTTTACTACGCCCAGGAGATTACCGACAAGTTCCATGCCGGGATCGGAATCAATTCGCCTTTTGGCTTGGAAACGGACTACGACAAGGGCTGGGTCGGCCGCTACCATGCGCTCAAGTCACGACTGCTCACCATCAATTTCAATCCGAGCCTGGCCTTTAAGGTCAACGACCTGATGTCCGTCGGGGCCGGCTTCAATGCCCAGTACTTTGATACCAAATTGACCAATGCGGTCGACTTTGGAACGATCGGGGCCATCGGCGGCGCCGGCACGATTCCGCAAACGCTGGATGGTCTGGCCCAAGTCCAAGGGGATGACTGGGGCTTTGGGTACAATTTTGGGTTTCTGGTGACGCCGACCGACAATTTCCGGCTGGGGTTTGCCTACCGCTCCGCGATCGACTTCAAGGTCGACGGCGAGGCCGACTTCTCCACACCTGCGCCGGCGATACCGCTGGCCGTCGCTACCGGCTTGGTCGACACCGATGCCAAGGCGGATATTACCCTGCCGGCCACGGCGTCTTTGAGCGCCTACTGGCAAATCCACCGTAAATGGGCCATCATGGGAGACATCTTCTGGACCCAGTGGAGCCAGCTGGATGAAATCCGCATCGAGCTGGACACCGGTCCTGAGGTGGTCACCACCCTGAAATGGAAAGATACCTTGCGTTATGCCCTGGGAGTATCCTATTTCCACGATCCCCAATGGACCTTTCGGATCGGCACCGCGTTTGATGAAACCCCGATTCCCAATGCCCGGCGGCGCACGCCGCGTATTCCGGGAAATGACCGGATTTGGGCGACCGTGGGCGCAAGCTACCGGTTCTCGGAAAGGCTGGGAGTGGATCTGGCCTACGCCCATCTTTTTGTTGATGACCCCGAAATTCGCAAATCTGGTACCGACCCGGAGGATGTCACCCGCGGGGCGCTTCGAGGTGATTACGATGCCGGGGTAAACATTGTCAGCGCCCAGGTCAGCTGGCAGTTCTGATGGCCTTCGGCGGGATCCCTTTTGCAGAAAATGCCGCCGGGCACGAACGGATCGAACGGCCCGGAGTGGTCGTGGGCCTGACATTTTCAAAAACTTGACCTTGACGACCCGTGATATAATAATCTTGATCTTAAGGTTAGAATTGGTTATGATTTAAATAATCATTAAAGGCGCGTTTGACTGGGCGTGCCGGTTTCGTTCTGATGGTATGATCCATTTGTCAAAGTGGCATCCTCAGGTGTGAAACTATGAGAATTTTATTTGAAAGGAGGGTGTCAAGATGGCCAATGGTGTAGTTAAATGGTTCAATGAGCGCAAGGGTTATGGCTTTATCGAGCAGGAAGATGGACCGGATGTATTCGTACATCATTCCGGGATTGATGGTTCGGGTTTCAAGTCACTCAACGAGGGCGACCGGGTTACCTTTGACATTGAGCAGGGTAAAAAAGGTCCCGCAGCTGTAAACGTAAAAGTAGTCTAAGCTCCCTATTCTGCTTTATAAGGGTGCTCCTTCCAGGCGTGAGGGGCGCCCTTTTTTATTCGACCCGAATTACACCTGCGCGGAACATGGTCGTTCATGTACGGCCGAGTTTAAGGTCTTTAAGGGCGGCGAACCTGCTGTTGAAAGGGGGCGGCGCGCAGTTGCAAGGGCTCGTATTCAAGTCGGCGCCGCATCGCGGGCAGAGCCCTTTGCAGGTTTCGCGGCAGAGGGGACGCAACGGGAAGGCCAGCACCAACTGCTCTTGAAGGCTGTCCTGCAGGTTGATGACTTCGCCTTTGAAGTGAACCATTCCCATATCGGCGGCGCTCAGCTCGATTTCTTGCCCATCAGCTGCTTGGGGCACCGCCGGCGGGGCCTTCGTGTAGGTGAGCGCAAACTGGCTATGCAGCGGGGTTTTGAATCTTTTCAAGCAGCGGCTGCACGTGAGACGCACCGTGGTCTCAACGCTTCCTTCCACCTCCACCAGCTCGGCGATCCGCACCGCCTGCAAACGGGTTTTGATCGGCGCCAGAAAAACACACTCACCGCTTTCGATCATTTCTTTCAGGACAGGGAAAAACTCCGGCTGTTCTTCGAATTCCAGCGAAAGCCCGCTTTCCTTGAGTTGATCAAAATGAATGCGCATCTCGCTTAAACCTTTGCATGGGGTTACGCACTGACATGCACAGGGCATTAACCCCGGTTTTCCTTTGCAATCACCGCGCAGAGGCCTCCGCCAGCGAACATGATGAGTTCCTGCCTCTAAAGGTGGTTGCCTCCGCACCACAACCTAAGCTAAAATAATGCAAAATCGCTGGAATGGCCACGATATTTCTTGCGGAAAAAGGGGCGCGATTTTACCGTAAACATTTGATCCGGATTTGCACCTGTACGACCTATTCTGTGAGCGTAAAATCAGCGCAAAGGGTGAGCGAATGGTTCCACCAATCAAACCGGGTCTTCCGATTTCAAGTTGTCTCCGTTGCGGCACTTGCTGCAAAAAGGGCGGACCGTCTTTTCATCAGACGGACAAAACGCTGATCGCAGACGGGGTGATTCCATCCAAATACCTTTATACGATCCGCGCTGGCGAGCTGGCCTATGATAATGTGCAGGGGGGTCTGCGCCCTGTCCCTTCCGACATCATCAAAATCAAAGCACAGAATAGAACGTGGACGTGCCTCTTTTTTGATGAAGGGGAAAACACCTGCCGGATTTATCCGCACCGGCCGGTGGAATGCCGGGCGCTCAAGTGTTGGGACACCCGGGAAATCGAAGGGATGTATGCGAAAAACCGGTTGACGCGCCAAGATTTGCTGTCAAACGTCGAAGGGCTATGGAATTTGATTTCAAATCACCAAGCCCGCTGTGACTGCGGACGGATAAGAGATTTAGCGGACGCGCTGGGTGGTGAAGACGGCGGAAGGGCCCAGCAGGAACTGCGCGAAATCATCCAGTACGATATGCAAATCCGGGAACTGGTGGTATCTCAAGCCAAGTTGGACCCTGGCATACTGGATTTTTTGCTCGGAAGACCTTTGATCAGAACGATTGACAATTATGGTCTCCAGGTGCAGCGGCAGGGGAAAAAAATCCGTTTGACGAAGGCGCGCTGAGGGACGCTTCGCAAGTGAATTCAATCACGACACTTCCGTTTCTGGCCGTGGCTGGCTTCCGACAAGCTTCAGCCGGTAATTAACAGGGTTTTTCCGATCGAGGCCGCCCAGGCGGCCCACGAATATGTTCGCCAAAACCGCAATACCGGCAAGGTCATATTGGAGGTAAAGCCTAACCGAAATTCAGGACGCCTTTAAGAGCGACCATTCGATGCGGGACGTTTCTTTTACAATGGAGGCGATGTGCCCGTCAAAGAAGTATTGCTCAACGGGCCACGTGCGTTCCTGGTTTTCGACCAGCAGATGCTGATCGTCGATGATCCGGAGGATGCGGCAGTTGGACAGGTCCTTCAGGCCTGTGCGGGAGGCTTTGAGCACGGCTTCCTTGGAGGTCCAGTAGCGAAAAAAAATCACAGGGGAATCGTGATCCGGCGCCGCCAGGGCCCATTCGCTTGCAGCGGCTGTTTTGCGGAAAAGCGCCGGGGAGCAAGGCCGGATTCTCTCGATATCGATGCCGACGGGCTGGGGCGCCACAACCCCTCCGACATAGCCGGGCTTGTGGGTGACGGACCAGAAGGTGTTTTCAAAGGGCAGGGGGGCGCCGTTTTCATCTTTCAAAAGGTCACCCAAGGCGATCCCGCTCTTCGCGGCGGATATCGCCACGGCACGCCGGGCATGCCGGCTCAGGAAGATCACCCGTTCTCGCGGCTTGAACGCTTTGACCCGTTCCGGAACAGGGAGAATCACCGGGTAAATGATCTGATTTCGGATTTCGGATTTGCGATTTTGGATGGTATCCAACCCCCCGACCTCCAACGGGCACCTAATGAGGTTCGCCGCGCTCTGCCGGCGCGGGCGCTTTGAGAATCATCCGGAAGTCGGCCGGGGTCGCCCCCTGGCCCTGGCTGTGGACCAAAAGAGGATTGATGTCCAGTTCCATGATTTCCGGGTGGTTCATGGCCATATTCGAAAGGCGGACCAATGATTTTTCGGCCGTTTCGATATCGGCCGGGGGCTTGCCCCGAAAACCCTTCAAAAGCTTATAGCCTTTGATCTGGCGCAGCATCCGGCGGGCTTCGTTGCGGCCGATGGGCGCCAGCCGGAACTCAACGTCCTGGAACACCTCGACATAAATTCCACCAATACCCACCATCAGCAAGGGTCCGAAAACGGGGTAGCGGTTCATGCCCAGAATGACTTCGTGGCCGGCCAGCGCCATTTGCTGAACCAAAACACCTTCGATATGGGCTTGCGGAGCATACGCCCCCGCCCGCTGAACGATGGCGTTGAAGGCTCTTTTGACTTCCTCCGCGGTGTGAAGACCGATTACCACCCCGCCGGCATCGGACTTATGCAGAATCTGCTCCGATACGATCTTCAGCACCACCGGAAAACCGATGTCTTGAGCGCGCTGGGCCGCTTCATCCGCGCTTCGGGCAAGCTGGGTGGGCAACACTTTAAAACCGTAAGCTTCAAGCAGGCCGATCCCTTCCAGCTCGCCGATGTGGGTTTTGCCGGCGGCCAGGCAATCCGCGATGATCTTGGCGGCCCGCTCCTGGTCATACTGCAGTTCGAACGGGGCCAGATGCTGACGGTTAAGCCACCGGGAATATCGATAAAGGGCTCCGAAGGCTTTGGCGGCACTTTCCGGAAACTTGAAGACCGGGATCCCGTGTTCCTGTAAATATTTGACACCGGAAGACACATCGATAATCCCCATAAAGCAGCAGAGGATGGGTTTGAAAGAGCGCCGAGCGATGCGCACGATGGCCTCGGCGGTGCCCAGGACATCGGTCATCGATTGTGGCGTCAGGATCACCAGGGCCCCGTCGACGCCTTCGTCCCGGATCACCGCCCCGAGGGCGTTTTCATAGCGTTCCTGGGGGGCGTCGCCGATCACATCCACCGGATTTTTGAGATTGGCGGTTACGGGCAGGTGGCTGGCTAGCGTCTCTACGGTCTCTTCCTGAAATTGGGCCAGCTGGAGGCCTGAGAACACGGTCACGTCCGTGGCCACGATTCCGGGTCCGCCGGCATTGGTGACGATCGCCACCCGATTGCCGGCAGGGACTTTACGGCGGAGTTTCCCCAATTCGCTTTCGTTTTTGTAGGCAAAGGCCGTCGCAAAATCAAACAGCTCATTGATGGAGTCGACCCGGATGATACCCGCCTGCTGGAAGATGGCGTCGTAGACGGCCTCGGTTCCGGCCAAGGCCCCCGTATGGGACGCCGCCGCGCGGGCCCCGGCGCTGGTTCGACCGGATTTGATAACGAGCACCGGCGTGGGTCGATAGTCGCCGCAGGTGATTTGTTTGACCACTTCGATAAACTCCGGGCCGCGGCGCAGTTCTTCCAAATAAAGCATAATGACTTCGGTATCCTGATCCTTGTGAAAATAGCGCAGCAAATCCAGTTCGTCCACATCCGCTTTATTGCCGATGGAAATGAATTTGGAAAACCCGAAATCGCGGTCGGCGGCAAAATCAAGCACCGCCGTGCACAAGGCCCCGCTTTGAGAAATAAAGGAAATATTGCCGGCTTGCGGCATACGTGCGGAAAAGCTGGCATTCAACCTCACGGAAGGCAACGGATTGATGACGCCGAGGCAGTTGGGGCCGACGACCCGCACACCGGCATCCTGACAGATGGCCACAATCTTGTCTTCGATTTCGAGTCCTTCGCCGCCGATTTCCCGGAAGCCGGCCGAAACGATCACAATCCCTTTGACCCCTTTTTCGACCGCTTCTTCCACGGCCTGGAGGGCCAGCGGCGGCGGCAGAATGATAATGGCGAGATCCACGTCATCGGGGATTTCCGTAATCGACGGATAAGCGCGCACACTTAATATCGAACGGGCTCTCGGGTTTACGGGGTACAGGGTGCCGCGGTAACCACCTCTCAGAATATTGGCGAATATATCATGGCCCACTTTGCCGGGTTGCGCCGAGGCGCCGACAACCGCCACGGATTGCGGGGCAAATATTGCATCGAGTTTCTCCATTGGCCTGCTCCTTTGAATTTAGTCTTCCACTCGCCGTTCTTCGTCCTCGGTCATCCGACTGCGGTCGGCCGTCTGCGATTCTCCGTTCTCCGTCATCTGCCTTCTCACGCGCAGGGCCTCCGCATAGACATGGCGCCGCGCAAGGCCATACCTCTGGGCAATATCATCGGCGACTGCGGAAATGCGGCTTCCCTCCCTCGCTACGGCCTCGCGGATTGCGTCTTGTAGCGCGTCATCGTCAGCATTCTCCTTGACTTCACATCCGGCAAGAAGGAGAGTGCACTCGCCCTTGACTTCTGGCCGCTGCCGCAGGTTATCGATTATTTCCGACAAAAAACCGCGCAGGAATTCTTCATGGAGTTTGGTCATTTCCCGGGCCAAAACCGCGCGCCGCTCACCCATGACACCCTTGATTTCTTCTAAAAACGGCAAAATTCGCTTGGGGGATTCGTAAAATATAAGAGTTCGGCTTTCGCGGGCAAGCTCGTTGAGCAGTTTTTGACGCTTCCCGGCCTTTTTGGGCGGGAATCCGACAAAAACAAAGGCGTCGGTTGGCAAACCGGCAACACTGAGCGCGGCCGTGGCCGCCGAAACGCCCGGGATGGGAAGCACTCGGATGGCGTTGGCAATGGCCGCTTCTATCAGCCGGTAACCCGGATCCGACACAACGGGCGTCCCGGCATTCGATACCAGGGCGATCGATTCTCCTCCTTTAAGTCGGCGAATCAGCTCCGGTGTTCGCTTCTTTTCATTGTGTTCGTGATAAGAAATCAGGGGGCTTTTAATCGCGTGCGCGGCCAAGAGTCGCCCGGTCTTGCGGGTGTCTTCCGCGGCGACCAGATCGACTTTGCGCAGGGTGTTCAGGGCCCTTAACGTAATATCGTCCTTGTGGCCGATGGGGGTGGCCACCACATACAGATGGCCCGTTTCTTTGTGATCATTCCTGTCAGTTGTAAGCGAGTTCAAAGGCATTTTTGATAATTTCGATTGCGGAATTCTCGGGGCTCGGGCCGATCGACACCACATCGAATCGGGCTTTCGCCTGACTTTGCTGGGTGCTCTTCAGGTAGTAAAGGGCCACCATGGAAATCTTGCGCTGCTTTTTCGGGGTGACGGCCCATTTCGGACTGCCGTAATGGAGCGATTTTCGGGCTTTGACTTCGATAAAGACGATGGTATCCTTTTCTTTCGCGATAATATCAATCTCACCGAGTTTCGTTCGGTAATTCTGTTCGAGGATCTTGTAGCCTTTTTTGCGGAGGGCTTTGGCGGCCAGCGACTCGCCTTCTTCCCCGAATTTTTGTTTTTTGTTCAGCATGGGGCCCCGGCGTTGTCAGTTTCCGACGGTTTGGAAGGCAAAACTCGGTATCTTAACGTCTGCGTGAGAGGCATTGCTGGTCACGCCTGCTGAGCGGCTATTATATACCTGAATTGAGCTCAGCACAACCGCGGAAGTGTCGGTTTGCCTGCCGCCGGTGCCGGCTTGAATGGCCACCGACCGACAGCGAAAATAGAATTTGGAGATAATGGATCTCCGGATCTGCGAATAGGCCATGTTCAGCTGGGGGGGGTATTTCATAAAACTAAATTGACACGAAAAAACGATTTCATTTCTAAAGGGGTGCTCGTTCGCGCGGCCGGACCTTTGCCGTTGGGGGGGACCTTCTTAGTTGCCGGCGGAATCCCTAAGAAGGGTTTCCCAATTTTGACTCTGTTTAGGCATCGCGTTAGAACCGTTCGACGGCTCAAGGCTATCGCTGAACTGTTTTAAACAATTGCGGCAACTGCCGGGGACTTCACCTCGGAGGTAGGCACGGATAAATCGGCGGTATTCCTTTCGATGCCAGATGCGGTTCAGCGAATCGGCGTTGATGTGACCGAACACCAGGTTCTGCTGCAATTGCTTCTGTCCCCCCAAGTAAAAAAAATTTTGGCCCAGCGCTGGAATCTGCTTCATGACACAGGGAGAGAGACTTCCCTCTGAGCCCACGACGATGGCCCGGGCGCAATTCTCACGGCAATGAAATCCCTCCCGCTCGGGTGTAATGATGTGAAAATGCACTTCGGCCCCTAATCCGGCCGCGGCGTCCCTGACCTCGATTAAACGGTTTTTCAGCTCTTCATATTCGGTTTTTCCAGTCGCCAGCACCATTTCCGCCGCCATAGCGGGGCTGACGGCTAAGGATAGCGAGCTGACGACCGTTTGCTCAGCGCCGGTATTGGCTAAGAAAGCGGGAAGTCGGTCTAAATCAGCCAGACCCGAGCGCAAGAGGATATAGGCAATATGAATCTTCGGTTTAGCGGCGCCGTATTTATCTCGGACCCGTTGTATTTCCTCGATACACTCAAGGACTTTTTTTATTCGGGTGCCTTGGCGGATGGAATCATTTCTTTCATCGACGCCGACCAGGGAAAAACCGATAATATCCAGCCCTTCGTTGACCAGTCTTTCAATGGTTTCCCGCGGCAGCATGGTCCCGTTGGTGGTGGTTCCCACCGCGCATCCGGCCTTTTGGGCGAACCGCAACATGTCAAAAAAACGCGGGTGGGTAAAGGGCTCGCCCCAGCCCTGTAAATAAACAAGCTGCGTCCTGGCGAAGGCGGGAGCAAGTTTGCGAAACGTCTCCATCGGCAGGTATCGATTCTGCCAGTTCTTCCGGTATGCAAAATGAGGGCAATAGATACAACTGGCATTGCAATAGGAACTGATTTCGACTTGAATCCAATCGAGCGATGGATAACTCTTTGGAAATAAACGGTTTAAGTACATAGTGCGTTCCGCGGATTCAGGTCTTTAAGAAATTCGTCCAATTGCTCTCGCACCGCCGCCATTCGCCGGCGGATTATCTTACCACGGATGAACAAAAAGACCACAAAAATCTTCCCACGGTAAAATTTCGCAAACGCAAGACATAAGTCAGAAGCCAGAGGGCAGACGCCGGACGACAGCTTAATTCGGATGGCGGAATCTGGAGCGTGGTATAAAATGACCCAAAGCATTCTTGCCGTTACACAGTTCGACTTTGTCACATTAACCCTATTCACCATGGGGCGCGGCATGGATGATCAGATTTGAAACCGTGTGAAACTCGCGCCTAAGGCCCTCAGGCAGTTACCCGCTTTCAACTCCAGGCTCTTGGGCCTTGACCGCTTCCAGGCCCCGGACCCCCGCCACGGTGACGACCGAAGCCACCGCCCTGGAAATGGGCGCCGGCCGCGTGTCGCCTCGCTTCCGGCATCCGACCGTATGGATGCCTCCGAATCGCATCGCGGACGGTTTTGCAGCCAAGAAAATCGACCGCATGGCGGCGGCCTTCAGGTGTTCGGACGCTCCCGGCGGGAGGCGCGGGGGCGAACTAGGTTCCCGCGTCTGCCTTCTGTGCGATCGGCTCCAGGGCGGCGTGCACTTTATCAATCAAGTGGATGAAGGCTTCTTTGGCTTTTGACTCGCTAGCCGTCCCTATGAGGGGTTGTCCCGAATCACATTGAGCCACCACCAAGGGATCGATCGGGATTCGTCCCAGGAAAGGAACCCTCAATTCCCGGGCGGCCTTCTCCCCACCGCCAATCTTGAATAAATCAATGGACGCCCCGCATTGGGGGCAGATCATCCCGCTCATGTTTTCAACGATGCCCAGGACCGGGACGCGCAGCTGGCGACTAAAGTCAACCGCTTTGCGCGAATCCAGCAAGGCAACCTCCTGGGGCGTGGTGACGATGATCGCTCCGGCCACATTCTCGATCAGGTGGGCCACACTCAGCGGCTCGTCTCCCGTACCCGGAGGCAGATCGATGAACAGATAATCCAGATCACCCCAGTTCACATCCGCCAGGAATTGTTTGATGGCGGCATGTTTCAATGGGCCCCGCCAGACGATGGCCTTGTCGGGGTCTTGGCCAAAAAGTGCCATGGATACCGCTTTAAACCCCTTGAATACTTCAACCGGCTCCACCCCGCCCGCATATCCCGTCAAGAACAGATTGTCGATTCCTAACATGCGCGGTACGTTAGGGCCATGAATGTCCGCATCCAGAATTCCCACGGTACGACCCCTCAGAGCCAAACCAGCCGCTAAATTAATCGCGACGGTGCTTTTCCCCACCCCACCCTTGCCGCTCATGACCATGACCTTACGGCGAATTTGAAAAAGTCTTCGCTTCAGGCGCTGCCGTTCATGTTCCTCCTTTTGAGAATTGGAGCAGGTGCCTTCGCTTTGGCACGCCTCACAGGGCTTATTTGTGTCGCACTTGATTTCATCCATGTTTGTCAACCTTTTGTTCTTTGAATCATCTTGAATTCATCGCTATTCGAAAGCTTTGCTGGTTTAGACGAGCTGCCGCATGCATGCCGTCAACTGACGCGCCAAGTTGGAATTAAATTTCATAAAATTAGAAATTTATGGCCGCTCGCGTGAGGGCGCGGCTTCTTTGGCTCAGTCTGGACCGGATGAGGAGCGAGTGTAAAAAACATCGACTGGCCGGCGCAGTTTTCGTTGCAGACGCTCAGGAGGCAGCGGTTGCCCCCGCAGCGGTATCCCCCTTCGCTCCGAGTACTGCAGGAATTCGTCCGGACGCCCGGCACGAGGCGGCGCGGTACACCCCGGGCCGGCGTGAGCAATGGTTCCTTCCGTTTAGGCTTCGGCCAGCTCCCGGCGAGCCGCCATGTCGACCATAATTCTTTCCCTCGCCCTATGGATGCCGAGTTCGCGGCGTTTCTGATCGATATGCGCGATCATCTTCTGCGCATGTTTGACGGGATCGACTTTCAAGTCCCACATGCCGCCATACATTTTTTCCAGATCCTCAAACAAGTATTTTTGGAATGCCGGCGCACCCGCAACCGGCAGGGTCACGCCAAAAACCGTATAGACGCCCGAA
The DNA here is from genome assembly GCA_020353555.1 of Desulfobacterales bacterium. Lineage (GTDB taxonomy): Bacteria > Desulfobacterota > Desulfobacteria > Desulfobacterales. Next base: position 3,833,545 of record CP070697.1, read on the forward strand.
ACGACAAAATAGTGGCCGATGCTGATGGCTTTTTCACTCATCCATTCCGGCGCACTGCCCGCGGCCGGCAGATCACTGATGTCGTTGCCCAGGCCGCCGGCCTTGACGACTTCCGTCGCGGCCAGAAGGATGCGGCTGTTATCCACACAGGAACCCAGGTGCAGCACGGGCGGAATACCGACGGTTTCACAGATTTCGGCCAAACCCGCTCCGCAGAAAACCTTGGCGGACTCCGGGGTCAGCAGCCCTTCCATGGCGCACGCAATTGCGTTGCAACCGGTGGTTAGAACAATGACGTCATTCTTGATCAGCTGCTTGACGATCTCGATATGACTGGCATTATGCCGGGTCCGGACATTGTTGCAGCCCACCACGCCCCCGATGCCCCGGATGCGCCCATTGATAATATTATCGTTCAAGGTGTAGTAGGAGCCACGAAAAGTTCCGCCCAGATGGTATTCGATGGATTCGACGCCGAATCCGGCCACGATGGGTGATTTCTGCTTGGGTATCATCACCTCGGCCCCGCGATTCCGGAAGTTTTCGATGGCCATTTTGACGATTTGTTGCGCATCTTCCAGGGCGTAATGTTCATCGAATTCAATATGAATGACATTGTCCTGTTCCATTTTGGCAATGGGGTGGGTGGTGATCAGCTTGGTATGAAAGCACCGGGCGACATTGGCCAGGTTTTGAAAGATGCACTGGATATCCACCACCATGGCATCACAGGCGCCGGTGATGATGGCCAGTTCCTGTTGCAGGAAAGTACCGCACAACGGCACGCCGTGCCGCTGTAAGATTTCATTGGCCGTGCAACAGATGCCGGAAAGCTGGATACCTTTGGCACACTTTGATTGGGCGTACTGGACCATTTCCGGGCTTTGGGCCGCCGCCACGATCATTTCGGAAAGAACCGGTTCATGGCCGTGGATGACGATGTTGACCATGTCTTCTTGCAGAACACCCAGATTGGCTTCCGAAGCCAAGGGCGTAGGCGTGCCAAACAAAATGTCCTGCAGTTCGGTGGCCAACATGGAGCCTCCCCAGCCATCGGCGATGGCGGCGCGTGTGCCCTGTTTGATGAGGTTGCGGTAATCCTGATCCACGCCGATATGGGTGCGATGCATGATTTCGACGATTTCGCGGTCGATATTGCGCGGCAGCACCCCCTGCTTTTTCCAGAGTTCGTAGCGGGGTTGCGGGGCCCGCTTCGCAAAAAGCAATTCACCTTCGGCCTTGCCCCATTCATTTAACGCTTTTTCACCAACTTCCACCGCGATTTCATCGATGTCGCGTTCCAGGTGTTGACCGTCGACTTCCACGGTGGTGTCCACCCCCAGGCAAGCAGCAATTTTCAAAAGCTTGCGGGTGTCTTTGATGCGGTAAGCATCGGTCTCTTTGCGGGCGGCGGCCAGAAAAACTTCTGCCACCGACCGTCCGTGATCCGAATGCGCGGCCGCTCCGCCGGCGATCATCCGAATAAAGTTGCGCGCGGCGATTGTGTTGGGCGTGGCCCCACAAATTCCTTTGCGGGAATCTTCCCCCACTACCCCGCCTTTGGGCAACGGCAACCGACAGGGTCCCATGCCGCAGTTTTTACAGCAGATCCCCTGGGTGCCGATATTGCAGGGTTTGAGGCTGACGGCCCGATCAAAGACCGTCTCAACACCCAGCGCCTGGGCGTGCTGAATCATCTGCTGGCTGGCGGGATCAATGCTTGCGGCCACCGGATCTGCCAGTTTGCCGGCCTTGGACTCTCGGGTTTCTTTTTCTTCCGTCATGCTGTCCTCCTGACTTTTAAGGTTTTAATGCGATTCACCGCTGTTTTGATTATGGGCAGACGATTTAGACTAGCGCTCAGCCAATGCGACACTTGAGGGGAAAACGTTCTGATCGATCATCAAGACGGCGATGGATTCGACGGGGTCCCCGTCGCGCGTTTTCGTATCAATATTGCCTCAATTTCGATTTCTCTCTTAACCCAAGGAGGACCTCTTGAATCCGACCAAGTAGAATGGACGCGTTACAACCAAATTGAACAGCATAAATTATGCCACTATGGTAATGCGAAAATTTGGAATTGAAATTATGGCGGCCAGATATTGTGGCGGCAAAAAACAACCGGCTTGTGGGGGCTGGAAATTTTGAAAGATTTGGAGCCTACTTTGGGTGAAATTGCGAAATTCAGGATATACCGGCCAACGGTCGTCGTTGTTGGTAAGGACATGCCAATTTGAGGGTCAAGCGCGATGGATGCGAACAAAAACCGGATTGGTGAAGAAAATTCTGATTCGATCTACGCATCGTGAGTGGTGATTTTCAGGGCGTTTGGGGAAGAAGGAATTATGGCAACCGGTTTTTTCGATCGGCGCAGGACCTTTTGCGACGTGCTGCCCGGAAAAATTTTTCTAAAGATCACCTTTCCATGGGATCCCATAACGATCATTTCACATCCCAACCGATCTGCGTTTTTAACGATTTCTTCCGCTATCTTGCCATGCTGGACAATAAAGGCTTCGATGCCCGTCGCATACTCCGGATGAGCTTTGAGTTCATTTTGGCGAAATGTCTCAAATTGCTTTTTCATGCGTTCCAGGGCCGCCTTGGCTTTGGCTTTGATTATTCGGCTTTCTTGCCCTTCGTTGAAGAAGTACCCCGCCGTCTTGGCGATTGTGATCGAGCGTTGGCTGATCACGTGCAAGACCACAAGCGCGGCACCGCGTTGACAGGCGGAGTTTAAGGCAGACCGCAACGTCTCGAAGGAATTCTCCGAGAGATCCGTCGCATAGAGAATCCTTTTCATCTGAGGAGGCATGTTCTTGTTCCGCACTTATTGCATGGATTCTTCGTATGGGAGAAGCTGTTATCAAACCGCAGGTCAGCTTCGAGAGCGAATGGAGCGTTGATTTGGCTGCGATCCGTTCTTAATTGCGCTGAGCCTGCTGCCTTGCGGTTTCAACTCGACCTTGTTCAGGCGTCTTGAATTCACCCAGCCGGTAATAGGCAAGCATGTTTTCTTCGGCCCACCTCACCGCAGCCACCGGGGTCATGCCCCAGTTGGTCGGGCAGGTGCTGATCAGTTCTACTAGACTGAAGCAGCGGCCTTCCAACTGATAGGTAAACGCTCTTCTGATGGCTTTGTGGGCCTTGAGGATATACTTGGGCTTGATCACGGTTTGTCGGGTGATGTAGCCGGGCGTTTCCAGAGTGGCCAGGAGTTCGGCCATTTTAATCGGCATGCCGACTTCGGCCACGTTGCGTCCGAATGGTGACGTCGTTGTCCTTTGATTCGGCAGGGTCGTGGGCGCCATCTGGCCACCGGTCATACCGTAGACCGCATTATTGATGAATATGACGGTAAATTTTTCTCCTCGGTTGGCGGCATGGATGATTTCGGCGGTGCCGATGCTGGCCAAATCGCCGTCTCCTTGATACGTAAAAACGATCAGATCGGGCCGCACCCGTTTGATACCGGTGGCCATGGCCGGTGCCCGGCCATGGGCGGATTCCTGAAAGTCAAACGTAAAGTAATTGTAGCATAAGACCGCACATCCCACCGGAGCGATGCCCACCGTGCGGCCGCGGATACCCAGTTCATCGATCACTTCCGCGATCAGCCGATGCGCCACGCCGTGGGTGCAACCCGGGCAGTAGTGGGTGATTGCATCGGAAAGCGCTTCCGGCCTTTTGAATGTCTTAGCCATGATAGCGGCCTCCCCTCTCATCTTTCATGATTTGCTGGCCCGACCGGCGGGCGGCTTTTTAGATTCCTCCGGCAAGGTTTTGGGCTGGAAAACCTTTGTTTAGCTTCCGGGGCTCTCGGGAAGTCGGCGCAGGTAGAACTTCCAGCCTGCAAAGCCCGCTTCGATCATCCGGGCTTGGGCAATTAAGCGGTGGACAAGCATCCAATCGGCTTCGGCCCGCATCAGGAATTCATTCACGGCGTCCTCCCGCATGGGGTGCACCGCCGTGATGTTGAGCAGGTCGTCCACGACATTGCCGGTCAAGGCGAAATCATTGCCCTCGTAGCCGATGATGTACTCAACGGAATCGATCTTTTCCTTAAATATTTGAAAAGCCAAGTTGATAATGTCTTCGCCGGGAGGTTTGACCCATTTTTCGGAAGGGGGTCTTGTCGGTATAGCGACGTAGGCCCTGGCCGGTTCCAGTCGGCCGATAAACGCAGCAATCTCCTTGAGCGGGGAAGCATGGCCATTGACGCCTTTAACCAACATGGTTTCCGTGACCAGTTCACCTTTGAATTTCCTCCCGAATTCAAGCATACCGGCCAAGAGCGAATTCAGGCGCAGGGCGCGGTGGGGCCGGTTCATCTTGCGCCAACAATTTTGGCGGACGGAATCGACCTTGAGTGATACCCAATCCGCTTGCATCAGGTCCGCTTGGACATCCTTGCGACCGAAAAGGGACGCGTTCGTAATCACCGCGATTTTGATCCCCAGGGGCCTCAAAAGTTCGATTTCGCGGCCCAAATTCACATCTAGGGTCGGCTCGCCGTCGGGCACGAAGGTGAGATAGTCGATTGATTCGCCTCCCGTGTAAGCGTTTTCGATTTGGCGACGAACCTTCTTCAATATTCTGTCCGGCGCGTAGAATTCGCGGCGTACGACATCCATTCCCAGTGTACGCCCGAGTTGGCAGTACACGCACGAATAGGAGCAAAATTTGGAGGGAATATTGTTGATTCCCAGGCTGCGCCCCAAACGCCGCGAAGGCACTGGTCCAAAGGCGATCATGGTTGAATTCAGCCCCGCGGATACAGCTTCTTCCAGGTTTCGCGTTGAAGTTCCTGGTAGTTGGCCAGGGCCAGGTAAAATGCACCCACCGCCAGTTCGGCACAGTGATGATTTTGGGGCGGCAGGGTTTCCAGAAAATCAATCACCGCTTCGGGCGTAATCTCCCAGGCCGCGGCCAGGGCGCGACCTTCGGCTAGATGGGCCACGGCGTCGCCGCAGGCATTGGTGTTGATGCAGCCGTCCACATCGAAGGAAACCCTGTGAATGCGACCCTTCTTGATGGTTAAAAACATCTCGATGGTGTCTCCGCATTTCCCGGTTCTTTTTCCGTACCCATCCGGATTCCTGATCCTTTCGCGCCGGTCGTAACGAAATGCCATTTCCAGGTAGTGCTCAGAATGAACCTGCCAAAAATCAGAATTTTTTCCGTTCATCGTTTGACCAACCTATCGGGTTTTTCCATTTCCAGTTGACAGCATATTGCATGCCAACCGGCCTCGATTATCAAAAGGCAAAGAAACTGGTTGCTTAAGTGTTTAGGAATCTGAAGTGTAAATTCTGCGGTCCCTAAATGTAGAAAAATTGCGAAACGGTTTTCGCAAAATTTAGAATTGGCACGGATGGATTCGCTTTGGGTAGCAAAAGGTGCCGGGGAAGCGCGCAAAGGGTTTCGCGCGTTCTAATAACAGGCAGGCTGGGAGAATCGAAGCTTTGCGCGCGCCCGGGATTTGCCTTTGCATCAAGCGAGTGCGTTGTCCAGGGCCGCAAAAAGCGTCTCCACCGGTTGAAGACCGACAAAACGTTGAATTTCCCTGCCGTTTCTAAAAAGGATGATTGTCGGAATGCTTTGGATTCCCAGTTTCAAAGCGATTTCGCGGTTCTCGTCAATATTCACTTTGGCAACGACCGCCTTACCGCTATAGGACTTGTCAAGCTGCTTGATAACGGAATCCTGGTCACGACAGGGTGCACACCAGGGCGCATTGAAATCTACCAGAGAAACGCCTTTGCCAATTGTGGTTTCGAAATCTCTTTTCGAGGATATCTCAATTTCAGACATGGCCCTTATCCTTCATCTTCTTCTTCCGAGAGATTTTCCTGTCAACAGCGCTGCAAAGGCGGCCGTCTTCGCAAGCGCCTGGTACGGATGAGAGAAATTGCGGGTCATCTTTCGTAATGACCAATTTCTAGACGCCGATTTGGTCTTTGCCGCGCTCCCAGGGAGGCTCGCTATGGCACGGTCGGACTTTTGCCCCTTCCGATTTGAAAGGCACCCCTGCCCCTTTCCCGTTTGGCGCCCTTTGGTTCGGGGATTTTCTCAGAGCGATTTTCTCCGTTCCTTGTGGCGGACGCTTGGAGATTTTGGGGCTGTTTGTACTCAAATCAATCAATATTTGTGCCAACGGCTGGGGAAGAAAGTTGGCTTTGACGGAAAATAGCGACAGCGGCTTTGAACTCCCGAGCGTAGAATTCTGCTTTGGTGCCAATTCATCCCGGTTGACAAAGAGATGATTCGTTA
>CP070697.1:3839920-3847348 GCA_020353555.1 Desulfobacterales bacterium
TCGTGGTGATTGCGGCGGTGAATGGATTTGCTTTGGGCGGGGGCACGGAAATTGCGCTGGCCTGTGACTTCATTTACGCCACGGAAAACGCAAAGTTTGGTCAGCCGGAAATAAATCTGGGTCTCATTCCCGGCTTCGGAGGCACCCAGCGGCTGCCGCGCTTAATCGGCATGAACCGAGCGAAGGAGTTTATTTTCACAGGCAAAATGATTTCAGCGGCGGAGGCGGACCGGATCGGACTCGTCAATAAGTTTGTGGCCCCCGAGGCGCTGATGGATGAAGTGATGAAAATCGCTCGTGATATTGCATCAAAGGGGAGAGTTTCGGTACGCGCGGCCAAAGAGACCATTAATTCTGGTATGAACGTGGACCTGGCATCTGGTTGCCGAATCGAAATTGACGCCTTCGCTCTTTGCATGGCAAGCCCGGACGCCCAAGAAGGAACCGCTGCTTTTCTCGAAAAGCGCAAACCCGAATTCAAAGGCCGATTGAAAGGGTAATTCCTTCGAAAACGCTGCGCATTACGCTGGGCGGATTTTTTCGTTTGAGTATTCTGTATTCAGCCCAATGGAAAACACCAAAGCAAGGCTTCAACTAATCTGGGGTGTATTGCTCGTCCTCGCGGGAATCGGTGTGTTTTTCCGGATTCCCCAGGTCATGCCGCAGATAAAACAAATCGCGTATTTTGCTTCAATTATCGGGTTTGTCTATTTTTGTTTTTATTTACTCGGAATCATGCTGATTGCCGGAGGCTTAAAGAAAATATACGATCACTCCAAGAAATTAAAACATGATGAAAATACGAGGCCCAACGCCAAGGGCTAAAGATAGCCCCGGACTAGTTTTACCACACGTTCTATTTTCCGCTTCCCGTGCCCGAGATTGCGGATTCCAAGAATTTCCTGCCCCCGACCTTATTTGACAAAACGAGGACGGAAGGATTCTCGCGCCCGATGCTGACGGGAGTTAACGCCTTTAAGAGACAGGATTGCCACAGGGCAGGCCGACATTCCATCGACTCGATTTGCGAACGGCTGCTTCTCTGTATTTTCGCAACTGGTCTTCGTAATAGGTTCGATTGCTCTTGGCCCGAGCCAGGGCGTGTTGGCCGGCGTTAATGGCTTCTTCAAAAAACCCGTTCACATAATAGCTTTCGGCCAGGGTGTCCCAGATATGGGGGGACGGGTCGAGTTCAACCGCCTTTCGGGCCAGCTCCAGAGACAGTTTGGGATTTCGAAATCTTTCGTCATCCGCGGTAGCATATAACCACGCAAGATTATTGAGAACATGCGGATTGTCGGGCCTTAGCGCCAGTGATTTTTGATAAGCTTGGATTGCCTTCTCGTATAATTTGTATTCGACGTAAGAATCTCCCAAGCCTTGGTAAAAATACGGATTTTTGTTGTTTTTTTCAATTAGTTGAAGGATCTTTTCATTCTTACTGAATAAAATTTTCTCCCAGAAGTAATTGTTTAATTTTCCGCCTTCCTCTCCATAATTCAAATAATATCCCGCGCCGCCGATTAAAATTATGCCGGCCAAGTAGGCAGCAATACTTCTTCTTACTTTCTTTTCGTGTCGATTTATCCATAGGGGATTCTCTTCGCATAGACTCAGATAATCGACCCTTTCTTTGATACTAAAGTGATGCCAGTTGGGTCTGTCGGGTGAATGCCCGCTGGTGATCGCTATCTTTTCAAGGGTAGAAATCAGGGATCTGGCACTATCAAATAGAGTGAAGACATAAATATCGGCTTGTCGTTCAAAATTGCGCATGAAGTAACCAAAGATATACCGAAAATAAACGATGAAAATCAGTATAAATGAGACGGAATACATGGCGGTGGTGAAAGTAATCGCCGTATGAGGGTTTCCAGCGCCAAATATGTATTGATATAGAGGAGTTGCAAATAACAACATAACGAGAAGCATCAGATCGAAATCAATCACGTTAAACGTCGTGAGAGAAAGGAGCATGAAACCCACAAAAAAGAATAAATAGAATAAAAGATGTCTTCTTTTAACGTGTCCGATTTCATGAGCGATGACCGCATCAATCTCTTCGGGTTCCAGCAAGCGCAAAAGGGCCTTGGTAACGAGAATGTAACGGAATCTTTTAATCAGCCCCATGACGCCTGCTGTTATCATTTTGCCGCCGAAAATCGGCCAGTGGAGAATATTGGCATACTCCAAGCCGGCTTTCAGACATAAGCTTTCGATCCGGCTGCGATGATAACCGCTTTCCAGAGGGGTGCATCGCCAAAATTTCTGGATTAAAACCGGACCGACAATAGCCACTGCGAACAGAAAAATCAGGAAATAGACGACTTCGCCTTCTGTTGTTGCCAAAACGCGTTTAGGCGTCTCAAAAGGCAAAACCAGAATGATGTCGGCAAGGCCCGAAAGGATCAGCCAAGGCAATAAGACGGGAAGCGAAAATGAGATATTCGAAAAGACGTAGGAGGATCGCGAAATGTCAGCCCGATAAAGCTTGCGGTAGGGACCATGCGCGGCGGTCCAAACGATAGCCAGGTAAATGACAAACAGGCCCAGGAAAAGCAGTGCCAGCAGCGTGGGGAAAATTGCAAAGACAGTTACGTTTACGAAAAACGATGGCAGATTTAGGCCGTAAATATCGATGGCGAAAAGAACAACGGCCATTATGGACTGGCGGAAGAGGATGGCATTGAATTGGTGGTCGAGAAGGACAAAGTTATCCCGCGAAATCCGCCTTTCCAACCGTTGGAATTGAAACCAAGTAATATATGCGAAAGTAGCTATCAGAAATGCAAATACGGTGAGGGTCTCAAAAAAGGCAAAACTAGCCTGCTCCGCTGGCGGGTAAGTAAGGTAAATAAGCAGGACAATGATAAAATATATGAAATTACCGAACATAGGCTTAGTGTATACGTTAACCTATTAACGTATTAGGCTTGGAAATATCTTTCTTTTTCGCTGTAGATACAGCCGCAATACGGCTGGCGGTAGAGTCCCAGGCTTTTGGACGCGGCGATTCCTTCCTGCCACCCTGGACGGAAATCACGATAAAGAAAGGGAATTCCCACCGACCGGCCGATGGCTTCCCCCAACGTTTTGATCAGGTCATGTTGCTGGAATTTGCTGTACAGCAGTGTTGTCGTGAAAGAATCGAACTTGCCGCGTTTAGCGATCAGAGCGGTGGATCGCAAACGGTCATGATAGCAATAGCGACAACGCTCGGATTCCCGGAAGGCTACATTTTGGATGAAACCTTCCAAGTCATAGCCTTCCTGGTAAATCACCCGCAGGTTTATTTGCTCGGCGAACGATTGCAACGTTTCCTGACGCCGCAGGCATTCCGTATAAGGATGGATATTATGTTTGTAGAAAAAACCCATTACTTCCGACCCGTCCGCTTGAAGCTTTTCAATCGGGTAGATCGCGCAGGGCGCGCAGCATATGTGTACAAGAACTTTCATTTTCTTGCCCCAAAAATGGCCGTGCCGATGCGCACCAGCGTGGCCCCTTCTTCGATGGCGGCTTCAAAATCCCCCGTCATTCCCATGGACAGCTCATCCATCGCAATGTTGGGAATGGCGGACCTTTCTATCTGATCACGCAGCTCTCGCAAGGCGGCGAAGAAGGGTCGCGCCTTTTCAGGGGCGTCAAAATAAGGCGGGATGGTCATCAGTCCTCGAACTGCCAGATTTTCAAGCGGGCTGAGGGCCTCTATCAGGCGTGTCGCCTCCTCAACATAAACCCCAGACTTTGACGCTTCACGGGCGATATTCACTTGCACCAAAATAGATTGAATCCTGTTAATTTTCTTGGCTTGCTTGTTTATTTCCAGAGCCAGCTTAAGCGAATCCACGGAATGGATGAGGTCAAAGAGCCGCACCGCGTATTTGGCCTTGTTTGACTGTAAATGGCCGATAAAGTGCCAGCTCACCGGATAACTGATCAAAGCATTGCACTTTTCGCGGGCTTCCTGAATATAATTTTCCCCCAGAATCGTTACGCCAGCGTCGATCGCCTCTTTGACGATTTCAACCGGCACGGTTTTGCTCACCGCTACCAGACGGACGGTTTCCGCCTTGCGGTGACATGCTTCGGCTATCGTCTGAATGCGTTCTTTTATGGTCGCCAAGCGTTCTTTCAACCCGTTTACACCTCGTCAAAAATCGAAGTCAGTCAGCTATCGTGGAAATTGAACCCGACGACCCCCTCCCTGATGAGGTACTCAATGACTTCACATACCGGTAGCCCGACCACATTTGTATAAGAGCCGTTAATGCTCTTGACCAGGAAAGTGCCCAGTCCCTGAATAGCATAGGATCCGGCTTTGTCAAAGGGCTCATCGGTATGGATATACCAATTGATTTCTTCGTTCGTCAGGGTTTTGAACTTTACATCGGTTTTAACGGTGTCGGAAAAACTCCGTTTTTTGTTCTCACAGCATATGCAGTATCCGGTAAGCACCTGGTGGGTTCTGCCGCTGAGGCTTCTCAACATGGTGCGCGCCTGGGACTTTGATCTGGGTTTGCCCAAGATCCTGCCATCGATGAAGACGATGGTGTCCGCACCGATTATCCAGCTGTCGGGATACTGGGCGGCTATATCCCGCGCTTTGTTTTCAGCCAAAATCCGGACAAAGGATTCGGGTGAAGCCATCGTCACCGAATTTTCATCAAAACCGCTGGGAACAACAGAGAATTCAAGCCCTGCTTGCTCCAAAAGATGTCGCCGACGCGGGGATTTTGAGGCAAGGATTAATTTAGCGCCGCTAAATGATTTTTGCATCCTGAATTTTTAACAGATGAAACTTGATTTGACAAGAATCAAGCACTGAAAATAAGCTTTGCGGGATTCCGGCTATCTGAGTTTTCTTTTATGGAAAAATTGGGACGAGATTTTAGGATGTCGGCCCAGGCTTTCTTGGCGTTCTAAAATCGTTCCTTTGGGGTTGAACCAAATTCTTCCGCGGCAATATTTTTCTTTACCGCAAAGGATTTAAGTATTATGATGACAAATTATATAATGGTACCTAATGCATAGAATCGGGATAATCGATCGGGAAACGGGTAGAATTCGACCGGAACGCCGCCACCGCTTTGCGGCGTGGGAATCCAGCGCCAAAATTGGAATTATTGCCAACAAATCAAAATCTGTCGATAATAGGAATGCTCAGCTGCTAGAACGGTCTTCCAAGATGGCGGCAGATATCTTGCGGAAAGCCTAAACCCGGATGGTTATCCCGACGGGATTGAACCGACTCTCCCCATTGCGCCGGCGAACGGATCAAGGCAAAGCTATTCGAAAAACATGAATTGCACGCGATTGCCGTGCCAAATCAGTTGGCAGGGGTGGGCCAACCCCTGTACGCAGGGACCGCGGAAAGATATTTGCCGACAATGCCAAGTTTATTTGGCGGGCAAATTGGGCGGAGCCCGACCAGATGGGGCCCTTAGACCGGCCACCCAGGCCGCAAACCCTTTACAGGGTTCTGGCGTCGAGTCGCTATGATAACTTCCGATCGATGGTTACTCGCAGTCGGGAGCTCGCCCCAGGCGTTGGCGCATATCGGCCCAAGGACTTTTCCAATGCTTTAAAAGAAATCGAAACTGCACGAAGGCCAAGCCTCTTGAGCACTGCCTGCCGCGGTCATGCGCTGATGAATGCCTTTGATCATTGAATGATCCCTGAGGGGTTGCCACGGCCGTCGCTATTAAATTGAGATTTTCCGATGAACGAACAGAGACAGAATAGGTTTCGTATACTCGCTGTTGATGATGAATCCGACATCTTGGAGCTCTATAAGCTTATTTTATGCCCCGACGACCCTGTGGATGGACTCTCATCACCCCCGCCCGGAGAGGAAAGGCTGCCATTTTCCATGGTGCCGGAATTTGAACTCACATGTTGCTTCCAGGGTGATGAGGCCGTTAAAGCCGTCGACACCTCTATGAAAGAGAAGCGACCGTTTGCCGTCGTCTTTCTCGATCTCATCATGCCTCCCGGTCCGGATGGCGCGTGGACGGCCAAACAGATTCAGAAGTTAGACCCGAGCACGAATATAGTTGCGGTGACCGCGTATTATGGAACCGATCTCAGCGATATTGCCCCAGGCTCAACGATTCCGGACAGCCTATTATATCTGCAAAAGCCCTTTCACTGGCAAGAGATTCTGCAATTTGCCAATGTTCTAAGCACCAAATGGCAGGCCGAGAGGCAACTCCTGGCACTTCATTCCGAGATGGAGAGTTTGGTCGAAAAACGCACTGCGGCGCTTTCAGACACCAACAAACAACTCAAAATCGAAATCGAACATCGCCAGCAAGCTCAAAAAGCACTGCACATGAGTGAAATCAATTTCCGCAATATGATCAATAACAATGCGGACGGTATTCTTATTTTGGATGAAGACTCCATCGTAAGATTTATGAATCCTGCCGCGCAGACCATATTTGGCAACGGAGGTAACCATGTAATCGGCCGTAAATTCGACTATTCCATTCACACAGGAAATACGATGGAGCTCAATATTCATGGGGACAACGGCAAAGCAATTGTTGCTGAAATGCGGGTGATGAAAACAGAGTGGGGGGGCAAGCAAGCCTATCTGGCGTCTTTGAGAGATATCACGGAACGCAAGCGGATGCAACAAAAGCTTCAACAAAGTTACAATAACCTAAAGGAGGTCATGAACGGCACCATCAGGGCTATGGCCCTGACGGTGGAAATGCGTGATCCTTATACTTCAGGCCACCAGCAGCGAGTGGCTGATTTTGCAGCCGCGATTGCCGGAGAACTCGATCTGCCACCCGATCAAATTGAAGGCGTTTACATGGCGGCTGCCATTCATGATATCGGAAAAATTTCCTTGCCCGCTGAGATTCTTAGCAAACCTATCCAATTGACCGAACTTGAGGTGAAAATGATTCAAACTCACTCTCAGGCGGGTTACGATATACTCAAAGGGATTGATTTCCCATGGCCGATTGCTCAAATGGTTCTTCAGCATCATGAGAGGATGGATGGTTCGGGTTACCCGCGTGGTCTGTCGGCGAAGGAAATTCTCTTAGGTGCTCGAATTATATGTGTGGCGGATGTGGTCGAGACCATGGCTTCTCATCGACCCTATCGCCCCTCAGTGGGCATAGACAAGGCTCTGGAAGAAATCACGAAAAACAATGGATTACTCTACGATCCCAAGGTGGTTGATGCTTGTTTAAGGCTCCTGACCGAAAAAGGGTTTGAGTTTCCTAAGTTTTAGGCCCAAGGCCTTTGAGGTCGATTCATTTCTTTTCACTTGAAATCCTTTGCGGTTTAAGCTATCAACTCAAACGATATAAATCCGGTTTTGACGTGCGAAACCAGATTCAATCGGCAAAACCGATACTGGGCGTTCTGAATCAAAATAGGCTGATTTACGCCTGGGTGGCGGAACTG
>CP070697.1:3847448-3850182 GCA_020353555.1 Desulfobacterales bacterium
ACGAGATGATGCGGCCGGATGCGGTCACACCGAATCCGAACGCGCCAGTTCCCCGGGATTTTGAGAGGGGAACCGACTACTAACCCTGGCATGAACCCACAACCGGCGGGCCGCCCCCCCGGCGGCCCGTCGCAGATCGTGAACCGACAGGAGGCGATATGTTCGGACTCGGACACTGGGAGCTTCTGATCATCCTGGTGATTGTGCTGATCATTTTCGGTGCCGGCAAGCTGCCCCAGATCGGCGCCGGCCTCGGACAGAGCATCCGCAATTTCAAGAAGGGTGTTACCGACGTGGAAACGGAAGGCAAAAGAACACCCGACAAGATCGAAGTCGGTTAGCTCACTGGATTTCACCCATCGATGCCATCCCTGCTGACGTCGGCTTCTTCTCCGGGCAGCCCGAAGCGCGACTCAGCTGTCAACCGATGAGCGTACCGGATTCACATAGTAAGAATCTCCTTGCGCCGGTACCGGTTCAGGGTGTAATCTTTAGTATCTAAAAAGTCTGCCTGCTGGGTAGCGACGGTCGCCTCGGGCAGGAACCCGTCCGGTGGCATAAGCACCGGACAGGTGGGCAACCGCATGCTTGGGACCGCCTGCCGTAAATAAAAGGTGTGGGCGATCAACGTAAGGCGCGGCCGAATCGAGAAAGAAAGGTAATAAAACCTCACGCCTCCCTCAAAAGCGTGTTTTTGCGCTGTCGTCGCAGCTAACCGATTTGGGTGCCTTTCGTCTCTTTTCGCGGCTCGGCGAGGAACGATCTTTATGTCTTGGCCACAAGAGGGTACGACATACTATGGTGGCACAGCCCTGAAACAAGGGCAAAAAGGATGTCGAAAATGGATCAACAGGCTTTTGACAGGGACCTTATGCGCAAAGGGGCCCCCGAAAGGCTTGCACCTGGGTCGAATGAGCGCACTGGCGGTGCCTCCCTGCATCCCCCCTACAGCAACGCCCGTAGCCGAGTGCCACTGTCCTCACGCCAAAGTATATCGGTCTCTAAATCGGGCGCTTATAAGACCCCGAAGCGCCACGGTCGGCAAAAGCGCGTCGTGAGGCCGGCAAAAGCGTTGGCGAAAATCAGGGCTTGGACTTCGCGGCTGCTGACGCTTATTCATATCCTGCTGCTGGTGCTGCTGGTATTTTTAGGCGTCCACACTTGGCAAAACGTGCACAAGGCCTTGCTGGCACCGACGGCCGTTGTCACGTCGTTCCCTCCAGCCGCCAGCGCTGCGGCCGAGTCGAAGGCCGCCACCAGACCCCTGGCCGACTATCGGATTATCTTGGAGCGTAACTTGTTCAACGTCGCCAAAGAGGAAGCGGCGCTGCCGAAGAAGCAATTTGATATAGAAAAAATAGCGCCGGCTGCCAAGAACTTAGGCCTCAAGCTGGTGGGTACGGTAATGGCCGACGACCCATGGTTGCGCCGTGCATTCATCGAGAACAGCAGGACCCGGAAACAGGAAGCCTACCGCGAGGGGGACACGACCGGCGAGTTCCGGATAAAAAAAATAATGCGCGACAAAGTGGTCATCGCCACCGCAAGTGGAGATCAGCTGCTGGCTGTCGGGTTCGATGAGACCGGGAAAAGGACCGTAACCTTCCAAGACCCTCAACAGACGTCCGGGAGCACGACTTTTCCCCAAGCGGCGGCTGGTGAAGCGGATGTCGGGGTGATTGAATCCCGCCTCATACGCTCGCAGGTCGAATCCGGGCTGTCGGAAAAGGACTATCTGATGAAGCAGGTGCAGATATATCCTTACGCGGAAGGCGAGCAGCCCGCTGGCTTCCGGATCAGCAACATACGGGCCGGAAACATACTCTTGCAGATGGGGCTGCGCAGCGGCGACGTGATCATCGGCGTTGACGGCGAGGCTGTTACCGGACCGGATGAAGCCGACGCGTTTTTCAAAAAACTTGCTCAGGGGGGCGAAATTACAGTTCAGATCATGCGTCGCGGTCGCCCGGTGCAGATCCAGACCAATATCGAATGATCGCGGAAGGCGAGAATTAACAGTATCAGGTTTAGGGACTCAAGCCAAAACCATGATGCCTCACGGTATCTAAAAGTTCACTTGTAGCGTAAATTGAGATATACAGTATGTTGGGGCATCATTATATGGCATGAAACTTTGGTTTATTCCAACAAAGTTGGAATTATCAATGACCTTAAAAATTTAAGATATCATCGTTCCCACTCTTCAGGGTGCCGGTGATGAAAACTGCTATCTATATGTAGTAATCCATTAAGATGGTCAACCACAATATAATGTAGTCGGACTTTTTCGCTTAAGATTGTGACAATAAGATCCTATCTGCATTTTCCGGATCAATCAGAGTTCCGTGGATGGCCTTCAATAATTCCTGAACACCTGAGTTTGTTCACGGTGATTATCGTTTTCGACAGAGAAGGCACTTTCTGCATTGGGGGTATTTTTGGGGGTGTTTAAGTTTTTAACAAAAATAAAATTTAGAAATAACAATATCTTATGCTATGGATTTAATGGTCTGCATCCCACTAGACAAAAAACAACCTACTGCCATTGCAGTAGGTTTTTTATTATGATTTTTTGCGGTCCCACCCGCTTTGACGCTTCGCCCTTGCGGCGGGAGGTTCGGCGATGCATCTAACGACGGGAAAATATTTTTTCCGCCATGAGGTAATGACAGCCGATGTCTCTTCTTAAGTCCAGCCGATTGCCTTTCTGGTTTTCCCGCGGAACGACCCGAAT
>CP070697.1:3850282-3884161 GCA_020353555.1 Desulfobacterales bacterium
CGGCTGATTCCCGGGGCGCCGGTGCCGGTCAGGGGACCGGTGGCGAAGATCAGCTTGTTTAGAGAATCCAGGGCATTCACCGCCGGATCGATTTCGCCATAAAGATACTTGACGCCCAAACCGCGGGCGCCGATAAAGTTCGCGGCCGCTTTCCGGTCCAATGTCTCCACCGTCACCAGAGGTTCATTCAAATCCAGCCGTAATACATTTCCGGTCCACCCGTACCACATGGTCAGCCCTCCTGATAGGAATCCAAAAGTCGTTTAGCCACGATTTTCTGTTTGGCGCTCACCGCCGTTTGGGAATCGGCAAATTTCAAGGCGCCGCTGCGGCAAATTTTCACGCACTGCGGGGTGCCCCCGCAAAGATCGCATTTCTCGGCCCAGGCTTCGCTCACAACGATACACCCAAAAGGACACGCCATGGTGCACATCTTGCAGCCGACACAGCGCTCCCGATTGACTTTGATCATTCGCGCTTCACCTTTGGAATCCACTTCGGTCGTAAGCGCTCCGGCCGGGCAAGCCTTGGCGCACCATGGTTCTTCACATTGATAGCAGACAACCGGCACGGCCATCGATTTTTCGAGAAAGACATTTACATGGATTCTGGCTTTGAGCGGGTTGAATTCATCGTGATGGGCGAAGGAGCAGATCAGTTCACAATATCCGCAGCCGGTGCATTTTGCTATGTCAATGACGATCGATTTGGGCATTGGCAGAGTTCCTCCTTTGTAAGTGTTCCTCAGTGCGTTTCGGTTTCACCCGCCCACCACCTGGGGAAAGACGGCGATCTTGTCTCCGCTGGCCAGTTCGGTCTCCAGTCCATCCAGGAAAACGATGTTGCGGCCGTTGCGCAGAATTTTTACATCACTACGCAGGCGGCCGGAATCATCGAAAATTTGAGCCCGGCGCTCGCCGGACGTACATACGGCGTCCAACAGCGTTCGCACCGTCGGCGGCGAGCCTAACGCGATGCGGATTGATCTGTCGCCAAAGACCTGTTGAATGGTGAAATGAAAATCAACTTGAACGGATATCGTCATGGCCAGTCACCTGAATCGAGCGATTTGTCCTTCATGGCGGCTCTCACAAGGGGGGGTTAACCCTGGGCCTATCGTTTCTTCGGTGTAAACACCTTCTTGACCACCCTGGCGGGTCGTTCGTTGCCGGAAACGCGATTTGAAACTGTGAATCGATCCGTCCTGGTTTCCGACGGTCGACCGAGGTCGAGGATCGATCTGTCGGGTGCCGTGATTCCGTGAACCGCGTTTTTCAGGGTGGAGATTTCCGGGAGCCGACAATCGGAGCGCAATTTGTCCGGCCAGTCAAATTCTTTCCCGAGAAGTTCGGAAGTTCGGCTGCCCCAGGTCTGACTTTCCGACGCCCGGCTTTCCGGTTTCAGCACCGGCGTCCGGGCATCTTGCCAGCGGCGATCTCCGGTTCGATCGGACTTCGCGGCGGGCGCGTCTTCGGTTTTCACCCGGGGGCGCGGTGCCGCCGGGCGGGACCCGTCCCATGTACAGGAGATTCCCAAGTAGGCGGCCTTTACGTGTTCATTGTCCTGCAAGTCCTTGCTCGTTCCTTCCAGGGCGATGCTTCCGGTTTCCAAAACGTAGCACTTATGAGCCAATTGGAGGGCTAAATTCGCGTTCTGCTCGATGAGCAAAATGGATACCCTTTCCTCCGCAATCCGTTTAATAATAAATCCGACTTCACGGGTCAGAATCGGGGACAATCCCAGGGAGGGCTCGTCCAGAAGCAGCAGTTTGGGTGAGCCCATCAAGCCCCGGCCAATGGCGATCATCTGCTGCTCGCCGCCGCTCATCTTGGAAGCCGGCTTGTTCCTGGCGGACCCCAGGACCGGAAAGTAGCCGTAAACCCGCTGAAGATCTCGTTCAATGGATTCTTTGTCGTGTCGCAGGTGAGCGCCGGTCAGCAAATTGTCCCGGACGGTCATCTCCAGAAAAAGCTTCTTGCCCTCCGGAACATGTCCGATTCCCATTTCCACAATTTCTTCCGGTTCCATACCGTCGATGCGACGGCCTTGAAACCAGATTTCACCCGAAGTCAACGGGACCATGCCAGAGATCGCTCTTAAAGTTGTGCTTTTTCCGGCCCCGTTGGCCCCAATCAGACAAGTAATCGCGCCCTCCTGTGCCTTCAGAGAAATGCCTTTCAGAGCCTTGACCCCCCCGTAGTGGACCACCACGTTTTCTAAGGTAAGCATATATTTATTTCTTCTCCCAGATAAGCTTTGATCACTTCCGGATGACTGCAGACATTTTGCGGTGCGCCTTCGGCGATTTTGCAGCCGAAATTAATGCAGGTGATCTCATCACAGGTACTCATCACCGCATTCATATCATGCTCCACCAACAAGATCGTGATTCCCTGGTCCCGGACGGCCTTAATCCGTTCCATCGTATCGGTGGTTTCGGTCGGGTTCATGCCCCCCACCGGCTCGTCAAGCAAAATCATCTTGGGTTCGGTGGCCAGGGCATTCGCAATACCCAACGCGGCGGCATGGCCGTGAGGAAGATCGGCGGCGCGCTCGTGGGCCTTGTCAGCGATGCCCATCTGTTCCAGCAAAGCCATGGCACGCTGTTCCACAGCCTTTTCTTTGCGTTGCGTCTTTTTGTTGCGCCAGAATTGCTGCCACAGGTTGACGCCGGTATGGAGGTGACAGCTCAGGACCACATTCTGCAAGGCGGTCATCTCTTTGAAAAGGGCGGTCAACTGAAACGTGCGACCCAGCCCCAGTTTAGCAACTTTATAGGTCGGTAAAAGGGTAATATCACGGCCCTGCCAGACGATCTTGCCCTTGGAGGGACGCAGGAAACCTGAAATCAGATTGAACACCGTGGTCTTGCCCGACCCGTTCGGTCCTATCAGGCCGTGTATCTGACCTTCTTCCACGCGCATGTCCAAAGTATTGACGGCGGCATTCAGTCCGAAGAGTTTGGACAACCCTTTGAGTTCAAGTAAAGCCATAATTCGTTTGCCGGCCGGCTCTACCGCGGGGATCTCAATTTGCCCGGCAGGCTCTCCAATCCATTCGGTAGAAAAGTCAGGATCAGGATGATAATCGCCCCGAAGATCATCGGTACCCATTCGTATAAGGGACGCAGCAGTTCCGCCAGGAAGGTCAAGGCCACGACACCTACAATCGGGCCGGCAAATGTGTGCGACCCGCCGAAAACAATCCAGACCAGAAGATACAGGGTGGTCGTAAAACCAAACTGACGCGGCTCGATGGCCCAAAGGCGATGGGCCAATAGCACCCCGGCCACACCGGAAAAAAAAGATCCGAGGGAAAAGGCCAGCATTTTGTACTTGGTAATGTTGATACCGACACTTTTGGCCAGATTCTCCTGGGATGCCAGCGCTTTCCAGGTATCGCCGATCCGAGAGCTGTTCAGACGATACATAAGGATCAGACAGATCAGGGTCACCGTCAGCGTGAGGACGTAGTATGGAACCGCGCTCTCAAAATCCATCCAGGCCACATTGTTGAATAGCACCGGTGGGGGCACGGTCAGGCCTTTGTGGCCGCCAAAAGGTATTTTGAACCTGATCCAGCACAGCCGAATGGCTTCCCCGGCGGCGAAAGAGGCGACAAAAAAGGCAAATCCCTTGGTTCGGGCCAGAGGGTAGCTGATGGCCAGGCCGGTCAGCCCTGCGGCCAGGGCGGCCGTCGGCAGCGAAACCCAGAAAGGCACCCCCAGTTTTCCGGACAAAAGGGCCGTGGCGTAGGCCCCGCAACCCATCATGGGAACGTGGGCCAACGACCACCCGCCTGTGGTGGTGATCAGCTGAAAGCTGGATACTAAAATGATGTTGATCAAAAGATTGGTCAGCAAATCGACTTTATAGGCGCTGACGGCAAACGGCGCGGAAATCAGCAGAACCGGAGAGGTGCCCAGCAAGAAAGCCTGCTTGTAATTAATCTTCAGCATATCCCGTCATGCCCTGGGGCCGGATGGCCAGCAGAATCAGCATTACCAGCACCGTGACCAAGCTGGCGATGGTGGAGTCCAACAGGGTGGTGATAATCGTGGTTAAGAACCCGAAAAAAAGCGAAGCCCAAATGGTACCTCGAATGTTCCCCGCCCCGCCGACGATGACGACCACGAAGGCCGTCCATACGACGGAGTGGCCCATGTACGGATGAACGGACATGATCGGCGCCATCAGCGCACCGGCCGCCCCTGCCATGGCCGAACCCAGGAGCATCGCCAGCGCGGCGCTCTTTTTGACGCTCACGCCTTGCAAGGCCGCGGCCTCCGGTTCCATGGCAGCCGCGCGCAACCCTCGACCGACCTTGAATCGCTCCAGAAAGTTCCACAGCGCCACCAAGAGCAGAATGGTGGCCGGAACGACGATGAATCTTTGCCAGCTGGTGGAAATGCCCCCCAGATCCAGCACTTGCGGATAGGCGGCCGGAACGGGTTTCATCTTGCCCAATCCCCAGATTTTGACCACGGCCACCTGGAGAATGAAAACCAGTCCCACCGACATGATGAAGCCGCTTAAGATGTTGCCCTTGGCCTGACGAAAAACGAGCCGTTCCGAAACGAGGCCCAGAAGTCCGACGATCACAATCGCCATCGCCACCGCCAGGAAGAAAGGCCAGTGCATTTTGGCGTAAAGGACCCAGACCGTATATGCGCCGACCATATAAAATTCACCGTGGGCGAAATTGACGATATGCATCACCCCA
Source organism: Desulfobacterales bacterium (assembly GCA_020353555.1). Taxonomy (GTDB): domain Bacteria; phylum Desulfobacterota; class Desulfobacteria; order Desulfobacterales. The sequence goes on from CP070697.1 coordinate 3,855,005, forward strand.
ACAACCAGGCTCAAACCCACGGCGATCAGGGCGTAGAAGGAACTCGTCATCAGCCCGTTCAATATGGTTTGCCCGATGAATTCCATGTTATTTCTTCGGACCGTCTCAGGCGAAAGGGCGGGGTAAACCCCGCCCTGATCTCTTTAAATTCAAAATATGACGCTTATTTCAGCTTCCACTTGGCGAGACACTTGAACAAAATATCCTTGTTTCCCGGTTTGGCCAGCCAGTCGGCAAGGCTCTTTTGCGCGACGATGGCGGGTTTGCCGCTTCGGATTTCGGTGATGGGCCAATTGGGGACCAGGAGATTATCCACACCGAATACCTCTTTGCCCCACCAAACACCTGGTCCAAAGGCATGCGGCACCGACTCGGAAGCCTTCAGCGCCTCGAACACCTTCTCCGACTCGATGCTTGCGGCTTTCTCCACCCCGAACTTCCAGACCTCCAAACCGCCCATGTATTCCCAAACGATCTCGGAAAAACCGTGATCCGGGTATTTGGCTTGCCACTTCGCGTAGAACTCGTTTTGCGTTTTTGATAGCTTGGGGTCGTCGAAATCCGGGAACCCGGACACCGCACCCTGCATCCACTCCACCGGAACTTTGGCGGTAATGGCTTTAAAGTCCCAGCAGGCCGAGGTGATGATCCCCTTCCAGCCCTGCGTATACGCCTGTTCGAGGATCAAGGCCTGGAATTCCGGATAGGAGGCTCCCATGCTGAGAATGTCGGGTTTGGTGGCCAGCGCCGCGGTCACGATGGGGGCGAAATCGGTGGTGTCCATCCCAAAAGGTTTCGAGTAGACCACCTCGATTCCGGCCGCGTCGAAGCCCGCCTCCGACCAAGCGATGGCCGCAACTCCGATCTCGCCATCCTGGGACAGGATGGCCGCCTTTTTGGCCTTGGGATAGGCCTCGCCGATATATTCGGTGTGCAGCAGATGGTAAACGGGGAAATTATCGGTGACGTCCATGAGGTAGGGTCGGTCTTTGGCGATGTCCGAGGCGATCAAGACGAAGGTGATTATTTTTTCTTTGGTCACGAAAGGCTGCACTACGGCGCTTTCTGCTCCCCCCAGCATCAACATGGCCACGACCTTGTCTTCCAAGATCAGCTTTCTGGCGCCTAGAAGGGCTTTACCCGCGTCGCCTTCGTTGTCGAATTTGACGATTTCGACCTGATAGGTCTTGTCTCCGGCTTTGATCCCGCCGGCACCGTTGACCTCCTCGAGCCAGATGCCGACGCCTTCGAGACCCGGCAGGCCCCAGGCGGCCGCCGGTCCCGAAAGGGGAGCGTTGTATCCGATTTTGACAACCTCGCTTTGGGCCGCGACCCCTCCGGGCGCAAAAAAGGTTGCCACACACACGATCAGCGCCAATGCCCAAACTGGTTTACACGTTCCTTTCATGGTATGCCCTCCTTCCATTTCTTGTGGGTTTATGTTCAAAGATCCGGTCCTTTTTCCCCGACAGCGGTCGGCAATTTCCGCAGTGCGCCAAAGCCCTCCTTTTCGAGCAAAAAAAGAGGCCTTGGGATAAAGTCCCGGGCCCCGAGGCGGATGATGAGTGCGCATATGCTCGACCCTGAAAAATAGGAGGCAACACGATCTGAAAGTCAGTCCATGAGAATTCGGCATTTACCGATTGGAGCATTAACATTGAATTGGGAACCTGTCAAATAAATTCAGGAAGGGGGGTTTGGGCCGGGAAATATCAAAATTCAAGCAATTTCGCCTTGTTGCTGTCGCGCTCGTCTAGGTCGCGTTGGATTGACGCGGGCAATCTGCGGGAGGCCGAGTATGCCGGCGAAGTGCAAAGATGAGAAGACTTGAGTTTATTCGGAGGGCGGGCAGGGCCAAAGCCGGATGGAACTCAAGAGGTGAGAGCGCACGTGATCTTGCCGAGGCTGAAAGCGCGTGAGGAGGGTGATCCCAGGCGGCGCTCTGGGAACGAGGATCCCGGGTGGCAACAATCAAAAGATAGGCCGCTGGGTCCCTGACGCCTGATTTAAACGGGAAGGAGGACTTTAAATGTGCTCCCTTTGCCTTCGCCGTCACTCTCCGCCCAGATTGTGCCGCCGTGAAGCTTTACGAGCTCTTTGCTCAGGGAGAGCCCCAACCCGGTCCCTTGATATCGACGACCGGCGGAAGCCTCCACCTGCTCGAAAGGCGTGAAGATCCTCTGCAGATCTTCTCTCTTCATCCCGATCCCATTGTCACGGACAACGATCTGCACGAAATTGCCGTTTTGCATTTTCGCATTCTTGCCGTCAGGGGGGGGCTGATACCGGATACGGGAGATGGGAAACGCGCGCGGCCTTCAGCGTGATTTGTCCCCCCTCCGGAGTGAACTTCACGGCGTTGGACAGCAGGTTGTACAGCACCTGCTTCAACTTGCGCTCGTCGGCCCGGAGCGTCCCCGGAAGCGTGTCGTCAATTTCCGCTTCCAGGCGTATGCGGTGCTTGAGGACCTTCTCCGTCACCATGCCGAGACAGCCCTCCAGCAAGGTTCGCAGGTCCACATCCGTTGGATGCAACTCCAGTTTTCCGGCCTCCACCTTGGATAGATCGAGGATGTCGTTGATCAGGGAGAGCAGGTGCCGGCTGCTCTGGAGCACATCGTGCAGGTACTCTTCCTGGATTGCGGTCAGATCGCCGCAATGCCTGTCTATGATTAACTCGGTAAAGCCGATGATGTGATTGAGGGGTGTCCTCAACTCGTGGCTCATGTTGGCCAGAAATTCGCTTTTCGCAGAATTGGCCTTTTCCGCGGCATCCTTGGCGCGTCGGAGTTCCTCCTCTTTTAGGATGCTGGCCTTGATTAAATCATCAAACTCCCACTTGATGAGTTCCAAGGCCTCAAATACGGGGCGAAAAGGATGGGAAGCGGTGTTCACTTTTTTGTCGCCCAATCCCTGATGATCCCAGTTGATTCCGTCCAGAAAAAGGAGCAGATCCTTGACGTATTGTTCGATTGGATCGGCGGCCGGCGATTTCGGGGAGGCGTCGGCGAGGGTGGCGCGATGGGATTTGTTTTGGTTTTCGAAACCTTCCTTTGTAGTAATTTCCAAAGCCTGGGCGAGATCTTTAGCCAATCGGACCGGGAAAGGGATAAAGGGCCTCGATAGGTTAATGGCCGATCGAAATAAGCTGTTGGCGCCGTAGAAGACAAGCAATTTAAATGGATATTTGGCATAAAATTCCAGAATGGCGGATATATACAGTTTGCGCGCTTTCTGGGTAAAGCCTTTGGATTCGGAAAGCCCTAAAATATAGCCGTAGTCTCCCGGCGGCAGCATTGACCTGGCAATGTTCGCCTTCATCGTGAAGCAGGGATCGATATGCGCCTCTTTGAGCTTGCCGGTGGTCAGCCCATGGAGGATGCGACCGTTGATGATTTCATAGCGCAGCGAGAAATCTTCAATCTGTATAAACCACTCCGGTTTGGAGACAATGGCTGGCGGAGCGGGCTTATTCCCGGGATGCCGCTTTTGCGCCGGCTGAGCGGAGAAAGGCGGTTCATCAATAATTATTTTGTTGCGCTGCAGTAAATCCTGGGTGAATATGATTGCATCCTTGTAGTTGGCCGCAACTTCGACCCGCAAATCCAATCGGTGCAGTCTTTTCCCGATCCTGACGGCTAACTTGAGAAATGTGTTCAGCCCGTAAAAGATCAATCCCAGGAGTTGTTTTTGATTTTTGATATGGCGGGTATAGAGTTCCCTGGCCTCGCGCGAGGCGCCCTCAAGATTCGACCAATCCTCAATACGCGCGTAAAGAATCCCTTCAGGAAAAAAAGATTCGCGGATGCTATTTTCGAAATTCAAGGCTTGTTCCAGCTCGGGGAATGTGGAGTACCCTGAGGTCGTAATGTGCAGAATGTGTCTCCCGATCAGATCGTAGGTGACCTGGCAGCTTTTCCCAAAACGCACTTCGCGCCATTCAGGCTTGCTGAATAAGGGCCAGCCCGTCACAGGACAAACGCGGCCGGATGTGACGTTCACCTTTCTGATATCACTCGGCGCCATTGGAAACTTTCAAGAGAGTATCAAAGTGAAGACTGAAATATGCGAAAGTAAGGATGAAATGGACTGCCCCTTGTGCGCCAACACGGCACCCTTCCCGCGGTGATTTCGCCGAGACGTCATGCGTTGTGATTGAAAAAGCAAGAAATGTGCCATCGTTGAAAAATAGAATATTAAATAAATACAATGGGTTAAATGTTTGTCCGACCACGCCTCAAGCAAGAAAGTCAAGGGCAAGCGCATGGGCAACGTCAAGCGCTTGACCGGGGCCGATCCCAAATGGATGCGTGCGTTCCCAAGCGTGATTTTCCGATGAAGGCCCTGGAGATCAAGTCCCGGGATGATAACGGTGCCCAAAAGAAATGCGAAAGGGTTACTTTGAATCTTGTTTTGTGATACAGACGATTCAATATCGCCGAATACGTCTGTCTCTCAAGGGGCACACCACCGTAATCATCCAACAAATATCGAAAAAGGGAGGTATCAATGAAAATACTGGGAATTTCGGGCAGCACCCGTAAAGATGATGTTTCCGGCACCTCTAAACTGGTTCAGACGGTGCTTGGAAACACCGGTTGCGACTATGACCTGATATCCCTCAAGGGAAAACGGATATCCGGGTGTATCGCCTGTTTAGGATGTGTCCCAGACAACATCTGCAAAGTGCAAGATGATTTGGCTGAATTGCGGGCCCCAATTGTTGCGGCGGATGCGTATGTGATCGGCGCTCCCAACTATTACTCGGCCATGAATGCCACGACCCATGCTCTATTGGAAAGATGGTATCAATTCCGGCATCAAGAAGGCAACACCCTGTGGGGTAAGTTGGGAGTGGCCGTCGGGGTGGGAGGAACCAGCGGTCAATATCCGGCCGATGAAATCGAGAAGTTTTTCCTGTATAATTTCGTGGAAACGGTCGCCAAGGTGACCGGCCAGGGCGCCGCCTCCTGTTTTTCATGCGGCTACGGCGAGACGTGCCGTGTGGGCGTTCCCACCTTGCTTTATGGAGAGGGGATCAAGATCACCTCCGAGATGGTCCCGGATGTGACAAAGCAAGCGGACGTCATGCAATCCGCGGCGCAAGCCGGGGAGAGGCTGGGGAGAAAACTGCGCGAGGGGCATGATCGAACGGAAGTCACCCGGACAATGCAGCAAAAATTGATGGCCAAGTTCAAGGAATCCACTTAGTTCAATCAGCGCCCGTTTCGACCCGCAAAAAGGCAGCTTTTTAGCTGCCTTTGCTTTATGGGTGTCAAGGCTTTCCGCTTTTTGCCGACCGGCAATTGCCGTTCTCAAAGCAAAGCAGGACGAAACCGTCAGCCCGCAAGACCGTATAACCGGCAGGGATTTGATCACGTTTTCGAGCCCCAGGAACCGCCGCATCCGTTCGCCGTCATGCCTGTTGAGATGGGGGTGAGAGTGTGCTATGCAGTTATGCGTGCAGCCTCAGGCCGGTAACGATTGCGACATCGATTGCGGGAGTCATGCGGTGAAGGATGATTTTTTTTCATGCCAATGTATTGTTGATACGGTCGACGGCTTACGCGATGGCCTCAGCCACTTTTCCGGTCCCAGCCGAGCCGCCGTGATTTATGCGCTCATGCCCGATGATCCCGTGCGCATCTACGATCCTCAAAACCTTCTGCAGGGGCATGAACCCAGATTCAAAGAACTCTATTTGGATTCCCAGAAATGGCGGAGCGAGGTGAGGGTTCCGCTGGACAAAAAGAACTTTGGCTATATGCGGCCCGAGAAAAATCTGCAGCTGGCGGGCCTCATCTCCTATGGCGGCCGTTCCGGTTCCGTTTTTTACCAGATGTGGTTTACGGAGCATCATCCGGATATGTGCTCGATCGGTCCGACGGAACGCTGGCTGGAACACGCGGCGTGGCGCTTTTCCCATGATATCGCCAATGAAAAAGAATTATACACAGGCATATCGGGTCACTTCCTCCGGGAATACGGGACCCATGCCGTGCGCGACCATATTATCGATGAAATGAATATGATCCTGGGATGGGATACGCATATTCGGGTGTATCCGATCCTGGACGCAATCTTGGCTATTTCGCGAACCCGCGAAGAGGGTGAATGGCCCGTGGGGGAGTTGCTTTTCGTCGAATCGCGTTCGCTGGCGAAATTGGAATTTGTTGCCCGATTTCCTGAGATGGAGCGACCCAACCTGGAAAATTACAAGCATGTGCGCAAACTCTTGCTGGCGGTGGAAGATTCCGCGCGCAAGTTGGTATCGGACGGCAAGACCATCGTGGGGATTGCGACCGGTGCGCTGCCGGAGTTTTGCATCCTGGCTGATTTCCGGGGAAGATACGGCTTTTTGGAATTGCAGAGCGGCCCGGTCTGCAGTTTTGCCGACGGCAGTTTCAAATCGACCACCCATAAAGCCAAATTGGTGCACATCGAAGAGGCCCTCCTGGAAGCGGATATGGACCCGGTGTCCGGCAATCGGCTGTTTAAAATAATCGCCAGTCTCGTCCATAACGCCGAAAACTCGGAACACGGGTGCACCCTCGTGATCGATCTCAATCATGAGCCGCTGATGATTTCCGGTCAAAAACTCGCTAGCCCTCTGGATCTTCAGCAACCGCACTTCTTGGAGCTAGCCCAATCGTTGTCGAAGGTGGACGGCGCCCTGCATATCGGCGCCGACCTGAACCTGCATGGATTTGCCTGCTTGCTCGACGGCCGCGCCATCGCCGGGGAAGACCGCGCCCGGGGCGCACGATTTAATTCCGCCCTGCGATTTACCGCCGAGCACCAACAGGTCATTGTGGTGGTGGTTTCGTCTGATCGACCGGTGGCAATCATCCAGGAGGGAGTGGAATTGAGCGCCCAATGTTACTGGAAGCCATACTCCACCTGCAGGGTCAGGCCACCCACATTGCAAGCGTGGATCGCCGCAGCGGACCCCTGAAGGGCGGCGACAGGCTTGCGAATAGCGGGGCCATCCCCTGGTAAGCGGATCGCGCCGGAACCCCAAAGATGATTGACTATCGACCAAGCTCTGTTGTTTATTGACGCAAGTCGTTGCGCGCCCCCCGTCCTGATGGTTGCATCGAAAGCATTTCAGTGTCAGCCAGTCGCCAATCCGATAGTCAATTCACGGAGAGGCTCCGTTTGCCGGGCTTGCCGGGTGGTGGTCGCCGGGAAGCCAGGCTCCCAGCTCTGAGATGTTGAGCGGCGAAGCCCGAAGAAGGGAGGTGATGTAAATTTGAAAGTCAGGGGGATCCAAGTTGCGGGGCATTAATGCATCATTCAAAGAGGGGAGGCTAAAATGCAATCAAAATTTGATAAATCAAAGATTTGGGGTTTAAGCGTTGTTCTGATGCTGGCCTGGATGGGGTTGGCGGCCGGGACGGCGCTTTCCGCCGAAAAATTGGCCATTGGAACCGTATATCCCGGTAACATGACCGACAACGAGGTCTATCCCGCCCTCATGTACTTTAAGTCCCTGCTGGAGGAGAAAACCGGCGGGGCCTACGATGTCGAAATCTTTCCTGGGGGGCAACTGGGCAGTGAAGTCGAAGTGACCCGGGAGTGCCAGGACGGGACGACGGTTCAAATGTCCATTGCGTCTTCCGGCGCCTTTTCTTCCTTTTACAAAAAATACCAGGCCATTGTGGCGCCCTTTCTGTTCCCCGACCGTTTCACGGCCTGGGCCTTTTTTGATTCCGATTATTTTGCCGATTTCATGAACGAGCTGCCCGCCATCGGACTGCGCTATCTGGGAACCATGGACGACGGGGGGGGGTTTGTGGTTCTGACCAACAGCCTGCGACCGGTCAACGCGGCGGCCGATTTTAAAGGAATGCGCGTCCGCACCGAGGAAAATCCGGCCCATATGGCGATCATGAATGCCATGGGGGCCTCCGCCGTACCCATGGCCTGGGGTGAGGTGCCCACCGCTCTGGCCACGAAAACGGCCCACGCGCAGTTCAATGCGCCCTCCATCATTAGCTGGGCCAAGTTGTGGGAAACCCAAAAATACGTGACCTTTCTCAATCACATCTACAATACCACCACCTGGGTGGTCAATGAGAAGTGGTTCAAGGCCCAGAGCCCGCAAAATCAGCAGGCGCTGGTCGAGGCGGCCCGCGCGGCCATCATTTACTCCCGCGGGATTGCGGCCCATCTTTCGGAACTGGCCGTAGAAGAGTCCAAGAAACATGGGATGGAGTTCAATCATATCAAACCGGAAAATATGGCCGAACTAAAAAAACTGGCGGAAGGCGGCTACCGCAAATGGGCGGTGGATGAGTTCGGTCTCAAGGCCGAGCTGTTGGACTCTGTTCAGAATGAAGTCGCTCGCATTCAAAAGGATTTGGGCGACAGCTTGATGACACGCTACGGTAAATAACGCCGCTTCCTGCCGGTAAAGGGGCCTTCCGCCTCCCGGCCGGCGGCCCTTTAACCTCAGAGGACCCGGTGGCGCCGCCAGGATCGGCAAGAAACCGTCGCGAGGGAGATCGTTCGCACGCAATGGGCACGCTCCGAGATATGCAACGCCGCTGGGATTTCCTCAGCGCTAAAGTGAACACGGGCGTCAGCTGGATCTGTATTGTCTTAATTATTTTCATGACCGTTGAGGTTATCGTGGCCGTGTTTTTCCGGTATGCGCTGGACGCCCCGATCAAATGGGGTGAAGAGCTGGCGCGTTTGGTGATGGTTTGGGCCGGCCTTTTGGGTATCAGTATCGCCCTCCGGGAAGGCGAGCATATCGGTTTGGAAGTGCTCACCGCTCGACTATCCGGCCGCGTCCTTGCCGGGTGCAACCTTGCGGCCCATGGTCTCGTAGGTCTTTTTCTGGTGGTTCTGCTGGTCTGGGGGATACAGATCGCCCAAGCCGCCTGGGGGACTTTTCTGCCCGCCTTGCAGATCAAATGGACCTGGTCCCATTTGGCGGTTCCCGTCACGGCCGGCATTCAGCTGATCCATCTGGTCTCCATGCTTCTGGGCGATGCCGTGGACATCCTGGAGCCTGAAGGCCCCATCGCCGGAGCGGGACTTGGCGGCGCTTCCGATTGAGTTTTGTGTGAACCCGGCGCCGGAAAATTACGGCCGACCTTTCTTGCTTGCGGGGAGCCCATGACGTTTATCATTCTGGCCCTGATCATCCTTATCGTGGTGATCGGCGTGCCCATGGGATATATGCTGGGCATCATTTCCTTGGCCGGCCTCTGGGAAATGGGCGGGTGGCGTTTTTTGCGCATCATTGCCACCCGGCACCATTCCGCCGTAGAAGAGTTCTTGTTGATTGCCATCCCGTTTTTTATTCTGGCGGCCGTCTTGATGAACCGCTCCGGGCTGACCGACCGCTTGATTCGGTTCGTGAACCTTTTGATCGGTCACTATCCGGGCGGTCTATCCCATGTCAACATCGGCGGTTCCATCATCTTTGCCGGCATGACGGGGGCGGCGGTGACGGATACCGTCGCGATCGGCAACATCTTGATTCCGGCCATGAAGAAGGAAGGCTATTCGCCCGAATTTTCGGCGGCCGTTACGGCCGCGTCCTCCATCGTCGGCCCCATCATCCCGCCGTCGATCACCATGATCGTCTATGCCCATATCACGGGACTCTCGGTGGGCGCTCTTTTTACGGCCGGGTTTTTCCCGGGTCTGCTCATGGGCGGGCTCCTGTTGATCGTCAGTGCCATCATCTCGCTGCGGCGTCATTATCCCCGGCGGGAAACCCGGGCGAATTGGAAGGAGGTGCTTGCAGGCGCCCGGGACGCCTTTTTGGCGTTGATCATTCCCGTGATTATTCTGGGGTCCATATTGACCGGTGTGGCGACGGTGACCGAGTCGGCGGCCGTCGCCGCCGGATACGCGTTCGTGGTCGGCAAGTTCGTCCTGCGCACGCTGCGGTTCAAAGATTTGATCCCCGCTGCGCTTTACACGGCCAAGCTGAGCGGCGTCATCTTTCTGCTTTTGGCCACGGCCCATACCTTCGGCTGGTACATCACCCGGCTCGGGGTGCCGGCCAAAGTGAGTGCGCTGATTTTGGGCCTTACCAGCAGCCCGCTGCTCATTTTGCTGATGGTCAACGTCTTTCTTTTGATCGTCGGCATGTTCATGGATATTCTGCCCGCCGTGCTGATCCTGGTGCCGGTATTGGCCCCGGCCATGGTGCAGGCGGGGTTGGATCCCCTGCATTTTGCCTTGATCATGCTGATGAATTTGAACATCGGGATGATCACGCCGCCCTATGGAATGACCTTGCTGACGGCGGCCCGGATTGCCGATTGCTCCTATGACCGCACGATTCGGGCCGTGCTGCCGTTTTTTGTCGCCGAGTTGGCGGCGCTGGTCATTATTACCTATTTTCCGTGGCTGGTCTTGGTGTTGCCGCGTGCTTTGGGGTTTTAGCCTTTGGTCAAATGGTCAAACGATCTACGCGACAGCTGCACCGACCAACCGTGCTCCGCAACCCTAGCGAGAATATCAAACAGTAAGGAGGAAATTATGCGCGATCAACGGCAAGTCTGGCTAAACGGCCAATTGATCCCCTGGGAAAACGCCACCGTTCACATCTTGTCCCACGGCTTCAGCCGCGGTTCGGCGATTTTCGAGGTATTCGGCATTCACCCGCTTCCCGCGGGTCCGGCCGCCTTCCGACTGGATCTTCATCTGCGACGCTTTGCGAGAACAGCCCAACTGCTGGGGATGGAACTGGCCCAGTCCCAGGAAGAACTCGCGCAGGCCGTCGCCGAAACGGTAAGAGCCAATAAAATGGACAACGGGTTCATAAAAATGGTGGCGTACTACGGTCTGGAGGCCTTTGCGACCCTCGTTCCGGGCGTGAAGCTGGATCTGTCCGTGTTTGCCGTGCCCGCCAGCGCCGATTTGGGTCTGGATCTCTCCAAGCCCATCAGCGCTTGCATCAGCAAGTGGAGAAAGATTCATCCCGAAACGGTTCCGGTGGCAGCCAAGGCGGCCTCGAACTACCTAAATGGCATGCTGGCGCGTCAGGATGCCCTGCGGCGGGGGTTCGATGTGGGGCTCATGATGGACACCCACGGTTTTATGGCCGAAGGCAGTATTGAGGCGTTCTTTATGGCCAAGAACGGTGTACTCCTGACGCCGCCCTTGGGTCGAATTTTGGCCAGTGTCTCGCGCCAGTCCGTGCTGGATGCCGCGCGGGTGGTCGGGATTGAGGCGCATGAGAAGGCCCTCCGGCCCGAAGAACTCCTGGAGGCCGATGAAATTTTCACTTCCGCCACCCCCTTTAAAGTGCTGCCGGTTGGCCGCATCGAAGATCGCAAACTGGACGATGCACCGGGGCCGGTGTCCCGCGGATTGATTCAACTCATGGATGCGATTGTGGCTGGTCGGGATGAGCGTTTTAAGGACTGGCTGCAACCTCTGCCTTAGACGCCATGACCGAAGGGATGACGCGGCCGCATACCCCGTACCGCATGCCGTCCGACGATGGAAACACGCAATTCAGCACAGGGGTTGAGTTTGCGCCGTGTTCTACCCCCAAAATCCGTGGCCAGCTGTTTCGTATGAATGCGAAAAAAGTCGAGACCGCTGTCCGTCAAGGCCGGCCCACTTTTATTTGTATGCCTTGCCATACGATTCCCGGTGGACTTTCTCATACTGCAATTCGGCGGCCGCATGAGGTGCCTTTTGCTCCGCCGGATACCCCACCGCGACCATGGATTCGACCTGCAGTTCGGGGGGCAGGTTTAATACTTCGGCGATATAATCCCCCGCCGTTCGGCGGTCGTTGTGCATGCGCGCGCGGATTTGAATCCAGCAGCTTCCCAGATCCAGGGAGGCGGCCGCCAGTTGGATCATGATCGTGGCGATGGACGCATCTTCGATCCAGACATCCGATCGGCCCGGGTTGGCACATACCACGAAACCCACCGCCGCATTTTTCATAAAGGCGGAGCCGTGTTCTTTGGCGCGGCCCAGCTTAGCCAGAACCTTGCGATCGGTTACCACGACAAACTCCCAGGGATTCAATCCCCGCGAAGAGGGGGCGCGCAGCGCCGCTTCTACCAGTTTATCGATTTTTGCGCTTTCGACGGCTGTATCCGAGAATTGCCGAATACTCCTTCGCTTTTGAATCACTGACATAAACATGATTAAATATGCTCCTTTCTTTGAAGCGCTTTCCAGGATCCCCAATATATCGTGCTCGAATCCAATCAAGCCCTGAAGGCAGGCGAATCAAAAATAAAACGGTTTCAAATCTGATCCTCCATGCCGCGTCTAATGGGGAGCACGCTTAAAATGTGATAAAGCAAAACTAGGGACGACCTCGCCTCTGTCACATCAAAAATGCCCCTTGCAGACATCGGCCGACAGGTCGCTATCAGGGCCATAGGCGCCCCCATCTTAGGGCACCAGGATGGCCTTCAGGGTCCGTCCGGCATTGGCTTCTTCGAACGCCTCGCTGGCCCGCTGGAGGGGGAAAAACTGCATCAGACGTTGCACATCGGCGGCATGGGCTTCCATCAAACGGATCGCGTAAATATAATCTCTGTATACGGAAGCATAGCTGAACAGCAGGGTCTGTTCCGCTCTGACGGGGATTGTCGGAAACCAGGAAAATTCCCTGTGGTACATGGCCAGCACCACTATGGATCCCCCCCGACGCACCAGATCCATGGAAGCCTTGAGGGCGGCGGTGGCACCGGAGGCTTCGATCCATAAATCCGGCGGTTGGTTCCCGAAAACATGTGTTACGGCCCGGGGCAGCGGAACCTGGTCCGTGTTGGTCGTCCGCAATCCCAGCTGCTCGGCAGCGGGGAGGCGCAGCGCGGCATCCACCTCGGTGCCGCAGATCAAAACTCGCGCGCCGTTTAACCGGGCCACCAGTGCACTGAAAAGACCGACGGGGCCGGGCCCGGTCACCACGATTCTTTGTTCGGGATAAATAGAGGTCTTGGACAGAGCGTGAATGGCCACCGAAAACGTTTCAATGGCCGCGGCGGCGGACAATTCGAAATTTTCCGGCAGTCGGATTAAATACCGCGGGTTGACAACGGCATAAGGGGCCATCCCGCCATTCATATTCAAACCGATCACCCGGCGGTCGGAGCATAGATTGGTATCGCCGCTCCGGCAAAATTGGCAGTGGTCGCAGCCCTGAATGGCAATAACCACCACTTTGTCCCCCGGCTGATACCCGTTCACGCCGGCCCCCACGGCCGCCACCGTACCGGCGAACTCATGGCCCAGGATGACCGGCGGTATCACCCACTCGTATCCGGGACTGGCCCGATAGGCATGCAAATCACTGCCGCAGATACCACATCCGGCCACCGCGATTAAGACTTCCTCAACCGCCGGTTCCGGCACCGGCACTTCCCGCAGCCCGGTTTCCAAGGGATTTTTTCCGTATTTGACGAAAGCTTGCATGGGATCGTATGACCTGTGAAGTTGGGAGTGATGCATTCGAAAAACCTTGTTCAGACAATGATTGATTCCCACCGCTTTTGGTTGGCAACTGTCGGTTGCCCGTTGCGGAGAAAAAGCGAATCAGGGTGTGAAGGCAACGGCTACATCCCCAAATAGGCTTTTTTGACATGGGCATGTCCCGCAATTTCCTGGGTCGGTCCGGAAAGCATAATATGCCCTTTTTCCATGATATAGGTGTAGTCGGCCACCTCCATGGTATGATGGACTTGCTGCTCCACCAGGAGGATCGTCACGCCGGATTCAGCAATTCGTCTTATCATGTCAAACATCTGTTTGACCAGGATCGGCGACAGCCCTAAAGACATTTCGTCGATCATCAACAGGCGCGGCTGGGCCATCAGCCCCCGCGCAATGGCGCACATCTGCTGCTCGCCGCCGGACAGGGAGCCCGCCTGCTGGTTGGTGCGCTCTTGCAGAACCGGAAAAAGGGCGTACACTTGCTCCAGGGTATCGGAGACGCGGGCGCGGGCGTGCTTCGGGTAGGCGCCCAGCTCGAGATTTTCTTTCACCGTTAAGGTATTAAATAGTCTGCGGCCTTCCGGCACATGGGCGATGCCCATGGCGACGATTTTCTCCGGTTTAACATGCGTGAGGTCATACCCCTCAAACGTGATCCGCCCGCTGGGATATTTGATCACACCGCTGATCGCCGTCAGGGTGGTCGACTTGCCGGCCGCATTCGGTCCCAGCAAAGCCACAATCTGTCCCTCACGGATTTCCATCGTAACGTCCCGCAGGGCTTGAAAGTCACCGTAATAACAATCGACATTTTCAATGGCTAACACTGAGGGGCCTCCTCTCCAAGATACGCTTTGATTACGCATTCATCATTGGTCACTTCGGCGGGAGTTCCGGTGGCGATCAGCGCGCCCTGATCCATGACGAGCACGCGCTCCGACACTGACATCATGGCGTCCATCAAGTGTTCGATAAAGATGATCGTCACCCCGCGGTCACGTACCTGGCGGATGAGCGGGAGATTTTGGGCCACTTCGGTGGGATTCAATCCGGCCAGGACCTCGTCGAGCAAGAGCAGTTTCGGATTCGTGGCCAAGGCCCGGGCGACTTCGATGCGTTTGCGCTGGGCCAGGGTTAAGCTGCCAGGCGCGGCGTGGGCCAAATCATCCAATCCCATCATGGCCAGCACCGCGGAAGCCTTTTGGCGGGCGTGGGTGGTGTTTTTGGTTCGGGCCAGCGCCGGCGCCATGACGTTTTCCAAAACCGTCATTTCAAAGGGACGCACCACCTGGAAGGTTCGCCCGATCCCCACCAGGCTGCGGCGATAGGCCGGCAGGCCCGTGATCTCGCGGCCGTCCAGGATAATGTGACCATCGTCTTTGGGAATGATACCTGTCATCCAATTAAACACAGTGGTTTTGCCGGCGCCATTCGGTCCGATCAAACCGACGATTTCTCCCGGGGCGACATCGAAGCTTACGTCTTTGACGGCGGTCAGGCCGCCAAATTTTTTTGTCAGATTTTTTACTTGCAGAAGAGCCATCAGCGCGCCTCCACTTGGCCGGACAGAGGAATTTTCTTCCTACCGGGCGTGCGTTTGATGATCGGTGTCAAAAGCGACACAATCCCGCCGGGAATGAATTTGACCGTCGCGATCAAAACCAACCCATAGACCACGTAGTTCAGCCCCTGCTGGATCGTTCCCAGATAGAAGCGCAGGAATTCACCCAGCGGGGTCATCAGAATGGCTCCGATGACGGGCCCGGAGATGGTGCCCATTCCGCCGATGATGCCGTTTAAAGCCGGCTGCAATGAAAAGAGATCCAAGGAAAATATGGTATGCGGTTCCAGCACGTAGATGTAGAACACGTAAAAAACACCGATAGCGCCCGTCAAACCGGAACTCCACATCAGGGCAATGAAATGGGCCCGGGACGTGTTGATGCCCAGGGCCTGGGCCGCCTCTTCATCGGAGGCCGCCGCGCGTAAATGAAAGCCGAGGGCCGAGTTTTTCAGTCGGTAAGTAAGCCACACAATCCCCACGGCGAGAATCAAGGACATGTAGTAAAATGGCTTGCCCCCCTGAAACGTCATATTGATCCATGCGGGTTTAAAGGGGATGTTGATCCCCACGGAGCCATTCGTAAGGCTGCGCCAATCGATGGCGATCATGCGCAGCACTTCGGCAAAGGCAATCGACGCCAGGGTGAAAAAAGGACCCCGCAAACGGATGAGGGGCAAGGTCATCACCAGGCCGCCCAGCATTGAAACAACCAACGCGGCCAACAATCCGAGCCAGGGGGTGATACCGTATTTGACATAGAGAATCGTGGCCGTGTATGCCCCGATTCCGAAAAAAGCCGCATGCCCCAGGGACAGTTTGCCACCAAAGGCCGGTATGTTCCATACCGCGGTCAAGGCAATGTAGAAGAAAATAAGGGTATGCATATGCAAGACAAAGGTGGATTGAAAAAACCAGGGGATCAGCAGTAATATCAGGAACGCCGGAGCGCCTAGCCAGTATCGTAGGTTCGGTTTCACTTTAATCCAACCTCCTCTGAGCCTTTGCCTTTTCCGAAAAGACCTTGCGGGCGCACCAGCAGAACCAGAACGAAAATCGCAAAGTAGATGGCCTCTTTCAAAGCCGGAGATACGAATGTTCCGCCGATGGATTCCACGACTCCGATGAACAGGCCGGCGAAAAAGGTCCCGCTCATGCTGCCCAGTCCTCCCAATACGACCACCACGAAGGCCAGCAGGGTAAAGGTCACACCCACGGTGGGATAAACCGAGCTGAAGGGCATAAGCAGTACGCCGCCCAAGGCGGTAAACATCGTCCCCATTCCAAAGGCCAGAATGTAGTGTTTTTCGACGTTGACACCCATGAGGCGGGCCACCGCGTGATCTTCGACAATCGCGCGGAGCGCTTTGCCCACGTAGGTATATTTCAAAAAGTAGTACAGAACGATAATCGATAGCAGAGCGGCGCTGAACGCTACCAAACGGGGGATGCTGACAATAATATCAAAAACCTCCAGTGAACTCATGGAGTAGGAGGTCTGCACGGTACGAAAATCGCCCTTCCAGGCAATCAAAGCCAGGTTTTGGAGCAACAGAGAAACACCGACCGTGGCAAAAATCTTCATCGTGGCCGATGTGGCGAGTATAGGCTGAACCACGATGCGCTGAAAAACAATTCCGAAGATAAACATCACCGGCATGATGACGATGGCGGAAACGTAGGGATCCAGCTTGGAAAAATGATGGAGCCAAAAAGTAAGGTACATGGCGATCATCACCATTTCGCCGTGGGCGAAGTTGATGATGCGGACGACGCCGAATATCAGGTTGAGCCCCACACTGATCAAGGCATAAACACCGCCCAGCAATAGTCCGGAAACAAGTACCTGAATATAAAGATCCATGCGCGACAATCCTCAGGGTCAAAAAATGAGATGCCCTTCCCCGCCAGGAAGGGCATCGCGTCGGTCGTAGGGCTACTCTTTGAGTATGGGGTCCATTACCGCCGCATCTTGGGGCCACACGGTTACCAGTTTGCCGTCACGCCATTGGGTGACCAGGGGAACGGCACGCACATTCTGGCCATTTGCGTCAAACTTGACACCCCATCCGGTGGCCGTTGTCCCGGCGGGGATGTCCAGCGACATGGCCGCCTTGCGAAGATCTTCCGGATTCATGCTGCCGCCGGTTTTTCCCAGGATGTCAAAGACCACACTGGCCCCCATGTAGTTGGCCAAGGAGTGGCCTGATCGGGGATTTTCCTGGAACGTTGCCTTGTAAAGAGCCAGGAACTCCTCCAGACCGGGGGTGAAGGAAGTGTTGACAGCATATTGGGTAAAATCGACATTCAGCACGCCATCGGCCTGCGCGCCCAGGGCATCGGCGAAGCTCTGGAGACTGTGGCCGCCGCCGGTGCCCATCAGCGGAGCCTTCAGTTTCAGCTCATAAGCCTGGCGCGCCATCAAAATGGCGTCCTGGGCATAGGAAACCGCGATCACAATGTCCGGTTCGGCCTTGCGCAGGCGGAAAATAACCGACGAGAGGTCGGTCGCGTTGGCGCTGTATGGCTCGACGGATACAACCTGGATGCCGGATTCTTTGGCCAACGTGGAAAAGCTTTCCGCCACGGATGTGCCGTAATCGGAGTCTTCGTGGGCGATGGAGACTTTCATTTCCGAGGGTTGCTTGCCCATTTGGCTGGCCAACCAGTCGGTGATAAATGCCACCTGGGACTTGCTGAAGTCCTGGGCGGTGGGATTGGTCCGCCACATGGTTTTATAGCCCCGGCCGGTGATGGCATTGGCGATGGCACCGAGTTCAAAATACGGAATTTCTTTGCGCGCAGCCACTTCGGAAGCTGCCATGCACCGGGAGCTGGAATAGGAGCCTATAATTATGGGCACCTTTTTCTGCTCGATGAGCCGCTCCGCCTCCGAGCGGGCCGCGGCCACCGTGCTGCCGTCGGCCTTTTCGAATACGATTTCACGGCCGGCGATGCCGCCGGCCTTGTTGCGCTCCAGCCGGGCGATTTCGGCCCCGCGCAGACTTTCTTCGCCCAGCAGGGCCAGGCTGCCGGAGATCGGGTAAAGCGCTCCAATTTGCAGGGTTTCGGCAAACCCCGCGGCGGAAAACACAATCGCCAGAGCCCCGCAGAGGACGAGAGTTACAGCAGCTTTTTTCATGGAATCCTCCTTTCATGGTTTTAGGTGATAAAATACAGACGAACAATCAACGGCCGATCGAAAAAAGTTGACAAGGCCGAGACGGCCGGCGTTGGCCTTGGATAAGACTGCCGCCCGTTCGGCCTTTGCCTGATGGGCCGGGTCAGCGTTCACGTCCCCGCCGGCCACCCGTGCTCCTGCCCGGCATCAGGCCAAAGCAAGCGCGCGTTCGCTTTTCAGATTTTGTGACGATTGATCGACTGGTGGTGGGCACCGCTCAATTCGTCAATAACCGCTTCACATACCGAGCAATTGCGATACAGGAGGTTAATCCCGGCGACTCCATCCCGACCAGGTTAACGACACCGGGAAAGCCTTTGTCCGATTCTTCGTGAATGATGAAATCGCGAACGGCATCTCCGGGCCGCTGCAATTTGGGCCGGATGCCGGCCATGGCCGGACTCAAATCTTCGTATTGAATGAAAGGGAGAAACCGGTGGGCGGATTCGAAAAACGCCTTTTGCTCGGCTTGGTCCACCGTGTAGTCATAGTTTCTCTCCGGGAGGTATTTGGCATTGGGCCCCAGTCTGATTTGACCGTTCAAGTCGATGGTGGCGTGTACTCCGAGCCCGACATTGTTGGGTAAAGGAACGGGATACACCAGCCGGTTGACCACATGGGCCTTGCCGCGGACGCTGAAGTATTCCCCCTTCCAAAAATGTTGTTCATATTGATTGGCGACGATATCGATTCCTAAAGCGGCCGCGATATGGTCGGCTTCCAGGCCGCCGCAATTTATTAAGTAGCGCGTTGTATACGAAAATCGCTGACCGTCCGGGTTTACAATGTGGACCGCATATGCTCCGCCGTCGCACCGGCTAACCCGCTCAACCTGCGTTTTATAGACCAGGTTGGCACCATTATTCTTGGCTTTGCTTTCGAGATAGGCCATGAGTCGATGCGTATCGATGATGCCGGTTGAGGGCGAATACAACGCAGCGACTGCCTTGACGGCGGGCTCGAGTTGATTTATCTGTTTGCGGCTAATGGGCTGAATGTCGTCGACGCCGTTGGCCCTGGCTTGGGTCAATATGGAATCCAGCTGCGCGGCTTCCTCATCGTTTGTGGCGACGATCAATTTCCCGCATTTACGGTGAGGAATTTGGTGGGCTTGACACAATTCGTACAGCCGTTGGTTGCCTTCAACACACAGCTTGGCCTTCAGGGAGTTGGGCGGATAGTAAATTCCGGCATGAATCACTTCGCTGTTGCGGCTGCTGGTTTCCTGCCCGAATTTCGGATTTTTTTCGAGCACGAAAACATCTTCGGATTCTTCGGAGATTTCCGCAGCGACCGCCAGACCGATGAGCCCAGCTCCGATGATGGTTGTTTCAATTTCCATTAGGTCAAAACGCCTCCGACGCGTATCCCTGCGACGGTCTAGAACCGCTGTTAGCCACAAGAGCAAAACGTTTTCGTTCTATCGACGCCGAAATTTTGCGTGGCTTTCGTATGTCGAAAATATGCGTAAGACCTCTGGTATGTCAACAATTATCAGGATTGGGTGGTCTTCCCGACGGTCCGGTGCTCTGGCCCATATTGTCCTTGCTTTGGCGATCCACCGGGCTTGCGGTCGCTCTAAATATTCCACCAAGTCGATGGTGACGCCCTCGAGGTCGCGCATGTATGTGGCCCACACTCCGGGGCGCAGATTCTGGGGCGGGCAGTTGAATTGAACGCCGGCCCCTGCAAGTCGTTCGTACGACATTCACTCTCTGCTAACACCTTGTAATTGTTGAATGCTCCGAGGTCTACGGGAATTTCGGGAGCGATGCGGAGGCCTTGGATGCGGCTACCGGTCAGTGGTTGTCGGCCCCCTTCTGGGGGCCTGCCAGCTCCTCAAATAAGGACAACAAAGCGAAATAATCGAGATGCCCCTTGCCCTGAGCATCCATTGCCGTCCAAAATTGGCGGACCAAAGCCGTGATGGGCATGGGAACCTTCAGGGCGCGGCCGGCCCCCAGAGCAAGATCAAAATCTTTGGCCATCTGGGTTGCCGTAAAGGCGGGTGCAAAATCGCGATTTCGCAGCATCTGCGTTTTATATCCGACCAACGGCGAGGCCACCACACTGCTGTTGACAATGTCCATCATTTGATTCCAATCCAATCCGCCGCGCTGTCCAAAAGTCAGCGCCTCGGCGATCATGCCTGAGGTGAGGCCCACCATCATATTCAATACCAGTTTGAGATAGCGGGCCTCTTCCCCGGAACCCACATAGAACAATTTTTGCCCCAGGGCGCCAAAGATATCGACACAGGCATCATGCGCATCCCGGGGACCGGAGGTCAAAATCGTCAAGGTCGCCGCTTCGGCCAAGGCGGTGCTGCCCGACACGGGGGCCCGCAGATATTTGATTCCCTTTTTTGCGGCGGCTTCCGCCACGCGGCTCGAAACGGTCGGCGAGACCGTGCTCATGTCGATATAAATGGTCCCGGCCTGGGCGGCTGCGAAGGCGCCCTCGGCGGCGATCGATACTTGCTCCAGGGCCCTATCGTCCGCAATCATTGAAATCAACACCTCCACCTCGCGCGCCAAAGCCTTAGGGGAATCCGCAATCTGTGCTCCCCGGTCGGCGAGTAACCTTGTTGTGGTTCGCGTGCGGTTGTACACCGTTAATGGATATCCGGCTTGAATGAGATTTTGGGACATGGGGAGCCCCATTTTGCCGAGGCCGATCCATCCTATTTTACGCTTGTTCGTCACGGGCAATATTCCTCTCACCGATAAACCTTCCGGTGGTGTAACGGATGTTATCAGCTCTTTTCTTAAGCGTATGAATGGCCAATCCGCTCCAGTCCAGAGCCGCCTCCATTAATGTTTCGCTCAATGTTGGATGAGGCTTGATGGCGGCTGCCAGGTCTTCCACCGCCGATTCCATGGTCATGGTGGTGACCGCATCGCCGATGAGATCCGTGGCATGCGCCCCGATGATGTGCACCCCGAGGATTTCGCCGGTTTCGGCATCGCCCACGATTTTTGCCAAACCGTCAATGTTTCCCATGGCCCGGGCGGCGGCGCTGCCCGTAAAAGGGAACCTGCCGACCTTAATTTGGTGCCGGGTCGCGCGTGCTTCCTCCTCGGTGAGTCCAACGGCGCCGATCTCGGCCAGGCCCCAGATGCAGCGGGGAATCTTTTCCGGCCTAACCCCGCGGTTGGCGCCCAGAATGTTGTCTACCGCCGCCTCGGCTTCGGCCGCGGCTTTGTGGGCCAGCATCCTGCCGCCCACCAGGTCGCCCACCGCGTAAATCCCGGGCAGATTGGTCTGCAGCCTGGAGTTGACTTTCAGGTAAGGCCCTTCCATCTTGAGTCCCAGCTTTTTGACAGCGATTCCTTCCAGAACCGGGGCGCGGCCCGTGGCCACCAGGATCCGGTCGGACCTGAGGGCGTGGACGGCACCGCTCGCATCGGCAAAAGTGAGCTCGACTCCGTCCTTGCGGCGCGTCAGTTCCTTGGCTTGGGCCTGAAGGTAAAACGCTGCTCCTCGTTGGGCCAGCAAGCGGCGCATCATCTCACGGATCTCTTGATCTTCGGTGAGCAGGATATCCGGCAGCATTTCCACTATGGTCACCGTTGCGCCCAGGTTCAGGTAGATGCCGGCCATCTCCATGCCGATGACGCCGCCGCCGATGATGATCAAGTTGGCGGGAACATCTTCGGCCTCCAGGGCTTCATCCGTGGTCTGCACGAATTGACCGTCCACATCGATAAAAGCCGGCACCGCCGGCTTGGAGCCGCTGGCCAGGATAATGTGCCGGGCCTGGTATGCTTTTGCCGGTCCTTCATGGGGGTGGACGCGCACTTGGCCGGGGGCCGTCAACTGGCCCTTGCCCCGGGCGATATCGATGCCGTGGCTTCGAATGATCTTGCCCAGTCCCTCGACAAGGGTCTTGACGACTTTCCTCTTGCGGGCAACCATTTGGACCGGGTCGATCGTCAACGCTGCGGCCCCCCTCAGAACCGGCGAGGTTCGGGCGGCCTGCAAAAGCTTCGCATCGTAGACAAAGCTCTTGGTGGGGACACAGCCCCGGTTCAAGCACGTTCCGCCCAGGGCGTCCTTTTCGACCAGCAGCACCTTCAGACCGCGTTGGGCGCCTTTGATGGCGGCCACATAACCGCCGGGCCCCCCACCGATAATGGCTAAATCGTGCATAATTTTTCCCGCTCCGATCTATAGATTGAGAAACGTGAAGGTCGGGCGCTCCAGCTTCCACTTGAGGTTTTGCAGAAAGTCCGCGGCCACCGTGCCGTCGATAATCCGGTGGTCGACGGAGAGGCCGAAGGTGGCCTGTTGTCTGGTTTTCACCGCGCCGCCATCGGACAGGTACAATTCGTCGCGCGTTTTGCCCACGGACAGGATGCCGCTTTGCGGCGGGTTTAAAATGGCGGTGAAATAGGTGATGTCGTATTGCGCCAGGCTGGAGACGGTAAAGGTGCCGCATTCGAGTTCGGCCATCGTCAAATGGCCGGCGCGGGCCCGCTTGACCAGGTCCATCCGCTGCCGGATGATGTCAACCAAGCCGGCGCGGTCGGCGTTGGTAATGGCCGGCACGATTAAGCCGTCGTCCAACGCCACGGCCAGGCCAACATTGACCTCGGGCGCGATGTGAATTTCCTGATCCTTGACCGTGGCGTTCAGAATTGGAAAGTCCAGGATGTTCAAGGCGACGGCTTTAATCAGGAAATCATTGATGGACGGCTTCAGGTCGAATGCTTTTTCAAAATCCGGCAGAATTTCGCGTCTGAAGTTTAACAAGGGGTCCATCCGGACATCGGTAAAGAAATAGATATGGGGCGCGGTAAAAGCGCTGGTGGACATCCGGCGGGCAATAACCTGCCGCATGCGGTCCATGGGGATAATTTTACCCAGACCGGGGGTTTGGGCTTCGATGAGCGTGCGTTCCACGTCGGCGCGCATGATCCGGCCCCGAACGCCGGTTCCCTCCATTCCCGCAAGGGCCACGCCCTTTCGGTCGGCAAACCGGCGTGCCAGCGTGGAAGCGCTGATCCCCGGTGCGGCCGCCGCCGCAGCGACATCCCGCAGGAGAATCACACCGCCGGGTCCGCTGGCGGCGATCGTCGCCAGATCCAATCCTTTTTCTCGAGCCAGTTTGCGCGCGGCCGGCACAATCGCGATGGGTCCCCTCGGGATGGCGGAAGCAGACGGCGCCGAACGAGCCCCGGCGCTCGCGGCAGCCAACGCCGCCGCCCCGTGTTCGGCCGCAGGGGCGGCGGGTCGGGCCTTGTATTCATCCGGTATTGCTTCCCCGGCTTCCGTGATGAGCCCCACCACGGTCAACACCGGTACTTCTTGGCCGGCGGGGATCAGGATTTTGGCGAGAATCCCCGTCGCCGGTGATTCGACTTCGGTGGTGACCTTGTCGGCTTCGACCACGAATAGGCTCTCGCCCCGCGCGACCGGATCCCCTTCCTGTTTGATCCATTCGACGATAATGCCTTTCTCGACGGTGACCCCGAGCATGGGTATGACAACTTCCGTAGCCATTGAGTTGTACTCCTGTTTCATGCATATTCCATCAAGGATTTGATTGCGGGTACTAAATACTTTTCGTCGGGAATGAAGGCCCGCTCCAGCGGCGGTGAGAACGGTACCGGCGTATCGGGTGAGCAAACTCTTTTCACGGGAGCTTTCAAGTAATAAATGGCCTCTTCGGCGACGAGGGCCGTGATTTCGGCGGCGGCACCGCAGGTTTTGTGGCCTTCGTCGGCCACGATGAGCCGTCCGGTCTTTTTGACCGAGTTGAGGATCGTCTCTTTGTCCAGCGGCACCAGCGTTCGCGGATCGACGATCTCCACGTCGATACCTTCTTTAGCCGCTTCCCCGGCGGCATTTAACGAACGTTGGACCAGGGCGTGGGTGGCCACAATGGTAATATCCTTGCCTTCGCGTTTGATTTCGGCCTGGCCGAAGGGAATTGTATAGCTTTCCTCCGGGACCGGACCCTTTTCGATATAGAGCTTTTTGTGTTCCACAAATATGACCGGATTTTCATTTTGAATCGCCGCGATCATCAGCCCCTTGGCATCGTAGGGAGTGGATGGAGCGGCCACGTACAAACCCGGTATGTGCATGAAAATGGCGTGAAAGCTCTGGGAGTGCTGGGCGGCGGTTCCCCGGCCGGCGCCGATGTTGGTTCGCAGGACCATCGGAACCTTGCCGCGGCCGCCGAACATGTAGTGCATCTTGGCCATCTGATTGACGATCATATCCATGCAAACCGTCGTAAAGTCGATGAACATAATCTCGGTCACCGGGCGCATTCCGGTCAATGCAGCTCCGACCGAGGCACCTACGAAACCGGCTTCGGAGATGGGGGTATCGACCACCCGCTCCGGCCCGAACTCTTCCAGCAGGCCGGCCGTTACCTGGAAAACCCCGCCGTAACAGCCGATGTCCTCACCCAGGAGGACCACCCGTTCATCCTGTTGCATACTCTGTCTCAGCGCTTCATTGATTGCCTGGGCATAAGTTATTTCTCGCATGTCGATTCAACCTCGCTAAATATAGACGTCTTCGTACATCTCAACGACGGCCGGAAACTCACTTTCCTGGGCAAAGGCCACCGCGGCATCGATTTCTGCGACAACCTGCTTTTCAATTGCGGCCAGCTTCTTTTTGGTTGCAACCTTGTCGTTGCTAAGTTTTATCTTCAGCCGCTCGATCGGGCATTTCTTGCGCCAGGCGTCGATTTCCTCTTTGGTCCGATAGCGTGCCCCCTGATTCGGGTCCCCCTCATGATGCCCCCGCCAGCGGTAGGTTTTACATTCGATCAGGGTGGGTCCCTCTCCGGCCCGGGCCCGTTTGACGGCCTCGGCGGCCGCCTGATAGACTGCCAGGACATCATTGCCGTCCACCACCACCCCCGGCATGTTGTAACTGGTGGACCGGATGGCAATATCGGTAATTGGCTGATGCGTTATTTGGCAGACGGAAATGCCGTACAGGTTGTTCTCACAGACAAAAACGACAGGTAGCCGGTGCAGGGACGCCAGGTTGAGGCTTTCGTGAAAGGTGCCGTTATTGGAAGAATCATCGCCAAAGAAGCAGGCGGTCACCTGATCGGTGCCGCGCCACTTGGCTGACCATCCGGCGCCTACGGCAATGGGTAGCCCTCCGCCGGCGATTCCATTGGCCCCCAGGATACCGATATTCATGTCGGCGATGTGCATGGACCCGCCCTTGCCCTTGCAGTAGCCGGATTTCTTGCCGTATAGCTCGGCCATCATGGGTTTGAGATTCGCGCCCTTGGCAATCACATGGCCGTGCCCGCGGTGGGTGCTGGTGATATAATCGTCCGCGCGTAACACCGCGCAAATTCCGGCCGCTACGCCTTCCTCGCCGATATACAGATGGGCCAACCCCGGCACTTCCCCGCGCGCGTAAAGGTTTACGATCCGGTCCTCGAAAAGACGAATTTTCAGCATGGTGGTGTAAAGTTCCAGCAGTGTTTCTTTTTTGAGCTTCATGGGTATCCTCCCCCCAGTTGATCGGTTGCGTCTGGACCGCTTCGAGTCTGAATACAACAATGAAATACTCCCGAGCATGCGGTTCCGTTGAATCCAAAAGCCGTTTCGGGAGCTTACTTGGCATGGGGATGGTGTCTTTGTCAATGATTATGAAAATACGCTTCGGTATTCGGTGGGTTCGATTGCCAGGAACCGCGGCCTGGCGTGTGTGTACTTTTCGGCGGGTAGTGATCTCCGGGCAAACATATTTGGAAATGAGAATATTTTGAAATTTACCGCAACGGCCAAACTGAAGCCTGCCAGACTTGGGGTCTGTCGGCCGAGCGCGTAGCCCCCACGCGCCCCAATTTGCGGCTATTGGTGGTGGGGGGAGGGGATCGCGGTTTGCTGGCGGAGCTGAAGGCCATCGCAGGCCGCAGTGCCGTGGTGGATTTTAGGGGCCATCGAGCAAGTGTTGGCCGATGCCGGCTTGCGGCATAAAATTGCCACCGCCGGCCAACGTACCGTGCGGGAGCGGTTCGACGCGGAACGGATGGTGGATGATGTGGAAAAATTGTATCGGCAGGTGTTGGAGGGCTAAAGAAATTCAACGCGGACCCCGGGGTCCCAGGGCAGCCAACAGGGGGCTGCCCTGGGCCTTCGAATCCCCTCCATCCTGAAAGGGGCAAGCTATTTCTGCCTCACACGGGTCGCCCATTTGCGGTCGTTGAGCTTGTTGGCCAGGCTGAGGGCCAGTTCCGAGCGCATCCGGCCGGCATCCGGAGCCTTTTCGGCCTTGGCATAGACCTGTCGCGCCCAGGTGCTGTCGGAAAAACGCTGTAAAATGCTTTCCGCGAGATAGACAAGGTCGCGGGTTTCCCTGAATTTGCCTTCGGCGGATCGGTGAATTTGCTTCAGAAATTCACCATCCTTCGTCTTTTTCCAGGCGGATTCCACCAGCTGTTCGTAATCATCACGGGTGCTGCAATCGGCTTCAGCCTTGTTGTAGATGGCTTTGGCCCATTCCTTGTCCGCCAGACTGTCGATGACGGCGCCGGCCACACTCGTATATCCGGCCAAATCGGCACTCTTGGTCTCCGCGTTGGCCAGAAGGCTTTTAGCCCACTCCTGGTCGTCTAATCTGGCCAGTATCATTCGGGCCAGTTTGATATAATCGGTTTCGCGGGCGCAATTTTCTTCCAGACCGGCATATATTTTCCGGACCCACTCCGTATCTTTCAGGGTGGTCAGGATGCCATCTGCCAGTTCGTTATACTTGTGCGCATCATCGCATCTTGGCAGTTGTTGTTGATAGATCGCACGGACCCAATCCGAATCCTGCAGGTCGGCGTGAATCATTCCGGCAACGTTTATATGGTCGATAAAGTAACGGCATAATCCCAGGGCTTTCTGGTAGAGTTTTCGGCAGTAAGGGATATCACCGGTTTTTGCCATGACCTCATGGGCCAGATTTGCCAGAGAGGTACTGGTCAGGCATTCCTGCTCGCGCTTGACAAAATCAACGTAGAGGTCTTTATGCGCCTCCCGTTTTTCCAGCTGGGATTTAATGTCACTCACCCAGTGCTCATCGTCGGCATATTTAAGGATGGCCGCAGCGGTTTTCTTAAATTCATCCACCGTCTTGACGGCCTGTTCGGCCTGTTTCAATACCTCCAGCGCCGCCGGCTTAGCGTTGACTTCATCGGCCAGGGGCACGGCCACGGCCACCAGCTGATTGGCGTCCGGACGGGTGTCGGCTGCTTTGCGGTACAACTCCGCGGCAAAGCCGGCGTCGCCGGTATCTTTGAAAACAGCCTTGGCCAGTTTGACATAATCGGCATAGGTTTTGTAACGGGCTTCCGCCTGTTTGTAAACGGATAGCGCCAGGTCGCGGTCTTCGAGCTTGTTGAATACGGAGCCGGCCAGCTTCATCAAATCATCGCCGCTTGTCATTTGGTCCCCGGCCTTTCTGTAAAGTGCACGGGCATACTCTTTGTCCGCCAGATCGCTGATGGCGATTTCGGCCAGTTTCACCAGCTCGGTTCCGGACGTCAACGCGTTTTCCGCCTTGGTATAGATAGATTTCCCCAGTTCCTTGTCGGCCAGAACCTCTATGGCCCCCTTGGCGACCGCGCCGAAGTCTTCGGCCTTCTTGCAGCCTTCAAGCGCCTTGTCATAAACGGTTCGCGCCCAGTCCCGATCATCGAAGACGTTGATCACGGCCTTGGCAAAATCATTATAATCGGCGGCTTTGCTGCATTTAGCCAGCGCCTTGTTGGCGGTCTCCTTGGCCAGTTCCTCATCCGACAACAATTCCCTGACGCTTTTGCTGAGATTGAGGAAGTCCTGAATCTTGACACATTTGCCCTGGGCCGCCTCACAGATTTCTTTGGCTTTCTCCGTTGCCCCCATATCGCCGGCCGCTTTGGCAAGTTTCAAGAACTCCTCAGCGTTCATGCAGTAATCTTTGGCCTGGTCCAGAAATTGTCCGGTGCGCTCCTGATCTTCCAGAACCTCCTGGGCGCCTTTGGCCAGCGTGATTAAATCGTCGGCCGTGGAAGCCCAGTCGGCGCCGTCGTCAATGAGACGCGTCGCCCATTCCTTATCCGACAATCCTTGCATGACTTCCTTCGCCAATGCGGCATAATCTTCCGTTGTTTGAAGATCCTGTTCTTTTTCTTCCAGTTCTTCTTTGAGTCCCATCTTGCGCTCCTTTTTATCAGATTTAGGATTTAGGCTTTTGGCAAAGCGACATTATACAGGCGGCGCTCCGGCGGTTTGCCGGAATAATACAGCCTTGTTCGAGATAGCTCTAATTAGCGATGGAAATACGAAATGTCAAGAAATCAAAGGCGTGGTCGCTCCCTTTTGCAAACCCCCCGCCCCTGACCGCTTCGGCTACCGCGCTGGCTGCAAATGCGCGACCTTTTTTTGCAGTCTGGCGATCACCTGCGCGGGGGATTCCGTCAGCAGAATTGCTTGAAACTGAGCACGATAATTGCGCACCGCGCTCACCCCGAGCACGAGAACATCATAAGCTTTCCATGTCCCGTCGCGTTTGAGCATCCGAATGTCCACGGGGACTTCCAAGTCCTTCCAAAGCACGCTGGTTTTGACCACTGCCTTGGACGCGCCTATGAATTCCTGGCTCAGATAGAGGATCTTTTCGTCCGTATACTTCTCCTGTAACTGGCCGAGATAGTATTTTCTCAGGAATGCGGCGAATACCTCGACGAATTCTTCCTTTTGCTGAGGGTTGAATTTGTGCCAGTTAGTCGCCAGAACCAACCTGGAGAACTCTCTGAAATCGAAAACCCGCTGCAGGATCTTCCCGAGTCGCTGCTGCTGGGGATCTTTCTGACGGAGATGTTGGTAGCGGGGGTCGTTCAATATGCGGATGCCCTGATCGATGTTCTGCTTCAAAACATCGATGGGCTGTTCGGCGTAAACCAACGAGTGGATAGCGATGAATACGACTAAATATAACCCCAGTTTTTGAGGCATGGTGCGGCTAC
>CP070697.1:3884261-3885619 GCA_020353555.1 Desulfobacterales bacterium
CAAGCCGGGACTCCTGGTAACCTTGAGCCATCATCAACAGGTGATCCAACTCGTATTTATCCCCGTATTTCCGGAAAAACTCAACCGTGGCTTCAAACTTGGCGATCTCTTCCTTGGAAGTCGCGCTCTTCACAAACTTGGTGTTCTTCAGATATTTCTGCAGTAATATATTGCGCGTTTTGGAACCTTCTGGGTAGCGGGCAATGAATTCATTGAGTTGCTTCTTGAGCTGCGGGCTGTTTTTGCGGATCATCCAGCCGATTTCGCCGACAGTTCGGACCGACACCTCCGGATGCAAGACAATCTTTGGCAAAACCTGCTTCCAGAACTCGGCGATGTGGTTGTCCATAATCGTGATCTTGACAAGGCCTGCATTTACCATTTCCAGGATGTCTTCACTTTCGAGTTCCTCCGGCGCGAGCCGCACCTGCACCGCTGACTTGCCTGCTTTAGCCAGTTCGGCATTGAGTTTTTCAATGCTCTCGTAGTAGCTTGAAGACTTGCGGACATACACCTCGTTACCGGGAAGGTTTTGCAGGCTGGAGATCGGTTCAGACCCTGGACCGGTGACGACGATCTCGGAGACGTTGGTGTGCGTTGGATTGGTGAAATCCACCTGCTTGAGACGCTCGGGCGTGATCGTCAGGTTGGCGGCGGCGATATCCCCGCGCCCCTCAAGCAAGGCCGGGATAAGTTCATCGCGGGCCACGGGAACGAACACAACGTGGATGCGAACATGCTTTTTCTGGAGCTTCTTGTTGAGGTCGTCCTCCAATAGCCTGAAGATGTCAAAGGTAAGCCCTCGCTGAGTTCCTCTGTCAACAAAGTAATGAGTCTTTGAGTAGGTCAGAAGGACACGGATGAGGCGTCGCTGGATCATCCCATCGAGATCCCCCGTGAATTTCTGCTGCGTGACGTCCACCAATTCAAAATTTTGATCAGCAGGCGCGGTCGTCGACTTGGTCGAGGTTTGAGTCCAAGCAAGACCCGTCAGAAGAAAGTTGAAGGCCAACGCACCCATGACCATCCCTTTTTTCATTGCCGTCCTCCTCCTATATATGCTGTCTATGCCTCATCATCACTCGAGCCGACTCGGCTTACGGAGTATCCGGTTCCACCAAACTGGCGTCCATTGAATACCCCAATTGGAGATCGAATATTAAGAATCTTGATCCGCCTGGGACGATAAAGATCTTCCAACGATCCGCGCGACAACAATTGCCCCATAAATGCGGCCCATCTCCCCTTCAAATACCGCAAGCCGCTTGGAAAGCCGTGTCAAAGGCGCGACATTCTCCTACCCCACAGACCCTCTCGCCCCGTCAGTCGGATTTAGCGGTCTGGTATCAATTTAGTAC
>CP070697.1:3885719-3887442 GCA_020353555.1 Desulfobacterales bacterium
CGGACACGGCAAAACGACGCTCTTTCGCCTGCTTCTCGGGCAGGAACAGCCGGACGCGGGGCAGATCATCATTCCCAAGAACTACCGGATCGGCTACGTCCGTCAGGAACTTCGGTTCTCCCGCGCGACGGCCCTGGAGGAAGGCCGCACCGCCCTTCCCCTCCAGGAAGCGGATCATTTCTGGAAAGTTGAAAAAATCCTGGCCGGGCTAGGCTTCGCCCCGACCGACTTTCACCGCCCGCCCGCGGAATTCTCAGGCGGCTATCAGGTTCGTCTGAATCTGGCCAAAGCCCTCATCTCCGAGCCCGATCTGCTGCTCTTGGATGAACCCACCAATTTCTTGGATATCACTTCCATCCGCTGGATCGAGCGCTTTTTGAGCAACTGGCCCCATGAACTGATGCTGATTACCCACGACCGCAGCTTTATGGACCAGTTGGTGACCCACACCATGGGCATTCACCGCCGCAAGGTGCGCAAGATTGCCGGCGATACGGAAAAGTATTACACTCAGATGGCGCAGGATGAGGAGGTTTACGAAAAAACCCGGATCAACGACGAACGCCGCCGCAAGGAAATCGAGCAGTTCATCACCCGCTTTCGCGCCAAGGCCCGCTTGGCCAATCTGGTCCAATCCCGGATCAAGACGCTGGCCAAAATGGAAAAGAAAGAAAAACTGGAAAGGATCAAAAACCTCGAGTTTTCTTTCCGCAGCCGGCCTTTGGCCGCCAAACAGGTTTTAAGCGCCCGCAATGTGACCTTCGCCTACGACAACCGCAAACCGTTGATCCGCAACTTCAATGTCTTTATCGGTGCACGGGATCGGGTGTGCGTGGTCGGCCCCAACGGGAAAGGTAAAACGACCCTGCTCAAGCTGCTGGCCGAAGTGCTTGCCCCGCAGGAAGGCCAGATCATCTATCATCCGGCCGTTGTCACCGGTTTCTTCGAGCAGACAAATGTCAAAAGCCTGGTCGACACGCGCACGGTGGAAGAGGAAATCCTGGATGCCGGCCCCCATGTGGACCGGCAGCTGGCCCGCAACATCTGCGGCGCCATGCTGTTTCCCGGGCAGGACGCCTTGAAAAAAGTCAGTGTGCTTTCCGGAGGCGAAAAGAGTCGCGTGATGCTGGGCAAGCTTTTGCTGACCCCTGTGAACCTGCTCTTGCTCGACGAACCCACCAACCACCTCGATATGGAAGCCTGCGATGCCCTGCTGGCGGCCCTGGATAACTTCGACGGCACGGTGATTATGGTGACCCATAACGAAATGTTCCTGCATGCGCTGGCCCAGCGCCTGATCGTTTTTCAGAACGAGACGCTCGAGGTGTTTGAAGGAGGATACCAGGACTTCCTCGAAAAAGGCGGGTGGCAGGACGAGATCGCCAATTCCGTGCGGGAACCGAATCAATCCCAAGACTCCGAAGCCGCCCTGAAGTTGACCAAGAAAGAGCTGCGGCGCCGGCGCTCGGAGGTCATCGCCCAGCGCGCACGGGTACTCAAGCCACTGGAAAAGCAAAACATGCAGATCGAAAACGAAATCGATGTCCACGAAAAAAAACTCAACCACCTCAACCAATCCATGCAGCAAGCCTCTCAAGCCCAGGACGGCCCGCGCATTGCCGAACTTTCCCAGGCCATCCACGCCTGTCAGTCCTCCATCGATCGGCTCTTTGAGCAATTAGAAAAAATCACGGACGACCTGGAGGCACACAAGCGCGTGTTT
>CP070697.1:3887542-3910970 GCA_020353555.1 Desulfobacterales bacterium
AGACTTGGGGTATCATTTATTTACCTTTCCTTCTTTGGTGGCGTGTACTGGCTAATAGTTTGCGGTGTTTGTGCTTTCGCATCTTTTTTCTTCGTTTTTTGACGACGCTGCCCAACGGATCACCCCCCTTCAAAGAAATTCGTAGATTCTCTCTTTACCATGGTCATGCTCGTCTTGTCCATATTTTTTTGAGAATTGACTCGGGCCGGCGCCGTTGGAAATATGACACGCGGGGGTTCTATAGTTCTTGACGAAAGCGACTGCTCCTGTGTATAGGCAGTTTAAAGGCTCATTCGAAAAAAGAACAGCTCGCAGACGTGCCGCGGAAAGGTATCCCGGGTCTTTCCCGATTGGGCGCCCGAGGCGTCCATCGGGGGGGCCGAATTCATCGAATCGATCAAGCCCGCATGCGCATGGAAAAACTACAAATATTCACTCCGAACGAGGTTCGCATCGTCGATAATGCGGTCGCCGTGGCGGAAGAACTGGTCAGCGACCACTATAAGATGTCCGCCAGCCAATGGCTGCGCCCGCAATACGATATCAAAACCTTGGTGGATCTGAGTCCTGAGGAAATCGTCCACGGCCCCTTCGCGCAAATCATCCGCTATGAGGGGCATCGCGAAGGCACCTCGCTGGGATCGGCAACCTATGATTTCTATAAAGTCTGTCTCCAGGACCATACGATTTGCGCGGCCCTGCAAAAATCACCCGCTTTGCGACTCTTTCCGTTCTGCCTTTACATCGTAACCCACGAGTTGATTCACATTGTGAGATTCAGCAAGTTTTTGCAAAATTTTGATGCCTCACCCCGCGAGAAGTTGATCGAAGAGAAACGGGTCCATGAAAATACCCACCAGATTTTAGACCCCGTCCGCGTGCCGGGGATCACGGCGGTTCTGAAATTTTATCACCACTGGCGGCGGCCATTGGAGAATCTGCAAAATCCCGCCAAGAAAATATCATCTGGCTCTTGACAATTATCGACCCTTATTACTATATTAAAAAACAAAAAATACAAGCCGTCAGGTGTTCAGCGACACCGTCAAAACGATTTTCAGCTGCTGGAGGTTACGACACAATGCCGATTTATGAATATGGATGCTCCCAATGCGGTAAAATTGAAGAAGTCCTGCAGAGTTTTTCCGACAAACCCTTAACAAAGTGCAAGCATTGTTCGGGCAAGTTGCATAAGCTCATTTCCCACAGCAGTTTCCACCTCAAAGGCTCCGGTTGGTACGTAACCGACTATGCCAACAAGTCCAAGGGCAGCACGCCACCGTCCCAAACGAAGGAGTCCTCCTCCGAAACTTCGGCAACACCCGCGAAGGGTTCAAATAGTTCTTCCGCGGATTCTTCATCCTAACCACCGTTAAATCTGGTTGAGGAAGTGACTTAAGATCAGCCGGACGGCAAGCCCCCGTCGCGTGAGGCCTGGCCGCCCGACAATTTTTTGTTTTGGCCTGCCGACCGGGTAGCCCTTCCGGACCTTTGGGGTCGGTCTGCGCCGGTATTCATCGCCCGGACGAGAAACGCAAAGAGCGGGTATTTTGCCCTTCCCGTCAGCCGCCAAAAAAATCTAAATTCATGTCTTTACAAATAGGAATGGGTGATTATCATTTCGACAACAATCCGGGACCGCGCCAATAAATCTAAGTATTTTCAAAATTATACGACTGTTTTCCAGTCATAATCCATAGTCGAAGGGAGGTGACACCAAACCCCGTCGTCCAGAAGGGGGGTAGACGATTTTGCACTGAGTTGTGGGAACACCCAACATTGAAAAAATTCGAAAGTAATTTGTCAAAAGGAAAGGGAGATTGTAAGCAATGAAACTGAGACCGTTACAGGATCGAATCTTAGTGGAACGCGTTGAAGAAGAAAAAACCACCAAGGGTGGCATTATTATCCCGGACACGGCCAAAGAAAAACCGGCCGAGGGGAAAGTGATCGCCGTCGGTAGCGGCAAGATCGGTGAAGACGGCAAGAGAATCGCGCCGGAACTCAAAAAAGGTGACCGGATTCTATTCGGCAAATATTCCGGCACCGAGGTGAAGATCAGCGGCGAAGAATACCTAATCATGCGCGAAGATGACGTTCTGGGTGTGATCGATTAATTGGAGATAATTGAAAAAAGATAAATGGAGGATAAGTCAAGATGGCAAAATTGATTAAATACGATATGAAAGCCCGGGAATCCATGCTGAACGGGGTAAGAACGCTTGCCGATGCGGTGGTGGTTACGCTGGGGCCTAAAGGTCGAAATGTGGTCATCGATAAATCATGGGGATCTCCCACCGTCACCAAAGACGGTGTCACCGTTGCCAAAGAAATCGAGTTGGAAGACAAATTTGAGAATATGGGCGCCCAGATGGTCAAAGAAGTCGCCAGCAAAACCAGCGATATGGCCGGTGACGGCACGACAACGGCGACCGTCCTGGCTAGGTCGATTTACGAAGAAGGCCAGAAGCTGGTGGCGGCCGGTAACAATCCCATGGCTATCAAGCGGGGTATCGATGCCGCCGTTGAAGTCGCCGTAAAAGAGCTTGAAAAGTTAAGCAAACCCACCAAAGATCAGCGGGAAATTGCCCAAGTCGGAACCATTTCGGCTAACAACGACGAGACGATCGGTAACATTATCGCCGAGGCCATGAACAAGGTCGGTAAAGAAGGGGTGATCACCGTTGAGGAAGCCAAAAGCATGGAAACCACCCTTGAGGTCGTGGAAGGGATGCAGTTTGATCGCGGGTACCTCTCCCCGTATTTTGTGACCGACCCGGAAAAGATGGTCGTTTCCCTGGAAGATCCGTATATTCTCATCAACGAGAAGAAAATCAGCAACATGAAGGATCTGCTTCCCGTTCTCGAGCAGGTGGCCAAGATGGGCAAGCCGCTATTGATCATCGCCGAGGATGTGGACGGCGAAGCCCTGGCCACGCTGGTGGTCAACAAACTGCGGGGAACCCTGCAGGTGGCGGCCGTCAAGGCACCCGGTTTCGGCGACCGCCGCAAGGCGATGCTGGAAGACATAGCCATTCTGACCGGCGGTCAGGTGGTATCTGAAGACCTCGGTATCAAACTGGAAAATCTGGCGCTCTCCGATCTCGGCAAGGCCAAACGGATCTCCATTGATAAGGATAATACCACCATCGTCGATGGCGCCGGTTCCCGTTCGGCCTTGGAAGGCCGGGTCAAACAAATCCGGGCTCAAATTGATGAGACCACTTCGGATTACGACCGCGAAAAGCTTCAGGAACGTCTGGCCAAATTGATCGGCGGAGTGGCCGTCATCAATGTCGGCGCGGCCACCGAAACCGAGATGAAAGAGAAAAAAGCCCGGGTCGAAGATGCCCTGAACGCTACCCGGGCCGCCGTCGAGGAAGGAATCGTCCCGGGGGGCGGGGTTGCGCTGGTTCGCTGCCTGGCGGCTCTGGAAAAAATGCGAATCAAAGCCGAACAGAAGCTGGGTGTTAAAGTCATTATGCGCGCGATCGAAGAACCACTGCGCCAGATTGCCAACAACGCCGGCAATGAAGGCTCGGTGGTCATCGACAAGGTCAAAACCGGCGAAGGCCCTTACGGCTACAATGCCGAAACCGATGCCTACGAAGATCTGATGCAAGCCGGTGTAATTGATCCGACGAAAGTGGTTCGACTGGCCCTCCAAAATGCCGCGAGTGTGGCGTCCTTGATGCTGACCACGCAGGCCATGGTTGCTGAAAAACCGGAAGAAAAGCCGGAACCCATGCCCGGTGGCGGTATGGGCGGTGCCCACGGCATGGGCGGCATGGGCGGCATGGGCGGCATGATGTGATTCTACTCGGTCGCATGATAAGCAAAAAAGCCCTTATGGCGAGCGCGCTCTCCGTAAGGGCTTTTTTTACGCGCGGCGACGCATCCCCCCGCAATCCTCTTTTGCAGCCCTCTGACCCGCAATCCCAGCACGGCGGTTCGAAAAATTTAACAACTTGACCATCCACCGGTAAAATCTTTTAAAGTAACCGACAAAATTACCGATAGAAAGGTATATACGAAAATACCTTTAATGATTCTTTTTTGTCGTGGGTTGGGTTGAGACCGTTGCTGACCTGCCGGGTTTCGTGATTATATCCAACCTAAAGATGAACCTGAAAACAAGCAGTTCCCGCCGACAGGCGAAATTCAACGAAAAACTATCTTAAGGTAAAGAGAATTGGTGCAGCCTATGAATTTCAAATCTAAAATTCAGTTTGGGATCTACTTTTTCACGTTTTTAACAGTCGCTCTGGCAATGCCTTCCGACCTCAGGGCGGCAGAAGAGACAAAGGTTATCGAGCACGAAAGCGGATTTTATTACACGATCCAAGAGGGTGACACCCTCTGGGACCTTTCCCAGCGTTTCTCGGATTCCCCCTGGCAGTGGCCGGATTTATGGCGGGAAAACAGTCAGATTGCCAATCCCCATCGCATTTATCCGGGGGAACGTATCCGTCTGTACCGTCGCCACGGTGCGGATCGGTTCCGCGTCGCTCAAAAAGACGCACCCCCTGAATTAGCACCGCCTCTCCAGGCGATCCATTTCGAATATGCCGGCATCGACCGCGTGGGCTTCATCCGGAAGGACCCGATCCCCTCCCATGGCCGCATTTTCAAAGTCAAAGATGATAAGCAGATGATCAGCACGGGCGACCTGGTCTATATCCAACCCCGCAAGAATTTAGTGCTGGTCCCAGGAACCCTTTATACCGCCTACCGAACTCTAAAGCCCATCAAAGATAAGAAGACCGAGGCCTACATCGGGATCCAGCACTACCTGATCGGTGTGATCGAAATTACACGCCAGGAATCGGGTTTTGCCCTCGCCAAGGTAGTAAAAGCTTACCGCCACCTTGAAGTTGGCGATCTTTTGATGCCGTATGCTCGTCGGCTGCCGGAAATCAGATTGCAGAACAGCCCGGAAGGGCTGAAAGGCCGGATCATCGTCGGCGAGGAACATCAGAAAATACTGGGCGATACAATCCTGGCGTTCATTGATAAAGGCCGACAGGATGGTGTTAAGCCGGGGCAGTTTTACTCCATCTATTACCAGGATAAACACCGTCTGGATCAGGAATCCGCCCATGAGGATTGGCTGACCCCGATTGATATCGGCGAGCTCCTTGTGCTTCACACCGAACAGAGCACGGCAACGGTTTTGATAACCGGCTCCGAAAAAGCCATTCGGCCCGGTACCGAAATTCGCACACCCGCGCATTAATCCGATCTTCATTCTTTCTTGCGGAAGAAGGCGACCGGCACCGTTGATTTTTGAGCCTGCTTTGATTTTTTGACCCCAAGCAAAGCGCCTTATCCCTTGGATTTCTTCCAACCAGGGAACGGCGCTTTCTTTATGGTTAAATAGCGACACAGACCCGGCTGGGACGGCGACATCATCCGGGCCAAGAATGAGACGTTCACCCCGACGTGCGCCACCGGCTTAGATCGGCGAATTCAATATGTCGGCAAGACCGCTACTCGCTTTCGCGAATAAAGTTTACCGCGTTTTGCAGCATCCGAAGACCCGGGGTGATGTCCGCGTCAGGGGGGGGCTTCCCTTGGCGTTTAGCCGCTTCCCGATTTCGCGTCCAATCCGGATGATTGGTCCAATGATTATAGGCTTCGGGATGGGGCATGAGGCCGAATATGCGACCGGTGGGATCACATATCCCGGCGATATCATGCACAGATCCGTTAGGGTTGAAAGGAAAGCGGTTGCGGGCCGGCTCGCCGTTGGGCAGAACATAGCGGAGGGCCGCCTGATGCGTGTCCAACAGACGTTCGATCGTGGGTTTGGCACCGTATAGTTTCCCTTCCCCATGACGGACCGGAAGTTCCAGCTGATCAATTCCCCGGGTAAAAATGCACGGAGACGCCGTATCGGTTTTGAGATTTACCCACTGATCCCTGAAATTACCACAATCGTTGAAGGTTAAGGCCACCGACCGTTTTTCATAGTCGCCGTCCAATCCGGGCAAAAGTCCTAAATTAGCCAATGTTTGAAAACCATTGCAAATGCCCAAAACGAGGTTTCCCTGATCGACAAACTCCAAGATCTTATCGCCGATCTGAGTCTTCAGACGGACCGCCTGAATAACCCCGGCGCCATGATCGTCTCCCCAGCTGAAACCGCCGATAAGCACCAAAATCTGAAACGCATCCAGTCGGACCGACCCATTGATCAGCGAATTAATGTGAACCCGGCAGGGGGAGGCGCCCGCCAGTTCAAATGCGTAAGCCGTTTCATGGTCGCAATTTAACCCGTAACCGCCCAAAACAAGTACCCGAACTGCTTTCACTGGATGTCTTCCCCCCGTCTTCTGACTCCTTTGTGCTTCGGGCGGTTCGCCGCCCCGCACCTTGTCTTTTCCTATATCAGATCACCAAAAGTTTTCTTCCAGGCTCTCTTGAGCTCCCCTGCATCCACGGCGATCAGGGTCTGGTGATTGAGACCGCTGATCACCACGGCCGGTGCGGCGGTAACCGTACCGATGCAGGCATAGTTCGTTCCCTGCAATATGTCTTCAAAGATCGACTGCTTGGCCGGGTCAATGGTCACGATGAAACGCCCGGCGGACTCGGAGAACAGCAGGCGGTCATTGCGATCGACCCCATCGACCGGGACCCGCCCCAGCTCAATGTGCATTCCCAGATTGCCGCCCATGGCCACCATGGCCAGGTGAACCCCCAGACCGCCGCGGTATATTCCGTGGGCGGAGGCTACGCATCCCTGCTCAATGGCCTGGCTCAGGGCTCGGTAAACAGTCCTAAATTGCTCCGGTCGAACTTGGGGAACATTTAAGCCCACGTAACCCAGATGGGCATAGTACTCGGACCCCCCGAGTTCGTTGCGAGTCGCTCCCAAAACATATACCAGATCCCCGGGGATTTTAGCGTCCATGGTCACACAGCGCGTGGTATCGCCGATTGCCGATATTGCTGAAAACTGGAGGGTCGCGAGCGCCGAAACTTTATGGCGTTCGCCGTAGCGCCCTGGCAAGTGCCCATCCACATACATGCTGTCCTTGCCCGATAGCAGGGGTATTTCGTACGCCTGGCACGTATCGCGCAGCGCCCAGCAAGCCCGCACCAGCTGCGCGGCCTTGAATTTGCCATCCGGATTGTCCGCGGGATGATACTGAATATTCGGCCAGCAAAAATTGTCGACCCCTCCGATATGTTCCAGATCGGCCCCCACCGCAACCAATCGGCGCAAGGCTTCATCAATGGTGCAGCTCGTCATATGGTAGGCATCGATGGCCGAATAAGACGGTAGCAGGGCTTGGGCGAAAGCCAGACCTCGCGGGGAATGCAGCACCGGGCGGATCACGGCCGCATCACTGTTCACATCTCGTTCGGCTCCAATCAGCGGCTTAATCACACTGGAGCCCTGAACTTCATGATCATACTGCCGGATAATCCATTCCGATGAACAAATATTGGGGCGGGCCAGCAGGTCCTTCAACAGTCGCCCATAGTCATCCGGTGCTTGGAGGACTGGCTCGCAGAGTCCACGCCCCTCCGGAGATAACCAATGGGCTTCAAATTCCCACTGGGGAAATCGGGATTGCAGCAGATCCAGATCGATATAGGCGCAGGTTTGATCGTTGTAGGTGATGTGCAGTCTGCCGGAATCCGTGTAGCGGCCGATCACCGTGCTCTCCACCGCGTGCTTTTGCGAAAGCTCAAAAAAAAGCGCCTGATCCTCCGGGTGAACGGCTACGGTCATGCGTTCCTGGGATTCGGAAACCCAGATTTCCCATTGATCGAGTCCCTCATATTTTAGCGGAACCTTTTCCAACTGGATGGCACACCCATTGGAAAAACGCGCCGATTCCCCCACGGACGAGGACAAACCGCCACCGCCGTTATCCGTGATGAATCGGATAAGACCTTCATCACGCGCCTCCAACAAAAAGTCGTGCATTTTTTTCTGGGTGTAGGGATCCCCGATCTGAACATGCCCGGCCGGCGTATGTTCCGAAAAAGTCTCGGAAGCGGCGGTCACCCCGTGGATACCGTCCTTGCCCACCCTTCCCCCGCACATAATCACCAGATCCCCGGGAGACGTGTGTTTCTGCTCGGCAGGTTCGCCTTTGACTTGAGCCGGCATGATTCCCACCGCCGTTACAAAGACCAGACATTTCCCCAAATAGGCCGGATGGAAAAAAACCTGGCCGAAAGTGGTGGGAATACCGCTCTTGTTACCGCCATCGCGAACGCCTTCGATCACTCCGTCCAAAAGGCGCCGGGGATGCAAATGCGGCTTCAGTTCTCCGGCATAGTCCCGCGGTCCCACGCAGTATCCGTAGCTTCCCATCACCAGACGCGATCCTTTGCCGGTTCCCAACGGGTCGCGGTAAACACCGACGATGCCGGTGATCGCCCCGCCATAAGCCTCCATATTCGAAGGTGAGTTATGGGTTTCACCGGTAATCACATAATAGTGATCCTGGTCGAAACGGCCCGCCCCCGCATTATCCCAGAGAACCGATATCACCCATGGTTTCCGGGCTTTCAGGGCCAGGGTCGGGGTCTCAATACAGGTTTTGAAGAGATCGTCGACCACCTCGAAATGACCGCTCTCCACTTCCCGATAGCGAAACAAACCGCGAAAAGTATTATGATTGCAATGATCGCTGCGCGCCTGGGAGATATATTCAAGCTCAACGTCGGTGGGATCCGATAGGCCCACCTGCGCCCGGGCATTGCGAACTTGCGGATCCAGGAAATAAGCGCGGATCGTCGGAATATCGTTGGGATTCAGCGCCAAATAGCGTTCATCGCTGACCCTTTGCAGGGATCGATCACTGTCCACCGGAATGGTCGTCACCGTGGGGGTGTGGTCAAGCTTGACCTTGGGAATGATATACCCGATCCCGACCGCGGGATCCCAATCGCGGGCCGCAACTATCTTCCACTGCTGGATGACGTCATTGGCTAAGAGTTCACCGGCGAGCTTGGCCAGGTCGTCCGCGCCAACCCCTTGACCTTCAATGCAGTAGCGTTTGGATGTGTAAACCGCTTCGTCCGGCCCAAATTTTACCCCTAAAACGTCTTCCATGGCTTCCACCGCCGTGCTGCCCGGATTATCTCGGACTCCCGGCCGGTAACCGACCCATATGGTCCAGTCAAATTTGATGCTCAGCGGGTCAAAGGAAGAGATCTGGGTCACCGGATTCGTGAAGATCTCGCGTTGCACGGCTTCCAGCTGTTCGACCGACAGATCGGCATCGATGGTGATAATCTGGATCGTCCGCACGCGCGCCAGATGAATACCAAAATAATTCTCCGCCTTTTGCCGAATTCCTTCTCCTTCGGCATCAATCAAATCATCCTTCAGTGTGATTTCGAGTCTCGATGGCATCTAATTCGCTACCCCGATGATAAGTAGTTGACCCGCAAAGAACTGACAGTCAACCGGCTTGACGTATTGGAATACTCTGCGGCACAATCAGCATTACTCAAAACGGTAGTTCAACTCAAGCATGTGCAGGTTCACGCCCGGATTGGCATCATAGATTCCGGCATTGGACATATGCTGGAAGCGGTAGCCGACTCCCCACTGCGGAAGGAAGTGGAAACTCAGCCCGGCATGGGAGGTAAATTGAAAATAACCGCCTAAATCCTCATCGCCGAATTCGGCATCGCTGATCAAGGCGGGATTGATCCCCAACCACAAATTGATTCTGCCGCCGGCCGTCTGGAATTTGATACCGGGGCCCACGGACGCGACCACTTCGGTAGTCCCGCCTCCGGTAAGCGCCCCGGCATTAGCTTCGATATAGGTCCCCAACGCCCCGTCAGATGCAAACCGCCAGGTCCACGGCAGAGGATAGGTCACGAAGCCCTCGTACTGCGTGAAATTTTCCCTGTTGCGGGAATCGGAAATACCTGCCCGAAGGCCGATCGCTTTCCCGTCCTGCCCTTGGGCTTGGCCCAAGGCCAACCATGTACCCACGAACACCATCCCCAGAAGCAGACACACAGACCGTCGGTGCTTTCGCACGGCGTTTCACTCCTTTCCCCATGGATTCCCGCGGCAGGCGCACCCCCTCACCGATCCACTGAGACTCTTCCGCCTAGCCCCTCGCGCCTAACTGAAAAATATTCGGGTTATATCATTGTAAAACACGAGTATCATCAGGAGCAGCAAAATAAACAAGCCAATCTGCTGGGCAACTTCACGCACCTTCAGGCTCACGGGACGCCCTTTGACCGCTTCGATCGCGAAGAAAAGCAAATGCCCGCCGTCCAGCACCGGAATGGGAAGCAAATTGATGATGGCGAGATTGATGCTGATCAGGGCGATAAAAAAGATCAGATTGCTAGCTCCGGCTTTCGCTTGGTCGCCGGCCATCTGGGCAATCATCAGGGGACCGCCGATGGTGTCGGTGGAAATATCGCCGGTAATCAACTTGGCAATGATAACCACCATGAGCTCGGCGACGTTGTAAGTCTGAATCAGACTTTCGGCCAAGGCCTGAAACGAATTCAGGTCCATTGTATACGCCTCACCGGAAGCGGTAATCCCGATCACATAGCGCTGGATGTCTTCACCGAAAAGATTTTGGGTGGTAACTCGCTCGGGAGGGATGGAAAAATCCAGCTGCGATTCCTCACGCCGCACCGTGACGGCCAGGGCTTTGCCGTTGCTGGCGCCGATCAATTCGGCCATTTCATCCCAGCTTGAAACCTTGGTGCCATCAATGGCCACAATCAGATCACCCTTTTGAAGACCGGCGACCTCCGCCGGAGAGCCTGCTTTCACCGAGCCCACGGAGGGTTGAAGCACGAAGGTCCCGGAGATCAGAAAGATTCCGAAAAATATGATCACCGCCAGAAGAAGGTTGAAAAAAGGGCCGGCGGCCACGATAAGGATGCGTTTGGCCACATGCTTATGGGTAAAAGAGAGAGGAAGGTCGCTCGGATCGATCTGGGCATCCGGCTCTTCACCGACCATTTTAACATATCCGCCCAGAGGAATGGCCGAAAGCCGATAATCGGTAATTCCGATCTTCTTGCCGATCAAACGGGGTCCGAAGCCGAGGGAAAATTTATCAACCCCTACCCCAAACAACCGTGCAACCAGAAAGTGTCCAAACTCATGAAAGAAAATGAGTACGCCTAAAACGACGATAAATGCCAATATGCTGGTGCTCATGATCGTGTCACTTACTTTTTGTTATCTCTTGTTCATTGTTCGCGGACCGCTGAAAAACCGGCGCGCAGCCGTTTCGCGCCCCTGCCATGAAGCGGCCGGCCTGCGTACGCGCCCATTGATCCGCGGCAAGAATATCCGCTAGGGACGGTGAGGATACCACCGTATGGGTTTGCATGGTTCGTTTCACCACCGTCGGAATATCCGTGAAGGCCAGACGTTGTTCCAGAAATCCGTTTACGGCCACTTCATTGGCGGCGTTTAACACCGCGGGCAGTGTGCCGCCCACTTGGCAGGCCTGAAAGGCCAGCGCCAGGCAGGGAAACTTCTCCAAATCCGGCGGCTGAAAAGCAAGCGCCTTCAAACCGGTAAAGTCCGGCAGGGGTTGCTGAAGCGGGAGTCGTTCCGGATAAGACAGCGCATAAGCAATTGCGGCCTTCATATCAGGAATGCCGAGCTGGGCGATGATTGAACCGTCTTGATAAGCCACCATCGAATGGATGATACTCTGAGGATGTATGACGACCTCGATCATGTCCGGGGAAACACCGAAAAGCCATTGGGCTTCAATGACTTCCAGCCCCTTATTCATCAAAGTGGCCGAATCAATGGTAATCTTGGCCCCCATTTGCCAATTGGGATGTTTGAGCGCGTCTTCTCGGGTAATGGCGCCAAATGTCGCCGGGGCCCGGTTTAGAAAGGGTCCCCCGGAAGCGGTCAAAAGAACCTTGCTCAAGTCCTGCCGACGCTGGCCGGACAGGCACTGGAAAATGGCGCTGTGCTCACTGTCGACCGGCAGAAGTTGCACCCCTTTGGCAGCGGCTTGTTTCATAACGATTTCACCGGCCATCACCAAGGTCTCTTTGTTAGCCAGGGCAATGTGCTTGCCGACCTCGATGGCCGCCAGGGTCGGTGTCAGACCCGCCGCTCCCACGACCGCGTTCAGGAGCATGTCGACCGCGCCATGGACCGCCACCGCCCGGTAACCCTCCGCGCCGAACAATATTTCAACACCGGTTCCCTTGGGCAACAAATTCCGCAAATCCCGGGCGCTGTCTTCGTCCCCGACCGCTGCCAGTTCGGGTC
This sequence comes from Desulfobacterales bacterium, assembly GCA_020353555.1. Taxonomy (GTDB): domain Bacteria; phylum Desulfobacterota; class Desulfobacteria; order Desulfobacterales. The sequence continues at coordinate 3,899,805 of CP070697.1, forward strand.
GGAACCGCTCAATCTGCTGCGCCAACCGCGTAACGTTTCTTTTGGCGGCTAAGGCCTTCACCGCAAAGTGTTGCGGAAACATTGCGACAATCTTGAGCGCATTGCCGCCGATAGAACCGGTGGATCCCAGGATCGAAAGATTTTTCTTCATGGGTTGATCGTGATTCCTTCCGCAGGCTCACCGTTTTGAAATTGTCTTTTAAAACATATATTCCTTAAGAAAGTAGGCCACCGGTCCGGCAAACAAAAGGGCATCGATCCGATCCAGGATGCCGCCGTGACCGGGCAGAACCCCACCGGAATCCTTGATATTCGACAAGCGTTTAAGTTCGGATTCGAACAGATCTCCTATCTGACCAGCGGCCCCCGCTGTAAGAAACAACAAAATGCTGGCCCCCCATGGCAATTCCGGCAAAAAATAGTACTTAAAAACCGACCCGACAACCAGATTGGCGGCCAATCCGCCCAGAGCGCCTTCCACGGTTTTTCCGGGGCTGATTGCCGGCGCCAGTTTATGTCGTCCCCAATAAGACCCCACATAGTAGGCGCTGGTGTCACCGGCAAAAATCAGGCACAAGAGCCAGAAGATCCAATGCATACCGGCGGCGTCGTTGCGGATCAAAACCAGGAAGGAAAGGAAGAAAGGAATATAGACAATTCCCTGCACCTGATTTTTGACGGCTTCCATCACCGTGCGGTCGCTCTTGAATCTAAACAGCGAGATAAAGGCCACGGCCAAAAGGTTCAAGGCCATAAGGGCCAGCAGCAAATCCGGCCTCTGCGCGTGGGCCGCCCCGAGAAAGATCAGGCTGATCAAATATCCCCACAGGGCGACAAGATTGGAAAGGGCCTTAACGCCGGGAGCCAATACAATGCGATAGTATTCCCCCAGAGAGAGAATACATGCGACCGTGACCAGAAGCGTAAAAAGAATCCCCCCTCGATAAACCAGGAGAATGAGAAACGGCAGCGCGACTAAACCGGTAATCCAACGCTTGAGATGCACAATGGGTCTCGCTTCCTCCCCCGCGATAGCTGGTTAAATGGTTGGGTCGGTCAATTGCGAAAGCGTTACACTTGAAGCCAATTGCTGTTCAATCGCGCGCAAATAAGCCTTTTCACCCATTGCCGGTGGCAGCGTTTCACCCAATTCAAACCCTGCCGAACCGACGCTCACGGCGCTGGTAGTCTTTCAGGATGTCCAGGAATTCTTCTTTACTGAAATCGGGCCAAAGTGTCGGGGTCACAAAGATCTCGGCGTAGGCAATCTGCCACAGGAGAAAATTGCTGATACGCATTTCTCCGCTGGTTCGAATCAACAGTTCCGGATCGGGTATGGCGCAGGTATATAGATGGTCAGCAACCATTTCCGCGGTGATGGAGTCCGGGTCGATGAGGCCGTTGCGCGCTTTGGCGGCCAGCGTCCGCACCATCTCAACGATCTCGGTCCGCGCGCCATAGCTCAAAGCGAGGTTCAGCTGCAAGGCCGTATTATCTTGGGTTAACGTCATTGTCTGGTGCAAGACTTTGCGAACATTCGGCGGCAAGCGATCGATTTGCCCGATGACCTGCAGGCGAATGTTGTTATCCATTAACTCCCGACGTTCCCTTACAAGGAATCTTTTGAGGAGGGCCATCAACGCATCGACCTCAATCTTCGGTCGCTGCCAATTTTCGGTGGAGAAGGCGTATAGAGTAAGGAAGGGAATTCCGAGTTCGCGGCAGGTGCGCACAATGGTCCGTACCGTCTCCGAACCCTTCTCGTGTCCTTGGATGCGATTTAAAAGGCGCTTGGTGGCCCACCGACCGTTACCATCCATGATGATGGCCACATGGGTGGGTAATCTGGCCGGATCCAGATCCGCACGGCTTGCGGAAGCTTTACTAGAACTCAAGGATCTCGTTCTCTTTGGTTTTATAGCAGTCATCGATGAGCGTGACGTGTTCATCGGTTATCTTTTGGATTTGTTCCTGGGCCTTGAACGCGTCGTCCTCTGAAACCTCTCCCTCCTTTTTCAGGCTTTTCAGCAGTTCATTAGAATCCCGGCGCGCATTTCGCACGGTCACCTTATGCTCTTCACACATTTTGTGAACGACCTTCACGAGTTCTTTGCGCCGTTCCTCGGTAAGGGGAGGAATGGCGATCCGCAAAATCTTGCCGTCATTGGAAGGAGTGAGGCCCAGGTCGGATTTCAGGATCGCTTTCTCGATTTCTTTGATCACGGAAACATCCCAAGGTTGGATCGTAATAAGGCGACTTTCCGGGACCGCCAGAGTGGCCATCTGATTCAGCGGTGTCATGGTCCCGTAGTAATCCACCCGTATACCATCAAGAAGGGACAGGGAGGCTCGACCTGTCCTGATCCGCTGCAGCTCCTTTTTCAGGTTGGCTACCGTTTTGCCCATATTCTCTCTGGTCTCTTCGTATATCGATTCAATCATGGATGTTCACCTCAATCATAAGTTGTATGTTACGCTGGGATTCGCGCCCACCCGGAAAGCGCATCGCTCCCCTCCGTAAATAACATGAACGCAGGGCCCGTTCACACCTGCGCTTTAGACGCACACAACACCCGTGGATGCATTCCCCCAAAGGGGGGCGAAACTTCACACCTAATGGTTTATGCGGGTACCGACTCCTGCACCACAGACCACTTTTTTGATATTCCCCGGTTCTTTTAATTTAAATACGGCCACCGGGAGTCGGTTATCCATTGCCAGCGAAATCGCCGTCATATCCATCACTTTAAGTTGTCTTCCCAAAACTTCCATATAGCTGATACGCCTGACCAGTCGGGCGTCTTTATTGAGGGCCGGGTCCGAATCATAAACACCGTCGACCTTGGTCGCTTTTAAGAGTATCTCCGCATGGATTTCTTGCGCCCGCAGAACGGCTGCGGTGTCGGTCGTAAAATAAGGATTGCCCGTACCGGCACCAAAAATGACCACTCGGCCTTTCTCAAGGTGACGCAGCGCGCGCCGCAGGATATAAGGCTCGGCGACCGCGTGCATCGATATGGCCGTCTGCACCCGGGTCTGGACACCTTTTTTTTCCAGGGCATCCTGCAATGCCAAGCTATTGATCACCGTGGCCAGCATGCCCATATGATCAGCGGCGGTGCGGTCCATGCCATACGAACTGGCCGCGATCCCCCGGAAGATGTTACCGCCCCCCACAATCAGCCCGATTTGGACCCCGAGATCCACAATTGAGCGAATCTCTTCGGCTACATACTTAATCATTTCGGAACTGATCCCGAAACTTTCCTCGCCCATCAGCGCTTCACCGCTGAGCTTGATGGCGACTCTTTTGAAATGCGGACGGTCCAAGATTCAGGACTCCCCGATCTGGAATCGCACGAAACGCTTGATCGTAATATTTTCACCGATTTTGGCGATCACTTCATTTAGAAGATCTTCGACGGTGATATCCGGATTACGCACGTAAGCTTGATTCAATAGGCAGTTGTCCTTAAAAAATTTGCCGAGTTTTCCTTCCATAATTTTTTCGGCCACTTTGTCGGGCTTTCCCATCTCCAACGCCTGGGCGCGGTAGATTTCCTTTTCGCGTTCGATAATCTCGTTGGGAATATCTTCAGGTCGGATTCCCAAAGGATTGCTGGCCGCAACATGCATCGCAATGTTTTTCGCAAATTCTTTAAAATCGTCGGTTTTGGCGACGAAATCGGTCTCACAGTTCACTTCCAAAAGCACGCCGAGCTTGCCGCCCATGTGGATGTATGACTGAATGATTCCTTCGCTCAAGGCCCGCCCGGCCCTTTTCTGGGCGGTCGCCAGACCTTTCTTGCGCAAAAAATCAACGGCCTTATCCATATCACCCTCACAGGCGGCCAAGGCTTCCTTACAATCCATTATCCCCGATCCGGTCTTTTCCCGGAGTTGTTTTACCATTACGGCACTGATTGTCGCCATCTTTAGTCTCCTGTCGTTCCCGCTTCGGCGGCATCTTCATGTTCACTGGATTCTGGGGCTTCCCCGGCGGAGGGATCAGCGGTGGCCCTTTTGATTATTTCGATCACCGGACCTTCGGAACCGTCGGAAATAACTTTGCGCTCACCCGGTTGGAGCTCGGCACCGGCTGCGGCCGCCTCTAATGCTTCTTCGGACTCTTTGTCGACTTCCGCCTGCTGCTTTTCGATCAGACGTTCCTTTCCCTCGATACACGCATCGGCAATGCGGGAGGTGAGCAAGCGAATGGCCCGTATCGCATCATCATTGCCAGGGATGATATAATCGATATCATCCGGATCACAGTTGGTGTCAACGATGCCGATAATCGGTATATTCAAACGTCGGCCCTCACGAACGGCGATAGCTTCGTTTTTGGGGTCCACGACAAAAAGTGCTCCCGGCATCCCGCTCATCGTGCGAATTCCACCCAAATTGTTATCGAGTTTCCCCCGTTCTTTGGCGAGTTTCAGTCTTTCTTTCTTAGGAAAGAGGTTGATGGATCCGTCATTCTGAATGTTATTAAGATAATTCAGACGATCGATGCTTTGCCGGATGGTTTGAAAATTGGTCAACATCCCCCCCAACCAACGGTTGTGAACGTAAAACATCTCGCAACGATTGGCCTCCTCGTAAATGGAATCCCGCGCCTGTTTTTTGGTGCCAACAAAAAGCAGGGATTTACCGTTGGCGACCGTGTCAACTACAAAATCGTAAACGGTCCGGAACATCCGCACTGTTTTCTGCAGATCAATAATATAAATCCCGTTGCGGGCCCCAAAAATGTAAGGTTTCATCTTCGGATTCCAGCGTTTTGTCTGATGACCAAAATGAACTCCGGCTTCCAGGAGTTCCTTCATCGTAACATAAGCCATAACTTTCTCCCTTTTTTGTGTTGGTTTTTCCTCCGCCGTCATCAACCCTGATTTCAGCTTTGACTAAAGCACCGGGAAAGCAGGTCCCACGGCGTGTGAGTTATAAAAATCTGTTCTTTTTAGCAGATTATGTGCAGGCTCGCAAGATTTTTTTGATGAGAGAAGTGCGCTCGGCCCTACGCCCTTCGCCTCACCCGCACCACGCGATCGTAGCCACTGTAATCTTGAGTGCAATGAACCTGATCATAATGACCACCGGCACGAATCAAGTCTTCGACAACTTCTTTCTGGTCATGGCCGATTTCCAGCAGCAGCCAGCCGCCCGGTTTCAGGTGACGGTAGGCCTCCGCAATGATCGCGCGTAAACAGCTGAGGCCATTTTCGTCACCGTCCAGAGCCCCGGCCGGTTCATATTCATATATTTCCGGCTGAAGACGAGGTATGTCCCGGGTTCGAATATAAGGCGGATTCGAAACGATGCAATCGAACAAACCCCTGTCGGACTTCAGGGATGAAAACCAATCACCACAGAAAAAATGGATCTTGCCCAAGAGTCCCTGTCGTTTAGCATTGGAGCGGGCCAGTTCGACCGCCCGGATCGAAATATCAGAAGCAAAATAATCGTGCTGGGAACTTTGGGAAGCCAAGGCCAGAATCACGGCGCCCGAACCCGTTCCTAACTCTATTATACGCCCCGGTGGCGAACTCGATTCCACCGGCATTACGCGCAATGTTTCCTCCACCAGACACTCGGTTTCCGGCCGTGGAATCAGGACGTCTTGGGTTACCGCCAGATCCATTGACCAGAATTCCTTGACCCCGGTTATATAGGCCACCGGCTCGCGACGAATCCTCCTTTGGATGGCAGCCTTAAATCGTGTCAACTCGTCTTCCGTAAGCGGTTGATCATAGCGCAAGTATAAATCGATTCGCCGGACACGCAGAACGTGCGCCAAGAGAATCTCGGCGGTAACTCGGGGGCTATCGATATCGTGGCTTCGAAAATAGGAGGCGGTCCATTGCAGAAGTTTGAGAATCGTCCAGTCAGGACGCTTGGGCTTGGCTTGATTCTGCATTCTGGAGTGCCTGGGTCTGATAGTAAGTTGTCAGCGCCTCTATGATCTCATCAATGTCGCCCTGGAGAATATCTTCCAACCGGTACAGCGTCAGCCCGATGCGATGGTCGCTAACCCTTCCCTGGGGGAAATTGTAAGTTCTGATCCTTCCACTTCGATCACCGCTGCCGACCTGGCTTTTGCGTTCTTCAGAGCGTTTGGCATTCTGCTCGCGTATCATCGCGTCCAGCAGGCGGGCCCGCAGCACTTTCATGGCTCTGTTTTTGTTTTTCAGCTGGGATTTTTCATCCTGACAGGTTACCACCAAGCCGGTCGGAAGATGCGTAATGCGCACGGCTGAATCGGTAGTATTTACGCTCTGACCGCCGGGACCCGTCGAGCGATAAACATCGATTTTAAGATCAGTGGGATCAATATGGAGCTCAACCTCTTCGGCCTCAGGCAAAACCGCCACCGTGACCGCGGAAGTATGGACGCGCCCTTGGGCTTCCGTGGTGGGGACCCGCTGCACCCGGTGGGTCCCGCTTTCAAATTTAAGACTGCTGTACGCCCCCTGGCCATGAATCATGGCGATAATTTCTTTGAGCCCTCCGGTTCCGGTGGGATGATGCGTCATGATTTCAACTTTCCAGTTCCGGCTTTCGGCAAAGCGCGCATACATTCGAAAGAGGTCATTGGCAAATAACGCGGCCTCTTCGCCCCCGGTGCCGGCTCGAATTTCCAGAATGACATTCTTCGCATCGTTGGGATCTTTCGGTATGAGCTGCCTTTTAAGCTCATCTTCGAGTTTCTCCTTTTCAAGCGTCAGGCTCTCAATTTCAGCACGAGCGAGGTCCTTGATTTCCGGGTCGCCGTCTTTTAAAAGTTCCATGCTTTCATCGAGGTTTTGAACCGTTTTGCGATAACTTCGATAAACCGCGACAATCTTGGTCAATTCCGCATGTTCCCGCACATATTTCTGGTAGGTCTCCCGATTGTTAACAATTTCAGGATCACCCAAAGCTTTTTCGACTTCCAGAAAGCGTTTCTCAACCCCTTCCAATTGCTCAAACATTAATTCTAATACCTTGTTGTTTTAATTTGATGGTCTGGTGCGTGGCCTGCGACACTATTTGGCCGAAGTTCACAGTTGATCCTCAGGCCACCTTGATACCCGAGCTGTTAGGGACGGTGTTTTGGAGTCGGATGATTACACTGACAACATCGTCGGCGGGATTTTGCTATTCGGGTTTGTCTTGGTTCTGGAATTTGGCATACTTCTTGCGGAAACGCTCGATACGACCGGCAGTATCCACGAGTTTTTGTTTACCCGTAAAAAAAGGATGACATTTGGAGCAGATTTCGATACGGATGTCAGATTTGGTGGAGCCCACTTCCAATACATTTCCGCAAGCACAACGCACTTTCGTATCCCCATAAGTCGGATGGATGTCGTTTTTCATCGTTTTTTCAACCTCCTATTTTTCTGAGTCGTCTGTCGTCTGCCGATGGCCTGATGAGCTTCGAAGTTTCCCCGCGGTCACCCGGACGCACTTAGGCATTCATCGAATTGAGAAATTCTTTATTATCCTTTGTTCCCTGCATTTTTTCAAGCAAAAATTCCATACTGTCAACGGGATTGAGCGATGAAAGCAGCTTGCGCAAAATCCACACCCGGTTCAGGATTTCTTCATTCAAAAGCAGCTCCTCCTTCCGGGTGCCGGATCGTTTGATATCTATCGCCGGAAACACCCGTTTATCAGCCAGCCGACGATCCAGCTGTATCTCCGCGTTGCCGGTGCCTTTGAACTCCTCAAATATAACCTCATCCATCCGGCTGCCGGTGTCAATCAGCGCCGTGGCGATAATCGTCAGGCTGCCGCCTTCCTCCAAGTTGCGGGCGGCCCCGAAAAATCTCTTCGGCCGTTGCAGTGCATTGGAATCCACGCCTCCTGAAAGAATTTTGCCACTCGGCGGAACCACGGCATTATACGCCCGGGCCAAACGGGTGATGCTGTCTAACAGAATGACCACGTCTTTTTTGTGCTCGACTAGGCGTTTAGCTTTTTCAATGACCATTTCAGCGACCTGAACGTGTCTTTCCGCCGGTTCGTCGAAAGTTGAACTGATCACTTCGGCATCGACGGTGCGCTGCATATCGGTCACCTCTTCCGGACGTTCATCGATGAGCAAGACAAATGGCACCACGTCGCTGTGGCTGGCAATAACGCTGTTGGCGATATGTTGCAGCAACATCGTTTTTCCGGATCGCGGCGGCGAAACGATTAGCCCTCTCTGGCCAAAACCGATGGGAATCATCAGATCCATGATGCGCGTAGAATAATTGTCCGAATCCGTTTCCAGACGAATTTTGCGATGAGGATACAACGGTGTCAGGTTGTCAAAGAGAATTTTCTCCCGGGATACTTCCGGATCTTCATAATTGACGGCTTCCACCTTCAACAAGGCAAAATAGCGCTCCGACTCTTTCGGCTGTCGAATCTGGCCCGAAATCGTATCACCCGTCCTCAGGTTAAAGCGACGGATCTGTGATGGAGATACATAAATGTCGTCGGGCCCCGGCAGGTAATTTGAATCCGGTGACCGCAGAAATCCGAACCCATCCGGTAAAATCTCCAGAGTCCCTTCCCCGAAGATAAGCCCGTTCTTTTCGATCTGGCTCTGAAGCAGGGCGAACATCAACTCTTGCTTGCGCATTCCTGCGGCCCCGTCAATATTGAACTGCTTGGCCAGTTGGGTGAGTTCGCTGATTTTTTTGTCTTTGAGTTCAGCTATGTTCATCAAAGCATTTCCCCTTTACGATTTAGTTCTTTTGAATCCTATTAATCCCTGTGGATTAATAGTCCCACTGCGTTAAAGAATATTATGGAAAATCAAGGTATCAACTCTATCCGCAAACAGCGCTCGGCCAAAACGGCTTCTGGAGGGCAGTCAAATTAAATCCGCGAAGGGCAACTCGAAACGAGATTCGGGGCAGCCCGACTGCCGAACGCTGAAACTCAGAATGGAATTCTATCTATTTCGGCCGAAAAACCGGCGGCTAATTAACCGCTCGACAGTGTTCGATTGGGTTAATGTTGCCTTTTGGCGCAGCAACCCCCTGATGACCATAAACCCCAGCATGCAAAAAAAGGGAACGAAAACCTTGACACGCTGAGTTTGCACGCGCAAGGCACAACAATTTATTGCTTAATTTACAGCAACTTTCCAGGCCCTTAAATTTTTTCGCAAACTGAAGGGGGCTAAAATTCAAACGGTTCTGCAAAGTTGAATAGGCACAAAACGTGTTTATTTAATTACAATACGTCCCTATACAGGAGATTGATGGATTGGATCCACGTCGGTCATTAAGGAGGAATATGAGTGTTCAGTGATTTATATTAGAAGAAAGTTCTAAGGTATCCTCTCAATCTGGCGGGTTCCTTGCCTTAGATCTGTAAATTATATTAATATAACATCGCGGCCGCGCTGTCAAGTGCTTTGTTGCGATTTAAGTGCCAACGAACGTGCGGGGAATGGTTTCCAACTTCGCCCAATTCAGCCGAATCAATTCGGACCTTCGAGGCTAGATGGCCCAGTTTAATATAAACAGTCTTCCCAAAACCAAAGGCGTTTACGTGGTCGGCGGCTCGCTCCGGGATCTTCTCTTGGGGCGAACACCCAGCGATTATGATATTGTCGTTTGCGGAGATCCACAAGAATTTGCCCTTCAGGTGGCCCGCTCCACCGCGGGGCGTCTTGTGGCGCTTGGAAAACCCGGGCGCAGGATTTGGCGGGTAGTCACCCTCCGACACATTTTTGATATCTCCTCCACCGCCGGCCGGTCGATTGAAGAGGATTTGCGGCAGAGAGACTTCACGGTCAATGCGCTGGCGCATGATTTATACTCCGCAAACGTGATCGATTGCACGGGTGGACGCCAGGACCTGGCCCATAAAATCGTACGCATGATTTCGCCCAACATCTTCCAAGACGACCCGGTGCGTCTGCTCCGGGCTTACCGACTGGCCGCCACCCTGGGTTTTACGGTGGAACCCCAGACAGAAGCGGCCATCGGCAACGAGGCGCACCTGATACGCTATTCGGCGGGAGAACGCATCCGGGAAGAACTTTTCAAAATCTTCCGTACGGCCAATTCCTTTGATTATATTGGGCGGATGGCTTCCGGCGGGCTTTTGTTTGCGATCCTGCCCGAGCTCTTAAGCCTGCAAAATTGCCGCCAAAACATCCACCATCAATATGACGTTTGGGGACATACCCTGCGCGCTTACGAACAGCTCGAACAATTGCTGAAGGACACCGGTCGGGCAACGGCCGGTTTGACGCCGGGGGTCTCAGTTCACATGGATCCGCGGCGCCAGACCTTGTTAAAATGGGCCCTGCTACTCCATGATATCGGCAAGCCGGCCGTTCAGACTGCGGATGCCGACGGTGGGCTGCACTTCTATGGCCACGACCGCAAGGGGGCTGAAATGGCGCGGGCTATTTGTCACAGACTACGCTTGGCAACCCGCGATACGGATTACACTGAGCTTATTGTCCGCCATCATAGCCGGCCGCTCTTCCTGTTTCAGGCCGCCCAAAAGAGACCTCTCACCCCCAAAGCGTTAACGAAGTTTTTCATGCAATTCCGAAACTATGTGCCTGATTTGCTCCTGCATGCCGTGGCGGACGGTCAGGGCAAAGGCGACCCCCATGACCGGCAGAGCCAGGCCTTCGTCGCCTTCGCGCTGCAAACGTTGGCGGAATTTCAAAAACGGTTTAAGCCCCGCGAAGCTTTACCGCCACTGTTAAATGGCAACGATTTGATCGAAGAATTTAACCTGGTCCCCTCGCCGCTGTTTAGAACGCTTTTGAATCTCGTCGAGGAAGAAAGATTATCCCGCCAACGCATGAATAGAAGGGAAGCATTGGAATTGGTAAGAAGTTTTCTGCAACGGACAACCGCCGGCTGACCCAATGACCCAGGTGCCCGCCCAGGAGCTTGCTCGGAAGGGGCGCTTACGCCCCCAGAACGGTGTTCGGCCAAATGCCATCCAACACACTCCAGCCCACCGCCGGGGAAGACCTTCGCCAGTGCCCTGAACCCGCCCGCCAAGGCGGTTATTTCAGTTGGTCCAGGGCGGCGAAAATGCTGTCCCGGATCTCCTCGACCCTGCCTACCCCTCGGATTCGGGCATATTTCGGGGCTCCGGCGCCCCCTGCGCGCTGCCATTTCTCATAATAATCGATGAGAGGCTCGGTTT
>CP070697.1:3911070-3919896 GCA_020353555.1 Desulfobacterales bacterium
ATTCATGACGGTTTTGGATAAATGCACCGACGATCCTTGAATATTCAACAGATTGGCATCCAGCTGCGTCTTTATCCGCACCCGATAAAAATGCTCAATTAAATGCTTATACTCCGGACTTTTCAAATAATCCTGGATGATCTGATTTAAATTCACCACTTCCCTGACCGCGACGCCTCGGCGGGCTAAGGTCAGCAAGTCCTGAACGATGGTTGCCGCCTTCTCGCCCGACCTTTTGATGGTCAAGATCGGTTTGCGCAGGGGGCTGTTCGCCGGCAAATCAAGCAGCAACAGTTCAGGATAACTTACCAGACCGGACAAAATATTGTTGAGATCATGGGCCACGCCTCCGGCCAGGGTTCCGATGGCTTTCATCTTTTCCGCCCTTTGGAGCTGGGCCTCGAGCTTGCTTCGTTCTTCTTCCGCCTGCTTGCGCTCTTTCATCTCGGTTCGCAGCTCGTGATAGGCCTTTTTGAGGTCCTCGGTCCGCGCCTCCACCATGGTTTCGAGGCGGTGGCGGTGCTCGGTTAATTCATTCTCGACCGTCTCCCGGCGAGCAATCTCTTCCCGGAGCTGGCCGATGGCCTTTTTAAGTTCCTGCGTCCGGTCCTCCACCAGATCTTCCAAATGATCACGGTGCCCCTGCAATTCGGTTTCCCGCGCCGCAAGTTCCCGAACCTTCCCTTCCAGTTCCTTTTGATACGCAACCAATTTGTGGTTGTTGGCATTCAGCGTATCAAGCATGGCATTGAATGCGTGGCCTAATCCGATAATCTCGTCGCGCTGGTCGCCGGCCAGGTCGAAACGGGATTCGACCTCGCCCGATTCGACCGCCCGCATTACCGCCGCCAGAGCCCGGATAGGATAGACAATTTTGCGGGCCATCACGGATATGGTCAAAAGAAAAACAATAATGCTTAGAGTTGAGAAAGCTACAAAAGAGCGGCTCATGCGCGTTCGGAGGGTCGTGGCTCTCTCGGATTCATTTTTTAGCATGACTTCCGCCGCCAGGGTAATCCGCCTGAGAAGATCCAGAAGCCGGGTGCTGATTTGCTCGAAATGCGCATTGCAGTTGATCAGTTCAATTTCAAGGCCATAATTTTGGTCCAACAAATTTTGATAATCCTTGAGATAATCCCCCAGGCGCTCATCCATGAGACCCGCCTTGAGGAGCTTACTCTTCAGAGAACTCATGACGACTTGCAGCGCCTGGTATTCCGACTCGAGGTGACCGGCCAGATAACTGGTCTGGAAATGGGCCAGGTTGAAGAGCGGCTTCAAGAGATCCGCTTTTTGGCTTCGGAGAACCGAAGAGGCCAGCGACTGGTAATTGGAATTGAATAAGGTGCGGTTCAGCCGCTGCCGGGTTTTCAATTGAATGATCCGGTCGAAATCGGCTTCATATTGGGATAAATAATCCGCGACTTTCAGCAGGTCTTTCTTGATTGTGGCCTCCAGGGGTCTGCGTTTCAGGAGGGCCAGGCGTCCTTGGATTTCTTCGATGAGCAAGCCGAACCTGCGGTCCGCTTTCGGATGTTCCTGGAATATGACCACGATACTCCACAAGCGTATTTCAAAAAACATATTTTGCAGAGATCGGATCTCGCGCTCGATAAAGACATCTTCCTGGCCCCGGATGGCGCTCTGGGACTGTTCCCGGATGAAGTAGGCCAGCGCCAAGTAAACAATACCGAATAAAAAGACTAAAACGAGCACGAGGGTGTAAAACTTCCGGTTGATTGTATGTAGCATAAACGTGCGCCTCTACTTCTCGATTAATTCCAATTCCACCGCAATGACTTGGGGTAGTTTTTCTCCCCGCAAGAATTGAATTGCACTTTGGATCGCGAGCTTGCCCATCAATCGGGGCTGTTGGGCGATCGTCGCCGTCAGTCGGCCTGTTTGAACCGCAGCGACCGCCTCGGGCAGGCCGTCAAACCCGATAAGCATTTTCGATAGCTCCGGCCGCAGGCCTTCAAGCGCCTCGATAACCCCCAGAATCATGTCATCATTGTGCGCAAAAACCGCATCAAAATCAATTTGTTCCTGCAAAATTCTTCGCATCCGCGTCTGTGCCTCCTTACGGTCAAAATTGGCCGCCTCGCGGGCCACCACGTTGAGGCCCGGATACCCTCTGAGCGCATGATTAAACCCCATCCCTCGCTCTTGGGCGGCCGAAGTCCCCGGGATCCCTTCGATCTCGACGATTTTCCCTTGGCCGCGCAAATGACGCGCCAGGACCTGGGCGGCCATCTTCCCGCCTTCAACATTATCCGATTCAATATGACAGATGATGTTTCCCCCGGCCGCCTTGCGATCGACGGTGATAACCGGGACATCCCGGCTGTTCGCCAGCTCGATCCCCGGTGTGACGGTTTCCATGTTGGTGGGATTTACGATCAACGCGTCCAAGGGGTGTTGCAGAAAATTTGAAATGTCCGTGAGTTGCTGGGCCTCGCGGTTATTCGCATCGGCCATGAGCAATTGGGCGCCATACATTTCGGCGGCCTCCTGGGCACCTTGATGGAGCAGGGTAAAGAACATACTCGACCGGTTGGAGATGGATAGGGCGATAATTTTGCCGAAATCTTCGTGGGTGATCAGATCGATCGGGGTGGGCACGTACGCAGGCAGCGTTTCACCTTTAAGACCTCGTCGGGCCAGTTCGACGCCGAACTGGCCCATCAGCTCAGGGTGCTGTTCGGCCGTGGCATGCATGCGTCCGTTTCGCATTTCATAACGAACGGCGTCGATATTATCGTAGCCGGCCACTAACACTTGCCGGCCTAAATCCAAAAGCTCCAAAGCCTGCAGCACCCCCACCGCCATTTTGTCATTGGCACAAAAAATTGCATCGACTTTAGGATGCATTTTAAGCAGACGCACGGCCAGCGAAAGGGCTTCATCCGTATGCCAGTTGGCGCTCTCGCTGGCGACGACCTGAATCTGACTGTCAGCGGTGACCGCCTCGATGAAACCGATCTTGCGCAGCTCAGCGTTTTCAACGCCTCGAATGCCTTCGATGACGATGACCTGCCCCCGACCGTTCAGCTTGCGCTTGATGTAAGCGCCAATCCTTCCGGCACCGATTCGATTGTCCGATCCCACAAAGGGTATGGAAAGGCCGTATTCTTGCATGGTCGCGAGATGCAACGGATTATCGATGTTGATGACCACCACGTTTCGTTCCAATGCCTTTTTGCACACCAGCACCAGCTGTTTGGAATCGGCGGGCGCGACAACAATCGCGCCGTAGCCGCGGAAAATCAGATTCTCCACAATGCCGATTTGTCTTTCGACATCGGTTTCACGTTCCACACCGAAAACCTCTAGAGGGATATTCCCTTCTTGGGCGTATTTTTTGGCACCTGCCTCCATTTTGGAGAAAAAAGGGTTGGAAAGGGCTTTCATCACCAGGGCAACTTTGCCTTCATTGCTGGCCTGGGTGCCGGGCCCCCAAAACAGCAGCAGTAATAAAGCTCCCAACAGCACTTTGCTTTTTGGCAACGGCAGCCCCCTCCACCTCGAGTTGTGGCTGATCATCATGTCCTCCTTCCAGAACTCTTTGCGGGCGACGTTTTACTTTGGGCCTTTGAACGGTGCTCGGTGAATTCCGCAGTTCGAATCGGCAGACGAGCCAAGGGGAATGTTCTACAGGGACAGGTGCAGAAAGCGTTCTGATCAGCGGTATCTTCGAAAACCACAGTTTTCAACGGGCGCCAAACCGTGTCGTCGATTTTACGGCCGATAGCGATATCGATATGACCAACGATGCCCGTTTTCAAAATATCGTTTGCCGGTTTCGGTTGCAAGCAAAATCTGCTTCAAATTGCCGCCGGGTGGCGACGAACCCCTCGTCCCCCCCGCAAACCTTGAGGGCGGGGCCGCATTCCTGAAACCGGCACGGTAGGCGCCGGCGCGCTCCGGTCCGCCAGCAGGTGTTCGTTGACAAGGCTATTTTTGTGCTAACGATGAGAAAAAATAATTTCTCATTGGATATCTCATTAACCCATCGCATGCGTCAACTCCCGTCTGCAAAGAGTTTCCTGGCGGGGCCCGGAGGCTTCCATAAAATCCCAACCATGCAACCATGAAAGGAGGCAGTTATGAGCTTAATGCAGGAATTTAAGGAATTCGCGGTTAAGGGCAACGCGGTCGACATGGCCGTCGGCATTATCATCGGCGGTGCCTTCGGCAAAATCGTGAGCTCCCTCGTCAACGATGTGATTATGCCGCCGATCGGGAGACTCCTGGGCAACGTTGATTTTACGGGATTGTTCATCAATCTGAGCTCGACGTCTTACACGACGCTGGGCGAAGCGCAAAAGGCCGGTGCGCCCACCCTGAACTACGGTAATTTTATCCAGACCGTGATTGACTTTCTGATCATTGCCTTCGCCATCTTCATGATGATCAAGGGCATCAATGTTCTGCGCAAGAAAGAGGAGGAAAAACCCGCCGAACCCCCGAAACCGAGCGAAGAAGTCTTGCTTCTGCAAGAAATTCGTGATGCCCTGAAGAAGTGAAGATTGAGCTAAGGAAAGCCCGCCGGTGGCTAATTTCAGCATGCTTCGCGGGCTTCTGCCGGTGTCAGCAGCAGGCAATAGAGCGGGGTGTTCTCCTCCGAGGGTGCCCGCGGCCGGGAGCCAGGGCACACACATTTGGAATTTTTTGGGGGGGAAGGGAGGCCTTTTCGGAAAGACGATATCCACCGTAGGTATCACCCAAGCGGCACGGTGATTCCCGATTTATGATGGAAATGCCGTGCTTTTACTCAGTTGGCTCCGAAACAGGGCCCATCATAAATCGGGATCACCTATCCGCCCCGACCTTTGATATCGTCTGGAAGAAAAGGCCTCCTTCCCCCGCTCTTCATGTTTCCAAATGCGTTCGCCTTGGGGCCGGGAGCCGTCAGCGCTTGACGTCCGGATGAATTTAGACTATGCTACTTTTATATCCTAGCACTTCAGCCCAGGTGCACGGGGGATAAAAAGGAGTGACGAAAAGCCTGGCGGCTGAAGGACCTGGATAGGAATCGAGCCTTAATTTCAAGATCAACCTGGCAACGTCTTTGGGGGCAGACCTTCAAAGGCGTTTTTTTGGGCCGCAGCCCTGGTTTGAGCGGGTATTTGGACGACTGATTCAGGAAAGTCCATTGATACCGCAAGGTCTCTGCCGAAAACTCAAACGTGGTATCCTAGGAGGCGCGGATGAAAAAAATTTGGCTTGTTTTCTGTTTTCTCGGAGTACTGTTCCTGCCGACCGTTTCGGGGGCCGCCGGAATGGAAATTGCGGCGGGGGCTTGGAATCAGTCTCCCCAGGGAGATCTGGCATTTGACGAAATTGCCGCCGACGACGATCTCGACCTGGAAGATGACCTGAATTATAAAAATGAATGGCGCGTGTCGGGCCGGCTGAAGATCGACATGCCCTGGTTGATCCCCAACCTTTATGTCATGGCGACCCCCATGGAATTTGATGAAACCGGACGCAAAACGGTGGATTTCAAATTCGGGGATGAGACTTTTGCCGGCGACGTGGAATTTGATTCAACGCTGAAACTGAATCATTTGGATGTGGCCCTTTACTACGGCCTTCCCTTTCTGGAGTCGGCGACGGCCGGGATGTTCCATTTAGATATCGGGATCAATGTTAAGATCGTGGATTTTAAAGCGGAAATAGAGCAGGAGGCCACCGGACTAAAAGAATCCGAAAGCTATCTGCTTCCCCTTCCCATGGCTTTTGTTGCCACGCAGATAAGACCCTTTGAGAAACTTGCCCTTGAGCTGGAAGGACGGGGAATTACCTATACCGGCGACTCCTATTACAGCCTGTTGGGAAGGGTGAAAGTCAAGCCCTATGGACCGGTGTTCGTCGCTGGCGGATACAGATATGATCGGATCGACATCGACAAGCAGGATGTCAAGGTGGATGCCACCTTCAGCGGTCCTTTCGCGGAAATCGGGCTTGAGTTTTAATGGGAGTCCCTTCCCCTTTCTCCCCCCGTTTTAGAGCCGTCCCAAGCGATATCGCAGGCGGGTGAAGCGCTGCTGGGTTTTATTGTTTTTGACACCGATCGCCAGCGCCTTGCGGCTGCCCACCATCACCACCAGACGGCGGCCGCGGGTGACGGCCGTATAAATCAGATTGCGCTGCAGCAAAATATAATGCTGGGTAAGCAGGGGAATGACGACCGCGGGATATTCGGAGCCTTGGGACTTGTGCACCGAAACCGCGTACGCCAAAACGATCTCATCCAGCTCACTGAAATCATAGACCACGTGCCGATCATCAAAGGCAATCAGCACTTCCTGATCATCGGGGTGCACGGCTAGGATGCGCCCCATATCGCCGTTGAAAACTTCCTTGTCGTAATTATTGCGGATTTGCATGACTTTATCGTTGACCCGGTAGGTCCGCTCGCCCCGGGCGATTCCGCCTTCCCCGGGATTCAGCACCGCCTGTAATTCCCGATTGAGATTGCCGGCGCCCACCACCCCTTTGTGCATAGGCGTCAAAACCTGGATATCGTCGACCGGATCAAAGCCAAAGCGCCGCGGAATGCGCCGCTGCGTTAATTCCAAAATGATCTCCAGCGCTTTGTCAGGATCTTCCTGTTCGATAAAATAGAAATCACTATCCCGATCGGCGTCGTCGGAAGCATCCAGGCGCGGCACACGGCCGCTGTTGATTTGATGGGCACTGACGATGATCCGGCTGGTCCGGGCCTGGCGAAAAATCTCTTGCAAAGCCACCACCGGCACGCGCCCGGAGGCGATCATATCGTTCAAGACATTGCCGGCCCCGACCGAGGGCAACTGATTGACATCGCCCACCAGAATCAAGGTGGCCATGCGGGGAACGGCTTTCAGCAAATGGTGCATCAGGACGGTATCGATCATTGAGGCCTCATCGATGATCAGCAGGTCACACTCCAGGGGCCGGTCCTGGTTGCGCTGAAACCCTCCTTTCTGCAGGCTGTATTCCAAGAGGCGGTGGATGGTTCGGGCATCGTGCTCCGTGGCTTCGCTCATGCGTTTCGCCGCGCGGCCGGTGGGAGCGGCCAGCATAATCTTGACCTTCAGCCGCGAGAAGATCTGCAATACCGCATGGATAATGGTCGTTTTCCCGGTGCCGGGACCGCCGGTGATGACGAGGATCTTATTTTCAATGGCGCCCCGGATGGCCTTTAGCTGATTTTCCGCCAGGACGATCGCTAGTTGTCGCTGGATCCAGTCGAGGGCCCGGGCCGCATCGATGGCGCGAATGGATTTGGGCGCGCTTTGCAGGGCCTTTAAGCGCTTGGCGATGCCGGTTTCACAGCGGTGAAACTTCACCAGATAGACGGCCTTATGGTTTTCCGCGAACGCTTCCAGGTCGTCATTCAGGTCTTCGATGACGATTTGGCGCGCAAAGGCTAGGGGCCCCAAGGCCTGCACCACCACTTCCCGGTCAACCCCTAGAATTTCACAGCCCTTGGCGATCAACGGCTCGTAGGGATAATAGACGTGGCCCTCGTCGGCTAACTGGTGGAGCACATAAAGAATGCCGGCTTCCACCCGCATGCGGGAATCCCGGGCAAATCCCAGTTTTTCAGCGATACGGTCGGCGGTCACAAACCCGATTCCCAAGATGTCGGTGGCCAACCGGTAGGGGTTTTCCCTTACGACCGCGATGGCGCCCTGGCCGTACGCTTTGAAAATTTTAGTGGCATATCCGCAACTGACGTCATGGCTTTGTAAAAACAGCATCACCTCCCGGATCTCTTTTTGCGCATCCCAGGCCTGCGCGATCAACGCCAAACGTTTCTTTCCGATGCCCTCGACTTCGGCCAGCCGCGCGATCTCGTCTTCGATTACCTCCAGGGTCTTTTGACCGAATTTTGCCACAATCCGCTTGGCCATGACCGGACCCAACCCCTTAATCAGCCCGGAACCCAGGTATTTTTCAATTCCATAAACCGTCGCCGGAACTTTGGTCCGATACTGAATAACTTTAAACTGTTCACCGAATTTGGGGTGGTTGGTCCACTCCCCCCGCATGTGGAGGATTTCACCGGGGGTGGGCGCCAGCAGGTTTCCGACGACGGTAACTAAATCCAGCTGCCCATGGATTCTTACCTTGGCAATGGTGAAGCCGTTATCCTCATTGGTGTAAGTAATCCTTTCAATCTGGCCGGAGAGTTCCGTCAGCATCGCCGTCCACCTATTTCACACCCAGTCCGGCAGGCGGATTTCCGCCTCGGACAACGGGCTGGGAATAAAACATTTGATATCGATTACCGGAGACCCGTCGAACGCATCAATTTCTTCAATTTTGATGCGGTTGCCATCGACGGCCAGAATTCGGCAGCGGGTTAGACCCAGAGGATTGGGTCGCAACGGAGAGTGGGTGGCGAACACACCGGTTAAAGGATTCGCCTTGTCGTTGCGGGGATGAACCTGCAAAACGCCGCGCTTGACGGGCGTGTCATTGCCATGCAGCCAGTAGAGGACCTTGATATGGGAAAATCCGTCCAATCCCAGCAACGCATCGGAATACTGCGCAAAAATTTCAAGCCAGACGACATCCTCTTTTTTCCTGACAACACCGATTGGGAAAATTTGAAAAACGGCTGACATACCGACCTCCCCGCAGGACCGCGCCCATCCCATTGATCAACGCCGACCGCCCTCCCCGACGTTCCCTTGCCCAACGAAAGGGAAGCCCCGCAACGCCCCAGCTCCCGGATTTGTAACCGTTTAGCCCTTTTGAAAAACCGTGGATCGGCCGACCGCGATATTCCTCATACAGCTAAACATTCATGGCCCTCTGGGCCACCACAAT
>CP070697.1:3919996-3929274 GCA_020353555.1 Desulfobacterales bacterium
CAACCGGTCGCGGTCAGGGGGGCTTGCCGCCCAGACTGCATTCGTAGATCGTGATGATTGTCAGCTGCTAAAGTGCTTCGCCATGCAGTTATTGGGAATAACGGATCGATATTTTCCGGGCCTTCTCTTGGGGGTCGCGCTCCTCATCCAGGCCGGGGCCGGTTGTTAATTTTGTTGACTTCTCCAACGGGTTTTGTCAAAGTCGCGACAAGTTACTTTTTTCTCCCCTGATAATTTAATCCAATTCAATCAACCCGAATTTAGATGAACATGCCAGAGAATTTTGCTGAAAAAGCTGGATTTGAGAAAAGGTCGGAACCCAGAGCTTCCAAACTGCGAAATTACCGAATTGAGATCAAATTTGTCGGGATGCCCTTATATCAGTTCAAAGTCCGCGATGTTTCCCCCAAGGGGGCGGGCATCATTGTGCGAGAGGACTCCGAATTTCTGGGTCTGATCAAAGTGGGCCAAGAATTGGATGTCAATTTTATATCTCCGAAGGGCACGCAACCTTCGGGATTATATCGGGCCGAAGTCGAACACATCTCAAGGCTCGAAAAAGGCCGATACAAAGGGCACCGTTTGGTCGGAATATCGATTCTAAAGAAACTGAAACCCTAAATATTCCCGCAGCCGCATGAATAAAAACCTCGGCGGTTTTGCCCCTCCCCTTCGGCATGTTATCCATGATCCGGAAGTTCAATCGAGTGACAGAGCAGAAAATTCAGAGCTTTCATGCTCATGACAATGTCGCGGTTCTGGTTCAGCACCTCGATAAACGAGTGGACAATGCCGCGATCCGGTTTTGAGCGCGAGCGCCGCGTCCGGGTAATGGTTACCCGCAGAGAAAGCGTATCGCCGGGCCGAACGGGTTTGGTCCAGCGCAGCTCGTCGACCCCGGGAGAACCGAGACTGGCCACCCGGGACAGATAGTTCTCCACGAACAGGCGCATCATCAGGCCGGCGGTGTGCCACCCGGAGGCGATGAGGCCACCGAACATTGTGGACTTTGCGGCCTCCGGCTCCGTATGGAACACCTGGGGATCGAACCGCCGCCCGAAAGCGATGATCTCATCTTCTTCCATTGTAATGGCCCCGAACTCGTGGACGGTGCCAGGCACATAATCTTCGAAATAACGGTTCTCCACCGCGCGGGTAAACCCCGACGAATTCATGCCAGCTCTCCTGTGAGGACCTCCTAATGATTCTTTCGCGGGAATCGTTGCCATGGGCCTGCCGCGGATCTCGTCTTCGGGGGGCAAGCCCAGATTCCAAGCTCCGGTCTATAGCGTCATGTCGGATTTCAAGCGCGTACAGCGGTCATTCGGCTTTCACAGTCCCAGCAGCGTCGCCGGATTACGGGTGACCATTTGCTTTAGCGCGGCGGCGGCTATACCGGCTGCCCGCAGCAGCTCAAGAAACGTCGTCATCCCTTCAACCGGTCGGCCGGCGTTTTTGAGCCCCAGATCCGACGACAAAACGATTTTAGCCGGATCGAGTTTTTCGATGATGGCCGCGACATCCTGCGCAGGACGGCAGTACAGGGGCGAATTCGGCAAAGAGATCACGGCCGTGAATTCCAGATAAGCCCCCAAGGATTGCCAGTCTTGCATGTCCCCCGGGGTGGCATCCACCATGAAATGGGGATGGGTGACCACCAGTCGTCGTACACCGGCGGCAAAAGCCCGGCGCACCAGAACATCGACTTCCGCGCGGCTGAGGTGGCCGGTGGCCAGGACCACTTCGGAATGTTCGGCCAGGATACCCAGAATTTCTTCCGTCGCGGCGGTGAGAGATCCGTTGCGGTCGCAAATCGCGATCGGCCGGCCGGCTTTTTCCGCATGCGCCAGGGACGGAAACTTAGTGCCCGGCGCGCGGTGCTTTTGGGCGTGGTTGGCCGCCGACGTGGTGGGCATCCAGATCACCCTGGCGCCCAAGCGGATCGCGGTCTCGACCGCCGTGGGATTCAGGCCGCCCACGGAATTGTTGAGGGCCAGGCTGCCGAAAATCTTGACGCCGCGGTCACCGACGTGATCCTGCAGGATGCGGGCGGCCGACACCGTCGGCATGAAATGATCTTTGAGCACGACGGCGGCAAACCCGCCCCTTTCGGCCTCCCGCACAAGCTCCCACGCGTTGAATTCACGGGCGATGAGCGTGGGTCCGGCATGCACATGGGTGTCCACGAAGCCTTCTAAGAACGCTTTGACTCCCGGCATGGTTGCATCTCCTCCATATTGATCAAGTGGTGCTGACATCCACCAGCGGCCACGGCAATGGCAAATTCCGTAAACAGGCCTTGGGCTCAACTAAAAAGGCACGACCAGCCGGGGGACATCAGCGCCTGATTTTCTGGACTGATATCATGCTGGTGCTTATGCGTAAACTCTAAAATTTAAGGCGGTTTCCGCATGACCCGTGGATTGACTTTCGCGAGCGCCGCAGATACATCATCTGCCGCGCAGGTCCCGCCCACCGGCGGACTTCAGGTTTTGGGCAATGGGCACTAGCGGGTCAGAACAGGATCTCGTAGCGTATTTTCCTTCTTTCCAGTTCGGATGCGAACCTTTCGGCATATCCCCGGAAAAACGCATCGGTCGTGGCTTCCCGCAAACCGAGATTCTGATAGAACCTGCGGATGGAACCAAGGTAGTTCATCCGGTCCACCAGGACTCGATCGACGCGGGCCTGCAGGCTATGAGCCAGGCGCTCCGGGTTACCGGGCAGAATCGGCCCGACGAAGGCGTAGGTTCGAATGCCGGCCGCGCGGAGCTTTGCAAGGGCCTCCAGCCGCCGGCCGACAGAGCTGGCGGCGGGTTCGAAAACCCTGGCGATCCGCTCGTCATCCGTGGTGATGCTCAGGCCCACCTCGATGGTGCGAAACTGTCGCAGCAATTCCAAGTCCCGGAGGACGAGGTGGGACTTGGTTTGCACGTTGACCGGGAATTGTTTTTCAGCCAGCTTTTCCAGACAGGCCCTAGTGATTCGCCGGCGGGCTTCAATCGGCTGGTAGGGATCACAGACCGATGAAATCCAGACCGTGGTTTTCGCCGCCTTTTGCAGTTGCCGCCCCAGGACCTCGGGGGCGTTGGCCTTGACGTCGACAAACCGACCCCAGGGCTCACGGTGTCCCGTGTAGCGGCCCACAAAAAGGCGGGCATAACAATAGACACAGCCGACCTGGCACCCGGTATAAGGGTTGAGACAGGTGTCGAAGATTTTCGAGCGGTTGAGAACGCTCTTGGCCTGGATGTCACGGACCGTCACCATGAATATCCTTGCTCCCCTCGACCGCAATGCTTAGAAATCTTCTGCCCAATTTGTCACGCCGATGATAATGATTATTTTATACAAGATTAATCCTGGGTGTGATCCCCGCGTTTAACCCTATTCGGCAACGACTGCGGCTTCAAGCTATGACTACCGTTACCGGTTATTAGCACCGCAAGGCCTCCAAGGAGCTCATTCGGGGCTGGAATCATTGCGCAAATGCCCCTTTGTATGCATGCCGGTCGGATTACCCGTCAGCGTCGGGGGCCGCCTCACAACGGTCAGCTCGCCCAAACATCGAGCACCTCATGGAGTGCCTGTTTTGCCGTTGCAGCCTCCGCCGAGGTGCAGCTGCAGGAGCTGGCCATCATTTACCGGTACCGCTGCCTGCCGGATTATTTCCATGAGGTGCCGCCGCGACTGTTCCGCATCCCCCCGGTGGCAGTGCTGGATTGAACGACGGCTTTTTGCGGTCCGCGCTTGCGCCCGGATTCGGTGAGGAAAGCCAATGCGGGCGGGGCTGGATGAAAGCTTCAACTTTCATCCTTGCCTCACGGCAGGCCTTGTCCGAAGAGAAAGAGAGGTAATTGCCATGTTTGACTGTGCTTACCTGATTGAATTGCTTACACCCAAGCGTTCAAGTCCTGGTGACGCCAAAGAGAAAATGCAGGCGCTGGCCGCGAGGTATCGCCGGATAATTGATTCGGGTTGTGGAATTTCAATTCCCGACAATCCGATGGGACAACCGCGATACAGCGCCTTGGAAGCGATTAATTTTTGCGCCCCGCCGATTGAACCCGAAAAAACCGTGATGAATTTAAATACCTTTCACACGAAGGATGAGATAGACGGCTTGTTGACCGCCGCCGCCAAGATTGGTTTGAAATTCCTTCTCATTGTCCGAGGCGACGGCGGGCCGGCGTTGCCGATGCTTCCGCCTGCGAGCATCGGCGGCCGGCGGAATGTCGCCACCTCGATCGATCTTTTGCGTTACATCAACACGGAGTATGCGGGTGTGTTTATCACAGGTGCGGCATTCAACCAGTACAACCCCATTGTTTTTGAGACGGACAGATTGAAACAGAAGATAGACGCCGGCGCGAAATTTGTTATTACTCAGCCCGTCATCGGTAAAGACCCTAATTTGGACTTGCTCAAAAACCTTGCTATCCCCATTGTCATCGAGGCCTGGATGTCGAGCAATGTGGGCCTCCTTTACAAGAGCGTCCGGAAGCCGCCAGACGAAACGGCTGAAGCGTATGATCCGGTGCAAAACTTGAAAACGCTTCATGATGCCTATCCGCAAAACTGCGTTTACTTATCGATGCTAAGCTTTAAAACGGACTGGAGGACCATTTTACCACGCCTACAACCCGTAAAAACCCTTTAAACCCTTTGCGTTGATCATCGGGGCCGAGATCCCTTTGGAATCAGTTGTGCCGGCCGGGCCAGCAGGCCGCCCGGCTGATTCCCGCGTGCGACCCGGGGTCCGGACCAAATTACGCGATAATCATGATGATGTCGCCCGTGGAAACCTCGGCGCCTTTCTGCACGCGAATTTCTTTGACAACACCCGACACGTGGCTGATTAGATTGTTCTCCATTTTCATGGCTTCCATGGTAGCCACGGTCTGTCCGGCCGTCACCGCGTCGCCCACGGCGACCTTTATTGCCAGAATCAAGCCGGGTATGGGAGCCGTGAGTGCGCCACTGCTGGCAGCAGGGCGCGGGGCCGGGGGCGCGGCTTTCGGGGGTGCCGGGGCGGCCCTTGGCACCGAAGCCGGCGCGGCCGGTTTAGGTGGCAGCGCTACCGGAACCGCTTCATGGTGGTCTTCCATATTGACTTCATACGGCGTTCCGTTGACGAACACCTGAATCAGTCCTGCCTGGATGTCGCCTACTTCCACTTCAAATTTCTTTTCGCCGATCTTAAGATTGTATTTCATAGAACCTTCCCTTTCTCAATTCGCTTGGCGGTGGCTGCGGTTAAACGTCGGGAAACGATCGCTCATCATCCGGTTTCGGCCATTGATGGTCCAGGCACCGGACGAGGAAACGAGCAAGGAGCGCGGCTCGCTGGTGTGACGCGGGGCCAAGTGCAGGTGCAGCGCAAGGGCAATGGCCGCCACATCCTCCTCTGCGGGCATGCCGGCCGCGGGCGCCGGTTGGTTCACGGCGACCCTTTGCGCCTCCGCGGTTAATGCGCCCTGCCCACGGGCGACCGTTTGATCGAAATCCGAAGCAATCTTCTTTTTTCCGAAACTCAGCTGGAAGACTTTACCGGAAAACATGATGCCGATCATGAGAATGGAAAGAACGATGAAGATTCCGAAAAAACGGATGAAGAGCGTCCCGAGGGCATAGCCCCAGAAGGAATCGCGAGGGCCGCCCACCAACGAAATGCGGCCGTCGGCGGCGCCGTCCGAATCAAAGGGGCCGCCGTCTTTCACTTTGACGATCAGTTCCTGCACCCGGTCCGGGTGGCCCCGGTTTTCGGCACCGGAATCGGCCCAAGGAACCTCAAGTTTGGCGTTAAACACGTAAAACGCGGTGGCGCGGGTGAAGAAATCGGAAATGATTGAAACCTGAGCCTCCCCACCCACCGGGACTTCATTGATTATAATTTCAAACAGCGCGGACTTGAAATTCTTGACGTCGACTTCCGGGCGGGCGGCGCTCGCAAAATCAACCCCGCTGACCGCCTCCATTCGGCCGCCGGCAACCTTAAAAGCGATACTGATGCTCGTGCTCTTGGCCCGGGGAATGAGCTTGGCGGTAATCTGGTCTGCGCTGCGGGTAAACTCGGGTTTGGGTTTTTCGAGGTCATCGCCCATGAAGGCCCAGCCAACGGCAGGACCCAGTGTGCAGAGCCCAAACCACGCGAAGAGCAGCATCCCGGTGAATCTCCAATCATACGGCGTGAAAATTCTATTCATGACTTCCTCCTATTGAAACATGGCGATGAACATGCCGGCCGCGGCCGCCGAACCGATGACCCCGGCCAGGTTGGGGCCCATGGCATGCATAATGAGCCAGTTATCCGGGTCCGCTTTCAGACCTTCGGAATGCGAGACCCGGGCCGACATGGGTACCGCCGAAACTCCGGCCGAACCGATGAGGGGGTTCATCTTTTCCTTCAGGAAGCGATTCATAACATGGACCGTCAGGAGGCCGCCGAAGGTGCAGACCACGAAATCCATCAGGCCGAAGGCGAAAATGAGCATCGGTTTCAAACTCAGGAACTTCGAGGCTTCCATGGTCGCCCCCACGGAAAGGCCCAAAAAAATGGTGACGATGTTCATGAGCGCGTTCTGGGCCGTATCGCTGAGGCGCTTGACCACGCCGCACTCCCGCATGAAGTTGCCGAACATAAACATGCCCATCAGAGGCGCCACCGCCGGAATGATAAGAATAATCAGAATGGCGGCAATGAGCGGGAACAGAAGCTTCTCTCGGGTGGAAACGGGTCGCAGTTGCCGCATTTTGATCCGGCGCTGTTCGGGGGTGGTCATCAACCGCATGATTGGCGGCTGGATGAGCGGCACCATGGCCATGTAGGAATAGGCCGCCAGGGCGTTGGCCCCCAGAAGATGGGGCGCCAGCTTGGCGGTCAGGTAGATGGTGGTTGGTCCGTCGGCGCCGCCGATAATCCCCACCGAGGCAGCCTCCTTCAGGGTAAATCCGAAAAAGAGGGTTCCGACATAGGTGATGAAAACCCCCAACTGGGCCCCGGCCCCGATAATCAGGGTCTTTGGGTTGGCAATCAAAGGGCCGAAGTCGGTCATGGCTCCCAGACCCAGGAAAATAATACAGGGAATAGTTTCCCACTCGATGCCGTATTTATAAAAGGCCCGAATGAGTTCCGGCGCGCCGTGCTCGGTGTAGCCCATCAGCGGGACCAGAGGGAAGTTCACCAGAAAGATCCCGAAGCCGATCGGCACGAGCAGCAGGGGTTCGTATTTTTTGGCAACCGCCAGGTAAAGAAAAAAGAACGCCACGCCCACCATGATCACCTGTTTGAATAAGAGATTGGGCACTCCGGTCTGGGTGGTGAGGATGCTGATGATGAGGTCGATGACTTGGTCCCAGGACATAACGGTCCTCCTTTCTAGAGGGGAATGTTTCCATGTTTTTTGGCGGGGTTGATATCCCGTTTGGTTTTGAGCATCCGCAGCGCCTGTATGATTCGGGAGCGGGTGTCGGCCGGATCGATCACATCATCAATATATCCAAGTTCGGCGGCCTTGTAGGGATTGGCAAACTTCTCACGGTATTCCGCGACCAGCCGCTTGCGCTCTTGGTCGGGGTCGGCAGCCTTTTGTATCTCGTTCCGGCTGATGATGTTGACCGCACCGTCGGCTCCCATCACGGCAATTTCCGCCGTGGGATACCCGATGACCATGTCGCCCCGGATGTGCCGCGAACTCATAACGCAGTAAGCGCCGCCGTACGCTTTGCGGGTGATGATGGTAATGCGCGGGACCGTGGCTTCGCAGAAGGCGTAGATGAGTTTCGCGCCGTGTTTGATGATTCCCCCGTGCTCCTGATGGGTTCCGGGCAGGAAGCCGGGAACATCCTCGTAAATGATGAGGGGAATGTTGAACGCGTCGCAGAAGCGGACAAACCGCGCGCCTTTTATCGATGCAGCGATATCCAGGCAACCGGCCATGACGGCAGGCTGGTTGGCGATGATTCCCACCGGCAGGCCCTCGAGCCGTGCGAAGCCCACGACGATGTTCTGGGCGTAGTGTGCATGCACTTCGAAGAAATAATTATTATCCACATTGGAATGGATAATATCGCGAATGTCGTAGGGTTTGTTGGGATCCAGGGGGACAACGTCGCGCAGAGCTTCATCCCGGCGCTGGGGATCATCGTCCGTCGCCTGTCGTGGTGGATCGTCCATATTGTTCAGCGGCAGAAAGCTCATCAGTTCGCGAATGCGCTCCAGGCAGGTCTGATCGTCGGGCGCGGCAAAGTGGGCCACACCACTGGTGGCGTTGTGGGCCATGGCCCCTCCGAGAGCTTCTTTGGTGACCACTTCGCGGGTAACGGCCTTGATTACGTCCGGGCCGGTGATGAACATGTAACTGGTTTGTTCCACCATGAAGATCCAGTCCGTCAGGGCCGGGGAGTAGACCGCGCCACCGGCGGACGGCCCCATGATAGCCGTAATCTGAGGAATAACGCCCGAGGCCATGACGTTGCGCAAAAAAATGTCCGCATAGCCGGCCAGACTCATAACCCCTTCCTGGATGCGGGCGCCGCCCGAGTCGCAAAGGCCGATCACCGGAGCACCGACTTTCATGGCCGTATCCATAACTTTACAAATTTTTTCGGCATGAGAGAGGGAAAGTGAGCCTCCGAAGACCGTGAAATCCTGGGCATAGACAAACGTCTGGCGGCCATGAATCAGACCGTAACCGGTCACAACGCCGTCGCCTAAGATCTTTTGTTTTTCCATCCCGAAATCGGTACAACGGTGAGCTTTGAGGCGATCCATCTCGATAAAAGTGCCCTGGTCGAGGAGCCGCTCGATCCGTTCCCGGGCGGTGAGTTTGCCGCTGGCGTGCTGTTTCTCGATCTTGTCATGCCCGCCCCCAACTTTGGCCTGCTGATTTTTTTGTTCAAGGACTTCAAGCGCTGTTTTTGGTGCCATTTCTTCTCCTTTGTGTGCCGCATAGTGTGAGAAAACACGGGACCATTTGGATCGGTCCCTTGGGTCCGGCCCCAGCCCATAAATTCCCTGGCCTTGTCAGCCGGAACCCCTTCTCCGGGATCCGGCGGCCGCATTCGTGCAATTTCGCTGAGGCAATATCCCTGTACGGAGGCTGCCGCTATAGTAACCACCCGTTTTTTTAGGGTTCTATTCTATTCAGAAAGTTTGGATTGTCAATACATCTCTTGAGGCACCATCCTGGGGGCGGGTGTGCATACGTCCTGTCGAAGGGGATTAACGGTCGCAATTTTCCCGTTCAGGTTCAAATTCGGCAGGATGGGGGCGCCGG
>CP070697.1:3929374-3950382 GCA_020353555.1 Desulfobacterales bacterium
GCGACTTGGCCGCATTTGCGGGGGGCTTCGGGGAGGCGCGCTGCCCGGCTTTAGGAAGAGCGTGCAGCGGAGAG
Source organism: Desulfobacterales bacterium (assembly GCA_020353555.1). GTDB lineage: Bacteria > Desulfobacterota > Desulfobacteria > Desulfobacterales. The sequence continues at coordinate 3,929,449 of CP070697.1, forward strand.
CTTGCCTATGACAGCGGAACTCCCGGATGGCATTGGGCGGTGAATGTGGACTATGGTATCGCCGTCAAGTTCAGCCCACCAAGTTATCCCTGGACGTTTGATCGGGTGCAATTTTGGCCCTGGTCCGAGTCGGAGTCACTCACAATGGAGATTCATGTCTGGGACGATGATGGCCCCGGCGGGTTACCCGGAAGTGATCTGATCGCACCGATTTTGCACACCTGCACCGCCACCGACCAATGGGAGGCGGTAAACCTCCCGGCCAGCGTTAATGTCGACGTCGGCGAGTTCTACATCGGATGGCTCGAAACGGCGGAGGCAGGCCTTTTTTACAACGCATCCGACAATGATGCCACTTATAACGGTCGTTCCTACGTGAAATATCCGGACGGAAGTTGGCAAAACTTTGCGGATATCGGCAACGACGACAATATCATGATCCGGCAAGGCTGCCGGAACACGCCGTAAGCCTGTGTGAATAGGTGCTGGGTAAAATCTGTTTCGGGTGGATGCGGTGAGGCGACCTATTTCAGGTGAAAGAGCGGCCGTAAATGGCAGGTCGTCACTGTAGCGTTCACTGTTGGATATTTCGCCTGTCACCGGGCTGGACATATTCGATTCAGCCGGCTCGATGCCGCCATAATGCCAAGTCCATAGCCAGAACTCTTTGACGTCCAGATCATTAACAAAAGCTTCGGCGTTGAAGCGGGTCAATATTTGATTGTAATCCGGTCGATACCATCCAGGGCTCCAGGGAACCGGGAAACCCGGCTGCACTTCTTCGTATACGGTGACGATGTAAACGACACGGTAACCAAGAGAAGGAATAGCTGCGGAATTACGGTATCCGTGGTAGCGGCTGCCCTCCTCCAACATATATTTTATGCGTATCTGCGTTGTATCGATCCGGGTTTTGAGGTCGTCCAACGTCGAATGCCAACCCGTCACGGTTTCGTCGACATTAAGGCCGTCTTTCGTCGGAAGATATCTGATGATAACCACTGGGATTTCATACAAGCACCCTGCGGCAAGGGTGGACAGATAGGAGTCAATACTTTCTACTTCCGGTTCCAAAAGCGGCGGGCGACATGAATCATAACATAAGCCGAAACACCGTTAACTGAAGCAGAAATAATCACCGTTCCCTCGGATATAGCAACAATCAGCCCCTGTTGGTTAACGGAAGCAACATTGCTGTCAGATGTTGACCAAGTTGCGGTGGGCGGCGGAATGGTTATTGTTCCAAAATTGGTGTTGGCCACCAATTCAGGGGTTTTCCACCATGTTTCCAATAGCTTGACCGGATTTGGATTAATTTCTAATCCGTAGATTGGAATACCCGCCAAGAAGCTTGATTGGATTTCATTCTCCGACCTGGCCATACTACTTATCCGCAACTCATCGATGACTGCATCAAGATAGTTTGAATTACTATCGCCTCCAATTTGAAACAGGGCTTCATTTACCCCTGGCAATTTGATTGTTACACCAGTCTGTGTTTTCAATTTGCCATCAACATAAACTTTTAATGACTCGCTATTCCAAGTGAATGCCGCATGATGCCATTCGTCTGGCAACCAATCATTGATATAAACGCCTATACCAACCTCTGGCAGTTCGTTGCCTGCCCATCGATTCAAAATAGATCGCCAGTAACCGCCGCCATCTTTTCCAAACAAGAGCCCACCGCGTCCACCGTATCGCAATACGTAATGGCTCAGGCCGTCGCTGCCATACCATCGCGGCTTGATCCAAAACTCCAGCGTCCCTTGAGTTGAATCAGTATTTGCATGACTTTCATAAAAAAGCTGATTTCCAGGAGAAAAGTATGCGCCAGCCCCCCAAATGCCATTCTCAAATGTGACATATGTGGCTTGGGTCGCGACTCCCCATCTGCGCCCGGTAGGGTGTAATTAAAATCGAGGAGAAGCAGGGTGTGTTCATCCTCAATGAGTTCCTCGGCCGAAGCCATAGCCATCAAAAACATAATCAAAGAGATAAAGATCAGCCCTCTATTGAGGTGCGTTATAAAGCTGTTTCTCATCGCAGAACCCCGCTTGGGGTTGAAACATGCTCTCTTGTAACCATTTGTGATATTCAAGAATTCTGTCAAACACTCCTTTGCCGGAACAAGAAGTTCGGCGGAGTAATAAGAGAAGGGAAAAATTCAGGTCGGATTAAATATGAGTTGAAAAAGTAAGCAACATACAGTTGAGGGATTTCCGCTTAAGGGTTATACGTCCTTTAAATCGGGAGATACAGCAAATTCACAAATGGCAACAAACGCGAGGCGCCTGACAAATCGAATTGTCACTCAATGCGGGTATATAAATAGGCACACTCTTTCGCTTTTTGAAAAGATAAAGCGGCGCGTATGGCCAAAACGAAAAACTATTTTAACGCAGCTGCGATTCCTTTCCTCTATTAAAATAAAAAATTCGTAAAATGAAATTCAGCCGATAATCTTTTCCAGCACCAGAGCCTCAAAAATGCATAATATTTTTGTGGCTCCTTTTCATTCGCACCGGACTTTGTCCACCCCAATCCCATATTTTTTCGTTTTGGAGAGGGAGGAGAGCTTTAACTTCCTCCCTCATAAAATGAATTTAGAGCGGAGTGTAAAAGGTTTTTTCTGCCATTTGAGTATAGAACCGTTTTTTTGCGTGCACCCCTTCTCACAAAAGATAGCAATCACTTGGAAAAATCCCTGTATTATCAGCTTTATTTTAGCTCCGTGCTATGAGCGCCTCCTTCTTAAGCCTATAAGGCCAAGCAGCCCGCCTCCGAGAAGGAGAATGGTCGAGGGAATAGGAGTCTGGTGAATTGTGATTCCCTGGTAGTCTAATTGGGCCAAATTTTCTAAAAAAGTTGCATCGGCTAACCCAAAGTTTGCTAAATCATCTGAAACAGGAAAATGTCCAAAGGGAAGAAGGACGGTATCTCCTGGAGCAAGGCAGTGCAGTGTAAATGTTTCAAGAAGGTGATTTTCATCTAAAGGGAGCCCAAAATTGTACCCTTGTAAATTCAGCTGATTTCCAACCCAAGGAGCGACAGGCGCTGCCGCCGTATCATTATCAAGAACATCCACAAATGTATAGCCTGGGCCTTTCGCAAAACCGACAAGTTCCACCATAGGATCCCACTGAATGTCGACAGTGAAACCAGTTATGCCATTGCCGGCAATAGCCGCTCTTTCTGCTTCACTGAACTCAAGAAATAATTTGACCTCGAAAGTCGTTGAAGGCTTGATCGTTATCTCGGTGTTTCCATCCAGATCACTTATACCATCTATTGCTGCAAAAGCTGTTCCCACCCTCAGAATTCCAAAGAGTGCAAGTGACAAAATAATATAGAATTTTTTCGTCATTTTTTCCCTCCCTTTCTTCAATTATTTCGCGGCAGTTCCGGAAATAATATTCAGCAAGATTACTGCGGCTATAGGTTGCAGCTCGGGCAATTGGATGTTCCCATTTGCCCTCGTAGAATGGCGAAATCACCCATGTCAACAGCACCATTTCCGTTCAGATCGGAATCCACGCGATAACCAGGTTGCGGGAACGATTTGCCCATTGCGGAGCGAACAATAGAAAAGTCCCCCATGTCGACAGCGCTATTCTCATTTATGTCCCCAACACAAGCTCCAGCCGTCACACAGATTAGCCCTAAGTCCCCCGGGACATTTGTCGGTTCGTCTTTCTGACCCTGCAGGTTAACAAGACTAACAAAGTTATCGAAGGTTTGCGTTGGATGGTTCGTGTGATATTTAGCCAGATCCACCTGCAGATTACAGTCGCCATTGCTTATAGCCTCGAAAACGATCCATCCAAGGAGAACTTTGCCCGTCAGACCCGTCGTCGTTTCACCGATTAATCGACCGCCGATCATCATGACCGTTCCGGCCGTGTTGTCGATCTCAACCGCCGGTAAGTAATACCGGTCACCAGTAGTGCTCGGATCACCGTCCGCGTCCATTGTCCAGCCCTCATCAAAATCTTCGTATTTGGACGCGCTTTCTACCTGCAATACAGTAGGATCAAAGCTGACCTTAACCCCCATGCTGATAAGATCAGTCGCAGCATTCGCATAAATATGCACACGCACCTTACCGCCTATTTCTCGTTGTGCTTTTGCTGGTTCGAGGGAAATATCGAGCGCAGACGCGACGCCTGTGAAAATAAAAACGGCTGTAACCGATGCAGCCAAAGCTGTTATGAAAGAGGTTGTCTTTGATCTTTTCATGACTTTCTAACCCCCTCTCCTGAACGCTATTTTTTTAGTTCGCGCGAATTTGAGAGCAAAGGTCCAGCAGCCGCAACTTACTAAACCATTTTTCTCTTATTCAACGCACCCTGCGCCTCAGTAGGACCAGCCCGAGGAGACCGGAGCCAAGCAACATCAGGCTTGGAGGAATAGGAATCGGCGCTGCGGCAACAGACACATTGTCCACTCCGGCGAGAGAGAAGGTTAACCCGGGTTGCTCCAACAAACTGAAGGCAATTGTCACCGGTCCCCCTCCGAACCCTGTAACATCAAAGGTTTGCTGAAAGAAATCGTGGCGTAGACCGAGACTGATAAACCCACTTGTTAAATCCAGCATCGTAATGTCGAAATTTCCCCATGATGTTAAAACAGATGCAAATGTATCCTGTTTGAAAAGAGATAAATCCAGAAAATCAAATGCCCAATTAAAGCCGACAGTAAGCATGTTCGTCCGCGGAGCATCGAAAGTCTGGCTCAATAGGGAGGCCCCTGCACTTTGCTGCAGACCCAAGAGCGCAAAGCGATCATCCATTCCCTGCAGTTCCGAAATGAGTGAAGCCTCACCCACTCGAACGTCACCCGAGGTGTCCCATCCGTATAAATCAATGGGATTTTGAAAGTCGCCGTTTGTGATCAAGGGCGCTGCTCCTGAATAATGGGGTATAAACAGGATGGCAAGAGCTAGACCGATCCAACACAGTTTTGATTTCAAGTATCACCTCCTTTGTTTATGATGATGGTTGGATTATTGGGTTAAACTGCTTTGTTCACCATTTCATTCATTCATACCTTGGAGCCACGAACTCCCCTGAGCGCCACGGTAGATAGAATATCATTTTCGTGTTGCCGGGCAAGTTTGGTGACCATTTTCGGCAAAATTTATCGCCTGGATCTTCAGCTTTCAGGTCTCGTTAAATCGTTGAATGGTTAAATGGTTAATATGCGTGGATATACCCGCCAATGACACCAAAATTAGACTTTCATCACTTTGAAAAGTTTAATAGGCTGATATCATTTGCTTTCAGTTCCTATTTAACCACTCGACCATTTTCTGTTTAACCAATTTTCATTTGGCCATTTTCCATTTAACGAGGTCTGAACTTGAGAAGCTGACTTTTGCTCAAATGTTTTATTTGTTTAACTCGCTGAACAGCTGAAAAGGAGATATATGCGCCGGGTTATCTTGTTTAAGATTCAGCGCCGAAGCGCCAAATTATCAAAGTAACAGATTGTGTAACAGAGTAGCATAAGTTTGGACGGACTAAACCAATGATATCAATACCTAAAAGAAAAAAAATAAAAAAGCAACCAAAAAAAATACTTATAGAATACGTAGAAAAATTAAGTGTTCTGTCCGCTCTCAAGGTCCGCTTTTGAGAAAGCCACGTCGTTAGAAGTTAAAGAAATCCTCCGATACGGCCACGGAATCATCACTGAATGGACAGCAAATGCGTTCTCAGGTTTATCTTGCGGTTTCTTATTCCTAATTTTTTTCGAATGTTACTTCGGTGAACTTCAATGGTCCGGTAGGAAAGGCCGAGCAATTCGGCGGTTTCCTTTTTGGTTTTGTCGAGTTTGATAAAACCGGCAACCTTGATTTCAGTCGGTGTAAGGTTATGGAAATGCGATGATAACCTTTGCACCATCGGCGACGTAATATCGTCCAGGTTGTTCTCCAGAATCCCTAACCATTTTGCCTGTGTGTAATTCAGGCCGCTGGCTTTCAATCTCCTTACCGAAGGCTCGACCAGCTGTTTTACATTGCGTAGCACCCTCTCTTCGAGCTGGAATATATCGTTATCCTTTTTTTTCGACAATATTTTTAAGCCGGTATTGGATTGCTCCCGTTCGCGCTTTCTTTTTGCCAAGTCCATTTCTTTCTTTTCCAACAACTTGATCATGTGCGTGCGCTCTAGGATTTCTTCTTTGAGTCTCTTGTTCGTGCGGCTGAGGGATGCGGTATGTGCCGTAACAGATTCTTCGAGCCGTTTGTGTTCGATGGATTTTGCGATCATTTGCGCCGCGGTCCTTAAAATGTCGATGTCCGCGTCCTGCCACTTGCGACAGGCTTGATAATCTTGAAATTCGATAAGACCATAGAAACGATTTTCTACGAAAAGCGGCACCATCAGAATTGATTTTACGCTCTTTGTCGGCAGTCTATCTTTTTCCCGGCCATCCATAAGGCTTCCTCGAGCCGGAAAGCTAATCACCTGATTTTGCTTGAAGCGCTCTATGCTCCCAGGGATGGTGCGGGCGGGTATTTGTTCGAGACGGTGCTTCGGGAGCGGGATGGGCATCGCCATCCATTTCGATATATTGCGCAGTGTATCCGTCTTGGAATGGTATTTCCAGATGCAAAGGCTCCCCGTATTCAAATTTTGTCCCATAATCTTTAGGCACCCATGCAGAAAGCGGCCCGTATCTTCTCCAAATAGCGCCTGCGTAGAGATATCGAGCAGCATTTTTTCATAGGTCAGTCTTTTCTCCAACTCCCGGTCTTTTTGCAGACGAACCTCTTCGAGGGCCACGGCTTTGGCCAGCGTCGCAATTATGTCGATCTCTTCGGCGCTAAACGTTCGTTTCTTTTTATCCAGCACGCAAAGCGACCCGATGGTCCGGTTTCCGGCAAAAACCGGAAACCCAAGGTACGATCTTAAGCCGTATTTTGCCACATTGGGATCCGTCTGGGCGTAGGGGGTTTGGGCGATTTCCTCAATGACCACCGGCTTATCCTGGCGCTTGAAGGTTTCTTCATAGCAGATGTGCCCCTGGGGCTGTTTTTCGGTCTCGAAATCAGGCGGGAGGTTGCAGGCGGCCCGGGCACATAGGGATTTGGCCTTTTCATCCAGGCGGTTGTAAAGCGAACACGCGCCTTGCAGCATCTCGGAGGTTGTGGCAACGATGGTGTCTATATTTTTTTGGGGATCAGGGCCGAGATGATGAAACAGCGTATGGAGTTTGGGCGCGCCGTCGTCCGGCAGAGCGTGGAGGTTGAATGCGTTTGCTTTCCATGGGATCTTGGGGTCTGGTTTACCATAAGTTTGGATTTCGGGCACGGGAAGCCTCCCTTCGATTCAAGGGGTCCTTTTTGCCAACGCGTGATGTAAACCTTATGCAAAGACATTTGAATTTTGTGTTTTTACGTGGGGTTCGCGGCCGTGTGCGCAAAGTAAGAGCTGCTTTCCAAGAAAGAGCGTATAATGATCTCGGTTGGGTTTGTGTGAGTCCGTATGCCCCGGTAAATGAATTCATTGCGGTCGAAGAACTCAGCGTTTGGGGGAGGATTTATAAGTTGCTCAATGCAAGATGGAATTTAACTTGACTCAGAGAGGCTCAGCGCAGCCTGCAAATTCGGGACGAAAAAAAATACTAAATATGTTTGAGCTAAGGCAAGATGTATGCCATATATGGTGCTGGTTTAAGTAAAATCGGATAAAATATGCAACCACTCGCATCTCATAGGATTAACACGTAATTTTGAAAACATTTTTTCATTCGGTAATCAAATTTTGCGCAAGTCACCCTTTGCCAGTTGGGTTCTTGTGAAAAAATGAGGAATATAGTTCATAGTTTTGTGAAATCAATGCCATGATTGGGAGAGCTTTTTTTCAGTTTTGAGAGATTTCAGGTTCGATTTGATAATCGGCAGGGACAGAGTTTGACTTTCCTATTTTCTTGTAATAATATCAAAAAATTAAATCGGAATACCAGCATAATGGCCTGGTTGGGGGTTGGATAAAAGAAACGGAAAAATCCGACGAACCTGCGTCGAGCTGTCCCGAGCAGAGTCCCAATCTTCAAGCATATAGATTGCAACAAAAAGAGAAGAACCGGAGCTGCCGCCGATGCGAGAAGCCAAGGATTGAATATTTTTCGATGAGGCCGCGGAAACATACATTACAACAATTTCAAAAAGAGCAAATCGTCGCGACAATGACCGATTTTTTGAACCGTCGGTGTGAAAAAATTACGTCGACCTATTTGTTTGGGTCTTTTATTGCGGCCCAATCCTTCGGTGATATCGATTTGGGGGTTGTTGCCCAAAATGATCTTGAACATCCGCTGAATTTCGAACTGGACTTGGAAACCCGCCTGAAAGATTTTAAGGTATTGCTGAACTCGGTAGCCTCTTTTTTGGACTGGTAGCATGCAAAAAACATCTAAAATTTACGTGGCCGGCCATCGGGGATTGGTGGGGTCCGCCATCGTGCGCAAGCTGCGGGCCGAAGGGTATACCGAGGTCGTTTGCCGCACCCATGGCGAGCTGGATCTGACGCGCCAAAATCAGGTGGAAGCCTTCTTTGAACAGGAGAGACCGGAGTATGTGTTCCTGGCCGCGGCCAAAGTCGGCGGGATCGGGAGCAACAGCACGTATCCGGCCGAGTTCATTTATAACAATCTGGCCATTCAGACCAATATCGTCCACGCCTCGTACCTTAATCAAGTAAAAAAGCTGCTTTTCCTGGGAAGCTCCTGTATCTATCCCAAGCAATGCCCGCAACCGATGAAGGAAGCCTACCTTCTCTCGGATTATTTGGAACCAACCAATGAACCCTATGCGGTTGCCAAGATTGCCGGAATCAAGATGTGTCAGGCGTACAATCGGCAGTACGGCACCCATTACATCAGCGTGATGCCCACCAACCTGTACGGACCGCGGGATAATTTCGATCTGGAAACTTCCCATGTTCTGCCGGCCCTGATCCGCAAGTTTCATCTGGCCCGATTGGCGGCCGCGGGCGATGGGGATGGAATCAAGAAAGATGAGGCCACTTACGGCCCAATTCCCCCAGACATCAAATCCTCTCTCGGCTATCGCGCTGAAGCGGTCGATTTAACCGTCCTAAGCGGTCGACCCGTAATTAAATTGTGGGGTTCCGGCTCCCCCCGCCGCGAGTTTTTGCATGTGGATGACCTGGCCGACGCCTGCCTTTATTTGATGCATGACTACGATGAATCGGAAATTATCAACATCGGGTGCGGAAAAGACCAGACTATCCGCGAATTGGCCGAGCTGATCTCCGAAATCGTGGGGTATGCCGGGGAAGTGTGGTGGGATACGACCCAACCGGATGGAACCCCCCAGAAGCTTTTAGACGTATCCAGGCTGAACAAAAAAGGCTGGCAGGCGAAGATTGAATTAAGGGAAGGAATTGCGCGAACCTATCAGTGGTATTTGGAAAACCGGATCAAATAAGCCGCAACCCAGACAAGGGTTAGGAAATCACGGGAGAGCTCTGCGGTCAAACGACCTTGCCTCAAACCTCAAGCCGCAGCGCTCCTTCAACCTCAAACCAAGAAATCGAATGATATATCGTCATGGTCGATCGAGCGCAGGACTGGATTAGACAGGCCGAAAGAGATCTTGAGCAAGCCCAGGCTTCGAAGGTTGAGGGCCGTCACGAATGGGCCTGCTTTGCGGCGCAGCAATCCGCTGAAAAGGCCGTCAAGGGGCTACATCTGTCGCGCGGGCAGGAGGCCTGGGGACATGTCGTGGCCCGGCTTTTACAGGAACTTCCCATGGCGGTCGCGCAGCATTTGATCGATAAGGCCAAAGTGTTAGATAACTTCTACATTCCCACCCGGTATGCCAACGGGCATCCCGAGGGCGCACCGTTTGAACACTATGGCCCTTTACAAAGCGAGGAAGCCACCCAATATGCCAGTGAGATCCTTGAATTCGTCCGTGCTCAAATGGCCTGATCGCGATACGGTCGCTAAGGCCCTTCGAGATTGGGCCCAAGCGCAATCAGAAGAACATCCGGAACTTGAGCGTTTGGGTTATTTTGGTTCTTATGCTCGCGGTGACTGGGGTGTTGGAAGCGATCTTGACCTGATTGCCCTGATCGGGGAGACATCTGAGGTATTTGAGCGACGGTCCTTGAAATGGGATTTGAGCGTCTTGCCGGTTCCGGCCGACCTGCTCATCTTCACCCGGCAGGAATGGCGACGCCTTCAAAAACAGGGCGGTCGGTTTGCCCTAACCCTTGCAAGGGAAGTCGTGTGGATTTATCCGCCATCTTAAAAATCCGTGAAAGTCTGCAAGATTCCCTCAACCAAGAAATATCTTTAGGGATTCGGCCTCCAAGCGTGAACGCTAGTTTCTGTTCCTTTGCCGGCGCTCTTTATCGGGCAATATGACCCTGAAAGTGCTGCCCTCGCCGGGCTCACTTTCCACCTCGATACGGCCTCTCAGACTTTCGACCAGATTGTAGCATACATACAGCCCCAGGCCGGTTCCCTCCCCAATGGACTTGGTCGTAAAAAATGGGTCGAATATCTTCCGCTGGGTCTTCGCATCCATCCCGCAGCCATTGTCGCGCACCTCGACAATCAGATGCTCCCGCCAGGTCTGGCCGATTGACACACTCAGCTCGACCCGGGAGTCCGGCTTATCGGCCGCCTGGGCCGCATTCACCAGGAGGTTGAGCAGTATTTGCTCCAGGGCATTGGAGTCGGTATAGATCAGCGGCATATTGGGGGGGATATTCTGGATCAGGGACTTGACCGTCTTGCGGATGACGACATGGCAAATGGCCAGAACTCTCTCGATGACGATCCGGGGGTCGACCCAGTCCTCGTGACCTTTATCTTTTGCCTGGGAGAATTCCCGCAGGTTGGACACGCAGGCGTTGATTCGTTTGGAACCATGGGAAATATTGTTCAGCAGTTTAAAGATATCTTCCCGGAATTCAGCGTAAGGCATGTTGAATAATTCGAAATCCGGATGGTGCTCGGCATAGCGGTCCACCAGCGGTATTAGTTCTTCCAGATATTCTTTCAAAATGGGGATGTTGAAAGAAATAAAACTATTGGGATTATTGATCTCGTGCGCAATGCTTGACACCAGAATACCCAGGGAGGCCATTTTCTCGCTCTGGATGAGTTGCTTTTCGAATAACTTGGCCTCGGTGATATCACTGATGCGTACAATCGCATCGCGGTTTCCGCCATTCGTTTCTCCTACGGGATAGATGACCACCTCTTCCAACCGACTGGGGTCCATCCGGCCCTGGCGTTCGAGGGTAATGTTTTGACCGGATAAGATGGCCGAGGGAATTTCACACTCCCGGCAGCTAGCCGCGCTCTCTTCGAGGACCCGGCAGCAGCGCTTGCCGATGGCATCCTCGGGGTGGGGTATTCCGTAATACTCGGCGGCGGCCCGGTTGATCATCTTGGCCCCCATATCCCGGCCGAGCAGAATCAGCGGCTCGGAAATGCCGTCAAAGACGGCCTGCAGCATGGCCGTACTTTGCCGCAGTTGCTCTTCCGCCCGCTTGCGGTCGGTGATGTCCCGCACGGTGGCGCGGCGACCGAGATAAACACCCTCGGCATTGTAGACCGGCTGGCAGATGTGGGCCAACCACCGTTCTGCGCGACTGCGGGTGATGATCCGAAAATCAAAGGACAGCACTTCCCGGCTGCGCAACCTATTCGCTATCTGTTTGGCGATCATCTGGCGGTCTTCCGGATGGGTGATCGCTTCCAGCAGCCCGGGATTTCTCTGGAATTCTTCGGGACGATAGCCGGTGATCCGCTCGCACGAGGGGGATATGTAGACATACTCCCCATCCGGTCCGATCCAATACTCCCAGTCGTAGGTAAAGTCCGCCACGGTGCGGAACCGCTCTTCACTGGCCTTAAGCTCCCTTTCCGCCTGCTTGATATCGCTAATGTCGCGCAGCGTGCCGATCATGCCGGCCGGCCGACCATGCGCGTCCCGCAGCAGCGAATTGTGCATCAAGGTCGGAAAAGCGGTCCCGTCGCGGCGGACATGAGAAATTTCGCCGGAGAACTCGCCCGTTTCTTTGAGCATCCGGTTGGCGGCCTCGACCGCAGGCAGCTGCTCCGGGGTGTGGAAAATGGAGAGATGCTTGCCGACAAGTTCCTCGGGCGAATACCCGTGCACGCGGGCGAAAGCTTGGTTCAGATAGATTAGATTTCCCTCCAAATCAGCGACGGCAATCCCTTCACTGCTCTGCTCGACGGCCGATGAGAGAAGTTTTAGCTGCTTTTCCGCCCGCGAATGTTCGACAATTTTCTGTGCAAGCTGGCCATCGGTCTCCTTGAGTTCGGCCGTCCGGTTTTGTACCTGCCGCTCCAGCTGCAACCGATGCGTTTGCAGTTCGTCTTCGGTCCGTTTGCGTTCGGATATATCAATGATCGCGATGCGCATTTGGTTGCGATGGCCTGCGGCATCCGCCGCGACGAGACTGACGAGCTGGGCATGAAAAGGGGTCGCATTCTTCTTTATTAGTTTCAGGTCACAAGCCTGCCGGCTGCCGGTTTCGTGGACCTTTTGACAATGCGCCTGGAAGGCGCCCTGATCCGCGGGTGCTACGAACTTTGCAAACGGCTCGTGCGTCAAACCGCTTCGCTCGATCCCCAATAGATCGGCAGCGGTGAGATTGGCTTCCAGAATCAATCCCTTCCGATCAAGGGTAAAATAGCCCACCGGGGCCAGTTCATAGAGTTCATAATACCTTCTTCGGGACTGTTCCAGCTCCGTCTGCGCCCGGTTAAGCTCTTCGTTTTGCATTTCAAGCTCCGCCTGATGGACCTGCAGTTCATGGGCCAGTGCGCGGGCGTTCTCCCCAGGAATACGATTGAGGAGTTCCGCAATCTCCCGCAGCGCTCTTGCAGCACGCCGATGGTGCGTATCGAATTGCTTTGATGGGGGCTCTTTTTCCTTCACCATCGCATTCCTTCGAAGTCATACTTGCGGGCGGGGGCATTTGGGGGTTTTATCCATCTAAACCGCTCAATGAAAGGTTGTTTGTAGTCAGTTGACGGCCGTTCTGCGAATAAAGGGTTGTTCATTTCTTCCGAAATTCTCTTGTTCGTGTGGGTCGGGGTAAATCAGTAGCTATTTTCAAGTCTTTAAATCAATATCAATCTTTTAGCATCGCCGCTGGATTGTCAACAAGGAATTTTGGCCGTCAAAGACGGGCATCGCCCCAAAAAGGACTATGCCATATTGGCATGGGTGTTTAAAAGTATTTGGATTTAAATAAAATTCATTGGTCGCATATTCCGGATTGGGATACCGTTCCCGAGTTGCGGCACTTCTTCCTAAATAGCCGTTGTCTGTCGCTTTGCTTTTACAATAAATTGAATTTATTTAATTTTCTATGCGAGTACCACAAAAGTTCCGCCCTGGCACAATAATTGCGGCAATCCCGACTAAAAAACTGGTAATTTGCGTGCGTTCGCTTGGGTTATGCGCTTACTTTGTCTGAAACGAAACCTTTTACAGTAGGGTGGGCGGAGACTCGAGCCATGGTTTTGTGATTCTCAGGTGAATCGAAACTTCTCTAGGCAGGTGAAAGTATTTTAAACCGAGAAAAGAGAAAGGAAAAGGAGCAATGAAGAAAACAGCATTTCCGACATGGCGGTTAATGACGGCCGTGTTCTTGATGCTTCTTGTGGTCCCGCTGTTTTTGTGGGGAGCCGAAGCTCAGGCGCGAACCATCACGGCCAAGGTCGTCGCGCTCAACCAGCACTTTTGGTATAACCGCCTGGGTGCGCTCAATCCGGGCGGCATGATCTATGCGCTGCAGCGCGACGTTGTCGATATAAACGGCGTGCCTTTAAGCCTGGGTGGCGCGGCCACACCCGGTGCGGTTTTTCTGCGCCCGGACAAGCGTCCGCGGCCGATCGTGCTGCGCATGAACGTCGGCGACATTCTAAAGATCGATTTTCAGAATCTTTTGGACCCCGACCCCAATAGCTGCGTCAATCCCGGACCGCTGCCGGATCAGTGCGATCAGCCGTTTACGCGCACCGCCGGCGTGCATATCATCGGTTTGAACCTGGTTAATCGGGCGAGCGACGGCTCTTTTGTGGGTACCAACCCCAACAGTCTGGTTGCTCCGGGAGGAACGGCAACCTATCGATACACGGCCGATCGTGAGGGCGTGCATCTGCTTTACAGCACCGCCGCCAATACGGGTACCCAAGGCGACGGCGGCTCCCTGGGCTTCGGGCTTTTCGGGGCGGTCAACGTGGAACCCGAAGGAGCGGAATGGTACCGCAGCCAGGTGACCCGCGAGGAGCTGGACCTGGCCACCCGCAAACGGGCCAACGGTACCTTGCGGACCACACCGGATGGACACCCGCTCATCAACTACAATGCCAGATACCCGAATGAAGAACCCTATCTGTCCCAGGGCAAAGCCGGTCTACCCATCCTGCGAATGTTAGAGCGCCGGGAGATCGTGCATTCGGATATCAACGCCATCATCACGGGTCCGCAGCGCGGATACTTCGCGCCGGGAACCTATCCGGAAAACCCCTCGCTGGCGCCGCTGACCGATGAGCTCCAGGCGAGGACCCGCAACGAACCGTTCCGCGAATATACCATCATCTTCCATGACGAGATATTTGCCATCCAGGCCTTCCCGCATTTTAATACTCTCGAGTTCGCCCACACCCTGCATAGTGTGCGCGACGGTTTTGCCATCAATTACGGCACAGGCGGCATCGGGTCCGAAATCCTGGCCAACCGCTTCCGGGTCGGTCCCATGTACGATTGCACCGAATGCAAGTTCGAGGAATTCTTCCTGACGTCCTGGGCCGTGGGTGATCCGGCCATGGTGGTGGACATACCGGCCAACGACGGAACCGTCGGACTATCCACCCCCGCGGGGCCCAAAGCCACCTATGCCCTGTACCCGGATGATCCTTCCAATGTGCATCACAGCTATCTTGGCGACCGCGTCAAGATGCGCAACCTGCATGCCGGGCCCAAGGAACAGCACCTGTTCCACCTGCATGCCCACCAGTGGCTGTTTACGGCGAATGACGACAACTCCGCCTATCTCGATTCTCAGGCCATCGGGCCGGGGTCGGGTTACACCTACGAAATTAGTTACAACGGCAGCGGCAACCGCAACCAGACCGTGGGCGATGCCATTTTCCACTGCCATTTCTATCCTCATTTTGCCCAAGGCATGTGGGAGCTGTGGCGCGTTCACGATGTGTTCGAACAGGGCACCGTTCTGGATGATGACCCTTTACTGCCGCTCGGCCACGGCAAGCCGGCCGCCAGCGCACGGGCCCTGCCCGATGCGGAGATTCTGGCCGGGACGCCGATACCGGCGGTGGTGCCCTTGCCGCACCGGCCCCTGCCGCCCATGCCGAGCGAGGTGCATCTCGATGCCACGGGCAACATCGCCTTTAACGATCCCCCGGATCCGGTGACCAACCCGGTCAATCCGGGATACCCGTTTTACATACCGGGACTGGCTGGACACCGCCCGCCCAATCCGCCCCTGGATGTGGCCCTGGATGACACCGGTGAGCCCATCGACGGCGGGCTGCCGCGCCATGTGATCACAACCGGGCAGTTCCCGGCGAATCCGGCCGTGGTCACCAGTGTCGAAACGCCGCTGGATATGACCAAGGAGCTTCACGCGGTCGAGGCGGTCGAGATCCCTGAGGCGGGCACGGCGGTGGAACAGGCGGCCATGGCGTTTCACGCCCAGCGCTTCCATGACACCTGGTCGGTCGATGGCACCACGCAGCTGATCGGCAATGCGGGTTTCCGCACCAACGGGTTGCCGCCGGCTCCCGGGGCGCCTTACGCCGATCCGTGCGTACTCGACGAGCTTCCGGCGGGCGGCCTTCCCATCGGCAATGAGCGAACTTACAAGGCGGCCGCCATCCAGCTCGGTATCGTGCACAACAAGGTGGGGTGGCACTTCCCGCAATCGCGTATTTTGGCTTTGTGGGAGGATGTGGCCGATACGTTCTCAGGCGCCCGGCCGCCGGAGCCGCTCTTTTTCCGGGCCAATACCAATGACTGTATCACCTATGTCCATACCAATCTCGTGCCGCACATCTACGAGCTAGACGATTTCCAGGTGCGGACGCCCACGGACATTCTGGGGCAGCACATCCATCTGGTGAAGTTCGATGTGACCTCTTCGGACGGTTCCGGCAACGGCTGGAACTATGAGGACGGCACCTTCAGCCCCGGCGAAGTCATCGAGCGGATTAACGCCATCAACGCCACCTTCGTGGACGGCGCCACCGGCGGCTTCCAACAAACCGACGGCACCCATGTCATGCTAACGCCCCAACAGCATCCCTTCTTTAACATTCCCGAAGGGTTGGGGGCGCGGGCCACGGTGCAGCGCTGGTATGCCGACAACGTGCTCAACAACCTCGGTGAGGACCGCACCCTCGGTACGGTGTTCACCCACGATCATTTCGGTCCCTCCACCCACCAGCAGGCCGGACTCTACGCCTCGTTGGTGGTCGAGCCGGAGGGCTCAACCTGGAAGCACAACGAGACCGGTGAGCTGATGGGCACGCGTGCGGACGGCGGTCCCACCAGTTGGCAGGCGATCATCGAAACGCCGGATCCTGCGGACAGCTATCGCGAATTTCTGCTGCAGTTTCAGGATTTCCAGCCCGCTTACGTGGCGGGTGCCGGCGGCGGAGAATTCGGGGGCGGCGGCCCGCCGGTCCCGGATAACGCGGGGGCCATCAACCCGTCCAACCGCAAGGTGGTCGGCCTGCCGCGGCTGCTGGAAAAGGACCCGGTTTGCCCCAACGGCGATGCCCCGCCCTGTCCGGAAGCCATCATGGCAGCACATCCCGAAACCTTTACGGTGAACTATCGCAACGAGCCCATCGCCCTGCGCGTGCTGGATGTCGATCCGCTCACCGGCAATTTCATCCAAACCGCCGGCGAAGCCGGTGATCTGGCCTATGCCTACCGGTCCGATTTGAATGGGATCGATTCCTTTTTTGAACGGGCCATCCCCCAGTTGAACACCGTTCTGGGAGACAGCCCCTATCCGCCGCTGACCAGCGGCTTGCGGGCGGGCGATCCGTTTACGCCGCTCATGCGAGCCTACGACGGCGATCAGGTGGAGATGCGTATCCAGGTGGGCGCCACCGAGGAAACACACCAGTTTACGGTTCATGGGCTGCGCTGGCTGGAGGAGGCGAATGTGCCCAATTCCGGTTACCGCAACTCGCAACTGTTGGGCATCTCGGAGAAATTCAGGTTTTCCACCGCACTGTCGCGACCGGAAAACCCGGGTCTGGCGTTCACCGACCATCTCTACCAGCCGAATGCCTCGGTAGACGGTCAATGGCACGGTGCGTGGGGTATCTTGCGGTCCTATTCGCAGCTCCAGTCCAGCGC
Organism: Desulfobacterales bacterium; assembly: GCA_020353555.1. Classification (GTDB taxonomy): domain Bacteria; phylum Desulfobacterota; class Desulfobacteria; order Desulfobacterales. The sequence goes on from CP070697.1 coordinate 3,946,871, forward strand.
CAACCAGTTGCAACAGTTGCCCAGTAACCCGATTACGGTTCCGGCCGGCACCAACATCCGGACCCGGGTCACAAATTTGAACGACTTTACCCTTGGCAACGGCGCATGTCCCAACGTTGCCCCGCTGCGGTCCTTTGACATTACCGCGGTGGCGGCATCCGAGGCCATGCCCATCAACCAGGCGGTCGGCCAGAGAACCCTGGTCTACAACAGCCGCGATACGCTGCTGCCCGGGTTGAACCTTCCGGGTGAGGCCGGCGAGCCGCCGCTGGTCACGGACGACATTCAGGGCCCGCTGCACGATCCGTCGGCCATCATGTACGTCCATACCGCCGATTTGAGGCCCAACGGCCGAATTTTCGGGAACGTACCGAAAGAGCCCTTGATTCTGAGGGCCGCGGCCGGCGACTGTATTGAAGTGACCTTGCGCAATGCATTGCCCCAGACCCTGGTGGATCCGGATCATTGGCGCATGCTGCCCATGATCGTCGAGGGCTTCAATGCCAATGACATTCACCCGTCCACGCGCGTGGGACTGCACCCGCAGTTGGTCTCCTATGACAATGTCCGCCACAATGGCGTCGATGTGGGGTTCAACTTCCTCAACACCGCCATTTTTCCGGACGAGCGCACGCTGACGACCGTCGCCCCCGGCGAAAGCATGACCTACTACTGGTATGCGGGTATCATTTCGGAAAACGCCCAGAATCAGCTGGTGGCCACACCGGTGGAATTCGGCGCCACCAACCTGATGCCGGCCGATCAGATCGATCATGCCAACAAAGGGGCGGTGGGGGCGCTGATCATCGAGCCGCAAGGATCGACGTGGATCACCGACGCGGATAACCCGAATCGCGGACCCGGTCGTCGCCCATCCCGGGCGGCCGCCACCGTCACCCGGGCCGACCAATCGACCTATCGGGAGTTTGTGATCGTGATGCAGGATGACATCAGCATGTTCGATGCCAACGGCACCCCGGTGCGCAACCTGGCAGCCGGGGACGATCCCCACGACACGGCCGAAAAGGCGTGGAACTATCGCACGGAGCCCCTCTGGTTCCGCCAGGGAGTTGTTCCCGAAACGCCTTTGGGCGTCACGCGCACCCTTGACTTTACGGATGTGCTGGCCAACAGCAAGGTGGGCGGCGATCCGCAGACGCCGGTTTTCCGGGCGAAAAAGGGTGAGGAGGTCATCTTCCGCGTGGTGCACCCGGGCGGTCGCTGGCGCATGCCCGTCTTTGCGCTGCACGGCCATAACTGGCAGCGGGAGCCGTATGTAAACAACTCCACCGCGATCGGTGACAATCCCTTGTCATGGAACACGGGTGTCCAGGAAGGTATGCACCCCTCAGACCACCGTAACATGTTGCTGAGACATGGTGCCGGCGGAAGCAGAAGCGTCAATGCCGATTATCTGATGCGCAACCAGGCCTCGTTTCTCTTTGACGGCGGTCAGTGGGGTATCTTCCGCGTCCGGAATAACTAAAAAGCGATTGTCAAACAGGCTGTCGTTGTGTGCAGCCCGCTCGAACGGGCTGCACACGGCAACTTTAACTTCAAACCGTTCAACAACATGGCCTAACCGCGGGCTGGCCTACAATGCCGGACGGGTTAGGCCGTCGTTGTTTTTGAAGCGATCTTCAACTGTTTAAGAAGGGTATCTTTCGCGTGGATCGTGGTTGACCCGGGATCCACGAAGCCGCACGCAACTCTAAGCTTCTTTTGTGTGGTTTCGTGGGTTTCGTGGCTGATGATTATGGCCACCAAAACCACGAAAGAACACGAAAAAGTTTAAGCTGGCTTCGCTCGGCGTGCCTGCCTGCGTTGCCCTTTCGTGCGTTTTCGTGGTTTCGTGGCTATTGAGATTGGCCGGCAAAGGGTTTTGTGTTATGGTAAAAACTTATGATCAACAGGAGTCGGCAATTGACGTGATTGCGTCAGTTACGCTCTTTACAACCTTAGAAAGGAATAAACCATGATGATGGCCAAACAGGTGTCCATAAGAGCGGCGTTTCTCATGCCCGCAGTGATCCTGGGTATATTGTTGGTGATGGCCGGCGTTTCCCCGGGAAAAACTCCGGACGGCGGAACCGAAGGAACGCCGCCAAAGGAAGGTGTGGGATCGGCGGGTTTTGAAGAGAAGTCCTGGAAGGGGTCCCCGGGGAGTTTTGTCCCGCCGCCGAGCCGGGAAATGATCGAAGAGATGGAAGCGGACGAACGCTACCGCTGGCCCCAAACCTTTTCCAAGGAAGGCATCACGGTGGAAGTCAAGGTCGAGCCCGTCGACAATCAGCAATCGGCCGCCAACGTCCTGATGACGGGTCAGGACGTCAACCTCCAGGTTAAAATAACCGATACCGCATCGGGAGATGTCTTGCCGGGCATCGGCCCCACGGTTTGGATCGACACGCAGGCCCCCAACCCGGCGCTGCCGGGAGACGATACAAACCCGGTGTCATGCAAGAACAAGATCCAATGGTTTTTACAGGGCAGCTTGGCTCTGCGGCCCACCATCGATCTGAACACCTACTACGTTCTGACCCTGAACAAGGGCCCCAATATCTCGGTCATCGATCCTTTGCTGGGATATTTCAACTCGAAGTTGATCACCCTGATTTCGCTGGTCAGCCCGGGGGAAGATTGGGTCTTGAGCCGGGACGGACAGCGTCTGTTCGTGACCATGCCCATCGCCAAACAGGTGGCCGAAATCAATACCGAAACATGGAAGGTGACCGCCAATATCACAACGGGTCCCCAACCGGCGCGCATTGCCTTTCAACCGGACGGACGCTATTTATGGGTCGGCAACGATGTGGCCGGCGACGAAATGAGCCCGGGTGGCGTCAGCGTGATTGATCCCGATACCCGTGAGGTCATTGCCCGGGTTCCAACCGGCGCGGGCCACCACGAAATCGCGTTTTCCTCTGATAGCCAATATGCTTTTGTAACCAACGAGAGGGACGGCACCGTCGCGGTCATCGACGTCCGGACGTTAAGAAAGATAAGCAGTATCCGCTCAGGTGCTTTCCCGGTCTCCTTAGCTTACTCCGGCCTGGCGGAAGCGCTGTACGTGGCGGATCAAACCGAGGGCCTAATCACGATTATCGATGGAAAGCGTCACCATGTTTTACAGACCATCCAAGCCAACCCCGGGTTTAAGACCATTCGGTTTTCTCCGGATGGACGCTGGGGCTTCGCGGTCAACTACAACGAAAAACTGGTGTACATTATCGATGCCTCCGACAATCGGGTCAGACATCGTGTTCAAGTCGGAGAAAGACCGGATCAGGTCACATTTACGGCGGGTTTTGGCTACATTCGCGCCACCGGCTCCGACCAGGTGTATTCCATTCAATTGAGCTTGCTGGATAAGGAACCGCGGGTGCCCGCCCTGAAGTTCCCCGCCGGGAAGCCGGCGGAAATGGCACCCCATTACGCCCTGGCCGATGCCATGGTGCCCACACCGGAAGACAACGTGGTTTTAATTGCCAATCCGACCGATAAAACGGTGT
>CP070697.1:3950482-3953087 GCA_020353555.1 Desulfobacterales bacterium
AGCCGCGCATCATCATCGGACGGTTCCGCCAAAATAATATCAATTCCCACGGCTGCGGCCGCACTGAAAACACTCAGCAAGTCCGCATAGTAGGATCGGGGTATGGGCCACCTTCCCAGCTTGGCCAGCGTATTTTCGTCGATGGCCGCGATGACGATACGGTTATTGTGCTCCCGCTCGCCTCGCAGCCGGAAGGCCAGATCATAACAATAATTATTAACGCCTTCCAACAATCCGGTATTTTCGAATAACAGGATCGCACTGGTGAAGAAAAGCACGATTCCGACAAAACGCGCCAGGCTGTTATTCTTTGTCCATGTCACGGTCTTCATCGCCCTATAGCACAATGATCAGCAGAACGATTAATGCTGCCACCCCCGCCGGCAAGTACCGGAGTTTGCTTTTGACCTCAAAAGTCTGCGGTTCGGAAAAGTTGCCCTCGTAGCCCTCCGCGTCGATGGCGCTCGTGCGGATATAATACGTTCCGCATGCGCTGGGTTTTGCGAATGTTATTTCCGGCTGCGCCAGTTTTTCGTCCAGCAGCGCATTTTTGAACGCATCATCTTGGGCCATCTGGAAATGGTAGGTAATCCCCTGGCCGAGATCCCGCCACCGGATCCTTATTTCCTTGTCTTCCATCTGCGGTTTTTCCACCGGCGGTGAGGGCGGCGGCGGTATGATGGTAAAACTGAGGGGGTCCGACCAGATCCCCTGATAGCCGTCGGCGGCAACGGAGCTCACGCGAAAGTAATAGGTTTTAAAGTCAAGGCTTCCGGTTTGATGGGATAAACCGCTCACATCGGTGAGGTCCTCAACGATCATATTAAATTCGCGATCTTCAGCCAGCTGCAGGTGGTAGCGGACGGCTTTTTCCACTTTCAGCCAATGAAACCGGACGGTTTTTGCGCGCAAGTCGGCCCCATCGGCCGGTGCCTGGGTAAACGGGGGCAGCGGGTTGACTCTTACCCGGATTTCAACCGGTTCGGATGAAAACCCTTCCAGTCCGATCTCGTCAACCGACCGACTCTCCAAAAAATAGGTGCCGTCCTCCACCCCGACAATTTGAAGTTTGTCATCGGGTTTGATGACTTTATCCTTGACCACATCCCTGAAAGCATTATCTCTGGCCAGCATGACCCGGTAAAACGACGCTCCGGGAACCTGATCGAATTTGAATTCCAGCGGCATGGCCCGATACAGGGGCTGCCAATCGATTTGAGACGGCGGGGGAAGGAGTTTACGGGGCTTGGCCGGGGCTTGACCCTTCGCGACCAGGGTGCCCTCACCGGTTTTCACTTCAACTTCCCTTCGGCCCGCCCGGACACCCACTGTTCCAGTTAAAACTTCCAGGCGCGTCGTGGCAAGCGCATCCACCGCCGCCCGGAACTCGGTCCCCCGGACGGCCCCCACCGCGGAAGGCGTCTGGATTTCAAAACGCGTTTCTTTGCCGGTGGCCTGCTTGATTTTCGAAATCGTCTTGCCCACACCGAGAAAGAGCCGGTACAATAGATAGAAAGCACTTTTTTTCCGCGCGGCGGTGATTTCGAGGGTCGTATTGGGTCTCAGAAAAATGGTGAACTGATCTCCAAAGGCAATCTCGATGGCGCCGGACGCACCGGTCCGAATCCAGCTGCCCTGGGTGATTGGGTCGTTTACGTGCAGTTTCTGCCACTCTTCGGACTCCTTGGATTTGATGCCGGCATCGCCGGTAACGAACGTCACCACGCCTTCGACCGGCACACCTTTGAGAAGCCGGGTCGGGATCAGCAATTTCTGTCCGGGAAAAATTCGCTGCGGATTCTTGACGCGGTTGACCATGGCCACCCAGCGCCAGTCTTCGGGATCTTCCAAAAGTTTTTCGCAGATCCTGTGCAGACTATCCCCTTTTTGGACGACAAATTCGATGGCATCTTTGTCCGAGGCCTGAACGCTCAGGGGCAGGAGGCCCAGCACAAGCAAAAAGATGGCGGCGGCGCGGCGAATTGGCATGGTTATCCTGTTGATCGCGGTTGGATGCACCCACAGGATGCGGCAGGTTTAACTCCCGCGGATACGATGACATTGGGCAATCCACGCTTGGGCACGAGACCTGAACATCCTGGGCTAGACGCGAGATCCGGCTATATTGCGGTCCGTCGGCCACTGTCCGTTGTAATCTTTGGAGGTTAAACAAACCGCCTTGTGATTCTGCCTGCCGGAGGCGGGAATCCGAACGAGAACAATCCGAATGAATTTAGAAGGCAGACAGAGGTATAAATTCTCAGCGGTCGCTTCAAAGAAATTAAGCTACCCCATAGTAAGACTGGATTCGCTTGTCAAGGGCAAACAGGGAAAGATGACGCCCTCGGGGCCGGTGCGGTGCCAGCGATGTTTGCCGGCTTAAAAATCAGATTCTCCTGGAGTGCATCCCGCTCCCGTAGATGCGCCTTCTTTGAACTTGAATCCCGCTGCGGGCGGGGCGCGTTTGCGCACCGACACTAAATGCGCCCTTGGAGGTGTTCGCTTTTGACAAGGTTTACATGCTGTCATACCTTTTACGTAGTTGAAAACGGGGAGGAAAATCTTCAATTGTTTCTTGCTTGTTTGGGAGGGGAAGATCGAAGAT
>CP070697.1:3953187-3956859 GCA_020353555.1 Desulfobacterales bacterium
ACTCCACCATCGTTTTATGAGATAATGTTATCAATTTGTTAGAAAAATCAACCGGCAGACGACATCAGAATTTTCTAGACGCCGCCATTTTGTTCTCACATGCATCGCCGGCCGACGAATGCCCAGGAAACCGACCAACGCGCAAAAATACTGTAGGCCGTGGGGATCAACAACCAGAATCATACTGATATTAGCGAAGATCGTCATCTTCAGCGCTTATCGACCGTGGCCATGCTGGGCTCCTATCCGCCCCTGAGGGGGCTGAGCAGCTACTGTTTCGAAATAGCGCGGGCCCTGGCCGATTTGGTAAATGTTGAGTTCATTTCATTTAAGAAAATCTATCCCGGCTTCATTTATCCCGGTGGCGGCTTAAAAAATGACCCCACGTTTCCGTCGACCCTCCATTGTCGCTTGAGGGTCAAACGCCGCCTAACCTGGTATAACCCGTTTACCTGGCTGGCCGAAGGTTTATTGACGCGGGCCGATTTGCTGCACGCCCAGTGGTGGAGTCTACCCCTGGCAGTTATCTATGCATGCATATGTTTGGCATTCAAAATGCGACGCAAGCCCGTGGTGTTTACGGTTCACAATGTGTTGAGTCACGAGCGCTCCAAAATCTATGCAACGGTTTCGCGCCTGCTCTTTAAATTGGGCGATCACTTTATCGTACATACTTCCGCCAACCGCCGGCAGATGACAACTTGTTACCTGATCGCGCCCGAACGGGTCAGCCTGATACCGCACGGCAGTCTCGACTTTCACGTCCAAAGCGGCACCGATCGTGAAAGTATTCGCAGCCGCATGGGGTTTGCCCCCACGCAAAGAGTCATCCTCCTGTTTGGCGCCATCCGGCCGTACAAGGGTGTGGCTACGGCTTTGAGAGCTTTTGCCCAGGTCCTGAAAAAAATTCCGCAGGCCCGGTTGCTCATTGCCGGCAAACTTTGGGAAAGCTGGACACCGTATCAGCAAATTATCGACAAATTTGAAATCGGCGAGTGCGTCAAACTTTATCTGGATTATATCCCTTCCGGCGAAGTCCACCGGTATTTCGCGGCGGCAGATCTGGTCGTTCTTCCCTATCATCACTTTGATAGTCAAAGCGGCGTAGGCAGCACGGCCGTCTCCTTTCGCAAACCCATGATTGTGACTAATGTGGGAGGACTGCCGGAACTGGTTAATGACCCGCGTTTGATCGTCCCGCCGCAAGATCCGGCGGCCTTGGCCGAAGCGATGCGCGTCTGTTTGGAAGACCCCCACCGTTTGAAGGAAATGTCCGCGACCACCGAAACCGTAGCGGCCGGACTGAGCTGGCCTCCCATTGCGAAAATGACATATACCGTCTACGAGTACGTACTCGCAAATAAACTAGCCAACTTCAAGAAAGCAAGTGGATGAGTTACCTCAAAGAAGTTCTGCCCAAAATGAGCCGCTACCGTCTGGCGCGTTGGAACCTAACCGCACCGGGAACGCCGCTAAACCTTACTTTTTCCGTGACCAATGTGTGCCAGTCGCGATGTAAAACCTGCAACATCTGGGAACTCTACAAAAAACAACCGGAAAGACGCGATGAAGAATTACGTCTGGATGAAATCGGAAAGATCTTTCAGTCCATGGGCCATATTTACATATTTAACGTCAGCGGCGGTGAGCCTTTTTTACGGAACGATTTCACGGAGATTATTGCGGCGGCCTGCCAACACCTTGCACCCGGGATTATCCATATCCCCACGAATGCCATTGCCATCGACCGCATTGAGCGCCAGACGCGCCAAATTCTAGCGCTGCTGCGGGAGAATTCGCCCCACACCCAATTGACCATCAAGCCCAGCTTAGATCATGTCGGGGACAAGCATGATGAAATCCGAGGAGTTCCAGGCAACTTCGACAAGGTGATGGCGACGTACCATCGGCTAAAAGCCATGCAACCGGACTATCCCAACTTCCATGTGGAACTGGGTACCGTGATATCACGATGGAATGTCCAGGATGTTCATGAAATCGCGCGCTTTGTTGCCGGTCTCGGGGTCGACAGTTATCGCAACGAAATTGCCGAACAGCGCGCGGAGATGTTTAACTCCCAACACGCTATCACGCCGGACCCGGAGCAATATGAGGAGGCCATGGGCTATTTTGTGAACCAAATCAAGACCCACATGAAAGACCGGGTTCTGTTTCAAAGGATTACAAACGCTTTCCGTCTGGTTTATTATGATCTGGCGATTCGTATCTTAAAAGAAAACAAGCAGGTCATTCCCTGCTATGCCGGAATTTCCAATGCGCATTTGACCTCTTATGGAGACATCTGGGCCTGCTGCACCTTGGGATATGAAAAACCCATGGGAAACCTTCGCGACTTTGATTATGACTTTCAATTGCTATGGGGCAGTCCGCAGGCCGGGGCGGTGCGCAACTTCATCCGGCATGGACACTGTCATTGCCCCATGGCCAACCAAACGTACTCCAACATGCTGATGCACACCCCATCCCTGTGGCGTGTCGCCCGCGAAGTGCTGAAAGCCTGACCAGGGTGTAAAGACAAACCTAAACATGGTGCCAACTAGTTAATGTCTCCGCTGATGAAACACGAGCGGCAGTCAAATCGCCGTTTTTTATGGCTCACCCTAGTACTTATCTTGGTGCTTCTGATGGCTCTTTTTTCAAGCGAAGCTTTGCATAAGATCGGCGCCGTTATCGTAATAGATGAAAAACCGGTTTCTTCCGATGCAGTGGTGGTTTTGAACACCGGCTTGGAGTATCATCCCCGGTTGGTCCAAGCCGCCGAACTCTACCGCCAAGGTCTGGTCCGCCGGGTGGTCATTAATGGCAATCGCAAGACGGATTCCCTCCGTGAGCTCGAGGCCCAAGGGTTTAAACCCTGCTGTCCCTGGTACGCAGACAGTCTCAGCATTCTGTCCATGCTGGGAGTCCCCGAAGACAAGGTAATATCGATCAGTGCGGAAGATGTCTATGACACTGTCGGAGAAGCTGAAGCCGTGGGCAACGAGTTGGTTCAGCGCCATCTCAAAAGCATCATCATCACCACGAGTAAGTTCCATACCCGCCGTGCCCGCTGCATCTGGAAACAAAAATACAATAATGAATTTGACATATGTACCGTGGCGGCCGAAACCGATCCGTACGATCCGAACAACTGGTGGAAAGACGGTCGCCAGGTGCGGTGGGTTCTGGCAGAATACGGGGCTTGGATTTACTACTGGTGGAAAACCAAGGTTGGAGATTAAAGCCAAAGTGGGGGATCACCACGGAAAAACACCGCATAGCACAGGAAATAAAGATAGGCGCAAAGCCAAAATGATCGGAACCTTTTTTATTTCCCGCTGCCATACCGCGTAAATCTGGGGTGAAATCCCGCGACGAAAGGAATTCATTTGCGCTATCTAATTACCGGCGCCACAGGATTTGTGGGGCCGCACCTTGTGAAACGGCTGGTAGAATCAGGACATTCCTGCCGTTGCCTGGTTCGACCCGACAGCCATGCGGAGGGCCTGATAGCTCGGGGAGTCGAGTTGGTTACCGGTGATATTACCCAGGCCGAGACGCTCGTAGGATTCGCCGATGGCGCCGATTGTCTCCTGCATCTGGCAACGCTAGGACACATGCATAACTTTTCGGTTACCGCATCCATGTTCGAGGCCATCAATGTTGAGGGGA
>CP070697.1:3956959-3970579 GCA_020353555.1 Desulfobacterales bacterium
TGATACAAGGCTTCCGGCGCGTAAAACCGTTCTATTCGGCCTTGATGGTGATTTTCCGCGGAGCGGCTTTTTCAACTTTGGGCAGGATCAACCGTAACACGCCATCCGTTAGCTGGGCATCGATCCTATTTTGGTCGACGACTTCCGAGAGCACAAACTGTCGATAGTACTTGCCGATCTCAAACTCAATCAAGAGATCTTCTTCACCGGAGCCCTCCAAATGAGCGATATCCCCGGTGAGGGTCAACGTGTCGTCGCGCAGATCGATAGTGAGATCCTGCGGCTTTACACCTGGCAGATCCGCCAGAAGCGTAATTTCCTTGTCCGTTTCGAAAATATCCACCGCCGGTGTGAAGACCAATCCGGAACGCGTTTGCTCGGCCGGGGTGGTGACTTCCTGTTTCTCGCGGGCTTGAATTTCTTTGGTATCAGCCATTACAACTCCCTCCTTCCATCGGAAATTTAAACATTTAACGCACGGAAATTCTCCGGGGTTTTACAGCTTCGGCTTTGGGTACCGTTACGGTTAAAACACCATGGGCCAGTCTGGCATCGATTTTGTCGGCATCAATATCACCCGGCAGGGCAATAATCCTGGAAAATTTTCCTGCTTCGCGTTCGCGGCGATGGTAGCGGGCACCCTCCTCTTCCACCGGGATTTTCCTTTCCCCGGAGATCGCAACGTTATTGCCGGTGGCCTGAATATCCAACTCTGCGGCCTTCACCCCCGGCAACTCTGCCCGCACATGATAGCTGTCCTGATCCTCGGTCAAGTTGATGAGCGGAAATACGCCGGCGCGGGTTCGTGGAGAGGGGGTCCCGGTAAACTCTCCCAGCAACCGGTCCATCTGCCGGCGGATACGTTCGAGTTCTTCAAACGAACTCCTGAATCGCCATGTGGGTAAATCAAACATTCTGCGGTACAACATTTCAATTACCTCCTTGCCTTTGATGATTTGGTGTTCAGGATTTAAGCGCCTCTTACGTTCTCGAATAAATGATAAAAACAAATTGTTTCTTGTCAATACAAGAAATAAAAAAAATATTGCATTACTAATTAATTTTTCCTATATTAGGTAATAAACCCGCAACTGGTTCGAAGGAAGGAAGCCCTATGAAGTTCAGAAGAGAAAAACCACTGGATACAGATTCAGCCGTGCCGCGTACGCCCACCTCCGAACTCAGGGGGCGACAGTCGGTTCGCGCCACTTTTAAACTATCCGCCGAATGCATCGACGCCATCAGTATCCTGGCGACGCATCTGGGGATTAAACAAAAATCGCTTTTTGATTATCTGATGGAAGATATCCAATCTTTGAGTGCCATTGCGCGAGAGATTGAACATGCCGACCTCAAACGCGCCGTCCGCGTCCAGAAAACGTTTGTGGTCAGCCGCCGTTCACTGCATGCCCTGGAACAGATTTCGAGCGATTTTGATGCGTCCCGGGATGCCCTGGTGGAATACTCCGTACAGCGTCTTTTGCCGATTATCGCCAAGGAGCGCCAAAAACATGAGGCGCGCAAGACACTGCTGGGTAAAATCAGCAAACACTACAAAGCGGGCCAGACGATATTGAATGAGATCCGGGCCGATTTGGGCCAGGAAGACCCCATGCACGACCGGTTTGAAGCGGTCATGGCCGCCTATCAGAATGTCTTGCAAACCATGGAAGCGTTTATTGAAAAAGCCAAAATAATTGAAGATTTTCAGGCGGACCAAACCCTGGCGGGGATCGCTTCTTTGGAAGATTAAATTTTGACCCGCCCGGCGGGGCCCGGGGCGAAGTTTTCCGACTCGCCGGCCGAGCCCTTAAGTGCTTTAACCGCGGCGTGGTAGCGTTGCGCGACATCTTCGCGGTCGCCTTCCGACCATGCTTGGTCTTTACCGCCGCGATAAATCATCGCCGCGTGCCGCAAGAGCACGCCCCGCGCGTCTGATCCACGAACCCGAGCGGCCACCGTGGTGATCGTCTCCAGCAGATGAATCGTCACGGCCACGCTGGCAAGCGCGTTCTGGCGGATCAGGTTGAAAGCCGCATCGGTTATCCCTTCGAAATCAAACGGCTTGGCAATAACGCGCAATCTATCTTCGTCGTCGTAGCGGTGGGAGGAGGGTAGCCGCCTGCCGGCCAGTCGGCTGAGCGCCACGCCCAGCCAATCAATGCAGGTTAGCGCCGTAAACGGATCATTCACCCCCGGTGAGAGGGCCCGCACGGCAACCTCTACCATCTGGTTGATGGCAAATTCCACGTCCTGTTCCAGTGTCCGCACTGCCCCTAGGATAAATACACTGTTGATTTTGGGGGCAAGGGTTTCGCCTGCCCGTTCCCCCGGCCAGATTTTTACCAGGATATGGCCGCGGGTGATAAAATCCCCCGGACGATGGTCGAGATGAATCAGCAGATCCTCCTCCACGGCAATTCGCATCAGCCCATCGTTGTCAACGACTTGCAGATAACCGCTGTTTTCCGCCATGACCTCCGCGGCCTGATGGTGAAACTCCGGCGGCATATCCGCTTCCCGCTTCTGTTCACTGCGGATTAGATCGTCGTGGCCCAGTTTATCCGGAAAAATACGGTCCGTGGCTTCATGCAGGTCCCGGAAGACTTTGGCGATAATGTTGTCGGCCTGAATCGATTCCGACACGCTGTGGATAAAAAAGATCAGCAAACCGAGATTGAGGATCGCCAGCAAGAGACCGAAGAAAAACGAAATGACGGGGACATAGACCATATCCGCAAAGTCCCGGATCGTTTGCAGCACAAGGATGCAGTAGATAAAAGTGGCCACAAAAGTGCCCAACACAATCTGATAAACCCTCACCTGCATGAAGTTTTTGATCAGCCGCGGACCAAACTGCGAGGACGCCAGGGTCAGAACAACGATAGTAATCGAAAAGACGACGCCGGCCACGGTAATCATGGAGGCCGCAATCGTCGACAGAACCGACCGTGCGCCTGCCGGTCCGCCGGTGTAGACCCACCACCTTTCTGTTAACGGCGAATGCCGCAGAAATTCATCCATCGCCTGGTTTGTAAAAAAAAGCCCGATCACGAGGACGGTCATCAGGGCCGGTAAAAACCAAAAGCTGGACCGCAGGCGGTACCACAGGTTGAAGAGCCGGGTTTTCATTTTTCAATCCTTTAAACTCCGATTGCGGGATCGGATAAACTGATCTTTTACCACGCACGGGTACCGAATATCGTGGCCGCGGCCCGCGGGGGGCAGGGATGACACAACCGGTCAAGCGGTCGTCAGGCAGCGGGACCCGGGCCGGAAAAATAATCGGCACCCCTACTCGGGGTGACCTTCCAGCATCGGATAAAATGGTTGGGGCCGACCTTCGTAAAGGTGCGGGCGGCTTCCCGACAGGCCGGCTCCCCGAAGGGGCATTGGGCCAGATAACTGCAGCCGGCCGGTGGTTCGGCCACGGTCCCCCGCTGGTTTTCTGCCGTCAAAGGCGGGTCTTTTGGCGTTTCAGGGTCCGGAATGGCCGCCAGTAACGCCAGGGTGTAAGGGTGGGCCGGATTCGCAAAGAGTTCGTCGGTAGGGGCGTATTCCATGATATGGCCTTTGTACATCACGCACAGATGGTCGCACAGATAGCCCACGACGTTCAGGTCATGGGAGATAAACAGGTAACTCAGCCCCAGTTGGTCCTGCAGGTCTTTCAGGAGATTGATGATTTGGGCCTGGATGGAGACGTCCAGCGCGGAAATCGGCTCGTCGCAAATAATCAGGGAAGGCTCCACGCTCAACGCCCGGGCGATACCGATCCGCTGGCGTTGGCCGCCGCTGAATTCATGCGGATAGCGGTCAACGACGGCGGGTGGCATTCCGACCATCTGCAGCAGTTTCTCCAATCGCTCCCGGCGCGGAGCACCGGATCTTATTCCCGCCACCTGCAAACCTTCACCCAGCGTCTGGCCGACGGTCAGGCGCGGATTGAGCGAGCCGTAGGGATCCTGAAAGATGATTTGAATCTCCTTGCGTATAGGCTTCATCTCCCTGGAGGATAAATCCGTAATATCCTGCCCCTGGTAGATGATTCGGCCGGCATCCGGGGTCAGCAGTTTCAGGATCAGCCGGCCGACGGTAGTCTTGCCGCAACCGCTTTCACCGACAAGACCCAAGGTTCGGCCCCGTTCGATTTCGAAGCTGACATCCTCGACGGCTTTGACCCAACCGGCGATGCGCTGGAAGAACCCGCGGTGGATGGGAAAATATTTTTTCAGACCCTCGACGCGAAGAATGACGGAATTGCGGTTACGCTGGTTGTCCATAACAGTGACTGTAAAATGCCAAGGTTAGCCGATGTCTTGTCCGGATCGACGAAAATCGAAAATCCCGCTCGCGAAGTCCGCGCGGGTCGGGATAAAAACGACGCCACCGTGGTTGGAGCGGCGATCCGGTTATTTTCTAAAGCCGCTCAATTCGCTCTTGCCTTTCAAGATGATGCCGGAAAATTTCAAACTTTGCCGGTCAGGGTTTCCTGGCCCCAATGACTCGGGCCGCCGTCAAACAGCACCGGGCAGCGGGCCCGATGGCCGTCCCCGTAGTCACACATTCCCGGCGGTTGTTGCCCGCAGGTCGGAATCGCATAACGGCAACGGGGATGAAAGGGGCACCCCGGGGGTTTAGCGGCCGGATTGGGCACGGCGCCGGGAATGCTGTACAGGCGTCGGCCGCGTTTGGAGCGCGTGGGCAGGGCCTCCAACAAGTCCTGGGTGTACGGATGACGCGCGGCGTCAAAGATGTGCGCGCGAAGGCCCTGCTCAACGATGATCCCGGCGTACATGACATAAACCCGATCCGCGATGACGGACACCACCCCGAGGTCGTGGGTGATGTAGAGCACCGCCATGGCGTGGCTTTGCTGAAGTGCACGGAAAAGCCTCAGGATTTGCGCTTGAACGGTCACATCCAAAGCCGTTGTGGGTTCATCCGCGATGACCAGTTCGGGGTGGCAGGCCAGGGCCATGGCGATCATCACGCGCTGGCGCTGGCCGCCGCTCAACTGATGGGGATAGTCGGCCAGGCGTTCCCGGGGAGAGGGAATCCCCACGTCGTCCAAAAGTTGCACGCAGCGTTCGACCCGTTGCGCGCTTGTGAGGTCCGCGTGGGTTTCCAGGGCTTCGGCGATCTGGTCGCCGATGGTGAAGACCGGATTCAACGATGTCAGGGGCTCCTGGAAGACCATGGCAATGCGATTGCCGCGAATCTTTTGCATTTCGTCTTCACGGCAATCCAAGAGGTTGCGGCCGTCGAAGAGAATGCGTCCCCCCGCGATTTCCCCCGGCGGCTGCGGAATGAGGCCGAGGATCGTCAGGGCGGAGACGGTTTTGCCGCATCCGGATTCTCCCACCAGACAGACGGTTTCCTGCCGCTGTACGTCAAAACTGACACCTTCCACGGCACGGGCCACCTGATCCTCACTGCGAAAATGCACGCTTAGATCCTGAACGGCCAGCAAGATGTCAGAGCGGGTCAGGAACGTCACTCGGAAAATCTCCTCGTCCTAAACGGCGCATCCGTCACAAGCGGCGGCCGGCGGCGGTGGTCGAAGGTTGGTGTCCGTGAGAGGGTATCCGCATCGACCGGGCGCAGTCGCCACGCCGCGGTGATCCGCGCCGCCGCAAGGACCGATTCCCTTCCGCCCGGACAAAGGCCGGACGGATATGCCCCGAGGGGCTTAAACGTCTTAGGCATGGCGTTCGCGCAACTTGGGATTCAGGACATCCCGGAGGCCGTCACCGAAGAGGTTGAAGGCCAGCACCACAATCAAAATGGCAAGGCCGGGGATGAATGTCAGCCAGGGGGCATCAAAGATGAACTGCCGGCCATCGGAGAGAATGTTGCCCCAGGTGGCATGCGGCGGCGGCACCCCAAATCCGAGAAAGCTCAATCCCGCCTCGGTCAGGATGGCCGTGGCGATCCCGATGGTTGCGGAAACCAGGACCGGCGCGATGGCGTTGGGCATCATGTGACGAAAGATGATCCGGAAGTTGCCCAAGCCCAAGGCCCGCGCGGCCGCCACAAAATCCTGTTCCCGCAAGGCCAGAAATTCCGCGCGCACGAAACGCGCCGCCCCCATCCAGCTGGTCAGGCCAATCACGATCATGATATTGTAGATGCTGGGAGGCAGCAGGGCCACGACCGTCAGGATCAGGAAAAAGCTCGGAAAACACAGCATGATATCCACAAAACGCATAATCAGCGTATCGACGCGCATGGCGTTTTGGGCCAGAACGGCCCCGCCCCAGGACCGTTGGGTTCGCCCCGAAATGCGTTTTGGGGTCAGGTTGTGAACCAAACCGGCGACGCCGCCAGCGCCCACCAAGAGGCCCACCGCGACGATCCCAGAAAACAGCAAGGCCGCCCCGGCGATCACCGCCACCGCCCAGAGCAGATGCCCGATCCGGATAAACTCCTGGCCGAAATAGCCGGCCATGCCCCCCATGAAAATGCCGATGAAGACCGCGATCCCCACCGCCACGAACCCGACGGTCAGGGAGACCCAGGCCCCTTGGAGCATGCGCGCGAAGACATCCCGGCCCAGTTCATCGGTTCCCAGGAGATAAACCCCCAAAGGCGGAACTTCCTGCGCGCCGAGGGAATCCACATGGGGCCTGGCCAGCGGCGGGCGCAATTTCTCCTGAAGTCGCACCAGGGCCGGATCGAAGATCGGCTGGGTGCCCGCAGTCAGGAAAAGACCCGCCGTCGCCACGCCGAAAAACAAGATAAAGATAATCATGCCCCCCACGGCCAGACGGTTGCGGCGAAACAGACGCCAGAACTCCTCCCAGCGGCTGCGCCGCGGCACCTGCAACTCCATGCGCCGGCCGTCGGCCGGGGACGGTGGTGGGGACGTGGCGCTCATAACCGAATCCTCGGGTCGACCAGCAGGTACAGCACGTCGGAAACAAACGTTCCGCCCAATACGAGAACGGCCGAGACAAAATTGACGGTCAGAATGACCGGATAATCCCGCGCCAGGATCGCCTCGTAGGCCATCCGGCCAATCCCGGGCCAAGAGAAGATGGATTCGATGATGACCGAGCCGCCGATGAGCCCCGGCAGGATCAAACCGAACATGGTTACAAACGGCAAGAGGGCATTGCGCAGGGCATGCCGGTAGTGGACCTGCTCCGCGGGAAGTCCCTTCGCCCGGGCGGTGCGAACGTAGTCCTGACTTTCCACCTCGAGCATCTGGCTGCGCACATAGCGGGAGAGCACGGCGATGCCGCCGGTGGCCCCCAAGACGGAGGGCAGCAGCAGGTGCCAGATGCGGTCCATCACGGCGGCGGTAACGGAGCTCTGATTGAGCCCAAAGGTCTGCATGCCGATCACCGGGACCTGAAAGGTCTGCACCACAAAAATGATGAGAATATAGGCAAAGAAAAAGCCGGGAATGGAAATAAGCAAATAGGCGCAAAAAGTGGTGGTTTGGTCAAACGCGCTGCCCCGGGCAATGGCGGAACGGATGCCGATCGGAAAGGAGATGGTCCACGTCAGGATCGTTCCCACAATGAACAGGGGCAGACTCTTCAGAAACCGCTCCCAAATCTTGGCGAGAACCGACCGATTGTCCTTCCAGGAGACCGTCTTACCGGTAAACAGATCGCGGTAGAAGTAAAGGTACTGGGTGTACAGCGGCTGATCCAGGTGAAAGGCCTGGCGGTAGCGTGCCACCATCTCGGGCGTAAATTTCGGATTAAGCGGGTCCACCTGGCTGGGCTGTCCCGGCGCCAGATGAATGATCAGGAAAGAAACGATCGAGACGAAAAAAAGGGTAACAATCTTTTGCACGCTGCTGCGAGCGATGAAGGCAATCATTTCAGGCCCCCAGGGCTAGTCCACCGCAAAGTTGGGCACTTCGGACAGCTTGATCCATTTGTTGAAATCGTACATGATGTTTCCCGTTGGCGTGGGGGTAATCTTCTTGTAGACCCCTTTTCCGGCGGCATCCACTTCCCGGAGGACGATCCGCCTGTCGAGGACCGCCGTCCATTCGCGTACAAACAAAAAGGTATAGGGCTGGGCGGCGGCGATTATTTTTTGGAGTTCATGGCATAAATCCACCTGCCGCTGGTGGTTGTATTCCTGTCTGATGGCAACGATCAGCCGGTCGGCTTCCTGGTCCTGAAACGCGACAAAATTGAGCTGATTGGGACCAGTCTGGCTGGAATGCCAGATTTGATAGAGATCCGGGTCGATTCCCATGGACCATCCCAGGATCACGGCATCGAAGTCGTGCTTGTCGACCCGCTCCTGGATAAATACCGACCATTCCAGCAGATCGGTACGGACATCGATCCCGATCTGTTTCCACGCGTCCTGGGCAACGGCCAGGATGGCTTTGCGAATATCGTTGCCGCTGTTGGTAATCAGGGTAAACTGCAACCTCCTCCCGTCCTTGGTCAGCCATCCCTGCGCATCCCGTTTCCACCCGGCCTCGGCCAAGAGGCGCAAGGCCCCCTCAGGATCGCAGGGGAGCGGTGCGATGCGGCGGTCGTAATAGTCGGTTTGCAGGGGAAAGGGACCCGATATGCGCTTGCCTTGGCCATAAAGCACGTATTTGATAATCTTGTCGACATCAATGGCCATGCCCAGGGCTCTCCGAACCCGAGGATCATCGAAAGGCTCGCGGCGCATGTTGTAGCCGATGTAGGAGTAGCCGAAGCTGGTCCCTGAAAAGCTCTGAAATCGGGGATCGTTTTCAAGACGCCGGGTCTGATAAGGAGGCACACCGCCCGGCGGCTGGCCGTACGCGTCAAGGGTGCCGGCATAAAATTCCATTTCCTGCGTCAACAGATCCGGGATTATCCTGTAGATAAAGGCCTTGTAGTTGGGCGGCCCTTCCCAATAGTCCTCGAAGCGATCCAGGGCGATGTACTCATCGGATTTCCACTCCCGAAATACGAAGGGCCCGCAGCCGATCGGATGCCGGTTGAAGGCGCTTTGACGCATCGTAAAATTGGCGGGTTCCTTCCCGGCCCGAATCGCTTCGCGCCGGAGCGCTTCGGAATTGAGGAGATGTTCCGGAAGGATTCCCATGGCCCAGGTTCCGAAACCGGGTGAATACAGGCGTTTGTATACAACCCGGACGGTCAGAGGGTCCAATACCTGCACGGCTTTAACGGGTTCGTAATCGGCAATGCGCGGCGACAGGTTCTGCGGCGCGATAATTGCCTCATAGGTAAACTTGACATCCCCGGCGTCCAGGATATGGCCGTCATGAAACCTCACGTTGGGCCGCAAGTTAAACTCGATGACGGGATTGTGCTCGACCGCGGGCAGAATCTCACGCGCCCAGCCGTCAAGCTGGCCCGAGCCCAACGGCCCATCCGCTTGGAGATAATTCTGCGCCGGAAAGCTTGTGAAATAGTCACGGCCCAGAAGGAGGGTGAGGTTTGCAAAAAGATCCGGGTCGATCTGATGCAATACCAGCTTGATCCGCGCGGGAGCTTGCCCACGCAATGTTATTGCTTTTTTTGGCCGGTTGGCGGGCGCAGGGGTGCCCTCGCGGGTGGTCCGGAATTGCCGGGATGGGATGACCTGAATCCCGACGATGTTTTCCAGGGTGGATTTGAGCGCGGAGGCCGGTGGGGCGGCTTTTTGCGCATCCCGAATGACTTGCGCGACCCCGGCGGGATCCAATACGCCCTGGCCGGGCACATGGGCGACCCCATTCACGTAAAAAAATGCTTCCTCGTATATTTTCCAGGAGGTGGCCAGGCGACCCCTGAATCGCAGGTCCTTGTCCCGATCGATGAGTCCTTCAAAAACCATGTTTTCAATTTCACTGCTGGCGCTATCCGCGGAAAGGATCGGATTGAGAAGGCTGGCATCACCGATGGAGGCCGTAATGTATTTCTCGAGCCGATCAGGGTTTCCGCGGGTCTGCTGCTCATAAGTGGGCACCCAGAAATACGATTGCAGCAAAATCAGCGTAAGCAGCAGGGGCGCCAAAATGAGAACCCGCCGGGTAGTCATTTTGATCGTCAATCGGATCGGCATACGTCAACTTCTTCTGATTTTTCCTCCGCGCAACCAACCCGGGAGGGTCTCCCCCACCGGGTCGGCACCAATCGCCGCGGCCGGATTACCCCGCGCGGCAATCCGGCCGCGCGCGGCTATGCAGAGCAATCAGGGTTAAAAGCATTTTTACCGAAAACTTCCCCGGATGAAGTCCGTTTCGGATTGCAACGATTACTCTGCCATCAGATCTTGCGAAAGTCAACCTCACCGCACCGGTGGCGCAGGACCAACGCATGCTGTATGAAAAATACCCCGGTCGACTGCTCATCGGCTTTGGGTATCGGAAAAAACTCGCACATAAGGGTTCGTAAAACCGACCCGCGCGTTGATTGCAAACAGGATGCTGCGAATAGGAAGGTCTATCCGGGCCTTGATGGGAACTCCTTTTTACGGTTCGGTTTAACGGCCTCTGATTTTCTCAGACCGTTTCCCGCTGCCCAAAGCCGATGAGCGGTCGGCCTATCCATGGTCTTTCCAAGGCCTAAACGGTTACGATTTTGGCAAATGATGAGAACTGCGGCAAGAAGATCCCGCATCCCTTCCAGGGCATGATATGCCAAACATGATATGCCAAAATAGACTAGGCCAAAATGGACACCACCCGACTTATCTCACTGAAATTAGATAACTTTTGTTTTTCTCCGATTCCATATTGGAATATTCCTGAATGCGATCCCCGTCTTTTCCTAGTAATCATCTCAACCCAAAATCTAGACTAAGTTACTAATATTGCTTGCTCTCTGTTGGAATTCAGCTTACACAATAATTTGGCATAATAGTTGCGTCTACTAGGCGAAACTGACCTCGTTTGAATAATAATCTAAGTAATTGGTGCCTGTCCGGGAAATCACTAGCGAACCATCACGCCGTGTCTTAAGATCGCGGGGGCCGGCCGACCGTAAATCCGCGCGAAAGGAGGTGAGGCATTTCTGAAATGGGTGGTTTTTGCGGCCGTGGACTAAGACCGGTCAACCTATAATGCGAAGCGTCTTGAGCGTGACCACCTTTCGCCGCCCGCACGAAACGGGACAGGAACGCTGGCTCTGTCAAAATCCCAAGCGTGCCGCGTTCCGCCGCGCCGGCGAACCGCCGACGAAATGTTCAGCTTGCGGTACGGAAGGCGGTTGCGATTGCGGCCACGGAAACACATCTATCGAAACGCGCTCGCATTGGATCACGAAACGCATCCGAAGATCGATTCGAGAAAGGAGGGGAAAAAGCCTACAAGCGAAATTTTCGCCGTTTTCCGCCGCGAAAACGGCGGGTGTTCACCTCCGATCAAGCGGGGGTGAAACCATCGATGGCTGATGGCAGCCGTCTACTCTTAAACCGCTAATGAGGGAGGTAAAGAGAAAAGGAGATAGCCTTTATGAAGACCAAGTGCATACTCATCGTCGGCATTGGCGCCTTATTGCTATTGGGCTTTACACTGACATCTTTTGCAGCACGAACACTCACGGATGAAGAATTGCGGACGGCGGCACCGGCTGCCCTCAGCACCGTTCCGATACCCGAACCTCCCAACCTGGGAGAGTTTGTCGTCAACAAGAATCTGGCCGTCGTCTTGGGCAAAGCCCTGTTCTGGGATATGCAGGTTGGCAGCGACGGTATGGCGTGTGCCAGTTGCCATTTCCACGCCGGCGCCGACAACCGTGCCAAAAACCAGCTCTCCACGGGCTTTCTGAGTACCCCCACTCCGGACTTCCAATTCGATCCGACCCCGACCGGGGGGGGAGGGCCAAATTACACCCTGAAAACCGGTGATTTTCCCTTTCCCGCCAGCGGAGGCAAAGATGGCGTCGGACTCAATGACATCGTCTCCTCACTGGGAGTTTTCAAGGCCAATTTTGATTCCGTCACCCGCGGGCAGTCCGCCGATAATTGCACTTCCGTATTCGACGATGTCTGGAATGTGGGAGGCATCAACGTGCGACGGGTTGAACCGCGCAATACGCCGACGGTAATCAACGCCGTGTTCAATCACCGCAATTTTTGGGACGGCCGGGCCAACAACATTTTCAACGGGGTCAACCCGCTTGGCAAAAGGGGCAATCTTGCTGCGCCGGCAGCGGGGGTGACGACACTGGCGCCATTAGCAGGCGCCTTCGTCGTTGACGCCCCCGGAGTCTGGGAGCTCCAGCCGGACGGCAGCGTGTTGAAAGTCCAGATCGAAATCGACAACGCGAGCTTGGCCTCCCAGGCCGTGGGTCCGCCGTTGAGCGAGTTTGAAATGTCTTGCGCCGGCCGAACCTTTCCGCACCTCGGACGCAAGATGCTCAGCCTCAAGGCGCTGGCGCAGCAGATGGTGCATCCGGAAGACAGTGTGCTGCGTCGCTTTCGCAGCCACACCGGCTACGGCCTGTCGGTCAGCTACGAGGACCTCATCAAAAAGGCATTCCACGATAAATGGTGGGGACACGTCGGAACCGTCGACGGCGAATTTGCCCAGATAGAAGCCAACTTTTCGCTCTTCTGGGGGCTGGCAATCCAGCTCTACGAGGCCACGCTGGTCGCCGACCGGACTCCGTTCGACAGATTTGCCGCCGGTGACAATAACGCTTTATGGGAAAATGCGAAGTGGGGACTCGAAATCTTCCTGAATAAAGGCAAGTGCATCAACTGCCACACCGGTCCGGAGTTCACCGCCGCATCGGTCCGGCTGAGGGCTTGTCAGCCCGACGGGAACGAAGAAGCGATCGAGCGCATGATCATGGGAGACGGCAATCCCGCTGTTTACGACGGCGGATTCTACAATATCGGCGTAAGACCGACCTTCGAAGACCTCGCAGTGGGTGCCGATCTGGCGGGTTTTCCGCTTTCTTTTGCGCGCCAGGAGGTCGACGGGCCGAAGATCGATGCGTTCTGCTTTGATCCCGCCAGATTTGAAATTCCGGGACCCATCGTGCCGGGCGAAAGAGTGGCCGTCGACGGTGCTTTCAAAACGCCAACCGTACGAAACGTGCTTCTGACCGCACCCTATTTTCACTCCGGAGGCCACGCCACCTTGCTGCACGTCGTGGAGTTCTATGACCGGGGCGGCGACTTTGCTGTTCTGAACCGCGACAATCTGGATCCGGATATCCAGCCTCTCGGCTTTACCCCGCAAGAAGAGAGGGCCCTGGTGGCCTTCATGCGGGCGTTGACCGATAACCGCGTTAAATGGGAGCGGGCCCCCTTCGACCATCCCCAGCTCTTCGTGCCCGACGGCCATGTCGGCGATGAGTTCTCGGTCGTCTCTGATGATGGCCTCACCGCCAATGATGATTGGATCGAGATTCCGGCGGTAGGTAAGACCGGACGGAAGACCGAGGGCCTCCCGCCACTCCAGGAGGTGGGGTTCGACACCAAACTCAATTAGCCAGGTGCAAATCTGAAAATAATCTTTAATCGAAACATCCCACCTGGGCGTGTTTAAACCCCAAAAGGTCAGGCCAAGTTCGCCTGACCTTTTGGGGCTTTTACTTAGGCTTTCATCGCGACTCTAAAGGTCATTACGTGTTCGACGGATGTGACACACCGCTTCCTCGCAGCGTTTGGCGTTGTCTGTCAACTACACATAGTAACACCCTTAAAAAGCAA
>CP070697.1:3970679-3976458 GCA_020353555.1 Desulfobacterales bacterium
CATGCCCGGCTGATTATGAACCTGACGGCAATGAATGTCGCCGCGATCATGTATGATTTTGTATTTGCCGGCGCTTCCGAACCTGAAAAAGACCGCCAATTGATATCGGCCGTCCAAACCGCCGGAAATGTCTACTTCGGGCTGGTTTTCCGGCTGACAGGCGCCGAAGTCAAAGACGGGAAATTCAACGAAGACGCCAGGACGCACCGCCTGCTCGACGAAGGGGCATGGCGGATTCCCGAGGCCAGCGGTTACGAGTCCTTCTACAACGGCATCGACCCCCTAGCGACTTTTCCGGAACTCTCGGAGGTTTCGCGGGGGATCGGCTATCTGAGTATTAAACCCGACCGGGACGGCATCTTTCGCCGCATCCCCCTTTTGGTTCAATACGGAGGCGTCTTTTTCCCCAGCTTTGCACTTCGGGCGGTTTGCGATTTCCTGAATGTTCCCCCTGAACGAATTGTCATCCAGCCCGGAAAAATCATCCTGAGAGGTGCCGTTTATCCCGGCAAGAAACATGCTTTGGATATCGCCGTTCCGGTTGACGCCCGCGGAAACCTGCGCATCAACTTCGTCGGGCCGTGGGAAAAAATGAAGCATTACAACTTTTCTGATGTCTACAAAGCCTCCGAGGACCTTGATTTGCAGGAAATCTGGCGCGACGAGTTATCCGGTAAAATCGTCCTCGTATCCGACATCTGCACCGGGTCGGCTGACGTCGGTCAGGTGCCGACGGACCCGGATTTCCCCTTGAGCGGTATCCATGCGAATACCGTCAACACGCTTTTGAGCGGTTCCTTCCTCAGAGAGACCCCCCTTCTGTTGGGCATCGTTATCGAAATTCTTCTGCTCTTGGGAGTGACGGCCCTGTCTTACCAACGCTCCGCACTCGTCTTTACCCTCGGTACGGTCGGCCTTGCCGGCGGATATCTTTTGCTGGTGGGCGCTTTCGTCTTCCTGGGGAAAATCTTGCTCCCGGCGGTCAGGCCGCCTCTGTTGATTTTTGGCGCCATGATCGGACTGCTCATTGTCAGCGCGATCGAAAATGCCCGTTCCCATGCGGCGACGGAAAAGGCTAGAGAAGTTGCCGAAAGAGACCTCGAAATCGGTCGCAAAATCCAAGCCGGCTTCTTCCCCAATGAAATTCCCGCGCCTGCCGGCTGGGATATTGCGGCCCATTTTAAACCCGCCCGTCAGGTGGCAGGCGATTTTTATGACGTCTTTGAGCTGGAAAACGGCCGATTTGTCGCCCTCGTCATTGCCGACGTCTGCGATAAAGGGGTGGGCGCGGCCCTGTTTATGGCACTCATCCGCAGCCTCGTGCGCGCCAATACCATCCAGGGCTTTGACAATTGCCGCTGGGAACGGGAACACGCGACGCAGGGCCTTGATAATCTGCTGCTGAATACGGTTCGTCAAACCAACAACTACATCGCCAGAACCCACAGTGACTCCAATATGTTCGCAACGCTGTTTTTGGGCCTTTTGGAGCCGGAATCCGGAACCCTTACCTACGTGAACGGGGGACACGAACCGCCCCTCCTGATTTCCGGAAGCACGCTGAAAGAGCGCCTTAAGACCACCGGGCCGGCTGTCGGCATCATGCCCGATGTGAGGTATGCAATCGCACATGCCCGTTTACACACAGGCGACCTGTTGTTCGCCTTTACCGACGGTATCACCGATGCCGTAAACGAAGCCGGCGAGATGTTTACGCGCGAACGATTGACGGACTTGCTGCTGAAGACCGCTGCCCAGCATACCGCCGCCGGGTTGCTGCGTTTTGTGGATCATCACCTGGGCACCCATATCGCCAATGCCCCACAGTTTGATGATATCACGATGGTTGCAATCCGGCGGGGGGACAAACTTGTCCGTGATGAATCCAGTGGGAAAGCAAACGGACGTTTAAATGTTTAAATGCTGAGAACGTCGCCTTCCGCCCTCAGGGCACTGCCGTCGGAAGTGAGGGATATGTTGAAAATCCAAAGCCGGCGCCCGGCATCCGAGCAAAGGCTCGCAAGGTGGTTGAGGCCGCGCGGGCATACCGGCTTCGCGAGCTCCAGGTTTCGTATGATGATATTGGATTGTCAGTAACAGTTTAGCTCTTTGAAAAACCAGGGAGAGGCCGACCGCGGTATTTTTCATACAGCTAAATCGATACGATGGTCAGAATGTAAATACGTTCGGTCGGCGTGTGGGCCGTCAGACCGAAGGAGGAAACGAATGCGCAAACCAAATCCATGGCAAAAACGCGTACAAGATTTGGCCGACCGCGCCTGGGACGTGGAAGCCATCCGTAAACGACTGCATAATCTGCGCCAAAACGGGTTTGGGCCTAAAGATTTGGATTGGCAAGCTTTGCGAGCCAACCGTCTTGAGGTGCTTGAGCGCGTGCAACTGCGCGCGGAGAGTTATGAATACCTGACCCATTCCTGCGCCAAGGGCTCGGCCCTTGCTTTGATGGAAGAATTCGGTCTGGGCAACTGGACCATCTTTCGGGCCATGTCTCCCTTTCCCGGTTTCGGCATGACCGGGGGCATCTGTGGCGGGGTCACCGGCAGTCTGATCGCCCTGGGACTCTTTTTTGGCAGCGACGAGCCGGAGGATTACGAGGGCACAGGGCGCACGATGACAGCTGCCCGGGAGTTTATCACACGCTTCAAGGCCGAGTTGGGCACCATCATGTGCCCTGAACTGCAGGAGGATGTAATCTTCGGGCAATATATGGACCCCCGTGCCAGCCCGGAGAAATTCGCAGCTTTTCAAAAATCCCAGGGTTACGAAAAGTGCGCTCTGCCGCCCGGGGTGGGCGCCAGGCTGGCCGCGGAGGTGATACTCGCGCAAGACAATACGGTTCATCCCTGCCGCGCCCAAGGGTGAACACGGTTAATGTGACAAAGCAAGATCAGGTAGGGGTCATTTAGCGGCAATCAGGCGCCCGGCTGAAAGACGCTGGAAACATCTTGGAACGCTGCGCGGGAGCGCCGGGAATGCGGCCACGCGGAACACCTTTCTGCTTCCGCCCGCCGTGCAGCGATGGGGTTGGCAGAGTTTTATCGAATTTGGATGGCATTCCAGCCTGAAAAGCTTTGCCCATCCTTCTTGTAATCGATTAAGTAAAAGCCTTGTTCGACAGGTCTAGATGGTGCGTAGATATAGGCACCTTCCTCAAGCTGCGCCTTCTCGAGTGGACACCATTCGAAAGGTTCTACAATTTTTTCCAGATATTGCGTACAACACGGCAGGCTCATCGGGTCACCGATTGCAACCGTGGTAATTATCGATTGTTCCCTTTCGTTGTGGATATATTCCCCGGTGTGAGGAACTCTTTTAAGAACAAAATCGGACCAGTCTTTATCTTCCTTAACAAAAAATCCACTTTTGTTAAATTCCTCGAGCGATGTGATCACAAACAGGTCTCGTTTGATTGTTTCTTTGACATAATAATCTGTTTTCCTTCCTCCCGCCGAGGTACGGAAGTCGTATTTTGATACCTCTCCGATCACGCGCGGGACCTCGACATATTTGCCCTCCTGCTTCACATAGATTCCCATAAAACGCGGAAGGTCATCTGAAATAGCAGCGTGATATGCCAAAAGGACAAAGCCAAAGGCAAAACCAGCGATCAATAGAATCGATGCGCTGCTTGTTTTTTTCTCATTTCTCATGGGCTACCCTAAAATGAAGGCATGCATACCACGGTTTCCAATCTGATCATCCATTGCCGCGCCTAATGCTGAACATGGTTCACGGGAGAAAGTCGCATCACTCAAAAGCTCAAACCCAATTCAGATAATTTCTGCTTGGTAGGAACCCCCGCATCATTCCAACCGCGTACACGATAATAATCCCTGAGGATAAACTCCAGATCGGGAGTCTTCCCGGCATTCGGACCATCAGCGACAGGTTCTAATAGTCTTTTCGGAAGCGTGTCATGCTCCCGCGAAAATCCAAACCTAAGATTGATAAGACGCTGAAGATTGGTAATTCTTTCTCCAATAAGAAGAAGATCTCTTGCCGTAAATGTAAACCCACAAGCGGCATTCAAGGCGCTGCTTAGGATTTTTAGCGTTTCAGGAAGCATTCCAAATGCACTCAAAAAGCAAATAACGGTTGAATTTACGGTGGAGGCGAAATCCTGAGCGGCCATGACAAATTGTCCCTTACCCTCGTTGGAGTGACGATCAATCGTTTGCGTGACACCTGCTTCCGGTAAGGTTAGACCGGCTTCGTACAACATAGATAAGCCATGCAGGTGGCATCCTCCCCGGGGACTGGTGGCATAGCTTCCCGCCATACTGAAAAAGGCTCTGGGATCATGCATGGCGACTTCCATTCCTTTCACATGGGTTGCAAACTCACGACTTTGTCCACCAATTTTTTCAGATGCCCTTTTTGTCCCTTCCCCCAAGATCTCGCCAAATCCTTCTTTTCTGCAAATCAACTCCGTTAATTGAACGATAACGTCCTTTTTGCCCCAAAGTGGTTCGATTCCTCCGGTATCTTTGGCGGTTATCAATCCCCTCTCATATGCTTCCATTGCGAATGCGATTGCTGAACCGGCTGAAATGGTATCGATTCCATATCTGTTGCATAGGTCATTAGCCCAGCATATCGACTCCAAATCGTCATTAAGGCACAACGTTCCGAATGCACAAAGCGTTTCATATTCCGGCCCCGGGCCTTCCATCTGAAATTTTCCCTCATCGATTTTTATCCATCGCGAACACTGCACCGGACATCCGAAACAGGCCGCATGCGGTCGAAGGATGCTATCCGCGATCCTTTTGCCGCCAATACGGATACATCCCTCCTGCCATTGTCCAATGGTCCAATTCTTAACAGGAATACTGCCAACCGCCCAATTGGTATCGCGGGATCCTGCGGTGCCAAATTTTCTGCGCTGTTGCATGGGAAGGCTTTGTTTTAAGAGCTTGTAAGTGTCTTTGACGATTTCCCTGAAATGAGGGGCATCGGCTAGCGATACGCCTTGGCTGCCTCGCACTATAATTGCTTTTAAGCGCTTGGACCCCATGACAGCCCCGGCACCTCCTCGGCCCGCCGCTCTGCCCTCGTCGTTTATAATGCATGCCATCGGAATGAGCTTTTCACCGGCCGGGCCAATACAAGCAATGCTAGTATTTTTGCTACCCATTTTCTTCTTAAGGATCATTTGGGTTTCAAATGTCTCTTGCCCCCAAATATCGCCGGCATCGTGCAAAGAAGCGCCGTCTTCATCGATCATGAGAAATACGGGCGTCATCGAAATTCCTTTTACAATTATACCATCATAACCAGCAAGTTTCAGATAGCGCCCCCAAACTCCCGAAGAGCTGGAATCAAGCCAAGCCCCTGTTAGAGGCGATCGGGTGCAGACTTCATAGCGTACCGCCGTCGGAAATTGGGTCCCCGTGAGGGGTCCGACGAAAAATAGGATTTTGTTTCCCTGATCAAGAGGATCAGAGATTACTTCGAGATCTTTAGATAAAAAATAGGCCGCTAGGCCGGCGCCTCCCAAATATTCTTGCGCTAATCCGGCATCATATGTGACTATCTCAAAGGTTCCTTGATTTAGATTGACTTCTAATATTCGACCCATGAAGCCATACATTTTAAGCCTCCCTACCCTATAAGTATTTTGAATGAAGCGCCCGAGGGCAAGCGGTGGGGGTATTGAAAATCATCATAACGACTTTCCAACTTTTGCAGCACTTGGGTTTATCGATGCTCGTACCGCGACCCACAAATCATGGCAAGCTAAAAGTGGTTCCACCGC
>CP070697.1:3976558-3985972 GCA_020353555.1 Desulfobacterales bacterium
GGAGGTGCGGGTGGCCCAGGCGATCGTAGCCAATTCCCGCAAGGTCTATCTGGCGGCGGACCACAGTAAGTTCGGCCGCAACGCCATGGTGCGCATGGCGCACATCAGCGAAATCGACGCGCTGTTTACGGACCGGCCGCCGCCGGAAAACATGCACGCGGTGCTCGCCAATGCGGACGTGGCCGTTTTCGTGGCGGAATGATTTGACAGCGGCGGGCGGCGCAAGTCGGAACCTCTCAGAGTAACGTCTTTTCGCTGCGGATATCAAAAAGCCGTCGATATCCGCGGCTTCATATCAGTCAGGACTGATGGTTTGCAGTCCGGTTTGTTTGCCTCCGGGTCACGCGTGAGATGGACTGCGGGTTGCGCCCATCGAAGCCAATGGGGGTGCCGCCCGATCGTCGCCGAGCGGCGACCCCCACCGACGGTTTGCATTAAAACGACATCATTTCTTGTAAGACCTGACAATGGCTTTTTCGGCAACGTCGAGGGCCCGGTCGGCCGACATGCCTCGGGCGCAATAGTTGGCAAAGAGATCGACCACCACATACTCGGCCATCACCGCGGCCGAGGCCGGGCCAATCGGTCCTTCATAGCCGTTCGGCAGCATATTTTTGATGCAGTCGCGATAGACCGTGTGTTTGGGATCTTCGGTCCACACCGGCAGATTCCGATAGGCGTGCAGCGACGGGGTGACCTCGCCGCGCATGGCATTGATCCACGGTCCGCACTGTTCTTTTTCCAGCATGAACATCAGGAAGTGTTTGCAGGCATTCGGATAACCGGCATGCTTGAAGATAAATGCTGGGTCGAACAGGTGCAGCTCGGTCGGATGCCCGACCGGCCCAACCGGACAGTGCTGATGATAGGTGTCATCGGCAAAGTCGGCCCATTCCGGTTTGCCCTTGGCGGCGTAGTAAATGCTGATCCCGTTATTGGTCACGGAAATCTGGTTTGCCAGGAAGGCTTTGTTGTTGTGGGGATCGAGCCAGGAAGCGACACCGGCAATCATGGCGTTTTCGTAAAGGTCTTTCATGGCATCCAGTGCCATGCGGGTTTCTTTGCTGTTGATGGCCGGAGATCCGTCCTTGTTGACCGTCTTGCCGCCGAAGGCCCAGAGGAAGCCGTGCGCCCAGTTATTGCCGTCCCGGACGGCATGTCCCATGGCAAAACCGACCGGATGTCCTATGCTCTTAAGCTTCTTGCAGCACTTGATGAAGCCGTCCATGTCTTGGGGGACCTCGTCAAAGCCGGCTTCGTTGACCCAACTCTTGCGATAGACGATGGCCTGGCCCGGTCCCCCCATGGGAAGATCAATCCAGCGCCCGGTGGCGGGATTGATGCCGTATTTCAAGCAGACGTCTTCCCAGCCGCCGTATTTTTGTCCCAGGTATTCCGCCACATCGGTGACGTCCAGGAGTTTGTCCGGATAGAGGAAGGGGTCGTCGTGCCAGCCCAGGACCACATCGGGGCCGGCACCCACGGCGGCCGACATGGCGGCCTTGGGTCGGACGTCCTCCCACGCCACATATTCGTTGTTGACCTTGCCTCCCGTGGCTTGCTCCCACTTGGCGCAGTTGGCTTCCCAGAGATCCTTGTCCGCGCCGACAAACACGCTCCACCTCAGAACGTTGATGACCGGATTTTTCTCAATGGCAAGTTCCGGAGGCGACACCGCGGCCACGGCTTTTTTTGCGAGAGGGCCGAAGGGGCTTGCTAGAATCGCCGCGCCGGCCAGTCCTGCGCCAGTGGTTTTCATGAATTCTCTTCTGGTGACATCGTTATCCTGTTTCTTCATCGTCACTTCCCTCCCGATCGATATAAGTTTCGATTAATTGCCCTGACCTCTCCGGAAAATTCAGAGCCCCGGCCTTTGGGGATGTCAAACCCACCTTTGCTCACGATTGCCGTTCGGCTTTGTGTAGGGATGGCGAAACGGCCCGTCAAGCCTGCGTTACCGTCGTGCGCCCTAAATTCAATCAGATTGAAGTCCCGCTTTCTGCCAATGGGATGAGGTTTACCTCCTTTCCGCTGAAACAGCGCACGGTATATTTCAGACAGCCGCCATCCAAGAGACCAAGACCCGATGATGCCTTGAGGTCGCCGGAGGGCCATGCGCGCATCCATGGCATCAAATTTGAAGCATTTACGCATTTAGCGTGTCAAGAGAAAATCAATCGAGTTCAAGAATTGAGCGATCATTTTTCAACCAAATCGGGCGTATCAATTTAGCTGTATGCAAAATATCCCGGTCGACTGCTCATCCATGGTTTTTCAAGGGCCTAAACAGTTACCATCGGGCCTGGTCCGGGCGGCAAAGTTCCGGCTTGATTGGTTGTTGACAGTCATTGGCGTGGCTGTTAACTATTTCCCCGCGGAAAACGGATTTCGTCGCTGATGGAGTTCTTTTTTTCCATGGCAAGCGGTCACGCGGAAATCTCCCAATCGGGAACATTTTGTGGAAAGGAATGTCAATGAACTGGCGCAGCAAGAAGATTCTTCAGCGACCGGAGTGGTCGATGCACCGTTCCCTGTATAAGGGCATGGGATACAGTGATTATGATTTGGAACGGCCGTTGATCGGGATCGCGAACTCCTGGAACCGGGTGGTCCCGGGACATTATAACCTCAATCAGGTCGCGGAATTCGTCAAACAGGGGATCCGGCAGGCGGGGGGCACACCGGTGGAATTTGGGGTGATCGCTGCTTGCGACGGGATCGCCCAAGGACACGATGGGATGCATTACATCCTGCCCACCCGTGACCTGATTGCCAACGATATCGAAATGATGGTCGAGGCCCACCGTCTGGACGCCGTCGTTCTGCTGGGCTCATGTGACAAGATCGTCCCGGCCATGTTGATGGCGGCTGCCCGCCTGGATCTTCCGGCGATCCTCGTGGTGGGGGGGCCCATGGAAGGGGGATGTCAATTTGACGGCCGTGCGTCCGATATTACCTCGCTGGCCGAGGGTCTGGGCATGTTAAAGACGGGTAAGATCGATGAGGCGGACTTTCTTAAACTCGAGGACTGTGCCGCCCCCACCTGCGGTTCGTGCTCTTTTCTGGGTACCGCCAATACGATGTGCTGCGTGGCGGAGGCCATGGGCCTGAGCCTTCCGGGCAGCGCCACGATCCCCGCCACCCACGCCGACCGGCTGCGGGCGGCCCAGGAATCGGGGCGAACAATCGTTGAAATCTTCAAAAAGGGCCTCACGGCGCGTCAAATCATCAATCGCAAGGGGATCGAAAACGCCATTCGGTTGAGTGCGGCTCTGGGAGGATCGACCAATGTCGCCTTGCACCTTCCGGCCATCGCTTACGAGGCGGACTGTGAGGTGGACATGGACCTTTTTGAAGAATTGTGCCGCAGCACGCCCCACATTGCCCGGATGAATCCGGCCGCGGCGCCGAATGTCCCGGATTTTCACGAGGCCGGCGGGGTGCCGGCAGTCATGAAAGAGATTTTACCCCTGCTGTACGCAGATGCCCTGACCGTTGCCGGCCGAACGGTGGCCGAAAATGTTGCCGGGGCCACGATTCGCAACCCCGCGATTATTCGGACGCGGGACAATCCCTGGAGCACCGGCGGCGGGTTGGCTGTCCTGCGCGGCAACCTGGCTCCCAACACGGCGGTCACCAAGCCGGCCGCGATCGTTCCCGCAATGCACACGTTTACCGGGCCGGCCCGTTGCTTCGATTCCGAAGAAGCGGCCGATGAGGCCATTTTAGAGGGGCAGATCGCCGCGGGCGAAGTGTTGGTGATTCGCTACGAAGGTCCCAAGGGGGGGCCTGGCATGCGTGAGATGTTCAAGGCCATGAAATTAATCTATGGCCGCGGTCTGGCCCTCAAAACCGCCCTCGTCACGGATGGACGTTTTTCCGGCACCAACAACGGTTGCTTCGTCGGTCACATCTCCCCGGAGGCCGCCGAGGGGGGTCCCATCGCCGTCGTGGCCGACGGCGACGTGATTACCATCGACATTCCCAACCGCAATCTGCATCTGCACCTGCCGGACGAGGAGATCCAAAAGCGTTTGGCCCGATGGCAGCGGCCCGAACCTAAATTTAAAAAGGGCTATTTGTCCCTCTATGCGCGTCTGGCAGAGTCGGCCGACAAGGGGGCGATTATCCGGCACAAAATCTCTTAAGCGCGCTTGGCATTTTTTTCAGTGCGTTCGGCGCAGAAATGGATCGCAAATGGGAACCATAGCCATCATTGCCGACGACTTGACCGGTGCGGCGGATACGGGGGTCCAGTTCTGCCCCTATTTCCGCCAGACCGTTTTATTGTCGGATGAACAACTTGGGACCGACTTCGCCGAGCACTGCGACCCTTCCTCTCGGGCGCTGGCGATTTTTACCAACAGCCGCGCGCTGAATATTGGACAGGCCCGTGCGCAGCTCCGTCGGGCGGCCGCCGCGTTGGCGGCGATCTTCCGACCGCACTGGGTCTACAAGAAGATTGACTCTTGTCTCAGGGGCAACATCGGCGTTGAAACCGAAGCGCTCATGGATGCCCTGGGCTATGGGGTGAGTTTTATTGCGCCGGCATTTCCGGCCATGGGACGCACCACGGTTGACGATATCCACCTGATTAACGGCATTCCCGTGGCTCAGACCGAGATTGCCCGAGATCCGGTCACACCGGTCACCGAATCCTGTTTGTCGCGCGTGGTGGCGGCCCAGTGCCGTTTGCCGGTGGCGCATGTGGATCTGCCGTTTTTGGATGGAGATGAACGTCAGCTGCGGGGTGAAGTTGACCGGCTGATACGCCAGGGCGCCAAGCACCTGGTCTTTGATGCCGTCATCCCGGAGCACCTCGATAAGATTGCCCGCACGGCCCTGTTTTCTTCCGCCAAGATTATTCCGGTGGGTTCGGCCGGGTTGGCCGACAGCCTGGGCCGCCATTTACCGGAGAAGTCATCGCCGGCCCCAGAGGAACTCCGCGTCGAAGGTCGGGGTCGCGGCCTGCTGGTGTGCGGGACCACCTCTGAAGTGACAAAACGACAGATCGAAACCTTGCGGGAAAAATATTCTTATGAAGTCCTCACGCTTTCACCCCATCTCCTGGCGGAAACGAAGCAACGTGACGACCTTCAAGTCCGGGCCCGTTCGACGCAATCCGTCCTGGCGCACAACAACTTGATTGTCCGCATAGGCCTTTCGCCGGAGGAATCGGCCGCGATTGCCAAGACCTTCCGGCGTCAGCATCCTCAAGCCGTTGCGGCGGGGTTGGGATATTTTGTTGCCGAGCTACTGCACGGCCGCCAGCCCGTAAGGCTTTTTCTCACCGGCGGGGACACGGCCTACGCGGTGTTAAGTGTCCTGGGAGCGCAAGCGGTGCGGCTGTCGGGTGAAATTGCACCCGGAATGGTTCGGGGTACGATCATGGGAGGCGTGATGGACGGCTGGCCGGTGGTTACCAAGGCCGGGGCTTTCGGCAAAAATGACACGCTGGTGGTGCTGCATGAAAGCTGGTCGCAGAGAATTGACGACTGACAATGGGCTAAACCGTTCCCTTTTTGGGGGGGCAAACCCAATGGCCGCCGCTGCGCGCTGGGAAGTGATGATCCACACGGTCATCAAGGAGAAGTGACGATGGTTGCTGATAAACGACCCATACTGGGGATTTCGGTGGGCGATCCGGGCGGAATCGGTCCGGAAATTACCGCCAAGGCCCTGAGCCGCAAAGATATTTATGCGATCGCGCGTCCCCTGGTGGTGGCGGATTTAGGCGTCATGGAGGATGTCTTGGGATTTACGGCGCTTCCGCTGCAACTCAACCGGGTCAAAGACATTGCGGAGGCGTGTTTTATCCATGGCACCCTGGATGTCTGGGATATGGCCAATATGGACTTGCAGCACCTGCGGTATAAAACCGTGACGCCGGAGCAGGGGCGGGCATCCTTCGAATATGTGACCAAGGTCATCGAACTGGCCCTGCAAAAAAAGATCGACGGAACGGTGACCGGCCCTATCAACAAGGCCGCCATCAATGCCGCGGGGTATCATTATGCCGGGCACACGGAGATTTACGGGGAATTCACCCAAACCCGGGACTACGCCATGATGCTGACCCATGGCGATTTTCGGGTCACGCACGTTTCCACCCATGTCAGTTTGAGAGAGGCCATCGAGCGCGTGAAAAAGGCGCGCATCCTGCGGGTCATTGATTTGACTTACGCGGCGTTGCAGAACATCGGCATCGCGATGCCACGCATTGCCGTAGCGGGTTTGAATCCGCACTGCGGCGAAGGCGGCATGTTCGGCCATGAGGACGACGAAGAAATCCTGCCGGCCGTCGAGGATGCCATCCGTCTGGGCAAAAATGTCGAAGGTCCCATCCCGGCCGACACGGTCTTCTCTAAAATGAAAGGGGGGATGTACGATGCCGTGGTCGTCATGTACCACGATCAAGGGCATATTCCCATGAAGTTTATGGGTTTTCAATACGATGACAAAACCGGCGAATGGGCGGCGATGTCGGGCGTCAATGTGACCCTGGGACTTCCCATCGTACGCACGTCGGTTGACCACGGTACGGCTTTCGGCAAGGCGGGCGAGGGCAGGGCCAATCCCGAGTCCATGATCGAGGCCATCCGGTTGGGGGCGCTGCTGGCCAAGAAACCAAGCGGTGGCTGGCCGATAAGCGGCGCCAGCCTCGCGGCCGGTTTTTCCCGGGGCGTTCGTTGATGGTTGTCGGGACTCTAAACAACTAACATTCCCACGAAATGGAGGTTAAAATGGAAAGAATCGGATTTATCGGTCTGGGTATCATGGGCAAACCGATGGCGCAAAATCTCGTCAAAGCGGGATATCAGCTTGTGGTGCACGATATCAACCGGGGGGCCGTGGAAGAAGTCGCCGCGGGAGGCGCCGCGGCGGCCGCGTCGTCCAAGGAAGTCGCCGCGCAAAGTGATGTGGTGATCACCATGCTGCCGGATTCCCCGGATGTCGAGGCGGTGGTATTTGGACCGGAAGGTGTCGCCCAAGGGGTTCGCTCCGGGATGCTGTTTGTAGACATGTCCACCATTGCCCCGGCCACCGCCCGCAAGGTCTACGAGGCCCTCAAGCAAGAGGGACTGGAGTCCCTGGATGCCCCGGTCTCCGGTGGCGAGGTGGGGGCCAAGGAAGCGACGCTTTCCATTATGGTGGGAGGTACGGAAGCGGCCTTCCAAAGGGCCATGCCCTTGTTTCAGGTGATGGGCAAAAACATCGTGCTTACCGGAGGACCCGGAGCCGGACAGGTGACCAAGGCCTGCAATCAGATCATCGTGGGGTTGACCATCCAGGCTGTCGCCGAAGCGTTAACCCTCGCCAAGAAAGCCGGTGTCGATCCGGCCAAAGTGCGCTCGGCCTTGCTGGGCGGTTTTGCGCAGAGCCGCATCCTCGAACTGCACGGCCAGCGCATGATCGATCACAACTTCAAACCCGGTTTCAAGATCAAACTGCATCGCAAAGATCTGGCCATCGCGCTGCAGACCGGACGCGAGTTTGCGGTGCCGTTAATGACCACTTCTCAGGTGGCCGAAATGATGAATGCCCTGATTGCGGCGGGCAACGAGGAGCTGGACCATTCGGCTTTGGCGCTGGTGGTGGAGCAATTGAGCGGGGAGAAATAAAAGGCTGCGCGTTCCGGAGGCCGACCGGGTGCCGGAAGGAAGCGGCGACCCGGCCGGCAGGATCCGGAAGGAGGCCGGGGTCAGGACTGTTTGAGGGGGTTGAATGCCGGCTGTCCGCGCGTCTCCGCGGCGAAGGCCGCTGAACCCATGGAGAAATCCATCAGGTTTTTCATCATGATGTTGATCGCGTTTTTGGCCCGGGTAAATCCGGCCTCCACCATGGCAAAACCGGCCTGCATGAAGAACGCCAGGGCCGCGGCCACCAGAGTCCAGACATAATCCGCATGGGATTGAACCAGATCAATCGCCGTTTTGTTCGATTCGGGCGTGGGGGGTTCATCCCCCGCCCAGGCAAGACCCATACCAAACAGAATGAATAATACTGCCAAAAGCGCTTTTGGCATGAATATTTTTCCATCTCCTATTTTGCCCGTTCGCGCCGTTTGCGGGATGACACCCACGACCTGATCCGCCATTTTCTTCATGGAACGTGCTCCTTTGTGAAATGTATCAATTCAGCTGTATGCAAAATATCCCGGTCGACCGCTGATCGGCTTGGGGCACCGCGAAACGGTCTGAGAAAACTGGAGGTCGTTAAACCGAACCGTAAAAAGGCGTTCCCATCAAGGCCCGGATTGACCTTCCCTTGCGCGGCATCCTGTTTGAAATCAACATGCGGGTCGGTTTTACGAACCCTTATGTGCGGGTTTTTTGCGCTGCCCCAAGCCGATCAGCGGTCGGCCTATCAATGGTTTTTCAAAGGGCTAAACTCTTACTGTGAAATAATGATTTTGCTTTCCCGGGATTTTTCTTTAGCTTTGAAACGAGCAAGCTCTGTGCCAGGTGCAGATACGGCTCGAAAACCACTTTAAGTATATGTAATCATTTACTATTTATCGATAAATAACTTGAGTGCTCCCAAGAACAGAAATCACAAAAATGTCTTATAATGAATAATAAATAACAAAATTGTAGCAAATAGGATCGGATAATACGATTATGAAACAAATTGCGCCGGATTCCCTGCAGACCCAATTACGATTCCCCTTGGGTTCCGGCGCGCCCGGGTAGGGCCGAAGATTGAACGAGAATTTAGCCTTCCCGTGTTTCCAAGAATCGGAATTCCAAGTTCTGATATGAATATGTTAAATGAATTCAAAATATTAAGTTTAAAAGCCACCATTCCCGGGCAGCGATCGGAATTAGCAGTTGCCTTGTGCCGGAGGGTCTTAATTCAAAAAAATATAAATACCAGTATGTTAAATGGTTGGCATGCTTTGTGCTATGCAGAATTCGTAGATTCCCAAGGAATATGAACATCGTCGTTATTTCGCGTTGCCACCCGTTTGGGACGGCACGCGGCGTGCGCCTGTCGGATAGACCAGACCCTGGCCGGTGAACATCAATGGCGCGAAGCCATCGCGGGAGCCGGGAATCTAAAAGGCCAGGTGCCAGAGGTCCGCCGCTGGGCCGACCAAGGTTGGGGTAGGCTAAAGGGGGACAGGCGCCAGGAGTACGAAAATGGCATCGATGCGTGCAGTTAATCAGCTGAAACCCAGGACGCTTTTTTCTCACCCGCACTACGGCTTATCCGATCAGCCCCTGGAACCACCGCCACTGGTTGTCGATCTCGATGGTACCTTGATCAAGACGGATGTGCTGGTGGAGTCTTTTTGGGCGCTGTTCACGCAAAATCCGCTGTATATCTTTGTGCTGCCCTTCTGGGGGCTGAAAGGCAAGGCCTATCTGAAGGAGCAAATCAGCCAAAGGGTGGCCCTGGATGTCAGCGTGC
>CP070697.1:3986072-3996706 GCA_020353555.1 Desulfobacterales bacterium
CTTCTCATCGGAACTCAAACCCTCGAACAAAGCCTGGATATAGATGCGGACTGGATACTGACCGACTTAGCCCCTATTGATGTTTTGCTACAAAGGATCGGCCGGTTACATCGGCATGATCGAGGCCAGCGTCCGGTTCCTGTCTGCACCGTTTTGTTGCCCGAAGCAGACAACTTTGGCGTCTATTTGCGCGAAAACGGCGAAGTGCGGTTCGACGCTCCGGCCGGCATGGGAACCGTGTATGAGGATTTGCGGATTTTACAGCTCACCCGGGACCTGGTCGCAAACGCACCGGTATTCGACCTGCCCCGCGATAATCGACGATTGGTGGAATCGGCAACTCACCCGGAAAAAATCGCCTCACTTAAGGGGGAATGCTGGCTAAAACACGGACAGCACATCCAGGGAAAGATTCTAGCCATGCTCATGGCAGCAAACGGCGCGGTAATTCCGGAGGCGCACTTCGGTGATTTTTCCTTTCCGTCTTCCTTGGACACACGGTTGATGACCCGTCTGGGTCTTGACGACCGACGCCTTTCGCTGGGCGGCATCTATCCCGGTCCTTTCGGGCTGGATGTTCGAGAACTTGTCATTCCCGGGCACATGACACGAGGACTCGATCAGGAAGAAGCGGACTTGGTACGGGTAACGCAGGAAGGTTTGGTCATTCGGGCCGGACGGCATGCCTACCGATATTCACGCTTTGGACTGGAGAAAATCAATGAACCTGCTCATGGATGAAGTGTTTCGGGTGGTCCTTGCGAACAAGATTGTCCGGCGCAGCCTGCCGGGGCTTCTCCAGGCCTTGGGGCAGGACCAAGTCGATGCGCTGGCAGGTGTTCAGCGCCACCAGGCGGATATCTTCCATATTTTTCTATGCTATTTGGCCGGTTCTGTGTTGGTTGAGTCGGGCAGGGGGGATCCAAATCAGCCGAGCGAGTTTTGGATCGACGGTCTACGCGCTCTTGCTGGAAGAAATGACGACTGCGCCTGGGAGCTGGTGGTGGAAGATCCAACTAAGCCGGCCTTCATGCAGCCGCCGGCCCCAAGCAAACAAATTTTCGAAACCGATTACAAACCCAAGGCAGAAACTCCGGATAGCCTCGATGTGCTCCAGAGTGCCAAAAACCACGACCTAAAGGCGACTCGTGCACGTAAGAGTGATATCGAAGCCTGGGTTCTGGCCTTGATCGGGCATCAAACCGCATCTGGGTTTCTGGGGCAGGGAAAGTTTGGAATTGCGCGCATGAACGGAGGCTTCGGCAGCCGGGTGTGCGTCGGATGGAAGGCAAATAGCCGTTCGGGAATGCGTTTCCATAGGGATGTAAAAGTATTGCTGGCACATCGCAAAACTCTGCTCAAGGCACCCTATCCATATGTCGATGGCGGCCTTACCTGCCTCTGGATTGAGCCATGGGATGGAAAGACCGGCTTATCGCTTTCGCAGCTTGACCCTTTTTTCATTGAGGTCGCCAGAAGAATCAGGCTTGTTGATTGCGGGAGCATTGTGGCTTTAGGGACGACTTCTAAAACTACTAGGATTGCTGCACAAGCATTAAAAGGCAATGTCGGCGACCCCTGGACTCCGATCAAGGTCTCCAGCTCGTCCGCACTTACGCCTTCGGCCAACGGATTTCACCCAGGGTTGCTAAGAAACCTGATTTTTCAGGACGATTACGAACTATCTCCAGTGCAGATCCCTACTTCAAACGAAGGCAGTGGTTGGTTTTGCGCCTCATCCTTGGTCAGAGGGCAGGGGACCACGGATGGTTTTCGTGAGGCTTCCATTCGCGTGCCTGCCCGTGTGCAGCCGATTCTATTTGGCGGCGGCAATGCAAGAGACCGCTTGGCCGAATTGTCCAAAATAGGGTTGGAAATGGCCGCCGGCGTTCAAAACAAGTGCCTTCGACCCGCACTTTATGCCTTGATGGAAGGCGGCCCGGATTCGGTTAACTTTGGAAAACGCGAAATCAGTGTATGGGTGGGTTCTCAATCCCGGTCTTTTCTGACTGCCTGGCAGCCTCTTTATTTCGATTGGCTTTGGACGACCCTCGATGCCGAAGATGATGTGGCAGCGCTTCGTCCATGGGTGCAGAACCTAAAAGGCCTCGCGCGAGATGTTCTGGAGAAGGCCTTTCGGAGTTGTCCTTCGCGCAACGGACGCGGCTACCGCGCTATATCTCTCGCCAATGGTATCTTTTTCGGTGGTCTCTATAAAAACTTTGCCGACTACATGGAGGAAAAAAATGACGGACATTGAAACCCGAACGCCGGCTGGTCATGTGCCGGCACTGGCCGCGGTGCTCAAGGCCGAGCATTTTCCCACCGGGGAACGGGCCGCCCTGAAGCGGATGGCGCTGGACGGACCGGCGCCACTGGCTTTCCATCGTTTCGTGCTGCGCCACATCGATTCACCGTGGCAGTCGGAATCCTGGACATCGGAGTGGCGCGCGCTGATCTGCTCCCTGGCGATTCAGCGCGACGGCGGCTTCGATCCTTCCAAACCCCTCGGGCAGGCATTGGCCGAAGCCAGCTTTTCCGAACACCGGCTTGAACGATTGTTAGCGGCTACCGGGGAGACCCTGCGTAGCTTGGCCCTTCGCGCTGCGCGGCAGCTTGCGGCCAAAGGGATTGCAACCGATTGGCGGCAACTGGCCGAACTGTTGTTCAGCCGCAACCCGGAGATCCGCGAAGCAGTCAACCGACGCATCGCTCGAGATTACTATCGAACCGTTTAATCCAAAAACCGGGAGGAATAAAATGTTTTTGCAAATCCATACACTTACGTCTTTTGCTGCCGCATTGCTCAACCGTGACGACGCCGGCTTGGCGAAACGCATTCCCTTCGGCAACGCAGAACGGATGCGTGTTTCCTCTCAGTGTCTGAAAAAGCACTGGCGCGACGAACTTCACCGGCGGCTTGCTCTGCCCAAGGGGATTCGCTCCAGAATGTTTTTCGAAAGGGAGGTTTGGCGCCGTGTGGTTGAAGCTGGGGTGCCCGAGAACAATGCTACCAAGCTGGTCACCCTATTAATTGGAGAGCTTATAAGTGCCAAAGAAGATAAGAACGTTGTAAAAGGGAATAAAGGCGCTAAGGCTGCAGCCCATCCGTTGCACTTGAAACAACCAGTGCTGTTTGGCAAGCCGGAAGCGGACTACTTTGTCGGGCTTATTCTGGAGTGCAATAGGACGGGCGAAAACCTCGAGGTCATATTGAAGGAATCGAAAAAGAAAATCAAAGCTGAAAAGACCAATCTAAGAGCAATGGTCAAGGCCGCAGGAATTAATGATTTGGTAGCAGGGATTGAAGGCGCGTTGTTCGGGCGATTCGTGACTTCGGATATTTTAGCGCGTCCTGAAGCCGCCGTTCATGTGGCCCATTCGTTTACCGTGCACCCGCTGCAGACCGAAGTGGACTACTTCACGGTGGTCGATGATCTGAAGGAAGATTTGGAGCACGCCGGCGCGGCCCATGCCGGCGATATGGAGCTCGGGGCCGGGCTGTTTTACGGATATGTGGTGGTCGACGTTCCTCTACTGGTATCCAACCTCACCGGCTGCCACCAATCCGCGTGGCAAACCCAGCCTGAAGAGACCGAAGAAGAAGCCCGCAACGTTCTCGAACGACTCATTGAAGCCATCGCAACCGTCAGCCCTGGGGCCAAGCTGGGTTCGACCGCTCCTTATACCCGAGCAGGTTTTGTGCTGTTGGAATCCGGCAGATCGCAACCCCGCACCCTGGCCAATGCCTACCTCGAAGCACTTACCGCGAAGGGTGACATCATGCAGGCTGCCGTGGACAAGCTGGGAAGTCACGCAAAGGAACTTGACGAGATGTACGGACAGACCGAAACCCGTTTTGTTGCTTCTATAAAATCTACCGAATGTTTATCGGGTGCATCCAAGGGTACGCTGGCCGAAGCGGTGCAAGGAGCCCTTGATACCATATGGGGGAAACGATGATGGAAGGCCTTATTCTTCGTTTCGACGCGCCGTTGATGAGCTTCGGCGGCGTAAAGGTGGACCAGCATAACGTCACGGACAGGTTCCCTGGCCTTTCCATGATAGCTGGTCTGATCGCTAACGCTTTAGGTTGGGTCCACGCCGATATAGAAAAAATTCAGCAGCTCCAGGACAGGCTCCTTTTGGCTTCGCGATGGGATATCAATCCGGAGCTGATTGTGGACTATCAAACGGTGGATCTGGATCAGCCGAAAATGAGGGAAGCCGGCTGGACCACGCGCGGTACTCCCGAACATCGCGGTGGAGGAGATGTGGCAAAATTCGGAACCCACCTCAGATACCGGCACTATCTTTCCAATGGTGTCCTTACCTCTGTCGTCGCCTTGCGGGACAATGAGCCACCGGACATCTTTGCCATCGAAAAGGCCCTGGATCAACCAACTCGGCCCCTGTTCATCGGCCGCAAGTCATGTCTGCCTTCGTCTCGAATATTGGTCGGGCGGATCTCCGGCGAAAACGTTCTTGACATGCTCGAAAGGATTC
This sequence comes from Desulfobacterales bacterium, assembly GCA_020353555.1. Lineage (GTDB taxonomy): Bacteria > Desulfobacterota > Desulfobacteria > Desulfobacterales. The sequence continues at coordinate 3,990,579 of CP070697.1, forward strand.
CCAGAGCAAATCGCACTGGTCGTACAGACCACGGTGCCATGTCAGCTCGTTGGCCGGCAGGCTTGAGAGAGGAAAGGCCCGAACAAGTTCGTCAAGTCTTCGATATGAGAGACTGGAGCAGCCAACTGCACACAGGCAGTCGCTCTGTCACGGAAGGAATGATCAAGGAGGCGACCTGATGTTCATGATCGATATGCATCTTGATCCTGCCAAGCTCATGCGCTTTGCGCATATACAGGGACATCCCTTGGCGTTAGACGAGGATTTCGGCTACGCCGCCCATGCCTGGCTGACGGCGACCCTCGGCGATCTGGCGCCTCAGCCCTTCCGGTTGTTTGAACGCCGGGATGGATTGCACCTCCTCGGTTACGCGCGCTATGGTGCAAGAGAGATTTGCGACCATGCGCACACATTTGCAGAACCCGTGGCAATGGAGGTATGTCGCTGGGCTTCGGTGGCAGGAAAATCCATGCCGGACAATTGGACGAACGGACGCCGGGTCGGTTTTGAGATCCGCGCTTGTCCGGTATCCCGAAAGGGAAGGGAAAGGGACGTATTCCTCTCAGCTTTGGATAGAGCCAAAGCAAGTGGAGCTACCCCGCCTTCCCGGGAGAAGGTATATTTGGATTGGCTCGTTCAGAGAATGAAGGCTGCAACGGAATCGGATGGAGATTTCGTAGATGTCAGCGGAGAAAGTCATGAGCCTGTCGTGGAGTTCCTTCCATCGCAGATATCGATGGTGGGATTCAGGCGGGTAAAAGTCCTTCGACGTGACAGGGGCAGAGGCCATTCAAATAAAAGGGGCATCGAAAGGCCGGATGTCATTTTTTCAGGCGAATTGTTCATTCGCGATTCAAAAGAATTCAGCGGGTTGCTGAAGCGGGGCGTTGGCCGGCACAGAGCTTTCGGGTTCGGGATGTTGCTGTTGAGACCTCCAGCCAGATAATGGATCTAGAGAGGAGATGATGAGTAACGGCACACTTCTTCCAGGACGGCTGGGATTAGCTGCGGCAAGGGTTCCATATGTGGACCGGCATGGCTTGATAGGGTTATCCCGCGGGAAGCTTTTTGTTGAAGACGGGACGCTTCGTTTTATCTGTGCCAAGTCCGATGAACTGGATGCCGGAGACTATGCCATTCCTTACCAAAATATCTCCATGATCTTGTTGGGTCCCGGTTCCACTGTCAGTCATGATGCCTTGCGTCTATTGGCACGTCATGGTGTCCTGTTGGCGGCAGTTGGGGAAGGATGGGTCAAGTACTACACAGCACCGCCAATGGGCCAAGGCCGTAGCAATGTGGCTCGTGCCCACGCCCTTCTTTGGGCAAACGAGAAGAAACGAGTCGAAGTCGCCAGGGAAATGTACGCTCTTCGTTTTTCCATGATTACCGGTCACCACAATCTCAATATTCTCAGAGGAATTGAAGGTAGTCGGATGAAAACAACGTACAAATTTCTGGCAGATCGGTACCGTATTCCATGGGAAGGAAGGCGGTATGATCGATCGAATCCCAATGCAGCTGATATCCCCAACCAAGCCATCAACCACGCCGCTACTGTGGTGGAATGCGCTGCAGACATCGCGGTGGCAGCTGTTGGCGCCTTGCCTCCTTTGGGCTTCATCCATGAGGATTCAAGCAACGCCTTTACCTTGGACGTGGCAGACCTGTATCGAACCGAAGTGACCATACCTCTGGCTTTTCAATGCGCCCATCAAGTGTTGAAAAATGCGGAGCTTTCACTTGAACGATTGATTCGGCAAGAAGCTGCAAAAGAATTCAGGCGATACAAACTCATCCCCAAAATGATCGATCACATCAAGGACCTGCTTCATGTCAATGACAGTGGTAGTAACCCGGAACGTAAGAGATAGAATTCGAGGTTTTTTATCTTCAACAATGCTTGAATTGGCGCCCGGCGTGTACAGTGCCCCAAGGATTTCACCGGCCGTGCGCCAACGCATATGGAATGTCTTGAGCGAATGGTATTTCTACGAGGATGACGCCTCCATTGTAATGCTCTGGGCGGACAGTACCCGTGCAGGCGGGCAGGCAGTTCAGATCCTGGGTTCTCCTCCAATAGAATTGGTGGAAATTGACGGATTGATAACGGCCCGGCGTTCGTGTTCTTTGAAAAGTGAATGATTTTGATCTGTTGCCTCATAGGGTTTCCCCCGCACACGCGGGGATCGGCCTGCAGACGAGAAATGGGATTCAGACGAGATTCGGTTTCCCCCGCACACGCGGGGATCGGCCTTATTACGACCCTTCATTAGCGCCATTTCAGGGGTTTCCCCCGCACACGCGGGGATCGGCCTCGAGCAGTCTATCAACAAATATCTAATCGCGCGTTTCCCCCGCACACGCGGGGATCGGCCTTCAATGGCAAAGCGAGGATTCGACTTGGACGGGTTTCCCCCGCACACGCGGGGATCGGCCCTGCTCTTGGCATATGCGGTGCCGTTGCTGCGGGTTTCCCCCGCACACGCGGGGATCGGCCATCAGGCACTAATTAACTATCCCTAGCGGTCATTTGTACCAAGATGCCCTGCTTGATCAAAACCTTTATTCGAATCGTGCATTAAATCTTGCCATCTGCAAGTCGCCCAACGGCTGTCCTCATTCGTATGATTTGGGCACCGGACTTGATCGCGAAGAGATAGTCAGCCCAAGCCTGCATCATCCTTTTACGCTCCGGCATGAACTCGGCGTAATTATACGCCGCACGAACACTGTTCCTTTCAGTATGAGCAAGCTGCCGCTCTATTGCATCCCGGTTCCATCCCTGTTCATTCAATAATGTGCTGGCCATGCTCCTGAAACCATGGCCGCTCATCTCATCTTTGGCGTATCCCATCCGCCGCAATGCCGATAATATGGCGTTGCTGCTCATCGGCCTTTCATCGGTACGGGGGCTCGGAAAAACATAGCGACCATGCCCGGTCAGAGGATGAAGCTCCTGTAAGATATCCAGCGCCTGCTTTGATAACGGAACGATATGCAAAACGCCCGATTTCATTTTTTCTGCCGGGAGTCTCCATTCTGCCGTTTCAAAATTGATTTCAGACCATTCCGCATGCCGAAGCTCGCCAGGTCGGACAAATACCACAGGCGCCAATTGTAAGGCGCAACGAATAACGATACTACCTCGGTAATCATCGATTGAGCGTAGCAGGCCGGCAATTTCCTTTGGGTCAGTGATGGTGGCCATGTGCTTGCCGGAGGCCGGAGGGATGGCACCGCGAAGGTCGCCGGTTGGGTCACGATCGGCCCTGCCGGTGGCTATGGCATAACGGAACACTTGACCGCAGTTTTGTTGAGTCCGGTGCGCTGTCTCGAGTGCGCCTTTGGCCTCAATTCTCCGCAGGACCGTCAGCAGATCTGGTGCCGTGATGGACCTGATCGATTTGTCCCCCAGCCAGGGAAAAACATAGAGCTCAAGTCGCCGGATGATTTTGTTGCTGTGGCTGTCCGCCCAAGACGACGAAAACTTGCCGTGCCACTCTCGAGCGATGCCCTCGAACGTTTCCGTCTCTTGGGTTTCCACCGCCTTCTGCGCCTTCTTCATATCACCTGGGTTGATGCCCTTTTCCAGCAGTGCCCGTGCATCATCACGTTTCTGCCTGGCTTCGGCAAGGGATGTTTGGGGGTATGTGCCAATGGCCAAGAGTTTTTCGGTACCCCCAAAACGATATTTGAGCCGCCACAGCTTCCCGCCGGTCGGTGTTACCAAGAGGAAAAGGCCCCCACCATCAAAAAGTTTCTGAGGCTTTTTTCCCGGCTTGATTGTCCTGAGCTTGGTGTCGGTAAGCGGCGTAATCCTTTTTGGCATGAGATCCCTCCTTTTTGGGGGTATCTCTGGGTAAGGAGGGGCTAAATACCCCTAAATATACCCCCAAATCATTCGGATTTTAATATACCAAATTGGATAACGTTGGACAACAGAAAAATAAAAAGGCCTGATTTAACAGGCCTCATAGGATGGTATCGGATTTCTCCGGATTATGCGGTGGTGGCGATGCAGGGATTTGAACCCCGGACACTGCGGATATGAGCCGCATGCTCTGACCGACTGAGCTACATCGCCCTAAATTTATGGCCTAGAGTCTGTCAGCAAGAAAATGGCTCAGCGATCGATCCGGCGACACCCGTCATCGACCGCCTTCCACTCACTTTACGGCTCTCTCTAACAGTTTATGTCTTTTTAGTCAAGTTCAAAAACAAATGGTTTTGACTCACAGGCTCAGCTGGCCACCGGTGAAGGGCGGTCTCAAATTCGGTCGGGCAGCGGACATTGAACTACCGTGAAACTATCCGGCGGTCATTTTGCTTTGGCAGCTGATGAACCGGCAATTTCCACGGTAAATTCGTCCAGGTTCTCGGGCAGATTATTGAATACGATCATAAAAGGGATCGCTTTGTCGGTCTTAACTTTAAAATTCGATCTTTGATCTCCAAACCTGTTTTGCAGCCGCTTATTCATGCTGGCTAGATCCATTTGAGCCAGGTCGGTGCTTGCGAGCACATTGCCGCAATAAACCGTTGACGTGCTGGCCAACGCTTTGCCCTTTTTGAAAAGCTTCCCCGTGATGCGGATGAAACTACGGGGGTGGTCATATTCATTCCGGACCTGCCCCTTTACCACGAAAAGCCTTCCTAGCTGGGCATTGTTGACAAATTCACCCTTAATGGTTCTTTCCAACGGCGTAATTTTGAGGTTGCCCGCAAGATCTTCATTCTTGGATTTGATCAGATTGCCAAGCCAGGGAATGCCCTTCAGATCCACATCGCTCAAGTAGGGGATCCTAATATCGCTAATAAAAGGGATATTGATCCCTAAATTGGGGGGCACGACAATCACGCCGACACCCAATAAGGCGAGGATCACCACCACAAGCACCGCCTTCAAGGGCCGCCGGGACTTCGTCGGTTTGACGACTTCCTCCACCGGCGCTTCCGCCACATCGGTTGCGCCAGTTACCTCCTGGATGTCGGTGAATTCTTCGGTGGCAAAATCATCGGATATCGCTCCCATCTCATTGGTGGCAGCAAGTGCTTCTTCCCCCTGGACAGCTGTCTGATGCGCCTGATCTTGGGGGGACTCGGTTGGATCCGTCTCCAGAAGTTTAAAATCGAGCTCATCATCCGCGGTCGCTGATGCTGTCGCCGGTTCTTCCGGCATTTTTGCATCTTCATCCAACTCGAAATCAAGCTCCAGGTCCGATTTCGCCATTGCAGCCTCATCCGCCGACGCCTCGGTCTCCAACGCCAAATCAGGCCCTGTTCCCGGCGCGTCGCCTTCCTCCTCTGACGAAGATGCGCCGCTGGCCTCGAGCATTTCTTCGATATCGAGGAAATCATCGTCAGCCATTTCCCCGCTTTCATCCTCGGCGGCCTCCGCCTTGGCCTCCACCTCCCCCACATCCAAGTCAAGTTCAAGTTCCTCGGAAACCTCGGCTAATCCGTTTTCCCCTTCCGCGGCATTGTCTTCTTCGAGCATGCTTTCAAGGTCCGTGAAATCGAGTTCAACTTGGGCTTCCGACTCTGAGGCGGTGATCTCTGGGGTTTCTTCCTCTGAAGCAAAATCGAGGTCCAGATCCAAATCAAGCTCTTCCCCCGATCCCTCGGCTGTGTCTTCGGATACCGGTGCCTCTTCGCCCTCGAGCATTTTTTCCAAATCGGAAAAATCCAGTTCATCCAGGGATTCACCCGCACTCAAGGCCTCCGCCTGCTCCGCGTCGGATTCAGCTGTCTCCGTTTCCAAGTCGAAATCCAGCTCAAAGTCTTCCTCCTCCGTGACGGTCGCGGAAGATTTTTCCGATCCTGCCTCCTGGTCTTCTTCGAGTATATCCTCAAGGTCGGACAACTCCAAATCGTTGGACGCGCTCAGTGCCTCCTCGGACTCCGCCGCTTCTGTCGCTTCGGTTTCCAGATCGAGATCCAATCCAAGCGTCAAATCCTCGGAGTCAGCCGCCAAGGCATCTTCGAGAACCGGCGAATCCTCTGAATCCGCCGATTTTTTTACCTCCGCCAGATCACTCGGCGCAACCTCTTGTTGCTCAGGGGCGGATTCCGCGCTTATCCGCGGGGCATCCGTCTCAGAATCCAAATCGGAATCGAGCTGGAAC
>CP070697.1:3996806-4008551 GCA_020353555.1 Desulfobacterales bacterium
CTCCATCCGGTGCCTGTTCTTAAAAAAAAAAGAGGGAGATCGCTCCCGGAGCGTACAGGGTCGTCCTTTCCCGAACATCCGGAAGCCTGGAGCGTATGCGAGTGATCTTGGTCGGTGTGGCCTCGGCCTTGACGGGGGGTGTAAGCCCTCGGTGGGTGGGGCCAGGCTTGGGGCGAATTGGACGCGTCAGGTAGCTAAAATGAAATGCCTGAACTGCGAATTTGAGAATTCTTCCGACGCCAAGTTCTGCAACGCGTGCGGTCATTTTCTGGGTTTAATCTGTCCGTTCTGCCAAACCCCAAATCCAGCCCGCAGCAACTTCTGCAAGCAGTGTGGACAGCCTCTGCCTAAAGAAACAGGTCCGGGGCTTGGATCCGTCGAACGTGAGCCCCCGCAGCTTGACTTCCCGGCGCGTAAGATCCCTCCGCCGTATGGCGCCCCGGCGGGAGAACGCAAGTTTGTCACGGTGCTTTTTTCCGATCTGTCCGGCTACACGGCCCTGTCGGAGCGACTCGACCCCGAAGAAGTCAAGGAGATTATGAGTTGGATATTTGGCGCGATTACTGAAATCGTGGCCAAATACGACGGCTTCATCGAAAAATTCGTCGGCGATGCGGTGATGGCGCTTTTTGGCGCCGCACAAGCCCATGAAGACGACCCGATCCGCGCCATCCGGGCCGCCCAGGAGATCCACGATCTGGTGGCAAAGCGCAGCGCGGCGGTTCAAGGGCAAATTGGCCAACCCCTCGCCATGCATACTGGGATCAACACCGGCCTAGTGGTCACTGGTGAAGTCAAATTCGCCCGGGGAACCCACGGGGTGGCTGGCGCCGCGGTCAATCTGGCGGCGCGCTTGAGCAGTCTGGGCCAAGCGGGCGATATTCTGGTCGGGCTGGAAACCTATCAACAGGCCCGCGGTTATTTTGATTTTGAAGCTTTAACCCCTGTCCGGGTAAAGGGCAAAACCGAACCGCTGCGGGTTTTCAGGGTTACCGCCCGCGCCGCCCGGCCCAAGAAGATCCATCGTTTCCATGGCTTGCGCGCCGCTTTGATCGGACGCAAGCTGGAAATCGAGCTGCTGGCCGAAGCCGTCAAGAAGCTCCGAGACGGAAAAGGCTCTGTTATCGCAATCTCCGGCAATGCCGGCACGGGAAAAAGCCGCCTGGTGGAGGAGTTCAGATCCTCCTTGAATCTGAAAGAGGTCAATTGGCGCGAGGGACAATGCTATCCCCATTCTCAGAACATCACGTATTTCCCGGTGATTGACTTACTCAATCGGGGATTCCGAATCGAAGAGGGCGATCCGCCGGAAAACGTGCGCGCGAAAATTGAATCCGGATTGGCCGGGGTCGCAAAAACGGAAGATGTGATTCCGTATGTGGGCCGTCTTTATAACCTTGGCTATCCGGAATTGGAAGGGCTGAGTCCTGAAATTTGGAAAATTCGGCTGCAAAAGGCCATCCTCGCAATCGTGAATGCGTTGGCCGGCCGGGCGCCCACTATCATCTGTCTGGAAGACCTCCACTGGTCGGATCCTTCTTCTTTGGAGCTCATCCGCTTCCTTCTGTCGGATTTCCGCTATCCGGCCCTGATCCTCTGTGTGTTCCGGCCCACCGTAACGCTGTTTTCCAGTCATCAGATCGGCAAGTTCGGCCCGGCGTACCAGGAAATCCGATTGGAAGATCTTTCCCCCTCGGAAACCCAGGATATGGTGGCGTCTCTGCTGGGAACCCATCGTATTCCTTCTGATTTGAGGCGATTGTTGCGGGAAAAGGCGGAAGGAAACCCCTTTTACCTGGAAGAACTGATCAATTCCCTGGTTGAATCGGAGATCCTGGTCCGGGAAAACAACCTGTGGGTGCTGAAAAGATCGCTGGGCGAGGCGGACATTTCCGCCACCATTCGCGGCGTCATTGCTGCCCGGCTGGATCGGCTGGACCACAAGCTGAAACGAATTCTGCAGGAGGCCGCCGTCATCGGCCGCGCCTTTTACTCGGTGATTTTGACTAGGATCACCGACCATCCGCTCAACATCGAACAGTGTCTCAGCCGGCTGGAACACCTGGATCTCATCAAAACAAGGGCTTTACAACCGGATCTGGAGTACATCTTCAAACATGCCCTGACCCAGGAAGTGGTTTACAGCGGTCTGCTGAAAACAGAGCGCCAAGCGCTCCACGAGCGCGTCGGGGTCGTGATGGAAGAACTTTTTCATGATCGGCTGCCGGCCTATTATGAAGCCTTGGCTTTTCATTTTAAGCGCGGCCAATCGCTGGCCAAGGCCATCGATTACCTGGCGAAATCCGGCGCCAAAAGCCTGGAAAGATATGCATTGGAAGAAGCCCATCGCTATTACCAGGACGCGTTCGAGTTACTCCGCCGGCATCCCCCCGAATCCAAGCCGGAGGGCCGGCGGTTCATCGATCTGCTCAACCAGTGGTCTTTTGTCTATTACTATCGCGGGCGCTATAAAGAATTACTGGAAATCCTTGCCCGGCATCAAGCGTTGGCGGATTCCCTGGACGACAAAGACACCCGGGGAATGTTCTATGCCTGGCTCGGTTGTGCGCTTTGGCATCGGGAGTGCTTTAACGAGGCCTATCAATGCCTGTCCACGGCTCTGCAACTGGGGGAGGCCACGCAAAATCATCCCGTTGTCGGATACGCCTGCGCCTGGCTGACCTGGGTGTGCACCGAATTAGGGTTGATGGATGAGGCCCTCGCCTTGGCCGCGCGGGCCCAAAGAATATGGAAGGCCGGCCGCACGGACCCTTATATCTATTTCAACTCCCTGGCCGGGATGGGATATGCCCTGTGGCACCAGGGGGATAGCGAAAAAACCCGTGAAATCGGTCATTCACTGCTGGATTTCGGCCGAACCCAAAGCGATGATCGCATCATGGGCATGGGCTATTGCTGCATCGGCTGGAGCCGCTTGGCCGCCGGGGATCTGTCCCAGGCCACCGCATCCTTGCAGCAGGCCGTGAAGGTTTCGGTGGATCCCTGGTATTCCCTTTTTCCCAAATTGGCGCTCGCCTACGGCCTGATCCTCGATGGGAAAATCCAGGATGCGCAGCAGCATATCGACGAGATTCTCGAATTCAGCCAGGCCTGCGGTGCGGAGTTTGCCGGCAAACCGGCGTATTTCTTTCACGGAATTGTGCTGGTTACCAGGGGTCAGATCAGCCAAGGGCTGAAAATTCTCGAGGAGAGTTATCAAAGCTGGATCGAAAACGGCAGCAAACTGCGGCATACCGTCTGCGGGTACATACTGGCCAACATGTATGCCCACCTCGCGCAGGCGGCTCCGGCCGCCCAGCTTGAAAATACAGCCGCCCCGGCCGAGCAAAAAGCGGCGGCTTATTTCCGTCACGCGATTGAATGCGCCCAGGAGATCGGCGCCCGCGGGACGTTGGGGCGCGCTTATCTCAGTTGGGGCTTCTGGTCCCGACAAAAAGGAAACCATGAGGCCGCGAGGCGGTATTTCACGCGGGCCATCCAATATTTTCGCCAATGCCGCGCGGATGTTTACCTGAAGCAAGCCCAAGATGCCCTGGCATCATTGAAAAGTTAGGCGTCAATCCTCCACGATCGTAAAGCGCCAGGCACAATACCATTCCGGCGGATGGGCATCCGGGGGGCACCCGATGCACTCCGTGCGAATTCGGGGATCGATGCTGCGGGCAAAGTAGGTGTATTCCACCATGCCACCGGATTGGCACGGATAGTCATCCAGACCTTTGCGTTTGCGGGCCGATTGCACCCGGCATTCGTTCATCCGGAAGACGAGGCTGCCCGGTCCTTCTTCCGTGAAAGACTGTTCGTTAACCCGGGCATACAGGCGAAAATTCAGGGCTTTTTTCAAACCTTCCAGTCCGGGATGGTCCGGAAGATTCAAAAATCTTTTGATCGACCAGGCCTCAAACGGCGAAAAATGGGCCCAGCTGGAATCGTTGCACCGTTTGGCATCATTCATACCGCTGGAAAATTCAACGGCCTGAAACCACACCCCATCATTGGCCAGCCAGTTCACCGCCACGCTGTCCATGAGTTGCATAAGGGCGTCCGGCGACAGGTTGAGCAAGGCCGCGGGAAGGCCGTCCTGCATCTCAAACCCCAGCAGTTTGGCCAGTCTTTGCAGCTGAATATCAATGCTTCTTTGCGAGGCCGTTTCTAAAATCTCCAGTGCCTTTTCCAGGCCCATCTGGTGCCTGACTTCCGTAAACCAGATGGCATAGTGGATAATGATCCGGTGCAACATATCCCTGACCAGACGGGCCTTATCGGCATGGGATAAATCATGAACGTCGGCAACATTTTCCGGCATGCCCCCACCTCCCTGGTATCGTTTTAAGTACTAATTCCACTTTGTCACATTAACCCTGTTGAGCATGGAGCGCGGCCTGAATGATCAGGTTTGAAACCGTGTAAAACTCGGGCCCAAAGGCTCATAAAGAAAGCCCCGAGGACACGCAAGATATGAACCATCGTTGCATCCCGATTTTTTCCAGGTCTTTGAAACAAGCGGTGCCACCGCGCGGGGCTTTCTCAACGATCCCTAAGGCCCTCAGACAGTTACACGATTTCAAATCCGACCATCCATTGCGCTTGTCCCTGAAAGGCTTTCGGTAATCTGACAAAGGAGAACTGATGCGGCCACATTTATTTCGACCCGCGCGCCGGACAGAGTTTGGAATCGGCGCGCGGATCACTGTTTGAAGGTCTGAGAGCGGGTGTTTAGTCGGAACCCTGGGAGATCCGGTTGGCATGCGATTCACCGCCAATCATACCCTTTGGATCTTAAAAGTTCCACCAGTTCCGGCTTTACACCCGCTTGGACCTGAGTTTGAGCCGGCGACCGCTTCAAGGCCTTGCCCGGCGTGGCCGAGGACCCATGATGCCCGTGACCACCCATGTCGAAATAATAACGCACGCATGCGTGAACCCCAAAGCACCGATGACCATGGTGCCGGACCCCGGGCCCTTTGGCGCTGTGATCCCCTAGCGCTTATCGTCCATCCCTTCTCCGGTGAACCCCGACGAGCGCCCGGAGGCCGGCAACCAACGCCCCTCTGAGCGTTGAGCTTGTAGCTTTGAGCCCTCGCATGTTCTGTGTTCTTCTCAGCCTTCGTAAAGAACTGCCAGGATGGCCGCCTGCCCGGTTTTGGCGGCGATGTGATGCGGGGTGGTGGACAAGTAATAAGCGCTGTCTCCTGGTTCGAGCTCGTATTTGTCTTCTCCGATTTCTAGCACGACGGCGCCCTGCAACACATAGATGAATTCCTCCCCGGCATGCACGGAAATCTCTTTGGCGGGGCTTTCTTCGAGCTGCACGATCAGAGCCTCCATGTGACGGCCTTTGACGTCGGGCGCGAGGCTCTTGTAAGTGTAAAGATGCGTTTGGCCTTTTTGGGACGTGGAGCGTTGGATGGTTCGGCGTTCGTTCTTGCGGGTGATGGAATAGAGCCTGTCGCCGACGCCTGACACCAAACGCCCGAAGGCGCTGTCGAGCGCCTTGGACAGCTTGATCACGGTCCCCAGCTGGGGCTGGATTTCGTTTTTTTCGATGCCGTCCAGGAAATCGACCTCGAATCCGGTCATCTGGGAAATCGATTCCAGGGACATTCCTTTGGCTTCCCTGATTTTTCGAATCCGCTGGCCGATATCTTCGGCGCCCGGCGGGGTTTCGACGGGAATCTCACCGGTCAAATCCTCAAAGAAGTCAATGTCGATCGATGGTTTTTGGTTCTTGACTGTCATGGGTCATTCCTCGGTTTTGGGGCCCTTGAATTCGCGGCCTAATGCGGGCAGTACCGTTCCGGCAACACCGCTTGGGGGCTCCAGTCTGCGGGCCACTTCTGGCCGGGCGCTTCCCCCGCTTTGGCCTTGCGGGCTTTCAAACCGGGCCGGGCAAACTGCATGTGCCCCTCTTTCAGGGTCCGGCCGTTGATCACCGCGTCGGAGCGCAATCGCCGGCCGATCGTTTTTTCCATCTGCCGGCCCAGCCACAACACGCGGTCCACATCCCAGCCATGTTCAATTCCCATCTCGTCGATTTGTACCAGAGTATCCTCCAAGGTAACCAGGCCCACATAGCGGGGATCCTCATAGTAATACTCGCCGGTGCCTTTGACCGGGCAGTCATCCAGGAAATTGGCCGGCTGTCCGCCCAGGCCCCCTAAAGTGGCCTCGAAATGGGTGATTCCCGCCTGCAGGGTGGCCAGAATCGAGGCGGACGCCACGCGCTTGGTTTCATGAAAATGGGCAATGTGCACTCGGGTATCCGGGATCGCATCCAGGATCATCGCGTAGTAACGGTAAACCTCGGGCGCGGAGGCGCTGCCGTCGTGGTCGGCATGTTCAACGTCGTGGGCGCCGATCTCCAGCCAGCGTTTGGTGAATTCCACGGCGTCTTTCAGATCCGTGGCGCCGCCGATGGGGCTGCCCCAAATGGTGCTGACCGTGCCGCACATCTTCATGCCGGCGTCGTTGCACTTCTTGATGCAGCGTTCGGCCTCGTTCCAGTACTCCGGCAGCGTGGTGCCAGCATTGGCAAAGTGGTGTTCTTCCTCGGTGGAAACCATCATCAGAAGGCGGTCCGGCCCAATTCCTTTTTTCCGGAGGGCGATCGCACGGTCCACCGACGGTTCCCGGATGGTGACGGCGGTCAAACAAATGTCGTCATAATTCACGCCTTTACTTTCGCAGCGTTTTTTGAAGCGATCGTCGCGCAGGTGGGCCAGCAATTCTTCGGCGTCCCTGAATTGGGGCATCAGATAAGGATTGCCCAGATTGGTCACCTCGATGTTGCGGCAGCCGGCAAAAATCAGCTCTTCCAGATAAAATTTCTTGGCCGCGGTGGAAATGAATTTTTCTTCGTGCTGAAAACCGTCCCGTACCGTGATATCCCCGATGGTCACCTGGCGGGGCATGCGGGGAAATATTTTCCAATAATTGTATTCAGTCATGATTTTATCCAGGCCTCCTTTTCGATATCTTTACCACAATTATAAGTTCTACTTCGTCACGTTACCGCAAGCCCACCGGGGACAAGTGCAACGGATGGTCGGATTGGAAAGCGTGTCACTGTCTGAGGTCCTCAGGGATATTGAGAAACGCGATCCTACACCTGCCGTCGCGGGGGGGTGCCCGTCAGGCCGTCCTATTGGCCCTTGTACAGCGGCTTGCGCTTTTCCCTGAACGCCGCTAACCCCTCCAGCCGATCTTCCGTCGGGATGGTCACCCAGTAGGCATTCGATTCAATCGCCAGGCCCGTATTCAGGTCGGTCTCCAGGCCGAAATTAATGGCATACTTGGCTTGTTCAATGGCAATCGGGCCGGTTTCGCAAATCAGGGCGGCCATGTTTTGGCATTCGGCCAACAGGTCGCCGGGCGCGCAGATTTTATTGACCAGGCCGATATTCAGCGCCTCTTCGGCGCCCACCCGCTGGCCGGTGAATATGAGCTCTTTGGCCTTGCCCCTTCCCACCAGGCGCGGAAGCCGCTGGGTGCCGCCGGCACCGGGAATGATTGCCAGACGCGCCTCGGTCAGACCCATGGTTGCGTTCCGGGAAGCAATCCGAATGTCGCTGGCCAGGGCCAGTTCCGTGCCGCCGCCCAGCGCGACACCGTTGACCGCGGCAATCACGGCTTTATTCAGCTGTTCAATGGATGAAAAAAGATTGCGGATCGTGTAAATAAATTCTTTCACCTGCTCCGGGTTCAGGGTGGCCCGTTCCTTCAGGTCTGCGCCGGCACAAAAGGCTTTTTCTCCGGCCCCAGTGATGATGACCACCCGAATGCGGCGGTTGAATCGAAAGGCTTCGATTTGTTCGCGCAGGGCATGCAGCAGAGGAAAATTCAACGAATTCATTACTTCCGGACGGTTCAGAGTCAGGGTTGCCACCCCGTTTGCTTCTTCCACCAAAAGGACCTTTTCGCTCATCACAACCTCCCTTGTGGGCAGCGGGCAGCGGCCTCCGGTCATTTGCCTGGAAGCCGGCATTGTCTCCGCCGCGCCCATCATCGTTGTTGACTGCCCTTCCATCTGCGCTGATGGCGATGTTGCGGGCGCGATGCCTTGAACGCGTGTGCTCTGGGCCGGCTAGCATCCAATGTAGCGCGAGATCACAATCCGTTGCACCTCGGACGTTCCTTCGCCGATATCCAGCAGTTTCTGATCGCGGTAGAACCGCTCCACGTTGTAGTCTTTCATCAGGCCGTAACCGCCGTGAATCTGGACCGCATGATTGGCAACCCGGCCCATCAGTTCCGAGCAATATAACTTGGCCATGGCCGCCTCCTTTTCGAAGGCGCGGTTCCGATCCTTCAGCCAGCAGGCCTTGTACAAAAGGTTGCGGGCGCATTCGATTTCAAGGGCGCAGTCGGCCAGCTTAAAGGCCACCGCCTGGAATTTGGAAATGGGTTGACCAAACTGGTGGCGCTCTTTGGCATATTTCAGGGCGGCCTCATAGGCGCCCTGGGCCCCGCCCAATCCCATGGCGGCGATGGACAGCCGTCCGCCGTCCAGGGTTTTGAGCATCTGATGGAAACCGTCTCCGCGTCGGCCCAGCATATTCTTGGCGGGAATCCGCACGTTATCGAAGTACAGTTCGGCGGTGTTCGAGGCGCGCCACATCATCTTGCGGTGCATGGGAACGGCTTTGAATCCGGGTGTGCCATGTTCCACGATAAAGCAGGTGTATTCCGGTCTTCCGCTTTCCCGGGTGCCGGTCACGGCTTGCACCGTCACCCCTGCGGACAACTCGCAGGCGGCATTGGTGATAAAGATTTTCGACCCGTTGAGCACCCATTCGTCACCCTCCAACACCGCGGTGGTTTGGCTTCCACCGGCATCGGATCCCGCGGTGGGTTCGGTCAATCCAAAACCCCAGAGAGCGTCTCCCCGGCACAGTCGGGGCAAATATTGGCGCTTCTGTTCCTCTGTACCGAAATAAAAGATAGGACCGATGCCCAGCGAGTTGCCCGCCGCGATCGTCGCCGCCTGGGAGCCGTCCACCCGGGCGATTTCCTCCACGGCGATGATGTAGGAAAGATAGTCTAAAGCCTGGCCGCCGTATGCTTCGGAAACGAACATGCCGAAAAGGCCGATTTCGCCCATTTTGCGGGTCAGTTCGGCTGAAAACGTTTCGGTTTCATCCAGTTCCCCGGCCACCGGCGCGATTTCACTGTGGGCGAATTTGCGCACCTCTTTGCGAATCATGGCCTGTTCGTTGCTTAAATCAAAATCCAGAGTCACCTCCCGGCGGTCGAATTGCACCCACGGCCCCCCTATTTACCAGGCGGAACTAGCCCGTGTCAATTTTGGGATACCGGTGCAGTTGGGCGAACGTCTTTGGAAGCAAGAATCTGCCAAAAAATTCCGTATCAATTTAGCCGTATGAAAAACATCCCGGTCGATCAATCCATGGTTTTTCAAAGGGCTAAACTGGTACAAAATTCCCAATGCGTCGGCCCTGACTGGTGCACGGCGGCCGGCATCGACCGCAGCACCTGCGCCCGGGCAACCGGCGTGCCCACCTTTGGGGGGCTTCCGGCTGGCCGTTTCACATATCTTTACTTAGGGTTTCTTTAGGGGTGTTTTATTTTGATTATCTCAATCGGTTGCCGTAACTGAGCGAGCGCTCGGTCATTTTAATTTTAAATTCAACGGCCGTAACTTGTCAATACCTTTCCTCGAAGGCCGGCCCACCGTTGGCGTGTAAAGGACAATTACCCCAAGAAATTAATGCTAGTCAGCAGACAACCCTGTCACTGGCCCGCGATGCGCCGCCTGGGACCGTGAGAATTCGGAAAAGCTTGACAGGAAAAATAGGGAAATGTTAATTTTAATAATTGAGCGCCCGTTCAGAAATGGGCGGGCCGCGTTCAACCCGTCCCAACCCTTGAAGGCTTAAGATCGCCACGACACCATGTACGGGCTTCACCGCATCAAAGATATACCCACCCAGGTCAAGAATCCCGAACTGGTCGAGCGCCGGCGCCGCCAGATTGCGGAAGCCGCCGTAAAGCTGTTTATGGCGCAAGGTTTTCACAAGACGACGACACGCCAAATCGCCCAGGCCGCCGGTTTTTCCATCGGATCCCTGTACGAATATTTTACCTCCAAGGAAGATATCCTTTATCTGGTGTGTGATTCCATCCATGCCGAAGTTGAGCGGGGACTGACCGAGGCCATGTCCCGGGCCGCGGGGGGCCGCAACATACTGGCCGAGGTGATCCGGGAATTCTTTATGGTCTGCCATCGGATGAGCGACTTTATTCTGCTGATCTACCAGGAAACCCATTCGCTGCCGTCTCAATGGCGGAAAAAAGTCCTTGAAAATGAACTCCGGATCACGGGCCTTCTCGTGGAAACTCTGGCCCGCATTGCGTCATCGGGCGAACTGCCTTATCTGGACGAACGTTCCATCGAGTTGGCCGCCCACAACATATCCGTATTAGGACACATGTGGACTTTCCGGCGCTGGTACCTGGCGCGCCATTACCGCATTGAAGATTACGTCAAGCTGCAGACCGAATTCATCATCGGAATGTTTGCCCAGGGCCGGAATGATTAACGTAACCGCCGGGAACCCATGCTGCGCATCGCAAATTCCAAATAGCACGAGAAGGAGACCGCCATGAGTGCTGAAGCTCAACTGTATAAACCCCATCATCATATCCGCGTGGTTACGGCCACTTCCCTCTTCGACGGTCACGATGCCGCCATCAATATCATGCGTCGTATCCTTCAAGATACCGGTGTCGAAGTGATTCATTTGGGGCACAACCGCGCCGTCCGGGAGATTGTGGATGCGGCGATCGAGGAAGATGCCCAGGGGGTGGGCGTTTCGTGCTACCAAGGGGGCCATCTGGAGTTTTTCAAATACATGGTGGACCTGTTAAAGGAGCGCGGCGCCGCGCACATTAAAGTCTTTGGGGGCGGCGGCGGGGTGATTGTACCGGATGAAATCAGGGAACTGGAAGCCTACGGGGTGACCAAGATTTATTCGCCCGAAGACGGCGCCCACTGGGGACTGCAGGGGATGATCAATCACATGGTCCAGGCGCTGGATTTTTCCACCGTCCGGGATGAAGCTTTCGCCTTGGATGAGCTGTCGCCGCAGAACAAACTTCTGGTGGCCCATCTGATCACCGCGGCCGAGCAGGCCAAAGCCCAGGAGAACGGCAATCTGGCGGCATTGCGCGCCCAGATGGCAAAAAAAATCGGCGGCCGCAAAATCCCGGTGCTCGGCATTACCGGCACGGGCGGCGCAGGGAAGTCGTCCTTGACCGACGAACTGATTCTGCGCATCCTGCACGATCTGAAAGATATTCATGTGGCGATCATCAGCAGCGATCCCACCCGGCGCAAGACGGGCGGAGCCCTGTTGGGCGATCGCATTCGGATGAACGCCATCGGCAATCCGCGCGTGTACATGCGGTCGCTGGCCACCCGCCAGTCCCAGTCCGAGATTCCCGCGGTTCTGGCCGAGGCGATCGAGGCGGTCAAGGCCGCGGGTTTCGACCTGGTCATTGCCGAAACGGCCGGTATCGGCCAGGGCGATTCCCGTATCATCGACCTCGTGGACGTGTCCCTGTACGTCATGACCAGTGAGTTCGGGGCCGCCTCCCAACTCGAAAAGATCGATATGCTGGACTTTGCCGACCTGGTGGTGGTGAATAAATTTGAAAAACGCGGCGGTGAAGATGCGCTGCGCGATGTGCGCAAACAGGTCCAGC
>CP070697.1:4008651-4012576 GCA_020353555.1 Desulfobacterales bacterium
GGGAAGGAGGTCTTTGCTTGCCGGCGATATCAACCCCTCCGGTCGCCCGGTGACCCCTGTTTGCGATGGGTCCTCTTTGGGAGCCAGCCGAGTAGAAAAATCGTAACCGTCGGGGGTCAACCCGCAACCGACAACGAACAACGAGCACCCCGAGTCGAGCTTGGACGCGATTGGGGTCTCAGCTTAGCATATTCAACCTCCCTTTGTGTTTGGTTGTTCTGACGAGGCGGTTTTAGATGATCGACGCTTCTTTTTGCAGAATCTCCAAGGGGATATGACAGGCGATCAAATGGTTTTTATGGATGGCCTGAAAAGCAGGCGCCGCCGTTTCGCAAATTTCTCCGATCTTGCTGGGGCAACGGGTATGGAAACGACATCCCGGGGGTGGATTTTTGGCGCTGGGAATGCTTCCCTCCAGGCGGATCGAGCGTTTCCCTTGGGGCGGATCGGGTCGCGGAATCGCCGAAAGCAGCGCTTTGGTGTAGGGATGATAAGGCGGCCCGAAGACGCTTTCGATATCACCGATTTCGCAGAGCTTGCCTAAATACATCACCGCCACCTTGTCAGCCACGTGGCGTACCAGACTCAAATCATGTGAAATGAAAAGATACGTGATCTTCCGCGTTGCTTTGAATTCCAGCAGCAGATCGATAATCGCCGCCTGGATGGAGACATCCAAGGCCGAAACCGGTTCGTCCAGGATGACGAATTGCGGATTGCCGGCAAAGGCCCGGGCGATGGCCACGCGCTGCTTTTCACCCCCGCTCAGCTCCTTCGGAAACCGGTTGATATACCCGCGATCGAGCTTGACGGCCTCCAGAAGCGCGTGCACCCGTTGGCGGCGATCTTTGCGGGCCACGCCATAAAGCTTGAGCGGACGCCCCAGGATCGCCCCGATGGTTTTGAAAGGATTCAGGGAAGAGTCCGGGTGTTGAAAAATAATCTGATTTTTTCTTCGCAGTTCCCGATCAAACTTGTGCCCGCCGTTTTGGGCCTTGGGGTACAAAAATGAAATGCGTCCTTGCGTAAGATCCAGAATGCGGACCATACAGCGGGCTAAGGTGGTTTTGCCGCAACCGCTCTCCCCGACCAAAGCGAAGGTTTCATCCGATCCGACGTCGAAGGAGACGTCGTCGACCGCCTTCACAACCGAGGGCTCGATTCCCAGAATCCGCTCGTATAAATGTGAATCGCCGTAGTACTTCTTAACCTGCTCCACCGCCACCAGGGTTTGCCGATCCTGCGTGTTCCGCAATTTCTTCGCCGACACCGCGGCCTCATCGCGCCAAGTGCCGGCCGCCTGCCATCGGAAGCATTTTGAAAAGTGATTCTCGGCAACCTGGTAGACCGGCGGTGGTTCAACCCGGCATCGCTCCGTCGCCAAATCACAGCGCGGTTCGAAAATACAGCAGGGGATCGGCCGGGTGCGGTCCGGCAGATAACCCTGGATAGATTTAAACGGTTTTTTTGGATCAAGGTCCGGTATGGCCCGCAAAAGGCCGCTGGAATAGGGATGCGAGGCCTTGGTGAATATCTGTTCGGCGGTGCCGGTTTCCAGCAGCTGACCGGCATAAATGATACCCACCGCATCACTGACCTGGGCAATCACGCTCAGATCGTGGGTAATGTAGAGGATCGATGAGCGCACCTTTATTTTGAGGTCTTCGATCAGTTCGATAATGTGCGCCTGGGTGGTGACGTCCAGGCCGGTGGTGGGTTCGTCCATGATCAGCAAGGCCGGGTCGCACGCCAGCGCCATGGCAATGATAATCCGCTGCTGCATGCCGCCGCTGAGCTGGTGGGGATACTTCCGGGCATTGAATTGCGGGTCGGCGAAATTCACCAGATCCAGCAGGTTCAAAGCGTGCTGCCAGGCCTGGGGTTCGTTCAGGTCCCGGTGAATCTGGAGGACTTCGGCAATCTGGTGGCCGACCCGGATGGCGGGGTTGAGCGCGGTCTTGGGGTCCTGATATACCATGGCGATCTCGTTGCCCCAGATCTTTTGGAGATCTTGCTCGCGCTTTTCCAGAAGGTTTGCATCGCGGAAGATGATCTTGCCCCCCTGGATGGTGGCGTTGGAAGGCAGGTAGCGCATGATGGCGTAAGCGAGGGTACTTTTGCCCGACCCCGATTCGCCGGCTAAACCAAAGGTCTCGCCCGGCTGAATCTTGAAGCTCACGTCCTGCACCGCGTGCAGCTCGCCGTTGCTCGTCGCGAAGCTGATGGACAGATTCTGTATTTCCAAAACCGGCGGGGGCACGGGTTACTCCGTCTGTTCTCCGATGAGATCGCGCAGTCCGTCACCGAGCAGATTAAAGCCGATAATGGTCACCGCCAGGGCGCATCCGGGAAATAGCATGGGGTAGGGCGAAGCGAATAGGTATTCGCGCGCCTGGCGAATCATGAGACCCCAATCCGCGTTGGGTGGCTGTACTCCGAGACCCAGGTAACTAAGGCCGGCCCCGATCATAATGGCGAAACCGACCCCGATGGTGGCCTCGACGATAATCGGTGAGAGGACATTGGGCAAGATTTCGCCAAACATGACAAACCGATGTGATTCACCGCGTGCCCGGGCCGCCAGCACAAACTCCTCATTCTTGAGGGCAAGGGTCGCGCTGCGCACCACGCGGGCAATGCGCGGGGCACCCACGATGGCAATGGCCAACATGGCATTCAACATGCTGCCGCCGAGCGCGGTCAAAATGAGCAAGGCCATCAATAGGGAGGGGATCGACATCAGGGTATCCATCAGCCGCATGAGGACTTCATCGGTTTTGCCGCCGAAGTAGCCGGTCATGATGCCGATGGGAATGCCCAGTAGCAGTTCCAAAAGAACGGCTCCCAACCCCAGGGTCAGAGACGTGCGTCCGCCGACCAGCACCCGACTGAAAAGGTCCCGGCCATATTGATCGGTTCCGAAGAAGTAATCTTTACTGGGCGGCTGCAGGCGATCCAGGATGTGAAGTTCCGTGATGTTGTAAGGCGTCATGTACACCGCGCCAAGACTCACAACGGCCACGACGAGCACAATCAATAACCCTACCGCAAGGGTGGGGTTGGTTACAAATATTTTCTTAACCATGGCGCCGGCTCGCTGCCGTTTCCGTTTAGCGGTATCTGATCCGCGGGTCCAGATAGGCGTATAGCATATCGGCCACAAAGTTCGACAAGGTATAGACCATTGCCACCATGAGGACCGCCATTTGAAGTACCGGTATGTCCCGGTTTTGCACCGAGTAGATGATCAGACGTCCCATACCGGGATAAGCGAAGACGTCTTCGACAATCACAATACTGCCCATGAGGTACCCCAGATCCATGGCCAGGACCGTTATGGCGGGCAATAGTCCGTTTCGCAAGGCATGCTTGACGATCACCCGTCTTTCCGATGCGCCTTTCAAGCGCGCCGTCCGCACGTAATCGGATTTCAGCACACCGATCATACCCGAGCGGGTTTGGCGGACGACATGCGCCAGCAAGATGAGGGTCAACGTGAGGGCCGGCAAAATAAGGTGTTTGAACCAGTTGAAAAGTCCGGCCGATAAATTCTGGTAGCCGCCGGTGGGGAAGATTTTGAGGGTGGGACCCGCAAGGAGGATGATGAGCAGGGTTCCGGAAACAAATTCGGGCACGGAAATGCCGATATATGATCCGGCCACGATACCGAGGTCGAGTTTTGACTTTTGACGAAGAGCCGCCCACACCCCCAGCGGGATGCCCAGAAAGATCACACAAACCAGCGAGATGGCGGCCAGAAAAGCCGAATTCATCAGGCGCAGCTGAATGAGGTCGGTGACCGGCTGCTTCATGATGAGCGATCTACCCCAGTTTCCGGTGAAAATACCTTTCAGCCAGTCAACATATTGCCCATAAAACGGTTTATCCAGGCCCAGTTTCTTTTCCAGCTTGGCGATGTTCTCGG
>CP070697.1:4012676-4033499 GCA_020353555.1 Desulfobacterales bacterium
ATACATGCAACGGCTTTTCGCCGGCTTCGATCTGCTCCCGAATGTGCTGATCAAAACGATCGATAAATTTATGGAAAAAATCATAAAGAAAGGAATTTTCGATGAGCCTTCGGTCCCGGCCGGAATACTGGTTGATATCCGCGCGGCCTTCCCTTTCCAATCGCGCGATCATGTGCGCAATCTCGTCGATGGCTTTGTCGATTCGCTCCTGTCCGGAAACACCCGGAAACAACCCCGCAATCTTCAAATCAATGTTGACGCGCGCATCGCCGAAAGGATTGGCAAACACGGCCTGATTCACCAGGGTGAAAAAATCCCGTTCTTCCGGACTTAAACGACTTCTTGTTCCCATAGGCTCATTTTTGGGGCTTCGTTGCTTGAATAAATCTTGCTGTCTCCAGACATTTCTTGAGCGCAACACATACAAAAAATGCATATCAATTAACACTATCAAAAATTGCGCCGAATGGCAAAAAATATACTAAATAATTATAAATTAGATAGTTAGAACGTCGCTCCCAACTGTGGCACATTTCTTGGTTGACGAGAAAGCCAAGCGCAGAAAACGGACAACGCGCTTTTAGGTTCAACGCAAAATCGAAACCAAGAATTTTACCCAATATTTCATTGACCATGGAATAGAGGGGCTCATGGAGAAAGGAGAGCAAACATGCCAACCGAACGATCGATCTTCAGGAAAATCAGAAAAGGGTTTTTCCCCATTATCATGGCGGCCGTAGGAATCTTCTGCGGGATACCTTCCGGCGGGGTGCATGCCGCGGGACTGCTGATTGCCGATGGGGGATTCGGCGGTGTTCTGGAAATTAAAGAGCATGACGTCCAGGTGACCGTCAATAACGGGGTGGCCGTTACCCAGGTGACCCAAATTTTCCAGAACACGGAAAAACGCCAAGTCGAGGCTCTATATACCTTTCCGGTTCCCAAGGGCGCCTCGGTGGCCAATTTCAGCATGTGGATTAACGGCCGGGAAATGGTCGGCGAAGTCATCGAAAAGAAACGGGCCCGGGAAATTTACGACAGCTACAAGCGCAAAAGACGCGACCCGGGTCTGCTGGAACAGGTCGATTACAAGACTTTTGAGATGCGGGTATTTCCGATTAACGCCGGCGCCGAACAGAAAGTTCAGATCACGTATTACCAGGAGCTGGATATCGATCATGATCAGGCGACCTATGTTTATCCGCTGGCAACGGTAACACGCACCGATGTGGATACCCGGACGACGGGGAAATTGGCGATCAACGTCGACATCAAATCGGCGGTGCCCATTACGGCCCTCGAAAGCCCCAGCCACGGCGAAGCTTTTGTAGTGGTCAAGCATTCCTCTAACTACGGTCAGGCCAGTCTCGAAACCACCGCAGGCAGCCTGGCGGCGGACGTGGTGATCAACTACCAGCTGTCCCGCCCGCGAACGGGACTGGATCTGATCACCTCCCGGCCGCTGGATGAAGATGGGTATTTTTGTCTGACCCTCACCGCCGGTCAGGAATTGGCGGTGATGGATAATGGGTTGGACTATGTATTTCTGCTGGATATTTCCGGCAGTATGGGCAACGACAGCAAAATGATCCTGTCACGCAACTCGCTGGAGGCGTTTATTGATGAACTCGGTCCCCAGGATCGCTTTGAGGTAATGACCTTTAACGTCAACCCGAACACGCTCTTCGGCCAACTCCAGCCGGCGAACTCCGACATGCAAGAAGTGGCCCGCAAATATATGCAATCCCAGCAGGCCAAGGGCGGTACGATTCTGGCGCCCGCCATGACGACGGCCTATAAATATGGCGATCCGGACCGTACCTTAAACGTGGTGATTCTGAGCGACGGGATGACCGAGCAAAAGGAGCGCCAGGAATTGCTGCAGCTGATTCAGTCCCGCCCCCGCAACGCCCGGGTGTTTTGTATCGGTGTCGGCAATGAAGTCAATCGCCCCCTGCTGGAACAAATGGCGGAAGAATCCGGCGGGTTGGCGGCGTTTATTTCCCGTGGCGACAATTTCCAGCGCCAGGCCAAGGCTTTTCGCCGGAAACTGCTGCGGCCGGTGGCGACCGATCTTCAGATCCAGATTGAGGGCGTGCGGGTCTACGATATTGAACCCAAGGTGCTGCCCAACCTCTATCATGGTGCCCCGATCCGCGTTTATGGCCGGTACGCCGGCCGGGGTGAAGCGCAAGTCACACTTAACGGTAACCTCGAGGGACGTGAATTTAGTCAATCGGAGGCCCTATTGTTTCCCCAGCGTGATCCGAACAACCCCGAAATCGAGCGGATGTGGGCCTGGAAGCGCATAGACCAACTTCTTAAAAAGGCTGACCGGACCAATTCGCGCACCGAGGTCGTGGATGAAATCATTCGCTTGGGTGAAGGGTATTCCATTGTGACCGAATACACGTCTTTTCTGGTTTTGGAGAACGATGCCGAATATCAGCGCTGGCAAATCGACCGCCGCAACACCCGGCGCCTGAACCGTGACCGCCAGGCCCAGACGGCACGGCAAGATGAATTGGAGATCATTCGCAGCAAGGCGGTGGCGGATATCGGCCCCCAGCCTGTAATTGCCCAGGATGCCATCCCTCAGGCACCTGCAACCGCCCCGCAAAAGATAGCACGCGTACCTGCCCCGCAGCCGGCGGTGCCGGACCCGCCGCGTTCCCAGAGCCGGGATTTTAATCTCAATTTCGGATCGGGGCCTGTGGGTCCGCTTTTTGTCGGAATGGCCTATTGGCTGCGCCGCCGGCGGCGCAGGAAGTAAGAACCCAACCGGGGGCGCGTTCACGTCCCCGGTTTGTATTGGAGTTTGGGGCGTTGACACTTCGATGGGGAGGATCTCATGACCACCTTCGTTGGCGAGACTATCAGCGGTGCGCTGCATACCCACGGGAAGCGCTTTAAAGCCCGACTTGTCGCCTGGGGGATGACCCTCGATGTTTTGATTCTGCTTTTCCTGCTGGCCGGGTTAAATCCGCACCTTTTCGGGGAACACTCGGAAAATCTGCTTATATTTTTCCCCAACTCCGGCGGCTGGTGGCGTTTTTTCACCCATCCGTTCGTCCATGTCTCCTGGTATCATCTTCTCTTGGATGCTGGGGCCTTCTTCATCCTGTATACCGGACTCCAGGAAAACAGAATCATCCGCAAGATCATTTACCTGGTGCTTTGCGGCGGGTTTAGTCTGCTCGCCGCCGTGATCTTTGCGCCCCTGATTGCGTCGAAAGGACTCGGCGGGCTTTCCGGAACCGCCCATGGGCTGATGGCCTTGTCCGGTCTGGAGATGATGCACCATAAGGCGCACTGGCGGGCCGGACTGCTGTCGTTTCTGTTGGTAGTCTCGAAAAGTGTCTATGAATTCATGGCCGGGGAAGTTCTCTTTGCTTTTATGCACATGGGATTATGCGGATCCCCCCTGGCGCCCTGTCACCTCGGCGGCGTCGTGGGCGGGATCATATCCTTTTTCGTCTTCAGGCTCTGCAAGAATCGCCGGCAAGGAAATTAACGGATCCGCCATTACGGTCGTAAATCAAGGCGCAGGCGGAAGACTGGCGTTCTTTTGGACTTCCTTGGTTCGCCATGCTCTGTTTTCGGTCGGGTCCCTCGGGGATCGCTGAATGCCATTATGGACAGCACCAAAGCGCCCCGTAACTGCGAATTGCCATCAGACTCAAAAAATCTCAATGCCTTCCACCTTGCCGCCGCCCCACTGCGCCATGGTATCGGCCGCGATGGTCAGGCCGTCTTTGAGATACGGCCGTTCAATACCGGGAACGGCATAAGCATAGAACAGAACATTCACGGTATCCTCGCGCACGCGCGTCTTCTCGTCGGCTCCCTGACAAAGGACACAGACGATCTCCTTCTCATCCCGCAGGACGATTTCATCCTTCTTGGTGCTGAATCGACGCCCGCCCATCCCGGCACAAGCTTCGTCCTCGTTGGCCACGTCCAAGGTCAATTTTCCGTCAAACCGATCGGCATCGGTTACGGCCACCAGAATACCGGCGCACATCTCGGCCATGAAGTGGGCATCCACGCAGAGGGAATACCGCGGAAATCCACTATGGATGGTT
Organism: Desulfobacterales bacterium; assembly: GCA_020353555.1. GTDB lineage: Bacteria > Desulfobacterota > Desulfobacteria > Desulfobacterales. The sequence goes on from CP070697.1 coordinate 4,016,762, forward strand.
CTTTGGAGATGTTTCGGCAACGGGCATTCATAGCCGAAAAGTCGAAAAAAATCCGCGTAGATATCAATTCTTTCCGAAATCCGGGACAGCGTCGCCCGTTTCCGCATTTGGCGCAGCAACTTGCGTTTATGCTGATCAAAACCCGCAGGATCTCCACAATCGCGACATCCGGTGATCAGGGTCAGACCAAAGCCCACCCCGGGGTACTTCCCCAGGTATCTGGGGGACATGGAAAATGAGTGAATCATGGCATCCTCTTTGCTTTTTGAAATTCTCTGGCGCTAATACGAATTTATCCTTGATCAGCCATCGCTATAACCGTAAAGGAATTCAATAATTGAGTCAATTCTGAGTATTTTTTGCAGCTGTTCCCTGAATCGCACGCATTCTTCAGGTTGCTGTATCTTATTCAAATAAAAATTAACAGGCCAAGAGCTTGGGCCGCAAACCCAGGCCCAAAAATATCGAAATGCCGCGGGGCGAATCGACTTTGCGCAGAATTCTCAACCGGCTGAAATCAACTCGCCCGCGGCGGGTTCAACTTGACGGAATAATGGGATGATCCCGTTAAGCGACGCAAATCCAGCTCGATCAGTTCCTGGCGTCAATCTGCTCCTGATTCTCGCCAATATCTCCGTATTTGTCTATCAGCATTATTGTGCGCCCGCAGGGCCGGAGGCCCTTTTAGGGCGCCTGGGTTTTATCCCTTATGAACTTTTCCATGGGGTGGATATCGGACCCCGCAATCTTGTTCCGGCGCCCTTGACGGTCGTAACCGCCATGTTCATGCACGGCGGCTGGCTGCATTTGCTCGGCAATATGCTCTATCTGTGGATATTCGGCGACAATATCGAAGATCGCTTAGGCCACTTGCGCTACTTGGTTTTTTACACAATCTGCGGCCTGACCGCGGCAGGGGTGCATGGGCTGGTAAATATCAACTCGCGGGTCCCCACCATCGGAGCCAGTGGTGCCATCGCCGGCATCCTGGGCGCCTACCTGTTGCTTTTTCCAGGGGCTAAAATCAATACACTTTTCATTATCGTTATTTTCATAAGAATTATAAAAGTTCCGGCCTTCATCCTGCTCGGCTACTGGATCCTGATCCAAATCTTAAGTGGATTCGCCGAATATGGAACGCCCGCCGAGGGTGGAATCGCCTGGTTCGCCCACAGCGGTGGTTTTATCTGTGGTTTGGTTCTCATCATTTTAATGCGAAGAAGGAAGGGTTGGCGCCGGCGCCGCACTGCCGCGCCGTCGCGATCATCCTGATTTGCCGGGGTGGCAGGCTGTAAATTCCGCGTCGCACGTCCAAGTTTTCGTCGATCAAACCGGACCGCCGCTCCGCATCGTGGTTGTGCAATGCCTCGCACGGGCATCACTGCGTTCACGAATGATGATCTCGCGGTAACAGTTTAGCTCTTTGAAAAACCATGGATAGGTCGACCGCTCATCGGCTTTTGGCTGTGTCTGCCAGCGCGAAATCGACAAAAGCACGGACGCGCAGGCCGTCAAGCATCCCACGATTCTGATATGAAAGGCGATATTCGTGCGTCCCGCATCTTTCACTCGCCTCTTCGATCTGGGAAAAATTCTTCATAGCATGGGGCATGATCTTTCCCAAAATATGCAAAATATTACATAAGTATCTAATATTATATTAAAATCTGTCATTTTTGGCTTGACTTCGAACCTGCGATATTCTAAGATCAATTCACGGTTTTTGAGCGCCGGTCGGTTTAAGGACACCCATCCAATTGATCGCGAGTTGAAAGGAGTTTGAAAGATGAAAAGCCTTTGCGCAATTATTTGTGGTTTGGCACTGCTTCTTGGCCTTCCTGGATTTGCCGCCGCTGATTACATGGATGACCTCATTCGGAAGTATTATCGTGACATCCTTGACCGGGAGCCAGACGCTGCGGGCGCCCAGGGGTGGAAAGACGAAATCGAACGCATCGTATCTTTGAACATCGATTGCAAAGAAGGGTTTATCGCCCTATCCAAGTTCTTTTTCAATTCCCAAGAATACGGGCAGAAGAACAAAACCAATGAGCAATATGTGACCGACCTCTACCAGACATTTTTTAACCGAAATCCTGATCAGGGCGGTTTCGCATTCTGGGTTGACTTGCTCGATCAGGGCTTAAGCCGCAATGTGCTTTTAAATTATTTCGTCTACAGCGATGAATTCAAACTGTACATGGCGAACCTGCTTGGCAATGGTCCCGGAGGGGCCGAACACAATTTAGTCAATGATTTGTACCGCGGATTTCAGGGGCGTTTGCCCGATACAGCCGGTTTTAACGGCTGGGTGAATTTCATGCAACAGGCTATATCGCAGGGTGAACAAGCGGTTAAGACACTGACCCATCAGATTGCCCTGGGGTTCCTGCAAAGCCAGGAGTATATCTTGCGCAATAAGAGCAACCGGGAATTTTTGGAGGATCTCTACAATGGAATTCTGCGCAGGGGCGCGCAATTGGCCGAGTTTGAGGGCTGGATTGAAATGATGAACTCCGGAATGACCCGCGAAGAGGTGCTGCAGAATTTTACCATTTCAACCGAATTTCAGCTGCGAGTCCAGAAAATTATTGAACTTGGTTCGCTGGAGCCTCCCCAGTACTCCGGATTTGATTTCGCTCTGCGCGCGGGCGATTTTTGGGAGTTTCAGTGGGATTACACCAGGTCTTATTGGGACAGCTTCTCAGGCGGACGCACCAGCACGGGTAATGGCAGCTTTCGGGTCACGCTCGGCAATGCCAAGGAAATTGAAGGTGTGATGGCCTTTGAAGTCAAAGTGTCGGGAAAAAGCAGCTATGATGATACCAATGATCTAATGCCACGCTGGCGATATCTGACTTTTGTCAATAATCAAATGCTCGGATCAGAGGACGGAGAAAAACTCGTTACCCTATTCGATGCCCAGAGCGGGAGCTGGCCGGGCAGCGGCTTTTTCGCCCCTTTTTCCTCCAGCAGCCTGATCACGGCCAGCGTGGGGTCAATTGAAAACGACTATATTTCTGGGCCGGCCATTGTTATCGGAAAATCGTCCAGCGAAAGCCAGTGCGAATATTTTTCCGATTACGGCACAATTTGCGGGGGGGACTACAACGAATCGGATTTCCAGAAGGAGTACTACCAGGAAAACATTGGTCCGATCGGGTATTATCGCTACCTTAGTATCAGTGATATGACGAGTCAGTATCCGTGGGGCAGCAGTACAACGATTAACCTCGGGCTGGTAGCCTGTTCGTTAAGAGGCGATACGGTGGATTATGAGTTTGAAACCGAGCCGAACAACGGGCCGGATTCAGCGCAAGCCTTGACCGTGCCCGCAGAATTGAAGGGTTATTCCTCAGAGACGGATGAAGGCTCTACCTTGCCGGCCCTGTCCGAAACCAGCTCGAATGACTCCTGGGACACGGCGCAGACGATCAACCTGCCGGCCGTGATCGCAGGCGATATTTTGGACTCCGATGCATCGGCCCTGATAGACTTCGAGTACGGGGGGAGCCTGTGGTATCGGTTGGCTGAAGATTGGTACCTATTGACCGTTCCGTCCAGTACCTACGTCAATGTGACTTTGAGCCACAGCGCAATTCCTACGGGGAGCATTTGGTTCTATCTGTTTAATTATACGGGATCATCTTCCATGGGTGCTCCCGTCGATTTTGAGGAAAACACCTCGACCTCCAAGTCCTTATCGAATTATCTCGATCCCGGAACCTATCTTGTCGCCGTTGACTACGTGGTCGGTATCAGCGAGACCCCGAGCGGCCAGCGGGCGGACTATACCCTCGAGGTCTATAAGGGCCTTGACAGCGAGGGGGGCGCGACGGTCGAGGACTGGTATTCCTTTACCTTGACGAACAACGCTCAGGTCACCCTCACCTTGACGATTGAGAACTCGTCGGCCGATTGCGATCTTTATCTTTACAACGCCGATGCCAGCAGCCTACTTCAGGCCGGCAACTCGGGCGGGAACGGACAACGGGAAACAATTGCAGCGAACCTGGCTGCCGGGACCTATGTCGTGGCGGTGGACGCGGTCAATCTCAGCAGCAACTACACATTGACAATTGAATAAATTCAGCGATCCCTCCGAGGCTGAAGCTCCCTTGGCCCCAGCCGGCGGAGTCGAGGGCACGCTAACATGAATCCGCGCCGATTAGTCGCCAGCTCACCCAAAGCGTGCAATGCCTGCGGCGCGTTGCAGGATTTGGGAGAAATCCACGGACCGGTGTATTCGACCGGAACCTGGAACGGACGGCCCGCTTGCGGCCGGCGATGCAAAAGAACGCCCAGCAGACATCATGCCTGCAAAAGCAATTCGACCGTCGTCACGGCTCATCCAATGTGATGCCGTCAGGCGGATTGCCCTATTCCAGCTCTATGAAACCGGCTCCAAAAACCTTGCGGCCGATTGAAACCCTCAGACTGCGATCCGGACGTTCCCCTGCAGCGCCCGGCCACATCAGCCCGCGCTGGACCACTCTTTCCATAAATTTGCCTTCATCCTGGCGGCATTTGAAACACACTGGCGCATAGCTGTCGTTACCGCGGGAAGATATCGTCTGCAGCGGACCGATAGGATCACCTTTGGCAGACACGCCACACGCCTTAATGCAACCACAATTCAATTCAATCAAAGCCATCCCAATGGCTTCAGGGTATTCAAGGGCGATACGATTGCAGAGAGCTTTTAAGGCTTCAAGCCGATAACCGGTTATCTTCTCCATTCTTGACGAACCCCCGCATTGTCACTTTTAAACCCCCTGTTTGCCCTGATTCTGATAAAGATCCTTTTTTTCCCCACTTCAAACACCCGGATTTACCGTACGCGTCCGAACGGTAGCCATGGCCGGTTCACGGACCCGATCCAGGGAATGGTCGCGGGCGACGAGCATATAGATCGAAGGGATGACAAAGAGCGTGAAGAGGCTCCCAATGGCCATGCCGCCCACGAGCACCAGGCCGATCGAATTACGGGCAGCGGCGCCGGCGCCCGTCACCAGGGTCAAGGGAAAATGGCCGGCGATGGTGGCCCCGGTAGTCATGAGAATCGGGCGCAGGCGGGTCAGGGCCGCTTCGTGCACGGCCTCGCGTTTCGATCGTCCCTGCTCCTGGAGCTTGTTGGCAAACTCCACGATGAGGATGCCGTTCTTGGATACCAGGCCGACGAGAGTCACCAAACCCACCTGGGAGTAGATATTGAGCGTCGTCGTCCAACCGTTGGTCCAGAACCGAATGTTCGGGTCGGGCATCTTCAGGAACGTAAAGACGAGCGCGCCGAACATCGCCAGGGGCACCGAGCCGGCAAGGATGACGAAGGGATCGCGAAAGCTGTTGAACTGCGCCGCCAGCACGAGAAAGATGAGGACGACCGCCAGTCCGAAGGCGGGGAGGAAGGTATTGCCCTCGGTGCGGAGCTGGCGCGACTCCCCCGTGTAATCCAGCACATAGCCCTTGGGCAAGATCTGGGCGGCTTCATCTTCCAGGTAGCGCAGCGCCTCGTCAAGAGGACGAATGGCTACGCCGCTGATCTTAACGGCGTTGAGCTGCTGGAAGCGGTTCAGCGAGCGGGGCACGGTGGAATTGCTGATCGTGGCGATCGTGCTGAGCGGCACGAGCTGCCCGTTCGGCCCGGTGACGTAGATGTTCTGGAGCTGGTTTGGGTTGAGGCGGTCCGCGCGTTTGATCTGCGGGATGACCTTGTAGCTGCGGCCGGCGATGTCGAAGCGGTTCACGAAGTTGCCGCCCAGCATAGATGCCATATCCGCACCCACCTCCTGGACATTGAGGCCGAGGTCGGCCACCTTGTCGCGATTAATCACGATCTCCGACTGCGGCTGATCGATCTTCACGTCGATGATCGGCGGAAAGGCAAACATGCCGCTCTGCATCGCCTTGAGCTGGATCTGCCGGGCGAATTGGAGGATCTGGTCCGGCTCGGCCGTCGATGCCAGGATGAACTCCACCGGGAATTGGCCGCCGCCCGGAAGCGCCGCAGGCGTCACCGGGAACATGCGGATGCCCGGGATGGCATGCAGCTTCTGCTGGACTTCCGGCAATATTTGAAAGATGGTGCGTTGGCGCTCTTCCCACGGCTTGACGACCATGCCGCCGAAGCCGGAAGTCGGAGAGGTCACCTGGAACGTAAAGTCGGTCTCCGGCACACTGAGAAACGCCCGGTTGGCCGCAGCGGCATAAAGGCTGGTCTGGTCCAGGGTGGCATCGGCCGAGGCCTCGACGATGCCGAAAATCACGCCCTGGTCCTCGGTGGGGGCCAGCTCCTTGGCGGACATGGTGAACATAGGGATGGTGAGCAGACTCACAACGATCCACACCAGGTAGACGGCCGGACGGGAGTTGAGGGTGGCGTCGAGCCCGCGGCCATATACGGCCCGGATGCGTTTGAAATCGCGCGCGATTCTGCCTGCCAGTCCCTGCTCGCCCATGCCCGGTTTCAGCAGCTTGGCCGACATCATCGGTGATAGGGTGAGGGCGACGACCCCGGAGATGGTGACGGCCCCGGCCAGGGTCAAGGCGAACTCGCGAAAGAGGGAGCCGGTGAGCCCGCCCTGCAAACCGATGGGCGCATAGACCGCCGCCAGTGTGATCGTCATGGCGATGATCGGACCGACCAGTTCGCGGGCGCCCAGCAAGGCGGCGTTGACCGGCGACTGTCCTTCGCTCAGATGTCGCTCGACGTTTTCCACCACCACGATGGCATCGTCGACGACCAGACCCACGGACAGCACAATGGCCAACAGCGTCAGCAGGTTAATGGTGAAGCCGAACAGCTGCATCAGAAACACCGCGCCGATGAGAGAAAGGGGAATGGCCACCACCGGAATGAAAGCCGATCGCAGCGAGCCTAAGAAGAGAAAGATGATGACCATGACGATCAGCAGGGTCTCGCTGAGGGTCTTGATCACTTCGTGAATGGCATTGTTGATGTAGGCCGTGGCGTCATAGGCGACGCGGGCCTGCATCCCGCTGGGCAGCCCCTTCTGGATGGATTCCATCTCGACGCGCACGCGGCGTATCACGTCGAGCGAGTTGGCGTTGGGCAGGGGCCAGATGCCCATAAATACCGCCGTCTCACCAGAGAAGCGGACCTCCGTGTCGTAGTCCTCCGCCCCCAGCACGACGTCGGCGATGTCTTCCAGCCGCACGATGGCGCCGTTCTGCTCGCGGATAACGAGGCGCCTGAACTCGCCCACGGAACGCAGATCGGTGTTGGCAGTCAGATTCACCTGGACGAGCGAACCTTTGGTTTGACCAACGGCGGCGAGGAAGTTGTTGGCGGCCAGCGCCTGGCGTACCTGGACCGGGCTGATGTTAAGCGCCGCCATGCGCTCGGGTTTAAGCCAGATGCGCATCGCGAAGGTGCGGGCACCAAGGATGTCGGCCCGCTGGACGCCTTCGATGGCTGAAAGGCGCGGCTGTACGATGCGGACGAGATAGTCGGTGATTTCGTTCTGCTTGAGAACGTCGGATGTAAAACTGAGATAGGCCGAGGCGAACTGGCTGTCAGCCGACTCGACGCTGATGACCGGCACCTCGGCCTCCGGGGGCAAATCACCCCGGACCTGATCGACTTTGGAGCTGATTTCGGAAAGGGCCTTGATCGGATCGTAGTTGAGCTTGAGGCGCACACTGATCGTCGAGCGGCCCTGAGCGCTCTGGGACTGAACATAATCGATACCGTCGGCGGCCGTGATGGCACGCTCCAGCGGTGTGGTAATAAATCCACGCACGAGTTCGGCGCTGGCGCCGACATAAACGGTCGTTACGGTGACCGCGGCGTTCTCGCTGCGCGGATACTGGCGGACGTTGAGCGCGCGGATCGCCTGCAACCCCGCTATGATGATCACGAGGTTGACCACCAAGGCGAGGACGGGACGGCGGATAAATGGGTCGGTAATTCGCATGGTTTGCAAGAGCTGTGGCAGATGTTAGCGCAGTGAGGCTTGCCTGCTGGCTGGGGGCCTCCGGATCAACTGTCCTCGGGCTTGGGCTTGAGCTTGAAGTCAGGCGACAGGGTGTTGTCCACGACGACGGCTTGTCCGTTGCGCAGCTTGAAAACCCCGGTACTCACGACCGTCTGGCCTTCCTTGAGGCCGGAGACAACGGCGACGAAATCGCCGCGCCGCTCACCGAGCCGCACAAACTGCTGGCGCACAACCTTGCCCGCCTGGCCCTCTTGTTCGCTTTTATTCTCCTCCATGACAAACACCGAATCGCTGTACGGGGCGTAAAGCACGGCCGTGGCCGGAATGGCCAGCACCGTATCCTCCACGGGCAGCACCACGGAGACATTTACGAACATGCCGGGACGGAGACGCTCCTGGGGGTTGGCCACGGTCGCCTGTATCTGGATGTTCCGCGTCGCAGCGTCGACCTGAGGATTGATGGCCGTGATCTTGCCTTCTATCACCTGGCCGGGAAGCGCGTCGGTGGTCACGCGCACGGTCAGTCCCGGCTTTACCTGCACCAGCTGCTGCTGCGGCAAGAGGAAATTTACGAAAATCGGATCGAGCGCCTGGAGCGAGACGATCGCCTCGCCCTCATTGAGGATCTGGCCCAGGTTGACCAAGCGGATGCCCAGACGTCCGGCAAACGGCGCGCGGATGGTTTTCTTGCCGATAACGGCCCGGATGCTGTCGGCCTCGGCCACGGCCTGCTTATACTGCGCTTCGGCATTGTCATATTGGGATTTTGAAATGGTTTTCGCGGCCAAGAGCTTGCTTAAACGTTCGAGATTGAGCTCGGTGAGCGCCACCGTGGCCTCCGCGGCGCGGAGCTGGGCCGCCTCCGAGGAGGTATCCTGCTGCAACAGCAGATCACCGGCCTTCACCATTGTCCCCGGCTCGAACGCAATATGCACGACTTTGCCGGTCAGTTCCGCCGTCACAGTGACCCCCTGAACCGCCGCAAGTGATCCCACGGCGGTCAGCAGGGACTCCCAGGCCTCCGTTCGCACCACGGCCGTGGTTATTGGCTCGGGAGGAGGCGCAAATTGGCTGCCCTGGGCGACCATGCGGCCGATCTGCAGGCCTTTGATTCCGCCTATAATGCCGATTAACACAATCAATCCGAAAATTGTCAAAACGATGCGCTTTGTCATATGCATGGGTTGTTCACAACTGATCAAGGATATTTTTCACGGTTAAAGATCAGGAAGCCGGCTTCCGCCGTCCAGAAACCGTCCAGTCCCATTCCGGCTCGCAAACATTTCTATAACATAATGATATCAGCCGCGGTGTCAATGCGCCCCACGGCCGAGTCGCGCCGACAGCGCGCAGCATCCTGCCGGAGTTTGCCTCAAAACCCTCCTCGCATCCCATTCCTTTCCGGGAGTTCACCGCTAAAGTCACATCCCGAATAAACCGATACCGGTATTAACAAAGGAGGGATGATCTCATGTTCAAGTATACAACATTATTGAATCCGATCCGCAAGACGATTCATTGGATTAATACGATCCTATGTAAAATATTCAATTACCTATCCGGTTGTGACACAGAAACCTGCACCGATCGAACCTTATTGCGGAATTTGTATAACTCCGGCCGGATCGATGAGGCGAAGTATCTGGAGTTTTGTGAGGAATGTTCGCAGGGCAATCTCAGCCCTGAGAAGTTGGATTTACCCGATGAAATGCCAAACACGTTACCGGATGTCTAAGCCCTGTCTGCGAACTCAAGGAGCGGGTCTTCGCCGGAGAATTTAAGATTCTAAAATCATTTTAAATCCTTGAGTTATTGCATACAACATTGACCTCCCTCAGTCTCCCCCCAAGGAAGCCCTAGACCGACAGGGGTAAATTAGGAAAGTGCCAAAAGCAGTTCCGATTTAGTCAGCTTGTCAAAGAGTCCCTTCCCAAATAGACCGTCCGAGCGGAAACCGCTGACAATTCGATTTTTCTTTTGATTCCGCTTCGAATGCATGCTAAATGACCACAAATCCCGCGCGGCAGGGCGGATCTTTGTTCTTGGGCCAACAATCCAATTGGCTGCAACCGAAGGGTTTCCCATAACACATCAATTTTGCTGTATGCAAACCATTCCTGGTTTTTCAAAGTGATAGTCTGTTACCGCATAACTTTTGGGGCCTGGCATCGATTGCCCCCGCTGGTGGGAGTATCTTGTGACACAATGACCAAAAAGGAGAAACGTTCATGTTCCGCAAAATGATACCCGTGATGCTGGCGTCAATTTGGTTGACTAGCGCCCTCGCCCAAGCCGATCCAATCGACGACCGGATTGCCGCTTACTATCAAAGCATTCTGGACCGCGCACCGGAGGCGGCCGGCGCCGCATTCTGGCGCAGCGAGATTGACCGCGCCGTGTCTCTCGGCATTGAGGCCAAGGAAGGATTTATCGCCCTGGGGCGTTTCTTTTTTGAATCCGCCGAGTACCATGCCCGGCTGAAAACCGACGCGGCCTTCGTGGTCGATCTTTACGAGACCTTTCTTAGCCGTACCCCCGACCCGGCTGAAGCCGCTTTCTGGGTGGATGCGCTTTCCCAGGGATTGAGCCGGGCGGTGATCATGAACAATTTTGTATTCAGTGAGGAATTCGATCTGTCCATGGAGGCGGCCTTCGGCGTCGCCGCCGAACGCCCGGCCAATAATCTGGTAAATGATTTTTACCGCGGGCTTTTAAGCCGGGTTCCCGATTCAGGCGGCTTTGAGTTTTGGCTGCAGCTGATGCAGACGGCCCTGAATACGGGCCCCCAGGCCGTCCGCGACGTTGCCTTGCAGGAAGCCCTGGCTTTTGCCGACAGTCCTGAATATGGCATGCGGACCCGGGACAATGCGCAGTTCGTCGAAGACCTTTATAATTGTTTCTTGCGCCGCGGATCAGACCTGGCCGGTTTTCAGTTCTGGGTCAATCAACTCGACACCGGCGCTATGTCCCGGAGTGATATCGTCTCGGCGTTTGCGGGCTCCGAGGAATTTCAGGGCCGGGTCCAGGCGATCATCGATCAACCCGCTCAGAACCCCGACACCGACGGCGACGGAATTCCGAATACGGCGGACAACTGCCCCACGGTTTTCAATCCCGATCAGCTGGATACCGATGGCAACGGCACGGGCGATATCTGCGACCCCGCCGCCGCTACCCTGAAGGTTCTGGCTTTTAACGACCTGGGGATGCATTGTATGGACCGGGAATTTTCCATTTTTGCGATCCTGCCTCCTTTTAACGTTCTGAACGCCCAGGTGGTCAGGGCCAGTCGGAACAGCAACGAGTTGCCGGCCGTCATGGACAACCGGCAAGTTGACGTGCGGTACACCTCGGTCGTGGATCCCGGGGGATCGATCAATACCAGCAGCGTCGACAAGACCGATTTCTGGCAGCATGCGCCGGCCCTGTTCGGTGCCGAACTGCTCCCGACACAGGGCCTGACGGGATTGTATATGCCCCTGGATAACCCCCAAAATCCGGGGGCCCAACCCATGGATTTCAACGGGGGACATGGCTGGTTCAGCGCCGCCGGTATTCCCATCACACCCTTGGACGACGACTTCGCGGTCAACACCTATCCCCTCTTGCGGGTTAGCGCCCGCAATCCCCAGAGCGGGGAGGTGCTCGGCAAAGTTGATGCGGTCGTGCCGGTGGCAACGGAAACCGACTGTCAAAATTGCCATGCAACGGGCAGGATCGCGGCCGCCGATTCCGCCGTTGCCTGGGCGGCCGATGCGGATATCGAAGTGCAAACCAAGAAGAACATTCTGATTTTGCACGATAGGCGCCAGGGTACGGATTTAGAAAATTCGACACCGGTTCTGTGCGCGGGCTGTCACTATTCGCCGGCCCTGGATTTGGCGGGCGCCGGTCCTTTGGGCGATCAATTGGTCAATCCGCTTTTTTCCAAGGTCATGCACGAATTTCACGGAAAACTAGATGACTCCCAGGGCAATCCGGTATTTCCGGCCGCCGGACCCGTCACGGCCACCTGTTACCAATGCCATCCCGGCTCGATCACCCAATGCCAACGCGGGGCCATGAAGACCGGCGGCATGGAATGTCTGGAATGTCACTCCGGCATGCGGGCGGTGGGCGGCAGTTTCCCCCTGCAGTCCGGCGGAAGCATCGACGGTACCAACGACGGGGGGGAAAGGCGCCCCTGGCGGGATCTACCGCGCTGCCAGTCCTGCCACACCGGCGACGCCCTCAATCACCTGACGGGCAACGATCTGGAGTTCGCATCGGACGGGATCCGCTTGCGGCGCGCTTACCGCCCCTCCGATCCGGCCGCTTCGCCGCTGCTAGCCCCAAACAAACGTTTTGCTGAAAATGACAATACCCTGTTCCGGAACAGCAAGGGCCACGGGGGCATCGCCTGTGAAGGCTGTCATGGCAGTACCCATGCCGTTTGGCCGACCAACCCGGTGAACAACCCCAACGACAATCTGGCGGCCGTGCAGTTGCAGGGACATACCGGCACCATCATCGAATGTGACACCTGTCATGCCCCGGGGAGTCTGCCGCTCACCTTAAACGGCCCCCACGGCATGCACAATGTCAACGATACCCGCTGGAATCAGGGTCATGCGAGATTTTTCGAGCTTGATCCGAACAGCTGCAAGCCCTGTCACGGGGTGGTTCTGGAAGGCACGCCGCTGGCAAGAACGGCGGCAAGCCGCACCCTCTTAGGCGATGATGACCGTTCCCTGAGTCTGCCGCAAGGCCAGCCGATCGGTTGCAGCCTTTGTCACGAAAACCCGCTCTTCGGCGGTGATTAGGGGAAATCACGGTAATCTGCGGCTCAGTCTTCAGCCGCCGACGACACCGATTGGCATTCGTTTCTTCGACCCCGCGGGGATGTGGGGGAATTGGTGCGGAGAAAGGGAGGGGCCACCAAGGGAAGGCGCCGAAACAGGCCTCAATTGTCGCCGCTCGCGCTTTTGCCCGGGGCTTCAAGCACTTTTTTCTTTACCGGGTAAAATCTTTTCATAAAACTTTTGGCTGTTGCGCATCTCGTGGTTGTGACAATCTTTGCAGGGCTGTTGGGAAATATCTTTGATCAGTTTGCGATGAACCATTTGCTGCTCGATCTGTTTGTGATTCTTGGCGTCTTTGCATTGATAGCAGCGGTGATTCGACACATGACTCCAATAGCCGGGTTCTTGATCCTCTTCCAAAAACAGGGGCTCCGTCCGGCGTTTGATCGGTTCGTCGGCGTCTCTTCTAAAATGTTCAACGAGCTGTTTGAAAGCCGATTGATTCATGGCCAACCAGCCCTCGAAACCGGCATCATAATGACACCCGGCACAATTATTATGATTCACCGCCGTGCCGGATGCCTGCCATTTTTCGATGGGGGCTTTCATCTCATGACGGACCACACAGGTCTTATCCTGATAATACCGCACTGCAAACTCATGCGAAGAAAAGAGCACACCCACAACTAAAGGCAATGATACCAGAAAAACCCCTTTCTTCGTCCTGGATAAGGTTTTAGCGATAAACCTCTTTTTGCTGTCTTGCCCTTTTTGTGCCATACTTCCTAATGCCTCCCCTTGCTGCCATCTGCAGCATGCCTTTAACCTCCAGGACTCCTGCGCCCGGATTTTGTTCCAGGAATTGGGCGGCCATGCCCGTCACCTGCGCGGCTGCAAAACTGCTGCCGCAAAAATTTTGCTCCTGCGGTAGACCGGCGATGGCCCTGGGACGGCCGTAAGCGCCGAACGCCACCGGCTTTTCAGGGTCATAAACGAGCGAATTTTCGCGGCAATCACGGCTCCAATAAACACCGATGACGCTGTCAAACGTGGCCGGATAGAGGCGATCCTCCGCCGTCCGGGCCGCCGCGACAATGACCGTGTGGCTCTCATAAGCCTGCCGGCAGAGCCGGGCCAAACCTAGCTTGAATTCCTCGCGCTCGGTACCCAGACTCAAATGAACGATATTAACCCGCTTCGCAAGCGCCCACTCCAAAGCCTCCCGAAGCAGGACCATGGGGGCCTCCAGTTTGCGGTGAAATATCTTAACCGCGTAGAGGCCCGCCTGGGGAACCTTTTCCCGGATGACGCCCGCAATGGCGGTGCCATGTCCCAATTCATCCCGGAAGTCATCGCCTCTCAGGACCCGGCCGGCCGCATCCAAACGAAACGCAATTCCGCCCTCCACCCCCTGCACGTGCGAATGCCAGGGATTTATACCGCTGTCGATGATGGCGATATCAACGCCCATGATCTCATCTGCACCTGTTTCGCTGTCGCGTGAGGGGTACGTGCTCCGCCCTTGGTGTACCTGTTTTTCGGCTCTCAAAGGGCCGAACGGTCGCAGGCCGATCTCGATTTGAAGTGCCTCTTGGCGGCGGCCCGCGCAACGAAGAACACTTAACGGGCGTTACCCGATTTGAGCGATGCTATCGGCGTTGGGCGCGACTGGCCCTGTGCCAAACCCCGCCGCAGGCCCCTCGTATACCAGGCCTTGCTTTTCCAGCGCAATGATCTTGGCGACACCCTGAATCGCCGAAAATCGGTGGCTGACCACCACCATCGTTTTACCTCGCATGAGAAAACGAATCGTCTCCCTCAAGCGCGCTTCGGCGGAAATGTCTAAAAAGGCGGTGGCTTCATCCAGGATCAGAATCTTGGGTTCCATCAGAATTGCGCGCGCGATGCTGATGCGCTGTCTCTGGCCCCCGGAAAGCCGTATCCCCCGATCACCCACCACGGTATGGTAGCGGTCCGGCAGGGATCGGATGAAATCATGGATGCACGCCGCTTGGGCGGCTTCAACAACCTCCATATCACTGGCCAGCGGTTTTGAAAACCGGATATTTTCCAGGATCGTGCTGTGGAACAGAAAGGTATCTTGCGCCACCAAGGCGATTTGTCGTCGAAGCCACTCCATTTTGAGTTGCTTAAGATCGATCCCATCCAATGTCACCCTTCCGGAATCCGGGTCAAACAGCCGCAGGATCAGGTGACAGAGGGTGGTCTTCCCCACTCCGCTGGGACCGATAACGGCGGTTATCTTACCGGGGGGAATCTTAAATGTGAGCTGGCGCAGCACCGGCTCTTCTTGCTCGTAGGCAAAGGAGACATTTTCAAAGACAATCTCGCCTTTGAGCTGGGGGTCCGCTAAAACGATGGCGCCATTCTTGGGGAAGGCCGGGGCAATGTCCAGGATCTCCTTGATCCGCTGCAGGGCGACCCGGGATTTCTGCATCCCCAGGAAGCCGTCCATCAATCCCTGCAAGGGCCCAAAAACCCGGCCCTGGTAGATGGTGAAGGCCACCAAGCCGCCGATGGTCAGCGAACCCTGCATCACCAGATACCCGCCATACCCAAAAACCACCAGGGTGTTGATGACGGTGTAAAGGGTCGGCACGGAACGGGAAAAGGCACCCAGGACCTGATAGCGCAATAAAATGCGTAATAGACCGGATTGTTTCGCGTCTAATCGGGCACATTCCAACTTCTCCGCCCCGAAAGCCCGGATGAGGATGGCTCCTCCCAAAGACTCAAACAGGAAGTGGGCGATATCGGCATTGCTTTCGGCCACGGTTTGGGCCAGTTGCAGGAGCTTGGGACGGATCAAACGGATCAGATAGACCGCCAGGGGCAGAAAACCAAGACTCATCAGGGCCATCTGCCAGTTCAACCACCACAAAATCGTGGCGGTGATCAGACAGGTCAGAAAATTGAAAAGGTAATTGGGAAGCGTATCGGTCACCAGACCCTGGATATCGGCCATATCAGAGGCGAGGCGTGAAAAAATATCTCCGATCTTGCGTTTCGCGAAAAAACTCAAGGGAACTTTTTGCAGATGTGCGAACAGGTCTTGCCGCATCTGAAACAAAACGTTGGCCGAATAGCGGGTGTAGATGTAGCTGTTCGTCACCCGGATCAGAAAACCGAAAATCAAAAGCGCGATCACCGCGGCCAGAAGGGTGAGCAGCAGACCGTATTCGCGGCCCAGCAATACTTTGTCGATTAACACCTTGGCGAATAAGGGTTGGATCAACCCCAAAGCGGTGCTGACCACACTGAGCGTCAAGGAAATGATCAACACCTTCTTGTGCGGGCGAAGATATTTCCTTAGATATGAAATCTGTTTCAAAAAAGGCTCGCCCATGAGTCATTCCGTTGGCAACACCCCAAGCCGGGGTCATTGTCAGAGACAATGGGTCGGGGCCGACAGAAAATGGTGGCGATCTCAGGCGGTCGCCGATAACCTCCGGCTGCGGATTCCTTACGGCTCTCTAAAGTAACACATGTAGCCCTTGTCGCAGTAATCCGGTGTCCCCCGCAGGGAACGCGTCCATTGGCTGACGCCCGCGTAGGAGACACCCTCCCGGACTTTATCCATGACCGCTTTCACCAGTTGCAGACTCCGCATTTTGCGGTAGAAAGAGGCCTCGCGGCCCACGATTTTAACGGCGGTGACCCCCCAGGCCTTGAAGTGCGCAAACCAGCACAGACTACAGGGCCCATTGGGCAGCCCCTCTTCCTGAAAGGTGGAGCCGCAGTTGTTTTGGTACCACAGATACTCGCGCAATTCTTCAAGGCCTTGCGCGAGCTCCGGGGCGGCGAGGCTGCCACCCGGCGCTTGAACCTCCCAATCCGTCAAACACAAGGGACCGCCCAGGGCGTGGGTTGTCTGGCAGAATCCCTCCTCAAAAAAACAGCCGTCGTTGACGGCAAACACCTCAAACTCCATCTGGGAATTACCTTCCGTTACGATGCGTTTGATTTCGGAGAGTCGCA
>CP070697.1:4033599-4037666 GCA_020353555.1 Desulfobacterales bacterium
TCAAAAGATTCATGGCTATCTGGAGATAAGAGATCAGGAGATTTGGATTGAGGATCGGCGGGCAGCCGATCTGGCCGAGCAGTTTGGAACGCCTCTGTTCGTAACTTCGGAAAATACCATCCGTTCGAATTACCGCAGATTCTACCAGAGCTTCAAGTCGCGCTATCCGGCCGAAGTGCTGGTTTGCGTGGGAATGAAGGCCAATTGGGGACTTGCCTGCCGCAAGATCATCGTGCAAGAAGGCGGCGGCGGGGATGCGTTTGGGCTCGGCGAGTTGTATGTGGCCTTGCTGGCCGGCACCGATCCCCGCAAAATCATCATGAACGGCACCAACAAGTCGGAAGAGGTGTTGACCGCCGCCATCAGTGCCGGCATTCTCATCAATGTCGACGACCTGATGGAGATCGAGCGTATTTTACAGATCACCGCGATGCTGGATACCACGGCCAAGGTCTGCGTGCGCATCCGCATGCCGCTTCAGGCGTTGGAGGGGCGGCGCTTTGTCGATCCCCGATACAAACCACCGGGGATCGATGTCTCCCGGTGGGAGAGGGAGTTTAAGTTCGGGATGGAGCCCGAGATGGTCATGGAAGCCGTGGAGCGCTGCCGGAAATGCAAACGCATCGAACTCTTAGGGCTGCATTATCACGGGGGACTGCCCCGCCGCGCCGGCTATTCCCATGAAGAAGCCGAGGAGCTGATGGATTGGATTGCGGAATTGAAAGTCCGCTTCGACTGGCAGCCCGACGTGGTCAATTTGGGCGGCGGGTTTCCCAAAACCCGCTTTGGTCACGAAAATCCTTTTCCGCTTGAGCATCATGCCGAGGCGATCACGGCGGCCATCAAACGCAAATCCGAGAAATTCGGGTTGAAAATCCCCAACCTTATTTTGGAACCCGGCCGCTGGTGCTGGGAAGATGCCACCGTCTATCTGACGCGAGTGGGCAGTATCAAGCAAGATCAACAGCTGACCTGCAAAAAATGGGTCTACGTCGACGGCAGCATCAATGAAATGGGAGATCCATTTGATCCCTTTCGCGGGTATCACCACGCGCTGATTGTCGATCGGGCCGCTGAGCCCGCAACGGAAACGGTGGACATTTGCGGCCCCCTGTGCAATGCCGCCGACATTTTAGGCGCTGAAAGAAAGATGCCCCGCGCGAAACCGGGCGATCTGATTGCTTTTCTGAATATGGGTGCTTATAATGAGTCCTTCGCCAACCAGGCCAATGCCATGTGCCGATCTGCTTCCGTGCTGGTAAAAGGACGCCAGGCGGCGCTGATCCGGCGCCGCGAAACCCTGCCAGACCTTTTGAGCCGCGACCAGATTCCCTTCTGGCTGATGTGATTCGACCCGTGCCGGTTGGTACCGTATTTGAGGTATTGGAATTCAAATGCACCCGCCCATCCAGGCATTCATTTTTTCGATGGACCCTTGCGTGTTCAGGCTTGACAGGCCTGGGGCCGGTGGTACAACCGATCAGGAACAGCGATGAAAACCGACGTTTCTCCTCAAGAACTCCAAGGTCAACTGCATGCCCTCGAAAGCGAGTTCCAGGCCTACAAAACCCAGAACGAGGCCTGGAAAGAAGCCAAAAAACGCTTCTACAGCCTGTCCAATCGCACCCAGGACGGGATATACAATTTCAATTTATCGATCAAGAAATACGTCTACACCAATCCCTCCTTCATCAAGATGTTCGGGCATCCCTGCAAGGATATTGTGACGACGGATTCGGCCATGGAGCGGATCCTGCCCGGCGACCGCGAGAAGCTCAAAAAGAGAATCGAAGCTTCGCTCCTGGATCAGAACGAAGGGGACGAGATGGAATACCGGTGCGTCGCCCACGACGGCACCATCCGATGGATGCACGACCGCTGGGTTGTCCTGCGCGATGATCACAACCTTCCGACCGCCATCGAGGGCATCGTCCGCGATATCACCGAGATGAAAACCGTTATCAGTATGAAGGATTATCTCGAAAGCCTGCTGGAAAGCTGCATGGATGCCATCATTGTCACCAATCAAAAGGGGAGCATCACCCTGGCCAACCAGGGGGCCGAGGCGCTCTTTCGCCTCAAGCGCAACGATCTGGTGGGAAGCTTTATCGGCGACATTATGCAAAATGAATTCAGCGAGGGTCAGGATATCTACCAGCTCATTCTGGAGCATGCCCCGACGCCCAATTATGAACTCCAGGCGCTACTTCGGGATGGCTCGGTCATCCCCCTCCTGGTGTCCAGTGCCTTTTTAAAAGATGAAAAGAATCAGGTCATCGGCACCATCAGCTATATGCGTGATATTTCTATCCGCAAACAAGCCGAAGAACGCATTCGAATGCTCTCCCAACAGGTCATCCGCGCCCGGGAAGTCGAAATGAGCAGTATTGCCCGGGATCTTCACGATCATCTGGCTCAGAACCTATATTCTTTCAACATTCAATTAGCGACCTTCCTCAACCGCTTGTCCCTGCCGCAAGCAGCGTGTGCAACCCAGGCCAAGGAGCTCTTGAGTTCTCTGCATCACATCATCGGTGATGTTCGCAAAATCGTCTTCAATATCCATCCGACCAGCCTGGATACCTTGGGCTTGATCAGTACGGTTCATAATTTGTGCCGGAATTTATCCCAGATTTATGGTCTTGGCATCGACTTCAAAAGCGCCGGAATGGACGCTTTAGACTTAAATTTCGACGTGAATATCGCTATCTATCGCCTGGTGCAGGAAGGTCTGAACAACATCGTCAAACACGCGGATGCCCAGACAGCCGAAGTTCGTCTGGTTTATTCCTATCCCAAAATAATTCTCCGTATCGATGATGACGGGAAAGGCTTCGACGTGGAAAATCTGATGGAAACCGCCAGCAAGGAAGGCTGTATGGGGCTTTGGAGCATGCGCGAACGGGTCGCCCTCCTGAATGGGGAGATGACCATCGATTCGCGGCAAGCCATGGGAACCCGCATCGTCATTGAAATACCCTATTTTTGAGAGAAACGCATGGAAAGCGGTTCCGACAAAAAGCAGACCATTCTTTTGGTGGATGATCACACGTTATTTCGTGAAGGACTGAAAGTCCTGCTCAAGCAAAGTGCAAGATTCGAAGTTGCCGGAGAAGCCGGTACGGTTCAAGACGCCTGCCAAAAGGCCCATGAGCTGCAGCCGGATATTATTCTGATGGATATTGCCCTGCCGGACCACAGCGGCATTGAAGGGACCCGCATTATTCGCGATCAACTGCCGTCCGCCAAGGTGATTGTCATCAGCATGTATTCCAAGATGGATTTCATTATCAAGGCCCTTCAGGCGGGCGCCATCGGCTACCTGGTGAAGGACAGCACCCCCGAGATGTTGTTGGACGCCCTGAATACGGTAAGCCAGGGCCATTACTACTTCGATCACACGGTACTGGAAGAGATCGTCGAGTATCTCATGGAACAGCATCTCAGCGGTGCCTCCATTTCGGAAGAGAACTACGCTAAACTCACGCGCCGGGAACAGGAGGTGATGCGCCTGGTGGCCCAGGGGTTGTCTTCCAAAGAGATTGGATCCAAATTATATATCAGCCCCAAGACCGTGGAAAATCACCGCACGAAGGTCATGGAAAAGCTGGGCTTTGACAACGTGATCGACCTCGTCAAGTATGCCGCCAAACTCGGAATTATCAACATCCGCTCCTGGGAGAATGCGCCCCTATGAAGAAAAGCCCGTTGGTAGATCATCCCCAAACCATGGAAGCGTTCGTCATGTTAGGCATCGGAGAAACCGGCTTTGTCGAAAAACCCGTGCCGCAGCCCGGCCCGAATGACGCCGTGGTCAAGACGACCGCCGCCCTGGTATGCACCTCGGATTGCCACACGGTCAACGGCTCCATCGGCCCGCAGTTCAACCTGACCATCGGGCACGAGGCGGCCGGGATTGTTTTCCAGTGCGGCCGCGCAGTCCGTTCCGTCAAAGAGGGCGATCGGGTCACCGTCAATGCCATCACCCCCTGCTTTCGATGCCCGGCGTGTCAGAGAGGGTATACATCGCAGTGCGGGGGGCTACTGGGCGGCTGGAAGTTGTCGCA
>CP070697.1:4037766-4044858 GCA_020353555.1 Desulfobacterales bacterium
AAGATGCCCTCCAGAACTAAAGACAGGACGAGCAAAATGCCAAAGGCCGTATCCAGCTTCGCGGTCTTGGCGTCGGCGTCTAAAGGAATCTGTTGCTGCATCTGCCGTAACAAGCGTAACGCTAGCGGCAGGGTCAGCAGGACGATGAGCGACCAAAGATGAAGAGGGCCGAAAATGGACATCCAAATAATGGCGAGGTAGGCGAACACCACCAGGGCCATATAGAAGCGGATGCCGTTTTGCCGGCCCATGACGATGGCCAGCGTCAATATGCCCTGGCTGCGGTCATGGCGAATATCGCGGATGTTATTGGCAAGCAATACCAAGGCCACGAGGACACCGAAAGGGATGGATATCCACAACGCACTCAGGCTGAATGCCTGCCGTTGAACAAAATAAGAACCGGCAACCATCAACGGGCCCCACATCAAAAAAACCGATATCTCGCCAAGCGCACTGTATTTGTATTTCAAGGGCGGCGCGGTGTAGGAGAAGCTGGCGAAGGCCCCGATCAATCCAAGCCACAGCAGGGGCCACCCGCGGGTGGCCGCCAAATAAACGCCGATGACAGCGGTTAACCCGTACAGCAGAAATACTCCGGTGCGCACGTAGGCCGGGTCTAATTTTCCTTCCAATATGGGATGGGGACGGTATTGGGCCGTGGAGACGTCCTTAAAATCCACGCCGCTTTCGACATCATAATAATCGTTGCTAAGGTTGGTGGCCGCATGCATGAATATGGCCCCCAACAGGGTAATCGCATAAAACGCCCAGGAAAAATCGCCGTCGATGGCGGCTAGAGCGCTCCCCACGCTCACGGAGATAGCCGTCATGGAAAAGGACCACGGCCGGCTGGCTAAAAACCAGTTGCGATAGATGCTCATACGGCGCCCATTTGCCTCCCATGCCTTGCAGTAAAAATG
Source organism: Desulfobacterales bacterium (assembly GCA_020353555.1). Taxonomy (GTDB): domain Bacteria; phylum Desulfobacterota; class Desulfobacteria; order Desulfobacterales. The sequence continues at coordinate 4,038,690 of CP070697.1, forward strand.
ACCTTCCTATTTTGCATACCGCTAAATTGATACTTTTGTTTTAATCCTGCGCGAGCTGCTTCGGCCGGTCGGCGTCAAAAACTATTGGCGGGTGGTCCGGCTTCCTCTTCGGCAATCCTTGCCGCTTCCGCAGCTATTTTTGCCTGTTCAACTGCTTCCCGGGCCTGCGCCTGTGCCGCTTCGATTTGTTTTTCCAAAGCTTGTATTCTTTTCCTGAACCGCCTTTTTTTCTCTATCGTCGAACCGAGTCTCCAGATATATTTCTGAGTGCTCCGGGTGACCTCCTCGGCATGCTGAACCGCTTCCTTGGCTCGTATTTCAGCATCTTCCGCGCGGCGCTTAGCTTCCAGGACCTTTTGTTGGGATTGGCTGTCTCTTTGCCGCTCTTGGCTCCGTTTTTCCTCCCGCGCGTGAATTGCGTTCAATTCTTGGAGGCTTCTGGGCGCGTATTCAATAACATCCCGTACTTTGGCCGTATGCGGCGGGGGTTCATCCGTAATATGTAAATGTCCCTTCTCATCTGTCCAAGTATAAAGCTTGTCCGCCAGGGCATTGGAAATGGCTAAAGATAACAACAACGATAGAAATCTGAGCGATATTTTTGGTAGATTCATCCATGGCTCCTTACCGATCGAATTGAATCTGAGCAGGATGCGATTACATGGAGATATTTGGTTTGACATGATTGGATCGGGTACGGTATCTATATAATTAATCACGTGTACCTGAAAATCAACAACTAACATAACTCCGACGGATCCGAGGGAGTTATGGACATTGTTACCCAAAGGCACCGTTCCTTGGCCTCTTCGGGGTTTTTGAAACCTCCCGGGAGGCCTTTTTTTGTGGCTTTCAGCGATCCGGGATCACTCCCGGCCGCAGCGGGCGGCAATTTATGGTCGGTCGTAATAGTGCGGGCGGTGATAAGGGCATTGCATGGGCCGGATTGACGACCCGGGCGGCTCGTGATTAAAGTGCAAGGAGGCAAGGGACCCATGGACAAAAACAAGAGCCTTTCAATTCTGTTATTGGCGGCGTTTTTTTTCTTTCATGCAACGTTCGTTCTTAGCGCGGGAGGTGGAAATATGGCATTGCAGATTACAAGTTCGGCCCTTACGGAAGGCCGTATGATCCCTAAACGTTATACCTGCGATGGGGAAGATGTTTCCCCGGATTTGGCCTGTACCGGAGTTCCCGGAGGCACCCAAAGCCTAGCGCTTATTTGTGATGATCCGGATGCACCCGTGGGCACCTGGGTCCATTGGGTGCTTTTCAACATCCCGGCCGATGTAACCGAGTTGCCTGGGGCCGTACCCCCTGAAAAGACATTAAAAAACGGCGCCCGGCACGGCATCAACGATTTTCGGCGGCTGGGTTACGGCGGCCCTTGTCCCCCGGGGGGCACCCACCGCTACTTTTTCAAGCTCTATGCCCTGGACACCTCGATTAACTTGGAAAGCGGGACAACGAAGGCCCAATTGTTGGAGGCGATGGAAGGGCATATTTTGGCCGAAGGACAGCTGATGGGAAAGTACAAGCGCTAGGTGAACCGCGGGTTCACGCCCGTCTCCAGAAACTTTGCAGGTGTCGGGCAAATTGATGTTCGTTTTGCACGTGGACGGGATGCCATTCCTCCGGCAGGAGGGATTTGTAGCGCGGCGTGGCATAACGCGGGTCGATGAGCAGGACGACGCCCACATCATTTTCCGAGCGGATCACCCGGCCGGCCGCCTGAAGCACCCGATTGATGCCGGGATAAAGATAGGCGAATTCGAATCCCGCACCATCGTCGGCACCGAAATACTCCCGGATCAATTCTCTTTCCAGCGAAATCCCCGGAAGGCCGACGCCCACAATGGCAGCTCCCGAAAGCCGCTCGCCTTTCAGATCGATGCCCTCACCGAAGATGCCACCCATAACGGCAAAACCAACCAGGGTGCGAGGGGTTTCCTGGGAAAAGCGTTGCAGGAATCGGTCTCTTTCGGATTCCGTCATGGCGGGGGTCTGAAGGATCGTTTCGGTGGCGGCATCGCCGCCTTTATAGGCCGCGTAGACCATCCGCATATATTCATAGGACGGGAAAAAGAAAAGATAGTTGCCTTGTTTCTGCCGCACCAGGCTGCGGATTTCTTGGGCGACTTCCGTTTTGGTTTTTTCCCGGTGACGGTAGAAAGTCGATACGCGATCCGAGATGTAGAGGCCGAAATTTTCTCGAGGAAACGGCGAGGGCAAAATCAGTTGGCGGGCGGATTCGTCGCAGCCCAAAACCTTTTTGAAATAGTCCAGCGGGGCCATGGTGGCTGAAAAAAGGACTGCCGCCCGGCATCTCTTCAGGGCATTTCGCAGCTGGCCCGAAGGGTCGATGCAAAACAATTTGAGCGTTAGATCTTTTTCGATTTGTTCGAAACAGGTGGCATAGCTATTATCGTATTGTTCCGCCACGCGCATGAACCCGGTCACTTCAAAGTACAATTCCAGCAGCGCTTCACGGAAAGGGGCGTTGACGTTGCGCGCCAGCCAACGCTCGGTGATTTTCAGAAAGTGTCGTAATGAAGGGTAAAGATCGTCCGGAGGCTGTTTGGTCGCTCGAGGAGATCCTGTTTCTGCGCAACGCTTACGCGCCTTGACCAACCAGCCATTGATTTTGCCAAGGCTTTGGAAGACCTGAGGAAGTTCCTTTCTGACGGCCCGTCTGACATCCAGAAAAGACTGCTTATGGATGACGGCGGAAAACATCTCCCGGGATCGATCCACCAAATTATGGGCTTCATCAATCAAGAAGGTATAATCGCCGTTTTCGTCCTGGAAAAAACGGCGCAGAAATACGCGCGGATCGAACGCGTAATTATAGTCGCAGATGATACAGTCGGCCCACAGAGAAAGTTCCAATGCGAACTCAAATGGACAGACCCGGAACTCCCCGGCGACCTTGGCGATCACCTCCCGGGTCAAGGCATCTTGCTGAAAAATATCCTGCCGTGCCTCCCCCACCCGGTCAAAGTGTCCCCGGGCAAATTCACATTCCTCAGGGCTGCAGGTGCGGCCTGGATTAAAACAGGCCTTATCTTTAGCCGTCAGGGTGACCGCCTTTAGCCTGAGGCCTCGATCCCACAGTTCCTCCAGTGCTTTTTCAGCTGCGATGCGACCGGTGGTGCGTGCCGTGAGATAGAAGATCTTGGGATTTAATCCCTCGGCGACCGCCTTGAGGGCCGGAAAGATAGCGGCCATGGTCTTGCCAATTCCGGTGGCCGCTTGGACGAGCAACTGGTTGCCACTATGTATCGTTCGGTAAATTTCCACCGCCATCCGGCGTTGGCCCGGGCGGTAGGCCGCGAAGGGAAATTCCAACGTTTGAATCGATTCATCGCGCCGCCGACGCCAGTCTACGATGGTCGCGGCCCATTGCAGATAGCGCGAGACCAGGTCGTTGAAAAAATCCTCCAGGACGGTCAGGGTAAAACTGCGCCTAAACTCCCGGATTTCGCCGCTATCCATCTGATAATAAGTCAGTTGGGCATCGATTTGATCCAGATCTTGTTGGATCGCATAAAGATACGCATAGCTTTTGAGTTGACCCCAATGGAGCGGATTTTCCTCCTGTTCGAAAGCATCCAGGCTACGGGTCGTCGTCTTTATTTCCTCGATGACGACTCCATCCCGGCCGGTGTAGATACCATCGATTCGCCCGCTGACAAGCAAAACAAATTGATCTGTCTCAATTTGGTGGGAAATCGGAACTTCCGCGCGATAGGTGTCCGGCCGGGAGTTCTGAATCCTTTGATGGGCGCGGATGGCATCGGCGGGGCGGCTGAATCCGAGAAACTCAAATGCCAAATCCCCCGCACGGAGCACATGCTCCACCAGGGCCCGCACCGCAATGTTCAGCTCGCTTTTCAATCCGGACGCGACCATATAAGGTGTGATCTAATTTGAGCGCCAATGACGCATGGGGTAGAGTCTCTCATAACAGAAAATAAAAAAAAAATCACGAATGCACAATCATGATGATCATGGATCGGCGTGCTTTCGTGATTTTGTATCAATTTAGCTGCATGAAAAACATCCCGGTCGACCGCTGATCGGCTTATCCCTGGTTTTTCAAAGGGCTAAACTGTTACGTGATTTCTTATTTCCGGTTATGCCCCGCGACTATTCGATCACAAGCTGCACTCTTCGGTTCTTGGCGCGGGCTTCTTCCGTCCGGCCGGGACCAACCGGACGCTCATTGCCGTAACTGACGGCATTTAGGCGGGGGGAATCAATTCCCTCCCTGAGCAGAAAAGACTTCACCTCACCGGCGCGCCGGTCACCCAAGGCCAGGTTGAACTCCTTGGTTCCCGGCTCATCCGTGTGACCCTCGATGATCACGGAAATATCGGGGTTGTCGCGGAGCCATTGGGCTTTGCGCCTTAAAATTTCTTGGGCTTCAGGCGGCAGAAAATAGCTGCCTTTCGCAAAATAAATAGCTTCATGCATGAATTCCATCTCGGTGGCCTCTTTCCGGAGACGTTCCGCTTCAATTTCCGCCGGCTGGGCGCTTTGCTGTTGTTCCGCTTGTCCCGAGGCCGCCTCGACTTCAGTAGATCGGACTTCGGGAGCGGCCGGCGGACTCGTTTGATGTGAACAGGCCGACACCACCGCCAAACCCGGGATGATTAACATGAGGATAAAAGCGACAGACAACTTGTTCCGCATTTTGGACTCCTTTCCGCCTCAGATTTTACCCCTAAGGAGGGTCATCCATGGAAATCTAATTCAGGCTCAAAAAATGGACTTACGCTGGGATATTGGTCTAGGTTCGTGACAAGTTCTAACTCTCTAATTATAGGATAAAAACTAATTAATGTAAACAAAATATCGTGCCTTTGAAACGGCTGCAGCGCTTGGGAGGAGGGGCGCGCTGGGGCCCGTAAAATATGGTGTACAGAGGGAGTTGGAGGCCGTTTGCGCCTGAACATACCATTTGAGCTTTTTAGAGCGCTTGCGCCCCCCATCAAAAATTTTTTTTAAAAAGGCTTGACAAGTTTTCAACAATTGATATAGTTCTTACTATGAACGAATTGTCCAAGATGAATCCGCACGAAATTCCGGCTTATCAGTTAAAGCAATTTCAGGAGCTGATCACAAAATTGTTTCAATGTTGTCAGGAGCGGATGCAATACCAGAGCGAGAGATTCAATTTGCCGGACGCCGAGCTGCGGTGTCTGGCTCTTTTCGGTGAAGAACGCTACCTCACGTCCAAGGGTCTTGCCCAGAAGATGAATGTGGTCAAAAGCCGAGTTTCCAGGATCATTGACGGGTTGATCAAGAAAGGATTGATCCAGCGTATCAAGGACCCGGAAGATTCCCGCATCAGTCTGCTCAGCCTCACGCCCGATGGCCAAAAGAGATTAAATGAAATCAACTCTTTTCTTGAATACGTGCACCATCAGGTGTTGTTGCAGATGGCCCCGGATCAGCGCAAGGCCATGCTCACCAATCTCGATATTCTGAAGGCATCCATGGAATCGATTAAAGAGATGATGGTCTAACCGATTGGTTGCGGGGCGAGCCGCCTGCGAATCGCCGGCGGTTGCTTCTGTGGGAAATCGCGGCGGCTAGTTTTGGCGAGATAATAGTTCACACTGATAACAAGCTAGGACGAAAAAACGAATAGGCTAGAAGTTTTGCTCAACAAATAATGTCAATAGGATCAACCAAAGGAGGTTTACACCATGGATATGCAAAATATCGAAACCCAACTGACGGAAGTCAAAGCGCAACTTGACACTCTCAACAAGAAGACCCCGGAAAATAAACTATCAATGGTTGTTTTCAGCGGCGATATGGATAAGGTGCTGGCTTCTTTTGTGATTGCCACCGGTGCCGTCGCTATGGGAATGGATGCGGTGATGTTCTTCACTTTCTGGGGGACCCCCGTCCTGAGGGACAAAAACAAGAGTGTCGGCGGAAAAGATGTTATGGGCAAAATGTTCGGCACGATGCTGCCCAAAGGCTTGTCCGACGTCAAACTGTCCAAGATGAACATGGGCGGCATGGGTACGGCCATGATGAAATCGCTCATGAAAAAGAAGAACGTGGCGTCCCTGGATCAAATGCTGGAGATGGCCGAAGAACTCGGCGTTCGGATCTTCGTCTGCGAAATGTCCATGGATCTGATGGGCTTCAA
>CP070697.1:4044958-4050862 GCA_020353555.1 Desulfobacterales bacterium
GTCTCTGTGGTACGTTGACCGCCGGCAGACTTCGGCAAAATCATATTTTCGTCCCAGGGGCGCCCGGGCCAGGCCGCCGAATCAAAAGTTATGTACAAACATATCGACCATATTGCCCTGGCAGTGCAGGATATTGAAGGGGCCGCGGATTTCTATCGCGATGTGTTTCAGTTGGATCTGATTATGGGCCTCTCCTATCCGCCGGATGGGGTCCATACCAACCTGGTGTTTTCATTGGGCCCGCGCAACGAGATCGAATTTTTGGGGCCCCTGGGAGAGAACGGCTTTTTGGTGGAATTTCTGCGAAAACACGGCGAGGGATTTCATCATCTGGCGCTGGAGGTCACCGACCTCGAGCGGGCAACCTCGCAATTGGCGCAAAATGGCGTTCGCATCTTTGGCGGCACCCGGCATAAAAGCATGTCCTTTACGTTTATGCATCCGGCCTCCACGCTGCGCGTCGGTATGCAACTGGTCCAAAGGAAACCCCAGAAGCCGTCCCGCAATCCGCTGATCAGGGGTATCCACCACGTGGGCATCCGGACTCGGAGTCCCGCGAAAGGCCGTGATTTTCTTATCCGCCGGCTGGGGGCTGAAATGATTTCAGACGGCCAAGACCGTGCGCTGGATTGCGTGGGCGAACGCTATCGGCTGGGCGAAGCGCAATTCCACCTTTTGTACGACTTTGCAGGTCCGGCACCGGGGAGCCGCGCGGAGGGGTTGCATTACGTGGCCGTGAAGGTTGACGATCTTGCGCAAACCATCGAGCATTTAAAACAGTTCGCGATTGATCCGTTGGAGGGATGGTCGGACGAAAAGAGCGTTTTTTTACCTGCTGACAAAATGTTCGGCTGCTTGTGGCGGTTGATCCAAGTGTAATTTGGATTTGCAGCCCACGCTCTTCGTCGGCCGGCGCCAGCCGGGCACGGAGGAGGAAATTATTCAGGTTGCGCGTTTTTGCGTGGCTTCATCGCGGAAGGGCGCGATCGACTTTTGGAATGGACGTGTCACACGCGACAAAAACAGAAAGGAGAAGGAAATGACGCTGAGAAAAATGGAAACCGATGTTGTCTTTATAGGTGGGGGTTCGGCCGGTCTTTCGGGTGCCGTCAGAGCCGGAGAACTGGGTCTGAAAACAGTGGTCTTAGAAAAACTGGGCTCCTGCGGGGGTGACGCCATGATTGCCGCCGGATTTTGGATCGCGGCCGAAACGCGATTCCAGAAAGAAAAAGGGATTGAAGATTCGAAAGATGCGCTCTATCGCTATTTCATGGATTATTCTTCCTACAAATGCCAGCCGGATCTGATCCGGGTGCTGGTCGACCGGGCGGCCGCCAACATCGAGTGGCTGGAAAAACAGGGTCTCGTGATGAATAAAGACGTCCAAATCCACGGTCCGACCACCGTGCCCCGGGTCCACCAGAACGACGGCATGGGCGCGCAGTACATCAAGGTCATGAAGGAACGGGCCGAGGCTTTGGGTGCCGAAATCCTGCTCAAGACCGGGGCCAAAGCGCTTTTGATTGAAAACAACCGCGTGGTGGGGGTTCTGGCCGAAGCCGACGGCGGCGACCAGCTGGAGATCCGCGGCAAAGGGGTCGTCCTGTGCACCGGCGGGTTCGGGCGCAACAAAGACATGGTCAGCGAGCATGTACCGCTCAAAAAACATGTCATGGTGCGGGCCGGGTGGGCCAACGGGGACGGAATCCGTTTGGCCCGGGAAGCGGGGGCCCAGATCGGAGACTTAAATGTCTGCATCGCCTATAAAGCCGAAACACCCGGAACCACGGGGTTGAGCATGCGTAGCTTCTTTATCATCCTGTTCAGCAATTATCCGGTGGTCAACAAATTCGGTGAGCGGTTCATGGACGAGTCCATCTGGTATGTCTACTTTGCCCATGCGCTGTACAATCAACCGGACAGTACCGGTTATATCATTATCGACGAGGCCCTGCGCAAAGGCAATCCTTTCACGGATTTTGAAAAGGAAATCGGGGCCGGGACCATCAAAAAAGCGGATACCTTTAAAGATCTCGCTCTAAAAGCCGGCTTGCCGCCGGATAATTTCGTGGCCGCCATGGAGCGCTACAACCGTTACGCCCAGGCCGGAAAGGACCAGGAGTTCGGCAAGTCGGCGGACAACCTGGCCCCTCTGCAAACCGCTCCCTTTTATGCCATCGAAATTTGGCCCTTGGTCTTGAATACGGTGGGCGGACCCCTGATCGATGCCAATGCGCGGGTCTTACGGCCCGACGGGACACCGGTTGCCGGCCTGTACGCGGCCGGCAACAATACGTCCGGTTTGTACGACGGCTATCCCTCCACGGGCACCGGGTTGCAGATATCGAGCATTTTCGGTCAGCTGGCCGCCGAGCACATCAAAGAAAATGGATGAAGGCGCGGATAAGAGTTTCACCCCGGAATATTACGGATGATGCCTGAGAACAGACCTCGTCCAAGCGAGAAAGGCCAAAATGATGAACGCTTGGACGAGGTCTGCAACGTCGGCGCGAAGAAGATTCCGTGACGATCCGTCGAAATTCGGGGTTAACCCGTTCAGTCTGTTGCATTCAAGGAGGTGGGTGTATGCGTGCTAGCTGGCCGCCTGAATACGATCGGAACTTTTTGCCGGCCCCGGAGGCCCAATATTGGAACCCGGAATTGGAGACCATGGATCCCGCCGAAAGAGAGCAGCAGGTGATTTGGCCCAAGCTCCAGGCGCAGCTTGCATATGCCTACGCAAAATCGCCTTTCTATCGGAAGAAGTGGACTCAGGCCGGTGTCAAACCCGAGGATGTCCGGTCCCTGGCGGATTTCGAACGGATTCCCTTCGTGACCAAAGACGAAATTCGCCAGGATCAGGCGGAGAATCCGCCTTTTGGCAGCAACCTGTGTGTGTCGCGGCCGGAGATCGCCCGGGTCCAGGGTACCTCCGGCACGACCGGCAAACCCACGGCCTTCGCCGTCAGCAAAGGTGATATGGCCCGGATTGCCGAGGCCCATGCCCGGATCATGTGGGGCTTTGGGGTGCGGCCGGATGATATCGTTTTCATCGGATCTTTTTTCAGTCTCTACTGGGGAAGCTGGGGGGCCTTGCTGGGCACCGAACGGTTGGGCGCAACGGCCTTTCCGTTCGGAGCCGGCGTTGTCGGTCAATCCGATCGTGCGCTGGAATGGATGAAGGAAGTCAAACCCACCGTCTTCTACGGCACACCGTCCTACAGCCTCTACCTGGCCGAAAAGGCTAAGGCCCGGGGCTGGGACCCGCGGCGCGATTTCAATTTCCGGATTCTCTTTTTTTCCGGTGAACCCGGCGCCGGGGTGCCTTCCACCAAGAAACGGATCGAGGACACCTACGGCGGAATGTGCATCGATTCCGGCTCCACCGCGGAAATGACGCCCTGGATGGCGAACTGCGAGTGCCGATATCGGCGGGGAATGCATATGTGGCAGGACATTGTTTATGCGGAACTGGTCGATCGCGAAACACAGAAGCGGGTGCCGTATGGGCACGAGGGCGTCACCGTCTACACGCATCTGGAGCGCACTTCCCAGCCCATGATCCGCTTCTGGGCCGGAGATATCTCCCGCTGGGTGAACGATCCCTGTCCCTGCGGACGCACCTATCCCCGGCTGCCCAAAGGGGTTTACGGCCGGGCGGATGATATGTTTGTGGTGCGGGGGGAAAACGTCTATCCCAGTGCCATCGAGAATGCGATCCGGGGCACCGAGGGTTTTTGCGATGAATTCCGCATCATCATCACCCGGGAAAAGACCATGGATGAGCTGATCGTTCAGACGGAGTGTGTTCCCGGAACCGATGAGTGCGTCATTCCGGATCTGAAGAAATGCCTTGAGGATAAATTGAAAGCGGACGGACTTCGGACCAATGTGGTCATCGTCGAACCCGGAACGCTGGAAAGAACTGAGTTTAAGGCCAAAAGAGTGATCGATCAGCGCGACTTATATGACGAAATCACGACCGGTAAGTCCGAGGAATAGACAAGCGGAGGTGATTGCGGGAAGGGGGATCAATGCTTCATCCCCCTGATCCCTCAGGTCGTGGCGGGCTTAGATCGTGGCCATTGCGAAATCGCCACGAAACCCACGCAGGGACACGCAAAAATCTTCAAATTGATTGAATTGACCGGCACTTGAAGAAAACTTTGCGTGTTTTGGAATGGATGTGGCGGCCATTTGCAGGGGCGGCGTTTCGGGTTGAGGTGTCCGGATGGGGGCGGAAGGAGCAATGGCCGCGAAAGGGGGTGAGAAGCGAAATGGCCGGAGACTTAACGTCGTTAAACAACGGGAAAGGAGGTTTATGATGCGAAGGACGAAAACGGGTGTTTGCATTTTATTGGTTTTCTCTCTGGTTTTAGCGTTGGCAACGGGGGTGGCTGCCAAAAAGCCTTATGAGGGCGTCACCATCAATATCGGGGTCTTGGGAGCCGGACAGAAAGGGGCGATTTCCGGGGGGCTCTATCAATGGCGTTCGCAATGGGAAGAAATGACCGGGGCCAAATTAAATATCATCGAAGTTCCCATCGCCCAGATCCGTGAAAAAATCATGACGGACTTATATACCGGCGCCGGCGGCTTCGACGGTTTCGACGGTCCGGTGTGGCTGATGGGCGATCTGGTTAAGGGGGACTTTCTGGTTCCCATCGAAAATTTCATGAAAGATCCGCAGTATCCGCAATGGAACCCCGAGGACGTGGTGGAACCCCAACGTTCGATTCATTTCTGGAAGGGTGTCCGCTATCTGGCCTCCAATGACTATGACTGCCATACGTTGATCTACCGCAAAGATATCCTGACCGATCCCAAATGGCAGGAGGCCTTTCAAAAGGAAAAAGGTTATGGTTACAGTGTCCCCCCCCGAACCTGGGAGGAACTGGCGGACGTGGCGGAATTTTTCAACGGCAAAGACTGGAACGCTGACGGAAAGCCGGATCACGGAATTTCCCAGTCCTGGAAAAAAGGCGAACAGGCCATGTGGCATTTCTTCTCCTTGGCCTCGGCTTACATGATCGTACCGGGAGCCAAAGAGGCGCAGGTGACGGATGCCAGCAACGCTTTATGGTTTGATCCCCAGGACATGCGGCCATTGATCAACGAAGCCGGATATGCCCGGGCCATGGAAATGGCCGTGCGGCTTTACAAGGCCGGTTCGCCGGCCCAAGCGGGCTGGGGCCTGGGGGAGATGTGGGGCGATTTCCTGGCCGGGAATGCCATCTTCAATTATGGCTACGGCGACCACGGAGCCCTGGTGCAGGAAGAGGAACGGTCCAAGGTCAAGGGCAAAATCGGCTGCAGCATCCTCCCGGGGACCAAGGAAGTCTGGAATGCGCAAACCAAACAGTGGGTCAAGCTGGACCAGCCCAACTACGTGGTGAATACGATCGGGCCTTCCTGGAGCGTGTTCGTCTTCAAGCAGACGAAACATCCGGAAGCCGTCTACCATCTGGCCGCCTTCCATGCGCAACGGGAAATCCACTTCTGGAACGTGACCCATGGATTCACAGGCATCAATGTCGGCACCTACACCGAGTTCTTTAAAGAGCATGGCGGTCAGGCCGACATCGACGACTGGGTCAAATCCGGGTGGGACAAAAATGATGCCCAGGAGTACGAAAAGGCGTTTTATGAAAATTACTTCATGGGTAAGGTCTGGTTGCCCAATCTGCGCATCCCGGGAACTTTCCAGTATGTGGACGCCCTGGATGAACATCTCCAGGAAGCCATCACCGGCCAGCTGAGCCCCCAGGAGGCCCTGGAGCGATGTGCCCAGGACTGGGATGACATCACCATGCAGCTTGGAAAGGACTCGCAATTGAAGTACTTTCAGGAAGACGTGGGCTACGCCAAATAGCATGTGTTGCAGCAGCGATGGGGGAGGATGCT
>CP070697.1:4050962-4056505 GCA_020353555.1 Desulfobacterales bacterium
GGGAGCGCGGCGGCGCAATCCTTCCCCCCGACGGGATTGCCCGTTTGCTGCCGGGGGAAACGTCACGGATGGGATTTGCATTCCCACCGGGCCTATGCTAAGGGTTTTTTGTTTGTTTGGCGATCCAATCTTCGCGCCCCGAACGACGTCAGCCGGCCTTCGGCGGTCATCATCCCCGGGTTAACCGCCCCCGAGACCAAGGAGCGCTCAACCGCAAGGTGGTAATAAAGTTTGAGCCCGAACTATCAAATTCCCCCCCAGGAACAAAAACGAATTCGTCAATTAAATGACCGGTTGTCCGGCGAAATCAAAATCGGTCTGGTTGAGGCGCAAGATCCCCGCAGCCGTCAAATAAACGATTTCTGCGCGCAACTGACCCGCTTGGTGCCTAAAATCCGATTGCTCAAGTCCGACGAAGAGCCCCCCGCGACCCCCGCGATTCTTATTGGCAGCGGCGTGCGCTATCAGGGCGTCCCTCAAGGGGCCGAACTGGAGCCGTTTCTGGAAGCGCTCGCAACGCTTGACAAAAATTCGTTGACCCTGGCGGCGGCGATCCAAGCTCAAAGCGAAGACCTTCCGCTACCGGCCCTGCTGCAAATCTACGTGACGCCCCAATGCAAATTCTGCCCCCAGGCCGTCCGTCAATTTCTGCCCTTGGCCACCGCCCCCAACCCTGTCCGTCTAACCGTTGTGGACTGCACGCTTTTTCCCGAACTGGCCCAAACCTGTGGGATCAAGGCCGCACCCACCGTGGTGCTTGACCATCAATTCCAATGGACCGGGACCTTGCAACTGGATGAGATTGTGGCCGTCATCAAAAACCGCGACCCTGCTCAACTGGGCCCCACTTCCCTGGAAAGTATCTTAAAGGAGGGCAAGGCGTCGCAACTAGCGGCCATGATGCTCGACAGGGAAACAATATTCCCGGCGATTTACGATCTCTTGACCCATGCCGAATGGCCGGTCCGCCTGGGGGCGATGGTGGTCATGGAAGAATTAGCCCACCATAAGCCCGCCTTGGCGGCCCAGACGCTAGCGCCCCTCTGGGCCCGCTTTGCGCAGGTTGCGGATCAAATCAAAGGAGACCTCCTGTATATTTTCGGCGAAATCGGCTCTGCGCAAATGATTGCTCCCCTGGAGGGGATACTGAAGGGCCACTACGATAGCGAAGTCAAAGAAGCCGCCCTGGAAGCGCTGGCCAAGATGCGCAGATGCGAAGACCGGCACGACTCTCCTCAAACGCCCTGCGCGCCGGATTAGAACCAAACGCCAACAAAAACGGCCCTGTCGGGTTCGACAGGACCGTTCACCGTCGGCATCGCTATCCTTCCGCTATCCTTCGGGGGCAACCGCAGCTATTGCTTCTCGGGGGAGTCGGATTCGGCCTCTTCCGGCGGCTCTTCCGGGGAAGCGGCCGCTTCGGATGCTTGGGGTTCAGGGGGCGCCGCGGCCCTTCTTTCCGTCGTTTCCTCGGCCGCTTCCACCGCTGCCTCAGGCTTTGCCTCCGGGGCTTTTTCCGCCGGAGCACTTTCTTTCTCAGCGCTCACCGGCGGGGGTGCCGGTGCGGCTTTTTTAGCGGCGGCGGCCTTTTTCTTTTTCTTTTTCTTTCGGGTCTCCACGGGAACCACCAATTCAACCAGCGCCAGCGGGGCCGCATCGCCGGCCCGCGTCCCCAGTTTGACGATCCGGGTATAGCCGCCGGATTTCTCACCAAAGCGGGTCGCCGCATCCTCGAACAGCTTGTGGACAACCCCTTTCTCTCGGAGAACCGCCAGGGCCTGGCGTCGGGCATGCAGATCTCCCCGTTTTGCCAGCGTTATCAAACGATCGGCCCAACGCCGCAGCTCCTTGGCCTTGGCATCGGTGGTGCGTATGCGCTCATGCTTGAACAATGAGGTCACCATATTGCGAAACATGGCGTTCCGGTGACTGGCGGTTCGATTTAGCTTTAGGCCGGCTTTTTGATGTCGCATAAAATCCTTTACTCCTCTTCCGCGGTCTCTTCCTCGGGCGGCACGAATTCATCCAGCTTCATCCCCAGAGAAAGACCCATCTCACTTAAGACTTCCTTAATTTCGTTTAAAGATTTGCGACCGAAATTCTTGGTTTTGAGCATTTCGGTTTCCGTTTTACTGACCAGCTGGTAGATTTTATTGATATCCGCGTTCTTAAGACAGTTGGCACTGCGCACCGACAGTTCCAATTCATCGACGCTCCGGTAGAGGTTTTCGTTATATAGCGGTTTGTCTCGATCCTCTATTTTCTTATCTCTTTCCGGCACCAGATGCTCATCGAAATTAATAAAAATGTTCATCTGTTCTTTTAATATCTTGGCCGCATAGGCGACGGCGTCTTCCGGCAGAATACTACTGTCGGTCCAGACTTCCATGGTTAACTTATCATAGTCGGTCCGTTGGCCCACGCGGGCATTGGTCACCACGTAGTTGACCCGCTTGATCGGTGAAAATACAGCATCGATCGGAATGGTGCCGATGGGGGCATCCTCATCCTTATTGGCTTCCGCGAGAGAATAACCCTTGCTGTATTTGACCGTCATGGTCATTTTTAAATGGGCGTTATCCGACAAGGTTGCAATGTGCTGCTTCGGATTGAGCACTTCACATTTACCGTCCGCACTCAGGATGTCTCCGGCCGTGACTTCGCCCGCGCCGGACTTGTCAATTTCAATGGATTTCGGTTCGGGGTCGGCGACCTTAAAACGCACTTCCTTGAGGTTGAGGATAATTTCGGAAACATCCTCAAGGACCCCCGGAATTACGCTGAATTCATGCATGACGCTCTCAAACTTTACCGACACAATCGCTGCGCCATAGAGGGAAGAAAGGATGATGCGCCGCAAGGCGTTGCCAAGGGTTATCCCGAACCCTCTTTCAAGCGGTTCACATACAAACTTGCCGTAGGAAGCCTTGCTGGTCGCTTGAACTTTTTCGGGTTTTATCATTTGTTGCCAGTTCATGTACATAAGTTCATCGGATGACATGGTGCTATCTCCAGACTGTCTTAAATATGGAATCTTGGGCCGGGCCCCACTGCGGCAGTCTCTACAGGCCCGCCAATTCTTCGATACAATTTACTTGGAATAAAGTTCAACGATAAGCTGCTCTTGAATCGGCATGGTCAAATCCTCACGAACCGGAAAACCCTTTACCACTCCTTTGAAGTTCTCTTTTTCGAGGTCGAGCCACTGGGGGACACCACGACGCACCACCGCATCCAAGGAATTTCCGATCGCTTGTACTTTACGGCTTTTTTCGCGGATCTCAATGGCATCGCCCACCCTTACCAAAAATGAGGGAATGTTCACCTTGCGGCCATTGACCAGGAAGTGGTTGTGTTTCACGTACTGGCGGCCTTGCGCGCGCGAATCGGCGAATCCCAGGCGATAAATTACATTATCGAGTCGACGCTCCAGCAACACCAGAAGATTGGTTCCGGTGATCCCTTTTTGGCGTTCCGCTTTTTCGAAAAACAGGCGAAACTGTTTTTCGGAGAGGCCGTACATCCGTTTGACTTTTTGCTTTTCCCGGAGCTGAATTCCGTAATCCGAAATTTTGCGGCCACGACGTTCACCGTGTTCACCCGGTGGATAGCCACGCCGATCAAAGGCGCATTTGTCGGAATAGCAGCGGTCTCCTTTAAGAAACAATTTTAAGTTTTCGCGTCGGCAATGCCGACACACCGAATCTGTGTAGCGTGCCAAGTCATCCTCCTTTTAGGCCCGATCGTTTGTCAGCCGCACCCTTGAATGTTTAAAGGGACAAACGGCCGCCAAAAATTTGACCATTTCACCAACCCACCATTCACCTTACTAGACTCTGCGTCTCTTAGGGGGTCGGCAACCGTTATGCGGAATGGGGGTTACATCTTTGATCATGACGACATTGAACCCGGTTGCCTGCAGCGCTCGCAAAGCGGATTCCCGACCCGGTCCCGGTCCTTTTACATAGACCTCGACACTTCGCATTCCATGCTCCATGGCTTTTTTGGCTGCATCCTCGGCCGCAAGCTGCGCCGCAAAAGGAGTGCTTTTGCGGGACCCCTTGAAGCCTTGGACCCCGGCGCTGGACCAGGCCACCACATTCCCCGTCGTATCGGTTATGGTCACAATCGTGTTATTGAACGTTGATTGGATATGGACAACGCCATTGGAGACATTTTTCTTCTCTTTTTTTTTGGTACGGGTTTTTTTGGCCATTTAAAACATCCCTGTTTTTTTAGATGCACGGATCTTCCACCCTCGTTTCCGACCCGGCAGATTCTCGCGCTCATCTGTGCGGGTGAGCATTTTACGTTACTCGTCAGCCGTTATTTGAGCGGCTCGAAGCCGTTGACAAATACCGGACGAACCGGTTCTACTTCTTCTTAGCGGCACCCTTCTTTTTAACGGCGGTCCGTTTCGGCCCCTTACGGGTGCGCGCATTGGTGCTGGTCCGTTGTCCCCGCACCGGAAGCGACCTTCGATGGCGAAGTCCACGATAGCATCCCAGATCCATCAGCCGTTTGATGTTCATGGAAATTTCCGTGCGAAGTTCACCTTCGACCTTATAGCTGCTGTCAATTACCTTGCGGATGTCGTTGATCTGGGACTCAGACAACTCATCGGTCTTGGTCTCCGGATCAATATTCAGGGTTGAAAGGATGTGTTTGGAGGTCGTCTGGCCGATCCCATAAATGTAGGTCAGACCGATCTCTATCCGCTTATTCTTCGGTAAATCAACGCCTGCGATTCGTGCCAAAGCTCAGCCTCCTTATCCTTGCCTCTGTTTGTGTCGCTTGTTTTCGCAGATTACCCGCACGACGCCTTTGCGACGGATAATCTTACACTTGCTGCACATCTTCTTGACAGATGCTCTGACTTTCATTGACATAACTCCTACGGTTCGGTACCGGGATTTAAGTAGGGCTAAGTGCTTGTCCGTGATGGCTTAGCATGACTGCAATGGATTTACCCAGTACCCAATACCCAGTTCCCAAAGCATTTACTTTGACCGGTAAGTGATCCGGCCGCGTGTGAGATCATAGGGTGAGAGCTCAACGGTCACTTTGTCCCCCGGCAGAATTTTGATAAAATGCATCCGCATTTTCCCGGATATATGTGCAAGCACCTTATGCTTATTCTCCAATTCGACCTTGAACATGGCGTTGGGCAGGGTCTCAAGCACGATCCCCTCAACCTTTATCGCTTCTTCTTTGGCCATTAACAAACTCCCATCTTAAAACGTTGCGTGTTGTTCACGCGAGCTTGCCCGCCGCGAGACACGCACCCCGCAACAATCTCTAATAACGTCCTCTCATTTTGCCGCCGCCTTTTTTCAAGAATCCTTCGTAGTGGCGCGTCAGCATATGCGACTCAATTTGGGCGACCGTATCAATCGCCACACCGACAACGATGAGCAACGCCGTACCCCCGAAATAAAAAGGCACATTGAAGCGGGTGATGAGAATCGACGGCAGGACGCACACCGCCGAAACATAAATGGCGCCTCCCAGCGTAATACGGGTCAAAACCTTATCAATGTAAT
>CP070697.1:4056605-4073549 GCA_020353555.1 Desulfobacterales bacterium
TACAGCTAAACATTCATGGCCCTTCGGGCCACCAGGGTGCATGAAAATTTTATTTGCGTGTTAAATTCATACCGAAATTCAATGATTCTTACGTAGGCAACCGGGGATCTGGCGGTGTCGGCAGTTTGGCCGGAGAAGCACCCCAATAGTTCTTCAGAGACTCACTTGGACGAGCTGGAATCAAAAAGTCGCGTTGGTTTGATTGAATCCGAGAATTGCGCCGCTGTCAAGGCAGCCAGCGGGAGAATCGGGGAGGGGATGGAAACAGATGGCAACCCTAGTAGTCGGGTTCATAGTATCTGACGCCAAATTCATAGCCAAAAGCATCGGCATCGGATAACTCCCGGCACCATTTTACTTCGGCCAGCGTCATGGTCCGCAAGCCCTGGCAAAACCCTGGGCAGTCCTTGTATGTGGGGAAATCTTTGAGCCGGATACAAAGCGCTATTCCCGGTTGGAGAAGCGTTTTGGATCTGAGGTACATGCCACCCATACCGTGATTAAACGTTTTAGCCGGAAAACTCTTGGCCGCGTTAAAAATAGTACATTGAACCAGTGCTTCTAGTTGGGCACGCTCATAATTTCTCCTTTCCCGGTAATTCATTCTCGATGCCTGCCTTCACGCTACTTTGGGGAGCCCGAATCCAATCTATGAGGGCCATTCCTTGACAGTTGTGCTTGAGCGGTTGCCTTTTTTTTTGAAGAAAAGAACCACCCCTTCGATTGACATACAGCCTCCCCCCGGACTGTCGTCTAAATTATCATTTATTCCAACCACTTTGTCCATAGGGTGAAGGCCTCATTTTTATAGGAAAAAATCCCGGGCGCCTAATGATAACGCCTGGAATCGTTCAAGATGATTACTTACGAAGTGGCTAGGAGCTGCGCGAGTCTTAAAGCATTTTGGGGGGCATAGCCCTTGAAGTCATTGTCAAAATAAACGTAGGTCTCCTTGTCCCATTTTTGAATTTTCTCAGCCCATGTTTGGAGTTCGGCTTCGGAATACTCCGAGGCGTAAAGCTTGCGGGGGCCATGCAGACGGATGTAGATGAACCCCGCAGTGACCGCTTCCAAATAAGGATACCGCCCGCCGGTGTCGGAAATGCACCAGGCGATCTGATGTCGTTTCAGCGCCTGTTGGGCATTGTCCGCGAGCCAGCTTGGGTGCCGCGCCTCGATGGTGTAACGCCGGCCGGCTTCAAGTCCTTCGCAAAACGTTCGAATGACTTCCTCGTCAAAGGCCAGCGTGGGAGGCAGCTGAAAGAGTACGGAACCCAGCTTTTCCTTCAATGGCGCCAGAGAATCCAGGAACTTCTGCAAAGGTTCCTGGAAATCCTCTAATCTTTTGATGTGGGTAATGTACTTATTGGCCTTAACCGACCACCGAAAGCCGGCGGGGGTTCTTTGGCGCCAGGTTTCAAACGTTCGCGGTTGCATTTGGCGATAAAAGGTGGCGTTTACCTCCACGCTGGCAAAGTGCGCGGTGTAGAACTCCAACCATTTGGACTGGGGGCACCCTTGGGCATAGAAAACACCCTTCCAGTGTTTGTAATTCCAGCCCGAGGTTCCGATATAGATCCTTTGCATGCGGCGGCTATATTTTGACCCTTATTCTAGTTCTACTTTGTCACATTAACCATGTTCACCTATGGGCCCGGCCTGGATGACCAGAACTGAAACCGTGTAAAACTCGGGCTTAAGGGCTCGTAGAGAAAGCCCCGAGGACGCGCAAGAGATGAACGATCGTGGCATCCACATTTTTTGGAGGTCTTTGAAGGCAGCGGTGCCACCGTGCGGCGCTTTCTTAACGATTCCTAAGGCCCTCAGACAGTTACACGCTTTCAAATCTGACCATCCCTTGCGCTTGTTCCTGAAAGACTTTCGGTAATGCTGCCAAGTAGAACTAGTCGGTTTCCCGCGCTCGGATGAGCAAAAGCGGCCGGTCCACCCGCTGCAATACGCCGGCGGCCACGCTTCCATAAAACACCCGGGCGATACCGCTCCGACCATGGCTGGACATCGCAACAAGGTCGACGTTTTCCTCCGCGGCCGTCTTTATGATGGCATCCGCAACCGGTCCATATGCGATGCGGGTCCGGGTTTCGATCTTCTTGGCCTGGAACTTGCCGGCGATGCCCGCCAGGTAGGACGCGGCTTCTTTCTTATCACGGTCCAGTTCCTGCTCGGTCAAGGGGGTAAAGGCGCCTTCGGTGGTGAGGACAACCTTGGGTTCGATGACCTGTAAAAAAATCACGTTGGCCTGGTAGCGTCCGGCCAGTTCCTCCACATGGCCCAATATCGCCTCCGCTCTTGGGGAGCCATCCAAGGGGACTAAGATTTTTTGATACATCTGATGCGTTCCTTTTGCGAGAGAATTTAAAATGCTCCTTGACGGTCACCGTCACCGTTCTTTATTCTTCGCAAAATTTTTAGCAAAAGTCGTGCCGCCGGTTTCGATGCAGTTGATTGGTTTTAAATCAATTGGTTACTAACATATGGGGACGCAAAGTCCGGGAACTTCAGACCCGCTTTAGAAAATTTGCGAAGTTACTTTTCGCATTTTTTCTAAATGTGGGGCTGTTCCCCCTTGAGGCGCATGATCGCAATAATGGAGTCCGTATCGACAAAGTGATTATGACCGATCGGAAGTTTCATTGGGGATGCAGCGCGTATCCGATGCCGTTTATCATCATCTAAGCTAAAAAAAGGCTTCCCTTCTAGCGGACAATCGATTGAGGCTGCGGCTCCTCATCCCGGGCCGGGTGCGATCGGATGCGGCGGGCCACGACATCGGAGATCGTTGCAAAATCCGACGATCCGTGCGGGCCTTTTGGGGGTAACCCCAGAGGTTGGATTTCCTGCGGTTTGATGAGAGGCCGCACTAACATCGCGGCATACAGGTCAATATATTTTTGCGCGCAGACCTGGTGGTTGAAGGCCGAGAGGCTTTGCATCATTGTTCTGACGATCTGACGTTCCTTGACTTTGGGCGTGAGATGATAAAACCGCAGGACGTGTTTGATGATCTCTTGCAGGCCGTGGGTATCGAGGGTCCTGAAAAGAAATCCGTTTCCCTTGCTGGTGTAGACATTTAGGTTGACGACGTTGTCATGGATCCCCCTGGGAGCGTAAACCAATGGAACCGACCCATAGACGAGGCCGATCATCGGCGGCAACCAGTTGGAATTGCCGTGGGAAGGCATCAGCATGAAGTCGGAGGCGGCATAAGCGCGACGGACGAAATGATCCTCGACATGACCGATGGCCACACGGTTGTCTATTCGGTGGCGGCGGGCAACACCTTCCAGACGGGTTTTAAACTCACCGTCGGCCGCAAAAACGATCTGCAGGGGTTGATTCCGTAAACCCGCCAGCGCTTCAAGAAAACCCTCCGCGATCATCAGCCATCCCTCCCGATCGGGAGCCAGGCAAGGAGGCCAGAAGAGCAGGGCGGCGTTGTCATCCGGGACCAGGCCGCAAGCTTTCTGCAGCCAACGCTTGTTTGCCTGTTTTCCCGCCCGATGATCTCCGGGCCCGTAATTACAGTGCAGGTGCTTGTCTGTGAGCGGGTTATAGGATGGATTCGGAGACGTCAGGACGCCGACGATGCCTCCCGCCTCCCATTTTTCAGCCAGCACGCGCTTCAGGGGGGCTTGCGCCAATCCGATGGGCCCTTCGATGATTTCGCCCAACAGGTTGGGACTTGCGACGTCGACCAAGTCGGCGGCCAAGATACCGCTCAAAAGGAGATCCAGAGGATTGGTCTCCCGGGTTTGCTCGTAGGTGCCCGGAAAGCGATCATAGAACAGGGATTGCCAGAATGCGGCCGCATCAATCCCCAGGCCTTCAATATCGGCCAGTGAACTTTTGACGGTCTCGATGTTCTGAACGGTAAAGAGACAGGGAATACCCAAGTTTCTTGACATGGCCGGAATCAAGCCGCTCATCCAGTCGTGGCAGTGGATGATATCCGGCTGAACCCGAGGCAGGATCTGATTGATGACCTCGCGTTGCAGGGCCAGGGCGATGCGGGTATTCTTCCATTTATCATTGGCCCCGACGGGGTTGGCGTAATAAAAGATCCGGTCCTTGGCAAGATACACCCGATCGGCGGGCAATCGGCTGTCTTCAGGATTCAATTCTATTTTGCGGACGCTCTTGAATGTGCAGCGATAATGCGGCAGGGCTACATGAACATCAACGCCTTGCGCGTACAAGGCTTTGATCAGACACGGTATGAAAGCCGCAAAAGCGGTCGTCGCGGCCCAACCGTCCGGCGTCGCGTTTTCCATTCCGTTGGGCAGAAAAACCGCTTCCGGGGTTATGAAAAGAATACGGGGCAGGGAGGAGGATTTTGACATGACGCTTCCTTTTTTGGGGCACTTTGAATATGGGTAAGTCGATTCAACTTGTCTATAGAGGGAGGGCTTCATTTTGATGGGGGCAAACCCCCAGTAGCGGGAAATTGTCCCGGGGGACGGTGAGGGGAATTTGAGAATGGGAGGCCTTTTCTATCCCTTCCAGCGGTCGACATCGATGAGACCGAGTCGGGCGGCGTAGCGCACCAATTCCAGCGCGCTGTGAAGGTCTAGCTTGCGCATAATGTGGGTGCGGTGATTTTCCACGGTTTTGGGACTGATAAAAAGTGTTTGGGCGATTTGCTTGGCCGAAAGCCCTTCGGCCAGCAGCACCATAATCTCTTGCTCCCGGGGGGTCAGGGCATCGTACACGGGATCCCGGATTTTGCTCTCTTTGTCCGGAAACCCGATAATCTTTTCGATCACCTTATGGGAGATGGAGGCGTCCATATAATAATCATCATTGGCAACACACTCGAGCCCCTGCAGAAGCTTCTGGGCGCTGGATCCCTTGACCACATATCCCCGGGCTCCGGCCTGGAAGGCCTTGACGATATAATCAACTTTGGAATGCATGGTGACGATCATGACACGTGTCTTGGGCGACAAATGGGTCATTTCGCGGGTCAGTTGAATACCGTTGCGGTCCGGCAGGGACATATCCACCATCGCGACATCAGGCTTGAGTTCGCGCACCTTTTGAATCGCTTCGCGACCATTGCCGGCCTCTCCCACCACCGCGAACCGGCGGTCGCCTCCGATGATGGACTTCAGGCCTTCCCGAAAAAGGGGGTGATCATCAACGATCAATATGGTTTTCTTTTGAACCATTGTGTTTGGCTGGCTGAGGAAACGTGACGTGGATTTTGGTGCCCTTCATGGGACGCGATTGAATCGTCATTTGGCCCCCAAGAAGTTTCGCCCTCTCCTCCATACTCCGCAGTCCCATTCGTTTTTCTTTTGTTAAAGTTTCCAATCGGCGTTCGACATCAAAACCTTGGCCGTCATCTTCAATGCGCAGGATAATATTCGGAGAGGCGGCTATCAGGCGGACAGATACCTGGCTGGCCCGGGCGTGCTTCCTGACGTTGATAAGGCCTTCCTGTATCAGACGATACAGGTTGATCGCCGTATCAAAATCCAACTTCAAATTGATCATGCCCGGGGCCTTGAAGCCGACTTTCAGCCCATGATTTTCGGCAAACTCTTCACAATATAAGGAGACCGTTTCCACCAACCCCATCTCTTCCAGTCCGGGGGGACGCAGATCATAGGAGAGATCCCGGACGGCCCCGATCGTTCCCTGTAGGATTTTGGCGAGCTCTGCAATATCGCGGCTTATTGCCGGGGCGTTCGCCGTCTGATGATTGGAAAGGGCCTCCAAACCCATCTTCAATATGGAAAGATCCTGGGCCACACGATCGTGCAGCTCCCGCGAAATCATCTGGCGTTCCGATTCCTGGGCCGTTAGCAGTTGATGGGTGAGGGCCCGAATTTGTTCTTCGGCTTTTTTGCGCGCGGTAATATCTTCCATGGCGCCTTCATAATAAGTCCCGCCGGCATCTGCATCGCGGACAATTTTGGCATGGATCGTCACCCAGATGGGCGTGTCATCGTACCGGCGAAGTTCCACGGTGAAATTGCGAACAAATCCTTGCTCCTCGAGCAGAATCTGTAAGCGTTGACGATCAGTGGCGCGCATGTAGGTCTCAATGGTTGCGGTTTGGAGCAGGGTGTCACGATCCGGGTATCCCAAGAGTTCCACCATGGCCGGGTTGATATTCATGATCCGGCCTTCGGGATTGGTGCGGTAGAGTCCCATGGGAATGCCGTCAAATAGATTGCGATAGCGCTTTTCACTGTTGCGGAGTTTCTCCTCGGTTTGTTTGCGTTCGGTGATATCGGATATCACGGTTCGTAACTGGGAAAAATTCCGCTCGGAATCCTCGACGGCGATGCTTTCCAGTTGCGCATAGAAGGGCGTGCCGTCCTTCTTCTTCATTTTGATCTCACACGTCTGCCGCTCTTTAGTCTCAAGACTTTGCCGGCAGTGGGCGTAGAAGGCATCCTGGCATTCGGCGGCAATGAAGTCGGTCAACGGCAGCCCTTTCAATGCATTTCGGGGCGTGCGCAACATATTGGCGCCGGTCAGATTGGCATCCAGAATCAAAGCGTTCTGGCCCAACGTAAAATAGCCCGTTGGGGCTAAGTCGAATAGATCCGAATACTTTTGGCGGGACTCCTCAAGTTTACGCTGGCTCCGGCAGAGTTCGGCTGTCTGCATCTCCAGTTCAATCTGGTTAACCTGCAAGTCGTGAATCAGGCGGGCGGCTTCTTGTTCCGAGAAATTGGATGCCCCGACCCCATCCGGCGGGAGTTCGCGCAACCGCTTTAACGCGCGCCGGCGCAACTTCGCGAATTCACCTCGGTTAGGCTTTTTCATATTCATCAAAAAGCAATGGCAATCGCGGGGCGCAAACGCTTTTAGAATCGATACTGCCAAATCGCGTTTGAAACCATCTTGAACGGGGAAAGGCCCAAATCTGGCTGTTTTCAATGACCTGGAACCCAGTATGGATATCCAGCCAATCAGGGTGCTTCTTGACCGTCTGGCCGGTTTGCCGAGAGATAAGATGAGGTAGATACCGTGGAAAACCAGATGGCGGAATGCGCAGACTGACGTACCGACACCGGCATGCAAGAAACAGAGATGCTCCCCTTGGAACGCCTCAGCGGCCACCAGATGCAATGCTAGTCTGTTGCCAATCAGAATAGGCGAGTATCTTTTGAATCTTAAAGTACCGTAACCCCTGATGGTCCGTCAAGGCTTTTTGTTTAACGGCTCGGCTATATTACCCTTGCCGATTCTTGATTGTGCGGGCGGTCTGTCGCGCCAGCAGGATATAATCATGGGCGAGAATCTGCCGCAGGCTTGCTTCTAAAGGGGCTTCGGTATCGATGCGGATGTGCATTTCATCCGGCAATTCCTCGAGGGGTTCAAAACTCGCATTGATCGGCTGCAAATGGTGTAAACGGGCATCCGGAATCGCAACGCCCGCTTTACGTCCGGCCAGACGCTTTTTGAGTACGGCCAGAGGCGAAATGCATTCGATAAAGATGATGTTGGCGTCCATATCCCGGGCCAGGCGGGTGGCTTCATCGCGTTGCCGCCGACGGCCGAAAGTTGCGTCCAGGAGGACCGAAGCGCCTTTTTCGATTTCTTCCTGGGCCAGCATGAGAAGTTTTCCATAAGTCAGTGAACTGGCTTCCGGGGAATAGAGCCCTTCTTCGAAGGGCAGATCCCGTGAGGCCAGCGGTTGCAAGCCGAAGAGTTCTTTGCGCACCACATCCGATTGCAGAACTTTGGCATTCAGTGTCTTAGCCAGTTCGTGGGACAGGGTGCTTTTGCCCGATGCCGGCAAGCCGCAAATCACCCAAATCGTCGGACGGGTGAACCGCACGGCGTAGTGGTAGGCGAGATCTAAATAACGGCGGGTTTCCCGGGTCAACCGGCTTTTTTCCTGCAGAGACAGATTTTCTTCCTGGAGGCGAAAACAATTGATCTTGACCCGCACGTGAGCGCGGTAGCATTTGTAGAAATCAAGCAGGACAAATAACTCCGGGTCCGGGTCATAGCGCAGATAGGCCTCGATCATTCGCTGGGCGATTTGGGGATAGCCCTCGTAATCCAGGTCCATGGCCAGAAAGGCCAGATCCGCGGTGATGTCGGCATAGCGGAAGCGGTCGTTGAATTCGATGCAATCAATGATTTGAATGCCGTCGGCAAAATATATGTGGCCGGCTCTCAAATCGCCGTGGCAGTCCCGAATTTTGGCGCGGTCGATGCGACGCTCAAAAAGCGCTTTTTGTCTGATCAAAAAAGTCTGCGTAGCGGCCCGGATAATGCGAAAGATTCGTTCATCAAGCAGCTGGCCCGCAAATCTCTCGGTTTGCCTGAAATTTTCTTCCGTATTGGTCCAAACCGTTTCCCAGGATCCGACCGTATTGATTCTTGCGCTGGTGGAGGCCCCGTTATAAAATTCGGCGAGGATACGGGCCAACGCGTCTAACGATTCGTTTTCCAGCTTACCCCGGCGCACCAGGCGCAGCATGGAGCGGTCGTCCGGGAGCTGGCGCATCTTGACGGCATATTCCACGGCAGGGCCGGACCCGCCAAGCCGATAACGCCCATCTAGCTGAATGATGGGAATTACATCCAGGTAGACATCCGGCGCTAAGCGGCGATTGAGCATCACTTCCTGCCGGCAAAAATGCCTGCGCTTTTCCAAGGTCGTAAAGTCGAGAAACTCCAGGTTCACGGCCTTTTTGATCTTGTAGGCGTAAGGGCCGGTCAAAAATACCTTGGAAATATGGGTGTCCCGCTGTGCGATCGCGGTGACGGCATGCGGGTAAAATTCAGGCCGGGCCATGGCCTGAAAGATTTCGGTCTGGCGTTGAGTTCCCATTGCGACACCGCGTTTTGCCGAAGCGGAGTGATTTTTGCTACGTACTTACGCCGATCGCCACAGATAAGCGGCATCTTCCGGTTTTATGGGAAGGCGGGATTGTCCGGGGCGGTGCTTCACTTGATCGTCACGACCGGACAGGGAGCATTTAAAACTATATACTGGGCGGTGGAACCGAAAAAGAGTTTGCCCACTCTGGAGCGGCGCCGGACGCCCACGACAATTTCGTCCGCGTGAATGCGCGCGGCGAATTCGACGATCTCCTCCCCCGCCGTCAGTGAACTCACCAGCAGATGCGTTCGAAAGGAATCATTTTCGTCTTTAAGAAAGGCGCGTACTTCTTTGTGCAGTTGGTCTTCGGCTTTGTGAATTTCTTCGTATCCTATCTCACGACTTTGGTCTAGGTGTCTGACTACGTTAATTTCGGCCTGCCAGATTTTGGCGCGCTTTTGGGCCAGTTGCAGCGCATCTTTGGCCACATCTGAGCCGTCATAAGCGACTAAGATATTCATGTTCCCCTCTACCCATTCGGCGGTAATGAGCAATTTTGTTTCAAGATTTGCTCAGGTATGTTTGGGCCTCGGAAATCGATTCACGGCTAGTTATTTGCGGGATTGCTGCTGCAGGATATGTGCCAGCCGGGGCTAGGTAAAAAAAGTAAATAAATTCAAAATATTAGACCGTTGGTCGTTTACCATAAACGGTAGCTCCCCTAATAATTAGAAAAATTGCGAATTCGGGATTAGAAAAATTGCGAAACTCGGTGTGCTGATTCCCGTCCGGGCTTGTTTTAAACGTCATGCACGGTGATGTCCAACTCCCCTTTGGGCAAGGGGATAACGAAAACCGGTTTGCGCACCCGCCGCAGGAGTCGGCGGGCCGTACTGCCCAGGAAGGTATGACTCAGGATACCTTTGCCATGGGTTCCCATGATGATGACATCGCAATCGAGCTCATCGGCTTTTATAAGAATCCGTTCCACGGGAAATCCCTGGCAGACTTCGATGGATTCAACTCGATCAGCGCTTGCGGGAAAATCTTGGAGCTCCTTTTCGTAAAAAGTCTCCAATCGTTTTTTGATACAATTCATGGCATGCGTGATTCTTTCCTCAAAAACTTTCTTGCGTTGCTCCTTGCTTAGGAAGCTGTCCACCACCGCCCGGGTGCTTGGCGACAATTCCTCCAGAACGTGTAAAATGATGATGTTGGCATTGTGCTTTTGGGCGAAGTTGATGGCATAACGAAAGGCGAAGTTGGAATTTTGGGAAAGATCCGTCGCATAAAGAATCCTTTTAATTTGAGGAATCATGGGTCTTGTCCTTTCCACGCCCCGGCCGGACGATTCCGCTCCTTGGGGGGATAAATTCTACCCCGACCAGTAAAACCGCGTCCTGTTCAACGCCGCAACATTCCCGTTTTCCATTTTGCCGGAAACTCTCTGCAACCGCAGGCCCGGCCAACCTCTCGGTTGGGGGGTAAGTCCAAGTCACATCCTGCGGGCGTGGAATCTTGCGGTTTATCCGGCTGCAAAACGCACGCTATCCACCTTCAAAAAGCAGTAACCGTTTAGCCCTTTGAAAAACCAGGGATAGGCCGACCGGGATATCTTTATACGGCTGCATTGAGACCGAATTTGGGGCTGCTGCGGCGGGGTTTTATTCCGTGAGCCGTTTATTGACCGGCAATTCGACCACGAATTCGGCACCTCCCCATTTGCTGGTCGTCACCTGCAGCGATCCGCCGTGATCGGTGACGATGCGGTGGCTGAGACTGAGTCCGATTCCGGTACCCTCATGTTTGGTGGTGAAAAAAGGATCGAAAATCTTTGTGCGACTCTCCAACGGGACCCCCGGACCTGAATCCGAAACCCGAATCAGGATGCGGTCCATGGCTCCCGACGAGGACACGGCCAGTTGCTTGTCCCCTTCCATGGATTGCATGGCTTCAGCGGCGTTGTTGATCAGGTTTAAAACCATTTCCTCGATCAAGTTGGGGTCCGCCAGGCAGAGGGGCAGATTATCGGTCAGGTTCTTTTCAAGCTGAATGCCGTTCTTGCGCAGGGTGACCGCGGTGAGGTTGATGGCCTCTTCAATGGGCTGGTTGATATTGATGGTGACAAACTTGGGTTCACTCGGTTTGGAAAAATCCATGACGCGGCGGATAACGGATTCGATTTTATTGGAAGCCGACTTAAGCTGTCTGATAATTTGCCCGACCCGGGACTGGCTGCCTTCGCGGCCATGAATTCTTTCCAGGGTGTTCAAATAGATGTTGATGCCCGACAGGGGATTCCTGATCTCGTGGGCGATGCCGGCCGCCACGCGCCCCAGAGAAGCCATTTTGTCTTGAATTCGCAAAAGATCTTCCAACTCGCGGGAGCGGGTGATATCCATCATATTGACTAATACAGCGTTCTGCCCCCGGTATTCGATCGAAGTCGCCCGGCAATGGACCCAGCGCAGTTCGAGCCTGATATCCCTTTTAGCCGGCGGATAAAACCTGAATTCCGCTTGCAGCGTGCGGGATTCCCCCGAGTTGATGCCATGGCTTAGCTGTTTGACCTTTTCCAGATCTTCCGGATGAATGTTCGCCAAGTCCCCAAGGATATAGGGCCGGGGTAAGGGACCCAGAAGTCGTTCCTGTTCCTGATTTTGATAAACGACCCGATTATCCTGGACAATGGATATCCCCGTGAGGGAATTTTCAATTAAAAGGCGAAAGCGTTTTTCGCTCTCCTGCAGTGCGGTCTCGACCCGCCGGCGGTCGATGGCCTTGCTTAACTGCTCGGCAATCGCGGTGATAAGACGTCTTTCTTCTTTCAGAAAAGGGCCTTCATCGGCGGCGGGTCTTTCTTCCCGATAGTAGACTTCAACGCGACCGCCGGGTTCACCTTCGACCAAGATGTCACAGGCCTGGCGCCAAATTGTTTCTTGGAAATTGTTTGTGGGGAATTCCTGCCCGTCCAGGATAATGCGTGCACACGCAATTTCCGGATACTGCCAGGCGGGTGGGATTAGTTCGGCCGCCCCCTGGAGGATTGCTTCGAGCGAATTACTGCGCTTTTCCCCCAAACTAGAAATGGCAAAAAGACAATTGAGCTCCTTGGTCCGTTCCTTGAGGTTCAGCATTATCTTCTGCTGCTTGGCCTGCTGCTGTTCCACGGCGGAGAGGCTGCGGGTGATCAGAAAAAAAAGAATCGCTGCCGTAATCAGGACATAGAATCCGCCGGCGAATACTTCCACGTAAAGAGGGGGCATCCTGGTGCTGCCGAAAAAAGTCGGAATTTGATCGGAAAAGATGACCCAGAGGACTCCGCAACACGCATAGATCAATGTGATTGTCAATGGAGTCCGGGTGGGTTTGGTGAGGGTTTCACCTCTGAGTGCGTCATTCATGGTGCGGTTTCCTCTCGCCGGGAAACGAGGTCAGCCTAAAAATTCCAAATGCGCTGGCTCTGGGCCTGCGGCAGATGTTCCTTGACACCTCTGAAGCTCAGGCGGTGAATCGGGGAGGAGCCGTATTTATGGATGGCTTCTTTGTGGGCCCTGGTCGGATAACCCTTGTGCTGTGAAAATCCAAACTGCGGATAATCCTGGTGATACCTTTCCATCAGGTTGTCCCGGCTGACTTTGGCGACGATGGAGGCGGCGGCGACGGAAACACTCAAGTTGTCGCCTTTGACGAGCGGTTGTTGTGCAATAGAGGATGCGATGGGAAAGGTGCCGTCGATAAGCAAGTAATCCGGCTGGGGGTTCAGATTCTGTACCGCCATCGCCATGGCCAGGAGCGAGGCCTGTAAAATATTGATGCGATCGATTTCAATGGGGTCGACGATGCCGATGCCGATGGACACCGCCTGAGCGTAAATCCCTTCATAAAGCCGGCGGCGCTTCAGGGAAGATAATTTCTTCGAATCAATGACTTCGCCCACCGGAAATGAATTCGGCAGGATGACCGCAGCGGAAACAACCGGGCCGGCCAAGGGACCCCGGCCCGCCTCGTCGATGCCGGCAATTGCCTTAAAGCCCTTTTCAGCGGCCTTTCTTTCAAAAAACCATAAATCGGTTTGCATGTTTGGCAGAAGACAAATGACGCAAGACGAATGTTAGAAAACAGACGACAGAATACAGGAGGCACACGACGCAATAGGGATAAGCCCCATGGACGCGAAGGCTTAAGCCTGCCGCACGGCCTGACGAGGTCGCCTCCGCTTTCGTCCGATATCAAAAGATCGGTCGCCCGATCCAGAACACGGCTTGCCCTTGTTGGTCTTGGGGCCGCTGACTTCTGACCAATTGAATTCAGCGGCGCTCCCGGATGCGTGCGGCTTTTCCCCGTAACTTGCGAAGATAATAGATTTTGGCGCGACGCACATGACCTTGCGTAACCACTTCAATATTGTCGATAACCGGTGAATGCATCGGAAAAATGCGCTCAACACCGACGCCGTATGATACTTTGCGAACCGTAAAGGTCGCATTGGTTGTGCCGCTGTGTTTGCTGATCACGACTCCCTGAAAAGCCTGGAGGCGTTCCTTTTCGCCTTCCTTTATTTTGACCTGAACCTTCACCGTATCACCCGGCACGAAATTGGGTAAATCAAGCCGCATATTCTCTTTTTCAAACAGTGTTAACTTGTCCATTGTTCCTCCCCAATGATAATCAGAATTCATTCCCCGCTTTGCGATGAGCGGTCGGCCTCTCCATGGTTTTTCAAAGGGCTAAACTGTTACAGTCTAATTTAATCGGTCTCATCGGCTGTCCCCAGCAGTCGGTCCAGGATGATGGCGGCCGCAGAGCGCACCGACAGATGATTGTAGTCCGAATTGCCTGCCACCGGCTCCAGCACGCAATCGGCTTCGGCAATGAAGTCGGAGGCCAACCCCCAGGCCGTGCCGAAAACCAGCAGATGCGGGCGGCCGTTGCGCAGCATGGCACGCAAGGTCGCGTAACCGATGCTGCCCTTGATCCTTTTAGCACAAGTCACAACGATGTGAGGAGAGCCCTTCTCGCGGTCGGCAATATCTGCGACCACGGCCTTGATCGACGCTTCAATTCGCACCAGTTCCAAAGCACGGCGTCGAGCAGGATTGTAACGGGCGCCGACGCCGCTGGTCCAGTGGCAAATGATTTTCCGCGCGAGTTCCTGCTGGTCCGCCAGGGGGGTGACGACATAAAATGTCGGCACGCCGTAAGTCTTGGCAACCCGTGCGATATCGTGCAAATCCAGGTTGGTCACAGCGGATGCGATAACCGCACCGCTTTTATTGACAACCGGATAGTGGGTCAACGCCACATAAAGCTTGGACATAAAATCGATTAAACCACAGAAAACACAAATGGCGCAGAGCGTCTTGGGGGTGATCTGAAAAAGGGGGGCAGCCATCCAGACAAGCCCATGACCTCGACCTCCAATTTTTCAATCTTCGTTTTCTGCGCTGTGTTCTCCGTGTTCTCTGTGGTAAAAACTGATTATCTTTTGGATCATGCCGCCCCACTTCTGCAAAATTTCAATCTCGGTCGGCCTCAGATCTTTTTGGAGCAAAAGATCCGGTCTTTTCAGCAACGTCCGCATCAAGGATGATTCGCGCCGCCACTTGGCAATCTCCTGGTGATGGCCGGACAACAAAACCTCCGGCACCGGCTTACCTTCAAAGTTCGGTGGACGGGTATAGTGCGCATGCTCCAGCAGGCCGTTGGAAAAAGAGTCCTGGGCGGCCGAATCTTCACCCCCCAGAACGCCCGGGACCAGACGGGTGACCGCATCCATAATGATCATGGCCGGCAGCTCCCCGCCGGTTAAAACGTAATCCCCGGTTGAAATTTCGTAATCGATGAGGTCGTGGCAAATGCGCTCATCAATCCCTTCGTAGCGGCCGCACACCAGAATCAGTCCGTCCAGGGTCGCTAATTCTTGGGCCAATTGCTGGTTGAAAGCCTTCCCCTGAGGGGTCAGCAAAATTGTCTTGCCGGAAGATACTTTTTCCAAAGCCGCCCGAATTGCCCTGGCCAGCGGTTCGGGTTTCATGACCATGCCACTGCCGCCGCCGTAGGGTCGATCATCGGTCACGTGGTGCCGATCTCGAGCGAAATCGCGAATATTGATCGTTGCCGCCGTAATTTTTTGACCCGCAATGGCTCTGCGGATGATCCCGTGCGCCCAGAAGGGGTCGAACATTGCAGGGAAAATCGTCAGGACCACGAACTGCATCCGACCCTCTACAGACCTTCCGGCAATTCGACGCGCATTATTCTTTCCTCGGTATCAACCGCTAAGACCACCGATTCGAGCGCTGGGATTAAGGTTTCATCCTCTTCGTTTTTAACGACGTAAACATCATTACTGCCGGTTTCCACAATCGCTTCAATTCGACCGAGGTATTGATCAGCGGCGGTAAAAACCCGAAGCCCAATAAGATCAAACCAGTAGTAGGACCCGTCTTCCAACTCAGGAAGCTGTTCCCGGGGGATGAAGAGCTCGGAACCGATCAGTGCTTCCGCCTGCGCGCGCGTGGTTACCCCCTTCAATGCCAAAAGACCGGCCCGGGCGTGGGGTTTGGCCCAGTGGACGATATAGGTTTGCTCCTGCCCGTTGGCTTGGCGCACCACCAGCGCGCGGTCGGGTTTGAAGATGGATATGGATTCCGCATAGGAGTAGAGTTTAATGATCCCCTTCACACCATGGACACCAAAGATCTTCCCGATGAGGACCAGGCTCTTTTTTGCGGTCGACTTATTCAATGATTTCCAATACCGTGCGTTTTTTGACTTTGGCGGAAGCAGCGCTCAAGATGGTGCGCATCGCCCGCGCGGTTCGCCCCTGTTTGCCGATCACTTTCCCCAGATCCTCTTTGGCTACCTTGAGTTCCAGTACCGAGGTCTGATTTCCCTCGACCGCAGAGACCGAGACTTGCTCCGGACGGTCCACCAGCGCTTGAGCGATGTAATTAATCAGGTCTTTCATAGTTCCATCTCCTTTGTTGGCGGTTGAGAATTCGGGGTGACGCAACTATGACCGATTTATTATTTACATGGTTTTGGCAAAAAACCCTTCCTGTTTCAAAAGGCTCTTGACGGTATTGGTAGGGATCGCCCCTTGGTCCATCCAGTATTTGATTCGATCGGATTTCAATGAAACTTTGGCCGGATCAGGCAAAGGATCATACGTGCCCACGTTTTCCAGAAAGCGACCATCTCTGGGACTTTCGACGTCAGCGACCACAATTCGATAGAATGGTTTTTTCTTGGCCCCGTGTCGGGCCAGTCTGATTCTCATCGCCATGTAATTTCTCCTTCAGAACGGCAGCATTCCCCGGCTCAGTCCGCGCTTGCCGCCTTTGTTAAATTTTTTCAGCATTTTCAATACCTGGGTATAATTCTTCAATAAGCGGTTGATATCTTGTACGCGGGTTCCGCTCCCGCGAGCGATCCTTTTGCGGCGGCTGCCGTTGATAAGCTGATAATTCCGCCGTTCCTGGGATGTCATCGAATTGATAATCGCCTCAACCTGCACAAGCTCTTTTTCGTCCACCTCCAAATTTTTCAGCTGCTTGATTTGTCCCATGCCCGGAATCATTTTAATGATATCGCTGAGGGATCCCATTTTGCGGATCTGCAATAACTGGTCGCGGAAATCCTCCAGGGTAAACTCACTCTTGCGGAGTTTCTTTTCCAGTTCGGCGGCCTTCTTTTCGTCGACCGCCGCCTGGGCTTTCTCGATCAGGGTGAGCACATCGCCCATACCCAGGATGCTCGAAGCGATGCGGTCCGGATGAAACGGCTCCAGATCACTTAGTTTCTCACCAACTCCGATAAATTTGATGGGTTTGCCCGTGATGGACTTAATGGAAAGGGCCGCCCCGCCCCGCGCGTCGCCATCCATCTTCGTTAGAATGACGCCGCCGATATCCAGCGCCTCATCAAACGCGTGGGCGATATTGACCGCATCCTGCCCGGTCATGGCATCGGCGACCAGCAAAATATCAGTCGGATGCACCGCCGCCTTGATCCGGCCCAGCTCGGCCATCAGGGCTTCGTCCACGTGCAGGCGGCCGGCGGTGTCCAGCAGCAGCACGTCGCATCCAGCCCGCTGGGCCGCTGGTTGCGCTTCCCGGCAGATC
>CP070697.1:4073649-4078826 GCA_020353555.1 Desulfobacterales bacterium
GTCTCCAGAAACCGCGGCGCCTTCTGTGTGCCGATAAATGCAAGATAACTGCTCCAAGTATAGTCCGCCGGGCTGGAAACCATTTCTGCTCTGACCGGATTCAGGTGGATATAGCGCGAGAGATGCTCGAGATACGCATCCGCGTCGATTAAGATTGCCTTGAATCTTCCCTGGAACAGATGTCCGTGTCGGCCGTGCTTACGGTTAAAATAGGTCGCATAGCTGATATTGACCCATTGCATCGCCAGACTCAAATTCGCCTCCGAGGTCTCCACCAGCAGGTGAAAATCGTTGTTCATCAAACAGTACGTATGGATTACGATTGAAAAACGCTCCGCCGCTTTGGCAAGATATTCGAGAAACTTTTCCTTGTCACGGTCGGTTTCGAATATCTTTTCCTGATTATTGCCCCGGTTGATCACATGGTAAAAGGCGCCGGGATATTCAACCCGCAACGGTCTTGCCATCTATTTTACCTTACTTTTTTGGTTTTGAGGATATTTTCAGGGGGGGGATTTTTATAGGGAAAGCAGCTTGGTTTGTCAATATTTAATGTTTAAGATGTGACCCTTGCTTTTTTCCGGGGATGAAATGGTTCCATTTGCCAGCTGGGTTCAGTTCTGGTAAAAAAGACGAGCGGCAGCATATTTTGATCGATTATTAACCGGCAGCAAAAATCATTGAATCATATCGGGTAACGATTCTTCCCAAATCAGAGGAGGCCGTATGCGTGAATGGCATAAAACCGGTTGTGTCTTATGTGCCCAGAACTGTGGCTTAGAGGTATTGGTTGAAAATGGTCGAATGGTCAAAGTCCGACCGGACAAGGATAATCCTCGCAGCCAGGGGTATGCCTGTCGAAAAGGGCTCAATGTCCTCTACCATCAGTACCCTCAAGATCGCTTGAGCGAACCGCTCAAGAAAGTTGGCGAAGCCTTTGAACCCATCTCCTGGGAGCAGGCTATCGAAGAAATTGCCACTCAAATCCTTGAACTGGCAGACCGGCACGGTCCGCGCTGTCTGGCTTATATGGGTGGCGGTGCCCAGGGCGGCCACATGGAGGCGGGATTTGGCTTAAGCGTGCTTCGGGCATTGGGGTCCCAATACTTTTATTCGTCGGCTGGCCAGGAATTCAGCGGCGCATGGTGGGTGACCGGCCGCTTTTTCGGCAAGCAGTATAACATCACCGTTCCAGACGAACACGAAGCAGAAATGCTGATCGCGTGGGGCTGGAACGGCATGGAAAGCCACCAAATGCCGCGGGCGCGCAAAGTGCTGTCGGAATTTTCCAAGGATCCCGACCGTATCCTCGTGGCCATCGACCCGAGGCGTAGCGAAACGGCCGCCATCGCGAACATTCATCTGCCGGTGCGTCCCGGCGCGGATGCGTTGCTGGCCAAGGCAATGATCGCCGTGATTGTCAGCGAGGGATGGGAAGCAAAGGAATATCTCCGGGAAAACGTTGCGGGTTGGGATGAAATCAAGTTCTGGTTCGAGGGATTCGACGCTAAGGCCGCGATTGAGGTCTGCCAGCTCGATTTTGATCAAGTGCATGAGTTATGCCGGCTGATGATCACCCGACGATGGTGCGTACATACCGACTTGGGCATCTACATGGGCCGCCACAGTACGCTCAACTCCTATTTTATAAATATTTTGGGCGCGGTTTGCGGCATCTTCTGCGTCCGCGGCGGCAACGTCATTCCGGGCATGTTGATGCCGATGGGGTTTCATGCCGATGAGCGCAACCCGCAAACTTGGGGAACAATGAGCACGAATCTGCCGCCTGCTGCAGCCGGGTCGTTTCCTCCGGCAGCCATGCCCGAAGAAATTCTCAGCGATCACCCCGAACGCCTCCGCGCCGTTCATGTCAGCGCGTGCAATCCCCTCCGCGCCTACCCGGATACCACCGCCTATGAGAAAGCATTCGGCGAATTGGATCTCCTGGTGGTCAACGACATGGTCATGAGCGAAACGGCACGTCTGGCCCATTATGTACTTCCCTGTCGGTCTTTTTATGAGGCCTGGGATACCACTTTTTTCCCCTGGACCTATCCCGGAGTTTTCGCGCAATTGCGAAGGCCGCTCGTGGAACCGCCCGGCCAGTGTCTGGAAGCATCCCAAATTCATGCGCTGCTGGCCGATAAGCTGGGACTGATACCGGAAATTCCCGAGGAACTCCAAAAGGCGGCTGAAAAGGACCGCATGACCTTCGGCGCCGCATTAATGGCATGGGCGTCAACCGAGCCGAAAGCAAAGACCGCCATGCCTTTTGTCCTCGCGAAAACCCTGGGACGGGTTTGGGACAGCGCTGCAAAGGCGGG
Organism: Desulfobacterales bacterium; assembly: GCA_020353555.1. Classification (GTDB taxonomy): domain Bacteria; phylum Desulfobacterota; class Desulfobacteria; order Desulfobacterales. Next base: position 4,075,974 of record CP070697.1, read on the forward strand.
TTTCTGGGGGCTGCTCATGACGGCACCTGAAGCATTTCGAAAAAATGGGGCGCGGGCAGGCTTTGCGCCCGGCATTGACCAGGGCGATCGTATCTTCCAGGCGCTTCTGGACAATCCCCAAGGGATATGGATCGGCCAAGCCGACGTGGACGATCCCACGGGCGCCATCAAGACGGCTTCCGGAAAGATCGAGATCCATATCCCTGAACTGGAGGAACAGGCAAAAGCGATCGATGCAGCAACCGAAGCCGACGGATTGAAGCTCACTGAAGATTATCCGCTGATCTTAAATGCCGGTCGGCACACAAAGTACAATATAAACACCCTGATGCGAAATCCGGAATGGAATCAAGGAAAACGAGACTGCACAGTGGCGATCAGTCCGGAAGATGCCGCAGAATTGGAACTGGAAGACGGCCAGCAGGTGCGGGTCACGACCGAGGCCGGGAGCGATGTCGGGGAGCTGCAGGTATCCAGTCAGGTCCGCCAAGGCATGGTATTGATACCCCACGGGTTCGGTCTGATATACAACGGCAAGACCTACGGCATCAACGTTAATCGTCTGACAAAAAATACGCACAGGGATCCCATCGGCACCCCTTTGCACCGCTTTGTCCCCTGCCGGGTTGAGGCAGCATAATAAACCCAATAAATAGTGGCAAACAGACAGCCGTCGGCACAGTGCAGGTGCTTGCACACCATCACCGCGAGATATTTACTGGTGCAGGGATCATCGTGGAAAGGGATACCTTTAGCGGGAACGACGGGACGGGTATTGAGATATTGGCATAACTCATCTCAATAGCTTGAATTTCTTTTCTTTAACAATTTTTTCGCCCTGCTTGACCGAAATACTGAAATTCAGCGTCGTCCCAAATACGCTCATCACTTTTCATATGATCCCGGGCCCGGCGCATCGCTTTGACCACCGACCAGCCGCCGGCACGGCGAACAAGACCGCCGCCCACCAATTCCGGCCGACGACCCGGGGCAATTCCTTTTGCCACGTAGGCCCGGATAGGCCTTCCGCGCGGCGGCAACTTTGCTTGCCAACCGCCTCAACACATCGTTTGTGTCCTGAAAATCTCTTGGAACTTTTCCCAGCAGCGCGCTATGACCACTGTACGGATACGTGTCGGATTCTCTCAGACTTGCGACGCGTTTCGCACGCCATGGATTCAGATGAATATAGCGGCCCAATTCCAGCAAATAGCGGTCCTCTTGGCACAATATTGATTTGTACCGATTTTGGAACAGATGTCCCTGCCGCCGTCAACGCAGCTCGGAAAAATCAGTTGACAGCGGATAGAAAGGTGTTTCGATGACATCAGGTAAGTCTTTTTGTACCACCCTGGCCACATATTCAGATCTCGATAGCATCTTTGCGGTTAGCTTTTCGCGTCAGGCAATCCCTTTAAGAGAGGCCCAACGGGAGAAAGCATTCAATGCCGGCGGGGAAGGGACATCATGGTCTCATCGACGATGACGCAAGTCGGTAGCGGAGTCTTTTGTTAGGGAATACCGGGCTGGAGGCAGGCTTGAGATGGTTTTCAGGATGGAACTGCTTGGCGCCGATCGGTCAAAGGCACGGCGGCTATTGATTTGCCGCGGTTTAGGTTGATTCGTGAGGTTCTTCTGAAAACAGTGCGCGCCCTTGTCACCAAAAACGCTTGTTGGCGAAGGCTTTTTCGGAATGAGATTTCAGATGTCTTTCGAACGATAGGGCTTTGGACTTGTCCTTGAACGCGAGATAGGTAACCAATTCCCACGGCTTGAATTTTGCCGTATGGGGCGATTGACCGTGATTGTGGTAGGTCATACGGTTCTTGAGATTCTGTGTATATCCGATGTAAGTCTGGTCTGGGTGAGCTATGCTGCGGTGTAAATAGACGTAATACATCTCTTTCTGGAGAGGCTCCTGCTTCGTTTTCCAAACTACGCAGGACGGGTCCTGCTGCGTCTTCAGACTTCGGAGGAGAGGTCTTGCCTCATTATATCAAAATTCTGTAACAGACCTTTTTCACTAACTGAGTGATATGGTTATTCGATGAAGGCATTTAATGCTACGGCGACCGAGGGGAATTCACGCAACAGCTGCTTATCTACCGTTACCAAGGGGACATTCAGATCATTCGCGGCAGCAATAAATTCACAATCATATGCAGAGCATTTGCTCTCAGATGTCAGTCGCAAAACTTCATATGACGAGACTTCATATTCCCGGCCCCTCAGCAAATTCAGCGCACCATCCATTATCTGTTGGGCTTGCCGTAGTGTTACGAGATTTTTTCTCAAATACAGAGCCAGCACATTACGGAATTCACTTCGCCAGAGTATCGGAGCCGCCCACTCGCTATCCTTTTTCAGAGCCTTTTCGACTGATTGCGCATGCACGCTTGATAAGAACAGGTAGCCGATAACATTGGTATCCACCACAATCATATCCGACCTTCTGCCTTAGCCAGATTGAATTCCTCTTCAGTTATCGGGTGTTCCGCTGTTAATTTTCGAATCCTGCGCGCATTTGCAAGCGTAGTATCAATGTCAATCCTACGACTCACAATAGCATTTTCAATGCAAACAATAATTTCACTATTGACAGAACGCCGATTGATCGCTGCAACAGACTTAAGCCGTTCATAAAGCTCATCTGGAATGTTCTTGACCGTTATGGTTGCCATCTTGAAACCTCCGTGTAATTCCATTATGGAACCATATTGCATCTGCACAGGCCTTTTGTCAAGCTCTAAATACGATTTTTCCAATTTGCTACGGAGTGGGATTAGGGATGATTCGGCATCAGCTCCCGTGTCCTAAATAAAATACCCCCGAATTCCAAGATTGAGGGATCAC
>CP070697.1:4078926-4084776 GCA_020353555.1 Desulfobacterales bacterium
TGATATCCTTGTTAGCGTCCAGTTCCTTGGCCCGGTTGAACGGAATAAAGATTGCCGCATCGACCTCACCGGTTTGAAGCTTTAGAATGCGGGTATTGTCGTTGGGGATATACAGCCACTCCACGCCGTCGAGCTTGACGCGGTCGGCTTCCCAGTAATAAGGGTTTTTTTCCAGGCGGATGTACTGGCCGCGCTTCCACTCCTTAAGGTTAAAGGCGCCGGCTCCCGCCGGGTTGGACCCGAATTCTTGACCGCGTTCTTCGAGGGCCTTCTGGGGCAGGATCGCCGCGGAAAACATGGCCAAGGCCGCCAGAAACGGAGCCGATTTTTGCTTCAGGTTAATAACTACCGTGCGGTCATCGGGAGTGTCGATCGTGTCGATGTCAACGAACATCCCGGCCATCACCGATCCTTCCTGATCGCGCAGGCGCAGCAGGCTGTAGCGGACATCGCTCGCCTTGAGCGGGCTTCCGTCACCGAACTTTAGGTCGGCCCTCAATTTGAGGGTATAGACCTTGCCGTCCGGAGCGATGGTCCAACTTTCGGCCAGATCGGGTTCGATCGTCGTACCGTCTCGGGACACCCGTACCAGTAGGGCGTTCATATTGTTCATGACCCAGATGTCGGCGTTCTGAATGGTCATGATCGGGTCTAAAGTTGTGCTGTCCTGCTGGCGCGCAATTGTGAGAACTCCGGCGGCCGATGCCCAACCTGCCGGAACGGCAAGAATCAAGCCTAACAGCCCTACGAGCGCCATTCTCCTGTAAGATCGTTTCATGGTTCTCCTCCTTTGCTTAAAGGTCCTGTGGTTGGGGTACACCTCCTCCGTCGTACTATAGCAATCCGTCTAACGCTTTTCTTTGTCATACAAGTGGCAAGAAACCTTTACCAAACGCGTGTTATGCGACACCGGCGGTGCGCCCGAACGACAGACCTCCATGGCATGCGGACAACGCGGGTGGAACGCGCAGCCGCTGGGAAGGTACAGGGGACTGGGCGGCTCGCCGGCCAGCAAATTGGCGTTCAACGCGGCGTCCGCCTGCATCTGCGGAATGGCGCCGATGAGCGCCTGCGTGTAGGGATGCTTGGGAGTGCGGAAGATGGCCTCCGCGTCCCCGATCTCGACGATGCGTCCCAGATACATCACGGCGATGGTTTGGCACAGGTGCCAGACGACTCCCAGGTCGTGGGCGATGAAGACCATGGTCAGGCCCATTTCTTGCTGAAGCTTGAGAAAAAGGTTCAGTATCTGGGCCTGGATGGAAACATCGAGCGCCGATACCGATTCATCGGCGACCAACAGCTCGGGATTTACGGCCAAAGCGCGCGCGATCCCCACCCGTTGACACTGGCCGCCGCTCAGTTCGCCGGGGCGGCGATCCTCAAGCTCGGGTGACAGTCCAACTCTCTCCATCAACTCGGCCACGCGCGTGGGTACCTGGTGCAGGGGGCATAACCGGTGGACTTTGAACACCTCCGCCAATGTTTGGCCGACGGTGAGCTTGGGATTGAGCGAAGCATAAGGGTCCTGAAATACCATCTGAGCGCGGCGCCGCAAGGCAAGCTGTTCTGTACGCCTGCGGTTGAAGACATCGTCCCCATCGAAGCGGACCCGACCTGCGGCGATCTCGATCAGTCCCAGCATGGCCCGGCTCAGGGTGGTCTTGCCGCAGCCACTCTCACCCACCAGACCCAGCGTCTCGCCTTGCTTGAGCGTCAAGCTGACGTCGTTGACGGCTTTGACAATGCGGCGTGGCTTACGCGTCACCAGTTCAGTCAAGCCTTGCGGCAGACGAAATTGCACGTGAAGGTTTTCGATTTCAAGCAAGGCACTCATGCGGCACCCAAAATCTTCTGCTTCGCCAGCTCGCGCCAGCGACGGCAGGCCGTCTGGTGGTTGACGTCGACCTCCTCGAGGGGCGGCACGGCGGCCCGGCATTGCGCTTCCGAGTAGTCGCAGCGGGGATGGAACCGACACCCCTCCGGGAGGTCGGACAGCGATGGCTGCTGTCCGAAAATCGACGGCAGTTCCTCCCGCGGCTTTCCTTTGCCCGGCTGCGAGGCAATCAGCCCCATGGTATAGGGGTGCAGGGTACCGCGCAGCAGATTGCGTTTAGGGGCGCGTTCCAACAGGCGGCCGGCATACATGACGGCAACCGTATCGCAGGTTTGCGCAACCACGCCCAGATCGTGAGTGACCAAAATGATGGAAAGGCCCCGGCGTTCGCGTAAACCGAGCAAAAGGCGAAGAATCTGGGCCTGCACGGTGACGTCGAGGGCCGTGGTCGGTTCGTCGGCAATCAGGATTTTGGGTCGACAGGCCAACGCCGCTGCGATCATCACCCGTTGACGCATCCCCCCGGAAAACTCATGGGGGAAAGAACTCAGACGCACGGCCGGATCCGGAATATCCACCTGGCGCAGCAGTTCGGCAGCCCGGACCAGAGACTCTTTGCGCGGCAAGCCTTCATAGAATCGGATCGATTCAGCGATCTGGCTTCCGACCGTCATGACCGGGTCGAGATGGGATGTGGGATTCTGGAAGATCATGCCGACCGACCGTCCCCGCACCCGGCGCATCCGGGTCTCGTCGAATTTAGTGATGTCTTCCCCGTTAAGGCGGATAGCGCCGCGCTGGATGGCCATCCTGCGGCTGGGCAGCAGGCGCAGGATGGCCCGCCCGGTGAGGGTCTTGCCCGACCCGCTTTCGCCAACCAAACCCAGCACTTCACCCTCATGCAGCTCGAACGAAACACCGTCAATGGCCGTCAGGACGCCCGACGCCGTGTGGATCGTGACCACCAGATCTTCAACCTCGAGGACTTTGGCGGTCATGCCTGCACTCCCAGTTTTTCCCCGAGACCGTCTGCGAGCAGGCTGAAGCCGAACGCCAGGAAGACGATCGAAATGCCGGGAAAGGCTGAAATCCACCACGCGGTCATCATGAAGTTTTGCCCCTCGGCGATCATGACGCCCCATTCGGCCGTCGGCGGTTGCACGCCCAAACCCAGGTAGCTGATGGCGGAGCCGGCGAGGATCACCAGAACGACATCGGACATCGAAAAAACGATGGAAGGCACCATTGCATTGGGCAAAATATGGCGAAACAAAATGCGCAGGTGACTGTACCCCAGGTTGACAGCGGCCTGGACAAACTCGCTGCTCTTCAGCACCAGCGTCTGAGCGCGAACCAGCCGGGCATAGGAAACCCAACCGACCAGGGTGATGGCAATGAAGAAACTGCCAAGGCCCGGTCTAAGGACGGTGATGATGGCGATCAACAACACCAGCCACGGAAACGACAGCATGACATCGAGGACGCGCATCAGAACGACGTCGACAAAACGGCCGAAATATCCGGATAGGGCACCGATCACCGTGCCGAGGATGAACGGCAGGAACACGCCAATGAGACCCATCTGCAGATCGATGCGGGTGCCGTGAATGACCCGGGAAAGCACGTCGCGGCCGAAATTATCGGTTCCGAGCCAGTGGGCCAAACTGGGCGGATGCAGAACATTCGCAATATCCTGTGCGTTGGGGTCGAAAGGCGCGATGAAGTCGGCTCCCAGCGCCAAAACGAACCAAAAAGCGGTAATCGACAGGCCGGCGTAAAGAACCCGCGGATGACCGCCAAACCGGATCCGCCAGGGCCGGCCTGCACCTATCTTCGGGGTCTTCACGTTCAAAGCTCGATCCTCGGATCCAGGGCGACAGTTACGATGTCGACGATGAAATTGACGATAACGATGGCACACGCAAAGACCATTGTGATGGCCATCACAACCATATAGTCACGGGTAAATATGGAGCTTACCAACAGGGATCCCAATCCCGGCACGGAGAAGACCGTTTCGATAACCACGGTGCCTCCGATCAGCCAGCCCAAATTGACCCCGAGCAGATTAATGGTGGGGATCAGCGAATTGCGTATCACGTGACGGTAAAATATCCAGCGCTCCGGCAGACCTTTTGCACGGCACGCGGCAACGTAGTCGGAATCCATCTCGACCAGCAGGCTCGCCCGCAGATTGCGAACCAGCACCGCCGAAAGAGCAATGGCAATGGTCAAAGACGGCAGGAACAGGTGATGCAGGTGCTGGACGAACGTTCTGCCGTATCCGGACACGGGAAATTGGCCCAGCCAGACGCTGAAAACGATCATCATCATGATGCCCAGCCAGAAAGCCGGAAAGCCTAATCCGACGGTGGAAACCAGCCGTATGAAGTGGTCCGGAAATCGTCCGCGGTAAATTGCCGCGATGATTGCCAGGGGCAGCGTGAGTGCCAGGGCGAAGACCAGGCCGTAGGTCAGCAGGAAAAGCGTGGCTGTGATTCTTTCACCGATCAGCGCGAGCACCGGCATCTTGAAGACAATCGAGCGGCCCATGTCTCCTTTCGTGAGGTTTAGGAGGAAATAGCCGTATTGAATGTAGATGGGCTTGTCGAGACCGTACTGGGCGTGAACCGCAGCAATTACTTCCTGGGTGGCCCGCGGGCCGAGCAGAATGCGGATCGGATCGCCGGGGATTGAATGGATCAGGATGAACGTAATCAGACTGATTCCGAAGAGCACCGGGATCATCTGGATCGGTCGAAAGATAACGAAATTAAAACGATGCATGATCTGTAAATGTTCCCAAACGTGGGAACATTCTACAAGTCATATGTTAACCTGAATTTTCCGGGATTCAGGTTTCAAACTTGATAATTCCCACAGCTTGTCCCAGGGTTGTTTGTTAAGATCGACGCACGGGTTTCGCTGGTGATAAGAATTCCCTCTTGGGGGACCGGTCAAACGGACACAAGCGGCTTGTGTTTTCCCATCATCTATGGTCCAAGATATGGGAACATGCAGTTGTTGTGGCCGATGTGTGGCCGATGGGTTTTCAATTATCGAAAGGGGGTTGCGCTGTCAATCGAAATTTCATCGGCAAACGGCCGTTGTTTGGCTGAGTTGGACCTGAGTCACCGGCGTAACTTTCACTTTTTTTTTGTTTAGAGTTGGGAATCGAAGGGGTTAATCGGATCGGCGACGCCATCAGCGACGGAAGGTGTGGTCAATGTGATATCAAAACGGAAGACTTCCTTCCGTGATCCGGACGTTCAATTTTTCTAAAAACGTCATGGATCTAGTGGTTTGATGTCTTGGCCGTCACGGCAGATTGGCACCGCGGCGACTAGAGAACCGGGCGTGGCGATGTCACAAGCTTTTTCCAAAAAAATCATCCAAGTGTGAAAATCATTCCGGGGATATTCAAGAATCGGCAAAATCTGAAATATGCTTTGACTTTTCTTGACACAATGTGGTATCAATTTTTGACTGACCGACACACCTTTCTCCATCTGAGCTGAAGCGCATCTTCATTTGAAACCGATAATCAAGCTTCTTATCTATATTTATCGGCTCTGCCCATGTTTTGATAACTTCAAGGGATTTTCTCGATCGACATCGAATCAATCAATCGGACACCTCGGTGCCAAAACTTTGCAGCAAATAGGAAACGATAAATATGGCAAGAGAAAGACAAAACTGCTGGGAATATATGAAATGTGGAAGACAGTCAGAGGGAGAAAAAGTGGCGGATCTTGGAATATGCCCTGCGGCTTCCGATACCTCCTATGACGGAATCCACTCCGGAAAGTGCGGCGGCAGAATCTGCTGGGCGGTTGCGGGTACATTTTGCGCAGGACGTGCTCAAGGGTCTTTTGCAGACAAACGAGGGACCTGTTTGAGCTGCGACTTCTATAAAATGGTTCAGGAAGAAGAAGGGATGGCGAACCGGCACATCAAATTCCTGCAATTTATTTCTCAGGAGGATCGAAGTCCTTTTTTTGAAAAAATGACCT
>CP070697.1:4084876-4087615 GCA_020353555.1 Desulfobacterales bacterium
GGAATGCCCCAACCGAAGATGCCGCCGGTGCCGGTGCGCCGGGGCCGAATTGATTGGCTGGAGGTTCCGGCCCGGACCAAGATGACGCTGAAGCGACCCTCCATGCCTTTGCTGAATATCGACCGGCGGCGGACGACTTTTCAGCAGGTTGAGCTGGGCTATTCCGAAAATGATGTCCGCGAAGAAGCGCAGCGGTGTCTGCGCTGCGATATTTGTCTGCGTTGCGGGAAGTGTGTGGAAATCTGCCGGGATAAAATGGGGGTGGATGCCCTACAAATGGGCTACCTGGATTTCGATCATCCGGTCCCAACGGACTTCAGGGTCACCGCGGAAAAATGTATTTCCTGCGGCGCCTGTGCCGCCAATTGTCCCACCGGCGCCATGCGCATGGAAGACAAAGACGGCGCACGCATTCTTTCTCTGTGCGGCACCATACTCAATCAGCAGACGCTGCTCCACTGCGAAGGTTGCGGAGCGGTCCTGGGGCCGGCCAGATACCTTGATTTTGTTCAGAAACGTACCCGGGCCGTGGCCAGATTGGCCGGCCAACGACGACTGTGTGAGGCCTGCGCCCGCCAGGCCCAAGCGAAGTTCAGTGCCGACGACACTCCGGCCAAAGGGCAGAGGACCTAGCGCACCTGCGTCTCTCTCGAGCAGTTGACGCGGCCCCGTGCTCCATGGGCCCTGCCCGTTGGGCGGAAAGGAGGTTTAAATGGTTTTTCGTCGTGGTCAAAAAGTAGAAATTTTCAAAAAGTCGGCCGATGAGAGCTGGGCCAGCTACATGGATGAATATGTGGGACTGCACGGCGTCATTACCGATCCGGACAACACGATCAATGATCCGGATGCCTTGGTGGAAGTCAGCTTGGAGGGCAAAGGCACCCACCGTTTTCCCCAGGATTGTCTCCGTCACCTGGAAGTCTAGCACGAAGTCAAGCGGACGAATCCCCCGGCGACGATGGAGGGCTGCCTTTATGGATGTGCGCGAAGTACTGAAAATCAAAGCCCGTCCGGTGCACACGATCCGAAGCGATGAGAGCGTCGCAGCGGCCATTCGCCTGATGGCCGCCCCCACCGTGAGGGCCGTGATCATCACGGAACGGGATCATCCGGTGGGAATATTTACCGCCCGAGATGTTTTACGGTCGCACCTGAAGGATCGGGCCGCGTCTTTTGCGGAAATCAAACTGAGAGACGCCATGACCAACAAATTGATTGCCGCGCAACCCGAAGATGAGGTTAATTCGGTACTGGCGATGATGACCAAAGCCGACGTCCATCACTTGCCCGTCATGGAGGCGAACCGCGTCGTCGCCTTGCTCACTCTGAGTGATTTGGCCCAACATCAGATCGCCGCGCTGACCTCCGAGCTCCGGCAATTGAACGACTATATCAGGGATCTGCATAGTGCCGGTCAGGATTGAAGGATTATGAATTTCCGATTTTTTAGGGGGAACGCATTCACGCCGCGAAACTAGGGAGAATGAAATAATGTTGAAAGTTACGATTGATGGGCGGACTTGGGAGGCGGAAGAGGACATGACTGTCCTGCAAGTAGCCAAAGCCCATGACATCCGCATTCCCACCCTGTGTTATCACCCCGCGCTCAGGCCCTCCGGATCCTGTCGCTTGTGCGCCGTGGAGGTTGCGAGCCGATCCACCGGACAACCGATCACGATGCTCGCCTGTGTTCTCCGGGTGAAAGATGGCATGCAGATTCAGACGCAGGGAAAAGAAGTCCAGCGGGCGCGAACCAAGGCCTTTAAGAGTTTACTGCAGATGGCACCCCAGGCCCAGAGCATCGTCAATCTGGCCCGATCTTATGATATCGATCCGGGACCGCCCCCCGATGGTTGTATTCGCTGTCACCTGTGTATCCGGGTTTGCAAAGAGATTGTCGGCCCGGGAGCGTTGAAAATGGAAAAAAGAGACGGGAGGAATTATGTGGTGCCCCTCGAAGGTCTCTGCATCGGGTGCGGGACGTGTGCCAATATTTGCCCGACCCAGGTCATCCGGGTGGAGGACCGGGAAAACATCCGCACGATTTCCATCCGGGATGAAGTCATCGGAAAGCATCCCTTGGAAAGATGTGAAGGCTGCGGCAGACTGTATGCGACCCCCCGATTCCTTGACCACATTCATCGACGGACAGCCTCGCATACGGACGTTAAGTCTTTTCACAATTATTGCCCGACCTGTGCCAAACTTTTTTCGGACCGCATAAAGTCACAGAGCGCTAGACCCCGCAAATAGCCCCTGGCCGCTGGAGAGCAAGCTTTCTTGTTGGCTTGGGGGACAGAACCGTATCCTGAAAGCGGTTTTAAACGGCCAGGGTCCATTCCGCCGGGTTGCATGGGCGGTGCGCGGTATGACCGCCATCCCCACGGCGATGACGAAAGGCAAAGTGCGGACGGCCGATGTGGCCGAGTGCAATACGACGGGGTCCTGTCGAGGGTCGGTCCACCGGAACAGCGCCCCGGGGGGTCATGCTTGGGTCTGGGTCTCGCCGTCCAGATTGCCCTTTCGCTTGGTCACAAACCAGATCGGGCACGCCGTCCGGAATTTACAGTATATTTCCGGATCTCGGCAGCGGATACATTCCCGGCACATGTAGACATTTTGTTTCAGGCAAGCATAACTGGTTGCTTTGCCAGGGTGATTGGTACAATGCCCCACCTTGCTGTTCTCCCGCGCAAACTCGGCTTTATCCACCGCAAACCACAGGGGGCCGCTACGGCT
>CP070697.1:4087715-4102151 GCA_020353555.1 Desulfobacterales bacterium
AAAGCTTCCTGTCCGGTTACGCCCGAAGCGTTCCGACGCAGGGTGAACTTCTGCGTGTAGCCATCATCTCGAAAGCGGTGCAGGACCTTTTCCACATAATACGTGCCGCTGAACTGCCGGCCCGCGCCCCGCACGTTGACCGGCCGTTTGGCTCGCAGGATCCCGCCGTAGGTCACGGTCGAAAGCTCGCCTTCGGCCCGGATGGCCCAGGCGCTTCGATCCACCACGGCCTGGGCATAGGTTTGGAGCTCGCCGGTGCCGGACAGTCCGGTGTTGCTGATCAGAACCCGGCGCGGCCGGTCGGCCGCGGCCGTGGCCGATGCGCCCAGATTGGCGAGCCCCGGCTCGCTGACGTCCGCGTTCTGATCCGACTGGTCCGCGATGTCGAGGTTATTCGCCACCGCCGTGGCGGGCCGCAGCATGTCGTTGCGGCCTTTAAAACTGTTGACATTCGTGACCGTACCCAGGTTCACCGAAAGCACGCCTTGATGGGTTTGCTCCACGCGGGGGGGATGAAAGTGCCCCTCCAGTTCCCCCGAGGCGGCGTTTAATTCCACGTAGACTTCGTAGCCGTTGCGCCGGGCCAGTTGACGCAGAAAGAACATGTCGGTGCCCCGCTGCATCACGGTCCGGTCCGCTTCCTGACGGGTGGGCTGGGTCTTCTCCACCTGGGGGGCGAAACCGTACTCGCCGAAAATGACGCCGGCAATGTCGCTGTCGGCCATGTCGGACCAGGGCCGGACTTTTTCTTCGAGGCTCATGAGCACGGTGGGGTCCATGGCCACGACTTCCACGCGGGAGTTGCCCGGCTGGTTGGAAAACTCGGTGCGGGTCTCGATCACATAGGCCTCGATCAGCGGTTCCGATTGGGTGCTTCCAATATGGACCGTCAGCCGCAGCGGGGTTAAGCGCTTGAAAATATCGTCATCCATCACGGTCCAGCCGCTGCCGTCTTCCCGGACCGCCACGGCCAGGCGCAGCCGCAGCATGTCGGCCAGCTCGGCATGATCCTCCACCTCGATTTCGCGTAGGGCCGCCAGGATTTCCGCGCTCGCGGGCAAGCCGTCGATGGTTAGTGTGTATGAAACGTTGAACACGTGTTGCCCCCTGTTTCCGTGGATCTCATTCCTCGGATGACGGTATCAGGATCCGTTCGTTCGGCGCGCGCACCAGATCGTCCGGCCACATGACGGCATTGGCGTCGGCGATACGCCAGAAGCGCTCCGGATCGCGGAGGTAGCGATACGCAATATGGTCGAGACGTTCACCCCGCTGCACTTTGTGGGCCTGGCGCGCGTCGGTTCTGGGGATAAACCGCGTGGCCTTGTACTTGATCGTGCGGCCGTCCGGGTCGGTCATCTCGAGGGTTGCGACCTTGGCGTAGCGGCTGCCTTTAAAAAACATCCTTTGCTCCTTCCCTGTGCCGGCGTCAACTCGGAAGCAATCCGCTGATCTGGTCCGCCCCGTCGCCGGCCTGATACTGATTGGCCAGGTTTTCCTTCTGCTCCTGATAGGCGATGCACAGGTTGCGGCCGGCGCTTTCCATCGGCAGGTCCATGTACGTCAACACGCGCAAGCCGAGCTCCACCTTGGCCTGAATCGGGTTCAATTTCGGATCGAAGTTTTCTTCGGTCACCGAGAAGTTGGTGATCAGCACCGGAACCACCCGCGATTGACCCCAGACCAGAAGCGTCAGCGGCAGGTCCGCCGGATTGAGCTGCACTTCCCCCCGGTCGGCCAGTTCCTGATTCTGCAAAACCTGAAAACTGGTGGGGTAAAGAAGCATTTCCAGCGTGGCCAGCACCGGGTGCAGGCCGTTTTCCACGATGGTTTGGTTTTTCTCCGGCTCTTCAAGCAGATCGGCCGCGTTCAGGATGATGGTCAGGTTCACCGTTTCCCGCGGCGGTCCGGCGACCCGCAGCACATCCTCCTGGGCCTCGCCCGGGCTGCCGCTCCCCGTGGCCGAGCTGTCGAATTGACTTTCGAGCCCCCGGCTGACCTGTTCCGGGTTGTACTGGAAGGGGATTACCTTGGCGGCCGCACCCGGAGTGTGCGACTCGTAAACCACCAGGGCCCCTTTCAGTAATTGCGGTCTTCCTGGAAATTCAGACGGCATATTTCCGCTCCTGCTGCATCGTTTTCAGACCCTGACCAATCATTTGCGGCAGTCAAAAATAAGGATCAGACCGTGGAACCAATAACGGCGGCGCCAATTCATAAGTCGTTCTTCGCTCAGCAGCGCACACCGGTGGCGCCGCGCGTCTCCCAACGCGGGACACTGAGGCTCGCGATATTTCCGATATCGGGTACACCGGGAGACGTTGACTTCATATGTGCCACGATTGGGGCCACACCCCGTTCGGCCTGTTGCGCGATCTGTTCGGCGCCGTAGAGCCCAAACCATCTTCCCGGTCTGTAGCAATAAGCCCCACTGCCGCCGGCGGCCTGACTGAGTACAGAATTGACCATGTATTGCGCGGGGTTGGGATGATGCTGAGATTGCCAGGAGTGGGCCAGTTCATGAATCAAAAGGTTTGGATTCGAGCCGGGGGTGCTGTAAAGACTGGGACCGGCATTGATGACGGTGACATCACCCAATACGGGAATCGGCGTATAGAGCGTAAAAGGCCGGCCGCCGCCCCCCAAGGCGTTGCTGATCAAGACGCGGCTTAAGATGATACTGCCCCCGTAGACAGAGCGCGCGAGCGGTTTCTCGGCCGCGGGGTCCAGAAAACGCGTGCCCGTCGGCAACCGAATGCCAAACGGCAGCCGTTGGATCACACCCGCGGACGTTGTCTGGGGGGGTGTGCCGGCAGCAATACCGTTCCCGTTGGTTGCCGCCGGGCGATCAACCCCGGCGTCCGCACCAGAGGAAACGGCCCTCGACGCCCGCCTTTCTTTCCAGGCCGTGGCCCCCTTTCCCTGTTGGACGACATGCGTCAATTCATGCGCTAATAAGTATTTCCCCTTCTGCGTTTCCGGAACGAACTGTTGCGCACCGAACACGATATCCCGTCCGAAGGTATAGGCCTGGGCCTTCATGCCACGGGCTGTGTTGGCGGCTTGGGCGTCGGTGTGAATTCTGACTTGACTGAAATCGTGACCAAATCTTGGTTCGAAATAGGCGCGCGCGGATCCCGGCAAAGGCTGACCCCCCCCGCGCATGCCATTGATCCGGGCTTGCATCTCCGGTGTCATTGTCGGCGCGTGACCAGGACTTGCTTGCGTTTGCAGAACTTCTTCTTCCTCCTCTTCTTCCAGGGGCTGTTTCTGAACCGAAGGATCCAATTGACCGGATAGAGGCTTCATCTGCAGCTCTTCTTCCTCTTCTTCGATCGGTTGAAGCTGAATTAAGGGAGTAATATTCAATCCCATCGTCTTCGCCTGAAGCAATTCTTCTTCCCCACCCGAGGGACATTGGGCAAGCGGTCAGCCGGGCTTTAGCTGGATGGCGGGGTCCGGCATCCGCATGACTGCATCGGCCATCCGGTCCGCCTCCCGCTCGTACTTGTCTCCCGGTTCACCGATTTTGAGCTTGGTTTGAATGGGATCACGCCGGGCTTGGCAGGCAAACCCCCGTTGGCTTGAGAAAAGGCGCTCCACGGCGTGGTTCGCGGTGGGTACAAAACCTGACCGGCGGCTTACTTTTGATTGGGTTTGGCTGCTCATTTTTGAATGGCTCCGTAAATGGCCCGGGCGATTTGGATGCCCGCCGCACTTGCCTTGGTGCCGGGTCCCACGGCCATCTCTCCCCCGTTCAGAAGGTCGATGTCTGCCTTTTGCGCCCACCCTTGGGAAACTCCCGGTTCAGCCAACAGGCGTGTCAGCTCGCGTTCCAGGGAAGCCCGGATCCGCTCCCCGTCCCCCATCCCAAAACCTTCCAGGACAAGCTTTTCAATCCTCAGCGCAATCGCCCGTCGTCTCATAACCAGTCCCTGGTTTCCGCCGCACTGAGCGGTTTCTCGATCTTCAGGTATTCGCTCTGGGCGGCCTGGCGGATATCGCCCATGGTGACCGGCCGATCTTGATCGGCCGCCAGAAAGGCCGCATTGAGGGCAATGTTGCGAATGTTTCCACCGGCCACATTCAAGCGCGCCAGCTTGCGTTCATTCAGGTCGCGGACCGGTGTTCGGCCAGGAAATATACGCTTCCAGATTTCAGCCCGCTGGGAAGCGTCGGGAAACGGAAACTGAATCACAAACCGAATACGCCGCAGAAAGGCCGGGTCCAGGGCACTCTTGTTGTTGGTGGTCAGAATGGCCAGTCCCCGGTAGGCCTCCATGCGTTGAAGCAGGTAACTCACTTCGATGTTGGCGTAGCGGTCGTGGCTGTCCTTGACTTCGCTACGCTTCCCGAAAAGGGCGTCGGCTTCATCAAACAGCAGAATCAGGCCGCCCTGTTCGGCGGCGTCGAACACCTGGCGCAGATTTTTTTCGGTCTCGCCGATGTATTTGCTCACCACGGTGCTCAAGTCGATGTGATAGAGGTCCAGCCGGAGTTCATTGGCCAGCACCTCCGCCCCCATGGTTTTGCCGGTGCCGCTGGGCCCGTGGAAAAGGGCGGTGATGCCCAGCCCCCGGGGACTGCGCTCCGCAAATCCCCATTCCTCATAGACCCGGGCCTGCTGCCGCACACTGGCCACGAGTTCCCGCAGGGTCTGTTTCTGGGGCTCCGGCAAAACCAGGTCATCCCAATGCGCCGTTGCCGGGATGCGCCGCGCAAGATTATTGAACTGCGGACGGCTTTGGGTGCGGCAGATCTCCCACAGGTTGGTTGCGAGAGGGTCGTTTGCGGATTCGCGGTCACCCGGCGCACTATCCAGCGCTTGCAGGATCTCATTGCCGGCCGCACGTATGGCGGAACCGTTCATCCGAAAATGTGACACGATTCGGTCGATGTGGCCGTTCAACCGGGACGCCAGCGGTCCCAAGACCTGAACCCAGACCTCCCGCTGTTCGGAGGCAGAAGGCGAGGCAATGGAAAAGCGCACGCTAATTCTCTCGGGGAAAGATAGAGGTTCCCGGGTGCTGACAAGCAGCATATTCCGAAAATTGTGGATAAAGAAACGACTCGGATGAAGGCGGTCGGGTTCGACCGTGTCATCCCACTCGACCAGCAGAGTCGCCGCGCTTAACAGGGATTCACGCTCCGTTAGCCGGATCAACGCCGTCCGCTCAACCGTGCTCCCCGGAATGTCCGCCGCCGCTAGTCGGAACAGACCCAGTCCGTTAGCGCGGCAGGACTGGACAACCACCGCCCGTATGGTTTGCCGGTCCTTTCCGCAGAGTTGAATCAAAGGCGGGCTTTGTTCCGGAAGGGCCTTCGACCACACACGCGAGATGCGCTCGGAGATGTCGCGATGGCACGGGCTGAGTTCCGCTGACGCGTGCACAGGAACCACAACCCCCCGGAGCCGTTCGTCGAGATGCGGCGTTCCGGCCAGGTAGTGCAGGATGCGTTCATCGATTCGCAGGGGACTCGTCGTCAAAAAATCCCCGGGGCCGACTTCGATCAGTCGCCAGTAGCGTAAGGGCCCATCGGGAGTCAGAGCGCTCCAGTGCGCCTCAGGCAAAACGGCTAGCGCCAGACCGAAGGTCGGTGTCCGGCGAAGGGGGTCACCCTGACACAGCGCGCATAAATCGGCCATGCGCGAGTCCAGTTCGGTACCGGCACACAACAGGAGCAGATCCCGCTCAAAGGGCGAGAGGCCGAAGTATCCGACCAGCATATCCAGTGCGGCCGCCTCCGGCACAGACGCACGCGCCCGCTACCATTGCTCCGTAAGCGCGCGTGCAATCGTCTCTTGCTCCGCTGCATCGTCGTTGTGAGGCTCGATATGATGCTCAAGCGCGCTTCGCACCACGCCGATCGACGCCATCAGATAGCGCTGGTTGGCCTCGTGCCAGTCCCTGACGGTTGCGTTGCTCATGGGAACGTGACCCTCGGTGCAATGTATTGGTTGAATGTCGGGTTGGGTGCGTTGGTGATCGGATCCGTTTCCACGGTATCGCGCTCCGGCAGACTCTGGGCGCCGTCCACCTGCAGGCGGACAATATAATCGCCAGCACCGACCGCGCCATCCGGGAAGGTGAAGGTCACCGTGTGGCCGGAGGTTGTTCGGGTGTCGGCCAGAAAACTGAAAGCCGCCGGATCGGTATTATTTCCAAATTCGTTCAGCACCAACACCACGCGTTGCCCGGCCGCGACCTCCGGGTCGAGCGTCACGGTAACGATTCGAAACAGGTTTCCGTTCGCGTCGGTCTGGGGGGGCGCAAGCTGGATGTCGTAAGCCGGCGGCGCGGTCTGGCGAATGGTGGGCCGAAGTAACAAGGGCATCACGTTGGATTCAACACCGTCGTGGATCGTCGGGGGCGTTCCCATCAGCAGGCGATGAAGCACCTGCAGCCCCTGGAGACCGGCACGCAGGGCGCCGGATGCCGGTGCGAGCGCGGCCAGATCGATCTCGATGCGCGTGTCACCTAAACTGGCCCCAGCCGGCACATATTCCGCCTGCCCGATGCGCACGGAAGTCACCTCGCTGCGCAGACGTTTCCCCCGAATGACCAGCCGCGACACACTGAATATCGGATGGTTGGCTCCGGCGGCGGTCTCAATCTCTTCCACCACCGGATGACGGAACGTCCGCACATAGAGGTTCCGGGCCCGCACAGGAAGAGCCTGGCGCGGGTTTTCATCGGATTCGATCAGTACCAGGTTGCCGATATACGCCACCGAAAGTCGATAGGCCGTTTGGAAAAAAATCGACCACAGTTTGGACAGTTCTTCCAGATTCAGTGAGATCGGGGTAAATTTGACCGTCTCGATCTGTTCGGCCAGGTCGGAACCGGCCAGATAAGGAAAATGCAGTCCGCCGATCGTATTCTGGATCAGCTCCCGGGTCAGAACCGGCCGCGAGTGAAGCACGCGCACCACACTGCCAAGGACCCGCTGCGGTTCGAGGGTGGCTTCCTCCCCGTATAACGTCAGGAGATAGTGAAGATCAAGCGCGGCCTGGGGCCGTTCCACCAGTTCGCCGGTCGTGTTTCTGCGCAGCGGCAGGTCCGCGTTCCGGTAGGCCGGATTCGGCGTGACCTGATAAAGAAAAATGTTGACCCCCGGCGTAGTTTGGTTGGTGAGCGCATCCGGCCGGAGCATGGTAACACCCGCACCCTGGACCTCGGACTCCACGGCCGGGCGCAGCAGTTCGTTCAATGTCGCGGTTACGGTGGCGATGGCCAGTTCATTGCTCAATGGTTCAAGGCTCCCAATATTCGTAGTTGCGTAACGACCGATATTCATCAAAGCCGCTGGAAGGCGGCGTCGACCCGGCCGAACGGGGGGGCGGCGTCTTTGCCGGCGCATGCACGGCCCGAACCTCGACCCGGCCGATTCGGACCGTAACCGACGGTTCGGGTGCAGGGCTGCGGCGGCCCTCGGCCGACCGGGCCGCCGGCCGCCCCCCTAGATTCGCCGCAACGGGGGCCACCGACGGATCCGCCCTGGGCCGAACCCCAGGCGTCGATCTTATCGAGGTCTCCGTCAGGCGGTGCTCGGCAATCCTGCCCCTGTGATTCGCACCCGTTTCCGGCCGTCGTGAACTTTCATGGTTGTGAACCCCGAGGTTTCGAACGCCTTGTCCCTTCGGTCTTGCGGTCGGTACGCGGGTTGGAGGGTCCGGTGCGTCCTGCCGGGAAGGCCTGTTCCCCGTGTCCCCGGCGGGACGCGCCGACGGAATTGTCTCGCGGCTAAGAACGGGCGCGTTTTGGGAGTCCCCGGCTGGCTGGCTGCGGGTTTGCGCAAAGACAACGGCCGGCTCAACCGTCGCGCGAAGCGCCATTAACGGGAGAGGTTCGCTCCGGTCGGCGGTATCCGGCTTGGGGGATCCGGTCGCCGTCTCAACGACATCCGCCCCCGATCCGCGCGCAGTCCTGCGGCGGTCGGTCGCCAGCGGCCCCAATTCGGCACGGACTCCCGCGCTCCGATCATCGCTGCCCGCCGGTCGCGCCGCAGGCGCGGTGACCTGAACGCCGCACATTTCCAGCGCTGCGTGGCCGGGCCGGGAAACTTCCCTGCGGCCCGGCATTTCCGGCGGGTCCTCGATCGACGGTCGCGGTCTGACCCCGGGGGCGGGCTTGGCCGCGTTCACGACCGGACTTGCGGTCATCCGGACTTGCAGGCCGTCTTCGGCCTCACCGCCAACCTCCCGATCCGCCGGTGAAGGGACGTCCCCTTCGAAAGGGACGGCCATCGGTTCGGCCTCCCGGCGGCCGGGGACCAGCGCTGGACCCGGACCCGGTCGAATGTGTCCGACGGATCGTATTTCCGTCCAGGGACCGAGCCCGGCTCCGCGGCTTGCGAGATTTACGAGGTAGCTCTTCATCGCCTTCGGCCTAAGGGAGGGTCTCCAGTAACAGGTTCAGATAGCGCCGTCGTTTGCGTGTGCGCATGCCCATGATCTCCGGTTCACTCCAGTGGTAGTGCCATGCGAGCAAATGCACCTCATGGTACAGCCGGTTCAAGCCCGCCCCGGCTTCCTGGAAAAGGTAATGTCCCGCATCGAAAATCGTGGAAAAAGACACTTTGCAGGCGGGACAGACCAGATCGAGGATCATTTCCGCCTGAGGGTCCAGCTCGGCCATGCGCGCCGGGAGACCATCGAGCATGGCGCCGGACCAGTCAACCGCCTCGCCCCTTGCGTTCAATACCGATTTGACACAGCGCCGCAGCAACAGGTCGGCGGCAGCGGCCGGGTCGGATAGCGCTTGGCGGCCCGCCAGTTCCTGATCGACAACGGTCGGAAGCCGAAAACGGATGCGCAGGCTTTGCCCGTCGTGCTCCGCGGTGTAATCGTATTCCGGCCGGGGGTCCGGGCAGGGAGGCTGCAGGAGATCACTCACCTGAAGATCGAGGTCCATGAGTTCGCCGCATTCCGGCTGCGGACAGTCGAGTATGGCCTGCATCCGGTCCCCGAATGTCAGCTGCCGCAAATGAAGCAAAAGCGCTTCCCGGTCGCCGACCGTAAGTTCGCCGATGGCTTCCGGTGTAATCCGCTCCGCGCCGTCAAGGTGGGTCAGGCAGCGCGCCAGAAGGTGGCGCGACCGCGTCACCGGAAGCATCGTGCCCTCGGACTCGGCCAGAAACTCCTCATCCGCCCCGGTGAGCGCGCGCAGTCCCGCGCTGCGGCAATGGGCCCCGTTGACCCACAATCCATGGGGCAATCGTATCTGTGCGACCGCTGCATTCATGCGTCACGGTTCTTCTCATCCTTCACGGTTCTTCTCATGCTTCACGATTCTTCTCATCCTTCACGATTCTTCTCATCCGGGTGCGGCGCCGTTGCGCCCACCGTTTCACGCCTCCGCCGGTTTACGTCCTTCCTTCGAGCGGACCGCTTTAAATGACCGGCTCCGTAAAGCTGGGCTCGGTGGGCTCGGTCACTTCGTAGTCGCGCTCCCAGCCTTCGTTTTCGAGCTTCAGCGTCTGGATCGCGATGGCGTTGCCGCTGGCATCCAGTTCGGGAAGGGCCTGAAACTCGGAGACCCAGCACCGATAGACCTTATAGGCGATGGCCAGTTGGCCGGCCTCGTTGTAGACCTCGATGATGATATCCTTGCGGAAATCCTTGAGCGAGACCTCGCTTCCCAGCCCGGACCCGAAATTCCAGACCTTGTTGGCCCATTTTTCGAACTCGGTGTCGTGGGTCACGCCCCGTTCCAGGGTGATGGCTTCGTACTTGGTCTGGCCCGGCGTGCGGCGCACCGTGCTCGGGTCGCCCCCTTCGCGATGATCCGTCACATCCGTGGTGCGCTTCAGGGCACCCACCTTGCTGACGCCGGCCACGTATTTGCCGTCCCACTTCACACGGAATTTGAAGTTTTTATAAGGGTCGAAACGGTGTGTATTTACGCTGAATTGAGCCATGAGTCCCTCCTTAGGCCTCTACCTGCCCGGCAAGTTGCTGGATGCGGATAATGACGAATTCGGCCGGTTTGAGCGGCGCGAATCCGACCAGGATATTGACGACGCCGCGATTGATATCGTCCTGGGTCGTGGTTTCGGAATCGCATTTCACCAGGTAGGCTTCCCGTGGCGTCGTTCCCTGGAATGCGCCCTGCCGGAACAGGTTGTGCATGAAAGCGCCCACGTTCAGCCGGATCTGCGCCCAGAGCGGTTCGTCGTTGGGTTCGAACACCACCCACTGGGTGCCGCGAAACAGGCTTTCCTCGATGAACAGCGCGATGCGCCGCACGGGTACGTATTTCCACTGGGAAGCCTGCTGATCCGCGCCCTCAAGGGTGCGGGCGCCCCAGCAGACATTGCCGTAAACGTCGAAGTTGCGCAGGCAGTTGAGGCCCAGCGGATTCAACTGGCCGTTTTGCGGGTCGGTCAATTTGTAATCAAGGTCCGGAACGTTGCGCAGCGCGGCCTCGATACCTGCGGGCGCCTTCCACACGCCGCGCGTGGCATCCGTGCGGGCAAAAACCCCGGCGATGGTGCCGCTGGCGCCCACACTCCTCAAGCGATAGTCATTGAGCGGATCGGGAATCCGCGGTCGCGGGAAATAGGCGGCGGCGTTGCGGTGCCGGAAAAGCGCGTTATCCTCAAGCCAGTCCTTGGCATCTTCCAGAGTTTTGATGTCCGGCGCCGGGTCGATGATCAGGAAGGCTCGGCGCTCCTCGCAGTATGTTATGGCTTCGCTGTAAACGGCCTGCATTTCGGTGGTCCCCAGATCCGCAGCCCTCGGGATGCAAAGGATATTGAACAAATCGACGTCCTCAAGGGCATACATGCCGGACTTGTCGGGGTCGCGGATGCCGCGAAGCTCGGTGGCGGTCGGCGCGGTGCCGTTTTCGCCCTCGGTGCCGCCCACCTGAAACCCGATGGATGTGGTGCTTCCCACCGCGTATTGCTGGACGGTGGCTCCGGTCAGAAGCGGTTCCGCCGGCGTCAGTGCGGCGCCCGCTGCCCGGATGGCCGCTTCAAGCACGCGCCGCACCTGCGCGAGGGTGGTCAATGGAGGTGTGAAATTGACGTTTGCCTGAGCCGACCCACCCGGATAATTGATCGTAAACGCGGTGCCGGACGTTAAATTCGCAACAGCGTCTGAACCTCCGGGCGAAGCGTCTGCCCCGAAGGTGCCGGTCTGGGCCGGGCGGGTGGAGGTATCGCCCGACGGCGTCTGCTTTGTGACCTGAATCAGCTTCGATCCGTCGTTCACGACATCCTCGACAAAACTCGTGTCAGCGGGATTCATGGATAGATTGCGGTAGGTTTCCGTCTGAACGACAATCTGCCGACCGTCCTGGAAGATGACTTCGCTTACCGTGAGATTAAAAGTGGTTGCGGGGGTCGACGTGTTGTAGTCCACATCGATCCGGAGGTTGTTGCCCCACTCGCCGGGATCGTCCACGGAAACCCCCTTCAGGCGGCGTCCGGCCGCGGCCTCGAGCACGGGGACGGTGGCGTTGGTGCTGTCGATACCCTGAAGAACAACGTCCGCGGTGGCGTACGTGGCCGCTGCAGCCGTCCGGACCACCCAGGCTTCGGTGCCGCCGTTCAGGAAGAACTGCTGAATCGCGTAGCTCGCCGCGCTGTCGGTATGGAGCCCGCCGAACTCCCGCTGAAAGTCGCCCATATTGAAAATCTCGAGGGCCTGGCTCATGGGGCCGCGTGCAAAGAAGTCGACAAACGCGGCCACGGAGGTTGACACGCCCACGATCGTGCGGACGCTGCTGGGTACCTCTTCGATGTAAACGCCCGGATAGGTTGGATTAACTGGCATTGTGATCCTCCTTGCTTGGCTTTAATGTGTGAATCGATCCTTACGGCGCGGCGTCACGGCGGCGTGGCATCCCGGCCCACGAGAATCTGGATTCTGACGTTCTCGGCGAGGCCGTTCTTGAAGAAGAGACTGGTCGGATGCGAAGCCGCCGGATTGAGCAGACCGACCGCGCCTTCGCCGACCAGAACGTGCGGCTGATCCACGGCAATGGTTGTCGGACTGCCGGAGGTTATGCTGTAGGTCAGCAAGGCATCGTAGCGATCGGCCGTAATGGCCAGGAAGCTCACCCTTCCGCTGGTGCTGGTCGGCTGAACCTCCACCTCCTGCTCGTTGCTCGTCCCCCCGGGCAAGTCGACTTCGATCGAATCGGTGGCTTCGACCGCGATGCTCCTTGAAAGCGACGTCACCTGGGTTCCGTTAATTTTGACCGTCGTAACGACTTGAATTGTATGCGCCATGACTCTGCTCCTTTCATCATGACCTGGGGTTTCTCAATGCAGCGTGCGCATAGCTCCGCCTCCTGGTTTCCGGGATGGCACTGACCGCAATCATCCATCATATTCAATTCTAAAAAGAAAAAGCGGTGGCCTGGATCGAATCGCTGAATGTTTGTGTACCGTCATGGCTAAGAAAACGTTGAATCCCAACTTACATCTATACAAACGCCTTGATTTAATATTCGGAGTTCTCAAAGACCTTTTCTGAAATGCTTCCATAGGTTGTTTCAAAGGTTTCAATTGAATCCTGCAGCGTTTTTAGCAATGCTTTCGCGTACACCGGGCCGGTTACGATTCGGGTATATAACTCCGGCTGGTCGTTTGCGGAATAAGATTGCCCGAAATCGATAACAAATTCGTATTCGTTGTAGCCCACGGCGAAATAGTTGGCATATCTTCCTTCAAGTCTGCCGAACGTTCCCGAACTATCGCGATCTGGGTCCATTTTTTCCCCCGGAAAGTATCGATTGGTATTCGGCTGCAAAAAAGGCATTCTAGCGGACCCTTTTACCTGCAAGTAACGCAAAAGGAGTGCCAGACGTGATCACGAAGGGATGCAATTTGCCCAAACTCTTGAAGATCAAACGATTTCCGAGTGCGACGGGACTCGCAAGCACTCGCAAAGGATAGCTTTTCAAGGGTAACGCCTGTTACGTCCGGGACCGGGATGGGAATCAAAGATGCTGCGGGTTATTTGCAGCCACAAAGCAAATCTTTATAATGAAATATTTGGGTTATGCGAAACCATCTTTCGCCTCCGCCCCTGGGGTTCAGGGTGTAACATTTTCCTGTTACAGGCACGCGTGACAGGTTACAGGTCGGTCGGTTAGCCCGTTGGATCATTGGACGATTAAAGTTCTCTGGAGGTAAGTCGGCGCGGCTCTCAATTATCGGGGGGGATTGCGCTTCTCAACGATGTTGTACTTCGCGATTTTGCGGTAGAGCGTCATCCGCGACCAATTCAGTTGGCGGGCCGCGGTGGCTTTGTTCCATCTTGTGTGCACCAGCGTGGAAAGGATGTAGTTTCTTTCATTGGGCGAGTTCCCTTCGGTTTGTCGGAGCTTGGCCCGAAATGGTTTGGGCAGATCAACCAAGGCGATCCTCCAGCGGGGGAGATTGATGTAGGCAGCCTCCAGAACGTTCATCAGTTCGCCGCACATTGCCCGGCCAATCATAGCGCATCAAGCACGCCATGGCTTCTTCCGTCAGGCCATGAACCCGTCGCCAGAGACGGCGGTTCAGATTTTCAAGGGCGAAGGCGGCCAGTTCGGGAATATCTTCCTTGCGTTCGCGCAAGGGCGGCAGATGAATCCGCGCCACGTTGAGCCGATAGTAGAGATCTTCCCGGAAACTTCCCCCGGCGACCAATTGCTCCGGATCCCGATTGGTGGCCGCGATTACCCGCACATTCAAGGCAATCGGGGACTTGCCCCCCAGGCGGCAGATCTCTTTACTTTCGATGCTTCTTAAAATCTTGGCCTGGGCGTAGGCATTCATGTCGCCGATCTCATCCAGGAAAACACTTCCTCCAATGGCCAATTCAAATTTACCCGGCTTGGCGGCGGCCGCACCGGTAAACGCCCCGCGATCATAGCCGAACAGTTCACTTTCCACCAGGTTCTCGGGCAGGGCGGCCGAATTGATGCATACAAAGGGTTGGTCGCCCCGGAGGCTTCGACGGTGAATCAATTGGGCCGCCAGCTCCTTTCCCGTCCCGGTCTCTCCGGTAATCATGACCGTGCTGTCGGTGGCGGCAACTTTTTGGAGGTAGGCTTTGACTTCCTGCATCGGCTGGCTCTGGCCGATCATCGGTGGATTGGGCCAGCCCTCGAATCCGCTTGCCGCCGAATACGCCGAAGCGCGGACGTTCACCGCCTGCAGGCATTTCTGAACGGATGCCAGCAACTCTTCACGCCCAAACGGCACTCTAAAATAATCGCTCACTCCGGCCCGGAAAGCCGCAATCGCGCGGGCCTCAGAGCTGTACTTAGCTAAGAAAATAATGGGGACTTGGGGGTCCCTGCCGCGAATCTTTTTAACCGCGGTCAGTTCATTTTCCAGGGTTTCTTTCGAAGAAAGAATGAGGACGAGTTGCGGTTTCTGGTGTTCAAAAATCGAAAGAATTTCGTTTCGACCCGTGGTTTCGATGAGCCTAAA
>CP070697.1:4102251-4110901 GCA_020353555.1 Desulfobacterales bacterium
CGTCCCCCTGGAGGCGCCGCCCCACCCGGAAATCCTGCTCAGTATTTTTCAGGAAACCTCGCCCCTTCACGACGGGGCGCTCATTCTCCGCCGGGGACGGGTCGTGGAGGTGGGCTGTTTCTTGCCCTTGAGCTCAGATGAAGGCCTGCCGCAGAAATGGGGCACCCGACACCGGGCGGCCCTGGGCATCACCGAGCGCTGCGACGCATGGGCCATTGTCGTGTCGGAAGAACGGGGCGAAATATCCCTGGCGCGCGGGGGGAAATTGATCCCGGTCGAATCGCCTGCAACTCTGTCCAAAACCGTCTCGTCGGCCTACAGTTTCGCCGCGCCGGCGGGCAAGCCGATTTCCTCACGGGTGCTTGCGACGCTGCGCTACAACTGGCGGGTCAAGCTGGGGTGCCTGGGTCTGGTGTGCATTGTCTGGCTGCTGCTGGCCGGACAGCAGAATTTTGAGGTAAGCCTGGCAGTCCCCGTCGAACTCAAGAACGTGCCCCCGACCCTTTCCGTGGTCGAACCAGCTAGCCCCCAAATCCGGATCACCGTCCAAGGGCTCCGGAAAGATGCCAGCACCATCAGCCCGAAGGAAGTCCATATCCACCTGGACCTGGCGAATGCGGCCCCAGGATCCTACAGCTACCGCATTTTTCAGAACCAGATCATCCTGCCCAATCCTCAGGTCGCCGTGGTGAAGGTGGAACCGCCGGAGCTCAATATCGTTCTCGCCGCGAAGCCCAAACCGGATGCCAATAAACCCGTAAACGGCCCCGGCCGTGCCGGGTAACTCCGGATTTGTTCTGATTCGGACAATTGGAGGATGCCGTCCATGTCAATCCGGAAAAAACGCCCAGCTGCCGACCGGCGCGCTCAAATCATCGGCGAGGCGCGGCGCAACCGCGAGCGGCGGGCGCAAACCTATCGGGAGCAAGCGCTCAAGATTCATCCGTGGATCTGCGCGCGGTGCGGACGCGAGTTCGCAGGCAAGCGCCTGCGTGAACTGACCGTCCATCACAAGGATCACAACCACGATAACAATCCGCCCGACGGCAGCAACTGGGAGCTGCTGTGCCTCTACTGTCACGACAACGAGCACGCACGGGACTTGGATGCGGAGTGGTATAGCGGACCCGCCCAGGACCGCGAGGAGCCATCTTCTACCTACCGGCCGTTTGAAGGTCTCGACGCCTTGCTGAAGGGTAAAAAGTGAGATTTTCTAGGCCGTGGGCAGAATTTCTCTCAATTTTCCGGATAATTCCACCAGACTGAAGGGTTTTTGGATAAAGCCCGTACAACCGCGTTTTAATATTTCGGCCGCCTGTCCATTGAGGCTGTAACCGCTGGAAAGAAGGACCTTGGCCTCGGGATTGATCTGCCGCACGCGATCATAGACTTCGCCTCCCCCCATTTCCGGCATGATCATGTCCAGAATGATAATCGCAATTTTTGCCTTGTTTTGGCTGTAAATCTCGATGGCCTTTTTCCCGTCGCCGGCGACCAAAACCTCATAGCCCATCTTTCGCAAAAGCTGAACCCCCACCTTGATGATCATCTCCTCGTCATCCACCAGCAGAACCGTTTCAGTTCCCCTCACGATCTCTGGCTCCGGACGCCTCTCGTCAATCGCCGCCTTCTCGGAGGCCGGCAAGAAAAGATTGAGCGTCGTTCCACGGCCTTTGACACTGTACGCCGTTATAAACCCATCATGATTTTGGATGATCCCGTAGGCCGAGGCCAACCCCAGGCCAGTGCCCCTCTCTTTGGCCTTGGTCGTGAAAAACGGATCAAACATCCTTTTTAAAGTATGTTCATCCATCCCGACGCCGGTATCCGTTATCGAAATCTTGACATACTTGCCGGGCCTGACACCATGTGGTTTCACATAGTCTTCATCCAAGCCGACATTTTGGGTTTCGATATAAAGATTTCCACCGTCGGGCATAGCCTGCCAGGCATTGACAAAGATATTGAGCAATACCTGGTCGATCTGGTTGCGATCGATCTCGACGGTCCAGAGTCCGGTCTGATAGTTTTGGATGATATTTATTTCTTTTTTGGTGCGACCGGACATTTGGGCGCTTTGCGCCATGAGATGATTTAAATCCGTCGGTTTGACCTCGTATTTTCCTCCCCTGGCAAGGCCCAAAAGCTGTTGAGTGAGTTCGGCCGCACTTTTTACGTATTGCTCTATTTCCTTAAGATGCTCACAATGGGGCGGGATCGGATCCGCAGCCGTCATCATCAGGGAGGTTCGGCCCTGGATGCCCATCAGCAGGTTGTTGAAGTCATGGGCAATGCCTCCGGCCAAGGTTCCGACCGCCTTCATTTTCTGAGCCAACTGAAGTTGGACTTCCAGTTTCTTCTGCGCCGTAATATCTCTTAAGAAATTGAGGGTCGCCGGTTGGCCCTCCCACTTGATACGCACGGCATTGAGTTCAACCCATAGCTCCCGGCCGTCGCGATTCCTTAATCGGAAAGTATAGGCGCCGGGAACGAGCTCGCCCGCCCCCCTTCTTGGAAGCCTATCCCATAGGGTGTCCCGGTCCTCGGGGTGAATGTAATCCAGGAAAGGATTTTGCTGTAAATCAATCCCCAGATGGGCGCCTATTTCCTTCGCTTTGGGGTTGGAGAATTTGACGGTCTGGTTTTGCAGAATAAAAATGGCGTCATTGGCATTTTCCACCAAAAGGCGGTATTTTTCTTCCGATTCCCGCAACGCGCGCTCAGCCTGCTTACGATCGGTCACGTCGTTGCCGATACAGAGGATTTCCCCAAGTTGGCCGTCCGGGGCGTAAATGGCTTTGTTGGTCCACGCAACCCACACCCTTTCACCAGTTTTGCGCATATTTTCATTTTCATTGGCGATATATTTCTCAGGATGGAGCCCGATGTCGCGGATCATGGTCGCCAGATCTTTGCCGGTGCTGTCCGTCTCGGGGACGATCCGGCCCAGAACGTTCCGGCCGAGCATTTCTTCCTGAGAGTACCCGAAGAATTCCTCGGCAAACCGATTCCAGAAGGTGACGTTCCCTTCCCTATCAAATCGCAAAATCGCACTGTTGGCGTTCTGAACGAGCTCGCGGTATTTGGCTTCGCTTTCCCGCAGTGCGTCCTGAGCCCTCCGGCGCTCGTTCATCTCACTTTCCAGTCGCTGATACGCCTCTCGGTAACGAAATTCCGATTCTCGCAATATGCGATGATGGTCGATCAACTCCTGCTGGTACTTCCGCTTCAGGCGCTCGAAGAAAAACGACGCCAGGATAACCAGAACCACGGAAACATGAAATCGCAGTTTAAGGTCGTCTATTAAGATATGTTGATTCAAAGGGTAATACATTCCCAAGCATAATATGGCCGCATAAAAAATGGCGACCCAAATCAGTGCCCGTGCGGCCCCCAGCGCAAAGAAGATCAGCACGATAAAGAGATAAGACCAGGGAATTCGGCTCAAATCACCACGAAACCCGATGGAATAAGCCAAATTGAATCCGAACAGAATGAACAGTAAAGCCAGAAAATTTTGATAGATCAGATCTTCCTTCACCTTAAATTGCGGTTTGAGGGTCAGAAAAAAAAGGCCCACGACCAGCGCCAACATAAAAAACAGCACCAACCCTTCCACATACCTCCCGTTGAATAAACCCTGAATCGAGAACACACCCAGGGCCGGCAGTCCCAACACCATGCAAACTCTGACAAGATACTTGCGATAGCTCAGTTCAATTGAATTGAATATTTTTGCGTCAGCCTGGCTGATAGAAGGCGCCATTTATCTGAAACCTTTCGTCCGGCAAGCGGTTTATGACCTGATGAACTCACCTTTATACTCGAATTTCGCGTCGGGAGCAAACAACAAAAAGCGCATCAATTTAGCCGTCTGAATATTTTACAGTTTTTCCCAAAACAGCCGATATAGTCCTATGAGGTCCCAATCGACAGCCACGACGAAACACCGCAGGTTTGGTCCGGGTTATTCCACGAAACGGTTTAAAAGCGGTGGGATTTGAGCGACGCCGGAGAGCGACAGCCCCAGGCGCCGATTTTATTTCGGCCCTGACATGCAAGCCGTCCGAAAATATTCGAGCTTGCATCAAGCTGATGACTGCGGCGACCGCATCTGTCGCAGGGGCCCCTCGACTCACCACAGACCACGGCGTCGTGTGGCTGCGTCAAAAAATGGGGAGATAAACACTCGGAATGAGTTGGCAGGAATCAAAATTCTAGGGGCAAAAATCCATGGACGCCAGAACAGTTCTCGTTGTGGAAGATAATGAACTCAATATGAAGCTGGTCAGGGACCTTCTCAAGATAGCCAAATACAATGTATTGGAAGCGACCGATGCCGAATCCGGTTGCCAGATGGCGCGCGAACATTCACCCGCGCTCATTCTGATGGATATCCAGCTTCCGGGTATGGACGGTCTAAGTGCCACCCGGTTGATCAAGGCCGACCCGGTTTTGAAAGCCATCCCGGTCATCGCCCTGACGTCTTATGCCATGCAGGGCGATGAAGACAAAGCGCGTGAGGCCGGTTGTGATGGATACATCGCCAAGCCGATCGACACCCGCAATTTTTTGAAAAAGGTCGACAGTTTCTTGGCCCCCCGTGCCAACACCCGGCCGTTCAAGCAAGCCAATCATAAGAATCGAATTTTGATCGTGGATGACGAGCCCTTAAACGTTAAACTGCTGGAAGCCAAGCTCACCGCGGATAAATATGAATTTAGCCGGGCTTTTAACGGGGAGCAGGCCCTGGAAAAAGCAGAGGTCGAATCGCCTGATCTGATTCTGCTGGATATCATGATGCCGGATTTATATGGCTTTGAAGTGACCCGCCGACTGAAGGCCAATTCCGCCACCCGGGATATTCCGATCATCCTGGTCACGGCCCTGGAGGCGTCAGACTACAAGGTCGTGGGTCATGAGGCCGGAGCGGACGAGTTTCTCAATAAACCGGTTAAAACCGCTGAGCTGCAGGCCCGGGTAAGGTCACTTCTTCATCTCAAGGAATATCAGGATGAATTGAAAAACCAGACGCTCTCAGAGGCCTCGGAAAGGAGCGTAAGCAAAGAAAAATCTTTGCCGGGCGAAAAAAAATTACCCGGTATGCTTCTGGTGATGGACAATGCAGAAGATGCCAAGTTAGTCCAGATGTATCTCCATGGCCAGCCCTATTGGATCGATATTGCCCCCAATGTCGAAGCGGCCGTCGCGCGTGCGCGCAAAAGCGACATCGATCTTATCTTGCTGGATGTTATGCTGCAGGGTGAGGAATGTTTCGAAACCTGCCGGCGTTTAAAAGAAGGAGAGCCCACGAAAAATATTCAGGTGCTCTTGATGACCCTCTCGGAAGATCTGGAGCTCAAGCACAAACAGTTTGAACTTTGGGCCGACGATTTTCTGATAAAACCCGTCAACGTGCATGAACTGCGAGCGCGCGTCAAGGCTCTGGTCAAAAAGAAGACCTATTTGGATCGGCTTTATGCGGGTGAAGAAGACGATGTGCACTCGGCCATCAGCGACCGGCTGTCCGGACTGGCCAACCACGCCTATTTTAAGTATTTTTTAACGCATGAGATCAAACGATCTTTACGCGACGGCAGTTCCCTCGCCCTTGTCGTGCTGGAGGTGAGGGATTTCAACCCGTCCCCTAATAGTCTGGGGCATCCGGCCGGGGAAGGCCTCCTCAGGGACCTGGGTACGATTATCCACCAAAACATCCGCGAAGTTGATTTGGGTGCGCGCTGCCGTGAGAAAAAATTCGCGGTTGTTTTGCCCAAAACGAACCTTGACGGGGCGCTGAAAGTCGCCAAACGCCTGCAGAAGTTTATTCGAAGTCATTGCGCCGCCACCGAAGCCGCCTCGCCTGCGACGAATTTTTCGCTGGACATGGGAATCGCTGTTTATCCTTCCGATGCGGATTCGATGGAAATGTTGCTTGAAAAGGCCCAATCCGCGCTTTCGCAGTCCAAAAGGGCCGGCCGCAACCGGATCGGTCGTGCCACCCCCCTCAAGGGGGCTGCCTGAGTCGAAAAAGCAAGATCAATTCCCATTCCGGCAACTTGGGGTGCAAAAACTAGGCTCTTCGTTCGAGCTTGGGGTTCAATTCTTCCCGCAGCCAGTCGGCAAAAAGATTAATGCCCACCACCAGGAGCACCAGGGCCGCCCCCGGAAAGACGATCATCCACCATAGACCGGCATAAATGTAATTTTTGCCGATGGAGATCATCAGTCCCAGCGACGGTTCGGTGAGCGGCACCCCGACGCCCAGAAAACTCAAGGTGGCCTCCAGCATGATGACCACCGCCAGATCCACGGCGACCACCACAAAAATCGGCGGGATGGCATTGGGGAGCAAATGGCGGAGCAGCAGTCGGATATCCTTGGCGCCGGTGGCCTTGGCGGCCATGATATAGGCATTTTCTTTAACTTCCAAAACGCTCCCGCGCATCGTCCGGGCATACCGCACCCAGTCCGCCATACAAATGGCAATGATGACCACCAGGATGCTGGCGCCGCCGAAAAGGCCCAAAAATAGAAAGGCCATGAAGGTGGTCGAAAATGCAAATAACGTGTCCGCCAATCGCATCATCACGGCGTCCAGCCACCCGCCGTAATAGCCGGCCAGCAGTCCGATCACCACGCCGAACGTCCCGGCGATCAGCACCACGCTGAAACCGACGACCAGCGAGGTCCGGCAACCGTAAATTATCGTGCTCAAGATGCCCCGTCCCTGATCGTCGGTTCCCAGGAGAAAGGGCATCTGACCGCCTTCCATCCAGACCGGCGGCGTCAAGAAATGTTCCAGGCTCACTTTCTCCAGATCGTAAGGATTTTGAGGGGTAATCCAGGGGGCCAGCAAGGCCGCCAGGATAAACACACCAAGGATGATGCTGCCGATAACCGCCGACGGATCACGCACATAACTGGCAAGGAGCCTCGATTGGATGTGCCGTTTACTCATAGCGGATTTTGGGATTTATCAGGGCGTAGAGAATATCGACAATGATATTCATCGTGATGATGATGAATGCCACCAGCATAATGTAAGTCACCACCACCGGTTGGTCCGTCTCGAAGAAAGAGGTCAGGATCAGATTGCCCATGCCCGGCCACTGAAAGATCGTTTCCGTGACGATGGAATAGGCAATCAGTTCCCCGAACTGCAGGCCCGTGATGGTGACCACCGGAATCAACACGTTTCTCAGGGCATGCTTGAAAATGACCACGCGGGGCGGCAGGCCCTTGGCCCAGGCGGTTTTGATATATTCTTCCGCCAGGACTTCACGCATGCCCGCCCGGGTTAGCCGCAGCAGCACCGCCAGCTGGAACATGGCCAGCGTAAAAGCCGGCAGGATCAAGTGTTTGATGCCGTCCACCGTGAGAAGCCCGGTGCGCCAGAAACCCACCTGAACCGTTTCCCCCCGGCCAAAAGGCGGCAAAACGCCCAAGTAGACCGCAAAGACCATGATGAGCAAAATGCCGATCAGAAACGTCGGGATGGAAATCCCGCCCAAGGATCCCGCCATGATCAGGCGATTGCGCAAGGCATAGGGCTTCAAGGCGACGAGCACGCCTAAAACCACGCCCGCACTGAATGCCAGGCCGACCGCCACCATCGCAAGTTCAAAGGTGGCCGGGAATCGCTCCAGAATCAGTCCCAGCGCCGGCACCCGGCTGACGTAGGACTTGCCGAAATTGCCCTGGGCGGCGTTCCAGAGAAAGCGGACATACTGGATATACATGGGCTGGTCCAGCCCAAACGCCCGGCGCACTTCTGCTCTTTCCTGGAAGGTGGCATAACGCCCCGCCATGGTTACCACCGGGTCCCCCATATAGCGAAAGATGACAAAACAAATCATCGACACCGCCAGGATAACGATAACGCCCTGGATCAGCCTTCGAGCAATATAGGTCGCCATAGGAATTAAAGCATCCGGGCCGCGCGGACGCGGCCCTGAGTTCACCCCCGCGGGGTGTCGTCTCATCCAGTAGGAATGATGGAACCGCGGAACTGGTTCGCTTGCCGTCAACGTCTTGGCCGCGTCCCTTGCCGCGCGGCTCGCATCAACAACTACGGCTTCGATATCTCCTTGTAGACCATCCAGCGGTCCGGCCGGGGCTGAAAGCTAATTCCCTTGCCCTTCTGAACGGCGTAGAGATCCACCTGATAATGCAGTGGAATCCATACAATCTTGTCCGTCATGGCCATCTTATTGAGATCCTGCAGGACCTTGCCGCGCTCCTGGGGGTCCACCATGCCGGCCGTGGACTCCAGCAGCGTGTCGATCTCAGCATCACTGTAATTGGCCCCGTTCAGTTCGCCATAGCCCTTGTCCTGATCGCGGGTATGGGCGATCTTGAAGTAGGTTCGTCCCATGTCGAAAGTGCCGTCAAACCATCCGATCAGGTAAAATTCCAGCTTGCCCTCACTGACCTCCGGAAAGAAGATGGACTTGGGCTTCACATCCAGCTTGACTTTGATACCCACCTTGGCCAGGTATTTGGCCACGGCCTCGGCAATCTGTTCATCCTGAATATAACGGTCATTCGGCCCGGTAAGGGTAACGGAAAACCCGTTTTCATAACCGGCTTCCTGCAACAGCTTTTTGGCGGTTGCCGGCTCATAGGGAAGCCGTTTCAATTCCGGATG
>CP070697.1:4111001-4113509 GCA_020353555.1 Desulfobacterales bacterium
TCACCTTTGCGCTCGCTAAACAGGACAGCGCCGACGCAGCGGCCGTCTCTAAACAAGAGCTCGGTTGCAATAGACTGATTGACAAATGAAACCCCTCCGCGCAGCGTTTCTCCCCAGACACTGTCCATAATCCCTTTGCCCGTCCGGTCCGCTTCAAAAACGGCGCGATAAGCAGAAGTTTCGCCGAATCTCACTGTGTGTCCCCCAAAAGTTCTTTTACTGAGCCCGCCTTCTTCATTGCGACTGAAGTGCATGCCTTTGTTTTCCAACCAGACGATTTGCTCCCAGGCAGACTCGACAATCTTTTTGATCACATTTTGATCCGCCATGCAATCCGACCCTTTCCAGGTATCAAACATGTGATAGATGGGCTTGTCGACCGGATCCTTCGGGTCCACCGCCGCCAGTCCGCCCTGAGCCGTGCTGGTATGCGATTTTTGGCAATGCGGAACCTTGGTAACCGCCACGATTCTTGTGCCGGGTTTTCTCTCCAGAATTTCGGCGACGCAACGCAGTCCGGCGCCGCCGGCACCAATTACCAGCACATCGCAGTTCAGCGTCGAGGAAATCTTGAATTTAGCCCCCATAGGCAAACTCCATTTTGCGATTTCGCGTTCCGTTAGGATAAGAATTACCCTGAAATCTGCGCTGCAAGCGTCCTTGACAAAAAAAGGGCGGTGCCCGCCCCTCAAATCGATGGCCCCGATATAAGCGATCGACGGTTTTGTTAGATGGTAAGAATTGGCTTTAGGCCGATCCAGGCAGACAAAATCATCACAACCGCAACCAGCACGGCCATCAAAACCTGCAGACGCCGTGAGACAATATAGTCTCGGCCCACTGAAAACAGCCCGTAACCGCCATGGTAGACAACGGCCAGAACCATAGCCAGATCAACCATTTTGACAAAGAAGTTTTGCATTCTGGCAATAATCACGGCCGAGTCCTTACCCACGGCTGGATTAAGATGCATAAACAAAAAATGCGCCGGTATCATTACAAGCAGAAACGCGCCACTGGCTCTTTGGAATTTCCAGAACTGCGAATGCCCCAAGCGCCAGATTCTTGCGACGAATGCATATCCGCCCATCACGGCCATGACAAATACCGTGAGCCAAAAGAAAACCGGCGAGGCACTCTGATTTCCAAGGAGCATAAAAACAGCCATAAGACACACATAAGCAGCCGACACCACGCCCAACCATCGAATCATCGCCGTATCATCACGATAGCCGTAGATTTCAAAGAGCATTAATCGGCCGCCGTTGACGGCGTGGAATATCACCGGAATCGCCAGCAACCATTCGCAGAAGACAACCAGCGGGGAAGAAAAGAATGCCATTTTGGCGTCATAGACTCCGGGGATGCTCAGGGCGGAAAGGGTGCTCAGATGAAACCAGACAAACAGGACCAGGATCAAACCCGTGATGCGGTGGCTCCAGCATAAAATAAATGCCCAACCCCTAGTGTTGGCATAAAACGCGATATAGGGTATCCTGTTAAGCATTCCAAAAATCTGGTCCGTGATTTTTAGCGAAATAGGATCCGGTTGTATTTCCGATTTAGCCTTCATTTAGCTTCAGTTCCACTCCAAACTTGTTTCACGCAACCAAACAGGTCTTGCCGCATCAAACTATTTCACGTTTTTTTCTTTTGAGAGCTGCTCGCTGTGGGCGAATTCTTCAAGATACCCTCTGAAAATTTCCTTCGCGGACGCAATATGTTCTCGGACGACCTGCTCCAATTTATTCGGATCGGTCAGCTTGGATTTAAACATCCGATAAATCTTCTCATGGATTTTGACAGACTTTTTAAAGTCTTCCGAATAATATCGAAATGAAAACCGATACCAAAGGCTGTGCCTCCGCAGCGTCTTCAACAGATTGATGAGTAGCTCATTGTCGGAAGCAGCAATAAAAGCCTCATGAAACTGCATGTGCTGGGTCAAGTATTCCTTGCCATCGCTTGCGGCGGCAGCATGTTTCATATTTTCGAGGATTCGGGACAAATTATCAATATCTTGCTGACTCATCTTGGAATAGGCTTCGCGGGCCGCCAATCCTTCAAGGGTCGACCGAACCGGAAAATGCTCCTCAATATCGCGCGCCGTAATTTTCTTGACAAACGCACCTCGGCGCGGCAAGATTTCGACCAATCCCTTTTTTTCAAGTATTCGAAACGACTCTCGAATCGGCGAGCGGCTGACACCAAATTGCTGCCGCAGCTCGGCCTCAACCAACTGGTCCCCACCTTTAAAAACGCCTTTAACGATTGCATCGGTCAGAATCTCGGAGATGTTTTCCACCAAAACGGTGGGTTTGAAATCCAACTGTTTGACCCTCTCAGAAAATTCTTCCATGCCTTCATCCAATCATTTGGTTACCTGAAATATTTCTTCTATCTTAAAGATCCCTGAGGCTCTCAGACAATCACACGCTTTCAAATCTGACCATCCATGCCCCTCGTCCCGCAAGGCTTGCGGTAAGGGGACCAAGTAGAATTAAGCAC
>CP070697.1:4113609-4119968 GCA_020353555.1 Desulfobacterales bacterium
CAGTCTCTTTGAGCGCGATGCCGTCTCCAACATTTTCTTCTCGGAATTCGTGGTTCAATAGAGGTTGGGCGATGTCTGATCAGATCCTTACCCAAGAAGAAATTGATGCGCTCCTTTCGGCCATGGACCGGGGTGACGTCAATCTCAAGGAAGAGGAAAAGGAAGCGGAACTCGCGGAGGCGGTTCCCTATAACCTGACTTCCCAGAACATTATGCTGCGCGATCAATTTTATGCGTTGGAGGAAGTCTATGACAAATTCGCGACCTTGCTGAACCACTCCCTTTCAACCACGTTGCAACGATCGATGGATGTGGCGTTCATATCCACGGAAATGGTGAAATATGGGCAGTTTATCGGTGCCTTTTCCAATCCCTCCAGTTTCCATATTTTCAACATGGAACCTCTGATCGGGTCGGCCTTGCTGGCGATCGACGCCAGCCTCGTTTTTTCTTTGATCGATTGCATGTTTGGGGGGAGCGGCAAACCCACCAGCCAAATCCGCGATTTTACCCTCATCGAACAACGGATGATTAAGAAATTTGCATCCGAGTTATTGTCTCGGCTGGAAGAAGCCTGGGCCGTTGTTCACCCGATCAAAACCGTGGTCCGAAAAACTGAAACCAAACCCGAATTTGTCCACCTTTTGCCTCCGAATGATTTAGTCGTATCGATCGTCTTTGAACTTAAAGGTGAGGAATTCTCCGGCAATCTTAACTTGTGTATTTCTTACCTTACGCTGGAGCCGATAAAAGACAAGCTTTCTTCCAAATACTTGCGCGAAAACGATTCGGAACATGCCTGGAGCGACCAGCTGCAGCAGCTCCTGCAAGATACCCCGGTAACCCTGATTGCCGAATTGGGGAAAACCACCCGAACGATTAAGGACCTCCTCAAGCTTCAAGTTGATGATGTCTTGAAACTGGACAAAGGCCCCGAAGACCTTATCACCCTCAGTGTCGACCATATTCCGAAATATGCAGTTTTTCCGGGTATTATCAAAGGAAACCGTGCCGTTGAAATAGCGCATTTACTGCGACCAAACGGAGGTCAAAAATAAGTATGGTTGCCGTCGGCGAAAATGCAGATGCGACAAGCTCCCCGAAGGCTGATTTCCAGGATGGTGTTGAACAATCTCCGGCCGCGGAAAAGAAAAACGCGCAACCGGCAACCAAGCGCCAAGATGTTGCCAACGGCCAGCCGCCGGCCAATCTGGAGTTCATTCTCGACATCCCTTTGGAGGTCACCATCGAGCTGGGGCGCACCAAGCTATTAGTCAATGATTTGCTTAAACTTGGGCAGGGATCCGTCATCGAACTGGCCAAGCTGGCGGGCGAGACTTTGGAAATCCTGGCGAACCAGAAGCTGATCGCCAGGGGTGAAGTCGTGGTAGTAAATGAAAAGTATGGGGTACGGCTGACGGAAATCATCAGTCCCATGGAGCGGGTGGAGAGATTGAAATGAGTCCATCGCCGGATCTAATGCTCACCGCGTTGAAAATGTTGACGGCGTTGGGAGCGGTGTTGGGAGGATTGTTGATCCTCTACTATTTCGCGCGCCGAATGGTGCCCCGCGATGGCGGTGGCTCAAACCGCAATTTGACCCGGGTCTTGGCGCACCAGTATGTGGGTCTTAAGAAAAGTGTTGCCCTGGTCGAAATCCCGGGGGCCATTCTGGTTCTGGGAGTTTCCAGTGACAATATCTGTCTTCTCACGAAAATAGAGGACCCGACCCTCCTGGACCAATTTCAACAAAGGGCCGCCGCCCCACCGATACCCTCGTTCAGCGACCATTTAAACAAAATTGTATCGAGGTTCAAAGGGCCTCCGCATTGAAGATCAGATTTCCAGCAGTGAGATCCGCAGGAAGGACGCCGATTTGCGCAACTTCCCATCTTTAGTAATTTGTGGGCCGCCTTCAGCGCAACGCCATGCAAGCCGCGGCGGCGCGCGGCCCAAAAGGGCCGGGAAGCGGATGATTACACTTTGTCCCGCCGTTGTTTTACTGGTTCTTGGGGCTATGTGCCTTGTTCCGCCGTTTGCGGGAGCGGCCCCACCGTCCATCACAACGCCTTTGTTCAGTGTCGGTGTGGATCAAAGCCAAGATCCGGGTAAAACCACGGTGGTCCTGCAGATTTTCTTCCTGATGACGGTGCTTTCCCTGGCGCCGGCGCTTCTGATCATGCTCACCTCCTTTACCCGGATCGTTATCGTTTTCTCGCTTCTGCGCCGCGCCTTAGGCACCATGCAGATGCCCCCCAACCAGGTGATGATCGGGCTGGCCTTGTTTTTGACTTTTTTTATCATGGCTCCGGTATGGCAAAAAATTAACCGCAATGCCCTGCAACCCTATTTGGCGAACCAAATTGGACATGAGCAGGCTTTCCAGGTGGCCGCCGGTCCGTTGAGAGAATTCATGTTCAAACAGACGCGCGAGAAGGATTTGGCTTTGTTCGTTGACATTGCAGCCATTCAAAGACCTCAGAATATCGATGATGTTCCGTTTGCCACCCTTGTTCCAGCGTTTATCATCAGCGAAGTCAAAACCGGTTTTCAGATCGGTCTGCTGCTTTACGTACCGTTTTTGATTATTGATATGGTGGTAGCCAGCGTGCTGCTTTCCATGGGAATGATGATGCTGCCGCCGGTGATGATATCGCTGCCTTTTAAGTTGATGTTGTTCGTTCTCGCCGATGGTTGGTATCTGCTCGTGGGCTCTTTGGTGAAGAGCTTCGGGTGAATTGGGTATGGGGCCGCGCGCTGGACACATCGGCTGCCGAGCGTCTGCCCTGGTTTTCCGTCCTTGATCTTTTGTCTTGGGGCCCGAGAGGTAAACCGCGATGACTCCCGAATTTGTGACCGGCTTTTTTTTTGAAGCCATCAAAACCGCCATCATTCTGGCGGCGCCGATGCTACTGGCGGGTTTGGCCGTCGGTCTTCTGGTGAGCGTTTTTCAGGCGGCCACCCAGATCAACGAAATGACCCTGACGTTTATTCCTAAAATGCTGGCGGTCGCGGTCGCTTTGATTTTCTTCTTCCCTTGGATGGTCCAGACCATGGTTACCATGATGGAAAGCCTTTTTGACAACCTCATCTTTTATATTCGCTAGCCTGACGGGCTGAGGGCGGCGGGCGGTTATTCAGGCACCTATGCTGGCTTTCAATATTTCACTGTCACAACTCCAGATGTTCTTTCTGGTTTTTCTGCGTGTCAGCGCGATTGTGACCACCATGCCGATTTTCAACAGCCAAAGCATCCCTATTTTGGTTAAGGCCGGCTTGGCTTTTGCCACCAGCGTCTTATTGTTTCCAATCCTCAAGCTCGAACCGCTTCCGGTTTTTGCCGATTTGTTTTCTTTCGTCGTGGGGGTAACCGGCGAGATTATGTTCGGCATTATTATCGGGCTTTGCGTTAACCTTATTTTCGCCGGTCTGCAGATGGCCGGGCAATTGGCGGGTTATCAGATGGGTTTGGCCATCGTCGAGGTCATGGACCCGGCCAGCAGCGAACAGGTTCCCATTCTGGCCCAGTATCATCACCTGATGGCGCTGCTCCTGTTCGTCATCATCAATGCCCATCATTGGTTTGTGCGCGCCTTGGTGGAAAGCTTTCGCTTAGTCCCCCCGCTTGATTACCATTTGAGCAATACCGTCATGGAACAGCTCATTCGTCTGGCGGGTCATACGTTTATTATTGCCATCAAGGTCGGTGCGCCGGTCATCGCCGCCTTATTACTGACGAGTGTGGCCTTTGGATTGGTGGCGCGCACGGTGCCCCAGATGAACGTATTTCTGGTTGCCATGCCTATTAATATTTTTATCGGGCTGCTCTTTATCGGTTTCAGTCTTCCCTATCTGGTCGCCCTGATCAAACAACTTTTCAGCGGATTGGGGCGAACCCTCCTGTTTCTGCTGCAAGCCATGGCAGGTTAAGGGGTCACCGTGCCTGAGGGTGCTGGCCAGGAGAGAACCGAAAGGGCAACCAGCAAACGTCGCGCGGAGGCCCGCCGCAAGGGTCAGGTCGCGCAAAGCAAAGAGATTCCCTCCGTGCTGGTGCTGATGGCAGCGCTGGGATATTTTTATTTCGCCGGTGCCTGGATGTTTGGGAACCTTACCGCGTTTGTCGGGAGTGTTTATCAAAACATTGCGACCATACGGTTAAACAGCGTATCGGATGCCAGCAGCCTGTCCCTGGAGATTTTCAAACACCTGCTGACGACGCTCGCCCCTTTTTTGCTGTTGATCCTCATTGCCGGACTGGCCGGAAACCTTTTCCAGATAGGTTTTGAGATCTACTGGGAATTGCTTCAGCCTAAACTGTCCAAGCTGAATCCCCTGGCCGGGATCAAAAGGTTCCTATCTCTGCGGTCCCTCGTGGAGCTGGCCAAATCCCTGGCTAAATTACTGTTTGTGGGCGGTATTGCTTATCTTCTGATTCGCAGCGAAACGCCGGCCTTTCCACCTTTGATCCACCAAGAAGTGGGCGACATCTTCGCCTTCATCGGCTGGGCGGCCTTAAGGATCGGCTTTTTTGTGTGCCTGGCTTTGTTGTTTTTGGCCTTTATCGACTATGTCTACCAACGCTGGCAGTATGAAGAAGATCTGAAGATGACCAAGCAGGAAGTCAAAGATGAAAGAAAGCAAACGGAAGGGGATCCGAAGATCAAATCGCGCATCCGCAGTCTGCAGTTGGAAATGGCCAAGCGTCGCATGATGGAAGCTGTCCCCGAGGCCGATGTCGTTATTACCAACCCGACCCATCTGGCCATTGCCCTCCAGTTCGATGCCCACAAGATGATCGCTCCCTGTGTTTTGGCCAAAGGCGCTGGACATGTGGCCGATCGAATCAAGGCCATCGCGCGGGAAAACCGGATACCGATTGTCGAAGACAAGCCCCTGGCCCAAGCCCTTTTTCAAATGGTGGAAATCGGCGACTTCATACCCGTTGATTTGTACCGGGCGGTGGCGGAGGTGCTGGCCTATGTGTACCGGCTGAAAGGGATGCACGGGATGGCCTGACCGCGGGCCATCTGGGATCGGCGTTGCATTGGCTTTAAGTCTGTCCTCCATCGACAAAAAATTGTCGCTATAAAGCAAGTCTTTTGGATTTTGGATTAAACTTGCCGAGACCCGCTTGGGGGCCTACGCCCTTTAGGCGGAAGCTTCACCCGCCGCCCGGAAGTCCGGGCTTCCGTCTGGCGCGCCGCATTTGAAGTCATTCTAATTCCTTAATTTTTTTCGTGGGAGCCTCGGGTGCCGATCTATTGTGTCCCTGAGGCGAAGGGGGCATTGCGCACATCGCCGTACGTGGGTTTACGGTTTAGGCATGAAAAATGCATCTTCAAATCCAGATCGCGGCGATCCCCTCAACCGGAGTGCGCCCGCGGCGGAAGAACGGAAGAGGGGTTTGCTTTAGCCCCAGGACACATAAGAACACAAACATAAGCAATCAAAAAGTACATCGTTGTGACCTTGGTGCCTCGGCGGTGAGATAATCCCGCGGAAAGCGGCACAGCCTCCAAGAACTTAAACTTCAGCATTGCAGCCGCTGCCCAACAGAAGGCGGTGTGAGGAATATGGCGCTTGTCAATCAAGCTTCGTTTACCGAAGAAATTCCACTGATTTCGAAGAACAGTGATGTTTTTTTGGCCGTGGCCGTGGTTGGTATCCTGGTGTTTATGGTCATTCCGTTGCCGCCCATGCTCCTGGATTTATTGTTATCCTTTAACATCACTTTTTCTTTGATTATTCTGCTGGTGGGCATGTATGTCCTGCGGCCCTTGGAATTTTCGGCTTTTCCTTCCATTCTGCTGCTGAGCACGCTCTTCAGACTGTCGCTCAATATTGCCTCGACACGGATAATCCTGCTTCACGGCAACGAGGGCACCCTGGCGGCCGGAAAAGTAAGTCAGTCCTTTGGAAATTTTGTGGTTGGCGGAAATTACCTGGTGGGTATTATCGTTTTTACCATCTTGGTGGTGATTAATTTCACCGTGATCACCAAAGGTGCCGGCCGCATCGCGGAGGTGGCCGCGCGCTTTACCCTGGATGCGATGCCGGGGAAGCAAATGAGCATTGACGCCGATCTGAATGCCGGTATGATCACCGAGCAGGAGGCCCGCGCCCGCCGCGAAGAGATCGCCCGGGAAGCGGAATATTACGGCGCCATGGATGGCGCCAATAAATTCGTGCGCGGCGACGCTGTGGCCGGTATCCTTATCACCCTGATCAATATCATTGCAGGGCTGGCAATTGGCGTTTTGCAGAACAAAATGCCGTTTGCTCAGGCGGTTCAGAACTACACGCTGCTGACCATCGGAGACGGCCTGGTTTCCCAGATTCCGGCTTTGATCGTGTCGACG
>CP070697.1:4120068-4124823 GCA_020353555.1 Desulfobacterales bacterium
CTACCTTCGGCTCAGGCCGAAGGCTTGGGGTTCAAGGATTCCAGGGGCCCAGGGGTCAAGTGCAAAGACCACGCAAGCCTCTGTTTGAATCCTTGGCCCCTGGACCCCTTGAGTCCTGGCGATACCATCAACGGTTAAACTAAAGTCTGCGCCTAAAACCGCGGGTTTTGCTCCCTTTCCCCGCGTGGGACAATAACCGTCCATGACCTCTACGTTGGACTTTGATGACTTTTTTGTTTTTTTTTTGAGTTTTTGTCCGGATCTGACAATCCGCTATGCTAATCTCCGGGATAAAAGGGGAAAAACCGTTCGCGGCCGCAACGCCGCCCGAGCCACTCAACGAAAGGAGGCTTCAAAATGACGAAATACGTTTCCCATCCCGATTATTACGATTGTTATGAGTACCACGGCAATACCACCATTGAGCTGATACGCAAACAGGCCGGCGAGACCATTTGGCGGGACTGGATTATTTTCGATACGGTGGAGGACGCGGCCGAGTATTTCAACGACAGCTGCGAAGCCTGACCGCGGGGTTGCGTGGAGTCGTCCAATGGTTGGTCGCCTTCACGCTTGACCCGTCAATCCTTCAACCCAGTACCCAAACACTAGACTCTCAGATCATGTTTGGGCTCCCGCTGTTAGTGGGAATAGAAGGGCTCCCCTGGGCAAGGCGCACAAATCGCACGTTGCCGCAGGCGGGGCGACTGACAACGCCGTCCAAAAACTTTATCTGGAAGACTATGGCAGAAGGGAGGCCAACGAATGCTAGGTACGCCAAAAATTGTGGGCTTCGGGTGTTTTGCCGGGCCGGAAACCCTTGCGCGGGTTCTAAAAAAGACACTGGAAAATTATATTTTGGGCAATTTGGAAGGGCTCGGCCGGGGTAAAGGGAATTCCGCCGGGCCGAGCGGCGTAACCAACATCCTGCAAGCGCTCCCGGTCCGATGGACTGAAAATCATCTTACCACCGATGGGGAGACCATGACCGGCCTGGCAAACAAGAAAATCACCGGATTTTTTTTGGGGCTGAAAAACCGGCACT
Organism: Desulfobacterales bacterium; assembly: GCA_020353555.1. GTDB lineage: Bacteria > Desulfobacterota > Desulfobacteria > Desulfobacterales. Next base: position 4,121,114 of record CP070697.1, read on the forward strand.
TGGATTTAGCGGTTTTTGCCCGCGGTCACCGCCGCCAACCATTGCGCTACACGGCCAGCCTGGAAGAGCTCGCCCGACTGAGAAAAAGCCGGCTGCACTGAAGCGTCCATGCTAAGTCTTGGAGGACCACCACGCTCGAGGATCGCTGCGCTGATGCGGTCTGAGTTCTCGTCCGCAAACCTGAAGCGAAGCGTTCCTCAAACGAATTGAGCCGATCCGCAAGACCGCCCCTGGATGCTGCTATTCTTTCGGATGGCACTGAATACAGCCGGTCGGACCGCTCGGGGGCAGTGTCTCCGGCAGGGCTTCTTGCGACAGTTCCAGTTCCTGGTTTTTCTTTTTTATTTCCTTGTGGCACCCGATGCATTTTTGATGATAGGCACTCTTGTAATACCTGGCGGCCGCGGTTTTATCCGCTTCACTCTTTTCGGATTTCGTAGGCGCAACGGCAACATCATGGCAGCCGGAAGTCTTGCAACCCACAATGGCGGCATCTGTCTCCCATTTGTGGTGACAGGTTTGACAGCTAAAACCAAAGTGAATGGAATGAGGGAAATCAACCGGAGCTCGTTTGGCCTCTACCGATTCCGGCGGCTCGATCACAATCGTCCCCATCGGAACACACATCTCCTCATCGGCTTCCGCACGGGAAATAACAACGGAACTTCTGAAAACCCAAAAAGCCGCCAAACACATGATTCCAATGACTAGTTTCCGCATTCTCAGCGCCCCCATAAAAAATTCTAATGATTCCTGCAGACTAAAACCCATTTTGGCCGCAGCTTCAAACGCCTGCATTTCCCAGCCGTTTTGGCAGTCTAAAATTTGAAAAGCAATTAATGCGGCATAAATAAAAAAATAGCAACCCTAAAATTGATCTTCGCGCAAAAAGTCGGCCTTCCCCGGGCGGGAAAGGATCCGACCTCATCCGGGCAAGGAAATCGTGATGGTGCAACCCGGCCCTTGGTTATTGGCCGCGCTAACGGTGCCCCCCGTCAAGGTGATAAATTTCTTGACAAGAGCCAGTCCGATGCCGGTCCCCCGGGTCGTCTGGGTAAGCGGACTCTCGACGCGATAAAAGTCATCGAAGATCTTTTTTATGGCATGCTGGACAATCCCCGGACCGGTATCGGATACTTCAATTTTGACCCGACTGTCAACGCGACGGGTCCGAATGGTAATCTCTCGCACGGCGGCGGTGCGACCGAATTTCATACTGTTTTCGATGAGATTGATCAGGACCTGGACCATGACTTCCCGGTCGTACGGGAAAGGCCGGATTTCACCGTGGTCAACCCTCAACGCAAACCCTTCCTGTCTGAGTTTTTCCCCCATAACCGTTTGAACTTCCTGAAGCACATCATCAAAGGTGCCGGTCTGCAAATCGAGCGGCCGCTGTCTTTTCTCTAATTTCGCCAGCTCCAGGACATTGTTGATCAAGCGTGAAAGACGGGCGCTTTCCGAGTCGAGAATGCGGAAATATTCCGACTCCCGTTCCGGGTCGGGAGCGATGCCTTGTTCCAGCATTTCGATATACATCCGGATATTGGTCAAGGGGGTTTTCAGTTCATGGGTGACGGAGGAAACGAATTGGGACCGCCTTTCCGAAAGATCCACGAGCGCCCGCACACTCTGATAAAGGGCGAACAATCCCAGCGGAACGACGACCGCCAAAACCGCAATCATGATATTCAGTGTGCGGCGGCCGGCGGAGCGCGGTACGTCATCGCAGGTGAGGGTGGCGCTCAAAAAGGTAAAAGGAGATGGAAAGCGCCGATCGAGCCTGAAAGCCGGATCGCGGCTGTCGACGCCGGCTTGAACCACGCCGGCTTGACGTCCCTGGTCCCACGCCTGCAAACGAAGTTTGGTATAGCGGGCCATGGGCTGCGCCACAAAATAGGTTTCCGCCAGATGCTCCAAAAAGGCCTTTATCCAGACAATGAAGCCCTGACGATAAATCCGGTGGTCGATCATGATTCGACGGAAAATGAAAATTTGATCATCCTGAATGAATACCGCCTGCAACGGAGCCACTTCCACTTGGAAATTAGATTCCGCCTCGACCGGCGATGGCTGCCCGATGTCGGCGGAAACGGCCGGGGAGGGGATCCGGGAGGTCCGCATTCTCCCGGTGGTCGGCGCGGCCGCCACCCCTTCTTGGATAGGTTGCCGGCGGTCCTTCCGTTCAGTGGCGGAAAGCGCCGGTTGGCTTTCCCATAATGTTTCCGCCTGATCCTGTTTGGCGAGGTTTGAGGCCTGACCGAGGGTGATTTGCTCCACTCTTTTTTCTTGCTGCCCGAGGTAGGCTTTACGCCGTTGCGATCGCGATAAGTCCAGATATTTGTCGGCGAAACCGGCTTGCGGCTTTTCTTTCATGGCGACCGGAACAAGGGGCGGTTGCGGCGTGATTTGATCGGTAACCCGGGTCCGCTTCTGGTTGAACAGGCGGTTGGCCGCCTCGAGTTGGGTGATCAGGGCTTGACGTTCGGCCGGAGCGTTGCGGGCATCCTCCACCAGGGGCGTTTGAAAGGACCCGTCCGGATTATTCTGGAAGTATCCGAGAATATAGGTTTCCTGCGGAAGGTCCGATAACGGGGAGGGAATGGTCTCGCCGCTCTCACCGCTCAGCCCCGGCGGAAAGATCCTGAAACGGTATTGATCGACGGGTCGCCCTTCCTCTCGGACGACAATTGCCGTGAGGGAGCGTTCCATTTCGTCAAAGATGGTATCGGCGAAATAGCGCAGGGTGGCCACTTCCTCCTGTTCGATCCCGTGGGTTGTGCGCCACACAAAATAGGTCAGGGGGATGGAAAGGGCCAGGCCAAATAGCACAATCATCCATTTCAGTCTTTTCGTAGTCATCATTCGGCTTCCAGGCGATAACCCTCACCTCTGATGGTCAGGATGAAGGGGATCTCCGGGAGCAGGCTGGCAATTTTTTTCCGCAGCTTGAGCATATGAATATCCACGGTGCGCGTTTCAATGTCGGCGTCGGCGTAATGCCAAACCTTGGTTAGAAACTCTTTTTTGGAAACGATGCGGTCTCGATGGCGGTGGAGATACACGATAATATCCATCTCGCGGCGGGTGAGTTCTACCGTGCGGCCTTCATATTCGGCCTGCAGGACCTTCCCGTTAAAAAATACGCCTTGCCAACGGACTTCTTCTTCCCCCCAACTCTTTCCGGTTCGCCTGAGGACGGCTTCTACCCGCACCATGACTTCCCTGAGGGAAAAGGGTTTGTTGATATAATCGTCGGCCCCGGCCTTAAAGCCGGTCACGATATCATCTTCGGAGCCTTTGGCGGTGAGCATGATGATTCCCTGCTCAGGCTTTTTGCGGCGAATTTCCCTGCAAATCGTAAAGCCGTCCAGGGTGGGCAGCATAACGTCCAGCAGGATCAGGTCATAATGTTCTTCCAGGCCAGCCTGCAATCCCTGCCCCCCGTCTTCGGCACCTTTTACTTCATATCCGTTAAAAACCAGAACATCGAGCAACCCGCGCAGCAGCGCGGCATCATCTTCAACCACCAAAATGCGGGCCTTGGATTCGGTCATTCGTCGAGTCCTTGTCAGTGCCCGATCCGGGCAAGCCGGAGAAAAAGCACCTCGAACTTTGAAACTCGGGCCGCCTGAACTGAAAAAAGCAGATAATTCGTTTTGTATCAGCTGTATGCAAAATATCCCGGTCGACCGCTCATCGGCTTTGGG
>CP070697.1:4124923-4131209 GCA_020353555.1 Desulfobacterales bacterium
GTCGATCGGTTATAGGTGGTTCCAATCTGTTTCGTGCCGAGTGCTTATGTTAATTCAATCGCCGTTCTTTAAGAGCTTTCTATTCTCTGCCCGATAATAAGAAGAGGATTTGCGGTGTTATTTAGAAGGGCCCTCAACATTAGCAGATCCAAGGTTCCTTAGCATAAAAGAGCGCTTCCGTTGTCTTTGGGTCGGGCCCAACGCCAAATGGTCATTTCCCCAATTTCGGCGTCGCGCTCTTTCGCCTCGTGGCGGGTTTTCTGCGCCGAAAGACTTCGTGTAGACCTGGGGGTAACCCCGCTGAAGCGGGATGAGCCTGCCTTGAACTTGAATTTCGCCCGTGGCGGGGCGCTTCGCTGAATGAACATTCGGTAAGGGGAGAAGACGATGTATTTCAAACCTGCCCTCATTTTGAGGGGTCGGTGAGGAGCGCCCTTGATCGGTGCGGTTCGATTTGGGCTGCGGCGTCGAGGGAACACGAACAAGACGAAAAATAAGATAATGAAAAAACTGAATGCCAGAAGCAAGGGGGATAGACGCTTTGAAAAGGATCGCCGCAAGTTTACTTACACCCACTATATTCCGGAAAGAAGAAGCGGTCACGATAGACGCAGCGGCAAGAACCGGAGAAAAACCCCCCGTGTCAAAGGGACGGCCTGATCGGAATTCAGAGGCAAAATTCCCGAACCGGGACAAGCCGGAACCACAATTTTTGCGACGAAGGCACAAAGGAAGATCATTCGACCCTCAGGCCGCGTTGGATAAAATCTGTTCTCAGAAACGATTTTCCATCTTTTATTGAGAAATCCTATATCGTAAAATCATAGGCGCCTAAGCCCGATTGGTGCCCAGGAATCACAAAACAAGTGTAAAACGATCGGATCGCGGCTTCAATACTGATAACTGAAATTTGAAAAGCCATAGGGGTGGCTCGAGCGAATTTAATGCCCGGGTGTTGTGATTCGAACCGATTGCATTCGAGGGGCCAATCGTCTATATGGTTCCTGTTGGGTGGTGACGGCGGGTCCAATTGGCGGATTGATGTCTTGGGTCCAGGGGACAGGTCGTGTTCCTTGAGAACCTCAACCGTGTTCGGTTGATATTCATATTTTTATATTGATTCCTTGAACGGCCTGAAAGCGAGTATGTTTCGGCAATTCGACCCATTTCAGATATTCTCGGACGTTCGCAATCCCAGTTTCGATGTCTTCTTTTGGGGAGCGTAGCGGAGAGCTTAGGTCAAGATTTCTGAATTGCAGCTTTGTTGATCGCTGGCTCGATCCTAAAATGTAAACGGATGTGAGCACCTGCTCACTCCGCTCTGACTCCCCATCACCAGGGAGCATTGAGCCAAGTTTTGTTTTGAGGCGACTTGATGCTTTTTCGGCGGCTTCGATCGTCGTGTTTTCCATCAGAACGGCGTAGGCCTTATCATTCTTGACAACCACATCTTTGGCGGTCCTGAAGTTATGCTGAATGATTTTAGCGAGTTTTTCTTCATCAGGACATAGCCCCGATACACTTATTTTAACTGCCGCAAATGGAATTTTATGCTTGACAAAATTCTCGTAAGCCTGTCGGGCGCGGGAAACGAACTGCGCATGGGCGTTGGAAAAATCCATCGGTTGAAAGACCTTTCAAAGTTTTTGATCACTCTCTATAAAAATGCCAAATCTATGCCATAAACAAACAAGAACGCCGATTTTGTTCTGCCAACTCGACCATATTGATTTTTCAACACATCAACCCAACCCGAAAATCGGTATCAAGTATCAGAGTTTTATTATTTATGAATTGCTCTTCACAATTTGGGGCAGTAATTTTCACATTCGTCCAGACTGAAAAATCCGTTAGCGGAACGATCATTTGCAGCACTAAGAAATTCCGCGACTGGAATTCCTTCTTCTATGTAAGATCAAGAAGCAATTCAGCCAATCATCGAGGCAATTGACCGCTCAGGAATTTTCGGCATGAGTGAAGCAGACAAGGACAATTTAAGAAAAAATAAAGGGGGCACCCGTTCAGCAACTGATAGACGGCAAGAATCACGAGCGGGCTATGTTGCGGAAATAAGATCCGGCACCGACCACCGAAGAGGCTCTGATCGCCGCATTGGTTTAGGGCGTCGAAGAGGATTCAGCCCGAAAAGCGGTATTGAGCGCCGCGACGTGTTCAGAAATGAATATGAGAGTTAACGACCGGCGCTTCCAGAAGGGTTGTAAGTGGGCCTTTTTTTTAATTGGCGCCCTGCAACGCCATGCGCCATGGGACGAAAAAGATCTCTTTTGATTTTCCCCGTCGGGCGTGGCCCCCACGTGCGGTCGGGGTAACGTTTTTAAACCCCTGACAGTCTTACATTAATGGACTCCCTTGTCATCTTTGAGTTCTGAGTCTCGATCCTGCCTTTCGCGGGTGCCTATCCAATGAAAAAGCGCATGCACAGTAGGGCCTAACTCTCCGTGTTGGTATCAGGGCAACCGAATGCCCAAGCCGCCTTTTGGGCTGAACCCATGGTTGTGTTTTACGAAATCGAACAGAGCTTTTGCGAAACCGTAACAAAGAACAACCCCACTGAATCCAAAAAAATTGAAAAATCAATAACTTAAACGTGGCACAGGATTTGCTCATCCAAATCTTCGGTCAAGGGATGCGTCCCCACGATGAGTTTGGGGCTCCATATCGCCGGTCGGCGGGGCCGCAATTCGCCTGAACCGGATCCGCAGGCGCGCTGATGATTCCTCCGTCAGTCCTGGTTTCGCCCGACCGGGTAACAAAACCGAACGATGAATTGACTCGAAGCATTTGTCGGCAAACGGCAAAGCTTATTCAAATGCCTAATCGTACCTGTTTCTTTAGGTGGGTTATCACGGAGTCACCATGATCAAACTTACAGAAATTGCAAAAGTTTACCGGACCGCAAAGATGGAGACCCTGGCGCTTTCCAATATCAATCTGGAGGTGGAAAAGGGCGAATTCATCTCTGTAATGGGTCCGTCCGGATGCGGCAAGAGCACTTTGCTCAATATCATAGGGCTGTTGGATGCCCCCTCTCAAGGATGGGTCTCCCTGAATGGAACCGAAATACGGAGCTATTCCGATAGACGTCTGGCAAAACTCCGAAACGAACAGATTGGTTTCATTTTCCAGACCTTTCATCTAATCACTGATCTTGCCGTGGTGGACAACGTTGAGATACCGCTGCTTTATCGTCGATTATCCGGCGCGCAACGCCGCAAACTGGCCCTTGCGGCGCTCGAACGGGTGGGGTTGAAATCGCGGGTGCACCATTATCCTCCCCAGCTTTCCGGCGGCCAGCAACAGCGGGTGGCGATCGCCAGGGCGATTGTCGGCGCGCCCCGGATTTTGCTGGCCGACGAACCAACCGGAAATCTCGACAGTCACATGGGGGCGGAGATCATGGACATCTTAAAAGATCTGAATGAACAGATGCATACAACCATCGTCATGGTCACCCATGATCAACGGCTCGCCGATCAAAGCAATCGCATCATCCGTCTTTTTGACGGTCGCAGGGTCAGCTGAGGTGAATTTTCCATGCTCAAAAATTACATCAAAATCGCCCTGAAAGTCTTGATGCGCCGCAAGCTTTTCACCTTGATCAGTCTGGTCGGCATCAGTTTTACCCTGGGGGTCCTTATCGTCACCACGGCGATACTGGATCACGTATTTGGCCTCTCGATTTGGGAAACCAAGCGCAACCGCGTCCTGTACCTATACACGATCAATGCTCACCGCGGGCAAGACAACGGATCCACTCAATTGTTTCCCAGCTATAACCTGCTCACCCGCCGGATTGACTTCCGGAACCTCAAGCATGCGGAGTACGCATCTATTTTCTCAATCAACAAAGCGGTTGTCTCCTATCATCACGGCAGAGGCTACAAGCTGAACATGAAGCGAACCGACAGCCTTTACTGGAGGGTTTTTGATTTTACCTTCCAACAGGGTCAGGCCTTTTCGGAAGAGGACGTACGCAACGCGCATTTTAGGGCCGTCATCAACCAATCCACCCGGAGAAAAATCTTCGGTGAAAGAGAAGCTGTCGGAGATGTGATTGCGATTGACGGGCAACGCTTCAAAGTCATAGGGGTGGTCAACGATATACCCGGCTACCATTTCCAGAAGTTTGCCGATGTATGGGTTCCGATAACGACGGCCAAGAGCCAAGACTACCTGCATGACGATATATTTGACTGGTTCCGGGCGGCCGTTCTGGTCAAAAGCCGGGCGGACATCCCCAAAGTGAAAGAAGAATTCAAGCGGCGCCTGGCAGAGCTGCAGATCGATGATCCCCGCTATACGCGTATTGAATCTGATCTGGAAACCCAGTTTCAAGGATTTTGCCGCCTTAAACGCGCTTACGGGCAGCGACATCAATACGGCGAGTCCTTTGGACGGTACGTCCAGACGGTCATCTTCGGGCTCATGTTAGCGTTTATGCTTCTGCCCGTTTTAAACCTGATGAACATTAATGTCAGCCGTCTCTTGGAACGGGCCTCAGAAATCGGTGTACGCAAGGCCTTTGGCGCCTCATCTTGGACGCTGGTCGGACAGTTCGTGGTGGAAAATGTGATCCTCACCGTGATCGGTGGCGTCTGCGGTCTGGTCCTTGCGGGCGCCGTCCTTTGTCTCCTTAATCACAGCGATCTAATACCCTATGCACAACTGCAGCTGAATTTTCGCATCCTTTTCTGCGCAGTCGCCCTGATGCTGTTCTTTGGTGTCGTGTCCGGGGCCTATCCGGCCTGGAAGATGGCACGCCTGCATCCGGTGGATGCCTTGCGAGGGGGAAGCCGATGATCAAGCACCTCTTCAAAATCGTCTGGCGCCGCAAACAATCCAATCTCCTTCTCACACTGGAAATCGGTTTGACATTTTGCGTTTTGGTCGGGGTGATGACGACCGGTCTGCATACGGGGGACATTTATCGTCAACCCCTCGGTTTTTCCAGAGACAACGTGGTGGTTCTACACTTTCATGACCTGCGTTTTTTCGGTGATGAAGGATGGCGCCGAAACGCGTTGAGAAATCAAATCAAAATGTTGAAAACCGTTCGAGGGTTCGGCGAAGTGGAGGCCGCGGGACTATCCTTTGAAATCCCTTACTTTGACTACAACAATCATCCGGTGCTGACTTATGCCGGGCGCAGCGTCGCAGCCGAGAATTTGTGGATTACCGATGGCATCCTGGAGGTCTTGCGAGCGGATCTCATCCAAGGGCGGTTTTTTCAGAATGCGGATGATGAGCTGGGGCTACTTCCGGTGGTTATCAACCGCCAGCTGCGGGAGGAATTGTTCGGCGCTGCCGATCCGATCGGCAAAATTATTTCGTCAGGTCCAGAAGACAGAGTCGTCGTGGGGGTGTTGTCTGATTTCAGAAAAGATGGTGAATTCGCCCCAACCGAAAACGTGATTCTGCAGCGGTTTCCCCTTGCGAATTTAGCCGATTTAGGGGGTCGCATTCCCCTGCGCCATTTGCTTTTCAGACTCAAGCCGGAAACAACCGTCGCGCAGGAAGAAAAAATCATCGCGCAACTGCAGGATACCGTCCCTGCTTGGTCGTTTGAGGTGACAACTCTTGAAAATCGTCGCAAATACTGGTTACGTGACGACCTGGCGGCCTTCATCGCTTTGGGGCTGATTGGATTGGCATTGTTGTTTATGGTCTGTCTCGGTCTGATGGGCGTCCTCTGGCTGAATGTAACCCGGCGCACGCGGGAAATCGGCTTGCGAAGGGCCAACGGGGCAACGGTGGGCAAGATTTTTAATCAAATTACCGGTGAGCTGCTGCTGGTCACGACGATCGGTGTTTTGGGGGGGAGCGTACTGACGGCACAATTAGCTCTATCAGACCTGTTCCCTTCGGTCAGCGCCAAATCCTGCTTTCTCGGAATAACAATTTCGATGGTGTTGATGTACTTGTTGGCTATTTTTTGTTCGGTATACCCCGGCTTCATGGCTACCCGTATTCATCCGGCGGTGGCTTTACATTGTGAATAAAAATTGGACATCAGGCGAAAAACAAGAGATCTCGATTTCATCGCCGCGTGTGAGCCGAACCAAAGATGAATCAAACCACAAAGATGACGAATCGCAAGTGTCAATTTAGAGGGGCGGGGACGCGGGAAAGGGGAGGGGAACCGAGGCAAAAGGGAACGCCTTATCGGTCCATCTTCATCTAGCGATGGCTGTCAGGAAAAAGCGGATGCTGCAAAACTACATCAAAATCGCCCTGAAAGTCTTGATGCGCCGCAAGCTTTTCACCT
>CP070697.1:4131309-4158221 GCA_020353555.1 Desulfobacterales bacterium
TAATGTGACAAGGTAGAACTACTGATTACAACGAATGCCTGTTCGATGTAAAGCTTTGATATGCAAATCAACGCAACTGCGGTATAATGAGAAGAGTTTTAGCCAAATTGCTTGACAGCGCTTTAGCCAGATTATAAAGATTAGGTCCTCAAGCAAAGCGCTACGAACTTGCAGGCGTTTGATCCACGCGGCCAGGTTTATAATTTTATCTTTCAACCAAAGGAGTCCAAATGTTTAAACAAAACAAAAAAGATGAAAATGACGCGGCGACCCCCGCGACCCCGGCTCCCAGCCTACCCGCAGAGGAGAGTACCTTCTCGCCCCTCCCCAGCCCGGCAAGCCATCAAAGTCCGGCAAGCCACCAGAGTCCGACGAGCCATCAGAGTCCGGCGATCTCGGTACCCAAACCGGTCGCTAAAGATGAAAAGACCGTGATCGGTGAAAACATCTCCATCGAAGGCAGTATTCGCGGCCAGGAAAATCTGATCATCGAGGGTTCCATGAAGGGCAACATCGAGATGGAAAAGCATAACTTCAGCGTCGGAGCCAAGGGCCGCGTTGAAGGCGAAATCCGCGCCCATGATGTGACCGTCAGTGGCCTGCTGCAAGGCAATGTCAAGGCCTTGGGGCGCGTGGAAATTACTAAGGATGCCGACTTCTACGGCGAAGTCAAGTGCAAAAGTATCGCTGTCGAGGATGGCGCCTATTTCAAGGGGGCGATTGAGCTGGACCGCGAACCCCACCGGAAAACCGCCATCAGCGGACAATCGACGAATCGGCCCATCCCGGCACTCGGCAAGGAGTCGACCACCCAACCTGCCGAAACCAACAAGGGGAAATGATTTTTGGCGATTATCAATGCTCGGTCCCCGCAGAACTCTGATCCCGACCCGCACCCGGCCCAATATACCAGTATGATGCTGCAGTTTTACCTCGACGCCCTTGAAAAGCGCCAGCCGGTGGAGATCCTTGATGTGGGGCCCGTGTGTCAAGAGAATATAAGATTCTTCGCCCAACGGGTCAGAAAGTTACATGTCTGTGACATGTTTCTGCGTCTGGACCGCGAGCGCCGCCAAGGCCTTCCGCTCAGCCGAGTGTGGAGACACCTGGACTATCCGTTCCAGAGTTTTGACGGGATCCAACTTTGGAGCCTCATTGACCACCTGGACAACCAGGCGGTCAAGGAGCTGGCCGAGCGTTGCCACCATATGCTGAAACTGCAAGGTCTGGCGATGGTGATTGCCCTGGAAGAACAGACCGCGCCCCAGCGGGTGAGTTCCTTTGTTATTGGCAAGGAGTATCACCTGTCCCCACGCCCCCAAACCCAACTTGATCTTCCCTGGTATTTTCGCCACAACCGCGCACTGGAATCCCTGATGGCGCCCCTGAAGACTATCAAGTCCTTTCGCTACCGCAACGGAACCCGGGAATTCCTGTTCCAGCGGGAGTGACTGGGGCTTGCGCCCCGACCGACTCAATTCACTTGCCAACCGAGGAGGTACCCTGATGCTAGACTTTCACCTGGCCCCCGCGCAGATGAAACTGCAGCAGAAAGCACGCGAATTCGCCCTGAAAGAAATCTTACCGGTGGCGTGGCATGCGGATGCAAACGATGAAACCCCCCTGGAAATCCTGCAAAAAGCTCACCGGACCGGCATCATCAACGGTGATATCCCGGAAGCTTACGGCGGAAAAGGCTACGGGCTTTTAGAATCGGTGATCGTCACCGAAGAAATGGCGGCGGCCTGTCCGGGGCTGGCCACCTCGATCTTTGATAACTCCTTGGGGATGGAGCCGCTCAAACTGTCCATCAACGAACCGTTGAAAAAGAGATTATTTGCGAAAATACTAAAAGAGTTCAAGTTGATCTGTTTTGCCACCTCCGAACCTACCATGGGGTCGGACGTCTCTGGCATCCGCTGCCTGGCCCAGCGGGACGGGAACAACTACGTCTTAAACGGCACCAAATACTGGGTCACCAACGGCGGCCTCGCGGATTACATGTCCATATTTGCAACGGTGGATCCGAAATCCAAACATGAAGGCATCTGTGCCTTTGTCGTGGAGAAGAATTGGAAAGGCGTAAAGACCGGTGCGCGCATACCGAAACTCGGGCAGCGCGGGTCGAACACCGTGGGGATTAACTTGACGGATGTTCGGGTCCCGCCGGAAAACGTTTTGGCTCCCCCCGGCGAAGGGTTCGTCCTGGCCATGAAGACTTTCGCCCGCACCCGCCCGGCCATCGGCGCTTTTGCCGTGGGCACGGCGCGATCGGCGATGGAGTTTGCCATGGACTATGTCAAGAAGCGCCAAGCCTTCGGTATGGCTATCTCCAATTTTCAGGCCATCCAGCATAAGATCGCGGATATGTACCAGAAAGTTGAAACCGCCCGTCTGCTGGTATGGAAAGCCGCCTGGGAGGCGGACCAAGGCATGGACCCCACCATTGCGGCCTCGGTTGCTAAACTCTATTCCACTGAAGCGGCTTTTCAAGTGGCCGACGAAGCCCTGCAGGTATTCGGTGGATACGGTTACACGCCCATGTTTCCCATCGAAAAATTGCTGCGGGATGCCCGGCTGTTCCGAATTTACGAAGGCACCAGTGAGATTCAGCGCATGATTTTAGCGGGTCACGCCATGAACCTTTATCAGCCGGTCATGCCGCCCCTGGAAGATCTGCCCTTGCATCGTACCCGGAATCCCGCCGACCTGAAGCCCGATGAAACCGCTTGGCGCTGCCGCATCTGCGGACATGTCCATTACGGTGCTGAACCGCCGGAAGAATGCCCCTACTGCTTTTTACCGCAAAGCGCCTTTAAGGCATGTTAAGGGGCTGGAAATTGGGTGTTCGGTATTGGGGATTGGCGGACGGGGGAAGCTGGTTGCGCCTTGCGGGGTAAGCGCTAGCCGCTATTCGATCCGGCAGGCTCGAGGCCCCAAACGCCGAAAGCTCCGGGCTTGCGACGTTCGGTCGAGACCCGCCTTGTTCGCCTGGCGGCAGAAAGTTCGGTCAATCCCTTATACGGCGTAAAGCGGTTGGCCGTTTTTGAGCATTTCGTAAACGTTGAGCGCCGTTTTGGTTTGCAGATCGACAATGGCTTCTTCGGAATACCAGCCCATATGCGGTGTAATAAAAACCCTATCGGGATATTGCAGTAAAGCCGATTGGTAGTACTCCGTGTCCTGGCAATCCAAAACATCGAGACCGATCATGGAAAGCTTGTCGCTTTCAAGTGCGGCCCGCAAAGCCGGCTCATCGATCAGGCCTCCGCGCGAGGAGTTCACCATCATCGCTCCCTTCTTCAGCCAGCTGAATTTTTCGGCGTCCATCAGATGATGGGTTTCATTGTTGAGAGGAGCATGAATCGATACGATGTCCGCTTGCGACAGCAGTTCTTTCAGCGCAACAAATTCCACCCAGCCGTATTCTTGACCCGCAAAGTAAGGATCAAAGGCCAATGTTCTTACCCGGAAAGATTTCAGCTTCTCAGCCACCCGGCGGGCGATATTCCCAAAGGCAAGCAGACCCACCGTTAAATCGGCGAATCGGCGAATCGGTTTTATTTTCGCATAAGACCACTGATTGCGGTGCAGAAGATCGTTGGCGTAAGAGACTTTGCGCACGCAATTCAGCATATGGGCGATGGCCGTATCCGACACCTCCTCAATACAGTAATCCGGCACATTGGCCACGACAATGCCTTTTTGCCGGGCGGCTTGCACATCGATATTATCGACGCCGATGGCATAACGGGCGATGATACGGCACTGGGTGAGGCTCTCGACGACCTTGCGCGAAATTTCTGCAAATTGCACGATGACGGCATCGGCGTCATTGAGATAAGGTATAATCCGGTCTTCCTCCAGGATGCCGCCCGGTTCAATCTTGGTACAATCAATGATTTCAACCTGACCTAATCTTTTTAATATTGCGGTCTCGATCTCATTGTGCGGATAATAATAGTCGGTAAACACGATCTTAAAGCCTGGCATATTTTCCACCTCGTGTTCAAATCAAAGCGGCCTGACGGGCGACATAAATCGCGCCCTTGATACTGAGCGAATCTATATCCCGGCTTTCCGTTATTTTGACAACGTTGGTCGTGAACTTCATTTTTTCTTTCAACAGATACTCGTAAATCCGACATCTTCGGGAAGCCCCCACCAGAATGTAGTCCGTTCGGTGGGGAAAGCCTAACGATTGAAGCTGGTTCAGCGCTTTCATATCCTCGGCGGCAATACTGGCTTCCACAAACAATTTTCTTTCATACCACTTCGTTTGCAAGAGCACATCAAGAAATCTAGGCATCAGCAGCGTTCTGAGAAATCCGGACCGGGCCACACAGTCATAGGAAATCTCAACGACGTCTTCATTAAAATAATCTTGATCGTCAAAACCGTCATCGTCACGGATGGACTTGCCGATAAAGGTCTCTTTGATGATCGCTTCGTAGACTTGACCGGAGACGGTGGTCACACTGCCCAACACTCTACGGTGGGCATCAACCGGGATAAACTTGGTATGCGACGACAGGACGACAATCGTCACCGGCGGGTGGATGTCATAGAGCGCCAGGACGCCGGCAACTTGGACTTCCTCGCCCCTCATAAAATCAAGCATGGCCACGTTTTCGAGCCGGTTGACCCCAGGGTTGTACCTGTTCTTGATGCCGCGGATGAAATGAATCGGAAGATCGACAGGAAAAATGGAAGAATCACGGACGGTCTTGATGTTGCGGGCCAGATCTTCCACGCCGGCGGGGGCCCAGACATGCGGAATGTCCAACAGCCCTATTTCCGAAGTGATCATTCCCGAAGAAATAACAAAAGCGATGTCGGCCAGCTCGAGATGGGCATTATTCAGAGCTCCATAGAAAGTTTCCGTCAGTCCCTTTTTCAAAGCCGCATTGGTTCCAGCAATGGCCGTATCCCGGACCCCGATTTTCCGGGCGGCTTTGCCGAAAATTCGGCCATCCTCGTTTACAATATAGACGCGGGAATTAGTGGTTCCGCAGTCAATGGTCGCTAAATACATCTCAGATCACCTCGAGGCTCTCTAAAGCCCGTCGCATTTTATCTTTTTCTTTTGCGGTCGCCGGAATAAAAGGCGCTCGCGGATAGGCTTTAATTACATTTCGGATCTCGAGCATGGCATAAACCGCAAGCTGGGTCGAACGGGCCAGGTACATGACATCCCGCAATTGGTTGACCCTAAACTGCGTTTGGCGGCACTGTTGGATCTTGTTTTGTATTCCTTCCAGGTACATCTGTCGGCAAATCTCAGGAAAAGCGTTGCCCAGTCCCGGAATGTATCCCTCCGCTCCGAGGGCACAGGCCGCCGCCCACATGGCTTCGGTTCCCAAAACCACATCGAAGCCGCTGGCGGCCAATTCACGCATATAAGTGGCAAAGGTCATAATATTGAAGGTGGCATCTTTGACACCGTGAATTCCCAAATCCCGCAGTTTTTTGACCGTATCCAAGGCGATCTCATACCCGGAAAAGCTGGGATTGTGGTAAACATAAACGGGAAAGGCGGCGCTCACGCTTTCTATCATGGCCGCGTAAAACGCTAGTATGTGATCGGCGCCGTGGTGATAATAATAGGGCCCCACAGCGGAGACCCCCGCGCACCCGATTTTCTCGGCATGCCGTGATAATTCTACCGTTTGTCGGGTGGAGGTGGTTCCGGTGTGAGTGATAATCGGTATTTTGCCGTCGACCACGCGGACACACGTCTCGGCGACGGTTTTGCGCTCCTCAAGAGACATCATCGGTCCGCAGCCGTAGGAGCCACAAATAAACAACCCGTCCACCCTGTCCTTGAGAAAATCCAGCAGCTTTTCCAGATTATCCAAATCGAGATCACCCTCCCGATCAAAGGGCGTTATCATGGGCGGTACGACACCTTTCAATTTGAACATGGGATCCTCCGCAAAGATCTCACAGTCAGCTACCTTGGCTTTGGGGCCGGCAATGGATACTGATCATGAGCAGAATCAAAAGCCCGGTGGCAATTTTACGCCCGTCTTCCGGCATTTTGATGACGGTCAAAAGGCTTGCCAGAAGGACCCGCAAAATGGCTGGGCGCATCCCCAGGGGTCCCCGCATGGGTCCACATGCTGAACGGGGTGAGGTTGAACCCTTCCGAGTTCAACTTACCCACCCATTGGAAAACCGGTCTTGCAGTTCCCGGAAAGACCAGCATCTCGCTGTTTATCGGATAACACAGATCGATAATTTGGGCTTCCTTCATTTGGCGGCCTCGCTTTCGGTTATCCCGCAATTTTTCAGAATCGTTTCCGGAATCGCCGGTCCTGGACAACAGCCTTCAATATAGATCGTGCGCGGATCTTGGCGATATCTTTCCGGCGTGCAATCTCCGATGACGAAATAGGGACCCTCTTTGCGATGTTCGTCAAAATGAAGGTCTTCGGCATTAAAGCCCATCATAAAAACTGTTCCTCCAGCAGGAATCGGCACACCATTGGCTTCCAGCGTTTGCAGGGCGCTTTGGACCATACGCTTGAAGTCAATCTCATCATAAACAGACGTCTGTGATTGCGTGATTGCGACGATTGAGCCTTTCTTTTCTCCCATTCGAGGCACCTCCCCTCAGTTGACGACTTCCGCCACCATATTCACCGGGGAAGCATCAAGCCCCTGCAACCGCAGCGGAAAGGCGTAAATCCGTTTGACTGTTCGACCTATGATTTTGCCGATATTTACATCTTCGTAGACGAGAAGCGGTCGGTTACTGGACAGCTGGCTATTCAAAAACGTCCTGTGAACTTTAAAATTCTCTTGGGGCCCCCGTGTGGCACTCTCGATACTCAAGGTGTCGATCGCCACGGCCTTGACATTCAAAAGTTCGTCACGGATAAATTGGGCGGCCTCTTCCGAAACGGCTGGAAAATCATCCGTATAGGCGACGGTATCGCCGCGCAGTTCACAATAGCCGGTGTAAAACAGAAGCAAATCCGCCGACTGCAGCACATCGCCATAGGCCTTAATATCTTCGGCCCGCAGCAATTCCGATTTGTTCAGTTTTTTTTTGATGACAACGGGGTGCTCGTAGATGAAATCTTCGATCGGAACTTTATCGATCGGCAGCCCCTGCGCGTCAAAATGAAACGGCGCATCCACATGGGTACCGTTGTGCAAGAAATGCTTGATCAGCGTTGTGTTGCCTTCGTCTCCGTTCATTATCCTTTTGTGCGGCTCAAAAGACTCCTCCGGCAAGCCGGGGTAAATCGGCATGGTTTCACTATAGGCATAAGACAATTCCAAAAACATCCCTACCTCCTTTCCCTGAATTCATACGATTCCGTCCTTGGTTGGCCTCTCTTCGCTCCGGTTATTTTTGTGAAAGAAAAAAATTCTTCATGCAATAAGGACTATCGGAAACTTTTGTCAAGCTTTTTACAGGGATTTTTTCTTGCGAAGATCGTTGACGGGTCAGCAGCGGGGGCAGTGATCGTCCGCAATCGGTCACGATCGCAAGGCGACGGTCCATGTCCTCAGAGGGGATTCATTGATCGTGCTGGCAGACGCCGGCTGCTGGGGCTCGGCCCCAAAGAGTCAATTCCGGTGCGTAAAATCCGGCGAGCGATAATCAGTTCTCATTATTCTCGTTTTTGACCAGAATGTCGATAATTTGCGGGATGTATTCATCCCCCTTATGGGCGGGAAAACGACAGGCGCCTGCGGCGCGGTGACCGCCGCCCCCATAGCGGGACAGCATCAATCCGGCATTGACGTTACAGTGGGGATTAAAAATGCTGTGCCCGACGTTGAGGGTGATGGTCTCTTGGCGCGGATCCTCATAGCGGATGCGGACATTGACCACCGCTTCGGGATACAGGGAATAAACCAAAAAACGATTTCCCACCGGCGGCGGGTCAAAGGCGCGCAAATCGGTTACCGAAACGTGCTGCACAAGGCGGGTGTTATCTTTTAGAAAGTCCGCATAGCGGGCATTTTGCTCAATGACGGCCTGGCAGCGCTGTTTGACTTCGGCATCTTCGAGAACTTTCTGAATCTCAAATTTTCTTAACAGGTCGACCAGCTTATTCCAGTAAGACACATCCGGCTGAATGTCCTTTGATATCGTCAGGGAAAGCAAAACATAATCATGCTTTTCAGGACGAAGCACTTCATCCAGCGTTAGATCGGCCGCATCAATCTTGTCAGCCGCTTGAACGAGTTCGTGGTAGTCCCGGTGCAAACGGTCCTGGTAGTGGCGATATATTATTCCCGCCGCGGAAGGGGCGATTTGAAATGAGCCCTGAAATGGTTTGTCGGTCCGGTTCGTATAATGATGATCAAACCACAAGGTACCTCGTTCATCATAAGGTAAATTGGTAATAATGTCGCCTTGGCGAATATCAACCAAACCGCGCTGGATTTCACTCGGCTCTACCCATTTGACAGGCTCTTTCACATCCAGGGCCTCACAAAGCAAAACGGCGCACACAACCCCGTCGAAATCTGGTCTGGTAACTATCCGCATAAATCAGGCTCCAATTCATGCCATCTGAAAGAAGCGGGCCAATGCTTCTGACGCATCTACTTCTCGTCCCCCACTGATTACGACAAAGATTGAGTCTTCCGTGATCAGCTAATGGGGAAAAAGGTATTGATGTTTTGCCAGAGGTATTTTAGTGTAAAATATCCATTAATTATAAATAGAATTGTTGTAAATTACAAGGAGGATTAAGGTCATGGCACTTTATCTTGTTCAACACGGCAAGAGTCTGCCCAAAGACATTGATCCCGATCAGGGGCTTTCCGACGAAGGCCTTACGCAAACCGAACGCATCGCCAAAGTTGCCCGGGATTACGGAGTGAAAGTCTCCGCCATCCAGCACAGCAGCAAGACCAGGGCACGACGGACAGCTGCCATTTTGGCCGCGGCCCTGCAACCTGAGGGAGGTACTGAGGCCATCGACGGCATCATGCCCCTCGACGATGTGACGGCCCTGGCCGGTGAACTGGACCCCCAACAGAACCTCATGCTGGTCGGCCACCTGCCGTTCATGGAACGTCTGGTATCCTTTCTGATCACGGGCTCTGTTGAAAAACCGGTTTTCAAATTTCAAAACAGCGGCATCGTGTGCCTGGATCGAGATCCCGATTCCCAGGCCTGGATGATCGTTTGGACCCTCATGCCCAAGATCGGATAGCGCTCAAAAAACGACGTTGAACTGGCCGCATTCGGCCCGGGAGTTGCTCATGAATTTTACGTGCATCGTTTATGAAAAAAAGGACGGCATTGCCACCATTAAATTAAATCGGCCCCAAGTGCTGAATGCCATGAACAGACAATTGTGGCTGGATTTTCGGGCGGCTTTGGAGGATGTCCGCAATGATCCGGCCATCAAAGTGCTGATTCTTTCCGGCACGGGAAGGGCTTTTTCCACCGGCGCGGATTTAAAAGAATCCAAAACCCGGAGCCTGGAGGAGTATCGTGCGTATCTGGTCGAACTTCAGGAAACCTCACGCCAAATCATCCGCTTTGAAAAGCCGACCATTGCGGCCATCAACGGCTATGCCCTAGGCTCCGGATATGAATTGGCCCTGGCTTGCGATATTCGTATTGCGGCGGAGAACGCCCTCATCGGATCCCCGGAAGCCAAAGTGAACTCCTCGGTTACCGGCGGGGCCTTGCGACTGATTCAAGACCTGATCGGTCCGGGAAAGGCCAAGGAACTTTTGTTTACGGCCGAATACATCGATGGCAAAGAAGCGGCGCGCATCGGCCTGGTCAACAAGGCCGTACCCCTGGAGCGTCTGGAGGATGAAGCTCGGGAAATGGCCCAAAAGGTTGTTAAAAATTCCGCCTTTTCCTTAAAGATGATCAAAAAAGGCCTGCATCTGGCCCGGGGTGAGGTGAGTATGGAAGCACTGATGGATTTTGAGATCGAAGCCTGCCTAGCCTGTGTATCCACGGCCGAACGACAGGCGTCTTTAAAGGAATTCGAGGAACGAAAAGGGAAATAGATGCGGAATGACAATGGCAAAGGGTACGGGACGTAGAGGAAACCATGGAAAAAATCTGACCGCTGTCTTCAGTTTTCGGTCTTGTGTCCTCGGGGCATGGGACGTTGAAAACTCCGTGACCGCGGCCTGAAAAAATGGGTGAGGTCAAAAGATGTTTCTAGACAGAATCCTAAACGCCGACTCGGTGGCCATCGTCGGTGCCTCCAAGAATGAAACCAAGCGGGGCTTTCAAGCCATTCGGACGCTCCTGGATGAAAAATACGAAGGGGTCATCTATCCGGTCAATCCCAAAGAGAAGAGCGTCCTCGGATTTAAATGCTATCCGCACGTCGCCGACATCGAAGGCCCCGTGGATGTGGCCCTGGTAGCTACACCGGCCGCAACCATTCCCGCCGTGCTGGAAGATTGCGGCCGCAAGGGCGTTCAAGGGGCGGTCCTGCTCGCCGGCGGATTCGGCGAAGTCGGTCTTGACGGCCGCATGCTGGAAGAAAAAGTGGTGGCAACTGCCCGCCAATACAATATCCGCTTGATTGGCCCCAACACCTCCGGGATGTTGAACCTGAAAAAAAATCTGAACCTGGTGGGACTGCGGGAGGCGCCCAAAGGGAATATTGCCCTTCTGAGCCAAAGCGGCAACATGGCTCTGACGCTCATCACGGAGGCCAAGATCAAGAGCCGCAAAGGATTCTCCTATTACGTGGGCGTCGGCAACGAGGCCGATATCAAATTCCACGAGTACCTGGAATTTTTCGGGCAGGATCCGGACACCCGTGCGATTTTGATGTATGTGGAAGGCCTGCGCGAAGGACGTAAGTTTTTGCAGCAGGCCTACAAGACGACTCTCGAAAAGCCGATTATTTTACTCAAAAGCGGCCGCTCCACGACCGGCAAGCGCTCGGCCGGGTCCCATACCGGGGCACTGGCCGGCATGTCGGAGGTCGCCAAAGGTGCCTTCCAGCGCGCCGGGATTATCGTTATCGAAAATTCCGACGAACTTTTCCCGGCGGCGGAAACCCTGTCCAGCTGTCCTCCGATCAAAAACAACAGAGTGGCCATTCTGGCCGACGGCGGGGGCCACGCCACCATTGTGGCGGACCTCTTGACCGATCTGGGCCTTGTGATTCCCGAGTTGAGCGCCAAAACCCAAGCCCGCTTGAAACAAATTCTTCCGGCCGCCGCCTCGGTTCCCAATCCGGTTGACGTCGCCGGCGGCACCGACGCCGATCCGTCCATCTTTGCCGACTGTGCCGACATCATCTTGAAGGATCCCCATATCGGCGGCCTGTTGATCGTGGGCCTGTTCGGCGGCTACGGGATCCGGTTTGCCGAGAGTTTGGCCTGGATGGAAGAAGAGGCCGCCCATATGATGGGCAAAATTGTCAAAAAACGTAAGAAGCCAATCGTAGTGCACAGCCTGTATAACTCCGCCAAACCGCATTCGCTGGAGCTTCTGCGCTATTACAGCATTCCGGTTTACGATTCCCTGGATGTGGCCGCCAAATGCGTTGCGGTTCTGGCCGAGTACGGCAATTATCTGAGCAGCTATCACACCAAGACCAACTTCGTTTTGAACTGGGGCGCCAAAGCCAAACCCGCCGGCAAAAAGATCGTTCACAATGCCCGTCAGGAAGGCCGCCGCGCCTTGCTGGAAAACGAGGCCAAACGGCTCCTGGCCCTTCACGGTGCGCCGGTCCTCGAGGATACCCTGGCCCGCACCGCGGATGAGGCCGTCAGCATCGCTCAAAATTTCGAGGGCGAAGTCGTTCTAAAAATCGTATCGCCGGACATTTTGCACAAGAGCGATGCCGGGGGTGTGCAGGTCAAGCTTCGTAGTGCCAAAGAAATCCGCCGCGCTTTTGACGAAATCATCGCCAACGCGCGCAAGTTCGATGCCCGGGCCGATATCCGCGGAGTTCTCGTCTCCCCCATGGCCTCATCCGGTGTGGAGGTAATTATCGGGACCAAAATCGACGATCAGTTCGGCCCGGTAATCATGTACGGACTGGGCGGGATCATGGTGGAAATCCTGAAGCATGTCTCTTTTCGGGTGTTGCCCATCACGTCGGCCGGGGCCAAGCAGATGATCAAGGAGACCAAATCCTTCCCGATTCTGAACGGAATCCGGGGGCAAGCCCCTCTGGACAAAAAAGCGTTGCGCAAATTGTTGCTGTTGTGCTCCGATTTGGTGGAATCCTATCCGGAAATCCAGGAGATGGATCTCAACCCCGTTATTGTCTATGAACAAGGTTTGCGCATCGTCGATGCCCGCATAATCCTGAAGGAAGCGGCCCCTTAAGAGCGGCTGGGGGCGGGGCGACGGTCACCGTCTAAACCTGCATTTGGGCCGGTTGCTTGTAACGGGCCCCCACCCAAAAGGTTCAAACCTGGAACGTGGGCGGATGACTGAATTCGTCACACGGTCCTAGGCCGTGGAAGACGGCACGACGGTCAAAGACTCCTCGGCGGAGGTCAATTTCTCGATTGTGTGTTCCGAGATCCACAGCGTGTTTTCCAGGCCGACGGCCCCCTTTTCAAACACCATCTTCAATTCCAGCGCCACCGTCATCCCGGCTTCCAAGGGATATGCCTGTTTGGCGGCCAGCACCGGGAGTTCATTGGCTTCCAGCCCCACACCATGTCCCACAAACTTGGCCTTATGATCGGGTGGCCCCAGAAAGACGCTTTCAAAGCCCGCTTTTCGTGCTTCTTCCCAAGCGATTTCATACAGAGACTGACACGCCGTCCCCGGAACCATCCGGTCGATCAGGGCGGCCTCAATGCGTTTTAAGGCTTGATGGGCCCGGATGAATTCCCGGGCGGGTTCTCCCCGGGCAAATGTGCGGGTCTGATCCGCCTGGTAGCCGTTGACGCAGGTTCCAAAATCGATCATGACGGGTTCATTTTCCTGGATGACCTTTAAACTCGAGTCTGCCGGCCAAGCCGGGCTCAGTCCCAGACCGGTTAAAGGCGCGTCATGGTGTCCTTGCACCGCCCCGTTTGCTCCGCTTAACACCTGCCACGAAAATTCCGTGTTCATACCCCGGCCGCGCAGAATGACCTGCGACCCCAATTCCATTGCCCGCTGACATAGATGCCCGGCAAGTCCGATCTCCGTGATTCTGGGCCTGATCAGCGCCCGGGGAACGGCTTGAAAGACAAGGGCTCCCAACCGGCCCGCACGCCGCATTTGAGTGATTTCGTACGCCGACTTGACCGCACGGATTTGCCGCATAAGTCCGGACACGTCCCGGCTCTCGCCCACTTCCAGCAGAGAAGAAAGAAACCGGTGGGTCCCCACCGGCAGAAAATCGAGTTCCATACCGAGAACGGACGGAATTCGATAACCAAAGTGTTCAATCCGTTCCGGCAGTTCCCGGATGGCAGGCAGCGACGCAACATTCCGCAGCGGCGATTCGAATCGCGCACGGGCCAGGTCGTTTTTTACCAGGAGAACGGGATCGCCGGCCGCGGGTACAAACAAAAATCCGGACTGCATGGTACCGGTCAGGTAAAAAATATGGATATTCTGGGCCATCAAGGCCGCAGACAAACCGCTGGAACGCATACTTTCCTGAAAGTGCGTGATTCGGCTTTGCACCTCCGGTCCAGGCGTCAGCGTCTGCTGGTAAAACGCAGGCACATACTGGGCGTGGGCGGCAAACATGCTTCCGCGGGATGGGGGATTTTGCGGCACGTCCATTCTCCTCTGCAGGTCTTTCGATGAGAGCCCAACTTTGGCAGGAATCGCGCTGGACCCTCGCAATAAGCGTTTCGGGTTGCCGTCAGGCGCTAAGCCTTGAATGCATTCGAGACCCCAAGAACCCGCTCGATTATCACAGGCCCCGCCGTCTGCTGGCCCTGGTGCAGGGCCGATCGTCGGTCAGGGGCGCTTGTGCGTCTTGGGAATTGTCGGATCGCGACCTGTGGTGTGCAATTGTCGGCACGTCAACTTCTGCCAGTTGGCCGCGCGCGTCCAACTGCCGGAAAGCCGATCGCAACAAACCGACAATATCTTGCACAATCAAGTAAAGCGCCGGTACATAGAGCAGTGTCAATACCGTGGCGGCCAACAGTCCGAAACTGATGCTGACGGCCATGGGAATCAAGAACTGGGCCTGGAAGCTGCGTTCCAGAAGGAGCGGAAACAACCCGGCAATCGTGGTAACGGAAGTCAGCAGGACCGGCCGGAAGCGGGCTTTGCCGGATTCGATCACCGCCGCATTGGTTTCCATGCCGTCCCGTGCGGCCCGGTTGATGAAATCGATCAAGATCAGCGCATCGTTGACCACGATGCCGGATAGGGCCACGATACCGAAGATGCTGATCATCGTGAACTGCAGACCCATCAACAGATGGCCAAGAATCGCTCCGATTAAGCCGAAGGGAATGGCCATCATAATAATCACCGGTTGAACGTAGGACCGAAACTGGCTGGCCAGCAATAGGAATATCCCCATCAGTGCCAGTAAATAGCCGCTTTTCAAGCTGTCCATCGATTCACGGGTTCTTTTCTCCTGCCCTTCCAGATCGTAGGTGAGACCCGGATACCGTTCCACGAATTGGGGCAGAAACCGGGCCTTCAAGTCCGCCACAATCTGACTGGCATTGGCACGCGTTTCGTCAATATCGGAAATAACGGTAATCGTGCGTTTACGGTCGACCCGATTGATGACCGCGTATGCGCGGCCATGGCTGATGAGGGTCACCTCCTCGATGGGTATTTCCCGGCCGGTGTGGGTGCGGATACGCATTTGCTCGATCCCCGCCAGGCTGCGTCGGTCCCGGTCCCCATAGCGGACCATGACCTTGACGTCATCCCGGCCCCGCTGGACGCGTGCGGCTTCTTCGCCATAAAAGGCTTGACGCACCTGCCAGGCAACATCCCGCATGGTAATCCCCAACGATCGCGCGCCTTCTTTGATGCGGACCATTCTTTCTGGCTTGCCGGGCTTGAAATTGTCGGAAACGTCAAAGGTGCCCGGATAGGTCTTGATTTCGGCTTTCAGCTCGGCCGCCGCCTGTTCGAGCTGGTCAAAGTCCCGGCCGGACAGCTGAATTTCAATGGGATTGCCGGCCGGGCCGCCCTCCAGCGTGAAAAAAGAAAGCTGGTCGACCCCCGGAATTTCGCCAATCAGAGTTCGCCATTGACTCAGGATGGTGTTGATGGACAGATCGGTGCGCATCTCCGACGACGCCAGTTCAATCCAAATTTCCCCCACGTGACTGCCAATTTCCTCGGGTTTCCAGTCCCGGCGCGGAATGACGCCCACAAGGGTAAACGTGTTTTTTACCAGGGCGCCGTTTTTCTGAGCGAATTCCGCAAACACGGTATTTAGCTCAAAGGCTTTTTTTTCGAGATGTCCGAGGGTCTCTTCCGTCAATTGAGAAGGGGTTCCCAGCGGATAGCTAACCTCGGCGATCAACCAATCGCTTTCCCCTTTCGGAAAAAAAACAAAGGGCACGTAGCCGCCGATCACAATCCCTAGACTGACGATCAACACGCCGACTCCGATGGAAAAAGTGAAATACCTGTTTTGGACGACGTAGCGGATGGCGGGCGTGTATAGCTTTTCGATCACCAGGGTCAGCGCTTTCTCAAAACGGCCTCGCAGCCGTTCATGCCAGGCCGTCAAGCGGGAACCCTTCTTTTCCGATCCGCCCAGGGCGTGATCCAGGTGGGAAGGCAGGATGACGAGGGCCTCTCCCAAGGACACCAGCAAGATAGCGATGACGGCCATGGGCATCACCGCGATGAATTTGCCCATGATGCCGGCAATGAACATCAAAGGGATAAACGCCACAATCGTCGTCATGACCGCCATGACCACCGGTCCCCCCACTTCCTTGAGGCCGTCCACGACCGCCGCGGAAGGGGCTTTGCCTCTGCCGTGATGGGTATAGACGTTCTCACCGATAATGATGGCATCGTCCACGAGGATCCCCAGCGTCATGATAAAGGCAAAAAGCGAGATCATGTTGATGGTTTGATTGAGCGAATCCAGCGCCAGAAAGGCGCCCATGAAAGAGATGGGAATTCCGGCCGCCACCCAGAAGGCCAGCCGCAGGTTCAAGAAGAGGGCCAAAACGATAAAAACCAGGATGATCCCCTGGCTGCCGTTGCGCAGCAGCAGGTCGATCCGATCCTGAACCATCACGGAAAGATCGCCCCACAGAGCCAGATTCATCGCGGCGGGTATTTTAGCCCGATGTTCGGCAACGAAGTCCTTGACAATTTGGGCAATGGCGATGACATCCTGACTGCTGGTCCGGTGGACCTGAACCAGGGCGGCCGGTTGGCCGTTGAAACGGGTTCTGATATCCGTATCTTCGAAGCCATCGATGACCCGCGCCACCTGTCCCAGCCGCACCAGCGTGCCGTCCTCCAGGGTAATCAAGGGGATGGCTTCAAATTCCTGGCCCGTGTACAGCTGGCCCTTGGCCCGCACCAGGATCTCGCCCTGCTGGGTCTTGATGGCTCCGCCCGGAAGATCGATGCTCCCGGATCGCACGGCTTCCACCACCTGATCGAAGGTGAGGCCGTAGCGCCGCAAGTTTTCCTCCGAGACCTCCACGGCGATTTCATAGTTGCGCACCCCTACTAGATCGAGCTGCGTGATGGTATCCGGCTTTTTGAATTTAAAGGGCTTCACCAACCGGTCTAAAATACCCCGCAATCCGCCCCGGCTGGTCTTTGAATCAGCGACCGCATCCAACAGGCCGTCCTGGATCCCCTCGGCGACTTGACGCAGCTGTTTTTCGGGAACGTCCCCATATACCGCCACTGAAATCGTCGGGTCCCGGCGCAAAACTTCGATGATCACCGGTTCTTCCGCCTCATCCGGAAAGGTGTCGATGCGATCCACTTCGGCCTTGATCTCGTCCAGTACTTTCTGGGCATCACGACCTGATTCAAGTTCAACCAAAATCGCGCCGTTGCCTTCCCGCGCGGTGGAAATCATGCGGGAGATCCCCTCAATCCCCTCGATCTTTTCCTCAATCTTAATGCAGATGCCTTCTTCCACCTCTGCCGGACTGGATCCCGGATAAGGAACGCTGATATGGATCATATCCAGGGCAAACTGGGGAAACATTTCCCGCCGCATCTTCAGCAGGGTAAAAAGCCCGGCGACAATGATGAAGATCATGATCAGGTTGACGGTGACGTTATTGCGTATGGACCATTGGCCGAGTGATTTCATAATTCCTTTGAATGGTGGAAGTCAGAAGTCTGAAAACAAGCGACCGCTGACAGAAAGCCGAGAACTGACTTCAGGTCTCATCTGGCTTCCTTTCTCAGCGCCTTGTCATCGGGAATCTTTTTTCGGACTTCCTTCTCCGGTCTTCGGTCTTCCGTCTTTTGTCCTCCGTCGGCGGTCTTCGGTCCTCCATCCCCTGTCGCCATCCTCACCCGCATCCCATCGACCGCCCCCGAGAGAGGACTGGTAATCAACAGCTCACCTTCGGTTAGACCCTCGTCGACAATCACCTCTTCTTTAAATCTCCGCAGCACGTTGACCGGTTTTATCCGCAGGCGATCATCGACCACCGTGTAGACGACATCGCCCGGATGAACCACATGCCGCGGGAGCACAAAGGCCCGCTCGATCTCCCGGCCTCTGATCTGAATCTTCACAAACATGCCCGGTCGCAACCGTTTCGAACTCAGTTGCGCCCGTTCTGGGTTTCCCAACCCCGGCCCTGTTTGATCCACTTCCACCACCATCGGCAGGGTGCGCGTTTTTTCGTCCATCCGGGCCTCGGTGCGAGCCACCCGTCCCGTCCAGATTTGGCGGATTCCATCATTTTCGAAAACAACTTCGGCCTCAGCCGGCTTATCCGGGTGCAACGCCGCCGGAAACCACTTCAAGTCCTTCACCGGTATTCGCACTTGAATATCCAGCGCGCCGGCCCGATAAATGCTCCCCAGATATTCCCCCACATTGACATGCTGTCCCTGTTCAATGACCTTCTCCAGAACCCACCCATCAAAAGGGGCCGCAATCTGGGTCCTTTCCAAATCCAGTTCGGCCTGGCGCCGCATCACACGAGCCATCTCACGCTGGGCTGTCAGCTGCTTGCGCCTCGGTCCGGTCAGTGCCAGTTGATTCTTGAGTCCCTGGAGACGGTCGAGACTCGTCAGGTAGCGCTGCTCCGAATTATCAAGGGTCGTTTGCGCAATTACTTTTCTTTCACCCAATTTTTGCAGACGCCGAAATTCGGCCCGGGCCAGGGCGGTATCCGCTTCGGCGATTCGGATGCTGGCCTTCAGATTCAATACTTCCTGCTCCAGGCGACTGAGCTCCGCTTCCGCTTGAATGATTTGCACCTCCTGCCGCTCGACCTCCAACTGATAGTTGCGCGGATCAATGCTTATGAGATTCCTGCCGCGG
This sequence comes from Desulfobacterales bacterium, assembly GCA_020353555.1. Classification (GTDB taxonomy): domain Bacteria; phylum Desulfobacterota; class Desulfobacteria; order Desulfobacterales. Next base: position 4,149,702 of record CP070697.1, read on the forward strand.
GCGATAAAACAGCCTTCTTGGCAGGCCGGATCGATTTCCACAATTTGACCCCGCACTTGGGCAACCAGTTTGAGGGCCTCCCGCGGTCTGACCGTTCCGAAAGCCTCAATTAACATGGGTACTCTGGCGGATTTAGCGGAGCTGACCTCCACCAGACGCCTCGCCTCGGTCCGGACCTGGCGCTCGGCCCTCGGTCGCAGGGTAATGAGGCCGGCCGCAATGACGATGGCCACGGCCAGAACAACAAAAGCCCGTAAGGTCTTAAAGACGAATCCTTTTTCCATAAGCGCGTGCAATGTCCCGATTGACGGTTGTGCGACTTGGTACGCGTCGATCGGACGATGGAAGTTACTGCAAATATGTTACAACCGCTTGGCGCGGAAATCCAGGAAAATCCGGGCTATAATCATTTTTGAGCGGCGCCGCCGGATTCGGTCCCAAAAAAAAAGCCGTCTGGGTCTGTTTAGACACAGGCGGCTATATCAGGGATTGGCGATTGCTTTTAAGGCTGCGGATTTACTTGGCCTTGATCTTTTCCGTCAGCTCCGGCACAAACTCCAGCAGATCCTGTACCACTCCGACGTCGGCGACCTGGAAAATTGGGGCCTTCGGGTTTTTGTTAACGGCCACGATAAAAGGCGAACCCTTTATGCCGCCCATGTGCTGAAAAGAGCCGCTGATGCCCAAGGCCAGATAGACTTTGGGTTTGACCGTTTTGCCGGAAGTTCCGACCTGTCGGGCTTTCTCCAGCCATTTGGCATCCACGATGGGACGCGAGCAGGAAACCACCGCCCCCATGGCCTCGGCCAGTCCCTCGGCGATCTCGATGTTCTCCAGATCTTCGATCCCCCGTCCGACCGAGACCAGGACGTCGGCCTTGGTGATATCCACATCGCCAACCTCGGCCTCCACCACCTCCAGAAAACGCCGGCGGGCCGATAGATCACCGGCTTGCGCCGATTTGTCAACTACTTGGCCCGCCGCGGACCTGCTTTCTTCGGGCTTGAACGCGCCGGGGCGGACATTGATGACCGCTCCCGCGGAAATATCACACCGGACGTGCGTGTAAACCTGGCCGCTGTATTCCTGCCGGACGACGGTGAGCACGTTGTCCCGCACACCTTCAACCCCAACCACGTCGGGCACAAAGACCGAATCAAGTTTGATCGATAGGCCCGGGCCCAGATCCATGCCCAGGGTGTCATGGGCGAGCACCACGACGGCATCGGCGGGCAGAATATTCACCAGCAGTCGGCGAATCACCTCGGCATTGGGATAGGCCAAGACGTCTTGGTCTATTTTCCAGACTTCCGGGTATGAGGCGGCCATGGCATCACACACGGCATCGAGGTGAGCGCCGGATCCGGTGACGATGGCTGCAACCGACGCCTCCGGATAAATTTTTCCGGCCGCCGCCATCAACTCCAGGGCCGAATCGTCGGCCACCCCTTCTTTGTGGACGATATAGGTAAAAACCTGTCCGGCCATTACTTGAGCCCTCCTTTGGCTTTTAAGAGTTCAATCAGTTTTGCGGCAATTTCATCCGTGCTCCCTTCCAGAATTTCAGCGCCTTCACCCGGGGCAGGTACGAAATAATCGACCCTTTGGGCCTTGGCACCCACCGCGCCCACCGCTTCGGGAACCAACCCCAGCTCGGATGCGCCCCAAACGGGGATCTCCACGGAGGCGACTTTGCGAATGCCGCGGATGCCGACGTAACGCGGCTCGTTGATACCGGTTTGAATCGAAAGGACGCAGGGCAGATCAATCTCGTTCATCTCCTGGTTGCCGCCCTCGATTTCACGGCCGACTTTCAATTTTTGGCCGTCCAAAACCTCGATGGAGTTCACCAGGGAGGCAAAGGGCATATCCAGCATCGCGGCCAGCATGCCGCCAACTTGTCCGGCGCCGTCATCGGCCTGGGCTCCGGTCAGAATCAGGTCATAGTTCCCCTTAGCCACGGCCGCTTTGAGGATGGTGGCCAGGCCTTTGCCATCCGAGCCTTCAAAGGCCTCGTCCGCAAGCAGGATGCCGTTATTGGCCCCCATGGCCATCTCGCGACGCACGACTTCTTCGGCCTCCTCGTCCCCCAACGAGACCACGGTTACGGAACCACCGACCTTATCGACAATTTGAATCGCTTCTTCGACGGCATAATTGTCCCATTCGTTCACCGAATACACCAGGTCGTCCCGCCGGATGTCGTTGCCTTCGCGGTTGACCTCGATTTCGTTTTCCGCCGTATCGGGAACGCGTTTGACACAAACCAGGATTTCCATGTCTACTCCCCCTCCCAAGAATTATGTTATCTGTTACTTATTCGCGGTTATTGGTTATTGACTCAAACAACAATTGAGCAACCGGCAATGAAAAACAAACAGATCGCCGCATCAATCGGCTTGGTCCGGAAATCGTATTCCGCCCAATGTTGCCCATTGAAGCAGTTAAGATTACGGCTGGCGGAATGCATCAATGGGTTTACTTCAAAATCGGTCCTGCAGGCTCCCTCTTCGGGTAACGGCTCTCCGGGCTTGAATTTTTACGCAACCACCATGTGACGTTCGACCAATTCCGCCAAGTCAATGGCTTCCATTTGACCTTCCATGCCGCTGACTTTGATGGCGTCTTCGATATTCACCAAACAGAATGGACAGGCGGTGACGATGACATCGGCGCCGGCTTTACGGGCCATTTCAACCCGCAGAACACCCATGCGCTGCTCTTCTTCGGGCTCATAGAAAAGCATCAAACCGCCCCCGCCGCAACAGAAGGAGCGATCTCGGCAATTGCCGGTCATTTCCACCCGCTTCAGCCCCGGAATCGCATCGATGGCCGCGCGAGGCTCGTCATAGAGCTCGTTGTGTCTCCCCAGGTAGCAGGGATCATGATACGTGTAAACTTTGGTCCGATCTTCGACCGGCTTTAAGCGCAGTCGGCCGGATTTTACGTGGCGGGCTATGGTCTGGCTGATATGCTCGACCGGCGGCAGTTCCGCATAGTCATTTTTTAAGGCATTGAAGGCATGCGGATCGGCCGTGACGATACGGGTGACCCCGGCGTCCGCAATCGCGTCGGTGTTGTGCGCCCTGAGATCCTGAAACAGCATTTCCTCCCCGAAACGACGAACTTCATGGCCGCTGTCGCGTTCCGCTTTGCCCAGGATGCCGAAATCGATCCCAACGCCGTTAAGGATTTTAGCGGTGGCGCAGGCCAGGGACTGCATGCGGTCATCATAGGAGGAAATGCTGTCCACAAAATAAAGCGTGGCCGCGGAATTTTTCCTGTCGAGGATCTTCACCGGGTAGTCTTCAGACAGCGCTTTGGTCCACTCGGCCCGCTTTTTCTCCATAATTCCCCAGGGGTTGCCGCGCTTTTCCAGGGCTCCCAAAGGTTTCTGCAGCGACTGGGGGACCATCCCCTCTTCCACCATGCCGCGTCTCAAGTCCACCATCTTATCGATGTATTCAATCCCGAGGGGACATTCTTGTTCACAGGCGCCACAGGTGGTGCAGGACCAGATTTCATCGGCGCTGTATATATCTCCCATCAAAGGCTCGGAAGGGGGGCGGCCGTTGCCGCCGCCCAGCGGGTAGTGGCGAAAGGCATAATCACGACCTTTGATGGAAACAAATCGCGGCGAAAGGGGCCGGCCGACCGTATTGGCCGGACAGCGGTCCGAGCAGCGCCCGCAGTCGGCACAGGTGTAGAAGTCGAGAATGTGCTTCCAAGTAAAATCGGTAAACTTCTTCACCCCGAACGACTCGAGTTCGTCCAGTTGGTCATCTTCCACCCCGTAACGCACCGGCTTGACCCGGCCTTTTTCCAGCCGCATAAAAAAAACATTGAAAAGCGAGGTAATGACATGGAAATGCTTGCCCAACGGCAAGAAGCACAGGAAAAAGAAAAAAGTGAAATCATGGATAAAATAGGTGCTCAAATGGATCCCCTGCAGCGCCGCCAAGGCGACGCCGCTCAACATCTGTCGGAAAATCCAGGCGAGGCTCAAGGGCGCCAAAAATTCAGCCGGCACACCTTGCTGGACCTGGGCAGCTGCCTGACTGGCTTCAAAGAGGCTTTCCGAGAGCATCAGCGTGGAGATGAGCCCCAACACGAATATCGCTTCGGAGGTATGGCCATGCCCGTAGCGGGGCGGCACGGCGTACCGGGCGGGTTTGAAAAGCCCCCGCCGGACGGCGGCGGTAATACAGGCAATCAAAACCAGGGTAGCGGCGTAATCCTTGAGCACATTGTACATACGGCCGAAAGACCCGCCGAAACCCGGCATCACAAAATGATCCGCAAAGCCGATGATGACCAGGGAAATAGAGCGGATCCCCAAAACCAAAAAGCCGAAAAAGATGACGATGTGAATAATCCCCGCGAGCAGGTACCGGGGTTGGCGCCACTGCGCCAGCCATATCTTGAGAACCATTTTCAAGCGCTCGGGAACGCGATTCAAACGGTCATCGGGGGCCGCCTGGATCAGGGGGGTCACCCGCCGCACAATGATATACACGAAGACGCCGATGCCGAGAAGCGGAATGATGATGGCAAAAATCATGGCCGGCAGGCCGAACAACGAAGCCGCCGCCGGAGAGGTCAGCACAGACTCCATGATGATCCCGATTTCTCCTTTTATTCTTGGCCCAACTGAAAAATGAACGAGGGTTCACTCTTACAGCCGGGCTTTCGGGCTGTCAAGTAAAAAGATCGATTACAACAGGGCCAAGACCGGCCGCTATTTCCCGCCGAAAGAATCCTCCTCGATTTCAATCACCGCGCTGTTGCTCGCCTGGATCGCCTCCATTTTGCCGCCCGTGATCGGTAGAATCGAGCTGATAAAGAATTCAGCGCTTTTGAGCTGTCCGGCGTAGAAGGACCGATCCTTGGCGTTAGCGCCTTGGGCCAACTTCTCAGCGGCCAGGGTAGCCCGCCAGAGCAGCATCCATGCCATCACCACATCACCGGCCACTTCCAGGAAGGGATGGGCATACGCAAAGGCCGTCAGAATCTGGGGCGACATCGCGGTTTGTCCCAAATGCAAGGCCACCTCACCCAGTTTGTTGACCGCGTTTTCCACCTGGGAGGCCAGGTTTTGCAGCTCGGAAACGGCTTTGGCCGCGGCAATGGTGCCTTGCACTTCTGCCAATAAATCCATCATCGGCTTGCCCTGGTTGAGGCCCAGCTTGCGGCCCAAAAAGTCCATGGCTTGGATGCCGTTGGTACCTTCATAGATCATGGTGATCCGGCAGTCGCGCAGGAGCTGTTCCATGGGATACTCCTTGATATACCCATAGCCGCCATAGACCTGAATACCATGACTGCAGACCTCAAACGCGCGGTCGCTTACATAACCTTTGGCAATCGGGATCAGCAAATCAACGATCCCCTGATACTTGGTCTTTTCCGCCTCATCATCGCTGATCAGAATCTTATCCCCGCACAGACCGACGTAGTACAGGAGACTGCGCATGCCTTCGACATAAGCTTTCATGGTCAGAAGCTGCCGCCGTACATCCGGATGTTGAATGATCGGCACGGAAGTGGCATTTCTGTCCATGGCTTGCAGCAGATGCCGGCCCTGCACCCGCTGGCGGGCATAATTGACCGCATACATATAAGACGCGCTGGCACAGGCCAACCCCTGGTGTCCCACCAGCAAACGGGCCTCGTTCATCATCAAAAACATCGCCCGCATGCCCTTGTTTTCTTCTCCCAGGAGGGTTCCCCGGCAGCGCCCTTTGCTGCCAAGCGCCAGGGAGCAGGTGGCATTCCCATGGATGCCCATCTTCTCCTCGATCCCAGTGCATACCACATCGTTAGGCTCTCCCAGACGGCCGTCGTCATTGACCCAAATCTTGGGCACCAGAAACAGCGAGATGCCTTTGGATCCCGCGGGCGCCCCCTCGATGCGGGCCAAGACCGGATGAATAATGTTTTCCGCCAAATCATGTTCGCCGGAAGAAATAAAAATCTTGTTGCCGGTGATCGCGTAGGTCCCGTCACCGTTTTTAACCGCTGTCGTGGTCAACGCGCCCACATCGGAACCGGCCTGGGGCTCGGTCAGGAGCATGGTGCCCGTCCATTCCCCCGTGTACATCTTTTTCAGAAACAATCTTTTTTGCTTGGCCGTCCCAAAGGTTTCCACCAGCTTCCCGGCCCCATGGGTCAATCCCGGATACATCATAAAAGCATAGCTGGCGCCGTTGAAATAATCGCCGGCGGCCAGGGCGACGGTCCGCGGCATTCCCTGCCCGCCCCATTCCGGATCCTCCGTCATGGCCACCCATTCGCATTCTTTAAAATGCTCCCAGACGCGATGGAACGATTCCGGCACCGTGACCTTCCCGTTTTCAAAATGAGTACCCTGCCGGTCGCCATCGATTTGGGTGGGGAGCATTTCTTTGAGGGCGAGATTGCGGGCTTCGGAGACGATCAAATCGATGGTTTTGCGGTTGAACTCGGTAAATCGGTCATGTTGGCTCAATTCTTCCACCTTTAACTGTTCGTGAAGGACAAAATCGATATCCCTTCGATCTGCGATCAATTGTGCCATCGTATGTTTCTCCTTTTCAAAAAATTTCGCGAAGCAACTTTGATCATTGATTGTCAACCAGCGACCTATCTCAGGGTGGAGCCGGAGATCGGGTGCGACGCCTTTCCGCCGCAACCTTCAGTCCTGCTACCTCCCCATTCTGCAACTTACAGTCCCAAATATTGCCTTTCCGTTCCTCAACTCTGGGCGCAATCATAAGCTGCCGTCGGCAGAATTCTTGCCCGTTTCAACGCGCGTTCCGATGCCCTGGACAAAAAGGTCAACCAACGGTTCCGCCATGGAAGCCAAGTCATATTTGCCGTCGGAATGCAGCCATGTATTGATGACTTCATCGACGGCCCCGATAATGAAATGTTTTACCAGACCGAAATAAAGATCCTTGCGAATGCAGCCTTCGGCCTGGCCCTGTTCGACGATCTCGGAGATGAGATCCCGATACATTTTCGACATCTCTTTTATCTGCGCTTCGGCCAGGCGGCTGTTTTGATGGGTCTCGACCTGGTACACCAAGGCCATATTGCGGTCCCGCTGGAATTCTTCCAGATGACGGCGGATCAAATTCCGCAGCTTATCCAGACTCCGGTCCGCCCCGTCGACCGCGGCGCGAAAGCGTTCAAAAACCTGCTTGGTTTTGTACGCAAAAAACTGAACCAGGATGTCGTCTTTATTCTTGAAATAGAGATAAATGGTACCATCCGCCACGCCGGCTTCTTTGGCGATTTGGGAGACGGTTGACTGGCGAAAACCCTGGCGCGCAAAGACTTTCACCGCCGCCTCGAGAATGCGATGATATTTGTTGTTTTTGTCCTTCGAATTATTCGGCGAACTCATATTTTCCTTCCATCGGGGATGGATAAAACTATCTCGTAAATGAATGATCATTCAATCTAACAAAGTTCTCATATTGTTGTCAAGTTCTAAAATCAAAAATTATATTTTTGTAAATCCTAAATAAAAATAGTTTGTTATTTGTATTCAGGGTTACCCCGCAAATCCTCGAAGCGGACTTGCCGGCGGTAATTGCGTTATGAGTAATCATTCAATGACGAATATCAGTCGAGCGGAAGGCAGGGGAACCAATCCGGGCGAAGGCCCCGTTGAAGGGACAATTTTATGGCGGGGTCGGCGGGAGCGTCGCGGAACGAAGACACGGCCGGGGCGCTGCAATTTTGGCCAAATTGGTCTGAAGAGGGAATCAAACCGATCGGCGTCCCGGTTTAAAAAAAAAACCCTATTCCCCTGATCGGAGGATAGGGTTTATACGTCCGGGATCATTGACTTAGATTTGCGGTCGGGGATAAAGACCGGCTTTTTCGACGATTTCCGGGACTTTCTCCTCCCATTCGATGGCCATGATATGAAACCCCCGGATCCCCTTGACTTCTTTGAGCCGCTGAATGGACTCGACGCAAATCCGGATTCCTTCTTCCGCCTGCTTTTCTTTGGGGGTGTCAGCCAGGCGTTTGACGACATCGTCGGGAACATCCATGCCCGGAACCCGGTTTTTCATATAACGCGCCATCCCGACCGACTTGAAGGGCGTCAAGCCGGCCAGGATATAGCATTTCTCGTGCAGACCCCGGTCGCAAATCTGCTTCATCCATTCTTCAAATTTATCGAGGTTATAGATACATTGGGTCTGGATAAATTCAGCCCCGGCCGCGATTTTTTTGGCCAGTCGCGCAGCCCGGATCTCAAAGGGATCGGCAAACGGATTGGCCGCCGCCCCGACAAACATCTGCGGCGGGCGATCCAGATCATCACCTCCCAGAAATTTGCCTTGATCCCGCATGTGACGAACCGTCTGAATCAGCTGCATGGAATCGAGGTCATGGACGTTCTGACCCTGGGGACTATCGCCGAAGCTTTGATGGTCGCCGGAGAGGCATAGAATATTGTGGATATCAAAAGAGGCGGCGCCGAGAATATCACTTTGCAGCGCAATCCGGTTGCGGTCACGGGTG
>CP070697.1:4158321-4161673 GCA_020353555.1 Desulfobacterales bacterium
GCTATCTCCCCCCGCACCCATCCAAAACGATGAGCAGGATCCGGTAGCGGTCACCGTGACCATCGGATTGCACGAAAAACTAAAAAGCGGCCGGCTGCCCCAGTTGTCTTATCTGCTCTCGGGAGAAGGACGCGCGCCTGTTGTCGTTGACACATTGACCGAGCTTAGTCCCGAATCCGGCGATGCCGCCACGTGGCAGGCGGAGTTTACCCTAGCAGCCGACGCGGGTCGGGCGCAACCGGAAACCCTGCGTTTTATCTACCAGGGGATTGACCACCTGGACAACGTGGGGACCGAGATTGCGGCCGACAACTTGTTTCAGGTCTACCAGGGCGGATTACCCCCGCTGGAAGCGCCTCGCAACCTAGCAGGCCAGTCCTTGGCGGGCGGCAGGATTCGGTTGACCTGGAGTGCGGTGCCGGAGGCCGCCGGCTATCAGCTTTTCCGGAGGGCGCCGGATGAAAGCGCGCTTTCCGCCTATGAGCGACTGGAGGCTGTCGACGAATTTGTCGATGCACCCGCGACCGACGGGGCCTACACCTATGCGATAGCCAGCATACGCCGCGAAAACGGGCAGGAAGCCCAAAGCGGCCAGAGTGCACCGGTGGAGGTCGTTTCCGATGCCACCGCCCCGGAAGCGCCTCAGAACCTAACGCTGGCGCTGGTGGCCAACGGTATCGAAGCCCGATGGCAGGCACTCGCGTACACGGAAGAGGTGACCTACAGGCTGTACCGGGCGGCGACGGCCGAGATCCCAAGCGTGCAGGGACTCACACCGGTTGCAAGGGGCCTCACAACCACCTTGGCGGTCGATCCGACACCGTCACCCAGGGATCACTGCTACGTCGTCACCGCCGTGGATCGGGTGGGCAATGAGTCGGCGCCGTCCAATTCCGATTACCTCAATTTTGAACTGCTGCCGGTGGCAAGCCTGGCGGTGGTGCAAACGGACAATGAACCGCCCCGGGTGACCTGGAGCCATCCGGGCGGCAGTATCACCGGCTATGACGTCTATCTCGGTGAAGAAAACCCCAAAATCAAATTGAACCGGGAGCCGCTGGGGGACTGTTCCTTTACCGATTTCGGCTACGCTGGCGACCAGCGAACTTATACAGTCGTGGCTCTGGACGGCACGGCGGAAAGCCTGGGCCGCAGCATTACCTTGCCGGTGGTGCGGGCGACGCTCGCGGAAAACAACCGGATCAGACGGGGACTCATGAACCGCCTGGAGTATTTGGTGGAAAACGACACGGCCCGCCCCGTGGATCACATGCGCCTGAAGGCCGCTTTGGCCGGCTACCGCCACACCACCGCAGAGTTCAGCGTGGATGGGGAGGCCTCCCGCAAGGTTGCGGTGATCGTGGGCGGCTACGCGGACCTTGCGGACGGGGAGATGCTGACCACCACCCTTGAAATCGCGCCCCGGGAGGGTGAAAGGGCGGAAATCGTGCGCACCCGGGAGATGGACGTCGGCGACGGCATGCTGGCTGTCAACATTTTAAACGAGGAGTTTATCCGGGGCGGGGCGGGCCACCTGCACTTTACGCTCAAAAATACCGGTGAAGAAGACATTGAGCTGGTCACGGCCACGGGTTTGGGGGTCGCACCTTCCGATCAGATCTTCGTTCATCTGTTGGATGCGGACGGTGTGATGCTTTCCTCGACACCCTTTAAGCAGAGTGCCGATGTGGACCGCCTTGCCAACGGACCCAGTGTCGCCCGCATTCCGGCCGGGGCCACCTTTACTTCCCAACCGCTGGAAATTCCGGTGCCCTTTGGATCTCCTGATCAGGTCAGCGTCGAACTGGATATTGCCGAGATCCATTATCACCTCGGTCAACCGGATGCAGTCACCATGCCGGGGCTGAGCACCACCCGTGAGGTATGGTTAGTGGATACCGCCTATTACGGCGAGGTGCTCGACATTTCCCCGCAAAGCTCCATCGGCGATCAGGACATTGTCATTTCCGGCCGTGCGCTTGAAAGCGACAGTGGCGAGCCGCTAGCGGGGGTGGCCTTGAATCTGGTTATCTTTACCGACGGATTTGAACGCAGCCACCGTGTCTTTAGTGACGATGAGGGCAATTTCAGTCTGACCTTCACGCCGTTGCCGGGCGAATCCGGCCTGTACCGGGTCTGGGCGGTTCATCCGGATATCAAGGACCGGCCGGATCAAGCCCAGTTTGTGATCAAGCGCCTGTCCGTCCAACCCACCACGATCAACCTGAGTATACCCAAGAACTACGAGCGCGCGATTGACATGGAGGTTACCGCCGGGAAAGGCACCGAGGTCAACAACCTGAAGTTGGTGTATGCCGCGCGGGACCAGGTTGAAGGTGCCTTTCCGCAGGGAATCACCGTCACGCCCGGTCCGCCGGTGCCGGCCCTGGCGTGCGGCAAGTCCGCGACCCTTACGTGCCGGCTGTGGGCCGACAACACCGCGGCGGAAACCGGCAAGATCGTGCTGAAGGTTAAAAGCGACGAGACCGGCGAGGAGGCCTGGGAAACGGTTGTGATCAACACCCATTTCACGGCCGCTCTCCCGGTTCTAGATGCCGCACCGCCGTTTCTGGAAACCGGGGTTGTCCGGGGTGAAGCCGTTACCGAACGCCTCGTACTCGAAAACAAGGGACTGGCGGATCTGCACGACCTGCATCTGGCGGTTGTAGACGGAAACAATGATCCGGCCCCGCGCTGGGTCCAATTGGACGCGCCGGCCGCTCAGGGTACTCTGGCCATCGGTGCGTCGCGGGAAATCAGCCTGACCTTTGCTCCGACCGATGCGGTGGCGGAAGGCGATTACACCTATTACCTCCAGGTTGGCGGCGCCAATCACCCGCCAACCAGGCTCAGCCTGCACGCGGCGGTGCGGCAGGACGGGCTAGGCGATGTCCTGGTTAAAGTGATCGATATTTATACCGGCACCCCGACGCCTGACGGTCAGATCATTCAAGGGGTTTCCGGTGCGCACGTCAAGCTGCAAAACGAAGTGGTGGCATCGATTGTCTATTCCGCGACAACCAACCGCCTGGGGGAGGTCGAATTTTATGATGTGCCGGCCGGCCGGTACTTCTGCCGGGTGACGTCCGGCAGCCACCAGGATTACAGCGGCCGCCTGTGGGTCAAGCCGGGGATTACGACCACCCGGGAAGTCACGCTGCAAAACACGCTAGTCACCGTGGAGTGGAACGTCAGCGAGACCACCGTCGAGGATAAATACGAAATTGTTCTGACGGCAACCTACGAAACCGATGTGCCGGCGCCGGTCATTGTGGCCGAACCGGTGTCCACCACCCTGCCCGATATGCGCGCCGGGGATGTCTACTATGGCGAATTCACCCTGACCAACTAC
>CP070697.1:4161773-4177188 GCA_020353555.1 Desulfobacterales bacterium
AGCTTGGCATCGAGGTTGCTCAAGGGTTCATCGAAGAGAAACACAGCCGGCTTGCGCACGATGGCCCGGCCAACGGCCACCCGCTGACGCTGGCCGCCGGACAATTCCCGCGGTTTGCGATTCAAGAGCTCCTGGATCCCCAGGATCTCGGCGGCTTCCTGAACCCGCTGCTGGATTTCGGATTTGGGAAATTTTCTGAGCTTCAAGCCAAAGGCCATGTTTTGGCGGACGGTCATGTGCGGGTACAGGGCATAATCTTGAAAGACCATGGCGATGTCCCGGTCCCGGGGGGGGATCGCGTTTACGAGTTTGTCTCCGATATAAATGTTGCCTGCGGTCATCTCCTCCAGGCCGGCGATCATGTGCAGGGTGGTCGACTTGCCGCAGCCCGACGGACCCAACAGGACTAGAAATTCCCTATCTTCGATTTCCAGATGGAAACGCGCTACCGCCTCCACAGGGCCAAAACGCTTACAGACATTTTCCAATCTTACCTGAGCCACGCTCGCCTCCCCGCCCGCGAAAGTCTTCAGGTTCGCTTTAAGCTGAACCCGCCGTCGACCAGCAGCACCTGGCCGGTGATGAAATCGGCGTCATTGGAAGCCATAAAAAGGATCGCCTTGGCAATGTCCTCGGGTTCCGCCATGCGTTTGAGGTAGGCGCCCTCGATCATGTTGCGCTTCACTTCCTCGGGGAGGGGCGCGGTCATTTCCGTCTTGGTATGACCCGGAGCAACGGTGTTGACATTCACATAGGGCGCCAGTTCCTTGGCCATGGTTTTGGTCAGACCGATCACGGCCGTCTTGGAAGCACTGTAGTCCATGACACCTTCGCGGCCGCAGTGGTCGATGCCGCGGATCGAGGAAATGTTGACGATCTTGCCGGATTTCTGCGGCAGCATGTATCTTGCGGCGGCTTGGGCGCACAGGAAAATCCCAATCACATTGACCGCCAGGGTTTTTTCCCAATCCTCCGCGGTTTTTTCGAAGAAGGGTCGCGGAATGACAATTCCGGCATTGTTCACCAAAATGTCTATTCTTCCAAAAGCCGCGATAAACTCTTCCAGCACGCGCGCCACCTGGTCCTTTTGGGTGACATCCCCCCGAAACGCCTTGATCGCAAGTCCTTTTTGCTGCGCCGTCGCTGCCACTTTGTCCATTCCTTCCGGACGCAGATCCAAAATTCCAACGCGGGCGCCCTCCTCGGCAAACAGCAGGGCCGTCGCCGCTCCAATCCCTCTGCCGGCACCGGTGATCAGGGCCGTCTTGTCTTTGAGCCGCATGCGCGTATCCTCCCCTCGGGTATCAGATTTTTGAAAGTTCATTTTGCAGGTTTAGTTCGCCCTTGCGTATCACGCCCTGCCGTCCACCTCCAGACTCGCCACCTAACGACTTCTTCTTGGGGGGGGGCGGGTGTCGACCTACATTGAGCGACGGCGTCATCCGTTTTTCATTTTGCCCATGTCGGCTTTGATCTTGCTTTCGATGAAATCCAGATGATCGACGAGTTTCTGCTTGGCCAACGCCGGATTGCGACTGCAAATCGCTTGAAAGATCTCATTGTGGTGTTGCCACAGCAGGTCCGTTTTTTCTGAGCTGGTGATGGAGTTGCGGAAGCGAAAGAAAGTCCCGAAATTGACTTTGAGGGCCTCCATGATATGCATGGCAATCACATTATGCGAAGCCTCGGCAATGGCAAGGTGGAAAGCCACATCCATTTCTTCCCAGCGCTTGTCCTTGGATCCGATGGTCTTCATTTGATCCAGAATGGCGCGGATGTAATCCAGGTCCTCAGCGTTGGCCTCCCGGGCGGCTTTTTCGGCGCACCAGCCCTCGATCAATTTGCGAATCTCCAAAAATTCAAATATCTTTTCGGCTTCCTTTTCGATGATGACCGTCAGCGCCGGCTTTAACGGTTCATGCACGGAGGAACGGATAAAACTGCCCTCTCCCTGCCGAACCTTAATCAGGCCCATGACTTCCGCGCGATGCAGGGCCTCCCGGAGCGATTGGCGGCTGATTCCCAGCTCAGATGCCATTTCTCTCTCGGAGGGTATTTTCTCCCCCGGTTTAAATTGTCCGCTGCTTATCGACGCAACGATTTGTTTATAGACCTCATCAGATATTTTGCGCGTTTTGATCGGCGCGAATAACCCTCTTTTGACTTTACTCTTCGTCAATATCATCTCTCCTCGTTGCCAGTCTCATCCTTTCATTCCACCGGCGCCCCAGCCGGCGATCAAATACCTTTGGACGAAGATAAAAAATATCAAAACTGGTACCGTGATCAACATGCCGCCGGACATGATCATGCCCCAATCGATCACCGTGGCGTTGTATAAGTCGGCAATTCCGACCGAAAGGGTTTTTAGCTCATCGGACGTAATCAGCACCCGCACAAAAATATAATCGTTCCAGGCTAGAATAAAAGTGAAGATGCTCGTGGCGATGATACCGGGTAACGCGAGCGGCAAGATCACATAGATGACGGCCTGGATCCTTCCGGCCCCGTCGATAAGAGCCGCCTTTTCCAGGGTCAGGGGAATGCTCTGAAAAAAGGCCCGCAGCAACCACAGACTGAAGGGCAGGCAGAAGGCCGTGTAGGCCATGATCAGAGCCAAATGGGTATTGGCCAGCCCCATCTTCTTGATCAGGACATAGAAGGGGATAATAATCATGATCGGCGCAAACATGTAAGTGAAAAGAATGAGACTGGCGATCTTCTCCCGGCCGTAGAATTTGAAGCGGGTCAAACTGTAGGCCCCCGCGCTTCCGATGAGGATGGTGAGCACCACCGTCGCGAAGGAAACAAACAAACTGTTTTTGAAGTAGGTCAGAAACCGCGTTTGGTCAAACAGCCGCTCGAAGTTGGCCAGGGTGAAATCCTGCGGAAGCAGACGGGGAGGAAATACAAATATTTCATTGAGCGGCTTAAAAGAGGTCGCAATCATCCACAAAAAGGGAAAGGCCACCAAAACGGTTAAAATCGCGGCACACCCGTAAATCAGCTGGCCCCGGAAAGAAAAGAAATTATTTTCGCCTTTCAAATTTCTTCCTCCCTTCGGAACATCTTGAAATAGATGCTCGTCGTAACCAGTAAAATGACAAACATGATGACCGCCAGCGTGGACCCCAGCCCCGCCTGGTAGTACATAAAAGTCCGCATATAGGCGTAGACGGGCAAGGTGCGGATATATTTTTCGGCGCCGCCGCCCTGGGTGAGCAGCCAGACCGTGTCAAATTTAGTAAACATCCAGATGCTCCGCAGCAGAATGACCACGAAAAGCACGTTGCGCAATTGCGGTAAAGTCACGTGAATGAAACGCCGGATGGGTCCGGCGCCATCCACCTGGGCGGCTTTGTAAAGAGTCGGCGGGATGGTCTGCATCCGGGCCAAAACGCTGAGGACCACAAAGGGGAAAAATTCCCAGACACTGATCATGATCAGCGAGGTCATGATGTGATCCTTCCCCATCCAGGATACCGGATCTTCAATGACACCGACGGCCCGCAAAAGATAATTCACCAGCCCGAACTGATTATTGAGCAGCCACTTCCAGAGAATGATGGCGACCACGGTGGGAATTACATAGGGAAAGAGGATGACGCCGCGGACAAGATTGCGCCCCTGGAAAGACTCGTTGACGATCAGCGCGGCGATCACCCCGATAACGATTTGGAGCACGATGGTGCTCACCGAATAAACCGTGCCGTACCAGACGCTCATCCAGAACTCGGGGTTTTGCAGCAGGTAAACATAATTGGCCAGGCCCACGAATTGTTGCTCGGCGAAAAAGGAGTGCTTTTTGAAAAAACTGAGCCAAACCCCGTAAAACACCGGATAGACCAGCAAGGCGCCGATCAAGAGGATCGAAGGCGCGATCAAGAGGATCCCCGTTTGGGGGGGACTTAATTTCATACCGGCCCTCCTTGAGGGAGAAGAAGGCGCCGGCGTGAGCGCCAGCTTCGCCGGCCCTTCTTCTGCGATCATGCTACCACTTCGCGTACCCGCGGTCCTTGACCAGTTCCTCGGCCTTCTTCTGGGCCTTGGCGGCCGCCTCTGCAGGAGGCACCCCCTCCTTGGTCACCTCCATCACCATATCCTTCAATATTCCCGAACCCAGGATTTCCATCAGATACGGTTTGCCGGCCATGTCTTGCCAGTCGATGACCAGGGTCGGTTTCACCAGGTCGTTATCCAGATAATATTCCTGGACCTCCAGCCAGCCCTTCCATTTTTTGATCATCGGGGTATCCAGGTAGGCCTGGCTCTTGCGCAGGGATTTCGTGATCGGGAAGAAGTGAATCGGAACCGTCTGAATATATTCGAGGTAATTTTCATCCTGATAGAAAAACTTCAAGAACTCGATGGCCTCCTGGGGGTTTTGGCAGTCTTTGAAAAGCATCCAGGGCTCCTCATCCACCTGGGCGGCCGGTTGCTTGCCACTGGGCCCGTGAGGCTTAATCCAAACATCAAAATAATCGGTATTGGCCATATCGGGCGGCGCATACTCCTCGATCAGGGAAGCGCCCCGCCCGTATCCCTGATACATCATGGCCGCCTTTTGGCCGTACATGTTGGCAAAGGTCTCCCGGTAACCATGTCCTTCCCAGCCCGGCGGCATGTACTGGGTGAGGGCCTTCAAAAAATTGAGGATTTCGATCATGGTTTGGTCCGTAAAACGGGGGCGATTCTGGTCGTCGAAAAGAATTCCACCGTTGGCCTTGGTCAATTCTCCCATGAGGATATTGATGAACAGGTTGTCGCCGGGGATGGTCAGGCCGTATATGTCGATCTTGCCGTCGCCGTTGGTATCCATGGTCAACTCTTTGGCGTTGTTGAGCAAATCATCCCAGGTCTGGGGCGGTTTCAGGCCCTTTTGGGCGGCCAGATCCTTGCGGTAGACCAAAAGCGATGTGCCGGCGGCATGCACGAGCCCGTAGTAGTGGTCCCCGAATTTGCCCACCTTCTTGATCTGATCCCAGATGTTGTCTTCGCCGATGGCCGCGACCACCTCATCCAAGGGCTGCAGCAGCCCTTTCGCCTGCAGGGCGGCGCAGGTGATGGGTTGGCCGTGGGAGAGTTCCGGCGGGGACCCGGCCGCCAGGGCGGCCATGATCTTGCCTTCCAGGTCACCCCAGGCCAGGGCTTCGGCCTCGACTTTGATATCGGGATGCAGGGCCTCGAAGCGGCCCACGATGTTGGCGATGGCTTCCCGGGAGGCCGGATTGGTCTCCGTGTGCCAGACGTGGATCACTTTCTTGTCCGCCAGGGCCGTACTGCTTAGAAGCGATAAAAATAGGAAAACCAAACCGATGACCAATCTCGATGTCTCTCTGGTTTTCATTGTCTTCCCTCCTTTCCTCTTGCAGGCAGAATATCTCGCCTAGGGATGATGTCATCTCCCCCCCGACGACGCGGGAGGCCGATGAACCGCAAATGCGAACAGCCTCGATGCCTATTTCCTATCACCCCCTCTCGCTCGTCTGACCTTGCGGCCGCGTCCTGAATCAAAGTTCTCCCTGCCTTCCCAACAGACTCATATTTTAAAAGCGCTTTGCTCACCCTCGTAAACCGCATCCACGATCTCCCGGGGCTCGGCGGCATCACCGATCAGAAACAACTCGGGCACCTTGCCCTGCAAGCGCTGGTAAATGTCGTCGTTGGGCGCCTGCCCGATGGCCAGAACAATCGTGTCGAAGCCCTCAAGTTTTTTGACCCCCGCGGCGTCCTCCACCACGGCAAAGCCCCGGCCCAATTCGCGCACGCGGGTCGAGGTGAGGATGGCAACCCCTTTTTCTTTGAGCCGCTGCACGAGGAAGTATTGCAGGTGCGTCACCAGGTCCGCGGCGATAACATCCAGCATTTCAACCAAGGTAACCTGTTTGCCCATCTCGGACAAATAATCGGACAGCTCCGCCCCGTTGCCGCCGCCGCCCACCACCAGAATCTTTTCTCCGATCTCGGCCGCCTGGGTCAACACGTCGTCCACGGCCAGGGCGCCGCTCTCGGCCACGCCTTTCCAATCCGGCAGACGCGGCCGGGCACCGGTGGCCACGATCAGCGCATCGGGTTGGGCGGCATCCAACCGCTGCACGGTAAACTCTTGGCCCAATTCCACGGTGACCCCCAGCGCCTTGACCCGCCTTGCCAGGTAATCGATGAATTCGTTTAAGACGGCTTTTTTCGGGGGACTGGCGCCGATTCTGACTCTGCCGCCCAGCTCCTGGCGCCTTTCAAACACCGTCACCTGGTGCCCGCGCAAAGCGGCGATTTCGGCGGCCTTGAGACCCCCGGGCCCTCCGCCGACAACCCACACCTGTTTGGGCCGCGGGGCTTTTGTCATACGGAATTGCGTTTCGTTCCCGGCCTCCGGGTTGACGGCACAACGCACCGCATCCTTTCTGAGGGTCTGGATGCAGCGATTGCACGAGATACAGGGGATGATTTGCTCGAAGCGCGCCTCCTTTGCCTTGGCCGGCAGATGGGGGTCGGCGATCAAGGCCCGACCCATGGCAATCAGATCCGCTTGGCCCTCGCCGATGATGTGGTTCGCCATGACGGGATTTCTGATTCTTCCCACCGCAATCACCGGGATGTCGACTTCCGCCTTTACGGCCTGGGCCAGATGGACGAAAACCCCTTCCTGGACATAATAGGGGGGGTGGTTCAGAAAAACCGATGCGGCATTGCAGGCCGATATATGCAACGCATCCGCGCCCTCCTTTTCCAGCAGTTTGGCAATCTGTCGGGTATCCTCGACTTGCAGCCCGCCCTCCACATATTCGTCAGCGCTCAAGCGACAGACGATGGGAAAATCCGGACCCACCCGGCCGCGGACGGACTTGAGCACCTCCACCGCAAACCGCGCCCTGCCCGTGAGATCGCCTCCATACCGGTCTTGGCGCTGATTGGAAAAAGGCGAGAGAAAGGCGCAGATAAGGTATCCATGGGCCATATGCAGCTCAACCCCGTCCGCCCCGGCCTGCTTAACCCTCTCAGCGGCGGTGGTGTAAACCTCGACCAACTCCTCGATCTCTCCCACGCTTAGCTCCCGGGGAATCTCCATCTGGGGCAAAACGGGAATGGGCGAAGGCCCGACGATCGGCAACCCGGTCACCGCCGAGGAGGTCTGCCTTCCCGCATGGTTGATCTGTACCACGATTTTCCCCCCGACCTCATGGACCGCCTCGATCAACGCTTGGATTCGCAATGCGTGTTCCTCGCTGCTGATCAACAGCATCTTGGGACTGGCCTTGCCCTGTTGCCTAATACCCGTGTGCTCCACGGTGATATAACCGACGCCGCCCTTGGCGCGTTCCACGTAGTAGGCAATCTGCCGCGGGGTCACAAAACCCTCCGGTGTCGCGTAGTTGGTCGCCATGGGTGGCATCACGATACGGTTGGCCACCTCCAGGGTTCCCACGGTAAAGGAACTAAAGAGTCGGTCTAAACCCATTTTACACCTCCGCAAATGTGTTGGTTGGTGGTTTGCTTGGCACGCTGGAAACAAATTGGACGAGTGGTCAGACCACTCGTCCACCTATTGGCATTTTCCAGGGGCTTTGTCAAACGCTTTTCGACCCGGCAAGACCCATTGCAGGAGCTTCGATCCGGCACAATTCAGCCCAACGCTGCCTCACGGCCAAGGCGTTTGGGATTCTTCACGGGAAGGGGGGTCATTTCTGAAAGACGATATCCAAACGCCTTGACGCTGACCGCCGCCCAAAAAAACCTTGACTTGTGAAATTGAATGGCTGATAAAATTGTTAACAATAATGCTTCCTGGGGTTTCGGCGCATTTTCCGAAACTCGGCGGCAAACAACTTGGATGTCGGGATTTCGAGGATCAGAGCCGCCCCACGCGACGCCAAAAAAGGACCGCGATCGCCGTCCCGGGCGTCTAAAACGAAAAGGGAGGGCGGTCTACAAATCCACCGGGCAAAACGCCTTCAACTCAATCTTGAATCTCCAAAACCACATGGGAGGAAGATGACATGCCAGCGCCGTACGAATTTCAGATTCCAACACGAATCGTCTATGGCCGCCACGCGGCCGCGCAGATCGGTGAAATCGCCGGGCGGCTGAACTTGAAAAAAGCCCAGGTCGTCACGGATCAGGGGGTTGCCCATTCAGGAATTCTCGATCAGCTATTGAAACCGCTCCAAGATGCCGACGTCGCCACCCGCCTATTTGACGAAGTCGAATTCAATCCCACGGTGCAAACCGCCGACAAAGCCCTGCGGCACTATACCGAGGAAGGCTGCGACGGCGTCATCGCCGTGGGCGGGGGCAGCCCCATGGATACGGGTAAATGCGTGGGCGTTTTGGCGACCAATCCGGGATCGGCGACGGACTATTTAGGGATCGGCAAAATCAAAAACACCGGCGTACCCGTCATCTGCGTGCCGACCACGGCCGGGACGGCGGCGGAAATCACCGATATCGCCGTGCTCAACGACCCCATCAAAAAAATCAAAATGGGTATCCGCAGCCCGCAAGTGGCACCGGCGGTGGCGCTGATGGACCCTTATCTCACCCTCACGTTGCCCCCCGCCCCGACGCGGGATTCCGGCCTGGATGCGTTGACCCATGCCATCGAATCTTATATCAGTGTCAATTCCTGGAGAGTCTCCGATGCACTTACGCTGCGCTCGATCGAACTGATCGGACGCTATCTGCGCACGGCGGTGCATAACGGCAATGATATCGAAGCCCGGGACGGGATGTTAACCGCCAGTCTTCTGGCCGGGATGGGCTTTCACAACACGAAGCTCTGTCTGGTGCATGCCATCACCCTTCCCTTCGGCGGCGTCTACAACATGCCCCACGGGGTCAGCAATGCCATCGTCTTGCCCCACGCCATGGAATTTCTGCTGCCCGGTGCGGTTTCCAAATATGTCGATATTGCCGTGGCCTTGGGTGAAGACGTGGAGGGAATGTCGGAACGCGCGGCCGCCGAAATGGCGGTGGAAGCCGTCGAGCAGTTATCCCGCGATGTGGATCTGCCGGCCGGCTTAGCCCAATACGGCGTCAAGGAAGAAGATCTACCCAAGTTTTCCGAATCGATTGCCCAGAACTTCATGGTCCCCCTGTCGCCGCGGGTGGCCACGGCCGAAGATATTCTGGAGATCTGTAAAGCCGCATTTTAGTGCACGGGCTCCAAAACGGCCGGCGGGAATTTGCGGCCGGCCGGTGTTGGGGCGGACATAATAAGCGGCGGGATTCGCAAAAAAAACCGCTTAAGGGAGATTTCCGCACATGGCGCACTACAAAGTCGTGGCTGTCAATCGGGGTTACGAAACCTATCAATTCGAACGCGATATCTTGGAGCCGATGGGTGCCGAACTGGTTCTGACGGCCGAAGACTGCACCGCCGAAGATCAGGTCATCAAGGCCGCCCAAGATGCCGATGCCGTCCTGGTGCGCGAAGCGCCAATCGGCCAACGCGTGATCGAAGCGTTCCAGCGCTGCCGGATTATTGCGCGCTACGGCGTGGGGGTCGACAATGTCGATCTCCAAACGGCCCGCAAGCGGAAAATTTATGTCAGCAACGTGCCTGATTACGGCACGGAGGACGTGTCCGATCATGCCGTGGCTTTACTGCTGGCTTGCATCCGCCAGCTTCCGCTTCGCGACCGGAATCTGCGCCGGGGAATTTTCGAAAGCGATATTCGCGACGAAATCTATCGTACGACCGGCAAAACTTTGGGACTTGTGGGTTACGGCAAGATTGCCCGGGCGTTTCATCGCAAATGGCGGGGATTTCTGCCCGGACGGGTTCTGGTTTGCGACCCTTTTGTCACCGCCGAGGTGATCCGCGCCAATGAGGCTGAAAAAGTCGATCTGGATACCTTGCTGGCCGCATCGGACTATATTACGCTCCATACACCCCTCACCCCGGAAAGCCGCCACATCATCGACGCCGCCGCCTTGACGAAAATGAAAAAGACGGCCATTCTGGTCAACACTTCCCGCGGCGCCGTGGTTGACGAAACGGCCCTGGTCACAGCCCTTCGGAATGGACAAATCCTGGCCGCCGGTCTGGATGTTTTCGAGAAGGAACCCCTCGGTCAAGATCATCCTTTGGTCGCCCTGCCGAACGTGATCCTGACCAGCCATGTCGCCTGGTATTCCAAAGACTCCGTCCAGGAGCTGCAAACCCGGGCGGCCCAGGAAGTGCGGCGGGTCCTTGCCGGAGAACGGCCTGTCTGTTGGGTCAATCCCTGGTAGGCATTCACCGCGGGGATTGCCGACGCGGCCGGGGCGCGCGTTCTGCTCCGCGGTAAAGATAGGCCCGACGAACAGTAAAAGGAGAACGCCATGGAATTTCAAGGAAAAGTTGCGGTAATTACCGGTGCCGCCAGCGGGATTGGACGGGAAACGGCGCTGATCCTCGGCCAGAGGGGAGCGACGGTGGTGCTGGCGGATATTCAGGAGGAGGCCGGACAAAAAACCCTGCGAGAGCTTCAGTCCCAAAATATCAGGGCCGAATTTATCACAAACGACGTCACCCGGCTGGATCAGATTCACGCCCTTTTCGCAACCGCCATCGCCCATTACGCCCAGGTCGATATCCTGGTGAATTGTGCCGGCATCGCCCGTCGGACGCCCGTGCCCGAAATCACTCCGGAGGAATGGGACCTGGTTTTCTCCATTAATCTCAAATCGGCCTTTTTCTGCTCCCAGGCCGCCTTGAACCATATGTGTGCCCGGCAATACGGGAAAATTGTCAGCATTGCTTCGGCCTCCGGCAAAAGCGGCGGAGTGGCCGTCGGCGCCCATTATTCCGCTTCCAAGGCCGGCATTATCTGCATGACCAAATCCCTGGCACTGTATGCCGCCCCCTATCGGATCAACGTCAACAGCGTTTGTCCGGGCCCCATTGCGACCCCCATGACGGAGGTGTGGGGCGATGCCGTCAACACCGCCTTTGCCGAAATGGTCCCCTTCAAACGATACGGTACGCCCGGCGAAGTAGCCGAAGCCATTGCCTTTCTGGCCTCCGACCGGTCGCAGTACATCACGGGCGAGACGCTGGATGTGAACGGCGGGCTGATCATGGATTAGAAAGGAGTATCGAAAACATTGAAAGCGCTACGCTACTTGGCCCCCCAGCTCGTTAAGACCGAAGACATTGAACCGCCGGTGTGCGCCGCCGGCGAGGCCCTAGTGCGCGTCCATTCGGCCGGCATCTGCGGGTCCGACATGTATATCTTTTCCGGCAAACATCCCCGGGCCCAGGCCCCCTTGGTGATGGGACATGAATTTGCCGGCGAGATCGCCTCAATCAACCCCGGGCCCGGCCCAACCGATCTGACCGTGGGCGACAAGGTGACGGCCTACCCCCTGCTGGTCTGCGGCCGGTGCTGGGCCTGCCGCAACGGTCAAGCCCACGTCTGCCGCAACCTGAAGCTGATCGGCATCGATCGCGACGGCGCCTTTGCGGAGTATGTCAACGTGCCCCTCGAGCTGTTGTTCAAGCTGCCGCCCAAGCTGTCGTATGCAAAGGGGGCGCTGGTCGAACCGCTGGCGGTCGCGTGGCACGCCCTGGCAATGGCCGGGGAGCCCAACTGGCAAACCGCCGTGGTGATCGGCAGCGGACCCATCGGACTATTGGTGGGATTGTGCCTGCAAGATGTCGGCATCCAAAATATTATCATGAGCGATATCAATGCCCACCGGTTGAAGCGCTCCGCCCGGCTGGGATTCCAGGTGTTCAACAGCGCGGCCGGAGATTTGGCCGGTCTGGTGGACCAGGTGACCGACGCGGAGGGCGCGGATGTCGTTTTTGAATGTGCCGGATCCGGCGCGGCGGCCTTGCAGATGTGTCAACTGGTGCGACCCCGGGGCACCGTGGTCGTCGTCAGCACCCACAAGGAACCCCACGGGGTTGATCTGCAAACCGTCAATTTCAGGGAGCTGACGGTCAAGGGTACCCGGGTCTATACCCCGCAGGATTATCGCAAGGCCCTCGATCGGGCGGCCGATCTTCCCTTCACGGAGCTGGTCTCCCACATGCTGGACCTCGATCGCGGTTCCGAAGGATTTCAGATCATGCAACAACCCGAAGATGTCTGCAAAGTTCTTCTCAACCCGGAGTAAACCGCGGAGTAAACCAAGATGGATAAATTTCGGCTCGACCATACGTGTGCGTTGATAACCGGTGGCAGCCGGGGGATCGGCTTCGGCATCGCCCAGGCCTTGGCGGAAGCCGGCGCGAATATTGTGCTGGCGGCCCGCCAGGAAGATCAACTCAAGCAGGCCCAGGCGCAACTCGCCGCCCCCGGCCGGCGGGTTTGGATCTATTCCTTCGATATGAGTCAGGTGGATGCGATTGCGGATCTCTATTCCCGGATCGTTGCCGATACGGGAGGCATCGATATTCTGGTGAACAACGCCGGGGGCACGCGCCGCGGCCCGGCCGAAACCGTTTCCGCCGCCGATTGGAATTTTGTGATCAATTTGAACCTGAGCGCCGTGTTCGCCATGTGCCGGGCCTTCGGGCAGGAGCGTATCCAAAGCCGCCGATCGGGCAAGATCATCAACATTGCCTCCCTCATGAGCGATACCGTGCGCGAAAACAACGCCCCCTACGCCGCCTCCAAGGGCGGTATCCGCCAACTGACGAAAGCCCTGGCCGTGGATTGGGCCAAGTACCAGATCAATGTCAATGCCATCGGACCGGGATATATTCGCACCGACTTGACCCAGCCGCTCTGGAGCGATGCCAAATTCGACCAATGGGTCACAGGCCGCACGCCCTTGGGCCGGTGGGGGAATCCGGAAGATATGGGTTACGCGGCGGTTTTTCTGGCCGCCCCGGCATCGGATTTTATCACCGGGCAGATTTTCTATGTCGATGGGGGGTTTCTGAGTTCTTTCTGAAGCCGCACGCGCGGGCGACGTCATTGGTTCACATCAGCTCTCCTGCACCAGCCGGGCGTACAGGCGCTGCTGGCGCTCAACCGCCTGGCAGTAAACGGCATGGCGGGCCGCATCCGGTTCAAGGGTCTCTTCCACAAAATCCGGGATATCTTTCGGCTCTGCCAGCATTCCGAGCGCTTCGAAGGCCAGCAGGGCGGCCCCGCGCGCTGAGGCCTCGGGCGCACGCGACAGGGCCGTCGGCCGGCCCAGAACGTCGGTGATGATCTGCGGCCAGACGGCAGAATGCTGCAGGGCGCCGCCGCTGACAATCACCTGGGGCTCAGCGGGCAGAATCGGCACCAGCTTGGCAAACACAAGCGCCACCCGGTAGGCCACGGCTTCCATGCCAGCCCGCAGGATCTCCAACGGACGGGTTGCCACCGACAAGCCATGGAGGGTAGCGCGGGCATGGCCCCGCCAGCCGGGACTTCTTTCGCCGGCTAAAAACGGCAGAACGGTCAGGCCGTGGGCATCGGGCTCCAGGGCGGCCAGGTCTTTTTCCAGTTGGGCCGCCTCCGGCAGCTGCAATGTGCTCCTCATCCAGGCGAATAAACCGCCGCCTTCGCTCAAAGCACCACCGGGCAGAGAACGGCGGCGGTCCACCCGATAGCACCACAATCCTTCCGGCACATGGCGGAAGGAATGATCGCTGACGGCCCGCAAGGCGGTGGTGGTTCCCATGGTCAGCGCCACCCGGGAATCCGTCGTGCAGCCACTGCCGATATTGGCGGCCGCCCCATCCCCGACGGCCGGCAACCAGGGTACATCCCGCAAACCCGGCCACCGGGCGGCAAATTCCGGACGCAGCCCGCGCCGGCCCTCTTCGATGTCCACTAGGGACGAAAGTTGGGTCTTGGCCACCGGAAGTTTGGCCAGCAGCTGTTCATCCCAATCGAGCCGATGCCGGTTCAGCAGACCGGTCCAGGAGGCCACCGAATAGCTCACCGCCGTTGCGCCGAAGAGCTTCAGCTCCAGATACTCGCCGATGGAAATCCAGCGCTTGACCTGATGAACCCAAGCGGGTTGGGTCAAGGCCAGCCAGCGCAAGCGGGCCGGAAGATAGCTGGAATGGAAATGACAGCCGCAGCGGTCGTGGACGGCGGCCTCGTCGAATTCGCTGCGCAGCCATTCCACCGCCACCTCGGCGCGGGTATCCGCATAGGTCATCAGCGGTGTCACCGCCCGGCCCTTTTGATCCACGCCCAGGATGTTGCCGACAAACGTGCAGCTCGCGACGGCGACGATCCCTTGCGCCCGTGGGCCGGCCCGGTGCAGGACCCCATCCACGCCGTTCCAAACGGTTTCCAATAGCGCGTCGGGATCGGTTTCGGAAGCACCGTCGGCCGAGGTCCGAATGGCATATCCCTGCCGCCACTCAACGCCTGGCACCGCCCGGCCGATGCGGTCAAAAAGCCCGGCCCGTACCGCGGACGTGCCGATATCGATCGCCAACACGTAGGGTCCTTGCGCGTCGCCTCGTCGGATGCGTGACATAGGGTTACCCTGAAACAAATCAACCGCTGACGGATGCAATAAAGGCCGAGGATCACCGCCGGGGATGCGAATTGGGCAATATCGGGATCGTGCCGGCAACCCCGCCGCACCCTGACGTGTATCATCCGCGCCACCGCGGGGCAAGGGATTATTTGAGGTGCGGATATATCCTTTTAGCCGAACTGCGGGCACTTGTCCGCGGACGTCTTGCCGTCACCGCGTCAAAGCTCGATCGGGGGGCGCGCTGTTTCTCGGGGGTTGACCGACCCGCGCCGACTGAATTTGGATTTGGGCGCCGCGCGCCAGCGCAACCGGCGAAACAATGCTTGTCAAGCAACGAACAACAGACTACAGTAAACCGGCAATTGCGCCTTTGCGCGTCATCCGGTATGCAATTAGCGTTTATGCTCGGGATTGCATGATCTCCGGCGAATCCGCGCCCCGCAAAGAATCGGCAAGCATCAGGATCCATCATGAGCACCATCGCTTTTGATCAAAGCATCACCCAGGATCTCAACGAAACGCTCCGGCGGGAGTGGCTGGAAACCAACGGGCTGGGGGGCTGGGCCAGTTCCACCCTTTGCGGCGCACACACCCGGCGCTACCACGGGTTGCTGGTGGCCGCCACCCGGCCGCCGGTGGGGCGGACGGTCCTGCTTTCCAAACTCGATGAAACCCTGGCGATAGGAGACCAACGGCTGGATCTGAGCACCAACATTTATCCCGGCACGGTCCATCCCGAGGGGTTTCGCCACTTGCAGGCCTTCCGGAAGCATTTTTTCCCGGAGTTCACCTACCAGGCCGCGGGCATTCGGCTGCGCAAAACCGTGGCCGCGGTCTACGGCGAGAACACGACTCGCATTGGAACTGCGCCCGTTTGTGGCCGGGCGGGATTATCACCATCTCATGCGGGCCAATGAGGCCATCCGCCCCGATTGGTCTTTCCATAACGGCCTGCTGACGGTCTGCCCCTACGAAGGCCTTCCGGCGCTTT
>CP070697.1:4177288-4190634 GCA_020353555.1 Desulfobacterales bacterium
GTAGTATCATTTGGCCGGGCAGTCCTTTCCGCGGCCTGGAGACTTTTGAGATCGAGCATGCGCCCATCTTTTTCGGCCGCACCCGGGCGCGCAACGAGCTGCGCGAGGTTCTGGTGGGCCGGGCATCGCAAGGCTGTGCCTTTGTGTTGGTATTCGGCGGCAGTGGAAGTGGAAAATCGTCGCTGGTCAAAGCCGGTCTGCTGCCGGATCTCATGATGCCGGGCATGGTAAAGCATGTCGGGTTATGCCGTGTGGCGTTGATGCGGCCAAGCGACAACCCAACGGACCCGTTCGCTGCGCTCAGCACGGCGCTGCTGCCCGATTCGGAGGAGTCGCAGGAAACGGCCAAACCGCAGGTGGTGGGCTTACCGGAGCTCGCTGATCTGGCGTACGACACGACCCGTTTGGCCTCTCAGCTGCGTGACGCGTCAAACGCCCTCCTGCCCATCGAGCAAGGCCTGCAAGCAGCTCGTAAAACCGCCAAACTGGCCGATCACGCCGAGGCGCGTCTGACAATTGTGGTGGACCAGCTCGAAGAGCTGTTTACAATTGAATATTCGGATGAGGACCGGCAGCGGTTCGTAGACACCCTGGCCGCGCTGGCTCGCAGCGGCCGAGTCTGGATCATTGCGACCATCCGCAGTGATTTTTTCGACCGTCTCGCCAGTTTGCCGGAGCTGGCACGACTCAGCGAAGGTGAGGGCCGGTACTTGTTGCTGCCGCCCAACGAACCCGAGATCGGGCAAATCATTCGACAGCCGGCGCAAGCGGCGGGACTGCGTTTTGAGATTAACGCTGACGGGATTTCTCTGGACGAGAAACTGCGAGAGGCCGCCGGCAAAAATCCGTCTGCTTTGCCGCTGCTCGAGTTCACGCTGGAACAACTATGGCAGCAGTGTAAGGATACGGGAGAGCTCACCTATGAGGCATACGAGCGGCTGGGCGGTATGGAAGGGGCTCTGGGGAAGCGCGCAGAAGAAGTCTTTAAAGCTCAAACCGATGAGGTCCAGCAGGCCCTGCCGAAAGTCTTACGAGCACTGGTGACGGTCGGTCAGGAGGAACACGCAGCCGCAACCGCCCGTATCGCCCCGCTCGACTCGTTCGCGGAAGGCACGTCTCAAAGGCAGTTGATAGATTCTTTCCTCCACCGCACCGCAAACCTAATAACGGCCGATGAAGGCGGCCAGGTTCGAATCACTCACGAAGCACTCTTAAGTCATTGGCCGAGAGCTGCCGAATATATCAGGAAGAATCGCCAGGACCTCCAGACACGGGCCCGCGTCGAAGCTGCCGTTCTTAGCTGGGAGCAAGGAGGTAAGGACAAGGCGTTTCTGCTGGCCGAAGGTAAGCCGTTAGCCGACGCCGAGGACATTTTGACAAGGTACCCCAGTGAATTAGATGCAAAGACCGTCGAATTCATCAAAGCGTCATCCGCCAGGGCGCAGCGTAAGAAACATGTCTTGGGAGCTGCTGCCGTGGTTTTCTTGGTGCTTGCGCTTGTAGCGTCAGCCTCGGCGTTTTGGGCTTTGTGGCAAAGGGACATAGCCCGAGAGCAGACCTTTGCAGCCAATTACAACCTTGCCAGAGTATTCGAGGAAAGGGCGTTGCAGCATCTGGAGGAGAGAAATTACCGCGATGCCTGGCTGAATAGCGCGGCGGCTATGGAACAGGAGGTAGGCCCGAAAAGGATCGCTTTGCGTCCCGAATCTTTCGGAAAATTACTGAACCCGGAAGCAATTCAGTTAGCGCTGGCGGAAAGGTGGTTTTCTCCGTCGCTGAGCCATATCGGTGATGTGCAGAGTCTGGCATTGAGTCCTGATGGCAAGACCCTGGCCTCCGCCTCTTCCGATAAAACCATCCGCCTGTTTGATGTCGAAAGCGGTAGAGAGCTCGCCGTCTTAAGGGGCCATGGCCGTCATGTCGAAAGTATGGCCTTTAGCCCCGACGGCGCGATCCTGGCCTCCGGCTCGGAAGATGAGACCATCCGGCTGTGGGAGGTGGGAAGCGGGAACGCGCGATCCGTTTTAGTCAACCATGGTGGTGAGGTCCGGAGTGTGGCCTTCAGTCCCGACGGCAAGACGTTGGCCTCTGGATCTTCTGACAGTACGATCCGCCTATGGCAAATTGAAAGTGGCAAAGAGTTGGCCGTGTTATCCGGCCACACTGGTGGTATCTCCAGTGTGGCCTTCAATCCCGACGGCAAAATCCTGACTTCCGGCTCTTGGGATACGACAGTCCGGCTGTGGGAGGTTGCGAGCGCGAAAGAGTTGATCTCGTTACCCGGCCATACCGGTTATATCAAAAGTGTATCATATAGCCGTGACGGCAAGATTCTGGCCTCCAGCTCTACCGACAGAACCATCCGCCTGTGGGATGTCAAAAGCGGCATGGAATCGGCAGTCTTAATTGGACATAGCAGTTCGGTAAATAGTGTGGTCTTCAGTCCTGATGGCATGATTCTATACTCTGGATCATCTGATCAAACCATTCGCCTTTGGGAGGTCAGCGAAGGCAGAGAGCGGACATCTCGGGCTGGCCATAGCCTTGCTGTCAACAGTTTAGCATTCAGTCCCAACGGTCAAGTCTTGGCCTCGGGTTCCGAGGATAATTACATCCGCCTGTGGGAGACTGATAGCGGAAAAGAACGCTTGGTCCTGACCGGTCATAGCGGTGCTGTCAACAGTTTAGCATTCAGTCCGGACAACAAGATTATAGCGTCCGGCTCTGACGATACGACTATCCGCCTGTGGGATCCGGAAAGTGGCAAAGCAAGACAATTAGAAGGCCATACCAAATCTGTATCAAGTGTGGCCTTTAGCCCCGATGGTCAGATCCTGGCTTCCGGCTCGGGGGATAAGACCATACGCCTTTGGGAAGTCGAAAGCGGAAAGCAGCTGGCCGTCTTATCTGGCCATAACGATAGTATTTTCAGTGTGGCTTTCAGCCCTGACGGCAAGTTCCTGGCCTCTGGCTCCGATGATAAAACTATCCGACTTTGGGGTGGTTCCAATTCCTTGTTTGATCTAAAGACCTTGAAGCCCAGCCGGCTCTTTTATCCTTTTTCTAAAGGAATAGATTTTTTTTGGCAAGTAAGGCGTGAGGGACTGGAATTCCATTCTGATATCACCCCCACTCTCCACCCGCAGGCTGGATACTCCTTTATCCATGATCCCAAATTCCGTCCCCTACTCAAACCACCTGCTCCGGGGCAGACCAAGTTTGACCAGATATTGGAGTGGGCGAAAACGCAGATAGAACCTAGCCGGTAAGCCGCAGCGATTGACCTTTTTTATGCCCGATGGTCCGATCTCCTTCAGTTGGATGTTCTCAACTGTTCACGTTGCGGCCTGCATGTGTCCAGTTCCATCAGCCCGTAAACTTGAGCGAAACAAGGAGACGTCATGAAAGAATTCCCTTCTGTTGTGTTTCGATGGAGACGGAAAGATTTTCATGCCAAGCAAAGCCACGCGTAAATGCCCCTGTCGTATTGCTCTACATTTCGTTATTGTATGACCGCTCCTTAGCCTGCACATGTCAAGAGGTGTCTACCGCCGAACGGTTTAGATAATAGCAGGTTTGTGAAAAGCTACGGAGTCTTATTGGTAGGATCGAACAGTAAAGCTACTTGATTAGCGGATTGGGTATATTGATACCGGCAAAACGTGAAAAGTCTCTGTCAGTGGTCCACCGCTCTTTAACCTCGTGCAGATGATACAAGCCACCTATCCGGGCGCCATGAATCCGTCCCCCGACAATACGGCTGGTTTCCGGAGGTTTGCGAAGTTGCAGCTCCCTCAACCTGCGACTGTCCTCTCCTCAAGTTCGGATGTTGCGTCTTTTCTTTCAGGCAGCCTCGGATGCGAAGGCACGGCTGAGACTTTTTCTTGGTTTATGTTGACATTCTTTACCCAATCGATTTAGTTTCAGCTTCAATTGCACAAGTAGCGGACGCATTTAATGCGGGAACCATTATTGGATTTAGGTCTCGCTGAGGCTTGAAACAAGCTGGCCCAGTTGGACCAGCTTCTAAAGCCCGGAGAGTCATTAAAAGATCTCTTTGGCAGATGCCCTCACGCGGTTTCTCCTCTATGATAAGCCCAACAAGATTCATGCGTTGTCCTTCGATGATGGTTTTAGGACTCTCGGGCTGACGACCATTTCCTGAAAAACGACAACTTTCTTACAATCTTAAGGAGGCGATGTCATGTTTGGCTCAATTCTTTTGGACGTGGGGGCAGGCCTTGGCTTTATCTATTTGTTGCTGTCGCTGCTCTGTTCGGCATTGAACGAGTGGATCGTCAGAATCTTTGCCATGCGGGCCAATACGTTGAGAGACGGCATCAAGAACCTTTTGGAAAAAGAAGAGCTGGCCAAAGTGGTCTATCAGCACCCGCTGATCAAAGGATTTTACAGACAGGGTTGGTTTGACAGGTTTTTGAAGCGCACGGGCGGACCCAGCTATATTGCGTCCGGTACGTTCGCAAGGGCGCTGTGGGATATTGCGGTGCCGGAAGGAAACGGGCAAAATCCGATCGATGTGGAGGATCTCATCCGTCGTGTGACGGCCAATTCGAATCTGCCGCATGATTTAAAGAAGTCGCTGCAGATATTCGTTCGCGAGGCCCAGGGCGATTTGCAGGGGATTCTGGCCGAGGTGGAGCAGTGGTTTGACGATACCATGGCGCGGGTGTCGGGCTGGTACAAGCGCAAAACCCAGTTGATCCTGCTGGTGTTGGCCCTGGTGGTTAGCGCGGGGCTGAATGTCGATACGATTTCAATCGCCAATAGTCTCTTCAAAGATGCGGCTTTGCGGGACGCCATTGTGGCGGCCGCCCGCCAAGCGCTTCCGGAGCGCGAGATTGCCGCGAAAACAGGTGCCGCCCGGGTGAGTGAGATCCGTGGTGAACTTGAGCGGTTGCATTTGCCGATCGGCTGGATCAAAGCCTCCGACGACACCGACGATCCGCGTGAGGTGCCGAGCAGTGCCGCGGGGTGGGTCGGCAAGATCATCGGTTTGCTGGTCACCATCTTTGCTGTCTCGCTGGGGGCGCCGTTTTGGTTTGATCTGGTCAACAAGATCATCAACCTGCGCGGCTCGGGCGGTGAGCGCGCGGCGACCGCCGGCCGTGACGGGAACGCCTAAAACAGGGTTCCCGATCATGCGCCGGTCGAAGTTTGCCAGGACACCAAAGCGACCGTCGGCGGATGAAGCAGAGTCCGAATCAGCAGCGGCTGAAAATAGCGGCGACATCCTGAATCCGCTGATTTTGGAATTGTCCTTCAAGCTTTCAGAGAAGAACCATTTTTATTAACCGCCTGCTCCCCTTCGACTGCGCTCAGGGTCACTCGACAGACGCTGACGGACGCAGATCTTTGGCCTCCGCGCCCGGTCTTCGCCCAAGGCTTCGGCCCGGCAAGCTTGCGGAGGCAAAAACAGCAATCGCTTCGCGATAGAGTTGGCGCTTATGCCGGAGAGGCATTGAGCTTTGGCCTGGGCAGTGCCTGTCTCGCCATCGCTGAAAGCGGCGGCGGATCGCCCAGGCAAAAAAATCATTGTTGTCGGCGGATGGTCTGCGCATGTCTGCGGTTAAAA
Source organism: Desulfobacterales bacterium (assembly GCA_020353555.1). GTDB lineage: Bacteria > Desulfobacterota > Desulfobacteria > Desulfobacterales. The sequence continues at coordinate 4,182,882 of CP070697.1, forward strand.
TATCTATCTTTAACCACACAACCAACCGCGATAGACCGCCTATTCCTTTAAATGACGCTAACTCTTTTGGAGATGATCCAAAGATACTGACCCCATCGTCGTGCACAAGTGGAACGACATGATGCCGAGGATCCGGGTTAAACCCGGGGCTGTGCCGCCGGAAAAAATGAAGCTCATCGAATTGGTTGGCGCTGAAGCAAGATGAGTAAATTCCTATGGGTGCGACGATGACTCATATCGTGCGCGGTCGGGTGCTAGAACCAAACAAGGTCGCCCGGGGCTTAAAAAACGCGCGAACCTCGCTGTCAGACCCGGGGTGCCTGGCGGCTCGGGCAAATACGCGTCAACAACCGGCGGAAAGCTTGGATGACCATCTCGGGGGTGATTTGTTCAAGGCATTGCGCAAAGTCGCAGTCATCCGGTTTGGATTCAAAACAAGGGTCGCATCCCACTTCGGCGCGCACGACTTCAACGGCGCGGCCGATGGGTTTCCACCGCACCGGATCCGAAGGGCCGAAGATGACGACGGTGGGTAGGCCCAAAAACGCGGCCAGATGGCTGACGCCCGAGTCGTTGCCGATAAAAGCGCCGACGGATTGCAGTAAATTCAGCAGATCCCGGAGATCGCTCAAGATGTGCACCGGGTTGGAGCGTCCGCCCGCAGAAAACAGATGCCGGCCCAGTCGGTGTTCGGCCGGACCCAGCAGATATTCCGGGTTAAGGCCTTCGGATTCGAGTTGGGCGGCCACCCGCAGAAAATTGGGTAGGGGCCACATCTTCTTCTGGCTGCCGGCACCGGGATGGACCAGTACGTTCACCGGGTCCGGGCGCGAGGGGGTGGGGCAACGGCCTTCCTGCACGAGGGCCTGTAAGTTCGGCTCCAGTTCCGTGGCGGGCACTAAGCCGCGGCGGATCAGGCCTTGCCGTAAATGTTCGGAAACATGAATCGGCTCAGAGACCGCCGGTCGGGGAGGTATGCGATCAACCCGGGCTCGGGTTGCACGACGAAAAGCCTGCTCGAGTCGCTCCGAGAAAGAGAAAAGCAAAATTTGGCTGTAGCGGATCAAAATTGGTTGGACCCGGGGGTCAATATCTTCGCTGTAGAGGGAGGCAAAAAAGGCCGTTTCAAGTGCGAACCCCTGACGAATGAGTTTAAGTTGCTGCGCCAACTGACCGTGGCGGCTTTCACATAAAGCATCAATCGGTTGGAAATATTTTTGCAGTAACAAAATGGCAGGGAAGGTCACTACGAAATCGCCGAGCGCTCCCTGATGGACAATGAGAAGTGATCGTTCCATGAGGCTGTGATTTCTCGCGAGCCGCCTTTTGATTTTTTGAGCCGCTCAGATCTCAAATGATCCTTTTTTCCGCGCGCAGGCGCCGAGCCTGCCGTCGAAGACCTCAAAAACCGGTTTCACACCTTGCCGCATCGGCATCTTTGTGAGCGCGATGAGTTCGTTCCGGTTCAGCCGGGTCGGCTGGGGAAAATGCAGATCAAGGAGAATACGGATGGGGCCGGTGAAGCGTCGGAAAAAAAGTTTTGCGCATTTTTGCCCCGAACAGCAAAAATGCGCAAAAGAAATCGGTGCACAAAGATCTTCCCGGGCTGCTTATACAGCTTCTTTCAACTTCTTTCCTGGTACGAATTTTACGACGTTTCGGGCTTTGATTTTGAGCGCTTCGCCGGTTTGCGGATTGCGTCCCTTGCGGGCTTTGCGGCGAGCTTTCTGGAATGTGCCGAATCCAACGAGCGTCACCTTGCCGTCTTTCTTCTTGAGCGCCTTGGTCACATTCTCCATAAAAGAATCCAGCACGGTGCCGGCGGCGGCCTTGGAGATTTTTGCGTCTTTGGCCATTTGTTCGATTAATTCTGCTTTAGTCATCTGTTCCTCCATGGTTAAGCGTTAATCTAGAACGGTCGATCTTTGTGCAGATACAGCTTAACGCGAAAAAGTACCAAAGTCAATAGGTAAATGCCTATAAAATAAGGTTTTGTGAGAAGAAATTGACGATTATACCCTTTGGTTAAAGGATCGGCAGCCTCCTGCTCGATCGAAATCGAGCCCGGGTACCGGATAGCTATCCCAAAAGGCCGATCAAAAGGTCTGCGGGATCCGCCTCCGGCTCAATTTGGCACAGGCCAGGCGCCGGCGGGAGAGAATTGAGGTGGAGCGCAGCCTTGGAAGGGGGCGGCGGGCGATTGGTTTTGCCCGGGCGGGACGGTTTACTTCCACGGTTTGATGACTGCTTCTTGATTCAAGCGGGCTGAATCTTGTTTGTAGGCACAGCGAATACGCTGCAACGCGGTGTAATTTGCGAAAACAGCGACCACCCAGATGGCGATTTCAAAAGCAACCACATGGATTAAAGCTCCTACCCCCAGAAAGACGATACGTTCAGGCCGTTGCATCATGCCGCCCTTGGCGTCCAATCCCAGACCCTCGGCGCGGGCGCGCGCATAACTGACCATGATGGAACCGCACAACGCCAAAAAGACCGCCACCAGGGTCTGATAATCCTGGAGAAAAACAAAATACGCGGCGATGCCGAAAAACATGATGAATTCGGAGTAGCGATCAACCGTGGAATCAAACAAGGCGCCGAAGCTTGTGGCTTTACTAGCCGACCGCGCGACATTGCCGTCGATGGCGTCGCACAAGCCGCCCAGCAAAATCAAAAGTCCGCCCAGGCGTATTTTCCCCATGATAAAGGCCAGGGCCGCCATCGAAGTGATGGCTACGCCGGCGAGGGTCAGGCTGTTGGGATTTAAATTCCACTTGATGAAAAGCTTGACCAAGGGCTTCAGTAAATTGACGAAGCTTTTTTGCAGACCTTCTGGAATCAAACGTCGTTGCATGTTTTCCATGGCGCGTACTTTCTGTTTGGCGGTCCCTTTGCTCCAACGCCTCGGTGATTTCACTCGACGCGGGGTTCTTAGCATGATTTCGATGAGAAAATAAAGCCGTCGCTCCAATAATTTTAGTGCGTGTTTATCCGGAAATGCCCTTTTTCCCGATCTCGCCCTCAATTTCACCCCGGGAAGGGATCGATCATCGCAATACGCCCCGGTTTGCGGCGGTCAATTCCGGCCGGCAATGATCAACCTTCCTTGAGCTTGCCTCCCGCCGCGGCGGGGCCGTTTCCGGAGAGACCCTCCTTGGGAGTTTTAAACTATCCGCTGCTCCCCGGCGGCGACAGACCGAGTTGCTCGGGCTTGATATAGTTTCCTTCAATCTGCCGGGCGGCCAGCTTCGCCGCATAGGCACACGCATCCGGAATATTTTTGCTTTGCCAAAACCGGCTGATGACGTACGCCGCCAAAAAAACGTCGCCGGCACCGGTTGGATCGCTCAATGATTGAATCGGGGCGGCCTCATAGCGCGTCTCGCCATTGCGGATAGCGCGCACGACCCCTCCCTGCTTCCCCAAAGTAACGATAAACTCTTCGATCTGAAATCGTTCCATGAGGGCGGCCAATTGCGTTTTATAAAAATCCTGAATCAGATTTAGCTCCCCCTCGTTGGCCTTGACAACGCGCGCGGCGGCCAACGCTCGGGCGAGCTGCCTGGAAACGCCGGGGTAGACGATTTTGTTGATAGGCCTTCGCAGATATCCTTGGACATCCAAAACAATAAAGGCCTCCGGGCGATTTAATCGCTTCAGGGCCCGGTCTTCGATATCGGCGGGATGCAACGGCCCCAGATGCAGCATATCGCCGCGCGCGATGATTTCATGAATTTGATGATCGCCGATGGGGTCGGCGGTGAATGGCAGCTCCTGCCTGAGGTCGTCGCCCTCGACAACGTTTACGAAATGAGTTGTCCGGGCGCTCCTCCCATTCAAGACGAATATGTTTTCCCGACGCAGAATATCAAGCAGGCGCGCGTCCTCGGGAGCGACGTTGGAAACCACCCGCGTTTCTAAACCGTGGCGACGATAAGTTATGCCGGAGTAAGTGCTCGCCCCGCCGAGCTTGTAAAAGCTCGTTTTACCGATCACGTTTTTATCCATCGTGATTGAACCGATGATCGCAATGCCGCCGTGAATCACTTTGAAACCTTATAAAAGCCGCAGGCGCAAACCGAAGCAACCGGCGGCGCCTGCCCGGTGCCGGCGCCGGTGGACACGCCATTGCGGGTCCGGCGCATGTCGTTGGTCTTCCGTCCAGTCTGGCGGCCGAACGCCTCAAGACCGACCCAATCGGCCCTCACCACGGCCTAGACCTCCGGGAACTCTCCTTGCGGCCCTCCAGAGCGTTTCGCAGCCGCTCCCGCTCCGCCTTCACTTTCCGCAGCTGATCTTTCAATTCCTCGATCCTCTCCGGGGGGGCATGCGCGATCTTGTTTTCCAATTGTCCGACCTGCCGGTGAAGGCGATACAGATCTCTGGCAATCAAACGAATCGACATTAAGAAACTCCTGGACTTAAATCCATATCATCCTAGCCTAATTCCGGGGTATTGGGGGGCCTAAATTCTGGGGGAATTTAGGCCGGCTGCATTCTGGCTGTCCGTGATCTAGCGGTTGCGGTTTGTATCACAAAGCTGTAAACTGCAGAAGACGATTAAATTGGCATGTATCATGTTTTATGGCGCAGTCGGTCCGAATCGTAGCTCAGCGGGCCCTGCCAATTCATCTGATCAACCCGACGGACATCATGCATTCGAACCTTCCCCGCCATCTCAATCAACCGCTGGCAATCGGCACCAAATCCATCGCCAAGCGGCTTGTTCTGGCGCCTATGGCGTTCCTGGGACATGTGGCGTTTCGCGAGTTGATTGCCACTTTTGGCGGCTATGGTTTGCTTTTCACCGAGATGTGCAGCGCCAAGAGCATCCCTCAGGAAAACCGATTTGTGTCCCCTTATTTCAAGTGGCGGGACGAAGAGCGTCCCTTGCTCGTGTGTCAGATTTTTGGTGCGAAGCCGCCGCTAATGGCCGCCGCCGCGCAGCGAATCGAAGCGGAAGGTTTTTTCGGCGTCGATATCAACTTCGGATGCGCGGACGGATCCATCTGCCGCCAAAACTGCGGAGCGGCGCTGCTGAAAGATCCGGAGCTTGCCGGCCGGATTGTCGCGGCCGTTCGAAAGGCGGTGGCTTTTCCCCTTTTTGTTAAATTTCGCACGGGCTGGAAGGATGATCCTCACCTGGCGGTCGAACTGGCTCGAAGATTTGAAAGCGCCGGCGCGGATGCTCTGACATTTCATCCTCGCGTGGCGCCGGACCGGCGGACCCGTCCGCCCCGATGGGAATACATCACCATGATCAAGCAGGCCGTTTCCATTCCGGTCTTCGGCAATGGCGATGTGTTCGACCGGACCGACTGCTGGAATATGTTGCGGGCGACCGGATGCGACGGTGTCGCCCTGGGCCGCATGGCGCTTGCCAGGCCCTGGATTTTTGCCGAGTGGTCGGAGGGGCGGGAGACGGACCCCGGGGTCTATGTTGATACCCCCAGAAATCTCGCGCGCCTTCTGATGAAGCATTACGATCCTCCCCGGGCCTTGAGACGTTTTAAACGCTTTGCGCTATATTTTTCAGCGAATTTCCGTTTCGGCCACACCCTTTACAGCCGGATCTCAAAAGTGCGGAATATGGCCGAGGTCGAAGATGTGCTGCGCCGGTTTTTTTCCGACCCCCCCGATGTGGTTTCCCGGCCCAATATGAATTTTTTTAGCGGATAACTCCGCAGGTAACCGTTTAGCCCTTTGAAAAACCAGGGATAGGCCGATCAGCGGTCGACCGGGGTTATTTTTCATACCGCTAAATTGATACCTCCGCAGGCTTTTAGGCGGGGTTTGGCCTTCGCCGGGAGGGGCAGTTCGGGAAATTTCCGCAACGGCAGGGCTGACTCCCCAAAACGATCCATCGTTAGGCATTGCGGAGGAATCAACTTCGACAAATTCATAGAGTTCGGCGGCGGTCTTGCCCCAGGCGAACAGATAGTCTGGAAAACGCGCTTTAGCCGTCACTGCGGATGCTTTGGCTCGCCGCATTTCCACACAAGATCGAAACAACGCGCGCAGTTTATCAAGTTGCCGGCGGGTCCCGCCAAAATTGTCGGCGACTTCCGCACGTGGTTCTTCAACCCGGGGAGCGTTAAGACCTTGGGATGGAGTCATTTTGAACCCTTCGGTTCCCAGGAGCCGTGCCAATCGCGGGCCCGCGTCCATGAAAAAATCTCTGGCCGGCCCGCACATCGGCCGGATCAAAGATAACGTAATCATTATTTCCAATTTTCCAATTTTCAATATTTTTTTGATCGATTCAAAAATTTTCTGCTCCCGATCGGCCACGAAGCACATCCCCTTCATAGTGAACCGGGATGCGACGATTTACGACTTTTGACGATCCTCACCATCTTTACGATTTTTCTTCATATTTGCCCCCGAATCGATTAATGACAAATACAACTTTGAAAACCGCGCCAGACCGCAAACACGCAATGGGACGGAGGAAGACGCATGGATACCCGTATCTGGGACAAACGCACGAAACTGCTCCATCTGGGGCTCTCTATCACCGTCACGTTTCAGCTTTTCATCAGCCTGTTGATGGAGTTGCCCCGGCCTGAGCATGGGGGTTCCGGCGCTGGAGGCCTTGCTTTCGAGTTACACGAATACGTGGGCATGACGGCCTTTGCTATCGTCTTGTTGCATTGGCTGTGGAGTGCTTGGCACAACGGCGGCGCGGACCTGCGCCACATGTTCCCCTGGAATCGCCGGGGAACGCGCCGAGGTTCGATCCGAAATTCTGGACCTGAGGCACGGCAGGCTGCCTGAAGGCGGGCCCCGGGGCGGGCTGGCGGGTCTTGTCCATGGGTTGGGCTTCCTGGCCGTCAGCGGTATGGTTGTGACCGGCGCCGCCATCTTCTTGCTGCTGCCGGAAAATGGCCGGATGACACCCTTCGTGCATGCTGTCGCCGAAATCCATGCGAGCGTTGCCGGCCTTGGTCTGGGTCTATTGGTGGGGCCATGTGGGGATGGCGGTTGTGCACCAGTTGCGCGGGAATCCGGTCCTGGGAGGAATCTTCAAACTCGGGGATTGAAACAACGGTATCCTCCCCGTCGCCGGCGTGGCCCGCCCCATCCTCGGCGATAAATTGGTACCCAGCCTCTTGCGGAACCTGATTCCGCCGGAATCAGCGCCGTCGCCACTTCAGCAGGGTCTCGAAGACCTTCTGCACCCGTGGGGTCAAGCGTGAGCGGCGGTAGGTGTCGCCCGCTTTCTTGATGACTTCCGCCTGGGTAGGATAAGGATGAATGGTCTTGGCAATGGTTCCCAGCCCCGCACCGGCAACCATCGCCAGGGTGATCTCCGATATCATTTCGCCGGCGTGGCGCGCGACCAGGGTGGCCCCTAGGATTTTGTCCGTTCCTTTTTTGACATACACGTTGAGGAAGCCGTCGGTATCGCCCGTCAGGATGGCCCGATCGACGGCCGACATTTCGATCGCCAAGGTGTCGAGCGCGATTCCCTTTTCTTCGGCCTCCTGGGGACGCAGACCCACATGGGCGACTTCCGGATCAGTGTAGGTGCACCAGGGAACGGTCAGCACGCTGGTCTTCGACCGGCCGAAAAAGAGGGCATTTTGAATCACGATCCGGGCCGCGGCGTCAGCGGTATGGGTGAATTTATAGCCCAGACAGATATCGCCCGCCGCATAGATCTGCGGGTTCGTGGTTTGCAGCCGGTCATTGACTTTCACGCCGGTCTTGTCATATCTCACACCGGCCGCCTCCAGGTTTAACCCCT
>CP070697.1:4190734-4209198 GCA_020353555.1 Desulfobacterales bacterium
TGGCAAATCGTATGGATTAAAACAAAGAAATGAAATGGGAAGGACTAAAGACCGACCGCCCCCCCGGCGGATCACACCGCCGCCAAAACGGCGATCTTGCCGGCCGGGCCACCGCAGATTCTCCTCAAACGCAGCAAACCGTTTGAGTCGATCTCACTCTAAGATCTCAAGGACGGCACGTTTTTTGTGCTTGGCGGCCACTGCGCCTAAAACGGTCCGAATCGCCCGGGCATTCCGACCTTGCTTGCCGATGACTTTTCCTAAATCCTCTTTCGCCACTTTAAGTTCAAACACGATCGTCTGGCTTCCTTCTTTCACGGTTAGTGCAACTTTTTCCGGATTGTCTACCAGCGCCTGTACAATGTATTTGAGAAGTTCTTGCATGGCTCCCGCTCCTTTGTTGAAGGTTCAGTATCAGTCCAAAGATACGCCCTATGAAAGTGATGGAAGAACTTCAATTTTCAGAATGAATAAAGCGGCTTGGTTCATGCTTCGGCTTGCAGGAGAAAGCTCCTCAAGGCTTCTTGTGCGGCAAAAGCAAGCTCGCAACGGGTTAATACTGACCTGTACGGCGGCTCATGGTGGAACTTGGCAAGTCATTGTATCATCTTTTCAGAAAGACACAATCTTTATTTCTATTTCTGTGGTTTTCATCTTCAAGCGGCCCATTGATAGTCCGCTGAATGACGCCTTGCAAATCGCTCCCAGACTATCCCTACTGCCGGGCGGGGCGCTTAATTTCGGGTTTGCGCCCGCCTTGCTTTTCAAAAGGCGGATGTCTATCTTTTTGATCCGACCCCCCGGAAGCTCTAAAGCCGTGGGCACTGAATCGAAGGCCTGCTTCACGGCGCAGGTGCACGCGGGGTCTCGCGGGCGGGCACAGGTCCAAGCGGTGCGGCTACCCGCTCCGTCGAGCGAAGGCCTCCCGACCCCCATAACTCAGCCGCCCGCCCCATGGAAGGAGAAAGACATTGGATTTTGCCATTCCGGCTGCCACGTCCGGCAGTTTGAAGCGCTTCAGGGAGTTTCTTGATTTGCAGCTCCAGCCGCACTTGTCGGTCTGGTACGCCAAGGGTGACATCCCGCAGCGCTTTTTCCGTGACCTGGGAGGTGGCGGTTGGTATGGAATGCAATGGAAGAATCGCCGCCTGTCCCGCCGTTCCGTTTTACGCGAAGCTCTCCTGACGGAAGAAATGGCCAAGCTCTCGCCGGGAGTGGCGGTGGCCGCGCTGGCCCACGTGGATCTGGGACTGACAGGCTTGTTCCTGTTCGGCTCCGACGCCCTCAAGGAAAGATACGGCCCCTCCGCCGTGAGAGGCGATACCTTGATGTGCCTGGGCAATACCGAAAGCCGTGCCGGCAGCGACGTCGCCGCCATCTCCATGCGGGCCGAGAAGACTGACGGCGGCTGGTTGCTAAACGGCACCAAAGCCTATGTGACCAACGGACTCATCAGCGATTTGGCGGTTATCACCGCCGTGTCCGACCCCCAGGCAGGGCGGAACCAGCGCCTGTCCATGTTTTTGGTGGAACTGAACCGGGAAGGGGTGCACCGTACAAAGCTCAACAAGCAGGTATGGATTCCCTCCGACCTGACCCGGTTGCAGTTTCAGGACGTTTTTGTGCCGCAGGACCACCTCTTGGGTCAGCGGGGCCGGGGACTGCAGCAGGTTTTGACTGTTTTCACCCACAGCCGCGTTCCCATCAGCGCTCTGACCCTGGGGACAGCGGTCGGGGCGTTTGAACTTGCCCTCGATCATGCCAATAAACGCGCCATCTTCGGGCAGAAAATCGCAAATTTTCAGGCCAAAGCGTTCGAAATCGCCGACTTCTACGCCAAGATCGAAGCGGCCCGGCTCATGCTGTGGAAATCCTGCTGGCTGGCCGATACCGGCGCCGATTTCCGCCAAGCGTCCTCCCTGGCCAAGTATCTCGCCGTGGACGTCGCCCGGGCGGTGACGCTCTGGGCCGCGGATTTATTCGGCGCCGTGTCGGTCATCCGCGAGCACCCGATTCACAAGTTTCCCATGGATGCCTGGGCTTCATCATTGGGCGAGGGAACCCAAGACGTCCAAAAGCTCGTGATTTTTCGGGAACTGATGAAGCGCTACGCATGATGGCTGTCCGTCGCGGACACGGGTCAATTCAAGGCCTTAACACAATCTTACCGAACTGTTGCCCTTTTTCCATGATTTCATAGGCCTTACGCCCCTCGCTCAGGGGCAGGACGCGATCGATGACGGGTTTGAGTTTGCCGGCCCAGAGCAGGGCGGTTACGTCGCGAAAGTCCTGGTGGGATCCCATGGTGCTGCCGATCAGGCTGATCTGTTTGCCGAAGATGAAGTGAATGCCGATTTCGGCCTGCGCTCCGCTCGTGTTGCCGACAATAGCGACCCGTCCGCCGCGGGCCGCCGCTTGCATGCTGGTACCGATCGTGGCCTGGCCGACATTGTCCACGACGACGTCCACACCGCGCTGGCCGGTCAGTCGATAGATCTCGCGGCCCCAATCGATTCGGGATCGATCCAGCACCACATCGGCCCCCAGTTCACGGGCCCGCTTGGCTTTTTCTTCATTGCTGGCGACGACATAGACGGTGGCCCCGGCCAGCTTGGCGATTTGGATGGCCATGCTGTTGACACCGCCGCCCGAACCCACCACCAGGACCGATTCTCCGGCGCGGAGCCCGGCGCGAACAATCAGCATGCGCCAGGCCGTCAGGCTGACCAGCAAGGGCGCCGCGGCCTCGGGGAACTCCCAATCCACGGGCATTTCCGCCAGATTTTGCGCCGGAACGACAATATATTCCGCAGCCGCGCCGCGCCGATGCTCGCCGAGAATATGATACCCGGGACTGAGCGAATCTTCGCCGCGGCGGGTGAATTCGTCCTGCGCCAGATTGACGCCGGGATCCGCCACCACACGCTGGCCCGGCTCCCAGCCGGTGACGTCGGCACCCCGGGCAACGATTTCACCGGCCATGTCCGCTCCGCACCAGTGGGGCATTTCCAGTTTCAGACCGGGCCACCCCCGCCTTACCCAGATATCCAGGTAATTCACCGCACAGGCACGGACCCGCACCAGCACTTCGTCCGGTCCCGCCTGGGGGTTGGGAACGTCCCCGTACTGGACCACATCCAATTCCCCATGTTGTCGGAAAAATAGGGCTTTCATCCTCGGGGTTCCTCCTTTCTCCGATTTGACGGGCCGCGCATCCTCACGCCTTGAAACCGTTGCCGGCTCCGAGCCACGGTCCCCTCCGCCGGGGTGTTTTTCGGGTTGGCGGCCGCGGCCCGCCCCCGGTCGCCCCTCTCCCCCGCGGCCGGCGCGCCGTACTCCGGCCCCGGAGGCCAGGGTCAATAACGGCTTTTTATTGTCGAAGCGGCTGGCCGCTTTTTGCGAGAAGCGCGTCTAATTCCTCGGCCGTCACATCCGACCAATTCGCGTAGGCATCGGCCACCGCAAACCGCATCCCGCCTCTGATATTCGGGCAGTAGACAGCTGAAACCGCGCTTGCGATGGGGGGTAGCGACGCCCGGTGGCCCGTGGGGACGGCCACGGTGATGGAACCGGCCCCGGCCTTGCGGATGGCTTCGACGGCCACCCGCAAGGTGAAGCCGGACGCAATGCCGTCGTCCACCAGGATCACCGCGCGCCGGGTAAGATCCGGCCACGGCCGGCCGCCCCTTAACCTTCGCACGCGCCGCCGGACCTTGCGGCGGGTCTTTTCAATGCCCTCCTTAATCTGCTGTGGGCTGAGTCCGATATGGGCCAGCATCGCCTGATTGAGTCGCACCGTGCCGTCGAAGGCCACCGCCCCATAGCCGGCCTCCGTATTCCAAGGTAAGGTGATCTTGCTGACCACCGCCACATCGAGATCAAGGCCCAATCGCCGATGGATGACCGCCGCCACCGGCAGTCCGCCCGCCGGTATCCCCAGCACGAGGTCAGGGGACGACGGCGCCGCGTCAAGCACATCCGCCAGGATCTCCCCTGCCTGGGCGCGGTCGGAAAATACCCGCGTTTTTTCCCTGAGATGGGGCAGATCAAAAACGCCGGGAGGTAAAGAAGTAACCATCGCCGAATCTCCTCCGCTTAAAGTAAGGAAGCAAAGCTCAACCTGCGCCCACGTGCAGCGGGAACCCTGGATGTGGTCCCCTCCCTGCGGCCTTGAAATTCCTCCCGCACTTTACGGACGGGGCTCCCTGGACGGGCCTTGCGCGCGTTGTTTGACAAGGCGCTTGATCTGCCCCAGGCATTTGGTCACCGGAATCCCCTTGGGACAGACATCCGTGCACCACCGCATGCTCTTGCACCCCCAGACGCCCTCAGGGCTGTCAATCTGGACCAACCGGCTGTCGGTGGCCGCATCGCGGGAGTCGAAAATGTAACGGAAGGCGCGCAGCAGGGCCGCAGGCCCTAGATATTCACCGTTGGCCCGATTGATGGGGCAGGCGGCGGTGCAGGACGCACAAAGGATGCAGCGCAGGGCGGGTTCGATGACCGCTTGTTGGGCCGCATCCTGCAGGAACTCTTCCGCGAGCGCTTTGCCAGCGGTGATCAAGTAGGGTCTGATGTGACGGTGCTTGGCGAAAAAAGGGTTCATGTCGACAATCAAATCCTTGATGACACTGAAAAGCGGCAGGGGTTCAATGACGAAATTGTTGCCGGTTTTAAAGTCCTTGACCAGTTTCTGACAGGCCAGCTCAATCCGGCCGTTGATGACCATGGCGTCCGAGCCGCAAATCCCATGGGCACAGGAAAAACGGTAGGCCAGCGTGGGGTCCTGCTCCCACCTGATTTTGTTCAGGCAATCCAGGATCTTGTCCGTGCGCTCCGCTTCCAGCGTATATTCCTGATAACGCCCCTTTTTATCCACCGCCGGATCGAAGCGATAAACGGTAAAACTGCACTTCATTTCAATATTTCCTCTCTTGGGGTTGGAATCGCGTTATCTTGACGGGCTTGGTGAAGATTTGCGGCCCCCGGATCGCATCGTAACCGAACAGGGTATGCACCAGAAAGCGCGTATCGTCCCGTGCGGGAAAGTCTTCCCGGGAATGTGCGCCGCGACTTTCTTCCCGGTAAAGGGCCCCCAGAATGATGACTTCGGCCAAATCCAGCATATGACCCAGCTCGATCGCGTCCAATAGATCCCGGTTAAAACAATGGCCCTTATCTTGAATCGCAATCTGCGGGTAACGTTCCTGGAGCTCTTTGATCTTTGCCACGGCCGCGCGCAGTCCGTCCTGGACCCGAAAAACCGATACCTTGTCCATCATCGTCGCCTGCATCTCAGCGCGAATCCGGCCGCTGCGCTCCCGTCCCTTGCTTTCCATCAGCCCGCGAAGACGATCCGCATCTTTTTTTTCCGGTTCGGCCGACCGATGGGGCGAGCCAGTCGCGCGGATATACCGCTGCATTTCGATGCCGGCGCGCCGGCCGAAGACCAAGGTATCCAGCAGGGCATTACAGCCCAGGCGGTTGGCCCCGTGGACGGACACACAGGCGCACTCACCGGCGGCATACAGCCCCGGAAACGGCGTGCCGGCCCGGTCCACAACCACCCGTCCATCCGCATCGGTGGCGATTCCGCCCATCATGTAATGACAGGTGGGTTGCACCGGAATCGGATCTTTGACCGGATCGGCACCGGCATAGGTGCGGGCAAAACTGGCGATTTCCGCCAGCTTGGATTCGATTACCGCTTGACCCAGATGGGTCAGGTCAAGGTGCAGATAATCTTGCCCACGGATGCCTCGTCCGGCACGAATTTCTTCCAGCATACAGCGGCTGATCATATCCCGCGGGGCCAAATCCTTGATCACCGGCGCATACCGTTCCATAAACCTTTCCCCGTCGTTGTTAAGCAGAATGCCACCCTCCCCGCGGGCCGCTTCACTGATCAAAATTCCCAGCTTGTAAATCCCGGTGGGATGAAACTGCACAAATTCCATATCTTCCAGGGGCGCGCCGGCGCGAAAAGCGATGGCCATTCCGTCGCCGGTTGAAGCAAAAGCATTGGAGGTGGTTTTATAGATTTTGCCGGCGCCTCCGGTGGCAAACAGCACTGCCTGGCTGTGGAACGTATGCAGTTTTCCCGTGGCCAGTTCATAGGCCACGACGCCGCCGCACTGCCCGTCCCGGATGATGAGGGACAGAATCTGGTATTCATCATAAAACGCCACGCCCTTTTGCAAAGACTGCTCCCAGAGCGTATCAAGGATAACCCGACCGGTGCGGGTCGCGGCGTAACAGGCGCGTTTGACCGGCGCCGCGCCGAATTGGCGGGTATGGCCGCCGAAAGCCCGTTGGGCGATCTTGCCCTCGCGGGTGCGGTTAAACGGAACGCCGAGATGTTCCAACTCATAGATGGCCCGGGGCGCATCCTCGGTCAGGATTTCAATGGCATCCTGATCGCCTAAATAATCACTGCCTTTGACCGTGTCGAACATATGCCATTCCGGGTGATCTTCCTCTTCATTGCCCAGCGCGGCACCGATACCGCCTTGCGCGGCACCGGAGTGGGAACGCGTGGCAAAAACCTTACTCAGTACGGCGACCCGCGTGTCGCCGCCGATTTCGACCGCCGCGCGCAATCCGGCCAGCCCGGCGCCTACAATGACAATGTCGTATTCATGTTTCATAATGCACCTCATGCCTGTTTTCGCATGGCTTCACCCTAGCTCCATCGCTATAGGGGACCGCGGTTAATTCAGGGGGGGGGTAGCTCTTCCAGTATCATAAACGCCGGGCAAAGAAAAGATGCGGCGCAGGGTCCAGGGAGACTTTCCCCTTCCCATGCGTTCCGCCTGCGGCAAATGCCCAGCCAAATTGCCGCGAAATGCCGCTTGACAAAATTAGGGAAGTAATTACTTGTTAGGGAGGGCTATGGGTTAAACAAGCATCGGTTGAAGACCGACAAGCCGGTTGCAGAAAATCCCGAACCGAACGCTCCCTTTGATTGAACGTCTTCCTCTTCCTAAACAGACCGCCCAAGCCTTGCAGGCTTGTCTGTTTCACCCAGCGAAGGGCATGCAACTCCTGGCCCCGGCGAAAGTATATTGCAGAAGCGCCTCACAAGAAAACGATCGGCATGATTTGGTGCGAACCCCCCAGGGCGTTCCGGGCCAGGCGCCAGGGGGCGGGGAGTGAGAAATAATGGGCCGCAAAACGGAATCCCGATCTCGCCCGAACTCCGAGCCTTTGGACTTCGAAGAAATTGAGCATACGGCCGACTGGGCCCTGCGCATTACCGGAAGCAACCTGGAGGAACTGTTGTGCAATGCGGCCCGCGGGATGAACAGTTTGATGGTGAGAGAAGTGGGCGCGGATGGCTCATTGCTGGAAAAGCCGGTTGAATTGGAGGCGATTGATGCGGAGAGTCTGCTGGTTGAATGGCTCAGCGAGCTGGCCTATTGGGCGGAACGGGAGATGCTTGTCTTTGAACGATTTGCTTTTCATGCGCTCACACCCACCCATCTCAAGGCGACGCTGTATGGCCGGGCGGTGTCCGCCATGGAAAAACACATCAAGGCCGTGACTTACCATAATTTGAAGATCGCCCCGACAGCGCGGGGTCTGGAGGCCACCGTCGTTTTTGATGTTTAGGACTTCTGGATCCGCCGGCCCTGCGGAAGAATGTGCCCAAGGGCGGGAGGTGAACCATGTTGAGCAGTGCTGATTTCAGGGAAATCGCGCCCTATCTATATGAGGTCCCCCAATCGTATCGCGCGGATATGAGGGTGCCGGCCCGCTTTTACGCCGATTCGCAGCTTTTGGAGGGCGTTTTGGGAGATAGGAGTCTGGAGCAGCTGGTCAATACGGCGACCCTGCCCGGGGCGGTCAAATATGCCCTGGCCATGCCCGATATTCACCAGGGTTATGGTTTTCCCATCGGCGGCGTGGTGGCCACCGAATTGCCGCACGGGGTCATCTCCCCCGGCGGCGTGGGCTATGACATCAACTGCGGCGTGCGGCTGCTCGGCACCCATTTGGAGCAGGAAGAAGTCCAGCCCTATCTGGACGCGCTGGCTTCCGCCCTTTACACCAACTGCCCCAGCGGGGTCGGCAAAGGCGGCCATGTCAAACTGAAGTCCGGTGAATTGGAGCGACTGATGGAAACGGGCGCCCATTGGGCCCTCAAGCGGGGATTTGCCACCGCGGCGGATTTGGAACGCACCGAAGAAGGCGGGTGTCTGGAAGGCGCCGCGGCCGGCACAGTCAGTCCGCGGGCCAAAGACCGCGGCCGGGATCAGGTGGGCACCCTGGGCGCCGGCAATCACTTTATCGAAGTCGACGTGGTCAGGGAAATATTCGACGAATCCGCCGCCCAGCGCATCGGTTTATTTCCAAACCAGATCGCCGTTCAAATCCATTGCGGCTCCCGCGGACTCGGCCACCAGGTCTGCAGCGACTACGTGAAGCGTTTTCAGCGGTCGATTCATGAGTACGGCCTTAGACTGCCGGATCGGGAATTGGTCTGTGCGCCTCTGAGCAGCCCCGAAGGTCAGGATTACCTGGCCGCCATGAAAGCCGCCGGCAATTATGCCTTTGCCAATCGTCAGGTGCTGACCCATCACATTCGCCACAGCTTTGAGCAGGCCCTGGCCGGCAAGGTCAAAAATTTCCAAGTCTATCAAGTGTACGACATCGCTCACAACATGGCGAAAATCGAAACGCATGAAGTCGACGGCCGCCCGCGCAAAGTTTGCGTCCACCGCAAAGGCGCCACCCGGGCCTTCGGTCCGGGCGCCCCGGTTCTGCCGGCCATTTACCGCGACATCGGTCAGCCGGTTTTGGTCCCCGGCTCCATGGGCACGGCCAGTTGGGTGCTGCTCGGTACGGAAGGGTCCATGACCCAAACCTTTGGTTCCACCTGCCACGGCGCCGGACGCACCATGAGCCGGCACAAAGCCAAGAAGAGTGTCCGCGGAGCAACTTTGCGGGATGAACTCGAAGCCGGCGGCATCCACATCCGCGCCGGCAGCATGTCCGGTCTGGCGGAAGAAGCCCCGGTGGCCTACAAGGACGTCAACCGGGTCGTCAAAGTGGTCCATGGCGCGGGGATTGCCAAAATGGTCGCCCGCATCGAACCGCTGGTGGTGATCAAGGGCTAGCCGGGCTCTTCCGGCCGCCAGTGCGCTGGTCGAATCCGTAAGAATCGCTTCCATCACACCGCCTTTGGCCTGACGACCGGACAGGGTCCCAGGGCTTGGGCAACGCCCGGAGGTTTATTGATCCCGCATCACCGCCCAGCCGAGGAGAATTCATAATCATGCGCGTCCAACTAAAAAGTATCATCTGTGCGACGGATTTCTCCGATTTCTCCAACCGGACCATCCCTTACGGGGTCGCACTGGCCAAAGAATTCGATGCCCGGCTCTACATCTGTCACGTCATCGATTTGTCTTCGATTGCCATCTACGGGGAGTTTCAGCTGGATCCCGTGGGGCAGCAGGAACGCATCAAAAGTTACGCCTATGATCAACTCGAACAATTGATCGGGGAACAACCGGTGGCATGGGAGCCGCTGATCACGGTCGGCCGCACCGGCGAAGAGATCGCCCGCTTGGTTGAAGAAAAAGAGGTCGATCTGGTAATCTCCGCCACCCGCGGCCGTTCCGGACTCAAACGAATCATTCTGGGCTCGGTGACCGAGCGTCTGATGCGGACGCTGACCTGCCCCCTGCTCGTGGTACACAGCCCGGAACATCGCTTTGTAGATCCTGTCAATCAGCAAATCCGACTGGAACGCATCCTGGTGGGATGCGATTTCTCGCCCGACTCCAGTCTGGCCTTCCAATACGGACTGAGTATGGCCCAGGAGTTTCAATCCGAATTACATCTGGCCCACGTCATGGAACATCCTGCCTACCAGCACTTGCTCAAGCCGCCCAGCGCCACGGAAGAAGAAATTCGACAGGAACTGCGCAACCACTTGACGGCCAAACTCAACGCGATGGTCCCGCGCGAGGCTCGCAATTGGTGCTCACCTCAAACGAGTCTTCTGGAAGGCCGTCCCTACGAAGAGTTGAGCCGGTACGCCGAAGACCATGCCATTGACATGATCATTTTAGGGGTGCGGGGCCACGGTCTCGTTAAAACCCTGCTGGTCGGTTCAACGACGGACCGCGTGGTGCGCGAAGCCCCCTGCCCGGTTCTTTCGGTGGGCACAGGCGTACGCAATGAATGAGAGATGATGGGCGTTTTGGCCGTCGCGGTTTTAAGGTTTTCCTCAAAGGGCCGTTCAACCGCTGCGCCGGGATCCGAGACGGCCGCCTGGGCACCCACAGCTCGAGGGGCCCGGACCGCCTCGATCAGGGCGAAGACGCGGCTCCGGTGGAAGGATCTGGGCGTTGGGCGATCAGACGCTCGAACAAGGCGACCGCCGCTTTGTCGTTCCACTCCCGGGGACCGAGCGCCTGGCCGATGATCCGGCCGCTCTCATCCAGGATAACTGTGGTCGGAATGGATCTTATCCCCAATCGATAGCCCACTGCGCCGGTCGAATCCACCAGCGCCATGAAAGTCAAGTGATTGTCGGCGAAATACTGCTTGACCTCGGCCGCCGTTTCGTGGAGGCTGACGGTCACCATGGCAAAATCTTTAGTTTTCAGCTTTTGATGCAGTTTTTCCATGGCGGGCATCTCCACCCGGCAGGCGGGGCACCACGTCGCCCAGAAATTGAGAAATACGATCTTGCCTCGGAAATCAGAAAGACTCACCGTCCGGCCATTGATATCCAACAGGCTGAATTCAACCGGCTCGGTGACCTGGGAGGGGCGCCGAATCCCCAACTCCTGAAACAAGCGGTCTAAACGGCTGCGTTCGACGTTCGTCTCCGGCCGCAAGACAGGACCCAGCCGGTTGTAACCCAGGACTCCGAGCGGAACCAGGATGATGAGACCGAGCAGCAGGTTGCGGATTGATAAATGCTTTGGCATAGACACGGCTGTCCCTTCGGGCCCTCAGGCTCATGCGCTTACAGGGCGAAGTTATTCAAAGGAAAGAGCTTCGACGAGAGCAAAGCCCCGACCCAGGTGGCCGGAAATTGCCGCCAGCCCCGCGCTGGGGTCACGCCTCGCCCAACGGACAACCCGCCCCCCGCCGGGTCACAACTCCTCACACCACCGCAAGTTGTGGGGAGGACGCCGACGATTTTACTAAAATCTCCTCTTCCACAAGCTTACCATCGGACACCCGCAGCAGACGCTGGGCATAGCCGGCGCAATCCGGGCTGTGGGTGACCATGATGACGGTCATGCCGGCGGCGTTCAGCCGCTGGAGTAGTTCCATGATTTCGCGGCTGGTTTTGGTGTCCAGGTTGCCGGTCGGCTCGTCGGCCAGCAGGATCGGCGGCTCGTTGACAATGGATCGTGCGACCGCCACCCTCTCGCTTTCGCCGCCCGAAATTTGATTGGGCAGGCGATGGGCTTTGTCCACCAGACCGACTTGGGCCAGGGCTTCTTCGGCCATGGCGCGTTTCTGCTTCCGCCCGGCTTTGACAATCGCCAACGGCAGCATCACATTTTCGATGACCGTCAGATAAGGCACGAGGTGAAAACTCTGGAAAACAAACCCGAGAAATTCACGGCGGAAGTCAGCGCGTTGCTCCTGGCCCAGAGCGTAGACGTCAATGCCGTCGACCCATAAACGGCCGGAAGTGGGTCTATTCATGGCGCCCAGCATGGCCAGAAGGGTGGATTTGCCCGCCCCGGATTCCCCCATGATGCCGACGAACTCACCGGCGTGGAGCTGGAAGCTGACATCGTCGATGGCGGCCACCGTCGCATCACCGCTGCCGTAACGTTTGACTAGATTCTCTGCCACCACAAAACTCATAGATCACCTCATCAATCGGTTTATTGTTTTTCAAATGCGCTGGACCGATTTTGACTTATAGCGCCCGCAAGGCATCGTTGGGGTCCAGCCGGGCGGCCATAAACGCCGGGTAGGCACTTGACAACAATCCCACCAGCAGGGCAATCAAAAAGGCGGCCGCGGCGAGTTCGACATCAAGCGCCAGGGCACCGCCATGACTTTCGCTGAAGAAGCGCAAAGCCGTTTGGGTGGCTCCCCAGCCCAGAAAATAGCCGATAATTCCCGCCAACCCCGAGACGATGCCGGCTTCCAGAAAGACAATGTTCATAATATGCCGTTTGCGAAAACCAATGGCCCGGAAGATGCCGATCTCGTCGGTCCGTTCCCGGACACTGCCCATCATGGTGACCAATACGACGAGACTGCCGATGAGCAGGATAACCCCGGAAATACCGAACGAGAATTTCTTGAACTGCGCCAGGGTTTCCATCCGGCCTTTGACCACCTGCTGAATGGCCATCACTTTGGCTCCGGGCAGGACCTCCGAGATCTGTTTTACCATCTCGTCAATGGGACAGTCCTTGCACAAGGCCGCCACCTCCGCCATGGATACCTTGCCCTCCTTCTTGAAAAGCGCTTGGGCCGTATCCAGCCGGGCAAACAGCAAGTGATCGTCCTGGGAACCGGTGGGTTGCAGTACGCCGGAAACCTCCAGGAAACGGTCTTGCGCTCGGAAGCGGTTCCCCACCGACAGGTTGAGAATGCGGGCCGCCTCGGCACCGATAATGACGCCGTCTCCATCCGGTGCGCTCCCCTGGATCCGCCACCAGGGCTTTAGGATGCCGGCCGCCTCAAAGTCGACCCCGGCCATCAGGACCCGGTGCTCTTCCACCTGGAGGACACCTAAGACCAAAGGTCCCAGCGCCGCCACATTTTTGTAGTTTTTGATGGAGTTGACCTGCGTCAGGTCGGCCTCGCGAATTTCCTCCATCTCAAACGAAACCCCGCCGAGGGAAAGACCGCCATAACTCAGGGTGAGATTTTCCGTACGGGGGACGATCAGAATGTTGGCGCCGTACTTTTCGAGCTTGTGGTTGATGTCATCGGTCATTGCTTCTACGAAACTGTAGATCGCCACCACCGTTGAAACCCCGATAATGAGTCCCGCCAGGACGAAAGCGGCCTTACCCCTGCGGCGCAACAGGTTGCGGACTGATATCTCTTTTAGTGTCATGGGCTTCAAACCTTTCCGGGAAAATCAAAATACGTTTTGCCTTCCAGGATGTCTTGCACCTGGATGATCACATTGCCGTTTTCCACTTTGCGGTTTAAGGGGGCCGGGTTGCATCCGCCTTTGACCTCATTGACCAGAACGGAAGCAAAGCGGCGGCCGCAGTTGCGGCAGACCATGTCGTCCCCGTCCTGGTAATAGCCCTTGCCGGCCAGCCAGCACACATCGCAGGCATCGAAGGCCGCCCGGATCACCCCGTCGGAGCTCTTGAGCACGAAATATTTGATGGTGAATTTGCCGTCGACGTGTTCGAAATGGCGCGCCTGCCCGTCTTCAAACAAGCTGGCGGGAAGCGTGACCACGGTGGCGCTAACGGCGGTCGTCGTTGATGCGCCGACAGGCGTTGATTTGGATGCGTTCAAATTGACCAACCAGAAGGCGCCGCCGAATAACAGGGCGGCGCAGGCAATCCCCAGAAATAGCGGCATCCGTCCTTTTTTTTCCTGGCCGAGCACCGCCGCTTTTTTGGCTTCCCTTTTATCCCTCATCTTTTCAGTGGGTTGCGCAACGGAAGTCTTGACGATCTTTTTCACGGGGGTCTTTTTGCTATTTTTTTTGGACATCGTTAAAGTCTCCTTTGAATGAATTGATTGGGGCATGGAAGAATTCAGCCGCAAACGTCACGCCGGGAATTCGGGTTCCATACGGATGCTGAATCCGAGCCCAAACGGCCCGGGAGTAAAGATACGACTCGCTTAAACGGCCCAACCTTGATGGGGCCCAAAAGAGCGCCTGCGGCGGAAACGCCTCGCGGTCGCACGGCGAAAATCACGTTCAGGAACGCAAGGTATGTCCGCATTGAATCCGGATTCGCATCGTAGGGAAAACGAACGATTTTCTACGGACCGCAATCAGCAGAGAAGAGCAAGGTTTTGAAGGAATAAGGGTGTCGATCGGGCTTTGGCCCTGACAGGCAGCTGCGGGCCGATGCCCCTGAAAAAGGGAGAGTCGGATGGGATAATACCTGCGAGAACCCCCAGGCCATGTCTGAGGTTGTCCATCCCGGCAGCCGTCGCCGACGGCGAAGGGCTGGCACTGGTCCGGTCGAACTCATGGGCGCAGGCGCCGCCCGCCGTCGGTGCACAACCATCTGTGGACATCAGCCGCCCCGGCTTCGCCGTTGGGTGGTGATCAGCCTTCGGCAAGGGTGTGCAGCAGCACGCGGTCCCGCAAACGGTGAAAGCGCGCGCACCCGCTGTAAAAAGACTCAGGCTTAAAAGCAAGACAAGGCTGATGGCGATGGCTGGGCGCATATTACGGCTTGGATCGGTTCGCATTTTCAATTCCTATTGGCCGAGTAGGATATACAAACCCATTTCGCTTGTCAAGCAGAAATTTGGGGTAAATCAGGCCGAACGCATTCGGAAATAAGCATATCCGGGGAAGGAGGCCTTTGCTTGCAGACGCTATCAACCGATTCGACCGCGCGCATTAGGCCTTCAGCTCGGCGGAGTCACTTTACAAGGCCATTTTTCGTATCTATATTTAACCGAGCCGAAATGGGGCGCAAGGCCTTACTGAAGATCCCTGTCGTCCCGTTAAAGGGCGCCGGCGGCGCGGTCCGGATCCATGGCTCGAACAACAATTGGCGGGATCCGCCGGTCAGTGGCGCCGCTTGCGGTCCGGCAGACTGATTTCCCGCGGGGTTCCACGTTGGTTCGCCGCCAAGCCGTCTGCGCGGCTGTGATCCAGCAACCGGTAAACACTCAAAGGGATCAATCCAACAGAAAGAAAGAAAAGAAAGGATAAAGCATGAGTTACGATTTCAATGCGGATGAAATTTTTGAAATGGCCGAACAGCTGGAAAGAAACGGAGCCGAATTTTACCGGCAGGCGGCCGCGGGCGATCTCGATCCGGCCCACAAAGAATTTCTCCTGAAACTGGCGGCCATGGAAGACGAGCATGAAAAGACATTTAAAGCCATGCGGGCGGAGTTGAAACCCCAAGAAAGACAACCAACCGTTTTTGATCCTTCCGGCGAGGCGGTCCTGTATTTGCGGGCCCTGGCGGATACCCGTGTGTTTTTTGAAAAACAGCTGGATGTCTCCTCACTCCGGGCCATTCTCAAATCGGCCATCGAAGCTGAAAAGGACTCGATTCTCTTTTACTTAGGCATGAAAGAAGCCGTTCCCGCAAGCTTGGGCAAAGCCCGGCTGGATCACATTATCAAAGAAGAGATGGGGCACATCCGCATGCTCAGTAAAGCGCTGACGGCGTCCAAGCACTGAGTGTAGGGGATTCTTTCGCGAACCGCCCGCATGGCCGCCGGAAATCTACCGCGCACCTTTTGCAAAAAGCGGCCGCTTCTCTTTTTTCGTCATCCGCCCGGGCGGCCAATCCGGCCACAGGGAGCGCAACCAAGCCCTCAGCGGATTAACCCGCGTCCCTGCCGTACGTGGCCAGTTCCGCCAGTCCCTCACGATCCAGCAGGTAGATCTTGCGGCCGTCGACGCGAATGAGATCCTGAGCGGAGAGCTTCGCGAAAATGCGCGAAAGGGTCTCCGGGATGGTTCCCAAGATACTCGCCAGCTGTCCCTTGGAAATATTCAGGTCGACACACGCGTTTTCTCCCTGCTCATCGGCCAGGTAGACCAGATAGGAAGCCAGACGGCCGGGAACCTCCTTGAGGGAGAGGTTTTCGATTTGAACGGTAAAACGGCGCAGCCGCTTGGAAAGAACCGCCAGCATGTTCAAAGACAGCGAGGGGTTTTGGGAAATAAGATTCACAAAGGCCGCCCTCGGAAAAAACAGCAGGTGGCTGTCGGCGATCGCCTCCGCATTGGCGGGAAACCGCTGTCCCTCAAAAACCGGAACTTCTCCGAAGGGTTCTCCGGTCCCGATAATGTGCAGTATCTGCTCTTTGCCTTCGATCGAGACTTTGGAGATCTTGATGCGACCCTCGACCACTACATAAAAGCCGTTGCCCTGGTCACCTTCGGAAAAAACGGTTTCACCCTTGCTAAAATGCTTCTCGACGACAATCCTGCGAATATCTTCCAGATGCCTTTCCGAGAGGTCGCTGAAAAGGGGAATGGCGGAAATGATCGCATTAATTCTTGGCATTTTTTTTCCTTTGGGGGGAGAATTAACACCCTTTCTTGACCTAAGTCAAGGTGAAGGGGTTCTTCGCGCTGGTATAAATTGTCCACCAACCGAAGAATTCGGCAATTTGGTACGGTAGCAAGAATTTTATCAGCCACAGGAGGTGCAATATGTTTTGTTTTCAGTGCGAGCAGACCATGAAAGGTGAAGGATGTTCGAAAAGTGTCGGCGTTTGCGGAAAGACGGCCGAGGTGGCGGCCCTGCAGGATTTGCTGATATACGCGACCAAGGGTTTGTCACAGGTCGCCGTCGAGGGACGCAAGGTGGGCGTCGTGGATGACGAGGTCAACAAATTTACTTTGGAGGCCGTGTTTTCCACCCTGACCAACGTCGATTTTGATCCCGCCAGATTTACCCAACTGATTCATCAATGCGTCGCATCAAGGGATTCTCTGAAGGCCAAAGTCCAAGCGGCCGGCGGCAAGGCCGAATCACCCGAGGGCCCCGCGACCTTTACCCCGGAAAAAACGCTGGAAGGATTGATCGCGCAAGGTGAAAAAGTCGGCGTAAAATCCGATCCGAGCGTCGATCCGGATATTCATTCCCTCCAGCAAATCCTGACTTACGGCATCAAGGGGGTCGCCGCCTATGCCGACCATGCGTGGATACTGGGCCAGAAGGATGATGCCGTTTACGCCTTCATCCACGAAGGACTGGCCGCAACCCTGGACAAGCGTTTGGGAGCCGATGCGCTTCTGGGGCTGGTGCTCAAGTGCGGCGAAATCAATCTGCGCACCATGGAACTTCTGGATGCCGCCAACACCGGCGCTTACGGCCACCCGGTACCGACCAAGGTCCCTCTCGGTGCCAAAAAAGGCAAGGCCCTCCTGGTATCCGGCCACGACCTTAAGGATTTGGAGGAGATCCTGAAACAGACGGAGGGTAAAGGCATCAATGTTTACACCCACGGTGAGATGCTGCCCTGCCACGGCTATCCCGAACTGAAAAAATATCCCCATTTTTACGGCCATTACGGTACCGCCTGGCAGAACCAGCACAAGGAATTTGCCAACTTTCCCGGGGCCATATTGATGACCACCAACTGCATCCAGAAACCGCAGGCATCGTATCAAGACAACCTTTTTACGACCGGCCTGGTGGGCTGGCCCGGGATTCAGCATATCGCCGACAAGGATTTTGCGCCGGTGATTGAAAAAGCGCTGGCGCTACCGGGTTTTCCTGAAGACGTCCAAGGGCCGGAAGTGCTGGCGGGGTTTGGGCACAATGCCGTGATGAGTGTCGCCCCGACGGTGATCGAAGCGGTCAAGAGCAAGGCCATCCGGCACTTCTTCCTCGTGGGTGGCTGTGATGGCGCCAAACCCGGACGCAGCTACTACACCGAGTTTGTCGAAAAAGTCCCCGAGGATTGTGTGGTCTTGACCCTGGCCTGCGGCAAGTTCCGTTTTTTTGACAAGGATCTGGGAGACATCGGCGGCATCCCGCGCCTTCTGGATATCGGCCAGTGCAACGACGCCTACTCGGCGATCCAGATCGCCGGGGCTTTGGCGAATGCCTTTGGATGCGGGGTCAACGACCTTCCGCTCTCCATGATCCTGTCTTGGTATGAACAAAAGGCCTGCGCCATTTTGCTGACCCTGCTTCATCTCGGGATCAAGAATATGCGGCTCGGGCCGTCGCTGCCGGCTTTTATCACGCCCAATATTCTCAAGGTCCTGGTTGAGAAGTTTAACATCATGCCGGTATCGACCCCGGAAGAGGACTTAAAAGCGATCCTGGGATAAGGGTGACCACGTGTGCCAAGCTTGACCGGGGCGGGCCCGCGGCCCGCCCTTGCGAGAGGAATTCCCATGAAATGTCCGGGACAAGACACCCAATACTGGAAACCCGGGGCAATTTTTGAGGTCGATTGCCCGAAGTGCCATCATACGGTTGAGTTTTTCAAGGACGACACCAGCCGCAAGTGTGGCCGTTGCGGGCACCGGCTCGTCAATCCGAATATGGATTTCGGCTGTGCCTCCTATTGCCAGTATGCCGAGCAGTGTCTAGGCGATCTGCCGCCCGAGCTTTTGGCCCAAAAGGAAGATTTGCTGAAAGATCGGGTGGCAATCGAGATGAAGCGCTACTTCAAAAATGATTTTAAACGGATCGGCCGTGCCATGCGAATCGCCCGCCATGCCGAGCGCATCGGCCGGAGAGAAAAAGGCAATTTGGCGGTGATTCTGTCATCCGCCTATTTGCACGCCATCGGGAGCCTGGAAGCCGCACACAAATATGGCAGCACCGCGC
>CP070697.1:4209298-4223581 GCA_020353555.1 Desulfobacterales bacterium
GACCGGCTGGGAGTCGATGTCAATGAGACCGGTTGGGTTCTGGGTTGGGTGATGGAATGCCGTGAGAAAGGCGTCCTGAAGCCCTCCGACATCGACGGCCTCGACCTGTCGTGGGGACAAATCGAAGCAACCGCCACAATGCTCCGCAAAATCGCCACCCGGCAAGGCGCCGGTGACTGGCTCGCCGAAGGAGTCAAGCGCGCCGCCGCAAAGATCGGGGGGGAAGCCGTTGGCATGGCGATCTGCACGGAAAAGGGCTCCACCCCCCGCGGTCATGATCATCGCGCCCGGTGGCACGAGTTGGTGGACACCTGTCTGACCAACACCAGTACTTTGGAGGCGACCTTCGTGGGGGTACGCCCCCACCTGATGGACATGCCGCCGGTCCATGACGCCTTTTCGCCCTGGGAAGTGCCCCTGATCAACGCCCACCAGAACGGATGGGCGGTGGTGGAAGATTGCCTGGGGGCCTGTCGCTTCAATCTGAACTACCCCAAGATTGTTTTAAGGGCATACAACGCCTTAACCAACGCCGACAAGTCCTTGACGGATATGCTGACCATCGGCAAGCGCATCGTGAACGTGCTGCGCCTATTCAATTTGCGCAATGGCCTGACACCTGAAATGGAGGCCCCCAGTCCCCGCTATGGGTCGGCACCGGTGGACGGTCCGGCCGAAGGTCGACGAATTCTAGACTATTGGCCTCACATCCGAAAAGTCTACTATCAAAGCATGGGCTGGGATCCGCAGACCGGAATTCCGCTGCCCGACACCTTGAAAGCATTGGGCCTGTCACCCTAAGGGACTCTCACCGCACAAATGTCCGGCAAGGGCCCAGACGAATGGCGACGGCAGGCCCGTTTGGAACCCAGATCGACATTGGTTCCGGTGGGGACGACGCGCGGGGCACGCCGCCGGCGACAAATCTCCCCCCAAGGCTAACCGGTCACGAGCGCTTACCATGCGTTACCATATTTATGTTCATGGCTTTTTAAAGAATGTCGTTCCGCCCCGGTTCAGACGCCGCCCCGTGTCCCTGGAATCGGATGCGCCGCTCACAGTCTACAAAATGCTGACCGCCATGTTGGGCATCAAAACCTTGGATGCCACCGTGCTGGTCAAAGGCAAAATTGTGAGTTCCGAATACGCCCTCCAGGATGGCGATGAAGTCCATATCTACTCACCCATTGCCGGAGGATAGACCCGATCCAAGAAAAATTCAAGAAATCCGGGCAAAGGTCGATAATAAGAGTGCATAAGAAAGCGCGCAAACCTCCATTGCGCGTTTGAAAGCTTTGCGCTAATTGCGAGTTAAAATTGTTTTTCTGAAAATTTAGGAGATCAAGCCATGTCTATCTTAAATGATGATGTCAAACCTTGTCCATTCTGTGGTGCCGATGAGTATAATCCTGAGAAGGTCTTGTTGAATACGATTGAAATGCCCAATGGTCGCTTTGCAGTGGCTTGCGCCTGCGGGGCGAACGGACCGACGGAAAACACTCAAGAAGATGCCAGGCACGCGTGGAATACACGCGATTATTATGACAAATTTCTCCTCTGGAATCCGTTTCGCGTTTCCAAAAATCTGGGCCCGGTCGAGTTCAAGGGCAACCTCAGCTCAGTGGCGCTGTCGGCAATCTTGCAGCTTCTGTCATCGGAGCAAAAGACGGGTATTCTGAAACTCGTCCATGGACAAAAAAAGAGCGCCATTTGCCTGAAAGGCGGCCGGATCATCGCCGCCAGCGGCAATGAGGGACTGCAGTTAGGAGGCATTGTATATGATAACGGCCTGATATCCAAACAGTGTCTGCAGCAGTCCCTGGAGCAGGCCAAAGAATCCGGCCGACCCTTGGGGGAAGTGTTGCTTTCCTTAGGGCACGTAAGCCATGACGCGCTGATGAAAGTGATCCGCTTCCAAATCCGCGAAGTCATGAAGGACCTACTGTTTTGGCGTGAGGGTGAGTTTCAATATCGGGATTGCAGCGTCGAATTCGATCAGCAATGGGTCGAAGAAATCAGCACGATTGCAATGCTGCTGGAGGCAACCGTGGTCAAGGATGAGTTGGACGCGGCCTAAGAGCTTTCATTTCACGCATCCTCCAATTCCAAGTCGGGATACAGTTTTTTAGCACATTCGGGGCAAATGCTGTGGCTGAATTCTGCATCGGAGCGGTCCCTGATGTAGGCCTCAATTTGATTCCAGTACCCTTTATCATCGCGAATTTTCTTACAACTGGCACAGATGGGCAGTAGCCCTTTCAGAGTTTTGATGTTATCGAGAGCCTCTTGCAGGTGGGTAATCAGTTTTTCGCGTTCCTCCTCGGCTCGTTTACGCGGGGTGATATCTCTAGCGATGCCTTGGGTACCGATAAAGGTGCCCAGCCCGAGCTTTGCCGGTGCATACAGTCCTTCGGCCGAGATTATGAAGACTTCAAAAGGGACCGGCGTATCATTTTTGGTTACCAGTCTTGTCTCGAATGATTTTGTGTTCCTTGCTCCCCTGCGCCTCTCCTTGATTTTATGAGCCGTAATTTGCTTGTCCTCGGGATAAACGATCTCCATGATGTTTGTGCCTAATAGCTCTTCAGGCTGGTATCCGTAACGTTTTACGGAATCACTGACAAAAGTTAGGCGACCCTGCGGGTCTAATCGGTAGATGATGTCGGGCACGGTTTTTACGATGGAGTCTATCTCTTTTTTGGTTGCCATGAGCGCCATCTCGGCTTGCTTGCGCTCAGTGATATCGCTGAGGGAAGATCGTATCGCGCGGCAGCTTCCCGCCTCGTCTTTGACAGCGGTACTCTCCAGTTGAGCATAAAATTCAGTCCCGTCTTTTTTCGATAGTCTGAGTTCGCAGATCTGCTTGGTCTTTTTCTCCAAAAGCTTCTGACGGTGAAAGTAAAAACCATCCTGATCATCTTTCGCAATGAACTGCGCGAAGTGTCTGCCCACCAATGCTCCCCGTTCCACTCCCAGCATCGTTGCACAAACGAGGTTTGTCTCCAAAATCAATCCCATATCATCTAGCGTGAGATAGCCAACCGGCGCAAAATCATATAAATTGGAATATTTATCCCGTGCGGCTTCCAGGTCCAATTGGGCTCGTCGCAACTCCTCGTTTTGCATCTCCAATTCAATTTGATGCACCTCCAGCTCATGGACCAGCCGATTGACATCCTCAACAGGGATACCTTCAATCGCGCTAGCTCTTTCAAGTAGCCGTTTCTCGGCTTCCCTGCGCAATTTCTCTAAGCTTGATGGTTTACCTTCATTTTTTTTCATTTTGAAGGGCGCTCTTAATTGCTGATTCAAGATCATCGGGGATAGTAAGATGAATTAACCCTTGACCCAATCTTCGCGGAGTTGCTTGAGTTCACTGACATCTCGTTCGTTCGTTGCAATCTCAGCCGGTCGGCCGGCTGCATCTTTCAAGGCCGTTACCGTTAGCCAGACATTTAATATCTTGCCGTTTTTGCACAAACGCTGAGTTGCAAACGGCTTCATGAAATGCCCCTTTTTCAGCTCCTTTGTCAATTCATCAACCTCTTTGCGTCTGTCTTCCGGCACCATTTCCCGAATGTTCATTGCCAACGCCTCGGCCGTGCTCCAACCGTACATGAACTCGGCACCCTTGTTCCAGGCAAGAATGTTTCCATCGAAATCCTGAACCGTCACCGCATCATTGGAGTCACGGACCACAGTCGCCAATCGGTCCAATTGTTTGATCTCTTTGAGCCGGCCTATATCAACGAAAGTAATGACGACACCGTCGATAACGTTTTCCAGTGTTCGATAAGGCATCATGCGCACGGAATACCATCTACCCTTCTTATCCTGCAACTCCAATTCTTTGCGGGCCAAGGTCCTGAGCACGTCCTTGGCACTGTTATGAAGATCTATTAATTGAATACTTGAAGTGATATCGCTGATGGGGCGGCCGATATCGGTCTGAATCAGATTGAACAGTCTGGTTACGGGCGGAGTAAACCGCTTGACACACAGATTGATGTCCAAAAATATGGTTCCAATTTCCGTGCTCGCCAGCAGGTTGTTTATGTCGTTATTGGCCCGTGACAGCTCGTCAATCTTTTTTTGGAGTTCTGAGTTTACGGTCACCAGTTCCTCGTTAGTCGATTGCAGCTCCTCTTTGGACGTTTCAAGCTCTTCATTGGTACTCTGCAATTCCTCGTTGACGGATTGCAACTCTTCATTGGTCGATTTAAGCTCTTCGTTGGAGGTTTCCAATTCTTCGTTCGTCGTTTGGAGATATTCCTTGGTGGATTGCAGTTCCTTTTCAAGACTTTGTGCGTATGGATCGACGCTATCCTTCGCAGAGGTTCTTTTCGTTTGGATTGGCTCGGGCGCCGTCTTGTCCTCAAACATCACCAGCATAAAACCTTGCGTGAAGCCGGATTCCGTCAAGGGGCGTACCACCAGGTCGACCGTTCTAAAGCTGTTATTGTGTTTAATTTTCAGCCCCTTGCTGTGAATCGTCTTTTCCTGTTTGACCGCCTGATGAAGCGCCGTACTCAGTTTGTACTTCAAACCCTCGCGCGCCATCTTGAGGACGTTAAAGCTGGCTTTGCCCGTGGGCGGGGCCAGGTATTTTTCTGTTTGCCCGATAAAATGCAAAATTTCATATTGTTCATTAATTAAAACACAGGGCGGGGCATAGTTTTCCAGAACGATTCTTTCGGCCAGATGGTGGATGTCGGCCACGGTGGGCACGCGCTTCTCCTCAAAACCTTGCGGGGTGGGCAGCACATCGTAAAAAGGCGTCCTGGGATAATCGTTGATTCGCTCACGTACATATTCTTTGTGTTGGAAAATTTTCCATTTTGTGTCGATCGGCGAAAAAAGGTGCGCAAATTCTCCGATACTCTCAGAGGTGCCCAGAAATAAGACCCCATTATGAGTTAAGGTATAATGAAAAAGCGGCAAGATCTTCTTTTGCAGCACAGGTTCCATGTAAATCAGCAAGTTCCGGCAACTTACCAGGTCTAATCGGGAAAAAGGCGGATCTTTGATCAGGTTCTGGTTGGCAAAGACGATCATCTCCCGAATCTGTTTCTTGATTGTATAGGTATTCTCCTCTTTGATGAAAAAACGTTTGAGTCGCTCCGCGGATACATCCGCCGCGATACTGTCCGGATATACCGCCATACGGGCGAAATCGAGGGCTTCATTGTCGATGTCGCTCGCAAAAATCTGAATATTGGGTTGCATTCGCAGTTCATCCATCGCTTCGGCAAACAGCATTGCGATGGAAAAAGCCTCTTCACCCGTGGCACAACCGGCAACCCAGATCCGCAGCGGAATTTCGGGCGCCTTATTCTTGATCAGCTCCGGGAGAACCTGTGCTTTTTGAGGACCGCAAAGGCTTCCGCGTCCCTGAAAAAACTGGTGACGCCGATGAGCAGATCTTTAAAAAGGATATCTGTTTCGGCCGGGGTTCTCCTAAGATAGGTGACATATCTTTCGATACTATCTAACTGGTGAACCGCCATACGCCGTTCAATCCGGCGGCGAATGGTGGTCTGCTTGTAATTTGAAAAATCATGTCCGGTGCCGGTTCGAATCAGGCCAATTATTTTTTGGACATAACTGCTAAATTGCTGTTGGGCGGTATCGATTCTCTCAGGTCTTTCAATGTAAGGGTGCTGCACATATTTAACCAGTTCGGCGGGGATCTTTTCCACCGGCAAAATAAAGTCGACCAGCCCGGTGGCAATGGCGCTGCTGGGAATCCCTGCATATTTGGCCGAGTTCGGATCCTGAACCATGGCCATGCCGCCATCGCCCTTGATCGCCTTCAGACCCAGGGTGCCGTCCGTGGCAGTGCCGGACAAAATAATGCAGATTGCTTTTTCTTTCAGGTCTTCCGAAAGCGATCTGAAAAAGCAATCAATCGGCAAATTGACGCCATGAGTTTGCGTCGGTTCCGTTAAATGGAGTTTGCGATTGAGAATGACCACCTTCTTATCCGGTGGATTGAGATACACGCAATGGGGTTCGATCTCTTGATCGCCTTGGATCTCCACGACCTTCATGGGTGTATATTTCATCAAGATATCCGCCATGATGCTTTTATGCCTGGGGCTTAAATGCTGGATGATTACAAACGCCATATTGGTACCCGGCGGGACATTGGAAAAGAACAATTCAAGCGCCTCCAAACCTCCGGCGGATGCGCCGATACCGACGATGGGAAAGTTATGGCGATGTTTTGACTTACCTGCCTTTTTTTTCGCTTTTTCAGGCGAAGAAACCCCTGGGGATGGATTTCTGGTTCCGTTCTTTTTTCTGGAAACAGTCTTTGGCTTTGCTGTCCGATGCGTTTCGAGGGGTTGGGCGTCTTTTTCTGGGCAGGCATGATGACTACCTCGCATTAGTAATTCTCCAAGCATTCTCGGCCACCGAGGTCCACTGAATCGGTCGATTCATAACCGCAAGCTAAGGCCCTAGCCTCCGGAAGGCAAGGGTTGCAGTATCCGCCGCCTGACAAATTACCACTTTTTTTTGAATTCCGCCTTCCAACCTATTGGCCATATGCAGTTTCGGGCGATTTCCCTCAAAATAAAAAAGCCCCTACACAGTTTGCTTAAATCGTCTATGGGCTCATAACAGTACCAAAATAGATCCTCTATTTTTGGTCAAGCTTAGATCGCTTAGCTAAAATGATTTAATTTATATGGCAGCCCCGCTGATCAGTCAATCATAAATGAATAAATGCAAGATTGACCGCCTTGACAATTTGACCGATTAACGATTCGACGAAATCTGAGCATATAGATTCCGTATACAATTACACTCAAAAAATGTAAATTTCTGCTGGTCGAAGAAGATGAATATCTGTGATGGAGTTTCTGAAATACGGGCGGCACCGCAATCTAGCATATCCGCTCTTTGGAGCAGAGGAAGTTAAAATGGAGGAAATTCAAGATACATAAATAGGATTAGAAGAGAAACCCCTAATGCGACTACTCCGATAATCATTGACCCAGTCCGAGTGTAGTCTTCGTTGCTGAAAATGGTAACTATCCCGCTCAGTATCGCCAGAGCAAATGACATCAAGCATGCAATTTGTAAAAATAGCTTTTCCGCACCACTGATATTGATAAAAAAGGATAGTAGAAACACAAAGGCCACAATAGAAGCCATTTTCTGTTTTTCTCTATCCTTGATGAACAGCACGACCAGGCTGCTAAAAACTGCCATCACGAAGGATATGACGGAAATTAGGTTCCGCAAATGCCACACCCCTGTGTGTATTTTCACTTGAGCTGCATGGTAGTGATGCATGTATCACTACCGTCAAAGGTGCTGATAACGGCGCTGGCCGAACGGTTTCGTCCTTCCAGGGTTAAATTGATCGTGCGGTGTCTTGGGAACCATAGTTCCATAAAGCCGTTTTTGAGAGTTGCGACGGGCCTGTCTATCAGAACGTTGCCGGCCTCGTCGACCGCCTTGACGTTCAATTTGATCTGAGACAATTCCCCCTGACAGGAAGATATGTAATGAACCGCTCACCCGTGGGTCCGGCGAACGTAGGGTGCCACGGCTACCATCATCTCATCGGCAGGCAGAGCAATTTTTTTCACTTTCCCGTTTCTAAACACGAATACAATTTCCCTTGAGCTGATGTGGGTTCTCACCGGTTGGCGTTCCCAGTGCCAGCGGTTGGCGAGAGCAAGCGCCTAGTGCGCGTTGAGCCCTTCGAGTTGAGTTTCAAGGGCAGGGGCGTCCAATGAAAAACCATAGTTAAGCATGACCACCCACGCGACTAAAGCCAAAGGCGTTATTACGACAAGTTTTTTCATCGATCCGTCCTTGCTATATGGACGTTTGCCGGTGCTATGGGAACAATCGCACCCCGAAAACCGGCCCAAAGGAATGAAATCATGGCCGTGCCGGACAATATCTGCAACGTAACGGAAAGAAGGTATTGTGTCAATCCTTACTTAGCTGAATTGGTGAGCGCATGAACTTTGCAGCAAGACCGGAGACGGCCAACAGTCAGAAACGCCGAGCGTTTGCAGAAGGTTTCTCAGCGCCTTTGCTCTGATCATTTGCCGTCGCAGTTGTGTTCTGGGCTTTTCTGGAGTCTGACCAGGAAAAACATTGGGGTGTTCATTCTCGACCGATAACAAAGTGTCTAACGATCCCAAAACAGCATTTGGCAATATTAACATAGATATTGTCACACCTATAATTCAGAAAAACTGAAAGAGATTGCGGGAATTTGCGGGTTGGGAATATCTGAGGCTTGCCAGGTGTGAGGCTCTGTTGCCTTTAAAATTATGTGGATAAATAGCTTAAAAGCAGGATTGATAAAAGAGAAGTCGCTGAACTTGTCAACAATGAAGACGTGACCCAAGTTTCCGTGGGGTGACCTATATCAATCATTACCCGTCGCGTAGTTCTGCAAGCGATGTCGCAACCGCCTGAAAGCGGCCTAGGGTTTCCAGCCGGCCTCGCCGGTTACCAGGCCCTGGAAACGGCTGCGGATCCTTGTGTCGATGTCTTCGGAAAACTTTGCCGGATTGACATGGGAGAGGATTCTTGCGGCTTTCTGCATGGCGCGCACATGGGAATCGGGCTTGCCTTGGGCCTCCCAGGTGCTGCGCATCGCGCGTATGGCGATTGTGGGCAGAAGGGCGGTGGTGCGCATGCGCTCCACGGTGTGCGCCTCTTCCAGGTAGGACCCGCCGGGGCCGACTTTGGCGATCAGTTCAAGGCCAAGATTTTCGACGCTGAACTCCAAACCGCGATGGAGGCGTTTGAGCATTAGACCGATTTCGTTGTCAATCATCGCCTTGGCAAAATCAAAGCTCAACAAACTGCCCAGTAATCCTCCCATGTTGAACATATCCGTGCCGCCCAGCAACGCCGCGGTAGCGCTCATACCGGTTTCATAACCCGATTGGGCGTCATTGACGTGGGCGCTGGTCAAACCGACATAGCCGCCGGATGGAACGTTATAGAACCGCGCCATCTGGCTGTGGGCCGTCTGCAGCATGCCCGTCTCGATTCCTCCCGGAGCGTAGCTGCCGTCGCGCAGATCCGCTACGGTGGACAAGACCGCGTAAATCAGAGGCGTCCCGGCGCGGACCATTTGCTGCAGGAGGCTTACCGCCAGAAACTCGGCGTTGCCGAGCACCAGCGTCCCGGTCAGGCTCATCGGTGAAGTCATACCGGCCGTGGGGGCCACCGTACAGTAGACGGGCAGGCTTTTTTCCGTCAGATAGATCAGCTGTTCGGTGGTTTCGACGTCCATGCTTAAAGGCGATACGACCGGACAGCAATGATGGTTGATGAGCGGCCGCTCGCGGTACGCCGACGCGCTTCCGGCGATAAGAGCGCCCAGCTCCAGTATCTGCCGCAGTTCCTCCATGTTCGGGGTGTTGCTCCGGACTGGTTTAAGGCAATTTTTCAACGCGGGATAAAAGCGCGAAAGGCTGAATTGGCCGTCCGGCGCATCCTCGGCGAGGGTTGCGATCGAAAAAATGTCGTAGCCGGGCAGCTCGTTGACCAAAAAGGCCATGTTGGCGATATCGGTGGATGTGGCGCGTCGTTCTTCGCCGGTTTCAGGATCAATGACATTGGGCGCCGAGCTGGCCGTGACGATGAGGGGGCGGTCATCCGGAATCGTCCGGTCAAATTCGGGATTCCTGCCCTTGAATGCAAATGTCGGTACAAACGCCTGGCGATATTCCTCGACCACGTTGCGGGGAATTCTAACCATCATGGTTGCGGAATCCGTTTGACACCCGTGTTTGGCGTAAATCGCCCGCGCCTTTTCATTGCGAACGAGGATGCCCACGGCTTCCAGGATCTCCACAGACGCCTCATGAATGCGGACGACCTCCTCGGAGGTCAGATATTCGGCCGATCGCATTGAACTCCCTTTCTCGATTGAATTCTTCGATGTCTTTTTTTCGCAGGGTACAATCTTGGCTGGGGTTGTCAAGTGCTATTCACGGCGATTAGTTTAGGCGGTGCGCACGGATAATTTCCTTTGCTCCTTGCCAAGGGCCGGACCGGCACGGCCCTGCAAAACGGGATTTCATTCGGGAAGAAGCTATGCTATGAATCCAATCGGCGCGTTAGGGCGGGGCGTGGATTCAAATCGGTTTTATCTTTATGTCAAAAAACGCCTTATCTGCAAGAACGGGTGGGCACGGCGCGTCGGAATGAGCGGCAATTAGTGCGCCAAGGAATTGATCGCGCACGGAGCTGGTCGGCAAAGGGTTGCCTATGGCTTTTCAGGCTCCAACCATTGAAGAAACGCTTTCCGCCATTGGAAGTACGGATGGACTTCCCCCTCCTTGGCAGCGGGCGTTGCAACCGGATCGTGATTTCGAGCCGATACCGATCCCCCGCAGCGGCGACTGGCTGGCCGAACACCATGAAAAAGGTCAGTCCTTCGATGAATACGTGCAACTCGCGGCTGACCGTCCGGATAACATCCGCAACATCATCTATCTCCAGCCGCTGGGACAATTCAGGCCAGATTGCCGTCCGTCGGTCGAGTTGCTGCGAGAATACGCGGCCGCCTATTTCTTGATGAATGTAAGAACACGGCCCGCGCGGCAAATCAATGGAACCAAGCTGACAACCCGCGTTAATCCTCACACGCAAAAGCGCCAGATATTAACGGCCGATATATTACAGCTACTGAAGCGAGCGCTTCCCGAAAATGCCTTTTGTATCTTGGGTGTAACAATAGAGGATCTCTATCCCGATCCCCGGTGGAATTTTGTGTTCGGGCAGGCTTCGTTGCGGGATCGAGTCGGCGTGTTTTCATTGGCGCGCTATGATCCGGCTTTTTACGGGGAATCCCGCGGCCATCTTGATCATGAATTGCTGATGCGACGCAGTCTTAAAGTCTTGGCGCATGAAACGGCTCACATGTTTTCCCTTGCGCATTGCATTTATTTTAAGTGCGCCATGAATGGCTCCAATCATCTGCCCGAAAGCGATTCGCGGCCCCTGTCGTTATGTCCGGTGTGTCTTCATAAACTTCAGCACAGCATCGGGTTCGATGTTGCCGCCCGTTACCGGCGTCTTCTTCACTTTTACCGGAGAGTTGGTTTGAAATACGAGGCGGATTGGGTGTCCCGCCGATTGAAAAAAATAGAAGGTGCTGACCGTGCACGCAAATGAATTCCCGCCGGCCGGATTTGATCCGCTGCAAAAAGCTGAAATGGCGGCCAAGGCGACGTGCCGAGGAGATCATCGAAAATATTATCGGTTTCGGCCGGCAAAATTTTATGGAGGCATCGCCACGGCGGATTGCCTGGGATGCTGCTTAAGATGCAAATTTTGCTGGTCTTGGCCGAAAGTGGTCAGCCCCGGTCGGTTCGGTCGATTTTATGCGCCGGGCCAGGTGTCTGCCAAGCTGACCCACATTGCCCTCGCACAAGGTTTTCATCATATTCGCATCAGCGGCAATGAGCCCACCATTGGAAGAGTTCATCTTATCAAGGTACTCGAGCTTTTGCCCCAGAATCTGCTGTTTATCCTGGAAACCAATGGCATCCTCCTCGGTCACGACCCTTCCTATGCGGAAGACTTGGCCCGCTTTGCCAATCTCTACGTGCGCGTCAGTCTGAAGGGATGTAATGAAGCCGAATTTTACGCTCTCAGCGGGGCTGCGTCCGATGGGTTTCAGCTTCAAGTGCAAGCCCTTGAAAATCTTGTACGCGCCGGTGTAAAAACCCACCCTGCCGTGATGATTAGCTTTTCGACCCCGGATACGATTGCAGGCCTGCGAAAGCGACTGCGCGCGATCGACCCGGGATTTGAGGACATCGAGGTGGAAGAACTCGTCCTTTACGGCGACGTGGAGGAGCGACTTGCAAAAGCCAATCTATCGGTCAACTATTCTCATCCTCCGGTTTATCCCGTCTGAATCAAAATAATGTAATACCTCATATTGATCGCTTAAAAGGAGATGGCGGGAAGCTATCTCCTTGCGGGTTCTACTTGTACACCACCTGGCTGACAGCGGCGGTGGCTTTCTGCACCGCTTCTCGATAAAAAAGCATCGGCTTGTATTTGAAATCGATGAACATCTGGATTTGGTCACCCAGATGTTGGCTTTTTTGTCCGGATTGACTGATAAAGCCGCTGGTGCCCGGCGCCGTGATGTTGACCCCCGTGATGGCCCCGGCTTCGAGGTTGACGATATGATTCTCCGTTCCGCGGTCGACCTGGGGGAAGGCCGGCAACTCGCCCAGGGAACTGGTGATGGGCTGGTGCAGAAAATAGCCCAGGACCGTCACCGGGTGAAAGGCGTCCGTCACCGCCTTGAGACGGCATGCGGCCGCCGCCTGAACCTTCTGCTCCGCCGTCAGCTCGGAAAGCGCCGCTTGCAGGGTATCCCGCAGGATCTCCGCCTTGCGACCGTTGAAGTAATCCGCCTTGGTCTGGCCCTTCAGCGCAGTGTAGAAAAGAGTGTAGCCGTGATAGCGGTCGGACAGGATTTGCACGGCGCTTTGACCAAAGACGTTCTGATAGCCCTCGAATTCGTCGCTAAAGGTGGCCGCCACCGCTTTGGGCCACCAGCGGTCATAGATCGCCGCAGCGGCATGATCGCAGAAGCCGTCGCCATCGGTGTCTTGGCGCAGATTGTCCCATTGGGCCAGCAACTCAAGGGCCCGGACAATTTGATTGTCGGGGGGCCGGGACTCTTGCACGATCTGAATCATCAGGTCCTTGATATTCAGCGCCCGCTTATCATAAAAGGCAATGTTTTTGATCATGGTCTGCAGATCCTGTGGATCAAGCGCGTTTTCCGCCTCCGTCAGCCGGATGAGGCTGGTTACCCGGTCATCGCGCCCCCAGCCGCCCCAGACGTCGGAAGTGGCCAAATCGGCGTGCCCCCAATTCGGAGCCGGCTGGTTATTCCAATTTACAATGAAGCCGTTGGAGGGATTGGCGCCGTGGGGGTTTTCGGCTTTAGACAGAAAGCCTTGCCACTCATATTCGCCCGTACCCGGAGCGGGCAGT
This sequence comes from Desulfobacterales bacterium, assembly GCA_020353555.1. Classification (GTDB taxonomy): domain Bacteria; phylum Desulfobacterota; class Desulfobacteria; order Desulfobacterales. The sequence goes on from CP070697.1 coordinate 4,222,313, forward strand.
CGGGTGTCGTAGCCGGCCGGTCGAATGGGGTGCAGACCCAGGTGATAGTAGGCAATATCGCCCTCTACATTGGCGAAAAAGTAGTTGATGGACATGTCACTTGCTTGGGCCGCCCGATTGAACTGCTCGACGGTTTCGGCCTTCATCAGGTCGTAAAACGACGCCAGGCCTTGCAGGAAGTTTTCCTTGCAGCTCAGGCGCTTGCTGAAGGCCACCTGGTTGGCCTCGTCCACAAAGAATACAGGGCCGTGCACCGTGTACAGGTCTTCTTTGACGACCGGATCCGTTTGCCCCTTGACCTTGAAGCTCTGCGAGCGAACGTCCATATTGCGCCAACTGCCCTTGTACCAATATTGGCGCAGGTTTTCGGGGTTGAGTTTTTCGGCATAGATGTCTTCGATGTTATCGATTCCGGCCGTAGACGAGAAAGCGGCCCGGCGGTTGTGCCCAAACATCACAAAGGGATAACCCGCCAGGGTCGACCCCACGACATCGATCCCCGCGCCATGCAGGCCAACCTCGTATAAGGCCGATGGCAGTTGGTACCCGAACTGGGGGCCGCCCATGAGTTGCGCCGCGCCGGTCGACGAGCGGGACGGGGCGACGACCACGGCATAGCTGGCCGGATGGCCGTATGCCGTCCAGTCCAAGAGAAACCGGCCCGCGAGGCGTTCGCGCGCCAGCGATGTTTCGGCTCGGGAAGCTGCCTGTAAAGCGCTGGCCAACAGCTTTTGATCCAGATCGGCCCGGGGCTTGGCTTCTCGCCCGCGGGGCAGCGTAAACGTTCGCGTGATCGTCGTGGGGCTTTCGGCATCAAGGCCCCAACACCAGTCGTCAAAAAGCGCCTGCCCCTTCTCCACTCCGTGGCGTTGGGTCAAAAACTGGAGCATCGACGCGTTGGCCAATTCGCCGGAGACGTCCATAAAGAAACCCATCACCGAGAGAAAGTCGGCGGCGACATCTTCGGCGCTCCAGAGTTCGGGCCGGAAGTCAAGTTGGTGGAATTCCTGGGGCAGTTTATGGGCCGGATCAGCCTGAGCCTCGGCAATATAAGCGTTGATGCCGGCGGCGTACGATTGCAGCACGGTCTGCAACTCAGGACGCAGCCTTTCGATCTGTTGTTTGATTTCACTCAAAGTCAGATTGTCGCGACGGTTGCCTTGATCGAAAGGGAGCAGCTGTTCGCCCAAGACCTCCGACAAACGGCCCCAAAACGTGCGTCGGAACATTTCCATCTGAAAAAGGCGATCCTGGGCCGCTGCATGTCCG
>CP070697.1:4223681-4243199 GCA_020353555.1 Desulfobacterales bacterium
GAGTCCTGCGAATAAAAAAAGTTGGTATCAATTAGTACGCAAATAAAATTTTCATGCACCGTGGTGGCCCGAAGGGCCATGAATGTTTAGCTGTATGAAAAATATCCCGGTCGGCGGTCGGCCAATCCCTGGTTTTTCAAAGGGCTAAACTCTTAAAAAAGTTGAAAGATCCGAGACCTGGGGGTGCCGGGGTCGATCCGTGTCCCAAATTTTAACGACCTAAATCGTTGCCGATTTTTTTGTCCCATCCAATCGGGCAGGGCGGCCCAAGGCCTCTGCCCGTTTTAGTAAACAGGCATCAACGCATGAACATGATTGAAGCACGGCAGATGACCAAGACTTACACGATCGGTGACCGGCAGATTTGTGTGCTGGACAAGGTGTCGCTCGCTGTCCCCGCCGGCGAATTCTTGGTGGTAAAAGGCAGCAGCGGAAGCGGGAAGACGACCCTGCTGAGCTTGCTTTCCGGTCTCGACAAACCTACCGCCGGCCGGGTCTTCCTTGAAGATCAAGATATCACCGATACCAAAGAAGACGATCTGGCCCCCCTCCGAAATGGATTGATCGGCTTTGTTTTTCAGTCTTTCCATCTCGTCCCGTCTCTGACGGCCTTAGAAAATGTTATGTTTCCGGCGGAGTTGGCGCACGATCCGCATGCGCGGGAAAAAGCGCATCATCTGCTGAAGCGCGTCGGTCTTCAAGGTCGAGCGGACAACTTTCCCCACCAACTGTCCGGCGGCGAGAAACAACGCGCGGCGATGTGCCGGGCCCTGATCAACCATCCGAAAATCATTTTTGCCGACGAACCCACGGGCAATCTGGATTCCGCCAACGGGCGCGCGGTTCTGGAACTGCTGCTGGAATTTCACCGCGAGCGGCAGACGACCCTGGTCCTGGTAACCCACAATGAGGAGATCGCCAAGGTCGCAGATCGCATGGTCGTTCTCCTCGACGGCCGCATGGATCACGGCGGCTGAAGCGGGAAACGGCATGCTCCATGTCCATTTCATTTTACGGCAGATCAGCCGCTCACGGAAACAGGCGGCCATCTTCGTGCTCGGTGCGGCCCTTGCCATCGTCACGCTCGTCGGGGTCAACGGCTTTGCCACCAGCATCCACCGCGCGCTGCTCAAAGATGCGCGCACGCTGCATGGGGCCGACATTATCATTCGGTCCAATCATGAATTTTCCCGAGCGCTGAGCAACGCCCTCGCCCGACTCGCGCAAACTGGCGCCGTAGCCGGAGCGCGGATCTGGGAGTTTTATTCGGTCGTGCGGACCGAGGACGATCAGGCCTCCTTGCTCGCCCACCTCAAAGTCGTGGAGCCGGGCTACCCGTTTTTCGGCAAAGTAAAGTTGCGCTCCCGGCGGGATTTCGCCCGGGTCCTCATCGGCGGCCAGATTGTCGTTGCCCCGGAGGTTTTAAGCCGGTTGCGGCTCAAGCTCGGTGACCGGCTGCATGTAGGCGGAGCGAGGCTCACCATTGCCGATGTTGTGCTTCAGGAACCCGACCGGCCGACCAATTTTTTCAGTTTGGGCCCACGCATTTTCATTGCCGCCGCGGACCTTCAAAGACTCGATCTCGTCCACAAAGGAAGCCGGGTGCGTTACATTCATCTGCTGAAGGTTGACAACCCCAGGCACTTAAACCGTTTGGCTCACGAACTTGAGGCTGCGGCCGAGCCGGGCGTGGAGCGTGTGACCACCTTCAAAACCGCTGAATCCCGCTTGAAAAGATTTTTCGACAATTTCCTTTTCTTCCTCAGCCTCATTGGCATTTTCACCCTACTGCTAGCCGGTATCGGCATCCAGAGCGCCTTGAACGCCTTCCTCAGAGAAAAGGAGCAGACGATCGCCATCATGAAGACGGTGGGTGCCACCGGCAGCTTCTTCACCCGCCACTATGTGGTTGTCTTGGTCGCCCTGGGTCTTTCAGGAACGATCATCGGGCTTCTCGGCGGATATCTGCTCCAGGTTATCATGGGTCTGCTTTTAGGCGATTTCCTTCCGGAAAACGTGAAACTCATCATCACCGGGCCAGAAATCCTGCGAAGTCTTGGTCTGGGGGTTGTCGTGGTCGCAATGTTTTCCTTCTTGCCGCTTTACCGCCTCAGAGATCTCAAACCGATTTCCATATTCAGAAAAGAGCTGGTCCCGCCGCCCAAGGGTTTGGTTTACTATCTGATCGCGGCCGCCCTCTTCCTCTTTTTCACCGGCCTGGTTTTCTGGCAGGTCAGAGCGATTAGACCCGGTCTTTATTTTGTTCTGGGAGTGACCCTGCTCATCCTCGTCACCGCCGTGTTGGCCGAATTCGTGCTGCGGCTCTTGAAGCGACTGCGACTGCCATCTTTGGTGCTGCGACAGGCGCTCAAGGGGCTCTTCCGGCCCCGTAACGCAACCCGATCGATTCTTATCGCGCTGACCGCGTCCCTGGCGGCTATTTTCTCAATCTATCTTCTGGAGTGCAATCTGGACGCCGCTTTCATCAAGTCGTATCCCCCCGACGCCCCCAATCTCTTTTTTCTTGACATCCAGCCTTCGCAGCACTTGGAATTCACGCAAGCCCTCGGGATGGACGCGGAATATTACCCCATTGTGCAGGGGAAGATACTGGCCGTCAAGGGCGAGAGAATCGACGCCCGTCGGGAAAGGCAGCGTCGCGGGGACAACCTTGGGCGAACCTTTTACCTGACCTATCGCAACCACCTCCTGCAAGATGAGGTGATCGTTCAAGGTCAGCAGTTATTCCGCCCGGATTGGGATGAGCGGCAGGTCTCCGTGATGGACACGGTGGCCGAAATCAAGGATATGGGGATTGGCGACCGCATCACCTTCAAGATCCAGGGAATCGCTCTAGAGGTCAGAATCGCCAGTATCCGCACGCGCACCCGCGAATCGTTGCGGCCGTTTTTTTATTTTGTCTTCCCGGAAGACACGCTGCGGGAAGCGCCTCAAACCATCTTTACGGCCGTGAGGGTGGCGACGCCCGCAATACCTGCTTTACAGACCACGATCACCAAGAAATTTCCCAATATCAGCGTTATCGATGTAACCGCAACTATCGCCACGTTCGCCCGGATCCTCAAACGGCTTTCCCGCGTGATCCGATTCTTCACCCTCTTCAGTATCGTGGCAGGGGTTCTGATCATCCTGAGCTCGATTTCAGCCACGCGCTGGGCCAGGATCCGGGAAGCGGTTTACTATAAAATCCTGGGCGCCAAGGCCGCCTTCGTTAAAAAGGTATTTGCCCTGGAAAACCTCTTTTTGGGTGCCACCAGTGCCGTTCTGGCGCTCCTGCTTTCCCAGACCGGCAGCTGGCTTATCTGCCGGTCGGTTTTTCACATTCCTTATCGCCCATTTGTTTATGCCAGTCTTTTGCTCGTTTTGGCAACGGTCCTTTTAGTCCTCCTGGTCGGTCTGATTACCTCGTTGGCGATTCTGCGCGGCAAGCCGGATAGCTTTCTGCGCGAACAAACCCAGGAGTGAAAGAATCCCGTCGGGTCAAGGCCGCGATGGGGGTTTAATCCGTATGATGCAACCGCAGACCCGCAGCAACCGACAGGATCGCAGATTTGAACAAACCAGCCGCTAGATTCGCAGTGACCGTCCTTGTTCTGATGGCGCTATTTCCGGCAGGCTGCCAGCAAGACGCGGGGCCGGAGATCGAAGACCATCGTCCCCTTGATGACGGAACCATCGTCGCCATCGGCGACAGCCTGACGGAAGGCTACGAGGTGGCGCCGGAAGAGGCCTATCCGGCCGAGCTGGAGCGGAAATTGCGCCGCCAGGGATATTCTTACCGGGTCATTAATGCCGGCATTAGCGGAGAAACCAGCAGTGGCGTCCTTTCCCGAATTCAATGGACATTAAAGCTGAAGCCGGATATCGTTATTCTGGTAACCGGCGCCAACGACGGATTGCGCGGCATCGATCCGCAGTTGACCGCCACGAACATTGATGCGATCGTCCGGCAGCTTAAAGCCCGGAACATTACGGTTATTGTCGGCGGAATGCAGATGGTCCGCAATCTGGGAAAAGACTATACCGGAGCTTTCGCCCGAATTTATCCGGCAGTCGCCCAAAAGCGGGGTGTCATTCTGATCCCCTTTTTTCTGGCGGGCGTGGCCGGCAACCCGCAATTGAATCAAGCCGATGGGATTCACCCCACGGCCGAAGGCTACCGGGTCATTGTCGCCAATATCTTCCCGTACGTGGTCGAGGCCCTCAAGGAACACCAGGCGAAGATCAAAAAGAACTAACCGTTGGGTAGCCGCCCGACCAGGATCTGACGTTTACGGGCTGAAACCCCGCAAAGAATCCGGGGGCGCGGGCCCGCCCGCCTTGACATGGGGCGCGGTGGTGCGTAGATTTATGCAATTTACTATGTGTTTTCGCCTCGGATAAAGGAGACCAACCATGCCGAAAATACTCAAATGGGCTTTGATCGTCGCAGGGAGTCTCGTCGTCGTCATCATCGCCGCTCTTCTGGTGATTCCCCGCTTCGTCGACGTGCAAAAGTACAAACCGGTGCTGGAAAGCAAAGTCACGGAAGCGACCGGGCGCCCCTTTACGGTGGGGGATGATCTACATCTTTCGCTCTTCCCGTGGGCCGGGCTTTCGTTCTCCGACCTTCACCTGGGAAATCCCGAGGGTTTTGCCGAAAAAGACTTTGTCGCGGTTAAATCCTTTGAAGTGCGGGTCAAACTCCTGCCCCTTCTCTCCAAGGACATCCAGGTTAAGCGTTTGATAATCAATGAACCGCAGATCGTTTTGATCAAAAACAAAGATGGCCGCGTCAACTGGACCCAACCTCCAGGAAAGCCGGGGGATAAGTCCGCTTCAGAATCCACCCAACCGCCGGCCGGAAAAGAATCCGGCCTGGGACTTCCGATTAAGGCCCTGGCGGTCGGAGATTTCTCGATCAAAAAAGGATCCGCCCTCTGGATCGACCATGCGGCCGGCACCCGCCGGCAAATCTCAAACTTGAACCTGAACCTGCGCGACGTGTCCCTGGACCGCCCCATCCAGCTGGCGTTTTCCGCCCTTGTGGACGAGCGTCCGGTGTCCTTGGAGGGCACCGTGGGCCACGTCGGCCAACCAATCGGCCAGGGAATCGTTCCGCTGGATTTTTCGATCAGCGCCTTGGACGAGCTTAAACTGCGCGTCAAAGGCAATATTGCCAACCCCGTTACGAATCCCGCAATCGATGTGGCTCTGGATTTGGCTGAATTTTCGCCGCGCAAACTGTCGGCCGCTTTAGGTCAGCCCTTCCCCATCGCCACCGCCGACGCCCAAACCTTGAACCGCATCGCGCTGACCGCCGGTGTCAAAGCCGATCCGACCCACGTCGCGGTTACGGACGGGAAATTGGATCTGGACCAATCCAAATTAACTTTTGCGTTCAAAGCGGCTGATTTTGCCAAGCCGGACGTGACGTTCGACCTGAACCTGGACCAGATTGACCTGGATCGCTACCTGCCCTCCAAAGCCCAAACGAAGCTCGTACCCGAGAAAAAGTCTGACAGGGCCCAACCGGATAAAAATAAACAGCCCGCAAGCACCACGCCTGCGCCGCAAACCTTCGATTACGGCCCTCTCGCCGGACTTGCTGTGGACGGGCAGGTGAAAGTGGGAAAAATCATTTTCAATGCCATCAACGTCCAGAATGTCCAGTTTAAGATCCAAGGGAAAAATAGCCCGATCACAGTGGCGCTTTCCGCCCGCCTGGACGAGCAGCCCGTGTCCTTGGAAGGCACCGTGGGACCTTTCGGTAAACAACCCGGCCAGGAAACCGTTCCCCTGGATCTGGCGCTGAACGCCTTAAACGAGCTTAAATTGCGCCTCAAAGGCCGTGTGGAAAACCCGAGCACGAAGCCTAGAATCGACATGGCCCTGGATGTGACTGAATTTTCGCCGCGCAAACTGTTCGCTGCCCTGGGTCAGCCTTTTCCCATCACCACGGCCGATCCCAAGGCGCTCAATCGCATTGCGCTCGCCGCCCGTATCAAGGCCGATCCGGCCACCGTTTCCGTCTCCGGCGGCCGACTGGATCTCGATGAGTCCAAATTGAATTTTACGGTCAACGCCGCCGATCTTTCCAAACCCGCCGTCGCCTGGGATCTGAATCTGGATCAGATCAACCTGGACCGCTACCTGCCGCCCGCCGCGGAAGGGAAAGGGGCCGAAGGTCAACCTCAAAAGGATGAAAAGCCGGCGGCCCCGGGGGTCGATCGGCCAAAGACCGATTACGCACCGCTGCGACGCATGCGGATGGACGGCCAGCTGAAAGCAGGCAAATTAATCGTAAATAAAGCCCAAATTGCGGATGTCCACCTGAAGATCGCCGGCAAAGACGGGGTCTTCACGCTGGACCCCTTGAAGCTGAATGTCTATGAAGGAGCCGTATCCGCCCGAGGGTTGTTCAATGTCAAGGAAGATATTCCCAGCAGCAACATTAACCTTGAGATCCAACATCTCCAGGTGGGCCCGCTGCTCCGGGAGCAAATGGGAAAAGATATCCTGGAGGGGGTCACCACCGCCCGGGTGAAGGTGACTTTAGCCGGTGATGCGCCTGAGCAAATCAAGAAAACGCTGAACGGCGAGGGTGAGCTTAAATTCAACGATGGGGCCATTAAAGGGATCGATCTGGCCGGGATGGTCCGCAATGTCAAAGCGACCTTCGGTCTCGCCCCGCAGGGGCAGGAACGTCCGCGCACCGATTTCTCCGAGCTTCTGGTGCCTTTTACCATCACGAACGGAGTGGTCAACACACCGCAAACCAGCATGAAATCGCCCTTGATTCGTGTCAGTGCCATGGGAGATGCGGACTTGGTCGACGAAAATCTGGATCTCAGGGTGGAGCCCAAAGTAGTGGCCACCATCAAGGGCCAGGGCGACGAGAAACAGCGCACCGGATTTATGGTGCCGGTGCTGGTAACAGGCAGTTTTGCGGACCCCAAGTTCCGGCCGGATCTCAAAGGTATTGCTATGGAGAAGATCGAAAAAGAAGTTCTCCAATCCGAAAAGGTAAAAAAAGTGCTGGAATCGGACCAGGCCAAGAAGGTCCTTGAAAAAGAAGAACTGAAGCCCCTCCAGGAACCGGCGAAAGACCTACTCAAAGGGCTACTTAAAAAAAATTAAGTTGGCAGCTTGCATTCGATGAAAAGATTTTCCTTAAAATCGCCTGCTAAAACGCTTGGCCTGCTCGTGTTGATCCCGCTGGTTTTCGCGGGATGTGCCGGATTCGGCAAGCGCTTGGAGTCGCCCCGTATCACCCTGGCCGACATTCGGGTCCAGGAAGTCAAAATGATGGAAACCGCTTTTCAGGTCCAATTGCGGGTATTTAACGCCAATGACGTCCCGCTGGAAGTCAACGGGCTCGAGTGTGAACTGGAAATCAATGGTCAATCCTTCGCCACCGGCATATCCAACAGTCAGACTCAAATTCCCCCCTACGGTACCGCAACCGTTCCGCTTGTCGTGTATTCATCCGTCTTCAATATGTTCAAAAGTGTCTATGGTCTGCAGAACAGAGAACAGCTGGAATACCGGCTCCGGGGAAAGCTGCGTCTGGGCGGAGGAGGATTTGTCCCACCGGTGCTTCCTTTTAAATCCGCCGGTGAAGTGTCGCTGCCCGGCTCAAGCAACCTGCAGAAGTAAAAACGTCCGAGTTGGTCGCTGCGATCTTGTCTGGCCGCGTCCGGGGACAATCGACGGACAGATTATATTTGCCTTTTGGGCATGGTGGGTATAAGAAATCGGCAGTCTCCATGGCTCGTCACCCGATCTTTGCCCATGATGTATTTGGGGGCCGCGTCCTCTTGCCAAAGAGCTGCCCGAAACTTGCGCGATGAATCAGCCAGCTACCGCAATCCGGAGTTTATACCATGCGACTTGGCATTATCGGCCTGCCCCGCGCGGGCAAGTCCACCATCTTCGAGGCCTTAACCAAAAGTAAAGCGGATGCCGCACGCAAAGGGGAAGATCGAATTGCTACCGTTCGGGTTCCGGACCGGCGCGTGGATGTGTTAAGCAGTATGTATCAACCTCAAAAAACCATTTACGCCCAGGTGGAATATTTCCTGCCCGGCGCGGTGAGCCACCCCACGGCGGATTCCAAAGATCAAAAAATTTGGACGGCAGTAAGAGATTGCGATGCCTTGATTCATGTGGTTCGCAACCATGCCGGATTTGGCTTCGAAGAAACAACCCCTGAGCATGACTTTATCCAGCTTGACCAGGAACTGATGCTGGCGGATCTCGTCGTGGTGGAAAAACGCTTGGAGCGTCTCGAGCTGGACCATAAGCGCGGCAAACCGTTGAATCCGGAAGAACATGCGCTTCTGCTCCAATGCCGCCAAAATCTTGAAAACGAAACGCCCCTGCGCAGAACGCCGGAGGTGGCTTCGGCCCCTCTGCTGAGAGGTTTTGCCTTTTTAACGGCCAAGCCGCAACTGGTGCTCTTTAACAATGCCGACGATGACGAGCATCTGCCGGAAGCCACCGCTCTTGCCGCACGTGAAGACTGCATGGTCATCCGCGGTAAACTCGAACAGGAGCTGGCCCAGATGAACGGCGAGGAAGTCGCCGATTTTTTGGTCGAATTCAACATCGCCGCCTCGGCCATGGACCGGGTCATCCAGCGCTCTTACGCGCTGCTGGGTCTCATTTCCTTCTTTACGCTCGGCGAAGATGAGATCCGGGCCTGGACCATCACCAAAGGAACGCCCGCCGTTGAGGCGGCCGGGGTGGTTCATACGGACATGCAAAGAGGATTTATCCGGGCCGAGGTGGTCTCCTTTGACGATTTGACCGATGCCGGTTCCCATGCGACGGCCCGCAAAAAGGGAACCGTTCGTCTGGAAGGTAAAACTTATGAAGTGCAAGATGGAGATATCATCAATTTCCGCTTCAACGTGTGAACCAGCCCAAAGCGTTTGGCGAGACTCCACCACAGATGCAAACGGTCGGGCGCCGCATCGACGAGGGGCGATTGAATACTCCTCGCCTTTTCAGCTTAGCTTCTTGCTTTCGTCTTGCCTGGCTATGCCCTACCGCCGATGGCTGGAACGCTTCGCAACAATTGAATCTTAAACCTCAGTCCTCACTTGCTCCATCCCGCTCGGCGTTGTAGACAAATATGAACGAAGACACGTCACCTCTCTCTGAAAGCGAGCACCACGGTGAGAGGACTGTTTCGAGGACGGCAAAAATTGGGGATCTGATCCGGGCGGCAATCAACCCCCCGAGGGGCAATGGGAAAGATGTCTCTTAAGCTTAAATTCGCCTTTACAGTGGGACTTCTTTTTATACTGATAGCGGTCGTCGTCGCCTATCTGCTGCTGCACTCTTTTTTTCTGCCCCACGTGCTGGAATCCAAAATAACATCCACCGTCAAAGCCCAAACCGGCATTGCGGATTTCGCGGTGGCTGTCCGCGAATTCGACTTGGACGGAGCCGATTTCAGTGCCCTGCGCTTCGGCGCGGAGTCCAATCCGGCCTTGATCATAGAGTCGATCCGAATCGATTATTCACCGGTGGAACTGTTTCGTAAGAAAATCAGACGCGTGATTGCCAGCGGGGTCGAACTCTACGGTGAACTGCAAAATGGTCGGTTCGGCATGCGCGGACTCGAGGTAAAGGCGCTATTGGAAAGCCTGCAAGCACAACGGCCTCCAGGCCAGACGGCCATCGCAACTTCCCCCCCATTGGCCGTGGACCGGATCGAAATAAAAGATGCCATTGTCATATGCGAAATTAACGGCACATCCTACCAGGTTCCGCTGGAGGTGGATATTGTGCCGCCAAAGGCGTCATCTGATGTTTTGAATTACAATGCTCGAATCTATCTCCGGGGCCAGAAAATTTCCAGCTCAGGCAACATCGACCTGCACCAAGATCACATTCTCTTGAATTTGACGGCGGCGGCGCTGAATCTGGATCGATGGGCCGATTTCGCCGCCCTGATTGAAGGGCTGCACATCACCGGCAAGACGGATATTCAGGCAACCGCCGATCTGCAACTCAAGCCTTTCCGAGTGGCATCATTGGCAGCACGCTGGGAGCTGCACGACGCCCAAATTACCTATGGCCCCCTCCAACTGCAAACTTCTCAAACCAGCGCCAGTGAAAGACAATCTGGGCACCTGGAGATAGAGACAAGAGACGGAGAGGAATGGAAAATTTCCGGAGCAGATTTCACGGCGGTTTCTCCGATACCCCTGCGCATTGCCGATGTCCGCGGTAGGCTCAAATTATCCGCAAAAAAGACGGAAAGCTTCGGAGAAATTACCGCCGCTTTGGAAATACCTCCCGGCTCAGCAACCTCCCCGCGGGCGCCCGGCATATGGGTGTCGCCGACGTTGGAGGGAAAACTTACCACCCGGTATGCTCCCGGTGAGGGCTGGCAACTTAAACTTACGCCGAACGATCACCCCAACGCCGCCCACCAAGTGTTCCGGCTCGGTTGGGGCCCATTCGTAATGGCTTCTCAATTTCCGTTGATTGATATTTCCGGACAAGGGCCCATGCACGCGATGGTGGCGACCTACGCCGTCACGCTCCCCGATGTGAAACTCGTCTCGGGGTCCGCAACCATTCAGACACCGCAAGTCGTGCTCCAAGGCACGGCCGGCTTGAGTGGCAGCGGAAACGGGAGTCCGGAAACCAACTTTGAACTACGATTAAAGCCGACCCGCGTGCAGCTGCCGTCCGCCCGCATCACCATAGATGATACTTCCCTTGAGGGAAGCCTTTCGCAAACCAATACAAGGGGCTTCGCCGGTGAGGGGTGGGTGCGGTTGGCCGGTGCCGGTTTGACCGTTCCGGAAAGCAACCTCCGCATTTCCGGCATCCGCGCCGGGATTCCGTTGAAATGGCCATTGGTTGAACTAAAGCGCCGCGGAAAAGTGACGGCCGCCAGGCTTCAGTACAAGCAAATCAATCTGGGCACGATCAGCGCCATGATCCAACAGACCGCCACCGGCTTCGCTTTTGAAGGGCAGCAGCTCAATCAGCTCGCACCGGATCTATCCTTGAAACTGGTGGGGACGGCCCGTCTGTTTGATCGTGACCTACCGTCGGGCGAACTGCGCTTCGAACGGCTCCGAACGCATAAAGTTTTGGCACTCGATTTGGGCCATTTTCTACCGCAAGCCAAAGGCATCACTTTAAGTGGAAACTTTGTTTTGGAGGGAGCACTGGCTGCCACTCCCTTTGGCTGGGACGGATCATTGCATACCCATCTGGATCAAGGGAAAATACAGCTGCCGGAAAAGCAAATGGCCGTTGATGGCCTTCAGATCGCTCTATCGGTACCGGCATTGTCGGAACTGCGCAGCGCCCCCCAGCAGACAGTGAGTTTTGCCCGGGCCTCCCTCGGCGACCTGCTTTTGACGCAAGGCAGGATCGAATTTCAGCTGGAATCCCCCCGTTCCGCATTGATTGAAAAAAGCCGTTTTGACTGGTGTGACGGCAAAGTCGAGATTCAAGCCCTGCGTCTGTCTCCAGGAGAAGAAGATTATAATGTGATTTTATATTGTGATCGACTCAATCTGGCGAAGGTCCTCGGTCAGTTCGGGGCGGCCGCCGCCGAAGGTAAGGGCACGGTGAGCGGTCGTATCCCCTTGCGGTTTAAAAACGGCCAATTGCACTTCGATGACGGATTTCTGTTTTCCGCGCCCGGTGAAGGCGGCACGATTCGCCTGGCCGGCACCGAAATCTTGACGGCGGGCATCCCGCCCAATACACCCCAGCATGTTCAAATGCAGCTTGCCAGTGAGGCGTTGAAAGATTATAGCTACTCGTGGGCCCGGGTGAATATTACGACCGAAGGAGAAGACTTACTGCTGCGGTTGCAGCTGGACGGTAAACCCGCCAACCCGCTGCCCTTTGTTTACAAAAAAGAAATCGGGGGATTTGCTAAAGTCGAGGCCGGCGGTAAGGGGTCGATCTTTCAGGGAATCCGACTTGACGTCAATTTCAGGCTCCCGTTGGATAAGATGTTGCAATACAAGGATTTGATTCCAATGATCCGAAAAGGCAAGGAGTAAAGTCATGGCCAAACCTTCAGGCATTTTAATCGGCGCCGCATTGGCTTTATTGGCACATGCCTGCACCCAGCACCGCGTGGAAGTTGCTCCGGTGGAAGTAAAGCCGATCCATATCACCATCGATGTAAATGTCAAGGTAGAAAGAGCCTTGGATGATTTCTTCAGTGATGTCGATGCCGCCGCACAGAAGCTTGAGAAAAAACCGGCGGCCGATCAATAGCAGATCATTCAATAAGACAAGGAGATCTGGGCATGAACGGCAAAGTCTTGAAGACCATTTTTTCATTCCTGCTCCTCTTGCTGGTAGTCGCAGGCGCGTTTGCATCGGCCGATGAAATCAAGAACCGGATGATTGCGCGTCTGCCTGTCATTAAGGACCTCAAAGCAAAAGGAATAATAGGCGAAGACCAGGCCGGCTATTTGCAGTTTAGGGGTTCGCACCGCGAAAAACAGGACGTGGTGAACGCCGAAAATAGCGACCGTAAAGCCGTCTACACGAACATCGCCCAACAACAGGGAACCACGGCCGAACTGGTCGGTAAACATCGCGCCCGCCAAATTGCGGACAAAGCAGATCCCGGGGAATGGCTTCAGGATGCCAATGGGAATTGGCATCAAAAAAAGTGAAACGTTCGCGCCGGGCGCCTAGCGGATCCGAAAGCGCGGACTTTCCAGGTGCGAGCGCTTGCACGCGGGGCAGCGGCCCGGACGGGTGAAGCGCCGGCGCTGTTCAAAAACATAACCGCATAGCTTGCATTGGCTGGGGCGGATTGTGATTTTTTTACCCTGCGCCGCCACGGATTGGGCAATGTGGGCCAGGTGGGTATTGATTTCTTTTTCCGGAACGCTCAGCACTTGGGAAAGCTCCCTGGCATCCATCTCGCGCTCGGCTAAAAGGTTAATTATTTGCTGCCGAATGGTTGCCATCTTTGATTATTTAGACCGCGATTTCTTCTTTGAGCATACAACACGCGATCCGATATTCGGGCTCTCCTGAATCCCCGTATTTTAGATTTTGGGGCTGAATCAACTTGTTCATCACGCACCCTTCCGGAATCTTCAGCTTAAAAAAATCATTCTCATTGAGTTGGGCGGTGGGAACCAGCCGGTTTTTTTCGAAAACCAGGCTGTGAATCGGAAAGTCTTCACACAAGGGGCATTGATAGACCCTGCCATTGGGAAAAACAAAATAATTTGCGGCCGCCAGGCCGGCACACTCAAAGATCTCTTCCGGGTCTAAAAACACCTTGGGATAGGTAACGGTGATCCCCAACCGGGCGATTTGGGAGGCAACCCCGGGAATCACACCCAGCCACTCCTCGCGCGAAACCTGCCATGCTTGATTCCGATTGACAGCCTGCTCCCGCGGAGCAGAGCGCCCCCGCAATCCGATCACCTGTATGAAGAGGCGGTTGATTGCCAAATCCTTCAAAAGGGGCCCCATCATTTCGAGCTCATGAATATTTCGAAGGCTGACCGTATAGATCACGCTGGTGGCGAAGCCCCGGGCATTGGCCTTCCGTATCCCGGCCAGACAGGCCGCGTAGGCACCCGAACCCCGAATCCCATCATGGGTGTGGGGGGTGGCGCCGTCCAAACTGAAGCTGAAATAATCCACATCCGCCGGGGCTACTTTTGATAAAATGTCATGAAACAAATAGCCGTTGGTGTCGACCGTTATGGAAGCAAAACCGAGCTCTCGGGCATGTTTAACGGCTGAGGGCAGGGCCGGATGCAAGGTGGGTTCGCCGCCCAGAAATATGACGTTGGAGCCGGGATGCTTGGCAGCAAAGACGGCCAACCAGGCCTTAATGGTTGCCAGCGGCAGGATATCGGTGCCGTGCTGTTCCGGATTAATATAGCAGTGCTGGCATTTGAGGTTACATCGGGTAAGGATATGCAAGAAAATATTGGTTGATTTTTTGGCGAAAACGACGGTCTTTTTGAAGGTCATATCTTTTCGATAAGTCGCTTGACTTTCTTTTTGGCGGTAATGAGCACCTCGTTCGTTGCTCGTAAGCGGATCGACATGTATTCGGCAAAAATCCGGTATAATAGCAGCAAGAAGTCCAATTTCTCATCGCGCGGGCTGTCCGGCGAAATTCGATTGCTCGCAGAGGTATCCACCGCCAGGCAGACGGTTTTGCCGACCGCGTAGACGGAAGCCGACCGACTTAGGCTGTCGATGATGTGCATTTCCCCAAAAATTTCGCCATTTTTGTCGATGGTGCCGATATCCAAACCTTCTTTGGTGATGCGGATCTTTCCGGAAAGAAGAAAATACAGCCAGGAGTCCATGTCACCCTCTTGGATGATTCGTTCCCCGTTTTCGTATTCTCTGATTTTGCTGAGCTTGAGCAGCTTGGCCAGACTCTTGGTTTCGAAATTCTTCAAAGCGGGGATCGCCATGAGTTTCTGGATATTCTCGATATTATCTTTCAGGTATTTTGATTCCAGCATACGGACCTCCAGCAGTCGTCTTTTTCGGCAACGATTCGATTATCCTATGTACCGCTTCACCTATCTTTATCCTCAGCTAAGATCGGCCAACTCGGTCCAAAAGTTTAGCAATTTTTGATTGCTGGGTCCCGCGGCTGATTCCGCTCAAGGGGGACGTCTTCCGGGAACTTGAATCCCGCCGCGGGACGCATTTCGCAATGGCCCCTAGGCAAATTCAAGACAGTGCTTGGATAGGTCCTCATCAAACGCCACGGGATAACATCCATCAAAACAGGCTTTGCAGAAATTCTGTTCCGGGTTGGGAATGCCGGTGGCGTGCAGAAGCCCTTGAATGCTGAGGTAGTGCAGGGAGTCCAACCCCAAAAAATCCTTTAATTCCGCCACGGATTTACTGGCGGCGATCAGCTCGCCTTTGGTTGAAAAATCAATGCCATAGTGACATGGAAACCGATGGGGCGGCCCGGATACCCGCATATGAACGCGCTTCACGCCCAATTCCCGCAAAGACTTTACCCGTGTTTTGATCGTGGTTCCCCGGATGATCGAATCCTCGATGATAATGAGGTCCTTATTTTTCAAGAGTTTCTTGACCGGGTTGAGCTTGATGCGGACGCCGAAATCCCGCATGCTTTGGGTGGGTTGAATGAAAGTCCGGCCGACATAGTGATTCCGGATCATGCCCATCTCGAAAGGAATACCCGACGCCTCTGAAAAGCCCAGGGCGGCATACGTGCCCGAATCCGGGAAAGGCATCACCAGATCGGCCTGCGCCGGGGCTTCTTCGGCCAGGCGCCGCCCGTGGGCCTTGCGCATCAAATACACGTTCTGACCGAAAATCGTGCTGTCCGGTCGTGCAAAATAGATAAATTCGAATATGCAAAAGGCCCGTTGCGCCGCGGCGGAAGTTTGGATGCTTTGGATCCCGTCCTGGCTGATGATAACAATTTCTCCGGGATCCAGCTCGCGGACAAATTCCGCCTCCACTAGATCCAAGGCACAGGTTTCGGATGCCAGCACATAATGCCCGTTCAACTTCCCGAGGCACAGGGGCCGGAATCCGTAGGGATCTTTGATACCGACCACTTCCCCTCGGCTGGTCAACATGACAAAAGAAAACGCCCCGTTCAACTTGGAGACGGTCTCCACCAACGCCTGTTCAAAGCCGAAGCGCAGATTCTTAACGAAAAGATGTAAAAAAACCTCACTGTCCATGGTGGTTTGGAATATGGAGCCCGCTTGTTCGAGCTCATTTTTCAGCGTATGCGCATTCACGAGATTGCCGTTGTGAGCGACAGCATAGGATTTGTTGCGATGGTGCACGAGAAAGGGCTGGGCATTGGTCAGAATGGAGCTGCCCGTCGTGGAGTAGCGCACATGTCCGATCGCACTATCGCCTTCCAGTAAAGACAGGTGGGTCATATCGAAAACGTCGGACACCAAGCCCATGCCCTTGTGCTCGAAAATCCGGTCATCGCGGACAACCGCGATTCCGGCACTCTCCTGTCCGCGATGCTGCAACGCATACAAACCAAAATAGGCCAGCGTCGAAGCTTCCGGATGTCCGCACACGCCAAAAAGTCCGCAGGCTTCGCGGGGTTTATCGCTGCAATTTGACACTTGAAACCTGCAATCGGTTGGATCTTCCCGCAGCATTTAGTAGGTACTCCTTATAAAAGTGTTAGATTTCAGTCGGGGTGCAGCCATGCATTCGGTGCCCCTTTTGATTCTTATTTCCGTATATTCCTTCGCGGCGTAGAGTTGGCGCCGCCAGACGTTAGCCCCCTGTCAACCTGATCCAGAGATCCGTCCGCAACCCGCTATTCGCGATCGTGCATCGGGTATCGAGAATCAGAAACCCATCGCCCCGTTCATTCCAGCGGCTCATTCTCCATGAGGGTCCAAACCCCGCAGGGACAGGCGCCGGCACAAAACCCACAGCCGATACACAGGTCTGCATCCACCCTGTATTCATAGTCGTTGCCTTCGATCTCTTTTTTGCTGATGGCGGATCGCGGACAGGTGGACACGCATATGCCGCAGTCCCGGCAGGCTCCGCAGGAGGAACATTGGGATCCGCAATGTTCCATATCCGTAAAAACGGTTACCCGGGGATCAAAGTATTCCAGGGTGACCCGCTGGCGATCGATCATGGGACGCCGATATCCGGAAGGCGGGCGGCCTTCGAAGATATCACCGAGGGCCTGGGCCAGCCGCCGGCCGGCTCCGATGGCATCGGTCAAAAGACCCGGGCGGACGACATCGCCGATCGCAAATATCTGCGGATCGGTGGTCTGATATTGCGGGTCCACCTTGACAAAGCCGTTTTCGATGGCGACCGTTTCCGGAAGAAAATCCAGTTCCGGCACATCCCCGATGGAAATAACGACGGTATCGGCCGCAATCACCTCCCCGGTGGTCAGTTTAACGCCTTCGGCGGTAATCTCCTGGGTGAAACACGGCCATCTGAATTGGGCGCCGATGGCTTCGGCTGCCCGCCGTTCATTGCCGAAAGAGGCCGGTTCCTGAACATCGATCAGTATAATCTCTCTGGCCCCCAGCCGATGGGCCTCGGTGGCCACATCACACCCCACATTTCCGGCGCCGATGATCACCACCCGCTTGCCGGGCTCAATCTTTTTGGATTTGGCGGCCTCCAAAAAATCCAGCGCGGGAATCATCCGTTCTTTGCCCGGAACCGGCAGCATCCTGGGCTTCTGGGCGCCGGTGGCGATAACCACATAGTCAAAATCTTCGCGCAACTGATGGATGTCTTCCTGGCCGAGGGGCTGCTGGAGGTGAACGTGGGGAATGACTTCTTGAACCCTTTGCAGTTCTTTGGATATGACCTCTGGGGGTATCCGACTTTGGGGAATCACCCGCATAAACTTTCCGCCGAGATGGGGTGCCATCTCGTATACCGTGGCCTGATACCCGCGCTGGCGAAGCTGCCAGGCCACTGAAAGCCCAGCTGGCCCGCCGCCGATAACCGCAATTTTCCTATCGTTGAGCGGGGGCAATTCGGGCAGTTTCGCATCGATACTGGCCTGTCCCAGCCGGGCCACATCCACCGGTGGCATGGCCGTGATTTGGCGCGTGCAGGCCTGCATGCACAGATGGGGACACAGATAGCCGCACACCGATGCTGGAAAAGGCGTGTACGCCAGGGCCAGATCAACGGCCTCATCGACCCGGCCCTCTCGGATCAATCGCCATCGTTCCTGGACCGGAATACCGGTAGGACAGGTAGCCTCACAAGGGGCCGCATATTTGCGATTCTCCCAGACCGGTATAAACCGCCGTAAACTGCCCGTGGTGATCAGCGGAATCGGACTGCGGTCCGTATGGGTCAGGTCACCGATGAGACCCCCCCGGCCCAGTTCGGCGTCCCAAACTTCGCTGTGAAACGCTTGCATGGACCGCATCGCCCGCGAAAATTTTTCCTGGGCCGCCCGGGCCACCAGAAGCTGCCACTGACTTTTTTCGGCCAGCGTTTCGAAAAGCTCGCCACGGCCGATACGGGCTAAAAAGATCTTGAGATTTTCAGCCAGCCAGTGCCAGGCGTGATTGTCGATGGGTACCAGTTTGGCGTCGGCCTGGCTATAGCCCCTGTGCGGTCCGCGGAAAAAGACCTTTCCACCCACCATGCCGACAAAGGGCCGGTATCCGAGGACATTGTCCGGATTTTGCGCTTCCACCCCGCAGACGACCGCAACCCCGCCCGCCATGAATTCTCCGAAATAATCGCCGGCCGATCCCAGAACCCAAAGTTCGGGCGGGTCAAAACGGGGATTGTGTTTCGTCATGGTCATGCCCCGGGCGCCGATGTTGCCGGCTACGTAAATTTTCCCCTGGGCCATGGCATTGGCCGTCCCATTGCCCGCGTTCCCATGGATGACAATCTCGGCCCCGGCGTTCAGCCAACCGACATCATCCGAAGCGGGACCCAGGACTTCGATACGGGTGTTGGCAAAGCCCATGGAGCCGACTCGTTGTCCGGTTTGTCCAAAGATCTTGACGTGAACCGACTCGTTCGCGGCCCGCCATAACCGGCCGCCAATTCCATGTTGGCCGTAAGCATTGATTTGCAGATAGCGGTGCCCTTCGGTGACCGCGGCCTGCATCTGCTCTTCAAGAATCCGGGAAGGCACGCGATCTCCGTCAATTCGACCTGAAATCACATGATAATGTTTGCTGCTTGGATTGAGGCTGCTCATGATGCTGCTCCCGATATGATCGACCGGCCCTGCCGGGAACCTACCGAATTCAATTGATCTCAAATGCCCAAAGTTGAGAGCTCGTCCAATTCACTGATTTTGGCGCATTTGAGTTCATTTCTAACTCACCCTCGGCCCTCGGCCTTAGACCACGTACTTAATCTGCAATCGCTCCGCCGCATCGTAGTCATCGATTCCGAGCGCATCCGACATCCCGATGGGCAGGGAGGTGGATCGGCCCAAGGGGGCGACGATTTTTTTCAGCTCCGTGTCGAAACTCAAAAACACGTCCACCACCCGCTGGGCCACGTCTTCGACGTTCAGACGCCGGTAAAGCCTCGGATCCTGGGAGGTGATACCTTTGGGGCAGAGCCCGATGTTGCAGATGTTGCAGCGGTCGGATTCGGATCCCAAACATCCGGCAGCGGCCTGCATCATATACTTTCCAACTTGAACTCCGCTGGCCCCCAGCATGATCAGCGCGGCGGCATTCGCTGTCAAGTTCCCGTTCTTGCCGATCCCGCCCCCCGCAAACAGGGGAAGCTGGTTTTGCATGCCGAGCTTGACCAGGTTCAGGTAGCCGTCCCGGATATTGGCGGCGATGGGATGCCCCATGTGATTCATGGAGACGTTATAGGCCGCCCCGGTCCCCCCATCTTCCCCGTCGATGGCCAGACCGGCGGCATAGGGATTGCGCGTTAAATTGTTTAAGACCGCCAGGGCCGTGGAGGTCCCCGAAATTTTCGGATACACCGGCACCCGGAATCCCCAGGCCATGTACATGGACTGGATCA
>CP070697.1:4243299-4247145 GCA_020353555.1 Desulfobacterales bacterium
CTGAGAACATGTTTCGATCAAAATTTATTGAAATTTCGGTGGCGGATACGGGCATCGGCATAGATCCCAAGGATCAGGAGCGTATTTTTAGACCATTTGATCAGGTCGATTCATCCGAGGACCGCCGGTATCAGGGTACAGGTTTGGGCCTATCGCTCACAAAAAGTCTCGTGGAACTACATGGTGGTAAGATTTGGGTAGAAAGTGATGGGCTCGGTAAAGGAGCTACCTTTCGTTTCGTGATACCAATGCAATATTGACTTCTGTTTTGTGTTACAAGTTCTGGGCAACGGGCGGCTAAATATTGATAGGTTGGGAGAATTTGCGGATAAGCCCGCCTTCGAGCTATATTTCTTCTAAACCGGCCAGGCCGGGCTCTAATACCGTGAAGCTTTGCTTAAGTTCAATTCATTTCCAAGATAAGCCGCCGCATAAAGCAAGGCCGCTAGAATATCTTCTCTTTTTAGATTCGGGTATGCATCCAAAAGATCTTCAAAGGAAAGAGGGACATTCTTTGTTGATAAGTAAGCACGCATCGTGTATTTGAAACGCATGGTCCGCAAAGCCCGCATCGACGCCCCCGGCGCCTTGCATCATGTAATCGTTTGAAGAATCGAGCGCAAGGCAATTTTTTGAGGACGGCTACGATCGTGATAGTTTGCTTAAACGATTAGGGGATCAAAGAGCAGGTGGAGGCGCCGGATGAGCACTAAGACTAAGTCCGCAAATCAGATTTATTTCACTAAGGACCATCAGATGGTCCGACGCGCGGTGAGAGATTTTGTCGATAAAGAAATCAACCCCCATATCGATGAATGGGAAGAACAGGGAATCGCCCCGCTGCATGATTTGTTCAAAAAGATGGGTGATCTGGGCTTTCTCGGGATCCGCTACGATCCCCAATATGGCGGCCAAGGTCTGGATTACTGGTACGATTTGGTTTTTTTAGAAGAGCTTGGGCACGTGCATGGATTCGGAATCCCCATGGCCATTTCGGTCCAGACCCATATGGCCACACCCGCCATTGCAGAATTCGGCAGTGAATATCTTCAAGAAACCTATTTGAAGCCAGCCATCGCAGGGGATATGGTGGCGTCAATTGCCGTAACCGAACCGGCTGCGGGATCGGATGTTGCCGCCCTCCAGACGATGGCCACCAAGGACGGCGATTCGTATATCCTCAACGGCTCCAAAACGTACATCACCAACGGAACCCAGGCTGATTTTTTGACCCTGCTCGCCCGAACCAGCGACGATCCGGGTTACCACGCCTTTAGCCTTTTCGTTGTCCCCACCAACTTGCCCGGATTCAGCGTCAGCCGCAAACTGGATAAACTGGGGGTGCGCTGCAGCGACACGGCGGAGCTTTTTTTTGACAACCTCAAAATACCGGCGGCCAACCTGATCGGCCGGGAAGGTGAAGGCTTTATCTACCAGATGCGGCAGTTCCAACATGAGCGCTTTTCCACTCTGCCGGGCGCCTACGTTGCCGCTCAGGATATGATCGCTATGACGGTCAAGCATCTTAGAAACCGCATCGTTTTCGGCCAGCCCTTGTTGACTAGACAAGTGTTGCGCCATCGTTTGGCGGACTGGTTGACGGAAATCGAATGTTTACAGCAGCTCACCTATCATATCGTGCGCATGAAGATGGAAGGACTCGATGTTACCCGTGAGGTATCCATGGGAAAACTATTCGCCGCGCAACTGATCCGGAAAGTTTCGGATGGCTGCCTGCAGATGTATGGAGCCCTTGGATACATGAACGAGATGTTGATTTCACGGTATTATCGGGATGCCCGTCTTTTTTCGATCGGCGGCGGAGCGGATGAAATTATGCGCGAGATAATTGCCAAGGTTGAAGGCTTCTGAGAAGTAAAATACGGTCTCCCCAAGAGCGTTCCGGTGGAAAATAGCGAATGTCTGCGGGTCCATTGGTTTGTGATCCGATAACTCAACCGACATCGCTAAATTTCGCCCCGGCCACATTTTCTGCAAGCGCTTTTCGTTGGTCCTTTGTGTCGTTCTTCAGCATTCAAGCAATGCCTATAGCGGTCTTCTATGGTGGCCGGTGGCCGACAATAACCCCAGTCTCCTTGTGGAATGGGTGGGCGCTTTTATTGATGCATTTGCAATGCCCCTTCTTTTTTATATAGCCGGCTACTTTGCGGTACTGACCATCAATAAGAAGGGCGTTGCAGCTTTTCTAAAGGGAAAACTGAAGCGGTTGGGAATCCCCTGGCTGATATGTATTTTCACTATTTGCCCAATTTTGCCATTAGTCTACCACTATACTCGTGATAATTTCACCCTCTCAACGAGTTATTGGAACCTGTGGGTAGGTTTGTTGAGGAATGCGGCTGGATTTAATATTGGAATTATTTTTTCAATGAATGCGCTTATGCTAAACAATCAATTTTACCAGCGGTATATGTGGTTTCTTTCCTTGCTGCTTTTATTCTTTTTTGTTTTCAGTGCGATCTACTCTTTAAAAAGAAGCTGGTTTGATCCCTTTAATAAACCCGCCATAACCGAGACATCATCGGTTTTATCGACTCTGATGATTTTGGCGGCAGTCGGATTATTAACCTTTTTTTGCTCTTTGATTATGATCGGCGCTATGTTTATCTTGGCCCCACGATTGTCTAATCCCGAACCATTTTTCACCCTCGGAAATGTGATCCAATTTCGGCCATCGCGCCTTTTCTTGTTTGTAATTTATTTCACATTTGGCATTTTGACATTCAAAAACAAATGGATTGAACGAGGCAAATTTTCCGGTCGCCTCCCCACCTGGATAATTTCTTTTGTGATCGTACTGACCGCATTTTTCTATACATGTAACCTGATGTTGAATGGAGCAGAAGATCTGAAAAAAATCTTGGATCCGGTCTTTTTCTTTTTTCTTAACGTTCTTACGATCACAACTCTGGGGCTTTCCACATCACTGGCGCTGCAATACTGGAATTTACCAACGGCGGTTAATCAAAACCTGGCCAGAAATTCATATAACATGTATCTGGCTCATTATCTTTTCGTGATTGTGCTGCAATTACTTTTATTGACCGTATCAGGAATGGCAGGGTTGCTGAAATTTGGAATCGTTTCCGTTTTATCCATTATATGTACTTATGTCGTCTGCCGGTTTGGCCTTCGTTTTGTTAAGTATGATGATATTGGCCGTCCAGCCCTGAATTCAGAACCCCTGACAGGAGGCATCGATTTTATCTCACAGACACCCGGTTCGCCCTGGTATGCGACCATTTTCAGTAAGATCCGTGGGGGGTCTTCTCTTGCCGGAGCTTGATCGCCCGTTTGCTCATCAAGTGTAGAGATCGACGTAGGTATTGACACGCAAACATCTTCTTGACATACTCGCACGTGTACAAAGCAAGTTCCTAATCGTTCTTTCACCGGCGGGTTCGGTGCCGTGATGGGATCGAAAACTCTCAAGGCGACGGCGGTATTGGTAACCAGAAGCCCTTTGGTGGCTGACTCGCAAGCATTGAAAGAAGGCCATCGAGTCACCCTCCACTTGAACCCCCGTCAACCTCGGTTCGTTCCAATTCCTGAAGACCGGGTATGCCCTCGCGGCACATCGTCTGGTTATCAATGTGGGTTTGACTGCGGTATGCGGAATACTCTTCGGACTGCGTCCGGCAAGGACGTGTTGAGCAAATGTTAGCCCATGTTCGTGTATTTTCCGCAGGGATTGGAAGGCCCGGCGCGTCGCTATGCTCAAAGCTGATGAGCGGTCGACCGGGATATTTCGCCTACAGCTAAACATTCATGGCCCCCTGGGCCACCACAATGCATGAAATTTTTATTTGCGTACTAAATTGATAC
>CP070697.1:4247245-4251602 GCA_020353555.1 Desulfobacterales bacterium
TATCAATTGGCGATTCACAAAAATCTGCTGGCCTTATCCAAGAATCTATAAGATTCCGGCTCCATTTCCCTCCCCCGGCACATGTCAAAACAGTTGACAACTCGCGAATGAGCTGAAATACACTTGGCAACCTAAAAACTTGTGCGGAAATAAAGGCGAAGCGGAGTACTTGGGGAAACGGCTGAATTTCGGCCTCTTTTTTATTCGTGGGATAAGGGCGAAGATGAAAATTACACGCGGCCGTCTTTTATCCGGCGCTCAAAATGCAAGAGGAATCGCTGTGATCATCGATGTTTTCAGGGCTTTCACCTGCACCCCCCTTCTGTTTGCGATGGGTATTGAAAAATCTATCTTAGTCCCTACGCCGGCCGATGCGTTTGCCCTTAAGCATCGCCTTGCCGATCTCATCTTGATCGGGGAGGTGGGCGGTATACCGATTGAAGGCTTTGATTTGGGGAATTCGCCCAGCGAGATTCTGAATACGGACCCGGCTTTCTTTAGCGGTCGGACAGTTGTGCAACGGACTTCCGCCGGCGTCCAAGGCGCTATCGCGGCCTTGGACGGGGCCGACGAGGTGCTGCTGGGCAGTTACGTTGTGGCCCAACCGACGGCCAGCTATATCCTTGCGCAGCACCCGCAAACCGTCAGTCTGGTCGCAATGGGTTGGGACCTTAAAGAAGAGGCGCCGGAGGATGAATGGTGCGCCCGCTATCTGGCCCATTTGTTGAATTCAAGTGAATACAACCATTTGCAGGCGCTGCGCGAAATTACTTTTCATGAAACCACCCAAAAATTCCTGCGGCGGGACGCTTCCCATTTTCCCGCCGAGGATCCGATTCTGTGCCTGCAGCGGGATATCCTTGATTTTGCCCTGCGTGTGGCGCGCGAGCAAGATTTGATCGTTGTCCGCAAGGCAAATCCTCAGCGCGGAGTGGTTGGGGGTTGCTAGCACCCACGATAGGTAATCTGCTTGAGAAAAACGAGGGAAACCGTGCACGAGGTTGTCTCCGGCAACGGTTTTAGAAACCTCGTAACCGTTTAGACCCTTTGAAAAGCCAGGGATAGGTCGACATCTCATCGGCTTTGGGCAGCGGAAAAAACTCGCAAATAAGGGTTTGTAAGACCGATCCGCGCGTTGCTTTCAAAAAGGAGGCCGCGCAAAGGAAGGTCAATCCGGGCCCGGATGGGAACGCCTTTTTGCGGTTCGGTTGAACGACCTCTAATTTTCTAAGACCGTTTCCCGCTGCCCCAAGCCGATCAGCGGTCGACCGGGATATTTTTGATACAGATAGACATTCATGGTCCTTCGGGCCGCCACGGTGCATGAAAATTTTATTTACGTACTAAATCGATACGAAACCTCTTATTGGCCTTCCCGGCCAGGGAGTGACAAGATGGTTACCTCGAATTCAGCCTCCTTAGATATGCTGATCGACCGGTATCTCAACTATTTGCTCATCGAAAAAGGCTTATCACCTAAGACGCTGGAGTCATACAGCAGCGATATAGCCCGATATCGGGAATTTCTGCTTGCGAACGGGATTAACCATATTTCGGAGATCGACACATCCGTCATCTTGAAGCACTTGATAGCCCTGCGCGACGCAGGCCTAAAGGCACGCTCCCGCGCCCGCCATCTGGTCGCGTTGAGAGGTTTTTATAAATTTCTGGTTCACGAAAAGCTACTGGCCCATGATCCCGCCCGGCTCGTTGATCTTCCCAAAACCGTCCTGAAACTGCCCGATGTGCTTTCCGTTGAAGAAGTCGAACGTCTGCTGGCCGCACCCAACACCCAAAAAACGACCGGCGCGAGAGACGCGGCCATGCTCGAAATCCTTTATGCCGCCGGCCTACGGGTGTCCGAACTGGTCAACCTCAAACTGCAGGATGTCAATTTGGAGGCCGGTTTCGTGCGGGTGCTTGGCAAAGGCTCTAAAGAAAGAATTGTTCCGATCGGTTTAGTGGCCAAAGAAAAAATAGATTTTTATATCGAGAATTCCCGCCCCCGGCTCCTGAAAAACCGCCTCAGCCCCCATCTGTTCGTGGCGCACGCCGGAAAACCCATGACCCGCCAAGGTTTTTGGAAACTGCTCAAACGTTATGCGGGACAAGCGCGGCTCCCCCAAAAAATCACGCCGCACAGTTTAAGGCATTCCTTTGCGAGCCATCTGTTGGAGGGCGGCGCAGATTTACGCGCCGTGCAAATCATGCTCGGCCACGTCGATATTGCGACCACCCAAATCTACACCCACGTCGCACAAGAACATCTTAAACGGATGCATGCCAAATTTCATCCGCGCGGCTAATTTCAAGGCTCTTTGACCTAGGGCTGTCCTGCAATCAAAAATTTGGTGATTTATTTGATGCGATAGCCTATAATTTGAAAACTTATTTTGCGGTCGACAGCCAAGGTATCCGAATTTGATCCCTGCGCATCCATCGGATATTTCCTGTTATCCCGCGCTTCAACGACTCCCTGAGGACTGATCCGGCATGCAATCGTTTAATCATGCGAAAAAAATCTTAGGCTGGTGGACACCCGCAGACGCGCCCCCTGAAACCGGGACCCGGGCCTTAAAAGCAGCCATTTTCCAGGTTGACCGGACGGTGATTTGCTTGAATATCAACGACCAGTTGGCCGTTGGCGCGGCAGGCGCGATCACCCTCGGGGATCTTCGTCCATCTTCGCAAGCAGGGGCCATTCCGGTAGTAGGCTATGTCCCGGCCTTACCGCCAGAAAATCTGGGGGATTCATGTTTCAAACAAGCCCATAATCTGCGCTACGCCTATATTGCCGGCGCCATGGCCAATGGGATTACATCCGTGGAAATGGTCGCGGAGATGGGACGGGCCGGTATGATCGGCTTTTTCGGCGCCGCGGGTCTGCCGCTGCATGAAGTTGAGAAGGCCATCCACCATCTGCAGTCACATTTGCATCAGCTTCCCTTTGGATTTAACTTGATCCACAGTCCCGGCGACCTGGAACTTGAAACCGCGGTGGTGGATTTGTATTTGCGACGCGGAATTCGCCGGATCAGCGCCTCGGCCTATCTGGATCTCACCCTTCCCCTGGTTTATTACCGGGTCAAAGGAATTCAGCGGGACCCGCGCGGCCGGGTTGTTTGTCCAAATAAAATAATTGCCAAGGTCTCACGAATTGAGGTCGCCCGTAAATTCTTTTCACCGCCGCCGCTGAAGTTTCTAAGTCAATTGGTTGACCGTAAAATGATCACGGAGGAAGACGCCGCTCTAGCGGCCTCCATCCCCATGGCCGAAGACTTGACCGCGGAAGCCGATTCGGGAGGACACACCGATAATCGCCCGGCCATCACCCTGCTGCCGACGATGCTTGCTCTCCGGGATGAATTGGCGGCCCGATACAACTACGAAATGCCGCTGCATGTCGGACTTGCGGGCGGAATTGCCACCCCGAACTCTGCGGCGGCCGCCTTTGCGATGGGGGCCGCCTATGTTCTCACGGGTTCGATAAATCAGGCCTGCGTGGAATCCGGAACGTCCGCGACGGTCTGCCAAATGCTGGCAGAAGCCAGCCAGGCCGATGTGACCATGGCGCCGGCAGCCGATATGTTTGAAATGGGAGTAAAGGTTCAGGTTTTAAAACGGGGCACCATGTTTCCGCTGCGGGCGGCCAAACTCTATGAACTCTATTCCCAGTATGACTGTTATGCCGATATTCCGGCCAAGCAGCGGGAAATTCTTGAAAGAGACTACTTTCGATCCAGCTTTGAGGAGGAATGGCAACAGACCCGACAGTTTTTCAGCCGGCGGGATCCCCGGCAGATTATCCTCGCCGAGGAAAATCCGAAACACAAAATGGCCTTGGTATTCCGGTCCTATCTCGGTCGGTCTTCGAACTGGGCCAAAAGCGGCGATCCTTCCCGCAAAATTGATTACCAGATATGGTGCGGGCCGGCGATCGGAGCCTTTAACCAATGGGTCAAAGGTTCGTTTCTGGAAAAACCGGAAAACCGTAAAATCGTGACGGTGGCGATGAATCTTATGTTGGGCGCGGCCGTAATCACCCGCGTCAACTGGCTGCGCCATCAAGGCCTGGTCCTCCCGGCCGAGGTTGGAAATTTCACGCCCATGACGCTTGCCGAAATTGATGGGTGCTTGAACCCCAAAGCGGAAATGTTACCAGCCAGTAAGGCGGTTTAATCATCGGCCAGGCGTTTGAGAAACCTTGTACGCATTTCGCTGATATTCAACACGCGCCCGCTCTCCGCCTCCACGGCCGGCGCCCCAATTGAGAGCGCGCCAATAAGGGATTCAAAATAGCGCTCTTCCATCAACGGTTCGCCCTCATGCACCACCGATTTTTCTGCGATAATACCTT
>CP070697.1:4251702-4272148 GCA_020353555.1 Desulfobacterales bacterium
GGACCAGAGTGGGGTACATTTAAAAAAAAGTGACGACCCGCGGTTCAACGAAAGTTGCACCCGCTTGTCGTCCGTTGGGGACCATCCGAGGCGCTCCGTTTTCTTCTTAACGAGCGAGATGCTCCTGGCAACGGTCTGATGTCTCGAAGGCGGCCGGTTTTGTAAGAAGGCTTGCCATAAAATCCAGGAAAATTCCGATTTTTGAGCAAAGGAGGCCGCATTTATGGCCACACTGGGAATCATCACCTGTGAAATTCTGGAATTGGAGTTCGCGCATCTCCTGGCCAATGACACGGACGTGTCCCGCATCACCGTCGTCGACACCGGTTTCGGCCATGGATTCATCCGCGCCGTGGAACAGCAAAAGGGGTACAAGCCCAGGCTGGTCGACTACATCGGCAAATATCTGCCGGCCCAGCCTGAGCGGTTCGAGGTCCTTGTCCAGGTGATGGAGTTAGGTCTGCACACGGTCATCAAGAATCTGCGGGCCGGTGTGACCAACGCCGCCTTGGAGATGGGCCCGCACGTGAACGCAATTATGATCGGATACGGTCTGTGCGGCAATGCCCTCCAAAATCACGAGGAAATCCTGAAAGAGGCCGATGTGCCCATATTCATGCCGATCGACGAAGATCATCCGGTGGACGACTGTGTCGGGCTCATCATCGGCGGACGCACGAACTATTATCAGGAGCAATGCAACGTTGCCGGCACCTTCTTCATGAACGCCGGCTTCTCCCGGCACTGGAAGGATCTGTTGCACAAAGCCCATGGCGTCAAGTTCGACGAGGCAATTTCCAAGCGCATCATGGCCGGGTATGAAAGGAGCCTGCTTCTTACGACGCCGGTGCTTTCCGAAGAGGAGATGGCCGCCAACATCGAGGAATTCAATCAGATTTACGAACTCAGGACTGAGGTTCGTGCGGGAACGCTGGAGATTCTCGAGAAAACCTGGGCTAAGGGCAAGCAGTTCGTAATCTCAAATACCCCTTCGGGCTGACGCCGAACGTCTCTTCTCCCAAGCACGGCCCCATCCTGGGCAAGGCAAATACATCTACGCGCTGGATCTTGCGGCCGGCCGCAGACCGGATGCTCAGCAGGCAAAGCCGGATGCTGCCCGACGCAGCAAATCGGGCGGTCCGCTCCTCGCTTCTGAATTTACCGCTTTCTTGCCGATCCCACCCCGCTGAACCGCTTAAGATAACGGTATGCCGGCCCCCTTCTCCTCTGCAGTAGTTGAAAGCGGTGCGCGTGGCCGGGCGGGTAGCGACCACGCCCCACCTTTAGAGCTGGAAAAGATCGACAAACAGCGCCGATGGCAGGGCGCTGAACGCCGGACGGCAGCCCAATCACAAAAAGCTGTCCGGCTGAGCCAAGTCCTCCGCCCTCATTGGGGACTGAAGACCGAAAATCTTTGAAACCCGCCTATCGTGCGTTGTAATGCCTTGGGGGTTATGTTAATATTCCGACCGGGGAATCAGGTGCTGGCAATCACCCACATCCGCAGGAGGGGGCGCTTTTGGCATCGTTTCTGGAAGTAAAGAATATCAGTAAAGCCTTTGACGGGGTGCAGGCCCTTGAGGATGTAAGTATGGCGATCAACGCCGGCGCCATCCACTGTCTCGTGGGCGAGAACGGTTCAGGCAAATCCACTCTGATCAAAATAATCGGCGGGGTTTTGAAGCCTGATAAGGGGGAAATCAGGATCGACGGCAAGTTATTCCGGCCGGGACGCGCCATCGATTCCATCCGGCGGGGCATTCAGATCATCTATCAGGATCTGTCGCTTTTCCCGAACTTGACGGCGGCGGAAAACATTTCTCTGAACCAGCTGATCGAAAAGGGCAATAAGTTCATCAGCGAAAAAAATGTGATTAAAACCTCTGAAAAGGCGCTCATGGAAATCGAAGAGGAATGTGACCTGTTTGCAAAAGTAGAAAATCTCTCCATGTCTAAAAGACAGATCGTGGCCATTTCGCGCGCCCTCACCCAGAATGCCCGCCTGATTATCATGGATGAACCTACCTCCGCCATCACCAAGGCCGAGATCGATCATCTGTTTTCCGTTATTATGCGGTTGCAGGCCAAGGGCATCGCCACTCTGTTTGTAAGCCATAAGCTCGGAGAAGTATTTGAAATCGCTGAAAATGTAACCATCCTGCGCGACGGCCGAAAGATCGGAGACTATGCCGCGGGTGAATTGGACAACGACAAACTGACCTTTTTGATGACCGGTCAAAAAATCGTCTCCACACCTTACGTGCGCGACCCGGAAAACCTGGCCGACGCTAATCTGCTCGAGGTAAAAAACCTGAGCCGGAAAGGCCATTACCGCAACATTACCTTTGCCATCAAGCGGGGTGACATCCTGGGAATAACGGGTTTGATCGGTTCCGGAAGAACGGAACTGGCCCTCTCCCTGTTCGGCTTGAATCGGCCGGATTCCGGCGAAATCGTCCTGGAGGGCAGATCCGTTGAAATCAACTCGGCCGAGGAGGCCATTAAGCTGGGAGTGGGCTATTTACCCGAGGATCGATTGCTTCAAGGGCTTTTCGTCGAGAAATCCATCGGCAGCAATATTGTGGTGACGATCGTGGCAAAGCTCTTGAACCGGCTCAAGCTCATTTCCGGCGCCAAGCGGCAGCGCGTTGAATATGATTGGATCGACAAGTTAAAGATCAAAACGCCCTCCGCCGCGCTGCCGGCCAGCAGCTTATCCGGCGGCAACCAGCAGCGGGTCGTGCTGGCCAAATGGCTGGCGACCAATCTGAAGTTATTTGTCCTCGATGGCCCGACGATCGGAATCGATATTGCTTCGAAAAGCAATATCCATGACATCATCCGCGACTTCGCGGGCGAGGGCGTGGGAATTATCCTGATCTCGGACGAAATCCCGGAGGTGCTGCAGCACTGCAATCGCGCGCTGGTCATGCGCGAGGGCCGGATTGCGGCCGCAATCGAAGATATCACGCGGGTCTCCGAAAGCGATATATTTGATATGGCTACCGCCCAAAATGTTGACCAGGTTCGTTAGATGATCGCCAAGCTTTTGAGAAGAAACGAAACCTACCTGTTTTTCGTCATCATGGCTTTCAGTTTGGTCGTCACCATGATCAATCCCACGTTTCTCACCGTGGAGAACATGTTCGATTTGGTCAAAAGCAGCTCGGGAATGGCCATCCTGGCCGTGGGCTTCTTTGTGGGACTGCTTGCGGGAGGGATCGACATATCCTTTCCGGCGATTGCGATCGCCGGACAATATATTGCCGTCAACACCCTCATCGCCCTGGGGGTCGACAATCTGCTGCTGGCCTTCGTGCTCTCTTGTGCCGTCGGTACCGCCATGGGCGCCATCAACGCTTTCTTTATCAGTGCTTTTCGAATGCCGGCCCTCATTGTCACCCTGGGTACCTCCAACATTTTTCACGGGGCCCTGTTGGTGTTTGTCGGCACAAGGGCCATCAATACGGGGCAGCTGCCTGACTGTTTTAAGGCCTTCGGTCATATGCATGTGCTGACCCTGACCAGGGCCGACGGGACAACCTACGGTCTGTCCGTTTTTGCGGTCGTACTCCTCGGCATTATTGTCGTCACATGGTTTCTGCTGAAGCATACCCTGCTGGGCAAGTCGATTTACGCGGTTGGCGGAAGCTATGAGTCCTCAAAGCGGGCCGGTTTCAGTATCAATCGAACGCTGTTTTTCGTATACAGTTATATCGGATTTCTCTCGGGGATCATGGGGGTCATGCATTTGTCGTTGATCCGTTACAGTAATCCCAATTATATCGTCGATACCGAACTGTTGAAGGTCATCGCCGCCGTAGTGATCGGCGGTTCCAAGATTACGGGTGGAAGCGGCACGCTGGTCGGAACTCTGCTGGGCGTTGTTATGATGGTGATTCTGGAGAAGAACCTCGTTCTCATCGGTCTGTCTTCCTATTGGCACCAGTTTTTCACCGGGTTGATCATTGTCTTGGGCGTGAGCATCACCCATTACCAAAGCAAGCTTCAGAGCAAAAAGAGCCTGTCTTTTGCGGACTGATGATCCTATGCAGTTGATGGGAGTAAGCCTTGATTGAAAAAGTGCGAAGAGGTAAGTCGGAAGAGCTGACCTTGGTCATCATCACGGTGGGGGCGGTCGCGGCCATGTCGCTCTTCCTGCCGGATAAATTTCTGACGCTGACCAACTTTCAATCCATGGCGAGCCAGTTTCCGGAGTACGGTCTGCTTGCGCTGGGTATCATGCTGACCATGATTACCGGTGGCATCGATCTGTCCGTCGTTTCGATCGCCAATCTGAGCGGCGTTGCGGGCGCGATGGTTCTGGCAAGCCATACGAAGGCCCTGGCCCTGGGGCTTTCGCCGGCAACCATCATTTTTCTGGCCATCCTCGCCGCTCTGGCCGTGGGGGCGATCTGCGGCTTCATCAATGGGTTTGTCATTACCGCTGTTGGCGTACCGGCAATCATCGCCACGCTGGGGACAAACGGCCTGTTTATGGGGGTCGCGATTATCCTGACCGAAGGGCATGGTATCCGGGGCTTTCCGGAAGAGTTTCTTTTTATCGGGAGCGGAACCATCCTCCACTTGCCGATGCCTTTGATTATTTTTGTCCTCGTGGCATCGATGGTCGCCCTCATGCTGCGCAAGAGTTCCCAGGGATTTAAAATGTACATGCTGGGTTCCAGCCCCCTGGCGGCCAGATTTTCCGGGATCAATAACAATAAGGTGCTGATAAAGACCTATCTTTTATCGGGTCTCCTGGCCGGCATCGCGGCGATTATCATTATCTCCCGCGTAAACTCGATGAGACCCGGTTACGGCTATGCGTATCTGCTCCTGGGGGTCTTAATCGCCATCCTGGGCGGCACCAACCCGGATGGCGGACGGGGCGGCGTCCTCGGGCTCAGTATGGCCATCGTCATCCTGCAGGTTCTGCAGAGCGGACTGAATATTCTCAGCTTTAGCCCATTTCTCAAGAAGTTTATCTGGGGCTTGATACTCATTTTGGTTATGGTCATCACCTATTTCCAGACGTACACCTGGTCCGGCAGGCGTCTGATCCAAAATAGTTTGAAGACCGGAGCTTCATGAGTTTCCCCTCCGGCCGAAAATCCCCGGCCGTCGTTGCGCTTGCGCGACCGGGGCTTATAAACCCCAACTTTGCCAAATGGGGGTAAACTTGACGAAAGAAGCCGGGCCCCCAAAACCCGGCGTTGAGTTCACCTGCGAGCAGTCGCGTCTCATCCACGCGCAATCATGCAGTACCGACACAAAAAAAGAAGTTGATTGGAGCGCACTCTCCAATCAACTTCCGCTAGTCAATCTCCAATGGCCAAAGGCCCATTGTTAAAGCTTATAGTCTCCGTCGGGTTTCTTCCATTCGTTTAAATTGTCTTTGGTGACATCCATCCAGGCCTGACCGTAAATAACCGGCACGCCGTCCTTGTTCTTTTTGATGATGATTTTCTCATAACCGGGCCGGCCGAGGTCCATTCCCTCTTTGATCTCTTCGCCTTTGAGCATCTTGTAGGCCACCATGGCCGTAACGTAACCGGCGTCGGCCGGCACCCAGAAGTGAATGGATTTGGCCGCGCCGCTTTCCAGGTAATCACCCGCGACGGACGGCAGGCATGTGCCGAAAGCCGCCACTTTTCCGATCATGCCCTTCTCCTCGATGGCCTGCGCGGCTCCGGGTACGGTACTCATGGCACTGCCCATCATCGCTTTTAAATCCGGATACGTTTTAAGCAATTCCAGCGATTTTTCGTAGGCGATCTGCTGGTTCTCTTTTTCTTCGATCCGGTCCGTCGCTCGCACCAATTTGGGATACTTCTCCTTGGCCTGCATTTCTTCGCCGTCGACCCATTCATTATGGGTAGTAGATGTGAGATGTCCCACGAAGGGCTGCCATTTACCTTCTTCGCCCATCCATTTGGCCATCACGTCCATCATGTGCCGACCGTAGGCGATGTTATCAAAGGCCTCGATATCAAAGCTGACTTGCTTTTGATTGGAAGCCTCATGGGTAAAGGTGAGGATACCGGCGTCGTTGGCCTTCTTAAAGGCCGGTACCAGGGATTCAGGATCGTTCGGGACGACCAGGATGGCATCGACGCCTTTGGCAATAAGATCTTCCACCAGAGCGACCTGGGCCGCCGGATCGGCCGTGTCGGCACCGATTTGATAGGCTTTGACATCGGGAAAATCCTTCGCAAACTGTTCAATACCGAGCCGCATGTTGTCAAACCAGGCAACCCCTTCGAGTTTGACGACCATGACGATCTCATACTGATCCTTGGCACCCGCAGTCACCGCCAATCCGGCCGTCAGCGCGGAAACTAGCGCCCAAACCAACATCTTTTTCATTTGCAGCCTCCTTTCGACATGGTTTACAAGAACATTAATCCTTCAACCATTGCCTCCCTTGACCGGGCCGCTAAGTGCTCCCGTGACGGGAAGCGCCCCCCGCGTGGAATCCCTAAAGACCCCCGCTCCGCTAGCGAATGTATTACAGCGTTGTGATGACTGTCAATATTAATTTGGAGGTTGGCCTTCCCCTCAGCGGCAGGTGGATCGGAAAACTTATTGACCCGGCCCGTTTCGCTAGCGTATGATTCCGCGGACTGGAATCACGCGGTCCGCCAGTTAGCCTTGGCGGTTTAAGACGGCGCATCAGGGAGGAAGACGGGACAGTGGATAAACGCTGGAAGCAGTTGGGCGATCTGCTGGTGAACTACTCCACGGAAGTCAAGCCGGGCGAAAAAGTGATGATCGCCATGGTGGAGCCCGAAACCTATCCTCTGGCGCTGGCGGTCTATGAAGCCTGCATCCAAGCCGGTGCTTCTCCCCAGGTGCAATTTCTCTCCGAAGAATTCAACCGCGCGGTGCTCAAATTCGGAAGTCCGGAGCAGATCGATTGGGTGCCTCAGATTGAGGCCTATGGGATGGAGTGGGCGGATGTTTACCTGGGGTTACGCGGGGCCCACAACTTGGATGTTTTTTGGGATATACCGGCCAATAAGCTTACGGCGCTGAGGCGGGCGATGGGCCGCATATCCACTTTGCGCTGGGAAAAGACGCGCTGGTGCCTGCTACGGGTGCCCAACGCCGCCCTTGCCCACCAGGCCGGGGTGGACGAACAGACGGTCACCGAGATGTTCTTCAATGCCTGTCTGCTGGACTGGCCGGAGTTGAGCCGGGAATGGCGGCGCTGGGCGGATATCCTCGGGCAGGGCCGACGGGTGCGCGTGCTTGGACGGGACACCGACCTGAGCTTTTCCGTGGAGGGCCGCACCTGGACGGTGGCGGACGGCAAACTGAACATGCCCGACGGCGAGATCCTTACCTCCCCTGTGGAGGCAACCGTTGACGGCCATATCTATTTCGAATTCCCGGGCGTGCTGGGGGGGCGCTTGGTGGATGACATCTGCTTGCGCTGGCAGACCGGCCGACTAGTCGAAGCGGTCTCATCGACCAACCAGGATTTCCTTCAGGCGGTGGTTCGCACCGATCCGGGCGCCAGCCTGATCGGTGAGTTTGCCTTTGGCACCAACGCGGAGATCAAACACTTCTGCCGTGACATCCTGCTGGATGAAAAGATCGGCGGTACGGTCCATATCGCCTTGGGACGCGCCTATCCCCATACCGGCGGAACGAACCGCTCCGCCATCCACTGGGACATCGTCAAAGACCTGCGGCAGGACGGACAGGTTTACCTGGACGGCCAATTGATCTTCGAAAAGGGAAGAATGCTGTTCTGAGGAAGCCCACGATGAGACCTGAATATCTGCTGGGCGTCGACATCGGCACTTATTCATCCAAGGGGGTGCTGGTGAGCACCGACGGCCGGGTAGCAGCCAGCCACGTGGTTCCGCATGGCCTCAGCTCGCCCCGGCCCGGTTACTTCGAACACAACGCCGACGGCGTCTGGTGGCATGACTTCATCGCGATTGTCCGCGGCCTGCTGGCGAAATCCGGCATCGCGCCCGCGCAAATTTGCGGCGTTGGCATCAGTGCTATCGGCTCATGCGTTTTGCCGATCGATGCAGACGGCAGGCCGCTGCGACCCGCCATTCTCTACGGGATCGACACGCGCGCTTCCAAAGAGATCGCCTACCTGGAAAAGGTGCTGGGCCGGCCTGCTATCTTTCGCCAGAGCGGCACCCACCTGAGCTCGCAGGCCTCGGGTCCGAAAATCCTCTGGATCCGCAACAACGAACCGGAAATCTACGCCCGGACCCGCTGGTTTCTCACCAGCCAGGCCTATCTGGTATACAAGCTCACCGACGTGGCCAGCATCGACATCTACACCGCCAGCGGCTATGCCCCCCTGTTCGACGTCTACGCTTGCCGCTGGTATGAGGATGTGGCCCGACATATCACCCCCCCCGAGCGCCTGCCGCAAGCGTACTGGAGCTGTGAAATCGTCGGCAAAGTCAGCGCTGCCGCCGCCCGCGAAACGGGCCTGGCTTCCGGAACGCCGGTCATCGCCGGTACGACCGACGCGGCGGCGGAGGCGATCAGCGCCGGGTTGGCGGAATTCGGCGATATGATGCTCATGTTTGGAAGCAGCATCTTCTTTATCATGAAGACCGCCGTCCTGCACAAGACCGAAAACTTCTGGAGCGCCAATTTTCTCGAGAGCGGTGCCTACGCCTTCCTGGGGGGAATGTCCACCGCGGGGAGTCTGACGACCTGGTTCCGTGACCAGTTTGCTCAAGCGGAGGTCGCGCGTGAGAAATCCGGAGGGGAGAATGCCTATGCGGCGCTGGCGTGCGAAGCGGCCGGTTCCCCGGCCGGGGCCGGCGGGCTGATTGCCCTGCCTTACTTCGAAGGCGAGCGCACCCCCCTGCACGATCCCGGCGCCAAGGGCGTTTTGTTCGGCCTCCGCCTTAAGCACCGGCGCTGCGATGTCTATCGGGCGATCCTGGAAAGTGTGGGATTCGGCATTCGCCACAACGTGGAGGTTATGCGCGAGGAGGGGGTCATTCCCCAACGCATCCTCGCTGTGGGCGGCGGCACCCAAAACCCCCTGTGGGTGCAGATTGTCGCCGACATAGGCGACATCGAGCTCACCCTTCCCCAGCAGCTGATCGGGGCCAGCTACGGCGATGCCTTCATGGCCGGCGTAGGCGTGGGTCTGTTCAAGGACTTGACGCAGATAACCCGCTGGGTGAAATTTGACCGGGTTGTCACCCCCAATCGGGAAGCGCATCGCGCGTATGCTCGGAATTATAAGATTTTCCGTGCGCTGTATGCGTCGACCAAATCGCTCATGCACGATCTTTCTGATTCGCGGAAGAGTTAGAGTGCTTCCAGGCGGTTTTCAAGC
This sequence comes from Desulfobacterales bacterium, assembly GCA_020353555.1. Taxonomy (GTDB): domain Bacteria; phylum Desulfobacterota; class Desulfobacteria; order Desulfobacterales. The sequence continues at coordinate 4,261,037 of CP070697.1, forward strand.
CCTATTTAAGGCCCAGTGGCGGCGTTGAGTGCCTCTTCGGAATGCTCCCATGAATGCAAGCTGAAAGCCGCAAGCTGCAAGCGCCAGCGGATGGAATCACTCTTATTTCTTTGAGCTTTAGGCTTTGGGGAGCCATAATTCGTTTTTGCATCGGATCACCCCTTGCCCTCGAACCTGAATCTGACGTTTGGAAAGGTGTTACTATGACAAGATCCTGGATTGAGGAGGTCTTCGGTTGCCGCAAACCGATCATCGCCATGTGCCATTTGAATGCCCTGCCGGGGGACCCGTCCTTTGACAAAGCGCAGGGTATGCAAGGTGTCGTTGAATGGGCCCGCAAGGACCTGCTGGCCTTGCAGCAAGGCGGAGTCGACGCGGTGATGTTCTCCAATGAGTTCAGCCTGCCTTATCTGACCCGTGTGGAAACCGTCACCGTGGCGGCGATGGCGCGCGTGATTGGTGAACTGCTCCCGGATATCGGCGTGCCCTTCGGTGTGAACGTGCTGTGGGATCCGGCGGCTTCGCTGGATCTGGCGGCGGCGACGGGTGCGCGGTTTGTGCGCGAGGTCTTCAGCGGGGTGTACGCCAGCGACTTCGGCCTATGGAATACCCGCTGCGGGGCGGTGGTGCGCCACCAGCACGGCATCGGCGCAGAGAATGTGAAGCTGTTGTTTAATATCGTCCCGGAAGCGGCCCGCTACCTGGCGGACCGCGATATCGTGGACATCGCCCGATCAACGGTCTTCAACAACCGCCCGGACGGGCTGTGTGTCTCGGGCCTGACCGCAGGCGTGCAGACCGACCGCAACATCCTCCAGAACGTCAAGGATGCCGTGCCCGATACGCCGGTTTTCGCCAACACGGGCGTCCGCCTTGAAAACGTCGACGAACAGCTCGGCATCGCCGACGGCGCGGTGGTCGGCACCACCTTCAAATACGACGGGGTGTTCGCGAACCATGTCGACCACAAACGGGTGAAGGCGTTCATGGATAAAGTCAAAGCGCTCCGCAAATGACCTTGCGCGCTCGTGATCCCGTCAACCGCTCAGGCGGCCACCCAGCCGCCGTCGACGAGCAGCACGTGCCCATTGACAAAGTCAGAAGCTCGCGAAGCGAGAAAGACCACGGGACCAAACAAATCATCCAACTCGCCGGTACGCTTCATCGGGATTCGGCTCAGCACCCAATCCCGTTTAACCGGATCATCCAAAATGGGCGCGGCCATTTCCGTCCGGGTGAAGACCGGAGCGATGGCGTTCACATTGATGCCCTTGACGCCCCACTCAATCGCGAGGGAATGGGTCAGTTGATTGACGGCCCCCTTGCTGGGGGCGTAGGCCGGATCCTGAGCACGTCCTTGAAATCCCCGCACGGAGGAAATGTTGATGATCTTCCCTCGGCCTTGTTTGAGCATCACCCGGCCCACATGCTTACAACAGAGAAACAGCGATTTCAGATTGACGTCCATGACGCGCTGCCACTGCACGGTATCGAATTCTTCCGTCGGTTGGAGCTCGACCGTTCCTTGACTGTTCACTAAAATATCGATCTTGCTGTAAGTGTCCAGCATGAAGCCGACCATACGCGCCACTTGTTCCTCATCGGTCACATCGGCCGCGAAATGAGTTCCCCGGCGACCTAAACTTCGCACGGCCTCGGATGTCTCCTCGAGCCCGGCGGGCCCGCGCCCGATGATGCATACATCCGCGCCCGCCGCCGCCAGGGCCAAGGCCATGGCCTGGCCTAACCCCTTGTTTCCCCCTACCACCAGGGCGGCCCGGCCGTCGAGCCGGAAACGCTCCAGCGTCTTGGGCGCCAGCTTTTTCACTTTATCCAGATCCGACATGTTCTTTTCCTTTTTCCTGAAAGCCGTGTTGTGGGAATCACGGGCCAGCCTTCACGCATCCGCCGCCACAATGTCAATGAGCCCGGTCTTTTCATCCGTGACCCGCTTGGTCTTGACATTGGTCAACACCACCAGCCCCAGCTCCACGCGGTAGCAGCAGCGTGTGCCCGGCTCGAGATGGCCGACAAAAAGCTTATCGTTGGCCGTGTCATGCACGACGACGTGAATGTGAGGCTCGCCCCCGGCCACGGACCCATGCAGCGCGCCGACTTCGACGGGTCCTTCCAGACTGAAGAAGCGGTCTTTGGGAGGCAGACCCGTGGAAGTGATGGTGTGCAGTTCGCACTTGTCAAAGGATCCAATACCGGAAGTGATCAAGGCTGCGTCAACGCCTTCTTTCTTGAGGAGTTCCCGCAGTTCTTCGATAATGTAATCGCCCCGCCTAAAAGAAATCATAAAAGTCCGCGTACCCTCGGTAGCTTCTAAACTCAACATACGCATACCTCCCTCAATCGTAATTTTGTTGGTTGTACTTCAAACGCCTTTGAGCGCTCCCGCCGTCATGCCGCTGATGAAGTAATCCATGAAAAAGGAATAAAACAGGGCCACCGGAACCGAGCCGACTAGAGAGGCCGCCATCAGTTCACCCCAGAAGTAGGCGTCTCCGCGAATAAGGGTGGTGGGGACGGCCACGGAAATCGTCTTGTTGGCCGTACTGGAAATAAAGGTCAGGGCGTAAACAAACTCGTTCCAGGACAGCGTGAAGCTGAACATACCGGAGAATATAATGCCCGGGATGGCCATGGGCAGGACGATTTGAATCAGGGCGCGCAGACGCGTGCACCCGTCGACCATGGCACACTCCTCTATGGAGCGCGGAATCGATTTAAAGTAAGCAATCAGCATCCAGGTGCAGAAAGGGATCAAGAAAGTCGGATACGTGACGATCAACGACCAGATCGAGTTTGACAGGCCCAGGCTCTGCACCACTTTGGCCAAAGGAATGAACAGAAGCGTGGTCGGGACCAGATAGGTGATAAAAGTCGCCACACCGAACCCCTTCGCCCCTGGAAAATTGAGACGTGCGATCGCATATCCCGCCAGAATCCCCAAAACCATAGAGATGATGGCCGTCATGAACGACACGAAAAAACTGTTGAACAACCACTTTAAGATCTCTGTTTTTTCAAAAAGTTCGCGGTATTGCTCCAGGGTGGGAGTCTTGATCACGAGCCGATTCATCCGCAGATTGTAGAGCTCCGGATTGGTCTTAAAACTGCTGATGGCCATCCAGTAAAAAGGGAACAACGCAAAAAAGAGAAAGGCGGCCAGGGGCAAGTAAAGCCCCAAAATCCGCTTGATAACGCGCACTCGTTTCCGCTTCATAGAAAAACTCCTCACTCGCGACGAAGATAGCGCAGCATGCAGACGATCACGATTAGTAGAATCGGAAACAGGAACAGCGAGATGGCGGCGCCTTCACCGATCCGCCCGGCCACCATGGCGACATCATAGGCCATGGTGGAAAATATCTGAGTGGCATTAATCGGTCCGCCGTGGGTCAATATGTATACAATTTGAAAGTCGGCAAAGGTCCAGATGGTCGAAAACAGGACCACCACGGCAATAATTGGCTGCAACAGCGGCAAAGTCACGTGCCAGTACTTGCGGTGCCAGCGGGCGCCGTCGATCTCGGCGGCTTCGTAAAGGGCGTCGGGGATCGTCATCAGGCCGGCCAGGATCGAAACGGCGAAAAACGGCAGGCCGCGCCAGGTATTGACGATCACCACCGACACCATGGCCCAGAATGTATCCCCCAGCCAGTTGATCTTGCGCGATATAATTCCAAGTCCCAAAAGCATGTAGTTTATCACGCTGAAAAGCGAATCGAACATCCAGAGCCAGGTCAAAACGCTCAGCGACGTCGGGACGATCCAAGGCAACAAAATGAGTCCGCGCACGACATTTCGATAGCGAAACTCCTGGTTCAATAGCTGGGCGAGGATCAATCCCAGCAACAGCTTCAAAGAAACGGTCGAAACCGTGTAAACCAGGGAATTCCGCGCCGTCTCCAGGAACAGGGGGTCTTGAAGGAGTTTCAGGAAGTTAGTGAGCCCCAGGAACTTTCCCGGCACACCCAGAATCCGGTCCGTGAGGCTGATGGAAACGGCCAGGCCGAAGGGATAGGCCAAAAGCACGAGGATTAGAAAGAGGGCCGGCGAGATCATGAAGTATCCCGTGAGCGCCTCGGGCTTCACAAATCTTCTTAACCAGACTCTTACGGCGTCCCGATCCTGTGCAGCGGAGGAAGTCACGTGATTCGCAGCCCTCATATTGAATGTCTAGGCCTTCGCGTAAATATCCTTCAGTTCTCTTTCGGCAATGGCAATGGTCTCTTCGGTTGACATCCCTTTGCATGCGCGGGCGAACATGTTGACAAGCACGAATTTGACCATCGCTTCCGCCGCCGGTCGGGAGGGCGGCGCCGGATATCCGGGCATGCGCACATATTTGGGAATGGAGCGCATGATTTCCACCTTGGGGTCTTTCTCCCACACCGGATCATCCTCGTAGTAATTAAGCAGTCCGGCCATCATGCCTTCACCGATCCCCATCCAGGCCGAGTACTGCTCCGGACTGAGCAGCCATTCAATGAATTCCTTGGCTTCTTTCTTGGCCTTCGAAAACTTGAAAACCCCCAGGCTGATCGCCGTGGAATAGCCGAACCGGCCGGCCGATCCTTGCGGCCAAAGGGCATGGTTGATGACCTCCCGCAGATGAGGGGCATTCTCTTTGGCGGCCCAGTAAATGCTGGCGGCATTGCCGGTGACGGATACGGCCTCGGCCAGAAACGCACGGTTGTTGCTGGAGTCGTCCCACGACAACACATCGGGCGTTTCGGCTTCCTGGTGCAACTCGCGGCGGTAATCCACCGCCTTGGCGGTTTCGGCCGAATTGATGGCCACCGTTTTGCCGTCCTTTTCACACTCCTTGCCGCCGAACGCCCAGAGCATCGGATAATGGGACTGATTGCCGTCGCCGATGGAGCGTCCCAGGGCAAACCCCATGGGATATCCTTTTTTATTGAGCTTTTTACCCATGACCAGCATCTCATCATAGGTGTCCGGGAACTTGTCATAGCCGACTTCCTTCAGCCAGTCCGTGCGGTAGGTGATCGCAATGGGGATTATTCCCCAGGGCACGGATCTCCAGGTGCCGCCCACGTTGGAAATATCCTGGCCGATATTGGTCCAGCCTTTCAGTTTATCGCCCAGACTCTTGCAGATGTCGCTGACATCGTCAAGAGCCTGCGCATGTAAATGGGGTCCGTCGCTCCAGAGCGTGATGATGTCCGGACCGGCGCCGGTCTCCACCGCCGCAGCGGTCTTGGTAGGCAGATCCGTCTGGTTGATAAACTCGAACTTGACCTCGACCCCCTTTTCCTTGCTGTATTTTTCCGCCTGTTCCCGCAGCACATCGTCCATCGCTTTAAGGGTGTTCGACCAGGTTAGAATATTAACCTGGGTTGCGCCTAACCCACTGCGCAGAAATGTCCCCAAGGATAAAGCGGTCGCGGCTCCGGCCGTGGTCACGAGGAATTTCCTGCGACTCATGGGGCGACCGAAGGGTTTGGATGCGGATCTCTTGCCTGGGTCTTTGGACTTCTTCTGCATCGCTTGCCTCCTTTCATGCTTGAAGCCAACGTTAACGGTGAATACGAATACACCCTACGTTGGTTCATTCGTCTTGGGTTCGGACGTGACTACTTTGCGACGATGCGGAATAAAAATCTCATCACCTCCTTTAATCGCATGGTGCGCAAATCCGGTTCAAAATGCATAGCCCGCAACGGGGGGATGAAGAGGCTCAAATTCAAATGGCCTCAGCAGCATACATCGGGGTTCGCTCCGCGTGCCTTGCGGATTTAACCGAACCGCGGATGATAAATTCCGGCTCAAGGACGATTTCTTGAAATGAATTGGGTGCCCTGTATTGCAGTCTATCGCATAGGATTTCCGCCGCCCGCTTCCCCATTTCAAACTTCTTTACTTTTATAACGGTCAGCGGCGGAACGACCAGACTGCACCAATCCAAGTCGTTGTAACCGATCACAGAGACATCGGCCGGGATTCTAATCCGATGTTCCTTTAAATAATTATACAGGCCTTGCGTCATGAAATTGTTCATCGGCAAGATCGCTTCCGGACGGATCGAGGCGTTGAAGATCTTGCGCGCGCTGCGGTAACCGCCTTCGATGGAGTATTCGCCGACAGCGATTAACTCTTCGCAAACAGGTATCGCATGTCGATCCATCGCCGCCCGAAATCCGCGATACCTCTCCCTGAAGGTGCTGATATCCATGTTGCCATTGATCAGGGCAATCTTGCGGTTGCCTTTCCGGATGAGGTATTCGGTGGCGATAAACGTAGCTTGGTAGTCATCGTTGACGACGGAATCCGCATGGATACCTTTGGGTTTGCGGTTAAAGAAGACCGGGGTGAGGCCGGCAAATATCTTTTGGTTTTCTTCATAATCCGGCAGGCATGAGGATATGATGACGCCTTTGACATATTTTTGCTTGAGCAGATTGATATAGCGAAGCTCCCTGTCGATATCTTCACCCGTGTTGAACAGAATGGTATCGTAGTTGTTCCGGGAGCATACGTAATCGATTCCTTTAATAATGAACGGAAAAAACGGATTGGAAATGTCGGAGATAATCACCCCTATGGAATTGCTCCGTCCCGTGCGCAAACCCACAGCTGTCTGATTAACCCGGTAACCCGTTTTGTCGATCGCCTCTAAAACTTTCGCGCGGGTCTTTTGAGAAACATATCCGCTCGCATTGATCACCCGGGAAACGGTCATCACGGACACATCCGCAAATCGGGCGACATTCTTGATCGAGACCATCTTCAAGGCCTATCGCGGAAACGTGGCAGGGCAATATGTTAACGTTAACATAAAAGGACCTTTGAATTTTACTAAGGCACAAACGGCATTTTTTGTCAAGCGAAAATAATGTGCGGCAGCGATTCTCGCTGTTGACACTCGTAAGCCAATAAGATATTTGCCCCAAAAGCCTCACGCCGCGATGCCCCGGCGATCGGCGTTGAGGTACTCTGAGCGCCAGCCCGTTGACGAAACCGCATGTGGATATCGGAAAGCAGCCGACCCGTGAAACCAACTGATGCCGACAACCGACAATCAGCGCCCCAGACCAGCCCGCTGGGACAGCTTTTGATCCTGACCTCTATCTTTTTTGTGAACTTCATCGCCCGGATCATTCTGGCCCCGCTTCTGCCTAAAGTTGAAGTGGATTTGGGCCTGACCCACGGGGCGGCGGGCTCTCAGTTTTTGCTGATCTCACTGGGCTATTTCATCGCGCTGCTCGGATCCGGTCTTGTCGCGTCACGCCTCACCCACAAACGGACCATCGTACTTTCCAGCGTCGCGCTGGGGATGGCTCTGCTGGGCACCTCCTTCGGCCGCGGCCTGTGGGGCATGCGCCTGGGGTTGCTGGCCTTGGGCATGGGTGCCGGGCTCTACCTGCCTTCGGGCCTGGCGACCATCACCTCGCTGTTCAGCACCCGCCAATGGGGCAAAGCCATCGCCGTCCATGAACTGGCGCCCAATCTGTCATTTGTGGCCGCACCGCTTGTCTCCGAGGCAATTATGGCCGTTTTTGCGTCCTGGCGCATGGTGTTCTTGCTACTGGGTGCAGCCGCGTTGCTGCTGGCGGGAGTCTACGCCCGTTTCGGCCGCGGAGGAGAATTTTGCGGCGCAACGCCCAATCTGGCCTCGTTTCGCAACATCATCTCGAACCCGGCTTTGTGGGTCATGATGATCCTGTTCGGCCTGGGAATCAGCGGTACTCTGGGACTTTATACAATGCTGCCGCTGTATCTGGTGAGCGGCCATGCCCTGGAGCGCAGCTGGGCCAACACGCTGCTGGCCCTCTCGCGCATAACTGGTCTGGGAATGGCTCTGATCGGCGGCTGGGCGACGGATCGCTACGGTGCCAGGCGGATTTTGACCGCTGTGTTTTTGTCCTCCGGAACACTGACGCTGCTTCTGGCGCTGGCCCCAACCTCCTGGATCGCTGCGCCGGTAGTCTTGCAGCCGTTGGCGGCCGTGTGCTTTTTCCCGGCCGGCCTCGCTGCGCTCTCAATGGTCAGTGCCGCTAAAGACCGCAACATCGCCATTTCTCTGACTATCCCGGTGGCCTTCGTGATCGGCGGCGGGGCGGTACCCGCGCTGATCGGATTCATCGGCGACGTCAGCTCCTTTTCCACGGGCATCCTGCTGGTGGGCGGGCTGATCCTAGCCGGCGCGATGCTTCCAAGATTTCTGCAATTCCATCAGCCATCCGACCTCACCTGAGATTACTGGCAGTGCCTTGCGTCTTGGCAGATATCTTTCCCCCAGCGAATGGTATCAATTTAGCGGTATGCAAAATATCCCGGTCGACCGCTCATCGGCTTTGGGTAGCGGGAAACTGTCTGAGAAAATTAGAGGTCGTTCATCCGAAACGTCAAAAAGCGTTCCCATCAAGGCCCGAACTGACCTTCCTTTCCGCGGCCTCCTTTTTGAAAGCACCGCGCGGCTCGGTTTTAGGACAAACAAAAAGGACGCTTGACAAAATATTCCCCCCTGACTTTACCTCAATGCTATTGTTCAAGATCGACCCTGAGCGCCTCACTCCCTTTCTACTCAATGATGCACCATGGGCCGTTAACCATGGATACTGTAGCGTTTCGGTCGTCCCTGATGGCCGTGGAAATTGAATCCCGGCACGTTTAAATCCATCACCGACTCGGCTTGATTCAAAGCATCCAAACCTCGTAAGGACTGTGATCATGCCTGACCCGGCGGGAACCGCCCCGCTCGAACAGTTCAGCAAGCCCCTTGTGTTTGAAGACAGTCGCCGATCTTCTGCACGCCACGCCCCGGCATTTTCAATATCCGCGCCGAAACAACTTTTTGACTTCTTCTTTCAACACCTTGCCCATGGTGTTTTTGGGTAGATTTTCCGGGAAGATGATCTCCTTGGGGCATTTCCAGTCGTGGAGATGTTCCTTGCAGAAGTCTTTTATCACGTCTGGTTTCAGATCGCTTCCCGGTTTTGCAACCACCGCGGCCACAACCTTTTCTCCCCATTTTTCATCCGGGATGCCTACCACGGAAGACTCTAGCACGTTGTCCACACGATTGATGACAGTCTCGACCTCTTGGGCGGAGACATTCTCCCCTCCGGTGATAATGATGTGTTTGATACGATCCGTCAGATAATAATAACCGTCTTCATCAACTCTTCCCAAGTCGCCGGTCCGGAACCAGCCCTGCTTGAACGTCTCGGAAGTCGCGGCCGGTTTGCGCCAGTATCCGGGCGTGATGGCAGGACTTTTGAGCCAGATTTCCCCGACGCGGCCGGGCGCCACATCCGTGAGTGTATCGGGATCGACGATCCGTACCTCCAAGCCGGGCAGCGGCAGGCCAATGGAGCCGGGTTTTCGTCGCCCTTTCAATGGGTTTGAAAAATTCATGCCGGTCTCCGACATGCCTTCCCGCTCCACCGGCTCTTTGCCGAAAACGCTTTGAATCCTCTCAAGGTCCTTGACCAGCAGGGGCGCCGAACCCGACGTCCACAAGCGGATATGATCAAAATTCAACCTTTGCCTGCCCAGCGTATCCATCATTTTCGTATACATAGCCGGGACCGCCATAAAAACCGTACAGGCGTCTTTCTGGTTGGAACGGGCTAAGACCTCCACTACGACGGCAGGTTTAAATTGATCCAGCATGATCACCCCGGATCCGGCCAGCAGGGCGGTATGCAACGCAAAACAGAGCCCGTGCACATGAAACAGGGGCAGGGCGTGACACAGAACATCCGTCGCCGTTATCTCCCAAATCTTGATTACATTTTGGGCGTCATGGACGAGATTGCGGTGGGTGAGAACCGCCCCTTTCGGGTTGCCGGTGGTACCGGACGTATAGATAATCAGCGCGGGATCATCCGGTTGCAGGTCGATTTCCGGCGCGTGCGCGCCCGCCGCACGAAAGAAATCCAAATCCTGGTAGGGCTTTTGGGAAGCGACCGGCAGCACCCGGCTGCGGGGCGCTAATTTCGAGATCATCCCCTTCTGAGCGGGATCGGTGACAACCAGCTTCGGATCCGCGTCGTTGAGCAGATAGTCCATTTCCGACGCTTTAAAACCCGGATTTAAAGGCACGACAACCGCGCCGATCTTTTGGAGCGCAAGGTGGGCGACGACAAAAATCAGAGACTTGTTCACAAAAAGAACCACCCGGTCTCCTTGGGTGACACCCATTTCCTGCAATGTATGGGCACAGCGATTTGCATCCTGATTCAATTCGCCGTAAGAAAGGCGGGTTTCCACCTTGCCGTCGCGGCAAAAAGAAATGGCTTTCTTCTTGTCCCGGCGCGCAAATGAATCTTCGATCCGATCTTTGAGGGTTCCCACGCGCATGCTCATTTTTGCGCCTTTTCTCAGGGGCCTTCTTCTTGGATGACTTGTCCGCGCGAAGTAAAAGAGATCCCCTGCTGCATTTTGGTCCCGATCATCACCGACTCAATCAAGGGCTGGTTGACGGGAGCGTCCGACTTCCACCTGACGATAAAATTTGCGCCGGATCCACCCCTCTTATCTGATTCTCTGATTACATAACGTATCGAGGCAATGGCATCGAGCTGAATCGGGCTGTCAATATATTTCTTGAGGAATTTTCCATTGGAATCATAATAATCGACGGATAGAATTGTGATGGGATAGTTGAGATCCGTATTTCGGATACTGAGCGTTGCGGAAAGATCGAAAGGATAATCCCGATCACCGCTGTAAATATGCGAATAAATCGCGACGTAGACGGTTTGTCCCTTGGACAGATTGACAATCGATTCCGCGCGGGCGTTTGCGCATAAAAGCCAGACCATCAGAAGGGTCAATCCGATGCGTACGGCCCGATTGCTGGACCTTGGCGGTTGCATTCTATTCACCTCGTTTCGTGCTTCGGTTTTTCCAAAATACCCCACAGGTATACAATTTTGGCATCTGTTCGATTCCCCCGGCGATGACAACGATGTTAAGGGCGGGATTGATCCGGAAATAACCTGCTTTGCTTGACCCACGCGCTCGTATGGATCTTGCCGGATGCAGGCTTATGGGCCGCGGAATGAGATCCAACAACGTATCAATTTAGTACGCAAATAGAATTTTTCATGCACCGTGGTGGCCCGAAGG
>CP070697.1:4272248-4280441 GCA_020353555.1 Desulfobacterales bacterium
GTCTGGAAGATATACCCGCGCGGCAACGTCGTCGGTGTTCGCGACCTGACATTTACTTGCAACGACAAGGAGTTTCTGGCGATTTTGGGCCCTTCCGGAGGCGGCAAGAGTTCTACTTTGCGCATGCTGGCCGGCTTGGAGGAGATTAGCCGTGGCGAAATTCTGTTTGACGGAAAACGGGTGAATCATCTGGACCCGGCGGAGAGAAATATTGCGCTGGCTTTCGAATCCTATGCCCTCTATCAGCGCTTGACGGTTTACGAAAATATCGCCTTTCCTCTCAAGGCGCGGGGCATGCCGGATGCGGAAGTCCGGCAGAAGGTGATGTCGATCGCCGAGCTTCTCGATCTGACCGCGGTTCTGAAAAAATATCCGTCGTCGTTGGCCGGCGGGCATCAGCAACGGGTATCCCTGGCGCGCGCGTTTGTCCGCAAACCCAATGTGACTCTTCTGGATGAGCCAATTTCCCATATGGATCAGCGGGTGCGGGCCGCCCTGCGCGCGCGCATCCGCCGGTTGCATGACGAACTGGGGCTTACGACGATCTATGTCACCCATGACCAGGCGGAAGCGATTGCCCTTTGCGACCGCTTGGCGATTTTGAACCAGGCTGAATTGCAGCAGATTGGAACCGTCGACGAGATATGGAACCAGCCGGCCAACCGTTTCGTCGCGTACTTTGTGGGCGAACCGACGATGAACTTCGTCCAGGGGAGGATCGCGACCCCACGGAGTATTTCGATACCAACGCCGGAAGACAAGAAGTTTTTGACGTTCAAGGGCGAGGTCGACGCGGCGTGTGTGGGAGCTGAGATCAGCATTGGTTTCCGCCCTCAGCAAATTAAGGTATCACGAACGCCCAAAGCGGAGGCTTCCATTCCTGGATCCGTTAAGATTACTGAGTTTCAGGGGGAGATGACCGTCTTGACGGTCAAACTGGGCGATGTCGCCGGCAGCGATGTCAAAGTCGTCGTTCCGGCAAATGAAAAATATAAACCGGGCGATATGGCATGGCTGAATTTGAGCCCGGATTCTATTCACCTTTTCGATCAGGAGACCCCGCTGCTTCGAAGAAAAAACGCGTGAATTTGACCAAGACGAATCTTCGTCAACTCGCCTTTGATGGAGCCGAGCTGCGGGGCACGAATTCAGCCGTTCGTGCAATAACTCTTGTCGGTTATCAGCAACGGAAGCTGCACTAGGTGGTGAAAATGAGTGATGTAAAAGTCAGAATCGATGGCAGGGAAGTGACCGCACACGAAGGCATGACCATTCTGGAGGCCGCCCGGCTCGTCGACATCGAAATTCCAACCCTGTGTCACAGTCCGGACCTGATCCCCTCGGGCAACTGCCGGGTGTGTGTGGTTGAAATCGAAGGGGCCCGGACGTTGGCGGGCGCCTGTCATACACCGGCAGCCGACGGCATGGTCATCCAGACCCGTTCGCCCAAGGTCTTGACGTCACGGCGCGCGACGGTGGAACTTCTGATGGCGGGCCACACGGGGGAATGCGTGACCGATGTGCACACCGATCAGTGTGATTTGCGCAAACTGGCCGATCACCTGGAAGGCGGCGCGCCCCGTTTCTTGATGCGGAAGCCCCGCTGGTATCCGATCGAAGAAGCCAATCCGTACGTCCGGCGCGATATGTCCAAGTGCATCCTGTGTCGCAAATGTATCGGGGCGTGTCAGGAAATTGCGAAGAAGAATGTGTACGGCATCGCCTACCGCGGTTTTGCGTCCAAGGTCGTCGTGGATTTCGATGACCCGCTTACGACGGAGGTCTGTCGCGACTGCGGTATCTGCATTGACTATTGTCCCACGGGGGCGTTAAGCAAGCCGGCAAAGAGGGGTGGCGTTCAATGAACACGTTACAGGAGCAGACTCTCTTGTCCCGCAGAGAGCAAGCGAGCCTCTTGGCCAAACTGAAAGAGGCCCAAAAGGAATTTGGCTATGTGCCCAGGGAATTTATGGCTGAAACCGCGCGCGCATTGGGTCTGCCCATTGGCGCGGTCTACGGGATGACGACCTTTTATTCGTTTCTTTCAACCCGACCGCTAGGCAAATACGTGATCCGCATTTGCAAAAGCATTCCCTGTTGTATGCAGAACGCCGCTATGATCATTGACAGCGTCGCGGCTGAAATCGGAATTACCCCCGGTCAGAACACGGCCGATGGTCGGTTTTCGTTCGAACTGACGAATTGTATCGGCGCTTGCGACATGGCCCCGGCGATGCTGCTCAATGACGAACTTCACGGCCATCTGAGTCCCGGCAAGATCGCTGAGATCCTCAAGGCCTGCAAATAAAAGACAAATGGAGGATGCGCCGTGCCCGAAAAACGGATTCTCTTAAAAAATTGCGGTATCATCGACCCGCGGGATATCAATGCCTATGTGGCCCATGACGGGTTCAAAGCCTGGGAGAAAGCGCGCCACGCGCTGACGCCCGATGAGGTTGTGGCCGAAATCGACACATCCGGACTGCGAGGCCGGGGAGGCGCGGGTTTTCCCTGTGGATTGAAATGGAAATTGGCCCGCCAAGAGGCCGCCGATGAGAAATTCCTGATCTGCAACGCCGATGAGGGTGAAGTCGGTGCCTTCAAGGACCGACATCTTTTACAGCATGATCCCTTCAGCCTGATCGAGGGGATCGCCATTGCCGCCTATGCCATTGGCGCCCAGAAAGCCTATATCTACCTGCGGGCGGAGTACCACTACTTGTCTGCGGGGCTGAAAAACGCCATCGACCAAACCCGGCAGAAGGGTTGCTTGGAAGAACTGAACATCACCATCCAAGAAGGCGCCGGGGCTTATATTTGCGGGGAGGAGTCGGCGCTTATGGACTCCATCGAAGGCAAACGCGGCGAAGCGCGTTTCCGACCGCCGTTTCCCCCTTCCCAAGGGCTCTGGGGCAAGCCGACTATCATCAACAACGTGGAAACCCTTGCGAATATTCCCCCGATTATTCTCAACGGGTCTCAGTGGTTCCGGGAGATCGGAACCGCCCAAAGCAAGGGAACCAAACTATTCTCCGTCAGCGGTGATGTCGCCAAGCCCGGGGTCTATGAGTTGGCCCTTGGCAGTCCGCTGAAGGAACTCGTTGTTGATTTGGCCGGAGCTCAGGATATCAAGATGGTCCAGGTCGGCGGGGCGACCGGCGGAATTATCCCCGCTTCGATGATCACAACGCCCTTAGCCTATGAAACGGTGCTGGGGTCGGGGGCGGTCACGGTTTTCGACGCCAGCAGAGAGGTTCTTGATTTTGTTTACCGCACGATGGAGTTTCTAGCCGAGGAATCCTGCGGCAAATGCACGCCGTGTCGTGAAGGAACCGAAGCGATGATGGAGATTATAGGTCGACTGACCACGGGGGACGGCAAACAGGAGGACATCCAAGCCATTGAAGACCTGTCCCAGACCATGATGCTGTCCTCGCTGTGCGGGTTAGGCCAGGCCGCCTCAATTCCGGTATTAGACACATTGAAATACTTCCGCAATGACTACGAAAACCGCATCCGGCAATCGGTATTCTTAAGAAGCCTCAGAGGTCAGCTGTAGTTTCGAGGTTCTTGTTCGACTTTGCTAGAGGAGCAGCGCAGCGCCCCGTGAAGGAGGTACCCAAAGTGAAAGAGGGTTCCAAAGCAACACCGCTAAACTTATGTCCATACTGCACAGCGGCCTTCGACACCTTCGAAGAGCTGAAGACACACGTCGTTTCCGTGCACAAGACCGAACCCCTTCCCAAACCGGCAGGATGGATCGCCCTGACGGTGAACGGTCAGGTCCATGAGCTCAAGGTTGAGCCCGAGTGGACCCTCTACCAGGTCATCCACGACAGGTTGGGGTTGATGGGCGTCAAGATGTTCTGTGACCGCGGGGCCTGCGGCTCCTGCACCGTCATCATGGATGGCCGACCGATCTTGGCGTGCATGTCCCTTGCCATTGAATGTGACGGCAAGCACATTCAAACGGCGGAAGGCATCGCGGAAGCCAAGCATCCCTTGGTGGAAAGTTACATCAAGCACCACACGATGCAGTGCGGATACTGCACGCCGGGATTCATCACCACCGCCAAGGCGCTCTTGGACCGCAACCCGGACCCGACGGTGGAAGAGGTCATGGAAGCCCTGGGGGGCAACCTGTGTCGCTGCGGGACCTACCCCCAGCATCCCAAGGCGGTGTTGGAGGCGGCGCAAACGCTTAGAGAGGAGGGGTCAAAATGACCGCAAAGAAGTTGGGACCCTACCAGACCCTGAAGGCCGAAGGCACCTACAAGATCGGCGCCGACAAACCGACGATCGCGTTCAACCGGATCGGCAAACGCGGCGTGCGCCGCTACGACGGTTACGCGAAGGCCAGCGGTAAGGCCTTGTACACCCGCGATGTCCTGCTCCCGGGCATGCTGTACAGCAAGGTTCTGGCCTCACCCTTCGCCCACGCCAAAATCCTGCGCCTGGACACCCGCCAGGCCGAGGCGTATCCGGGCGTCCGGACGGTCCTCCGGTTTGATGATCCCGCAATCCACGGCCGCGAGCTCACCGGCAGCATCGCCGGTCCGACGCGCATGGCTCCGCAGTCGGCCGGGTGGGCGATGCTGCCGGTCAAGACGATCCTCGGCGACGAAGCCATTTTCGAGGGCCAGATGGTGGGGGTGGCCGTCTGTGCCGATAGCGAACAAATTGCCGCCGAGGCTCTCAAACGCGTAAAGATCGAATGGGAGCAACGGCCGATTCTGCTGGACCAGGAAGAGGCCTTGCAGCCGGAGGCGCCGATTCTGATCCCGGGCGCCGACAGCAACCAGATCATCGATGAGCGGGAGTTGACGACGAAGGGCGATGTCGAGCAGGGGTTTCAGGAGGCGGAGCAGATCGTGGAGTTCACGGCCCGCCGCCATGCGCACCTGTGGGCCGGCGCCGAACTTCCCTGCGTGATTGCCAATTGGAGTGGGGATAAACTGGAGATGTGGGTCCACGAGCAGCAACCCTACCTCAGCAAATTGATCCTCAGCGAACAGCTCAACATTCCGATGAACAAGATCCAAACTCACTCGCTGTACCAGGGGTGTTCCTTCGGCGAGCGCTGCAATCCCTCCAACTGGCATCAAAACGGCATCAACGTCCTGGCCGTGCTGCTGGCCCGCAAGGCCGGCAGACCCGTCAAGTTGGTACTCAACCGGGCCGAAACCTTTTACGGTGAATCCGGGGACGTGATGGCGTCGCACTTCAAGGTGGGGGCCAAGCAAGACGGCACCATCACGGCCGTGCAGATGAAAAGCGTGTTTGCCAACTACATGTGCACCACCGGTGTCGAACACCTGATCGACAACACCCGCATCTCGCATCTGCGATGCGAGGGCATCACCGCCCACGTCAACAAGCCGCCGGCCTGGTGGTGCCGTTGCGAGCAGCTTCCCAACGTCTTCTGTCAGACCCTGATCTTTGATCACGTGGCCGATGCGCTGGGGCTCGACCCGACGCAGGTCGCCTTGAGGAACGACGGCTGCGAAGGGCATGACCCGTCTTATCTCTCCGAATTCAAACGCCGGCACGGTTTTCCGGATCGAGACAGTCTGCGGGAGTGCATCGAGGCCGGCCGCAAGGCCATCGGTTGGGAGGAAAAGTGGCATGCGCCCGGGACCCGGCGACTGCCCAACGGCCGCATGCATGGCATGGCGTTCACCTGGAGCCATGACTGGGACGACACCCGCGGCACCGGTTCGGCGGCGGTCATGATTCAAAACGACGGCTCCGTCAGCATTATCGCCCAGCATTCCGATGTGGGCGTCAATCCCTGGACGGCTTACATGCAGATCGTGGCGGATGAGCTGGGGGTGCCGTATGAAGACATCGAGATCAATCCTTTTGACTTGAACGTCGGCTTCGCCTTGATGTCTCCGGATGGATCCTGCAACCTGGGCAGCAACGGATTCGTCGTCAAGAAGGCCGCGCAGAAAGCCAAGCAAATGCTTTTGGATCTGGCCAGCGAAAAATTCGACCGGCCGGCCGACGCCCTGGATGTCAAAGAAAGTGTGGTCTTTGAAAAGGCCCGCCCGGAAAACCGGATGCCGCTCAAAGAGGTGGTCAAAATGGCCACACCCATGCTCAACGCGGTCGGCATCTGGACGGAGCCGCCGGTCTTGGCCTGGGCCTGGCACACGCATGGCCTCTGGGGGCAAGCCCTTGAAACCGGACGGCCCCGCATGTGCCGACAGGCGAACTTCATCGAAATCGAAGTGGACACCGAAACCGGCGAGGTCTTTGTCACCAAGGTGGTCAACGTCAATGACGTGGGTCAGGCGATTTCACCCGAGACGGTGGAAGGTCAGATGTACGGGGGCACTTACATGGGCCTCGGTCGCGCGCTCACCGAGGAGATGGTCTGGGATCCGTCCACCGGTGTGCTGCTCAACCGCAATCTCCTCGATTACAAGTACGCCACTCTGCTGGATTATCCCGAAGCCGAATGCATCTACCTGGAGACAGGCCTGGGCCACGGCCCCTATGGATCGACCGGCATCGGGGAGAACACGGCCACAATGATCCCCGGCCTGCTCGGCCCGGCCGTTTACAACGCCATCGGCCAGCGGGTCGACGATTTTCCGATTACCCCGCACAAGGTTCTCAAGGCCTTGGGAAAAATAAAGGAGTAAAAGCATGCGGACCTTCGCTCACTTCAACGCGCGCACGGTGGACGAGGTGGTCTCGATCCTTAGACGATATGGGGAAAGGGCCCATGTCATCGCCGGAGGAACGGATCTCCTCGGCAAAATGAAGGATGAGCTCCTGCCGAAGTATCCCGAGGCCCTTGTCAATATCAAGTCCATTCCCGGTTTGGAGTATATCCGCGAGGACCATGGAACGCTCCAGATCGGGGCCCTGACCCGCCTCGAAGACATTGCCGCCGATCCGCTCGTAAGGGGCAAGTACAACGCCTTGGCCGAGGCGACTCGCCGGGCCGCTTCACCGCACCTGAGGGAGATGGGGACGCTAGGCGGCAATATCTGCCAAGATATCCGCTGCTGGTATTACCGACACCCCGACAACCGCTTTCCCTGCCTGCGCAAAGGTGGCGGAAGGTGCTATGCCATGAACGGGGAAAACCGCTATCACTCCATCTTCGGCGCCAATGTGGAACAGGGGTGCTACGCGGTGCACCCCAGTGACACGGCACCCGCCCTCATCGCCTTGAATGCCAAGGTCAAGACATCCCGACGGACCCTGGCGGTGGAGGACCTTTTCGAAGTCAGGGTGGGCAAAACCACGGTCCTCGATTCCGATGAAATCGTGACCGCCTTCGAGGTGCCAACCCCTGCAAAGGCGACCAAGAGTAGTTTTGTCAAGTTCGCCCTGCGCAAGACGATCGATTTTCCGATCGTCAACTGTGCGGCGATGATTGCCAGCGAGGGCGGCCGGGTCACGGCCGCCCGGGTCTGTCTCAATGCGGTTTATGTCAAGCCCTACCGCGCAACCAAGGCCGAAGAATTCATGGCCGGCCAACCAATCAACGAAGCCAATGCCGAGGCGGCCGGGGACGCGGTGGTGTCGGACGCCAAGCCTTTACAGCATAATGGCTATATGGTCCAGATCGCCAAGGTCATGGTCAAACGCGCGATTCTGGCGTGCCGTTCGGAGGCCCCACCGGCCCAGACTTAGTCCGGCCGCGACCCAGGGATGCTTTCTTCGCGGCGGGATCCTGCCTGCGGGCGCTGATCGATCGAGCAGCCCAAGGGTACTCTTACAATGAAATTCCCGCCCGTGTCACGGGGGGTAAGCGTTTCGGAGCCGCCAGGATTTCGCGCTTTACTTTTCAAATTGCGCCTTTTCACCGCGACGAGCCTTTCACGTCAAGGGCGTTGACCCATGTCTCCTGAGATGATTGCAAGATGCCGATACATGTCCGCCTGAGCCCGCTTCTGCGCAAATATGTCCCTGAATACGACCACGAAAACGGCCTTGTGCTGGAAATCGCGGAGGGGACCAAAGTGCGCCGAATTATTGAGACCCTCGGCATCCCTCCGGAAGAGGTCGTGACCATCATGGTCAACTCCTATCCCGGAAAACCAGGGAGCATCGTCAAAGACGGCGACTTGGTCACGCTAACGAAGATCATTGGAGGGGGTTAATTCGACTTGGTCACATGACCGCAAACGTTCCAAGGTCAAGCGGAATGGATGATCAGATTTGAAAGCGTGT
>CP070697.1:4280541-4284145 GCA_020353555.1 Desulfobacterales bacterium
ATTGACGAGCGGCGTTCGGCTGATCCCCAGGTCCTGGGCTAGTTTCTCCTGGGGGATTTTTTCTCCCGGCAGAAGCTTGCGCTCCAGAATCATTCCCTTGAGAATCACATAGGCCTTGTGGTCCAGATTTTCGTGTTCCGCCCCCAGGTTTTTCATGGCATGCTGCCGGCCCGATGCCGGCTGGTGAACGCCCGGCGTCATCGCCGGGCCCTCAGGAGAAAATCAAATTGCAGATTGAATTTTGTATTCAAAATTCAATAGCGGCTTAAAAACCCGTTGTCAAGCAATTCTTTTAGCCAGTACAATGACGAATGATTGCGCAAGGAAAAAACGATCCATCCCCTCGGGGAACCAGTTGGGCACACCTCGTTCGTTGCCTGAAGCACCCCGGGCGTTGAAGTCTCGGCTCAAAATTTGACATCCAACCTCCCGGCCTACTATTTTGTCACATTCGCCTGTCGTTGGATCGGTATTGCCTCGATTTTGATTTCTCCCCCTTTTCTGAAGGGGGCTCGGGGAAATTTACGTCCTGATTCAAACGCAAATCCCCCTCAATCGGCCTTTATGCAACGGGAGATTTTAAACGTGACAAAGTAGAATTAACCATTCCCGTTTAATCTGATTCACAGCGCAGTAAACAGCTAGAGAACTGTTAATATTCAAAATTATTCTTGTCCGATTCTTCATTTATTGTTATTAAACAGCATGTTCATTTCCCCACCACGTGATATCCGGAAACCACTTAGTTATTTGTTATACCGATGTAGTTTTGTTTTCACTTGAAGGAACCTCATGGATTTAACTAGAAAAAAAATCACGGCTAATGATGGCGCATTATTAGTTGTTTGGGATAGCCGCAATGCGGGAACTCCAGTTGTTTTTGTCCACGGATTCCCTGAAACTCATATATGCTGGAACCCTCTGATTGACGCATTCGATTCTCATGAAATCCGTCCCTACAGATTGATTGTTTATGATTTGCGTGGATTCGGTGAGAGCTCAAGGACTGGAGAGGCATCCTTAAATCGGTTTTATTATGATCACGACACTATCATTTCGAAACTAGAACTCAAGCGATACCATTTGGTGGGCCATGACTGGGGTGGTGCGATCGCACTGCATGTGGCCCGATTTAAGCCTGAAACATTGCTATCTCTGGCAGTAATGAACACAAATTACTGGAAAACAGATGTGCTTGGGATGTGGCACATGATTTTCTTCAATATTCCATTTCTTCCGACAGTTGTCTTTCGCACGATTCCTGATAGGTTATTCAAATTTGGTATGCTGGGGGCGTTTGTTGACAGAAACAGACTCACGCTAGCGGCGAGAGATTCATATCTTCAGATGTTCCAGGATCGGGAAACAACGCGGTACTGGACTAAGCTGTATCGAAATATGGGTCGGTCACTCATTATTCAGAAATCCCGGGGTTTAAAAAGGCTGGCATTATCTGATGAGACAGCCCTTCCCGTTCGTTCTAATTGTGCATATCAAACGGACATTAGTCTTATCTGGGGGGAGAAAGACCGCTTTAACCCTATATGGATATGTAGGGATATGGAAAAACAGTTGAAAAAGAGGGGGGCGTCGGTATCAGTTAATTTTATTGCTCATTCAGGCCATTTTGTTCAAGAGGAACAACCTGAGCAAGTGGCAGCTTGTTTAATCCAAAACTGGAAGAAAACTTCGTCAGAGAATAAATCGGCATAACCCGTCACTGCACCTGACCACAAAACGCTGGCGCGTTTGTGGCAATTGAGTTCATTGTTCGGCGGCATATAGGCAGACAAAGGATGAGTCTAGGGTCAGGCAATTGTATCAAGAAAAAGAGTAGGTCGTGTCTACGGAAGCGGCCTCCAATCACCATCGGATCAAGGAAAGGAGAAGATCATGTCTACAGAAGCGGTCCTCAATCACCATCTTCAAGCATTTTCAGCCGGCGATGTCGATGAGACGATGAAAGACTACACCAAGGATTCGGTTCTCATCATGCCTGACGCAACGCTAAAAGGGCTGGATAGTATCCGCGCGGCATTCAGCGGCCTTTTCAGTGGATTATTCAAGCCAGGTACATACGATTTTACGATGGATCGAACCGAAGTTGTTGGAGATGTCGCGTATATTGTGTGGCACTCTGTCAATCAAGGTGCTGATGTCAAAATGGCAACCGACACCTTCGTGATCCGTGATGGGAAGATTGCCATACAGACATTCGCAGGGAAGATCGAAGAGAAATAGCGACGGCGGAAGCTGGCAAGACTTCGCCGAACCAGGTGCTGCCCCTATCGGGAGAGTAGGGGACGTCGATGACTATCGGGACTGAGCTTTGCTCTGTGAGCAGAGAAACTATCAAACCCGGGGGGAATACGATCCCGCGTCGCGCTCGATTGGATACGCCTGGAATCCAGCATCCTGCACTTGTACCGGGGTTGAGGGGAGCGCAGGATTGTCAACGATGGTGGCGGCCGCAAGAACTCTGTCGAGTATGTGGGAAATCTTGCCGCCGGCACCAAGACCGCTGTCTATAACTGGCGCTGATGATCAGCGATGCACAGAATCTTTTCCGCAGCTCCGAAATGGGTCTTGCCGGATCGATAGCGATCGAACGCCTTTGCTTTTGAGGTCAATGAATCGGATTCGATTGTTTCGTCGAAATTAGACAGGATCGACCGGTCTTCGTCACGCTTGCAGCGTGACTTCGGCCCGGCTTCGCTGAGGCTTCGGCGTCGGAGGCTGGATAGTATGAAAGAGGGATCATTAGGTTTTCGGAAGAAAGGCCATGAGCGCAATCACCTGCGGCAAAAAAACCGAGCTTCAGCTCAGGTTACAAAAGGTGCGTTGTTTTCGTCATACCGAACTCCCGGCCTCCCATTCATCGCGAAAGGTCTCGGACGAACGAATCCCAACTATCCTGCCTGGCCAGGGAAACTGAAGATTATTTCACCAGGGTCGCGCCTGTCAAACTTTGGTTGATCAAAAACCGGATCCATTCGGATTGCAGGGTGCGCTGCTGAGTTATGTTGCCTTTTTGAATATGTGTGATTAATAAAAATCTAAGTTGGTTGGGCACCTTTGCCGGGTGGTTTCTCATCCCTTGATTGCCTCTCAAAATGACCTGGCTTTGCTCAAAATCGATGCTCCTCTTGACGCGCAACCGAACACTTTCCACCACCCTGATCCTGTATCCTCACTGAAGCTGTCTCCATCTATAGGAAATTGTCCGGAAAACACCGCGGGACCTCGGTTAACCTTTCTCCTGAGGGCACGACCGAAACTTCTCCGGCCGTTTGACCCGCTCGATTCGAACTGGGCCCCGAAAAGCCAGAGGGTCAAGTCTTTTTTGTTGAGAGAAAGGGAACATAGGGTGAGCTGGGAGGTCATGATCCAATCCCCGGGCTGGAGTCGTAAATCGGGTCGCCCAATAAAGGGCGTGTCAGGCTGTAGCGATATTTAGCGAAGCGGTCCGAAGGAAAATATCGCGCTTGACGAGTCCTCTGATGGCACAGAGCGCACGGTTTGCTGGAACATGCCCTTTATATAATTATCAGGCCACGGGAAATAATTGATATAAAACGAATAATTGTCGATTCTGCCCTCTGAA
>CP070697.1:4284245-4291148 GCA_020353555.1 Desulfobacterales bacterium
TCCTGATTGACCCATTCCAGCCAAGCTGAAGCGGTTTTCCATTCTCGGAATCGAATTCGATTCCTTGTCTGATTTTTCGCTCATTCGAACAGCTCACATACTGCGTTCCTCTGTTTGACACCTTAAAAATGGGGGGTGCCTTTATGGCAGAAAAGGGTTTTAAACGTAAACTGGCCGCCATCCTCAGCGCGGATGTGGCCGGCTACAGCCGCCTCATGGATCAGGATGAGGAGGCAACCATCCGCACCCTGACCACCTATCGCACCGCCATCACCGACCTTGTCCAGCAATACCGGGGTCGTGTGGTGGACACTACCGGCGACAACCTTATGGCTGATTTCGCCAGTGTGGTGGATGCGGTGAACTGTGCCGTCGAGATTCAACGGGAGCTGGCCGAACGGAATGCCGAGTTACCCGAGGAGCGCCGGATGCAGTTTCGTATCGGGGTGAATCTCGGTGACGTTGTGGAAGAGCAAAACCGCATCTATGGTGATGGCGTCAACATTGCCGCCCGAATGGAGGCGATGGCTGAAGCCGGGGGTATCTGTATTTCAGGAAGAGCCTACGATCAGGTGGCGAATAAATTGGGGTTAGAATACGAAGATCTCGGAGAACATCAGGTTAAGAATATCAGCACACCCATTCGAGTGTATCGGGTGCGGTCAGTTCCGGGTGCCGCGGCCCATAGGGTTGTTCGGGCGAAAGAGCCGGTTGGGCGAAAATGGCATAAAACTGCCTGGGCAACCGCCGCGGCTTTAGTTGCGGCGATGGCAGTTGCGGCAATTTGGCTTATGTACTGGCGTCCGGTTCCATCTGTGGAACCCGCCTCAGCGGAAAAACCGACCATTGCGGTTTTGCCCTTCGATAACCTCAGCGGTGATGCCGAGCAGGAATATTTTGCAGACGGTATGACCGACGAGCTGATCACGAATTTATCGAAAATATCCGGTCTGCTGATCATTTCCCGCAACTCATCGTTTACGTACAAGGGAAAACCCACTAAGATTCAGCAGGTCGCCAAAGAGCTTGAGGTACGCTACGTGCTTGAGGGCAGTGTTCAAAGAGCCGGTGACCGGCTGCGGATTCGGGCGCAGCTAATTGATGGCACAACCGATCATCATCTCTGGGCCGAAAGCTATGAAGGGGTGATGGAAAATATCTTTGGTCTTCAGGATGAAATCACCCGCAAGATTGCCTCGGCGCTGTCGGTAAAATTGACCGGGGAGGAGCAGGCGCGTTTTGGAACCAAGGAAACCGACAACCTGGAGGCCTACGAGGCTTTACTGAAAGGCAGGGATTATTTAGGTCAATGGACCCCGGATGGTTTTGCAAAGGCGCTTTCCTACTACAAGCTGGCCACTGAGTTGGATCCGAATTACAGTAGAGCCCATGCCAAGCTCGCTCACCTCTATATCTTAAGCACATCGGGCGTGTTTCCTTTTGAGTGGCGGGTAAAATTAGGGATTGATTTTATAAGGTATCGCCTTTTGGCTCGCAAACATCTGGAAATTGCGATGAGCAAACCGAATGCCACCGCTCATGTGGTCGCCAGCACAATGGCATTGTTTCGGCGTCGTTTTGATGAGGCAAAAGCCCATGCCGAGCGTGCCCTAGCCGTGGATCCCAATGACCCCGATGCATATCGGGCCATGGCCGAGTTATTGCTTTATACAGGAAGACCACAGGAAGCCCTCGACTTTGTGGAAAAATCAATGCGACTTGATTCACACGACATAAGCTTTGATTTAGATAATATGGCAACGGCCCACCTCTGCTTGGGAGAATATGAAAAAGCAATAACGATAGCTAAAGAAGCTATCGCGCGCTATCCGGATGTCATCGTCTACTGGTGGGCTCTCGCGATAGGCTATGCGCACCTCGACCGTATTCCGGAAGCCAAAAGTGCTTATGAAAAGTATTTAACGGTGTGGGGGGCTGGGTTCAAACCAGACATAGCTTTAGAGATGTTGTATACACCCTTCAAATACGCGGAGTGCGCTGATATCTGTGCCGAAGGCCTAATTACAGCCGGCTGCCCGGGGCAACCATCCGGATATTATAAAATCTATGCAGAAAACAGGTTAACCGGCAAAGAGGTCAGGGGATTGATTTCCGGGCATAAGCTAAACTTATTTTATGGGACTTTTCCGTTCTCGATTGATCACAGTGAGGACGGTAAAATTAAGGTTGAAAACCCTAGACTATCCTACGGTGGCGTGTGGTGGATGAAAGAGGATATGGTCTGTTATCGGTTTGAGAGGCCTGATCTTATACGCCTCGACGACTGTTGGGATACTTATCGGAACCCTGACAGTACGCCGGGATCGAAGAAAGAATATTTTAGTGTCACAGACCACCATATATTCCCATTCTCAGTTGAGAAGTAAATTAAGTAGGCAGTTAGCGTTCAACTTGCGTTCATCGGATTATTACCATATTTTTCGGCTCTGGACAGCGCTGCAAATGCTGTGATACACGTTTGATTTTAGGAGGCCACGAATGTCAGTCCTTTTCTCTCCCATGCAAGTTGGAAACCTCGAGCTTCCCAACCGGTTTGTATGTTCCGCCACCCATGAATCCATGGCCAAAGAAACCGGCGAAGTCAGCGATGAACTCGTCCGAAGATACGAAAAGCTGTCAAAAGGCGGCGTGGGGTTAAGCATTACAGGTATGATGTACGTTCATCCTTCCGGACGCGGCTATCAAAAGCAAACCGGAATACATGCTGACCGTATGATACCTGGCTTGAGAAAATTAGTCGATACCGTGCATCAAGCTGGCGGCCTAATTGCGTTTCAAATTGCCCATTGCGGGAGACAAACCACCAAGCATTTGATCGGCCGGGCACCCTTGGCGCCCTCAAGCCGGGGGCGGGATCCCATGAATTTCGTCAAACCCAAAGAAATGACGGAAGACGAAATCATGGAAATTGTTAAAGCCTTCGGTGCAGCGGCGAGACGGGCCGTGGAAGCCGGGGCCGACGCGATTCAGCTTCACGCCGCTCACGGCTATTTAATCAGTGAATTTTTGTCTCCCTTTTTTAATATCAGAACCGATTCATGGGGCGGCAGCGATGAAAATCGGTTTCGCTTTTTAAAGGAGATCTATCGCGAGGTCGCAAAGGCGGTACCGGATGGTTATCCGGTTCTTGTAAAGCTCAATACCAATGACTATACACCCAAACAAGGTATTACTCCCCCTCTTGCGGCAAAATATGCCGGATGGCTGGCGGAATTGGGAATCGACGCCGTGGAGGTGAGCTGCGGAACCACGAACTATTCATACATGAATATGTGCCGGGGTGATGTGCCGACGGCCGAGTTTCTCAAAAGCCTATCCTGGTGGGAGAAACCCGTCGGGCGGCTGATAATCGGCAAACTGGAAGGCCAATATGACCTCGAAGAGGGCTATAATCTTGCAGCCGCCAAAATGATCAGGCCGGTGCTCGGCAATACCCCCCTATTTCTGGTGGGCGGTATGCGCACGGTTTCCCACATGGAAGAAGTCTTGAAAAACAACTCTGCGGATTTCATATCCATGTCGCGCCCGTTTATCAGGGAGCCCTTTCTGGTAAACCAAATCAAAGAAGGCAAAATGGACAAAGTTTCCTGTGTCTCCTGCAATCGATGTCTAGCGGCGGTGCCGAATGAAATACCGGTATACTGCTATAACAAAGGATTTCCAAAGCCATGATAGGAGGTCGAATATTCTTTGGATCGGATCCGGTTTCCAACTGATTTCACACTCAGTTGAATTTTCAAATCCGTAAAGACTTTTGTTTGAGTTCTTAAAAAGGCGATGGTTCATGGCGCAAGAAGAATTTAAACGTAAACTCGCCGCGATCCTTAGTGCCGATGCTGCCGAGTACAGTCGCCTGATGCGTGAGGATGAAGAAGCAACCATCCGCACTATTTCCGCATACCGTCAAGTCATTTCATCACAGGTCAAACAGCATAAAGGTCGGGTGGTCGATTCTCCCGGTGATAATGTACTTGCTGAATTTGCCAGTGTGGTGGATGCCGTCAGAAGCGCCGTCCGAATTCAGAAAGAAATCGCCCAAAGAAACACCAATCTGGCCCAAGGCCGACGGATGTTTTTCCGTATTGGTGTTAACTTGGGTGATATCGTTGAGGAAGGTGATCGCATTTATGGTGATGGGGTCAACATCGCGGCTCGTCTGGAAGGCCTGGCCGAAAGTGGCGGCATTTGTATTTCCCGAACGGCATTTGACCAATTAAAAGGTAAGTTGGAGGTTGGGTATCAATATCTTGGAGAACATAGTGTCAAGAACTTAAAAGAGCCGGTACGCGTCTACAAAATCTTGATGGAACCCCAGGCGGCCGGCAAGGTCATCGGTGAAAAAAAGGTAAAGAGGTCGATGGTTTTTGCCGCTGCCCTCGCCTTGCTTATGGGAGTTGGCGGATTGGCAGGATGGTATCTTTATCTCCAACAGTATAGACAGGTCGAACCCGCCTCGTTGGATAGAATGGCTTATCCCCTGCCGGATAAGCCTTCAATCGCAGTGCTTCCTTTTGACAACCTGAGCCGAAATCCGGATCAGGAGTATATCGCCGATGGATTTTCAGAAAACATCATCACGGCGCTTTCCAACAATCCCTACCTGTTCGTCATTGCCCGCAACTCGACATTTACCTATAAGGGAAAGGCGGTCAAGGTTCAGCAGGTAAGTGAGGATCTCGGGGTACGTTACGTGCTTGAAGGTAGCATTCAGAAATCCGGAGACCGACTGCGCGTCAGCGTGCAGCTGATCGATGCCCTCAACGGTTACCATCTGTGGGCCAACCGTTATGATAGAAGAATGCAAGACCTCTTCGTTATCCAGGACGAGATCACCAAGGAGATCGCCATTGCCCTTTCGGTGGAATTGACATCCGGAGAGCAAGCGCGCGTATGGCATAAAACCGCCAACATCGAGGCGTGGGGTTACTGCACGAGGGCATCTGCTTATTTCACACGTTTTTCAAGGGAGGGTAACGCTAAAGCGCAGGAGATGTTTGCAGAGGCCGTCAAGTTGGATCCCGGCTACGCGTTTGCCTGGACCATGCTGGCCTGGACCCACCTGATGGAAGTCTGGCTAGGGTACAGTTCTTCACCGGCCGGATCTCTTAAAAACGCTTTTGAACTCGCGCGCAAAGCCGCGCACATAGATCAAAACCACCCTGAAATCCATATGTTATTCGCCAATCTCTATGAAACGCAAAAGAAGTTTGATCAGGCCCTCGTCGAGGGTGAAAAGGCCATTGCCCTTGGGCCCAACAACGCGGAAGACCATTACCTTTTCTCCAGGATCTTATTCCGAACCGGGAGACCTGAGGAAGCCATCGTTATGGCGCAGAAAGCGATACGTCTTCACCCCTATTATCCGGCACGTTACCTTGCCGCTTTGGCAACGTCCTATTTCGCGGCTGGTCGCTATGGGGAGGCGATGGCAAAATACGAGGATTTTCTCAAGCGGGATGACAAGGACCCCCTCTGGACATCTTGGGCGCACTTGTTCATGACGTCGGCCTGTGTCCGGCTTGGAAAGGACAAACAAGCCGGAAGCCATGCCGGGGAAGCGCTCAAGCTCAACCCAAGAGCCTCGATAGAGTCCCTTCGAGAGTATTTCAGGGGATTCAAGTACCCGGAGACGATGGCCCCTGTCCTCGATGATCTCAGAAAAGCGGGTATCCCCGAAAAGTCGCCGACTTCCCCTGTTCCATAACAAATCTAAAGGAACGGGTCATTATGACTACGCAGGATCGCTCTAAAACCCGGTTTTTCGCCCTCCCAAGTTCTGTGAACTCCAACAAGCCGCAATTATTGACGGTGATAAAAAGTTGTGATATCCTGGCTCCCGGTTTTCAGGGCATTGGGGGCGATATCACGGGTCCCCATTGACAACCCAACGGCTGCCGGAATCCCAAATTGTGATTGACTAAAGACCTTCAATTCGGGTATAAAGGCAAAAAAACTCATCCTGATTGACCCATTCCAGCCAAGCTGAAGCGGTTTTCCATTCTCGGGATCGAATTCGATTCCCTGTCTGATTTTCGCGCTCAATCGAATAATCCACATGCTGAGGTCCTCTGTTCGACACCTTTAAAAGAAGGGGAGGTGCCCTCATGGCGGACGAAAGTTTTAAACGCAAACTCGCAGCGATCCTCAGTGCCGATGTCGAAGGCTACAGTCGCCTCATGGATGATAACGAGGAAGCGACCGTCAGCACATTGAAGGCTTACCGCACAGCCATGACCGATCTTATCCAGAAATTCCGGGGACGTGTCGTGGATACTCCCGGCGACAACCTGTTGGCCGAGTTCACCAGTGTCGTGGATGCCGTCAACTCCGCCGTGGAAATTCAACGCGAGCTTGCTGAAAGAAATGCAGAGCAGCCGTATCACCGTAAGATGGAATTTCGTATGGGCGTCAACGTTGGCGATGTCATCGAAGAGGAAGGTCGAATTTACGGCGATGGTGTCAATATCGCCGCGCGGGTAGAGTCTTTGTCTAAGGCCGGAGGTATTTGCATATCCGGAAGAGTCTATGATCAGGTAGCGAATAAACTCGGATTAGAATACGAAGACCTCGGGGAACATCAGGTTAAAAACATCAGCACGCCCATACGAGTATATCGGGTGCTGTCCTTTCCCGGCGCAGCCGCCCACCGGGTGGTTCAGGCTAAAGAGGCCGTTGGTAAAAAATGGCGTAAGTTGGCAGTCGCGGCCGCCGCTGTTTTAGCGGTGGTGGCTGCCGGGGCAATCATATGGAACAATTACCTGCGTGCTCCCTCAGTGGAAAAGGCCTCTATTGACAAGATGGCCTTTCCTCTGCCTGAGAAACCCTCGATTGCTGTCCTGCCCTTTGTCAACATGAGTGGTGATCCCGAACAGGAATATTTAA
>CP070697.1:4291248-4296557 GCA_020353555.1 Desulfobacterales bacterium
ATTTGCTCAGTATAAACACGAATACACCATTACCCGGTCGCTGGATCTTGCATGTGTCGTGGAGGCTTATCATATCGAGCCCTATCAGGATAAACCGCTCATCGTATTCGAGGACTTCGGAGGTGAGTCCTTGGATAAACTACTAGCCGCCAATACGCTCTGTTTGGAGGATTTTCTCACCATGGCCGCAAAGATCGTGGAAGCGATCGGCAAGATACACGCGGCCGGCATCACCCACAAAGACATCAATCCGTCCAATATCGTTATTAACCCGGCGACGGGGCAATTGAAAATTATCGACTTCGGCAATGCCACCGCCTTATCCTACCAGAATCCTCTGATCAAACCCCCCCGCGTTTTGGAAGGTACATTGGCCTATATGTCGCCCGAACAGACCGGCCGAATGAACCGCACGGTAGATTACCGCACCGATTTTTACTCCCTGGGCATCACCTTGTACGAAATGATCTGCCACAAGCGACCTTTCGAGTCCACCGATTCACTTCAACTCGTCCACTCCCATATCGCCAGGATGCCGCGAGCCCCGAAAGAGGTTAATCCTCGAATCCCTGAAGCCGTTTCAAACGTTATCATGAAATTGATCGCTAAGAATGCCGAGGATAGATACCAGAGCTCCCAGGGAATCCGATCGGATTTGGAGCAATGCCTCGATCAGTGGAGGAATTCGGGCCGGATCGAACTCTTCCCGCTCGCGCGGCATGATGTTTCCGACAAATTTCAGATTCACAAGAAATTGTACGGCCGCGAGAAAGAGATTCGGGCGTTGCTGAATGCTTTTCAAGGGGCGGTCGAGGGGAAACCGAGCTTGCTCCTGGTGGCGGGCCATCCCGGTGTCGGCAAATCATCCCTGGTCAGAGAGGTGTACAAGCAGGCAACCGTGCGACTCGGACAGGCCGCTCAAATCCGCTTTATTGCCGGCAAGTTTGACCGGCTGCAGCACGACATTCCTTACAGTGCCGTAGTGGGCGCGTTTCGGGAACTGATCAGGCAGCTTTTGAGTGAAAGTGATGCTCAGCTTTTTCGCTGGCGAAAGAAACTTCTCAAGGCGCTGGGACCCAATGGGCGGATCATCATCGACGTGATTCCCGAATTCGAGCTCATCGTAGGATCACAGCTGCCGGTGCCCGCATTGGGACCGGTTGAGAGACAAAACCGCTTCAACCTGGTTTTTCAAAATTTTATCCAAGTGTTTTGCCGCTCCGAGCAGCCCCTGACCATTTTTTTAGATGACCTGCAGTGGGCCGACGCCG
The DNA here is from genome assembly GCA_020353555.1 of Desulfobacterales bacterium. Taxonomy (GTDB): domain Bacteria; phylum Desulfobacterota; class Desulfobacteria; order Desulfobacterales. Next base: position 4,292,520 of record CP070697.1, read on the forward strand.
CTTCGCTCAAACTGATCGAACTCATGATGACGGACCGCAAGCTGCGCCACCTTCTTGTACTCGGTGCCTATCGCGACAATGAGGTCGACACCGACCATCCGTTGTTTCAAATACAGGAGTCTCTAACCAGGAAGGGCGCGTCAATCGACCGGATCTCTCTGGCTCCTCTGGATCATGAACATATCCACCAGATGATCGCGGATGCATTGCAGAGTTCTAAAAAACGGGTTATGCCGCTGGCGGAGCTGATTGCGCAAAAAACCGGAGGAAACCCCTTTTCAACCGAAATATTTCTAAAATCTCTTCACACCCAGGAACTGCTGGTGTTTGACTCGGAACAGGGCCGCTGGCAGTGGGATCTCACTCAAATTCAGGATCTGGGAATCACCGGCAACGTGGTCGACCTACTCGCCGGCAAGATTCAACAATTCAAGGAAAAAACACGGCGGGTATTGCAGCTGGCCGCCTGTATCGGCAATCCGTTCAGACTGGATACCTTGGCCAAAGTATCTGAGATGACGGTCGAAGACACCGCAGCCTCGCTGCAGGAAGCGGTTGCGGAAGGCCTCGTCTTACCTATGGGACATGCTTATGACGTAACCAAGGGCGAAAAAGCCGGTTCGGTGGGCGGATTAACGGATGAATACAGCTTCTTGCACGACCGGATTCAGCAAGCGGCCTATTCACTCATTGCGGAGAGGGAAAGGCCGGCCGTACATCGACAGGTGGGACAGCATTTTCTTGAAAGCGCCCCTGCCGATCGGAAGGAAGATAGAATCTTTGATATCGTCAACCAGCTGAACCTGGGACGCGAATTGATAAACAATCAGACCGATCGAGACGAGTTGGCTCAACTTAACCTGAAGGCCGGCAAGAAAGCAAAAGCCTCCGCAGCGTTTGAAGCTGCGTTAAATTATCTTCAAACGGGCATCAGGCTATTAGGAGATGACAAATGGAAAAGGTGTTACAATCTCACTTTGGCCCTGCATACCGAAAGTACTGAGGCTGCATATCTTTGTGGAAAGTATGGGGAGATGGTGAGATTTTCCGAGATTGTGCTGCGGAACGCAAATACATTACTGGATAAAATAAATGTATATGAGGTCAAGATTGAGGCATTTAAAGCTCAATATAAGCTATCGGAAGCACTATCAATCGCGTTATTCGTTCTAAACGAATTAGGTGTAAAGTTTCCTGAAAGGCCGAAAAAAATTAACATCATTATAGATCTGATTGGAACAAAGTTGGCCATGGCTGGGAAACGCATTGAAAGTTTGGTGCACTTGCCAAAGATGGGCGACCCTATCAAGTTAGCTTCTATGCAGATTTTGAATCGGGTCGGTTCTGCCGCCTATTTCGTCAAACCTGAACTTCTTCCGTTGGTTGTGTTTCGCATACTAAGATTTTCCGTCAAATATGGCAATGCACCTGAATCTGCTTTCGCCTACGCCGTTTATGGGATGATCAGTTGCGGGGTAATGGGTAACATTGAAAGTGGATATAGATATGGCCTCCTGGCACTGCGTGTCCTAAAACATCTCAACGTTAAGGAATTAGAAGCCAGAACATACCATATGGTTTACGGTTTTATCGTTCATTGGAAAAAACATGTCAGAGAAACTATACAGCCTTTACCCAGAGCCTATCAGAGTGGACTTGAGACGGGCGATTTTGAGTATGCCGGCTTTTGCGCATTCTTTTATTGCTATCACTCATTATTATCCGGGAGACAACTCGAGGTGGTTGAAAATGAAATGGCTCAATACAGCAACGCCATCAGGAAACTAAAGCATGAGCAATCCTATCACATGCATGAGATGTTTCGGCAAACCGTTTCGAATTTAAGAAAAAAATCTGGAATTTCCTGCAATCTAATGGGCGATTTTTACGATGAAGTGCAAATGCTCCCCCGACACAAGCAGGCGAAGGATAGAACCACAATCTACTACTTATACTTCAACAAACTTCTCTTGAGTTATCTTTTCGGCGAGTACGGCCAAGCTATCAAAAACGCGAAAATTGCGGAACAGTATCTGGACGGTGTGACAGGAATGATCGTTATACCTCTTTTCCATTTCTACGATTCTTTGGCCCGGCTGGCCGTTTTTGCGGAGTCGCCAAGAACCGAACAGGCAGCCATCCTCAAAAAGGTAGCGGCCAATCAGAAAAAAATGAAGAAATGGGCGCACCATGCCCCGATGAATCACTTGCATAAGTTTTACCTGGTGGAGGCCGAACGCCTTCGGATTCTTGGCCGCCATGCTGAGGCCGGTGAATTTTATGATCAAGCCATTCAACAGGCCCAAAAGCACGAATATATCAACGAAGAAGCCCTGGCTAACGAGCTGGCGGGGAAGTTTTATCTGGAAAGGGGCAAGGACACTATTGCCCGGGCCTATCTGAATGAAGCCCGTGATTGCTATGAACGATGGGGGGCTAGAGCTAAGATCCGGAATCTAGATGAACGCTATGGCCGCTTGTTTTCCCGCATATCGGAGACCTCCACCGCAGATCAGGTGCATCGCGAAAGCACCATCGAGGTTCCTGCCGCCCCGCCCCAGGCAAATCTGGATTTGGCCACGGTGATGAAGGCTTCGCAAGCCATCTCCGGTGAAATCATGATGGCTAATCTGCTGAAACAATTAATGACGATCATTATTGAAAATGCCGGCGCACAGAAAGGCTTTTTAATTCTGAACACCGATGATCAGCTCCAGATTGGGGCCTCAATCATCGCCGATCCTCCCACCATCGAGATTTTGCAGTCAACCCCCGTTGAGCAACGCCGAGACTTGTCACTGGACATTGTGCGCTTTGTATCCCGGTCGGGCGAAGACCTCGTTATTCAGGATGCCTCCGGCGCCAATCAGTTTGACCGTGACCCTTATATTCTGCGGAATCAGCCCAAATCGATCCTGTGCATGCCTATCCGTCCCAAGGATGCCACATCCGGCGTGCTGTACCTGGAAAACAATCTGACCGCGTCGGCCTTTCCGGAAGATCGCATTCAGGTCCTCCGTATTCTGCTCTCCCAGGCGGCCATTTCCCTCGAAAACGCCAGACTCTATGAGGATCTGAAGCAGGAAATCATCGATCGCAAACAGGTCCAAGAAGAGCTTCTGCACCTCGCAACGGCCATCGAACAAGCGGCCGAAGGCATTGTCATCACTGAAATCGACGGGAAGGTGCGATACACGAATCCGGCTTTCGAACGGATCACGGGGTATAGTCAACAGGAAATCAAGGGCCAAAAAATGACCATTTTCAGAAGCGATCAAAAGGATAAAAGCTTCTATAAAACCATTTGGCAGTCCGTTTCGTCCGGCCATGTCTGGACCGGACGGATTACCACGAAAAAGAAAGACGGCACCACCTGTGAACTCGAAGTCACGATTTCGCCCATCCGCGACGGTGCCAACAACGTTATCAGCTTTGTTTCCGTAAACCGCGACGTATCCCGCGAAATCCAAATGGAAAAGGAGCTGCGCCAGGCGCAGAAGATGGAAGCCATCGGTACGCTCGCCGGCGGTATTGCCCATGATTTTAATAATATCCTCTCGGCAATTATGGGTTACACCGAGCTGGCCCTGCTTGATTTACCTTCGGACAGCAGTGTGGGGGATCACCTCAATGAAGTGCTCACCGCCGGTAATCGCGCCAAAGACCTCGTGGAACAAATTCTCGCCTTCAGCCGCCAGAATGAACAGGCCATGCATCCCGTGGAAGTGGGGCTGATTGTCAAGGAGGCGCTCAAGCTACTGCGGGCGTCCCTGCCCGCCACCATTGAGATCCGCCCCCAAATAGAGGTGGATGCCGATATGGTGTTGGCGGATCCCACCCAGATTCATCAGGTGTTGATGAATCTATGCACCAACGCCGCCCATGCCATGCGCGGCCAAGGAGGAACCCTGGAAGTCCGGCTGGTCGGTTTGGAGGTCGACGCCTCCAGCCATCCGAATTTGAATCCGGGGCCATACCTGAGACTGACCGTGAAAGACAGCGGACATGGAATCGATCACGCTCTCTTAGGGCGCATCT
>CP070697.1:4296657-4298931 GCA_020353555.1 Desulfobacterales bacterium
GTTATTCCAGAAAACGGCTGCGTTCCAATTGATCAAAATCTGGATTTATTCAAGGTTCCGATTGTCGGTTGCCGCACACCCACGGGTTGGGGCGCTGTCGTCAATACGGGTCAGGCCAAACAAGGATGCTTTGGCATGGTGGTCGGATTGGGTGGTGTTGGATTTAATGCGGTCCAGGGATTTGTATCTGTGAATGCCACCGTAATCATTGGGGTTGACAAAAATCCACAAAAAAAACAATGGGCCTTGGATTGGGGATGCACCCATTTTATCGATGCGTCCAGCCAGAATGTGGTCGAGGAAGTAATGAAGATAACCGGCATCGGCGTCGATGTCGCCGTGGATGCCATGGGAGACGCAGAAATAATTCAGTGGTGTGAACAATCGATCAAGAAAAATGGAACGGCTGTGTTATCCGGGATACCGCCCATTACCCAAATGAACTTCCCGCTGCATTTTTACGCAAATGTTCTTACGCAGAAATCATTTAAAGGTAGTTTGTACGGCGGAAAAAGCCCCCATGAAGCGATCCCCCAGTTGCTCGACATGTACAAAGCGGGCAATTTGAAGCTTGATCAGCTCATTACCAAGTATTACCGCTTGGACCAAATCAATGAGGCCTATGCGGACATGCTGGCCGGGAAGAATATCTGTGGTTGTATCCGGATGGAATGATTCGGCACTATACTATCAGGGAGGTGGTGCGTGCTTGCATCACCTCCCAAATCAATTGATCGATTCAAATCCGTGGGCATGAAACACCAGCCACGCAAAGACAGAAAGGAAGCTGTATGAGAAAACTTGATGATGAAAAGGATGAGAAAATAGAGGATTTACAGCAGGCAGATGAAAGCCCGCTAGAAAGCATTTTTGACACCGAGGAAATCCGAATCGAAGAACTGGCCATCGACGGCATTTGCGGGGTTTATTAGAATCTTTCACTCAACGAAGGATCGAAGCCGATGTGCGATTTGAGATACAAATTGGCGACAGGTACTCAGGTGCGTGAGGAAGATTTTGGCCTGCTGTTCTATACCATGGACGGTCCACGGCTTTATTATCTGCAATCAGGTGGGTTACTTCAGGACTTCTTTTTTGAAGGCGAGATCTCTTTTGACACCTGGATGGCCCGGATTGCCGAACCACATGTTATATCTGAAGCGCAAATTTCCAGTTTGAAAAATGCCTTGAATAAACTGAAGGAAAAGGGGGTCATCCTTGAGTGCTGAAATTGCCAAAATGGGGTTAACGGCGCCGGTTAACGTCACCTGGGAGATTACCTCTCGGTGCAACCTCCAATGCGATCACTGCCTGTCGGATTCGGGTGCTGCCGCATCAGGGGAGCTTGCGGAACGGGAGTGTCTCAAGCTGGTTGAAAAACTTGCAGGACTTAAGGTTTTCCAGATCAACATCGGCGGGGGGGAGCCGTTTATCAAGGACGACTTCCTGCATCTCTTGGAATATTCCCATGAAAAAGGCCTGGTTACCTGCGTGAGCACGAATGGAGTCCTGATTGATAACGACCTGGCCCGGCGTTTGGCAAGACTAAAAATGCTTTACCTGCAGGTAAGTCTCGACGGCGCTACGGCTGATGTAAACGATCGCATTCGAGGCAAGGGAACCTACCCAAGAATTCTGGAAGCTGCCTCTTGCCTGGCACGCAATCAAGTGCCGTTCAGCATCAACACCGTGTTGACGCGGCTAAATTATCTTCAATTAGACGATCTTCGCAAACTTGCAGGGCATTACGGTGCTGATTTGAGGGTATCACGATTTCGGCCGTCAGGCAGGGGGAAAGCCAGTAAATCCTATTTGGGACCCGACAAAGATCAACTGGAAGATTTCGCCGTTTGGCTCGAACGACACGACCTGGTGCGCACCGGTGATTCCTTTTTTTGTCTCACCTCTGAAAACCGCCGCCGCAAAGGACTGGACATGTGCGGGGCCGCCAAGATGACCTGCTGCATTGCACCCAATGGCGATGTGTATCCATGCGCCTTCTTGCAGGAGCAGACCTTTCTTGCCGGCAACGTGTGCACCTCAGATCTTAAAGCCATCTGGGATTGCGCACCGGTTTTTTTGCAACTGCGCAACCTGAACGTTGAATCCTGTCAAATGTGTGGCCGGTTTGAGGCCTGCCGCGGGGGGTGCCCGGCCATGGCCTTTCACACCTATCACGACATTGCCATGCCGGACCCGGAATGTCTGGTGAACCTTAAAAGAGCTGCCTGAAGCTAATTTTGAATTTGAGATCAGATGATTCTTCTTGCCTAG
>CP070697.1:4299031-4301870 GCA_020353555.1 Desulfobacterales bacterium
CGGCAACCTTGGACAGGTCTGTGATTAGGTCCTCGGTCATTCCGTCGGAAAAATAAGCCTGTTCAGGATCGCCGCTCATATTCACAAACGGCAGGACAGCGATTGATGGCTTGTCGGGAAGCGGAAATACCATCTTCTCCTTGGAGGCAAGGTCGATTCTCGGTTCCCGAAAATAGAAGCTCCAGATCCCCAAAGCTCCAGCTACCACGATGAGAATTACCCCAGCAACTATAGTGTTTCGTGACCAATTGCGAGTTTTGGATCTTTCTCCAGTAGCTTTGCTTGTTGCTTTAGGCCCCATCTGGACTCGATAAACCCGGACCAGTTCCGAGATATTTTTAACGGAATGTTCGCCCAGATATTCATAACCTAAGGGCAGCTTATTCTTAACTTGATCATAGACATTCCTCGTAATGCAGATGCCCCCCGCTTCTGCCAAGGCTTCTACTCGGGCTGCAATGTTGACACCGTCCCCGTAAATGCGTCCTCCCTCCACGATTACATCCCCCAGATTGATCCCAATCCGAAAGTTCATTTTTCGATTTTCAGGGAGATCTGCATTGCGGGCCTGGATCTTTTTTTGCACCGCCACTCCACACTGCACCGCGTCCACCACGCTTACGAACTCAGCTAATAGGTTGTCCCCCGGTGAGTCTATTACCCGGCCTCGGTGCTGTTTGATCAGAGAAAACATGACCTGCTTGTAAGTCTCAAGAGTCTTTACCGTAGCGGCCTCGTCTTCGCCCATAAGTCGACTGTATCCGGCCACGTCGGCGCTGAGGATGGCAGTGAGCTTGCGTTTAAAACCTTGTTCTGCCATATCGGCACCTCTTTTTTAAGGTTCCAAACTAAAGAACTCAGTATCTGGATTATCAGAATGAGGGATGGATACCGGTTTCGTTTCTATTGGTGGTGAAGCGTATCAATTGGAATTAGAAAATCATAAAAACACTACCATGGATTTATACCCAATAAAATGGGATTTGGTCAATCAAAATGGGGAGTTCGGGTGGTGTTGATAAATTGAGATTCTCTGAATCCCGTCTAAATTGATGATATGCTAAAAAATTAGCCTCTAATTGTGGAATCTCCAATTTAAAATCACTTGCCAATCTTCCTAACTTTGAGTTTGCCAAAATTTTAGTGATATTGTCCAAATATCAAATCCGGGCAAGGTAATACAACACGAAAATCGGTTCTCAGGAACCGCAATGTTTTGTATAGAGTCAACCCAATGCATACGCCCAGAAAATGTGCCCATGAAATTGTGCCCGCCGCACCGCCTTTTTCAAATAAATAAGGCAGAGCCGAAGCCCTGCCCTGTCAAAAATCCGAATTTGGTCAACACTTGGTCAACACTTGCGTCAAAATATCCCCTGTTTTCCCTGGATATCCCCTGAGCACCCATTCAAGATATGTGGTTGTAATAATTCGGCTTTCTGGGATACCCAGGGAACTCCAGGGATAAAGAAATAGTTCTATCTGTACATGGACAAGGTCCAGGCAAAGTTCAAAAAAGGGAAAGTCACCGTCCGGCCAGATAAGGCGCCGCAAACCGATCAAATCGCCCCGCAACGGCAGACGCTCGAAGCTGCACAATTGTCGAAGGTGTGACCGGAGGTATTCAATTTTGTTCAAATGGAAAGCCCGCAGGAGAAATCCGCAGCGAAACCATTTGCGCCCATGATACGGCCAAAGAGCACTTGATGGTTACACTATCCAGCGCTTTTCACGTGATCATCACGGAAATATAACTTTTGGGACACAAGGTTTGAGTGCAAAAGAAGGAGGAGTTGCCCTGACGACTAGCTCAAGTTGCGAAGACTCTATTTTTGATACCTATCGATACACAGGGTGCCTGAGGCGTATCGGAGGGCGGACACGCATTTCTGGCATGATTACTTCCATAACGAAGTTCTCATAATCGGGTGGTGCATAACGGCGGGATTATGTGTCCGCGCGTCTCTCGTCTTTTCTTGAGAGGAGGAGAAGTATACGGGAAAATCGGTCCGTTACGGGTAGGCGCGACATCCTAAGACAATTGATGATCTTGAAAGGGCGGCAGAAAGGGCGTGTCGCAGCCGGGAGTCCTTTCTGCGGCCCGGCAGATCATGAAACGGCGATTGCACCGTGGTCAGACGCCCATCGGCTCGGGTCCAATGGAAACCGGCCGGACCCGCCAGATGTCCGTGCAGTATTCCCGGATGGAGCGATCAGACGAAAATTTGCCCATTCGTGCCACGTTGAGAATTGCCGTTCGGGTCCAGTGGCGGCGGTCCTGGTAAAGCTGTGCGGCCCGGTCTTGACATTCGATGTAAGAGCGATAGTCCGCCAGAACCAGATACGCGTCCTGCCCGAGCAGAGCATCCACCAAGGGCTGAAAAAGTTGGGCGTCAAGCGGGGAGAAAAGTCCCGATCGAATCTGGTCAATTACCCGGCGCAAACCCTCGTCGGACTCGTAATATTCTCCGGGATTGTAGCCGCGGGTTTTTAGATCCCGCACTTGCTCCGCTGTCAGCCCGAATAGGAAGAAGTTTTCAGCCCCCACCGCTTCGCGGATTTCGACGTTGGCACCGTCCAGTGTGCCGATCGTCAAGGCACCGTTCATGGAAAATTTCATATTTCCGGTTCCGGAGGCTTCTTTGCCGGCCGTCGAAATCTGTTCGGAAATATCGGCCGCCGGATAAATCCACTGGCCGTTTTTGACGCTTAAATCCGGCAAAAACACCACCTTTAAACGCTCGCGAACGTCGGAATCGGTGTTGACGACTTCGGCCACCGCGTTGATCAATTTGATGATCAGCTTGGCCAGAAAGTAGCCGGGGGCCGCCTTCCCTCC
>CP070697.1:4301970-4327483 GCA_020353555.1 Desulfobacterales bacterium
CCTTCTGAGTATGAAAAACAGCAGGTGAAACTTTGCGCTTGACTGTGTCTACTTTTTCGGGGAAAATCCAGACCGCCCAATAACAGACCAGGCTCCTGGCTTTGACCCGTTGCGGTTGGTTTCCCGGTTTGCAAACCTCCGCCGGCTGCATCTCCAAGATCGCGGCCACCTTCTGCACGACTCGGTCCATATCATACCCTTGAGCCTTAAGACAATAGCGGCGTTCAAACCGCTCCTTCTGCCCTGCCAGGACTTCTTTGACAAAAGCGCTTGCTCCTAAAATCCACCTTGCTTTCCACCGAATTAATCAACATCTTGAAAGTCTCTTTTGTGCTTAACCATCAGGACACTGTGACCCCCATAAGGTTATTTTGCCAGCCCTTTGAGATCAGCCACTATCCCAGCCCGCCGGGGATTCAGGTGAATATAAGCCACCAACTCCTTTAGATAGCGGTCTTCCTGACATAGTATGGATTTGAAACGATTTTGAAACACATGTCGACTGCGGCGATGGCGACGATTGTAGCTGACCGCATAGCCGACTAACACCCTGAAAAACCTAAAGGTCAAGTCTTCATTTTTGACATATATCGACCGCTAAGCTGCCATTGGATCCCAACGTGAGGAGGAGATACCACATTCGCATCGCACCAGGGGTCTTTGTTTCCACCCCGTGTAAGTTTCACAGCATCATTTTCTCCGCTCTCGGAGAGCGTTCTTAGGCAATAGAGCTCTTACCTCCTTGCGTACCCTTCTGGCAATTGCCACCGCCCTCCGAACCTCTGCAAGCGGGATCGGTTCGTAATCCCCCGGGTAGCGCGTGACCGTGGCATAGGCCGTCAATCTCCGTTGCTCCGCGACCGCCAGTTGTGGTCGGGCGCTCTCGGAGATCAGCGCCAGCAATTCCCCCATGTCATGTGTTTTCGGAAAGTCTACCGTTTTGAATGTCAAAAATGCCTTCAAATACTTTTCCACGCACTGCTGGGCATGGAAACAGACGGTATCCGTCGGGCAGTCTTCACCCATTTTCAACGTAAACGCGGCGTTCTTCGGATCGTTCTCCGCCTTTTCCATCCACTCACGGACAACTTTAATGACCTGTTCATCCCTTTGCATAGAGCGTCTTTCCCTCCATCGCCGCTGGCCGTTCAATAGTTCCGGCGATTTCCTTGCGCCACGCGAAGTCCTCCGGCGTGGTGACAAAAATGTCTTTGGGGATGCGCACATCGTGCAGCGCCACGCCAATTTCAATTGCTTTTTCCCGCCTGGAACCCTCAACCGGCATTACAACAAGAAGGTCCACGTCGCTGTCCGGTCCACCCTCAGCTCGCGCGTGGGATCCGAAAAGAATCACCCGTTCCGGATGAAACTCCTTCACGATTCGACGAACCATCTTTTGAATGTCTTTTGCGTCCGACTTTCTTTTCATCGCATGCCTTCTTTTCTATCGCGGCACCGCCAGGAGCATCGCATCGGCCAGGCGTTTTTCCTCGCTGCCAGATGGGTAAAGCGCCGAAAGGGCGTTGGCCAGGCGCGGGAAGCCCGTGCCGCGATCCTGCTCGGCCTTAATGAGCATTCGCAAAGCATTCGCCTGCCCACCGGCCTGATGCAGCATGCCCGCATGCAGCCGGTCAAGCGCGGTTGCCGAGGCATCGATTTCGCCGCCCTCCTCCACCCTGATCTTTTATCCTCGCCGCCGACGCTTGACGCTCCGTTTGACGGCCAGCTCTTCAAACCCCGGCAGGAGCCTTTGGCCGCTCGGTGACGTTGAGATCAGTTCTTCGACGGCCGACTCAACCCCTGTGGATCCAAAAATCTGCTTGGCCCGCTCCGAAACTGCCATGAGCCGGACGACACCCTTCTTGGTCTCGATCACCCGGCCTTCCCACTTGGGTAGTTCGATGCCTAAAGGCTGTGCGAAACGTCTGACGACGTCAAAGTCAAGGCTGTATCCCTTGGATTTAGTCGTAGAGGCGATTTTTGCCTCACTTTCGCCACTCGTTTTCTCATTCCGCGCGCCGGCCTGTTTTTGTCGCCAATCCACGTGTAGACCGTATCGCCCTTGATGCCGAGATAGGCTATAATCTCATCCACAGAAAGCTGTCGGTCTTCCCGTGTAGCTTCCGCATATCCTACGAATAACGGACATGCTTCCGTCCGAGTGGAAAATGAATGCAAAGGTTAGCTGTCAAACCGGCAAAAGAATGCCTTATCCAAACAACCACGCGTAAATTGGGTGTTATTAAACATGAATGAGACAAAATTGTCAAATATTTGCAGCGGATACGGGCAATTGACCGGTCTCGAAGGGTACCGTGATTGATTGAATCAAGGCACAGGCAGCGCTTCGGGTATCTACGGATGAATGGCATTAGAAGCGGTTGCCGGACTCATCAACACCCGCGACTGTATCTCCGAGGGTTGACCAGGAACTCCAGAAGAAGCGCTGGTTGACCAGTGGCTGATCGGTGGGAGGATTTGCGGGGTATTCATTATCTCAATGGCCGCCCATGTTGAGCAACTGCGTGTGCAAGCTAAACTGAACCAGAAGAGTGTGGCTGGCCTCAATCTGCGCCTTGCGCAGGAGATGGGATTCGCTTTCGCTTGTAAGTAAACAAGGCACGGAGGGATCACCATTAAAAGAGACTATTCCAAAACACGGGGAAAATTGAGGAGTCAAGGGATCCACGAGGTCAAGTTCGGCGCCGGCGCAAGATATCGATGGATTTTTCCCCGGCCTGCGCCGCCGATCAGTTACGGCAACCTATCTGCTTCCAATCTCCCCTAGATTTTGTCAATAAAATTTACACCTGCCCCCGCAACCGTCTACGGCTTGGACGGCATTGAGTCCTCGTCTGCGTTTCTCATGATGCTGCCCCGCTTTGCCAGGAATAGCTAAACTTCAATAAATAAACAGATTTATCTTTTTTTGAGACGGCCTTGAGATTTTGCGGCTGCCGTTGGCACTGCATTTGAATATCAATCGTTTCAAAACCTTAGATCAGTTCGGACGGCAGGCCGGCAGCCGAGGAAAAACGCCCTCCGCCGGGAGCAGATGAAGGAAACACTAGGGGTCAACTCTTCATTCTTGACAGCTTGGGGTATAGGGTGAAAAATGAAGACTTGTTCCCTATACCTTTTCTGACCCCTATATCTTTTTCTGACGTGCCAAAGAACTTTTTAATTCTCAAGATCTGCTTTATCCATTCGCCAGCGGTAGCGATATAACTCCGCAATCGTTAAGGCCGGAAGCATGAATTGATTGGTCAGATAAACGAATGATCGGCCTTTGTCGGCATCCAAATATTTTATGCGACGCAGCTTTTCCGGATAGTCTTTCTTGCGGTAATAACCTGTCGGTACCACTGTTTGGTCGCAGATGACACCGGTTGTCTTATCGACTTTGTGTGAATAAATCCGGCGGAGCCCCGTATTGGTTTTCGAACGCGTCACAAATACAGCTGTGCTTTGGTGCATTGGGTAGAGCCGCTGAAAATCCAAATAGGCGCGATCCCTTATGTAGATGGCGCCAGGCTCAGGGACCAAATGATCAAGCACATTGACGTCATGAACCTTACCATCGGTGATCCAAATAAATGTGGGGATGTCACCGCGCAGATCCAATAACGTGTGCAACTTTACCGCCACCTTGGTTTTACGGAACCGAGCCCAGGGGAAAGTGGAAAGGCATAGGTCAATTGTCGATGAATCCAAAGCATACACGGTTTCTTTTAATTCAAGGCCGAAATCATCATCGACATATAGGCGGCGAGCCTCATGGATCAGGGCTTGGGCAAAGTCGCTGTAAATCCGCCAACCTCGGGTCTCATTGGCATCGGCCAATGTGCTGGGGGAGACCGTGCCTCGTATTCCCATATGGTAAAGCTTCTTTCGCATGGCTCTCAGGCAGCATTCGATGTCTCGCAAGCTCTCACGGTAGGCCAGTTGAGCGAAAGCCATACATAGAAACTGATCGTAGCATGTAAAAGAACGTATCCGGTGATCACCGTTATAACGATTGACACATTGACGAAATTTTTTTTCTGGCAGGAAATCGATTATCTGAGAGAAAATAGTTGGACCTGGGTTCATGGTACGACTCCTTTCGCGCGGTTTCCGCGAAAAGACCACGCAATGGGGCCTATGGCAAATTCAAATCGATCCCTCTAAGTTTCATCAATATTTATTGTGTTTTCAAAAGCTTAAGTTGTGTTTTGATAATTTTAACCGGACAGCACTGGGCTATAGTAAGGAACTAATTTACTTTCTTATTTTTTAAGGGAGCAGATGATCATGAAAAAAATCATCATCCTAGCGATAATGCCAACTTTCTTATCCTTTTTTGCTGCTCACACAGATGCTTTTCGCTGCGGTTACGGAGGCAAAAACTTGGCGAGTGAAGGAATGCACAAATACCAGGTGCTAAAAGATTGCGGGCCACCAATTTCAAAGGAAATTGTTGGAGTCGATGAAAAAGGAGGATCTTGTCGGATAATCGAGGAATGGCTCTATATCATTAGCGATTACGGTCACAAACAGATGTACCTTATAAAGTTCGATGGAAAGGGTATTGCGGTCGAAATAGATTGGTTGGGAGAACAAAAATAACAATTACCATCGTACTTTTATAAAAGAAAAAGACCGGGACGTTCGTGCGCAGCGTGCATCGTTATTTAAGAAAGGACGTATAGAGGGACGCGTATAGAGGTATATAGAGGTACGGGCATGAAAAAATGCATATCTATCAGTTGAAAATAGGGTCATCCGAGTTTTTAATGGGTATATATATACAAGATATTGTGGTTTTGTTAAATTGTGTAAATGGACAATAATACCTTTTTTACAAAAATATTGGAAATACAGCTGCCCTGGTTTGTGAAGCAGGTCGTGGTTAACGAAAAGCAACAACGGGTTGATATATGCGTTGATCACGAAGGTGGCATAAAAGTAAGGTGTGCGGAATGTGGAATTTTTTATCGCCTTTATGAAGACGGATGCGATATCAGTTCGGTGTGAAGTTGACACTGTATGCATTGTTTGTTATTTTTGTGCATAACTTGTTTGTGAGGAGGCCAATAATGCGAACAACACTTGATTTACCTGAAGATTTGATTCATGAGGCTATGAAAGCTACTAAAATTAATACAAAAACCAAAGTTATTATTACCGCTTTAGAAGAGTTAATTAGGAAATCAAAGATATCTGGATTGAAAGCATTTAAGGGTAAGGTTGATTTGGATATCGACATGAATGCCATGAGAGGACGTCAATGTCGGTATTAGTCGATACCTCTATCTGGATAGAATATTTCAGGACTGGAAACAATATTGAAAAACTTGATTTCTTAATTGATGAAAACCTCATTGTCATTAATGACCTCATTCTTGCCGAACTGGTCCCTTCTTTAAGAGTTGGCAATCACCGCAAGATTATAAAACTACTGAACAATATTAGTAAATTAGACCTGTCGATAAATTGGAGCCAAATTATTGAGTTTCAATTCCAGTGTTTGAAAAACGGTCTAAACGGTATTGGTATTCCTGATTTAATAATTGCCCAGAACGCGAAACAAAATCATTGTGATATTTATACTCTTGATCGGCATTTTAAACTCATGAAAGACATTCTCAAACTCAAACTAACGGATTAAACTATGCCGAACCCATCTAGAGGGACATGAAAATATGTATATTTATCAGCCTTGACAAGAAATAGCAATGACGTATAACGCTAATGTATACGGTATTGGAGGTGTGACATGGTGCGAACACAGATTTACTTAACAGAGCGCCAGCGTGATGAACTGGCTGCTATAGCCAAGACCGCGGGTAAGAAACAAAGCGAGCTTATTCGAGAGGCCGTGGATCGCCTCATAGATCAATCGGGCCGCAGTCGGCGGGAGGCTGTATTGCGCGAGGCTGCCGGAATTTGGAAGGACCGTAAGGACCTCCCTGACTTCAAGGCAACGCGAGCCGAATGGGACAGGAACTAATCATGGCGCGGTCAATCCTACTCGACACAGATGTTCTTGTTGACTTTCTCCGCGGCCACGACAAAGCGGTGACCTTCGTCAAAACTTACTCTGCACGGATCACCCTGTCATCCATCGTTGTTGCGGAGTTGTACGCCGGAGTGAAGGGAGATGCTGAACAAGCTGCTCTGGAGAATTTCATTTCCCTCTTCCGTGTTGTACCTGTAAGTGCGGATATCGCTAAGGCTGGAGGGCTTTACAAGCGTGATTACGGCAAGTCACACGGCGTCGGTTTAGCTGATGCCATATTGGCTGCTACCGCTGAGGCTGAGGACGCAGATCTCAAGACCCTCAACACAAAGCACTACCCTATGTTGAAAGGACTAAGGCCAGCTTACACGAAATAGAAGGCCAACAAACTTGTGGAGTTGTGGTCGAAAATTATCCCGAATATCATAAATGGCCATGCGTTTTACTGTTGCAAAAAGATTCCCATGGAGAACCAATTCATGTTGTATGGGGTATCCCCAAAGGTGCGAACTCACCTGCGGTCCTTGTAACGGCCTATAGACCAGATCCCGATTTATGGTCTAAAGATTTTATGAGGAGAAAGTAATGAAAAAAAGAAAACACACCAAACTTGTTCACGAAGGAAAATACGTTGCTGAAGTCGATATTGAATTGATTGATACTCCTGAAGGGTGGTCGCCATATTTAACGCTTGAAGACGCATATAAGCTTGATGATGTCCGAGAGGCACTTCGTAAAGGTGATCTTGATACAGCCAGCCGTTTAGCCCGTCTCTACACGCTCACACCAGTGGCAGTCTGAATTCTCTGGATAACAATGGCACGAAGATGGCCGGGCTGTTTCCTGCGGTTTTTAGAAAAAACTTTCCCTGGTCTCAACTGAGGTGCTTTTTTCATTTACCGGGGTTGTAATCGCCAGCCTCTTATGCCTAGCGTTCGACACGGAAACAAGGAGCACGGTAATGCCTGAGAAGATTTGGGTGTATGATCCTCAGTCAGGGGGAACGAAGATCCCGAATTCGATTAAACCTCGCATTCGTCAACGCATCCTGGCGCATGCGCGGAAACACTACGACGGAAAGTATAACCGAATCGAGGTCTGGTTCCGCGGCAAGTTTTGCTACATCGATGCCTATATCGAACCCTTTGTCTCCCCGCAATACGATCCTGGACTCTATGGCGGTAAATCACGCGAGGAACGCATCGAGGAGTTGCGTAATATTCCCACTCATTTGTGCCGCCTGCGCTACTTCGGAAACGAAGATAGATGGTCCATGGCCTTCTACACATATAGCCACGAGAAATACGAACCTTGCTTTTTTGACAATGGTACCTGGCACGGCACTCCGGAGGAGGCCTTTGACACTTCAGCCGTGTACTTAATGGAAGGAAGGAGAGCCGAACAATCGCCAAGCGTGAAGTTTCGTTAAGAAAATTAAGCTCTTCTTCGATGTATTTTTATTAACCGCCCGCTCACCTTCGACTTCGCTCAGGGTCGCTCGACAGACGCTGACGCTCGCAGATCTTTTCCCTCCGCGACCAGTCTTCGCCCAAGGCTTCGAACCGGCAAGCTTGCGCAGGCCAAAAAATGGTTATTGTCTGCGGATTGTCTGCGCAGGTCTGCGGCTAAAATATTTATCTTTAACCACACAACCAACCGCGATAAACCGCCGATTCATTCAAATGACGCCAACTCTTTTGGAGATGATCCGAATTAGTTACAGCACAGCCGCTTCAATCTCCCCGGTGTTTTGTCAACAAAGTGTACATATTTCCCCACAACCGTCTACGGCTTGGACGGCATTGCGCCATGGCCTGCGTTTCTCATGATGCTGTCCCGCCTTGCCAGGAATAGCTAAACTTCAATAAATAAAGAGACTTGTCTATTCTTGAGACCGCCTCGAGATTTTGCCGGCGCCGTTGGCACTTTATTTGATTATCAATCGTGTCAAAACCTCAGATCCGTTCGGGCGGCAGCCGAAGCAAAACACCCTCCGCCGGGCGCAGATGAGCAGTCTGGCACAGTTTGCGGTATCGGCCGGGAGGGGACCATCGGGCCTTAAACGGCGTTTCGAGACGACGTCTAATATTTGTTTACAGATAAACGATCATCGGTTCCAGAACGGACGAACCACCCGAACCGGCTGTCTGAGTAGGCTTTGCGCAACAGATTTTCTTGACAGGCGCAAATTTATTCACTAAAAATAGTTCAATTAATGAAACCCATTCCGGCGGTTGTTGTTTTCGCGTGCTGATCTCCTCCCTGCGGTTATCAATGAATCCCTGCACCTGACCATCTCCCGCTGTTGCGCCTACGAAAATGACGATCTGCCGCTGAAACGCCCGTGTTGCGTGTCGTTTTCACCCGATCGGCATGTTTTCCGGCCGAGCAGCCCCAAGCAAGATGAGGCGCTTTTTTCCGGCCGCCTCAAAAAAGCAATAATCGGATCGAGCCGTTAGCGCCGAGCTGCGTTCGACAGGAGTCTGCCATGCAATGTCCTCACTGCACGCATGTGAATCCCCCGGGTGTCAAATTTTGCAGCAACTGTGGGCAGATGATGGGCGCTGTGTGCCCGGGCTGCAACGCGGTGAATCTGCCGGAAAGCAACTTCTGCAACCAGTGCGGACAGTTTCTGCCGAAAATCAGCACCCTGCTCTCCGCGGATGAGCTGTCCCGGCCGGATTTGCCCGCTGGCGGCCCCAGCGTAATACCGCCGAGCGCCGCCGGGGAGCGCAAGCTCGTCACGGCTCTTTTTTCGGATCTGTCCGGTTATACGGCTCTGGCCCAGCGCCTTGACCCGGAGGAAGTCAAAGAAATTCTCACGCGACTCTCCCGTGCGATCACCCAAGTCGTAACCAAATACGAAGGCTTTATCGAAAAATTCATCGGCGATGCGGTCATGGCGCTTTTCGGGGCCGTGCGCGCCCATGAAGACGACCCGATTCGGGCCATCCGGGCCGCCCGCGAAATCCACGAGCTGGTCAGCGCTTTTAGCGCCGACTATGAAAGGCACATCGGACAACCCCTATCGATGCACACCGGGATCAACACCGGTCTGGTGGTAACCGGCGATATCGACTTTGACAAAGGCACCCACGGCATCGCCGGCGCCACGCTCAATGTGGCGGCGCGGCTGTGCAGCCTGGCGCCACCGGGAGATATTCTGGTGGGATCGGAAACCTATCGTCAGGCCCTGGGGTATTTTAATTTTGATGCTCTGGAACCGCTGGAGCTTAAAGGGATCTCAACTCCGCTTCCGGTTTACAAGGTCATCTCCCGCATCGATCTGCCCACAAAGATCCATCGGTTTCACGGCCTGCGGGCCGATCTGATCGGGCGCAATCCGGAGCTTGAGCTGCTCACCGACGCCCTGGACGGCGTGCGGGCTGGCAAAGGCTGCCTGGTGTCGATCTGCGGCAACGCCGGCACCGGCAAAAGCCGGCTGCTGGAAGAATTCAAATCCACCTTAAACGCTGATAAGATCAACTGGCGCGAAGGCCAATGCTACCCCTACGCCCGTAACATCACCTATTTTCCGCTGATTGATTTGCTCAACCGGACGTTGCGTATCGAAGAAAGCGATGCGCCGGAGGCCGTCCGCAAAAAGATCGAATCGGGCCTGGACTTCGTCGAACATCCAGACGATGTGGTCCCGTACGTCGGCAGCCTGTACAACCTCCAGTACCTGCAGCTGGAAGGGATCAGTCCGGAAATCTGGCGCTTGCGGCTGCAAAAAGCGATTCTGGAAATCCTGATCGTCATGGCGCGCCGGGCACCGACGATTATCTGCCTGGAAGACCTGCACTGCGCCGACCCGTCGTCTTTGGAGTTGATTCGCTTTTTGTTGTCCGATTTTCGCTATCCGGCCCTGGTCATCTGCGTTTACCGGCCGACGCTGACGCTGCTGTCCCCGCAGCAAATCGCAAACTTGGGCGAATCCTACCTGGAAATCCGGCTGGAAGATCTTTCCCCGGCGGAAACGGAGGCCATGGTGGCCTCCCTGCTGAAAACCGCGCAGATCCCCTTGGCCTTGAAGCGCTTTGTGCGCGAAAAGGCCGGCGGCAACCCGTTTTATCTGGAAGAAACGATCAATTCCCTGGTGGAGTCGCAAATCCTGGTGTCTGAAAACGCCTGCTGGCGGCTGAACCGGGCCATTGCCGAGGCGGAGATATCCTCCACGATTCACGGGGTGATTGCCGCGCGCATCGATCGGCTGGACGCCGAGATGAAACGCATCTTGCAGGAGGCCGCCGTGATCGGCCGGGCCTTTTACTACGAGATCTTAAGCCATATCACCGCGGTGCCGGGCAGCCTCTGGCATCATCTGAGCAGCCTGGAGACGCTGGATCTGATCAAGGCCCGCAGCTACAAGCCGGCGGTGGAGTATATCTTCAAGCACGCCCTGACCCAGGAGGTGGTCTACAGCGGCCTGGTGAAAGGCAAACGCCAGGCGATCCACGAACGGGTGGCGCAGGTGATGGAAAAGCTCTTTGCGGATCGGCTCCCGGAGTACTATGAGGCGCTGGCCTATCATTTTCAGCGCGGCCAGTCCCGGGACAAGGCGGTGGATTACCTGACGCGATCCGGAGCAAAAAGCCTGGAACGCTACGCCCTGGAAGAAGCCCACCAGCACTATCAGGATGCCTTGGCGATCATTAGCGCGCAAGCCGGCAACCGGGCAACAACCGACCGCCTGGTGATCGAGACCATCAACCAGTGGTCGTTTGTGTACTACTACCGCGGACGGTACAAGGAATTGCTGTCCCTGCTGACCCGTCATCAAGCGCGGGCCGATGCCCTGCCGGACAGCAATCAACGCGGCCTGTTTTATGCCTGGCTGGGATGTGCGCTCTGGCACCGCGAACGGTTTAAAGAGGCCCATCAGCATCTGTTGACCGCCCTGGCCCTGGGGGAGGAAAAAAAGGATTTTACGGTGGTGGGCTATGCGTGCTGCTGGCTGACGTGGGTTTGCACGGAGTTGGGCTTGTTCAAGGATGCCATCGACTATGCTGCAAGAGCCCAGAGAATCTTCAAAGCCGGCCGCCGGGACGACTATATCTATTTTAGCTCCATGGCCGGCATGGGATACGCTTTCTGGCACCAGGGAAACAAGTCCAAAACCCTTGAGGTGGGAGAGGCGCTGCTGGACTTTGGCCGCAGGCAGGGTGATTACCGCGCCCGGGGCATGGGATACTGCTGCCTGGGCTGGAGTCATCTGGTGGGCGGCGATGTGAGCCAGGCCACCCGCTTTTTTGAAAAAGCCGTGCAGGTCTCGCTGGACCCCTGGTATTCGCTTTTTCCCAAGCTGGCCCTGGCCTATGGGCTGATTGTCAACGGAAAAGTTCCCGCCGCCCAGCATTATATTTCGGAAATCCTGGAATTCAGCGCGGAGTTCGGTGCGGAGTTTGCCGGAAAGCCGGCGCATTTCTTTGAGGGGATGGTTTTGCTCAACCAGGGCCGGATCAACCAGGGGCTGCAGATGCTCGAAGAAAGCTGCCAACACTGGCTGCAAAACGGCAGCCGCCTGCGCTATGCCGTCTGCGGATCGATGCTGGCAAGCGTGTATGCCGATCTGGCCCACAAAGCCCGGGGCAGACACCAACCCAAACTGGCCCGGCTGGCCGGCGATAAAGCCCACACCTATTTTCACGATACCATCGAAGCCGCCCGACAGATCGGCACCCTGGCCCGGCTGGGCCAGGCTTATCGCGACTGGGGCTTTTTGTACCGACAAAAGGGCGAAACCGACAAGGCTGATAAGTGTTTCGATGAGGCAGTCACATACTTCCGAATATGCGGGTTAGCCACCCTGGCAGAGCAGATCGGGGTTGACTCTACTACAATCATTCAAAAGAGACAGTCCAAAAATGAATGAACCCAGCACAAGGGATTTAAGAATCTTTATTCAAGAACCAGTCTTAACTGAAATAGCCTGACAGGGATAGGTAATGTGAGCTACCCAATCGTATTAGCCCACGGTATATGTCGTTTCGACAAGGTTTGGAGTGACGCGTTGGAAACCGACAACAACAATGACCCGAAACTCGATCACCTGCACTATTTCAAGGGGCTGCGCACCGAACTCAGCAATCACGGCTTTACCGTTTATCACTCAAATGTCAGCTGGGCGGCGGGTGTCGAAACTCGGGCTAACGATCTGAGACGAACGGTACTCGAAATCCTGGAAAAACAGGGTGCTGAAAAAGTCAATATCATTGCGCACAGCATGGGCGGCCTGGATGCGAGGCACATGCTTTTTAACTACCGCAATTCGGATCGCCTCCATGAACGCATCGCATCCTTAACCACCGTTTCAACACCCCATGAAGGTTCCCCGTTCGCCGATTGGGGAACCGACAACCTTCCACATGTGATCCCAGTCGCCCAGAAACTCGGTCTTTGTCTGAACGGATTCTACGATTTGAGAACGGATCGATGCCGGCGCTTCAACCACGATCCCAACGTGGTCGAGTTCGAAAAGGCTTGCGAGAAGAAAGTCAAGTTCGAAACCTATGCGGGAACCCAGAAGTTTTGGGGGGTCTTTGACGCACTCAAACTATCCTATTACATCATCGAAAAGGAAGAAGGTGATAACGATGGTTTAGTTTCCGTAAAATCGGCAAAGTGGCGAGATCGTTACTTCAGAGGCGTTCTCGATAACACCGACCATCTAAACGAGCTTGGGTGGTGGGATCCGGCCCAAATCTATGCGGATGAAAGTGAGAGTGAACTGCTCAAACGGATCCACAGTTTCTATCTGGCCGTCGCCAAGGAGTTGCCGTGACCTTAAACTAGACAAACGCCTCTCCGGGGTAAGCATATTCCTGGTGAGCCAATGAGGTAGAAACCTAAAATCACCCATTTGGAGAAAGGACAGAAACCATGGATATCGAATTTCACTACTATATTACGTTCATTCTTTGCCGCAAAGCAGGTTTTGATGCAGATCAATCTTACAAGATTGCATATTCGAGCCAATATACCGACGACAATAACTACCATTATCACGTCAATTTAAAAGATGGAAACAGCTTTACAAACCAGATTTCACAAACTCTTGACATCACCAAACCATCAGAGAAACGAAAGACAATCTACCCCCTCTTTCACTTTATTCCCGGTGGAGACGAAGCCGAAGATGCTTGTCGTTTCAAGTGCGGAGACAAAGATTGTTTTGTCACATTACCAAAAAGCCAAAATGCGCAGGATCTGCTGAATGAGGCCCTGAAGTCAAACAATCTTTACCGCATCGGAATTGCGATTCACGCATTCGCCGATACTTGGGCACATCAAAACTTCCTGGGATATAAGGACAGACTTAACGCTCAAAAAGGTCTGGGTACAAAATTAATACCAAACATAGGCCATGCCGACTTTTTCCACGAGCCTGACAAGATTCACAACAAGTGGTTCGATAACAGGCTTTCCAAGAAATTCCGCGAGATTGATAATGATGAGCGTTTTTTGCAAGCTGGCAAGGAAATATTTCTGCGACTTTACAAATTCAATAACCCTGATAGCAGTGAGCATCAGGCAATCGGCCAATATGCCCAGCTTAAACTTGAAGAGCAATTGCGCGATGCCATGGATGAGTCGTATTTTTGGGGAGGCTCAGATAAGGCTCGTCGCAAAGTCTATAACCGAATCTGCCCGGAATTGAAACTCGAAAAATATGCGTACCATCCCAATGAATGGCGATATGCGGCGGTCGAAAAGAGAGAATTCGAAATCGACATTTTCGATAAGTATTGGGCGAAAGAAAATTTCCCGAACTCGGATTGGTACCAATTTCAAAAAGCCGTCGAAGATCACAAACAGCTGGCCTTAACTAAATTTCGCCCACTTTTTCAGAAGGCTGGGTTTGCAGTCTACGGCTAATCTGAGCACATTTCGGAAATTGTTTATAACCCTTACCCGCTCTGTCGGTTCTAACGGCTGGCTTCCGAACGGCCCCAGTTTTGGATAGCCGTGCGAAATCTGTTGCTTTTTCACTTTATGGATACTGAAAAGATGCCTGTATTTAAAACCTAATTACAATTACCCTAAACAGGCTGTCCTGGTCATCGGCGATCTGCTTACCAGCCAGGGGGTTGCCCTGTATCTACTACGCTACCGAGCAGAGGTTTGACGGGGGAGGAAGCAACGACAGCGATGTCCGCGAATGCATGTTCGGCGGTAAGTGGGGCGCCTTTGATACTACCGGTCACCATTTTTCTATCCCTGGCAATCTGATCTAGAAAGACATAAAAAAATAGTGACCATTCGGCAGATTGAACCTGCCCTGCGCTATGAACGGCAACATTTCAGAGAAATCTCGGACAGCGGCATTGATTTCGGCTACCCAATCGACCCCAGGTGCACTTTGGCCTATGCCAGGATACTGGACACGACTGAAATTTTGGTAGCCATGAATCTTGGTCCTGAACCTAAAAACGACTGTATTACTGTAGATAGCGACTTTACGCCAACTGGTCAGAACATGGTCGATTTGCCGGGCACTGGCAAAGAAGTTTGGATTGGGCAGATACGGCAACGCCATGCAGTCAAGGTGTCGCTTGTTGGACATGACATTGTCATTCTGAAAAGAATATGAAAAAAACGACCCTGTACTTTATCTGGATGCCACAAATACTCTCTTTTTTGATCTGCAGTACCTGCATCTGGGATCAGGAGAGAACACGCTTTGACCTGGCCACTCTCCGGTCACAGGACTTGATGAAATTGGCTGAAAACATAGAACCTAAACCAGATGTTTCCTTGGAGAGTGTTGGCAATATCCCTTTTATGGTTAAATCGCCGGACGGAAAGAAAGTGGCCAAGGTTGTAAATATTAGCGGGGGTATCGAGAGTCAGCTCTATGTTGTGTCGGTTTTTGCAGTTGAAGAGGAGTCCCAGATAAAGATCGCTGAGGTGGTCAATTTCTTTGGACTATGCTGGTCTCCGGACAGCAGCAAAATCGCTTTTTCCGAAGGAACCATGGTGCATTTAGCAGACAGTGATGGTAAGACGAAACAAATTATTTATATCGGTCCGGGAGGTCCTTATCCAGGCGCTTCTTTCAACCTGAGATGGTCTGGTAATGGACGCCAGCTCTTTTTTATACAGGTGGAAAATGTACGAGACTCTGAGCTTGCGAATCCATCTTTTGTCACAATAACATTGGGAAAGAGATAATCAAGTCATAAGAAAGGAGAGAAACGATTATGGAAATGGTATGCGAAATCATGGAAAAAGATGAAGCGTTAAAAAATGTGGTTAAAGTGCGGGTTCCGGGAATCTATGGCAAGAAAGGCGACCCTCTACCCAAACGGATGGGAAAATTGGTCCGACCTGCTGCTGTCGCTCTTCAACAAGTCTTCAAGGAGGTGGTGAAGGCAGGCGGGCATCTTTATATCAGTGATATGTTCCGGTCTGCAGCTCAACAACAGAAAGCGCATGCGGATTGGAAGTCGGGAAGAAAGACGGCCTATAGCCCGCCGTCATGCAATAGTGTCCATGAAGCTGCCAGAGCGATTGATATCGATGCTTATGATACCGGTATTGGCCATCAGCGTGTGCGGGAAATTTTAAACAAACATGGCTGGGTAAATATCGTTGACACCCTTACTGGTGCCGAGTGTTGGCATTACGAGTTTCGGGAGAAAAAATGGGAATCCTATAAAGAGCAGCACGGTTATGCAGCCATGGCCCATGCTATGAAAGAGGAAATCGGCAATCTGGCTGGTCTACGGCAGGCGGAGGCAGAAAAGAAAGCTGTCCGGTGGCTGCAAGAATCCTTAAACAAGATTCTGGGGTCCCGATTAAGTGTCGATGGTATTACCGGAGAAAAGACGCGGGAGGCAGTAAAGGCATTTCAGCGCAAATACGGCTTGCAGGTTGACGGAGTCGCCGGGCCCATAACCGAGGGCAAGTTACGAGAAATCCTGGCAGTGTGAAAGGCGTACTGCCTGGAGAAAAGCAGATCAGTCAATGACAGATCTTTTCTGCATGTGATGATGAATACCTGACCTGTGTGATTCGCAACAATCAAATCCCAGTCACTTATAACAGACAGACATGTCGGTCGGGCACGAAATCTAATGCACCTGGTTTGAAGTTGGTGGCGTTTTCCGCATATCCGAGACGTCCAGCAAGATTTCATTATCAATCGACTTGGTATTAACCGTGTCAGATCGATACCCGGAATGGGCTGAAAATTCGAGAGCAGCCTTCGCAGCTTTTTCATCATGGATAAAGACCTTGGAGCTTAAGTAAAAAAGTCAATGATTTCAATGCAGATTGAATTCTTGCGAAAGCCAGCCCCTTCTTGCACGCGATGATTTTCTGCTCATATCGTGGGATATGCAAAAACTTATGTTAAAGAACTTTTTCCGGGTCAGCGATGTTTTGGACTTTGGCACTTAGGGATCAATCATGGGTGAAATTTCTAGAAATATATTTTCAGCAAAGACCACCTTTTTCATAGCCCTGCCAATATTGACCTTCTACCTAGTGGGATGCAGTATTTGGACAAAGAAGGGAATCCATCATTTCGGGCCAATACTGTTTCGTTATCAAACACCGGATTCTGGCAGCGCATATGTGTGTGAGACAGTTCATCTGCCCGTTTGGTTGGAAGGGGGACGGAGATGGGGTATCGGCGTTGGTCTAAAGGAGGATTTGCTCGCACTCCCACAGGTCATTGATGATGAGTCCTCGGAAACATCGAACCGGAGGCAGCTATTTTCAAAAAAAACGTTAAGTGCATTTGTCGATCCGAAACCGCGAAAATGGCATTTGAGCCTATTGTATTTTCGAGCAGACTATCCTCATGGTTTCGGCGAAAGATTCTTAGCCCAGAAGATTTATGGAGTACGGATAAGCGGCGATGATAAGACCTATTCGCTTTCAGCGGGTTTTTCAAGGGTGACGTTCATGAGACCGGCTGGAGGTGGGCTTTATATTTTTCACTTTAATTCAAATCGACCCATGGAGACGGAGTTTAGAGTCTGGCACGATAGTGAAAATATCGATATCCCATTGAAACTTTTTATGAAGAAGGAGACACCATGACCAAAAACTGTTTTTTGACGACCCTTTTTATATCTTCAATCTTTTCATCTGTAATCCTTTTAAACGGATGCGAGTCTTTTCTGGCCTTTTCCACAGCAACGAAGTTTGGTCTGGATATTTCTCAGAGAGCGGACCAGACGCTCGATATAGTATTGGGGTATCAAAGGCTGGAAGTTGCAAGTATACCTATCCAGAACCGCTCGGATACTGGATCGTTGGAGGCCAGTGAAACCAATGATGCCTATTCGGTTATCGGAACGTTTTCCGTAAAGTATGGAAATCCATTCAGAGATGAACCCCTTGTCATCAATCAGTTTTTTGCCACAGGCATGGCGGCTAGAAAAGCGGCATTAAATCCTGAAATGCGTCGCTATTTTGGAGAGTCGGCGGGCGTTATCCGCAAGAAGGGTGAAGGAGAACTAAAATGAAAATTCCCAAAGCAATGATTTGCACCGCAGTAACTCTGGCACTTGCATCGTCTCTGCTCGCCGGATGCGGTGCCCGTCTGCACGTTGTGACTGGGACCAGCGTTGGACTTAGCGCCAATTCAGGTGATGGCCAGACGCGACCGCCGCAAGTCTCGTTGGCATATAAACGATCTGAAGGGGCGTTAATCCCGACGGAAGAAAGAGCTGCTGTGAAGAGTGAATCTCCAAATATTAAAAATACAGACGCATTTTCTTCCCTCGCTGTTTTTAATTTAACAACCGAATGGTTTGGAGATACCGAAATCAATCAGTTCATCGCAACAGGCCATGCGTCGCGGGACATTCAAGATGCAGGACCGGAGTTTGTGGATGCTTTTAACCAGGCTACAATCGGTGTCGTTCCAAACGAAATACAGGCACAACGAAAAGCCCTGGCGGATAAATTGGGGCAACTTAACGAAAATCAAGCACAAGAGGTTTTGAATTTAGCTGGGTATCAAAAGAACCAAAATAAAACCGCCAGTGCTACACTACAGGACTATATTCTCCATGCACAGACGCACCCAGCCTTGACCCGATTAGAGGCGGCATTTGGTCGATTGCCTTAGAAACCTCAGACATCAATTTTTATTTACAGAAGGTGGTTAGTATGTCTGTTAAACTCGAGATATTAAGTGCGAATGACTCACTGCAAAATTTACAGACCGCTGCACAGCAAACTGAAGCTCTCGGATTCGAGCTTATAACTATCGCAAGGGGTGTCGTAAGCGGACAACCTGCTAATCTGCTTTCACTTCGCAAGCGCACACCCGGTGATGCGCCACGACAGCTTACGTTGCTCGAGGTCGGCAAAAGTCTTTCGCTTCAAAATCAGGAGAATAAGGTTAAAGCTGAAGAAAGTGACAGTAAAAAGCTAATCTCATACGGGGCGGCTTTTGTCCAGAACGAAGAGACGATGATTGCCGCATATAGAGGATGATGGGTTTTGTTCGCTGTCCTTCGCAAAAACTCGATTTGCCGTTTTCAACAATGCAAACGAGATGCCTAACACCTGCTACAGAATTTGTAGATAGCATTGCTGGTCGATATGGCCCAAAAGTAGCGTAGCTACCGTTTGCCGCTACCCCTGATTCAAAGCGATAAAATTTTCTCCAAAATAAAGTCCCCATTTCGAATCAAAAGAACCTTTCCCTGTCACCCGCAAATATTCCGTGCATACTGAAATTATTGACTTTTTCAACTAAGCCGATAAAGTCTTCACCCATGATGAAACAGCTACTAAGGCTGCTTTTGAACACACTTTGGGGATTACAGATGGGCAGTCCGCATACAAGCCGGTGGAGCCAAATTCCTGCGATACATGCCAAAGATTCTATTCGCAGACGGGAAGGGTAATGGTAAAAGTCGTTCCGGACCCCCTTTGGGTTGAAACCTTGATGTCCCCTCCGTGCTCTTTAATGAATCCATAGCAAACCGAAAGGCCCAGACCGACGCCTTTGATACTGTCCTTCGTTGTGAAGAAGGCCTCGAATATCCTGCTGATATCCTCTTCGCGAATACCCACGCCGGAATCCGTGATCCTGATATGGACATCATCTCCGTCTTCCGCAGTTTCGATCCTCAGGGTTCCGCCATCCGGCATGGCATCCCGGGCATTGGAGATCATGTTCAGAAAAACCTGGCGCAGTTGATTCTTCGACGCATAAACCTTTCTCAGACCATCGCCAAAGGAAGACGAAACGGCGATGCTGTTTTCCTGTAACTGCCTTCTGACGAGAAGCAAAATTTCATTCACGATGACGTTGATATCTACCGGCTGCTTGGCTTCTTCATCAGGCTTGGAAAAACTGAGCATTTTACTGAGCAACTCGGCCACGCGCTCCGTTTCAGAAAGTGCCATCTCAAGGATTTTTCTTCTCTTATTTTGGGGCGAGACTTCGGTTTTGAGAAGCTCGAGAGTGTTCATGATACCGTACAGTGGGTTGTTTAACTCGTGCGCAATCTGCGAGGTCAGTTTTCCCATCGCGGCTAATTTTTCAGATTGGAGCAACTGCTCCTGGGTGTCTCGCAGTTTATGTTCCATTTCCAGTCTCTCCTTAAGGTCGACGAATATTCCCACTGAAGCGATCTCTCTTTGCTGGCCGTCATAGATGAGGGCGGCGGCAAGGTTACCCTCAACGACGACCCCATCTCTTCTAACATAGACCACGGGATAAGAGTTCAGGCGGCCGATACCGCCGTAACCGGGACCCCTCAACTTTCTCATGATCTCCTTGGCCATTCCCTCCGGATAAATCTCCGTGATGTTGATTTTACCCAAGACCTCCGCTGCCTTATATCCCAGGATTTCTTCGGCCGCCCGGTTCCAGATAATAATATTGCCTTTCATATCGGCGGCCATGATGGCGTTGGGTGAGCTCCTGACGATCTCGTTCAGAAAGTCATGGGCCTCCCGGAGCTCCCTTTCCATCCGCTTCCTCTCGGACTGATCGACATTGATGCCCTCATAGCCCAGCACCCTGCCCTCCTCGTCATAGCGCGCCTGAGCCGTGTGCAGAACCGAAACAATGCTTCCATCCTTGCGCTTAAACTCCACTTCGTAGTCAATTATGCGGCCGTCCCGCTCGATTATCTCCTGGAATTTGCGGCGATCTTCCGGCCTTACATACAGATCGCGGGTTATATCAATCTCCAGGAATTCTTCTTTGCTTGCATACCCCAACATCTCAACCAGCGTATGATTGGCATTCAGAAATTTTCCTTCTTTGGTGCTCATGTAGACACCGCAGCCCACATTCTCAAATAACCGCCTGTAATCTTCTTCCGAAGCCTTGATTCTCTCTTCGATCCTCCTCCTTTCGGTAATATCCCGAAATATGCTGACCTTGGATGTGGTACCATCGGAGTTTTTCAGAGGAAATTCAATAAGATCATATGTTTTGTGCTGCAAAGCAAAGCGTTGCTCCCAGCGAACGCTGGTCCCGCCGAAAACCTCCGGAGCCTTGCACCAGGAACAGATTTCTTCTCTATCGTGCAAGACCTGGAAGCACTTTTTACCAATCCCATGTCCGAAATTCTTGATCATCACGGGATTCATGTATTCGACGTTCAACTCATCATCAACCACATAGACGGCGTCCACCATAGCGTCAAAAATAGATGCAATCTTGTTTATTTCGTCTTTCTTCAAGGTCTTTTTCCAATAATTTTGTTGTTTGAGGTTTCAAGGGACGTCATCACGCTTTAAAGTTTAAGGGTAATCGCGAAGCGTGAAGTTACGTCAAGACGATGATAGCGCGCATTCCTTCCCTCGGGATAAATGGCGGGTCCTGGGGTCTTTAAAACGGGGTCGGAAGGCCTATCGCCTTGCCCCTCTTCTTAAAGACCCAGGTAGGTTTTCCGGAGAACTTCGTTTTGCAGCAATTCATCCCCGGTTCCTTCGGCGATGATGTTGCCCGAGGAAAGAACGTAGTTGCGCGAGGCCATCTTAAAGACGGTGCCGACTTCCTGTTCCACCAGCAGAACCGTGATTCCCAGCCTGCGGATCTCGCCGATCTTTTCAAAGACCTCCGCCCGGAGGATGGGGGCCAAGCCGGTGGAGGGCTCATCGATGCACAGGAGCTTGGGCTGCGACATCAAGGCCCGCCCGATGGCCAGCATCTGTTGCTCTCCCCCGGACAGGGTTCCGGATATTTGCCGCGATCTTTTCTGCAGGATGGGAAACAGTTGATAAACATTGTCCAGATTGGCTTGGATCCGGCTGCGATCCTGCAAAAGATAGGCGCCCGCGTAAAGGTTCTCCCCCACCGTCATCTCTCGAAACGGCCGCCTTCTTTCCGGACAATGGATCAGACCGCGCTTGACGATCTCGTGGGCGGGGATCCGGTCTATTCTTTCACCGTCAAAAGTCACCCGACCCTTAATCATTACGTCTCCCCCCGTTGAGCGGCGCGTGATCTCACGTTCCCGGAGGACAAGACCGGTGATGGCCCGCAGCAGGGTGGACTTCCCGGCCCCGTTGGGTCCCACCAGGCTCACCAGCTCGCCCTGATCAACCCTCAGGCTCAGGTTGTTCAGGAGCATGGCCTTGTCATAGCAAACCGTCAAATTGGCGACTTCAAGCAGCAACGTCAGACACCTCCTTGGCCGAGATAGGCCTGGATGACCTCCGGGAGATTCACAATTTCCTGGGGGCTTCCGTCGGCGATGATCGTCCCGAAATCGAGCACGATAATGCGATCGACGATTTTCATCAACTGCTGCAGCTTATGCTCGACGATGATCATCGCCGGTCCTTCGCTGTGCAGGCGACCGAAACGGCCGCCCTGGTGCAGCCTTTGAATGGACTTGGCCATCAGTTCGGTCTCCGCGGGACTCAATCCGCCGAAGGGCTCATCCAGAAGGAGCAATTCCGGTTCCGTGGCGATGGCGCGGGCGACTTCCAGCCGCTTGAGATCACCTTGGGAAAGGGTGGCGGCCTTCTCCAGGGCCATATCGGATATCCCCGCAAACTCCAGCGCATCCATAGCTTTGGCTTCGATTTTTTTGACCCATTCGCCCCTTTTCATGGCCCGGGGGCAAAGGCAGGAAACCATCACGTTGGCAATAATGGGCAGACGGCGGAAAGGCCGCATGTTCTGGAAAGTGCCGGCAATACCCAAGTTGACGATATCCCAGGTCTTAAGACCCACGATTTCCTTGCCTTTGAAACGAATAAAGCCTTCATCCGGCTTCAAGATCCCCGTGATCAGCCGCAGCAGGGTGGTCTTCCCGGCACCATTGGGACCTATCAGACCCACCATTTCATGTCGGTTCACGGTCAGACGGGCGCTATTGACCGCCCGCAGTCCACCGAAGTCCTTGCTCAGGTCCTCAATTTCCAGAAAAGCCCGGCCCATATCAGCTTTCCTCCGCCTCTTCTCGGAGCTCCCGCCGCGAGATTTTACCCACGTCCGTCTTGGGCAGCTCCCCGCGGAATTCGACGATCTTGGGCACCTTATAATGCGCCAGATTCTGGCGGCAGAACGCGATGATCTCCTCCTCGGAAACCTTGCCGCGCGACTCGCTCTGGAGAACGACATAGGCCTTGATCAACTGGCCGACCTTGGGGTCCGGTACGCCCACCACCCCGGCCGCCTTCACTTGCGGGTGTTTGTAAAGGACCTCTTCCACGTGCCGGGCAAAGACCGAATATCCTTTATACTTGATCAGATCTTTTTTGCGATCGAAGAAATGAAAATACCCCTCTTCATCCATGCGCACCAAGTCGCCGGTTCGCAGCCACTTTTTACCTTCGATCTCGATGAGAGCCTCCGCGGTCTCCTGGGGTCGCTTCCAATAGCCTTGCATGATGTTGGGACCATGGAGGACCAATTCACCCACTTCGTTGACCGGCCTAAACTCCGTTCCCTGCCAATCGACGATGGCCGCGGTGACGCCGGGCAGGGGGACCCCGAAGGAACCGGACTTGGGCCGATCAAAGGGGGTGCTGTGACTGACGGCCGTGGTTTCGGTCATGCCGTAGCCTTCCAAGATCTTGCTGCGCGTGCGCCGCTCCCAGGCCTCGATGGTGGATTCGTGCAGCGTATCCGCGCCGCAGGCGATCAATTTGAGCCGCTGCCAGTCGACCCGCTCGGTTTTTTCATACTCTTTGAGGTATTCAAACAGGGTGGGCACCCCGTAGAAGCCCGAGACGCGATAACGTTCCATCGCGCTGAGGATCTCATCAATATCCGGCGTCGTGAAAAGAACGAGGGTCGCCCCCTGCACCAATCCGTTGAGCATCACCACCACCTGTCCATAAATATGGAAGAAAGGTAAGAAGGCGACGACCACCTCCTTGCCCTCCTCGAATATCGGCCAGAAAGCAGCGGTCTGGGTCTGAAGGGCGACCAGGTTATAATGGGTCAAGACCGCCGCCTTGGGCAGTCCGGTGGTGCCGCCGGTATAGGGCAGGGCGGCCACATCTGCTTTGGGATCGATGGCAATGGAGGGCGGCTGCGGGGGATAATCCTTCACCAGGTTTTTGAACAATCGAATTCCGGACCGTTCGATATATTCAGGCGAGGGAACCTGCATGCCGCTGTAAGCCTTCCCCAGGGCGCTCTTGCCGAACAAGCGCTTCAGGGGCGGCAGATAGTCTCCGACATGCGTAAGGATCACATTGTTCAGCCTGACATCGGCGACTTCCACATTTTCATAGAGAATGTCTTCGCAGATAATCGTCTTGGCCTCACTGTCCTCAATCTGGTGTTTGACCTCCTTGCTGGTGTAGACCGGGCTGATGGGGGTGATGGTGGCCCCCGCTTTCAAGGCACCCAAATAGGCGATCACATACTGGGGACAATTCAGAAGGTATAAGGCCACCTTATCGCCTTTAGCCACGCCCAGATCGGCCAGCGCGGCCGCAAACCGGTCGGACAGGTCTTTCAGTTCGGCATAGCGGATCTTCTTGCCGTAGAAGATCAAGGCGGTCTGGCGGCTGTATCTAGCCGCCATTTCATCAAACAGCGCCGGCACGGAGACTTCGGGAATAACGACTTCAGGGGCAACCCCGCTGGGATAGTACTTGAGCCAGGGCTTGGACAGGTAGACTGCTTTAGGATCCATACTCACCCTCTTGGTTGCGATTGGTTTGTCAAAAACAGGCGGCCGCGGCCCTAATCCAGGGGAACGGCACAAACCCGGCAGGTTTTGCGGGTGGCCCGATTTCGGATTTTGCACCGCGGACACTCGGTTTCGACCTTGTCGCGCAGCCAGGGAAAAAGCCCGTCGGGCATGTAGAGGAGAATCAACAAAATGACCACCGCGAACATCAACGTGCGATACTCGGGCCAGAACCGCAAAAACTCCAGTAACGGAAAGAGAATAAAAACCGCACCGACCGGTCCATAGATGGTGACGATCCCGCCGAACACCGCCCAGATCACCACCGTAAAGGACATGGAAACCTCCAGGGTGGAGGGCCCGGCAATCCTCATGAAATGGGCGTAGAGGCCGCCGGAGAACCCGGCAAAAAAACCACTGAGGCAAAAGGCCAGCAGCTTGTAACGGGTCGTGTTGATGCCGGAAGCCCTGACCGCCAGCTCGTCCTCCCGGATGGCATGAAAAATGATGCCGGTGTGCGAGTCGGTTATCTTCCACATGAGGGTACACGCCCCCAGCATTAGCACCACCGTAATGTAATAATCACTGAGCCGGGACCCGGAAAGGCGCGCCAGGCCCGAAACGCCCAACTCTCCTCCCGTAATCCCGGGAATGGTGAAAACGATCCCCAGCAAAATAATGGGGAAGGCCAAGGTGGTCAGGGCCAGGTAAGTGCCTTTGAGCCTGAGACAGGGAATGCCGATGATCAGACCGGCCAGAACCGCGGCCAATGCGCCGAGGGGAATGCTGCCCCAGGGAGGCAGGTGGGCGTGCAGATTCAAAATGGCGGCCGTGTACGCCCCCACGCCAAAAAAGAGCGCGTGCCCGAAATTCATCTGACCCGTAAAGCCGGACAAAAGGTCCCAGCTGGCGGCCAGAATGGCAAAAATGTTGGTCAGAATCAGAATGCGCAGCAGATAAGGATCCTGGGTCACCGCCGGCAATAAGAGTAAACCCAAAAAGAAAACGCAAACGACCATCCGGCTGGGAAGGACCAGCACTTCACTTTTCACGATAATCAAAAATCTTCGCAGGTAGTACCGCAGTAGACCCATACCTATCGCTCTTCCTCAAAAGCAACGCCGAAGAGCCCTTCCGGCCGGATCAGAAGCACCAGGATCATGATGGATAGGGCCACGGAACCCTTGAGAAATGCGCCCATGGGTGTCAAGAAGACCACCAGGGCCTCGGCAAACCCCAGGATATAGGCTCCCACCAAGCTCCCCTTGAGACTGCCCATTCCTCCCAGCACGACGACCGCCATCATCATGATCAGCGGATGCATCCACATATGCGGATTGACGATGGTCAGCGGTACGACCACCGCCCCCGCAAAGGCCGCCAGCCCCACCGAAATCCCCATGGTGATCATGGCCACCCGGCTCTC
>CP070697.1:4327583-4347088 GCA_020353555.1 Desulfobacterales bacterium
GTGGCGCAGCAAACCGAGCGCATATTAAGCAACATTAAAGCCATCCTGGAGGCCGCCGGCTCCGGCATGGATAAAATATTGCGCTGTGATGTTTATCTTTCCTCCATGGAGCATAAAGAAGAAATGAATGAGGCCTATCGGAAATTCTTCCCCACCGCTCCGCCCGCTCGAAATACGGTTGCCGTTGCAGGCCTCGATGACAACCTGGATGTTGAAATCGAAGTGATTGCGGCGGCGGACTGACATTATTTGATCTGATGGAGAGGTATGGATTGCTGAAGTCCGATCCGCAATCTGATTTCTTGACCTGAATGCCCGCGGTCCCCTGCAAACACGTCACTGGCCGGCGCTCTTGATCAGTTGAAAGCTCTGAGCCACGTTCTCAAAAGCGGGCAGATCGTGGTGGAAATACCAGCGCTGCGGGGCCTCGTAGATCATCTCGTAATACCAGTTTCCATCCAGCAGCCCGTAGATTGCTGCTTTTTTGGGCAAACCGCCTTTGGTCTCATAGGTGCAGACGATTTTAAATCCGTTTTGATTGCTGACCTGCGCCGGAGAATTTTCCAGAATTTCCTGGTTGAGCAGATTCGGATTTGAACGAAAGTTGTCTACGACCAGTTCCGCCGCTTCGTGGGGCAGCATTTTTTCAGACAGCTTCTTCTTGGTATGGGCAAGTTCCTTGTCAACCGAAATCTGCACGATCTTGATCTGTTGCAGGGGCAGACCGTCTTTGGTAATCATAAGCGCATCCCTGACCCTATTGTACTTGTGCCAACCGCTTGGCAGGTCCACTCTGAAGTTCTTTGAATTCTCCGTGTAGGGCCCCCCCACCCCGCTCCAGGTTGCACAGCCCCAAAGCCCCGCGATACACAACGTTAAAATAATGGCGGTGTTACGCATGACCGATCTCCAATCAATCACTCTTCATCTGTTGCATATATTGAATAATGTAGGCTCTGTCCGGCGCATCCGGAGACAGGGTCAGATATTTCTGCAACTCCGCGGCCGACGCATCCAACTGCCCGCGCTTGTAGTAGACAAACCCTAGCGCGCGATGCGGTTCGGGCAAGGCGGGATCGCACTCGACGGCCTCTCGATAGTGAGCTTCCGCCTTCTCCCGATCGTCCGCTTGGGCCCGCTGTCTGCATACCTCTCCGAGGTAGTAGTGGGCCTTTGCGTTCTGCGGCTCCCCTTCCAGTATGCGTGTCAGGGTCCGCTCGGCGGGCCGAAACCGGCCCATGGCCAAGTCCAGTCGGGCGTTGTCCAGCAGCATGGGTGAAACGATTTGCTGGAATTGTTCTGTATTCTTGGCCCCGCTTGCCCCTGCATACCGGGCTCGAAGCATCTCATTGTAGTTGGTTATCCGCTCCTGCAGCCGCGGGTGTGACCCGAAAAAGAAGGGTTCTTTGACATCCTGCTCTTCAACATCCTGTTTCAAGTGTTCAAACAACCGGGGCGCCTCCTGGGGATCATATCCGGCCGCGGCCATGCGCGCCAGCCCCTCGATATCGGCCTCACGCTCCAGGTCCCGCGAATACCCGCTGACAGCCGCCATAGCCCCGACCGTGCCCAACATACCGGCAATATTGCCGTAAGCGCCGAAGGGAATTGCGGCAACCTGCACCGTTGCTAAAAAGGCGGTCGTATTTTTTACGGTTCGAAAATTTTCTACGGCGTGACGATGGGTGACATGGGTCATTTCATGGCTGAGCAGGGTCGCCAGTTGGGCTTCGTTTTCCATCCTTGCCAGGATACCCGTGTGAATGTAAAGCACCCCGTTGGGGTAGGCAAAGGCATTCAGCAGGGGGTTTTCGATCATATACACCTGGAAGGAAAGCTCTTGGCCGTGCAAATCTTCTGGGAAGAGCTTCTGCGCCACCTGATTGACATAGGCCGACAAAGCCGGATCGTCATAGATATCGCTGCTTGTGTTTAACCGCTCCTGTTCCTCCTTTGACCGATTCCAAAGCCTTTGCTCATCCGGCAGCAGCTGCAAGCCGTCCATGCTTTGAACCGAAGGAAGATCGGTGGTGGCACAGGCCCAAACCCCAAAGAGCAGCGTAAGCGACAAAATGATAGTCTTGCTCATCGCTCACCTCGGTTTACTTGAGGGGGAAGTCTTTTAGAAGATCCTTCACAAGGCTGTAAGTGTTGGTCGGATTCCTCAAATCATGATCGCCACCGGAGGCATGGAAGTTGTACCAGAGAATTTCTCCGGTTTCGGCATCCACCAGCGCGACGTTGACGGCGGTGACCCCCGCGTTGGGATTCATATAGACCCCGACCAGGGCTCCCAGGATCATGCTCCCGGCTTGCAATGCCTTGCGGCCGGCCGTTGAGACCTGATCGAAGCACCGCACAAACAAGATTGCATCGGAATCCGGTGCGAGTGCGCTGACCTCAGGGCCCACGGTATAGTCAAAATTTGTGACTTTTTCCTGGAAGCGCTGATCGGCCGGCCCATAGACGTGCGCGATGATGCTGGTGCTGACAGCATCGAATAGTGCGCTGGTTTCTTCCAGGTTGGCTCTGGTCGCATCGGACATCAGCGTTTCGGGAAACGCCTTCAAGAAAAGCAGCGGCTTCGCCTCGATTTCATCTCTGATCGCCGCGACCACGTTCTCCCTGGCTTGCCGACTCCATTCGTCTATTTTCTCCTGAATACCGCCTGCCGTTACCTGGTAGACATCCGCTTTGAGAGGAATCAACACAATCGATTTGGTTGTTTGGATTTTTTGGCCGAGCTGAGGGGGAGTTCGAAAGGTCGGTGGCGTTGCGCAGGCTGTTACCAACATGGCGGCCCCGATGACCGCGAGGACGGGCCTCATGGTGCACCTCCTTGTTCGCGCGAATCATCAAAACAAAACCGGCAACTGGGCGAATTCGATTTACGTCTTTGCACGCTTGGCGTTAACTTACCAAAATAACTAACAATCCTTTTATAGGGCGTTTGAACATACAATCGACTTACTTTTATCAAAGTTGACGCTTCACGTCAAACAAAATCCAGGGCGCCCCATCGCCGTCGAAATTTCGAGGCTTTCGGCGACGTTCTCAAGTTTTAAAGTTTAAAGCCGCTGGCGACGCGTGAAGTGTCGCTAAGCCAATGATAGCGGGAATTCCTTCACAATTTCCCCCCGCGCGGAACGGCATGTCGGCAGGGTCCTCAAAGATCTTGCCCCGATCAATTCCCCCGGCGATAATATGCTGGGGGGCACCGGCAGCATCGCTCGGTGATTTCCTCGGCATCGCTTGGCCCTAGCATGACAATCCAATATGCTAGCTTTCATTCTTGAGCACGTCCCGTAGATTTTCACGGAAGCATAGAAAGCCACTGCCAGGATGAGGCAATCAATATCGACTGATCATCGTTGGACAGCAAGCGGTAACCGCCGGACCGGTTGATGAGCTGGACGGCCGGAACCTTCAAGGTTTTCTGGAACTTCAGCAGGGCTGGGGAAGGTTGTGGATCCGCACGCTTGGCTTCGATTAAAAGCAAGGGCTCATTCTTTAAATCCCTGCCCAAGGAGGGCACGGATATCGAACGGCCGACTTTGGACGGCAGCAGATAATAGAGCGTTTCCAGCTCCCCAATGGCCTGGATGTTTGTCAGATCCCGGATATCCTCTCGAATCAGCTGCTGGGAGTAAGTATTGGACCACCGCCGGTAGGAGGCTTCCCGACCGGTGAGATAGGGGTCCGGAAATCCGCTCATGGTTGCCAGCATCATCCAAATGTTTTCCAGGTCTGCGTTTTTTTCCGCTTGAATTTCGAGCGGATGCCTCCTAAAGTCGTCTATGGTTCGATCGACTCCACCCAATTCGGCAACCGTAAACGGCCACAGATGAAATAGATAGTAGCGCCCGCCAAGGGAATCCCCCCCCTTTCTGGTAAATATCCAGTCGCCCGCTTCCGCTGACCAGAAAAAGGAATTCCTCTTTAAAACGATCGTAAACGCCTTTCAGGTAGTTCTTCCAATCCTTGTATTTGTGTATTTCATCGAAGACAACCAGGGGCAATGAGCCGTTCCGGCGCTCGATTTCCTGAAAAAAAATCGATTTTCGATCAGGCGCGTGCGGTCTTGAGGGTTGTCCCAGTTAAAGTAGAGGCGATTGATATATTCCCCCGAGATCATCTGGGCCAGTGTGGTTTTGCCGGTCTGCCGCGGTCCGGCCATAAACACCAACGGTTTTTCAGCAGCAAGATCACGCCAAATCCGCGTGTAAAGCGGTCGCGGCTTCATGCCGGCAATATTTCATACCATTGAAAAATAGTCAGCTCTATTTTTCAGCGACATAGAAAATAGTCAACTTACTTAAGGAAATCCATTCCACAAAGGGCAGAGTTGCCTGTCGCTCGCAAATAGGGTCTGCATGTTGAAATTAAGGGAACCGGGCGGCCTCTGGTACGCCCTGAGATCCTGACCTTATTCTTAGGATGGCAGCGGCCAATCCACTCTGGGGTGCACCCAGTATTCATGGCGACTGCTCAAGTTGGGAATCAACATCTCCGCGCGGACAGTTTCCAACCGGATGCCTCGTCGGGTCTCCAAGCCGCCATCCCAGACAGGGCGGACGTTCTTGAAAAATCACATGACGAGTATGGCTTCCACCGATTTCCTCACAGTTCCCACCGCCACTTTTCGGATTCTGTTTGTCGGCCATGATCGTCGAAGAGCGGTCCGTTTCAACATAGCTTTTGCTCCCACGGTCAGGTGGAACGCTCAACAGATAGTAGAAGCATTTGCATAAGCCACGGCGCCAAAGCATCTATTGCATCTATTGGAGGATTACCGTTCGTGTACAACGTACCTAACCAGGAAGCAGGCATTTCTAGAATAACAACGCCCGTTGGGCACGAATGTCCTGGTATTTGGCGTCCCGGTCTTTGAACTATGCCCAATTTTGTCAAGCCAATATTTTCCATTAAGGCGAAAAAGTTGTCACATTAACCTAGATGTGCCATTTTTGCTATTCAATCAAAACAACACCGGGAGGCTGACCAATGAGTTTTGGCAGACAACCTAAAACGGCTGAGGAAAAAGCGCGCATGGTCACAAACACAGCTGGCCGACCAGATCGGCTCGCACTTGTCGCACATCAACCGCATTGAGACCGGTAAATACAACCCCTCTTTGGACGCCGTTCAAAAGCCGGCAGCTGTCTTGGATGTGACCATCGACTATCTGGTCAGCGACACGGATGACGATTTTGAAGAAGTGCGCATTGTGGACAAAAATCTTAGGGAGCGGGTCAAATGGATTGATTCTCTTGAAGAAGAGGATAAGACAGCCCTGATCCGAGTGATCGACTCCATGCTGACCAAGAAAAAAATCCTTAATTTGATCACCAAGCAAAACGTGGCCGAACAGCGCCTCTAGATTCGACAACAGGAGAAACCACCATGGGCCAGATTCAATACATCGCCGATGAGAACAACAATATTACCGCAGTCATTGTGCCCATTGAGCTTTGGCGGGAGATTCAATCCGAACCGGACCAAACTCCCAGACGCCGTACATTCTACGCGTGCCGACATCGATGTCCCCACGGCCGTCTCCATTGAGACCCAGTTCAAACTGAGCCCTGATGTTTTCGGCCTTCACCTTAGCGCCGATACGGTCACCCTGG
The DNA here is from genome assembly GCA_020353555.1 of Desulfobacterales bacterium. Classification (GTDB taxonomy): domain Bacteria; phylum Desulfobacterota; class Desulfobacteria; order Desulfobacterales. The sequence goes on from CP070697.1 coordinate 4,333,214, forward strand.
AGATCCCACAACAGATCAGCGTCTTCATCGTCCGTACCGGCGGCATTCGAGCCATCACCGAAATCACGATCGTCCCAGAAAGTTGACAAACGGGCGCTGCCGTAAAAGTTCCAGTCGACAGCCAGAGCAGTTGCCGTAAAGCTCCCTACCAGGGCAACGGCTGCAATCAGCACTAAGAATTTCTTCATCGCCAATTCCCTCCTTAACGCCTTAACATTTGAATTGACAAAATAGCTTGGTGATTGCCTTCTTATGATTTCCTCTGGGTGGTTCCGCGCCTTTCCTCCTTTCCCGGCTGCAACCAATCACGAGCTCTGTGGATTGAGTATGAAGGATTGCCTGTGGGACCTTTTAAAGTTGTCATTTTGAGCCCGAAATTTCCATTAGCCGCAGCGCTCGCCGCTGTCAAGACAAAAAACGTTGATATTGAATTTAAGCCACGAACTGGTGCCGGTCCTAATGGCTCTGCAATCCCTTTACGCTAACTGCCGCCGGCAATAAGACCATATCGTAGGGTTAATCCAATCGGACATCCTTCAGGGCCCGCGCCACGACCGCGGCTGCACACGCTTGAGTTTTTTGGGAAATTTAGGGGAATTTAGAGAACGTTGTTTTTTGACGATACTTTTTGTCGCCGCGTCGAATTGGCGATGGCTGAGGTGCTGATACCCAACTGCCGCGCGATCGCTGCCAACGACAGGCCAAATTCCTCAACCAGGGGGAGTAGTTACGCGGGGGGTAGTTAAGGTACGCCCATAAAATTATAGCTTTCTATTTGTTTGTAAGCTCTAATTGCTCGCTTGTGGCAATCTTTTCACCACGCTTGACCGCAATACTGACCAAGGGCTGTGAGATGCCAAGCTTTTTTGATAGTGCGGTGGCGCTAAAACCCAGCTGCCTGACCCCCCAATAACACAATGAACTGCGCGCTTTGACTGTGAGCGGGTGTTCATATGATCCCGGGCCCGGCGCCTCGCTTTGACCGCCGCCCAGCCTCCGGCACGGCGAACAAGACCGCCGCCCACCAATTCCGGCCGGATGCCGGGGATATCGCCCTGTTCGACCCCTTTGCCTCTGAGCGCCGGGAATGAACAGGCGATTTGATACAGTTTTTCATCGCTGGTCATGTGCCGGACTCCCTTTTTTAATTTTTTTTCATGAAAACCAAGCCAATTCGTACAATCTATGAGCTCTAAAAAGCGTCTGCAGGTTGCCGATCTTTTGAATGCAGTTATATAGTCTTCTGGCTTTGTAGTGTGAAGGGAATAAAATCAAGAGACGCTTTTTCCTTGAGGTCAGGGTCAAAAGGCTTTATTATACATTTAGGATCATCTCCGAGTTAGTTGTAGGTAAGAGGGGAAGAAAGTGGCCTCATTCGGAGAGAAGCTCAAGCAGGCACGCAAAAACCTTGGATGGTCTCAGGACGATCTTGGACAAAAAGTCGGGATTCATGGCCGCCATGTCGGCAAATATGAAAATGGACGCGCCATGCCTAATGCCGAGACAATCATTCGAATCGCAAAAACATTGAACGTTTCCATCCATTATCTGCTTTGGGGTGATTTTAGAGAGGATGCCATACCTTCGACAACTCTGCAGGATCGTGATCTGATGCGTAAGTTCGATGCCGTCGAAAAGATGGATGAGAACGACAAGCACGTGATCACATCGCTTATAGATGCCTATATCAAAAAGCAGCAAATCGAAGCCGTGATGAGTCGATAAGGGGAAGTCAAATTATGCAGGTACCTTCCATACCCTACAGTGATGACCTTTTGGTCTCCACCGGCAAATCAAAAGAGGCACTTGAACAGGAACTGCGCTTTTTGCTGGCTGTCAAGCTGTTCGAGTTGCGCCGTCTTTCACTGGGCAAGGCTGCGCAATTGTGCGGGATGCCCAAATTAAATTTTATGGATGAAATGGGCCGCATGGGCATACCGGTGATAAACCTTGACGATGAACAGATCCAAGATGAGCTGAAGAATGCGTGACACCGCAGCTAGTGCCGACAGCGGACCGCTGATTTGTTTGGCGCGAATCCACCAGCTTGAGCTGCTGCCCCGTTTGTTTTCCAAGATTCTTGTGCCACCGGAAGTGTGGAATGAAGTCACCGTGAGAGGTCAAGGCCATCCTGGCGCACATGAATTAAGTCAGGTGACGTGGCTTATCATCCAAGCGCCCGATCCCCAATTGGTCAAACCGCTGAGCATCCTTGTGGACGCAGGAGAGGCCGAAGCCATCGCCCTGGCACAAACCACCGCCGATTGCACGATCTTGTTGGATGATGCGAGGGCCAGAAAGATTGTGCAACGACTAAGCATAAAACAAATCGGCACCGTCGGATCGCTGCTGCGGGCCAAACGGCGAGGGTTGGTAGAAAACATCAGGCCGCAGATTGACGCCCTTGTTGAAAACGGCATTTATATACGCCGAGAGTTGATCGACACGGTTCTCAAGGATGCCGGAGAATAAAGCTTTCCGCCTGTACCTCTTTTCTTCTTGGCTGCCAAAAATAAAATCAGACTGATTTGTACCGATTTTGAAACAGACGTCCACTCCGCCAATGGCGACGATCGTAGCTGACCGCACATAGCCGGTTAGCAACCGGCGCATGACGGCAAAAATCGGTTGTTTGCCGCTTCGCAATAATAAATGGAAGTGATTGGGTATCAGCGCCGACCGTAACAAGGTCTTGACGTCTCTCGTAAAATAGCTCCAAGACGTTCCACAAAATCATCACGATCGGCATCATTTTCATCTATTGTTTGCTGCTTCGTGCAAGATTAAGGCAATCAACTGCGTATCGAAATATATGATAGGAGATTCGGGGTTCCGCAACTAACTTGCTTTGCTTAGGAGGATAGGATTTAAGGTGAGTTGTTAACTGGCGCGAAACGCCTTACTTGGACCAGGAGGCAGGTATTTCTTGAGAAACGATACACGTTGTGCACAAACCTCCCAATCTTTTGTCCATTGAAAATATACCACCCCTTCTACAATTGATCTGGAGAAGCACCACATCGGATTATTGTGTCCGCCGATTTTTTCCAGCATACAACTGTGCATTTAAACAATCACAATATTCGTTGAAAACAAAATACATGCATCGCCTTTCATTATTGGCCTTCTCGAAGAAAACGCAATCTTGCTGCTGATTTTTGGTTTCTGCTGTGCAGACTGACATTATCTCTGATCTGCAAAAGCTAATTATCTGTCGATCAACCATGGTATCACCTCATCATATAATTTTTTTCCTTTCCTTATGCCGCAATTTCCAAATGACTTTGGTTCCACGAAAAAGCATATTGCATGCCATGGTTTTCAGTAAATGACATTTTAAGGTATTCAATAGGGTTGCAGTGCAACCACTCAAATGATTGTTCCGTTTTAGGAAGTTTCTTTCACACAAATACTGAAATATATTCCACTATAGTAAGAAAGGATCTTTCCAATTTGTGGGGCCGTTTTGGGTAAACATTGGATAACCAACCGCAATCATGCAATAAAAAAGAATCCGCAAAAAACTTGCATGACATTTCTTCTTGGCTGCCAAAATTAAAATCAGACTGATTTGTACCGAGTTTGGAATAAATGTCCCTGCCGCCGCTGCCGGCGAATGAATTTCCCCGCGGCAAGCCGCGGAGTATCATTCAATTGATCCTGTCGATCTTAACGCAGCAAGCTACGGGGAATTCGACCCTAAAAGAGATTAAAACAAAAAGGCAGCCGAAGATAAATCGCCGACTGCCTTCGCTTCCATCAATATTTAATTCTTACGACCAGACCCCCTTGTCTTTTCCGTCCCACTTATCGCGCTAAACGCTGATTGGCGGTTTGCGATCAATCCAGGGGCTTGCTTGTTCCAGCTGACGTGCCAGACGGAAGAGGGTCGCCTCATCTCCGAAACGGGCTGCCATGTGAATGCCGATCGGCAAACCGGTATCTGTCTGATGCAAGGGCAAAGATATTGCCGGCTGTCCGGTCACATTGAACAGGCCCGTGTACAGGGCAAACCCCAGAAACAGCTTGTCGATCCATCCCTTGGCGTCCAACGAGGCGTCATTTGCATTGTAGACACCGAGTTCCACAGGGGGTGCCGGCAGTGTGGGAGTCAACAAAACATCATAGTCCTGCATGAAAGCCCCCACACTTCGATTGATCTGGTTGAGCACTGCCAGAGAATTTAAGACGTCGAGTCCCGAGACATGGTTGATGCCGTGCTGGTAGCAAGCCCAGCTGGTGGCCTCGAGTTTTTCCCGGGACGGCGTGCGTCCCAAAAGAAGCCGTGCGCCCTCCACTGCCCCTGCCACCCATCCGCACCAGGCCGGCACGCACGCTTTTAGCATGGCATCGAAATCAACCTTGGGTGCGGCTTCCACAACCGTGTGACCCAACGATTCCAACAGCCGTGCCGAATCCTCAACCGCCTTTACGCACGCTGGATCAGACTTGACATCGTTCCAACCGCGCGTGGTGAAAGCGATTTTAAGATTGCCCGGTGGTATCATGATAACACTCTGTTATCACGCTATAAACATTGCAAAACCGGTCATAATTCAAATAATTTTGCAGCAAGCAACTCTCCCTGTCAATCGGTCTATACTTTTTTTAAAAGTTAAAAATACTCCTCTCTGGTCATGTTAACGGTCCTCATGTTGCTTCTAATGACATCGATATCAATCTCATCATATTCCGGAATAACGACAGCGCGTTTAGCCCCCTTGTAGGTCAAGATATGATGAGAGCCGTGTTTTCTCTTCTACTCGCATCCAAATAACTGAAATATTTTCAAAAGGGTCTTGTAATTGATTGGCGATAACTTCGGCATCTCATCCTACCAATACCACAGATTTTTCAAAGCCCATGATTTCTTTTTGCGGAATTATTTGATCATTTTCCATGATGAAACCGTATTCAGCCAGATATTCTTCGAGAGTACCCATTTCAGTCATTTCTTCAAATTGTATCTTTATTACCTCCAAAAGATTCTTTTTAGCTTCCTCAAAGGTTTTGCCTTGAGTAATAAAATCCAATTCCGGTGCACTCGCCAGATACAAACTACCCTTTTTCCATATTTCGATGGTTACATTTAGTTTTCTCATTTTATTCCCTCATTCTAGTTTCATAAATCATATATCAAAACGGTCCCATGCTATGAGTTTTTAATGTATGTCCAAAAGGTCGGACTAAATCGTCTTTTCACATATATTCCTGTAACCACAATCGGGGCACCGTCGTTTAGCGCTGGTCGGCTTCGGGTAACGGCATTTCCGAATTATTGCCAGAATCTCGTTTATGACTTCCGCAAGTACAATAAAATCCTTTTCGTGAATGCCCTTCGTATTCGATGCGCAAAGCTCTGGCCATAATCATCGCATATCAATTATGCCCGCAGACCGTCAACTATTTTAATCAATCATCAAGGTTTGACCCCGATATTCCATTATTTCTCAAAGGACGAAAGAGGCTCTCCAAGCAAAAAAAGCGGCAGGGAAAAAACTGGGAAGGCCAAGAGGTCCAGGCAAAAGCAGGTCGGACAAATATCGCCCTGAAATTGAGGCCCTTCTGGCAAATGGTTCGACTCAGAAGTTCGTTGCCAATAGATACGGTACTACTGAAGCGAATCTGCATCATTGGATAAAAAAGCATGGCCTTAAGAAAGCCAAGGTTCAACCCCTCAGCGTACATGCGCGCACCAATCGGGTGATACCCTATGTGGCCCGCAAGTTAAGTCTGACTCCTTCGGCCGTCAGTAAATTGTTAGTCCGGGGGCGCCCGGATGGCCTTGCCAAAACGATGGCAAAAGAAATCTTCAGTTTAAAATAGCCGAAAAAGGGTGCGGAAAAGAGCGTTTAGGCATTTGACGGCCAAATGTCAATATTTCACCAACGTCCCGTAAATTACGTGCGTACTTTTCACGTTTGTTCTGAGCTTTCGTCTTTTTCATATATTCTTCAAAATCGCACAAGTTTAATTGAAAGCATGGTTAAGGTGCAGAACGCCAGGCTCACCGGCCCATTGCTGCGGGTGTTTCAAGCGATAGCGAAACCCGCAGTGATGCCTCCCGTGCAGCTGATTGTTAGGCCAAATTTGCATCACCGCCAAGTATCAATAACTTTCTCGACGACCTGCTCTATACCCTTGGGAAAACCTATACCGTGGCTTTTCTCGTCCGCCAAATAAACTAGCGATCGCCGCTTATCGGTCGGAATCACCGCCTCGTATTTATCGTGCCACTGGTTGAGATGAAGCTCCAGGGTGCGGAGTTGCTGCGCCAAAAATTCCCTTTCCCTCGTGGGTTGAGATCTTGACTTGAATACTTTGTCAGTGTTGAGCCACTTGCTCATTTCCTGATTCACGCGACGCAGTGAATTAATCGTAGTGCTGCGTATTATGGTTTGCAGCTCCACCTCTGCTGGCAGGAAGTGCTCGCGCATACGATAGAATGTTTCATCATAACCAAGCGCCTCCTGCGGCATTTCCTTAGCGTGGTTTTCAAGGAGCATCTGCATCAGCCGTTGAGCCATATAATTCTGGCTTTCGAAAATGCTCTTCGACTCATTCAAAAGATCCGACAAAACCTGTAATCGGTCTAATGTAGCTTCTGCCAGGACCTTCTCCGCTTTCCATTCGCTGTATATGTCCTGGCCAAGGAAGCCGACTACGGAAAAAATTGCCGCTATCACAGTGCGGACGATCCACTCCGAGAAAGGTTGTCTATCGCCCATGACTTATTAATAAATGCAAAATAATCCGGACACTGTGCCCAAGGCTGGCTTTTCGCATGCTGGTTGGGGCCATTTGTAGTGTATAGGCTATTTTGCATGTCTTAATAAGATATACCTTACAAAAAGGTTGTCTGCGGAAAGAGTACCGCGGGTGCTGCGGTGGATATTCAATTGGCTACAAGGTCAGCCTTAGTGGCGACTTGGATCTAAGTGGCAAATAGCATGGGAGATTATTCACGGAAGTCCGTTTTGGAATAAATTCATCGGATAGCTCGAAATCTCAATCCGATATCGCCATGGCGATTGGTTTCTGTTGATTCACCTTCCATCACCAAAGATCAACCTCCCACCGAAGCCAAATATGAACCGACAATGGAAGATAGGGATACCACTGAGACGTTGACGGAACGTATTGAGAGACGCTTCGAGATCCGGGAAACTGCCAAAGACTGGTGCGATGCCGAGATCAAGATGCTCGGCTATCCGGTCTACCAGGTCAAGACAGCCGATATTTCACCGACCGGTGCCGGTATTGTTGTCAAAGAGGATTCTTAGCTGTTGGGCCTGTTGACGGTGGATCCGGTATTGGATGTGCGGTTTCATGCTGGTGAACTGGAAAATCAGCACGGTGTTGTGAGACAGTTTAAGGCCGAGGTCAAGCATATATCCGACGTGAGGGCAGGGCGGTACAAAGGTCCTAGGCTGGTCGGGATCCAGATGTTGGGAAACGAATAGGGGAAAACCAAGCCCAGAGAGCGGATTCCGGCTTGCCTGACTGGAAACGGTTGACGAGACCGTTACACATCCTTGGCCATCCATCGGTTGGATTGTGATTTGTACGATGGTTCGAGATTCCCGAGCAGGCTGTCAAAAAGACTAATGTCCCGGGTTTCTGTTGACTCTGACTTCTTTTTCGCTATATCGGTACCGTTACGACGATCCATGCTGGCCTGAAGCCCGACCGATGCCGAAGATCCGGACTTACTGATCTTTTCTAATTCCACTGACTCCCTGCTGATCTCAGACACAGACTACAAGCTCTGGTCAATGTCCCCGATGCATTGCCCAAGCGCTGTTTCGGTGGGGGCTGTAAACCTTCGATCAATCCAGGAACCTTTAAACCGAAAGGAGGCACAGATGTATCTGATTGGCTTCGTGACTTATCCTCAAGAAAGTGGACCGGAAGTCGCAAAACGTTTTAAGGAGCTGGGTCCTGTTCCTGACTTCATCACTATCAGAGGACCTCTGGTTAGATCGTCTCTTGATGGTACGAAAAGCATCACGATTTACCGGTTCGATCCCACTAGGTATGCTGAGGCCGCCGAGTATATCTACAAACGGGCTGCAACCTACGTAGGGATACCGGGTTATCGATACTCGGTCGAGGAATGGAGAGATGTAAAAGATGCCCTGAAAACGGCCGGGTTGGATTAACGATCAGCTGCCCGAATGGGTGTCGGTCCGGTTTAAGGCATTCTGGTCAGTAACGTTTTCGGCACAGTTTGCTGAGAGTCATTCGATGAACGGTACTTGGTCTTGGGATCATTTGCGAAACAGCTTCGATCACAGAAACCGTAACACACAACCCAGGCACGCATAACACAACCCGGTCAACGGAGTAAGAAAGGCTGTCCGGGGAAATGGCGCGGGATTGAAAATGGCAGGGCGGTGATCGGCAGTCAGATTGGTTTCTTGTCGGGGATGATAGTATGGTGAATCGGTCAGGAGGTGAGGGGGAATAGGGGGGCGTGAACTGTGTGAGAATCTGTGTGGGAAAATTTTTCCAAAATCAGCTAAAATTGGCAAACACGAGCAAACGCGGGGAAACTGCAACAGTAATATTTTGAGCAGCTTCATCTAATATGAGGAGGTTAGTAAACTTGGAGGTTCTGCTTTACGAATCCGTCAATATTAAAACACATCCGATTCCTTGAGTGCCTTGTCGAACGTCAGTGTAACCTCGGCACCGTCTCTTTCATTGGCCTTGCCGATATAGTAATCCGCGAACTCGCCGTTTTTTTGACTGAAATCGGCCAACGCTTGCCAGCAGACATCCTTAGCGACTATTTTGAACTGAGCCGTCCGCAAAAGCTGATCAATCACCGGCAGAATTTCCGATTTTTTAAATCCGTAAGCACGCTCAAACACCCATATCATTTCGCATATTGCGATCGGTTGTATGAGCAGTTTTTCGTTTTGCGACCGTGCGGTTTCAATGGCTTTCCTCAGCCAGTAAAGCCTAGTTTTCATCGTCTTAGGTAATATATCGGACCAGTACATCGGTATGCAAGCCGTTCATGAATGTTTTCCTTTCCGCAACCGAATTGCCCGGTTCATTTCTTCAACCGATATCGGCTTTCGGCCGGTACGGTGGAGCAAACCCTTTAACGCACGAACATCAATTGCCGTCGGTCGAATCAACACGTCACCGTTTTCGACCACGATAAAATCGATCGCATCGCCCGGTTTGAGCCCCAACTGATTCCTGATCGCTTTGGGAGTAACGGTTCGACCTTTGCTGGTCAGGGTGGCAGTCGGCATATCAAATACCTCCCCCTATAATTCTTACTTTTAGTCAATATTCTTACCAACCGTGAATTTTGTTTGCCTTTTTTTCAAGGCCCTGCAGTGCTAACACGGTATGTAGGTCCGGGCCGTTTAATTGTGCGCGTCAAGGTCTAATTTTAGCAATTGTTAACAAACAAAACCGAAAACTAGTCCAAAAACAGCAATTAATCCAGCGGGTTAAAATTACAAAAAATTCTCGATTTCGAGACTGTGCCTTACGAATCCGTAGGTCGCGTGTTCGAATCACGCCGGGTGCATCATGATTGCATCATCGGGGGCTCCAATGCCGAGGGCGGGGCCCCTTTTTGTGGGATTTTATCTCTGAATTCAGCTTGTGAGTTCTGCTCGGATCAGGAAATTCCATCCTCTTCAAGCTTCAATGCCCGGCAAAACGCGATTATCCTGCGTACAGGGTATGACGGGGCAGTTTCCGCTAAATTACAGGTAAGACTGTGAATAATGTGGAATAGATTTCACAGATCCTAGAAAAAAAAGTAATAGTATTGGCGATTTGTTCCTGCGTCGATTGAAATAACAATCTGAAATCACTTACACAACATACTAAACACGTTCTGTGCATGATTTTTGCTGAAAGCGGTTAACATTAAGAACAAAGGCCAGTCCAAACCTGCTGCCTCTTAAGTCAAGGGCAAGGCAAATCCGCTGTAATAGCTGTTCAGTAGATAAGCTTTTGCTATGCCATTAGCGGAACTTAATATTTATAAAGGGTTTGTTTTCCAGTCTCAGTTGAAACCCAAGGTCAAGAATACGTCCATTTTTATATCATTTTTGCTAATCGTAGGATACCGAAAGTCATTCAAAAGGAGGTTGAAAATGAAGAGATTGCTATTGGTTTTAGGTTTTATTTTGGGCATTGCTGGATTGGCTAGCGCGAGCCTTATAACAAACGGCGGCTTTGAGTTAGTTGACGATCGGATGGGAGAATTCAATTATCGCCTGCTCAACGAACTTGGAGACGGAAATGGCGCAAGCTGGGACGTGTATAATATGCTGCCTGGCGGATGGTATTCAACTAGCGGGGCTGGAATTGAGGTCCAGTACGACGGCACCGTCGCCAACCCGCACTCACTCTTCCGTTATGTTGAGCTCGACAGTCATCCTCTGCCAAATAGTAATAGCAATTTGTTGCAGGATATTGACGTTGTCACGACTGGCACCTACGAGCTTTCGTTCTGGTATCGGCCGCGTACTTCGGCGCTAAATGATAACGGGATTGGTGTCTTTTTCGGCTTAACGGAAAATGTCGGCAACCTTGATTTTTTGTTAACCGCGGACGATGTCAGCGATAACGACAGCAATTGGGTACGGTACACCCACATTTTAGGCCCTATCACCGGGGGGCAGACGTACACGTTGGAGTTTTTAGCCGGTGGAACCGAAAACACCTTGGGCGGATTTCTGGATGATATCTCGATCACTCTCCATCCGGTTCCCGAGCCTACAACAATGTTTCTTCTGGGAACTGGACTAATCGGGCTGGCCGGACTTTGTCGCAAAAAACCGGCCTAAGAGCGATGGAAACTGCCTCTCCGAGAAACCCAGTGGCAAAAATAGACGGCAAAGCGACAAAGATAGGCACTCAGGAATTGAGAGGCGGCGATTCATTTGCACTGCTTAAGTTCCAGAAAGAAGATCGGGCAAAGACCGCAGAAGCACAGCCTGACCAAAGATGCTTTCGGCACCCAAAAGCAGACGTCAACGAATCAGAACGTGGGATTGTACTTAACCGCGAGCATCAACCCAAGATAACGAGGCTGAGGGTTGCGAGGCTCAGCCTTTTTATTATGATCTTTTGAATACCCCGTTCGCTTGCCCGACAGGCAGCCCCATGGGGACACTTTGAAACAGACATTTCCTTCCTAACATTTCTCGCTGTGAAGGCGAAACGCTGGCTGCGTCCGCCAAGCAGGGTCATGTCATCTTGTCAACCTCACATCTGTCGAATTATCTTTCGGGAATCAGTGGTTAAGCGGCCACAGACCCATGTTCGAATCTGGCCGATCATCGAAACCCTGGTGAAGATGCTGGCAAACTCACCCCACCGTAAGATCGAATCAATTGGCCTTTCCACCTAACTTGGTGTCGATTGATAAGTCATTGTGGAACGGGTAACTTTTTTTTACTGCTTGTGGAACACCACTTTTTGATCGTATCCCACATCATTTGTCGGAATTTCTATTTAGGTCTGCAATGGGGTAGATACACGGAACAGGACCCAATCTCAGGCAGGAGATCGTGAGATAGGTGTTACTCTGTGTCTCTCGTCATGATTGGTTTGAAACGAACCCAAAAAGTTCAAGGCCGGTCGAGACATATCGTGACTCTGCTACTAAATACCTGAGGTAAACTGCAATGATGAAAGCGAATTGTATCAAGGCCCGGATTGACCTTCCTTTGCGCGGCATCCCGTTTGAAATCAGCGCGCGGGTCGGTTTTACGAACCCTTATTTGCGAGTTTTTGCCGATGCCAAAAGCCGATGAGCTGCCGGCTTCTTCATGGTTTTTGAAGGGCTAAACTGTTACAAAAAATTTACAATTTTGGGGAGGGAAATGCATATCGTCGTGCCACTTCACTCTATCTTTATTCATAACCAAATGAAATTATATGGTTAATTTGATTGATCTGATTTTGCACGATTTTTGCAGATGCAAACGAAAAGCTGACTTGGGGGAAGGCTTGCATTCGTTTCTGAGCGCCAGTTGTTCATCTGCTGTTTTGTGGAAACGGATAAGCCAGTCGGAAGCCTCGCGAGCGCAGCTTTCGGAGGGCCTTTGGGGCGAGAATTGCACAGTTTGAAAAAGGAGGTACGTCGAGTGATAGGCAGAATCGATGAGCAACCGACACCGATAAATGCAGCGGCAACTATTTTCGTGGGCGTTTATGATAGAAGACGGATCGATCGTCGGAGAGGAAATACGGTGATTGATCCTAAATTTGATCGAAGAAAAATCGAACGCAGGACGCCCAAATCAGGAAACCTTACGCGAGCCGGACACGCCTTCATCGGATCCCACGATAGGTGTAATAAAAGAAATTGATGGTAATGGTAACATAACTGAGAGACAGATTTCGCTGTGAAATCGCTTTCGCAACAATTGGTAAGTTATATTCATATGTTTAATGAAAAATTTCCGTTCATGCAATACAACTATTTGAAGTAATATATGAAAACAATATCATGTTTGACCGGCACGAAATTTGCTGGGAGTTTCTAAGCGACGGAGCTACGAATTTGTTGTTCCATCACTTTACTCTTCGGTAGGGTCGTTTAGATAGACTCCCCCTTCGGAAAAGGCAGCAAAGGGAGCGAGCATCCTAATGCTCCTAATGAATCCGGCAAATTATGTTTTACATCTTACTTTCGCAAGAAAAGGATATAAGCCATGAAGAATCACACTGCAAAGATAAGCTCGGACAGGCGAAAAGATTCCAGACAACCGTATGCGGGTTGCGTTTTCTTTGCTACCAGCGATCGATTATATGAGGGTCAACTCACTAATTATAGTCGTTATGGTCTTTTTATCAAGACTTGTGAATTCCTACCGGTTGGGCAAATAATTACCGTCGCAATACCTTTCTCAAATGGTAGGAATGACAAGCGCAAAGGCCAAATCATTCGCAATAACGTCGAGGGATTCGCAGTCGAGCTACTGAGAAAATATTATGGAGAGCGTATGGATGTCTATCACTAAAGAAGACAGGTTGTAACAAAAACAGGCACCTACCATTGATTATACTCCACCGCGCCTCTTAAAGCGGAGAGTCCCTGTCTCACCCGGACGCCGCGGAATTCGCCACCTCATAAGTCCAAATCATATCTTCACCTTGGTTTTTGATCTCAAGCCCCCCTTCCCGGCCGAAGGAGGGGTCGCAAAAACGCCGTTCTCACGGTTGCCCAATAATTAGAAAAGGAAAGATAATATATGCGAGCGTAGACGTGTCGCTGTGCTGAATATATGATGAACTCCAGGCTCTGCGCGGACTCGCGGGACAGGACAAAGGGGTATGGTTGTAATTGACTCGACTTAAGATATTTAGCTTGCGGCCGATAAATTAGTCCAGAGAAAATGACAAACTGTGGAATGAGAAATTACTCAATTCTATTTAAGATAACAAATAAATGACGGCTACAATGGCAGGCTCAAGAGACCCGGTTTCAGAGTTCGAGGCAGACAGTCAGGAGAATTCAAAAAATAGACCCCTGCCCACAAATGTTGCTCAGGGGTCCATGGAAAAATTACCAGTACTTGATCCAGCTGAGAGTTCCTCCACGACGGGAGAGACAGTCATTGGCCCGGATATGACAGAATCGGACATTACCGAAGAAAATTCTGACAATGACCGTGGGTCGGTCGAGCCGAAATCCAGCCGAAGGGCCCCGACAGATAAGGAAGAGGGGCACAAGGCAGTAGAGTCGGAAAAAGAGGAGCAGGACAACCCGAATCGATTAGCAACAACCAGTAAAGACTTAGAGAACGGTTTTCAAAAGCTTGACCCGGATGGAAATTTCGATTTCGATGAAAGCAAGGTGCCGCACAAAATAGAGAACAAAACGGC
>CP070697.1:4347188-4364332 GCA_020353555.1 Desulfobacterales bacterium
GGCTCCGGCGGCACAAGTGCCGGTTTAATCTTGGGCACCAAGATCTTTGATTTGAATGCGCGGGTTGTAAGTGTCAATGTTTGTGACGATCACGATTATTTTGTGCGCGTCATTGGAGAGATATGTGAGAATGCCATTTCCGATTATCAGCTTGAAATAGATTTTTCCCGCGAACGTGACATTAACATTATCGATGGCTGTGTCGGCCGAGGATATGCATTGTCCCGCCCTGAGGAGCTTTCTGAGATATGTGATTTAGCTCGAACTGAAGGGATCTTCCTTGACCCGGTGTATACCGGCAAAGCGTTTTTTGGAATGATTCAGGAGCTAAAACGTGATCCGAAATGCTTCGGGGAGCGCATCATCTTTATTCACACCGGCGGTATCTTTGGGCTGTTCCCAAAAGCTCGCGAAATCGAATCGCTGCTTTCTTGACTTCATGGCATTTTTAATTAGTAGGCATTTCACCAGTTTCAAGATACGTTTTAAGTTCTTCCACCCTCAATCCATATAGTCCTAAGCTCTCCATCGTCCGTTTACCCTCAGCAAAGTAATTAATACCGGATAAGGCTTCGCCCATACTCACAACTGCTTGGCAGGTTGGGGTGGGTATTTTCAAAAATTTGCCTAGTGAGCAGAACATGACCAGGCCCATACCGACATCTTCGTGGAAATAACGGTTATCGAGTGTGTTTGGATTGCGAAAGCTGATATATCCGGGTCCGTTTTTATAACATCTAAGATAATCTGTGCTTGAAGCGTATCCCTGTTGTACTGAGGTTACAGGGTCCGGTTGGGCTGGATACCCCAGGGCTCTTAGCAATGCCATTCGTTCCTCATCCAGCTTCTGTATCAAGCGGGCGACGGTCGGCGAGACTCCATCCTTGTAAAAAAACGTTTTGTCTCCTTCATTCTCAATCCGTGCAGCATTCAAAATGGTGATCGGTGGATGAATGACAGGATTGGCATTGTTTAGCCCTGCTTCAAGCACACTGCCAGTGCGAACCAAACCCGTATATAATGCTTCCAATTCTAAACCGAATCGGCTTACGGCTTTCGCTGGTAATGTTCCATAGGCCACACGGTTAACCTTAACTGAAATTTCCACCAACGCATCTTTTGCTCGGCAGCCATAAGTTAAGGTTGACGTTTCGACAAAAGTCGGGAGTTGCTGTAGTCCAAGTTTTCGAAATACGTGAGCAAAATGCAACGACCCACCGGTGGAACCAGGATTTAGAATAAGGAGATGTTCTGGTCTCATAAATGGCGCAATTTCATGCGCGACGCGATCATGCGCGAGTGCCTGGGTACAGATCATTATCGTGTCGACGCCCTCCAGCGCCTCGCTGAGGTCGAAGGATACCCGCTCAAGGGTCGCTTGTCCAGACACAGCGCCGGTAACCGTCAACGTCTTTTTTTCGATTATTGCCTCTAAGTTGCTTTTAAATTCCGGGAATTCAAACAGGCGCACATGTTTATTCTGCAGCGCCAGATCAGCCGCGGCCGCTTTGCCGCCGTTGCCTGCGCCGATTATGGTTATTCCATCGATCATAAAAAGTCTCCCGTGCACCCATTAACGTTTATTTCACCGTTACCACCGGACAGGATGCATTGAGGATAACGTATTGCACCGTTGAGCCGAAAATTAATTTATCCAATTTTGATCTTTTCGTTACGCCGACGATGATTTCATCGGCCTGAATTTCATTGCTGTGTTGGACTAGGTCTTCCCCAGGGGTCAACCCGGTGATCAATACATGGGTTTCACACCCGATTCCCTCGGACTCGAATTGCTGTTTGATTTTTTCAAGCGCTTCTTCGGTGGTTTTAACCTCTTTGAAAGGCTTATCAGGGCCTGCTTCCATGGAGCTCAATATGTAAACTGCGGCAGCAAAGGCCCTGGCATGTTCTTTTCCAAGTTTTAAAGCTTCCTTTGATGGATCGGATCCATCAAAGCCAACAATGATTTTCTGCATAATTACCTCTTGAAGGATTGGTGAAAGTGCCGGTTTATTGAGGTCTATTTATACGTGCCATCGAAACCTAGTTAATACTAAAATTTAAACCTCTTGTATGCCTCATGATAAGGCCCATTTATGGGTTGCCCGGATTAGTGGGTCAATATCTTGCTCAGGAAAAGTTTGGCCCGGTCACTTTTGGGCTTGGTGAAAAATTTTTCGGGCGGTGCAATTTCAATTATTTGCCCTTCGTCCATAAAAACAACCCGCTTGGCAACCTCCCGGGCAAATCCCATCTCATGGGTCACCACGATCATGGTCATCCCCTCTTTTGCAAGGTCAACCATGACGTCGAGAACTTCGTTTATCATCTCAGGATCCAGGGCCGATGTCGGTTCATCAAATAGCATAATTTTAGGACGCATACACAAACCCCGGGCAATGGCCACCCGTTGTTGCTGCCCACCTGAAAGCTGAGCTGGGTAGGCGCCGGCTTTGCCACCCAACCCCACTCTCTCCAAGGTTTGCTGGCCTAGTTTCTCAGCTTCTTCTTTTTTGACCTTTCGCACCTTGATCGGCGCGATGGTCACGTTTCCTAATGCCGTCATGTGGGGATAGAGATTGAATGACTGAAAGATGAATCCGATTTCAGCCCGGATCTGGGTCATATTGGTCTTCTTGTCATGGACCTTCATGTCATCAACGATGAGTTCACCCTCCTGAATGGGTTCCAGGCGGTTAATGCAACGAATCAGCGTGCTTTTCCCCGATCCGCTCGGACCGCAGACGACCACCACCTCGCCCTTTTCGACCTCAAGATTGATGTTATTCAAAACATGAAGGTCTCCAAACCATTTATTGACGTTCTTGAAAGATATCATATTATTATTCCCTCTTATTAAACACATTTTTTAGCAGTATGGGTGCTCTGGATCAGAGCTTGGTAGCCACGACCGTCATCCGTCTTTCAAGGATATTTGAAAGATTGATCAGCGGATAGCATATCACGAAATACAGAATACCCACCAAGCCGAACACCATGATACCTTCCGGGATCCGCTGGACGGTCAGCCATCCGACACGGGTCACATCGACAACTCCTATCGCGGAAACCACGGATGAGTCTTTAACCAGCAGCACATATTGACCCACCAGGGGAGGCAGTATCGTTCGCATGGCTTGGGGTAAAATAATGTATCGAAGTTGTTGATAGGCTGAAAGGCCTGAAGCCCTCGCCGCTTCTCTTTGTCCGGATGGAACCGCCAGGATACCGCCGGCCACGATCTCACAGATAAAGCAGGCAGCCAGGTTGGTCAGGGCAATGACCGCGGCCGGAAAAGCCTCTAATTCTATTCCGATACCGGGTAGGATGAAGAAAACAATAAAGACCTGGACCAGGAAGGGTGTTCCCCGAATCAGATCCACCCACGCACCGATCAAGGATCGTAAAATTTTATTTCTGCTGGCCCGTATGATTCCCCATATGAATCCGATAATGGTCCCCATGATAAGACTTAATCCGGAAACCGCCACCGTCATCCAGAGCCCTTTTAAGAAAAACGGTAGGCTGTGAATCAATTCACTAAAATAGAAACTCCACATAGTTTATTCCCCGTTTCTCAATGCGCTTCTCTGAAAATCAGCCGTTTTTCAGACCATCCTGAGATGCTCTTGAGAATGTAATAGACAACTAAATAAAAGGCCGCCGTGGTCAGGAACCCTTCAGCCGGCATGAATCGATCAGAGGTTAACAACTGACCTGCCCGGGTCAGTTCCATAATAGAAATCAATGAAAGCAGCGAGGAGTCTTTGACCAGGACTATGGCCTGTCCCAGCATAGGCTTGATGGTTAAACCGAGAGCCTGAGGCAATACAATAAAGCGCATGCGCTGAAAATAGTTTAAGCCGGAGGCGATTCCCGCTTCAATTTGCCCGTATGGAATGGCCTGAATACCCGCCCGGATAATCTCGGCATAATAGGCGCCGCTGTTCAAGGTCAAGGCAAGGATGCCGGTTACCGCTTCCGGAAGCCGTATTCCCAGGGATGGGAGACCGAAATAGAAAAAGTAGAGCTGGGCCAGCAAAGGTGTTGAACGGATGCTCTCGATGTAGATGCCGGAGATGCGGGAGACGATCCGAGACTGACTGAGTCGCATGGCGCAAGCGACGATTCCGACCGAAAGAGCTCCGATTAAGGACACTGCCGATAGCCAGAGCGTGGCCGTAAAACACTGCAGATAAAGGGGCATGTATTCCAGGATCACTCTGAAATTAAAGGTTTCAAGCATGTTGTTTTCCTGTCTGGAATGAATTTATTGGATTAACAACATTCAGATGTGAGCCTGGTCGACCGGCTCACATCTGAATGGATAGGGCCTGTGTTGGTCCGAAGGCTATATTAATGGTCTTTCTTCCAGTCTAGAGAATTGACCCAGTAATTCAGGTTTTGGTCCAGACGGCCGTCCAGACTGATGTGGAGGAAGAAGAGGTTGATCCATTCCTGCAGATCAGGAGAATCGTAACGAACCGCAAAGGCCAGCGGGGATTTGGACAGCTGTCCTTCCAAAATCCGCAGGCTGTTGGGCGGAAAGCTGGCCAGCTGGCCGGTAACCGCCGATCCATCATTTACGCCGATGTCCGCATGGCCTCCGATTACTGCATTGATCAATAGCGGGCCGCCGCCTTTATAGGTCTTGAGTTCTGCATTTGGGAAAGCCTTCTTGGCGTCGTTCTCACCGGTTGAACCCAGGAGCACAGCAATGGTTACGCCAGCTTTTTTACAATCTTCGATGGACTTATAAGGGCTGTCCAGTTTGGTGAAGACCACGCTGCCGGTATACATAAACGGGGAAGTAAACGCGATCTTCATGGCCCGTTTAAGGGTGGGGGTCATGTCGGCGGCCAGCATGTCAGCTTTTTTAGAGAGCAGGGCCGGAATGAGGCCGTCCCAGTCATAGTTCAGGAATTTGGCCTCTACGCCCATCTCCTTGGCCATCATTTTGCAAATTTCAATGGAACTGCCGGTCCTGTCACCATTTCTATCGACAAAACTGAACGGAGGGCCCTGTGTTTGACAGGCGATACGAAGTTCTCCTCTTTGTGCAATCTCGTCAAGAGTCCCCGCGTGCACAGCAGACACCATGGCTGTCGCCAAAACGATTGCCAATAAAATTTTCAAACTTTGGTTTAGCTTCATAATCAATTTCCTCCTTTTCCTGTTAGCTTATGTTAATAAGTTGTCCGCATCCCCAGCGGTTAGACCGATGCATGAACTTCAAAGTTTTGCTGCAAAGACCTATCTACTGCCTGATACGGAGCCCACTGAATTCAGTCGTTTTCGATAAACTTAACCAAAAACTAAGCTTCGTGAATAATCTCCTCTTTCGCCTCAATGCCCCGTTTCGACAATTCTGTCATGAAAAGCGCATAGGGAACATCGATTGCCGGGTTAAGGACGCCTTTTTGGGTAATCTGCCCACGGCCAATCATTTGAGCGACAATACTGGCCGTGTAACCGACGCCGATGCTCATGGCGAACAAACCGGTGTTTAGGTCTCTTTCGATCTTAAGTGAAATAATTGTCGATTTTTTCGCTCCGTCTTTGATGCCCTCAAAGACGTTATACATGGCCACGATGTCTTTTTCATCGTCGCGGTATTGGAGCTGGGGACCCATGAGATTTACCAGGAACTGGTGAGGGCTTACCTGGCAGTTCAAACCTGATAGTGGTTCATCCGATAGAAAACCAAACTTTTTCAAAGGCCGCCAGAAGTTGCACCATCCGGGCCAGCGAAGCGCATAGCGCCCGCACTGCTGAATGGTATCTGTAATTCCAAGCAGATCAGTGTAAAAGACTGCGTCGCCATTGGGTACAGCCTCAAGTTCTCCAAGTCCCGGAAAATTGATCCGGTGAATCATCTCGTTGTCATGCTGGTCATCGGCTGAAACAACGAAACGCTGGCGGTTTTTAATGAAAACCGATTCTCGCTTCTGAGCCCTCAGGACCATATCCCAGTTCCAGCTGATTTTATAGTTCAGCGGATTGTCGCAAGCCTTCTTTTCGGGAAAGCCGCCACAGTAGGTATTGATTACATGCAGTTCATCAAATTGCCTGGCGGCATGACCACTGATGATAAGGTCGATTCCGGGATCTAAGCCACATTCGGGCATAAGGGCAATACCGGCTGCCATCGCCGCGTTATGGAGGGGCCGAATTTCAGAACCATAGTTAGTGCTTATCATTGGCACGCCTGCTTCGATGGCGGCCTCAAATGCGTTCGTCATCAAAAATGAGGGCAGTAAATCAATGGCGACATCGACTTCTTGACCGAGCAGACGGGTTAATTCCACAGTTTCGTCGGCATTAATCTTAATCGGATGGATCTTTTTCACATCAACCCAACGGGAGATATTTTCCCACATATCTAAATTCGCATCCGCACAGATAACCTCATCTACGATCTTGCTATTTGAAAGATCCGTAATTGCTGCCCTTCCTTGAATTCCCAGGCCCCCTAAAACAGCGATCTTCATTTATATCTCTTCCACCGCCTTGGGCAAACGAACCCATTTTTGTCTTGATTTTATAATTACAAAAGTTTCACTTTTTACAACAGTGCCGACTTTGGGGATGATTTCCGTTGTGAAGCGATACAGTTCCTGTGTGCCACCGGTTACCACTACTTCAGCAAAAATATCGTAGCGACCTGTCACCACAGCTGCCCACGTGACGTTATCCAGGCGGGATACCTTTTCCAATATTTGGTCTAATTTGCCATGGGACCGTATATTCAAACCGATCAGGGCTGTGATCAGTTGTTGGTGTTGGTAAGTATCAATTAGCCCGGAAACTTTCAGCATGCCGGATTCTTCGAGATTTTTAATTCTGGACCGAATCGTCGGTGCCGTTACATTTAAACGGGCGGCCATATCACCAATTGGCATGCGGCCGTCCTCGGTAAGCAAACGAATGAGCTCGTTATCCAAGGAATCGAGAATCTTCTTTTTCATATAGCTCAAAATTTTTTAATAGAAATATTTTTTGTCAATAAATATCTTTATTAAAATTGTGTCAAGAAAAAAATATCTATTTAGAAAATTTCCGAATGCCAAGCTCAAATCGTATAAAGGCGGTGGACCGCTGTTGATCGATGCGGTTCTCAAAGGGCATGCCGATATCGGCGTGAACGACAGCTCCGCCGTTACCGGTCAGCTCGCCAACTTTCCACCGAACAGCATCCGGATTCTGCCGGGTCAACTGTCCAAATTACCGCTGGCGTTCGCGATGCGCTACGACTCGCTTGATCTTCTGGAATGGGTCAACCTCTTTTTCCTTCACATCAGCATCGACGCCCGTTTGGACCAAAACCTGAATTACTGGGTGAATTCGCTGAACTGGAAGAAAGATCACTAGCCGAACCTGTACTACCCGTGCAGACTCAATGTTCGGGGGTGTGAGCCGATTTGGCGGCTCACACTTTTTATTCGGCCGACCCCGGTAAGCATTTCCAACAGGCCAAACCAATGCTTGAAGCTTTCAATTTCCGGGTGATCCTTGAGTACCTGCCCCTGTACGTGCAATGTTTTGCGGCCACCTTGTGGTTGTCCGGCGTTTCTCTGGTAGGAGCGCTGCTGGTGGGGATTTTGGCGTGCGCTCTGCGCCTCAGCCGGTGGGGGATTTTCTCCCGGCTGGCCGGGGTCTATATCGAGAGTATCCGCTCGACACCTTTGCTGGCGCAGCTTTACTTCTTCTACTTCGGTCTGCCCTCCCTGGGTATCCAGGTCACCGAAGAAATGACCGGCATCATGGTCTTGACCTTGAACAGCGGGGCCTATCTCGCCGAAATTATCCGGGCTGGTATTCAGTCCATAGCCTTCGGGCAGATCGAAGCCGGCATTTCCTCCGGCTTGAACTATTATCAGCGTATGCGCCACATTGTTTTACCCCAGGCCCTCGGGGTCACCATCCCGCCTTTGCTGGGTCAGGCGATCGTGTTGGTGAAGGATTCCGCTTTGCTGTCCCTGATCTCAATTGTGGAACTCACCCGTGCGGGGCAGATTTTAACCTCGGAACGGTTCATGCCCGCGGAAGGTTTCCTGACGACGGCGGTCGCTTATCTGATTATCTATTCTTCTCAATGCCATCTCCGCTTGGACGCAGAAGCGATTGATTTTTCGCGAAGCTTACTGAAAACCGGAGAAGTCATTATGTGGGGTTTTTATTTCAAACAGCTGATTGACACTGTACCTTTCTTCCTGAAGGGATTGTGGATCACGGTGACCGTTTCCTTTCCCAGCTTCATGTGCGGTACCGCAATCGGTTTGGCATGGGGCATCATTCGGGCCGGCCGGGGTAAATGCCTGCGGCAGTTAATCGGCATGTGGGTGAACCTCATCCGTGGAACACCGTTTCTGGTGCAGATTTTTATTGTCTTTTTCATTCTGCCCGAAGCCGGGATCGAACTCGAGGCTTTCCCTGCGGCGGTTCTCAGCCTGACCAATCTGGCGGCCTGTTTTATCTGTGAGATTGTGGCTGGTGGTATTCTGGCCGTGCCGGCCGGGCAGAGCGAAGCCGCGACGGCTTCCGGCCTTTCGGCCTATCAGCAATTGCGCTATGTCATTCTGCCCCAGGCCCTGCGGACCATATTACCTCCCCTGGTGGGACAATATGTGCTTCTGATCAAGGACTCATCCGTGGTTTCGGTCATCGGGGTGGTCGATGTCACCCGTGTCGGCTGGCTGACGGTTCCGCGTATTCCCGAAGGATTGATGGTTTTCGGTCTGGTGGGAATATTGTATGCCGTTATCTGCTATCCCTTGATCCGGCTTTCTAACAGTCTGGAAAAACGCCTGACGATAGAGACCACCCGGCTCTGATGGAAACCGCCGGAAGATCATCGGCCGGCACAAAAAGGAAAGCGAATATGATCACCTTCTCAAACGTCAATAAATGGTTTGGGGATCTGCATGTTTTGAAAGATATCAATTTGGAAATCAGAGCGGGCGAGGTCGTCGTCGTTTGCGGGCCCAGCGGCTCCGGGAAGAGCACCTTGATTCGCTGCATTAATCGCTTGGAAGACATCCAGCAGGGCGAGCTTGTCGTCGACAACATGCAAGTTCATGAGAGAAAGACCAATATGGCCGAGCTGCGGGCGGAAATCGGTTTTGTCTTTCAGCAATTCAATCTTTACCCCCACATGACCGCGCTCGAAAACGTCACCCTGGCCCCTCTCAAGGTGCGCAAAGTAAAAAAGGACGAAGCGGAAAAACTGGATCGCCAGATCCTGGAGAGAGTGGGTTTGTCTGACAAAGCGGGGGCTTACCCGGCCCAGCTTTCAGGGGGCCAACAGCAGCGCGTGGCCATTGCCCGCGGTTTATGTATGCGGCCCAAAATCATGCTGTTTGATGAACCCACATCCGCGCTGGATCCCGAGATGATCAACGAGGTCCTTGATGTCATGCGGGGTCTGGCCCGGGAAGGCATGACAATGATCGTTGTAACCCACGAAATGGGATTCGCCCGGGAGGTATCCCACCGGGTGGTTTTTATGGATGAGGGCCAGATTGTTGAAATCGCACCACCGCATGAATTTTTCACCCGGCCCCAAAGTGAACGAACCAAGCTTCTTCTGAGCAAGATATTAACCCACTGAGCACTGGCCATTTGATGGGCACAGGAGGTTTTTAATGATTGAGCGTCGCGCGGTCGAAGGCCCAGGCAATGGCGGCCGAGGGACGGCCGCCGATTTGATCCGCAATCTGAACATGCAGCGGCCAATGAAGCCGGGATGGACGAACAGTGCGCCAGGGCCGGGACATCCGGCCCGATATTGTTGTTTCTAGATGTTTTTTCAGAGGGTTATTAATTTGGGTTGATTTATGATGTTTCTTTTACTAAAGAAGTACGATTAGGGGGCGCCATTGATTCCGGACTCCGCCGCAAAACCTATCGTTCGCGCTGCAGGGAAAACGGATGCGGCGATGCCGGATTGATTGGCCGTGATGACTGCATAGCCCCCCACAATTTTCTCATTTCCGTCCGTATAGAATCGAGTCGTCCTGGAGGCCCTGCGCCTTAAATGATGCGCGTCAGGGGTCCTGATCAAAAGGATGGCATGGAAGAGACGCGCGCGGCTGATCGGTTGCTAAGGGCAAAGGGGGTGGTAAAGGCAAACGAAAAAATTTGAGAAATGGAACAAAAAGATTATGATGTCAACCTGAAAGCAAGATAAGGAGGCCGATCGATGTACGGGAAAAAATACAAATGGATTGCAGTTGCAGGCATATTTGCGATGATATTGACGGCCACGGCGTCTTTCGCGGCCAATCGTGACTTCGACAAAGCGGAAACCATTCGAATCGGTTCTTTGGGACCTGTCCAGCTGGTGCCAGGCATTGGAATCCATAATGCCGCCCAAATGGCGGTGGAGGAGATCAACGCGGCCGGAGGTATCCATGGCAAAAAACTGGAGCTTTTCATTGGTGATACGGAGGGAAAGCCCGAGAAGGGGATAACGGCGATGAAAAAGCTGGTCCTCGAAGACAAAGTGGATGTTCTGGTCGGTTGTTATTCCAGCGGTGTTGCGCTAGCCCTTCAGCCTTATCTACCCCGATATCAAATTGTCTATATCGCCTCGGGTACGGCGTCGATCGCCCTGACCGACAACGTGAAAAAGGATTACAAAAAATATCGCTATTTCTTTCGGGACATGATCAATTCCGATGTTCGCCAGCAGCAATGGGCCACCAAGTTTCTCACCGAATTTGTGAATGGAAAATTGGGGTATACCAAATTCGCCATTTTGGCGGAGAATACCAAATGGGTGCAGGAATATGGGCCGAATTTAAAGAAGGATTTGGAGGATGCGGGGCTGGAAGTCGTCTTTTATGAAATGTTCGACATCGATATCAAGGACTTCGCCCCAACGTTTGTCAAAATCAAATCCGCCGGAGCGCAATGGGTTGCCCAGATTGTGAGTCACGCCGCCAGTATTCCGCTGGTCAAGGCCTGGCAAGATACCAAACCGGCCCCCATGGGATTGTGCAACGTGGCCAGTATGGATTCCAATTTCTGGGATATGACCGGCGGCAAGTGCCAGGGCGAGATTACCTACAACTTTATCGCCCGCGCGCCGCTGACCGACAAGACCATCCCCATGTGGGACAAGTACGTCGCACAATTCGGCACCAATCCGGTCTACACCACCGGCTTCACCTATGATTCCGTCTACATGCTGGCCGAGGTCATCAAACAGAAAAAATCCCTGAAGTCCGATGACATCATCGACGGGCTTGAAAACATTTCCTATAAGGGCGTGCTTCATCCCGAGATCGGTTTCGACAAAGAGAGCCATGACCTGCTCGAGGGGCGTTACGTGATGCCCATGGTCCAATGGCAGGCGGATGGAAAACAGGTGGTGGTCTGGCCGGAGCAGTTCAAGACCGGTGACTATGTCCCGCCCGCCTGGTAAGGGTCTGGCTCGGGGACCCATGTGGGAGGGCTTTGCTCCAGATGGGTCCGCCGTCAAAGCCGCCTTTAGTCTCCGCACCTTCGCGGAAATTCCAGGTAAGCAAAACTAGCTTTGATCGCGCGCCTTCCGGTCCCGTCCTGCCGGTGGAGGACGGGGCCTGCGTTCGCTGGGCGGTGCAAAATTCCGTGCCCAATTATCCATGCGTTTGAAAGCCGGCGATGCCGTAACAAGGATGACATTATGACGACATTGGTGAATATTTTGGTGCTGGGTGCGATCTGGGGGGCGCTCTACAGTCTCATATCCGTCGGGTTTACACTCATATTCGGGGTGGCGGGCATCATCAATCTTTCCCACGGTGCGTTTTATATGTTGGGGGCCTACCTGGCTTACACGTTCATGACGTTGCTGGAGATGAACGTTCCCCTGGCGGCCCTGCTGGCGATAGGGGGCACCGCCCTGATCGGCATGCTCATCGATCGCTATGGTATCCGTCCCATGCGGGAGCGTCATGTTTACGTCCTCATTATCACCCTGGCATTTGCCCTCTTTTTCCAGGAACTGATGTATGCGCTCTATGGACCCCACGGCAAACCGGTGAAGAGTTTTATCGTCGGCGACCTGATCCTGGGCAACGTGCCGGTCAGTTATCAGAAGGTCTTGACCTTTTTCGTTTCCGGCGCCTTGGTCGCGCTGCTCTGGTTCTTCATTCAAAAGACGCGCACCGGAAAATCCATCGCTGCCGTCGCCCAAAACAGGGATGCCGCCATTTACGTGGGTATCCAGCCTGAACGCGTCTATCTCATCACCATGGGCATATCGGCGGCGCTGGCTGCCACGGCCGGGGTTTTTATTGCCCCCATTCTGGAAGCGGTTCCAACCATGTGGGTGTTTCCCCTCTTCAAAGGATTTGCCGTCGTAATTATCGGGGGGCTGGGAAGCATTGCCGGGGCCATCATCGCCGGGATGTTATTGGGTTACGCCGAGACGCTGGTCAGCGTGCTCATCTCCGCCAACTACCCGGATATGGTTTATCTGGTGGCGATTATCCTCGTGTTGGTCCTTCGACCCCGGGGACTAATGGGCAAGCGAGCCCACTGAGGGACAGACAAAGGGACAGGTTGTGATGGGACAAGGAGTCGAATGATGAATCCGGAATATCTGTTTGGACCCCGAATTTTTTTGCGAAGATTGTTGGGGCTATCCCTTTTTAGCCTTCTGGTCTTATTGGCACCGATGGTGTACCGGGATCCCTATCACCTGGAGCTTCTGTTTTTATGTCATTATTACGTGATACTGGCGTGCAGCTGGGATCTGCTGACCGGGTTTACCGGCAACGTGAACTTCGGACATGCTTTTTTTATCGGGGGCGCCGGTTTTGCCGGGGCCCTCTTGAACTTACGCCTTGGTTGGGGTTTCTGGTTGACGATACCCATCGGGGGGCTTGTGGCCGCTTTATGCGGTCTGCTCGTGGGTTCCTTCACCCTGCGGCTGCGAGGTCCTTATTTTGCGGCCGTGACTTTTTGCTTTGCCACGCTGCTCTACAAGTGGATTATGATTCACTATGAAATCTTCGGCGGGGAAGAAGGACTTTCGGGCCTCGATTGGCTGATGGACACCGCTCTGGGCAATTATTACTTTTCAGGTATCCTCATGCTGGCGGTCGTTTGTTTCCTGTTTTTCCTGTCGAAGTCTTCCTTCGGGCTGATCCTGCGCTCCATCGGAGAAAATGAAACGGCCAGCGAAGGTTCCGGGATTAATACGACGTACTACAAGATCGTGGCCTTTATGATCAGTGCCTTTTTCGCCGGGATGGCCGGCGCGATGTACGGTCATGCCCAGATGCACGTGGGGCCGGAAATGGCCCATGACTCGCTATCCGCTTTGGTGCTCATCATGGCCGTGGTCGGAGGTATGGGGAGCATCATCGGGCCGATCATCGGCGCTTATCTCCTGACGTTGGCCAATGAGTCTCTGCGGTTCATGGGAGAGTTCCGTCTGTTGATTTACAGCAGCGCGGTAGTGATCATTATCTTATTTGCCCCGAAGGGCTTGTGGGATATTGTCACCGGCGGGTTGCGCCGGATATTGGGTCAGGAAAGAGGAACCTGACGATTCAGCGGGGCGGGGAGAAATCTGATCGATGCAAGCGATACTGGAGATCAAAGGGTTGAGCAAGGCCTTTGGCGGGTTGCAGGCTTTGTCAGAATTCGATTTGACCATTCACCGGGGGGATCTGGTCGGTATCCTCGGTCCCAATGGAGCCGGGAAAACCACCGTCTTTAATCTGATCACCGGTTTCATTCGGCCCGATGCGGGGGAGGTGTGGTTCAAGGGGGCCAATATCACGCACCTCAAGCCTTTCCAAATCGTCAATCAGGGAATGTCCCGTACTTTTCAACTCGTGGATCTTTTCAAAGAGATGAAGGTCCTGGAGAATGTGATGATCCCTTGTTTTTCCCATCGGGCCAGACATCAGCGGCAGGGCGGCCAGAAGCCCTGGCAAGTGGCCATGGAATTCCTGAAAGAGATGGGTTTGGACCAACGCTACAATGAACAGGTCAAGAACCTGTCTTTCGGTGAACTGCGTCTGCTGGATATCGTGCGCGCCATGGCGACCCAACCCGATCTGCTTCTCTTGGATGAACCCTTTTCCGGTCTCGATGTGGAGGATGCCGCCACATTGGCCGCGGGGATCCAGCGCATGCATCAGAAAGGTCAAACCATGGTCATCATCGAGCATCGCCTGCGCGACCTGCTGAAATTGGTCCAACGCGTGGTGGCCATCGTCTTTGGGCGGAAGATCGCCGAGGGGACCCCTGAAGAAATCATGAATAACGAGAGCGTCGTGCAGGCTTATTTAGGGGAAAGGAGGCGATGAGTTGTCACTGCTGGAGGTGAAAGATATCAGAGTGCTTTACGGCAAGGCGATCGCCCTGAACGGGTTGAGTTTGCTGCTGAACTCGGAAGAGCTGGTCGGCGTGGTGGGCCCCAACGGTGCCGGCAAGTCCACCCTACTGCGAGCCATTTCCGGAGTTGTGCCCGTGGAAGGCGAAATTATCTACCAAGGTGAACGGATTGATCGCCTGCCGCCCCACGAGATCATCCGCAAGGGAATCATTCATTGCCCGGAGAGACGGCAGATTTTCACCGAATTTACCGTGGCGGAAAATCTGGCGATGGGCGCTTTTTTGCGCAAGGATAAGGTGAGCATCAAAAAAGACTTATCCTATGTGTATCGCCTTTTTCCCGTCTTGAGTGATCGGAGAAACCAGGTGGCCGGGACGTTGAGTGGCGGGGAACAGCAGATGCTGGCCATCGGCCGATCCCTCATGAGCGAGCCCAAGCTGCTGATGATGGACGAGCCCTCGATGGGCCTTTCCCCGTTGGTCAAGAAGGATTTAACCGACAGCATTATCGATATCTGGAAATCAGGTATCACGGTCCTCGTCGTGGAACAGGATGCCAGTCTAACCCTGGAACTCACGCAAAGGGTGTACATCCTAGAACACGGCAAAATCGGACTTGAGGGAAGCAGTTCCGAACTGAAGGACAACGAAGAGGTCAAACGCGTCTATTTTCAAATGGGGTGATGCACGGCTGACATCGAATCTGCGGTCGCGCCGGGCACGCTCTGAGTCCGGCGCGTTCGCCATGTTGTTCGCCCAATATACGCCTTGCGAGAAAATGCCATGATGACATTGGAGCCCCTGGGTTTTAATGAGGCTCAGCACTTTGTCAAAGGCCTGTACGTCAAGGAAACTGGGCCCCGGGATCCCACCCGGCTGCGGACGCCGATCGTGCTGGTCCATGGCGCCTGCCATGGCTGGTGGGCCTTTCATAAGTGGCTGAGTTTCTTTGCGGTTGCCGGATGGAAAACTTACGCCCTGTCCCTGCGCAACCACCCCGGTTCCTACAGCGTACCTGCCAGCGCTTTTTTACGGCTCCGCCTGGATGACTATGTCGATGACGTCCTTGAGGTTCTAGCCTGGCTGGAACGGCCGGCCATATTGATCGGGCACAGCATGGGCGGGATTATTTTGCAGAAGGTGGCTGAAAAGTCTCGGCCCTCGGTTTTGGTGTTAGTCGCCTCCGTGGGACCGGGCCAGTTGGGAGCCATCCGAGACCCATTGCCGGTGGACACGCCCGTTATGTTCAGTTTCCAGGAGGCCAGAGAGATCTGGTTTCATCGCATCGAAGATCAGACCTATCAAACCATTTATCCATTGTTTGTTCCGGAGTCTCCTTCGGTTATGAATCATTACAGCAGCGGCAAAGTGCGAATCGATCGCAGCAAAGTACGTTGCCCCACCCTGGTTATCGGCCCGGAGCATGAGCGCACCGTGGTGCACGGCTTTGAGAAGATCGCCGCGTTTTACGGGGCGGACCGGTTATATGTTCCGGACGCGGGCCACGACTTGTTTTTAGAGGCCGCGGCCCTGGATGTCGCCATCCGCATCAATCATTGGCTCCTATCCGTGTTGCCGCATGAGGGCCTGCCGCTCGCCGGCCGCTAGGCCAAGCGAATTTCGAATTGACACAGTCCTGCCTGCGAGGCGCCGGCCGTTGCCGCCGTTTCAGATCGTGTTATCCTGAATTAATCATCATCTTCGATCAGTGTTTGCAGCAAGTTCAGGCAGACTTCACGCGTCTGTCCGTGGGGATCCAATTGAGGGTTCCAAGATGACAGAGAGACGGCGGCAACCTGACCCGTTCGTGCCAACTTCCGAAAAACGATCTGCAAATCCGCGGCGGAGGGCCCCCCGGGTGCGAGATAATTCATTGCCGGGGCATCCTCCGGGCAAACGATGTCCGTGTCAAAATGGATATACAAGGGACCGCTCGGCGAAAAGTTCTCCATTAAGGTTGCGACTTGCGCCACATGCCGCACGGCCGAGGCTTGCACCGCCTCACGTTCTCCCGGGTCCAGGTCCCGGGCGTCGGTCAAAATAACTTGTCTTTCGGAAAGAGGTTTGAGCCCGACCCCGTTCGCCAGCGTTTGGTCACCGCGTCCCACCAGCATGGCCAATGGCATCCCGCCTAAAAAACCGCTGGGTGTTGTTTGCCAGGTATTGAAATCACCGTGGGCATCGAACCAGACGAGTGTCGGGTTCAGCCGCCTGCGCTGCAAACCGGCTAATACCCCGATGGCGGTGCAACAATCCCCGGCGACACTCACGGGCCGGTCGCCGGATGCGACGGTTTGCGCCACCAGATCGGCCAGAGGCCGATGGATGGCCGCCATGCGGGTCTGCTGGACTCCCTGCGGTAGAGAAGGCTTGTTGATCAGCCAATCCGATTGGGCCAGTAATTCCAGCTCAGGCACTTCTTCATCCAGGAAAAATGGGGATACGATAAAACGATTGCGCATTGCGTCTGCCCTTTGTCGGTGTTCTGTTTGGAGTCCGCGGCGGGCCGCCGGACTTTTCGCTGCTTCGGATTTTAGCCAAGCGACGGACTCTGCGCTTCGCGGTGGGATCGTTTCCATACCAGCGATGAATTTCGGTTGGTGGAGCAATCCCTATGCTTGAAGCGGATTCCGCACGCGGGTTAGTCCACGGTTAGATCGGCGAATCAGCTGACTTCATACTCGATTTCCGCCGCAATTTCAAACGAAACCCTAACATATTGTTTTCTAAATTGAAAATTAAAATCACCGTGAGGTTGCAGGCTGATCCGCGCCTCAATGGGAGAAACGGACGGCGATCGGCGGGGT
>CP070697.1:4364432-4371891 GCA_020353555.1 Desulfobacterales bacterium
TCGTTTTTTCGAATTCAAGGAAGGCTTGGTTTTTAAGGGCCGGAATACAGGAGGCATTTCGCGGAACAAAATTGACCCTAACGCTTATCCGATCGTTATACTGCCGTGACTTATTCGATCCATCATATATGGACCGCCTCCGAAAATGTCTTAGACTCACAATCCAGCGTGAAATTTAATTCTTCTCCGCATTATTCACACCCAAGCGGTTCACATCTGCGATGAGATCAGCCAAGCCCGGATTTCCACCCAAGTTCTCGTTGACTGATACGGTTACACCGAGGACGAGCCAAAGCTCCGATTTTTCCCGTGACGACCCTTGCTCAACGATTATATATTCACTATTCTGATCCCGTCTTTGAGAACCACGACGTCAAAGTTGATTAGCAAACCGGTCTTTATGCCGGCCAATTTCAAATAAGTTAAAAGCCGCGCCGCATGTATTTGTTGTAAAACTTCGCAAGCCTTCACTTCCACGATAATTTCGTCCAGTGCGACTATATCCATATGATAGCCGCAGTCAATTTGGATACCTTTATAAGCGATGGGAAGCCTTTTTTTTCTTTCAAAGGCGATGCTTCCTTGCTTCAGCTCATAGCACAGACACTCTTCATAGACGGATTTCAAAAGGCCTGGACCGAGGTTATGATGAACTTCAATGGCGGCGCTAATAATTTTCCACGTCAATTCATCTCGATTCATTTTTCGGCCCTTACAACGACTTTTCCAGACATCTCGCCAGGGTACGACCGAAATATTCGCAAAACGTCCGCGGTCCCGCTTTTTTTCGTTTCCTTGACGATCAATTCGCGCATCATTTTTGGCGCAGCCAATGGGAGCCGCGTTGCCGCCCTCCAGGAAAAGATTTTTTTGTCAGCGACGCGTATGCTGAAGGTCCGCAATCTGGACGCCCTTCGGTTCGACCCCGGAGGATCGAACTCGATATCTTTTTTCGGCGGTATATGAGCCGATCGGAAACATGGCGGTCGTGATTCAGTGTTGCCAAAGAGCAGAGCCTCGGCTTTGCTGCGGATGATGCGCGGAGCATAATGAGCGCGCACACATAGACACAAATGCAGTATTTGCCTGCCGACCGCATCGGTCCTTGATTGAAAGGGATCACTGCTTTTCGGACTCACGCTTGGTTGGGTCGCGCTTCGTCTCACGGAAGCAGACACCCCCGAATCGGCCTTGCGGACCTTCCGGCCGGAAAGATTTGGCAAACGCAGACGGTATTGAACCTGTGCAAAAATAGAAGAACAAGTAAATGGTGACCGCGGGGCCGTAGGATGGTCGCTAGTGGATTTGCTGAAGCCAGTAATAACCAAACCGGAAGTCAAATTTACTAAAGCAAGGCGTTTATTTGGTTTACGCTTCTTAATCAAGCTCGCAATCTCTACCTCATTACCAGTTTTTCGATGAAAAGATAAGCCTTCGCCAAGCTTTTCTACCAATTGAGTGCTGCTATTTACTTTTGGAAGGGAATAAGCCTCTTATTTGACTGCCAACATTCGGCGGCATTTCCTCTTCCGACGGTGTAAAAAAAAGGTCACATAAGATTCGCTTTAATCCGTTCGCCGGAAGATGGCTTCCGGTCGGATAGCTGTTACTGTAAGCACAATCCGTGCCACCGCCGTTATAGCAATAACAACTTGATATTATTTATTTTTTCAATACAACCAGAATCAACGCTGAGGGAGGAGGCTGGGCCGTATGAAATTATTTTCTCCTTTTATGTAATATTCTACACAACGAAACTAGCAAACGCTACAAAGCAAAGTCGATTGCTTATCAGACGACAAGATACGGCCCTCAATCCTTGCGGGCAGCGAGGGGTCCTGACCCTGCGGGGAAGACATTGGGTTTCGGCTAACTCACAAAGGCGGGAACTATCGTATTCGGTGAATATTGGTCTGCCATTCCGTGATTCGATCAGAAGTCAATCAGATCTTCATTGGGCCGACATTCTCCCAGAATCTCCGTGTAAAGCATACGATGCCACAGGGGGGCCTCCGCCTGACCGAATCCGGCAATCACCTCGTCGAGGCGCTGCCCCAGTGTGAGCAGATCCACGGGGCAATCCATTGCCGGCTCCGGATCCAAACCTCGAGCAGTGTAATTGTACGGATGAAGACGGCAGACGAGCGGGCGGATGTTTAGTGACAGGCTGCAGCCATGGGACATCAGAAAGATGCAGTTGCCGGCGGCGTCAAGTTTTAGGACTCGGCGGGATCCATCCGGCCGGAAAACATGGGCGGCCCACCGCGGATCATCGCCTTGATCCTCGTACGCAGAATCGGAAGATTTTCGGAATTCATAGAAATCGTTTCGCCGCGTTTGAGCATGAATCCGCCGAACATCTCCGGGGGTCACATAGATATCCCGATCCTGGCAGCAGGTCCTGCCCCGCTGAGCACATTGGGCGCAAAAACAAGGTTGGTTTTCCATGATAACACCACCCAGGACAGAGTCAGCCATCACCCGTTCGCAATCGATCCCGACTTTTCGTCTGATGGCTATGGTTGCTGATGGATTTGTCTATTGGCAGGCTTCGACCTCATTGATCGGCAAGGGTCTACCGTATAGATACCCCTGAGCGTATTCAAAGCCGAGCTGTTGGCAGGTTTGACTCTCTTCCGCGCATTCGATCCCTTCGGCAATCGTGGCGATTCCCAAGTCGCGGGCTGCCTGAACGAAGGTCTGGACCATCTGATGCAAGCGCTTAGGAGCAAGGTGAATATGGTGAATGAGAGAAATGTCGAATTTGAGAAAATCGGGCGGGGCTTTTGCCAGCTCAACCAAACGTATCTGCCCGACGCCGAAATCATCGTAGGCCAATCCGAGGTTGAGCTCGGTCAATTTCTTCCGAAATTTATCCATCTCGTCGATATCTGTCACTGCCTTTTCGCTGATTTCAACCACGATTCGGTTGGATGGCGCCATCTCGCGCACCGCCTGAAGCGACTCCACCAGATGGCCCATCTGGTGCATTTCGGCGGGATTGGTGTTGGCAAATAGTTGCGGGCATCCGGGCAGCCCCTTTCCGACGTCAACGCCCACCTCGCGAAAAAGGGCACTCACATCGGATGCGTAGCCCAGATAAGAAGCGACATTGAAGAGTTCATCAACGTCCGCCGGCAATTCAGACGCACTGATTCGACCTAAAATTTCGTAACCCGCAACTTGCAAATCCGCAAATTTGAGAATGGGTTGAAAGTGCGGCACGACATCCCGGTCACGAAGCAGTTTCTGCAAAAGAGCCTCATAAGACGCCAGGTGAGACAGTTCTTCCAATGGTTCTAAGGCAAACGTAGCTTCTGCCAGAGCCGGCCGGACTGAATCAACCTTTTTTATACCAAATTCGGATCTCCCGAAACCAATGACGTCCCCCGACTCGAGCAGTTCGGCTTCTTTGATCTGCTTGTGGTTCACATGCGTGCCGTTGGTGCTCCCCAGATCGCGAATCCAGAGCAAGTCTCCGCTCGCGTGGATCTGCGCATGACATCGCGATACCCATTTAGATTGCAGTGTAAGGTGACAGTCTTCATCACGGCCGATGGTAAAGGGCACGGGCTCAACAGGGATCATCCATTTGCCCGGTGTATCCGAAATGTTCTCCAAATACCATTTCGCCTTGCCTTCCATCCTGTTACGACTTTGATTCATTCGGAAACCCTCGGCTCACCCACGGCCTCCCTAAGGCAGACACTCCCTCGGCCGATCGCCTTCATTCGGCCATCCTATCTCAACGGACGTTATCCCCATAATTACCCACGACTTGAATGGATAGCGCCGGCCAAAAACTTGCCTCCCCTCGAGCGCCAACCTCAGCAAGGCCTTGGCCTCTCAAGAAATGAACTGCGCAACTGACTTGTTTGATTTGCCCTGGGCGTTATCGGTGACATCGGACCTGGGCTTCTTGGACGCACCGTGAGAGCCTGCCTCGGCTTCTTCAGTGACTGGCACAAAAACTGTTGCGACTTACGATATTTAAGTATCGCAAAAAGCGGATTAGGTGTCAAGTTGGGAGTCGATTCTTCATCCTGACGAGGCACAAAGAGGTCAAGCCGCCGGGATAGAGCGGGGACTCTGCCGGAGAAAATCCCGGGCAATGGCCGCATCGGCGGTCACCCGGGAGGCAATCAGAGATTCCGCAGGAAGATTGCCGGTCCCAAATCCCTTTTGAGGGCCACGAAGAACGGCCACCAACCAACGGCTATAGACGGTTTAAGCTCAATGACTTTCCATATCGATGTCCTCCCGAATGACCTTTTTTAAGTAATCCAGGAATTCAGGATCTTCACACATGCCCTTGTCTCCGCTGTCGCTCACCTTGGCCACGGGCTTACGATTGCACGCCACCATTTTGATGACGACCTGGGGAGCCACAAACCCGCAGTCATTGGTCAGATAGGTGCCGATACCAAATGAGGTCTTAATCTGAGAATGGAACCGCCGGAACAGGTCGACGGCCGTTTCCATCGTCAAGCCGTCACTGTAGACGGCCGCCTTGGACCCGGGGTCAATGCGCATCTTCTTATAGTGCGCAATAAGTTTCTCGGTCCACGAGACAGGATCGCCGGAATCATGGCGACAACCGTCAAACAGCAAGGAGAAAAAACGGTCAAAATCTTTCAGAAATTTGTCAAAGCCCATCGTATCGGATAGCGCAATACCCAATTCACCCCGATATTCATCGGCCCAGGACTGGAGTGCCACTTTTTGGCTGTCAACCAGGCGGGGGCCCAGCTGCTGATGCGCTTGCAAAAATTCATGGGCCATGGTTCCGATCGGCTTGATACCGAGTTTCATGGCAAAGCGCACATTACTGGTTCCCACCAGCTTCTCTCCGCAGTGGCTGATGAGATATTGCAAAACTTCTTCCTGCCACTCATAAGAAGCCCGGCGCCGGGTTCCAAAATCCGCGAATTTGAAGCCCTGGCCGGGTGGAACGGCTTTTTCCAAGTAGGTGACCTTGTCTTGCAGTCGTTTTCGTCCTTCCTGCCGCCAGGCGGCCGCATCCAGGCCGTTCATCTCCGTATAGGTGGCACTGACGATGGACAGGACCGGTACTTCAAACAGAATGGTGTTCAACCAGGGTCCTTCGATATTGATCTTCAACTCATCATTTGCGACATGCGTCGTAATATAGCTCCGGTTAAGCTGAAACAGCCGGAGATATTCGATGAAGTCGACTTTGAAGAATAGTATGGCCGCCAAATATTTCAGCTCGTCTTCCTGGAAGCGAAGCTCACAGAGCCTGTCGATCTTGGCATCGATTTTACTTTTGAAATCTTGCAGGGAGCAGTTCAAATGCATCTGGTCCCAGTTGCGCCACTTGAAGGCATAACGCACCCAGGCGCTGGCGAACTTGTGTAGCACGACCTGCATCATCGTCAATTTGTAGAAATCCGTATCGCACAGACTCCGCACCATGGCTTGGCCTCCCCTTGAATGGCAGCAATGATTTCCCACCGAGTTTCACGCACCCCCCGAATGACTTTTGGGGTATGGCCTCTGTGAAGATGCGAATCCATAACGTCGAGCACCGAGAGCCCATCGTGGAAATTGCAGCATCTTAAATTCATCTCCGGCGGAATTCGCTAGCAGGACCTGCCCCTTTCGATTTTTGGCGAGCAGATAGCTATCTGTCTACGGTTTAGCCGCAATCTTCCGTGCCTTTTCGTGGTGAACAAGACCCATAAAAGCACTGCGCCCGGAAGAAGTCCGGCACATATCGATCGCTCTATAACATCCTGCCCCATCAAAAGCCAGAAAATGTTATGCTCGGAAAAACTTTTGTTTGACACGCAGCACAATTGATTCAATAATCATTATGATTGCATCTAAGCCGGATGTCCGTCGAAGGCGGTTTTTTCGATCAAAAGAAACCGGAAATCTAGCAGTAGACTCTTTGGTGAGAACCGTTATGCCTCTTTCGCCTCGAGAAAGACTCCTGCGGCTATTGCAGGGGGAGCCGATCGACCGGATTCCATGGTTTCCGCGGATAGATCTTTGGTACAATTATCACCAACGCCAAGAAACGCTGCCGCCCGATTATCGCTTAAGTATGGATGAAATCATCGCAAAAATCGGCGGCGGCATATACAGGCGGGGAGTCTCCATTTACCATGAAAAATTGCAGAACTTGGAGATCGAAATTCAATATTCCGACCCGGCCTGGCGGCGAAGAATCGAAGCGGCGGAGGACCCGCTCGGCGGAAATTATATTTTAGCGCTTATCGTCCAGTCCCTCTTATCAGCGAAAAACGATGTTTTCATAAAATTTAAATCCATCGTCGGCTTAACCCGCAACGAAGTCCGGGTAAACGTTAAAACGCCCCAGGGTGAGGTGGCAGCCAAGTTTGTTACATCGGAAATCTTACAGGAGGCCGGGATCCGGCCGGTTCAATCGGAATACTTTATCAAAGATATAAGCCGCGATTCATCCGCCGTTCAATATTTCATCCAAAATATTAAACTAGTTCCCGACTTTCAAAATTTTAAGCAGGTAAGCAACCAAGTCGGCGAAAAGGGAGTCGTTTGGGCCCGTACCAGCCCCTATTATTCCCCCCTGCACCAATTGATGTATATTTACATGGGCTTAGAGCGAACGTTCCTTGACCTCTATGACCATCGAAGCAAGGTTGAGGAGCTGCTCGAATGCATTGCGCACCAACTCCACCAAGTGCAAGCCATTTGTCTGGATAGCCCGGCTGATTTTATCTCCCACGGCGGAAATTTCGATGCGACGGTCATCGGTCCCCAGCACTTTGCAGCTTACTTCGTTCCCTATTTTGCAGAATTTGCCCAAAAACTTCATTCCCGAGGCAAATTTTTGGTCGTCCATGTGGACGGGGAAATGAAAACCCTCATGCCGCTTTTTCCGCAGACCCAAGCCGACATCGCCGAAGGTTTCACACCGTCACCCATGACAAGCGTTCCGTTGCCTGAAGCCCTCGACCTTTGGCGCGGTCAGGTGGTCATATGGGGCGGCATACCGGCCTCCATCCTATCGTCAAATACCCCCGCCGAGAATTTTACGACTACATCAAGCACCTTTTGCAGGCCGGCCAAAAGGATAATTTCGTCTTAAGCATGGGGGATAATACCCCCATCGATGCCGACCTGAAACGGTTGGTACAGGTGGGCGAAATGATCGAGCAACAGCCGGTG
The DNA here is from genome assembly GCA_020353555.1 of Desulfobacterales bacterium. GTDB lineage: Bacteria > Desulfobacterota > Desulfobacteria > Desulfobacterales. Next base: position 4,371,609 of record CP070697.1, read on the forward strand.
GGCTGAGAAGTGTCAGGACGGAGAACTTGGGGGCCATAAAGGCTGTCCGGTCGGCGAAGGTTTGAGTCGACGGCCATGGGCCGACTGCGTCCAGGAAAAACGGTCCGCATAACGGATCCCGGGGGTGGATTCCCGCGCGCGCATTCTGCAAGTTTGTCGCGCCCTTTGACGAGGGCGCTGCGAGACCTAAAATTGCTTTTGTGTGTTGGTTTGTGGGTTTGGAGGCCATCTCTGGAAATTTTGGCCACAAGGTATTTGAATTCATACAACTGCAAGCATCCCG
>CP070697.1:4371991-4373162 GCA_020353555.1 Desulfobacterales bacterium
CACGCTCCGGTAAACCACCAAGTTTGCCGGAGGTGGGCCATATCTTATGTACGGTAATCTCTTTACAAAACTGAAAGTCGGCAGCGTCGAACTGTCCAACCGCGTCTGCTTTCTGGCGCACCGGACGAATTTCGCCCGCCGGGGTCGTCTGGATGAACGCCATATCGCCTACTACCGACGCCGAGCGCAGGGTGGCTGCGGGCTCGTCATCGTTGGGGAGCTTTCGATTCACGCCGCTGACCGGCCATCGGAAGCCATGATCGAGGCGTTTAAGCCCGAAGTGGTCGATGATTACCGGCCGTTGACCACCGCGGTCCATGAATTCGAAACCCGCGTATTCGCTCAGCTGAACCACCACGGATTTCAAAGCAGCGGTGCCATTTCCCGCGAAGCGGTATGGGGCCCCTCCGCTATCTCTGATATCGAGTTTGGTGAAACCGCCAAAGCCATGGAAGTGGAGGATATTGCATCCGTCATCAAGGCCTTCGCCAGGGCCGCCGAGCTGGCGCGCGCAGGCGGGTTTGATGGTGTCGAAATAGACATGGGACCGCAGTCTTTGCTTCGCCAATTTCTTTCTCCGCTCAGCAATTATCGCCGGGATGAGTACGGGGGCGATCAGGAAAATCGCATGCGCCTGCCCCTTGAAGTGATTGATGCCACTCGTAAAGCGGTTGGAGCCGACTTTACGGTCGGCGTTCGCTTATGTGTGGATGAAAAATTCTGGGGCAGCATTACTATTGAAGAGTCGCGCCGGTTTGCGCAACGCTTCGAAAGCACCGGGCAAGTTGATTTTATCAACACCTCGGTGGGAACCTGGTATAATCTGTATCTCATTCTGGCTTCCATGCACACGCCCATTGGCTTTACGGTCGACATGGCCGAACAGATCAAAAAAAGCGTCGGCCTTCCGGTGATGGCCAGTTATCAAATTGGCTTTCCGCAGATGGCCGAAGATATCGTAGCTGAGCAAAAAGCGGATGTTGTCGGGTTTGTGCGCGCCTTAATTTGTGATCCGGATATGGTCCAAAAAGCACGCGCTGGAAGCTTGGAAGATATACGCTATTGCGTCAAAGACAACAAAGGCTGCATCGGTCGCATTAACCAGAACAAAGCGCTGGGTTGCATTCAAAACTCCCTGGTGGGGGAGGAGTCCATGTCGGGTATCGAGAGT
>CP070697.1:4373262-4378703 GCA_020353555.1 Desulfobacterales bacterium
AAATGGTGCTTTCATCAAGATATCGGGTATGATAACCAACCATTAGCTATTGTTTGCCATGTTGTTTATGCAACAGTGCGGTAGTGTCTTGCGCAAGGAAGTCTGCCGGATGAGGCGGAAGGTGTAACGGCGCCGCAGCCACGAGCACAAACTGACATGGCATCGGATGCAGCGCTTGATTGCAAGGTGGCTCCCGCTAACCCGTGTCTGCCATCCTTTTATCCTTTAAAGCGCATTGGCGTTGTCATCCGAGGCGGGAGCCCGGTGCATTGGCAGCGCACGCCGCGTCGCAGATTCCGGATGCTTTCGGAAGATCTGTGCGGAGCGGTGCCGGATGACCGGCATGCCTACCGCGACGATTATCCCCGGCTATCTGGGGGTCTCCAATGTCACGCTTTCCACGATCTGAACAATTTCAGGATGAGCCCATGTTGGGTGTGCGGATACATAGATGCATTTTCCGTCTTTGAAAACGGATGTTAGATGGGTCCGTATCGGGATCGTTTCTTGGAACATCCATTTGATATCGGTTCTATAGGCCGGTGTGCCGTCTTTCAGGACGATTTCATTATTGGATACGATTTGTATATCGGTTCCAACGTTCGTCAGGTTCGCCGCGTAATGTTTAGGGCCCATTTCGGCCAACTGCCATCCCTCCGGGATATCCACGACAGTGGCCGAAAAACGGATACCTTCAGGGGTTCTCATTGCCATAATCACATCCGGGGCATCGAGTGGTACTTTTTTGCTGCCAATTGGGAAAGAGAACTGAAAGGCCGGGGATGCGGTTCGCATAAATACCCCGTCTTTGGCAACGCCATCTTTGTCTGAAAGCCATATAGTTCCGTAGGCTGGTGCCGTCGCACACCTTTTCAACACGGCATCAAGGTGTGCTTTTGCGTTTGGGTTGGCAGACAGTCGCCCGGAGGACGTTGCTGCCGGAATTATATATTTTATTAGCAATGTTCCGGGGATGTGAAAGCGGCCGCCGGGCAAATCACTGGTAAACACCACCACCATGTTCTTTTCCGGTATGACATAAATGAACTGGCCTCTATATCCCACGGCCATGTAATATCCGGCGGAATCGACCCACCACTGATATCCATACCGGTCAAACAGGTTAGCGGAGATATGTCCGCGCGTTGAAGCTTCGACCCAGGCCGCAGGAACAACCTGTCGATTTTCCCACCGCCCCTGATTGAGATAAAGCCAGCCGATTTTGGCCATGTCATGGGGTTTCAGCCACATGCCCCCATAACCGATGTCGATCCTCTGAGGGTTTGTTCGCCATTTGACGTCTTTGATTCCGAGGGGGCTGAAAAGACGCTTTTCGGCGAACTCGAGCGTTTTCATTCCGGTGGTTTCCTGAATAATAGCGGAAAGTAGGAATGTTGCGCCGTTGCAGTACTCAAATCGCGTCCCCGGTGCCTCGCTAATGGGCAGATCAAGCATATATTGGATCCAATCTGCGCTCTGCTGCATCTCGTAAAGACCGCGCCATCCATATCGATAGGAATCCTGGCATTTCAAACCGGGAGCCATGATCAACAAGTGCTCTAAAGTGATCGCCCGCTTGCTCGCACTGGATTCCGCTGGTGTTAAGTTGGGAAAAAACCCCAGAACAGGCTCCGTAACATTCTTGATAAAACCTTCGGCCATTGCGATCCCGATAAGTGCAGAAGTAATGCTTTTGGTACAAGAATGGATAATGTGCTTTGTGTCTTTCTGAAAGGGGTGAAAATAGGCATCCAGCACTACATAACCATTACGGATAACGGTTATATTATCGATCTCGTACTTTTTCTTCTGGATAAATTCCACCATCTTGGCCAGCCTGCCCGAATCCATTCCCTGGTTTTCGGCAACCGAGTAGCGCCAGCCCTCAGTCGGCCAGTAGTCAACGGAGGCTGATGATGTCGCTGCATTGAGCCAGCAAATAACAAAGGCTAAAATGATCCGACGGAAAACATATTCTCTGGGACGAAACATGGCCATGGTGTCCTCCCTATTGCATCCATAACAAACGATTTCCTCAGAAATACCCAGCGAACGATCGCGTATAGCTGCTTGCTTGTGCTTGCGGACAAGACAAGGAAAAGACTTTGGGTCTGAGTCCGATGGCTAGGACAGAACTCATGGCATTTGCATCAGCAGCGTATCACGCATACTGCCTTCGATGAAGAGGCCGGGTGCCTTGCCAAGGATTGCCAAGTATCCTGGATCTGAGAAAAGCTCTGCCGCCGAACGCTCCACAGCAGCAAGATCGCGATAGTCAACGAACCAGTGGATTGTCCCAACCGCACCAAATGCCTCAAGATAGACCGTAACAGGATGCTGTGGATATTTGGCATTGAGATAATCCGTGATTTCCTCTGCAAATTTAAATGCCTGTCGTGTCATACCATCACTGATCCGAGCGCTCCTGTGCAATCTGACCTTAGTTTGGGTTTTCTCTTCAGCTGCTGTCGCCGTAAGTCCATAAAAAGTAAAAACCAAGATCAGGCCGATAAAAATAAGGAGCAATTGTTTGCGTGGATGGATCTGCATAGCTTTAACCTCCTTTCAAATTAATAGATGCAATTAGCTGGCCGCAACGGTGTTTTATTTTTTCCTGCCTTGACCAGCCGACCTGTCCCGCCGCAGCCTTCGGGCGATGGCGGATGGGTGGCAGGGGATAGCCGTGCGGTTGCTCCGTATGCCGATGGGTTAGCACCGGTAAATCAGTGAGAAAATAAACCTATTCCCTTTTTCCATTCAGACGTGTCAAGCGGCTCTCCAAGACCTTCGTGAGTTGCGGCAGATCGAGGTTCTTAGCGTTCTCGTAGATAATCGGGTTCTTATCTTTAACAGACTGGCCGAGTTCGGCCAGCTTGCACTCCGGGTCTTTCTCCGTCTTATCCGTCCATTCACGAAAACGCCACCGCTGAGCGATGAAAACGCATTTTTCGCAATGCCGAGCGAGCATCTGCTCGATTTCCCACTGAATGTTCTCGGTGTAATCGGAGATATCGCAAAGAACGATGTCGGCGGTCGCCGCGAGCGCCAGGACTGCCTCTTGCCAGATGGGGGTTTCCACTGCGACGACGGTGGCTGGCGGTGCGATGATGGTCGGTGAGTACAACCGACTTTTTAGTCGCTTCGCATACTTAATAAATCGCTCGAGTGCATTTGCGTTTTTAACGCGGGAGCGGCCGATAAGCCGCAAGCGCATCAGGGCGACCACGTAAAATGCTGCGAGGACCCCCAAAAATACGCCGACGCCGAAGTACAGTGTGGTAAACCCAATGAGAAAAAATGCGAGCATTTCCACTTCGTGAAGATAGAGCTCCAGAAACGTTGCAAGCGGGTTCGATCTAACTTGATCGAGGTACTCCATGACCATTTCGGGTTCTTCGAAAGCGATTAGCGGAAACAACAACAATTGCAGAGCGCTCGATTTGATGAGGTTCTCAGCCTGCGCAAAGCCGCTGAGCCCATCTTGGAGGTAAACCCGAACGGTTCCAAAAGTCGCGAACAAAGCTGCACAGGCCGCGATCACGGCCACTATCGCGGCAAACTGTATCGCGTGATTTGATGTGATGGGATGAAAAGTCGCGTCGTCGAGGGTCAGCAAACGAAATTGACGGAAGATAGTCTGACGCATCGCATGCTGCAGCGTGCGATTGACATCGTCCTGCCGAAATTTACGAAGAAAAAGAATCAGCTTTTTATTTTCTGACGACCATATCCAGCAGCCGAGCACAACCGGAATCATAAAAAGGACAGCGTTGCGGGAGAACGCCCTTTCACTTGCCAAGGCCTGAATCTTTGCCGTCGGCTCTACCCACAAACCGCTGTCCTGCCAAATCGCATGGCGAAAATCAGTGACGAAGTACGCCGCAACGGCGGTCGCCAGAAGAACCAGGCCAATCCGCAATAGATTGACACGCATCAATTCGCCGACGTTTCGTCGACGGTGTAGCGCCGCTGCCGGAACTGTCCGCGTTTCGTCGACAACAAGGTTGTCCCCCGCGGCATTCTCAGGAGGTGTTGCGAATGCCGACTGCGTGTGGCGCGCTTCCAGCTGCGAGCTCAGAAGCGTCCGGCAATGCGCAACGACAATCCAGAAAAGGATCCATGCCGGCGCGCCGATTAGCGCAATGGCCGGTCCGGCCAGCGGCAACGTTGCGCCCCCGACGAAAATCGAGGCAATGATGCCTGCAGGCATGAGGACAAGGCCGTAGCACGTGACGTTATGGTCAATGCAGCGCCGTCGGATGTCGAGCGAAATTAGCGCCGACGTGACGACATTCCAGATGATTCCAACGAACGGAAGCAGACCCAGCCATACGAACCAGGGGTTGATCGGCCGGCTTTGGCGCGGCGATAGCGATAACGTCTTGTGCAGGTTCAAGTAATAAAAGAAGATGAAAACGACCAACAGAAGTGGCGAAAGGCCAAGGATTACTTCGATCATGAGCAGCTACCTTCCCCTACTTGGGTAGGTCTTAGATATGGTCTAAGGACGCTGGACAGCTGCGGCAGGTTTGGCCCCCAACGATGCTCGACGACGAATGTGAGAATCGCGTGATGAAGCGTCGCGTTTGATATCGGGATGGAGATTGACGTCTTTGCGCCCTAACCACGAGGAGCCTCCTACTGGGAGGCGCCGCCATTCCGTGAACTTGTTAGGCAGCGCTTTTTATAGTCTTTTTTCGTTGGTCGAAAGTAAACTGCGCTAAGCTGGACTGACAATGAACTTCTTATTGTCTTTGTCCCAAAGAACACGAGCAACAGAGTTCGCGTAGATATCGAGCGCACAAAGAAGTTCGTAAAGGGCACCAACAGAAACGGCATCTAGCACTCTTCGCTCCTGAAAGACCTCAAAGTCACGCTTGAGTTGTGAAATTGAATCGATTTCTGCAACGTATCCCGGATCGTCACTTCTTGCTTCCGCCCTCCTTCCAACTATATCTCTAGCCCGCGAAACCCGGAGAATTTGAGCAATTTCATGTAGCGCATAGGCAGCGATAAGTTTGGGTGCCACGGCTTCGCGATTCGCTCGACCACCTCTTTGCTGAACGCTATTCTCATATGACAGCGCTTTATCCCAGATGATTTTCCTGTCACCTGTGAAGCGAAGAAGTATCTTCGACGCATTGTGTACGCACTTGATACTAGTAAGCTGTGTTGGCTTAGCAATTTTTGTGCGCGCTGGAAAGAGCATGCGTGTCGGAACGTCGGCGTTGACCTCAAAGGCACAGAACAATCGGCATCTGGCGACGTCCGCGTGCAAAGCGAAATCTGACTCGCGGCGTTCACAACCATTCGAAAATACCGCAATTCCAGATAAGCCTAAGGCGGCCTGATAGAGAAAAGTTCTACGTGTTATAGTGAATCGTGTATCAAGTGCGTTCATCGTAGGTTTTTCCTTCGCACAAGGCAATGACGCCACAGAG
>CP070697.1:4378803-4384171 GCA_020353555.1 Desulfobacterales bacterium
TTTAGCTCCTACGCACATCCGTCCGGCCCCGGGCGGGAAGTTTTGGCTTCTCCCTTTTGGAGGGGGGCGGCGGGGTGCGGTGGTAAAGCTGACCTGAAAAGAATGATGGAGGCTTGCGAACTCAAACAGAAAGGAGGAGATTATGAGGTTCATGAAGTGGGGGGGTAGCTTCGTTTTTGCGCTTTGGGCGTTCCTTTGCATGGACGGCTGGACGTTCGCAGAGACACCCTTTGCGGAATTCGGGGTGGTCAGACAAAAATGTTCGGTCTGTCATAAGCTGGATCAACAGGGGCGGGTAGAGGTGATCGAGGAGACCCGCAAGACGCCGGAAGAATGGAAGGTCGTCACCGACCGGATGATCCGTATCAACGGCGCTCCCATCGCCGACGTGGATTTTTATCCCGTCATCAAGGAGTTGAGCAAGCATCTGATCTTGACCCCGGCCGAGATGGCTGAAATCGCCTATATCAACAGCGACGAAAACAGCCAGTATCGGGAAATACCCAAGGATAAGACCGAGGAGCGGATATTTGCCGCCTGCGTCCGGTGTCATACCTATGGCAAGATCCGCGCGCATCGCAAGACCCGGGAGTAATGGGTCGAAAACATGAATCTGCATTTGGGCTATTACCCGACCGTCGTGGGCCAGCTGCGTGAAATGGATTGGCCCAAGGAGGCCATGGAGTTGGTCGATGTATTGGCCCAGCTTCTGCCGCTGGATACCCCGGAAAGGAAAACCTGGATGGAAAACCGCAAAGACGTGGATCTCTCCGGAAACTGGAAGGTGGCGGGGTTCCAGCCGGGTATGGGGTATTATGAAGGTGCTTACACGTTTAAAGCCAATCCGCCAAAAGGCGAAGATGAATACCTGGTTGAAAAAGAGATCCGCTATGCCAATGGGGTCACTCTGAAATTGGGCGGTGAGGGGACCCTGTATGGCGGGTATCATCTGCGGTACGCCCTGGCGCCGACGCCGCTGACCGGGAGGGTGGAAGGTGTTTTTGATCTGGATGCCCCCGGCATGGGCTTCAAGGGCAAGTGGTGGACGGTGGTACAGGATACCAACGCCTATGGCGACGAAGAATTCTACAAAGCCGATGGCGCGCCGCGCGTCTTTGCCCTTTACCCGCAAGCCCTGCAAGCTGCGGGTGCCAGCCAAAAAATTACCTTGATCGGGGTGAATCTGCCGGCGAGTTTGAATGGGGGCGATATTCAATTCGCCGCTGCCAACCTGACCGTAAAAGGAATTGAAAGGGTCGACGACTCCATCCTGCGCCTGGAAGTCATCGCAAGCGCGACGGCCGCGGCGGGACCCTCCGGCCTCAGCATCCCGGGTGTTGCCTGCGACGAGACGGTTGTCGTTTTCAACAAGCTGGATGGAATCAAAATCTTTCCGGCCCTGGGCCGGGCGCGGGTAAGCTGTGGCGCGGCCTATCCGCCGCAAGGGGTTCAGTTCGTGGCCCGGGGTGTCAGCTACGGGGCCGACGGCCAGCCGGACACCGAAGATGATTTGGTCCTGGAGCCGGTTGAGGCGCAATGGTGGCTCGAAGAAGAAAAAACCAGAGATGGTGATGACGATCTGAAATACTTACAAACCTCCGTGATCAGCGGACTTTACACGCCGGTGACCACCTATGGGCCGATCGAGTCCCGCTATCAACGCCGGGGAGGTATCGGCCTGATCGCGATCGGGGCGGCTTATACGGACGGCGGCCAACCGCTGAAGGCCCGCTCCCTGCTGGGGGTTACGGTACCGGATTTCATTACCCATATCAAATAACGTCGGGCAGGTATGCATAAGTTCAGAGTCGCGGAGCACAAAACGATCCATGTGGACGGCAAGGACTTTCTCTTCCTGGTGGCGGACAAGGCCATCTTTGAGATGGATCCGTCAACGAAGGGGATTCTGGCGGACTGGGGTTCCAAAAGGGACATGACCCGCAAAGAGGCGCTGGCAAGCCTGGGCGCCTTATGCGCTGAAGACCGTGATGCGCTTTTTCAGGGGCTGTTGCAGCGCCGCGTGCTGATTCCGGCCAGGGGAACTGCGCCTCACGCAAAGACGGTGGGCGCCTGCCCGGTTTCCATTCCGCTGAAGACCCTGATTCTCCATCTGACGGATACCTGCAACCTCAGCTGTCGCTACTGTTATTACGCGGAACGGGGACGGAGCACGGGCCGCAAAGAGCGGATGGATTTAAACGTGGCGCGGCAGGCGGTCGACTTCCTGGTGGCGCAATCGGGCGGGCTCGAAGAAGTGGTTCTGGTGTTCTTTGGGGGAGAGCCCTTGCTGAATTTCAAGGCGATCCCGGCGGTGGTCGATTACGCCTGCGCCAAAGCGGCCGCCACCGGGAAAAAGGTGAATTTCGCCCTCACCACCAACGGCACCCTTCTGACCGAAGAAATCGTTGATTTTTTTCAGCAGAAAAACATCGGTGTCACGGTGAGCATGGACGGCTTTCAGGAAGTCCACGACAGCTGCCGGCGGTTCCCGGATGGAAGCCCATCGTATGCGCTGATCCTGCCGAAGGTGAAACACCTCCTGCAGCAGGCCCGCCAGCGACCGGTCGCCGCCCGGGTGACCCTCGTGAAGGACCCGGGCCAAGTTCCGTTGATACTGGATCATCTGCTCGGTCTGGGATTCATGGAGGTGGGGTTTGCCCCGGTTACCACCGGGCATCCGGACTATCAGCTCCGCCCGGCGGATATGGATCGTCTCTTGGAAGCGTTTCAGGATCTCGCGCAGGACTTTCTGCAAGCCGCCCAAGAGGGTCGGTTCCTTGGTTTTTCCAACCTGATTGATCTGCTGGTGGCCCTGCACCAGGGCGAGGTGCTGAACTATCCCTGCGGGGCGGGCCTGGGGCTTTTCGCGGTCGATCCTGGCGGGCGGCTCTTTTTGTGCCAGCGTTTTACGGGGGACGAGCAGTTTTGTATGGGAGATATCTTTCGCGGATTGAACCAGGAAAAGCTTGCCGAATTCCGGGCGGAAGCCGCAATCAGTAACAAAACGGACTGCCAACAATGTTGGGCCCGCACGCTTTGTACGGGCGGCTGCTACCATGAAGCCTGTGTGCGGGAAGGAAGCCACCTCAAGCCCAATTTGCACTATTGCGACTGGATCCGGCGCTGGGGTGAGATTGGCTTGGAGGCATACTGTCAAATTGCCGCGACGTATCCGGACTATTTGGAACGGTTGTGCCGGTCGCGGGGCTATCGGCCATAATCAGATCATTGAGCGCAGAAAAGGAGGAGCACATGAAAAAGAAATGGCTCAAGGCCATCAATAAGAGCGCCCAAAAACTGGAAGAAAAAGAAGTCTTCGGTATGCAAGACGTCGATGTCATGACCGGCATGCCGATCGGATGTACAACGGTTTTCGACACTGGCTGGGAGACCAATCCGCGGCCCGCCACACCCATGGGGAACTGCGTCTCCAGCGCCCGGGACTTTACGAGTTGTTCCGGCCCCTGCTGGTGGCCGGCCCAGACCCCGGACAATATCACCAACTGGCCTGACTTCCAGAACCAATGCCTGGCCATCGAGAGAGACTGGCGCAATCTAAATTTTGTGATCAAGCGATAAGAAGGGAGGCTGAAATGAGCCGCAGTTTAAGCAAAATTGTGCGGGGCGTCGTGGGGGTCTGTTGTTTGCTGGGTCTGGCCTATCCGCTGGCGGCCAAGGACTACCTGTACGTGCCCAGCGTCAACAACCTGCAGATTATCGACTGTGATTCGGATACCGTGGTCAAGACCATTTCCTTCAACGATTACATCGTGGGGAGCATTCCTTCTCCGGACGGCAAGCGATTTTACATGAACAGCTGGCACGCTGTCTATGCGGTGGATACCGAAACCCAGCAGATCATCGACAACTACCAGTTTTGGTCGGATTTAAACCGGGTCACGATCTGGCCGGGCATTGCCGTCTCGCCGGACGGGAATTTCCTGCACATGGCGGCGACGATCACCAAAAAAAAGCTCAACATCCCGCCGCTGAATGTGCTGCCGCCCCAGCTGGTGGTCTATGACGTGCGCAAGAAACAGGTCGTCAAGAACTTCGAAATTCCCCCCACCTGCACTTCGGTGGTCAGCCCCCCGGACGACCCGGAGCATGTGATCCTTCTGGCGCAGGATGTCTTCAAGCTCAATCTGAAGGACGGAAAGCTCGAAAAGATTTTAGGAGTGCTTCATCCGGAGGAGGGCCAGCCGGGCTTGAATGTCCTTGCGATCTGGAATAATTGGAGTCCGGGGGATCAAGGCGTCGTGAGCGTGCCCGCCTATTCCCCCGAAGAGTGGTTTTACGTACTCATCGACAAGAAGGGTGACCTTCGCAAGCTCAAGGGGGAGGATTTCGTAATGGCCTATTCCAGCACCGTCTCGCCGGACAGGCAATATGTCTACGCGGCGATGGACGAGGTTTACAAGGTGGATTCCAATACCGGCAAAACCCTGGCCATGGATCCGCTCGAGCGGGGAACCTGTTACGCCGTGGCCCTGACCTCCGACGGGAAAAAACTCTATGTGGGTCCGGCCGGGCCGGACATCAGCGTCTACGACACGGCCACCTTGAAGCGCATTGGAATTATTCCATTGAAGGGCGATGGCGTGGTCATGAGCCTGATCTCCAAGTAGCGCAGCGTTGAGAGAGCATATGGAGCTGGCCGTTCATCTCCGGGATCCGGAACAGATAGGAGCCTTAGAAAGCCTTCCCCGGCATTGGCCGGGCCTAGATGAAGCCGGAGCCGTGAAGGCGCACCACGGGACGGGGTGGTTGGATCGAACTTCCCGGCGGCTTTACGTCGGAGATGAATTCTGTGTCCATCGCCTGCCGCGCTTGGATGAGTTGCATGCCTTGGTGCAATTGGCCGAGGGGAAAGCCTGGGGGGTCACTTTTTTGACCCCGCCCCTTACGGACGAAGGGATCGAAAGATGTTCGCCCCTGTTTGATTATCTTCAGCAGAGGGTTATTCAGGCCGAGATTGTTGTCAACGATTGGGGCGTTCTCCTTTTTCTGCAGGAGAGATACCCGGGATTTGATTTGTCCGTGGGTCGCTTGCTGAACAAAGGTTTTAAAGATCCCCGCCTGTTGGACCCCGACCAGGCATCGCGGTTTGCGGCTGCGACCGGAGAACTCCTCAAGCACTGCACCTTTGACGACGTGGAATTTCAGGCCAAAATGCGGGATTTGCAGGTGCGCCGTTTGGAGCGGGATCTGCTGCCCTTTGGAACGCTGGATCTCGAGAACCTGGAAGGGCTTGCGACCTCCGTCTATTTTCCGTTTGGCTATGTGACCACCGGGAGGGTCTGCTGGATTGCCTCCTTCGGGCAGTCGGCCGGGAAAAAGTTCGCCCTGTCCAACGGGTGCTCTCGCG
>CP070697.1:4384271-4385790 GCA_020353555.1 Desulfobacterales bacterium
GGTATCAATTTAGCCGTATGCAAAATATCCCGGCCGATCAGCGGTGGGCCGATCCATGGTTTTTCAAAGGGCTAAACTGGTACAAACATAGGTTTTCCTCACTTGCGGCCGAAGTAAACACCTGACGGGGAAGGAGGGGCTCCATGGACGATCCCATTGACCAAGTTGTGCAGTTAATTCTCGAGGCCGGGAAAGTGGTTGTTTTCACCGGCGCCGGGGTAAGTACCGAATCGGGAATACCGGACTTCCGCAGCCCGGGCGGCATTTGGTCGCGGTATGACCCGGAGGATTTTACCATTCAACGCTTTGTCGCCGACAAAGAAGCCCGCAAACGCAACTGGCAGGTTCGCCGCGAACTCGTATCGGCCAACTACCAGCCCAACCCCGCGCATTATGCCATCGTGGAGCTGGAAAAGCTTGGCAAACTCAGCTGCGTCATCACTCAAAATATCGACGGCCTGCATCACACCGCCGGCAATTCGGAAGAAAACATCATTGAACTGCACGGCACCATCAAATTCTCCAAATGTTTGGAATGCGATGATCGGCTCCCCCTGGTCGACGTGTTAAAGCGCATCGAAGAAGGCGAGGAAGACCCCCACTGCCGCAAATGCGGCGGTCTGCTGAAAGCCGCCACGGTTTCATTCGGTGAAGCCATGCCCCAGGATAAAATGTATCAGGCGGAACGCCACAGTCGGGAATGCGATCTCTTCATTGTCATCGGCTCGTCCCTGGTTGTATACCCGGCCGCCAGTATGCCGCTCATCGCCAAGCGCGCCGGCGCCAAGCTGGTCATCATCAATTACACGCCGACCGAAATGGATTCCCGGGCGGATGTCGTCGTGCATGCCAAGGCCGGCGAGGTCATGGGAGCGATATTGGAAAAGGTCAAGCAGAAACGACCGAGCGCCGGATAATTTATCCCGAGGCGCTATCCGTCGCAATCCGCGGCAAACATTTCATCATCGACTTATTTATCCGACTAGTGCCTTTATGATCAAGCTCAAAATGGTTAGTTAGGCCACGAAGATAGTTAGGCCACGAAGACACCAAGACTCAAAGAAATAAAAGGAACTTTTATTAAAAAGCAAAGTATCTAGCACTGAAAAATTACGGGATGATATTTCTGGCATCCAGAAAATTTTTTTATGACCTTCGTGCCTTAGTGCCTTTGTGGCTCAATTCTAAATCGTAACTGTTAGCCACGAAGACACCAAGACACAAAATGAAGGTTAAACTTTTATTAAAAAGCGAAGTATCTAGCACTGAAAAATTATGGAATGATATTGATGGCATCCAGAAAATTACTTTATAATCTTTGTGCCTTAGTGCCTTTGTGGCGGGATTGTAGATCGTAACTGTTAGCCACGAAGACACGAAGGCTCAAAGAGGCAAAATGAAGTTTGATAATTTCGTAAAAAGTCACGAAATTATATCTTTATGGTAAGCGGTCACAGGGTAAATTCCATTTTGTCTAAAAAAATTTGAAATAAATCATTTTTTGCGGGACAAAAGGTTT
>CP070697.1:4385890-4398471 GCA_020353555.1 Desulfobacterales bacterium
GTTCATCAGCTGCGGCGCCATGGAAGCCCTGGCGGGTGGGATTGCCACCATTATTGAACGCGGCGACGAAGTCCTCCTGCCGTCACCCAACTATTCTTCGCATATCGAGCAGATTCTCTTTGCCGAAGGCCAACCGGTGTTTGTTCCCGCCCTCGAAGACCGGGGCTGGCGTTTGGATATCGAAGGCTTCAAGGCGGCCATCACCCCCAGGACCAAGGCCATCTTGTTGTGCAGCCCCATGAATCCCACCGGAGCCGTTTTCTCAGAGCAAGAGCTTCGGGCGTTGGCGGAGATTGCTTTAGACCGCAATCTCTTTGTAATCGCGGATGAAGCCTATGATTTCCTGGTCTACGACAATCTGCCGCACTTTAGTTTGGCGTCCCTGCCGGAATTGAAAAAAAACCTCATGGCGACCTACAGCTTTTCGAAAATCTATTGCATGACGGGTTGGAGAGTGGGCTACATGTATGCCAGCGCCCGGATCATCGATCAAGTCTTGAAAGTCCACGATGCATTTAATATTTGCGCGCCGACCATTTCCCAGTATGCGGCTCTGGCCGCTCTCCGGCAGACGGCCGGCCGCCACAGCGCGGGCCGTCAATTTATCCGCGACCTGGTGGCGGCTCTGGCGGCCCGGCGGGAAACCATCTGCCGGCGCCTGGACCATCTTTCCCGGATTTTCAGCTACCAAAAACCGCAAGGAGCGTACTACATATTCCCGAAGATCAGGCTGGAAGGCCTGAATTCAATGGACCTGGCAATCAGGCTATTACAGGAAGCCAAAGTAATTACGATTCCCGGAAGCGGGTTCGGTCCCACCGGCGAAGGCCATATTCGCCTTTCATTCGGCGGGACCGAACAACAGATCAACGCCGCTTTTGATCGCCTCGACCATTGGGCCCACAGACAGGCAGGGGATTGATGCCGGCCGGAACGATTCAGCTTGCGGCGCGCTACTTCAGACCGGCCACGGCTTCGGCAATGTTGAAGCAGTAATCCCCGATTTTCTCGAAATTCGTCAGCAGATCAATGAAAACCAGGCCCGAATCAATCGCGCATTCACCGGAACGAAGCCGGGTAATATGGCCCTGGCGCATGTTTTCCCGCATGTTGTCGATGGTATTTTCGATCGCATCGGCCTTTTCGATAAAATTCCTGCCCCGGTTGCGCATCCCCTCCTTGACGAGATTGAGAAACTCCATGACCTGACCTGAAATTTCCTTGATGTCCGTTAGAGCAAAAGGGGTGAATCGGATGTCGTTTTCAATGATTTTTTCCGTGGCCTGGGCAATGTTTTCCACCGAATCCCCAATTCTTTCCAGGTTGTTGGTCATGCGCATTAGACTGGAGATTTCCCGGGCTTCGGATTCACTCACGTCCCCCTGATAAATTCTGGTCAAATAGGCAGTGATTTCTCTCTGCATGCCATCCAGGTGATTTTCGATACGCTTCCACTGGCTCAGCTTTCTGTAATCGCGGTCCTCGATGCGCATAACCGTCTCCTTGAACGTCAATATGGCGGTTTCACACATCCGGATGATCTCACTGCGAGTTTTGGCCAGGGCGGCGATCGGTGTATCGATGAACCTGTCCCCAAAGTCGGGCAGCCTGAAAAATTCATCCGCCTCTTCATGCTTGGGCGACAGCCAGATGGCCACCTTGATCAACCAAGGCAAAAAAATCAGAAATACGGAGGCATTGATCACATTGAACAGCGTGTGGCCGTTGGCGATATACCTGGAGATGTGGACGGTCTCCCCCCCGACCACCTGATCGACCGGCCCCGTACCCAGGTAGCCCGTAACCAGCACGATCAGTTTCACAAAATAGGAAAAGACGAGGAGCATGATGGCGACCCCGATGACATTGAACATGGTGTGGGCCCTGGCCGCCCGGTGGGCGTTGATATTCGAAGAGCCGATCGTGGCCAGTTCCGCCGTTATCGTGGTGCCGATATTTTCCCCGAGAACCAGGGCCATGGCACTCGGGAAGGTCAACAAACCCTGGCTGGCCAGGGTCATAGTCAAGCCCACGGTGGCCGATGAAGACTGCACGAGTATGGTCAGCATCGCGCCCACCAGAACGCAGAGAAGCAGTCCCTTGGCGGTGCTTGTGTCGAATTTGGTAAAAAATGCAATAAAAACCGGATCGGTTTTCAAGGGCGACAGCCCGTGCTTCATGACGGTCATGCCGAAAAAAAGCAGGCCGAAGCCCAGGACGACGTCACCCAGGTAGCGGTATTTTTTTCTTTGGGTGAAAAACTTCAAAATCACGCCAATGGCAATGGCAGGCAGGGCGGCTTCGCTGAGCTTGAAAGCAATCAGCTGAGCGGTCATGGTGGTTCCCACATTGGCGCCCAGGATGACACCGACGGCCTGCTGCAGCGTCATTAATCCAGCGCTGACGAACCCGATCAGCATGACGGTCGTGGCCGAAGAGGATTGAACCATGGCGGTTACCCCGGCCCCCGTCAGGCAGCCGAACACCCGGTTGGACGAAACGGCGCCCAAAATGGTTTTAATGCGTTTGCCGCCCGACATCTGCAGGCCCTCGGTCATCATCTTCATGCCCAGAATGAACAGTCCCAGACCCCCCAGCGTTTGAATTACGACATTCATCATGTGCGCTTTACTCGTTTTTAAATATAATTTCAATTTCTTATCAGCAACGACCCTGCCAGTCCGCCCCAACGGAACACCGAGTGACCCGGATGAACGCCGTTGGAGACCCGGGCCGATCGGGGTTTAGCCGCGTCCTATGCAGGCCTCGCTCCCGGCGCTACGGCTCATCGCCCTCATCCAGACTCTTTTGCACGGCGGTGATAATGCTGTCATAGCCCGTGCAGCGGCAAAGGTTTCCCGCCAGTCCCGGCCGAATGTCAGGGCGCGTCACCTTCCGGCCTCGATGTTTTTCGACAAAGGCGGTGGCCGCCATGACGAAACCGGGGGTGCAGATGCCGCATTGCACGGCGCCCGCTTCCACAAAGGCCTGTTGCACTCTGGACAGCTTGCCGTCCCGGCTTTCACCCTCCACCGTCCGAATGGATCGGCCGTCGGCCCAGACCGCCAAATAGAGGCAGGAATCGATCGGTACATTATCGATCAGCACCGTACAGGCGCCGCATTCACCCACGGCACAGCCCTGTTTGACACTGATCAGTCCCGCCTGCTCCCGCAGGACTTCCAACAGCGACTGGCGCACGTCCACGGTCAGCTCTTTGCGCTTGCCGTTGATGGTGCAGGTAATGGTGCGCTTCACGCGATGCTTCCTCCCGCCTCTAAAATGGCCTGTCTCACCCCCCGGTGAGCCAGGGTGGCGATAATCTGCAGGCGAAATTCCTTGGTCGCCCGCCAGGACGTCCTCGGTTGAAGGTCCTTCGTCACGGCTCGGGCGATATCATCCAGCAGCTCCGGGGATATCCGGCGGCCCCGAACGCGGTCCTCCGTCGCCTTGCAGCGGATCGGCACGGGCGCGGCCGTAGCGAAAGCCAGCCGCAGGTCCTGCAACCGGCCGTCCTCCAGCCGGCACACCGCAGCGCAGCCGATGGTGGCAATGTCCATGGCCGCCCGCATGGCATATTTATCATAATGTCCATAATAGCCCGCATAGTTGTCACGGGCAACGCTGATCGCCGTCAGGACCTCATGCTGCTCAAGAGCCACACGGCCAGGGCCTTGAAAAAAATCCTCAAGAGGCATCTGCCGGGGGCCGGCACCGCCTTCGATCGTCAGCACCGCGTTCAGGGCTAAGAGGGGCGGAGCGCTGTCGGCGCTGGGAACTCCGTTGCAGAGATTGCCGCCGATGGTGGCCATGTTGCGCACCTGGGGCCCGCCGATGGTTCGGACGGCTTGCGCCAAAACCGGCACGTAGCGGCGGATCAAGGGGGACTCCGCCACGGCGGTAAAGCAGCTTCCCGCTCCGATGACGAGATCCCCGTCCGCGGTCCGCGTGATGCATTTCAGCTCGGCGATGTCGTGAATGTCGACCAGATGATGGAACCCCTCCTGGTTTTTGCGGAGTTTGACCAGCACATCGGTACCGCCGGCGATCAGGCGCGCCAGGGGATTTTCCCGCAAAAGGCGAACCGCTTCGGCAACGCTGCCAGCCTTCCGATAGCTTTCGATGTTAAACATGCGACGGTCTCCCGTTGAAATCGAACGCCCCTCCGAAATACGCCAGCGGTGTCACCGAACACGCAGATCGCCCCGGAGTCGGCCTGATTTTCAGGGTGATGGTTTTTCTTGGACCAGAGGTGAGGCCTTCCAGCGCATCTGTTTCACACCTGCGGTCATGCGCGTCCGATTTCAATTTTACAGCAACCCCGCTTTCATGAAATGCTTGTACAGGGTGTGGGCGGTCATGGGCAGTTCGTCAATCTTCACGCCCGTGGCATCCCAAAGGGCGTTGCGGATGGCCGGCGGAGGCGCGATGATCGGCGGCTCTCCCAACGATTTGTTGCCGTAACCGGAGGTGGGTTCGAAAGTTTCCACAAACGCGCAGCCTATGTCGGGCACGTCCATGATGGTGGGGACTTTATAATCCAATAGATTATTGTTGTAAATATAGCCCGACTCGGGATCGATCAGCATCTCTTCGTAAAGTCCGGCGCCGATGCCCATGGCAACTCCGCCCTGCACCTGGCCCTGGGCCAGCAGGGGGTTTAGAATGATGCCGGAGTCGTGAATATTGTAGATTTCCTTGATTTGCACCCGGCACAGCGGCACATCGACCTCGATCTCCACAAAAGTGCAGCCGAATGCAGGGGCGTTGCTGCAGGTCTTGTGGGAAACCTCGACAGTCAGCTGACCGCCGCGTTGCTTGTCATAATAGGCATCCAGGGCCACCGCCGCCAGCGGCATATTCTTGCGGGCCCTATCATCGCGACGGACAATGCGGCCGTCGGTGATTTCGAGCTCAGCGGGAAGGATGCCGCTCATCCGGCCGGCATGTTCGAGAATTTTGGCTTTCAGGGCGGTGGCCGCCCTGAAGACGGCATTGCTCGTCACATACGCCTGACGGGAGGCATAGGCCCCCGTATCAAAAGGCGTCACATCCGTATCCTGAGTGGATACCACATGCACATTCGCCAAGGGGATTCCAGCGGTTTCCGCCACCATCTGCGCCACGATGGTATCTGAGCCCTGCCCGATTTCCGTGGCGCCTACCTGGATATGCACCGATCCATCCGGGTTGAGGATGATCCGGGCCCCGGAGATCTCCAGACACACCGGATAGGTTCCCGTGGCATAACTGAAGCAGGCTACACCCAGGCCCCGACGCACCGGGCCCGTCTGTTTCCGGGGCCTGGCGGCACGCTTGGCATCCCATTGAATCAGCGCCTTGCCCCTTTGAAGACATTCCGCCAGCCCGCAACTTTCAAAACCTTCTCCCGTCAGGGGATCCACATCCCCCTGCCGAGCGACATTTTTCAACCGGAACTCCACCGGATCCATGCCGATTCGACGCGCCGCCTCTTCGATCATGCAATCCACGGCAAACATCATCTGGGGGGCGCCGTAAGCCCGCATGGCCCCGGCCGCCGGGATATTCGTGTAGACGGTCTTGGCATGGTAGTTGATCGCCGTGCGGGGATAGAGGGCGCGAGACCTGGCGCCGGCCGCGCCGGCCACTGCGTGCCCGTGGGAGGCATAAGCACCGCTGTTTGACAGAGCGTCGATGTCCAGGGCCACCAGGGTGCCGTTCTGCATTACACCGGCCCTCATCTGCGTCGTGAAAGGGTGGCGGACTCGGGTGCCGATCATACCCTCTTCCCGGGAAAGGTGCATCTTGACCGGCCGGCCCCCCAGTTGCAGCGTCAGAAAGGCCACCATGGGTTCCAGAATGACGTCCTGCTTGTTACCGAACCCGCCGCCGATATAGGGTTTGACCACTCGAATGCGTCCGCAGGGCAGGCCCAAAGCCTGCCCGACGATCCGCCGGACGATATGGGGAATCTGAGTCGAGGAAACCACAACGATGTGTTCCAGATCATCCATATAGGCCAGAGCGATATGGTTTTCGATATGGCAGTGCTGACAGATCTGGGTCCGGTAGCGCCCCTCCAGCACGACGTCGGCCTGGGCCAGCGCCTCCTCGATGTTCCCTCCCACGGCATAGCAGGATTCGCCGACGACATTGTTCGATCCGGCATGAATCTCGAAGGCGCCCGCGGCCAGAGCGGCTTCCGGCGTCACCAAGGGGGAATACTCCTCGTAGGCCACATCGATCAGTTCCAAAGCCTCCTGCACAATGAGATCATTTTCGGCTACCACCACGGCGATTTCATCGCCCCAATAGCGCACATGCCGGGTCAGCAGCAGGCGGTCCTGCACGTCCTGGTGCGCCGGGTCCAGAGCATACGGGTGGCCGGCCGTGGCAAATTTGATAGGCGGTACGTCCTCGTAGGTGAACACTGCCTCGACACCGGGTAACCTTTGCGCCCGGCGGGTATCGATTTTCTTGACCCGGCCGTGGGCGATGGTGCTGCGCAGGTATTTGGCCACCAGCATCCCCGGTCGAAAATAATCATCCGTATACCGCGCCCGGCCGGTCACCTTGGCTATCGCGTCCACCCGCCGGACGGCCTTGCCGATCGCCATGGAGGATCCCCCTATCGGATTGTGGATTGATGATTGACGATTCAATATTGGCTATTGGGGGAAAAGCCTTCGCCCTGCCGTTCTGATCGCCGTGAAATTGAAAACATTCCTCAAATAGTCCACTGTCATCGGTAAGCCTGCAATTTTATTTTGGCACGGATGATTCGACTTTGCGGGAGGATTGAATCAAAATGCATCCGCATCCACATTCGCCCGCAAATAGTCGCGATCCGCCTGAGAGCGCGCAAAGATGCCGACATTGCCGATACGGACTTTTCTTAAGCCGCCGGCTTTGATCCGCTGATAGGCCGCTACCATTTCTTGGACCTGGGGGACGGGATACTTCTGCATGCGATATTCGGGGAAAAATGCCAGAAGGGTAAAGGGAATCTCCGGATCCACCCCTGTCAGCAGTCGTGCGATATTCTCCAGTTCGTCCGCTTCGACCAATCCCGGGATGTAAAGGGAAAGAACTTCCAGCACAAAGTTCCGCCGGCGAAGTTCGGCCGGAAGTCTCAGTATACGGTCGTTGTCGCAACCGGTGAGCCATTTGTGCTTGGCTGAATCATAGGCCTTGATATCGAGCCAGAAAGCATCCACACCGGAATCCCGCAAATAGTCCAAATTCGGCGCCGTGAGCCCGTACCCATTGGTTTCAATCAATACCCAAAGTTCAGTATTCTTTTTGATCAGTCGGGCGCACGCCCCATAAAACTCAGGACAGCAGGTCACATCCCCACCGGTAAACGCCACAATGTTCCGGGCCGGTCCGAACCCCTGGGGGCTCACGCGAATGGCGGCGGGTTCCATAACCCCCGGGCATTGCGGTGCCCGTTGACCGGACACCACGCAGCTTCCGCAGCAACGGCAGGAGTCATGGGCATGCCAGGCGGTTGCTTTTTCACGCGGTTCCCTCAATGTTACCGTTGCGGCGTAAATCCTGGCCGTTTCACAGACCTGCTCCGGGGTATACCATTCACCCTCCTTGATTTTGCTGAAATACCAGGAATGGCATTTGCGGCAGGAAAAGTTGCAGCCGGACTGATAGATGGAAAGGTAGTTTTCCGGACGGGACAGATGAATCGACGTTATCAGCCGATAGATCTGATGATCATCGTGCTTTAGGGTCACCCGACACGCCGGTGCCCTTCGGCCGCCCGCCTCGACCCCGCAGCTGCCCGCCGCAAAGCCCTGGTCTATGAGTCTGCATTCAGAATGCTTCACAAGTAATTTGCAACCTCTTGAACCATTCCATCCGGCTCTTGATTTATCGATCTGGATCTGATACAGATTCGAGTGGATTTTACCGGTGCACAAGCCTCTCACAAACACGTAAACGCTTTTCTGATGCAACATTATAATACTTGTAAAGCACAAAATGTCAAAGTGAAAGTTCCGCCCCACTCCCGCAGTCAAGCTCAAATCGGAATATGAAACGCGCCTAGCACGCTTGGCAATCAGAACGCATCGATCTCGGCCGTCAGATCAGACCGCTATTTTCCGTTGCAAACTTTTTAGGGCTATTTTTTCCGCCCGCGATCTGTGCGGAGGGAGGTTCCCTAATGAATATCACACGCCGGGCCTTTATCAAGGGCACACTGATGCTGGGCGGATCACTGCTCCTTGATCACCGTTGGACGGGAGCCGCCCCCAGCGAATTGAAGCCAGGGTACCCCGCCTACCGGAAATTGGAACAGGATGGTCAATTGGCGCAGCGGGCCCAAGAGGCTTACGCCATCTTCGAGGAATGCCGGCTTTGTCCGCGGCAGTGCGGGGTAAATCGATTAAGCGGTGAAAAAGGCTTCTGTCAGGCGACCGCCAAACTCGTCGTTTATTCGGCGCACCCCCATTTCGGAGAAGAACTTTCGCTGGTTGGCAAAAACGGTTCCGGTACGATATTCTTTTCCAATTGCAACCTGCGCTGCGTGTTCTGCCAAAACTGGCCCATTGCTCATCTGGGACGGGGCAAAGAAATTGAAGATGAAGTTCTAGCCGATATCATGCTGCGCATCCAAAAGATCGGCTGCCACAATATCAACCTCGTGACGCCCACCCATGTGATGCCCAACATTCTGAGCGCCGTCAGCCTGGCCCTTCACAAAGGCCTGCGAATTCCGTTGGTCTACAATACCAGCGGTTACGAAAGCGTTGCCATCATCAAACTGCTGGATGGCATCGTCGACATTTACTTGCCGGACATGAAGTTCATGGATGCCGCCAAGGCGGATCTATATCTCGCCGGAGCATCTGACTATCCTGAAGTGGCCAAAGCCGCCATCACCGAAATGCATCGACAGGTCGGTGAACACCGCATGAACCAACAGGGAATCGCAACGCGCGGTCTGATGATTCGCCACCTGGTTATGCCCAACCGCGTCGCCGGCACCGAAAAGTTTATTCGCTGGGTGGCCGCTAATCTTCCCAAAACCACCTACGTCAATATCATGCATCAATACCGTGTGGATTATAAAGCATTCGACTATCCTGAAATCTGGCGGAGTATAACTGCCGAGGAATACCTGGAAGCGATGGGCTGGGCGGCTAAATACGGTTTGACCAACCTCGACCCGAAGTCTTTGATGGTCAGGGACTTTTTTGCCAAGCAGGAATAAGACCTCAGCGGGCGCTGGGCTCAGATTCTGAAGATCGGATTCCGCCTTTTTGAAAAGCCCCCTGCGTTAAGCCCCTCGGGGCTAGAGACCTCTCAGCAAGCCGGTCCGGTCGTTGAAGGCATCGATGAGCGCATCGATTTCAGCGACACACGGGGGAATGCTTTCCCAGTAATCGTCATTGTACCATTGGGCCTGGATTTCGGCGTAGGTCTTGCCCTGCTGTTCCACCCAGGTAAAGTACTTGAGATTATGGATGCGCTTGCGGCCGTAATAGGTCAGTTCTTCCAGGTTGTCGGTGGTCAGCCCCTGCAGGTGCTGGGCGTAGACGGCGGCGGCATCGGCTGCCGTGAATTCGCCCCGCTCTTCTGTGAGCTCGCCCAGCCGGCTCGCATACATTTCCATGGAATCGGTCAGCACGGTCAGCACGATATCGTTGGCGCCCAATTCATAATATTTGGCGAATTTAATGGCCCCGGCCAGGTTGCCGGCTCCGGAAATTCCGAGCTGATGCAATCCGTTGACCACCGCTTCGGAAACACCCCGGGACACCAGGTATTTTCGACCGGCCGGTTCGTTGAACAGCCGGATCAGGCTCACGGGGGTTTCGTCGTCCAGGGCGATGATCATGTCCGTGTTTTTCGTATTGTGAATCCAGGGCACATGTTTGTCGCCGATGCCCTCGATCCGGTGGGCGCCGAACCCGTTCTGCAAAAGGGTCGGACACTGTAAAGCCTCTGCCGCGGCGATTTTACTGTGGGGGAATTGTCTCTTGAGATAATCGCCGCAGGCCAGGGTGCCGCCGGAGCCGGTAGCCGCAACCAGGCCGCGGAATTTGTCTCTCGGTCCCAGAATACGTTCCAGGACCGCCATCATGGCCGCACCGGTGACCTCATAGTGCCACAGATAGTTGCCGAACTCGTCAAATTGATTGAAGATGACGAGATCCTCGCCGGAGGCACGCAGTTCGCAGCATTTGTCGAAGATTTCTTTGACGTTGCTCTCGGAGCCCGGAGTTTTGATGATTTCGCCTGCCACCGCAGCCAGCCACTCAAAGCGTTCGCGGCTCATTTTTTCGGGGAGGATGGCGACGGATGGGCAACCTAAGAGTGCGGAGTCGTAAGCACCCCCACGACAGTAGTTGCCGGTGGAGGGCCACACCGCTTTCTGGGTGGTCGGATCGAACTGACCGGTGACCAGCCGGGGAACCAGACAGCCGAAGGCCGCGCCCACCTTGTGCGCGCCGGTGGGAAACCATTGGCCGATGAGGGCTACGATCCGCGCCTCGACGCCGGTGAGCGCCGGGGGGAACTCCATCAAATTGACGCCGCCAAAACCGCCGCCCTGGGGGACCGGTTCATTATGCCAAGTGATTCGAAACAGGTTCAAAGGATCGATCTCCCACAATCCGATGTTCCGCAGCTTGGATACGACGGCCGCGGGAATCAGGCGGGGGTCCCGCTGTTGCCTGAAAGTCGGTATAATGATGTTTCTTTCCCTGGCCCTTTGCACGGCCCGGGCGAGCGCTGCCGGCTGAACGCTTAAATCGATCAAGATCGCTTCTCCCTGTTGCAATCGAGCGCAAAAGTCGGCTCAATGGAGGTTGTTTGAATTGAAAATCGCAGGCAACTTCATTACAGGTTGGATAAAAGATAAATGGCGGCATGTCAACCTCTCTCAAAATACGCCAATATTCACGGTACACCTGCGGATAAGCGGAAAATACGCTCGGCCGCCACGCCCAATCAGGGATCCTTCGGCAGGGATGAAAATAACGACGGGGCTTGACAAAATTGCGAATCCTTTTATATTTATAGTGGCATCCAACTTGCATAAATACGCTCCTGCGCTTTGGGTCAGATGCGGTTCTTCCACCACCCACCTCACGGGGTTCAGGCCTACGTTCCAGCCGTATCGGAGGCCGGCCGTATCCCTGACTTCGAGCCCCCCTGCGAAAGCACGCGGAAGACAGGGCCCCCTGCTCAGGTTAACGCTCTTTCGAGCCAACTTCAAACATTTCAACGACTTAGCTCTCAGTTCCGAGCGAGCGGTGAGATGGGCTGAGCGTGTCGCGCGTTCAACACCTATCTGGTCAAGAACCATGGCCGCGCTGATTCCCAAAAACTGGCGGGAAAAGATCGTTACGCCGGCGCAAGTTATGGAGAAAATCAAGCCGGGTATGAGCATCTTCATCGGCACGGGGGTGGCCGAGCCCCGAACCCTGGTCAAGACCTTGATGCGATCAGACCGCGGCAACTTGCAGGACCTTGAACTAATCCAACTGGTTAGCTTCGGAGATGCGATCTCGCTCCGGGATCTCCGGTTCCCCAAATACCGCCTGAAGACCTTTTTTTCCGGTTGGGTGGCCAACGCGGCCATCACGGCGGGGCAGGTGGATTTGATACCCAGCCATTTTGCCTGGATTCCGCAGCTGATTCAGTCCGGCCAGATTCCGGTTCACGTGGCGTTTGTCCAGCTGACACCCCCGGACAGTTCCGGCAGCTGCAGTCTCGGGGTGGCCGTCGACGCGGCCCGGCAGGCCATGGAAAAGGCTTCGCTGGTGGTCGGCGAAATCAATGACCGGATTCCCAGGACCTTCGGCGACACATTCGTCCACACTTCGGACTTCGATCTTCTGGTCACCTCCGAAGAACCGCCGCTATATTTCGATCGCTGGCCGGTGGATGCGGTCATGGACGAAGTGGCCGCCAACGTCGCGGGATTGATTGAAGACGGCAGCTGCATCGCATTTTCGATCGGCCCGCTCTTTGACGCTTTGAGCCGGCAACTTCAGATCAGGCGCCATCTGGGCGTCCATTCGCCCTTCTTTACGGATGCCTTGATGGATCTGGTCCAAAGCGGCGCCGTTACCAACCGACGCAAAGAGACTTATCGCGGCAAGTCTCTGGCCTCCTATGCCATCGGCACGCCGGAATTGATGCAATGGCTGGATCAAAATCCCCTGGTGGAATTCCAGGGCATCGACAAAGTCTTCAATCCCAGCCAGATCGGCCGCAATCCGCGCTTTGTAGCGGTATTGCCCGCCCGCCGCGTGGATTTGTCCGGCCGCGTCGCGCTTCACATCGGCAAAGGCAACGTGGCAACCGGTCCGGCCGAAGTCTTGGATTTTATCAGCGGGGCCGAGATTTCTCCGGGAGGCCTTACCCTGTTTGCCCTTCCCAGCCGCAACCGGGAAGGCAAGCCCAACATCCGGGTCTCCGTAGAGGACTTCCCCAATCAATTCAGGCGGCGGGAATCCGTTGACCTGGTGGTCACGGAATACGGGGCCGCCAACCTGAAGGGATTAACCTTGCGGGAAAGAGCCCAGGCGCTGATCGACATCGCCCATCCCGATGACCGTTCCCGACTGATT
>CP070697.1:4398571-4408014 GCA_020353555.1 Desulfobacterales bacterium
GAGCCAACCACGAATGCAACCCTTTTCGAACCGCTTGCTTAACGCATAAAGCCCCGCATCCGCGATGCGGGGCTTCGTTGTTATTAGAGCAGTGGTTTCATAAAGTTACGACTCTCCCTACATCCCCGGCTGTATTCTCCCTTCTCTGTCAAACCGCCTATTTCATGTCCAGCGCCGAATGTTTAACCCGAAAAACGCCTTTGGCCCCCAAAACGAATGCGGAATTCTCCGATTCCCTGCCCGCGCTGCCGCACAGCAGGCGGGTCCATTTTTCAAATTTGCCTGTTTAATTCCGCCCAAGGCGGGATTGCATCAGGCGTTCAGCAGGCAGTATTCCCGAAATAGCCATTCATGCGGGGCAGCAGCCAGTTCATTAAACGGTTAAACCGGGAAATATGACTATAACCGAAATGTTTCTTGACAGGAATTTCGTTTATCGTATGATAGATCATCTGACAGAGCGCGTGATATGAATTCTGGTTCTTAGATCCTTATCAAATGTATGAGGAGTTTGTCATTGGATACCCAGGCTGACATTCCCCGGCTGGTCTGCGCGCTTCGCGGGAGGACGGGCCTGACCCAGGAAAAGTTCGCCGCAAGGCTAGGCGTGACGTTTCCCACCATCAACCGCTGGGAGAACGGCCGCGCCAAGCCGTCGCCGCTGGCCCTGAAGCAGATTGAAGACCTGCTGCGGGCGATGGGAGAACAAGGTGCGGATCTGCTCGATGCGTTTTTCAAGGAGAGCGACTGACCATGGCCCAATTGGAACATATCGAAGCCATTGAAAAGCGGCTTTGGACCGCCGCCGATACCCTGCGGGCCAACTCCGCCTATGCCAGCAACGAGTATTTTCTGCCGGTCATGGGGCTGGTTTTCCTGCGGCACGCTTACAGCCGCTATCTTTTAGTCAAATCCGAGATCGAAGCCAACGACTGGTCCCTGACGTTGGGGCGCTATGTGGGCGTGGCCCCGGAAGAAGAGGATGAGGATTTCGACTTCGAAGAGGCCATGCGCGAAATCCATGTGGAGCTGGAAGACCTCAACGCTGAGGCCGTGAAACTTGCAGCGGCGATCAAGAAGAATTTTGAGGATTTGGGAATATAGATGTGCAGGGTTAACTGCCGACGTTCCATTCGGTTGAAAGGGTATGATTATTCGAAAAGCGGCGCCTATTTTGTGACCATCTGCACCCGAAATCGGGAATGTCTGTTCGGAGATATCGCGGATGGGAAAATGGTGTTGAATAACGTGGGGCGGGTGGCAGCACAATGTTGGCATGCCATACCGGGTCATTTTCCCCATGCGAAATCCGATGCATTCGTGGTGATGCCCAACCATGTTCATGGAATATTGTTCATCGTCGATGCGCCCGTAGGGGCGAAAAATTTTTCGCCCCTACTAAAACCGGGTCAACGACCACGCGGTACATCAAAAACCATCGGTTCCATAATTCGTGGTTTTAAAATAGGTGTGACAAAATGGATGCGCCGGGACACGCCTGTTCAATATGTCCGGCAACGCAATTATTACGAACACGTCATTCGAAACGACGACGAATTGAACCGCATACGGGTATACATTGCCGGAAAACCCGCAAGGTGGGAATCGGACAGGGAAAATCCATATAAAGAATCATTCCGATAATGGATCAACTCTTCGTCAGCAGCGTCCAGAAGGAACTTCAGCAGGAACGGTTTGCCGTCCGGGATTTCGTGCAAGGCAATGACCTGCTGCGGCAGTTTTTCCGCGTGTTTCTGTTCGAGGACCTGCCCCCGGCAGACCGCCGGGCGGATGACATCTATCTGGACGAAGTGGGTAAAAGTGCCCTCTATGTGGGCATTTTCGGGGACGAATACGGCTGGAAGGATGAAAAGGGGCTGTCGCCCACGGAAAAGGAGTTCAACGAGGCCACCCATCGGAAAAAGCGGCGGCTGATCTTTGTCAAAGGGCGCAGCGACGATGGCCGCCATCCCGAGATGAAAGCCCTTATAAGGCGCGCCGGCGATGCGGTGGTGCGTCGCCGTTTTGAAAACACCGACCAGTTGCTTCGGCTGCTTTATGGCAGTCTGATCCAGTACCTTCAGGACCGCGGCCTGGTGGCGGCCAAGGATTTTGATGCGGCCCCCTGCCGCAACGCCACCCTGAAGGATATTTCTCCCCAAAAACTCAAGTGGTTCATCGAGAAAGCACGCGCGGAACGCAATTTCGCCCTTGCCCCCGATACCCCGCGCAAAAAGGCCCTAGCGCATTTGAATCTGCTGGTCGGCGACAAGCCCTCCCAGCGCGCTGTGCTGCTTTTCGGTGAAGCGGCCGAAAAGCACTTCCCATCGTCAGATGTCACCTGCCTGCATTTTCACGGCACCCGCATCCAAAAACCCATCCCGTCGCAGCAGGTCTACAAAGGAACCGTCTTCGATGTGGCCGATCAGGCGGTGGATTTCATCATGGCGCGTTTGGCCAGATCGGTCATGCCCAGCGACCAAAGCCCTGACAGCGATGTAGCCTATGAAGTGCCCCACGGCGCGGTGCGCGAGGCTATCGTTAACGCGGTGGCCCACCGCAATTATGCCTCCAAGTCCGGGGTGCAGGTGATGCTGTTTGCGGACCGGCTGGAGGTCTGGAACCCCGGCGGGTTGCCCGAAGACCTGACCGTGGATCAATTGCGAATAGCGCACCCCTCCGTACCGCGCAACCGCCTGCTCTGCGAGCCGCTGTTCCTGGCCCATTATATCGAACGCGCCGGAACCGGGACCCTGGACATGATCCGGCTGGGCGTGGAAGCTGGCCTGCCGGAACCTGAGTTTCGAAACGAGGGTGAGCGTTTCATCACCGTCGTCTGGCGCGACTGGCTGACGGATGAGGTGATGGATAAACTGGGGCTGATGGAACGCGAACGAAAGCTCGTTTCGATGCTCAAGGCCCGAGGCAGAATCGGTAACAAAGAATATCAAAATGAGTTTGGGGTGTCGAAACAAACGGCATCAAGGCATCTCGAAGCCCTGATGGACAGGGGCGTTTTGACAAAGGTAGGGACAACCGGGAAGGGCACGTATTATGTCCTCTCTCGCAAAGGACTCATAAAGGGCTCAAAGGGGCCATAAAAGGGCCAATTGGGTCATGATTATTATCATTATCATTCACGAAAAGAGACAAAATGGGGACAATGGGAACATATAAGAGTCAAATCGGTCATTGCATGCCAAACTGGATAAACCTGACAAATGAGCCTGATCATGCCGGGGCGAAAGGCGCTCCATCAAAAGAGTAAAACGCAACCATGACGCCGGCACCTTACACCGAAGACACCTTGGTTCAGCAGACCACGGCGGAGTACCTGGAACAGCTACTTGGCTGGCGGTCGGTCTACGCATACAACACCGAGGACTTCGGGCCGGAAAGCCTGCTGGGACGAAATTCGGACCGCGAGGTGGTGTTGACGCGCACCCTGCGCGCAAAGCTGGTCGAATTGAATCCGAACCTACCGGATGCCGCTTACGACGATGCCGTGCGGCAACTCACCGCCAGCGTTGCCTCCCAGACCATTTTGTCCACCAACCGTGAACAGTACGGACTGATTCGCGACGGCGTTCAGGTCACCTTTCGCGATGACAAGGGCGAACGGGAGCGCCGGCGGTTGCGGGTGTTCGATTTTTCCGAACCAGCCAATGTGGACTATTGCGGCATTCTCAAGAACCTGCGCAAGGCGTTGGCCACTTTTGCCGGAACGGGTGACGGCGGTCGCGGCGGTCAGGGCGGCGAAACCGATCCCACCAGGCCCGAAGCAGAGCTGCTGGCCGATTGGGCCGAAGCTATCGCTTTGGTCAGAGCGTTTCTGACCGAGCGGGGCGCTTCGCTGGAAAACATTATCACGCAGACAGGATTTGAGAGGAATGCAGCTATTCTTGCAGCCAAGGAGGCGGCCAACGAAAACGACGAGACGCGCAAGCGCTTCGAGGTGATGTGCCGCGCGGTGTTCAGCAAGTTCAAGGCCTGCCTTACGGTCGAAGGCGTCAATGCCTATCGACCGGATTACGACGCCATCAATGTGGTGTACAAAAGCCTTCAACAAGACCGCGACAAAGAGGATATCACGGACATTATCCGACAGCTGCACCAAGTCGTTGACCAGGCGATTGCGGTGCAGCCGGATCAGGTGGCCGAACCGCAGGTCCCCTATGATATCAGCCGGATCGATTTCGACCGGCTGCGGCGGGAGTTCGAGCGCAGCCCGGCCAAGCGGACCACCGTGCAGAATCTCAAGGCGGCCATCGAGCGGCGTTTGCAGCGCCTGATGGAGCAGAATCCGTTGCGCACGGACTTTCAGCGGCATTATGAACAAATCGTCGCCGACTACAATCGCGAGAAAGACCGGGTCACCATCGAGAAGACTTTCGAAGCCTTGCTGCGGTTTATGGACAGGCTGAGCGAGGAAGACCGCCGGGCCATACGGGAGGGTTTTGACGAAGAGTCCCTGGCGATCTTCGACCTGCTGAGGAAGGAAGAATTGCGTCCGTCCGATATCAAGCGCATCAAGGCGGTGGCGGTGGAGCTGCTCGCGGAGCTCAAGGCCGAAAAGCTCAGGGTCGACCACTGGCGGGACAAAGAGGCGACCCGCGATGCGGTTCGGATCGCCATTCGGGATTTTTTGTGGCGCGACGAGACGGGGCTTCCGGTCGATGCCTATGACGAAGCGGAGGTCAATGACAAGGCGGATGCGGTCTTTATGCACGTGTTTCGGGCCTACCCCACGGTGCCCTCGCCCTACTATGTGGCGGCATCATGATAGTGATATCTCTGCAAAAAATTGCGTGGTGCCATAGATGGAAAAGACCTCAAAACCATTTTTGTCACTCGAGACTATAACACTCTGGACGTAAACCCATGCCGAAAAAGAAAACACAACTGGATCAATTTGCCGATTTGACTTGGAATGCTCTCGAGGAGTGGGCCGGAAGCAAGATCGTCTCCCGAGGAAAGAATTATCAACGTCAGGGTTGTGTCTGTGATTTGGCTGTAACGGAAGACGACGGCCTGATCGCCTGGGTAGACGGCACGGAAAGGTATGCCACCAAGGTGGTAATGGATGACGACGGTCTGCCGGATTCGATCTGCACCTGCCCTTATGAATTGGATTGCAAGCACGGGGTGGCGGTGGTGATCGAGTATCTCAAGCGCATTGAAGACAACCAGCCCTTTCCCAAGGCAAGCCGGGGCGATGCCCGCTTGAAGATACTGCAAGATGAAGACCGGGATGATGAACCGATTGATGAGGAAATGACGGTATCCGAGGATGTACGCGAGGAGATCAACCAGTTTCTAAAAGGTAAAACAAAAGCTCAACTCATTGAGCTAATTCAAGAAATCGCGCAGCAACACCCTGAAATGGCGCAAGAGCTTGTAAACCGGCGGCAATTGACCTCAGGCCATACAAAAACACTGGTAACACGCCTGCGCCGTGAGATTCAAGAGATCGGCGATGAGCCTGGCTGGCAGGACTACTGGCGGGGCGGCGGGTATACGCCGGACTATTCCGGGATTCGCAAGAAACTTGAAACACTGCTTGAAGCCGGGCATGCCGACGAGGTGCTGACCCTGGGGCGGGAACTGGTGTCCACCGGTATCCGCCAGGTGGAGGAAAGCCATGACGAGGGTGAAACCGGGATGGAGGTTGCCGCCTGTATGCCGGTGATCGTCAAAGCTTTGGATCGGTCATCGCTTGATTCTGCTGATAAGTTGAACTGGGCTTTAGATGCCGAGCTCGAGGACCAGTACGAGGTGTGCGAGGCCTTGGCCGAATACCTCCACCGCCAGCACCCCAAATCCGCATGGCATACCCTTGCGGACCGGCTGCTGTTGCGTTTGAAGGAGATGAAACTTTCTAAAGGCGCAGAGGATTTCAGCCGCAGATACGAACGTGACCGGCTCAGTGATTGGGCTATCCACGCCCTGGACCGGGCCGACCGACAGAACGAGATTATACCCCTGTGCGAGGCTGAGGCCAAAAAGACGGGCACCTATGAACGCTTGGTCAATCTCCTGGTTTCGGCGCGGCGCTATGAGGAGGCCGAAGGCTGGATTCGGGAGGGAATCCGAGCCACAAAAGACAAATGGCCCGGGACTGCCGCCGGACTGCGCAATACGCTTCGGAAAATTCGAACGCAACAGAAGAACTGGCCTGCGGTGGCGGCGATACAGGCCGAGGAATTCGTACGCCGCCCCTCCCGGCAGGCTTTTACAGACTGCAAAAAGGCCGCTGCCAAAGTCAAGGCTTGGCCTAAGGTGCGCGAATCCCTATTGCAGTACCTCGAGAAAGGTGAGCCGCCCTGGAAGCGGAAGGGCTGGCCCCTTCCGGATTCCGGCCTGGATGTTCCGGAAACGGAACGCAAAGACCGATTTCCAATGGTGACCGATCTTATTGAACTGGCCATATTGGAAAAGAAGCCCGAACGGGTACTATATTGGTACGACCGGCTTCCAAAGAAACGATACGGGGGGTACGGCGTTGACGAAGATGAGGTCGCCACGGCCGTTCAAACCCACGCCCCGGATCGAGCCGTGGCCATCTGGAAGAACAAGGCAGAACGATTGATCGCCCAGGTCAAGCCAAAGGCTTACCAGGAGGCGGGCAAATACTTGCGCAAGGCCGCCAAAGTCATGGCCAAAGAAAGAAAACAAGCCGAGTGGGACCGATATCTGCAAAGCCTGAGGGAACACCATGCCCGTAAGATCCGACTGATGGAGGTCCTGGATAGCCTGGACGATAAACTAATCATAAGAAAGGCGATACGGTCGAGATAACGGTCTTCAACCGCGGGATCACGCTGTTCACGTCTGATGAAGAAAAAGTGCGACGCATCCATCCGGTCCTCTGCGAACTTGACCAACCAGGTAGGGACTGATGGTGAAGCCGAAGAAGAACATGGAAAAGGTAGCATGGTCCGGAAGAATTGTATTACGAAACCCTGGAGCAAAGCTCCCAGGGCTGGCATGAGGGCAAACACGACCCCTGGCCATATATCAATTACGTTCTTTCCATCATCAAGATGGCCTATCGGGAATTCGAGCAACACCTCGGCCAACTTCAGAGTCCCAAGGGCGAGAAAACGAGTCTAATTCTTCACGCTATCGACAGTACTCGCGGTCCTTTAAGCGTGGCCGAACTTCAAAACAGGTGCCCGAACGTCAGCGTGGATATGGTGCACCGTGTCCTGAAAAACCTGCGGGCGAAAGATCAGGTTCTATGCCTTGGACGCGGTCAGAAAGCCAGGTGGCAAAAAACCGCCAAATGGCAATTGGGTAATGTCGAACGAAATAGGTAACGAATTGGATAACGATAGCATTGGTGCCAAAGAAATGTGTATTTTGAGAACGGATTGATGGCACAAAAGACAGACAAGACCTTCACTCCCAATAGAGGCGCAATCCTTGTCTATCAAGCGTCGGACCGGTAGGCAGCGAGAAATCATGCAAATCGTCGCTAATCATGGGCCTCTTCCCTTTCGTGAAATTATGGACAAGATGGCCAACCACCAGCTTCTGCGAAGGTTCGAGACGACATTAATCACTTGAAACGGTTTGGTTTGATCAATTCCGGGGGACACGGAGGCGGCGCTAGATGGTCCATCCAAAGGGATGACAACCAATGATAGGTGGAATCGGCTGAAATAAGCTGGAAATAAAACTGGCGTCTCCAGCGTATTTTCAGCTTAATCTGCTGGGCCGGATTGGGCCGAGAAGTAGAGCGAAAGGGTCGGCAATACCCGTGAAACCGTGTAGCGCCTGGAGAGTGACCAAGTTACTGTACAAGTCGTTTCTACCCCTTATCGAGATCTTTGAAGCCTATGCGCTTTTTGCAGAACGGAAGCAATTCATAAAAAGAATTGAAAAAATTCATGGCCGGCCACATGCGGCGTAAGGTGCTGATTCAACGTCTGGTGAGGGCCGGGATCTGGGAGGATAAATGAAAGATGAATCCACGAAGCCCTGAAAGGAATAAGGAACTCGAGGCGTTGGAGGAGATGATCGAGGAGATCACCGTCGATGCATACGGTGATGATGAGAAACTCTGCGCTTTCCGGCAGGCCTTCGAGGACAACGTCGATCTGCCGGCCGATGGCTTCGTCATCGGGGAACCGGTTTCAGTGATCGAGGTGGACTACGACGGCAACGAACGACGCGGTCTGACGGCAAGATGCCGCCGCGAAGACGGGTCCGAACACGTGGTTGCGGTCTCCGAGGTTGTGTTGCCGCAGGCTTCGGCAGGGGCACGGCACATCGCTGCCTACCGCAAGTGGCTCAACCTCGATCCCTACCCTGCCGCAACAAGGAAACCTTCCCGACGTGGGCGGCAGCACAAGGCAACAGACGATGACATCGACCTGAGCAAACCGGTCGAACTGGTGGCCCTCGCGGTCAAGGAGCCGGCCGTCCGGTGCCGTTTGCTGGGTAGTGACCGGGGCATTACGCTGCGCGCGAGTCGCCTTTGGGATGTGGTGCCTGGCGCGATTGTCATGGTCAATCCGCGAAAACAGTGGCGTTATGCCGGTCATCCGTATCTTTCCGGCGAGATACAATCGATCCGAATTGACGTGAAGGCCCTCGATCTGGTGCCGCTGGACCTTGAGGATATGGGCATGTGGGACCCCAAAGAGGAGTATTGGGGAGAGGAAGACGAACCCATCGAGGAATGGGCCAAGCCAATTATCGCTCATGGACCCCGCCCCATGTTCGAGATGGAGCAGGTGTTACCCGGAGAGGATCCTGACGATCCTTTTAATGATCCCATCACTCGGTCCAACGATCTCAAAGATGCCGGCGAGCGGGCAGAAGCGTTAAAGATCTTGATGGAGCTGTGTCAGGCAGACCTGCGTTGCCTCGATGCCCATTCGCATCTGGGCCATTTCGTCTTTGTTCACAGTCCACAACATGCCATCCGCCACTATGAAGTCGGTCTGGGCATCGGCGAACTCTCCCTGGGAGACGACTTTACCGGCGTGCTGCCGTGGGGCCTTATCGACAACCGCCCGTTTCTGCGCTGCATGCACGGCTATGGTTTGTGTCTCTGGCGTCTTGGACGCTTTGACGAGGCGGAGCAAATATTTCAAAAGATGCTCTGGCTGAACCCGTCGGACAACCAGGGGGTAAGGTTTCTCATTGATGAGGTGAAAGCAAAAACAGCCTGGGAAGATCGTGAAAACGAATAAAAATAAAGGGGGTACCGTGAGCCCCGGCAAGCGAAAGCAGATCGATCCGCTCGAAAAGGCTATAGAAGAGGCTTTGTCTCCCGGGAGCTTCATATCCTATAATGCCGCTTGGTCGTTCGT
Organism: Desulfobacterales bacterium; assembly: GCA_020353555.1. Taxonomy (GTDB): domain Bacteria; phylum Desulfobacterota; class Desulfobacteria; order Desulfobacterales. The sequence continues at coordinate 4,407,895 of CP070697.1, forward strand.
GGACGATGTTCAGAATGTTGCCAATGACATTGGGAAAATCATCCCAAAAGAGCCGGAACGAGCCGCAAACCTATTCGAGACTTTCATCGCCGCCTGTCATGAAAAAGCCGATGAGATCGA
>CP070697.1:4408114-4414401 GCA_020353555.1 Desulfobacterales bacterium
CAGGCTTTTTATATGCGCGGAGGCATTGAAGAGGTTGTAGAAGCAGCCAAGGAGATGGCGGCAGCCGAATGAATTGAGAGACGCGAAACATGGCCGGGAATATTAGATTGGAAGTGGTTACCCCCGAGAAGGTGGTTGTCAGCGAAGAGGCCCAAATTGTCGTGGCCCCTGGCACCCTCGGTGAGTTCGGCGTACTGATCGGACATACGCCCTTTATGACGACGCTGAAAACAGGGACCTTGCGTTACACGGATACCAAGGGAACGGACAGAAGCGTTTTCGTGAGTGGCGGATTTGCCGAGGCCTTACCGAACAAAGTCTCCGTGTTGGCCGAATCGGCGGAAAGGAGGCGCGATATAGATGTTGAACGGGCGACAGCGGCGTTGGAACGAGCCCAAAAACGGTTAGCCGCAGAGCGGGCCGGCGGGGATATCGATTTTGTCCGTGCCAAGGCGGCTCTGGAAAGAGCCCTTGCGCGTCTAAAACTTGCCAAAACGCCCAGTCAGTAGCGATAATCAGTAATTAGTTCACCTGCAAGCAGGGCTATCAACGTGTTGTAAAAAGGGCGAGCCAGATGTTGGTCTTGCCCTTTTTTACGAAAGGATAAGGCCTATTTTTATGGATAATCAAGTGGCGGTCATCATACTGGCGGCCGGCCTGGGCACGCGCATGAAGTCGGATAAGGCCAAAGTTCTCCATGAAATTCTTGGTAAACCCATGGTTTTGTATGTGGTTGAGACGGCCCGGGCAGTCGCCGGCGATGATGTGATTTTGGTGGTGGGCAATCAGGCCGAGGAAGTCCGGCGGGTCGTCGCGACCAACGGTCAGTCGCTGTTTGCCTTCCAAGACAAGCAGTTGGGGACGGGCCACGCCGTTTTATGCGCCTTGCCGCATATTCCCGATCACTGCGCCAATGTTCTTATTTTGTGCGGAGATGTGCCGCTTATTACGGCTGAGACGCTCTGCCAGTTGATTCAAGACCATGAACAGAATCAGCGCGACATTACGGTGGTGGCGGTTGAAATAGACAATCCCACTGGGTATGGCCGCATCTTAATTGATGAAAACCGCCAAGTATACGGCATTGTAGAAGAATCCGATGCCAACGGAGACCAGAAAAAAATAAGGACGATCAATACCGGCATATATTGTGTCAAGAAAGATTTCTTAAAGAGCGCCTTGGAAAAGATTAGACCGGATAATTCACAAGGTGAGTTTTATCTCACGGATATAATTCAAATCGGGTATTCCGAAAAGAAATTGGCCGGGGTGTTTATGGGTCAAAATGAGAAAGAATTTCAGGGAGTGAACACTTGGCAGGAACTGCAAAGAGTTGAGGCGCTGATGCGAACACAGTTGACTAATATCGCTTGACTTTGGTTTAGTTGATAGATTATATTAATTTTAAATTTTACGAGGTGGCGATTTGGAAAACGAACAAATCTTAAGTCAATTTGAAGCGATTGAACAAAAGGTCGAGAGATTGATTGAGGTCTGCAAAACTTACGAGACCACGAATTTAGAACTTAAAAAAAAAATTAAAGACTTAGAGGAGGAACTTCAAGGCAAGGTTGAGGCGGAAAATAATTATGCGGAAGAGAAGGCCTTGATCCGGTCAAAGATTGATACGCTGTTGGTTAGACTTCAGGATATAAAAGAAGCATAGGATAAAAGGGTTAACCTGGTAAGGGTTTAGGAAAGCTAAAATTCATAACCATTGGAACAACTTGTAACCATAGAACTTTTTGGACAGGCTTATACGTTTAAGGCCGATGCGGAGGATACCAAGGCGGAAGATATTGCTGATTTTCTCGTCAGGGAAGTGGCTCGGGTCGAAAATCAGCAATCCGGTCAGTCATCCAAAATTACCAAATTTGCCATTTTGATTTTAGCGGCCTTGAATATTGCGAATGAAAATGTGGAACTAAAAAAGCGGCATTCAAAATTTATAAAAGAAATTTCTGAACGATCCGCAAACCTATTACGGACACTGGAAGACAGTCTGAAGTAAGCGACGACACCTCTTTTACAAGTTGAAACCGATTTTATTGAGTTTATTGATGACCTTGATTAGATCGCTTTTCCCTCCTATGCTGGTATAATCCGAATCGCTGGTTGGCGGTATCTTGATCGGAATTAAAACGGGTCGCACGGTCTGCAAGTAAGGCCCCAAAAGCGTGCCACCCCTGCCGTGCTCGTGATTGGAAGATATTCTTTGATCCAACATCTACCCACGGGGTGCCTTCCCTGGTTTTGGTGTGCATGTTCTGTTAGTTCAGAAAAGCCTAAAAAGACTAGAGGGCACCCACTTTGAACCATAGGTTCAAAGACCTGCCAACACGGCACTTCGGTGGGGGTCCTTTTTTCTCGCATCGTCGGTGATGAACTGGGAACGCTTTCCCAGGCTAACTAAGCAAATTGAGGGACTGCGCTTATCCAGGGTGAACTTAATCAAAGAAAGAGGGTTCCCTGGCTCATTTCACCACATCGCACTTTTTTCTCACCTCATCTTTCGCTCCTTCTAAAATCTAATCTGCGATTGACCTTGTCACATGTTATAAAATTACCGTTTTTGGAAGCGGTGAATTGAATAATTTCCACCGCCATCATTGCAGTGCTGTCAAATCGACGATGCGCAAACAGGGGGAAGACCTTCTAACATTTGTTTTTGTTAAGTCGCTATTGATTTTGCTCATATCTTTTCACAGGGAAAGGTAAGCTCCGACAGTGCCGGCGGTAATATGAAGCTTGGAGCCGCCTGGGTTTAATCAGGTCTGAAATTTAGAGCGGAGAGTAGGATATGAATGCATATGGTATATTAATCGCGATCCTCTGCTTTGGCGCCGGTTTTGTGATCGCTTATTGGGTACGGGGACAGGTCGTATCTCAAAAGCTCACGGCCGCCGAAGAGGAATCGGCGCGTATCTTAGGGGATTCCAGACGTCAGGCAGAGGCGCTTCTGAAAGAGGCCGATCTGGAAGCCAAAGATCGCCTTTTGAAAATGAAAAACGAGTTCGATGCTGAAACCAAGGAGACGCGATCTGAGATAAAAAAAAGAGAAACTCGATTGTTGCAGAAAGAGGAAGCCCTTGATCGCAAGATTGAAACGATTGAAAAACGAGATCGCGAAGTTGCCCAAAGAGAAAGACAGTTGGGCAAAAGAGAAAGTAAGATTGAACGCAAAGAGCTGGAATACAATGAGCTTATCGAAGAACAAAAGCGGCAGTTGGAAATGATCTCCGGTTTAACCGCCGAACAGGCCAAGGAACTGTTGATTCGGGCCATGGAAAACGAAGCCCGTTATGAAGGTGCCAAGCTCATCAAAAGAATCGAAAACGAAGCCAAAGAGGAGGCTGATAAAAAAGCCAAAAAGATAATCGCAACGGCGGTGCAACGCTATGCTGCGGATTTTGTGGCAGAACGTACGGTTTCGGTTGTGCCGCTGCCTAATGACGAAATGAAGGGGCGGATTATCGGCAGGGAAGGGCGCAATATTCGGGCCCTTGAGGCCGCCACCGGTATCGATCTCATCATCGATGATACGCCCGAGGCGGTTATTTTGTCGGGGTTTAACCCGGTTCGGCGTGAAATCGCGCGCCTGTCCCTGATGCGACTGATATCGGATGGCAGAATCCATCCGGCCCGAATAGAAGATGTGGTTAAGAAAGTCGGCCAAGAAGTGGATTTAGCCATCAAAGAGGCGGGAGAACAAGCGGCCTTCGATTTAGGCGTGCATGGGATTCATAACGAGTTGATCAAGTACATTGGAAGCTTAAAGTTCCGCACGAGCTATGCCCAAAATGTTTTGCAGCATTCGGTCGAAGTGGGTTTTTTGACCGGTATCATGGCCTCTGAGTTGGGGCTGAATGCCAAAATGGCCCGACGAATGGGACTGTTGCATGACATCGGCAAGGCAATCGACCATGAGGTCGAAGGACCCCACGCCCTGATCGGTTCCAGGCTGGCTAAGAAGTTTGGTGAATCTGCCAAAATCGTGCACGCCATTGCGGCTCATCATGAGGATGTGCCGCCGAATTCGGTGTATGCTTTATTGGTACAGGCGGCTGACGGGCTTTCCGGGGCTAGGCCAGGAGCACGCAAAGAACTTCTGGAGAATTACATTAAACGCTTGGAAGATCTCGAGAAAATCGCTAATGCCTTCCGCGGAGTTGCCAACACTTATGCCATTCAGGCGGGTCGGGAACTGAGAGTCATTGTCGAAAGCGGCATTATTTCGGATGAAGACGCTATTTTGCTCAGTCGGGATATTGCCAAAACAATCGAGGAGTCCTTAACTTTTCCGGGCCAGATTCGCGTTACGGTCATTCGCGAAACCCGTGCCGTGGAGTACGCCAATCGCTAAAAGTCGTCTACCAAGCGGAAATATTCAGCTGTTCGGCTGTCGCTGGAAGCCGAATTACCGGGGTGAAACTATATGGCCAATTTAATCGATATCCTTAGAGAACGGGGCTTTATTGAAAAAGCAACCCATGACAAGGAACTCAACGATTACCTCGATGACGGTGCGGTAACATGTTATATCGGTTTTGATCCGACCGCTTCCAGCCTGCACGTCGGGAGTCTGGTGCCCATCATGTCATTGGCGCACATGCAGAAACATGGGCATCGACCCATTGCTCTGATCGGTGGAGGAACCGGCTTGGTGGGAGACCCCAGTGGAAAGACAGAAATGCGCAAGCTGCTCACGCACGAGGCGGTGGAAGAAAACGCGCGAGGCATCAAAAAGCAACTGGCACGGTTTCTGAATTTCAGTGATGAGAAGGCTCTGATGTTGAACAATGCCGATTGGTTGACCCAATTAAAATATATTTCCTTTCTCAGAGACATTGGCCGACATTTTTCGGTGAGTCGGATGATTAAAGCGGAAAGTTACAAAATGCGTCTTGATTCTGAAGAAGGCCTTAGTTTTATTGAATTCAATTATATGGTTTTACAGGCCTATGACTTTCTGGAGCTCTTTAATCGTTATGATTGCCGACTCCAAATGGGAGGCAGTGACCAGTGGGGCAACATTGTGGCGGGAGTCGAGCTGATCCGGCGGGTCTGTCAAGAAACCGCTTTCGGAGTTACCTTTCCTCTGATTACCACCAGTAGCGGCGCTAAAATGGGAAAAACCGCTGGGGGCGCGGTTTGGTTGGATCCCGCCAGGACAGCGCCCTACAATTATTATCAATATTGGGTCAATACGGATGACCGCGATGTTGCCCGGTTTCTGGGGCTTTTCACCTTTTTGCCCATGGACGAGATCCGGGCCATCGAAAAATTAGAGGGGGCGGACTTAAACACTGTGAAAACCGTTTTGGCTTTTGAGACCACGTCGTTGGCCCACGGCCGCGAAGAGGCCATTCGCGCTTACCGGTCCGCCTTAAGCATGTTTGGCGATCGGGATATGCCAGAGGAAATTTTGCCTTCCAGCTCGATTCCACGCAGCGAATCGGAGCTGGATGATCACTCCGTGCCCTGCACGTATCTCGACGCCCAAACCCTAAAAAGCGGCCTCCCGGCCTTTAAAATCTTTCAGATGGCCGGTCTGGCAACTTCGGGAGGAGCGGCGCGGCGATTAATCGCGCAAGGTGGGGCCTATGTCAACGGCCAGCGCGTTGAAGCCTTCGACTATTTGATAACCGAGCGTGAGCTGGATGCGCAAGGGACCATCGTTTTAAGATCGGGTAAAAAGCGGTTTCACAAGCTGAAAATGCGGGGAAATCAGGACTAGACCCCCCGCGGAAGCTGGATGTCGTCAAATGGGGTGTGAAGGCCGGCGCTGTGAGGGAGCCGCAGGTTTGCCGACTTATTCCGGACAGTGGCGCGGGACAGAGAATATCCAGTGATTGAGCTCAAAAATACAAAAATACCGTTTTTGACGTTCACAAGAACCGAGATCCAATGTAATGTCTCTCGCTTTCTTAACCGTGCGGAAGCGACCGCCGACCGATCAAAAAAAGGTGAAAAACGTGTTTTTTTTATTGACAAACATTTGGACCAATAGTAATAAGGTAAATTTAAAAAAAACGGTGAATCGCGCAAAAAAGAACCTGCAATTTTTTTTAAAATAAGCTTAAAAAGTATTGACAAGGCAGGTTTGAATAGTATATTCAAGCTAGCGTTTTGCGCGGAAAATTTCACAAAGCAGATCATCTTGTGGATGATGGCGACTTGATCTTTGAAAACTAAATAGTGGCAGCTTATTGGGTCGGGTCCTTGTAAAAATACTGTCCTAACGGAGCAGTATTGTATAGTTTAATTGGAGAGTTTGATCCTGGCTC
>CP070697.1:4414501-4420498 GCA_020353555.1 Desulfobacterales bacterium
ATGCCCAAAAAGCTTCAAAGGGAGTTGGTCGGCATCGGCACCGGAGTAATCATTGATGCAGAGGGGCATATCCTTAGCAACTATCATGTGGTCGGGGGAGCCACCCAAATTGAGGTGACCTTATCCGACGGAACCCAATATCCTGGCACTGTGGTTGGGGTGGATCCCAAAACAGATTTAGGCGTGATTAAAATCAGCGCCGAAAAACCACTGCCTTTCTTAATCTTCGCGAATTCAGACGAGGCCAACGTCGGTCAATGGGTGGTGGCAATCGGTCATCCCAGGGGACTCGACCAGACCGTTACCCAGGGGATTATCAGTGCCAAACATCGAACCGGGATCACGGACCCCGGCGGCTACCAGGATTTTTTACAAACCGACGCCGCCATCAATCCGGGCAACAGCGGCGGTCCCTTGCTAACGCTGGGCGGCCAGGTCATCGGCATCAACTCCGTAATTGCCTCCCAATCGGGTGGTTTTGAGGGAATCGGATTTGCGATTCCCAGCAATATGGCTGCTCATGTCGCCAAGGCCCTTATCGCCCACGGCAAGGTCGAGCGCGGATGGGTGGGCGTCAGTGCGCAGAATCTCACAGCGGATCTGGCCAAATCATTCGGTTTAACGCTTCCGAAAGGAGCTCTGCTTGCAGAGGTCCAAAAGGGTGGACCAGCGGATAGGGCCGGACTCAAAAAAGGCGATATCGTCATCACTTATCAAGATCGGCCAATTGGGGATGCTTCCGCCTTTCGCAACGACGTGGCAAACTCATCCATCGTTCAGCAGGTAAAAGTCGGTATTTGGCGGGACGGTAAAAAACAGGAGATATCGGTTACGGTGGGAAACCTGGATGACGCCAGAAAAGCAGTCGCTGCGGAAGTGAAGGGTCGGCTAGGTGTCGTGGTAAGGCCACTGACCATCAAAGAGGCTGAAGATTATGGACTGTCGCTGCCGGAGGGTGTGGCTATTAAATGGATCGACCCCAAAGGGCCGATCGGCCAAGCTGGATTTGAGGCGGGAGACTTTATTCTTGCCCTCGATAATCAGCCTATCCAGGGAGTGGATAGTTTCAACGAACGGATGAAGGTCATGCCCCATCATCAAAAGGTTGTTTTGTTTGCGATCAGTCATAAAACCGGGCATTCCGGCTACGTCCAGGTCGAAATATCCTAGCGCTGGTGTAAACGACCGCAGCGATGCGATTTGGTAATTTTCAACGGGTAAAGACCCATTTTCTTGCCGTATCCATTGGGCAAGCATTCTTCATTGTGAGGATAAAATGAATGTGAATCGATATCAAAACCCTGCAAAAAGCGCTATGGGAAATTTTGCTCTCCCACGGGCCGGCGCAAAGGTAAAGAGGTCTGGAAGCTTTGTCGTAAAAATCTTGGCTGTTTTGATGCTGTCCGCTCTATTGCCGGCCTGGACATCGTTCGCATGGACTTCGGTTCAGGAGACCACACAGAAAAAAACGGTCCTGCGGGCAACCCTCAACAATGGTCTTCGGGTGGTTATCGTGCCCGATACGCTGGCACCGGTGGCCACCATCGTCGTTAATTACCGGGTGGGGTCCAATCAGGCTCCGGCCAACTTTCCGGGCACGGCGCACGCACTAGAGCACATGATGTTTCGCGGCAGCCCAGGCCTGTCGGAGGAGCAATTGGCCAATGTGACCGCAGCCATCGGAGGGTTCTTCAACGCCGATACGCAACAGACGGTGACCCAGTATTTCTTTACCGTTCCGGTGCAAGATCTGGATGTGGCGTTGCATATTGAGTCGCTGAGGATGCGCGCCATCCTATCCGACGAGAAATCATGGAGCCAGGAAAGGGGAGCCATCGAACAGGAGGTTGCCCAGGATCTTTCCAACCCGGAGTACGTCGCCTACACCAAACTTCTGGCCAATCTATTTAGAGGCACGCCATACGCGCATACACCCTTAGGTGCGCGACCATCATTTGACAAAACCAGCGCCGCGATGCTCAAAAAATTCCATGATACGTGGTATGCGCCCAATAACGCTGTTTTGGTAATCGTCGGCGATGTGCAGCCGCAAGATACGCTCATCCGCGTCAAACGGCTATTCGAAGATATCCCGGCCGGAAAGATCCTGCCGGCGGCCGATATTCGCCTGCAACCCGTGAATCCCGAAACCTTTGATCTTAAAACGGACCTGCCCTACGGCCTGATCATGATGGCCTTTCGTTTGCCCGGCAGCGACAGTCCGGATTTTGCCGCCGTCCAGGTTCTGGCCGATGTGCTGAACAGCGAGCGCGGCAATCTCTATGGTTTGGTCACGGAAGGCAAGGCACTGTCCGTCGGTTTCAGTACAAGCACCTTTCCCCAAACCGCCATGGGCTATGTGGTGGCCGCTTTTCCCAAAGAGGCCGATGCCGTCGCTCTGATCGAGGCGGTCCGCAATATTTTGGCAGCCGATGTGCAAAGCGGGTTTCCACCGGACCTGATAGAAGCCGCCAAGCGTCAAGAAATCACCGCTGCGGAGTTGGAAAAAAACTCCATGTTCGGATTGGCGATGGCCTGGTCGCAAGCCGTTGCGGTGGAAGGCCGCCGGTCGCCGACGGAAAAGTTGGAAGCCATTCGCCGAGTTTCGACCGACGACGTCCGCGCGGCTGCCAGCAAGTATTTGAATCCCCTGCAGACCGTTGTGGCCGTTCTCACGCCTCAGGCATCCGGAAAAGCCGTATCCTCCAGAGCTTCCCGTAAAGTGGAGTCTTTCGCGCTGAAGGAGACTGCAGCGGTCAAAATTCCAAAGTGGGCCCAAAAATCCTGGCATCGTCTTGAGATTCCTGCCTCCAACGTGCACCCGACAGTGACCACCCTGCCCAATGGACTCAGACTCATCGTGCAGCCGGAAAACGTCAGCCGCACGGTCAGCGTTTACGGCCACATCCGGAATCATCCGGAGGTGACGGAACCCCGCGGACAGGAAGGGGTGAACCTGGTGCTGGAAGCGCTTTTTTCTTATGGCACTGATTCGCTAGATCGCCTGGCTTTCCAAAAAGGCCTTGATGACATTGGTGCCGTCGAATCGGCCGGGTCCGATTTTTCGCTGCAGGTGCTCAGCGACCACTTTGACCGTGGGGTCCGTTTGCTGGCCGATCATGTGCTCCACCCAGCACTGCCGCAAAAGGGCTTCCGAATCGTTAGGCAGCAGGTGGCCGCCACAGTTTCGGGCCGGCTTCAGAGCCCGAATTACTTGAGGGGTCGAGCTCTCAGGCAAGCTATCTTTCCGCAGAGTGATCCCACGCTGCGCCAGGCGACGCAGGACTCGGTCATGGGACTGAGACTGCCGGACGTGAGGGCCTATCATCAAAAAATTTATCGGCCCGATCTGACGACCATCGTAATCATCGGCAACGTGACGGTCGAAACCGTCAGGGCTGTGATGCTCAAATATTTCGGGCCATGGGAAGCCCGCGGGCCGAAACCCGATGTTCTGCTTCCTTCGGTGCCTGACAACAAGCCGTCCGTCGTCGCCGTGCCCAATGACACCCAGGTGCAAGACCGTGTCATTTTGGCCGAAACGCTGCAGTTGAAACGCTCAGACCCGGACTACTATGCTTTGGAACTGGGCAACCATGTTTTAGGCGGCGGCTTTTATGCTACCCGACTTTACCGGGACCTGCGCGAAAAGACGGGCTTAGTCTATCATATCGACGCTTCTTTTGATGTCAGCAAAACAAGGGCGCTCTATATTGTGCGCTACGCTTGTGATCCACTCAACGTATCCTTGGCCCACACCATCATCCGGCGAAATCTGCAAGACATGCAAACCGATTTGGTGACACCGGAGGAATTGAAAGTGGCCAAAGCCATGGCGCTGCGTGAAATACCGCTATCCGAGTCGAGTCTGGCAGGTGTCGCCAGCGGGTTTATTTCCCGAACCGAACTCGACCTGCCGCTTCAGGAGCCGCACCTGGCAGCACAAAACTACCTGGCGCTTACCGCCGATCAGGTCAGAGCGGCCTTTGCCAGACGACTGCGGCCGGAGGATCTGGTTCGGGTGACCGAAGGACCAAAGCCCGAGTGATACCCTGGCTATTTTGTTCAAGGAAGGAAAGGTTGCCTTTCTTCTTGGAATTCTGCTGAGTATCTTTGCGTTTTCAAGGGTCGTTATTTTTGCGCGGCACTCGGATATCCCTGCGGATCACTCCGTTGCACTGATCGGTACGGCCATTGCCAGCGCCATAGGTCTTCAGGTGATAACGGCCACCCTTATCGGGGCGTTGCTTCCGCTGGCAGCCGCTAAGCTGAAATTGGATCCGGCCGTGGTCGCAAGCCCGGCGCTGACAACCATCGTGGATATAACCGGACTCTTTATTTTCTTTGCCACCATCAAGTTGTTTTTAGGGATTTAATGAGATAAAGCATTTCAATTTGATTGGTAATGGCTTCGACCAGAATCTTTTCTTCTTCGTCCAGCCTTTTTTTTGGGAAAACACAGACGACCATAATCATCGAATTATCATGGCGGGTAGCAACGATGCTGTATCCGTCAATCGCCCGGTTAGCAACGATGGCTTTGTTGCTAATTCCTTTGATAATACAATTCGCATTTTTCCGGGGTTCAAGATGCTCTTTCATCGTTCTTAAGTTGGTTTGACCTATAATTCTGATCACCACCCAATCTGCGTTTACAATTCCCAGCACCTTACGGGCAAATAGAGCCAAATCCTTTCTAAATTCATTTTCAGTCGTCGGATACCTTTTGAGTCCGCAAAAAATGGACCGAATTTCTTGAATTTGTACATTCACCCCACCGATATATTTGAACGCATCGGTAAGCTTGCTCGACAGATCGCTGTTATCTCGGGATAGTCTGCGGGTTTCTTGTCGGTATTTTTTCAATTCTTTTTTGTAAATATTAGATAAGAGATAGGCAATCAAAAGAAGGATGATGATTAATACCGCTTCTACAGCATCTTCTTGAATGATATATTTTTTGAACAGCAAAAAATAATGCCTGATAAAAACCGGTGTAAAAACAACTGCTGATAAAAGAAGCGCTATCGTCACCAGATAGGTGAATTTGAGAAATTTTGTCTTATCTGTTGAATTGAATGGTCCCAAAAATGTCATTTATCAGATCCATCACAATTTAACTAAAACTTCGGTGACAACTGAATTTCAGAAGAAATTCCCTGGCAGGCCTTTCGGCCTCCACCGAGCCCAGCAGGTTAGAACCCATCTCAAAAAAGCGTCTAAGTGCCCTTAGAAAAGTTATTCTCTTGCGATTAATAAATTATAAGGCTGCCAATCCCAGGCCGATATCAGCGCCTTGCTGATTTTTGTGTAAGACCGGGAAGCTTTATTATGTCAGCTTTTGTCCGACATTAAAAAATCGATCGTTACCGGCGCAGCGGACGCAGGATTTCCCAACTCAGCTCGTCAAAATTGAGTTAGGCTTCTTAATCGAGGAAAATTTGCGGCCCCGCAGTTTCAGGACATGGCAGATGGTCTTATTTTAATGGTACCAGCATTATGGGACAATTAATCCTGTCAGCCACGCGCTCATCCGTGGAATCTTTTAAGAAAGCAAGTATGCGGCTCTTCGGGTGATGTCCCATAATGAGAAGATCGACGTCTTTGGTGACCCCGGCAATGGCTTTGGCATAAGTCTCGCTGTCAATTAATATGATTTTGATTTTACTTATTTCTTCACCATAACCAAATCTTTGGAATTGATTTACAATATCACGCTCCCTAACCCTGGGCAGCGTATCCATCAGCATGTGCGGTTTGCCTGCCCCCGGGTCGTTGATATGAACAATAGACAAATTGGCCCCCAAAAATGATTTCAAACCTATTGCCTCATCGAGTACCCTTTTTTCATCATCCCATCCATTTTACGCATTTCGCTTACGTCCAATTCGATTATTTCAAGCTCCAGTGATTCCAGTTTTTTCTTGGGCGAGGAAATCCTTGAGATTAAACACCCTGGCATAAGCAGCGCCTAATGCCGACATGAACGATCCATGA
>CP070697.1:4420598-4444539 GCA_020353555.1 Desulfobacterales bacterium
CGCTATCTGGCCGAAGAAAAACTGATGGGCTCCAGGTGTAAGCAATGTGCGGCCCTCTTCGTGCCCCCGCGTCCGATCTGTATCAAATGCCATGAATCGGAGATGGAATGGGTCGAGATGACCGGCAAAGGAACGCTGGCGGCCTTTACCGCCATCTCCATCGGTCCGGCCTTTATGGCGGAAGAAGGCTACAACCGCAAGAATCCTTATTGCGTGGGGGTCGTGGAGCTGGAAGAAGGTGCCCGGGTGGATGCCCGTATTGAGAGGGTCGATGCCACCCAGCCCGAGACCATCAAGGTGGGTATGCCCATGATCGTAAAATTTCTGCATCGCGGGGAAGGCGTGGACAAGAAGACCTACCTGGCGTTTGAACCGGTGTGACGAGCGGCCCCGGATTGGCCGATGCATCGCTTGCGAGCCGGTGCGAATTGGGACGGCCTAAAATCATAAAGCTTGAATCAGCCTGCCGCGGAGGCAGCCTGTGTCTGCGAAAACATCAAAGGAGATATCAGAATGGAAATTAAAGGTACTGTAGCGGTTGTTACCGGAGGCGCTTCCGGTTTGGGTGAAGCCAGCGTTCGCCAGCTGGCAGCGGAGGGGGCCAAGGTATCGATTCTCGATTTCGACGAGACCCGGGGCAGCCGGGTTGCCGCTGAATTAGGCGACGCGGTCATTTTCTGCAAAACGGATGTGACCAACGAGAAAGCCGTGCAGGAGGCTATTGACAGGACGGTGGATTCCTGGGGGACTGTGCACATTGCCATAAATTGCGCCGGGGTGGGGACGCCGGCCAAAGTCCTTTCCAAAAGAGGATCCATTTCCATCGAAGAATTTAATCGCGTCATTCAAATTAATTTGGTCGGCACCATGATCGTCATCAAACTGGCGGCGGAAAAAATGGTGAATAATACGCCCAACGAGGATGGTGAAAAAGGGGTGGTGATCAATACCGCCTCGGTGGCGGCTTTTGACGGCCAGATCGGCCAGGCCGCTTACAGTTCTTCCAAAGCCGCGGTCGTGGGCATGACTTTACCCATCGCGCGGGAGTTTGCCGACTATGGCATTCGGGTCGTAACCATCGCTCCCGGGCTGTTTGATACCCCCATGCTGGCGGGACTTCCCGAGAAAGCCCGGGAATCTCTCATCAAGATGGTGCCCTTTCCCAAGCGTCTGGGTCGACCGTACGAATATGCCCAACTGGCCAAGCACATTGTCGAAAATCCGGTGTTGAATGGTGAAACGATCCGGCTGGACCAGGCGATTCGGATGGCCGCCCGCTAGTGCGGAAGCGTTGTAACGAGACAGAAGGACATAAATCATTGGGCATCCATACACAGCGTTATGCGTATTTGAGCCCCGGGGATGGTCTTAAAATCAACGGTTCAAAGGACCAATGCGCAATGTATTGTGACGCTGTGTATAAATACTCCCAAAACTCATAAATTGGAGACGTGCCATGGAAAAAAAGGAGTTCAAAACGAAAAAGTCGGCCAAGACGTTGCAGACGGCGCGGGAGGCCGGCTATTTTGGCAAAAAGATGCTGACCAGCGCGCTCGAAGCGCAAAAAGAAGGTCGACCCATCGGATGGTCGATGGTCACCTGGTGGGAGGGCGATCTGATCGCCAAAGCCATGGGGATGGAACTGGTCTATCCGGAAAACTACGGAGCCTTCTGTGCCGCCGTGCGTCGCGCGGAACCCTACCTGGAAATCGCCGACGCGGAAGGTTATCCGAATACCCTTTGCGGCTACGCTCGAAATTGCATTGGTTATACCAAGACGCTGGCGGACAATAACCTGGAAGTCCCGGCGGACGCTCCCGGGGGAGGATTGGCCAAACCCGTACTATTGATCAGCTCGGGCGCGGCGTGTGATGCGCGCTACAAGTGGTTCCAAGCCCTGGGACGGTATCTGAACGGGGTTCCGGTGTGGACCCTGGAGATGCCCCAAACCGGTCTCAAAGAATTCTATCTGCCGGGCAACAAGGAAAAGAATCTGGCGTTTATTCTGGAGGAACTCAAAGAATTTGTCGGTTTCCTGGAGAAACTCCTGGGCAATAAAATGGATTATGACCGCCTGGAAGAAATGTTGGCGCAAACCCTCAAAACCCTGCGTCTGGCCTATGAAGTGGATGTCCTGCGCAAAACCGTGCCTTCCCCCATGGTTTCCCAGGATTTTTGGTCGGTAATGATTCCGCACCTTTATCTCCCGGAGGATCCGGAGGCCTACGAGTTTTATCAGAAGGTCTATGACGAAGTAAAAACCAAGGTCGATAACCACATCGGCGCGATTCCCAACGAAAGATACCGCATGATGTTTTCCGAACTTCCCCCCTGGCATTCCATCGGATTTTTCGATGATATCGCCGAAAAATTCGGGATCGCCATGGTGATCGAAAGCTGGAATTATCATGCGATTAAGCCGATGCCCGCCGAGGAGTTGGAAGGCGTTACCGACCCCCTGGAGGTCATCGCCCGGCTTTCTTATCATAAGTTCACGGAGGATAACGATACCGCCCGCCGCTATGATGCCTCCCCGGGCTTTTTCAACGCCCGTTATCTGCAATGGGCCGAGGATTATAGAGCCGACGGTTTTCTGGCGCATCCTCTCATGTCCTGTCGTCCGGCGACTTACACGCTGTTGCACACCAAAAACAGTCTGGAAGAAAAACTCAAGGTTCCCGGGGTCGTCATTGACGGGGATATCATCGACCTGCGGGTGTTCAACCCCGACGAGGCCTTTTCCAAGATGGAGGCCTTCGTTGAAACCATGGACCACTACCGGGAACTTCGTCGCAAAGCGGAAATGGCTTGGTAGGAAGGAAAGGAGACCGCATTCATGAGTGGAGCAAAATCAACGGGACTGGCAAGGGCCGCTGAGTTATATAGTGTTCGCGGCCAACGCGCGCGCGAGTTGAAGCAAGAGGGGAAAAAGATATTCGGCTATTTCTGCTGTTACCCTCCCATCGAAATAATGACCGCCTTAGACATCGTTCCGGTGCGAATTTTGGGCAATATGGATGAGCCCATCACCATCGCCGACGGTTATCTGCCGCCGGTCATGTGTGTTTTTTGCCGCAGTGCGTTTGATATCGGCATGAAGAAGAGCTATGATTATTTTGACGGGTTCGTGGGCGCGCATGCCTGCGACGGGGCCGAAAGAACCGCCCTGATCTGGACCAACTATATCAAAACTCCCTGCAATTTCCATCTGGATATTCCCCATACGGCCCATAACTCGGCGGTTGATTTCTTTAAACAGCAAATCGCCTACTTCCAACAGGCGGTGGAAAAATTCATCGGACAAAAAATCAGCCCGGAAGCGCTCAAAGACGCCGTGGCCCGGCACAACCGGCAGAGGGCGCTCGTACGGGACTTGTATGACTTAAGAAAGCCTGATCCACCGCTGATTTCAGGCTCGGAAATGCTGCAGGTCTTAATCGCCTTGATGTGTATTCCGGTGGAGGAAGGCAACGTTCTTTTGGAAGAAGTGATTCAGGAAGTCCGTGAGCGCCCCAATGTGCAGGCCAAGAAGAGCCGGCTGCTGATCTGGGGATCGCTCATCGATAACACCGCCTTTACCGACCTCATTGAAAGTTCGGGGCTGAATATCGTCGTCGAAGATACGGCCATCGGTACCCGGCCTTTCTGGCACGATATCGAAGAGACCCAAGATCCCTTGGACGGCATCGCCGAGCATTACCTGAAAGAGGTTTTATGCCCGCGGACTTTCAGAGACAGCGGACCTTCCTATCAGGAAGACTCCGAGATGCGCTTCGGCTATCTGAAGGAGTTTGCCAAGTATTGGAAGGTGGACGGCGTCTTTGCCAATATTATCCGCAACTGCGACGTCCACGGCTACGAGGTTCCCGTCATCAAGGATTACTTCGCAGGTTTAGGACTGCCGGTCCTGGTTATCGAGCAGGATTATTCCACCGCGGCGCTGGAAACTTTGCGGACGCGCTTTCAGGCTTTTGCGGAGACGATCGGTTAACCCGTGCCGGAGGGTGATAATGGGGCCACAGATGCCTGTCTGGCCGCCGCGTCCGGCCCGGGCGCGGCGGGAGTAAGGATCGGACCTGTGGCCTGTTATCTGATTTTGACCTTTCAATCTGCGCGATAGGGATGAAACCCATGTTTTTTGCAGGCTTAGATATCGGTTCGACGATTACGAAAGTCGTCATCAAAAATGAAAAAAAAATCTGTGCCACGGTGATCAAGCCGACCGGCGCGGAACATCGCCGCTTGGCGCACAAGGTCATGGAAGACGCCCTGTCCAAAGCCGGTGTGCCCTTCGAAGACGTCGATTACATTATCGCCACGGGTTATGGGCGCATCAACGTTCCCTTTGCCGATCGTCAGGTGACCGAGATCACCTGTCATATGCGTGGTGTCAACTGGCTCTTTCCGGCAGTCAAGACCATCATCGATATCGGCGGCCAGGATTCGAAAGGCATTAAGGTGGAAAACGGCAAACTGGTCAACTTCATCATGAATGACAAATGTGCGGCCGGCACCGGTCGATTTTTGGAGATCATCGCCGGGGTGCTGGGCGTGAAACTCGAAGAGATAGGGGAACTTTCCCTGAAATCCACCCGACCCTCGGATATCAGCAATATGTGCACGGTGTTTGCCGAACAAGAGGCGCTTTTGCGATTATCGGAAGGAACCCCCGTTGAAGACATCCTGGCCGGCATTCACAAGGCCAATGCCAGTCGGATTCATTCGATGGTCAAAAAGATTAAAATCGAACCCGAAGTGGCGATCACCGGCGGCGGGGCGAAAAATAGGGGGCTTTGCAAAGCGTTGGAGGAAAAAGTCGGTTTTCCGGTGGTTGTCCCGCCCGAACCCCTGATTACGGGGGCCTTGGGGGCGGCGTTGATTGCCGGCGAACAAATCGCGAAAATCGACAAAGAAGAACTGCAGGAAAGACAAAAGAAGCGGCGTTTGGAAGCCGTGACCTTCTTTGATGATGAATCCACCAAGGCAAGATAGGCTGAGAGGTAAAGAGAGGATGATCGCACGATGGCATATATCGCTGGCTTAGATATCGGTTCGGCCCTGTCCAAGGCCGTGATCATGCGAAACGGAACATTAATATCCTCCAGCATCCGACCGACCGAAGGGAATTTCGTCCGCGCCGCCGAACATGTCCTGGCCGATGCGCTGCAAAAAGCGCAATTGGCACAAACGGATATTGAACGCATCGGGGCCTGCGGCCTGGGGGTGGCGTTTATTGCCCATCCCTTTACGAAAATTACGGAGATCTCCTGCCAAAGCCGGGGGACCCATTCCGTCCTGCCCACGGTCCGCACGCTAATCGAGATCGGCAATCAGTCCAGCCGGGTGATCAAGGTAACCCCCAAAGGCAAAGTCGCCGACTGTCTGGTCAGTGATAAATGTGCGGCCGGCAGCGGCCGCATCCTGCAGATCATTGCCCGGGTGCTGGGTGTCAGTATCGAAGATCTGGGACCGTTATCTGCCAAATCCACGCATCCCGCCAAATTCACCACCGGCTGTGCGGTGTTTTTGGAAACCGAGGCCATTTCCCGGGTGGCGGAAGGAACGGCCAAAGAAGATATCATCGCCGGGCTGCATCGCACCCTGGCCGCCAAGATTGCGGCTATGGCCCACCGCATGGGAGTCGAAGAAGATTGTGCCATGACCGGCGGGGGTGCCGTCGATAGCGGTCTCGTAAAGATCATGGAGGCCGAAATCGGTAAAAAAATTCTCGCCCCTCAAGAACCGTTTATCACCGCGGCAATCGGTGCGGCATTGATTGTGGCGGAAAAATAGCTAGATGAAGGAGAATAGAATGAGTGTCGCGTTGGTTAAATGGCAGGGACCCGAAACGGTGGCCCAGGCCCTGGAAGCCATAGACGCCTGGGAGACCTTTCGGCCCGGAATGAACGTGTTGATCAAGCCGAATGTGGTGATGGCCGGCTCCCCGAAAATCGCCAGTGCGGGCATCACGACTTCGCCGGTGATTGTGGGGGAGATCATCCGTCTGACTCGGGAGATGGGTGCCGGGAGCGTGGTCATTGCCGAAGGATCCGTGGAATTGCCGACCCTGAAGCTGGACACCGCAGCGGCCTTCCAATGGAGCGGTATTCAGGCTCTGGCGGAGCGGGAAAACGTACCCTTGATCGACATGAACAAGGGGCCTTACCGGACCTTTACCTTGAGCGACGGCACGGAGATCGAAATCGCGGAAGCCGTGTTTACGGCGGATTTTGTGATCAACGTCCCCATCCTGAAAACTCACAACCAGACGATCACTACGGTCAGCCTTAAAAACTTGAAGGGCTGCCTGTCCATGGAATCCAAAAAGAAATGCCACATGGAATCCGACCTGAACCGGGCCATCGCGGAATTCAATCAGTTGATTCCCTGCCACTTAAACGTGGTGGATGCTCTGACGGCCACCGAGATCGGCCCCCTGCCGAGCGGCAAGGCCGACCAGGTCCGGGAGCTGGGGCTGCTGCTGGCCGGCAAAGACCGGTTGTCCTGTGACGTGGTGGGCAGTTTTCTGCTGGGATATCCGGCCGAAAAAGTACCGCATATCGTCCATTTTGCGCAATTAACGGCGGGAAGTCTGCGCCTGGAAGACGTATCCGTGATCGGGGAAGACCCGGCGCGCTACCGCCTGGAGCTTGCATATATCCACGAGTGGCTGGAAGATATCATGGCAAAGTTCGCCGTGGTCGGCATGCGCATGCCGCCCTATGGGAATGAACTTTGTTCGGCCTGCGGCGTTAATCTTTGGGCCGGCTTATACCGTTTCTGCAAAGCCAACCGGGGTGTCGAAATCGAGGGCGGGGCCGAGCTGTGCGCGGGTCTGGTTGTCGCACCCGGCAAGGACACCCAACATTCCGTGCTGCTGGGCAAGTGCGCCATCCAAAAGAACAAGGGCATGGAGGGGGCCGTCAAAGTACCGGGCTGTCCGCCGGATCCCGCCAAAGTCGCTGAGATCCTGACCAAGGCCTTGATCGAGGGCGTCAAGCCTTAGAAAACGTGAAACGTCGCGATCGCGCCAATTGCGTGTCGTCCTCGGCGACACCCCGGCGACATCGGTTCCGGCCTGAGATTGGAGGCAAAACCGTTCGGCCTCCAACCCCCAACATTTTCCAAGCCTCGTTGTGGAAAAGTAGATCGTCTTCCAAGATTTATTTTCTTTTTAGACACCTAGAGACTCTCCCCGGCGGCGCAGAAACTCGGCAAAGCTTTCGCGGGCCGGAATTTCGAATTTGACATCGTCCAGGTTCGCGGGCATGGGGAGCCGGCCATACGTGTGGCAGGCCGCCACCGCCGCGTGGATGTGCTCCGAGGGGGTATCCGCAGGAATATGATTTAAGTAGATGGCACAGCGCCCATCCCGTGCCATGACATCCAGGTACTGTTTGATTCTGGCGATGATGACTTCCACCGGACCGTCCCGCAGCAGTTTGCCGTCCACGCCGGCGGTCAGATAGACATCGTGCTGCCGGGCAAAGGCTTTGACTCTCTGAGGCCCCAGCGCATGGAGATCGGGGTCTAAGACGCTGAGAAAGCCGGGGCAGGCTTTGAGTTTGAGGGCCATAAAAAGTTCGGGAAACTCCGGGTGGCTGCTTTGCGAATCGCCCCAATTGCCCCGGGTCACCACCTTTCCTCCGGCTGTATCCCGCAGGCGTTCGGCATAACGGACGACGAAATCTTCCATGATATCCAGGGAGATCAAGGGGGGCGAGGCCCAGGCATCATTGCCGTCGGCCAGGACCGCCGGCTGTCCGATTTCGCTGCGCATGGCCGCGATGAAAGGGGCGATGACCTGGTCGCAAAGAAACTCAAAAAGCCGATGCGCGACGGCGGGATTGGTATGAATATCCATGACGACGTTTTCATAGCCCCGGACGTTGACGGCCAGGCTAAAAGGGGCGCAGAAGTATACCCGGGCCGGTTTGCCGGTGAGTTCCTGGTAGATTTTATTGACCTGGTGGACCCAGGGCATGCGTCCCGACCGATAAGGATCGGGAATTCGGACATGATCCAGGCGGGCAGGAGTGTCAATCAGGGGTTGGGTTCGATCGACGTCGGGCAGGCCGTCGGCCGGGTAGACGATCTTCTGGCCCATGGCCTCCGCCTCGATGTTGTACACATCCCAGGTGTTGCTCGGCGCATCGAATCCGTAATACGCACTGACGAGCAGCTGCGTGCGGGCAAAGATCGGGGCATCGGTGAAAAAACGCCGGGAGTCGATGCCCGCCAGACGGGCGGAATGATCGTTGCACTGGGCCGCGATGATGACGTGCTTGCGTTCGGCAGCAGAGGGCATTTGGACTTCTCCTGCGGTTGCGGTTTTACTACCCGAACAAAAAGACCGGCATCCCACGGGAGCCGGAAAACGGTGGTCGCCTCTGAGCGCATAACCCGGCCGCCCGAATAACGCAAGTACTTTTCAGCTGGCAACCAGGGTAAACGCATCTGGAACTTTCAGGGGAAAGAAAGGAGGAACGCATGGGACTGTCTCGCGAAGAACTCATCACGGCTATGACCGAATGGGAAAAGGCCTGGAACCAACACGACCTCGACGGGGTCATGGCGCTTTTCCATGAAGATGTCTTTTTTGAACACTGGCATGGCGCTCGGGTAAAAGGCAAGAAGGCCTTGCGTGACGCCTGGGCCCCGTGGTTTGCCAATCACGGCGGGTTTCGCTTCACCACCGAAGAGCTCATTGTCGATGAAACCGCGCAGAAAGTTCTTTACCGCTGGCAATTCGACTGGCCCTCGTTGGAGAAGGGTTACGAGGGCAAGCCTGAAAAGCGGCGGGGAGTGGATGTCGTTCATTTCCAGGACGGCAAAATCATCCAGAAAATCACGTATTCCAAAACGACCGTCGAAATCGACGGCCAAAGGGTCCGGTTGACGCCGGCGAGCCCGTGATATCAATTTTGCCAAACGCTTGCGAGGAGGATTTATGCGCCGCTATCTGATTGAGGTGGGGTTAGGTTCCGACTTCCATCATCCTGATCCAACCAAATGTGCCGTGCGTGCCGTCACGGACGCCATTCGCCGCTGCACCTTGGTGGGGCTCGGTGAATGTGAACTGCTGTCCGACATGAGTGAGATGCTGGTCAAGATTAGGGTCGGGGTGCCATTCCCGGAAAAGGTCGACCAAGCGGAAGTCTTGAAGGTGATTCCCCACGGCAAACGGGAGATCGAGGTCGTCGAAGGGGGTCTGATGGAAGCGGGCAGCCGGTTGAAGGACGGCTCCCAAGACCGTATCATGCTGGCGGTCGCCGCGGTGACGGTCATGGTGCCGTAGACAGCCGTTTGTATGAGGGAAAAGAGTTGTGGAGACGTTCAGTACGTTAAGAAACAACGGATTGAAGGACAAGGTCGTGGTCATTGCCTCCCAACGATCGGGGAAATGCATTCCCAGTGAATTGACCCAAACATTTCTCGAGGAAGAGGCGCGTGTGTATGTGACGGATAGTAAGCCTGAGATACTGGAGATCGTTGCCGCCGAAGTCGAAGAATATCTGGGTCTGAAGCTGACGACCTATCCCTTTGATTTTCATGAACCCGGCGCGGTCGATGCGTTCGTGCAGGAGGTCAGAGCCAAGGAGGGACGAATTGATGTTTTGGTCACCGAGTTTGGATTGCTGGAATTTGTTCCCCACCTCAAACCCTTCCACTTGCAGACCCCCGAAGAGTGGGACCGGCAGCTTAAAATCATTTTAGAGGATGCTTTCATTTGGACCCGGGCGGTCGTTCCGATCATGATGGACCAGAACGCGGGCCGGATCATCCATATCACCTCCGAGGCCGCCCGGGTGGGTACCCCTTTCATGTCGGTCTATTCGGCCGCCAAGGCCGCCGTGGCAGGCTTTACGCGCTCTTTGGCGGCTGAGCTGGGCCGATACAATATCACGGCCAATTGCGTTTCCCTAGGTATTCAGGAGATTGAAGACCGCAACGAGACCAGCGAGGCGGCCCGCGCCAAATTGGAAAAAATCCGCAAATTGATCCCTCTGAGAAGATTTAGCGAACCCGAGGAAATAGCGGTGATGGTGGCTTTTCTGGCCTCCGATCTCGGCAGTTATATTACCGGTCAAAATATCAGTGTAGCCGGCGGAATGGTGATGCCCTAGGACAATTAATTACTAATGCGGCGCTGTTGATTCGGACACGCGCGCCGGGCAGGGTTTTGAAGCGGCGCTCGGCTCACTGTTTGAAGGTCTTAGCGGGTGTTTGGCCGGAACCCTGCGCGATATTGTTTGCATGCGATTTACAGGAAACCATATCGTTGGTATCTTAAAATTTCATCGAGTTCCGGCCTTACACCCGCTTGGACCTGAGTTCGAGCCGCCGACCGGTCAATGCCCTGCCCGGCTTGGCAGATGACCCATGATGCCCATGACAACCGTTGTCTAAAGAATAATGCACGCATTAGTAATGACCGGCTTTGAGACCTGTTTGCTGATTGACCTGCCCAAAAATGTTATTCCACTGAACATTCTCTTCCAATCCGCGCCATCCTGGATTTCTCCCATTTAGAATAATAAGCGCGTGCGGCCTCGTTAAGCATTGGGACGAGGCATGGCCTTCTTTCTCAGGTGTGTTTCCCGAATCACTAAAACTGATAAGTCCACCTTTATTTTCCTTGACAATTAAGAATTAGAACGATAAATGCCATTTAGTATAATAAATAGTGTTTAATTAATTGAAAATTGATCACCACAATGAGTCGCATTTAAACACATTTTTTCATAAATAATACTATATTTCAGGTAGTTAAAAATTCTTGCGGAGGTTGATGTGGGTATTGCCGAGCGCAAAAAACGCGAAAAAAAAATGCTCGAAAAGATGCGGGTGAAACAGATTCAGGAGGCCGCCATCGCCGTATTTATGAACAAAGGGTTTAATTCGGCCACCATGGAGGATATTGCCGGAAAAGCTGAATTGAGTCCAGCCACCATTTATCTGTATTTTAGAAACAAAGACGAACTCTACTGCTCGCTGAACCTATTAACCCTCCAGTATTTGCACGACCAGATTGAACGCGTTTATACGGACGATTCACTATCGGTTGAAGAGAAAATCTTCGGATTCAAAGATGCGATGTACAAGACCTTTCTCTACAATCCGACGAATCTTCGGATGATCTTTCATGTCCAGTTAAACAGTGTCCACCCTACGCTGGATAAAGAGTTCATGGCCAAGCTCAACAGTGTCGGCAAACGGCTGATGAATTTGATGGCGTCGGTTTATGAAGAAGGTGTCCGGCAAGGGAAATTTGTCGAGGGCCATGGAATGGTTTATTCGGATATCATGTGGTCTTTATTCTCGGGTCTTGTTTTATGGGAAGGGGCCAAAGTGGAACTCGATGCCAGGAAGGATTTTCTCAAATCGACTCTGGATACAGCATTTGCGGTTTTTGCAGAGGGAATCAAAAAAATGGCCGCAAAGCCGGCTGATTGTGCGAGTTTCGACGCATTGAAACTCAATTAACAGGCGTGTCAGGGGGTGATAGTGTTGCGCGGGAGACATTTTTCGCAAAGACGCCATGACTACCAGCTGATCCTCCGTTGAACGCGGCGTAAAACCTGCCGGGTATTTTTCAGTTCAAGGTGAATGGGATGTCTGACGGGAAAGGGCCACCGGTTTTGGAGGGCGTCAGGGTGCTGGACCTTACGCACTATGAGGCCGGTCCCACTTGCACCCTTATTCTGGCCTTTCTCGGAGCAGAAGTCATAAAAGTGGAAAGTCCGACCAAGGATAAATCCGATCGTCAGCGTTTTAATGGAGAGGAAGACGCCAAAGAAGACCTCTATTTTGTTCTGATGAATTTAAACAAAAAAAGCATTACCCTGGATATTGCCACTGAGGAAGGCCGGTCGCTGCTTTTGGACCTGGTTGAACATTGTGATGTACTGGTAGAAAACTTTCGTCCCGCGATGATGCGAAAATGGACCCTTAAGGATGAGGTTCTGCGCAGGCGCAACCCGCGCCTGATATATGCTTCCGTCAGCGGTTATGGTTCGTATGGCCCCTATGCGGCCTATCCCGGACTGGATATGACCGCCCAGGCCGTGGGGGGAATAATGAGTATTACCGGAGAGGGCGATGAGCCCCCCATCCGCTGTGGGGCCACCATCGCCGACAGCAGTGGAGGGGCTAATTTAGCGCTGGGAATTGTGGCCGCACTCTATCGGAGGGAAAAGACCGGAAAGGGAATGAAGGTTGAGGTCTCCCTCCAGGACTGTGCGGTCAATTTGGGGAGATCGCTTTTAGGCACCCACATTGCCTACGGATCAAAGGCTCACAAGGCGGGCAACCGGCTAAAAGACGTCGTGCCTTGGAATATCTATCCCACCTGCGACAAAGGATATGTGGCGGTGTGCGTGATCCCGCAGCGACAATTCGAACGCCTGATGCAGGTCATTGGCCAGGCCGATTTGTTGAGGGCTCATCGCCTTTACTCGTTGCCGGCCCGAAAAAAAAATCGTCAGTTGATCGACGAGGTCGTGGGCGCCTGGGTTTTGCGACGAACGAAACGGGAGGCCATGGCGCGCTTGTGCCAAAACGATATTCCTTGCGGCGCGGTTTTGGATTCCATTGAAGTCAGCGACGATGCGCACTTGCGTGAACGGGAGATGATCGTTGAGATAGAGCATCATCAATGGGGCAGAATAAAGGTTTTGGGCTGCCCGGTAAAAATCGCAGATTCACCTGTGGAAATAAAAACCTCACCGAAAATCGGAGAGCATAACCGCGAGGTGTTTGCGCGACTGTTGGGTCTGAAGGACTTAGACTTACAGGGGCTTAAGGCCCGCAGCATCATCTAGCCAAGACGCAGACCGCACCCGCGTTCAAACGCGAAGATAGCAAAAAACATGCGTGATCTAGAGGGCATCAAAAAAATAAGCATCCCATTTGATCTGTCGGGGGGACCGGGCCCGATAAATATCTACCTGTTCTGCGGCGCACCCCTTTCGCTGATCGATACCGGCATAAAAAGCGCGGTCACCTTCCAACACCTGCAAAAGGCACTCGCCGATACGGGCTTTCAGGTCGAAGATCTTGAAAGAATTTATCTGACCCACGGACATGTCGATCACTTTGGTATGGCCGGGCGGTTAGCCGCCATCTCAGGCGCGCAAATTTTTATCCACGACAATGACAAGCAGAAGGTCCAGCTCACCTTTGAAGACCTCTTTGACAGGGAATTCTACCTATTCGAGGCTTATTTTCAGGAGTCAGGTGTTGCTGACCGACAATGGCGTGGTTACTACCATGCCCTAAAAGAACTGATTACCACGCTTGCCGAACCGGTTGAATCCGGCGTGGAGACGCTGACTGACGGTGAGCTTGTGGAATGCGGCGAAAGAAAGCTGAAGGTGTATCATCTCCCGGGGCATACGCCGGGCTCCGTTTGCTTCTATGACCCGGGGCAAGGCCTTCTGTTTGCCGGCGACCACCTCCTGGCGGAGATCTCCCCCAATCCGCTCCTGGAATTGTCCGCCCGGGCCCGCAACGGCTATCAAAGCCTCAAAAGCTACCTCAAGTCCCTGCGGCGCACTCAACAGCTCGACATTTCTTTGGTATTGCCCGGCCATGGTAAAAACATCGATTACCCCCAGGAGCTTATTCGCCAATTCCTCAGGCACCATGCGGAGAGGAAGAAGAAGATCTTGGACCTCCTTTGCGGCCAGGAAAAAACGAAATGGGAAATATCCTGCGCTCTTTTTGGAGAGCTTGAAGGGCGACAAATTTTTCTAGGACTTTCTGAGGTGGAGGGACACTTGGAACTGCTCGAGGAAGAAGCCGAGGTCGTCAAAAGGAAAAAAGGGCCTTGTCTTTACTATACCAAGAGGGATTTCTGATGTCGGATGAATCGGCCGGTCCCGATTGCAGCTGGCTGACCGGCTGGCAGTGCAACCTGAAGCAGAAAGGGGGTGAAAAACCGGATTGGCCATGTGGTTTTAAATGTGATTGAGCGTAAGGATGTGATCCGTTAACGATTTTTCATTGCGTATTACTAAGAGGGGCATTATGGGCGAAGAAAAACAAAAGAAAAAAGAGACATTGTTGGTGGACCAGTTAAAACCAGGCGCCGAGTTTACACAAATTGAACTTCCGGACGAATTCCTGGAGGAAACCCATGTCATCTCCTTGATGGCGGAGATGGCCAAAAAAGAGGGCACCGAGCATATCTTCGGAATCACGGCCGGGGCGGAATTTCCAATGGAAGGACTTTTCATGAAAGCCGGCATCAAAAGAGTACATGTGCGTCACGAACAGTCGGCTACCTTTGCCACCGATGCAATGGCGCGATTGAAGCGTCGGACCGCAGTGACCGTCATCGGACCCTCAACCGGGTTGTGCAACGCGACCCCCGGTATCGCGCAGAGCAATGCCGCGCAGTCCCCCACCCTCATCATTGGAGGTGAACATCCGGCGTGGACCGATAACGTGCAGTTTGCGCAGGGTTTGGTCAGAGGGGAGCTGTTATTCCAGGGTCTCACCAAATCGGTGACCCGGGTGACCAATCCGAGTTCCATGCTCTATGAATTCAAAAGAGCCTACCGTTTGGCGATGACACCACCCATGGGACCCACGGCCATCATGATCCCCTGGGATACCAGTTATGAGATGAGCCGTATCCCGATGTACGAAGCGTATGCTCTGATAAGTCCCGGCAATTTCGAGAGAACCGAGCAAAAGCTGCGCCATGAAGATCCGGCGTTGGTCGAGGAAGCGGTAAAGTGGCTCTTAGCGGCGGAAAAGCCCGGCATTATGGCCGGTGAGAGTTTGTGGTATGATGACGCCCAGGAGGAGTTGCTGGAGTTTGTGGCCTTGACGGGAATCCCCTGCCATACGCGGAGGCTGGCGCGCGGATGCATCAGTGAATATGATCCGCTGAACTGCGGGGGAAGGGGCCGGGGGCGTTTTGTGCGGAATAGCGACAGGATGCTGATTCTGGGGCTCAAGGTCGGATACCTCGAGATGCACGGCTTCCCGCCTTTCTGGGGTCAGAGTACCCGTTATATCCAGGCGCAAACCTGTCGTGAGAATGTGGATATGGTTCTCCAAACTGACTTTGAGCTGATTGGCAATATTAAGGCGCTTTTGAAGCAGATGATCGAATGCGTCAAATCGATGGGCATCAAGAGCCCGCCGGATAGGTGGAACGAGTGGCGCAAATTCATTGCCGATAACAAGGAGTATTACCATCAGAAAACCATTGAACGGACGGATGGCATGCGCGGCGTCACGCCCGTCCATCCGGACCTGATTGGCCGGCTGACAGCCGAAACGTTGACCGAAGAACTGGACGACAATGTCATATCGATCATCGACGGATTTACGGCCTCCTCCTTTTATACGGACTGGAACCGCGTGAAATCCGGCGGGATGGTATTGGACGCCTCCGATACCATTGGCATCGGACATGGTCCCGGGCTGGCGCTGGGTGCCGGCTTGGCTACCAATCGCTCCATTCCCATGGTTTGTGTCATCGGCGATGGCGGTTTGGGTGCCGGCGGCATGGATATCGAGACATGTTCCCGATGGGATATTCCCTGTGTCTTTATCCATGAAAACAACAATACCATGGTAGCCGGCGGGTGGAAGCTCTTTTGGTCTAAGGCGTGTTCTCCAACGGGGAATGAAATGCTCGATTCATGGTCCACGCTGCCCAACATCCGCTACGACAGGATGATGGCCGAGTTTGGTTGTCATACCGAATTTGTTGAAAAGGACGCGGAGATGAAACCGGCCCTGAAGCGGTCCCTGGATTTTGTCCGCGATAATTCCAAGCCTGCCTTTATCGAGGTCTTTGTGGAAGGGCAGACCATGAACGAAATCTGGGCCACATTCCTCACCAATTGTTGCGGCTTCCTAGAGTGGGAAGATCTGCCCGAGGAAGGCAGAAAGGCCATTACAAAGTTTGGTCTGTGCGATCCCACCTACCGGAGTTTTGCACCAACCTGGCCTGATGAAGCTTTTGCGGTGCGCAAAAAGAGGTAGCCAGACGGCTTGGGGTTTACGAAAGGGACGGCTGCTACATTTTAGCATTCCATTCTTACTGTTTGCCGAAGGAGTTCAGCCGGTCCCCGACATGACCGTCTGGAATCCTCTTAAGCGCTGCAGCTCATTTTGAATCTTCCGCCTGCGACGGGATTCGCAAAGCGCGCGTTGCCCGCCGCAGGTGGAATTCAAAACGTCTTTGCTCACATCGTCGACTCCGTCCTTGGCGGGAAAATATGCTGCGATGGGAGTACCTGAAATCAAACTCGCATATCTGCTAGGTCCTGATCTCTGCAGTAGTTTTGGAAATGCCGAAAGGGATGGGTTTTGTCCAAACTGCAAGCGGCCATAAAGTATAGCCTCGAAGGGCCTTTGCATAAGGCCATCGCGCTGCTTCAAGAAGTTTTGCAGTCGAATCCCGGCGAAAAAAAGGCGGCATTATATTTGGCCGACGTTTATAGCCGATTGGGACGCTATGAAGATGCCCTGTCATTGTTTTCCCAAATCCGCGCAAGCGGTCATTGGGACCGCGAAATAGAAAAGGAACGGCGCCGGATAACCCAGGTATGGCAGAATCTGAAAACGGTGGAAAAATCCCGCTTTCAGAAACAGACCTTTCTTTCCCATGCCATTGTACCCGATGGGAAAGGCGGCTATTTTGTCGATACCCTGGGTTTCCCGGGCACCTGGGGCGTGTGCATCGGTAACCTCGACGCTCTACCTCCGGGGGCTTATCTGCGCTTTTTGAAATCGCTTGCCTGGGTCACCCAAGAGATCCGCACGGGGAAAATCAAAGCCGCCGGCAGTGGCCCTGCGCAAGAATTTCCTTTGGCAGGCCGGGTGCACGTAACGCAAGATAAAGCTGCTAAAGATATCCTTATTTCTTTGGTGGATCTTGGGGAAGGAAAGAGGCAGTGGCGCGTAACGGTCAAAAATCACGTTCTTTATTGGGAAAGGGAACAACAGCGCAAAGAAATTCAAGCCATGATCAAACGGGGGGAACTTGAGGTTGGCCAAACGCAAAATGAGCTTTGCGGCGGAGAGCTTCCCCAAACAAATCCTGGATTGGTTTTAATATCGCTGGGGTTGGCCTCGGATTATGCGATTACCGTCCTCCAAGACCGATTGCGCGATCAGGGTGTTTCGGCTTTTGCCAGTTTTATCCGTTCCTTAAAGCATCTCGGTGACTATCTGAACGATTACGCGGACCTACCGGAATTGGATCACAGATCTCCGGCGATATTTGCGATTTCCGTCTTTGATACGGTCATTCCAAAGGTCTGCTGGCTGATCGCGTTGCTCCGGCAGAGATTTCCCGATGCGTTCATCATTGTGGGGGGATCTACCTCACAGACTCCGGAGCAATTTGCGGCCTTGATCGCCGATTTCGATATACTGATTCGAGGTGACGGAGATGAGATTCTTCCCCGGATCGCCAAAATCATTGGCAAGAAAAACAAAGGCGCGGGGCTTTCCGAAATACAACTTGAAGCGCTGCGAGCCTTGCCCGGCGGCTTGATTATCCAACAAAAAAATAGAAGAATTGTTCACCGGCTCGATTATACGAATATTCCTGCGAGATATCATCTGCCGCGGCCCCGCAAGAAAGCGACGATTTACTACTGGCAGACTTCAAGGGGCTGTCCCTATGATTGCCGCTTCTGTTATAAATGGTCGGGCAAGCGTTATCAAATGGTGGTGCCCTGGGAAAATGATCCGGTTGATTTGACGCCCGCCCAACGAAGTGCCATGGCGATGAAGGAATTTCTGCTGGCGCGTCTGGCGCTCGAGTGGCCGGAGGGGATTGCCCTAAAAGAACTGGAAAAATTACTCAAAACGGCCAAGGCGCGAGGAAGGCCCGTGACTTTTGCGGCATTGAGGGAAAAAATCTTTATCGTCATCGAAGACGATGATTTCTTGATTAATCGGGAAAGAGTCAGGGAATTCTATACCCTGGTGGATGAGCTCGGACTCCAGGAATATTTTGTTTTTTCAGCCATCACCAGCGTGCGTACGTTATATCGCGAAAGAAATAACGTTGACCGGGAGATTTTACAATGGTTGAAGGACAGCAATTTTACCGCTCTGGATCTTGGCTCGGATGGACTCTGTCAAGCCACGATCGATGAAAACCAGAAGGGCTATTCCTTGGATCGTCACGTCATCCCCTTGAATGCCCTCTTGAAAGAAATGGGCTTTTTTGCCTTCAACAACACCATTATTACCACCCCTTATACAACCATCCCGCAATTCATTGAATCATTGATATTTTACATTCTTTGCCCCTATCCCATAAACACGGCGATCGAAATCGGAATCATGGGACATATCGGCACGAAATACACGAATGAAGATATTGCAAACCAACAGTACGACTGGCGGGAGCAAGACGGGGAAATCCGGGGTCATTTCAGGCAGGAAGATAATTACATGATCCCCGTGAATTTTCCTGAGTACGCGTTAAACGGCTCGCATATGATCAGTTATGCGGATCCCAAGGTCAGAGATTTGATCCTCAAATTTCCGGAACAAGAACCCATCAAATTTATTGTGGATGATATTCCTAAAGAAGAAGTTGACAAAGTGCTAAACGCCTGGATAAACGCGTCGGATGCGCAGCCGGAAATCAAAGCGATCGGTAAAAGCATCGCTCTTCTGCAAAGGAGACACCCGCAATGGGAGTATGATTATACGATACTGACGATTAAAGAAGAAATGAGCATGCTGGGCCTTTCATCTTTTGTTGAATATTATGCACGCTTGCAGAGAAACGAAATCGAAAATGATCCTCAATTTCGCTGGATTATGAAGAAAAGGTGGAAGGCGGGCACTCTCAAGAAAGAGCAAAAGCCGGCGGATGCCGAAAAGGAGCTGAAGGGTTTGGTACAAGAGGCTCCCGGGTATTTCCGAGCGCATCATGAATTAATTGTTCTGCTCGGCAATCAAGGCAAAATTTCGGCGGCCGTGGAATATTTTTCAAGGTATCAGGTCATTCATCCGGATCTTCGATTCTACCATATGTTCTTCCACCAATTAATGAAGGCCCTGAACCTGGATGAAGCCATTAAAAACCAGCGCGCCTTTTTTCACATTCCTCGCTACTATACGCTTAGCCCCATTTATTATTTCCTGGCCCGGCTCAAGGAATTGGCCGGGGGTCCGACGGTTAAAGAATTCGCTTTTGGCAGGTTTTCGCCGCGGGGCGTGGAAGACCTCTATGATCTTTTCGATTTTTTGACCGTCGACACGATCAAAGCCGTAATCGCGGAGTGTTCCGTGGATCTAGCCGATGCGTTGCGGAAGGGGAGGGAATTAAACATCATGGGGATTCCCGTCAGATTGGTTACAAACGGACAACAATTGATTCTGGACTACGGCCGCGTCAACAAAGATGCCGCCTTGACCATTGAGGAAAATGGAGGCGCCGACTAGCACGACATCGAACTGATCGAGTGCGCGACGAATCAAGAAGCGGTCATCCGGAACGAAGGAAATGCAAATGGAAAAGCCAGCAAACATCGGCGCATTGAAAGAGGCGGGGTATCTGAGCCGGTCGGTCAAATCCGAAATAAGAGAGAATTTAATCCAAAAAATCAAAACGGGTCAGGAAATTTTTCCCGGTGTTATTGGATTTGAAGATACCGTGATCCCCCAGATCGAAAACGCGATTCTCGCGGCGCAAGACATCATATTTGTGGGGGAACGCGGGCAGGCCAAAACGCGACTGATGCGCAATTTTGTTTCCCTGCTTGATGAATATATACCGGTTGTAGCCGGATGTGAGATACAGGATGATCCGTTGGCGCCGATTTGCAGGAGTTGCCATACGAAGCTCAAAGAAACCGGATTGCAGACGCCGATCGAATGGGCCAGCCGAAACCAAAGATACAATGAAAAACTAGCGACCCCGGATGTGACGATAGCCGATCTAATCGGTGAAGTGGATCCCATCAAAATTGCAGAGGGCAAATATCTCTCGGATGAAACCGCTCTGCATTTTGGGTTGATACCCCGTTCCAATCGAGGAATTTTTGCAATCAACGAACTGCCGGATCTGGCGGAAAAGATTCAGGTCGGATTATTTAATATCTTAGAGGAAAGAGATGTGCAGATCCGCGGATTTACCGTCAGACTCCCCCTGGACGTGTTCCTGCTGGCCAGTGCCAATCCTGAGGATTACACGAACCGGGGCAGGATTATCACGCCTTTGAAGGACCGGTTTGGTTCCCACATCAAAACGCACTACCCCTTATCCAGGGCACAAGAAGTCCTGATTACCGAACAGGAGAGATATCGTTTGCCGGAAGAGGAAAAAATAATTTTGCCGGAATTTATGAAAGCCATCGTCGCCGAGATCAGCCGGCAAGCGCGAATCCACCCGGAGATTGACCAAACCTCGGGGGTGAGCGTCAGGGTTTCGATTCACAACCAGGAAAGCGTTATCGCGAATAGCTTTCGTCGTTATCTGAGATTGAAGGAAAATTTTATTGTTCCCAGGCTTACGGATTTGGCATACATCGCGGCTTCAACTACGGGAAAGATCGAGATGGAAGGCTTTGGAGCTGAACGGGAGGACGGTGTTATCGCAGGTTTAATCGACCGTGCGGTGTTGGAAATATTCAATAGCTTCTTTGCCGATTATGAGTTTTCCGACTTTTTAGCCAATTTCCAGGATTCAACGGCAATCATCGTTTCCGAAAATATTGCAAGTCCAGAATATGAAAGGCAGGCCAAGCGTCTGAAAGGCTTGGATGAAATGCGTCAGCGCTTGAAGGTGGAAAACGCCGAAGTGATGGCTTCCGCCCTCGAATTGGTACTGGAAGGCCTCCATTTGCGGGGCAAACTCAGCAAGGAGCGGATCAGCGGCAAATTAAGCTATGAGCGTTCAAATTAAGTGGTCGCAAGGTTGCGGACAAGCGTTTGCAGTGAATGCTGACCTGCGACGGCCGAATGGGCGGCAGGCGTCTTGAGATGGAAGGCAAGCGAGGGCGTCGATGATTTACAGATATAGCAAGCTGCAGGAAACGCCTGTGAAACGAACCCCCGGCATGGGCGCGGACGCGATTTTACATGCCTTGTCTGAACGTTTGCTGAAAAACTACAGCCTCGCTACGGCTATGGAGAAGTTGAAATGGGAAGGCTTGCACGACCTCAACGAGGAACGGATTGATGGGTTGTCCAAGATGTTGGAGCAGGTCAGGATGCTGAAAACGAGTCTGCTGCAAACATATACCCTCGATCATGTTTTAGACGGGATCAAAAATACGCTATCCTTAATGTGTAAGGCGGAACGGGAGCGGTTGCAGGCCGCAAGACCGATCAGCCAAACGGAATTAGGGAGCCGGCGGGCCAGCGGTGTTCCAAGCAAAATGGAAGTGTTTGCCCAGTGGGTCGAATTCGATTTTCCGAATAATCTCGCTGAAAAGTTACATGAAATACGAAACGCTCTACCGGAAGAGAGCCCGGCCGCCCAAAAGTTGAAAATGGTTTATGATGACCTATGGCGTAAAATCTCTGGTTTCGATCTTCTCGTTCGCGCGACAGAGGGCGGGGACAATGATGAGCTTAAGCTGGCCTTCACCGATCTGCGAAACCTCATTACAGCAAGCGCTGCCGGACGAGCGGTTGATTCAGAGAGATTTATCGCAAAGTACCATCAGACCTTTGACGTGGGCAAAAAATGGGGGGATTGGATCGATACGATTCATAAGAAGCGCAACGCACTTCGTCAATTCATTTTAAGTGTTCCTTTTCCGATTCGGATGAGTCTGGAAGGAATGCTTGACTTCAGCTTCCAATCCGAGCCTTTGGCAGCCCCCCTGCATTCCTTATGGGATGCATTCGACCGTCGGACGCCGCGGCATCGATTAAGGAAATTTGAATATTCGGGCGACCGGTGGCTCAATTTGGAATCGGCCTTGACTCTGGTTGAGCGCATACATAAATTGGAGGAACTGGAAAATTCGATCCTGAGTGCGAGTATACATGGTGATATCACTAGAGTTGGCCAAGATCTTGTCCGGGAGGTTTTAGGGCAGCTCGCCGAGAACGCGTTCCAGAGGCTGGGACAGATGGTTGAGGTGCTCGTTGACGGGGGGTATCTTTACAGTGGCGAAGACGGCTACCGGCTGACGTCAAGAGCCTTGCGCCGGATCGGTGAAATGGCGCTTGCCGACATTTTTGCCAATTGGCATTGGTCCAAATCAACCCGACCGGCGGCCTCCCTGAACAGCACAATTCATTCGTTTGGAGGGGCAACCAAAGAATACGAATACGGCGATTGGCTGAATCTGAATCTGTCCTCAACGCTGTTCAATGCGCTAAGACGTGGGCCGGTGCATCGTCCGCCCATTCCGATCCGTCCTTGCGATTTCGAGATTTATTCACCTGAGTACATTTCGCAAAATTCAACCGTCTTGTTAATCGATATGAGCAGCTCTATGGAGGATAAATTCTCGAAAGCCAAGAAAGTGGCTCTGGCTCTCAAGCAATTGATAAGCTCGCGCTTTCCGGGCGACGCCCTCCAGTACGTGGGATTTTATTCATTGGCCCGGGCCATCAATATTTCCGATCTGCTGGAATTAAAGACGATGCCCTTTCATTTCGGCCATTTCCCTAAAATGATCAGTTATCAGGAACTAAAGACAAAGGAGCGCAAAGGAAGACCAGACTTTCCCGGGGATTTCACCAACATTCAGGAAGGACTGCGGTTGTCGCGGGAGATATTGATGCGCGACCGAAACGAAGAGAAACATATTTTTCTAATAACGGATGGTGAGCCGACGGCCTGTGTCAAAGCCGGGGTCGTCTATTTAGAATCTCCCGCTACTTCCGACATATTGGAGGAAACTCTCAGGGAAGTGCGAAGGTGCACTCGCAGCGGCATCAAAATAACGACGTTTATGCTGGCGGAAGACCGAGCGCTGAGAGAATTTGGCGAGATTATGGGCAAAATCAACAGAGGCAAGATCTTTTTGACCCCCCCCGAAGAAATCGATCAATATGTGATCATAGATTATCTGAGGAAAAAAAGCTACCAGGTCATCTGAACGGCATTTTACGAGCACCCAGCGCGTGCGTTATTCGGAAAGGATCCCTTCCCCAAAATCTTGTTCAAAAAGAAATAGCCGCATCACGGGAAGGTCTTCGGATACCGTAAGCCGACAACCGTATTTTTATACTTACGTGCGTAGACATTTGCTAAGGAGGGAAGCGATGGCTGATTTAGTATCTTTGGAAAAAAGGAATGGTGTCGCCCATGTGATCATGAATTCTCCGCCGGCCAATGCCATGAGTGTCGCTTTGATGACGCAGCTGACCGAACTGCTGGGTCAACTGGAGACCGATGCGGAGAGCCGCGCGGTGATCTTCCGGAGTGCTCTGGAAAAAATTTTTATGGCCGGGGCGGACCTGAAGCACCTGCTGCGGGTCGATGCAAAAGGTTTTCGGGAGTATATTAAATTCGCTCAGGATCTGGTCAACCGGATCGAAACGCTTCCCAAGCCGACCTTTGCGGTGTTAAGCGGTCACGCTTTAGGAGGCGGCTGCGAATTCGCGCTTGCCTGTGATTTTCGTTATATGTCGGAAACGAAGGCCATCATCGGGCTTCCCGAAGTGACCCTGGGACTACTGCCGGGCGCCGGCGGCACCCAGCGGTTGCCCCGTCTGATCGGCCGCAGCAAGGCCGTGGAGTTGCTTCTGACGGGAAACGCCCTGAAGGGACCGGAGGCTCTGGCGATCGGACTGGTAGATCGCATCTATCCCGCTGAACAGTTGCTGGAGGAAAGCGTGAAGGTGGCTGCAAAGCTGGCCCAGGGGGCCACCCAGGCCATCGGGCAGATCAAGGCTTGTCTGCGCAGCTCGTCGCAGGATTTATTAGCCGGCGGGCTGGCGCAGGAATTGGAGGGCATCGCCTATCTGTTCATGCAAACCC
>CP070697.1:4444639-4455031 GCA_020353555.1 Desulfobacterales bacterium
GTTAAAGATTTGCAGCTGTTACGCCGGTTGGCGACCCATTTTGAGCCTTTCAAACCTGCTTCGACATTAAACACCTATGATGGCCATGCGAATTTCGCGAACTGCGGGATTCGGGGGTGAGGAGTCCACGTTGAGCCAGATTATCTCGATAAAGCGCAAAATTTCGCGTCAAGAATTGGCTGAGGTTATGCGCGGCTTTCCCGAATTTGAAATCGGACAGGATCATAGCTGGGGAATTACCATTACCTACAAGCCGAATCCAGGCGAACATCTAATCTTTGTCAACGGTGAACTTCAAGCCACATCGCCGGGAGATGATATCTTGCAGGAGTTAGAAAAGATCGCCACAGCGTTTGGCGCGGAAATAGTGCACGAAGATAATGGAACAGGAAAAGATAATTGATAATTTAGTCCATTTCGCCCGCAACGAAGAGGCCAAACTGAAAAAAGTGCGGGCGTTAAAGCGTATCTCCAAGATATGCGGATGGATTATTTTGCTGGTCACGTTTACCTCCGCGTTCCAGGACCCTGCCCCCATTCCAGCCTGGGTTCTTGCGTTTGCAAGTGTTTTGGTGGTGCGCTTATTGCCGTGGGAATATGGTTTGAGAATACTTTACGCACTTGGCCGACACTCCGGCAGTTTGTTGATCTGGACCGCTTGCGAAATTATAACAAAACCTAAGAAAGCGAATCACAAAAGGAATTTTCGAATCAGTCGAAGCCGAAAATGCTTCAATCGATAATTGGAAAAATATACGTTTGTCACCTGCTCTTTCAGCCGAGCACAAACGCCGGCGCCCGCTGAAGAGCGGCGTTGGATCGAGACCGTGAAAGCCGTTATGAGCGCCCAGACGAAGCAAATTATGAACCAGCTAAGGCAGCTGAGCGACAGCCGTATCGCGGCTCATTCCCAGCGATTCTTTAAGACGGGAAAGGGCGAATATGGGGAAGGAGACAGGTTCCTTGGGATTCGTGTCCCCACCATCAGGAAATGTGTCCGAGAATATCGCGCAATATCTTTGGAAGATACTCGCGAGATTCTGAAATCGCCTTTCCACGAAGCCCGACTACTGGCATTGCTGATACTGGTCGCAAAGTATTCCGCTGCGAATAGGAGGACGGAAAAAGAGGCCATCTATCGAACTTACCTGAGCCACACAAAATTCATCAACAACTGGGATCTGGTTGACTGCTCCGCGGAGCACATTGTGGGGGCTCATTTGTTTTTTGAAGACAGAAAACCGATTTATCGGCTTGTACGGTCAAGAAGCCTATGGGAGCGAAGGATCGGTGTCATATCCACTTTTCATTTCGTCAAAAGAGAGGATTTCGCGGACACCTTGGCAATCACTGAGTTTTTGCTGTATGACACGGAGGACTTGATCCACAAGGCCGTGGGGTGGATGTTGCGTGAAGTGGGCAAGCGCAGCCGGCATGTTGCAGAAAGATTTCTGACAAACCACTACATGAAGATGCCGCGCACCATGTTGCGCTATGCCATCGAGAAACTGCCGGAGAGCGAAAGGCGGGCTTATTTACAGGGAACAAAATAGCGCATCCGACATGCCGGATGCGACTCTGTCGATAATATTCGCTCATTTTTTCCTCGCATCCGCCGCTGCAATTTTTTCTACCATGAAAAACCCCTTTGGCTATGATCGGTTTAACTGTGTGGCTTGATTTTTGATTTGACAACAGCTTGTCTTGTCACGTAAATGATGGGCTCATGGGGTTCCTATGACAAGTGAGAAGAATATCATCGACAGTCACGTCCATCTCGATCTGATCGTGCGTCATCACCCCTATCGAATTCAATGGCTGAAAGAAAACGGCTGCAGGGTGGTTTCATGGTCTTATTTTGAAGAGGTCGATTCGGTTGCGCAGCTGCAAGGATGCCTCAAATCCAAAGCCGAATGCATTCGGCAACAGTCCGCCGCCGGCCTGGTATGCCATTATCTCGCCGGGATTCATCCCCGGTCCATACCGCAGGATTTGAGACCCGAGCAGATCGGCTCGCTGCTGAAATCGCACTTGGAAGATCCTCTCTGCCGAGGGATCGGAGAGATCGGGCTTGAAACCGGCGATGCGAGAGAGCAGGAGGTATTCATCGCGCAGCTCGAACTCGGCAGAAGCCAACTGAGACGCGGAAAAATCACCGGTGTTCACACGCCCCGGTCCAACAAGCGATCGGTTACCGAAACCACGCTGGAAATCTTGGCCCCCTTTGCGGACCTTTCATCGTCACTCGTCGTTGATCATTGCACCGTCGAGACGATTGGCGCCGTTCTTGATGCCGGTTTTTGGGCAGGGGTGACGTTAAGTCCGGCCAAAACCTCGATGGCAGAAATGAAACGTATCGTTTCAATTTGTCCCGATCGAATCGACCGCGTCATGTGTAACACCGACTCCGGCAGTGCGTTTTTTGAAGACTTGGTGCATTTGTGCGGCCGCCGCGATCTGCCGGAGGCTATCCGTGTGAAGCTCTCCTATCGCAATGCGGCGCGATTTTTCGCATTACCCTAGCCGAGCAGACCTTGCGCGGTGCGCGAATGCTTGGCGGATCAAATTAACTTATCGAAAATTAATTAAATCAATTCTGAGCGCTTCAATCCAGGCTTCGGAAAGTCGCACTGTCGCTCGCCCCGATGGCCGCCCCCTGAGATCCCGCGTTGATGGTGCAGACACGGATATGCCCCTTCCAAGCTGTTTTCATTTGGTTTTCTGATCACTCCGCCCGCTTTCGAAAGGACCGACCCCGCCCTATTACCTATTTCCATCTATATTTTTTAGTAATGAAATAATTTTTGTATTGTGCATCTTGACAACAATTAAATTATTTTTTATCGTATATTCAAAGTTTGATGTTTGTCATGTGTCCGAATTGAATCCAAAGCAATTGAATCATCCTTGACTATTAAAACTGAGGAGGTGACAAAATGTTTTACCGCAGATTGTTTAACTTTCCGACCTGGGGACTCAGAAGTCCATTCGATGAGTGGGCCCAAATGAGACGGCGAATGGACCGTTTGTTCGAAGGTGTCATGGCGCCTTATCAACGCGCACAAGCCGGCGTATTTCCCCTGATCAATCTCACCGAGGATAGAACCAATTATTATGTTCGCGCCGAATTGCCGGGCGTAAAGGCAGGGGAGCTTGATATTCAGGCGACCGCCAATGGTCTGGCTATTTCCGGTGAAAGAAAGATCGCGGCGGCAGCCGAAGGCGCCAGGTATCACCGCAGAGAGCGCGAGGCGGGAAAATTTTCCCGAATGATAGGGCTTCCCGGTGAAATCGACCCCGATAAAGTGGAAGCCAAATTGGAAAATGGTATCTTGACCGTTGTGGTCTCGAAAGCCGAGGCCGCCAGGCCCAGACAAATTGCCGTAAAGTCTTAAGAAAAGATTCGTATAGGGGGGAGGGATCTAACCATGGCCGATACACAGAGCAAAGAACTTCAGGCTCGCAAAAAGCAAGAACTCACCACGCCTGCCGAGCAAACCACGCCGGGGTTGGTTTTCACACCCGCGGTCGATATATTTGAGACGAATAGAGAGATTACGCTGCTTGCCGATATGCCGGGCGTCCAAGCAGATGATTTGACGATCGATCTTCGTGACAACACGTTGACCCTGTCAGCGGGTGTTGCTCCGGTTGAGCATTCGGACGAGGAAGACATTCTGGTGGAGTACAGGACCGGCAGATATTACCGCCAGTTCACCCTCGGTGAATTAATCAACCAGGAAAACATCGATGCAAAGCTAAACGATGGCGTACTTCGCCTGACACTTCCAAAGGTAGAAAAGGCAACCCCCAAAAAGATTGTCGTCACGACATCCTAGGAGAATTACGGAGCCGGAAAACCGACGCAGCGAAGACGCGCGCCATTCCGGCTCCCCTCAACTGAAAGAAAAAGCTCATGGGGGGGTTCACCAACCTACTTATACTTGCCGTTGCAATTGGGATAAGGAATGACGATCTAGATCATTAAGATCGCCGGAGGAGCTTGGTCATGGCAAAAAGCTATTTCGCAATCCTGGGTATTTCACCGAATGCAACCGCGGATGACATTCGAAGCGCCTATCGTCGACTTGTCAAGGAATTCCACCCGGATCATTTTGCCGGTGGCAGCGAGAGGTTCCGGGAAATTCAGGAGGCCTACTCAGTGCTCGGAAATAACCGGAGACGACGTCAATATGAGCAGAACCTCAGAAAAGTGTCACGCAAAACACCTTTAAGACGGACCACCTACCCTGCACCTGAACCCCTTATTCCCGAGGAAGGGCCGATCGATATGGGGGAAATATCGCCTGTCCGCTCGTTTCATTCTTTCACCCCCTCGTTTGACGAGATCTTTGACTGGCTTTGGAGTAATTTTGCCAATCTAGCTCAGCCTAAATCCGGTCGCCTGCCGAACCTGACGCTTGAGGTACCGCTCACAGTGGAGCAAGCGCGTCGCGGAGGAAATGCCAGGATCATGGTACCCGCCCAAGCGGTCTGTCCGACCTGTCGCGGTCACGGCGGCGTGGGGCCTTATGAATGCTCACGATGTGCCGGTGAGGGGGTTATTCCGGGTGAGATGCCTGTTTCCGTTGCCTTTCCCCCGGGCCTTACAAAAGACCATGCGGTGATGATACCTTTGAATCGATTCGGAATACGTAACGTCCATATTACGGTGTTATTTCGGCCAACAGGCATTAATTCATTCTGAGAGAATTTTGAAAAAAGAATGGCCGCGTTAAGATCACCCCCGGCATACGCCCGGGAAGAGGGGCGTTGTTGTGTTTTTGACAAGCCCGATTATTTACGCCAAATTTTCCAAGGCTACGCCACACCGGGATCGATGCACCCGGTGCCCTGCAGCGCATCCTCATTCGCGGCATCGAACGCAAGCCGATCTTCAAGAATGACACTGACCGGCAGCATTTTCTCGACCCGCGAAGTCTTCTGTTGGAGGAAGCGGCAGCCCCCTGCTATGCAAAGGCTTTGATGGCCAGCCTTGTGCACTTGGGGCTGCGGAGCGGCTCAACGCCACTTTCCACGGTCATGTGTCGGCTGCTGAACGGCTAGGGGTTCTGAATCCGCAGCCGAAATTTTACGTAGCCGATATCGGGCTGTCCGGTTTCGGGATGTTTGCGGAAATAAAATCTAGCCATACCCAATGGTTCAGGCGATAAATACGGACCTAAAAATCTCTAAGATCCTCGTCACCCGGGGGTATAATATTGGCCGGCCTGATTTCATCTTTTTCTTCGCTCTGCAGTGCGATACCGGTTTGCTCTTCAAGTTCTTTTTCCGAGAAACTTGCATCTCGATTTGCGGCAATCTCCGCCGAATTTTCCAATTGCCGCCTTCCGTTACCGTCGCGTACCTCTTTGCCGCCGACCAGAGCAATCAATTCGTTCACCATAACCTTCATTTCTTCCGCCTGGGCCGTCATTTCCTCAGCGGCCGAGGCCGACTCTTCGGCACTGGCCGCGTTGGACTGGGTTACCTTGTCCATTTCAGAGACGGCAGTATTGACCTGCCTGATGCCCTGGGCCTGCTCACTGGAGGCAGCCGCAATTTCACCCACCAGCTCACCGACTTTGGCGGTACTGTCGGCCACCCGGCTGAAAGCGGCATTGGTGCGTGTCACCAACTCGGAGCCGTCACCCACTTTTTTGACAGTGCCTTCAATCAACTGGGCCGTATCCCTGGCGGCATCCGCCGCGCGCATGGCCAGGTTCCTCACCTCATCAGCCACCACCGCAAAACCGGCCCCGGCCTCACCGGCGCGAGCGGCTTCAACAGCGGCATTGAGGGCCAGAAGATTGGTCTGAAATGCGATTTCATCTATGGTCTTGATGATTTTGGAGGTCTCTTCGCTGGCCTGGGATATCTCCTGCATGGAGCGCGTCAACTCGGACATGGATTCGTCGGCCTGCGCCACAATCTGATTGGCTTCCTTCATGAGGTTGTCGGCCTGAGAGGCATTATCCGCATTCTGTCGGGTCATCGAGGACATTTCTTCCAGGGAAGAGGAGGTCTCCTCGATTGAGGCGGCCTGCTGCGATGATCCCTCGGCCAGCTCCTGGCTGGAAGAAGAGACCTGGCCGGAGGCTAACGCCACCTGGTCGGCTCCTGCGGTAAGTCCCTCAATGGCCCTGTTTAACGGTTTGGTGATGGAATGTGAGATCAGCAGCCCGCCGCCAACCGCAATACCCAGCGCAACTGCTGCTAAGACAACTATTACCAGCAGGGCACTTCCCCGGGCGGCAAGCGCATCATCACTCAGCACGGTCATCTGCTGATCATGGAATTTAATTTTGTCGTGGAGAACAGCCAGGGCTTCATCATAGGCGGCCTTGCCGTCGGCCACCGTCAAACTCAGAGCGTCTTCCTTGTTGAAGTTCTGGCTCAATTCCAATATTTCCTGGGCAAATTGACTGAACCGATTCCATTTGGTCTGAAAATTTTGCAGCCACGTCGCGGAAGCTTGCGAACTGTTTTCAGCGTCCGCCTCAGATGCCTCGCCGCCTCCGGCAATTTTCTGGTACTCTTTGATTTGCCGATCCAATTGGCCGTTCAGAGCTGTAATTTCCTCCTCGATTTTTCCCATTACATCGGAGTCCGAGGTACTATTATGAACCACCAAACGCGAGAAAATCATCTGGGCCGTTTTTTCGACTTCGTTAATTCTTAGAATCGGCTGGGCCTGGTTTTTCAACAAAGACAGTGAAACTTCTGCGACTTTATTAGTGAAAAAATAGCCCGTTAAACCCACCACCAGCACACATAGAATGGAGATGCCGGCATTGAGTAATAACTTTGACTTAACATTCATGATGGTTGCCTCCACGGACACTCTTCAGCGCTCCCGTTTGCTGGAAGCACACGCGGCAAACTATCCGGGTAGTTAATCGATATGGCGATCATATCCCGTCAGCCAATTTGCCTTGGGTGCCGACGGGCAAAATCAACCGCAAGAGCAAGCCGCCTCAGACGGCGCGATATAGAAAACGGGAGCCCGGGGAAATTTATTGGACGATTTCCTTTAGCAGGGAATCATCAAATAGTTGGGCAATATCCAGGTCCTTATTGCCGAACAACTTTGCCGCCTTACCCGTGACGCTTTTGGGTTTGGTTGCGTAAAAAGATTGGACTTCCGCTGCAACTTTTTTCATTCTGTCAAAAGACTGCATAGAAGCGGCAGCGTCATTATAGATGTACGCATCCCCCAACCAGCCTTTGAATTCACTTTCTGATACGCCCAGCAGTGCCGCAATTTTTGCGGTGACGGCCGCATCGTCAACGGAAGCAAACATGTCTTTGAGAAAATGCAGGTATGCGGCACGGTTGCTTTTCAGGGATTCACGATTCACCACTACCACGTCAAAAACGTTTTCCGGGAAATCCGCACTTGTGGCCGCCAGCTTGCCGCCGGCTGCGATTGCATCATCCAGATTCGGATTCCAGCCCACGATGCCGGCCAAAGATTTATTCTGAACAAAGGCTTTACTGACAAATTCTCCTTTGACATTCGATAGCTCGACGTCTTCTAAAGACAACCCGTTGTTCTTTAAATATAGATTGGCGACATAGAGAGAAATTGCATCCGTTTGCAGGCCGATCTTTTGGCCTTTGAGTGCTGCTGCGGATGAGATATTTCCCCGCAGCACAACGCCGTCCCCGCCGGAACTATAATCCGTTGCCGCAATAATGACACCATTGGGGTCATCACGCTGGATGGCGATGAAATCATAAAGAGTCATAAACGTGACATCATATTTACCAGATGCAAAACCGTCGATGCAGGTTCCGTACTTTTCATAGGAGTAGCTAAAACCGTTCAGCCGGTTAAGTTCCGCCATGCCATGCGCGATTTCCCAGACCGGCCAGTCTGATCCCGCCATCCGCAATTGACCGGCGAGAGCAGCGGGCGCCGCACCGAAGCTAAAAAAGAAAAGGACGAAAAGGGTTAATACACGTTTGAGACACTGGTTTTTCATGGTAACCTCCACTGTAAATTTAGGATTTGCCAGCAATGCATCTTCATTATTTTCTTCTTTATCCGGTAAAACCGGAAAAATAGACGCATCTATAGTTCTACCCCTTGCGTTCGTCGCCGCAGAAAGGGCGCATACGGCGTTCCTGAAGCGCGCGGGGAAATCTTTTTTGAACGCATGGCGGAAGCTGCCCGAGTTCATCTACGAAGAGGGCGCCCCCGTCGGCTTCTTTGATCAGACCTACCTGCGTCTTTACGAAACCGTCAATATTGTTTAATGATTATTGTGTCTGGACCCAAAAACAGCTTATATCCTGTTCGCAATTTATA
Source organism: Desulfobacterales bacterium (assembly GCA_020353555.1). Taxonomy (GTDB): domain Bacteria; phylum Desulfobacterota; class Desulfobacteria; order Desulfobacterales. The sequence goes on from CP070697.1 coordinate 4,452,954, forward strand.
TGCCTCATTCCACTGTCACCCGGCTGTCTTCCTAACATTTTAAATTTGTGTATTATTTTATTCCGTAACGGAATGAACGGCAGATCTGCGGTGGGTAAAGTCGTTAGGAATCGGCAGAGGAACGCGCGGTGTTTTGACGCTTTGTTGCTTTCTTTGACGGCGAAATCACTTCTGAGTGCGCCAATAGGCCGATTTGACACGTTGCAATGCGGCGCAGTGTTTGCGTTACGAAGCACGTAAGCTCTGATTGCCTGCCAACAACGCTGCAGGCGGCGCTTAAAAAAACGCCATCGACTGTTCGTTCCGTTTGTCGATTCCTTGGATAATTATCTCGAGTTTTGTGCGGAGCGAGGGCAAGATCCTGATAAGCGCTATTCCCGCAGGCTTGGTGTTCGTGTCGATCTTGAACTGCACAAGAGTATCGCACGGGGAGCCACAGAAAAGGTGCCAGTATAAATTCATTGGTCGATCAAGCGTTGTCACATTTACCCGCCGCATCGCTAAATTGGCCAATAATATACCACAATGTACCACTTTTTTCTTGACACCCGCGTATCCCATCGATTAAAAGTCGAATCAAACAAAATATCAAACGAAGCCACGCACCGCTGCAAACACGTGCATATCGAACGAATCAATACGAATGGAAAAGGGGGATCGAAATTATGTCACGATTGAAAACTTTTTTCTCCAACAAGATGGCGATTTTCATTGTTCTGTTGGTTCTGATCATTACGGTGGCGGTCGCATTCGGCTACAAAAAATCCAAGGATAACGCCGTGGCCCCGGCGCTGGCCGAGACTACCCAGGGGGCGGGTTCTGTCAAGGAGACGAAGTCCGTCACGGCAGTGCCGGACCGCCAAGATGCGGGTTCCAATCGTGACGATTGGGCCAAGGCTGTTTTCGATGTAGGCAACATGTCTTGTTCGGGGTGCATTGCGACAATAAAATCCAGTGTGGCGGGTTTTCAAGGCATCAAAGAGACTCTGGTGGAACTTAGCAGCGGCAAGGTGGAGATCTACTTTGATGCCGATCAACTCCAGGATCTTTCCCTTGTAGCCAAGGCCATCACGGACAGCGGGTACCCCGCAACCGTCTTGCGGACCCTCTCTGCGGATGTGGTCAAGAAAGAGCGGGCCTTGGCTGAAGCCCGATCGAAGTATTATGTAGCCTCTGTCGGCGGGTGGGATATTGCCCGTTCGGACTTCGATACGGAACTGGAAACCGCCAAGCGGCGGTATACGAAGATTTACGGAGAGGACCTGTTTGCCAGGGAGCAGGGTAAAACCCTTCTGGACAACTTGAAGGCCCAGACTTTTTCCAAACTGCTCGATGAAGGCATCATGATGCAGGAAATCGTGAAAGCTGATTTCAAAGTCGCGCCAGACACGGTGGAGAGACAGATTCAGGAACTTCTGGCGCAGCACGGAAAGAATTTGGATCAGTTCAAAGCGTCGCTGAATGAGATCGGATATGACTATGAATACTTCCGGAAAAAATTCGAAATCAAGGTTCGGATTAATCAATACCTCAATGAGAGAATTCTGTCCGATGCTTCCAATGACTTAGAAAAACAGAACCTGTTCAATGCCTGGTTCAAAAACTCGAAAGTGCTTGCCGAAGTGATCTATTATGACAGGGATCTTGAAGGTCTGATCCAGCGGCTGAGCGCATCGAGCGGTTGTGGTGTATCCGGATAGACTGGTCTATCTCAGTCGGGTCGATGTCATTTTCAGTCGGGTGCTATCGCACCCATTCCAAGCGGATGTGCAAAGCCTTGGATTTCGATCACCCTCGTCACGGGTTTGAAGCGCATCGATTGCTACGGTTCCCGGCCGGCACGGAACAAGGGCTTCCGGTATTTCCCGAATTCCGCGAAATGTGACAGGCAGAACGCGATCAATCGTAACAGTTTAGTCCTTTGAAAAGCCCCGGATAAGCCGACCGCTCATCGGCTTTTGGCATCGGAAAAAACTCGAAAATAAGGGTTCGTAAAACAGACCCGCGCGTTGATTTCAAAAAGGATACCGCGAAAATGAAGGTCAGTCCGGGCCTTAGTGGAACTCCTTTTTACGGTT
>CP070697.1:4455131-4458647 GCA_020353555.1 Desulfobacterales bacterium
TTCCGGCGGCGACTTCTATATCGCGATTACGGATGCCTCCCCAGATATCCTTACACTCAAGCCGGCCATGTGCGTTGACGATTGGAAATTGGAAATTTTCCTCCGGCATGGGTTCGCTCCTTTCCCCAAGTGCAGGTGCCTATCACGTCAAGAGCTGATTCAAATCCCGTATCTTAATGTAAATCTTCGCTCCAAAACTCGATCTTGCCGTCGATCATCGTCATTAAAGCCTTGATCGTCTTGATATCGTCGGGATCAACCTCGAACGGATTATGGGAGAGCACAACCAGGTCGGCCAGCTTCCCGGCTTTGATACTACCCAGCCGTTTTTCGGTATGCATCGCGTAGGCCGACTCGATGGTCATCATCTTGAGCCCTTCGAAAACGCTCAGGCTTTGATCGGCAATTAAAGGCTCACAGGGTTCGTCGGGTTCAAATATATCGAAACCGTTATTCCCTGTCACGACGGCGTAGAGCTTGCGCATCGGATCAAGGCTGCCAAAACCTAAGAAAGGCCAATCGCTGTTTAACCCGACATGGATACCCGTGTCGACTAAATCCCGCCACCGCTTGAAAAGTCCCCGATTTTCTTCGCCTACACGCCGCACATAGCTGTTGGCATGGCAAGGTGATGTAGGTTCAACCAATGCGACGATATTCCCCTCCGAGTACATATCAAGCATGTCGTCACGGATAAAGTAGTTATGGAGGACCATATGGCGATATTTGTTGGCGGAGCCTTTGCGCACGGCACTAATGGCCGACAGACTGGTCTCAATGCCAAGATCGCCTATGGCATGAATCGCGACTTGATAACCATAATCGTCTGCGCGCTGGATGACCGCGGTTAATTCATCCAGCGCCAGATGGAGCTGGTTCTGTTCCCAAAGCTCTCGTCCTAAAGGTGTAAAACGATTCAGCAACTCGGGCGTAAATACCGGTTGAACCCCTTGCCCGCCGCAGACCGATCTTTCCGCCATGATCTTGACTCCGTTGACCCATACTCGGGGGGCATGCTCGACTCGCGGCACAAAATCTTCATACCATGTCCCAAAAACATCGCCACAGCTATGATTATAATTGAGATAGAGGTATAAACGCAGGCGCATGTTGCCTGCTTCGGCATATTGCATAAATTCTTCGATCCAGTAAGGGTCGGTGTACATGTTGCCGACGGCTGTGATCCCGTTTTCCAGAGCCAGCTGCTGGGCTTCATCAAGAGAGAGGCCCTGTGCCAAAGCTTCGTTGAAAAGATGCGTGTGAGGATCGATAAACCCCGGAAAGACGGCTCGTCCACCCAAGTCAACGCGCAAAGTGTATTTCTTTGACATCGCCAGTATTTTTTCGTTGGTGCCGACCGCTTGGATTCGGTTTCCCACGATAAAAACCGCCTCGGCCGGGAAGGGCCTATCCTCCATGGTGTATATTTGAGCGTTGAAAAGAATGATACTTGGTTTTTTTGCGACGCATTTTTGCAGGGCACCCTTTTCCTTTCCATTGATGAGCCCGAATTTTTTCAGCTCGCGGGCAAGCCGGGCCACGCAACCGACAAAATCGACATGATTCCTCGCACTTACAGAACATTCATCGATCCAGGTGGAGATCGGGCGGCCCCTGTAGACCCTGTTCAAGACATCTGTTTGGCAGCCCTGGGTAACACGCCTGTTGCTTCCGGTTAGAGTGCTATCACTTTGAACGTAGTTTGCAGCAAAAAAAACGCATAATCCTGTGACCAGACATGCCAATGGGATACGTTTCATCGTGCGCTCCTTACCCTGCAATTTGAATGTTATGCGGGCATCCATCTTCCAACAAAAGGTTGCGAGATCTTGAATCCCAGAACAACTGCCAGGCGAGGCAGGACAAAGGCCCTTGGAAAAGCCAGAGCAGGTCAGAAATCGCAGGCAACCTGCCGAAAGGGAGACTTATCCTGCATACCGATATATGCAGGAGAGAAGATTTGATGTCAATTCAAAAAAACGACTAGGAAATACCTAGACACCCCAATATTTTGTCCACCATATCAAAAACAAAAGCGTGAAATTCTGTCATCGCTCCCCGCCGTTGCGGGGCAACGTGAACCCAAACGGCCGCAGGGCTCCCGGCCGAGAAAAAATCACCTTCATCCGGTATTGTCGGAAGATTCAGGCCCGTCAGGATTCAGCAATCGGCGAGTTCCACTTTGTCCCACCAGCCCTGTTAACGTGGGGCGCTCCAGGGATCATCAGATTTGAAACCGTGTAAAACTCGTGCCCAAGGACTCGTAAAGAAAGCCCCGAAGACGGGCCAAAAATGAACCATCGGGGCATCAACAATTTTTCCAGGTTTTTGAAAGTAGCGGTGCCACCGCACGGTGCTTTCTTAACGATCCCTAAGGCGCTCAGACAGTTACACGTTTTAAAATCTGATGATCCAATCCGCGTGGCCCCGGAAGGCTTTAAGTGATGTGGCCAAGTAGAACTAGTTAGCTTTGATTCAAGCGCTCGCCGCCGCCTGGCGCTCTTCGCTTTCAATCACCTTGATGATTCGAAGGACCGTTTCATTGACCGGCGTCGGCACGTGATGTTTCGCCCCCATCGAAACCATCTTACCGGCGAAGATTTCCACTTCGGTTTTTCTTCCGGCCTCAATGTCCTGTAGCATGGAAGTCTTTCCCGTGGGCGCCAGGGTGGACAGAATATTGCTCCATTCATCCAAGTCTTTGGGAGTTAAATCGATATCGATTTTTTGGGCTAAAGCGAGGACCTCCTGCATCAGGGCCTGCATCAGTGCTTGGGCATCCGGCGAGGATTGAAAAACGCCGTAAGAGGCCCGCAGCACGGCCGACGCCTGGTTGATGCCCACATTGATCATGAATTTCCACCACAGCATGCGCATCATATCCGTCGGCACGGCGTTGGGTATCCCCGCCCGGTTCAAGGCGTCACGGAGGCGGTCCAACCGGTGGCCGCCAGCGGCATGCGGTCCCGCTCCGAAAATGATCTTACCCGGGCTGGCATAAGTAAAGCGGTTTCCCTCCCGCACGGCGTCGATGCCCACGGCGATGGCATAGACCATCTTGTCCATACCGCAGACGGAGCCGATCATCTCTTCGCTCTCAAGACCGTTCATCACCGACAGCATCGTCGTGTCGTCGCCGACCAGGGCTTTGATATCCTGCAGGGGCTCGGGCAGGTGGTGGTGCTTCAAGGCAACGAGGATCAAATCGGCCGGCTCCGTAACCTCATCCGGGTGAATGACCGGGACGACGTATGGCTTCCCGTTTATCGTCAGGGCTCCTTGCTTGAGCCGCCGGTATCGCTCGCCGCGGGCCACGAAGGACACCGCAAAGTCCCCCGCGTCGGAAAACAGGGCGGCATAGGCCGCCCCCATGGCTCCCGCGCCAATTATCGAAATCCGCTGAATTTTCATCCCGTAAAGCCCTTCATGTCGCCCCAGCGTGCACCCGGGCGGCGTGTTTGTTATGCGCTCCCATCACGGCGATCTTGCGCGGATGAATTCTCTTAAATCTGATTT
>CP070697.1:4458747-4471826 GCA_020353555.1 Desulfobacterales bacterium
CTATACTGCCAGTCGCAGGAAACACCCATTTCTCGGTGCCGTCCGGGTTGAGAGCATATAGGTGGCCATCATTTGACCCAACGTATATGGTTCTATCGACGCCGACCGTTGGAGAGGATCTGACCGCCCCCCCCGTATTGAACGGCCAACTCAAGCCTCTCGATGACCCGTCTTCGGGATTGATGGCATAAACATGGCCGTCTTTGGACCCCACATAGATAGCGTCATCAGTTCTGTCTGCGGGGGTGCCATTATCATCGATGGCAGGAGAAGATTCCATTTCACCGTCATCGCTAATGCCTCCGAGGTCAAATTCCCACCGCGGAGACCCGTTGGCCATATCGACGGCATGAAGCCTCAAACTTTCTGATTCTACATAAACGGTTGATCGCATTTCGTCGATGGCCGGCGTCGATTCCACATCACCCGCGGTCTCAAACGCCCATTCGTTTGCCGTTGGAAAAGGCCGTCCCGCCAAGCGGTCGTCCGGATCCAGCGCATAGAGGGTACTGTCGTCGGCCCCGATGTAGATTTTGCCACTGGAGTCAAGGGCCGGGGAGCTCTCCACGTCATTGTCAGCCTCACCCGTTCGGGAAGGGATAAATTGCCACTTGAGGGTTCCACTCGGATTGAGGGCCAAAACTCTGCCGTCGAAGCCGACGTTTGGATCCCCCGCTCCCACATAGATGGTGCCGTCATCGGGATCCACGGCGGGGGATGATCTGATATCACCCACATTTCCGGTGGAGGGATAACGCCACTTTTGGCTGCCGTCAGGATTGATGGCATAGAGGTGACCATCGACTGATCCCACATAGATCGTACCATCGGCGCCGACGGCAGGAGACGATATCACGTCCGCCCCGGTGGAGAACGCCCATTTCTGCTCTCCGGACTCTCCATCCGGGTCGTGCCGGTTATCATCATAACTTGGATCATTGTTTCTACAGGGGATGTTTAGATTGTTTTCTCTGCCCCAGAACACGAACTGTACGGCGTCCTTGTTGTTTGATAATGGATCATTGCGCGTATCGGGATTCAAGTCGGTTCCGCTGCAAAATGCCAGATTGGCATTATTGGTCTGGGTATCAAACTCAAGGGCCATTTTGGGAGGGTTAAGCCCTGCTCCATTTTGAGTTCCATCCAGAAAAGTGAACTCGGTCCCGGCGGGATCGAGGCGGCTGTCTCCCGCATAACCTAAATACTCGCTGAATTCGGCATCTCCGCCTACAGAACTTGAATTGTTGCTGGCGCCATTGATCAACGCGAAAGTGACTCCGGCACCTGCTCCGGAATACTCCAGGGTGAAGAAGACCCGGATGCCCAGCCCGAACAAGCACTCCCCTGTCTGGCAGAAGTCGTCATCGCCACCGATGGCTTTCGTTCCGGCGTACCAGGCCGCTCCAAAAGCTGTTCCCGATGGCGGGGAGTACCCCCCGCCCACATTGACGGTTTTGGCAACGTTGTCCACGTCGATAAAGCCCGCATCAGTCTCGACTTGACTCAGGGCGGTATCCAAATCTTCTTTTGCGAATTCGATATCGGGTTTTCCCCCCGTCAGCAGGGGGGGCGTGTGATCGTATATATTCGCGATTTGTTTTGGGCTGACGCCGGTTGTCACTTCTCCCGAGGTGCCGGAGGGTATGATACGGTGATTCAGGGGGGATAGGATCACGTAATCATCCGCAGCAACAACGTCAAAGGGAAAATCCTCTGTCGGTGAAGGTGAAGATAAATTGGTCAATTCGACCCAGGTACTGCCCTCTGTCAATTCTTCGTAAAAATAGTTTTTGCGCCGAATATCAATGGCACCGTTTTTACGCGGGAAAATGTCAATCGCCTCGGAGGCGACCCGCAGGGAGCCGCCCACAACAATGTTGGACTGGTCCTCAGAAGGTTTAACAGCCAAACAGACCTTCTCTCCGGAATTCACGGTAAACGAATCGCCAAGGTTAAGATTCAGCGTTTTGTCGTCGACGCGGGTAAAACCTTGAACTTGGGCAGTCGCGCCGCCCGTTGCGATATCAATATATTCCCAATTGACCACGGAAACATACGGAGGGCCGGGAGGGACTGAAAAATCTTGAGGCAAGTTTCCTTCCGGAACGTTAAGGGTTAGATTCAGCCCGGCAGACTGACTTTGATCCGAAAGGGACTCAAACCAGGGACCAAACACGTTGATCGTAAAGCGGCCCCCGCCGTTTACGGTGTAAGTTGTCGTATTCAGAGTATCAATGATATCGGAATCGAAATCCGAGTTCCTGATTTCGCTAATCGCATAACGCGTTCCGGATTCGGCCATATACAGGGCTCGGCGGGCATCGTTGCGGGTGGCCGAGCTGACCGTGGAGGAGCTGAATAAGGACACCATGGTGACCCCGAGGGTTCCGAAAATCAGCATCACCACCACGATGTAAACCAGGGTGTTTCCTTCAGGTCCATTGATGTGGGTGCGGATGGATTTCATGCTCTTAATGCCAAAAAATTAGTAGATCTACAAAAACGGAAAATCGCAATTAAAATCAGACCCATCCGGGTTAAGGCGGTGCCGGGATTAAATTTCGCGGATAGATCCGAGCGTTAAACGGGATGCCGATATTGCTCAGGGTAAAGTTTACGTCGATGCCGGAAACTTCCTGGCCGCCGGTATTGTCTAAATCGGCCGTGTCCACCGAGAGTGCGAAGGTGGCGACCTGCTCCAGTAAAATATAGGAAGTGTTGTTGACTTCGATGGCGATATTGCCGGAATTGAATGCTATTTTCCGCGTGCCGGGTAAGCCTGGATCGTCGCTGGTGTACGTAATGGAACTACTGGTTGGCGCTGGATTTTGCAATTGACTGATATTTCGGAGCTCCTTGCTGATGCGATCCAAGGCGATTTGCGCTGTCAGGGCGCCTTCGGTGCTTTGTTTGGACGTCAGGAAGCCCTGCATGCCGGTGTATAAAAAAAAGGTGGTGAAGGTCCCGATGATGCCGATCAGGACAATCGTTACAATCATCTCGATGAGGGTGAAGCCGGCATTCTCGTTCATTCGGTCACCGCCTTCAGTAGGTTATGCTCGGATCGCCGCCGACGCGGCTTCTGGTTACAATTGCCGTCAAATCATTGCCGCGGGCCTGGACCGTAACTTTCAATGTGCGGGCGTCAACCAAGCTCGAGGGTGTGACTTCATTGCCGCCGGCGTCAAACTCTATATATTCCATCAATACCCCGGCGCCATATTGATTGTTGTTCCGGCTGGTCACAATGGCTGCCAGGGCGTTGTCCGGGTCGGAATTCACGGCGACCACATAATCGGCGATGATCTCCTCCAATACGGCCTCGGCCCGGCCCTCGTCGCTGACCATCTCCACCGCATTCGAACTTCGCACCAGCGCGGTTCCCATGAAATGGATAAAGAAGGCTGCTAGAATTCCGGCCGCGATGAGGGTGACAATCAGCTCGACCAGGGTGAAACCTCTTTGATCGGGAACTGTCGAATCTCCGCACTTCATTGGATATACCCCGTTTCCGGTGTTATGCTCAGACTACGGGAATCGCCTCCCGCCGATAGGATGATTGTCATCGGACTGGTGAGGGCATTATTATCGTTCTCGTCCGTATAGCTGTCATAGGGTCGGCCGTATTGATCGAAATAGACCGTGAACGCGCCCATGCTCACATTGTTGTCGGCCAAAGCGATGCGGATTTGAGCTTCGCCCGGAAGCGCTTCCTGATTGTTCTGGTCAGTGGGGTCCGTGCCGTAAAACAACCAATATTCATTGGGGGGACCGGTGCGGCAACTTATGCCCCAGACAATTTTATCGGGACGCTTCATCGCCATGGATTGGGCATAACGGATATGGTTCCGCACCTTGTCATACTGGCTTGCCAGGTCAATCTCCTGGGTATTGATGGAGCGGCCCAGAACAACGGCCGAGATAATGCTGATCAGAAGAAAGACGACGACGATTTCGAGTAATGTGAGTCCGCGTGCGTTGTGCCGCCTGAAATGCTCCCCAAGATTGTTCCGGTCGTTGACGATTTGCTCGGGGTTGATTTCCATAGGTCCAGGCCTTCGGTGGGTCTTAACGCTCATTGAGGATAAACTTGGCTTGAATGGTATTATTTTTTGAAGCTTCCGTCAAGCAAAAGCATTTGTTACAGGTAATCCGGGGAATCGGCTTTAAGCAAACCGTAATTGAGGCCAATTCAGGAATGATAGGCTAATTCCACTGAAAAACACGGAGAGTCTTGCTCAAGTTTCCGTCGTGGCGTGCAATTGGAGCTTTTCGGGGGTGTCATTTCGTGGGATTCGCGGCTATGCGGGAACGGCCGCCCCACGCACTGAAACGCAAGCCGGGCTTGAATCAATACCCGTAATCTCCGCTAAAAATGTCGGTGACGATGCCGTTTTCGATGATGACGTAATCCATAAACCGGCCCGGGCCATGATTGTAAAGCCATTCTTCGACCGTGACCAAGATTTTGACGCGATAGGGTCCTTCGTAAGTGTCTTCATAGTGGTCGCCAGGTCTGCGAGTCCTGTGAGAGTATCGGTTGGGGCGGTGACCAAACCGGGGGTTATAATAATACCTTCGCGTGCGTTCTTCCTGCCAGATCTGGACCTGGGTGGGTTCGCCGCACTCGGCGAGCACCTTGGAACCGGGGTCGCCGACGGAGATCAGTTTGACGCCGCAGCGGAGGCCATAGGCCGGAAAATCGATTAAAAGCACGAATAACGAAATCATGACGGCCAGGTAGCCGATGCGGGTCATCTGCATTGCGCTGCTCCTTTGTCCATTGGGGTGGTATCTGTCGGTACTTTTGCGAAAGCGGGTAAGGATCAGTCGAACCGGATAAATGCAGTTTACAACAATATAAGCATTCAGGCGGGTTTGGGCAAGCGAATGCAGGGATGTCTGAGGCCATGATGACCCAGGGCAACCGCATTTGGAAATAACAATATCCGGGGAAGGAGGTCTTTTCTTGCAGACGATATCAACCGATCCGGCCGCCCGGTGACCCCCTGTTTATGATGGGCCCGGTTGAGGAGCTAACTGAGTCGAAAAATCGAGTTTCCATCCCAAACAGGGGGTCACGGTTGCGTTTCGGAGATAGCTACACGGGATATCGTCTTTCAGAAAAGGCCTCCTTCCCCTAAAGATTCCAAATGCGGTGGCCCTGCATGCTCACCGCCGTGGTGTTGACAAAATTTGGTCGATGCGGCACAAGTTGCGGAGTGCCCCCGAACGTGTCCGCACGTGTGAACGGTCAAACACAAAATTGAGCCGGAGAGCCGGCGGTCGGGTGAACGGCCAGCTTGAAACCGGCGTTGCGCTCCAGGGCCGATTCCTTTTTAATATCCGCCGGCGTTTCGGATGGAATGGATGGAAATCGTCATTCTGGATTCCGGCGAGTCCAGGTGAGGAGGTTCAAAGAATGAATTTACCGCCGCAGACAATTAAACTCGATCAGATCGGCCCGGTTATTGCTGAAAAGTTCAAACACAAAGGGGAAATTACCTGCTATGTCGGGTCGAATGCCGCCACCCCGACCGCATCCATCGAGGCGCTGACCGCATCCGTCAAATCGGGCGCCGTGAAGCTGCCCTTTATTAAGATGGTCCATCTCTTATTGCAGGGACCGGTTCCTTATGTTGCGTCCGGCCTCCAGGATCGCGTGATGACTTTCTCCATCTTTTCCGGCGGAGATGTCCGACAGGCGGCCAACGAAGGCCGCGCATACTATTTGCCCTGCACCCTTGCCAACCTGGATAGCCTGATCGGCAAAGGCCGGAAATACGAGCCCGATGTGGTCCTGTTTAAGGTCTGCCGCAACGAATACACCGGGGAATACAGCCTCGGTTTGTCCGTGGAAGCCCTGCATACGGCCATCGATCATGCGCAGGTCGTTATTGCGGAATTAGATGCCAGCATGCCCTTTACTCAGGGGCAAAGCGTGGTCGATGCCCAGTCCATCGACTGTCTGATCCAAGAGGACGTCAAACCGGTATACACTTTTCCGGCGCCGGATTTCGACAACCTGTCCCCGGAGGAAAAAAGAATCGGTGAGTTGATCACGAAATATTTCATCACGGATGGGATCACGTTGCAGACGGGAATCGGTAGAATCCCGGATGCGGTGGTGGGCATGATCAAGGATGCCGCGTACAAGGATCTGGGGGTTCAGACCGAGCTGTACAGCGACGGTTTGATGTATCTGCAAGCGCAGGGCATTGTGACCAATCGCAAAAAGAAAGCTAACATGGGGTACAGCACCACCAGCCTGATCATGGGATCCCGGGAATTGTATGATTACGTTCACATGCGAACCGGGGTGCAGATGCGCCCCTCGGCCTACACCAACGCGGCCGAAACCGTCCGCCAAAACCGCCCGTTTATATCCGTCAATACCGCCCTCGGCGTGGATATGTTTGGAAATGTGTGGGCCGATTTCATCGATCCCCGGCGCTATTACAGCGGTGTCGGCGGCCAGCCCGATTTTATTCGCGCCTTAAACGATCGGGTTTACGGCACGCCGATCATCGCCATGAAAAGCTTGACGAACAAAGGCGAATCCAAAATTACGCGCATGCACCCTCCCGGAATTGGTCTAACCGCCAGCGCCTTCGATGGGGTTGTGATCGTGACCGAACACGGTATCGCCGACCTGCGGGAATTAACTTCCGGTGAAAAAGCGCTGGCAGTTGCCAGTATCGCCCACCCGCGCTTTCGCGACGAATTTTTGCGATACGTTTACGAGGATCCCATATTCACCAAGCCCATCGGGGTCTATTTGGACAAATCCCCCCGGGGGGTTGTCATGTATGATGGGGACATCAAGCTTGATGATTAATGCGGCTTTGTCACATTCGCCATTTTCGCCATCGGGCGCTCCATGTATAATCAGATTCGAAACCGTGTAAAACTCGTGCCTGAGGGCTCGTAAAGAAAGCCCCGAAGACGCGCTAAGAATAAACCATCGGGGCATCACCATTTTTTCCAGGTTTTTGAAAGCAGCGGTGCTGCCGCGCGGTGCTTTCTTAACGATCCCTAAAGCACTCAGACAGTTACACGATTTCAAATCGATTATGCATTCCGCTTGTCCCCGGAAGGCTGTAAGCAATGTGAGAAAGCAGAATTAAAGGCCCCGGCGAAAGCTGTCTTATATTCACCATGTTTGCTCAAAAATACATTCCCAAGGTTTTGCCGCTGATTCTTCTGCTGCTTTTCGTGGCCGGGATGCCGCCACCGGACGTGGCGGTGGAGCCGGCGCCCCAGTATGATGCGCTTTTTCAGCGAAAAGACGGGTGGACCGGAGCTGACGGCGCTTATTCGGTACCCCTGTCGGATGAGGTCACACTCTGGCTGTTCGGGGACACCTGGATCGGGCCAATCCGGGATGGCCGGCATGTCAACGCTCGCATCGTAAACAATTCGATTGCCCTTCTGGCGGGCCAGGAGCCCGTCCGGGCGCGAATTTCGTTTTTCGAAGGCCGGACACCCGACGGTCGACTCGCCGCGTTTTTTGAGCCTGCCGACGGCCGGGGATGGTTCTGGCCCTATCACGGCATCCTGACCCCTGAAGGTCTGTACATCTTTTTGATGCAGATCGACCGGGCGGGCGTTTCCGATTTTAGAGTCATCGGTTCCTGGCTGGGGCATGTGCCCAACCCCCGTGATCCACCGACGCAGTGGCGTATTCGGCAAACCAAAATTCCCTGGGCGCAATTTACTTGCTCCGGGGATCTTTTTTTCGGGTCGGCGCTGCTCAAAGATGGCAACTTCATCTATATCTACGGCAGCGACGAAGAAATCATCAATGGCTTTCACCGTAAGTACATGATTCTGGCGCGGGTGACGGAGAGCAGGCTGGGGGAATTTGACCAGTGGCGTTTTTACACGAACGGTCAGTGGCGGCCGGACTTCACCGCGGCGAGCCGGCTGGGCGGGGGGCTGGCCAATGAGTACTCGGTGTCTTTGCAACCCGCTTTGGGAAAATATATCGCCGTCTACACCGAAGACGGCATTTCGGGGAAAATTGTGGCCCGCCTGGCACCGCAGCCCTGGGGGCCGTGGGGTGCGCCCCTAACCCTTCACCAGTGTCCGGAGGCCGATTGGGACCCGGACTATTTCTGCTATGCCGCCAAAGCGCACCCCGCAATGGCCATCCGACCCAACGAACTGATCGTCTCTTACGTGGTCAACTCGATGGATTTTGAGCGGATGGCGGCTGACGCGCGGATCTACCGGCCGCGGTTTATACGGGTAAAATTTCGTTAAAGGTCTAAAACCGCCGGGTGTCGGAAGGTTGGAATTTTGGTAACCGTTTAGCCCTTTGAAAAACGAGGGATAGGCCGACGAGCGGTCGACCGGGATATTATTGATGCAGCTAAATTGACGCAAATGTTGGAATATGGGGTTTTCCGGAAGCGCGTGGTTTAGCCAGGCGCCGGGCGTCAACTGTTTGGTTTGGACGCCACCGCCTGGGGGTGAACTCAACGCCGGATACTCCGGGGTCCGGATTCTTTACTCCGTTTCGGCGACAATCCAGTCCAAATAGGCCGGGTTGCCGTCTTTGACGGGCAAGCTCACGATGCAGGGGCAGTCATAAGTGTGCAAGGATTTAACCTTTTCAACCAGCTGCGGGAATTGATCCTCAGTGGTTTTGGCAATCAGAACGACCTCCGTATCCTCTTGAATGGCGCCCTCCCAGCGGTAAATGGAATGCATGGGCGCGATGATATTCACACAGGCCGCCAGCCTGGAAGCAACCAGGGCCTTGCCGATTTCTTGAGCTTCTTCTTTGTTGCCGGCCGTCATATAAACAAAGTTAATCTGCATCGTCTCATCCTCCGCCGGATCAACCGGTGCCCGTTTGGGTGGAGCCGCGGGTTGCCGCATCCCGTCTTCATACGGGTCAAATCTACCATGTGGTTCCGGGGTTGGGGGCTGACCTCAGGCGGCCGCTGCCGACCTTTCAGGACCGGAAGCGGAAAACGCCGCTGCGCGGGCGCCAGGGGCTGCCGTCTTGGGGTTGCATGGTTTCATAGCATTCGATCAGATCACCGATTTTGGCTTTTTTCCAATCCATGATTTTCAGACCCACCTGTTGGCCGGTTTTGCCGATTTTGACATCCTGTCTTTCGACTTGAAGGGAGGTAATTTTTCCGAAGTAAGCCGGGCCCATGGCCGTAATGATGCGGAACAACTTTCCGACTTCAAGGGTGCCCTCCCGTATTTCACATCCGACAATGGCCCCTTTGCGACCGCCCTTAAAGGTAGCGATGACTTCGGCGCGGCCGGTGATTTTCTCTTCGGGCTCCCGGACGATAAGGCTGCCGGCGATCTTCTTGACGTCTTCGGTGATAGCATAGATCGTATCGTAGAGACGGACCTCCACTCCGAATTCCTTGATTTCCTGCTGCAGTTTCGGCGTGACATCGACATTAAACCCGATGACCAGTCTGCTTCCGGTGCGCGCCATCAAAACATCCGATTTCGAGATGCTGCCGACCCCGCTTTGGATGATTGCCAGCTGCACTCCCGGGACCTGGATTTCCGCCAAACTGGAGCCGACCGCTTCCCCCGTGCCGGCCACATCTCCCTTGAGCACGACCTCCAATTTCCGGGTTTCGGATGCTCCGGGAGAGTACGCTGTCGGCTGTCTGATGCCTTTGGATGAGGGTCGCGGTGTACCTTTTTTGCGGGCCATTTTTGTCTCGCTGCTAAAATTCGGGTGTCCCTTCGCCGGATACGAAATTGCCGTAGTCAATTCTACTTCGTCACATGACCGCAAAGTCTCGCGGGGACCATTCCTGCCGCGGCCCAGGGTCAACCTGGTTAATGTGACAAAGTAGAATTAATCATATCAAATATAATCTTCAGGCCGCATTAATCAACCACTATTTCCGCGACGACGAAATTCCGCCGACAGAATTTTCTCGGCGCGCAGTCGGGCCTGTTCAAAAGAATCGGTTGGGATGGTATCTTCCCTCCGGGAGGTGGCCGGTTCAAAGACGACAAAATAGAGGGACTGCACCAAGAAAAACAACCAGATTCCCAGTCCCCAGGCGATCGGGGAAGACGGACGGAAAACGGCGACCAGCCCTGCGCCTCCCATTGCCAGGAGAATTTCGACCCCGATTTTGGGGACAACCGGGGTCGGAAAGCAGATTCCGCTGCGCATCCAGCTGAGGACTCCCGGACACAGAAGCAAAAAGGCCGCAATTGATTGGCCCGGAAGAACCGTCGCCCCAAGCAGCAAAAGCGGAATGATAATTTGCAGAGAACTCTTTGCACTCCAACGCACCAGCAGGATTCCGTAAACCGCCAGATAACACCCCAAGGCGAGCGCCAGGGCTTTAGGCCAGGGTACGCAATGATTCAGTCCAAGACTGAGGGGCACAAATGTGAGCCCGCCCAGCAGTCCGAAGAAAATAGTCGTGCGAATCGGTTCAGCGGCGATCTTCATGTGACGGCACCTCCCTTAAGCGCTTCCTTGCGCTGCAAAAATTCGAGTTCGACCTCGGCCTCCGCGATTTCCGTCAAACTGCGGGAGGGAGTCCAAGGCGGATCGGGCAGCCCGTCCGGCTTGCGGCTGGCACTCCGCAAATACGCCCGGGCGCGTCTTTTGATTTGGGCGTATTGAATCCGCTGTTGAGCGAGGCGCTCGCGTAGTTGCGCGATCTCCTGATCCAGGGTCTCGCCCTGGCGGCCAAGTTTATCCTGGACTCCGATCAACATCTTTTGTTTTCTGATAAGCAGGCGAGCGATATCTTCTTTATCTCTTCGTATCGCGGCCGCCACATCCTGATCCAGTTGTGCAATGGGTTGCCGGTAGCTTGCATGCTGTTGTTGGATCTGCCGGCGCGTGACCGTCAACTGATTGAGTTGCAGTTCTTTGCGGTCCAGTGCCTCTTCCATATCCCGGAGATGCTGTTTGAGCAGCTGGCCTTGATCTTCCAGCCGATCCAGGAAAGCATGGATATCCGCTTTAACAAGCTTGACGACGCGGGGTATGAGACTCATCGGTTGCTCCTTGTCTGCTGGATTTGTTTGTCGTCGGTTGTCCGAAGCCACTCGTGATCGAAGAGGTAGCCTGCCAAGCAGAGCCAACGGACAACCGACAACGCACGTTGAACACGTACGCTCGAAGGGTGGGGGTGAACTCAGTTCAGGCGTCTTCCCCGGTACCCTTCGTATTGCAGCGCCTTGGCGGTGGATTTCTGCTTGTGCTCCACGGCGGCCGGGGCTCCCTGAAAGGTTGCATTGACCCGGGTCCGCAGTTCGCCAAGATCTTTGTTCAAATTTTCGGTGACTCCGGCGGAACCCACGGCGTCGTTGAGCTTCTCCTGCTCTCCGTAATATTTTTCGATGCGGTGAAGCGCTTGGTCTTTTTTTCCGGCCTTGATGTCCGCGGCGACTTCCTGTTTGAGCCGGTTGAAATCCTCTTTAATGACCTTTTCGGTCCAGGCGGCTTTATCAATGGAGGTGAAGACTTCTTGCGGATTGGCGACGCAGGCAATCGTAAAAGCATCGGGCAGGGCGGCTTCGTGGGGTTGGCCCTTGTGGAGATAGCGGACATTGATCCTGCCGATCTCAAATTCCTGCGTCTGGTGGGTCGGAACCCGCAGGGTTAGAAAGATTTTGCGAGTCTGGCCGGAACGCAGATCCCCCGGGAAAAAGACGGCCTGGTTGTCTTCGCGCTCTAACGGATAGCCGGAGGCCCGGACCAGGGCGATGCCGCTGGGCAGCGGGATCCGGATGGATAACCCGGTGGCCACGGCGGCTTGGGCGTAGTAAAATTCATTTTGAAATACTTCGGCAAATGCGGCGGGGTTTGCGAGATAGTAATAGTTGCCGGCGCCCCTGTCGGCAATGGAGGCCATCAGGTCTTCGTTAAAATCCGCTCCGACGCCGACCGTACTCACGGAAAACTCTTTGACAACGGCGACGGCGGCCATGTTCGCCAGGGCACGGGAATCGGTGATGCCCTGATTGGCAAGACCGTCTGAGATCAGAATGACTTTGCGCGCATTTCCGTTGGGAGAAGCAGCCAAGAGCATGTCAATGCCGGCCTGGAGCCCGGCCCCGAGATTAGTGCCGCCGCCGGCCTGTATGCCGGCCACCCTCGATGCCAGACGTTCACGATGGGCCGCGGTGAGCGGGAGCAGATCCGACAATTGCCGGACGCTGTTTGAATAGGCGATCAGGCCTAAACGATCCCGGGGAGAGAGCGTGGAGAGGAGGTTCAGCAGCGCCGCGCGGGCTTTTTCGAGTTTAGGCCCTTGCATCGAACCGCTGCGATCCAGCACAATCAGCATATCAACGTTCCGGGCCTCTTCCGGCGTAGACTCCCCAACATCATCGGCGGCGAGGGTTAGGGTAAGGTCAACCAAGCCTTCGGACCCCTGTAGGACTTTGTTTTGAATGAGCTGACCCGCAATAGTGACAACACCGGTGCGGGTCGAGACAATCTCCGGCCCGGGAGCTGTCGAACCCGGGCGCAATGATTGAACCCGGTTGGCATAGGCCATGGCGATACCCGTAATTGTGATTAGAACGACGATGCCTAGCAATGGTTTTAAGTTTTTGCGTTGCATGGTTTGCTCCTTTCGGTTGACGAGTCGTTGAGGCCAAAATCCGCGGCCTTGTGTGTCCATTCTAGCGCAAAGCCGGGGGAATGCAATTCAAAGAAATGTAAAAAGGCCGCCGGGATTTTTTACATAACTTTTACTTTGCTTCCCTTGGGGATTGTTATAATGTGAGATGTGATTAAGCGGTGGAGACAGGTGTTGTGAATACGCCGTCCGTGAATACGAACGACCAGGGTTGACAAGGGAGTAACGGTTTAGCCCTTTGAAAAACCATGGATAGGCCGACCGCTGATCGGCTTTGGGCATCGGCAAAAACTCGCAAATAAGGGTTCGTAAAACCGACCCGCGCGTTGATTTGAAAAAGGACGCCGCGCAAATGAAGCTCTATCCGGGCCTTAGTGGAACTCCTTTTTACGGTTCGGTTTAACGACCTCTAATTTTCTCAGACAGTTTCCCGATGCCCAAAGCCGATGAGCGGTCGACCGGGATATTTTGCAT
>CP070697.1:4471926-4476341 GCA_020353555.1 Desulfobacterales bacterium
CTGCATAGATATTTTTTGGCGGGAGCATGTGGATTTCAGAAGAGAAGATGTCTTCAGTGAAGAAAAAGCCGATACCCATATTATGGTTTTGCCGGACGGGCACGACCCGGATTCTTTTTTGGCGAAATACGGCCCCGCTTCATTTCGGAAGGAAGCGGCCCGTGCGCCGGGTATTATATCCTTTCTGACCGAGTGTGCCATTAAAAAGCATGGGCTTTCGATTGAAGGAAGAATTCGGGTTATCTCCGATTTGCAGGGAGCCCTGGCCACCATCAATGATCCCGTAGCCCGCTCGTTATATGTCAACTTATTGTCCGAGCGTCTCAATGTCCCCGAGGCGGCGGTGTTGGAAAGGGTTAGAGCCGCTGCGCGCGCCACGTTGAAGAAGGATCGGGGTAAACCTGCGGTGTATGCGCCTGCTGATGAATCAGAATCCTGGCGGGCGAGCGGGAGTCAAGAAACTCTGGACACCAGTAGCCGGCTGGAAAGGCAGGTTCTAACTATGATGTTGCAGTTTCCGGAGATCTTGCCCGAGATCAACCGGCACCGGGTTGTTGATCACATGGAGAATTCCATTCTCAAATCCATCGGGGAAACCATTTTGGGCTTCGATTTCACCTCAGCCGATAGAGTTTCTGAACTGCTGAATTCTATTGAAGATCCCGAAAAAAGGCGTCTGGTGGCCGCAATGGCCATGGGGAATGAGGCCTGGAATCGGAGAGGTTGCCTGCGGCTGATCACCAAATTTGTTGAGACGCGGCAGAAAAAACGTCAACAACTACTAATAGAAGAACAGATCAGGGCGGCTGAGAAAAAAAATGATCAAACCCTTTTGTTGAGACTGCTGAATGAAAAGCAAAAAATGGCAATTCGCAGCGAAAGACAGAAAATGACGTTATTGCACGGCAAATAAATTAAGTCAGAGACGCAAGATTCTTATGCTGCCACAGACCGTCTCCGAGGCGGGCCGGGAGGTTCAGCGCGAAGAGAAACCGAAAGGATGATCGGTTTGAGGGGAGCCTGCAAAGAGTTACCCGGATTACAGGGGCACGCCATGCGCGTGGTGTTGCTTGATGAAATTAAATTTATATTGAAAAGGCGATATAGCATCCTTATTTTGGGTTTGGCCTAATTTTATAGAGTGCTTAGGAGGCAAGACTTGATGGCTAAGAAGTCCGCGATGAAAAAGGAGAACACGAAAGAGAGCGCAAACACAGGGACTGCGCAAAAGGTCGCTGCAAAGAAAAAAGGCACCCAAAAGTCCGACGAGGAGGTGATTGACGCCAAATATCAGGCGACCGACGAAAGCATAGAGAATGTAACTAGAAAGGCCATGAAGGAACTGCTGTCTAAAGGCAAAAAACAGGGATATTTAACTTACGATGACATCAATGAGATGCTCCCTGATGATATGCTCTCTTCCGAACAAATTGATGAAACCCTCATGATGTTCGATGACAACGATATTGAAATCGTTGACGAGAAAAAACACAAAAAATTGGTTCGTCTTGCAAATGCCCAAGAGAAAAAAGTCAAAACGACAGCCCCCAGTGTCTCTGATTTTGGAACCGTAACCGACCCGGTTAAAATGTATTTACGTGAGATGGGTTTGGTGACACTTCTAAGTCGCGAAGGGGAGGTTGAAATTGCCAAGAAAATCGAAGCCGGTGAGCAGGAAGTCTTGCGGGCGCTTTTAGAAGCCACGACCGGTGTCGAATATATCATCAACCTAGGCAGTGATATCGAAAACGGTGCATTACGCCCCAAGTATGTCTTAAGAGATATTGATGAAGGCGACACTTATGCGGATGAAGTGGTCCAGACCGAAAGATTTTTGGATACCATCCGCGCCATTAAGGAGATCCACGAAGAGAATACAGCTTATCGGGAAAAGCTTTTTACAGCCGACATGGAGCCGGAGGAACAACGGCGCATCCGGCGCAATATCACACGACGGACCCACAAGATTTTCGAGTTGCTCAAGGATTGGCGCCTTGAAGCCAGTGTTATCGACGACATCGAGGAAACGATTCGAGGTCAAATCGACTGGTATGACGCTATGCACCAAAAAATCAGTAAAGGTGCGGACATCTTGGATGTGTCGGTCAAAGAAATGACCGATTATTTGTCAAGTCCAAGCCAATTTATTAAATGGGCCGGCTCCCGCTGTGATCTGCCAAAGGAAGACCTGGACAGCTTCTACGCCGTACTCCAAGAAACCCAGGAAAAGATCTCTGAGCGCGAATATGAAATCAAGGCTAAGATGCGAACGCTCAAGCGGATTATGTCCAGTGCCGAGGAAGGACGTTCCAAGGCTAAACTGGCCAAAAGCGAGCTGATCAAGGCTAACTTGCGGTTGGTTGTCAGCATTGCCAAAAAATACACCAACCGGGGATTGCAGTTTCTGGACCTGATCCAGGAGGGCAATATCGGGCTCATGAAAGCCGTCGATAAGTTTGAATATCGCCGCGGTTACAAATTCAGCACTTATGCCACATGGTGGATACGACAGGCCATCACACGCGCCATTGCCGATCAAGCCCGGACCATCCGCATTCCGGTACATATGATCGAAACGATCAATAAGCTCATTCGCACCTCCCGTTATCTCGTCCAAGAGCAAGGCAGGGAGCCTACGCCGGAGGAAATCGCCGAAAAAATGGAAATTCCTTTGGAAAAAGTGCGCAAGGTTCTGAAAATTGCACGGGAACCAATTTCGCTCGAAACCCCGATTGGTGAGGAAGAAGACAGTCATTTGGGTGATTTTATCGAAGACAAGAAGTTTATGCTGCCCTCCGATGCGGCCGTCAACATGAATCTCGCCGAACAGACCCGCAAGGTCTTAGCCACCCTTACGCCGCGGGAAGAAAAAGTGTTGCGAATGCGCTTCGGCATCGGGGAAAAAGCGGATCACACCCTCGAGGAGGTCGGTCAGGATTTTGCGGTAACGCGCGAGCGGATCAGGCAAATCGAGGCCAAGGCCCTCCGAAAGTTAAGGCATCCGACCCGAAGCCGCAAACTGAAGAATTTCATTGAAACCTAAAATTTGGCAAACGGAAATTCGCTGTGACGATTTGAGCAAATCCGTGCTAAGTCTCTGTCGCATAGTTGATCTCGGGGCCCATAGCTCAGCTGGCAGAGCCACCGGCTCATAACCGGTAGGTCCCTGGTTCGATCCCAGGTGGGCCCATCATTTTCTTGGCGTTTCCTGGTCAGGCGCCAAATCTTTTGACTCTTAATTGCACGGCGTTCGTTGATGAAATTGCCCCATGTGACGCAAGATGGTTTTTGAGTGATTAATAATGGGCAAGCATTTGTGCCGTGTGAAGACATTCATCCAGGCGTGGATTTTATGATTTTCCGCGCCTTTTTTGCGGTCAAAGCGCCGTGCAAGTTACCGCGTTTGCTCCTAAACAACGCTTTCCGGAGGAAAGTTTTCACTTGTGTAAATACGATCGCCAAACCCCAGCAACCGGGACAATCGGAAAAATCAACGCAAAACCAATGAACGACACCCGCCCAATCGTCACGAAGAAATGGAATGAAAGATGGTTAATATCACAAGGGAACAGATAGCGACCCTGGCGCAACTTCAACGTATATTGAGCGCACGCGACCGCATCAAATCAAAATTAGTTAATCTTCCCGAACGCCTGAGCACACTCGATTCCGATCTGCAGCGATTTGCGCACGACCTTGAAAATGAGGAATCGCATCTCAAGGAACTCAACCGCCGATATCGCAGCTTGGAATCCGACGTACAGGTGAATCTCGGCAAAATCCAGAAAAGCCAGCAGAAGCTTCGATCGGTAAAGACCAACAAAGAATATCAATCCTCCTTAAAAGAGATCGATGATTTAAAGACCAGCACTTCCAAACTGGAAGATGAAATATTAGCGCTGCTGGAGGAGATGGATCGGGAAGAGGCCGTTTTAGACCACAAAAAAGACGAATACTCCAAGCGGGTCGTGGAAATTCAACAGGAAAAAGAGAATCTGCAACAGGAGGTCGAAGAAGATCAAAAAACGCTTGATCGACTGAAAGCCGACTGGAGCAATCTTTCCGGCCAAGTCGAGGCCGTTTTAATACAGATATTCAATCGCGTCAAAGCGCAGCAGAAGGACGGCGTTGCCATCGCGCCTGCGAAAAATGCCATCTGCCAAGGCTGCAATTTAAATATCCCGCCGCAGTTGTACAATGAACTTCAACGCTGCGACAGCTTGAAAACTTGTCCAAACTGTGAGAGGATTATTTATTGGGAAAATCAGGAAAGACGGCCGGAGTAACCGAAACGATCGCTGGATTGCGCCGGCGTTCCAGAGGAAAGTCCGAACACCGCAGGGCAGGGTGCTCCATAACGTGGAGTCGTGGTAACACGAAGGAAAGTGCAACAGAAAGTATACCGCCCTGTAACG
>CP070697.1:4476441-4491287 GCA_020353555.1 Desulfobacterales bacterium
TTCCTTTGCGCGGCATCCTGTTTGAAATCAGCGCGCGGGTCGGTTTTACGCACCCTTATTTTCGAGTTTTTTCCGATGCCCAAAGCCGATGAGCGGTCGGCCTATCCATGGTTTTTCAAAACGCTAAACTGTTACACTGTTCCTAATTTTTTGTCAGAATATTTGTGCTCAAGAGCGTGCCTCATTTCACAGATCAACCGGCAGCCTTTTGTAGAACCACGATCAGCAGTCGACAGGCAACAGCCATCTGAAAGCCTATAGCATCGAATATACGATATTTTGCGGGAGTATAGTAAAATGAATCTTTACAAAAAAAGTGAACATGGTTGTTTTAAGTCCGGCCTCGGACGCGCCGCCCGCGCGTTTGGAGCCAGTCTCGTGCTGGTATTGGTTATTGGAACCAGCGGATGGGCGAAGTCTCCTGAAACCATCGAAGCGTCCGGCTCTGACCTTACCGAACTCAGCCTGGAAGATCTAATGGATATTGAAGTAACTTCGGTGTCTAAGAAGACACAGAAGCTTTCCGATGCCGCCGCCGCCGTCTTTGTGATCACACAAGAAGACATTCGCCGATCCGGGGTAACCAGCATTCCTGAGGCCTTGCGCATGGTTCCGGGGCTTGAAGTCGCCCGCATTAATGCAAGCAACTGGGCCATAACCGCACGCGGCTTCAATGGCCGTTTCGCTAATAAATTGTTGGTGCTCATGGACGGTCGCACTGTTTACACTCCCTTCTTCTCCGGGGTCTTTTGGGATGTTCAGGATACGCTGTTGGAAGATATTGACCGGATCGAAGTGATCCGGGGACCTGGGGCAAGCCTCTGGGGGGCCAATGCCGTAAACGGGGTCATCAGCATTATCACCAAGGCAGCGAAAGATACTCAGGGGGGCCTGGTCTCTGCCGGGGGTGGAACCGAAGAAAGAGGCTTTGGTCATGTCCGCTATGGTGGTAGTCTCGGCGAAAGTGCGCACTACCGAGTTTATGCCAAGTACTTCGATCGGGACAATTCGGTCGATGCCACCGGGGAGAGCGTAAATGATGAATGGGACATGTTGCGCGGCGGCTTCCGATTGGATTGGTAGGCATCAGACGGCAATCTCTTGACGCTTCAGGGCGATATTTACGACGGTGACGCGAATCAAGAGGTTACCGAATTTTTCCCGACCTTTCCTTTTGTTTCAAGTATTGAAGGGGAAAATGATTCTCGCGGCGGTAATATTTTGGCGCAATGGAAGCGTACCCTGTCTGATATGTCAGATATGGAGTTGCAGTTCTACTATGACCGGGAGGAACGCAGTACATTTTACGTTAATACCGTTGATGTCGACTTTCAACACCGGTTTATGCCCTTGGAACGCCATGAAATCATCTGGGGACTTGGTTACCGGTACGTTGACGATAAATTTGAAGAAGCTTTTTCCTTTTCTTTCGAACCGGACAGCCGCGACACCGATCTTTTCAGCGCATTTATTCAAGACGAGATCACCCTTTTTCCGGACAGGCTTCGGTTAACAGTGGGCTCAAAATTCGAACACAATGACTTTACCGGATTCGAGATCCAGCCCAACGCACGCATCCTCTGGACCCCTGCTGAAAACCACTCGGTCTGGGCGGCAGTATCCCGTGCGATTCGAACACCCTCCCAGGGGGAAGAAGATGCACGCATCATCAATGGCGTCGTTTTGCCGGACACACTTTTCCCGGGCTCTCCCGTAGCCTTTGTGAGACTTATCGGTTCCGATGATTTTGAATCCGAGGAGCTTATCGCTTATGAAGCCGGATACCGCTTTCGACCCATCGATCGGCTCTCCGTGGATATTGCCGGTTTTTATAACGACTACGACAATTTGCGAACCATTGAGCCGATAGGTCCTTTCACGTTTGCCGCTGACAATAAAATGGAGGGTGAAACCTATGGCGTGGAGCTTGCCGCTGACTGGCGCCCCTTTGATTGGTGGCGGCTGCAGGCCGCATACACCTATCTGCAGATGGAATTAAAACTTGATGCAGACAGCGGCGATTCTCAATCGGAAAGAGCAGAGGATGAGATTCCCCATCACCAGGCTTCCCTGCGCTCTTCACTGGAGCTGCCGGCAAATCTTGAGATGGATCTTTGGCTCCGGTATGTAGATGAACTTCCGGCCCAGAATGTGGACGATTATGTGACGCCGGATGTAAGAGTCGGATGGAAGCCGATTAAGAATCTTGAGGTATCGTTGGTGGGCCAGAATCTGTTGGAGAATCATCATCCGGAATTTAGACCCGAAATACTGGATACACCCGCGGCGGAAATTGAGCGCAGCGTCTATGGAAAGATTACGTGGCGATTCTAAAAGTCGCTCAAGATCGGTTTGGCGGGGATTTTGTTTTTAATCGAAGTTATTTTGAACCCCTCTCATGACGATCCATCATGAAAAAGTCTTATCGATACTATTTTGCAGCTCTTCTTTTATTTTCAGCAATCACCGGGAAAGATGCATTTTCAGAAACATCGGTACCTCGCGAATATATCGTCAAAGCTGCGTTTCTGTATAACTTTGCAAAGTTTGTGGAATGGCCGGCCGATGCCTTTGCGGAAATTCGGTCGCCGATAGTGCTGGGTATGTTAGGTGAGGACCCTTTTGGAAGTGCTCTTGATTCCATCAATCACAAATCCGTCGGCGACCGAGAAATAGTGATTCAACGTCTTGAAAAGTTAGCAGACCTAAAAAAGTGTCATATGCTTTTTATCAGCCGATCCGAAAAAAACGATTTAGACAGCATTTTGGCGCAGCTCAGCGGTTTGAACATACTGACGGTCAGTGATATGGATGGATTTGCGTTGAAAGGTGGCATCATCGGCCTGTTTACAGTCGGAAATAAAATTCGTTTTGAAATTAACGTGGACAGTGCCAAACGAAGTGGTCTTCAAATCAGCTCCAAGCTTTTGAAATTGGCTGAGATCGTAAATCCCTCAAACAGCGGTCTAACCGAATCATGCGGGTTCTTCGCGACATTACCATAAAACGCAAACTCATTGCGATCATCATGATGACTTCGGCGATCGTCTTGATGATTTCATCGGCGACGTTTGTGGTTACGGAACTCATCTCTTTCCGGCAGACGATGGGCAAAGATCTTTCGATTTTGGCCAACGTCATCGGAACAAATAGCACGGCCTCACTGGCCTTCAAAGACCAAAGCGCGGCCAAAGAAACCCTGTCAGCTTTGAAGGCCGAACCCCATATCACGTTTGCCTGTATCTTAACCCCGGATGGCAATGTTTTCAGCACGTATGTCAACGAAAAACCCAAAAGCGGCTCCACGACGAAATTGTCCACGGACGTCCCTGCTTTTCTGTATTTTAAAGAAACCGACGACGGATACCAATTCCATAAGGATTATTTAGGGTTGCATCAAAAAATCACCCTTGACGGTGAAACCATCGGAACGGTTTATATACGCTCAGATCTAAATGAGCTCTACGAACGGCTGCGACTATACGCGGGCGTGGGCGCGGCCGTCATGGCGTTTGCCGGTTTGGTTGCCTACCTCCTTTCATCAACGCTTCAGCGGATCATTTCCGCCCCGATTCTGCACTTGGCAGCAACCATGAAACGCGTCTCGACGGAAAAGAAGTATTCCATCCGCGCAAACAAACAAAACCGGGACGAGCTGGGTACTTTGGTTGACGGGTTCAACGAGATGTTGGGACAAATCGAGCTGCGCGATCAGCAATTGGAGCAGCATAGGGACCACCTCGAAGACCAAGTGGCCTTGCGCGCCAGCGAACTTTCCAAAGCCAATCTGGATCTTGAACAAGCAATCCGGGAGCTTAAAGCGGCCAAAGAAGCAGCCGAAGCCGCCAGCGAGGCAAAATCACAGTTTTTAGCCAACATGAGTCATGAGCTTCGAACCCCTTTAAATCATATCATTGGGTTTACCGAAATAGTTACGGACGAGCATTTCGGAAGCGTAAACGCAACACAAAGAGAATACCTAAACGATGTGCTAGGCAGCAGTCGTCATTTGCTTTCCCTGATCAATGACATCCTGGATCTTTCCAAGGTGGAAGCCGGAAAACTGGAACTCGAGCCATCAAAGTTCGATATAAGAAAACTTTTGAAAAGAAGCGTGACCATGATTAAAGAAAAAGCGATGAGACACCGGATAAAGCTGTCTATTCAAGTAGACGACATACCTTCTAAGATCGTCGCAGACGAGCGCAAGCTCAAACAAATCATCTACAACCTGCTTTCCAACGCGGTGAAATTTACACCAGACGGAGGCTCGATCCGCGTATCCGCTGAACGTATGAACGGCTCCGAACCTGACTCGACGCAACATTCCAGCGTGTATCGTTCTGACATGTCTGATCAAACGAAAGAGTTCATCAAAATATCCGTTTGCGATACCGGGACCGGTATCAAACCGGAGGATCTCAAACGCATTTTCGATCCTTTTGAACAAGTGGAAAATTCCATGAGTCGCAAGTTCCAGGGAACAGGCTTGGGCCTGGCGCTGACGAAAAGCCTCGTTGAACTGCATGGTGGGAAAATCTGGGGCGAAAGCCAAGGGTTAAACCGGGGAAGTACCTTTCGATTTACAATACCGGTGTCTCCGGTTCAATCATAATAAGCATGTGATTCTGCCACGAGTGAATCTTATCGATTAGCCTTGGACGCTACCCGGCGAGATTTGTTGACTGTTGTGGCTTATAGCATTGACGATTTTGATCTCACGAACTAAAGGAATCGGCCCCGGCCGAAGATCCCATGATCTCGGCCGCGCGGCCCGGTGCTCGGGTCGACGATGCGCTTGGACACCTCTTGCTAAAGGGTTTTCAAATACGCGCTCAGGGCCGCCACTTTTTCTTCCGGCAGGTGGGCAAAGGCGGGCATGCGGGCGTACGGGGTCTTCAATTGTTTCCGGAAACTCTCTTCGGACGCCGGCCAACCGCTCACCGGAAACTTGTCCCGCGCAAAAATACCCTTCATGCCGGGGCCAACCTTGGTGTCGGTTCGATCGCTGAAATGACAGGCGGCACAATTCTGATTGAAGACCATCGCCCCTTCTTCGGCCAAGCCCTCGGTCTCCTCGCCCTTGGGGGCTTTGCCGCCATAAACCAGTTCTCCGCCAAAATAGCCGCTGCCGACCACGATCAACAGGCAAAGCCCGTAGACCGCCACCAAGCCGATGCTATGGGGCTTGGCCCGCCGGCCGAAATTGATCGCCGCAATAAGTAGAACCAGCAAAATACCGGCCAGGATGAGCTTCATCATGACAGGAAACAGCTCGGCCCCTCCCAGGCGATGTTGCCAGTCCATAAAACCGAGCACCACCGTGGGCGGAACGGCAATCAGCGCCAGGATGATGCAATGCCGGGCACTTTGTCCCAGGTTAGGCCGCCGGAACAGCCAGGCCACAAAAGCAAACACAAAGGCCCCACTGATCAACCCGACCGGCAAATGGGTCAGCGGGGGGTGCAGGGGGTGGTGATAACCAATTTTCGCCAGGGTCGCATAAATTGTTTCGATCATTTTCCCGTTCCTTTGTCGTGTCGGATGCGGAAGCGGCATCCCTCTATTAAGCACGCGGGCCGCCGGAATGGTGCCCTTGCCTTTCCCGCCCACGGCGGGCAAACACGATCGAAGACGCGGGCAATCACCAGCTTTTGATTAACTCAAACAAAACCGGCCTGTCAATCGGATTCTTGGGGACCCTGATCGATGGGCCGACCCCCCACAGGCCTTCCGGGACGGCCGCGCTTGTTTTTGACGGCGCGATGCTTAAGTTGAAACTTTGGCGCTTCTCCGTTTTAGTCGGCTATAATTGATCCAATTCGAAAAGAAGTGACAGGATTCAGATCGGTTAAATGTTGGCAGTGAAAAATAAAGGCATGATCCTTTTGACGGGGCAGGGCTGCCGGCTCATAGCCTTCTGCGACGAAAGGTCGCCCCGGCAAAAACAATCAATCCTCTGCGCATTGTCTGCGTGTCTGCGGTTAAAGAATTTTCTGAGTGCGTCGCTGGCCCAAATTCTGAGTAAACGCATTTTCTTGAGCAGGTAGCGCCAATGCCCAAAAAGCTCGCCGGGATTCTGTTGGGCTCGATCCTTGCAGCATTGCTAGGTTATGAAGTTCTTTGTTTTCTGGCCCGACCCGTCCCCGAACACGCGTTCTTCAATCCCGATCGTTTTCTCGTCATCGCGCACCGCGGCGGCCGGGGATTGGGTCCCGAAGGCACACTTTACACTTTTCAACGCGCGGTTAGAATGGGGGCGGACGTTCTGGAAATGGACCTGCGCCGCACCCGGGATGGAACCCTGGTGCTCCTGCATGACCCCACCGTCGAACGGACCACCAACGGCACCGGTGAGGTACGCAATTTCGCTCTGGCCGCGCTGCAAAAATTGGACGCCGGCTACCGCTGGACGCCGGATAATGGGCGAACCTTTCCGTTGCGCGGTAAATCGCTTACCATTCCCACGCTGGCCGAGGTTTTTGCGGCCTTTCCCAAGACCCGGATGAATATTGAAATCAAGGACGCGCAACCGTCGACGGTCAAATCCTTCTGCCGCATGATCCAGGCGCATGACAAGACCGAGCAGGTTTTGGTGGCCTCCTTTGACGCCGGTCCCTTGAAGCAATTTCGCGCCGAATGTCCGGATGTCGCCACATCCGCCGCCGGTGCCGAAGCCTTTTTCTTCAACGGGTTGCAGAAAGTTCGTCTGGAAGCGGTTTATGCGCCCGAGGCCGAAGCCCTGCAGGTGCCCGCGCACTACGGCAACCAACCGGTGGTCACCCCTCGCCTGGTGGCAGCCGCGCATGCCCGCAACCTGCGGATCCATGTCTGGACCGTCAACGATGCGGCCCGCATGCGGCATTTCCTGGAGTTGGGGGTGGACGGAATTATCACGGACTATCCCGATCGGCTGTTGAATCTTTTGCACCGCGGGGAACGGCGGCCGCCCCCCGCTTAGCCCGGCCGAACGCCGCTGCCGCTGGGGACCGGGCCCGTGTTCGGCCCGTGCTTGCGTTTCCAGCTCGTCCGGCAGGGTAATAACCCGCCATTGCGAAGTTACATCCCCACCAACGGCCGCAACGACGCGATCTCTTCCATACTGCCAACCATGATATTCAAGAAAAGTCCGCGCGGATCGAGAGAATCCATCAGCAGGCGCAGTTCATCGGGGCTGAAGGCCCCCCGGATCAACAAGGGCCGCCGGGCCTGCTGAACCAGCTGGAAATAGGGCACCATTTTTTCGACCGGCGGTCCGCTGGCATCGTTGTTTATTTCAAAGCATCGAATCTCTTCGATTTCCAGGAAGGCGTCCAGCAGAAACATCGAGGTGGAGTGCAAATGAATGAAGCTGTTGGCAAAGTGCGCGGCGAGCATGCGGTCCACGGGCTGGACCAACTTACGATAGAGTTGCGGAGAGTGCACCGCCGTGGCGTCCTCCTGCATTCGAATGATCGGACCCGGTGACCAGAGCGAATACTGCGCGTCAAAATACCCGCCATAATATAACGGAACCCGCTTCCACAATTCCTCGGTGATATCGCGGAAGATTTCGCCAACCCGCCAGAGAAGCTCCGCGGACTTCTGCGGCTTATCCATGAGATCCAGGATGCTCTGATTGTGCCCGCGCAAAACCGCATGCAGATCGGTCGGCCCGATCTCCGGTCCGTGGCTGACCGGAAAGCGCCCCTGGGATTTCTCTACCAGGGCCTGGGCAAACTCCATATATTTTCTGAACCAGGGATTTTCAGGATCCAGACGAACCTGCAAAGCCTCGTCCCAGGTGAGCAGCTGTTCTTCACCCATGACGTTTCCCGGCAGGATGCGCACCTGGCAGCCCAGCATTCCCGGCAGGAAGGGAACCGCCACCTGGATGGGGCAGGCGCCCCGAATGATATCGTCGTCGATGGCCTCCCCTTCGCGTAACAGGCGGAGGTAATCGTCCATGAAGGCTTCCGGATCAATCATCTCCGGTGTCAGGTAGGCGGAAGATCCCCAGGCCTTGCAGGCGGCGAACTCTTCCAAAGGAAACCAGCCGATGAACGAAAAACCCACCAGAGGACGTCGCACGTCTTCCCGCTTCCAAAACGCCCGATACTTTGCGATTTTGGCCGGATCATTTCCAAAAGCAGCCTTGATCATCGTCATACCCCTTTCGTTGCTTAATCATGAAACCACGACCCTCGGGGCTAACCAGTCGGGGTAGCCGCGTGAACGAATTTTTCGGGACTCCCCACCCCTCGCACCGCTTCGACGCGCTACCCCTTGACTTTCGGATCTTGGCACGCTCGACCGGGCGTTCATCGCAAAGGTTGGCGGGCCGCGATGGGTCAAACGGGTTTGTTGCAGGGGTTGACTTCGATGGTGACATGCCCCAGTTCTTTGAAATGGCCGAGCAAGTCCTTGTAATAATCCGGCGGGCGCGGATCGCCGGTTACCACCGAGATTATGGCCGCAAAATGGCCCGGCCCGATTCGCCATAGATGCAGGTCGGCCACACGGTTATCAGCCCGGGACTCGATCAACTTCCGGATATTCCGGGAAAGCTTCTGATTGATGTTGATGTCCAGCAGAACGCAACTGGTATCGCGGGTGAGGCCGTAAGCCCAGCGGGCGATGACCAGGGCGCCCACAATCCCCATCAAAGGGTCCATCCACACCCAGCCCCAAAACCGGCCGGCGGTGAGGGCCACAATCGCCAGGATGGAAGTCAGGGCATCGGCCAGAACGTGCAGATACGCGGCGCGCAAATTATGGTCGGTGTGATGCGCGTGATGATGTCCGGCATGCTTTTCCTGGAGAAGCCAGGCACTGACCAGGTTGACCATCAAGCCCAAAACGGCGACGGCAATGGCCTCGTCAAAGGAAATCGGAACCGGAGCGTAGAAGCGCTTGACCGATTCGTAGGCCATCAGCAAAGCGATGAGAGCCAGCAGCAAAGCGCTGCTGAAACCGGCAAGCTCCCCGATCTTGCCGGTGCCGAAAGAAAAGCGGGCATCCACCGCGTGACGACGGGCCAGCGCATACCCGAGCGCCGTGATACCGAGCGCCGCCGCATGGCTGGCCATGTGCCAGCCGTCGGCCAGCAACGCCATTGATCCGAACAGGAGCCCGGAAACGATTTCCAGTACCATCATGGTGGCGGTCAACCCGATGACGATCCGCGTCCGCCGCTCGTTGACATCCTGGGCGGCACCCAGAAAGACGTGATCATGGCAACCGTAATCAAGATTATGACGATTCAAGACGCGCTAACCTCTTGCGCCAAGCCGCGGTTAAATGACCAGGCATTTGCGGCCCGACCATTGGGAACATCCAATGGGGCCCCCGCAATCCGTATGATGAAGTCAGGCAGTTCGCCGTTGGGATATCATGTGGGTGGCGCTGCCCAGAAAAATTTCAGCCGCTTCGCCCTCGGTTTCGGACAACGTCGGGTGGGGGTGAATGCTCAAGGCCACGTCTTCCGCCAAAGCACCCATCTCAATCGCCAGGACACCTTCGGCGATCAAACCCTCCGTATCCCGTCCGGTGATCCCGACCCCCAAAATTCGCTGGGTCTGCGGATCGACAATGATCTTCGTCAAGCCTTCGGGGGTCCCCATGGTCAGGGCGCGGCCCGAAATTTTCCACGGAAACCGCTGCACGTCGACGGGTCGGTTTGTCTGGCGGGCCTGCTCCTCCGTGAGGCCGCACCAGGCAATTTGCGGATCGGTGTAGACCACGGAGGGCATGGCGCGCACATCGAAAGCGGACGGCTCGCCGGCGATAACCTCCGCCGCCACCTTGCCTTCGCGCATCGCTTTGTGCGCCAGCAGCATCCCTCCGGCGACATCCCCCACGGCCAGGATCCGTTCATCGGCCGTTCGCTGTTGTCGGTCGACGACAACGAATCCCCCCTCATCAAGCTTCACCTGGGTGTGCTCCAGTCCCAGGTCCCGGGTGTTCGGTTTGCGGCCGATGGCCACGAGCACCCGGTCGAAAGTGCGTTGGGGCGTTTCGACGTCGCCTTCCAGGGTGACTTCCACATTATTCGCATTCTCTTTCAGCGCGCTGACTTTCGTGTTGAGATGCAAGCCCGCAAATGTCGCCTGCAATCGCTGGTGAAGCGGCTTGACTAAATCCTGATCCACACCCGGCAGCAATCGATCTTCCACTTCAACCAGGCTGACCCGGCTGCCGAGCCCGGCATACACCGTTCCCAGTTCGAGGCCGACATACCCGCCGCCTAAAACGAGCAGGGATTCGGGAATATCCGTCAGGGCCAAGGCCCCCGTGGAACTCATCACCCGCCCCCCCTGTTTGAAAGGCATTCCCGGAAAGGGCGTCGGATGGGAGCCGGTGGCCACAATGGCGTGGCGGAACTTGATGCGGCTGACCTCCGCTTCATGCAGCCGAATGGTGTCGGATCCTTCGAACGCAGCCCGGCCCTGCAACAGCTGAACGCCGCGGCGATTGCTCAATTTGACCAAACCGTCGGCCAGGGTGTCGAGCACTTTGCCCTTCCACGCCCGCAGCCCGGCTAAGTCGATGCGGGGCGCACCGAATTCAACCCCCATGGACGCGGCCCGCGCCGCATCATGGATGAGTTCCGCCAGATAAAGAAACGTCTTGGACGGTATGCAGCCTCGGAAAAGGCAGACGCCGCCGGGACGGGCCCCCGTATCCACCATGGTGACCTCCAGACCCAGGTCCGCGGCCCGGAAGGCCGCCGCATAGCCCCCCGGACCCGCGCCGATCACCAAAACTTCGGTCTCCTGCGTTAACTCACCCACGACCATGGCGGTTGTTCCCTCGCATGTTGCTGCTTGTCTGTTGATCGTTGTTCTACCAAAGATCTTTGGTAACCGTCTAGCCCTTTGAAAACCATGGATAGGCCGACCGGAATATTTTGCATACAGCTAAATTGACACGATCTTTGGTTGGCGGGTGACTGTCTCCTCAAAAAAGTCAACTACCTCCGGCTCAGGCCGAAGGCTTGGGGTTCAAGGATTCAAGGGTCCCAGGGGTCAAGTGAAAAGACCATTTAAGCCTGGGCTTGAATCCTTGGCCCCTGGACCCCTTGAATCCTTACGATACCATCAACGGTTAAACTAAAGTCTGCGCCTAAAGGCGAGAGTTTTTCTCCCTTTCCCGAGTGGGACAATAAAATCCGTTCCGGAATGCAATCTTTTTGGCCCGGGCGCTTGGCGCTTGTCAAACCATCGTCATCAGCAATTCATCCGGGTCCTCGAGGGCATCGATGACCATACGCAAAAAGCGGATGGCATCGGCGCCATCCAACACCCGGTGGTCAATGCAGAGTACGATCGGCATCATGAGCCGCGCGACAATCTCGCGGCCGTTGGCTTCGCTGTCTCTGACCACCGGCTGCCAGCGGCCCTGCCCCATTCCCAGAATGGCCACCTCGGGATAGTTGATGATGGGGGCAAAATGTCCTCCCCCCATGGCGCCGGCATTGGTGATGGTAAAGGTGCCGCCCTGCAACTCCTCCAAAGTCGTCTTGCGGGCCCGGGTTTTCTGAACCAGTTCCTTTAGTTCGACGGCCAGTTCTTTGATACTCTTGCGGTCCACGTCCCGCACGACCGGCACGATCAGGCCCTCATCCGTGTTCACGGCCACTCCGATATGGTAGTAGTTTTTGATAATGATCTCTTCCGCGGCCGTATCCAGGGTCGCATTAAAATGGGGATAGGTTTTAAGGGCCGTGGCCACGGCTTTCAGGGCAAAAATCGTCAGCGTTAATCGGCCGCCCTGGGCTTCGATTTCGGCTTTGTGTTTTTGGCGAAAAGCCTCCAGTTGGGTGATGTCCACCACATCCTGGCTGGTGACATGGGGGATCTGCGACCAGGCTAAAGTCATTTGTTTGGCCGTCGCCCGCCGGATGGAACGAAACGGCACCCGCGCGACCGAACCCCATTTGGCAAAGTCTGACAGGGGCGGGACGGATACCACGCGTGAAGGGGTCTCCGCCCCGACAACGGGCGTTGCCGCCGGGACTTCCGCGATCCTATCCCCTTTTTCAGCAAAGCCCCGCACGTCTTCGGCGGTCACCACTCCGCCCGGACCGCTCGGAGTTACCTGGCGCAGATCGACGCCCAGCTCGCGGGCCAGGCGCCGCGTCGCCGGCGAGGCCGGGACCGGCCCTTCCGGGCGGCCGGTTTCCGAAGGCGGAACGGCGGCGGCCGCCGGAGCCGCCGCAGGGGCGGCCCGCGATTTTTCTGTCGGCACCGGTTCCACCGCTTCGCCATTGGAGAAGCGCATGAGCACTTCTCCG
Organism: Desulfobacterales bacterium; assembly: GCA_020353555.1. Classification (GTDB taxonomy): domain Bacteria; phylum Desulfobacterota; class Desulfobacteria; order Desulfobacterales. The sequence goes on from CP070697.1 coordinate 4,488,716, forward strand.
ACTTTGACGCGGTCGCCGGGTTTGACCAATATTTCCTGGACGGTGCCGGTGTAGGGCGACGGGATTTCCACGGCCGCCTTGTCCGTCTCAACCTCTAAGATCAGATCGCCTTCGTTCACTTCCTGGCCCACCGCTACGAGGACGGCCAGAACTTCTCCTTCGTGAATGCCTTCTCCCAGATCCGGCAGTTTGAAAGATCGGGCCATTGCTCCTCCCCTTGTTTGCCTTTTCCCCTTCGCCCCAACCGACATTCCATCGGGTGCCAACTATGCCGTCCGCCTGATCCGTGGGCTTACGCCGCCGGGCTAGTGCGCCATCATCTTGCGGACGGCGCCCCGAATGCGTCCCGCATGGGGCAGATAGGCCTTCTCCCGGCTGAACAAAGGAATGATGACGTCAAAACCCGTGATCCGGGCGATGGGAGCCTCCAGATAGAAAAAAGCCTTTTCCGTTAAACGCGCGACGATTTCGGCACCCGGCCCAAAACTGCGGGGTGCCTCGTGAACCACGGCCGCCCGGCCCGTTTTGGTCACGGATTCCACCAGCAGCGCGTCGTCCAGGGGTGAGATCGTCAGCAAGTCAATGACTTCGGCTTCAAGCCCATCCTTATCCCTGAGTTCGGCCGCCGCCTCCAGGGTGGGCCGCATCATGGCGCCATAGGAGATCAGGGTCAGGTCCTTACCCTCCTGCACAATCTGCGGCCGGCCGATCGGCAGAGTTTCTTCTTCTTCGGGAACTTCTTCGCGCAACGCCCGATAAAGGGCTTTGGATTCATAGAAGATTACCGGGTCCGGATCCCGAATGGCGCTGACCAACAACGCCCGGGCATTACGGGGGCCGGAGGGAATCACCATTTTCAGCCCGGGGATATGGGCCCAGAAAACCTCGCGACTTTCCGAATGGTGCTCCAAGGCCCGCACCCCGCCGCCGTAAGGTGTGCGCAGGACCATGGGCACGTGAAAGCGCCCTTGAGACCGCCAGCGCAGACGGGCCGCGTGGTTTTCGATCTGGTGAAAGTTATGATAGCTGAACCCTGAAAATTGAATTTCGCAAACCGGCTTAAGCCCATAAGCCGCCATCCCAATGGACATACCGACGATACCGGATTCCGCCAACGGCGTATCCAAGACCCGCTGCTCACCGAATTGCGCGTAGAGCCCGTCGGTGACACGAAAAACGCCGCCGTCCACGCCCACGTCTTCACCCAGCACAATCACGCTGTCATCTTTGGCCATCTCCTGCTTCAGGGCCAGATTCAGGGCCTGCACCATCGTCATTTTAGCCATGGGGTCCCTCCTCTCCCCGGTCGGCCAGTTCGCGCGCCAGCTCTTCTTTCTGGACCTTCAGATACGGAGGCATTGCCGCATAGGCATGTGCAAACATGTCCAGCGGCTCACCCAGCTTTTGCATCTGCACTTCGGCCGCTTCGATGGCGGTCTGGATCTCGGCCGCAATCTCCGCCTCCTGGGCCGCGACTTTTTCTTCGGAGAGCAGACCCTTTCCGATCAGATACTTTTGAAAACGGGGCAGAGGATCGCGTTGGCTCCACTGTTCAACTTCTTCTTCCGAGCGGTATTTTTTGGGATCATCGGCGGTGGTGTGCATCTCCAGGCGATAAGTGACGCATTCGATCAAGGTGGGCCCGCCGCCGCCGCGGGCCCTTGCTACTGCTTCCCGCGCCGCGCTGTAGACGGCCAAAATATCGTTGCCATCGACGCGAATACCGGGCATGCCGTAGGCCAGAGCCTTTTGGGCCAGGGTCTTGGAGCGGGTCTGTTTGGCAAGCGGAACGGAAATGGCCCACTGGTTGTTCTGACACACAAAAACGACCGGGGCCTGAAAGACCGCGGCGAAGTTCAGGCCTTCATGGAAATCGCCTTCGGACGTGGCCCCGTCCCCGAAAAAAGTCATCACCACATCCTTTTTTTGCCGATATTTGATGGCCCACCCGATTCCGACCGCATGCAGAATTTGGGAGCCCACCGGAACGGAAATGGGAAAATCGTTCCGGTCGTCAGCGATGCGCCCGCCTTCGTTGAAGCCGTTGTTGTAGACGATAACGCTTGACAGGGGTCGGCCGCGCCAGAACTCCGCGGCGGCTTCGCGAAAGGCCGGTACCATCCAATCCGTGGGCTGCAATGGGGCCACGGCCCCCAGCTGCGCGGCTTCCTGTCCTTTGATCGGAGGAAATGTCCCGATGCGACCTTGTCGCTGCAAATTCAGCAGACGTTCATCAAAGCGCCGCGCCAACACCATGAACCGAAAAAGTCTGAGAAGCAATTCCGCGGGGAGATTCGGTTCAAGTTCTTTATCCAACTGTCCTTTTTCGTCCAGGATCGAAAGATATTCGATATGGTCGGGAAGAATGATCTTTTCCCTCGGCATGGCATGCCTCCTTTACACCGTGGAGTTGCTCCCGTCCGCGATGACCGGTCGTTGCGCCCGGGTAAAAGTATTCTGTAATATGCTACCAATTTCCGCTTAGTCAAGAATTGATTTACATAACCGACTGAAATTAAATACTAATTGGCAAGAACCGCCTCTGGGCTGCGCGCCCACCGTCGAAGATGAC
>CP070697.1:4491387-4500298 GCA_020353555.1 Desulfobacterales bacterium
GCTTTATCTATCAAAAATGGCGCTGTCAAGTGCACAAAATCATAAATGGCGGTTCATTTTTGATCAATCTGTCCCAAAATGCCATCCGGGGAGTCTCTATCAGGTTTCCCAAAGAATTCTTCAAATCATCCTGTCTGGGTCCCTTACCATCTGATTTATTTGAAAGATTAGAACACTTCCATACTGCGCAAGTGGCAAATATACGCTCAACCTAAAGAGTGGCATTTTTTTTGCTTGTATAAAGAGACTGTCAGTTAATCCAATCGTTAAGTGTCATAAGTCGATTCTTTGCTGGCCGAGGTTGGCTTTCTTATCGGCTCTCTCCGAGGGGCGACGTTCATCTTTCGCTTGCATTTTAATGCACGAAGACACCTAATTTTTTTCGAGATCAAAAACGGTAAACTGGTTATTTTGGCCGTCCGCGTGAGCGACCGTAGTGACCCACCATATCGAGACCATCCGATTCGAGCATACGAGCATTCTTTAACCGAAGAATTCCGCACATCTGCAGAAAGGAGTGACCATTGATCGCCCGATCTCTCCCAACTATTCGAGGGGTGGTTAGTTTGATTTCCGATGTTCTGAAATTTACCTTACTCCTTGCTCTTTTTGCGACCTTGGCTGACTCCGCCGAAGTGAAATTAGCCTGGGATCCCAGCATTGGGGCTGACGGGTATCGTGTCTATTTCGGTCCCGAAAGCCGGAATTACTTTTTCTACGAGGATTTAGGCGATCAAACGGAGTACACGATCACAGCCCTTGAAGAGGGCCAAAAATATTATTTCGCCGTAACGGCATTTAACTCCTATGGTGAAAGTGACTACTCTGAGGAAGTCGCTTATACGCCCGGGACTGTGACCGAGCCGTCGGCTTCGGCGGGCACCGTGCCAATAGTCGCCTATACGCCCGAGACCGTGTCTGCCGAAACTATGCCTGAGGAAGTGTCGGTCGAAGATCTTATCGAGAAATATTATAATGACATTCTGGACAGACCACCCGAAGGGGAAGGACTGATCGGTTGGGCGGAAGAAATTCAGCGGATTACCGAACAGGGTGTCGATGTGAAGCAAGGCTTTATTGCCATGGGCCAGGCCTTCTTTTCCTCAGCGGAATATTTCGCTATGAATAAAACCAATGTACAATACATCACTGATCTTTATGAGACTTTCTTAAACCGCACAGCGAGTTCCCAAGAGATAACCAGCTGGGTTGCATACCTGGAATCCGGGGCAAGTCGCAACATGCTGCTGACCAATTTCGCTCGCAGTGAGGAGTTTGCGTTGTTTATGGAAAATACGTTCGGCAATAGCCCCGTCCAACCGGAGAGCAATCTCGTGAGTGATTTATATCAAGGGTTTTACGGCCGACTGCCCGACAGCGGTGGAATGCAAGCGTGGGTCGATTTGCTATCAACCGCTAAATCAGGAGGATCACAAGCCATACGCAATACCATTTACCACATTGTATTAAGTCATGTCCAAAGCGCCGAATATGCTTTGATGGATAGGGTTAATAGTCGGTTTGTGGAAGATCTGTACAATGCGATCCTCGGAAGAGGAGCGATGCCGGAAGAGGTGGGTTACTGGGCCGATATACTTGATAGCGACGTTTACACGCGAATCGAAGTCTTAAATGAATTAATAAATTCCGACGAATTTCAGTTTCGGGTACAAGAGATCCTGGATTCCAACGAGACGCATTAACGCCTGAAACAGCGCTACAGATGGAGTTCCGGAAGACCACGAAGGCAGGGTGCTGTAACCCTGCCGTCATATTTTTCGCCACGATTTTTTGAAAACCCCATGCGCTTTACGCTTCACCCATAACCATCCGAAGAAACGAAGATTTTAACTGTCACGCGTCAAATTTCACCGATTTTGCGGCCAACGATCGTGGTTGACATAATTTCGTCGGTCCCTCCCGGGTTTGCTTCGATCTTAATGGACGACACCCCAACATTTTGCCGCCAGGCTAATTCTGTTGTGAGATTGGCGCCTTTGAGATCAAGCGGAAATCCTCAAAACGCCTCCGCGTTACAGTCTGACCGCTATCCCGCAAGCGCGTTGCTTTTCTTGTAAAAAAAATATAGCTATATTATAAAATTATATTTTGCGAGGCAAAAAGTCGGGTTGGCGCACGTGACAAACTTATATCGAAAGCTGGGGGTGAAAATGAAAAGATTTTTTTGTCTAGTTGCGATTCTCCTAATTGCTAATTGTCTGACCGACCAGGGATGGTCACTTTCCAAGCGGGTACCTTTGGACCCCGGTTTCGCGGCGCAGCCTTATTACTGGTATGAAAGAGATGCCAAAAAGCAGGCCCGGATGGCGCTGGATGAAGTCGCGGTGTTTCCGTCCAAAGGGAAAGCCGCCAATCTGAGCGGCGATCTATGGGTCAAAGGCATTCACCCGCAGGCGGAAATTACGGAACGTAATGATTTTATTATTTTTTTGAAATTACCGGAACCGCTCAAGGAACGCCAAATTTTGGAAAAATCGGCGGCCGTCAAATCTTTAAACGGTGTTCAGCAAGCCAGTCCGGTATTTTACACCACCACCCAACGAACCCCCGACAGCCGGCTGGTTCTGACCGGGGAAATTATCGTTCAGTTTCCCAAAGACCTTGCAGAAAGCGATATCCTGGCCATTGAAAAAAATTATGGTCTGAAACGTAACCGATCTGTTGCGTTTGCGGCCAACACGTTTCTGTACCAGGCCGGCGATCCCTTGCAGTCTTTAGCCGTCGCCAACGACCTGTACGAATCCGGCACTGTGAATTACGCCTATCCGAACTGGTACCGGCGTCGGACCAAACGGGCCCTTCCCGACGACCCGCTGTTTAACAGTCAGTGGCACCTGAATAATACTGGGCAGAGTTCTGGCACCGCCGGCGAGGACGTTGATATTGCGTCGGTGTGGGAAACCTATAAGGGTTCTTCCAATGAGGTAATTGCCGTCGTGGATGATGGGCTGGAAATAAACCATGTAGATCTAAAAGACAACGTCCTGGCCGATCGATGTTGGGATTATATCGGCAATGATCTTGACCCGACCCACACAGCGGTCGTTGAAGGGCACGGCACCAATGTGGCCGGTGTGGCCGTCGGCAGGGGTTTTAACGGTCAGGGCATAACCGGCGCTGCGCCTTGGGCCCGGATGGTGGGATACCGCCTGTTGGGCGCGGAGACGGATTTCACCGAGGCCGACGCCTTGACGCGCGATAATGAGGTGGTCGACATTTACAGCAACAGCTGGGGAGTTCCGGATTACACTCCGCCGGATGGGGTTGTATCCCTTGCCGGGCCCGGCCCGCTGGTGGAAGATGCGCTGGTCAGCGGTACGAGCATTGGCCGGGGTGGGTTTGGCAGTATCTTTGTCTGGGCCGGCGGAAACGGCTTCGACGAGGATAATTCCAATTACGATGGCTATGCCAATTCACGCTACACCATTGCCGTGGCAGCGTCCACCAATAAAGGCAAACGGGCGGTCTACTCGGAGAGAGGGGCCAACATTATGGTAAATGCGCCCTCCGGCGACATACTACCGGGAGATGGCACTTTAGCGATCACAACCACCGCACGGAACAATACCTATCGCTTCGATTTTAACGGCACATCCGCCGCCACTCCATTGGTCTCCGGGATCATTGCCCTGATGCTGGAGGCCAATCCAAACCTGACGTGGAGGGATGTCCAACACATCCTGATTCAGACGGCGGAACAAAACGATCCCTTGGATGGCGATTGGGTCCTCAACGGCGCGGGGTACCCAATCAACCATCAATACGGTTTCGGCCGAATCGATGCCCAGGCAGCCGTGGATGCTGCACGGACCTGGGTTTTTGTGGGGACGGGTACCAGTGTGCAGAGCAGTGCGAGTCCTCAGATCCCGATTCCGGACAACGATACCACCGGTGTCAGCGACACGATCTTCATCGCCCTAGAGGTCCACATTGAATTTGTCGAAGTCACCTTTTCGGCGGCCGATCACACGTATTGGGGCGATCTGGAGATTACCCTGACATCCCCGGCAGGCACGGAAAGTGTCCTGGCCGAAAAGCATCTCAACATAGCGGAAAACGACACCTATATCAACTGGCGTTTCGGAAGTGTGCGTCACTTTGGAGAAGCTTCCCAGGGAAACTGGACGTTGAGAGTCAAAGACTTAGAGGCCATAGACACGGGAACTTTTCAATCCTGGGCGTTGAAAATTTACGGGATTGGCAATTCGCTCGATTCGGCTTTGATTGCGACCCAGGTGGCCAGGTACTACAATGATATCTTAGACCGGAGTCCGGATACGACCGGGGCGGCAGGCTGGCAAGTGGAAATTTTACGCATGGTTGACCTTGCGGTCGATATCAAGGAGGGTTTTGCCGCGTTGGCCAAGTTCTTTTTTAATTCGCCCGAATATCTGAGCCGGGAAAAGAATAATTCGCAATACGTAACTGATCTTTACCAGACTTTTTTTGACCGGGCTCCGGATCAGGGGGGACAGGATTTCTGGGTAGGATCACTGGAGCAGGGTATAAGCCGTAATGTCATACTGAATTATTTCGTGTACGGAGATGAATTTCAACTCTCCATGGCGAATATTTTTGAGGAAGGCGCCCCTGATCCCGTGAGCAACCTCGTGAATGATTTTTACCGGGGCCTTCAGGGACGTCTCCCGGATACCAACGGTTTTATCGGGTGGACCAGTCTGATGCGCAATGCCAAAGCCAACGGCGCCCAAGCGGTCAGGGACCTGTCCCAGCAGATCGCGCTTAGTTTCCTGCAAAGCGAAGAATATATTCTGCGGAACAAATCCGACATCGAGTTTCTGGAAGACCTGTACAACGGGATTTTGCGACGTGGGGCTCAGAAAGAAGAATTCGATGGGTGGCTGGATTTGATCCAAGCTGGAATGACACGCGAAGAGGTGCTGAAAGAGTTCACGAATTCGCCCGAATTCCAATTCAGGGTCCAAGAAATTATCGATGCCGAATAGGCTGCCGCGCATGGACCGAAACCGTAAACATTCCGGCATTTGATTTCCAGAGTCGCTCAGGAACCGAAGCATCGCCTCATCCCGCCAGATTTTCTTCCCATCAATTTATTGCTTCAAACCTGCCCCGCAATCCAGAGTTCTCGCCTTGTAAGGATAGATAGGTCCGATTGGCGGTAACAAGGCAGGCGTCTCTGCGATTGGAGCATCATTTCAGAACAAAGTGTCAATTTAGCGGTATGAAAAATATCCCGGTCGGCCTATCCCTGGTTTTTCAAAGGGCTAAACTGTTACAGAAAAAAACCTTCTACTCGCGCTTACCGTCCGGAATCACTACGATAATTGAACCGGCTTGACGGGGAGCTTTTGGAATGTTATTCTCAAAGCAGGGAAAGTCTTCTGGGGTTTAAGGTTAACCCTCAACTATTATTATGAATATGAAATTAAATATCAGACAAGCCCGAGTCTTCCTCTTCGTTTTGATCATTTTTGTTGCCAATCCGGCCGCATTCTCTTTTGGCGGCGACACGACGGGACAAGGGCGGCTTACTCCTTCTGATCTTAACGAGGAAACCTTGAGGGGCGTTCTGGATGAAATTTTCACACTCTCTTCCGGAGCTGTCACAACCCCAGAAGAGCCGCCTGAGGCCCCGAATGTTAATGTGAAACCCCAGAGGCGCGCAGCTGATGAAAGTGCCGAATCCTCTTCCGGTGCCGGCAGACCAGCAGAAGAGCCGCTTGCTCCCCCGAACGCTAAAGAGGAGTCCTTGAGAAACGTTTTGGATAAAAAGGCCGGAGCCTCCTCCGACACCCACAAGACGGCCAAAGAGGGGCTTAGTCCCTCCGATCTTAAGGAGGAAACCTTGAGGGGCGTTCTGGATGAAATTTTCACACTCTCTTCCGGAGCTGTCACAACCCCAGAAGAGCCGCCTCATGCCTCGAATGTTAAAGATAAACCCGAGAGGCGCGTAGTTGATAAAAGCGCCAAACCGTCTTTTTCCGGTGCGGGCAAGACGGCGAAGGGACGACTCAACGCCTCAAACGTTAAAGCAAAAACCTCGAAAAATGTTCGGGAGAAACGCGCCGGACCCTCTTCTGGCACCGGCCCGACGGCGGCAAAGCCGCCTGGCGCCTCGAATGTTAGAGAGAAAACCTTGAGGACCGTTCTCGATGAAATTGCCCAGCCGTCTTCCGGCGCTGATACGCCGGCGGAAGAGCCGCGTATTTCCTTAGATGTCAAAGACGAGAGCTTAAGGCGCGTTCTTGATAGAATTGGCAACCACAGTGGTTACCGGATCTTATTTGATGACGAGTGGGAGAATTTCCCCATCACCCTCAAGTTGAACAATGAAACCCTGGAAGATGCACTCAGCCGGGTCATGGGAAGCCTCAATCACGCCGTCGTCTGGAATGAGGTCGAGAAAAAAATATCTGTGATCATTTACGGCCAGGCGAAAACGGGCCTTTCCAGGAGGAGCGCCGGCGGTGCATTTTCAAGGCAGGATGTCCGGGATAGCCGAATCCCGAGCACCCGAGGAAGGGTGGAAACGCGGTCGCCGGTCTACCGGACGGTTCCCCGAAGGCAAAGAAGCCCGGCATCGACTCCGGGCATTTCACCATCCCGTCCAACTCCGGCGCGATCCGCAGAGGCGCCAGACACCGAGGTATCGCTTTCCGGTGAAGAAACCGACTTCGATCAGGCTACCAGCACGATTGTAGAGTAAACCGTTGCGGAGCTGTTTTAACCAATTACCAAAAGCTGCAAGAAGCAAACTAGCGGCGGCATCCGGCGGATCGCCAATTGACTCGAAGGACGATTTCTGCGCACTTGCATGAAATTTTGTGAACATCCCGCCCATGATCAGCGCACTCCCAAGTTGCCAAACTCCGACTAGGCGGCTGCATCTCGATCTCATACTATTAATCGGGGGAGCTGTTTTTGTTATCCCCTTCCTGTATTCTTCTGCGACCATCGACCCTGTGCTGCTTCCCCGTTTTCTGGCTTGGACCGTCCTGACCATTTTATTAGTCCTGAGCATTTTAATTCAAAGCTTGATATCCCGTCCCTGCTTTGATTTCACGCTGATTTACCGTGCCATTTTCCCGATCTTTATAGGATGTCTATTGATATCCGGCTTTTCTTTAACCCGAACGATCAATCTCGCCGAAGGGATTTTTGAATGGCTGAAGCTATTTTTGTGGTTTGTTTTCCTGTTAGTCGCCTGTCTGATTCTTGCTCGGCATAAAGCCGGCATTTTATTCTTGACCCGGTCGGTCATATTAACGGCTCTAACCCTTAGTTTCGTCGGCATCTGCCAATACTTTCAGATTGCATTCAATGCCATACCCGGAAACTATGCCATCTGTGCCACAATGGCCAACAAAAACCTGTTTGCATCCGCGCTTTTTCTGATGCTGCCGTTCATCCTGTTCGGAGTTCTGCTATTTTCCGGTGACTGGTTCAGACTGAGCACGGTGGCACTGACCGGCGTCCTATATGCGATCGCCATTTCCGAGACCCGTGCGGTGTGGGGGGCCATTCTCATCTCCACCGCCTTGACGGTGCTGTTGGTTTTCTTACAATATAAGAAACTGAAATTGACGCCTAATGAAAAACATTTCTATCTTCGGCGAACCCTGCTGATTGCTGCCATTTTCGTCCTTTCCTGTTCGGCCGGGATTTGGCCCCATTTCACCGGCAACACCTCCGTGTCCCTTGCTTTCATCCAGCCCGACGGGGCCGAACTGGAAAATTTAGCTTTCCCCTCAAGGCCCATTACGGCCTTGGGCTCACTGAATGAACGCATGCTTTTATGGCGAAAAACACTGCGAATGATAAAGGATAGTCCCGTTCTGGGAGTGGGGCTGGGTCAATGGAGAATTGTCTGGCCTTCTTACGGCATGATTCACAAATTGGCACCGTTCGGAGATGGGCAGCGCGAAATCTGGTTTCAGCGCCCGCACAATGATTTCCTATGGGTCTGTTCCGAAACCGGTGTATTCGGTCTCTTGGGCTACCTCCTCTATTGGGGTGTCTTGATATGTTACGCTTGGCGAATCATTTCCAATTCCAAGGATACCCCGAACAAAATATTTGCAATCCTGATGCTGTTCGGAATCATCGGCTTTGCGATTATCTCGTGCTTGGCCTTTCCCAAAGAGCGTATCTTTCACGGACTTTTTTTTGTCCTTGTAGCCGGCAGCGTGGTAAGTATTTACCACGCGCAATTTCCTATCCATAAACCGATGACTCCCGGTAAAATCTTTGGGCTAAACATCGTTTTGCTGTTTTTGTTGATTTTTGGTTTGGTTGACGGTCACGCGCGCTTCCAAGCAGAGATGCACACCAAAAATGCTTTGGCTGCGCGGCAGTCCAAAGATTGGCGACAGGTCATCGTTGAAATCGATAAGGCCGACACCGGCTATTACAGCCTGGATCCGACGTCGACGCCCCTTTCCTGGTACCGTGGCATGGCCCGGTTTGCAATGGGCCAGATCAAGGAAGCCCTCGAAGATTTTCAAACGGCTTATAATTGCCACCCCTATCATATCCATGTTCTCAATAATTTGGGGACCTGTAATGCGCGGCTAAAAGACTATGCAAAAGCGATTGCCCACTATCAGACCGCCCTAGCATTATCACCCGATTTTCAGGAAGCGCAATTAAATTTAAGGCGGCTTTATTTTCGAATGGCTAAATTCGGTTAACTCCGCGATTTCTTTACAACCGGTGGCAAAAATATCTATTTTAGGGAACAGAAACTCGAACAGAGTTCAAAGGCTTGTTCTTGGAACACGGCAAAGAGACTCACATCTTATGAATATCTTTCCTTCGCTGAGAAATTATTATAGACTTACAAAGCGTCGGTTAAAGGATTTTCTCCTTCCGAACGAAAGGCTTTACAGATTTTACCTTAAGATGAAGT
>CP070697.1:4500398-4504817 GCA_020353555.1 Desulfobacterales bacterium
GGCGAGTTGACGGACCCAAGGCTTCCGGGTCGCAACTTCTGCACTCCATTAAAACCAAGCTCTTGGTTCTGCCCGATGATACCGAGATTTTCCCGGGACACAATTACGGCTTAAGCCCCACCTCCACCGTGGGTCACGAGCGGATGACCAACCCCTTTTTAAATGGTTATTTCAGCGAAGATATGTTCTAGCGCCGCTTTATTTCCGTGCCGAAAACCTGGGTCTCCGGGCCGGGTCAGAGATAGTGGGGTCGGCCGCCAACGATGGCCTGGGGGTGTTGGAATCATGGAAGAGTGCAATAATGGGTTTTCCGGGACCGCGTGGTTTAGCCAGTGTCGAGCGTCAGTTATGAATAATCAAGGAAATTTCCCCTCTTAGCCCCAATCTTCCAATCCTCCATTGTTCCATTCCCGCTAAAGACGGGATCTTCGAGGGTGCCGCCGGGGAAACTCCCAAAAAATACATCCGCCCAATTTAGACCTTGACATAATGCCGGTAATAATATTAATAACATTAATAAATATGAATTAGATTTATCTTTCACAACCTCATTATGGGCGCAACCTGCGCGGCGTGCTGTTCGAAATCAGCGCGCGGGTCGGTTTTACGAACCCTTATTTGCGAGTTTTTTCCGATGCCCAAAGCCGATGCGCTGGCGGCCAATCCATGGTTTTTCAAAGGGCTAAACTGTTACCGCAATGGAAAGGAGATATTTGTATGATACTCAAAGATGTACAGGACGAGCGCAAGATTTTCAAAGATATGGGAATGAATAAATGGCGCGAAACCAACATGGCGGAGCTGAAAAAGGGTGCCCGGATCAGAATCTATTCCCCCGCCGGTCGACCCCTGGAGTTGGGTGGTGAAGAAACCTTTTTGACCGTCAGCGATGCTTTTGAGCAGGACGGCGTATGGGCCGTGGAAGTCAAAGCCACGAAGTAGGAATGGGAACTGAGCCTCGATCGCCTTAAGCGAGAATCATCCCTGGGCATGCGCGGCCGTCCGTCCACGGGTTGAACAACTGGATTGCCGAGTTCAGTGAAGTTGGGCGGGTTTTCTCAAATCACCCGAAGCGCTCTACGCCAGCCAGCCCCGATTGCATAACAAATTACCTCTCCGCAGCCTGCTGCCGGGAGGTATTTTTTAGAAGGAGGTTTCTATGCCCTATAACACGATCCGGGTCGCCAAGGAAAATTACATCGGCACCATTACCTTGAATCGTCCCGAGCAGTTGAATACGTTCAGCACGGAAATGGCCCAGGAACTGAATCGGGCCTTGGTGGAGTTGGATAATGATAAGAGCATCCGGGTTCTGATCATTAATGGGGCGGGCAAGGCCTTTTGCGCCGGTATTGATCTTGCGGAGTTTTATGGCAAATCCAATCATGAATACCGGCAGTGGGTGGGCTTGATGGAACAGATGGCCCACGTGATCGCGTACATGCAAAAGCCGGTGATTGCCTCGGCCCACGGTTTTGCCGTGGCCAACGGGGGCGGTTTGATCGCGGCCTGTGATCTCGCCGTTGTGGCGGAAGGCACCAAAATCGGCTTCACCGCAATCAGCGTGGGGCTGTTCTGCATGGGGCCGGCCGTGCCCTTATCCCGATCTCTCGGCCGGAAACGATGTCTGGAATTGCTGCTGACCGGCGACATGATTGATGCGGCCGTTGCCGAAAAATGGGGGCTTGTCAATCAGGTTGTTCCCAAAGAAAAGTTGGAGGAGGCGACGCGGGCCCTAGCCACGAAGCTGGCCCAGAAAAGTCCGTTGGCCCTTCAGATGGGAAAACGGGCGTTTTACGGCATGGCGGATATGGAATTCGGCAAAGCCTTGGAATATTCCAACGAAATGTTCGCCGCCCTGTGCGTGGTCGAAGATGCACGGGAAGGGGTGGATGCCTTTCTCAAGAAACGCAAACCGGAATGGCAAGAAAGATAGGGCTCGTTCACCACGGCAAGACACGGAACATCACGGAATTTATTGCTTGACATAATAACGATAACAATATTAATTAAATTCTAACTAATAAATGGGATTTATTTTTAATAATTGTATTATAGAACATGTCGTTTCCATGGGCGCCGGGCCGCAAATGTAAATCGATATTTGTGTCCCCCGCAATCGGGGCATCAGATTTCTTTGAAAAGAAAGGAGGTACAAAGATGAATCAACGCGCGACCCAAAAGGACTTTGGGGTTAAGCAAGTGCTCCCCAAAGAGATAACCATGCTGGAGCTTTTGCTCAGGGACGGGTTACAACATTCCCCGAAAACCATCCACACCGAAGCCAAGCTGTGGTATGCGAATCAGTTCGTGAAAGCCGGGTATCGCATCATCGAAGTGACCAACTTCGGCCATCCGGCTCTATTGGCCCAGACCCGGGACGCCGAGGAAGTTTTGGAGAAGGTCCATAAACTGAAAATTGTTCAGGAGGAGAAGCCGCACCTTAAATGCTACGGTATGACCAAAAAGGCTTTTGAGCGGGCAGCCGCGATGGCGCAGAAAGGTTATCCTCCCAGTAGTCTGGCGTTTACCATCTCGAGCGAAGATTTGCACGGCCGCCGCAATTCCGGACGCACCCGCAAGGAATATCTGCAGGAAATTCCCGAAATGATAAAGCTTGCGGAAGCCAACGGTTTTGAGATCGACATGGCCATTGCCTGTGTTTACGGTTCACCCATCTCCGGACCGGTCCCCATCGAGAATACCTTTGAACTGATGGACTGGGGGCTGGATCACGGCATCAAGAATTTCACACCCTGCGATACGACCGGCGAGTCCAATCCCCGGCGAAGTTTTGAGTACATGTCCGCCCTGGTCGACCGCTATGGCAAACACGATGACCAGATCAAGTTTCGGATCGCCCATTTTCACGAATGCCGGGGTATGTCGCTGGCCAATACTTTTGCCTGTATCATGGCCGGGGCACGCATTATCGAAACGTCGTTGGGTATGGGGGGAGGACAGCCGGCGTTTATGGTGGATGGTGTGCCCGGGAAGGGCAGCGGACCGATTTATACCAATTCCTGGGAAGTCGGCAACTGCCCGACGGAAGATTGTCTGGTCATGCTGGATGAAATGGGTATCCAAACCGCTATCGACATTGATTTAATGCTGCAGCTGGGGCGCGTTTTCGAGTGGACCATGGAACGATCCCTCCCGGTTTGGACCACCAAGGCCGGCCGGCCCATTAAATATCCCGTGGAATGGTGCATTCCGCCCAACAGCCTGGAGCATATCCCTCCTTACGGCCCGCCGCAAATGTTCTGGGCCTCGCCCGAAAAATACATACCGGCCTCCCGCGAGTTTATTGACCGCGAGTTTGCCGGCCGAACATTTAAATGGGGTAAATGTGAGGGTACCGAAGAAGATTATTGCAAGATTGAAATGTTCGATGAAGACTAGCGAGCCATCAACATCTTGCAGTTTAAGCACATCTTGAAGTCAGGGAGATCTTTCAAACCGAATCGTTTCACCCCGGACCCACCGGAAGGGGTGAATCGGAACCCATGCAAACGCAAAAGGAGGATTCATGAGAGAGGTTGTGATTGTAAGTGGAGCGAGAACGGCGGTTGGCAACTTCCAGGGGACATTAAAAGATATCCCCGCCGCCCAGTTGGGGGCGATTTGTATTCGGGAGAGCTTGAAGCGGGCGGGTTTAAGGCCCAAAGCGACCCAAGGAATGATCGAGTGCGCGCCGGATAAACTGAAAGGTACGGGTTTGATCGAGCTGGAGGGAAAATATCGGCAGTGGGATGACGCCCACAAGGAGATCGAAGTCGATGAGGTCATTATGGGCAATGTGGTTCAGGCCGGCCAGGGGCAGAACCCCGCCCGGCAGGCCAGCATCTATGCCGGAATGCCCAAGGAAACACCGGCCTTTACCGTCAATAAGGTCTGTGCCTCCGGAATGAAGGCCATTGCGCTGGCGGCCCAGGCGATCGGGGCCGGCGACGCCGAAGTCGTTGTCGCCGGCGGGATGGAAAACATGAGCCTGATTCCCTATGCCATGCCCAAGCTGCGTGACGGGGCTCGGATGTTTAACGCCGAAGCGGTGGACCTGATGGTCCACGATGGGTTGTGGGAACTCTACTATGGCTATCATATGGGCGTAACCGCCGAAAACATCACCGAAAAATACCAGATCAGCCGGGAAGATCAAGACAAATTGAGCTTTGACAGTCATCAACGCGCCCGGGCGGCGATTGCGTCCGGCAAGTTGAAAGATGAGATCATTCCGGTATCCATTCCGCAGCGGAGGGGCGATCCGATCATATTTGACACCGATGAGCGGCCGATGGAGACTTCCCTGGAGAAAATGGCCAAGCTAAAACCTTTCTTCAAGCAAGACGGGACGGTGACGGCCGGCAACGCCTCCGGAATCAATGACGCCGGTGCCGCGGTGCTGGTGATGTCCAAGGC
>CP070697.1:4504917-4516456 GCA_020353555.1 Desulfobacterales bacterium
AGTGATGATAGAAAGTCGTCCAACCGTACTGATTTTGAGGTGGAGGTCTCCAATGGCAACGGGGTCCACCGAATGGCCAGAAGATTGGGATATTTCTTGAAGGATAAAGGCTTTAAAGTCACACGGCTGACCAACGCCGGTCATTTCAACTACCCTGAATCGATAATATTCTATAACCTTGGATATAAAGCCGAAGCCAAACGCCTGGCAAAACACCTTCCAGGCCGGCAGCAACTGCGAATGGCGGGTGCATTTGGAAGATCTTCCATTAAACTGAAGGTGTTGATTGGAAAAGACGTCATTCCTTTTGATCGGGAACTGAAAACGTCTCAATCCCAGACCGGCCTTGTGACCGCAAATGCCCTCCTGAAATGACCTTCCTCAATTTGTTGGGGGCACCGGTGGCGTTGTTTTAATGTTGACTCGTTTCGCGTTCAGGCGGTCCCAGAATCGTATCGGTCGCTGCAATCAAATCCGGATCACGACTAACCAGCTCGACCGCCTAGCTGATGACGGAACGGTCTGCATTCAGCCGACAAGCCACTTCGTTTCCGCAGATCAATAAATTCAAATTCCGAGTGACAGCGTAGCTAACCAGAGCGGGAGCCCGTGCGCACAAGCAAAAGCACCGGGTCGGTCATCAGCGCCCAGGCGTAACAAGAGGTAGCCATCTTTTGGAGCAGACGGGAGAGCCTCTCCAGAAAATCCTGTCGGTCGTTATCCTCTTCGAAAATTGCTTTGCGTTCGATCCGTCGGATGATGAGAGGATGCAAGGCGCCCGGGGTCGTCGATGCTGGCTTTGCAGGACAGGCGTTTCAAACACCGGATGTGTACGCACTTGTCAACAAATAGATGTCCCCTTTACGCTCAAGATCTGCACGCCTAAAATGCCGATTTATTTGTGCGCCCGCCCTTGGTTTCATTTTCGGCAGATGCCTTGCCCAACCTGTCACTTCACCTGACAGCAAGGGCTTGGCGACGGTCTGCTCTGGTTTATTGCTCCGGGCGTTGAACTCGGGAAGAGCTTGGCGCTTCCGCTTTAGGCCCTTGGCTGGTTTCACAGATCTATGTAATCCCCATGCCGTAATCACGGCGGTCAAGAACCGAAAATCCGGTCTATAAATGGCTCAGCCTCTCGGGACGCGGTGGCCGCGGTAAAAAAAATTGCCGATAAATACTAACCCCTTGGGGTCGAAAAATGGTTTGTTTTCCGTTTTAAATCGAGGCCGTCGGCCTTGGCGCTTTCTCGGAGCGGCGACCTACTTAAAGTGACGGCCCCCGTCGAGGTTGCGATACTGAATGGCTTCGGAGATGTGGGCGACCTGGATATCCGCGGTGCCGGCTAAATCGGCGATGGTGCGCCCGATCTTCAGCACGCGGTTGTAAGCCCGGGCCGAAAGCGCTAGCTTGTCGATGGCCGCTTGCAACAGGCGGCCGGAGGCCGCGTCGATTTGACAGTGTTTCTTGATGTGGCGGCTGCTCATCTGGGCGTTGCTGTATATCTTGGTCGAGCCGAAGCGCTGGGACTGAATGCCGCGGGCCCGGGTGACGGGCCGGCGGATATCTGCGGACTTCTCGGCCGGGACGTCCTGCATCAGGTCCTTGTAAGCCACCGCCGGCACCTCCACATGCATGTCGATGCGGTCCAACAACGGGCCGGATATCTTGGAGCGGTAGCGGTGCATCTGCGGGTACGTGCAGCGGCATTCGTGTTTGGGATCGGAGAAATAGCCGCAGGGGCAGGGGTTCATCGCGGCCACCAGCATAAAGCTGGAGGGATAAGTCAGGGTGGTGGCGGCCCGGGAAATGGTGACCTTTAGATCTTCCAAGGGCTGGCGCAGCACCTCCAGGACATGCTTTTTGAATTCGGGCAGCTCGTCCAGGAAAAGCACGCCGTGGTGGGCCAGACTCACCTCCCCCGGCCGGGGAATATGTCCCCCGCCGATTAAACCGGCATCGGAGATGGTGTGGTGGGGCGAGCGGAAAGGTCTCTTGGTAATCAGGGCCTGGCCTTGGGCCAAGGCGCCGACCACGCTGAAAATCTTGGTGGTTTCAATGGCCTCCTCAAACGTGAGGGGGGGTAGGATGGTGGGCAGGCGCTTGGCCAGCATGGTTTTGCCCGATCCGGGCGGACCGATCATGACGAGATTGTGCCCCCCGGCGGCGGCAATTTCGAGCGCACGCTTGACATGCTCCTGGCCCATGACTTCGGCGTAATCGATTTCGAATCGGCCGTCACTTGCGAATATGGCGGCGATATCGGCTTTTTCCGGCTTGATGGGGGAAAATCCGCGCAAGAAACCGACGACCTGCGACAGGGTCTTCGCCGGTAGAACGGCAATATCCTGGACGACCGAGGCTTCCCGGCCATTGTCGTAGGGCACGATAATGGCTGAATAACCGTCATTCTTGGCGGCCAGCGCCGTGGGCAGAGAGCCTTTCACCGGCTTGATCCGGCCGTCCAGCGAGAGCTCCCCCAAAACCATATAGCGGGAAATAATCTCCTGGGAGATGAGGCCGGTGGCGGCCAATATGCCCAGCGCGATCGGCAGATCAAAGCCGGTGCCTTCTTTCTTGATGTCCGCCGGAGCCAAATTCACCGTGATGCGGTCGTCCGGAAACCGATAGCCCGAATTGTTGATGGCGGACTTGACCCGTTCCTTGCTTTCTTTGACGGCCGCTTCCGGCAGCCCGACCGTGGTGAATGTCGGAAGCCCCGAAGTTATATCCACTTCGACTTCCACCCGATAGGCATCTATTCCCAGGAGCGCACTGCTGAAAACCTTGGCTAGCAAGCCGCCGCCTCCTTTCCCTGCACTATTTTGCGACCGGTCCCTTCCGGGCTAGATCGGAGCCCTCCCCCGCCGCCACGTTTTGGCCGTCCATGGGCAGCAAGCGCAAAAACCCCCTGCCCGGAGGTGTTCCGCAGCAGGGGGGCAGTGGGATAAAATGACGCGTATTGCGGGTGGGGTGTCGGGCGTCTTGACGGAAAATCGCCGGAAAGGAGACATCCAGCCAATCCCAACCATTGGCCGACGCGTGCCGTCGGATACGGGCACAACCCTTTTCAAGCCGTCTTCACACGCACCCTGAAATCATCCCGATGCCCAAAGCCTGGTCGGTGATAGATGCAAAATCTACGCCACCAGACATTCCAAAGGGGGCGTTTGTCGGGCCGTTGCGCCAGGTTTGAGGATGGTCGCGCCAGCGCCGATCAAAACCACAGCGCAGGCGCAAAGCCCCTGAGGGAGCTGACCGCACGAGCGACTCCCCGTGGGCCGCTCGGCTTATTTGGCAATCGCGGCCAAACCGTCCGCCATGATGGCTAATCCGCGTTCCAGTTGTTCATCCGTGATCACCAGGGGCATGAGGGTGCGTATGACGTTGCCGAAATTCCCGCAGGACAGCAAGATCAATCCCTTTTCATAGCACAGCTTCACCAGGGCCTTGGCTTCATCGGCCGCCGGCTGCCTGGTTTCACGATCCTTGACCAGTTCCAGGGCCCGCATGGGACCCAGGCCGCGAACATCGCCGATGATTTCGAATTGCTGCTGGAAAGCCTCGAACCGCGCCTTCACCTTCTTACCCAGAACTTCGGCTTGGGCCAGCAGATTTTCTTCTTTAAAGACATCCAAGACCGCCAGGGCCGCCTGACAGCACACCGGATTGCCGCCATAGGTGCCTCCCAACCCGCCCACATGGGGCGCATCCATCATCTCCTGCCTGCCCACGACGGCACTCAACGGCATCCCGCCGGCCAAGCTTTTGGCCGTGGTCACCAGGTCCGGCTCGACCTGCCAGTGTTCCATGGCAAACATCTTGCCGGTGCGCCCCATACCGCTTTGAATTTCATCGGCAATAAACACGATGCCATACTTCCGACAGATCTGCGCCAGCTTGGGAAAATACTCCGGCGGCGGAGTGATGAATCCGCCCTCGCCGATGATGGGCTCGGCGATCAGCGCCGCGGTGCTCTCGGCCGCCACATGATCGATGAAGAACTTTTCCAGATAATCGGCGCAGGCGACATCACAGTCCGGATATTTGAGCCCCAGGGCACAGCGGTAACAATACGCCGACGGCATCCGGTAAATATCGGGGGCAAAGGGACCGAAGCCGAACTTATAAGGCTTGACCTTGCTGGTGAGGCTCATGGCCAAAAGCGTCCGGCCGTGAAACGCGTTTTCAAGGGCGATCACCGCCGGCCGCTTGGTATAGTAGCGGGCCACTTTCACCGCGTTTTCGACGGCTTCGGCGCCGCTGTTGGCAAACATGGCCATTTTCGCGAACGCACCGGGCGTCAGTTCACACAGGCGCTCCGCCAGTTTCAGATAGGGTTCGTACATCGTGACATGAAAGCAGGGGTGAATGTATTTTTCGGCTTGATCCTTGATGGCGGCGACCACCTTGGGATGACAATGCCCCACATTCATGGCGCCGATACCGCCGGCAAAATCGATCAACTCCCGGCCGTCCACCGCATAGACCAGCGCGCCCGCGGCCCTCGCCGTAAAACCGGGATGAGTGTTAAACGGTCCTTGGGGGACAACCCTGGCCCGCAACTGAGTTAGCTGTTCGTTCTTGGAAGAATCGTTCATCGTCTACCCCTCGCATGTTTGGTTATTGATGGCTTCGTCCATATGAGAAATAATCTGTTCATGCAACCCGCAACACGGGCGGCCCGACCCGGTTTCGAATAAGGCATCGCCCCCCGCGGCAAACTCATCCGCCCATGTAACCGGGCGTCCGCGGGATGCGGACCGCCTCGTCGCGAATGCGGACCGCCAGTTCATGGCGCTTTTGCGCCGGTGAACCCTCCGTGATACGCTGCTTCATCTGCGTCCCCCGCAATTTGCGCGCCGTCTTGTCCGGTTCTTTGAAGACCAACGCCCCAAAATGACACTCGGCCACGCACGCGGGGTTGCCGCCGCACAGATCGCACTTAAAGGCTTTTCCGGAACCGTACTGCTCGATCATGCCATACGGGCAGGCGCTGACACAGTCGCCGCAGCCATCGCATTTACGGGCGTCAACGACCACGACCCCCCTCTCGTTTCGAAAAATGGCTTCCTCGGGGCAGGCTTCCAGGCAGTCCGGCTTGGGACAATGAAAACAAACGCTCGGCACGGAATACCCCTGGTGGGGAATATTGTTGATCTTGAGACGCGCTTTGGAAGGCATGAACATGCCTTCTTTGACGGCCGCACATGCATACACGCAGCGGTTGCAGCCGGTGCAGCGATTGGGTATCGCCAGTAGGTGCTTTTCCATTTCAATCCTCCCTCATCTGTGTCCGCTTTGCAAAAACGTAAATCGTCTTGAATCTTTAGCCCGGCATGGGGCCAAAGGCCCTTTTGGCGGTCAACCGGCCAGGTTTTCAAGTCCCAGTTCCCGCAGTTTCTCTTTCCGGGGCCGGCCGTCGGCATCCCAGCCGCGCAGATGGTAATAGAGCGCTTTCATCTCCGCGAGATTCTCCGCACTTAAAACCCGCCCGTCGTGGGGTCCGTTTTTAAGCGCCTGTTTCGTCATCTTCTCGGGCAGGACATCGTCGGCCGCGGTAAAGCCGGCCCTGAGGTTGAACAGGCGGATCAGGTTCCAGACCCGCTCGCCGGCCTTGTTCAGGTCCTCGGCGGAAATCTGCCGGCCCAAACCGGTCGAGAGCATGTCGGCCATCATGGGCGTGTCCACGGATCCCCAGAAATCGCAAAAGCACATGGACCATTTCGCGGCATTGCGGTTTTGCTGGTTCATCACGTCGCGGGCCATGGCTTTCAGCTTGAAGGGATCATCGGCCAGGATCGTAAAGGCCCGCAGGTGGCAGGCCCCGCGCTCGCTGGTGGCATAGGCCAAGCCCATCCCGTAGCTGCCCCGGGGATCGTAGGCCGGCATTTCGAGACCCTTGGCCTGGGCCGCCTCGCCGGCCGCCCCGTATTTCGCCCCCAGTTTGGCGGCACCCAGGGCCAGGTCCCGGCCCCGGGGGGTCGATAAACCGGCGATCTCGCCGGCCACCGCCAAGTATTCCGCGGCCTGGCCGAACTTAAGCCCGAAGTCGTGTACTCCTGACGTGCTCAGCTCCATGGCCAGACCGATGGTACCGCCCGTGGAAATGGTGTCCAGCCCCAGGTCGTCGCACAGCCGATTGAAGCGCATGACCTGTTCCAGGTCGTTGACCTCGCAGTTGGAGCCGGCCAGACACAGCGTCTCGTATTCCGGTCCTTCGACCTGAACCCCGTTGAGGGAGGTGAAATTCCCACAGCCCAGGGGGCAGGATGCGCAGGCTCTATCCCCGATTTTAATCGCGTTGACGGCTTCGGAATTCAGGGCATGGCGCTTGGGGTTGAACCCGGCGGTGAAATTGCGGGTGGGGTGGATGCCCATCTCATTGGTCACATCCACCAGCATGGGCGTTCCGTCATTTTTCGCCCAGAGATTGGCATCGGTGAGCAGGTTGGATTCCTTGTACTGCGTTATCTTACCCCAAAACAGGCCCATATCCGCCACCTGAACGCCGCCGGTGCCTTTGCAGGCAATGGCTTTGAGTTTCTTGGAACCGAAGAGCGCGCCGGCGCCGCCGCGGCCCATCTGGCGGTAGGCCTCTGAACCGATGCAGGCATAGGGGATCAGATTTTCGCCGGCCGGCCCGATGGACAGGCTTTTGACTCCCGGACCCATGGCCGCGGCCAGCCACTCTTCCGTAGCAAAGATGCCCTGGCCCCAGAGCGACTGCGCGTCCTCGAGGCTGACCTGATCGTCCTCGATGCGCAGATAGACGGGGCGATCGGCCCGGCCGGTGACCACGATACCGTCATAGCCGGCAAACTTGAGTTCCGGCCCAAAAGCACCGCCGATGTTGGACTCGAAAATGGTTCCGGTGTGGGGAGACTTGGAGACCAGGCAGGTGCGCGAGGCGGTCGGGGCCAGGGTGCCGCACAACGGGCCGGTCATGATCACCACGGCGTTATCCGGCCCCAGCGGGTCCACCTGGGGATCAACCCGGTCATAGAAATACCGGACCCCCAGCCCCCAGCCGCCGATGTAATCCTTCAGCCAGGCCAAGTTGAGGGGTTGGCTCTGGATCGCCCGGGTCGTCAAATCTACGTGCAGTACTTGTCCGGCGTAGAGATTCATCGGCTGGGCCCGCCGCGGCAATTCGATGGTCTTGAGGACATCTTCCAGGCGGTTGAGGACTTCAGCCAGGATGTTTTGCGGGACGCTCAGGGCCGGTTCGATGCGAATGGTTTTGGCGTTGGTGAGGGTGCCGGCCGTGAGCACGCCCCGGGAGAAGAGGCCGGCGGCGACCTTGTAGCCGATCCCATCGGTGGGAAACTCCATACCGATCAGGAGGCCCAGCCCCCGGACCTCGGCCAAAACACCCGGGTATTTTGCCTGCAGCTGCCTTAACTGGTTCAGCATATAGGCGCCCTTGGTCTTGGCCTGGCCCGCCAGATCTTCTTCCAGCAATACCTTAATCGCCGCCAGGGCCGCCGCGCAGGCCAGCGGGTTGCCGCCGGTGGTGGTCGTGTGCATGAACGGATTGGGCTCCATGCATTCCCAGATTGCGGGCGTGGACATAAAGGCCGACATGGGCACCACCCCGCCGCCCAGCGCTTTGCCCAGGCAGATAATGTCCGGGGCCACGTTCCAGTGATCGACGCCGAAGATTTCACCGGTGCGTCCCATGCCGGTCTGCACCTCGTCGGCGATGAGAAGCACGCCGTAATGGTTGCAGATTTCGCGCAGCCGCGGCCAGTAGTCAGGCGGCGGCACCACGACCCCGGCCTCCCCCTGGACCGGTTCGGCCACCACGGCGGCGATGTCGTCGCCGACGGCCTTGGCGGCCGCCAGGGTTTGTTCCACCGCGGCCGCATCGCCGAAGGGCACGTGGCGCACACCTTCCAGGAGCGGCAGGAGCGGTGCGCGGAAAACTTTCTTACCCATCAGCGAAAGCGCGCCCAGGGTTTTGCCGTGAAACGCCCTGAGCATGGCGATAAACCCCTTGCGCCCCGTGTGCAGCTTGGCCAGCTTCATCGCCCCTTCCACCGCTTCGGTGCCGGAGTTGGCAAAAAAGCCGTACTGGATCTTCCCCGGGGTGAGCAGCGCCAGAACCCGGGCCAGCTGAGCCCGCAGGGGATCGAGCATCTCCTGGCTGTACTGGGGCGAGCGGTCCAGCTGGGCCTTGACCGCGGCCACGATTCGGGGGTGGCGAATACCGTAGGAGTAGAGGCCATAGCCGCCGAGAGCATCCAGAAACTCGCGGTCCAGCGCGTCAACCAGGATCGAACCCTGGCCGCTCACACCCGCTTGGGTTGGACCGGTTTGTGCCATTATCCGTCCTCCGTCATCTCGCAGCGCCGTTGAACCCGTTGTTCGCTCAGTTCGGCTTTCTCCCGGTCGGTGAATTCCCCAAACATAGGAATTTTCTCGCGTGACATTTAACTATGGCAAAAGAAAGTTTGCGTGTCAAGCCGGGAGTCGATGCTTCCCAGGGCCACCGCATTTGGAATCTTCAGGGGAAGGAGGCCTTTTCTGAAAGACGATATCCCGTGTCGCTATCTCCGAAAACGCAACTCCGAAAGGAAAACCTTCGCCCGTCAAGCCGGAGTTGATTCGGCCGGCAGGAGGTTCAGACCGATTCCACAGGCAAAGATCAGCAAGGCTCCGACGATCAGACGCCAACCCGCCGGCTCCCCCAGGTAGAGCACGCCAAAACAGGCCACCAGAGGCACCTCGGCTGTCATCATGACGCTTACCTTTGGCGCGGGGATGCGCACTAAAGCCTGGTTGATGGATAGCTGCGCACCGATCGAAAAAACGGCCACCGCACCCAGGCCAAGCCAGGCAGTTGCCCGTTCCGGCCAAATGGGTTGGGCCTGCATCAGCAAGGGGCCCAGGCTGGCAAGGGTCCCCGTAAGGCAGAGGTAGAAAAACAGGGTGTAGATATTATTTTCTCGGCCTAAGCGCCGGACCAAAAGAAGCGTCAAAGCACACAAAACCGACGAAATTGCCGCAAACAGATGACCCCGATTCAAAGCGCCCGAAGCTTCGGAGGGCCATAAGATCAAGCTGGTGCCAAGAAAAGCGCCGCCAATGAAATACCAGCCTATCCTGGCCGTTGGCTCCCCCGTGATCCAGGGAGACAAGAGCGCGGTAAAGGCCGGATAGAGGTAAAAAAGGATCATTGCCACCGAGAGGGGAATCCTTTGGAAGGCGGCCACCAGAAGCAGGAATGCCACCGCACCGCACAGACCTCTTAAAGTGAGCAGAAACCGCCTCTGCCCCCACAAGCCCAGTCCCAAAGCCTTGACGACCACCGGAATCACTAAAAGGCCGAAGGCAAACCGGCCCACGCCGATCTGCCAAACGCTCACCTGGGTCCCCGCCAATTTGGCGGCGGCACTGAGGGCGCTGTAAAGCAAAGGGGCTAGACTCACCCAGATAAGCCCTCCCGATATGAACCGCAATCTGCTCAAAAAGCCCCCCTTCTTCTCCCGTTGCTCGATGTCGGGTCGATTCAGCCGGTTAAATGCGAGTGATTAGTTCCTCTATTAGTCGAAAGTCCCGGATTCGTCAATGTAATGACCGGAACTTCGAAAGGCTATCTTCCTGATCAAGGCGGCCTTTTTTGCACATTCACTTTACAAGAAGGCCGTGAGGGGCGTAAAATGAATTTTCGTTTCGAGTGCGAATTGGCCTTCCGCCTCGCAAACGCAATCAGGCGCGGAGTCCAGGCCGAATCGGGGCGCGCGACCTGCGGGATTCACTCCGTGTCGGGCGCCATTTGAGGCGCGCATGCTCATGACGCGCTGGATGCTTCCGGAAATGTCGCCACTGACTCACATTTTGAAAGAATATGCCACCTTGGAATCCAAGGTCAGAGATGCGATTGCTCTGATTTGCCTACCGCATTGCGCGGCGTGCCGCCACGTGTGCTGCCGTCCGGAGTTTTGTCGCGAAACCCTTGAAAGCCCCTTTCTTTCCCTGCTGCTGGCCGAATTTCCACCCGCAATTCCCTTTCAAAGCGAGCGCGGCTGGTTAACCGAAATCGGTTGCGCCCTGACGGTCGGCCGACCGCCCGTGTGCTACGAATTTTTATGCAAGAAAATCATGGGCCGGCATCCGCAAGGCAATCACCTTTATGCGGTGAAGGTCCTCTCCCATCTCATTACCCATGTCGGCAAAAATGCCGCCGGTCGCCGCCACCTCGTCGAACTCGCCGGCATAACTAAGCTCAATTTCACGCGCCTGCGAAAGCATCTTGCCGAGGCGAACTCGGCCTTGGGAGCCATCTGCCGGTTCCTGGCTTCCGGCAACATCGAATCAACATCATTACAAATATTGGGCCGAATCCTTCCGCGTCCATTGACCAATGCGAACACGCCTGGTATTTCACAGCCATGGCAATAAAGAAACCCGCGGCATCCTTGCCTTTTTGCGCTGGACGAAGCGGGGCCCGGATTGTCCCAATAAACCCGCCGAAGTCCTTTCCGGCTGGGACTAATTACGGGGCGGAAAAAGCCGGAGCCCTCCTTTCAAAGCTGGTCGACGCGGTGAAACATTTAACCGGTTGCGCTTTTGACCCCGCGTCGACCTGCGGTAATTGCTTCATCGTGCGTCAAACAAATGCGAGAGACCTCCCGAATTGGGGATTTTACTCTCGAGACAAGGCCTGAATGCATGTTTAAATTCATCCACGCCGCAGATGTTCACCTGGACAGCCCGTTGCACAAACTCGACTATTACGAGGGCGCGCCGGTTGAAGAGATTCGCCACGCGACGCGGCGGGCCTTCGATAATATGGTTCAACTGGCCCTCACGGAAAACGTCTCCCTGGTTCTCATCGCCGGAGATCTCTACGACGGAGACTGGAAAGACTACAACACGGGCCTTTATTTTATCTCCCAGACAAGCAAGCTCCGCGATGCCAGCATCCCGGTTTGCACGATCGCCGGTAATCACGACGCCGCCAGCAAAATAACCAAGTCGCTCCGGCTTCCCGAAAATGTTCATTTGTTTCCGACCGATCAACCGGCAACCTATCGTATGGACAGCCTCCGTATCGCGGTCCACGGTCAAAGCTTTGCGGCGCCGGCGGTAAAGAAAGATTTGTCCGTCAATTATCCCGGGCCCTTATCCGGTTATTTCAACATCGGCCTCTTGCACACCTGCGCCACTGGCCGCGAGGGTCACGCGCCTTATGCGCCCTGCACCCCGGAGGGTTTGCGCTCCAAGGGCTATGATTACTGGGCCCTGGGCCACGTGCATCAGCAGGAAGTGCTTCTCCAAGATCCGCCGGTCGTATTTCCAGGTAACATACAGGGACGGCACATTCGAGAAACAGGTCCAAAAGGCTGTGTTTTGGTCACCGTCGACGGCGCCGGCCAACCGGCACTGGAATTCAAACCGATGGATGTTATTCGATGGGTGGTCGCCGATGTGGATGCAACCCGGGCTGAAACCGGCTACGAGGTGGTGGATCGCTTGTGTGAACGGCTTGGGCAGCTTGTGGAAGAAAATGACGGCCGGCCCCTCGTGGCGCGCA
>CP070697.1:4516556-4526090 GCA_020353555.1 Desulfobacterales bacterium
CGGCTGGGCGCTAAACAGACTTAATCCGGTTTGACTTCGAAGGGCGAATACTCAATAAATAGCGGATATTGTGTGCGGGAGACTCAATTTGCACTCTTATCCTACATATTGGGTATTTATTTCAGTCTTTATACAATATGTTGTTGTAAACTGCGTCCTCCTGTGATATAAAATAAGCAATCAAGCCTGCTGAAACGACTTCTGAAAACTACCTGCGGAGAAATAGGATGGGCACTATTCTGGTCATAGACGATGAAAAAGGAATTGTAGATCTGATTCAAGAGGCTTTATCTCAATTCGGCCACGATGTGGAAACCGCCATCAACGGAATCGAAGGGATTCACAAGTTTGAACACGGCCGTTTTGATATGGTTATCACCGATATGCGCATGCCCGGCATGGATGGCAATGGCGTAGTGCGGCATATCCGTAGTTCCCTCCGACAGTCGACTCCTATTATCGGTATTTCTGGAACCCCCTGGCTCTTCCAGGAGACCGGCTTTGATATGATCCTTCCCAAACCATTCCCCCTCAAGACCTTGGTGGACTCGGTGGATCACCTGAGCAAACCCTCAACCGCAGCGGCCGCTGAGTCGGAACGCGACTTGCCATTTAACTGATTCCAACGAGTTTGGAGCCCTCGGCACGGGGAGGGCCGGCGGGCATCGTGCCGCACTTTGCCCGGTGGCCTCTGCCCGGCGGAATCCGGTCCCGGCGTTCAATGCGCGTCTTTCAGAAACAGCCGATGGTACTCGGATTCGGTCAGGTGCTTTTTTAACAGCCGTGTGATCAAAAAAAATATCTCTGAGAGTTCATCATCCGTCAAACGCCTGGTTATTTGCTGCATGAGCTTGTCGTCGGAGAACTTCTGAAGATAATAAATTACCGTATTTTCGTCCGTTTCCCGGTCCGCGCCGAACCCTACCAGTCCTTGGTAGTCTTCGACAAAACGATGCGAGTGTCTGGCCATTTTTCCCGTCAAACAGATCTGCGAATAGATTTTGCCTTTGTTGCCATGGCCGGCCACCATAGCCCAAAAACCGATGCGGGTCAATTCCGCTGCGGTTTTACCGCGGGGCGACGCGGGTCGGTCGACGACCTTGCGAAACAGGTAAAATGACGGGGAAATGGTGGCCAAACGCCTTAAGTTCACCATTTTTGGGCCGAAGAATAATTTAGCATCGGCCCATTAGATAAGGAGCTTAAGGTATGGAAAAACTGTTCTTTGCGTTCGCCCAGTTACTCTTGGTGACATTGGTATACTTCGTCGGCTTCCGCACCGGCTACAAAGTATCCCAAGATAAGACCGCTTCATTGGTCAAGGAGTTCGCCGATCCCGTGACGGCGTTGCTCAATCAACTGGATGAAAAAGTGGATCGCGCTATTGAGGAGGAAAACCAACAAGGTCAAACGCACCGCCAATAAAATGCCGGCCGTCGGATGGGAAGGGCAGAGCCTCCGTCGCAAGGATCAATTCCTGTCAAGCACCGCACGGATGGTCAACGCCAAATCGTTTTTGACCACCGGTTTCATGACGAATTTTCGGATGCCCATGGCCAAGGCTTTGTCTTCAGTGATGCCTTCATTAAAACCGGTGCACAAGATAATCGGAATATTGGGGCGGATTTCGATAAGCTGCCGTGCCAGCCGTTCGCCGGTCATATGCGGCATGGTCATGTCGGTTATCACGAGATCGAAATTATCCGGTTGGGCCCCAAACACCGCCAGGGCTTCGTGGCTGCTGGTT
Organism: Desulfobacterales bacterium; assembly: GCA_020353555.1. Lineage (GTDB taxonomy): Bacteria > Desulfobacterota > Desulfobacteria > Desulfobacterales. The sequence continues at coordinate 4,518,304 of CP070697.1, forward strand.
CGGGCCGTGACCCGGTAGCCGAGTCGCTCCAACATCTGCCGTTCCATGTCGATAACCTGTTTTTCATCCTCCACCAACAACACGTGCTCATTACCGGATTTAGCGACGTTCGGCACAGGCGCTTCAGGTTCCGCAGGGCTACGATCCATAAGAGGCAGATAAACGTGAAAGGTGGTCCCTTCTCCGGGCTTGCTGGTCACACGGATGTCTCCGCCGTGGTTTTTGACGATTCCGTGGATGACCGCTAACCCCAAACCCGTGCCTTTACCGGGCTCTTTGGTGGTATAGTAAGGTTCAAAAATTCGCTCCATCACGGCGGGCTCCATGCCGTGGCCGACGTCTTTGACGGTCAACCGCAGGTGTCGGCCCGGTTTGATACCCGTTCCGGTGATCGGTTCCTCATACCCGATATCAACCTCGGTCAAGCTGATATCCAGCGCCCCTCCGATTTCCTGCATTGCATGATAGGCATTCGTGGACAGGTTCATGATGACCTGGTGGATCTGGGTGGCATCCCCCAGGATGGGACCACAGTCTTCGTCCAGACGGTGAATGATCTCGAGGTTGGCCGGAATCGAGGCGCGCAGAAGTTTAAGCACTTCTTTAACGATATGCTGCACGTGGACGGGCTTGCGTTCCTGGCCATTCTGGCGGCTGAAGGTCAGTATCTGTTGGACCAGATCTTTGGCCCGATTCGCCGCTTTGAGCACTTCTTCCAGGAAACCTTGGGCGGGACTGGCGGGCGGTATTTCGTCCAGGGACAGCTCGGTATAGCCGATGATCGGAAAGAGAATGTTGTTGAAGTCATGGGCAATACCGCCGGCCAGGGTGCCGATCGCCTGAATTTTCAAAACCTGTTGCAGTTGCCGATTGGAGTCCTCCAGGGCTTTGGTTCGTTCTTCGATTCTTTTTTCGAGGATCTGGTTTTGGTTGCGCAGGAAATTGTAGAAGGCAAGACTCTCCAAGGCGTTGGCGGTATTTTGCAGTATAATCGAAAGTATCGTCAGGGACGTGTCGGGCAGGCTTTGTTTCTGATCGGGCAATAAACCCACGAACATACCTCTGATCCGCGAATAGGTGGCGATCACATGCAAAAGAAACTTGCGGGAATGATCCTTGGAGTCAATGGTCAGGCCTCTGCGTTCGCGAATGGCCCAGGCGAAAAAGCCCTGGTTGATCATGTGTGCGACTTCATCTGCTAGAAAATGCTTTAACTCGGATGGGATGCAGACGGCGGGGATGAAATCCGAATTGTCCTCATCTGCCAGGTACAGCGTATTGGCTTCAAACGGAATCAGATGGCGAATCCGGCTTTCCGCTTGCTGCAAAATGGTGAGGGGCGCATCCCCCTTGTCGATGTTTTCCTGAAAATCCCCCAACGATAAAACCATATCCAGGGCCTTTTGGATATAGCGCCGGTTGTTCTCCAAATACTCTATTCGGGCTAGGAGTTTTTCCAGATCCATATATTTTGAAGCGCTTGGCATGATGCTTTTTTAAGCCTGCAGTATCGTTTCTAATGCAAAAAATTGGTGTAAGGCCTGGCGGATAACACTTTCGAAACAGCTTACGGGCAAGCCGAGATCTTCCCAAGCCTTGTGATCCAGCGGCGGGACAAAGCGCTCGCCGCTGCTGCCGATGCCCAAACCGTTCACCATAATATCCGCCAGGTGTATGACGGCGGCTGGAATTGGACGCCGCGCATCGGAAGGATTATGGTGATAATGGACATTGTCGGACAATGTCGGCGGCAGTTTCCACTTCCGCAGCAAATGTTGGCCGATGACGGTGTGGCTGCATCCCAAAAATTCGCACTCCTCCTCGTAAAGCAGTTTAGCGGACTTTCCGGAATTACCCAGAATGTGGCGTGCCTCCCGGGGAAAATAGATATAGAGGACCAGGCGGCCGATATCGTGCAACAAGCCCGCGACGAACAGCTGCTCGGTCTGGGGCAAATTCCTGTGCGCCGCCAATACTCTGGAGATTAAACCGCACGCCAGGCTGTGCTTGAGGAATGAATACATATCCAATATATCTTTAGGGATATCTTTAAAAATGGAGATAACGCTGATGCCCAGGGCTAAACCGGAAATCTCGCGGGTGCCGATCAACGTCACGGCCAGTGATATTTTGTCGATTTTCGTTGGGAACCCGTAAAAGGAAGAATTGACTATTTTTAGCAATACCGCGGTTAAACTGGGGCTTTTGTGAACGACCTGGGCGATGTTTTCCGCCGTCGCAAGGGGATTGGAAATGACTTCATCCAATTCAAAGACAATGGAGGGAATTTCAGGCAATTTGATATCTTTTTGGACAATGATTTGCACCAAATCTTGTTCGACCGGTTTGGTTAAGTCATCGTCGGCGGTCCAGGTTGAATTTTTTTCTTCTTCGAAAATCTGGTGCTCGCACCTAAAGCGAAGCGCTAATTTATAGATTTCTTGCAGGGCCGGATGATCCAGATCGGCATGACTGAAAGTGTGATTGGTATGCGCGCGTATTTTTTGCGACAATTCGGAATCCGCATCCGATGCGGCGACTTCCTCGATGCCTTCTTGCCCCGCGATATTGACTTCCGTGATCCCCCACATTTTTAAAATCCGGATATGACCGGGATTTATTCTTTTACCTTTTGTCAAAAGCAGCCGGCCGGTGATATCCCGAACTTCTGCGGCCAAAACCATATCCGGCTGTAATTTGTCGGTCGGTACGATCGGCATGGTATCCTGATTTTTTGCTTTGTGGCTCTTCTTAACGCCTCCGCCAAAGGGTTTTGGCGACAAGCTTTTTTATCCAGCTGATTCTAGGGAGGGCGGGGCAACACACCGGATAACCCCTGATTCGATTCTGGTGTTTATACTACGTGTTATCGTCTTGACCGTTTAATAACTTGAGGCAAAAAGCGGGAGGCCAGGCGCGGGATGGGGATCGGTAACGGGTTCCGGGGTGCTGGGTGTTGGATTTAAGCCTTACCTTCTCGGGTCTCCGTCATCTCGGCGCGCCGTAACCTTTTGGGCCAATTGCGCGACGGCGGCCATATATTCCGTAGCGCCGCGTATCAGGATGTCATTGTGATTGGCGGCGGGAATCTTGAGCAAGACCTTGGCAGGGGCCGGACAGGCGCGGTAAAGGGCTTGAGCATCTGCAAACGGGATAATGTGATCCCGCTCGGCGTGAATGATCAAGGTTGGTTTATCGAAAACGGCGATCTTGTCGACGTTTCTAAAACCCTTTAATTCTTCGAATCCCAGCGCGGCGGTATCGACGCCTAATAGTTCCAATAAGGGGCCGGCATAAGCAAAGCCGCTTTCGACAATGAGACCGCCCACCTGGTGTTTATAATTGGACGCGATCTCAAGGACCGAAGCACTGCCCAGCGACCTTCCCATCACGACGAGGGGGCCGGCGTAACCATTTCGGGGCAGCCATCGGGAAACAAAATCAAAGATGAAATGACAATCCCGCATCATGGCCGTGACGGTCGGCTGCCCCGTCGAACGGCCATAGCCGCGGTAATCGACGGCCAGAAAATTCATGCCCATGCGGTTATAGACGGGCCCGAGATCATCATAATCCGCCACGATTTCGCCGTTGCCGTGGAAGAAAAGAAGATTGGCGCCCGCCGCGTGCGCCATGTGAAACCGGGCGCCCACGACGATTTCGTCTTCCACCGGGATCAAGATATCCCGCGGGGCGGGATGCCCCGTTCCGGAGGCGGAGGGCCGCTCGTCGCGAGGTTCCGGGCGGGGATGAAACAGGTAAAGCAGAATATCCGGGCGATCCAGGGTCGTGTAGTCAATTCGGGTAATATCGATCATCTCATTTCTCCTTGGGTTTCAGATGGCGGCATCGACGCCCACCGCCGGGGGAGGCCGACAATTTGGTCGCATATCCGTCGCTGGGGGTCGGGAGTCATTTGTTCCTCTTTTATCCAACCGGGACACCTAGATTTTGCCGCGGTAGTATGCCAGTTGGGGGGCATAGGGCTCGAAGACTTTTACAAGGCGGGATTTTTCCGCCTCGGACAGGGGCGGGGCTCCCCCCGCAGTGGCGAGCGTGTGAACCTCGGCGGGCCGCGCGCACCCGACAATGACCACGGCGACATCATAGGAGAGCGCATAGCGGATCAGCAATTCGGCGGTGACGCCCCACTGGGAGACAATATAGTGGAAGGCCCCCAGGACCTTCATGGCAATGATGGCCAGTCCTTTTTCGCGGGCGGCCGGCAAGGTTGATGTTAGAAAACCTCCGAGAACCCCCTCCACGGGATTAACGGGCAGCATGACGGCGTCCACCGGCCATTGCCGGACCGCCGCGGTTAGAATTCGCGGGTCGTGATGTCCGGTGACGCCGATCCACCTTGCTTTCCCGGTGGATTTGGCCTCCAAAAAGGCTTCCAGAGCGCCTCCGGGCCCCGAGATCGCGGCCAGATCATCAGCCGTGCGGACATCATGAATCTGCCACAGGTCGAGATAATCGGTCTTCAGGCGTCCAAGGGTCTGGGCCAGGTCCATCAAGGCCCCGCGTTTGTCCCGGCTGGCCGATTTGCTGGCCTGAAATATCCTGAAGCGCGTCTCCGGCCGTGCTTGCCAAACGGAGCCGTAATAGACTTCGCTGTCGGCATAGACCCGGGCCGAATCAAAATAGGCAATTCCGTGGTCAATGGCGGCTTCAATCACCTCGCGGGCGTCGCCTGTGCGGCCGAAAGTGCGCAAAACCCCTTCGCCGCCCAATCCGACCCGGGTGACTTCCTGGCCGGTTTGTCCGAAAATGGCGGTGGCCATAGGCTTATTTGGCATCATTTTGTCCTTTCTGGCCCGCGGCGCTAACCCGAATGGGGTACGAACCCATACTTGCGGTAAATGTTCTGGGCCGCGGATGAGCGTAAGAAATCGAGGGACTTCTGGGCGTTGGCCGGACGTGGGGTTTGCGCCAGCCGGCACACATAGTAATTGATGCGATCGCGTTGATCAAGCGCCGCGCCCGGCTCGACCACCTCAAACGCCCGGCCGGTTGCGTGGGCATGGATGGCTTCGGTGGCCCAGACCGGTCCCACATCCACCGTTTGTTGGGCGAGGCGCAAGGGGGTTTCGCGGTGATGGACGCGCGTTAGAATGGTTGTGCCCGCAGCGCGTTTGGTTGTCATGATCCGCTGGACCAGATCATCCCCGCCGGCCTGACGGTACATATTCAGGATATGCCGCGCAATGTCTTCATTTTCAGGATCAGGCTGGGAGATGCGGACCTCGTCTCTTCCCAGATCGGCCACGGATCTGATGCGGGCAGGATTGCCGGGCGGAACCATCAAGGTCAGACGGTTATGCAGATAAACATGATAGTCGCCTTCTTGTATGCGGCCGGCCCTTGCGAGGGCCTGCATGGCCCGTTGATCGACGGAGGTGTAAATATCCGGGAAAATCGTTAGGATACGGTCGCGGAAAACGGCGCCGTGCGCTAAAATCTGCTTGAGTGCCAGCCCCGGCGGAAGCGTTTCGTAGAATATCTTTTCAACCTCCGGATATTCGGCTTGAAACCGTCCGATAATTTCTTCCATGGCCATGAACTGATTGCCGGCCATGAACAGCACCAGATCCGCGGACCCGGCGATCTCCAGGTGATGAAGGTCGTCGGCCCGCTCCGGGGGAATGACGGGCGGATCGGCCGCGGTTGGCGGCGGTTCTTCGGCGGCCAGCCTTTGTCCTGTCGCATTGGTGAACTCGCATCTCTTCGCTTGCATGTCTATCGCGGGTGATCGGATTGTCCTGGGTTCGGTGATTGGAAGGATTCAGGTTGCTTTCCCGGTTGGGTTGCGGCGGCAGGCGAAGCGTATTCCTTCCGCGCCAGCTCCGCCATTTTGAATTTTTGCACCTTACCGCTGCCCGTCATGGGAAATTCGGCGACGATTTTGTAATAGTGAGGGACCTTGCCGGCGGCTATGTTTTTTTGCACATGGGCGGCGAGTCGCTCCAAGGACAGCCGGGAGCCTTCTTTGAGCTTGATCCAGGCCGCCACTTCCTCGCCGTGGGCCGAATGGAGAAACCCGAAAACCTGGGCTTCGGACACTTCGGGGAGTTGGTAAATAATTTCTTCGATTTCCACCGGATAGATATCCACGCCCTTGCGCACGATCACATCTTTCAGCCGCCCCGTTATTTTGACGTAACCCTGCGCATCCATTTCCCCCAGATCACCGGTATGGAACCATTGGTCCTGGTCGATCGCGGTGGCCGTGGCCGCCGGCATCCGGTAGTATTCCTGCATCAAAAATCCACGGGTACAAAGTTCCCCCGGGCGGTTGGGCGGGAGGCGTTCTCCGGTACCCGGCTCCACAATCTGCACTTCGTTGCAGGCCAGGGGGGTGCCGATGGTCGCGACGCGCAAGGCAATGGGATCATCCGGATGCGTCATCGTGATCCAGGAAGAGGCTTCGGTAATCCCATAGGCCACGGTGATACCGGTCACGCCGATGTCTTCCACGATGCGTCGCATGAGTTCCATTGGGCAGGGCGCGCCCCCGATGATGCCTTTGGTCACCGTCTTCCACTGTTGCTTGTCAAAATCAGGATGGTCGACCAGGGCGATCAGCATACTGGGTGAGCCGTAGACGGCGGTGCAGTTTTCCTGATGGATCGCCTGCAGAATCAGGGCCGGGTTAAAGCTGCGGCCGGGCATGACGAGGGCGGCGCCGCGCAGGAGTCCCGCCAGGGCAATGCACGTGTTGCCGAACATGTGGAAAAGCGGAAAGAAAAGGCAAAGCCGGTCCTCCGCCGTAATTCCCTGACGCTCGGTGGCGCACATCGACTTATTGATCAATCCCAAATGGTCCATAACCACGCCCTTGGGTACGCCGGTGGTACCGGACGTATACATGATGGCTACCGGATCTTCCGGGCGGACGGCGTTTTCGATGGTTGTAAGCCGGTGCTCGGCAACCTGGTCGCCCCGGGTGAGCAATGCGGTCCAGGGCATGGCGGGGCCGTCGGAGGCACCCCCGATGACCAGGATTTGATCCAGCGACGGGATCTCATGTTTGGCGGCGAGGGCCATTTTGAGGAAGGGGGCGTGGTCAATCCCCCCCGCGACGATAAGCCCCCGGCATTCCGACTGGGTCAGAATGAAACGGAGGCTGTCGGGGGTCGCCGCCGGGTCAATCGGCACCGTCAGGGCGCCGATCTTGGCCAGCCCGCACAGCGCGAAGATCCATTCCGGGATGTTCGGGGCCCAGATGGCGACCTTATCCCCGCGCTGCAGGCCGATCTGAAGGAATCCCCGCGCGACCCGCGCGACCTCCCGGGACAACCGGCCGTAGTCATAACGGACCCCGATTTCGGTATGCACCAGGGCCTCGCGCGGCGCATATTTTTGTGTGACCTGGTGCAGGAGCCCTCCGATGGTGTGATGAATCAACGGCATAGGGTCATCTCCTTCGCGTAAAATCCCTGGGCGGGGCTATTCTCCCTGCCGAACGGCGCGCGCAGCGGCCGTTGCGGTTTCTTTCAAATTGCGTTCCAGCAAATCTATAGAGCAAATCCCGCGGGGTGTCCAGCTCAAACTCCTCTGGCGCGGTTGCCATGCCTTGGTTCCGATACGCAAATGTTCCTCATCCACTGAATACCATTCAACAATTCAGCAGGTTGACAATTAAAAATCCTTTATATATATTGCCGTTATTCAATCCTACTTTGTTACATGACCGCCAGCCTTCCGGGGACCAGCGCGAGGGATGATCAGATTTGAAAGCGGGTAACTGTCTGAGGGCCTTAGGGATCGTTAAGAAAGCACCGCGC
>CP070697.1:4526190-4529747 GCA_020353555.1 Desulfobacterales bacterium
GCGCTTTATCATGATCAGGGGCTGATGGCGGTGAAGTTGCTGGGCTTTGGTTCGGCGGTCACCCTCCTGGCAGGGTTACCGATCATTCGGACATCGGTTGGACATGGGACGGCCTTTGATATTGCCGGACAAAACCGGGCAGACCACACCAACCTGTACAAAGCCATCGAGCTGGCGGCCGAACTCGGTGCCAAGAAAAGGCGTTAATACCTGCTGGGGCACGCCTTGGAGGCTTTGATATGCAAGACATTTGTGGGCCAAGCCGTCCCGCCGGAAGCGGGATGGGGAGCCCGTAATAACGCCGCAGATGAAAGCCTCCGGCTCGCCTGCAGGGTTATCGAAGAACGCTATCAAACCTTCATTCGTGATTTGAGGTGATAAAACTCTTTCCTCAAAACTTTATCTTTCTGCATCAAGTATCTAAATTTCTAAATTATGTTTTTAATATTCACGTTGTGACTGGGTGGTTTTTCAATAGCCTAATTCGAAGCGAGGGCTGATAAGCAGCTATTCTTTGATAGCACCGGCAGTAAGTCCCTGGACCACGTACCGTTGGGCGAAAATAAAGAAAATTATCGAGGGCAGGCTGGCAAACACGCCGACGGCACAAAGCCTGGTCCATTCAACGACCTCATCACCCACAAATTCGAAGATTCCGACCGTAAGAGGCATTGACGCCTCCGTCTGAGTGAATGTCAGGGCGTAAAGAAATTCATTCCAGGTAAAAAGAAATGTGATGATCGCCCCGGCAGCTATCGCAGTTACCGTAAGTGGCAGCACAACATAGAAAAAGGTCTGGTTCCGGGAAGCACCGTCGATTCGGGCGGAATCGATAAGCTGTTTCGGAAAGCGGTTAAAAGCGTCTATCAGCAGCCACGTGACGATAGGATAATTAAGGTAAACATTAAGGATGATAAGTGTAATTTTCTTGTTGACGAGGCCCAACTCCGCAAAAATTGCAAAAAACGGTATGGTTAATGCAATCGGCGGGATTATTCGCGTTGCCAACAACGAGTAGGAAAGAATCCTGCTGCCTCTGTATTTGTAGCGGCTGAAGCCATACGCCGTAAATGTGGCTGCTACGACGACAATGGCGACGGTCGCTAGGCTGATAATTAAAGAGTTCAAAATGGCTAGTGGAATATTGCTATTGAAGATGACATCGGCGAAAGCGTTAAAGTCGACATCAACAGGAATTATCGTCGGGGGCCAAATTTCCGTTTCTGCAGGAGTTTTGAACGCTGTGAAAAACATCAGCACAAGCGGCGATAGAAGCACAGCAAATATCAAACCCAAGACAATGTAAACCGTGGTAGAGCTCTCTAAGATACGGTTAAATGTGCTTGATGGTTTTTTTTCCCCTGACATTAACCCAACCTCTTGTTAATTTTTTCTCATCCACGCTAGCATTGCAACAGCGAAGCCGGAGATACATACAAACACGATTATACCAATTACAGCGGCTTCGCCGAGATGCATAAGCGAAAGCATCCTGTCTAAAATGTAGATGCCGATATGGTAGGTCGCTTTTCCCGGACCGCCCCGCGTCATACTCCAGATCGCGTCGATGGTTCTGAAAGAAAACATGGCCGTTATCAAAACCCCATATAGGATCCCGTTTCGAGCGAGTGGCAACGTTATGTAAAAAAATTTCGTTACGGTCGTAGCCCCATCGATCGTTGCCGCTTCGTACAGATTCTGATTTATGCCATCCATGGCGGCGAGAATAAAGATCGTCATGAACGGAATCTTGATCCAGGCATCGGCCAGGATGACACCCAGGAGGGCCGTCGTCGAGTTTCCAAAGATATTAATGGGTTCGGAAAAAGGTGTAATTTGTATGACAAGGTAGTTCATGACGCCGATGGCCGGATCCAGTAGCCACCGCCAGATCAAACCGGAAAGAACCAAAGGAACGGCAAAGGGTAAAATCGCCAATGTTCGATAGAGGGTTGACAATCGCCTTTGACCCAGACGATGCAGTCCGTACGCTATGGTAAGGGCGAATATCAATGATATGCCCGTGACGCCGACGGTATATATTCCCGTTGTTTTTAGAGAATGGGTGAGGAGTCTGTCGGAGAATATATTTGAAAAATTTTTGAAACCCACAAATGCGATCGGCGTTACAAAATTATAACGAAGGAAGGCCAATACGATCAAAAATGAAACCGGTAAGAAGATCAAAAGAAAGATTAAGAAAATTCCCGGCATGGTTAGAAGTCGACCGTACCATTCGTCGGAAATTTTCATATTTGATTTCTTCTTCATATTTTCAAAGACAAGAAAAATCGAGATCCGTCATACAATCGACTCAACAAAGGATCACCGCCTCATGGATCGATGCGGCGACCCTTTGCGCTAAAGTGAAAATCTGGGCTGATCTTGCATCATTTAGGGAACTTTTGCCTATGGAGAAATATCGGCAATATCTTTTTCGAGGTTTTGCAGGGCCTCTTCGATACTCACTTCTCCGGTGGCTGCCCGTGCCCACCACTCATGTTGGTATTTAATCATCTGGTCCCCATTGACAGGAAGAGACTCTCCCCCGGTGTTCTTAACGGATTTGCGTCTCTCCTCAGGTTTGTATACCGCTTTTTTGATGCTTTCCATATCATACATTTCGGGAACGGCGCACTCGTTGCCTTCAAATCCAATTTCGTTCCACTGTGATTGATAACTTCTGTAAAAGTCCAGAAACAACAGCGCGGCGGCTTTCTCTTCTTCGCTGGCGTTCTTATTGACGGACCAAACTACAATTGTTCCGATACTTGTAATTCCAATATCGCCCTCGTTCCAGGCTAGCTGGGGCCTGAAGTCCCAATCACCTTTTATTGCTTCAGGCGGATTATCTATAAAACGGGTCGTATTAACAGCCCCCGCAATCAGCATTGCGGCCCTTCCTCTCGCAAACGTTTCCGGCGCATCGGTCCAGGACCACCCGAGCGCCTCTTTCGGTACGGCTCCCTCTTTTATCAGGTTAACCGCATATCGAAACATTTCCTTGTATTCCGGTGTCGTCACGTCAAATTTCCCGTCTTTAATGAACCTTCCGCCCATTGAGTAAAGGGGGCCGCTGAGCTGATACCAAATATAGCGATAGTCTTTTCCCGGAATAACCAGACCGAACTTATCGGTTTTTTGTGCGATCATTTTAGCCTTTGCCAGCAGTTCTTGATAGGTTTTAGGAGGCTCGGGGGAGCCGGTGGCTTCCTTCAGAACAGATGGTCGATAGAAGAGAACAAATGGCTTAACGGAAACAAATCCGGAAGCCCAGAAGTGGTCGCCGACTTTTGAGGAACTTACTGCGCCTTCACCATACAGCGCCTGTACCTCTTCAGGCCAGAAGAAATCCATATTTTCGGCCCATCCGGCCGCCGCTATATGGCTCAAACTGAGCAGGGGCGTGTTATGAAGCAGCTGCGGTTCACTTCTCTTAGCGGTCATCGCTGCCACCGTTTTTAGCCAGAGACCCAGCTCCTCCATTGCTTGTGCATTGATTTCGATTCCCGTTTTGGCCTCGAAAGCAGCGATTGCAATACCTATCGCAGGATCGT
>CP070697.1:4529847-4531862 GCA_020353555.1 Desulfobacterales bacterium
GATAGTTGACTGGTTAAAGGCGCAACCGGAACCTGGGGGTCGAATTATTGAAAGGGTTTTGATTAAGCACTACAAATTGAAACCACCAATTACAAGAAAGGGGGATTGACTATGGGTGCGCTACGGAAGATTGTCAATACCAGCGGCAAGGTATCATGGCAGATTGACTATATCGACCCGGCCGGCAAGCGTGTAAGACAGACCTTTAAAAAAAGAAAACTGGCCGAGGCAGAGTTAGGCAAGCGGGTGGCGATGATTGCCGAAAACACTTACCAGAGCTTTCTTGACCAAAAGAAAGCTTACACTACCACGTTTGGGGAGCTGATAGAGGCATACAAAGGAAATTACCAAGACCAAAGCAGCTATCTATCATCCAAGCGATTCTTTGTTGAAAACTTCAAAGCGTATTTTAAGCCTGAAACCCTGCTATCTTATATCCGCTATGTGGACTTAGAAACCTATCGAAACCATTTGAAGCAACAACCCACCCATCACGATAAGGTGCGGACGGTAGCCAGTATCAACCGGGAAATGTCATGTTTGCGGCATATGTGCGCCAAGGCGTTTGAGTGGGAAATGGTGGAAGCCAATCCGTTTGAAAAGGGCAAGTCTTTGCATCTGAAAGAAAACAATCGGCGGGACCGGTTTTTGTCCGAGGAAGAAATCGACAAGCTGTTGGATGCCTGTTGCGAGCGGGCCGTTATCAAGTTTGGCCAAAACCCGGGCAACCAAAGCAAGCGAGCCGGAACCCCGCAAAATCCGTATTACCTGCGGGATATTGTCGAGTGTGCGCTAAATACCGGCATGCGGCGCGGTGAGATACTATCCTTGAAATGGAACCAGATAAAGAACGGTTTCATATATCTTGCCGAAACCAAGACCAAAGAACCCCGGCAGATCCCAATAAATGATGATCTTGCAGAGTTGTTTAGCCGGATTCGCAAAGAGCAGCATCTAACTTCCGAGTATGTTTTCACCTACCAGAACAAGCGCATTGACAGTTTGCGAACGTCTTTTAACGCGGCGGTCAAAAGGGCGGGCATAGACAACTTCCGGTTTCACGATTTAAGGCACACCTTTGCGTCGCAGCTATTATTAAAAGGTGGAACCCTAAAGGACGTACAGGAGCTGTTAGGCCACAAGACCATGACCATGACGTTGAGATATGCCCATTTGACTCAGGAGCATAAGAGGAAGGCGGTGAACCTGCTAAACGGACTAACCGGGCGGGGGAGCGACAAACCGAAATTTAAACCCATGTCAGATTTCGTCAGATTTTAGCGTCCGAGGTTTTTTTACCATTGTGTAAGTGCTTGATTTCACCGTTGTTGCGCTTCAAGCGCTGGTATTCGGCATCCAGATTCATGGTCAGGTGGATATGCTGCCGCGGGTGGCCGAAGCCCAGCCGGCGAAACAGGTGCAGCGCGGGCAGGTTTTCCGCCGGTGTGTCCACCAGCAGCATGCGGACGCCGTTTTTGAGCATGATGTCCTTGAATTTGTGGCAGAGCTTTTCCGCCACCCCCTGGCGCTGAAATTGAATGGTGACCCCCAGCCAGATCAGGTAGCCGTACTTCCAGGCGGAGCCGGTTTTGGTGATGATGGTGCCGAGGGCAAACCCGACGATTTCATCGTCAGCCTCCGCCACCAGACAAAATTCGGAATCGCTGTTGAAAAGCCCGGCGATTTCATACTGGTCCCATGTTCGGTACATGGAGGGCGCGTATTCGGCCGTAAACAACTCTTCGCCAAGATGATAAACCTTGGCCAAATCATCGATTTCCATTTCCCGGATCTTAATGCCGGGGCGTTTACTCTTTATGTCGCCGTTTTCTTTTGACTCCATGATCTCCATTGAAATCGTAATAAACCCTAATGTTTCATAAACAACATGGCAAACAATAGCTAGTGGTTTGTTATTATACCCGATATCTTGATGAGCGCACCATTTTCGGGATATCTCCCTGGGTGAATTCAAAGGATGGGGTCGATGATGCCATGTTGTTTACCCTTCGGGA
>CP070697.1:4531962-4549278 GCA_020353555.1 Desulfobacterales bacterium
GAGGAGATTGCCGCCAAAGGCCCGATCATTCGTCCTTCCGATGGGAAGGAGGCCAAATCCGTGGTCTTCATCCAAAGCCCCGGCCAAGGCGATGACAAAGATTTCGCTTACGCCGGCTCGGTAACCAGTCTGGTGGCCCTCAAGCAGGCCAAGTATGTGCGGGAAGACTACCCGGACGGCAAGGCCTTTGTCTTTTACCAGCATATGCGCACGCCGGGTTTGACGGAAAACTTTTACAAGAGCATCCAGCAGGATGAAGGCATTTTTCTGACCAAAGGGGAAGTCGTGCGTGTCTCCAAGAACGGCGATGGCCTGATCGTTGAGGCGGACAACACCCTGCTGGGCGAAAAGGTGCAGGTGAAGGCCGATATGGTGGTCTTGGCCACAGGCATGGTTCCGGTGACCAAAGTTGATCCGGTCGTCAACCTGGCTTATCGGCAGGGGCCGGGTTTCAGGGACAATGCGATTTTTGATGAGTATGCGGATTCGAACTTTATCTGCTTTCCCTACGAGACCCAGCGTACCGGCGTGTATGCCGCCGGCTGTATTCGGCGCAGCATGACCGTTGAAGAAGCCATGGAAGATGCTTGCGGGGCGGCCTTAAAGGCCATCCAATGCTTGGAATCCGTCAACCGGGGGGTCGCAGTCCATCCGCGTGCCGGTGACTTGACTTTTCCCGACTTTTTTTTCCAAAGATGCACGCAGTGCAAACGCTGCACCGAAGAATGCCCGTTCGGCGCGATCGATGACGATGCCAAGGGTACCCCCAAACCCAACCCGGCGCGCTGCCGGCGCTGCGGCACCTGCATGGGGGCCTGCCCGGAGCGTATCATCAACTTTGCCGATTACAGTATCGACAGCATCGGATCGATGGTCAAAGCCATCGGGGTTCCTTCAGAAGATGACTATGACGAACCGCCTTTGCGCATTCTAGGTCTGGTCTGCGAAAACGATGCTTACCCGGCGCTGGATATCGTGGGACTGAACCGCCTGAGTTATTCGGCCAATGTCCGGTTTATTCCCGTGCGCTGTCTGGGGTCTGTCAACGTGATTTGGATCAAGGACGCTCTTTCCCAGGGCATGGACGGGGTCTTTCTGCTGGGCTGCAAGCACGGGGATGACTACCAGTGTCACTTCGTCAAGGGCAGTGAGCTGGCCGACATCCGGATCAAGAAGATCGGGGACGCCCTCCAAAGCCTGGCGCTGGAAGAAGAGCGAGTGGCCCAATATCAGATCGCCATTGACGAATACGACAAGCTGCCCCGGATAATCGATGAATTTGTGGAGACCATTGAAGGACTGGGTCCGAACCCGTTTAAGGGGTTCTAAAGAATTGACGATTTTCGATTGGCGCTTGACGCGTTGCCGAACCCCATGATGATCGGTGAGTCGGCAAGCGTCGATCTCAATTTTTAGGAGGTATCGGTATGGCCAACACACAACTGATTGAGCCAGATTTAGGATTTATTAAGAAAGTGGGCGCGTTAGGGGGCGAAGACCTGAAAAAGTGCTACCAATGCGCGACCTGTTCGGTTGCCTGCCCGATTTCGCCGGATCAAAGTCCTTTTCCTCGCAAGGAAATGATTGCCGCATCTTGGGGGCTAAAAGATAAATTGATCGGCAATCCCGACATTTGGCTGTGCCACAATTGCGGGGATTGCTCGACCCGCTGCCCCCGGGAGGCCAAGCCGGGGGATGTCCTGGCCGCCATCCGTTCCTATGCCATCACGGAGTATGCCCGACCCCAGGCAGTGGCCAGGGCCGTTAACGACCCCAAAAAACTGCCCATTTTGGCAGCGGTTCCGGTGATTTTGTTTCTAATTGTGGGAACGCTTACCGGGTTGCTCGATTTCACGCCGGGAGGCGATCGGATCGTCCATTCCAACTTCTTTTCGACGTGGCTGGTTGATATGCATATGGTTCCCGCTGCGCTCTGGACGATCGCCATTTTTGCCTTAGGTTTGAAGCGCTTTCTCAGTGACATGCATCAGAATGCACTCTTGGAAGGCAAGACCGCCAAGAAAAGCATCGAGCCAGCCGGTTTCATCCAAGCCCTGTTGCGGGTTATCCCGACGATCTTGAAGCACAACAAATTTTCGGAGTGCACCGAAAACAAGGAGCGTGAAATCGCCCATCTGCTGGTATTATTCGGGTTTATCGGCCTTTTCATCGTAACCAGCATCATTTTTATTGTCATTTATGTCTTCGGCCTGCACGGTCCCTGGTCTCAGCTGAATCCGGTCAAGTGGCTGGCAAATATCGCGGGTGTGGCCCTCATCGTGGGCAGTTCCCTGATGATCAAGAACCGGCGCGCCAAAACCGATCAGATTTCCCGCTACCAGGATTGGTATCTGATCTATCTCGCCTTCGGTCTGGGTGTTACCGGCATGGCCACCGAGTTGACCCGGCTCGCGGATTGGGCGTTTCTCTCCTACGCCCTGTACTTCATTCACCTGGTATTAATATTTTTTCTGATTGCCTACCTCCCATTTTCCAAGCTGGCGCATCTGGTTTACCGGACGGTGGCCATGGCCTATGCGGAGTATACGGGTAGAAACTTTACCTAGTGACACTTCTGCGAACAGCTTCCTAACGAACACCACAAAAAAGGGAGAGCCTTGACGGCATCTCCCTTTCGGCTTTGGGGATCGGTGGGAACAGGGCTATTTTTGGTTGCCGGTCGCGGCGCCGTGCAGTTTGATTTCAACTTTTTCAGTGAGTCCTTCGTAGTACGCGCGCAGAATGGCGATGACCTCATCCCGTCCGAAATGATCCGGCATCTCCCCGCCTTCGGAGAGCAGTTTGCGCAGCATGGTTCCGCTGAGCAGCACGCGATCTCCTTTGGTGTGCGGGCAGGTTCTTAAAGATGCCATGCCGTCGCATTTATAGCAGTAAAAAGTCCAGTCGATCTTTAACGGCGTGCAAAGCAGGGCTTTGCCGGGTTCTTCCGGTTTGGGGATTTTTTCGAAGATGGTTTGCGCTTCGAACATGCCGTAAAAGTCGCCCACCCCGGCATGGTCACGACCGATGATCATGCGCGAGCATCCGTAATTCTGACGGAAGGTGGCATGCAGCAGGCCTTCGCGCGGACCCGCATAACGCATATCCAGCGGGTAGCCGCCTTGGATGACGTTTTTGTCGACAAAGTAGTTCTTAACGAGCGCGTCAATGCACTTCACGCGGACATCGGCCGGAATATCGCCGGGCTTCAGGTTGCCGACGAGGGAATGAATAAACACACCGTCACAGACTTCCACCGCGATCTTGCAGAGGTATTCATGGGAGCGGTGCATGGGGTTTCGCAGCTGCAGGGCGGCCACTTCGCTCCAGCCTCTTTCTTCAAACATCCGGCGGGATTCTGCCGGCCGCATGTAGACGCCGGCATATTTGGTTGGATATTCACCCTCACTTAGAACTTTGACCGGTCCGGCGAGGTTGACGTCTTTCTGATTCATTACCATCTGGACGCCGGGATGATCATCTTTGGCGATCTTCCAAAACTCTTCGGGCGTCGGGGTGCCCTCACCCATAAATACTTTTTCGCACTCGAATTTTTTGTCCGCTTCGGTCATCGCGTATTTCTCGGTGACCTTCATAGTCGCCATGATTTCGTCCGCTTCGGGATCGTAAAGGGCAATTTCATCGCCTTCGCGGATACTGTCCGCATCTTCTTGAGAGGCCGAAAAGGTTACGGGAATGGGCCAGAAGGTGCCATCCGCCAGCAGGAATTTTTCGCAAACGCCCCTCCAGTCCGCTTTGGTCATAAAACCGGTAAGAGGGCTGAATCCGCCGATTCCCATCATGATCAGATCGCCCTTTTCGCGGGGGGAAATCGCGACCTTTTTGAGGCCTTCAGCCTTTCGTTTTTCGGCTTTTAGTTCGGCGCCTTCCAGCAGACAACAGGTCAAGCCTTTTCCGCCATGAGGTGGAATTAAATTTGCCATTAGTTTTTGTCTCCTTTCAATGCAATTTTTCTAAAATCAGCGTTTATCACGCCGAGGCTCCCGGATTTAAAAAGCGTATAATTAGTAAGGAATAAGAGATTTGTCAAGCGTAATCAGCGCAAAATCCAGGGCCGACGCATTTGGCATTTCTTGGGGGGAAGGAGGCCTTTTCTGCAAGCAAAGACCTCCTTCTCTGGATATGCTGATTCCCCCCGTGCGTTCGCGCGGGCGCAAAAGCATGGGTAAACCGGTTGGTTAAAACCAAACACCGGCAGTTTCTGCGGGCTCCGACCTAAAAAAGGGCCGGGCCGAATCGGACGTCGCCCTCTCTGAACTGATCATTGATTGAAATGCTCTGGGATTGAAATGTTCTGGCGGCGTCTGCGGCGGTCGGTACCTCGTTTCCCAACCGTGCTTGCTGCTGGGAGAGGGGACCGCTCAACGCCGTGACTGGAAAATTAAAGCCGATCTGGAAAATCCCAAATCGGCTCAATTCTTTTGGGTGGCGGAGAGACCGGGATTCGAACCCGGGGTGGAAGTTTCCCCCCACACTCGCTTAGCAGGCGAGCGCCTTCAGCCAACTCGGCCATCTCTCCATGCGATGCTGGACATGGTTGCTAATTGCTAAAGTTGAAGGGTGCAAAAAGGTAGCGCCCGTTTTTTGTCGTTGGCAACCCCCTGGGGCAACCAACTGGCGGAGGGAGTAGGATTCGAACCCACGGAGGTGTTACCCTCAACGGTTTTCAAGACCGCCGCTTTCGACCACTCAGCCATCCCTCCCCGTAAAGTTTATTTCTACCATCCCGAGCCATGCAGGTCAATATTTTTATCGTCTTTTCCTAAGTAATCGTACGTTTGGAATCTTCCACCCATATTGCCCAATGTCCTCCGCCTCGGCAAGTTCAAATGTCGTTTCCAATATCAATTCGCGGCTGAGCCTTGCGGTCGATCTAATTTAACGAATTTGCGGGCTGGCCGGCATTGTTGGTTGACAGGATAGTTTTTTTGTGGTTTTCAGATAGTCCGTTTGGTGTTGGGGACAACCTTAGAGAATCCACTTCATTTCTTTCGTAACTTCCGCCGGAAGATATAACGCTGGTTAGGTCGGTTGACGGAACAAGGGCCACGCCAAACTCGATACTCGAAACTCGGAAAAGAGTTCGAGGCGTGAAGATATTTCGATGTTGAAAAGGGGATCAACGATGAAACAAAAATACTTGATTTTGAAAAGCGATGAAACAGATCAATTTATAATTCGCGAATTTGCTGAATTGGATAAGGAGGTTCTGTCGCTTCTGTGCGAGGAGAATTATGACAGGCCGCGGATTGAATCGGCGATTGCCAACGGCAAGGAAGCGCTGATTTCCGCCTTGCGAACCAAGAATCTGTATCCACCGGGTATATATGCCGACAAAATTGCCGAGGCAGTCATCCAGCTATTGGGTTCCGAAGACCAGAGTTCACTCGAGCTTTTCTTTGATGATATCGATTTGATTACCAAAGAACAGGAAGCGATTCGGGTTTCCGACGATGTCGAGGCCGAATCAGGGGAACTCGACGATCTGTTAGATGAAAATTTCGATGACGACTACGAGGACAAAGACGAAATTCACAATATTAATTCCTCATTAAAAGTCGCCGATGATGAGTATGTAGATCTCGATGAGGATTCCTGATGCGGACCCTTCAGGTTTCCCGCGGTGGGTTGCGATTTCAATCCCGGCCGCGATAATATTTTTGGCAAGATATTTTCTTCGCCCGTGGGGTTACGGTGAGAAGTCACGTCGTCCGGACGTGGCTTTTGTAGTTTTAACGAGGCGCCGTTCCTTGAGGGCCGGCAAATATAGCAATATATAGATTGACTGAATCTCGATTTTATTGACTTTGCCGATTTGATCGCCTAAGAAAGTGATACACACTAGTTTTGGCAGTGCACGGCGTGGCGTTGAAGATTCCTTCGTTCCTGTTGAATTAAAAGATTGTGCGCGGTTCTACGAAACTTTGATCCATTTCGGTCGCATCCCGCGGGGGTTTGAATTGGCTGAAATGGATTTTTTATTCTGAATTGGGTCATTGCCTTTCCAAAATGGGCGGCCGGGGTCCCGAAACCTCCAATAACTGTCTGGCGGCCAAATTCGATGACGGCACCAGCTGGCCGATAGAAGCGGGCCACCCGGGTATCGGGTGGAGCGAACCGGATTTCTGGGATGAATTCTCACCGTTTTACGCAGAAATTTAACTCAAGTGACGCAGATTCCTTTTGAGAGAAAAAAAGGCGGTTAATATATGGGAAGAGGTATTTGACGTCGGCGCTCCAAAATCACGAGGATATGGATTTCCCTCAAATTATGATATTAGGTATCGGCAGCATTCTTTGTACGGATGAAGGCCTTGGCGTCAGAGTGGTCGAAGAGCTTCAAAAAATCTGCAGATTTCCGGACAACGTTCTGGTGGTCGACGGTGGGGTTCTGGGCGTAAAGCTTTTGGGTGTGATTTCACGCGCCCGATCACTTGATCGTGGTGGATGCGATTCGCCAGAAAGGCACACCCGGTGATTTGTACCGTCTGGAAGAAGATGCCATACCAGAGCGGATCGAGGCCAAAAATTCCTTGCATCAGGTTGATTTTCTCGAGGCCTTAACGTTGTGCCAAGCGCTTGACAAGGTTCCGCAAACCGTCATTCTGGGTGTGGAGCCGGAGGATATCGAAACGCTCAGCATTGAACTGACGCCCACGATTCGGGCTCAAGTAAAGCCGGTGATTGAGATGGTCCTGGCCGAGCTGGATCGTCTGGGTGTATCCTACAGAAAAGGAAAATAGGATAATGTGTCTCGCGATTCCCTCCAAGATCACGAAAATAGATAATCAAATGGCGACCATCGATGTGGATGGCGTTCAAAGAGAAGTCAGCCTGCTGCTGCTGGCTGACGCCCAGGTGGGTGATTATGTCATCGTCCACGCGGGTTTTGCCATTCAGAAAGTAGATGAAGCCGCGGCCAAGGAAACCTTGAAACTGCTGCGGGAGGCCCTTTCACTTATGGGGCGACGAGAGGGAGACTGACGGTTGCGTATCGTGTCTGAGGACTATATAGCCCGCAGGCTGCAAGTGAAGGGTATCGTCCAGGGCGTCGGCTTTCGCCCCTTTGTCTACCAGTTGGCCCA
Source organism: Desulfobacterales bacterium (assembly GCA_020353555.1). GTDB lineage: Bacteria > Desulfobacterota > Desulfobacteria > Desulfobacterales. The sequence goes on from CP070697.1 coordinate 4,539,069, forward strand.
CAAGTATGGGCTGAAAGGTGAAGTGGCCAATACATCTTCCGGTGTTACCATTCACATCGAAGGCTCCCGGGAACAGATTGAATGCTTTGAAGCCGATCTGGCCACCCGGTGTCCGCCCCTGGCGCAGATCACCGCCGTCAATGGCTGCCCGGAATCGGTCAGAAATTACCTGGACTTCACGATTGCTTCAAGCCGGGGGGAGGAGGCGGTTTCCACTCTGATTGCCCCGGATGTGTCCATATGCGGCGATTGTCTGCGGGAACTGTTCGATCCGGAGGACCGCCGTTATCATTACCCGTTTATCAATTGCACCAACTGCGGACCCCGTTATACGATCATCGATGATATTCCGTATGATCGACCGCAAACGTCCATGAAGCACTTTAAGATGTGTGCGCAGTGCCAGGCCGAATACGACGACCCCGCCGACCGCCGATTCCACGCCCAGCCCAATGCCTGTGCCCTATGCGGTCCTCGTGTTTCCCTTTACGATAAGGATCGGAAGAAAGTTGCGGCCCATGATCCCCTCGCCCACGCGGCGGCTCTTTTAAAGCAGGGTTTTATTTTGGCGATCAAAGGGCTGGGTGGTTTTCACCTGGCGGCCGATGCGGGAAACAGCGATGCGGTGTCCCGTCTCCGGAGCCGTAAACAGCGTGAAGAAAAACCCTTGGCGATGATGTCCGTTGACCCGGCTCGTATTCGTCAATATGCCCGGGTGGGACCGGAAGAAGAAAAGCTGCTGACTTCACTTCAGCGTCCGATTGTTTTGCTGGAGAAAAAGAAAACGAACACGATTGCCGCCGAGGTCGCGCCGCGCAACCGGTACTTTGGTGTCATGCTGCCCTACACGCCTTTGCACTACCTGCTTTTAGAGTGCGGTTTCACCGCGCTGGTGATGACCAGCGGCAATCGGAGCGAGGAGCCCATCGCGATCGACAACGACGACGCATTCGAGCGACTGGCCGACATTGCCGATTATTTCCTGATTCACAATCGGGATATTTACCTGCGCAGCGACGATTCGATTGTCAGGCGAACTGCCGGTGCGACCCGATTCATTCGGCGTTCGCGGGGCTACGTTCCCCGGCCGGTCTTTCTCCGAAACCCGGTTCCGCCGATCCTGGCGTGCGGGGCCGAGCTGAAAAATACGGTCTGCCTGACTCAAGAAGATAGGGCCTTTTTGAGCCAGCACATCGGTGATCTGGAGAATTTGGCGACCTACGAGTTTTTCCGGTTGACCATCGCTCATATGGAACGCATTCTCGCGATTGCGCCCGAAATTGTGGCCTATGATTGGCATCCGGACTATCTGAGCACGAAGTATGCGGAAGAACAAGACGCTTTGGAAAAAATTCCGGTGCAGCACCACCATGCCCATATCGTCAGTTGTATGGCCGAACACCAGATAGAGGGCCCGGTCATCGGACTGGCATTGGACGGTACCGGTTACGGCGCCGATGGCACCGTTTGGGGCGGCGAGGTGCTGGCGGTTTGGCCGGACCGCTTTGAACGTTTGGCGCACTTTGCGCATGTGCCGATGCCGGGCAGTGCGGCGGCGATCAAAGAACCTTGGCGGATGGCCGTCAGTTATCTGAATGATGCTTTTGGCGATCAGGTTTGGAACCTGGACCTGCCGCTGCTGGAAAAGATCGGCGAGCGAAAATTACGGATAATCTTGGAAATGATTGCCAAGGAGCTGAACTCCCCCCTGACCTCCAGCCTCGGTCGTCTCTTCGACGGCGTGGCGGCCATTGTGGGCATTCGCCAGCGGGTGAGTTTTGAAGGCCAGGCAGCCATGGAGCTGGAGATGCTGGCCGATGAAGCCGGCGTGGCCGTTTATGACTATGAATGGGTTGCCGACCCAGCCTATCAAATTCTGACCGCGCCCATTGTCGCCGGGGTCGTCCGCGACATACAAAAAGGAATCCCGACATCGACAATCAGCTGCAAATTTCACACAACGCTTGTGCGGCTGTTTGCGGAGTTGTGTGAGCTCCTCCGCCGCAAACACCGTTTAAATCGGGTGGTCCTGAGCGGCGGTGTTTTTCAGAACTCCTTGCTTCTAAGCGGTTTAATCCAGGCTCTGAAAGCCAAGAATTTTGAGGTCTTCGCGCATCAGCAGGTTCCCTGCAATGATGGGGGAATCGCGTTGGGACAGGCGCTGGTGGCCGCAGCGCGAGTTCGAACGTAAGCTGGGGACGCATCCGGTTGGTGACCGGGCCCACAGTCGACCCCAATTGGGATGCCCCAGATTCAAGGCCTTCAAGGGGGAAGCCGCATTCGTATCCCACTTTGTTTACGATCATTTGGGATTGGAGGTTAGTGGGTTCTTACCGCCCTTAAGCCAACGACCACCCCCAACCAACAACGGACGCCCAAAATGTCTATCAAGTACATGGACGAATATCGGGATTCAGAGATATCCCGCAAACTGGTCGAAAAAATAGGAAACCTCAGCCGGAATGCTATCCGCTTGATGGAAGTCTGCGGGACCCACACGGTCGCGATTTTTCGCAGCGGTATCCGTTCCGTCTTACCGGAAACCATCACCCTGCTTTCCGGACCAGGCTGTCCGGTATGCGTGACCGACCAAAAAGAGATCGACGCGTTTATCGAACTGGCCCGAACAAAGGATGTGATTATCACGACGTTTGGCGATCTGATGCGGGTTCCCGGAACCTTTTCATCCCTGCAGCAGGAGCGGGCGGACGGCCGGGATATCCGGGTGGTTTATTCGACTTTTGATGCCCTCGAGGTGGCGAAAAAAAATCCTGAAAAAAAAGTCGTTTTTCTCGGCATCGGCTTTGAAACCACGGCACCGACGATTGCAGCGGCCATCTTGGCGGCGGTGCAGAGGGAGATTGAGAACTTTTTGGTCATTTCGGCCCACAAGCTGGTGCCCCCGGCGCTTGAGGCCCTGGTGGCGACTGCCAACGTTGCAATTGACGGTTTCATTCTGCCCGGGCATGTGTCCGTGATCATCGGGTTGAAAGCTTATCAGCCTTTTTTTGAAAAACATCGGATCCCCTCGGTGGTTACCGGATTTGAGCCGACCGATATCCTCCAAGCGATTCTTATTCTGGTCGAACAGGTAGAGAAGAAATATCCGCGATTGGAAAATGCCTATCAACGGGCCGTTACCTTCGATGGCAACGCCAAGGCCTGGAATATGATGCAGGAAGTGTTTGAAACGGTCGATGCCGGTTGGCGTGGTTTGGGGGTGATTCCCCAAAGCGGTCTAAAAATCCGCGAGAGATTTCGCGCCCATGATGCCGCCAGGGTTTTTGATATTCAGGTTCACGGAACCCAGGATCCCCGAGGGTGCGCCTGCGGGGAAATCCTGACCGGGTTGAAAACGCCTCCGGAATGTCCGCTGTATAAAACGCGCTGCTCGCCGACCGATCCCGTGGGGCCCTGCATGGTCTCCAGTGAGGGCACCTGTGCCGCTTATTACCGGTATCACGCGGATTGACCGCAGGAAGCGATTTCAGGCTTTCAGGAACCCGCAAACGTCCGATGACCCGAGTAGAAATCGCGGTGAAATTCCCATGACCAACCGTCGCGAAGGGCTTCGACAAATATCGACGCGACACGGACGGTGGATGAATTATGATGAAGATAGACAAAATAGTCCTGGACCACGGCAGCGGCGGCAAGATATCGCATCGCCTGACCGCGGACCTGATGCTGCCCATTTTTGACAACGCGATCCTAGCCCAGCTCAATGACGGTGCGATCTTCGATCTGGCAGGGATGCGTTTGGCTTTTTCGACGGATTCTTACACGGTGGACCCTATTTTTTTCCCCGGGGGTAATATCGGGGATCTGGCAATCAACGGAACGGTCAATGACATTGCCATGTGCGGAGCCACGCCCCTTTATTTGAGTGTCGGGCTGATCATCGAAGAGGGACTTCCCATGTCGGATCTGGAATCGATTCTAATTGAAATGGGGAAAGCGGCCAAAACCGCCGGTGTCACCGTCGTCACCGGTGATACCAAGGTGGTGCCAAGGGGGGCGGCGGATCGAATTTTCATCAATACCTCCGGTATCGGTCTGATTCCGGAAGATGTCCAGATTGCCGGAAATCAAGCCCGGCCGGGAGATAAGATCATCATCAGTGGCAGCATCGCCGATCACGGCATTGTCGTCTTAACCCAGCGGGAAGGACTGACCTTTGACTCCGCGGTGGTGAGTGATACGGCGCCTTTGAATCATATGGTGGGGCGGATGCTGGCCGGCGGGAAAAAGGTTCATGTACTGCGGGATCCCACCCGCGGGGGCGTTGGCACGGCCTTAAATGAGATTGCCCTCCAATCGGGGGTAGGGTTAAAGATATTTGAGGAGAAAATCCCGGTGAAAGGGCCTGTCGCCGGGATGTGCGAGCTGCTCGGGTATGACCCGCTTTATCTGGCCAATGAGGGGAAACTCCTTGCCTTTGTTTCGCCGGAGGATGCGGAGGCGGTCTTAGCGGCGATGCGCGCGGATAAATACGGTAAGGAGGCGGTCGTCATCGGAGAGGTGGTGTCCGACCATGCGGGGCAAGTCTTCATGCAAACCCGCATCGGTGGAACCCGCATCGTGGATATGCTGACCGGGGAGCAGTTGCCGAGAATCTGCTGATTTTTTCTGAACGGGTGACGTGGCGTGCAAAAATATGTCTATCTGCTGACGGCTTGCATGATGGGTATCCTGCTGACAGGATTCCAGTCAAAAAAAGAGCATTTGATCGCCGGGCAAACCATGGGCACGACCTATCACGTTACGGTTGCCACCGAATATCTGCAGAGCCCGGCCGGTCTGGAAACAAGAATCGCAAAGCGCTTGAACGAAATCAACCGGAGTATGTCCACCTATCGCAAGGATAGTGAAATCAGCCGCTTCAACGCCTTGGAGCGCACAGGTGCAAAATTCAAAATTTCGGACGATTTTCTGCGGGTTATGCAGGTTGCCGCCCAGGTGTTCAAGCTCACGGGGGGCGCCTGGGATGGGACCGTCCACCCGCTGGTGGATCTCTGGGGTTTTGGCCCCTCCGAAAATAAACGCTGCATTCCCGCGCCGGAAGCGATCGCGGCGCTGCTGCCGGACGTCGGTTTCGATCACATCGAAATTATTGACACGGGGCATCTGGTGAAGAAGCGCGCCGGCGCAAAACTCGACCTGTCTTCGATCGCCAAAGGATATGCGGTTGATCAGGTGGCCGAACTTATCCGCCAAAGCGGTGTGCAGGATTTTTTAGTGGAAATCGGAGGTGAAATCTATGCGTCCGGCTATCGCCCCGACGGTCAGCCCTGGCGGATTGGGATCAACAGGCCCCAAAAAGATGCCGCCTATGACCAGGTCTATAAAGTGGTCGCCCTGCATAACAGGGCGTTCGCCACCAGTGGGGACTACCGGAATTTCTTTGAAGTCGAGGGCGTCCGCTACTCGCACGTCATCGATCCGCGGACGGGCTACCCCGTATCCAATGGAGTGGTCAGCGTTTCGATTATCGCCGATAACTGCACATTGGCGGATGGGTTGGCCACCGCGGTCATGGTCATGGGACGTGCAAAAGGACTGGCATTGGTAGACCGGCTTGACCAGGTTGAATGCTTGATCGTGATCGAAAAGCCGGACGGCAGTTTGGTCGATTTATATTCCAAAGGATTTACGCCAAAAAATTAGCACAGGAAGATGCCGCGCAAATTCTTGACGTCGCTCACCGAATCCCAAACTTGGTTTTGCAGCTACCATGAATTCGGCCGCAGCCGCTACGACCTTGCCTCTTGCCCCCCTGCCAATGCCTGCCCATTCTACGCTTTTGACCCCCAATAAGGAGTGAAACCCAAAAAAATCAGGTGATCAGATTGGCTCGCCTTCGTTTTGGTCACAGGGGCACAAGTTTTAATTTCCTTGACACCTAAATACTGTTTCTATTATTAAATTTTAGTCACTTTCTTTTTAGCTCTTAACTATTACGAATTTAACAAAAAAATGATTCAAATTCTGGATGAACGCACAATCGAAGTCAATCTTCCCAACAAGATTGGCTATGAGCGTGTGGCCATGGACTGCGCGGCTTCCTTTGCCAAAATAGTGGGGCTCGTCTCGGCCCGCATCGAAGATTTGAAAACCGCTGTATCAGAGGCCTGCCTCAACGCTATGGAACACGGCAACAGGGGACGGCCCGATGCCAGGGTGATCGTCACGATGAATTGCGGGGATGACGATTTTAGTGTGTCCGTTCTGGACGAAGGAGAGGGGATACGAGAACTGCCCAAAGAGCCTGATATTGAAAAGAAAATTGAAAAGCTGGAAGCCCCCAACGGGCTGGGCTTGTTTTTGATAAAACAACTTGTGGATCAAGTGGAATTCAATGAAATGACCAAAGATGGCCATGCGGTGCGAATGGTGATCAAAATCACATAGCAAATCTTTCGGCATCCTGGAAATCATGGCGATCTGATAGGCACGATATCGCCAATATCGCAGACGGTCGGGTTTCCCCTCCCCTGCCGAGAGAGGATTGGAAAAAGGGGGATATAACCACTTGAGATTCCTCAAGGAAGTAAGCCCATTTTCCTTTCTTTGAAGGCAAAATTGGCAGAGCCGCAGGCAACGAAAGAAAGCGCAGTTTGACGATGCCGGAGCATAACGAAATCAGGCTTGAAAAGCATAGCACCGTTACGGTATTTTGTATCGAGGGCGATGTCACGGCCTTTTCGGAACCATTTCTGAATACGGCTTACCAAAAGGCCAACGAACAGGGCGCCAAGAAAATATTACTGAAATTTGATAAAGATGCCTATATTAACAGCGGTGGTATTGCGGTGCTCATCCAGATTCTGGCCGAGACCCGACGCAATAACCAAGATACCGCGATAACCGGAGTTTCTGACCATTTCAAGAAAATCTTCCACATGGTGGGAATCACAAAGTTTGCCAAAATCTTCAATACGTTGGAGGAAGCATTAGCGCTGATGACGAAGGAGTCCTGACCATTTTGAGTTTCACGACATCTACCTCATAAAGTTCAATCTGACCCAACAGTTCAAATTCCCTTGGCTTCGATTCCCTTACGCTATAACCGCATAGAACGGGAGGAGGCTCTATGCAGTTATCGACATGCTATCTTTTTCAAGGGCTATCGGAGTGCCAGTTAAAACAACTGATTGCGATCAGCACCGAAATCCGCGTTCAACAAGGTACATGGCTCTACCACGAAAACGAACCCGCCGACCAGATGTTTGTTTTGAAAGACGGTGCGGTGGAGTTACTGAGCACCATTGATGACGCCATCGAGCTTCCAATCACCATCATAAGATCGCCGGGGAGTTGTTTCGGTACGTCGGCTCTCATACCGCCTCATCTATATAGCCTATCGGCACGGTGTGCAAAAGATGCCACTTTGCAGGCCATCAAACAAAACGATTTGCGGAACCTCATCCAGCAAAACGGCGAACTCGGCTTCGCGATCCTGACCAACCTCGCCAAGCATTTCCTCGATCGACTCAAAGAAACGAGACAAGAATTAAAGATCCATTTTAAAACTCTTTTTAAGTCTATGCACCATTGAAGGACCAAAAAGTGGGCAATACCGACGAAATAGAGCAACTGAAAGCAGCTTTGAAAAAAGCGGAACACATTCAGACCGAACTGGACCGCCGCGTCTTCCATTTGAAGACCCTTTATGATGTCAGCAAGGATATTTACAGCAGCGTTGATTCTGAGGCAATTCTCCGAAACTTCTTGTTAATGACGATGGGCAACTTCGGGGTGATGGAGGGATTCCTGATGTTGATGGCTGTTCCTTCCGAGCAGATAAGCCATTTCGTCTCGGTTGGATTGCAGGAAGCCGATGTGGCATCTTTGAAAAACCGCATCGGTGATCTTTTGATGCAGGGAAACATGCGAAGCTGGATTGGAGACGGCACGGCGATGAAGCATGACGGTTTTTTTCCCTTCAGTTTGGGTTTTTCGCTGGCTTTCGCGGTTGAGCCCGGGTCCTATGGAATTCTGGGTCTCGGTTCCAAACTTGTAATAGCGCCATTTACGGAAAATGACAAAGAACTGCTGGATACCCTTGTGAACAACTTGGTGATCGCGTTGAAAAACGCGCGATTCGTTGAACGGATTAAACGGCTCAACGCGGATTTGGAGACTAAGAACGTTCAACTCGAAAAAACGCTCAACGATCTTAAGGTTGCGCTGCGCAAAGTTGAAATTTTAGAAGACGTAAAAGCGAATTTGAGCAAGTTTGTCCCCAGCACGGTTACCCGGCTCATCGAAAAATCTCCGAACGGCGCGATTCCGGCAAGCAAGGAGCAGGATGTTTCGGTTCTTTTTCTGGATATTGAAGGCTACACCCAAATATGTGAGCGGCTGGAAGGCGCCGAAGTCAATAAGGTTATCGAAAGGTATTTTTCAGTATTCATGGATGCCATCTGTGCCAACAACGGGGATGTGACTGAGACCGCGGGGGACGGTTTGATGGTGCTTTTCCTGAACAACGATAAGTTAGGCAATGCCTTGGAAGCGGTGCGAACGGCACTGAAAATCAGGGAAGAGGCGGCTCGGATTAAGAACGAATTCAGAGGACTTCCCGAACCCCTGACCATAAATATGGGAATCAATTCAGGCCGAGCCCTGGTGGGAGCGGCCAAGTTCGAAAGTTACACCGGTTCGCGCTGGACCTACACCGCCAGAGGCCGCGTCACCAATGTAGCCGCAAGGATTGGCGCCCTGGCATCCAACGGCAGGGTTTTGCTTTCAAAGGTTACGGCCGATCGCGTCAAAGAGCATTTCTGCTTGACTGCTTTGGGCAGATTCAATCTGAAAAATGTGACAGAAGATGTTGAAATTTTCGAAGCTTAGCCCTCCGATGATATAGTTCAAAGCCCATGCCCTTGACCAGGAACCGTGCGATAGAGCCTGTTTGGTTCTCAGGGAGGGAGGAACCTGAATGATGGAAGCAGAACTTTCCTCTGAAAAATCTCACGATCGAGAGCTTGAGCAAGATATAATCCAGCCCAGACTATTTGAGTTCGAGGAGCTCGAGAGGGACGAGATAAATCGTTTGATCGTTGAAAATAGTCTTGAAGGTATCGTGGTGGCTCAGAATGATAGCTTGTGTTTTGTCAATCCAAGAGCGAGTGAAATTTCCGGCTACACCCGAGACGAGCTGTTTTCAAAGAAATTCCTTGAACTAGTTTATCCCGCAGATCGTGAGGCCGTCATAAATCGCTATCGACGAAGGCTCAGAGGGGAAAATGTTTCCAATAATTACCCCTTCCGGATTGTCACCAAGAGCAATGAAGTTAGGTGGGTTACGGGCTCTTCGGTTCAAGTCAATTGGGGCGGGCGGCCCGCGTTCATGGGGTTGATTTTTGATATCACTTCACACAAGCGGACGGAAGCAGCGCTGCGGGATAATCGGGAAATATTTTGCACCCTTTTGAACGCGACCCATGACCTGGCGCTCCTTGTCGATCTAGAAGGGATCGTCGAGATCATAAACAAGAGGGCGGCTGAAAAATTCAACCGACCTCCGGAAGAACTCATCGGCGCAAACATTTTTGCCCTCATGTCGCCTGAAGTGGCCGCTTACAGAAAAACAAACTTAAAAGAGGTCCTGCGGACAAAACGCCCTTTCTCTTACAATGAAGAGCGCTTGGGACGGTTTCACGAGAGCAGTCTTTATCCGATTCTAGACGCGGACGGTGATATCAAACATATCGCCATTTTTGCCCGCGACGTCACCGAGCAACGCCAGGCCGAGGAGGCCTCGCGGAAATCCCGTGAGAAACTCGAATGCCAGGTGGCGCAGCGAACGAAAGAGTTGAAACGCAAGACCCGTAATCTTGAAGAAATGAATACGGCTTTAAAAGTTTTGCTAAAAAAAAGGGAAGAGGACAAGAAAGATCTTGGCGAAAAGGTGTTGTTTAATGTGAAAGAATTGGTCGAGCCTTATTTGGGCAAAATGAAAAAAAGCAGACTCGATGACAGACAAAAGGCTTTATTGGATATTGTGGAATCCAATTTAAGCGAAATAATCTCGCCGTTTGCCCGTGGAATGTCCATAAGGTTCTTAAAGTTGACCCCCGCCGAAATTCAGATTGCCGATTTTATTCGGCAGGGCCAAACGACGAAAGAAATCGCCGCAACACTAAATTTGTCCGCCAAAACCATCGAGTTCCACCGGAACAACATTCGAAAGAAAATTGGTATA
>CP070697.1:4549378-4557980 GCA_020353555.1 Desulfobacterales bacterium
ATCAATTTAGTACGTAAATAAAATTTTCATGCATTGTGGTGGCCCGAAGGGCCATGAATGTTTAGCTGTATAAAAGATATCCCGGCCGACCGCTGATCGGCTTTGAGCAGCGGTCGACCTCTCCATGGTTTTTCAAAGGGCAAAACGGTTACATCTCATTTTGTTTGCGATCATTGGGGATTGAGGTTTAAATGCAACCAGGCTGTATCGCAGAATTTGCTTGCCCCTGACGGTTTGGCGGAAAAAGAAAGCGGTCTGCGGGCCCCGCAAAGGTCATCCTCTGTCTTAGCTTAACCTTCCGATACCGAAGTATTCAATCCCCATGCGCTTCATTTCTTTGGGGTTGTATTGATTGCGGCCATCGAAGATAACAGGATTTTTCAGCGCCTGTTTCATGCGTTCGAAATCCGGATTGCGATAGACAAACCACTCCGTGATCAGGGCCATGCAGTCTGCGCCTTTCAGGGCATCATAATGGTTTTCGAAGTACGCGATATTCGGGTTATTCCCAAAAATTCGCTTGGCTTCCTGAAGGGCCTCGGGGTCGTGGGCTTGGATGCGTGCACCTTCCCTGATCAGAAGGTTGATAATTTCGATGGATGAGGCTTCGCGCATGTCGTCCGTGTTCGGTTTGAAAGCGAGGCCTAAAACGGCCACCGTTTTCCCTTTGAGCCCGTCCTTGTCCTGGAAGTAATCGATTATCTTCTGCGCCAAGAGCTTCTTTTGGGCGGCATTAACTTCCTCCACCGTGGTCATGATCTTGCATTCGTAACCGGCCTCCTTGGCCGTGGCGATCAGGGCTTTCACATCCTTAGGGAAGCAGGATCCCCCGTATCCGACACCCGGATAAATAAAGTGATAGCCGATCCGTTGATCCGAGCCGATCCCTTTGCGAACCATTGTGACGTCGGCTCCCACTCTCTCGCAGATGTTGGCCATCTCATTCATGAAGGATATCTTGGTCGCCAGCATGGCATTCGCGGCATATTTGGTCATCTCCGCACTGCGTATATCCATGACGATCAGCTTTTCTCTTTCTCGGGCAAAGGGCGCGTAAAGCTCCTTGATGAGTTCCCCCGTCCTGACGTTGTCTGTTCCCACAACGATTCGGTCGGGTTTCATAAAATCGTTGATCGCATCACCCTCCTTGAGAAATTCGGGATTGGAGATGACGTCGAATTCGACGTCGATTCCTCTGCGGTCGATCTCCGACCGAATGGCGGCCTGAACCTTTTCAGCGGTCCCCACCGGGACCGTCGACTTGTTCACAATCACCCGGTAATCATCGATGCACCGGCCGATCCGTTGAGCGACTGCAAGGACATGGGCTAGATCCGCCGAGCCATCCTCATCCGGCGGGGTCGCCACGGCGATGAATACGAAAAGGGATTTTTTTACGCCTTCTTCCAGGCTGGTTGTGAATTGCAGACGACCATCTTTGAGGTTCTTTTCCACGAGGGTCTCCAGGCCCGGTTCATATATGGGGATGATACCATTGCCTAATTTCTTGACTTTTTCCTCATCGCGACTCACACAGATGACCTGATTGCCCATCTCGGCAAAACAGGCCGCCGTGACAAGTCCCACATAGCCGGGTCCAATGACGCAGATATTCATCTAGCTTCCTCCTTTCTTTGGGTATCAATTCAGCGATATGCAAAATATCCCGGTCGGCCTCTCCATGGTCTTTCAAAGGGCTAAACTGTTACTTCTTTGGTAAAATGAACCCCGATTTCCATGATCGATTTTTTGCCCTGGCGGACTTTGGATTTGCGTGAATAATGCTGAGAACATGGCCTGGGTGGAACGGCCATCACTCGTTTACCGCAGTCGAGCTTCAGATGTCAAACTCAAAACCGCAAGGAGGTAAAACGCCACACCTTAATCGAGCCCAAAACGCTCAATGGGTTGTTGCTTGTCGTCTATTGATCGTGGTTCTATGGAAGGGTGTTTTGCGGATTGTCAACGCTAGGTACAGTGAAAGATAGGATCCGTTCCCTGCGAGGGTCAACCCACAACCGACAACGAACAACCCTAATCGAGCTTTGACGCGATTGGGGTGGCAGTTTCAAAGGCGGACGAAGTTCAGCTGGTAAATCACCGTGCCCTGGCGCAAGAGAATCCCGGACGAGCGTAGGCGACGCTAACAGCACACTCACGGGCGGAGATGTCCGGGATCGAAAACTGGTGTTCCGCGATCCCCAAAGCGGGAACACGTACTCTGGGAAACCTTCTGATCGGTTGACAACCCGTTTGTTCTCGCTATTTTTGTTCGTGTAAGAAATATTCAAATGAGCAACTTCCCGGCTGGGCAAAAGCCTAAGGAGGACAACCCATGAAAAAAATCATTGTGCTGATATTGGCGAGCTTGTTTTTCCTAAGCTGCGCGCACGGGGACAATCTGTCCGAAGAAGAAAAAGAAGCATACCGTAAAGCCAGGCAACGCTATGAATGGGGACAGAGGGGAGGCCCATGAAGGGGAATCTGGCTTGTTGATACCCCGCCGACTCGGATGATAGCCGCGAGGAGCCCGTGAGCTGAGTCTTTTGGGGCAACCGTTAGCCGTCGCTCAGGCCATCAGACAAGTCCAATACAACGGGTGCAGGCAATCCCGGATGCCGGGCGCCGCTCGAACCTATTTGCGGCGGGCGAAGACGCACCCGGCCGCGAGGGCCAGAGCTTTGGATCAAAAATCTCCGGCAGGCCGACACCTGAAGACAATCCACGCTGTTGGGGCGGTCCGGTCGCTGGTTGATGGAAGCGCCGAAGCTTTTATTCTTAAAGCTATAATGGGTAATAACCGATAAGATATGTTACAGGAAATACGCCGGCTAGTTACGAAAATTTAAACTATGAAACAGGAAAACCGAAGATATCCGCGCATCAATGTAAAGTTTCCTATTTTTTACGATTGTTACGATGAAGATGGACAAATCGTTGAACAGAATATTGGATTGGCCTTGGATGTAAGTCTGGGCGGAATTCTAATCGAAACAAATAGAATCATGGACGCCAATTACATTAGAGTGGGATTCGTCAACTATCAGAATAAGATTGTCGAAACGGTCGGGTCGATCGCTCATTCCCGAAAATGTGCTAATGGTAAAGTCAAAACCGGAATTTGTTTCCATGGCCGAGACAGCGAAAGTCGAAAATTCGCAACCGATTTAATTCGAACATACAACTACGGCAAATAGATCTAGCCATAGAAAACGGGCTCTTTTGACGCCGCCGTGGCATCATGGAAAACCCACAAAACAGCTTTGAAGAGCGGAACAATTCGTGCCCACGGAGGGCCACGCAGGAGACACGGACCCAGGCTCGCTGCACAAGATCCGGGTTTGAAATTTCCATCATACAATTGCCGAAACCGTAAATCCATCCCGCCTGGATCGAGGTGGTCATATTTTACACATTTTGGCTGCTTCCACCATGGCCCGCATGTTTTCCGGGGGGCAGGGGGCCGGGACAATGCAGCCGCCGCTGACCATGAGCGGGCCGTCCCGTCCCGCCTTTTCGATGACTTCGCGCGTGGCTGCCGCCACATCCTCCGGGCGGCCTAATGCCAATAGGGAAGTGCTTACATTTCCCATCAGACAGTAATGCGGTCCCAGAAGTTTCCTGGCCCTTTCGAAATCAACGGCCTCATCGAGGCTTAAACCATCGACGCCCGTCTCGGCCAAGCTCTCGAGTCGATCGGAGTTGTTGCCGCAGACATGCATGATCGTTTTGATCCCTGTTCTTTTGACGAGCTTGACCAAGCGGGTCGTCAGCGGTTTGCCCCACTGCTCCCAATGTTTTTTGGAGATGGCATCGCCGGAACTACTGGGGTCGGATATAAACAGAATGTCCACACCGGTATTGATGACGGCCACCGCGTAGACGATCAGGCTGCTGAGGGCAATCTCGCAGAGCTCCCGCAAAGGTTCAGGGTTCTTATAGAGATCCCGCATGGCATTTTCGGATCCACGCAACATGGAAACGTGTCGGAAGGGCGCCTGGATATAACCGATCACCGGAATTTCACGGTCAAAACGCTTTTTTAGGCGGCGCATGCCTTCCAGGATAGTACCTAAACGGCTGTTTTGATAGGGGTCGAACAACTTCAATGTGGGCAAATCCCTCTGATAGTCCTGTACGGCGGGGATGGCGACCGATGGCGGGTGTCCTCTGGATATTTTAAGAACGGAGCCCATCGCCTCCGACTCCGAATGGCAGGCAAACATATCCCATACGCAGTCATAATCGAATTGGGACACGCAATAGCTTTGGGCATAGACGTGCCGCTCCACGCTTTCCAATTCGTCGGTTAAGTCGAAACCGGCCTGCAGGCTGCACCACTCTCGAACCATGGGGACAACAGGGGGCCGGTCGGGTCGCCGCCCTTCAAACAAACCCATGACTCTGGCATAGGAATTCATCGCTTTTACCCCTCCCAATTAATTCGACATTGTCACCTTAACCCTGTTCACCATGGGGCGCGGCATGGATGATCAGATTGGAAACCGTGTAGAATTAAGGAATCGTGGGTCGCTCTACTCGCCCACATCCACGGGCTGCGTCTGGAGGCGCTTGTAGTAAAAATTTTGACCGTAGAGCACGCTCACAGGGTTGTGTCCGGCGACACGGTCTTTGACCACCAAAGTGGTTACGGGGGCGTCTGAGTATTTGGCGAAAAGCATGTCATGCCCCACGCACAGACCGACAATCACGTTCATATCGGTTGAGGCGCGGTTCAAGAGCTTGGCCTGGGCCACGGGGTTGCATGCCGGTTCGAATGTCGACGGCCGCACTTTGTCGGCTTCGCTCAGGCCGAGTTCCAGCTTGTCGATGCTCCCGGTCTTACAGCAGACACTCAAGGGTTGCAAACCCTGAGCGCTGAGAATAGCGGCGAGTTTAGCCGTTTCGTCCAAAAGACCGATGCAGGTGGCAATCCCGATCTTGCGATACCCCATCAGTTTGGCAAACGCGATCGTATCCTCGACCCGCGTCCATCGGGCGTTGACGGCGTCACTGCCCGTAACGGGCTGGTAGCAGAGTCCTTCAACCCGCGCGGCGATGCGGGCAATTTGGGCATCGTTTCCGTCACCTTTATAAAGATCGAAGGCCTCCTGGATGACATCCATATGGTCTTTCGACGGACATGATGCGGGCGTGGGGGGCTTGCTGGCCGGATCACCGCTCCAACAATGGGTTTTGCCGCTTTTGTGCCAGACCCCGCTGCACTGGCTGCAAGAAAACTGAGTCTCTTTCGTCATCGCCATTTCTCCCTAAAACCGGCCAAGGATTTTCCCAAATCGGCCTTATTTTCTCCGATAGGCTTTCAGATAATGTTTTTGATAAGGATAGAAAGCGCCCCTGAGTGCGGCGTACAAATCGTCCGTTGTCGAAGCGGGGCGACTGATAACGCCGTCCCAAAACTTTATCTGGAAGACCATACAACTCGATTTTGTCATTTGAATGACTATG
Organism: Desulfobacterales bacterium; assembly: GCA_020353555.1. Lineage (GTDB taxonomy): Bacteria > Desulfobacterota > Desulfobacteria > Desulfobacterales. The sequence continues at coordinate 4,554,848 of CP070697.1, forward strand.
AAGTGCCTTGCCTTTTCTGGTAATCGATCGCTCTCTGGATGGCTATCCCGCTCTGCTCCGCAACAGCTATAGCAAAATTGATGTCAGCACTCGAGAAAAAACGAATCTCAGAGGTAAGTAATCGCAAGATGCCTATCGTTTCTTTATTGACAATGATTGGGACCGCCAGGACACTCCCCACTCCTTCGGCCGCCGCTTCTTTATGATACAGCGAATGGACGTCGGTCTTGGCGTCGGTGATAATGACGGGTTCGCCTTGAAGGAGATAATGTGTCGCCGGCTCGTCGTCAAGGGGGCCCCGTTTGGAGGTAAGAAGGGCTTAAACCGTAGGCGGCTTTCAGCTCCAGTCGGCCCTTGGGCGATTCTATCAAACGAATCGAGCAGGCTTTAAGGCGCATGACCTCCGGCAGCCGGGTGACAATCAAATTCAAAATCTGATCGAGCTCGCGGGTAGCGTTGATCGCTTTTGCTATTTCACAAACAGCCTTAAAATAGTTCAGTTGCCGTTGCTGGTTTGCGTAAATGCGCGCGTTTTCAATGGCAATTCCACACTGTTCGGCCAATGAGGTCACGAATTCGAGCTCCTGCGGGTCGAAGACACGCGGACTTCTGGTCAATAACCTGAGGACTCCAGTTATTTGACCGCGTATTGCAATTGGTACGACCAGAATACTCTTGATGCCTTCCGCGCGTGCCGCTTCCGGGTACTGGATGCGAGGATCGCTGGGCGCATCGGCAATGGCAATCGGCGTGCCTTTCAAGGCCTCGAGTACGCTTTCTTCCGCATCCACCGGCCCGCGCTTCAGGTAGGTGTCGCTCAGCCCGGAAGCCGCTTGAAGCACCAGTTTCTTGCCGGCGGCATCCAACAGCCGAATGGTCGCAGCATCGACACCCACGACTTCTGGAATTTTGAGGGTGATGAGCTTGAAGATCTCATTCGTATCAAGCGTGGATGTTATCGCTTTGGTTACTTCTAACAACAGGTGGAAGTATGTTTTTTCTCGTTCCATAATGACGGCAACCTCTTGTTTGGAATAGTTGAGTGGAATTCTTGCATGCTTACTACAGTGCCAATTCTAAAGTCAACCTGGTTTTTATCCCAACGGACCAGAGCGCAATTTCGTCCGATCATTCAGTCAAATACATGATGCGTCCGCGCGCGCAAATTTCGGCGGCGGGATTCCCGCCCGTAAAAGGCGCAGCAATTTGCCAAGCGGAATTGTGCACAGAGCTCGTTTTGACTGCTTTATTCTGGGCCGGCATAGCCGCAGACGCCGGTTCGGGGGGAATTGACCACGGGCAGAAACATTTCATCTCCACATGCATGATTTTGAGCACAATCTTCGCATAACCAACCCCGATCATCCCATTGGCATTCAGTGCAAATCTGGACGGCGGGCTTTTGACGGCATTCGTCACAAGGAAATTGCGGTTGGGCATTTCGGGCGAGCAAACTGATTTTCTTACCGCCTTCGATCGTTCCATCAAATATGGCAATGTTCTTGACGGATAGTTCGGTCGTGCTGCCAAAATCGTATTGATACATCAGTTTTGTATCTGGAGCAAATACTTCTTTTATCTTGCGTTTCATACTAATTTCATCTCCAAATCTCTGGTGTGAGAAAGCGCTCAAATGTCCACAACATTCAAGCCATATGTTTCTCAGAAACGCATCAAAGTACTCCAGGGTAGCATCTTCCGCTATCAGCAAATGCAAAAAATAATTAGAGTTAAAGAGGTCACTCACATTGAAATAATAAAATTGCTTCGATTTAGCCCGTGATTTGTCAGATAAGCGCGCGGTTAAGCAGGATTTGATGTGGCGGGTCAGGCCTTGCTTTGTGAATTCACCCTCACACATCAGACATTTTGTTTTGGGGACTAGATATTGCATTTCATCTCCTTTCATAAAGTCGGGGCTCGACTCCATTCGCTGCCGTCATATGAAAATGAGAACCTACAATGCAATCAATCGCCTTTGTGATAGCTCCGTGGCCACCTGACAGGCATTGGTTTATTTTAGTTCGCCTGGTTCGACCTCGCGCTGCCACCATTCGGCCACCGCATCGCTGAGTTCCCTCGCGGAGGGGTCGTAGAAGGCACGGTCAAACCCTGCCAGCTCTTTGCCTCCGCGCATGATCTGTACGCAGCGGAATTTTCCGTGGGTCGTTTTGCGGGCGAGAATGGATTCGTATTCCTTTTGGGTCCAGTTGATTTTACATTGGTCGAGATTGCGGGTGTAATCATCGGTGACCACGGAAATCGCCAGATTGCTCTGTCGAAGTCCGATCGCGATGAGCCGCTCGAGTCTGACAGGAGAGCAGTCATCTTCTCTTTGAGGATCATAGCGTGGAATCGCCAGGGCGTCCAACCAGGGACTGAAACCATTCCGCAATAATTCCTCTGCCAAATCCAGCGCGAATTCCTCGCCTCCGCCGCCAGACCTGCCGCCGGCATGGGTATAGCTGATAAACACCGTTCGGTCGTTGGCCCGTTTCAGGCAGGGCGCAAAGGCGCTTTGTGCTTCTGAAAGCCCGTTGGGCAAAAAGCGGATAAAACGGGCGCGCTTTACCAATTCCCGGCGACGGGCGCTGGCAGGTAGAGTCTCTAAAGCCGTGCGTGCATCCTTATTTAACAGCAAAGTTTTGAGAGCAGGTGTGGAATCATTCAACTCAAAGAACCGGCTGTCGGCATGATCACTCACGGCAACCCAGCACCACTGTCGAAGGAGGTCGACCAAGCCGGGTGAAAGATATTCGCGGGGACAATTGCCCATGGTGTGTAGACCCTTGACACGTATCCGTGCTACCACTGAGGGCGAAAACCATCTAGGCGGCTTGGAAATCTCGGCGCGTGGCATCGTAATGACCCAGAGAACAGTTCCGGCAACCGCCCGTTTGCGAAAGACGGGCTGGTTGGAGCCGTACCCGATGGGAACAAAATCCCCGGTCTCCGCCTCAGGCAGCGACAAGACCTTCCAGGGAACCACGCGGTCCCAGGTTACGTATGCAATCAAAGCATCTGATAGTACATCTACCATCGCGTGCTTCCAAGCCCTTGTTGCACCAAGCATGCCGCGTAACGTTTTGTTTTACGGACTTCTGCAGAACCTGCAAATGGATCTGACTATTTC
>CP070697.1:4558080-4567377 GCA_020353555.1 Desulfobacterales bacterium
GATGGCCAGCTTTTCGGCATCCCGGGCGATTTCCGGGCGAAATACGCCTTGGGAAATGCCGTCCAGCAAGACATCCATAACGGCCCGGCGCATGCCGGCCGCCATCTCCTTGACGAGGTAGCGCCGTTTGAAAATGACGCCGCCCTCCATCAAGCTCTGCTGCAGAATCTGCAAGAACAAGCGCATCGTGGCCGGATCGATTTGATCGTACAATTCCAGGTGAATTTCGGCGATGGCCCGCAGGCGGCGGATTGGATCTTCGATTCCTTCCAGATGGGCGGCCAGACGCATTTCAAACTGCCCCAGCCATTCCATGATGGCGGCAATGAATAGCTCCTCTTTGGTATCGTAATATTCGTAGATCGTGCCTTTGCCGACTCCAGCGGTCTGCGCAATCCGGTCCACGCTCGTGGCCGCGTAACCCTTCTGTGAAAAGGATGCCAGGGCAGCCCGGGCGATTTCCTTGGCCTTCTCGGTTTTGTCGATCATCGCGCGCGACATATCCTCATCTTTCTCGCTTAGGGGCGAATTCATTTTTCCTGACCGTTCGGTTTTCATAGCAGCAGAGATACAGTCTTGTCAATCTTCAATCAATTTAACATATAATATTTTTAAAAGCAAATGATAACAGACGATTAAATTTATAGCGCGGAGGCCGCCCCGAAGCCGCGGCGATTAATCCCGACCAGTCGGTCGGAAATGACCTTCGTCCGGCGCGGCCTGTTCCCGCCACATTGTACTTGCATCTGCATCAATTCCTTTGTATGAATGCGACTTCATGATGCTCAACGAAAGGTAAGGCGCAAATGGAAGTTGAGACCTCCAGCGGCAGGCGGGAACCGGATGCGGTGGTTGAAATTGAGGCGGTGGCGGCCCTGATTGCGGAAACGCAGCTGGTAACGGGCGAAATTCCCTGGTGTCAAGACCAGAAAACCGATCCCTGGGACCATGTGGAGGCCGCCATGGGCCTTGCCGTCGGCGGTTATCTGCGGGAAGCCCAGAAAGCCTACGAATGGATGGCCGACATGCAGCTTGAGGATGGCAGCTGGTATGCGGCTTACCGCCGCGGGAAGGTCGAAGACCGCACCCGGGATGGCAACCTGTCGGCGTATATCGCCGTCGGCGTCCTGCATTACTACCTGATTACGCGGGATCCCGCCTTTCTGGATCGGATGTGGCCGACGGTGGCGGCGGCCATCGACTTTGCCCTGGGCTTGCAGGCCCCGGAAGGTGAGATTTACTGGGCGATCAGCCCCGAGGGGCAAGTCGATCCCATGGCGCTGCTGACCGGGTCCAGCTCCATCTATATGAGCATCAAATGCGCCCTGGCAATCGCCGATCTGCTGGGGCACTCCCGGCCGGGCTGGCGCAGGGGGTTGACGAAATTGGAATATGCCGTCCGGTATAAACCGTTTCTATTCAATATGACCAAATCCCGCTTTGCCATGGACTGGTTTTACCCGGTATTGGCGGGTATTTGGACCGGTGCGGCTGCCCAGAAAAGAATTGACAAGTTTTGGAAAAAATTTGTGGTCGAAGAACAGGGGGTGCGCTGCGTGTCGGATGAACCCTGGGTCACCATCGCCGAAACCGCGGAACTCGCGCTGGCTTTGGCGGCCATGGGGAATTTGGAACTGGCGCGCATCATCTTCAACTGGATCGGCGATCGGAAGTATGAGGATGGATCATACTGGTGCGGCTTTACCTGCCCGGATATCATCATCTGGCCGGAAGACAAAATTACCTGGACCAATGCCGTCGTGCTGATGGCCGCGGACGCCATCTACAACCTGACGCCGGCCGCTCAGCTATTCAGTCATCGCTTCTGGGAAACCGCCGCCTTCGCGCCTGGCACCCAAAGCCGACCTCATCCCGTCCGCATGCGGGTTTAGCCCACGAGGTGTTATCTATTGCGACGAGACCATCGCCCGTTTTTCATCAAAAACGCTTTTCTGAAATGGCAGCGGTTTTATACCGAGCATTTCCTGCGCCCCCACCTCGAATCCCTCGGCGACGGGCATAATTTCATCAAACCCTGGTACATCGAAGTATTTGGGGCGCCGATTGAAATCGGCGAATATGCCACGATTATTGCGACTTCGGACAACAAGGTCAGGCTCTCGGTCTGGTCGGACAGCCGGCGCCAGGGCCGCATCGACATCGGGCGGTTTGGCCTGATCTGTCCCGGGGCCAGAATCAGTTCGGCCTCCGGCGTGTTCATCGGCGATAACTGCATGATCGCCCACGGGGCCTATATAACGGATTCCGACTGGCATGATGTTTACAACCGGGTGGCTTTCGGCAAAACGGCTCCGATCCGGATCGAAAAGAATGTCTGGATCGGGGACAGTGCCATTATCTGTAAAGGGGTGACCATCGGCGTCAACAGTATCATCGGGGCCGGTGCCGTGGTGGTGGATTCCGTACCCGCCAATTCCATCGCTGCCGGCAATCCGGCCAAGCCGGTCAAACAGCTGGACCCCGGGGAGCCCTTGACCACCCGCGAGCACTGGTATGCCGATCCGGATACGCTTTTGCGGGGGATCGATCAAATTGACCGGCAGATGCTGCAGGGCAATACCGTGCGGCACTGGCTGCGGTATCTGCTGTTTCCGTCCAAGAGGGACTGAAGGAGATTATTCCCTCTCTTTGCTGGGCGATGGGGGCTGGGAGCCGGGAGGCTCCAAGCGACGGTATGCGGAATCTTTGACCTCTTTGCGGCGCGTGCGCAGCTCAAAACCTCCGAATAGAACCCCTCCGCCGACGGCGATCAGGCCACTGATCAGGAATAGGTCAAAAGAGCCGATCCTTTCGTATAACAGGCCGTTGACAAAAAATCCCACCATCAGGCCGAGTCCGTAGGTCAAGGCGTTATTAACCGCCTGTCCCAGAGTCTTGCTTTTATCCGGCGCGAGGCGATCGATGTAAAGAATGCTGGCCATATGGAAGGTGCCGTACGTGACCGCATGCAAAACTTGCGCAACGAGGATGACCGCCGGTGAGCGGGCATAAAAGAGGATCAGCCAGCGGCCGGCCGCGACCATGAACGAAAAAAACAACACATTTGCCAGCGTAAAGCGATTAAACAGACGGTCCGATTGGAGCATCACCATAATCTCGGCGGCCACGGCGGCCGCCCAGGCAATGCCGATAAATGTGCTGCCATACCCGAGATTTTCCAGATGGATCGAGAAAAAGGCATAATAGGCGCCGTGGCTGACCAGCATCAAAAAGCCGCAGCACAGAAAAACGACAACCGGGGTTTGCAGCAGGCGGCTGGCCCCGGGATGGAAGCGGGTTTTTCTTACGGTTTGAAGCCCCGGAACGCGCATCGAGATGCTCGCCAGCATCAAGGAGCCGGCTAAAATCAGGATCAGGATGATGTCCACGGAATACAGATCGATGACTCTTCCGAGCACCGTCACCGTCAGAATGAAGCTGATGGATCCCCAGACGCGTATTCGGCCGTAGCTTTGCTTGGCGTGCCCCAGCGCATCCATCGTAAAGGCTTCCAGGAAGGATATGATCGGTGCGTAGAACATGCCGTAAAAAATGGTGATGATGAGCATGGGCCAAAATTCGGTCGTAAACAGATAAAAGGCCCAGATGGAGGTGCTGGCAAAATTACACAAAATATAGATCGGCCGGCGAATATTGTGCCGGTCGGCCAGGGCGCCCCAGACCAGCGGAAATAAAACCATCGCGACCGACCGCAAGGCGGACAGCGCGCCGATTTGCAGACCGCTGAACCCGAGGTGATAGCAGTACAAATTGAAGTAGGGCAAAAAAACACCCAGTACCCCGAAGTATAAGAAGTACTGGGATCCGATGACGGTCTTCACTGAGGCCTGGTTGCCAGCGCGCATAGCCCCTTCATACGGCATTTGGCCGCAAACGGCAATTATTTTCGGGATTGCCGTCCGCCCCCGGATTCCGCCGCAAATAATCAGAAAGTCTGGGCGAGCGTCTTGGGCGGCCGGCGGGACTCCGCATTGACCGTCTTTACAAAGCAGTGGTTTGATGTTATTTTATTTTAAATTTGGGCCAGAAACAATGCGAATTTCAGCCTTAAACCGAGGAGCCGGAAATGGACTACATCAAAATACGATTTGGAGGTGATTTTGACGAAATCAGTTCCAAATTCGAAAAAACGATTGAAGATATGTTTAGATCGATAGGCCCGGCCTTCACGCTTGCCGAACGGACTTGGCGACCCCCGATGGATATCAATGAGACGCCGGAGGAGATTGTCATCAAGGCCGAGATCGCGGGAGTCGATAAGGATGATCTGGAAGTCGAAATCAGCAACAAGGCCGTTAAAATCTACGGCAACCGCATTGCCAAATCCTGCGGCGACAATGCGACTTACCGACTCGCCGAGATTCAATACGGCCGGTTTGAGCGGATTCTTTTTTTGCCGGCCCCGATTGACCCCGAAATTGTGTCCGCCACCTATATCAATGGATTTCTTCAAATCCGCATGGCGAAACTTCCTTTGGAAAAAACCCACAAGATCCCGATTTCCGACGGCTAGCACGACTCCGGCCAACCCCTCGGTAAACCACGGGGCCGGGTTTAAATTTGCAATCCCTCATTTGGGTTGCATCGTCAATGCAGACCTTTGGAGGTAACCATGACTGAGCAACAGTCACCGATGGAGTTTGATTCTGAAAAATTGCCGGAGGTACTCCCCATCCTGCCTTTGTTTGACGCCACCCTTTTTCCGAAGATGGTGTTACCGCTGGTTGTCATGCAAGGCGAGTCGGTCAAGTTGGTCGATGAAGCCATGGCGAAAGACCGCATCATTGGGCTGGTGGTATCGAAAAAGCCGTCGCAGGGCGCCAAGCCTGCGCCGGAGGATTTGGCGAAGGTCGGAACCAGTGCGTTGATCTTAAAGATGGCTAAAACGGAGGACAACCGCACCCAACTTCTGGTGCAGGGATTGAGCCGGTTCCGCGTCAAGTCTTTTCTGGACGGCAAAGCTTACTTCAAGGCTCAGGTCGAGGTCATCAAGGATGTGGAAAAAAAAGACAACGAGGTTGAAGCCCTGATGGCCAACCTCATCAGCCAGTTTGCGCGCATTGTTGAACTTTCGCCCGGTCTGCCGCAGGAAATAGCGGCCATGGCCAAATCGATCCAGGAAGCGGGCACCCTGGCGGATATGGTCGCCTCCACCATCAATGCCACCCCTGAGGAGAAGCAGCGCGTTTTGGAAATTGAAGATGTCAAAAGGCGCTTGAAGGAAGTGACCCGCCTGGTCAACCATCAACTGGAGATTTTGGAACTCGGCCATAAAATACGCACCCAGGTCAAGGGTGACATGGACAAGAGCCAACGCGAGTATTATCTGCGGCAGCAGCTCAAGGCGATTAAGGAAGAGCTGGGGGAAAAGGACGAAACCGCCGTTGAAATCGAGGAGTACAAAGCCAAAATCGAAGCGAAGAATCTGCCCGAAGAAGCCCGCAAAGAAGCCGAGCGGGAACTGGACCGGCTCTCCCGCATGCATCCCTCCTCGGCGGAGTACACGGTGGCCTCGACCTATCTGGACTGGATAACCTCGCTGCCCTGGCATGAAAGCACCGAGGATAATCTGGACATCAAAAAAGCCCGCAAGATATTGGATGACGACCATTTCGGGCTGGAGAAACCCAAACGGCGAATCATTGAATATCTGGCCGTCCGTAAACTGAAGCCGGAGTCCAAGGGGCCGATCTTGTGTTTTGCAGGCCCCCCCGGGACCGGCAAGACCTCGCTGGGACAATCCATTGCCCGCGCCCTGGGCCGCAAATTTCAGCGCATATCGCTAGGAGGTGTCCGCGATGAGGCCGAAATCAGAGGGCATCGGCGGACTTACGTGGGGGCGCTTCCCGGGCGCATCATCCAGAGCATTCGGCGCGCTGGATCCAACAATCCCGTCTTTATGCTGGACGAAATTGACAAAGTCGGCAGCGATTTTCGCGGGGATCCTTCCTCGGCGTTATTGGAAGTCCTGGATCCGGAGCAGAACTTTTCCTTTTCCGACCATTACCTGGACGTGGCCTTTGACCTGTCCAAAGTCATGTTCATCACCACGGCCAATATCCTGGACACCATACCGCCGGCCCTGCGTGATCGCATGGAAGTTCTGACTCTGGTCGGTTACACCCTGGATGAAAAAGTCAAAATTGCCAACCGCTATCTCATCCCCCGCCAGCGCGAAGAACACGGCCTGAAAGCCAAACAGATTGCATTCACCAACGGGGCGATCAGACATATCATTGCGGGTTACACCCGGGAAGCCGGGCTCCGCAATTTGGAACGGGAAGTCGCCAACATTTGCCGCGGGGTGGCCGCCCAGATTGCCGAGGGCAAGGCCAAGGCGGTATCGATTGCGGTCGATGATATTCACACCTACCTGGGACCCATTCGGTTCACCTCCGAAACCAAAGCCCGCGTGACGACTCCCGGGGTGGCGACGGGGCTGGCCTGGACCCCGACCGGCGGGGAACTTCTCTTTATTGAGGCCACCGCGATGAAAGGCAAAAAAGGCCTGACGTTGACCGGTCAGCTGGGGGATGTCATGAAGGAGTCGGCCACCGCCGCTTTGAGCTTTATTCGGGCCAATGCCGCGGCGTTGGGAATCGATGAGGATTTCTACGAAAAGTATGACCTGCACATTCACGTCCCGGCCGGGGCGATTCCCAAGGACGGTCCTTCGGCCGGTGTGACCATGCTGACCGCCCTGAGCTCTTTGCTCACCAACAAGGCGATCCGCAAAGATCTGGCCATGACCGGTGAAATCACGTTGCGGGGCCAGGTGCTGCCGGTGGGCGGCATCAAAGAGAAGGTGCTGGCCGCCCACCGGGCGGGAATTAAAACGATCATTCTACCCGATTGGAACCGGAAAGATCTGGAGGATGTCCCCCCCAACGTTCAAAAGGAAATTCGATTTCATTTCGTCGAAAAGATGCTCGATGTGTTGCAACTGGCCTTTGAAAACGGTCGGCGCCGATCCGGGACCGCCCGCCGGCAAAAGCGCAAATCGCGCTCCGCACGGAATTGACGGTGATCGGCAGGGACGGTTGCGTCAGGTTGCATCGCAGGAGTTGGATAAGGACGAAGCGCGATGGCTCCCCATGACCTTTAGAGCGCGAGACTTCAGCCTCCTCACCTGGTGTCGCTGGCTGGCCGGCGGCTGCGTGTTGGTCCTGTGGCTGCATGGCTGCACCACCAGTGCGCCGCCCACGCCGCCGCCCAGTCCGCCCGCTTACCCCAAGCCCTATAAAGCGCTGGGGAAATGGTACCAGCCGTTGCCGGATTCCCGGGGATTTCGGCAGCGCGGTTTGGCATCGTGGTATGGAGCGGACTTTCATGGCAAAAAGACCTCCAGCGGTGAAATTTATAACATGCACGCCCTGACCGCCGCGCACAAAACCCTGCCCCTGGGGACTTATGTGCGGGTTCGCAATCTGGACAACCACCGGCAACTGGACGTCCGGGTCAATGACCGGGGTCCCTTTGTCCGCGGCCGCATCATCGATCTTTCGTATGCCGCCGCCCACAAGCTGGCGGTTGTCGGCCCCGGAACGGCCCCGGTGGAAATCGTGGCTCTGGGGACGGCAGCCCCCACCGGGACGGGCGCCGGCCGATCTTATTTACAGGGGGACTATTATTCCGGCAATTTCTCATTTCAGGTCGGTGCTTTCCTGAACCGTGAAAACGCGGAAAGATTGAAACACGAATTGACGGAACGTTACCCGAATGCGCATATCACCCCCTATGATAACGGCCAAAATACCTTCTACCGGGTTCGCGTCGGGAAATGCGCGACGCTGGAACAGGCCGTAAAATATGAAGCCTTTCTGATTCAAAATGGATTTCAGGATGCCTTCGCCGTGGCCGAATAGCGGATGAATCCCCAATCACGTTTGCCCAAGGTTGTTTTTTTGGACCGCGACGGTGTCATCAACCGCGATTCGCCCGATTATATCAAGAGCTGGTCCGAATTTGAGTTTCTGCCCGGGAGCCTGGAAGCCATTCGCGATCTGACGCGCAGCGGGTTTAGCCCGATCGTGGTGACCAACCAATCGGCGGTATCCCGCCGGTTGCTGTCCCGGGCAGGGTTGGCTTATATCCACCGCATGATGCGCGCGGCAATCGAAGCCCACGGGGGTCGGATCCTAGATATTTTTTTCTGTCCCCATTTGCCTTCGGATGGATGCCGCTGCCGCAAACCGGCACCGGGCATGCTTTACCAGGCCCAAAAAAAGCACCGGATTGATCTGGCGGCGGCGGTCATGGTGGGCGACAGGGTCAAGGATATGGAATGTGCCCGCAATGCCGGGTGCGGCCGGGCCATACTGGTTCAAACCGGCAACGGTCATCAGGCCCGGGCCGAACTGGCGCAAAGCAATCGCCTGCCCGACTATGTGGCTGAAAATTTGTATGCCGCCGCCGAATGGATCATAAAATCGGGCTTCTGATTCAGGCCCCCTCACATTCTCGCCATGCAGAATTCCCGCCTGACGGCCCTCGAGGGCCAACTGGAGCATATCACCTATTCCAATGCGGCCACGCGTTATACCGTCGCGCGGTTAAGACCCAGGCATTCACCCCAGCTTGTGACCGTGATCGGTTTCCTGGCCGGGGTCAGCCCGGGCCAGACGCTTAAACTCGAAGGCACCTGGGAAACCCACCCCAAGTATGGCCAGCAATTCCGAATTCAATCGTATGACATCCGCCTGCCGGCCTCCGTGGATGGGATTCGTCAATACCTGGGGTCCGGTATGATCAAGGGCATCGGTCCCCAAATGGCCGATCGACTCGTGCGGCGCTTCGGGGCCGATACCTTGGCGATCATCGAAGGCCAGCCGGAAAAAATGCAGGAAGTCGAGGGCATCGGACCGGCCAAGGCGGCTTTAATCGGGCGATCCTGGAAGGAACACCACGCCGCGCGGGAACTGATGGCTTTTTTGCAGGCCAGGGGCGTGAAGGCCTCCTACGGCGCGCTGATCCTCAGGGAATACGGATCGGAGGCCCTCCGCATCATCCGCGGGGAACCTTATCGACTGGTGCGCGATCTGGGCGGCAGCGGCTTTCAGGTGGCCGACGCCATTGCCCGCGATCTGGGGTTTGATGACGCGCATCCGGACCGGAGCCGGGCCGGCATTCTTTATTTGTTGCAACAGTTCGCGGAAGAAGGGCACACCTTTGCGCCGGAAGACCATCTGCTGGCGCGTGCGGAAAATCTGCTCCAAATCGATTCCCAGGCGGCCCAAAGCGCGATCGCCGCGCTGGTGGGTGCGGGCGATATTGCAG
>CP070697.1:4567477-4591561 GCA_020353555.1 Desulfobacterales bacterium
ATCGCCCCTGTCCCGCCGAAGCGACCAAAATCCCGAGCTCACCGAACGCTTCGAACTCTTTATCGGCGGTCGTGAAATTGCCAATGGATTTTCCGAGCTCAATGATCCAATCGATCAGAAAGAACGTTTCCGGCAGCAGGTACTAAGCCGGGAAGCGGGCGATGAAGAGGCCCATTGTATGGATGAAGATTACCTCGATGCTCTCGAATACGGAATGCCCCCCACGGCCGGGGAAGGAATCGGGATCGATCGGGTGGTCATGCTTCTTACCGATGCGGCCTCCATTCGAGAGGTGATCCTGTTTCCGCACATGAAATCGGCCGGCAAGTAGAGGACGGCGGGCCGCAGACAAAAAAATGAAGGCGGACGCAGGACAACGCCGACCGAGGAATGCCAGGATCTGAGGCTCAAGAATAGATAGGCTGAGGAAAGCGCCAGGATTCCGTTTCCAGAAAGCGGGTATCCTGGATGGAGTGTCAGTAACCGTTGACGTATGGCTTTTGAATATTTCATAGGGCGACGATATCTCAGGGCCAAGCAAAAACAGGCCTTTATTTCGTTGATCACCGTTCTCTCCATTGCCGGGGTCACCGTGGGGGTGATGGCCCTCATCGTGGTCATTGCGGTTATGACCGGATTTGAGGCTGATCTCAAAACCCGTATCCTGGGGGGGCAATCACACGTGATTCTGATGCGCTATGGCGCAGCGATTGCGGACTATCCCCGGGTGCTGGATGAGATCGCACCGATTGAAGGGGTCGAAGCGGCAACCCCTTTCATTGTGACCCAAACGATGCTGCGATCGAAGTCCGGGGCGGCCGGCGCCGTATTGCGGGGGATCGACCCCGCATCGGCCGGGAGGGTGATCAAAACCCTGGAAAACATCTCTTTGCCGGATCTGACGGCTAGCGGTCCCCCGCAAGACATCCGGCCGGCCGTGCCCGGCATTATTTTAGGCAAGGAACTGGCCCACAATTTGGGCGTCGTCGAAGGCGATGTGATCGGCCTGATCGCGCCCCGGGGAATGATTTCGCCCATTGGTCACATTCCGGCCCAGAAACAATTCAAGGTCACCGGATTTTTTGAATCGGGCATGTATGAATTTGATCAATCTTTTGCGTACATTCATCTGCATGACGCCCAAAAAATGATGCGGATGGGTGACACGGTCACCGGCATTGAAGTTCGGGTGACGGATATTTATCAAGCCCGAGGAGTTGCGCAAAAAATAGTTGCCAAGCTGGGCTATCCGTATTGGGCCCGGGACTGGATGCAAATGAATCAAAACCTGTTCCGGGCCCTCAAGCTGGAAAGGCGGGTGATGTTCATTATTCTGACCCTCATCGTTCTGGTGGCCGCGTTTAACATTGCCAGCTCCCTGATTATGATGGTGATGGGAAAGACCCGGGACATCGCTATATTGAAAGCGATGGGCGCGACGGATAAGAGCATCCGCAAAATTTTCGTCTTCAACGGTATGGTTATCGGCACGATCGGCACCGGCTTGGGTCTGTGTTTAGGACTGGTGCTGTGCACGATTCTGAAACACTACAATATTCATGAGCTCACCGGGGATATTTATTACTTTACGACCAAGCTTCCGGTTCGGTTGGAGATTTTGGACGTCGTTTCCATCGTCGCTGCCGCCTTGCTGATTTGTTTTCTGGCAACCCTTTATCCGGCGCGGCAGGCGGCTAAGCTCGACCCCGTAGAGGCCATCCGTTATGGTTGATACCGACAATTCTGAGGGCAACACGTCTGAAATTCTTCGCCCCGGTTCGAACAGCTTGATATCGATTCGGAAGCTCAGCAAGAGTTACCGCAACGGCGGGATCAGCGTTGAGGTTCTGAGAAGCATCGACTTTGATTTGGATGCGGGTGAAACCATCGCCGTGGTGGGGGCTTCGGGAATCGGAAAATCCACGCTGCTGCACATCCTCGGCACCCTTGACCGGCCCGATAGCGGAACGGTTCTGTTTCAGGGCAACGATGTTTTTCGTTATAATGATTTGAAACTGGCCAAATTTCGCAACGAGTCGGTGGGGTTTGTCTTCCAGTTTCACCATCTCCTTCCGGAATTCAGTGCCCTGGAAAATGCGATGATGCCGGCCCTGATTAAAGGGCTGGACAAGCCTCAGGCGGAGCGGGCGGCCGAGGCCATCCTGATCCGGGTCGGACTTGAAGATCGATTGAAATACCGTGTCGGCCGGCTTTCCGGAGGGGAACAGCAACGGGTAGCCCTGGCGCGCGCCTTGGTCCTTAAGCCCGCCATTCTTTTAGCCGATGAACCGACGGGAAATCTGGACAAGGGCAACAGCGCCCAGGTGCATGACCTGCTGCTGGAGTTGAATCGGGAGTTCTCCATGACCCTGGTGGTGGTGACCCATAATCTGGAACTGGCATCTTACATGTCTCGTCGGGTGACCATCGTCGACGGGAAACTGGTCGATATAGACTCGTCATCAACGCCGATGAGCTCACAGCGCGCGTCATAAACCAACAAACGCGTGCCTACACCATTGGCCGGGCGGCAGTTGTTGTTTGAAAGGCGCTATTTGGCAGGCTCCAGCGCCCTCGCACTATCTGAATGGTTGTGTCCGGGACGAATTTCTGTTTGAAGCTGAATTTAGCGAGTATGCTCATGATCAAACGCTCTAGCCTGGTTTTCATCGTTCTTCTGTGCCTTTTCCCCCGCAGCGGCTATGGACAGCCCCGCGTCGGTGTCATTGTCATGCCCTTTGAAGTCCATGCGCAGGAAGATCTTTCCTACCTGAAGAACGAGATTCCGACGGTGATCAAAAGATTTTTGCGGGAAGACGGCGCTATCATCGTGGAACCGGAGATACTTTCCGATTCCGAATGGGCGGCAAAGTACAAAAGCGCCGAGGCCCTCCGTGAAGTCGGCCTCCAGAGCGGTGCAGATTTTGTGGTGTGGGGCAGCTTGACTTGGATCGGCCAAAAATTCAGTCTGGATGCCCAACTGTTGGCCACGTTGGAAACTCGGCCCCCTCGGATTTTCGCCATCGAAGGCGAAGGCATCGAGAACTTGCCGGGCAAGGTCAGAGATCTGGCCCAAGAGATTAGTTTGCGAATCTTCAAACGGGAGAAAGTTCTGGAAGTGGGAGTCGTGGGAAACCAGCGCATTGAGGCGGATGCCATCACGCGGGTTGTCAAGACCAAACCGGGCGACGTCTATTTGGCCCAAGGGCTTTCCGACGATCTGAAGGCGATTTATGCTCTCGGTTATTTTGACGATGTTCGGGTCGAGGTGCAAACCCAGGCGGCCGGCAAAAAGGTGATGTTCAGGGTCCAAGAGAAGCCGACGGTGCACAGCATATTGATCTCCGGCAACACCTGGGTATATGACGATGACGACATCAAAGAAGTGCTGGAAGTGCGGAAAGGCTCCATCTTGAACGTCAATAAAATTCAAAATGATATGCGGCGGATCGAGGAGCTTTACAAGGAGAAGAACTACTATAACGCGCAAGTGACGTACAAGGTCTTGGAACGCCCAAACAATCAGGCCGACCTGGAATTTGTGATCGAAGAAGGGAGCAAACTGCGTATAACCGCGATTAAGTTTGAAGGCAACCGGGCCTATTCGGACAAAAAGCTGAAAAAGGAAATAAAGACAGCTGAAAAGAGTATTTTTTCATGGATAACCTCGGCCGGAGATCTCGATCAGGAGAATTTGTCCCAAGATGTTGCCAAGCTCACCGCCTTTTATCACAACCACGGCTATATCGACGCCAAGGTCGGAGAGCCCCAAATCGAATACCTGGAATCGGGAATTGAAATCACCATTAAAATCAGTGAAGGTTCACAGTTCAAGGTCGGCGAGGTGAGGGTCGCCGGTGACCTGATTTTTCCGGAGGACCAGTTATTTAAAAAGATAAAGATCACCCGGGAAGAGTTTTACAACCGTGAAATTGTCAGAAAAGACATCATCGATCTGACGGATCTGTATGCCGATGAGGGCTACGCCTATGTGGACATCACGCCGATTACGGACCCCAATCCGGAAAAACTGGTCGTCGATATCACCTATGAATTTCACAAGGGCCAGCAGGTCTATTTCGAACAGATAAATATCAGCGGCAACACGAAGACCCGCGATAAAGTGATCCGCCGGGAACTGCGGGTCTACGAGCAGGAGTTATTCGGCGGCAGCCGGCTGAAACGCGGTGTCCGCAACTTATACCGACTGGATTATTTCGAGGATATCCGCGTCAACACCAGTAAAGGCAGCGCCGATGACCGGATGGTCCTCGATGTCGACGTTACGGAAAAGTCGACGGGGGCTTTCAGCTTTGGCGCCGGTTTCGGCAACGTCGAGAATTTCTTCGGAACCGCCTCAATTTCGGAACGAAATTTGTTCGGACGCGGACAGACCCTGGCGCTCAAGGGGCTTGTCGGCTTTAAGACAACTCGGTTCACTCTGAGTTTTACCGAACCATGGCTGTTTGATATCCCGTTGTCGGCCGGTGTTGATCTCTATAACTGGCGATATACACGTAACGACTATGAGCAAAACAGCCTGGGCGGAAAATTGAGGTTCGGCTATCCCCTTTTTGATTATACCCGGGGCTATATTGCCTACAATTACGATGTGGCTAAGATCAGCGATGTCGAAGATGATGCTTCCGATTCCATTAAGGAACTGGAGGGCACCAATGTGAAAAGCAGTATCCTGACCAGCTTGCACTATGACTCCCGCGATCAGACGTTTAATCCGTCCCGGGGCTCGGATCACAGCGTCTCCTTGGAGCTGGCCGGTCTGGGAGGCGATATCGGTTTTACTAAATATCTGGCTGAAACGGCGTGGTATTTCCCCTTGTTGGGCGACCTTGTGGGTGTCGCACGGGCGCAAGGCGGATATGTCAATGATGCTTTCGAGAAAAAATTGCCGGACTATGAAAAATTTTATATCGGCGGTATCAATACGTTGCGGGGATTTGAGCGCGACGACTTAAGCCCCAGGGACGGCAAGGGGGCTGAAATCGGTGGCGAAATCTACGCGGTCGCTAATTTGGAACTTACGTTTCCCTTGGTCAAGCAAGCCGGCGTAATCGGGGTCGTGTTCTTGGATAACGGCAACGTCTATCGCAATGCCGACGATCTGGACCTGAGCGATTTGCGACACAGTGCCGGTGGTGGCATCCGCTGGCTTTCACCCGTCGGTCCGATTCGCCTCGAATACGGGTTTATACTCGACTCCAAAGACACGGATCATGGCTCCGGAAGATTTGAGTTTTCCATGGGTGCAGCGTTCTAAACCCGACAACCCTTGATCCAATCGGACCTTGGGGCTTTCATCCTAAATCGCGGGCATTCACCGATTAGCCTGCCAAGGAAGGTAATGTTTGCCGCGCGTTTCGATTAACAATTCAACCAAACCTGCAGGGGGTCGTATGAAAGCATTCAGATTTGCTTTAGGCATATCGATTATTTTAGCATTGGGAGGGGTGGAGGCCGCACGGGCGGCCGATGTCGCCAAAATCGGCGTGATCGATTTACAGCGCGTTCTGGATGTTTCCAGTCCCGGCAAAGCCATTCAGGCCGAACTTAAAAAGAAAAGAGACACCCTGGAAAGTGACCTCAAGAAAAAAGGCGAGGAAATCGAAAAACTCAGAGAACGACTTGAGCGTGAGGCCATGGTTATGAGCAAAGATGTGCGCGAAGAAAAAGAACGCGAAGGTCGGATAAAATTAAACGATTTTAAGGAACTGCAAAAAAGATACCGGGCCGATTTGCAGCAGCTTGAAAAAAAACTGATGAATCAGTTGCGCGATGATATCACCGAACTGGTCGACGCCATGGGGAAAAAAGAAGGCTATCTGCTGATTATCAATACGATGGGAGTTATGTACGCGCCTAACTCGATTGACATCACCGATAAACTAATTCAGCAGTTGAATGCCAAGCACGCTAAGAAAGGCAAAGGCTAAACCGAAGCGCCTCAAGCGCCGCGGGAGAGCGACCGGAGTTGGTCGCGTTTGATCGAGGCTTTTAGTTTTGTGCCCCCTTTGCGAAGGGCGGGCCTAAATCCCGTCAATCTTTTGATGATGGAAATACTGTTATCCCAAATCGCTGCTCTGGTTCAAGGAAACGTCGTCGGCGACCCCAATAAGCTGATCCGCGGTGTCGCCCCGTTTGAAACGGCCCATGAGGATGAGATCACGCTGGCCGGCCAGGCCAAATTCTTGAAAAAAATGGATGAAACCAGGGCTGGAGCCGTTATTGTGGCAAGCGGCGTGGAGGGATTCTCCCATAACCTTCTACAGGTGGATAATCCCCCGGTGGCCTTTGCCCAGGTCATGGAATTCTTTCATCCCCCGGCCGTACCCGAAGCCGTCATTGATCCCCGGGCCGTGATCGGCAGGGACTTTGTGTGTGGCGCCGATGTCGCCATCGGCCCTCTGGCAGTGGTCGGGGATCGGGTGACGCTGGGCGATCGCGTCTGGCTTTTTCCCGGAGTGATTATCGGCAATGATGTTGTCATCGGCGACGACACCATCATTTATCCGAATGTGACCGTGTATTCCCGTTGCCGGATCGGCCAGCGAGTGATCATCCATGCCGGGACGGTGATTGGAAGTGATGGTTTCGGTTTTGCGCCGAACGGAGACCAGTATTACAAAATACCCCATACCGGCAGCGTCCAAATCGATGACGATGTGGAAATCGGTGCCAACAACACCATCGATCGCGGTACCTTCGGAAAGACCTGGGTTCGGCGAGGGGTGAAGACCGACAACTTGGTGCATATCGCCCACAACGTCACTGTCGGGGAAAACAGCGTGTTGGTCGCCCAAGTGGGTATTTCCGGCAGCGTTACCATCGGCAAAAACGCGATCCTGGCGGGGCAGGCCGGTATCGCCGGGCACCTGCGAATCGGAGATCGGGCGACGGTCGGTCCCCAGTGCGGGGTGGGCAAATCCGTACCGGACGGTGCCGTTGTTATCGGATCGCCCGAGATGCCCCACAAAAAATGGTTTCGTTTACAGCGGATTGTCGCTCAGCTTCCTGAACTCAAGAAAAGGCTGGAAGCCCTGGAAAAAAAATTGCAGCAAATGGAGCAGCGTAATGGAAAAGGTTTTTGATATTCGCGCGATAATGAATTATCTACCCCATCGCTATCCTTTCATTCTCATCGATCGGGTCCTTAAACTGGTTTCGCGCGAAGAAATCGTCGCCTTGAAGAACGTGAGCATGAATGAACCTTTTTTCCAGGGTCACTTTCCCGGAACTCCGATTATGCCGGGGGTCCTGATCATTGAGGCCCTGGCGCAGGCGGGTGGGATATTAGCTTACGAGGCGTTGCCGGCGGAAACGCATGGCGGGGTTGTCTATTTTATGGGGATGGATAAAGTCAGATTCCGCAAGCCCGTGGTGCCGGGGGATCAATTGATATTGGAAGCCCGCATTCTGAAATTCAGGCGCAAGGTGGTCAAAATTTCAGGTGTCGCCAAGGTGGATAACAGCCTCGTGGCCGAAGCCGAACTCATGGCCTCCTTCGGAGGACCCTCATGATCCATCCCACGGCAATTGTGCACTCCAAAGCGGAGATCGATGCTAACGTGGAAGTCGGTCCGTATGCGATTATCGCCGACAATGTCACCATCGGCTCCGGGACGGTGGTCGGTCCGCATGTTATCATTGATCCGTATGTATCCATTGGACCGGATTGCCGGATCTTTCAATTCGCTTCGGTCGGGGCCACACCGCAAGCCATCAAATTCGGAGGGGAAAAAACTTTTGTTAAGATCGGACGCAGCACGGTCGTGCGTGAATTTGTGACCATCAATCGGGGGACGGCTTTCGGCAGCGGCGTGACCGAGGTCGGAGACGAAAATTTGCTCATGGCCTATACCCATGTTGCCCATGACTGCAAAACCGGGCGTAAGGTGATCCTGGCCAACAGTGCCACCTTGGCCGGCCATATTACCATCGGTGATTATGTCACGGTGGGCGGCCTGGTGGCGATTCATCAATTTGTGCGCATCGGCGATTATGCCTATGTCGGCGGGAAATCCGCCGTCGTCAAAGATATTCCTCCGTATGTGATTGCCGCCGGGGACCGGGCCAAATTACATGGATTAAACCGGGTCGGGCTGAAGCGCAGTGGTTTTTCAGAAGCGACCGTGGCCGAATTGAAAAAAGTCTACCGCATTTTCTTCCGCATCGGTATTACCGTAAACGAGGCGATCGAAAGAGTACGGGCCGAGGTGGATCAGCTTCCGGAGGTGGTTAATTTTATTCGCTTCATTAAATCTTCCCATCGTGGTATTACTCGATAGCCGCCAGCCTCCGGGCGCCCGTTTTCGGTCCCTGAGGGAAACCCCGGACGTCGCGGAGGCAAGGAAGATCCGGCGTGCGGGCCATAGATTCTGTTATTTTCGAGTTTTTTTCCGCTGCCCAAAGCCGATGAGCGGTCGGCCTATCCATGGTTTTTCAAAGGGCTAAACTGTTACTTATTTTCTAAGCGACCGAAATCGAAAATGGAATTTTTCTTCTCTCCCGATTTAGCCGATTTGCCTTTTGACCATTTCACCTAATGCTACAAGCAGATGATTGCGCCGCGGGGAGCGATCCGTTCCCCGTAAATTTTTCAGTCGCGCAGAGTTCAAAATGCTATAATTTGCGGAGGGCGGCCTTCCATGAAGAAAATTCGCGTCGGTGTGGTCGGCGTTGGTTATCTGGGCCGATTTCATGCCGAAAAATATGCCCAGATGAACGATGTTGAGCTGGTGGCGCTGGCCGATACCGATCGATCCCGTGCCGCGACAGTGGCTGCCCAAGTGGGTGCATCGGCGTACAGCCATCATCGCGAACTGATCGGCCGGGTAGATGCCGTCAGTGTGGTCGTCCCGACCTCGGCGCATTTCCAGGTCAGCCGGGATTTTCTGGAACATGGCGTGGATGTGATGATCGAAAAACCGATCACCGAAACATTGCCGGAGGCCGACGAACTCATTCAGATGTCGGCCCGAAGCGGATTGATCATCCAGGTCGGGCATCTGGAACGCTTTAATCCGGCCGTCGTGGCGCTGCGGGATATTGTCAAACATCCGATGTTTATCGAATCCCACCGCCTGAGCCTGTTCAAGCCGCGTGCCACCGATGTCAGCGTGGTGTTGGATCTTATGATCCATGACATTGATATCATTTTGAACTTCGTTCAGGCGGATCTCGATCACCTGCATGCGGCCGGCATTCCTGTCATTTCCGGGGAGGTGGATATCGCCAATGCCCGCCTTGAATTCAAAAACGGTTGTGTCGCCAATGTGACCGCCAGCCGCATATCCGCCAAAAATGAACGCAAAATCAGGTTGTTTCAAAGCGATGCCTATATTTCCGTCGATTTCGCCCAACAGATGATCACGATCACACGGCGGAACGGTGAGGACCACGGCGGACCGTTTGCGGGTCTCGAAATCACGCAGCGTCGCTTTGCCCCGGGGGATGCTCTGGAGGAAGAATTAAAGTCCTTCGTTCAGGCCGTGGCCACCCGCCAAGCCCCCGAAGTGTCCGGTAAAGTGGGCCGCGATGCACTGGCGATCGCATTGAGTATCATGGATCAGATTAATACCACGAACAGACGTTTTTTGAACAAATAAGGAATGGACGGCAATCCAGCCTCAAAGTGCGTGGCCATCATCGCCGGGGAAACATCCGGTGATCTGCACGGATCGAAACTGGTGCATTCCATGCAGCGGAAGCATGACCGTCTGTTTTTTTGTGGGATTGGAGGGCCGGCCCTGCGGGGGGCCGGGGTCCGAATTCTGGTTGATGCGGCCGATCTGGCGGTTGTGGGTATCACCGAAGTGTTTTCCAGGATGGCCGGTATCTACCGGGCAATGTCGGCCGTCAAACGGCTGTTGAAAAGTCTCAAACCGGATCTGCTCATTTTGATCGATTTTCCCGATTTCAATCTGCATGTGGCCGGTACGGCCAAAAAGCTGGGTATTCCCGTCTTATACTATATCAGCCCTCAGATCTGGGCCTGGCGGCAGGGGAGGGTGAAACGGATCGCCCGGCGGGTGGATCACATGGCCGTGATTTTGCCGTTCGAGGAAGATTTTTATCGCGCGCATAATGTCCCGGTGACATTTGTCGGCCATCCTTTGCTCGATATCCAACTGCCCCCGCGTCACACGTCGCCGGAACCGGCGGCCGGAAATCCGCCGGTGATTGGTCTGGTGCCGGGGTCCCGGGAGATGGAAGTGGAAAAGCATCTGCCGGTGATGCTACACGCGGCGCATCTTTTGCGCGATCGTTGGCCGCAGACGAAGTTTATTGTCTCCCGGGCCCCATCGGTCGATCGCCGTCGTCTGGAGACGATCGTGGATGGCTGTGCGGAAGCATTGGATGTCGAGATTATTCCAGACCGGGTGGAAGAGGTTTTTGCCCGGTGCGATCTCATCGTGGCCGCATCCGGTACGGTGACGCTTCAGGCGGCCATTCATGGCACTCCCATGGTCATCATTTACAAAGTGTCTCCTCTCAGCTACTGGCTGGGAAGGGCTTTGATCCGGGTTAATCACATTGGTCTGGTCAATCTCGTGGCCGGGCGGCAGATCGTCCCCGAGTTGGTACAGGACCGTGCTTCGGCCGCCGAAATTGCAGGAACCGTGGCGGAGATGTTAAGCGACACCGATGGCCTCAAGCGCCTGAGAGAAGAATTGATCCAAATACGGCATCGTCTGGGAGGGGCGGGGGCTTCGGAAAGGGTGGCGGATATTGCGCTGGGCATGCTGTAACCCGGGCGAACCGGTCATTTGTCAGCGATGTCAATGGATCACCGGCACGGTAACATGAGCAGAGGTTACAAGTTACGTGGTTTTAAAAGACAGACATAAACGGCTGCTGGAAATGGTCAAAGACAGCTGGCCGAAGCTGGTCATCGCGATGGGCTGTATGGTGGTCATCTCCGCCACAACGGCCGCCACGGCTTATTTAATTAAACCGGTGCTGGATGATATTTTCGTCGATAAAGATGTCCAAATGCTGAAATTGATTCCGATCGCGGTGATCCTTTTATACATCGTCCGCAGCCTGGCGATGTTCGGCCAGCAATATCTGATGAGTTATATCGGCCAGAACATCATCCGGCGGCTTCGCAACGACCTTTACAGCCGCATTCAGGATCTTCCGCTGGCTTTTTTTCAGGAAGAAAAAACCGGCGGCCTGATGTCGCGCATTACCTATGATGTGAACATCGTCAAGAATATGGTTTCGGGGACCGTGACCGGCTCCACGAAGGATTGTTTTACCGTCATCGGCTTGATCTTCGTGATTTTTTACCAGATATGGCAGCTCGCCCTCATCGCGTTTGTCGTCTTGCCTCTGGCCTTTTTTCCGGTTGTGGCGTTGGGCAGATGCGTTCGCCGGGTCAGCACGGGCTGTCAGGAATCCATGGCGGAGATGAACTCCTTTTTGCATGAAACCTTGGCCGGCAACAAGATCGTGAAAGCATTCGGCCGGGAAGACTATGAAAAAAAGCGTTTTTTCGACAGATCCTTGAGCCTGTTTAAACTGGAAATGAAAGAGGTCATCGCCCGGTCCCTGTCGGGTCCGATCAATGAGATTCTGGCCGGGATCGGGATTGCGTTCATCATCTGGTATGGCGGCTATCATGTGATTGCCGGGACTTACACGACCGGAACATTTGTTTCGTTTTTGGCGGCCGTTCTCATGCTCTACGAGCCGGTCAAGAAGTTGAGCAAGCTCAATAACGCCGTCCAGCAGGGGCTGGCCGCCACTGACCGGATATTCGATATTCTCGAGAGGCAATCGGACATTCGGGAGGCCCCGAATCCCATTACCTATCCGAACCGGCCTCATCGGGTGACCTTTGACCGTGTTTTCTTTAGATACGAACATGACATGGTTCTAAAAGGGATTCATCTGGACGTCCAACCCGGTGAAATCTTGGCATTGGTGGGAACAAGCGGCGGCGGAAAAACGTCGCTGGTAAATCTGATCCCCCGATTTTACGATGTGACCGAAGGCGCCATCCGGATTGACGGGATCGATATCCGTCAAGCCTCGATTGCCTCCCTGCGCCAACAAATCGCCATCGTCACCCAGGAGCCCATCCTGTTTAACGACACCGTCAAAAACAACATTGCCTATGGGAATTCCCATGCCTCCGACGCGGAAATAAAAAAGGCGGCCCAGGCCGCCTATGCCTACGAGTTTATTCAGAGTTTTCCCCAAGGGTTCGGCACCCGCATCGGCGAATTGGGAGGCCGGCTGTCGGGCGGCCAAAAGCAGCGGATCTGCATCGCCCGCGCCCTTTTAAAAGATGCGCCCATATTGATTCTGGATGAAGCCACTTCTTCCCTCGATACCGAGTCCGAAACCCTGGTGCAGAAAGCCCTGGAGAATCTGATGGAAGGCCGCACCACCTTCGTCATCGCGCACCGGCTGTCGACCATCAGTCACGCCGACCGCATCGTTGTGTTGGTGGATGGACAAATTGTCGAAGAAGGCCAACATGACGAGCTGCTGGCTTGCGAGGGGGAATATTGCAAACTCTACCGGATGCAGTTCAGCAATGGTTTCAACGAGAAGGCCGCGGGCCTGGGGCCGTGAGCAGCGGTTCGGCGGGGGAGGACAGAAGACACAATCCGGAAGGCGGAATTCGGATTTCAGCAGCGGGGTTAGAGGCGAGATTGCCGCGCTGACGACCCGAACATCTCCAGCGCCAATCGCCGGGCGCGCCGGTCGGTTGCAGTTGCGGGCGCGTGTCTCTCTGCCCACCCAGAGCGGGACGATGAAGGTTAATACGATCTTAAACAGGTATGTTTTCAAAGAGATGCTTCCGCCCTTCGGATTGAACGTATTGTTTTTTACCTTCATCTTCCTGATGGCGCAGATGCTGGAAATCACCAACTGGATTGTAAATTACAACATCAGTGTTTTCACGGTTCTTCTGTTAATCTTCTATTCCACACCCTATTTTCTGGTTTTCGTGATTCCGATGTCCGTGATGATGACCGTTTTACTGACCATTCTGCGCATGTCCAGCGACAATGAAATTATCGCCCTGAAGTCCGGCGGCTTGAGTCTCTATGGATTGCTCCCGCCCGTGTTGCTGATCTGCCTGATAGGGTCTGGCATCACTTGTTTTATGACCCTCTACGGGTTGCCGTGGGGGCAGACCGCCATTAAGAGACTGTCACTGACAGTGGCGACCGCCAATGTCGATATCGGATTAAAGGAACGGACCTTTAATGACGCTTTCAAGGACGTCATGCTCTATGTAAACGAGATCGATATGAAGAATCGCACGCTCATCGATGTCTTCATCGAAGATAAAAGAAAGCCGGACATTATCAGTACGGTGATCGCCCCCAAAGGCAAGCTGTTGAGCGAGCCGGAAAAATTTTTGTTCCACCTCAAGCTCTTCAATGGCACGATCCATCAGACCAACCTGGAGGATCGTTCCGCGAATTCCATTCAATTTAACACCTATGACTTGACGCTTGATCTGAAAAAGGCCGTGGCGGAGGCAAAGGAAAAGCCCAAAGGCCGCAGCGAGATGAATCTCAGTGAGCTGCGTCGATTCATCCGCGATTTGC
Organism: Desulfobacterales bacterium; assembly: GCA_020353555.1. GTDB lineage: Bacteria > Desulfobacterota > Desulfobacteria > Desulfobacterales. The sequence goes on from CP070697.1 coordinate 4,581,070, forward strand.
CTGTCAAAAACAAGACCTATTATAAGGCCCTGCTGGAATTCCATCGCAAGTTTTCCATCCCGGTGGCCTGTTTTGCCCTCGGGCTGCTGGCGGTCCCCTTGGGCATGCAGTCCAGGTCAGCCAAGCGATCCTTCGGACTCGTACTGGGCCTGGTATTCTTTCTGGTCTATTATTTAATGCTATCGGCCGGGATGGTTCTGGGTAAAACCGGCACTTATCCCCCGGCAATCGGGATGTGGCTTCCCAACGCCGTGATGGGCGTGATTGGAGTGTATCTCTTCGTTCAAACGGCCAGGGAGCGCTCCCTGAAGATCAATCTCTGGGCCCGGCGGTTTCAGCGGTGGATAACCAAATTTGGCAGATAACCCCGGTGCCGCCCCTGATTGCCGTTTGGCCCCGGTGGGTGCGAGGGGGGCGCTCAAATTTTTTCGGCTTTGGCCGGCCCGCTATCCTTGGGGCAAGCTTTTTTCATTATCAACCCCTCGTGGGTTTTCAATCGTTTCTATTCAAATTTCCCTTTTTGGTTCACTCCCTCCAAGACGAGGCTCCGGCTTAGGTTATGTCCATCATCCATAAATACGTGACCCGCGAAATCGGCAGGTATTTCGCGATCGTTTTGACCCTGGTGGTGGGGATATACCTGATTGTCGATTTCTTTGAAAAGATCGACAATTTCATGGAAGCCGATTTGCCCCTTTTCAAAGTGGCCAGTTATTTCCAGTTGAAGCTGCCGCTGATCGTTGCCCAGGTAACCCCGGTCAGTATTATGTTGGCCATTTTAATTGCCTTCGGACTGATGAACAAAAACAATGAAATTATTGCCCTCAAAAGCAGTGGGGTGAGCGTGTATTACCTGTTGCGCCCCATTCTGGGAATCGGTTTCATCTCGACCCTGCTTGTCTTTTGCCTGTCCGAAATTGTCGTTCCCATCACGTTGGGCAAGGCCAATAAAATTTGGCGATTGGAAGTCCAAAAAAAAGCCGCAGTGACTTCGCGGCAAAAAAACATCTGGATTAAAGGGCACCGTTCGATTTACTACATCGCCTACTTCAATCCTCAGAATACGACGATTTCCGGGATCACTTTGAACTATTTCGACGAGGATTTCAGGCTGATCAAAAGAGTGGATGCCCGGGGAGGCCAATTCCAGGGGGAAAAATGGGTGCTCAAGGACGTCATGATCCAGACGCTGAATAAGGACGAAGCCGGCTATGATGTTGCTTTTTATCCGGTACAGGTGGAACCGATCGATTTCCTGCCGGAAGACTTGAAGCGGGTGGTCAAGAAATCCGAGGAAATGAATATTTTGGAAATATGGACTTATATTCAGGATGTCGAGTCCGAGGGGTACGATGCAACGGTCTATCGGGTGGACTTTCATGCCAAATTTGCTTTGCCCTTCGTATGTTTGATCATGAGCATTATCGCCGCCGGCATTTCCGTCCGCAGAAAAATCCGTGAAAGTCTGTCCGTGAACATTGCCTACGGCGTCGGGATGATATTTCTTTACTGGGTTATCCACAGCTTTTGTCTATCCCTGGGGTCGGGCGGGATGCTTCCCCCTTTCGTGGCCGCCTGGGTAGCCAACGTGTTATTTTTCTGTTTCGGTCTTTTTACGCTCATTACGGCGGAGTAGGCCGCAGGCGCGTGGGGCGGTTTAATCGGCCGAATGCGGTCGATGATGAACCTGTCATTGTGTTTTTTGCATACAGAACATGGAAATTCGGATGCGTGCGGATTTCCTTTCAATAGCGAATAACCGGCAAGCGGAGCTGCAAAGCCCGCCAAGGCAACGGCGTGAACCCGCTTCACAAAAAAATTGAGACGGTGATGCTGCAGGAGAGGCCGCGGCGGCTCGATGTGTTGGCCGCCTTGCTGCAGTTGGTTTCCTTCGGCTATGGCGGTTTACAGCATCTGCGCGCCGCCCTTTATCGGCGAAGGATCCTTGCCTCGCATAAGCTTCCCTGCAAAGTCATTTCGATCGGCAACATCACGGTGGGGGGCACCGGCAAGACTCCTATGACTATCGACATCGCTCAGCGGCTGAAGCGTCTGGGCTACAAGGTGGCGGTGATCAGCCGAGGATATAAGGGGCGGCTTGAAAAAAAAGGTGGAATTGTCAGCGACGGGCAGCGTATTTTGGAGGGACCCGTGGCAGCTGGCGACGAACCCTATATGATGGCCGCGCAGTTGCGGAACATCCCCGTAGTGGTCGGTGCCCACCGGCTGGCTGCGGGCCGACGGGCCCTCCACGAGTTTCAGCCGGACGTGGTCGTATTGGATGACGCTTTCCAGCACCTGCAGCTGGCGCGCGACGTTGATCTGGTGCTTTTGGACCATGCCCGCCCCTTTGGCAACGGTTATTTGTTACCCCGAGGGATTCTTAGAGAACCGATCGGGGCGCTGGCGCGGGGCGATGCGTTCATTCTGACCCGTGCGCCGCGCGACCACCGCGGGCCGGAGACAGCCTGGCGGAGGCGATTGCAGGCCCTGGCTCCGCCGCGCCCCGTTTTTGCCGCTTCGCACATTCCTTATTTCTGTCAGATTACCGCGGGCCAGGCGGTTCATTTAGATGCGCTACCGGAATTTTCCGGTGCCGAAGCGTGCGGGCGCTTGAAGGGGCGCAAGGTTTTGGCTTTTTCCGGTATTGCCCGCAACGATGACTTTCAAGAAACCGTGGATGAACTGGATTGTTCCGTGACGCGATTTTTACGCTTTCCGGATCATCACCGCTATTCCGCAGGCGATTGGGCGTCGATTCTGGATTGCGCCCGGAGTACCGGCGCTGACCTTCTGATTACCACCGCGAAAGACCATGCCCGGGCGGCGCCTGGCGTTCGCGTGCCTTTAGACCTGATGGTGATCGGCGTGCGAATTTCTTTCGGCGCCGAAGAGCAGGCCGTGGAGACGTTTATCCAAAACAGGCTGGCCGTCTAAGGGGATATTGCGGGCAGGCCTGTGGCTGCGTTTACGACAGTGCGGTATGACTTACTGATGCGTGCGTTATTAATTAGACAACGGTGGTCATGGGCAGCATGAATCATCGGCCAGGCCGGGCAGGGCATTGAAGCGGTCGACGCCTCAAACTCAGGGTCCAAGCGGGTGTAAGGCCGGAACTCGATGGAACTTTTACGATACGAAGGGTATGACTGGCCGTGAATCCCATGCCAACCGTATCGCGCCGGGTTCCGGCTAACACCCGCTAAGACCTTCAAACGGCGCGCCGAGCGCCGATTCCAAACCCTGCCCGGCACGCGTGTCTAAATCGATAGGGCCTCATTAGTTGGGAGGGTCCCATGGATTTGACGCCGAATTAGCTTGGAGCGCGGCGACCGTCCGCTCATTGGGCGGGCATGGGCGGGGGTGCTGCTTGCCGGCCGCGTCGGCGCCATACCGGCCCGGTAACAGTTTAGCCCTTTGAAAAACCATGGATAGGCCGACCGCTCATCGGCTTTGGGCATCGGGAAAAACTCGCAAATAAGGGTTCGCAAAAGCGACCTGCGCGCTGATTTCAAAGCGGAACCAACCCTCAGGCAGGTGGGCGGGTTGGTTCCCGCCAACCCTGTCTAAAGGGAATCAAGCAGACTTCTGACCATGGAACCGGTCCTTGTGAACTGGCTCTTTTTAGCATGATGTTGGAAATGGGGGCGATTCATCCGCTCATCATGGTCATCATTCCCCTTGATTATCTTGACCAGCTCCAAATCGTCGTCGATGACCAGGCCTGTTTCAGGGCAGTAGATCTTGGTCGAAAGCTCTTCCGGATCGAGCGGCGTGGTCTCCTCGACTTCGACGCAATTCTCGAAATCGCCCGCGGGAACTTCGATTTCAAGCCCCATGGCGACATGCTCGGCACGATCCAGGGCTACATCCGGCGCGATTTCCTGAAAATAGCGCGAACCCAGGAGAAACGCACCCCCCGGCATGATGATCCCGGGCCTCGCACCGTTTTTGCCGGCCAGCCAGGCGCCGTCATGGCTTACGACTTCGCCGTCTTCAAAAATGTCGACATCCTCGCCGAAATAGTAGACATCCCTGGTGTCTTCGCATTCCGCGAAGAAGTTGCGGGAAATCTCTGCCAGCTCGCCGTCGACGGTTTCAAATTCCTCGACGACCCGGGTTTTGACCGTCTTCAGGCGGCCGTCAATTTCCAGCTGGATCGCGCGGGTTTCGTCGAGAACCGTAATCCGATTTTCGACCAGCTCTTCGCAATCTTCGCAATTGCGATTGTCGAAGAAAAGCTGTCGACCCGGCGCGAGGATGAAATAGCGGTTTGCGCCCTTCGTTCTAAACTTACAGTCCCCGAGCGGAAACTCAGAGGTGAATGCCGGTGACTCTCCATCCTGGGCCCCAACGTCTGAGTTGAACACGCCGGAGCCTGAAAGGATGGTCAAACCGGCGCTGAGTGCCACAACCAGAACTTTTAAATTCGCTGACGGTTGTCGTTTTCTCATGGGCTTTCTCCTTTCTTTTTCGTCCCTGCAAGCGGGTGCGTTGGTCGAGGGGAGCAGATTGGCTCCCAAGGATCAAATCCGCCGCCGACACTTTCTGAAAAGTCAATGTTTCGGACCCCTTTTTCCGGCGAAATCATATCCCCCCCTTTCTGCTGGTTTTTGAGGCCTGGCCTCCCAACCGGGTTCTCGCTTGGTAGACGGCTAGATTCCGGTGGGAAGTTAGCACAACGTCGTATTTGCAAAATAGAACTTCAAGATTACCAGAACATTATGGGAAGATTATTTTTCGGTAACAATCAAAGAAAGGGCCCTTGATACCTGAACATGCTTAGTGGACAATTTCGGTTCTGAGGGGTGGATTAAGCCGAAGAAACCACGGGTCAGGCCATTGCGATCCGCTGCATTTTTTCCTTAACTCCCCCGCAAGGCAAAGGGTTCAGGCAGGCGGAGTTTCAGGTCGATCTTCCTTACGAGTTGCATTAGGTCCGCCTCGGCGGGGTGCGAGGAAGTGGAATCGTTCCGCGCTGCGCAACTATGACGTTTCCCACCCGGTCTAAGTTTCAGTCGTAAAATAGTCCGAGATGACGCCCATAAAAGGGTTGTACTTGATGGCGTAATGGCGGAGTCCCTGGCGGACAAAATTTTCCGAGATTCTTTGGTCCTCGGCGTATATCTTGGGGGCCAGTTGTTTCCAGGCGGGTTCGTCCAGGGCGAGAATTTCTTCGACTTTGCGGCGATAGAAATCGGCGACTTCCAGATCGGAATAAGCGTTCACCAACCAGGGCATGATCTTGCCGACCTTCTGCAGAAACAGGTTATGCTCCGCGCCGAAATCCAGGCCGGAGCTGGCGGTGAAGTTCTTGAGATTCTGCATTTTGGCCGGATCAATATAGCCGCGTTTGTCGGCGATGGCGTAGGCCTCCGTGTCGGGAAAGGGATAGAAGAATGACCAGCGGTAGCGACCGGGCTGCGCCTGACTCATCAGTTGAACCGTGGCCAGGACATCCTCCCGAGTTTCATCCGGCAGGCCGATCATCAGAAAAACCGAGGTGTGCAGCCCGAATTGCTTCGCCGTTCGGATGGCAGCCATAATCTTTTCGTTGGTCATGTGGCGTCGCATAATCTGCTGACGGATGCGGTGGCTGCCGCTTTCGACGCCGAATTTAACAATCTGGCAATTGGCATTCGCCAGGTACCGGGCGCGATCTTCATCAAAAAAACCCACATGCGCGTTGACGACAAACGGCAAGGAGCTGACTTGGGGATAGCGCCTGCAAAATTCTTTCACATAATCTTTGTAAAAGGTAAACAGATCGTCGTCAAAAATGAACATTTTGATGTTGCGATAGTTGCGCAGGAGGTACTGAATTTCATCCAGGATCTGCGGTACACTGAAATGGCGGATATAATTGAGTTCCTTAAAGCTGCACTTCAGATCACGGCGATAATGCTTGACCACTTGGTGGTTGAAACAGTAACTGCAGGCAAAGGGGCAGCCCCGGGATGCCATCAGACCCACCCAGCCGTTTTTGGCATCGATAATTTTTTGAAAATCAAAAATCGTATAGTCCTTGAACGGCAATTTTTTGAGTTCCGGCAGGGAGCGCATACGGTTGATGCGGATTTTGCCGTTGGGAATCTACCCCAGGTTGGGCAGTTCGGCCACGTTTTCCCGGCGTTCCAATTTGTGCACGAATTCCACGAAAGCCTCTTCGGCTTCGCCGCGAATAATATAGTCAAACAAGCCGGTCCGCAGAATTTCGCTTCCCGCCGCCAGGGCGTGAATTCCGCCGCACACCAGCGGAGCATCCGAGGCTTCACGCGCCCAGCCCGCCAGCTGGAGCGTATAGGGCCATTGATGGGTGACAACGGAGAAACCGATGACATCCGGCGCTTCCTGCTTAATCCGGCGGATGAAGGCGTCTTTCCCCGGCAGCGGGGCGATCTCCTCACAAAGCTGCCACAGCGCCACCGAGTGGCCGGCCTGTTTGAGAACGGCCGCCAGATGGGCAATGCCGTAATTGAACCCGAGTTGGGAGCCGGCATTAGGATAGACAAAGAGTATTTTCATGCGTCTTCAGGGCCCGTCGCAGCCCCCCCAGAGGGCTGCGACGGGTTTAAATCCAGCCCAATTCAGTCATTGAGTTTGCGCACATTCATAACCCGATTGATGATATTGTCCACATCAATTGAAATCGGGTTGGTGAGCGTATCGACATGGACGATATGACAGGGATTGGCACCGTGGGCGCTCCAGCGGCGAATGAAGCGCATGTTGTTGGAGCCCGCAAATATGGTCACACAGGGCGTTCCGATCGCCGCCGCGATGTGCTGACCGGCCGAGTCATAGCCGATGAATTCATCGCTGCGGGCAATCACAGCCGCGATTCCTCCAATGCCGCTCTGAAGGCCGACCAGACCCCATTTCACATCCAGATGCGCGTTGGATTCAAAGTCCGTGTGTTGCACCGCATACCCCTGGGCGGCAATGGCCGCGATTAATTCGTTGGCGTTGGTTCTTTCGGCGGCACCCAGTCCTTTGTCCAAGAGAATCACGGTCTGCGGCTGCTGCAACAGAGCTGCGAGAAGCCGCTCCTCGAGGTGCCGGCCGACTCTCTTGCGGGGATTTCCGCCCACGCCGAAATTAACCGCCACAATTCTCCGGGCCCCATAATTTCTGATTCCTTCACAAAGCCGGGTGGCGAGGTTCAGATAGGAATCCGGTATCCAGACCTGCGGATAGCAAAAATCCTCCTGTCCGGTGATTTTATCCAGCCAGGCATTGGTCAGTTCCGACATTGACATCTGGCGGCTGGAAGCTGCGTCCGAACGGCTGTCAAAGAAAAAATAACGATCGCGGGCGATCAGGGGCAGAACCCCCAGTTGCGACAGACGGGAGTCCGGGTCGATCAGAATTGTCTCTTCCAAAGGGCAGTCCGTCAATTCCTGTTGAATGATCTGCACGACCCGATGCCAACTGGATAGACGTTCCAGCAGTCCGCCCTGGCGGGAGTACGAGACTTCCCTTATTTTGATGCGCAGGTTGCCCCCGTATACTTCTTGGATTCGGCGGGAGCCGATCATCACGATGGCGGCTTCCGGAAAAAGCTGCGCCAGGCGCTGCACAATGATGCTGTTAATGGCTACATCGGCGCCGATTGTCACGCGGGACAGCAACAGGATTTTTTTGACCGATGTCAAGGGGGACAGGAAATTTCCGTCGGCGCGGATTTTGGTGATACGGTCCAGCAGATCGGTGACGGTGTAAATTCCGAATTTCTGCAGGCCGCGATCCAGGGCTTGCCCGTCCGGAATTTTGCGGCAGAAGGAGACCACCTGCGCCATTACCCGGTTGTAGGTCACCGTCTGGAATTCTTCGAAATCGTCGCATAAGCTCTCAATAATGATACCGAACAGCGCATGGGCCCCCGGGTGGTTCAGGGCCGGATCCTCCGCAAACGTCGTCATCTCGCAGAGCAGATTGATAAAATCCTCTTCATAACGGCAATCCTTTAAGTAATAATCCAGAAAAGAGTGGGCAATCTGCTGTGCTAAACGCTTCAACTCCTCTAGGTTCGCCGGCTTGTTTTTAATTGCCGACCATTGGTCTCGGTAGTACGTAGCAGGCACGGCTCATTCAACCTTTTTAACAAATTTTTGCTTTCCCGAAGCACCGTTTCCGGTTTGATCATCGCCATACAGGCGTGCTGTCCCTCAGGGCACTTTCTTTCGTGGCAGGGGGAGCAAGCAAGCTCCTGACGGATAACCACGGTTTTTTCCAGATTGGCAGCCGTGTACCGGGGGTCGGTAGGCCCCATGATCACGACCGCCGGGACACCAAATGCGACCGCATAGTGGCGGGGTCCCGTATCATTGGTAATCAGGAGCTGGCATCTCTTGATCAGGGGTTTCAAAAGGTTCAGATCAACTTGATCTTTGCCGGTATTGATAATCGCCGTCTGGCTGCTGGCCAAAATTGCTCTGGCAATCGCCCCTTCTCCCGGCCCCACGAAAAGCAAGATTTTACAGGCCCACTCTGCGGCCAACAGCTCCGCCAGTTCCCCGAAGTATTCAGGCGGCCAGCATTTAGAAGACCCGAATTTGGCCCCCGGGTTCAGGCCGATGACCATATCGTCCGCTCCGATCCCGTAGTGTTGCAGCAGCCGCTCGCCTCGGGCCTGCAAGGCGTCGGAAAGGAAAAGACGCGGCGTGGTCTGTCGAGGAATTTTCAGGTTAAGCCACCGGCACAGCTCCAGATAATAGTGCGCCATGGGCACAGGCAAAATCCCACTATCCCCCCGCCGGGGCTGGGGGCCATCCGTGAGTAAAATGCAATTGCCGCCGCGGCGGTAGCCGTATATTTTTTTGATTCCGCCCAAGCGGGCGATTAAAGCCGCGCGGATGGAATGGGGCAGGACGATGGCTAAGTCCGGTTTGAGCCGGCGCAGACAGTGCGCCAGGCGGGCGAATCCCCGGGTCGTCTTATCAGTGGATTCGAGGACTTGATCAAACCAGGGGCTGTCTTCAATCACCCCTTTGGCATATTTACGAATCAGGCCGATGATTTGGGCTCCAGGATAGTTTTGACGGATACAATCAAAAGCGGGGGTTGCCATGACGACATCACCGACCCAGTTGGGGCAAATGACTAAAATCTTCCGGGGTTGTATTTCTTTAGGTTTGGTCACAAGGAACCCAGGTGTTTCGTACACCAAATTGAGTTTTGACTCAAGAGGGTTAAATTGGTCAAAGGGTCGAATGGTCAAAGGCAATTGAGGCCCTGCCGGGCGAGGGCCTGGGAAAGTTTGGCCATCACCGCCTCCGCACCAATCGCGCGCATGCATTGCCGGGCAAGACCGGGGCACTGCTTCCGGTAACAGGGGGCACAGTCGACCTGGGCTTGAACCACCAGATTCTCACAGCCATAGGGCGCGGTCCGCTCCGGCGAGGTCGGGCCGAATAAAGACACATAAGGTGTGCCGACGGCCGCCGCCAGGTGACCCGGGCCGGAGTCGGGACCGACACCGGCGGCTGCCGCTTTCAAGACGGCGCTCAATTCCAGCAGCGAGGTTTGCCCCACTAGGTTGATCAATCCGGGGAGGGCAATTTTCGTGGAAAGTCTTGCTGCGGTCGCTGAGTGCGAGCGATCCCCCAGCAGCACGATCTTCAATTTTCCGGTCGTTAAAACCTGACGCGCGAGTTCTTCATAACCCTCCAAAAGCCAGTTTTTGGATTCCCAGGCCGAACCCAGAACAATCGCGATGTAGGGCTCCCGCAACTCCGCCGCCGCCCGCGGCGCCGTATTCAAAGCGTCCAGGGCAGATAACCCGAAGTCCAGGCAAGCCGGGTCAGGTAATCCCAGATACTCCGTGAATTTTAGATAGTGGAACAGTTTCGGCAGTTCGTTGCCAAAATAACCAATATGCTCATTGTTGAACAGCCAGTTCATCTCCTTAGCGTCGCGGCGGTGAAAGCCGACCCGCCTTTTGGCGCCGGAAAGCAAGGAGAAGCATCCGCTTTTCAGGTGGCGCTGGAGGTCCAGGGCGATATCGAAATGTTCCTGACGCAGTCTCTTATGGAGTTCCCAAACCGCAGCAAACCGCCAGGCGCGGTTAAAGACAATCATCTGATCGATTTGAGGGTGGAATCCCACCAGACCGGCCGATTTGGGTTCCACCAGCCAGGTCAGTCGGCTGTTGGGGAGATGCGCTTTGATGTGGGCAACCAAAGCCAGGCCGCGGGCGACATCCCCCAGAGCACCCATTAGAATGATGAGGATCGAAGGCCGAAGGGATGATGGCGGGGCGGACGCCGCGGGGGGGGATCCACGCCTGGTTTCCCTAGCATTCATAATCGCGGTTAAGGCCGGCGCGCATTAAACCGCTGAGCATGGGCGGCAACCCGTGCCTTTGGACGGCGCGCTCCCAACGCGCCAAGTAGCGGTCTCGCAGTTTATTTTTGAGGCCGGGATAAACACAGGCCCGGTCGAAATCCAGCAGGAATACCCGCTCTTGCAAGTCGACAACGACATTTCCGGG
>CP070697.1:4591661-4599240 GCA_020353555.1 Desulfobacterales bacterium
CCTCCCTGCACGCGCTGGTCGTCCAACCCGGCCAGGAGCAGCGGCCGCAAGCCGCACGGCCGGCCGCGGGGGAACGTCCCGCCGAAGATGATCACAAGAAGAAGGTCCAGGAGCTCGGCCGGGACATCCTCCCGGTTCATGGGGCCCTGCGCGATTTGGGGGCGCCCACCCCGATCCGGCCGAAGAGCCTGGCGTTCGGGGTGGTCATGATCCTGCCGGTGCTGGCTTATTTGAGCTTGCTGGGCGCCGTGCGCTACCGCCGACGCTCCGGCCGCATGCGGGTGGAAATCCAGGCCCGCAAAGCCGCGGGCGAGTTTGTCAAACGGTACCGCAAGGGTAGGCATGGAGCGGAGGATCTCATCGCGTCCATCCGCGATTATTTGAACCAGCGCTGCGGTCTGGCGCGCGGTGCGCTCACGGCGGCCGAAGCGGCCGAAATCATCCGATCACGCGGGGTCGGCCCGGAACGGGCGGAGAGACTGCGAAGCGTTATTGGCCAGCTCGAAGATGCAGTCTATACGGGTCGAGGACAGGCGACCGCGGACGTCGGCGAAGATCTGGCCCGCCTCATCAAGGAGATCGACAAGGAGATTCAATGCAAGGCTGGATCCGGTTGACAATCTGCCTGTTGCTGTTCCTCTACCCGTTGGACAACGGCCGCGGAACGGAAGATGCGACCGGGGAAACCCTTTTTTTTACGGCCAATCAGGCCTACAAGGAGGAACGCTACCGGAAGGCCGTCGAGGGCTATCGCCGGCTGATCGAGAATGGATACCGGAACGGACATCTTTATTTCAACTTGGGCAATGCCTATTTCCGGCTCAACGACCTGGGGCGGGCCATTCTCAATTATGAAAGGGCGCATCTGCTGATCCCCCGCGATGCCGACTTGAACTATAATCTGCGTTATGCGCGGGACCGGACCCGGGATGCTTTGCCGCCGTCCGAGGATTATGTCAGTCAGACTTTTTTCTGGCTGAACGAGTTCACCCTGTCCGAGCTTTTGGGGGGTTTTGCGGCCGTCAACCTTTTGTTCTGGGGCATTCTGGCGCTGCGGCTAGTGCGGCGACCGGAATGGTCCTATTATGTCTGGCTGCTTCTGCTGATCAGCTGGCTGGTCACCGGACTTTCCGTGGGGTTTAAATGGTATCAACTCGATTCCGACGACCGGGCCGTGATCCTGCCCGAGGAAGTCAGTGTGCTGGCGGGTCCGGATTCCGAGGATACGGTGCTTTTCAAGTTGCACGCCGGAACCATCGTGCGTCAGGAGCGCCGCGAAGACGGCTGGTCGCTGATTCGGCTGCCCGATGACAAACGAGGGTGGGTCGCAACGAAGGTGATCGAAAATATCGTCGCCTTCCACCCACCCCTGACGAAACGCTTCTGAGCGTGGCACTGCCACCCTCATAAGGGACGACCCTCTTCGAGGAGTGGATTGCCCAAGGCCGAATGGCGAATCCCACCGCCCGTGGCTTCAGCGTAATGCCCGGCCGCGGTGGTTCCTCCTCAGGGGGCCTTGTTGGCAGCGACCAGCGCCTGCCCCTCAAGGAGCCGTCTGATGAATTGGCTGGTGGTGTAGATTTCGAATTTCTGCCTGCGCAGCCTGGCGTTGGAGAGATTGTGTACACAGGAGTGGCATTCCGTCAGGAGTATATCAGCCCCGACCTCCTCTACCTCCTTTAATCGCTGGCGCGCCATTGATAGGGAGTTCCTGGGATAAGCCCCGCGCACGCCCCCGCCGGCCCCGCAGCAGAGGGAATTAGCGCGGCGGTTGGGCAATTCCACAAAATTGGGGGCAATCTTTTTGATCGTCTGGCGCGGCGCTTCGTATATTCCGGCGTGGCGCGCCAGGTCGCAGGGATCATGATAGGTGACCTTGAGATGGGTCTGCACCGGGAAATCAAACTGCGTGAGAAACTGGGAGATGTGCAGCAACTCCAGCCCGAGATCCCGAAGAGGCTGATAGGGCGCTCTGTGCTTGAAGGTGCGCAGACAATAGGGACAGCCTGTGACCAGCGCCTTAGCCCCGGTGCTCCGCACCAGGGCCACGTTTTTGCGGACGAGATCGTCATGAATCGCAAAACCGATATCCTCCAGAACCCCGGAGCAACAAACCTCCTCGATGAGGGTATAGTCCACCCTTAGATGGTCCATCACATCCAAAGCGGCCTCAACGGCGTCTTCCTCCCGATACTGACCCACGCAGCCCATGAAGAAAACAATTTCCGCTTTCTGGTTCACTTTCCGCCCGAAGCGCTCGCGCTCGCCGGCCGCGTAAATATTGGGATGTTTGTCCAGAACCTGGTCCATGCCTTTGAAGGCGGCGTGACAGGTACCGATATTCACCATGTCTTTGCGCACCGCCCGGAGGATTTCCGGCACATTCACACCGGCGGGGCACTGGGTCGTGCAGCCGCTGCAAAAGGTGCACTGAAAAAGGGTTTCGATGAGCTCATCGCATATCGCCTGCCGGTCTGCCAAAATGTCCTGCAGGATGATCATCTTGCCGCGGGCGTTCAAGGCGCTGCGACGCGTGGCCTTGAAGATCGGACAGGCAGCCTCACAGAACCCGCAGTTGTTGCAGCGTATGATGCGATCGTAAAAATCCCTGGAACCGGGCAACTTTTCAACCATGGCAGGCCTCCAAATTCATCTTGCCTGGATTCAGAACGTTGTGGGGGTCGAACATCTTCTTCAACGCACGCATGGTCTCCATGGCCACCGGATCGTGCTCCAGGCTCATAAATGGCGCTTTGGCCAAGCCGATGCCATGCTCACCCGAGAGGGTCCCGCCAAGTTCAATGGTTTTATGATAGAGTTCCTTCTCCGCCTTCTTGACGCGCTGCACTTCATCGGGATTGGTCCGGTCGTAGGAAAAATGGGGGTGCATATTTCCGTCTCCCAGATGTCCCACGGTGGGAAGGATCAGATCGTACTTCGCGCCCAACTCTTCCAGGGCCTTGAGCATATCGGGCACCTTGGAGAGGGGCACAGTGATGTCCTCGCCGAAAGTCGTATTGTTCAAACGGCTGATGACCGGATAAGATGACTTGCGAGCGCTCCAAAGCGCCTCGGCCTCCGCAGCCGTCTCGGCCCACCTTACCTCCAGGGCCCCATTCGCCCGCAAGGTTTCGATAATCTTGTTCATCTGGAACAAGGCCTCCTCCTTGACGAAGCCGTCCGTTTCCGTCAGCAGGACGGCTTCGACTTCCGGCAGGTTCAGGTCCGTGTTCTGGTTGATGGCCTTGATACAGTTCTTTTCGACGATCTCCAATACGCTTGGAACCGCCCCGGAGCGCATGATCTGGCTCACCGCCCGGCCGGCATCCACCAGGCGTTGAAAGGTGGCCATGGCGGTATAGGTCTCCGTGGGTTTGGGGGCAATCTTCAGGGTAATCTCGGTGATGACCCCCAAGGTTCCCTCCGAACCCACAAAGAGCTGGGTCAGATTGAAGCCCGAGGAAGATTTCATTGTGCGGGTGCCGGTGCGCATCACCTGGCCGCCCGGCAAAACGACCTGTAGCCCCCGCACGTAGTCTTTGGTTACCCCGTATTTGCTCGCCCTGACGCCTCCGGCGTTGGTGGCGACATTGCCGCCTAGGGTGGCTACTTTGCCGCTGGAGGGGTCCGGCGGAAAGGCAAAACCCAAGGGCGCCAGTTGATGGTTGAGGTCCGCATAGATGACGCCGGGCTGGACAACGACCACGCGATCCTCCAGGCTGATTTCCAGGATCTGGTCCATACGGCTCAGGTCAAGCACGATGCCGCCCTTAATCGGCACGGCCTCGCCCGAAACATTGGTTCCCGCGCCCCTCGGGGTGAGGGGGATACGCTCTTCGTGGACCATTTTCAAGATGGCGGACACCTGCTCGGTCGTCGTCGCGTAGACCACCACTTCCGGGCGGTGCCTGAATCCGGAGGCATCGGTCGAATGGGAAATCAAATCAATAAGCTCGTTTGTGACCTGGGCCGCGCCCACGGTCGCTTTTAGAAATTCGATAATCCTGGAGTTCAAGGCAGACTCCTTCTTGCTGTTCGCCCGTAAGTCGTCAAGCGCCACAGATACATCCGAATCGCCAAAGGGGCAAGACCAACGCTATTTGACTTTGGAAATCACTTCGTCCATCAGTGATTTAAATGCCCCGGCAATGATGCTCAGATCCGTGCTGAAGTGTTGAAGTCGAACGCCCATGGCGGCAAGTTTCTTTGACTGCTCCACCGTGCAGGGGTTCACCGCGGCAAGAATCGGCATGCCTTTGCGCTTGGCACATTCGACCACCGCCTCAAAAGCGGTTTTGATCTTAGGATGATTGAAATCGTATAAAAGGTTTAGGCCGAGGGAGAGGGCGTAATCGGTAGCACCAAAGCAAACGCCGTCAATTCCATCGACGGAGAGGATGTCCTCCAAATTGTCTAAAAATTCCTTATCCTCCAGCAGGGGGATCACCATTATCTCTTCATTGCTTTCCTTGATGAAATTCTCCCAGTTGAAGTCCCCACACCTGTACCTGGCAGAACGCACCGTCGGATCGGCACCCCGGATGCCCCTGAGAGGGAAACGGGCATACTTAACTGCGTTCTCCGCGGCCGCCCTGGTTGCGATGTGGGGAATCACAACGCCCTGCGCGCCGGCTTCAAGTGCATTGCGAATGTAATGTTCCGTGTTGGCCTTGACCCGCACAAGCGGAACCAGGTTGCTTGTCTCGGCCGCCCTGATCAGATTTTCCAATTCCAGACCGCTGTCAATCGGAACATGCTCCGTATCGATAAAGACCCATTGGAAACCGGTGTAGCCCAACATCTCAATAATCACGGGGCTTCTGCTTGTCACCACGCACCCGCACACCACCTTTCCAGCGGCCAAGTCTCTTTTCAGCGTGTTTTTTCTGACCACCATCGACATCCTTTCTTTTTTGTCGGGGCTAGATTTTGGGTATCAATTTAGCTGTCTGAAAAATATGCCGGTCGACATCTCATCGGCTTCTGGCATCGGGAAACTATCTGAGAAAATTAGAGGTCTTAAACCGAACCGTAAAAAAAAGTTCCAATGGGGCCCGGATAAACCTTCATTTGCGCGGCATCCTTATTGAAATCGGGGCTTGCGGTTGGATCGGGAGTGGCACCCTTCCCTCGGCTGCTTTACAAAAAGGGGCCGCACGCAGGATCCGGGCGATCCCGATACAACCCAAGGCGCATATGACCCCGCCGCAGCAGAATACGGGCCGTAAGTTCGCCGGCGACCGTTGGTCAAAAAACGCCTTTTCAGTCAACTGCGCGCGTCAGGGAGGCGATCACATCTTGCGACTTAGAAATGGCACCAAACTGCGGCAGAATATTCTTGATGGAAAACGCGTGCATTTCATCGGTAAATGACGTGCAGCAGTCTTCAACCGTCGCAATATCGTAGCCGATCTGCGCTCCGTAGCGGGCAGCCTCTTCCACCACGAAATTAGTCGCCGTGCCGGTCAGAAATAGATTCTCGATCTTCTTCGCCCTCAGAATCTGATCTAAATTGGTGTACAGAAAAACATTGGGACTGTAATTCGTAATGACAATGTCTTCTTCTTGCGGTTTTAACTCATCAACGATTTCAGCGCCCCAGGTACCTTCCGTCCACGCGCCGACCTTCCTCCCGCCGGCATGAATCGGATACGACTTGGGGCTCAATTCCGGGTGACCCGGTCGCAGCGCGACTTTGATATAGATCACCAGCATCCCCGCCTTGCGGCTTGAATCCAGAAACGCCGCCAAGTTGTCCCAGATGCGGTGTTTCGCTACCTGGGCCGGAACACCTGAGTAGGCGAACTTACCGTCAGGGTGCGTAATGTCGTTCTGTGTATGCATCACCAAAACTGCCGATTTTGAGACATCAACCTGTGCTGCCATTGGTTCTCCTTTCAGTTGTCATACATATGATTTGAGCAGGCTCATTTCGCCGCCTTCACCCCATTCGACAATTTGCCGATTCCCTCTATTTCCACCTCAACCAGATCGCCAGGATTCATAGGTGCTATCCCTTTGGGAGTGCCTGTGGTTACGATGTCACCGGGATAAAGGGTCAGGCACTTCGATAAGTAATGTAGGATTTGGGGCACACCGAACACACAATTCCGGGTGTTGTCGTCTTGCTTCAGCTCCCCATTCAAATAGGTCTTGAGCCGAACATTATCAGGATCAATATCCGTGACAATATACGGTCCAAAGGCGCTGAACGTGTCAAAACTTTTCGCAAGCGTGAGATTGAAAGGATCATTTGCCACAAGCGCTCTCTCCGTAACGTCATTGAAACAGGAATATCCCAGGACATATTCCTTGGCTTCGACTTCCGGCACCTCCTTCATTTTTTTTTTGATAACCACGGCCAGTTCGCCCTCATAATCAACCCGGACGGCCGTCCGGGGATAAATTATGTCTCCTGACGGCCCGACCAGGGAGGACGGGGGTTTCAGGAAAAAAAGGGGCTTTTGCGGCGGAGTTGCACCGATTTCCTCTATATGTCCGAGATAATTTTGCCCGATGCAGACGATTTTGCCCGGCACCACCGGCGGAAGCAATTTCACCGCCGCTAAGTCATAACGAATTCCCGTCTGTTCATGGTCGCCCAATATCGAGCCATCTAATTCCAGCAGTGCCTCACCTTCGACGATTCCATAGTGTTCTTCATCCCGATGTTCAAAGCGTGCATATTTCATCGCATTCTCCTTTGACGAACTCACTCCTTCAGCCACGCCGGAAGCTCACTGGCTTTTCTTCCGGCAAAACAGCACTGAAAACGACAGGTCTCACAGGTTCCTCTGAAACCGGGCAGGAGAGGCTCCCCCTTGATCGCTTCGACGATGGAAATCGCCTGCGCGACGTTTGCTTTTGATCCTTCAATCACCATCACCACGGCGCCGGCCGATGCGCCAATTCCGCCGGAAGCGACATGCTTCGCTTCCACATCGGCCAAGATATGCAAGGCCTCGATCTCTGTAACCACTTTGGCATTGGGTATAAGAAACATGCCGAAGTCGGCCCCCATGCTATAATCAAGTGTCTTGGCTCCCGTGCAGGCACAGGCGGCCTCGACCGAAGGCACCAGTTTTTCAAGGCCAACCGGCACGATATAGTTCAGCCCTTGGGACACAGCCGTCCCCAGTGTGGCCCCCATCGTCCCCCCATCGAAACCCGAAGATATGACGGCCACATTCCCTTTGGCATCGATCGCGTTGGCGCCCTTGATCAGAACGGTTTCTAAATGAAAGTCGGCGAGGGCCTCGGGCAGAGTTTTGGTGGACTTTTCCCCTTTGTAAAAAATAATCGGAAACGGCGAGCGTTTATCAGCATCGGTCACACAAAGCAGCCTGTGGGTGCTGGTGCCGGCCGTGAATTTTTCGGGCGCGAGATCTCGCGCACCCAGCAGTTCCTGCGCAACGTACCCATTGGTTGTGCCGCCGTTCAGTATGACATAGCCTCGTTCATTGGCACGCTTCACTTCCTCCATCTGGGCGACACCTTTCGCGATTAATCTTCTTGATTCCGACGGGATAAGAGTAAATGCCGCTTTCGTCATTGGTCTCCCCTTTTCCGTTTGTTTGTT
>CP070697.1:4599340-4603396 GCA_020353555.1 Desulfobacterales bacterium
AACATGAAGCATCAAGCACATCGCAAAGAACCCGAATTGACAAAAAATAGGCTCGCCTGGCAACATAAATGGCGTATTTTCGTTGTTAAATCTCGATAACTCGGGCACTATTCCATTGCCGCTCACGAGAGCGACTTTCAAAGTCTCATCTTTAAAGCACAATCTCAGTTTGCGAACGTATCCCCAATGGATCATCGTTGGCTTGTTCTTGTTGCTGCGTTTTTGATCGTAGGGCCTGCTCAGCCAGCAGAGGCTGAAAATACGCAAAACAGACCTGAAGTTAAACAACGATTGGAAAAAATCGCCGATATAGAAGATGAAAAAAAGGAAATCGCAAAGAGACCGGCGCTTCTTCCGTCTTTTATCGAAAAGGCGACGCTGAGTGGTTTTGCCGAGTTCAACTACGACTACGTCGACGTCACGGACACGGAAGACGAAGACAGCGGCAGCAGTTCCGATTTTTTCATCAGCTCCCTGGAGCTCGGTCTGAGGGTCATTTTCAACGAGTGGGCCAAGACCAAACTAGTCGTGAATGCCGAGGACGTCTGGAAGGATGACGGGGAGGCCCAAGTACAACTGGATGAGGCCATCGTTACGTTGAAATGTCCCTGGATCCCAGCGTATTTTACAGGGGGTAAGACGGTTCTGCCTTTTGGCGTTTTTGAAGACCACATGATTAGCGGTACCTTAACGGAGGATCTTTATGAAATCGATGATGTGGGCGCCACCCTGGGCCTGGCCCCGGAGTTTCTCGAATTGGACATTTCTGTGACCGTCTACGAAGGTGAGAATATCATTGAAAACATCGAGAATTTTGGTAATCACGCGTTCAGCCCCGATCGTGAAAAGGCCAACGGGCTAGATTCTTATATCGCCAATCTCACGCTTGAACCCCTCGGAGAGGATTCCGCCTTCGGTCTCTTTTACGAAAACGAACCCGGGGCTGACAGGCGGAACCAGTCGGCGGGCGCCGCTCTGACCGTTAATTACCGGAATTTCACCCTGGATACGGAATTCATCACTGCGCTGGCGCGTGAAAAAGGGGAAGACGACGAAGAAAACAAAGAAAGCGCTTGGTTTGTGGCGCTGGCCTTTCAGCCCCTGAAGGCGTTGGAGCTGGCGACCCGGTATGAAGCTTTTTATGATGACCGCCACGGGGATCAGGACGAGATTCTGGACGACCGCTTCCTTGCCGGCTTCAACTATTCGTTTTGCGACTTTTTCACCTTTTCGTTTGAATACCGGCACTCTGTTTTTGAAAAGGAAAAAGACAGCAATGCCGCCGATGAACAAAATGAATTCCGATTCCAATTGGCGCTGGAGTTTTAGCGCAGTCATCGAAGTCCCGGAAGCGGCCGAATCCTCTTCGATTGCGGGGAAAAAGGAAAACCGATTTCACCGCTGGATTGTGCGCGTTCCGGCAGAGGCCGCCGCCGAAGGAAGGCGGATTTATATCACGGATCGGTGTTTTGTCAGGCGCCAGTCTCTTCCGCGGGGGCTGGAGGGTTGCGCCTGGCGAGTTTGCGACGATACCGATTCAAGCAAGCCCCCAAAGACAGGCCCCGCGATATGCGCTTGCTGTTAGTTGAAGATGACAAAAAAATTGCTCTGTTTGTCAAATCCGGGTTGAAAGAAGCCGGTTTCGCCGTGGATCATGTCACGGACGGTGAAGACGGTCTGCACCTCGCATTGACCGAACCGTATGACATCGTCGTTATGGACTTGATGTTGCCGAAAATTGACGGGCTGACGATCATCAAGGCGATGCGCAACAACGCCATAAACACACCGGTGCTTATTTTAAGTGCGAAACGGTCAGTCGGCGAGCGGGTTGAAGGCCTGAACGCCGGCAGTGACGATTATCTCATCAAGCCGTTCGCCTTATCAGAATTGCTTGCCCGCGTGCAGGCCCTGATCCGAAGAGCATCTTCGGTAATCTCTCCCTCGAACCTTACGGTTGCCGACCTGACGTTGAATATTCACACGCGCAAGGTCTACCGGTCAGGCAAGGAGATAAACCTGCAACCGCTGGAGTTTTCGCTCCTCGAATATCTGATGCGCAACGCCGGCCGGGTTGTTTCCAAAACGATGATCATGGAACATGTCTGGGACTATAATTTTAATCCTCAAACGAATGTCGTGGAAGCGCGCATATGTTATTTGCGTGAAAAAATTGACAAAAATTTTGATACCGCGCTGATTCACACCGTCCGAGGAGTTGGGTATGTTCTTCAAGAAGAAACCTAACGTGCAAAATACCCTGTCGTTTCGTTTAACGATTCTGTACGCGGCCATATTCGCGCTTACCTCTTTCGTGGCGTTTTCAATCTTTTATTACCGCATCCGTTCTGTGACAATGGAACTGATGGATCTGGAATTGACGGAAGAAATTGAAAAGTATGCCTTCCTTATGGCCGCCAAGGGTCTACAAGAAGTCCGATCGGCCGTCGCTGAAAAACTCGAGTCCGAAAACCCGAAGGAAGAGTTCTACCGGCTGATGACGTTCAACGGTGATGTTCTTGTCTCAACCGATATGTCACCTTGGGGTGCGGTTGATGCAGCAATTCATCCGGCCCAATTCCGGGGTGATGAAACCGGTCACGTATTTCAATCGATCCCCATCCCGGGTAAAGCGCACAAAGCCCGGCTCGTGTCGGCTGTCATCGGGCCGGAAGTCATTCTGCAAATCGGGGAAACCCTCGAAGACGCAGAAGGATATTTGGACATCTTCCTTGGTTTGTTCCTGGTGCTCGTATGTAGCACTGTTTTGTTTTCGATGCTGATCGGCTGGTTTTTGGCGAGGCGGGCCACAAGCGATATGGAGGAAGTCACCCGGACCGCCGAAGAGATCGCGCACGGCGCCTACGACCGAAGGGTTCCGATCAAAGGCCAGTTTGAAGAAATCAAAAGGCTCGGCACGACCTTCAACACGATGCTCGATCGCATTCAAAACTTACTGAAATCCATGAAAGAAATCAATGATAACATTGCACATGATCTCCGCAGTCCCCTCGCGCGGATTCGCGGCATCGCTGAGATGACCTTGCTCAACCAGAAACAGAACACCGATTGTAAAGAAATGGCCGTCAGCACGATGGAGGAATGCGACAGCCTGATTGACATGATCAATACGATGCTGGACATCACCGAAGCCGAAGCGGGTGTCGGTGAAACCAAAAAGGAAGAATTTGATTTGAACCCGCTCATTGTTCGCGCCTGTGAGCTGTTCCGGCCGCTGGCCGCCGAAAAAAAGATTGATTTCAGGATCAACCTTGCGGAACCGTTGGTCTTTCAGGGCGATCGCAAAAAGATGCAGCGCATCGTAACCAATGTGCTCGAAAATGCGATAAAGTATAATACGGAACAAGGCATCGTCGGCGTTTCCGCCGCCACGGATAACGGTGATGTGCAAATTGTTGTTGAAGACACTGGAATAGGGATTTCTGAAAGCGACCTTCCGCAGATTTTTCAGCGTTTTTACCGGTGTGACCGCAGCCGATCTCTAAGCGGGGTTGGTTTGGGTCTCAGTTTGGCAAAAGCCTATACGGAATCGATGAACGGGACCATCAGCGTACAAAGCACCCTGAATCACGGCAGCACCTTCACCCTGCGATTCGCCCGCTAGCACACTTTGGGCTCATCCCCCCTCACCGGCACAGCCGCCCTTCCCTTCCCCTCGTTCAAGACGAGCCTTCAACGAAACGTTGCGACGGAGCAAGCGCGTAAAACCGTGACACCAATCCGCGCCCATTCTTGCGTGACGTTTACAAAGGGATGGAGGGCGAAGGAGAATCAACCTCGAGCCGCAACTTCGTCGAACAAATCACTTGACTTCCCAGGGCAGTTCATATAGCTACCATATAGCTATTTTGGTGGACGTTGCAATAAAAGAATTGTGATAAAATAGTAAATGTTATTCAATTCAGAGACTTTCAAGCACCCACCCGATGCGTAGCGTCTTTGCTTTCCATGCGTGACACCCCGGCCGGGGCGGCTCTTAACGCCACCGCTGCAGCTTTGCGGCGGGCACGCAGAATTCAAACCAGCATCCCCTCG
>CP070697.1:4603496-4616149 GCA_020353555.1 Desulfobacterales bacterium
GCCGGTGGTCTCGTTGCTAGTAATGGTATTGGTGAGCCTGGTGACTCAGAAGCAAGACCCACCGAAGCACCATGTAATTAATGAAGTGCCGACCGAAGAAGAGGTGGCGCGCGCCGTGAATTACTAGTTTGTTTGTTACCACAAAGAGGTTACCCCGGATATTTCAGGGAGACCTCTTTACAACTTGGTCTCGGAATATGTTGGAGTCGGGAAAATTTTCACAGTCATATTATCGGCAGCTACCTTCAAGAACAGGCATAGATCGTGCGAAATAAACCGTTTAATCATTTCCGTTTATATGTTGCATCCGCGTCATCAACATGGGAGTATCCTCGCGATGGAAAGTAAACTGGTATCAATATTAGTGTTCGTTGCCGTGTATGCCCTGGTGGCCACCGAAGTGCTGAACAAGGCGGTGGCCGCATTGCTCGGGGTGATGTTTCTACTCATCGTGGGAGTGGCCGATGTCCACACGGCAGCCGGTTACATCGACTTTGAGACCATCATGCTGCTTCTGGGAATGATGGTGATCGTGGCTGTTTTGCGCAAGTCGGGGTTTTTTGCCATCCTGAGTGTACGCATCGCCAAGTTGACCGGGGGCAGTCCTCTCCGGATCCTGGTGCTTTTTTCGATTGTTACCGCCGGCATCTCGGCTTTTCTCGACAATGTAACGACCGTGCTGATCATGGTGCCCATGGTTATCGAACTCACCCGCGGTATGGGTCTGGACCCCAAAATCTATGTCATTATCCAGGCAATGGTCTCCAATCTGGGAGGAACGGCCACTCTCATCGGCGACCCGCCGAACATCATCATCGGCTCCAAGGTCGGCTTGACATTCAACCAGTTCGCCCTGTATCTAACGCTGCCCGTACTCCTTTCCTTTGTGGTGGTGCTCCTTTTCTGCTGGATGACGCACCTTGATCAGTTTCGCCCGATCGACACGAATCTCGCCAAGCTTTTTTCCGTTCAGCTGCTGATCGAAAAAATCGAATTCGACTTCCTGAACATTACCATCGACCGGCTTTTTCTCGCCAAAAGCCTTGCCTGCTTAGGGTTGGCCATTCTGCTGTTCGTCACCCAGACCATCACCAAAATAACGCCCGGCGTGGTGGCTCTCAGCGTTGCGATGCTCCTTTTTGTCATCACGCGCATCAATGTGGAGGAGACTCTTTTGGAAATCGAATGGAGCACGCTGCTGTTTTTCTCCGGGCTGTTCATCTTGGTCGGCATCCTGGAAAAACAAGGAGTGATCGAGTGGCTTGCCCGCAACGTTTTTTTAAGGGCGGGCGACAATCCTTATGTGATGGTGCTGTTGGTTTTATGGGTGTCCGGAATCGTGTCCGGTTTTATCGACAACATCCCGTTCACCATCACCATGATCCCGATTGTTCGTATGATGATGGAAACGCAACCGATACCCCACAATATTCTCTGGTGGGCCCTTGCGCTGGGAGCATGCTTCGGCGGCAACCTGACGTTGATCGGTGCGTCGGCCAACATTGTATCCTGCGGAATGGCCCGAAAATATGGGTATGAGATCAGTTTTCGGGAATTCTTCAAGACCAGCGCGATTGCAACTGTGTTGTCTTTGGCCGTTTCATCGGCCGTGCTGGTTTTATATTTGAAGGTGCTGTCATGAAGCCAAATGAACTGGAGAGTCTCTACCAACTTTTCCGGGATCACGAAGTGGTCATGGGAACCTCCCGGACCACCATCGTAGCCTTACAATCCATTCGCGATTCAATTCAAAGGTTGAGATGTCTGCCGCACGCCTTTGAAAATCTCGTCTTGGAACTGGACGACGTCATAAAAAACACGCAGCCTAAAATCATCCCGCTGGTTCATTTGATTGAGGCCTTCGAGGCCGAAATGCGGCCGCACTTCGGGAAACCGCTCAACGAGGCCAAAGCATGCGCGCTGGCGATTCTCGATCAAAAACTGGCTCTGTACAAATCTGCGATTGAGCGCCTCGTCGATCACGGCAAGCGCTTGATCGAGGACAGCGACGTTATCATCGCGCATTCGCCCAGCCTGGCAGTTCGTAACGCTCTGGTGTCGGCTCACACGGAACTTCAGCGACGATTCCGGGTGATCGTCCTCGAACAGCACTTTGTCCGGATCAAGCAACTCATCCGGGAGCTTGCCGCCAGCGGTATCGAACATTTGGTCATCCCGGAATACAACCTGAGTCACTTTATGGATTCAGCCAACAAGCTGTTTCTGGGCGCTATCTCCGTTACACCGGATCGCAAGGTGATCGCGACGGTCGGTTCGGCCAACATCGTCGGCCTGTGCCATCTCAACCGCATTCCGGTCTACCTGCTGGTAAACTCCCTTAAATTCGCCCACAAGAGCGTCGCCGGGCAGAAAATATACAAAGCCGACCAAACGCAATCCAAAGAAGATCTGACCTACCTGCAAACCACGTTTTCCCACGACATGGTGGACTTCGACTTGATCGATCATGTAATTACCGAGGAGGGGGAAATTCCCGTGCGGTAGAAATCTATTACCGGATGAAACCTAGAATTTCGTGCTTCTGGGCAAAGTCAAGGCTGCAGCCGGCTTCGGCTTGCTGGGAATCGGCCTGTTTTGCGGCCTTGGAATCATGGTTTCGGCGATCTACCAGGGGAAAGTGGCGGCCACAGGGATCCTGGCCGCTTCGAAAAAACGGGGAGTCTTTGGAAAGTGTTTTGCCGCCATGGGTTCCAATATTTTTGACATGAACATCGATGATCCCGGCCTGTATCACGTGATCCTGAACACAAGCCGCATCCCTTTTGATCGGGTCGTGAACCTAGTGGCGGATCTGCTGGTCCTTTTCATGAAGGAGATTGGTGAAATTCCTTTTAGATGAAACCGTTGTCATTGAATCGGCGTTTTCTTAATATCCACGCTAACCGGGGACTGCCCGGAAAATATTTTGATCGCCTGTTAGATCCTGCCGGACAGGAAGCGGGAGAGGTATTGACCTGCGATTTTGCACGACGGCCAGCGCGCCGAAAGGGTTTTCTGTGGAAATCTTCCAGTGGATTATCGACCTATTTTTGCATCTCGACCGGCACTTGGCCGAAGTGATCAGAGACTACGGAACACTGACCTACATCCTGTTGTTTGTAATTGTTTTCATGGAAACCGGTCTGGTGGTGACCCCAGTTCTGCCCGGGGATTCTCTATTGTTTGCGGCAGGTACTCTGGCTGCTGCCGGCTTCTTAGCGGTCGGGCCGATTTTTGCATTGTGCGCAGCGGCGGCCGTCACCGGCGATTCCGTCAATTACTGCATCGGCCATTTTGTGGGGCCCCGAATTTTCGCTCGGCAAAAATCCCGCTGGTTTAACCCCCGGCATCTCGACCGTACCCACGAGTTTTACGAGCGTTATGGCGGCAAGACCATCATCCTTGCGCGTTTTATCCCGGTCATACGCACTTTTGCCCCCTTCGTAGCCGGCATCGGCGCTATGGGCTACGCCAGATTTTTTTGCTATAACGTTATCGGCGGCCTTCTTTGGCCGGGGGTCTGCGTGTTTTCGGGATATTTCTTCGGCAATCTCCCCGCGGTCAAAAGACACTTTTCTTTGGTCATCCTGTCAATTATCGCCATTTCCATCCTACCGGGTGTGGCGGAGTTGCTGCACAATCGGAGCGAAGCAGTTCAAAAAATTACCAATAAGCAAAGGGGTTAAATTATGACATTGTTAATGTTCGCCGCAGGCCTTATCATGTTGGTTGTCGGGGCTGAAGCCCTGGTGAGAGGCGCGTCGAAACTGGCGCGGGCTGTGGGGCTGTCGCCCTTGATCATCGGTTTGACCATCGTTGCCTTCGGAACCAGCGCCCCCGAAATGGCCGTCAGCGTGCTGGCCGGCCTGGCCGGAAATGCCGACATATCGTTGGGCAACGTCGTGGGCAGCAACATCTTCAACGTCCTCCTCATACTCGGGGTTTCCTCCGTGATTACGCCGTTGATTGTATCGACGCAACTGGTACGCCTGGATGTGCCCATCATGGTCGCCGCCTCGTTCCTGACGTGGATTCTGGGGGCCGATGGGAAGATCGGCCATAGCGACGGCATCCTCCTGTTTGCCGGTATCATCCTCTACACGGCGTTTCTGGTCTACCAGGGCCGGAGGGAAAGCAAAGAAGCGCCGGAAAATAAAGAGCCGACGTCCAATGATCAAAAATCGTTTTTGGAGGGAAAGCTCCTTGTCAACATCGGGCTGATCGCAGCGGGGCTCGTTCTGCTGGTTTGGGGCTCGAACTGGCTTGTGAGAGGGGCCGTATCGATCGCTGAATACCTGGGGGTGAGTCAGCTGTTGATCGGCCTCACCGTCGTGGCCGCCGGCACCTCTCTACCGGAGGTTGCCACCTCGGTTGTGGCCGCCATCCACGGCGAGCGCGACATTGCGGTCGGAAACGTCGTCGGAAGCAACATCTTCAATATCATGGCCGTGCTCGGAATGTCAGCCATCGTTGCCGCGAAAGGAATAACCATATCCGACGTCGCGTTGCGCTTCGACATCCCGATCATGACCGCCGTGGCCGTCGCCTGTCTTCCGATCTTTTTCACGGGCAACGTCATTTCCCGCTGGGAAGGCGGCCTTTTCCTCGGATACTACCTGGCATATACCCTTTACCTGATCCTGTCCGCCACCCACAACGACATGCTGCCGCTTTTCGGCCGGGCCATGCTGTGGTTCGTCATTCCGATCACAGTGATTACGCTACTGGTGGTTCTGGTGCGCCCCATACGCACCCGCAAGAAGGTTCAGGAATCTTGAAGCCCTCCCCGGTAAAGGGACACCGCCATGAAACCCGATACTGAAATGCGCATGCCGGTCCCTGGTGATTCCACGATGAAGGGCGTCATCCGATCATTCGGATTGGTGTTTGGAGACATCGGCACCAGTCCAATCTACACCTTGAGCGTCATATTTCTTCTCACCAAACCATCCGCCGAGCATGTGATCGGCGTTCTCTCTCTGATTATCTGGACCTTGGTGACCTTGGTGTCGGTGGAATATGCCTGGCTCGCCATGAGTCTTGGAAAAAAAGGCGAAGGCGGTACCATCGTTCTAAAGGAGATCTTGGTGCCTCTGCTCAGAGGAGGACGCCGGGCGGCCTTCGTTACGCTGTTGGCTTACATCGGCATTTCGCTATTGATCGGCGACGGCATCATCACCCCAGCCATCAGTATCCTCAGTGCCGTTGAAGGCCTGATGCTGATACCGGGTCTCGAAAGTTTCAACCATGGGATTCTTATGATAATCGCCTGCGGTATTGCCGCCGTCCTATTTGTTATCCAGAGGAGGGGCACGGACCGGGTCGCGGATACCTTTGGCCCGATCATGGTGCTGTGGTTTCTTGCACTGACGCTATCCGGTATGGTTGCCGTTTCGAGTTTTCCATCGGTGCTCAAATCCGTCAACCCTTACTTTGCCGTTCATTTCTTGGCAGAAAACGGACTGGCCGGGTTTTTTGTTCTTTCGGAAGTCATTCTTTGCGCAACCGGCGGCGAGGCCCTGTATGCCGACATGGGACATCTAGGACGCCAGCCGATCATCCGGGCATGGTATTTTGTATTCACCGCGCTCCTAATTAACTATTTAGGGCAGGGAGCCTATATCATTCAACACCCCGAGGCAAAATCAGTGCTTTTCGAGATGGTCTTCCACCAGGCTAAACTGGCATATGTGCCCTTTCTGCTTCTCAGTATTCTGGCCACGGTGATTGCCTCCCAGGCGATGATTAGCAGCATGTTTTCGATTGTCTATCAGGGCATTAACATTCACATTATGCCCCTTTTCAAAATTGAACACACCTCAAGCAAATTACGGTCTCAAATATATATCGGAACCGTCAACTGGTTTCTTCTGCTGGCTGTCATCTTCATTGTGGTGCAATTTCGGGAATCGCATCGATTAGCGGCGGCTTACGGCTTAGCGGTTACCGGCACCATGACGCTTACCGGCATTATGATGATATGGATTTTTGGACTGCGAAAGCAGCCTAGCAAGTTCGTGGTATCTGTCCTCGTAACATTGGTCGCGATGGTTTTTCTGACGGCAAACGTGTACAAACTGCCGAATGGCGGCTACTGGTCCCTGCTTCTGGCCGGCATTCCGTTTTCCGTGATTTTAATTTATACCTCGGGTCAAAGGCGATTGTACCGCCGCTTGAGCCCCGCAGGGCTGACACGTTTCCTCGAACGTTATCAAAAAGCCTACCTCACCCTGTCCAAGATAGAGGGAACGGGGCTTTTCTTCGTCAGAGATATCGCCAAAATTCCTCCCTACATAACCCACACCATGTTCACCAACAACATCATTTATACCGACAATATTTTTGTCTCCGTTATGCGATTGGAGGAGCCCTTCGGAGTCAGCGGAGCTTTCAAAGAGGCTCTGGCAGCGGGATTGCGGGTGTTTGAAATCCAATACGGATATATGGAAGTCATAACGGTTGAAACGCTACTGCGGAAATCCGGCATCAACGAGAAAGCGATATTTTACGGACTTGAGGATATTGTTACGCGCAATGCCGTTTGGAAAGTCTTTGCGATCATCAAACGGCTGTCACCGACATTCATCCAGTTCCATAAACTTCCCCCGCATAGACTTCACGGAGTGGTGACACAGGTTAAAATGTAGGGACATTAGAATGCCGAGTTGCTGTAAAATGTGAAGAGCCGATGGCAGGCAGCAAGGAGTAGTTATGGGTTTTTCCATTTTTAGTCAAATGATTGCAGAGCTGAGCGGATTCGCCGTTGCCGATGCGTTGACGATTGCCACCTTAGCTGCTTTGGAAGGGATTCTGTCGGTGGACAACTCCCTTGTCCTGGCGATCCTGGTAAGGACCCTGCCCAAAAACCAGCAGAAAAAAGCGCTTACCTACGGTATTGTGGGCGCATTTGCCTTCCGTTTGCTGGCCCTGATATTTGCCGCCCATATGATGCGTTTTGTTTTTTTCAAGCTGATTGGCGGGGCCTATTTGATCTATCTGGCAATGAAGCATATGTTCTTCTTTTACAAGGAAGATGCCCACCAGGCCAGGCCGAAAACGGCGGCAAGTTTCTGGAAAACGGTTCTGGTCGTCGAGCTGACCGACATCGCTTTTTCCATCGACAGCATCACCACGGCGGTAGCGATGAGCAATAAGTTGGCGATCGTTTGGGTGGGGGGCGTTTTGGGCATCTTGTTTTTGCGTTTTGCGGCTGGCGCTTTTGTCCGGTTACTGGAAAAACTGCCCAAATTGGAGGATCTGGCCTATCAGCTGATCTTTTTTATCGGCACCAAGCTATTCCTGGAAGGCTTTCAGATCGAAATCGGTCACGGGATTTTCTGGATGATGATGGGAATAATCGCGGTTTTGGGATTATCACTCGTTTACCGTGACTATTATCAGCGTAAGACCCAGACGCAATACCGCCATCGGCTGCTGGAACAATTCATAGCACGTCAGATTACATTGGAAGAAATTCTGTCACTGGATTATGTTCCGGGGGATATTATTTCCTATCTCCGCCAGGAGCAACATATCCTCATCCAGCATCCTTTTTCATCGTCTTCGGTACCTCCGGATACATAAATTTTGTTTGGGGCTGAATCAAATACCTTGTCAAAAATTGTTATCTTCTATTTCCGTAATCAGATCCAAATTGACCTTAAGCAATACTTGAACTCAACGCCTAGAGTCTTTATGCTGCCGAGGTCGGACGCTTTTGCCCATCAGTGCCCTGTGACGGGGGTAAGCAAAGACTTGCAAGGCGGCAACCGCTTCCGGGCCTCCGACCCAAGCCGGGTTGAGATAACCCCGATGTCGCATAAACAACATGGCAAACAATAGCTGATGGTTTGTTATTATACCCGATATCTTGATAAACGCGCCATTTTATGGATATCTCCCTGGGTGAATTCAAAGGATGGGGTCGATGATGCCATGTTGTTTACCCTTCGGGAAAGCCGGAGGGCTCCAGATCCTGTGTTGTTCCGCCAGGCGGACTTCACCCTTGCCGCCTCGGCTCTAAAGCCCTCCGGCTTTTGCAACGCTGGGGTAAAGTATCCGAAACTCGGTATACGTCAAATCAACCGTTTGGCCGGAGACCAGCACGCTGCGTCGGCCGGGATGTATTTCCAGTTCATGAATTCGAACCACAGATGTTTCATCGTCATTCGGCTTGCCGGTTTTGCGGCGCAAGATGGCCCGTATCCTTGCCGTGAGCACCCGCGGACTGAACGGTTTGGTCACGTAATCCTCAGCGCCGAGTTCCAGACCGGTGACGACGTCGGCCTCTTCGCCCTTGGCCGTCAACATTACAATGGGAACGTGTTCCGTCTTGCGATCATTTTTCAGTTTCCTGGCTACATCCAGCCCGTCGATCCCCGGCAGCATGAGGTCCAGGAGTATCAGGTCAAACATTTCTGCCCGGGCTTTCGCCAGCGCAGCTTCACCGGTCAACGCCCCGGTAACATGATACCCTTCTTTTGCCAGGTTATATCTTACCGGCTCAAGGATCTCCTCTTCGTCGTCAACCACTCAAATCCGTTCTTTTGGCATGGCCGCGTCTCACCTGATTGAGATTTGATCCCGCCTATAACCCAGCCGATAGACTCCTGTGGCTTTAAGGGCGTTGTTCTCTGTGAGCAGATTATTTCTCGATTGTTATCATAAAGTGAGATTGCGGTTAATATCGTGTTAGATCCTTAACCCCTCATTCGTTCGACTACACGACTTTCGGTGGGGGCGAGATATCGTTGACCGGTGAAACGGGCTTTTGCCCTTGCAGAACTCTCACGACTTCACGCGCCGCGCGCCGCCGGGCCTCGACCGGCATCCTGGCCGAAGCCGACGCCGCGTGAGCCGTTAAGATGACATTTTCCATTGTCAGCAGCGGATTGTCAGGCTCAATCGGCTCTTTTTCGAAGACGTCCAGTCCGGCAAAAGCGATCCAATCTTCCTGTAAGGCTTTGATCAGCGCGGCTTCATCTACAGTGTTACCTCTTCCGGTGTTGAGAAAAATCGCCGTGGATTTCATCTGCTTGAATTCTGCTTCCGCTATCATCTTGTAGGTCTCCTCGGACAAAGGCAGGTGGGCGGAGACAAGGTCTGCACGCGCCAACAATTCCGAAAGCCGGGCAACGGGCTCGACATCGTATTGGATCATCTCCAATTCATGGATGTAGGGATCGAACGCCAGCAGGTTTAATCCGAAAGGCTTGGCGCGACGGGCCACAGCCCTGGGTATGTTCCCAAAAGCGATAAACCCCAGGGTCTGGCCATAAAGCCTGGGAAACTGATTCAGCATGGGCCGGGCCTCAATCCACCTGCCCGTGCGCACCATATCGTCCTGGGTGATAAGCCGTCGCCAAGATGCCAGCAACAGCATCATTGTGTGGTCGGCAACTTCTTCAATAAACACATCCGGGGTATTTGTCACCCAGATGTTTCTTGCGGTAGCCGCCGCGATGTCGACACTGTCAAAGCCCACCGATGGCAAAGCGATAATCCTGCAATTCTGGAGCGAATCGATAATCCTCTTGCTGATCACAATCCCTCCGCCATGACTCAGGATTGCATCGGCGTCCTTCACGCTTTGGATATACGCATCTTCGCTCTCAGCCTCCACTTCTACCAAATTCACCCCGCCCTGATCAAAAGTTTCACGCTCGATGTACAGGGCCTCGCCCCATACACTTTGCATGCGGGATGTAAACTTTTGAATGACAACTTTATTGCCTGACATCGCTTGCTCCTTTCGTTTTTTGGCTCGTGCGGTTTCATCAGCGAGGTTGACAGCGGTTCCTGCAGCCGTTGACCTAATTTCGCGCCGCTGCTTGCATCCAAGTCCTGTTATTTTCAACCACATTATCCGGAGCCCGCGGCACGCAGGGGGTGTCTTCCTTGATTTTTCCTGATGACCTTAGCTCCGTAGCCAAGTTGATAAGATGGGCCCTGTATTTGGCGGGACCACATGATTTTGACATCAAAATATTGCTGGCTTGTCTCGACTAACTGCGGCGGCGGCGTTCTAGCGGCGTTCTAATGGATATGGAAATTTCGTCGCCTGGCAAAAGATCTTCCTGAGATTCAAAATATAAGCCCCCTTCACTGAAATTGTACATTGTGCCCTTGTACAGGAAATCCGGTGGATTCGTGCTGTGCAAAACTTCCGATTTATATTTGATGCGCACACTCTTTCGGCGTTCAACACCTATATGCATTTTTACTTTCTCCCGCTTGATCCAGGCAATACGTCAAGCAAGACTGTATTACCCGGGTGCTTAATTCTACTTGGTTACATTACTGCTGAGTGCGTTATTATTTAGACATCGGTTGTCATTGGTATCATGGGTCATCGGCCAAGCCGGGCAGGGCATTGAAGCCGTCGACGGCTCAAACTCAGGTCCAAGCGGGTGTAAGGCCTCGTAGAGAAAGCCTTTAGGAACCAGGCGCAGCCGCCCACTCCACCAGCCCGGACATGGAATGGCACGGTGTTCTCACGCGATTGACGGGTTTGGCCGCTTTTGATCGCTTGCATGTTGTCAACAATTCGACCGCAAAACACGCAAATTCAGTGCAGCACTGTGGATGCCTATCGGTAATTTATATCAAACTCCGGCAATGATCAAAAGTGAAATGCAAAAAAAAGTAACATGCTGCAAGTTACTAAAATTTCTTTTAAATTCAAATGCAGGGCCCTTCAAAAAAGGATCGTGAGGGCATTTTATGCCCCGGTTGGCTCGACTTGACGCCTTGCGTGTATTACGTTGCGTCGTAATGACACTATAATCTGTGCTTCTCATCGGGCTAGCCAAAGAGAACGGTACAGTAGTCTGGTTCGGTTACCGGTAATTTTATGAATTGAAAAGGAGGGTCCAAATATGCGCGGCCTTGTATCATTAATCTTACTTTTGACAGTTCCAACGGCTGCGATCGGCGCTGCCGGTTCTGCGGTGACCTATCAGGTAAATGGTGGATCTTATGAGGGCTATTACGTGAGCCCTTCCAAACAAGCGCCTCTGGTTTTGCTGATACATGACTGGGATGGCCTGACGGATTATGAGGTCAAGCGCGCCGATATGCTGGCGGTGTTAGGCTATGCCGTTTTTGCCGCCGATTTATTCGGGGCCGGCATCCGGCCCACCGAGGTGACGGACAAACGCCAGCATACCGGTGAACTCTATAAAAACAGAGAGAAACTGCGCGCGTTGATGCAAGGGGCCTTGGATGCGGCCAAGGCTAAAGGGGCCAACGTGGCGAATGCCGTCGCCGGAGGCTACTGTTTCGGAGGCGCGGCCGTTCTTGAATTGGCGCGGTCCGGGGCCGACCTCAAAGGCTTTGCGACTTTTCACGGCGGCCTAAAGACACCGGAAGGACAAAGTTACGCCAACACGCGGGGGAAAATTGTGATTATGCATGGTTCGGCCGATACGGCCATTACCATGGATGACTTCGCGCAATTGGCGAAAGAGCTTGAAGCGGCGGGTGTTGCGCACGAAATGATAACCTACGGCGGGGCACAACATGCTTTTACCGTTTTCGGTGAAGACCGTTATCAAGAGATTGCCGACAAGAAATCCTGGAAGCGCTTTCAGGAGTTCCTGGCAGACGAGTTAAAGTAAAGTGGAAACGAGCGGCGAAAAGCCGGGGTTTCCTTGATCAGCGTCTAACGCCCCGAATTGATCACAGATCAGGGCCTGAGCCCATTTCTCCACAGGAGTTCAGCTGCCTAAAGGCTGGTCTGTTCTCTGGGGGGTCAGGTCCCAAAGGTTCCAGCGCACCAGTTGCGGGACTCCGGTGAGGTAGGCAACGGGTTGATCACCTCGACCCCGCGTTTGTTCGGGTTCTCCGGCAGGTCTCTTGCGTCAGAAGTTACCGGCCGTCACCCCCTTGAGCGGCCGAGACGACCCCAGTTGAAAGACCCGCAGGTCTCATTTACCGAACGAATCCGCCGCCCCAAGTTTCTGCCGGCATCAATTTCAGGAGTTGAGGTTCCGATTCTCCAGCATCAGAAGATAAATCGGATTCTAAAGATTATCAAAATTTGACGTGAGCCTGTTGACATACTTGAATCGGGGGTTCGGGCCCGCAGCGTGCATGGGCTTTATAATCACACCAACCCAGGGCCATTGATCGTATAGATGTTAAGCTGCTGTGCCATCGGCTTGCCAGATGCGCAGCTACTACCCGTCATCGGCTCTCGGACCGAAGCAGGCGCGGATGCGCTTTCGCAATCGATCCTTGGCGGACTTCTCCAACGGAAGCATCCTGACTCGGTCCAGCAAAACATCCTTCCGCACAAGGCCTTGTTTGATAGTTTCAGCAGCGAAATCCAGATCCCGATCCCTGCCGGCCACATACTTACTGATCAAAAGATCGTGCACCTCCAGGCACCACCCGGTAACCCCGGCCGTATTGTCATTCCTTACGGCCACTAATCTTTGCTGCCATCCCTGCGGCAGGACGACGGTCTCGGCCCCTACCCCGTGAGCGTAGTAGCCGAAAGTCTCGTGAAAAGGCGACAGTTCACCGATTGACCCATCGATCAGATCAGCCAAATCTGGTTTATTTTTGGGATAGATGTCTGCTTCCACCGACCGGCGCAGCGAGTCGGGTGCATTGGGGAACTGTCCTAAAATAGCCTGACTGCCGATAAT
>CP070697.1:4616249-4634349 GCA_020353555.1 Desulfobacterales bacterium
TTTTGAGATGGACGTGTTGCTGATCTGCCTGGCACCGGAAATGGACCTGAAATACCAGCGGCTCTATGGTTTTCTGCACGACGACGCCACGCGGCGTCACGCGAGCATCGCTCTTGTACAAAAGCTGCTGTGTCTTGACTTCGACGAAGAGCTGCGGGCGCGAGCCGCCTTCGCGGAGGCGGCGCCGTTGGTGCGCTACCGCTTAATTGCCCTGGTAAAAGACACGGCTGATCCGGCGGCCCCTTTGCCGGCCCAGCAAATTCGCATCGATGCGGGCATCGCCGGACACCTGCTCAACGGGACCGGGCTGGACCCGTTGATTGTCGCCCACGCCAGCCTCAAAACGCCGGCCGAGATGGCTGCGGATGCGCCGGCCCCCGGCGAGCCGTGCACCCGGATTGCCGATTTGCTCGATGCCTACCTGGCACAGGAGGCCCAGACGCAGCTCGTGTTTTACTTCGCGGGACCCGATGCCGAAGCCAAGCGTCAAACGGCTGAAACCGTCTGCCGCAAGCTCAAGACTTCCCTGATCCGAGCCGACGTCAAAGAACTGGTGGGGGAGGGGGCCGAGATAGAGCCGCTGGTCGCGCGTGTTTTGCGGGAGGGACTGCTGCAACCGGCGGCCGTGTTTCTGGAAAATTGCGACTGGCTGTGGGAAAACGAATCCCGGGCGGTCTACCAGCTGCGGGCCCTGCAGGAGCTGACCCGGGAGATGGGGTGGGTGGTATTCGTGACGGGAAAACGGCCTTGGCCCGCGGCGGGGCTCAGAGAGGATCAGGTCCTGTTGGAATTCGACTTTCCGGTGCCGGCCTATGCCGCGCGTCGAGATATCTGGCGCGCGGCGCTCGACGGCGGGGACCGGCCGGCCGACGATCCGGATCTCGACGAGCTGGCCGCCACTTTTCGCCTGACCCGGGCCCAGATTCAGGATGCCGTGCTGGTGGCGCGCAACCGTTGCCTGCGGCGCGCGGGCCGGAGCCCGGTGATGACCGGCGAGGATCTGCGGGTCGCCGCCCGGGCCTGCTCGAACCAGAAACTGGGAGCCTTCGGCCGCAAGATCCGGCCGCGCTGCGGATGGCCAGACATCATCCTGCCGCCGGACATCCTGGCTCAGTTGCAGGAGTTTTGCGCCCATGCGCGCTTCCGCGGCCGGGTCTACGACGAGTGGGGCTTCGATCGCAAGCACAGTCTGGGCAAGGGACTGACGATCCTGTTTTCGGGGGATTCCGGCACCGGCAAGACCATGGCGGCCGAGATCATCGCGGCCGACCTGGGCCTGGATCTTTACAAGATCGATCTTTCCACGGTGGTCAGTAAATACATCGGCGAAACCGAGAAGAATCTGAGCCGAATCTTCGCGGAGGCCGAGACCAGCAACGCCATCCTGTTCTTCGACGAGGCCGATGCCCTCTACGGCAAACGATCCGAGGTCAAGGATTCCCACGACCGCTATGCCAACATCGAGATTAACTACCTGCTCCAGAAACTGGACGAACATGAGGGCATCGTCATCCTGGCCACCAACCTGAGCAAGAACATCGACGAAGCCTTCGTGCGCCGGCTTCAATATGCGGTAGCCTTCCCGGCCCCGGAAAAGCAGCAGCGCCTGCGCATTTGGGAGGGCGTGTTTCCGGTGGAAACCCCCTTGGCCGACGACCTGGATTTCCCGTTCTTGGCCAAGCAGTTTGTGATCACCGGCGGCAGTATCAAGAACATCGCCGTGCGGGCCGCTTTTCTGGCCGTCCAGAATTCCGGGGCCGTGCACATGGAGCATATCGTGCGGGCCGCCAAGCGGGAGTTTCAGAAGATGGGCCGCCTGTGTCTGGAGTCGGAGTTCAAACAGTACTATGACCTCGTGAAGTGACAGGAGGGCAGCATGCCGGAATTTGACGAGAAGCAGGAAAAGCGTGGATCTTCCCGTGCGAAAAAGCAGATCCAGACACGGCCCGGCCCCCGACGCGACGGCGGCCGCGGCCGAACACCGGCCGCCGAGCTGGCCTCACTGGTGCGGACCGAAACGGGCCGGGACGCCCGCGGCGTGCGCATCCACGCGGATGCCACGGCCGATCAGAAGGCTCGGCGGCTGGGGGCCCAGGCCGTCACCGAGGGCCAGGAGGTCTTCTTTGCCGAGGAAGCCTACCGGCCGTCCACCCAAGCGGGACGACGGCTGATCGGTCACGAGCTGGCCCACGGGCTGCAGCAGGCCGAGGGCGGCCGGGGCACACCCGCCGCCCAAGCGGCCCTCGAGCAGGAAGCCGACGCGGCCGGGGAGCGGCTGGCGCGGGGCGAGCCGGTGACGGTGCGCCGGCGGGCGGCTCCGGGCAGTCTGCTTTTGAAGGAAGAAAAGAAGGCCGCGCCCTCCATTGCCGAACACAAGGAGGAAATCGGACCGGCGCCCCTGCGCGGCACCATCAGCGGGCCGGGGTTCACGGTCGAGTATGTCTACGGGGTCGTCAAGGCCGCCAAGAGCGCGACCCTGGCTCTGACGGTGCCCGAAGGCGTCGGGCTGTCGGTCTCGCCGCTCTCGGATGTCGCCGCCGGGGAGATGCGCGTGGAGGGATCCGGCGGCGTGAAGGCTCGGACCGTTACCATCGCGGTGAGCGCGAGCGCCAAGGGGACCCCGCGGGCGCGGGTGAATTTCACCAAGGGCAGCGCGGGATACATCGTAGTCTTTCACTTTCCGGCCGCCGTATAGGATGGGGGAGCCGGGATCCGAAATTGGTCGAAGTTTGGCAGAAAACGCAGAGCAACAGATGGGGAAGCCTAACATGCGAACCGCAAACCGTATCGTAACCATGAAGCGGCCGGCCGATCCGCCGGCCGGCGGCACGCCCGCGCCCCGGTCGGCCCCGGCGGGCGTCAGCCGGGACTGGCTCGAAGGGTTCCTGTACTGTCACAGCCGCATGAACGCCAATACGAACAAGATTCTCGAGGTCGGATCATTCGCTTACGCGCTCATCGAACTGCTCGTCGAGAAGGAACTGATCGGCCTGGAGGAGCTCGACGCCCGCAAGCTGGAGGTCTTTGGTCGGCTGAAGCACAAGTTTACCGAGCGCGGCATGGGCGTGGCGGTACTTAACGACGATCGCGACAAGTACACCGGCGGGGCCGGTAAGGCGGTGGACTGTTTCAGCCGCCTGCATGTCTGCAAGGCCCTGTGCTGCCGGTTCGGTGTGGCCCTCTCCCGCCAGGACGTCCAGGAGGGCCGGCTGCTCTGGGATCCCGGTCAGCCCTACATGATTGCCAAAGACGATAACGGCTACTGCCGTCACATCGATGGCGAGACCCTGACCTGCGCGGTCCGGGACTGCCGTCCGCTGGCCTGCCGGGAGTACGACTGCCGTCATGACCAGCGGGTCTGGGCGGATTATGACAAGATGATCCTAAGCCCTGAGGCCGTCACGCTCTTGGCAGGCCCCCAGAGCCGCGCGTTGGCCCTCAGCGACCCGGAACCGCAGGCCCCTCCAAGGCGCGAATGAGGACGGCCCGAATGACAGCGCGATCTCATCGGGAAAAAATATGCCTGGCGTGCGGTCAGAAGAGTTGCTGTTCCTATTACGTGGTTCACCTGACGGGCTGGGATGTGTGCCGTATCACCCAGGCACTGCAGCTCTTTCCGGCCGATTTCGTCAGGTATTACGAACCGCAAACGGGCGGCGAGGAGCTGTTCCGGCTCAGCCCCGAAGGGCCGCGCTATGCCCTCATGCTGGCCAAGGGCGAGCTGCCCGAGGCCCTGGGAGCCCCCTGCGTCTTTTTGCTGCGAACCAACGACGGGCAGGCCCGTTGCGGTCTGCATGACCTGCGGCCGCTGCAATGCCAAATTTATCCGGTGTTCGTCGAAGGCGACACGGTCATGCTCATCAACGATGCACCCGGCTGTGTTCGAATCTGGTCGTACGGGGACATCGACCTGGATGCGGAGCAGGCCCGCTGGGACCGGCTCAAGGCCTTTGAAACCGAACACATCGCGATCGTGCGGGAGTGGAACCGGCGCATCCTGCAAGAGGGTGCGACGCGCTGTTTCGAGGATTTCTGTGCGTATCTGCTGAATCACTGCAGAGCGCAGGAGGATGCGGCATGAATGCCTTCAGTCCCTGTGCCGCCTGCGGCAAGCCGTGCTGCGCCAACTACACGGTTTCCATCGTAGGCGTCGACGCCTGGACCATCGGCAAGCAACTGTTTTTGCCCCTGGAATCGTTTCTGATCACCTTTCCGGCGGCCGAGCACAACGAGTCCGGTTTCGTGCTGGCGCCCGGAGGGCCGCGCCATGAAATCGCCCTGGACAAGCTCGGCCGTTACCGGAAAGGCAATCCCTGCATCTTTTGGATAGCGTTGCAGGAGGGCTACGGCCGCTGCGGCATCTATCCCTACCGGCCCCTGGTGTGCCAGACCTATCCGGCCTTTCAGCAGGAGGAGGTCGTTGCCCTGCGTGACGACGTCTATTGCCCGGCCCGCAGCTGGAACCTGATGGGCATGGATGTGACCTTGTTTCGCCGCCGGCTCTACCGTTTCCGGATGGAGCGGGATCTGTATGCCTACGCCGTTCAAGCCTGGAACCGTGCGGTGGAGGATAGTGCCGCCCCCCGGAGTCTTTCCCAGTACTACGCCTTTCTGATGAATCTGTATGAGCATCTCGACCGGGTGCGGCAATCGATACCGGCCGAACGGCGGCAACAGCTGCTGAGCCACTGGGGCGAAAGGGGCCCCGGCGCGCCCAATCCGCTGGTGGCCGACCTGACCCCGCGTCCCGCAAGTCCCGAATGGCAGCGGCTGCTGGAAAATCTGCGCGACACCGTCGATGGCTATATCGTAGCATGGCACCAATCCGAGCGGCCCCAGAGCCGCGCGGCGGCTTGAGGTGAGCGATGCCTTATTCTCCAACCCGTCGACCGGATAAACCCCGGGATCAACGCCATCCCAAGGACGTGGTGCGCCGCAAAAACGAAGTGCTGCAGCGCAAGGAACGCGGGTGGACGGCGGACCCGCTCGGGCTGGCCCGGGGCGCGAATTCCCAGGAACCGCCTCCCGTAGAGGACCATCGCCGTTCCCTCGCGCGCTATGCGCAGCCGGGATGCGGCGCCCAGCGCCATGGGCTGCTGGCCTCGCTGCAGCAATCCTTCGGCAATCGCTATGTGCAGGGACTGCTGAACGCGCCTGCCGTATCCGCCAGCGCTCACGCAGGCGGTGCGCAGGCGGCGATCCCGGCGGGAGGCGGCCGGCCGCTGGACGAGCCGCTGCGCGCCGACATGGAGCAGCGCTTCGACACGTCCTTGGGTGACGTGCGGCTGCATACGGACGCGGCCTCCGGCGAAGCGTCCCGGATGCTGGGCGCCCGCGCCTTCACCACGGGTAGGGACATCTACTTCGGCCACGGCGAGTACCGACCCGAAGCGGCCCAGGGCCGGCGTCTGTTGGCCCACGAGCTAGCCCATACCATCCAGCAGCGCGGTCTCGCGGCCGGCGAACAGAAGGCCCTGGAAGTCGCTGCCCCCGATGATCCCGCCGAGCAGCGCGCCGAGCGGGTCGCCGATGCGGTGGTCCGGGGCAATCGCGCCGGGCCCATCGCGCCCCTGGAGGGGACGGCGGGGCCGGCCGCCCGGGCACGGATGGTCCAGCGTCAGCCGGCCGGCACTCCCTCGACCGGCCCCGCCCCCGGCGCAGCCGAGGGCAGTGACTTCGTGATCGGTCTCGGCAATCTCAAAATCAAGCAGGAGGAGCTGGCGCGGGCCAAGAGCAAGGGCCGGTACTGCCAAGATCTTGCGGCCATGTCACTGCCGGGCCTGAAGCTCAAGAACCTCGAGCTCACGCTGGACCGGTCCTCCGGAGAGGTCAAGAAGGGCGAGCTCGCCGCCGCCCTCGACATTCCCTTCGTAAAGCCCCTCGGTCGCAAGGACGCCCGGATCCTGGTGGACAAGGACGGCAAGGCCAGCTTTGCGGCCAAAGCCAAACTGGATGTGTCCGCCCTGAACAACCCCGAGATCGAGCTCGGTCTGAAGGAAGGCGATATCCGGGCCGCGGCCACCCTGGCGGCCGAGAAACTCAAATTCAGCGGTCTGCCCAAACTCAAGATTCCGCGGGCCAACGTGACGGTGGGCGTGGCCCAGGGCAAGGTGCACGGCAGCGGCCAGGTGGCGCTGGAGTACGAGGGCCTGGCCACCGGAGAATTCGGGGTCGAGTTCAAGGAAGGGGCTCCCGCCGGCAAGGGACGGGTCGAGCTCACGCCGCCCTATCTCAAGGGCGTCGAAGCCGGTCTGCAGATCGCCGAAGGCAAACTCGCGGGCGAGGTCTCGATTCCGGCATCCAAGCTGAGTCCGCCGGTGCCGGGTCTCAAGGTCACCGAGGGCACGCTGTCGGTGGGCATGCAGGACGGGAAATTGAGCGGCAAGGGCGAAGGGGTCGTCTTCGCCTACCAGGGGCTGGGTAAGGGCAACCTGAGTTTTGCGTTGGCCCGAGATCATCTGGAGGGCCGAGGCGCCCTGGAGCTGCAGATTCCGGGGCTGCTGCCCGTGAAGGGCTCGCTGCGGTATGTCGGCGGCCGGCTGTCCGGTGCAGCCACCATCACGGCCGACAAGTTCTCCAAAGGCCTGCCGGTGAAAGGCGGTTCGATCACGGTGGGCGTCGACGGGGACGGGAGCGTCTCCGGTAAAGGCAGCGTGGGGGTCAATTTGTTCGGGGTGGGCCGGGGCGACCTCAAGCTCGGCTACGAGAAGGGCGTGCTGGATCTGGGCGCCGAGGTGGAACTGACGAAGATCCCGGGCCTCGAAACCGGGCGGGTGCTGATCGGACTGAAAGACGGCACGCTGGAAGGCGAAGGCGAAGTCGGCATCGCCCCCAAGCAGATCCCGGGTCTGACCGGCGACCTGCTGGTGGCCTACCGGGAGGACCGCTTCTCCGGCAAGGCCAAGATCGGCTATGCCAAGGACAAGTTCGCCGGGGAAGTCGAACTGCTCCTAAACCAGGACGAAAAGGGCAAGCTGGCCGTCAGCGGCAGCGGTGAAGTCACGGCGCGCCTGACGGACTGGCTGACGGGCAAGGTGCACATCGACGTGCTGCCCGATGCCACCACCAAGATCGCCGGACAGCTCAAGGCCGACGACGTCGAGCTCTTTCCCGTCAAGAAGGCCGATCGGGAGCTGTTCAGTATCTCCCAGAATA
Source organism: Desulfobacterales bacterium (assembly GCA_020353555.1). GTDB lineage: Bacteria > Desulfobacterota > Desulfobacteria > Desulfobacterales. The sequence continues at coordinate 4,623,405 of CP070697.1, forward strand.
TCCCCCTGTGGGCGATCCTGGTGGCCGTGATCCGCATCCGCGGCGGGGTGCGCGCCGGTGTGGGCCCCGGTATGCTGCGGGGCGTAACCGCCGAGGGTGAGTTCAGCACGGGGGAAGGCGATGAGCCGAGCTTCCGGGTCACCGGCGAGCTTTTCATTCCCGCCTACGCCGAAGCCTACGTGGCCTTCGGCGCCGGGCTGGGGCTGGACGTGGTGATCGGGTCGCTCACGGGCGGAATCGAAGCCGTGGGAACGGCGGGAATCTACGGTGCGGTCTCGGTGATTCCTGAAATCGCCTACGAGAGCGGCAACTTCGCCATTAGCGGCGTCGCGACTCTGGCCGCCGGTGCCAAGCTCAAACTGGGTCTGCAGGCCTGGGCGGAGGTGGAGGCTTTCTGGATCACAGTCTGGAGCAACACGTGGCGCCTCGCCGAATGGGTCTGGGACGTGGGACCGGAGCTGGCGCTGCAGGCCCAGATGAAGTACGTCTTCGGCCGGCCCGAACCGCCCACCTTCGAGTTCAAGACCTCCGATATCGATGCCAGCCGCCTGATTCAGGACGCCATGCCCAAGGAGGGCCCCAAGGGCTCGGGCGCCCGGGAGGCGTTGCAGAACCGGGCCGAGTGGAAGGGCAAACTCAAGGAACAGCGCAAGGACCCGAGCAAGATCCCGGCCGAGTTGGCCCAGAAGCAGCAGAAGGCCCCGCAGCCCAAGGCCCTGCCGCCCAAGCCCACGAAGTCCCAACCGCCGGCGGATCTGAAAGTCAAGGATCCGGTCAAGGCCAAGGAACTCGCCCTGAAGGAACTCAAACAAAAGGCCGCACCCGCCAAATCCAAAGAAATGGACAAAGCGCTGCAGGAAAAATGGCAGAAAGGCATGGCGGCCTTGGAGCAGCTTCGCCAGAAGGCCCAGTCCGATCCCGAAGACTCGGAGGAGATCAAGAACCACCTAATGCAGATCAAAGGCAAGTACGGCTTCAGGGAGCTTTCATACAGCGCTGAAGGGGATCATTGGGTTGTCAGTGCCGCCATGAGTCCGGCGAAAAAGGTTTCCGTCCCAATGGACCCGCTGGAGCAGCTGCGCAAGGAGATCGAGGGCAAAACGGGAACTTATTCCGGCCTGCGGGCCATCGGCAAGACGGGAGACCGGATCACGCCGGATCACGAGCCGCAGGATGCTTTGATGAGTTATGTGCGCAATGATGTCAAATTCAAGGGCAAGCGACTTTTCGAGAACACCTCCATAGACAACTATTCGCACAGCCAGGGTATTTCTTTGAACATGGAGGCGAGCCGGCACTACCAGACGCGCACCTATGGCGGAGGGGGCAGTGCCAGCAAGGCCCAGGCCGCCAGTGCGATCACGAGCAAGCTAGCCAATCTGCCGGCCAAGGCGACCGAGAAGGACGCCCGCAAAGAGGTTGGAAAGATCGTTGAAGGCGAGCTGAAAGAAGATCACAAGGTCGTCAAAGATATTTATAACAACGCCACAGGCCTTGATCCCGTGGTCAAGAACAGAGCGTTGGCCGGTATCGGTCAGGTCAAGAGTCTAAATCGCGCCAACTACTTCAAAGCCTTTAAGGAGTAATCCAAGATGATCAACGACTCACGGCTATTCAACAACCGCGGCTACGCCCTGGTCATGGACGGACGGATAGAGGTTGCGCGGGTTGAGCTGGAGGCGGCGGTCCGGCGGGATCAGCACAACTACGTGGCTTTGACGAATCTGGGCTATGTGCTCAGCCGGCAAGGAAAGCTCGACGAAGCCATCCTGGCCTATCAAAAGGCCCTCGGCATCAACCCCTCCTATGCCGTGGCCCATAACAACCTCGGCCTGGCCTACGGCGAGAAAGGGTTCTTCGACAAGGCCAGGAACGCCTACGAGGACGCGATCCAATGCGATCCCGCGTATGCCGTGGCCTATCTCAACCTGGCCCAGCTGCTGCATATGCAGGACGCGCTGACCGAGGCGGAAGACTGCTACCGCAACTACCTGAAGCTGCGGCCCAATGACATCCGGGCCCTCTACAACTTGGGTGTGATTGCACTCCAACGCGGCATGCTGGAACGCGCCGGCGCCTACTTCTGGCAGGTGCGGCGGCGGGATCAAAACCATGCCGATGCGGCCGTCAACCTGGCCGCCGTTCTGCTGCGCAGGCAGCAATACGACCAAGCGACCGCTTTACTCCGGGAGGTCGTGGCCGCTGATCCGGATCATCTGCTGGCGCGCTACAACTTGTCGCAAGCGCATGCGGCCGCCGGCGACCTGCGCGCCGCCGCCGCCCAACTCGAATCCATTCTGCAGCGGGACCCGGCCGGATCGCAGGCCGCAAACAACCTGGCCTTGATCTACCGCGAGCTGGGTCACCCGGAGAAGGCGCTCGAACTGCTTACGGCCCAGGCGGCGCGATGTCCACAAAACGCGACCCTGCAGTACAATCTGGGAATATTGTCCACGGATTTGGGGCAGAAGGCCGATGCACGGCGTTATTTCCAGAGAGTGGTCGCGCTCGAGCCGGCGGGCAGCCGGCGCAGCGCAATGGCGCAGCAAGCCATGGAATAGGTGATCTGCGGCCCTCGAGCCCCCCAGCAAGCAGGCGCCGTCCCAGTTTGAAATTCGAAACGGCGCGGCCCAATCCTGTCAAAATATTGAACGAGCCCAGGGGATGATATCGCAAACGGTCGCCGATGAATTGTCAAAGGCGGCTATATTCTGGTAGTAATTGAAGATTCTGAAGTTTTGCGAAATTATCATTTTCAAGCAACTTAGAAGCCCAGAATTCGTTTCGATTCCACGACCCGTGGGAGTCGGTCTTTCAGACTCTCTTTCAAATTCAAAGGAGGCTCTCATGAACGCACCCACCCAACGCGATCGGGATTTTGACCATTTGCATCCGACTTTCAGGTCCAAGCTGAGCGTTTTGGCGGATAAACTGGCGTCGGAAGGAATGCCGTTTCGAATTTTTGAAGGATTGCGCTCGCCGCAAAGGCAGCAATACCTTTTCGACCAGGGCCGCACCCGGCCAGGCAATATTGTCACCAACGCCCGACCGTGGACCTCGAACCACCAATATGGTTTAGCGGCCGACCTGGTCCTGTTTGAAAATGGATCCTGGAGCTGGGACACATCCGGGCCGAAAAAAGGCTGGTGGAACCGCCTCCATGAACTGGCCCGTGCCCAGGGCCTTGAGCCGTTATCCTGGGAGCTGCCCCACATTCAACTCCAAGGTCTGGATACCGCCAAACTCCGGGAGGGCAATTACCCGCCCGGCGGGGACCGGAGCTGGGCGGACTGTCTGGAAGCCCACATCTATTCCTGGTCGGGCAGTCCTCCGGCGCCGCCGGTTCCCGATTTCATTCCGGAACGGCCCGCGCTGGAGACCGTTCCTTTGGAGCCCTTTGCGGCGGGTGAGACCGTCCCGGAAGGCGCGGCGGGGTGGCACCGTTATTTCGCAGGACGCGAATGGCGGTACGACCGCAAGGGAGTCTACGTGCGGGATCTGGGATCGTCGACAAAGCCGCTGCGGACCCCCGGGGAGCCGACGACCTGCCGGGCCGTCTGGGCGCATTTCAACGCGGAGATGATCGCCGCCTCCCGGCGCTACGGGGTTCCGCTGGCACTGATCATGATGGTCATCGCCACGGAGACCGGTTTTGCGCGCAAATTCGGTTTCAGCGGTCCGCACACCTTCCGCTGGGAATCCCACGTAAAAGTTGAGGATGTTTCCCCCCCGATCTGGGGTGATTACAGCGCCGGCCCAATGCAAACTCTGGCCACGACCGCCCGCTGGGTCATCCGCACCCTGGGGCTCGACTACGACCCATTTACGGTGGCCCCGGTGTTTGAATTCCGGCCCGAGCCTCCGCCGGCATTGCCGCTCTATGAGGCGGCCATTGACCTCGACCTCGGCACCGCCGAAATCAAAAGGCGCTTGACCAAGACCGGCGACGACCCCATCCTGGTGGCAGCGGCCTACAATGCCGGCGGGCTGTACAAGAGCAGCCAGAACCCCTGGCATCTCAGATCCACCGGCGACCACCTGGACCGCGCCGCGCGCTGGTACGGGGATGCCTGTGCCGTGCTCAAAGAAGTACAGGCCTGACAACCGAATTTCGTTGTTGCGGAAAACCGGCGACCCAGAGCGTACCCGGGTTTCCAAGGCGCTATGGCGGTGGAGGTCAAGGCAAACCGCGCATTCGGAGGGATTTGCCGGTCCTTGTGACTCATCCGCGGCAGGCGTTGAGCGCTGACCTTCAGTTATTGCGCCAAAACAACGGCCTGGGATTTTTTGCCGTTTATGATGAGGGTCAGCGGGTTTTCCAGTCTCACATGTTTCAGGTAGGTGGTTTCTTGGGCCGCCGGCAAGGACTGCAGCCATTTCCAGTCGATAAAATCGTTGCCGCCCGCCGAGGTGGTCAAGTAGCTGATTCCCAGCGAAGTAATGTTGTGGAAGAAATGTGAGCCCTGGGACGGATCCGCCTTTAAATTTTCCGTGGTGGTTTCGATGATCGCGCCTACCCCCGAGATATCATTCCAGCGTACCGGTATCCCCAGCCAGCGATCCGCCGAGCCCCAGCGCCCCGGTCCGATCAGCAGATATTTTCGGTTGTGCTGCATCAGTTGGCGGTTGATCTGACCGATTTCCGCGGCGATTGCCGCCGTGCGGGCGGGGTTAAACGTGTCGGGGTTGACGAAGATAATGTCGGCGATTCCGTCATAGCGGCCGTTGCCCAACGCCATGGTGGAGTAGCAGAAGGCGCGCTTGATTTCTTCTTCCTTGATTTCCACTTCGATATTCTGCTGGCTGACGGCCATGGGTCGGATTTGAAGCAGGTCGAAGGACGGGCGGGCACGGTCTTGGGCCGGCAGGTTAACGGCAAATTCGATCTCCACCGGACATCCCATTCCTTTGCGCCCGATCTCCAAAATTTCCGTTAGAATTCCGGCCAGAGGAAAGGTATTGTATTTTAGGATGTTGGCAAAAGTCAGCACCCGGTGACCGGGCCCCTGGGTTCCATCTCTGATCCGGTGCTCTTCGGGCAGATAAGTGCTGGACAGGAACTTGATCGCCGCGTGATCGGCCACGTCATCCATTTCCAGTCGGGCCAGGGTGGCATCTTTCTGTAATCCGAGGCTATCCGGAAATTCGTTCATTTTCAGAGCGTAGAAAAAACGCTGGGAGTTCTGTAAAATGTCATCCACCGCCGAAAATTGAGGAAGAAACTGGGGATATTTCGGGGAAAAGCGTAAACTGGTGCCGCCTTCCACCACCGTTTTGCCCAGCCCCAGTGCGATATGGGCGATGCCTTCTTCCGGCTTCAGGTGGCCGATCGGATAGAAATTATAAGATTGTGCGACCCCGGAGATGGCCGGATAGTAGTAATAGCCTTGGGCGGCTCCGGTGAGCTGTTGCAGGACAACGGCCATTCTTTCATCTTCCAGCCGATGCAAAGTACTTTTGGCGTAGGCCCGGGGAGCTTCCAGATAGGTGGACGCATAGACGAGCTTGATCGCCAGAATAAGCTGCCACAGTCTTTGGGCGGGATCCGGATCATTGTTGGGAAGCATGTACGTTTGGTACATTCCGGCAAACGGTTGAAACTGCGCATCTTCCAGGAGGCTGGAAGAGCGCACGGCCAACGGATAGCGGGCGTATTTCAGATACAGTTGCAGGTCGCGCTCGAGCCAATCGGGAAAATGCGCCGCCAGGAACAAAGCGGTTATCTGCGTATCCGTACGTTCACTGGTGGCCAGATCTTTGAGGTTGTTTTCCGCAATGAAAGCATCAAACCCTTCCGTGGAGATGACCAGGGTCTTGGGGACGTGGATGTCGATGTGCTGATACTTTTGCAGCAGCCGTTGCTTCTCCTTGAGCTGCGTGGACATAAAGGCCAGGCCGCGGGCTTTGCCGCCGAGAGAACCGCGGCCGACTTTGATGAAATCGGCATCCGGATCAAAATTGCCGGAATCAAATTCCGTGATGATCCCTCTCTGGCGTCCCCGGCGTCGATCTTGGATACATTTTACCAGGTACTGCTTGAGTTCCCGGGTATCGGGAAAGTCGCTCACGCGGACGGGCTTGAGCTTGGAGGCCAGGACGATCTCGGAACGGGCCATGAGCCAGCTGGAAAAGTGATTGCGGCGGGCATGGTACTCCACCGAATCGTCCGGAATGGAAGGCAGAATTCTTTCCATCTCGCGCAAGTTGGATGTCCGGGCAATTTCCCGGCCATTGGGCAGCCGGAAAATAAAGTCGCCAAAGCCGAGATATTGCTTGAGAAAGTTGCGGATCTCCGAGTGTAGGGTGGGCGAGTTCTTGTTCAGAAAAACGGCCGGGATTTTTGAGGCCTGCTCGCGATAGGTTTCCTCGGAGCTGAAAATGAGCAGCGGCAAATCAGGATTTTCGCGCCGGATCTTGGACAGGAGGGAAAAGCCCGCCTGGTCGTCCATCTGGTCCTTGCGCGGAAATCTGACGTCCGAAAAAACACTGAGCAAAAATGGTTGATATTGCCGGTAAAGGTCGACGGCCTCTTCGAAAGTCTGAGCCACCAGAATCTTAGGACGTGCGCGCATTCGGAGGATCCGGTGTTCGTCATTGACGGATTCTTCCATGACCGCCTGGGTCTGCATCACGATTTCGCGATAGAGCAGGGGCAACAGGGAAGAATAGTAAATCGGCGAGTCTTCAACGATGATAATGACCCTCACCCTGGCGCGCCGGGTGTCATAGGCGACGTTCATCTGATCTTCCAAATTCTTGATCAGGGCCAGCAGAAGATCGGTGTTGCCGTACCAGACATAGATACGGTCAATCGCATGGCGATCCGTATACCGGCGCTCAAGGAGGTGGCGGTTGGTCCCATGGGCGAGCAGGAATACCGGCAGTTCCGGGTATTTGCTTTTGATTCGGTGGCCGAGCACGTAGGCATCCATATCATCCACTCGGGGCATCGTGATGACAAGGTCAAAATTCTTGCGGGCCAAAGCCTCGATGGCCTCGCGCGCCGTGGACACCCAGGTCAGCATCGGGGGCCGCGAAAGGTTCAACCCACGGTATTCGTGAATGATTCTTTCGGCCAGCCGGCCTTCCTCTTCCATGATAAAGGCCTCATACGGGCTGGATACCAGAAGGATATCAGTCACCTTCTTGGCCATGAGTTCGTGGAAGACCTTGAAGGATAGATCCGAATCATCCGGCTGGTACTGATTCTCCGCAAGCATTGACGCCTCTGGCGGTCGCTTTCAACCGCTTGTCGATGAAGGTACAGGGTCGGCCCCGGCGGAATCACTCCCGGCGGTACCGGAACCTTGTTATGACTAAATATAGGGCGGAAGGGGCGGATTGGCAAGATCGGCGCGATCGACCCGCTTCCCCTGCCAGGAATCCCTTTTTTCGAGTGTGTCTCTGATGCGGGCCAATGTTTCCGCCTTTCTAAGGGACCAGAGCGGAGCCACGAGTTCGGAAGGATGCGGATCGCCGGTCAGGCGCTGGACCACCATGTCCGCCGGGAGGCACTCCAGAAAATCACAGACCAGATCGACATATTCCTGCTGTTCCAGGCAGCGGTAACTTCCCTGCCGGTAGAGCGCTTCCAGACGGGTTCCTTGCACGACATAGAGCAGATGCAATTTGATCCCGTCGATCCCCAGATCGGCAACCGCTTGGGCGGTTTGGAGCATATCCCTTCTGTTTTCGTCGGGGAGACCCAGAATGACGTGGGCGCATATTTTAATGCCTCGATTTTGGGTTAACCGCACCGCCTTGACAAAACATTGAAAGTCATGCCCCCGGTTGATCTGAACCAGGGTTCTGTCTTGCGCCGACTGCAGGCCGTATTCGACCCAAACCAGATAGTTGCGGGCATAACTCTGCAAAAGCTGCAGGACCGGTTCATCCACACAATCCGGCCGGGTACCGATGGAAAGCCCCACGACGTCGGTGACGGCCAGCGCTTCATCATAAAGGCGCTGGAGTGTGGCCAAGGGCGCATAGGTATTGGAGAAAGACTGGAAATACGCGATAAATTTCTGGGCCTTATAGCGCTTGGCCAGCGATTGTCGGCCTTGAGCCAATTGCGCCGTTACCGTAAGTCCCCGGGCGTGGGCGCCGGTGCCCGATCCCCGGAAGTTGCAGTAAATACAACCCCCCGTTGCAATCGTCCCATCCCGGTTGGGGCAGGTGAATCCCGCATCGACGGTAATTTTCTGGACGCGGCACCCGTAAAGGCTTCGCAGGTAACTACTTAAATCATGATAACGTTTTTGCATTGCCAGAAGCTAATTCTTGACCGATTGGCTTGCCCAACGTATACTATGGACCCTTGAAGATATTTTATAGATTGGGCGTCTTTCCGGCAGACATCGGACCTTGGTATCTAGGCGGTTGCGCGGCGCCCATCCGATGGCGCGGGGAGCTTCCGCATAGATTCGCCCGCTAAAAATGGACCGCCCAGGGTGCGGGCAAGGCTTCGGCGTCGCGCGGAAAAAACATAAAATTGTGTGATTTTTTGGGAATTTAACACATCGGAGAGCGACTGGCAACGGACAACCGGTCACTTTCCAAACGATTTGATCGATGGTTCTTTACTGCCCCCTATACGATGTGATTGTTGTCGGTGCAGGCCATGCCGGGTGTGAAGCCGCACTGGCTGCGGCCCGAATGGGGTGCCGGGTATTGCTGACGGCCATCGACCTGGATAAGGTCGCGGCCATGCCTTGCAGCCCTTCCATTGGAGGGATGGCCAAGGGGCAGCTGGTCAAAGAGTTGGACGCGTTAGGCGGCGAGATGGCCAAAATTACCGACCGCACCGCGATTCAGTACCGTAAGTTGAACACCAAAAAAGGTCCTGCGGTGCATTCCTCGCGCACCCAAAACGACAAGATGCGCTACCATATGGCCATGAAAGCGGTTATCGAAGCGGAGCCGAATATCGACCTCAAGCAGACGATGGTCGAGTCCCTGGCGGTCGAGGGGGACCGGATTGCGGGTGTGGAGGATCACACTGGGTTTGGATACCGGGCGACGACGGTGGTTTTGGCCACGGGGACGTTTTTGAGCGGTCTGGTGCATATTGGGAATAAGTCCGTCCAAGCGGGCCGCGCCGGAGAGTTTGCCGCTTACGGCCTGGCGGAGCATCTGCGCCAAATCGGTTTTGGCCTCGGCCGTATGAAGACCGGAACACCGCCGCGCCTCAGAAAATCGAGTATTGATTTTAGCAAGTTCAGCGCGCAGGAAACGGATGAAAATCCGACGCCCTTCTCCTTTTTTACGGAACACATCTGCCTGCCGCAGATTCCCAGCTACATCGGTTATACGAATCGTAGAGCGCATGCAATCGTGCGTGACAACCTTCAGCGCTCGGCTTTGTATGGCGGGATCATCAAAGGGATTTCGGCGCGCTATTGCCCTTCGTTTGAGGATAAAATCGTCAAATTTCCGGATAAGGACCGGCACCAGGTGATCCTTGAACCGGAAGGAATCGACACGGAAGAGATCTATGCCAGCGGTTTGGGAAACAGCCTTCCGCTGGAGGTCCAGATCGAGCTTGTCCGCTCGGTTGAAGGGCTGGAAGCGGCCGAAATCATGCGACCGGCCTACGCCATCGAGTATGATTATGTCAATCCCATTCAACTGAAGCCCAGCCTTGAGGCCAAAAAAATAAAAGGGTTGTTTTTGGCCGGCCAGATCAACGGCACCTCGGGCTATGAAGAAGCGGCGGCGCAGGGCCTTTGGGCCGGAATCAACGCCGCCTGCCAGGTCCAAAAACGACCCCCCTTCGTGCTGGACCGGTCCCAGGCCTACATGGGAGTCATGATCGATGACCTCGTTACCCGGGGCACCCGTGAACCCTACCGTATGTTTACCTCCCGGGCCGAATACCGCTTGATGTTGCGGGAGGATAACGCCGATTTGAGATTGATGGAAATCGGACATGCACTCGATCTGATTGACAGGGATACCGTCAGAGATTTGAGGGCGCGCAAGATGCAAATCGACCAAGAGATCCAACGGATCAAGCATACTTTCATCAAGCCCGACAAAGCGGTTAACGCGTATTTGCTAAGTCGCGGAACCCAGCCCCTCGGCGACGGCACCAGACTGGATCAGCTTCTGAAAAGGGTCGAGCTTGATTACCAGACCGTTGAAGCCCTGGCCCCCAGCCCGGATAACATCCGGCCGGGGGTCGCCAAACAGGTGGAGATTGAAATCAAATACGAAGGGTATATCCAGAAGCAGCTCCGTGAAATTGAGCGGTTCAAAAACCTGGAACGGATCAAGATACCGGAAGATTTTGATTTTTTCAGCGTGCACGGTCTCTCCAACGAGTTGAAAGAAAAACTTTCAGCCGTCAGAGCGACATCCCTTGGACAGGCCACCCGCATCGATGGGATCACACCGGCCGCCATCTCAGTTCTGATGGTGGCGCTCAAGGCGCAAGCGAAACGGAAGATGGTCAATGAGTGCGATGGGACGATTTAACCCCCTAGCCCGTTTAGCGCCGCGTGTGGAGCAAGACTGATTATCTTGACAGGTTATGACTTTCAACGTATTGTTGCGGCAACCGATTGGGCCGCGCCCACCATCGAAACCAATGCTTGCCTGGGGGCATGTTTTGACTGTATCCATGGGGTAATGGATAAATGGCCGAAGATTACTATAAAGTTCTAGGCGTCAGCAAAGACGCTTCCGATGACGCGATCAAAAAGGCTTATCGCAAGCTTGCCATGAAGTACCACCCCGACCACGCCAAAGGCGACAAAGCGTCGGAGGAGAAGTTTAAGAAAATAAGTGAAGCCTATGCCGTTTTGAGCGATAAGGAAAAGCGCCGACAGTATGATACCTTCGGCTCGGAAGGCTTCCATCAGCGATTCTCCCAGGAAGATATATTTAAGGGATTTGACTTCAGTGACATCTTTAGAGAATTCGGCTTCGGCGGAAGCAGCTT
>CP070697.1:4634449-4655054 GCA_020353555.1 Desulfobacterales bacterium
CCAACGGGTGTGGCAATGTGGGTCTGGTGATGCCGATCCCGCCTGGGGATTGCCTCAAGGGCACCCCCAGCTACCCAAGCGGTGAGTCGTTACCTTCGAATCTAAAACCCGATGAAAAGGGGCTTGATTAACCCATACTTCTGAAAGGAGGACACCATGGCAAAGAAAGCGCTCTGCATCGGTATCAACGATTACCCGGGCACCCAGTCGGATTTGACCGGGTGCGTCAACGATGCCCACGACTGGGCCGGTATTCTCGAGGCGCGGCAGTTCGAGGTGCACAAACTGCTGGACGCCCAGGCGACCAAGGCTGAAATGGAGCGGGCCATCGGGGGCTTGATCGCCGGCGCCAAACCGGGCGACACCTTGGTCATCACCTATTCGGGCCACGGCACCTGGGTGCCGGATACCTCCGGAGACGAGGCGGACGGACGGGATGAGGGACTCTGCCCCCACGACATCCGCACCTCGGGGGCACTGCTCGACGACGAGATCCACGCGCTTTTCAGCCAACGGCGGGAGCGGGTCCGCATCCTGCTGTTGTCGGACAGCTGCCATTCCGGATCTGTGATCCGCGGCGATGAAAGCGACCTGGACGAGGGGGGGCCACGGGCTCGGTTTCTACCCCTGGAGGCCTGGATGCCGGCGGACCAGCTACCGCGGGGGATCCTGCGGCCCGGCGCGCTCTTCGGGGGGCTTGCGCGGGTGGGCGGCGAACTGCTCCTGGCCGGCTGCATGGACACCGAATACAGCTGGGACACCCAGTTCCACGGTCGGCCCAACGGTGCCTTCACCTATTACGCCATCAAGACCCTGAAGAATCTGCCGTCCGATGCGACCTATGAGCAGTGGTACCGGAAGATCCGGGATTACCTGCCCTCGACCCGGCTGCCCCAGAATCCCCAGATTATGGGGTCGGCCCAGGCGCGTCGGTTCCGGATTTTTCAGTGATCAAAACCCATCAGGCCCCTGACGGGACCTGAACCAAACGCGTGGAGGTAGCTATGCCGACCCAGAAGAAAGACCCGTCCCAGATCGTCCTCTCCCTGCCGGGTAGGGAGGAGAGCCGGAAAACCATGCCCAGTCTCTTGAAAACCGACACCCGCACCATGCAGGCCGAGGAGGACAAGTTCGTCAACGAGAAGGTGGTGGGGGTCGAGGCGAGCTTCGACCTGAGCGCCAGGCACCGAAGCGCCGGGGAGGCGGAAACCGCGTCGCCGCAAGCCCATCAGCTGATCGCCCTGGAGGCCGAAGATGGCACGACGCTGTTCATCCGCGCGGATAAACTGGAGGAGGACCTGCTGCGGCTTTACCCGGAGGCGCTCAAGGACGGCAAACTCGACCTAGGCGTGCTCGCCGGGCGCGAGGCCGCCTCCCGGGGCCTGGGAGACTGGTTCTGGTCCAGGCTCTCCGTCATCACCCTCGGCAGGGACGACATCATCGCCAAGGCTGAGGAAAAGGCCAGGGAATGGCTCGCCGACTGGCTGAAGGACAAGTTTACGGAAGCCGTGGAAAAGGCCGGCCTGCTGTCGGCATCCTGGCTCGGGGCCAAGGCCCTCATGTGGGCTATCGAGTCGCGACTTGCCGGTGAACAGGGGCTCTACCAGTGGAGCGGCGGCGAGCTGGAGCTATCCGACCTTCGGCAAAAGGGTGACCCGAGGCTTATTGAGGCGGCTCACGCTAAAGAGGGGATGCTGATCTTCATCCATGGCACCGGCTCCCACACCCTGGGTGCCTTCAAGGACCTGGGCAGAATGGGCAAGGCGTCGGACTGGGCGGTCCTCAGGGAGCAGTTTGGAGACCGGATCTTCGGCTTCGAGCATCGCACCTTTTCGGAAAGCCCCATCGACAACGCTCTGATGCTGGCGGAGACGCTGCCGCCGCAGGCGAAGATCTCCCTGGTGACCCATTCCCGGGGCGGGTTGGTGGGCGACCTGCTCTGCCTTGAAGCGCTAAGCGAGGACCTGATCGAGGCCTACCGGCGGGATCCCTTGGCCGGCAAAGAAGAAAAAACCTGGCAGAGGTTGATCCGGGAGCGGGTCGGAGCCGAAGAGCAGAACAAGCTGCGCTGCCTGGTTAAGCTCCTTAAGGAAAAAGACTTCCAGCTCGAGCGCTACGTGCGGGTCGCCTGCCCGGCTGGCGGGACGATGCTCCTTTCAGACAACCTGGACGTGTTCCTTTCCGGTCTTTTGTCCCTCACGAATGCCCTGGTAGGAGCGGTGCTGGGTCCCGGGGCGAGCCCGGTGCTATCGGCCTTCAAGCGCATCGTCCTCGAGATCACCGAAAAGCGCATGGAGCCCTGGCTGGTGCCGGGCATCGAGGCGATGCTAACCGACGCGCCCCTGGCTGCCCTTCTGGCACGGGCATCGTGCAAACCCGGCATCTCCATGGGGATCATCGCCGGCGACATCGAGGGCGGCGGCCTGTTGCAGCGCATCGGCGTGATGTTCACCGACTGGATGTTCTTCGACCGCGTCGACAACGACCTGGTGGTGGACACCGCGTCCATGTATGCCGGGCTGGCCCGCGTGACGGGCACCCGCTATCTCTTCGACCAGGGGCGGAAGGTCAGCCACTTCAACTACTTCCAGAACCGCCGCACCCTGAGGGGTCTCCAGGCCTGGCTCAAGGCAGACCCGATGCAGTTGATGGACCTGGATGACTGGAGCCCCATCGAGACCCTGTGCGAGCCCGAGCGGAAGGCGGTCGAACAGGGCCGCGCGGCGCGCCGCGCGAGCCGTGGTGAGGCCAGGCCTGACTCGCAGCCCGTGGTGATCCTTCTACCGGGCATCATGGGCTCCCACCTTGAGGTGCGAAGTTCCGGCCGTCCCGGCAGCGGCGATCGGGTCTGGTTCGACGTTTTCGACATCGCCGCGGGCGGGTTCGACAAGATCCGGCGCGGTGCACCCGGTATCAAACCGGAATGCCTCTTCGAGATGTTCTACGGGGGGCTGGCCGACTACCTGGAAGCCACCCATTGGGTGATCCGGTTTCCCTACGACTGGCGTCTGACGGTCCAGGAGGCGGGGGAGGCCCTGGCCGCAGTGGTCGAGGAAGTCCTCGACCGTCACCCCAACCAGCCCGTGAGGCTGCTCGCCCACAGCATGGGGGGTCTGGTGGTGCGGGCCATGATCGCCAGCCACGGGAAGTTGTGGGAGCGCATCGCCGCGCGCCGCGGCGGACGGCTCGTTATGCTGGGGACCCCCAACAGCGGCTCCCACCTCATGGTGGAGACCCTGCTCGGGAAATCCGGTACCATCCGCAAACTGGCGGTCATGGACGCGAAGCACAGGATGCAGGGTCTGCTCGACATCGTCGCGGGCTTTCCGGGAGCGCTGCAGCTCCTGCCCCGGCCCGGCTTCCGGGACGCCGGGGGCGCCCAGGCGGAAGACTACTACACCAATACCCCCTGGCAGGACTTCCAACGCGCCAACCGAGACCGGTGGTTTGGCGACGGCATCTGCGGGATACCGGCCGGAGATGTGCTGGAGACGGCTGGGGCGCTATGGGTCGGCGGCATTACCGAAGAACGATCGGAGGGGGAGGGCTGGCGGCACCGGCCGATTCTGCCGGCCGACCGGTTGGCCTACGTCTTCGGCCAGGCCGAGAACACTCCCTGCGGGGTCAAGCGGGAGGGCAACCGCCTGATGATGGTGGGGACCTCCGAGGGAGACGGCTCGGTGACCTGGGCCTCGGGCCGCCTCGATTTCCTGCCCGAGAACCGCTGCTGGTGCATGCCGGTGGACCATGGCAGCCTCACGAAGACCGCGCGGTTCTTCCCCGCTATCTTTGACCTCCTCGATGTAGGCGAGACCACCAGGCTCGGGCGACTGCCCGTGACGCGAGGCGTTGCGGCCACCCGCAGCTACGACGCCGGTCCCGTGCCTCACCCGACGCCGGAAGAAATCGAGCACAGCCTTATGGGCACCCGTCCGGTTCTCCGCAAGCCCGTGCCGCCCAGACGCACCCTGCGAATACAGGTCCGGGCCATGGATCTTCGTCACAGCCAAGTGCCGCTGATGTGCGGCCACTACATCGGCGACCCTATCGCCGGGGCGGAATCCCAGATCGATCAGCATCTGGTCGGCGGCAAGCTCCGCCACCGGGAGCGGCTCGGCGTCTACGCCGGCGACATCGGTACCGCAGCGATCGTCTTTGGAAATAGTCGCCGGGAAGACGTGCGGCAGGCCATTGGCAAGGGTGCTATTATTGTTGGGCTCGGGGAATGGGGCGGTCTGACAGCCGGCGACCTCACGGAGACGATTCGCGCCGGGGTCCTGCGGTACCTGCTGCTCACCCTGGACCGGATCCGGCAGGACAACGCCGGAAAGGCGACAGAGGATCCCCAGGTGAAGCTGGGCAGCGTGCTGATCGGCTACAACTCCACGGTCAACATCGGTATTGAGGACTCCGTAGCAGCGATCGTGCGCGGGGTTTGCGAGGCCAACCGCCAGTTTGAAGACGCGGTCGGGCCGGTGCTGAGGGTGGGTGAGCTCGAGTTCGTTGAGCTCTTCCTGGACACCGCCATTGCGGCCGCAAAAATCGTCAGAGATCTTCCCGGGCGATTGGAAAGGGATCTGAAGCGGTTGGAGATCGACATCGACACCGCGAAAACCCTGCGCCAGAGCGAAGGCTTCCGGACCCGTCTCTCGGTGAGCAGCGGGTTCGGTTACTGGCCGCGGATGATCGTGACCGACGCCGACCGGCCTGAAACGCAATGTCCGCCGGAATGCTACCGCGTTCGGCGGGTATCGCCCATTCCCGCCGCCCTGCAGAAGCAGCTGGTGGAAGAACTGACCGGGGGCCAGAAACCGTCGGAAGAAAACGCCGCGCGGCCGAAGGCGCAGCCCACCGAACGGTCGTCTACCGCCTTGGCCGAACGGATGAAGTTCGTCTTTCTGTCCGAGCGGGCACGCGCCGAATCGATCGTCGTCCAGCGCCAGCCCGGGCTTGCCGAAAACCTGATCCGGCAGGCGATCCGCAGCGACCGCTACCGTCCCGAACTTGCCCGCACCCTGTTCCAACTTCTGGTGCCCCTCGATTTCAAGGAGGCCTCCCGGGATGCATCGCAGATGATCCTGGTGCTGGACGGCTATACCGCCAATCTGCCCTGGGAGATGCTGTGCGCGGAGCAGGAACCCATGGTGGTCAAAACGGCCGTGGTCCGCCAGCTCGAATCCACCCGTTTTCGCAGGGCCGTCCAATCGACCACGCGGAAAACCGCTTGCGTCATCGCCGACCCGTCCACCAACGGGTTTGAGAAGCATTTCGTCACGCGCTCCGGCAAGCCCCTGCCTCAATTGCCCGGCGCCGTGGAAGAGGGCGAGCGGGTGCGGGATCTGCTCACGGACGGCGGCTATGAAGTGGTTTACGCGCCGAGCGAGACAGAAGCCATGGACGTATTCAACAAGCTCTTCCAGGCGCCCCACCGGATTCTCGTTATTGCCGCCCACGGAGTTTTCGAGGCCGAGGTGCGCGGCGGCGGAGAACGCACGGGGGTTGTGCTTTCCGACGGCATGCTGCTGACCGCCGCGGAAGTGGGCCAGATGGAAATCGTACCCGAAGTGGTCTTTCTGAACTGCTGTCACCTGGGCCAGATGGATGCAGCACCTGCATACAACCGTCTGGCCTACAGTCTTGCCCGTGAGCTAATCGAAATGGGGGTCCGATGCGTGGTGGCGGCCGGCTGGGCCGTGAACGACCAGGCGGCCAACACCTTTGCGGCCACCTTTTTCGAGTGCCTAGTCAAACGGGGCGACCGCTTCGGGCACGCCGTGCACAAGGCCCGCAAGGCGACCTACGAGAGTCATCCGGCCTTCAACACCTGGGGCGCCTATCAGGCCTACGGGGACCCCGGATTCGTGTTGGAGCACGACCGGATCAGCAAAGAGAGCGACCGGGGCGATTTTGTCGCTCCTCAGGAGTTGATCGAAGGCCTGAACTGGATCCGCCACGAGATTAAATTCACCGGCATCCGGAATCTCGAGAAGACGCGGGTCGAGGTCGAAGCAACCCTCACCAGGGGGGCGCAGGGGTGGCGGGGGCTGCCGGCGGTGCAGGCCGCTATCGGGGCGATTTACGCCGAGTTCGGCCCGGAAGGATTCGAGACGGCGCGCGCCGCTTACCTGCGGGCCATCGCCGAGGAGGATGCGGAGGGTGATGTCCCGGTTAAGGCCATCGAGCAGCTCGCCAATCTCGAGGCGCGCATGGCCGAAAAACTGAAGGACCCAGCGCACGGTCTGGCGCTCGTCGACCAGGCCATCGCCCGGCTCGAGAAGCTTTTCATGACGACGGCTGAGAAGCCTGGGGGCATTAAAGCCGCCGAAGAGGTGAAGGCCGCGGCGGCAGCGGAGCGGTTGAACCTGGAGCGCTGGTCCATCTTCGGCAGCGCGCTCAAGCGCAAGGCGGCCTTGCAGGTGAAGCTGAGAAAGCCGGCTGCCGCCGTTCGAAAGACCCTCGAAGCCTCACGGGACGCCTACGCCAAGTGCGAGGGCAGGCTGGAAGACGCGGCGTTCAACCCGTACGCCATGATCAACCGGCTCCAGTTCGACGCGCTCCTGGGGGAAGAAGATCGGGCCGGCCGCATCGTGCTTGCCCAACAGTGCAAAGTGGCCGCAGAAAAGCGTTTTGCCGGCTCTTACGATTTCTTCGACGCCGTCATGGCGATCGATGCCCAGGTGGCCGAGAGACTTTTGAACGGCACGCTGGACTCCGCCCGGGATGAGCTCGTGGAGGCCTTCAAAGAAGCCTTTTCCAAGGTGCCGGGAAGCGAAAGGATGCGCGATTCCGTTCTCAAACAGTTGTACCTGATGGGAGACTTTTTTGGCGTCATGGCCGGCGGGGTCAAGGCTTCGGAGCAAGGGGAGGAGATGCGATTGATTGCGGAAAGCCTCGAGCTAATTGCCACCAAGCTGGAAGCATCTCTTTCTCCAGGCGAACCTGGTCAAGCACCAGGGGCTTTGACGATGCCGGCAAGCAAAGGCGACCCCGTAAGCAGGGGACGGAAAGAAAAAGCCGCCAAGGAGGCTCCGAAGCCCTCCGCAAAGCCAAAAGTGCGTCGGTCCGGAAAGGGCGCAAAACAGAAAGGATAGGGGGAAGCAAAACGAACCCGATAACAAAATGAAGTTTTCGAACGATTGGATTTTGCTGGTCCAGCAAGGTCGTTATCCGGTTAAGCATTAGCCGGGAGACGTCCTAAGGGCCTATCTCCAAAGGAGGCATCAGCATGAGTGCACCCGACGGCAAGGAATGGCTTGCGTATTATGAGCGCTTTCCCTACTTCTCCACCGATATCATCCGCGATGGTTGCCACCCGAGGGTATTTGAGCACGAGGCGGCGACCGGAAAGGCCATCGTTCTCTGCCACGGCCTGACCGATTCCCCCCACTTTCTCGCGGCTATCGCTCGCCACTTTCACACTCATCTGGGCTACGAGGTTTACCTGCCGCTTTTGCACGGGCATGGCCTGAAAGCGCCCAGGGGCATGGAAGGCGTTGAACTGGGGGAGTGGAAAGCCAATGTGAGGTTTGCCGTCCGAGCGGCGGCTGAAAAGGCTGCCCGCGTGTCGATCGGCGGGTTGTCGACCGGGGGGGCTTTGAGTTTTTACATGGCCTGCACCAAACCGCGAATTACAGGCGATCTTTACCTTTTCTCCGCCGCGCTGGATCTGGCCGGCGGTCCCCTGGGATTGATCGGCGAATTTAAAGAATGGTTGCTGGGCACGCCTTTTATCGACGCCCTCGATAGCGACAAACCCCTGATCGGCCGCAATCCTTACCGCTATGACCGCATGGATATGGACGGCGCCAAGGAGCTGGCACGCCTGATCAAGGAAACCGATGACCTGCTCAAAGGCTTCGACGCCAAAGCCCCCTTCCCCAAACGCGTGTTTGCGGCCCATTCGGAGTGCGATCAAACGGCCGATATCCAGGGGATTAAAACATTGCAGAAGAAGACCCCCCGCGACGGCTTTACACCCTTTTTCATCCCGAAGGATGTCGGTGTGTCGCATGCCAGTCTGGTCCTGCAAGAACCGATTTATGCCTCGGATGCGGCGGAGGGTGAGGCACCGCTCGAGGCGGCTAACCCAAAATTCGCGGAGATGATGGCAGCGATCTCTGATTTTGAAAAAAAGCATGATTGGTAAAACTATCCAGCAAAAGGGGGCCAACCTTGGCCATTGACAAGATCCGCGTGATGATTTCGAGCCGCTCAAACACCACTGTTTTCAATCCTCCTGTCAGCCTGAAAAGATTGAGGCGATTCCTCAAGGACTTCATCGTTCAGAAATTGAAAATCTCCGAAGAGCCGCTTTTTGAAGTATGGATCTGCGAGGATGATACCGGAGAGGGCATCGATAGTTGGTGGGAGACGTCCAAAGAGGAGGTCCGCAAGGCGGACCTGGTGCTTGTCTTGTATACGGGAGAGGCGGGGTCCAGGGTGCAGGATATCGGCCTGGGGATTTGCCACGCCGAGCTCTTTGAAGCAGCCAACTACTCACGCGAAAAGATTCTAACCATACTCACCTTGGGCGATGCGACGGCACCCTCGAGACCTGAAGACCGATCCTTTCAGAACTATGTCCAGGAGTTTGAGCGCTGGCCGAACTTTGCCGGTAATGAAGAAGAGCTTTTAATGCTTTGTTCAAAAATCATTCGCAAGAAGCTCGTCACGCTGACCAGAAAAGCCGTCCGCCGGCGTCTGGGCGCCAGTTATGACATGGGCAACGCGCTGGATTGGTCCAAGCTCGATTTTGAGAGCCGCAAACAGAAGATCGAAGAGGTCCTGTTTCATTTCCTCCTCAGTTTGGGGGGCAAAAACGTCGCCGGAAAATGGGAAAGCGGGTCGCGAGCCGCGGTGGTGGCCATCGACAAAACGCCCGTACTCTGGTGTGTCCATGCGATTCCGGCGGCCACTTCCATTGCGGCGGCACGCGAGCTGGTCGGGCAGCCCTTTGTCCGCGACCATCTGGCCGTACCGCTTCTGATAAAAAGCAGGTCAGCCGGGCCGGTGCATCTTATCGGGTGTCACAAAAGCATTACCGAATCCCAGGCGCTGAAGATCCGTGGCATTGCGGACTGCACCATCGTGAAGACCGACTTTGGCATCTACCTTGCCGATGGCATCCAGAAAATTCAAATTCTCTTCCTCGCCGACTGCCGTGATCTGACAGCGACCCAATCGGCCATCACGGAAATGTTTCAATGGTTTGAGCAATCGGAGGAAAAGGAGGATATCGTCAAAAGAGCGCGATCGCGAAAGAACATACTGAAGGCGATTGCGAAGGAAATGCAGAACGCCTGAACAGGAGCCCTCTTAGCGAGGGCGGGCCGCTGCCGATACCTTGCTCGCCCGGCTGGGTTCAGTAAAATCGTTGCGGCTGGAAAATTGGGAATTGGTGGTTCTTCAAGCTTCCCAGCCTCCCAGAGGCCGACCGCATAATCTTAAGATTTGATCGGTCATCCCGTCGATAGGCGGGGCCTTCAAGGCATCAGGTAAGGAAGCCTTACCATGAAATACACCAACAAAATCAACAAAACTTCTCATCCCATCTCGCAACAGGACACATCTGGCTGCCGAAAAGGGGTCTCATTGGCGCCTCCCGAATACCGGATTGAATTTGCCGATAATTATTGGGGGTTCGCACCGTCCGGCGATGCTTTTGAGCGGGAGGCTGATGCCCGGGCCCGGCATACGGTAACTGCAGGACCTAAGGGTGGCAAGGGGCCGACTGCGGACGCTCGTCACGCGTAGTGATGGGAACCGACGACACCGGTGCCATGCCCAGGGCCCACGTCAGGGTTGGCGGGAAAAAACGTCTGACTGCACGCTCTGGCGCTCCGGCGGACTTCACTGTCATCTATCGTGCCGCCATGGGAGGCTTCATGAAAGCGAAGGCCAACCGAAAATACCTCAAAGAAGGGGTGCACTGCGAGTTGGATGCCAAGAATAAAAGAATCATGAAAACCCCTGCCGACGACCTAGAGGCCAAAAAGATGTATTGGGAACTCGGCCCAAAAGGCCGGCGCGCTTTTGATTTTTACGCCGGTATTAATGTGGCGGCCGATCCTGAGATCGGCGGCGGCTATACCATGGCCACCGAGTACGACATGCCCGGCTTCAAGGCCAAGGGCCCCATGACCTGGAATTTCTACTGGGCCGGGGTCGTCATGAAGGACGGCGACAACAACGTCACCCTTGAAAACTATGCGGTCTCTTATGGTTTGTCGCCCGACCCCGTCGAGAACCGGCGCCTTCGGGAAAAGCCCTACAACGAGGTCAACCGTGCCTGGGTCTATCAGATGCACGGCACCAAGAAAAAAGGGCAAACCTTTCACGAACAGCATCTTAAAAGCGGCACCCACGGCAGCCGAGGCTCCACGTTTGCTGTCAAGGTGTAATCTTCGAGCGGCAACGCTCAATGTCCCTGGTCAGTGGTCCGTTGTCCGTGGCCAATAAAAAGTTTCGGGTTTTAAACCCAATGAATGGAATCTTTCATGTTGGGTTTCGGCCATATGCTGATAGACGCTGTTAAGCAGCAAATTGGGTAGGTTGGGTTGAGGTACGAAACCCAACATTACTCTGGCCTCAACCCAACCTGCGAAAATCAGCCTCTTACGCCGATATGGATTACTAAGGGTGATACCCAACACAGCAACGCAAAGGGTTTCGGTTCAATCACTAGTTAATAATCATTAGACTGGTTAGATGGATTGTCCTTTAAGAAATCCCCTCTAACTCCCCTTTAAAAAAAGGGAGAACCAATTCCTCCCCCCTTTTTTAAAGGGGGACCGAGGGGGATTTCGCAAAATTTTAGCTCAATTAGAGTTCTAAATTTGAATTTTATGTTGATTTGGCGATGACAATACCAATCATCCAAGCAGCAACGGATCTGACCGGGCACGCGGGGAAGCAGGTTCAGGTCTGCGGATTATACGGCGTCCAGGAGCTGGGCGGATACAGCATCAAAATCAAGGCGGCGGACGGCAGTTGGAAGCGGGTTCGAAGGATCGCATTCCTCAAACTGCAAGACGGAAGCTTCATCAATGCGGTATAACGCCTTTATTTCGTACAGCCACTCCGTCGACAATAAATTCGCCATAGCTCTGCAAAATGGTATCCAGCGTTTCGCGACGTCCTGGAATCCGCTGCGCCGGCTCAATCCCGTTAGATCGCTTCGCATTTTTCGAGACGAAACCAGCCTGGCGGCCAATCCTGCGCTATGGCCGTCGATCGAAGAGGCGCTGGACCGATCGGAATGGTTTATTCTGCTTGCCTCGGCAGACGCGGCCCGGTCCCCATGGATCGAAAGGGAAGCAGATTTTTGGTGTCGCAATAAGCCTGTCAATCGGGTTCTCATTGTGCTAACCAACGGCGAGATTGTCTGGAGCCCGAACAGCGGCGACTTTGACTGGGAAAAAACCTCGGCCTTGCCCCGCCGCTTCTCCGGCGTGTTCGATGTCGAGCCGCGTTGGGTCGATATGCGCTGGGCACATTCGGCAGCGCTGCCGCCCCTCTCCGATCCCCGTTTTCGTTACGCCATTGCCGATCTGGTGTCGCCGCTTCGTAATATCCCCAAGGATGATCTCATTGGAGAGGACATCCGGCAGCACCGTATTCTCAGGCGTTGGAGAAATATTGCGGTGATAATGCTTTCAATCTTGCTAATCGGTGCGCTTGCTGCTGCCCAGGTCGCGCGAAAGCAGCGCGGTATTGCCCTTCTGCGCGAAAGGGAAGCGATTGAACAAAAGAACGAAGCGGAACGACAGAGCCGCACCGCCCTGGCCCTTCAGCTGGCGGCTCAGTCAAATCTATCACGCCTGCAATGGACCGACCGCATTGAGCTCAGCCTGCTGCTCGCCGTGGAATCCGTGAAGCTGCGCCCCGCGTTCGAAGGCATTCAGGCCCTGAGCGCTGCGCTGGCTCTAACCCCTCGGCGGATCGCGTACTTTCGTCACCAACCTAATCTCGGAGTTCTATTCAGGGTGAACAAAATTGCCTTTAGTCCTGACAGTCGCTACTTGGCGACGGCAAGTGACGATGGAACGGCGGCCTTGTGGGAAATCGGCCAAGAGCGACTGTCCACAGAGCCTCCTCACCGGGAGACAAAGCCTGGTAGCAGCGTTACATCCGATGGGAGCCTGAGGTTTCCCCAGACGGGTTTCGGAGCGGATGTCAAATCGGTTGCATTCAGTCCGGACGGTCGACTGCTGGCGATAGGCGACGCAGACGGCAGCGTGCGCCTGTGGATTGCGAAAACCGGCCAAGAACACATGCATCTAAAGCATGACGGTGCTGTGCTCGACCTCGTCTTCGATTCGAAGGGCAATTACCTCGCGACCGGCAGCAAGGACGGCACCGCGCACCTCTGGGATCTGCACAACGGCAGAGAAGTTGGGCGCTTCTCATATGGCAGCGGCGACTTTGTTGTTGACGTGGACTTCAGTCCTGACGGACGATTCTTGGCCGCAAATGCGAAGGGGTGGGCCTGCATTTATGATGCGGAGCGGACCTTTGAGGACAAATGTTTCCCTTCGGAAGGCGTCGTTTCTGCTCTCAGTTATAGTCCCGATGGCAAATACCTGGCGACCGCCGAGGGGAGTGTCGCCCAGATTTGGGCTGTTACGAGCGGCGAGCGTCAGGTCCGCGTGGAGCACCGCGACTACGTCGGTGCGGCCAAAATGCACTTTTTTGAGTGGATCGACGACCTGGCTTTCACCCCGGACGGACAATACCTGGCAACCGCGAGCCGTGACGGTACGGCTCGGATTTGGGACGTCGCAAGCGGGCAGGAGGTCGTCCGTCTCCTTCATAGTGCGCAAGTTAATGCCGTCGCCTTCAGTCCGGATGGGAGAACCGTGGTGACGGCCAGCGCCGCCGGCAACATCCACGGCTGGGAAACGCTCACCGGAAGGGAGGTTTTTCGGGTTAGCCTGCGTCCGAACGTCTATATCTTGGATGTCCTGGCCGTTAGTCCGGACGCCAAATACGTTGCGGCCGGCAACAATGTCGGCGAGATCGGAGTTTGGCAGCAGGGAGCCGCAAATGAGCATACCCGGCTCACCCATCCCGACGATGTCCGCAAGATCGCCTTCAGCCCCGACGGCAAATACATCGCCACGGCGGATGATGATCACATCATCAGGTTGTGGGCGACCCACCAGTGGCAGGAGGTTGCACGTGTCAAACGATTTTCCCCCAGAAAGCTCCTGTTCAGCCAAGATAGCCGATTCATTGCCGTACAATCGTCAGCGGGGGGACTGGAACTCCTGTCGACTGAAGGAGCGCTGGAATCCATTCAGATTCTTTCGAATCGGGAGGCAAAGGACGTAATTCTCCACCCGCGCTATTTGTTCTCAGACGGAGGCGACACGATAAAAGTGTGGGAAACCGAAGGCGGAGCTTCCGTCGCAGAACTTGAGATAGGCGGGTATTTTGATGATTTCACGATCAGCGGCAACGCAATATTTGCGTCTACGCTGCATGAAAAAGAGCGAACGGTACGAATCTGGAACGTGCCCGAAGCACGGCTGGCCGGCGAGATCGCTTCCCAATTTGTTCCCCATAGGATCGCACTAAGTCCGAAGGGGGAATACCTGGCCGTGGCGGTGGTCAGAAAACGAACGGAATTCAGCTCTTTAGATGACGGCATTTGGCATGTCGAGATTTGGAAAGTCGCGGAACACAGACAAGTGGCGCAAATCCCACTCGATCAGCAGGACGTCGAGCATCTATTTTTTCACCCGGACGGCAGACGGCTGTTCATCGTAGGCGGACCCTTTCAATGGCCGAATATCGTCCGGGGATTCGACATCGCTTCAGGCAACGAAATCGTGCAGCTGAGCGACGCTGTGGAATTAAGAAAAATCCAGCTTAGTCCCGACGGCGAACACCTTGCCGCGATCAGCAAGGGCCGTGATCGGGTTTGGGATCTGCGTACAGGCCAGATTGTAGCGCAGGGGTTGAGCCGACAGCATATACAGGACCTCTCTTTTACGGCCGATGGGCGCTACCTGGCGACGGCCGGCAACGATAATTCCGCTACTCTCTGGTTGTGGCGGCCCGAAGACCTGGTTTCTGAAGCGTGCGAACGCATCACCCGAAATCTCACCTCCACAGAGTGGCAGGACTACTTGGGTGGCAAGCCCTATCAAAAAACCTGCCCGAATCTACCGAGTGAGGAAGAAGCCAATCGGAACGGATAGGGAGATAGCCCGAAAATTACATCTTCCTGTGTGAATTGACCGTGTGCAATAGGAGCGCCTCATCAAGTGTAAACACAGGAGGATCGGTTGAGACGGATCTGGAACGGAAAAAAACCTCTTGACGAGGTATGACGGCGATTCTGATCGTCGTTTTCTTCGTTGAATGGCATCGGAGGAAAGTATGAGGGTTTTTATCTGCTGGTCGGGAAGACGGAGCAAGGAAGTAGCACAGATATTGGAAGAGTGGCTGAAAAAAACAATCGTTGGGATTGACCCCTTTTGCTCAAAAGACATTGACAAAGGCGCCTGGTGGTCGGAAGAAATTCGGCAAAACATCAGCACAAGTGATGCGGGAATTCTCTGTATAACACCTGAGAATCTCCGGTCACCCTGGCTTCATTTTGAAGCTGGAGCATTGGGTATTGGTGAAGACAAAAAACTTTTTCCTTTGCTTTATAAGACCTATCCGGGTCAACTGGAATCTCCGTTTTCACATCACCAGGCCACGCAACTGACATGTGAAGATACACTCAAATTCTGCAAAGACATAATTGCATTTCATAACGACAAAATCAGGAATGGCAACATCAAAAGAGCCAGAATCATGCTCAAAGAACCTTTTAGGGAAAGATGGAGTGAATTAGAACGTAAGTTGCGTAATATAGGCCCTCTTGGGGTTCAGGAAATGATACCGGAATTCGAACAGCTGTTTCAGAGAAAGACTTTTTACGAGCCGATCGATGAGTGCAGCGCGCAGGCCTGGGTGGACCGCTATGTAGGGTGTTACGAAACCCATCAATTGATTGAAGAGAAACAAAGGTTCGTGAGGGAAAATGCGTGGCCTCACGTGGCCGATCTTTATGACGAATTAATCATGGAACTCGACATTTATGCCATGGATATAAAATCTTTACTCGTCCCGGAAAGGAAATATGAGTTAGATCGTGACGGCCGCCTTAGAATGCCGGAGGGCGTCCGTGAGACGTGCGAGCGGAAGCGCAGGAGGGTGCATGATCTGGTTCTTAAGATTCTGACAGCAAAACGGGGGCCGGTGGTCGACAACGCCCGGCTGTATCCAAAGTTCAAAAGCCTTCGGGACCGAAACGATCAGCTCGTCTATCCGGCGGAGGATATGATTCGCCGGTCTGAGTTCGAGAGCTTAGGCCTGGATGCAGACAATATCCTAAGCCTGCCGAGCAGTCCTTGGGATTTCGATCGCATCATTTTTTATCTGATTGCTGAGCAGTGCCGCAGCCCGAATATCGAAGAACTTCCGACGTGTGTTGGCAGAGAGCTTGAGAGAATTAGAGTAAGAGGCGAAACTGCCTGCCCTATACCGCTCTATCATGCCGTTCGAGCTCTTCAGCGAACCATGGACAAAGATCAAAGTGCGGCAGGTGACGTTGAATTGAGTATCCATGAAATTTTGAAACGAATAGAAGCATATCTGGCTGATGAATCTGACCGGGTTGACTCTCGCTCGCTAGGAGAAGATCCGGCAAGGTTGAGACCCGTGCGTAGCGGGCATTGGACATATGATCGAATAATCGAAGATATGAAAGGTATTTTGGAAAAGATCGAGAGTCGTCGCCGCGGCGAGCAAGCTGAGCATGCCACTAAATGAAAGACAGTTTTCGATATTGGGGGGCTTCCGATACGTCCAATCCTCTTTATTGGACCGGTTTTCAGGTTTATGGAAACCACTTGGGCTTAAAATAAGACGAATCGTAGTACCTATTCACAGCGTGCCCGAGTCGATTGGTGCAATTGGTAACACGTTGAAATTACGAAAATTCGGCACATAGACGGGTTTACCGCCTCCCGCAGCTCGGCGGGCGAGGTTGTGCGGCCGCTGGAATCGCAGGCGGGCCGTGTAAGCCACCGTTTTTTTGCCAACACCCAGCGCTGGTAGGTGTGGCAGCAACTTTCGCAACCACGGCTTTTGGCGGAGATTTGAGAAGGCGCGGGTATGCGACCGGAAAAGCTGCGGATAGCATTCGTCCGTCAACCACTAGCGGGCCGAGGGTGTGTGCCTGTCTTTTGATGGCAACGCAAATTGGCTGCAATAAATGACGTCAATCATTGTCTCAGGGAAAGGAGGGATTTCAAAATGAAGGCGCAACAAACCAAAAGTGCATCGAACATATTGATGGGCCGGGCGGCGGTGGTACTGACAATGATTTTTGCGACTTGCTGGATCAGCGGCTGTGGTACCATCCAGGTCAAGCCTGCCGATAAGGAGGACCTAATCTGGGCTTCCGCGAATCTGCTTGGCTTTCATGCGATCCAAAAGCACCCGGATTACGCCCTGAAGGGCGAAGATATCGCCCTGAAGATATCCTCGGAATCAGCAGCGACTGAAAATATCGGCGACATCCTGAATCCGCTGATTTTGGAATTGTCCTTTAAGCTTTCAGAGGAAAAAGACATTGACCCCATCGTCGTGCACAGTCTGAACGTGATTATGCCGATGATCCAGGTTAAACCCGGGGCTGTGCCGCCGGAAAAAATGAAGCTGATCGAGGCGGCAGTTTCCGGGTACCTCGCCGGCGTTAAAACCGGAAGACAATTTGCCCTGCGCCATGCCGAGCAGGAAGACCGGTTGGCGCTGAAGCAAGATGAGTAAGTTTTTCAGGCCGAGACGATGCCCGCATTTAGAACCGTCGATCGTTCGACTGATGCCGGCTGCAATTTATGACGTTGGACGTCGGATTGTCCATACCGTGCGATAATGCGGCAATTCGCGGTGCTGGGCCCGCCCCGAAAAAATTGCGCGCGGGGCGCTTCGCGCCCCTCTTGGCCGCTGACGCGGTATTCAGCGACCAGTAGTTGAGAAAATGGAAGACGCGTTGCACAACCGAAACCCCACGAGGTTGAGGCGGAGGTCCGGGTTGAAGTTGAAGCGGTAGGCGCAACGCGCGTAGAGCTGATCGTTTAACCAGGAGCCGCCGCGCACACAACGGCGGCCCTTTCCTGTCACATCAATCTGGTGCGGGTTACTATAGTCGTTCAGGCACAATTCCTCCACATTGCCGCTCATTTCGGGGGCCCCCACGGACGAGGCACCATGCGGCCATGCGGGTACATGCCCACCGCCGTACTGCGGTTCAGCCCGCTTTCATACGTATTGGTCCGCCCAGAATCCCACTCCGCGCCCCACGGGTACTCGTTGGCCGGATTACCGCCCGTTGCTGCTAGTTGCCACTGCCCTTCGGTTGGAAGGCGAATGTCGTAGCCCAGCTTTGCCGTCAGCCAGTGGCAGAACGCGACCGCGTCAACCCAGCACACATTTTCCGCCGGGTGGTTGTCCCGCTGGTTGAATTGCCTTGCTGGTTCCTTAATTTGATAGGGCAGCCCTTGCCACCAGGCGTCATCCTTAAAGCCGTCCTCTGCTTCTAAAAAAGCCAGATACTTTTTATAGGTGACTGGATACTTGGCAATGTAGAAGGAATCGACACGAAAAGTCCCCGCTTCTTCCGCAAGGGTGATTGTTCCACCCGGCACTTGGCACCAGACGATATCCGGCAGCCCGTCCGCCCGCAGGCCCACCCCCGGTCGCGGATCACCCAGCAGGGACAGGCGGACCCCGATGGTGGCGCGCCGCTCGTGGGGGGTGCCCGGATCGTTGAGTTCGGCCAGCATAGACTCGCGGTCGATGGGCCCCAAAAAACGACGCTCCGTGTCAGACAGATCGCTCAGCCCGAGTCCGAGCCGGTCCAGCATGCCGACGACGTCGACCACCCGGTCATCCGACCAGAGATATTTCTGCGCCCGGCCGCCTGCATCCCATTGAACCGACGCCTGGCTCACTTGGCGCCGCATCCGCAGATCGTCCCCCGTGGCCTCTTTCCAGGCCTTAAGGCGCGGCCAGCTGGTGAAAAGCGCCTCGTGCGCCACCTCCACCATCGGTTCATGGCCTTCTCCATGGTCCTTTACCAACAACCGCGCCTCGGTCAAGGAGCTCACCAGCCTTTCGGCCACCTCCTCGTCGGCGACGCGGTTCAGCGGTGCCCGCCGCCGAGTGGCCACGCCGCTTTCGTCCACTTCTATCAATTCGCGAAAGACACGTGCGAGAGCCGTTTCCAATGTTGCCTTGTCTCCTTGCAGACCCTTGAAGGTATCTTCGGCCCGTTTGCCGATGGCCCCAGCAACGCCGCCGAATCCCTCGTAAGCCTCAGGGGTGAGACAGCCATCTTCGGTTTTTGCCTTCCAGAGCTCCGCCAGTGCAAACGCCATCAGCGGTAAAGCCCCCGGCTCCGTGCCCGTCTCCTCCAGTATGCGATCCGTCAGTCCCTCCTCAAAGGTCACTCCCGAGCGTTCCGCCGGTTTGGTAATCATTTCGTACAGGGCACTCAATTTAGGTGGAGCTAATGGAAATTGCCCGGTCTCAAGTAGTTCGGTCAACTCGGGCCACGCAAGGCAGCGGTGATAGAAATCGGCTCGCAATGTGACCACCACCCGCACCCTTGCTGTTTGAACGACATCAGTCAACAGCTCAATGAAAGGTTTGCGATAGTCGGCACCGACTCGCGTGAATAATTCCTCGAACTGGTCTATAAACAGGAGCAGCTCAGCCCAGTCGGGTTTAGCCGAGAGTGCCTTGCCCACAACCTCAGCCACTTTCTCGGGAGTCACCTGCAGTTCTTCCGCCACATCACGCGGTCGCCCACCGTACCTTTCAATGGTGGCCTTGAATCCGAATGCCAAGGCCATGAAAGGATTGTCGCCGATCTCGCCGGGCGTGAATCGGATCCACTCCCAGTCCTGACTGCCTTCGACAGCGCCGTCCAGCAGGCGTGGGATTAAGCCCGACCAGACCAACGAGGACTTGCCGGACCCGGAGGCCCCCACCACGGCGATCAAGCGGTTAGACGGATCGGCCAGCTTGCGAATCAAGCCGTCCGTTTCACGGCCCCGCCCAAAGAAGATCGGGGCGTCTTTGTCAGTGAAGGGCCGTAGGCCGGGAAAGGGCGAACCTGGCCACACAGAGGGCGAATGTTGAAAAGCCCCTGTGAGAGGCTTGGCCGTCGAGGACGGGGATTCGATGATTTTTTTGATCACAGACTTGAGATGGTTCTCCAGCTCCTCTGCAAACGCCGCGGGGGTCTCATACACGTTGTAGCCCCCGCGGATCGAACCGTTTGCGTTATGGAAGGATTCGAAAAACGCTTGTACACGTTTCCACTGTTCGACTCTTTCCTCGAAATCAGGATCGCCAGGGTCAAGGTTCAGCTTCTGCTTTCGACGATACACCAGAATCTCCGGCGTGCCTCGCTGCGTGGCGGCCCGGAGCGCGTCGCAGTATTCCCACTCAGTTCCAGACAGATAAGGGCTGCCGTCCGGTTTCTTCCAATCTGACGGCAATGGCGTGCCCATGCGCGACCAGAAAGTGACAATGACGATGTTGCACTCAGAGGGTTTCGGCAGTCCCTGTGCGATGGCTTCCTGAGGTGTCATTGTGGCCAGCATGGGGGTGCCGGCCCCGGGTTTATCCCAGGCCACAGTCTCAAGGCTCACCTTGCCGCGCAATAACGCATCGTAGGGCAGCCTCTCAAGCAGCTTCAGAGCGAGTCCTCGCTCATCGGCCACATCACCCGGAGAGGCAAGAAACACCCGTAAGTGTACAGGCATCTTATCACCTATGGTTTAATTACCTTTATCCGGGGAAAAATAGGGGATTGAGATATTGGCATAAGTCAGACCAACCGTTGGAGTTGCTTTTTTTTACAATCTTTTCGCCCCGCTTTACCGATTGGCCCCCCGGGGGTCGCCACTTGAGCCACCGGCCAATCAAAATCATAGTCCCGGGACAGATATTGGTGGCGCCGGTCCAACTGCTGATGGCAGAGTTCTGAAACCTCTTTCACGAATTTGCCGTCACCCCGTATCCGCTGGCCCCCTTTCATTCGGTCCTTGCCACCACGCACGGCCTTAGCAGCCGCCCACCCGCCAAGGCTGCGGATTAAACCGCCTCCAACCCGAATAGAGACAATATGTATTGCGTGTTTTGCCAATCATGGCGGCATCTGCTCATCAAAGCCCAGTGCCCGGATTGTAATCCGCCACCAGTTTGGCACGCAATGATTGAGGTGAATGTAACGCCCCAGCTCCTGTAAATAAGGGTCCGCCTGGCAAAGAATCGACTTATATCGATTCTGAAAAAGATGGCCCGCCGCAAAATACATTCATGACAATCAATATATCAATACTCGTTTCCTAGTCCTGATTCCCCCTCTTAAACCATTCGTCCCTTAAGGCATTTTGATCTGAAAAAACGTGTTTTTGGGCAGAGAGTCAATCAAAAGAATTCGATACTACAAGGCGATGTTTTGGCATTCGCCTTGATACGCCACTCTCACACCTTCCCTTAAGGCTTCACAGTAATTTCCATAAGTTTTACC
>CP070697.1:4655154-4667258 GCA_020353555.1 Desulfobacterales bacterium
CGGCCATGAAAAACGGCGTTTCCCTTTGAAAATAAGGATGCGATGAATCGTATCTGCCGCGCAAAGCCCCCATCGACCCCGGGGGGAAAGGACCAGATGAGCGTATCGCGGGCAACGGCGATGGCGTTTGAGAGGTTTAACCAAGGGGCCGGCAAGCGTGCGAAGGCCGCTGTCCAAAGCCGATGAGCTGGCGACCGGAATATTTTCCTACAGCTCAATTGATCCTAGCTGATAAAGATGTCACTCATATTGCGCGTGTGCTTTTTAGGTAGGTTGAGTACGCGGGGAGATGCTAGTCTAACTGATCAACATCATGGGGCACACGATCCGTCTCTTTTCTGAGTTAAGACTTGAATTTTACGCGTAAAATTGAGGGTCAAGTCATCGTTTGACCTCCGAGTGGGTTACGCTTACTACACCCAAGGCGTTTGCCAAATTTCCCCTCCTTTTGCAGCCTGGTTTTTGCAGGCATCACCGCGCTTTCCACCGAACTGCAACGGTTCGGCTTAGCCGATGGGCATCAGCGGTTCCGCCCGCAAGGCGCGAAGCCGGGATATCGCCCCATCGCGCGGCGCATTGACAACACCGCTATTCCCATCCGTTCAAAGCGCCGGTTTCGTCAGTCGCCAAGCCTGATCCAGTCGATACCGAGTTCAAAAATTTTGTCAACGAGATTTACACGTTCACGGCACAATTGTCCACGGCTTATAAGATATTCAGTCGCTGTCTATATCTGCCATGATGATGTCGGCCCCTGCAAAAGTAGCTTAAACCTCAATAAATATGAGCGCTTATCTGTCTCTAGCACGCTTTTGAGCCCTCGCCGATGGAGTTGGCACTGTATTTGATTAGGAATCGTTTCAGAATCGGCATTTTTTATCGTCAGGCAGCCAGATTCGAAGTAAGGCTTTCCTTTGGAGGTCGCCTTCAACAGAGAAATGGCCCGAACGAGCATTCACCGCGCGGCTGCTTGCGACAGGGGTTTGCCATGGAATGCCCGAGATGCACGCACCATAACCCGGCAGGGGGCAAGTTTTGCAGCGAGTGCGGGCAAATGATGGGCCCTCTCTGCCCGGGCTGCAATACCGTGAGTTTTCCGGAAAGCAACTTCTGCAATCAATGCGGACAGTTCTTACCCAAAATCAACGCATTGTTTTCTGATCACGACTTGTCCAATCCGCTTTTGCCGGATGCCGGAAAAAGCGCTATGCCGGCGGAGGCTTCGGGGGAGCGAAAGTACGTCACGGTTCTTTTTTCGGATCTGTCCGGTTATACGACTGTGGCGCAGCGCCTTGACCCGGAAGAAGTCAAAGAAATCGTTACGCGTCTGTCCGGCGGGGTTAAGAAGGTCATCACCAAGTACGAGGGTTTTATCGAGAAATACGTTGGCGATGCGGTCATGGCAGTTTTTGGCGCCGTTCGAGCCCACGAAGACGACCCCATCCGGGCCATCCTGGCCGCCAGAGAAATCCACGAACTGATCGGCACCTTCAGCTCCGATTACGAGAAGCAAATTGGACAAACCCTGGCGATGCACTCCGGCATCAACACCGGCTTGGTTGTCACCGGCGACGTAAACTTTGACAAAGGCACCCACGGCATTGCCGGAGGCCCACTGAATCTGGCGGCGCGCTTGTGCAGCCTGGCCAAACCCGGAGACATTCTGGTCGGCGCCGAAACCTATCGTCAGGCGATTGGACACTTCAATTTTGATTCCCAGGAACCGGTGCCGCTCAAAGGCGTGGCAGCTCCCATCCAGATATACAAGGTTATCTCGCGAATCGATCTGCCCAAGAAGATCCATCGCTTTCATGGCCTGCGGGCTGACTTGATCGGACGCAATCCCGAGCTTGAATTGCTCACAGAGGCCCTTGACCGAGTCCGGGCGGGAAAAGGATGTCTCGTGTCGCTCTGCGGCAATGCAGGCACGGGCAAAAGCAGGCTGGTCGAAGAGTTCAAGTCCGCATTGACTCGCGAAAAGGTGAATTGGCGCGAGGGCCAATGCTATCCCTATGCGCGCAACATTACCTACTTTCCGCTGATTGATTTGCTCAGCCGAACGCTCGGCATCGAGGAGAGCGCCCCCCCGGAGCTCGTCAGAGAGAAAATCGAATCGGGACTGGACTTCGTTGAAGACAAGCACGATGTGGTCCCGTATGTCGGTAGCCTGTATAACCTCAAGTACACGCAGTTGGAAGGCATCAGTCCGGAAGTCTGGCGATTTCGACTTCAAAAAGCCATTTTGGAAATCCTCACCGTAATGGCTCGTCGGGCGCCAACGGTTATCTGTCTGGAAGACCTGCATTGGGCGGACCCGTCTTCATTGGAGTTGATTCGTTTTCTGTTGACAGACTTCAAATATCCGGCCCTGGTCATTTGCGTGTACCGTCCCCCGTTGACTTTGCTCTCCAATCAGCAAATCGCCAACCTCGGCGAGTCCCACGTGGAAATCCGCCTGGAGGATCTGTCGCCGGCGGAAACACAGACGATGGTCCAATCCTTGTTGAAAACAGTGGATATTCCGGCGGACCTGAAGCGTTTTGTGCGCGAAAAAGTGGGGGGCAACCCGTTTTATCTTGAAGAAATCATCAATTCGCTGGTCGAGTCGGAAACCTTGGTACCGGAAAACGGCCACTGGTTCCTGCCCAAAGCCATTGGAGACTCGGAGATATCCTCAACGATTCACGGGGTGATCGCCGCGCGCATCGATCGCCTGGACGCCGCGATGAAACGCATCCTGCAGGAGGCGGCCGTCATCGGCCGTTCCTTTTACTACGAGATCCTCAGCCACATCACCGAGATCGACGATAGCCTCTGGCATCATCTGAGCAGTCTGGAGACATTGGATCTCATCAAGGCCCGCAGCTACAAACCGGCGGTGGAGTATATCTTCAAGCACGCGCTGACCCAACAGGTCGTCTACAACGGGCTGCTGAAAGCCAAACGCAAAGCGATTCATGAACGCGTGGCACAGGTGATGGAAAAAGTCTTCGAGGATCGGCTGCCCGAAATTTATGAGGCGCTGGCCTATCATTTTCAACGCGGCCAGTCCCTTGACAAGGCTGTGGACTACCTGGCGAAATCCGGCGCAAAAAGCCTGGGCCGATACGCCCTGGAAGAAGCCCACCAGTACTATCGCGACGCCTTTGCGATGCTCAGCAGGCAATCCGACAACCCGGGAAGGACCGACAGCCTGCTGATCGACTTGCTGAACAAGTGGGCGTTTGTGTACTACTATCGCGGACGATACAACGAATTGCTGTCTCTGCTGACAGATCATCAGAAACGGGCGGATGCGCTGGCTGACAGAGATAAACGCGGAATGTTTCATGCGTGGCTGGGATGCGCGCTCTGGCACCGAGAACGGTTCAAAGAAGCGCATCAACACCTGTTGACGGCTCTGGCCCTTGGAGAAGAAAAGAACGATCTCCAAGTCGTTGGCTATGCGTGTTGCTGGCTGGTTTGGGTCTGCACGGAATTGGGTCTACCGGATGATGCTATCGGTTATGCCGAAAGAGCGCAAAGAATATTCAAAGCGGGCCGCAGCGATGAATACATTTATGTCAGCTCCATGGCGGGAATGGGCTACGCCCGGTGGCACCAGGGAGACAAGACCCAAACCCTTGAAGTGGGAAATGCTTTGCTGGACTTCGGGCTCAAGCAGGGCAACTACCGCGCCAAGGGCATGGGATATTGCTGCACCGGCTGGAGCCATATGGTTGGCGGTGAGTTGTCCCAGGCAACGCGTTTTTTCGGAAGAGCTGTCCATGTCTCCGTGGATCCTTGGTATTCGCTGTTCCCCAAGTTGGCACTTGCCTATGGCCTGATTGTCAGCGGCAAAGTCTCCGAGACCCAAAGCTACATTGACGAAAT
This sequence comes from Desulfobacterales bacterium, assembly GCA_020353555.1. Classification (GTDB taxonomy): domain Bacteria; phylum Desulfobacterota; class Desulfobacteria; order Desulfobacterales. The sequence goes on from CP070697.1 coordinate 4,659,028, forward strand.
CCTGGGGTTCAGCCGGGAATTCGGCGCGGAGTTTGTCGGAAGGCCCGCTCTATTCTTCCGGGGAATAGTTTTGCTGCACCAGGGCCGGATCAACCAGGGGCTGAAGCTGCTCGAAGAAGGCTGTCGACGCTGGCTGGAAAACGGCAGTAAACTGCGGTATGCCGTCTGCGGAGCGATGCTGGCGGCGGTCTATGCCGATCTGGCCCACAAAGCCCGGGCCCGACAACAAAGCCAACTTGCCCTGCTTGCGGACAACAAAGCCCACACCTATTTTCGCGATGCGATCGCATCGGCCAGGCAGATCGGCGCGAGGGCAACGCTGGGCCAGGCCTATCGTGACTGGGGCCGCCTCTACCAGCAGAAGGGAGAGACCGACAAGGCGGCAGAGTGTTTTACTCAGGCAGACACGTATTTTCGGATGTGCGGGTCAGCCGCCCGGCTGGAGCGCGTCGACGTTAACCCTGCGCTCGCCTAACAGAGACGGTCGCGCAATTTATAACCGTGGCAACTGGCTTTAAGCATCTTTATTCAACAACCGGCGTAATCTAACGTAACGTGAGAGGGACAGGTAATATGAGCTACCCAATCGTATTAGCCCATGGTGTATGTCGCTTCGACAAGGTTTGGAGTGACGCGTTGGCAATCGACAACAACAATGACCCGAAACTCGATCACCTGCACTATTTCAAGGGACTGCGCACCGAACTGATGAAGCATGGCTTTACCGTTTATCATTCGAATGTGAGCTGGGCGGCGGGTGTCGAAACGCGAGCCGGCGAACTCAGCCAAAATGTGCTTCAAATCCTGGAGCAAGCGGGTGCACCAAAAGTCAATATCATCGCCCACAGCATGGGCGGCTTGGACGCACGGCACATGCTTTTCAACTTTCGCGATTCGGACCGCATCCATGAATCGGTGGCATCCTTAACCACCATCTCAACACCCCATGAGGGTTCCCCATTCGCGGATTGGGGAACCGACAACCTGCCGCATGTGATCCCCTTCGCGCAAAAACTCGGCCTTTCTCTCAACGCCTTCTACGATTTGAGAACGGATCGATGCCGGCGCTTCAACCACGATCCTGACGTGATCGAGTTCGAAAAGGCTTGCGAGAAGAAAATCAAGTTCCAGACCTTTGCCGGAACCCAGAAATTCTGGGGTGTCTTTGACGCACTGAAACTCTCGTATTACGTCATCGAAAAGGCGGAGGGTCATAACGATGGTTTAGTCTCCGTAAAATCAGCGAAATGGCGCGATCATTATTTCAGGGGCGTCGTCGAAAACGCCGACCACCTGAACGAGCTTGGGTGGTGGGATCCGGCCCAAATCTATGAGGGTGAAAGCGAAAGCGAACTGCTCCAACGGATCCACGGTTTCTATCTGGCGGTCGCACGCGACTTGCCCTGATTTGGTAACGAACAAACGTCCTCCGAACAAAAATGTCGCGAAGCGCCGACACATTTAAATAGCCGGACCGGATCGTCTTTTGGAGGCAATTGAACATTGGGCAGGCACAGGATTTTCGGTACTATAAATACCTGCGTCCCAATACGACTGATCGAATTGTCCATATTTGTTTATGATTGGTCCATAAATAACTCTTTTAAGAATCTCTAATCGAGGAGAACTGCCATGCAAAAGGATGCCCACTATTATGCCGTGCTGGCCTTTGCGAGGCTTTCTGGCTTCAAGAAAGAGGCAGCCCATACAGTCGCATATGCCTCGCAGTTTGTAGACGATGCCAAAATAAATCACATTGTCGCCCAGGGAAAGCGAAGCGATCTTGAAAATACAATGATAGTTGGCGATGAAACCCATTTCTTGAACATGGCAACATGCCACAATTATTTTAGATCCAGGACATTCAATTATAGTGCTATGATGAACAATACCTGTGCGTTCCACTTTGTGCCAGGCTGCGTTGGAAATAATGTTTCAAGAAAATTTCGGTGTAAAGAAAAATCAGAAGTTATCAAGAGCATCATGACGGATGCCCTTAAGGATCAGGAGCAAAATACGCTTGAAAAATTCGGAATGGCATTGCATGCGTATGCCGACACTTTTTCTCATCAAGGATTTTCAGGGATTCCAAGCAAAGTTAATGATATTTATAAGCCTAGAATGCACGCGCCCATTCTTTCCTGCAGACGATTATATGATAATCAAATCAGGATATTTGTCAGATCACAGCTTAGAAAATTTGAATTATCTATTACGAACTATGGTCATGGTCAAGCGTTCGCCTGCCCGGATATGGCCCATGTAGTTTGGTCTTATAGCTACGATGATACTGAGAACTTTACGGCATTAGATCGCAATGATTTTAGAGAACTCAAAACAACGAAAGAAATCAGCAACCCTGAGAGGTTTAAAAAGGCCTTTGAGCATATTCAGGTATATTTGGAAAAATACTTGGAGATGCATGCAGACGGCAAAGATGAAGAAATGGCTAATGAGGATGAAAATACAAAATCGGCAAAAATTCGTTCTCTCCTCCGACTTCTTGTTGAAAATACAATTTGCGCCAAATTTAAGGAATCCAAATGGAAGAACACAATCATCGATCTAGGCCTTTTTGCCGAACGTGATCGAAAGCAATTTGTAGAGTATGACAAACACAAATGGCTAAGAGATGCTTTTTCTGATTATGATGAGGATAGGTTTAATCACCGAAGCGTAGTTGGAGTTAAACTCGATGATAATAACTTCCTTAATTCCAATTGGTACAAATTCTATAACGCCGTATCTTGGTATAAGTCCAAGTATTACAAATATTGCCAGGAAAACAGCTTTGAACTCCCGAATGATTATCTGTAGATTGCCGGTTGTCAAACGGCTGTAAGGCGTTCAAGCTCGCGGACATCGGTGCAAAGTTGAGATTTAAACGCGAAGTGATGCTAATTCAGACGCTGCCGTGTAAAGCCCAGATGAGGACAAAGGTATGCGATCCGGTATACCCGCAGACACCGCCGATACGGGCATTTATTTCAGAACCGCAACGGGTCCTCTCTTTCCAACCGGCCCCTTATTTGCTGGAGTTGATGCGTTGGATTCACCTCAACCCACTGCGTGCCAAGCTTGTGGCGGAAGTATAGAAGCTAAAGCCATTCAGTCAGGTGGCAATCGCTTTTGGTGTACACCAAGATAGCGTGAAACGAACGCAAAAGTATTCGGAAACGGTTGAAGCCCGAAGCGTGCTGTGTGACGGGGCGACACGGGAGTTTGGAATTGACATCGTCGAGCTTTTGAAAACGGCTCGGCATTTTCCAACCCACAGTCAATCGCTAAGACGGGGCGCAAGGATCGTGAAAGAAAGGATCTCAAGCCGATGGGATCATCTAAATCAATAAGGCAATACCCGTGCACCCTAGACCCTGAAATTTGTAGTCCCAATAATATTCTGGCTCGATAAATTGTCACCTAGATAAATATAAGGAACGCTGGATTACGGAGTCGAAATCATAATGGGATGGACCCCAATCCCTGCACGGGCCAAATCGGCATTCTCCTGTTCTGCCATAAACGATTTATAGATGCGGATTTGCGCGCTTTTTGGCCCCGCCGGCTGCTCCCGCACAAAATCCCGGTAAGGCCAGTTCCACCCCTTGGCCTTGGAGAGACAGCCTTTGCGGCTTGACACGTCATATTGATCCAGGCGTTGCACCTTTGCGGCTCTGACGGGATTGCGGTTTCGCGCTCGGTTCATCACGGGATGCCCGGCATTCGGGTGGTCTATTCGTAGTCACCGCGACGTGGTTATTCGACACCAAAGACGATCGATAGAAATCAATCGAAGCCCCCTATTTCAAATAAAGATTCCCCTGAGTTGGCAACCAACAATTATGATACCTGTACCATCGTCGTTCTCCAATATATCCAAACTTGACGCTTTATTAAAATTTTGACAAATGGACTTTGTTGAAAGCAATTAATGACGCTTTGTCAGCCGACACGTGGATCGCTATTTTTTTAACGTCAAGCCAAGCAATGCACTCAAAGCTTGTGTAAGCGCGTGCAGACATGCTAGCCATCTGATGTTTAATGAGATGAATTGACCGCTAAACGCCGCGGTGGTTATAAATGGAATGGATAATAGCCCCGGTTTCCGAACTTGAGGAGATGGGGTTTTATTTTATGAAGAGCTCCATAGGGCGGACGTACCGGCAAAATCGATCAACCAATAACGCGGGAGACCTGATAGGTGAGAAAAAAGGCCATGAACGCAAGACTTTATTTGCTGAAAATCGGACTGGTTGAAATTGAGCCGGAGATCTGGCGGCGGTTTGTCGTGCCGGCCGACATCACGCCGGACCGCCTCCACGATGTCATTCAGATTGTGATGGGCTGGAAGGACTATCACCTGCACCAGTTCACCATCGGCCGGAAACGTTACACGGAAGATCCCGAGTCGAAGGAAGACGGACTTGAATGCGGGAGATACCGTCTTGGAGATCTGATCAAGCAGAAAGGCCGCACCTTCAGCTATCTGTATGATTTTGGCGACGGCTGGGAGCATGAGGCTATTCTCGCGGACAGCCGCTATTTCAACCCGGAACTCCGGTCTGCAATTGAACGCCTGGATGGCGCCAGAGCGTGCCCGCCTGAAGATGTTGGGGGTGTCTCCGGATACTATGAGTTCTGTAAGGCGTTCAAGGATCCGGGCCATGAAGAGCACAAGAGCTACAAAGAATGGTTCGCCGGCTTCCCGTGGTACGACAGGGTTTTTGACAGCGAAAAATACGATATCGAAAAGGTGAACTACGAGCTGATGAAATATCTGCGGTGGTCACGGGAGAGGTTTAAGCCCTGGCAGGCGGAACTGTGAGCGCAGATAGAAAAACCAGCCTTTGACGCAGGAAGTGGTGCGCTGGACCAATTATGCGGCCCGGGTCAAGCAGGACAATATCCGGCGTCCCGCTTTTCAGGAGGAGTTTGACAAGGTGTTGCCGGGGTGGCGGCAGTTGAACTGATATGGAAGGGGACCGGAAAAAGATGCTTCTTGGCGATCTGAAATCAGGTTCGGACTTTTTTCGAGTTCAGCAAACGTGATCCATGGCGAGTTCTTTTCAAAAAATGAACATCAGCATTTTGGAGATTACCTTGATAGCCAGAATCTTCTACATTTTGACCGTCCTGGCGCTACTGGGGATGATGGGTGCGGGGGTTGGTGAAGCGAAACCGATGGTCCCTTCTATCCTGTGCTGAACTCTGCGAGGATGCCCTCGCAAGGGTCGAGGCGGGCGATCGCTTGGTCTATCTGAATAAGGAAGGCACGCTGGTCTGGAAGGCAAACGAATGAGGTAACGCCAGACCCATCTTTCTGGTCGTCTGGGTCGTTGTCCCTGGGATTGGCTCAACGTATCTTCATCGCTAATTGTCCTCGACGCGTCTCGGGTTTCCCGCTGAGGTTTCAACGAAGGTCGCGGCAGGTTTCTGGCCCCTGCAAGACCGTCATGGGTGTCCCCGGCATGACTCGCTTGAGCCAAGCGCTGCATTTGCGAGAGCTTGGAAACCCTTAATTGTGGGCGGCGTCCGCATTCTCACTCCAGCCGCCGCCCAGCGCCTTGTAAAGAGCCACCAGTTGGATCGACACGCTGCCGGTGCTCTGAACCAGGGCGTCTTCGGAAGCATAAAGAGACTTCTGGCTGTTCAACACGTTCAGAAAATCGACCTGGCCCTCGGTGTAAAGTCGGGTCGCCAGCGCCACGGCCTTGCGGTTGGCGCCGACCGCCTCAACCAGCGCCTTGCGATGATCCGCTTCTTTCGCAGAGGCAATCAGCGCGTTTTCGACTTCCTGCAGGGCCGTCAGGACTGCCTGCCGGTAGGTGATCAGCGACTGCGCCTGCAATGCCTGTTGCGCTTCAATGTTGGCGCGAATAGCGCCCGAGGCAAACACATTCCAGCTTGCCGACGGACCGAACGACCAAAACCGGCGAGCCCAATCGAACCATGAACCGAAATCGCTGGCGCGCACGCCCACCGAACCGGAGATTGTGAACCTGGGAAACAGGTCGGCCGCGGCCACGCCAATGCGCGCGGTGGCCGCATGAATTTCCGCTTCGGCCCGGCGGATGTCCGGACGCCGGCGCAGCAGGTCTGAGGGCAGCCCCAGCGGCGTGGCCGGTGGAGCGGGGGGAATGGTCGACGCGGCGGACAATTCCTGGTTCAAGGCCGCCGGCTCCAGGCCCAGCAGAAAACTGAGGCTGTAAATGGACTGCTGCGCCGAGGCCTCCAGCAAGGGAATCTGCGCGGCTGTGGTCGCTATCTGGGCATCGGCGTTGGCAACGTCCAGCGCGCTTACGAATCCGGCTTGAAACCGCCGGCGGGTCAATTCGGCGGTGTGCGTTTGGGCCGCGAGGTTCTTGCGGGCAATGCTGATCCGCTGCTGCAATGCCCGCAGGTCAATGTAGGTGCGCGCCACCTCGGCCGTCAACGTCACGAGTACGTCCCGGCGTGCCTCCACGCGGGCCTGAAGATCGGCGTCGGCCGCCTCGATTCCGCGTCGGACACCACCAAAGATGTCCAGTTCCCAGCCGGCATCGAAGCCCGCCTGATAGTCATTGACAATGACAGCGGTTGTTCGGTGGGAATTGTCTACACCGCTGCTCCCGGCCGAGCGGTTCCGCCGGAAGGTGCCGTTGGCGTCGACCGTCGGTCCAATCGCGGATAGCGCAATTTCCGTCGCGGACCGTGCCTGACGAATCCGCGCTTCAGCCAGCTTCAAGTCCAGGTTGGACTGCACCGCGCGCTCCACCAGCGAGCCCAGGGTGGGATCCTTGAAAAGTGTCCACCAGCGGGCCAGGGCCTTCTCGGCCAGGGTCGCAGGTATGGCCGGTACACAGGCCCAGTCGGCCGGCACCTGTGTCCGCGGCGGCTGATAGTTCGGACCCACCATACAACTGCTCAACGTCGCCAGATAGATCCAGGCCGTCAGGATCAGGCCATGTCCGCGAATCCTTTTTTGCGAAGCCGAACGTTTTGCGCAGTCCACAATCACACTTCCGCAGTTTTCGGCATCATTCATAGCGTAACGCCTCGATCGGGTCCAAACGCGAGGCCTTCCAGGCCGGATAGAACCCGAAGACCATGCCCACGCTGGCGGAGACCAGCACCGCGGCCGCAATGGCCGCCGGGGAGGTCGCGACCGGCCAGCGCAGCAACAGCCGGACGAGATACGACCCGCCGTGACCCAGCAGGATGCCCATGGCCCCGCCCACCAGGCAAAGCACGACGGCTTCCACCAGAAACTGCCGCAGGACATCCCGCGCCCGCGCGCCCACCGCCATGCGCAGTCCGATCTCGCGGGTCCGCTCCGTGACCGAGACCAGCATGATGTTCATGATGCCGACTCCGCCGACCACCAGCGAGATCATGGCCACACACAGCAGCAGGTTGGTCATCAAGGTCGTGGTGGAGGACAGCGTTTCGGTCATTTCGGTCATATCGCGCACCGTAAAATCGTCCGGCTCCCCGGGACGAATACGATGACGCTCACGCAGCACATCGGTGATCTGCTCCACGGCAACCGGAATGTCATCGGTACTTTGAGCCGCCGTGAGGATCTGGTCGATGCGGGCAAAACGGACCGGCATCGGGTTGTCGGCCGCCTGGGCCTCGGATTTCTCGGGATAGAGAGTCGGCGACGCGCCCGGATAAAGGTTGCTCAACGTGTTCACCGAAGCGGTGGAACCGCTGCTGCCGGCGCTTTGGTTGGTATTCTCGAGCGCAGAACCCGTCACCCGGTACTTGATCGTGGTCCAGGGCGCCAGCAAGATGTCGTCCTGGTCCATACCCATCATGTTGGCCCCCTTGGCGCTCAGCACGCCGACCACCCGAAACGACACGTTCTTGACGCGGATCTCCTTGCCGATCGGCGACATCCCCTGAAACAACTCGCGTACCAGCGTCTGCCCGAGCAGGCAGACCCGGTTGGCGTTGAGCACGTCACGCTCGGTAAAGGGCTCCCCCTCGGCCAGGGAGGTCCACTCGCGAACTTCCAGGAACGCCGGGGTCGTGCCGTACATCGATGACGGGACCCAGTTGCGGTTGCCGTAAACCACCTGCGTGCGGGCACGCACGACCGGGGCCGCACTGCGAACAGCGGGGCACTCGCGCAGGATCGCCTCGTAGTCTTGGGGGGTCAGGGTGGTGACGGTGCCGGCGCCGAAGCTCACGCTCCCGCTGGCCGCCGTGCCGGGCCGGATCATGAGCACGTTGGCACCCATGCTGGC
>CP070697.1:4667358-4671940 GCA_020353555.1 Desulfobacterales bacterium
AGATCCCCTGCCAGAGTCAGCGCGCCCAGCGTTGACCCGGCGACTCGGCGTACGTTGGTCGCCCCGATATTGCCGCTGCCTTTACTCCGTATGTCAATGGGAGTAAATAGTCGGGTCAGGACCAATCCCCAGGGGATAGAACCGAGGACATAGGCCAAAACAGGTAGTGTGAATCGTGTGAGGATATTGAAGGCTTCCACGTCGGTTTCCGCCTGACATTTTCAGGGGTTTTGATGCTGAAATCTTACATCATTACGAAGCAAGGGATCAAGCCCCGAAATTGATCGGGAACACCGCGGCGCGAGGAATTCGGAACATGGAACCGGTAATAATACCCATCGGAGATGTTCTGGACCTGCATACCTTTCGACCGCAAGATATACCGGATCTACTGAGCGATTACTTATCTGAATGCATCAAAGCGGGAATATTTGCGGTCCGGATCATTCACGGCAAGGGCAAAGGTATTCAAAAAAAACGGGTTCAGGCAGTTTTGCGTAAGAGTCCTCAGGTCGCCTTTTTCAAGGATGCACCGCCGGAAGCCGGCGGTTGGGGTGCCACCCTGGTCGAATTGAAACGTAAATAAGACCCGCAAATTTGACCTATCGAAAAGAGAAAAGCAGAGCCGTTGCTGACTCTGCTTTCCTTTCAGTTGACCATGGCCAAAAACTTCGTGGCGGATGGCCCCAAAATATGTTGCCTGTTTACATGTACCAGCTACGTTTGGCGTCCACAGAAGCCGATGCACTCTTTACCATTTCAAGTCCAATATTCACGATTGTTTTTTTCTGAACTTCTTGCGCTTGAATCCCGCCAAACCGACTAAACCCGAGCCAAACAGAAGCATCGTCGCCGGTTCGGGAACGGGAGCGGCCCCCACGAATACATTATCGATACCGGCCACAGAAGCGGTGCCCGAAAGCCAACACCAATCACTTTCTTCCACCAATTTAAACACAATCTTGGCATCGTCCGTTACATAGTCTGAGATATCAATAATGTCGGAATAAGTCCCATAGGCCAAATTTAACTCTGGATGCCAGAATGTTCCGTTGGTCTCGAGGTCGAGGAGCGTAATTCTTCGGGCGGGGGTTCCATCCTGTCTTACAAAAGAAATGAAGGTGTCTTCGGCGCTGCGCGAATTATCCCAGTAATCAAAGGCCCAATCAAAAGAAATTTGAAGCTGGGTAAGACCCGTAACGTCAAATTCCTGGCTCAAGCGTGAAATTCCGTCGGAAGTGCGCAATCCCAAAAGAGCATAATAACCGTCCATGCCTTGCGCCGCTGCCAAAGGCCCGGCATTAGCGACGCGCACATCGCCACTGGTATTCCACCCTGTCAAATCACCCGTCCCAAAATCACCGTTGGTAATTAAATTCGCTCCCGCAACACCAACTAGACCCAGACTTAAAAACATGGTCAGCACAAACACAATAGGCTTTTTCATAAGAACTCCTTTCTCCTTCTATCGTTTTCAATTCAACAGCAGCTTTACAATTCTTCCCAGGCAACCGGAATATGACCCTGAGCAAGAAGTATGCCCAAAGCGGGGGTATACAGAAAAGCCTTATATTATCAGATAGTTATGAGAGTGTAAGATGGTTTTTCTAGACCAAAATTCTGATAGACCGAAAAAAATGACAAGATTACGTAATAAAAACTATGGAGCCCATTTCATATTTGTCCAGGTTTTAATTGGATCGACTAGCGGCTAAGAAAACGCAATCACAGGATCCATTCCAGCCCTTCATTTTCCCGGATAGAGATACGCAAACCGAGCCCGGCGGGCCAACTTCACGGTTCATCCTCTCAATCGCAAATCGGCCGCGGCGCTTGCCCCCTCGTGCAAACGTGGCACGAAGCGGAGCACTTTTGCGGTAGCGATGATTTGTTCGGATCAGAAAGGCGGTATGTTGGCTAAGCGACGGGGCCCATGCAGGCGGGATCGTTGTTTCTGCTCGAATCAACTCGCTTTGACACGGAATAATTTACTACTTCTTTCCTGAGCCGGCATTTCAGCATAATCTCCAACGCGGTGATATCTCGATTGTCCGGCTCAACCCCGGGTTTGTAAAATCAGGGGCTAAGGATGATGGGCATCGGTAGTCAATCGCGCAGCTGGACTTGCGCGCTCGCGTCGTGACGGGGTACATGACGTATGGATTTTAATTCTCGCGTCTTTGCACTCCAAATTTCCCAGCGTCCGACTTTAATCCTCAACTTTTCTGAACGCCTGAAAAAAGCCTTGCTTTTATCGTTTGAAACCAGTTCTTCTCTGAGTTGCGCACAATGCACGCCTGCTTCAATATCCGAATGAACTCCGGATTCGTGTCTTTATATGCAATGATTCTATCCATCGAGAGAATATTATCGAGATTGGGGGGCGCGAGGCCTATCTTGGAATCCCGATTCGCTGTTTCCATAGTAACGGCAAGGGCGTAGATCGTCAGCTTTTCAGCCATATCTTTGGGGGTGATATCGAAGTGCTTTCCATGCTGGTACCTTAATATCTCATAAACACACGCCGTAAGTATTGGATCGCCAATATTCTGAGGGTCTTTGCACTCATTAAGGTCAAAATTACGGTCGAGAAAATCGTCCGCGATCTTCTGCAGTCTTTCAAGCCATTGGCTGCTGAGATTTTGCGGCAAAACTGCCGACGGGCCGTAATGCAGAACTTCATTGTTGAATTGGGATAACATATCAACAAATCCTTTCATCGGCTAACCCCTTAATCTTATTATGCCTTTCCGGGCGCGCAAATTCCAGTCCCACGATATGCCAGGCGGCCCGCATCGCCCCGCCCGCATCGCCCCGATTGATCGGAAAAAGATTCGGCAACAAGGCCTGCCCGCCGACTCTAAAAGCGTCAACATCTTTTTGCCCCGCTAAAAAAGGCGCTCGAAAACTCAGACAGCCCCAGCGGACTTCCCGTCAATTCATTCGATGTCAGTGTCTTCGAGATGCCCGGGCCCAGATCCTGTTGAAAGCAGGGGCCTGGGCTGTTCCCGACAACCTATCACAATTTCCGGTTTGCTTCAAAATAGCACCGACGTCACCCATCTGCATCTGACGTCCCCTCCTCCACAACCAACTAAAAACTGCCTGACCATCAACCATTTCAAGATGATAGTCGTGGGGAAATACGGTTCACGGCCGTGTTTCCGCAGGAGAATTCCCTTATCATATCGATAACTACCCGCAAGGTATGGATTGACTCCTGTCACCGTGGATAATATTTTCCAGTCAAAAGCCAATTTTGTCAAGAAAATAGCCGGAAAGAGATGATAACCATCCTAAGTTGCTCAATAAGCTGACGAGAAAAGATCCGGGAGACTCACCGGCTTGGAGGAAGGATCGCTCCGGAGAAATATCGCAGAATCTTTGTTGGCCTGCGGAAGGAAGACGCGCTGCAATCTAGCGCAGAGGGCGGTGCAGACGGCGACCGGCTGGCAAAGGAGCCAGGGGCTCGCGCCAAATACTCCTTAAAAGAACTCCGGGGAGGCTGTCGACGATATATTTAAACGCGTGAAATGCCTCTTCTTAGGTCAAATGACACGTGGGTCGCGTTCTGGGACTTGTCACCTGCGATTTTCCTCGGATATCCCAGACTCTTCGATCCTTGCCCGATCTTCTTTCCGGGATGTAGACGGTATACAGAAATTGGCGCCGTTCACCCTCGAAGCGCCGGTCTCTTTTGTTTCGAAACCATTCTATTTTGGCGGAGATTTTCATCCTACCCTCCCAATGCGTGCATCTGGTTATCTTCTGCAAGAATCATGCAAGGCTCAACAGCAAACCACCTTTCTTTCTATATCAGGTACTTAGCGCAACAGGAGTGTGATCACTGCCTGGTTTTATGCAAAATAGCATCCATCTACTGTGCACTATTGTGCAGAGGTGGTTTCACAATTTCAAGGGACATATGGATAGATCCATCGAATAGAATGAAACTCCCCGCCGCAAGCGGATGGGGTATCAAAAATCATAATGCGAAAATACCCTTGTATCTCACGTTCTTTGCCGACTTCCATCCAGATTTTATTTTGGTCATCCCTTGGTCGCATGCCACGCGTGGCGATCGCACCATCCGATCCAAAGTGGGCATCCTGCACTATTTTTGTCACATTTTTTGTGCCGACAGGCTGCTGTTATAAATATCGCGGTGCAGTTTCCACTCCCCCTGTTCCCGCTTCCAAATTACGATATACTTACCTTTATCGAATACTCTACCCCCTTCACCCCAGAGCGTGTACTTTGATACCTCGATTGCCGTATCGCCAAGGCCTTCTACTTCGACAATCTCCAGCTTGGCCTCTTTGATGCCCATGTCCATGAGGGCCTGCCAGAACCAATGCAGCGCCTCCTTGCCTGCCACAATCTCACTGTTGGGCGGCAAAACTTGACCGTCCTTCGTGTAGAGGTTTGCCATGCCGGCCGCATCGCCTTGCCTGAAGGCGGTCATGAATTTTTCGTTCGCCGCCTTAATGGCAGCACGAACCTCCGATGTCGTCGACTGAGTCATGATTCTGTCCTCCTTGATTTACCTGGTTGATGTTTTGGGGATGCGCCCCGAGATCCT
>CP070697.1:4672040-4700337 GCA_020353555.1 Desulfobacterales bacterium
CGGAATGATTTTTAAGCTGTCTATTTCCGTCATCAACGTCTGGGCTTCTTTGAACGATTTGGTGACCACCGGTTTGCCGTTGCGCCAGGGGCGCGTAATCGTAAATTCCTTTTTCAAATTATCATATTTGATGGTGTGAGTAACCTTGATGTCGGCGATTTCCTTGTCGAACCACAAGGCGCGAACGCGATTGAGGGCCGCGAAAAATGAAAAAGTGGCCGGCACTCCACTCAATATCGCTTTTTTCATGTTTTCCCTAAAAGCGCCTTCAACCGTCATGTAAAGCAGGAGGTCATCGTGGGTGTTGGAGACGGTTATGTTCGTCAGGCGTGCATCCTGGGTCAAGGCCGGAGGCGGCATAAAAAAGAGCAAGGCAACAAGTATGACACGTGTTTTCCAGTTCCTTGGGGATGTCATATTAGTGTACTCAACCGTCCACAAACACGGGGGTGTGCCGCTGCGTATGCACCACAATTGCGCCTGCAATGCCGGAGCGGGATCTAAGGCTCTTTTCGGAAAATCACCATCAACGCCCGGACGAACTTCCGGCCCGGTCTCGCCTTCACCCCCCCACCCAAACGGCTGAACGACTTGTTCTGCGTGGGACCAAAAAGCGCGGCCTAAATGGCTTCCCGAAAAACTGACGGGACAGATTCTGATGTTTTGTGCCCGGCAGAAACCAACTTGTGGCAAAAAGATACCGCCGAAAACACGAAACGGCGGAAACAGCCATTTCCGACGGATACGCTTTAATAGCTGAAAATGTGTTAAATGGCAAGGGATTTTACGTGATTAGGGGAAAAATCGTAAGTATTCTGCAGGGTTTGGGTCTCCCATGCTTTCTTGTGAGCAAAAAACTTTTCAAGAAAAGCATGGTTGAAGGCATGACCGGACTTACTCACCTTGAGATGCGCCACGAGGGGCATACCCAGGAGGGCAAAATCACCCATACAGTCAAGCAGCTTATGGCGCACGAACTCGTCCGGATAGCGCAATCCCTCCTCGTTTAAAATTTGGTGGGTGTCGATGACCACGGCGTTTTCCAGCGACCCCCCGCGGGCGAGCCCGTAACGCTTCATATACTCGACCTCATGCAGAAAGCCAAAGGTGCGGGCCCTGGAAATCTCGCGCGCAAAAACAGTATCCGACACCTCGATAGAATAAGATTGTTGGCGGATCAGAGGATGGTCGAACTCGATGTGGCAGGTAATTTTGAAGGTTGAATCCGGATAGGCACCCACGAATTTTCCTTCGCGTTTAAGCTCAACCGGCTCTTTTAAAATAAAAAAATGCCGCAGGGCGTCCTGTTCTCGTATTCCGGCCTCTAAAATCAATTGTGTGAACGGACCGGCGCTGCCGTCCATGACCGGGACTTCGTAGGCATCCAGTTCCGCAATAACATTATCGATGGCAAGGCCTGTCAGACAGGCCATCAAGTGCTCAATGGTTGAAACAATAACACCGTCCAAGCCGATCACCGTTGCCAGACTCGTGTCCACCACCCGGTTGAACCTGGCCGGAATGCTGGGGTTGTCCGGTAGATCTGTGCGTACAAATTTGATGCCGTGATTGATGGGTGCCGGTTTGAGGGTTAAGCGGACCGGTTGGCCGGAATGAAGTCCGACCCCGGAACAGGTGACGGGCTTGGCAATGGTTCTTTGTTTGGTCGGAAGAGCCATTGTATGGTCTCTTTCAGAGATAGTCTGCAAGCTGATTTGAGTGAACGACAAATACCATGCCTGATCCTTTTTATCAAGGCCAAGAATTTATTAGGCGCCCATTCATGTTTTTCGTGGGTTGATTTAGTTTTCGGGATCAAAAATTTCATTGATCATTCGGAAATTTCACAATAAAGAGTTTCTAAAGCCAATGGTTGTTCGGCGCCTTGCGCGTGGAAGCGCCGGGCGGACGGAGATCGCAGCGGAGGTTTCGGGGATGAAAATCGCGAGAGCGGATAGCGGATACCCACCATGAATGCGCAAGTAGGCAAGGGTCTGACCGTCAGAGGCATAGACAAGCGCTTCGGTCTATTTCGCGCCCTTGCGGACGTGACACTGCAGGTCCACGAAGGCGAGTTTTTTACGCTGTTGGGACCTTCGGGCTGCGGCAAGACCACCCTACTGCGCATCATCGCCGGCCTGGAATTGCCGGATGCCGGTCAAGTGGTGCTGGGCGGTCAGGATATTACGTCTCTGCCGGCCAACAAGCGCCAGGTAAATACCGTCTTTCAAAGCTATGCCCTTTTTCCGCACCTCAATATTTTTGAGAATGTGGCTTTCGGCCTGCGTTCCCGCAAATTCACCCAAGAAGAGATCCAAAGCCGCGTGAACCGGCGGCTGGAAATGTTGGGCCTGGAGGAGATGGACCGGCGCTATCCCCACCAGCTTTCCGGCGGCCAGAAACAGCGCGTCGCTCTCGCCCGCGCCCTGGTGAATGAACCGGATGTGCTGCTGCTGGACGAGCCCATGTCCGCCCTGGATGCCAGATTGCGGGCCCAGGTCCAGGAGGAACTCCGGCGGTTGCAGCGCAAGCTGGGCCAGACCTTTATCCTCGTCACCCATGACCAGGCCGAGGCCTTGGTGGTTTCCGATCGCATTGCCGTCATGAACCAGGGACGAATCATTCAATTCGGCACACCCAAGGACGTATATGAGCGGCCCGAGAACCAGTTTGTGGCCGAATTTTTGGGGGCTGCCAACCTGTTGCACGGCCGGGGGGTGGATAAAGGGATCGAAACCGCTATCGGTTTCTTCCATCTGGGCCAGACCCCCCCATGGGACCAGGGTACGGTGGCGATTCGCCCGGAGCGGATTCGCATCGCCTCTCAGTCGCCGGCAAGAAACGGTGTGAGGGCCCGCGTGCGTGAGACCATTTATCGGGGTCCCAACCTGGATCTCTGGCTGGAACCGGGGCCCCTGCGGGTCCGGACGCCTTCCCAGCGCGACTATGAAAGCGGTGAGGAGATCTGGCTGGAGCTGCCCCCGGAAGGCTTGGTGATTTTAGATGAATAGGCTGCTTGTTTGGTACGGCGAGCTGACCACCCCGCGCCAACTAGTCCATCGAGGCCTGTATTTTCTGGGTGCCGGCATGCTCTGGCTGATGATCTTTCTCGTACTGCCGGGGCTGGTTTTGATCGTGGTCAGTTTCGCGACCCGGGGGGCATACGGGCAGCTCGAGTGGAGCTTTACCGTGGAAAACTATAAACGGCTGATCGGCTTCACTTTGTTCGGATGGACGTCCGACTATATCTTAATCGTCTGGCGCTCTGTATGGGTCGCTTTTGTGACCACGGCCATATCCGTGTTTCTTTCCTACCCGCTTTCTTTCTTTATTTGCGCCCGGCCGGAGCGCAGCCGGTATCTGTGGCTAACATTGGTGATCATTCCTTTTTGGACCAACATGGTGATCCGCACGTACGCCTGGTTTCTGATTCTGGCACCGGAGCTGCCTTTCGCCAAGCTGGCCTCATTCTTCAAGTTGATTCCCCCCGACACCCCCCTTTATCCGAATGCCTTTGCCGTGTATCTAGGGATGGTTTCCATGTTTCTACCGTTTGTGACGCTGCCCCTCTATGCCAGTGTGGAGCGCTTGGACTGGACCTTGGTGGAGGCGGCGCAGGATCTGTACGCCTCCCGGGTGCGGGTCTTTACCCAGGCCATCCTGCCCCAAACCCTGCCGGGTCTTTCCGTGGGGGTGATTCTGACCTTTGTTCCCGCCATGGGCATGTTTGTGGTGCCGGATCTGCTCGGCGGCGCTAAATATATGCTGGTGGGAAACTTGATCCAGCAGCAATTCGGTGCGAGCCGGGACTGGCCGTTTGGCGCGGCCATCAGCATGGGTCTGATGATTTTGACCATGATCAGTCTTCAGCTTTATCGGCGGCGCAGCAAGGAGATCGAGTTCGTATGAGACGCACCCATCCCCTGATTTCCGCGGCGGCCCTGCTGACCATGGGGTTCCTGTACCTTCCTCTGCTTTCCGTGGCGGTTTTTTCCGTCAATGCCACCCGTTACGGCCTGGTTTGGCGCGGTTTTACCCTGGACTGGTACATCCAGCTGGTTCACAACGAATTTATTCTGGAAGCGGCTTGGAACACCCTGGTGTTAGCGGTGGCTTCCACGCTGGTAGCCACCGTCTTCGGGACGGTCCTGGCCATCGGTCTGGACCGGTTTCCGTGGTCGAAAAGAACCAACACCTTTCTGGATATCGTCTTGCACGTACCGGTGGTGATTCCCGACATCATCCTGGCGGCGGCGCTGGTGGTGGCCTTCGGTCTGCTGCGGGCGCTCTCATCCGTATTTGAGCCGGGGCTGTTTAATATGATCATCGGGCATATCACCTTTCAGATTGCTTTTGTGGCCCTGGTGGTGCGCAGCCGGCTGGTCAGTATCGGCCGGGAGATCGAAGAGGCGGCCCGCGATCTGTTTGCCAGCACGCCGTATATTTTGCGCCGGATCACCCTGCCCCTGCTGCTGCCGGGAATCGTGGCCGGCGCCATGCTGGCCTTTACCCTTTCGCTGGACGATTTCGTGATCAGCTTTTTTACGGCCGGCCCCGAATCGGTCACCCTGCCGCTGTTTATTTTTGCGGCGGTGCGGCGGGGGGTCACGCCCCAGATCCATGCGCTGTCCACCCTGGTCGTTCTGATAACTGTCATCCTGATTATCGGCATGGAACGGTTCACCCGCAAATAGCTTCGCCGCCGATAAACAGGGCCAAACAGGGCCTGCCAAGCCAGGCTTAAGGAGAAAGGAGGTAATCTATGCGCAGACTTTTTTTACTGATGATGGTGTTCTGTATTGCTTGTATGGGAACCGCATGGGCGGCAGAAAATGAATTAAAAATTTTCATTTGGTCGGAGTATATGGACGAAGAGAACATGCCCAAGGAGTTTGAGGCGGCCACGGGCATCAAGGTGCGGCTGGATCTTTACGAATCGAATGAAGAAATGATGGCCAAACTCCAGGCCGGCGGGGTCAGCCAGTACGATATCGTCGTGCCTTCGGATTACATCATGCCCAGCCTCATCAATCTTAAACTGCTTCAGCCCTTGGACCATTCCAAAATTCCGAACCTCAAAAACCTGGGTGCTAAATTCAAGGAGACTTCCTTCGATCCGGGCAATAAATACGCGGCCGGCTGGCAATGGGGAACCGTGGGACTGATGTATAACCGCCAAAAAATCAAGGATGCGGATGCCAAGACATGGGCCATTCTTTTCGATCCGGCGCACGATCCGGGACCGTTTTATCTCATTGATTCGGTTCGGGAAATGATGGGCATCGCCCTGCTTTATCTGGGTTATGATTTCAACAGTACCAACCCGAAGGAACTCAAAGCGGCGGCGGATCTGCTCATTCAGACCAAGAAGCGGCCGTCCTGTCTGGGCTTTAAAGGAGGGGTCGGCGGCAAAAACGATGTGGTGGCCGGGGTGGCCAGTGCGGCAATCGTGTACAACGGAGATGCGATTCAGGCCATTGGCGAAGACCCGCAAAATCTCTCTTTCGTGGTACCCAAGGAGGGCAGCGAGATATGGCTGGATTCCTTGTGCATTCCGGCCCAAGCCCCCAATCCGGATGCCGCCCACAAGTGGATCAACTGGATTCTGGATCCTAAAGTGGGGGCTGGTCTTTCCAACTATAACCATTTCGCGACACCCAATGAGGCCGCCATGCCCTTCCTGCTCAAAGAAGATTTGGAAAATCCCGGGGTCTGGCCCACCCCGGAAATCATGCAAACCCTGGTGTTCACCAAAGACCTGGGCAAGGATAACCGCTTGATGGACGAGGCCTGGACCATGGTCAAATCGCACTAGCCCCGCGGTGGTCGATTCCGTGAACGCTTGGAATCACGGGATAGCTACGGGAATTCACAAGGGCGAACAACCTCATCACGGGATTGAAGCGTGCTCAAGACGAGACGGGCAGCGGATAGAGAGGTGCGTATGAATGTTTTGTTACTGGGGGCCGGTGCTGTGGGGGAAGCCTATACGGTATTGACCCACCGGGCCGATCCCGATCGCCAATGGATGGAAAAGCTGGTTGTGGCCGATTTCAACCGGGACCGGGCCCGGGAGGTGGCTGACCGGCTGGGCGACACGCAACGGTATCCATCTGAGGGTATTGACGCCAATGATCGAGATCAAATAGCGGCGATTGTGCGCCAATACAGCATCGATCTGATAATAAACGGCTGTCCGCAGAATTTCGACGAGCCCATTTTCGATGCCGCTTTTCAGGCCGGATGCCACTACCTGGACATGGCCATGACATTGTCCGCCAAGCATCCAACGGAACCCTACCGCCAAGTGGGGGTGCTGCTGGGCGATTACCAGTTCGCCCGCCACACGGATTGGGAAGCCAGGGGGTTGCTGGGCCTGGTTGGCATGGGAATCGATCCGGGAGTCAGCGAGGTTTTCGCCCGGTTTGCCGAAAAACACCTGTTTGACCAAATCGATGAAATCGGCGTCCGGGATGGTTCCAACATGGCGGTGGAAGGCAACCCTTACGCCACCCAGTTCTCAACGTGGAGCGTCATCGAAGAGTGTCTCAACCCGCCGGTTTTTTGGGAAAAGGAGCGGGGCTATTATACCACCGAGCCCATGAGCCATCCCGAGGTGTTTGATTTCCCGGAAGGGATCGGCCCCCTGGAGGTGGTGAGCATCGAGCATGAGGAAGTGATCAACCTTCCGCGCTGGATCAACAAAGGGCTCAAAAAAGTAACCTTTAAGATCAGTTTGGGCCGGGAGCTGATGGCCGCCCTGCGGATACTGAATCAGCTAGGGCTTGCCAGCGCGGAGCCGATTAGTGTCAAGGGCGTTCAGGTGATTCCACGGGAAGTGGTGGAAGCCTGTATGCCGGATCCGGCCCAAATCGGGCCCCGCATGCGGGGCAAAATCTGTGTCGGCACTTGGCTGTCCGGCCGCAAAGACGGCCGGGAGCGGGAGGTTTACATTTACCAGGTGGCCGACAACGAGACCTGCATGGGTCAATTCCGCTGCCAGGCGGTGGCCGTCCAGACGGCCGTGGGACCGGCTATCGCCACTGAGCTTTTGGCCCGCGGGATCTGGCAAAAAGCCGGCGTTCTGCCCCCGGAAGCCTTTGATCCGGAGCCTTTCCTCGAGCGCATGGCCGCTTACGGATTTCCGTACGGTATGCGCGACAGCTGGCAGAAATGACGGGAACGCGCGCGCCGCTGGCCGGAGGGGTTCATTTACCGGGCGCGGTCCGGATGCAAGGGCGCCCGTGGTTGCCGCGCGCCGGCATGCGGTGCGCGGGGTGGAATTCGTTCCGGAGAGGTCTAAAATGAAATTCAAAGTGGCGTTGATCCAAATGTCCTGTAGTCCGGACATCAGCCAGAATATCGCCAAAGCGGCGGCCATGGTCAACCGCGCGGCCGACACGGGCGCCCGCATTGTCTGTCTCCAGGAGCTTTACGCCAGCCGATATTTTCCTCAAACGGTGAATGTTGCGCACTATGAACTGGCCTGTCCCCTTCCGGATGATTCGCTGGCGAGCATGCAAAAAATTGCGGCCGACAAAAAAGTGGTCATCATCGTGCCCGTTTATGAATGTGTCCGGGCCGGCATCAACTTCAATACGGCCGTCATCATCGAGGCGGACGGGTCGATCGCCGGCAAGTTCCGCAAAGTCCACATTCCGGAAGGCCCGCAATATTTGGAAAAATACTATTTTACACCCGGTGATCGCGGTTATCCGGTATTTAGAACGGCTTATGCCACGATCGGGGTGGGAATCTGCTGGGATGAGTGGTTTCCGGAAGTTGCCCGCATTTTAGGCATGAAAGGCGCCGAGATTATCTTCTACCCTTCGGCCATCGGCAGTGAACCCGATCATCCGCAATACAGTTCGCAGGCCGCTTGGGAAACCGTGATAAGGTCGCACGGCATTACCAACGGTCTTTTTGTGGCGGCCGTCAATCGGGTGGGCCAGGAAGACGCGCTGCGGTTTTACGGAGGGAGCTTCATCAGCAACCCTTATGGGGAGGTGCTGGTGCGGGGCGATAATGACGGCGACCAGGTGGTAGCGGCGGAGCTTGATCTGGCCCAAATCAGAGAATTCAGGAATATCTTCCAGTTTCACCGCGACCGGCGGCCGGAAACCTACGGTGAACTGTTGAAGGTTGTGATTGAGTAGGCAATGACATTGATTGGTTTGACCCGGGGAGAGAAAATTTCGGAAAGGAGGAAACCCATGCGATGCAGCAATTGTTGGACCGCAATCATTCTGGCCCTCGCCGTCGGCTGTTTGGCGGGAGGTGCGGTGGCGGAAGAGCCGATTCTCATCGGCACCCCTTTACCCCTGACCGGACCCTATGCCAGCGACGGGGAGCAGATGAAAATGGCCCTAGAATTGGCGGTTGCCGAAAAAAATGCGGCGGGGGGACTTCTGGGCCGCAAGCTGGAGCTTAAGTTTGGGGATGTGGGGGGCCTAGAGGCCGAAAAGATCAAAGCGGTGGGCGAACGACTGATCGGGGCCGGCGTGGATGTAGTGATTACCGGTTATGACGACGGCGGTGTGGATACCAAAGTCTTTGGCCAATACGATGTTCCCTACCTGCACGGCAATGCCATGACCCTTTGTACGGAGCCCGTCGCCCAGAATTTCGAAAAATACTGGAACTGTTTTCAGTATACTTACAACGACAAAGACTACGGGGTGGACGCCGCCGTCCACCTTTTTGAGGTACCCCCGCAGATCGGCTGGAAACCGCCCAACAAGAAGATCGCGGTCATCAAAGTGGACTATGCCTACAACGTGATGCCGGCCGATGAGTTTGCCCGGCGGGTAGAAAAGCAGGGCTACGAGGTCGTGATCAATGAAACCACCCAGTTCGGTGTGGCCGAATGGGGTCCCATTCTATCCCGGATCGAATCGACCCAACCGGCCTTTGTGACCTTCTGGAACCTGGATCCCACCGACGCGGCCCGTTTTATCAAGCAATTTTCCGACCGCTTCGGTGATGAGGGTATCGACGCGCTGGTGTACATGCAGTACACACCCTCGATTCCTGAATTTTTGGAGCTGGCGGGCAAGGCGGCCGAGGGCTTGATTTGGGTCGGGTCCGCCGGTAACTCCGGCCCGAAGTTTGAAGACTACAAAAAACGCTGGGTCGCCCAGTTTAAGAAAGACCCGGCCGGCCTGTATGCGGTGGCCACCCGGGATGCCTTTGATATTTGGGCCCAGGCGGTCGAAAGGGCCGGATGCGTGGACTGCTATCGCGAGGTCGCGCGGCATATGCGCGAGGCCACCTACGAGGGCATGGCGGCCACCTATGTTTTCAACCCGCTCGACCAGTCGGCGCTATTGGGCGAATACCTCATGCCTCTGGTCTGGTACCAGATATGGGAAGGGAAGAGCGTTCCCATGGGTCCCAAACGCTTTAAACAGACCAATTACCGCAAACCGCCCTGGATCAAGAAATAGGCGGTGGCCGTTCAGAAATGATCCCGTCCGGCGGGGGAGCCTGACGCCGAAATGGGTCAAAATAGCCATTGCGGGAGGGAAGCCAGTTAATCGGTATTCGAATGATTCTTGAAACCCGGAACGTATCCAAGGACTTCGGCAAGCTTGCCGCCCTTGTGGATGTGGACCTGGCGGTTGCGCCGGGCGAGATCTTCGGGCTTGCGGGCCCCAACGGCGCCGGCAAGTCGACCCTTTTTAACGTGATCGCCGGGACCTTCCCGCCCACGGCGGGACGCATAATCTTTGCCGGCAAGGATATCACCGGTCTGGGCGCCCATCGTATCTGTCATTTGGGTTTAGCCCGTACCTTTCAAATTCCCCAAACGTTTGCGAGCCTGAGCGTTTATGACAACCTCCGGGTCGGTGCGACCTTCGGCGGGCACAGCGACCGGAGGATCAGGACCAGAATCGAAGAGAGCCTCGCGTATCTGGACCTGACCGCATTCCGGGCGACCCGCGCGCGCAATCTGGATCTTTATACGACCAAACTTGTCATGTTGGCGGCGTGTCTGGCCACGGGGTGCAAGCTGCTGATGCTCGACGAACCGCTGGCCGGCCTCTCCATGCTGGAGATCAACAATTTTCTGGAGCTCGTGCGTAAGATCAACCGGGAGCATGGGACGACGATCCTGATGATCGAGCACATCCTCGATTCGTTGATGGACGTTTCCCATCGCCTGCTCATCCTGCACAACGGAGCGGTCATCTGCACCGGCGACCCCCAGGGAGTTTGCAGCGACCCCAAGGTGATCGAAGTCTATCTGGGTGAAGGGGAGGACGAATGACGCGTTTCAACCCGCCGGCCTTGGAGATTCAGGATGTCGACAGTTTCTACGGTGAACTCCAGGTCCTGCGCAAGGCCTCGCTGAGGCTGCAGCAACGTGAGGTGGTGGTCCTGTTCGGGCCCAACGGCCATGGCAAGTCCACGCTTCTGAAAGCCATCGCCGGCATCCATCCGGCGGCTGCGGGGTCGATCCGGTATCTGGGAGAAGAGATCTCCCGGACGCCGAGTGCGCAAATCGTCGAGATGGGAGTCGCCTACATCCCGGAAGCCCGAAATCTTTTCACCGACATGACGGTGGGGGAGAACTTGCGGTTGGGTGCGTACAACCGCCGGGCGCGAAGCCAAGTCGCCCAGAATCTCGCATATGTTTTTGACCTTTTTCCGCGCTTGGCCGAGCGCAGAGATCAAATTGCGGCGACCCTGAGCGGCGGTGAGAGCCGGATGCTGGCCGTGGGTCGCGGCTTGATGAGCGGGGCCGCGTTGCTGTTGATCGACGAACCCTCCATCGGGCTTTCACCCATTATGAAAAGAGCCGTCTTCGGCGCCATCGCCAAGATTAAGTCCGCGAGGGACATTGCGGTGCTGATGGTCGAGCAGGAAGTCGAACACCCGCTGCGGTTGGCCGACCGGGTCTATCTGCTCAAAAAGGGCCGCGTGATCCTGGAGAAACCGGCGGCGGAGATAAACAAAGCCGAAATTGAGCAGGCCTATTTCTAGGGGTGCCATGCGGGAAATTCAGTCCCGGCGGGGGCGCGCGAAAGAATTGAATGGTGCCGGACGGGCTTAAAGGAGGTTGAACATCAAGGAGATCATCAATACGCTGGTCAGCGGTCTCATTTCAGGCTCCCTTTATGCCATTATGGCCCTGGGATTGACGATTATTTACGGCGTCATCCATGTCTTTAATTTCGGACACGGCATCGTGGCGGTGTTGGGGGGCTACTTCACCTGGCTGTTCTTGACGAAACTGGGTTTGGGCTTGATTCCGTCCATCTTGCTGGCGTTGGTGTTCATGTTCTTTTTCGGGCTGCTGCTCTTCAAGGCCACCATCAACCCCCTGCTCAAGACGCCTAACTGGGAATTTTCCACGATTATTTTCCTCTTGGGGATGGGCATACTCCTGGAGAACCTGGCACTCCAGGCCTTTGGCCCGCGGGTCAAGCATATCCCGGCCTTCTTCGAAGGGAGCCTCAAAATCGGCTTTGTGCGGGTCAACTGGCACGAGATCAGCCTCATTGGCATTGTCCTGGTCTTTATTCTGATCCTCAATTTCTTTCTGAAAAAAACCTGGTTCGGGCAGGCGATGCGAGCCGTGGCGCAGGACATGGACGGGGCCCGCATCGTGGGCATCAGCATCACCCGAATCTTCGGCTATGCCTTTGCCATGGCGACCATGGTGACCGGCTTCAGCGGGATCCTCCTGGGCACCAAGTATTACATGACGCCCCATATTGGCTGGGATTGGATGGTCAAGGGGTTCGTGATTGTCGTCCTGGGAGGATTAGGCAGCGCGACGGGGGCCGTCTATGCGGCCTTCATTATGGGAATCGCCGAGGCCTTGGCGACGCTCTACCTGGGCTCCCTGTGGGTCTGGCCCATCTGGTTTCTGATCTTCGTGACCATTTTGCTCCTGCGGCCGCAGGGTCTGGCCGGCGGGCGCACACTCTAACGCGTGGTTGACGCTAGGTATTCGGGATGATGATAGCTGCAATGGCCCATTGGAAGAAGATCGGGATTATTCTGGGGCTGACGTTTATCGCGCTCTATCCGCTAGTGCATGGCGATACCTACGTCATGCATATTTTCATTCTTTTTTTTATCTGGGCCGTGGTAGCCTCCAACTGGAATCTGCTCATGGGATATGCCGGAATTTTCTCCTTGGGCAATATCGGTTATTTTGCCATCGGTGCCTATGCCTCGGGCATTTTGTGCAAAGCCTTCGGCTGGTCACCCTGGGTTTGTATCCTCATGGGCGGGCTGGCCAGTATGGTTTGCGTGACTCTATTCGTCGGTCTGCCGGCCTTGCGCTTAAGTGGTATCTATATTGCGCTGCTATCTCTAATATTCGCCGACTCGCTGCCGACCATCCTGACCCAGACGCGGTCCATCACCGGGGGGGCCATGGGGCTGCACGACATCCCGCCGCTGTTTGAGGGCATCACGCGCCTTCAATCATATTACATCAATTTTGCCCTCTTCCTGGTGATGCTGACGATCATCTACCGCACGATCCATTCTTCCACCGGTCTGGCCTTTGTGGCCCTGCGGGACTCGCGGAGTTTTGCCAAGGCTTTGGGGGTCAACGAGTACAAGGAAAAAATCAAGGTCTTTGCGCTCGTTTCCCTGCTGACGGGAATTACGGGCGGCTTTTACGTTCACTATCTGGGAGACATTTCGCCGACCACCTTAGCCATTGAACCGTTTCTGTTAGCCATCGCCATGATGGAAATGGGGGGCATCGGACGGTTTCCGGGGGCCGTCTTGGGGGCCGTCATCATCGTTTTCGGCAATGAATTCCTGCGCCTGGCCGGCACGCTGCGGTTGGCCCTGCTGGGGGCGTTAATATGCGCCATCATTTTGTTTTTTCCCGGCGGGCTGATGCAGTTCATCGATTGGATCGACCTCCGCCTGACGCGCCTGAAAGCGCGCCGGGCCATTTCATCATAAGCGCCGGGAGCGAAATCGCAGGGGCGCGCGGCGGTTCCCCCCAGGCGCTACGAGGACCTGTATGAACGAGCGTTTAATCATTACCAACAGTCATGTGATTCCCATGGACGCGGAGGACTCACGGGCCGAGGCGCTGGCGTTCGAAAAGGGCCGGATCGTGGCGGTGGGAAGCCATTCGGATGTCCAGCCTTTCGTCGACCAGGGCTGGCCGGTGGCGGACCTCGAGGGCCGGACGGTCCTGCCCGGATTCATCGACACCCATGAACATATGATGCTGACCGGTTCTCTGGCGACGGCGGTTCATCTGGATGATGTCAAAACCTTAGCGCAGCTGTTGGAGAAAATTGCCGCGGCGGCCGGGCGCACCCCTCGAGGCGCCTGGATTCGCGGCAGCTATCTCAACGAGCAGAATGTCGCCGAGAAACGGATGCCCACCCGGGACGATCTGGATCGCGTGTGTCCCGGCCACCCCGTCTTCCTGCTGCACGCGACCTGCCATCTGTGTGCGTTGAATTCCAGGGCGCTGGAAATTCTCGATCCCCCGCGGAGTCTCCAGGGGATGGATCGGGCCTCCGGCCGGCCGACCGGCGTCATCCGCGACCCGGGCATCCTGACCTTTGTCCACCCGGCGATGAGCCGGTTGATGCCGGACGAAACTAAAATTGGGGTTCTGCAGCAAGCGGCCCGGATGGCGCTGAGCCAGGGCATTACGACGTTACACGCGCTGGACGGCGGTGACCTCGGACCGGGGGACACCCAGATTATCTGGAACAACCGCCGGGAGTTGCCGGTGCGCGTGGTCTGTTACAACCAGTCCATGGATTTGGAAGAGGTGCAAACCCTGAACCTGCCGCGCATTGGCGGCTGTATTTGCGCGGACGGCGCCCTTGAGGCCCACACGGCGGCCCTGTTTGAACCCTACGCCGACCAGCCCGACAATTACGGCGAGTTGACCTACACCCAGGAAGTCATGGACGCGTTTATCCGCGAAGCCCATCGGGCCGGGCTTCAGATTGCCGTCCATTGCGAGTCGGAGCGGTCCATTGAACAGGTGTTATGGGCCATGGAAAAGGCGCTGCGCGATTTTCCGCGCGCCGACCACCGCCACCGGATCGAACATCTGGAACTTCCCACCGCCAACCAGATCGAGCGCATGGCCCGGGCGGGGATCATGGCCGGCATGCAGCCGGCCTTTATTCCGGCCTTTATCGGTCAGCAGGATATGAAGCTTTACGAGGCCTTGCTCGGCAAATCCAGGCTGGAGCGGGTTCATCCGTACCGCACCCTCTTGAACCACGGCATCCCCGTCTGCGGCGGCTCGGACAGTCCGGTAACGCCTTACGGTCCTTTGGCCGGGATACAGGCCGCCGTCAATCACCCCAACCCGGCGCAGCGGGTCACGCTTTACGAAGCCCTGCAGATGTTTACTGCCACGGCGGCCTGGAGTGCCTTTGAGGAAAAAGACAAGGGAACGCTGGAACGCGGAAAAAGGGCCGATATCGTTGTGCTGCGGGCCGACCCCTTTCGGGTCCCCCCCGACCGCATCAGCGCGATCAAGATCGAGAGCGTCTTCGTCGGCGGTGAACGCCGCGTGCCGGAAATGACCTGACAGGGCCGCAATTCGGAACGGCGTGCGGGTGGTCCGACCCGGGGCGACAAAGCGTGTTTTGGCAGGAACCCGCCGGGTTGGGATGGGCGTTTGGGCCGGCCGGATAATCTACGGTTTTGCGAAACGACCTGGCGGAGGAACCCCAGATGACCGATCGGGGATTCTGGGCATTGATCACCGGCTGCGTCTTGGGACTGCTTTTGAGCGCGGCGACACCCTGCCCTGCGGCGGACTGTGGACAATTGCATCTGGTGCGCCGGGACCGGCAATACGATCGCTACCCGCGATACGAGGCCTTCTGCCCCGGTGGCCGCGGCCAGATACGATGTCATCGCTATCACGGCCACTGGGTCTGCGCGCGCGGCGATACGCTCTACTGGGATCGCCGCTTGGAAGCCGCCGCCCATGCGGCCTGCGGCTGTCCTTTACCGGATGATGTCGCCGCGGCTTCGCCTGCGATCTCGGGTCGGCCCCGCGAAGATATATTCGCGCCGGAGGCACGCTAGACGAAAATCCGGTGGTTTTCAAGTTTGGGGTCTGAAAGCGCCATAAGCGATTCGGGAGGATAGTATGAAGGTTTTGATTCTTGGAGCAGCCGGGGGCATGTCGCTGGCTACGATCAAGGATTTGCTGGCAACAGCCGATGCGTCGCAGATCATCATATCCGATCTCGATCAGGAGAAGGTTGCCAGGCGGGCCAAGGACCTCGGGGACCCGCGCCTTGTCCCCTTGAAGCTGAACGTGACGGAAGTCGATAAAGTTGCGGAGGTCATGCGCGGGGTTGATGTGGTGATCAATGCATCTTCCTATCAGTTCAATCTCCACGCCATGCGGGCGGCCATGCAAGCCGGAGTCCCCCTGATCGACTTGGGGGGACTGTATGTGATGACCAGGAAGCAGTTGGAGCTGCATACCGAAGTTGCAAAAAGCGGGATTCTGGTGATTCCGGGGATCGGATCCGATCCCGGCACCTCGAATGTGCTTGGCCGGTATGGCGCCGCCAAGCTGGATGAAGTCGACGAAATTCAAATCAGGTTCGGAACGAACTGGTCCGGGCAGACCTTCGGGTTTGCCATTGAGACGGTTTTGGATGAGGCCGTCCAGCAGGCGGTGATCTTTGAAAACGGCGAATACCGCGAAGTGCCGGCCCTTTCGATGTCCGAAGAAGTTGTTTTCCGGGAACCCATCGGGAGCCAGAAGACGTTTGTCATTCTGCATTCGGAGCTGGCCACCCTCCCCCAGTTCATCGCAGGGATCAAAAAGGTCACCTACTTCGACACCTGGGATCCCGCCACGATCCAGAAAATCCAATCTTTGAGCGCCTTGGGCTTGTTGAGTGAAAAAAGAGTCAAGCTCGGCGACCTGGAAACAACTTTGAAAAAAGCCACCATCCAACTGCTGGCTGCCGCCGTCACCGAGGAGAAACCCTCCGAAGGCTGGGACGATCTCAAGGTCACCGTGAAAGGCACGGTCGACGGGAAAGAGACGGCCTATTGCCTGGAAGTCATGACGAAAGGCTCGCCGGGCGAAGGGATCACCCCCACCGCATATTCCACGGGGATTCCGCTTTCCATCGTCGCCCAGATGATTGCCAAGGGCGAAATTTCAGGCCAGGGCGTTCTGCCCCCGGAAGCCTGCATCCCCCCGGAAAAGTATCTTGCCGCCCTCACCCAGCGCGCAATCGAGGTGTTTGAAACCAAGACCCAAACACACCCCTTTTGAGGGCCTGCCCAATTGCCCTACCAGATTGCCGGATCCAGGACCCCCGCCAACGCCTCCTCCAAAAAGACCGGCAGCATAAAGGCCGCACGATGGATCCGCGCATTGTAATAGCGGGTTGCAAGGTTGGCGGCCTTCACGCGATCGGCGCTGAAATCTTTTACCGGACAAAGGCCCTGGCTGGCAAAGCCGAAACCGTACAGCCCTCCCGGGTAAGCCAGGGTGGTGTAAAGATACATATGCAGCTTCTTGAAGAACGGACGCTGGCTGGAAAACATCGATTTTTGGAGCGCATGGTCGTAAAACGCGGATTCCGCCTGGGTAATCAAGATTCCGTCCGGCTTCAGTATTCCCGCCACATGCTCGTAAAACGACCGTTCAAACAGCCCGGTTCCGGGACCTACCGGATCGGAGGAGTCGACCATGACGATATCAAAACGCGCGTCGGTTTCAGCGACGTATTGGATGCCGTCCTCAAATACGAGCTCCAGGCGGGAATCATCCAGGGCCCCGCCGACCGCGGGCAGGTGCTCACGGCAAGCCCGGACGACCATTTCGTCGATTTCCACCATAACGACCCGCTCGACCGAGCGGTGTTTGAGCACTTCACGAACGGTTCCCCCATCCCCCCCGCCGATCACCAGGATTTGTTTCGCCCGCGGGTGCACGAAAAGAGGCACGTGGGCAATCATTTCATGGTATATAAATTCGTCCCGCTCGGTCAGCATCACGATGCCGTCGTTTACAAGGATGACGCCGTGATTCTTGGTTTTGAGCACATCGACCTGCTGGAACCTGCTGCGCTGGGAAAACAGGGTGCGCTCGATTCTAAACCCCAGCTCGGAAGTGTTTTCATGTCCTTCCCTGATCCAAATTTCGTTACGATCGTTTGCTGGCATTTTGATCCCTTCTCCGGCAATTTGAGATTCAAGGCCCGCGTCCGGCGTGTAGCGTCAGTAAACCTCCCCCTTTCCAGCCTGGTCATGGAAAGGAAAAATGCGGCGGGGATGCGGGTCCCCAACTCTAGGGCTGTTTCAAGAAATTTGAAAATGTAGCCATATAGTTGCGGTCAAACGCGTGCCGCATTCGGTCGGTGGCCAGATATCCGGGTTGGTCCGCATTTATCTGAGAATGCATGGCCTTGCATTGGCTGTCCCTGCTGGTGGTCAGAACGAGGGAAAATCGGCGGGGCTTGAATAGCGAGACGATTTCTTCGGTCACGCGGGAATAATCGCGGGCCATCACGTTGGTTTCGAAACTGGCGTAGGATGCTTCCGGTTGAGGGGTCACATGAACCGTAAAATAGTGGGGGCCTGATATGCCGTTGAGAGAATAGCCTTGAGGATAAAAGCAATGCGTATCTACATTCATGGCCGGGAAAAATTCGGTTAATCCGCGCAGGATTGCGTTCCGGTCGTCACGACGCGCGTTGTCATGGAAGAAGGTTTGGGCGACGCCGGGATCAATGTCGTGCATGAGCACCTGCAGGCTGGCATCCGGAGCCGGAGCCCGGTGGGAATTGGCATAATAGAAAACGTGAATATGGTCACGGGCGGCGGAACCAAGCCGGGTGCTGCGGCCGAGAAAATAATTCAACAGGTAGGCCTGTTCATTTTCGAAGTCGGTGGGTTGCTCATCCGGAAAATTCTGATTCTTGCGTTCATAGAAAAGGAAAGCGACCTTCTGCCTTTGAATAAACTCCAAAATCACCGGAAGGGCCATGGCAGGGCTGGTTTTGCCGCAGGTTATGATCAGGATCCGGTCATCCCAGACAAAAAGACTGGATTCAGAAAGAAGGTAGGCATCCAGTTTCTCACCGGATTTGCGCTTGAGAATTTCCGCCCCGCTGGCGCAGACCACCCGTTCCCAGCGCCCGTCCGTGTTTTCACGCAAACCGGGGTGGGACGCAAAAAGAACAATCTCAAGCTTCTTTTCCGGCCCTTCGAATTTTTCCATTGTGATGGGTGTGGTTCCATAAAAAATATGCGGATAAAAACCTTTTCTGAAAACGCGACCTTAAAAGAAAAGTATTTTTATTGTCAATAAAAATCGTAATAAAGGCCATCAAAATTTAAAAAAAGGGCAAATCCCGGAGCAGGTCGATGACCGTGTCTATCGTCCGGGCCGGATGTTCAGCCGAGAATCAAGCGCTGGGGATCACATTGCTCACGGAGGATTTGCAGTTCCCGGGCCGTGGGCGGTTGGATCTCCCGGGCGCGGGAGATATCGACCGTAAATTCCATGTGGGCCAAAATTTGCGTGGGGGTCGTCCCCGGATAATACGCTTCGAGAAACATCTCGCGGGTGTGATCATCAAAGCCCATGACCGCCAGATTGGTAATGACGGCCTCCGGACCGCCGCCGGACAGACCGGCTTTATCACGCCCTTCCGGTCCATTCAGCCAGCCCGGGCTGGTAAGGTAATCCACCTGGGATACAAATTTCCGGCGTTCATGCTGCATGAAGATGATGGTCCGACGGACGCAGGAGGCGACATCGCAGGCCCCGCCGCTGCCGGAAAAACGCACCGTCGGACGGGTGTAATCCCCGATGGCGGTGGAGTTCAGGTTGCCGAACCTGTCAATTTGCGCCGCTCCCAGAATTCCCACCACGCGCTGACCGGTTATAGGGTTTTGCATGATCGCAAAGGCATCGGCCAAACCCCCGTTGGCCGATGCCCAGAACATCACCCGCGGGTCAGCAACCGCCAGAGGGATTTCTTCCAGTTGGGAGTCGATGGCACCGGTTTCAAAGATAATGATGCTGTTGGGAGCATTGATGTGTTTAGCCGCCATGGCGGCGAGCATTGAGATGCCGGTGCCGCAAAAAACGATATCGCCGTCGTTGATTTTGCGGGCGGCGGCAATGGCCATCAATTCGCGCGCGGTATATTCCATCATGGGTGCTTTCATCGCCGGTCTAAGCCCTTCGCATAACCTGTCCCTGGATCGGCTTTAATCATCTCCAGGCGCGCGGCTCCCACCTGCTCCAGCAGGGCCGGGTGATCCTGCAAGCCATAGATCCAGCGTTCGAGATAAGCCTGGTGTTGAAGATCGTCGCGGGCCGATTGGCTGTAGTCTTTCAAATACACCGGGTCGTAGTCATAGTATCGATAGCAGGCCGTCGGATAGGCTCCGAAGGGGACGTGAACCACCGCATCCACGATTAAGCCGGGGATTTGATTCCGGTC
This sequence comes from Desulfobacterales bacterium, assembly GCA_020353555.1. GTDB lineage: Bacteria > Desulfobacterota > Desulfobacteria > Desulfobacterales. The sequence goes on from CP070697.1 coordinate 4,691,495, forward strand.
CGGGCAGGCTCGGAGAGCATTCGGTTCCACCAAGTCTTCGCAGGTCACGATCACGTGCCGGGCCGATTTGGCCTGCTCGACATCGGCAAAGGTGAGCCCCTCGATGCGGGCCGTGCCGTTGGCGTCCGCCTTCTGGGCATGGAGGATCGTGATGTCGGTCTGAATCGCCGGAACCAATACCACTTTGGTTGTCTGCCCCCAGGCTCCGAAAGGGTTGTCCATCACCAGCAGTTTGTGATCCGGAATTTGGGGATCGGCCCGGCGCATGGATGCGGGAAATCCCCATTTTTCGATAATATCCGTTCCCAAGGAAGAGCGCGTCGGCAGAAAGGGCACGCCCATGGCTCCGGCCAGGAAGCGTAAGGTCATCTGGTAGTTGCTGTAGTCTTCCACGGCAATTTTTTGGTTTTCCACCGCTTGCCGGAAGCAGATACAGGTGGGGGCGAACCGGCCGCTGCCGCCATAGGCGATTTCCACTTTAGCCACGCAGCCGGCGCCGACAAGTTCATCGACGCCCTGGCCATTGGAATGGGCATATAGGTGCAGGTTTTTGATTCGCTGGCGGATGATTTCATAAACCGCCGCCATGGGGTTGCGGTTGATGGTAAAGCCGCCGATGGAAATATGGGCCCCGTCAAAGACAAACCGGGCGACGGCCTCAGCCAGCCCCATGCGTTTGTCGGGTGCGGTGTTCATCTGAACGACCTCCGCTTCAAAGGTGCAGCCGGCATTTGTCAGGCTTTGCAAAACGCTGTAAAATACCACGGTTGCGCTAAAAGTCAAGGTGCGATCTTTGGCAAGCTAGGGCCACCGCATTTGGTATCTTTAGGGGAAGGAGGCCTTTGCTGAAAGACGATATCCCGTCTAGCTATCTCCGAAAACGGAACAGTGACCCCCTGTTGGTGATGGAAACTGGATTTTTCGACTCAGTTAGCTCCTTAACAGGGTCCATCATCAACAGGGGGTCACCGGCGCCCGGATCGGTTGATATCGTCTGCAAGCAAAGACCTCCTTCCCCGGATATTGTTATTTCCAAATGCGGTGGCTCTGTTTGCCAAGCGCCTCTTGAGGCAAAGTCGATTGCCGAAGTTGCAACGGCGCGCGGGCGGCTTTATTTTGGGATATACCGCCAGCCAGGTGCTGATCTTACGAGTTTGATTGCGATTTTCCGTCAGATATGTTTTTAATGGCCGCAAACGATTGCAGACCCCAACAACGGGCCGGGAGATCCAGGGCGCGTTGGATCGGCCGCCTCGCCTACCCCAATCAGCGCGGGCGGCCCTACGTTCGACCACGGTGTTCGATCCTGGCCGACATCTGAAAAGGAACGGTTCATATGGCTTTAGAAACCGACCAATTGGCGGAGGAGTTTGATCCGCGCTTTAAGGTCTTTCACGAATTGATGGCTAAAAAAGTCCGGGAGATCCTGCTGGTCTCCACCCCCTATGATGCCTGGATCATGGAAGAGGATTGCCGGCTTTCGGAGCGGATCATCCATGAATATCGCGGCTTGAATCTCAGTCATCCGCCCCGGCTCACATGGGTTTCCACCGCGGAAGAAGCCCTGACGGCGCTCGATAAAAAGGAGTTCGACCTCGTCCTTACCATGCTCCACCTGGCGGATATGAATGCGTTTGTTCTGGGCCAGGAAATCAAAAAGAAGGCCCCCGAGTTGCCGGTGATTCTCTTAACCCATAACGTCATGCCACTGACGTCTCTGGAATGCAGTCCCGGCTACACCAATCCTCCGGGGATCGACCGGACCTTTGTATGGTCGGGGGATACGGATATTCTGGTGGCATTGGTCAAGAGCGCCGAGGATCAGATGAACGCGGCGCACGACACGCAGTCTGCGGGCATACGGGTGATTCTTTTTGTGGAGGACTCGCCGGCCTACATTTCCTCGTTGCTCCCGGTTCTGTACCGGGAATTGGTGAGTCAGACGCAGGCGGTGCTGGAGGAAGGACTCAACGAGGAGCACCGCTTGCTCACCATGCGGGCCCGGCCCAAAATCCTTGTAGCTGAAAACTATGAAGAGGCGGTGCGTCTCTATGACAAGTTCGAGCCCTACGTTCTGGGGGTGATTTCCGATGTCCGTTTCCCGTGCGACTGTGAATTGGACGACAATGCCGGCGTGCGCTTTCTTTCCCGGATCAAAGAAGAACGATTTGACATCCCGCTTTTGCTGACCAGCTCCGAAGCCTCGAATGCCGCGAAGGCCGCAACCATACCGGCCTTTTTCGTGGATAAGAATTCCCCGTCCCTGCACGCGGAGGTCCGCGCCTTTTTCCTGGACCAGCTGGGGTTCGGCGATTTCGTCTTCCGCCAACCGGACGGCCAGGAAATCGCCCGGGCATCCAACATGCGTTCGCTGGAAAAGATTCTGCATAAAATTCCGGAAGACGCTTTTGCGTATCACTGCAGCCGGAATGATTTTTCCCGCTGGTTTTTCGCCCGCACCGAAATCGTGCTGGCTTCCAAGGTGCGTCCGATACGGGATACCGACTTTTCAAGTGTGGAAAACCATCGGCAATATCTCATATCCATTATCCACGCCCGCCGGCGGCGACGGCAAAAAGGGGTGGTGGTAAATTTTGACGCCGCCGAATTTGATCTGGATACGGAATTTTTCAAGATCGGCAAAGGCTCCCTGGGGGGCAAGGCCCGGGGACTGGCCTTTGTGTCCAGCCTGCTGCAGCGTGCGCCTAAAATTCCAAAAAAATTCGAGCACATAAATATCAACGTGCCCCAGACGCTGGCCATTACCACGGAGGGGTTTGATGCCTTTATCGAGGCCAATAATCTGAGGACGTTATCCAAGACCGATTCGCCCGACGAGGAGGTTGCGGCCGCTTTCCTGAAAGCCGCGTTTCCCGAGGGGCTCGCCGATGATCTGCGCGCCTATCTGGCCGAGATAAAATATCCGCTGGCGATCCGTTCGTCCAGCCTCCTGGAAGATGCGCAGTTCAGGGCCTATGCGGGACTTTACCGGACCTATATGCTGCCCAACGACCACCCGGATCTGGAAAAACGATTGGAACATCTGATCGAGGCCATCAAACTGGTGTACGCATCCACCTATTTTCAAAGCCCCAAGGCTTTTTCCAGACGCTTCGGCCATCGCACGGAAGAAGAAAAAATGGCCGTTATCATCCAGCAGCTGGTCGGCAAAAAGATCAGCGGGCATTTCTACCCCGACATTTCAGGGGTGGCGCAGTCCTATAACTACTATCCTTTTGCACAAATGAAACCCGAAGACGGCATTGCCACCATTGCCCTGGGCCTCGGGAAAACAGTCATGGAGGGGGAAAAGGCCCTGCGTTTTTCGCCCAGGTATCCCCAATTGCTGCCGCAGCGATCCACGGTCGAAGATATCCTGGAAAATTCCCAGCAATATTTCTATGCCTTGAAAGTGGGCGACAGGGAGCCTCGACTCGACGGCATCGAAGATACGAACCTGGTCAAATGGGAAGTCAGCGAGGCCGCCGAGGAACCGGCCTTGAGGCTCTTGGCCAGCACCTACATCCCCGAAGAGCACCGCATCCGCGACACGGCGCACACGGGCGGCTACCCGGTTCTTACGTTTTCCCAGGTACTTAAATATGAGCGTTTTCCCCTGGCCGAGCTGCTGTCCGAGATTTTAGCGCTGGGGCAGGAAGGGATGGGCTGCCCCGTGGAGCTTGAGTTTTCGGTGAATTTGGGTCTGGAACGGGACGGCCGACCGGAATTCGCGTTTCTCCAGTTGCGACCCATGACCGCCCGGGCCGAGCTCGTCCAGGTGGATATCAGCGCGGAAGAGGTGGCCCGTGCCTTCTGTTTTTCTTCCCATGCCCTGGGGAATGCCGAAAAAAATGACATCGCCGATATTCTTTACGTGAAGCCGGATGTTTTCGATCCTCGCCGCACCCCTGACATCGCCCGGGAGATCGGCCGACTGAATTCGGATTTGGTGCGGCAAGAGCGCAAATACCTGCTGATTGGACCCGGCCGGTGGGGTTCCGCCGACCGGTGGCTGGGAATACCGGTGCGCTGGTCCGAGATTTGCGGTGTGGGCGCCATGGTTGAGACAACATCGGCCAAATTAAAGGCCGATCCTTCCCAGGGATCGCATTTTTTTCACAATATCACTTCCCTAGGAATCACCTATGTCACGCTGGCCGACGGCAATTCCGATTTCTTGGACTGGGACTGGTTGACTTCCCTGCCGGTGGCCCGGGAAACGGCGTTTGTCAGGCACGTGCAGCTCCACCAGGCCTTTGTTTTGAAAGTGGACGGCCGCAACTCCCATTGTGTGATGTTCACGGGATGATTGGCCCGGCATCGGCCCGAATTGATCGTCAGCGGAGGGTGGTATCGCGCGCGATGCCGGCGCGGTGCCCTTTGATGCGGCAGATTCGGCCGGCCCGGCCGCAGTTGTAAGCGCGAATATGGGATCGAGAAATTCAGGTAAAAAGCAAGACAATCTGATCGCCGCCCTGGTTGCCAATCCGGCGGGGGAGATTTTTGAACTGGAAGGATATGCGGCCGTGGGGATGGCCGGCGGCACGCAGGTGCCCTTGACGACGCGCGAAACCCGCCCCATGCCCTTCGGGGGCGAACTGATGTTTCTTCCGGAGCGCCGACCGATACTGCTTAATTTGGCGACCGGCCGACTGGAAACCCTAGAGGTGAATCCTTACGCGCCGGGTGAGGCGCTGTTTCCGGTCGCCGCTTTTAATTCGCCGGGATACGTGATTGCGTATGTGACCGCTTATCGCGAAAAAAAGAGGGCCGGACAGCTTCCCCTGTTTGCATACGGTGCTGTCGGTTGGCACCGGGGAAAGTTCCGCACGGCCGTGATCCAGGTGGACCCGGAAAGACGGCAGGATCTGCGACTGATGCCGCCGGAAGACGTGGCCGCGGGTATGGCCCGCATGCGCCGCCGGATGCCCTCCAATCGCTTAAGGGCGCACCTGGAAAAATGCGCGCGGGAGTATGGTTGTCCGGCCGGGAAGAATTTCTTTTTGGGCCGTTATGAGGCTCCCCTGCCGACTTCGCCCGAATGCAATGCCCGCTGTCTGGGCTGCCTTTCCCTCCAAACCGGCGGGCAGATTCCCCGCAGCCAGGAGCGCATCGGGTTTAAACCCTCCGAGGAGGAAATTGCCGAAGTGGCCCTGGCCCATATCCGGCGGGTGCCCCAAAGCGTGGTCAGCTTCGGGCAGGGCTGTGAAGGCGATCCCCTGCTGGCCGCCGACGTGATTGAACCGGCCATTCGCCGAATTCGCGCCCGCACCCGTGCCGGCACGATCAATATGAATACCAACGGAAGCCGCCCCGCGATACTGCAGCGACTGCTGGACGCCGGCCTCGACAGCGTCCGCATCAGCATCAACAGCGTCCGCCAAGACTGCTATGATGCCTATTTTCGCCCGAAGGCCTATGGGTTTGCCGACGTCTGCCACAGCATCGATCGGACCCTGCAGAGCGGAAAATTCGTGTCCATCAACTATTTGAACTGTCCGGGCTTTACGGACACCCCCCAGGAGCTTGAAGCGCTCAGGCGCTTTTTGGACCGCTATCCGATCAACATGATTCAGTGGCGCAACCTGAATTTTGATCCCATCCGGTACTGGAAAATTATGAATGGGATTGCCCGGCACAGCCGCCCGCAGGGGATGAAAAACGCCTTGCGGCTGGTGCGGCAAGCGTTTCCCCATTTGAAATACGGCTACTTTAACCCCCCCAAAGAAAAGTTCAATGAAGTGGATTGAGACCAAGGTTGCTTTCAGTCATCCGGACCGGGATCTGGCGGGGGATCTGATTGCGAACATCTTCTTCGACTTGGGCTTGCGGGGAGTCGTCGTCGAAGATCCGGATCTCGAACCCGCCGAAGACTGGGCGGAGGAGGCGGGCGCTCGACCGGATCAGCCTGCGGTCATCGGCTACTTCGCCTGCGACGACCAGGCGGAAGAAAGATGTAAGGTTCTGGCCGCCCGGCTGGCGCAGCTGCAAACGGCGATCGGCGTTGGGTCCCGCATCAGCTACAAGGAACTCGACGAAGAAGACTGGGCCGAGTCCTGGAAAGCCTATTTTTGGCCCCAAAAAATCAGTCGCCGTATCGTCGTGAAACCCACCTGGCGCCAGTATCAGGCCGCTCCCCATGAGATTGTGCTTGAGCTGGATCCCGGCATGGCGTTTGGCACCGGAACCCATCCCACCACCGTCCTGTGTGTGGAACTCATTGAAGCCTATCTTGAAAAAGGATTTTCCGTGCTGGATGTGGGCACGGGCTCGGGGATTTTAATGGTTGCGGCTTCAAAGCTCGGAGCCGGCCGCGTTTACGGCATCGATCATGACAAGACGGCCGTGGAGATTGCCGCCCGGAACCTGGCCTTAAACCGGATCGATGCGCGGGATTTCCAGGTCGTGCAGGGCGATCTGGTGAAGGGCGTCCACCGGAAGTTTGATCTGGTTGTGGCGAACATTTTAACCCACGTGATCTTAGACCTCCTGGACAGCATCACCAGGGTGGTTAAAGTCGGGGGCATCTTCGCTTGTTCGGGAATCATCACCGAAAACGAGGCCCGGGTGGTCTCCCACATGCAAGCCGTGGGTTTTGAAATTCTGGATATCCGCAGGAAGGAAAATTGGGTGGCGATTGCGGGGCGACTTGCGGCCCCAGTGCCGAGCGCCTAAGACCGGGGGCCGGAAACCGCCGAGCGGAAAGACCGCCGACGCGGGTCGACAACCGGGGCGGTTCGAAGCGCCCTTGCCCCGTCCGATCTTCCCCGGAAGTGCCGGAGGTTTCCGGGGAGGCCTGTCAACCAACGGATTAAGCGCGAACAGCGTTGAGGGGGTCCCATGCGTGTCCTGCTGGTCGAAGATGACCGCAAGATCGCTTCTTTTATCATCAAAGGGTTGAAGGCCGAAGGTTTTGCCGTGGACCACGCGGCCAACGGCGAAGACGGCCTGCATCTGGCCTTGACGGAGCCCTATGATGCGGCCATTGTGGATATCATGCTGCCGAAACTCGACGGGCTGGCGCTGATTGAGCAGATGCGGCGGCAAAAAATTAAGATCCCGGTGATTATTCTGAGCGCCAAAGGCACGGTGGATGATCGCGTCAGAGGACTGCACACCGGCGGTGACGATTATCTGACCAAGCCGTTTGCGTTTTCCGAGCTGCTGGCCCGGGTGCAGGCCTTGATCCGGCGCAGCAGCGACGTTTCCGAACCGACGCGGCTGGTGGCGGAGGATGTCACCATGAACCTGATCACCCGGGAGGTGGTGCGCCGCGGGCGCAAAATCGAATTGCAGCCGCTGGAGTTTTCCCTGCTGGAATATCTGATGCGCAACGCGGGAAGGGTGGTATCCAAAACCATGATCATGGAACACGTCTGGGATTACAATTTCGACCCCCAGACCAACGTGGTGGAATCACGCATCTACAAGCTGCGGGAAAAAATTGACAAAGACTTTCCGACCAAGCTGATCCAGACCGTACGTGGGGTAGGCTATGTTTTTAGAGCAACTGGCTGAGGTGCGGCATACCCTGGCCTTTCGCCTGACCCTGTGGTATGCGGCGATTTTCACGATTTCAGCCGGCGTGGCCTTTTTGTTCTTCTATTTGCTGATCACCACCGTCATGCGGGAACGCACCGACCAGGATTTGTTGAGCGAAGCCCGGACATTTTCTTCGGTTCTGGCGACCCAGGGACTCAACGCGCTCAAGCGCGAGGCCATCATCGCCGCCCAGGCCGCCGGGGAGAAAAAGATCTTCTTTCGCCTGCTCTATGCCAACCGCCAGGTCTTCTCCTCATCCAATATGTCCTACTGGCGCAATATCGGAATTTCCACCGCCGCCATCCAAGGGTTGCTCGATGACGGCCGGCCGGTATTCGATACGATCGACGTGCCGGAGCGCGAGCACAAAATACGGATTCTTTACGCCGGGATCGGAACCGATATCATTTTGCAGCTGGGGCAGTCCATGGAAAACAATGCCCGTATTATCGAAGCCTTCCAGAAGATATTCGTGGTTACGATGGCCGCTTTGTTTGTTTTTGCGGTGCTGATCGGTTGGTTTATGGCGCGGCGCGCGCTGGCCGGCGTGGCGGCGGTGACCCGCACCGCCCGGCGGATTGCCGACGGCACCTTTGCCGACCGGGTGCCGGTCAAGCAAAGGCAGGATGAAATCGATCAATTGGCGCTGACTTTCAATCAAATGTTGGACCGCATTCAAACCCTGGTGACGGGAATCCGGGAAATGAGCGACAATATCGCCCATGACCTCAAAAGCCCGATCACGCGGATCCGGGGCCTGGCCGAAGTCACGTTGACCACCGGGGCGTCCCAGGAGGAATATGAAAAAATGACGGCCAGCACCATCGAGGAATGCGATCGTCTGCTGGAAATGATCAACACCATGCTGGTCATTTCCAAGACCGAAGCCGGGGCCGGCAAACTGCACCCCGCCGCAATTGATATCGCCGCGGTGGTGCGGGAAGCCTGCGCCCTGTTTCAGTCGCCGGCCGAAGACAAGGGCGTGACGCTGACCTGGGAAACGCCGCAACACTGCCGGCTTGTTGGAGATATCCGCCTGATTCAACGGATGATCGCCAACCTTCTCGACAACGCCATCAAGTACACGCCGCCCCAAGGCACCGTGCAGGTAACGGTCCAGGACGGCGACGGCCAGCCGATCAGAGTGGCGGTCAAAGATAGCGGCATTGGTATTTCCGCCCGGGACCTGCCCCATATTTTTGAGCGGTTTTATCGCTGCGACCCCAGCCGTTCCGAAGCCGGCATCGGCCTTGGCCTGAGTTTCGCCCGGGCCATCGCCAAGGCCCATGGCGGCGATATTA
>CP070697.1:4700437-4704287 GCA_020353555.1 Desulfobacterales bacterium
CGCGGTGCTTTCTGAACGATCCCTAAGGCCCTCAGACAGTTACACGCTTTCAAATCTGATCATCCATGGCGCTTGTCCCTGAAAGGCTTGCGGTAATGTGACCAAGTAGAACTAATCGAGAAATTTGAAGCTGATTCGTTTCGTCGCTCCCTCTTCGAAAGATAGAAACAAAATAACATTGTTTTGGTTGCCACATCCTGGTAACTCTGTCAAGCAATTTTTCCTACTATTTTAATAGGAATTATTGGCGGCCGCGTGATGCGTGGGCGGTATCGCTTGGTAAGCTCGAATTCCAACCTCGGAACCTGCCTCAGGTTGAAGCGAATTCGACGAATTTTCTGATTTCATTTGACACGCCCGCCTGCCTTTCTCTATATAAATGCCTGACAAAAATCACGCACATCCCCTGAAACCATGTAACCCAAACGGCAGGAGGTAAATAATGAAATTTGCGATCATCGGCACGGGAGTGATGGGACGCGGCTGGATTACGCAATGCGCGATGACCGGTCATGCGGTGCACTGTTTCGATACCAACGCGGAAATGCTGGCCGGAACACCGGCCGCCTGTGAACAGCTGGCCGGTAAAGTTGCCAAGAAATTCAAAATCGAAGACCCGGAGTTCGGGCGCAAAACGTTTCAAAATATCAAAACGTATGCGGATAAGGCGGCTTTCATGCAAACCGCCAAAGACTGCGACGTCTTTCTGGAAGTCATTTTCGAGGATCTTAAGCTCAAGTGTGCGGTTCTGAGTGAGCTCCTCCCGCAACTTCCGGACAAGGTCGTCTTCTGGTCCAATACCAGCAGTCTGGACATTGACATGATGGGCGCGGCCGGCGGCCGGCCCGAACGCTCCATCGTCACCCACGGGATGAACCCGGTACCGCTGATGCCCGGGGTGGAGGTTGTGCCGGGAGCCAAGACCTCCGCGGAAACAGTGGCGTTTACTCGCAACACGCTGCTGGAAATGAAAAAAGCACCTTTTCTGGCTCCTAATATCCCGGGTTTCTGGGTCAACCGACTGCTGGTTCCGCAGATGCTGGACGCCGTTCGCCTTCTGGAACAGGGTAAAATCAAGGTGGAGGACGGCGACATCGGGCTGAACACCAGCCTGGGGCACCCCCAGGGAACCTTCAAGCTCCATGACTTCGTCACGACTCCCACCATGCTGCGCGTGGCCCTGGAGATGTACCAGGCCTCCAACGATCCCCGCCTGTATCCGCCCCTGCTGCTGATGCGCATGGTCAAAAACGGTGAGTTCGGGGCCAGCAGCGGCAAGGGCTTCTACGACTGGAGTGATCCCCGTAATCCTAAGGCGCGAGATCTTTCCCGTTATGTCGTCGGCGCCGCGGAAGATATGACCGGCCAGCTCAAGTAACGCGGTTTACAAATGCGGCCCTATTCATTTAGGACACGCGTGCCAGGCAGGGTTTGGAATCGGCGCGCGGCGCACTGCTTGAAGGTCTTTTGGCAGCGGGAAAACTCGCAAATTAGGGTTCGTAAAACCGACCCGGGCGGTAATTCCAAACAGGATGCCGCGCAAATGAAGGTCAATCCGGGCCTTGATGGGAACTCCTTTTTACGGTTCGGTTTAACGACCTCTAATTTTCTCAGACAGTTTCCCTCTGCCCAAAGCCGATGAGCGGTCGAGCGGGATCTTTTTCATACCGCTAAATCGATACCTTAATTTTTTAATGCAGGTGCAGTTCGCAGACTTTGCGAAAATGATGCCCGTAGATGGCAAAAGTCACCGCCAAGGAGAGCAGCTTGGGGCGCTTCATAAGCGTCCAAACCAGGAGATTCCAAAACTGGAAGCGCTCCTTGCCCAATATCCCCAGGCGAATGCTGGAGCGAAAAAATGCCAGGAAACGCTGAAGGTCCAAAGGGATCTTCGTCTTCGGCGGTTTATATTCGCGCAGGAAAGTTTTGACGCGCTGATAATAGTTCGCGGGCGAGTAAATGTGCGACATGATCTTTTTGTACCCGTCGCGGAGAGTACTGACGTCCATGCAGGGGATGATATTCGTTGTCCCGTCCGTGTTTCCCGACATATGCCCCAGCAGACGGCCTTCTTTCTTCAGACGTTTATAGAGGCGGGTGCCCGCAGGGGCCTGGAGCAGGCCCACCATGGCAGTCACGATGCCGCTTTTCTGGATAAAATCAATTTGCCGCTGGAAAATAGAGGCGGTATCACTATCGAATCCGACAATGAACCCTCCCTGAACTTGCAGTCCCGCACGTTGAATCCGTTTGACGCTTGCCACCAGATCACGGTTCTTGTTCTGTCTCTTGTTGCATTCGGCCAGACCGTCCTCATTGGGCGTCTCGATTCCGATAAAGACCGTGTCAAAACCCGCATCCACCATCATTTCCATTAAAGATTCATTATCAGCCAGGTTAACCGACGCTTCGGTGTTAAAAGTCAAACCATTCTTGTCTTTTTGCCATTCGATCATCATTGGCAAGAGGCTGGTCACGAGATAATTTTTATTGCCGATAAAGTTGTCATCCACAAAAAAAACTTGTCCACGCCATCCCAAGTTGAAGAGACGGTCCAACTCATCGATGACCTGCGTTGCCGTTTTGATGCGGGGCCGGTGTCCGAATAAAGCCGTGACGTTGCAAAAGTCGCAGGCGAACGGACAGCCCCTGGAAAACTGAATACTCATCGAGGCGTAGCGTTTCAAATCGATCAGCTCCCACTTCGGAGGCGGCGTCTGCTTGATATCGGCAAATTCAGAGGTCGTGTAGACGCGTTGGGCCGATCCTTGGGCCAGATCCGCCAGAAATAAAGGTAAGGTCAGTTCGGCCTCGTTCAGCACGAAATGATCGACCTCCTCGAACTGCTCAAACTCGCTGGTAAAAAGAGGTCCCCCGGCGACAACCGTAAGACCGGCCGCCTTGCACCGGGCAATGGTCTGTCGCGCCGACTCTCTTTGCACCGCCATGGCACTGATGAAGACGCAATCCGCCCATTCCAGGTCTTCTTCACTCAGGTGGGCCACATTGATATCGACCAGACGCTGAGGCCATTCTTCGGGCAACATCGCCGCCACCGTGAGCAGGCCCAGAGGCGGAAAAGCGGCCTTTTTGCGAATGAATTTAAGTGCATATTTGAAACTCCAGAAAGTATCCGGGAAGGCTGGGTATATAAGCAGAATATTCATGAGGCACTCTTTAATTTGGAGGAATGGATTGATCCATAAAAGGCAAAGCCTCTCGCCACTCTGCCTTCGATGGGTTCACGTCAAGAATAAGGCAGTCTGATCACAGCCGTTTGACCCGGACGGCCTGGTTTCCCTTGGGTGTCTTTTTTATTTCAAAACTGACCCGATCATCTTTTTGAAGCGTAAAAAAGCCGTGCTCTTCGATACCGGAGCGGTGGACGAAAATATCGCCTTCGGTATCCGTTTCAATAAACCCGTAACCTTTCTTCTCGCTGTACCATTTAATTCGACCTTCAGCCATTAGCGCTCATTCTCCTTTCGGTGTTGGTTTTGCACAGATCGTTAGGAGGTTACTTCGGATGGAGGTCTAGCAGACTGTCCGATTAGCAAGTCGAATTAAATCCGGTTCCAAAATAAAGTCCTGTTTGCTGCACAAAGGTTACCTGCCCACGATGGTCTGGTAATGCATTTTGCGGAACGAGTCAACCTAAGCTACTTGGCCCTGTTTGTCAAGAAAAACTCCTTTGGCCGGCAGGGCGAACCCATTCGGCAGCATGAAGATCGGGGGAAGGAGGCCTTTTCTTCCAGACGATATCAAAGGTCGGGGCGGATAGGTGATCCCTATTTATGATGGGCCCTGTTTCGGAGCCAACTGAGTAAAAGCACGGCATTTCCATCATAAA
>CP070697.1:4704387-4708037 GCA_020353555.1 Desulfobacterales bacterium
GATGCGCAGCGTGTCCAGACAGGCACCCAAAAGGACTTTCCACGTCAATCGGCGGTGAATCACGCAGATTACAAAGGCACCCAGGGATCCGACGCCGGCCGCCTCCGTCGGCGTGGCCATACCGGAAAAGATGGATCCCAGCACCAGTGCCACCAATAAAGTCGGTAGCACAAGATCCTTGAGAGCAGCGCTTCTGATTTTCCAGGTGACCGCCGCGGCCGCCCGGGGGGCCAGGTGAGGTTGAAAATAACACCTTGTCAGGATGTAGACGATGTAAAAAAAAGCGCAGACAAAGCCGGGGACCGCCCCTCCAAAAAAAAGCCGCCCAATTGAGACGCGCGCAATCACCGCAAAAACAATCATGATAATACTGGGAGGGATGATCGTGCCCAGAACCCCTCCGGCCATTACACACCCCAGAGACAGAGATTTATTGTAGTCTTGTTTGAGCATGGCGGGCACGGCAATCAGTCCCATCGTTAAAATGCCCGGGCCGAATCCTCCGCACATGGCCAAGGCCACGCAGACTCCGACCGCGACGATGGCCAAGCTGCCCCTTAAGCCCGCCAGCCAGAAATTCAGGGCCTTAAATAAACGATCCGATAGGCCGGAATGAACTAGAAAATTGCCCATGAGCAGGAAAAGAGGAATGGTGATCAGGGTGGGGTCCGTTATTTCCCGATAAGTCGTCGTCGCCACCGTGTACAACCCGGTATAGCCCTCGAGTAGAAAAGTCAGGATCACGGTGATTCCGCCCAGGGCAAAGACGACCGGAACACCCAGGGCCAAAAGCAAAAGGAGTCCGCCGAACAGAAAGATTGTCACCCACTCGACACTCATGCGCACGCTTCCTCTCTGTCACCCGGCCTCGGCCGATGATGACAGGCTCCCGGCATGCCGCGTGATTTAACGGTCCCCTTGAATGCGGCGGTAAAAAATAACGATCCCTTCCAGTAAGAACAGAACGGCGGCGATGGGGATGAGCAGTTTAAGGGGGTAGAGCGGAATCGGAAATGCCCCCGTAAGCTTCTCGCGGGCCATCAGGGCATTCCAGCCCATCCGGGAACCCTGTAAAACAAGGGCGACCATGAAGCATACGAAGGTCCCCAGGGCAATCCAGCGCGCGATTAATTTCAACTTGGGTGGAAAATGCTCGTAGAAGATCTCGACCCTGATATGGTCTTCTTGCGACATGGTATAAATCCCGGCAAACAGAATAAAAATGCCGAAAAGCTGCCGGTTGATGGGCCAAACCCATAGGGTGGGATGATTGAAGGCATACCGGGCCACGACTTCCACCGCCGTGAAGACCATCATCAGAAAAATCAGGAGGCAGGCGGCCTGGCCGGTTTTGGCGCTGATCGTGTCGATCATGTTAAAAAAAGCCTTGACCTTATTCGTCATCGCGTAAGCCCCAACGGTAAAGCCGGTTCCCGCAGATCCCGACAATTGGCCAAGGGGCTTGGCCGCAATGCAACGCGCCCATTCCAAGCCCCTTGCGCCGCCCGCAAATCAATATTTTGCTCGTCTGCAGATGGATATTAGATTCGCCTTTTTATTTTACGCCTCGCCACGCCTTAATCAACTTAATGGCCTTGGCCGAGGCTTCATCTTTGGCGGCCATCTCATCCCATAGCTTGTAGGCGGCTTCTTGATGCTTCTGGATGCAATCCTCATCCAGTTGGCACTTTTTGATCTCACCCTTCTGCACCATCTCTTCGACGACTTGGGTCTCCTTCTGATAGCCTTCGAAGGTCAGGTTCCAGTAATCCAGCGCCGCACCCCTCAGGGCCTCCTTCAGATCATCGGGAAGGGCATTCCACTTTTGCATGTTGACCATGATGTGTCCGACAGCGGCGTCATTCTCCATTCCGCGGATCAAGTAGGGAGCGACCTCATGCCACTTCATCCCCGTTATGGCACTGACATCCCACTGGGAGGCGTCGAGCGTGCCCAGCTTCAATCCCATATAGGTATCTTCCGGCGCCACGGAGGTCGTCCCCCGCCAACCGACCATGTTGTGCCACGACGTCCAAATGCCCTCATCCCGGATTTTGACCCCCTTTACATCTTCACAAGTTTGGATGCATTTGGTTGCCACCGTGATGGGAACCTCGCCATAGGTGTGCATATCGAGCCAGTAGAGCCCGTGTTTGCCGTATTCCTCCCGGAGGATATCCACAAACCCACTTTCAAAAAAGAATTTGCGAATAATGTCCACGCTCTCTTTCGGTGTCTTGGCCTCGGCAATTTTAAACCCATAAGGGACACCGAACTCGATCTCCCCGACCGGGACAATCCCCCCCCAAAATGTGCCGCCACAGTGCAGCATATCCAGCGTCCCCACTTTGGTGGCGTCGAATAACTGATCGGTGGGTACGATCTCCGGAGCCGCAAACACGGAAATCTTCAGCTGCCCATTGCTTCGCTTTTCCGCCGCGGCCGCAAAATCCTTCAACAACTCCATGGAAAGGTCGCCATGGGGGTAGCCGGATTGAATCTTCATCCGATACACCTTGTCGGCGGCGGCGCTCAAAGGCGGCCAAGAGAAAGCCAAAACCCCGAAGACAACCCAAATGAGCGCAACCAACCAAAGAAATCTTTTCTCTGCCATCATACGCCTCCTTTTATAAAAGGTTCGCAGTAAACCATCAAATGGCCGTTTCATTGTCTCACCGATCACCTCCTCCCGTGTATTTTAAAAGTGCAAATAAATGCCAACTTCAACTCCTCGGAACCGCCGGTCGAATGCGCTTTGAGGGCCAAATGCCTGTTTTGGCGCAATGCAAGCCCTGCCAAGGCGAACGCAGCAATCTTCTAAGCGCGGCCCGCTTCAACCTCCCGGGTGGCTTCCAGAAGGATTGCGCATGCCTTTTGGGCGTGTTCCCGCGTCAGAACCAAGGGCGGCATGAAGCGGAAGACATTGCCGAACCTGCCGCAGGGGACCATTACCAGACCGCGCCGCAGCATTCCCATGATGAGCGTGACAATCGCATCTCGCTCGAGAGGCTCTTTGGTCGCCTTGTCCTTGACCATTTCGATTCCGATCATCAAGCCCCGCCCGCGCACATCGCCAATCGTGCGGGTCTTCCGGGCACCTTCCGTCAGCCAGCCTTTGATCTGTTCGCCCAATTCCCCGGCCCGTTCGACCAAGGCAAAGTTGTTTTCGCTCAATATGGCGATGTTTGTGATCGTGGTGGCCGCCGTCACCGCATTACCCGCAAAGGTGTTCGGCTGGGAACTTTCGGCGATTTTGGCCGCCAGATCTTGGCGGATGGAAAGACCGGCATTGGGCATATCGCCGCCCATACCTTTGCCCCAGGTCAGCATGTCGGGTTCAACCCCGCTATATTCAATCGACCACATTCTTCCCGTGCGCCCGGCCCCGGCTTGAACTTCATCCGCCACCAGCAAAGCCCCATGCTTTTCGCAGGCCGCCTTTATCATGGGCAGCCATTCCGGCGGCGGCACCACATAACCGCCCTCCCCTTGCAAGGGTTCAACAATGAGCATCCCCACATCATCGGCGCCCGTGTACGGGGTATTTAACACGTAATCGACATATCGGGCACACTGCAGGTTGCAGCGGGGATATTCCAGGCCGAAGCAACAGCGGTAGCAATAGGCGTAGGGCACGTGAATGACCCCCG
>CP070697.1:4708137-4722690 GCA_020353555.1 Desulfobacterales bacterium
GTCGACCGCCACATAGACGTCCCGCATCGCGTTCGCAAGCAGCTCGTGTTGCCCTGGGCGATAAGAGGGATAATCAGGGTCCGCATAGTGCCATAAGTAGTGTCCCGCCGGGTGGGGTTCGGCAAACGTCAAGTAGAAAATATCCCAGTCAACTTGCTTCATCAGCCAGCGCGCAACCTTTGACTTTACGGAGGTCCCATCGACCAAACGCCGCAGCAATGATCCAGGTTCCGGAACCTCTAAGACCTTGGAATGTTCCGGCGCAGGATAGGCGCCAAATCGACGATTTAACTCTTTCCATAACCCCTCGGGTGAGGCTTGCGGATCGGAAAACCAAGTCCAGGTTCCCCAATTGATAATCTGAATTCCTTGGAAGCCCTGCACGGGATAATCCATAAAAGCATCCATAATGATACATTTCTTGCCGGCATCATCCAGGAATTTCCAAAAGGGAGGCTGCGCACACTCATCGGCCCGGGTTCGATGGACATCCTGCTCTCCGGGACTGATCTGATAGGCATGATACATCCCATGTTTTCCGGGCAGCGTGCCGGTATGGAGCGTCGGCCACGCTGACAAGTGCATCAATTCGGCGCTTGTTCTCAGCTTGCCCCAAGTCCCCTGCCGACGCAACCGGCTGATATTCGGCAGATAGTCTTCTTCGCACCAGCGGTCTATGAGATCCGCATCCGCTAAATCCAGGCCAATCATCAGGATCTTACGGTTGTTATTATGTAAAGCCATAGGGTTCCCCACTGGTATCTATTCGTTTTGGGCGATTATCGGAAAATGGGCGCCTACGGACGACGTCCGCCGTGGCAATCCTCAGGGAAAACTCTCGATGGTCTCAACCATTTTATCCCAGGAAAATTTTCCCCTGTCTCTCTGAATATTCGCTACAAACTCTGCTTCCTTTGCTTGCTCGTAGAAGGCGATTATCGCTTGTGCAATCGCTTGGGAGTCTTGCGGCGGAACCAGGTATCCCGTCTTACCATCCGCTATGACTTCCGGCAGACACCCGACTTTAGTCGAGATGACCGGTTTATTGCAGCCAAAGGCGACTTGCACGATGCCACTGCCGGTCGCGGAAACATACGGCAGCACGATAAGGTCTGATGCCGCAAAATAGAGGCCGACCTCCTCGTTGGGGACATACCGATCCATTATTCGGATCTTCTCTGCAATTCCCAAAATTTCCGCACGGGTCTTGAATTCCTCGGGATCCTTCCAGAACTCGCCAACGATCAAAAGTGTAACATCCATTTTTTTTATTACCATCGGCATGGCATCGATCAAATAATCCAACCCTTTGTAAGGTCGCACAAAACCGAAAAAAAGAATGGTTTTCCCGACAATATTCAGACGTTGCCGGGCTTCATCCTTAGAGAGCGATTTTGTGCGGAAAACGTCATAGGTTGGATGAGAGCTCTGCCTGATATTCGCAGCGGGTATCATTCTCTTCAGATTGGCAGCGTCTTCCCGGGAATGAACGATGAAATAATCGCCCTTCCTTAAAACCAGGCATGAACATATCTTGTCGAAGCCATTCGATTCGTGCGCGATAACATTGTGGCATATAAATAAAATTTTGGTACGCCCGAATATTTTGAGCAGCGTAACGATCACCCAGAACGGCGGCGTCCAGAACGAAACCCACCACGGCAGAATGACCATGTCGGGACGCAACTGTTTCGCGCGGCGAAAGACTTCCCACCATGAGAGCGGATTTAACGGGTCCAGTAAATAAACCGCGCCGTCTGCCTTTATGACACGGTGGCTGTTATCCTTATCAGTTTCCCCCGGAAACAGCCACTGGGGGTACTGCCGCTTAAACGCATAAAATCGCACGTCATGCGTCTTCCGCAGATGCCTGCAAAGCAGCGTGGTATAATGCGATATCCCGCCCCGGAATGGATAAGTCGGACCAATCAGGCAGACTTTCATTTCTTTCGATTGGAATTTAAATGATCCAACTCGATGCGCTTGACTTTCAAAAGCGTGTCCTCAATCAATCTGCGATTAAAGGATATGACGTCAGCGACAAGCCCGATCATTAAGATTTGAAAGCCGACGATAAAGAATATCGCAGCTAAAATCAAAGACTGAATGTGACCGCCGCCCTGTCCGAGAAAATAGTAGATTAAAAAGCGTATCGAGGGAATCAAACCTCCCAGAATGAAGAAACAACCGATATAGAAGAAGACCCTCAGCGGCTGATACATGGTATACATGCGAATCATCGTGGTGGCTGAGCGCTCAAGAAATTGAGGAATACTTTTGAAAAGCCGGGATTCGCGCCGCTGCAGGTTCGTACCGACGGGTACACTGGTAATCGCCATGTGTTTTTTACCCGCCTGGATAATCGTCTCGATTGTATACGAAAAAGGGGAAACAATATTCATTTGCATGGCCGCATCACGGCTAAAGGCTCTGAAGCCGCTGACGGCATCAGGAACATTGGTCTCAGAAAGAAGACGGACGATGAAGCTCCCGATTCTCTGAAGTTTCTTTCTGGTGAAGCTTAAGTGGGACATATTACCTGTCTGACGATCACCGATTACAATATCAGCATCCCCTCGCAGAATAGGGGCTATCAGTTTCGCTATATCTTGCCCCTGATATTGGTTATCGCCATCGGTATTGACGATGATGTCGGCGCCTAGCCGCAAAGACGCGTCCAAGCCTGCCAGAAAACTGCGGGCAAGGCCTTTATTGCATTTATTGCGAATGATATGGTCAACGCCCGCCTTCCTTGCCACTTCCACCGTTTCGTCCGTGCTGCCATCGTCGATAATCAACGTTTCAATGGCAGCCACACCCGGTATGCGTCGCGGAAGATCATTCAATGTCAACGGCAGCGTTTTTTCTTCATTATAGCATGGTATCTGAATTATCAGTTTCGTCATTCGAAAACTTTACGATCTTCCTTGATCACGGGGGTCTGAACGTCTAGGCCGATTTTCGGTGGTTCCGGTTAAAAGCCGCGCGTCAGGTGAGGGTTTCGCTGCTTACCCAAGCTACTATTTTTGGTCAGCCACCTGCGTAAAATAATAACAAGGGGCGAAATCTTCCATCGCGACCGAAAGGTTTGCCCCTCGAGCACAATCAATAAACACGTAAAGCAATTGTGGCAAATAAAAAGATCGGCAAAGGCATCGCCCAAAGCACCATGCCTATTTGCCTGATTTTATTTATGGCAGTGCGATTGCGCGAGATATTCTCGACAACTGATGAAACGGCAATTAGCAAGGCTTTTTATCAACTTCTCCAGCTTAGGACGCGTTCGGCGAAGATTGGTATAATGCCTGAATTTGTAAAAGGCGGGAACCTCCTCCACCCGCGGCTGTTCGGGGTCGATTTCCCAGGGGTGCATATAGATAAGACACGCATGCTCGTCGCGCAGTATTTTCTTTAGACCTAAATTAAAAAAAAGGAAAGGGATCAAACGAAAGTAGCTGCCACCACCCAATGGAAAGACAGCTCCCTTAAGATTCAGGTTGCTGACAGGCAGTTCGAAGAACTTTTCCGAAACCCTGTGCGCTATTCCTTTCTTGTCTTTTCCGTTCAGCGTTAACTTTCCATATCGATCGTGCAGACCGAAAGAATTGTAGCTGGAATCATAAAAATAACCGCTCGCCTCCACCATTTTGAGTAAATCATGATTGATACCGAAACTCGGCGCGCGAAAGCCGACCACGGATGAACCGATGATATCTTCCAGACGTTTCTTGCTATCCGAAAGCTCCCTTTCGATCCCCGCGCGGCCCAGACGATTAAGAAGATGGTGGTTGTACCCATGGGACGCGACTTCATGGCCCCGCGCGTGGATTTCGCGGATCAGATGCGGCAGATGCTCGGCAATCCAACCCAGGATAAAGAAGGTTGCGTGCAACGTTTGGCTGGAATCATCTTTGGTTGTGACGTCTCTCTTGCGCCTATCAAAGAGATCGAGGAGATTATGCGTGTTTTGCTCAACACGCAATTCATAAGCCAACCAAGAAGAAAAATCGATCCAAGGTTTGAAATTCTCAACTTGGAACCAATCCTCAACGTCGATGGTTAGCAGAATATAATTGTCCGCAAACATTGCTTGATTCTATTGAAGCCGGGAGAAAAAGGCTAAAAAGGTAAACGCCGCCCCCCCGGTGTTGACCCAACGCTTTATCCGTTAAAACCTCCACGGCAGGTGCGGCTGTAATGTCACCCGCAACAAAACTCGGTTTTCCTCGTAGTCTTCGTTTTCGTTGGAATCAAATCGGTTATACTCGTAGCTGAGTGTTAAAGTCATCCATCGCGTTGGCAGGTAGCTTAGGCCGGCCCCCGCGCGGAAGCGATGGTCCTTCCGATCACTGTTTTGTTCAATCACGTCGGCATACCGGTAATACCCGTTAATATCACCGACCAAGGTTCTAGTAAAACTATAGTCGGCCGAAGCCTGGATCCCAGCAAACCTCTCAAAACCAAGATTTTCGGCACCAAAATCTTGGCGGTCCAGTCCGCTTGATCCCCTAAGATTTATCGAACCGCGCCTGTAATCCCAGGTCTTGTCGATTTCGGCATTTACAAAAAAACCATCTTCGTCATCATCGTCATCAATACTTTGATAAAAATACCCGCCGCCCAGACGAAAAACCAGATTTTTTTCGATTGCATATTGCAACCCCACAGACGGCGCATAAACCATATAATCATTATCGCCGTCATCATCAAAATCTCTATAAATTTGATCATGTTGGCCGAAGACCGAAAAGGTCCGGGAAATCTTTCGAATGAGTCTGAGGGTGCCTGACCAATCGTTAAAATCCGTGATATCGTCACCTGTCAAATCAGAACCTTCGTCATACTCCCCGCGGGTGTATGCAAAACGGGATTCAAGGCCGAACAGATTGGTAAACCAGTAATTCAACCCGATTGAAGGCGAATGCCGATCGTTATCTTGGATGTCTGAAGCGTTATTGCGCAGGATGCTGTACAGATATTCGGCGTAGATTTGGTCATCAGCGCCAAACTGATGGGATATCCTGGCTCGGGCGGTGTTCGTATAAAACGTTCTCCGGTCTCTTCTGATCGTAGGGTCGGCTCCCACCAATAAATCCGTCTCATTTATAAAAATATCCTCTTCTGACAAAGGATCTTCGCTGCGCAGAAAGTAGTCCGCAAATTCCAATCTGGTATGCTTTTCTATTTCTTTCCATCCCACTAATTGGGCGGCGTGACGCCAAGTATTTCTTTCATCAAATTCAATGTAAATAGTGCGTGCCGGATCATATGAAAGTTCCAATCCGCTGGATTTTCCGAGTAGCTGGGCGGCAAAACCGGCCGAGACGATGGTGATGAAATCGTCCTTTTTATTATTATCTGAAAGGAAAACATTGTCTGTGTACTCCTCGCTGACGGAGGCTCGGGGAGTAAAGTTGAATTGATAGCTAAAGGCCAAGGGGGTTAGAAAGAAAAGCGTCAAGAACAGGCAACATGCAAACAATCTAGCTTTCATTTTTAGAACTCCCATCTTGGTTTCGGAAATGAATTCATCCAACCTGCATGACTGATTTTTCTCTAAAAATGGGCTTCAAGGCACGATGATCGTATCATCCGCCCTCAGATTCAGATTCTGGTCAAAATCGTCGCCTTTGACAATGTTTTTATAATTGATCCGGTAAATCCGGTTCTGACCGCCCTCGTTTCGCAGGAGGATTATTTCTTTTTTGGAGGCCCATTCGGTAAACCCCCCCGCCAAAGCAAAGGCCTGCAAGACCGTAAGATTTTTGACCAGCGGATATTCCCCCGTACGCGTGACCTCGCCTAAGATATAAAATTTTTGACTCACCGGATCTCTTACGTGGACGGTGACGACAGGCGTTTCGACATAGTCCTTTAAACCCTTTTCGATAATTCTCTTCAGTTCCAGAGTCGTCAGACCCGCAGCCTGGATGTCATCGAGCAACGGGAAGCTAATCTTGCCATCAATTCTGACCAAAACCTCTGCACGCGTAAAGTCAGGCTCTTTCCAGGTGATAATTTCTAAGATATCACCCGCACCAATCAAATAGGCGCTCTTGCTGGCCTTGGCGGACCACGTTTGGGCCGCCTCTGAACCTTTCTTCTCGGCCGCGTAAAGCTGAAGACTGAGCAATATCACCCCTGCCAGTCCGATACTAAAAATGTAAAATGTTTTTTTCATCGCTCTTCTCCGAAGGTTCTTGATTTAGGGTGCCCCATGATAGAAGCGCTTCGTGATCACTGCCGTTGTCCCTGTCCACTCGGACTCTCAGATACTATATACAGCTCCGCTTTGTCAATTACATCCGCAAATGCAATTTAACATATTGATATTATAGAATATTTTGATATAGACGCCTTGCTGCTGCAATAGAGGGAGAGGCGAAGCGGTTAGAGATCTAGCGCACCCCTTTGCCGAACAGGACAATCTTTATCGTGCGCAAAACGATCATCAGGTCCATAAAGGTAGTCATATTTTTGATGTAGAAGAGATCGTAGTTCAGCTTCTCAATCGCGTCTTCCACCGAAGCGCCATACCCGTAACTGACTTGCGCCCAGCCGGTTATACCGGGTTTGACTGAGCAGCGTTCGCCGTAGTAGGGAATCTTTTCCTCAAGTTGCCTCACAAAAAATTCCCGTTCCGGACGCGGTCCGACGAAACTCATTTCACCTTTCAGCACATTCCAAAGCTGGGGAATCTCGTCGATCCGCAATCTTCTTATGATACGGCCCACGCGTGTAACACGACCATCATTATCCTGAGCCCAAACCGGACCGCTGATTTTTTCGGCATCTGCAACCATGGATCGAAACTTGTGTATACGGTAAATTCGGCCTTTCTCACCGACGCGCTCCTGGGAGAAAAAAACCGATCCCTTCGAGTCGATTTTAATTAAAACGGTCGTCAAAAGAATGACTGGCGAAAGACTTAATAATAGCAAAAATGACAGAATCAAGTCAATAGAACGCTTTAGAAACCGGCGCATTCCTGACTTCTGAAAACCATCTGAAAATATGAGCCAACTCGGGTTTATGTCTTCCACACGCAGCTTACCCGTCAGCATTTCGTAGAAACTGTTTCCATCTACAACATCTATGCCTTCCACCCGACATTTTAGGAGTTCCTTGGTTGGAAACGCATGTCTTTTCTCTCGAAAACCGACAACTATCTTCTGAATACCGAGGGCCTTTGCCAATTCACAAAGACCCTCATAATTCTTTTTGCAGATTACGGCGGGATTGTTTTGTTCGGTAAAATCGATATCATTCGCGCATTCAGGGACCATCACCGACAAGGTATATCCGCAGTCTTTTTTGCTATTAATTTCGTCTTTTATATTCTTAGCCAATTCTCCTGAACCCAACAAAATAATCTTTTGATCGAAAATACCGTGGGTTAAGACCAGCGAGTAACAATATCGCCAAGAGAGGACCAAGACGATAATAAAACCGATACTGACAACAAAAATGCCTCGGCCAATATTGGCCTGGGGGAAAATAACAAAAACAAAAGCCAGGACAATGGCGGCAATGCCTAAGGCCTGGAGCAGCCGAATCCCGAGTTCTTTAAAGCTATCGGTAATCTTTAAGTCATAAAGATCGTTGTAATAAAGGGATGCCTGGCAGACTCCTGTAACGAAAAGGATTTTGAGAAAAAGCCAGAGGTCAAAAACAAAGGATTCGCTGCCGAGGAGGATCAAGGATGCCAAGAAAAAGGATAAGAAGATAAATAGACCTTCGCCGACCACAAAGAAGATATTTCGAACCGGATAATATTGTCTAAAAACTCTCAGCATTGTAAATCAATTCGATCGAACGGTTCAATAACGTTTCGAGCGCAATCTCACCGCGTATCCCTCTGCGCGATATTCGTCTATCCGTCTGTGACCCGCCTTGTCCGTTCAACGGTTTTTGGGGCCGCTAAACTATTAACGGGAAACTAACAAGAACCCCAATCGTCCTATTTCAGCTCTGAATCATTGTAATAGTGGCTACGTTTGCCGTATTTTCGATACCCATAATAGCGTGAGGAACGTACGTCGACTCCGTTAAATATTGTTCCGATAATTTTCTCTTTTCCGAAATGTTCGATTAGATCCGTGACATGCTCACGCCGGGTGTAACCGAATCTGACAACCAAAATAACGCCATCCACGAATCCCCCCAAGACACGAGTCTCGGCTGTCAGTGTGGGAGGAGGAGAGTCGATGATAATTAGGCGATCCGGATATCGGCCTGTAACTTCTTTAAGCAAGGTCGACATGCGCTCCGAAGACAATAGCTCGGCCGGGTTGGGTGGCGGATTGCCGGCTGGCAGGATCGTAAGTCTTTCAATTTCTATCCTTTGAAGCAAGGGCGGCAGAGAAGCGCCGTCGGTTAAATATTCGCTCAATCCAGGGGCCGCCGCGATGCCAAACTGTTGGTGGATGGCAGGCCGGCGTAAATCGGTGTCAATAAGCAAAACGTGGCGATTAATATTAAGCGCCACGCTTATTGCCAAATTTGATGAAACAAAAGATTTTCCCTCCCCCGGAGCCGCACTGGTTATCATTACAATACGCGGCGCTTTCCCGGAAAGCGGAAATAATATGTTCGACCTGAGTATCTTAAACTGCTCTGCTTCAAATGAATGGGGGTCATGGATTGTCACCAAGTTGGCGTTAATATCTTTAAGGTCGGTAAATAACGCTTTCGGACTGCGAGACCTTTCGTCTTCCGCTCGTGGGCCTTTCGCCGTCTTAAACGGCTCAATTTCGGCTGCGCTTGAGGCAGTTTCTTTCTTTTCACGCCTTGCGGTTGTGTCCATCGCCGCATGAATTTCTGGCTGCCGATCCGGCGTCGGTCGTAAAACTTTCTGTTTGTCGGCTTTCGCTGTAAACTTCGGCTTTTCTTCCGAAATCGAAAATAGATTGTTAGAGGAAGGCGCGCGGTAGGGGGGGGCATCAATACCCGTTCGACTGTCATTATCTTCCGGCGGCGTCTCCTGGCCGGGTTCCGGAAATGTCGCCGGCGCAGCTTTACCTCGACTGACAGATGACGCCTCGGATGGGTTGTTTTCTTGCCAGTTGCTTGTCTTACCCTGCGCTGCGCCCGAAAGATTGGAAAGACCTACCATGTCCAGATCTCGGCCCTCAATCTCCTCCTCCCGGCTACCCGGTTCAAAGTTTTCCAATGTTTTTGGACGCTGTTGTATTTCTAGACGCTGACACTGCTGTATCGCAGCGGGTGTCAGCTGACCGTCAGGCATAATCATTTTATTCAACAGCAAACGCTGCACCGTTTCCGCATCCTTGATAATATCTTGATTGCCGATGTCCAGCATTCCGGTTTGGCGATCATATTGCAGAAGAGCTTCCCAGTCGAGTTTGGTCATGAAAGGAGTGTCAGTGACCGTCTTGCGTTCTTTCCTGAATTTCTCTAACGCATCGAAAATCTTTCCCAATTGTTTCACCTCATGATAAAATATTAAGACATGCAAAATAGTCTAGACACTACAAATGGCCCCAACCAGCATGCGAAAAGCCAGCCTTGGACACAGTGTCCGGATTATTTTGCATTTATTAATATCAATCTTAAACGCGTAAAAGCTTCAACTTTCCGGTCCCATCAACTTACTCAATAAAAAGGTGCGGGTCGGCTCTCGCCAGCAGGCCTGGATGTACGCTGAATTCATTTCTAAATATTCACCAAATGCCTTACGGCTGCAAAGGTCGATTCAACCCCGTTAAAGACCAACGCGGCAAATCCGAAACACAAAACTAAGGCCACCGAGACGGCCAGGGTCGTCCCGGCCTGATTGAGTCGGCGAAGTCTGATGTCTCTGCGATGGTACACCTTGGGAATGATCGCTAATACAGGAATCGCCAGATTGGATTCCAAATCGTCTGCTCGTCTAAACGTTGTATCCAAAAAATCCCTCAGAAATATCAATCCCCCTCCAACGCCTAATCCAAACGCTAGACTGAGAAAAAACAGTCGCCGCATGTCAGGCGAGATCGGGCTACGCGGCAAGCTGGCACGGTCGAGGATATTGAACTGCTCGCCTTTTTGTTTTTTCTCCATGTTGACGGCAATCTGAGCCTCCAGCCGACGGTTGAGCAATGAGCGGTAAGATTCCTGAATATTCTGGTAATCACGCTGCAATGAAATGAGTTCCTGTTCGCGTTTGGGGGTCGCTTCCACTCTCCGCTGGTATTCTTCTATCTGACGATCGATTCTTTCAATATCTGACTCAATTGCCTGTATTTCCCACGTGATTTCTTTGCGGTTTCGCTCCAGTTCAGGATTAACCCTGTACGCCCGAACATTGTCCTGCTTTCCCAGCTTGCTTCCCGGAGAGGTGGGGGCCGCTGTGGCTTCACTGATATCAACCGTTTTCTCCAGCTCCTCGATTTGATTTTTCAGCCGAATAACATCCGGATGTCGATCCGTGTATTTAGTTTTCAAATTGATCAGCTGCTCCTTGAGTTGGAATAGATTTAACGTCTCATCACCAGGCGAGCCCAAGATTTCTGAATTCTCCCCGGCCTTAATCTGTCCTTCAAGGATGACCAATCGGTTTTTGGCGTTTCGTAAACTCTCCTGTCGGAAATTCAGTTGACTTTGAAGCCTATCCAAAACCCGTAGGTTGGTCTCAAGCTGATCAGGCAGCTCTCCCATGTAACGTTTGCGATATTCCTTTAGTCGATCTTCGACCACCTCAAGCCGTTTGCGCATCGCATCCAGTTCTTCATCCAGAAAATCACTTGTTCCTGTGGCCTGAGCCTCCCTGACTTTCAGATTTTCTTCGATAAATCGATTGGCCAGTCCATTGGCTACTTTCATTGCTTCTAAAGGATCAGGACTTTTGAACGATATCGAAAACGCATCGGCATCTTTGCCGCTCCGACTTCTGCTGACATTGACATCAATTCGATTGAGGAGATTGGCCACTTTATCTTCCATAAACAGATTTTCTTGACCAGGGTTGGAAAACAAATTGAACGCCTGGATAATGTTCTCGAGATTCGTGCGACTCAAAATCTGTTTGGAAATGGTGGTTATCCTCGTGCCGATGTCGGTACTTACGACGGAACGTACATAATCTTTTGGGACCCGCTGGGGCATAACCAAGATCACAGTGCTGGCCTGATAAATTTTTGGTAAAGTCAGGGCCAAATATATCCCTGCGATCATGGAAAGACAGAAGGGAATAATAACCAGCCAGCGGTTTCTGAAAATAAGATCGACATAATAAGCAATCGAGAGGGTTTCGGTCTTAGATTTCATGATATTAATTCCAAATGTGTCCGCAACTCATATAATTATTTGATATTATTATTGATATAAAATCGCGCCCCCCTGGCAATAAAATGCCAAGGCAAGAATTGACTTAACATGCCGTTTTCATGTTTATTTTGGATAGTCTGCATAATTTTCTGGCCGGAAACGGCTGGTTGTGAATCCATCATTTTGCCGGCTTAGTTGAATTTGATCTCCAATATTCTGTTTAGAAAAAATATCGATTTAGCCTTTTTTCTAATACTAGATTTTCTGGAAGCAACTGTCCCCCTTCGCTTCGCCGATAAATTAAAGTGATTTCTGTTTGATTTGCTTTTTGGACCTTATCCTAATTCATACGCTTTAATCTTATTGAGCAACGATTTATAGCTGATGTTGAGAATCATGGCCGCTTTTCTACGGTTCCAATTTGTGCTTGCAAGGACTTTTTGCATAAGCCTCTTCTCGATACGCACCAAAAACTCTTTACAGACATGTTTGAGGGAAATACTTCGCAAATCCCGAATATATTCTTTCACATCGCCGGGGCTGACCACCATGTTAATGTCTTCGTCCAAGGTGGTCTGAAATTGACTTTTGCGATTCAATATAAGACGTTCGAGAATAGCGTCTTCATCCCCCTGCAAAATCATAGCTCGGACCAGGTCCTCAAGCTCCCTAACGTTCCCTGGCCACGCGTAACTGCAGAATACATCTTTGGTTCTATCCGATATTTCGTAATGACTCTTGCCTAAATCCATACAAAACTTGTCTGCAACAAAATCAGCGAGCGTGGGAATGTCTTCGATACGATGCCTGAGGGGCGGAATTTCAATACGGAACACGTTCAACCGATAAAAAAGATCCTTGCGAAAATGGCCTTTGTGAACGAGCATGTCAAGAGATGTGCGGCTCGAAACGACAAGGCTTATGTCATGAGCTTCTGGGACGCCCGTTTCTTTTTGGAATATACCGCCTTCTTCAAAAAACCGCAGCAATTTAACCTGCAGGGCAGCGGGGATGGTCTCGATGGTTTCCAAAAAGAGTGTCCCGGTTTGGGCAAAGTGAATTAGACTCTTGCCGTCCTGAGCTTTATTCGTTGAAGTTAGCTGATCGCACCCGAAGAGATCACATTCGAGTAACTCCAAAGGAAGCTCAGCCAGGTTCACTTTTACAAAAGGATTATGGCGCCGCTCCGATTGACTGTGTATAGCCCTGGCGACCAGTTCCTTGCCCGTACCTATTTCACCTTGGACCAGGACCGGCTCATTAAAGCGCTGCAATTCCGATATCACCTTTTTTATTCTGACCATTTCCGGACTATTGCCGATGATCAACGGGTATTTTGTGCCCTGGCCTGCGATAAGTTTGTTTTTTAAGGCCCTATGGATTGATTCTCTAAATTGCGATATCTCAAAATTTGTCTCGATTATTGAAACATCTGCGAACCCGTTCAGCTGGGCATAGTCCTGGATCAATGGATCACTAGAAATGACTAAAACCGGCAAATCGAACTGTCTCAGTTTGACCGTATTGATAAACCTAAAAATTCTTCTCGGATATGACGGTCCAGAGATCACCAAGTCTGGTTCCAGCGAATGTAAGTTATCGAGGCAGATCGTCTCCTTTTCGAAAATGAAAGGGGTATAGCCAAATCCTGAAATAATCGATCTTAGATAATCCCTGCGGTTTTGGTTGGATTCAAGGATAACAATTTTTTTATATTGGTCGGTCTGATTTGCACTCTTAGGATACATCTAAACGTCCTATATTGCCGAAACTGAAAATCTGTTGACCGCTCCCCACCGCATAATTCAGGATCTAAACTTGCTCCGCTATTCCCTCGCAAATCTCGGGACGCTTCCGTCATAAACTTTTCACATTTAGCAAAAAATTAGCAAGTAGCATGCCATTTAAATCGATTCGCCTTTATCTGAAATTCATGATAAGCGGCGATAATCTATATCCTACTAATTTAAAAACATTTATTGAGAAAAGTTTCCTGTCGGGATTGCATAAAATTTCGTTGAATCTTGATCCGGCCAGTGGAAAAGCACCAGAATCGCAATAGTAAGAGAATTATGTTTCCTAAAATGTGCAAAGAATTTCACATATAAAGAGAAAAAAATTACACACCTCCCTTCCCCAGGATCACACGGGTTGGCGCATAACTCGTCAATATGATTCTAACCTTGAGCCTTGCCACCAGATGTAACCCTCCCCCTAACTCTTAACCTTGCCCGCCTCGCCCAGGCCGCATCTGTCGATTCTATCCCAAAAGGCTCGCGCCCAAATTTTGGGCCCACCATGTACTCTAAGTAAATTTGCATTTTGCGCCCCAAGTAACGCGCGTTGCCAACATGTACGGGAAGGGATTCCATAATCAATTACTCCGATGCGCTTACTGTGCTTTGAGACTTTGGGCCTTTCATAGCAGGTCTCGTCAGGCCCGCAGGACAGTTTTTTTGGCAGCCTACAAGAAATATGCTTGCTCTATCGGTCAGAACAAGATAAGCTAAATTCTATATGAAAACGGGCGACATCAGTATGCCCTGGGGCTGACAGCTCGTTTTCGACACCCAGGGTAGGTATTAAAAGTAATTTTTCAGAGGTTAAGATGAACAAACCATATAAATTGCTTATCATTGATGACAGCAAAGAAATCGTGGCCGGTCTTCAAAGTTTCTTGAAGAATAAAAATTACGATGTCGTGACAGCTTCAGACGGTCTGGAAGGGTTGAAACTGTTCGAAGCTGAAAACCAAGGTTTCGATCTGGTTATCACGGACCTCGTAATGCCATACATCAGCGGAGTTGGTGTCATTTCTATTATTAAGAAGAATTACCCCGACATCCCTATTATAGCTATCACCGGATGGGGAGAGCATCCGGAAGCTTTGGCTACCGAAGCTCAAGCCGACCTGGTCCTCGAAAAACCATTTGACCTATCTAAACTACAAAAACTGATTACCGAATTGTTAGCTAAAAAGGCCCAATTAAGCACGGATTAGCCGCCACCATCGGCCCTACATCCCGGATAGTAAATTGCGGGCCTGCTCGGCGCCTTTAAAGGTCGCATCTAAGCTCAGAGCCTTTTCCAGCGCTTCCCGGGCGCGGGTTTTTTCGCCTTTCTTGTTATATGATAGGCCTAAATGGTAATAAACCGTCGCATTTTCGGGTATCTTGGCCAGGCTGTCTGAAAATTCCATAATGGCAAAATCGTAATTTCCCTTTTTGTAATAAACCCATCCGAGGGTGTCCATCACATGAGGGTCATCGGGGAGTTTTTCCTTGG
>CP070697.1:4722790-4732345 GCA_020353555.1 Desulfobacterales bacterium
ATGGCCGACGGGATTTTTTCCGGTTCGGTGCTGCTGAGCTGGACCAGGGAGCGGGGTTGGTTGATGGCGCGGACGACCAGCCATCCCTTATAAAAAAGAGATCCGCAGAAGGCATATGCAATCGGTTCGGGAGCGTTTACGCCGAGCTCGCGAACCTGGTCCAGCAGTTCGTATTCTATTTGGCCCCGGGTCTTGCCCCATTTGAGATATCTGCGTTTCACCAGGTGCCGGATGAGACCGCCGCGCCGATAGAATTTAATGACCACCGCTCCGATCCCATTCATATAATGATGCGTCACCGCTCGCCTCCCGTTCAAGACGGGGACTGATTTACCGGTGGGCCCGTTAAAAAGCTTGATGAGCTTGCGCAATTGTGCATCCGATAGATCTACGGCAGATCCGATATGATAGGAAGCATAGGTCTGGGTTAGCGGCATGGGCCTTATCGCACTTTACCCAACGCCCCCGGCTGGGCCCTCGTCCGGGCGCAGGCTGGGTGTTAGGCATCGATGATTGATGGGAGGCGATTATAGAAGAATCCCGCCCGCCTGTCAACCGAGGCGTCGCCATACTTCGCTGAATATCGCGGCATTACGAATATGACGGGGTTCGGTGGCGGTCAACGGTTGTCTTCTACCGTTGACAGGGGTTCAATGCACTGATATTTCTTTCGATCAACCGGAAGGCCCGGAGGGATCACGGGGTTACGCGGTGCCGCCATCCAGCCGGTCATCACGCATGGGAGACCGGAGGCGCGCGGTGCGCGGTGACCTTCAAGCCGATTGGGGCCCAGCCGATAAAGCCGCCCCGGCAGCGAATGCAATTGATTCTAAACCGGCGGATGGCGATGCGATACGAGGCTTAAAAACAGGTGAATTGTGATAAAAAGGGCCGATGTTCTTCCCAGACCCTGCAGCGCGAACTGGCCGGTTTCCGACTGACCACCAGCCGGTTTTATCCGGGATTTTCCCTGGCCCGTATCCTGGACAAAACGGCCGAATGCCGCGTGATCAAAAATAGGGATCGACGCCAGGTCTACCACCTTCAGACTCCGGAGGGGGGGTTTTTTCTCAAACGCACCTTGGCGAACCGGCCCAAAGACCGCTGGCGGCATCTGCTTTTACCACGCCGCCGCTGGGCCGAATGGCGCAATCTGCACCGTCTGCGAACAGCCCGGGTGGCGGCCGCCGGTCCGGTGCTCAGGGGTGAGACCCCCCGCTTTCACCCCAAAGTTTTTTTTCTGCTCACCGAAGAGGTCCGCGGTTGTCCCCTGAAGCGCCATCTAGTGGCCCAGGCCCATCAGCTGGGTCGCTATGCCGCCTTTCTCCATTCCCGCGGTATCTATCACGCCGATTGGCATCCGGAAAACATTCTGGTTGGCACCGACGGCCGCTTTTTTCTGATTGATGCCCAGGAAGTCTATTTCCTGCCCTGGCTCCCTCGCCGGTTGAGAATCCATAACCTGGGGAAGCTATTTTTTCACCTGCGGTCGCAGCTGCTCTCCGATCGATGGCGGCAGGAATTCATAAGCGCTTACAGCCAAACTTATGCGCAAGCGGTCACCGCGGCGGAGGTTACAAGCGCGGCCGACCGGCACCAGCAACGTCATTTTCGTTCGCGGACCAAGCGCTGTTGCCGGAACAGCACGGAGTTCATGGTTCTCAAAGAGGCCGGTTGGCGCGGATTTAAGCGCCGGGATTTTTCCTGGGGACCCGCGAAACTGCAGCAGGCCCTTGTCCAAGGACAGACGGTGAAGCCCCGGCGGGTTCTCTGCTATGAGGGTGTCTGCATCAAAGTTCACCGTCGAAAATGGGGGCACCGGGACCGTTGCCGGACCAGCTGGCAAATGTCACGCGCGCTCGAGGTGCGCGGGATTGGCGTGCCGCGCGCTTTAGGCTATTGCATCGTCAAGCCCAACAGTTATTTTCTGAGCGAGTTCCTGGTTGACAGCGTCTTGTTAAACGATTATCTATCATCGCTTGCAGACCGGCGTCAGAAACGCCGGGCGCTCAAAAGGCTGGCTTTATGGGTAAAGAAAATCCATGATCGGAACATCTGGCAGCAAGACTTCAAATCGAGCAACATTTTGTGCCGCCAAGGCGAATATTGCATGGCCGATTTAGACGGAGTCAAAATCCGCCGTTTGACCAATGCCCAAAAAGTGATCAACCTGGCCCAGCTGAATGCCTCTTTGGGCCATGCCATTACGGGTAAAGACCGGCTGCGCTTTTTTTATTACTATGCGGGCGATGACCGCCTGTCGCGATCGCAAAGACGCACCCTTTATCGAAAAGTGTGGGATATTACCCGCACCAAGAATACGGCGGTTTTTGGATTGGACATCGAAAAAATCAAATTGTGATTCCGCATTTCGCCTGTTTCCAGCCTCAGATATCCAGTTTCATTGAGCGCGTCGCAACAGGACTTTTTTTACATCGACGGACTTTGGTCGCTAGCACGACCCTCAACATCGATTTTGAATGAAATTTATATCCCAGGCGCAAACGAGGTTACGGGTGCCCAGCGCAAAAATCGAAACGCTCAGGGCGGTCTTAAACAGTGAGTATTGGTTGGTTTTGGCATTAGCGGGTGTCTTTTTCGTTTTTTTCGCGCTCAATGGGGGCGGGACCGTCGTTTTTATCCATTTGAGCGTTGCCTTCGTGATCGTGAATATAATGACGGGTGAATACCGGTTAAGAAGCTTACCGGCGCCTTTGCTGATCGCCACGGCGATCTGCCTCTATCTTCTGTTGCTAAGTTTCATCGTCGCCCCCCGGCAATCCCACATCCGCTGGATCCAGAACCTCGTGCGCATGCTGGGATTGGTTTTTGCCATCCACTGCCTGAGTCGAAAAAGAATCAACCATGAGGTCCGGGCCGGCACGGCCTCCGTCTTAGCGCTGGCGGTCGGGTGGCAGTTTGCGGCGCGCCATCTGTTCAACCTGTCGTCCGGCACTTTTTCGAATGTGCATTACCTGGCCGCGTTTGCGGTTCTGGTCCTTCCGGTGATCGTCTTTTTCTTTGGCGTCACCGCGGGCTGGTATAGATTCCTTTTTGTGCCCGTCGCGATCATGGATGTTGACTTGTTGCTGCAAACCGGCTCGCGCCCGGCCTTTGTGGCGATTGTCGGCAGCACGCTTTTTATCATTCTCTTCTTCATCAAGGGCCGCCGTAAGTGGGGAGGTGTCGGTCTGCTGTTGCTTTTATTGGGGACCCTCTATATCACCAAGTATGCCGGCATGGCTCTGCGCCTGGAGGAACTGGTCGAAAACCTGGCGCAAGAAGAAAGAGTCCAGTTCTGGAGCTATGCCTGGAATAAGCTCATGGATAATACGCTGGGGGCCTGGTTGTTCGGACATGGCATCGGATGGTTTTATACCCCTTATATCCAGAATTCGGTCCGCATTGCGGCCTTTGTTGCACCCCATAACCATGTGCTCGAATTAATCTATCTCAATGGTCTGATCGGATTTGTTCTGGTCTATGGAGGGATGTTTTTTTTATTTACGGCCACCGTCAATGTGGCGCGGCAAAACCGGGATCGCCAGATTCGTTGGCTGGCCCGGTGTTTGCTGGTGGTTTTTCTTACCTGGCTGATTCACTGCGGTTTGACTTTTCCTTTTTATTCAAAATATTCGCAAATACCGTTGGCTTTTATTTTGGGCGCCATGCTGGTGCTGTTGGAAAGGAAGTAATCGCCAAACGGCTCAGGATCAAGCATGGAGCCGGTACCTGTCAGCATTATCATTCCGAATTATAACGGCGAGCAGATGCTGAGCCAAAATATCAGAAGTGTTTTGGAGGCGGCCGGCGCTTATCCGGGAGAATGCGAAACCATCCTGGTGGATGATGCCTCTCAGGACCAAAGTGTCGCCTTGGTGGCCGGCGACTTTCCCGCGATCCAAATTGTCCGGCACGTCGTCAACCGGGGATTTTCGGAAGCCGTTCAGACGGGCATCGCATCTGCCCGCCATCCGGTATGCATTTTGTTGAATACGGATGTGCGTCCGGAGCCGGAATTCATCGCGCCCCTGGTGCGTTGGTTCGAGCAGGAAAGCACCTTTGCGGTCTCCCCGCTGATCAGCGATCCGGACGGGCATCCGCAGAGGGTCTCCTGGAACCGGGTGAAAATTGTGCGGGGAGATATCCGCAAATGCAACTGGGACTTGCAGACTGCACGGGACCGGGCCCGTAAAACCGGGCCCTTGAAAAGTCTGTACGCATCCGGCGGCTCGGTGGCGATCCGCAAGGCCATGTTTCTGCAACTCGGCGGATTTCTTGGGCTATACAAACCCTTCTACTACGAAGACCGCGATTTGTGCACGCGGGCCTGGCAGCGGGGATGGGCCACTTTTTTCGAGCCTGCCGGCATCGTTATTCACGACGATCGCCAGGGGACGATTAAACGGTTTTTTGCCGCGCCACAGATAAAGATCATCAAAAGGCGCAATCGGTTCTTCTACCTGTGGCTGCATCTATCGGCCCGCCGGCTGATGTGCTCCCATCTGCCCTGGATTTTGTGGCGCCTGCCGCTGCGGCTGGTGCGGGGGGACACGGTGTACGTCCGGGCGCTGGGGCGCGCGCTTTGCACCTCGGGTGAAATCATTCAGCGGCGCCAGGGTCTGCGATCTGATCACGGTTTTAAATCATTGGAAGACATCATCGTCGAAATCGACGCTTAACCGGACGCGCGACCCTGGAACAATGCCCATCGCCAAAGTCATATTCTGCGGGAAGAGTAAAAAAAAGACCGGCAATACGCGATTCATGCTCAAGGCTCTGCGCCGGCGGGTCGCGCAGGCGCGTTTCATCAATTTGCCGCGCTACAAGAAGCTTTTCTTCTGGACGGATTATCAAAAGATCATTCAGCGCAAAATTATCAGATGCACTCCAGATCTGGTTTTGATTTATTCCAAGGATATCCCTTATGCGGTCCTCCAAGAAATCAGCGCTCAGTATAAAACCGCCATTTTTTATCCCGATGTTAAGATCCCCCTCGATGAAAATCTGATTCAATATGCCCGGTTGACGGATTACCTTTTCATCACCAATAAACGTCAGTTACCCGAACTTCAATCGCGGGGGGTCAAGAATCCCATTTTTTGCATGCAAGGCTGCGACCGGGATGAACATCGCATCACCCCCACCCGGAACCGCAAATGGGTCTCGGAGGTCGCCTTTATCGGTCGGCCCAGCACGGCGTATCGATT
Organism: Desulfobacterales bacterium; assembly: GCA_020353555.1. Lineage (GTDB taxonomy): Bacteria > Desulfobacterota > Desulfobacteria > Desulfobacterales. The sequence goes on from CP070697.1 coordinate 4,728,001, forward strand.
ACAGCTATTGCAGCGGATTCATCAACGCTTCCACCTCAAAGCCTGGGGGGCAAGGTGGCAGGAATGGGGCTTTGCTTGCCCGAAAACCCATGTTTATCCGCAAGAGTACGCCAAAATCTGTTACGCCACTCCCATCATCTTGGGGTGTGACTACAGCCACGAAATGGATTATAATTTTTCAAATCGGACGTGGATTACCTTGGGATGCGGCGGTTTTTTATTGACCAACTACCAGCGCGGCCTCGAGGAGATTTTCATCAAAGGCGTTCACCTGGAATGGTATCACAGCCAGGAAGAGTGCCTGGATTTGATCGACTACTATTTGAAACACGAGGGGCGGCGCAAAGAAATCGCCCGGCATGGCTATCAGTTTGCGCACGCCCATCGAACCTATGATGTGGTCGTGGACGAGATTATTTCCCGCATCGAAAACGATCGATGAAAATTCTGCATCTCAACACGGAAAAAACCTGGCGGGGCGGCGAACAGCAGACCTTAAATCTTCTTCAGGGGCTGCAGCCGCGGGGGATCACCGCGCACCTGGTCTGTCAACCGTCCTCGCACCTGGCGGCCCGCGCCCGGAACGCGCAAATCAAGGTCTTTCCCGTGGCCATGCGCGGTGAGGTCGATCTGCTCGCCAGCCGCCGTCTGCGGAAACTGATCCAGACCTTTCGATATGATATCATCCACGCCCACACGTCCCATGCCCATATGCTGGCCTTCTTGTCTTCGATAGGGATCCAAACCCGGCGCCTGGTGACCCGCCGGGTGGATTTTTCGATTTACCGTCACAGCTTCCTGCGCTTGAGCGGTCTCAAGTATCGCTTTATGGCGGATTATTACATCGCCATTTCGCGTAAAATTAAAGAAGTTCTGGTCCAGGATGGTATCGCGGCCGACCGCATTTTTGTGGTGCCCAGCGGTATACATGCGGACCGATTCGCCGAAGATCGAAGCGACCACCTCATCGCTGAATTCGAAATCCAGCCCCACGAGCAGATCGTTCTCAATGTGGCGCATCTAGCCGGCCACAAAGGGCAACAGTATCTGGTGCAGGCCATCCCGCGGGTTCTGGCGGAAATTCCCCATACCCGTTTTTTCATTGTGGGCGGAGGCGCGTTAATGGATGAACTGCAGGCCCTGGCCGCCTCCCTGGGATTGGACCGAAAACTCGTTTTCACCGGGTTTCGCACCGATGTGGGCGCATTTTATCATCTGGCCGATCTATTTGTCATGAGCAGCGTGCAGGAAGGCCTGGGCACCGCCGTGCTCGATGCGCTGGCCCTGGGAAAACCCGTCGTCGCCACCCGCTCCGGAGGCCTGCCGGAGATAATCCACGACGGCGAAACCGGTAAACTGGTGGCCGCCGCCGATCCGGGAAGCCTGGCGGAAGGGATTGTTGAGATGCTGACGGAAACCGAACGAGCCCAGCAAATGGCCCAACGGGGACAGAAGATGGTCAGACAAAAATTTTCCATGGAGGCCATGGTTGACAAAAACGTCGAGGTTTATCAGCATATACTAAAGGCGGACAATAGGTGAGTGGGCCGCTCGTTCGTCGGCCGTGGTCGGTGGCATTCAGACTTCCGGATTGTTGGATCAGAAATCCGGCGGGCCCCGTCACAGCGTGATGTTATTGCCCTTCCGGTCAATCCAATTCTGCGCGACGGATCCCGGCGCAGACAACGCGCGGCGGCCCTTGCCCAATATTGAGCGATGCAAAAAATTATCGGCCTGGTGCATACGCGGTTCAGCCCCATCGGCGGCGTAGAGAATTATATCGGCAAACTGGTTCCGGCCTTGCTCGAAAGGAACTGGCAAATCCACTACTTTACGGCCCGAGTGGACCAGCCGGTGCCGCCGGGCATGCGCATCCATAAGATACCGGTTATCCGAGGAACTTCCATCAGCCGCATGCTTTCGTTTGCCTACGGGGCGCGCCGGGCCGTCCGGGCCGCCCAGCTCCCCTTGGTCATGGGATTTGGCCGCACCATCGATCAGGATATCTACCGTGACGGCAGCGGGTGTTTGCGGGATTATCAAAAATATGCCGGCCAGCCCTTGAATCCCTTTTACCGGAAAAGTTACCTGCATCTTGAGCGCAAGCGGTTTCAGGATCAACGTTTGCAAAAGGTGCTCGCCGTCTCCCATATGGTCCGGGACCAGATTATCCAAAGGTATCGTCTGCCGCCGGCAATGGTCGAGGTCGTTTACAGCGGGGTCAACGCTCAGAATCTGCATCCGGGACTCAAGCGACGAAAAAGGGATTTCAGAAAACTTCTGAACATCCCGGAGCAGGCGCGCGTGATTCTTCTGATCGGCAACGGGTTCGAACGCAAGGGGGTGCCGTATCTGATCAAGGCCGTCTCCCAGCTGCCGATCCGGCTGCCTTTTGTCGCCGTGGTGGCCGGTCAGGACAAACGGATCGACCATTACCGCCAACTGACCGCCGAATCAGGTTGCGCGGCGCGCATCCGGTTCGTGGGATACCAAGCAAACACCGCGGCCCTCTACGGTGCGGCGGACCTGTTTGTTTTGCCCTCGCGCTTTGACCCGATTGCCAACGTCGTGCTGGAAGCCCTTTATACCGGCACGCCGGTCATCACTGGACCTCAGGTGGGTGCCGGCGAATTGATTCAAAATGGCGTCAATGGATTTGTCGTTTCTGATTATGAGCCCACGACGTTATCGCGGGCTATTTTAGCCTGTTACGAAGCCTCGAACCAAGACGAGATGGCCCGCAGGGCGCATCAGGCCGCGGCGCCTTACTGCTGGGATTTGCATGTGGCCCGTTTAGAAACGATTTTCTTGCAGGTTATGGGGCAAAAGACGAACCGCGGGACGCGGCTGCCGTTCTCATCCCATGAGGGGTAAATCAGCGGCCGGACAGAAGCTTTGAGTGTAACCGTTTAGCCCTTTGCAAAACTATCGATCAGCGGTCGACCGGGATATTTTTCATAAAGCTAAATTGATATCTTTTAGTTCTACTTTGTCACCTTAACCATGTTCAAAATAGGGCACGGCATGATGATCAGATTTGAAACGGTGTAAAACTCGGGCCCAAGGGCTCGTAAAGAAAGCCCCGAGGACGCACACAATATGAACGATGGTCGCATTTACACTTCTTGCAGGTCTTTGAAGGCAGCGGTGCCACGGCGCGGTGCTTTCGCAACGATCGCTAAGGCCCTCAGACAGTTACACGCTTTCAAATCTGACCATCCATGGCGCTTGTCCCTGAAAGGCTTGCGGCCATGTGACCAAGTAGAATTAATAGAGAGGATTTCAAATGGATCGCCAAGCGCCCCTATCGGCGGTTATCATCACGTTCAATGAAGAAAAAAATATCGGACGCTGTTTAGATTCGCTAAGGGATGTGGCGGATGAGATGCTTGTTGTCGATTCTTTTTCGACCGACCGCACGCAAAAGATCTGTATCGCCAAAGGCGCGCGTTGCATCCAGAATTCCTTTGCGGGTCACGTTGAACAAAAAAATTACGCCATGCAGCAGGGGCGGTACGATTGCATTCTCGCGCTGGATGCCGACGAGGCCCTCTCGGACGAGCTCAAACAGTCAATTGCAGATGCCAAGCGCCAATGGAGTTGCGATGCCTACAGGTTTAATAGGCTGACCAATTACGGCGGCAAGTGGATCAGACATTGCGGCTGGTATCCGGATGCCAAGATCAGGCTGTGGGATCGAAGCAAAGGTCAATGGGGCGGGATCAACCCCCATGACCGGGTGGTGATGGAAAAGGGCAGTCGTATCGGCCATCTTGCCGGTGATTTGTTGCATTTTTCCTATCCGACGATCGGAGACCATCTTTCCCAAATCAATCGATTTTCGGATATCGCCGCCCGTGCGGCCTATGCGCGCGGCCGGAAGTCAAATTTGGGTGCCGATATTCTGCTCAACCCGGCGTTTACCTTTGTCAAAAAGTATTTCATTAAATTAGGTATTCTGGATGGCTATGTCGGCTTTGTCATTTCAATCAACAGCGCTTACGGCAAATTCATTAAGTACATCAAATTAAGGGAACTGGAAATGCAAAAAGGCCCCGGCCCTCGTCGGGGTCACCGAGGGGGGGATTAGGGTTTTTCCAAGAAAGCCGCGATCTGACGGCAGGCTTGGCCGGTTCCGCCCTGTCGGCTTTGAATGTACGCGAGCGCCGTCTGACTTACGCCGGCGTGCGGCGTCGATTTTTCTAAATCTGCGATCAAAACGCCGGCCGCGTCCTGCCAGTTGTCAGCGACCCGGACCAGGCCCTGCGCCACGATTTCCGGACCCACCCAGGCAAAGTTTTCCCAGGAGGGTCCAATCACGGGCCTGACGCCGCAAGTTAGAGCT
>CP070697.1:4732445-4740314 GCA_020353555.1 Desulfobacterales bacterium
GCTTTTTAAAACGGAAAAATAACTTTGGATGGTATTGAGTTGATACTCCCTTTAACTGGAGTAGCGATTCTGAAACAAGCGCCCAGAGCGACGATGATCCGCCGGAGGCGGATTGAAACTCAGCGCATATCCAGTCAAGCGCCGGCGCATGACCGTGGCAATGGGGGCGGCGCCGGTCCGCAATACTGAGTGAAGGTGATTTGTCATAAGCGCCCACGCAAAACAGGGCGTTTTACGGTCGGACAGGATGCCGCCCAGTCGATCCCAAAAATGATCACGGTCGGAATCATCGAAGAAAATCTTTCTTCGATGAATCCCCCTCACAATGATAGGGTGCAGCGCTCCAGGGGCGTCTAGGCGGGCTTTTCGAGGCATTCCAACCCGGTATCAAATAAATCGGATTTTCTAAACCGTAAATCCGAGAAACGTCCCTTACGCTCCAACTTGGGCACAATCGTAATTACGGATTGAATTCTTTCTTGATGATTCTATAGGTTTCTTCGTAGATCGTTTTGCGAGGTCCGACAGCGACAATGTCGATGGCTTGTTTTGAGGATATGCGATAAATGATCCTGAACCTGCTGATACGGTAGCTCCTTAACCCCTCCAACTCATCATTGGGGGACTTGCCGGACTCAGGTTCAGTCATGATCTGTCGCAATCCGGCCCTGATTTTTCTTTTTAACTGCGGATGACAACCCCTGATTAAAGCAACGATCTCATCGGGCACCCTGAGCTTTCTTAGAATACGGGCTTTCGAAGCCATGATTTAGTCGAAAAGCTCCTCTAACGTATATACGTTAGTCTTTTTCTTTAGCGCTGCAATGCCTTTTTTTATCTCGCTCATCAAGTCTCCATCCGCCTTTATTGCAATTGTTTCGCGCCAACCTTCGAACTCATCCGGGCTCACTAAAACCGCCGCCGGCCGTCCATTTTTGGTGATGACAACCTCTGCGTCAGTGGACTGAACTTTCTCTATAAGTTCGCTCAGCCTCATTTTCGCTTCGGATAAAGAGAGAGTTTCCATATTATGACCTCAATTGTAGTTAACTAAAATTATGGTCAGAATTTAATAAAAAATTTTGATCATGTCAAACAAAAAGCCCGGGCAATAACCAGCCGGGCTTTTCGAATATGGTGCCGAGGGACAGAATCGAACTGCCGACACGGGGATTTTCAGTCAATTACCCTGAGTTTCCTAACCTCCTCAAATAGCTTAACATATTGAAATCATTGAATCCGAATTTTCCACATGTTGGGTGATTTCCCACACTTTAGCAGATTTTCGACAATTTTCCCCACACAAATTGGCTGGAAATTAGCGGCAATGTTTTCCAGTCCGGCCGTGTCATACATTTTTGTAATACAGATCGTATCTGTTATTTGAAGGAGATAAATTCGATCTGGAGGTATGGCAAGCTACATGTACTTTCTGCAAGCGCAAATAGCTTCAGTTCTTGTGATCTATCCTGAACCGATCCATATCGAGGTTGTCACGGCCAGATAAATCCCCGCCAGCCCAATTGCTGCAACGAATCTTTTCAGCATGGACCTCGCTCACCCTTGTTGAAGACCTACAGGAGGGATTCCACCGGCAACAAGCCGATCAGCCATACGCCCAATTTCTTCCAGAAACCGACATAGGGCTCTGCATCATAGACGATCTCCCCGTCGTCTTTTTTAAGATGCCAGCGGATGGACTCGCCGCCGCTGTTGCCGGCGTTCAGTACCAACCTGAAGGCCACTTTCTCGATGCTGCGGTCAAACGCCTCGGCGCTTTGGCCGGCGATTTCCGGGTTGAGGAACAGGATGCCGATCTCGTTGTTGATGTGCAGGGAGCGCTGGTCCAGGTTCATGGACCCCACGAACATGGCTTTGCGGTCGAGCACCATGGTCTTGGCGTGCAGGCTCGATTTGCTAAGCCCGGGCAGCCAGGTAAACTTTTTTTTGACCTCCTTCTTGACCTGCTCGTCCAGCTCGTAGAGCACCACTCCGGCCTTGAGCAGCTGTTTGCGGCACTTGGCGTAGCCGGCGTGAACGGCGGAGACGTCATTGGAGGCCAGGGAGTTGGTCAGGATGCGCACCTTCACCCCTTTGGCGCTAAGCGCGCACAACGCGTCCGCCCCCTTTTTCCCGGGCACGAAATAGGGCGACTCGATGATCAGTTCGTCGGTCGCTTTCTGCATATAAGGCCACAGCTGGGAAATGAGCAGTTCCGCTTGCCAGTTCTCCCCACGGGCTTTTTTCTCGGTCGAGTCGTGAATTACCTTGGCCTCGGCCCACTTGAATTGGGCACTGCCGGCGCGCAGGGTGTTGGCCAGGGGCGCGTTTCCCAGGGCGTCGATGTAAGCGGCTGCCGCTTCGCTATTAGGAACGGAGTCCATGCGCGCCCGGAGGTCGATCAATTGCTCGGGGGCGGCGGCCTGGGTCAATGCGGACGCGGGGTAGGCGTAGTCGCTGTTCCAGTACTGGTCGAAGGCGTAGGACACCTCGGACACGACCGGGCCGATGGCCAGCAGGTCGAGGTCGGCAAAGGCCAGGTTCGGATCGGCATCGAAGTACTCGTTGCCGATATTGCGGCCGCCCACGATGGTCGCCTGGTTGTCCACGGTGAACGACTTGCTGTGCATGCGGTAGTTGACATCCCGGAAGCGGTTGATCCACTGCAGGTTCTCGGACGCGTCGCGGACAAAGGGATTGAACAGGCGCACTTCCATTTTCGGGTGGGCGTCCAGGGCGGTCCAGACATCGTCGGCCTCGCTGCCGTAGATGTCGTCGATGAGCATGCGCACCCGCACGCCACGATCGGCCGCTTTGATCAGCTGGTCGATGAGCAGCTGCCCCACCGTATCCTGATGAAACATGTAGTACCGCACATCGATGCTGCGTTCGGCCAGATTGGCCAGAACGGCGCGGCCCACGAAGGCATCCAGCCCGCTGCCGAGCAGAAACACGCCGGACTGCTCCGGATGGTCGGCGAGTTTCCCGGCGAATGACCGGCCAAGGATCGTTTCTTGGCCGTCGTTGATTGCGTAGGATGGTTGACGATTGATTTCTTTCGGCAGACTGGAGCAACCGATTGTCCCCAACAGGCTGCAAACCACGATACCTGTGATCAATGCATGGTTGACTTTCAACCGCACGGCAATTGTTTCCTTTCCGATGAATTGTCCGGTCAGCGCCCCTGTTGACTGGAACCATGCAGCTAAGGGGCCTGCCTAAACCGCATGGTGCCGCTGTCATAGGGCAACTCCAGGTAAAGCGCCCCCTCCTGAACGAAAAAGGAAGCGACCCGCTGCAGGTCGCGCATGAACGGCGCATCCAGCGAATCCGGCGGGCAGGCCATGCGGGTGGACATCATCGGGCCGAAGGAGAGTTGGCCGTCGGCAATCTGATAGTTCCCGCCGCCGCGGTTGCAGTCGAACCGGACTTGGGCCTTCCCGTCTGCCATCAGTAGCATGGTGTATCTCCCCGGTTCCGCCACGGTGATCCTTTCCACCGGGGTAACTGTCGCCACCCACTGCCAGGTTCTGCCGACAACCGTCTGTGGATCCCTGCTGCGTGCACTTTGTCCGCCCGACGGGCCGGTGGCGCAGCCGGCCAATGCCATGCCGACCAAAATCATGGTAATCATGCGTTTCATTGTTGTCTCCTTTTTCATTCAGACGGCGACCGGGGCTGGATCGCTTCAAGACGCCCATTGACAAGCTTCAGGTTGAGGGTTTTGGCGACAGATGGCTTCTGGGCCATGGGCTGCTCCGGCATCCGGTCGGCATACCGGGCAGTGACCACCCCGCTGCGGATGCTGATCGTTCCGGGGACCACCCGATCTCCGACAAGCACCGCATTGGTGCCCTGCCAGCGCCCCTCGTTGAACATGGCAGCGGCCACGTAAAAAAAAGTGCCGCTGCCGCCTAAATCCTGTGACAGGAAAAGTGCGGCATCCTCGTTTCCGTCGCCGTCCAGATCGCCACAGACCGGTTTGCCGACCACGATGGTGATCGTTTTTATGACCGAACCCGGCGCGGCCTCGCTTTCGGCTCGGCCGTCGACGAGTTGAACCGCCTGGTTTACAATTCCGTAGACGGCATTGAGAGCGCCGTCCGCCGCATCCGCCTGGGCGAGCCCATCCGACCAGGCGGCAACCATAAAAACTATCAAAAGGATGTACATAGCTCGCATGGCGATGCCTTTCCCGAGAATTGTGATGATTAAACCGTTGCCTAAAAGTTCGGCGTCTTTGTTTTCATCCGGCTGACCAACGAAAAGCCCAGAGTGAAAATCAAAATACTGAAGACAATCGCGGAAAAGACTCCCTGGGAGAGGTTTTCCATACCCGGTACGCCATAGTGCATCGGCAAGGCAGACAGGACTCCTGCGGCCATGCCACGCGGGATGGCCACCGCGATCAGGCTCTGCTGATGAAATCGAAATTTCGCACCGATGAGGGCAAAGGCCACAGCCGGAATGCGAAAGAGCAGCATGGCCAGGGCGAAAACCAGCCCGAGCAGGATCATTTTGGGAGATGTCGGAAACATCAAGCCGATGAGAAAAAAGAAGAATGATTTGATAAAAAAGGTTATTTGATCATGGATCTCCAGGGCCGCTTCATTTTTCACAAACCGGTATCCGCGGAATCGATTGGGGAATATCCTAGGCAAAATATCTTTATCGTTGCCAATGATCAGGGCGGTGGCCAACACGCTCAGGGCGCCATTGCCGCCCAACAATTGAGCCATGCCGTAAATGACCAGAAAACCTGCCAGAAATACCGTATAGGCATGCGGCTTGCCCAGCAGGGGAGCTTTCAAGGGCAGCAAGGCGACGGTACCGGCTACACCGACGATGATACCGATCCCCACCGCCATCGCAAGGGTCTGGATGGGCATTCCCAGATTGAAGCTGCCCTTGAGAATCAGGTCGATCATCACCATGGCCACGACCACGCACAGCGCATCGGTCATGCATGACTCCACCTCCAGCAGGTGAGCGACATGTTTTTCGACGTTACCGCCGGACATGGTCGGGATGATGACCAGCGAACTGGTTCCGCCAAGAATGGCACCGACCATGATCCAGACCGGCAGGCCAACTGGCTGGAGATATCCCAGGCGTGTTGCCACATGGGCGAACAGGCAGTATGCGACAATGGTCAGAACAAAACCCAGGATTGCCAGCAGGAAAGCCCGGGGAGCGGCCTCGGCCACCTCTGAAATCCGCAGCTTGAGCCCCCCGCCGGCAAGGATGGAAACCAGGGCCACGGCCCCGAAAAAGGGAATAATCGGCTTGAATAGGGCTGGCTGGATGATGTTGAACACCGGCCCGGCAACAATACCGGTCACGACCAGCCAGATCATGTCCGGGATGCCGGTACGGCTGAAGATAAACTCCCCCAAGGCACCGGGCAGCAAGAACGTGGCGATCATAAAGATCATTTGTGTGACGGCATCCATGGCGAATACAAGCTCCTATGGGTTTATGGACCGCAATCTTCGCCGATTATAGGCGAACGATGCTTGCCAACTTGAAATATTCGACAGATGTCTATCAAACCGCGTCCAAATTCTCTATCTATTTACAACTCCAGGTAGATATTTTCAATCGACATGCATCCTGAACAGGCAGCCAACAAAGGGCATGTGCAACCTCGGTTATTTGAATTGGAGATGATGCCCGAAAACGAAGAAATTGTTTGTGGACTTTCCCCAAAAGAGTAGACACGGTTAAAAACAAACTGCTGATTTCATGGCCTGTTCGAATTGGGCCGGCGTTTTATAGCCCAAGGTAGAATGTTTGCGTTTCCGATTGTAATAGATCTCGATGTACTCGAATATCGCCCTCAGAGTGTCTTGGGGCCCTTTAAACCGTTCGCGGTGAATCAATTCCGATTTGATGACGCCGAAAAATGACTCGGCCACTGCATTGTACCCCAAGGGCAGACTCCGCGCTCCCAGCAGTCACCCTTACGGCTCATGCTTTGAACGAAGCCATGCTTTTTCAAGACCTTACGAAAATCCTTGCACGCATACTGAACACCACGATCCGAATGGATAATCAATCCGGATCCAGGACGGCGATTGCGAATGCCGCGACCAAGGGCCGTAAGCACCATTTCAGCACTCAACGAACTGCTCCGCGCCCACACGACCACCATGCGGGAAAACAGATCGATAAAGACAGTAAGATACATCCAGCCGCGCGCTGTGGCGATGTAGGTGATGTCCGACACCCACACCTTGTCCGGCCCATCCGTGGTAAAATTGCGCTGCAGCAGGTTTCCCGCGACCGGGTGGGAATGCTTCGAATCAGTGGTCGTCCGGTATTTGCGCCGATAGATCGAACGCAGACCGATTGCTTTCATTCTGCGAGCAACGCGATTTTTACTGACTGGAAAACCCATGTCGTTGAGTTCGTCCGTTATCTTCGGACTGCCACAACGCCCTTTATGTCTGTTGAAAATAGCCTTAATGTGAGCATCCAGGCACCGGTTCTCAATCGCCCGCTGGCTTTCAGGTCGATTACGCCAGCGGTAATACCCACTACGAGACACCGAAAGGACCCGGCACATCTCCTCAACACTCCAGAGAGTGCGGTGTTCGTCTATGAATCCGAATATCTGTTGGGATCCTCCGAGAAGATGGCCACGGCTTTTTTTAAGATGTCACGCTCCCGGCGAAGGCGCTCATTTTCATGCTTGAGACGCTGCATTTCATCGTCATCAGTTTTGAGGCGGCCTTTGCCCGGAAACGCCTGGTCACCGTCTTTGCGCAGCTCGCGTTTCCATCGACTGATGATTCCCTGGCTGATGCCAAGATCGCGTTCGATTCCGGACTGGGTGTTGCCTGGCTCCAATGCCAGCCGCACCGCTTCGATTTTAAACTCTTTGTCAAACCGTTTTCCCATGGTGGAACACCTCCTGTAGCCTCATGCAACTTGGCTGTTCGGTGTGTCCACTTTTTTGAGAAGATCCAACCTTTGATTTCGACATTGGCAATGCCGTCATACATCGTCTCCGGGTCCATGACCCGACCGTTGAGAATGACCAGCTCATAGTCGGCGGCCATTGCAGGAAAGGCAAGGGCCAATGCCAGAAACATAGAATCTATTATGGTAAGCCCTCTTTTCAATTCATTCTCCAAACTCTTCCAGTTGATTTTACGGCTCCAAAATAGCGCTCATAATCACGTTATTTACCCGGACGGTGACAGACTGGGGAAAAGCAAAGTGACAAATCATTTCTGCGTCCCCCCAGTTTCTTTAAACAGCCAGGGTCTCAGCCCAGACCTCAATGAATTTAATGGCTTTCAACCTGTTCGAGGGGATTTCATCTCATGTTCGGCTGCGAACCGGGCACGCCTCCGCCGAAATCCATTGGCGGTGCATAGAACGTTTTTGTCCACCCCTCCAGGGTTAAGGGTTCAAAGCGGCCTTTTTCCTGTACTTCGAAACGAATGGGCTGACCGGCATCAAAACGCTTGATAGGTTCCGAATCTTTCATCACGAGAATGCCGTTTACGATGACATGGGGAATACCTGTTGAAGGCAAGGTACCCTTGGCAAACGTGGACTGATCCGTCACGGTCTTGGGATCGAACATGGTAATATCGGCCACCATCCCTTCCTGCATGCGGCCACGGAGCTGCATGGCCTTCAGGCCCATGTCGCCCAGAGGTTTGGCGTAGTTGTAGCTGGTCATGGACACCGCCTGCATCAGGGGGATATTATTCTCCCTGGCCAGGCGGAGGACCTTGGCGAAGCTTCCGGCAAAGCGGGGGTGGGTATTGGGAAGCTTGTCGTAGGGCGTATCCCAGGTCAATCCGTCATCGGGCAGGAGCGGCATGCCGTCGCTTCCGATGGCGACCCCTTTCA
>CP070697.1:4740414-4769596 GCA_020353555.1 Desulfobacterales bacterium
TCCATTACACCGGCGGGATTTACAGCCCGCTTTTGATCTTCGTCCTTTTCCATATCATCCTGGCCGGGATCCTGCTCGCTCCCGTGAGCTGTTTCGTCTAAGGGGTATCGGTGCGTCTGGCCCTGGGGGCCTTGACCGTATTGGAAAACGCAAAGATTCTGACGCTCCAGCCCATCCTATTCCAAAATCCGCGCTTCCTTCCCAGCAGGGAATATCCGGATGTTTTGGTCCCGTTTCTGGTCTGTACGGCGGTCATAATGATCTCAGCTTTTCTCATCACCACCGTCAAGATATCCCTGCGGGTGAGGGCCAGGGAGCTCCTGCGGGTGTCCCAGGAGCTGGAAGCCAGCAATGCCAAGTTAAACGCCCTGCACGCCATGGTCAAGGAGATGGCCCTCAAAACGGACCTCCAGGAACTTATGGACGCCGCTGTCCGGAGTGCCGCCAAAATCATGGGGGTCAAAGCGTGTTCCATCAAGTTGCTGGAAGATGATCAAAATAGCCTGCGCTTTGCCTCGACCTACGGCCTCAGCGAGGATTATTTGTCAAAAGGAACCATCGATATCCGCAAGAGTCCCATCAACCGCAAGATCATTCAAGGCTCCCGCTACGTCATCGGCCAAATCGACGCCAAAGACTATTTTGCATATCCGGAGGACATTCGCAAGGAGGGCATCGCCTCCATGCTGTGTCTGCCCCTGCGGGTGGAGAAAAAGATCTTTGGGATATTTTGCGTGTACAGCCGGGAGCCTTATCAGTTGGGAGAGGCTGATGTCGATTTCTTTTCCCTGATGACCGACTTCAGCGCGCTAGCGATCGAAAATCTCAGGAGCGAGTTGACAAAATCCTGGTTCATGATGAAGGCGGCCCATCAACTGCGCGCGCCCCTGGGGGCCATCTACAGCATGCTCAAAATGGTCACCGATGGTTACCTGGGAGTCATCAACGCCAAACAAGAAGAAACGATCCGACGCTGCCAGAAAAGGATCGAAATGCTCGGCAATTTGATCAAAGACCTCTTAAGGCTGGGCGAGAAACGCAGCGAGGCGGCCAAACCCGTGCTTTATCCTGTTAGTCTCAACAAGGTCATGATGCCGTTGGTAGATCTTTATCAAACCCAGGCGTTGGAGCACGGGCTGGAGATCAAGTTTGACATCCAGGATAATATTCCCCCGATTTTGGCCAACAATCGACTCATCGATGACCTTTTTACCAACCTCATCTCCAATGCCATCAAGTATACTCCCCGAGGCGGCAGGGTCGACGTTACGCTGGCCGGGGAAGGCCCGGGCTGGGTCCGATTTGAGGTGTCGGACACGGGTATCGGCATCGCCGCCGAAGATAAATCCCGTCTTTTTACCGAATTTTTCAGGACCGAAAATGCCAAGAAATTGGTGGAGGAGGGTACTGGATTGGGCCTGGTGATTGTCAAGGAAATCCTCGAACGTCTCGGGGGAACGATTCAAGTGCAGAGCAAAATCGGCAGCGGAAGCCAATTCACTTGCCGCTTGCCATCACCTTCCTAAGCCTCAAATTTGGACGGAACCACGCGTTTGGGCGGTCTCAGGGGCATCATTCTTCCGGCGTTTAGGGATGCGGAAGGTGAATTGGACCCATTTGCCCTCCTCTGAATCGGCCCAGATCGCTCCTCCATGCCTTTCGACGAGTTCTTTGGTGATAAACAGCCCCAAGCCTGTCCCCCGTTTACCCGTCCGGTCCCTGGATGCCAGATCGGTAAACTTGGCAAAAAGTTTCTTTATACTCGAAGCGGGGATCCCTTCGCCTTCGTTCCAAACCCCAATTTGGATCGCGTCGTCCAGATCCTGAAAGCGAATTCTAATTTCGCTGTTGGGACTGCCGTATTTGATGGCATTGCTCAGGAGGTTGTTCATCACGACCTTCATCAACTCTTCGTCGCATTCGACCCGGGTATCGGGGGGAACCTCGTCAACGATATTCATCTGGGAAGCCTCCAGTTGGGAAAGGAGTTGCACTTTGATGGGTCGAATCACCTGCTCTTCGAAGGTGACCTCATTGCGATAGAGGGCCAGCTCGCCGGTTTCGATGCGTGAGAGATCAAGGTAATTGCGGATCATCGTGTCCAGGTATTCGGCATTGCGGATGATGATCTGGGCTACCTTGGTCTGACGGTCGCTCAGGTACCCCATCGATTGGCTCATCAAGGCGGATAGGCCATAGATAATCGAATTGATGGGGGACTTCAATTCATGGACCACAAAGCCCAGAAGTTCCATGTAATTGCGGTTCTGATTCTTCAACTCCTCATTGATATGGGTCAAGTCGGTGTTTACCTGCCGCAGCATTTCATCCCGTTCGCGGATGGACTGAATCATGACGTTGAATGTGCGGGTGAGATCATACAGCTCCTTGTATCTTTTTTCTTCTTGAATTTTGGACGGGAAATGGCCTTTCGAAACCTGTGCCGAAGCACGGGCCAGTCTTTTGACGGGACGAACAAAAGTCGAAAGCAGCACATACGAAAGGATTAGTGCGGCCGATATCCCCACCCCGGCGATTAATAAAAAACGGGATAAAAGGCGCTTCTGGTAGTCAGCGAATTTTTTCTCCAGCACGCCGACGTAGATGATACCAACGATATTGCCCTCTGGGCTGACAATGGGGTCATAGGCCGATAGGTACCAGTCTCTCACGACAAAAGCCTTTCCCAGCCAGGCGAGGCCGTTTTCGAGAACCCGGTCGTACACCTCCGCGGATACGCGCGTACCGATGGCCCTTGTTCGATTCTCATTTCTGACGGTGGTGGCAATGCGGGTATCCCATTGAAATATCGTTACCGTCCCCAGCTGATGTCCTTCATAGGTCCCGTCCCGAAAGACGGTTTCCTGGATGCGGTCGACCAGGGCGTAATTCCGATTCAGAAGAACCCCTCCGTAAATCAGGCCTATTTGTTCGTTTCCATCCCAGATGGGTACGGCGGCCTTGAGAGCCATGCCCGAATCGATGTATTTCATCGGCGTGAGTTTGGCCATCGGCGTAGGCACGAATTCAAGAAAGGCCCTCTGCGCCAGGCCTTCCCCTTCGAGCTCAAGTATCTCCTTGGGGATAGTCACGGTTCCCTTGGCTTCCTTCCCCTTGAGGGCGGGCAGAACCACGCCATCCAGGTAACTCATATCCCCCTGGTGGTTTGGATAGCGCGACCGCACGAACACTTTGGCCTCCCGATCGAGGACGGTAATGAAATCCAAGCCATATTGTTTCCGAAGTTGTTCCAACCGGGTGGCAATCCAGGTTGTCTCGCGGCTCTTGAGCGCCTTGAGCAATTCAATCTTACCGCCGATGAGCTGGAGAATACGGGTGATATCGTCAAGATTATGAATGTATTCCGACCAGGCCACCCGCAGCGTCGACTGAACATGGTTCTGGGCCTCTTTGAAGACGATCGACCGGATGGTCATATAGCCGTTCAAGCTAAAGATCCCGCCCAGAATCAGAAACATCACGAAGAGGGCGAAAAAGAATTTGGCCCTCAGAGACTTCATGCCGCCAAGCCGCATCGATGCATTCCCCCGTCTAGATTTGCGGAAATGTCAGGACGAACTCGGTCCCTTTTCCCTTTTCGCTTTTGACCGTGATTTTACCCCCCAGCGAATCCACGATTCTTTTCACAAAGGGCAAACCCAAACCGCGACCATCCGGGTCAATTCTTTTAGCTTCCCGGGTACGGAAGAATTCATCAAATATTTTAGGGATATCATCGGCAGCGATGCCTATCCCGGTATCTTGGACCCCCAGGACCAGCTTACCTTCGACGGCCGCGAGTCTAAGGGTGACCCGTCCTCCCTTGGGGGTGTATTTAATCGCATTGGTTATCAGGTTGTTGAGAATTTTTTCCATCTCTTCTTCGGTTCCCATCAAGGTGAGGTCTTCATCCGGCAAGGCGATGCTCAGGGTCAACCCCTTATCCTGAGCGACGGCTCGAAAAAGCTCGACGGCCCTTTGCACCTGTTCTTTGATCGACAGAGGCGTCCGCGGCACATCGATCCTTCTCGTTTTCCACTGATAAATGTCCAGCAGTCCGGCGGACACGTCCAAGACGGATTCGATGCGGCGGTACACGCGCTCGATCAGTTCCTGCTGCTTGGGAGTTGAAGTGCCCACGTAGCCTTTCAGCACCACCTCCAGCAGCCCCTGGACCGCCGTCAAGGGGCCTTTCAACTCATGGGTCATGAGGATGATAAACTCGTTTTTGGCCTTGTCCTGCCGATCCAGGGCATCGTAGATCCTGGCGTTTTCGATGGAAATCGCTCCTTGGCCGGACAGGGCCGCAAGGAAGTCAATTTCTTCCGGGCTAAAACGGCGTTGCTCACCGGTGTACAGACGCAGCGTCCCGATCACCTTTTCCCGCCCCTTGAGGGGAAAAGACAGCATGCCCACAATACCTTCCTGGCGCGCTTCCTCAGGATACTGAACCGAGGGGTCTGTCGCGGCGTCCAAGACGAAGTGGGGTTCCCCTTGCAGGGCCTGGGCCAAACTTTTGTCCGCATCCACGGGGCCTTTATTGATGTAAGCCTCACTCAATCCACAAGCGGACACCAGTTCCAGCCGGTTGGTGCTCTCATCCAGCAGGCGGATCGCGACCCCTTTCACTCCCATTAAATATCTGATGTTACGGCAGATATAATCGAGGCGCGGATCGAGTCCCAAGGTGGAGGCGGTATCTTTGGCAAGCTTATTCAGCAATTGAAGCTTTTGGTTGGCATGCTCAAACTTTTGCTGGAGATCCATCAGTTGCCCGATGCGCTCCCGCGATCTTTGCAGAAGCATGGAGAGAAACGCGCTGGAAACGTAGAGTACCAGGTGAAACAAAAAAAGAAGCATCAGCACCAGGAAAGGATTGTCCTGGAGCGCTCGGGATGCGGCCGGGGAATAGATAGGGGGCAGGTAGCCAAACAACGGCAGCAAAGCCAAACCGGTAATCGTGACGGCAATCAAGGTGACATAAACAAGGCAGACCCATCTCTCCAGAAGAACGCCGCTGAGGATCACATGAAAGAGAAAATAAAACAGAAAGGGGCTTGCCATGCCGCCCGTATAGTGGAAGAGCAACGCGATGAAGAGCCAGTCGCTCACAAATTGGAGGTAGGTTATTCGTTCAACCCCCGTTAGATCGAGGTCAGGGGTCTTTTTGAGGAGAAAAAGCTTATATTGCAGGAGCGCATTCAGGCCTAAGACGAGGCCGCACAGCCCCAAGACTTTGAGGACGGGGACGTTTAAATGAATCAGCTTGTTGACGAGGGGAGTGGTAAGGATGATCAGTCCCAGGAGGATCCACCGCAAGAGGATCCACCAACCTAACTTGGAGAGAGGTTCTTCCCGGCCCAACTCATAAAAAAAAGCCGTCACTCCTTTATGGCTGTTGGTGCGCATGTGTGAAATTTTTCCCGGGTTTTCACACGTTGGAGCCTGTTGGAGGGATACGCGCGGTTCAGACGCGGGAACATTTCTCCGAAAACGGCCGATGAATCCCATCAACATGCTTGAATGATTGACAAAACCAATCATGTCCTCCCCGGGTTAAGGAAACAAAAATTCTTTCGCAGCTCCCTCTCTTCCTTCTGCGGTCATCCTAAAGGGTCTTTGAAGATTTTACCCACCGAGGAGCAGTTCCTTCCGCGTTATGCTGCTATTTATGGATCAATTGCTTAACTTTGTCCAGCAAAGCCTCCAGCCGGATTGGCTTTTCCAGAAATTCATCTACCGGTAAATAATCTCCATCTTTCTGGGGTGAGAATTTCATATGCATCTTTTGCGATATTCCCGTCAGCATGATAATGGGGATCCTTGAAAATTCCCGGTATTCCGATTGGGGGTCCGGACTTCGGAGCTGGTATGAGACCTGAAAGCCTTCCGTGATGGTATCCATCATCACATCCAGGATGATCAGATCGGGACGGATTTCTTTGATCAGCCTGAGGCCTTCCGTACCGTTTTCAGCACCGATTACCTGATAATCGTTGGCCTCCAGGGTTATGCGGATGAGTTCGACCACATCCGGGTCATCATCCACCACGAGAATCTTTGGACGTTCCATCATTTTCCTCCTCTATCCCCTTCCGAATTTGATGATCGGATTGAGTCAATGGGTGGAACAGGAAATACAGGGGTCGTAAGCCCTTACAAGCATCTCCGCCATTAGTTCGACTTGTTCCGTCGGACGTTCCTTAATCTGATCGACGAAAGCCTCCAGGTCCATCTGGATATTTCCGTGGTTCTGGTTCGTAGGAATCACACAATTGGCCCAGACGATCTCCCCATCCTTGTTATATTCGTATTCGTGAAATAGGATGCCCCGCGGGACCTCCACCGCCCCGGTTCCCCTTCCCGCCTTGACGGAGACCGCGGGTCGTTCATCCTTCAGCCCCCGCGCGTGGAGATCCCTTAGCAGGCGGAGAGAATCTTCGAAGCAATGGACCACCTCCACCAGCTGGGCGGCGTTGTTCATGAAAGGATTGGAATTGATGGGCTTGAGTCCAAGCTTGCCCGCAATTTCCTTGGCGCCCGGAGACAGCTTGTCATAGTTTAAGTTAAGTCGGGCCAAGGCGCCAACCATGTAAGCCGCTCGTTTGTGGCGGGTAAATTTAGCGGTGGAGTGGGGGACCAGGTATTCATTCACAATCCCCTTGTACTGCTCCACCGGCCATTGTCCATCATCGGTAGATCCGATGTGCCCCTCGTAGAGCGCGTATTCCGCCGGATGGGTAAGCGCGATGTATTCCGTCTCCCGGGCAAAACGGGGAAATTTCTCAATTAAGCTCCCCAAGAAATCCGCCAAGGCCATCACATCGGTTCGAGCCGATTCCAGTTTTTGGGATAAGGTCTCCATTTCCTCCGTGGTGGGCCACCTCGCAAATCCTCCCACGACGGGACGCTGCGGATGGGTGGTGCGTCCTCCCAGCCGATCCGACATCTCATTGGCCAGACGATGGAGCCCGATGACGAGCAGTACCTGTTCGCCGTGCGTCTGGGCAAGGGGGATCACACTCGGTTTTTCCAGAAGGTCCGGAAGTACCAGGTAGCCCAGATGGAGCAGGTGACTCTGAAGATTTTCCGCATGGAGCAGCAACTTCCGAACTTGAGCTGTCTGCTCGGAGACCGCGATACCCATCGCGGCTTCGGTGGCTTTCAGCGAACAAATAGTGTGGCCGATGGAACAGATGCCACAGATCCTGGAGGTGAGGTGGGCGGCTTCATACCACTTGCGTCCCCGGAGCATGGCCTCGAAAAAACGGGGGGCTTCCACCACCTGCCACTGACATTCCTCGACCCTTCCATCTTTGATCTTAACTTCGATGTTCCCATGCCCTTCGACGCGCGTGACATGGTGAACCTGGATGATCCTTTCCGCCTTGGCATTCATTGGGCCACCTCCGAAAAACCGCTATAAAGTCGAAATTTATTCAGGATATCCCTGAGGCCAAGCCCGTACTTAGCCAGAACCTCCCGTTGCGAATCGGCATTGGGATTATCCACGAGACCCCGGCATCCCCAGCAATAGCTGCCCTCCGTCACGCAGCAGGCCCCGCAGCCGGCCCGGGTAACGGGACCCAGGCAGGTCATTCCCATCTCGAAGACACAAATACTTTCCGCCATCTTGCACTCCACACATACCGGGTAGTTGGGAATCTCCGGTTTCTTCCCCAGCAGGAGCGACTTGAACACCATGACGAATTCATGCCGATTGATGGGACATCCATGGATATCGATGTCCACCGGGACCACGGCTTTAAGCGGCCGCGCCGGATATGTTTCATACTGGAAGGCCTTGTCTCCGTAAACAAATTTGCGCACATTTTCCGCTTCCTGAAAGTTCTTGAGCAAGTTGACGCCGCCCAGCGTCGCGCACGCGCCGAGGGCCACCAGGACCTTCGCATTCTTACGGATTTCTTTGAGACGGGCCTCATCCGAGCGACGGGTGACGGAACCCTCCACAAAGGCAATATCATAATCGTCGGAGTGTCCCTTCATGGCCTCCCGGAAGCTGACAATCTCCACCGCCTCGACGACCTTCAAAAGATCTTCTTCGAGGTTGATGACTTGAAGCTGGTCGCCCTCACAGCTGGCGAAGTCAAAAAACGCTACCTTGGCTTTTTCCATCACAGTGCCTCCTCGAGATCAAAGATGTCGGAATATCTGAAAACCGGGCCGTCCTGGCAAACATAGAGATGGTTGATCTGACAGTGGCCGCATTTCCCCAGTCCACATTTCATTCGGCGCTCCAAAGACAGGAAGATGTGCGTGTCCGGTATGCCTTTGGCCTTGGCCTCCACAATGACAAAACGGTACATCACCGGAGGGCCGACCACGACACAATAGGTCTTGGAGGGATCGACATGAATGTAGGGGAAGAGCGTCGTGATCACCCCCACGTGTCCGGTCCAATTCGGATCGGGTCGATCGACACTCTCCAGGTAGCGCAGATCGTCGCGGCGTCTCCAATCCTCCAGCTCATCCAGGAAGAGTTGCTCCGAGGGATTGCGGGCACCGAAGAGGATGGTAACCTCCCCATAATCCCTTCGATGTTCCAGAACAAATTTAATGAAAGATCGCAAAGGCACCAATCCGATTCCGCCTGCCACGAATAAGATGTCCTTGCCCTGGGTCTCATCCACCGGGAAATGGGTCCCAAAGGGGCCCCGGATCCCGACCCTATCCCCGACCTTGAGACGGTGCATGGCGCTGGTCAGGTTGCCCACCTTGCGAACGGCCAGCTCAAAGGAGTTCTCTACACCGGGTGGCGAAGAGATCGAAATAGGGGCTTCACCAATGCCCAGGAGCGATAGCTCTATAAATTGTCCGGGCTTGTGGCCCAGAGGCTCTCCATCCGCCAAGTGCATCTCAAAAAGGCGCTCGCTTTCCGTAAGCTTTTGGATGCGGGAGATTTCGGCCCATTGCGGCAGATAGGGAGAAATGTCGGCTAAGGGCTGGTATTTCATCGATTCCCTCCTTACTCAGTTTAACTTCTCCTTTAATCTGTTAAACACCTCCACGGGGTCCGCGATGTCGGGAAGACAAAATGCGGCGCAGCGCCCGCATCCCACGCAGGCGACATCATCGAGGATTCCGAAGAACAAGTATTGGCCCTTGCGATAGAATCGATGGCGGTATCTTGAGGTCCGGGTCCCGCGGAAGTTTTCCCCGGTGGCCACTCTGGCAAAATCAGACAGCAAACATCCATCCCACCGACGCAGACGTTGGCCCTGGGTCAGGTTCAGCTCCATATCATCCCATACATCAAAACAATAGCAGGTCGGGCAGACCAGGTTGCAGGTGCCGCAGCTCAGACATTTGGTTGCGTTTTCCTCCCAGAGGGGACTCGTCAGCGAATGTTGCAGGAGTATCGGTATCTCGCGTTTGGGAAAGGTCAAACCGCGCTTCTGACCCATGTCCGCAATGTGGGACCTCTGGCTCACCCGCTGACGGACTTCATCGCTTGTCGCCGGGCGAACTTTGGCGTAGTCGCCCAGAAGGGCTTTGCCCTTTTCACTTCCGGTCTCCACGATATAGTTTGCGCCCAGATCGGTCATCATCAAGTCAAATCCGGATGATACCACGGCCGCCTCCATCGATGCCCAGAAGGAGCGCGGGGCGACGTGCGTCGGGTCAATCCCGATCAGAATAGTCGCCTCCCTTCGGGCCAAATAATGGGGGTCCGGGGTTCCTGCGGCGAAAACCCGATCCATCTGACTGATGGCTTTGAGGTCGTAGGGGTGAATACCGAAGATCACAAGCGGTTTGTTCGGTCGACATTCGAAGCACGCCGGAGACGGTCCGGTTTGGAAACGAAAAAGTGCTTCTTGCGGAGGAAGAAAATATTTTTTGGGCGGCATGACCGTACAGTCAAAATCCAGACACAGCTCCGCGGGTGACCTGATGGTGCCGTAAAAGAAAGCTTGACCGTAGACGGACTGCCCTTTGCTCTGGACCCCTTCCAATTGAAAGTGATCCATAAGGTTCTGAACGAAAAATGCCAAATCGGACTTCTCAATGATCTGTAATGCCATGATCATACCTCCCACCCGGATCATAAGATCCCATCTTAGCTTGTTCTTGCCTCATGGCCTTTAGATCTCAGGAAGAAAAACAGCTATCTTCCCCCTCCGCGATCCTTCCCACCGTGCCGTGCCGGCCTCATCATCGGCTGAATAAACCGCAATGTTGGAGCCTGGATGCGACCTTCAATGGCATGGGATTGCGCGTGAGGACGGCGTCAACGTCATCTGTTTAATCATTGTACATAAATCATGCCCAAAGTTGCTGTTAGCGGTAGCACCACCGCCCGAAACCAAATGTGGATAAAATCAAATAGGTTAAATAATCTACCGCCGTCATCCCTGGCGTTGGCATGCAAAAAATTCCGATGCCCCAACCGCTGGTGATCGTCGGCACCGCTCGTTTTTTTTACAATCTGTAAAAAATCCTGACAGTCCTGCTCTTTCGAATCAGGGCCGGAATCCATGCGGCTTTGCCCGTAGAGGCGCTTCGGGGGTTGTATCAATTTGGTACGCAAATAAAATTTTCATACACCGTGGTGGCCCGAAGGGCCATGAATGTTCAGCTGTATGAAAGATATCGCGGTCGACCGCTGATCGGCTTTTGGCAACGGGAAACTGTCTGAGAAAATTAGAGGTCGTTAAACCGAACCATAAAAAGGAGTTCCCACCAAGGCCCGGATTGATCTTCATTTTCGCGGCATCCTGTTTGAAATCAACGCGCGGGTCGGTTTTACGAACCCTTATTTGCGAGTTTTTTCCGATGCCAAAAGCCGATCAGCTGTCGACCTATCCCTGGTTTTTCAAAGGGCTGAACGCTTACGAGCGGTTTAGAATTCACTTTCAACGGCGCGCGTGGCCTCTGAATTGCGGACGGCACGGGAGGTGCAATGTAATTCCGGGCCCCGCCGCGGCAGCTCAATACAAAAGTGCGAACCTTGGCCCGGTTCCGAGCTGACGGTGATGGAGCCGCCGTGCTGGCCGATAATTTTGTCGGTAATAAACAGCCCCAAGCCGGTGCCCCGGGTACCTTTGGTCGAGTAAAAAATCGTGAAGAGGTCTTTCAGCTGCGAGGCATTCATGCCGATCCCATTGTCTTCGACTTCCATGAGGATGGCATCGGCGTGCGCAGTGATGCGGAAAATGATTTTGTGGGCTTTGGCCGTGTCGTCGTCCCTGCAGGCATCGATGGCATTTTCCAACACGTTGATCAATGCGGGGCGCAGTCGGCCGGGATCCACTTCCAAGGCTCCCAGGGGCGTCTGAAAATCGCAAACAAATTCAATGCCCAGGTCGCGGAGCTTCGGGTGAATGGCTTCCGCCACATCATCGCCCAAGCTCTGCACATCCACGCGCTCCAAGCTCAGCTCGCGCTCCTTGGTGTAAAAAAGGATATCCAAAATCATTTTTCTGATCTGCTCGACCATGCGCTTGATGGTGTCCAGCCCGGTGACCATCTGCGGTTCGTCGCCCTTGGCACGGCCCTGTTCGAGTAAGTACACCCCGGCATCCAGGCCCGTTAAGACCCCTTTGATGCTGTGCGATATGGAGCCGATCGCCAACCCCAGGGAGGAAAGATTACTTTGCAAATCGCGGATCTGGGTTATATCAAGAAATATCAGCAGGATCTGCGTCAGCTTACCGGCCGCGGTGGCGATGGGAGACGTCCAAACCAGCACATTGTGCGGCTTGCCGTCGGCACGCATCAATCGCATCTCTCCCTGGTGGGATTGGCCGTCACGGAAGGTCCGTTTGATCGGCGACAGGCCCGACGCCTCGTCATTGACTTGGAACACCTCAAAAAAAAGGGCCCCGGTTTGATCGCCAAATTCTTCTTGGAAGAAGCGATTGATGGCGGTTAAGCGCAGCTCGCGGTCCAGGACCGCGAGATAGCAGGGTACGGCATTGAAGAGTTGCCGGTAGCGCTGCTGGGAGTTGCGGAGCGCTTCTTTGAGCTGATTCACATCCCGCGTCCCGGCGGATACCTCGAGCACCAACTCGACTTCACCGTCGTTGTTAAATATAGGGGCGGTGTGAACGATCACCGGCACCCGGGCGCCGCTGCGGTATTTGACCCATTCTTTTGTTTCCAGGGCATTTTCGCTTCGCAAGGTTTTGCCGACCGGGCAGCCACCCGGTTTTCCCGAATCTCCGCAATAAATTTTCCAGCTATTTGCTCCCACCGGGTTTCCTAAGATGGTTCGATAGGCACGGTTGGCGGCAACGACCCGGGCCTGACGATTGTGAATCGCGACAAAATACGGCATTTCGTTGAAGTACTTGACACCGCCTTCCACATCCCGGGCAATTTGACCGATAAACGTTGACAGTTTATCGACGATCTGTTTGACGGTCAGAAAGCGCTCGGTTTCGATCCGCTGTGCGACCCTTGCGGCGACTGTTTTCTCGATCTCCTGCCCCTGCCGCTGGGTTTGCCGACGCAAGGCAATCCGTTCCTTCACACCGCGCAGGCTAACCTCCAAATCATCCGCGGAGACCGGTCTGATGAGAAACGCCGCGGCCTCGTGTTTCAGTTGCTTCAACGAGGACTCGCGATCTGCCGCCTCGACCACAACGATGAGTTCCGTATCCGGCTTGCGCCGCTTGATCTCCTTGAGCAGTTCCCGGAAGCCCTCGTCGGCGGTGACCGCGTCGGCCAGCACGATGGGAGGCTGGTGCTGGGTAAACATCTGCCGGCAGGCTTCCCTGTTGGCCGCCGTCATCACCGCGTAGCCGAGCTGTGACAAGGCTCGCGCAAGTCCGTGGCGACTCTGCGCATCGTCTGCCGCAACCAGAAGGGGCTCTTCCATGGCCGATTCCCGGGTTCCCGCCTGCGCAGGCCTGCCTAGCCGCTTTCAACCGCTTCGGGGGTTTTCGTTTTTTTTCGGGGCTCTCCCTGCATGAAGATAGTTTGACGTTCGACGGCCGGAGGGCGGTATTCGCGCTTCTGGGTGAGGCTTTGCGCCGGACATGTGTCGACGCAAACACCGCAGTAGACGCAGGCGAAGGGATCGCAGGTCCAGGTGCCGGCGGTTTTGTCGACCGTGATGCATTGCGATGGGCATTTCAGGGCGCAGGCACCGCACAGGTTGCATTGGGTACTGTCATTGCGCAACTCGCCGCGCACGCTTTCGTAAGGCGGCCTTACCTGGCGGGGATAACGCCGGGTCGCCTTTTTGGAAATGAGATTGCGCAAGACGTTGGGGGTCATTTTGAACATGGGCCGCCCTCCCTGGTTTACCTTTCCGTGCAGCTGATGCACGGGTCGATGGACAGTACAATCACCGGTACATCCGACAGCCACATCCCCGGCAACATGGTGAGCAGGGCCGGGATGTTGGCGAAGGTCGGCGTGCGGATCCGCAACCGTTCTAAATTCTTGTTGCCGTTGGCTTTGATGTAATAAAGCAGTTCCCCCCGGGGCTGTTCGACCCGGGTGACCGTCTCGCCTTCGGGGCGGCCTTTGACCTTTTGGCGGGTTTCGCCGGCGGGCAGATTGGCGATGGCCTGCAGAATCAAATCAATGCTAGCCAGGGTTTCCCGGAAGCGCACTTTGCACCGCGCATAACAGTCGCCGTCGGTTTCCACCACCGGTTCGAAATCCAGTTCCCCGTAGGCCGCATAACCGGTCTGGCGGATATCCTGCGCCACCCCGCTGCCGCGCAATGTCGGGCCCACCGCGCCCAGCTCGGAGGCTTGGGGGGCCGTCAACAAGCCCTTGCCCACGGTGCGTTTTTTGATGGTGTAGTCTGACAGCATCGTGTTTTCCAGACGCTTGATGTCCTGTTCGATCATTTGGAGCTCAGAGAGAACCCATTTTATTTGGGCATGGCTTAAATCCCGGCGCACGCCTCCGACGACGTTGACCGATATGATCACGCGGTTGCCGGTGGTGGCCTCGTTGATATCCATGATTTTCTCGCGGATTCTCCAGAATTGCATGAACAGGCTCTCAAAGCCGAAGCTGTCGGCAAACAGGCCCAGCCACAAAAGATGGCTATGGATCCGGTGCAGTTCGGACCAGATCACCCGCAGAAATTTAGCCCGGGGCGGCACCTCCACAGCCATCAGTTCCTCGATTCCCTGGCAGTAGCAAACGGCGTGAATCATCGAGCAGATGCCGCAAACCCGCTCGACGACCTGGATCATTTGATGGAAATCCCGCAGGTCGGCCAGTCTTTCAAGCCCGCGATGCACGAATCCGAGACTGGGAATGGCTTCGGTGATGCGTTCGTCTTCCACCGTGAGCTTCAGGTGGATCGGCTCGGGTAAAACCGGATGTTGGGGTCCGAAAGGTATCACGGTTTTAAACATCTAATTCTCTCCCATCTCTTGCCGGGCGTCCGGCGCCGGCGTGTTCTTATCCGATTGGCGGATGCTGTAGCGACAAAACGGGGTGCGCCGCACCTCATCTTCCAAATAGAGAGTTCCCTCGTAATCAACGGCCAGTCCCGTGAAGTGCAGGCCGAACAGGTCCTGAATTTCATTTTCGGCCAGAAAGGCGGCCCAATGTACGGCCGAAATGCTGGGTACAGGGGTCCCTTTGGGCACCGTCAAGCGCAGGTGCTTCAGCGTGAGATCCTTGTCGAAATGATAGAGGATATCGACGGTCTCCGCGTCGAGCTCCACACAGGATAGGGTTACCAACCGGTAGCCATCCACTTTCGCTTGGGCGGCTTCTCTGACGAGTGTTTCCGGACCGACGGCGATGATATCTCCTTGCATGATTGAAGTTCCTCTTCGGCGATGCGCCTGTCATAGACGGGCGGGTAGGCTTGCCGTTTTCAGTTTCTCCAGACCGAGCACGACCCCGTCGATGATAGCTTCGGGTTTGGCGGGACAGCCCGGGACGTAAACGTCCACCGGAATCACCTTGTCCACTCCGCCGACCACGTTGTAAGCCTCCCGAAAAATGCCCCCCGACAGGGCGCAGGAGCCGATGGCAATGACCGCTTTGGGGTGCGGCATTTGGTCGAACAGGTTGACGAGCACCTTCTTGTTGCGCTGATTGACGGTACCGGTTACGAGCAGGATATCGGCGTGCTTGGGGTTGCCGACATTGATGATACCGAAACGCTCGATATCGTAAACGGGCGTCAGACAGGCCAACACCTCGATGTCACAGCCATTGCAGCTGCTGCAATCGTAGTGGAGGAGCCAAGGCGACTTGATCCGCGATTTTTGAATGAGATTCTTAAGCATGTCCGTTGCCTCTTAGGCGGTGTACAGCCAGATGAGATTCACCAGCGACAGGGTCAAGCCCATGGCCCAGACGTAACCGAGCATCCAGCGCCAGTTCATCCGGGCCGACACATTGTCGATCAAAACTTCCATAAAATACGTGACGACGATCAAAATGGTCATGCCCACCCAGTGTGTGGCCCAGAACAGCGCGCAAAGTCCCAGCAGCAGCATGATTTCATACCAGTGGCCGATCTCGGTCAGGGCCAAATACGGTCCGGAGTAATCGGTCAGCAGACCCTTGACGAGTTCCTGGTGCGCGTGATGGGAGGTGGATAGGTCAAAGGGCGACTTGCGCAGCTTGATCGTCAGCGCGTAGCCCAAAACCACAAACAGAAACGGAAGTTTCAGCAGCAGCGGCTCCGGATGGGTCAATACCGATCCGATTTTGAAACTGCCGGTTTCAAGGTAAATTCCGACGACGACCAGCACCAGCAGGGGCTCATAAGATAGAATTTGCAGAAGTTCACGGTGCGCTCCCACCTGGCTGAAAGGCGAGGTCGAGGCCAGCGCTCCCACCACCAGAAAGACCGCGCCCACGGCCTGGATAAACAAGATCAGCAACAGGTCGGAGCGCAGAAAGAAAAGGACCACCGCCATGGAGGTGGCGGCCAGATAACCGAAGGCGCAAAAAGCCTGCCAGACATTGACCACGGTCTTTTCCTTGCCCAGCAGTTTGGCCGCGTCGTAAAACGGCTGCAGAATGGGCGGACCGATCCGGGACTGGAGGCGCGCCGTCAGAATGCGGTCCAGACCGCTGATGAGCCCGCCGAGCAGGGGGCCGATAACAAAACCGGTGAGGACGTAAACGGTGGTAAGGATCATAACGTACCTCCTAGCATGAGGATGAGCAGCACGCCGGCGCCGAGGTTAACCCAGGCGGTCAGTTTGTGTTCACCAAAGATGGACGACAGATAGTAATTTTTGGCCTCGGCTTTGACCAGGCGATTCATGGGTCCTTTAAACATACCCGGTTCGGTTACCTGTATGCCACTCAGGTAAGGGGCGACGATGCGGGCGCCGGCGGCTCTTTTGACGGCCCAAATGGAGAGGATAAAGCCCACGGCCGCCACCACACTCAAGGGCAGGACGGCAAAGACGCCGGCGGCGTTCTCCAGAATGCCGCCCGACGCGCGGTAAGGCAGCAAATAGGTTCCACTCATGGCCGGGGCGATCATCCGGGTGTAGATCCAGGGCGCCGCAAGGCTCAGGACGGCCGCCCCCGCGCTCAGCGCACCCAGAGCGCCCCAGGTCAGCAGGGGCTGGCGCTCCGGCTTAAATCGTCCGGCAAACGGATCACTCATCAGGGTTCCGGCCCAGCGCGCCCAATACATCACCGTCAGGGCGCTTCCCAGGGTGATGATCAGAATCAGATAAAAACTCCGGGCGGCGGCCTCCATGGCCATCCACTTACTGAGTAAGACACCGAAGGGCGGCATGATCATCATGATCACCCCCATGACCGTGATCAGAGCGGTCAGCGGCATGGTGGCGTAGACTCCGCGCATATCCTCGATATCGCGACTGGCGATATGCTGCTCGATGGTTCCTACACAGAGAAAAAGCAAGGCTTTGATGAAAGCGTGAAAAACGATCAGCAAAATCCCGGCGGTGACGGATTGCGGGGTGTTTAACCCCGCGCAGGCGAAGATCAGCCCCAGGTTGCTGATGGTGGAATAGGCCAGAACTTTCTTGCCGTTGCTCTGGCCCACGGCCAGGGCCGCGGCGGCCAGGAAAGTGAACGCGCCGAATATGGCCACGCATTGGCTCAGAAAGGTGCCGTGGATCGCCGGCGCCAGGCGCAGAACCAGGTACACGCCGACTTTGACCATGGTGCTGGAGTGCAGCAGGGCCGATACCGGCGTCGGTGCCACCATAGCGCCCAGCAGCCAGCTTTGAAACGGAAACTGGGCGGATTTCGTGAAGGCGGCCAAACAGAGCAGCGCCAGCGACAGCAGGAAGACGCGGGCCCCCGGGCTGGCGTTGATGATGATCAGCTGCAAATCCAGATGGCCGGATTGATAATAGAGACCCGTCAGGCCGACGATAAAGGCCGCACCGCCCAAACTGTTCATCCACAACGCCCGGACGGCGTTTTGGATCGCCGTCGCGGTGTGGTCATGGGCGATGAGCAGAAATGAGCAGAGCGTCGTCACTTCGAAGAAGAAGTAGAAAAACAACAGATCATTGGATAGAACCAGGCCGTTCATGGCGCCCAAAAACAGGATCATCACCAGAAAAAACCGGTGCTGCCGGGACTTGTCCAGCCGCAAGTGCGCTTCGTGATTGCGCATGTAAGGGATGGCCTGGAAGCAGATGATGGATCCCACGACGGATACGATCAGGACCATGATGAGCGCCAGACTGTCGCAGTAAATCGTGCCGGTGGCCGGGACTTCTTTGATCAGGAAAAACTCAAGATAGGCGACGAGCAGGATTTGCAATAACGACAGGATCTTGACCACGAGGCTGCGGTGTTTGAACCCGAAATACAGAATAAGAAACAGCAGCAAAAAGTCGGCGACCATAACCAGGTCGTGGACGCGGACGCCCAGCAGGTTTCCGGCGGAAAGCGTGAACGGCGTCAAAGGAATCAGCCCGACGGCGCTGATGATCAACAAAAAGCCGGTGACCAGCACGACGAGGGACCGAACCCTGTTGGAGCGCAACACGTAACAACACCCGGCTGCCAGAAATGGCAATAGGACCAGGGTGGAAGTGAGGGTGTTTGTCATCATCGCTTTATCCCTTCGTTTCGTCCGTTTGGGTTAATCGAACGATGTTCTTGCGGTTTCTCGCAAACATGGGACGACGATATCATCGCGTGTTCGGGCGGAATAAAAATCGAACTGCTCGTCAAATTCGGTTGCCCGTCGCATTCGAAGGCCTCCCTTTCCGCGGCGCTTAGGCCTCACCTAAGCGGACGCAAATTTGGCGCGGAACGCTTGGGCGACGATTGCGGCCGCGCTGCGTGGTTCCGTGATGTAGTCGCAGTTGATGACCATGTCAAACTCATAGGGCGGGGCATCTCTTTTCCCAAAGGCCTTTTTGAAGAATTCCTGCTGTTCCTTGTCGATTTTCCCTAAGATCGCTTCGGCTTCTTGGACGGCGACATCCAGTATATCGGCTAAACGCTTGATCCGATATGCCGCGGAACCGATAAAGCGCACCGCCAGCACTCGGTCGCGGGGCAGGATCAGGTGCGTGCCGCGTCCCACGAAAATGGTCGATCCCATATCGGCAAAGGCAAACACGGCGCTGACAAAATTGCGGAGGTAATCGCTCATGGTGAAGGACTTTTCACCGAAGAGCATGGCGGAGAGCTCGGACATTTTGCCCGGATAGCGCTCATCAAAAAAGGCCACGGTTTCTTTGCTCAGCGCGGCGTCCTGGGCCATCTGCTCGAGGATTTCGCGGTCCGCCACGCGGAAACCGGTTGTTTCCGCCAGGATGTCGGCGATTTCCAGGGCGCCGACGCCGGTCTTGCGCGAGAAGCAAATGGCGGGCGCAATTTGCGCCGGCCGCGGCTCGCGGCCCCTTGTCTCCCTGCGTTTCTTTTCCCATTCACGGAAATATTGCGCGGCCCTTTGGGCGGCATCTGGCTTTTTTTGGGCGTAAGTTCCCGGCACGTAAACTGCTTTTTGCTTATTGGCCAAGGTCACAACTCCTTTGCTTTTCTTGGAGGGGGATGCCGCCGCGCGCTGGCAGCGGAACCGGACGGACGCCCGGGTCGCCCGGGGACCGGCTCCCACGGGTCATGAAGCCTGGTCGCCGTTCCTTGCAAGCCTCAAGGGCCATGGTATGCGCCAGCAACCTTAGGATGATGTTCACCGCCCATTCAACCCTTCCCGCCGCCGCGGCCGAAAGCCCCCGGTGGAAATCAAAGTTCTGACCCTGGATCGTAAGGAGATAGCCGGACGGCTCGTGTTCATATAAGGCCTTGAGCCAGACAAGAAATGCGGCCGGACCCATATGGTGCGTGAGCGGTGAGCACCCCTGCGCCGGGTTGATACGAATGCAGGCCAGTGGCTGCCTGTTGGCGGCCGTGTGCGCATCGACGAAAATAAGCTGGCCGTAATGTCTGGCGGTATCCAACATTTCCGGCACAAGTTGCCGGATAAAGATCGAATCCGTCTGTGCGCCGAGTTCTTCCAAGCCGCTGCCATCGGGATCCAGGGGCTGTTGCCCCAGACGGCGGCGAAGGCGGTTGACGACATAAAAGGCCACCCCGTCGTCCTTGCGGTATAGGTTGCCGTATCCGATGACGAGATTACGACGCATACACGCCTCACTCAGCGGACCCTGCGGTCCAGCGCGGTTCCGTTCGCGGATCGCAGGACGATTTCGAGCGGCATTTGACCGATGGCATGGGTGGAACATGACAAGCACGGATCATAGCAGCGAATGGCGGCTTCCACCCGGTTGAGCATTCCTTCCGTAAGTTCATTACCGACCACAAACGCCCGGGCGACCGTTCCCACGGCCTCGTTCATGGCCCAGT
Organism: Desulfobacterales bacterium; assembly: GCA_020353555.1. Taxonomy (GTDB): domain Bacteria; phylum Desulfobacterota; class Desulfobacteria; order Desulfobacterales. Next base: position 4,760,188 of record CP070697.1, read on the forward strand.
TATTATGGCCGGTCGCGACAATCAAATTCACCCGCACCAGCAGACCATCGGCATCCGTGGTGTAGTCATGAATGAGGGTCCCCCGGGGCGCCTCGATGATGCCGATGCCGTGGCCCGTCAGCTTGCCGGTACCATACGCCCGGATATCCGTGCCAAGAATTTCTTTGTCGTCCAGAATATCGCCGATACGTTCTAAGGCATACAGCAATTCGATGAGGCGCGCATAATGATAATAGAGCGATCCTTCCACGGGCCGGCCGTTGCCGGTCTGCTTGAAAGCTTTCAGCTCCAGGTTGGCCAGGGGCGTGGCAATTTCGGCGGCGGTGTTCAGGCGTCCCAGGGGACCGACCCGATATCCTCCCTGCGGCCATCCCAGCGGGCGGTAGTAGGGGAATTTCAGAAAAGACCAGGGCTCCACGTGTTCGGCCACGCAGTCTAGGTAGGCCTGGGTGGGAAACCGGCCCAGCGATTGGCCTTCACGGTTGCGGACGTTGACCTGACCCTCATAGAGTTCCAGGGCGCCCTGGTCGTTGGCCAATCCCATGTAGTTGGATGGAAAGGCGGCGAAATGGCCGGCTAAATCTCCATTTTGACTGATCCACGCTTTGAGGATCGTAAGGGCTTCTTGGGCAAAAGCGAGCTGTTCGTCGCGTTCGGCGGCGATCGCATCCCGATCGGCGGGGCGGAGCGGCGCATTCACCCCGCCGGGAACCGCCAAGTTCGGATGGACCCGCTTGCCGCCGAGTCTTTCGATGATCTGTTGTCCGTACCGACGCAAATTGACGGCTTTCAGTGCCAACTCCGGATTGGCCTGGATGATGCCGAATACGTTGCGGGTGCGGGGATCGGAATCGAAACCCAGCAGTAAATCGGGCGCCGCCAGGTGGAAGAAGTGCATCCCGTGGGACTGCACGTATTGGCCCATGTGCATCAACTCGCGTAATAGCTTGGCCGGCCGCGGTGGGTCCACCCCCAGAATGGCGTCGCAGGCCTTGGCGGAGGCCAGATGGTGGCTGACCGGGCAGATGCCGCAGATGCGCTGGGTGATCTGGGGCATCTCGAAATACGGCCGGCCTTCGCTGAACTTCTCCAGACCGCGGAACTCATCGACGTGCAAAAAAGTCTGCTCCACAGCCCCGGCCTCGTTCAGATGGATGGTGTCCCGCTCATGGCCTTCAATGCGCGTTACCGGTTCAATCGTGATTTTGCGGCCACTCATAGCGTGTCTCCTTCAGTCATATCTAAAATGTTCGCTGGGCAATATCACCGGGGTCCTTCCGGCCAGGAGCTCCGAGAGGACATAGTGGAAGTCATCGGCGCGGGGCGGACAACCCGGAATGAATAGATCAACTTCGACAACCTCCGCAATACCGGTGACTTTTTCGAGCGGAAGGCCGAGTTCCGGTGAATTGGGAATCAGGCCGTCCACGGTGCTCTCGGTTTCCAAATAGGCCCGTTGCAAAGCCGCTTGGGTGCCCACCAGGTTGCGGTGGGCGACGATGCCCCCGAAGGTCGCACAATCGCCCACCGCGATGAGAATTTGGCACCGGGACCGCATTTGCCGGGCAACTTCGACATTGTGGCTGTTGCTGATGGCGCCGGTTAGAATACCGACGGTCACGCCGTCCGCCGGCGGGTGTTTTAAGTCCGTCACCGGGCTCGAGGTGAATTCGACTTTATCCAGCAGGGCGACGAGGCGTTCGTCGATATCCAAAAGGGACATGTGGCACCCCGCACAGGCGGCCAACCAATCCGTAGCAACCCTTACCTTGGCCATGACGGCTTCTCCTTTCATTGCCAAACGCGCGTCGCGCTTGGCGCAATTTCATCGACCGCAACCTGGAACGACCGATCCAGTTTCTCGGCCAGCAAGCCCAGAATTTCCCAGTCCGGCTTGGCCTCGCCTTCCGGTTCTTTGGCCTGGCAGGCTTTCTGCATGCAGCCGGTGGTGTTGGTCAGGGTGCCCGATCTTTCCAGCCAGGTGGCCATGGGCAGGACCACATCCGCGCGGTCGGTCAGGGGCGAGGCGTAACTGGCCTGAACGACGATGGAAGCGGCGTTGCGCAGGGAAGCCTCAATGGGCGTCAGATTTGGTCCCTCCTCGCCGGCGAGAACGAAGGCCACATCCAGCGCGGCCGTGTCGGCATACTTGCCGAATCCGAGGGCGTCGGCCGCATAGGTGTTGACTCCCGGCTGCAGAGCGACCCAGGGGGCTCGGCCGTCCAGCTTGGCCAGGGAGCGACACGCCTCGGCGGTCACGTGGGCGCCGTAGAGCACCACCGGCCGTTCCGCCTTCAGAGCCATCGCAACGGCCTGCTCAATTGCGTTTAGCGGGAGAACGGTATCGGCATAATCGGACAGGGGCGTCGTCTGGTTTTCGACGACAATGAGCCGACTCTCGCGGTCCGCCGCGCGTTTGATCATAAAGGCGGCCACCGGTTGTTCCTTGACCGGATCCGCACCGACGACCAGAATGCAATCGCTCGCGGACAGGTCGGCCAGGGAACCGCTGGGGGCGGATGACAGCCGGGGGACCACCTTGTTGAAGAATCCGGTGTATTTGGCCTGGAGCACCTGGCCGAACAGTTTTTTCAGCAGGTGCAGGGCCTCATTGGTGGCCTGCGTGGTGGTCAGAACCCCCAAACGCTGCGGATTCGCCTGGGCGAGCCGTTGCGCGGCTGCCTGGAGGGCGCGCTCCCAACTCACTTCGATTTGTCGGCCGTTGGCGCGCAACAGAGGCGCATGTATTCGCGGGCGGCGATCGTTCAAGGCTTGAAAACGCCCCCTCTGACAAAGCAATCCCCCACTTACCGGCGCGTCCCACTGTCCTTCGATGCGCAGCACATGCCCCCGGCGGGCGACAATCTCGATGCCGCAGCCAAGACTGCACTGGCTGCAGATGCTCTGGATACGCTCGGTTTCGTCCGCACGCGCCATGAAGGCGCTGCGTTTGTCGATCAGCGCTCCCGTGGGGCAGACATCCAAGCAGACACCGCAGGCGACACACGAAGACTCCGCCAGCGCCACGTCCATATCGGCGCTCAGCATGGTGAGCGCACCCCGCTGGCGCAGGTCCAGGGTGTGATTGGCGACCAGTTCGCGACAGGCCCGCACACAGCGCCGGCAGAGCACGCAGCGGTTATGATCCAAAAGAAAGTCGTCCGCGGAGGCATCCACCGGGAAGTTTTGGGTGTAGGTGGGGTGGACCCAGTGGTCCAGGCCGTAGCGATAGCCGAGGGCCTGGAGTTCACAGTCGCCGCTCATTTCACAATACATGCAGAAATGGTTGCGTTCCGAAAAGATCAGTTCCAGGATGAATTTGCGGGCTTGGACCACCTTGGGCGATTCCGTCTGGACCTCCATCCGGTCGGCCACCGGAAAGGTACAGGCCGGCTGCAGGCTGCGCTGGCCCTTTACTTCCACCAGGCACACGCGGCAGGCTCCGATGGGTTTGAGGACCGGATGGTGACACAGAGTCGGAATGTCGACACCGGCGGCTTGGGCCGCTTCCAGAACTGTCTGCCCGGCTTGGGCCGCGATCTTTTGACCGTTCAGGGTGATATTGACTGATGCCATTCTTGGGCCTCCTTCGGGGGAGAAGTGACCGCGGGGGTTTTTCCGCAGGGTCGCCTCCTCCTCAAGACAAGCGATTGACAACCGATAGCCCCGGCTCAACTACAAGGCGGCCGCGGCCGGACGCCGCTCTTCCTGCGGCGGTGACAACTGCACGAACTCCAGATCGCATCGCAGGCAGCGCTTGCACTCTGCCTGGATCGCTTTTTCATCCTGGGGCAACTCCACTTCGTGGAAATTGGCGCGGCGATCGGAAATTGCCAAATGAACCGGTGCGAGCCGCGCCGCTTGGCCGTAATGTTCCATATCCCAGGTGAGCGCCGGCCCATGGACGTCCAGCTGCAGGTCGACCCTTGCGATCTTGCCGGTTTGCAGGTAGATATCCACGACCCGGGCCACGCGGTTGCCCTGGGCCACGGCTTCGATCACGGATGCCGGTCCGCTCACCGCATCGCCGGCCGCAAACACGCCGGTCCGGGTGGTCGCCAGATTGGGGTCCACTTTAACGGTGGAATCGCGGTTGACCTCCAGGCCGGTGTTTGCGACGCAAAGCGCATCGGAGCGTTGCCCGATGGCCTGGATGACCACCTCCACGGCCAAGTTATACCGCGCATCGGCCACCGGCATGGGTCGGCGCCGACCGCTCACATCAAAATCCGTGAGTTGCTGACGCTGAACCTCGATGGCCGTCACGGCGGGGGATCCCAAAATCTGAACCGGGGCCGCCAGGTAATGCAGCTGGATGCCTTCTTGCGCGGCCGCCTCGATCTCTTCCGGATAGGCGGGCATATCCTGGCGGGTGCGGCGGTAAACGACGTGGACTTCGGAAGCTCCAAGCCGCCAGGCGCTGCGGGCCGCGTCAATGGCGACGTTGCCGCCGCCAACCACCGCCACCCGTTTGCCTTGAAGATCCGGGGCGTTGCCCAAGGCCACCTCCCGCAGGAAATCGATGCCCGCATAAACGCCCGGGCGATCCTCTCCCGCAATTCCGATGCGCAGGCTCTGATGGGCGCCGATGGCCAGGATGACGGACTGGTACCCCTGGCTCTGCAGAAGGTCGTCCACGGTGAAATCGCGCCCGAGGCGCCGGTTGCAGATAATCTCCACGCCGGCGCGCCGAATGTTGTCAATTTCCTGATTTATGACGGCGCGGGGCAGCCGGTACTCCGGAATACCCACCGTCATCATCCCGCCCGGAATCGGCAGCGCCTCGTAGACCGTGACCGGGTAGCCCCTTTGCGCCAGGCGCAGGGCGGCGGTCAAACCCGCGGGTCCCGAACCGATCACGGCGATTTTGGCGTCCCGGGGCTCCGGGCGTGGGGTGGGCATCCAGGGCGTGCCGGCCTCGTGATCGGCCATAAAGCGTTTGATGGCGCGGATGCCCACCGGGGCATCGATGTCGCTGCGCCGGCAGCGCTGTTCACAGTACGCCGGACAGACCCGCCCGCAGACCATGGCAAACGGGTTGCGCTCCCGGTGAATCGCCAGCGCTTCCGCATAGCGGCCCTCCGCCGCCAGGCTGACATAGGCCGGGACATCCACCCCCGCCGGACAGGCATTCAGACAGCGGGCCGGCACCAGTTCTTTGCAGGATCCCGCCGGGCAGCGCCGATCTTCGATGTGGGCCATGAATTCATCCTCGAAGTAGCGCAGGGCAGCCATTACCGGTCCGGGGGTGAGCTGCCCCAGGGCACACAGGGCGCTGGACTCCATGCCGGCGGCAAGTTCTCTGAGTTTATCCAGATCCTGCCTCCGTCCCCGTCCTTCGCAGATGCGGGTGAGGATCTCCAGCATGCGTTTCCCGCCGGCCCGGCAGGGAATACACTTGCCGCAACTTTCCGCGCTGGCAAAGGTCAGGAAGAACTTGGCGAATTCCACCATGCAGGTGTCTTCATCCACGACGATCATGCCGCCCGAGCCCATGACCGCTCCCACTTCCCGAAGGGAATCGAAGTCAACCTTGACGTTCAGATGCTCCGCCGGGATACAGCCGCCCAGGGGACCGCCGGTCTGGACCGCCTTAAATTTTTTGCCGTCCGGCACGCCTCCGCCGATGTCGAAGATGATTTCACCGAGGGTAATCCCCATGGGCACCTCGACCAGGCCGGTATTGTTGACCTTGCCGGTCAGGGCGAAAATAGCGGTCCCGGGGCTGCGTTTGGATCCGATGCCGGCAAACCATTCGGCGCCCTGCAAGATGATCTGCGGCACCATGGCATAGCTTTTGACATTATTGATATTGGAGGGCAGGCCCCAGAGTCCGGAGACGGCGGGAAAGGGCGGGCGGGGACGAGGTTCGCCGCGCCGACCCTCGATGGAGGCCATCAGGGCCGTTTCCTCGCCGCAAACGAAGGCTCCGGCACCCTCTTTGATGTGCAAGTCGAAATTGAAATCCGTCCCCAGGATACGGGCGCCCAGCAAACCATGCTCCGTGGCCTGCTGCATGGCCACCTGCAGGCGTTGGATGGCCAGCGGATATTCGGCCCGGCAATAGACATAACCCTCCCGGGCGCCGATCGCGAAGGCGGCGATGACCATGCCCTCGATCAGGCTGTGGGGATCGCCTTCAATAATGCTGCGATCCATGAAGGCCCCGGGATCCCCTTCATCCGCATTGCAGATCACATATTTGGGGGTACCCGGCGAACGACTGGTAAACTCCCACTTCAGTCCGGTGGGGAAACCGGCGCCTCCCCGGCCTCTGAGCCCGGAAGCTTTAACCACATCCAAAACGAGTTGCGGGGTCATCGCGGTGAGAACCTTGGCCAAGGCCGAATACCCGTCCTGGGCGATATATTCTTCGATACTTTCCGGATCGATGAGGCCGCAGTTGCGCAAGGCGATGCGTTTTTGCTTGGTGTAAAATGGTAGCTCGTGGTAGTAGGGGACGGCCGCGCGGTCCACGGGCTTCGTGACCAGATTGTCTTTGATTGCGGGGCGCGCATCATCCGTCTCGATTTGGTCACCGGGTTGGGGTATTTGACCGACCACCCAGTCTTTGACCACCCGACCCTGCCGCAGATGTTCGTCGATGAAAAAGGGCACCATATCCGGCATGACATGGCCGTACGTAATGCGGTTTCCTCCTGCCTGGGCAATATCCACCAGTGGCTCAAAAGCACACATTCCGATACATCCCACCGTGGAAACATGCGCTTCGATGGCGTGTTGCTTCAGTTCTTCAACAACCGCATGCATGGTTTCCCGGGCCCCGGCGGCAATCCCACACGTTCCCATACCAATGATTATCTGGGTCCCGGTTTGCCGTCGCATCTGGCTGGCCCGCCGGGCCTTTTCGCGCAGCGCGTTGAAATCTTCAATCGTCATCAACTTTGACATCTTGGGGCCTCCTTGCTTGGTTAAACGGTCGTGTCGTGTCGCGACCGATTTAAAACCGGCCTCGGGCGGCGGATGGCGGGCGCGTTAATTCAGATTGCGTATGATCGCCATCATTTTCTCGGGCACCAGTTTGCCAACGGCGGTGTCATCCACGACGGCCACCGGCGCCAATCCGCATGAGCCCAGGCAATAAACGACCTCGCACGTGAGTTTGTAATCGGGGGTCGTTTCGCCGGCCTTGATACCTAGTTCGTTTTCCATCCTTTCAATGATCTTCGCTGCGCCACGGACATGGCAGGCGGTACCGTCGCACTGGCGCAGAACATGACGGCCGCGGCGTGTCAGGTAGAACTGGGAGTAAAAGGTTGCCACACCGTACAACCGGCTGAGAGGCACGCGCATCCCTTTGGCGATCCGCCGCAATACTTGCGCCGGCAAATAACCGTAAATCTTCTGGGCTTTTTGCAGGACCGGAATGACGGCGCCTTTCTGCCCGCGGTATTCGGCCAGGATGTCTTCCAGCGGCTGCAGGTCGAGGTTTTCTTCCTGTGTCATGGTGTTGTTCCTCCGTCAGGAGATAGACGCACCCGATGGGTTTTCTCCTGAAGTCTGCGGTTTCTCTACTTGTGACGGGTCAGGCCTTCCATTGCGTTCTGCGTCGGGTCACTGGGTCCGGTCGTCGCCGCGGTCTTCTCCGGCGCAGCGGCCGTCGGCAAATCAACCACAAAAACGGTGCCCACCCCTTCTTCGCTTTCCGCTAGAATGCGGCCATCGAGGTTATCGACAATTTCCTTGACAATCGCCAAACCCAGGCCGGTACCGTCTTTGGCGACGGATTTGGCGTTTTCAGCCCGAAAGAATTCGGTAAAAAGTTTGGCCTTGTCAGCGGCCGGGATCCCGATCCCCGTATCGCTGATTTCGAATCGGATTTTACCGTTCGTCTGGGAAAACCTGACATTCACCGATCCCTCGGTCGGCGTGTACTTGATGGCATTGGAGATGAGATTTTCGAGCATCTGTTCAATCACTTCCAACTGACCCCGAAGGGGCGGAAGATCTTCAGGCGCATCGACCATAAAGTTGACGCGCTTTTCCGCCGCCTTGTCCTGGAATGTTCTGCGGATGCGACGGGCAAGCAATGTCGGATCGGTAGCGGCTTGCGCCGCACTGAGTTTTTCTTCCCGGTTGCGAGCCAGAAACATCAATTCGCTGATCAGCGACAGCATGGTGCGAACCCTGCGATCGAGCCGGCGCAGGTATTCCCGCTGTTCGTCGTTCAGCTGCCCCAGATACCCTCCGCAGACCACTTCGAGGATGCTGAGCATGGCCGCGAGGGGCGCCCGCAGGTTGTGGGCCACCCGCATCATGAACCAGGAACGTTCGCGCAGGGCCTTTTCGACCGCCTCGTAGGCCCGCGCGTTTTCCAGGGCGATGGCCACGATCCCGGCGGCCAGGCGCAAGAAATCGACGTCTTCTTGGTGAAAGCGATTGGGACGCTCACAATAGGCACCTAGAATGCCGATAATGCGTCCGTCTAAATTCAGCGGCAAAAACAGCACGGATCTTATTTCGGCCTCCGTCAGGACTTCGCCGAACTGGAACATCTCACTGGCAGTGACATTCCCGGTGACAAAAGGCTCACCCTCGATAATGCGTTTATTCAGGGGACTCTTGTCAACTTCCACCACTTTTTCTTTGATAAAAGCTTCCGGCAGACCGCAAGCGGCCGCATAGCGCAGGCTTTTACCCTCATCGCTGAGCAGTTTGACCGAGACGCCTTTCACTTCCAGCGCAGCGGTGAATTCGGTGGTGACCGTCTGCAGCACCTGATCCAGGTGTTGGGCGGAACCCAGGGCATGGATCATGGAAAACAGGGTTTTGAATTTCTTGTTGGTGCCGGTCAGCGCGTCGCAGCGTTGGCGGAGACTGTCGATGTTCTGCCGGAATAGCTTTTTTCCGGAGGCGGTAAGGAAAGCACTGAGAAACAGAGCCGTTGCCAGAAAAAGGATTTCGGTGAACAACTGCGAAGCCGCCCGGGAGGTCTCAAGCGACCGGGCGGCCGAACCGAGGGCGTGGGGCGGGATCCAACCCATATACTCGGAGGCCGCCAGTCCGATCAGGCCGGCCACCATCAGGACGATCAAACCATAGGTCGAGCGGGAAGGAAGCAAAAAGGCGATCAGGACGGCGTGCCCAATAAAAAAGAAGCGGATCGGGCTGGCCAGGCCACCGGAGAAAGCGGTGAGCAGAAACAAGGCACTGCTGTCCAGTGCCGCCTGCCAGAACGCGAAGCGTCGCCGCGCGGGTCCATAGCGGGCCGCCTCCCGGGCGAAGTCGAGACTCCAGCGGTAAAACCCTAGATTGTAGGCTAGAATGTAAGCGGCCACCAGCAGGAGCTTTTCGGCGGGCAAATCGCTGCCCGCGAGACGTCCGCCCAGGATGCCGGCCAAGATAGCGGGCGGAATCCACCAGCGGCCGCGCACGAGACCCCGGAGAA
>CP070697.1:4769696-4781191 GCA_020353555.1 Desulfobacterales bacterium
GGGGGGGTTGCATAAAATTCGCTCCTTTGTTCAGTAGAATGTTTTCTTTGGTGTTAGCATAATGATAACTTTCTACAATTTTCCCGAGGACAATGCAAGAAATATCTTTACGAAGTCAAACTAAGAAGACTGATTTTAACCGATAATCTTCGCTTGTTTGTCAAACGAATCTGAAAATTTAACCCGCTTTCCTGGTCATATATTCCCGTGTTGTCCAACACGATTGCATGGAGAGCTGAAACAATGCGAACTGATGGGATACACAGACGGCAGAGCACCACAAGGCTTTGTTTTTTTTTGAAGCATTGGACCGGGCAAATTGCGGCCTGGCAGCCGCCCTGACCCGAGGACTAACCTCCAGAACCGGATGGAAAAGAAAAAGGAGCACCTATGGTTGAAATCTTGCACAGCAATATTTCGGAGCTGGCCCAATGGCGCGACCAGGCTCTGCTGGGCGGCGGCCCCGAGCGAATCGCCGCCCAGCACAGCAGAGGCAAGTTGACCGCGCGCGAAAGGATAGACTTGTTGCTGGATGAGGGATCATTCGAAGAGTTCGATATCCTCAAGGTGGGACGCGGCGGTCCCGGCAGCGAAGAGGACAGTTACCCGGGCGACGGCGTTATCACCGGACACGGCAAGATCGATGGTCGCGAGGTCTTCGTTTTCAGCCAGGATTTCACCGTAATCGGCGGATCGCTCGGGGAAGGCCATTCCCAGAAAATTTGTAAGGTCATGGATTTGGCGCGTCGGGTGGGATCTCCGGTCATCGGACTGAATGATTCCGGCGGGGCACGCATCCAGCAGGGCGTAGATGCCCTCGCCGCCTATGGTGAGATTTTTCACCGCAACGTCCATGCCAGCGGCGTGATTCCCCAGATTTCCTGCATTATGGGGCCCTGTGCCGGCGGCGCCGTGTACAGTCCCTCCATAACCGATTTTGTATTCATGGTCGAACACACCTCCTATATGTTCGTGACCGGCCCCAACGTGGTCAAGACCGTGATTCATAAGGACATTACCGCGGAAGAACTGGGAGGGGCCGAGATTCACGCTGAAAAGAGCGGTGTCGCCCACTTTGTCTACCCGAACGACATCCTTTGCCTGCGTGCCGTGCGGCAGTTGATCAACTACCTCCCCTCAAACAACCAGCAGAAGGCCCCGTTCCTGGATTTGAACGATCCGCCCGAGAGAACGGATCCCACCTTGGACTATCTCGTGCCGTCCAACCCCAATCAGAGCTACGATATGAACGTGCTGATCTACAGCATTCTCGACGGTGCCGAATTCCTGGAAGTTCAACCGCACTTCGCCCGCAACATTATTTGCGGTTTTGGACGGCTGGGAGGCCAGACCATCGGGTTGGTGGCCAACCAGCCGGCGGTGTTGGCAGGTGTGCTGGACAACAATGCCTCGTTCAAAGCGGCCCGTTTTGTGCGCTTTTGCGATGCGTTCAATATCCCCCTGATCTGCCTGGTGGATGTGCCCGGGTTCATGCCGGGTCCGGAGCAGGAACACGGCGGAATCATTCGCCATGGTGCCAAGCTCCTGTATGCATTCACGGAGGCTACCGTGCCGCGCATCACCGTTATCGTTCGCAAGGCGTATGGGGGAGCGTATCTGGTCATGAACTCCAAGCACATTCACTGTGACATTAATTACGCCTGGCCTACGGCCGAAATTGCGGTGTTGGGACCCAGAGGCGCGGCTGAAGTCATTTACCGGAAGGAAATCAAGGATGCGGTCGATCCCGAGGCCCTGCTGAACGAAAAGATGGAACAGTACCGCAAAACTTTCGTGAATCCCTTTCTGGCCGCCAAACGCGGCTACCTCGACGACGTCATCTTCCCTAAAGACACGCGCCACCGCCTGATTCGAACGCTCCAGTTTCTGGAGAGCAAAAAAAGTCCCCGACCCGATCGCAAACACGGCAACATTCCACTGTGAGGTCAAACATGTTCAACAAAATACTGATTGCCAATCGCGGCGAGATCGCTGTGCGCATCATTCGCACCTGCAAGAAGATGGGGATCCAAACCGTAGCGGTTTTTTCGGACACCGATTTGCGCGGCCTGCATGTCGCCCGCGCCGACGAAGCCGTTTTGTTGGGAGGCGCCAGGCCGGCCGAATCTTACCTGGCAAAAGAAAAAATTATCGAGGCGGCCTGCCGCAGCGGCTGTCAGGCCATTCATCCCGGCTACGGCTTTCTCTCGGAAAACGCCGCATTTGCCGACATGGTCGAGAAGGCCGGGTTGACGTTCATCGGGCCGCCGGCCGCGGTGATCGCTGCCCTGGGAGACAAGATCGCGGCCAAGAAACTGGCTTTTGGTGCAGGTGTCCCCACCGTACCCGGACACATGCAAGCCGTGACCGCCAGTCAGGAGGCCGCCGCCCTGGCCGAGAAAGTCGGATACCCCGTGCTGATCAAGCCTGCTGCGGGCGGAGGCGGTAAGGGCATGCGCGTCGTCGACGGACCGCAGGAACTGCCTTCCGCCATGCATCTCTGTCAGCAGGAAGCCCGCAAGGCTTTTGGCGACGATCGAATGTTCATCGAGCGCTATGTCCGCAAACCCCGCCACGTTGAGATCCAGGTGCTCGCCGATCAATATGGGAACATCGTTCACCTCGGAGAGCGGGAGTGTTCGATTCAGCGGCGCTACCAGAAAATAATCGAAGAATCCCCCTCTACCGTATTAGACGAGTCACTCCGCGGTCGGATGGGGATGACGGCCTGCAATCTTGCCCGGCAGGCAGGTTACGTCAATGCGGGCACCGTTGAATTTATCGTGGATGAAAACAAGGAATTCTATTTTCTGGAGATGAACACGCGCCTGCAGGTAGAACATCCGGTGACAGAGATGGTCACTGGTCTGGATCTGGTGGAACTGCAACTCCGCATTGCCGATGGTGAGGTTCTGCCATTCAAACAGCAGGATATTTCGCCGCGCGGCTGGGCGATTGAGGCGCGCACCTGCGCCGAAGATTCTTCCCGGGGATTCATTCCCTCTGTCGGACTGATCACCCGCTATGCAGCGCCCCGGGGAGAATTTGTCCGTGTCGAGAGCGGAATCCACTCCGGAAGTTATATCAACGTCTTTTATGATTCGATGGTCGCCAAGGTGATCACCTGGGGACAGGACCGCGAAGAAGCCAGGAAACGGTTGGTGCAGGCCGTAAACGGATATCACATCGAAGGAGTGGTCACGAATGTTGATTTCATCAATCAAATTCTGACGCATCCGGCGTTCATCCGAGGAGAGTTGTCCACCGATTTTATCCGGGATCATTTGGAAGATGAAAATGCCAAAATTGAACCGCCGGCGGAGCATCTTCATTTCATGACCATCGCGACAACCCTGATTTACCACCTGCGAAAGAATCTGGTCAAAGGTTCTCTACTGCCACTGAGGTCGAGAGTGGGAACGGTGCCGCCCTCTGTCGGGGAGCAGCAATACGTTGTGAAGAGTGACGGCGACATTTTTCACGTCAGACTTCACAAAGAAGCGGTCGAATTTGAGTGGGTCATCCGGGTAAACGACGACGAGTACCACGTGAAGACTCCGCCGATGGAGTTCTATCGGCGTCGTCTCAAGCTGAAAATCAATGACGAGGTTCACCATTTCCGCCTCAGATATGCCGGCAACTTCATCTGGGCGGCGTTCTGCGGAATTAACAGAACATTTGAAATTTACAACCCCAGGGAGTGGGACCTCGCCCGGCACATGCCGCCGCCTGTTCACAAGGTTTTGGACAACGTCTTGGAGTGCCCGATGCCGGGTCTGGTAGTGGACGTCAAAGTCAAACCGGGTGACCGGGTCTACCGGGGCCAGGAATTGGTCACCATTGAGTCCATGAAGATGGAAAGTGCAATCGCCTCGCCCTGTGACGGCGAGGTGGATTCGGTTCTGGTCAAAGCAGGTGACGAGGTTGAAACGGGGAAAGTCATGGTTTCTTTCAAATAGAGGATTGCTGTCTCCGTCACAGAACCTTGTTCACGGCCAGGGTCTCAGCGTCCTTCTTTTTGGCCGGGAAGCGAAACTGCTCCAGGGCTTGAAAAAACCTTTGGGATGGTGTCTTTGGCGGGTAAAACATACCGGATCTACTAAAGATTCAAAGTTTACCATATTGGATTGTTTTGATAAGGCCTAGCTCTGCCAAGGAGATCACGGATCGACGCAGCCGGTGCTTGACAGCATATGATTGCCCGCGGAATTGTCCGGGGTAAGATCTTTGAGGATCCTGCCGACGAGCGCAATTTTCTCCAGCGGCTGGGAGAGATTTTAAAGCGCACGGAAACGCGCTGTTTGCCATGGGCCGTAATTCCCAATCACTTTTCACCTGATGGTAAAAACCGGCAATGTTGCCGTTGCGAGGGGGATGAGAAGGTTGTTGACCGACCCCGCGCGGTGGTACAACCGCCGGTGCCGCCGCTCTGCGGACATTTGTTTCAAAACCGCTGCCCCGGTTAAATAGTTTCTCTGCATAAGAGATCCCTTTCGCATTATCTCCTGTAACGGTTTTTCCTTATGTTCTATTAATATCGGATTTAACAGGGCAAGGTAAATCCATTTTGTCGCAGGAAGACACCTATTTGCTGGAGCGGGTGCGCTAATCCTATGCGCGCCCAACATGTGCCAAAGATGGCCGCGCAGCGACAAGTATTGCCCTTGGTTCCCCAACTTCCCGATCTAGGAGCACAATCGGACAACCTGGAATGGCTTAGGGTTGGATAGAATGAACGCCAAAGATATTTCGATAGGCCTCTGAGATAAATGCCGCAAAATTTCCGCCTAAATACCTTTGGGCATCTTCGTCAGTGAAGACGACATCCCGCCAGCGGATGCGGGGATCTGTATGATTTTCAGCGTCGCCCAAGGATTTGAGCATGGCCCTATACCCGCCAAAATTCCAGACCATTTTGCCGTAGGGCGCATCGCTGCCGCAGGAAATGTTTCGGCAATAGGGTTCACCGGCCTGCTTAAAAACGATGAAATCGCTCTCGACGTGGGTTTCGCGCTTGGCGCTAACAACAAAATGAATGTTCGGGTTGCGGATGCCCATTTCGCGGGTTGCCAAATAAAGGTGTTCGGCTTCTAGATAGCCAGCACCCCCGCCGCCCATGTGAACCGCCAGGAAGGAGGCTTTCGGAAACCGCTGCGCAACCTCTTCGAGCCCGGAGGCCGGAGTGAATTCCGTGTCCGCCCCATAGTGGAACGCTGTGACCGCACCGAGGCTTGCGATCCGTTCGGTGACGGTGAGGACCTCATCGCTGGTGATCGGAAATGCATTTTGAGCCGGATTCATTTTGACGACCGGAAAACCAAACTCAAAGAGGCAAATATCCACAACCCGCAGGGCATTTTCGATGCCAAGGGCCTTCGGATCCGTCCAACCGGCCGGTATGAAGGACTGCGGATATTTCCTGGAAACATCGAAAATGTAACGATTGGCCTTCATCAGGATGTCAAAGTCGACCTGTCGGTCACCGCGGTAAGGCGTCGCCGCGGGGTTTTGCCAGATCAGCGCCATATCGACCTCTGCCAGTTTCATTTCCCGCAAGATATCTTCGGCGCCAATCGGCCGACCGTGATAATAGTTGCAGGTTGCCTCATATGCTGCCTTTAAATCCCCTTGTAGATTATCTACATCCGTTAAATGCGTATCCGCGTCGATGACCAGCTTATGACCATTGGCTTCGATATAGGTCCAGCGATCTTTCATCGCTTCCAATGCAGTGTTCGTAAATTCCATGATGTCGTCCCTTTACAATTAACCCTAACTTCGCGTCAGGGTTAAAGCCGGACAGGAGAACGAGCGTCTGGGTTCTCCCGTCCCAAAAGTAAATTGTCACGCAAAGTTAATACTTGGCGACAATCGCACGAATCTGTTCAATAATCTCAGAAGACCTTGGCTCCAGTTTCTTGACGAAATCGGAGTTATAAGCGCCCATGGCAGCCTCACGAAACTGATTCCGGTCCACTTCTACGAACGACATGCCTTTTGCTGTTAATTGGTCGGCATAATCCGCTTCCTTCTCTTCTAAATAGTCTATTTGCCACAAACACCCTTTTTTGATTTCAGAAGCGATCAGATTTTGGTCTTCCGGAGACAGCTTTGTCCAGAATTTTTCGGAAATAAACACATAGGCGAAATTATAAATGTGTCTGGTAACATTCACATACTTTTGCACTTCGTAAAGCTTGGCGTTGAAAATATTTTCCAGCGGGTTCTCCTGCCCGTCAACGACGCCCTGCTGCAGCGCGCCGTAAAGCTCGCTGAAACTCATCGGGGTGGGTGTGGCGCCCATGGCTTTAAAACATTCTATCTGGGCCGGGCTTTCAGGAGTCCTTATCTTAAATCCTTGCAGGTCGGCCGGGCTGTTGATCGGTTTGTTCGAAGTGACATTTCGAAAACCCACTTCCATCAATCCGACGATTCGCAATCCTTTTTTGATTAGGCCGGCGCCCATGCTCTGCATCAAGTCACTGTACATCACATTCTTGATCTGCGTTCGATTGTCATAGAGGAATGGGAAGTCAAAGAGGGCGAAGGCCGGATCATACAGGTTCGCCAAACCGGTAATCGTCATTTCCAGAGTGCCGGTGGTCAATGATTCCTGCATCTGACGTTCATTGCCGAGCTGGGCGCTGGGATAGAATTTGAGTGTGATTCTACCCTTGGTTGCCTCCTCAATTGCTTTGGCAGAGCGCTCGAGGCCGAGTTGATATGAGTGCGTTGCCGTATGCCCGTGACCGACTTTGATGACAATGTTTTTGGCCATTGCCGCAGGTGTAAAGAGCAATCCAACACCTGCCAAGAAAAACAAACCGATAACTACCGTGTGCATCTTCTTCATACCTTTGCCTCCTTTTTGTGATTTGGGGTTCATCCATTACCCTGATCTGAAAATGATCGGGTAATTATTAGTTGCCGAATGCCAGCGATGGAATCCAGGTTACCAATATGGGTATATAGGTAATAAGAAACAGGACGATAATCGGCGGCAGCAAAAAAGGCAGGATCGCGCGCATCAGACTTTCCACCCTTGTCTCCGTTATATGGCTGACGACAAAAAGGGATACACCCACCGGCGGGGTTGCGCACCCGATCATCAGATTTAGAGTCATCAGCACGCCAAAATGGATCAAATCAATGCCGACGATATTTAAAACCGGCACCAAAATTGGAACCAAGAGAATCAGAGCAACGCCCGCTTCCATAACAGCGCCGAAGAAAAGCAGGATAATGTTCAAAATAAACAACATCACGAATTTATTCATCGTAACCGCTGTGAGGGCAGAGACCACAATCCCCGCCAAATCTCCGAGCAGCAGCAGATAAGAAAAGATGCTGGCGTTCGAGATCAAAAACGTCACCACCGCCGTGGTAATCATGGTTTCGATCAAAATATCGGGAACGTCTCTGATTTTAAGCGATCGATAGAAAAAGAAAGATAGAACAAAGGCATAAATAGCGGCGACCGCGGCAGCCTCCGTAGGCGTAAAGATACCGCCCATTATTCCTCCCAGTATAATTACGGGAGTTAAAGTCGGCAGGAAGGCCTGGCCGAATCGTCGAGCCAGCTCTGCGAAAGCAATCTTTTCATCCTGGGGATAATTATTTTTAACACTGATTGCGTAGACCAGCACCATCAGCGCGAGGCCGACCAGCGCGCCGGGGATGATGCCTCCCATAAATAGCCTTCCCACCGAGACTTCGGCCAGGGCGCCATACAGGACCATGGGGATGCTGGGCGGAATTACCGGCCCAATCACCGAAGAGGCGATGGTCACCGAACTTGAAAACAACTTGGGATACCCCTGGTCATTCATGGCCTTAATTTCGATCGCTCCCAGTCCACCCGCATCCGCGACGGCTGAGCCGGACATACCCGAAAAGATCATACTGGCAATGATGTTGGCCTGGCCCAGACCGCCTCGGACGTGCCCTACGAGACCTCTGGCGAATGAAAAAATCCGGTCGGTTATGCCGCCGGCGTTCATCAATCTGCCGGTGAGAACAAACAACGGTATCGCCAACAAGACAAAGGTGTCGACGCCGGTTACCATCCTTTGCACCAGCACAATCAGGGAGATGTCGGAAAAAAGCCAGATGGCCAGCATGCACGAAATGCCCACCGCCAATGCGATGGGAAAGCGAAGAATGGCCAATATGACAAAAATGATGATTAGGGCCGCAAGCATATTCTACACCTGGCGATCGGCTGCCGGTTCATCCGCATTCCATTTGTCAAGTGATGCGAGACTAGCCATTAGAAAAGAAGTATTATGAAACAAAAATACAATCGCAGAAATCAGTACACTGACATAGAGCCAGCCCTGCGATACCCCGATCAAAGGGAAATAGGTCTCCCAGATCTGGCGCACGTAGCTAATCGACTGCACGAATATCAGACCGAAGAACACAAGGCTCAGAGAATGGATCAACACATCCGTTAAAAGGACACCTTTTTTGCCGAGAAAGGTCTCGGCAAATTCAAACCGGATGTGGGCCATTCGTTTGTACGTAACAGTCGCGGCCAAAAAACAGGACCAGATGAAAAGCAGCTTGCTGACTTCCTGCGAAAACAGGATCGAGAAGTCAAATACGTACCGGCTTAACACCGTCGCGAAAATCAAAATGGTAAACCCGGCCGCCAGCATAGCGGTACAAATCCTCATAACTCGATCTAAACCGTCGCTGATCATCTTGATTTTATCGAGAAATTTCATAAGGTACTGCTTGTTTCGAGGTTATTGCGTCTCCGGACGCGCGGCGCTCACGGCCCCATAGAGCAGAAGACGTCAATCGGGGGTGCTCAAAGATGTTGTAATGGTCAAATTCGATCGTTTACATTGCCTGAGCGGATGTGCACTTGTCTTTCGTCGGCTGTTAGGGCGGATAAAAAGCAGGTTCAGAAATTCCGTTGCCGGTGTTTAACCGTGTCCAAAAGCATCAAACCGAACTTCTCCTGAGACTTTTTTCCCACCCTTCAAAACTGGCCACGACGGCCTCTACCAATTTCTCTTCATCTTTTTGAACAAAGGCTTCAAATATACGCTTGTGGTCCCTGAGGGCAATCTCCGGGATGGTTCGCATCGATGTGCTGATGGACGATTTGAAAAGTTGCAGGATTGTATCCCCGATCCGAATTACGAAAGGATTGCGGGTGGCTTTGAGAATAGCAAAATGGAAAGCCAAATCGTCGTCGGCCGCTGGGGCGCCTTCTTCGATTGATTTCTCCAACCGTTCAACCGTCTTGCGGATCGTTTCGATTTCCGCATCCGTCGCTCGTTTCATGGCCATGACCGTAATTCCAGGCTCAAATATCATTCTCAGATCGATAAGGTCCTGAGGACTTCGATCCTCCATAATGAGCTGAAATATGAGCGGGTTGACGGAATCCTCCCCAGGCTTTTTGCAGATTACAGTCCCTTGCCCCCGCCTAACTACAACCACACCGAGTGCCTGCAGCATCTTGAGTGCTTCACGCACGCTGGATTTTCCGACATTCAGGTTTTTGGCCAGTTCGGCTTCCGCAGGCAAATAGTCACCGGGTTTAATTTCTTTGTTGATCAAGGCCTCTTTTATTCTTTCAACAACAAAGTTGACCAGTGAACCTCGCGGAACCGGAGTCGTCAACGAGTTAGCTGGCTTTTGAATACCATCCATCTTTGCAGGTCCGATGCTTTCTTGGCAGGGCTACGCTGAGGTTATGTTTCACATATCTGATTTCAGATATCTGATATCTTGTCAATGAGTTTTTGGAGAATCCAATCTTACCATACTATTTTGAATCAGACAGGATAAAGCCGACTAAAAGGCGCTTGCCCACACATTTTTTTAAGCGCATTCATTTAATCATCACCGACAAGTGGGCCTGAGTGGCGGGCGGGCGCATCTCCGGAAGAGGCCGTCACCAATATTGGCCTGCGATCAATTTCCCTGGCAATCACAGGATGCAGGGCTCTCGAAGCATCTTTTTGTGATTTAAATCCAAAGAAAATATCCTCAAGTAGCAAGCACGGTTGATGGTTGGGTGTCCCTTATATCCCTGATTGGTTGTTCAGCGGTCGACACATCGACGCGTCGTGCGGCCGCTGTGGCGCGCTGCTTGCGTTTTTGACACCTGCAACCCGCGGCAAGATGTCGGCCCAAGTCCGTTTCGGACCGCCTTAACCAAGAGAACGCAAATAAGATATCCCGTTGAAGTGGCCGGAAAAAAAACGGGTAAAAAGACAAGTTGCATTAATAATCTCAATATGTTACCAATGTCCCCCTCCCTATCCGGTTCGGCCGGGGCGGGGAATAGCGCCAGGACCGGGGCGGCCCCGCGGCCGTCAGCGCCATCCGGTGGGTCCTGCGCTTCGATCGCGTCCGCCGTGAAGCCCATCTGGCCCGGGTTCATGGCAGAGTTTTTCCGATGATTTTTTTCTTGACAAATTCCAGGGAGCCTCCTATAACTACATTATAGCTAAATTGTAATTAATTTATAGCTTGGAGCGTGCAATCCCCGGCCTCCGGGCCGGCGCGGATCGTCAGTCCACTCATCAACCCATTCGATCGTTTTACTGAGCCATCCTCCCGTTGTCGGGAAATCGGTCGGCGCCAACTTGGAACCTCGGTGGATGCGGGCCGAAAGGAAATCAACGTGTTTTGTCAACCAGAGGAGAATATGGTCGCCCTGAAAAGAGCAACGGGCCTGAAAGAGATCAGGGGGAAGCCGCAAGAGCCCGGCAAGTCCCCCAAGGCCAAGTTCGGGGTCTTCGGGGTCGAGCTGATCGAAAAGGAAGTCAAACGGGCCGGAAACAGCGGCCGGGTTTACCTGCCTTTGGAGTGGGTGGGCAAGCACGTCAAAATCATTCGCATCGATTGATGGCGTGAGGGGTGACGTTCAAATCGATCAAGATACGCAAAGCGGGCATCGAAGTCCTGCAGCCCATGATTAATCAAAAAGCAAGTCACGGATTCAGGTAATCTAGAAGGGGCAAAAAATGAGGTGCGCAGAGACAGGATTTAATTTAGAAATTGATCTGTCCCGGGGAAGCATCGAGAGGGTACAAACCGACCCAAGAGACACCGAGCTGTATCTGGGGGGTTTGGGGACGAATGCCAAGTTATTATGGGACCGGGTTCCGCCCGAAGTCGAACCTTTTTCTCCCGATAATCTACTGATATTCGCCGCGGGTCTTTTATGCGGCACACCGGCTATCGGCTGTAATCGTACCATTGTTTCGACTATTTCTCCACAGACGTTGCTGATGGCGTTCTCAATGATGGGGGGGTTTTGGGCACCCGAACTGAAGTATGCCGGTTACGACAAAGTGATCATTCGCGGCAAGTCCCCCGATCTGGTTTATTTGTGGATAAACAATGACAAAGTGGAAATACGGGATGCCTCTCATCTGCAGGGTAATGGCGCGATTGATACGGCAGAGCTCATTCGACAGGAGCTGAAGGAGCCGAAAGCCCAGGTGTCTGCTATCGGCCTGGCCGGT
>CP070697.1:4781291-4785062 GCA_020353555.1 Desulfobacterales bacterium
TCAATTTAACACGAAAATAAAATTTTCAGGCATTGTAGCGGCCCAGAAGGCCATGAATGTTTAGCTGTATGAATAATATCCCCGTTGACCGCTCAGCGGCCTAACCCTGGTTTTTCAAAGGGCTTAAGGGTCACAATCGATCGCTAAAGCGCCTCTGCGCTTTCCGCGCCCGTGCGGACTTTGACGACGCGGTTTACATTGGCAACCGTGATGATTCCGTCACCCGGCCGCATAGTACAGGCTGCCTTGCGGATTAATTCAACCGCCCTCAATTCGTCCTTGTCCAGGCAAATTACTTCCAGTTGCACCATGCGGTGTACCTTGCGGCCGAGCTCGATGTTGACTTCCCCCTGAGCGCTGTCGGTGCCGGCGCCAACCGCCAGCACCTCCGTAAGGGTGGCGTGCGTGATGCCGGCCTCGCAGAGGGCATCAAGCGCCGCCGGGGCCCGATTGCTGCGAATAAATGCTTTAATCGCCTTCATGGGTCCTCTCCTCGGATTCAGGTTTTACAAGCGTTAAGGCTTGGCGCAGTTCCCATCGTTTCCAGATATCATAAACCGCCGGTATAATTGCCAGGGTCAGAATCGTCGAAGACACCAGGCCGCCCACCATGGGCGCGGCGATTCGTTTCATCACCTCTGAGCCCGTTTCAATCCCAAACATCACCGGCATCAACCCGATGAGCGTCGTCGCCACGGTCATGAGTTTGGGCCGAACTCTCTCAACGGCGCCCTCGATGATGCCCGCGTTCAGATCGTCTTTCGTATTCATCGCGCCGCTGCCTTTCCGCTTTTCGAAGCTTTCATCAAGGTAGGCCAGCATCACGACGCCGGTTTCGGTTGCGAGCCCGGCCAGGGCGATGAAACCCACCACAACGGCCACTGAAAGATTGTAGCCCAAAAGATAAAGCAGCCATACGCCGCCGACGAGTGCGAAGGGCAGAGTCGCCATGACGATGACCACTTCGATCACATTTTTGAAATGGATATAAAGGAGGAGCAAGATCAAGACCAGCGTTATGGGCACAATGACGTTCAATGTCCGACGGGCCTTTTCCATATACTCGTACTGCCCCGACCATACCATGGAATAGCCGGCGGGCAAGTCGACTTCCCGGTTGACGACGTCCCGGGCCATCTTGACGAAGGTCCCCACATCCACCCCTTTTATGTCGACATAAATCCAGGCGGTTTGCCGCGCGTTTTCGCTTTTGATGCTTGCCGCCCCTTTTTGAATTGACAAGTCGGCAAGCTGCGCCAGAGGCACCTGGGCACCCGTGGGGGCGGGGACCATCACGCGTTTGAGCCGCTCAATATCATCCCGCAGCTCCCGGCTGTAGCGTAGGTTGACAGGATAGCGCTCCAGTCCCTCAACGGTGTTGGTCACGTTCATCCCGCCAATGGCGGTCATGATAACGTTCTGCACATCATCGACCGTGAGTCCGTAACGGGCGATTTCATGCCGTTTGATTTTGAAATCCAAATAATTGCCGCCCGTTACCCGTTCTGAGTAGGCCGATAGCGTACCGGGAACGTCCCGCACCACGGCTTCGATGCGCGAACCCAGCTCGGAGAGAACCTCTAAATCCGGTCCCATCAGCTTGATCCCCACCGGCGTTTTGATGCCCGTGGACAACATGTCGATGCGCGTCTTGATCGGCATGGTCCAGGCATTGGTGATTCCCGGAAACCGGACCGCGCGGTCGAGATCCTCGACCAGCTCATCGAGGGTGATGTGGCGCTCCTCGGGCAAGACCCAGGTGAGGGGCCGTTTAACCCAGTCCGGCCAGTTTGAAAAGAAACGTTCGATTTTCTTTTTGCGCCATTCGTGAAGCACGTCTCCGTTTTTGACCTCCGGCCAAATCCATGTCAGGGGTTTTTTGAGCCAGCCCGGCCAGTCTGAAAAAAATCGCGCCACCCGCTCGTACGCGTATTCCACTTGCGGTCTGATCATGATCGTGGTCTCAACCATGGAAAGCGGTGCCGGATCGGTGGCGGTCTCGGCCCGTCCGACCTTGCCTAGGGCGTGATGCACCTCGGGAAAGCTCTGGATAATCTTATCGGTCTGCTGCAGCAGTTCCTTGGCCTTGGTGATGGAGATGCCGGGCAGCGTCGTCGGCATGTACAAAAGATCCCCTTCATTCAAAGGCGGCATGAACTCACTGCCCAGGCGGGAGGTCGGGTAATAGGTGAGCGCCAAGATCAGCGCGGCGATAACGATCGTCGCCTTGCGCCACTTGAGCACCCCTTGGATAATCGGCAGGTAGATTGCAATGAAAAAACGACTCAGCGGGTTTTGCGCTTCGGGCATTATCCGCTGGGGCACCAAACACACCAGGGCAAAGATAGACACGGCCAAGGCGCCGACAAGGGACCAGTCCGGCATTTTCATCCCGGAAAGGGCTCCGGCCACAACCAGCAGCGGGGGGCCGGCCACGGCCGCCACCCAGATCCAAAGCTTGCGGCGACGGCTGGTGGTCGGCGAAAACGGTTGCTCCCGGATAAAAAAGGTCATCAAGACCGGCACGGTGGTGATGGCCAGAATGGAAGAGGCCGCCATGGCAAAAGTTTTGGTGTAGGCCAGGGGTTTGAAAAGCCTTCCGGATTGTTCCTGCAGGCTGAAGACCGGAAGAAACGATATGGTGATAACCAGCAGGCTGTAGAAAAGGGCCGGGCCGACTTCCTTGGCGGACGCCAGGATGATCTGCGTATGCGACTTTTTCCCGTGTTCTCTTTCAAGGTGTTTGTGGGCGTTTTCAACCAGAACAACCGAAGCGTCCACCATCACCCCAATGGCGATGGCGATTCCGCCCAGGCTCATGATATTGGCATTGAGGCCCATGAGGTACATGACGAGAAACGACATCAAGATGCCCACCGGCAAGGTGAATATGGCCACAAAGGCCGAGCGGAAGTGAAGCAGAAAAAGAATGCAGATCAATGCTACGACGGTCATTTCTTCGAGAAGCTTCCGGGTCAGCGTATGGATGGCTCTTTCGATGAGACCGGAACGATCATAGCCCTCGACAATCCTGACTCCCTCCGGCAGCCCTTTTTGCAGCTCCTGCAGCTTCTTTTTGACATTGCGGATCACTTCCAGGGCGTTTTCGCCGAAACGCATCACAATGATGCCGCCCACAGCCTCCCCCTCGCCTTTCCACTCCAGAATGCCCCGCCGCAATTCCGGACCGATTTGAACATTGGCCACGTTTTTCAACACAACCGGGGTGCCTTCCGGATCGACGGCAACCACCACGTTCTCGATGTCCGCTGTCGAGCGGATATATCCCAAACCCCGCACCATGAATTCGGTTTCGCCCATTTCCACCAGCTTGCCCCCCACATCGTTGTTGGAGCGCTGAAGGGCTAGTCTGACTTTCTGGATGGAAAGGTCGTAAGCCAGCAGTTTATTGGGGTCCACTTCCACTTGATACTGTTTGACAAAACCGCCGATGCTGGCCACCTCGGAAACACCGGCGACGGCCGCCAACTCATAGCGCAGAAACCAGTCCTGAATGCTGCGCAGCTGCTGAAGATCATATTTGCCGCTCGCATCCTGCAGGATGTATTCATACACCCAACCCACCCCGGTGGCGTCAGGGCCAAGGCTGGGCGTCACACCGGGGGGCAGCCTGCCGGACACGAAGCTCAGGTATTCGAGCACCCGGGAGCGGGCCCAGTACAGATCGGTGCCGTCTTCGAAAATGATGTAAACGAAGGAGAAGCCGAAAAAAGAGTATCCGCGGACCACCTTGGCGAAAGGAACGCTGAG
>CP070697.1:4785162-4787687 GCA_020353555.1 Desulfobacterales bacterium
CTTTTTACAAGTTCATCAATCCTGATTCGAGATTTTTTGTTTGACTGAATGTGTCATCGAAACTATTTTCGCGTTACAGGCAGGGCATTTAAACCGCCCGGGTGGAAAAAGGCAATTCTTGGATATTTTTCGTGCAATGATAAAAATGAGGAGAAAGATCGATGTCTGGAAGCATTCGCTGGTTGGGTCACGCCTTTGTAGAGTTCAAAACAGCTGACGGCAAGGTTATCCTGTTCGACCCTTGGACCAAGGACGACGGGAATCCAGCTTGTCCGATCGGAACCGATGAAATCGAACGCGCAGACTTGGTGCTCGTCAGTCATGACCACTTTGACCATGTCGGCTCAGCCGTAGCCATCTGCAAAAAAACCGGGGCCATGCTGGGCGGCCCGGTTCAGACCGTGCGGCGGTTTACCGAGGAAGGTTTCAATCCGGAGCAAGTCGTCAACTTTGGTTCGGGTTATATGGTCGGTGGGGGAGTAGCGTTCGATTGGGTCAAGGTCACGACAACGCCTGCTTTCCACTCATCAGACACGGCTTGCGCGATGGGCACCATCGTCCAGACCTCCGACGGCACCACCATATATCACGCCGGGGATACCAGTCTATTCGGTGACATGGAACTTTTCGGGAGGCTCTATCCAATGGATGTCGCGCTTCTGCCTATCGGTGGGGTCTTTACCATGGATGCCTTTCAGGCCAGCGAGGCGGTTAAGATGCTCAATCCAAAGCGAGCGATACCGATTCATTATGCCTCATTCCCAATTATCGCCAAAACGGCCGACGAGTTCATCAAGCTATGCGGCGAAAAGGCTCCCCAGGTGGATGTGACGTCTCTTTCCGCAGGTGAGACCCTGGAGATCTGAAGGTGCAAAGCGCTCGTTGACCCCGCAGCCATTCAGCTGAGCTTTCGACCTGAGTTTAACGCTGGTTTCTTGGTGCGGGGAGATTCCATTCAAATGCACCTTCTGGTTTTCTTTAAGAGAATTCTCAGGAAAACAGGGCCGCCTATCATTGCCGTGATTATTCCAACCGGCATTTCCGTCGGCGCCACAACCGTGCGCGCCGCAAGATCACATGCCGTCAGAAAGCTCCCCCCCAAAAAGAATGACGCTGGAAGCACGACCCGATGGTCAAAGCCAGACAAACGGCGAACCGCATGCGGTATGATGAGCCCCACAAATCCGATGGGACCTGCCAGGGAGACTGCTGCGGCCGTCGCAAGCCCGGTTCCCAAAAAAACCTGTTTTTGCACGGATGCGACATTCACGCCATGACCGATGGCCATTTCTTCTCCAAGTGCCAGCTGATTCAGCGCATTTCCCTGGAGGAAAAGTAAAATAAGACCGGGAATCAGCAGCGGCAGAAGTGCCGATAGTTCGCGATAACCGACCACATCCAGTCCCCCCATCATCCATCGATCCATAGCCACCAGCATGTGAGGGCTCACCAGATAGCGAACCAACAAGATGGCGGCACCGCACAGGATGTTGATAGTCACCCCGGCCAGCAAGATGGTATTCATGGAAAGGCCCACGGCGCTTTTTGCGAGGCGATAGATGGCGCCCATGCACAAAACACATCCCAGCAAGCTGAGAACCTGCACAGAAGAAAAAGGGCCGGCCTGGACCATGAGACTTGGAACGGATATGGCGATCACCGCACCCAAAGCGCCGCCGCCCGTTATCCCGAGGATAAAGGGCTCCGCCAGTGGGTTCCGCAGCACCACTTGCAAAGCACTGCCGGCTATGGCCAATGTCCCCCCCACAAGAAAGGCAAGCAGTACTCGAGGTATCCGGTGGTAAAAAAATATATCCGCCTCAACGTGCTCGGTTTGGGAAAAAATCGCTCCCACAACGTGGTTCCACGACAACCTTTCACTCCCGAAGATTGGGGAAATGGCAAGGATCACAATGGACACCACAGCATATCCGGTCATAAGCAACGCAAATCTTTTGCGTGTCAAAAACGCGGTCATGATTTGAGATCCTCGGGTTCCTCCGGCAGAGTCGCTGGAAATATCACCGGGCGACCACTGGTTGGATGCTGCCCGATTTCGATGCCTTTTCCGTATGTTTCCCGCAAAACATCTCCCGTCAAAATCTCTTCCGGTCTTCCTTCCCGAAAAATTCTTCCATCCTTCAAAAGGATCACACGGTCACTGAATAGTGATGCCAGATTCAAATCATGCGTAACCACTGCAGCCCCCATCCCGCCGGCCACAAGATTTGAAAGCAGTCTAAAAAACTTGACTTGGTGGTGAATATCCAGGGCGCTCGTCGGCTCATCCAGCAATAGCACCTTTGGCTCTTGGGCCAGCACCGAGGCCAGCAGAACCCGCTGGCGCTCTCCACCTGAAAGTCGATCAAGCGGTCTGTCACTAAAGGCTTCGGTTTCAGTCTGAATCATGCAATGCGTCACTATGGAGATATCCCTGGGACTCAAGAATCCAGCACCCTTTAGATGCGGAAAGCGACCCATTGCAACCACTTCTTGAACCGTGTAATCAAAACTGCTCTCTGCGT
>CP070697.1:4787787-4800310 GCA_020353555.1 Desulfobacterales bacterium
CGGCTTGAAGGGCTTCTTTTTTCAACTCCGTAATTGCTTTACTAGTACCCACGATACTGTTGAACGTATAGCGGGTCGAGCGCAGATTGATGAGTTCTTGCTCATAAAGCTTCACCTTTGATTCCAGGAGAGAAAGTTGGCGGGCGAGCTTCCCCACGTCCTTGATGTCTTTGAACATCACCTGCCCAAGGACGGCGATGACCTTGCCGTCCTTTTTGATGGGAATCCGCTGGACAACCATATTCTGGCCCCGGATCAGATGGGACTGATTAATTTCGGACTTGCCGGTTTGGGCGACGATATGCATGCGGCTGTTTTCAACGGCTTCCGTGCAATGTTTTCCGATTTGGTCTTCCGGCTTGATTCCGAGAAATTGCCCGTAGGGTTTGTTAAAATGGGTGATGCAACCATCCGGGTCCGTTACGATCGCGCCGTTGTATATGCTGTCGAATATGAGCTGATACATCTCCAGCTGCTTTTGCAGTTCAGCCATTCCCGGATGATTCTTGCCATGCATGAAGTCCTCCCCTTGGAAACCGTTCGCAAATCAGAGCTTCGATGGTTTAATTCCCAAACTGAAATTTCAGACCCCTGATCCGTTTTACCGCCACGGCAATGTAGCCGTTTGATGACATGTATATTTCCTGATACACATTTCTCTTACACTTTGCGAAGCGTGATGTCGAGCGAAATCTTATTAAAATATTCAATGAAACCTGAATTATGAAAGGTATGCATTAGTTACGGCAAAGTAAGTTTCGTTTCGGATGGAACAATCCGGGAGCGGAAAATATGGTCTGCAAGTTGCTACGTTATGGGCCTGAAAAACGGACCACTAGTCAGTTCGTCCGATTGTGATTTGATTTAATATGAGCAGCGCCCACTGTCGATAGATGCTATTTTTAGTTTTAATATGTCTGCCTGGGTGCGCCTGGGGTAATTCTCATTCAAAGAGAAGGGCGAGGCCTTGCGGTGGCAGCTCAGGAGGTAGTTTATGGAAACCAGAAAGCCGGCGGATACGCAGCAGCCTGAAATCAAGCGGGAGGATATTCTGTTTCTGCAGGACAGCAACTTTAACAACCATAACGTTTGCGTTGTGACCGGCGCGGGGACCGGGATTGGCCGCGCCACGGCCATCGCCGCGGCCGCGAATAATCTGATGACCGTCGGCCTGGACATCAATGCCGACGAAGGCAAGCTGACCCAGAAGAAAGCCCGCGAAATGGGTGGACAGATGATCTTTATCAAAGCCGATCTGACCCGGGATGAAGATATCGAGAACGCCGTCGTCGAGGCCGCCAAACTGGGCCGCATTAAATATCTGGTCAACATTGCCGGCATTCAGCATATTGACGCCGTGGACAGCTTTCCCATGGAAAAATACGATCAGATGCAGCGGCTCATGCTGCGCGCGCCGTTTTATTTGTCCAAACTAGTCATCCCCCACATGCGCCAAAGCAGCGACGGCACCGGCGTCATCGGGAATATGGCTTCGATCCATGCCCATATCTGTACCCGGAATAAACCGGTCTATAATATCACCAAATTCGGCTTGAGAGCCTTGAGCCAGTCCATCTCCGCCGAGGGCGAAGGCAAGATTCGTTCTTTTACGGTCAGCACCGGATTTGTGAAAACTCCCTTGGCCTTGAACCAGATACCCTTTCAAGCGCAACAGAGAGGCATTTCACCCGAGGAAGTCGTCCGCGACGTGATGATGGGCAAATCCCGGATCAAAGAAATGATGACCCCGATTGAGGTTGCCAATCTGTTTATTTTCGGCTTTTCGCGGTTTGCCAAATATCTCGTCGGCGGTGATCTGCTGTTCGACGGCGGAGTGGTGCTCACCTACTAGCCGTTCCCGAGTTCAGCGCTTCGCACTTTCGGCGGCAGAAGATTGCATCAAACCCACCACCTCGGACCATCGTAAATGGGCGTCATTCATCCGGCGTGTTTGTGTCGTTTTGGGGGATTCGAGCACATGCGTAAAGGGGTTCCGGGGCATCCTCTGGGGGGTGACGGGATATCGGGGCAGGGGGATTTGAGATGAGAATTGCATCAATCGGCGTGATCGGGACCGGGGTTATCGGGTCCAGCTGGGCCGCGTTCTATGCCGGCAAGGGTTTTCAAGTGAAAATGTATGATGTGGATCCGGAGGTCTGCCAGAAAGGATTCCGCCGGGCGCTGGGCTTGATGGAGGTTCTTTGTACCCGGGGATTTGGGTCGGTAAAGGCTGCCCAACGGGCTGTTTCCAATCTGACGACTGTCAATACGTTGGATGCTGCGGTCCAAGATGTCCAGCTGGTTCAAGAATCGGTGGCCGAGAATTATGAGGTCAAACACCAGGTATTTCGGGCCGCGGACGCTCGTACCGCACCGGATGTTATCCTGGCCAGCAGTTCGTCAGGACTGCTGATGACGGAGATCCAAAGGGTAACGCGCTTTCCCGAACGCTGCCTCGTCACCCATCCCTTCAACCCGCCGCATCTCGTTCCGCTGGTGGAGCTGGTTCCCGGTGAAAGAACGGACGAACAAACGATTGCCCGAATGAAAGCCTTTTTTGAAGGCTTGGGCAAGATCCCCGTGGTCCTCCAAAAGGAGGCACCCGGTCACGTTGCCAACCGCCTGGCGGCCGCCTTGTGGCGGGAGGCGATTGATATCGTCTTGAAGGGCATCGCCAGCGTGGAAGACGTGGACAAGGCCCTTTTCGCCGGACCCGGAATCCGCTGGGCCTTTATGGGCCAGCACCTGATCTATCATCTGGGCGGCGGGGAAGGAGGGATGCAAGCCTTCATCGATCATTTCCGCCCGGCGATCGAGGGTTGGTGGCGGAGCATGGCCACCTGGACTTCCCTGCCTCCGGAGGCGCCCAGCGTCTTGGCCGAGGGGGTCGCGTCCGAAGTGGGCGGCCGGAGCTTCACGGAGATGAACCAATGGCGGGATGAGAAGCTGATCAGGTTACTGAAGGCTATTTATGAATGAAATAGAATTCAGAAAATGCAGGTTGGTTAATTTTTCAGCTTGACATTAGCGGGCAGGATTGACAATAAATTAATCGCTCGAATTTCTGAACTGAATTGGAAAGAACGCCCGATTGGTTTGATCCCCCAAATCTGAACTGGAAAGGAGGTGATGATCGGGGTCCGTAACCTTGTTGAGCCATCAAACAGATAGATCCTTAACTCTAAGAAAAGGAGGCGTGAAATGAGAAAAATCGGACTGTTTGCCATCATAGGGGCCATATCGGTGGTGCTCGCTTTCGGATCAAGCGCATTTGCGGCCGACAAAATCAATTGGCGCATGGGCAGCACCTGGACACCGGCGATCAACCTCTATAGAAGGTGATCAGGAAATGATTAAGTACGTCGGCGAGATGACCGGTGGGACATTCGGGATCAAATGGTTTCCTTCCGGGTCTCTGATGGGGGCGTTTGAGTACTTCGATGCCTGCAGCAAGGGAGTCGTGCAAATGGCCGGCGATTGGCCCAGCTATTGGACCAGCAAAGACCCTGCTTTTGATTTCCTCGGTTCCTTTCCATTTGGTTTTACCAATATGGATTATATCACCTGGATGTATGATTTCGGCGGACTGGAAATGATGCAGGAGCTCTACGGTAAATACGGCATGACCTATTTCTCGTTGGGCGCAACCCCATCGGAATCCGGCTTCCGCACCACCGCGAAGACAGGCCCGATCCGAACCCTGGCGGATTATAAGGGCAAGAAGCTGAGAACGCCCTCACGGGCGACCATCTGGATTCTGCAACAGATCGGAGCGGCACCGGTTTCAATGCCCGGCGGTGAGATCTATCTGGCGGTGGAGAGGGGTACGCTGGATGGTGCCGAGTTCAGCAGCCCCGGCATTGACTGGGAGATGGGCTTTGCCGAGATCACCAAATACTGGAGCGTTCCCTGCTGGTTTCAGCCTTCATCCCAGGTGGGCGTTATGGTGAATTTGAAGGCCTACAATTCTTTATCGAATGAAAACAAAGCGATTCTGCGATATGCCGCCCAGGCGGCCGCAATCAAAGCAACCGCATTCTATGAGGGTGAGTCTGCCAGATCAATAGAGAGATTTACCGAAAAAGGAACCGAAATCGTCCGGTTGGATGATGAGAGTCTGCAGAAGTTAGAGGAGCTTGCAGGGCAATATTGCCTCGTGCAGGCCAAGGAATCGGAATTTTATGCCCGATTCCTGAAGTCGCAGATGGGGTATCTCAAGGAGTACAAAGACTGGCGCGATATGACCGGCAGGTTCGGCCAGGGAAGTACGCCCCAGTATGTGGACAAGGTTCTGGCGGAGCTCGAAAAAATGGGCGTCAAGTAAACGCTTGGGAGGCCTCTGGATAGGTTTTCAGAGGCCGCTTTTTAGGGAATGCCTGTTGCGCCTGCGATATTTGCGATCAACCAATCAAGGCACAATGGCGAAGATCGTGCGTCGCCGCGCGGACAAATCCCTCCCCCTGAAAGGCAGGTAAATGAAGCTGAAGTCTATTTTACACGGTATGGATCGTGTCAGCGAATGGAGCGGTAAAATCTTCATCTGGCTCATTATCCCGTTGACCGTGATTGTCGTTTTGGAGGTGATCTCGCGCCGCATCCTGAATGCGCCCCATGTTTGGTCGACCGAGGTTATTTCGTATCTTTACGGGACGCATTTTATGCTGGTGGCGGCCTACGCGCTCCTGTACAAAAGCCATGTGAACATTGATCTCCTTTTTCAGCAATTTACGCCCCGCTGGCAGGGGATCGCCGAGACCTTCAACTATGTGGTGTTTTTCTTTCCATTTTGTTTCATTATCTTTCAGCAGGGTTGCATTTATGCCGCCGATTCGTGGCAGATGCATGAAACCAGCCAAACCGCGGCTCTGACGATCGTTCCCCTCATCAAGACCACCATCCCTCTGACCTTTTTGTTGCTGTTGATCCAAGGCATTGCCAACTTTATTCGGAGTATCTATCTGGCCGTCAAAGGACAAGAGTTATGAGTGCCGAATTTATAACTTACGGAATGTTCATCGGGCTTCTGATCGGTCTGTTTCTCGGGCATCCCCTTGCCTTTGTGCTCGGTGGGCTGGCGGTGATATTCGGTTACATCGGTTGGGGACCTGCCGCGTTCTATATGTTTATCAACCGCACCTGGGGTGTCATGGATAACTATATCCTGGTGGCCATCCCGCTGTTTGTTTTTATGGCTCAGCTTCTGGATCAATCCGGCGTGGCCGAAGATCTTTTCGATACCATGCGCTATCTGTTCGGTCCGATCCGGGGCGGGATAGCGATTGCGGTGGTGGTGGTTTCAACTCTTTTTGGCGCGTGCACGGGCATTATCGGTGCTTCCGTGGTTACCATGGGATTGCTCAGCATGCCGGTGATGCTGAAGTATAACTATGACAAGCGACTTGCCTCCGGAGCGATCTGCGCCGGCGGCACATTGGGGATTCTGATTCCGCCCAGCATTATGCTGGTCGTCATGGCCGACCAGGCGGCGCTTTCGGTCGGCAAGCTTTTTGCCGGAGCCATTGTGCCCGGGCTGATTCTCTCGGGTCTTTACATCATCTATATTCTGATTCGTTGTTGGATCAAACCCTCCGATGGACCGGCGCTCAGTTTGGAGGAAAGGCAAGCGGTTTCCAAAAAACAAATCGCCAAAATGGTCTTCAAATCTCTGGTTCCCCCGATGATCCTGATCCTCGGCGTT
This sequence comes from Desulfobacterales bacterium, assembly GCA_020353555.1. GTDB lineage: Bacteria > Desulfobacterota > Desulfobacteria > Desulfobacterales. The sequence goes on from CP070697.1 coordinate 4,793,486, forward strand.
CTAGGGTCCATTTTCGCCGGTATCGCCACCCCCACGGAAGCCGCCGGCGTCGGGGCTTTACTGGCCTTCATCATGGCCCTGGCTTACGGTCGCTTTTCCTGGCAAGGCCTTTTCCTGGCGGTTGTGAAAACCGCGAAAACCAGCTCGATGGTTATCATTATTCTCGTAGGCGCCAGCTGTTTTGCCGGTGTATTTATCGGCGCCGGCGGCGGTGAGGTGGTCAAAGACTCCATACTGGGCATCGGATTGGGAAAATGGGGGACTTTTATCGTCATGATGATCATTTTGTTTTTGCTGGGGATGTTTATCGACTGGATCGGTATTATTATGATCACCTTCCCGGTGTTTCTCCCCATTGCGAAAGAGCTCGGATTCGAAATGGTCTGGTTTGTGGTTACCATGGCGGTGATGCTGCAGGATTCCTTTCTAACCCCCCCCTTCGGATATGCTTTATTCTACCTCAAAGGGGTTGCGCCGCCTGAAGTCAAGACTTCCGACATTTACTGGGGCGCGTTTCCGTTCTGGCGACTGATGGAACTCGGTCTGATTATCGTCGTGGTTTGGCCGAGTACGATCACCTGGCTGGCCAATACCCTCGTAAAGTAGAAAACCTGGCCCAAACTTCCTCCGGGTAGGAAGGGTTGACAGTGTGGGTCCCCGGAATGGAAATCTTTCGGGGCATGTCTGTTTTTGATCCCACCCTGATTACGAAAGTTCGCAAAATCGGACTGCTAACAGCAAAGGAGTCGGCTAGATGCTAAAGCCCGGCAAGACTTACGAAGAGGTCTACCAACCGTTCCGTTGGGCAATTCCGGAGCACTACAACATCGGTGTGGACATTTGCGACAAATGGGCGCATCAGCGCTACCGTCTGGCGCTGATTCACGAGGATGAAAGCGGTGAGGTCGCCAAGTATACCTTCTGGGAATTGCGGCGCCTTTCCAACCGTCTGGCCAACGGCCTGCGCGCCCATGGAATCGGACCGGGCGACCGGATCGGAATCCTGCTGCCCCAATGCCTGGAAACCGCCGTCTCCCATATTGCCACTTACAAACTGGGCGCGATCGCCATCCCCCTGTTTACCCTCTTCGGCACGGATGCCCTGGAGTATCGTCTGGCCAACAGTCAGGCCAAAGCCGTTGTCACGGATGCCGCCAACCTGCCCAAGCTTATCGAGATCCGCGAAAATTTGCCCGACCTTCAGACAGTCATTGTCACCCAGGGTGGCCAAGAAGAAAAGGTGGAGGGATTCTGGGAATTGATCGAGAAAGGGGCCGGCGATTTTGTCCCGGTGAAAACCCGGGCAGATGATCCGGCCTTGATTATCTACACCTCGGGCACGACCGGCCCCCCGAAGGGCGCCTTGCATGCCCATCGCGTGCTGTTGGGCCATCTGCCGGGAGTCGAGTTTCCCCACAATTTCTTTCCCCAGGAAGATGATTTTTTCTGGACGCCGGCGGATTGGGCCTGGATCGGGGGGCTCATCGACGTGCTCTTTCCCAGTTGGCACCATGGGATTCCGGTGCTGGCCCACCGGGCCCGCAAGTTTGATCCGGAAAAGGCCTTTGACCTGATTGCCCGATATGGCATCCGCAATGCCTTCCTACCGCCGACGGCCTTGAAGCTGATGCGACAGGTGCCGGACCCGCGCCGTCGGCATGAATATCGTATGCGCAGCATCGGCAGCGGCGGTGAAACCCTGGGGGAAGAACTCCTCGATTGGGGCCGGGAAGTGATGGGAGTGACCATCAACGAATTCTACGGTCAGACGGAATGCAATCTCGTGGTGGCAAGCTGCTGCGCGGTGATGGAAAACCGGGCCGGGTCCATGGGTCGGGCGGTGCCGGGCCACACGGTTGAAGTGGTCGATGAGGCTGGCGAACCGGCTCCGTCTGGCACCATCGGCGAAATCGCGGTCAAACGACCCGATCCGGTCATGTTTCTGGAATACTGGCAAAACCCGGAAGCGACCCGCAACAAATTCAGCGGCGACTGGAGTCTGACCGGGGATTTGGCCCGTCAAGACGAGCAGGGCTACTTCTGGTTTAACGGGCGCAAGGACGATGTGATTACCAGCGCGGGTTACCGCATCGGCCCGGCGGAGATCGAGGACTGTCTCCTGAAACACCCGGCCGTGGGTATGGCGGCGGCGGTGGGCAGTCCGGATAAAATCCGCACCGAAATTGTGAAAGCCTTCATTGTGCTGAAGCCCGGGGTCACACCCGGATCCGAATTGGCCGCGGAGATCCAGAATTTTGTCAAGGTTCGCCTGGCCGCCCACGAGTACCCGCGGGAGATCGAATTTGTCACGGAACTGCCCCTGACCGCCACCGGAAAGATTATGCGCCGGGAATTGAAAAAGCGGGAGATAGAGCGTAAAAGCGAATCCACCGAGGGCTGTTAGGCGCTTTTAGCGGACCGAAGCGGGCCGACCACGTCAAGAGCTTCACGCCGAGGTGCTTTGGGGGTTGAGGCCCGGATGAATGTGAAAGAGGGAGGGTAGAGGCCGATGTCCGAATTGATCATGCAGCGGGCTAAGGGTGACGGCGTGGTGATTCAGTTGGCCATCCGGGAAGGAAAGGCCAAACCGATCCTTTGCGTGCACGGTCTGACGGCCAACTGCCGCTGCTGGGATCTGATCGCCTCGGAACTGGCCCCGACGTATCGGGTGTTGGCCATGGATCTGCGGGGAAGAGGTCTATCGGATAAGCCCGCTCGGGGATACTCTCTGGAGCGCCACGTGCGGGACATCCATGGCGTGCTGAATGATCTCGGGCTGGAACAGGCCGTGCTCATGGGACATTCCCTGGGGGCCTATATTGCCATGGCCTTTGCCGCCGACTGCCCCGAGCGGGTGGAAAAACTGGTACTGCTGGACGGCGGCGCAGCGCTTACCCCGGAACAATGGGACCAGGTTGCGCTGGGCATCAAGCCCTCCGTGGACCGGCTGGGGCAGATCTTTCCCTCTTGGCCCGCTTTCTTGGAGACCATGAAGCAGGCGCCCTTTCTGCACCCCTGGTCACCGTTCATTGAAGAGTATTTCCGCTATGAGATCGAGGAGATCGAGGGGGGTGTGCGTTCGCGAACGCATCCGGCCCATATCCGGGAAGAAGTGGCTAACCTCAGGCAGGTGGAGCCGGCCCGGTTTTATCCCCAACTGTCCTGTCCGGTCCTCATTTTGCGCGCCACCGAAGGCCTTCTGAGTCGAGACGATCTGGTGTTGCCCGAGGCCGCGGTGGAGCGGATGCTCCGTGAGATATCCGGGGCGCGGCGGGTGGATCTTCCTGGAAGCAACCATTATTCTATCTTGTTGCAGCCCAACGAAATGCGCGACCGGGCGCTTCGATCCTTTCTGGAGCCCTAGCCGACCGTCGCCCAGGGGGACCTCAACGGAATGGCAAGGAAATTCGGCATTCACGGCAACCGTGAATCGGCGGGCTTGATCTGGTTTAGATGGTTCGAAGGCTTGAAGTGGACAGCGATTTATGTTTAGATGTCACCGGAAGAAGAAGATGAAAACCCAGGCGATCGAATGTTGACGGAGGAAAACGAAATGAGAGTGATTGCATTCAACGGCAGTGCCCGCAAGGAAGGCAACACCGCCATTCTGATAGATTACGCGCTGGCAGAATTACGCCACGAGGGGATTGAAACGGAAACTTTCAACCTGTGCGGCAAAGAAATCCACGGCTGTATCGCTTGCCTAAAATGCTTTGAGAACAAGGATAAACGCTGCTCGGTTAAGAACGACGTTCTGAATGAATGCATTGAGAAGATGCTCGCGGCGGATGGTATGATTCTGGGATCCCCTACCTATTTCACTGATGTCAGCACGGAAATGAAGGCGTTGATCGATCGGGCCGGTTTTGTGGCCAAGGCCAATGGGGATATGTTCAGGCGCAAAGTGGGCGCGGCGATTGTGGCGGTTCGGCGGGCCGGCAGCATCCACGTTTTCAGTACCATCAACAACTTTTTTCTGATCAGTCAAATGATCATCCCGGGTTCCAATTACTGGAACATGGGTATCGGTCTTGAAAGAGGGGATGTGGAAAAAGACAAAGAAGGCATTGGCACAATGAAGCTGCTGGGCGCCAACATGGCTTGGTTGCTAAAAAAGCTAAAGGGCTAGAGGAGGGAGCCGTGACGAAGAAGGCTGACAGGGATATCGAAAAAGGGTACACCGCCAAACAAATGGCGGCGAAATTGCGAAGGCTGGCGGATTGTTTAGAAAAAGGGAGACAATTTCAAATTCAGGTTGCCGGTGAAAGGATCTATGTCCCTGCAGGCGCAATCTTCAATATTGAACATGAAAGAGAAGGGAATATGGAAGAGGTTGAATTCCAATTTAAGTGGGAGCGAAGTCAGCCTTGAATCCAAGCAGCGGTACCCGCAATTCCGGACGGATCCTAAATCCCGGTGCCGGCGGGACGGGCCCGTTACGTCTGGGGGAGGCATCCGGCGATGACGGGATGGATTTAGTGCAACGATTTGTTCGGTGTGGGGGCAATAATGCGGATTTTTTTGTAACCGTTTAGCCCTTTGAAAAACCAGGGATATTTTTCATACAGCTAAAATGATACAACTTTTTCAAATCAGCTAGATCCTTACAGTTTTTGTTTGGAACCGGGAGTGAGCCATGACCATGAAACAATTAACGGTCTTAACCGGAAATTCCGCTTCGCGCTTGAGCGATGTGATATCGCATTTAAGCAATGCGGGGATTGATATTCGCGCCCATTGCCTGGTGGACAATGGCGACGGCAACTGCAAATTGCGATTGATCGTATCCGAACCGGACAAAGCGATAGAGATCCTGGAAACCAAGAAACTTGCGGCGGTCGTTAACGAGGTCGTGATCGTTGAAACCGATGATAAACCGGGCGGATTGAGCCGCATGCTTAAGATGCTTAAGGGCGACGACATTCGGATCGAATATACCTATACGGCCGCCAGCGAATTGCCCGGAATCGCGGTGATGGTTTTTCGTTTTTCAGACAATACAAAAGCGGTTGGCGTTTTGGAGAGAAACGGCCTGCGACTGTTGAAAGCCTCGTAGGATCGGGCCGTGGGCCATCCCGGCCGCTTAACCACGGCCGAGATCTCCTGAAAGAACGTGCGCGTGCAAAAAAGTCGGTGATCCTGATTGTGTCAAGGGTATCAACCCGCTGGTCGGCCGATAAAAAAAAGGGGTGGCTCCCAAGAGCCACCCGCGCATGGTGCAGAACATGAGCTCCACTTTCAACAATTCAACTTCCGCAGCACCATCAGCTAACTTTAAGGGCCAATTGTGCGATGTCAAGCCTTTATTTTATGTCAGTCAGCGGCCCTTCCTCCCCACCCGCCGGAACCAAAATTTTGGGCCCCAAAGGCGTGAAGACGCGAAGCAAGATGATAAGATTTTTTTTTCGTGTTCCGGGGGCGAAAGTAAGAATTTCGGGCCCAAGAAGCACGAACGGCGTTCTCAAGCGACGCATGACCTTCGGGTCGACAGCGCAGAAAGCAAAAGGGCAGCCACGAAAGCTGCCCCCTAACGAGAGAAGCGCTAAAAGCTGCGACCGCCCTCTCGATGGTTGGTACTACCCTAAGTGTGGTGGTTCACTTAGGCCAAATGAACCACCATGTTAAGGAGGAGAGGATGAGAAACGATCTGTTCGTCATCCACCTTTAAAATGAGCACGGTTGGCGTCGGTGTCAATGGTGGTTGCGCCAGAAAATGCGTTGTGCGGCGACGGCGCCCAGGCTAAGCTTCCCATCTCACGGGCAATTCGGCCAGGGCTGAGAATGTGCAGAATTTTTTACCGTGCCAGCTTGGATGCGATGGTGGCCACATGTTGGCCTTGAAACCGAGCCGCCGCTAGTTCGTTTTCGGTGGGTGTTCTCTCACCCTGCGTTCCGGCAATTGTTGAGGCCCCATAGGGCGAGCCGCCCGTAATCTCATCATTGCGCATCTGTCCCTGAAAACTGTAAGGCAGCCCGACCACAACAAACCCATGATGCAGTAAGGTTATATGGAAACTGAGAATGGTGGATTCCTGTCCTCCATGCTGGGTGGCGGAACTCGTGAAGACACTGCCCACCTTGCCGACCAAAGCCCCCTTGGCCCACAATTGGCCGGTGGCGTCCAAGAACTGGCGCATTTGGCCGCACATGTTGCCAAAGCGGGTGGGGGTGCCGAAAATGACGGCATCAGCCGCCGCGAGTTCGTCGACCGTGCAGACCGGAACGTGAGCAAATGCTTTCTGAGCTTCAACGGCGCCCATTTTGGCAAGTACCTCTTCCGGGAGTGTCTCCGGAACCCGCCGCATCGCCACCTCGGCTCCGCTGACGGCTTTGACCCCCTCAGCCACGGCTTCGGCCATCCGGTGGGTATGCCCATACATGGAATAATAGACAACCAGAACTTTCATGGCGGTTCCTCCTTCAATTTTTCTTTTTGCTTGGTCCTCCCCACAGGTCCATCAGATGCGGTGTTGCTCGTGGGTTGCTGCGGGTTCCTCCACGCCCATTGCGGCAATGGGTCCGCTGCGGGAGGGGTGCGGTGAATCGCGGTCCGGGGTTTTAATCCGACACGCCCTTTAATGGGCGACCCTGGTAGACAATAAAATTCAAAATAATGACGTAACGGCGTCTTGGCAAGGGTGGTGTCGGCGGGGTTCCGATTGGCGGAGCCGGCCTTGATTCCCACGCTGCCGCAAGAAGTGCATCGTCTGGGGTGGGATCACAATCGGGGTTGATTCAGTCATTGAGCCGTTGTAAACATCTTTGTCAGCCGTAAGAGTTTAGCCCTTTGAAAAACCATGGATAGGCCGACCGCTCATCGGCTTT
>CP070697.1:4800410-4810767 GCA_020353555.1 Desulfobacterales bacterium
CGGGGATATCTTTCGTCCAGCTAAATTGATACCCCCTCAACAACCCAGCCTTGGTGGAACAACGATCCCCAGACGCCAAACAACCTGCAATTGCGCGTTTTTCGCTCAAATAAGAAGATGAATCTCACAACTCACGCGACGATCGGCCCAGGCAACAACGAGAGCCTCAACTTAGAAGTCGAGATCCAACCGCAAGGAGAAATCTTCGATGGGAAGGCCCCAGTTCGGGGTGTGATCATTGAGGCGTGAGTCGTTATCGTTTTCGGGAGTGCCGGAGAGGGAAAGATGCAGGGAATTAGAAATGTGGTAGTGCAAACCAAAGGAGATATCGACGGCATCCCAGTCCGCGGAAATCACGGGCGGCCACGTCGTCAAATCACCTCGGTTGGCTGCCCGGGCCGACATAAACAGCGACAAGCGGGACTCCGGCAGAGCCAACCGGGTTTCAAGCCCAAGCATCTGCCGCGCATGATCCAGGTCGGTTCCATCGCCCCGGGGCTCGATGAAGCTAAGTGATGGTGTGACCTCCAGCCAGCCGAGGGGCGTGATCGTGGCGGAGGCCTGCCATCCCTTCTGAAATTCCCAGTCCGTGGGGTCCTGCGACGGCTCTTCATCCCTGAGGCCGGGATGATACACGCGGGTCCCGCGGTTGTCGGCCGCCGTCGATAACTCCAGGAACGCCTCGAGCTTGAGATGCAGGGAGCCATCCCAAAGGCCTTTTTCGTATCCCAGCGCCAGGGCTGGTGGGGAACGGTCGGCTGAATCGGGAGCGAAGGCCGAGGCCGATGCCAACGCCTCGAGATAGGGGCGGTCGGGCTTTTCTTCCGGCAATTCCAGGCCTTTTACGCGTTTGGAGGCCATAAAGCGGGATTTCCAGTAATTTGTGTTGAGATTGGCAACGGTGATGCCGGACCGGCGGCCAGCATGAATGAATTTACCCTCCGCAAGGTATATGCCGACATGATTGATTCTTTTTTTCTTGGGACCAAAAAAGATCAGGTCGCCGGTCTGCAGCTCAGCTTTGGAGACTTCTTTTAGAAACGGCAGCTTGCTCTGCTGGGAAGAATTGTGCGGCAGCTGGATTCCGAAGAGCTTCCGGAAGACCTGCTTGGTGAAGCCCGAACAGTCCATTCCTTTCGGTCCGGCTCCCCCCAGGCGATACGGAATACCAATGAATTTTTTCATTTCCCTCTGGAGGTGTTCGGGCGGGGGACAGGTTTTTCCGGGAAGTTCGAAAGCCGGCGAAGGCCCGGCGGCGCGGCGTTCATCGCCGAAGGCGTCCGGCCCGCCGGTGACGAACAGGGCCAGACAGAGGGCGACGAAGAGAATCCGTCGATCGAAAAAGGGGCTATGCGTTGGTGGCGGCTCCATTTCCTTGGGCAATCGGGGATCGGGCGGATGTTAACGGTCCAATATTATCTGACTATCTCCAAAATGACTTCCTCCACCGCAGACCTGAAGTTTTGCTCCCGGGTTTCATTCTGGCAAGAGGAAAACGGCCAGAATCCAGCGCGCCGCCGGCCTTCGGGAGGCGCTTCGGGACGCGGCTTGGCTGCAATTATCCGTCAATCTGGCCTTTACGGCGGCAACCGCAAGAAAACGGTTCCATTTAGTCCAAAACTCCGACGGGTGTCAAGAATTTTCAACAGCCAGGGATATTCCCGATCACCGCGCGGTCTAACCCGCATTTCCGTAGGCTCGACCACCGAATCAGCGCGCGCCGCCTGGGATGTTGGCCTGCGAGGATCGTCGCCTGTGGTTTCACCTTTCAGTTAGCGCTTGTCTTAAGATCATTGGTTTGATAAATTTTAGAGTAAGCTTGGATGCGGCCAAACTGAAAATGCATTTTCGCCTAAGGGGTTGAAAGGACGGTATGCGCGCTGAATGGAGAAATAAATTGATACGCTTCTGGCGGGGCTGGGGTTTCTCGCTCGTCATTGCGATTTTGATCGGGACATCTTTCAAGTCCGCTATTGCCGATTGGAATGATATCCCCAGCGGCTCCATGAAACCCACCATTTTAATCGGTGATCGGGTTTTCGTGAATAAGCTGGCCTACGATCTCAAGCTGCCTTATACCACGCGGCATCTGTTGAAATGGTCGGATCCGCAACGGGGAGATATTGTCGTATTTTATTCGCCGGAAGACGGTAAACGCTTGATCAAGCGGGTCGTCGGCCTGCCCCGTGATACCATCGCCATGTACAAAAATCAGCTTTACATCAATGGGCACGCCATAAAATACGAAGGACTCGGGCACGAGGTCATCAACCAAATTGCGCCGGATCAACAACCCCATTATCTCTTTTTCAGTGAGAGTTTCGCCGGCCGTAAGCATGCCGTGATGTTGACGCCGACACGGCCGTCCCTACACTCTTTCAGCCCGGTGATTATACCGGAAGGCAAGTATTTCATGCTGGGGGATAATCGAGACAATAGCGCCGACTCCCGCGTTTTCGGGTTTGTGGACCGCCACCAGATCGTGGGACGGGCGCGAACCGTCGTGCTTTCCCGTGACGGATCTTTCCTGCATCCCCGTTGGGATCGCTTTTTCCGCGATTTGTCATAAAGAAAGACGCTTGTCCCTTGCGGGCTTCAGCCTACCCCCTTGCCTGCGCCTCAAATTTGCAATCGTATAACTGAAAAAAAGGTAACAGTTTGGACCCTTTGAAAAACCAGGGATAGGGCGACCGCCGATGAGCGGTCGACCGGGATATTTTCCATACAGCTAAAAGACGCCTTTGGGCATCAAAGATTACAAAATGCTTGACAAAACGGGAGTCCGATGATTTTAATATAGAAAAAATGATTTTCATAATATGAAAATATTGATCTCTGCGTTCTTGTCCCCCACGGCGCCCGAAAATGAAAATAAACTCGATTGATCGCTGTATTAAAGTCATTGAAACGCTCAGCGAAAATCCCCACGGTTTAAAGCTTACCCAACTCAGCCGTAAGCTCGATCTGCACCCCAGCTCCGTTCATCATATCGTGCGGACGCTGTCTCCCTACGACTATATCGTCCAGGATCCTGATACGAAGAAATATTCCCTGGGGTTTCGATTCTTAGAAATCAGCCGACGAATCGTGGATAACCTGGATATCCGGCAGGTGGCCCGGAAGCACTTGGACAAGCTCCGCAAGGAAGCCCAGGAGACGGTTCATCTGGCCGTCCTGCAAGGCCGAAAGGTGGTTTATATCGACAAAATCGACAATCCGGGGGGCTTATCGCTGGCGACTTACATTGGTTTTGCCACCGATCCGCATGCGGCCGCCGGGGGCAAGGTGCTGCTGGCCGGTCTACCGGCGCCCAATGTCCGGGAGATTTATCGGAACCGGAAACTGAAAGGCTACGGGAAAAAAACCATCACCACGTTACCCCTCTTGTTGGATGAATTGGATAAAGTCGGGAAACAGGGATACGCCGTCGACGACGAAGAGTATTATGAGGGGGTGCGCTGTGTGGCGGCGCCGGTGCGGTCGGGGCGCGAAGTGGTGGCTTCTGTGAGTGTTACCGGATCGGTTTTTACCGTCACGATGGACCGGATCGAGCGGGAGCTCAAGAATTTGGTGATGGCGGCGGCGGACAAAATCTCGGCGGAATTGAGATGGTGAACGACCGCCGGTGTGCGTTGTCCGCTGAAATCACTCTGGTGTTGAAATGAGGGCGTTATGAAAGAGATTCGCATCCACGGCCGGGGAGGGCAAGGGTCTTTAGTCCTGGCGCAATTCATGGCCATAGCGGCTCTGGAGGATGGAAAATACGGACAGGCCTTTCCTTTTTTAGGCGGCGGAGGAGAGCGTCGCGGCAAGCCGATTGTGGCCTTTTGCCGTCTGAGCGATCACCCCATTCGCGTCCGCAGCCGCATCACCGCGCCGGATTACGTGATCGTTCAGGATGCCACGATCCTCCGTGAGGTCGATGTGGAGGAGGGCTTGAAACCCGATGGCCGGATTTTGATCAATACTGATAAGGATATCCGCCAATTGGGTCTGAAAACGCAAAACGCCCTGACAACCTCCGCCGAGGAACTCGCCCGCCGGATATTGGGGAGACCGATCATCAATACGGCCCTGCTGGGCACATTTGCCGGTTTCAGTCGCGAGCTTTCCCTGGAAGCCGTTTTGAAAGCGGTCCGCAGCAAATTTCCCGGTGCGCTGGGTGAAAAAAATGCCCGGGTCGTCGCCGCAAGCTATGAGCAATTCGTAAAGGAGGTTGCATGAAGATTACGCCGGGAGCCGTCGTCAAGGGCGGGACCTCTCTACATTATAAGACCGGAGACTGGCGGGATCAGCGGCCGGTCATCGACCAGGAAGCGTGCCAAAAATGCGGTATCTGCCGAGATGTCTGCCCGGATGATTCCATAAAGGTCAAAGATGAACAATATGAAATCGACACCGATTTCTGCAAGGGTTGTGGCATCTGCGCCCATGAGTGCCCCGCGCAGGCGATCAAAATGGTTCCGGAGGAGAAGTAAGCCATGAACGAGGTCAAAGTCGTTGAAGGGTCCGAAGCGGTCGCCCTGGCGGTCAAAGCCTGCCGTCCCCATGTTATTTCCGCCTATCCCATCAGCCCCCAGACCCACATTGTTGAAAGCCTGGCCCGCATGGTGGCCGATGGGGAGCTGGACGCACAATATGTGCGCGTGGAATCGGAGTTTTCCGCGGCCAGTGTCCTGGCGGGAGCTTCGGCCGCCGGCAGCCGCAGCTATACGGCCTCGTCATCCCAGGGCCTGTTACTCATGACGGAAGTCCTGTACGCCAGCGCAGGGATGCGGCTGCCGTTTGTCATGACCGGCGTCAACCGCTCTATTTCCGCGCCCATCAATATTCAGGTCGACCACCAGGACACCATGTCCCTAAGAGATGCGGGACTGATTCAGTTTTATGTCGAAAGTTCCCAGGAAGCCTATGATGTCCATCTGGCGGCTTTCAAGATCGCCGAGGATCCCCAAATCATGCTGCCGGTCATGGTGTGCATGGACGGCTGGGTGTTGACCCATTCTTACGAACGGGTTGCGTTTGCGGATCAGAAGGCGGTGGACGAATTTCTGCCGCCGTTTCGCCCGGAGAATTATTTGGATCCGGCCCATCCCAAAAGCTGGGGATCCTATGCCGAGGCGGATGTCCTGATGGAATTCAAGTACGCCATCCACCGCGCCATGTCGCTGGGCAAAGCCCGGATCAAGGAGATTCTGGCGGAGGTGGCGGCGTTTACCGGCCGCGATCACGGGGGGTTGATCGAAGCCTACCGAACCGCTGATGCCGATGTCGTTCTAGTGGCCATGGGGTCCATGGTGGGCACGATCAAGGACGCGGTGGACGAGCTGCGGCAGGGCGGGAAGAAGGTTGGCCTGGTAAAAATTCGATGCTACCGTCCCTTTCCCTATGAGGAGATCGAGGAAGCGATCCGGGGCGCCAAGGTCGTCGGTGTGATGGATGCCAATTTCTCCATGGGCAGCGAAGGAGCGGTCGGCCTGGATCTAAAGGCGAAACTATGCGGCCGGCCGGAGGCTCCTCTCATTATCGATTATATTGCCGGTCTCGGCGGTCGGGAAATCAATGCCCAGACGATCCGCAAGCTGGTCGCGCGGACGGAGGATGTTTATCGTTCAAGACTTATTCTGCCGGAATCCGAATGGGTCGACTTGAATCCAGCCATTCTGAGTTAGGGGGTGAATTCGATGTGCGCGGCAAAGGTTGAAACTCGTGAATCCTTGTTTGTATCCGGTCATCGTGCCTGCCACGGGTGCGGACTGGCGCTGGCGGTGCGGCATATCCTCGAAGCCACCGGTCCGAACGTCATTGTGGTTTCGCCCACCGGATGCCTGGAAACCTTCACTTCACCTTACGGCTATTCGCCCTGGCGGGTGCCCTGGATTCACCATGTATTTGAAAATGCTCCGGCGGTCGCCAGCGGGGTTGTGGCGGCCCTAAAGGCCCAGGGTCGACCCGTTACCCGCGTAGTCGCCATCGGCGGGGACGGTGCGACCTTTGATATCGGTTTCGGTGCATTGTCCGGCATGCTGGAACGCGGGGACGATGTCCTTTATATCTGTACGGACAACGGCGCCTACATGAACACGGGGGGACAGCGCAGCGGAGCCACGCCTTCCTGGGCCTCCACCACGACCCATCCGGCCGGGAAGCAGTCTGTGGGCAAAACGGAGAGGAAAAAGGATTTGCCTGAAATTGTGGCCGCCCATGGAATACCGTATGTGGCAACCGCTTCGGTGGCCTACCTGCGGGATTTGAAGAAAAAAGTGAAAAAGGCGATGACCTTCCATGGCCCGCGCTATATTCAGATTGATACGCCCTGTCCGTCGGGGTGGAACTTTCCGTCGCACCTGACCCTGGAAGTGGGGCGCCAAGCCGTCAAATGCGGCCTGGTTCCGCTATTTGAAATGGAAAACGGGAAAATCATCGGTGTCCGCAAGCTCAAAAAGAAACTGCCGGTTACGGAATACCTGCAAGGGCAGAAGCGCTACCGGCATCTTTTTGAAAGCGATGGCGGCCAAAGCGAACTGCAAAAGCTCCAGGCGGAGGCGGACAAAAATATCGAGAAGTATGGGCTTATGGAGAGTGGCTGAGGTGAAGTCACGCGACGAAGCCTCCACTTCGGGGCCTTCAAGCGGCCGCGCTACCACATGCGCGCCTCCGGAGGCGGGACGTCTGAAATAGGTCTGCGCGCACGGTCCTAAGGACGGAGCCAAAAGGAAAACATCATGATTTTGGATAAGTTTCGCATCGACCGTCAGGTGGCGGTGGTGACCGGCGGCACCCAGGGTCTGGGCCGAGCCATCGCAGAGGCCCTGGCCGAAGCCGGAGCTGACATTGCCGCGGTCAGCCGCCGTTCCAATCCCGAACTTGAACATACGGTTCGGAGTCTCGGCCGCAATTACTATCATCATGCGGCCGATCTTACGCAACGCGCGCAGAGCCGCCGGGTAATTCCGGCAGTGGTCGAAAAGCTGGGGGATGTCAACATCCTGGTCAACAACGCCGGCATCATCAGAAGAGCGCCGGCAAAGGATTATTCCGAAAGCGACTGGGATGCCACCCTGGAAATCGACTTAAATGCCGCATTCATACTTTCCCAGGCCGCCGGGCATCTTATGCTCGCGCAAGGCAAAGGCAAAATCATCAACATTGCCTCGGTCATCTCTTTCCAGGGAGGCCTCAATGTTAGCGCCTATGCCGCGGCCAAGCACGGTATCGCCGGGTTGACCAAAGCCCTGGCCAACGACTGGGCCAAACACGGCATCAACGTGAACGCCTTGGCTCCCGGCTTTTTCAGCACGGAGCTTACGGAAGCCCTGCAGAAAGACCCGCAGCGCTCGGAATCCATCACGGGCCGGACACCCGCCGGCCGGTGGGGATCGCCCGCAGATCTAGCCGGTGCGGCGGTGTTTCTGGCATCGCCCGCATCGGATTTTGTGCACGGGGTGATTATACCGGTGGACGGAGGATGGATGGCGTGGTGAAGAACGATAAGGGAGTAGACCGATGAGCACAGCCAAAGTGTCGATTGTCAAGACGAATCCGAAACCGGGGTATCCGGAAATCTACAGGGCCGTCCGGGAGGCGTTGGCTCTAATCGGCGGCATTGAGGATATCATCCAGCCGGGGCATTTGGTCCTCATCAATCCGAGCTGGGTGGCACCGCCGGTGGAGAGGGAGGCGGGCTGCATCACCATCCCGGAAGTTGCGCGCGCGTTGGCGGATATCGCCCGGGATTTTGGCGCCCGGCCCGTGATTGCGGAGTCCTCGGCCGTGGGCGTGGATTCGGAAAAAGTTATCCAGCAATCGGGCTACGGACGACTGCGCGCAATGGGCTATGAAGTCATCGACTTGAAGGCCCAAAAGGCCCGCGTTGATTTGGCCGTCGGTCACAGCAAGGTATTTGAAACCGTTGAATCCTGGGAACTGGTGCAGCAGGCGGACGTGATTATCAGCGTTCCCAAGCTCAAAACCCATGACCAGACGGAAATGACCTGTTCCATCAAAAAGCTCAAGGGCCTGCTGACGGACGAAGCCAAAAAGGCCATGCACCAGGAAGGGCTCTTTGAGGGCGTGGTTGATCTGCTCACCGCGGTCAAACCCCGGCTGGCAGTGGTGGATGCCATTATCTGTCAGGAAGGGGTGGGCCCGGTCTTCGGCAAGCCGGTGGAAATGAACCTCATTCTGGCCGGCAAGGATCTCGTCGCCGTGGATGCCACCTGCGCCCGGCTCATCGGTTATGATCCCGCCGAAACCCTGCTGACGGTGAACGCCGCGGCCCGGGGGCTGGGGGTCATGGATGCTGATCAGATCGAAGTGGTGGGAGAACCGTTGGATCGCGTCAAGCGCCGTTTTCTGCGCGCCGTGGAAGATCATCCGGTGGAAGTCGAGGGCTTCAATTTGATCCATGGGGAGGCGGCCTGCACCGGTTGCCGCAATACGGTCATGAGCGCCCTGATCGACATGCGCAATGCCGATCAGCTCATGTATCTGCCAGGCGTGACCGTGGTGACCGGCAGTGCGGCGCTGCCCGCAGAGGTTCCTCCGGAAGATATTGTGACGGTGGGCCTGTGCATGAAAGCCAACCAGACGGATCGCCATGTCCGCGGTTGTCCCCCGAACAATGCCCTGGTGGTGAAAGCCATTATCGGCGACCGGGCCGAGGTCAAGCGCATGTATGCCACGGAAAGCTTGGACAAAACGGACCACTAACACGGCCACGGCGCGCTGCTCGGTGCTGTCTCCTGGGAGGAACCTCATGGATGCCATCTTGGATTACATGGAAAAGTACGATTACGAGAACCTGTTTTTATGCCAGGACCGCGCGCTCAATTTCAAGGCGGTCATCGCCATTCATGATACTACCCTGGGGCCGGCGACGGGCGGGTGCCGGATGTGGAACCGGTACGCCGGTGAGATGGACGCCATCGAGGATGCGCTGCGACTGGCGCGGGGGATGACTTACAAGTACGCGGCGGCTGGTGTGAACTTGGGGGGCGGCAAGGCCGTGATCATCGGTGATCCTCAGCGCCAGGACCGGGAGCCCGTCTTCCGGGCCTTGGGCAAGTTCATCAACCGGCTGGGGGGCAAATACATTACGGGCGAAGATGTCGGCACCACGCTGGAAGACATGGCGTATATCCGCATGGAGACGGAATATGTAGTGACGTTGCCGACCTATCTGGGAGGCGCCGGCGACATTGCGCCCATGACCGCTTTCGGAACGCTGCGCGCCATGCAGGCCTGCTGCAATCGGGTTTACGGGTCCGACGGTCTGGAGGGCAAACGCGTTGTCGTCCAGGGTTTGGGAGCGGTCGGACATAACATCGTCGCACAGCTCCACGAGGCCGGCGCGAAAATGGTGGTCACCGATATCGATTCGGCCAAAGTGGCTGCGATGGTCTCCCGCTACGGCGTCGAACAGGTGGAGCCCGCTGCCATTTACGATGTCGAGGGCGATATTTTCTGCCCCTGTGCCCTCGGCCAAGTGATCAACGATGCGACCCTGAGCCGACTGAAATGTAAAATAATCTGCGGCAGCGCCAACAATCAGCTGGCGGAGGAACACCACGGCGACGTGCTCGAAGAAAAAGGAATGGTCTACGCCCCCGATTACATCACCAATGCCGGCGGGACGATTTACGATACGGACCGGCTGGGAGTCGGCGGGGTGAGCCATGCCAGAGGCAAGGAAAAAGTATCCCGCATCTACGCCAACATGCTCCGGGTTTTTGAAATTGCCGATCGGGATCAGATTCCGACCTATTTAGCCGCCGACCGCATGGCGGAAGAACGGATCAGACAGATTGCGGAAGTCAAAAAGTACGTGGATGATTTGAAACCCTGACCATCCACTGCGTTTGTCCGCGGAGGGCTTTCGGTAATGTGGCAAAGTCTAATGGGGCGCGGGCTCGTACAGATATTAAATTGTCCCGACGGTTTGCCGCAAAGGGATTTCCATCTTAGCGTGTTTACAAAGGAGGCGACGCATGACTTTAATGACAGGCAAAGATTATATCGAATCGCTGCGGGCGCTGGAACCCGAAGTCTATTTCATGGGAGAAAAAATCACGAACGTGGTGGATGAGCCCATGTTTCAGCCGCACATCAATACCGCGGCCATGACCTATGAATTGGCCCACGATCCACAGCATGAAGAGATCATGACGGCGGTGTCTCACCTCAACGGGGCCAAAATCAATCGTTTCACGCACATTCACCACAGCATTGATGATCTGGTAAAAAAGGTCAGATTGATGCGGCTTTTAGGCCAGAAGACGGGAACCTGCTTCCAGCGTTGCGTGGGGCTGGACGCCTTGAATGCGCTCTACTGCACCACGTATGACATGGACCAGAA
>CP070697.1:4810867-4814310 GCA_020353555.1 Desulfobacterales bacterium
CTCATTGTGGGAATATCGGTTTTGTTGGTGCGTTAGAGATGGGCGTTGCCCAAAATACCAGGCGTGTGTTGGTTATCGGATTAGATGCGGCTGACATTGAATTGCTCAAGCTGTGGAGCGACGAGGGGTCTTTGCCGGTTATCGAGTCGCTCATGCACAGAGGGCTTTGGGGAGAGTTGAAAACGATAACGGATATAAGCCACACGGCGGTATGGCCAAGTATAATCAGCGGGACGAATCCGGGAAAACACGGCATCTACAATATCTATCAGGCCGCGCCTTACGATTATAAGATCTTCCGGGTCAAGGCCCAACAATGTGCGAGCCCTCCGGTCTGGAAATTGCTGGATGCGAACGGAACAAAGTGCATTGTCATCGACGCCCCTTTTGACTGTACCATCGATGGTTTTCATGGGATTCAAATCCTGGAATGGGGGTCTTGGGTTCGATATACAGGTCGAGGGGGTAACCCCGCGGCGGTCTGGGATCGACTCGTCCAAAAATGCGGATTGCCTCCTATCGAAAATGAAACAACGGCCCAGTGGTTTATGGCCGAAGAACTCTCCCGCTTACGAGATTGGCTGCTTGAAGGTATTGCCAAAAAGGGCGAAGCCGTAAGTTGGTTGATGCAGACCCAGGACTGGGAATTCCTGCTGGCCGTCTTTCCGGAAACACATCCGGCCGGTCATTTCTTTTGGCACCTGCACGACCCACATTACGAGGCCTTTTCCGAAAAGTTGCAGAAAAAACTCGGTAATTACTTAAAAGACGTTTATCGGAAGATAGACGCCGTCATTGGGCAGATCGTTGCCGGGCTGGAAGAGCGGGATATTCTGCTGATTGTTTCGGGCGATCGGATCGGCCCCAATTACTCCGGTTGGCATTTATTGCCGACGGTTTTGGCCCAACTTTCTTTTCTGCGAACGAAGGGGAATTACTCTCAAGATGCTTCCGGAGGCGGGGTTTCCAATCGCCATGATTGGCTGAAGCGGTTAAGAGACAGGATTCCCGAAAAATTGAGAAAAAAAATCGGGACGGCGCTGCCGCCATCGCTGCAGTTCAGAATGTGGCAACGCTGGACCAATCCAAATTTAGATTGGGCTAATACCAAATGTTTTTATGTGCCGAATGACTGTCAGGGGCATATCCGCATCAATTTGAGAGGTAGGGAGCCTTTGGGTTGTGTCGAGCCCGGGAGGGAATACGATGCGCTTTGTCTGGAAATTAAAGAGCAGTTCGAGAAAATAGTCAATCCGAACAACAGCGAGTCTGTCGTGAAAGAGGTCGTTCGAACGGATCGACTCTTCTCGGGCCAACGCGCAGGTGAGCTTCCTGATTTGGCCGTCATATGGAACGAGGATGCGCGTCTCACCACGGAAATGTTTTCGGACAAGATTGGATTGGTGAAAAGTCAACAGCCGGCCTATGCCATCCCGCCTTATTACGTCGGCAACCATCGGGGTCCGGGGTTTGCCATCCTCCATGGGCCGGGAGTCAAAGCCGGCCGGCTTGCAGAGGACAGCCACATTTACGATATTGCACCAACCCTTCTTGCTTTCTTTCAATATACCATTCCGGCATCAATGGACGGAAGGCTGTGGCATGCAATCGATGACGGTGCGCAGATAAAGGAGAATTGCTGTGGCAGATCGTGATCAAAGCAAAATCTTGATCATTGGTTTAGACATGGGGGACGGCAACCTGATTCGCCAATGGGCGGAAGAGGGGTATCTTCCAGCCTTAAGCAGGATGATAAAGCAAGGAACATGGGCCGACTTAAAGACAACCGCCGAGGTCTTACACGTTTCCGCGTGGCCGAGTTTATATACCGGAACGCTTCCAGGCGACCATGGCGTGTACTATACCTATCAGGCCGGTAAAAGCGACCAGGTCGCCAAACGGATCGGAATCGGACAGTATGGAAAGCCGCCGATTTGGAAGATTCTGGATGAAGCCGGGAAGCGTTGCATTGTCATGGATACGCCCTACACGTTTCCGGAGGAAGGCTACAATGGGATTCAGATTTTTGAATGGGGAACCTGGGCGTGGTACTGGAAGCCAATGGCCGTCCCGGCAGGCCTTTGGCGCAAGCTGAAATCCAGTTGCGGGACTTATCCCCTGGGCTATGAAGCCAATCAAATTGGATTAGGATCGCTTGATCCTCAGAAGTTGCGTGATGCGCTCCTAAGCAGTGTTAGGACTAAAGGGGCGGCTGTCCAATGGCTGCTTGCGGAATATCCATGGGATTTTGCCTGGACTGTTTTCGGCGAAACGCATCCGGCGGGACATTATCTCGGTGACTTTGGCAGTTCCGTATCGGCGGCGTCGCAATTGGGGCGCGATGTGTATCAGGCAATCGATACGGCTATTGGAAAAATAGTGGATGATTACCAAAATAATGTTACGCTTTTTATTGTTTCCGGAGACGGCGTTGGGCGAAATTATGCAGGCTGGCACTTGTTGCCGGAAATTCTTAAGCAAACAGGATACTTGGTAGATTTGGAGAAACAGCCGGCGGACGAGATTGATCAGCCGGCTGCAAAGACGCAACCTCAAAAAGATCGACTGAAGCAATTACGCAGCCTTATTCCCCGGAATTTGCGTGAAATGGTGTCAAAAAGACTGCCCGCTGCACTGCGCGATAAACTGATGGCCCGATGGGCAGGCTCTGAGGTCGATTGGAGTCGCACCCATGCCTACTGTCTGCCGACTGATCTGGAAGGATGCATTCGGATAAACCTTCGTGGTCGGGAACCTGAAGGTATCGTCGAGCCCGGTGAAGCTTACAGAGCCCTTTGCGATGAAATCGCAGCGCTCATTTCTGGTTTAGTTCACACCAAAACGGGATCCAAAGCCGTCAGAGCGGTATATAAAATGCATGAGACTTTTGGCGGAGAGCGGATGGATGATCTGCCGGACATTGTGGTGCAATGGGAAAACGACGCCGCAATCGATGCGCTGAGTATTCCGGAGACCGGCATCACGGTCAAGGGGGAATCACCTGATTGGAGAAGCGGAACGCATGTTCCCCCGGGTTTTATGCTCGCGAAGGGCGGTGCCATTTTCCGCGGTCAAACCCTCAGCGGTTGTCACGTTACCGATCTTGCTCCGACGATCTTGAAATTAATGGACGTTGCCGTTCCGACGTATATGAAGGGGCAGGTCTGGGAGGAAATTATTTAGCATCCGATAAGGAGAATCGATTATGCCGATCAAAATCATACAGGTAGGAGCGGGCCTTCGCGGAAGTCATTGGCTGGAGTATGTTCGGGACTATCCGGATGCAACGACGGTCGCTGTTGTGGATGCGGATCAGAGCGCCCTGTCCAGCGCCCAAAAGATCGTTGAGTCAGACGCCTGCGGTTTTTTTCGAGATTTGTCCGAGGCCGTAAAAAAAACAGAAGCAGATGCAGTTATTATCGCAAGCCCTTCCTATTTGCATG
>CP070697.1:4814410-4816224 GCA_020353555.1 Desulfobacterales bacterium
TCATGCCCGAACAGTTCACTCTCCATCAGGTTGCCCGGAATGGCGCCGCAGTTGAGGGCGACAAAAGGACGGCCCTTGCGTTGACTGGTCTGGTGGATGGTCTGCGCGATCAACTCCTTGCCGGTGCCGCTTTCCCCCTGGATCAGGACGGTGCTGGAAGATGGTGCCAGATTTTCGATCAGGCGATAAATCGCGTTGATACTGCGGCTGCGGCCGATGATGACCCCAAACCGCTGCTGGCGCTGGCGGCCTCTGCCTTTGGAAGCCCCCGGCCCGATCCCCATCTTCTGCGCAATGCCCAACAGAATCGTATTAATATCCTGTTTCAAGCTCCGCCCCGCAAAGTCATAAAAAGTGCCGCCTTGGTATAAAAAGGGGCCCAAGGGGCCGGTGATAAGGATCGCCGCTTGCGGCACAATCTGACGCGCCTGCTGTAAAAACCCCCCGCCCCCCATTCCAGACGATTTCAAATCGATGATGATAATCCGGACGGCGGCCGACCGATCCTGCAATACATCCAGCCCCTGCTGTTCGTCCGAGACCCAAACCGGCGTAAATGCCTCCGCTGAAATCAAGCGGGGCAGGGCACGGAAGGTTCGGTACTCGTCGTCGACAATCAGGACGATGGGCTTGTGGTTGTCCATTTGTTTTGCCATTTTCCGGCCCATGGGAAGCAATCTTGACGCGCGCGCAAAGCAACCATGGCGTGCCATCCAAGGCACGCGTTTCCTTCTCCACCAACTAGAACGGCAACTTACCGGCCGCCAGCAGCCAGAAGGCGGGAATCCAGAGGCCCACCACCGTCCAGATCAGAAGCGACACCCCCAGGGTCTTGGCCGAGAACTTGCCGTAAGCATTCAGCCAGACCATGATATAGAGAACCGTGTAGCCGGCGCAGGCCAGGGCCAGAAAATTGCTCCGGGCGATCAGCTGCTTGCCCCCTTCCAAGACCGGCCCCCCGGTGAGGGCGAGAATCACGTAGATAATGGATATTGGGATTAACGTAAAGCTGGCGTTGCCGGCGGCCTGCAGATTTTCCAATCCGGCAAAAAGAGAGTAACCGACGATGCTATAAAACAGGCCGTACGCGAAGAGCAGCGCCGCAATCCAGGGATCCTTGAAAACGGCGGCCTCAATCACTGCGGATACAAGCACAAGCGCTCCCACCATAAGCACGAGAGCACCGGTCCCCTTGGGCTCTCCTTTACCCAGGAGCAACAACCCCACAGGAAACCACATAAGGCTGATTGCCATCAGTGTAGCTTCTACCATCTTTCTCCTCCTTTCCCCAAGAATCGATGAAACCAAACCATCACATTCGATAAGCGGATCATTGTAGCTCCCTGTGCCCGTGGCAATAGGTAGGTAAACCCGCCCCTCTTCGCTGTCGCTATCGCCCCATCACATCGTCTCCCTCGTCAGCGCACCGCGCGGCACAGAAGAAAGGAAATCCCCTCCACACACACAGGGCTTCCCCCCTCAAACAGTCAAAACGAATCAGGGTCGCGTTGATCGGCCCCTCATTTTGAAATAACCGGTCTTCCCTAAGAGATGATCTTCTATCCAGCCTCGGCCGACACACACCGTTCGAGCGCCGCCCCGATCATCTCGCGGCGCAAGTCCTTACCGATAATGGAAACTTTACTCTGGTCAACTGGCCCGAACGGCTGCGACGAAAATTCGCCCGAAGCCAGCTCCATCAGGATCCCTTTTTCACCAAGGCGAAATATGCCCTTGGCCCGGACAATTTCTCCCATCCCGGAGTCGGCATCATTCAACTGCTGAAAGAAGTTCTCCAGCGAATTCTGATCAAA
>CP070697.1:4816324-4830446 GCA_020353555.1 Desulfobacterales bacterium
TTCCCTCAAGCGCACCGTTACCTCGCCCTGGGCGTCGGTGCCGCCGGTCAGTGCGCTGATCGAAAACCGTAAGAGTTCCGATGCGGTTCCGGCCAGTTTGGCGATGGTATTGTAGGTGGCATCAATCGGCCCGTTGCCGTAGCCGGCGCCCTGGACCGAGCGCCCATTGACTTGGAGTTTGACGCTGGCCATTGGCAGCACCGTCGTGCCGGCGGTTACATGGAGATACTCCAGACGGAAAACGTCGGCCGTGCGCAAGATGCCCTCGGTGACAATCACTTCGAGATCTTCATCCACGACATGCTTTTTCTTATCCGCCAACTCTTTGAATTTGGTGAATACCAGGTTTATTTCTTCGGCGGAAAGGTCGTAGCCCATCTCCTTTAAACGCGACCGCAGGGCGTGACGGCCCGAATGCTTGCCCAAGACGAGCTTGTTGGCACTCAGACCGATGGTTTCGGGTCGCATGATCTCATAGGTCATGGGGTTTTTCAGGACCCCGTCTTGATGGATACCGGCCTCATGCGCGAAGGCGTTGGCGCCGACAATCGCCTTGTTGGGCTGAACCATGATGCCCGTAATCATGCTGACCAGCCGGCTCGTCGGATAGATATATTCGGTTTGAATGCCGGTTGATACGGCTAGAAAATTGGGCCTTGTATGCAAGGCCATCACGACCTCTTCCAGCGAGGTGTTGCCGGCGCGCTCCCCGATACCGTTGATCGTCACTTCCGCCTGCCGGGCACCGGCATGGATAGCGGCCAGGGTGTTGGCCGTGGCCAATCCCAGATCGTTGTGGCAATGAACGCTTAAGGTCACCTTGCCGATATTGGAGGTGTGGCTTCTGACATATTTGACCAGATCGGAGAATTCCTCTGGGATGGCATAGCCCACCGTGTCGGGGAGGTTTATGGTCGTGGCGCCGGCTTCAATCACCGCTTCGAAAACCTTACACAGAAAGTCCCGGTCGCTGCGCGAGCCGTCCTCGGCCGAAAATTCCACGTTCTCGGTGAAAGATTTGGCATAGCGGACGGCCTCCACCGCGGTTTGGACCACTTCCTCCCGGCTCATTTTAAGCTTATAATCCATGTGGATATCGGAAGTGGCAATAAACGTATGAAGCCTCGGCTTGGCGGCATGGCCGACGGCCTTCCAGGCACGGTCGATGTCTGCTTTGGATGTGCGGGCCAAACCGGCTACTTCGGTTCTTTGTAGTTTGGCGGCAATTTGGGAGACCGCCTCCAGGTCACCTTCGGAAGCGGCGGGAAAACCGGCTTCAAGTACATCGACTCCCAGTTTTTCCAGCTGGGTCGCCAGGCGCAGCTTTTCCGCGGTGTTCATGCTGGCGCCGGGGGACTGTTCCCCGTCTCTTAAGGTCGTATCGAATATAATAACTTGCTCACTCATGGGTTTGCTCCCTCCTTTGAGTAAAATGCTTGAGTAGTCAAATGCTCTATTGGGCCTGAATGAAAACGAGCATGTTAAGTGGCCGGATCGTCGAACGGGGCGACCGCGCCTCTGAGGGTCTCCCCGGATCAAGCGACCATCTAACGGTTTAATCAAACCGGCGGGAGCATGGGCCGCAGGATCCGGTATGGCGATGGTCCTGCGGCATTTTTTCCTTTTATCCTTTGCACAAGTACACTCCTTTGATAGGTGTGGTTGTCAGCCATCATTTATGCAAGAGCTCCGGCTCTTGGGTCTTTGGCGCGCTGCGGATTCTTTTTTCATTGGCCAGTTTATACTGAAAACTGTCGGCCAGGGCCTGCCAGCTGGCCTCGATGATATCCTCGGAAACCCCGATGGTGCTCCAGATCTGGTCCTGATCCCGGGATTCGATGAAGACCCGCACCTTGGCGGCGGTGCCTCGGCGCCCGTCGATGACCCGCACCTTGAAATCGACCAGGCGCATGGTATCCAGATCCGGAAAAAACTTACCGAGAGCCTTGCGCAACGCGTTATCCAGGGCACTTACAGGACCATAGCCTTCCGCCGCCGTGATTTCATGCTTGCCTCCTACCGAGATTTTGATGGTGGCGTGCGCCGCGCACGGTTGCTCTTTGTCCTTTTCGATAGTGACGCGAAAAGATTCAAGTTCAAATAAGGGCTCAAATTGATCGGTAAACTTCTCCATCAAAATTTTAAAGGAACCTTCAGCGACATCAAATTGATAGCCTTGCTGTTCCAGTTGTTTGATTTCAGCGACGATTTGGCGGCTGTCCAAACCGTTGTGGCCCAGTTCCACGTTCAGTTCTTTGGCTTTGTATTCCACATTGCTTTTGCCGGATAGATCCGATACCAGCACGCGGCGTTGGTTGCCGACCAGATCGGGCTCGATGTGTTCGTAGGCTCGGGGGACTTTCATGATCGCGCTGACGTGGATTCCTCCTTTGTGGGCAAAGGCGCTTTTGCCCACAAAAGGCCGGTTGTTCAGAGGCACCAAGTTGGCGGTTTCGTTGACGAAGCGTGAAAGCTGTCGCAGTTTGGTCAGATTTTCAGGCGCGACACACGGGCGGTCCATTTTCAGGCACAACAGGGGAATGATAGTGGTAAGATCGGCATTGCCGCATCTTTCGCCGTAGCCGTTGATCGTGCCGTGGACCATCACCGCCCCCGCATTGACCGCGGCAATGGAATTGGCCACCGCCAGACCGCAGTCGTTGTGAGTGTGAATACCGAACGGCGTGGGGTGGTAAGAATGCAGCCTATGGCTCACATCTTTTATGATGGCTTCCAGCTCCATGGGGAGGGTGCCGCCATTGGTATCGCACAGCACGACAAAATCAGCTCCGCCATCGATGGCCGTGGTCAGGGTCTGCAACGCGTAGGCGCGGTTGTCCTTATAGCCGTCGAAAAAGTGCTCCGCATCGAAGATGACCTCCCGACCGTGTTGCTTCAAAAATGCGACTGTTTCGCGGATCATGGCCAGATTTTCCTGCAGGGTATTGTTCATGACCGCTTCAACGTGTAGATTCCAGGATTTGCCAAAGACAGTCACCGAAGGTGTATCGCTGGCCAGCAGCGCCCTCAAATTTTCGTCGTCGGCCGGATGGATTCCCGGCCGGCGGGTTGAACCAAATGCCGTTAGACGGGCATGGGTGAATTTCACCTTTTTAGCCAGATCGAAAAACTGCAGGTCTCTGGGATTGGAACCGGGCCACCCGCCTTCGATATAATGTATCCCCATATCGTCCAGGCGCAGAGCGATTTTGATTTTTTCCTCGGCGCTAAAAGTGATATTTTCGCCTTGAGTTCCATCTCGCAAAGTGGTGTCATATAATAGGATCGGTTCCATGATTCATTCCCCCTAATGGCGCTCGGGGCAGAGGGCCTTCGATGTGATCGATGATTGGTTGTTGATTACCGGGTTTGAGCAACACGGCCCACGCGATCATGGCTCCGTGCTCTCGCCCCCCGTCATCTGCGATTCTCGGGTCTTAACGACCGGACGGTGGCGCCGGCTTGCCACATTTCGGAGTTGCGCAGTGTATCCAATTCCTTTTGCAGCTTCGCCCGATAATCCGGTGCGCTGTTGGCTTGAAGTACCCGTTGGGTTTCCGCACCGGCCAGAACCTTGGCATACAGCTCATCAAATACGGGGACCACGGCGTCCCGAAACCGCGGTGCCCAGTCCAGGGCGCCGCGTTGGGCGGTGGTCGAACAGTTGGAAAACATCCAGTCCATCCCGTTTTCAGCGACCAGCCGAATCAGACTTTGGGTAAGTTCTTCCACGGTTTCGTTGAAGGCTTCGCTGGGACTGTGACCATGTCGGCGCAGGAGATTGTATTGGGCTTCCATCACCCCGGCCAGACAACCCATTAAAACCCCGCGCTCACCTGTCAGGTCGCTGTAGACTTCCTTTTCAAAGGTCGTTGGAAACAGATAGCCTGATCCGATGGCGATGCCCAGGGCCAGGGTCTTTTCCCGGGCCTGGCCAGTAAAGTCCTGGAATATGGCAAAACTGGAATTAATCCCGCTACCGTCCAGGAAATTGGTGCGTACCGTGCGACCGGAGCCTTTGGGGGCCACCATGACGACATCCACGTTCGACGGCGGTATGATTCCGGTCTGGTCTTTGTACACGATCGCAAATCCGTGGGAAAAATAAAGCGTGTTGCCTTCCGCCAGACATTCTTTGACGGCCGGCCAGGTTGCGACCTGGCCCGCATCGGAAAGCAGAAATTGAACGATGGTTGCCCGGCGGGCCGCGTCTTCGACGCCAAACAGGGTTTGGCCGGGGACAAATCCGTCGGTCACGGCGCGTTTCCAGGAAGCGCCGCCTTCACGTTGGCCGACAATCACGCGGATGCCGTTATCACGCAAATTCAAGGCTTGTCCCGGCCCCTGGACGCCATAACCCAGTATGGCGACCGTCTCATCCTTCAGTACTTCCCGGGCTTTTTGCAACGAAAACTCCTGCGCCGTAATGACTTCTTCTTCCACGCCACCGAAATTGAATTTGGCCATGGGTTACCTCTCTGTTAAGGGTTGCAAGTTTTTTTCAAATCTTGATCGCAATGCTATTTGGGTTCCCGGTACAAGGCGATCGGGCCGGTCCGGGCGATTTTCTTGATGCCCATGGGTTTGAGAAGATTCAGCAGCGCCGTCAACTTGGCGGCATCACCGGTTACCTCGATAATGTAATGCTCCAGGCCCACGTCCACCACGTTGCAGCGGAAGATATCAACAATTCGTAATATTTCGGCCCGATGCTCCGGCTTGGCATGCACACAAATAAGCGCCATTTCCCGCTTCACGGCTTTCGGGCCGGTCATGTCTCGAAGTTTAATGACATTGATCAGCTTGCGGAGTTGTTTTTCGATTTGTTCCAGAACTTCCGTATTGGCTTTGGTGACGATGGTAATTCGCGATACCTTGGAGTCCATCGTCTCCGCGACGCAGAGGCTTTCGATGTTGAAGCCTTTTCCGCTGAACAAGCCGACAACCCTTGAAAGCACTCCGGGTTCGTTGTCTACCAGCATGGTCATAATGTGCTTTTCATTCATGCTTGAAAAATCCTTCACTGCCAGTTTCAAGCCTTGAGTTCGAGGAGTAGGCCCGGCCTGGGGTTATATGAACGCGCTCCTCTTGACCTGCAGCTGCTAAAGCCCGTTCAAGCCAGCAGCATTTCGGTGATGGGAGCTCCGGCGGGCACCATGGGATAGACGTTTTCTTCTTTGTCCACCTCGAATTCCATGATAACCGGTTGCGGAAGCGAGAGGCCTTCGGCCAAAACAGATTCCACTTCCTGCGGTTTTGTGGCCTTTAATCCCACGGCGCCGTAGGCCTCAGCCAGCTTTACAAAATTGGGGGAATGATTCATATACGTGCAGGCGTAACGTTTATCGTAAAATAATTCCTGCCATTGTCGAACCATTCCCAGGTAGTTGTTGTTCAAGATCACAATCTTCACCGGCAGGCAGTTTTCGACGGCGGTCGCCATTTCCTGAATGTTCATCTGAATACTGGCGTCACCGGCGATATCCACCACCAGCTTGTCCGGGCAGGCGACCTGGGCGCCGATGGCCGCAGGCAGCCCGAACCCCATGCAGCCCAATCCGCCGGACGTAATAAAATGGCCCGGGCGGTCAAAATGATAATACTGGGCCGCCCACATCTGGTTCTGACCGACTTCCGTGGTGATGATGGCCTCTCCGCGGGTCAATTCGTAGAGTTTTTCGACGACGAATTGAGGTTTAATCAGATCACATTGCTTGTAGGCCAAGGGGTTGGTGCCTTTCCAGCGCTCAATCTGGCCGAGCCAGTCTTGTCTTTTCCGTGGGACGTCAGTCAGGTCGATTTCATCGATGAGTCGGTTCAGTTGACTCAGACTGATTTTACAATCGCCCACGACCGGGATTGCCACCGGAATGTTTTTCCGGATGGAAGTCGGATCGATGTCGATATGCACAATTTTGGCCTGGGCGGCAAAAACATCGGTCTTGCCGGTTACCCGGTCGTCGAAACGGACCCCGATCGAAACCAGGAGATCACAGGCGCCAATGCTCATGTTGGCCCGATAGGTGCCGTGCATGCCCAACATGCCGAGCCACAGAGGATCGGAACCGGGAAACGCTCCCAGGCCCATAAGCGAGGTTGTCACGGG
Organism: Desulfobacterales bacterium; assembly: GCA_020353555.1. Lineage (GTDB taxonomy): Bacteria > Desulfobacterota > Desulfobacteria > Desulfobacterales. Next base: position 4,822,431 of record CP070697.1, read on the forward strand.
GATTTGCGTTTTGCGGGCAAATTCCGTGAGTTCCTGGGAAGCCTGCGAGAGAATGACGCCTCCGCCGGCGAAGACCACCGGCCGCTCAGCGCTGCGGATGAGTTCCACCACTTTGCGGAGTTGTTTTATATTGGGTTGATAGGTGGGATTATAGGATTTGAGTTTGACATCCTTCAACTGCCGGTATTCGGCTTCACTGTTGGACACATCCTTGGGGATATCCACCAGCACCGGACCCGGCCGGCCGGAGCGGGCCAAATAAAAAGCTTCTTTAACCGTGCGCGCCAGTTCGGCCGTGGAGCTGACCAAGTAATTGTGCTTGGTGCAGGGCCGCGTGATGCCGACGATGTCGACTTCCTGAAAAGCGTCGTTTCCAATGAGATGTGTCGGCACCTGTCCAGTGATTACCACCAGAGGGATGGAATCCATGTAGGCCGACGCGATTCCGGTGACGGTGTTGGTGGCCCCGGGCCCGGAGGTCACCAAGCAGACGCCGACTTTTCCACTGGCCCGGGCGTAACCGTCGGCCGCGTGAACCGCGCCTTGCTCATGCCGCACCAGGATATGCCGTATGTCCGTCTTGGCGAGTTGATCATAGATATCAATAACCACTCCGCCGGGGTATCCGAAGATGGTTTCAACGCCTTCTTCTTGGAGGACCTCCATCAGAATTTGTGAGCCTTTACGTATCATGATCGTTCCTTTCGTTGCCACTCTGGGAGAATTTGAGGAGCAGAAGGCCAACTGGCTGATGCATTAAAAAGGTTCTTGTCGATAAAAAAAATCCGTTATCGGCCCGCCGGGGGCTGATAACGGATTTTTTTGTTTTTTACCTGAGTCGCCGAATCAGGCCATTATCAACCCCCCATCCTTGCAGCCGATAATTATTCCGACCACAAGGACGCCAAGAAGGCTAATAAGGTTGATAATGACGTTCAATTTAATCATGGCGAAACGGAAAATATAAAAGTTTAGGACTTCATAACAACCTTAAAACGGTATGTCAAGCTTTTTTGCGAAGCAAAATAAAGCATTTCGCAGAATTTTTTAGGAGGATGTCACAGAGGCGACGCAGCAGCGCCGAGGACATCTCACCCGACTGGGTCGACTCCCCTGTCCTTGTAACCGCACTCCTTGGCAAGGCAGGCATAAAACGTCCCTTCTTTTTTTGTGGTTTTTTCAACCAGGAACTTGGCACCGCACAGCGGGCATCCACGGCCGATGGGTTTGTCCCAGAGGGCGAAATTGCATTCGGGAAAACGGCTGCACCCGTAAAAAATTTTTCCCCGCTTGGACTTTCTTTCGACCAGTTCACCGCTGCAGTTCGCTTCCGGACATTTGACGCCTGTTCCATTGCCCGCCCCGTTGCCGTTTACGGATTGCGTGTTTCGGCAATCCGGATATCCGCTGCAGGCTAGAAATTCACCGTAACGACCGCGTTTCAATACGATCGGGCGGCCGCATTTTTGGCACTTTTGATCAACGATTTCTTCCGCCAACGGTTCAACCGGCAGGATATTGCCTTTTTCATCCCGGCGGTAGTCGCTGGAGTAGGTGCAATCCGGATACCCGCTGCAAGCGAGGAAATGTCCGTTTTTACCCATCTTGATATGCAGTTCACGGCCGCACTCCGGACACGTCAGACCGGTGGAAAAACCGACGCCCTTGACGCTCAACATACCTTCGGCCGCTGAGTCTAAATCCTTCTTAAAAGGATCATAGAATTGCGCTAGAATCTTCGCAGAGTCGACTTCGGAGGATTCCACCCGATCCAGATTTTCTTCCATTTTGGCGGTGAATTCGACATCGATGATATCCGGAAAGCTTTGGACCAGAAGATCGTTGACGATAAACCCCAGCTCGGTGGGCCGAAAATAGCCCTTATCCCGATCGACATAGCCCTTCTCCTGGATGGTTGAAAGAATGGCAGCATACGTACTGGGGCGGCCGATGCCGTTGTCTTCCAACTCCTTGACCAAGGAAGCTTCGGAAAATCGCGGCGGCGGCATCGTAAAATGCTGCTTGGGTTCCAATTGATTGAGTTTCAGCACGGTACCCCCTGAGACTTCCGGCAGATCCGTCGTTTTCCGTTCGTCCTGGCTTGCGATCTCATCATCGACCGACACGTACAGAGCCATAAAACCGGCAAACTTGACGGATGATCCGTTCGCGGTGAAAAGATAGGGCCCGGCGGCAATGGACACGGAAACTTTGTCGATCAGGGCCTGCTGCATCTGGGAGGCCACAAAGCGTTGCCAAATCAAGCGATAGAGCGCCGCCTGTTCCGGCGACAAATAAGGCGCCACGTCATCCGGCGTATTAAACACCGATGTAGGTCGGATGGCTTCGTGCGCATCCTGAGCCTTATTGCGATTCTTGTAGAATCTTGGTTGATCCAGAGCATAGTCAGGTCCGAAACGTTTCAGGATCAACTCCTGGGCTTCCGCTGCCGCTTCCTGGGCGATGCGGGTGGAGTCGGTGCGCATATAAGTGATCAACCCGACCGGCTCCCCGGGGCCCAGGTCGATTCCTTCGTAGAGTTGCTGGGCAACGACCATGGTCTTTTTGGCGGAAAACCGGAGTTTGCGAATCGCCTCCTGCTGCAGTTTGCTGGTGGTAAATGGGGGCAGGGGATTTTTTTTCACGGTTTTCTTTACCACCTTGTCAACGACAAATTTTTTCCCCGCCAGATCATCCAGGATGGCGTTGGTGGTCTTTTCATCCGGAATTTCTATTTTTTTCTGGCCTTTTTTGACGAGTTTCGCGGTAAAAGGCGGAGGAGTGCGGCCTTCGAGATGGGCCGTGATGGACCAGTATTCTTCTGGGTTAAAGGCCTGAATCGCCCTTTCTCTTTCGCAGATTATCCTGACGGCGACCGATTGAACCCGACCGGCGCTCAGGCCGCTTTTGACTTTGCGCCACAGGAGCGGCGAGATCCGATAGCCCACCAGTCGATCCAATATGCGACGCGCCTGTTGGGCCTCATACTTGTCGCGATTGAGACTGGTGGGATGCCCCATGGCTTTTTGAATGGCGTCTCTGGTTAGCTCATGGAAAAGCACCCGGTGGAATTTTCTTCCCCTTTTTTTCAGAACCTCAGCGGTGTGCCAGGCAATCGCTTCACCCTCGCGATCCGGGTCGGGAGCCAAATAGATGTCCATGGCATCACCCGCCGCCTGCTTCAATGATCTTATGATTTTCTGCTTTCCGGGGATATTGTGGTATTGAGGTTTAAAACCATTGGCGACATCGATCCCCATCTCCTTATCCGGGAGATCCTTGATGTGGCCGACGGTGGCCGCCACATTGTAGTCCTTCCCGAGATATTTTTTAATGGTTCTGACTTTGGTCGGTGATTCGACCACAACTAAAGGTTTGGTCACTTTGGCCTCGCTTGCGATTTTGTCAACTGGTCAAATAGATTGTTGGTTAAAGGATAGCCCGAGCAGTCTGGACCCCGGCCCGACGATTGAATCACCAACTGACCGTCTACCCGATCTGCTTAACCACAATCGAAAAGAGTTTACCGGCGGTTTGCTGCACAATTCCTTTGAGTTCCAACTGCAGCAGCAAGCCGCAGAGTCTGCCGGAATCCATACCGGTCTTACGTCCGAGATCATCAATGTGGATGGGATAGGGGCTCAGTGCTTCATATATTAAGGCTTCATCCGCCGAAAGGGAAGAAGGCGTCTTCCGGGTATCAGTTGGATTTTCCGGCAAGACCGGCAGCGATGCTTGCAGAGCCGGAGACAGCTCATCCAGAATGTCCTGGGCATGTTCCACGAGTTTGGCCCCTTGTTTAATCAGCGTATGTGTGCCGGTGCTTTTAAAAGACTGGATACTGCCGGGCACTGCGAATACTTCCCGGTTTTGCTCGACCGCCAGACGGGCGGTGATGAGCGACCCACTCTTGCGAGTGGCTTCCACGACGACCGCACCCAGAGACATCCCACTGATGATTCGATTGCGAACCGGAAAATTGTGAGCTTCCGGTTTGGTTGCCAACGGGAACTCTGAAATCACGGCCCCGTTTTCGGCAATCCGCTGTAAAAGTCTGTGATTCTCCGCCGGATAAATTCGATCAAAGCCGCTGCCCAGAACGGCGACGGTCGGACCTTGGCCCAGTAAGGCACCTTCGTGCGCGGCCGTATCAATTCCCCGGGCCATGCCGCTGACCACCGTGATGTTCCGGGCGGCCAGATCCGCACAAAGGCGCTTGGTGGTTAGAATCCCGTAAGCGGTCGCATGACGAGAGCCGACAACCGCAATGTTATGCGCAGCAGGATCCAGTTTTCCATGCACATACAGGTAGGGTGGCGGATCAGCTATTTTCCGCAGGAGCGGCGGGTAATCGGAAGCGAGCAGGGTCACGATTTGGTAGCCTTTTTGGCGGACGAGATCGATTTCCTTTTGGATGTTTTCAGGCATTTTGTGCTGAAGAATCGCCGCCGCCAAACGCGGTGACAGGCCTTCCACGCGCAAAAGGTCGGCGGGCGTGGTCTGAAAAATGCGCTCCGGAGACTCGAAATGGTCTATCAGTCGCTTGAAAAGGAGGTTTCCGATTCCCGGAACACTTTTTAGATGAAACCACGGCAGAAGCTTGTCCATAACCCAAAAAAACCCCCTCAAAGAAAAAGGGGGGCGTTGTTATTCGTTGAACAGCCGATTTAGTGGATCGCTGAAACCGGGCGCAATCAATCCGAAATTCGCATTTTACCACCGATTTGCTGCCCTTTTTGCGTCATATCAAAAAATCTCTTGTCAGGCAGGCGACGATCAGCGCCTATTTTTTCCGCCCACGGCCTTGCCAAGCTAAAAGGATCGGGCTTGCCACGTAGATCGATGAGTAGGTTCCCACAATGATGCCGACCATCAAGGCGAACGCAAAGTCATGGATGATACCCCCGCCCAGGAATACCAGCGCGACAACGACGATCAGCGTGGTTCCCGAAGTCAGGATCGTGCGGCTGAGGGTTTCGTTGATACTCCGATTGATCACGAACTCCATGGTGTTTTTGTGATGTTTGCGCAGATTTTCACGGATGCGGTCAAACACGATGATCGTATCGTTTAATGAATAGCCGATGATGGTCAGCAGGGCCGCGATGATCGGCAAGGTAAACTCTTTTTCAAAAATGGAAAAAATGCCCACCGTGATCGTAACGTCGTGGATCAGCGCCACAATGGCTCCCATGGCGTATTTCAATTCAAGAAACCAAAAAATGATCAGCGAGGCAATCAACGCGGCTAGAATCAAAACCGGAATGCTGACATGCAGCATTCGGGTCAGGTAGGTTGCCCCGATCAGCGCCGCGGCCACCACCGCGCTGAGGATCCATTTGAGCTCAAAACGTCCGCTGATATAGATGGTGATGAACAAAAGAGAATAAAACATGGCGAACAGGGCTTTCTCCCGTAAATCTTTGCCGACTTGCGGGCCGACCATTTCGACCCTTCGAATCTCTACTTGGCCGCTGTTCACGGATGCCAGCGCCTTTTCAAGTTGTGCGGAGGACTCTTTTGAAATGTCTTCCGCGCTTTCGGTCCGGATAAGAAATTCATTATCTTTCTTTTCGCCGAACTGCTGCACGGATGACTTCGCCAGCCCGAGGGTACCGAGGCCAGATTTGATATCGTCGATTTTCACCGGCGAAGTAAATTTGACCTGGATGACGGTTCCGCCCGCAAAATCAATGCCGTACTTGGGCCCCTTATGGACAATCAGGGCGAAGAAACTGATGGCCACCAGGGCCAGCGACAGCACATAGGCCAATCGGCGTTTGCCGATAAAATTCAGGTTGATGTCGGGTTTAATAAACTGCATCGGGCGATTCCTCTTTTTTCGATAAGCGGGTTGTAAACAGATCAATGCGGGGCGGCACTCCATCGGCCGCTGGATTGACCGGAATTTAGATGCTCAGGGTTTTCATTTTCCGGCTCATCAATAGATAATCAAATATCAGCCGTGACAGGATCAGAGCGGTGAACATGCTGGCGATGACCCCCAGGCTCAAGGTTACCGCAAAGCCCTTGACCGCCCCGGTCCCGAACTGAAAAAGGACGACCGCCGCAATCAGGGTCGTGACGTTGGCATCCAGAATGGTCAGGGTCGCGCGGTCAAATCCGGCATCCACGGCGGCCCGCGGCGTGCGTCCTAAAGTCAGCTCTTCGCGAATACGCTCAAAAATAAGGACATTGGCATCCACGGCCATACCGATGGTCAGGATGATGCCGGCGATCCCCGGTAGGGTCAAGGTGGCCTGGAAGCCGGCCAAGCCGCCCGCAATCAGGATGATATTCAGAATCAGCGCAAAATCGGCAATCAGCCCGGACACTTTATAGTAGAGAGCCATAAACAGAACGACGAGGATTCCGCCGATCATCATGGAGAGCATCCCTTGGCGGATGGAATCGGCCCCCAGGGAAGGACCGACGGTCCGCTCTTCCATAATTTCCACCGGTGCCGGCAGTGCTCCGGCGCGCAGAACGATGGCTAGATCCCGGGCTTCCTCCATGGTAAAATTACCGGTAATCCGCGCCTGTCCGCCCGCAATTTTCTCCTGGATCACCGGTGCCGAAGCCACCTTATCATCCAGTACGATCGCCAGACGTTTTTTGACATTTTCCGCCGTGATTCTTTCAAAAATCCGGGCTCCTTTTTGATCGAAATCCAGCGAAACATAGGGTTCATTGAACTGGGAGTCAATCTGGACGCGCGCATCGGTCAGATAGGCACCGGTAAGGAGCGTCCGTTTCTTCAGCAAAAACGGCGTTTTCGTCGTACGCCGTGTCTGGGGGTCTTCATCAACTTTATAGAGCACTTCCTCTCCCGGCGGGACATCCCCCTTCAAGGCCGCGTTGACATCGCCCGTCTCATCCACCAATTTGAACTCCAAAAGGGCGGTTTTCCCGATCAAATCCTTGGCTCTTTGGGTATCCTTGATCCCGGGCAGTTGGATCAGGATTCGATTTTCTCCCTGGCGGCGAATATCGGGCTCGCTGACGCCAAACTGGTCGATCCGGTTGCGGATCGTTTCCAGGGCCTGGTCAACCGCCAGTTTTTTGATGTGATCGGTATCCTCTTCGGGAAGATCCATTTCGATGGTAGGATTGCCGGCTGACTGTGATCGGGAAAGGATTCGCAAATCCTTGAATTCTGCATCCAGAAGTGCATCGAAGGGGCTGATAGCCTCCTCCGATTGCAGCCGCGCGACAATTTTCGTTCCACCCACCCGGTCGATGGTGACATTGCGGATTTTCTTGCTTTTGAGCTGTTCGCGAATTTCCTGGGAGATGCGTTCAATGGTGCCTTCCACGGCCTTATCCGCTTCAACTTGCAGGACCAAATGCATGCCGCCCTGTAGGTCAAGACCGAGATTTATTTTTTTGTGGGGCCACAACGTCGGCTTGAAGGTTGGAAGCACGTAGATGATAGCCGTTACAATCACGGCGACAACTAAACCGAATCTCCACGCAAAATTTCTCAATGGTCGATCCCCTTCGTATAAAATGGTTCAATCAACACTCGATTCAACCGGATTAAACAATCGTCATGCGGTCGATCACCTGATTTGCAATCCGTCAAGAAATTGTCACATGAAAACCCCAGAATTCAGTCGACGGGTCAATGAGTCGAACGGCCGAAGCGCCCCATACCGGATTGACAGTAGGGTTAAATGGTCAAGGGGCTAAAAATCGGTTTCAAACGTTGTTTGGGCGCGGTTTTTCAGCTGACTCTTTGACCATTTAGGAATTTGCCATTTCATGATTTCACCGCACGGCTAAGCGACCGATCAACCAGGTGACTGAATTGTGGGGCCCTATATTTGCAGTTGATAGCGGGGCGCGGAGTCACGCTTCTACTTTTTTTCCGCCTGGGGCTGAGATGCCGGCGCTGGCTGAACCATGGCAGCGATATTGCCACGGGCGACTTTAACCCGGACCTTGTCGGCGATCTCCACCGTTAGCGTCGTATCATCCATTCCGGTAATCCGGCCGTGCAGACCGCCACTGGTG
>CP070697.1:4830546-4837107 GCA_020353555.1 Desulfobacterales bacterium
GTTGGGGCTGCAACGCGTGGTCGTGGTGCAACCATCCGGTTACGGCACCGACAATCGTTGCACCCTGGATGCCGTCACGAGCTTGGGAAAAAGTGCCCGGGCTGTCGTCGTCGTCAATACCAACGTTACCGATGAGGATCTGCAGAAACTCACGGACCAGGGTGCGCGCGGCCTACGATTTTACATGTTTCCCGGCGGTGTTTTGTCCTGGGACGTGCTCGACGTATTGGCCCAACGGGTACACAACTTCGGCTGGCACGTGCAGTTGCAGTTTGACGGGCGGCAGCTGCCGGATCGCGTCGAAAACATCCGCCGCTTGCCAGGAAAAATCGTTATCGATCATGTCGGTAAATTCATGGGGCCCGTTCCGACCAGCCATGCGGCCTTCAAACGGCTTCAGGATCTTGTCGAAGGCGGGCGTTGTTGGGTGAAACTTTCAGCACCCTATGAAACATCCAAGGTCGGACCGCCCCTGTACGACGATGTGGGCCGCCTGGCGAAAGCCCTGGTAAAGACTTCCCCCGAGCGCATGCTCTGGGCCAGCAACTGGCCGCACCCGACCGCGAAAGACACCCTGCCCGATGACGCCGAGCTGCTCGACCTCCTGCTGGATTGGGCTGAAGATGACGCTGTCCGCAAGCGCATCCTTGCCGATAATCCCGCCGAACTATACGGATTTGATTAAGCGATGGGGTATCCATTTAGCTGTATGAAAAATAATACCGGTCGACCGCGCGTCGGCTTTTGGCCTAGCCATAGTTTTTCAAAGGCCTAAACGGTTACGCGATGGGTAAAGAGGGCTGCGGAAGAAGGGGGCCTTTCTTGCCTCGCGTGATCAGGACAATCTAACTGCGGAAGGAGCTTTTGCGAAATGAAATTGAAAAATGCCGAAACACTCGCGCTATTAACCATCGTGGCCGCCCTTTTGGGTCTTGCCGATCCAGCGGCGGCCGCCCCGGTCGAATGGAATATCCACAATACTTTGCAATTGGAGTCCGCCGCCATTGATGTGGCCGTTTCCCAGGATGGGGGACGAATCTTCGTGCTCACCGATCAGGGAAAAATTCTCATTTATTCGTCCGCTAACGTGGTGGAAGGCACGATTGATGTCGGCCAAAACGTAGATCAAATCAAAATCGGTCCGCGGGAAGACATACTGATCCTCAACAACCGCATTGACAAAACGGTGCAGGTCATCACGCTGGACTTTATTCAAAACATCAACGTTGGCGGCTCCCCGTTCAAAGGACCGGAAAATGCACCCATTGTGATTGCTGTTTTCGACGACTTTCAGTGACCGTACTGTGCCAGGCTTGTGCCTATCCTCGAGCAGGTGCTCGAGCAATACCCCGGGGAAGTAAAAGTCGTGTTCAAGAACTTTCCGCTCCGCAGCCACCGATTCGCCCTGCAAGCCGCCACGGCCGCCCTGGCAGCCGGCAGCCTGGGAAAATTCTGGGAATTTCACGACCTGCTGTTTGAAAATTACAACCAGCTGAATGACCAGAAGATTCGTGATATCAGCCGTTCATTGGGTTTTGATGAAGTGGAATTCGAAAAGAAAATGAAAGATCCCGCGGTACAGGGCCAGATTAGACAGGATGTCCTGGACGGACGCCAGGCCGGAGTGAGAAGTACGCCCACGGTCTTCATCAACGGACGCCTTTTAAGGGATCGAACCCTGCAAGGATTCCAGGCGGCCGTTGAAAAGGAATTGCAGAAACGCGGGAAGACGCCTGCTAAGCCCGCTTCCTGAAATGCGATCGCCAACGCTCCAGGAACTCACGGATGGCCTGGGAAACTTCATCCGGTTTTTCGAGCGGCACGATATGCCCGGCCTGTTTTAGATGCGCCCGGCTGGCATTCTTAATTTCCTTTGCCAGAAAATCGCCGTACTTAGGCGGGGTCAGTTTGTCATCCTCGGCCGTAATGATCAACACCGGCACCTTGATCTGCGACAGCCTTTGCGTCTCATCAAACCGGTGGCAGGCCTCAAAGTCCCCGAAGGTAATCTCCGGCCGGCAGCCGGCGATCTCCTCCCTGAAAGACTTCAGCCGCTCCGGATCTGTTTGGGCGGAAGCGGCGGCCTTGACGATCATGGCGACAAAGCCGCTGTAATCGTTTTCGATGGTTTCGAAAATGGCCGGCATAACCTTCAGCTTGGCGCCGGTGCTGATCAAAATACCCGCCGGGAAGCGCTGCGGATAATCCACGAGCAGCTGCTGGGTGATCGCCCCGCCCATGCTGATTCCGCAGGGGATGGGAGCCGGCGCCCCAATCGCATCGATAAACTCGATGACCGCTTGGGCGTATTCCGTAATCGTACGTTTGCCGGTGCCGCCGCTGTTTCCATGGCCGGGAAGATTCAGCGCAACCGTGTTGACGAGCTCAGAGAGGGATTCCACCTGGGATTCCCAGATACCATAGGCACCACCGGCTCCGTGAATGAAGACGATGGTCGGTTGGTCCGGATCGAGCGGCCACTTTCCGGTAACGAACCCCAAACCCTGCGTTTCCCGTCTTTCCATGGTAAATCTCCTTTGCATAAAAAGTCTTTGGCGGCGACCTGTTTTTGTCCGGATCGCTCAGGAAACAAAGCCGTTGGCAAAAACATCCTTTATTTGCAGAACTCCGTGTAATTCACACGTTTGTTTCGCCCTTTATTCTATAGTTCTTTTCTTCTAATCTTCCACATACGAAAACGGTCCGCCCCCGAATTTGATTAACCAATGTAGTTATTTCTACTTTGTCAGATTACCCCAAGCCTTCTGGGGACAAGCGCCATGGTGGACATGGTTAAGAATTATAGATCAGGTAAAGAAAACCACAGGCACGGGACGATGAGGGACACCCCTCAATCGAAGTTGACTTGGTGCACGGTTTCTTGCCGGCCGATCAATTGCTGAATTTCTTTCCTGACCGCCGGATCGCGGATGGGCTCGACATACGATAAGGGACGGCTGTCCGGATTGTACTTGTACTTCCAATTCAGAATGAAGCCCGCCACCCGGGCAAACGCGCAGCCGCCCGCTCCGCAACAGGATGAATCTACCACCGCATAGCCGATCAGACAAAGAACTTCCCGCCGACGGAACGGCAGGCGGACTTCGCGGGTGACCACGTAATATCCGCCGATCGCCGTGATTTCCTGATTTAACTGCGGATGAACAAAATCTCGGAACGCATCATTGGCGATCATGGATCCTCTCTTTAAGTCCGCATGAATATAGTTAACCCCGGCCGGCCTGTCAATTCCCAAGTGTTCGGCTCGATTCCCAACGCATTGCGGTCCAGAACCTGCGCTAACAGGGCCGGCGTATTCGGAGATAAGAATATCCGGGCAAGGAGGCCTTTTCTTACAGACAATATCAACCGCTCTGGCCGCCCGGTGGCCCCTGTTGATGATGGGCTTCATCTAAGGGCTAAACGAGTCGCAAAATCGAGTTTCCATCATCAACAGGGGGCCACGGTGGCGCTGGGGGAGATACCTCCTCGGGATGTCGTCTTTCAAAAAGACCTCCTTACCCCAAAGAGTTCCCAATGCGTTGGCCCGGCACGCGTTAGAAATGATCATTGAAATCCAGTTAGTTATGGTGTATTTAGGCAAGGCCGTCAATTCGACCAAGGTTCAGAGCCAGAGAGCGTCAGGCGCTCGTTGTCTTCGGAATCGGCATCTTGCCCGGCGGGTGTATAGACGGAGGTCAAGGGTTCGAGGGCAGATCAAGGCCGCGTGCTGGCGGTCGGCCGTCCTGCGGCGACGGTTTTCTTTTTGGGGTCTTCGGTCTTGCGACCGCTGGACAAAGGAGCATGGGGTGCGCATCTATGCCGTGGCGGATATTCATGGGCGGCCTGACAGAATTGCCCGAATCCGGGATAATATCATCCGCCACGAGCCGGACGTTCTGATTATTGCCGGAGATATCACCAATTATCGGCAGGCGGAAAATATCATCGCAAGATTGAATGCCATGCCGGTGCCCGTGGGGGCCATTCGCGGGAATTCCGATCTGCGCCGGGTCGACCGCTTATTGGAGATTTATCCCAATATATCGCCTTTGCACCTGCAGCTATCTCAAATTGGAGATGCCCGCATTGTGGGGGTCAGCGGCGCGCTGCCGCTGCCGTTGCGAACGCGGATCGCCTGGCGCGAAAAACAACTCATGGACGCGCTGGCGTCTCTGGTAAGTACGCAATCCATACTGGTGGCCCATCCGCCTCCCTGGGGCGTTCGGGATGAAGCCTTCGGCCGCTGGCATACCGGCTGCCGGAGCCTGCACAAACTTGTCGTCCGGCAGCAGCCGGCCATGCTCATTTGCGGTCACGTCCATGAAAGGCCGGGGACAGCCGCTATCGGTCAAACACTGATCGTCAACTGCAGCATGGCCCGAGCGAGCCAAGGTGCCATCGTGGCGTTTGTCCGCGACCGGCCGCCACAGGTGGAGTTATTGGTTTAGAACGGCGATGCGGTTTTGCATGGAATGCTTCATTGGCGACAAATCAACGAACAGCTATAGGGACCAGACGGTGACGATCAGAAAATTGTTTCTTCTCGTTTTTGCCCTTTTCTTGCTGACCCATAACGTTGGCGCGCATGACCGGGAAGACCGGCGCATCGCGGCGACACCCGGCCTCCGGGCCACGATCGCCGGAGAGACGCCATTCGGCGCTACTGCCAAAGCTGCATTTGGGGCTGACCATCGGCCGGTAATTTTCCCCACGGTTGAAGCCCTTATGGCTGAGACGCGGTCGGCGGAATGCGGACCTACTTCGAGGTTACCGGCGGACTCCGCTTCTGCCGCCGGCTGGTTGGCCGATGGGTCCCCGCAGCCAAATGACGCGCCGGTTTCAATCAGCGACAGATTCTGCCGCGTCGATGCCGGTTACAGCATCGCGGACCTGCAAGTTTTAATTCCCCAACTGTCCCGTATCTCCGAAGCGCACACCGACGATCTGCCCGACATGCTCACACGCAAAACGGTGCGGGTATTGACCACTTATTCAATGACGAATTATTTCATATCCAAAGGCCGGAGCTACGGTTTTGAATACAGCCTACTCAAGGATTATGAACGGTTTCTGAACCGTGGCAAAACCCGCCGAGCATTGCAGACGGTCTTAGAATTCTTTCCGGTACCCGAAAAATTGCTCCTCCCCTGTTTGCTCAACGGGCTGGGAGATATTGTCGCCGCCGGCCTGACGGTAACCCCTGAACATGCCTCCACGATCGATTTTACCATTCCTTATTTGGAAGGTGTCCACGAGGTGCTGGTCGGCCACAAAAATATTGGAAGAATAAATGATATAAAAAAGCTGGCCGGAAGACAGATCTTTGTCAAACCCTTTAGGAATTATTTCGAAAGCCTCGCGCGGCTGAATGAACAGCTGACGGCCCGCGGTTTGCCGCCGGTCCGAATCATAAAAGCCGACGAGTATCTGACCACCGAGGATATCTTCGAGCTGATCAACGCCGGCATTGTCGAACTCAGCGTCGCCGAAAAACATCTAGTTGACCTCTGGTCCGGTGTTCTGCCCAATTTGAAGGTATACGATCAGCTTCCGCTGCGTGAAAACGCCTCGGTGGCCATGATTGTGCGCCAAAACAATCCGCTCCTGAAGGCCAGTTTGAATAAATTTATCCGCAGCCGCAAAAAAGGAACCTTGCACGGCAATATCTATTATCGGCGCTATTTCCAAAACACCCGCTGGATCAAAAATCCACTCAACCCGACGGACCGCGCCAAATTTTCGAAATTTACGCCGCTATTCCAAAAATACGGCGAGAGATACGGCATCGACTGGAAGCTCATCGCCGCCCTATCCTATCAAGAGTCGCAAATGGATCCCAACAGGCGCTCCCACGCGGGCGCCGTTGGCCTTCTACAGGTCCGACCCACCACTGCCCAAGACAAAAGAATTCGAATCCGTGACATTCATCAGCCCGAGAACAACATTCATGCCGGCACCAAATACCTGGCGCTGTTGCGCGATACTTACTTTGATGATATGAAGCAGGACCCCGCCGCCCAAATTCGATATGCACTGGCAGCTTATAACGCCGGGCCCCGCAAAATAGCTCGCTGCCGCCAATTGGCCGCCGAGATGGGGTTCAACCCCAATCTCTGGTTTCGCCACGGCGAACTGGCGGCCCTCAAGCATATCGGTCCGGAACCGGTTCGTTTTGTCAGCAACATCAACAAATACTATCTGGCCTATACGCTCTCAGACACCTTGGACTGCCTGAAAACGCCCCATGTCCGGGCCCTGAAAGCAAAGGCTCAATATTTAAGTGACCGCACCTTAAAATGAATGCGCGCTGCGCAAAATAAAGCCCCCATCGAGTCCAAGCGCGATGGGGGTTCCCGTTGTTCGTTGTCGGTTGTGGGTCGCCCGCCGGAGGGAACGAATCTTATTTCGGACTGAACCTTGAAGTGCTAGTCAGCACAACCTCCTTTTACAGTACCATTTAGCTGTATGCAAAATATCCCGGTCGACCGCTGATCGGCTTGGGGCAGCGGGAAACTGTCTGAGAAAATTAGAGGTCGTTAAACCGAACCGTAAAAAGGA
>CP070697.1:4837207-4855403 GCA_020353555.1 Desulfobacterales bacterium
CTTTTATCCTTTGTATACCACCCGGGGCAGTCGGTGTCCATTGCGAAATGGCTTTTGCTCCGATTTCGGCCTGCGGCGCTCCCGCCGGGGCACCACGCTTCTTGGAATCCGTTGTCTTTGACTTGATTTTGCCCGTTATTTTCCTTATGGTGACCGGGGGGCAAGCGTGAGCCCTTGCTTGATTTGTCCGAGATTAAACGGCGGAAGCACCGCCTTCCACCTCATACTTGAAACCAGGCCGCTGCGTCATGAATTTTCCCTGTTCCGGCGTCATTCTGGCCGGAGGTTTGAACACCCGTTTGGGCGGAAGAGATAAGGCCTTTATCCGGGTCGGCGGAAAACGCCTCCTGGATCGAATTTATGAAGTTTTCAGCGAACTGTTTGAAGAAATCATTCTGGTGACCAACAGCCCGCATCAATTTCTTGAATGGGATTTGATTATCGTCACGGACCTGTTTGCCGTTCGCAGCTCTCTCACCGGCATCCATGCGGGACTTTTCTATGCTTCCAACCCCTATGCGTTTTTTACGGCCTGTGACACTCCTTTTTTGCAGAAGGCCGTCGTAAAGACCGTCATTGAAGGCATTGAAAAGCAGGTCGACATCGTCATGCCGGAAACGGCGGCCGGACGGGAGCCCCTTTGCGCGGTCTATTCCAAGCATTGCCTCCTGGCGGCCGAGCGGCATCTCCGGCGAAACCAACTTAAGATTCAACGGGTTTTTCGCAAGCATCGCATCAAAAAAATCCCGGAGAAAATCTTGCGTATGCAAGATCCGGAGCTTTTGTCATTCTATAATATTAACACACCGGAAGATCTGGCGCGGGCGGAAGCGATGGTGCCATGAGATCGTTTCTTGGCGTTAGGGCCGGACGCCGCAGTGGGAGAAAACGGCCATTGCGGAATGCACACTGCACGGAGGGTCTATGGATATCAGCGCGATGTTGGCGGCGATTAAGAAACACCCGGATTTTGACAAAGTCGGAATGATTCTTTGTCATAACGGCGTCGTGCGCGCAACTTCGCGTGACGGGCGCAAAGTCACGGGGCTGAAAGTCAGCGTCGATCACGAAAAACTTGCGCAAATAATCGCGGAGCAAAAACAGAGGCCCGGAATCATCGACATCCGGGTCGAAATTTGCGAAGAACGGGACCTGGCCGTCGGCGATGACGTGATGTTCTTGGCTATCGCCGGTGATATCCGCGAAAATGTGATTGCGGTGTTGCGGGACACATTGAATGCGATTAAAACCACGGTGACCGCCAAGACGGAATATTTCCAATCGACCCGCTGAGGAGCGATTATGTCTGAATTTACCCATATCGATGAACAAGGGCACGTCCGCATGGTCGATGTTACGGACAAAAAACCGACCGCTAGAGTGGCCGTTGCCGCCGGGAAGGTCGCTATGCGTCCCGCAACTTTTGATTTGATCCGGGATCAAAAAGTCAAAAAGGGAAATGTCCTGGAGACGGCCCGCATCGCCGGCATTATGGCGGCCAAAAAGACATCGGAACTGGTTCCCATGTGCCATCCTCTGCATATCACCCATGTGCAGGTGGATTTTTTCCCCCGCGCGTCCGAAAGCAGCATCGGAATCGAAGCGGCCGTACGCACCATTGATCAGACGGGCGTCGAGATGGAAGCCCTCACGGCCGTATCGGCGGCCGCCCTCACCATCTATGACATGTGTAAAGCGTACGACAAGGAGATGATCATCACCGATATCCAATTGCTGGAGAAATCCGGCGGGAAAAGCGGTACTTTCAGGCGCGATCCGCGCCCGGAGTCCCGCCGCACAACTGAAAATCAAGACCCGGACTGATCCCCACCCCGGTGGTTCTCAAACGCGGCAGACCCGGCCCGGAACAGCCCGTTTCTTCTGCGGGGGGGACCCGGACGACCGGGCTTAAACCGCTGCATTCAACATCCGGCCGATCGTGTGCGTCTGTGAGGCGGGTGCCTTGAAGCGGCGGATTTGAGCTCTGAAAGATTAACCCTCAATTCGAATGCACGCCATGCGATCTGAAATCGTCTGCAAATATCTATTCATCGGCTTTGCGGCCGCAGCCAGCCTCTTCATCCTGGGGGCCTGCACGCTCTTCCAGAAAGAGCCCACCCCGGAAAATGCGATGAAGCGCATTTCCGGATTTTTCCAGCCGGCATTTTCAGATGATCTGGGGTATGAAGATCTGGAACAAGGCCTTTTGGGGAGCCTTGAATATCTTCGGCGCATTCCCGAGAGCCGGATCTTTCAATTTGGCCGCGACCGTTTCAGTGCCGCGCATATGATCCGCTCCCTGGAACATTTTCGAACCTTTATCCAAACCAAACCTTCGGCCCCCGACCTCAAAAATTTTATCGGCTCCAATTATCGGGTCTATCGATCGCGCGGCCGCGACGGTTGGGGACGGGTTCTTTTCACCGGCTATTATGAACCCCTTCTGGAAGGCCGCCGCACGCCGACCCCGGAGTATCGGTTTCCGGTCTACGCCCGGCCGCAAGACCTCATCACCGTTGACCTCTCACTTTTTTCTGAAAAATATAAGGGCCAAAAGATCATCGCCCGCATTGCGGACCAAACAGTTGTGCCCTACTACGACCGCCGGGAAATCGACTCGGAAGGCGTGCTGCACGGCAAGGCCGAAACTCTGGCCTGGGTCAAAGACCCCGTGGATATTTTTTTTCTGCAAATTCAAGGCTCCGGCCGCATCCGTCTGGACGATGGCCAGGTGCTGAACGTGCATTATCATGCCTCCAACGGACGTCCCTATCGCAGCATCGGCCGCCTGTTAATCGAACAAAATAAAATTCCCCGCTCCGAAATGTCGATGCAGCAAATTCGCGCTTACTTGCGCGCGCATCCGGACGAAATCGAGACTATTTTCAACTACAACCCCAGCTATGTGTTTTTCAAGCTCGAATCGGACGGCCCCCTGGGCTCTCTGGGGGTCAAGTTGACCCCCGGCCGCTCCGTGGCTCTGGACCGGCGCTTATTTCCACCGGCCGCTTTGGCTTTTATCGTGACCCAGAAGCCGCGTGTCAACGGCGCCGGGCAAATCGATTCCTGGACGGATTGCACCCGCTTCGTGACGAACCAGGATACCGGCGGAGCCATTCGCGGACCCGGCCGGGCGGATCTGTTCTGGGGCCATGGGGCCTATGCCGAAACGGCCGCCGGCCACATGCAACAGGAAGGCCGGCTTTATTTCCTGATCCTAAAACCGGAAAAATCCTGATGCCGCCGTCTGCCCCAGGCGATTACCCTGACCCTTGGCCCGGTTGTGCTTGACACCTACCCCAAAATAAGTAATAACAAAACTCCTTTTTTTCGGATTCGATTCAGACTGTTTGAGGAGCGTTATATGTTTGGCATCGGCATGCCTGAAATGATTTTGATTCTGGCCGTCGCGCTGATCGTGATCGGTCCCAAGAAGCTGCCGGATCTGGCGCGATCGTTGGGTCGCGCCATGCGCGAATTTAAGAAGGCCACCAATGAACTGAAAGAGTCCATCCAGATTGATCAAGAATTGAGTGAAGCTAAAAAGGCGTTTGACGATATCAACACCGATTTCAAAGACGCGGTTGATCTGAGTCCGCAACCGGACACGGCCACCGAGCCAACCCCTGACGGCCCTGATGTTGACATCGGCACAGAGCCGGACAGGACCGCCGAGCCGGCGGGAACGGATGCGCTCGAGGAGGCCTTGGATGAATTAAAGGCCGAGGTCCCGGAACCCACCGCGCGCCGCGAGGAACCAACGACCCCGGGTGAAGCTCCCCCCTCGGATGATGCCACCCCGACCAAACCGGAAGGATCTGCTGAAGATGCTTGAGGATGAAAAACTCCCCTTCACGGCACACCTGGAAGAACTGCGGAAGCGGCTGATTACGTGTTTTATTGCGGTCGGAGTGGGATTTGTCTTTTCCTATTTTTTCAAGGAAAAGCTCTTTAAAATTCTGGTCCGCCCGCTGATATCCGTCATGCAGGAAGGGGACACCCTGATTTTCACCGGCCTTCCGGAAGCCTTTTTCACCTATTTAAAAGTTGCCTTTCTGTCCGGCCTCATCCTGGCCTCCCCTTTAATTTTTTATCAATTCTGGATGTTTGTGGCGCCGGGTTTGTACAAAAACGAACGGCGCCTGCTCGCGCCGATTGTTGTGCTCACCTCGTTTTTTTTTATCGGCGGAGCCCTGTTTGGGTATTTTGTGGTTTTTCCATGGGGTTTTAAGTTTTTTCTGGGTTTTGCCACGGAGACCATCCGGCCGTTGCCCTCCATGAAAGAGTATTTAGGTTTTTCCGCCAAACTTTTGCTGGCCTTCGGACTGGTTTTTGAACTGCCGCTGATCCTGACTTTTTTGGCGCGGCTGGGCATCGTGTCGGTGGACTTTCTAAAGAAGAACCGAAAATATGCCATCCTTTTGTTCTTCACGGGGGCCGCCATACTGACCCCTCCGGATGTCGTCACCCAGATTATGATGGCACTTCCCCTGATGCTCTTATACGAGATCAGCATCATCGGTGCCAAAATTTTCGGCCGTGCAAAATCCAAAGAAGATGAGACGGAACACAGTGCCGCCTAGTCCGGGGACATTGGCGTCCGTTATTTCAAGCGGCGGAAGTCAGACAAAAAGTCCAATTCAGTGGTAGACTTTTGCCGGCCCAGGCGCGTCTGTTTGAACGAACCTCTTTGGGGGGGGGCGGGCGATTGAAGCGCGCTGGCGGGGGCGCGCAGCTGGGGTTCTTCGCCATTGACAGTGCAACTATTGCCTGATAGAAGCACGTCGGTAATCGATTGGAGCATATCAACGCACAGAGGAAAACCCGTAAACAAAGGAGGTTGAAAAAGGACATGGCCAAAAAGCATTTAGTGACGTCTGTTTTTGTCGGAATGGCGGCCCTGTTTTTCGTCGCCGGCCTGTATGCGGCTGCGCCGGATGTGATCACAATGGAAAACAAGGCCTACGAAGAGCACAAGAAGGGGATTGTGGAGTTTCATCATAAGAAACATGCCGAAGATTACGCCAAGGAGTATCCGGACTTATACAAAGACGGCTGCGGTGTGTGTCACCATGACGAAAACAACAAGCCGCTTTCCGACCTGAAGCCCGATGACCCTGTCAAAAGCTGCATTGAATGCCACAAGAAACCTGCCGAAAAGCCCAAAGGCAAAGACGCGCCCAAGCTCAGCAAGAAAGAAAAACTGGAATATCATGCCGAGGCGGTGCACGAAAACTGCAAAGGCTGCCACAAGGAGTTCAACAAGAAGTATAAGCCCAAGAAAGCGCCGACGACCTGCTCCAAATGCCATCCCAAATCAGAGGATGAATAGCCCTGACCATTGGACTCAAAAAAGGGGTGAACATCGGGGACGATGGTGGCCCCTTTTTTATTGCTTTATTGCGGCCGGGCGGACTAGATTTCGAAATATTAGCATTAGGGAGATGATTTCTGCAGCACAACGCCCCCCCAACCGAGTTCCGTGCCCTGCCAGAGACACGCAAAGTGCCGGGCCGCATAACTCGCCAGCAGATCTTCCAGTTCATCGTCGCGCATACCCGCAAGCACAAGGATTCCGTTCGCCAACGTAAGATCATCCAGGCGCGACGCGTTTTTTTTCAGGGTCGGATAGCGCAAGTTGGCGGTTAGCATGGCAAACCGCTGGGCGATGGTTTCCAGCCCTTGGTCTGAAATCTCAATGCGGTCGGCCAGTCCGTTAAGCGCCACATTTTCCCGGGCCTCCGCACAGGCACAGACATCGATATCGATGCCGAGGCCCTGGCGCATGCCGAATTTTACCGCCGTCAATACCAGGACGCCGGATCCCGTACCGATATCCAAAACCGTTCCGGGGGGTTGGACTCGTTCGAGAGATCTTGCGCTTAACGCGTATTCAATCCCCCTTATTGCCAAGCGCGTGGTCGGATGCCGACCGGTACCGAAAGAAGCCCCGGATTGCATGGATAACACCACATCTCCCGGAAACGATCGGTAGGAATACCGCGGGGGTTTTAAGACCACGTAGTGGGAGATGCGAACCGGCCGGTCAAAAGATATTTCCAGAAAGGAACAACCGAACTGATAAGTATAGACAAGTTCCTCGGCGGCAACCAGCTCCTTTATGATCCGTCGGACCTGCGCGCGGGATAGTTTGAACGTCTCCCCGAACGTTTTTTCCAATGACGACGGGGTCAGCTTGGAGGGTGAAGCGGCCACCGCAGCGAGCATTTCCCTGTGCATGGCACGCGGGACCGGCGGCGGCTCAGGATCATTTGCGCTTGGATATTTGGTAGGCGACGGCATTGCGCACCAGGGCTTCCGCCCAGGCCGGACAGCCCAGGGCATGCACATGGGTGTAAGTCGCAAGAACCTTTTTGTAGAGCAGGCCGTCTTTATCCTTGTGGATGCCGACTCCCCGTTGCATGCGGAAAACCAGGTCCCGGTCGTGCCCGGCCCATCTTAACACCCGGGAATAGTGAAATTCATGCCCTCTGATTTCCGTTCCGATGGCGTAATACGGGTTGGCGCGCTCTACCGTGGCAACCGTGTACCCGTGTCCCTGGGGCCTCTGGTGGAAGCCGAACGAGACCGGCAACACCCCTGCCATGGCAAAGGCTTTTCCCTCTAAAACCAGTTCTTCCCCCAAGTACATCAATCCGCCGCATTCCGCATAGATGGGAAGGCCGTCTTCCGCGCGTGCCTGGAGTTCCCGGCGGAAACCTTTGTTCCGGGCCAGAGCGGCGGCATGGGTTTCCGGAAAGCCGCCTCCGATGTACAGAGCGTCCAGCGGCGGGATCGACGGATCGGCCAGGGGACTGATAAATACGATCTCGGCCCCCCTTGCGGCGAGGGCTTCGATGTTTTCAGGATAGTAGAATTGAAAAGCGGAGTCGCGGAGAATGCCGATCCGCGGCGCAGGTCGCTCGACGCGGGCTGGCGCCGGCCGAATGCGCTCCTCTGTCTTCCGACTCCCGTCCGCGGTTCCCGGACCGCGGCCCTCCGGCGGCCAGGGCGGTGCCTCCCGGGCAATGGCAACGATGGCGTCCAGATCCAAATGCTGGGCTGCAACTTGCGCGACCGCCGCAATCGAATCCCGGGCCCACTCATGTTCGGCGGTGGGCACCAATCCCATATGCCGCTCTGGGAAATTCTGTTTTCGCAATTTCGGAATCGCCCCGAGGACCGGCAGGCCGCAATAAGACTGGATGCTTTCCCGCAAGATATTTTCGTGCCGGGACCCGGCGACCTGGTTTAAAATCACCCCTTTGATGCTGACTTCCGGATCGAACCGCAGGCAGCCCGAAATCACCGCCGCCATCGTGCGGGTGGTCTTGGTGCAGTCGACGCACAGGATCACCGGGGCATTCAGCAGCTTGGCCAGTTCGGCGGTGCTGGTTCGGCCTTCGAGGTCGATACCGTCATAAAGACCGCGGTTGCCTTCGATAAAGGCGATATCCCCCTTTTGCGTGTGGGATAGAAATGACTGCCGGATGGTTTCGGGTTCAAGGAGGAAGGTGTCCAGATTATAACAGGGCCGGCCTCCCGCCATGGCCAGCCAGCCCGCATCAATATAGTCCGGTCCTTTTTTAAACGGCACGATGGTTTTTCCAAGGTTCGTGAGGGCGGCAATGATTCCGATGGAGACGATGGTCTTTCCCGATCCACCGCGCAAGGCGGCAATAACGATCCTCGGAAAATCCATTCCATCTGGCGGCATGGGCGTCTTTGGCAGAACTCGGGAAGAACTATCGAACAGCCTTGCAGCTGAACCGCGCCTGCTACTCTTCGTGTTCGGCGCCCGCCTGCTTGCCGGCACCTTTCAGGCCGTACAAGGATGTGCTGCCGCTCGACCAGTATTCCAGGACGCCTTCTTCCACCATTTTGTTGATCAGTTTTTTGGCGTCGCGGGGCTTGGACTCCAGAATTTTGGCCAGATCGTTAAAATAAAATTTGGACTTGGACTTGGACTTCTTTTGCAGTCCTTCGACTATTTTGGCTTTTGCTTCCTCGTATTCCATGGTTAACCTCTTTTCGATACAATACCGGAGGGGCGGGTGGCCGCCCCCCCGCCGGTTTTGGGGGTCTAGAACTTAAACTGCGACGTCTGGCGCCAGGTAAAGTAGGCCGGATCGCGGAAATCATCAATCAGATGATGGCTAAATTCCAGCTTACACTTTTCAAAGAATCGCTCCCATCCGATCCGCTCGGCCCATTCACCCAGACGCTCGTATTTGCGCGCATCGGCCGCATAGGCTTCGACGATATTCTTTATCGTTTCGGTCGTCTTGGGCCAACGCGGCGGCTCGTTGGGAATAAAGGCCACCACGACCTTGGAGAACTTGGGCGCGCTGACCCGGTTGGACACCTTGCCCCCCGCCATGATGACGATGCCGTCGCCTTCCTGGTCGGCCAGCGGCATGGAGGGACACATGGTGTAGCAATTGCCGCAAAACATGCATCGCTCTTCATTGACGGCCACACTGTTGACTTTGCTGCCATCATCCAGCTCAATTTTAGAAGGTTTGATGGCGGCCGTCGGACAAGCGGCAATCGCCAGCGGAATTTCACACATCTTGTCCAGGTATTCATGGTCCAGCATCGGCGGCTTGCGGTGATAGCCCAGAATCGCGATATCCGAGCAGTGGACCGCTCCGCACATATTCAGGCAGCAGGCCAGCGAGACCCGCAAATGGGCCGGCAACCGGTGGTTTTTGAAATCATCAAAAAGCACATCCATGGTCGCTTTCACGGGCCCGGAGGCATCCGTCGCCGGCGTATGGCAGTGAATCCAGCCCTGGGTATGCACGATGTTGGTGATACCGGCCCCGGTTCCGCCCACCGGAAACTTGTAACTGCCGGCGGCAAACTTCCGGCTTTCCAGATCCTGGATTAAAGGATCCACCTTGCTTTCGCTGTCCACCAGAAATTCGATATTATTGCGGGTGGTGAACCGAACGTAACCGTCACAGTGTTTCTCCGCGATCTCACAGATTTCACGGATGTGGGTGGTGCTCATGAGGCGGGCGCCGCCGACTCGGACCGTGAACACCTTGTCCCCGGATTCAGCCACATGATAGTAAACGCCGGGCTTGAGGTATTGATGCCACTGCCATTGGCCTTTGTTCTTGGCAATTACCGGCGGATAAAATTCGTCAAATTTGCGCGGACCGATGTCGGTGATTCGGTTTTCCATCGGTTTGTCAGGATTGTAACCCGAAGATACAAATGCCATGTCGTTACCCCCTATCGCTGATGATATTTTCTGAATTCGTTGATGTCACGCACCCAGCCGCCCGGTACCTCATCTTCCTTCCAGAAGATGTAAGGATTGGATCGCGGCTCTTTGACCATGCGCGGATCGGGATCAAGGCCCGTCACTTCCAAGAGCTTCTGGAATCCCTGACGTTTGATCAGCTCTCCCAGCCGCTCGCGGTTCTTGCCTTCTTCCATCCACCAATCCCAGATGTTCTCGATGACCTCTTTGATTTCATCATAGGGCTCTTCGGCCTTGATGAACGGGACGAGCATGGAACCCATCTGGGCCCCGTCGAGAATCGGGGCCTTGGCGCCCACCAGGATGGAAAGACCTCGGTCCTGTCCAATCCTTAAGGCGCGGGGCATCACGTTGATGCAATGCATGCACCGGGTACATTCCTTGTTGTCGATCATGAGCTTGTTGCCTTCCATCCACATGCATTCGGTGGGGCAAAGATGGAGCACCTCTTTGTGAATGTCGAACGGACCCCAGTCGCGGCCGGAGTGCGCACCCCCATTGGGCGGAATTTCGCCGCCGATGTACGCCTGAACCGCTTCCTGGTCGATCCGGATATCATCCCGCCAGGTGCCGATATAAGACATGTCGGCCCGGGCGATGGAGGCCACACAGCAGTTCGGGCATCCGTCGAATTTGAACTTGAATTTATACGGAAAGGCCGGCCGGTGAAGTTCGTCCTGGTATTCCTCCGTCAGGTGATAGCAGAGGGCCTGCGTGTCGTAGCAGGCAAACTCGCACCGGGCCTGGCCGATACAGTCGGCCGGGGTGCGCAGGTTCGAGCCGGAGCCGCCCAGATCCTGATTCAAATTGTGGGTCATCTCATAGAAAATTTCTTCCAGCTGAGGCGTGGTCGTCCCGAGAAAGATGATGTCTCCGGTGGACCCGTGCATATTCGTGATACCGCTGCCCCGGAAATCCCAGAGATCGCACAGCTGGCGCAGGTATTCGGCCGTGTAGAATTTGCCACCCGGCTGGTTCACCCGCAAAGTGTGAAAATGGGCGACGCCCGGAAACTGTTTGGGCTGGTCACAATAGCGCCCGATAACTCCGCCGCCGTAACCGAAAACCCCCACGATGCCGCCGTGTTTCCAATGGGTCCGGCCGTGCTTGTAGGAAAGCTCCAAAACGCCCAGAAGGTCTTCAACAACGTCTGTCGGAATCTGGAATTCTACGTTTTTTTCGTTTTTTGCCCTTACTTCGGCCTGTTGCTTGAGGTCCGACACGAAACTCGGCCATGGCCCGCTTTCAAGCTGGTCCAACAAAGGGGTTGCGTGTTTTGCCATTATTTACCTCCATTTGTGTTAATATTGAACCCTGAAATAAAAACTCCTCCTTCCCGCACGGGAACTTTGCCTTTCACCTCCTCTCGGTACAAGTTTTCCAATATTATTTCCTGTTTAGGATTACCGTCTCAAAGGTTAAGGGGGACATATAAAATTAATCTTCAGGGTTGTCAATAAAAAAGCAGGGTTTCCCGGGCGTTAAGACATTTAAAAAATTTGAAATTGTAAAATATACGCTATGTGGGTGGCCCACGCTAAAAAAACGCTGGATGTAGTGTTCGGAGGCTCATGCGGTCTGAATTTTTTGAAGCTGATCCAAGGCTTGCCGGAGCGTTCGCACATGTTCTTTTAAATTTCCTCTGATGACCGGAACTTCCGGCGCCTGGGGATGGTAAGTGCGGGTCAGTGCGTCACACAGGGCATATAAATCCGCTGCGCTGCAGGCGGAGAGATAATACCTGAAACATTCCACCGGCGCGTCCGGCAGCAAAGGCAGCTGCGGTTTGAAGACCAGACCGTCGAGAACGCCTTGCAGGGCGCCCTGAACGGCTGGAGGGTCCGCCCACACGATGTCCCCGACCCCATCGAGGCGATCCAAACGCATGCGGATGGAAAGATTTAAGAAGAACACCAGCAGGGCCTGTAAGATCAACGCGGCGTTCTTGGCGCAAGGCCCCGCGGCTCCATCCAGATCTTTAAATAGCGAGGCGTAGCGCCGCACCGTGATCAGCCTTAAATCGATTTGGTCATTCTCAACGCGGGCCACAAAATCGCCGGCCGCATGATGCCAGGGAAAAATCTGTTCAAAGGTCTGCAGGTTATAGTAGAAGGTCAAGATCCGGGCCGCCTGTCGATAGAGCTCCTTGGCTTGGCGGGGAGCAAGGAAAAAGCGGCCGGGGGTCGCATTCCAGATGACAATTTTCTCCTTCTCATCGGCCGGGTCCCGGGAAATATGAAACTCACGATAGCCTTCGAACCATTGCCCCAAAAACATGCTGATCTTATGCCCCTGGGGCGTCACGGCCTGACCCAAACCGTAAACCTGAGGCAAAAAACCCGACGCAAATTCCTCGTTGAGCCGTTTTAGGACGTTGAATTCGCGTTGAATGCTGTCCTGACCGACGGCAGACAAGGCCACGTTGAGCACCAAAGGAATTTTCTTACGCTGAATGCAGGCCTCAATCCGGGCGGGATGGTAAAATTCCCCGTGCTTTTCAAGGAAGACGCAGATTTGCTCGATGTGCCGGACTTTAAGGTCCGTTTGCAGATGTTGCGTCGCCGCCCCCAAAATGACCTGGAAGTCTTCGAATTCAACAAAATTTCGTACCGCGCTGAAATATTCGCCATAGGTTATCGACGTGACGGCCTGATCTTGTGGGGGAGGCAGAGAGGGGTCCCGCCTCAGGGGCAGGGTGGCTTGCCAAAGGGCACTGTTTTCCGCAACGGGATTTTTGCGGTGGGCCAGAAAATATGAGAATCGGGGTTTAGCGGGCATGAATCCGTCGTTTTCTATGGCGGCCTTTAAACCCCTCTTTCCAATATTGCGGAACTGCAATTAGCGACAAGTGCTTCATGCCATTTGTTGTGTTTCTTTCCGTCATCGGATTCGCGTCAGCCGTCCCCTGCCTGGGGTTCCTGCCTTCCGTCTTTTTGCATCTAGCGATGCGCGTCGATCTCCCCCAAGATCTGCGGGGCCACATCATAGCCCAGCGCGATCGCCTGATCACAATGCTTAACGGCTAGCTCATATTCCCCTTTTTCCAAATAGGCGATCGCCAGGTTATTGTGGGCCGGGCCAAACTCCGGCTGCAGCTTAAGCGCCTTCAGGTTGGTTTCGATGCTGTCATCGATGCGGCCTTTCATCAGGTAGGCGTTGGCCAAATTGGCAAAGGCCTGTACATATCTGAAATTGAAGGCGGTCGCCTTTTCAAGGGCCGCAATGGCTTCGTCGATATTGCCTCTTTGGAGTTCGACAAATCCGATATTGCCGTAGCCTTCGGAAAAACCGGGTCGGGCCTTGACCGCCATTCTGTTACAATTCAGACAGCCTTCAAGATCTCCCCGCTGCAGACAAATCCCGCCCAGCTGGACATACGCCTCCGCCAGGCTGGGACTGCAGTCAATGGCTTCCCGCAATTCCTTTTCGGCTTCATCATAGTTTTTTTGTCCGAGAAGCCCGATGGCCAGGTTATAATGCGACGTGCCGCACTCCGGATTTTTCGCCACGGCGGCGCGCTGCTGGGCAATATATTCCTCTACGTTTTGGGCTTTGGTCATGATGTCGATTCCTTGTAGCAGTTTCAGCCCTTTGAAAAACCCTGGATAGGCCCACCGGGATATTTTGCATACAGAGCTAAATTGATACGATTTCTTTAATTTGTCCCTTTGCTTACACGCGAAATTTTAAACTAATAATATTTGGGGGCTTTGTCAAAAACAAACTGGGCGGAACGGAAACCGTCGATGCTTTTTTTCTTGACAATACGGCGGCTTTTAAACTACCGTTTCACCGTGCAAGAGGGATAGACTCACCTGAAGCAAGGGATAATATCAACTCGGCAAAACAAGAGGGGGATTTTATGATCAGCGGATGTTACACAGCACTCGTTACACCGTTTAGAGATGATGCCGTCGACGATGCCGGTCTGGATCAACTGATTGATTTTCAGATCACCAACGGCATCACCGGCCTTCTGGCCGTCGGGACCACCGGTGAAAGTCCCGTGTTAACCTGGGAAGAACATAACCAAGTCATTGCAACGGTCGCCGCAAAAACCAAGAAGCGGTGTGTTTGCATTGCCGGCACCGGCAGCAACAACACCCATGAGGCCCTCGAAGGCTCCCGACATGCGGTGC
Organism: Desulfobacterales bacterium; assembly: GCA_020353555.1. Lineage (GTDB taxonomy): Bacteria > Desulfobacterota > Desulfobacteria > Desulfobacterales. The sequence continues at coordinate 4,850,621 of CP070697.1, forward strand.
AGGTCGGCGTCGATGCGGTTCTGCTCGTTGATCCCTACTATAACGGACCCAGCTCCCTTGAGATTCGCCGGGAATACGTCGCCCCCATCGCCGCCGCGATTCCCCAGACGGAAATCATTCCTTATGTGATCCCCGGCCGAACCGGAGCCCAGCTGCTGCCCGAAGATCTGGCTCTTCTTTACAAAGCGCACCCGAACGTCAAAACGGTCAAGGAGGCCACGGCCAATCTCGACAACATGCGACGAACGCGCGAGTGCTGCGGACCGGATTTTACCATTTTGTCCGGAGACGACGCCATGACCTATGCCATGATGACCGATCCCCACATCAAAGCCGCCGGTGTCATCTCCGTCATTTCAAATGTGGCCCCGAAAGCGGTCACGCAGATGGTGAGCCTGCTGGATCAAGGCCACCTCTCGGAGGCCCAAGCGCTGATGAACCAGCTTGAGCCCCTTTTTAACCTGGTCACCGTCAAGACCACCGAACATACCCCGTATGGCGAAGTTGTCTGCCGGGCCCGCAATCCGCTGGCCGTCAAGACGCTCATGTCGGTTCTGGGCATGCCTGCCGGCGGATGCCGCCCACCCCTGGGAAAAATGACCAAGAAAGGCATCCAGAAGGTCTTGGATGCCGCCCGCCAGGTGCACATGAACGCCCCCGAGATCTTAAAACCCGTGGCCGACTTTTTCAATGTGGATATTGGGGTTCGGCTGGAAGATTCTTCGCTCTGGAAGGGACTTAGTTACGCCGACTACTAACCGGATAGTCGCGTTAAAGGGTCGACGGGCTGATGCCTTAACCGGTTTCAGGCGGGGCGCCTGAAACCGGTTTTTTTTAGTCCGCTTAAGGCCTCGGCCCGTTTTATACGTCTTTTGGGGTTCTCAAGGAGGCTGCGGCGAGAGACCTCTTAAAATCGCCTTCTTTAAAAAGAACCCACTTCAGCCACTTCAGCCCGAATTCCAACAGGGCGAGTTCATCCTTTTTGATCGTCTCGACCTTCGCTTCTTCGACCTCGTAGCGCTGCAAAAAAGAACTCTCAAAAACAAATTCTTTGAACTTGTCAATATTGTAGCTCACTAAGAAAAACATGCGCTTGCTCTGTTCCGTCAATTTGACATTCGGCGGAAAAGAGCGTTTGCGCACCACCAAGTCGGTCCATTCCGCATTGATGCGATCATGAATGTCCACTCCCTGATCCTTCCGCCATTCGGACACGGTCCAGGTCTTATCCTCCCTGAAACCCAGGCAGTGCGGTTCATTGACAAAAAAATAGAATTCATCCTCCTGCGCACTTTCTTTGTAACTCAATGAGGCCACTCCGAGCGGATAATACCGGCAAGCCGTCGGTCGGTCCTCGTAAACGATGCAGCCCTCCAGCCTGACAAATGGGCACGCTTGGCCTTGCGAATCCAGGACGTCTTCATCCCAAAGCTTGAGGGTCACAACCGGCAAGTCGGTTTTTTCCAAGAGATGGGGCTCGGTGTAAATGGCCAAAAATTCCTCGGAGGAAAGCTGCAGGCGATTCTTCAGTCGAATGATATCATAGGGGGTGAGGATGATATTCGTGCCCCGGCAGCACTGCGTAAAACATCCGACCCCTTTGTGACATCTGAACTTGAATCGGCTATGCGGGCCGAGTTTCAGCGGCGGTATGCTGGCCGTTTTTTCAGAATTCTGCATCTTCGTAAGTTTTCCTTTCGCCAAAGAAGCGTCGCGCGCTTCATATCGGAGCTGGCTGATGAAGTCAACAAAATAAGCGGCTGCGCATTCGGACGGAAAATCGCTTTTTGCGGAACTTAGTTCTTGATTTATCATCTCAATATACTGTATCGACTGAATAAAATCCAGGCAATCCTAAAATCGGTCTCGCGGGCAGAAAATCCCCTGCCGTTGGCAAGGCTTAACAAAATTTGTATCAATTTAAGGGCGATATTTCCGGGTTAAACTGCTGAAGGCTACAAATGACGCAAATCCATTGGTCCGAATTTAATCCGGGACGCCGCTGCCTGGGACGGCTACCTCACAAGCAAGATTTGCTGACCGCGATTGCCGACTTCTGTCAAGCGGCGGCAATTCAACAGGCCGTTTTTGCCGTCACCGGTGTGGTGGCATCGGTCACCCTGGGCACCTACGACCAAGATCAGCAGGTTTATGTCACGCACAAAGAGGAAACACCTTTTCAGATCGTCACCTGTACGGGCAATGTTTCCCAGCAGGACGGGAAACTCTGCGTTCAGGCCCACAGCGTCCTGGCCGCTGAAAAGGGAAATCTCGTCGGGGGGCAAATATTTTCCGAGACCATTCTTTGGGGAGGCGAACTTGACCTGCAGGAGCTGAACGGCAACCCTTTGGAGCGAGCGTACGACCCCGAAACCGGACTTTGGCTCTGGAAGATTCCATAACCCGCTTCCCGGTTTCAGCGGGAAGAGCCGGAAACCGATTTATTCAAACCCCCAAGGCGTTGCTCCCCAAAGGTTAAGCTCAAAACAAATTTGCGACCTGTGTGCCCTAAAGTGCGATAATCCGCGAAAAAACCAACTTAACCCGAGGAGGCAAAAATGCAATTGACCATCACCCGTACCGAGACCCTGAAACCCAAACCGGACGATTCGAATCTTGGCTTCGGGACCATATTCACGGACCACATGTTCAATCTGGATTATGCGCCTGACAAGGGGTGGTACGACCCGCGTATTGAACCTTACGCCCCGCTAGCCATGGATCCTGCGACCATGGTGCTCCATTACGGACAGGGTGTCTTCGAGGGCCTCAAGGCTTACCGCACCGCATCCGGACGGATCCAGCTTTTCCGACCCCGCGATAACTTTCAACGTTTGAACCGCTCCTGCCGCATCCTTTGCATGCCGGAAGCCGATGAGGATTTTGCGCTCCGGGCCCTCAAGGAATTATTGACCCTGGAAAAAGACTGGGTGCCGCGAGCCTCCGGGACTTCCTTGTATGTTCGTCCGACGATTGTCGCCACGGATCCTTTTCTGGGGGTTCGCGCCTCGCACACCTATCGCTTCTTCATTATCCTTTCACCGGTCGGCGCCTACTATGCGGAAGGATTTAACCCGGTCAAAATCTGGGTTACCCAGGATCATGTGCGCGCCGTGCCCGGCGGGGTGGGAGAAGCCAAGACTCCGGGAAATTATGCCGCCAGTTTGCTGGCCGCGCAAAAGGCGCACGATGCCGGCTATACGCAGGTGCTGTGGCTCGATGGAATTGAGCGCCAATATGTGGAAGAAGTCGGCTCCATGAACATCTTTTTTGTGATCGACGATGAATTGATCACCCCGGCGTTAAACGGCAGCATCCTGCAGGGCATAACCCGCGACACGGTGCTCCAGCTGGCCAAATCGTGGAACCTCAAAACCACCGAGCGCAAAATCGGAATTGACGAGGTCGTGCAAGCGCACGCTTCCGGCAAACTGCAGGAGGTCTTCGGATCCGGAACCGCCGCGGTCATTTCTCCCGTGGGGGAAATCAAATACGGCGCGCACGTGCTCTCCATCGGCGCAGGTCAAGTGGGGCCCTTAGCCCAGCGCTTGTTTCAGGCCATCACCGACATCCAATACGGCAAAACCGAAGATCCCATGGGCTGGATCGAGCCGGTCATCTGAGGCCGGAGGGAAACGGCCCCGGCCGAGACCATGAGATGCGACCTTCGCCGACATCATCATTTACCTATAACCGAAGGGTCACCGTGACTCCAACATTAAGAAAATAATTCTGGAATTCAACATGAAAATCGCCGAGACCGCTGAGCATCTGCCGGTATTTGTTTCCAAAATGCAGGCCGAGGGGCTGGCGCCCCTGGTGATCGATACATTTTCCTATTATTATCAAAAGCTCGTCACCGGTGAATCCGGTCTGGTTTATGATCGCGACATCCGTGCGGTTGCGCCGGAGGAGCTCGCCGATCTGGCCGGTTTAAGTCCCTATACCGCGCCCGGGCAAAAAGCCTTTCCCCACAGCATCTGGATTGTCTTAAACGGCGGTCTGGGAACGACCATGGGACTGACCGGCACCAAATCATTGGTCGAGGTCAAATGTGGCCGATCCTTTCTGGACATCATCGTGCGGCAGGCGGAAAACAACCAAATCCGGCTGGGGTTTATGAACAGTTTCCGAACCCATGCCGAAACCCTGGCGGCCCTCTCAGACTTAAAGCCCAGCCGTTTCCCTTTGCTTTTCATTCAAAACAAGTTTCCCAAAATTCTCAAGAAGAATTTGACTCCCGCCGCCTGGCCCCCAAACCCGGATCTGGAATGGAACCCCCCCGGGCATGGGGATGTTTTTTGCGCCCTGCACACTTCCGGACTGCTGCAGACGCTGCTGGCGGAAGGCATCCAGTACGCCTTCATTTCCAATTCCGATAATTTGGGGGCCCGCCTGGAAGCCTCGCTTTTGGGCTATTTTGCGGATCGGCAATTTCCCTTCATGATGGAGATCGCCGAGAAAACTCCGGCGGATATCAAAGGCGGTCATCTGGCCCGCCACAAAGAGGGTCGCTTGATCTTGCGAGAAGCGGCGCAGTGTCCCCCGCAGGAACGCGCGGCTTTTTTGGACATTCGCCGCTACCGGTTTTTTAACACAAACAATATTTGGGTTAACCTGCCGGCTTTAAAGACTCTCTTTGAAAAACAAGGCACGCTGCGCCTTCCGATGATTCTCAATCCCAAAACACTGGATCCGCGGGATGAAAAAAGCCCTCCCGTGTTCCAGATTGAAACGGCCATGGGCGCCGCCATTGCGCTCTTTGAGGGCTCCACCGCCGTCA
>CP070697.1:4855503-4858372 GCA_020353555.1 Desulfobacterales bacterium
GAAGTCAACAGCAATCGGGTCAAAGTGGATGTGATCGGTCAATCTGCCGGGGGACGGAACCTGTTCCTGGTCACGGTTTCAGCCCCCGAGGCCATGGGGCGCCTGGGCCAGTACCAGGCCATCCGCAATACCATGCTCAAAGACCCCGAAAAAGCACAGGAAATGATCGACAAGTTCGGCGATTTCAAAGTACCCGTGTTCGTCAACGGCAGCATCCATGGGAATGAATATGAGGGTGTGGATGCCTGTATCCGGTTGATAGAGACGCTCGCCTTTGGTGACAGTGAAGAGGTTCAAACGATTTTAAACAATGTGATATTATTACTTAATGTGGTTCAGAATCCGGACGGACGGGTGATGGGAATCCGTCGTAACGCTAAAAATGTGGATCTCAACCGTGATTTTATCACCCAGACTCAGCCCGAAACCCGCGCAACCGTAAAGGTGATCACCGAATGGAACCCGATGGTGTTTCTCGACCTGCATGATGATGTACAGCCGATGCTGATCGAACCGTGCAGTCCGCCCCACAACCCCAACTATGAATACGATCTTTACATCCGATGGGCGCTTTATCAGGCCTATGCCATGGAAGCCGAACTGATCGCCAACACCGATGAAACCGAAGCACTCATTCCCTTCAGAGATTGGGATTTTACCGTCGAGGGCTATACTTGGGACGATTGGCCGCCGATTTATACCCCCATGTACGCCATGTATCATGGCGCCTACGGCCACACCCTGGAAACCCCTTATGAGGATGAACGGGGTGTCGACGCGGACTACTGGGCCGTGTGGGGGGCTCTGAAATTTGTCGCTGCAAACCGTCAGGCGATGGTCAGGGATCAAGTCGAGATTTTCAGACGCGGTTTCCTCGATCTTCCCCAGGCGCTGATTCCCGACTGGATTCTGGAGGAAACACCCTACGATCAATTCAACGATCTGACCATCAAGGAATTTCCGGCGGCATATGTCATTCCGGCCGATGGGCCCATGCAGCTAAGCTCTCATCAACCGGCCAGGCTGGTGGATTTTCTCCTGTTTAACGACGTTCAGGTCGAAAAGGCGAGTGAAGCATTCACATTGAACGGTGCGGCTTACCCCAAAGGCACCTACGTCGTGTGGATGGATCAGCCCAAGCGCGGTTTGGCCAACGCCATTTTAGAAGACGGACTGGATGTCTCCGACATTGAAGGGATTGAATTTTACTCACCGCCGACCGCATGGAGTCATCCGTTGTTGTGGGGCGTAACGCGAGCCAGAATGGAGGCAAAGCAGAGCATTAAAACCAGTGAAATCAACCGGGCAGATCCACCATCAGGTTCCGTGGTGAGCGGCAAGGCGGATTTTTACGCGTATTTGCCCACAAGCCTGGCCGCATTTAAGGCTACCAATGATCTGCTCAAGCGGGGAATGACACTGTACCGCGCAAAAAGCAACGGAGCGTTTATCCTGCCGGCAAATGCGAGCCTTGTCAACGAGTTGGCCAACAGCTGGGCGCTCGATGTTTTCTCCCTGAGCGATCTGCCGGAAGACGCCGTTATGATGAAGCAACAGCGCATTGCCGTCTATGGGGATGAGGGCGATGCCATCGCGCTGGATGAGCTTGGATTCGACTACGACGAGGTTTCCAGAAGTGATCTGAATGCAGGCATCATTTCGGGATACGACGTCTTTTTAAACCGCAGTTTGAGATGGTCTCAGCTCAACGCCGACGGCCAGGCATCATTGACGGCCTGGTTTGCGGCCGGCGGGGATTATATCGGCTTACTGAGCCGAGGAGCACTGTTTGCCAGGGACGCCGGGCTGATCACCTTCGACTCTGATGATGAAGGGGATGCCGATGCCATTCTGAACATTCATTATGATCCCACCGACGGCATTGCCGCCGGCTTCCGGGAAGACGGTCATGCGTACGTCCTCGGTGCGATGTGGTTTACCAGCGTGCCGGGCGATGTGACCGTCTCCGCATCGATCGCCGGGGGAGATTTCCTCGTTGCCGGATATTGGCCTGATTGGCAATCCAGTGGTGCAAACGGAATGCCCGTGATCCTTAACAAGGACAGCGGAGCCCAGGACACCGCCCTAATCGTAATCGATGCCACCTTCCGGGGGCATCCCAAAAATACGTTCAGGCTGGTTGGAAACGCTATCTACAGAGGTTTGGATTAGGAAAATGGCACTCCCACAGGAGGTCAGCGGGAGTGCCGATTTTTCGACAACACCATGTCAGAATTTGACGCGCAAATTTTTGGGTCCTGGCATTTCAATTTAGAGCCAAAGGCGCAGCCGCCCATCGTATTTTAGACAAAAAAGATCGCGGCAGCTTTGCACCCAAGCGTACGATTTTTTTTGCCGCCTGGGGGGCCGAGCAGGCGGGTCCGCTCGGATCCGATTATTATGCGGCGGAAGACCCCCAAGTATCCGCGGGATGATACCTTGGCCGTCCTTAATATGGACATGGTGGGTGTCGGCGATCGAACCGGACTGAATGTGGAAGGTGGACGGGCCGCGTGGTCGGAGCAACGGCCTAGGCGCTGGCCATGGATGAAATCTTTGAGGTGTCCCGACCCGCCGGCTTTATCGAGCGCCACACTCGCAGAGTGGACTGATTATGACGAAAGGAGGAGATAGCAATGAACAAAAGGATATTATTAGCGATTCTATGCGTGGCTGTCTTTTTGGTTGGAGCCATCGCTTCCTCAGCCCCGGCCGTGTCTGACGAGGCCTTGCTGGCCTTTGACCGCAAAGTCATCCAAAGAATTGATATTGACCGGATGTGGGAGCATCTGCAGATCCTGACGGAAGATATCGGACCCAGGGTGATGGGGACCAGCGAAGAAATGGACGCAGCGGACTATATTGCTTC
>CP070697.1:4858472-4880736 GCA_020353555.1 Desulfobacterales bacterium
GAAATGGTTGAAACATCAAGGCTCTTCGCCCGGACCGCCGCTAACATCAACGGCGAATGGCTCGAAGCGCTGGGCGGTGAATTGTGCCGGCGGACCTACCTGGATCCCCATTGGGACAAAAACCGGGGCACGGTGATGGCCGCCGAACAGGTCAGCCTTTTCGGGTTGATCATTGTGCCCGCAAGGCCGTTATCCTACGGCTCCATCAATCCGGAAGAGGCCTCGGACATATTCATCCAAAAGGCGTTGGTCGAGGGCGATGTCAAGAAGCCCTTTAGGTTTATGCAACAAAATCAGGCGCTGATCGGCAGCGTCAAAGATCTGGAAAACCGCTTGCGGCGGCGCGATCTTCTGGTCGGCGAGACGGAGATTTTCGCTTTTTACCGGAAAAAGCTGCCCCGGATTTTTGAGCTGCGCGCCCTTGCGCAATATATCAAGCGCCAAGGTACGGATCGGTTTTTGCGGATGAAAAAAGAAGACCTGCTCCTTTATCATCCGGACGACGCCGAGCTGGCGCTTTATCCGGATTGGCTCGAGCTGGGCAGCCAAAAATTGGAATGCCGCTATTGTTTTGAACCTGGCCAAGAAGAAGATGGCGTGACGGTCAGGGTCCCGTCGGCGCTGAGTCCAACGGTGCCGGCGACAACCTTAGAATGGGTGGTTCCCGGCTTTTATGCGGAAAAAATCACCGCCTTGATCAAGGGACTTCCGAAAGTCTACCGCCGACAGCTGGTTCCGGTCAAGGAAACGGTCGCGATCATCAGGCGCGAGATGCCCAAGGGACAGAGTTCTTTGATCTCGGTCTTGGGGGAGTTTATTTTCCGGCGTTTTGGGGTCGAAATTCCGGCGACCGCCTGGGCGGTTGACACCCTGCAGGACCACCTGAAAATGCGGATAGCGATTACGGCTCCCGACGGTAAGGAGCTTCGCAGCGGCCGCGATCCGGGCCTGTTGCGTCAAAGCGCTGCCGGTCAAAGCCCATCGGATGAATTTGAATCCCTCTGCCGGCAGTGGGAAAGGACCCACATCACGCGTTGGGATTTCGGCGATCTGCCTGAATTCATCCATCTGGCGGACAAGGGCGATGCCGCCTGGATCGCCTATCCGGCTTTGGCGAAAGACGATGCCGCCAAAGGCCTCAATTTGAAGCTTTTTCGTGGGCGCGAGGAAGCCTTGACGATTCATAAAAAGGGTGTTGCCGCCCTGTATGCGATCCACTTTTCCAAGGAACTCAAATTCCTAAAAAGGCGTCTGCTCCTGCCCAGGCCGGCGGCCGCCATGGCCGCGCATTTGGGCGGGCCCAAGCGCCTTGAAGCCAGGATGTATGATCGGATCATCGATGACCTGTTTGCGCAAAATATCCGATCAGCCCATGATTTTTATGCCCACGCCGCGACGGTGGCACGCCTGATCCAATCCGGCGGTCTGGAGCTCCTGGAAAAAGTCCTGGCGGTTGTGACGTCTTATTATGAGACCCATGCGACTCTTGCGGACCTCCAGCGAGCCAACCGGGGTAACCGGATTGCCGTCGATTTTTTTGAGGGTTTAAGCGCTGATCTGAAGCGTTTGGTGCCCGAAAACTTCATCGACCTTTACGCGAGGGACCGCTTGCTCCATATCGTTCGATATATTCGAGCGGTGGCCATTCGCGCCCATCGAGCGTTGCTGGACTTTGAAAAGGACCGGGCTAAATTTCAGGAGATTCTTCCAGTTTGTGCCAGTCTGGACAAGCTGCTCCAAACGCTCTCTCCGGTCGTGTCGGCCGAAAAGCGGCAGGCGATCGAAGACTTCTTTTGGCTGGTCGAAGAGTACAAGGTCTCGGTTTTTGCCCAGGAATTGAAAACAGCCGGTCCGGTATCGCCCAAGCGGATAGAGCAGCGATTGAGGCAGATTGAGAGAATGGTTTGACGGGGTTCAGAAGAAATGGGGCGCATCCCAAATAAACCTTTGGTCAGCGTTATCATTCCGGCCTATAACCGGGGCTGGATCCTTCGGGAAGCCGTCGATTCCGTCCTGGCCCAGGACTTTCGCGATTTTGAATTGATCGTTGTCGATGACGGATCGACGGACAACACCCGGGAGATCTTACGCGCTTATGAGCCTGACATTCGGGTGCGGCACCAGTCCCATCAAGGGGTAAGTGCCGCCCGCAACACCGGGATTGCCGCGGCCGCTGGAAAGCTGGTCACCTTTCTGGATTCCGATGACCTCTGGCTCCCGCCCAAACTCGCCTGTCAGGTTGAATTTTTTGATTCAAACCCCGAGGCGGTGATCTGCCAAACCCAGGAGCTATGGGTTCGAAACGGTGTGCGGGTCAATCCCAAGAAGCGGCATCATAAGTTGGGGGGAATGATTTTTAGTCGTTCGCTGCCCCTGTGTTTGGTCAGCCCTTCCGCGGTGATGATTAAGAAAAGCCTCTTCGAAACGGTGGGCCGTTTTGATGAAAACCTTCCGGCCTGTGAAGACTATGATTTGTGGCTGCGAATCAGTTGCCGCTACCCGGTGCATCTTATCGATCGTCCGCTGGTGATCAAGCGCGGCGGTCACGCCGATCAACTTTCCCGGGCGGCGGGGTTGGATAAATATCGCATTCGGGCGCTTCAGAAGATCCTGGAGAGCAAGCTGCTGTCCGAGGCGCAATGCCGGGCCGCGTTAAAAACTCTGGAAGAAAAATGCGCGATCTATGCCAATGGCTGTCGCAAGCGCGGACGCCATGCGGAGGCCAATTACTACGAACAAGCGGCCCGAAAATATGGATTGTAGCCTCGCCGAAATATGAAGCTCCAAGGAGCGGACCGGTATCGGGCGGCGGTCGCAGGCCACCGGTGTCCGCGGACGGTAACCGGCAGCAGACGATCGCCGAAAGGAACCTATTGCATTCGGGGATGGGATTTGATACGGCACAGGGTAACCTGAACGCAGTTCATAGTCTAGTATTTGGTTATTTTCTAAATGAAGCGCAAGGAGGGAGAACAAGAATCGAACGAATTTCGGAAGGTTGGCCGGTGTATCGCCGGCGGTTCAGGCCATAGGAGGTTTAGTTGAAAAACGCCATAATTCTCACGGTAGCTCTTTGGGGGGCAATTTCCTTGGTGACAGGATTCGGACCTCTGGTGGAAAAGGCCGCCGGAAAAACCACCTTCATCACCATCGGCACCGGCGGCATTACCGGTGTCTATTATCCCACGGGCAGCGCGATTGCCAAAATCGTCAACCGTAAGAGAAAACAGTATGGAATTCGTTGTTCCGTGGAATCCACGGCCGGTTCGGTGTTTAATGTAAATGCCATCATGTCCGGTGATCTGGAGTTCGGCATTGTCCAATCCGATCGTCAATATCAGGCAATAAACGGTTTGGCGGAATGGCAGGACAGGGGTCCCCAAAAAGACCTGCGGGCGGTGTTCGGCATGCATCCGGAACCCGTTACCCTGGTGGCCGGGGTGGATGCCGGCATTAAGAGCATCACGGACCTGAAGGGCAAACGGGTGAACATTGGCAATCCCGGCTCCGATCAGCGCGAAAATTCCATCGATGCCCTCGAGGCGGTGGGGATCGATTATCAGAAAGATCTGATCGCCGAAGAAGTCAAGGCGGCCGAAGCTCCCGGGCTTCTGCAGGACGGCCGGATTGATGCTTTTTTCTATACGGTCGCGCATCCCAACGGTACCATCCGAGAAGCGACCGCCGGTAGGAGAAAGGTGCGTTTTGTCGCGATCATCGGTACCGCCAAACTTCTGGCCAAATATCCCTATTATGCCAGCGCTAAAATTCCGATCCAGTTCTACCCGGAGGTGGAAAACACGGCGGACGTCGAAACCTTCGGGGTGAAGGCGACCCTGGTTACCTCGGCGAAGGTACCGGATCAGGTGGTATATGCAATTGTCAAAGAAGTTTTTGAAAATTTCGAGGATTTCAAAAAACTTCACCCGGCCTTCGCCGTATTGACCAAAGAGAGTGCGCTCGAAGGCCTATCGGCGCCGATTCATCCGGGAGCAATGAAATACTACAAGGAGATCGGCTTCAAATAGCGTCCCAACGCGGGCTTTACGTTCAGCCCAAGCGGCGGGGCTAAAACCGCCGCTTCCATTCAAGAACGGCAGCGTTCAGCGTAACTCGTCGGTGGCCGCTACACTCGGTGGCAGGCGCAACTATTTTGACCGCATCGATTCGTGAAATGCCAGGTGATCACTATGAGCCATCATGTAACGGCGGGTGAGGATGAGGACTGGGAAGTCGCCCAACGGATGGCTGAAGAAGAAGAGGGATTGGGGAGAAGACCGACCGGCCCTGCGAAATATGTCATTCCCACTCTTGCGGTATTGTGGAGTGTCTTTCAACTATCCATCGCCAGCTGGCTTATCCTGGATTCGACGTTCGTTCGGGCCATCCATCTGGGCTTCGCCCTCATGATCGTTTATCTTAATTATCCGTTGCTCAAAAAGACGCGCTTCGGCCTGCGTTTTCTTTCCACCCGATCCACAATCCCCGTAATCGACTATATCATTGCCGTGATTGCCGCCTTCTCAGCCCTTTATATTGCCGTTGATTATGCCGGCCTGACCCTGCGCTATGGGGCGCCGATTACCCGAGACATTGTCATCGGATTGGTCCTGGTGGTTCTCCTGCTGGAGGCCTCCCGGCGGGTGATCGGGCCGGCCCTGGCGGCGATTGCGTTACTGTTTATCCTGTATGCTTTTGGCGGTCCCCACCTGCCGGAAATGATCGCCTTTAAAGGCATTTCTTTAAAACGTTTCATGGGACAGATAACGATGTCCACCGAAGGGATCTACGGTGTCCCCCTGAATGTTTCCGCCACCATTGTTTTTTTGTTTGTCCTTTTCGGCGCCATGCTCGACAAGGCGGGTGCCGGCCAATATTTTATCCGATTGGCATTCAGTCTACTGGGCGGACTCAAGGGGGGTCCGGCCAAGGCCGCTGTCATGGGCAGCGGGTTGACGGGTCTGGTTTCGGGATCCAGTATTGCCAACATTGTCACGACCGGCGCCTTTACGATTCCCCTGATGAAAAAAGTCGGGTATCCGGCCACCAAGGCCGCCGCGGTTGAAGCGGCGGCCAGTACCGACGGCCAGCTGGCTCCTCCCATCATGGGGGCGGCGGCATTCATCATCGCCGAATACGTCAACGTGCCCTATGTCGCGGTGATCAAGGCGGCCGCGATACCTGCCTTTGCATCCTATGCCGCTTTGTTTTGCATCGCGCACATCGAAGCCTCCAAACTGGGGCTGAAGGGGATGTCGCGGGACGAACTGCCGCCGTTTTTCAAAACGCTGCTGCAGGGGGCCCATTATCTAATTCCCCTGATTTTTTTGCTTTACGAACTCATCGTTGCCCGACGCGCGCCTGAACTGGCCGCCTTTAATGCGATTGGGGTCGTGGCCATTATTCTGCTGTTCCAGAAACCGGTCAAGGCTTTCTGGAATAAAGAGCCCGCGGGTCGCGCCTTCAAACAGGGTATCGCGGACATTTTTGCGGCTCTGGCCTCCGGGGGACGCAACATGGTTGCGGTGGCCCTGGCGACGGCGGCGGCCGGAATCGTCGTCGGCGTTGTCGCCATGGGGCTTGGCGGTCTGATTACCCAGATCATCGACACCATTTCGATGGGAAATATTTTTCTAATGCTCGTGATCACGGCCGTCGCCAGCCTGATCATCGGCATCGGGCTTCCGACCACGGCAGCCTATATTGTCATGGCTTCCTTGACCGCTCCGGCCATCGTTACCATTGCCGGCTATCAAAACTTCATCGTGCCCTTGATGGTGGCCCACTTGTTTTGCTTTTATTTCGGAATCCTGGCCGATGATACGCCTCCGGTGGGACTGGCCGCTTATGCGGCCGCGGCGATTGCCAAAGCCCCGCCTGTTTCCACCGGCCTGCAGGGGCTTGTCTATGATATGCGCACCGCCATCCTGCCTTTCATGTTTATTTTCAACTCGGATTTGATTTTGCACGATATCAACAGCTGGCCCCAGGGTCTTCTCGTGTTTGCCATGGCCTGCGTGGGCAACTTTGCCTTTGCCTCCGCCACCCAGGGGTGGTTCGTCACCAAGAACAGGTTCTATGAGATCCCTCTATTTTTATGCGTGACCCTATCGCTGATGCGACCGGATCTGATCGCGCGATGGATCGGCCTTCCCCACGGCCGGCGCTACTGGACCTATCTCATCGGTTTGGCGGTTTACGGTTTGCTTTACTTGATGCAGCGGGCCCGCCGCCCCCGATCGGCGGCCGCTCCGGCCGCGGTCTCGGGAGGGCACTGAGCCGAGGACCGCCGTCAAATGTCAGGGGGCGAATGCCGGATGCGCGCAGAGGCGCGGCAGGTAGGCAAAAAGACGACAGGCGTCAAAGGTTGGATCACACCGGAACCGAGATTAAAGTCAGGCTCGCCCTTTGAGTTCAAAGTTCCCCCCGGGCGAGGAATTGCGCTGATACCTTCGGGCAACCAGGATCCAGAGACCAGCCGCCGGCAGCTATTTCTGGGTCACGCGCAACACTTCTTCAATCGTGGTCACGCCATTCAAGACTTTTTGAATCCCGTCATGGCGCAGGGTGGTCATATTCTGTTGCACCGCCTCGTTTTTAATCCGATTGGAATCGAAGGTCTTGAGAATCAATCCTTTTAATCTTTCCGTCAGGATCATAATCTCAAAGATGCCGATCCGACCCCGATAACCGGTATGAAAACATTTCTCACAGCCGACGGCCTGGAAGATCTGGGTTGCTTTAACCTGATCCGGCGCAATCCCCAGCCGGTCAAAAAAGACGGCGTCGGGGGTATAGGATTTGCGGCAATTCGAACACAGTACTCGCACCAGCCGTTGGGCCATCACCGCCAAAACTGACGATGAAATCAAAAACGGTTCGACGCCGATGTCCACCAGCCGGGTGATGGCGCTGGGAGAGTCGTTGGTATGCAGGGTGGAGAAAACCAGGTGACCTGTGAGGGCGGATTGCACCGCAATGTCCGCCGTCTCCCGATCCCGGATCTCCCCCACCAGGATGACGTCCGGGTCCTGCCGCACAATGGATCTGAGACCCCGCGCAAAGGTCAAATCGATCTTGGGATTGACCTGGATCTGACTGATGCCTCTGATCTGGTATTCAACCGGATCTTCGATGGTAATAATATTGATATCCGGTTTGTTGATCGAGGACAAAATGGCATAAAGGGTCGTCGTTTTGCCGCTGCCGGTCGGACCGGTAACCAGGATAATGCCGTGGGGCGATGTGACCAGGTCTTTGACCTGTTTCAGCCGGGCGGGGGATAGACCGAGATCCGGAAGCTCCAGCAGGGAGCCCGATTTGTTCAGCAGCCGCAGGACGACCCGTTCACCGAAGGAGGTCGGAATGGTGGAAACCCGCAGATCGATGTTCTGGTCACCGATTTTGACCTCGAAACGTCCGTCCTGGGGTAGGCGCTTTTCAGCGATGTTCATCTTGGCCATGACCTTGACCCTGGAAATCAAAGCGGGCTGGATCCATTTGGGCGGTTTCAGCAGATCGTAAAGGATGCCGTCTACCCGGTAGCGCACGGTGAAACTGTCCTGGTAAGGCTCGATATGGATATCACTGGCGCGGGCTTTGATGGACTGGGAAATAATATGGTTGACCAGTTTGATGATCGGCGCGTCACTGGTGTCGTCCAGCAGATCGGCGGTCTCCTCGATTTCGCTGATAATGCTGGTGCCGTTTTCTTCCATGTCCTGCACCAGCTGTTCGGCCGAATCCCGGCGCAAATCATATTGTAAATTGATGGCGGACAAAATGGCTTCCCGGGTGGCAAGAACCACGCGAAAGTCAGCGAGCTCTAAAATTTTGACCAGATCGTCCAGCGCTTGAAAGTTCAAAGGGTCATTGATGGCGATAATGCAGCCGGGGGGACAAAGCGCTTTGGCCGCGTCACCGTCGTTTGGCGGGGCAAGGCCGCAATCCCTGGGATAGACCGGGGTATGGCACTCCAAGGGCACCATGAAATATTTTTTTAAAAACTGAATCGGCAACCGATCGGTAAAATCCGTCCCGTTATTGTCCAGAGGCAGTTTGGGCCAGAAGGGAATATCGTACTGCAGGCTTAAAGCCTCCAGGAGCTGGGCCTCGGATAGGGTTTGCTGGCTGACCAGGATTTCGCCGATGCTGCCGCCCTTTTCAGCCTTTGTTTGCCGGGCCTCAGCCAGAATCTCTTCGGTTAGCCCGTATCTTTCGATTAATATCTGGGATAAGTTGTTTCGCATGGTTCTCTATCTAGCGGGGCTGGATCGTGTACCCCTCATCAATCACTTTCGGCCGTTTGGAGACTTTTTCGTTTTTGTCCAGCGGCGGCCTTTCGTACAATTTGATTCCGCCTTGCTTGATCGTGTCCATTTGATTTTTTTTCTTGAAGAAAATTTCATCGGCTTCCGTCGGGCTTTTGATGACCCGGGGGGTTAAGAAAACATAAAGATTCGTCTTGGAGTTGGACTTGGACGTCTTTTTAAACAGCCAGCCCAAGACCGGGATGTCTCCGAGCACGGGAACCTTGCTTTCATTACTGGTTGTCGCATCGTCAATCAATCCGCCGATGACCACCGTGTGGTTGTCTTTCACGATGACGGTGGTATCCACGGTTCGTTTCTGGGTTACGGGCAGCGTACTGCCCGTGGTTATGGAGGCGGCTAAATCGATATTCGTCACCTCCAGCGAAATCGTCATGCGCACCAGCCGCCCTTCGGTAACATGAGGGGTGATCTTCAAAATTTTGCCCACATCCCGGTATTCAAAAGACTCAAAGGTCCCTCCCGAATCATCGGTGGTGGCTCGCGTCTGAAACGGCCGGTTTTCGCCGACCGTAATGCGGGCCTCCTCATTGTCCGTGGTCAAAATTTGAGGGGTGGACAGAATGCGGAAATCATCGTCGGTCTTGATCGCATCGACGATGGCGGCAATGTTGGAAACAACGAGGTCACCGAATTGAAGCTGTTCCGTAACCAACCCCACGGAAAAACCGCTGGGTGCCAGAGACGGCGGTGTAAGAACTCCACCGCTGAACCCGCCGCCCACGAGCGCATCCTTGCCGCCCACGTTGACTTCGCCGAAAGCCGTCCAGTCGATGCCGATGTCCAGACTCCGGTCCACGTTCACTTCCATGATCAACGATTCAATGTAAACCATGGAGCGGGGAACGTCGAGCTTTTTGATGACCTCTTCCAGGACCAGATAGTCGGCCGCATCGGCCATGATAATCAGACTGTTGGTCGCCTTGTCGGCATTGATGCGCACCTTGCCGGATACCACCGGCGCCTCTTTTTTGCCCGGTTGAACACCGCCCGCCGATTCGGTCGGCAGTTCCTGCAGAACCTTGGACAGCTCTTCGGCGGTGGCGTGTTCACAGTAATAGACGTGGACTTTGCCTTTGCCCCGCGGGGCCTCCTTGTCGATCATGGCGATCAGGCTCTTGATCCGGAGGGTGTCCACCTCGTTGGCCAGCAGGACAATGGCATTGGTCCGTTCGTCAGCCACCATGGTGACCCCTTTTTCCGGGGCCCCCTTGACGGGCCGGCGGGTGGGTTTAAAGATCGTATTCAGCAAATTTACCAGCTTGGTGGAATCGGCGAATGCCAGGGGGATAAAGGAAATTTCCTGGCCGATGCCGGTCACATCAATTTCTTTCAAAATCTTGAGCAGGCGGCTGATGTTGGAATACACATCGGTCACAATCAGCATGTTGGTAGGATCATACGCCAGAATGACGCTGCTTTTGGAAACCATGGGGGTGAACAGGCGTTTGATGTCGTCCACGTCGGCATACCTCAATGGAATCAGTTGGGTGACGACCTTATCCTCGGGAGAGAGGGCCTCCTTCCGGAGCATGGTTTCAATATTCATGGTGCGCGCCTCAGGGGCCGGCACGACTTTGATCACTTCGCCGGCTTTCACCGTCGTGAAGCCGTGGACCTCCAATACGGATTCGAAAACCTTGTATGCCTCCTGCAAGGTTATTTTGGAGGGAGAGATGATGGTGACTTTGCCCTTGACGCGTTGATCCACAATAAAGTTTGTTCCCGTCAACTCACTGATAAATTTGATAAACACGTTTATATCCACGTTGTTGAAATCGATCGAAACGAATTGTTCCCGGCCCTTCCCGGTCGCCTCGGGTGCGGCGGCTTCTTGCGCCCGGCCGCAAGGGGCCGTCAGAGCCGTCACAATCAATAGCAAAGTTAGGGCCAGCATGCTTTTTACATTTTTACGGTTTGAGTTCATTTTATTTCCCGTCGGGCTCCTGTAGTCAATGTAATCAACTTCCGCGATTTGAGCGCGCCGCTTTTCCATATCCTCGTTGCCGCCGAATCCGAGGGTTTATGGCTGTGCGCCCCATGGTCCGCCGAAATTACCATCCCCGCGGCCGGGGCTTGACCTGACGCCCATCGATCGCTCCCACAACTCACTGGGGATTTACAGTCAAGCTCGCCAATTATTCAATTTGATAATCCAGAACTTGCTCCCGGCCGCGGCGTTTGATGGTTAGCTGAATCCCGGGGGAGGACGCGATATCCCCGAAGATTTCCATGATATCTTCCACCGATTCGACCGAATTACCATTGATGCCGGTGATGATATCCCCGTTGCGCAAGCGCAAATTGCGGAAGATAGTGTTGGGTTTGATACCGCTAATGGAGATTCCGTCCGGTCTACCGTCCGTAATATGCGGCCGGATACGGGCCTGGTCCATGAGTTGGTCCAGGTTCTCCAGAGTGGTTTGAAGTTGTTCGCTCCTTAAAGCTATTTTGCGCGGGGCAGGCGATACCGGCAGTTTAGGGGCCGTGCGGATGGCCCTTTGCGGCGCTCGCACGCCTCCGCCCCGGCTGCCGATTTCTTCCATCCCCAGGACTTCATCGCCTTCTTCCCCCTGCAGAATGATTTTTTGTCTTAAAATCATCTTCACGGTTGCGTCCTGGATCGTGTCGCCGGTGCGATACAGATTCTGCTCTCTAGATTTCAGGTCTTCGATCACCGCATAGGCCTGCCCGTCAGCCCCGGTGACCGTCCCCCACAGCTTCACTTTCAACTCCGTTTCTTTCAGGGCCTCAATATCAAGCGCTTCGGGTTCGGATTCCTCGGTGGCAACGGGTTCATTTTGGGAATTGAAAAGATTGCGTTCCACGATAGATTTGTAGTCGCCCAGCGGGGGGCGGGAGACTTCCTCCGTCGTCAAAATCTGACCGCGGGCGGGCCGCAGCGGCGATATAGGATCAAGACGGCTGGTGGCGAGGGTATAAAACGTATTCACACCGAAATAGACCGCGGCGGTGACGAATAAAATATTGGCAATCGTAAAGAATCGTTTAATCATGATGTCTCACGCGGCGGAGCCTTCCTTTAACATTATGAAAATAAAAGAAAAATTTTTCCGGCCGCCGTAGCTGCCGAACTTCAATCGCAGCTTTTTCTTATTCGTGGTCGTTGGGATGCCGACCTGCAAACCGCACGGCAAAACCGGCCGGGTGCGACCACACAACATTATCGCAAATCACCCACTTTTTGTCCATGTTCAGTCAGACCTTGATGGGCCTACTCGAAAGCAAACTCCGGGGCATCCAGGGTGCCGTTGATTTGAAAGGCAAAACCATCAGCGTTTTTGTGGTTGCGGCTCAATAGATCCGCCGGCAGACTTTTCTCGATTTTAGCCAGAAACACATGGTGTGGTTTTAACCGGCCGGAAAGCTTTAAACCCGGGGGACCGGCGGGGCCATTCAAGGCGACCGTGCCGGCCAGATCGGCATCCATCTGGTTGCCTTGCAGACGGCAGCGTTTGATTGTCAGGGCCCGCTGGTTGAGCGCCACATCAGCCTCGATGTCCCTGAAGGTGAGCGTCTGCTCGTTGAACATGGGAGCGGCCAGCTCAATTTCGATCTCTGAAATTCTCAAGTTACCCGTCAGGGTGGGATGCGGCGCGGATACCGTGCCAGCTACTTGTCCGCCCAGGATACCTGACAGGTTGTTGTCCGACATATTCTGGATGGCGGCGATCTGTCCAATTTGAATCCCCGCAAGCTGGGCATCGATCAGAATCTCCCGTTGCGCCGCGTTTTCCGCGATATCAGCCGTTCCCTTGATCACACCGCCGCAGGTTTGGACGTTAAAGGCCCACGTGGTTTTAGGGCCCCATAGCGACCAAAGAACGGGCGTTAGTTTCAAGCTATCGAGACCGATGAGGGCCGCATCCCGATGATAAACTTCGACATCGTGCAGCCCGAGGCCAGGGGGCAAAATCGGTTTGACACGCTTGATCGTTAGCGTAACATCCGGATTCGCCTGACCCACCGTGTCGATCAAATATCTTTTTATCTTCTCGGACGGAAACAGATAGTAAACAAAAAATACAGCGATGGCGATGACATAAATACCATACAGGATCCGCTTTAGGACTGGTATCATCGGCGAATGGCCCTCATCGGCAGATGGCGTCTAAATTTCAAGCGTTTCCACTTGTAAAACCGCATTAAGCAGCCCCTGGGTCTGGTCCTTTTTGGAAATTGATGCCTTGCGGATGCTGACCATGTTTTCCGATGTTTCCACCCCGTGCAGGTAGGCCGCCAGTTGTTCCAAGGTAATGGCCTCCAGCTTCATCTCAACGCGTGAAATCTTGTAGGCCGTGGTTCTTTCAAACGTTCGGGATGGCTTCATATAGCTGATGCGATCTTTGATACCGGCCTCACCGGCGAGACGGTCTAAAAAGGAGAAAAGCGTAAAATCCTGGGCACGGCGCCCAAAACGGGCTTGCAGTACTTCCGCCTTATCTTGCAGTCCTTGATATTCGGTCTGCAGACGCCGCATTTCTTCGAGCATAATGGCCGTGGCCTGCAGATTGCGCTGCAGCCGATCCCGTCTGTCCAAGACAGGCTTGACGATCAACTGCACGAGGATCAAAAGGCCGATGAGCCCGGCCACCCCGTACACAATGTATTTTTCGCGTTTATTGAGTTTTTTCAGTTTCACCGTAATTCAACCTCCCTCGCCGGGCAAGGACGTGCCTGCTATAAATCCACCTTCAGCATGAAGCGCACCTGATCGCCGGATCTTTCCTTATTGGCGGAAGTTGTCGTGACTTTTTTAAAAAAATCTATTTTTTCCAAACGCCCTTTGATGTCGTCCACCGAATTAAAGGAATCGGTCGTTCCGGTAATCACCACGCTATCCGGCGCGATAACCAGACGATTGATATCGATCACCACTTCTTCAGGTATAGTTTGGCTGAGACCGTTCAAAATATCGACGCAGCGGATACGACTGCCGATATCCGCCGGAAATCCCTCATTTTTCTGGACTTCTTGAATTTTTACTTTCATCTCCTGGTACGGATCAACGATCGTTTGCACCTCCGGAAAGGTCGTTCGGAATACCGCTGTAATTTGCTCGTTTAAACGACTCAACTTTTTTTCCAAGGTATACGATTCCATCATAAAATTGAAACCCGCCAGGAGCAACACCACGGCGGCGAGGATGCCGGTTTTTACGAGATTTTGTCGGTGTTTGGCCAGGAATTTTCTAGCCGCGAAATGCCGCTTGTGAAAATTCAACGCATCGAGTCCGTCGATTTCGACGAGGGCCAGGGCCAGGGCGTTGTCCATTCGCACCGGGTCCCATCCATCGGCGGCCTGAGCTCCGATCAGGACCTTCAGACGTTCGGCTAGATTCGCCGGTTTAACCGGAAGATCCAGCGTTTGGGCCAAATCATCTTCAAAACTCTGCCCGTCCAGGCCGCAACCGGTTACCACCACTTGCAGCGGTTGAAATTCCCTCGGCGACATGTCCTCCAGAGCCGCCCAAGTGCGGCGGATATGGGCGCCCAGCGCACGGGATTTCAAAGCGTTGGTCTCCGGGACCGGAAATGATCGAATCAGACGGATTTGTCCGCCCGCCGCGGCAAATAAAGTGCTATGGGCCTTGTCCACTTCGATGAAAAGATGGTCTTCGACGGCGTCGGCCTGCTGGGCCAGGCAAAGGGCGGCGGACAGACCGCTGAGAGTTACGATTTCGGGGTCAATTTTAAAGGAAGCCAACATCTCGAGGATGGAGTTGAGGCGGGATTTGTCAACTACGGCGGCCATTAAACGGGTCTGATCGGCCGCTTCGGGGGAGTCCGTGCGGTGAAAGTCGATCACCATGTCTTCCACCTGAAAAGGCAGGGTCGGTTCAAGTTCAAACGGCAGAACCATCCGGACTTTTTTGGAGTCCTTGAAGGGGATCTGCAGATTGCGGAAAGAAAACTGTTCGGCGGGGAGCGAGACGACAAAATCACAACCGTCGAGATTCATCTGTTCGACCATGCTCTTCAACGCAGCGGCGATACCCTGTTCAACGTCTTCTACCCCCTCGGGGATGGGGATATAGACATGATCCTCCACCTGTTTTTCCCGCATGCCGGTTTTGACCAGCACCGCGGCGACGGCATGTTGCCGGATATCAATTCCAAGGACCTTTCTGCTCATACTGTCTTTAATTTACCTGGATCTTCGGTTCTAACGTCTGACGCTTGTCAGAAGATGGTTGAATACCGCGAGGCCTTTTGCGGCGAGGCATGGCCTCGGGGTCGGGATTCTTCAGGGAGACGAAGGCGGTTCTTCAGTTCCTCCTTGGGAATCGGCTTTAGCCTGATCCGTCTGCCAACTCAGTATTTTGCACCCCCATTTTCCGGTTTCATCATTCAGCGCCCGTTCGACTACAGCGGTGGCGGTCAGTTGCAGATCATGCAAAGTCGCCGTGGATTCGATGCGAAACACGTCGCTTGTCGTTGTTATAAGCTTGGGATCGATGCTCACGTCGGCAAACCCGGGAGCCCCCTTATACCATGTTGGATTCGAAAAAGCATCCGTTTCTTTTTCTTCCTGCCGTTGCTGGCGATATTCCAACAAGGCATCCGCCATTTCCGCACTTTCCGAAGGCAGCAGGGCAAGGATCACGGGCCTTTCGGCGGTGTTGATGTTAATCTTGCCCGGGAAGTTAAACGTGGTGCCTTCGCCGGGATTCATTCCGTAAACCGTCAGGTAGCGGTGCATACCGGACATTGCCTCGCTGTCGTAAAAAATCTCCGGCGTAATCCCTTTGATTTGGAGAAGTTCGTTGACGTCCGGGAGCGGGCCGTTACGGCAGGCCACCGGCGGTTCCCGGCCCTGGTAATAGACGGATTCGGCCCCGCTTAAACCGGTGATGGCATCATCGTCGCCGGAATCGAGCCAGTCTTTAATCGAATTGATGATCGCCATCGGTTCGCTGTCATCCTCCATTTTGACGTCCTCGGGGGCTGCCGCGCTGATGTGGCGCAGGAAGCGATCCAACATCGTTCTCTGGGGTTCATTGAATTGATTGCTGTCGGGAAATTGGACCAATGCGTTGATCTGAATTTTACTCATTTCATCGGTGATGTTGACGGCCAGTTGGCCCTCATCAAAAGGCATGGCCGGCAAAATTTCCGCTATTTTCGCCGGACTGGCCCAGTCTTCCGCCAGAGAATCTTGATTGGACTCCTTCTTATCTTTGGCCAGCATGGCCATGGCCACATGGACTCCCGAGGCGGCCATCTGCGAGAGTGTCAGGCGGTCCCTGATGGCCGCCGTCGCCACGATCTGAAACCGCGCTCGGCGGTTGGACTCCAGGGCCGCGGTCACCAGGATCGTCGTCACGGATATGGTGAGCAGCAGGGCTATTCCGCGGTTGTTGCGCAACAGTTTTTGCGGTTTCATAAGGTTTTATTCGATTTTTTTCCGGTAGGTCGGGAACTTGACCATGGTTTCAAAAATGTGAGATGTGGTTGCATCTCCGAGTTCAAGCCGGATAGCGATGGCCGCCGGGGTGGCGTAACCGAATTCATCCGAGTCGGAGTCCCAGTCCTCGTATTCGGATCCTTCCGCATCGAAATATGTAAAGGCCAGAGATTTAACATGTTCGCACAAAACAGGATCGCTGCCTTTTTCGGCAAAAGGAGGGTACGGATACAGGTTGTCGGAACGTCTCAGAACCCGTTGACCGTCCGGTTTGGCGTGCATATAATAGACAATTTCAGCAATTCCGTCCGCCCGGCTGTTTTCCAGCTTGACATGGGCCCGACTGGTAAAGCGAAGTTGTGCAAAAGCTGTGCCATCGATATCCGTCGTCGCGCCGACCACCCGGAAGGCGTCCGGCGCGTCGTCGAAGTCCGGCGGTTTGTATAACGGCCGCTGCACGATGTAGCTGGATTCCAAGTCGACGATCATACGATTCAAGCCGTTTTGGGCCATATCGTGAACCTCAGCGCTCAGCGCCAAATCCTCGGTGCTCGAAAACACCATGTTAAACGAGGCCAATACCGTTGTGACCACAAGGGCCAGGATCAAAATGGCCAGCAAAACTTCCAGCACGGTGAATCCGCAAGCGGTTGGCCGGCGGCGGTGGGACTTACTCGCGCGCAAACCGGTAGGTTCGTAACCGGTACGTTTGTTTGTTGTCATCAAAAGATACCATGATGTCGATTTTTTTTAAATCGGCCGCGGTTTCCCCCAGGGCCTCGACGGACACTTCCTCGATGGAAGCCTGCCAGCGATAACCCGGGAATTCCTCCCCGAAATCGCCTGAATCGGATGCGAAATCATCAAGGGCCGTCGTTTCCAACTCGGTCAATTTCTTCTGGGCCAGCTGGGGCGCATAGGTAAAGAATCTGGCTGCGGTGGTCATGGTCAGGGTCTGGGATTGCATTTTATAAATACTGACCAGGACGATGGACATCACCACCAGGGCAACCATGACTTCCAGCAGGGTAAAGCCGTTACGGATTCCCGGTGGGTGGAGGTCGCGGCGTGTGAGTTTTTTTCGCATGGTTAGTTGCGGTTGCCACCGCCAGACCGGCGGCGGCCAATGGGTCAATAAAGGCTGAATTCTCCGTCCCCCTAAAACACGGAGTCAAAGCGCGGAAAAGCGGCGCGGGTGATGCCCGACGCAGCAGAGGTGGCCTTATTTAAAAAGCGGTCAATCATCAAAGCTGGCATACATTTCGTATACTTTTACTTTCGACAAAAACGGTTCCAGCAGAAAGGACATTTGGTTGTCGCCGTCTTGAATATGGATCAACGCCTTATCCGTGTATCCGGCTCGGTAAAAGTTGATGCCGGTCAGACCCGCAGACAGTTTCCCTTGCCGGGGGTACTCCACATCGATGATTTCCATTCCCTCGGGAAGGTCATAGGCGTTCAGCTCCGCGCTTTCAAGCGCTTCCTGGGACATGGACGCCTCCGTTTCCCACATGCGTCCGGTATCGATGTTGAAATTCAGCGTGTATTGTTTTTGATCGCGAAGGGCGGCCTCTTTCATCGATTGTACTTTGCCGATGATCCAGCGGGACGCTTTTTTGGCGTCGTCCGTAAAAAAAGCAGCATGGAAGCGGGGCAGGGAAAAAACGAGCATAATGCTGATCAGTGCGATGACAACCATCAACTCGATGAGCGTATAACCCTTGACCGCTGCGCTCATTCGATTTCCCAATTGTTGATATCCTTATTCTGGCCTTCGCCGCCGGGAACGCCATCCGCCCCGTAGGAAATGATGTCAAAATCCCCATTGAGGCCGGGCGAAAGGTAAACGAAATCGTTCCCCCAGGGATCTCGGGGGACCTTGCTCTTTTCCAGGTACCCGCCTTCGCGCCATTTGGTCGGCACGGTCCCGGTCTCCGGCGTTTCCACCAGGGCCTGCAGCCCCTGCTCGGTGCTCGGATAAACGCCGTTGTCCAGCTTGTACATTTTAAGCGCTGTTTCCAGAGCCGCGATATCGACCTTGGCTTTGACCTGTTTGGCTTCTTCCGGTGTGCCCATGATGCGCGCCCCGATGTAGGTGGCCAGTATGCCGAGAATAATGATGACCACCATCAGTTCGATCAGGGTAAACCCGTGGTTGTCATGTCTGTTATTCGAAATCATTGGTTTTTCCTCCCCCGTGCGTAAAAAAAAAATGACCTGCCGGGATCAGCGTATGAGTTGGTTCATTTCAAAAATCGGAAGACAGATCGACAGAACGATAAAGCCGACGATCGAGCCCATCACCAGAATCATGACCGGTTCCAAATAGGAGGTCAGGCGCATGATGTTGGTTTCCACCTCATTCTCGAAGACATCTGCGATTTTATTCAGCATCATTTCAAGCTCACCGCTTTGTTCTCCTACCTGGATCATCTGAATCGAAAGATGGGGAAAAACGCGACTTTCAGCCAGAGCGACCCCTAATCCCTGACCTTTGCCCACCTCTTTGGCGGCGGTTTCCACGGCATCGGAGATCAGTACATTACCCGCGATATTTTTTACGATTTCAAGCGCCACCAGCATGGAGACCCCGTTTTCCAGCAGAGACCCCAGGGTTCGCGTAAACCGGGCCACCGCCAGTTTGCGAGCCAAAACCCCGCAACCCGGCAGCAGGAGTATGGTTTTATCCAACCAGTGGCGTCCCTTGGTCGTTTTCTTCGCCCGCTGAACGGCGATCACCATTGCCGCCAGCAGGATCAACAGGGCCCACCAATAGGCTTTAAAAAAACCGCTGAGATAAATCAGCACGAGGGTCGGGGCCGGCAGAACCTGGTGCATTTCAGTGAAAATCGCGGTAATCCGGGGAACGATATAGGTCAGCAGGACAAACAACACCATGGCACCGACGAACATCATAAATATCGGGTATGCCAGCGCCGTCTGAATGCGGTTGATCAACGCCTGCTGTTTTTCCGTGATGTCAGCGAGTCGCTCCAATACGATTTCCAGGGTCCCCGAAGATTCACCCGCACGGACCATATTGACGTATAACGGTGTGAAAGTTCCAGGGTACTGGGAAAGCGCCTGCGCAAAGCTGTTGCCCTCCACGATCGAATCCTTGATCTGGGCCAGGACTCTTTTGAAGCCGTGGGATTTGGTTTGGGGTAACAAAGCGTCCAGCGCCGACACCAGCGGGAAGCCGGCACTCACCAAGGTCGCCAGCTGCCGGGTCATCAGCGCAATCTCGGCGGGTTTGACACGGGTAAAGTAGCGCGACAGGTCAAAAAGCTTTGGTTTTTTCTTGGCCGGAGCCTCGTGGGTTTCCTTAATGGAAACGGGAAAAATGCCGGATGCGCGCAGCTTCAGTCGGGCCGCTTTCGCGCCGTCCGCATCGATAATACCGGAGGTTGTCTTTCCCCGGGCATCCAAAGCGGTATATTCATAGACGGGCATTTTTTACGCCGATTCTATTCTCAATAAATCCTTGGGGGACTAACCCCTTGGCGTGCCAAAGGGGACCCCATTGCCTCCGTTGCCAAGTCTAAGGACTTGAGGCGGAAGGTCTATGGGAAACCCAATAACAATATTATGATTTCGCGCTCTTTTCAACTGAATTTTAGCTCCGCCCTCCGCCCCCGACATCAATTCCGGGCCTCAGATTGGGGGCGCGGTGTGGCGTTTTCGAACCGGCGCGCGCGCGAGGACCGAATCTATGCTAAATATGTGTATTCAGGAGCCACCAAGGAAGAGGGGTGCGGGCTTTTTTTTTCAAAATTCAAGATGTTTGGGCGTGCGGGGGAAAGGGATGACGTCCCGGATGTTGGTTACCCCGGTGACCATCATCAGGAAGCGCTCGAAGCCCAGGCCGAATCCGGAATGGGGCACGGTCCCGAAGCGGCGGATATCCAGGTACCACCAATAATCCTCTTTATGCAGGCCGCCGGCGGTTATACGGCGTTCCAGGACATCCAGACGCTCTTCACGCTGGCTGCCGCCGATGAGTTCGCCCACCCGGGGCACCAGCAGATCCATGGCGGCCACGGTTTGGTCGTCATCGTTGAGCCGCATGTAAAAAGGTTTGATTTCCTTGGGGTAGTTGTACACTATCACCGGTTTTCGGAAGTGCGCTTCACACAGAAAGCGTTCGTGCTCGGTCTGCAGATCGGTGCCGAATTCGACGGGGAATTCAAAGGCTTTACCCGACGCTTTTAAAATCGCCACGGCTTCCGCATAGGGCAGTCGCGCATAGGATTCTCCAGCGATCAGCTCCAGGTTGGCCATGAGGTCCTTATCGACAAACCGGGCAAACAGTTCCAGATCCGACTGGCAATGATCCATGACATGCGCGGTCAGGTTTTGGACCAGATCCTCGCCCAGGTCCATGTTGTCTTGCAGATCGGCAAAAGCCACCTCCGGTTCGATCATCCAGAATTCCGCCGCGTGGCGGGGCGTATTGGAATTTTCGGCCCGGAAGGTAGGACCGAAAGTATAGACACTGCCCAGGGCACAGGCAAACAGTTCGGCTTCCAGTTGGCCGGAAACCGTGAGGTTGGCCTCCTTGCCGAAGAAATCGGCTTCATAAAGACTCTCCCGGGGCGCGCCCGCCGACGGTATCAGAGGCAGGGTGGTCACACGAAACAATTCACCGGCCCCCTCACAATCCGATCCGGTGATGATCGGTGTGTGGAGGTAGTAGAAGCCCCGGTCGCGGAAAAATTGGTGAACGGCAAACGAACTTTCGGAACGGATGCGAAACAGGGCCCCGTATTTGTTCGTGCGGGGCCGCAGATGGGCGATAGTTCGCAGAAACTCATCCGAGTGGCGCTTCTTCTGGAGCGGATAGCTTGCGGCATCGGCCGCGCCCAGCAGCCGCAAGGTGCTGGCCTTCAGCTCCCATTGCTGGCCTGACCCCGGAGACTCCGCCAAAGCGCCCTCCACCTCGACGGCGGCGCCGGTGGTCACCGTTTTGAGGGATTCATAGGCCGGGATCGACGCTGCCACGATCACCTGGATATTCTTCAAGCACGATCCGTCATTGATCTCCAGAAAAGAAAAATCCTTGGCGTCGCGCTTGGTGCGCACCCATCCCTGCACCAGTATCCGCTCCATGCCGGCCGCGGCGTTTAAGGCCTCTCTGATTCGTGTTCGTTTCATTGGGTCGGTCTCCTTGCGAAAGCCATCCAATACCCCTGGCATCGGTGCGGTCGTCTGGCCCTCCAGCCAGAGTTGCAGTCGATGATTGGGCGCAAAGCCCGCCTTTCCTCCAATCGTCGGGGGGCACCCCAAAGCGGGCATCCACTTGTTGTTCACCCTGGGATCCGGCAGCCGGCCACCCCGCGCGGCCGGCTCCCTGATTCTTCCGCCTGCCGATGTTATTGTTTCGGCAACCAGACTTCCTCGACCTTGTACTGGCCATCGTGCACGCTGATGATGGAAACCCCTTTCAAGGGCACACCGCTGGGCCGGGAATAGGTGATTTCACCGGTGACGGCTTTGAATCCCTGGGTGACGGCCAGCGCATCCCGCAGGGCTTTGCCCTCGGTCGTGCCGGCGCGTTGGATGGCATCGGCAATCAGTCCGACGGCGTCAAACCCGAGGGCCGCAAAGGCGTTTTCCGGCGGGCGCCCGTGCTCTTTTTCATAAGCGGCAACAAAATCCAGCACCTCCGGACGGTTGTCTTCCCGATAAGTATGCGTGGAAAAATAAACATCGTTGGCCAGTTTGGGGCCGGGCACCGTGGTCACCAGTTCCGTGTCAAACCCATCACCGCTGACAATCGGCAGGGTCAAGCCGGCCTCGCGGATCTGCTTGACGGTTAAACCCGCCTCGTTGGGAATAGCGGAGATAAAGACCGCATCCGGTTGCGGGCGGGCGTTTTTCAGGCGGGCGATCTGGGCCGAGAAGTCCTTGTCGCCCATCATGAAAAAATCCTCCAGAACGACCTGGCAGCCAAGTTCCTGCATCCGTTGCTTGTAAAACTTGGACAGGGCCTTAGTGAAATCCATGGAATTGTCGGTCCAGACCACCACGTTTTTGACCCCCAGTTTCTTAAACGAAAAATCGGCGATGGCAAACGATTGGTCGTCGTCACCAAACGGCACCATAAACATGTAATCGCCAACCCATTGGGGAAGCATGGGATGAGTGGCCCCCGAGGTGACAAAAGGCACGCCTTTTTGCTGGAACAGGGGGGCGGCGGCCATCACGAAAGTGGTATCCCCGTACCCCAGCCCTGCGATGACGCCGCCGGCCAGAGCCTTTTTGGCCCCCGTCGCGGCGGCCTTTTGATCGGTTTTGGTGTCGATTCCCATGACCTCAAGCATTTGCCCGCCCAGCAGTCCGCCTTGAGCATTGATCAGCTTGGCCTGCAGTTTGGCCCCATTCAGCGCCGGCGCGTCGATGGACGACATTCCGCCTGTCAAATTGTATAAGGCGCCCAGTTTAATGACCTCCGCGCCCCATGCCGGATAGACCAGCAGGAACGACGACAGCCCCACAACCAGCGG
>CP070697.1:4880836-4889137 GCA_020353555.1 Desulfobacterales bacterium
AGGTATTGCCCCGCCTAACCTCCTTGCAGGGCCATGGTCGAATGTTTTACCTGGCAAAGACTCTGGCCACCTTTGGTTTAACCGAATCCCTCACGGGTGAACGATTGGCGGGGTTTGAGGATGCTTTCCCGGGCATTAAACTGGGCCTACGGGCCAAATTTCCGGAGATCCAAGTTAAATTGTATGGCAGGGGGCCCGACGAAAGGCAACTTCGTGAGCAGTTAGACCATGCCACCCAGAGGGTCGCCCAGCGGATGGGAAACAAAGTCTTCTCTGAAAATGGTGATGCGATGGAAAAAATCGTGGGGGACTTGCTGCGGCAAAAAAGAGCAACCCTGGCGCTGGCTGAAAGCTGTACCGGCGGTCTTATTGCGCATCTGCTCACCAACGTGCCGGGCAGCTCCGACTACCTGCTTTTTGCGGGCGTCACCTATTCAAACCAATCCAAAATTAAGGTCCTTAACGTATCTTCAACCACCTTAGAGCGATATGGAGCCGTGCATGAGGAAACCGCCAAGGAAATGGCTCAGGGGGCGCGCCTTATTGCCGGTGCCACCTATGGCCTTGCCACGAGCGGAATCGCCGGACCCACCGGCGGGACGGATGAAAAACCGGTAGGTACGGTTTGCATCGGGTTGGCCACTCCCACCGGTACCTTCGGGCATCGTTACCATTTGTATTTCGGCAGCCGATCAATGCACAAACAAATTTTTGCGATGGCGGCATTGGATCGGCTGAGACGCGCGCTGCTGGGTATTCGAAAAGACGGATAAGTCCCGACTGAACTTGCGTTGCGCGGCGCATTCCCCGCCGACGGCGAGGCGCGAGCCATAAAATGCCGGCGCGAAGCTGCGAGTCCCTTTCTTAGGAGCCAACCATTTTGATGCCGTTGCTATATTTTGTGGCGGGGGCGTTTGCCATCTATTTACTGCTTTCCTTGGTTTTTACCTATCTGGTTCATCAGATACCGCGCCGGACCGTACATGACCAACCGGACTGGGGACAAATACTCGATACGAAAATTCCGGCCATCGACGGTGGCTTCTTGGAGATTTGGCGGATCGAACCCCCTGACTTTTCCAAAGGGATCGTCGTTTTCGTCCACGGATGGGGGCGTAACCGCGACCGCATGGTATCCCGCGCCAAGGTCTTCGCCCGCTGGGGATATACGACGATTGTCTTTAGTGCCAGGGATCACGGCGGATCCAGTCCGCGCCGGTTTATGAATGCAATTAAATTTTCGGAGGACATCGAAGCCATATTAAATTGGGTGGAAGAACCGGTTATTCTTTACGGACATTCCGCTGGTGCCGCCGGAGCGATCATTGCAGCCAGCGGCAATCCCGAGAAAATTACACTTCTTTTCCTGGAGGGATGTTATGCGGATACGAAAGAAGCCCTCTTGAGTCTTTACCGCTGGTTTAATTGGATTTTCGGAAACCTTTTCGGGCCCGTGATTTTATTCTGGATGGACCTGTTCTATCAACGGCAATTGGACGCGGTGAGCCCGGCGCGGCTCGCGCCTTCGTTGGCCATGCCGACCATGCTGATCCACGGTGAGAAAGACCAAAGATTTCCGCTCGAATTTGCTTTAAGACTCAAAGAGCACTTGCCCCCCGAACGCTCAGATGTGTATATTGCCCCTGGCGCTCACCACAGCGATTCCAGTCAGACGGCGGGGTATCAGCAGGCAGTCAAAGCGTTTCTCGACCGTTATTCGCCTGCGCCTGACTGAAATTCTTATACGTTGCCCCCTCATTTAAGAAGGTCCATGGCTTTGAAAAGCGGCACAGGATCCACCAAATGGCGTGAGAGCCAGCTCTCTTGCTCATTCGTACCCAAGCCAAACGCCAGGGAGAGAATTTCGGAAAAATGCAAAATCGGAACCTTGGCGGTAAGCGTGCAACGGACTTCCAGATTCATGTGACACATGGCGCAGGCGGTAACAACACAGTCGGCCCCGGCCCCTTGGGCGCCTTGGATGATGTCGTTGACCATCGGTGTTACAATATCAGGGCGGGCCACCGAAAGGAAAGTACCGCAACAGCGGGACGAATAAGCCCAATTCAGCGGTGTGGCCCCTAAAGAGGAAAGGATTCTTTCCATAAGACCATGATAATCTTTGGCGTGGCGCAGGGCCGGCGGAAGGGCGAGCATACAGCCGTAATAAGACACGAATTTGAGTCCTTTCAGACGCTGGGGGGTGTCTTCCGCAAAGCTGGCCAATCCGATTCTATCCAGCAGTTCGAAGAAATGCACAATGTTGAGTTCAGAATCAAATGGTCGGTCCCACATGGTTTCATAACGGCTGCGAGCGTTTGGATCTTTTTTGAGCTGAAGATGAGCGTGACGCAGCCGCAAAAGGCAACTGGGACAGGCAACCAGAAGCGGTCTGCCCGGTGGTGCCAGTGAGAGATTCCGGCAGGCTAAGTCAAAGGCAAGCTCCGTTTTGATACTGTGGGCCGATGAGCTTCCACAACAATTCCAATCTTCGAGTTCCGCCAACTCAAAACCGAGGTGACGAAAAAGATGCACCAGGGAGGAATTATTTTCACGGGCGGTGGTGGCCAGAGAACATCCCGGATAATAGGATAGAGTTGTCAAATTTTGATTTTGCATGGCGCGGCCTCATCGGCTTCGGGCTGAAAAAGATTTCGAATTTGAGTCACGTCGCGGATTCTTGATGGCAAAAATTCCAGCTTCCGTTTGGCAAGCATTTTGAACCCCAACCCAAAATCGGAAAACCAATCCCGTTTACGAAACTTGAAGCGGAGCATGATTTCGAGCTTATGGGTTCGACCGTAGCGTTCAATGGAATTTAACACCTCATTATGGAAGTCGAGGATTTGGGGTTGGGCCACGTGGACCCCTGTCTCGATCGCCATTTCGCGCAACACATCATTGACGGCGGCCACGTCAATGGCATTCGGGCACTGAATTGAACAGGTATTGCAGCCCACACAGAGCCATATTCCAGAGCACCCCAGGGCTTCTGCTTGGAAACCCAACTGGACAAGACGAATCACGCGATTGGGCGCATAATCCATCGCCTGGGAAAAAGGGCATCCGTTGGCACAGGTCTGGCAATGCCAGCACAGATTGATATCCACGCCCGAGCGGCACTTGACCTCGGCTGCAAACGAAGGGTCTTTTCCCTTCAAATCAAATAAAACGTTGGTTGAGATGGAAGTATTGTTCGGCATAGTCTCCTTGTATCACTGAAAAGCGAAGTCATTTCCTTGACTTGTGTCAAAAAAAACTTATTTCCAGTTTCTATTTTTGTACGGAAAAAGGGAGTCTTTCCCTTTTGACCGCCATCTTTGCGAGTGATTAATCCAAGTGGTTGACACCATCGCGTCTGGATACCACTATGTGGTCGTTTATGTCAAGTGTCAAGGTATTTTTTTGGGGGTAAAAAAAATATGGCAGGTTTGCAGAATTCCAGATGGATACATGCCGGCGGGTTCATCGATGACGGCAGCCGCTCCGTTCGGTTTAATCTCTTTTAGGGTCGAATTCCCCGCAGCTTGCTGCGTTAAGATCGACAGGATCAATTGAATGATACTCCGCGGCTTGCCGCGGGGAGGTTCATTGGGCGGTTGGACGTCAAGAACGGCAAGATTTTTTCTATCCGTTCGGAGCGTGAAGGATTTTTTCAGCACCCTGATGCAGCTGAATCGTAAATTTTGGATCTGACCCATGACACGCTCCTACCGGGTTGGGTGGACAGTCATGCGCATCTTTGCCTGTCGGGCACCGATGATCCAAGACTCCGTCCCTAGCGGTTGGGCGCAGGGTAGGCTCACGTGTAAAGGACCTGGTTGACCAACATCTCGATTAACGCCTAAAATTGGATATTCTAGCGGCACGGGACGGCGGAGACAAACAGAATTATGAACATTAAAAAAGGGCAACTGCTTGAAGCCGATGTTACGGATATCGCCTTTGGTGGAAGGGGGCTGACACGGATTGATGGTTTGGCGGTATTTGTGGATCAGGCCGTACCCGGCGATACCGCCAGGATTCGAATTATCAAAAGGAAGCCACACTATGCCGAAGCCCGAGTGGCCGAGTTGATCAAACCTTCACCGTTCAGAATAGATCCCCCTTGTGAATACAGCGGTTTTTGCGGCGGTTGCAAATGGCAGTTTCTGAATTACGATCAGCAACTGGTCTACAAACGTCGGCATGTGAAGGACGCCCTCGAACACATTGCGCTCATCCGGGGGGTCCCCGTGCACCCCACCCTCCCATCCCCTAAGGTTTTTGGGTACCGCAATAAAATGGAGTTTTCCTGCTCCGATCGCCGCTGGCTTTTGCCAAGCGAAGTGGGCCGAAACAACGTCCAAATCAATTTTGCCCTCGGACTGCACGTGCCGGGAACCTTTCATAGGGTTATTGATACGCGGGCCTGCCTGCTTCAGCCGGATTTGGGCAACCGCATACTTGAGGATGTGCGCCAGTTTATGAAATCCTCCGCCGCGCCCGTCTACGGGCTCCGCAGCCATTCCGGTTATTGGCGTTTTCTCATGTTGCGACATTCGGTGGTCTACGATCATTGGATGGTTAACATTGTTACGGCGTCGGAAGACCTCCCAAAGTTAACACCGCTGGCCGACTTTTTGAGGGATAAGTATCCCCGCGTCGTTGCGGTGGTGAACAACATCACCTCCCGCAAAGCGGGGGTAGCCCTCGGCGAATTCGAACGGCCGCTTGCCGGTAGTTCGATCATTAGGGATCGGATCGGGCAGTTTGAGTTTGAGATATCAGCCAACTCTTTCTTCCAAACCAATACCCTCGGCGCTGAACAATTATACGCCATCGTCAAAGCGTACGCTGAACTCAGCGGGAAGGAAACAGTTTTGGACCTCTACAGCGGCACCGGGACCATCCCGATTTTGCTTTCGGAAGCGGCGCAGGAAATCGTGGGCATCGAGTTGGCGGCCAGCGCGGTGGTGGATGCGGAAAATAATTGCCGCCGCAACGCTATTAAGAATTGCCGTTTCATTCAGGGCGATATCCGCAATTGCCTGTCCAGACTATCGAAGCGGCCGGATGTTCTCATCATCGATCCACCCCGCGCGGGAATGCATAAGGATATTGTCAAACAGGTCTTGGAGATGGCTCCGGAACGTCTTGTCTACGTGTCATGCAATCCATCGACTCAGGCCAGGGACCTGGCCCTCATGCAAGGGCGCTACCGGGTGGCGGAAATGCAACCGGTTGATATGTTCCCCCACACCTATCATATCGAGTCAGTGGCCAAGCTCGTGAAACGCTAACGGGGCGGGAGATTCCCTTACCGGAAAATGTAACCTTTCCATTAACTTTTGGATCAAATAGCGATGGATGGTTTATAAGTTCAAACCGTCCGTGAAGATGTTGATTCAATGATTTTCATCCTTCCTCCTTGAAGCGCAAGGAAGCCGACGACCGCAAGGCGTCGGGGGGTGTGTAACCTTCCATACTTCCTTGCGCTTTTTTTGTGTATTCTACCCCGGCTGCCGCTGCGGGCCAATGTGGTTTGGAATTCATCCTGCTTTCTTTCACCGTCTCAAAGAAGCTTTTTCCGATCGTGTAACAGTTTAGCGTTTTGAAAAACCATGGAGAGGCCGACCGCCGATGAGCCTTCGAGCGAAGTAATTATCTTGTTTTCAAGGGGTTGATGTGTTAAAAGTTGCGGGATTTTCGTAGTGGCAAAAATCGATCCAGTCAACGACGAAATTCGAAACGACCCAGGTTTTTGCAGCCTGGCAGGTTGCGATGCGGATCGGAAAATGGCGGAAGTGCATGGGAATCGAACCCACCCGGGACGGTTTTAGCGCCCCACACCGGATTTGAAGTCCGGGAGCCTCACCAGTAAGCTGCGCACTTCCATAATTACCAAGTAGTTTTCAGGAGGATGCAAGAAACTAACGGTTTTTGGGGAAACGGCGGAATACCATTGCTCCCCCCATTACAAATAGTTAATGATATACCGAAACTTTCCTTTGTCAATGTTTTTTCTTATGGCAGGGCCGGGCGATTTTGCAGGAAGACCAGCTCCAAACGCTACGACTAAAGGAGATAGAAGATGATAAGCCGTGAACGGCTGGCGGACACGTTCAAATTACTGGTAGCAATTGACAGTGTTTCGAAGAAAGAAGGAAAATTTGCGCATGAATTAAAGCGCAAATTGGAGTCTTTGGGAGCCCAAACGCTTTTCGACGGGGCCGGCGCGAAAATGGGCGGTGAGACGGGAAACCTGATTGCCCGACTCGAGGGAAATACCGCTGTGCCGCCGTTGCTGCTGAATGCCCATATGGACACGGTCCAGCCCGGTCAAGGGATAACACCTGTATTTGAGGACGGCAATTTTTTTAGTGACGGGACGACGATCCTGGGGGCGGATGATAAAAGCGCCATTGCAATTGTTCTAGAAGTGTTGCGGGTTCTCAAAGAGGATCATCTGGACCATGGCCCGCTGGAAATCGTGTTCACGGTGTGTGAGGAAATCGGTCTGATGGGCGCCAAAAATCTCGACTTCAGCCTGATTACGGCTGAATACGGCTATACCCTGGACGCCACTGACACAGAAGGCATTATTACGCAGGCACCGGCGGCCAATCGGCTGGAGTTTAAAGTCCATGGCAGGGACGCGCATGCGGGCGCCGCACCGGAAAAGGGAATTAACGCCATTCTTCTTGCCAGTCAAGCGATCGCCAACCTCAAACTTGGCCGCATCGATCGTGAGACCACTTGTAATATCGGCCAGATAGAGGGAGGGCTGGCAACCAATATCGTGCCGCCCTCCGTAACCGTCAAAGGCGAGGTCAGAAGCCATGACGAAGAAAAATTAAAACAGGTTACCGACGAGATGGTGGCCGCTTTCCAAAGAGCGGTTGCCGCTTTTCCGGGTGTTTCGGCCGATGACGATTTGCCTCGTCTCGAGTATAAGGTGGATAACGATTTTCCGCGAACATACATCCCTGAAGATCATCCGGTTGTGACCCTGGCCCGCCAGGCGGCTGAGAACCTGGGGCGCAATATGGCCACCAAAATTACCGGCGGTGGGGCCGATGCCAACATTTTCTTTAGCAAAGGCATTATGCTCGGCGTACTCGGCACCGGCATGCGGGATATGCATACGGTGCGTGAAAATGTTAAGTTGGACGATATGGTCAAGACGGCCGAGCTTCTGCTGGAGATAATCCGAGTGCAAACCGTGATGGTGGCGCGCCCTACTTGAGGAGCCGCCTTCCTAAAGGGACGCCCTAAGGGACACGGGGTGCGAGACCTGAAAAATTTGACTGCGGTCTGCTGACCTCGCGCGAAGCCCGCTCCCAGGGAGTGCTTGCTAAACCTCACGTTCTTCTTTGTCCCCGGGGTTTCGATTTTTATCCCACGGCAAAGACAGTTGGGAACTTGCGTTTGTGGAATTGAACTTAGAGGAAGACGATGCTCGCCTATTTTGATTGTTTTTCGGGGATTAGCGGGGATATGACCCTGGGGGCATTCATTGATCTCGGTGTACCCTTAAATTGGCTTAAGGAAAATATCGCCCGCATACCTTTAACCGGCTTTGATCTGATCGCGACCCCCGTGCATCGAAGCGGAATTCAAGCCCAACTGGCGCAGGTTGCGTGCGATGACGATAAGATTTCGCGAAATTTCGCCGAAATTGAATTTCTGATTGCCAACTCCCCCTTATCGAACCGCGTAAAGGAGATCAGCCTTCAAATATTTGCCAAAATTGCGCAAGCGGAAGCCGGCATCCACGGGTGTCCCTTGGAACAGGTCCATTTTCATGAAATCGGAGGGACCGACGCGATTGTGGATATTGTTGGGACGGCCCTTTGTTTGGAATATCTTGGTATTCAAAAAGTGGTCGCTTCAAGGATACCGTTAGGCAGCGGTTTTGTCGTTTGCCGGCATGGGAAACTACCCGTCCCGGCGCCGGCTACCCTAGCTATTCTCGACGGCGTCCCGGTTTATGGGACCGGTGTGGCCCATGAGCTGGTAACCCCTACCGGCGCGGGAATCATTGTAACCCTCGCCCAATCTTTTGCGCCCCTACCGGATATGATCATCCAAAAGGTTGGCTACGGTGCCGGCCAGAGGGAACTGGAATCTGGACCAAATCTATTGCGAATCATCACCGGGAGCGAAAGAGGCCCTCGTTTCGGACCGGCGGAAAATGTTCTGAGTGATCAGGTGTTGATCGTCGAAACTTGCATTGATGATATGAATCCGGAATTTTTCGGGTTCGTCATGGAGCGTTTGTTCGCAGATGGTGCCTTGGACGTGTACTGGGTTCCCATC
>CP070697.1:4889237-4893395 GCA_020353555.1 Desulfobacterales bacterium
ACCCCGGCATCTTGGACGAAGAAAGAACTCGTATTCATCCAGTCGCTTGCGCTCCCATGCTCATCTTCAGCGCGCGCCCGCCAAAAATACCGCGTTTTATCGACCAGCTCGCAGGCGACCTTCCGCTCCGGAACCGACGATTCACCCCCGTCGACGAGGGTCGTCAAAGCGTCATCCGCGTAGACTTCAAAGCGGTAGATCACACCATCATCATCCGGGTCAAAGGCCGGATTGACAGATAGCGAAGGCGTTAACGTTTCAACCCAGGCATTTTCTCCCGGATTACGCAGGGTCGGCACCGCGGGCACATCATTAGCGGTATTGACAAAAAAGTCTCCGGCGGCCCACCGGCTGTCGGCGACACCATCGCCGGCTTTGATCCGCCAGAAATAGCGCGTGTTGTCGCTCAGACCCGCAACATGCCAGGCGGTGGTCTCTACGCCCTCCGCGATTTCCTCCGACAACCGCTTGTTCGGGCTGTCAAACGTAGCGGCCGTATCCAGCTCGAAACGGTACGCCAAGACATCGCCATCTAAATCCTGGGCGTTGCCGACCACCAGATCCAGGTTCCGTTCCACCACTTCGTTTCCCGCCGCCGGCGACAGGAGCGCCGGTGCCCCCGGAGCATGATTCAGGAGGTTGACCAAAAAGGAAGCCGACAGGGTTTCCCTCTGAGCCTGGTGCGCATCGGTAGCAATGGCCTTCCAGTAATACCAAGTATAATCTTCAAGGGTTGAAGCCACGGTCCAGGATGTGCGGCCATTCGCCCCGGCGGCCAGATCGGAGCTCGATGCCACCAGATTGTGCATGTCGCTATCGGCGTACACCTCAAACGTGTAAGCAACGCTGTCTTCATCGGCATCCACGCTGTTGGTAACCTCTAGAATGGGCGTGGGTGTCGTGACTTCCGTGTCATCCAGGGGATAGCTCAGGTTAAAGCCGCCGGGCGTTTCGTTTTCCGAATTGATGAAAAATGTCCCGTAAGCCCATAGACTGCAGCTGTACCCGTCCGTGGCGCGGGCTCTCCAGTAGCAGTGGTGATTATCAGGCAGGGGTTCCGGTATGTGCCAGGTGGTTGTCTCGGATCCTTCCGCCGCATTGGAGGCCCCGCCGATCCACTGGGTCAAGCCGGGATCGGCAAACAATTCAAATTCATAGGAGAGGCGATCTCCATCGGAATCAATGCTGTTGGCGATGACCAGATCAGGAGCAAGCACATCCACTTCCGCCCCATTCATGGGCGAAAGGATAGCCGGTGTGCTCGGGGCATGATCCTCGGCCGTCGGGTCAGAGCCGAGTAGATATTCCTCCAGATCCGTCAAACCGTCTTCATCAAAATCACCGCTCCCATCGCGGTCCAAGGTCCGGAAATGTTCCATTTCCCAGGCGTCCCGCAGGCCGTCGCCATCCGTATCATCCAGGGAGTTAATGCTCAGCCCCACGCGCCGGCGATCTTCCAGAACGCCGTCGGAGGCCTTAAATGTCATTTCATACCCTCCGGCCTGCCCCACATTGGGCGTCCAGTCAAAAATGCCGGTCCCGGCGCCCTGATCCGTAAAATTCGCACCGGCCGGAAGGGGTGCCGCCGCAAGTACAGGTATTGTTCCGTTAGGATCGTTGGCCTCCACCATAAATGCCAGTCGCTGGCCTTCGATTCCTGTGCGGTTCGCAATGAACGCCAACACCGGCGGCAGCGGCACGGCCGAGTCATCCAAAAATTCGATGGTATACGCATTCGTGGTATTGACGTCGAACAGGTTAAGGGAGTACTGCCAATTGAGGTTCTCATCGCGCGTCTTGGACAGCCACACATTTTCAGCCTTGACTATCTTGCCGTCGGAACGAATGACTTTCTTGAGAACTTTCCGACCGTCGAAGGGGTCATTGAGCCTGAGATACATGCATCCCGAAGTTGCCGGTGTTTGCAGGGTGCCGGTATTGCCGGTCATCTGCAGGGTGGCGGCACCGGACTGATTCGTGACCGGCGTATCGACGGCATCGGATTCATACACCCGGTAAACATCCGCGTCTCGGGCCAGAAAATCCCGGATGGAATCCCGCCCGGGAAGATCCACTAGAACATCATGGACCAGAAAATGCGTGCGACTCTCTGCAATCAGGGACGTGAGCTCACCTCCCAGCTCATCGGAATGCGAAAAACTGGCATCAAATTTCACAAGCCGACCCGAAAGGGTGCAGGTCATGATCCAGCGGGCCACCGCCGCGTTCGCGGGACTGAGATCCCCCATATCCACCAACAGACTCGGGGTGGCCGCCTTTCCATTGACCTCGCTGCCTTCGATGGTAAACCCAACCAGCAGCCCCTGCCCGTTTTCGACAATTTTCGGCTGGGCGGAATCGATTTTCAGATTTCTGGCTACTCCAAAACCGCTATTGCTGATCCGCACTCCCAAAGAAAACGGTATTGGCGGCTCGATTTCAGAAGTAAAGGCATCGTCGCCTAAGACATCCGTGGGAAGAAAATAATCCAGGGTAATCTCGGGCATGGGTTTGACAAAGATATAATCGGGCGTGACTTCTGTGACCTTTTCTTCTCCGCCGATGGTATAGGTAAGTTTGGCGCCAACGTAGTAAAGAGTGCCTTTGGCAACGCCTTGGGAGGCACCCGGTGACGGAATGATCAGCCAGTGAATATCAGCTGTGGTGGCAGGATCCACGGTGCCGATGCCGCCGACATCCTCGATGTTCTCCATGGACCCCAGGCGTAGGAAGAATAAAGCATCCGTACGATCCGGATCATAGCTGGCCAACACCGGATTTCCGTCTTCGTCGACAAAAGCGACATCCACCCGGATATTTTCCAGGGCAATGTCGGTAAGACCATTGCTGATGCGCATATGGGCATCAAAAGCCTGCCGCTCCAGGGTCAATTCCTGTTTGACTTCGATTTTGGCCCGGGCGCAAACCGCGTCGCTGGCAAAAGAAATAGCCGGGAACACCACCAGCAGTCCCGCCACAATCAGGAAATACAATACAAGCTGCCTTCGGATAAAATTCGCTTCTCCCATTGTCCTCCTCCGACGAAATTTAAATTGGGCCAATTTTCAAGCGCAAAGCGCCCAAGGTGAAACCGAAAACCTCCCCGACTTCACGCCGGCTTGTTCCCGAAGCGGGCTCTATCGCTGGATCCTCCGTCTTGATTATCTATTCAGTGTCTTTCCGAAAATCGCTATCTCTTTTAGTTGCGGCGCAGGGCTCGACCGCCTCGCGCCGGGATGCATCCGCGCATTACCCTCTGTATGCCTGCGGTTAAAATGGGAGCTTTCTTGGAACTCAAAGCCCGCCGCGGACCGGACTCGTTGCCGGACGGACCCTACTTCCAGCTCAAATCCGCTTCGCGACTTTCAGCCGCTCGCCACGGGTGCTTAATCAGAAAGTGCCAACAAAGGTTCCGATCGCTGCTAAAGGTGCCGAAATCGCTGATCTTTTGCCCTATGCTTTGTCATTCTTGGTTCTCAGTTCATCCGTATCTGCAGCCCCTCCCCCTTCACACGAAAGCGGTAGTAAGGTTCCAGGCCGTTATCCTCAGGTGCCCGAATGATGCGCATGGCAATGTAGTCGGACTGATTCTGCCTCAGCACATGGTTTTGCGGGTCGGCTATATGCCAGATGCCGCCCTCGTAAAACTCAGCCCAGTTGTGATATGATTTAGTGTTTAATACCGTGTTTTCCGGACAGATATAGCCGCCCACCGGCCGGGCCGGAACCCCGTTGGCTCGGCACAGCGCCACAAAAAGGTCCATATATTCGGTACAGTCGCCTTTTCTATTCTTGAGGGCATAAAGGGCACCCCGATCTTTGCTGGAATAACCGCTATACCGCACATTCGCCTTCACCCAGTGGAGAATCTGATCGATGACCTCCGAAGGGTCGGATCCATTCAGTTTGCGCGCCAACCGTTTTATATCCGGATGTTCTGACTCGATATACTTTTGCGCCTTCATATCCGCGGGCATCGGTACAGCGGCGATTGGATTGGCAAAACGGGAAACGAGCAAGCTGGCTTTGATGGAAATAATCCGTGAGGCGTATGGAGCCAGGTTCTCAAAAGTAAAGTGAAGCACCTGATTGCCGAGATCATCGGTGAGCAGTTGATAGGGATAATTGGATTGCAGATCAAGGCACCTTTGGTTGGCA
>CP070697.1:4893495-4903367 GCA_020353555.1 Desulfobacterales bacterium
TTGTTATTATGAAAGACGGCCTCGTGCAGCAGGTGGGCTCCCCCATGGAAATTTACGAGTATCCGGTCAACCGGTTCGTGGGGGGGTTCATCGGCAATCCGGGCATGAACTTTATGCCCGCCGCCATCGTTGCGGAGGATTCGAAGCTCTATGTGGATGCCGGCAGCTTTCGGCTGCTGATTCCCGAGGCCAAAGTGCCCTTTCTCCAGAGCCAATCAGGCCAAGAGGTGATCCTGGGTATTCGTCCGGAACATATGGAGGATGGCGCTTTTCCCGACCAAAGCGTGGTCACCGATTCCTTCCGCGCCGTGGTCGAGGTCGTGGAAACCCTGGG
This sequence comes from Desulfobacterales bacterium, assembly GCA_020353555.1. Taxonomy (GTDB): domain Bacteria; phylum Desulfobacterota; class Desulfobacteria; order Desulfobacterales. The sequence goes on from CP070697.1 coordinate 4,893,830, forward strand.
GTCGGAAGTCCAGCTGGATGTCGTCAGCGGCGAACACAGCCTGGTCGCCCGCGTGGACCCCCGGACAACGGCGAGGCGCCACCAGGAGATCGAGCTGGCCGTCAATATGGATAAAATCCATATCTTCGAAAAAGAGTTCCCCAGCAATCGGATTAGGACCGAAAAACGGTAATCCCAAGCCGTTCACGCCGGGGACGCTGAGCGCCTCCCTGCCGTGAAAATATCTTCTACCGGCGACGATGAACGCCAGGCCCCTGTTCGCGGGGGCGTGGCCTGCGCGCCGGATCTTGAGTTCCCGCCTGTAACGACCGCCCACGGCATTGTATCTGTCTTGACTGTGAATGCGCTTGTTTTTGTGTCGGAACTCGACCGCGCTGCAAAGATTGGAGTTAAAGCAAAACCATGGGTAATCTTGGCCGAACTCTTCCGACGGCACTCATGATCGACGCCAAAGATAATGTCGCCACCGCACTGACACCCATTGCGAAAGGTCAGCGCTTCGCGCTGGGAAGTGATGAAGGCTATGGGGCCGAATTGACGGCGCGGGAAGACATTCCCCGGGGGCATAAGGTGGCCAAAGGCCACATCGCCCGGGGCGCCCAGGTGATTAAGTACGGCAACGTTATTGGCGTCGCTATCCGGGAGATCAAGAGCGGTGATCACGTCCACATTCATAATCTCAAGAGCCTGCGCGGCCAATGTGACTAGCGACGATGGCAGAGAAAACCTTCTATGGCTTCCCGCGCGAAGACGGCACGGCCGGCACCCGCAACTATCTGGCCATTATTCCGACCGTTTTTTGTGCCAATGAGGTGGTATCCGCAATAGCGCGAGGCCAGCCAAATAGCCGTCCTCTTTTGCATTGCAAAGGCTGCGGCCAACTCGCACCCGATTTGGAAATAATTACCCGGACGTTGGTCGGATTGGGATCGAGTCCCAACGTGGGCGCGACCCTGTTGGTGGGCTTGGGCTGTGAGGCCGTCTCGATCGATGAGGTCTATGCAGGTATTGCCCAAAGAAGAAGTCTGGTTGAAAAGCTGGTCATCCAAGAGGCGGGAGGGATGTCGGCGGCCGTGAGGAAGGGCCGTCAAATCGTAGAAAGGATGATCGGCGCCCTGGCGACGCAGAAGCGAGCCCCCCAGCCGTTGGCAAACCTGCGTCTGGCCGTCAAATGCGGTTCTTCCGACGCTACGTCCGGTTTGGCGGCCAACCCAGCCACAGGCAAAGCCGTGGACGAAATCATTGCTGCCGGGGGAACCGTCATTTTCGGAGAAACCACCGAATTCATCGGGGCCGAACACATTCTGGCCGCAAGGGCCATCGACGGAGCCGTCGCTCAAAAAATACTTGCGATTGTCAACCGCATGGAAAAAAGAATCATTCAAATGGGCGTGGATATGCGCGGGACCCAGCCGTCTCCGGGAAATATTGCCGGCGGGTTAACCACCATCGAGGAGAAATCTCTGGGGGCCATCAGCAAATCCGGCCACCAGCCCATTTGCGACGTGTATGAATACGGCGAACAGATAAAGGGTTCGGGGCTGTTTATCATGGATTCTCCGGGCAAAGAAGACGAATTTTTGACCGGCGCATGTGCCGCCGGAGCCAACATGATTGTCTTCACATCCGGGGGCGGAGCGCCCCAAGGCTGCCCGCTGGTGCCGGTAGTCAAGGTGGCCGGCAATCCGGATAAGGTCCTGCGCATGAAAGAACATGTCGATGTGGATGCCGGTGCCATCATCAAGGGTACCCAATCGATTCAAGGGGTCGGCCGCTCGATCATCCAACGCGTCTTGCGGGCCGCCTCGGGGGAACAAGTGGCCGCCGAAATCCATCAATATGACAAGAGCATCGGGATCTACACACGCGGTCCGACGATCTGAACTCCAATTCTGCCCCTTCCCGCGCATCGGCGCCAAATGAGGGGGCATCGAGTAAAGCGCCTGACGCAGAGGGTTTGAGGAGGGAAGGGCCAGGTAGAACCCGAATCATCTTCGCAACGACCAGAGGCGCATTATGAAAATCGTATCCGTTGAAGCGACGCCGCTGGAGGCCCCCCTCGCTAAGTTTGTCGCCCGGGCCAGGCAGACCGTCCCTTTAAAGGCCAGGCGCTGCCTGGTGGTCAAAATCACCACCGATGAAGGCCTTGTGGGGTACGGCGAAGGCTTAACACCGGTGGCCCCCCAGCCGGCGGCGGCCGTCGTCCGGGAGGTCCTGACGCCTTTTCTAATCGGGCGCGACCCTCTGGATTCCGAACCTCTATGGGAAAAACTTTACGCCACCAATAAGAGCCGGGGATACACGCGCGGCTATCAGATGATCGCTATCAGCGCGGTGGATATTGCCTTGTGGGATTTGAAGGGGAAAATTTTGGGGCAACCCGTCTATAGACTCTTGGGTGGAACATTTTGGGATAGAATTCCAGTCTACGCCACCGGGCTGATGATGGAGGGGGATACGGCCGCCATCGTCAATCTGGCCCATCAGTATTATGCGCAGGGCTTCCGGGCGATGAAGCTGAAAATCGGCCAGAATGCCCGGCAAGAAATTGAAACCGTTCGTGCTTTACGGCAAACCTTCGGTTCGGATCTCAAGATCATGGTGGATGCCAACGGGGCTTACGATCCGCCCACGGCCATCAAGATCGGCCGCCGGCTGGAGGAACTGGATGTCTATTGGTTCGAAGAGCCCGTTACCCCGGAGGATGTGATCGGTCTGACCCGGGTGCGAGAACATCTCAATATGTACATCGCCGCAGGGGAATGCGAGTATACCAAGTTCGGATTCAGGGAGTTGCTTTTGAAAAACGCGGTCGATATCTGCCAACCCGATGTGGCCCGGGCCGGCGGCATCACCGAATGCAAAAAGATTGCCGCCTTGGCCCAGGCCTTTAACCTGTATTACGCCCCCCATGCCTGGGGCGGCGTGATCTGCATCGCCGCCACCCTGCACCTGGCCGCGTCATTACCCAATTTGCTAGTCTGTGAGTTCGACCGGGTTCCGAATCCTTTGCGCGATGAATTGCCCGTTGAGCCGCTAGACTTTCGCGATGGCTTTCTGCACCTGCCGGACCGAGCGGGACTGGGGGTCACGCCCAATGAGGAGATCATGCGCAGGTATACGCTGGCGACCTGAACGTGGGCCTTGGAATCCGATCGCCAGTGCCCGAGATATGTGCTCCTTACCATAGGGTGGAGCCCCCATCCACCAGCAACGTCTGGCCGGTAATAAAATTGGAGGCCTCCGAGGCCAGAAAGACCGCCGCCCCCACGTGGTCGGCCGGCGCTCCCATGCGCGCCATGGGAATGGAAGCGATCCTTTCTTGCAGATCGGCCGGGTTTTCCTCGAAGTACTTTGCATTCAGCGGAGTGATCGTCGGTCCGGGGCCGATGGCGTTCACGTTGATATTGTACCGGGCCCACTCCAGGGCCAGGGCCCGGGTTAAATGGGAGACCCCCGCCTTGGAAACGGCATAGACCGAACGTCCCGGCTGTATTACTTCGGAAACGTTGGATGAAACATTGATGATCTTGCCTTTTTTTCTCGAGATCATCTCCTGGCCCACCCGTTGACAGCAGAAGAAAAGCCCTTTCAGGTTAATATCCAGAATATAATCCCAATCCTGCTCGGAGAAATGCTCCACCGGACCCCGGGTGATGACCCCCGCACTGTTGACCAGAACATCAATTTGGTTGAAAGTCTTGAGAACGGCTGCCACCAGGTTGTCCACCGAGGATTTCCGGGCCACATCGGTCGGGATGGCCGCGGCTTTCAGGCCCTCTTTGGCCAGCGCCGCGGCCGCCTCTTGTCCTGCGGCAGCGCGACGATTGGCGATGACCACCGTCGCCCCCGCCTTGGCAAGACCCTCGGCGATGGCGAAGCCGATTCCCTGGTTGCCGCCGGTCACGACGGCTATTCTACCCGTAAGATCAAAAAGATTCATGGCGTTACCTCTCTCGGGCAATTGGAGATTACCGCACCACGCGCAAAATTCAGTTCGTGTGCATTTCGAATGCGATGATTGCGCGGCTCGGCCGGATTCTAGCGGACCAACTGCAACTCGCTTTCGCCCCGGATTCCCAACCCGTATTTCACGGCAGTTTTAATCTGGGGAAGATCCCAGGCGTCGCGCGTCAGATGATTGACCGCCGCATAGTTCTGGAGCAAACGGACGCCCTGTACGTCCATGGCAATCTGGTCCCCGGAGGCCAGGATCACCCCGGGATGGACGGCCAGCCCGATGGCCGGTCCCCCGCTGACGAACGAGACCCTCCCGTCCATGATGATGAGATCGGGTTTGATGGGAATGTTCATTTCGGCCGACCGCTCGCAAACAAACAGGTGGTTATCGGCATGCAGAATGAATCGATCGAACAGATGCGTGAACCCCACGGTCAGCTTGATGCTCATGGAAAATCCGGCCAGATAATGGGTTTTCATCGTCGGCAGATAGATGATCTTATCAAAGTCTTCCAGCTCCCGCGGATAGGCGATGACATCGAAATGTTCCCCCTCCACGGGGACATCGATGTAAGGCGAGTGATCGAAATCAATCAGGGGAACCTGCATTTCCGCCATCTTGGCCGCCAGGCCCATTTTGGCGAAAACCCTGGAGCTGGGCACCCAGGGACGCCCCGACCCTTCCCCCACAAAAATCTGCGTGCATCCATGCTCTCTTAACAGCTCGATCACGGCCGCCAGGAAATCCAACGCCGTGGTGCCCGGTGGCGGGTCATCGCTGTTGAAATTGGGTTTTAACAGGACGCGGTCCCGGGGTTTAATCGCCGGGGCGAAACCACCCAGCTGGTCCACCGCCTTTAGAATGGCCTCCCTGAGGTCCTTTTCACACATGACGAAAGAAACCAGGGCTTTGCCGTCCGGCTGATAAGCATTCGGCAGACGATGGCGAAAGCGTGCTCTTCCCACCACCTCTTTTTGCATCAGCTGGGGATAATCTTTGGGACGTATCTCGGCCAGGTAAGCCTGATATTCTTCCCGGTGAAAAACCACATCTTCGGGCTTGAAATCCATTGCCATTTATTCCTCCCTGATTGTGAATTCAACCTTGCCGGCAAGTTGGAACGATTCGTGGCGCCGGGGTTTGCATTCCCTGATAGGTAACCGTTCAGCCCTTTGAAAAACCATGGATTGGCCCACAGTTGATTGGGATCTTTTTCATACAGCTACATTGATGCCTTAATAGCTTTCCGGCTTTCGAGGTGTCAACCATAAACACGAACCGCGCCTCTAAGGAAATTCGCGCCAATCCCGGCGCGCTTTCCAACAGGCTCAATTTTCAGGATCTTTTGAATTCACGTAAACCTAAAGGGCGGCATGGTTGACCCGGCTTGAGAGATATGTTAGCGCTAAACAATCGGCACATCGAATGCACATTTTGAATCTTCAACCCTTGAACGCCGAGCAAGGTGCTTGAGAGCGCCAACATCGCGGAGGATGAAATGATGAAAGCCATCGTTTTGGAGAAATTCGGCGGACCCGAAAATTTGCACTGGAAAGATTGGCCCTTGCCGACCGTCAAGGCTGGAGAGGTGCGTATCCGCATCCGGGCCGTGTCGGTCAATCCCGTGGACTACAAAATGCGCAAAGGGCTTCTGGCGATCCCGCTGCCGGATGTGCTGGGGCGGGACGTGGCCGGCACCGTGGATGCGGTGGGCGCAGGCGTCACCGAATTTCAGCTGGGCGACGAGGTGTTTGCGGTATTGTTTGGTCCGCGCAGCAATGGCGCGTATGCCCAATACGTCAGTACTCCGGCCGCCTTCGTCAGCCCCAAACCCCGGGCTTTATCCTATGCCCAGGCAGCCTGTTTAGGCGTCGCGGGCATGACCGCCTACGATGCCGTAATGAACAAGGCGAAGGTTCGCGCCGGAGAGGCCGTTTTGGTGGCCGGCGGCGCAGGGGGTGTCGGTAGCTTCGCGATTCCGCTCATACAACATTGCGGCGCCGATAAAATCATCGCTACGGCCGGCAGCAAGGAAAGTGCGCATCATCTGGTCAACCGCATGGACATTGATCCGGATGATCTCCTCTATTACAACGAGCTGGATTCAGAAGAAATGCACGCCCGGGTGCGCAAGTTGACGAACGAGCGGGGTGTTGCCGTCGCCTTCGATTTCGTCGGCGGAAACATGAAAAGGCTATGTTTCAATGCCACGGGTTTTGACGGCCGCGTGGTCAGCACGGTGGAAGAACCGGCTGCGTTCGACCTCAACATCTGGCGCGCCGACAGTCCCCTTTTCGCCAAATCCGGCACGTATCATTTCGTCGCCCTGAGCGCCCGGGCGCGCAATGGCGGACCCGATGCCTGGAGCGTCTACCGCGAGATGATGTCCGCCCTGACCGACCTGATTGAGAGCGGGCAAGTAAAAGTTCCAAAAGCAACCGAATTGGGGGCGCTCTCGGAGGAAACCCTCCGCGAGGCCCATAGCTTTTTGGAATCGGCCCATGTCAAAGGTAAGCTGGTGCTTAGCGTAGCTTAGGCCGTTGACGACCAGGATGCAAATTAGGCGGTGTTCCGCGCTCCAGCAGGATGAACAGCAGGAATACATGCCGTCTTTCGGGGATCAATCCTGCCGCGGCGGGTGCGCCTGACATCAAAATAAAGCCTGAAACATGTAAAGACAGATCCCAGACAAGACCGTTTCCGGCCCTTGTCATGCATGAAATGGAGGCAGAAAAGACATGACCGCACAAAGCAATCATCTTGCGGGCCGCGTCGCCTGGGTGACCGGCTCCTCAAGGGGCATCGGCCTTGCCATATCGGCCCGGCTCGCCCAGGCGGGCGCTAACGTGGTTGTACACGGATCCCGTCCGGACTCCCCGCGGGCGTTTGATGAAGGTGAATCACTGCAAGCTGTCGCCCAAAGCATCGCACACAGATATCAGGTAACGTGTCTGCCGGTGCATGGGGACCTGACCGCTGAAAGCACCGTTCGGCGAATCGTGCAGCAAATCCGCGATGAACTAAATCAGATCGATATTCTGGTAAATTGTGCGGGCGGAGATATCGGGACTCAAGGCGTCCAGGCCCCTTTGGCCGGCAAGCCGGAGAAAAATGATGCCCTTTTCATTTCTTTCGAGGATTTGCGTACAGTGCTGGATCGCAATCTGTTGACCGCTATCCTCTGTTGCCGTGCGGTCGCACCCGAGATGATGGCGCGTAAATCCGGGAAAATTGTCACCATCGGCAGTATCGCGGGTTTAAAAGGCCGTGAATACTCCGTTATCTATGCGACCGCCAAAGCCGCCTTGCATGAATATACCCGATGCTTGGCCGTTCAACTAAGGCCCTATGATGTGAATGTCAATGTGGTGGCTCCCGGTGATATCATAACGGAACGCTGGAAAGCCAGCCGCACCTATGAGCAGGCAAAGGCCGTAACAGGCGGGACCTTGGATCGGTACGGTCAGCCGGAAGAGATCGCTCACGTCGTCGAATTTATGGTCTCGGATCAGGCCCGTTACATCAGCGGCCAGGTATTGAGAGTCGATGGCGGCACCCAGTCCTGGCCGGCCTGACAAGAATCGTCTCAATTGTACCATATGCGTTCGAAACTCCGCCCCTGCCTTCGCAGATGCGGTGCAACTCCCGGCCCGGGGTCCGGAATCTTGATACCGACGCTAACCGGCACGGTGTAAATCCGTGAAAAAGCGCGGGGGACCATGACCCGGTCCGGCCAAGTGGCCATACAAATCTCAGGAGATCGGCGTGGACCTGCCGACAAAACTAACCGCATTAGGTCAAGTTTTTCACTTATATGATCAATTTGCGGCCACCCTGGACGTCGCGTGTAAGATAGATTGTGCCGACTGCTGCACGGCCAATGTGACCCTGACGACCTTGGAGGGATACAGAATCATTGACCATCTTATCTCCAGCGGGAATCTGGGCATCATCCAAAAAATTCGGGCGGCACCTCCGCGAAACCGCTTTCATCCCCAAATTACGACGAACCGACTGGCCGCGCTTTGCGCGGAGGGCCGCACGCCGCCGGACGAAGGACATGCGGCTTGGGGGCCGTGTCCATTGCTAACGAGCAGCCAATGCCCGCTTTACATGGTGCGGCCCTTTGGGTGCCGCTGTTTTGTTTCGCGGCGCGACTGCGGAGAGATAGGGTTCGCCGAGATGGATGACTTTGTCCTGACCGTCAACACCGTTTTTTTGCAGACCATCGAGCACATGGATGCCCGCGGCTGTTCGGGCAACTTCGCGGACATTTTGCAGGTAATGGCCTCCGGGGCCAACCGCCGGGCCTACGCGCACGACACCCTGAACTGTTCTGCAAACAGACTCATTCCCAACCACCCGCTGAAGATCCTGATTATACCGCCGCAGCACCGGGCTAAAATCGCACCCATCCTTCAGGCTCTCCGACGAATCAAGGTCCCGGGAGGCTCCAGCGCCTGATCTGGGAGATCCGGAATCCAAAATCCTATGCGACTTTAAAAAAGGACTCATCATACTCGGGTTTGCCTTCATAGCGGCTCAGAAATAACCCCGGCATTTGGTCCAGGTTTGCAAACAACCCTGGATCAGCGTCAATGCCGGCCTGGCGCAGGGCCTTGAGCATATCCGCAGGTTTGGGCGGACAACCCTTAACGGCGATCATTTCCTGGATGTCGGCATGATCTTTATGCGCCCGGTACATGCATTTTCCGAGCAGGATGGTTTTCTGCTTGCCGGGCGTCGGTTGCATGGATTTCCCCGTCAGAACCTCAACCTGGTCAAAAGGTTCGCCTTTCCAGGCATAGCGGATGGCGGAGAGCATCAGACCATTGACCAACGAGCAGTAAGTGCACATGGAAAGATCATACTTGTGATAATAGACACCTTTTAGCCCCTGCTTGGCCAGGGGTATCGGCATAATGCCGTCTTCAGTCGCACTGTATTGAAAGTCATACTCGTGATATCTGGCCACATCCTCAATCCGTTCGCCCTTCACCTCAATATCGGAAAGATCCAACGGCCGCTTGCGGTGGCCGGCGGCATGCACCAGATGAGGAACGTTGGCCGGCGCGTGCCCGAGCACCCGCGCGCCGACCAGATCGGCCGCAAGGACATCCGCCGAAGCGACCAATACGTTGCTGCGGTGTATCTTCCCGTCAATACCAGGGCCCCGTTCATTGGTGTATATGCCGTCCAAAAGGGTCAGCATGGGCGGCATCCGATCCGCCAGTTTGGAGACCCAGAAGTGTAAATCCTTTCCGGGTGCCGTATTGTGACATTTTTTGCGGGACGGGATGTCGATCAGGCCCTTCAAATTCTTGATCCCCAAACTGACCACCGTTTGGTTGTGCGCCTTCATCACCGGAATATCCACGACAAAGTCGCTGTGCAGGATGTCGGTATTGAAGTTGACCTTCACCCCATCCCCCAGATCCACCTGCTCGAAAGGCCGTTCAAAAACATTCACGTATTTGACACCATAGCGCTGCTTTAATACTCCATAACCAAGTGCTTCAAACGCATGGGCCGGCGTGGCTTTGTCCTTGGGATCCATGGTTACCGTGCCCTCGCCGA
>CP070697.1:4903467-4914583 GCA_020353555.1 Desulfobacterales bacterium
AATAAGAATATGAAAGTCCTTTACTGTTCAAGAATCCATGTCATTAATTTGTGAGAATTAAATAGAATATTTACCACACCAGGATGTGTCAACGATATAGGTCTTCCAGAGAATGCCAGTGAAGGTCCGGGGTATCCGTGGCCATTTTGGGTGGAATCTTGTGCAGAAAAATCCGGCGGCCAATGGTCGCGTTGCGGGGGTTGGGATAGGCGGGAACTTTGCGGTCAACTTCTGCTATGAGCTGTTTTTGCGAGCGAACCTGCCCCCATTTACATTCACCCAGATCGGTCCAATTATCGTCCCGCAAACCCACGACATCGATTTGAACCTCCTTGTCCCAATACTCACCCACCGTGAATGCGGCACTGATGCCTTCCCGTTCGTAAAGCCGTGGCATTGCTTCCCGACACAAGTTCTCGAAACAATACCCAAAAAAGGAATCCAATCGCGGACGAACTATCTCCCTCAAGGTTCGCCTCGGCCCCATCTGTTGAATGAAGCTGAGATTGGGAAATACAAAACGGAACCAGAAGCGCAGAAGGGGATCTTCGAGCACGTAACGAACGTTGCGCACAACAGCCTTGCCGCCGGTCAGCGGGTAACTTCGCGCAACATAACCCAATCCGATGAGCTGTTGCAGGTAATAATGAAGACTCCTTTCAGGAATTCCGGTGTGCGCAGCAATTTTGGGGTTGGTCGCAAACCCCTGGGCGATGGCCATTAAGATGGCGTAATAATTCTGAATGTCCCGCAATTCCTCCCGCAAGAGAAAGTCCGGTTCCCTGAAAAGCGGGGAAAATTCATTCAACAGGTTGTCTTCGATATTTTTTTCGACTGAATGTCCCGGATTGAAAAAGTTGAGATACAGGGGGATGCCCCCACAAATAAAATAAGCCATGGCCTTGTTGGACAGTGACCAGCTCGGATGAAATTCGGCGGCCTCGGTGTAAGGAAACGGTCGCAACAGAATCTGAGCCGTACGGCGACCAAAAAGGGGACTTCTGCGACCCAGCACGGCCCGTTCCATAAAACCGATATAGGATCCGCATAAAATTATCATGATGTTGGCGGAACGTTTCCAGCGGAGATCCCAAGACTCCTGGAGGGCGGACAGCAGCTCGGGACTTACCTCGGCCGCCCATTGAAATTCGTCAAAGACAAGAACGAATTTTTTATCTTTGGGAAACTTTGCTGCAACTGCCGAAAATACCTCCGACCAATTACCCGCCGGCAGCGAACGCAACAGCGGCTCCTCCAGCACTCTGGCTGCCTCTTGGAGAAATTCGCGAATTTGCAGTTGAGCCGGTGCTTTTTTACCCAGATAATACAGGCCCAATTTGTCCCTTAAAAATTTCAGGATAAGCTCACTTTTGCCCACGCGTCGCCGGCCATAGACCGGGATCAATGCCGATTGCTTGGAATTATAGGCCTGCTCAAGCACCGCCAGTTCTTTTTTTCTGCCGACAAACATATTCGCTCGTTTCGTCAAACGTGGTTTGAGGTCAAAATAAACCTCGCGTTGATTTTGACAAGTTTATACTCGTCAAGTTTCAACTTGTCAAGTTCTAGCTTGTCAAGTCGTGACTTGCTATTTTGTGTGTCGAATTATTGTGAAATGTTTTGATAGGGGGAATTCCGGGACGCCCCTAGAATTATAACTTCCTATTGGTTTAGAAGCTCTAATTGCTCGCTTCTGGCAATCTTTTCACCACGCTTGACCGCAATACTGACCGCGGGCTGTGAGATGCCAAGCTTTTTTGATAGTGCGGTGGCGCTCAAACCCAGCTTCCTGACCGCCCAATAACACAGCAAACTGCGCGCTTTGACTGTGAGCGGGTTTTTGCCGGCCGCCCACACCTGCGCAGGATCTAGACCCAAGTCGGATGACACTCGCATTGTTGCTTTTTCCAAATCATATCCTTGAGCGTGCAGCCGATCGCGCTCCGCCACACGCTCTTGGGCCTGATCTGAGACGGCCGGCGTAAATTCACCGTTGCCCCAAATACGCTCATCACTTTTCATATGATCCTGAGCCCGGCGCCTCGCTTTGACCGCCGACCAGCCGCCGGCACTGCGAACAAGACCGCCGCCCACCAATTCCGGCCGACGGCCCGGGGCAATTCCTTTTGCCACATAGGCCCGGTAGGCTTTACGCGCAGCAAAAACTTTGCTTCCAAACCGCCTCAACACATAGTTCGTGTCCTGAAAATCTCTTGGAACTTTTCCCAGCAGCGACGCTATGACCACTGTAGGGATACTTATCGGATTCACTCAGACTTACGACGAGTTTCGCACGCCATGGATTCAGATAAATATAGCGAACCAATTCCAGCAAATAGGTGTCCTCTTGACACAATATTGATTTGTACCGATTTTGGAACAGATGTCCCTGCCGCCGATGCCGGCGATTAAACGAAACCGCATAGCCGGTTAATAACCGTCTCATCACCGTGGCCAGCGGCGCTTGACCGGTCCGTAATAAGATATGGGCATGATGGGGGATCAGCGCCCACGCCAAACAGGCGGTTTGCGTCTCAGTGACGATATCACCCCAACGTTTGACGAAATGATCCCGGTCCTGATCATCTGCAAATATCCGCTGACGCTTGATTCCGCGTATGATGATATGATGCAGCGCTCCGGGCGCATCGATGCGCGCTTGGCGTGGCATCGAACCTTTCTATCACAGAGCGTTCATTTATAAGGACCATCTCCAAAAGAGTTGGCGTCATTTACAGGAATAGGCGGTTTATCGCGGTTGGTTGTGTGGTTAAAGATAAATATTTTCGCCGCAGACATGCGCAGACAATACGCCGACAATAATGATTTTTTTGCCTGGGCGATCCGCCGCCGCCTTCAGCGAGGGCGAGACAGGGACTGCCCAGGCAAAAGCTCCATGCCTTTCAGGCATACCAATGCGTGCGTTATTATTTAGACATCTGTTGTCATTGGCATAATGGATCATCTGCCAAACCCTGCCCGGCGCGCGTGCCCAAATAAATATGGCCGCATTAGTAAGCGCCAAGTATATCGCGAAGCGAGTGCTGTTTTTGCCTCCGCAAGCTTGCCGGGTCGAAGCCTCGGGCGAAGACCGGTCGCGGAGGCAAAAGATCTGCGTTCGTCAGCGTCTGTCGAGCGACCCTGAGCGAAGTCGAAGGGAGCGGGTGGTTAATAAAATTACATCGGAACGAACAATCAAAACCGCTTCTAATCAAGATAATGCATAACGTACTCGAATCATGAAGATTTATTTTACTAACCGATCAATTAATACCAACGAAATCGGAGAAGAACCAAAATGAGTCCCCCCTTTTTGAATACACCAAAAAGGATCGAAGTTTCTGTAGTGGCTAAATGCTGTGAAATCTATGGTTCTTGACTCAACAATTAACTTTCCCTATACTGCCATTTAAAAGATCTAAATTCTAATTGGGGATTGATCTTGCCACAGTCCAATACCACCACGTCATTCGGTAGCATGTTCTGGACCATCTGGTCGAAGATTTGGTGGCTTGTAGGCATTGCATTTATAGCAGGTGTCCTCTACCTCGCCTTTACGAATCTCAGACTGCTTGTTCAGCTCTTTAGCTTTTTATTCATCGTCTCCGGAATAGGCGGCCTAATGTATGGGGCCAGGACGCGTCGGTTACAGCAACAGAGTCTATCATGGTTCCCTGTGAGTGGGGAGATTTTAACCGCCAACCTTGAAAAAGAGACGCATAGGTCCCATGCGGGATCCCTCCCCAGCACTATAACTACCTACATGCCTCGCGTCGAGTACACCTACGACTACCAGGGAAAGACCTACCGATCCAGGCGTATTATTGTCGCCAGTATCAACTGGCCGCTACAGGAAGCGGAAGAAGCGCTCGCACGCTACCCGGTCGGTTCCACCCCGACCGTGTGGGTCAATCCGAACCGCCCGCAACTGGCCGTGCTGGAACCCGGATTGGTCGGAAAGACGACAAAATACCTGGTAATTTTCATTATTGGCGCAGTTTTTCTGTGTGCCGGCATTATAGGCTGGTTTATTGGGCCCTTATTTGTCCGCTGAACTTAGAATGTTTGCTATGGGGTTATGGCCGCGGTAGGAATGCCGGTCATCCGGCACCCCTCGCATGAATCTTCCGAAAGCATTCGGAATCTGCGACGCGGCGTGCGTTAGTAACGCACCGGGCTCCTGCCTCAGGTGGTAACGCCAAACCCTTTCAAGGCATGTGGGTGGCAGCAGACCCGTGCCGGCGGCATCCATTTGGCGATCAGCCGCTGCATTCGATTCCGGTTCAGCCGGTGCTTATGGCTGCGGCGACGTAACGTCTTCAACCGTCGCCTGCAAACTTCTTTGCGGAAGATTCGATCGATGTCGGGGCGCTAGGGACGACGATAGATATAAAAATAACTTTCGCGAAGGCACGAATGCGGGCGGGTAAAGCGTTTCTTTAACCGCTGATTTCCTTTTTCGGGCGTGCGAAATACTGCCGCGCTAGTCAGCGGGACGTTGTACGTGATATTGGGCAGGATGGAACTCAACAAGCAGCGGAGGACAGCTCCACCCGGTTCGCGGGAAGTACGCTGATGTACCTTTTTTATTTGCTCTTTTCGACTTTATCGATGAAGGTTGCGGCATCGATAACCTGAATGCCCTGGTAATGCTTGGGGCTCCTCAGGTGTGGATCGCGAGAGACGATACAATCAGCCTTTTTCTCTAAAGCACAGGCCAGAAACCTGTTAGCGGTGTCGATAACGGCCCCGAGTTTACGCTCCAACCGTGCTTTCCTTGTCGCCTTTACTGCTTCCTGACCGCATCAACCGCTTCATCCACGATATGTTCGATCTCATCATCCGAGTAGTCTTCAGCATTGACTGCGGCGGGACGATGGTTGACGGCGCAAAAAGGTAAGCCTCAAGGGGCGGCAACCCTTCGAAACAAACTACTTTTTTCTCTCATCTTCCAGTGCAAATCAAGACCCGTCCTCGGGGCAAGCCCTTCGACGCGGCAGGAAGGAGGAGAGACGATTGGAGCATCCAATTGCGGGGTTCAAACCGTTCCTTCGGCTGCGCTAATATCCCTTCCGCAAAATCACGGTCTTCCCAAATGCGTTCTTCCCCCTTTGATGTGGATACAGACTTTCCCCATCGTTTTTAAGGCACCGCATCCGAACATCGACGTGAGTCAGTCTTGATGGGATGTAAGTTCGAAGCGTTCGCGGCCGAGAGATGATCCGGAAAAGAAATAAAAATCGGACTACAGAGCTGGCGGTTTCGTTTGGCACCGTTCATAGCGGTTAGAGCCGGCGGTGATGAACGACAATTATATTTAAGGTTCCTTTCGACGGCCCAGGCTGCAAGTTGGCTGTCTTAGCTTCCACCTTATATCCCGACGGAAAATGGGGCCAGTGAATTTCTAAGATACAATCGTCGGCACCAAGCCGACGGCCGTCAATGAAGCCCGTACTAATGATAGCTTTTAGCGGAATCATCTTGCGAGGCGGACGCCAATTTCATTTTTTGCACGACCACCACTTTGGCTGCCTCCTGAAGAAAATTCTGCATTTCCTTCTCAGTGACAATGCCTTTGGCGACAAGGACATTATGAAGTGCGAGGCAAAGCGCTAAATGCCAGTCATTGGCTCTGTTCAGGTCGAGGAGGCCTTTGCATGGTTGGCTATTCAAAAAGTCACTCTCCGTAATAATGTTTACCCATACGGGGAAGTTTTTTCCCCTTGACAAAATGTTATCTTGTGCTATTATCTACAATAGCTCGCCGATAATAAGTCTTTATAACATATAATAACACATAATAGATGAATTTCAAGGTTAGAATCTGTCGGGTTTACGTCCAAGACTGCAATAATTATCTTAAATTGTAGTGGGTTAACCCATTCTTCCCTTCATTCGTATGAGGGGCGCTTCTGGCGGAAACCAAAGCGGCCTTACGGAAGAGGTTGACAAAGTGGGTTCCCGCCCCGCTGGCCCAATTGATACGGTCCTTTGACCTGGCCTCTGAAAAAAGCTTTTATTATGCGTGATTAATATGGCCCGCCCCCCCAAAAATTCGGCGATTCATTTGAATTGTAATATTATCTTAAACTATCTTGCCAAGAAAAAATGGAATAAACCCGAACTCGCACGCCAATCCGGTGTATCGCACAAATATCTCTGTACCCTTCTAAACGGCAAAAGCAAATCAATACCAAGTGAGGAAATCGTTGGCAAAATCGCTGGAGCCCTTGGGGTTGAACCATGGGAAATCGCCGAAGGCTTTGAACCGCCCCTTCGGCATCCGAATTTTGAGGAGGACAAGCCGATTCCAAAAATTAGCGGCAAGTTTCCCCTCATATCTTGGGTTCAAGCCGGGTTACTCTCATTGGGTGTTGATCTTTATACCCCCGTGTATGCTAAAGAGTGGGTTGAAGCAAAAATCGGGAATCCCAACGCTTTTGCCTTAAGGGTCAAAGGACAATCGATGTATCCGATGTTTCTCGAAGGAGATACAATTGTGGTCAGTCCGAACAGAACCCCCGTAAGTGGCAATTACGTGATCGCAAAGTTGTTCGACGAAAAAGAAGCCAGACTCAAGCAACTACTTTTATATGACGACAAGATTGTCCTGCGCTCTTTAAACCCGATTTATCCTGAGATCCTGTTTGCAGGGGATGAGAGAAAAAAACTCCAAATTGTGGGTGTCGTGGTTGACCTCATGAGGCGGATTATATAGGTCGAAAAACTAACCGCATATTCCGGCGCGATATCGGTTTGTCGTTTAGTGATGATCAGATTTGAAACCGTGTAAAACTCGTGCCCAAGGGCTCGTAAAGAAACCGCCGGGAACGGGCACAATGTGAAAAATCGTCGTATCCCCGTTCGTTCCAGGTCTTTGAAAGCAGCGGTGCCTCCGTGCGGTCCTTTCTTAACGATCCCTAAGGCCCTCAGACAGTTACACGCTTTCACATCTGACCATCCATGGCGCTTGTCCCCGGAAGGCCTTCGGTCATGTGACCAAGTCGAACACGGCATATCCCTTCTTAAGGCACAGAGCCTCACACACACCTGCGACGCCGCAAATATTCCCAACCCCCCGTGCCTGGCAATCTCTTGCAGGGCCGATCTGCCGCTGAAAAATTAAAATCGCACCCTGAACCAACAACAAAACAACCCCCGTGTTCCTTGCATCGTGGATGGAAGCGTTGGCACGCTGATGCTAAAAGAAAAGGCAATCATTTCAGTGCCGAGCGGTTTCGCGCGGCTGAGAAAATATTACTTGTAAGATATTTTTGAAAAAGTAATGTTTTGATATTGACATGTGCCTTTTACGCATTAATATTAAGTCACAAGTGAAAAATCCTGTTTCACAAACAATATCAAACTTAGGAGGTGTCACCATGATGGATCTAATCAGATGGAATCCCGCAAGGGAAATTTTTAGCCTGCGCAACCGAATGAACAGCCTGTTTGATGATTTCTTTGCTCCGGTTGCCCGCGAAAACGATGACGCATCATTTTGGAACTGGAATCCGGCGGTTGATGTCTATGAGGACGATAACAACATCGTGATCAAAGCGGAACTGCCGGGGATCGACAAAAAGGATCTGGTCGTTGATGTCAAAGATCGGCGACTGACCCTCAAGGGCGAACGTACGGCGGAAAATGAAGTCAAAGAAGACCGCTATTACCGCCGTGAAAGAACTTACGGCCGTTTTGAAAGGTCTTTTACCCTGCCGGCGGATGTCGATCCCGACCAGATCAAGGCCGACTACAAGGACGGCGTTCTAAAAATCGAAATCCCGAAGCCGGCCAAACTGAAACCCAAACAGATCACCGTGCATTAATTAATACGGCAATGGGGTTGGACACTGCGGGGGAATCCTCCCCCGCAGTTAAATCCCTTTGAGCACGGGAATCGAAATAACCAGATCGTGACAAACGATTCTTGCGAAAAACCTCCAGAGGATTGGTATGGATAGAAACCGGTGGCGCAGAAATAAAACCATCCCACGACTGCAATCCCAGGCCCTCGTTCTATCGATGGCGGCGTTGCTCGGTGGGGTTGGTTGGCTGCTGGGCGGCCGGATGCCGGCCTTTTTCGCCGTAGGTGCGACGATTTTTCTGTATTATGCCAATCCTGTGTTTTCACCCGCCGTCATGCTCAGGACCCATCGCGCCCGCCGATTGCTGACCATGCGCGCAAATAAGGATCACGTTCAATGGCAACGGACTCCGGCCGACAATTCATACGGTCATCCCGACGTCCGGCCATTCGGCCTGCGGTTGACCCCCTAACCTGCTATCCGGTGGCCGCAACGGCTTTAGATCAGGCGCAACCCGGCCGCGACCCTCAACGCCACGATACAAATCAACCAAGCCAAAAGAACCGCGCGCGCTTCAAAATTCTTATCCGTAGCGGATCTTGGGAAATGTTTGACACTTGACGAAAATACTGCAATATCTACAGCAGCATTTGCGAAGCGCAAACGATGGCGGCCATGTCCGGCGAAACGGATGATTCCGACCCGGCGGAACCTGGCCGGAACCCGGCCGAAGACACTGTTTGAGCATCAAGGAGATGAAAGCGTCTGCATCACTGCCGCCCCACTTAATCGGACTCTATCTGTGTAACTTTGGCGCCAACCTGGCCGGCCAATCCATCATCGTCCTGCTTAATTTCTTTACCCCCCTGGCGGCTTTCAGGGACTGGCAAACCTTCCTTTTGCAGCGGGGTTTGAGACCCGTCCTTTTCTTTATCCCTTTGGTGTTTCTCACCGCCGGCGTTTTGCAATACATGGTGCAGCGCCCGATATCGATGGGGCTGCAACAGATGCGCGCCGGCGGAGGCCGAGACGCCGTGCTGGGGGAACAAGCGCGCCGCCGGCTCTTGAATTTGCCCTACGTCCTCGGAATCGTCAACCTGGCCATGTGGATCATATTGACCGGCCTCATCGTCCTTTATATAAATTGGGTACGCCATTTAACGGCGGCTACCTGTTTCTATATTTTTTTCAGGGGCGTTATGGTCGGCCTGATTGCCTCCTTCATCGTCTTTTTTCTGGTTGACGATTATTCCAGGCGGAAGCTGGTGCCCATGTTCTTCCCCGAAGGCAAATTGGCCGCCCTGCGGGGAACCATCAAGATTTCCATCCTGAGAAGGATCCGGGTCTTGTTCGGAGTCGGGACCAATGCCCCCATCATCATTCTGGTGGGAACGCTCTCTTTTGTCTTGTGGGAAAGGGGTGATTTGAGCGTTTCCGCCGCGGAGTTCGGCCGCGCGATCCTTTTTTTCGCCATGGCGCTGGGCATCATTTTTGTTCCGGTGGCGTTGAGCTTGAATTTCCTGGTGGGAAGATCTATTCTGAAACCCATCAAGGAGATGATGGCGCTGGTCAAAAAAGTCCGAAACGGCGATTTTCATCAGAGAATCCGGGTCGTGTCCAATGATGAACTCGGCGTGCTCGGAGACGGCATGAATGAAATGACCGGGGGGCTCTTGGAGCGGGAGCGTCTGCGCCAGTCCCTGATCCTGGCCCGGGAGGTCCAGCAAAATCTTCTACCCCGGACGGGCCCCCAAGTGCAAGGGTTGGATATCGCCGCCACCAGCGTCTATTGTGATGAAACCGGCGGGGATTATTACGATTTTCTTGAAACCGGCGATCCGCGGCAAGGTAAAATCGGCGTGGTCGTCGGCGATGTGTCCGGCCACGGCATCCCTTCGGCGTTGCTCATGGCCAGCGCCCGGGCGTTTTTGCGGCAGCGTGCGGATTTACCCGGAAGCCTGGCCCAAATTGTCTCCGATGTGAATCGCCAATTGGCGCGGGATGTGGAAGAATCCGGCGGATTTATGACGCTCTTTTATTTGACGGTCGATGCGGCCAATGATCGCCTGCACTGGGTGCGCGCCGGCCATGATCCGGCCATATTTTACGATCCGGTTGCCGATGAGTTCGAAAGTCTATTCGGAGAGGGCTTGGCGCTGGGAGTAAAGCCCAACTGGCAATATGAGGAATACCAAAGAAACAACCTGGCCCGGGGCCAGATCATTGTGATCGGTACCGACGGCATCTGGGAAGCGCGCAATCCCCGAGGCGCGATGTTCGGCAAAGAACGCGTCTACGGCCTGATTCGCCGGAATGCCGCCGCCGGCGCCCAAGACATCTTGGACGCCAGCCTCGAAGCCCTGCGGCGGTTTCAACAGGATCGGTCGTCCGAAGACGATGTGACCTTGGTGGTGATCAAAATTGTGAGGATTCGGGGTGAAGGCGTCGGCGTTTAGCCCGCGGCCAACCGCATGGGAAAGATCCAATACTTTGAGCCAACGAGCGTCTGACAGTCAAACCAGCCAAGGCTTGGCCTGGCGGCCAAGGCGGTCTTCGTTAGAATGACAACTTCGCAAACAAGGAGGCAAGATGGTGACCGTTGAACGTTATGGAATTGAGGAATTAGCCCGTTTTGCAGTGGAATTTATCCGTCACGCCGGCGAAAAGGCGTTGACCTATTACGGCAAAGGACGGCCTCAAATTAAATTTGATGAACGGATCGTCACGGAAGCTGAGCTTCAGCTGGCCGATTTTTTTCAGGATGAGCTGCATGCTAATTTTCCCGAACATCAGATATTTGAATATGACCAGCTCAACGAGCATTATTCCCATGACGAGAAACGGTACCTTTGGATTTTTGATGCACTGGACGGGGTGGCAAATTTTCAGGCGGGCATTCCGATCTGGGGCATGTCCCTGGCACTGATCGAAAACTTCTGGCCCATTTTGGGCGTGGTTTACATGCCGGCGACCAAGGATCTTTTTCATGCCAGGGCCGGCCAAGCCGCCTACTGGAAAGACCAGCCCATCGCCATCGCCGGCCGGGACAATATCGATGATGAAAGCCTGCTGCTCACGTATTCCCGATTCCATCACCACTACCGTTCCACCTTCCCCGGGAAAATTCGGGCCCTGGGCTGCTCCTCGGCCCATATTTGCTATGTAGCCATGGGCCGCGCCGATGCGGCTCTCATCGCCAACGAGAGCTTCCAGGGGCTGGCGGCCGCACGCGTGATTATCGAAGCGGCCGGTGGAAAAATCTGCAAGATCGACGGGAGCGAATTTTTCCTCAACGAATTCTTAGACGG
>CP070697.1:4914683-4918828 GCA_020353555.1 Desulfobacterales bacterium
CAGGCACAGATGTCTGATAGGCGTCTGATAAATTAAGGCAACAATGGCCACATTGGACGCATTTGAATTTTTCCATTCCGGTTTCAATCACGAGCCCGGTTAAACCGGTTTTTGGGTGCTTTGTGACGCTTGCTTTCACGTGCTCGATCTCCGAATATACCTCTGAGACCGTCTCCGCAGGTTTCGAACTGAGCAGATCCACAAAAAGTTCCACCAGGTCAATGCCGTAATAGAATTTTTCGCTGCCATGAGATTTTATCCACAGTCCGCTTCTTCTGACCAATTCAAGCGGATGGACTTTCCGGGTGCCCTTTCGTATCTGCAAATCTTCAATTCGTCTCAAAAGCGGTTCAATTTCTCCCCGCTTTTTCAATTCAGATTGCATATCCAAGGTGTTCTTAAGCTCTGATACAGCCTCACAAATCGAAACGAATCTTTGATGTTTTTTACGCATCGCTCCAGCGCCCAATTTGAATCTGAAAAATTAACTGAAATGGTTTCCGCGGCTGGTCTTGTTAGTGACAGGCGTGCGCCCCGATCGGCCAAGAGCGGTCGGGGCTAATGCAGAGTCCCGTGCCCTGCACCAGCTCCGAGTGTTCTTTGTTTCTTTAACGGCACGTGTATCCTCCGTCCACCATGTACATCCCGCCGGTACAGTGACTGCTGTCGTCACTGGCAAGGAATAGCATCACTTTGGCAACTTCGGCCAGTGTCGCGTAACGGCCGTTGGGGGTATTCATGAGGACGATTTCCTTGGCGGGAGGGTTTTCGACGTCAGGTTGCACGACTTTTAACAGCTGATCGACACCGCGCTCCAAAGATTGCATCATTCGACTTTCAACTGGTCCGGGATTGACCGTGTTGACCCTGATGCCAAGCGGCCCACATTATCCCGCGAAACCATTGCCGCGACCCTGCCTTCCATGACAATAAGCCGCTGCTGACGTGGCGATGCTCCTATTCTACGCGTGCAAAGAATTCCCTGAGGATCGTCATGTAAAGCTTCCGCTTTTCCAAAAACGCCGTGTGAGAGGCATCAGGAATCACTCTCACCTCAGCATTTGGTGTTAAGCTCGCAAAATGCTCGTTCGATTTAGGCGTGGATTCGTCGTACGCCCCGCACGTGTAAAGCACCGGAACCTTGATGCGTGGAAGCCGCTCAGTAGCGTCGTAGGTTTTCAGTGTGCCGGTGGCATTAAACTCGGTATTGCCCCACATCGTCACATACAGGCTCGGATTGAAAATTTCAAAAGATCTATCAAGCTCAGCCGGCCAGGGATCCATTCGATTTAAGTGTCTTTTGTAAAATACCATTACCGCATCCATGTATTCTTGACTGTCGATGGTACCCGCTGCTTCGTGTTTGTCTAGCACCTTCTTAACATCATCTGGCAGCTGATTGCGGTACTCCGTGTTATCGGCAATCCAGCGCTCCGTGCTGATAAGCGGGCTCGATAAGACAACCGCCACCAGTCCCGCAGGCTGCGAAATAGCATACTCAGCAGCAACCGTGCCGCCCCAGGAGTTTCCAAACACGAGCACGCGATCAAGTCCCAGCGCCTCACGTAGGTCATCGATTTCAGAAATGAACCGTTCCACTTTCCAGTTGGCAGGATCATTGGGTCGGTCAGAATGGCCGCTGTCTAACTGATCATAAAGAATGACCGGCCGCTCATCAGCAAGATCTACCAGCGGCAGCAAATAGTGGTGTGAAAAGCCTGGCCCGCCATGAATGACGATTAAGGGTGTTTTACCCTTGACGAAATGCTCGCTGCCATTCATTCGGTACCAGATGCGACCGCCTTTGACCGCAACGAAACCGGCTTTGGTCGGCTCCGGAACCCAATCTGCTCGTACCCCAACTGAACCGGACACCATCAAAATCAGGCTCACCCCAATAGAGATATTAAGACATGCAAAATAGTCTACACCCGACAAACGGCCCCAACCACCATGCGAAAAGCCAGCCTTGCGCGAAGTGTCCGGATTATTTTGCATTTATTAATAAGTGCACCTCGCAAAAATTCTTGACGTCTGAACATCTTCATCTTCGCCTCCTTTCTTTAACGAATGCCTGCCATGCTTTCGCCTTCAGGGTACCGGCCGTTCATTACCTATTGAAAAACCATACGGTAACTCGAATTGAACGAAACTCGAGGATGCCCCGGATTCAAAACGCGAAGGGCTGCGCCTTATACGCAGACTGCGAGCCGTTGATAACGCCGAAAACGAAGTATGATCAGTTTTCCTCCAGGACAAACAAAATAAAATTTAGAAAAAGCCATTTGCTACCTTACTGCATACACGTCATATATAATTTCAGAAACGTCGGCAGCTAGCTTACCGATGCCGAGGCAAAGAAGTCGGTTCAGCCAAACATAATTTGGATGCGCCGTTGATACTTTTGGATTGCTTCGGACATACCGTTCCTGTGGCGTAGTTTCGCCCTTAAGATATTTATCGTAAGCATCTTCTCCAAAGTCCGTAACTCCGTGATAGGAAACATAGATCAATGCGTCGTCGTTGGTTTTTATTGTAGCACGGACATCAAGAATGCCTATACCATCAGGTCGAAGAGTGAACCAGTCACCACCAACGGGCAAAATCTTGCCTCGAATCTTCGGCCCTGAAACCTCACCACCAGTTACATAAACGTTCACTCTCAATCCGTCCGGAGTTGGCCCAACAATCTCTGGTGGACCTAATGTTGCGTTGTAGGACATTAAATAATCCAAACTATATTTTAGGTCATACTTAGCCATGATCTCGTCCTTTCGTTCCGTAATACTCGACAAAATTGGGGATACCGATTTTGCTGTTTTAAAAAAAACGGCATATTTATGAAGGTCTGCGATTCGATGCCATGACGGAATTACGGTCAGCTCAGATTAATGAATAACGGCTTCAGGCCAGCTAGAAGGGGTAAAAACGAACCTTTCTCAAATTCCTACACAAAAAACGCGGGCCTAATCATATAAAACCTACAATCAAAGTTGAAATCGATTGAATTCGGCGTCGCTGCCGAAGCGGCGCATCTTGCGATGATTCCTGTTCTGCGTCAGGTTGGTATTTTCTATCTGCGCGCACTTATGTCTTAAGCTCAATAACCCATTCACAAACCGAATCTCCCAACGGCCAAAGTTTTTAGAAATTCCCTTCTATTTGTGCAAGAAATTATTGTGTGCATGGAAATCCTCCTTTCGAGCCTAAGGCTTTGATGGTTGATTAACTATTTATCCATCGGTTCCTTAAAACTAGAAAACGAACATCACCTTTGGCCGCCTCAACGATATCACGCTTCGCCGCCCAGCTGCACGCGGGAACTATTATCCTGATGAAGTTTCGGAAAAATTGAGAGCCTGAGTCGGAAATAATTGTTGAGTCACAGATTTTGCGCCCCATCATTCAATGGGGTTGTTCTTCGAAGTGGGATCCGCGCGCTCCCGACAGAACAAAAGCTGTCCTGTCAGAAGCGATGTGGGCACAATCTCAGAGGGGTCTCCATTGTGACTACAACCTATTTTTTGCAAGAGGCAAGTGGAAACAAAACGTTATCTCAATAGAAATTGAGTTACATTGGGGTTACCGCAGGCATTAAACGCTTACCAGAGCTGCGGTACATAAATACATTCACACATAGAAGCAAGGCCATAAAAAGTCATCACCGCACTTGCCGGTGCCCGAAGCTGGCCAAAGGCTTTGACCCTCGGACACCGGTTATTTTTCTAAGTAAATAAGCAGATTTTGCATTTTCTGGCATAGACTAAGAATTCTTCGGCCGTCCAGACAGTGACACCTTCGATCAGTTTTTTTTCGTCGATTTCCATCATGTCCACCGTCATTTTGCAGGCGATCAGCTCTACGCCTTCGATCTGGGCCATCTCCTGCAGATCTGCTAGACTGGGGATGTTGGCTTTTTCGATTTTGCGTTTCATCATTCCGGTGGCCAATGTGGACATCCCCGGAATGGCTCCCATCACGCCCGGGGGGAAAAATTTGGCCCGCGCAAATCCGCCTTCCATTACCAGATTAAGCCCCATAAAAGAATAAAATATCTTGCTCTCCATGCCCTGACGGGCGGCATTGATGGCCAAAACCAGCGATGGGTAGGCACCGTCGATGGTGTCCTTTACGCAAATGAATCC
>CP070697.1:4918928-4929172 GCA_020353555.1 Desulfobacterales bacterium
ATCCGCAGGGCGATCTCCGCTGCCGCGCGGCCGTAACTCTCGACAGTTGTCACACGTCCGCCGAGGCTGCCGTAACCCAGCGACGCATCGATGAAGTTAAACAGAGGAACACTTGCCGATTTCGACACCAGCAGCTGAGCATCGGCCGAGGAGAATGATCTTCCGTCGCCGTCCCGTTGCAGAGTCAAATAGAGAATCGCGGCGCCTTCGGGCAGCCATGAAACCCGCTCCAGCAGCTCCGCCATCGGCAGCCCTGTCAGGTCGATCCATTCGAGTTTGCCTTTGTAGTCCTCAAAGACTTGCCGGGTCAGCGATACCAAGTAAAGGTCCAAAGGGGCGGTACCCGCGACAACGGCAATTTGTTTCAGCCCCGAACAAATCTGCCGTGCAAGCTCGATTGTGCCAGGAATTTCCAGGTTGATCGCAACACCGGTGACCTCAGTGGCACGGTCCAATTTAGGCAGTTGAGAGACGCTCAGGGCGCAAAATACGATGGGAACGTCGGGAAATATCGTCTCCCGGTGCTGGAGCATAAAATCAAGGCCGGAGGGAGCCACAGGGATGACAACCTGAATATGCTCACCCGCATATTTATTCCGAAAAATCCTGGCCAGATCTCGCCGGTCGGTTTCGTTTGGGTAAAGAGAGAGATCCAGACTATCGGCGAATAAAATGATCTGATCCTGCGAATGCTCATCGAAAACGGATTTCACGGCGCTATAGATTATCCGGTAGGCAGGGGCGATCCATCCCTGGTCGGGGAAAAGAACCAACACCTTTTTGAAATCCGGTGGCGCTGCCGCCCGGGCAAAGGGGGTCGAGAAGCAGATCGTCAGCAGGCAGATAATGGCCGCTTTGGCGAGGCTGTTTGTCTGAGGATGGGGCTCCATGACTGTTGAACCCAGGGTGACAGACCTTATCTTAACAAGCTTTCCATCGAATATTGTGTCCTTTAGCCTAAAGTTATTTTTTTTTCAACAATTCTCTCTTTGCCGAAAGATCTCCCAGAGCGTGGCCGGACCCAAAGCGGCTGCAATTTAGACTTCTGTTTAAGACTTTTTGTGGCGTTGTCTTAAAACTTATCATCCGTTCGAAGGCTTGATTTACATTAGCCAATGGGGTCGACTCTCCATCCAGGCGTGAACGGTTTGGCGCAGCCAGCCTTCCAACCCTTGGGCAAGGTAATACTTGGGGAAGAGGAGGTTGTCGTCGGCTTGGATCAAGCCCTCTTTGATAGCCGTCTGTGCGAGTGAAGTATCCGGATATATGCGGATTCCGATCGTAATTTTCAGCGCCTCCAGGTCTAATGCGTCGGCAAATGAAAGACTTTCACAAACGGTTGCTTGGGTTTCCCCAGGGCCGCCCAATAATAGAAACCCCATCCGGCGGATACCGAATTTCTTGAGACTTGCTGCAATGCGGTCAACATCGGCCGGGCGGTACTTCTTGTTCATTTTAGCCAGAATTTTCTCCGAACCGATTTCAAAGCCCAGACTGACCTCGCGGCAGCCCGCCGTTGCCATTTTTTCAACAAGATTATCATCGACTTTCCAGGGGTAAAGAATACAGCGCCAGGTGATGTTTAATTTGGCTGAAATTAGCTGCTCGCAAAGGGCTTCGGCATAGGCAGGGGGAAGATTGAATGTATTGTCCACAAAAAAGAAATGATTCCATCCTGCCGCGGCATATCGGGCTAGAGCTTCGACAACCTTTCTAGGGGCATGCGTGCGAATGATGCGTCCCTCGATCGTCGCGGTCGCGCAATAACTGCAGTTCATGGGGCAGCCCCTTCGGGTCTGAAAAGGTATCCAGATCTGTTGGTCTTTCAGCGTGGAAGGGATCGATAGATGGATGTTCGGCAGGGGCAACGGTAAGTCATTCAATTTCTTGATATAGCCAGGTTCGCAGCGACGATCCCGGTCGGGTAGATATAAGCCGGGAATTCCGGCAAGGTCTTCCTTTTCACGAAGCCGGTCCAGAAGATGTAAAAAAACGCGTTCCCCTTCGCCCTGGATTCCAATATCGGCTGCCAGAAAATCCAGCGCCGCTTGAGGGAAAATACTGTAGCCGGCGCCACCTAAGACAATCGTCGCAGCGGAAAATTTGCGGCAATGCTTGACAACGTCTTTTACCGCTTCCAATAGGAATCGCGGATTTTCCATATTCTGATCATCGATATTTCGGACGGAGACACCGATTAGGGCGGGATTAAACGCGGTAATTGCTTCCCTGAGCGCCGTTCGCGTATCTGCTTGCATCATTAAATTCAAAATTTTTACATCATTTTCCGCGTGCAGTAGGGATGCGGCTACGCAAGCCAGGCCCAACGGCAAAACCGGCATGTTGATTTGTTCCGTATTGGCAGATACCAGAAGCACGCGCATGTTCGTCAGCTCCTTGGCCGGAGAGAATCTGCCTGCGTGTCGTCCATCACCGTTTCACAACTTCTGTTCCCGGATTCCCGTATAAACCGCCTTGCAGATACCCGAAACGCCGCCTTTCAATCCATCGGGGTTCTTAAAGCCCTCCGAAGTTTTAAGGCTCGCCACATAGCCCTGAACGTCTGTGAACTGTTTGAATTCATTCTCCGCCCCGGTCTGGGGTTCGATCTTGAACACCCATCCCTTCCCGTAGGGATCCTCCGCGATCAGGGCCGGATTTTCTTTTACCACGGAATTAAAATGCACCGGTCCGTCGCTTGGGGCCTCCAGGTACAGAATTTTTCCGGTGATGGCGAACACGATCGATTCACCTTTAGACACCCTTTGACCTTGAGGGACCAACCAATCCAGCGCACTGACCCCGCCGGCTAAAACCAGGGCCGGTTCGGTAAATCCGAAAATGATTTGTCCATCTTCGGCTTTTGCCCAGAACCCCTGCTTGGCGATGTAACGGAGATGGTCGGGTACTTCCACCTTTTTGCCCAGAAACTTCTCGACAACAGCCATCGCTTCCCCCTCATCTGATTGTGATTGCATGTGGCCGATCAAAACATAGCGTCTCAGACTTTTCGTCCAAAGATGCCTTTTCTCCGAGGTGTCGGCTCCGGCAGGTCGAGATGCCTTCGGATCACCGCCTCCAATTTTTCTTTCGTGACATCAGCGCCTTCGACTACGATCTCATCACCCACCATGACGGCCGGGGCCACCGGCAGGTCCAGCTCAAAATAGGCATCGGTCATATATTCGGCCTTGGGTTTGGCGATGGTTTCGATTTCAAGCGCGTATTTTTCACCCAGCCCGGGGATCATTTTCTTGAAGTGCTTTCATGGTTTGCCGTTGGGCAAATTCATGAAAAATCGGACTCGCAGCATGCAGCCTCCTCTAATCGATGTTATTGATCACGTAAAGGTTGAATTTTCTTGACGTCAGCCATGCGGATCAAGAATTGCTCGGCGGGCAGAAAATCCACCAGGCGCAGATCGCGCCGCTCTCTTCCCTGCCGGTCCAAAAATATGACCGTGGGGACCCCTTTGACCCCATACTGCCTCAAAAGGCGATCGTTGTCCGGATTACCCTTGCGGGTCAGATCGACTTTGATCATGATAAAGTCCCTTTTTGCCTGGCCGACGATCTCCCGATCATGAAAGGTCACCTCCTCCAGCTCCCGGCAGGGTGCGCACCAGCTCGCGTAGAAATCGATGATGACCGGCTTTTGCTGTTCGGCCGCGGTGCTCAGCAGCAACTCCGAATAGGGTTGCCATTGGACACCGGGGCCTCTCAGCACGAATGCGACAATCAGGGACGTGGCCAGGACCAATCCCGTGATGCCGGCAGCGGTCTTCAGCCAGGCAAAGGCCCGAAAGCTGGCCTGAGCGCGGTCGATCCAGCCCAGATGCACGCCGGCAACCAGGGCTGCGCCGGCCAGTGCCAAAGCACCGACCGTGGGGGGCAAAAGCGGTCGAATGAAATAGCCGGCCATACCAACCAGGATCCAGCCCATGAGTTTCCGAATCCATATCATCCATTCGCCGGATCGCGGGAGCCTCTCTATTTTTCCGGAAAAAATGGCTAGGAAGAACAGAGGCAACCCCAGGCCGAGACTCAAGGTAAAAAAGATTGAGAACCCCAGCAAGGGACTCCTCAGGCCCGCAACCCAAGTGAGCAAACCCAGTATGAAGGGTCCGATGCAGGGTGCAGCCACCACTCCAAGGGTGAGGCCCATGAAGAAGCTGCCAAAATAGCCGGTGTATGCTTGGGAGGCGGCCTGGGTCAGGCCATAGGGCAGCCGCAGTTCCCAGAGCCCGAACATGCTGGCGGCCAAACAGAGCAAAATCGCCGCCACCGCACCAAGTACCAGGGGATTCTGAAGAACAGCGCCCAGGAGGCTCCCGGTAAAAGCCGCCACCACGCCCAGGATGGAATTGGTGCATGACAACCCCCCGATGTAACACACCCCATTGGCCCACAGCTTTCCCGGGTTTGGCCCGCTGCGGCCGCAGAAATAAGAGACGGTAATGGGAATCAGAGGGTAAACGCAAGGTGTCAAGTTGAGGGCCAAACCGCCCATGAAAACCCCTAAAAGCGTCCAGAGCATGGCCCCGCCATCAAAAGACCGGGGCTTCTCCGCCCCGGGGGTCGGGTTGGAGCGTCCCGTCGGGGTACTCTCTATGGGCAACCCCTTGGCGTGCCATTCCGGATACCCGCGGGGATCGCGAAAAACATTCTTATATCCCAACTTCACGGCCACCCGGGCCGCCGAGTCGCTCCGGACTCAAGCCAGGCCGGCTCAGTAGAAAACGATGAACCGCTTCTTGTCCGTTCCCAGCAATTCTTCCAGTGCCCTTCTTGCGCGCCATCGGGACCACCTGGTTGGCTCCATGGGAAAGCTCGCCGCGCCTTTTATATGTCCGGTGCGGTATTCCCACTCCTGGCGGGTATCCACAATCAGGAGGTTCTGCGTCTTTTCTTTATAATGCCCCCACAGCGCGTCGGTGCTGATCAACCGGTAGCCGCCGTTTGCGGCCTCCGCCACGACATCATCCCAGGTTGCCTTTTTTGCGGTAACCGCACGGTGGTTCCACCCCACCCAAACTGAGGTTACCATCACGGCCACAATGGCAACCCCGATGGAAAGCCGCTTGTCGGCGATGGCCTGCACCTAAATTCTTCCTTCGCGTTTTAGTTTGGTGACGATGAATTTGGCGCCGGATTGGGAAAGCCCCGTGCCTTGCGCTACGGCCGCATAGTTCTCCGAGCCGGCCGCTTTGATGAAGGCAGCCACTTCGTTTTCCAGCTCCTCCAACCAGTCCTCGAATAACATCAGGATTTCAGGATCGGTGACGGCCTGGAGCTGCTTAAATTGCGCCACCTTAGTCACCAGGCTTTGGCACATTTTCCTGGGATCGACACCTGCGCCCATGCATTCGGCCAGTCAAAGATGAACCAGATCGGGGACGCTGCCTGCTTCCGTTTCCCCCGTCAGGGCGTACACAAAATCGAGCCGTGCTTTTTCACCGACATGGCTGAATAGTTTTCTGACAATGGAAGCCAGTGTTTCCATTGCGGCTTCCGGTTCCATTTGATCGATAAGTTTTTCAATCGCTTTCATGAACAGAGAGTCCCCCCTGAATTAGAATCCGGTTCTGTGGGTTACGAGATCCTGGGCGAGTTCATGCAGTTTTCTTAAGATTTCGATAACCCTGCCGTCAGCTAATTTATAAAAAACAAAAGGCCCGTTGCGCTCGACTTCCACCAGCAGGGCCCGTCGGAGTTCTTTCAAGTGATGCGAGACCAGTGGTTGTGACAGGTGCAGCTCTTCAACGATGCCTGAAACGGATTTCTTACGATTCCTGACACATAACAATATGCGCAGCCGATTTTCATCACTCAGACTTTTGGCCAGAAAGGCCGGCGCCTGCAGATTCCTGTCAAGGGGCGGCCGTTCTGTTTGCTCCGCAACCTTATTTGCATCCAATGTCGCGTACTCCTTTTTCGAACATGCCCATGACGCTCCAGTTAAAGTCTATTTTCTCACATGCGCTCAAGCCTTCCGGGGACCAGCGCCATGGAGGGTCAGAACGGTTTCAAATCGGATCATCCATGCCGTACCCCATGGTGAACATGGTTCATGCGACAGCGTAGACCTTGGTTATCAGCGTATAAACGATTATTTATATTTAAGTTCGAAAGCAGTCAAGTTTAATCGCGGTCACCCCCGCCACGCTAAGAATATTCACATTGAAAATCGGATGAGATCGTTATACCTTGACGCGTGTCATTTCCGACAATCAGAAATCCGGCAAGCCGGCCGGGGCCGACATTGCTGCCGGAAAGATGCCCTCCATCGACAAGGATTTCAACCGTGAAGGATTTGATCTGCTACTGTTTCGGCTATTCGGCTGAAGATATTCAACAAGACTACTCGAACCACGGCCGCTCGACCATCATGGAAAAAATTCAGCTGGCAAAGAAGTTCGGCAATTGTCAGTGTGCCGTGAAAAACCCGAAGGGCGGGTGATGCCTGGGAGATGTCCGCCGGGTGGTGGAAAGCGCAATGAACCCGAAGGGTTTTTAGACCTATCCGTATGGTCCCGTCACCCTTGTTTCCGATTGTTCCAGAGTCGCGTTCTTGAAGTGACACCTTGATACGAGGGAGAGGCTGGTTATCTTTGTCTAAAATGATTGAAAAACGGAACTGCTAATGGACGCAATCGCATTGAAACTATCCGATCGCAGGACACTCCAGTACAAGCGAGCCCTCTTGCTGGCCCAAATCACGGTCTTCTACAATTCCTTAGAAGGTCTGGTTTCAGTGTTCTGCGGCGTAGAAGACGAAACCCTGGCCCTCTTTGGTTTCGGGGTCGATTCCTTTGTCGAGGTCATTTCGGGCGTCGGCATCTGGCACATGGTTCAGCGTATGAAAAGTCGTCCTGCAAGTGATTTCGACCATTTCGAACGCAAGGCGCTGCGGATTACGGGAAGCGCCTTTTATCTGCTGACTTGCGGTCTAATTCTCACAGCCGCACTGAACCTTTATCGCGGACATCACCCCGAGACGACGTTTTGGGGGATTGTGATCTCGACCATCTCCATCTTTACAATGTGGGCGTTGATTCACTTTAAAATGCACGTCGGCCGACAACTTGATTCCGATGCCATTATCGCCGACGCCAACTGCACCAGAACCTGCTTGTACCTCTCCTTTGTGTTGTTGTTGGCCAGTGGAGGATATGCCCTCACCGGTATCGGCGGCCTTGATTCTTTCGGGGCCCTCACCATCGCCGTCTTCGCCTTCAGAGAGGGGAAAGAAGCGTTCGCCAAGGCGCGGGGCAAAGCCTGTGCTTGCCATGACTGATGGGCCGCGCATTTTTCAAGACAGGGCCTGTTAAGTGGCGGCGTTTGGCGGCAACAGATTCCTGCCTCAGACCTCCAACGCAGCGCTGCGGCAATCTCAGAACCGCTGCACGGAGCCGCGGAGATTGAGGGGTTCGACCGGGCTCTGCACCGCGGCGGCCTTCAGGTGGGGGTTTCATCCATGGCACATAAACACGACCACGGCATGGCCAACTACCATCGAATATTCGCCCTCGGCGTCTTGTTGAACCTTGGCTTTGTCGTGGCGGAAGCGGTTTTTGGGATCCTGGCCGATTCGCTGGCGCTTCTGGCCGACGCCGGACATAACCTGAGTGATGTCATCGGGCTTCTGCTGGCGTGGGGCGCCAGCTATTTAAGCAAACTTCAGCCGACTTCCCGAAGGACCTATGGCTGGAGAAGTACGACGATATTGGCGGCGCTGATCAATGCCATTATCTTGCTGGTGGCGGTGGGCGGCATCGCGTGGGAATCCGTTCGCCGCTTCGGCAACCCTGCTCCGGTAGCCGGCAAGACGATTATCGCTGTGGCGGCCGTCGGGGTGATCATCAATGCCGCCACGGCGCTGTTGTTCCTGGCGGACCGCAAGAAGGATCTGAATATCCAGGGGGCCTACCTGCACATGGCCGCGGATGCGGGCGTTTCTGGCGGTGTTGTCTTGGCCGGGCTTGGGATTATCGTGACCGGCTGGCTGTGGATCGATCCGGTGGTTAGCCTCCTTATTGCGGTGATCATTTTATGGGGAACCTGGGGGCTGCTTAGAGAGTCGATGAATTTGGCGTTGCAGGCGGTACCCGCCGGAATCGACACCCAGGCCGTTGCCGATTATTTGTCCGGACTTGCCGGCGTTACGGCGGTTCATGACATACATATCTGGGCCATGAGTACGACCGAGACCGCCCTAACCGCCCATCTGGTCAAGCCCGATCCTGAAAATGATGATGCCGTCATCGCCCAAGCCCGTGATGACTTGCATGCGAAGTTCGGCATTGCGCATGTGACGTTACAGTTGGAAAGAAGTGACGCATTTGTGCAATGCGGCAACGCCTGCGATCCTAAAATCCACTGAAACCGAATCGCCCAAGCCCGCCTCGCTCCTTGACGGTCACTCGCACGATCATGCTTGACGCTTTTAAGATTTGGCCGACGGTGTCCACGCGCTCCCGAAAGCGGCCGGTTCACGTCAGGGGTTTGAGGGGGTTGTGAAGCTCCCAAACAACTTAAGCCGCTCATATGGCACGTTCTGGCAATCTTCCATCATGTCCCTTGCAAAAACAACGGGAATCTCATAAGTATGATACCCAAAAACAGTTTGGGGACAATGGCACGTTGTTATTCCGTGACCGTCCGTACCATGGCCATCAAGACCACGCATTGAGAAAGGATACCCCCATGCCGCAAGTCATCATCCATGTTTCCTCTTCCGTGGACCAGGGATCGAAAGCCGCCCTGGTGAAGGAAGTACGGGAAGCCATTACCAAGGTGCTGCAGCTCGACACCATCATCGGCCAGGTGATCCTGTACGACAGCCCTCTGGATCACCGCAGTGCGTATACCGACCGCGATCCCCACTTCGTTTTTATCGAAACCTTCATGTACCCCGGACGCAGCCCGGCTCTGAAGACCGAACTGATGGAACGCTTTATCATGCTGGCCAACCGGTACATGGGCGTTGATCCCAGCAACATCCTGGCCGTGATTCACGAAATCCCGCAGGAAAGCTACTTCGGGGGCCTCATGCACCGGCATTGACGTGCGGGCCCCCTCATGCCGCAGCCCGCACGGATCGGAAGCGGATGGAGAACCTGCGGCCGGAAGACCCCGCGATCCAACAACAAAAGAGGAGTGAAGCAAATGACGCAAGCGGACAAGCAAGCCGATTTGGCCGGTCCGGGGGTGAGTAGCTACGAAGAAGTGGCAAAGATTCTGCCCCGCGACTACGCGCCGCTCCAGGCCCCCATGGAGCGTATGCAAGCTGTTTATACGGTGAAGGAGTACATTGAAAAGAACCTGTGCCGGCAGCTCCATCTCCAGATGGTGCCGGTACCCCTCATCGTCGATCGGGAAAGCGGGGTCAACGACTACCTCGACCGCGATGGTTCGCGAACGCCCGTGGAGTTCTCCTGCGGATTGGGGCTGGAAAAGCCGATCCAGGCCCAGGTGGTCCAAGCCGCCACGAAGTGGAAGCGCATGGCGCTCAAGCAGTTCGGCTGCAAGGTCGGCGGGGGCATCTGCACCAGCATGCGGGCCGTACGCAAGGATTACTTCCTGGACCACGACCACTCATCCTATGTGGACCAGTGGGACTGGGAACGGGTGATCACCGCCCAGGACCGCCACCTCGACTTCTTGAAGGACATCGTCAAAAAGATCTGGGAGGTCCTCTACGGCGCCGCCCAACACGCCCAGGAGCAGTTTCCGGCCCTGCGCACCAACAAGTATCCGGATTTCCCGCAGGAACTGCAGTTCTTCCACGCCGAGGAGATTCTTGACCGCTACCCCGACCTCCCGCGCAAGCAGCGCGAGACCAAGATGCTCCGGGAAGTGGCACCGGCCATCTTCATCATCGGGATCGGCTGGGTTCTCAAGGACGGGTACCCCCACGAGATGCGGGCCGCGGACTACGACGACTGGGTGACCGAGACCATCGAGAAGAACGGCGACAAGATGCATGGACTCAACGGCGACATCCTGGTCTGGAACCCTGTGACCGGTCGGCGCCACGAGCTGACCTCCATGGGCATCCGGGTGACCAAAGATACGTTGAAGCTGCAGCTGAAACTATCCGGCCAGGAGCACTTCCTCGATCTCCCGTACCACCAGGCGATCCTCAACGACGAAATCCCGCTGTCCATCGGGGGCGGCATCGGTCAATCGCGGACCTACATGTATCTGCTCCGCACCGCCCATCTCGGCGAGGTGAGCGTCACG
>CP070697.1:4929272-4941122 GCA_020353555.1 Desulfobacterales bacterium
CTTGATGGATTTATACGCCGACGCCTAAGAGCTGTACTGCGCAAACATCAAAAGCGGCCAGGTTCGGGCAGAACTGGTAAAGATCACAGGCGGTGGCCAAATGCCTTTTTCGCTGAACGTGGGCTTTTCACCATGCGCGAGGCCTACATATTAGCGCGCCAATCCCGATGAGGAAACCACCAACTGGAGAGCCGTGTGCGGGAGAACCGCATGCACGGTTCGGAGGGCGGGGAGGGACGACCCTTCCCGACCCCTATCTGCTATAAATCTCAATGATTGGCAGCTTTGAATACCGAGTGATACTCAAACCGTATATGGAATTTTGCAAAGCTCCAGGTACTGGTATCACCACCTGCCGGAGTCACCAATTGATAGCCCAGTCCATTTTCAAACGTGTCACTTGGATGTCATAAAACAGCGGGGTCTTCATTCTTGACAGAGTGGGGTAATAGTATGAAAAATGAAGACTTGATCCCGGCGGTTTCCTTCGTCTTGCCGACAGCAAGGCTCCTTTTTCTTGCCGGCACAGAGGTTCCGTCTGTGAAGGCCTCACGAATATCGATTCCGCCGCGTTCGCACAGACCTGCGCCGGCTCTTGGGCGATGCGTCTGAAAACGCCGAATTTGACCCATTGCTGGAACCGCCTGTGGCAGGTCTGGTCCGGCGGATACCGCAGTGGCAATTCCTTCCATGGTGCGCAGGTTCGCAGTCTCCATAATATCCTATTTAAAACCTCGCGTGGATCATGGGCTGGACGGCCTCGCGGATCTTTGCGCTGTTTTACCGATAGTATGATGGGCTCTATCCGATGCCATTGTTCGTTTGTAAGCTCTATCCTGATCGTAATGCATAATCAGGACCTTATGTATAGATTTTTTTTGAGATAAGTTTTGGTAGTTTCAATCTAAAATGTTTTTTTGAGTTCACTTTTACGGAGTAAACATAATTTAGGCACAAGTGGATTTCGAGCTCAAGCGGTGGCTGACGATGCCCGCGTGATTGCGACTGCAATCTCCACTAAGCATCCTCTGCCTGGGGCAAATGTGATAAACCACAAATAGGAAATCGCTTTTCAACAGGATGAGTGTCTCAAAACGGTCCTTGTGTGTCAAAGACGACATGAATACAACATGTTGTCAAGAGGATCTGGTTCAGGCAGACCGGATGCAATGGCGCGTATCAGATTGCAGCCACATGCACGAACCTGGCTGTCGAGTAAATCAGGTGGTAATTTAAAGGGGAAATTATGCCAAATCCATGACACCGGATGCCGAAGGCACTGACGGTCAGTTTATGTTATGTGTTCACTGAACTCATCGACATTTGTGTTTCACGACGACATTGAAGGAGATACATCCAAACGAAGTAATTCATCAGGCACGGCCATATTCTGGGCGCTAAGGGCGTCTGAAATAGGCCACTGACTTTGGGCGATCCGATCCTGCCGGGCTTTTGAAAAAATCGGGGCAATTGGGACAGATGAAAACCGATTCTGCAAGTCTTTAACGAGCTGTGAGATGTCAAAGGTTTGCGTCTCCGTCGAAATTATGATTTTCTTCTCTTCTTATGCAAAATTAGGCCATGTGTCGACCCTGCTGTCTCTTTCCATTAACGACCGATCAATACCAGTCCGCAGAGCATTGCTATTTTAACCGCTTCCGGATCTGTTTCGCGCGTGATCCGGTCCATTTGCCATCCCGCCGTCTTCACGAGCTGGGAGACATTAATGCCGAAGCCGGACATGGACGGCCTGGCAATATGCGGATGGCGGCATTTGCCGTTTTCCGACAGAACCCGACAATCCGGGTGTTCCTGACAAAACAGAGGCTTGCAGGATCCGCCGGCAAAGGCTTTTGAACGGTTGTATCCCTTTTCAACCGCCGCCTTTTCGATATTGGCTGCGATTTTATGTAGTGACCGGAACACCTCGAGGCTTTCCTTGGAAAGCAGGGTTTCGGTGGGAACATCGATTTTAAACACCACCGCCCGGGTGTAATCTTTCAGCAGTTCTTTGAATCCGGCGGGTCCCGATACATGGGGTGGGCAGCTGACGGCAAGCCCGTAGTTTTCGCATCCGGAATCCCTGCAGAAATTTGTCAACGACTCATCTACCGTCACGTCCGCTGTTGAAACCGCTTTGGCATCGCTTGCGCCATTTTGGTGTGCCACTTGAATCAGCGATTCGAGTATATCATCGATAGTTTTACGGTTTTTACGCATGGCTTTTCTCTCCTTTCAAGTGATTCGATTTCCCTGTCCTTTGTATTCGCGACAGGTTTGCACTGATTCTTATCTACTGCGTCTAAAAGAAAATTTTTAGCCAATATTTTCCCGTTCCAGAATCGGAAGACCGGTGTTGTCTGAGACCTCATCGATCTCTGATCGATAGGCGTCCAAATCATACAAGGCATCCAAAAGAACGATACCGTCGAGCATGCTAGACATCTCTCGGGTCCACTCTTTGGGGCAAGTTCCCTATTGAGGAATGACAGCTACTGTCTTCGGCATCTCCCATCCAATTGCAATCCGATCGTAATCGGGATTCGGCAAGGTCTCCATTGTTTACAACAAGCATAGGTGTCATCATAATACCGGCATCCACAGCCCTTTCTTCGCATGGCCGAAGTGCCTCGTCGAGTGCCGAAGACCACTTTTGTGCAGCCGATCCGCGGCAAGAAGTCTGATTTGCGCCCTGGGATGTTTGCTCTATTAGTGCATGCAACCTGTCCTAATTCACCCTCACGGCTAATTTTTTCGCAACATCTTTGGCTGTACCCGGCAAAAGTCCTGATTCGGCGGCAACTCGGTGCGCCCCATTACTGGTGTAGGCAACGTGTCGAACCGGCACGTCAAGCTGCATCTCTTCAACGATGTCTTGAACCATCCGGGTGAGATAATCACACCGAGCACATGGCGGTTCCGTTCCAATAATCACGATTTCATTTTTCATTGGTTCATTGCCCCTATAGTCGATTAGGATAAATATTGTACAAAGTAGAATATTATTTCCTAAAAGACAATCGTCCAAAAGTCGATTTTTAGCATGTGAGCGTACTGATTTATTTACGCAAATTCCGACCAAAACGTCTGACGCTGCGGATTGCTGATTCCTTGTTTACAAACTGCAGACCAATCGCTAGACGCCGCCGATATCTACTTAACTCAAAACGCGGCCATTAAAATCTTCTCCCATAGTATTGTTGACTCCCATTTCTAACCGTTTCAATAGCCCAGTCCACTTTCAAACGTCTCACTTCGACGTCATATCTTGGCAGGCGCCGCGGGATTTCGAATTTGCGATGGCACTTAGTCGGATCTTCCTCAACACACAGCAGGCATAGATTCAGTCGCTTTTTTTGATACCATTCGGCCAGACCCTTAATTTCCGGCTCTGTGATCCTAACCAAGTCGCCAAGTGTCTCACCGGCATGGATGTAATCAATGCCGTACTTCCGCAAGGCGGCCTTTAGATTGGGTTTGTTGAATCCATCCCTGCGGCTGCATGGTTTGAAGCGCACATCGATCAAAATTTTCACTTCGCGCCGTTGTAAAATGCTTGCCAATTTATCAACCGTCTCTATTCGTTGATACCCAATTGAAAATAGCATTTTTTTCATAAGCATAGACGCGCCGATCGACAATCACCAATGGCAGCCCGATTTGAACCAATTTATAAAAGCTTTTCTTGCCAATGTTGTGCAAATATTTGCGGCTCGCATCCGTTCCAATCAACATCCTGGAGGATTTATTTTTCATCGTCGCAGCCATCCCGGCCTCTCGTAATCGCCACGCCCAGAATTTGATGCCGATGACCTCCGCCGTCATTTGCCCGGCCGATTCCGCGCTTGTTTCGCCGTAAAGTTGCCCGGCCCCCGGATCGGCCGGGGCGATTTGCAGCTTCGCCGCCAGCGCCTTGAAATAAGTAACATTCGCGCGTAATAATTGAATCCCGCCGGGGATTTGTTTGTTGGTGCCGGGGTAGGTATCTATCCTGCTATAGTTGGTTATCTGCGCCCTGCGCTGCTCGCCCTTGTACGGCAAGATCCGGCCCGGGTGCATCCGGCAAAAAAGGATCGGTTCTGATTTTATATAAACAAAACGGCGGTTAAAGAAGATATCCAACCTTCTAAACCGCCGTCTTTTGAGCTTTTTTCAGGCTTGCCTAATTTAATTCGACTTTGTCACATGACCGCAAGCCTTCCGGGGACAAGCGCAAGGGAGGGTCAGATTTGAAACCGTGTAACTGTCTGAGGGCCTTAGGGATCGTTTAGAAAGCACCGCGCCGTGGCACCGCTGCTTTCAAAGAGCTGGAAAAAATGCAGATACGGCAACAGTTCATATGGTGCGCGGCCTCGGGGCTTTCTTTACGAGCCCTTGGCACGAGTTTTACACGGTTTCAAATCTGATCATCCATGCCGCGCCCAGTGGTGAACATGGTTAATGTGACAAACTAGAATTAATAGCCGTCTCTAAAATCTATTCTTTTATCGTAAACAAAAATTTTGTTTCTTTACTTGACGGGACGGATAGGGGATGGCCCGGTTGCCTGTTTCCCCGGGATCACTTTTTCCAAGACCGTCAAGAAGCGCTCCAAATCGGCATCGTTGTTGTACAGATGGGGTGAGATGCGGATTGAATCGCCGCGGACGCTTACATAAACCTTTTCCCGGGCGAGCCGCGCCGACAGTTCCGCGGCCAACCCGCCGGGCATGGACAGCCCGAGCATGTGCGGCCCCCGGGTGGCCGCCGGTGCAACGTCCAGCCCCAATTGCACGGCCCGGTCGGCAATCGCACCGGTTTTGGCCCGCAGGGTTTCCGCCGTCTTAGCGACCTGCCAATCGAGCAACTGCCGCAGGGCGATTTGGGCCACCGGGGCCAGGATGAAATTACTGACTTCGCCCACATCGAATCGCCGGGCCCCGGGCTGATAATCGTGGCGATAATCGACCAGACGGGCAAAATCCTCGGATCCGGCGCGATTGAGCCAGTTCTCCTCCAGGGGAATCCCGGATTGCCACCGGGGGGCCACGTAGCAGAAACCAAAGCTGTAAGGACCCAAGAGCCATTTGTGCGCCGTGGTCACCAGAAAATCGGGCTGAACCGCGGCGATGGAGAAAGGCATGGCGCCGAGAGATTGGGTGCCGTCCACGACCAGGGCGGCACCGACGGCGCGGCATTTTTCGGCGATCCGTACGAGATCCAGCAGGGTCCCATCGGTCCAGTGGCAATTCGGCAGCGCGGCGATAGCGGTCTGATCGTCAATGGCTTGCAGGACCGCCGGTGTCCAGTCACAATCCACCGGACGGGAGACGGTCGTGATCCGGGCTTGCTTCCGATCGGCCAAGCGCTGCCAGCTATAGATGTTGGACGGAAACTGCTCCGCCAAAACCACAATGGCTTGGCCCCGTGCCAGCGGCAGATTCTGCGCCGCCAAAGCGATTCCGTAGGACACGGCCGGGATGAGCGCGATGCGGTCGGCCGGGCACCCGATCAGTTGGGCGAACAGCTTCCTTACGCTTTCAGTCGTAACAAAAAAGTCCGGGGGGGTAATCGTCCACGGGGCGGCCTTGGCCTTCATGGCCGTTTGTCCGGCCGCTTGGGCGGCCCGCAGCAGGGGGGCCGTGTAGGCGCAGTTAAAATAGGCGACATCTTCAGGGATGTCAAACAACGGGCGTTGGCAGGGAATCATGCGCGTCTCCTCCGGGGGCTGAAATTACGGATTTTTCTGGCTCGCATCCGGCCGAGCGGTCGAGGGCATATCCACGGTTGAGGTGGGCCAGATGGGTTTGTCCTTCAGGGCCTTGTGCGGGTATTTCCCGTAGGAGCTGCCCGTATGGCAGCCGGGCCAGCACCGGATCCGGTAATAACGCACGGGTTTTTCCGGCAGCGGCCCGTCGGTGGGGTACCAGATGCCGGCGGCAATCGGATACTCCCGGGAGAGGTCTTCCACAAGCGCGCCGGCGTTGGGGGCTAAAACATTTCCATCCAAAGAGGTGCCGCCGGAAACCGGCAGGATTCCGGCCCCAATGACCAGAAACATAAATGCCAAACACGTTGGGACGTATTTTGCCATGGTCTCCTCCTTTCACCCCAAAAGTCGCGTAACACGCGCTGGGTCGCTTGTCGCTTGTCCGTGGTCGCCCGGGAAACGGAATGCAGTCGCCAAACCACCTTCCGACCGGCGGACACGGAGTCCGATTCGGGTTTTACCTCATAAAACAGGACACCCAATGTTCCGCTCCCACCTGCCGGAGAGCCGGCGATTCCGTCGCACACATCAATCCGGCCTGCGTGCAGCGAGGATGAAAGCGGCATCCCGGCGGCGGATGGATGGCACTGGGAATCTCCCCTTGGGGGATGGGATGGGTTCGTCTGAACTTGGGATCCGGTACCGGGACCGCGGCCAGCAATGAAATGGTATACGGGTGGAGCGGCTGCCTAAAAACCTCGTTTAAGGGACCGATTTCAAGGATCTGTCCCAGATACATGATGGCGATGCGGTCGCAGATGTATTTGCAGGTCGCCAGGTCATGGGTGATGAACAGGTAGGTAAGGTCGAATTCTTCCTTGAGTTGAACCATCAGCTCCAGGATCATGGCACGGACGGAAACGTCGGCCATGGCGATGGGCTCGTCGGCCACGACGAAATCCGGATTCGTGATCAAGGCCCGGGCAATCACCACCCGCTGCCGCTGGCCGCCTGAGAGCTGGTGCGGATATTTTCGGCTCAAAAAATCGGCCGGCGCCAGGCCTACCTTTTCCATGAGTGCATGCGTCTTGTCCTTGATTTCGGCCGCCGTATATGCGGTGTGGATTTTCAGGGGGTATCCGATGGAGGTGCCGATACTCATGCGAGGGCTTAACGAGGCAAAGGGGTCCTGAAAAATGACCTGCATTTTTGCGCGCAGCCGGCGCATTTC
Source organism: Desulfobacterales bacterium (assembly GCA_020353555.1). Lineage (GTDB taxonomy): Bacteria > Desulfobacterota > Desulfobacteria > Desulfobacterales. The sequence continues at coordinate 4,936,193 of CP070697.1, forward strand.
CGCGGGCGTTTTGTGATAAATCGATTTTCCCCCATACAGAACCTCACCGGAGGTGGGCTCCAGGAGTCTGAGGACCAGCCTTCCGGTGGTGGTCTTGCCGCAACCGCTCTCTCCGGCCAGGCCCAAGACCTCGCCCTCCCGAATGAAGAACGAAATGTCGTCCACGGCCCGGACCACCCGCTTTTCTTTGGTCAACAACTGGGCCAGAAACCCCTTATCCAGGGGGAAATGCTTTTTCAGGTGCTTGATCTCGAGCAGGTTCACCATGGTTTTACCCGTACCGCCAGCAGGCGGTGAGATGATCCCCAACCTTGAATGCCGGCGGGATCTGCTCGCGGCAGATGCCTTCGACATAAGCACAACGAGGATGGAATACGCAGCCGGGGGGCGGGTGCACCAGGTCCGGCGGCGCGCCGGGCATGGTGCGCAGTTGCGGCTGATCCAGTTTGATATTGGGAATGGAAGCCAGCAGTCCCTGGGTATAAGGGTGCCGGGGTTCGGCAAACACCGCCGCCGCGCCGCCGGATTCCACCACCCGCCCGCCGTACATGACGGTAATCCGATCCGCCATTTGGGCGACGATTCCGAGATTGTGCGAAATCAACAGGATGGTCAGGTTGAACTGCTTGCGCAGCTCATTTAATAGATCCAGGAATTGGGCTTCCACAATCACATCCAGGGAGGTGGTCGGTTCGTCGGCGATGAGCAGATCCGGGTTTAGCACCAGGGCCATGCCGATCATAATGCGCTGGCGCATACCGCCCGACATCTGATGGGGGTATTCCTGGAGTCGGTCCGGGGCGATTCCCAGGCGCTCGAGTGTTGCGGCCGCCCGCTGGAGCGCTTCTTTCTTGGAAACGCCGTTTTCATGGGTCTGTATGGCTTCGACGAACTGATCCCCGACCCGGAAGAGCGGGTTGAGGGAAGTCAAGGGGTCCTGAAAAATCATGGCAATGCGTTTGCCCCGCAGGTCTAGCACCTCCTTGGTATTCATCTGCAGGATGTCCCGGCCATGATAGCGGATTTGACCCCCGGCAAATTCTCCGGGCGGTCGCAGCAGCCGGAGGATGGAAAAGCCCAGGGTCGACTTGCCGCAGCCCGATTCGCCCACCAGGCCCATGACGTCACCCTGCGGAATAGTCATGGTCACATTTTCCACGGCGCGGACCGTGCCGATATGGATCGGAAAATGCACGTGCAGGTCTTCGATTTCTAAAATATTGGAATGCATCTTGGGTGGATCGTAACAGTTTAGCCCTTTGAAAAACCAGGGATAGGCCGATCAGCTGGCGACCGGGATGTTTTTCATACCGCTAAATTGATGCGGCGGATCAATGTATTAATTTGCAGCCTGCCATCGGGCCGCGGCTCCCGCCCGCTCCGCGCGCAGGAAGTTGCCGGAGACAACCCGACGCTGGGCTTGCTGCCGGAGGCCCGGTTTTAGAGCGGCTAACGCTCCAGCAGGCGCGGGTTCAGGATTTCCGCCAGCCCTTCGCCCAGCATGGTAAAACCCAGGGCCAGCAGCGAAATCATGGTGCCCGGAAACGTAATCAACCACCAATGGCCGGACGGCAGAAACTTCTTGCCCATCGCCAGATCCATCCCCCAGTCCACGACGCTGGGAGGCAGGCCCAGCCCCAGGTAGGTCAAGGCGGCCTCGATCATGATGGCATCCCCGACGTTCATGGTAAACACCACCACCGTGGTGGCAATCACATTGGGGAAAATATACTGCCACAAAATGGTGCGGCCGGGGGCGCCAATGGCCCGGGCCGCCTCCACATAGAGTTCTTCCTTAATGGTCAGGGTTTGCCCGCGGACCAGCCGGAAATAGGTGGGAATATAAATCACGGCGACGGCGAACGTGATACTGATAATACCCGGTCCCAGCATGGCGGCGAACGTGATCGCCAGAATCAGACCGGGGAAGGAGTAAACGGAATCGATGATCAGGGACAAAGCCTTGTCAAAGCCGCCGCCGGCATAACCGGAGATCAATCCCATGCTGATGCCCACCAGTGAAGAAATGATGGCGGCCAGAATGGCCACCCCTAAAATCGTGCGGGCTCCGAAAATGATCCGTGAAAACACATCGCGCTGCAAATTATCGGTCCCCATCAAATGGGCGCTGCTCGGGGGAGCCAGCTGCGGACCGGTATTTTGGTCGTGGGGATCATAGGGCGCAATGGATCCGGCAAACAGGGCCATGGCGATAACGCCCAGAATCACCACAGCCCCGATGACCAGGATCCACCATTCCACCCCGTATTTTACACCCATGCGGGTGAAGCGGGAGATCATCTGTCCCAGGCCAGCTGCAGGAGAATGTTTCATAATAAATGAATAGTGAATATTGAAAATTGAATATTTAACGCATTCTGTCGATTTTATCTTTCGCGCTGTCCGTTTTTCCCGCTAGTAGCGCACCCGCGGATCGATCAGGGCGTAAATGATATCCACCACCAGCGAAACCAGGGCGACGATAATGGCAAAAATGACGATGACCCCTTGAATCGTCGGATAATCCCTCTGATAGATCCGTTCCAGCAGAAGCCGCCCGATTCCGGGCCAGGAAAAGGTCGTTTCCGTCAACAAGGCACCTGCCATCAGCAGGGCCACCTGCAACCCCATCATCGTCAAAATGGGGACGAAAGCGTTTAAAAGGCCGTGTTTGTAGACCACCCGCCGATGGCCGATACCGCGGGCTTCGGCCGCGAGGATATAGTCGGCTTTGAGAACGTCCAGCATGTTGGCGCGGGTCAGCCGAATGAAAATTCCCGACAGGGTCAGCCCCAGGGTGACCGACGGCAGGACCAGATGGACCAGCACATCGCCGAAGGCGGAAAAGTCCCGCATCAGAAGGGTATCCAGAACATAGAAGCCGGTCTGCTCAAAGGTGGAGGCGAACACGTGCCCGCCGGTTCGACCGGCGATGGGAAAGATATCCAGCCAGATCCCAAAGATCATTTGGAGCATCAGGCCCAGCCAGTAGACCGGAATGCAGTAGATCACGATTCCATACAATCGGATGCCGTAGTCCTGGGCCGACCGGCGTTTGTCGGCGGCATAGGCTCCCAGAGGCACCCCCACCACAAGCGTGATCAGCATCCCGAAAAAGGTCAACTCAATGGTCGCGGGAAGTTTATCGCCGATGGCGTCCATCACCTTCTGCTTGAAAATCATGGAATCTCCCAGATCCAGGCGGCAGATTTGCAGCAGGTAGCTGCCGTATTGAACGATCAGCGGCCGGTTCAATCCCAATTCCTCTTTCTTCTTGTCAATGACTTTTTGGGGCGCATGGCCGCCCAGCATGGAAGAGACCGGGTCGCCGGGCATAATCCTTACGACCACGAAGACAATCGTCAGAAGGATAAAGAGCATGGGAATGGTCAGGAGGGTACGCGTGATAACGTATCGCAGTAGGTTTTTCATAAATCTGATGGCATCAAAAAGGGCACGGATTTACACCGACGGACACAGCCAAAATCCCTCAGGAATCATTGTAACAGTTCAGTCCTTTGAAAAACCATGGATAGGCCGACCGCTCATCGGCTTTGGGCATCGGGAAAAACTCGAAAATAAGGGTTCGTAAAACAGACCCGCGCGTTGATTTCAAACAGGATGCCGCGCAAAGGAAGGTCAATCCGGGCCTTAGTGGAACTCCTTTTTGCGGTTCGGTTTAACGATCTCTAATTTTCTCAGACAGTTTCCCGATGCCCAAAGCCGATGAGCGGTCGACCGGGATATTTTTCATACAGCTAAATTGATACGAATCATTAAATTCAAGGGCTTGGAAATCGCAGGCGCTTTGGAACCCGCGTAGATCGTTCCCAAGCCGACAATCAGGAACAGGTTGTTGCGTGGCGGCAACTCCCACAAAGGTCAAAGTACGGGATTTCTCCTCCCGGGCAAATCCCGTCCTTTCACATCATCACTATTGCTTCTTTTCAATCGGGGCATAGATGAACTGCAGGGTCGGCGAAATCGTAATGCCTTCGATGTTCTTTTGGGAGAAAAGGTACAAGCTGCCTTGGAAAATAGGGGCCGTGGGGACTTCATCCGTCCACATCTGCTGAATCTTTTTAAAGATCTCCTCCCGTTTGCCCTCGTCCGGGTCTTTCTGCTCGTCCACAAACATCGCATCCCAGGTCGGATCCGAAAAGTAGATCCCATTGCCCCGGGAGCCGGCGGTGCCGGCAAATGCGGCCGTATAATTGTCCGGATCGATGTAGTCCGGGTACCAGCCCAGCAGATAGACGGGCATCTGCTGATTGCTCCAGTATTCCTTGTAGGTGGCCCACTCCGCCGATTTGACGCTGACCTCCATCACGCCCGTTGCCTCGAACTGGGCTTCGAGGACCGCCGCCATATCCACTTCGGTGTCCCCATAGTGGCTGGGGGTATACCAGAAATCAAATTTCAGCTTATTGCTCGCATTAAAGCCGCGGCTGGCCAGAAGCTCTTTGGACTTGGCGATATTGCCGTCGCCGAAAACCTCCCTGAAGTTGTCCGTGTGGGTCCACATGCCCGCGGGCACCATGGAATAAAGGGGATCGTTCTGACCGAGGAAAACCTTCTTGATAATATCCGGCCGGTTGATGGCGGCCGCCACGCCCTGCCGCACGACTTTGTCGTCAAAGGGCTTGGTTCGGCACTGAAAACACAGGTAGCGGATGTACGGCCCCTGACCCTTGATGGTTTTCAGTTTGTCCGATTTTTCGAGATCGCTGATATCGGAAGGGTTAAACGACTTGAAGGCAAAATCGAGTTCGCCCTTTTCCAGGGCCAGGCGCATGGTGGTGGCATCGGCGAAATAACGGATGACGACCATGTCGTTTTTGGGTTTTTCTCCGAAATAATAAGGGTTGACCTCCAAAATGATCTCTTCGTCGCGTTTGAAAGAAGCCGCGCGGTAAGCTCCCAGGCCCAC
>CP070697.1:4941222-4971883 GCA_020353555.1 Desulfobacterales bacterium
TTGACCACGACCATGATCGAAATGAAGAATACCGTTAAGGCACTGGAGGAAGCGGGCCTGCGGGCGGGCGTCAAGGTGATCATCGGCGGCGCGCCGGTGACCCATAAATTTGCGGATGCCATCGGGGCCGATGGCTATGCCTATGACGCCCCCGGCGCCGCCCAGCTCTGCCGAGAACTGGTGTCCCCATCGATCGAAAAATGACGAATCCACGCCAAACTCCAACCATCTCCAGTGTCACCGTTGACCGGCGCCAAGACGGCACCCACAAAATCTGTTGGAAAACCCGGCGGACGGAACTGGAAATTAAAATATTTGCCGGGGACTCCCCGGAAACGATCGCGCGCACATCGCCTGTGGCCGTCGTCAAGGACGTAAACTGCGCTGAGATCCCGGGGCTGGATCCGCAGGTCCGCTATTATTTCGACGTGGTACCGGGCGACGGCCCCGGTACGATCAGTGCCTCCCGGCGGGTGCCGCTGGAAGGCGTTGCGAACTTCCGCGATCTGGGCGGGTATGAGACCTCAAAGGGCCGGCGGGTGAGGTGGGGCCAGGTGTTTCGCTCCGGCCATCTGGCTAAACTCACCGCGCAGGACAAGCTCCTGCTCCGGCGCATGGGGATTCAACTGGTTTGCGATTTCCGTACGCCGGAAGAGATAAAGGCTCAGCCGGATTGGTTGCCGGACGACGGCGCGCTGCAATACCTTCATCTTCCCATCGTCCACGGCGAGCTGGACCCGGCGGTGGCCATGGAGAGAATGCAAAAAGGCGATATCAGTTGGCTGACGGAAGACTTCATGGTCAAGCGCTACATCGAAAAGATCGATCGGTTTCCCCATGTCTGGGGCCAGATTTTTGAGCGTCTGGCCGACCCTCAAAGCCGTCCCCTGGTCTTTCATTGCACCGCCGGCAAGGACCGGGCCGGGGCGTGTGCCGCGTTGATCCTACTGGCGCTGGATGTGCCCGCCGCGACCGTGATCCATGACCACGGCCTATCCAACGTCTATAACGCCCACGTGCTCAAGATGATCAATACGCGCGTCAGAGCCATGGGTATCGACCCGGCCGAAGTGCGCGCCTATTTCACCGCGCCACGGGGCGCCATTGCCGCGCTGGTGGATCACATTACGGCGACTTACGGATCTGCCGCCGCTTACCTGCAAACCAAAGCCGGCCTTGGCCCGGAAAAGATCGCGTTACTGAAACAGCAATTGTTGGACTAGGTGTTCGCTCGGAATCCGTGTCTGTCCAGAAATGGTTCCCGCCCGGCTATCCGTTCAGGTGCAGGACAATCGACAGGATCTGCGCGTTTCTGAAAATCATGGCCTTCGCCGAAGGCTTGCTTTGGCCCAAGGCTTCCTTCAGGGACACCACGTTCGCAATGGGCTGGCCTTCCACTTCAACAATAATATCGCTGATTTGGATGCCATCCTTCTCAGCGCGGCTTCCCTTGCGCACGTCGGAGACCAGGACCCCGCGCTCGGAGCTGAAGGAGAAATAGCGGGCCAGGGCCGGGGTCAGATCCTGAATGGTGATCCCGTACTCCTCTTCGATCGCCGGCGGCTCTCCCAGCGGGACCGCCATCTCTGCGAATAGGGTCTTGGCGACGAATATCGGAGCCTTGAACTTCAATGCCATCACAATCGAGTCGCTGGGTCGGGCGTCAATCTCGACCAGGGAGCCTTCTCTTTCCATCACCAACGTGGCATAAAAGGTATTTTCCCTGACAAAGGGGATGACAATGTGGTGGATTTTGCCTTTGACTTGCTGGATGATCTTTTCGAGCAGATCATGGGTGAGAGGCCGCCGGTGTTTGATCTCCTGCATCTCCGCATAGATCGCTTGGGCCTCGAAAAAGTCGATCCAAATCAGCAGGGCACGCTCCTCATGGGCGTCCGCGAGAAGGACCACGGGCTGGTTGCTCCCCGGATCCATGATCAGCCGGTGCACCTTGACCTCAAGCAGTTCATGCTCCGCCAGGGCCGCCGGCGCTTCCCCCGCAGGCCGGAACGCGAGGCCGAGCAGCAAAAGGCCTACCGTGGCCCAGAATCTGATTTTTTCCTCGTGCGGCATGATGAACCACCATCGAAGAGGGTCGAACATTGATCTTTCAAGTCAGAATATGCCCAAAGGACAACCGTGTCAACCTGTCAATGCGCCTGCAGCGCGGAGAGGCGCAAACGTGGCCGACCCTGCCGCAAGGGGCCTTCGGAAACGCGCCACACCCATCCCAATTTTCCCGACGGCTAAAGGGCTGACATCCTGCTTGACACCCCATTGCCATTTTGCGATAGTCTGCTATCGGCACGATCGATTTCGCGGTTTGGAAAGGAGGTGATAGCTGCAAAACCAACTGACGCCGGCTGGCACAGAATGAACCAAGGAGTCAACCCCTCAAGAAAAGGAGGTGTGCAAATGAGATTCCGGACAATTGGTCTCCTGGCAATGGTGATGCTGCTTCTGGCGGCCATTTTCTCTTCGACGGCGGAGGCCCGCGAACCGGTGGTGCGGGTCGCCCTCAAGGCTTCCGACATCCGTTCCCTCGATCCCCATTATGGAACCACCACCATCGACTATGCCTGCATCGACCCCATGTTTAATGCGCTTGTCCGCTTCAAGCCCGGCGATATCGATCCCGAAAAAATTGAACCCGACCTGGCCGAAAGGTGGGAAATGTCCCCGGACGGCTTGACCTGGACGTTTTATCTGCGGAAAGGGGTCAAATTTCATAAAGGGTACGGCGAGCTGACGGCCGCCGACGTCAAGTTTTCCCTGGAGAAGGCCGCCAACAAGGATACTTCCGGCTTTGCCAAGGATTTCGAGGCCCTGGACAAAGCGGAGGTCATTGACCCGCACACGGTCCGCCTGACTTTCAAAGAAAACGTCCCTTCGGTCCTGGGGCTTTTAACCGATTATCACGGCGGCTTCATCGTGTGCCAAAAAGCCGTGGAGGAAATGGGCCTTGAAAAATTCAAGACCAATCCCATCGGCACGGGTCCCTTTATGCTCGAGGAATACGTTCCCAAACAGAAACTCGTCGCGGTCCGACACGCGGAGTACTTCCGGGGCCGCCCGCTCCTGGACAAAATCGAGTTTTGGTTCATGCCCGATGCCAGCAGCCGTGAAATGGCCTTTCGTAAAGGCGAGATTGATATCTGCGAAGGGGAAAGAGAACAGGCCTGGATCGACAAAATGCGCCAAGTGCCGGGAACGGTCGTGGACATCTTTGGACCGGGCGAAACCCTGACGCTGCATTTCAACACCCGCCAGAAGCCCCTGGATGACAAGCGCGTGCGGGAGGCGCTGGCCTATGCCATCGACCGCCAGGAATTAATGGATTTTCTCGGCCAAGATGTGACCACCCCGCTGGTTTCTCCCATTCCTCCCGACTATCTGGGCGGCACCACGGACGTGAAGCTTTACGCGCATGACCCGGCCAAGGCCAAGGAGCTTCTGAAAGCGGCAGGCTTGGAGAAAGGGTTTACGCTCAAAGAAGTGATCACGGAAATGTCCGATTACCGGCGACCCATGGAACAGATTCAGGCGCAATTGCGAAAAATCGGCGTGGACCTGCAAATGGACGTGATCACCCACAGCGCCTACCACCAGCAAATCCGTAAAGACGTCAACCCCATCACACTTTACGTGTGTGCGCGTTTTCCGACGGCGGATCCGATCCTCACGCAGTTCTACCATTCCAAGTCCATCGTCGGAACCCCCACGGCGATTACCAACTTCTCCCACTATGACCAGATCGACGATCTGATCGAGCAGGCCCGGCGGGAGACGCAGGTGGAAAAGCAAAAGGCGCTATGGGCCCAGGCCCAGCAGAAGATCCTGGAAGATGCCGTGGCTTATCCTCTGTGCATAACGAAATTCGTGTTTGCCCGCAAGGACTACGTGGACCTGGGTTATGAAATGAAGTCCACTTTGACCCTGGTCGACACCATCAAGTGGAACACCCGGATTTTGGAGAAGTAAATACGGAAAAGAAACCATGTTCCAGTATGTCGTCCGCAGGATCTTCTTAATCGTGCCCACGTTATGGGCCGTCGTGACCGTGGTCTTTTTTCTGATCCGGATTGTGCCGGGCGGCCCCGCCATGGCGGCCCTCGGCGCCTATGCCAGTGAGGAACAGGTTCGGGCCCTGGAGCACCAGATGGGCCTGGATCAACCGCTTCTGATCCAGTACGTGAAGTATCTGGCGGACTTGTGTCGCGGCGATTTGGGAAAATCGCTCATTACCCAACGACCGGTCGCCCAGGAAATCGCCCAGGCCCTGCCTTACACCATTGATTTGACGGTGGCCGGCATGGCTCTGGGCATCCTCATGGGGGTTCCCATCGGCATCTTTGCGGCGTTGCGGCGCAACCGGCTTCCCGACTATCTGGGAAGGATTTTTTCATTGATCGGTATTTCCATGCCGGAGTTCTATTTGGGCATCCTTCTGATGTACGTTTTTGCGGTCAAACTGAATCTGTTCCCGGTCATCGGAGGAGGGGACTTCAGTCGTTGGGGCAGCCGGTTTTACCATCTCGTGCTCCCGGCCTTTACCCTGGGGATTATCATGACCTCCTTTATCAGCCGCATGACCCGTTCCTCCATGCTCAACGTGATCGGTGAAGACTACGTGCGAACGGCCCGGGCCAAAGGCGTCAGTGAAAAAATGGTCGTTTACAAGCATGCCCTGCGCAATGCGCTGATCCCCACGACGACGGTGATCGGACTCTATGCCGGGATCTTGATGGGCGGATCGGTTCTCACCGAAATTGTCTACAGCCGACCGGGCTTGGGCAAAATGATGGTTTTTGCCGTGAAAGACCGCGATTACATGACCCTGCAGATGGTCATCGTCATATTTTCAGCCGCCGTTTTTTTGCTTAATCTGCTGACGGACATCCTTTACAGTCTGATCGATCCCAGGATTGAATACCATTAGAACCGAGGTTCAATGATGGCCACCGCCCACGCCCGCAAAGGCTTAATACTTTACACCTTCAAGCGCACTAAAACCTCCGTCGTGGGGGTGGTCCTGGCCGCCCTGATGGTCGGCCTGGCGCTCCTGGCCCCCTGGATTGCCCCCTATGACCCCATCGAGCAGAACGTGAAGCTTCAGTATGCGCCCCCTTCCCTGACCCATCTGTGCGGCACCGACGGATACGGGCGCGACGAATTCTCCCGCATCCTGTGGGGGTCCCGCGTCTCTTTGATGGTCGGCCTCGCGTCCGTTTTGTTGAGTATGGTCGGCGGCATTCCGCTGGGTGTCGTCGCGGGTTATAGGGGGGGAAAAGCGGATGCCGTGATTTCCCGCTTCAATGACGTCTTCATGTCGTTTCCCATCGTAATCTTCGGCCTGCTCATCCTGGCCATCATGGGACCGGGACTGATCAAAATCATCATTGCCATCGGCGTGGCCTTAACCCCCCGGATCGCCCGGTTGGCGCGCGGTTCCACCCTCTCACTCAAAGAGATGCCCTATATCGAGGCCGCCCGGGCGGTGGGCCAAAGCGATCCCAAGATTATCATCCTGCATGTCCTTCCCAATATTTTGGGAGAAATTCTGGTCATGGGAACCCTTTGGATCGCCACCGCCATCATCGTGGAAGCCAGCCTCAGTTTTATCGGACTCGGTGTGCGACCGCCCACTCCCAGCTGGGGCTCCATGATTCGGGCGGGCTTGGATCAACTCACCAACGCGCCCTGGCTCTCCCTGTTTCCAGGGCTGGCCATATTTCTCACCGTCTTTGCCTTTAACCTCATCGCCGACGGGTTACGCGACATCGCCGATCCGAAACTGCGGGGATGAGGCCGGCGCGGCAGCGGGCGCTTTTCTTACGATGGCTTGGCTACGCGGTGGCAGGCCACGGTGTGCTCGCCGCCCACATCGATCAATGGCGGGTACAGGGTGAGGCAGATCTCCACCGCCACCGGACAACGGGGGTGGAAATGGCAGCCCGGCGGAGGGTCAGCGGGAGACGGGACATCCCCCCGGAGAATAATGCGTTTCTTCTGGATGTCGGGGTCGGGCTCCGGCACGGCCGAAAGAAGCGCCTGGGTGTAAGGATGCAGCGGATTGGTATAAAGCTCCACGTCGGATGCCGACTCCACAATTCTTCCCAGATACATCACGGCGATGCGGTCACAGATGTGTTCGACCACGGCCAGGTCGTGGGCGATAATGATGTAGGAAAGACCGAATTCCGCCTGAATGTCTTCCAATAGATTAATGATCTGGGCCTGAATCGACACGTCCAAAGCCGAGACGGGCTCATCACCGATGATCAGCTTGGGATTCAAGGCCAGCGCCCGTGCAATGCCGACTCTTTGCCGCTGGCCGCCGCTGAATTCATGGGGATAGCGCAAGGCGTGTTCCGGTTGCAGTCCGACCTTGGTCAGCAGATAGGCAATGCGCGTTTGTCTTTCCGTTCGGTTCGGATAGGCGGCGAAGACGTCCAGCGGTTCTCCGATCGTCTGTCCCACGCTGCGCCGGGGATCCAGTGAGGCGTAAGGATCCTGAAAAACGATCTGCATATCCCGGCGCAGATGGCGAAGCTCTTTTTTGGTCATCCGGCAGACGTCCCGATCTTCGAACCGAACCTCGCCGTCGCTGGGTTCAATGAGTCGCAAAATGGCCCGGGCGGTCGTTGATTTGCCGCAGCCGCTCTCGCCCACGAGGCCCAGACTCTCCCCCCGGTTTAAAAAGAAACTCACGCCATCCACGGCCCGCACATACCCGACGGTTTTGTGGAAGATGCCCCTCCGGATGGGGAAATATTTCGTCAGATTCTCAACTTGAAGGAGCCGCTCGGCCATCGGATGCTCCCTGCTTTTCCCGGTGGGTGAGCCAGCACCGGCTGGTGTGCCCCTCCGCGATTTCTTCCAACTCAGGCTCCTGCCGTCGACAAATGTCCATCACGAAGGGACAGCGGGTGGAAAACCGGCAACCCCGGGGCAGGGCCTGGAGGGAGGGCACCACCCCTGGAATTTCCGATAGCCGCACGTGACCGCGTCGGACCTTGTCGCCCAACCGGGGAATCGATTGGAGCAACCCCTGGGTATAAGGATGCTGCGGCGTCTTAAAGATCGCCCGGGTGGGGGCTTCCTCCACGATTTTACCCGCATACATCACAATGACCCGCTTGACGGTCTCGGCAATGATTCCAAGATCGTGTGTGATCAAAACGATGGCCATGCCGAGTTCTTCCTTCAACTGGAGCATGAGATCGATGATCTGAGCCTGAATCGTGACATCCAGTGCCGTCGTGGGTTCGTCCGCGATGAGGATTTCCGGGTTGCAGGCCAGCGCCATGGCGATCATGACGCGCTGGCGCATGCCGCCGCTCAGTTCGTGAGGGTATTGCCGGACACACTTGGCTGGGCTGGGAATGTTCACCCGCTTGAGGGCATCGATGCTCTTTTCGAGCGCTTCCTGCCGGCGGAGCCCCTGATGGAGGCGCAAGGCCTCCGCGATCTGGTTTCCCACCGTGAAGACCGGGTTGAGAGACGTCATGGGTTCCTGAAAAATCATGGAGATACGGTTGCCGCGAATGGTGCGCATACGTTCCGGGGAGAGCTTCAACAAGTTGGTCTCCTTGAAAAAGATCCGCCCGTCCACGATGCGACCGGGAGGATCAGGAATGAGCCGCATCACCGAAAGCGCCGACACGCTCTTGCCGCAGCCGGATTCGCCCACCAGGCCCAGAGCCTCACCACCGTTTAAACGGTAGCTGATTCCGTCCACGGCTTTGGCCACCCCGTCGTAGGTATAAAAAAAAGTTTTTAAGTCCTTGATGTCCAGAATGACGTCCGGCACGGTGTGCCCCTTGTGAAGTATGAAAGCTCAAATGCGGGTGCTTTTTTCTATCAATCTAGCTGTATGCAAAATAGCCCCGTCGACCGCTGATCCATGGTTTTTCAAAGGTTAAACTGTTACCTCTTTTTATTTTTTAACATAATCGGTGCCGGAGCGCAAACCCAAGGTTGGAGGTCAAGTGGGCCCCGTCCGGCGCTGAATAAACCACGTACCACTCGTTCTAATTTGTCACGTGGCCTCAAGCTTTGAGGGGACGCGCCTCATGGATGGTCAGATTTGAAAGCGGGTGACTGTCTGAGGGCCTTGGGGATCTTTAAGAAAGCACCGCGCGCTGACACTGCTTCTTTCAAAGACCTGGAAAAAATGTAGATGCGGCGAGTGTTCGTATCTTGTGAGTCTTCGGGGCTTTCTCTACGAGCCCTCAGGCACGAGTTTCACACGGTTTCAAATCTGATCATTCATGGGGTGCCCCACGGAGGAAAAAGAAGGACGAAAACGGAGCCCGGCTCCTCTGCCGGGGCATGCTCGAGCCGTCCAACCGCATTTTAGCATTGACAACGACCGTGGATGGGGTCACAAATCATGGTCAAGTGACCAGTCATGCACGCGCGACTGCTGGGGCCGTCTCTCCAAAGTCGTCAAATTCTTCATGGATCTCGGGCATCTCTCAATCCACGAAAGGAGGGCAAAAAATGCAACCCAAAACGATAGGGGTCGGGATGTTGGGGTATGCCTTCATGGGCAAGGCCCACACGAACGCCTATAAGAAGCTGCCCTACATTTATTATCCTCCCCCGGCAATCCCCGTTTTACAGGGCATCTGCGGCCGAAACCCGAAGGCCGTCCGGGAAGCGGCCGAGCGCTTCGGCTATCGGTACGGCACCACCGATTGGAAGCGGCTGATCGACGATCCCCAGATCGAACTGTTTGACAACAACGGACCCAACAACGTTCACCAAGATCCCTGTATCGCCGCCCTGGAGGCGGGCAAGCACACCCTGGTCGAGAAACCCCTGGCAATGGATGTGAGCCAAGCCCGCAAAATGGCCGCGGTTGCCAAAGAGGCCGCCAAGCAAGGCATCCAAAGCATGGTCGCCTTCAGCAATCGCTTTTGCCCGGCCGTGTTATTGGCCCGACGCCTCATTCAGGAGGGTAAAATCGGCCCGATTTACCATTTCCGGGCCGCTTTTCTCCAGGACTGGCTGGTGGATCCCAATTTTCCGCGGGCCTGGCGGCTGCAAAAAGAGATTGCCGGCTCAGGGGTGCTGGGCGACCTTAATGCCCACAGTATCGATATGGCCCGTTTCCTCACGGGTCTGGAGATCACCGAGGTTTGCGGCGTAACCCAAACCTTTGTGGCGGAGCGGCCGCTCCCCCTGGAAGCCTCCGGCCTATCCGGCAAAGCCGGGGAAAAAAAGGGGGCTGTCAGCGTTGATGATGCCTCGCTGGGAATGTTGCGATTCAATAACGGCGCCCTGGGGAGTATTGAGGCGAGTCGCTTTGCCACCGGAAGGAAGTCCTTGTGGCAGATCGAAGTCTATGGCCGCCGGGGAGCCGTTCAATTCGAGCTGACGCAAAACAATCTGCTCCAGTATTTCTCCTTAGACGACCCTTTGGAGCTTCAGGGTTTTCGCACCATTCCGGTAACCGAGGCCGATGTTCACGACTTTATCAAGCACTGGTGGCCGCCCGGCCATATGCTGGGATGGGAGCATCATCACTGCCACGCGATTTTCCATCTGGTCAATTGCATTGCCAACAAGCTGACGATTGCCCCCTGGGGAGCGACTTTCGAAGATGGTTTGAAGGTCCAACTTGTACTGGATGCCCTGCAACGCTCTGAAAAAGAACGGGGATGGGTTAAAGTGGAACAATAAGCGCAAGGAGGAGTTTATCCAAATGAAAATCGGGATGTTTACCGCCAATTTTTTGGATCGCGACTTGGAATCGGTTTTTAAAATGATGGCCGCCATGGGATATGAAACGGCTGAGCTGCCCGCATTCTCCGACAATGGACACCTCGACGTCGATAAAGTGCTGACCGGCAACAACGCCCAGAAGATTAAAGCCTTGGCCAAGAAATACAACCTGACCATTTCGGCCTTGAGTAACCACACCGAGGGGCAGCTGGTATTGGGCCCCCACACCAAAGACACCGATGCTTTTTTCAAGGGCACGCCGGCTGAAAAAATCAAGTTCGGAATGGAACGGATGAAAAAAACCGCCCAAGCGGCGGCCGCGTTGGATGCCCCCGTTGTCTGCGGTTTCATCGGCTGTGAGCATTTTGCCCGCTGGTTTCCCTGGCCTTACCCGGAAGGGTGGGACGAGATGGCGAATGATTTTGTCGAACGGTGGGGCGAGATTCTGGATACATTTGAAAAAGAAGGGGTCAAATTTGCCCATGAGCCTCATCCCAACGAATATGTCTACAATGTGGAGACGGCCCTCAGGAGCGTGGAACTGATGGGTGGCAGAAAGGAATGGGGATTTAACTTTGATCCCGCCAACATCGTCATCCAGGGAATCGATCCGGTTATCTTCGTCCAGGAACTCGGTGACAGGATTTATCACGCGCATGCCAAAGACGGAGAGATCGTCGAGCACAACGTGCGCCGTTCCGGGCTCCAATCCACCGGCAAGTGGGACCGCCCCGACCGGGGATTCCGATTTCGCATTCCGGGATGGGGCTCCGTGCCATGGAAAAGGGTCCTCACCGAAATGAGGCTCGTCAATTACGATTACGTCTTGAGCTACGAACATGAAGATGTGGTCATGAGCCGCGAAGACGGCATGGAAAAGACCATTGAATATTTGAGGCCGCTGATCATCAAGGGCCGTTATGAGGGAAGAGGCGACAAGCTCTTTCAATAGCCGCCGCGGCCGCGCTGATCTTTGCGCAAGATTGGATCGTTAGCGGCTTTGCGTGTCTCAAGATCACGCCTCCGACGATCTCGAGGAGTGCGCCGCCGCGGCTCACAAATGCGGCCCGGCGCCCTCACCGGTCGTGAGGGCGTCCCATTATCCGGCGACGCTTTGCATCCTGCATCCCATCCAAAATCCAAAAAACCTTTAGGATTCATCCGCACTTGCCAATAATATCTCTAAGAAGAAGACCCTCGCGTCGCGAAGGGAAGTGAATTCACTCCCGAACGGAAAGGGGTCGTCAGCCTATTGGTGTTTCTGCAAAAAACAAAACTGGAAAGGTAAACTAGGGCCCAAGGGATTAAGACTGTTTTGCCCGCCCTGCATCGAGTGGCACCCACGTTAATGCCATCCTGACCACGGCTGATGCTTTTTCTCCGTTAGCTGCCGGTTATGATGCGCTAATCACCAAGTTTGCAGCTGAGCACGAGGTTCCCGTTGCGGGAGACGGCGTCGATGGGGCCGACCAGGAAACGGTCGTCAGCGGCCTTTCCGGTGATTTCGAACCCTGATTCCATTGAAAAAGAGGATCCGATCCAAATGTTTTTGCGCAGGCGAATGAAGTTCCGACATCCGTGTCTGGCACTCACCTTATTGGTCGCCGCATGTGTTTTTTGGAACGGCTGTGTTGAAAAAACACCGAGCCAAAAGATTTATCGGATCGGTATTCTGTGCGGTGTGGATTTTTTGCCGATACAGCCGAGGGCTTCAAAAGCAAAATGACCGCTTTAGGCTACCGGGAAGGCGAAAACATCATTTACGATTTCCAAAAAACAAATAACGACCTGACCGCGGAAAAAAGGATCCTCCAAAAATTTGTGGCCGATAAGGTTGATCTTATTTTTACATTTCCCACCGAGGTATCCCTTGCCGCCAAGGCCGCCACCAGAGGGACAGACATTGCCGTAGTTTTTGCAAATGCCAATATCGAGGGCGTTGATCTGGTAGACAGCGTGCGCGAACCAGGCGGGAACATCACCGGTGTGCGTTATCCAGGTCCGGATCTCGCGATCAAGCGCTTTGAGATCATGCTCGAGTTTGCGCCTCAGGCTAAACGGATAGGGATACCCTACCAACAAGGTTACCCTATTATCGCCAGCCAATTAGATGTATTGTACACGGCCGTTAAGTCCTCGGGTATCGCGTTGGTAGAAGTTCCCGCCAAGGATGCGGCTGATCTTCAGACGGCTCTCAATGCTCGCGCTCAATCGGGTGGGGTGGGCATCGATGCGATGCTGATGATCGCCGATCCGCTGGCAGTAAATCCTGACGCTTTCGCAGTCTTGGGGGAGTTTGCCGCCCAACATAAAATTCCCTGTGGTGGTGCGTTAATGACGGTCGGAGGCTATCGTACGGTTTTCGGCGTATCCACCGATAATGCCGCCGTGGGCCAGCAGGCTGCCTCCCTTGTTGATAAAATCCTCAAAGGCGCTCCCGCGGGCTCTATTCCGGTAATTTCGGCGGAAAGTGTTCTGAAGATTGGTTACAGAGCGGCTCAGCAGCTGGGACTACCGGTGTCTGAAGGTTTGTTGAGCAAGGCCGATGAGATTATTCGTTAACCCAAGAAAGGTTTTAAATGGCTTTGGATCAGCAGATTGACTTTAAGCGAGATATCGTGCTTTTGACACTGTTGTTCGCAACCGTCGCATTGATGGGTTGCGGTCAAACCAGATTAGAGCAAAAAACGCATAAGATCGGAATTCTTTCCGGCTTCGCGGCGTTTGCCGATATCGCCGAAGGCTTTAAGGACAAAATGACCGAGCTGGGTTACATCGAGGGCCAAGACATCGTTTATGACCTACAAAACGTAAACACGGACGATGCGGCGCTCCAACGAGCCATCAAAAGATTTAAGGAAAATGAGGTCGACCTGATTTTGAGCTTTCCCACTGAGGCGAGCATCAGGGCCAAGGATTTAACCCGGGCAACAACGATTCCCCTTGTTTTTGCCCTGGCCGGCATAGAAGGAAACAACCTGGTCGACAGTGTGCACCATCCAGGCGGAAATATCAGCGGCGTTCGTTTTCCAGGCCCGGATCTAACGGTCAAGCGCTTTGAGTTGTTACTTGAGTTGGCCCCCCATATCAAAAAAGTCTGGACCGCTTATGACATCAACTATCCGACCAATGGCGCGGCAATTAAGGTGTTGCGCCAGGCGGCGTCGGCCTCAAGGGTAACGCTCGTGGAAAAACTCGTTACCAATACGGACGAGATTCAAGCCGATTTGCAGGCCCGTGCCGCATCCGGTGACCCCGGCATTGATGCGATCCTGATTATGCCTGATACGGTTTCGCAGTCACCTGCCGGATGGACAGCGATCGCCGCGTTTGCCGCCGAGCACAAGCTGCCCATTGTGGGGACAGGGGGCGGAGTTTATGATGCCCACACGGTCATCAGTTATACCCCCGATAAATTCGAAATCGGTCGACAGGCGGCCCTCATCGCCGACAAAATCATTAAAGGCACCCCGGCCGGTAAAATCATGGTGGTGACACCGCAGTGCCGTCTGCGACTCAATTACACGCTGGCGCAAGAACTGGGGCTGACGGTACCCGAAGGTTTGTTGAGCAAGGCTGATGAAATCCTTCGCTGAAAGATTGCTGACTGGAGCAAGAGCACAATGAAATTCCGCAGCTTGACGGCTACGCTGGCGATGGCCTTTTTAACCGTTAGCATAATCATCTTGTTGGTTTTCAATGGCTTAAATGTATATTTCGGCCTTCGCATCCAGCGCACCGCCATTGCCGAACGGCAGCAACGCATCGCCCAGGAAGCGGCGAATACGGTGAAGGGTTTTGTTCGCGAAAAATTTCGCGTATTGGCCGCAACAGCCCATCGGACCAATCTGGCCGATGCCGAACGTGAACAGCAGATATTGGTCTTGGAGAGATTGCTGGGCATTGAAAAGGCCTTTCGTCATCTGGTCCTATGCGACGCACAGGCCCAGGAGGTGGCAAAAGTCTCACGCCTGTCGGAATTATTGTCACTTCACGTCCAAGGACCCCTGGCAAGGGATATCTTCACTCAGGTGCATCAAAATAAGTCATATATCAGTCCTGTCCATATCGATGCCGTCACCAGCGAACCTATGGTGATAATCGCTGTTGCCGTGACGGATTTGCTTGGTGATTTCGAAGGCGCCCTGATAGCGGAAGTAAACCTGAAATTTATGTGGGATTTGGTTGATGGCATTAAGGTCGGCAATAAGGGCACGGCTTACGTGGTAGACCGCAAGGGAGATCTCATCGCTTTTGGTGATATCGGCCGTGTATTAAAAGGCGAAAATTTGAATCATCTGCGGGAGATAAATGAATTCGTCGCCGGGAAGGATTGGCACAAAGAAAAAGACGAGGTCCACCTATCAAACGGCATCCAGGATACCTACGTGGCAAGTACCTTCGCGCCGCTCGGCACGCCTGATTGGGCGGTCGTGATCGAACTGCCGGCCATGGAGGCATACGAATCGCTGCTCGATCAGCTGAAGTTATCGGCCGTCATCATGCTCGTCGTCTTTGTCCTGGCCGTCTGCACCGGAACCTATGTCTCCCGAAAAATAACGCGACCGATAATAAACCTCAGAGACGCCACGCGCAGAATCAGTCAGGGCAACTTAAATACGCATCTAGACGTCACAGCCCGAAACGAAATCGGAGAATTGGCCAAGAGTTTTAACCAGATGGTGGCGGACTTAAATCGGACAACCGTTTCCCGGGATGCTCTCATCCAAGAAGTAAACGTCCGCCAAAAAGCAGAAGATGCGCTCAAAAAGGCGCATAGCGAGTTGGAGTTGCGCGTCGCCGAACGGACCGCCGAACTGGCTGAGGCGAAAAATGCCGCGGAAGCCGCCAACCGCGCAAAGAGCGAATTCTTGGCCAATATGAGCCATGAGCTTAGAACCCCAAGGAATATCTGTTAGATTCTTTAAGCAGCAGCAGACATTTATTGTCACTCATAAATGATATTCTGGATATATCCAAGGTCGAAGCCGGTAAAATGGACTTATGTTTGGATGCCATTGACCTGAGGCGGCTTTTGGATAACAGTCTCCCAATCGTACAAGCGAAGGCGATGAAACAACAAATAGAATTAGCCACACAGATCAACGGTGTTCCCGAGACCATTTATGCCGATGGACGAAAATTAAAGCAAATAATTTATAACTTGATGGCGAATGCCGTCAAGTTTACACCCAACGGGGGCAGGGTTACGCTGTCAGCCGAGCGGTTGAATTTGAAATATGGGCACATTTTTTTGGCGGATGGAAGGACTTTGCCTTTTCCTGCCCAACCAAGCGCCGATCAGAATCACGACGGCGGCGGTGCCGTGAAAATTTCAGTTTCAGATACTGGAATTGGATTGAAAAAGGATGATATTGAACGCATCTTTGATCCTTTCGAGCAGGTTGAAACGTCTTTGAGCCGCAGATATGAAGGAACAGGGTTGGGCCTGTCTCTATCGAAAAAAATGGTTGAGCTCCATGGCGGAATCCTTTGGGCGGAGAGTGCAGGCGAAAACAAAGGCACGACGTTGAGTTTTATCATACCTCACAGAAATCCTCCTCTCAATGAAAATGCTTGCGATAACGCCGAGGCAGCCCAGGCCGCGAAGGCCGCATACCCAAGCCCGCAAGGGTGAAGCGGTCGTAATCCACCGCAACCCCTGGACAGCGCAGGAGCTGCGGTCGCAGCCGCTTGCCCGGCAAGGAAACAACACCCACTAGGGTGCGTTCCTTGGACGATCGGAGATTTTCGCCCACGGGACGGAATCTGTTTTGTGCGCCTATCTTCTGTCACCCTCCTGACTGTCTGACTCACCGGGGGAGGAATTGCGTCCGTTGACAAGAAGGGGCCCCGGACTTTCTTCCCGTTTGAAACCGTTGCCGAATCTGACTTGCCATCCGGTCTTTTTTCATGTACGGAGAATCTTGACCTGTAAACGGCAAACCGAATTCCTCCACGGAGGCTTCAGGGGATGAAAAAAGAGAGCTTAGAACAGATTTGTTTCAACTGCAGCTATTTTTTGTCGGCAAGTATTGAGGAAGCAACCGAGGACGGTATCTGCCTCAAGGATGAAGCCTTCGAACCCTTTACTAAACAGCTCTTAAAGCACGCCAATTACAGTGCGTGCCAAGCCTTGATCGACCGCAAGAAATTTTCCGGTGAGCAAGAAGCCTGTGACCATTTTGAAAAGACGCAAATGATCTAGTCCCGAAGCCGTGCGGTCCCTGTTCAACACCCGTGCTTCCCCGAAGACCGCCTCCCCGCTGGCCGCGCCCGGACGAAAAAGAATCGTCATGGGATAATTGCCGTCCGCTGTCGTCGCCGGTTTGAACCGGCCCATGCCTACCGACCGCATCGTGGGCAATCAGCCCTCCACCGCCGTCCGTTCCGGTGTCAACCACCGCATCATCGCCGTTTGTGTCCGCACTGGAATCATTCCCACTAGCGCTTCCCGCTGGATTCGTGCGCCAGCCGCCGGCGGAGATTCTTTGAAGGGAGAAGGGGTCGATATTCGCTATTGATTTTATCGGCGTTTTAGGTTTTTCTGCTTCTACAAGGATTGGCCGCATCCCGCCCGCGCGAGACGATGTCTTTTAGGGCGCATCGGGTTAAGCCACACAAACCTTTGCTGGAAAGGAGGTCGGGTCATGTCATTATCGAACGCGAAGTTGCTGGAGTTGTACCGCAAGATGTTGCTTGTCCGGTCCATGGAGGAGACCCACGGTAAGCTCCTGCAGGAAGGAAAAATTCAGTTGATGGGCCACTTTGGAACCGGTCAGGAAGCGGTGGCCATCGGTGTCACGGGACCTCTGCGCCCCGAGGACATCCTTTTCGGAACCCACCGGGGGGTCGGCGAATTTATCGGCAAGGGCATGACACCCAAAGACATCTGGCTGGAATATTTGGGCAAGAAGGCCGGACCCTGCCGCGGAAAAGGAACCCTGCACCTGGCGGACCGCAAGCTCAATATTCCCGGACTGGTCTCCAGCCTGGGGGCGGATTTCTCGATGGCGGTGGGAACCGCCCTGGCATCCAAGATGCGTCGGACCGACCAGGTAACCCTCTATTATGTGGGCGAGGGAACCTGCAACCAGGCCGACGCCCATCCCTCCATGTGCATGGCCGCGCTCTGGAAACTGCCCGTGGTTTTTGCCGTGTGCACCAACCAGTTTTGTGAACTCTCCTACATGTGCGACCATTACCCCACGGACGACGTGGCTCCGCGGGCGGCCGGCTACGGAATTCCTTACGAGGTCGTGGATGGACAGGATATCGCGGTGACCTATGAAGCCACGGAAAGGGCCGTCGCCCATGCCCGCCGCGGGCAAGGCCCCTTCCTGGTGGAATACAAGACCTTCCGCATGGCCACCCACTTCACGGGCGACCCGGGTCATTATGTGAATCCCGAGGAGCGGGAACAATGGGCTGCGAGGGATCCCATCGATCTGTGCCGGAAAAAACTGCTCGAAGCCGCAGTGATTACGGCGGACGCCGATCAAAAACTCAGGGCCGAGGTTCAGGCCGAAGTGGATGGTGCCGTGCGGGAAGGCTTTGCTGCGGCCGATCCCACGGTCGAGGATTTATTCGAAGACCTGTATAGCGGAAAGGGGGTGCTGTAATGGCTAGAACGCTCAATTTTATGCAGGCCATCAATGAGGCCATTGCGGAGGAGATGCGCAGGGACCCCAGCGTCTTTGTGCTGGGCGAAGATGTCCGGGTGAGTCCCTTCGGCCAGACGGCCGGGCTGGTGGAGGAGTTTGGTGAAGAGCGGATACTCAACACGCCCATCGCCGAAAATGCTATCACCGGTGCGGCCATGGGGGCCGCCATGAACGGCATGCGCCCCATCCTGGAGCTGATGTTTTGTGATTTCAGCATGCTCGCCATGGACCAGATCTGCAATCATCTCGGCCAGTGGCGCTACATTACGGGCGGACAATACCCTCTCCCGCTCACCATCCGGACTGCGGTGGGCGCCGGAATGCGCATGGCCTACGGACATTCCCAGAGCCTTGAATCCCAATTCATCCAGGCCCCCGGCCTTATTTTGGTGGAGCCTTCGACGCCCTATGACGCCAAGGGCCTTTTGAAATCAGCCATTCGCAGCGATGATCCTGTGGTGGTTTTCGAACATAAGAAATTGATTTTCGGCGGGGTGGAAGGGGAGGTGCCGGAAGAGGACTACACGGTGCCCTTTGGCCAGGCCGTGGTGCGCAAGCAGGGCCAAGACGCCACCGTGGTGGCCTTCGGATTCATGGGTTACGAGGCCCTGAACGCCGCTCAGGAATTGGCCCAGGACAACATTGCGATTGAGATCATCGATCCCCGTTCCATCGTTCCCCTCGATAAGGACACCATTTTTGAATCGGTGGAGAAAACCGGCCGATTGATTATCGTCGAGGAGGGCCGCCTCCGGGGCGGCCTGGGGGCTGAAATCGCAGCTCTGGCATGCGGGGACTATTTTTCGCTGCTGAAGGCCCCGGTCCAAAGGGTTGCGGCGCCCATGATTCCCATTCCGGGCAGCCCGGTGCTGGAGGATCTCTACTTACCCAACAAGGATTCCATCGTCCGTGCGGTCCGGCGCGTTTGTTAATCCGGGAAAGATCGCCCGGGCCGGGCCGCCACGGCCGCCTGGCCCGGGGGGATGGAGAGGATACCGGTTGCGATGATATCAGAGATTCGCGTACCCAAACTGGGCATGACCCAGGCCGATATCACGGTTGTTGAATTGACCCGCGCAAACGCGGATCACGTGACCGCGAACGAAACGGTCGCGGTCATCGAGACCGCCAAGGTGACCTATGACTTGCAGGCACCGGTTGCCGGCCTGATTTTCTATTTAAAACAGGTCAAGGACAAGGTCCGTGTCGGCGGCCTGCTGGCCGTTGTGGCTGACCGCCGGGAAGCATTCGCCGAGTTCCGCACGGGCCTCCTCCCGGAAGAAGAAGCCCAAGCGCCGTCTCTTGTGCAGGAGGAAGACGCCGACGCCGAATGGGGCGTACGCCTTTCTTTTGATGCGCAAGCCCCCCGTCAACCGCGTTCACTCTCACCGGCCCCGGCAGCCATGATCGACCTCCGCGACCGAAAGATCCTCAAACGCATCCCCTTCCTGGGTATGCGACGTACCATTGCGGATAACCTCGTGGCCAGTCTCCAGACCGGGGCGCAGCTCACCGTGGTCGCGGAAACGGATATGACGGAACTGGCCGATTTCCGCAACGAACTGCGGCTGGATTATCCGGATACCCGGATTACTTTTGTGGATCTGCTGGTCAAGATCCTGGCGTTTGCCCTGAAGGAATTCCCCCTTCTGAACTCCGCCGTCGTGGGTGACGAAATCATCTGCTGGGATGAATACCATCTGGGTGTGGCTGTGGCCCTGGAGGGAGGCCTGGTCGTTCCGGTGGTCCGCAATGCCGAGCGCAAAAGCCTGATCGCCGTCAGCCGGGAGATCAAAAAGCTATCCCGCAAGGCCCGGCAGAACGAACTGGAACCCGCCGCCTATGAGGGCGGGACCTTTACCCTGAGCAGTGGGGGCCGGGTGGAAACGGATTTCATGACGCCGATTATCAATCCTCCCCAAAACGCCATCCTGGGAATTGGCAAAATCGGACCGAAGCCGGCCGTGTACCGCGGACAACTGACGATCCGAACCATGGCCTACCTATGCCTGACCCACGATCATCGCGTCATTGACGGGGTCCCGGCCTCGCTGTTTCTGGGCCGACTGAAAGAGATCATCGAGCAGCGTGCGCTTTTCGCCAAAATTCTCAGATAACCGGCGGTGGGGCCGAGGATAAACGACGGGTTCGCGGAGACACACGAATGACGGACAACACGTGGGATTTACTGGTTGTAGGCGGCGGCCCGGGCGGATATACGGCCGCCATCCGGGGATCCCAGAGGGGCCTTAAGACCCTTCTGGTGGAGCGGGACCTGCTGGGGGGTACCTGCCTCAATCGCGGGTGCGTACCGACCAAAACCTTGCTCGAAGATTCCCTGTTGATCGCGGCGGTGCGAACCTGTTACTTCATGCGCGGTGATGCGCAGATCAGCCTGCGACGCTTGCGGGACCGCAAAAACAACCTCGCGGAGAACTCGCGGGCCGGGATCCGCAACGTCCTGGCCGAAAACGGTGTGAATATCCTGGCGGGCGAGGCCGCTTTCAAGGACC
Source organism: Desulfobacterales bacterium (assembly GCA_020353555.1). Classification (GTDB taxonomy): domain Bacteria; phylum Desulfobacterota; class Desulfobacteria; order Desulfobacterales. Next base: position 4,961,132 of record CP070697.1, read on the forward strand.
CCCGCACCATGACGGTCACCACCGCGGAAGGACAAGCGGACGTGACCGCCGCCCATATCGTTATCGCGACGGGGGCCCAAGCCCACTACGGTTCCGACCTGGCCGTCGACGGTCGGCATATTTTGAGCACCGAGGACGCCTTGAACCCCGAATCGATCCCACGCCGCCTGGCGGTTGTGGGCGCGGGCAACCGGGGAGTGGAGTTTGCCTCCCTCTATCATAACCTGGGCTCCCAGGTCGTCCTCATCGAAAAAGAAAAAAGGATCCTTCCCCGCATGCACCGGGAACTGGCCGGCCGCTACAAAAAAAGGCTGGTTGATCGGAAGATCGAGGTGCTGAACCGCACGACCGTGTTGGGCGCCTGCCCCGGGGAGGCCGGCGGCGTGAGGCTGACCCTGGAAGACGACCAGGGTTGCAGAGAAACGCGGGTGGACCGAGTTCTCTTGACGGGAACCCGGCAACCGGCTTACCAGGGACTCAACCTACCCGTCGCGGGCCTGTCTCCGGAGGATGGAAGATTGACCCACGGACCCGGCCTGCAGACCTCGCAGAAAGGCATCTATGTGGTGGGGGATGCGGCGGGCCCGCCCTACCTGGCCCACAAGGCCATCGCCCAGGGCCTGGCGGCGGTCGATCATATCCTGGGGCGCAACACGGCGCACCGACCGTTTTTGATAGCCAACTGCGTTTACGGCGATCCGGAACTGGCCTGCATCGGGCTGAGCGAGGAGGAAGCTCTGGAAACCGGCCACCGGGTGCGCGTGGGAGAATTTCACTTTGTCGGCAATGGCCGCGCCGGTTCCATGGGCCAAGCGGATGGTGTCGTGCGGGTGGTTTCCGACGCCGTCCGCGGAGAGGTGCTGGGCGTGCATATGCTCGGCCCCAGGGTCACGGAACTCATTTCCCTGGCGTCTTTGGCCATGCAAAACGGAATTGACGTGGCCGGGATTAAAAAGACGATCTTTCCCCATCCGGCCCTCGCTGAGACCTTTTTTGAGGCAGCCCTGGCGACGGACGGCGAAGCGATCCATCTACGGGTCGAAAAAGAGGAATTGGATCCCGAATAGGGGGCACCGGTAACAACTTGACCTCATTTTCCCATCCTGCAAAGTGCTTTGCGTGGGGGCCCTTGACCGCCGGGCCTGCCCGGTGCGGCTCGGACTTGAAACTCCCGAATAGAATCGCCTTCTTGATCGCATTGCAGCGGCTGACATAACGACATGAACCTCATTCCCAAAACCATACGCGCGCAAATTATGATGGCGTTCCTGTTCTGCTTCGTCTTCATGGCTGTCATCATCGCCGTCAACTACAACAACTTCCGCCAACTGTCCCGGTCGATGCAGTTTTTTGAGCTGGCCGAGGAGCTCAACAGCACCATCCTGGAGATGCGGCGCTATGAGAAGAACTACTTCCTTTATCGTCAAGAGTTCAACTACGAAGAGAATGTCACCTATACCAACCGGTTGGCCTTGATCCTGGAACGGGAGCGCGAGAGCCTCATCGGGGCCATCGGCCAAGACAACTACGGGCAATTTATCAAATATGTCCGCGATTACACGGCGCTGATGAGCAAGTTACGTCAGACGTCCTGTGATCCGGGGGGCTGCGCCGATCTGCAGACCCTCATCCGGGGGGCCGGCCAAAACCTGCTTCTACTGGCGGATCAATTGGTCGCGACCGAACGACGCACGATCGACCTTCTCATCCAGCAGATGATCCCTCTGCCCCTGATCAGCCTGCTTATACTTGTGGTGCTATTGGGCTTCGTTGTCTTTTACATCGGTGAAAAAGTGATCCGGCCTTTGGCTCGAATCACCCGTGAATCGGAAGCCGTGGCCCAGGGGGCTTTCCAACGCATCACACCTTATGGCGATACCAAAAATGAGATTCACCACTTGGTGGCCGCCATCAACCGCATGATGGCCGAACTGGAAAAAAGACAGGAGCAACTGATCCAATCCCGCAAGATCGCTTCCATCGGCACCCTCACCGCGGGTATCTCCCACGAAATCAACAATCCGGTCAATAACATATCCCTGATCATGGAGTCCTTGATCGAAGACGCCGATACCATGGACGACGGGGAACGCCGCCGACTCTACCAGGAAGCCATGGACCAGGCGGACCGCACCAGTGAAATCGTCAAAAACCTTCTTGAGTTTTCCCGGGCCAGCCCCCCGCGGGTGGAAGATGTCAATGTGGAGCAGGTTGTGGACAAGACTGCACGGTTGCTCAACAATGAGTTGAACCTGCACCACATCAAGTTTGTCAAGGAGTTTAAAGCCGGTTTCGCTAACGTTCGCTTGGATAAAGGGGGGCTGCAACAGGTTCTGCTCAATCTGTTCATGAACAGCATCCAGGCCATGGAAGGCGGCGGCGAGTTAAAGGTGGCGATCGGGCCGGCTGATCTACCCGGTGAACTCCGCATCGATGTCGTGGATAACGGGCCCGGCATACCGCCGGAGTACATCGGCCAGATCTTCGACCCCTTTTTCACCACCAAGAAAGAGGGGATTGGAACGGGGCTCGGCCTTTCCGTGAGCTACAACATCATCAAGAAAAACGGAGGCCGCATGCAAGTCCAAAGCCCGCCGGGCCAAGGGGCCTGCTTTTCTATATTTCTGCCGGTCTCTGAAAATGCCTATCCGAGGGAATGAAAGGATGGACCGCTTCCGGATCGCCGTTATCGACGATGAACCCATTGTCGGCCGCGAGGTCAAACGCGGCCTCTCCCGGGACCCGTACGAGGTTGAAACCTTCCTGGACGGCGAATCAGCCCTGCAGAGATTCGAGCAGGCGGAGTTTGACCTGGTCCTGTGCGATCTCCGCCTGCCGGGCCTAAGCGGCCTGGATGTCCTCAAATCCGTCCGCCAGCGACATCCCCAAAGCGAGGTCATTCTCATCACCGCGTACAGCTCCGTCGACACGGCCATCGAAGCCATCCGCGCCGGCGCCTTTCACTATGTGACCAAGCCCATCAAAATGGCCGAACTCAGACTGCTGATCAAACGCGCCTTGGAAAAGGTGATGTTGGTCCGCGAAAAAGAAGCTCTCAAGGAGGCCCTTTTTTCCCAGCTCCGGCCCGCCGAGATTATTGGAAATAGCAAGGTTATGCGCGAGGTTTTCCGGCTGATTGACAAAGTGGCGCCCCTGGACACCAATGTGCTCATCCAGGGCGAAAGCGGAACGGGCAAAGAAATGGTCGCCCGGGCCTTGCACCAGCGAAGCGCCCGCAAAGATCAGCCTTTTGTCTCCTTCAATTGTGGGGGCTTCACGGAGGAATTGATCGCCAACGAGCTGTTCGGCCACGAAAAAGGAGCCTTCACCGGGGCCACGGAAACCAAAATCGGCCTGCTGGAGGCCGCCCACAGGGGCACGATCTTTCTCGACGAAATCGGCGAAATGCCGGTCAGCATGCAGGTCAAGCTGCTGCGTTTCGTCGAAGAACGCACTTTATTGCGGGTGGGCGCTGTCAAACCGCGGCCGGTGGATGTGCGTTTGATCGCGGCCAGCAACCAGGAACTCAAAGCGATGGTCACGGCGCATACCTTTCGGGAGGACCTCTACTACCGGCTCAATGTGGTTCTCATCGCTTTGCCGCCCCTGCGGGCCAGGCCGGATGACATCCCCTTGCTCATCCGTCACTTTCTGCGCAAGTACAGCCGCGCCTTTGGCAAGGAAGTCAAAGGCGTTTCCGCGGAAGTGCTGGACATTCTCGCCGCGTATCCTTTCCCTGGTAATGTGCGCGAATTGGAAAACATCATCGAGCGCGCCGTGGCCCTGTCCGACGAAACGGAAATTACGGCCCGTGACCTGCCCTCCGACCTCAGGGAGCTTTCCATGCGAAGCCTTGAGACTCAACCCCGCCTGTCCCTGGAAGAAAAAGAAAAGCAATATATCCAGGAGGTCTTGATCAAAACCAACTATAAAAAGAGCCTTGCCGCCGAAATCCTCGGTCTGCCCCGCACCACCCTCTGGCGCAAGATGAAGCGCCACGGTCTGGAATAACCCGCCAAGCGCCGCCGCACCGCGCGGGGATCTTCAATCGGTCCCTTCGCGATGTTTCGTTTTGAAATGAACAACTCAACTTCTTGATTTTATAATTATTAGTTTCAGATGCCGCAAGGGTGGAGCGTTTGATTGTTTCGATTCGAAACACGTGCGGTGCGGCCTCAAGCCGATTTAGTTCGTTAGCAATTGATATTATTGATTAATTGTATTTTGGTGCGGAAATTGAATAGAAACAGGGCGGAAGAGCGATTCGGGCTTGGGAGAAAATCGGCAATGTCGCAGAAAAAAATTCTGGTCCCCTTAGGGGCGTCCGCAAAGGATCTCAAAACCGTGCATTATGCCCTATCTCTGGCCGAAAGGCTCCACGCCCAGGTCTATATTCTCCAGCAGACGGCGGTCACAGATGGCGAAAACCCGCTGACCGTCTGGCTGGAGGAGGCTTTGTTGGACCTGATCAACAGCGCACGGCAGGCCGGCTTGACCGTGGCGTATTATATCGCCCCCAGGATGCTGGAGGAGGAAATCGTGGGCTTGATCAAGGGGGAAGGCATTGACGTGTTGGTTTTTGGCGAAGACGATGGATTTTGCGAGCGGCGCCTGCTTCAGATCAAACCGCTGATTCCGAGCCAAATCATCCAGGTTAACAAAAAAAATCAAGTCAGCTACCTAGCGGAAGAAGGCGGATCAAAATGGCAATCGTAATGATCTCAAGCATGTATCAGGGCGGCCGGGAGGAACTGGCCCAGGCTCTGAAACGGAAAACGGACTGGCCGGTTCTGAGCCGGGAAGAGCTGGTCGACGAGGCGCGCAAACTGGGCATCAAGATCGGCCGGCTTGAGGTGGCCATGATCAAAAGGCCGGGGTTGCCGGAGAAGCTGGCCCGTGAGAAAGAGTTATATCTCGCGTTCCTGACGGCGACCCTGTGCGCGAAAGCCCGCCAGGGCGCCCTTATTTATCACGGTCGGGCCGGGCACCTGCTGTTGCCCGGAATCAGCCACCGGCTGCGGGTGGGGCTGACGGCACCGCGGGAGGTTCGGATCAAAAGGACCGTGCGCGCCTTGAACTTGACGCCGGACAAGGCCGAAAACTACCTCGCGCAACTGGATGAGGATGTCGCTAAATGGATCCGTTACATCCACCGGGCGGATGGCCGGGATCCCAACCATTTCGATCTATTTTTCAATCTGGAAAACATGGGCCTGTCCAACGCGGCCGGAATTCTGTGCGCAACGGCGGAGCTGCCTGATTTTCAGCCTACCCCGGCCAGTTTGAAGTTGCTGGACGACCTGCATCTCTCGTCGCAGGCCAAATTGCGCCTGGCCCTGGACGAACGCACGCATGCCGCCGATTTCCATGTTAAGGCCGACAACGGCGTGCTCACCGTCACCTATCCTCCGGATCAGGACCCGGTCAGCCGGCATATCTCCCAGGTTTTGGCCGACCTGCCCGGCTGCCGGGAGATTCAGTGCACCATGGCCGAGACGAACATCCTGTGGGTGCAGGAGCGTTTCACGCCTGAGTCGGATAATTTCCATCAAATTATCCGGCTGGCCCAGCGTTGGGGGGCGGCCGTCGAGCTGCTGCGTCTGATTCCCCCCGGGGAACTGCAGGGTGATATGGCGGCCCTCGGCCCCGATCCGGACCACGGCTTCGGCCGCCAGGCGTGCGCGGCGGCGTGGGACGGCGGCGTGGAAGATGATGATCCGGCGACGGGCGCGGACGACGGTGGTCTGAGCCGGACCGAGGAAGAGTTGATTAACCGGGGCCGTTACGGCGGCCGGCACACGGTCTGCGGCGGTTACGATCAGATATTGGAGAGAGTTCAGGGCAATGGCCGTTACACCCTGGTCGTCATCGGCGACATGTTCCTGGCCAAGGGGCATTCCACCCGGACACGTCAGACCCGCGAGTTGGCGTTGAACATCCGGGACCGGCTCAAGGCGCCGGTGATCACCGCCGACGAACTCAAGTCGCGTTTCCTCTTCGGCCAACGCCAAGCCCTCACCTTGGCCGGGTTTCTGGCTTTGGTGATCTTGCTCTACGGGCTGGTTTTCACGCACCAGAAGCCGGTTTTGGATTTTCTCGGCGGCGCCATCCACCAGCATTTTAAATGGCTGGCGGCAGCGGCGGTGGCCGTATTCAGTCCTCTCGTCGCCTATATTTACGGCACCGTGGCGGGACTGGCCTTGAAAATAATCAACGTGGATTAGGCTACTTAACACAGCCGGGAGGAAAGTATGCACGCACTCGTGACGATCAATTACATCGACATCCACTGGGCCACCGCGCTGCAGGTCGTCTTGCTGGGCTTTATCGGCGGCATCCTGAGCGGATTCATCGGCAGCGGCGGAGCGTTTTTCATGACGCCGGGCATGATGAATCTGGGAGTGGATGGCGTCATCGCCGTGGCCAGCAACATCACCCACAAATTCGGCAAAGCCCTGGTCGGCTCCCGCAAGCACGCCGCCGCAGGCAACGTGGACAAAAAATTGGCGGCCTTCCTGCTTATTACGGCGATTTTCGGGATTCAGATCGCCGTCGCGATCAACAGCTACCTGTTCAAAGAGGGGGGCGACGGCCACGGTGCCGCCAAAAGCGCCGGCGCCAATCTTTACATCAGCCTGGTTTTCGCCTTTATTTTGTCCTTCGTCGCCCTCTCCATGCTCAGGGACGTCATCAAGTCCAAGGGCCACAGCGAAGCCGACAGCGGGCCATCCATGAAAATCGCCGAATACCTGTCCCGGCTGCACCTTCCGCCGGTCATCCACTTCGGCGTGGCCGACACCAAAGTCAGCCTCTGGGTGCTGATGGCGGTGGGCACCGCCACCGGCTATCTGGCGGGAACCATCGGTGTGGGTGGATTCATCGGCGTGCCGGCCATGATCTACGTCTTCGGGGTACCCACAGCCGTGGCCACGGGAACGGAGCTTTTCCTGGCGGTGTTCATGGGGGCGTACGGCGCCTTGAGCTACGCCTACCAGGGCTTCGTGGATTTGCGCTTGACCATGCTGCTGTACCTCGGTTCCCTGGTGGGTATTCATCTCGGCGTGTACGGCGTCAAGGTCGTCAACGAAAAATACATTCGCGTGGTCACCAGCCTGATTATACTTCTGTGCGTGTTCAGCCGGATAATCGCCATTCCGGTCTACCTGCGGCAGCTGGGTTATTTGAACTATGCGGCCGGCTGGGATTATTACTTCAACATTGCCAGCAAGTTCTTTCTCTTCGCCAGCGGTATCAGCGGGGCGCTTGTTATCCTGTTACAAGTCCTGCGGGCCTACCGCCAGCGAAGGCGGATCCAGAAAACACTGCTGGTGATCAGAAAGCCGGACCTGCGCCAGGCCGAATCGGCCCAAGCCGCGTGAAGGCAGCGGTGAAAATTGGGAAGTGCGAAAGAGATCAAACTCTACGCCAAGGAGGAGAACATGAGCGATCGTTGTCAGATTCTCATTGTGGATGATGAACCCATCGTGGGTGAACGCCTCAAAGCCTTTCTGGAAAAAGACGGTCATCGCGTGGAAACCTTTGTTGAGCCGGCGGCGGCCCTGGAGCGCCTGGAGGCCAAGGATTTTGACATTCTCATCAGCGATATACGCATGGGGGAAATCGACGGCATCCAGGTTATGGCAAAGGCTTTGCAGAAATCGCGGCGGATCAAGGTCATCATGATCACCGGCTACGCCACCCTGGAGTTGGCCCGCGAATCGTTGACCAAAGGCGCTTTTGATTTCATTGCCAAGCCGTTCAAGTTGAAGGAAATTCGCCGGACGATCAAAAGGGCGGTTGAATCTTTCGAACAAAATGCTCAACCGGCGGCCAACAGGGCGGCGGTCTGAAAGACAGCGGCGGCTGTTTCACGGTGGTAAAACCATCCGGGAGCCGTGGCGCCAACGCACACACTCTCTGCTCCGCGATGACGTCCACGGTCAGCGCCAGCCCAAGGAGAAACCTCTATGGATATTTACAGAACTCCAATGCAAAAAATCTTGAAACAGATGGAAGACGACACCATCATCACCAACCCCAAAGATCCGGGCAAGACTTTTTTGCGCAAAATCGCCTACCGACGCGCCTATTGGGCGGATAGGCTAAAAAAAATCTTTCGTCGGCGTCCCGCCGCCGGCGGCCGCCAAGAATAACGCGAATCCCCCAGGAACGGGGAGGGGTATGAATGCTTCGCATCCCGCCACTGCGCCCCCGCCTCTGCTTGGCCTCCCCATTGCGCAACGTCGGTCCGTCGGTTGGAGACCCACCATCATTGCCGGGATGGCCGCTCCAATCAGCCTTGCGTATAATATTCCAACGGCAACAGCATTGTCTTTGCAGCCGGACGTCTTGACGGCGCCGCCCGATGGACCCGCGATGTACACTTTCAAGGGCCCGAGGGGGTTTAATCTGCGCCGCAAAAGATGTAAAGACAGTCTAAGACGCGGGACCCCCGCGCACAGAGAGAATTTTTGCGGCTTGCCGCAAAATTCCTTTACCGTTTCGGCTTCGTCTTTGCCCGCGGCTTCGCGGGGCTCTTAGCTGCCCAAAAAAGGAGAGTTGTATGCGATATTCGGCGATAAACCTCCGGGAAAAACTCGCTCTGTTTTCGGATCATTGGTCACCTAAAATCATCGCTCAGATGAACGACTATCATTTCAAGCTGGTAAAACTTCAAGGTGACTTTGTCCGGCATAGCCATGTTGCGACGGACGAGGTCTTCCTCGTACTGGAGGGAGAAATGCGTATCGAATTCGGCGACGGCCACGTCGAGCTGAAGGCCGGCGAAATGTTTGTGGTTCCGAAGGGTGCGGAACACAAAACCTGTGCCGCAAAAGAATGCCAAGTCCTGGTCGTCGAACCCGCGGGCACAATCAACACCGGTGACGCCGGTGGCGCGATGACCGCGCCGAACAACATCTGGATCTAAAGGCCGAGCTGACATCGTTTCGGCCGGAATTGGATGCGCAACTCAAAGAACTATCCGGCTATCTTTGGCATATTACCCATCGGTGTCACAAAAGAGAATTCCTGTTGAAATTTGACAAAGATAAAAAACGGTGGATACATTGCAACATTTTCCATTAAGGCGAAAAAGCTGTCAGATTAACCTAACTTTGTTATTTTCTTGTTGTTTAATCAAAACAACATCAGGAGGCTGACCAGTGAGTTTGACAGACAATCTAGAACGGCTGAAGAAATAGCGCGGATGAACACAAACACAGCTGGCCGAACAGATCGACTCGCGCTTGTCGCCCATCAACCGCATCGAGACTGGTAAATACAACCTCTCTTAAGACGTGGTTCAAAAACTGGCAGCCGTCTTTGATCTGGCCATCGACTATTTGGTCAGCGACACGGATGAGGATTTTAAGGAAGCGCGCATTGAGGACAAAAATCTTAGGGGGCGGGTCAAGTTGATTGATTCTCTTGAAGAAGATGATAAAAGATCCCTGATCCGGGTGATCGACGCGATGCTGATCGAGAAAAAAATCCTTATTCTGATCACCGAGCCAAACGTGGCCGAACAGCGCCTTTAGATTCGGCAACAGGAGACACCGCCATGGGCCAGATTCAATATATCGCCGATGAGAACAACAATATTACCGGGGTCATTGTGCCCATTGAGCTTTGGCGGGAGATTCAGTCCGAGAAGGAGACAGCCTATCTTCTCAAAAGCAAAACGATGGAGAAACGCTTGTTGGACGCTAAAAACCGCAAGAAAGGCATCCCCTTTGACGAAGCCTGCCAAAAGCTTGGAGTTTGATCCGAACGGGTTCGAAGATCTTACCTGGTGGGTGGAAAAAGACCGCAAAAAGGCTCTGCGCATTATCAAGCTGATCAAGGAAGCCCAGCGTGATCCGTTTACCGGCACCGGCAAGCCCGACCGCTCAAGCACCAACTTTCCGGATGCTGGTCCCGCCGCATCGATAAGGAACATCGCCTGGTCGATCAAGTCGAGGAGGATAAAATCCGCATTCTCGCCTGCCGGTACCACTACTAAACAGCGGGGGCGTCTGCGTGCACCTGGCTTCGCTGAAGCTTCGCCAAGGCAAGCGGGCTCCAGACCCTGAAAGATAGGCCTTCCGCTGCGTGTGTCGCACATCGACTCCATAAAGTAGACGCGACATCCCGCTGACAAGCGGGGCGCCCGCAGCCGCATCTGGTTTTGATGGTGTTCAGTCGGCACGGCTGATAAGGCGACCTTATCAGCACGTGGCCGGATGGCAGACCGATCGCAATCAAAAGAAAAAGGGCAACCGGCCTTCCGACCGACTGCCCTCGCTCCGCTAGACATAACGACATTATGTCTCCTTGCCGCTGATGGGAGTTTATCCCGCTTTCAGTGGGACTCCCTGCGGACCATGCGCCGCCGCAGGCAACCCTTCGCACTCCCCCCAAAGAAAGAAACGGCGGTTAAATCAGAACTTCCTCAATCGTTTTTAATCGGCATCTTTCACGGAAACGCATAATTTTATGCCTGTCCCACTTTTCTGCCCCTATAGCCTTTCATGTTGCCGCACCTGAGAAAGGCAAAAGGTCACCCATTAAAAGGCTTGACTATTACCTACTGATGAACAATAATTGGTTTTCGACAATAAAAACAATAATATTTGATATTTTTGGGTGATTAAATGGCGATCGGAGACAAAATACTGGCTTTAAGAAAGCAACGGGGCTGGAGCCAGCAGCAGCTGGCTAAAAAGGTTGGAACCAGCGGCCCGATTATCGGAAGGTGCGAACGCGGAGAGA
>CP070697.1:4971983-4999054 GCA_020353555.1 Desulfobacterales bacterium
GTTTCCATGCCAACGGCCCGCATCCCTACGGGCGAATGTCCCGGGAAGCATTGCTGGATGATCTGCGCTTCGGAACACCGGACCGCATCATGAAAATCTGGCAGGCGCTGACCATCGGCGTTGCGCCGCAGGAAATCGCGGAGACATCCGGAATCGACATCTGGTTTCTGGAAAACCTGAAACAACTGGTCGCGTTCGAATCCGGCATTGCCGCCGAATACCAGGCGCGCCACGCGATCGCGCCGGAAACCCTGCGGGCGGCCAAACGGATGGGTTTTTCCGATAAACACCTGGCGTTGCTGACGGGAAAAGAGGAGCCTGCCATTCGAAGTTTACGCAAAGAAAACGAAATGCGGCCCTCATTTAAGATCGTGGATACCTGCGCCGCCGAATTCGAATCATACACCCCCTATTACTATTCCACCTATGACCGGGAAAATGAATCCAACCCCTCGAACAAAAAAAAGGTGATCATCCTGGGCGGCGGACCGAACCGCATCGGCCAGGGCATCGAATTCGACTACTGCTGCGTCCATGGGATTCTCGCTTTAAAGGCCCTGGGGATTGAAGCGATCATGATCAACTGTAATCCGGAAACCGTCAGCACCGATTATGATGTGGCCGATAAACTTTATTTTGAACCCTTGACCTATGAAAACGTGCTGGATGTCATCGAACTTGAAAAACCGGATGGCGTTATTATCCAATTCGGGGGCCAGACCCCGCTGAAACTGGCGCTGCCGCTGGAGAAGGCCGGCGTTCCCATCTGGGGCACTTCCCCGGATTCCATTGATCTGGCCGAAGATCGGGATCGCTTCGGCGCGCTGCTGACGTCGCTGGAGATCCCGCATCCCCAGTACGGCACGGCCACTTCGATTGCGCAAGCCATTGAAGTGGGCCAACGGATCGGGTTTCCGTTGATGGTGCGGCCCTCCTACGTGCTCGGCGGCCGCGCCATGGAAATCGTTTATGATCTCCAGGCGTTGGAACACTACATGCAGCATGCTGTCAGCGCTTCGGAAGAGCATCCGGTGTTGCTGGACCGTTTTTTGGAAGATGCCTATGAGTTTGACGTGGATGCGATTTCGGACGGAAAACAAACCGAAATCTGCGGCATCATGCAGCATATCGAAGAGGCAGGGGTCCATTCCGGCGACAGCATGGCCGTCCTGCCCCCCTATCTGCTGAGCCGGGATCAGCATGAGGACATCAAGGAATACACCCGGTTGCTGGCCGAAGCCCTGCATGTCAGAGGACTGATCAACATCCAATTTGCGATTCTGTTTGATACCCTTTACGTGATCGAAGTCAATCCCCGCGCCTCACGGACGGTGCCCTTTGTCAGCAAGGCGACCGGCATTCCCATCGCCAAGATTGCGGTGGAAGTCATGGCCGGCAAAGCCCTGGCGCAGCTCGGTTATCAATTCGGGAACCCGCTGCCGTACGTGGCGGTCAAGGAATCCGTCTTTCCCTTTGATCGTTTTGATAAAGCCGATATTTACCTTCGTCCGGAAATGCGTTCCACGGGAGAGGTGATGGGCATTGCGTCCACCTTCGGCAGCGCGGTGATGAAGGCCTTTCAAGCGACCGGTATTACGGTTTCCACGTCCGGGACCGTTTTCCTCAGTGTGAATGACAATGATAAACCCCGCATTCTGCCCATCGCCGAAAGTCTGCGCAAGCTGGGATACGATCTGGTGGCGACCGAGGCCACGGCCGACTATTTGGCCCATCGAGGTTTGCCGGTCAAGAAAGTGCGCAAGGCCAGCGAAGGACGGCCCAACATCGTTGACGATATCAAAAACGGCGGGATCGATCTGATTATCAACACCCCCCTGGGACAGCGCGCGCGGGTGGACGAGTATGCCGTCGGCTGGACGGCCATCAAATATCGCGTCCCTTTCATAACGACATTATCCGCGGCCGAAGCGATCGTGCGGGGACTGCGGACCGATCGCCAGAAGCCGCTCAAATATAAATGTTTGCAGGATTATTACAAAGTGTGAACGGCCGCGGGGGCTTAAATGCGGCCGTCGAGGGCCTGTAGCTTGCGGGTCAGCCGGGGAACGATCTCGAAGAGGTCGGCCACAATCGCGTAGTCACACTTGCCGATGATCGCGGCTGTCAAATCCTGATTGATGGCCACGATGAGACCTGCAGTTTTCATACCGGCGAAATGTTGCACGGACCCGGAGATGCCGCAGGCGATGTAGACTTTGGGACTCACGGTGACGCCCGTTTGCCCCACCTGCATGGCATAGGGCACCCAATCCGCATCCACGGCGGCCCGCGAAGCGCCGACGGCCGCGCCCATCAGCGCAGCACATTCAAAGAGAATCTTAAAGTTCTCCCCGTTCTCCATACCCCGCCCGCCCGCGATGATGATTTCGGCCTCGGATAAATCGACTCCGGCGGACATCGCCTGTTTGATCGCTTTCACGGTCAGACCGGCAGGGGCGGGCGCTGTCCGGTAAATGACCGTTTCGGCCTCGCAGGGTGCGGGCTGGGCGGCGATGGCATTCGGCCGGACGCCGTAGATGCAATGACCCCCCTGAACTTTGAGGGTGGCGATGGTCTTGCCGGAATACTGGGGCTTACGCACTGTGTGTTCCGCCAGATTCAGGTGGATGCAGTCCATCACCAGGGGAGCGTCGAGGCGGGCGGCAATCCTGGGCAGCAAATCCTTGCCCTGGGAACTGGTAAGCCCCAATAGCGTGCGGATGCCGAAGTATTCCATGGCCTCGATGACGGCCTGGGCCCATGTGGCCGGATTCCACTCCAGGGGGCCTTCCTGGCCGGCGATCTCGATGATCTTATGGATGCCGTAACGTCCGAGGGTGAGCTTGTGATCCGCACGGCCGCCGTCGAGTAAAAAGGCATAAAGCTGGCGATCACGGCCCCGGGCGGCGGTTATGACGCCGTAGTTGGCCTTTTTGATTTGATCTGCCTTCACTTCAATCAGAATGCCGACTTTTTCCATGCGTGCTTTCCTTTGGGCCGTGTTCGTTTGCGCCGGGCCGCGACAAAGAAGAATTTTGGGTATCCTTGCGCGGGTTGCGCCGGGCGCGCGGGGTGGACTCCCGCCGGGTGTCATTCGATCACGCGGGCTTCCTCCCGCAGAATTCGGATGAGCTGCCGGACGACCTCTTCCGCTGAGCCTTTCAATTGCTGGGCCCGTCGCGCCTCAACCGCCGGTTTTAACTCCAGGATGTCCGCGCGGGCGGAGGGTTTTTCGATCCGCAAGCTGTCCAGAGCGATGCGTTTGACTTCCTTGCGGCGGGCTTGCATGATGGCTGGTAGCGTGGGATAACTGGGTTTATTCAACCCCTTGCCGGCGCCAATGACGCAGGGCAACGACAGTTCGATGACTCCCCGGGCGCCGCCCTCCATCTGGCATTCCACCACAACCCGCTTGCCTTCCAAAGCGAAAGCCGCCACATTGGAGACAACGGTCATATCCAAAGCCGCCGCCAGCCGGTACATCGTTTGAAATCCCGCGTTGTCGATGGATTCTTTGCCCGTGAAAATAATGTCGGGCGTGCCGTCCTGTTCAATGGCCACCGTGAGGGCCCTGGCCGTCACGAGGCTGTCGGGCGGGTCTTCGGTCAAGATCAATATCCCCCGGTCCGCCCCCATGGCCAAAGCGGATCGAAGGGTGTTTTCGGCCGCAGGTTTTCCCAGGGTCACGGCAATCACTTCGGCGTCACCCCTCCGTTTTTTGATTCTGACCGCTTCCTCGATCGCATTTTCATCATAGGGATTCATGATAAAGGTAATCGCTTCCTCGATCTGGTTGGGCGCTTTGACGGTAATTTTGGCCGCCGTATCCGGCACATGTTTGACACAAACATAGATCTGCATACCTGTTTCCCTTCCATCGGTAGCCTGGATGCGCAATTAGGCTTTCCCCGGGATGAACTGCTTCGAGGAGGTGTGGTTTAAGTTTTTGCTGGGGTATACGCAACAGGGCTCCACCGCCCAAGGCGAAGCCCTGTTCCGTTTGCATTTCAGCCTGGCGCGGCGGAAGGCTGTCTGATTTTGCAGCTACCCGTTGACCGAGAAACTGCTGGCGTAATTGATTGCGCGCTTGCGGGAAAAAAAACCCACGTTGAAGCTCCGCCCGATATTGCGCAACTTGAACTGCAAGGGTTGTTGGTCGTGATCCAGGCCTTTCTCGCAGGCGTCGATCAATTCCGCCATCATGGCGCCCACGACGGGGGCGTTTTTGTACTGGTTGCCGCTGGTGCCGATGGCCATGTAGAAACCCTTCAGATCGGATTTATCGTAGATGGGAATCCAGTCGTCGGAGCAGTCATAGAGATCACACACCCCCTTGGGTTGGTTCGGGATCGGCAAGGTCGGAATCCGCCGGGCCAACCGGTAGCACTGGGCTTTCCACTGGGCCTCGGTGAGTTGGTTGTCCCGGCCGAGGCCTCCCTGGCCGGCATAGAATTCATCCGGATCGACCCACTCCTGGGGATCACATTCCGGATCTTCACTGCCGATGAGAAACATGTTGCCGACTTCCGGGCGGTAATAGATGCCCACATCGCCGTCCGAGGTGTGGTACCCCTTGTTTAGGTAATCATAGCCTTCGGGCGAGGGGCAATGCATAACCTCGTGCCGCAGGGCCTTGGTCTTGATGTTGCATCCTTCCCAAACGCCCGCGGCCATCTGATTGATCTTAAACGAATGGGGCCCCGCGGCATTGACCACCACCGGCGCATCGATGCGGGTGCCGTCCTGCAGCGTGACCCCCAGCACTTGCTTATCCTGGCTCCGCACCTCCACCACCGTGGCATTGAAAATGAATTGGCCGCCTTTGGTTTCGGTGGCCCGCATGATGTTGTGGACCGACAATTCCGGATCATTGACGTAGCCGCCTTCGGGACAAAACAGCGCTCCCGCCAGCATTTGGGTCGGTTCGTGAAAAAAAGCCGGGTCCTCCGGTCGTTTGACGGGCCAGTATTCATGCAGATCGTAGACCGGCACCATGGCGTTGATTTTCTGGTTGTCCCACTCTTCATACTTGACGCCGACCGCATCATAGTGTTTCTTGACCTTGCGCCAGTCGTGACCCTGGGATTTAAGCAGAATGGAGCCGGTGTTCATGAATTTGGCCAGGCCTTTTTCATCTTTGACATGCCCCAGATAATTTTCCCAGTCCAGCCAGTACTTGAAACCTTCGTAGGCCATGGCCACCCCGTCCTCGGTGGAGTAGTGGGCCCGGACAATGGCGCAGGAGGCGGCGGTGGAGCCGGCGCCGGGACCCGCCAATTTGTCGATGTTGAGGGTCTGGTAGCCCATCTGGGCCAGTTCGTAGGCGATGGGGCTGCCGATAACGCCCGCCCCGATGATGATCGCATCATACTTTGGGTTCATGCTAAAATCTCCTGATTACCTTTATTTATACTTATTTATATTTGATGGGGGTCGAATTTGATGGGGGTCGAATCCCAAACGTGCGGCCGTTTAGTACCCCAATTCTTCGAGCCAGTTATGGAAGGCGATTTGGCCTGCCGGTCGCAGTCCGAATTCTTCCCCCGCGTCCAAAATCGCGGCGACCAGGTCCCGGGCATAGCCCCGGGAACAGGTGAGCAGGATCCCGGCGCGGTCAGGGCTTTTTTCCAACGTCACCACCTGGCAGGGCACGTGGGAAAACGGACCCTGGAGCAAAAACGGGGCAGACCGGGCCGGATCGAGAAAATCCAGGGAGGTCAGTTTTTCGGTGATGGCAAACACCCTCCGGCCCACGAGGGCCAGAAACACGGTGGATTCGGTTACGTCCGTATACGCCGCGTGTGCCGGCGGCTCCGGCGTCTCCCCGGTAAGATGCCACACGGCGGCCTGGGTCCGATTCATGCGGTTGACGAGGATGCCCTTCTGAAACGTACACTGTCCGGGCTTATCCGGGATGGGAACTCCCCCAGGCCGGATTTCCGCGAGATGGCTGTCCTGCACGTCCCATCGGGTCCTGGGGCTCAAATCGATCAAATAGGGTCCTTCGCTTTCATCTTCATATTTCAGCACCACCATCCAGTTGTCCCGCGTTTCCGTTTGCGCCGGCCGGCGGTCGAACGAGACGGGGGAGCGTCGCCAAATTTCGGGATTCATTACCACCTCTTCCATTGTGTTAAAGCGTTGCATGGTTCCAGAGTTGAGGGGGATGGAGCGGAACTTCTCCGGTCAACCCCCTCAGACTTCATATCCTCAACCGTGTGCCTTCCGGGTCATAGAAGGGCGTCGGCACCACCTTCGCATACAGGCGCCGGTCGCCGCACTCGTCTTCAAAGATCTCCAAGCGGGTGCCTTCCTGGTTAAGGGGGGCTTCCACCAGGGCCAGCCCCACCGGCTCTTCCAAGGTAAAACTATGCCGGGCGATACAGATATACCCCCGGATGGCCCGGTCGACGATCAGCGATCCGTCTTTGGGCGTCCGTGAGGGGTCCTCCATTTTAAACCCTACCAGTTTTAGACGTCCCTCCTGTTCGGCGGTCTGCCGCAGGGCCACCGCCCCGACGGTTTTGGCGGCGGTTTTGGTGCGGTCCCACAAAAAACCGAGTCCAACGTCGTGCAGCGTGGTTCGCAGTTCCGATTCCGCGCCGATAATCAGGTGGCATTTTTCCATCCGCAGCACGTTCTGGGCTTCCACGCCGAAATTGCGAATGTTCAACTCGCGACCCGCTTCCGCCAAAATGTCCCAGAGAGCCTGCATATAGGATGAAGGCACGTGCAATTCGTAGGAAAGCTCACCCACGAACCCAAGCCGCATGGCCCTGACCGGAATCGTGTCCCGGATCGTAAACTCACGATACCCAATATAGGGGAAGGCGGCATTGGAAACGTCGGCGTCCGCGACTTTCTCAAGGACCTGGCGCGCGTTGGGTCCCGCCAGATTGATGACTCCGAACGCATCCGTGAGATTGACTATGCTAAAATTCCAGCCGTCATAGCGGGTATGGTAGCGGAACCATTCGCCCGTGACGCCGGCCCGGGCGGTGGAGGTCGTGAAATAGTAATCGTTGGCACCGCGTTTCACCACCACGCCGTCATCAATAATACAACCGTCATCATTGCACATGGCCGAGTATTTGACTTTGCCTTCCGAGACTTTGGACATATCGCTCACGTAAACGCGTTGCAGCGCTTGGAGTGCATCCGGTCCCCAGATCCTGAATTTTCCCAAAGTGGAGGCATCCAGCATGCCCACGTTGTTGCGCACATTGACGATTTCCTCCCGGCAACTGAAGTCCTGGGAAAAATACCGGGCCCGGCGCCAGACCCCGATGCGCCGCATGACACCGCCGGCCTGCTTCTGGGAATCATGGACGGGAGTTCGCTTGCACATATCGTGGTGGCTTCCCGCATAGGTGGCCAGAAAAGTGGGAACCAGGGGCGCGCGGACCACTGTCGGCTGAGCCGCGACGCTCGCTTCTCCCAAGTATTGGGCCACAAACAGCGGGAGATTATGTCCCGGGATTCCGCCCTGGCCGGGTCCGGTGCCGGCGGTGGTGAAGCGTTTGATCAGCTCGGTGGCCTCAAACCCCATGGCGATGGCCTGTTGAATGTTTTTGATGGTGGTATCTTCATCGAAACAAATAAAGCTTTTGCGGCCCTTCACCGGGGCCAGAACCAGTTTGCAGCCCCTGACGGGTCCGGGCCGACTGTCAAGGTTTTCCCGGGCGCGTTGCCGGTCGGCGTCGACGGAGACGCCGCAATCAGCGGCGGCCTCCAGACCGGCCAAATGTCCCGAGGCCTCGATAGCCAGCGCATCGTGCAGGCCTAGTAGGCGTCCGGCGGCATGCACCTTGGGGGGGAGTTGGGCGGGCAGGAAAAAACCGGTATGCAGATCGTACTGCAATTGCGCCTGGGCCAGCGTCAGCGGACCGGTGACCGGCGTCATTCCGGCCGAAGCCACGAGGAGGTCGCAGCCGAAATCGCGTTGCTGGGTTCCCGGAATCGTACTCAGGCTGACTTTGGTTACGGTTTTTTTGCCGTGCGCCCGGGTGGCTACCCAACCGCGCCAAAAAGGGATTTTCCTGGCCGCCAGTTCGTCCACCAGCCGGGGGTCCTGTCCGTCTTCGCGGATATCGGCCACACAGGCGACCTTAAGGCCCAAATCAAAAAGATCGATGGCGGCTTCCAGCCCCAAATCGTGTCCGATGCTGAAAACCGCCTGCTCACCGGGAAGCAGGCCATAGGTGCGGGCTAAACGGTGGGCGCAGCCAATCTGCATCACACCGGGCCGTTCGTTGTTCTCAAATAGCAGCGGCCGTTCGATACAGCCGGTCGCCACCACGACACTGACAGCCCGGATTTCGATGTAGCGTTCATCGAAATGATCGCCGGGGCCCCCTTGCTGAAAGGCCGTAATCAGATTGTTGTTGTAGGCGCCCACCATGGCGGTGTGGGAAAAGATCCGAACATTGGTTGTTTCCTCAAGTCTTTGGGCCAGTTCCCGGGCGCGGCGGTAAAGCGGGACGCCGTCGTGGTATTCGGCCGGACGATAGTCAAAAAAACCGCCCAGCCACGGGCGGGATTCCAGGAGGATGACGCGCAGCCCCTGCGCAGCCGCGGCCCGCGCGGCCGACATGCCGGCCGGCCCTCCGCCGATCACGCACACATCCGCCTGGGGATAGATTTCGTCGTATTTGCCCTTCATTTCAAAATCGGGGGCGATAACACCGAGGCCGGCCGCCTTGCGCACCTGTTTGAGGGCGAGGGGCCAGATGCGGGCCGGTTTATGCAGCGTGCGGTAGTAAAAACCGGCCGGCATGGCCCAATCCAGCTTGTCCATGAACCCCATGCGATCGGTTTCCGGCGTTCCTTTGACATTTTGCGCCTCGACGGTCATCCCCCTTCTCAGCAGCGTGTTTTCGGTGCAGACGTTGGGGATGGCGTTTACTTGCATAAAGGTATTGCTGCACTCGCCATCCAGACTATATAACCCCCGGGGACGATGATATTTGAGACTGCGGGCCAAAATGCGTACACCGTTGGCGAAAAGGGCCGTCGCGACCGTATCGCCGTGCACGCCCTGGTAGGTTCGGCGGTTATATTTCAGAGGGATTTCTTGCGACGGGTCGATCCGCAGGGTCGGCAGGTGAGTTAGCCTCTTCATAATTGGGCCTCCGGTTGCTCGACTTCAAGGTTGACCGTCGTGTCGCGCTGCGTGGTGAACCAGGCCCCGCACCCGTCCCGGTGAAACCACCATTCTTTTTGGATGCCCGCGACGCATTTGTTCAGGTGGACGTAATCACACCAGTCTTCCGGGGAAAGTCCTTCTTCATCCGGCCGGGGGCCTTTTTCTTCTCCGCCGTAGCGGAACTCATAGCCGTTGCGTTGGCCGCAGATGGGGCAGGTGAGAGTCAGTGCCATGGCTTTTTCTCCTTATGTCGTGTGGCGGGTTATGCCTTGCGGGTTCCAGGTCAATGCCCCAACAACCGGATCGCAGATACCCTCAACGGGTGACCGGCTCCGCGCTGAGCTGCTAATTATCCGGACTGTAGCTCATCAGGGCGGCGGTTTCCCCCATCAAGCGGTGCTGGGCAAAACGGCGCAGGGTGAAGGGCTTCAGCATGTCGGGGCAATTTCCGGTGGCCATGAACCGGGCCATATACTTGCCGGCGGCGGCACAGGATTTGAACCCGAAATAGCCCCATCCGCAGTTCATGAAATAGCCTTTTAGGGGGGCGTTGCCGTCCATGATCGGCGCCATGTCCGGGGTCATATCGGCCAGACCGGCCCAGTGCCGCATGAATTTAACGCCTCTTAAACAGGGCAGCATCTCCGCCAGCGCTTCCGCCTGATGTTTGATGTAATAGGCCGTGGTCTGCGTGGTGTAGTTGGGCCACGGGTCCATATGGGCGCCGGTGGCGATCTCACCTTTCAGGGTCTGGTTCGCATAGGCGTGATAGGTGCCGGATGAAACCACATGATTCAGGATGGGCTTCAGCGGTTGGGTCACCATGGCCTGGATCGTGAGCACGCTAATCGGCAGCTTGATCCCCAGCATGTGGTAGGAAATGGCCGCGGAATAGCCGCCGGCCGCCAGCAAGACCCGGGGGGTATGAATTTTTCCGCGGTCCGTCTCCACGGAAACGATTTGACCGTTGGCAACCCCGATCCCGGTGACTGCGGTTTGCTGATGAATATGAACTCCATGCCGGGCCGCCCCTTTGGCCAGTCCCCAGACCACCGCATCATGACGCACGATGCCACCCGGCGGATGGTACATGGCGCCCAAAATCGGGTAGGTGATGTCATCGGATATATTCAGGGCCGGAATCAACTCCTTGCACTGTTTGGCATCAATCAGATGACTTTCGACCCCGTGGAATTGCGCCGTGGCAACATTCATGCGCGCCGCATTCATGGCGGCCTCGCTGTGCATCAGGTTCAGGTTGCCGCAGTTGAAAAACATCAGGTTGTAATCGAGCTCCCGGGTCAGTACGGGCCAGAGCGCCAGCGCTTCCTTGTAAAGCGGAACATTCTGGGAGGTACGTTGATTGGCACGGACGATGGCCGTGTTCCGGCCTCCCCCGCCGAATCCGATATAACGTTTTTCAATCACCGCCACGTTCGTCAGGTCGTGATCCCGCGCCAAAAAATAGGCCGTGGCCAGGCCATGCAAACCGCCGCCGATGATCACCGCGTCATAACTTGACTTGAGCCGGGTTTTTTTGCCCCACAGGGGCTTGTGTCTCCCAAACATGTGCGCTTCCTTTTTCAGCCTTCGTGCGGGTTTTGATTGGGCATTTTTATAGGGCGTTTGTTGACAATTTACAAGCCCAAATCAATAAAATTTGATATCCAAGCGCTGGGGAGCTTCCCTGCGGTCCCAACCGATATTATCGCCACGAGGCGAGGTGGATGCCGGGCCATTCCGTCTGCGGGTTGCGCGTTCGGGTTTATCCGAAAAGCCTTTGATCGCACATTCAATTTGCCATTTGGCGGTTTTTGGGGTTACGGTATCAGTGGGGCCTGGCTGAAAGTCAAGGGTTTGTGTTTAAGTTGCGGCTACGTGCAGGTATTGCACGGCATTTCCCGCGCGTTTTCCAGAGCAAAGCCTGGAAAATGTTGGAGGTTGGAGGTTGGAGGATGGAGGATGGAAGGTCGGGGGGGCTAACCGCAAACTGCGAAGCGAAACCCCAAAAATCGACAAGAAATCGTTGATAGGGCCGCACCAAACCCCTATAGTTTTCTTGAATAAATGAATCGTGTTCTATATAAAGCATAATAATTTTACTTTATCATATTAGCCATGTTAACCCTTGGGCGCTCCATGGATCATCAGATTTGAAACCGTGTAAAACTCGTGCCGAAGGGCTCGTAAAGAAAGCCCCGAAGGCGGGCTAAAAACGAACGATCGTGGTATCCACATTTTTGCCAGGTTTTTGAAAGTAGCGGTGCCACCGCACGGTGCTTTCTTAACGATCCCTAAGGCCCTCAGACAGTTACACGATTTCAAATCTGATGATCCCTTGCGCTTGTCCCCGGAAGGCTTTAAGTAATGTGGCCAAGTGGAATTAAATAGTATAAAAGGGGGACGATAGCGAAACGATCTTGAAATATGGGGGAGCGTGAGTGCCCCCCATCAGCGGATGATGGAAAGGAGGTAGGCGTTGGCTCCGAGGGGATTCGGGAGCATTCTACTTTAATCAGGTAAGCAGCAAAGGAGGGACGATCATGGCAAACAAAAATAACCAGGGAATCGACAGGCGAACTTTCCTCAAGGGAATGGGCGCCCTTGGGGCGGCATCGGCCGTGGGGATGGGTTTTCCCGCCGTTGTGCTCGGCCAGCAGGAAGTCGATCGGTCCAAATTGGCGGAAAGCATCCATCTGAGTTCTTATGGCGGCAGCTGGCAGGAGAATCTAACCAAAGCCGTACTGGATCCTTTTGAAAAGGAATACGGGGTCAAAATCGTACAGAGCAGTCATGGGGGTGAAGAAGAGATTCTGGCGAAAATCAGAGTCGGCGGTGGCGGGGTTTACGACGTCATCACCATCAATGAGAGTGGCTATTATCCGGGTGTGCTGCAAGGGCTCTTCGAGCCGCTCGATCTGAACAATATCCCCAATTACAAGAACCTGATGGAGCCTTTGCAGAAACCGGTCTATGACCCGGGCCTCCCCAAGGACGGCAAGATCCGTTCCGTGGTCAGCGTCTTCGGAACAACGGCGCTGACTTACAATACCGAAATGGTCAAGCCGGCACCGGACTCGTGGGCGGTCTGCTGGGACAAAAAATATGCCAAAAAGATTGCCATGAATGAATTGGCCTGGTATCGCGTCTTTACCACCGCGCTTTATCTGGGGCAAGATCCGAACCACGTTACGGATATGGATGCCATTTGGGATGCCGTCCGGGAGCAGCACAAGTTGGTTCTGAAGTACTGGAGTTCCGGAATGGAAATGCAGCAGCTGTTCACCAACCGCGAAATCTATCTCGGCGAATTCTGGAGCGGAAGAACTTTGAACCTTAAACTTCAGGGTGTTCCGGTCGAATATGTGGTCCCGAAGGAAGGGGCTTCTTGTTGGGTCGAGGCGTGGTGTGTGCCCAAGGGGTCCAAGAAAAGATATACGGTCGAAGCGCTGATGAATTTTATGCTTCGGCCGGAGATCGGAGCCGCCATGTCGGAGCTGACAAAATATCCCTGTGGTCTCAAACCTTCCACGTACAAAGTGAGCGACACCATCCGGAATCTACCTGATTTCGACCCCACGGGTACCTTGGCCAAATACAAATTCGTGGATTACGAATACAAAGAAAAGCACAATATCGCCTGGACCGAGAAGTTCAACGAGATCAAGATGGGCGGGTAAGGTCTGTTTAAGAAGCGGGGGAGATGGCTGCAATCCTCGCGGGTTGACCCGGATTCCCCCCTCGCTTGGCGACGTGCCGGCGATGATAGGCGCACAAGAACCCTTTGAGGGAAGGGAGCCCGTCATGATCGATCTGGAGTTGAAAAACGTAACGAAAAGATTCGGTGCCTTTACGGCCGTCAAGGATTTTTCAATTGCGGTGGAGGCGGGCGAATTCGTTTCGTTTCTCGGCCCCAGCGGTTGCGGCAAGACCACCACCTTGCGAATGATCGCCGGCTTTCTGGAACCCACGGAGGGTGAAATTTTCATTCAGGGCCAGAAGGTCAATGATTTGCCGCCCTATCATCGCGACAGCGGCATGGTTTTCCAGAATTATGCGCTTTTCCCCCATATGACGGTTTTTGACAATATCGCTTTCGGCTTGAGGTACCGCAAGGTGCCCAAAAATGAAATCAAAGACCGCGTCATGCAGATGCTGCAACTGGTCCAGTTGCCGGGCCTCGAAGGCCGCAGGCCGGCGCAACTCAGCGGCGGTCAGCAGCAGCGAATCGCCCTGGCCCGGGCCCTCGTCATCAAACCTAAACTCCTGCTTTTTGATGAGCCCCTGTCGAATCTGGATGCCAAGCTGCGGGAACAACTGCGCGTCGAATTGAGGCAGATTCAGCAGGAAGTGGGAATTACGTCGATTTTTGTAACCCACGACCAGGAAGAAGCCCTGTCGCTCTCCGACCGCATTGTTGTGATGAACGCGGGCGAAATGATCCAGAGTGGAACGCCCTATGAGATTTATGAAAAACCCCAATCCCTTTTTGTGGGCGAATTCATCGGGCAATCCAGCTTTATCGACGGCCGAGTTGCCGCGGTTCAGGGAACGGAAACGTTGGTGGAGCTCGGCAACGGCTTGACCATGGGCGTCAGCGGGGTGGGTGCTATCGCCAAAGGCGATAAAGTCAAGATATTGATTCGCGCGGAGCGGATCAGTGTCATGCAAGACTCGGCGCAGAAACACCTCGAGGGCCGCCTGAACGTTCTTAAGGGCGTGATTACGGACGTCAGTTATCTGGGAAGCAATATTTACTATTATGTTCGGATTGAAAATAATGCGCAGTTTCTCGTTATTGACCAAATGGGGGAAAAATCACCTCTTAAGAAAAACGATGCGGTCTGCTTGGAAATTGGTTTTAAAAGCTGCCTGTGTTTTACGAGCAAAACGAAGGGGAGAGTTTGAACATGGCACCGTCGCGGGGGACGCCGCACGCAATGGGGGGGGTGATCGAGCGCATCTCCTCCAATCCCAGATTTGTATTGGGTCTTCAGCTGGGCCCCCTGTTGTTCTGGATCGTGTTTTTCCTTTTTATCCCTCTTCTGCTGATCGTTTTTTACAGCTTTTGTCTCCGAGGGTTAGGCGGAACCATTGAATATACCTTCTCTCTGAAAAATTACATCCACTTTTTCACCACGCCGATCTATCGCAAGATTCTGGTCAAATCGATCGTCATTGCCATCGAAGTCACATTGGGAACCCTTCTCGTAGCCTATATACCGGCGTATTTTATCGCGACCACGAAGACGAAAAACAGACTCCTGCTGCTCATTCTGATGATCGTTCCTTTTTGGACAAGCCTGCTGATTCGCAACTATTCCTGGATTCTGATTCTGGGACGCGAAGGCATCATTAATGTTTACCTGATGAAATGGGGAATCATTTCGCAACCCTTGGAGTTGCTGTATACGGAGTTTGCGGTGGTGCTGGGTTTGGTCCACTGGGTGCTGCCCTTTATGGTTTTTCCCCTCTTTTCAACGATCGATAATATCGACTTCAATCTGGTGGATGCCGCCAAAAATTTAGGGGCCAACGACCTGCAGGCCTTTTGGCGCGTGACGCTGCCGCTCAGTATGCCCGGGATTGCGGCCGGCTGTCTTCTGGTTTTTATATTGACCGTGGGCTCCTTTGTGACCCCGTCGCTTTTAGGGGGACCGGAGGATCTGATGATTACCATGGTCATCACCCAGCGGTTTCTGACCCTCTTTGATTGGCCCTTTGGATCGGCGGCCTCCATCATCTACTTGATGCTGATGATCCTGTTTATTTTAGTGTACGACCGCTTTATCGGCCTGAAGCGCATCTTGAAGATGTAACAAATAAGGATTGGATGACGATGAAAAGAATATTTTCAGGGGCCCGTTTCTTGAAGGGATTCACGATTGCATTTTACATGTTTATTTTTGCTCCCATTTTGATTGTGATCCTGATGTCGTTCCACCCCCGGGACATCGTCTCCTTCCCGCTGCCGGGGTTCAGTGTAAAATGGTGGATTCGCTTTTTCGGCAATTACAACCTTTTGACCTCATTGCGTATCAGTCTCACCTTGGGCGCCGCTGCCGCCTTGGTGGCAGGCCTCATCGGCACTCTGGCATCCTTTGCCATTGTGCGCTCCGAGTTCCGCCGCAAAGATTTGCTCAATGCGCTCACATTTGCGCCCATGGTCATTTCGGGTGTTGTTTTCGGGGTGGCGTTGCTGTCACTCTTTGATTCCATCCGTTTTCCCCGGGGGTTTATC
This sequence comes from Desulfobacterales bacterium, assembly GCA_020353555.1. Classification (GTDB taxonomy): domain Bacteria; phylum Desulfobacterota; class Desulfobacteria; order Desulfobacterales. The sequence continues at coordinate 4,987,370 of CP070697.1, forward strand.
GGTCTGGTGATTGCCCATTCCCTTTTGTGTATTCCCTATGTCATCGTCGTCGTTTCGGCCCGCTTGGCTGATTTTGATCGGTCCATTGAAGAGGCCGCCATGAACTTGGGAGCCAATAATTTCCAGACGTTCAAATCGATTACGCTGCCGGTCCTGCTGCCCGCGATTATCGCGGGCATGCTTCTGGCTTTTACCATCTCCTTCGATGAATATCCGGCCACGCAGTTCCTGGCAACCGCGACGACGGCGACCATTCCGGTCCGTATTTTTTCCATGATCAAGACCGAGCTGAATCCTCAGATCAACGTCCTGGCGGCCGTTATGGTCGTGATTACGATCTGTATTCCCATGCTGGCCCAGTATTTCCTGCGCCGGAAATGAAAAGGGCGGACACGATTCAACCAAAATTTTCCAGACCTTGTCTTGGAAAATGCATGGAACCTTGAGGACCAAGAAACGGAGAATGACGGCGATGAAAACCAGCGCAAAGGAATGGGTCTCGGCTCCGCGGGGGGTGCGTTTCGACCGCGGACGTCACTGGCGGGCCAAACTCGGCTTTGTCGTTCTGGCCATGGAACAGACAATTGAGGAGGATGTATTTCGCCTCGCTCCGACCGGCGTGGGCGTGCATTTCACGCGGGTTCAAATGGCCAACCAGGTAACTGTCGCTACGCTGGAAGCAACCGCCGCTAAATTGGCGGAGGCGGCGGCCCTGCTGCTTCCGGACGGCGAATTGAATGTCGTCTGCTTTGCCTGTACCTCCGCCAGTGTGGTCATCGGCGAAGATCGTGTCCGACAGGAACTGGCCCGGGGCGCGCCGCAAGCCCGCGTCACGACCCTGATCACGGGTGTCATCCAGGCGCTGCGCGCCTTGAAGGTGCAACGGATTGTCGTGGGCACGCCCTATCTGGACGAAATCAACTCTTTAGAGGCGCGCTATCTTCAGCGCCAGGGGTTTGACGTTCTGGACATTCAGGGGCTGAATATCCGCGATGACGCCGATATGGTGCGCGTGGCTCCTGACTTTATCCAGGAGTTTGCCCGGAGCATCGACCGCCCGGCGGCCGAGGGGATTTTCATTAGCTGCGGGGCCTTGCGCACCCTGGATATCGTCGAGGCCCTGGAACAGGAAGTCGGCAAGCCGGTGGTGGCCAGTAACCAGGCCATGATTTGGGAGACGCTGCGTTTGTCCGGGGTAAATGACCGGATCGAAGGCTACGGGCAACTCTTGCGGCGGTACTAGTTCTACTTTGTCACATTGACCATGTTCACCATTAGGCGCGGCATGGATGATCAGATTTGAAACCGTGTAAAACTCGGGCCCAAGGGCTCGTAAAGAAAGCCCCGAGGACGCGCAAGATATGAACGATCGCCGCATCTACATTTTTTGCAGGTCTTTGAAAGCAGCGGAGCCTCGGCGCGGGGCTTTCTTAACGCTCCCCAAGGCCCTCAGACAGTTACACGCTTTCAAATCTGACCATCCATGGCGCTTGTCCCCGGAAGGCCTTCGGTCATGTGACAAAGGAGAACGAGAGGAGATCAAAAATGCACGCAGATTTTAGAAAAAGATGCGCCGCGTTCCAGCGACGAATTGCCGACGAGAAGATTGAGGTCGTCCTGGTTCAGGATCCGGACAATATATACTATCTGTCCGCTTTCTGGGGCTATCTGGGCCTGCAGTTCGGCCGGCCAACCCTGCTGGTCGTGCCGCGCGCAGACACCTGCACGATTATCACGCCGGGAATGGAAGCCGAGATGGCTCGCAACATGACCTGGATCGAGGACGTGCGCGAATGGACGGACGGTGTCGGCGGCGAATGGACGACGCACCTGGATGATCTGCTCCGCCGGCATCAAAATTCGCGCATCGGGATTGAACCTCTCAAAACGCACCCGGTCATTGTGGAATATCTGAAGCGTGTATGGCCCCGGGCCCACCGCGTTGATATCACCGGCATCCTGGCCGACATGCGTATGATCAAGAGCCCCGGCGAGATTGCGCACATGCGGCAGGCCGGGCAAGTGGCGGTCGCCATGTGTGAGGCGGCGGCCAATGCCATTGGTGAAGGTGTTCCCGAGTATGAGGTTGCCCTGGCAGGAGTTGCCGCGGGAACCCGCAGGGCCGCGGAATTCCTCAGCGAGGAGGGACCCGCGCGCCTCTTCTCGCCCGTGCTCCATGACCTGCAAATCATGCAAACCGGTCGCGATCTGGCCATGGTTCATCGTCGGCCCACGGTGCGACGGATTCGGCAGGGTGACCCTGTTTATCTGTGCTTTTGTCCGTTTACCATGTTCAAGCAGCTCAAGCTGGGATTTGATCGCGAATACTTCGTCGGCCGTGTCTCCGACGAGCATGCCCGGATCTACGCCGTCGCTCTTGAAGCCCAATCGGCGGCGCTGGCGATGATTCGGCCCGGGGTTCGGGCGGAAGAGGTTCACGCGGCGGCCCTGGAAGTCTATCAAAAGGCCGGATTCGGGATGTGTTATCGCACGGGGAGAGGCATCGGCTATTCCCATCTGGAAAGGCCCGAGTTTAAAAATGGTGACAAAACACCTCTGCAAGCGGGCATGACCTTTGGAGTGGACGGCGGCATTACGATCCCGGGAGAGTTCGGCGCACGGGTGGGCGACTCCGTTGTCGTGACGGAAAACGGGTTTGAATATCTCACCCCCTATCCGAAAGAACTGCGTATTGTTTAGCGGGACCCATTCCGAAATCGCCGCCAAACCCGCTCCGGGAGACGCCCCAACCTTGTTCAACCGCCGGCCGCCACGGGTACCAGCAGGATGGTGTCGCCGTCCTTCAGCGGCGTTGCCAATTCGTCGGCGCGGGCGATCCCCTGATCGTTGATGTAGAGCATCCATTGGAGCAGAAGGCGACCCTCGCCATCCAATATCCTTCCTTCAAGGCGCGGGTGGCGATGAATCAGATCCTTAAGACACTCGAATACGGTGCGGCCCCGCACCTCGATCAAACGGACCCCTTGGGCCTCCTCCTGCAGGAGTCTTGGAAGCTTGACGTTTATTCCCATTCCGACCGTTCAATCCCCAGCTCCTCGAGCTTTCCCGCCAGCGGAACCCCTTGATCATCCCACCCCATGAGGTAATAATAATAGCGCTTGGCTTTTTCCAGTTCGTCAGGGTCCAAAGACCGGTCGGACAATGCGCCGCCGTGGGTGGGTCCGAAGAACCGCTGCGGGAGCTTGTCATCGGCGGCGGAAAAGCCCTCCCTGACGTTAAAGAGCCGGCACATGGTCAGGATGCGTTCCGCGATCCGGAACTGCTCCATGACGCTGGTATCCCATCCCGTGACCGCCGCTGTCAGCTCGGCATATTGCGCGGCGGAATAGGGCAGAAGAGCGCAAAGCACGAGTGAATCGGCGATCAGGCGCTTGGCCTGCAGGGCCTTGAACAACGCCACTTTGCGCGGGCCGCTGTCCAGATAGGGCACCGGTTCGAATCCCAGCGGCAGGGCGTCCGGCACGGTGACATCAGGCTTCTCGGTGAAGTTGCAGTAAAAAATGTCGATCAAGCTGTCCATGTGGTCGGCGCCGTGGGGATTCACCATATAGCCCAGTGCCAGGCCTTTGCTCAGTCGGGGCTCATGCATCGGGAGTTCCAGTTTCTTCACCTGGATGGCAAAGGCTTCGGCCCCTTTGCCGATTTGCGCGGCCGCCCGGGCGGAACCCTCGGCGAGGAGATCACCGATGCCCTCGCGACGGGCAATCAGTTCGATGGTTTTGAGCATCGCATCGGCGTTGCCGAATCGCAGCTCCAGGCCGTGGGTGTCCGCGGAGGTCAAGAGGCCCTTCTCAAAACATTCCATCGCGAACGCCAGGCTAAGGCCGGTGGAGATCGTGTCCAGGGAATAGGCGTTACACAGTTCGTTGCCTTTGGCGATGGCCTCCAGATCATCGATACCGCAGGCGGAGCCAAGCGCCCCGAGGGTCTCGTACTCCGGCCCGCCGTACGCACGGTCGACGTGATAGGGTTCCTGACACGCGACCACTTTCTTGCAGCGCACTGGGCAGCCAAAACAACCGTCCATGCCGACGCGAATCGTCTCTTTGATGGTCACGGCACTGATCTTGTCCACGGACGGGAAACCGCCGTCGCGAAAATTCCGGATGGGAAGGTTGCCCAGCTGTTCAAAGCGCGGCATCGGAGAGCCGGTGCCGTAATCGGAAAAAGCCTTGACGAGCTCCATGTTTTCCCTGAGCCAGTTAACCATCTTTTTGACGCCTTCGTTGTCGACGACGGGCGGCAGGTTGTCGCCGCGTACGGCCACGGCCTTCAAATTCTTGGAACCCATGACCGCCCCCGTGCCGCCGCGGCCGGCGGCATCGAAAGGTCCGTGCATGAGGCAGGCGCAGCGGACGGTGTTTTCGCCCCCCGGCCCGATCATGGCCACCCGAACCTTGGGGTCGGCCAGTTCCGATCGAATGGTTTCCTGGGTGGCCTTCGTATCCTGGCCCCAGAGATGCACGGCATCCCGGATCGCGGCCTCGCCGTTATGAATCCAAAGGTAAACAGGCTTTTCCGACTTGCCCTCGATGATAAGCGCATCAAAACCGGCGCGTTTGAACTGCGCGCCCCAGTGTTCGCCGACTTCGGATTTGGCAATTCCGCCGGTCAAAGGCGACTTGGAGCCCACCGTATGCCGCGCGCACCCGCCCAAGGTGAGCCCGGTCAGCGGTCCGGCTGCAAAAATCAATTTGTTGGCGGGTTCCAAAGGATCGATGCCCGGTGGGACTTCGCTCAAAAGGTAATAGGCGATAAAGCCCGCCCCTCCGATGTATTTCCGGCAGAACGACGGATCAATTGGCTCTATCTTTGTGGTCTGATTGGTAAGGTTTACCCGCAGGATTTGGCCGTTATAGCCGCCCGGTGCCTGTTGCTGCATTGAAAGTCTCCTTCCTCGTGGATTTTTGTGCCACTTCTTACCGAAAATCAGGCGGTTTGTAAAGAACCATCATGCCGGCGTCGGCGACGTTGGAGACTATGGTGGTGGATACGCATCAGGTTCGGCCTGGATTATTTGTCGCTGGTCCGATGCGGGGGGCAAAGTGCACCCATCAAGTGCGCACGCGGCCGGGGACCAACCTTATTTTGCGGGGCGCGGCCAACCAGATGGCTGCGGCGGCGAGCACAAACAACCCGCCGGCAAGGCCGAAAGCCAGGTGGTAGTTACCGCTCAATTCAAACAATAAACCGCCGAGCCAGGGACCGACCGTGCCTCCCAAAGCGAAACTGAACCAGACAAACCCCACCGTGGCGCCGACCCGCGGTCCCTGGAAGATATCCGTGACCACTGTTGCCACCAAGGGCGTACACATGCCGTACCCGAAGCCGAACATCGTCGCGAAGTAGTAGAGCTTCCAGGGCTGAGTAACATCCTTGATCGTCAGCAAGACAACGATCGCCGAGACGCAGGCGGCCGAACCGATGGTTACCGCCGGCTCCCGTCCGATCCTGTCGGAGATGAAACTCAGCAGGGCGCCTACGCAAAAAGTCCATCCGCCCAGGGCCAGAACAGCGGAAGCATAGAGCCGCTCGTAGCCCACGTCAATGGCAAAGGCGATCTGGTGGGTGACGAGCACATGATGACCGACGCCCCACATGGAGAAGGTGGTCAGGCAGAGTAGCCAGAAACGATGGGTGCGGGCCGCCTGGGGGAGAGTCCATTCCCGGGCCGCCCAATCCGGGTCGATCACCCGCCGCCGTTCCCGGTCGATGAGGGCCGAATTGTCCACCCCTTCGATGAGACCGTCCCGGGTAAGCCCTTTTTGTCGGGGGTGGTAAACGATGATCCAGCCAATCATGGGAACGAACAGGATGATGATAAACAGCCCCTCGATGACATACGCGGTGCGCCATCCGAACGTATCGATCAGCCAGGCCACCGCCGGATAACAGGCATAGGCCGCCCCAATCCCCGCAAAAATCAGGGATAAGGCAATGCCGCGCCGCCGCTCAAACCAATTGCGAACGACCATGGTCAGGGGGACCGAACCCAGCAGGCACAGCCCGGCACCGGATAAAAAGCCGAAAGTCATGTAGAAATGCCAGGGTTGACCGCCCCAACGGGACAAAACCAAACCCAGGGCCAGCAGCGCCGTTCCCGTGAACATGGTCCAGCGGGAACCGAGCCGGTCAATGATGCCGCCGGCCAAAGGAGCGGTAAAACCGTAAAAAAGAAGATGGATGGAAAGGATGGAGGCACCGAGATCCCGGGGCCAACCGAATTGCTCGATCAAGGTGGGAAAGAATACCGCGTAGGAATAGCGGGCCCCGTAGGCCAGAGCCTGGATCGTCATGCCGGCCATAACGATGTACCACCCGAAGAAAATGCGCTTGGATTGGGCACTCCGGCCCCAGGCCTTGGCTTCGCTGGTGATGGACATAGACGGCGTTCTCAACTAACGGCGGTTGCGGGCTTGCACCGGTCTAGGGGAAAATTGCGCAGTTCACGAATCTGGTCCACAAAAGCAACCAGAAGGTGCGACCAACCCGCGCCGATCTGCGTGAATCCGGGTCCGCTTTTCCCCAAGTAAATTTGCTACGAGAGCTTTAATAGGCTTTTTGACTGCCCTTGGCAAGTTTTGTTTGTGTGAGGAGTTTGCTTGATGCAGGCGGGCGGAAAATCAAGGTTCTCGGCCGGGCGGTGTTGCCGTACCCCCTGATTCCGATGAACGGCGGACCTGTCGCCGGAATCCTAAAGCGCGTCCTTCAGAGGCCGATCCAAGGCCCGGCCTTGGGCCGTGGATTCTTTTATTTTCGAGTTTTTTCCGATGCCCAAAGCCGATGAGCGGTCGACCTATCCATGGTTTTTCAAAGGGCTAAACTGTTACGTTAAATTGCGCAGTGATCCCGTGGGAGGTGTGGCCGCATCCCCACGTCCCTTTGACGTGACAAAGTCAACGCCGTTTTCTTGTTGGGGAATGATTTCCAATTGGTTTATCCTTTTTATTTTTTTTGGCGCAAAATTGCCAGTAAATCTTCCGCTGACCCCTTGGCCAGAATTTCCCGGAACTGACTGCGGTAGTTCTGGACCAGACTGACCCCTTCGATGATCACGTCATAAACTTTCCATTGACCGCTGCTTTCGATTAACCGGTAATAGAGTGGAATTTCCTTATTATCGGCCGTGATAATATTACTTTGAACTTCGAACTTATTCTTTCCGAGATCGGTTTCTTTAGCGAACACGACTTTTTCATCCACGTAAGCCAACAGGCGATCCGCGTATGTTCTTTCGAGCAGTGCTCGAAAAAGATCGGTGAATTCCTTCTGTTGGGCGGCATTCATTTTTTTCCAGTCCCGGCCGACAGTTCTTTTGCACAGTTCGTTCCAGTCAAATATTTCAGAGACGATTTCGGAAATCTGGGCGATTTTGACCTCGCGTTGCTGCTGCTGGAAGACAGGATCGCCCAATTTGGCCAAAATCTTGTTGACCTGCGTTTCGACAACCTCCGTAGGGACGCCGGCATTGACCTGAAGCGGTATTAGTCCCAAAAATAAAAGAAACAAAATTGTTGCGGCAGATCGCTTTGCCATTCATACCTCCTTTCGGCAGGACTCTTTGCTCCACATCGATCGCCTCGAAGTGGAGATGTGAAAAATGCCCATAGCCATGGCTTTTAAGTTTCAGCCCATTTGCGTCCATCTTCGCGGGCGGCGGGTTTCGGGTATTCCACCGGTGGCGGATCAGATTGCGGCGCTTAAGCTTTTCGACCCTGACACCGGCACCGGAAACCCCATCCCTCCGATACGCCGACTCTTTCTTATGATCTTTTGAATTCCCCGGCGGCTGGCGGCGAGATCTGCCTGGGATGTATGCAATTTCTTTGCCAATCATGGCTAGGGTTTGCCAGCCCACCGGGCAGTCATCTCGCGCTTGCCAGAGACGCCCAACCGCTAACTGCGCATTGCCGCGGCGTGGCCGGTAGACGCGAACCCGACCCCGAGAGCACCCCCCATCCCCCGGCCGCCCGGCTGAAAACCTTTTTTTGCAACGTTGGGGTTTATATATCCCTGTTGGAAAGGCTTTTCCAATTTTTTAAACAGTCGAATTACTACCTTTTTTACACACAGATAGGTCATCGTTGACGCTGATATTTGTTGTTGATTCGCCAATATTTTTGGAGAATCAACTTTGGGGGTTGATAGGATTGCTTGGATATGTTAGAAAAAAATATAATTTTTACAATTTTTGGGGGTAAGAACTATGCCATTAGTAAGACTCTCGTCAAAAGGACAAATCGTCATTCCGAAATCTATCCGGGACAAACTCGGCTTAAAACCACAGAAACCGGTGATTCTTGAGCTTGTCAAGGACCACGCCGAAATTAGACCGGTTCCCGATGTTATCCGTGAGCTCAAGGGCGCCCTCAAGCATCGGCCTTCCGCCGCCAAAGCGCTGATTAAGGAACATCGCCAAGAGGTAGAACAGGATGGAAAATTATCTGTTTGATGCCTTTCCGATCCTTTGCTGGCTCCAGCAGGAGCCCGGCGGCGATACGGTCGAAAATCTGTTGAACCAGGCCGATAGCGGCGAGATCACTTTGGGCATGAACATGATGAATCTTGGCGAAGTCTATTACCGCATATGCCGGATTGCCTCTGCGAAAAAGGCCGAAGAAATATTTGGCAAGCTAAAACTCCTGCCGATCGCATTCATTTCGGTTTCCGATGACTTGGTTATCGAAGCGGCCAAAATCAAGGGTAGATATCCGGTCTCTTATGCGGATGCTTTTGCGATCGCGACGGCGATCCAAAACAAGGCGACGGTCGTGACCGCTGATCCGGAATACGAAGCGGTTGCCAAGCTGGTCAAAATCTACTGGCTGAAATAAGTCCCCTGCGCGCGTGCATAGCTTCTCCTTGGGCAACAAACCAGCTCTTGCCCGGAACGGTCGGCAGCCAGTTGCTTTCCTGACCGTTGGGCGGTTGGGGGGCGAAGTGGATGTCGTACGAACCGTCCAACGGCTTTTGCTTCGAATCAAGCATTGTGATGCCGTAGCCCGAACCCTTGAAATTTCAACCTTTGAAACGTCCACCGGCCCGCCGTTTTATTGCATTTCTGGCTTATTATGGATTGCTTGATATACTGATGCATCAGTGTTAGATATTGATGCATGAGAACCACGATAAGAATAAACGACGATCTTCTGAAACGGGCTAAGAAACGCGCGGCAGAAGATGGACGCACCCTGACATCGCTGATCGAAGATGGTTTGGTGCTCATCCTTTCCAATGCAAAAACCAACCGCCGCAAACGGATTGAACTGCCGGTATCCAAAGCCACCGCCGGCGTCCTTCCGGGGATTGACCTGGACCGCTCCAGTGATCTGGAGGACGTCATGAACGCGCCGTGATACTTCCCGACGTCAACATTCTCGTGCACGCCTTCCGACCGGATTCCCCCAAACATGAGATGTGCCGGAGCTGGCTTGACGGCGTGGTCAATGATGATGCGCGTGTTACGGTGTGGCTCCGCAGATCCTGAGTGGTGTGATCCGCATCACCACCCACCCGAAGGTTTTTGCGATGCCCAGCAGCCTGGGTGAAGTGCTCCGGTTCTGCGACGTACTCCTTGAGCAGTCTCACTGCGTGGTGATTCAACCGGGCGAACGGCACTGGGCCATTTTCAAACGCCTGTGCACAGAGGCGGACGCTCGCGGCAACCTGGTACCGGACGCACGGCATGCCGCACTGGCCATCGAATCCGGCTGAGAGCTGTTTTCCGATGTGAAACACCCGGCCTAAACCGCCGCCGAGGGGCACTGTCCAGGTGTTGCCGCTGTCCGCCTCCCAGTTGGCGGTGATGGTGGGCGACGTGGTCAGATACCAACCGCTCTTCATGTTAAAGTTGATGAAGTACTGGGCGGAAAAGAAGTTGACGTCCGGGGCATTTTCATACCCCCCGCCTATGTTCCAGATCTTCGATACAAGCAAACCCAGAACCCGAGGCCCCTGCATGATCAGGCCGACCGCAGCCGGGCCGAGCGCCCGCTAGTTCGAAGTCAAGCGGTCCATGCCTTTGGGAAGCTGCAATTGAGGCCCCAAGCCCCAGATAAGTTTTTCGGGCTTGGCCGGATATTGCCCTTCACCTGTGGAAGCGGCGGTTGAGGCCCACCCGAGACCGCCGCGATGGTGAATGAAACCGCTGCCATTTTTCTTAAGACTGCGTAACAGTTTAGCCCCTTGAAAAACCATGGAAAGGCTGGCGGCCGGGATATTTTCTATATAGCTAAATTGATGCAAGACTACCGATTTTACACCTCCAGTTTGACAAAAAATGGTTTAGGTCGAAGGCAATCGAGGCCGACGAGTATCAGGTCCTTAAAATCAATAGATTACCTGCGAATTCTCTCCGGGAGGCCCTCGGACGGGTCTGAGCCGGGAAGTAAACAAATTACTTGAGTTTTCCGCGGGTTCCTGTTACGGATGTGCTTGTCTGGGTGGGCGCCATCCTTTTTCCGCCAAACGGCGGCCCTGGTCGCGGAGCTTCGCATGTCAGATCTGCCATCCGTAAACCCCGATGATTGGGTAGACAAATACGGTGATGCGCTCTTCCGGTTTGCGCTCGCACGGCTCAATGACAGTGGCCTGGCCGAAGAAATCTGTAAGATCCTCAATATCACCCCGACTAATTGCTGGGTGATGCTTTACCGTGCGCGCATGCTGTTGCGGCGTTGCATTGAAAGCGATTGGATTGAGGGAAAAGGATAGGGACCCATGCAAATGAGGCATTGGATGTTTCGTTGTCAAGACGTATCCGCAAAGCTCTCCGAAGCCATGGATCGAAAACTGCCTTTTCATCATCGCCTGTTTATCCGCATGCATCTTATGATGTGCAAATACTGCGCGCAATTTCGGCGACAACTGCTGATGTTGAGGCAATTGAGCCGCCTGGTTGAGCCTGTCGGTGAAGCCGCGGATGCCGCCGTCGAGTTGCCCCTGGATACACGCGATCGCATCAAAGCGTTGCTCCGAGGCTCACATTAATCGCCCGCCTCCCGCTCTTCATTTTCCCGGCCCTGCCTCCCAGCGAACCTTTGTCCGGATCGCATTCCAGCGTCTGATCGGCGTCGACGCATCCTTTGGTAAGGTATAAAGCGGACCTGGATTGCCCTGCAACCATGACCGGCTATAAGACAAGTGACTGTGGGGGTTTTGGGCTTGACAAGCAATTCGGCTTTAGGGTACAGTGCCCCAAAAGCCCGTGGAAAACCAATCGGCAATCAGCTTCGAAATCAGGCGATGATAGAAATCAGCTTCAGCGGTCGCGGCGGTCAGGGGGTGGTGCTGGGCTCCCAGATGCTGGGGCTGGCCTTTTTCAAGGCCGGTAAGTATCCCCAGTGCTACTCCGTCTTCGGAGGGGAAAGGCGCGGCGCACCGCTGGCCAGTTTCCTCCGTGTGGACGACCGCAAGATCCTGCTGAAGTGTGAGATCAAAAATCCCAGCGATTTCATTTGTTTCGATGACAGCCTCTTTGATCCCGTTGCGGTGCGATCCCTGGTCAAACCGGGTGGCAGCATTCTGATCAACACCCGCCGGGCCGCGGAAGATTATGCGGACCTTTCGGCCTATAAAGTTGGGCTGGTGGACGGACCGGGAGTCGCCCGGCGGGCCGGGTTGGACCGCTTTTACAACACGGCCATGGTGGGAGCCTACGGCGGT
>CP070697.1:4999154-5011817 GCA_020353555.1 Desulfobacterales bacterium
CACGGATTGCGCTTGGGATTGCGGTTGATGGTTCTTCATAAACCGGCCCTTCTTATCCCTCTGAACCACATTTTTAACATAGGATTTGACTCCTTGTGCAAATAGCTCTTTCACCGCTTCCGGGTTATCAGCCAAGATTTGATTGTACTCGGCCTCGGTGAGCCCCATTTCGTCCAGCGCTTCCTTAAATGCGGTCTGTGTGACTTGCTGTTGTTCCTCAGCTTGAGCTTTCATTTCCTGTTCCCGCCAAAGCTCTTGAATGATGTCTTGATTTTCGGCGACTTCGCGCTTTTTGAGTTCACGTAGCCGTTGACGTTCCTCTGCTTCATACTCATCGGCTTGGTTTTGGTAATAGTCATCATAAGTTGCCATTGTTTGTTTTCTCCTTGTGTTATTCGGTTGCTAAGATATCCTGTGCCACTTGCTTAAACCGGTTTTGAATGACGCTCAGGGGTTGTTCCGGCATGCCATAATTTGACCGGATGGGTTTGTCTTTGTACTGCTCCCGGATAAGGTTTCGGCCGCGCTGATCCCTTCTATCATCGCCGCTTTGAGGGTCAGAATTATAAAACGGGTTGCCCGGTATGCTGTAAATTTTGGCCAGCTCTTCGACGACCCGCAGCATAGACTTTCGGCCATCTCTCAAGCGGTTGTCGATAAGGTTTTGAAAAGTAGGATCGGTGAAACCAAGTTGGAGGGCCCGCTCGGTGGTTTGGTTTTTTAACAGTTGCCTGGCTTGTTGGATGGCTGCTTTCATGAGGTTGAACCCGCGCTCGCATTCGAAGTATTCAGCCAGCCAATATTCGAAGTTCTCATGCGCGGCTTTCAAGTGCTCATCGGCTTCAATGACGTTTAATTCCTGTTGCAGGCTTGCTTCCTCAGCACGCAGGCTGTTTAGCTTTTCGTTGTACCATTCCAGGGTCCCCTCCAATTTGGCGATGTTTTCTTCAAGTTGTCGGCTTTCGGTCGTGTGCATTTTCATAGTGAAGACGCGGTCCACGATACGCTTGGCCGAAGTGTCTTCCCGATTGAATAGCTCATCCATCTTGGCTTTAACCCCGGTCTGCAATTCGCGCATGATCTCATCCAAGCTGGCCCGGAGGCGCTCAAGTTCGGAGGCCGTTTCCTGCTTGCCTGCCTGACAGCGCTCCCGCTCGACTTCGATCGCTTGCAGGCGCTCATGGATCTCTTTGGTTCTAATTTGCGGTTTTGACATAATTTTCATGTTGTTTTTTCTCCAAGATAGGGGTTGATATTGGTTGTTTTGGGCCGGGTGAAGCTATCCAGGCAAAGGCTATACCCAGGACAGCGAATATTGCGCATTAGAGGTTCTTGTTAGCCCGGTCCATAATTTTTTGCATTTGCTGCTTCAAGTTGACGCGCTCCCATTTCCTACGGTAAAGCTCGTCCCTGAAACGCCAAAGCTGTTGACGGTCCTTTTCGGGTAAACTGAACTCGTCATCCCCGGCCCTGGCCTCCAATTCGTCAATAATAGTTTCCAGGCGCTTCATCCGCGCATCGTTGCGCTGTCGCAGCATGCCTAAGTCCCGTATGGATAGTTGACGCATATAGCCCATAAAACCTCCGAAAAAATTTCAAAAACTGCCTACCTAGCTATGCAGGTAGCCGCTTCCTTGGGGTATTTACCAAGCCTGAATGGATACAACGCGCAGTCGCCGGCCGGACAGTTGCGAACCTCATCAAAAGACCAGTTCGAACATTCCAGACACTTTTCACGGATCGCCGTCAATCCAGTCAGCGTTTTAGTCTTTGTTCCACCCTTGAAAATGAATGTGTGTTTTATTGCCATGGTTTACCTCTGCCTTATGACCACCCCCCCCTTAAATTTTCAAAAAAATTGGTGAGCGGGTTGTAAACGTGAATACCACCCCCCGGCCGTCTTGGTACCCCCCCCTCTGCCCGCCGGACTTTTCGCTTTTTCCCCGTGTCAGTGCGTGTCAGATTCTTACCATAACCCATTGATATTATTCACTTCCATCTGATGGCCAATCAAGTGCTCGAATAGTGCCTTTCGATGAAGGCCCGGATGTCCTCAGGTTTGAACTTGACCATTGTCCGGGGTTTGCGCTTACCGTTGCCGATGCAATCCCAACGCACGCACGGAAGTTGTCCGCGCTCGGCCATGTTGTAAACGGTGGCAAGGCTAACCTTCAGAATGCGCCGGACTTCATCCGCGGCAAGTAGAGGTTCAATCAATCGCTGTCCCTCACTCCGGCCGCTCATTGATCTTTTGGTTTATTCCGACCATTAACTCCCTCAAGTTGTTGACCTGGATAATTGTCTGGGGTCCAGGGCGGTCGTCATTTAGCACCCCGGCCGCTTGTTTGAGGTGCTTCAATAGCTGTGGTTTATCAATGGCAAGTTGCTCATTTTCCTTGTATCTTTTCAATGCGCCAGCTTCGATGCCAGCAATTTCAGCCAGCCGCAAACGGGCAGTTGCAAGATAGCGGTCCTCGTAAGTACCGGCAATTTGAGCGACACGTGCCCTCAAATTTTGGTTCTCCCTATACATTCTCACCACTTTATAGCCATATGCCGGGTGATATCCGCATAATTTCGCCGCTTCCAGCGGGGACTTGCCGAGCATCCACAGTAGAATGCACTTGACCTGCCTATCCTCGCTGCTATCGCCTATGACTTCTCCCACAACGGTCTCAACCAAGTCAGTTGATGGCAAGCTCTTGTTTTCTTTGTTTTTTCTGCTCATATCGTCGTTTTCCCTTTCAGAGGGTTCAGAGGGTTCAGATAGTTTTTGTATAACTTTCCCCTAGGAAGGGTAAAAATCGTCTGGAGAAAAGTTAGTAAAAAAGTGTCTGAACTGTCTGAACTGTCTGAACTGTCTAAAGCCCATTTGCTCGAAGGCCTATCCCGATGTAAAAAACGTAGTTAGGTTTATAAGAATCAAAGCGCCGTTTCATTTCCCGGCCAAAGCGGGTGCCGCTCATCGCCTTGTGGCCCATTTCTCCGCACCATTTAACATATGCCTGATAAAGATCCCCGGCCTTGACTTCAAGGTTGTCCCCCAGGATGCAACAGTCTTCAATGAAATGGCCGAGGATATCTTCATCCTGTTGGTATTCCCTTGTCGCCGCTTTGATGGATTCAGGGGGACTTAATCCTATCCGCTGATATTCCAGGCAACCCCGCACTAACCAGGCAAGAATACCGGACGCCTCGGCCTTCAGCTTGTCCGCTAAGTCGCCGTCTTTTTTGCGCTCGTTTGCGGCCGTGGGTTCATCTACAAAGGATAATGTGAACGGGATTAACAATACACGGTTCCACAAAGCGTAATCATCGGTGTTGGCATGGGGTTTATGGTTGGTGAGCAAAAAAAGCGTGTGCGTCGGCCGAAATGTGACCTGCCGCCGGCCGTATGGCGCACGGCCTGTTAGCGTGTCACCCCCGGTAAGCCATTTTAATTTACCTGAATCAAGGTTGCGTCCCTCGCCGCTTTCGCTCGCCCAGACAATACGCTTGCCGCGTAAATGGATAATATCGCTGGCAGGTCCCCCCGAATGCCGCTTGAATTTTTGCTCAAGTATCATTTCTGACTCCATGGGTCCTGCAAGCTCCCCGAGCACCGATGATAGTACTTCAAAAGTAGTCCCCTTCCCGTTTCTGCCGATCCCCCACGCAACGGGGTAGATATGCTCCTTGCAAGTCCCGGTTATTGAATATCCGAATAACCTCTGCATGAAATCCGTGGTATCGGTATCCCCGTTGAATATTTCGAGCAGAAAGCGCTCCCACAGAGGGCAGGAAGCGTCTATTCCTTGCCATTCAACGGGTGCAACGGTTTTGATATAATCTTCCGGCTTCCCGCTTTTAAGCTCCCCGGTCTTAAGGTCAATCACCCCGTTCTTACAACCCAGCACCCAGGGGTCGCGGTCCCACTCGTTTCCAGTAATGCCAAGTGAGTCCTTACCAGCCGCAGCAAGCGTCAGGACGTTTTCCCTGGTTTTAAGATTGAGCAAGCGCCTCATTGCCTTCAAAGTATCGTTCTCAAGCTCTTTGTAATCGTTTTCCGCTGGATTATCATTGGCCTGAATTGCCTCGGTTTTAGCGGCCGCGAAATGCTTTGCTACCTTTGCATATTCTGTCGCAACGGATTCAACTCTTGATAGTACTTCGTTCACGTAGTCCAGCTCCCAATGACTGCCGTTGAACTTAAACCATTGCCGCGAAGCGTGGTCATAGCAGAACTTACCCCTTTGAAAGCCTGTAAAAACTTTTGCCGCCCCACTCTCCCCCTCTGTTGCAAGGTCATATATTTTTTTGGCCTGAGCAAAAAATGAATAATCAACTTGCTCACAGCCGCCTTGTCCGGTTTCTATTTTTTCAAGCTCATCGGTCAAATTAAATTCTTCCGTTGTTGTTTGCATTTACTTCCTTCAACCATCCTTTGTAATCGAAATCCGGCCTGAAAAGACTGTGCCGCTCAATTAGTTTCATGCCGTTTTCCCTGCACTGTTTATAAAGATAGAACTTGTCTTCATCTGTCCCGAAACAAAGTATATCGTGGCAGTATTCCCAATATTCTAGTAAAAAATAGATGCTCCCGTATTCCCCAACCTGCTCCGGCGTTAAGTTCCGCATGGCCTTGTGTGCCGCTCGAATAAGGGTTGAAAAGGTCCAGGCCGCGTCCGTTTCCCATCGCCGGAATTGCTCAACTAGTAATTTGCGGTGGTTCTGTTTTTGTGCTTCCATCCGGGTTTTGAAAGATACCGGCCCGCGCTCGATGCCTAAGTGCCTCAGTGCTTCCTGAAAACTGCATCCGTGCAACTGCCGGATAAAGTCAATTGAGTCCCCATGCGCGCCACAGCCGAAACAATGAAAACGATTATCGGGAAAGACCATAAATGATGGGGTTTTCTCCGCATGAAACGGACACAGCGCAAAATGCCGATTGCCGCGTTGCTGGAGTTCAATTCCTTGCTGCCGGATTACCTCGGCCAAGTTTAATGATTTAAGCTCAGCGGTCGGCATCAAAGTAACTTTATCAGTTGCGCCTGTGTGATCCCCAGGCCTTCACGTAACTTTCGTTGGAGTTCAGGGGACGGATACCGCCAGCCGTTCAGAACCGCGTTTAATCCGCTGTTGTCGTATTGAATCGATTTCGAAAACGCACTTGCACTGTTGTAGCCGGCGGCATGAATCGCCCCGCGCAAAATGTGGCGTTTTGGTGGTTTTTTGGTGCTATTCATGCCGTGCCTCCAGTAGAATCGTGGTCCATCTTTCATGGTTCAAAGTTTATCATTGGAGGCAAAAAAAGATACGACCCCCAAAAGTCCACTTTCGGAGCTTGGTTGTTCGGCGCGGGATGCTTTTAGGATATGTGCAACTTAAACTGTGACAGGAATTTTTGTAGGAAGGGTGTATCGCCGTTGCGGATGCGTTTGCGTTTTTTCAGATTTCTAAGTGGAAAGCCACGTCGGTACAAGTATTTGCGCTAAAAATTACGACGGCAGTCGATTCTTATATTGTGGATTTTTTCAATTTGGTGCTCAATAATTCTTTGGGTTGTCTCGTAGAGATCGTGCCCGCCGTATTTCATGCGGATATCATTGAACAATTTGCGGTCGTCTTTTTTTGTCCATTGTAGGAAAATATATAGCTCACGTGATCTGTCCCTCCATCTGATCATTTCGAACCAATCTAAGCCGTATGCCGTGCCCCGGACCTTACGCGTCGGTTTATGCAAAGGGTTTATGGCATTTACCGCTTCGATGCACTTCCACACCTCGCCGTCGAACCAGTCTGGCATGTTTAAAGCGTATTGTTCCAGGTCCCGCAATATTTTCTTAGACGGCCGGCTTAGATAGGCCTCGATGGTTTCAAATGTGATCGGATCGGGGTCTTGGTCAATGAGCTTTCGCCAGTCTTCATATGGCGCGATCAATTTAACGTTCCTGATGAGACCGAAATTGAAATCGTATTTGGCGGCAATCGTTTTGCGGTTTTTGTTTCTGAAAACCCGGGGACGATTCTCGCGGTAGTGCTCTAGATCCTTTTTTGCTTGGCCGATGAGGTCGTCAATGTATTCCGGCATGCGCCATTCCCTTCAATGGCCCTTGAGAAAAATTTGGGGCAGGCGGTCAAGGGAAACCGCTTTTCGGGAGCGACCCTAGCCCCAAGATATTGTATTCATACCTCAGTCAGTCCACAAGGAAAATCTGACATTTTCTGACATTCAAAATAAATATTGCTTCTATTGCTTCTATTGGCTATAAGACTGCATGTAATGAAATCAGCAAGTTAAACAATATCCGATAGTTGAAAATAGCTCCTTATCTGACCATGAATCTGGATGCCGAATACCAGCGCTTGAAGCGCAACAACGGCACCCCGGCACCCCGGCGCCCGGATTAGGCCCTTGCTTATGATTCAACCCGCGCGACTCAAGAAACTCCTGCAACGCCTGGTCAATATCTACAGCCCCTCCGGCAAGGAGGAAGATATTCTCGAGTACCTGCGCGGCTATTTGAAACGCCGCAATCTGTCCGTCAGCGCCCAGCCGGTGGATGAAAACCGTTACAATCTCATCGTGGCGCCCCCGTCGACGGACCTTCGCCTGGCTTTGATCGGGCACGTCGACACCGTTTCCGCCTATGACCTGGAAAACTACGGGTACGCGGAGCAGGACGATGTGGTTTCCGGTCTGGGAACCGCGGACATGAAGGGCGGGTGCGCGGCCATGGTCGAGGCCTGGTTGAGCCTGCACGAGTCCGGGTCCAGCGCCCTTCCGGGAGCCCTCTGCCTGGTGGTCGGCGAGGAGGAAAGCGGCGACGGGGCCGAAAAACTGATGAAAGACTACCACTTTCCCTGGGCCGTTATCGGTGAGCCCACCGGCCTGGTTCCCTGCCTAAAAAGCTTCGGCTATCTCGAATGCCAGATCACCGCCATGGGCAAACGCCGGCATGCCTCCCTGGCCAGCCCCCAGGATAGCGCCATCGAAGTCCTGCTCAACAAAGTGCTGCAGATCACCCATTACATGTCTCACAGCCGCGCCGAACTGGTATACAACATCCGCGATTTGTTCAGCACCCGTGCGGGGTTTGCCGTGCCCGAGCGCTGTGAAGCCTGGCTGGACATTCATACGCCGCCCCAGGCGCCCCTCGGTACCATCATCACGGAACTCGAAGAAGTCGTGACCCAGGGGCCCGGCGCCGATTCGGGAATCGAAGTCGTCTTTCGTCCCGTCACCATCGACGCCGGCTATGAGCTTCCTGAAAAGGGCCAGGCGGTGGAGGCCCTCCAGCAAACCTATGCCCGGCATGGGCTCCTCTGGGCCACCGATGCCTTTCGCAGCCACTCCGATGCCAACCAGATCTGGGCCGCCGGCACCAAGCCGATTCTGCTCGGACCGGGCCAGCTGGAACAAGCCCACAGCGAGGATGAAGCGGTCTCCTTCGAGCAGGTTTGCCTGGCCGCGCAAATCTACCTGGATTTTATGCGGGAATTCTTTGCCACCACCGCCTGAGCGGATACCGCCGCGGAATATAAATGATCCGCGTCTGCGTCGTGTTAAGAAGCACGCCCGGGGTGGTCAACCGAACGCACACCACCGACCGGATCTGTTTTGCCCATCCTTGTGTCAAATAGATTTACAAGTTGCCCCCCAAGAATATAAACGAATTTAACACTATCCACCGTTTCGGGCGGCAACGCCTAATCCCTCCGCCACCCCCACCGAAATCGACTTATAAATAATAACAAATAGTTATACTTGGCCGCGCGCCCTCCTCATCATCTCCCACGCACCTGGCACATTATTTGATTGAGCGATTGGCAGAGGGTAAAAACTTCCTGGGCAAGGAGCACCAATATGGACGCCGTCGACACCAGCCCCCCGGCACTCGCGATCAAGGAATCCGCATGGGAAAAGCGGACCTCTTTTTGGCACTGGTAGTTAGGGCTGGCATCGTTGGGTCAAAAGCTGCTCGCATCCGACTGGGAAGACCACCCCGACGAGATTCAAAAACGGCTTCCGTTTTATTAGCCCTCACCCGCTAGCCTGCCCCGCTCGGTTCAACAGGATGGCGCGGCAGCCTTCTGAGGAGGAGTGCACCATGAAACGCCACGGCATGATCCACAAACGGCTCCTGGGTGTCAGTCCGCGGGCGGACGTCCTGCAAACGCTGGAGGAGAGGATTAAAGCGGCCTGTTCGACCTGTCGCTTTGACAAGGCCGCAACCCTCGAAGAAGCGCGCCAGCGCATGATGCGCTTTAACTACCACCTGGTCATCGTCGATGAAGTCAATCTCAAAACGCTCCTGCGCTCCGCGTCGTTTTTAGTCCAGAATTTTCCGCTCGTCGTCCTGACCGAAAACGGCCGATTACCTGCGGACGAAAAAAACGCGTTTGCTCCGAATGTTTACGGCTTTCTGCCCGCAAACAGTCTCGAAAGGACCATTCCGGTTATCTCCGAACTCTTAAACATCGAATTCGTGCCCCGCTGGCAGAGCCCTTTCAAGCGCTACGGGGGCGTATTCAACCTCGGCACGGTGGAGGCGGTCGACAAATTGTTTAACAACGAATCGTCCAATCCGGGACTGCCCTCGCGGGTGCATTTGCTCCCCGCCGGGCCTGGAAGGCGACACTGAAACCATGGCATTTTCCGCACGGATTTAGAAATCTTTTTTTCTCTGTCGGTGCCTCCCCCGGGAAAATGTTTCCCCTGTGAAAGGCGAAACCCATTTGACCGGTGCAGAGCATATTCGCAAACTGTGGGTCTTTAGCCATTCAAAGCGGATTAGTTGATACCAATCGTTAAACTACTTGTTTTCTTTAAACTTTCCAATAATTAGATCTTGACTTTCTTCAGGCATTCAAATATGAAAATATAAGCGATGATGGCAGCCCCGTTGACCGATAACTCATTTCTTATTCGATCTCAAACGGCTATCTGATTTCGGTTCGAATCGATATCCCGTGTTCCCACTGGCCCGGCTGAACTCACAACCGTTGGAAGCTGTGCCACCGGCCTCAAACACCACCTCTTGGAGCTGCCCGCACGCGCTGGATTCACTGCAAAAGCAAGTCAAATTTGATCGGCAAGCCATAATTTCGATTTGAGTAAGTCTCAATGGCCCTGTTTCCCAGGATTTAAGGCCGAATAACTCCTATCATTATCAATAGGCCTTCAAGTGAGGCCTGATCACAATCTTCCTTAGAGTCTGTGGGCATTGGGTAGCCCATTAAAGGGCGTCTCAGACCAAGCTAATAGGCTGATAATGCAACGGAAACCACATAAAAAGATGCACTAGAAAGCCTTAGACGGTACTTTTTGAGGCAGAACACACCGTTCTAACAGATACACGGAACAACGCATCCGCTTTGGGGGGATAATCGAATTAAAATGACCCGAGCCAATCGGCATTTTATTTCCGGCTATGTCTGGCACGTAACTGATAAGGCTCAGGACATCGATGACCCTCAAGACGATAAAGAGTTATGTTATTTTCCCGGCCAAATCTATTGGCTGGGAGTTACAAAATGGAACAAGAATTAAGAAAAAAGGCTAGCGAAAGATATTTAAACGGTGAAAATCCAAAGCCCATTTATCAAAGTCTGAACCGCTCAAAAAATTGGTTTTTTCAATGGCTCAAGCGCTATCAAAGGGGTGATCCGCACTGGTACCGGGCACAATCCCGAGCACCCAAACGGCAGCCGACCGCCGCGCGGCTGATTACCGGCGTTAGTCATATTCGGGGTGATTATGAACTCATGGGAACACCTCACTAAGGATAAAGAAGCAGATATTTTACAATCAAACTTTGAACATTACTACCGGATGGCGATTGATCACTACACAAAGGCCGGTTCGACTTCCCACATTCTCTTGATTATCGTAGGCGCACTACTCGCGATCATAGGATATGATAAAAATATATGCTGCACTCAAATAGATATTGTATGCTCAATTCTGGTCATATTTGTAGGTTTCTTTGGAGTGGTGTGGTCTGGAAGACAAATGACAAGGTATAGGTATTGGGAAACTATTGCGCTTGAATATCAAAAACCATTAGAGAAAATCGTGCCTAACTTTAGAAGGAGATGTCATTATCGTAATAAAGCGAAGATGGAATCGAAAAAAACTTTTGTATCGCCGCTCGGAACATTTTTCGCATGCATTCCCGATAGGTATCTTTGGATTCTTCTGCATTTTTTCATTATCCTTTTTGGAGTAGTGCTATTAGGCATCTCGCTAAAAGATTGTTTGTGATCCCAAAAATACCTAACCTGTCGCTTTACAAGGAATTGTGTTCCGCCTTGCTCCACACAATCCTGTACGCTTTCCGTTAGCGTATGGCAGCAAAAAACCTATCGCATCCCGGTTTCTGAAGCCAAGGCAGAAATCCTGTAAAGCTTAATGAAATAAATAATGTAATCAATAGGGGTCATTGATATGGAAAAGTTCTGGCTACCTCTAACGCTTATTATAATTGCGTTATTGACAAGTATCTTTGGGATTATTAAAGACGTATTACCAAAATTATTTCCCTCTTGGTTAATGTATATTACGGTTGGGATAACTGCTGTCGGCGCCTTGCTACAATTTTATCAGGACTACCAAGGTCTACAGGCCCAAAATAAGGTTACAGAGCTTTCCTCAGGGATTGAACCAGTTGCTGATGCTCCTAAGAAAGCCTTAACTCCAAACGACCAGCGAATCTATGCAGCGGTAAAAAAAGACGTTAAACGATTTAGGGAAGCACCGGTTAAGTTGTTTCTTGCTCCGTCAATAGGCGCGGATACTTTCTACAAATTAGCACTTGTTCAATTTAATCAACAGAATTTTGCAGATGCAGAGGTTAACCTAACATATGCGCTTAAGCTCGATTCGGAACATAAAGACTCATACAATCTATTGCTTCAACTTTATCAGACCGAAGCCATGCACCTTCTCCAAAAAGGTGATTATCAGGGGGCCGAGAAGCGTCTTGTAAAAGCAGATCATTTGTTGGGAAATATGCCTCAAGGTATTGATAATAGAACGGTCGCATTAATTGGTTACGTTTACAAGTCCTTGGGTCAAGTATATCAAAAATCAGACGCTGACCGTGCTGCCCGATACTGGAAACAAGCTAAACAAGTATTCAAATCAGCGTTGACGATCAACGACGAGGACCCAAATGCACTAAATGGTCTTGGGAATATCCTCTACTTTCAAGACCAATACTTGGATGCCTTGGCAAGACATAAAGAAGCATTAGAAAGAGCGCCCAATTACACAGCAGCAGCTAATGACGCGGCCCTCGTGTGTGAAGCGTTGATGTGTCAATCATTTACTCAGCAGAAAGACAGTGACGCTGACAAGTGGCGACTTGAGGCAATTACCTTTTGGGAGAAGGCCATACAACTCTGTCGTAGTGACCCTCTTTTTGAGCCTACCTATCCTTCCTCGGTAGGGCGTCGCGTTGAAATATTAAGCGAGGGTAGGCCTTCAGAGATATGTAAATAGACCAAATGTTCTCGCCATAGGTTTTACCCATAGAGAAGCATTTTGACACACGAAATGGCGTGTTTTTTTAGAGAATGGTACATTACAAGAATCGCTAACACGGCCGTAAACCCGGACGACTTTCTCGCTCGCTGCGCTCGCGGAAAATCCGCCGGTTACGGCCGCGTTGGGAATTTCAATTACTTTATGGAGGAACCAACGATGGCGCACGTCGAAAAGTTGCTTGTCTTCCTTGCCTCGCCGAGCGATGTCCCCACTGAGCGTCGCTATGTCGAGCAAGTGGTCGATCAGTTGAATCGCACTGTGGCGAATGAAAAGGGCGTCGTATTGCAAGTCATACGCTGGGAAAACGACGCTTTCCCTGGATACGGTATGGATGCTCAAGCACTAATCAACGAGCAAATAGCAGCGATGGTGAAATATGCCCTTTTCGTCGGCATCATGTGGAATCGCCTTGGGGCGCCGACACCGCGTGCGGAGTCCGGCACAGTGGAAGAATTCGAGCGTGCGGTTCAAGCACGCGCCCAAGGTGGGCAACCCCAAATCTGGTTCTACTTTCGTCAGGCTGCTGCTAAGTTCGATACGGCAGAGCAACTGGACCAGCGGAGGAAGGTGCTGGCATTTAAGGAACGTGTGCAGACGAACGGCTTGCCTTGGACGTATAAAAGCCCATCTGAGTTCCGGGACAAATTCCGAAACCAGATGGTTCTTTGGTTGAACGCCTGCGCACAGGAGCGGTTGTCTTACGAAGTGAATGCGCTGAAGTTGCTTGTCTCTATGTTCTTGACTACATGGGAAGTGGAACATCTGGAAAAGCTAAGAGATACAGAGTATTTTCCATGCAAGATCTCAGATTGGACAACGGAGAAGTTCTTTCGCTATCAGATTGCCAACCTGCGTGGACGTGGTCTAATCGATCACATTACGGATCGCGGAGACCTCTTTGCTGCAGGGGACCCAGATGAGCGCGATGTAAATCAGTACTATCAGATCACGGATAAAGGTCGAGGATTTCTTCAACTCCTAGATTCGATGTTTCCGCAATCCTACGGTGACTCCGAGCCCACGGTTAAATCATGATGGGGGAATAGGGGACGGGGGCAAATAAGTGTGGTCGAACGTTGGGTCGCCAAGCTAATAGGCTGATAATGCAACGGAAACCACATAAAAAGATGCAC
>CP070697.1:5011917-5028537 GCA_020353555.1 Desulfobacterales bacterium
GGAGCGCGCCCATCTTCCGACCTTTTACCACGCCAGGCCCCTGCCCTTCATCCCGCCGCGCTTGATTCCGAAGTCCATCCCTAGCTGGGCGCGGCTGAGGAAGAACAGGACAAAATGGGACAGCTTGGTCAACGGAATGGCAACGAGGAATATTTCCCCGCACAGAATGTGAATCACGATCCAGAAATAATAACTCGCCGTGGCATGATAGGCAATGAAGCCCGTCACAAACGGTGCCACGGCAATGAGCAGCAAGAGGTAGTCATAGGCCGTGGTGATAATCCGCACCTCCGGCAGGGCAATGCGCCGCAGAATCAGCAAGAAAGCGGCCACGATCACGGCAATGCTCAAAACGTCGGCCACCGGCTCGGGCAAGGTCCAGAAGCTGAATCCCCATCTCTCTTTCAGCAGGATGTTATGACCCAGCAGAAAGACGGGTGTCACCAACACGCCGATATGCAGGGCAAACACCAAAATCGTAAAGCCCGGATTGTTGCGCCAGCTACGCGTGCCGAAAGGAAACAGCCAGTAAAAAATAGACCGCAGCGCGCCCTTGACACCATACGAAATATTGACGGTATAAGTGACGCGGTCAAGTTTCCAGTCAAGTCCGCGGATATAAATCACAACGCGCACGATCAGACCGATAAAGAAAATTCCAAAGGCCAGCCAGGCCAGGGGCCCGCTCACGAATTCATACATAGGCGCCTCCTTGCCAGGAAACTATGGGTTTCGGGCCACCCGCAACTTCTCAAGCCGTTGGGGTGATGCCCGGGCATTGTCTCCGAAACAGAGGTTAAGGGATTCCCCCCCGAGCGAATTGCGCCGCTTGGCGCCGGCCGGCGCCTCATTCTTCATCCCGTCCGGACAAAAAGGACCAGAAGCCGGCCATGCCCAAAAGAATAACCACAATCAAAATATAAATAATGGATTTCGTATGCGCGAAAAAGTCTTGAAAAGTGAAAAAACCGCCTTCCATAATCATTGCCTCACAATCGGATCGTGTCGCTCGTTCGTTGTCCCTGGTCAGTGGTATCAATGCCTGCGGCCAATGGAATCAGAAACCCGGTCCGAGCCGCTTCGTGATGATGTCATTAGAACGCAGGTAACAGTTTAGTCCTTGGAAAAACCCTGGAGAGGCCGACCGGGATATTCTTCATACAGCTAAACATTCATGGCCGTCTGGGCCACCACAATGCATGAAAATTTTATTTAGTACTAAATTGATACGAACTCACGGACACTTCAATTCTGGGTCCCGGATCCGCCCGGGCGGAAACAACCTTCAATAAACATTAGCAAATTTCCCCATGCGAAACAAACGGGAAAAGCGCCGCGCGCGGCCAAATTTCAGTGTTCTCCCTGAAAATCCGGATGTTCGTACAGGATCGGCATGCGGGTGACGATGAATTTGTAAGCCAGCACGCCGATGGTTACAATAAACAAAGATATTCCGATTTCCATCCAGTGCGGAAAATAGCGCTCGCCGGAGGGCAGGTGCCAATTGAAGGCCACCAGGGAAACATTCAGGCGGTTGAGCGCCACCCCCAGCACCGTCCAGACCGCGGACCATTTGATCAGTTTGAGATTCTTGTCCCGCACCCCGACGGCATAGGCAAAACAGGGTAACAAAACAAACCCCACCAACTCCACTAGATACCAAAAGCCATAGCCGGTTCCGAGCCAGTGCCAATTGTCGTCCGCCGCCAGACCGATCACTTTGATGGCGAAATAACCGGCCAGTATGAAGGAAGCGGCCTTGCCGAATCCCAGGGCAATACCGTCTTTTTCTCTGAGATGGTTCGCATCCATTTTAGCGGCGAAATAGTGGTGGGACAGAGTGCTCTCGAAGATTACCATGGATAGGCCGGCGATAATGCTCGTGATGAAAAAGTAGATCGGCAGGTAGGAGGAGTACCACAGGGGATGCAGTTTGGACGGTGCGATCAGAAAAAGCGCTCCCAGCGAAGACTGGTGCAACGTGGAAAGTATCACCCCGAAAATGGTCAAGGCCATGGTTAAACGCACGGCGAGCCGGCGCGCCCGTTTCAGCCCGAGCCATTCCAGGGCCGCCGGTGAAAATTCCAGAAACAAAACCGTCAGATAAAGAGCCACGCAGGCGGCCACCTCGAACAACAGTGACGTGCTTCCCTGCTGAACGATAAACGGATACGGCAGACGCCACGGCCGCCCGACATCATAGTGCAGCGCCAGTACCACCAGCGCATACCCCAGAAAACCGGTCAGCACCGCCGGCCGCACGGCCGAATGGTATTTTTTCATGCCAAATAAATAGACCGCGGCCGAAGTGACGTATCCGCCCGCCGCCAGGGCCACCCCGACCAACAGGTCAAAGCCGATCCATATCCCCCAGGGATTGTAGTCGGACAGGTTGGTGACGGCGGCCAGCCCGCCGGTAAACCTCAAGACGGTTATTATCACGCCGAGCAAGACGATAATTCCCGCAACCATATTAAAGGGGGTCAGATACGCTTTGCTGGCAGCAGCGGTTTCGTCAGCCATCAGGATTCCTCCTCGGTTGGTGTCTGGGCCGTATCGGCCGGAGGCGCAGCGGCCGCCTGCTCCGTGGGGACCTTCGCCGCCTCTTCCAGCGCTTTCTTGACTTCTCTGGCGATGGCGGCTTCTTTTTCTTGGGCCGCTTTGGCCAGGGCCTGGGCAAGCTGGGCCTGGGCCTCGGCCCGGGCTTGTTCCCGGGCCGCGGCGACGGCTTGTTCTTGCTCGGCTTTAACGATTTTTTCTTTTCTTTGGGTTATGGCATAGACACCGGTGAGCAAGACCGGCCACAGCCCCACCACCATCGGAACGGCACTCAAGGCGCCTGCGGTCAATTGCGGTGCCGGAGTAATCCCCAGGTCTTCCCGCATCCCCACTTCCCGGTAAGGAACCCCCGAGAGATAGAGCCAGCTGGTTCCGCCCATCTCGTTTTCGCCGTATATGTGATCGATATAGCGTTCCGGAAATTGGCTGATGCGCTCGCGCGCCGTCCGCAGCAGATCGCGGCGCCGGCCGAACGTCAGGGCCTCGGTGGGACAGGCCTCCACACACCCGGGCAGCAAGCCTTTGACAATCCGCGGATAACACAGGGTGCATTTCATGATCCGGGGTACCAGAGCTTGGTCGTATTCATACGCGGGTATCTCAAACGGACAGGCAATCATGCAATACCGGCAGCCCACGCAGACGGATGGATCATAAATGACCGCCCCCGTTGCGGTCTTCGTAAAGGCCCTGACAAAACAGGCTGAGGCGCAGGCGGGCTCCAGGCAATGATTGCACTGAATCTTGCGAAACACCGGGCCTTGAAGCATGCCATCGTTTTCATAGCGGTTGACCACCGTATACGCTTTGGCCGTCGTGCGACGCGGCTTGTCCAATACCGCCAGATCATTAAACGGCCGGTCCGGCCCGGGCAGCTCATTGACTTGGTTGCAGCCCTCCTCGCACTTACGGCAGCCGATGCAGCGGGTGTTGTCGAACAGGACGCCATGGCTTTGCGGATAGCCGCTGAAATGCTTGTTCGACGCCGCCTGCGCGGCCTGGCCCAGGGTCGTGCTTACCGTCGCGGCACCCAGCCAGCTCAGAAACTTTCGACGTGTTAGGGACATAGAATTTACCTCAACAATCTAACGTCTCGGAGTTTAGATCCCGCGGCCGGCGGGAAATCTCTGAGACCTTCATAGTCTTCGCCGAGGCCGTTCATCCGGAATCAAGGAATCGCGAAGATCCCGCATTCGAATCGACACCCTTCAGGTTTTTTCCTTGTGACAGCCGGTACAATCCGTTGCAACGGGCTTGGCAATGCCCATCTCCTGGTGACATTCCATGCATTGCCGGTGGTAAGCCGCCATCAGTCCCGGCTTGGACAAGTCTTTGGCATTGAACGGCTGACCGTGGCAGCTGACACATGCGGGCGGCTTCAGCGCGGCCGGGCTGTTATGATGGCAACCTTGGCAAATCGTTCCCGGGGAAGGATGAAAATAATCCGCTAACTTGTTGTCTTTGATATTCTTGACCAGCGTCTGCACGATCTTACGGTGCGGAAGCCTTACCGGTTCATATTTATTCGAGAGCGTCTTGATTTCGACCGTTTCCGGTATGTCCTTCTCCGCATACGTATCCGTCACGGGTTGGCGCCGTTCCAGCATCATGGCGGCCCGCATGTTGCTTGTGGACGGCAGCGCCGCATCACCGTTCGGCACGGGCAGGGCCATGTGGCAGGCCCGGCAGGCGGAAGGCTCTGGCGGTCGGCTTTTGGAAATGGAGGCATGACAACCGGCGCAGCGCGGATCGCGCTGGTTGACTTGATGACACCCCAGGCAACTCGGTTGGGTATTCAGCCGGTGCATTGCCTGCTCCAGCTTCACCTGCTTGCCTTCCTGGGTGCCCTGGAGGGTATGACACCGGACACAGGCATTTAAATCCGCATGGTGGCAAGCCCGGCAGGTATCATTATAATTTTCATGCGCCCGATGGTCGAAAGGGACCGGGTTCATCCGGGGTCCCGGATTGGAATCCCGCGCCTCATTTTCCGCCGTCTTGACCAAGACGATATCCGGCTGTTTCCTTTTCATCCGCGGGACATCCTTGACCTTTTCGATCAGCTTCTGTTCCGCCGGATCATGACAACCCTGGCACTGAATTGGCCCGGCACTTTCGTTCTGCGCCAATGTCTGGCGATGACAGGCGATGCAGGCGCTATGGGAAGCCAGCCGCATGGAAATCCGGTTCTCCTGGGTCTGTGGGCCGTGGCAATAGCGGCAAGCGCCTTCCTGGCCTTCGGCGTAGAAAAGCTTTTGCGTTTCGGCGTTATAGGCGTGATGACATTTTTCACACTTATTCTTCTGGGCTTTATCGTGGCGATAATGCAAGGATTTATCCAGCCCGATCGGCTGCCAGTTCGAGACGAAGGCGGGCTGGGCCCGGTGGCATTCTCCACAGACCACCGGCCCGCTCTTTTCATTGGCGGCGGATGTCTGGCGGTGGCAGGCAATGCAATTGCTATGGTAAGCATCCATGACGGCTTGTTTGGAAGTATCTTTGAGCCGCATATATTTGGGGGACAATCGTTCTTTCTCAGTTAAATGGCACACGGTACAGTCTTTGTTTTGCTTCTCCAGGGCCGCAGTATGTCGGCCGTGGAGAAAGATGACGGCCGGTCGTTCCAGACGCCCGAAAATTTTCAGCGCATCAATGGGAATGATATCCGCCCGGCTCTCAACGGCGCTGTCCGCGGAGGGGCTTTCAGCCCCTGCAATCATGGCACCCGCCAGGCAGACCGCCCATGTGACAGCCGCCGCAACACACCCGCATAACCGTGCTCTGCCGTTCTTCATATTTAGATCCTTGTCGCTTCGCCGGATAAGTTTTGTACCCCGGTTCTCGCCGTAATCCTTTGTTTTTCGTGATTAAGCAGGTCCTGTATCGTGGTCGCATCGTAAATTTGATAGATGGCGTCTTTGACTTGGCGCCACATCGAGGAAAAGGCACAATTGCCATCGAAAGGACAGTTGGCCTTGGACACGCAGGCGAGACACTCCGCCCCATTGGAAGGACTCTCCATAAATCGAAAGATATCCCCCACGGTGATTTCATCCGGCGAGCGGATCAGATAATACCCGCCGTAAAAGCCACGCTTGGATTCCACTAAGCCGCTGCCTTTCAGCTGGCCCAAAATTACTTCCAAGAATCGGGCCGGAATGGCCTGAGTTCGGGCAATTTCCGAAATCTTGGTGGGACCCTTACCCGAGTGTTTGGCAAGCTCAAAAATGGCCCTTAAAGCGTACTGGTTTTTTTTGGATGTGATCGCCATACCCCGCCTTTCTCGACTATTTTGGTCGGGAAACTTGTCGATCTTTTTAGTCAAGAAAGCGGGCCGATGTCAAATGTTTTTTTTGTCTTCCCCAGGAAATCCGGCAGGCCGCACGGGGACACTGAAAGCCGCATCTTTCACCGCTGACAACCAACCCCCAACTCCCGTCTGGGGCTTCGGATCCCCCTCCAAAAAAAAGGCAGAGTCCAATCGGACTCTGCCTTTCCCAGCAGATGGAATCGTGCTTGGATTCCATCTTTATATTCCGTGAATCTAACCGATGGCCACCTGGTGTGCATTTTCCATCGGATCTTTAAACGGAACCGAAATTTTTAGAACTCCGTTTTCGTATCTGGCATTCGCCGCTTTCGCTTCTACCGGACAGCAAAAGGCCGCTGTGGTTACATAATCAAAATCTTCGCGCGGCGCGGTCAGGCTGAAGCTATCGTCCATCATTTTCAGGTTGATGTCTTCTTTCTTGACGCCCGGAATGGATATTTCCAGGTTCATATTTTTGCGATCATCGTCCACGTATGAACACACGTCGGCGGCCATCTTGAATCTTTCATTGGCCATATGATTCACCTCCTCTTATCCACCGCAGGGACACGTAGCATCAATTGATTTTTCGATCGTCACTGAAGGTTGTGTCCGCATCAGTTTCCGAACTCATGCTACTAAGGTAATGCACAATCAAGAAAAAGCAAGCCTTGCGTCAAGTTGGGCTTTTGTCAATTCCGCTCTTGATTTTCTGCCGGCCTCCGGTTATGGCAAAGTTGACACGGCGGCTATTTCACGATGACCGCAACGCATGTCCTTGGTTGGCCCCGAAAGCCTGGAGGGACCTATAATAGGCGCTGCCTGGTCCGGGTTCGACAGGCCCTGCACCCCGAGGCGAAGTTTTTACCAACGCTGCCCTGGGCTCCGAACGCCCAACCGGCACCGTCCACCGTATTGTGCCACTGACAACCTGCAACGCGCAAGCCGCAGCCGCAAACGGGAGGCAAACTTGATCGTCGTTGGTCTGACGGGGGGAATCGCAACGGGCAAATCAACCGTTTCGGCCATTCTGCAGGAGGCCGGCGCCGTCATCATCGATGCCGATCAAATCGCCCGCAAGGTGGTAAAAAAGGGCCAACCCGCCTACCACGAGATTGTCAAGCGCTTCGGCCAAGACATACTCCTGCCCGACGGCGAAATTAACCGGCGGCTTTTGGGCGCGATTATTTTCAATGATCCGGAAAAAAAGAAATCCCTCAATCGCATCGTTCACCCGCGGGTCAGCCGGGAAACCCAAAGGAATTTGGACCGCATCCAGGCGGATCAGCCCGACGCGGTGGTGGTTCTGGACGTGCCCCTGCTCATCGAGGCCGGAATGCACGAGGGCCTCGCCGAGGTGATTGTGGTTTACGCGCCGGAAAATGTTCAGCTGCAGCGGCTTATGGCGCGCGACAATTTTGCGGAAGCCGACGCCCGGGCCCGGATACAGGCCCAAATGCCGATCGAAACCAAGAAGGACTTGGCCAGCATTGTCATCGACAATACCGGCGCCCTGGAAAAAACCCGGCAGCAGACGCTGGAAGTCTACCGCTATCTGCAGAATAAGACCGTTACGAGGAAAAAAACCTGAGCCTGGCGCGCCCCTGACCGCACACCGCAACTCCAGGGAGGCACGCTAAACGCCTCAGCCTATGATTACCGTGCATCCGAAACTCACCGACAGCCGGCTCGGCAACGTGGGTGCCCGGGCGATTCATGCGGGCTTCATCACCTACCGAACCCGTTTTAAGGAGATTACCCGCCGGGCCGAAACCCGTTTCAAAAAGCGCGACTGGCACGGCATGCAGGCCGACGCCGGCGAAAGGCTCGATCTTTACCCAACGGTCGTGGATCGGATTGAGACTGAAATTCGCCGGCTGCTGGGCGACCGCCTCAGCGACAGACTCGTCTGGGCCAGTCTGAAAGCGGTCTATTCGAGCCTGCTTGACAACCACGAAGACTGGGAGTTGGCGGAAACTTTTTTCAATTCGGTCACCCGCCGCATATTTGCCACCATCGGCGTTGACCCCCAAATCGAGTTTGTCTCCACTGATTTTGAAACACCGCCCACCCCGGCCACATCCAAAGCCTACCGCAGCTATGGCGGCGGAGGAACGCTGGTTGACTTGATCCGGGATGTTCTGGCCGATTGCCCCTTAAGGGACGACTTCCAGGATGTCCGCCGGGATGTGGGCCTGGCCGCCGCCGCCGTCGAAGCCCATATCTCAGGGCTTGGCCCCGCGGCGGTCGTCGAGCGGGTCGACACGGCCGAAAATGTTTTCTACCGGGGGAAAGGCGCCTACATCATTGGACGCCTGCATAACGGGGCGCTGATGGTCCCCCTAGTAATGGCGCTGCTAAATACGCCCGACGGTATCGTCATCGACAGCGTCCTCCTGGAAGAAGACGATGTCAGCGTCTTGTTCAGTTTCGCCCGTTCCTATTTCCATGTGGAAGTGGACAGACCCTATGATCTGATCCGGTTCCTGAAGACAATCATCCCGAAAAAACGTGTGGCTGAACTTTATATCTCCACCGGCTTTAACAAGCATGGCAAAACTGAGTTGTACCGGGATTTTCTCCACCATCTGACGGTCTGCCAGAACGACCGCTTCGAGATTGCGCGCGGCCAACGCGGCATGGTCATGATCGTTTTCAATATGCCGAACGATGACCTGGTATTCAAGCTGATCCGGGACCGCTTCGACACCCCCAAAAAGACCACCCGCCAGGAAGTGATGGAAAAGTATGACCTGGTCTTCAAACACGATCGCGCCGGCCGCCTGGTGGATGCCCAGGCTTTCGAGCAGCTAAAATTCAATGCCTGCTCTTTTTCACCGCCGCTGCTCGAGGAGTTGCAGCGCCATACCCCCCACACGGTGCGGTCAAATGAGGATCATGTGATCATCGATCATGCTTATGTGGAAAGGCGCGTCATTCCGCTGGACCTCTACCTGCAGGAGGCCGATGAGGCCGCCGCGCGCCGGGCCGTGATTGATTTCGGCCATGCCATTAAAGACCTGGCCGTCAGCAACATTTTTCCCGGTGATCTTTTATTGAAAAATTTCGGTGTTACCCGTCATGGCCGGGTGGTGTTTTATGACTACGACGAGCTGTGCCTGCTGACCAGCTGTAATTTCCGGAAATTACCCCGGGCGGCCCGGGACGAAAATGAGCTGGCGGCCGAACCCTGGTTCTACATCGATGAAAATGATGTGTTCCCGGAAGAATTTCGCAATTTTTTGGGACTACCCCGCGGGTTACGCGACGTATTCATGGCGCACCATTCCGATCTCCTTGACGTCGATTTCTGGCGTCGGGCCCAGGATGCGATTAAAGCCGGTGAACTGCCCTTCATCTTTCCCTATCCCCGTCGCCGGCAACTGCAAAAGCTCAAAAATTCGGGGCATGCAGAGCAAGACCTCGGCCCCTGATCCGACCCGACGCTTTCCCCACGGGTGGATAACGACACCGACTTTCGGCCTTCCGATCCCGCGGCCATGGCATCCTTACGAAGCCATCATGGCTGCCCGCCATGCTATCTTCACCCGGCACCCGCCAAAAGGCCCGGTAAAGTTCGACGGCGGCACCCGGGTGGTTTACGGCCGGCAGACTGCCGGCCATGCCACCACGCGCCGAGGCCCGGGCCGAAAAACAGCACATTGACTACCTGGCGAACAGGTCTTACGTTCTCACCTAGTTTTTGACAGCCTCTGACCGTCTCCGCCCGGAGGCGTTCGATCCTTGATCGCCCCGCATCCAGCGGCGCAAGGTCCTGATCGAAGCTGAGCAGATAGGCTCCTCTAGACAAGGGCTCGCATCCCGACCGCACGGCGGTCGACCTTCGAACCCTACTTCCGGGTATGCGACTCCGAAGTAAAGTTGACGATGGATTCAAAGAAAGGAGCGGGCATGGACACCCCTTTCAAAACGGACGGGATTGAAGTCTGCGGTCCCGTACCGGATGATTTTTCCCAAATCCTCACGCCGGACGCCCTTCAATTCGTGGGTCGTCTGGCCCGGGAATTCAACCCCCGGCGGCAAGCACTGCTGGCACGCCGCCAGGGGGTGCAGCGGGAGATCGACAACGGCAAGTTGCCCGATTTTTTGCCGGAAACCCGTGAGATCCGGCAGAGCGCTTGGACAATCGCACCGGTCCCCGCCGACCTCCAGGACCGGCGGGTGGAAATCACCGGCCCCGTGGATCGCAAAATGATGGTTAACGCCCTCAACTCCGGCGCCAGCACTTATATGGCCGATTTTGAAGATTCACATTCGCCCACCTGGGATGGAACGATGCAAGGTCAAATCAATCTGCGCGACGCCGTGAACGGCACCATCGACTTCATGACGCCCCAGGGCAAAAAATACCGGCTGGCCGATCAAACCGCTACCCTGCTGGTACGTCCCCGGGGCTGGCATCTGGTGGAAAAACACGTTAAAGTCGACGGTGAGCCTATCTCCGGGAGCATATTCGACTTTGGACTCTTTTTTTTCCATAATGCGCCCAATCTTATCGCCCGGGGGAGTGGCCCCTACTTTTATCTGCCAAAACTCGAAAGCCATCTGGAAGCCCGGCTGTGGAACGACATCTTCGTGCAGGCCCAGCGGATGCTGGGCATCCCCCACGGAACCATCAAGGCCACGGTCTTGATCGAAACCATCCTGGCGGCTTTTGAACTCGATGAAATCCTCTACGAGCTGAAAGACCACATGGCGGGCCTGAACTGCGGACGCTGGGATTACATCTTCAGCTTCATCAAACGTTTTAAGAACGTGCCGGGTTACATCTTCCCCGACCGCGCTCAGATTACCATGACCCGCCACTGCATGCGATCCTACTCTCTGTTGGTCGTCCAAACCTGCCACCGCCGCGGGGCCCACGCCATCGGCGGCATGGCCGCCCAGATTCCGATCAAAGATGATCCGCTGGCCAACTTGGCGGCCCTGCAGAAAGTGCGCGAAGATAAAGTGCGGGAAGCGACCGACGGCCATGACGGCACATGGGTGGCGCATCCGGGGCTGGTCGCACTGGCCAGAGAAGAATTTGACCGGAACATGCCGGCCGCCAATCAGATCACCAAATTACGCGAGGATATGAAGATTACCGCCGCCGACCTGTTGAAGCCGCCCGCCGGCACCATTACGGAAGAAGGACTGCGCACCAATGTCGACGTGGGGATTCAATACATGGCCAACTGGCTCGGGGGACTGGGTTGTGTACCGATTTATAATTTGATGGAAGATGCCGCCACCGCCGAGATCTCCCGCACCCAGGTCTGGCAGTGGGTCCACCATCCCCAGGGCGTGTTAGCCGACGGCCGTAAAGTCACAGTGGACATGTTCCGCGACGTTTTGCATGAAGAACTGCAAAAAATCAGGGCGGCCGTTGGCGAAAAAAATTTCGCCCGCGGTCATTACGAGCGGGCCGGCCGGCTTTTTGACGAAATCATATGCAACGCCGAATTGGAGGAGTTCTTAACCCTGCGGGCTTATGAATATTTGGATTAAATGCGCCGGGGCCGCCGCGCGTTTTGAAAGGATGGAAGAAAAATGCCATCGACGGAAGCAAGCATCAAAGGCTGGAAGGCACGACCGCAAAATTACATGAATGTTGCCGAGGAAACCGAGCATCTGGCAAATTCCTGGAACACCGATCCCCGCTGGCGGGGCATTCGGCGGCCTTATGCGCCGGAAGCGGTGTTGCAGCTGCGCGGTACCTTGAAGGTGGCGCACACCTTGGCCCAGGCCGGGGCCGAGCGTTTGTGGTATTTGCTGCACACCGCCGATTACATCGCCGCCCTCGGCGCTCTGACCGGCAATCAGGCCGTGCAGCAAGTCGGCGCCGGCCTGCGAGCCATCTATGTCAGCGGCTGGCAGGTGGCGGCCGACGCCAATCTGGCCGGTGAAATGTATCCGGATCAGAGTCTTTATCCTTCCAACAGCGTACCCGCGCTGGTCAAAGGCATCAACAACGCCTTGCTCCGCGCCGATCAAATTCAGGCCCTGGACGAACGTGCCAATGGCCCTTACTGGTTTGCTCCCCTGGTCGCCGATGCCGAAGCCGGTTTCGGCGGCCCTCTGAACGCCTTCGAATTAATGCAAGCCATGATCGAAGCCGGCGCCGCCGGGGTTCATTTTGAAGATCAGCTCGCATCGGCCAAAAAATGCGGCCACATGGGCGGCAAGGTCCTGGTGCCCACCCGGGAGTTTATTACCAAGCTGATCGCCGCCCGTCTGGCGGCCGATGTCTGCGGCGTACCCACGCTGCTGATTGCGCGTACCGACGCCGACGCGGCCAAGCTCATTACCAGCGATATCGATGAACGTGACCGACCGTTTATCATCAGCCAGGATCGCAGCTACGAAGGTTTCTATTACGTCAAGCCCGGAATCGAGGCGGCCATCGCCCGCGGCCTTGCATATGCCCCCTATGCCGACTTGGTCTGGTGCGAGACTTCCCGGCCGGATCTGAAACAAGCCCGGAAATTCGCGGAAGGCATTCTGTCCGAATTTCCGGACAAACTCCTGTGCTACAACTGCTCGCCTTCCTTCAACTGGAAGGGCAATCTGGACGACGCTGGGCTGGCCAAATTCCAACGGGAACTCGGCGCCATGGGTTACAAATTTCAATTCGTCACCCTGGCGGGCTTTCACACCCTCAACCTGGGCATGTTCGATCTCGCCCGCAGTTACAAAGACAAAGGCATGCTGGCTTACTCTCGGTTCCAGCAGGCAGAATTCGCCCACGCAAAAAAGGACGGCTACACGGCCACCACACACCAGAAGTTTGTCGGTGCCGGCTACTTCGACGTTGTTATGGAGACCATCACCGGCGGCCAAACTTCCGTCCAAGCCCTGAACGGCTCAACGGAGCAGGAACAGTTCTGAGAAACCAGACTCAACCGGTCGTGACCGTCCCCCCTTGAAGGGTTAGAAAGGAGATAGTTCAGGATGCAGATAGCGGTACCCCGAGAAGTTCATGGGGGTGAAACCCGGGTGGCCCTGTTGCCGGAACACGCCGCCCGACTGGTAAAAATGGGCGCGGCCGTGGCCCTTGAAGCCGGACTGGGTGAATCCCTGCGGATCACCGACGATGCCTATACGGCCGCCGGGGCTTCCCTGGAAACCGACCGCCGGGTGCTGCTCGCCCGGGCGGATATGGTCCTGCGCATCCGCAAACCGGCCCCCGAAGAAATCGCCCTGCTCAAGGAAGGCTGCATCTACGCCAGTTTATTAGATCCGTTCAATGAAAGGGAACTGGTTGAAAGTTGTGTCTCCCGGGGAATCAGCACCATCAGTATGGAAATGATTCCGCGTTCCACCCGCGCCCAGAAGATGGATGTCTTAAGCTCCCAGGCGAGCTTGGCCGGCTATGTCGCCGTGATTCTGGCGGCCGAACGGCTCAGTAAAATTTTTCCCATGATGATGACCCCGGCCGGAACGATTGCCCCGACCCGGGTTTTCGTGATCGGTGCCGGGGTCGCAGGGCTGCAGGCCATTGCCACGGCCAAGCGGCTGGGCGCGCGGGTCGAAGCCTTTGACACGCGACCGGTGGTCGAGGAGGAAGTTAAATCCCTGGGGGCGCGCTTTGTCAAAATCGACCTGGGTGAAACCGGTCAAACCCAACAGGGCTATGCCAAGGCCTTAACCGAAGCGCAGTTGCAGAAACAGCGCGAGGGTATGGCCAAAGTCTGTGCGGCCTCGGACGTGGTCATCACCACGGCGCAATTGTTCGGCCGCCCCGCACCTTTGATTATCACGGCTGATATGGTCCGGGGTATGGGGCCAGGTTCCGTGATCGTCGACCTGGCGGTGGAAAGCGGCGGCAATGTGGCCGGCGTGCAGCTGAACCAGGAGGTCGAGGTAGACGGTGTCCGGATTATCGGTCTGGCGAATCTGCCGGGCAAAGTGGCGGTCCACGCCAGCCAGATGTTTTCTTCGAACCTTTTTAATTTCATCGCCGAATTTTGGAACGCCGAAGAAAAACGGCTGGCGCTGAACTTTGACGACGATATTATCAAAGGCTGTCTGATCACACACCAGGGGCAAATTGTCAACCCCGTGATCGCTAAACACTACGAGTCAATTGCCCCGCGAGGAGGGTGACCCGCGCGCCTCAAGATGCGCTGGGGGCCGCAAAAAAACCGCAACCAGACGGCCTCGGCCCGGACGGAAAAAACTGAACCCCAGACGGCCATGAGCGCAACGGTTCTGCCATTTGGTCATTGAATCGTGGAATTTGTTGCGGATTTTGCTGTTCGATCTTCGCATATGGAAACATTCAGCCTTTAGGGAGCACATGTCATGTCCATCGGTCTTTTGATTTTCGTATTTGTTTTGTCCATTTTTCTCGGAGTGGAATTGATCAG
This sequence comes from Desulfobacterales bacterium, assembly GCA_020353555.1. Taxonomy (GTDB): domain Bacteria; phylum Desulfobacterota; class Desulfobacteria; order Desulfobacterales. The sequence goes on from CP070697.1 coordinate 5,026,159, forward strand.
CAAAGTGCCATCCCAGCTGCATACACCGCTGATGTCCGGCACCAATGCCATTTCCGGTATCACCCTGGTCGGCGCGTTGACGGCGGCCGGAACCGGGGTGGATCTCCTCGGATCCATCCTGGGGACCCTGGCGGTGATTTTTGCGACGATCAATGTGGTGGGCGGCTATCTGGTGACCAACCGGATGCTGGCCATGTTCAAGCGCAAGGACAGGGAGCCGCAATGACGGATTACATCGACACCTTCATTAATCTGGGATATATCCTGGCCTCGATTCTCTTTATCCTGGGCATCAAGATGCTCAGCAAGCCGCATCGGGCCCGCCAGGGCAATCTGGTGTCGGCCGTGGGCATGCTGATCGCCGTTGTGGTGTCGCTGTTTGAGTGTTGTCTGACCTTCGAGTGGGTCCTCGTCGGGTTGATCATCGGTGCGTCCATCGGCGTAATGGCGGCGCGTCTGGTTCAGATGACCGCCATGCCCCAGATGGTGGCTCTGCTGAACGGCTTTGGCGGAATCGCCAGCCTATTGGTCGGGTGGGAAACATACCACAGCGAGTCGGCCGAAACCATTTTTATGAGCGCCAGCATCCTGCTGACCGTCCTGATCGGCGGAGTGGCGTTTTCCGGGAGTCTGATTGCCTACGCGAAACTGGCCGAAAGAATACCCGGCAAGCCCATGCGATTTTCCGGACAACAACCGGTCAATGCCGCCATCATCGCAGCAATTCTCCTGGGCGCGCTTATCTTTGTCATGAATCCCGCAGCACCTTGGTCCTACCCCCTGTTCGTCGTTATCATGATCCTATCCCTGGCCCTTGGCATTTTGGGCATCACACCCATCGGCGGAGCCGATATGCCCGTGGTCATTGCGCTGTTAAACAGCTATTCGGGGCTGGCGGCTTGTGCGGCGGGATTCATCCTTCTCAACAACGTCCTGATTGTGGCCGGGGCCCTGGTGGGCGCCAGCGGGTTTATCCTTACCGGCATTATGTGCAAAGCCATGAACCGCTCCCTGGGCAACGTGCTGTTTGCCGGATTTCAGACCACCGCCCGCAAGATCGACCCCGGGGCCGGGCAGGGTGAAGCCAAGGCCATCTCCCCCGAGGATGCCTACTATGTATTGGAGGCGGCCCGCTCCGTCGTTTTCGTCCCCGGCTACGGCATGGCGGTGGCCCAGGCGCAGCATGCCGTCCGGGAACTGGGAGAAATTGTCGCCAACAACGGCGCGGAAGTCCGCTACGCTATCCATCCCGTGGCCGGTCGCATGCCCGGCCACATGAATGTGCTGCTCGCCGAGGCCAATGTCGTTTATGAACAGTTGGCCGAGATGGATAGTGTGAACCCCATCATGGAAACCGTTGACGTCTGCATCGTCATCGGCGCCAACGACGTCGTCAATCCGGCCGCCCGCGAGGTCGCCTCCAGCCCGATCTACGGGATGCCGATCATCAACGCGGACAAGGCCAAATCCGTGATCGTCTTGAAGCGTTCCATGGCCAGCGGATTTGCGGGAATCGAAAATCCCCTGTTCTACAAAGAAAACTGCCGTATGCTCTTCGGCGATGCCAAAGCCACGTTGCAGCAGTTGATCGGCGAGTTCAAGGAAAGTTGAAGACGCGCGGCAACGGGACAGGGGCTCCGAAGCAGAATGATGACATCGGTCTCCCACCCGGCCCAGTTCTTGGTTTGGGGCCGCGGGCGGCCTGGATGCTGCGCTTCCGTGACGATTTAAACCCCGGCGGATCACCCACCCTCCGGATTCAACCCAGCACGCTCGGTTGGCAGACGTACATATTGCTTGCATGGCGGCCGATACAACGGTAGAATTAAAACATACCCGTAAGGTAACCGTTTAGCCCTGTGAAAAACCAGGGATAGGCCGAGCGCTGATCGGCTTTGGGCTGCGGGGGAGATTGCTCTGGGGCCCGCGGGCCGAAGGAAGGCCGTGTTAACTGTCAATCTCCCCCAGGCAAGACGCTCAAGAGCGGGAATCCACCCATGTCGCTAGTCGCCATTTTCAGCTACATTCGTTTCCAGGACATTTTGGATGTCATCATTCTCAGTATTTTTTCCTATCACCTCTACGTCTGGTTCCAGAATACCAAGGCCTTCCGAGCGCTTGTGGGGCTGCTGGCGCTTGGCGTCATTTATACAGCCGCCCGGGCCTGGGGGCTTTTTCTGACGACCTGGATCTTTCAGATTCTCTGGCAGGTGCTGATCATCATGCTGATCATCCTCTTCCAGCCTGAGATCCGCCAAGTTCTGGAACGGTTTAATCCGCTTAAAAAACTAGGCTGGCACCGTTATCCCATCGGCGAGGCCTGGGAAGGAAAACTGGCCCAGTCCTGCTTCGAAATGGCTAAACGCCGCATCGGCGCCC
>CP070697.1:5028637-5038558 GCA_020353555.1 Desulfobacterales bacterium
GCTCATAACCCGAAGGTCGTTGGTTCGAATCCAGCCCCCGCTACCAAAAATGAAAGGGTTTAGATGCATTATCTAGACCCTTTTTTTTCGGCCGCCGGTCATCCCGCGATTCATCTGCAAGGGTTTGGGCATCTCCCAGACAGGACACAGGGAACACCAAAGACGGAACACCTTGGACGCCGGATCAAAAACGGAGTATATCTATTGCAAAGGGTTGCCCGACTGGTATATGTTTTTACATGAAAGTGGGATCGATTGCTTTCCGGATGGGCAGCTCAACCCGCACTTAACGCGTAGATCGGACGGGGAACAGCCACCCATTCCCTGCGGCCCAAAAAGATGCGACCCAGACTGAACTGCCTGCGGCGGGGGAGCCGTGATAAATTGCAAGTTATCTTAAAAAAATGTCGACAAGTGTTTGGGACTTCGGCGATCGCTTCCATTCTGGGATGCCTGTTTATGTCTGTTTGGGTGAGGGCCGCCGACCCCCCCAAACCCCATGACTCCACCCCCGAAAATGAAATCCAAATTACCGCCAACCAGCTGATTGCGACCAGCAAGGAAGGATATGCAGAGTTTAGCGGGGAAGTCCGGACCACCCAGGCCGATTTTGTCATCACTTCCGACCGGCTCCGGATTTATTATGAAGGCGATCTGGTCAATTCCGCAAAAAAGAACACTGGGCAGAACCGCATCAAAAAAATACTGGCCACGGGAAATGTCAAAATAAAGTCGGCCCAGTATGACGCCGCCACCGATCAGTTGGAATACGACGTCCCCACCATGGTGCTTGTCTTAAGCGGTGCGAATTCTGCGGTCATCAGCGGAAAGAATTCAATTACAGGCTCTAAAATCACCCTTTATCGCGCCGATGGCCGTGTCAAAGTCGAAGGTGGACAACACAAGCGGGTTAAAGCGGTGTTCTATTCGGAGGGGGAAGCATCGAATCCATTGACGCCCGCCCGTTCCGTCCGAAAAGCCGGCAAATTGTCGAAGCCCGACTAAAATGGGGACCGTTGATTTTCTGATCTTGGACCAGCGGATATTCGGCCTCAAAGCCGCCTTCTGAGCTTACGCAGCCTGCGGATCTGACTCGATTTCAGCGTCAGGTCGATCCAATCCTGAAACAAAGGCACAAGATCGTCGACGGACTTCTTGGCCGCCTCCTGCATTTTTTTTTCAACTTCCGCCAGGGCGTCAACCAGATCGGACCGCCCCGGTTCCTGCCTCAGGAGGTACCGGTAAATTTCAGCGGCCTTTTCCCAGTGCCCCTGCCCGGCATAAACGCGGGCCATGGTAACCGTATGAAATCTGAGATCTTGGTCCATCATTCGTCCGCCTGTCGCCCTCGAACTTTGGTCCCCTGGTGAAACCGTTGTATCGTCGAAGGGTTCAATGATTGTTGGATGTCTTTGGCAGTGGACTTTGGCGCGATTTCAGCTATTGGACTATTTAACCAACTCCGGGCCACCCCCCGGCCGGCGGCGCAGTTTCAGGATCAACTCGTCCTGGCCGATCATACCGAGTTCCCGTCGCGCCACGTTCTCAATAAATTTCGGATCGTGTTGCAGTCGATCAATTTCGATCGCTAAACTTCGATTTTCCTGGATCACCCGTTCATTCTTTTCAACCAGCCCGTCCCTTTCTTTCCGCAGCCGAAACAAGTCAAAAAGCCCCTGCTCGCTGAACAATATAATCCCGAGCAGGGAGCCCAAGGCCAGAACACAAAGCGCTAGCAGAATGCCGCGTTTGGTCGTCATTTTTTGCCTATCATAACCTTTTTGGCTTCGTCTAAGATGCTGATAAACTCCGGGCTGCACGTAAAAAGTGAAAATGCGCTAAAGAGACCGATACCGGTCACAATGCTTCCCATCAGCCCGCAAAATAATCCGAACAATTTGCCGGTTTCCGACGGGATAATAATCAGCCCAACCCCCCATACGGCCAACCCCATGATCCCGGCGGCGACCACCGTGCGGCCCGCTGAGCGCGCAATGCTGCGCCAGTCCAAGGAACCAAGTTTCATCTTTAAGGCGCTGAGCAGGAGTCCAAGGTTCAAAATGGAGGCCAGTGATGTCGCTAAGGCCAGCCCCCCATGAGCGAGCGGCCCCATCAGAACGATGCCCAGTACAATGTTGGCCCCAATTGACAATAACCCCGTGTTTAAAGGTGTCCGGGTATCCTGTAAAGCAAAAAAGAGGGCCGTAACGATGCGGACTCCCGCAAACGCCCAAATACCAATACCATAATACAAAAGCGCGTAGGCCGTCAACCGGCTTGCTTCCGCATCAAATTCTCCCCTTTGAAACAAAAGCGCCACGATTGGTTCTCTTAGAACAACCAAACCCACCGTGGCCGGAATCGTGATAAACAAGATCATTTTCACCGCCTGGATGAAAGTCGCTTTTAGAGCCGGCCAGTCTTGGGCGGCCGCCTGCCGGGAAAAACTCGGCAAAACGGCGGTCGACGTGGCGATGGCAAAAATGCCGAGAGGAAACTGCACCAAACGATCCGCAAAATAGAGGTAAGTCACGCTTCCCTCTTCCAAGAGAGAACCCCAAAAAGTGCTCACGAGAACATTAATCTGGTAAACGGCACCGCCGAGAACAAACGGAGGCCCAAGGTTGAGGATTTTTTTTAGGCCCGCATGCCATCGGGGAGTTTTTCGCCGGAAAACTAATCCCTTTTTGAATAAAAAGGGGAATTGGAAGGCAAGCTGCAGCCCCCCACCCATCAACACTCCCAGGGCCAGTCCCATAATGGGCTCATCCATAAAAGGGGAAATCAGAAACACGGAACTTATCATCGCAAGGTTCAAAAAAGCCGGTGCCAGCGCGGGGGCGGCAAAATGACCCAGGGCATTGAGAATTCCCATACAAAGCGCCGTCAGTCCGATGAAAAAAATATAGGGGAACAGAACGCGCGTCAGGCGAACGGTGAGCGCAAACTTGCCCGCGGAAGCGACAAACCCCGGGGCAATAACCCTCACGATCTGCGGTGCGAGCAGGATACCGGCAAACGACAGCGTAACCAGTATAAGCGCTAGAAGCCTGAGAGCCGACCTCGCCAGGCGATGGGCTTCATCGGCTCCCTGATGGACCAGGTATTCGGTGAATACCGGGACAAAGGCGCTGCTCAAAGCGCCTTCCGCGAAGAGCCTTCTCAACAAATTAGGTATGCGGAAAGCGGCAATAAAGGCGTCGGTATAGAAACCGGCTCCAAAAAACCAGGCAATCACGGCATCCCGGAGAAAACCGAGAATTCGGCTTAAGAGCGTTGCGCCCCCGACCACTCCCGCGGCTTTGAAAATCTGGGTCTGTTCAGACACTTTTTGGAGTTGAGCCAGACCGAACAAATTTGCTTGACACATTCGTCGTGGCTGTGTATCTATATCACTTTAAAAATCACTGGAAAGGAGTACATCGCATTGGCCAATCACAAATCGGCGTTAAAACGCGCACGCCAAAATGAGGAACGACGTCTACGAAACAAGTCCACCAAAACCCGGATAAAAAAGGCTGTCAAGGATGTGAGGCTTGGGGTGAGCGAAGCCTCCAGAGACAATGCCTTACGCAACCTTGATACTGCGAAATCGATCATTGACAGAGCGGCGAAAAAAGGCGTGATTCACAAAAAAACGGCGGCCCGCAAAATTTCGCGCCTCGCGCGGCGGGTTAACGCCGTCAACGTCTAGACCGTTACAGGCGGCCGGTGACCGACCGGGGTTGCCAGTCATGCAAAGGGGCCCGTTGCTCAATGAGCCCCTTCGGTTTCTAACCCGTCACCGGATGCCCCTTCAGAAATGGCTGCTTTTACCGATTTCCGCGTCAGACCCCACTTGCAGTCCTTGAAATATTCGTAGCCGTAAAAAGGAGTTCCCATCAAGGCCCGGATTGACCTTCCTTTGCGCGGCCTCCTGTTTGAAATCACCGCACGGGTCGGTTTTACGAACCCTTATTTGCAGGTTTTTTCCGCTGCTTAAAGCCGATGAACTGGCGGCCTATCCATGGTTTTTCAAAGGGCTAAACGGTTACAAATATTTCTGTTCTTCCGGGAGTCAAAGTTCAAGCCTGCCATGAAACGGACACGGCCTATTGTCCAGCGCGGGGCATCCTATCGCCCGGCTAGAAATCGTCGGTTAAACGATTATAGATTCTTTCTGCCAATCGGCCCGAGATGATCCTAATCGCGGCCTGCTTGTTTTGTTCCGTCTGTTGCCGGTCAGCAACAACGCTATACTCTTCTTGGTCGGAAACTCCATTCGCCGCCCAAACCAGATTGCCAGCCTGATCGGTTAATTTTAGATCCAGACCAATACTGATTCGTCTTTCAGCGGCGGTGTATTTCCCCCGGACGGAAATAGTATCGATGCTCACACCTGCAATCACGCCGCTTAGAACCGCATCCGCATCTTCCAGGTCTTTGGCCCACGCTTTTTTTCTTCGGCGCGTGAATTCGAAGACAAGGTCATTGGTGAATAGAGTTTCGATCCCCGTTTCCGATGTCTGGTTGTCAAAGATTGTGATAAAAACCCTCTTGGCACCGCCCGGCAGCTCTGCGCCACCGGGAAATCGGTAACCGCACGCCTGGAACAAAAACGTTATTCCCAGGACCCAAAAAATAGACTTGGTTTTTACCAAAATTCCTCCGTGCCCTCGGTCTCCGTCCCCTTGCCCCCGGCCTTATACCACAATATTAACCAATTTCTTTTGGACCACAATGACCTTCTTAATCGGTTTACCTTCGATGAATTTCTTTACCCGCTCGTCTGCGAGGGCCAAGGCTTTGATGGTATCATCCTCCTCTTCGACGCCGACATGGAATTTGCTTCTCAGTTTACCGTTGACCTGCACGACAACCAATAGCTGCTCCGTCACCAGGGCTTCTTCCCGATATGACGGCCAGGCTGACCGCAGGATGCTGGAATCATTCCCCAGAGCTTCCCACAATTCTTCTGCAAAATGCGGCACGATGGGGGCTAACAGTAGTGTGAGCGATTCCATCGCCAGTCGCATCACCCGGGTTTCATCGGCGTTCGCGGCATTGGAACCATAACTGGTCATGAGATTAAACAGCTCCATCATCGCGCTGATGGCGGTATTAAAGTGGTATCGATTTTCAATATCTGCCGTGACCTTTTTGATGGTCTGATGCGTTTTCTTGCATAGCTCGCTAAGTTCGGGCGCCAGACTGTCCGGATCACCATCAAACGGTGCCACCCCTTTGATGGTCTCGATAATATCGACGGCAAAGCGCCAGACCCGGCTCAAGAAGCGATAGCCCCCCTCAACACCCTGCTCGCTCCATTCCAGATCCCTTTCGGGCGGTGCGGCAAACAGGCAAAACAGACGCGTGGTATCGGCCCCGAATCTGTCCAGCAGCACGTTCGGATCAACGACGTTCTTTTTGGACTTAGACATTTTCTCGACCCGGCCTAACGTCACCGGTTGATGGCAGTGGCGGCAGAGACGATCGCCGTTACGGGTTTCAACCTCCTCGGGAAGGAGAAAACCGTGGTCCGGGCAGGATACGGTCTCCTTGCAAACCATCCCCTGGGTCAGGAGCCGGGTAAACGGCTCTTTGAATTTCACCAGTCCCTGGTCATGGAGTACGCGCGTAAAATAGCGGGAATACAAAAGATGCAAAATGGCATGTTCAACGCCCCCGATATACTGATCGACCGGCATCCAGTAAGCGGTGGCGGCAATATCAAACATGCCCCTGTCGTAGTGGGGGCTGCAATATCTTTCAAAGTACCAGGAAGATTCAACAAAAGTATCCATCGTATCGGTCTCCCGGCGGGCATCCGCACGGCCGCATCGGGGACAGCTCGTCCGGGCAAAATAGTCCAGCACCGGCAGAGGTGACTTGCCTCCGTCCAACATATCGGCATCCTCCGGCAGGATTATCGGAAGATCTTCTTCCGGCACCGGTACAATGCCGCACGTATCGCAGTGGATGATGGGAATCGGGGCGCCCCAGTAGCGCTGCCGGGATATCCCCCAATCCCGCAGTCGAAAGCTGACCGTTCTTCGGCCGAGGCCGTTTTTCTCCAAATGCGACGCAATCGCATCCAGCGCCTGGTTGCTGTCCAGACCGTCAAAAGCGCCGGAGTTGACCATCCGGCCCGGGCCCGTATAAGCTTCGGTCAGCGGGTCCACTCCCGGATCGTCACCGTAGGGCTTGACAACGGGAATAATCTCCAGGCCATATTTTTTAGCGAAATCGAAATCGCGTTGATCGTGCGCGGGGACAGCCATCACGGCCCCGGTCCCGTATTCCATCAGCGCAAAATTCGCGGTATAGATCGGCATGCGCCTGCCATTTAGAGGATTCCTGCAATAGGCACCGATGAAAACGCCTTCTTTCTCATAATTTTCGACCGAGCGCGCCGAGCGGTCCTGCAGCGCAATGCGCTCCACGAATGCGGCCACCTCCTTTGCATGCGCGGTACCCTGCGCCAGCTTGGCCACCAAGGGATGTTCCGGCGCCAGGCACATAAAAGTGGCCCCGAACACCGTATCCTGCCGGGTGGTGAAAACCGGTATGACCTCTTCCCGGTTTTCAACCGGAAAGCGAATTTCCGCCCCGACACTTTTCCCAATCCAGTTTTTCTGCATGGTGATGACTTTTTCCGGCCAACCGGGAAGTTTATCACAATAGACCAATAGATCTTCCGCGTAGTCGGTTATACGAAAAAACCATTGCCACAGTCTTTTCTGGCGCACCGGCTGTCCGCAACGCCAGCACAGGCCGGCTTCGACCTGTTCATTCGCGAGAACCGTCTGGCAGGCATCACACCAATTCACATGGGATTCCTTGCGATAGGCCATTCCTTTTTCGTACATTTTCAGAAACAGCCATTGCTCCCACCGATAGTATTCGGGACGGCAAGTGGCAATTTCACGGTCCCAGTCATAACTGAACCCCAGTCGTTTGAGTTGGGCGCGCATGGCATCAATATTGGCGTAAGTCCATTGCGCCGGATGGCTATGGTTGGCAATGGCCGCATTTTCCGCCGGCATCCCAAAGGCATCCCAACCCATGGGATGCAGGACATTGAATCCCCGCATTCTTTTGTAACGCGCCACCACGTCGCCGATGGTATAGTTGCGAACATGTCCCATGTGGATTTTGCCGGAGGGATAGGGAAACATCTCCAGAAGATAATATTTTTTCCGCTCAGGCTCCTGTTGTACTCTAAATAATTTCGCCTTTTCCCAGACCGACTGCCATTTCCTCTCGATTGACCGGGGATCATATTTCGCGTCCATGACTCAACTTCGCCTCTTTCTCCCAATGAAGTTTAAGAAATTTCGCCCGTTTAAAGATTTTTTTTCATGCCACAATATGATACAAATAGCAAGGCAGACCGTCAACCGCTCGGATTCTTTCCAAGTCCGGGGCAGGGTACAGGAATCGCTTTTTGATCGGGCTAACCGCTGGGCTCGCCTTGATTACCAGAAATCATTTGACTTGTCGCCATCAATTTCATATCCAGGCACATTAATTTAGGCCTGCCGAGTTCTACTTGGTCACATGACCCTAAGCCTGGCGGGGACAAGCGCCAGGGATGGTCAGATTTGAAAGCGTGTAACTGTCTGAGGGCCTTAGGGGCTCGTTAAGTAAGCCCCGCGCGTTGGCACCGCTGCATGCAAAGACCTGAGAAAAATGTAGATGCGACGATGGTTCAGATCTCCCGTGTCCTGGGGGATTTTTTACGAGGCCTTGGGCCCGCGTTTTACACGGTTTCAAATCTGACCATCCCTGTTGCGTCCCATGGTGAACATGGTTAATGTGACAAAGTAGAACTAGCCGCCTGGCTTGTATTACTTTGAAGACAAGCGAGGATTACCTCTTAATTTAATTTCTTACCGCAGATAGCAGGAAATATTTTTCATGAGTATCAAGATTCTGATCAATGCCTCAGATCCTGAAGAATGCCGCGTGGCCAAGGTTAAAAATAGTAAGCTGGAAGAATTTCATATCGAAAGCGCGGCGCGCGAAATTACACACGGCAATATCTACAAAGCAATTATCTCGCGCATCGAACCAAGTTTGCAAGCCATTTTTGTCGACTACGGCGCGGAGCGTCATGGTTTTTTGCAAAAACACGAGATCCACAGCGACTACTATCAGGATAATGAATCCGGGACCCGTTCCATAACGAATATCGTCAAGCGCGGGCAGGAGCTGATGGTCCAGGTCACAAAGGATCCGTTTATGCAGAAAGGCGCCATGCTCACGACCTACATATCTTTGGCGGGAAGACATTTGGTTCTTATGCCGGGAAGTGAAACCTGGGGGATTTCTCGCAAAATAGAAGATGATGATGAACGCCAACGCCTGAAAGATCTGCTCAACAAGCTGAAGGTGCCCGAGGGTTTCGGCGTCATCGTCCGCACGGCGGGCGAAAACTGCACCAAAACGCTCCTCGAAAAGGATTTAAAATATCTTCTGCAATTGTGGAAAACGGTTAAAGGCAGTGTGATGAAGGAAAAGGCGCCTGCCCTTCTTCACAAGGAGCGCAACCTGCCTTTGCGATCCATCCGCGATTACTTCACTCCGGATGTGTCGGAAATCCTCATCGACGATGCTGCGGTGTACAATGAAGTTCGAGATTTCGTAAAGATCATTTCCCGCAAACATACGAAGATCGTCAAACACTATAAGGGCGACAAGCCCATATTTACGAAATTTGAGCTGGAAAACCAGATTGCGTCCATATTTGACAGCCGGGTTTCTTTGAAATCCGGCGGGTCGATTGTTATCGAACAAACCGAAGCCCTGGTCACCATCGACGTCAATTCGGGGAAGTCGACCCATGAAAAAACAGTCGAACAGACCGCTTTCCAGACCAATCTCGAGGCGGCGGAGGAAGTGGCCCGGCAGTTGCGCTTGAGAGACTTGGGAGGTCTGATTGTCATTGATTTTATTGACATGAAAGACCCCAAGCATCGTTCTGAAATCGAAAGAACGCTCAAACAGCATGTCAATGAGGACAAGGCGCGGACCAAAGTCGGGCGAATTTCAAGGTTCGGACTTCTGGAAATGTCGCGGCAGCGGCTCCGGCCGTCGATTGAATTCGGCAGTTATCAACCTTGCCTGCATTGCCGCGGAAAGGGCCTAACACCATCGACGGAAACCCTGGGACGCAGTTTTCTGCGCAAATTGAGTCTGGAGACGCTGAAAGAAGAAATCTCGCGTGTGAAAGGAATCGTTCCGGTCAAAGTGGCCGACTATCTGCTGAACAAAAAGCGCAAGGAAATTGTGGACCTGGAGGCCCGACGGGAGCTTAGTATCGAAATTGTCGGTGACAGCTCGATGATTCCCGGGGAAAGCCGGATCCTCTTGAATGAGCAAAAGTGAAGACGCCTCCGCCTGGTAGGCGATAGCTTCAAATTATTCTTCCCGCGGGGAACCTCGCTGGCCCGGCGTTGCGAGTTGACACCTCGTGGGAATTCCTGTATCAGGGGGAGCATCCTGCCCGGAGGCTCCCGCAGGGATGCACACTCCGACTCCGCCAAGCTGGTGACCGCCTGAGAGTATCGATGAACACCGGCCGGACTCGGCCGGCCAAGGGTTCGTGATTGTTCCGGCGTGGAAAAATTCGAATAAACATTTGACGAAAACCATCAGATGGTATATGAGGGCCATCTTCAAACAAGTGGTCGAAAATAGGCATAATTTTTGAATATTAACCTGAACCGGGCGGACCCGCGAATCTGAAATCGGCGCTCGGAACTTCATAAAAGGAGGTTTAATCTTGATTGATATCGCTTATGCAATGGGCCAGGGAGGGGGAGCCGAAGGCGCTGCAGGCGGATTTACGGGTTTTATCCCGCTCATTTTGATGTTCGTCATATTTTACTTTCTGCTCATCCGGCCCCAGCAGAAAAAGACCAAAGAACACCGTCAGAT
>CP070697.1:5038658-5056311 GCA_020353555.1 Desulfobacterales bacterium
AATGGAAACACCGCCGGGAAATCCCTGGTCGTCATCATGATAGCTTGCTGCCAAAGAAAGCAGCACGGCATCCAAGAAATCCCCGCCAAACTCGCCGCTCAGGTCATAACCCGATCGTATGCCGATATCTTTTTTGCGCAAAAACCCGTTATCCCGGTAGCCGTCGGTGTCGTAGTAATCCGCGTTGAGGCTCACGTCGCAATTCTTGACCTGCCCACTGCCGCTGGCCCGCACGTCATAGGTATCATAGCTGCCATAAGAAGCAAACAAACGGGCCGAGGGCGCTTTTTTCCCTCTTTTGGTGATGATATTGATAACGCCGCCCACGGCCCCGCTGCCATAAACGACGGATCCGGCGCCTCGCAGAACTTCGATCCTTTCGATCTCATCCAACGGAATCGACGAAAAATCGGGGCCGGCCAGATCAGGCGGGTTGAGTCGGAAGCCATCCACCATGACCAGCACGTTGCTGGTAGAGCTCTGGCCCATCCCGCGGATGTCCACCCCACCCTGTTTGTCGGTGCCAAAAAAACTGCGCAGATTGACATCCGCTTCCCGGGCCAGAAGATCCACCACATTATTGCTCGTGGCCTGCTCGATATCCGCGCTGGTAATCACCGTCACATGCCGATCGACGTTGCGGATTTCCTCTTCGATCCGGGTGGCGGTCACCACAATCTCTTGTAGTTCAAACCGTTGCCCCTCTTCGGCCGGCGAGGGGGTCGGCTCGGTATCCTGAGCATACACTATGCCCGCTATTGAAAAACAGACCAGCAGGAAAAGCAATCGCGGACGGCACTGAATTTGCGGTGTCATGAGCAGGAATAAACCCTCCGATGGTTGGCAACGTCTCAATTGGGAGCGATGACGGCCTGAATCCGTGGTTGAAATTCGGGCGAATTGATAAAGTCCTCCAGCACTTCTTCCCGGGTCATCCCGGCATTCATAAATCCCCGCCAGCCGTCGAATTCCGAGCGCTGGGCGCCTCGCCGCAGAATTCCGTTGTACAGGTCTTCCAGAAACTCGTCATCGCTTTTGTTTCGCAACCCGTATTCCTCGCTGTGCAAAAACGCCTGCGCGATCTGGTGCAGGAGTTCCCGGACCGCCTGCTCGCCGTTCGGCTTGGCGTTCTCGATCAGCTCCAGCCAGGCGTTAAATCCGGGCGAGTCCGGCATCCGACCCTGAAGCCCACGATAAAAATCATTCAAGAGCGCGGCCTCCGGCAAGGATGCATCCTCTCCAAAGATGGCGTTCATATACAGCTCGTATTCATCCCCGAACACGAAATAATTCAAGAGCACGTTACGGCTGACCCCCTGGCTCAGAAAGTCCACCCAGGCATCGACTTCATCCTGACGGGGAGTCCGATTGAAGCAGGTTTGATAAAGGTCGGTCACATACTGGGCATCGTCTTTGCTCTGCAGAAGATACTCCGCGGAATTGAAAAAGAACTTGGCCAAGGCGATAAAACCTTCCTTGACATCGATGCCAAGGGATACAAGCCGCTCGCTTTCCGATTTCCACGCTTCGGCTCCGCCGGCATCCGGGTCCCGGTCAAGAATGTCATTGTAGTACTTCTTGATGATTTTCTCCCTGGCATCCAACACGCCCAGGGCCAGATTGTCCAGGGCAAAATAGGCCGGTGTGTTCATCCCGAAGGCCCCGACGTCGGACGAGCTCAGTTCAAACTCCAGACTCGCAACCTCGCCCAGGCTGCTCAGATCGACCCGGGTCCACGCGTCAACCAGGAAGTCATTCGCGTTATCGTCGAAGCGATAGTCGGCCAGATAGAATTCGACGGTTCCCGTGACTTCACCTTGGCTGTCCTTGCCGATCACGGTGAGTAAAAACCAGTCCGGATCATCGCCGGTGTCACCCCCGAACTTCTTGGCAAACGGATCACCGTCGCGCATGGACAGGTAGGCATAGGTGGTGTTGGTAAAATACGCCTCTCCCACGGTGACCTCCTCCGGGAAAACAACGGTGGGACGGTTCCCCATAAAACCCATAAAGCCAATGGCATACACGCTCGAACCCGAGACCCCCGCACCCGTAATCGCGCTGTACTGATTGCCGAACCCCGGCGTCGTCGTATCGGTCTGATTCGCGTAGGCAAATCCTTCCCAACTGTCGAAATCAGCACTGTAATCGTTCATGAATTCGGCCGAGCCACTGGTAAAACCGCCCGCCCCATCCGAGCCGTTATAAAACGACTCCGGATCCAAGCTGAGATCCTCAAAATCACTCACCACCGTCTCAGCGGCCCACGATGTCGCAATCAAAATCATTGATAGCGTCAGCACAATTAGTCTATTCATGATTACCCCCCTTTCAAACGTAAAATTTAGCCTGAAGCGCTCAACCCTCCATCCTCCGCTTGCGCTCACCCGGCGGCTTATCCTGAATTCCAGGGTTTTGCGTTCCTGCCGCCGGGCATATTCAAATAATGCCCGCCGTTGGGCTGCAATTCCAGGGCCTCCGGGGACGGCCTGGGAGTGGACCGCGGCGGCCAAAGCGGCGCCGTTGCCGGAAACCGGACCCACCATGCACAGAAAGAGGACGTCATTTATAAAGATTCTAATCGAGTCAGATAGTTATCGTGCTTATCAAGCCGACGGACCAAAAAAAATCCCCAGACCGGAGTGATTCGATCCAGGGATATTTTCTTGCTCGGCTAACATGGCAAACCTCAGACCGCGAAGGTTATCCATTGCGTTCTGGCAGGTCTTCTGACTCCCGGATCTTCCTACTTACCGCGCCTTCCCATCTGCTCATTGAGACAGTGGCATTATGCAGTATTCGTCCCCGGTTACAGCGGCGGGTCCGCCCCCGAATTTAACGAGGTTCCCTATTAAGCTCAACCTGAGCACCTGAACATTATTTGATGCTCTTTTAATTAAACACGACCCGAAAGTCAAGAGGAATCTTTGTTGGAGTTGGACGGCGCAACCGCCGCCTATTCGCTGCGGTTGTGGGCTTTGATGAATTTCCACGGCACGGGAGTGATCTGCGGCGCTTGCCCGAGAGGGCTTTCCCCCACCAACACCCTGCAACCGTAAGCCTGTTCCAGGGTCTCGAAGGTGAGCACCTCGTTCGGTCGCCCGTGCCGCACCATTCGGCCCGCTTTGAGCAACAGCAAACGGTCGCAATACATGGCCGCCAGATTGATGTCGTGGGAAACCATGACGACCGTAACGCCTCTTTCGGTTTTCAGCTTTTCCATTAAATCCATCACTTGGATCTGATGGGCGAGATCCAGCGACGCCGTGGGTTCATCCAGGAGTATGACCTCGGGATCCTGGCAGATGGCCCGGGCGATAAAAACCAATTGCTGTTCGCCGCCGCTCAACTGATCCAGTTTACGATGCGCCAGATATTCCACGCCGGTAAATGCCATCGCCCGGGTGGCGATTTCAAAATCTTTCTGCTGCTCAAAACCCAACAGCCCCAGGTGGGGTGAACGGCCCATGCGTACGATCTCGTCGACTGTAAACGGAAAATCCAGGTGAAGCATCTGCGGAACGTAAGCAATGGTCCGGGCCAGATCCTTGCGCGCGTAATCTCCCACGCGGCGCCCGAGAACATCCAATTGCCCGTCTTGGGGCTTCACGATCCCCGCCATCAACTTCATCAACGTGGTTTTGCCGGACCCGTTGGGACCGATGATGATGAAAAAACTACGCTTTTCGACGGAAAAGGAAAGATTTTGCAGAACACGGCTATTCCCATAGGAATAACTCAAATTTTGGGCAGCAATCGCGGTCCTCATCGTCCGGATCTCTTCAACAGAAAGACGAAAAGCGGCGCACCGATCATGGCCGTAATCACTCCGGCCGGCATCTCGCCCTGCTCCGGGAGAACCCGCGCCAGCAAATCGCAGCCGACCATATAAGCGCCGCCGCCCAAGACACAGGCCGGAACCAACACCCGATGGTCGGGTCCCAGTTGCAGCCGCAGCAGATGCGGCATCACCAATCCCACAAATCCCAGGAGACCGGAATGGCTGACCGTGGCACTGACCATAAAAGAGGTCGTAACCAGCAGCGTCACCGACACGGCCTTAATGTTCAGGCCCATACTGTGAGCCATTTCCTTTCCCATTAACAGCAGATTCATGGCGTTAGAAAGCCAGAAGAGCAAAACAAAGCAGGGCACAAGCGTTACGGTAAGTATCCAGACCTGCTGGATATCGGCCTGGGAAAGATCCCCCATGAGCCAGAAAAGGATATTGTGGAGCCGGGCGTCCTGGGTCATCGAAACCAGAAACATGATGACCGCCGCGCAAAACGCATTGACCATCACGCCGGATAGAAGCAAGGCGTCTCTTTTGAGAATCGACTGGCCCCCCGACATGACAAGAATCAGCAGCAGCGAGGCCATACTCCCGGCAAACGCCGTGAGGCTCACCCCCGGAAAACGGGAAAATCCCATGAGGATGCCGATGATGGCGCCGATGGCTGATCCGCCGGAGATACCCAGGATATAGGGTTCCGCGAGAGGGTTCCGCAGCAGCGCCTGGAAAACGAGGCCCCCCAGAGAAAGGGTCGCTCCCACCAAGGCCGCCAGAAGCACCCGGGGAAGGCGCAGCTGCCAGATGATGGTGTTCAGCGTGGAATCGGCCTCCGGCTTTGTCACAAAGGCTTGCCAAACTTCCTTTAGACCGCTGCCGGTCGATCCCATCGAAAGCCCCAGGAACATGGCCCCCGCCAGGAGCAGCAACAGTATCAGGGAAACTGCCAGAATACGTTGCACTAGAAACGGTTTCGTGGGACTCACCTCTTTTCCTCGGTGGTTGGGTGCTTAAAGGTTTCCGGTTCAAAGATTTCGGGATGAATCAGTTGCGCCAGCAGTTCGAGGGCGTCCGCCAGGCGCGGACTGGGACGATCAAACAGATTCGAGTCCACTAGAAAAATCCGGTCATTTTGCACGGCGGGTAAGTTGGGCCAACGGCTCCATTCCGCTTTGACCTTATCAAAGAGCGCGGAGCGTTCCATGGTGGTGATGATAAAAATCTCCGGTGCCAGACCCATGACCTGCTCACGGCTGAATCGCGGATAGGAGGCGCTTCCTTCGGCCAGGTTTTTCCCGCCGGCGAGCACGATGAGCTCATGAATAAACGTATCTGAGCCGACCGATACGATGGGTGCGATTCCGATTTGGAAAAAAACCCGGGGGCGCAGATCCGTTTTGGCGATCAGGGATTTGACTCTCAAAATCCGTGACTGCATATCCTCGATCAGGCTCGCCGCTCTTGCCCCCGCATGCAGGAGCCCGCCGATTTCTTGAATGGTCTGCATCACGGAGTCCAAACCCCGGGGATCCACCACATAAACGGGTATTTTCAAAGACTCCAGCCGCTGAACGGCCTCCCGGGGATTGCCGTCCTTGATGGCAATACAAAGGTCCGGTTTCAAGGCCACAATCTTTTCCAGATCAAGACGCACGTAGGAGCCAACCTGGGGAAGTTTTTCGGCGGCGGGCGGAAAATCGCTGAATTGGGTGACACCTTTCAAGAGATGCGCCTGCCCCAGGGCAAAAATAATCTCGGTGATACTGGGAGCCAGCGCGACGACGCGCTGGGGATCATCCGGCAGTTCGACCTTGCGGCCCAGCTGATCGGTCACGGTTTGGGCGGCCAACGGCGCCATCGGCGGGAAAACCCCCATGACAACCGCCAGGATCAAAAATAAACAGTTAGATTTCATGATCGTTGGGCTGAAATTTAATCATCGCAAGGAAAATTTCCGGTTCGGCAAGGAAAATATCCGATCTTGAGCGATAGGTCAACAAACTCCTTAACGCACCCGGGCTGAAAGGTTCGGCCGCCGATCCAGAGAAAAAAAGAGTTGTTCAAGGGCTTGGATTTCGGCTAAAATACATAGGTGTTGCCGAGTTTAAGAATTTTTTCATTGAACCGCGCACCCGCCTGCATTTCGTTATCAAATGGGGCCATGACCTCTCGGGGGCCCCACAAGTCAAGAAATCCCGAATGGCCGCGTTCCGGCGGCTTTTGACGAAAGGACAATCGCAAATGAAAGAAGTGAACACTTACAGTTTCAAGTCGGCGGTTTTGAAAAGTGCCGTACCGGTGGTGGTCGTCATCTGGGGGGTCGGCTGAGGATTTTGTCGCGCCTTAAAGCCTCAGGTCGAGGCCCTTGCACAACAGTTCGAAGAAAGAGTCACATTCTACAGGATGGAAATAGGTTCCAATCGCGAATTGCTGATCGAACTGGGCGTCAGTGGTCTGCCCACTTTCCTCTTTTACAAAAACGGGCAAGCCTCAAGCTCTTTGGCCGGCAAAAATATATTGCTGGAGGAAATCCGCCAGCATGCCGAAGAACTACTTGAAGCCGTTTGAAAGGCAAAAAGTGAAAATGGTTGACAGGCGAATCGGCCGCATTATAAAAACTCCCGACCATTCGCGAAGGAGAGTGCAACTATTCATTATCCACAGCAACGATCGGGATGGATCAGGGATCGAGGCCTGGGCCTCATTCACATCTACTACGGGCAGGGCGCCGGCAAGACCAGCCGCGCGGTGGGTCTCGCCATAAGAGCCGCGGGAGATAGCCTGCGGGTGGATTTTGTCCAGTTCATGAAATCCGGCACGTCGGGAGAGGTGGCCATATTTAACCGGATCCCCAACATTCATTATTGGTGTCCGGGGAAACATCCATTTATCATGTCGCGCGGGGCCGAACCTGTGCACCATGAACATGCCGCCCAAGGTTTGAAGTATGCCCGCGAGGCGATTGAACGCGGGACGAACCTTCTCATATGTGACGAAATCTTGGATACGCTTATTTTCAAGCTATTTCCAAAAGAACAGCTTCTCGAGCTTGTGGAAAATTGTAGGCGCCATAAAATCGAACTGGTCATGACCGGGCGCAGTGCGCCTCCGGAATTAATCGAAGCGGCTGATTATGTTACGGAATTTGTCTACAAAAAACACCCCTATTACAATGGCTCCCGCGCACGCAAAGGCATTGAATATTAAGGGTGAACATGGTCAATCGGACCAAGTCGAATTAAAGACTTGCGGCAATCTTTTCACCGAGTTTAACACAATTTTCAAGATCTTCATCTCCGGGCACGTACATGACGCTCAATCCGGGGTCGATGACCTCGATTCCCATCCCTTTCAGGGCGTCATTGATGGCCGGAATGGCTTCTCCTCCCCAGCCATAGGAGCCAAAGGCCAGGCCCTTCTTTTTCAACGGCCGCAAGCCTTTGAGATAGATCAAAAGCTCCGCCACCGTGGGAAAAATGCCTTCGTTGATGGTGGGTGAGCCGAACACCAGAACTTTGGCGGACAGGATCTCTTTCATGATGTCACTGCGGTGATTCCGGCGCACATGGATCAGTTTGTTCTCTACCCCGGCATTGCTGATACCCTGCGCA
The DNA here is from genome assembly GCA_020353555.1 of Desulfobacterales bacterium. Lineage (GTDB taxonomy): Bacteria > Desulfobacterota > Desulfobacteria > Desulfobacterales. Next base: position 5,046,060 of record CP070697.1, read on the forward strand.
ATGGCACGCGCCATGGTCGCGGTGCTTTGCCACATCGTGTCATAGATAATTAAAACCCGATCTTCGGCGACACCGGCGCTCCAATCGGAATAGGCCTGAATTATCTTGTCCGGGTGCGACCGCCAGATGACCCCGTGGCTGGGCGCGATCATCTCGATGGGAATGCCCATTTTCTTGACTTTCTTTAAGAGAGGCGGAATCAACGGAGCCAGGGGCATCAGAATATTGCCGAAATATTTGGCCGCTTCATCCATCACCGTTTCAAGGGTGTTTTCATCGTCGAACCGGTGATAGCTGGCAAAATGCTGGCCAAAACCGTCATTGGGCAAGAGAATGCAATCCTCCTTAAGATAGGTAAACATACTATCCGGCCAGTGCAGCATATACGCTTCGAGGAACTGGAGGGTCTTACGGCCAAGGGCGATTTCGTCGCCGGTTTTTACCTTTTGAATCGACCACTCCTTGCGATAGTGGCGCTGCAAAGCTTTGATGCCGTTGTCCGTCGCCACCAGCTGGACATGGGGAAACCGCTCGGCAAACAAAGGGACGGCTCCTGAGTGATCCATCTCGACGTGATTGACGATGAGATAGTCGATATCAGCGGGGTCCATAATCGATTCGATCCGGGAGAGCATTTCCGGGAAAAAACCCGCCTTGACGGTATCCACCAAAGCCGTTTTTTCACCTCGCACCAGGTAAGCATTGTAGGTCGAGCCGCGCGAAGTCGTATATCCATGAAATTCCCGCACATTCCAATCAAGGGCGCCAACCCAGTAGACGCCATCCTTCAATTCAGCCGGTTTTTCCATGGTGCAACCTCCTTTCACCGCTTCCTAAATTTGGAAACAGGACTTCAGCCGCTGCCAAAAACCGCGGCTTCTTATGATTTCCAGTTCTTTTTCGCGAGCGATCAAATGGGTTCGGATCGCCTTGATTTCGGCATGCTGGGCAACAATCTCGCGGTTGAGTTCATCCTCCACGCTTTGCAAGGACTGGGCGAGCTTCGCGATCTCCTGCTCCTTCGCACTCAAAACGACCCGCAGGGACGCCCGTTCTGCCTCGATCGCCTGCAATTGATTGCGACAATTGCCTTCCGCGACGGTTTGGCGTTCCAGCTGGGACGTGAGTGCCTCCACCTCCATCTTCCTTTGCGTGATTTCATTTTCAAATTCCCGCTCTTTCTCGGTGAGCGCGCGGTTTAGCGCTGCAATCTTTTGCTCCTGCTCCTCTAAAACGCCTTGCAGGGATTTGCGTTCTTGCTCTGCAATCTGCCGTTTTTTTTCCCACTGCGCCTCGCGCAGGGCGTATTGTGCCTCAACTTCTTTTTGCGCATCCAGCGCCTTCTTAAGTTCGTCAACCTCCTTATTTTGGGTGTTCAATAAGCCCTGGAGCTCCTTGATCTTTTTCGCTTTAAGCTTCAGGGCTGTTTCTTTGTCGCGCGGTTGCTTTTTTGTAACCTTCCTGCCCATAGACACCTCCTCAACCCTGGGTGCTGTTTAGGGGGTTTAACGCAAGCAAAGATTTTTTGGCCGCTTCCCGATGCACCTGCCATGCATTCACCTGCGGCGTTGCCGAATTCCGGGCCTTGCCCCCGTTGCCGCCCGCAAGCGGCAACCCTGGTCCCGCGGATTACGGGCATCGCTGAAGACGGGATCAACGCCACTCCATAATTTCAAACCGGCGGGTCTCCCGAAACAGTCTGATAATTGCAAAATTCCTCTAGCCTCCGCGCGATGGCCGTTGGGAGACTTTCAGTGAACTTCCATAAATTTTTTGGCATCTACGCCGCAGTAAGGGCACTTTTTCGGAGCTTTTTCGAAAACCGTATGCCCACAGACCGGGCAAACATAATAGGCGGCTTCGAGCTTCGCATCCGGGTTTTCAAGCGCTTGCTTGAAGAGTTTGGCGTGAACCATTTCAGCGGACATGGCGTATTCCATACTGTAGCGGGCCTCGGTCGCTTTTTCTTCCACCGCGTCCTGCACCATGGCGGGATACATTTGCTTGAATTCATGGGTTTCACCTTCCAGGGCGGACTTGAGATTTTCCATGGTTCCCTGGATGGTTCCGTCTGATTTGAGGTTCGCCAGGGTCTTCTGGACCTCATCTTCGGATTTGAGATTTTCGATGATTTCCTTGGCATCGCCCAGTGCACATTGATGCGATTGGGCGTGGACCATCTCCGCCTTGGCCGCCGCTCTAAAAAGTTTGGCGACGCCCGGAAACCCCTCTTCGTCCGCTTGGACGGCAAAACCGCGATAGCGCAAATAGGCCTGCGCTTCCCCCCCCAGCGCTTGCTTCAGATTTTCCTTGGTCTTATGCATGGGCTTCTTCTCCTTTCGCCGGATTGGCCTGTTCGCAAAAGTTCGTTACCCCTTTCTCTAACCCGAAACGTTGCGGATGACATGGAATATATCCGCAAGCGTCAATTCATGTCAATCAATTCCTCCTGCACCCCGGCTCGGAAGCCTGGATTAGCGGATAAGCCCCGCTTGCGGAAGGATAGATCTAGCTGCTGATCGGGTTAGTGGATGTCGGTGATGATCGGGTGAGCGTGCGGTGAAACGTCCCGATTAGTATCAATTTAGCTGGATGAAAACTATCCCGGTCGACCGCTCATCGGCTGTCGGCCTATCCCTGGTTTTGCAAAGGGCTAAACGGATACCCCGATTAGAATGTCGGATGAAACCACGTGCAGGGATGCGATTGCCCGCCGGGCTAAAACGAACAGCCGCCCGAAACAAAAAATAAAACCATGGCCGTGTTACGATTAGCGGCCACGCCCGGCCCGTACTCAGAAGGGCGGAAGAGACCGACGCTTGCCGTCAAATGCCGTCCGCGGGCCCCGGGTTATTCCAGTAAGATAATACTATAACAGTTATATTCGGCGGTTACTTCCTGGGCGATCTGGAAATCCTGGCCAATGTTTTTCAATGTCTGGAAAATATCGATGGAACAGGCTTCCACCGAAGGACGCCGATCCATGGGAAATCGACACTCCTCGGGATAGACGCACGTCCTGCAGAGCGCGCAATTCTCGGAAACCAAAGCAAAGGCCTTGTAATACCCGGCCAGGAAAAGCCGCCGCTCCAGGGCCACGGTTCCTTTCCAGGTGTTGACCTGAATTCGTCTCTTTTTTTGATTCTCGCGATAGAATTCGCCGTTTCGCAGGCTCGCGCGGAGCAATAACGCCGTGTGGTAGTCGCTTAAAAGGGCTTGCGTTTGATCAGGGGTGGGCGTTTCGGGGGGACAGCACCAACTTTTGGCGTACCTCCGGCAACCATACTTGCACTTGAGTTGAACCCAATGGGCGACGCTGATCGCCTGGGTGGATAAAGGCCAGATGGCATTAATATTGTATTTTTGCCCCAACGCGCGAATTTCCCGGATGACATCATCCAGCTGTGCGCTGTTTTCAAACGGGTCGGCCTTCTTTTCAGTCTTCACGTTATACAGCATGGTGGGCACCTTAACCCTCATTGCCAGGAAGCTCTGGGGTTTCGCGGGTGACGCGGGGCATGGGCGAACTCGGATGAAGGCTCGATGGGCGGGTACTGGTCGCAATCCCCGCTGCCATCGGAACCATGATCATGCACCGCTCCCCCCCTGCATCTTCCTCTCCCGCAAAGGGAGAGGAAGTGAGGGGCGCCGGGATCGACAAGATAAACTCCCCGGACGCTATTGATGGAGAATTTCCGGGGGGACCACTCCTTCCAGATGCGGAAACTCGTCTTTCATATGGGGGATCTGCATGGCTTCCATGAATACGGTTTGGAAGTCCGGCTCCACCGTGAGTTCGATGTATTCCACGTTGCGAGATACCCAGTTGGCCTCTTCCCGTTTGGCACGGTTTAAGAGCGCCGCCCGGCATCCATCGCCGGCCGCATTGCCCACCGAAACGATCTTTTCGATCTCGCAATCCGGGAACAGTCCCATAATCAGGGCTTTCGTGCGGTCCACGTGGGTGCCGAAGGCCCCTGCGATCTTCACCTGATCCATTTTCTCCACCCCCATGCGGCGCAGCATGAGCTTGCACCCCGCATGCAGCGCGCCCTTGGCCAGCTGGATCTGCCGCACATCCTTCTGGGTGATGACGATATCCTTTTCGATACTGGTCTCCTCCGCCCAGGCCAGAACGAATTCCGGCTGTTTGTTATCCGGGTTCACGCGGAAACGGTTGGATTTCTGGTTCTTCTTGTTGAAAACACCGGTCTTGGTGATGACACCGGCATAGTAAAGCTCAGCCAGCACATCCAGGATGCCGGACCCGCAGATACCCTTGGCCTTCATCTCCTTGGGCTCCGAGTACTTCCGCCAGGCATCCCGGCCGATGACTTTATAATCCACATCGTGGGTCTCCGGGTCGATCTTGATCCGCTCAATCGCTCCGGGCGCCGCCCGCATCCCAAATGCGAGTTGCGCGCCCTCCAGGGCCGGACCCGTGGCACAGGAAGAGGATATCAGCTTATCCTTGTCGCCCAGGACCAGTTCGCCATTGGTGCCGATATCGATAATGAGCTGTTTTTCTTTGTTTTTGTAGGGTTCTTCGGCGATCAGCACACCCACGTTGTCCGCACCGACAAATCCGGCTTCATTGGGGAGCACAAACACGTAGGCCGAGGGGTTGATCTTGATGCCCAAATCCCGGGCCCTGATGTCCAGGCTATGGTGGATCACCGGCGGAAAAGGCGCCAGACCCACATATTCCGGATTCAGCTGCAGCAGGATATGGTGCATGGCGGTGTTGCCCCCCAGGGTTATATCCTCAATGTCTTCCCGGGAGAGACGCAGGTAGGTCTTGCCTTCCTCCGGTACCTCCACCCACTCCTCGGGCCCTTCTTCCCCCTTTTTCTTTTTGACCTTCTTCTTGGGGGGGTAGGTCCCCGCAATCGCCTGATCGATCAACCAATTCAGCCCCTCGATAATATCATTGCTCATCCGCTGGAGGCCGTCCGGCGTCATCATATGATAGGTGATACGGGCCATCACGTCCTCCCCGTATTTGCATTGGGGATTCATCAGGGAGACGGTATCCACGACCTCCATCGTCCTGAGGTTACAGAAATACCCGGCCACCGTGGTGGTTCCGACATCGATGGCGAGACCGTAGGCATCTTGGACGCGGCCCGGCCGCACGCGGATAACTTCCTGATCCATCCAGACGCTGACGGTCACCTTCCAGTTTCCATCGCGCAGCACCTTGGGCAATTGCCGCAAGGTATGAATATCGATTCTCAAATTGGCGAGACCGTATTGTCTTTTCAGCTCATGGCCAATCCGTTCGAAATCCGCCGTGGGCTCCTCAAAGGTCGGCTTTTCGACTTCCACATAGTACAGTTTCACCGCCGGATCATGCTCGATATGGATATCGCGGGCGGCTTTGCTAACCACCTGCTTGCCGGCGCGGGACTCTTCCGGCACAAAGACCAGAAGATCCCCCTGCACCTTGGTGACGCAGGCCAGGCGGTAACCCGCCTCCCGGGCTTCGGCATTGACGAACTTTTCTTCTTCCTCCTGCCAGGCGCTCACGTGAGTCAGCCGGGATTCGATACCGAATTTCTCGAAACGCCCTTGCTCGATGCGAACCTTGCACTTGCCGCAAACCTTTTTTTCCCCGCACAGCGCCTCAATGTCCACACCGAGCAACCGGGAAGCTTCGATCAAGTTGATGCCTTGGGGAACCTCTCCTCGGCGACCGGAGGGTTGAAAAATCACCATCGCTTTATTATCTTTCATTAGCGTTTGTCCTCCTTTTCCAACTCAGGAGCAGCTTACGCTCGCCTCGAACGTTAAGCCTTTTTCTCCTTTTGCCGCAGTTCCCTCAACCGACCTATCATTTTGATGCCTTCGGTGACGGCATTTCCGGCCGACTCGGCATAGCCGTCGGCCCCGAAGAGATCCGCCACATCCTTGGTCACCGGCGCACCACCCAGCATGATGGCCACATCGGGATTCTTCTCCTTGATCATCTGAATCACCTTTTTCATCCCCATCATCGTCGTGGTCATCATGGCGGACATGGCCACAATTTCCGAGTCGGTCCGCATCTGTTCTTCCACGAAGCTCTCCAGGGGCACGTCGCGACCCAAATCGTGAACCGTGAACCCCCCCACATCGAACATCATCTTGACCAGGTTTTTACCGATATCGTGCACATCGCCCTGCACCGTTCCGATCACCACCTGTCCCTTGACCTGTGCGGCGTCTTTGGGCACATGCGGCCGCAAAATGTCCAAACCGGCGTAAAGCGCATCCGCGCACATGAGCACCTCGGGCACGAAATATTCATTACGGTCATAAAGATCCCCCACAATGACCATCCCGGCGGCCAACCCATCCATAATCGCCTCCAGGGGGTCATAGCCTTCGTCCAGGACTTGCTGGGCGGCCTCTTTGACCTGGTCTTCCTGGTACTCGACCACGCCATCACTCAGCTGCTGAAATAATTCTTGTTTGGTTGTCATAACGTGTTTCTCCTTTTCTTGATTTTCTTACAGCCGTCCAACGGCTGGGCTCGGTTGGGCCCCATAGGTGTGCGTCGTTTCGACGCAAGCCAGCATGTTTTCTTCCTTGATCGCCGGCCATAAGTCACACCCCGGCATAACGGCGTCCACGCCGTTGTCGATAATCGCCTGGATATGGGCAATGGCCTTTTCCTTCGGGGTATTTTCGTCACAGGTCATCGGATACGTATCCACGTTCCCCATCAGCAATACGTCCTTGCCCAGCTTCTTGCGTGATTCGGCAATGTTGTTCTTGATGTCCACGGTCAGGCCGTCCGCGTGACAGTCGTTCATCATTTCGATGAGGGGATCGGTCTGGCCGCAGATATGCAGCAGCTTGGGCGATTCCCAGGCATCCAGAATGCGGGTCAAGCGGGGCTTGATAATCTCACGGAAGGTACGCGGACTCAAAAGATCAGCGGCCACACCCGGCTCGCGCAGCGTAATGTAATCACATCCGGAACGCTGCAGGAACTTTCCAAGATCAATGATCATGTCCGTTAATTTATCCAGCACCGCCACCACTTTTTCCTTTTGCTTGAAGACCCCCTTCAGAATCAAGTCCAGCTCCAGCATCTGTCCGGCCTGGGTAAAGGGTCCCAGTTGCCAGCAGCCAATGGGCAACTCCGGGGCCTCTTTCTTGATCTTCGCGATGACTTGGGGCAAAAATGCCAGCCTGCCCCGCGTGCTCATCTCCTCCGGAATCGCCACGTCATCCAGGGTCGCCCAGATTTTCTTAGGAATGGTGGGATACAAAATGTCTTCCGAATTTTCGTATAGACTGATTTGGTTGCCCACCGCCTCGGATTCCATGGTCATATCAAAGGGGACGACGACGCAATCGAATCCCATCAAGCGCGCGGACCAGATGGCGGACATGGCCATCCGTTCCGGGTCTGTATGGATCGTGGGGAAGTTGTAGCCGGCCTTTTTGATGCCCGGCATCACGACCATTCCCATCCCGCTGAAAAACGGCATGGTGTCGATGGGCTCCTTGCGCAAAAGCCGCATGACGCGTTCTTTCGGTGTCAATTCTGCCATTGGATGTACTCCTTTCTGAACGTCGCTAAATTAAGGTTGACTTCCATTTTTTCATTGTCCGGACAAGCCGGAACCAAAATTTCTTGCCACAAAGTCGCTAAGACACGAAGGAAGAATATTAGACGTTTTCCTGCGTGCCTGGGTGCCTCGACGGCGAAAATGACGACTGCCTTCCTCGGAAAGCTTGAATTTCATTCTTAAGTAACTAAACGTTAAAGTGACTTCAGTTGCTCGACAAAGTCCGGAAACAGCTTGTAGAGGGGATGATTCGGGTCCTGCGGCAGCGCTTTCGTCTCCGCAAACATGGCGGTGGCTAAAAAGGCATCGGCCATCGCCACCGCTGGAAAAATCCGCGTCGCCCCCGCCATCGGCCCGGCAAAGATCATGTCATGGTAATAAAAGGACGAAAGGGCCTCCAGGGCCGAATCCGCGGCGGACCAGCCCTTAAAACCCCACAGTTCCCGGGCCTCCTTCCACATATACGATCCGTTGCTCGGCGCACTGGCCGTCGGGAAACCCCATTTTTCTTTGATCATCCGATTCGCAATCCCGCAGAATGCGGTCGCCGGGCCATTCATAACCGAAGTGTCCACGAATATACTTTCAAATTTGGCCCCCACTTTCGCAATGGCATCCAGAAGTTGCTGCGTACCCGTAATTCGACCACTTGGCATTTGATCGGCCTGGTCAAAGGCCACCAGTAAAACATGCTTGACGCCGATCTGGGAGATCTCGCGGATCTCCGTCTCCAGGTCCTGCTCCCAGACGGTCAGGCTGTTGTAAAACATCCGGTCCAGCAGCCCTTTCTCGGCACAATACGCCGCACCTTCCAGCTTGGGCTTCATCACCCAGGCGTCCACACAAAAGGGCATATCACTCACCGAGGTAACGTAATCAATGTACGTCTGAAATTCTTTGCCCGTGTTGGCGACGATGTCCGCCATGCCCGACACCCCGGTCTCCGCCCACAGTTTGTCCTGCGTCTTGAGCAGTGCTTCGGCTCTTTGCTCGTTGAAACCTTCTTTGCGCTTGCCTTCAAAAACGCGGTCTCCCTTTTGAAAGATGGAGGAGCAGACCACCGTCGGATATTCTCCCGGCTGTCCCCCAAACTTCACTCCACCCACTTCACAAACCTTTTGTTCGGTATTAAGCTGAAACATGCTTTAACCTCCCTTCCTTAAAGTTTAACAATTCCCTCAATCTCTGCTAGTCCCGTCGATGGGCCCCCGAAACATCGGACATGCCTGGCACAGGCTTAATCCGCCCGCATAAACCGTCGCGTCCGCCGGACGGGTGGCGTTGCTGCCAAAAGAAGACTTCTGTCTGAACCAGCGGATTGCCGTTGAAAACATCCAGGGGGGAGCAGAATTTTGAAAACCGGGATTCAGACGTCAAATTGCAACTCTTTTCAAGGGAAAGTCTTCCACAGTTAAATCAATCGCATCTATAGACTATCTCGGGGAAGGTTACTATCGTCCATCGGATGATTTTTGCGGGAATGTGGGATGATTTTTGACCAAGACCGGGTTGAAGGCAGCTAAGACTGGATGTCCACGATGCCCAACCGTATCGCGAATTGAATCAATTGGGAAATGTTGTCGATCTGCAGCTTTTCCATGATCTTCGCGCGGTGGGTTTTGACGGTGCTGGGACTGACGCACAGAATGTCGGCAATCTCCCGGGTGGATCGTCCCTCAGCGATCATCTGAAATACTTCGCGCTCACGGTCCGACAGCTTACTGTACAAGTCGTCCTGGGAGGATTTGCTTTTCATGGAAATGTAGTCTTCAATCACCCGCCGCGAGATGGAAGGACTCAAATAGGTGTTGCCCTTGAGGGCGGCATGGATGGCATTGATGATATCCGCGCCCGTGGAGTTTTTCAGCAAATATCCGGAAGCGCCCAGGCCGAAAAGTTCATTGATGTAGCGGTCGTGGGAGTGCATGGACAGGATGATGACTCTGGTTTGCGGTGCAAACTTCTTGATTTGCCGCGTGGCTTCGATACCGTTTAGCAACGGCATGGCAATATCCATTAAGACGATATCCGGACGCAACGCTTCCACTTGGCTGACGGCTTCGCGTCCGTTTTCGGCTTCGCCCACAATCTTGAAGTGGGGCTCGCCTTCCAAAAGCTTGGCCAGGCCCTGTCGCACGATGGTGTGATCATCGGCCAAAACGATGGTGACGTTGCTAGCCGTCATCGGCGCCCTCTTTGATTGAAATTTCAATCCGTATGCGGGTTCCCTGTCCGGGTGCCGTACGCAGCGCGAACTTTCCGCCCAACATGGCTGCCCGCTCCCGCATGGACAGCAGGCCCAGCGCATGCGGGTGCCCATTCAACTGCGCGGCATCGAATCCCTTCCCATCGTCTTCGGCCAGAAAAATGATGTTGGGATAACTCTTGATGATGGACAGATTAAATTTCTGCGCCTGCGCATGTTTCAGCGTATTCGTCAGTGCTTCCTGGGATAGGCGGTAAAGCACGGTCTCGAGCTCCGGATTCACCCGCCCTTCAAATCCCACCATGCGAAAATTAATCGCCAGGTCACAATGTTTGGCAATGCTCGTTAAATAGGCGTCCAGCGCCGGTTCCAAGCCCAAGTCACTCAACAGCGTCGGATGCAGCCGGTAGGAGATGCGACGCATTTCCTCGTAGGTCCGGTTGATCTGTTTCTTCGTGTCGGCAATAAGCTCCCTGATATGACT
>CP070697.1:5056411-5077610 GCA_020353555.1 Desulfobacterales bacterium
CGCCCCACGAGACGATGTGGTTCAAATTCCCCATCGACTCGTGGAGGAGTGCCTCCAAAGCGCGCCCTCACGGATAACGGTGTACAACCGCCGGGGCGAGGAAGCCATGCAACTGGAGGGCAATCAGGTATACTTCGGACTCGGCACGGATTTGCTCAACACCTATGATTTACAAACGGGGAAACTCCGAAAATCCCGCCTGCAGGACGTGGTCGATGCCGCCGTTGTGGCCGACTTCTGTGAGGAAATCGACTTCATCGCGTCCAACGGCTTTGCCGAAGACGCGCCCGTCAACCTGGCCTATATTGCCGCGTTCAAGGCCCTGGTGGAGCACTCCACGAAACCGATCTATTTCACGGCCGCCGCCCGGGCGGACTTGGCCGTGATCATCGCCATGGCTGCGGCGGTCGCCGGCGGCGAAGCCGCCCTGCGGGAGAAGCCTTTTCTCATTCACTATGCCGAGCCCATCAGCCCGCTGGTGCACTCCGCCGACGCGATTCAAAAGCTTTTTCTGTGCGCGGACAAGGGGATTCCCCTCAACTACGTACCGGCGCTGATGGCGGGCGGCACGGGGCCCGTCACCCTGGCCGGAGCCATCGCGGTAGCCAACGCCGAGGCCTTGAGCGGGCTGGTGCTCCAGCAGCTCCGCGTCAAGGGCGCACCCATGATCTCCGGCTTCAGTGTCACGCCGTTGGATATGTTGTATGGCACCACGGTCTACGGCAGTCCTGAGGAAAGACTCACCCACGCCGCTTGTGCGGACCTTTACCATTATTACGGACTTCCGGTATGGGGGGAGGCCGGGTGCTCCGATGCCAAATGCCTGGACGAACAAGCCGCCATGGAGTCGGCGATATCGATCCTGATGGCGGCCCTGGACGGCACCAACCTTGTTCACAACGTCGGCTACCTGGGTCAGGGTCTGATCAGCTCCGCCGCCGCGATCGTTATGGGCAGTGAGATCATCAGCTACGTCAAGCGCATCATGCGGGGTTTCGAGGTGGGCCGGGAACGCATGGCTTTGGATGTTATCCGCCGGGTGGGGCCGGGCGGCCATTTTTTGTCCGAACCGCAGACCCTCGAACTGTTTCAGCAGGAGCACTGGCGGCCCCGGTGCATTAACCGGCAAAATCTAACGGCCTGGAAAGCGAAGGGTCATAAACGCTACCACGAGGTCGTCCGGCGCAAAGCCAGCGACATTCTTGCGTCCCATATTCCCGAACCGTTACCGGCGGAGGTGGCTGACGCCCTGAAGGAAGCTTGGCAAAAAGCGGAAGCCGCGCTGGGGGATCGATCGCCGGCGGTTTGAAAAAAGCGCCGCAATCCCGCGCGGCCTGAAGTCTGACAATGTTTGAGCGACCCGTTTTGATCCAGCGCGGGAGCTGATCGAGAACCTCTTTCCCATGTTAGCTTCTTGCAAACACGGTCGCTTTGCCGGGGAGCGGATTTTTCAGGAGAAATAGGATGGACATATTTCTGCAAAAAGCGCTTCGATTCTATTTCATAACCGACGATCAGGCACCGGCGTTGACTCCAGCAGCGCAGGTGACCATCGCCCTCCAGGCCGGTGCAACGATGGTCCAGTACCGCAACAAGTCCTTCACCCTGGAGGCGTTTGAGGAAGCGGCGGCCATCAGGAGTTTGTGCCGCAAGCGCTTCATTCCCTTGATTGTCAATGACAATATTTTGCTGGCCAAGGCGGTCGCGGCCGACGGTGTTCATTTGGGCCAGGAAGATGCAAGTCCGGCCATTGCCCGACGCATTCTGGGCCCGGAAGCGATCATCGGCGTGTCGGTGCATCATCCGGACGAACTGCAAACCACCGACCTGTCATCCTGCAACTACATCGGAACCGGGCCGGTTTTCGGCACGGCCACCAAGGCCGATGCCCAAGAAGTCCGCGGTCTGGCCAATCTCGCCGCCGTTGCCAGGATGTCGCCGCTGCCGGTTGTCGCCATTGGCGGCATCAACCCCAGCAATGCAAGATCCTGTTTTGCGCATGGTGCCGCGGGCATCGCCGTCATCAGCGCCATTACGAAATCCCCAAACCCAGCCGCTAGCGCCCGGGAAATGGGTCGTGTCTGCGGCTGCCTGACGTCCTTTTAGATGGGCCCGTTCCCAGGGCGAACGCATTTGGAAACATGAAGATCGGGGGAAGGAGGCCTTTTCTTCCAGACGATATCAAGGGTCGGGGCGGATAGGTGCTCCCGATTTATGATGGGCCCTGTCTCGGAGCCAACTGAGTAAAAGCACGGCATTTCCATCATAGATCGGGAATCACCGTGCCGCATGGGTGACACCTCCGGTGGACATCGTCTTTCCGAAAAGGCCTCCTTCCCCTCTAAAAATTCCAAATGCGTGTGCCCTGGACCTGTTCCGAAATGGCCTTGCCCTTTCGGCCTTTTTTTGTTAGACAATGCTTATCCGATTGGGGTGTTCCGCCGAAAAGTGCGGAACTGAGATCAAACCCATTGAACCTGATACAGTTGGTACTGTCGTAGGGAATTCGGTGCGACTTCCCCTGCAGGAATTTCCTTTCTGCAATCTTTCCGCAGTCAGGCCAATCCAAATCGACAGTCACATACTTAATTGAGACCCCTGGTTGGTCCGCCTGAAACGACAGGGAGGTTTGCCCTTGGCCATCAAACTTCGCGGGGTACCGCCGAAAGGTGGAGAAAGGAGACTGATATGGTTCAAAAGACGCAAAAAATGGGAGGAACCGGAAGCGATACCCGCAAGGCCGCGTATGCCGTCGTGCTGGTCGCCATCGGTGTGGTGTTGGCGCCCTACACCTCGTTTCCGATCGGGATCGCCAAGGTCAATCCGACCCAGCATTTCGTCAACGTCCTCGGCGCGGTATTGCTGGGACCCTGGTGGGCCGTCGTCATCGCGACCGTCATCGGCACGCTCCGCAACGTGATGGGTGTGGGAACACTGCTGGCGTTTCCCGGCGGCATGATCGGTGCGTTTTTGGCCGGCTATGTTTACCAATACACCCGCAACGTTTATGCCGCGGCCGGCGGCGAAGTGCTCGGCACCGGTTTCATTGCCCCGGTGGCCAGTGCTTTGCTGGTCGCCCCGGTTTTCATGGGCAAAGCCATTCCCCTGCTGGCGTTGTTGCCTTCCTTCCTGGCCAGCACCATCGCCGGCGCCATTTTAGGCGTTCTGGCGCTGAAAACGCTGCAGCGCGCCGGTGTGGTCAAGCTTGGAGAGTAGAATCGGATGGCCCTGACCAACTTCATTGAAGCCCGCCGGCTGCAATACGCCTATTTGAAAAACAAGAACAACTGGGCTTTGAATCAGATCGATTTGGATGTTCACCCCAGTGAGTATCTTCTCATTTGTGGTGCCAGCGGATCCGGCAAATCCACGCTCTGCCGCACCTTCAACGGGCTCATTCCCCACTTCTACCAAGGCGTGCTGCGGGGTCAAGTAACCGTGGCCGGCACACCCACGACCGAACTTTCCGTGGCCGACCTGTTCGCCCGGGTGGCCATGGTCTTTCAAAATCCCGAAGCCCAGCTTTTTAACCGCAGCGTCGAAATGGAGATCGCCTTCGGCCTGGAAAGCGTCGGGCTGCCGCGCGCCGAGATCAAACGGCGCATTGCCGAAAGCACTGATTTGACCGGCCTGACCGAGTTTCTTCCCCGCAATCCCCATGCGCTTTCCAGCGGGGAGCAACAGCTGGTAGCGATTACGGCCATGCTGGCGCTGCGGCCCCGGATCATCGTTCTGGATGAACCTTACGCCAATTTAGACCCGTCCAATGTGCGCCGGGTGAGAAACGCTTTAAAAGCACTCCATCAGCAACAGATTGGGATTGTCGTTTGCGAACACCGTCTGCCATACACCTTGTCGGATGCTCAGCGAATGGTCGCCGTCAAAGCCGGAGCAATCGTTTTAAACGGTCCTCCGGCCGAGACTTTGCTGCAGAATATCCAAGACTGTGGATTGGAAATGCCGCTGGCGCCAAGTATCGGCCACCGTCTGGCTATTCGACCGCTGCCTTTGGACGTGAAGACCTTAGAAGAGAAAGCCGCCGGGCAGAATTATCCCATTGATCTAAAACCTGAATTGCTGCCCCCTTTTGCGCGCAACCACCCCGTTGTCCTCGAGGTGCAAAACGTGGTCTCGAAGTTGGGCGAATCCACCATACTCCAGGATGTCAGCTTTACGCTGAGCCGGGGCGAGTGTTTGGCCATCGTCGGTGCCAACGGCGCCGGTAAAACCACCTTGCTCAAGCATTTAATCGGTCTGCAGCGGCCGTCCCGGGGCCAAATCCGCGTCATGGGCCAAGACAGCGCGCAGGCCAAAGTCTCCCAGCTGGCCCGCTATGTCGGCGTCGCGTTTCAAAATCCCGACAACCAGTTTTTCAAACTCACAGTGTGGGATGAGATTACCGTGGGCGCCAAAGCCTTGAACCGCTATGACCCCGGCTGGCTCCAGGAGCTGGTCGAGTTGTTTCGGCTGGAACCGCTGTTGAACCGTTCGCCGTACCGCTTGAGCGGTGGGGAAAAAAAACGCGTCGCCTTTGCCGCCGCCCTGGCCGGCCAACCGGCGATACTGGCGCTGGATGAGCCCACCGCAGGCCAGGATTATACCTTTCGCCGCGCTCTGGGCCGCATCTTGACGCAACTGCGCGAACGGGGACAGGCCATCGTCCTGGTCACGCATGACCTGTCCTTCGCGGAACGCTATGCCCACCGCTGGCTATTGTTGGCCGAGGGACGGGTCGTCGTCGACGGGAGGCCCTGGGAAGTGATGTCGAATGCGAACGCTATGCAACAGGCCTCCCTGGAACCGACCGATGCGTTCCGGCTGTATGCGAGGGGTCATGCTTGATCCACGTACCAAATTAGTGCTTGCGCTTTTTTATGCGATCCTGATCGTCGCTTCGCAAGCGACCGCCTGGCTGGCGGCAGAGTTGGGCGTCCTGCTGCTGATCGTGCTGATCATGCAGAAAGGCCGAGCATACCTGCGCTGGCTGCGGATGCTGCTGCCGATGGCCTTGTTTTTCGGCGCCGTCGTGTGGTGGTCCATCGATTGGCCGGCGGCGGTCGATGCGGCCATGAAGCTGATCACGCTCACTTCGACCTTCTTTGTTTTTTTCAGTGCCACAACTCCCGATGAGATGGGCGATTCGCTGGTTAAGGTGCGGCTGCCTTACACGGTCGCTTTTGTTTTCAGCACGGCCCTGCAATTTGTGCCGGTGGTCGGGCGCAAGGCTAAAAACGTCTTCGATGCCCAGCGCGCCCGGGGCATTCCCGTGGAGCCCGGATGGTCATCCCTGCGAAATTATCCCGCCTTTTTGACGCCCCTTTTAATTCAAGCATTTAAACTGGCGGAAGAGCTGGCGGAAGCCATGGAAGCCCGCGGATTCGGTCGGCCCCATCGTAGCTTTCTGAAAGAATATAAACTGCGAACCGTGGATTGGCTGGCGCTGGCGGGCGGCCTTTTGGTCCTGGCGGCCGTCCTATTCCTGCAAGGCACAAACTAACGGGGACCGCCTCCGGACAGGTTGAAGACGGCCACGGCAGCGGTCCCACCGCCGGATGAGCCCTTCCGGATTCATTCAACCGCTTGCTTCTAAATAGGCTTTATCAGTGGTTCATTCCCCCCATCCTCTCGTTCGCAATCATCCCCGACAATTTTTCCCCTCTCTAAAACCTGCTGTTGACAATCACTTTGGCCTTCGGTAGTTAATCCCTGTTCACTTGTATTTCGTCGACGTTTCCCTATGTTGCGCTGCAGCTGATTTCCTGACAGAAAAGCGGTTTTCCCACGATCGACTCACGAAAAAGCGATTTTCGGTTCTTCCTCTGACCATATGCGTTCAAGCCAGCTCGTTCGGCACTGTTTCTGGACCGCACCAACCATCAAAGAAAGGAGGAACACATGCGCAAGGACATTGAATTCAAGACGGAGGACGGTGTGATGCTTCGTGGGTGGTTTTATACGCCCGAGGGCGCCCGCACGCCTGTTCCGGCGATTGTCATGGCCCACGGCTATTCCGCGGTGAAAGAGATGTATCTGGATTCTTTTGCCGACGTTTTTTGCGAGGCGGGATTTGCCGTTCTGGTCTATGACAACCGCAATTTGGGAGCCAGCGATGGTGAGCCCCGCGGCGAGATCGATCCCTGGCGCCAGATCAACGATTACCGCGATGCGATCACTTTCGCCGGGACCTTATCCGAAGTGGACAAGGCCCGCATCGGTGTGTGGGGGTCAAGTTACAGCGGCGGACACGTGATCGTCGTGGGAGCCTTGGACCGACGGGTCAAGTGCGTCGTTTGCCAGGTACCTTTGATCAGCGGCCTGCGAAATGCGAAACGGCTGGTTCGGTCTGACCTGCTGGCGGTTTCGCGCGCTTATTTCGATGCCGATCGAGAGGCGCGTTATGCCGGAAAACCGCCGGTCACGATTCCGGTGGTGACGGAGGAGCCGGGCGCACCCTGCGCTTTGCCCACTGAGGACAGCCTCCAATTTTTCATGGAAACCCAAAAATCCCGGGCACCGGCGTGGCGCAACGAAGTGACGCTGCGGTCGATTGAAATGTTTTGGGAATATGAACCGGGATTTTACATTTCCCGCATCTGCCCTACACCGTTTATGCTGGTGGTCGCGGCCGGCGATCACCTGGTGCCGGCGGACATGGCGTGCGAAGCCTTTGAACAGGCGCTGGAGCCCAAAAAACTGCTCATTCTGCCGGGCGGGCACTTCGAAGCATATACCGGCGAGGACTTCAAGGTGAACAGCGCGGCCCAACGAGACTGGTTTGTCCAACATTTAAAACCCTAACAGGCTTTCGAAAAAGTCTGAATCCGTTTGCTAGCCGTGTCTGAACCGCAGCCCTTCCGAAAATTTTGTTGGCTGGCGCGCTTTGACGTCAGGCCGGCCTAAACGCTCGATATTCGTCGGCGGGGTCGGGAGACCAAACCCGGCGCGACGGCTCCAGCGCAGCCGCACCTGAGAGCAATCGGGCTTTGGGTTCAGGCACGAGTTTTACACGGTTTTAAATCTGATCGTCCCTTGCAGCGCCCCATGCTGAACAGGGCTAATGTGACAAAGTAGAACTAATTAGGCTTTGGTGGCTGCTGACGGGGTGATGCGTGCACCGCACATCGCGAAAGGTCCTACTGGCCCTTCCGGAGCGCGGTATCTTCTCATCTTTCGCGGTCTTCAACCGAGTTTAATTTTTCGGGAAAAGACCCCAAGAAAAACGCAAAACATCACCGGCGAAACGACCCACTCCGGGCGGCAGCCCGAATAGTTAAAAAATGCAAAGGCAGAGCAGCATGAAAAACCAATGGTTACGTGCATTCGGAACCATGAACTATGGTATTTATGTGATGACCACGTCCCACGACGGTAGGATGGACGCGATGGTCGCTTCCTGGGTTTCCCAGGTATCATACGAGCCGCCGCTGATTGCCGTGGCCGTTCACAAAAACCGCTTTTCCCACCAACTCATCGAAAATAGCGGCCGTTTTGCGCTGCATGTTCTCGGTGAGGAGCAGAAGAAGCTCATTTACCAGTTCATGGGATCCGACCCGGAAACGAAGTTTTCAGGGCTGGAGTGGCGGCCGGGGCAGACGGGCTGCCCGATTTTGCAGGACTGTGTGGCCTGGTTCGACTGCACGCTCAACACGCGGATCATGCCGGGCAATCACACGTTGTTCATCGGTGAGGTGGTCGACGCCATGGCGGTCTCCGACGCCAAGCCGCTCACTACGCTCGATTACCGAGGTCAGTACATCGGTAAGGTGTGAGACCCCAAAACGAAAAAGCGCCGTTTATGTTTGAAGAGCAAGCTGTGAGGCGCCATTGGCCTCTACAAACACGCGGGCGCGTCCGCCAAGCGCCTCAGCCCCTGGCTGTCGCCATCCTAGTGACACTGCTCGTCCTGTTTGGTGGCAGGCCCCTGATTGCAGGCGCGTTTGCTGATCAAAGCACGGCTTTCAGGCCTCTGCGGTTTCCCGTCACGAACGCCGCGCCGGGGCGCCTCAAGACCGAGGCGGAGCTAGGCCAAGGCAAGTTTCTCATTGCCGGTCGCAACCTCGGAAATTCAAACTTCTCTCAAACCGTCGTCCTCTTGATCGATTACAACCGGCAAGGCGCCATGGGCCTGATCATCAACCGACCCACGGACGTGAAGCTTTCCACGGTATTTCCGGAGATCGAGGGCCTCAAGCAGCGGACGGATACCGTCTTCAGCGGCGGGCCGGTTTCCAGAAACCTGCTGCTGTTGCTCATGCGATCCGCCCGTCCGCCCGAGAAGTCTCGGCGCGTGTTTGAAAATATCTACCTCAGCTCCAGCCGCAAAGAATTGTTGCGGATGATTGAGCGTGCGGATGGGGGCGAAAAATTCCGCGTCTATGCCGGTTATGCCGGGTGGGCTCCCGGGCAGCTGGACCATGAAGTCGCGCGCGGTGATTGGCACATTTTGGCGGCGGATGCGGAGACCGTTTTCGACAAGACGCCTTCCGCGATCTGGCCGGAGCTTATTCGCCGGTTCGCGCTGCAGTGGGTGAGGGGACAGGAGCCAAGGAGGGCGTTTCCGGATGGGGCCCTGGGGGGTGGACCGGGCATGCCTGGAGCCCGGGGCTACAAGAGGGAATAGTCCAGCCCGAATCCGCGCAGCTTTTCCCGGCACTGCTCGTACAAATCCAGATACGCCGGGGTTGGCTGGAGAGACACCAGATCGTAGCACTCGTCAAATCTTCGTCCGAGGGGAGCCTCGCCCAGCCGGGTTTCGTACTCATCCAGGATTTTCTTCGTAATTTCGTTGGCCTGCTCCCGCGTGACTCCCTGGCGCGCGACCAGGTGTCCCGCCTCGGCCCCGATACGCGCCTCCATCCCACTGGCCCGCTCGGGATGTCGGTTGCGGGCCACTGCCGCGAGCAGCAGGTTCGCTCCCGCGACCGTCGCCGCCAGGCTGCCGGCCACTAACTCGTAGACGACCATCTCCGTACAGGGTCCCGCCGCCGCGAAGGGGCTGACCGAGATCGGCAGATGCGTGTTGCGGCTGAGGGCCTGCGAGGTGATGCTGATCAGCCACAGCAGTTCCCGGGTCGTGTTGCAGCCGTAATGAATATGCAGCGGAAAGCCGCAATGCCACTGGGCCTCAAAAGCGAGAAGCCCCAGGAAGTGATAGGCCACGTGCACGATGGCCGTTGCTTCGGGCCCGCCAGCATACCCCCCCATCAACGGTCCATACAAGCCGTACTTGTTGTGGCCGCTGTGTCGCAGGAAAGCGACCTTCTTGACGCGTTCATAGTCGATCTTTAATTCGGCGATAGCGGCAATGCCGAGCCCGTCATTGGGAAGCACGCCAAAATCAGGCTGCATGGCCGCAAGGATGGCATCGGTCCGCTCGGCGTTGGAAATCAGGTTGTGAATACCGATCTGGGGTCGTCCGGCCGCGCGGGCCGCCTCGCGCAGCTTGATTACATTCCAGATGGCCGCCTCCACTTCCTGGGGGGTCCCCGATTTGATGGGGCGACCGTGAACCGTCTGGCTGAAGGCGCTGGAAAAGGTCTGGGCCAAAGGCTCCTGAACGTAGCTTTGCACCAGGGGGACAAACCGTTCCTCGGCCACCGGGGTGCCGACCGGCGTCAAGGTGCAAAAGGGGGGACGCGAGTCCTCCACGACCCGCGCCGTCATCACCGCCACATCCCGCCCCTGCCCATAAGTGACAGCGGTCGGGGCCTGCTTCAACGCCCCGTTAACCTCCTCACGCGTGAACTTCATCCGGCGGCCGGTGTCCCGGCAGTAAACGCCCAGTTCCAAGAACAGGTCGAGGCCGGCCTGGAAAACCCGATCCGCCAGACCGTCGTCGGCCGGAATCACGTGTTCCGGCTGATACCGAATGGCATACTTGGCAATCATCTGCCGGGCGATTCTCGCCACCTGCAGATCAAATTCCTTTTCCTTGACCAGAGGGCCGCTTTCACTGCGCCCGATCACATCCCAAAAGCCGCTCATGGCACCTTGGCTCCCCCCTTTTGCGCCATTAGACGCTGGGCGACTCCAACCGCCTCAAGGGCATCCTCGCCATAGCCATCCGCACCGGCCTTTGCGGCCCAGTCCGCGATCACCGGCGCCCCGCCCAGCATGATCAAGTATTTCTCGCGCAGATCCAGCTCCCTTAAGATAGCCGCAATGTCCGGCATGTAAGTCATGGTCGTGGTGAGGATGGCCGAGGCGGCGATGATATCGGCGCGCATTTTTTCAGCTTCTTCCACGAACCGGCGGACAGGAACGTCACTGCCCAGGTCATGGACGGTGAATCCGGCCGTCTCCAGCATAATTTTGACAATATTTTTGCCGAGATCATGCAAGTCACCCTGAATCACACCTAAAACGACGGTGCCCCGGGTTCCCCGGTCTTCGCGTTTCATCAAGTAGGGTTTGAGGACTTCCACGGCGGCATTCATCGCATCGGCCGCGAGTATGACCTCCGGCAGGTAGCATTCCAGTCGGCCGAACCTGTCCCCGACGATGTGCATCCCCCGGGCGCAACCTTCCTGGATGACCTGAAAAGGATCGAGGCCCTGTTCTACGGCCTGCCGGGCCAGAACCGCAGACCGCTTTTCATCCCCCTGGATGACCGCTTCCACCATCTGTTCCAATAGATCCATTCCCGATACTGTCCTCCCGCGCGAATTTTCGGTCCCTCAATATACGTTGCTGTAAGGACTGTCAAGGGCGAACCGCGCTCGGCCCGCCCCGCCGCATTTTGAATCCTGCTGCACCGGCGTTGCTTTCGATCTTTTGGCGCTTATTCGCCCAACAGTTCAAACAGTTTTTCGCGAATGCGCGCGTTCATCGTTTTGGATCCGGCCTCGCGCCAGTCTCCCGGGAAAGTCCGCTCAAAGAGGCCCGGAAGCCACATCTCCGTGCGCATGTGTTTGACCGTATGCCGGTCTTTGAGAAACAGGCCGGTTTTGCCCGCGCGCTTGGTGACATCCACGGCCAGCGTCTCGGCCGTTACCCGGGTTCCCCGGGCAAACCGGCTGACCATGCCGGCAATTTCGTCACACAGAACGAGCATTTCCAGGGAACCGGTTTTGCCGGCCGAAAGAAACCCCAGGTTATGGATCAAAGATGTCCCGGCCAGCACGGCCGCCAGCATATTCATTCCGGCTTCGGCGGCCGCCTGCGCATCGACGGTGTGGGCATCCGAGCATCCGGCTCCCACCCAGCTCGGCACGCCCAGGTCCTTTAAGTAGTCGGCCGCCGCCAAGCAAACCAAGGCGTATTCGGGCGCGCCATATGCCAGCATGGCTGCCCGCATGTCCAACGGAAGAATACCGGAACCGGATATGACCGGTGCGCCCGGCTGCTCGGTTTGATGAATGACGATGCTGGCCAGAGTCTCGGCCGACGACTGGGCCAGAGCACCGGCCAGGGTGACCGGTCCGGCGGCGCCCAAGAGAAGTCCCGGATAGCAGACAACCGGCAGAAAGTTCCGGGCGGCATGCCGCAGTCGACGGCAAGCGTCCGGCCCCAGCATCAGGGGCGAGGTGGGTCCGGTGAGATCGATGGCAAAGGGCTTGGCCGCCAAGGATTGCCGGCTTCCGGCAACCTCCGCCAGATAGGCCCACACCCGTTCGGCTTCGATTTCATTATGAACGGTAAAGACCAGGGGTTTGCGTGTCCGGGGCACGATCGCGCGCACGGTTTCCAGGGATTCTTCCCGGGGATCAATGTCGCTGGGATTGCCTAAAGATCCGACCAAATCGATGTGGGACAACTGTTCACACAGACGGGCGGTTTGGGAAATATCTGCCAGGCGGCAGGGTCGATGCTGTCCGCTTTTATAATCGAGGATATTGACACAGCCGATCCCCGGCCCAAAGCGCGGGACACCATCATCGGTGGCAATCGCCGCCTGACCGTTGCGATCATAAAGAACCACCCGCGGCGCAACGGTCAGCAGGGCTTGTTGCACCAGATCTTCATCAAACCGCAGGTAGCCGTCGTCACCTTCGCGGCAACCCAGATCTTTTAAACGCTTGCGGGTGTCCTCATCCTGAATGTCCATCCCGACTTCAGCCAGAATTTGGAGCGCGGCCCGATGAATGCGGCGGGCGTCTTCTTCATCAAGAACACGCAAACGCGGCGATTTGATCCGATCAACCATGATACGCTTCCCCAGGCCATGCCGTATAGGCGGCGGTTGAATGCTGCAATATTATATAGGGCCTTTGCGCCTGGCTTGTAAAGCTTTAAACCTTCGCCCCGGTGACCCGGACCACGCGGCAACCAGCACCGGCCGCCGTGCTCTGGTCGGGCGTCGACCGCGACCTCAAAAACAGGCTGAACCGCAGCAGACACCTTTAAATCGATGCGTTTGCAGTCATGCCTTTTATGTGTTAAGGACCAACTGGCCTTCTTCCGGAGGCTCGGTCTAGGAGGATGGGTCCGACGGTTAAATTCTGTGGGGGGAACATACAATGTCATTGGAAGATCTGAAAAAGCTGGTGGCCGAGGGCGAAGTCGAAAAGAGTGAGGCCCTGGCGCAAAAACTGCTGGAGCAAGGGGTTGATCCCATCCGCACCATCCAGGAACTGGCAGATGTCATGATTGACCTGGGGGACAAATTCTCCCGCCTGGAAGTCTTTCTTCCGGAAATCATGCTGGCGGGTGACGCCATGACCGCCGTGGTAAACATCCTCCGCCCGCGGGTGCTGGCAAGCGGCGAAAAAGGGGCCGCCCAGGGCAAGGTCGTTTTGGGGGTCGTCAAAGGGGATGTGCATGCCATCGGCAAAGATATCGTGAAGCTGATGCTCCAAACCAACGGTTATGAAGTCAAAGACCTGGGCGCCGACGCACCGTCGCTGCAATTCATCAAAGCCGCACAGGAAATGGGGGCGGACTTTATCGGGGCCTCCGCCCTAATGACTACCACCATGCCCGGACAAAAAGAGATCATCGCCCTTTTGAAAGAAATCGGCCTGAACGGGACGTACAAGGTGGTTATCGGCGGCGCGCCGGTGGGGCAGGAATGGGCGGATCTGATTGGTGCGGATCTCTACTGCCCGGACGCATCTTCGGCTCCGGGTATGATGGCGAAACTTTTAAAGAAGTAAGGAGGGAATCCCATGGCGGCACCCTATCGTATCTGGGAAATTCTGCAGAGATCCCACACCGGTCCCTTTTGTGAAGAAAAAGATTTCATGCCCAAAATCTTTGCGCCGAAGCTTAAAGAGATTGTGAAAAAATACGCGATTAAATACGATCCCCAAACCCCCGTTCCCGCCGACAACGATCTCGCGGATCGGGTGTGGCAGGCCGGTTGGGAACTGTTCCGCGAAGTGGGCCTCTATAATACGGATACCAACCGCATCATCAAGGTTGCGGAGGATGAAATCAAAGAGGCGCTCTATACGGCCAAAGGTGAGTACTGGGTCGGGGCCGGTAAAGATGCGGTTTTATGGAAACACCGCCGGGTGGAGGATGAAGCGCCTCCCTTCTGCATATTCAGCCCGGATATCACCGTGAATGAGAATCTTCACCACTCCATGTGTCTGGCCTACCTCAAGGAGCCGCTGCTGGACGGCATCTGCGCGCCGATTCTGGAGGAAGCCGCCGGCCAGCTGATACGTTCGGCAGGTCCCACCGAAATCAGCGGCTGCATCCAACATATCTACAACCTGCGGCTGGCCGCCCGACAGGTTGGGCGTCCGGGGGTTTTTCTCGTGGCCGTGGGCACGGCCGAACACGACAGCGGCCAAATCGCCGTTTCCGACAACGAATGGGGTGTCAGGACCACCGACGCCCGTCTGGTGGGCAGCTTAAGTGAGTTCATGACGGCCGACACCTTGCTGAACCGCGTGGTTCATTATGCCCAATATGGCTGCTATACCGGCAACCTGACCGGTCCGATCTACGGGGGATGGTGCGGCGGATCCGAAGGGATTGCGGTTTCCCTGGTGGCCTACACGCTCAGCGGCCTTTGCATCCACGGCGCGCACTTCAGCCAGCATTTCCCCTTCCACCTCCATTGGGGTTCGAATTCCACCCGCGAACTCCTTTGGCCGATTGCCGTAGCCGGCCAGGCCATGGCGCGCAACAGCAAGCTGCTTTACACCTCGAACGGTTTTGCCAATGCCGGCCCCATGACGGAGATGCTCTTTTACGAAACCGCCTGCCATGCGCTGGTCAGCACGGTGAGTGGCTGGCATCTTTGGGAAATGGCCTCGACGCGCAATAAATATCGCAACCGGGCGACCCCCATGGAGGCCCGGCTGGGTATGGAAGTGGGGCATGCGGCCGCACGGCAGGGCCTGACCCGCGAGCAGGCCAACGCGCTGGCCTTAAAACTGCTCTCCAGATACGAAGATCAGGCGGCCGACGCACCCAGGGGGAAGGAGTACCAGGAATGTTACGATGTCGCGCAGGCGCTTCCGACCCAGGAACATTTCGACATGTATCGGCAAGTCAAGGATGAATTGGCCGCGCTGGGGATCGACTTTCCGTATTGATCCGACGGCCTGAGCTTCAAGGGCGCCAAATCGCTTTAGGATGCGGTTATTTCTTTCTCATTTTGGATACATTTTATCCCGCCCCCAAAACTCCAGAATACGAACCTGTGTAATTTCTATACAGCCTCGAATTCGGTTAACCTGCTGATTAGCTTGTCGGCATGATTGCCACCGAAGGGCTTTGAGAATTTTATATCTATAAATCAGATAGTTAATTCATACCTCCTTTTCGGGTTCCAATCTTTTGGCACATGGTTTGCTCTGCCTGTTATCCGGTACCGCTGAAGTGCATATGACCAATAATGCGGTTAGGAATGGTATTCGAAAGGAGTCCACCATGCGCCCGACATCCAGCAACCCAATACTCACCATTTTGTTGTCCATCGCTTTTTTGGCACTGGGGGCCAATGCCTTTGCCCAGGGGGGCATGCCTTGGGGCCATCGTGGGTGGGGTCACCACGGGCCCGGCGGGCATCACATGGGGGGTCCCGGCATGATGAACCGCGGCTCCGGGCGGGGCCTGGATCCAGGCTGGATGAGCCAGGGTGATTCGCCGCAATATCCCCAGAGCCGGGGTCCCTTGGAAGAAAACGATGCCCGTGCCATTGTTAATAACTATCTGGACTCAATGCACAATCCCAACCTTGAACTCGGTCAGATCAAGGATGCCGGCGATGCCTTTGAAGCCGAGATAGTGACCAAAGATAAATCCCTGATGGAAAAAGTGCGCATCGACAAGTCCAGCGGCTGGATGCGCCCGGCGTATTAAAAAGGAAAAACCCACATGAAAATCAGCCGCAGGGCCTTTCTTAAAACCAGTGTGGGTGCCGCCCTGGCAGCTGGTCTGCCGTCGTTTTGGACCGCTTCCGCCGCCGCGCAAAGCCGACACGCCGTGCGGGAGTTCCATTTTTCGGCTTCACCGGCCCGCATCAATCTTGGAACCGGTCCGGATTTCGTGGCCTGGACCTATAACGGACAGGTTCCCGGGCCCGAGATTCGCGTCCGCGAAGGTGAAACCATCCGGGTAATATTGAAAAACTATCTGCCCGAGGCCACGACGATCCACTGGCACGGAGTTCCCGTTCCCAACGCCATGGACGGGGTTCCCGGTGTCACCCAGCCGGCTGTGCGGCCAGGGGGAACCTTTGTGTATGAATTCGAGGCGCGACCGGCCGGGACCTATATCTATCACTCGCATGCAAAATATCAGTTGGACCAGGGACTCTATGGGCCGCTGGTCATCGAAGCGTCGCCGCCGCGGGAGTCTTATGATCGGGAATACAGCTTAATGCTGGAAGACTGGGTCATGCAAGACGGCGGCGGGATTTCCCGCACCCAACGACGCCCGCCCATGGGCATGATGGGCGGCATGCGGCACGGACGCATGCGATCCCCTTCACCCGGAGGCCCTTTGCAGGAACCGTTTTATGACGGCTATGCCGTCAACGGCCGTGTCTACCCGGCGATTTCGCCCCTGGAAGTCCGCCCCGGCGAGCGGGTCAAAATCAGACTGATGAACGCCTCTTCCGCAACCATTTACTATCTTCGTTTGGCGGGACACCCTTTAACGATTACCCATCTGGACGGCCAACCGGTGCGACCTGTGGAGACGGACGTCCTGCGGATCGGCATGGGCGAGCGCTATGATGTCATGCTTACGGCCGATAATCCCGGATCCTGGCTGCTGGCCGCCAGCGAGGAGGGATTCGGCGAAGGCCGTCTGCGGGTCCCCTTGCGGTATCGAGGTGTCCGCCCCCAGGAACCCGTACCTCCGACATTCCGGCCCGGATTGCGAATGGCCACTTATCAGGATTTCAGCGCGGCAGGACCACCGGAAGGGCCCGCCGACGCAGCCGGGAGATTTTATGGCCAGACCTTAAGCGGCGGCATGCATTCGCCTTTCTGGAGCATCAACGGCCGGCTCTATCCCGATGCCGAATGGTTGACGGTTCGCAACGGGGAGCGCGTGCGTCTCAGCTATGGAAATGACAGTATGATGCCCCATCCCATGCACTTGCACGGTCATTTCTTCCAAGTGGTCAATCCGGCCCTGCCGCCAAATCTTTGGGTGACCAAGGACACTGTGATCGTCGATCCCATGCAGCGCCTGGACATCGAATTCAGGGCCGACAATCCCGGCCACTGGTTTCATCATTGCCACAACCTTTACCACATGGAGGCCGGGATGGCCAATGTCGTAGTCTATGAAGGCTGGGGCTGAAGGAGAGGTTGAAAGCCCATGATTTCCGTTAAATCCCTATTTTTGTCTCTGACAACCCTGTTAGCTTTTCTCTTCGGATCTTCTCACCGGAACCCGGCTCTGGCCCAATGGGGTCGCTATGATAGCTGGCACATGGGGCCCGGTATGATGGGCGACTGGGGAATGGGCTGGTTCGGTATGATATTTATGATCGCCTTTTGGGTTCTCATTCTTGTGGGTTTGGTTTTCCTGGTCAAATGGTTGATCCAGGCCACCGGCCGCGGTCAAGCTGGCAGAAACGATAGTTCCAAAGCGCTGAGCATCCTCAAGGAGCGCTATGCCCGGGGGGAAATCGACCGAGCGCAATTTGAGGCGATGAAGCGGGATCTGACCGACTAATTCCGGTTACCGCCGACGCGAACCCGGCGCCTGATCATTCTCCTCCCATGGCACATTGCTTGCTTAATTTCACTTTGCCACTTTAACCATGTTCACCCTTGGGCGCGGCCTGGATGATCATCCAGGCCGCTTGTTCCCGCAAGGCTTTAGGTAATCTGACAAAATCCAATTAATCATATCAATCTAGCTGGATGGCTCATTCTTATTTTCTGGGAGGTATCCGGGATGTTGCGTAAAAATTCATCTAAACGCCGACTGAAAACTGCCTTTACAGGCCTTGTTCTGGTACTCGCCGTTCTCACAGCCGCCACTGCGGTATACAGCCATGGCGGCAAACAGCATGGGGGCAACGCGTTTACCCATCTCCAGGCGCTGCAGAAAGCCACAGAATTGTACGACGGCCTGATTGCAAAAGGAAAATTGGACGAGAGCTGGGAAATCCATCTGGCGCAAGTGGCCGTCGCCAACCGACAGCATAACAACCAGGAGGAAGTGGTGGTGGCGTTTCATCGGAACCAAGGCAATCCCCCAGCCGTTTTCATTTTCTTCACGGCCGACGGCAAGTATGCCGGTTCCAATTTTACCGGCGAATAGACCCCCAGGGGGCATTCAACCTGTTATTGTCGATCCAATCGCTTGTTCCCGGACGGGTAGACCTGTCAATCGTCTAGGTGCCTAGCGCCGTGATATCGACAAAAGTTTTTTCGATATCGTAAGTCTTTGAGGCTGCGTGGGGGCGTTTGGGTTCGCCCGTCTCGGCCGGATCCGGTTTGGGCTTTATCCTTTTGCACAGAATTTTTGCCCGCAGAATTTGAGCCGGTATCGCCGGGGAAAGGAGATTATCAGGCATGAGAGCAGAAGAACTGAAGCTGGTCCATCTGTCAGTACCGGCCAAAGCACTGGTTTCAGCGATCCTGATGACCATGGCCATCGCCATGACGGGGGCCTTGGGACAAATTATCGTCCATGACATCATCCCGACTTTTTTCGCCGAAACCCATTCGCCGCCTGGCCGTCAAGCGGAAGAAACCGCCCCAACCGCAGCGCCAGGGCAAAATCAGGTGCCAGCGGGCCGCGGGGACTTGTTCGCCGAGACTCCTGTCCCGGAGCAAGCCGCTCAATCGCAGCCTTTCTATCAAAGCGAGCAGTTCGTCTGGACCCTGAGATGGACTCATATCCATCTCTTCGGTATGAACATGATTTTTATATTCATGGGCGCTGTGACGCTTTTTTTGGATTTGAGCGCCCGCGGGCGCACGTGGCTGATTGTTCTCCCCTTCGCGGGGGTGATCCTTGATATCGCGGGCATGTGGCTGAAGGGCTATTTCTCATCCGCTTTTTTTTGGCTTCATATCCCGGGAGGAGGCCTTTTCGGGGCGATTTTTATCTTGGTTTTTTTCCAGGCGCTATGGGAAATGTGGGCCCCACACCGAATAGCCTAAGGATATGCGCAATTGTTTCGCAGCCCGCGCCACCAGCGCCCACAGAACTGCGCATATTTTGCGCAACGAGGGTTCCGGTGGAAGCCGGCCGAAAATCCCCGCCGTCTGAAATCGAAAGATTTTGTCGATTCTTTAACTCTTTGAGGCCTTCGGTTGGCGTTGGAGGAAGGTCGTGGCCTTGGCAGGCGGCCGTAAGCGATCACAACTATTTTCCCCAAGACAGGGAGTCAATCAGGAGACCACCCATGCTCACGCGACGTGAAATGCTTTCTGCAGCCCTCACGGCCTTGACCGGCAGTGGGGCTTTCACTGCCACAAGTCCCATCACACTATGCCGCGCCCAATGGGGAACACAGTAAAAACGTGACAAAGTAGAATTAACGACCTCTAATTTTTTCAGACAGTTTCTCGAGGCCCAAAGCCGATGCGCGGTCGACCGGGATATTTTTCATCCAGCTAAACATTCATTGCCCTCTAGGCCACCACGGTGCATGAAAATTTTATTTGCGTGTTAAATTGATTCCGGATTTCAAATTCGCAGAATTGAATCCTCACCGCGAGCCCGGCGCGACTGATCAGGGGGGATTGACGCCGTACTCCTTCAGCTTTAATTGCAGCGTGCGGCGGCTGATTCCCAGAAGGTGGGCGGCCTGGGTGCGGTTGCCGCCCGTTTCTTCCAGCGTGCGCAGGATCATCTCTTTCTCGACTTCCTTTAACGATCGGCCGGGGGTCAAACCCGCTAAGGACGGTTCGACCTCGCTCTCCAGATCTTGCAGGACCTGGGGCAGCTCCAGCGGCGTGACCATTTCGCCACGGGCCATGATAACCGCCCGTTCCACCACGTTTTCCAACTCCCGAACATTACCGGGCCATTCGTAGCGCATGAGCAGATCCATCGCCCTGGGGGTCAAGCCTTTGATGAGGCGCCGGTTTTTCTCGGCATAGCGTTTCAGAAAGAAATCCGCCAAAAGCGCGATATCCTCTCGGCGCTGGCGCAAAGGCGGAACCTCCAGGCTGACCACGTTAAGGCGGTAGTAAAGATCTTCCCGAAAGCGCCCCTCCTGGATTTCGTTTTCCAAATTCTTGTTCGTCGCCGCAATAATGCGCGTGTCGACCTTAAAAGTCTGGGTCCCGCCGACCGGCTCGAATTCACGTTCCTGAAGTACACGCAGTATTTTGGCCTGGGTGGCCGGTGTCATTTCGGCAATTTCGTCCAGGAAGATCGACGATTGATGGGCTAACTGGAAGCGCCCCTGCTTGCGGGAGATCGCACCGGTAAAGGCGCCTTTTTCGTGCCCGAACAGCTCGCTCTCCAGCAGCGTTTCGGGTAACGCCGCGCAGTTGACCGTAATCAGCGGACGTTCACGGCGTGGGCTGTTTTGATGAACCGCATGGGCAATGAGTTCCTTGCCCGTCCCGCTTTCGCCGATGATAAGCACGGTGGCTTCGGTTGGCGCCACCAACCCCATCGTATCGAAAAGTTGGCGCATCGAAGCGCTGTGTCCGATTATATTGGTAAAATCGAACCGATCGTTCAACCGCTCCTTCAGATAGATATTTTCCTGTTCGAGCTGGCGGTAACGAAGCGCTTTGGAGACCAGGATTTTCAACTCCTCGATATCCAGCGGCTTCGTCAAATAATCATAGGCACCCGATTTGAGAGCATCCACGGCGGTGCTCACCGATGCATAGGCCGTCATGATGATGATGGGTATGCCCGGACTGATCTGCTTGATCTTCTTCAGAGCCTCGATTCCACCCACTCCGCTCATACGAATATCCATAAGGATGAGATCATAAAAGCGCTTTTCCACTTCGGCGATGGCGGTCCGGCCGTCTTCCGCCGATTCTATTTCGTAGCCTTCGGCGGAAAGCACGGCCGCGAGCATCTGCCGGTGAGAAGCCTCATCATCCACTACTAGAATTTTGGGTTGCATGACTTCTCTTTTTTCCCTTTTTTTGCGCATTCGCACCGGCATCCGTCGGAATACGGATGATAAATCGACAGCCGTGGTTTTTTCCGGAGGGGGGGCTTTCCATCCAAATTTCGCCGTTGTGGTTTTCGACGATTTGATGAACGATGGCCAGACCGAGGCCGGTTCCTTTTTCCCGCGTGGTAAAGAACGGTTCAAATATCTTGTCCTTATGGGCGCGAGGGATGCCGGGGCCATTGTCTTCAACCCAGAAACCCAGCCGGGATTCGGTGGGGACCCTCCGGGCCCCGATTACGATAACACCCCCTGCATTCACGGCCTGTAAAGCATTTAACAAAAGGTTCAGCAGCGCCTGGGTCATCTGATTCGCATCTAACGGAATCGCGCCCAAGTCGGCGGGAAGATCCCGCTGAATCGCAACATGATGGGCTTTTGCATCGGCTTGCACCAAACGGATGGAATGCTCTACGAGCTCGGTTACATCCGCGGGCGTCAGCTCTACAGCCGAAGGCCTGGCAAAGGTCAGCAAATCGGTGACGACACGGTTGATCCGATCGACTTCCACGACCATCGTCCGGGCATATTCCTGCTCTTGGGGCTTGTCTTTCAAGGCATTCTGCAGAAACTGGGCAAAACCGCGAATGGAGCTCAGCGGATTGCGGATTTCATGCGCAACCCCGGCGGCCAATTTGCCGAGGGCCGCCAGCTTTTCCGCGCGGCGGACCTTTTCTTCTA
>CP070697.1:5077710-5081580 GCA_020353555.1 Desulfobacterales bacterium
ATTGTTTAGCGCTCATCGTTGAAGTACCGCTGTCTGGCAGCAAATCGATCAGCACGTCCTCCGAATTCGAGTTGAAAAGATTATATCCGGCCCGGGCGAGGAATCGCTGTCGTTCCCTGCGGGTTGCGCACTGGGAAACGCTGACCGGTTCCGCGCAAACTGCTCGGCCACCGTGTCCTGCCTGAAGCTGCTTCAAAGTTCCCGCGGGGGCGATCGAATTCAAGCCTTTGAATTTAGCTTCTCTGCGCAATCGGAATTTTGGCATCGCAGGGTACCAAGCTCAGAAGAACGCGGCAGTTACTTTGATGGAAAGTAATTGAATTTTTGAAAAAAAATGGATAAAGAGATCGGAACGGGATGCTTGCGGGGAGATGGTCAGCGAAATCAGGCGTTGGGAGCAATCATGCTAGGTGCAATTGCCGGGGATATCATCGGTTCCGTCTATGAAGCGCATCCGATCAAAACGACCTCCTTTCCGCTTTTTTCGGATTACGCGCGTTTCACGGATGATACCGTTTTAACCGTTGCCGTGGCGCATTCGATTTTGAGCCGGACCGACTATGCGTCTTCGCTCAAGGCATTTGGACGCAAATATCCCGCTGCCGGCTACGGCATGTCTTTTTTCAAGTGGCTGTATTTGCCAGGTAGTAAGCCTTATAACAGTTGGGGAAACGGCTCGGCCATGCGCGTGAGTCCGGTGGGGTTTGCATTCACGTCCGTTGAAGAAGTACTAGGCCAGGCGGCCCGGAGCGCGGCCGTCACCCATAATCATCCGGAGGGGATCAAGGGGGCGCAAGCCACCGCCCTGTCAGTTTATCTGGCACGCCGGGGAAAGAGCAAAACCGCAATTCGCCGCGCGATCACGGAGCGGTTTGCTTACAATCTCGAGCGTTCCTTAGATGCGATCCGACCGGGTTACCATTTCGATGTTTCCTGCCAGGGGTCCGTCCCGGAAGCGATCATCGCATTCTTGGAGTCAAGCAACTTTGAAGATGCCATTCGCAACGCGATCTCCCTTGGAGGAGACAGCGATACCCTGGGGTGTATCGCCGGGGGCATTGCCCAAGCATTTTATGGCCGACTTCCGCAAGAAGTTGTATCTCAAGTCAGAGGACGGTTGCCGGACGAGTTTTTGGCGATTATCGATGCGTTTAATGCCAAATATGGACTGTAGCAAAGCCAAGGCCGATGGTACAAGGTGCGAGGCTCCGGGCCTCCACCTTATACCTTGAACCTTGCGCCGCGCAGATCGTTTCGGACCACACGACACTGACCGCTACTCATTGGCAATTGCCGCATATTGGGGCTTAAATGCCTTGAAGAGAGAGGGGTTGATGATCGCTTCATAACCTGTCAAACGCGCCACGACCTCCTCCGCTGCATCCAGGAAGGTAAAATCTCCGCACATCTTATGCGTCGTCGCCTTTCTGACCTCCAGTACGACGGTTACGCCATCCGAAGGAAAAAGGGAACGATACTGACGGTAGGAGGCGCTGTAACTTGGCAACGACACCGCGCCTTTTTCTTCAAAGCACCAGAGGGTTGCCATTTGGAAGGCGGAATCAAGCACGAGAGGGTCCCCCAGCCACCGGTGGCGCAAGGGATCGGTCATCCATTCAATTGGCGGCGGGGCCGCTGAAATATGTGCGACCATTCCCTGGGCCGAGCAACTCACGATTTTGCGGATGCCATGCAGCTGTAAACCATGAAAGAGGATCTGATCGTAGACTTCCTCCACACTGCGCGCATAGGGACGGTTACCGAGATGCGCAGACAGATTGAACGTCGGCGGCGGTGCCAGACTGTCCGTCAGGATCGCTCTGGCGCGCGAATGGATAATTGCTTTGCCGGCTTGGTGGCCATTTCTTAACTCGAGCTCGACTTCATAAAGTGACCCTTTCTTGCGGGCTTTGCCAGCCAGAATGCGTATGATTCCCTTTTCTCCCTCAAGACGCATGCCTTTCAGAATCCGTATATCATCCAGACCGTGCAGAACCAGTCCGGGATTTTCATGCAGCGCGCCATGGCCGAACCACTCGGCAATCAAGGCCAGGGGAACCACCGGTTTACCGTCGATGATGTGTGACTGCAGAATCGGATAATGTTTGACATCCAATTCGCGGGTAAAGGTGAGAGAAAGCGGCGGTCGTGGCTGTATCTTTGCCGTGGGCTTTTGCCCTGCGGGCTGGACTGGCGTTTGTCCCTTCCCCTTGGCAACCGGTATTTGACCGCCGATCACGACCTCCACCGGAGCGGTTTTATCCCCCTGCATTTCATAAAGCATGCAACGCGCGCCGTCGTCGGCCGGAATGAGGGCGACCCCCCTACCTTCAAATTCACGTTTCAGGGCCTTTGTGACCATGCCTCCGTCCCAGGGGCCCCAGTTGATGGAGATCACCCGACAACCAGGCCGCTGGAAGGATTCCTGCTGGGCCATCTTGTTCAGCACCTCATTGGCCATGGCATAATCGACTTGTCCCCGGTTTCCCATTCGGGCTGCCACGGACGAGAAGATTACCAGGTAGCGCAGCGGGTCTTTGTGCGTGGCCTGCAGCAAGGCCTCGAATCCGTTGACCTTGGTGGTGAAAACCCGCTCAAACTGTTCCGGGGTTTTATGGATAATCAGACGGTCTTCCAAAACACCGGCCCCATGTATAACGGCGGTGATCGGGCCCCAAGTTGCGCGCACTTCATTGAGAATCGATTGGACCCGCTCAGCATCGCGGATATCAACGGAATAATAGGATACCGCCGCCCCCGTAGCTTTCAGATGGCTGAGGTTGTCTGCAATTTCGCGATTGGCCATGCGCGCTTTGAAGGCTTTTTCGATCATTTGCGGAGACACGTCGTTTCCGCTGTATTCATTGGCGAGGATAGCTTTTTTGATGGCCGTTTCGTCACTGAGCGCGGCCAGCCATGCGGGCTCGGGCACAGGATGGGGGGAGCGGCCCAACAGCACCAGGGTGGGCTTGAGATATTGGGCCAGAGCCCGGGCGGCGGCGGCCGTTATTCCTCGGGCACCACCGCTGATGACCACCACTTCGCCCGGCGCAAGTTTGATTTCGCCCCAGGGATAAGGATGGGGTTCAAGCACCGGCGTCCAGCGCAAATCCGGTTCAAGACCGATTTCGACCGGCCCCGGAGTCAGGATCTCGCGGACAACCGCCTCGGCAATTGCGCGGTTTTCTTGCCATTGGGGGGCGATGTCGATGGCATGGCAGCATACCCCTTGCCATTCAATGGCTGCGGTTTTGACCAGTCCGGCAAGTCCGCCTTGCCAGGGCTTCTCGATACCCTCGCCTTTGAAGCCGAAGGCGCCGTCCTGACGGGTGACGGTTGCCAAAAGGGCGCCCCCGTTCTGAGCGGAATCCATAAGGTCGTGCGCCAGGTGTCGGGTCAACGTTAAAGCATCTTTGAGGTCTTGATCCGGCCGCTTGGATTCCGGATCAGGGATGATTACCAGACCGGCCGTGCGGGGCATTTGCGTTTTTTGTTTCCACTTAGCCGGTGATATGAGGACAGGGTTGAAATCCTGAGCTTCCAATTCTTTTTTGATGGCGGCTGCCAGCCCGGTCTGGCCGTCGGTAACCAAGATCTTGCAGTCTTTGGCGATGGAAATTCGGTTCTCCGTTGCGGGAGGGGCCTTCGCGGCCGTAACCACCTGGCGCTGAATGGTGACGGTTGCCGGGTTGGGTAAACTCTCAACCCGGATGTCCTGGCTGTTGGGGATGGCTTCCCCATCGCAACGTGGGTTCAAAGGAAAAACGGGTTCAGGTCGACTGGGCGGCGCTTCATCGGTCCGGGTCCCGACGAGATACGCGACGATTTGACCAAGTGTCTTCAAAGTGCCCATGCTTTCCGGTGCGATGT
>CP070697.1:5081680-5104093 GCA_020353555.1 Desulfobacterales bacterium
GTCGGTCCTGCGACACCAGGGTGAAAAGGACGGCCCGGTTGCCGGGTTCAGGGAACACAAAGCGCTGATCGCCGTCGAGAAAGTGCGGCCGCCGGAGTCGCACGGAGGCCAACAGCGCCGAGGAGTCCGGCAAGTCGTCCGGCTCCAGAAAAACCATTTCCAAGGGGGTGAACGGGTTGGCGGAAGTCAGGATCTTCAAGGTGTCTTTCAGAAAGCCCTGATCGCGCAACGCCGGATCGACGAAAATCTGGTAGGGATGGGTCAGTCGGGCCGCCAAGGCCTCCAGCGCCGCCGCCGACCGTTTGGAATTCAGGTAAAGCTTGGAAACGAAGTTGGCCTTGCCCAGGGCGACCCGATGATCGGCCGCATTTCCGCCGCCCTGCGAGTTAGAGCGCCAGGCAATATCCAGATCCGGGAGCGGGTATAGAACGACGTCAAAGCGCACTTCCGCATAGTCAAAGGCCAAAAGCATGTCTTCCCGGGAGAAGGTGGGCGTTGCGATGATGGCGTAAGGGGGAGATTTCTCGTAAACAAGGCCCAATGCCCGGCTTTGCACACGAAACGTGGTCCCCGGTAGAACCGTCAGCGGAAAAACCTGGACATCCTCCTGCAGATCATGGTCGGCGACAAAATCCACGGATTGCCCGAAACCCGGCAAATCGTCACCGGGAAGACCGGCAATCAGGTCCACCTGGGGCGATATTTGTCTTGCTTGCAGGAGCTTGGCTCCTTTTAACCATCGTGACAGGTTGGTGGGCCGATTCATAATCTTGAGGGCCCGGGGGTTGGTGCTCTGCAAGCCGATTTCAAACCCCGTAAAGCCGGCCGCGGCGAACAGGTCCGCCATTTCCAGATCAATTCCTTCGGCGCGGATCTCACTGACGAGGGCCAGGCGCCGGTCCGGGTTGATGACACTGATTTTTTGGAGCAGATTCTTCAGGCCGGGCCGCACGTTCAGGGAGGGGTCCAGCAGGAAAAGTTCCCGGATGCGCTGCTCAACGGCCCACCGAATTGCCCTTAAGACGTTGTCTTCATCCGCCACAGACAAATGTTGGCGGGCTTTGTTGTAATAACAGTAGGCACAATGATAAGGGCAGCCGCGCTGGGTCTCGAGGAGCATCATGTTTTCGATTTCAGGTTCCAGAAAGCCGCGCAGATAAGGGCTGGGGCTGAGCGCAAAAGCGGGTCCCGCGTCCTCGGCCGCCTGCTCCAGCCGCCAAAACTCCGGGTCCTGCAGCAGCCTGAGGAATACGGCCTCGCCTTCACCGTAGACGTTGAAGTCTACGGGCGCGGCATGGACGAGCCGGTTGTCCGGGGTTATTTCCGGTCCGCCCAAAATGATCTTAGGCTGATATTGCCGCTTGACTTGGCGCGCCACATAAAGGGAGCGTTCCACATTCCAGCTGTAGACCGTAAAGCCTAATATATCCGGTTGCCGGTCGCAAATCAGCCGCACCAGAGCCCCGTCACCCAGATAGGAGGCGACGCTTTCCGGCAGGATATCCACTTGAACATCGGAAACTCCCGCGGCCGCCTGTTTCAAGCAGGCGGCCCCTAAGGGGATATTCCCGGTCTGCCGGCCGTAATTCAGCCGCGGGATGGGAAGTTGCACCAGCAGAACGGATCGCATTTTGCATCATTATGACATTGGATTACACCGCGTTTCGACACCATAAGCCCGTCGGCGACATCACCGCCCATCAAATGCTGCCGATCGGTGTCTACGGTTTAAAGAAACGCCAGATCGTTACCGTCCCAACGCGGGCGGACATGCGGTCGACACTCCCCGCACGAAGGACCCCCGCGCATTTCGATCTTGACGACAAGCCATTATTCCGATACCCTATCTTTAAATTATAGATAATTTTTACCCCCATTGGCAGTCATCACAGAATTCAAGCGCCGACCCCAATATCAAGCTCGCCGGTTGAGGTTCTCGAAGCCGTTTAAGCCTGCCGGCCAAAGCGTTCGCAACGATGACTGCATCCGTGTAGGGAGCCCAGAAATGAGGTTATCCACCAAAAGCAGATACGGCACCCGCCTGATGCTGGATATGGCCCGGCATTATAATCAAGGCGCCATTCAATTGGGAGAAATTGCCAAACGTCAGGATATTTCTTTAAAATATCTCGAACAGATCATTCGACCCTTGAAAAAGGCAGATTACGTCAAAAGTTTTCGCGGGGCAAAGGGCGGACACATGCTCACCCGACCTCCCTCCGAAATCACCGTAGGCGAAATCGTTGCTTTGCTGGAGGGGGGCGCCAGTTTCACCCCTTGTTCAGAAAACCCTGATACCTGTGATCGGGTGGATTTCTGTCTGACGCGTTACCTTTGGCTGGAGGCTTCCAAGGCCATGTTTGAGAAACTTGATACGGTCACTTTTGCGGATCTATTAGCGCTTGAGAAGGATTTGTGCAAGGAAAGATTTCAGCCTTTCTTGACGGCCGAGCAAAAGGCCTCCCGGGCAGGATGAAACCCCGGAGAACATTGGATTCTTGAGATAAAAAGCCCCTCATGTAAACATCGGCGTGGGAAGATAACCTGTGAGACTCTCTGCCTGAAATAGTGTCCGTTCAGAGAGGGCGGTTATCCCCCATTCCGGTCTTGTTTTCAAATTTCCGACCCCCCGACCCGCTGCCCGCAACGGCTCCGAAGGCTCAATTTAAGGCAGGACAACAAAAATCAAATACAACTCCCACCCAATGACCGTGGTAAACGCGATCATCACATAGTGCAAAAGCGAACGCGCGTGAATCTTCGGTTTCGAAAATATGACATTCTTAAAAATCAAGAGGATTACGACCGCAAAGCTTGTTAAAAAATATTTGGCTCCCAGAAAGGCCATTGGGCCGTGGGTGAGAAAGTAAGCCATAACCGGATTGAGCTCAAAAGCGCCAGCGGCGATCAAGTAAAGCGTCAACAAAGCGTCGAGTAAGCTGAGGCAGATGATGGACATGATGGCCGCGAAGATCCTCGTACTATAGCGGTCAAAAACGAAAGTTTTATAGCGATCCTCCTCCCGGCGGAATTTTTTGCGCTGGCCCGCGAGCAGATATTTTAAACGGGGGATTTTGTTTTGGCGACGATCTCTGCCGGACCTCTTGTCCGGTGCGGTCGAATCTTTGGGGGCATCACTCATTTTTCAACTGAAACCATGGGTTTGAATCCGAGGGGAGCCCTTTCATCCGCGCCCGGTCTCGGACGAATCATAGGAGATTATCGGCAGAAATCTAATAAAACTTGACCCGTTCCAACCCGGATCGCGCGACGGTCATCTCCTCGAAGGCCGAGCGATGTGCAGTGGGAAACGGGCCCGGGCGTTTCCCAGAGCGTTCCGCCGACCGAAATCCGTCTGCCTTTGACACGTCTACGAAATTGTAATATATGTCATTGCAGCTTTTGCGGTCTGATTGGCAGCCCAATTCTATTTTCGAAAATAGACCTTAGATCCTAGCGCAACGATGCAGGAAATACGTTTTCATGGCCGTGGAGGGCAGGGGACCGTCGTGGCCTCGATTTTACTGGCCAAAGCCTGTTTCCGGGCCGGCTATTATGTTCAGAGCTTTCCTCTCTTTGGCGTGGAAAGGCGCGGGGCCCCGGTGGAAGCCTATCTGCGGCTGGATACAAAGAAAATTCTGATTCGCAGTCACGTGTATACGCCGGATCATGTTATTGTTCAGGACGTCAACTTGTTTCAAAGTGTGGATATCACCCGGGGGCTCAAGCCGGAGGGCTGGATCTTGATCGATGCTCCCGCCCTTCCGGCGAATCTGGAGCCTTTTTCCGGTTTCCGTCTGGCGTTGGTGGACGCCACGCACATTGCCGTCAAAAACGGTTTGGGAACCCGTACGCATCCCCTGATCAATACGGCCATGATCGGCGCCTTTGCCCGGCTGCTGGACGTGCCGCCCATCGATATGATCGCGGAAGCCATTCAAAAAGAAGTAACCAGTCGACCCCGCCCGTATGTTCAAGCGGCCCAAGACGGCTATGCCAATGTGCATCTTTTCGGTTTGGTAAATCGACCTTAACGCTAATTCTTCTTGGTCACATGAACCATGCTAAGCTCGGGGCTTGTCCCCGCAAGGCTTGCGGTAATGTGACAAAGCCGAATAAACCCATTTGAAAGTCCGAGGAAAAAATGGCGCCCCAAGAAGCTTTTGTTGATCCCGTACCCTTGTTTGTGCCATGTTCCCGCACGTCCACGGAGGTAAATAAGACCGGCTCCTGGCGTTATTTGCGGCCGACATACACGGAAAAAACCGCCCCGTGCGGTGCCGCCTGTCCGGCGGGAGAGGATATCGCCCGCATCGCCATGCTGGCCAGCCGGGGACTGTTCCAAGAAGCCTGGGAAACCATCCTGCAGGAAAACCCCTTCCCGGCCGTTTGCGGACGCGTCTGTTTCCATCCGTGTGAAGGGGCCTGCAACCGCGCCCAGCTGGATGAACCGATCGCGATTCACCAGTTGGAGCGTTTTCTCGGAGACACGGCGCTGGCGGCCGGAACGCAAGCCGCAGTGAACGAACGGAGTGCCCAAGGCCGCAAGGCGGCAGTTGTCGGCGCAGGTCCGGCCGGCCTGGCGGCGGCCTTTTTCCTGACCCGGTTGGGCTTTACCTGTGAGGTTTTCGAAGCCCAACCGGAGCCCGGGGGCTTGTTGCGCTGGGGGATCCCTGCCTATCGGCTGCCCAAAGAGGTGCTCCAAGGGGAAATCAAGCGAATTGAAAACCGAGGGGTAAAAATTCTCTGCCAGACGCCGGTCACCGCCCGCACGCTGGAAAAAATCAAGGCCCGCAATGATGCACTGTTCATCGCGGGCGGATACGGCCGGCCCATCCGCCTAAACATTCCCGGCGGTGAGATGGCCTGCGACGGGCTGAGTTTTCTGGCCCAAATTCGATCCCCCGCCACGTTCGCCATTTCCGGCACGGCGGCCGTGATCGGCGGGGGAAATACCGCCCTCGATGTGGCGCGTACCTTACTGCGCCGGGGAGTAGAGCCCGTGCTAGTTTACCGCCGACGCCGACAAGACATGCCGGCCTTTGCACCCGAAGTGGACATGGCGCTCAAGGAAGGCATAAAAATCAAGGAATTGTCCGCACCGATCCGCATCGCCCAGGATCCCAACGACCCCGAATCGTTCCCGCTCAATTATGAGCTGACGCTGCAAAAAATGAAGGTCAGCTCAACGGCGATCAACGGCCGGGCCCGGGTGATTCCGGACGGAAATAAGATCGAAACCCTGCGGGTTCAGGGGGTGTTTACGGCGATCGGCGCCGAAGGCGATAATTTAGGAGATTTCCCGCCGGGAGCAAATCAGAAACACCTTGAACTGAGCCATTGTCAAATGGCGCTGCAGGATCTGCCGGTGATCTGGGGCGGGGATCTGGCCACCCCCGTCAAGAGTGTAACCCATGCGATCGCCTCCGGCAAACAGGCGGCCATCGCGCTGGATACGTTGTTTGCTGAGGGATGGGATGCCGTGGCGACCCGACTGTCGGCCTGCCGGATCGGAAGCGGCCCGACAGTTTCCATGGCGGCCTATCTGGGTGGGGATCGTGAGCGGCGCAGTGCGCGTGTGGTCACGTTTGATGAAATCAACGCCGATTATTTCCATCCCCGCGCGCGGGTCACCCCTGTCACCCTGGACGTTGAACAACGTCTGCCGTCGTTCGCGGAAATCGAGCAGACGCTGGTCACCGGGGCCGCCCGGGAAGAAGCCACGCGCTGCTTCAATTGCGGCATCTGCAATGCCTGCGACAATTGCCGCCTGTTCTGTCCGGAAATGGCGGTGGCGGTGGAAAACACCGCACGCCGTATTAATCTGGATTATTGTAAGGGCTGCGGAATTTGTGTGGTCGAATGTCCCCGGAATGCCATGGTATTAGAGGAAGAGACACCATGAAACAGGTTCTGGAAGGCAGTCATGCGGTATCCGAAGCCGTGCGTCTGGCCCGCGTTCAGGTGATTTCCGCCTATCCCATAACCCCGCAAACGCATATTGTGGAGGCCATTTCCGCCTTCTGCGCGGACGGCACGATGGATGCCCGTTTCTTGTGCGTGGAAAGCGAGCATTCCGCCATGGCGGCGGTGATTGCGGCGGCCAGCACGGGGGTGCGGGCCTTCACCGCGACCTCTTCGCATGGCCTGGCTTACATGCATGAGTTGCTGCACTGGGCCGCTGCCGCCCGGCTGCCGATTGTGATGGCCGAAGTGAATCGGGCCCTGGGGCCGGGATGGAACATCTGGATGGACCAAACCGACAGTCTCTCTCAACGGGATACCGGCTGGATCCAACTTTATTGCGAGGACGGCCAGGACGTGCTCGATACGACCTTGATGGCATTCCGCCTGGCCGAGGCCGTCCATCTGCCGGTGATGGTGGTACTGGACGCATTTTACCTGTCGCACACCTTTGAACCGGTGGATGTTCCCCGCCAGAACCAGGTGGACCGGTTTCTGCCCCCGCTAGTCCCCCGTATTTCGCTCGATACCGCCCATCCGCGGGTGCTCAATCAGATGGCCCCCCCTGGGGTCTATATGGAAATGCGCTATAACATTCAAACGGCCATGGCGCAGGTTCCCCGCCGCCTGACTCAATATCAAAAGGAATTTAGGGCGATCTTCGATCGCCCACCCGGGGACGCGGTGGAGGCCGTTCAGTGTGAAGATGCCGAAGTTGTCCTTGTAACGAGCGGAACGATATCCAGTACCTGTCGACAGGTGATTTCCGATTTGCGTTCCCGAGGGGAAAAGATCGGAATGCTCAAAATCAAAATGTTCCGGCCTTTTCCCATCGCTCTGGTGCGGCGTTTTCTGGGAGCCGCCCGGAAGGTCGCGGTCGTTGACCGCAACTTTTCATTCGGCGCCAGCGGCGTTTTTGCCCAGGAACTCAGAGCCGCCCTGTGCAACCTCGATGGGCACCCCCCGGTTTTCGGGTATATTGCCGGTCTGGGAGGCCGCGACGTGACCCCGGATACCCTGGTGGAGATTTACCGGAGGACCCAAGACTGTCCGACTCCGCCCGAGGAGAGCATCTGGATCGGGCTTAACCAGGAGGTGGTCCAATCATGGTACAATTAGACATCCCCCCCAATGATTATATAAACCCCGGCCACTTGGGATGTCCCGGCTGCGGCGCCACCCTGGCCATGAAATTTGCCCTGAAGGCCCTGGGGGAGAAAACGGTGGTGGTGATTCCGGCGTCCTGCTGGGGCGTGATCGCCGGACCTTATCCGCAGTCGGCCCTGCAGGTACCCGTGCTGCAAATGGCCTTCGCCACTGCCGGAGCAGCCGCCAGCGGTGTGCGGGCTGCGCTGGATATGAAAGGAGACACCGCGACCACGGTGTTGTCGTGGGCGGGTGACGGGGGTACCTTCGACATCGGCTTTCAGTCCCTCAGCGGTGCGGTGGAACGCAACGAAGACTGCATCTTCGTCTGCTACGATAACGAGGCCTATATGAATACCGGGGTTCAGCGCAGCTCCTCGACGCCTTACGGCACCCGCACCACCACGACCCCCGGACAGGGCTGGAAAAAAACCCGCAAAAAGAATATGGTCGAAGCGCTGGCGGCCCACCGCATCCCTTATGCGGCCACCGCCAGCATCGCTTTTCCCGAGGACCTCATCTGCAAGTTTCAAAAAGCCAAGGATCTAAGAGGCGGATCAAGATTTATCCACATCCTGGCACCCTGCCCTACGGGCTGGGGAATTGCCTCGGACATGTCCGTCAAAATCGCCCGGCTGGCCGTCCAAACCAACGTTTTTCCACTCTATGAAGTCCAAGATGGTCTTAAATATACCCTCAACTACCAAGGCGGTCGCCCCGTGCAAGACTACCTGCAAGTCCAGGGGCGCTTCAAGCATTTGACCGGCGCCGATTGCGATCAGATTCAGCAAAAGGTGGATGAAGACTGGGAACTTCTGCGGGGCAAAGCGGGGATATACGTCGATCCGGCGGCGGCGCGTGCGCGGGAGCAGAGACAATGCAAATCAAAAGCGCGGAAAAGCTGACGAACTTTAAGTGGCTGAATCTGTTTAACGTTCAATATATTGACAAGAACGGGGACGAAAAGTCCTGGCAGCTCGCCTCCCGCGAAAAGGAGCCCAAATGCCTGACCGACCGGGATCATCCGCCCAATGCCGTCGTGATTGTCCCGTTTCATCGCCCCCAAGGCAAGCTCGTTATCACCCGGGAATATCGCGTACCGTTGGGGGGAGAGGAATACGGGTTTCCGGCCGGTCTGGTGGATAAGGGGGAAACCGTCCAGGAGGCCGCCCGCCGGGAACTGAAGGAAGAAACTGGATTAGACGTCACGCGTTTGATCCGGACCAGCCCGGCCATTTATTCCTCGGCAGGAATGACGGATGAGTCCGTGGCCATGGTGTTTGTGGAATGTGACGGAGGGCTTTCCACCGCCCGGACCACAAGTTCCGAAGCAATAGAGGTCATGCTGATTTCGGCCCCGGAGGCCTCGCGGCTGTGTAACGATCCGAGCCTAAAATTCGATGCCAAAGCCTGGCTGGTTCTCTACTATTTCGCTGCGAATGGTCATCTTTAGCGCCGATTGCGGCCCGATCGACAATTCGGCGTCAATTGCGAATCGATCGCAATCCTGCGCAAACCGCGCCTGTAGGCGGTTACGGTTGGGAATGAGTACATGCGAAGCGGTATCGCCGACCACCCGTTTGCTGAAGGAGGCGTATGAAGAAAATCGTCTGCCTGGGCGACAGTCTGACCGAAGGGACTGATGTGGACAAAAATTACACCTGGCCGGCTCTGGTGGCCAACGAACTACGCGTCGAGGTGCTCAATCGCGGTATCGGCGGGGATACGACCGGCGGACTGTTAGGCCGCTTCTATTTCGATGTGGCCCAGCAGCGGCCGGACATTGTCCTGATTATGGGCGGAACCAACGATCTTTGGTGGGACCTGGATCTGAATAGCATTCAAGCCAACATTTTCACCATGGCCTGCCAGGCCCGCTATCATCAAATTGCGCCGGTCATCGGCATCCCGCCGCCCTTGTTCATGCCCGCCGTGCAAACGCAGGACATGTTGGGGCCGGTCGCAGGATTTGAAAGGTGCCTTCAAAAATTAAACCACCTGGCGTCGATTTTGATGCATTCAGCGCAGACCAGCGACATCCCCTGCATCGATTTTTACCATCTTTTTCTGGACCGTCAGGGTGAGGTGATCGGCGCGTATTTTCTCGAGGACGGTCTGCATCCCAACAAAGCGGGGCACCGTGCGATGGCCGCCAGGATCGTGGCGACCTTGCGAAACTTATTCTATCCGAACATGCAAAATGCCGCCGACTAATTTGTCATTCCGAAAAAAATTGTTAAATTAACAGTATGACACGCAGGGGGGCCGGATGGGATTAAGTCCGCTGCAGGGCCGAATACCCCCTTGGCGGTGAGAAGCCACCGCGGCCTGATGGGCACCGCAGGGAGGTCAAGATGAAGATTG
Organism: Desulfobacterales bacterium; assembly: GCA_020353555.1. Classification (GTDB taxonomy): domain Bacteria; phylum Desulfobacterota; class Desulfobacteria; order Desulfobacterales. Next base: position 5,091,155 of record CP070697.1, read on the forward strand.
TGTGTCCTCATTGTCGGCAGTTGTGCACCGTAGCTCAGGATGCTCTCGTCGGTCCGACGGAGAAGATTCAATGTCAAAAATGCGGCCGCCGCTTTCCCGTTAACCGCTGCACGGAAGGGGCCAAAACACAAACACCCCCAGCGGAATCGTCGTTCAAGGTCCGCAAAACCCCGCGTCCCGCGTCCACTCCGATTCCGACGGTTTCAGCAATGGGTTCGACAAGCGAGAAAGACAAAGATTACTGGCCGGCAGTGGTGCTGGTGCTGGCATTGATTGTCCTGGTTGCCGCCGGCGTCTACCTGGTCAAGAACATCGACGAGGAGTTTGTTTTCAGACCGCCACAGTCAATTTCCGAATTGTTGGATGATATTAAAAGGAATATCGAACGCTGGCGATGGGATCAACGCAAAGATCAAGGGTTTCTCCTCCCGACAGTTCCCTAGGGTGCGAAGCCACGGCGCTCAGGATTCAACAATTATGAACAACATCGTTCCGGCCGGCCCCTTGAACTTTGTAGACGGGCAGACCGGATGGCCGCGGATAATCCGGAGGTCCGTTCCGGGCCAGCCATCTTTGCGAAGACCCCGGCCGCATGCGGGAGTTGGCCGGCGTGCCGATCAGAGTGGGGATTAAATCCGCCACAACAATGCGGAAGGGATAAAGCCTCAAATGGAACACGGGGATTATTACCAGGTTTTGGGTGTGGAACCAAATGCCAGCCCGCAGCAAATTAAAGAGGCTTACCGGCAGCTGGCATTCAAATACCATCCCGATCGCAATAAGGGCAATCCTGAGGCCTTGGAACGGATGAAATGGATCAACGAAGCCTATGCGGTTCTCGCGCACCCGGCCAAAAGGCGTGAATATGACACGATGCGACGACAATTCGGATCTTCAGCCTACAGTCAGTTTCGTCAAAATTATTCCGAGAGGGACATCTTCAACGGGTCGGATATTAATCATATTTTTGAAGAAATGACCAAGGCCTTCGGCTTCCGAGGCTTCGACGAGATTTTTCGGGAGTTTTACGGCCAGGGCTACCGCCATTTCGAATTCAAACGGCCCGGTGTTTTCGGCCGGGGATTTGTTTTTTTCGGACCCCTGGGAGGCAGCCGGCCCAAAGGCCCCCGGGTGAATCAGCGCCAGTTTCCGCTGCGGGGAAACCTGGGTCGCATCACCCGTTTTTTGCTGGGCAAGCTCGGCGGCGTGGAGTTGCCCGAAGATGGAACCGATATTAACGATGTCATTGATCTGAGCCCCCAGTTAGCGTTGCAGGGTGGGCCTTATGCCTATTTTCTGCGCCGAAAATCGAAGAAGCTGGTTGTCAAAATTCCGCCGGGGGTCAGGGAGGGCCAGCGCATCCGGCTGGCGGGATTGGGCCAGGAAGGCAAAAACGGCGGTCGTCCCGGGGACCTTTACTTGAAAGTTCACATTCAGAAACCCCTCGTCCGCAAAATCAAAGAATTCATTTCCGATCTGCGAAAAATGAGAGTCATCCGCATTCTTTTGTTTCTATTGATGCTGACGCGCCTGACGGCCTTCGTTGCGCACTCACAGGAATCCTCGCTGACCGGCAACCAGACATCCGCTCGGTTCCGGAGCTACTGGTATGCGCAGGGGGCGGAAATTTCCCGTTTTTCTCTGGAGCAGGCGCGCTATGGCGAAATTCACACCGGCGACGCCGTTTTGATTTTCGTTACCGAAAAGATGAACCCCCGAATTCAGGTCAAAGCCGAACATCCCGGCCCCGCAGACATTCCCATTTTGAAGCTGAACGCCACCCGTAAATTCTACACCGGAATCTATCCTTATTCCGTGATGACCTCGACCTTCGCCCCGCTGGATGCCCGCAAATATACCCTGCCGCTCAAGATCAGTTCCACGACCCAGGAATGGTGCGGCAATGTTTACCTGCAAATGAATCTGCGCGGGGATCAATACCTGGTGGAGAGTCATTCCTACTTCGAAAAGGAGGCGGACAAGACCTTGAGGATACGTAGTGTTCTCCCCGAAGACGCTCTCTGGACCACCATCCGACTTGCCCCGGCCGGCCTGCCTCAGGGAGAATTTTTCCTGATTCCCGGAGCGCTTTATACACGCCTCGCGCATCGGCCGCTGGAACCCCAGAGGGTTTCCGCCCAACTGACCGCCGCGGAGGGCCAAAGCCTGGAGGGGAACCCGCTGGTCAGCTACGAGGTTAATTTTCCCGTTGAAAAGCGTGTCCTCAAAATATTTTTCGAAAAGGACTTTCCCTACCGCATTCAGGGCTGGGAAGACACCCATAGCGGCCTCAAGGGTCCCGGCGGCCAAGCGCTCACCACGCGTGCCGGCCGCACCCATACCATTCTGAGCGATTACTGGAACCGTCACGGCAACCAGGACCGAAGTTTGTTGGTAAAACTAGGTCTGCGGGACCGTCAGTAATCCCTGTACGAATTTTGTGGGTCACACAAGAGGCCCCCGTCGTCCCCGCGCGGTGGAGAGGGGAAAAGAACGTTTCATTGCTGGGTCAAGAATTGGCGACCCGAACGGGAAGCAAGTGGGAATCTGGTATTCCAGCAAGCAGTGGACCACCGTTGGCGTGCAGGAGGATAATACCATGGCGGTTTTTGCAACGCAACCGCCCGGTACGGGGGGCGGCAGGTAAAATGTCAGATATCGTTGCCCATCCGGAAGACTATTTCAGGTTATTGGTCCGCCAGCAGGATTCATTGCTAAACGACTTGGAAGCTGAAGCTCTGGGCGAGGGCATACCGATTGTCGGACCGCTCGTGGGGGAACTGCTGTTTATTTTAGCCCGGGCCATTCAGGCCCGCCAAATCCTGGAATTGGGCACGGCGACCGGATATTCGGCCATCTTCCTGGCCCGGGCCTGTGCACCCTGGGACGGACGGGTGATTACCCTGGAAAATGATCGGGCCATGGCGGCGCGCGCCCAGGCAAATTTTCAAAAGGCCGGGCTGACCGAACACATAGAGCTGCGCCTGGGCGATGCCCTGCAGGAACTTGCCCAGATGGAAGAGTTCTTTGACATGGTCTTTATGGACATCGACAAACAAGACTATCACCGGGTGTTGCCGCACTGCCAGTGTCGATTGAAAAGCGGCGGTCTTCTGGTGGCTGACAATGTTGCCTTCCAAGACGCCGACGCCTTTAATCGTGCCATCGCCGGTCACCCCGGGTGGCGCTCTGTGGCCTTGTTTTCATTTCTACCATACCATTCACCGGAAAAAGATGGATTGTGTCTGGCGCTCCGCCTTTAAAGATGATTGGGCATGATCATCGCGTGTTGAAACTAATCCCGGGCTCACACCGTCGTGCGGGCGGGGCCGATAACGTGCCGCTGGATGCGTTGTCGGGAATTTTGGCGGATTAAGCTCCGTTTTCCAGAATATGTTTCAGGGTGCTCATGTCGTTTCTCAGTTGCGCGCGCGCTTTGCGCTTAAAAAGGAAATTGGCCATTTTGAAAAAACCCAGATCCAGTTCGCCGAGAGTGGTAAGCTTGGTTCCGCCGTTGACTTTCTCAAAGCTGTAACTGCTTTCTCCGGAGAGATTGCCGGAATTGAATTTGTAGGCGCATCTTTTTTCCGGTTCGTAACCGGTGATTTCAACCTTGATATCAAAGCGTTGGCCCATGAAGCGGTTCACACAGCGGTAAGTGTAACCGAGGCTCAGCGGGCCCTCGGAGATCAACTCGATTTCCAGGATATCGGTTTGCCATTTGGCATTGTTTGCGGGATCGGTCACAAACGCAAATACGGTTTCCACCGGTTGTTGGATGAACACGCTGTTTTCAAGTTTCATTCGTTAGATCGTCCTCCCGTGTTAGGCAAGTTTGATGACGGGAACTGCAGCCAGCTTCAGTTCTAAGGCTCCTTGGCCGCCGAAAAAGCCGCTTTGAGTTGGGCGTTATAAGATCGCGCATAAACCACGAGGTCCGGAAAAAAGGCCAAGAAGTCGGCCTCCAATCTTGTGTAGTTTCGCTCGATTTCCTCCATGGCCCCCACTAGTTGGTTGCGGCGCTTCAGCCTTGCGGAAATTCGATTTAAGGTCTTTTCCACGCCGCTTAAATTCTGCCACGCACTTAACCAGTTTTCTTTGATTAACCGCGGAAGCATATACCGCAGTTTTTCAGGCAGTATCTCTCTATGTTCCAGTAATACATCGTATACCCGAGATGCAAATTCCGGCAATTCGATGCGCGAATAACGGGACCAGTGGCGGGACAAAAAATGGTCATAACAGACGTCGACGATGATACCGGCAAATCTTCGCCGGGGGGCACGAATCAAATTGCGACTGGATTTTGTGCGGAAATGAGAGTCTGTAAAGGCGTCGGTTTTGCGATGGAGTATGATGCCTTGCTTGATCTCTGCGGGATATTGATTCCCAACAACACCTTTGACAAAGTCTCCTAACAAATTTCCAATTCGTGCCTCCGGCGAATCGTCCGCCAGATACAGATGAGCCAGATGATTCACAGAATGATATTCCTCTTTTCTTGGTTACTAATGCGCTAAAAATAGGTTAAATTTTCGAGCTGTCAAATTGAAAACGTCTGGCAGGGCGAATGGCCCCGCGGGCCGGGCTCCCGATAGATTGACATCTGCCGAAGCTTTCAGTACCGGTGACCCCATTGAGACGCGGTCAAAGGGAGTCCCTTGATGTCGAAAAAGATCGCTGAGAAAGTCTTTGAAAGCTTGTTTAATTAGACTTTATTGCGTATTTGCTTTCGCATGAATAAAAGCCAACCCTTTACAGAGGCGCACTACCGGTCCTTACTGCAGAAGGCCGTGCGGCGCGGGAATACGCAACTGGTCTTTACCACGAGTGCTTTGCTGGAGAGTTTAAGCGCCCGGCGAGAAAATTGGCTCCGAACCCGCGCAGCCATTATTACCTTTGAAGAATGCTGGCCCCTGGGCCGGGAGCTGGTTTTCAACCGCAAGCTGCACAGCAAGGTGGCTGCACTCATCAAGGTAACGCAATCGGCCAAGACCCGGGATGCCACCGGGCTCGGGTATTTGGCCTTTGCGTTAGTTGAGGGAGATCGGTCCGTGCTCACCGGAAGCGCTGACGACCGGCACCTTAAGATCGTGGCCAATGCCGTTCAGCGACCGGATGACTTCTGGCAATGGATTGATCGACAAAACAAGACGCCTGAGCAGGCATCCCTGGTTGCCAAGGCGATCCAATATCGGCAGGCCGGCTCACCCATGGATAAGGCGGTTATCCAAGCGGCCGCCTATTTGGCCGTCACCGGCGAAATACCCTCTATCCGGCCATCGGATGCGGCCGATCAAGTTTTTCCATACTGGGTGGTTTTTGACAAACACACGCCGGAGGGCCAGCGCGCGTTGCGTGATGTGGCGCGGGACCTGCATATACCATTGCCCCAGTTGGAATGGACCCATTTTTATTTTGAAGGTGCTTTGACGAACTGTGCCCTTGCGTCAAAATGGTGGGATGGCTTGTGTCGCTGGCATTTTAACAAAATCGGCCTGGCCCTCGAGGAAGCGTATCTGCTCTGGGAGCCGGCCAAACCCCAGGTGATGGAGGCCTTGGCCGGGGAAAGCCGTACACTGCATAATGAACTGTATAAGTGGAAATTAGCCAATCGGGAGCGAATTGATTCTTTAAAAAAACAGGTTAAACTATTTGTCGAAAATTTTGATGGGATCCCTCGGGATCAAATGGGATTGTTTTGATCGTGGATTGTGGATTTGAAAAGAGGTTGTCCACTTGAGCTTTGCGGATCACTGGCTTCAAATAATTGAATTCAATCAGCGGGTTTGCGGTTACGTCAAATGATAGCCTTGACAATTTCGGTTTGGAATGTCAAATAAGATCCCATGGCTGCAAAAGGAATCCAAATCGAAGAATTTCCGCGCTTAACAAGACCGCTGCTGATTGCGAGTTTTGAAGGCTGGGGAAATGCTTTGAATATTTCAAGCGGTATGGCGTCTTATTTGATCCGCTACTACAAAGCCCACCATTTTGCAAAGCTCGACCCGGATGCTTTTTACCGCTATGATGAGTCGCGTCCCATCGTAATTATCGAAGAAGGGGCTTTGAAGGATCTCACCCCGCCCGGCGGCGGATTTTATTCGGCCCGGACCGGAGCGGGTGGCGGGGATCTGGTGATCCTCAAGGCGGACGAACCCAGCCTGAGATGGTTTCATTTCGTGGATGAATTCTTGGACCTTTGCGAAACGCTTGAAGTGAAGACGGTCATCACTCTGGGAAGCATGTATGACAATGTGCTGCATTCAGATCGCATCATATCGGGAATTGCTTCCAGCGAAGAATTGGCGATCAAACTGAAACAGAAAAAGGTGCAGGCGATAGATTATCAGGGACCCAGCGCGATACATTCCATTATCCAGTCCGAAGGCCCGCGCCGGGGCTTTCAATGCATGAGTTTGTGGTGCCATTGTCCTTATTATCTCCAGGGGACTATCCATTTTGGTATGTTAGCCCATCTAGGCTCTCTGCTGTCCTTTTTGGGAGAATTCGAGCTGAATACCCAGGAGCTTGAGGCGAGCTGGGGCAAGCTGAACGACCAAATTCAGGAATTGATCAATAATAACCCTGAACTCCAAAACATGATTAAAAAGCTCCGTAAAGACAAAGTGCGGGGATCCGCGGCAGGCTTGAAGGGGAATGTCAAAAAAGACGAAAAAGTTATCGACATCCAAGAATTTTTGGATCCAAAATGAGCGGGTTGCCTAAACGGTTTCTTGCGCAGGCAGTTGTTTTGGGAGATATCAGCCAGGCCGCTTCGCGATGTTTGACCGGTTTGGATCTGGAAATGCATGTGACAGATGAAAATTAAAGTCGAGAGCGAAAAAATCATAAAGGCTGTCAAGAAACTTGAAGGCATTGAGATCGTTCTGGAAAATCTCGATGATGCCAAAGAGGCCATCAATCTTATTTGCCAGAGAACCGGTCTAGCGGCGAAACACGAAACCACCAAGCTCAAAGAAGTAAAGGTTACCTCTTACCAGAAATATGAGACCACCGCTGTGAATTATAAAATGATTTTTTTACTGGAGTTTGTGTTTGAGGAAGATGTGGCCTTCGACGCGAGGGTTGCGGCCATCAAGGAATTTCAGGAATTTTTTCGCGGTGTCTAAAAGGCTGAGAAAAGCGCTCACCTCTACCCCCTTTACCTGACGCGACTGATCGATTGATCGTCAGCGGTGCCGACCTCCTCGGAAAGACCCCCTCGAACGGGTGGCTCCGCCACGGAAACCGTGAAGGCGGTTTCCCCGATGGAACCGTTCGTCGCGATGCTTGTTAAAACGGCCCAAGCGGTGATGAATGGAATTGCCGAAGTGGGGCTTCCTGAAATAATAGCGTTTGTGATATCGTAGGGGGTGGCGCGGGTTAGGGTGTTTGTTGAAGTACCCGGGAAGATATCGGCCGTAGCGGTAGTAAGAGTAATAGGGATAATAGATATAGGTGCTGCGCGCGTAATCGCCTTCGTCGTCTCCCTCCCTGTAATCATTGTTGCCGCCATCCGAAAGGGGTGCGCCATCAAAGGCAGCTTCGTAGCGTTTGATCGCTTCCTGCGCTCGGCGGTTGGCCTCCTCTAATTCGTATTCAAGCGCCTCCTGCTTCATGGCCATCAGGTGTTGTTTTTCGGCGAGCTCCTGTAATTCAAGCTGTTGTTTTTCCAACCTTTCGGCTTCCCGGCGCTCTTGGTCGGCCGCCTCATCATAAGCAATTTCGGGCGTTTTAATCATTATTTCTGCCTGATGCGGAGGCGCATAGTTGGTGAAGTGCTGAACCCCGTTTTCATCCGTCCAGCTGTAAATATCAGCATTCAGGTTAGGCGCTCCCAAAACGATGAAAAGAATCAGGTGAATAGGAGCCAAGCGTTTCATTTGTACCTCCCCGCCGCGAATCGGTCCTTCGGTTCAAGCGAATTCGACCCGTAACTGCCGTAACTGCTTTAGGGCAACCCTTACTCTAAGTAAGTGAGAGGTTTGAGCTGAAAAAGTTACAATGCTTTTTAGATTCGACGGCCTGTCTTGGTCGAGGGGGATCTGTGGCCGTTTTCAGTTATCTGAATTCACACCACTTTCCAGATTCAGAGCCCATTGAACTGCGCAATCAATTCCCAGGCTTTGTCCGCGGTTTCAACAAACTCTAGAATCTCCAAATCCTCCTGCGAAATGGTCCCTTCTTCCACCAGGGCGTTGAAATTAACCACCCGCGCCCAAAACGCCCGGCCGAATAGCAGCACGGGTATCGGGGTGACTTTTTGGGTCTGAATGAGCGTTAACGTTTCAAAAAGTTCATCCAGAGTGCCGAACCCCCCGGGGAAGGCCACCAGGGCCTTCGCCCGCATCAACAAATGCATTTTGCGGATAGCGAAATAATGAAACTGAAAGCTGAGATCAGGGGTAATATAAGGGTTTGGCGCCTGTTCAAACGGCAGCACGATGTTCATTCCGATGCTCTGGACCCCGGCGTCGTGGGCCCCTCGATTGGCGGCCTCCATGATTCCCGGCCCGCCGCCCGTAACGACGACCAGCTTATCTTTACCGGAGTTGAGTGAAATCAGCTGCGCCAGCTTCCGGGCTTCTTCGTAATACCGGCTGTTGTCCAGGGCCCGTCGGGCCAGCTCCACCTTGCGAACCGCCGCGGCGTCGGTTCTGTTCCGGCGATATTCGTCTTCTGCCGAAACCAGTCGGGCCGCGGCCGTCTCCGGATCGGGAATCCGAGCGCTGCCGAAAATGACCACCGTGGATTCAATGTGCTGTTCCTGAAGAATCAGTTCCGGTTTAAGCAATTCGAGCTGCAATCGTACGGGACGCAATTCGTCCCGCAACAGGAAGTCTGGGTCCTGGAAGGCAAGATGATAGGATGCGGATCGGCATTGGGGCGAGTCGACGTGCAACCGCGCCGATTGCGCATCCTCGTGGGCCGACGGAAAGAGTTTTTTTTTGCGTGAGCTCATTTGCATAAAATGATCCTCCTGAAGCGTGAAGTGATTCGAGTTGCCGGTGGTGATATTAAGACGACCGGTGGAGCTTCATCCATGGCGCGCCCAAAGGTGAACATGGCTCATGTGACAAGTTGGAGTCAAGGATTGAATCTATCAGAGCTGATCGCTCGTAGCAAGGAGGAACAAAATTGGGGTGACGGGCAAAAAACCAGCAATACTTCCATTCCGTGCATTGGCGATGGCTTTGAAGACTGAAAACAAAACTTTGAAACTTGCGGGCGGAAATTGACTCTCTAATACCATTGAGAAATACAGGACGGCGCTTCAATATTTTTTGAGGTTCTCGGAGGGGGCCGCGATTGCGTTTTTTCCTTGTGGCTTAAGGCAAAACGGGTTAGATGCCCTGGCAGGGTCGGGCCAACGCCTTTGGAATCCTAATTCTCCAACGGGTCAAAAACGCAAAAAAAAAGCCTGTGAACCCCGCAAAACGGGTATCACAAGCTTTGTCGAACACGAAGTGAGGAAATTTGATGTTTTCAGTCGATGATATAATTGATTTGGCGATTCAAATTGAGCAGAATGCGGAAAAAGTCTATCGAAACGCCCAAAAAAGGGTTTCAGACGCCTCCCTATCTCCGATGCTTCAATGGCTGGCCGACGAGGAGAGTGAGCATGCCAAATGGTTTGCCAGACTGCGACGTGAGGCGAGGCAAGCCCTGAATCACTCTCTGGTGCAGGATATGGGCAAAGCCCTTTTAAGCGAGGTGCTGGGCAGCCAAAGCTTTTCACTGAAAGATGCGGATTTTTCCGAAATCACCGAGGTTCATGAACTTCTCTGGTTGGCGATCGAGTTTGAAAAAGATAAGGTGATGTTCTACGGACTGTTGCGACCATTTATTGAGGATCAAGAGACGCTCGACTTTTTGGATAAAATCATCGACGAAGAAAACCGCCATATCCAGGAATTGCACCTTTTTCTGGATAGCGAGACCCAAGAGAGTCCGATCCTTTCAGAAAGTTCTTAATCTGTGTCTCACCGGAAGCAATTCGAGGAATTAAGTCTAAATCGATCAGCGCTTATTCTTATGAGATCAACTGACAATATCCAGCAAACTGTCCAGTAATTTGCCTTGAGTCTGCAATGCTGTCAGATTAGCTTCGTATGCCCGCTGGGCAGTCATCAGATTGGGGATCTCTTCGGTTAAATCCACATTGGAGGTTTCCCTCTCAACGCGTTCGTCATTTTCAAAAACCTGGTATGGATGGCCGGGTGTATCGTCCCGGCTGATCTCCACCCGAACGTCGCCGTTCAAACCTTCCTGGAGGGAGGCCCGGTTTTTCTTGAAACCGTCGGTGTTGACATTGGCGATATTGTCGGCTGTGACCCCCAACTTCCTGCCGAATGCTTGCAGCGCGGATATGCTGCTGTGAACGGAAGCAACCATACATCCCCTCCTCCGCAACCGGCAATTTTTCGTGGCCGGCTTCAAAATAAAAAAACTTCCCTAAAAACCGTTATTCCATGCGGCGCTATACTCCGTCTATAAATAGTGAGAGCCCGTCAAAGAAGATGCACGCGAATTTGAGAAGTTTTTTTGTTTAGCTGCTGTCATCGCTGCGTTTCAGCCTTACGTGGAGGCTCCAACGATGGCAGGCGCAAATTTTGCAAAGAACCGAACGTCAATTGCCTTTCGTGGCGCGTTGTCCTAGAATTTATACAAATTTGGTGCCAGCTTTCATAAAATTAAATTAGTTCATAAAATTCAATAAGTTATAATTCACACAGGAATATCCGTCAATTTTAACTGACAATAATCGTCAAATATTCGGCCCTAAAATGTCATTTTACCGACGCCCGGAACGCTGCCACGACACCTGGATGGAAGACAGAGGTTTGAGCGTCGAGGGCGGCCCAAGGCAACAGGGTTTCGCAAATGGTCGCTGGGGGAGGCTCAGTCAGTTATAATCGTCTCCGTTTTGCGGCGCTCGCTTCCAGCGTATCCGATAGGCATAAAATCCGTCTCCAACGGGTGCATATTGGTCTTCTGCGGGACAATGGCAGAAAGACCTTCACCGTTAGGCGTTGCGATGCGATTAGCTTGCGTTCGACAAAAGGAATTTTTGGAGTAAAGTTATTCGGAAAGATCCCGATACTAGAAGCAACGGTGTGAAGGCGGTCACACTGTTTCATATAATTCCTTGGGAAGGGGTGGCTCTGGGAGTCACCCCTATCTATTTTGACCGGGCCAGTAGTTTTGGACAATTTACCCGGCCTTCACCCGAAGGCCGGGCGCGCGGACCGCAAGCTGGCCGTAAATTTCCAGTTCCGGATGGATTTCGGATGCCAGGCACGATCCGTTCAGGACGCGTCATTTAAGATCAGGCACGTATTTGAATTTTGCGGCGGTTGACCAACCATGATTTCGCCGGTATATTGGCTCCCATTGAAATTCTAGTTCGCGTAAAACGTAAAATGATAGACACTTGAAGGCCTATATGGTCGCGTCGGGTGTTAGGCTAAACCCCTCATAAAAGCCCCCCTTTCTCTGTTGTTTGGGAAATGTACGGAAGCCGAACCAACCGTGCATTGGCGTTTCGACAACCGGAGGTTCCTTAGTGATTCCCTGGGCGAATAACTTGTGCACTTGTGCTGCACTTGTGCCTTTGCTAATTCTTACGGGCCCAATTCCGCCGGACACATGGAACTCGCAGGTTGTGCCCTCCATTTCGAATGAATCCGCTTTGCGGTCATGGTTTGCCGAAAATCTGCCAATTTTGAGATGCAAATTCAGTCTTCTCTGGAAGCGAAGTTGAGTTATTTCTCTCATTCAAATTCCAAATTGGGCAGATATGTAAAAGAGGAGACTGATTTAGATTAGAACTCTCCCGGGAGGATCTCGCATGGATCACTTAGATAGTCTGGTTGCCTTAATCGATAATGGCGGTACCCGCTCTGGCGCGGAGAGAAGACAGTATCGCCTAGCGGATCAAATCCCTGAAAGGAGATCATATCGGGACCGCAGAAGCGGCGCAGATCGTCGACGGGTTCCCAACCGTCCGAGGGAAAATGGCGTGGAACGCCGCGTCGTTTTTTTCCAATAAAAATCCGATCTCCCGCAGTCGGTTTTTGGGTCGCAGTTTAGGGTGGCGGCTTACCCAAATGGGAGAGCGAAATCATGGAACAACGGGTCCATGGCGCCCGATGGTTGCAGTGTCGAGAAAGATCGAATTTGAATCGGTTTGATTCCGGAAATACCGAAAGTCTTTTGCGATCGGCCATCCTCACGGTAAAGGAGAGCAGCTGAAGAGCCGCCTGTAACTTCAAACTGTAACTTCAAAAGTGTTTTTGTCTCTTCAGTCTAGCGTTTTTAAGCAATCTAATGTATTTATTCCATGTTGCGCTATCTTACAGGGAGGAAGAGGGAAGATGGCAAAACAGATTCCGGATGATAAAGTCAACCATCTACAATGCAATATCGAACGCGGGATAAAGATCGACTGTCTTAATTATTGCATATCCGGTGTAATGTCACGCTGTGGCGCGGGTACCGTCTGGCCTGAACAAAAAAGATGCAAATTCGCTCGGAAATCCACCGTCAGCAATCGGTGTATGTACTATATCGAAGCGATCAATGGGCATTGCGCCTGTGTGGACGCCCAAAGGGATTTAAGCGCGAGAGGCAAAGCAAGGCAAGATTAATCTTAATTGGGTTTTAATACGAATCAGAGAGTTGCGGTTCATAAAGAAGAACACCCCGGGAGGCCCCTCAATCCTCCCGGGAGCTTCAAGTTGCGGTCACAGCGGTCTCGCAGGGGGATATCCGTTCAACGGTACACAGCCTTAAATTGGGTTTTGGGTGTCGTGGTCTTCCACAGCGGTCGCATTCCACCATGACCAATAGGGGCGCCGCAATCTGCTTGAGGCGCCTTCCTCCTGTCAAAGGACGGCAATGGCACACCGATGATTCACTCCGTACATCATTGAA
>CP070697.1:5104193-5143108 GCA_020353555.1 Desulfobacterales bacterium
CCGGCGGTATTAATTGCTCGTGCTATTTCATCTTCGGTTTTCCAGGTGGGACGCAGGAAACTGCCCGCCGCACGCGCGAATTCATTTTTCCGCATGAATCCAACACGCGGGAAGCTAGTTTTTCCTGGTGGATTTTTCCCTTTCTGCTCAGTCCACGCAGTCCGATCTACGCGCCGCATATGCACACCCGCTATGGGTTAGGGGGCTATTTACATAAATGGCGCCACCGCACCCTGGATTCCGATCAGGCTCAAGATGAGGTTAGGGTACCGGAGGAAGGGCGTCTGGGAATTACCAATGGGCGCGGCCCTGTCTGGCGTTCCGTATTAAGACGCCACCGGCACTGGCCGGAATATATTTCCTTTAGGAATTCGATCGGACCCAACAGGAAGTCGAAAATCAGTCTTCCCATTCCGCCTTGATCCATACACTGCCGGAATGAATGCCCACACGCCGGTAGCACCTGAAAATGAAAGGGTGTGTTCAGGTGATGTTTTTGAGCGGCCGCCGCCATGGCCTGGATCCAATTTCGGCCCCTTTCAAGGCGATCGGCGCCCTGTTGGCGCTCCAGCCGGCGCGACCTTCCGGGAGTGACGCTCCGATCGACATCCGTTTCTCCTACCATGACACAAGCCGGCACACTCAAGAAATGTTGCGGGTTGTACGGTATGGGCGGCGGATAGGGGACCGCTTTGAGGCCGAAGGGAAATTTGACCGAGGGATCAGGAAAAGTATACCACGCGGCCGCTGCCGCTGCCAGTCGCACGACACGCTGGGGATAAGCCAGGGCATACCGGTGTGCAAACTCTCCGCCGCCTGAATAGCCGAAAAGGTAGATTTTATCCGTTTTAGCACCGGTCAGAAATCCAACCTCGGCCATAATCCTATCGAGCGCAAGATCGGCCCGTTCCCCCTTGCCCATATATCCCAGGCACTGATAATCGGCGAAACGGTGTCGGGGAAACAGGGGTGCGACCAGGACCATGCCGTAACGCTCAGCCAACGGCGCGAAGGAGAGGGCCTGCTCTTGAGCATGGCGGGCGAGGCCGTGGACGGTAACAAAGACGGGGGCGCCGACACCCGCGTTGTGAGGTATATAAAGGAGATACGACTGATCTGGATCTCCATCCAGCCAGCGGGAGATGACTCTTCCCGCCAGAGGGTTGGCGATTGCCGCAGCGGCCTGCATGTTTCAATCCTCATAGAGCCCGGTTTGAGGGAAAGTGGGATGCGATTTATTCTAATAACGTTTGGAGGCAGGGTTTTTTTCCCGGAATGTCCGCTTTTTTTATCGCTTGCCAGCAAAGTGGGGCGAGGATCTGGCCGGCGGCCGCCCGTTTCGGACGATCGGCGTTGCTTTTCAATCATTCAGAATTAGGTTAAGAATGGTTTTGGGCGGATGCCTACGCGACGCCCTGGTTGGCTCCTGTCTACCCGAATTCTTGGGGATCACCGCTTAGGTTCGAGCCGTTCCGAGGGGGTCCTGGCCCGGTCTTAAATGGCTCCGACCGCCAAAACGCATTGGGACCCCCAAGAATCATTTTGTGGAAAAAAAATGGGTCGGGAGCCGTTATTAGGGTAAACCGCAACCAAAACGACAGTAAGAGAATTTGTAACAGTTTAGCCCTTTGAAAACCATGGATAGGCCGACCGCTCATCGGCTTTTGGCATCAGAAAAAACTCGCAAATAAGGGTTCGTAAAAAAGGGTTCGTATAAATTGATACGAAAATTTTAAGGGGTGAAACGGTGAGTCTGCAGCAAGGCATCTATCGTCGATGGGAAAAGGTTTGCCGGAAACTGGGAATCATCGGGTTGCTGGGGTTGGTCGTCGCCGCCTTGGTGGTGCTTCCCTACCGGATCTGGATCTACCCGCAAAACGGCAAGATCGGCCAGGCCATCGTTTTTGCCGACAGCGATGGTGGCGGTGACAGTGGTGATGGGGAAGGCGGGGGGGATGGTGACGCCGGCGACAGCGGCGACAGCGGCGATGACGGCGACAGTGGCGATGACGGCGGCAGCGACGGAGACGACGGAGACGACGGAGACGACGGTGATGACGGTGGTGACGGAGACAACGGTGATGACGGCGATGACGGCGATGACGGCGATGACGGCGATCACGGCGATGACGGCGATCACGGCCGGGGTGAAGAGGGTGACGATGGCCACGGGGCCGGTTTTGAGAGCGGAGAACACGGAAGTCCGGGCGATGCGGACTCCGGCTCCGTCGGATCGACCGCGCTGGGCGGCATGCAGGGACTGACCCCGGTATCTCCGGATGAAGAGGCAAGCCTGGTCGGCAACTGGGGCGGGTCTTCTTCCGAGAATTGAACCCGCGCTAAGATCAATTCACGGGATATTTGATTCCTGGTCGGGCATCGGGGGCGGAGACGACGACCAACGGACGGTGCCGGAGTTTGCTGGTTGATGGATAATTCGACGTCGCAAGTGAGATCGTTGCAGGATCAGATGGTCGGGCTCCTCCCACGCCTGCGGCGGTTTGCCCGGAGCCTGGCCAAAGATCCCGATGCCGCGGATGATCTCGTCCAATCGGCCTGTGAACGGGCTTTGAACCGATTGGAACAGGTCCGCGCGGGGACGCGATTCGACAGTTGGCTTTACCGCATCATTTATACCCAGTGGATTGACAGGCTGCGGCGGGTGCGGTCACGGACGGCCCACCTCCGGATCTTGGCCATGGAAACCCGCGCCGCGGCACAGGCGGCCGGGTCCGCGGCCCGCATCCAGAATCGCATGGATTTGCAGAAGGCTTTGTCTGCTCTGCCTGAAGAGCATCGGGCCGCGATCATCCTGGTCTGCGTGGAAGGCTATTCCTATGCCGAGGCGGCGGGCGTTCTGAGCCTGCCTCCGGGTACGATTGCCAGCCGCGTGGCACGGGGACGGGCCATGCTCGCCGGGATGTTGTCCGACGAAAAGCCGGCGTTGGTAGCGCTGACCGCACACCGTCGGAGGGAGGGGGAAAAATGACACGGCGATTCGACGAAACCACGTTGTCGGCATTCATGGACGGTGAGCTCGATGAGATCACCCTGGATGAGGTCGATACATTTTTGAAAGGGGATGAAAACGCGAAGGCGTATATTGTCAACGCCGTTCGAAGCTCCGCCTACTTGAAGGCCGCCATGAACCGCACGCTGCATGAGCGTGTTCCGGAACACCTGATCGACACTATCCGTCGCCCCCAGAGGGAAGCGGAGCGAGGCCATCGCCTAATCCGGCCGCTGCTTCGGCTGGCCGCCGTCGTTTTGTTGGCTTTGGTCGGTTTCTGGGCGGGGATGTTGCGTGACGGCCGCGATGAGACGCCTTCGGAAACTACGATGGTTCCCGTACTGGAACGTTACGGCAATGTCGTTGATGCCGCACTGGAGTACAATCTTAGCGGCGCCCCGCGGGAATGGCGGGCACCCCAGCGGTCGCTCGTGATAAAGGTGACCCCGGTCCGAACGTATCGTGACCGCAACCGCCTTTACTACCGCGAGTTCCGGCTGGAAGTGATGACGGATGCCGCGCGCCGGCAGGTCAACGGTCTGGCATATCGCGCGGGCGATGGCAAATGGATAACGAAGGCCTTGTTCTTTCAGTAAACCAACGCGTTTGAGGTGTCAACAATGCCGAGGAACTCATACCGCCGGTTCCCGCTCTTGTATGTGGTTGCCATTTCGGTCACCGTGCTCCTGACGGCCTTTGGCCCCACGACGGCCCGCAGTTCCTCACCGACAGGTTCCACCGCCGTTGCCCTTCCCGCCTACCGGGTCGGAACCACCTTCGTCTATTCCAACGGTACCTGGGAAACCGTTACGGATGTGGGATCCGACCGGGTGACCTGGAAAGATCATCGCGGCTATATCTCCAGCGGTTCGCCGGATTTCACCCATCGTCGGTCAATTTGGAAAGCGGGTCGCGCCGGGGGTATGCAACGCTTGGCAAATCCAGCGCACGCGTTACGGTATTTCCAGCAACAAAAGAGTGTCTCTTGCACGGGAAATAAAAACGTGGCACTGCGCGCCCAACGTCAGACATTTCGTGTTAACCACCGCCCGGCACACCCGCGGCAAACCTGCGCTCCGGCCGACTGCCGGCGCAAAGAGCCTGGGAGTCTCACAGTTTCAAAGCGATCCACAGGATGAGTCCGATGAAAAACGACGCGGCCATCCCCAGGGGGATCGTCCGGCGCAGAATGGCGCCTTCTTGGCCCAGGGCGCCGCACATGGGGGTGGCAATGGCGATTTTAAAGGGAGAGGAAATGGAGCCAATGGAGGCGCCCACGGCCAGACCGGCGGACAGCCAGGTGGCGGAGGTGCCCAGAAGCTCCGCGGCCTGGACCTGGAGTTGGCCGAAAAGCATCAGCGCGGCCGTGCCATACCCCGTCAGGAAGGTCCCCACCCAGCCCAGGAAGGGCACAAAAACGGGATATAAAGTCCCCGTGTAGGTTTTCAGGCCGTGAGATAGGATCCACGGAATATTGTGGACCTGATCCAGATGGGTAAAGTCCGGAGCATAACCCGAGAAGGCGATCATCTGGCCCATGGCCCCGAAAAGCCCCATGGCGACCGAAGGACGCCATCCTTTGCGGATACCGGCACCAATGACGTCCCGCACTTGGGCGCGGGCGATGGGCAACAGGATGACCGCCAGTGCGAAGGCCAGGAAAAGATAGAGATAAGCCGAAAAAAAGGGGCGGTACGTGATGGTGTGAAACGGAACAATATGAACGGCCAGGGTCAACCGGCGAAAGGCAACTTCTTTAAGAAACGGTACCGTGTTGACGACGAGCAGGGCGGCAATCATCAAAAGAAACGGTGCCAGGTCGCACACAATAGGGCGACTCAAGGTCAATCGGCGGGATCCTAACATGATCAGACCGAAAATCAGCACCAGACCGGCGAACATGCCGGCGATGGCTACCCCCAAATAGGTTGCCGCGGCCAGAGCGACCACGCCCAAAAAAAGGCCGCAGGCCAGGATCAACGCCCAGCGACGGAAACCGGGCGCGGACTCGGGCAGAAAGATCGGCACGCCCGCCGCCATGGCCAAAGTAGCCGGTATGGAAAGCCAGGCGGAAGCCAGGCCGAGTTCCCGTATCGGCAGCCCGGTTACCAGGGAGAGGATCGTAACGATGATGCCGGCCATCTCCAGGGTCATCAGACCGGCATAGCCGATAATGGCGAGGGCCGCCGATCCCAGGGGCGAAACACCGGCGGCCCGCAGCATTGGGGCCACCACCGGTTCGGCGATCACGCTGGCACCCTCCATGAAGTTGGCCACACCCAGCGTTATCAGAAGATTGCGGTGAAAGGCATCCCGCACGGCGCCCATGAACCAGTTGACAATACGTGTCAAGGATCCGGTGGCCATCAGCAGACTGGATAGAAGAATGCCGGCAAAAATCACCAGCACCAGGGGCAGCGTCGTCAAGAGCCCGTCTAAAACGGAAAAAAGCGCCACCGGCCAGGGGGTGTCAAAGGCAAAGAGCACCAGGGCGAAGGTAAAAACGCAGCCGCAGATTGAAAGATCCAGGGCGGGACGGCGAAAAAATGCCGCCAGAAGCGTGAGAAGCAGTACGGGGGTCCAGCAGAGGAGAAAGAGACCGGATTGCATGGTGCTTCCCGCAACTCTAGGCATCTTCAATTTGAGGCGTTTCAGGTTTAGGAGCCATTCTCCAGGCCAACTTGCAGTTTTCGGGCTGTATCCAGCGTGGCCCGGACGACCCCCGGCAGGAGCCTGTCGTTCATGGAATCCGCAAAGCCGACCACCCACACGGCCAGGGGAAGGCCGCGGTGATTTCCCAAGGCCACGGCCACCGCTCTGACCCCCGGCAAGTACTCTTCTTTATCCAGGGCATAGCCTTGCTGGCGCACGCGCTCCAGTTCGGCCAGGTAGTCCTCGGACGTCACAATCGAATGGTCGGTAAATCGCGGCAAGCCGTGGTCGTCCAGCAGTTGGACGATCTGTTGGTTTTCCTGTTGGGCCAAGAAGACCTTGCCGACGGCGCCGGCAAGCAAAGGAATCGTGGTGCCGGGTGGGGAGGAAATTTTCAGCGGTTTGGTGGCCTCGGCCGTGGCCATGATCAGGCCGCGCGAACGGCTCAAGGCGCCCAGAAAGACGGTTTCGCCGATTTGATCCCGCAATTCATCCAGGAGGGGCTGGGCATGTTCCACCACCCGCAGGTAGTTCCAACTGCGAAAGGCCAGTTCGACGACGGCCGGACCGAGGAAAAATCTCTTGCGTTGCGGATTTTGGTCGAGCGCGCCGATGTCCAGCAAGGCCTGAATCAGGCCGTGGGTCGTACTCTTGCTGAATCCCAGACTCTTGGCGATAGCGCTCAATCCGAGTTCCTGCCGCGACTCCGCCACGATGCGCAACAGTTCAAACGCTTTCTGAACGGCCGGGGCCCGGTAGTTTGACGGTTTTTCTTTCTTGGGTACCATGGAAATTCAAGGTCGCTCCCCCCGACGCATACGATGTTTGGTCGGGGCGCCATTCACGATATCGTTCATTATAGTGAACTTAATGCTGCCTTTTACACCCGACCATTGGGTCTTGTCAAGTTGAAAGTGGATGGGGGCGGAATTCCTCCACAACCGAATTGAATTTATTATGTCGGATGAAAAACTTGCACGACCCTGAAAATTCCTTGACAAAAACTTTCTCGGTGCTAAGATGCGTTCTTGAACAGCTTGTTCAACCAGCTGAACATCGATGGGCAACCCCGAACAATCTTCCGGCCGGCAATACTTTCGAAAACGGCGGCGGCCGGCGTTGGCCGTGGCCAGTTTCCGCAATACCATCCGCGGTTGGCAACTGGCATGCAGAAGGAGGCTGCAAAATGAAGATCAACAAAATTATGGAAGGCCCTCGGGACGGAGAGGTTCGGTGCCTGACCTGTTTTGCGCGTTTCAGACCGGCCGTGGGGGCGCAACGCGCCAAATGCCCCAAGTGCGGCATTGAATGGCGACTCTCCTGGCCTTATCCCAAAACCGCTAAAATCAGAGGACCGGTTTGGGAAACCTATCCCCTGGGAATCGACGAAAAGATATGAGAAGCTCGAGGCTGGAAGGAGAAAGCGCAAAGGTGAAAGGTGAAAGCGCAAAGCTCAAGGCGGGAAGCGGGAAGGGCCGGAGTGGGCCGGATCAATTTAGATATTGGAAAATGGCCCCGGATTCGCCCCCGAGGAATCGACCCCGTGTCCCTTCGGGCATACGCCGATCGGCCACCGCCCATAGAATTTGGGCCTTAAGGCCTCGCGGGTTTTCGAGGGCACCGTGTTCATCCGAGGTGTTTCAGATCATAATGATACGAATAACACGCAGCGCGTGCATTGAATTCGGAAAGGAGCAGCCGTGGCATTAAATCGCAAAATCGCCTATATCGATCTGGATAAAGATGAGATCAAGGTGGAGCCCATCCCTCGGGAGTGGCGACGGAAATTTCTCGGAGGGCGCGGGCTCGACGCTTATCTGCTTTACAAACACACGCCCCGAGGCTGTGATCCCCTGGGTCCGGATAACGTGGCGATTATCAGTGCGGGCTTGCTGGTCGGCACATTGGCCTCGGCTTCGGCCCGGACCCACGTAATGGCCAAATCGCCGCTGACGAATTTGACGGGTTCGGCCAACATGGGGGGCTTTTTTGCCCCTGAGATGCGCTGGGCCGGTTTCGACCATTTGGTGATCCGGGGACGCGCGAAGCGTCCGGTGTATCTCTATGTCCACGACGGGGAAATCGAGATCCGGGATGCGGCTAAACTGTGGGGGGTCGGCATTTACGACACCCAGGATATCATTCGCAAAGAGCTGGGCGACGAAGAAACCCAGATCCTTTGTATCGGCCCGGCGGGTGAAAACCTGGTGCGATTTGCCAACGTGATGACGGGCCGCAAAAACGCCGCGGGCCGGACCGGCATGGGGGCGGTGCTGGGCTCCAAGAATCTGAAGGCCGTCGCTTGCCGCGGAACCATGGACATCGAGCTCAAATATCCCCTGGAGGCGCTGGAATACAATAAGGAAGTCATCGATCAGGTCATTTCCACCAAGGTTTCCCAGATCATGCAGCGTTGGGGTACCGGCTTTATTTACAGCGTCACCAACACCACCGGATTGGTGCGCACGCGCAACTTTCAGTACAACCAGTTGCCCCATAGCGAAGACATCGAGTGTGAAAATTTGGACAAATACTCCATCGGGTTGGATGGCTGCTTCGGCTGCCAGGTTCACTGCCGCCACCGTTATGTGATCAAAGAAGGCCCTTATGCCGGTACCTACGCCCAGGGGCCCGAGTACACCAGCCAGGGCGCTTTTGGCGCCGAGGTGGGCTGCCGCAGCATGAATACCGTCCTGGTGGGCAACCATCTGGTCAACGACTACGGTTTGGACACCCTGGAAGTCGGCAGTATGATCGGCTGGGCCATGGAACTTTATGAGAAAGGGATTCTGACCGACAAGGATACGAACGGCTTGAAACTGGAGTGGGGCAATGACGAAGCGGTCCTGGAGATGGTGCGACAGATGACTTTCCGGGAGGGACTCGGTGATATCCTGGCCGAAGGTCCCCTGCGGGCGGCCGCAAAAATCGGTCCGGAAAGCCTGCCCTATTTGATCCACGTGAAAGGGATGAGCAATCTGCATTCCGACGAGCGTCCGACGCCTTCCCTGGCGTTGAATATTGCGGTGGCCAGCCGGGGCGCCGACCATCTGCGCGGGCGTCCGGCGATCGATCTATACAACCTGCCGATGAAGGTCTACGAAAAGGTCTACCGCAGCCCGGACGGCTATGAGGGACCCCTCACCAACAGTTATTCCGAATACGAAGGCAAGCCGCGCATGGTCTTGTGGCAGGAAATGGTCTACATGGCCGTGGACTGTCTCGGGGTCTGCAAATACCATACGGTGTTCTTGAGCCCCAATCATCCGGCCTTCAAGGAGTTCACCCAACTCATTCGCCTGAATACCGGTCTGGAGTTCAGTGAAATGGACTTGTGGAATATCGCCAACCGGTGCTACACCATCGAGCGGTTATTCAATTTGCGCGAAGGGATGGTTCGCCAAGACGACTGGCTGCCGGACCGCTATTTCGACGAACCCACCAAGCTGGGCCTGCCGGTGGCCCGGGGCAAGAGCATTGACCGCGAGAAGTTCAAGGCCATGCTGGATGAATATTATCGGCTGCATGAGTGGGACGAAGAGGGAATTCCCACCCGCGAACTCCTGGAACGGCTTGAAATCAGCGACCTTTGGCCGGCTCAGAATTGAGAGGAGACTTTGACCATGCCTAAGAAAATGATGATTGTGGATCCGGAAAGATGCACCGGTTGCCGACTCTGTGAACAAGTCTGTTCCGTCAAACACAACGGGGTCAGCAACCCTTCCCTGGCCCGCATTCACGTTGTCAAATGGGATAATGAAGGGTTTTATCTGCCCATGCGCTGCCAGCATTGCAGGGATGCGCCCTGCATGCGTTCCTGTCCCGTGAATGCGCTTTATCGCGACGAAGAACTGGACAGTGTCAGGATCAACCATGATATCTGCATCGGGTGCAAAATGTGTGTTTCCGCCTGTCCCTTTGGGGCCATGGGATGGAATCCGAAACAGGGGCGGGTCTTCAAATGTGATCTTTGTCACGGAGATCCCCAGTGTGTCCGGTTTTGCGATATGAAGGCCGTCGATTACGTTGAAACCAGCAAAATGCAGGCTTCCCGGATGCGGGAGGCGGCGGAGAATTATGCGGAGCTGATGCGCAAGCATGGGAGGTAATTAAGCTCAAAGGTCCCCGGCGGAGATGAAGTTGCTAGGCGTTTGAGTTGTCCCCGTGGATGCGGAGCGCACGCGGGGCGTAGGGCAAGAACGTTGGCGGTTAGCGGTGGGAAGAGGCGAGCCTTCCGCGAAACGATCCTTATTTCGAGGGGTGAACTTTGAAGATTCAAGTGGAGTGTCTCGGCCTGCCGAGCCTGACGAGCGTCATGGGAAAGAAAACCGAAGTCGAAATGGCCGCCGGGACGGTGTCGGACCTTATTACCCAGCTGACCCGACGCTACGGTCAACAAGTGAGGCGATTTCTGCTGGATCAGAAAGGGGAGCTGGATCTGTCCATCCAGGTGATGATCAACGATGAGGGCTTTTTGGCGCGCGCCGAACTCCCCCGGCGGACCCTGAAGGAAGGTGATCAAGTACGCTTTCTTCTTCTGGCGGGAGGAGGCTAGCTTTTTCATGGATGCCGCTGGGCGCGTGCGGCGGCTTGGACCTTGGACGACGGCCTCGCCGAACTTGTCCCTCAACTTGTTTCGCGGGCTGCAAACGGCTTGGATAACAATCAGGAGAAACGGTTGTCTTCCAAAGATCAAAAAATATTCGTGGTGGATGAGCGTAAATGCGATGGATGCCGGGAATGCGAGAAGGCCTGTTCGCACAAACATTTTGGCGTGTGCAGTCCGCGACACTCACGGATTCGCATTGAAGCGTTTGGGGACGGAGACCTTTTTGTTCCGGTCTTCTGCCAGGCCTGTGGAGATCCGCTCTGTATAAAAGTCTGCCCGATGAATGCCCGGATCGAGCTAGCCAACGGCGCCGTCGTCACGGACGAAGACCGCTGCATCGGATGCCGGACCTGTGTTTATATCTGTCCGGTGGGCGCGCCGGTCGAGAATCCTGTTTCGGGGAAGTTAATGACCTGCGACCGTTGTGCGGAAGATGAGGAGCTACCCCTATGTGTCCAGGCTTGTTCCAAACAGCAAGCCTTGCGCTTCGTTGATGCCCGCGTCGTCGCCCGCACGACGGCCCGCGAGTGCGCCGCCCGTTTGAAAGCGGCGTATAAACCGCCCAAGGTCCCGGAGTGAATATATTGATTTCATCCCGCCGAATAAAATACTTCGCGGAGTCGGAGTTATTTGCAGACCAAGGATGCTGGTCATGAAGATTGTGATTGTCGGCAATGGAATCGCCGGTAACGAAGTCGCATTTTCGTTGCGGGAAAGAACCCCGGAGCATGAGATCAAGATTCTTTCGGCCGAGAAGTTTCCGGAATATGACCCTTGTTCTTTACCCTATTATATCGGCGGCGACGTGCCGCGGGAGGTCGTCTTCCGCCGATCGCTGGATGACTACCAAAATAAAAACATCACCCTCGTGCTCGACAGTCCGGTGGTGTCCATTGATCCCCACGCCGGAGCGGTAGTCACCGCCAAGGGAGAGAAGCATTTCTATAATAAATTGGTGCTGGCTCATGGGGGCCGTCTCTTTATTCCGCCGATCGAAGGCGTCGACCGCCAAGGGGTTTTGAGCTGCAAACTGCTGGGCGAGGCCGACAAGCTGTCGGAACACGGGGGAAGCACGGCGGTGGTCATCGGATCGGGAGCCATCGGCGTGGAAGCCGCAGAGGCCCTGAAGAAGAAGGGGTATGTCGTCTACATCATTGAACTGCTCGATTGGATCCTGCCCGCGCTGTTTGATGAAGCCACGGCCCGACGACTGGAAGCGGCTCTGCGGACCTACGGCATCCAGGTGTTGACCGCTGAAAAAGTGTTGCGAATCGACGGCGACACGGCGGTGACCGGGGTGGTGACGGATAAGCGGGAAATCCCGTGCGATACGGTGGTCATCGCGACCGGCGTGGTTCCCGGAACCGCGCTGGCGCAAACCGCCGGTATTGAGGTGGAGCGGGGAATCAAGGTCAACAGCAGGATGGAAACCAGCGTTGAAGGCATTTACGCCTGCGGCGATTGTGTCGAGACGATTGATGCCTGCACCGGCGAAGACGTGATGTTCCAGCTAAAACACAATGCCACGGAACAAGCGCGCATCGTGGCCCGGAATATCCTGGGGATGAACGCGACTTATACGGGGGCGTATGCCTTTGCCCGGGCGCACTTCTTCGACACCCATGCGGTGACGTTCGGCAAGACTTCACGCAGCACCGCCTGCCTGCTGGGGGACACCGAAGTCATTGAACGCGAAAACGGCAAGGATTACTTGCGGCTGATTCTCCTGGACGGCAAGGTGGCGGGCGGACAAGCCATCGGAACCTACGCCGATTCCATCGGATTGTTCATGGGGGCCATGTGGCGCCAAGATGATATCAAAACCCTCCGCAAGAACTGGGTGAATATTGTGCGGGCAGGCTCGCCCTATCCCTGGATTTACCGCAAAATGGGTTGGTTGATCGGTCTGAGCGCGACCGATGTTTCTTCCGATGCGGCTGCCGTCTGCCAAAGCTTTTGATTGGGCGTTTTCGGCATGCTTTGGTTGCGCCTTGGACGCCCCCCTTGAAGCACGTCCTGCCATCGCGACGGGTGTTGCTACAGCAAAAACCACGCCGCTACTAGACCAAGAGGCAGCCCAATTCTTTGCACGTGTATTTTTTCACGGATGAATGCTAAAAAGGCAGCCGCTCAGCCGGATAAAAATTTACGGGGGCTGCCTTACGATGGTGGGGGAGATAAAAATTAGACCGCTTCTTTGAGTTTTTTGCCGGGTTTGAACTTGACGACGTTGGCGGCCTTGATCTTGATCTGTTCGCCCGTTTGCGGATTGCGCCCCTTACGCGCCTTCCGACGAGTTTTGGAGAAAGTCCCGAACCCGACCAGGGAGACTTTGCCATCCTTCTTCTTCAGCGCTGCCGTGATGCCTGCGATGAACGAATCCAAGGCCGCGCCGGCCGCCGCTTTGGTAATACCCGCGTCCTTTGCCATGTTTTCGATTAATTCTGCTTTTGTCATTCCGTCCTCCTCCATTTTGATTTACAGATACGGATTTCAGCCAATCAAATAGCCTTTATAAGAGGTTTTCCCAGTTGTCAATAAATTAAATGCTTGTAGGATAAGGTTTTGGGCGAGGAGGACCTCAGCGCCGGACTGACGCTGCTTGGGGAGGGCCGGCAGCCCAGCCCGGCAGTTCACTTGGCCTTTAGCGCTTGAAACTGAGCTTCGGGTTTTTCGGAGTCTAACGCTTGTTCTCCCCAGCGCATGAAGAGATGATGCTCGATGTTTAGAAAATCAAATATCTTTCCGATCGTCTGATTGATAATGTCGTCGATGCTCTGCGGTCGGTGGTAGAAGGAGGGTACCGGAGGAAGAATGTGGGCCCCCAGGTCGGCCGCCAGGGTCATGAGCCGCAGATGCCCCTTATGCAGGGGGGTTTCGCGGACGACCAGCACCAGCTTGCGTTTTTCTTTGAGCGTGACGTCGGCGGCGCGGGTCAGCAGATTTTCCGTGTAGGAGTTGGCAATTCCGGATAGGGTCTTGATCGTACAGGGAACGACCACCATCCCCTCGGTTACGTATGAGCCGCTGGCGATAGCGGCGGCCAAATCCTGATGGTCATAGACATAATCGGCCATGGCCTGCACGTCACAAACCCTGTAATGGGTCTCGATTTCGATGTTGAGCTTGCCGGCGGCGGATATAATCAGGTGGGTTTCGAATTCTGTATCTTGAAGCAGACTGAGCATTCTGACCCCATAGATCACTCCGCTGGCACCGGATATCCCCACAATGAGTCGTTTAGCCATGGTTAACCTTTCTAGCTAGGGGGTTACGGGAGACGGGCGAACACCGGCGCAAGTCGATCCAGAATCATTTCAACCAGAATTTCACTGTTGCGAATAACGCTGCGGATTCCCTCGGCGGCAATGTTGTCCCAGTGGATACCGGCCGTGACAACCACGCGGGTGTTCAAGGTGGCGGCTAGTACCTCCGCCGTCGCCTTGGCCAGTTCGTCTTCCTTGTGACCGATGATACAGATGACCGAAGCGCTGGCGCTGGTGATTTCGGGGTTTTTCAGGCTGGGGCGCGGCTGGGCCACCGCGACGGCCCCGATGTGCGGTTTTTCCCCGCCCCAGATGGCCACCAAAAGATCCCGGCCGATCAACCGGGCGCTGGCAGACAAATCGTAGGCGCCGGCATGGGTATTAACGCTGAACTCGGTGACGGGCATGTCTCCTCGACCCATTCTACAATCTGATCCCCTTTTTCGTTGGAACACGGAAGCCAGCAAGAACATGCGGGCCTTGGCCCTGCGATGATTGCCTCCGCATGAATTTTATATCCTTGCATAACTTGTGCGAACAGAATAAAACTCTTCACGTTTCGGACACGTTCCGCGCCGATTCGGGTTTGTTCAAGGGATAGGGACGGCGAGCAAGGCAGACAGATCGTCAATAACCAATGAGACGCCTATCAGGCGCTTGAGTATAGTAGAAGAGCGGGCTTGGGATGTCAAGGAAGAAAAGGTTCAGGGTGCAACGCGGGGGGGGGACCCGATGAAACGGTGGATCAAAATTGAAAGGATCCCCGGTCCCCTGGCTTCGGTCTATGAGAAAGCCACCCGGTTGGTCATCGAAAGCTACTATCGCCGGATAGCGGCCGAGATCGGCGCCAGTCTCGCCGCGGGCCGCATTCTGGATCTGGGTACCGGACCGGGATGTCTGCCGATTGAGATTGTAAAAGCATTTCCATTGATCCGCGTGGTGGGCGTTGACTTAAGCCCCAAGCTGATTCGGATGGCGCAGCGGAGCGCTGCCCAAGCGGGTGTGGCCGACCGGTTGAGCTTCCAGGTTGGCAATGCCGCCCGATTGCGATTTGCGGATGCGTGCTTTGATATGGTCATCAGCACCGGCATGCTGCATGCTTTACGGGATCCGGTAAAGGTCCTGAATGAAATTTACCGGGTGCTGAAGCGCGGGGGCGAAGCCTGGATATATGATCCGGCCCAGGTGGCCTCCCAGATCGATCAGGATCGATGGAAAGCTTTGCTTACGTATCGCGAACGGTTTTTTTTATGGCTATTTACCCTCGCAAAGCTGCATAAACCTCTCCAAACCTATACCCCCCGCCAGGTTGTCGCAATCATCGAAGCGACCCATTTTAAAGCCTACCGCATTGACGAAGGGAAGCATGAGATCAGAATCAAACTGAGCAAACAATAGAATAGCCCAGTGAGGGCGATCGCCTAGCGCCGGATCGCAATGCACCGAGGGGATGCCCGTCAGCTTCGATCCGGCAGTGCCGCGTCAACCGTCCTCTCGGGTGGGCTTTGGCGTGCATTCGTAAGAAACGCCGTGAGATCTAAATACATGATTATCCGAAAATCACCGCTGATGCGCGCAATGGGAAGCCGGCCGCCGGAAAGAAACGACCGTATCCAGTTTGACGGTATTAGAAGAGATTGGAGGCGAAGGCCACACTTGTGGCGGCGATCATATGAAACAGATAGGCCGGCAGAAAGCTTTGGGATCGCTCCCGGACCATTCCGGCGGCCAGACCGAATACGAGAGCACCGAATATCTCTCCGAAGGCCCAGCCGGAAAGAATTGGCTCCCAGGAGCCGGCCGTCTCAATCAGCCAATAGTTGCAGAAACCGGCATTCAGCAGGGCTGCCCCCATGACCGGCCAGGAAAGAAACCAGCGGCTGTTACAATGCTGAATGCGGGCGCCTTGCGCGAGAACGCCATGCACCAGGCTGCGGAAAAGCAGTTCAAAGGCCAGAGGAATCATGATGATCGCGAAGAGAATGATCTCATAGGAACTCAGTTTGGAAAGCGAATCCGTCGGCAGCCAGACCCCGCCGGCAAACCCGGCCAACACCACCACCGGTAAAGCAAACCACCAGTCGTTTCCAGTCGGCAACGTGAGTCCATATTGCCATGGTCGGCGGTTTGCCAGGAAGGCCAGCACGATGAAGGTGGTCAGCAGGCCAACGATGCCGAAGCTCAAATGAAAATCTTGGATAAGTCGGCTCCAATGACTCCCTCCGAACCATTTCTCCGGCTGCCAGTTGGCGGCGCAGATCTCCGCTGCGGCCACCACGGCCGCCACCAGTGCGGCGGCGATGAGGAAACGATAAATCTGCTGGAGAAGGCTGGGCTTTTGCATGGCCTCGCGGCAGGCCTGGGCGATTTCCTGTGGGGTCAATTGGCTGCCGGTCGCGCGCGGGGAACCGCCGATATCGGCCGAACCGCCCCACTTGTTGTTCTGGGTCCGGCATTTAACCGCCGGGTCAATGAAGTTCAGTTTTTCATAAACGTCATCCAGATTGCGCGGCATAAAAGGATCCATCTGGCGCAGGGTGTACGTATTGTGGCCTTTCCGGAGGATAACCAGACCGAGGCGGTTTCCATAAAGTTTGTTCAAATGAGGTTCTAATTCATAAATTCCCAGGTCGGCCTCAACGACCGCGGCGATCCGATTATCGGTCAGTTCGACGCGCGCGACCTCCTCGATTCCTCTGAAATCGATGAAATCGCTCGATTTGTAGATGATCTGATCAATTTTATGTAAAACCGATGCGGTGTAATCAAGGTAATCGATTTCTTCCCACAGCCCCTCTTTCTTGTAATTAACCTCTTCATTGCGAAGATAGTCGATAATCCGCTGAATTTTGCCTAAAAGGTCGGGTGGAAGAGCGCTCAACTCTTTCAGTTCCAGGCCCTGGGCGTCGATGATGCCTTCCAGCCGGACTAAAGCAAACAGCACTCGGCGGTGGATGGGTTCTTTACGGCTGATCCGCAAGTGATTGAAGATGATCCAAATCGCCAATATCGTGTCCAGATCCGGTTCGTTGGCAAATATCTTCCAATCGCGATTCTGCAAATCCAAACCTTTCATGATCATCAACAAAGCCTGTTCACAGGTGGAAAGGGTAAAAGTGCGCACACATCCCTCGTGATGATCGAGATTATAAACCTGCTTTTCATGATCCATGAAGGGTTCACACTGGGCCACGCCGTCCAGATAGATCGTTCCGGGAGGGGATTTGCGAGCGGCCGAGGCTGAAATCGTCAAGCCGGCCTTAATGCGGACAGTCAGATTGGGAGCTTCCAGGCAGGTGAGTACGCTTTCTTCACCGTTATCCTTGACCACATAACGCTCAGGCAGGTCACTGGCGACCAAAGGCTTGCTGTTCGTTCGCGGCGGGCTATTCATCGCAAACTCAGCATCGGAATTGTTCGCTGGATCTGGAGACATATTATGCGGCTTAGAGTTTTTCATAGCCGGATATCCATGTTCACGCGGAGATGGTTGACCGCAAACGGCAATTGCGCGCTTGCGCATCGGTCCGCAAAATACGGCCTTGATGTACCACCCGACTCGCCACCATTTGCGAAGAACCTGAAGAGCGGGAGTGCCAATGCCCAAAGGGTTTTCGCCGAGGAAAAGGCATTTCTCCGCTGAAATACGCTCCGGCTTTCATCCGGCAAACATCGCTCCGCGCCGCCGCCTGTTCCGTGAGGGCTAGTTTCCAATTTTACCGGCGCGAAGTTGGCGCGCTATGCGGCATATGCACCGTAGCTAGATATAGCCCGGGATCCATCTCGCCGCAATGGCGAAATCGCCTTCATTAAGACTTCCGGCCCCGCGAGCGCGGTTACCAAAACAATTTAGAGTAACAATCCTTTAATTTGGGGTCAAGCGTTTAAATAATTTCAATATCCTTCCTCTGTGCTTGGCGCTGCATGCCAAGCCCCCATGGTTGGATATGCCTCTTAAACCGCCGAGTGGCCGCTTTAGTCGTCGTTGTGCGATTTAACAACCTGAATTGAATAAATATTTGAAATTTGAGCCGCCCCCTCAGAGACCGCTTATGACTCGACGGCTATTGATAATCCAATCGTACCGTCGTGTCAATAAATGTTCGCGTCCCGGCCGGGGGGGGCAAATTTATTTTATAAAACAATTACAGGTGGTTATTAAAAACCATGCCTCAGGTTAGGCGAAATGCGTTTCCCAGGACCGATCCTTGGGCCGGGGACGGTCTTCGAAATAAATGACCCGTTTCGCACCGACACCCTGATGAATGCTGTGAAACGGGATGCGGTCGGCGGGATACTGGCGGCTCCCTGCAGATGGGACCTAAATTGAAACCCAGGTGCCGGCGTTAAGAAATTAGTTGGTGTTCGTTCTAAAGTTTTTTTGTAACTTACCGATAATAATATTGTTATTTCCAGCGTGTTACGCGCCGCGGGTTAATATCAGCTTGTTTTCGAGAGATTGGGGGTATGATTCGATTGATTTGTAATGATTGCTATCATCGGATAGGTTGTCAAAGAAAACTGAGGGAAGACGGGCGGTGTGAATTTTACGTGAAGAATAGTGAGGTCGAAATCGATGATGAGATCGAAGTTGATCCTATGGACACCTTTACCTTCGATTACGATGATATCAAAAAGCTTTTTAAGGATGGTGATCGTGCCGATAAGAAAGAAGGCGGGCCGAGCTGAATACCGATCGATTCCCCTGCCGATCAGAAGATCAATCTATCCAAAAACCCTCGTATCAATTTAGCTCTATGAAAAATATCCCGGTCAGCCGATCCATCGTTTTTCAAAGGGCTAAACTATTACAACCCCTCAAGGATTAACGTCAGACCCCCACTGAACAGGCGGATCGGAATTTTTCAGGCCCGGGAGGAATTTCCATTAAAGACACAGCACTGATTTCTGCCTCGTGCCTTGGCCTGGTACAAGACACAATCGGCTCTTTGAATGAGTTCCTCTCCTGAGAGCTGCCCATCAGGCGGCAAGGAGGCTACGCCGAAGCTCATCGTCAGCGCAATGGGGCTATTTTCGAAAACGATTTCCAAGGAATTCATGGTCTCCTTGATTCGTTCCGCGACTCTAATCGCATTGGGCAGGGTTGTTTCCGGCAAGATGATGGCAAATTCTTCACCTCCGTACCGCGCCACGTGATCGGACTCCCGCAGGACTTTCTTCAGACCGTTCGCCACGGCCTTGATGGCATAGTCACCGGCTAAATGGCCCAGATTGTCATTAATGGCTTTGAAGTAGTCGATGTCAGTGAGAATGAGGGCCAGAGGAGTTTTATACCTGCTCGCGCGGTAAATTTCCTGGCGCAACAGCTCATGAAACCGTTGATAGTTATGTAACTGGGTCATGCTGTCGCGGGTAACCTGTTCCCTGAGCGTTTCGATCTCGTGCTTTTGGTCGATCAGCTTATTTACGAAATCGGCTGAAAGGTCAATTAATTCTTGTCGCGCGGCTTCGAGCATGGCGCTGTAATCTTTTTCTTCCCTGAGATCGATTTCAAAAAGAGGAAAAATGTGCTGGGTCTGGGCATTGATTTGCAGCCCGATTTCATCGATATTCAATTTATCGGCCAAATCATAAGTCTGGGCATATCGTTCAAACAGACCTAAACGCAAGCTTTGATCCGGATGATTAAAATGATCGATATAAAGGGCGGCCAGATGAAGAATATTTGATAATGTTTCCACATAGGGGTGATCCGTGTCCAATTTCTCAGGATCGTGGTGGCAGCCAATGGGCATATAAAAGGTTTCCGGCAGGCCCCAGGACTTGACCAGATATTCGCCGACCGCCATATGGTTGAAACCCAGGATTTGGGTTTCGGTTTCATGGTAGGCGTGACCTGTCTTTTCCATTTCTCTGATCACGAGACTGTACTGTTTGGGCATGCATCGGCTCAGGGTAAGGATTCCGATGTCGTGAAGCAGGCCCATAAAAAAGGCGTCTTCGGCGAGTTGGGGCTGTATTTTCTCAGACAGTAACCTGGCTGAAACCGCACCAATCAGCGAATTCTTCCAGAAGAGCGTATAGTTGAGTCCCGTGGTTTCATCGGTGCGATAGCTTTTGATCAGCGAAAAACTGAGGGCCAAGTTTTTCACCGTGCCGATTCCCAGCAATTTGACCGCATGGAAAACCGACGTGATCTTGGTGGGCAGGCTGTACAATGATGAATTGATGATTTTCAGAACTTCGGCGCTAAGGGGTGGATCGGTGGATAGAATCTCGGCGATTTCTTCTAAATCCGGTTCCTCTTTTTGGACCGCCTGCAATATTCGCATGGCAATGCCAGGAAGGGTGGGTAATCGATCCTTGCGGTGCAGGATACCCGCCAGTGTCATTTCGTTTTCCATTCCAGTTTCTCCAACTCGATCTGGCCGAGCAGGGTCTCGCGCAATCAAAATCTGTTTTTACACCGTCCCGTTTTTTTGCATCCTTGTGCTTAAGAGATCATCGGCCAATGCAGGTAAAAGCTTTAACGAATTGTGCGCATCGCACCAAAGGAATGCGGCGTTGGGCGGGCCGTATCATCCGCCTGCGACCGGCAGCGCGGAACTTGCCGCCCCCAAAAACACCGCGACGGCGCGGTGTCTTTAGCGATTACTTGCAATATTTTTCTCGCAGTTTGCGGTGTAGGATCTTGCCCGTGGGCGTGCGGGGCATTTCTTCGGGCGCAATAAAAATGACCTCCTTGGGGCGCTTGTAGCCGGCCAGCTTCGAGCGGCAGCAGTCCATGATGGTCTTCGCATCGATGGTTGCTTTATCCACGCCCGGCTTGGGAATTACGACCGCCGCGACTTTTTCGCCCCACTTGTCATCCGGCAGAGCGATTACCGCACAATCAAAGACGCATTCGTGGCTGCCGATGACTTCTTCCACTTCGCTGGGATAGACATGCTCGCCGCCGGTGATGATCATGTTGTCTTTGCGGTCCACGATCTGGTAAAATCCGTCCGCGTCGCGTTTGGCCATGTCGCCGGCCGAAAACCATTCTCCGCGGAATGCGTCGGCGGTCTTTTCCGGCAGCTTGTAATACTCGTCAAAAAGCATGGGCCCCCGGGAGTAAAGTTCACCGACCTCGCCCATCGGGACTTCCTCGCCGTTCGCAGCCAGAATTTTGACAAAATCGGTGCCCAGAGACTCAAAGCCGATGGAGCCCAGCTTTTGCATCTGGTACTCCGGTTTCAGGACCGTCACGATTCCGGCTTCCGAAGAACCATAGGCTTCATAAAGCTCCACGCCGGGGAAGAAATCCATGATCGCCAGTTTCATGCTTTTGCGGACCGGCGCCGAAGAGCAAAGCAGTTTGCGGATCGAGCTGACGTCACGTTGGCGGGCTTCGGCGGATACGTTGAGGATCAGATTGTAGTGGGTCGGGATGAGCGAGATGAAGGTAATCTTTTGGCGTTCGACAATTTCCAGTATTTCTTCCGCCCGGAAAGATCGCGCCGGATGGATATAAACGCTGCCGCCGATATAAGTAAAGGTGAAGGTGAAAAAAGTGGAGTTGATATGGCACAAAGGCATGACGTTCATACAGACGTCGTGCTCGTTGAAGCCGAAATCAATGGCATTGATCAGATAAAAAGCGATGTGGGATTCATGGGAACGCACAACTCCCTTGGGTCTTCCGGTGGTCCCCGAAGTATAGATCAGAATCCAGGTGTCGCCGGGCGCCACCTTCGCTGCGGGCTCGTCGGTCGATGAGCCCCGGATGAATTCCTCATATTCCAGGTATCCGTCCCGGGGCTGACCGACGACGATGTATCTATCCGGGGCGATGTTGTTGAGGTTGGCGCGGATGGGATCCACGGTCGAAGTAAACTCGTCGTGGACGACAAACGCGTGCGCATCGGAGTTGCCGACGATATATTCGACTTCCGGGCTTACCAGCCGGAAGTTTATCGGAACGATCACCAGGCCGGTTTTGGCCGTCGCCAGATAAACCTCCATGATTTCGATGCTGTTTTCCAGCAGTACCGCGACTTTGTCGCCTTTGGACAAGCCCAGGGAGAGCAGGCTGTGGGCGAGTTGATTGACCCGGGTGTTCAACTGCGGATACGTGTAGCTTCGGGCACATTCTTTGACGGCGATCTTGTCGGGAAATTTCTTGGCGTTGACTTTTAAGATCTGACCCAGATTCAACCAGCAGGCCATGCAAACCTCCTTACCATCGGCGGGATGCAGGTTGCGCGTTCCGCGATCGGAAAAATACGCGTTTGCGTTCCCGGGATAACCTGCAACGCGTCACCCGAACCCCGAATTCATAGACTGATGCGTGCGTCCACGACAAATACCCGATCTTCATAGGCGATGATTGGATTTAGATCCATTTCCCGGATCGCCGGCAGATCCGTGACGAGTTGGGAGAGCCGTTGGATGAGCTCTCGCAGGCGGGCCTGCTCGACGCCCTTTTGTCCTCGAACCCCCCGCAGGAGCGGGGCCCCTTTAATCGCCGAAAGCATTTCCTGAGCCTCGGTGGAAGTGACCGGGGTGAGATTGAAACTCACATCTTGCATGATTTCGACATAAATACCGCCCAGGCCGAACATGACGGTGTGACCGAGCCCTTCTTCGGCCTTGGCGCCCATGATCAATTCCAGGCCTCCCGGCAGGTATTGCTGGATGAAAAACCGCAGATCCGCGGCGGCTAGATTTTTTTCCATCTGCGCCACGGCTTCCCGCACGGCGGGGCCGTCGGGCAGGTCGACGACCACGCCGCCTATATCGCTTTTATGCACAATCGACGGGGCATCGGCCTTGACGACCACCGGATAGCCGATTGCGGCCGCCGCTTTTTCCGCTTCAGCGGCATTGGCGGCCAAACGCCAGTCGGCCACGGGAATGTTATAGGCGGACAGGATCTCATAGACTTCGGCCGCGGTCAGATTCCGGCGGCCGGTCGCCCGCGCCCGGCCGATGATTTCTTCCCCTTGCGCGGGGTCCGTATCGGCGAAGTTGGGCAATTCACCGATCTCGCGGCTGCGGATTTTATGATAGCGCACCAGGGCCGTCATCGCCCGAGCCGCCGCGCCGGGCAAGCTGTAGCAGGGCACGCCGCCCTCCTGCAGGATTCTGACGACCTCGGTCCACTGGCGTTTGTCGGTCATTAAGTTGCAGACGATCGGTTTTTTCTGCTGTTGGCTGACCGCCACCATCTCCCGCGCAATACTTTCATTGTCCACAAAAAACGGGGTGACGAAATTGATGAAGATGCCGTCGAACTGCTCATCGGCCATCATGGCGTCCATACAGGCCCGGTAATGCTCCGCCGTCCCGGTGGCCAGAACGTCCACGGGGTTACTCACGGAAGCCTCGAGGTACAGTTTTTCTGTTAAGAGGGCCTTGGTTTTGGCGGAAAGCGGGGGTATCTCCAGTCCGGCGGCGACCAGCACATCCGTGGCAATCACCGCCGGCCCGCCGGTGTTGGTGATGATCCCCACCCGATTGCCGCGGGGGATGGGCTGCGAGGCGAAGGCGGCGGCGGCCTGGATCAGCTCGCCCTCGTCCATGAAGGTCAAGACGCCGGCTTTTTTGAAGATGAGATCGGTGGCGATATCTTCCCGGGCCAAACCGCCGGTGTGGGAAGCCGCCGCTTGGGCGCCTTCCTGGGTGCGGCCGGCTTTCATGGCCAGAACCGGTTTGCGGGCGGCCACCTCCTGGGCCACCTCCATGAAGGTGGCCGGGTCCCGCAGGCCTTCGACATAGGTTACGATCACCCGAGTGCCGTCATCATCTCCCAGGTACCGGATGATTTCGGGGATAGTTACATCGCAGGCATTGCCGTTGGAGGCATAAATGCGCGTGCCGACGCCCATTTCGGAAAAGCCCTGATGAATCAGCTCGGCGACCCCACCGCTGAGAGCGACAATGGAAATAAAACCCGGATCCGGTTTGGTAAAGGTAAAATTGCAGTAGGCCCTGATCGCCGGATCGGAGTTAATAATTCCCTGGCAGTTGGGGCCGAACATGCGGATCCCGTACTTTTGCGCCTGGGCCAGAAAATCCTTTTCAATGGCTTCGCCTTCGGGGCCGGTTTCCGAGAACCCTCCGGAGTTGATGATGATATGCTTGACGCCCTTTTTCCCGCAATCTCCCACCGCCTGGGGGACGAATTGGGCCGGGATGACCATATGTACCACGTCGATATTCTCCGGACAATCGAGAATGGACTTATAGGCCTTGAGCCCGCGGATTTCATCCGCCTTGGGGTTGATCGGATAAATAGCGCCCTTAAATCCGAAATCGATCAGATTTTTGATAATCCGGTTACCGATGGAAAGTTCCTTGCTGGAGGCCCCGATGACGGCCACGGATTTGGGCCTGAATAAAGTGTCTAACATTTTACCACGCTCCTTTTTTATGATAAATTCCGAACCTCTCCCCATTCCAGACAGCCCGGTTTACCTGTTTTCTTCCAACTGCTCGATGAACGCCTCCACGTTGGTCTTGGTCTGTTCATCGGAGAGCAGGCGGAGGTCGTTCAGATCGCCGGGGATGGTCAGACTGGGAATGCCGGTTTCCTTTTCGAGGCGTTGCGGCATACCGTAGCGGCAATTGGAGTTGTTGGGGCAGGTCTTGGCATCATGGTAGATGATCCCGTCCACCTTGAAGAAGTCCAGCATATCTTTGATGTACTTTTCCTTGGCTTCGTCGGAACGGACGATAAACAATTCCGTGTAGGCGCGCGCCATGCTGGTAAAGGGATCCTCGGGGTCCAAGGCCGAGAATATCCAGCTGTTGCAGTAGGTCGAAGCCAGCACATTGGCGTGCAGACCGGCAAATAGCTTGGAGTGCGCACTGAGCCTCCCCCAGACCGGCATCCCTTCCCAGTAAATCCGGTAGCGTTCGTCTTCCACGGCCCCTTCACCGTTTCTGATCCGCTCTTCCAGTTCGGCCAGCAGAATCTTGTAAACGTCCAACGCCTTCTGGGTTCCGCGACCCACCACGGCGGGCCCCATGAGAGTGGTGCCGTCAAAAAAAGTCAAGGGAGCCGGAGCCGCCGCCGCGGTATCCAGTATTTTTTTCCAAATATCCGAACAGGCACGGGACAGTTCGACCACGCGTTTGAGCTCGTTCAGGTCGAATTGGGCGCCGGACACCTGCTCCAGGGGTTCAATCAAGGCCTGCATCTGTTTGGCGATGGAATCCACATGGGACTCGGTCACCTTCTGAACACCGCGGTGGGTGTGAATCCCGATGACGGGGGCCTTGAATCTTGCGCCGTACCAGGAAAACCAGTCCTGCACGTCGCGGCACTGGTTGGTGTTAAAGACCAGTACATCCGGCTTCGGAATGCGGTCGATATTGAAGGCCTTGGCCAGGGGGGTAACCCCGCGCAAAAAGGCGCCGATATCGGCGGTGAGATAGGAGCAGATATCCGGTGAGTACCCCAAGGCGTTGGCCTCCGGGATCAGATCCGTTGCCATGCGTGTGGCGCCCAGCATCGCCGAGTGGGTCTCTGGAAAGTAAACCAGAAATCCCATGGCGCGGAGTATTTCCGCCGGGCCGACGCTGGTGCACCAGGCGATTTTCGGTTCGCCGGCCTTGGCAGCCTTGTCGAGTTCAAGGTAATACTCCGCCATGAACTTGGCGACTTCCGCCGCGGCGGCTATCTTTTTCCTGACAACTTGCTTTTCTTCGGGCATAATATATCCTCCTGTTGGTTATTTATTTCTTTGCGGATATCTTAAGCGGCCAGCCCATGGATACCCGTAAACTGTGACGACGTTCCGAAGCAAGACACCCGGCGACCGAAGACGGCAAAACAGAAGCCCGGCTTCCGTTCGAGGCGCCTGAATCCTCGCAAAACGATCCGCCCCGGACCCTGTCGTCCCGTCTTGGACTTTGCGTCTGGGATCCGCGGCCGCGGGCTCCCGGCGCGATGTTCCGGCTGCATCCGGCCTTGGAGCGTCGAACTTTGCGCTGGGACCTTATTGGTCACGGTTCATCGCATACAAGGCGGCGCCGATAGCTCCGGTGAACTGCGGGTGCTCGGGGACCAGAATGCGCCGGCCAATCATTTCTTCAGTCATTTTAACCAGATAGGGATTGTGGGCCACGACGCCGCCCGTCATGACAACATGGGCGGTCAGCGAATCCATTTCCAGGACGCGCTTGATCACCGAAAAGAAAACCCCCTTGACAATATCTTCGATTTTTTGGCCATGCCGGATATTTTCCAATACCTCGGTGGCCGAAAAAACGGTGCAAAAGCTTCCCAGTTTCACCATGTTTGCGGACTGACGGGCCAGTCCGTCCATGTTTTCCAGGGGGATGTCCAGGCGGGCCGACATTTCTTCCAAAAAGGCCCCGGTGCCGGCCGCGCATTTGCGGTTCATCTTGAAACTCGTGCGCCGACCCGCCTCATCGAGTTTGATGATTTTATTGTCCTGTCCGCCGATATCGATGATGGTGATGGGCTGGGGAAAATACAGATAACAGCCGCTGGCATGGCAGCTTATTTCCGTTCGGCTATCGCGCGCAAAGGCGACATTTTTGCGCCCATATCCGGTCGAAATCGCGTTGACGATGTCGCCTTCCGCGGCCCGGGCCATCCTTAACGAAGCCGCCAGACATTCGGCGGCGGTGGCCGTGAAATCGGTGCCCGACTTGCGCACGGCCCGGCCGATCAAGTTTTTATCGCCGTCGAGAATGGCCACTTTGGTGCGTGAAGCTCCCACGTCAGCACCCACGTAGATTGGTTTAGATGTCATATCCGTCCGCAATTCCAGAAGGGGCGCTGCGCCGATGACCCATCGCTAGGGCCGGGTTCGACACCCGGCGGTCCCCAGGGCGGCCCGCAGCCCCTGATTCCAATAACTTACAACCCATGACGAAACGTCACGCCGCATGTTGTTATTTCGATTCCAATCCCTTGACGAGGGCCCGGAGCGTTTTGTTGTAAGGCGTATCCATCCCTGTCCGATCTCCGTATTCCACGAATTTGCCATTGATGAAATCAATCTCGGTGCGGCGGTGGGCTTCAATATCTATCAGCATCGAAGGTTTATGGTCCCCGGCGCTGCCCATGTAATCCATGGCGTAGGTGTAATAGTCCCAGCCCAGGCTGATTTCGTTGGCGCGGGCCACTTGGATGCATTCTTTGACCAGGGCATCCACGATTTGATAAATGATAGGGTCGTTCATCGCCCGTGCCATCGTCAGTCCGGTCACGGCACACACCGGATTCATCGAAGCATTCATCACGGTTTTACGCCAAACCATCGATATTATTTGATCGGTGTGCACAGTGGCCAAGCCGCAGCGGGTGAGCGTCGCGGCGACCGCCCGGGCCGCGTGGCGGGATCCCGGATCGAGTTCCTGAACGTGGTGGGGCGGATGATGAAACGGCATGCGGACATGGGCCGGTCCCGCCAGCCCGCAGCCATAATTGACGACGGCGCGCATCACAGGCTTGCGGCCCAGTACTTTGGCGATTTCCAATTCGGTATCGATCCCGTTTTGCCAACTGACGATGTGAATGCCTTCCCGGTAAAATCCTTCGAGGGCGGATGCAATCAAGGGCAAGGCATTCGCTTTCACGGTGATGAAGATCACATCCGGATGGTAGGCGGCCAACTCATCGATATTCGTGCATGTGTGGGAGATCGGTTGTTGGAGGTTTTCGGCGCCTTCGATCATAATTCCGCGGTCGAGGGCCGGCGCCAAAAGATCAGGAATAACATCGCAGAGGGTTACCGTGTAACCGCCCCGGGCGAGGAAGGCGGCGACGATACAACCGACCGGCCCGGCGCCGACAACGGCAAATGACTGGGGATTAAAATTGGGCGTAGCGTTCATACTCGACCTCCCGCTAGGTTACCCGCAGTAACAGTTGAGCCCTTTGAAAGATCATGGACAGGCCGATCAGCTGGCGACCGGGATATTTTTCATACCGCCAAATTGATAGTAGCCGCATAACTTCAAAAAAAGTCCCCGATTAAAAATGCCGCAGACGAAAGATTGTATTCGCTTCGATGATTCCTGGCCACGGACGCCGGCGGGGACCGCAGGATGCCGTCTCCGGACGGACACGATTTAATCCTCGGGCGGGTTTATCGCAACTGTTTGGGTCTTTCATCGACGACTCTTAGAGCCTTGCCTTCGCTGCGGGCAATGAACTTGGGCTCCACCAGCTCGACTTCGACCCCGATGCCCATCATGCCCTTAATATGGCCGCTTATCTTGGCCTCGACTTCGTACTTTTTCTCGCGGCTGGCCTCGTAGACCTCTTTCTTGCCCTCCACCTGGACGACCAGCTGATCGAGGTATCCTTTTTTGCGGACGATGAGCCGGTACTGGGGCTCAACTTCTCCGATTTCCAGCAGCAGGGCTTCAATTTGGGAGGGAAAGACATTTACGCCGCTGATGATCAGCATGTCGTCGGACCGCCCGTAGATTTTATCCATTTTGACCAGCGTCCGGCCGCAGGCACAGGTTTCCCGGCGCAGCCGGGTGATGTCTTTCGTGCGATAGCGAATCATAGGCATGGCCCGGCGCTGAAGCGAGGTGAAGACTAACTCCCCCTTTTCTCCCTCCGGTACCGGTTCCAGTGTGGCCGGATCAACGACTTCCGCCAGATAATGGTCTTCGTTGATATGCAGTCCGTCCTGAACTTCGCAGTCAAAGGCCACTCCCGGGCCGCCCAGCTCGGTGAGGCCGTAGGCTTCCATGGCCTTGATCCCCATACGCTCCTCGATTTCCTGACGCATGCCCACCGTCCAGGGTTCCGCGCCGAAGACGCCGACGCGCAGAGGCAGGGATTTGAGGTCCACTCTCATTTCCTCGGCCCGCTCGGCGATGGTCAGCGCATAGGAAGGGGTGCA
Source organism: Desulfobacterales bacterium (assembly GCA_020353555.1). Taxonomy (GTDB): domain Bacteria; phylum Desulfobacterota; class Desulfobacteria; order Desulfobacterales. The sequence continues at coordinate 5,132,571 of CP070697.1, forward strand.
AAACAGGGCCGTGGTGCCAAAATCTTTCATGAGCGTGATCTGGCGTTCGGTCATTCCGGAGCTGGTGGGTATCACCGTGCACCCCAGAAGGGATGCGCCCTGATGAAAACCCAGTCCGCCGGTGAACAGGCCGTAACCATAGGAATTTTGAACAATATCCCCCTGGCGTATGCCCGCGGCCCAAAGATTGCGGGCCATGCATTCGCTCCACTGCGCCAGGTCATCCGCCGAGTAAGGTCCGGTGATGGGTTTGCCGGTCGTCCCGGAGGAGGCGTGCACCCGGACCACGTCTTTCAGGGGGACGGCGCACAGCTCGAAGGGATAATTATCTCTGAGATCATTCTTAACGGTAAAGGGGAGCTTGCCCAGGTCTGCCAGGCTCTTGAGATCCGCTGCCGTGAGGCCTGCTTCCTTTAATTTCCTTTTGTAGAAAGGAATCTTCTTGGCGCTCCAGTCGACGGTTTCCTTCAGCTTTTCCAGTTGGAATTTCTGGAGTTTCTCCACCGGCATACATTCAGACTTTTTGTTCCAGGCCATGCTGATCCTCCTTTTTGCACGCAACGATCGCCGCGCTGTTCGCCCGCAGCGGATATCCAATCAAAATGACAAACGAGTGCAAAGTCGTCTTTTCTTTCTCGGTTTAACGCGCTGTGTCGTTTTTCCGTTTAAGAACATTTTAGGATAATAAACCATTTCTGCCAAAGAATTTTTTCAGTTCGCTGATCTAGCCTTGGAAATTGAGGTGGGCTCAGACGGCCTGTCCGGCGGCCGCAAAGCCGAGTTCAAATGCCTTTAAGTTCGAATCCAAAAAGTCCTTTTTGGTCTTACGTTGCATGGCCTCTTTGACATGATCCACCGTCAGGGGGAGCACGCCGGTTTGTATCAGGGCGCCCAGCAGGACCATATTGACCGCCAAAACGTTGCCCGCCTCTTGGGCCAGGGCGGCGGCGTTGAAAGCAATCAGCTTGGCGGTTTTTTTCCGAATCAGCTTCTGCAGGTGATCCAGGTCGGGATAAACTCCCTGCCCGATGTTCACGGTAAACGGCATCAACGGTGCGAGATTGGTGATAACGACGGTGTGGGCGTTGCATTTATTTAAGGCCCGCAGCGTCTCGGCGGGTTCAAATCCCACCAGCACATCGGCTTCGCCGTCGGAGATGATGGTGCTATGGGCTTCACCAAAAACAAGCGCCGATTCCACCACCCCGCCCCTTTGGGCCATGCCGTGAATTTCACTCATGCGAATGGGAACACCGGCCAGAAGCGCTGCCTCTCCCAAGACGCTGGATGCCAAAAGGTTGCCTTGTCCTCCTACTGCTACAATGATCAGTCTTTTTGTCTCCATGTTTGTCTTCCTATCAATTGAGCTCAAGGCCCGAAAATTGAATCGGTAAATAGTTTCGCCGCAGGCCCCGGACGGGTGGTTCCCGTGACGGTGAGGCCGATCCGCGAGGGTCGCGATCAAGCCCTCCGCTAGGCCGGAACACTCTTCTTGGATTTGACCGGCAGGATTGCGTTTTCCGGACAGATCTGGGCACACACCGCGCAACCGGTGCACAGATTGGGATCGATTTTGACGCGGTCCTCCCAGGTATAAAAGGCCGGACAGGCGAGCGTGTCGATGCACTCCCGGTGATCTTTGCACTTGGCGCTGACATGAAACGCCTTGCGCTGGGGGAGTTTGAGACCTTTAGCGTACAGGGTGCATGTTTCCTGGGATATGATCACCGAAACGCCCTTGAATTGAAGCGCCTCTTTAATCGCCGCGATACTCTTCTGCACTTTGTAAGGTTTGACGACGGTGATATGGGGAACGCCGATGGCCCTGACGATCGCTTCAATCGAAACCTGACCGTAGCCGTCAAGGTTCAACTGCTGCATGTCGACCCCCGGATGAGGCTGGTGTCCGGTCATGGCCGTCGTTCCGTTATCCAGAATGACCAGGGTGAACTCGTGATTATTAAAGACCCCATTGATCAAACCGGGAATGCCGGAGTGAAAGAAAGTCGAGTCGCCGATGAAGGCAATCACTTTTTTGTTCGTCACCTTGGAAAAGCCGCCGGAGGTGCCGACCGATGAACCCATGCAAATGAGGAAATCGGCCGCGGAAAGCGGCGGCAGCAGGCCTAGGGTGTAACACCCGATGTCGGTTGGGAAAATCGTTTCCATACCTTCGGCGGCCCGCCGGACTTCATAAAAAGTGGCCCGGTGGGAACAGCCGGCGCACAGGGTCGGGGGGCGCTGCGGAACTTGCGGCACGTCCGTCAAATCCGGCAGCGTCGCCGGTGTGTAGGCCAATCCAAAATAGCGCGCGATCGTCTGCCGAACCTGGGCGGGATTGTACTCGTAGAGACGACTGAAGAGCCCTTCGCCCTTGCCCTTGATCGGCAGAGTTAATCCTTCCTCCTGCGCCAGAGCCTTGACCGCTTCCTCCATATAGGGTTCGCCTTCTTCGACCATGAGCACCTTTTCGGATCCTTGCAGGAAGTCTTTGATCAGCGCGGCCGGTAGGGGGTGCGAAAATCCAATCCGCAGGACTCTGACCTGATCTTCGATCTGCAGATCCTGGATGGCATCCGCCACGTAATTATAGCTGACGCCGTTGCAGATGATCCCCCACGGCCCTTTACCGGTCGTGAAATTATATTCGGATTTTTCGGCCAGCCCCCGGGCCGTGTCGTAATTCTTGAGCAGCCGGACGTGTAATTTGCGCGCCACGGCCGGAACCGGTACTAGATTGAGGGGATCATTCTTAAAATCACCCCGGGTGATGCGTTCGCGGATCGGACCCAAGGTCACCGTACCGGTGGAATGATTGATGCGCGTGGTGGTGCGAAACAGCACCGGCTCCTGGAGCTTTTCCGAAAGATCAAAGGCGTAGGGCACCAGGTTTTTGGCTTCTTCCACCGAGGACGGCTCAACCATGGGGAGCCCGGACAGCTTGGCGTAAAAGCGGTTGTCCTGTTCGTTCTGGCTGGAAAACATCAAGGGGTCATCGGCGGTCAACACCACCAGGCCGCCTTTAACGCCGACATAGGCCAGGGTCATCAGAGCATCGGCGGCAACGTTCAGCCCCACATGCTTCATCACGCACATGGTGCGAACGCCGGAATTCGCTGCTGCGGCCGCCACTTCGAGGGCCACCTTTTCGTTGGTACTGTATTCGAAGTACAGGTCGCTTTCACGGGCTATTTGGAAAAAGTTTAAAGATATTTCCGAGGAGGGAGTGCCGGGATAGGTGCTCGCAAAGGCCACGCCGGCCTCAATCGCTCCGCGGGCAATGGCTTCATTGCCTAAAAGGAGAACTTTCTGACCTGGATTGTCGGTAAGTAGTTTGTGCATCGTCACTTCCTTCGCAAAGATTTTTTATTCACCCCAGAGATTACGGCAGGGCCGAACCCCTCAATCTGTTTCCGATTTTTTGCGCGTAAAAATTCTCCGATAGTTCTCCGGCGCCAATTGCATACACCCGGTACACCCCGGTTCCTCATCTGGATTAAAAGGCTCCAGGTGAACTTCAAATCCGATCTGCCGATATAGCGCGACCATTTCGGTCAGCCTTGGTTCGTCGTAGATGGCTTGTTTTTGCCAACCCTGGCGGACCAATTCTTCTTCGCGTGTCATCGATCGTGTACTCCCTGAATTCCGGCTGTCCGGCGGCCAACGGCGGCAGGGCCTTCCCGGGCATGGGCGGCCCGCACGTTGGCCTCGATCACCTGTTTTTCCACACCGGCTGGCGCTTTTCTTCAAAGCTTCGAATCCCTTCCAGCGTGTCTTCCGTTTGCATCAGGGTCTTGAGAAAAAGGTCGCTGACCCCCCGCAAGGCCTGGGGGAACCCCATCCCGAGGTGGTGTTTGACGGCGCGTTTGTTGAGCCGGATAATCAGCGGGCTGCCGGCTTGAATTTCTTTGACCAGCCCCGAGACCGCTTCGTCGAGTTGCTGGTCGTCGACCGCCTGGCTGATAAGGCCCATGGCCTGAGCTTCGGCGGCCGTGTAGCGTTTGCCGGTGGTGCAGATCTCGATGGCCTTGGCGGGGCCGACGAGTTGGGGCAGGCGTATCGCGGCATAAGGAGGAAAAAAGCCCAATTTGATCTCCGGTTGGCCGAAAAGCGCCCTTTGAGCCGCCACGATGATATCACAGGCAATGGCCACCTCCAGGCCGCCCCCAAGGCAGGCTCCGTGGACCGCCGCCAGGGTCGGTACCTCAATCCGGTCGATCAGTTCGAAGATGCGGTTGAAAGTTGCAATCATCTCATCCACCAGGGCGGGTTTGTGATCAGCGACCTCCACCCCGGCACACCAGCTGGGCCCTTCGCCGGCGATCACCAGGCACTTCAGATCCTGATCCGCAGAGAGGGTTTCGAGCTCGGCGTTGAACTCATTCATCATGTCGATATTGAGCACATTGTGCTTGGGGCGGGCGAAGGTGATGCGTGCGACGCCGTCGGCTTTTTGGATTTTGTGATACTTGAGTTCGGACATGGCAGGTTTTCCTTTTATGCTTGGTATTAGAAAGAATACAGCGTTTCTGCAAAAAAATCGATCGTTCGCGGCCAAGCCGCGCGCGTGGGGGATTTCCGTTCGATGCCCGCCGCGGGTCAATCCGTGACGATCTTTGCTGCTTGTTATTTGCTGTGTTCTGGGCGCGCGCCGGGGGCGATGGGTCTTAAGCCTTTTGGAAAACGTAGTTGAACTGTTCGTTGGCCACCCGGTTGACCACGGTCTTCACCTCCATTCCGATTTGGATGTCCCCCTCGGGCACATCACCGGCAATCCGGCCGAAGACCTTGTAGTCGCCGTAGTCCACCAGGGCGATGCAGTAGGGCACATCTTCCTGAAATCCCACAGGCGCAAATTCGAGTTTGCTGTAAGTGACCAGCTGACCGCGACCCGCAACTTCAAACCATTCCATGTTGCTGGCCAGGCACTGGTAGCAATCCGCCCGGGGCGGGAAAAAAACCAGGCCACAGACTTTGCAGCGGGTGCCCATGACCTGACCGTTTTCCAAATAGTCAATGAAATCATTGATTTTTGTGGTAGAAGTAAAGCTAACCGTGCCAAATTTCTTAAAGCGGTCATCCATTTCCTTGATGCTTCCCATTAGGCCCTCCCTAGAATGCTGACATTGCCGTAAAGACCCACCCCGCCGATGTTGTGGACCAAACCGATCTCTGGGCTTGGCACCTGCATGGCGTCCGCTTCCTCGCGCAGCTGCAGCACGATGGTCCGGATTTGCGAACCTCCGGTGGCCCCAATCGGGTGTCCTTTGGATAAAAGGCCGCCGTCCACGTTGACCGGTATGGAGCCCTCCCGGTAAGTCGCTTGGCTTCGAATGAGCTCTTTGCCTCCCCCCGGTTCGGCAAAGCCCAAGTCTTCGTAAGCCATCATCTCGGCGATGGTGAAACAATCGTGCACTTCCGCGACATCGATATCCGGGGGGCCGACCCCCGCCATTTGGTAGGCCTGACGGCTGGCTTGCCGGGCGACGGTCAAACCGGTGAACAGATCCCGGCCGGCCAGGTTCACACTGGCGCTGGCGGCCCCTAGTCCCAGGATCCACACCGGTTTTGGACTCAAAGCTTTGGCCATTTCCTCGTTGGCCACGATGAGACAGGAGCTGCCGTCGGCATTGGCGCAGCAATCTCCCACCCGCAGCGGGCTTGCCACCGGGCCGGACATGCGATTTTCCGGGTCGACGAACATCTCCAGGCCGACCGGTTTGCGGTAGACGGCCCGGTCGTTGATCTGTCCGTAAGTGGCTGCCTTGACGCGGATGCGGGCCAGGTCCTCCGGCGTGGTCCCGTATTTTTGCATGTGCGCGCGGGCATACATGGCATAATAGGCCGGCATCATGGTTCCAAACGGGCTTTCCCATTGGATGTCCGCCCCCCGACCCATTCTTTCCTGGGATTCGGAGGAAGAAATTTCGGACATTTTCTGAAAACCGATCACCGCTACGATTTTGTGCAGCCCGGATTTGATCAGAGCATAGGCCTGTCTCAAGCCCATGCTGCTCGAGGAGCATAAACTTTCCACATAGAAAGTCGGCTGGGGGTTTAAGCCGAGGTATTCGGCAAAGACGCCTGCCGGGGAACGCTGTTTGTCGTATTCCGGTGCGGAACAGATGATGGAGGCATCAATTTCCCTGGTCGTTATTTGGGCATCCTGAATGGCCTCGCGGAATCCTTCGAAGGCCAGCTCCCGAATCGAACCCGGATAACTGCGAACGAAGGCGCTTTGTCCCACACCGATGATGGCTACTTTTCCCATCGACGATCTCCTTGATCCGGACCGGCCGGAATCTGCCAAAGTGCTTGAAATTGAGGTTCAAAACCCATTGCGGATCGCACGCATTTCAAATGTACTGCCCGCCATCCACCTTGATCACTTCGCCGGTGACATGACGGGCCTTGTCGGAGGCCAGAAAAGCGACAACATATCCCAGATCTTCCGGCTGGCCGACGCGCTTGAGAACGATTTCGGCCAGGGCCAGCTCAATAATTTTGTCGCGGGCTTCGGATTCCCGGAGCATGGCGGTTTCAATCAGTCCGGGTGCCACCGCGTTCACGTTGACGCCGAAGCCGCCGAGTTCTTTGGCGAGAGCCTTGGTAAACCCGATGATGCCGGCCTTGGAGGCGGAATAGTTGGTCTGTCCGAACTTGCCGCGCAGGCCGTTGATCGAGGTGATATTAATGATTTTACCGTATTTCTGATCTTTGAAAAGGGGGGCCACGTGGCGGCTGAAATTAAAATAACCTTTCAAATTGACTTCCAACACCCGATCCCATTGCTCTTCGGTCATCTTCCAGGAGACGCTGTCCCAATTCATGCCCGCGTTGTTGACCAGGATATCCAGCCGGCCGAATTCCGTGAGGGCCGCTTTGACCACCCCTTCGGTCTCGGCGAACGAGGCGCTGTCACACTGAACGGCCAGGGCCTTGCGGCCGATGGCCCGTATTTGATCGGCATACTTCTGAGCTTCATCCGCATGTCTGCGGTAAGTCAGACAGACGTTGGCCCCTTCGCGTGCCAGTTCCAGCGAAATCGCGGCTCCGATTCCCTGGGAACCGCCTGTCACGAGAGCGTTTTTTCCCTCCAACAACATATTGTCCTCCTACGCCTGCGGCTTCCCCAGTACCGCCGCCATGAATTCCATGTCAAAAGCCTCGCCCTGGGCCTGGCGCCGGCGGTATTCGATGAAGTCGATGGTGTCCTGGCCGGTAATTTTTCTGGTGTTGAAAGCATTGAATCCGAGAAAAGCCTCGGAATTCATGTTCACAGCCAGCCAGTGACGGTTGATGACCTTGGCCTGATCCCAGAAAAATTTCTTCTTCAGACGGATACCATCCACACTTTTGATCAGGCAGCCGGGAAAGAGGTTGGTATAGGCCCAGAGAATTTTGTTGACGGCTGCATCCAGCAGGGCAAAATCGGTTTGGGCGGCTTTGACGTAATCCCGCGCCTTTTGAGCTTCTTTGCCGGTCTTGAATTCCCCGTACACGATCTCGCCGTCATCCACATAGCGGTCCGTGATGACGGCGGGGTTGCGGACCCACCGGCCGTTATCCTGAATCACCGGCACGCATTTGGAAATGAGGCCCAGGTGTTTCATTCTGTAGGCGCTCCACATTTCGCAGGAGATACAGTTCCACATGGCGAGCTCCATGGGAAGCATCCAGGGCAGAAAGTCGGAGCTGCCGCCGTCCGGGGCCGAACCGTGGCGCGGGCCGGCCTGGCCGAATATGGCCAGATCGCTGGAAACCGTGATGTCACAGGTCATCCCGATTTCCTGGCCGCCCGCCACCCGCATACCGTTGACGCGGCAGATGGTGGGTTTTTTGCAATTCAGAATGCTATCGACCATCCCGTTGAAAAGGTCCATGTAGACGCCGTATTCCGTGGGACGACCGGCGTAGTACTCCGCGTATTCTTTGGTGTTGCCGCCGGTACAAAACGCCTTGTCGCCGACGGCGGTGAAAACGGAGGCCACGACGGAGCTGTCGGCGGAAGCGCGCTGAAAACCGGCAATGACACCTTTGACCATTTCGGTCGTGTAGGAGTTGTACTGTTGCGGATTGTTGAGGGTGATCCAGGCGGAGTAGAGGCCTTCGACCGGATTTCCGGTGGGGTCGAGGATGGGTTTTTTTGCAAACATGACACCCGGAGCTTGATCGGAAAAGTGTTCATCACCCCAGAGAAAATGGTCCTTGAGTCCTGACTCGCGCGGCAACCAGCTAAGATCGGCCATGGATAATCTCCTTTGTTTGGTGAAGAATTCTAATGGGTTTGACAAGGCGTTTTCAACTACATCCCTTTTCTTGGTCGAAATTCAGCCTATTTACTTTATAGCTATATATTAGCTACAATATTGCTTAGTCAAGAAAAAAATGCTAATGTCAATTTCTCATAGTCCGTGTTCCGCTGCAAAAACGGCATCAAGCAATTCTGGTATATTCGATGGGTTGCGACGTCGATCAGTCCGGCGGCGGCAAGAATTCGTGCCTGGGAGGCAACCCCCGGCCGGCCATGGCCCAACAAGAATCCGCGGAGGCCCGTTCAAAAGAGGCTCGTTCGGCGGCGATTGCTTTGATCGGCTGCCGTATCAGTGGCCGACCCGTCAGAGGAGGTTCATTCCGGTGAGATACCCTAAAGAAGTTGTGCTGAAGGATTGTCAGGAGGCGGTTATCCGTCCGCTGGAAAAGGCGGACGAGCTTCGGCTGCGTCAGTTTTATGCGGCCGTCCCGGAGGATGACCGGTGGTATATGCGCTATGATGTGTTGGATCCGGCGGTCATCCGCAAGTGGATTGATGGCATCGGCGGGGGAACCGTGTATTCAATTGTCGCACTTTGCCGGGACGACATCGTGGCCCATGCCAGTCTGCACATGCGCGGCTACGGTTGCACCAGCCATGTGGGGCGACTGCGGATCATGGTCCTGCCCGATTTTCGGCACAAACGTCTGGGGACCTGGATGCTGCTGGATCTCATTCAACTGGCGATGGAAAAGGGGCTGAGGGATTTGCGCGCCGATTTCGTGGTGGGCGTTGAAGATGCGGCCATCGAATCCGCCTACAAACTCGATTTTTTCAAAAAAGCGGTCCTTGAGGGTTACGTCAAGGATCCCCGGGGGAAGCGTTACGATATGATGATCATGACCAAGCGTCTGCACAAAGACTGGGGCGATTTTTAGCAACTTGTCCATGAGCGCAAACCCGGCGAATGAAATCGTTTGGCCCTCGCGCAAGGGCGACGTGCGAATTCGGTCGTTCTGCACGCCGGAAGAAATCCGCCGCTGCAGTTTTGACCGCCAGTTCGGCACCCACGCCCATTACAAATCGCTGTATACCCGGAGGGAAAGTCTGGAAGAAAACGCCGCTCAACCGGATGCGAATGTGGTAGTCGCCCTGGCGGAGGGGCACCACATCATCGGTTTCGGGGTGTTGGCCTTTCCCGATCCGGGGGAGCGCTGGTCCGAATTGGGGCCGGGAGTGATGCTCGAAGTGAAGGCCATCGAGATTTGCCGTGGTTGGCGCGCGGCCAAGATCGCCCCTGGTGTCATCCAAATGATGCTCACCCATCCGCAAATTGAAGCTAAGATTGCTTATCTGGTCGGCTATTCCTGGACCTGGGATCTGGACGGAACCCAGTTGTCCGCCCAGGCGTATCGTCAGATCCTAATCAAGCTTTTTGAGCCGTTTGGTTTTCGTGAATACCAAACCAACGAACCCAACATCTGTTTGAAACCGGAAAATATCTTCATGGGCCGGATCGGTCAAAACGTTCCCCCAGAGCTGCAAAACCGTTTTAAGTGGTTACGATTCGGTGTTTCTCCCTAGCACATCCATCGGCCGTGGCGGTGGCTGATTTTGCCGTTTGCCAATCGTGTTTGATCCCGCGCACGCAAAGCAAAAGGCAGTATCCCGCAGGACGCTGCCTTTTTCCCCTGCGGTTGTCCGCAACCGGCCGATTTGCGTGGACATTCGAATTATCCCGGCCACGCACCGCAATCTGGCCGCACGGGTATCCCCAGGACGCTTCGGCCAGGACCTGTTTTAGCGGATTAACGTCTTTCCGATCTGTCTTCCCCCCTTACGGGCCAGAAAAGATGATATCGCCTTGCGGGTCAATGCGTTTGTCCACGATTTGCGGACGACGACTCCGAAAAGGATCACCGGCATGATCCCGGAGGTGATGGATATTTGCATGCACGGTGATTGGCCCGGCAAGGCTTCTTTCCCGCGGAGCGCTTCGGGGATGGGTTGGCGATCCTAACAAATCGAAGGGCGAAGAACGCTTAGGGTACCCCTTTGAACTTCACGTCCGGGTTCGCGGCGCGGATGATGGGCAGCGTTCTCCCCAGAGCCTTATCCTTGATCACGCAGAAGAGGTAAGCCTTTTCACGCTCCAGTCGAAAGCGCAGGAACCCCACCGGCAAGCGAGGGCCCTCAACGAGGCCAACCTAGTTGGCATCCGCCTCGATGGTCCTTCTGAAGCTTGTCAACTGAAAGCAGCCGTCATCCCTCACCTCGATCTTAT
>CP070697.1:5143208-5153055 GCA_020353555.1 Desulfobacterales bacterium
GGTTTTGGTTTTTCATAATATAGGATACTCTTACCCATCGTCCTATAGCAGATGAAAAACCTTTTGTCCCGCAAAAAATGATTTATTTCAAATTTTTTTAGACAAAATGGAATTTACCCTGTGACCGCTTACAAAAAGGATTAGAATCTAACTAATAATTCCCTTCGTATTCAATTGGATCTCGCAACCTTGAGATTTCATAATTCTGTGTCCCGGAATTCTTGCCCGTTTGTTTCAAGAAGAAGATGATTCCAAAGAACTGATCAAGTGGAAGGATATTCTGGAACACATCGAGACGGCCACCGATCGATGTGAAGATGTCGCCGACATCATCGAAGGTATTGTCCTGGAAAACGTTTGATAAGAGGATATAGCGCCATGCTGGCTTTTGTTATCTTCATAGTAGTTGTGGCTCTGATATTTGACTTTCTTAATGGCATGAATGACGCTGCCAATTCGATTGCCACTGTCGTTTCCACCAGAGTGCTGTCTCCGCGGCTGGCGGTTTTATGGGCGGCGTTTTTTAACCTGGCAGCCGCCTTTTTCTTCGGGGTCCATGTGGCCACCACCATCGGCAAAGGTGTTGTCGATCCCGGCATTGTAGATGCCACACTGATTCTTTCCACTCTGTGCGCCGCCATTTTTTGGACCTATACCTGCACATATATAGGGCTGCCGATCAGCGTTTCCCATGCACTGGTCGGTGGGCTGGTGGGCTCAGGCATTGCAAAGGCAGGCCTTAAGGCGTTGATCTGGAGCGGTTTGCTGAAAATTGCAGTTTTTATTGTAATTGCACCGCTACTCGGGACAATCTTAGGTTATCTATGTATGGTTGCTGTTTACTGGATTTGCCGGCGCGGCACCCCCCAGCGAATCGACCGCTGGTTTCGACGACTGCAGTTGATTTCGGCAGGTGCATACAGCCTTGGCCACGGCACCAATGATGCCCAAAAGACCATGGGAATCATTACAGTGTTGTTGTACAGCACGGGTTACTTGAAAGGTGAATTTCATGTGCCGTTCTGGGTGGTGATTATCTGCCATGTCGCGATCGCCTTGGGCACGCTGGCTGGAGGCTGGCGTGTCATTGAGACCCTCGGGATGAAAATGACGAAACTAAAACCGGTTCACGGATTTTGTGCCGAGACGGCTGCGGCATCGTCGATTCTCCTCGCAACGGTCGGGGGTATTCCCGTTTCAACAACCCACACCATTACCGGAGCGATCATCGGGGTTGGCGCAACCACGAAGTTGTCGGCCGTTAGGTGGGGGGTGGCTGCAAATATCGTACTTGCCTGGCTTTTAACAATTCCAACAACTGCGGTGATCGCCGGTATTTTATACAGTGTATTTAGCGTAATTGAAGCCATCTAAAACACTCTGGGTAAAAAGGAGGCAAAAATGCAGAATAAACGAGAAGATAGGGGTTGGAGTCCATATCTGGCAGGAGCCTTAACCGGTGTGGTCATGATTTAATCAGAAACATGGTTGTTTTTTCTTTAATACCTTTTTCTATCGCCGGCATTGTCCAGGGGCAGTCTTCAGGAAAAGACCGGCTGATAGTCGGCTGGATCGAACATGTGACGATACTTCCGGAAAATCTGAAAATAAAAGCCAAACTGGATGCAGTTGCCAGAACCTCCTCGTTGAATGCCGTCATTATCGCTGAATTTAAGGGCGGTGCAGATAAATTCGTGCGATTTGATCTCACCAACAGGAAAGGGCGAACGGAGACCATTGAAGCTAAAGTGATCCGGATAGCCAAGATTAAGCAACATAATGCAGAACCTGCAGCTTGCCCCGTTATCCGACTCGGCATCTGCATGGAAAAGGTTTACAAGGAAGTGGAGGTCAATTTGGCAAATCGCAGCAATTTTAATTATCAGCTGTCGATCGGACGCGGTTTTCTCAAAGGCGAATTTGCGGTAGTCCCCTGAAAGGCCTTTACAATTAAAACGGACTGCCGAAAGGTTCTGCCCAATGAATAAAAGCCACCTATTTTTCCTTGCCGGATCTCTGACAGCCATTGGTTCACTTCTTTTTTATACAAATTCTTGGTGATGGATTTCCCATTGGTTCCCGAAATGAAACCGATATTTGGAACATCGAGGCCCATCTTACCTTTGAAACCGGTGACGAGCCAGTTAAGGTTTAACTGTTCATTCCGCGAAATTCTCGCCGGTTTACCATCATCAACGAAAATTCTGTTTCCAGAGGTTACGGTGTCAACGTCTCCACTGCAAAGGGCAAGCACCAGGTCCATTGGTCGATTCGCAAAACGAAAGGTCGGAAAATCCGGCACGCCCATAGAATTATAACTTTCATAAATGAAGGCTCTGTGGGATAGAGGTTGTATGCCACGTAAAGCGCGCATCGATGCTCCCGGAGCGCGGCATCATCTCATCATATGCGGAATCTAGCGCCAGCGGATATTCGCAGATGATCAGGACCGGGATCATTTCGTCCAACGTTGGGGTGATATCGTCGCGGAGACGCAAACCGCCTGTTCGGTGTGGGCGCTGATCCCCCATCATGCCCATCTTTTATTACAAACCGGTCACGCGCCGCTGGCCACGTTGACGCGACGGCTATTGACCGGCTAGGCGGTTTGGTTTAACCGCCGGCACCGGCGGCAGGGGCATCTATTCCAAAATCGGTACCCCAGTTAAATGGAGTATCAACTCAATTACATCCAAAGTTATTTTTCCGTTTTAGAAAGCTGCTCTACAGGGTTTAGATTAAATTTAACGGGGCAGGCAACTCGATGTTGTGCCAAGAGGACCGCTATTTGCTGGAATTGGTTCGCTAGCGTTGGGTCTAGATCCTGCGCAGGTGTGGGCGGCCGGTAAACACCCGCTCACCGTCAAAGCGCGCAGTTTGCTGTGTTATTGGGCGGTCAGGCAGCTGGGTTTGAGCGCCACGGAACTATCCAAAAAGCTTGGCACCTCACAGCCCGCGGTCCGTATTGCGGTCAAGCGTGGTGAAAAGATTGCCACAAGCGCGCAATTAGAGCCTCTAAACAAATAGAAAGTTATAATTCTATGGGCGTACCGTAATTGCTTTTCTCTCTAACCAGTTAGCCCCGCACACTCTCCCGGGCGGGGGTTTTTCTCACCGTCCTCAACCCAGAATTTAACCACCTAAAAGCCTTTCGGCCAAACCCAATCCCGGCCTGCCCCGCCTTGGCGGCGGTTCATCTTCCAAAATTACTACAACGTAGCACTTCTCTTAGTTATTTTCTTGACATCTTAAAATTTTCTTGTTTTATGAAACTTTATTCAAGTTGATCTGGCTGCAAGCTCGAATCTCTTTGCGGTCGCTCTTTCACCCGCTGTTTCACAGTACGCGCTCACTATCGGAAACGATATGGGAAAGCTACTCCTAAAACTGCCCAATTGGAGCCTCCACGGGATAACCCCCCTGCGAAGGCTTTTTTATTGCCTTAGTTTCACCTGTCCGCTTTTTTTCCGTCTTGACAAAATAAACCTGCCTCGGTTACCGAGATGCGCACGTTTGCGTTAATGGCCGCTTCCATATGAATTGGGTTATAGCTGAAACCGATACGCAATTAACTGCTTTTGATTAATTAGCCTTGAACGAGAAAATTCTTATCCTTAAGAGCGTCGACCCTTCCTAATGTCGGCGGCACCGCACCGCAGGGTTACAACGGATTCGTTGCCACACTTCGAGAAATTGTTCATTACCACAACACAGCCGGCGATAGTGTCAAGGTATGGCCGGAGCCGGAAGTTCCTGCTACGGTCAACCGCAATGCACAGGGCAACTAGGGTCTGATGAGTTCGATGGAAGAAAAAATCGTCAACCTTCTACTTACATTAACTGAACAACAGCATGGCCTGATGCAGGCGATTCACGCGATCCATTTTTCCGCGGAAGACGGCGCAGTTCGACCATGGGAGACAACACTCCGGCGATACCGAGGTCTGAAACCCGAAAGCTGATAACTTACATCCGAACCGCAAAACCATCAGAAAGGAGGCAAACCATGTATCTAAACAGGAGATGGCTATTATGGGGCAGCATGTGGCTGTGTGCGTGCTTCCTGACTCTGCAGGCGGCACCGGCATCCGCCGGCCCGGTCAAGGTCGGTGACACCGTCCGCTGGCAGCTAACCGATGTCCGGGTGTCGGATCCGGGCCAGAACGTGAACACCGGTGTGGGGCAACTGGTGGACAACTACACTGTGGAAGCCGTTGCCACTGCCTTAACCAAAGCCCCCATAGAAAATGGGGTCTTCCGCCTAACATACACGGCCTTCAAGCCCAAAAAGGACACGACTGAGCAGCAAGCCGAACTGTGGTACGTGACCGGCAAGTGGTCCATCACCGACACGAAAGCCACCAAAAAGAAGCTTAAAATCAAACATAACGACGCTGTCATGCGCGGCATTATCAGCACCGACCTGGATTTCAACCCCACGCTCGAGCCGGCTCAGACCATCGCGGCAGGCCTCAAATGGCCTTTTTCACCCTTCGGCAACTATTGGGGTGCGGGCAGCGGCTTATTTTCCGGCAGCAGTGATTTTGAGGGTGTGATGGAGCTTACGCTCGAACGCTGGCAAAAAGTCAAATGAGACGGGAGGAAATCGCTATGAGATACATTCTTGACATGTGCAGAAGGGCTTTTGCCGCAAAGCGGCTCGGCCTGGCAGCAGCCGTTCTGGCGCTGATGGCCGCAACCACCATCACCCACGCCGACGTACCCAGTGACGACCAGGGAGGCACGCGGCGGCCTCCGCACGGCACGGTTCCCAACCCGGGCACCCAGCAGCAGGAGCTGGCCAACATCACCGCGCCGGCACCGTATAATGTCTTTGAGTTCGTGGTGACCTGTGCGGGCTGCCACGGTGGTACCATCGACCAGAACGCGGGCCACTTCGGCAACTGGGCCGGCACCAGCATGGCCAGCGCCGCACGCGACCCCGTCTTCCGGGCCAACCAGATCGGCGTCAATAACATCGTACGCAGTTTGACAGGCGAAAACGGGGCGGGCAACATGTGCTTCCGCTGCCACAGCCCCAACGGCTGGTACTCCGGCCGCTTCGACCCCACCCTGGCCGGCGACCCGGAAGGCAGCACCATGGAGCACAGCATCCTCTTGTCCACGGATGACGAGGGCATTTTGTGCGAAGTTTGCCACCGCACCATCGGCGGTGTCACCAAAAACTACATCGGCGGCACCTTCGACGACACGGACCCGGTCTGGAACATGCTGGAAGGCATCAGCGACTGGCCCCATGCCGGCCTGCCCTACACCGATCAGGACGGGGATCCCACCATCGCCGCGGGCAACCCGTACGGGGATACTACCCTGCAGATCAACGACGGCATGACCTATATCGGCAAGTACTCGGGATCGGCGGATATTTATTTCAGCGACGTCCCCCTGGCCGGCACTGACTACACCGGCCAGACTTATGCCGTCCAGCCACCGGGTTGGCCCAGTCCCGGGGATCCTTACGTGGCCGCGGACGGCTCAGTGCCGATTCACTTCGAAAAGCCTATCGGGCCGCCGCTGGATCCCACCACCTTTTTCCCGGTGTACCAGGCCCAGGGATTGTCGCTGGAGCACCCCACCGCCGGTGGCCGCCCGGATCCCCCCGGCTATCTGCCCCAGCCGGTGCCTCCGGGAAACACCTTTATCCGCTCGCCGGAATTTTGCGGCACCTGCCACGATCTGACGGTCCCCATCCTCAACCACGGCATGCCCGAGCAGCGCACCTACACCGAGTGGAAATTCAGCAATTTCGGCAGGGATGAGGCGGCATCGACCTACAAAAGGTGCCAGGACTGTCACATGCCCACCTTGAAACACGAGTACGCCGACGGCACGGCCGTCTCCCTGAATCCGGACCCGACCCTGGCCGGCTGGTTTCCCTACGGCAAGGACCGCAACCCTGACGGGGGCACGACTTTTCACAAATTCGACGGCGCCAACCGCGACCTGCCGGAAATGATGAAGGTGCTCTATCCCGAAGTGGACCTGGAGGTCATCGGCGCCACCACAGGAAACGATACGCGCATCTTTCCGGGCATGCTCTCCGACCGCACCCTCATGTGGGAGCGCGCCAGGCGCAACACCGAACTCCAGCTCAAAGATGCCGTAAAAGTTAAGATCGTCAAGGCACCCACCCAGAATCCGAACGGCACCTGGAAAGTGGTCCTGAGGGTGATCAACAAGGCGGGCCACCGCATCCCATCCGGGTATCCCGACGGACGACGTTTCTGGATCCAACTGACCGTCACGGACAGCAGCGGTGCCACGGTGTATGAATCCGGGCACTACGACGAGGCCTCGGCCACCTTGTACATCGACTCCAGCAAGACCGGATTCAACCGGGCCTTGGCACCGGTCATCAACGCCGCGCGCGGCAAAAATGCGGTCATGGTCTATGAGAAGCGCACCGGCACAGACAACGGTGACGGCACTTACAGCATGTCGGTCAGCCTGTTAAACGACAAAATTCTGTTCGACAACCGCATTCCGCCGGCCGGCTTTACCTATGCCGATTATCAAGTGGCCGGCACCAAGTTCTGGTCCTACGACCCGGCCACACTAGCGCCCTACGAAGACATCGGCCGGTTCAAAGACGGCACCAACTCCGACCGCGTGGTCTATATCTTTTCCGGCCCGGCCGATCCCAACGCCCAGTTGCACGCCAGAGCTGAAATCTACTGGCAGACGCACACCCGCGAGTTCATGGAACACTTGAAAAACCAGGACGATTCGACCCTGCGTCCCGAAGGTCCGCCGAGTGTCTTGGCCCCCAACTATCCTTTGACCCCCACCTATCTCAGCGATTCCCTCAGTCAAACCACCGGCCAGAATTTCGCGGACCTCAGAGATGAAAACGGCGATCCGCTCAATGACAACTGGGGCGGCATCGCCTATGCCGCCTGGCTGCTGACCGGGAAAGGTGCTCCCCTGCTGCTGAGCACGGCGGACACGTCAGTCACGGCCGTCCCGGCCAAGCCGGTCGTGCGAGCCACGGCCGTGTCGCCCTTCGCCGTAGAGGTGCGGTGGCAGGCTGTGACGGGGGCGGAGTATTACGAAGTCCAGGTCCTTTATGGCAAATCCGCCAAGACCGCTTCCTGGGACAAGCTGGCGCTGGTGCAGGCCTCCGGTGCCACCGAGGAGTTCATCCTCCACGACGGCCTGAACGTGGGCAAAACCTATAAGTACAGGGTAAGAGCCTACAATGCGGCGGGCAGCATCCTCTCGCTGGCTGCGAAAGCGGCCACCCCGCAGGATTTTCCGCTGGCCCCCACCAATCTGCAGGTCGCCGGTGTAACAGACACCACTGTGACCCTCTCCTGGTTTGATCAGGCCGACAACGAGCTCGGCTTTGTCATCGAACGCCAGGACGTGCCGCTTTTGACCACCGACCCCTGGCCGGATTTCGTTGAAGTGGCCCGCATCCCGACTCCCAACAACGGCGGCACCGGCGGGGTGGATTGGCAGGACACGGGCCTGCTGCCCGGTCGCGTTTACAACTACCGCGTTGCGGCCTACAATGACATCGGCCTGTCGCTCTGGAATGAGAACGGACCGGTGGCGGCCACAACTCTTGGCACACCTTGAACTGCAACGACTAAAACAGACACGATTCGTTTAACGCAGTAAACATGAAGCGGGGGCATCTAGTCTCCGCTTCATGATAGCGCTCCCGACACAGCAGCCCTTGTTGTGGTCAGCCCCCAACCGCCCTATTCTCATGTGACCGAGGAGGTTAAACCATCCCGCAAGGCGATTTTAATCAGATCGGCCATATAGTTGAGATTCAGTTTTTTCATCATCTGAAGTGCCAAAAGGTGTCAAATCCTCATTCGTGATTTATCATGGACACGCTGCCTCAGAATCGGTAAAAATGATGATGACCGCCGGCTTTTTTCAGCGCATTTTAATACCCGGCACATCAAAAGGTGATTTTTCACTTTTTCTGAAAATGATTGAAAAAGTTTCCCCCCTCTTCTTTGGATGACAACTTCTTCCGTTCGGGCGATATTAAGTACCTCCGAAAGACGCTGTTGCGCTTCAGAATAGCTATATACCTTCACGGTATTCACTCCAAAATCGTAATCCCCATTTCCCGGGCGACCGTTTGCATGCCACGGTCAAGGGTAAGCCATGGACATCGAAGGCTAACCGCACATTATGATTTCCCAGGAAGAGGCGACTTCATTTGCCTTTGACACCCTTTTTTCATCAATGCCGTTAACGCGTTGCCGATTTCAAAAGGCAGCACCTCCGGCGCCGCCAAATCACAGCCCTCGCTCAATATTTGGTCTACCCTTGGGGCTTCGCTTGCAGCTACGACCCGACAAGCCGGGAAAGCCAATCGTAGTCCATCTGCCGCTTTATCAGGGGTTGGCCGGGTACGCATACGGCTTTAGGCGGAATCGGGGGCATCCGCGACGTGCGCTCGGTCGGGGTTGAAGCCGATCCTTTTGATGTCGTTGCTCCGGTGACGCCTTGGCAGCCGGGGGTCGCCAATCGCCGGCTGCGTTACGAACCGCGCAAGAGGTTGACAAGTCCCTGAAAACGGCGCGGAGGTCACTGGTATCTGCCGGTTCCCACGACTTGATTTTCAAGCCTCGTCGTTACCATATACCGCATCGCCAGCGGGGCTTGCGGATTTTCCAAAAAGCGGTTGATTTCGTTTTGAAATATGATAAATCTGAATACAGATAGACTTCGGCGTTTCGTGTTTTCCAAACAATATCACGCGCCTGGGTGCGGACACCTCCAACGGAATGAAATGATAGAATAATCGGTTGCAGGTCACTTCGAGGGATTTAAAGCCGAATCGTTGTTCTTAGAGCGTTTTTTAGAACCTTCAGGTGACACGACCATGACCCCAAAAGAGGAAATATTGGAGGAGGTGCAATTATGTCATATGACTGGGGACCCTATTTCATCGTTCCATCGCAGGCCATCAAAGAGTACGGGGGGCATGTACAGCTGCGGGAACAACTCGATGAAGATCTATTGGCAAAGGAGCTGCGGGAACTCCGTATATCCGGTTCGATCGTAAAGGTCACGAACCCCTGGTATTTCCGCAAGAAGGGTGAAGAAACCTGGATCAAGATCGGGGAATCAGAAGCGCTCGCCGACAACTTCCCGGTGTCGTGGTACACAACGCCTTTGGAAAATGGCGAGTATGAGGTTTTGGGATTGATGCACGTGTTCGTAAAGGAGGGCGATACGGAGCATGCGATCGCCCGGCAGAATATAGTGAATATTGCCGTCAAGAATTAACGTGCGAGGCGACTGTGGCGCCAGACCGTCCCGATGGACCCATGCAGGGTGTGGCGGCTATGGTGTTTGCTCAATCAAATAATTGCATCATTATTTTCCGAACTACTTTTGGGGAGGTAGTGAAAAATCTCGTGAGAAAGACGGACCGATTATGTAATTCATCAGCAGGAAGGACAGAACCGAATCTCATTCATCAGCCCAAAGCCCGGGTTTATCATCACTGAAAATCGGAGCCTGTGAGGTCAGTGGGATTGATGATTGAAGAAGTACCAGAATTAGATTACGGCGATTTATGATGAGAAGTTACCAGGCAAATGCAATTGTGCTCAAATTGTGCCCGTCCAGGTCAAATATTTCCACACAGTTCCAAACGAAACCAACAAAACGATGAAAAATTGAGATAGAATCAACTGCTTGTAATCACGGCGTTTTTTGATTTCAAGTTTCCTGCTCTTCGAATCCGTAGGCCGCAGGTTCGAATCCTGCCGGGCGTACCAGTAAAATCAAGCACTTACGAGATTTCCGTGAGTGCTTTTTTTGTTTTAATAAGTCCAAAAGTGGGCACAAT
>CP070697.1:5153155-5158833 GCA_020353555.1 Desulfobacterales bacterium
GCTATCGGCCTTTTTCAAGGCCCTTAAGGGTTTCAGGTTTCATCTTTTCGGATCAGTACCGTACGGTGGCGGAACTCTTCGGCGCCCAGATAACTTACGATTCGCAAATCACGTCGTTCATTACCGCGGTTGTCCAGGAAAACAATCGTGGGAACCCCCATGATTTCGTATTTGGCGACCAGGTGTTCGTGAATCGGATCGCCCCTTTTGGTCAGATCCACTTTAATCTTGATGAAGTCCGTGGTCGCCTGAGCGAAAACCGGATCTCTGAAGGTACGACGTTCCAGTTTGAGGCAATTCGGGCACCAGTTGGCATAAAATTCAATCATCACCGGTTGACCTGATTTTTGGGCTTCCGCGATCAGCTGCTCGGAGTAGGGTTGCCATTGTACAACGGGGCGGTGCACCGCCCATGAGCCGATGAAAAAAACGGCCCAGGCGACACCGGCGAAACCGCAGGCCGTCTTCAGCCTTGCGAAAAGCCGCAGGTTGGTGCGTGTCTTGTCGATCCAAGCCAAATGAAGCCCGGCCGCCAGAACGACGGCGGCCGCCAGAAACGCGCGGATGGCTTCGGGAAAAAGGGGCTTCACGTAATAGACGGCCATTCCCACGAGAGCCCAACCCAAAAGCTTGCGGACCCAACTCAGCCACTCTCCGGAATGCGGGAGCTCATTCAGTTTGCCTGAAAAGAGGGCCAAAAAGAATAAGGGCAGCCCGAGGCCCAGGCTCAAGGCGCAAAAGATGATAAACCCTTGCCAGGGGTTGCCCATGCCCGCCCCCCACGTTAGCAAGCCCAGCACAAAGGGGCCCGCGCAAGGTGCGGCGACCATTCCCAGCGTCAAACCCATGAGCAGGGTTCCGAGATAACCGGTGTAAGATGTGGTAGGGGTACCGGCTCTAACAGGGGCACAGTGGCGGCAATGAAGGGGATGATTTTGGGTGGTATAAGATTTGGCGGCCACCCGGCTCAATACCGCCGGCAGGCGCAGGTCCCAAAGACCCAAGAGGCTGGCGGCAAATACAAGCAAAATCGCCGCAACCGCCACGAGCACCCATGGATTCTGGAGCATGGCGCCCATCAGGCTCCCGGTCAGGGCCGCTGTCACCCCCAGCATGGAGTTGGCTACCGCCAGTCCACCGATGTAGCACAACCCATGCAGCGCCAGGCGGCTCCGTTTCCGAGCGCTGCGCCCTGCGAAATACGATACGGTTATGGGAATCAAGGGATAGACGCAAGGGGTCAGGTTGAGCGCCACGCCGGCGGCAAAAATTGCCAGCAGGGCCCCAAGCGTGGTCCAGCTGAAAAAAGGTGCGGACGCCGTCCCCGTCGCGGGGTTCGGGGTGGCCGCCGAGGCGGCCGAGGAACAGCCAATTAGAATGACGGGGATGGCCGCTAAAACGCAACCCCAAATTAAATACCGGTTTTGCATGGTTCCACTTTTGTATCCACTTAGTACGCAAATAAAATTTTCATGCATTGTGGTGGCCCAGAGGACCATGAATGTTTAGCTGGATGAAAAATATCCCGGTCGGCCTATCCATGGTTTTTCAAGGGGCTGAACGGTTACCCAATTTTGAGACGCAAGATGGGTCAGACAGAAGAAGCAAATGGCCATTCGCTGCTATCCACCGTCAAAACCCCCCAAAAATTGCAGTTGCAAAAGGCAGCGATCTTCGACCTGCTGACCAATAAAATAGGGCAGATTCGTGGATTTGTCCATCAAAGGCCAAGCAAAGAATGCTTTCCATTTTTACGGGCGGACCAGCGGGTAGGCCAGCAGGTCGCTGCGGCCTCCTTGTCCCACAATATTTGTGGGTTTAGAAGCCACAAACAGGACCCGGTCATCGGGAACGGCAAGTCCTGGCACCGGTGCGTCCATTTCTTCGCCAAGGATGCCCATATCGAATCGTCCGTCGCGAAACTTGACCGCTGAAAGCCAGCTTTTCTTAATACCGGGAGCGGCTTTGAGCGTACCGACGATATTGCGGTCCGAGGCCACCGCCAGCAGTTCGAGCTGACCGTCACCGTCGAGATCCGCGACGACCGGCGATATTTCAAAACTCGCGGAAGTAAACATGACATTCTTGGCTGAGGGATTCACCGCGTAAGTCAAAAACGAGAGGCTGCCCCCCATCTGTTGCGGCGAGGTATAAACGGCCTTTTTCCCGCTGTAGATGTACAGCAGTCCGCCCCTTATAAAAACGGTTTCAAGCTGACCGTCACCGGTAAGATCGGCGAAAAGGCTGCCGAGCACGGTAAAGCGGCCCGGCAGGTCAATATTGGGTCTGAAATCCTTGAGGCTGCCGTTGCTCAGTTTCAGCTCGTTTATGCGACTTCCGAAAAAATAATCTTTGTCAAATTCCTGGCGGAAAAGCGTCTCCGGTCGGCCGTCGCCGTCCAGATCAAATGTGCCTAAAATACGGGGAATTCTTTGGCGCCATGGTTTCTTCTGCGCTGGAAGGGATCGCTCCGACCGGAGCCGTTGATTCCGGGGGACCGTAACGGCGAAGTTCATAAAATTCGGGGTCGCGTACTTCAACGCCCTGACTCGTCAAAATAAAAAGCAGCGCATCAGGATGTTGCGAAGAAGGCCCGGGTGTGGGAGGCCGGGTGCGTTGGGCGCTCTCATAATCCCGCCATTTAAGGGAGGGCAAGGTCGATTGCAGCTGGGCAAAGAACGGTTTGCCTTTTCCGGTATAGTCCCAGAAAAGAGCCGGTAGGTTTTCATAGCGACGGATCGGGTCGCCTTTCTGAATATCAACGGTTTTTCCCAGGGGCCGGGCAAACGAATAGCCGGATTTTAACCGAATGATTTTGAGAATCCCCTTGACTTCCTCCAGGGTTCCCAAAACTTTTTGGGTTACCGGATGGACCATGGGCTTGCCGGGTTTTACCACGCTAAAGATGTGACCCAGGGCGACTCCTTGGGTTTCGTCCAGATCGATGATATATTCTTCGTCCTGCACCATCACCACATAGCCTGCAAGGGGCTTGAAATCCCGGGCGATCTCCTCAATGACCGCCGCGTGTGAGGCTCGCCCCCCAAGGCCGGCGCCAAGAATCCCAAGCGCTACGAATGTCAATTTTCGCCAAAAAGAAATACCGCCAGACATATGCTAAATCCTCCGGGTTAAGCGTTTTGCGGAAAGCGAAGGGCCGGACGGAAAAGCCGGCGCCTCCTCTGTTTTGACCCTCAAGGTTGCATGTCGCTGTCAAAACCTGTAACGGATGCGCGCACTGGAAACGAAAATATCCTCGTCCGCGTCGCCGTCCCTTTGGTCACCAATCTCGAAGAAATCCATAGCTTCGTCCGCAAACAGATAACCGGCATTGATGGCAAATTCAACGTTTTTAAATAACATGTACTTGGCGTAGGCGTTCATCTCGAAACCGATTTCATCATTGCTCTGCCGATTGCCGGAAGCGTCGATATATTCGAAGTCTTCGGCACTCATCATGTACATGGCGGCGGTCCCGACCTTCAACTTGTCGGTCCACTGGTAATCCAGGGCCAATTTGTTCATGATAAAGCCCTTGTCTAAGATATACGGCCTCTCGGTGAAGTAGGTGAAATCATCGACATAGTTTCCCTCAAAAATGGTCTGGCTGTCCTCCCGGTCCACATCCACCGCCAAAAAAGCGTCGAAATCGTTATCGTTGGGATCGTCGTCGCCGGAGGCATACCAGAAGGTGTAAGTCAATTTAGCCTTGCCCATCTTATAGCCCACATCCGCGTGCAGCAAATAGGGCACTAACATCAAAATCGCCGCTGCGGAGCACGGCCCCGCTGTTTAGCGGAGTGCCGGGGGTGGCCTCAAAAAATTGACATTGTCGATGCTGCTGTCACTCCTGCCAAAACGAATTCCGCCGATTTCGATCGCGTAGACGCCTTTGACCTTATCGTCATCGTCAGCCGCTTCAAACCAAAATCGATACTTCAGTTCCGCGTACTGCTCCGAGACCGTTTCATCGCTGATAATACCGATTGAATCATCCGAGGCATTCAACCAGTCGTTATGATTGGTCCAAATCAAGAACCGGTTGTTCATGTCGCCGTGAAATGCGAATTGCACGTTCCAGGCGGGCACGGCCAAAACCAAAACGAGGCTAGCCATCAGCGTCAAACCTGATTTTCTCATCTTGCTCCTCCTTATTTGCTTGGTTGCGAACAATGGTTTTCACGATGTTCTTTGGGCTTCTTTGATCCTTTTTGTGTCACCTCCTTGGCGGCATGCTGATGTTGGAGAAGGGGCTCCCCGGCCGGGCGGAGGTTCCCCGCTGCGGCGGTAGATTTTGGGGCCACATGGGACCGAAGTTGGTGTTTTCATTTCATGGCAGCTATGCTATCGAACGCATTATCCATTTGGTTCTTAACCTCTGAGGGATATGTTCATTCGGGTAATGCAAAAAATGACCAAACTTGGCAATCCTCCCCTAAACATCGTATTGATCGGTATGCCGGGGGTGGGCAAGAGCACGGTCGGGGTGGTTTTGGCCAAACGGCTGGGCCTGTCGTATCTGGATACGGATATCTCCATTCAAACCGGCGAAAGCCAAAGCCTCCAGGAGATTATTGCACGCCGGGGGATTTCCGGTTTTTGTGCCTTGGAAGAACGGTATATCCTGGCTATTCGAGCCACGGGCCATGTGATTGCCACCGGCGGAAGCGTGATTTATAGTCCCCAGGCCATGCAACATCTCGGCTCGGGCGGGGTGATCATTTATCTGGACTTAACACCGGCAAACCTGAAGAAACGCTTGGGCGATTTAAAGGCGCGGGGGGTGATCATCGCCCCGGGTCAGAATATTGAGAGTCTTTATAACGAGCGGCATCCATTATACCGGCGGTATGCAGAGATTACGGTCAAAACCGACGATCTAAGCCTCGAACAAGTGGTGGAAGAAATTACGGCAAGCGTGCGCGGTCGGCGAAAAGATGTTGGCAGACAGAGGTCGGAAGACCGCAAGCAGTAGTCCGAAGTCAGACATGTGAACCTAATCTGCAACGGGCGTCCCGATCCCCCACATTGGATAGCCCCTAGCCGGTATCCATTGGGGGGGGAAGTCACATTTTTGGGTTGATTTCGTGAATGAATTTGTTATTTATTACAAAAATGTATTATTATGGTGGAAACAGCTTCAACGGATGGCAAACGCCTAAGCCTTGATTTGACAAACATGAAACCCATTGAAGAAGTCACCTTGCTGTACGAGATCACCAAGGCGCTCAACGAGCATCTTGACCTTAAGAAATCCTTGTACAAAGTTTTGGATATTCTTTCCGTTTCGATGGATATGGTGCGGGGAACTATAACAATTTTGGATCCCCTGCGCAATGAGATAAACATCGAGGTGGCCCATGGTATCGATCGTCATACCATGGAAAAGGTCAAGTACAAGCTCGGTGAAGGCATCACCGGACGTGTCATTGAAACGGGCAAGACGGTCGCCATCCCGAAAATCGGTGACGAACCCCTTTTTCTGGATCGCACTGCCTCCCGCAGGAAAAAACAGGATCAGGAGCTTTCCTTCATATGTGTTCCTGTAAAGAAGGGCAAACAAGTGATCGGGGCCCTCAGCGTGGACAAGCGCTTTGACGAATCTTACCCCTTAAAGAACGGTGAAAAGCTTTTATCCGTCATCGCCACCATGATCGCCAGCCATGTCATCAATCTGG
>CP070697.1:5158933-5166940 GCA_020353555.1 Desulfobacterales bacterium
TTCTTGTCGGTAAATGTCTTGAGCACCGGGCAGGCAGGACACCGGGTCGCGGATTTTTTGTAAACCATGTGGCAGAGGTGTCCGGTGCCGTCGCCAAAATCGTCTTTGAAGGCTTGGTTGACAAACAGGACATGCAGACTGCGATCCTGAATGGAAATATAGCAGGGCAGGTGATCTAGAATGTTCTGGAAGCTCAGATCCGCCAGCGGCGATTGGCGTGCCGCTGGCGCAGCTTTCTTTTTGCGAATGTTGATCATCCTCGGCTCTTTCCCGGCGGATAGCCGTCGCCCTCGATAACCGTCCTGAACGACCTTACCAGCCACTCATGATATCGTGGCCCCAGCGTTTGGCGATCTCGTCGCGAAACTGGTAGAAATGGGTTCCGATGACCCGCAGGATGTAAGACATCATCACGAATCCAATGCGGTTGTCCTTTTCGAACAACTTGGCCAGACGGTCCTTGGCGATCTTGACCACCTCGCATCTGCGGCTGGCGCAGTAGGCGGAAAGTCGATATTGGTAGGGCGGCATAAAGCTGGACCAGCCAAACAGCTCCGCTTCGGAGATGAAAGAGATGGGGTCGGCGCTTGAATTGGGGCGACCCTCCGAACGGTCATAACGCAGAATCACTTCACCGTCCAGCACGATCCATAAGTGGTTGGCATCCGCGCCTTCCGCAAATAGCCTGTCTCCTCGCTGAAATTCAATCTTTTCGGTGCACTTCTGGACCGCAACTAGCTGGTTGTCGTCCAGCCCCTTGAAGGCTTCAATTTCCCTCAGCAATTCGAGACCGATCATGAACACCTCCTGCAATCCAAAAGGGACTAAAGTGCCGCAAGGGCGTCCAATGGATGCACGCGACCCAACGACCAAGCAGGGAGACGCGCCTGACTTTAGCCCACTTTTGACTTTCGCTTTTGATCATTCTAAGACAAATTCAGTTTGGATTCGGCCGCCCAGGATGTGCTGGATGAAGACCTGACGCATTCTAGCGGGATTCATTTTCTGATACACCACGGGATCTGCGCCTTCGATTTCAACCGTTACGTTTGGTTCGGTGCTGCACCGGCCGAGGCAGCCGGAGGACTCGGCCCGGATGTCCTGCCGGTCGGTCCGGGCCATCTCATCCATGAGGGCGCCCATCACCTCGCGGGCACCGGCCGCGATCCCGCAGGTCCCCATATGGACGTTGATCTTTACCAGGGAAAACGGCAGGCCTGATGCCAATTTTTCCAGCTGCTTGAAGCGTTTGCCGATGACGATGGCCATATTGGACAACACCCGATACCCCAGTCCCGGATCTTTTTCAAAAAGCGCGTCAAGGCTTGCCTTCTCGATGCTTGCCACCTCGCAGGTTTTTGCGGTGCAGTAAGCGGACAGACTGTATTTATACGGCGGGACCAGACAAGACCATCCAAAAACCTTGTACTCGGAGATGGAGGAGATGGTATTCTTCTCCGAGGTGGGGCGTCCCGGCAAATCAAACCGCAAATCGACCTGCCCTCTCTTGACAATATGGATGTGGGATGCGTACTCGCCTTCACCAAACAATCGGGCGCCAAGCTCGTATTGTCTGGCCTGGCAGCAGCCTTGCACGCCCGTCAGCTGTTCTTTATCCAGGTTTTGGAAGATTTCCACTTTTTCCAGAAAATCGAGACCGATCATGCCTACCTCCTTTTACGCTAAACTCAGGTGACCGCCCGCATCCCGTCGGCCCGGCGCCCAGCGCCGTGACATCGACCCAGCTTTATCCCGGTTGACCCCGTGAGGAGCTGTGGCCCTCAAAGAAATCGAAAGCCATGCGAGGGCACTTCTTTCCGCTAACGAAAAACTTGATGAACGCTCACTTGCCGCCGACCGATTCTACCCACGGACTATACGATCGGGCGGCGGCGGTGATCAGTTGCGTGTCTTCCGTGCGCTGGTGGTTGAAGGCAACCGCTTTTTTTCTTCGCCATCGCAGGGGTGGATCAAGAACGGGCCTTACATTTTGGCCAGTGCAAAATCGGTCTGAACTTCGCCCAGAAGCACATGTCGTTTGAAGACCTGGCGCATCTTATTGGAATCCATATGCTGGTAGACAATGGGTTCCTCGCCTTCTTTTTCAACCGTAACATTCGGCTCACTGCTGCACATTCCCATGCAGCCAGAGTTCATGACCCGAATATCCTGACGGTCGGCCGCGGCCATTTCCTCCATAAGGGCACTCATGACCGCCCGGGCGCCCGCGGCGATCCCGCAGGTCCCCATATGGACGGTGATCTTGATCGTGGTCTTACCGTGCCGCAAGGCGGTTTCCTTGAGCGTCTTTTCCTTGATTCGCTTGAGTTCATCGATTGTAAGTTTTGCCATTGTGCCTTTCCTTTAGCTCCTCCTGCCCGAATCATATCTGCCGGCCGTCGAAGCGCCTTGCCATGGATTCAGGCCGTTGCCGATTCCGAATTCTGCACTCCGGCGGCATGCAGAAGACCGGCGAGTTCAAAAGCCGAATCTGACCACAGAAGCAGAGGGATACCTTCCTGGTTCGCCTTTTGCTGTGTTTCATCGTCAGGGGTTTGTCCGCCCGTAAGGATGATGGCGGCCATCTGCTTTAAGACGGCCACGGCTACGATATTCTGATGGCCCTGGACGGTCAACCAGACACAGCCCTCGGGCGCATTCGCCATCACTTCGCTCAACAGGTCACCGGAGTAACCGCCCCGGACCTGACGATCCAATCCCTGCTGCCCGGCAGCGACATACAAATTGAAGCGATTCACCAGATCTTGCACAGTCATTTTTCACGATTCCTTTCAAGGCTTTTCAAGGTGTTACGGGAGTGTTGAACATCAGACCCGGTATCCCCCTATTTTCATTTGGGCCCGCTCCGCTCCCTTTTGCACATCAGGAAGCAATCTCTCAGGGAAGCGCGGCTTCGGACGACATCCTCGGCAAAAGTGCGGCAATTCGGGGCACCGCAGAGGGCGCAATCCTTGCCTTGAATCTTCTCCAAAAGCGTATCGATTTCCTGCAAGGATGCAATGGTCAAAGGCTCCCTGTGCATGCCCGACCGGTATACCGGTTCCGTGTCGTCGGGTGCGGCGACAAACCAGCCTGCATTGTACAGGTTAATGATTTGGTCACGGGTCACATTTTGGCCCGCACCGAGCATCCGCGCCAGTTTTTGCAGGGCACTTTGCGCCAGATACTTGTCGACGGCGGCGTGTTTGCCTCCGACGCAACCCGCCGGGCAGGTGCGGAATTCGATGTACTCGATGTCGCGGAACAGGCCGAGTTCGATCTTTTGCAGATAGGCGATGGTTTCACTTAAGCCTGAAATGGCCAGGGAGCGATCCGTGTCCAGGCCGGCAATCTCACCCCCCGACATCCCCCACAAGACCCCCTTGCTGGTGGTGCCGTATTTGAACCGATCCTGTTCGGGAGGATCGTGGGCGAGTGGGATCGGGGGGGGCGTCGGGGATGGTTGCAGATGCCGCATCAGTTCGGAATAGACATCGTTGATTCCCAGAACCTTGTCCACATAGGAGCGTTCCCCGGGTAAAGAAGATCGATTGGGGGTGATGTGGTAGAGCACCACGGCGGCTTCCTCCACGCCGTATTCCTGGATGAGCCGCGGTTTGACATCCCGCGCCAGCAGGGCCGTCGGTCTCAGGAAAGGCAGCACATGGGGTCTGAGACTTGGAAACTGGACATCGATCAGGCGGAGTACCACCGGGCATACCGGCGAAATCAGCGGCCAGGGAGCCTGCGGAGCGGTCCGGTTTCGCTCAATGAATTCCCGGGTGGCCGCTTGAAACAGCTCAATCTGATACGACAGGTCCATGGTGTGCTGGAATCCCATCCGCCTGAGGCCCCGCAGCACGTCTTGGGGCATGACTTCCGCAACCTGCGCATAAAGGACAGGGGAGACGATCGCGACGGAGATTTGATCCTGCGCTACCTCTTCCAGTTCAGACGTCGCGGCGGTCAGAGCACCGGTGGGACAGACCCGCAGGCACTCCCCGCATCCAATGCACTGGTCCACGATAAGGGCCGATTTGCTGTTTTGGACACGAATGGCCCGGGTAGGGCAGGCCCTTACACAGTCGGTGCACCCCGTACAGAGGTCGCGATCAAAGTGGACATAGCAGCCGGGTCCCAGAACGCTCCGCACCCTTTTCCTCCTATCGCCGCATGTGAAACACCATGCGGACGCGGGTCCCTTTTCCTTTTTCGGATTCGATCGTGAAAAGGTCCGCATTTTTTTCCATGTTCGGCAGTCCCATGCCGGCCCCAAAGCCCATCTCCCTGTATTCGTCGGTGGCCGTGGAATATCCTTTCTGCATGGCCAATCTAATATCCTCGATGCCCGGCCCGTTGTCGGATATATCCAGGACGATATTGTCGGTATTGATTTCGGCGCAGACCATCCCATCCCCGCCGTGCATCACAACATTCATCTCCCCTTCATAACCACAAATGGCTATGCGGCGAATCAGTTTGGGATCAATTTGCATGGACTTGAGGATATTCTGAATATTGATGGAAGCCTCTCCAGCGCTGATGAAATCCCTTTTCTTGACATGAAAACATTTCTTTAGAACTGACATCCGAAACTCACATTTTAACTGAGGGGTTCTGGTCCTCTCTCGGCCGTCGGCCGGAACCTGAAAGATCCCAGCCCTCAAGTGCGGGTCTTAACCTCGGGGAGGTCAAAGACGGTTTAATTGGGATCATGCCGGTCGAAAGTCCGCCAACCCGTCGCCCGGTTTCACGGCCGAATACAGAATAAACGGGCGTCGCCGGCGGCACAAACATGCGGGCCTTGACGCGACCGCGTGTCCGTTCAGAAATGACAATTCTTCCCAATTTCGGCGTTGGGCGCTGACGCCGCGGCGGGACTGGGGCGCGAAATGTTCCCCCACGCTCCTGCACTTGGAATTCTTCCCCCGTCTTGAATCTGCAAAAGATATCCCATTTCCGAATGGACCCTACCGATTGCCGTCGAGTCCGGTTAATCCATGTGCGTGCAGCCGGCCGCAGGATACGAACATGGAATACGGGGTTGAAAGGAGCGGTATTTGCTGGGCTTTGGCCAATTCAATCACTTCCGGGGGCGGCATCTTGCCACGCACGAAGACCACCGCTCCGACCCCGGCGATTGTGGCCGTTTTGATCACCTGCACGGTCGTAAGCCCCGTCAACAAAATGCATCCCTCCGACAGGCCGGCCAGAATGTCGCTCATCAAGTCGCTCGCACCACCTCTCAGGATGTCTTGATGCAGATTGTCTTGTCCCGTCAAAAGGGTCGCGTCCAGAATGTCGACAATTTCAGAAAGTTTCATTTTACGCTGGCCAAAAAGGGCTTACAGGCACACTTGCCATGCTCGCGCCAAACAACAGGGGGAATTATAATCGATGTAGCAGTTTAGCCCTTTGAAAAACCCTGGATAGGCCGACCGCTCATCGGCTTTGGGCAGCGGCAAAAACTCGCAAACAAGGGTTCGTAAAACCGACCTGCGCGCTGATTTCAAACGGGATGCCGCGCAAAGGAAGGTCAATCCGGGCCTTAGTGGAAATCTTCTTTACGGTTCGGTTTAACGACCTCTATTTTTCGCAGACCGTTTCCCGCTGCCAAAGGCCGATGAGCGGTCGACCGGGATATTTTTCATACAGCTAAATTGATACTAATCGATCTGTTGGTACAGATTCTTTTGATACGGATGCCATCGAGGTGCCTTCGAGTTCAAGTAAGCGCAGTATAGGGTAAAACCGCTTGTGTGTCAATTGGAAGTCGAACGGCGGGCAGGGCGAACGCATTTGCAAATCAGAATATCCGGGCGAGGAAGCCTTTGCCTGCAAACGCTATCAACCGCTCCGAGCGCGCGGTGACCCCCGGTTGATGATGGGCGTCTATCTGCGCATCAATTGGATGGAAAGACCGGGGGCCGGGGTAAAGCCGGCCCCGGCCGGTGACGTGATTGCCGCCCGGCTCAGGCTCATACCGAAGCTGATGTCGCCGTTGACTTTTTGATTTGGTTATGAAATATAACAAGGTCCTGACGAGGTCCGTTTTCAACTTCTGTTGGGAGGCTTGATCAATCCTGGTTCAGCCAATCCTGGCTTAATCAATCCGGGGAGATGCGCGCATGACATTTGAAAATCATCCTGAACACCCTGATATCAATCGAGACATGTGGGCTAAGATCAATGTGATCATTGAAACCCACCGGGACGTTCCCGGTGCGGTGATCGCCGTGCTGCGGGAATGTCAGGACATTGTCGGATATCTTCCTGTGGCGCTAATCGACCACATTAGTCTCGGCCTCAATCTTTCCCGCAGCGAGGTCTTCGGTATCGCCTCCTTCTATGCCCTGTTTTCCATGGTGCCGAAGGGGCGGCACCGGATCAAAGTGTGCATGGGCACGGCCTGTTATGTCAAGGGCATAAAAGAAGTTATCAGCCGTATTGGCAATGAATTGCATCTCGAACAAGGGTGTACCACCGAGGACCGGCGGTTTTCCCTGGAGGCTGTCCGCTGTTTAGGCGCCTGCGGGCTGGCCCCGGTCATGGTGGTCGATCATGACACCTATGGAGACGTGAAGGCCGACAAGGTGATCACTATGCTGGAAAAATATGAGTAATTGTGGGCCGCAAGCACATGCAGATTTCGCAGATGCCCTGGCCTGAATTTGTGGGAGAAAGGAATGAAAGCAGAAAGAACGCACCTCATGTTATGTGGCGGCACAGGCTGCGTGGCCAACGAAAGCACGGTTTTTCGGGAGACCCTGGAAGAAGCGCTCGAGCGCCAGGGACTGGCCGACGAAATCAAGGTCATCGAGACGGGATGCAATGGGTTTTGTGCGGTCGGCCCGGTCATGTTGGTGCAGCCGGAGGGGATCTTTTACCAGAAGCTCCGACCCCAAGATGTTCCTTATCTGGTGGAGGAGCATTTTCTCAAAGGTCGTCCGGTCAAAAAGTTCTTCTATGTTGAACCGGCCTCCAAAGAAACCATTCCGGCGATGGCGGAAATTCCTTTTTTCGCCCACCAGATGTTTTGGGTGATGCGCAACAAGGGCGTTATCGACCCTGAAGAAATTGATGAATACATCGCCCGCGACGGCTATTTTGCCGTGGCCAAAGCGCTGCAGGAAATGACGCCGGAAGAGATTGTCGCCGAAGTCAAAACTTCGGGACTCAGAGGCCGGGGAGGGGCCGGGTTCCCGACCGGCGTCAAATGGGAGTTCGCCCGCAAAAGCCCCGGGGATGTGAAGTACGTGCTGTGCAATGCCGACGAAGGCGATCCGGGCGCTTTCATGGACCGCAGCGTCCTGGAGGCGGATCCGCATGCCGTCCTGGAGGGCATGATCATCGCCGCCAAAGCCATCAATGCCCATCAGGGATACATCTATGCCCGCACCGAGTACCCCCTGGCTATCCGCCGGCTGGGCATTGCCATCCAGCAGGCCCGGGAATACGGACTCCTGGGCCGGGACATTTTAGGAACCGGTTTTGACTTTGACATCGATATCTATCAGGGCGCCGGTGCCTTTGTGTGCGGCGAAGAAACGGCCCTGATGCGATCCATCGAAGGCAAGCGCGGCATGCCGCGCCCGCGCCCGCCCTTTCCAGCCTTGAAAGGATTGTGGGATAAGCCCACGGTTTTGAATAATGTGGAAACGCTGGCCAACATATCTCCGATTATCTTAAACGGCGGCCAGTGGTTTGCCAGTGTCGGCACCGAAAGCAGTAAAGGCACCAAAGTGTTTGCCGTTTCCGGTGATGTGAACAATATCGGGCTGGTGGAAGTGCCCATGGGAACGACGCTGCGCACCCTGATCTATGACATCGGCGGCGGCATACCGAATAAAAAGAAATTCAAAGCCGTGCAGCTGGGGGGACCTTCCGGCGGGTGTGTGCCGGAAGCGCACCTGGATACACCGGTGGATTACGAGGCCATCGCCCAGGTCGGGGCCATCATGGGTTCCGGCGGGGTCATCGTCATGGACGAAAACACCTGTATGGTCG
>CP070697.1:5167040-5175700 GCA_020353555.1 Desulfobacterales bacterium
AATAGCGCTCGCTTTTTACCAGAATCGTCCGGGAAGCCGTGTAAAAATCGTCAAGGGAATTCACCAGTCCGCGGCTGAGCGCCTTGTGGAGGGTCAAAAAAGAAGTGGGGCTGATCGGCAGGCCGGCGTCTTTGAGTTTGTAGAAAAATTCGATGAACATAATGAAAGCTTCGCTTAATGCGCATTTCCTTGGAGGATCGGTCTTTCAGACTCTGCGAGGCGTGCGTTCGGAACTCGAGGAGCAGCCCTGCGGGCTTTGAGGCGATCGAATAGAATCACAAGATTGTTTTTACCCGTCCTGGCCTCAAGTCCCGCAGATGCGGGATGCGCCTCAAGCCCGGCGTTCGCCTAGCGGCGCGACGCGCCTCAGCGCGCTTACATCATTCTGCGGCTGTTGAGAACACTCTGAGCCCGATGATAGTCCTGACTTTTTTTAAACAAAACTCCCAGGTAGGGTAAATCCCCTTTTAGCAGTTGCCGGGGCTCAAAATCCGGGTCTGCGTTCAGCGCCCTGATCCAGTTAATCAGCTCCCGAGTGGCCGGACGCTTTTCAACGGCATCCAGCTCTCGCAAACGGTAAAAGGATGAAATGGTATTCTCCATCAGGTCGGCACCCAAATCCGGGAAATGCACGCTGATGATCGCGCGCATCATCTGGGGATCGGGAAACGCAATATGATGAAAATTGCAGCGCCCCAGAAACGGATCGGAAAGGTCTTTCTTGGCATTGGAGGTAATAATGATCACGGGACGATAAACCGCTTGGATGGTTTTGTCGATCTCGATAATATCGAATTCCATCTGATCGAGCACATCGAGCATGTCGTCCTGAAAATCGGTATCGGCCTTGTCGATTTCGTCGATCAACAAGACGGTTCGGGTTTCGGCCGTGAAGGCCTGACCGATTTTCCCCATCCGGATATAATCTTCAATGCGGCTGACATCTCTTTGGGAATCGCCGAATCGGCTGTCGTTCAGCCGTGTGAGGGTATCGTACTGATACAACGCATCGACAAGTTTCATACTCGATTTCACATTCAGCACAATCAGCGGCATATTCAGGCTTTCGGCGATGGCATGCGCCAGCATGGTCTTGCCGGTACCCGGCTCCCCTTTGAGCAATAAAGGCATTTCAAGGGCCATGGATACATTCACGATCTTGGCCAGTTCATCATCCAGTACATAGCGGGTGGCTCCCGCAAACCTCTTCAGATCATTATTATTTACCATTTAATACCTCATGTGCGAGTTGCGAGTTGCGAGTTAGGGGTTACGAGCGCCGTTTGCCAAGATTTCGCTCCATGACGTACGAACCCAAGTTTCGGGCTCGTGCCGTTCACGCGCCATTTTACGTTCGGCCCGATTGTATCCAGCCACCAGGGGCCGGTTTTTGTTCTGAGTTTCAGGCTGATCAGGGCCCTCGACCTCTCAGCCGTTGCGAGACGCCTTTCGTCAACCGCAACACCTTGGTAGCGTGTTCCACGCTCAGCGCGCCGGTGCCGCAACTTGGCGTGATCAGCGATTGGGCAAACAACTGGGCGGCATCAATGCCGAGCCTTTCCACTTGGCGCGCCTTATCTTTCCATTGCGTTACCAATGAATCGACGGTTTCGCGGTCAATTTCCTCCGCCTTGAGGGTCGGCACAATCCCCCACGCCAGGATGCGTCCGGATGCAAGAAATTCTCTAACCTGATCCGCGTAAAGGATAAATCGGTCAAAGTAAGTATAGGCATCAAAATTGACGATATCGGCCGGCGACGTCAAAACCAGTGCCCAGTCGGTATTGGCGCAGACGTGGATGCCCGCCAGGCCGCCTTCCGATTGAACGGCTTCCATGACTTCCGCCAGACAGTGAGCGATGTCCTGGTTGGAGATGCTGAGGAATTCGGAACTGCCGACGCCGGCCAGGGCCGGCTCATCAAAGAAGATAATCACCGGGCGCCCGAATTGGGCCAGTTGCCGGACCTGCCACTTCGCCTTCAGCGCCAACAGCTTGACGGCGGCATCCCTTAACTGCTCGACGTAAAAAATCGATTTTCCGTCCTGATCCTTCACTCCCGTGCCGAATGTGATGGGGCCGGTGATATGGCCTTTAACAGCGGTCGGGGGTTGAGCGAGGTGTCGCAAGCGCTCCAAGAGCACAAAAAATCCCGGGGCCGTATCCGCGCTTAAGACAAATCGGGATTCCGCAATATCGGCACGGCCTTCAGTCACCGCTAGGTAGTCTTCGTAAAATTGCAGAAACTCACTTTCAAAATTGATACCGGCCGCATCAACAAAGGCCTTGCCGTTCGTAGTCCGCAGGCCCGGCAAGCCCGGCCTAAACTGGGCGACCATCCCTTCGTGGGCGTAAGCCGGAAGCTGAACCCACAAGGGGATTTCAGGGGTGTTTTCGAAAACAAGCTGGGCGGCTTCTTCATGATCATGCAGGGGCAGACTGCCGATCAGCGTCGGAAGGCACTGGGGATAGAAATTGGCGTGCATCGTGCTCGCTCCTTTCATTTCTGAGCCTCTCACCCAAATTTGGAAACTTACCACGGGCAGACTCGTATTACAAGGAGAAGATTCACATCCAGAAGACCCTGACGAAGACGGGGGAAACGGCGACCCAAAGCATCCGTTTCACAATCAAATTTTCAGAATGACGCGCAGCCGTCCAACATTTCGAGCGGAACTGGAAAAGATTGACACACCAAGGGGCGAATGCTATATTCACGAGGCGGTTGCGGTGCCGGGAGAACTATTTTGACCGTAAACCCGTTGATGGGGCTTATTTCAGGCAATAGGTTTGCGAGGCGCGCGGTGGCGGAAATAATATCATTTGATGATAAAAAGGATCTTGCCAAGGAGAAAAAGGCGGGGGTAATGCGCAAGCGCAAGATTCTGGCCGTCCAGAGGGTTTTTCAGTGCACCCACTGCGCTTTTAAGTGTGAAAAATGCGGTATGCAAATTAACCGGGATCCACAGAGCAGCGATAGCCGCGGCCAAAGTCTCAGAGTCCCCTACCACTTTTGTGAAGGCTGTGCGGAAGAATATCTTGATTATATTGAGCACCTTAAAGGAGAGGGCGATTCGGACTGTTACTGGCATAACGAGGCCTGGAGGGATGCCTGGAGGAAATGGATCGATTACCAGAGCGGTGTCGACCGTTACTTAAAATCGAAGGAGTTTTTGCAGCTTCTGCAAGAACTCAAACAAACCAGGCCCGAGGAATAGGAGGTAGGTATGTTTGGTATTGGAATGCCGGAACTCATCATCATTTTGGTTATTATCCTGATCATTTTTGGCGCGGGCAAACTTCCGGAAATCGGCGCTGGGATGGGAAAAGCCATTCGCAGCTTTAAAAGCGCGACTTCCGAGGAAGAACCCAAAGAACCGGAAAAGATCGAAGCAGGTAAAACAAGCGATACCAAGGAAGGTTAGGGTACCGGCCAGGGTTTGTTCACCTTATTTCTATGGGGGGCAGTTTAACTGAAAAACTGCCCTTTTTTGCGCTCGCCGACTTGCTTCCGGGTTGAATGCTTCAACTTCCTGGGCGGCTGTTTCAGCCGGTCAACACCGATCCAGACAATCCTCCGCGCCAGTAGCGATCCTCGCTTTGGCATTCGATCAGAAAGGGATATCATCTTCCGGCGGTCCGGGAATAGGGGCCCCTTCGTATTCAGGCGCTGCGGCCGGTCTGGAGGGTCTGAGGATGTCACCGGCATCCCTGGTCCCTAACATTTTCATCTGGGACGCAACAATTTCGGTGGTTGAGCGTTTATTGCCTTCCTTGTCATCCCATTCCCTGGTTTGGATCCGGCCCTCTATGTAAACCTGCTTGCCCTTCGATAGATATTCACCGCACGTTTCACCCAATTTACCGAATGCAATAATGCGATGCCATTCTGTGCGCTCTTTCATTTCGCCAGTATCTTTATCCTTCCATCTCTCAGAAGTAGCAATGCTGAAATTCGCGACGGCAACACCGCTGGGTGTATATCGGACTTCAGGGTCCCTTCCTAGGTTACCAATCAGGATAGCCTTATTGATCATGTTTTACCTCCCGCCTTTCGGCAAAAATTTGATTTGAACTTTGATACAGGAAAGCCAAGGGAATGTCAATCCAGCCGGATTGCCTTGGGCGGCAGACCCACTTCAAGCGTGCTTCATCGTCAGGGGCTTGATGCAAATGAATCCCGGCGTCCGTCAGCCTCCGTCGGGCCTGATGCGCCGCGCTTGCAGCGTTGACGGCATCGCAACTGAAAATCCGTTTACAAAAATCTTCGGCCTTGTTAAGGATCAGCGTTGTTCACGCCAAATGACCGGTCTCAGTGCGGATGGCCGCCGAGCGGTCTTGCGCGGTGCACAGCGCAAGACCGGTGAAGAAATTGGGGTCGGACGGTACGGGTCGGTTCAGGGCCGCGCCAACTTTCTTAACGATTCAAGCCAGCGACCGAAAGGAGCAGACGATGTCCGAGACGTCTTGTGTTGATTGGAAACTGTTTGATCCTCAAGCCATCGACCCCGAAACGGCGGCGTTCAACCGCAAGATTGAAGAAGAGCTTGCGGCGGCGCCCTTTCTTTACACCTTGGAACCGCAGGTTATCCGCGACGCGCGGGAGGCCGGCCAATCCATATTCGGACCGATCAAGCGGTCGGATGAGGCCCGCACACGCAGGGTTCCGGGTCCGGCCGGCGAGATTCCCATTCGCGTTTTCATCCCGGAGCAAGTCCGAGGCATCTATCTCCACATTCATGGGGGCGGGTTTGTGCTGAACCGTGCCGATCATTACGACGAGGCGATTTTGAGAGTGGGTAAGGCGTGCCAGGTCGCGGTCGTCAGTGTGGACTATCGGTTGGCACCTGAAAACCGCTATCCGGCCGCGCCGGACGACTGCGAAGCCGTGGCGGTCTGGCTGGCGGCACACGGGGGTTCGGAGTTCGGCTCCGAGCAACTCATGATTGGCGGGGAGTCTGCCGGGGCGACCCTGGCCGCGGTAACTCTTTTAAGGTTGCGCGACCGGCATCATTTCACAAAATTCGGCGGGGCGGTGCTGAATTACGGAATTTACGATCTGACGTTGACCCCGAGCAGCCGGCGCTGGGGAGAAAGAAATTTGGTTTTGACGACCAAGCTCCTGGAATGGTTTCATAAAAACTATGCTCCGGCCGAAAAGTACACCGATCCCGATATTTCACCGCTCTATGCCGATCTGTCCGGCCTGCCGCCGGCCCTCTTCACCATCGGTACCCTCGATCCGCTTCTGGACGATTCGTTGTTTATGCACATGCGGTGGCGGGCGGCGGGCAATGCGTCGGAACTCGCGATCTATCCCGGCGGTATCCATGCGTTCAATGCCTTTCCGATCGCGATCGCCGACCGAGCGAACCGCAGAATGGAGGAATTTATCGTCAAGGCGGTCAGCCGATCTTGACGATTCAGCGCCGGTGGGCGGCTGGCCGCCTTTTCAACGCAAGTTTTCCTTGACATGCTTTGTTTCGTTGGCATAGGTTGTCCCGCACTCGGAAGCTCCCGGCGTGGCGGCGAAGAAACCACGCCGGGTGGCGGAAACCGCCTGGCCTAAGGGGTGCAGAGACTTGTCAAGTTAAATCATGGAAGCACTCACCGGATATGTAAAATGTCATCTTCCGATCCGCTTGCCAAGCGCATCAGGCGGCATGTTGTGGGTCGCCCCCACGTTTTTTTTGTCGCCTCCGCTCCCGGTTTGGAGTCCCTTTGTTTGAGGGAACTGTCGTCGCTGCCGCTCGCCCGCCAAGAGGAGGCCGTCGTCTCCGGGGGCGTCGAGTTCAAAGGGCGACTGCCGGATTGTTACCTGGCCAATCTGCAGCTGCGCACGGCCAACCGGGTTCTGATGCGGATTCACGGGTTCAAAGCCACCAATTTTAATCAGCTTGAAAAAAAGCTTTTCGATTTTCCCTGGGAACTCTTTCTGCGTTCCGGGCCGATGCCTCGAATCCGCATATCCACCAAGCACTGTCGGCTTCACCACAGCGGGGCCATCGCCCAGCGCCTGAGGGCAAGCATCGCCGGCCGCCGCCTCCAAGTTCAAGGGGGGGGACAAGCTGATGATCGCACGGCCGGCCAACAGCTCTTTATCCGCGGAATTGATGACCATTTCACCGTATCGATCGACAGCTCCGGAGAAAATCTTTACAAACGCGGCCTCAAAA
Organism: Desulfobacterales bacterium; assembly: GCA_020353555.1. Taxonomy (GTDB): domain Bacteria; phylum Desulfobacterota; class Desulfobacteria; order Desulfobacterales. The sequence continues at coordinate 5,173,216 of CP070697.1, forward strand.
AACAATCGGGCCGGGCCCCGCTACGGGAGACGATGGCGGCGGCCGCGTTGATGTTTGCCGACTACGACGGCGGCGAGCCGCTCATAGACCCCTTGTGCGGATCCGGGACTTTTGCCCTTGAAGCCGCCATGATGGCCCAAGGCATTCCGCCGGGCTGGTTTCGGAATTTTGCTTTCATGGGTTGGCCGGCCTTTCAGCCGCGCCGGTGGGAATACCTGAAACGCCGATCCGCAGCGCCCACCCCAAGCCGGAAGCGGCCGTTGATCTTTGCATCGGACAAAGAACCCGCCGCCTGCCGGGTGCTTGAAAAATGTACACGCCAATTCGGCTTGGCGGAGATTATCAATGTTGCTTGTAAAGATTTTTTTGACCTGGATCCCCGTCACCTGACAGACACCCCTGGGCTGGTAAGCATCAATCCTCCCTACGGACGCCGCATGGGGAGCCGCCGAGAGAGCCGGGAGCTTTCTGACGCGATTTGTGCAAGACTTCGAAAAATGTTCGGGGGCTGGAAACTCGTCTTTTTCACTCCCAACCTGCAGCTCGCCCAAAAACTCCCGGGGATCGCCGGGATCTATCCTTTTTGGCATGGCGGTTTGAAGCTGAACCTATTGGTTGGGCGGATACGTTGAACGGGTGGGGGCGCTTGGTGAGCGGGGGCCCGCAAGAAGAATGTGCTTCCGCGAGCACATTCTTCCCCGTCAAAGGATGGGAGGGATTGCGCTACAATTTATCCGGTTGACAAAGATTGGCGGCCTGGGCCGCGGCGCGACCGCAATGTTTGCAGACAAATTGAGGGTTGCGGACGTATTTCTTGTATTCTTCCAAGTTGTTTTTTACAAACCCGACATTTTCGGCGACACAAAGATGGGCTTCGTGTCCGGCGTGGGGCTCTGTAAGGTGCTGGGGAAGCGGAAACCATTCAGCCATCGTTTCACCCCCTTTCTCGTGTTTTTATCATCGCATGTCCGCAATGGACAACCCGCTTGGGTGAGTGCTTTTTTTTGAATTCCAGCGCGCGTCTATCGCGGCCGGCAGTTGCCGCCGTGACTCGAAAAAATTTCATTTCGATGAAAACTACAACCGCAGTGTCAATTTAGCGGGATGAAAAATATTCCGATCAACGGTCGGCCGATCCACGGCTTTTCAAAGGCCTAAACTGTTACCAACCGCAAATATAACGATGGTAGTTTTGTGTGTCAATCAAGCCCGTGGCAAGGCCGTTTCGACCATCTCAGCCCCGCGCCCGGTCAACTTTTGGCGGCGGTTCTGGTTATGATGGCGAGATGGTGTTTATCATTTTCAAAATTAGGGAGGTGTATTTATGGATTTGAAAGATCTAAGAGTCAACGGGCAACGCCTGCGAAGCACGCTGGAAGAAATGGCCCGAATCGGCGCCACGCCCGGTGGCGGCGTACAGCGTTTAACGCTGACGGATGAGGATAGACAGGCGCGGGATCTGTTTGTCGTGTGGCTCAAAGAACTTGATCTGGAAGTCAGCATCGATGAGATGGGAAATATTTTCGGCCAACGGGCCGGGAAGAACAAAGATTGGGCGCCGGTGATGAGCGGCTCCCATATCGATACCCAGCCCAAGGGAGGCAGGTTTGACGGCATATTGGGGGTGATGGGCCCCCTGGAAGTATTGCGAACGCTGCATGAAAACAAGGTGGAAACCGAACGGCCCATCGTCATCGTGGACTGGACCAATGAGGAGGGCTCGCGGTTCGCCCCGGCCATGGTGGCCTCCGGCGTGTGGGCCGGCGCCCTGGGGCGGGACTGGGTTTATAACCGCACGGATATCAACGGCAAACGATTTGAAGATGAACTGATCCGGATTGGATACAAGGGGTCGGCACCTTGTAAGAAATGGCCGGTGCACGCCTATTACGAGTATCATATTGAACAGGGCCCGATTTTGGAGAGAGAAGGCAAGACGATCGGAGCACCCAAAGGGATTTTGTGTCTGCACTGGTATGATGTTTATCTGGAGGGTGAAGCCAATCAGGTGGGGCCCACCCCCATGGAAGGGCGGCATGATGCGCTGTGCGCCGCGGCGGAAATGATTCTGAAAGTCAATGAACTGCCAGCCCGCATGGGCGGCAACATGGTGGCCACGGTGGGTGAGATTCAAAATTATCCCAACTCCCGCAACATCATTCCGGACAAGGTCCACTTTACGGTGGATATCCGCTCCTGGGATGACGACCATGCCTTGAAGGCCTGGGAACTGGTGCGCCGCGACTTTGAAGACATCGCGGCCCGCCGAGGCTGTCCCATTAAAATCGAAGAAACCTGGCGCGTGGAGCATTCCCCTTTCAACGAAAAAATGGTGCAAAGAATCTTGGATATCGCCGAAACACTCGGTTACTCCGGCCTGCACATGGTCAGTGGCGCCGGGCATGATGCCAGTTACATGAATCAGGTGGCGCCCACGGCGATGATTTTCGTTCCCAGCATCGGGGGGCGGAGTCACGTCGAGGTC
>CP070697.1:5175800-5180809 GCA_020353555.1 Desulfobacterales bacterium
TCAGCGGGTAAGTCACCTGGTCTTCCACCACCCGGGGGGCTTGACCGGGGTATTCGGTGAATATAATCACCTGCACATCCGAAAGGTCGGGGATGGCGTCGAGAGGCGTTTTTATCATCGCCAGGGAGCCGCCCAACACCACGAAGACGGTGATCAGAACCACCATGAACTTGTTGTTGATCGACCACTGTATGATTTTTTCGATCATGCCTCACGCCTCAATTAACGCTTGCCGAAGATGTCTGAACGTTGACAGAGCCAGATTTTTTGCGACAGCCCCGCGGCCTTCCAATCCACTGGACAACCCCAGCAAATATTTGAATTTCGTGTCGTTGCGCAAGGTTTCAGGCTTCATCAGTCTTCAATCCTAACACTCTTATTCCTCTTCCATATCCTTAAAGAAGTCTTCTTCCATATCTTCAAAGAAATCTTCTTCTTCCGTCTCGGCCGCCTTCGCCTTTACCCGCTTGGCCTCCAACATCTTTTGGATCGCCTCCTTGAGCTTCGACTCCGAATCGATGAGAAACTGGCCCGAAGTCACGACAGTTTCCCCGGGAGCCAGGCCGGACAGAATCTGGACCTTGCGGTCGTCCAGCGCGAGGCCCAAGGTTACGTCGCGGGGCGTGAACTTGTTGCCGTCCCGCAACACGAACACGACGTTGCGCTCACCGGAGCGAATCACGGCCTCGGAAGGGATGATCATTCCCTCGCCCTTGGCGGCGGCTTCAATTCGAATGTCGGCATACATGTCGGGCTTTAGCGCTAAATCCGGGTTTTCGAATTCGAGCCGAATGACGATGTCCCGGGTTTTGGCCTGCACGTAGGGGTAGACATAGAAAACCCTACCGGTGAATACCCGGCCCGGCAGATAAGGCAGGGTCATCGTGGCCTTTTGGCCTTCGGTTACCCAGGGCAGCTCATACTCGAAAATGTGAGCCTCGACCCAGACGCGGCTCAGATCGGCGATCCGGTAAATGGTGGTGCCCTCCTTGACGTAGCTTCCCTCTTCGGCCGCTTTAAAGGTCACGATTCCGCGGAAGGGCGAGCGGATAATCACGGTTTTCTTGAGGGCGCCGGAGGTCTCAATGTCTCGGATCTCGCTTTCGGCCACATCGAAATATTTCAGTCGGCGGCGGGCGGCCGCTAGAAGTTCATTGTTGCCCGTGCCGGTTGATCGCTGCAAGTTGCGGTAGGCGACCAGGTATTCTTCCTGGGCCGTAAACAGTTCCGGAGAATAAATCTCGAAGAGAGGTTCTCCCTTGGCGACATGTTTGCCGGTAAAATCAACGTGGATCTTCTCGATCCAGCCGCTCGATTTAGGGCTGATCTGGGAGGTGCGGGTCTCGTCGTAGGTCACATGACCCCACGTCCGAATGGTATGCACCAAGGGTCCTTTGGCGACTTTGGCGGTACGCAGCCCCATGTTTTGCTGGGTTACCGGATCGATCTTTACCTCCACGCCGCCCACGAGCTCATCCTCGTAAACCGGGACCAGATCCATGCCCATGGCGCTCTTGCCGGGCTTGTCGTAAATCTCGGTGGGATTCATGGGGGCCCGCCAGTACGCGATCTTGCGCTCCGCGGGGTCGCCGCTTTCTGGATTGTCAGAAGCATTTTCCAAGCGCTCGCCGGTGTCCGGTGGCCGCAGATAGCCCAACAGATAAGCCCCCGCACCTGCCACCAGCAGGGTAACGACGACGGTCACTACAACCAGCTTCAAAGAGGATGTCGTTTTCTTCCGGGCCTGTTCTTCCGGCATGGGTTTCTCCACAACTCAATTGTTACGGGCCTGCGAGCCGGTCTCGCCGACTCGTCATCCTTCGGCGGCGTAATCGCTTCATCTGCCGATTGGGGTTGGAGGCCGGCTGTTTTCTGTTCAAACGCCAGCCTCAGGCTTCTGTCCAATAATCTGCCTAAAAATGGTCAATGCCAAGACGTTCCGACACTCCTCTCCAGTTCCGCCCAGGCAATGCCCAGATCGCTTTTTTTGCGCTCCAGGGTCAGGTTGGCCCGGAGCCAAGCGGTGTATGACGCAATTACGTCGGCAAAAGCGACCTTTCCGGTTTCGTATCCCCGGGTAGACACTTCAAGGGCCGCCTGGGAGAGTTTTACAACCGTCTGCCGATAGAGGGCCTCCTCCCGTCGCGCCTGGTCCAGTTCAAACCAGCTGTCGCGCACCAGGGTAGCCGTTTCGGCCTCGGACCTCAGCAGGTCCTCTTGCAGGGCTTTAAGCTTCTGCCGGGTCTGTCGCAGAAAAGCATCGCTGGTTCCATACCAGGGCATTTGGGGCAGCCCCGCGCCCTGGGAGGCTGTCGTGGCAACCGGAAAGGTTGCCTGCCTGGCCATCGAACCCACCTGGTTCACAGCTTCGTCGGCGTAAAGGGACAGGTTCAAGGTATAGGACGGTAAGATCATCGTTTCGGCCAGCTCGATCATTCGCGCCATCTTTCCGACCAGGGCCCGCGTGCGCCGGAGTTCCTGCCGGCGCTCACGAGCCCGGGGGTAAAGGTCGGCCAGAAGCGGAACATCCGTCCGTGGCTTGCGACTTGCCGGCGAACCCAGCTCGATCACCGGGGGCAGATTCAATATCTCGCGTATTTTCGATTCCAGATTGCGCTGCTTTTCCTGCAGGGTAATCAACTCCTCCTCCAGAATCTCCCTTTCGATGCGCACTTTGATCACATCCTGAAAGCTCGTCTTCCCGCTTTCATAGCGGGTGTTGGCGACCGATTCCAAGTCGCGAAAAAGTTCCACCGTATCGCCGCTGATTTTCAACGCCCGGCGAACGAAAAGCAGATTCCAGTAAGTCTTGCGGCCCGCGGTGACGGCCTCCCGGCGGGCCAGTTCCAGCTCTTCCCTTGCGGCCCGCGCCTCCTGGCCTGCGATTTCACCTTTCAAAGACAGGACGCCGGGAAATGGAAACTTCATTTGAACCGGATCCTGGCCTTTCATGGGTCCGATGCCCGTCATGAGGGCTTCAGTAAATGCGGTATACTGTCGCAGAATCTCATCCAGAGCGGCAACCTGGCTGAATGTTTCAAGCGCCCCCCGAAATCGGTTTTCCGCCGCCTGGATTCCGGGGTTACGCAACAGAGTCAGTGTCTCCAAGGTCTCCAGGGAGAACCCGTTTTGTAAAGCATCGGCCGTTCTGTCATCGTCGGAGCCGGCCGGCCGAAGCGACTCCTGAATTGCAGGTGCCGGGCGATGAAAGAGAGTATCCTCGGCGGGGGCTGTCAGCGATTTTTCCCAGTGCGCTTTGGCCTCTTCCAGCCTTTTTTGGGCGGCAACAAAACCGGTGTCCACCGTCGGCCTCGACCGCGCGGCGCGGGGCTGTTCTTGAACCCCTGCGTAAGATGGCGGCTTGTACGCCTGCATTTCTTTTTTCAGGTCGCGGTAACCCGTGCAGGCCGCGACGGTGATCAGCAACGCCAAAGTTGCGGGGAACAGGCAGCGGTGCGTCATTGGACCCCCTTCCCGGCGTCCTCCACCGAAGTACTTGTTTTGACCGTGAGACTTTGCCCCACGAGCCGTTCCAGCCGGGCGAGAAATTTTCCGTAATCCGCCCGGGCGCGCGCCAGCGCGAGCTGGAAATTATACCAGACGGCCTGGGTTTCGACGAAATCGGAAAAAGTGGATTCCCCCTCCCGAAACCAGGTCTCGGCAATTTCCATCGATCGTGCCGCTTGGGGCAAAAGCTCCTTGCCGTACAGATCCATGAGCCGGCGGGAGTTTTCCAGGCGGAAAAACAGCTCGCGGATTCGAGTGCGCGTCTCATTGATGCGTGCGGTTTCGGCGGCCTTGGCCTTTTTCATGGCCGCCCGGGCCATGTCCAGGCGCGCTTTGTTTTGCCCGAACCACAAGGGCAGCGTCAGACCGGCTTGAACGCCGAAGGCATCCCGGCCAGCATCCGGCGGATCCTGGGGTACGTCGGGGTCTCCGATGGCCGCGTAGAACAACCCGAACCGGAAGTCTGGAAAGTATTGATACCGCGCCAGATCGATTTTGACGTCCGCTTTTTCGACCTCCATGCCGGCAATGCGGATCTCCTCCTGATTGGCCTCCGCCAGCCGGTAGAGCTCTCCCAGTTGGAAGACGACAGGTAGAAGCGCCTCGGCTTCCAGGGTTCCGACGGCCGCATCCGGCGTGCGGTTCAAGATGCCGTTCAGCCTGGTTTTTTCGGTCATTTCCAACTCTTCCAAAAGCAGCGCATCGTAGCGAAGCTGGCCGGACTGGGATTGGGCCTTGATCATGTCCATCAAAACGGCCCGACCTTCGGCATAGGAGGTTTCAGCGACCTTGCGGAGATGGTCAAGCAGTTGCAGATTTTGTTTTACCACGGTCTTCGCTTCGCGGATATACACCAGCTCCTGGAAAGATTCGCGGATTGACAGGATCATATCCCGCACGGCCCGGTCCAGTTTCAGCCGCGCAATCTGGGCGTCGGCCTGGACCACTTCCCCGGCTTTGGATAGTTTGCCCGGGTAGGGAATCAACTGCGAAAGTGTGAGGTTCCAATCCTGGGGTCCGAGACGGGTCTCGATGGGTTCAGGGAAATAACTGACCAGAAGTTGGGGGTCGGGAAGGGCCGTGGCCGCCTTGTATTCTTCCACTGTGGCCTTCCATTCCTCGCGCGCGGCCTGGATGGATGGATTTTCCCGGTAGGCGTAGGCTATCAGATCCGCAACGGTGGCGGCCTTTTCAATTTTAGCCTCCAGATTGGCGGTCGTCTCTGGCTGAACCGCCCACGCATGGTGGAATCCACTGCCTGGATGGCCTGCGATTAGCGCTGAGACAATCCATGGGATCGTTTTGAAGGGTCTTCCGATCGAATTCCATCGCCAATGAATACGAAATTCTTTCATCGCTACCACTCCTCCTTGTTTAACGGCAGGCCGCCTGTGTTGATTTACGCCACCGCCCGCCACCCTCGCCGAAGTATTGTATTGCATGGTAAAGGAAACGATTTTCGCCGCGCCTCGACGAGGCCTTCTTGTCCATCCTTGAATCTC
>CP070697.1:5180909-5186470 GCA_020353555.1 Desulfobacterales bacterium
TCGGCCAAATTACCCTCAGTGTAATTCATACCCCGGGCCACACACCGGGTGGCATCTCCCTGCACACCGACGGGCATGTCTTCGTGGGGGATACGCTTTTCGCCGGTTCCATCGGTCGCACGGATTTTCCGGGAGGGAGTTTTAGGATCTTGAGAGACAGCATCCGGAAAAAACTCTTTACCCTGGGCGATGATGTCCGGGTTTATACGGGGCACGGACCGGAAACAACCATCGGTGAGGAAAGGCGCTCCAATCCGTTTGTCGGCGAACGGGCTACTTTTTAGATCCTTTTTAGGAGCTGGCTTGGGCCGCCGCGGACTCTGCGCCCTGGCGTTTGAGGATGTCATAATATATCATAATCTGCTTGATATATTTGAGCGGTTCGGTGCCCTGACAGTAGCCATATTCGGAATTCTTATAATACTTTTTATATCTTAAAAGCGGAAGCGTTTTCGTCAGAGAAACCCATTTGTTGGGATCAAGATTCATTTGGCGCGCTAGTTTTTGCGCATCCCGAATGTGTCCCTGGCCGATATTGTAAGCGGCCAGAGCAATATACATCCTATCGTTTTCCTCCTCGATTTCGAAATAATCATAAAGATTTTTCAGATGTTGTACCCCCGCCCCAATATTTTCCAGCGGGTCATAGATATCTTGGACACCTAAGCTGCGGGCCGTGCGCGGCAAAAGCTGCATGAGACCCTTCGCGCCGGAAAAGCTTCTGGCATTGGGATTTAGATGGGATTCCTGATAAATCTGGGCAGCGATTAGCCGCCAGTCAAAGTTATGTTTTTCGGCGGCGGCTTTGATAAACGGACTGAAACTGGGTAATCTCGTTTTCAGGCGGCGATGGAACTTCCTCAAATCCACGTAATCAAAATCATCCAGATCAGCGTAATATTTGTCGTAGATCTTTTCAAATCGGCCGTTTTTTTTGATGGCGTCAAAAAAAGTATTGATACTTTCGAGCAGTTGGCAAGCCTTGGCATTGACCGCCCAACCCAGGTTTTCCTTGTCGTTGATCGGGCCGGCGATAATTGCCCCGGGAAAGTAGCGGCGATTCAAAAGCGCGATGTTGTTGTCCGCAACCGTAATATCGATATCACCATCAGCCACTTTCTGGATCAGATCTTCGGTGGGGACTTCATCGTGCAGTTGGAGGCCGAATTCATACCCCTGTTCCTGCAGCGCCTCCAGACGTTCATGGTAGGATGAACCCCTGCGAACATGGACGGCCTTACCAGACAGATCTTGGACTTCTTTTATGCCGCCGTTGTTGCGGTGGACGATGAGGTGCTGCTGAATTTCCAGATAGCCATCGGAGAACGCCACTTGAGTCTGCCGTTTGGGGGTAATGGTCATTCCGGCCGCAATGATGGCGGCGGTTCCATCCCTTAAGGTCGGCACCATCTCCTCCCAACTGTCGGCAATTTTTATGACCAGCTCGACGCCTAAATAATCAGCAAACGCTTTGGCCAAATCATATTCAAAGCCCGTGGGCTGGTCCCGGTAGGTATAATAGCAGTGCGGGCTGTTGCGGGTTATCACCGTAATTTCACCGGATTTCAGAACCTTATGCAGGGTCATGAACTTATATTCATTTACGACCGGGAAAATTAAGTATAAAATAAGGACCACCCAAGACAAAATCAGCGTCAGTTGAAAGCTGGGCTTTTCGCCCAATATCTTGTATATTGCGGGACGAGACACTTAGAACGCACCGAGCTGGCAGGGTTTTATCTTGAGCTTCAGGGCTTCGCAGGCGGCGCTGACGGTCATTTTGGATAGGTTAAATTGGTCGGCGATCTCCCACATGCTTTGGCAGGAGAGCTTTCCATCGGCCTGGGTCCGGCGAAGGGCCTCTTCTAATTCCGAGGATTCGGGGGCCTGGGCTTTAACGATTTTTTTTTGGGGTTTATAACCAAACAGTCCCAGCTGACATTTGGTCAGCTTGAATTCGAGCAGATCGACCGCCTTGCCGACCTCGACCGGGGCAACCTTGAGATCATTGGCGATCTTAAAGGCGACGGCACACGGAAGCTCGCCGTTCTGGGCCTGTTTTAGGATGGCCTCTTCAATGGCTGGAACTAATTGCGCTTCGGGACCATGTTTCTGGGCATACTTTTGACCGTCTTTGAGTTTCATGGGGCTTCTCCTTTCAGGGGTTTCCCACCGCCCGAGGTCTTTTTGCAGGTCTGCCAAGCCTGAAAAAAATATCGGTCTTTTTTCAGGGGAGCTTTAGCCCGGTGGGTTGGAATTGTGGGGTGGCGGGTGGCAGAAAAGGGTTTGCACATCTGATCTAAGCACCTATTTTACTTGAGCAAAATTGATGTATCTGATAATTGAGCGTCAGCGGCATCGGATTTTGGCCTGGATCGACGCGGGGACGACCCCTCCCTGCCGCGGGCGGCCCGATGAATTTCAATCTCAGTCCAGGCACACTCTTTACAGGCCAACGGAAGGGCATTACCTATAGGATTGTCGGATGAGCGGCAGGACCAGGCGCCCGGGCTTCCGCTGTCACGAGCGGGGAGACGCTCGCAAGTCATAACCAACATAGCATAGTTCAGTTCGAGTGATCAATTAAAAGCCCAAAAGGAAAAGAAGCTTGAAACCTAATAAGGCATTTGACCCATTTTTCGAAAAGATCCTTAATTGCTTGCTGATTACGTTTCAAGAGTTTTTGCAGAAAATTCAGAAACTTATAATACAGCGCCTCAGGATTGTCAATCAATGCCGATGAAGACGAAGGGCCGGTCATTTCAGAAATGCCATTTTTAACGCGCCGTAAGCAAACACAGCAGATAAAGGTCGGCAATGTCAAAGTGGGTGGTTTGGCGCCGATTGCGGTTCAATCCATGACCAATACCCCCACCCAGGATGTGACGGCCACGGTTTCCCAAATCCAGCGTTTGGAAAAGGCCGGCTGCGAGATCGTCCGAGTGGCCGTACCGGATGAAGCGGCGGCGGCCGCCATTACCGCGATCAAAAAGGAGATCGTCATCCCCCTGATTGCCGACATTCATTTTGACTACCGGCTGGCGCTAGCGGCGGTGCGGGCCGGAGCGGACGGGTTGAGGATCAACCCCGGCAATATCGGCGGTATTAAAAAGGTCAAAGCGGTGGTGGACTGCGCCCGCGATTTTGCGATTCCCATCCGTATCGGGGTAAATTCCGGCTCACTGGAAAAGGAGATTCTCAAGAAGTATAACGGCGTGACCCCGGCCGCCATGGTGGAGAGTGCGCTAAGGCATGTCGCTTTTTTAAAATCCCTTGACTTTCACTCCATAAAGATCTCATTAAAGGCATCGGACGTCGCGCGCACCGTGGAAGCGTACCGGCTGTTGGCGTCGCAAACCGACCTGCCGCTGCATGTGGGCGTGACCGAGGCGGGGGCGCTTTTTCCCGGCATTGTCAAATCCGCCTTGGGCATCGGGATGCTCCTGGCGGAGGGTATTGGCGATACCCTGAGGGTGTCGTTGACGCGGGACCCGGTGGAAGAGGTGCGGGTCGGCTATGAAATTCTGCGCGCTTTGGAAATCCGCCGGCATGGTCCGGAGATTGTGTCCTGCCCCACCTGCGGGCGCTGCAACATCGATTTGTTTAGAATCGTCGAACAGGTAGAGGAAGCCTTGCGGACGACCTCGTTGCCACTGAAAATTGCGATCATGGGCTGTGTGGTAAACGGACCGGGAGAAGCCCAGGAGGCCGACTTGGGCATTGCCGGGGGCGACGGTACCGGAATTCTTTTTCGCAAGGGCAAAGTCGTGAAGAAGTTTCCCCAAGACCGGCTGGTCCACGTTTTGCTGGCTGAAGTTGAGCGCTACCGGAAAGAAATGGATTCAGAAAGTGCAAAAAAACGGCGCTTCGGGACTGCTGAAACTTAGCGATCGCCCCAATTTCTTAACCACTGTCGATTCGCGCCACCCCCCGGAATGAAGGCTTGGAAGGCGGCATTGCCTAATTCCATTTGCGAGCGGAGCGCAGAACGTTTTAACTGAAGGGATTGGAGTTCGACGGGATCCTGCTTTGAATGAGGAGATTTTATGGCCAACAAAACACAAACGGCAATTACGCCCACGCGGGTGGAAGATTATCCGGAATGGTATCAGCAGGTGATTAAAGCCTCTGATCTGGCCGAACGGTCGCCGGTCAGAGGATGCATGGTGATTAAGCCGTGGGGATATGCCCTGTGGGAAAACATCGTGGGCGTTCTGGATGACATGTTCAAAGCAACCGGGGTTAAGAATGCATATTTTCCGCTGTTTATTCCTTTGAGTTTTCTGGAAAAAGAAGCCGAACATGTCGAAGGTTTTGCCAAGGAGTGCGCCGTCGTCACCCACCATCGGCTCGAAAAAGGGCCGAACGGCGGATTGGAGCCGGCCGGTCCCCTCACGGAACCTCTGGTTGTGCGGCCGACCTCCGAAACCATTATCGGGGACTCATTTTCCAAATGGATTAGCAGCTACCGGGATCTTCCGGTGTTGGTCAACCAATGGGCCAATGTGGTCCGGTGGGAAATGCGAACCCGAATCTTTCTGAGAACCAGTGAGTTTTTGTGGCAAGAAGGGCATACGGCCCATTCCACTCCAGAAGAGGCAATCCAACGGACGAAGCTGATGCTGGATGTTTACGCCCGGCTGGCAGAGAAATACCTGGCGATGCCGGTGATAAAGGGAAGAAAAACCGCGGCCGAACGTTTTCCCGGGGCGGTCGATACGATGTGTATCGAAGCCCTGATGCAGGACTGCAAAGCGCTTCAGGCCGGGACCTCCCATTTTTTAGGACAGAATTTCGCACGGGCATCCAATATCAGATTTCAGTCGGCCGCAGAAACGGAAGAATATGTCTGGACGACTTCCTGGGGCGCATCGACCCGCCTGATCGGCGGACTGATTATGATTCATGGGGACGACGACGGGATCATATTGCCGCCCAAAGTGGCTTCGGCCCACGTGGTTCTATTGCCGATCGTCAGAACGCCGGAAGACCAGGAAAAGGTTATGCAATATGTCCGGGGCCTGGCGGAGGAGCTCAAAGAGAAGTTTTACCATCACCGCCGACTGCAAGTCGAAATCGACGATCGTGATATCGGAGGGATTCGGGGGTGGGAGTGGATTAAGAAAGGAATCCCGTTACGGGTCGAGATCGGTCCGCGCGATATCGCGGCAGGCACGGTTTTCGTGGGTCGACGGGACCGGGCCCATAACCAGAAGGCCTCAATTAAAAAGGAGCAATTTGTGGCCGAAATCACTCAGATTCTGGATGAGATCCAAGACAGACTGTTTGAGCGGGCCCTATCCTTTCAAAGAGAGCATACGGTCATGATCGAGGAGCGTCGAAAGTTTTACGATTTCTTTACCCCGCAAAATCAGGAAAAACCTGAAATTCATGGTGGGCTGGCCCTTGCGCATTGGTGCGGCACAGACGCCTGTGAATCCAAGATCAAAGAAGATTTGGGGGTGACGATCCGCTGTCTCCCCTTGGAAGGCGATAAGGATCACGGGGCGTGTATTTGCTGCGGAAGACCCGCCGACGATCGCGTGGTGTTTGCGAAAGCT
>CP070697.1:5186570-5192149 GCA_020353555.1 Desulfobacterales bacterium
CGCCGGCTTGACCAACCTTGGCTTTCTTGAGCTGAGTTACAACCAAATCAGCGATATCAGCCCGCTCGCCGGCTTGACCAACCTTGGCGCTTTTGGCCTGGCTGTCAACCAGATCAGTGATATCAGCCCGCTGGTTAATAATCTCGGAATTGGCAGTGGTGATCTTGTTCGCCTTAATTCAAACCCATTAAGCACGACTTCGTGCAACGCTTACATACCTGAATTAATTGGCAGAGGTGCATGGGGTTATCACGACTGCCCTTAACCCAATCAATCAGTTAACCCCGCCCACTTCCCCGGGCGGGGTTTTTTCACCGTCCTCAACCACTAATTCAAACACCTAATACCCTGTCGGCCAAACCCAATCCCGGCGGCGGGGCACCAACATCTCTTCCACAACGAACAACCCCAATCCGTCCTGAACCAATCACCCCAAATCGTGATACGACCCCGCCAATTCCAGCCAGCCCTAGCCAAATTCCCCAATTCGTGCTACGCTAAACCATAGCAAAACTCGTGTACCCGAAATCATGCGTTTTCCTTCCTTAAACCCGTGACATACCCCAGCCCCAATTCATGCGCTAACCACCACCTTTTATGCCTACCCAATCCAAAAAAGTAAAAATCCGACCCCGGAGGGGCCGGCTTTGATAACCCCTGGAAGGGGATACTCTGCTTTGACCCCGAAGGGGCCAAAGTTGAGTTGTCCCTGATCGTCGTTAAAACAATTTTTGCTGAATTTGTTCTTCGCGGCGTTCCTTCGCTTCTCGGTATTTCACATATTTTCGGATCATTTCTGAATCCAAGCCTACCGTGTCCACACAGTAGCCTTTGGACCAAAAATGATTACCCCAATAGGGTTTTTCTCTCAGGTGCCGATATGTATTCAGTACCCGAATAGAGGTTCGACCCTTGATCGTGCCAAGGTAGTCTGAAATCGAAATTTTGGGAGAAACCATCGAAATCAAATGAACGTGATCTATCTGAACATTCAATTCCACTACCTCGCACTTCAACTGTTCAGAATAGGCCCGAACACAGTACGTCACAAGATCTGCAATTTTGTCCGTCAGAATTCGGTATCTATATTTCGGTGTCCAAGCAACATGATATTGGCAGTGCCATATCGTTTGTGATAGTTTTCTAAAACGGCTCATCTGTTACTCCTTTCCCGACGTTGTGGGGACAACTCAGGATTGGTTGTAACAGTGAGTCGTTCAGAAGGCAAAGCCTCTGAACCATGACCTTGCTCAGAGAGCAAGGGTTTCTATACCGGACTAAAAAAGAACCGCCACTTCAACCTGTTTTGGCAATACCGCAACCAGCCCGCCAGCGTCCCGCCCGATCGTTGCCCGTGGTGCCAGAGCAGGGAGGTGGTCAAGCGCGGCCGGCGCCGGAAAAAATACGAAACCGTGCAGCTTTACCGCTGCGAGGCCTGCGGCAAAACCTTGAGCGCCCAGATCGTCAACGGCAAGCATTACCCGCTAAAGCTGATCTTAGACGGCGTTTCGCTTTACCACCTGGGCTACAGCCGCAGCAAAGTTGGCCAGCTCCTTAAGGAAAAATACGGCCCCGCGGTAAAGCCTGCAACCCTTCGCAACTGGAGCGGCGAGCTGGCCCCGCTTTGCCGCTACGCTCGGCTGCGCGAGCCGGCCACCCAACTTTACGGTCCGCACCAGGTCATTAAATCCGTTACCCTAATCTTCTTCCTTCCTGAAACCTTTAGGCCATTTTCTTTTACCATGCAAAACTCGAAGAATCTGGCCCGTATCTTCCACCACGCGGTAGGGGATAATAAATGGTGTGCCGGTGATCACTAGCTCTCGGGTCCCCGGAACCCGCCCGGCTCGGCCAGCATGGGGCTGCTCTATCAAAAGCTGCGTGGCATCCCAAATGCGCCTTACCATTCGTTTGGCCGCTTCTTGGGGTAACCCCAACATTCGCACTACCAGCCGCCAACTATGAGTAATCCCAATATCTGTGTCACCAGCCGCAAATCGAATTCAAGTTGTGGTTCAAGCCTATTTCATATTTGATGCTTTGCGTTTTGTGCCTCCCTGCTGTGCCGCTTTAGAAACCTTTTCTTGAAACGCTCGGATTTTTAAATCTGAAGCCGCAGTTTTGTGGATGAAGTCCGCGAAGGATGAAAACTGATCTTTACGGCTCTCGTATTCGGCCATCAAATCAGTCTGAATGCGTCGTTTCATTTCCACACAATCAAATGTCTTACCTTTCTTCGTCTTCATCGCTTACCTCCTTCGGGCTCAAGATGGTCATGGCCCGATAGCCCATGCGAATGTTGACACTGTTAAAACCCCTGATGCGATTGAAGTTTACAATGTGTTTGAAATTCCAGCTTAGGATCAGATCCGCCCCGTCAACGGTGGCGGCCGCCACGTGCAACGCGTCGCCAATTGAAGCTTCTCCCAAGACTTTGGCCATGATATACTCATAGGCCAATTCAGCAACCTCATCGTCAATTGGTATGTTTTCCACCGACTCGGGCGGCAGATCCTGCCAGACCGCCTGAACCGAATCCGGCGATCTGGAAAGTTCCCTAAGCGTTTGTTCAGATAAAATAACCGCAAAAATCCCTTTTTGAACCTGCTTAAAGAAGCGTTGGCTTTCTTCGGCAAACTCTTCGTCTTGAGTTCCGCCAAAAACTGACGTGTCCACGTAAACTCGGATTTTACGCATACTTTCTCTCCCCAGGTAAAACCGGGATGCTTCGCTTGGCACGCACAAGTGTGGAGATGCTAACGCCGGATTTTAGAGCCGCTTCCCGGTAGGTTTTGCCCTGTTCGATTAAAAAAAGACCTTTTTCTACCCGATATTTGACGGCTGGCGGCCGCCCCAGGCGTTTGCCTTTCGCGCGGGCATTTGCCAGTCCGGAGCGTACCCGCTCGCGGATGAGTTCCCTTTCAAATTCAGCAACAGCCCCGAGAAAATGAGCCAACATACGCCCCATCGGCGTTGTCATGTCAATATGGCCAGGTACGACGAATGCCACGCCAAGAGCTTCAATTTCGGCCATGGTAAGAACGAGGTCCTGGACACTTCTTCCCCATCGATCCAGGGCATGAACTAAAATTGCATCCAGCGCCCGGCGGCGTACCATGCGGAGAATCTTATCACGTTGCGGCCGTTTTTGGCCAGCACCGCCGGCGACCTCGCAAAATTCCCGGACAATTTCCCACCCGCGAGTTTGGGCATATTCGCGCAGTTCCCTAACCTGACGCTCGACGGATTGGTCCGCTGCGGAGACGCGTGCATATATGGCAACCCGCATGGTCAAAAACCCCTCTAAAAATTGAAAATTAAAATTCAGTACTAATGCGGATTTTGTCATAAAGAGAAGGTGTTGTCAAAAACAAATGTTTTTGACCAATGTTTAATGAGTTGTCCATAACATTCAATGAAGAAAGGAAAACAAGATGAAGACAAATTGGACCACCGAAGATTTGGCTGCAAGTTGGCTGGTTTTGCCTGAAGATCAAAAGCTTATTGGGAAAAAGCAAGGTGTCACACGATTGGGTTTTGCACTCATGCTCAAATTTTTTCAGTTCAAGGGGCGTTTTCCTTCAGGATCTCATTCAATTCCAATGGAGGCAGTACAATTTGTAGCTCAACAAGTCAGGATTGATCCAGGTACTTGGAAGGATTACCCTTGGCAAGGCAGATCTTGGGAGAGACATCGGGCCAGTATCCGCAAGCATCTTGGCTTTCGAGAGGCAACTATTTCCGACGCTGAAGCGCTGCAAGCTTGGCTGGTAGCTGAGATCCTGGAGGTGGAAACTCGTATGGATCGCTTAAAGGAGACCGTTCTGGAACGATGCCGGAAGCTTTTGATAGAGCCTCCAGCCGACGAACAAATTCGCCGTTTAATTGTTTCCGCCCTCCAGGAGCATGAAACCCGTTTTTGTAAAGATATTTTACAAAGCCTTGCCTGCGCTGTGCTGAAGCGAATGGACGCACTGCTTGAGGTCAAGCCTTCGGAGGAAGATGAAGCCGAAGGGACGGCCTGGCAAAGCCTCAAGGCCGATCCCGGAAAGGCGGGACTGAACAGCGTGAAGCAGGCCGCCTTCCGGTTGAAACTGGTACGCCAGATTGGACTTCCCGTAGATTTTTTCAAGAGTGTATCGCCAAAACTTGCGGAGCGCTATGCCAAGCGGGCCGCCGTGGAAGAACCCTTTGAGCTGCGCCGCCACGCGAAACCGCTCCGGGCCACGCTGCTGGCGGCATATCTGCAGCGCCGCAGCGAGGAGCTCACCGACCATCTGGTGGACCTGCTGGTGGAAACCATCCACAAAATGGGCAAGAAAGCCGAAGCGCGGATTGAGGCCAGCGAGGATGAAACTATCCAGAAGGCGTCCGGCAAGCTGAAAAAACTGTACCGAATGGCGAAAGCCTGTGTACACACGCCTAAAGGCACGGTTGAGGAAGTGATTTTCCCGGAGGCATCGGAAAAATGGCTGCGTACATTTATCCGCGAGGTTGAACGCGGGGCAGTCTACAACAAGGGAAAGGTCCGCGCATCCCTGCAGCGCTCCTACCGCTTCCACTATCGTCGCATGCTGCCGGAGCTGCTCAATGTCCTGGAACTCAGATGCACAAACGCCAAACATCAACCCGTTTTGCAGGCCCTGAAGATTATCCGGTCCAACCTTAAGTGCAAAGGCCGAACCTATCCCAAGGCGGTCCAGGTCCCGCTCAAAGGGGTTGTTTCCGCCGACTGGCTGCCCCTGGTGGTCGAAAGCGAAGGCAAGCCCTTTAAAATTAACCGGGTTGCCTATGAGATTTGTGTGTTAAAAGCGCTTCGGGAAAGGCTGCGCTGCCGTGAAATTTGGGTGATCGGAAGCCGCCGCTACCGCGACCCCGAAGAGGACCTGCCCCAGGATTTCGAAGAGCGCAAGGCCTCTTACTATGCGGATCTTGGTGTCGCTCTTGATCCGAAGGCCTTCACGGCGGCCCTGCGTGAAGAAGTAACCCGGCATCTGCGAATGCTGGACAGTCAGATGCCCTCTGATTCCAAAGTGCGGATCGTACGCAATAAAAACGGCAGCCGGATTTTGATATCTCCCTTTAAGCCCCAGGCTGACCCTGAAAACCTTGCCCTGCTCAAGCAAGAACTTAATTTTCGCTGGGCGGGAACCAGCCTGCTGGACGTGCTCAAAGAGACAGACCTACGGGTGAATTTCACGCATTGCCTTAAGAGCGGCACCGAGCGTTTCCACATGGACAAGGCCGCTCTTCGGCGCAGGCTCCTGCTCTGTCTTTATGGCTTGGGCACCAACACCGAGATTAAAAGCATGGAATCCAGGCCCGCTGACGATTACAAGGATTTGCTTTATATCCGTCGCAGGTTTATTTCCATCGAGGGCCTGCGCCAAGCCATTTCCAAGGTGGTTGACGCTACGCTTGCCGTGCGCCTGCCCCGGATCTGGGGAGAGGCCACGACCTCGTGCGCCTCAGACTCCAAGCAGTTTGGTGCCTGGGACCAGAACCTGCTTACCGAGTGGCACCTTCGCTACGGTGGCCGCGGCGTGATGGTGTAGTTCGACCGATACATCTACCATGAA
>CP070697.1:5192249-5223883 GCA_020353555.1 Desulfobacterales bacterium
GTCTCGACCTTGAGCGGCAGGGCCAGGTCATAGTAGTTGACCGTGAAGCCGTCGGCCCCGTATTGCAGCTGGATCTCACCGTTTGCCAGACATTCGGCGTAGGGGCGGCCGAGAAACGGTGCCAGAAGCCGTCCGTGCATGTTGGGGTAGGGATGGTCCCAGGCGATGTCGAAAAATTGAGCGTAGGTCGAATCTTGACCGTTTTCCAACACATCCATGAGCATCCGGTTGCCATTAGCGAACGCCATATGATTCGGGACGATGTCTTGCAGCCATCCCATCCGGCATTGGGCCAGTCGTTGCGCAAGCGCTTCAAAGTCGGAGACCGACCCCAGTTCGGCATTCAACCGGTTGGAATCGACGATGTCGTAACCGTGCGGGCTGCCTGGGCGGGCTTGAAAAATCGGCGAGGCATACAGGTGCGAAATGCCAAGATCGGCCAGGTAAGCCACGATCTGGGCGGCGTCCTGAAAACCGAAGGCCGGGTTGAATTGAATCCGGTAAGTGGCCGCAGGAATATCCATACCCTATTCCATCCGAATCAACAACTTTTCACTCAAGGCCTGGAAGCGTTTCACCCATCGGCTGGCGCCGGTGTCCCCTCGGGCGGCCTTTTTTTTGAATTCCGGCAGGCGGCTTTGCCCCAGTTGGTAGTGCCGATCCTGGACCTTGCGCAGTTGCACATCGAACGGCAGCGCATAGACCAGTTGGATTCCCGCCGCCAGTTTTTCGAGCCGTTCGAATTGTTCCGGACGCTCGGCCAAAAGTTCCGCCAGGCGTTCCAGCTGATGCCTCAGAGCATATTCCAGCGTGTCGGCATCCAGCGCAATGTCGGTTCGATCAGCCTCTTCCAGGAGGCTTTGGATGGCCTGATGGTCCAACTCTTCCCGGCTGAATTCGCGGCGCAGCGCGCTGTTGATGACGACCTCCCCCGCCATGTACAGGGCCTTGGGGATAGGGCTGCCCGAACCTTTGAGAAAGCGCATCAGGGGCAGGTGGTTTTCGTAAAGATTGCGATAGGTGGTTTCGGCTTCGATTACGGCGGTTTCCAGGATCAGATGGAAGATTTTGCGCTGCTCATCACGAAACAGGGATTTGAGCGAATAGATCGAGCCCTCGAAGTATTTGTCCAACACCTGGAGAACTTCCGCAAAATCGCCCGTGTTGAAACTTTGGAAAAGGTCCCGCAGCAGGCCTTGATGGCATTTCTCATCCACGTCCGCCAGAATTCCGCAAGCTACGTTATGGTCGCCCAGATGCACGACACCAAAGTGGAAGACGGCCGATTCCAGCGTAATTCGGGAAGTAATTGCGGCGCGCCCCACCGCGACCTTGGTCTTGCCGGCTTCCGTTTTCTGGTAGCCTTTCTGGGCCGCGGCGAAACAGAAAATGGCAGCCTGTTGCGGGTAGTCTTCGAACAGGGAACTGATGGCGTAATGGGCCGCCACTTTATTCAGGTCGAGCACGGCCGGCTGGACAAATTTTTCATAGATGCGCCGTCCGTCGGCGTGGGCGGAAATGTTGCTCTTGGCCTCCTGAAGCCGCTCCAGAAAAGGTTCTTCCAGGCTGTCGCCGAAAAGTTCGGTGGCAAGCTGCAGCGCCCGGCCGGCGTACTGGATGACCTGAACGGTTTCAAGGCCCGAGAGCTCATCAAAAAACCACCCGCAACTGGTATACATCAGCATGGTTTGCCGCTGCATTTCCAGGAGTTTAAGCACGTGGATCTTTTCGGTTGCGTCCAGGGATCGAACGACATGCTGGCTCCAAAATTGCTCATAATTATCCGGGGCCCGGTCGAGGAGGATACCGATGTAATCGTTGCGGGCTTCCCAGGGCTCTTTCAGAACCTGCCTGATCCGTTCCGCATAGGCCGGGGCCAGGGTGTCCCGCAGCCAATCCAGCGTTTGGCGCAGCGGCGCGCGCCAAGCTTGATTCCAGTCCGGGTGCCGGCCGGCACGACAGCCGCAGTCGCTTTTCCAGCGCTCGATCCCGTGCGCGCAGCTCCAGGAGCTGTTCTCAAAAATTTCCACCTCATGCGTCGGCGGGTGCTGGGCGAGATAGGCGCCGTAATTGGTGAGCTGTGCCAGCTGATTGGATTCGATATAATCCAGGGCATATGCCAGAGCCATGTCCCCAAAGCGCTGGTGATGACCGTAGGTTTCTCCGTCGGTGGCGATGTGAACCAATTGCGGTCTGACGCGCTCATCGGCGAATCCGCCTAAAAGGCGCTTGGCGAAAAGTTCCCCGCTTCTTAACAAACGTTCGAAAGCCACGGCGTGGGAAATCGGTCCGTCGTAAAAAAAAAGGACCATGTTCCGATCCGGGGCAAGCTGCAGCGAATAGGCCATGGTGGGATCGATGGTTCCCGTACTCACATCCTCCCAGTTTTCATCGCCGATCGCCCGGACGCGGCGGGCCTGATAGGGGCTGAGAATCGTAAATCGAATATCCAGTTCCGCCAGAATCTGCAGTGTTTCCAGATTTACGGCCGTTTCCGGCAACCACATGCCTTCCGGTTTACGCCCGAAACGATACTCGAAGTCTCGGATGCCCCAATAGACTTGTGTGTACTGGTCGCGGCGGTTGGCCAAAGGCAGAATTATGTGATTGTACGCTTGGGCCAGGGCCGAGCCGTGACCGGCAAAGTGCTCCCGGCTCTGGGCATCCGCTGCCAGGACGGCCTGGTAGACTTCCGGCGCATGTTCTTCCATCCAGGCCAGCAACGTCGGACCGAAATTGAAGCTCATTTTGGCGTAATTGTTGACAATCTGCACGATGCGGCCTTGATCGTCCAGAATGCGGGAGGCGGCGTTGGCCGCATAGCATTCGGCCGTGATGCGGGCGTTCCAGTCATGATAGGGATAAGCCGAATCCTGGACCTCGATGGCTTCCAGCCAGGCGTTTTCCCGCGGCGGCTGGTAAAAATGTCCGTGAATGCATATGCAGCGTTCGGCCATGGGTCGGTCCTTTCGGTTTTAATTCGAACCCGCAAGGCGCTCTTTGCCCCGGGTCCAGAGCAGGACGACATGGGGGGGCAAGGTCAGTTGCACCTCGCCGGGGGAAGCGATAGTGGCAGGGGCGCAACTTGCCGGGCCCTGCCAGCGCTTTTCGCCGGAATCCAGCCCTTTTTCCCAACGGCCGGCGGGGATGGGGATCATTGCCGCCGCCGAACGGTCACGAAAGTGAAAAACCAGGCAGACTTCGTCTTCGTCGCTCCAGCGGCGAACGAACAACATATTTTGGCGATCGTCGCCGATGACTTCCATATTTTTCTGGCTCAACTGGGCCAGGGCGGCGATTGCTTTGCGCAAGCGGAGCAGCTCGCGGTAAAAGGCCCGAAGCGGGGCTTTGGTTTTGTCCAAGTGCCGCGAATGGTCGAGTTTGGCTCGCCGAAAAGTCTGTTCGTCCTGGGGATCCGGCGGTTCCTCCTGCCAGCCGAAAGCGGCAAATTCCTGACGGCGGCCCTGCCGGACGGCTTCCACCAGCGCCGGATCCAAATGGCTGATAAAATATGGAAACGGGGCGGCCTCACCGTATTCTTCCCCCATGAAAAGCAGCGGCAGAAAGGGCGACAGCAGCACCAGTCCGGCGGACAGTTTCAAGCCTTCGAAGGAAACCAGCCGGCTTAAGCGCTCGCCCCCGAGGCGGTTGCCGATCTGGTCGTGGTTCTGAGCGAAAACCACCAGGCGCCGGGCCGGGATATTGCGCGACGAATTGCCGTGGCGCCGCCGGCGGTAGGCCGAATAGCGGCCCGCGTAAACAAAGCCCTCGCGCCAGGCCTGGGCCAAATCCGACAGCCGGCCGAAGTCCTGGTAGTATCCGGACTGCTCGCCGGTCAGAAGCGTATGCAGGGCGTGATGGAAGTCATCGTTCCACTGGGCGTCCAGGTCAAACCCGCCCAGCTCCCGCGGGCGGATCAGACGGGTGTCGTTGAGCGCACTTTCGGCGATGCAATAAATGCGGCGGTTCAAGTGCTGGGCCTGCCGGTGCACGGCCAGCGCCAGCTCTTCCAGAAAGGGCTGTGCGGAAAAATCGAGGATGGCATGCACAGCATCGAGGCGCAGGGCATCGATACGAAATTCCGTGATCCAGTAAAGGGCATTTTCCAGGAAATAGCGCCGGACCTCGTCGCTGTGGGGTCCGTCGAAATTTAGCGCGCCGCCCCAGGGGGTCCGGTAAAAATCCGTGAAATAGGGGGCGAAATCCCCCAGGTAATTTCCTTCCGGTCCGAGGTGGTTGTAAACCACATCCAAAACGACCGCTAAAGCCTTGCGGTGGCAGGCGTCGACCAGTCGCTTGAGACCCACCGGTCCCCCGTAAGAATTCTGCACGGCAAAGGGATAAGTCCCGTCATAGCCCCAGTTGCGGGACCCGGGAAATTGGGCGACGGGCATCAACTCGACGGCGGTGATGCCCAGCTCCCTGAGTTCGTCCAGATGCGCGATGATCGCCTCAAAAGTTCCCGCCGGGGTAAACGTTCCCACGTGAAGTTCGTAGAAAATATACTGGGACAGCGGCAAGCCGTGCCAGTCGGCGTCTTCCCAGTCGAAGGCGGAGGTCTCCACTTGGGAAGGTCCGTGAACGCCTTCCGGTTGAAAACGTGAGGCGGGATCCGGTCGTTCGCAGGGCCGGTCGGCCGTCCCGCCCGATGATTCGCCGCGCAGCCGGTAGAGATAACGGCTCCCGGGTTCGATGCCCTCTACTTCTGCGTGATGATAGCCCGAGCTTGCCAGCGCCATGGAAATAATCCGATCATCCGGCGCGACGATGTGTAATTCCATCCTCGGTACCCGGGGGGCCCAGACCAGAAATCGGCAGCGGGCCCGGCCCAGGTACGTCGCTCCCAGGCGATGGCGCGTCAAGGGCCGACCTCCTCTCTTTTGAAGAAAACCGCCGATAGGGGCGGCAAGGTCAGGTTGAGTGAGTACGGCAGGCCGTGGAAGGGGACCGGGGCGGCCTCCACCCCTCCCAGACTGCCTTGTCCGCTGCCGGCGTAATCCCGGGCGTCACTGTTTAAAATCTCGCGCCAGACGCCGCCGCGGGGCGCTCCGACGCGGTAGTTGTGACGGGGAACCGGCGTAAAATTGCAGACCACGATGAGGAGGTCCTCTTCGGAATAGCCCCGGCGGATCAGGCTCAGGGTGCTCTGCAGAGCGTCATTGCAGTCAATCCATCGAAAGCCGTCCGGTTTGAAATCAAGCTCGTGCAAAGCCGCCTCACGGCGATAAAGGCTATTCAAGTCGGCCACCCAATGCTTGAGCCCGGCCTGCAGGGGATAGTCGACCAGATGCCATTCCAGGCTGCGGTCGTGGTTCCACTCGTCGCCTTGGCCGAACTCGCCCCCCATGAAAAGCAGTTTTTTGCCGGGCTGGGCATACATGTATCCAAAAAGAAGCCGCAGGTTGGCAAATTTTTGCCAGCCATCACCGGGCAGCTTGCTCAAAAGCGATCCCTTGCCGTGCACCACTTCATCGTGGGAAAGGGGCAGAATATAATTTTCCGTGAACGCATACAGCATCCGAAAGTTGAGCTTGTTATGGTGATAGGTGCGATGGACGGGATCTTTCGCCATGTATTCCAAGGTGTCGTGCATCCAGCCCATGTCCCATTTCATGTCGAAGCCCAGGCCTCCCAGGTAGACCGGGCGGGAAACCATCGGCCAGGCCGTTGATTCTTCGGCAATGGTCAACGCCTGGGGATAGGCACGGTGGACCTCTTCGTTGAAGCGCTGCAGCAGAGCAATGGCCTCCATGTTTTCGCGCCCGCCATACTGATTGGGGATCCACTCGCCCGCGCGGCGGGAGTAGTCCAGATACAGCATGGAGGCCACGGCGTCCACCCTAAAGCCATCCACGTGGTATTTGTCCAGCCAGAACAGGCTGCTGCTGATCAGAAAACTTTGCACTTCGTTGCGGCCGTAGTTGAAGATGAAGCTGTTCCAGTCCGGATGAATCCCCTTGCGCGGGTCGGCGTGCTCGAAGAGGTGCGTTCCGTCAAAGAACCCGATACCGTGTTCGTCGGTGGGAAAATGCGAAGGCACCCAGTCCAGAATGACGCCGATCCCATGCCGGTGCAGGTAGTCGATCAGGTACATGAAGTCCTGGGGCGGTCCGTACCGGCTGGTCGGTGCAAAATAGCCAAGGTTCTGGTACCCCCAGGAACCGTAGAAAGGATGCTCCATTACAGGCATGAATTCCACGTGCGTAAAGCCCATCTGCCGGACATATTCGCTCAGCTTGGGGGCCAGCTCGCGGTAGGTCAGGGGGCGGTTGCCCTCTTCGGGCACCCGCATCCAGGAGCCCAGGTGCACCTCATAAATGGCCATGGGTGCCTCGGGCGCATTGTGGCGGCCGCGGGTTTCCATCCACGCCTGATCCCTCCAGGCATACTCCAGATCCCAGACCACCGAGGCGGTCTTCGGGGCGATCTCACTGTAAAAGGCAAAGGGATCGGCCTTGGCCGCCTGGTAGGCATTGTGACGGGATTCGATGTGGTACTTGTAGACCGCGCCCTTAGAGATATCCGCAATCAAGCCTTCCCAGATTCCGGAATTTCCCCGCACGCGCAGCGGATGGGTGGCTTTATCCCACCCGTTGAAATCACCGATCACACTGACCCGGGCGGCATCGGGGGCCCACACGGCAAAATAGACGCCCGCTTGTCCCGGCTGGTTCAGGATCTGCGCACCCATCTTCTCGTACAGGCGAAAATGGCTGCCCTCATTGAACAGGTAAACATCGTCATCGCTGAGCGGCGTCACATCATAGCGCCCGGACGCACGGTCGGCCGTGCGCCCGCGGGAGGATTCTTCCGGGTTTGGAGACATTTTAGACCTCGGTGTTCAGTCGGCAACGGACGTGGATCGCGATCCGCCGGGGGCACGCAACAGATGCCGGATGCCCTTCAGGGGGATTTTAACCCAGTCGGGCCGATTATTAAGTTCATAGCCCAGCTCGTAAATGGCTTTTTCCAGTAGGAAAGCATCCAGCAGAATCTGGCGTTCCACCGCGGTGGCCGGAAGGAAATGGCCCGGGGCGGTCATCTCAAAATAGGACTGCAGAAAAACCGCACAGGCCCAAATCCGCCAGAACTCGGCCCAGGTTTCCAGGTAGGGCAAATCCTCGGGCTGGAACAAGCCGCGCGCTTCTCCGGCGGTCAGGGCCGAATAAGCGGCATAATGGAAAGAGCGCAGCATACCGGCGACATCCCGCAGCGGGGAGCGCTTGATCCGCCGCTCACTGAGCGGACGCGCCGGTTCGCCTTCGAAGTCGATGATGACAAAATCCTTGCCGGTATACAGCACTTGTCCCAAGTGATAGTCGCCGTGGCAGCGGGTGCGCAGCCCCGTGATTTTCAGACTGAGAAGGGACTGAAACCGCTCCAGAATTTGGTCTTTTTGGTCCAGAATTTGCCGCGCTGCGGACTGGACGTCTGCAGGTATTTCAGCGAGACGCCGCCTGAGCAGTGGGAGCGTGTTGCCCGTCAAAGACCGCATCGCCTGGTAAAGCGACCGCTGATAAAGTTTGGAAAACGTCTCCGGACGAAACTGGGGATCATCGCTGGCCGAAGCCAGAATCAGGTGCAGTTCCGCGGTCCGGCGCGCCAGTTTCCGCACGGATTCCAGAAAAATGCCCATGAGAGCGGATGCCTCGGCCGGCAAGGGCGTCTGGGCCACGTCCAGCAACGAACCGGACGGCACGGCCGCCGCCCGCCGGTCGGGGCGTTGCTCCATGACGTGTTCCAGGTACTGGTTCAGGCTGTTTAACGTATATTGCCACGCATCGCCCTGGTTCGGTACGAACCCTTGCAAGATGGCCAGGGTCTGCGGTTCCATTCGGCCGCTGCGGTACTCCAGGGCTCCGGCGACCGGCGGGATATGCGGAAAGCCCTTGGCGGTCAAAAACCGCCCGATCTCTAAATCGGGATTAACCCCGTTCTGCAGACGCCGAAAGAACTTTAAAATAAACCGCTTCCCGTAGACCACCGAGGTGTTGCTCTGCTCGGCTTTGAGAATCGAGGCCTTCGGAAGCTTTGCTTCCCCACCATTTAATTGACGGAATGCCGGGGTCAAGGTTGTGAGCAGTTCCCCCGTGGTCCCCTTGCGGCGATAACGTCGTGCCAAGGCCTTCAGTAATGCGGCCCCGAAATCTTCACTCGCCAGAGCTTCGATCAGCATCCCTTCTGGGGTGGGGGAGTCGGTCTGCAAGCGGGCTACGACCGCCTGGGGGTGAGCATGCAATACTTTGAAGGCACGCTGCCCGGTGGCATAGGCGAGCGGCAGTTGATAGGTTTCAGCATTGCCGTCCATGTATTCGACCCGTACAAAGGTGAAATAGGCGCTTGTGGAATCATGCGGCAAGGGAAGTATTTCCTGAATCCGCGCCGACTTGATCTGCCGGGCTTTGCCGCCGAACCAGCGCTGGGCCTGCAGATAATCCGGCAGCCGACTCTCCAAGCGTTCCTTGGCTTTGCCCTTGAAAATCGTCTCCCAGGGGCCCGGGACTTCAATCGTGGCCGGTTGGCGCTGTTGCGCCGCGGGTTCCGCGCCGGCAAGCGCAACCGCCGGCTGCGCCTGCATATAAAACCAATAAAACGAGTGCGGTCCCAACGTCAGAAAATACGGATTCCCCGTGACGACCGGAAATTCGGTTCGGCCGAACATTTCGATGGGCACGGTCCCTTGGAAAGCGGGCAGGTCCAGCTGTGCGAATTGAACATAGCGCGACAAGTTGGCGACCACCAGAATGCATTCTTTCCCGTAGCGCCGCACAAAAGACAGAATTCGCGGGTTATCCGGGTTGACGAATTCCAGTGTCCCGCGACTGAAAGCCTTGGTGCGTTTGCGCAGAACAATGAGCCGGCGCATCCACCACAGCAGCGAATGCCGGTTGTTTTCGTGGGCTTCCACATTGACCACTTCGTAGTGATATTCCGGATCGATAATCACCGGCAGATACAGGCGATGGGGAATGGCCTGGGAAAAACCGGAATTCCGATCGGCGCTCCACTGCATCGGCGTGCGAACGCCGTTGCGGTCGCCCAGAAAAACGTTGTCGCCCATGCCGATTTCGTCGCCGTAGTAAATCACCGGGCTGCCCGGCATGGCAAAGAGCAGGCCGTTCATCAGTTCGATGCGGCGGCGATGATTTCCCAGAAGCGGCGACAGGCGCCGGCGGATCCCCAGATTAAGCCGCATCTGAGGATCCTGGGCGTAGACGCGGTACATGTAGTCGCGTTCTTCATCGGTCACCATCTCCAGTGTCAGTTCGTCGTGATTACGCAAAAAGACCGCCCATTGACAATTATCCGGGATGGCCGGCGTCTGATCGAGAATATCGACGATGGGGAAGGAATCTTCCATCTGCAGCGCCATGAAAAGCCGTGGCATCAAAGGAAATTGAAAGCTCATGTGGCATTCATCCCCTGCGCCGTAATAGGCCACCGCATCTTCCGGCCATTGGTTGGCTTCCCCCAGGAACATCCGGTTCCGATAGTTCGCATCCACGTAAGCGCGTAATTTTTTCAGGAAGGCGTGGGTTTCAGGCAGATTCTCGCAATTGGTTCCCTCGCGCTCGTACAGATACGGGATGGCATCCAAGCGCAGGCCATCGACGCCCATCCCCAGCCAGAAATCGAGGACCCGCAAAATGGCCTTGTGCACTCGGGGATTGTCGTAATTCAAATCGGGCTGATGGGAATAAAAACGATGCCAGTAATAGGACTTGGCCACCGGATCCCAGGCCCAGTTGGACAGCTCGAAATCCTGGAAAATAATCCGGGTCTCCTGGTATCTGTCCGGCGTGTCGCTCCAGACGTAAAAATCCTTCCAGCGGCTGCCGGGGGTTGTCCGCCGGGCCCGCTGAAACCATGGGTGCTGATCCGAGGTGTGATTGATCACCAGCTCCGTAACGACGCGCAGGCCCCGCCGATGGGCTTCCCGCAGAAACGCCTTGAAGTCCGCCAGGTTACCGTAGGCCGGGTGGATGCCGGTATAATCGGCGATGTCGTAACCGTCGTCCTTCAACGGCGAAGGATAAAAAGGCAAAACCCAGATGGCCGTGACCCCTAAATTTTGCAGATAATCCAGCTTGGCGCGCAGACCCTTGAAATCGCCGATCCCGTCGCCGTCACTGTCGAAAAAAGTTTTGACGTGCAGCTGGTAGATGATGGCGTCTTTATACCAGAGAGGATCGTCTTCCAAAGTCAATACCCTATGTGAATTCTTGCTCATAAATTCCTCAGTCGCGGTTCAATCGAAAATGGTCGCTGAGTTGCATACGAAGTAAAATCTAAGACGCTAAACCCCGGCAGCGTCCGTTTAGCCTGAACCTGAGGATCGTTGCGCCCAATTACCATTTAAAAATTCAGCGAAATCGGTTTTTACATGAAGTAATCGAAATCACGCTCCGTGCGGACGCGGCGCCGCAGCCGGAATATATGCGCCGGAACGACGTGGGGGTTTACTTCCAGGTAGTTGCGGCCGCTATACCACAGGTAGCGCGCGTCGCTCAGCAAATCATGCATTTGGTACGGCTGGTGAGGATCCAGGCCCAGTTCCGCCAGCGGAAGCTCCAGCCATCCGGTATGCGTGTGGCGGGGATCCAGATTGACCACAACCAGGACAATGTCGGCAAGGTCTTCCGTATGCTTGCTAAAGCAGATGAGTTGCTCGTTGTCAACAGGATGAAAACGCAGACTCCCATCGTTTTGCAGGGCCGGATTCTCGCGCCGGATCCGATTGACGCGGGCGATAAAATCCTTGAGGCTGTCCGGGTGGTTAATATCCCAGTCGCGGAGTTGGTATTTTTCCGAATGCAGATACTCTTCGCCGCGGATGTCCCGGGCCGTGTTTTCACAAAGCTCGAAGGCCGGACCGTAGATCCCGTAGTTCGCGCCGAGGGTGGCGGCTAAAATCAACCGGATCATAAAGGCCGGCCGCGCCCCCATCTGGAGATATTCCGTAAGAATATCCGGTGTATTGGGCCAGAGGTTGGGGCGAAAATACTCGCACACCGCGGTTTGGGACAACTCGCTGAAATATTTGACGAGCTCCGGCTTGGTATTGCGCCAGGCGAAATAGGTGTAAGATTGCGTAAATCCCAGTTTAGCCAGGCGATACATCACC
Organism: Desulfobacterales bacterium; assembly: GCA_020353555.1. Classification (GTDB taxonomy): domain Bacteria; phylum Desulfobacterota; class Desulfobacteria; order Desulfobacterales. Next base: position 5,203,375 of record CP070697.1, read on the forward strand.
TTGGGCCGGGTGAAAGCTTCGGCCAGAAAGATCACTTCCGGAAACTCCTTTTTGACCACGGCAATCAGCCATTCCCAGAAGGCGAAGGGTTTGGTGTGGGGATTGTCGACCCGAAAAATGCGCACCCCCTGATCGATCCAAAACCGCACAATGGCGTGAAGCTCATTCCACAAATTCTGCCATTGGTCGCTTTCAAAGTCAAAGGGATAAATATCTTCGTATTTCTTGGGTGGATTTTCGGCGTATTGAATCGTTCCGTCCGGACGCCAGCGGAACCACTGGGGATGCTCCTTGACATACGGATGATCTGGGGTGCACTGAAAGGCCAGATCCAGGGCAATTTCGAGGCCATATTCTTGGGCCCGGGCTAGCAGGTGCCGGAAATCCTCGAGGGTTCCGAGCCGGGGATGCACGGACATATGCCCACCGTCCCGGGAACCGATTGCCCAGGGACTGCCCGGATCATTGGGTCCGGCTTGCGGTGCATTGTTACGGCCTTTGCGGTGGGTATGGCCGATGGGATGAATGGGCGGCAGGTAAAGGACATCAAAGCCCATCTGAGCGATATGGGGCAGACGGGCCTCGCAGTCTTTGAAAGTACCATGGCTCCCAGGTTTGTCGGTGCAGGAGCGGGGAAACATTTCGTACCAGGTGCTGAAACGGGCGCGCGGCCGATCCACCACCACGGCCAGTTCCTTGGCATAGGTCGTGGACCGTCGGCGGTCGGGATACCGGGCCATCAGCTCCGCCAGGTCCTCCTCCAGGGCCAGTCGGACCGCTTTTTCCGGATCGGCGCCGGATTGCAGTTTTTCGGCCCATGCCAGCAGGCGGGCGCAATCCCCATCGGCCGCCCGTGAGCTGGCAGCGACGACCAGGGCCGCACCGGTCAACAGGTCCACGGAGACATCCTGATCGGCGGCCATTTTCTTTTTTAGATCTTTACGCCAGGTCTGAAAGCGGTCCACCCAACCCTGAAGCGTGTAACGGTAGCGTCCGATATCGCGGACCACAAAATACCCCCGCCAGCGATCGTTGACCAGAAAGGTCAGCGGAACCTCAGACCAGTCCGGGTCGTCTTCTTTGCGGTAGAGCAGTACACAGGCAACCGCTTCGTGGCCGTCGGTAAAAATATCGGCCTCCACCTGAACCTTATCACCGGTCGCCCTTTTTATGGGAAACCGGCCGCCGTCGATCTCCGGTTTTACGCCCTCGATAATTACGCGTCTTCCTCCTTCTTGCGATTCCATTGCTCGTGTCCTTTGCGGGCCGGTTTAAATCCGGGATACGGTTCACGCCTCCTCATGTTGGCCGTGACCGCCGAGCTGGTGTTTGGACCTGAGTTTGAGCCTTCGACCGCTTCAATGCCCTGCCCGGCTTGGCCGATGGTCCATGAGGCCAACGACAACCGATGTCTAAATAAAATAACGCACGCCTTACCAATTGCATATTTTGTCAAAATAAGCAAATCAGCCCCCAGCTGAATAAGTTGAATCCCGTATTTCGGGCGGCGCGCACCGACGCGCCCCAACCGTCAGGATGGCATGCCAAGATTCGCACACGGGTTTCTATTGACAATTGACGTGAATACGGTCACATAAAAGAGATCTTCCGGGGCGCGCGCAACTGCAATCGTTCTTTTCGATTTGATAGCCAGCGTGTAGGGGATTGTCGCGGATTTCACTGCGGTGCGACCCCAACACCAGCAAGGAGGGTGAGATGGTAAAATTGGGGAAATTGGTTGACGAAATTCGCATACCCGGTGGCCATGCGCGCGCATTCCAAATCCGGAAATCGCAGTTCGTGACCATCACCGACCTTGAAGGAGAACAAGTCGGTGATTTCATCGCTTTCAACAAATCCAATCTCGACGAGAAACTTTCGCCCACCCACACCCGAACGTCTCTGCTGAGCGTCAGCGTCTCGGTCGGAGATCTCTTGCGAAGCAATTACCGCAGCCCCATGTTCGAGGTCGTCGATGATACCGTCGGCAGTCATGACATGCTGCTGGCGATGTGTGACGAATGGCGTTATCTGGTCGACTATGGGGTGAAGGAACATCGCAACTGTATGGCTAATTTCGAAGAGGCGTTAAAGCCGTATGGTATTGCGCGCCAGGCCCTGCCTGATCCCTTCAATGTGTTTCAGCACACGAAGATCTGCTCCGACGGGTCGTTGCAACAGCTGCGGGGAGTGTCTAAGCCGGGAGATTACATTAGATTGCGATCATTGATGGACGTAATCGGGGCGGTCTCGGCCTGCCCGATGGATTTGAATCCGATTGGCGGTGCCAAGATCAGCGACCTGAGCGTGAAGATAAACGACTGATGCCGCCGGGGATGGCCGCCGAAGGAGCACGATCTCGAATCATAGAGAAGGCGCTGCGCGCGGCCCCGGATCTCAAGGATCGCCCGGGAGCTGCGCAGGAGAACTTCGAATGCGTTATGAAAAAAGATTCGCTCGGTTCAAAAAGATTATTTTATATCTTCTGTTGTTTCAGCTTCCGGTCGCGGCCGGGAGCACGGCGGCGCAGAGCATGGATCCCCCCTTAATCAGCGAGGGGCCCCAGGGGAAACTGCGCTTACAGGCCCGGGGAAGTCCCTTGGAGAAAATCTTGGATGCCATCCGCCGCAATTTTCGCCTCGAAATCGACGGCTTGGAGCATCGAGCCCAAGAGTCCATCACCTATTTCTGTGAAGCCGGGTCGCTGGAGGAGGCCTTGAAGCGGTTGCTGCGGCACTTGCACGAGAACAATTACGCGTTTGAGTTTCGTGAGGAAAGGTTAAGCCGTGTCGCGGTGCTGCCCGAAGCCAAGATCGGCCCTGCAGCGCCTGCTTATCAGGAAGAGACCAAAGAACCGGTTTTTCCGCCGAGTCTGGTCAACGTGGTGCAGGTCATCGATGTTGTCGAGGGCACTCAGGCGCAAGATCGCGGCCTGTTGAAAGGCGACCTGATTGTTGAATACGATGGGGCTAAGATCGGAGGGATCCTTGAGCTGGTGAAAGCGACCAAAGAGAAATCACCCTCTGAATCCGTCGCCGTAGGCGTGCTACGCGATCAAGAACCTCTGCAGTTTGTGTTGAACGGCGGGTTTATGGGAGTGCGCATCCAGAGCATCAGCATTCCCAAGGAAGAAATGGATAATTATTTTTGAAGGTCACAGCCGGCCGCATCTGCGCTGTCCTGGCATAGAATGGAGCGAGCACGCCGGTGGTGCGACCTTCGACTTCGAATTTGTCGATCCCGCGGCAATAAATGCGGGTCGCCTTCCGTCGAGTCATCCATTCGCGCCTGGCACCTGGGGACGGTACCATGAAATCAATGCTGGCGATTGAGATCGGCATTTATGCTTTGTCGGTGGCCTTAGCCGCTTTCCTTTGGCGTAGTCCCGCCATCTTGGCGCTCTGCTATTTGTCTATCAGCCTTTTTATGCTCTACCGGTGGCACACAAAAGGTGATCTGATTTTCTATTTTGCGGCCTTTGTTCTGGGCCCCATCGGCGAGTTGGTCGCGACCTACCACGGGGCATGGCAATATGCCAAGCCCGGCTATTTAATTCCGATCTGGTTGCCCTTTTTATGGGGGATCGCCTTATTGTTTATGAAGAAGTTCTGCGAGACGCTGATAAAAAATGACGGGTAAATATCCGATCGATTTTCATCGGAATGCATGGGTTTGAAATCCAAATCTAGTCAGACGGTCTGTGGGTCTCAATCTAAAATTGATCGATGGGAATTAAAAAGGTAAACGTGCATCCGTGGCTTCCGCACGCGCTTTCCACCCAGATCTTGCCACCGTGAAGCTCAACGAGTTCTTTTGTCAAAGACAACCCCAAGCCTGTTCCCTGATGATTAGAGCCCGTTGAATTCCGCGCCTGCTCAAAAGGTTTGAAAATACGCGCCTGGTCCTCAGGCTTGATTCCAATTCCAGTGTCGGAAACGGACACCTCAAGACATCTTTGGGATTTGTGGGCAGAGCTTTCATTTCTTTCGTGGTCATTAGCGGACTTCCGCAAGCTGTCCAAGCCTTCAAGCGGAGGCGTCGACCCGATAAAGCGCTCCACCGTCCGGGCGCTTACCCGAATCTTGCCTCCATCGGGCGTAAATTTGGTCGCATTGGAAAGAAGATTGAAGAGGATCTGCTTGAGCTTGCGCTCGTCCGCGTTGAAGGTCTCGGGGGCGTCATTGATAAATAGTGAAAGCCCTAGTCCGTGCTTCATGGCCCTTTCTTTCACCATGACAAGGCTTTTTTCTAGAAGTTTCTTGGTATCTACTTCTGAAATTTCAAGCTCCAGCTTGCCTGCCTCCACCTTGGAAAGATCCAGAATGTCGTTGATCAGGGCAAGCAAGTGACGGCTACTTTCAAGGACATCATTCACGTATTCCGCTTGGCTTGCGTTTAAAGGACCAACCTTTTCATCGGCAACTAATTCGGTAAAGCCGATAATATGGTTTAGCGGTGTCCTGAGCTCATGGCTCATGGTGGCCAGAAATTCGCTTTTGGCATTATTGGCCGCTTCGGATATCTCCTTGGCTTCTCGTAATTCCTCCTCGGCCTTCTCACGCTGCGAAATGTTCTTGACGGCGTTGTTCAAGACCAAAACGAGTGATCCTATCAGAAATACGGCCAAGCTAAAAAGCACGATGGTCGTAGAGAATAATAACTGAGCAAGACGCTCGGTTCGCGTTGTAATATCATAGTAGATTTCAAAAGCACCGATGAAGTTGTTATTTTCAACGATCGGAACATATGTTTCAACCACATGCGCGGTCATTTTCTGACCTTCAAGCGAGCGGGTGTCTTTTTTGACCACCTTGCTGAAAACTTGTCCTTTAGCTACTTTATTGTGAAAGTAGCTTTTTGCATTTATTTTGCCGATATCGCTGCGGTCTGTAGAATATAGAATTTCTCCGGATTGTGAAAAAATTTTCAATTTCGTCAGATTAAAATTTTCCAGAATCGTCTCGATCTTATCGTTTGCCTGAGATGTCAGGTATTCACTCGACAATTCCGTCTGCGTAGTAATTATAACGGACATGAGGTGTCTTGCGACTCTTATAGCTTCCTCTTCGGTGTTTTTGCTCAGCAATTTGGCAAAGGAAGGATAGATAAACACAATGTTTCCGATCGGCAAGGCGATAGCTACCAAGATCGATGCGATAAGAATATTTCGCAAAAATTTGGTTTTCAGAATTTTTGAGAAATTGATTCGCTTTTTTGGATCCGGCACCTGAAAATCCTCCAAGTTTGGTGAGAGATAAGAATGAAATAATATGAGCGGATGATTCGCCAAATTAATTGATGAGATATGAGGGAGGCCAAATTAATGGCCTTACTCAGCGCCGCTAACAAACGTATCGGCAATTTTTTCTGGATCTTAAGGATGTTGGCGGGCCTGTGACACTTTTTTAAAGGGTTCCCTGCGCACTTCATCAAATTGGTATGCCTGTTTTCGTCAAAAATCATTCCGGCCGTTAAATTGTTACAAATGGCGATTATTGCCGACCGGATCGAATGTCTACGACAAACAGCGACGGGGTCCACCGATGAAAATGACCCGTCTGGAAAAGCGGTTGGTCAACCGCCGGAGAAAAGGCGCACGTAATATTGCGAAAATTCGCCCGCGTCTGGAGGAACTCAACCGCGATTCCATCCGTGACGTGCTGGAGCTCGGCTGCGGGATCGGGGCGGTGTCGGCATTTCTTGCGGAAACCTACGGGCTGAACGTTTACGCTACGGACCTCGATCCCGCCCAGATTGAGATCGCCCGCCGGATGCAGCCGGAAAGTGCGCGCCTGCGTTTCAGGGTTGCGGACGCCGCCCGCCTGACATTCGCGGACGGCAGTTTCGATTTGGTTCTGTCCCAGAACGTTTTTCACCATATCCCCGACTGGGAGGCCGCCGTGCAGGAGGTTACCAGAGTGCTGCGGCCGGGGGCCTACTTCATCTGGCTCGATCTGGCCTGCCCCAAGTTGCTCAAGAAGCTTCTGGGTCCCTTGGCCAGACGACATGGCCTTTATACCTTCGCCGAAATCAAATCCGCTTTCGTAAGAAACGGGCTTGAGCCCTGCTACTACGAACGGGTCGCTCACGGCCCCTTCGGCCATCACCATCTGGTGCTTCAAAAGCGGGGCGGGAGTGCTCGTACGCCGCTTTAGTATCAATTGGGGGCATTACTTGTGGCCTCCGGTTTATATCCTTTTCCCCCGTAATTTGCCAGCCTTCCATGTGCCCCCAAAATATTCCAGCCCGCTTTGGATCCTGACCACGCGCAAGTTAAAGATTTACAGTTATTTGTCGATATTACCATATTGAATAGCCGGCGCCGCAAGGCTCACGAGCTAAGCGCGCGTTTCTGGCTCAGCCTATGTAGAGTCCCGGTACCAAACAAAAAGAAAAGGGGAGGAGCAAAAAATGAGCAGACCAGGGTTAACGATGGTCGCCTGGCTGGCGATCCTGGTGTTTTATTCCAGCGGCATGACGGTCACGGCCGGCGCCGAGGCCGGCAAGTTCAACGAAATCACCGCGCCGGAAGTCAAGGAATTGATCGACGGAGGCAATGTTTTGCTGGTGCATGTGTTGAGTGAAATCGAATTCAACATGCAGCATATCACCGGATCCATCAATATCCCCATTACCGCGATGAAGACCACGGACAAGCTGCCCCAGGACCTGGACACCCCGCTCGCGTTCTACTGTATGGGCCTGAGATGACCTTACAGCATCCGGGCTGCAAGGATTGCGGCCGAAAAGGTTTATCGCCACGTCTTTGCTTTTGTGGGAGGCATTCCGGAATGGAGGTATTTCGGTTATCCCATGACCACCAACCAAGAATTCCAGAATATCAAGGTCGCCAAGCTTGCGCCGCGAGAGCTTGACACCCTGCTGCAAAAAGAAGATCTCTACATTCTGGATGTGAGACCGCTGGATTTCAAACGCGACACCTCTTTTATCGCGGGGGCCGTGCTCTGCCCCTTGGTGTACCTGGCGGAGCGCTACTCTGAAATTCCCAAGGACCGGCGGATTGTGATAACCGATTGGGCCATGAAGCAGTCGACTTCCGCTGCCAAGTTCCTGATCTCCCGGGATTATCCGGTGGTCGGGGTGCTCAAGGGAGGATTGGAACGCTGGAAATCAGAAAATTACCCGGTTGAGGAGCGCTCGCCCACCCTTGAAGTCGGATCGTTGACGGCTCCCCGGAAACAGTGAAACGGCGCCAGGACAAAACAACTGAATTTGTGCCCGCGTGGCAACCCAACAACCCGTTCAATCACACCGGTGCCTTGGCCGCACCATCCGGGGAAGAATAGAGAACACGGAGCATTTCACGATGCAATCGGGCCGACGGCCATCCGCCTATGCTCAGAAGAAAGCGATAATTAGCAAGATTTTCGTGCTGTTTGGTCTGCTTATCCTCGCCATCATCGGCAACGCGGCCTATTCGACCTACCATGAAAACAAAAATGTCAACGCGCGCATTTCCCAGGAGTTGGACGCCAAACTCGAGATTGTCTCATCGATCCAAAGTCAGGAGGTTGAGAAACTGGCGATTATTTCTGAGACGGTCAGAGAGCAGAACCAAAAATTCGCCGATTTCCTGGATTATGATAAGCTCGAGCCCATAACGACGATGCTTAAAACCATCGCGCACCTGCACGCGATCGATATGGTTTTTCTCTTTGACGAGGATGACAATCTGTTGGCCACCAACCGGTTGGGAACCGCGATCGAAAATGCTTCCCGCTATAAAACCGTGATTGGCGCTCCGGATGAAAGAGTGGGTATTGAAAGAATTGCGGCGGATATCGTCAAAGCCCAACTCAGCGAGCACGATTTCAGCTTCGACGGGGAACACTTGCTCTGCTTCAAGTCGGTTATCCATCTCTTCCACGATACCGGGGAGATTTGCGGCAATATCGTGCTGGTGAAGCTGATCAACGCGAATCAGGCCCTGGCCGACCAGATGGCGCGGATCGCCAAAGCGAATGTCGTCTTCTACAATGAGGCCGGCCGTGCCGTGCTGACCAGCTTTGGTTTTCCGCAAGTTCCCTATCCGTCGGACAGAATCATCGCCGTGGGGAAGGGTTCATATATCGCACGGCTTAAGAACATAAATGATTCTTCGGGCGAAACGATCGGCCGATTGGCGGTGGCGCTCGATCGCCAACCATTTTAGGCGCACCGCCGGCAGGTCATTCTCGGCAATCTCGTGCCGTTCTTTTTCTCGGCAATCATTTGTCTGGCGCTCTTTTTGCTGCTTAAGATTCGGGTGTTCGACAAGATCAACCAGTTGATTGCGACGCTGCGGAGGGTCGCCCAGGGCGAAGGCAATCTGAGGGTTCGCCTCAAACTGCCGCCCGCCGGAATGACCCGTGAAACTCTCGATGAAATGGAATGTATGGCTTTCGATTTCAATCACATGATGGATCGACTGGAAGAAACATACACGCAGCTGGTCAAAGCCCGCCAGGATACGGAGGCGGCCAAGGAAGAACTCTTGAGCGCCAACGAGACCCTGTAGACCTTACTGGGAGCCATGCCTTTTGGGGTGCTGGTGATTGGCAAGGATAAGAAAATTCGCCGGGCGAACAATGCCGCTTTAACCATGATGGGCTGCGAGTCGGAGAATGAGATCGTCGGCAAGATCTGCCACAAGAAGTTCTGCCCGGCAGATATGAATCAGTGTCCGGTCCTTGACTTGAAAAATCCGTTGGAGAAGTCGGAGAGGCTTCTGGTGGCAAAGGATGGGTCCCACATTCCCATATTGAAAACGGTCCGCCCGATAATCCTGGATGGCGAAAAAGTTCTACTGGAGGCCTTTAGCGATATTACGGAATTGATTAGAGCCAGGGAGCTTGCGGAGGCCGCCAATGAGGCCAAAAGCGGATTTTTGGCCAACATGAGCCATGAACTCAGGACCCCGCTGAACCATATCATGGGATTCACCGAGCTGGTTCTGGATGCAAGAGTGGGCGATCTGAACGAGATCCAGCAGGAGTATCTCCAGGATGTTCATGAAAGCAGCCAGCATCTGCTCTCTCTGATTAATGATATCCTGGATCTCTCCAAGGTGGAGGCGGGTAAGCTGGAGCTTAGCCCTGCGGATGTGAACTTGGGAACGATTCTGGAAAACAGCCTGATCATGGTTCAAGAGAAGGCGATGAAGCATGGCATCCGGCTGTCTTCACATTTCGACGGCATCCCGGAGAGCATCCAGGCCGATGAGCGCAAGATAAAGCAAATTCTTTACAATCTGCTTTCCAATGCGGTGAAGTTCACCCCGGATGGGGGGGCGGTGCGTTTGACGGCCCGGCGTTTGGCAGTTGACAACGGCCGTTTGCGTGCCGGCAATGCTCAGGCAATGGCCTTACCGGGCTTCGATGGCCCAAAGCTCATCAACGGCGCGCATTTCGTGGAAATTGCCGTCACCGACACCGGAATCGGTCTTGAAAGGGACGATCTGGAGCGTATCTTTGATCCCTTTGAGCAGGCGGACAATTTGTGCCGTCGCAAAGTCCAGGGTACCGGGTTGGGCTTGTCTCTGACCAAGAACCTCGTCGAACTTCATGGCGGAATGATATGGGTGGAGAGTGACGGAGAAGGGCAGGGCAGCACCTTCCGTTTTGTCATTCCGATTTGAGCCGCGAACGCCTTTTGGGCCAGATTGTCCAAAATGGAGTATTCCAAAATTGCATAGTTTGTTTTAAGTATTTGAATTCAATAATATTTTATATGGAGCCTATTCCAAAGTGGGCTACCGGCCCCGCATTTCGAACCCCTCGCAAAATTCGCTCCTTTACCCCTCTATAATTCCAACCTATTGAATTTAAAAGAGTAAATTTTCCTGGTGGCGGTCTCTTGCAGGCAGGCACGGAAATTGCGGTACGGAACTCAGATAGATTTTAATTTTGGAAACTGTCAGAGAAATTGTACATCTGATTTACCGCAGGAGGATCTGCAGCCTAAATATCCCCGTTTTAGGCGATTGGCCGAATGGCCCGTGTGCCCAGTTTGACTCTGATGAGGGTTGATCTAAGCGACACTCCCATGACCTCTCTCGACGTTTTTAAGACCGGTGATAAAACCTCCTAAGAAAAACCTCTCGTCACAATCTCAAACCTTGGAAAATCCTCCTTAACCACATTCACGCTGTCGTCTAGAAGTGAGGTGATGAAGTTCCTGATACAGAAAACCGAATGCCTCGGAAAGTGTTAAACCAACTCAACGTGCGAAAGGAGATAGGCCAATGAATGTTACACGAAAAGGAGTCAAACCAGCTTTGGTGATCGGTGTGGCGCTCCTGGCGCTCATGGTGGGGGGCATACCAGGGGTGTTCGCTGAACCGCTGCCGGGCGGGACGTTGGATCCGACGGCCATTCCGAAGTATGTGGATCCGCTGGTCATTCCGCCAGCAATGCCGTCCAAAGGGATAAGATGGGACCCCAAGGAACGTAAATTCGTCAGGTACTATGAGATCGAGGTCGTGGAGTTCGATCAGCAGATCCTGCCGTCAAATGACACAAATGGCAATACTCTGAATCCTACGACCGTCTGGAGCTATGCCGCGGTCGGCCGCCCCGCGACGCGCAACTACCCGGCCTTCACCATTGAAGCCTACAAGGACTTCCCGGTGCGGGTCAAGTGGGTCAACAGCCTCGTGGATGAATGGGGGCAACCGCTGCCCCACCTGCTGACGGTGGACCAGACCCTGCACTGGGCCAACCCCCCGCAGGATTGCAGGGAGGGCAGGCCAAGAACCGACTGCGCCGGAAAAAGCCAAGAGCCCTATACCGGTCCGGTGCCAATCGTGACTCACGTCCACGGCGCCCACGTCGGCCCGGAGAGCGACGGCTATCCCGAGGCCTGGTATCTTCCGGCCGGTGCCGATCCTACCATGTATGCCACCGAAGGCTCGAACTACAGCGATTACTTGGGCGGCTCCGGCGCCGGTAAAGGATTCGCGGTGTTCCAGTACCCCAACGACCAGCCGTCCACCACGCTCTGGTATCACGACCACACCCTCGGGATGACCCGCTCGAACGTCTATGCTGGGCCGGCGGGCTTCTACCTCATCCGCGACTTAAGAAACGCCCGGTTGCGGTTGCCGAGCCCCGGGCTGCTGCCGATACCGGGCGTGGACCCTAACGGCAATCAAAAGGTCAGAAACGGGGTGCATGAGATCCCGATCGTAATCCAGGACCGCTCGTTCAACGCCGACGGCTCGCTGTTCTACCCGAGCAACCGCGAATTCTTCGAGGGCCTTTCGGATGGGACCGCCTTCGACAACCCGATTCTCTCGGATAACGGGGTAGAATTCGCTCCATTTTCCGATGTGGCCCCCCTCTGGAACCCGGAGGCTTTTTTCAATACCATGGTGGTCAACGGCAAGACCTGGCCTTTTCTGGACGTGCAGAAGCGCAAGTACCGCTTCCGCCTGCTGAACGGCAGCAACTCGCGCTTCCTCATCCTGAGGTTGGCCACCACCAATCCGGCCTCTCCATCTGATCCCATGAACTGGGTGGATCTGACCGATGAATTTACCCAGATCGGAGCCGACCAGGGCTTCCTACCCGGCGCACCCGCGATTCTGGACGAGCTTCTCATGGGCCCGGCGGAGAGGGCCGATGTCATCGTCGACTTTTCGAATTTTAATGTCGGCGACCGGATCATCATGCTCAATGTCGGACCGGACGAGCCATTTGGCGGCGGCGCCGTAGGGGTTGACTTCGACCCGGCGGATGCCGCGACATCCGGTCAGGTCATGCTGTTCAACGTCGTTCCGCGAAAAGGGTGGGATTTGAGCAGAATCCCGGCGACTTTGCCACCTGTCGATCCCGTCGTCGTACCCGACAACGTGCGGCAGGTGTCCCTTAACGAGGAAGAGTCCGCAACGGAAGACGTTTGCATCGATCCCGATTCCGAAGAGTTCATTGATTTAGAGGAGCCGGTGACCGAAGAGATCTGTGCTGCTGCAGGGGGTGTAGTCGTCCCCTTCGGGCCCACGGCGGCCCTGCTGGGTACGGTCGCTGACGGACCGTTGAAGTGGAGCGAAGCCATCACGGAAAACCCCCTGCTCGGTAACACCGAGACCTGGGAAATCTACAACAACACGGTGGACGGCCACCCGATCCACCTGCACCTGGTGAAGTTCAGGGTGGTGAATCGCGAAATTCTGAACGAGGACTCGCCGAATTTCCCTGTTATGAACATCGGCGATGTGCGCGGCCCCGAGTCCTGGGAGACGGGTGACAAAGACACCGTCATTGCCTTACCCGGCGAGATCACTCGGGTCCAGGCCACTTTCGACATTGCGGGCCTGTACGTGTGGCACTGCCACATCCTCGAGCACGAGGACAACGAGATGATGCGGGCCTATTACGTAAGCAAAGATGCGAGTGACGTGCCGCCGTCTCCGTAATGATCGAAAACCTGTAACCTGAAAACAGAGGGCCGTTATTGTACGGCCCTCTTCTCTTATTTCTTTGATGCAAAAAAGGAGAGAAGATTCGCCATGAAATACTCCGTCATTGCCCTTTTCACCATAGGTATAATGTTTGGTTTCGGCTCCGCCGGTGCAGAGCAGGCGATCAAGGACGAGAACGACCGGGTCAACTACAGCCTGGGCTACCAGATCGGCGGGGACTTCAAGCGCCAGGGTGTTGAGCTCAAGCCGGAGCTGGTGGTGAAGGGGATCCAGGACGCCCTCTCGGGGGCCAAGCCCCTGATGAACTCGCAGGAAATGCGCACCACTCTGGTGGACCTTAAAAGGAAAATCGAGCGGGAAGAGCGCGAAAAACGGCGGCAAGCTCTTGCCAAAAACCGTGCCGAAGGCGAGGCTTTCCTGGCCGAGAACGCCAGGAAGGAGGGGGTGAAAACCCAGCCGAGCGGACTGCAGTACAAGGTGCTCCAGGAAGGCTCCGGCGCGACGCCCAAGGCGAGCGACACGGTCAGGGTTCACTACCGCGGGACGCTGATCGACGGCACCGAGTTCGACAGCTCCTACAGCCGGGGCCAGCCGGCAACTTTTCGCGCCGACCGCGTCATTGCCGGCTGGAAAGAGGCTTTGCAACTCATGAAGGAAGGCGCCAAGTGGCAGCTTTTCATCCCGGCCCAACTGGCCTACGGCGAGCGCGGCGCCGGCGCCAAGATTCCACCCAACAGCACCCTGATCTTCGAGGTGGAGTTGCTTGCCATCGAAAAGAGCGCGTCCGGCCAAGCGGGAGAAGGAAGCTAGGGCAATATTCTTTCCGCGTTTGTCTTTGTCGGTCACGTTCGGGTCCGTTCCGGCCGCGAAAAGTCTGCCTGCGGCCGGGAAAGTCCCTTCCTTCCCTTTCCGGACAAAAGAATCCGCGTTGGAGGGCGCCGTCGGCGGTTTTAATTCGACGCGCGGTCCTTTCCCGGACTCCCACCCCCGCGTCAACCGGCCGATGCGCTTTCGCGCGAACATTCGTCCGGCGCTCGAAAAAACTTGACAGCGCTCCCGCATAAAGATAACGGATACTATTGTCCCACGCGGCGAAAGGCAGAAAAACCCTCGCCTTTAGGCGCATACTTTAGTCTAAGCGTTGATGGTATCGCAAGGATTCGAGGGGTCCAGGGGCCAAAGTTTCAAGCCCGGGCTGGAATGGTCTTTGCACTTGACCCCTGGGACCCTTGAATCCTTGAACCCCAAGCCTACGGTTTCAAATCCGAGGATCCATGCCGCGCCCAATGCTGAACATGGTCAATGTGACAAAGTAAAATTAATAGGGGGATTATTCTAGATGCGGGGTGGCTGTTTCTGATCATGTGCCTTCCCTCGGGCTCAGCGGGAGGTGTCGCAGAAAGATCTACTCACGAATTAACCATAGGAGGAGTTGACGATGCAGACGACTTTCTACCAGACGGACCGGATCAGTACCTTCCTGGCCAGTAAGAAGGTTTTATTGGGGTACGGCGCGGTCCAACACGTGGGCGAGGAGGCGCGGAAACTGGGCGCCTCGAAGATCATGGTCGTTACCGATGCGGGGGTTGTCAACGCCGGCATCATCGAGATGGTGCAAAAGCCGCTGGAAGCCGCCGGACTGACGTCGACGGTTTTTGACGAGGTGTTGCCCGAGCCTCCGGCGCGAATCATCGACGCGTGTGCCCAAATGGTCCGGGACGGCGGCTATGACCTGATTGTCGGTTTGGGCGGCGGCAGCTCGCTGGATACGGCCAAGGCCGCCGGCGCACTGGCGGTTAACCCCGGATCGGTTCTGGACTATGTCGGTCTCGATATTCTGCCCCGGCGCGGCGTGTCGACCATCCTCATCCCGACCACGGCCGGCACCGGCAGCGAGGCCACGCGGGTAATGGTGCTGACCGACGAGGCCAGTAACACCAAGAAGGTCGTCTTCAGCGATTATTTACTGCCCGACGCGGCTGTTCTGGATCCGACGCTCACCCTGACGGTGCCGCCCCACGTAACCGCCGATACGGGCATGGATGCCCTGGTGCACGCCATCGAGACGTATGTCTCGGCGATCACCACTCCCTATGCCGAGGTGCTGGCGCTGCAGGCCATTGCCATGATTGCCAGGCATCTGCCCCAGGCATACGCCAAGGGCAGCAACCGACTGGCCCGCTACAACATGCTGCTGGCGGCCAACCTTTCCGGTGCGGCCTTTGCCAGCGGGGGACTTGGGGCGGTGCATGGCCTGGCTTATGTTTTGGGCACCGAGTACCACATGGCCCACGGGCGTTCCAACGCCATCATGCTGCCCCATGTGATGAAATACAATCTGATCGGCAATCTGGAAAAGTACGGGAAAATCGCGGCGGCCATGGGTGAACCGACCGCCGACTTGAACCCCTATGAGGCGGCCGAGCGGTCCGTCGCGGCCGTCTTGGCGCTCATGGCCGCGGTCGGCATTTCGCCCAAGCTGCCGGACCATGGCGTGCCCGCGGAAGATCTGCCCAAGCTTGTGACGGGCGGTCTGGCGCAGGCCCGGTTGTTTGTGCCCAATCCCCGTGATTTGACGGAAAAGGATGTGGAGACCGTCTACCGCAACGCCTTTTGAACCCAGCCTTTCGTAACTGCGCCCGCAACCCGGGCTCCGTGCTGTCACGGCTTGCAAGTGAACAACGCCGGATGTCGCGCGGAGCCCTTCGTTCGTTTTGATCGGATGCGAATCCCTCCCAAGGTTCTTTTTGCCAAAAAAAGAACGCAAGCACTTGGACAATCCAACAAAAGAAAGAGCAAAGCCAACGTGGTTGTTCGAGGTTGGAGGAGCGCTTCGCTTGAGGTTGGAGGCCGAACCCTTTAGCCTCCAACCTCCCACCTCAAATCTCCAACCTCCCACCTCCCACCTCCAACAGCCCTGCTTGTGTTTTCCGCTCACCTAAAATTTATCCGAAACGGCCGGCGCTTCATATTCCACTTTGACGTAGGCCCGGGTGGGGGACTGGTCTTCGTGGGCGATTCCAACTGCGAGCTGGTGATAACCTTCCCGGTCGGTTTCAAACGCTAGAAAAAGCGGGATGGTATTGGAAGCCGGCGCTGTTTTCAGGTAGTGTCCGTGCTGTTTGCTTTGGCTGCCGTCGGCCGCCGGTTTGGCCACACGGAGTTGGATGCGTTTGGCCCCTTCGGTGAAGACCCAGATTTTGACCGTCGAATGCGCTGCCGTCCAGATCGATCCTGCGGTCCGGTAGGCACCCGCACGGATTTTACCGCCGTATCCGGGGGCGGGCTCCCGGGCGTCGCCCAAATCGTCATCCAGTTGAAACTCCTGCATCGTCCGCCGGGCCGGAAGCGCGAATCCGCCGGTGATGCCCGCCGGACCCCAGACGACATAGCCCATGGGGGGTACCGCCATTTTAACCCGGCCCTGCTCGTCGGTTTCCATGTCGTCCGGATGGGCGCCGCTGTAGTCGTGGAGTTTGACCCGGGGCCCGAAGTCCGTCTGCACGAGGACATCCAACCAATCGGTGCCGTGATCGTTGAGGCCGATCAAGGCCTGGCCGCGACGTTCGATTACCAGCAGATCCGGGGAACCCTGATAGCGAACCAGATAACTCCCGTCCTTGAAATTCAGTTTCTGGTGACACCAGATCAGGTTGACGAGATAGGCCCGGACGGGATGATCCGCCGGGTCGGCGTTAAAGCGTTCCGGGCCGGAGTTGACGAAAAGATCTTCATAATACACCATGGGGCTGCCGTCCACGGCCAACGCCGCGGCATAGGCCACATCCGCCCGGGGGTTGTCGGGGTCGATCGTCGGGGCCAGCTCGTCACGATTGCGGCGCCAGTCGTCGGAGCGGTCATCGTGCTGCGCGGAACCGGGCTCGGAATCCCAGAAGACGCCCCGCCAGGTGTCGTGATTGTTCACGAAGGGCACGGTTTTCAGGCGGTTTTTCTGCTGGTCAGCGGGCAGGCGGCCCATGTCGAAAAACCCGCCGGCTTCGAGCATAGCGGCGAGGGTGGCGCGCAGGGCAAAGTCAAAGGTGCCGGCCCGGTTTCGGGTCTGCCCGGCCCAGGCATCCAGCAGCTGCTGCTGGTTGTCGACGTATTCTCCCACGGCAAAATAGGTAATGGGATCGCCCAGGGCGTGGGACAAGAGGTCCTCCACCACATAGGCGGGAAAATGTTTGACCGCATCGAAGCGAAAGCCGTCGGCGCCGGTTTGTTTCTGGAGCCACACGAGCCACTGCCGGGCCTTGTCGTGCATGTATTGACCGTTTCCGCCGCCGCCTTGGGCCGCGTCCAGGTAGCAGACGTCGGGGCCGAATAGTTGTTCGCACCAGTCGCCGGTCGTACACCAGTGGTCCGGATTAGGATGAAAATTCCAATGATCCTTGGGCCAGCGCCCTCCTTGGGCATCCGGAAAACTCGGGTAGCGAAAGCGCTTGAATGGGTCTCCCGGAGCCGCCGAATCCTTTTCCCCGCCCATCACCTGGTTGAGCACGATGTCCGGATAAACCTCCAAACCGTTGGCATGGGCCACGGCAATCAACCGCAACAGGCCGTCTTTATCGCCGAAGCGGGTGGCCACGGTTCCTTTCTGATCTTTGTCCCCCAAATCATAATGATCAAAGACATCATAGCCCATGCTGTTGATGCCGGCGTTGCCCTTGACGGGCGAAGGGATCCAGATACCGTCAAACCCCAGGTCCCGCAGACGCGGACACAGTTTCGCCAGGTACGTATACCAGTCCTGGGGATAGCGTGCATTCCAGCAGTCCCACCAGAATGCCTGCAGCACGACCTTGCCGTTCCAGGGATTACTCCACAGCGCCCCGGGTAGGAGCAAACCGCCGCTGATGGTGAAGACCAGAAGAAGACCGATGACTCTTTTTGGCATGAGGCCCTCCTTCGTACGATGGTGGAAGTTCTTCTGGGAATCGTCTTGTGAGTGGTCTGAGTTCAAACTGAATTTAAGAAAAGTCTCAAATTTAATCCGGCCGAGCTGGAAGCAAAAACTTTGGCCACGAAGTCACAAAGACCCAAAGGAACCTATTAGAAGTAACAAATAAGGGGCTTCGATTGACATTCGATGGGCCGCAACCCTGAGAACAAGCGGGGTAAGAGGAGGGGAATTCCGGGGGGACACCGCAACCTGTTTCCGCCGTAATACCGTAATAGATCACCAGGCCTGGGCTGCTGCGATTACCAGAGGATTTTGCGAGTGGTGACAATCCGTTTTGTTCTCGCCCCGTGGACGATTTTTGTACGTTTTATAAAGAATGAAGACCGGTGTGTCAAGCTAGAGTCTCTTTCACGGGTTGTTATCCCCGGGTCGACCCGGTGTGGGCCGGCCAATTTTTGCAAATTGACTTTTGGCAGGATTAATGGAATACATCCGCTGTGCAGTGTCCATGCGCAAATGAGTCCCGCTCCTGGCGGGAGGTTTTTTTGTCCCGTTCGGGGAAAGGGAGAAAAACCCGCGCCTTTAGGGGCAGACTTCAGTTTAACCGTTGATGGTATCGCAAGGATTCAAGGGGTCCAGGGGCCAAGGATTCAAGCCCAGGCCGGAATGGTCTTTTCACTTGACCCCTGGGCCCCTTGAATCCTTGAACCCCAAGCCTTCGGCCTGAGCCGAAGGTAGTTGACTTTCAAATAAAGGAAAAAAAGATGGCGACGCAAGATCAAGCAATGACTTCCAAGGAATTTTCGATACTGACGGGAATACCGGTCTCCACCGTGACCAAATTGATACGCGCCGGCAAAATAAATGCTGAAAAGCACGCGGGCAAGTGGATGATTGCCCCGAGTCAACTGAACCTGAGGGCCGTTCAGGAAATCGCGCAACGCAAGCCCGGCGCCGAAAAGCAAGCTCCGACGCCAGCGCAGAAAGAGGCTCCGGCCCAGGCCCGACCGGAACCGGGCCCTACGATGCCGGCGGTGGAAGCCCGAACGTTTTCGGTCGCTGAATTCACCGCGATGACCTATCTCACCGAGTACGGCGTGACGGAATGGCTGAAGAAGGGTCTTTTAAAAGGCCGGCAGGATGAAAATGGCAACTGGTGGGTCGATGCGGGGAACCTCGACGAACCCAATATCAAGCGCCTGGTGCGGGACCAGACCTGATCCGGGACAGGCCGGGCTTTTTGAATCCCGGCCTGCCCCGGGACGTGCCTGATTCTTAACGAAGCTTGCGTTTGCCGAAGGTCGGTTCCGCGGCCGGAATCGGCGGCATCTGCCAGGTTGCCGTGAGGGGAACCGGGGTGTCGCGGTTGATGATCACATCCAGCACCGTGGGCACATTGGACTTGAGGGCCTCCTCAAAGGCGCCGGCGAAATCGCCCGGTTTTTCAATGCGAAAACCCTTGCCGCCCATGGCTTCGGCCATCTTGGCGAAATCCGGATTACACAGCTCGCCGGTCTTATCCTTTTTGAAGCTCGTACCGATCTCGCGTCCGTCCAGATAGAAGCGCTGCAGATCCCGGATACAGCCGATGGAGTAGTTGTTGAAAACGACCCAGACGGCGGGAATATCATATTCGACCGCTGTGGCCACCGCATGGGGCGTCATCATGAACCCGCCGTCGCCGCAGCAGGTCACGCAGGGTGAATCCGGCCGCGCCAGCTTGGCCCCCAAAACACCGCACACTCCGAAGCCCATGGCGGCAAACCCTCCGGGGGAGATGTGCGTCCTGGGATAAGGGGTGGGCCAATACTGCTCCACCCAGGCCTGGACGTTGCCTACATCGGAGACCATGATGGTATCGTCCGGCGCAGCTTTACGCATATCGTGCAGGATACGGCGCGGGTCGATGGGCACCTCCTCGTTCTCCGCATAGGGTGAAGTGAAGTTGCGCCATTCGGTCTTGTAGGCGTAAACTTCATCCGTCCATGACTGGCCGTCCCGCCGGATGCCTTTGTCTTTGGCCATCGCCAACATTTGGGCCAGAAAGCATTTGGCATCGGCCACAATGCCCAGTTCGACCGGGTAATTCCGCCCGATTTCACCGGCATCGATGTCGACATGAATCAGTTTGGTGGGTGGAATGTTGTAGGTATACCCCGGGAGCCAGGAGGCGCAGTGCAGGTCCGCAAAGCGGGCGCCGATCGCCAGAATGACATCGGCATTGCGGGCGGCTTCGGCCGCGGGATAGTCCCCCCAGCAGCCGGCCAGTCCCAGATAGAGATCATCCTTTTCCGACATGACCCCTTTTCCCATCAGGGTCGTGTAAACCGGGATGTTCAAATAGGTCGCCAAGGCCTTCAATTCTTCGGTGGCATCGGAAACCATGACGCCGCCGCCGGCCAGAATGAGGGGCCGGGGGACCTTGACCAGCAGATCCAAGGCCTTGGCCACGGCCTCGGGCGTGGCCTGGGTGCGCCAGTTAATCGGCTTGGACCATTGCTCCGGATTCGGAACTTCAACGTCGGCCTTTTCGATGTACAGGTCGTAGGGCACATCCAGGTGGCAGGGTCCAGGACGGCCGGTGCGCATCAGTTTGAAGGCTTTGGGAAGGTAGCGGACAAAGTCTTCGACCTTGCGGATCTGCCAGGAATGTTTGACGATGGGCTTCATGACGGAGGGAAAGTCACCGGCATAATAACGGTATTCCTCCTGCAACGCCCCGGTATCAAACTGGTTGGTGGTCACCTGACCGGTAATCGCCAGGAAGGCCGAAGAGTCATAGAAGGCATTGGCCACGGCAATGGTCATGTTCATGGGGCCGGGACCGGTGGAAACATAGGTGGGCAGCGGAATTCCGGTAAGGCGAAAGTAGACATCCGCCATGAAGCCGGCCGATTGCTCGATGCGCGGGAAGATCACCTTGATCTTGTCCGTGCGGTCGTAGATCCCGTCCAGCAGGCCGATGGCCCCATGACCGGCATACCCGAGAATGTAAGGGACGCCTTCTTTGATCAGATACTCCGCAATAATGTCGTTGCCTCGCATTTCTGCCATGGTGAACCTCCTTTTTTTAGGGTTGCCTTGCTTGCCGACCGCCGACTTTGATTGTCGTATCTTTGGGGGAACCGGCGGATGACCTTTCTTCGGCGGTCTTTCTTTTTATCCCATTCGCAAAGACAGGATAC
>CP070697.1:5223983-5245893 GCA_020353555.1 Desulfobacterales bacterium
GCGGCGCCCCTCAATCTTCTGAATTTTTTGTTCCGGTTTTCCGGCCCTTCCTTCTTGACAATATAGACCCGATCTTTCTCCTCAACAAACTCGATATCTGTAGCCGGAACGATTCCTAATTTTTCACGAATATGTTGGGGGATAGTTACCTGTCCTTTGGTTGTAACGCGCATCGTCTACCTCCAGTAGATTGTAATACCTGTAATAGTATTACTTTGGTCAGAAATTGTCAAACTATAAGTAGGTGCGGTCGAGCCAACACAGTGAGCTGCGGCCTGTATGAGTGCCGGGACCGCACGAGTTTTACGAAAACCCGGAATTTAAACCCCCTCAGCTCAACTGGTTTCGTTCGGCGTCACGAATACATTTATTTTAAGAAGCTTACATAAGCCTTGCCGTCAGTGAAAAATTGATCTGCCACAAAATTTTTGCCGATTAGAGATTTTACGAGTTGTACTTTCTGATTACTGTCTATTTTTCCCGTAAGATCAAGGTCTTGGTACAACAATACCCGCTCAGCATCTAAATTAGGCGAGATTGTTGGAATAATACCCCACTTGCGGCCGGCATTGGCATTTGCCATACCAACATAGATATTATTCCCATCTTTCAATAAGTTGTTTGTACGCCAAATTCTAACGTGATGTATATTACTGAAGCAATTTCCTTCTGACACTTTTGCAAAACTGAGATCCTGTACTTTTGTATTCCAAAAAGAAGGTGAAATGGGTGCGGAAGGATATGGTTTTTTTAATATCAAAGATTTAACCGTCGTAATAGATGACAAGATATCCGCCTTGTCAGTTAGGGCCCAACCTGTCTGCCGTAATACCGCAACCAATTGAGCGTCATTCTTGGCAAGGACAATATAGTTTACAGGCTCTTGCTTGTCACCTGTCAACGTCTCGGTGTATTTCATTTGTTCATTTGTGAAAATATCTGTACTTTTCGATACAACAATGGGGGTATTTGATGGCACCGATGCCAATGGAAGATGGTAATTTATTGAAACTCCAACATAGAACAGTATGGCAAGGAAGACGAGAGCGAAAGAGGTTCGGCGGGCTCCTCTAACAGGAGAAATAAATTTGATACTCCCTTTTTGATGCCTGAGCCATTCGGAAAAAGAAATGGCAATAATCAGCCACATCGCTCCGACAAGATACCCGCTCCATACATCACTTATATAATGCACCCCAAGGTATACCCGGCTTAAGCCGATCGCTACGATTACAAGAATTGTTGTAAAAAATATATTTACCTTTCTGCTCCAGCTTTGGACAAAGCGCATTTGGAGATAGCCAATAAAACCATAGAAAGCGACTGCAATGGTTGCATGCCCGCTAGGGAAAAAAAAAGAATGCTCAGCATATACAGCCAGTTCCGGACGAGGACGGTGGAAAGCCAGCTCCCCCAAATATGAAAATGCCTCGCTGCCGACAACAGAGATAAAAAGGGAGAGAATGTAATCGTTCTTCCGCCATAACCAGAGTAACGAGACTGAGATGGCAATAAAGCATAGTATTACCTGAGTTTTACCAAGCATGGTTATCCAAGTAAAAACATTTGTAAATGCGTTTGTACGGAAGGCAACTAGAAAGTTTGCCATACGGATGTCTGCGGCGGCAATGGGATCGGATGTTATCAGGTCTTCCACAACCCCTGCAAACAAAGCCAAAACATATACAAAGGCCAGCGTAGATATGGTCAGGGTGAGTCCCGAAAATTTTGTTGTATCGAGCCTTGCTTTCAAAGACGAGATAATACGTGGATGTTTTTGCACCCATAGACTTACGTGTTGATTATTTATCACGGCCTCTCTGATCGATTGCCAAAGGGAAGCGGCAATGATCCAAAATTGTATCCCTTTGCTGATAATCAGCCATTTCAAGAAGTATAAAATGACACCAATTATTACGAGAAAAGCAAAAAACAAACCGGCCCGAGACAACCACAATTTAGCAAGATTGAGGGATTGTGCAAAGATGTACCCGGCAAGAATCCATTCAAATCCCCAGCCGACAGCCCCGAGAATATTCCAGAACATGAATGTTCTCTTGTTCATTTTTACGCTACCGGCGATAAAAGGAACAATCTCTTTGACGTTTGGGACAAACCGACCAAGAAAAACGCTCTTTGCACCATGCGCGTCCATGAAATTTCTCGTTTTGTCAATATGATTGGGCTTGATGAACCAGAAACCCTTCTCTATCCACTTGGCTCCATATCTTTTTTCCAAGGTAGTAATTTATGTTGTCGCCCAAAGTGGCACCTAAGACGGCAAACCAGATGAGATCACCTGTATCGAGATAGCCACGTGCAGAGAGTGCACCGAGCAAAAGAATAATAGTTGAACCGGGTAAAAAAAGGCCGATACAGACGGTGGTTTCAAGCAGGGCTGGAAAAAATGCTACCCAATAGCCTGCAAGGTGAAAGTGCTCGATCGATGGTAAGATGAAATTGACTAGATCATTAATCATATTTCGTTCTTATGAGTTGGTTGTTGAATGCGCATAGGATAGATTGATAGATTTGGAGCGGTATTTTTCACGGCGAACGTAGTGCTGACCGGCTGGGGTTGAGCGCCAGCGAAAACCCAGTCGGCGTCGAGCACATGGTTGATCTTTTGATATATTGCTAATATCAAAGTTTCCGGACTGATGATTTGATACTCCAATCATCACTCTTCAAGTGATGGTTTCGATTCACGGCTAAAGGCAGCAATCGTGAATTTTCGATCCGAGGGTCGGACACAATATTTGGGACTTTCGGTGGCCATTCCAGGCATTAGCCATCAAATAGTTCTAAATCGGGGTAATGTTCTTTAGCACAAGCAGGACAAATGCTATGGCTAATATCAGCTTGGGAATACTTATGAATATATACATCAACCTGTTCCCAATAGCCTTTATCATCTCTTATCTTTTTACAAAAGGAACAAATTGGTAATATTCCTCTTAAGGTTTTTATCTCCTTTAATGCTTCCTGAAGCTCCTTGATAAGTTTTTCCCGTTCTGCCTCAGCCAGCTTGCGCTTGGTGATGTCCTCGACAATTTCATTGAAAGCTATTACCTCCCCATCTTTGATGATAGGATAAACTTTGTCTCTTACAGTAAAAGGAGTTCCATCAGGCTTTATACCCTGAGTCTCTGCCTCATTAGGCTGACCAGTAGCTATGGCCTTTACAGCAGGGCAGTAATGACATATACTACTTTTTTGCTCAAACTCCTTGTAACAATGCTTTCCCACAAACTCGCTGGGATCCTTGCCAAACCACTTGCTAATTGTATTATTAACCCAGATTATCTTGTAATCAGTTCCGATTATTGTTAGCGCCACATCAACATTTCCTACAACAGTTTGATGCATCTCCAGATTATGCCGTAGCGCCTCTTCTGCCTGCTTGCACTCAACAATTTCCTTCTCTAATTTCTCAACCTTATACTCTAACTCTTCATAGGACGGTTTTTTTGCCATTGGAGAAACCTTCGATCGATCGGGATATTAGATAGAATAGGAAACAATATATAGATCATAATAAGAATAGCGAAAATTCATGGTTCCTTGCCTAAATCGTGAATCACTCAATAGTGAGGATTAGGAACCAACATCATGGATGCCATATATTGTTTTGAATTCCGCATTTGATATCTTACAAGTGTCACAAATCTCGATTGTTTATATTAGACATAACGTGGAAGTGAGCTGCGGCCCTGATGGGTGCCGAGCCTGTACGGCCTTTTACGAAAAACCGCGGACTACACGCTGTCAGCTCAACTGATTTGGTTGGGCTAAGATCTCAACCAGGCTGCCGCTTCCTCTAGTGTTGGAAACACCCGACCGAAGACACCGCGGTTGACAGCAACTGATTCACCAAACAGGTTGAGTTCGCTGTGCTCTGCTTTGCGGTCTACAAAAGCAATTTTCAGCCCTATTGATCCCATCCCGGGAATAGCGCTGGTAACAGTGAATATATCCACTGTGGATAGCTGATTAGGGAAATCTTCTTCCACGAGAAGTGCGCTAAAACCGCGTCTCTTACACTCATCTATGACACATTGCCAGTACTCCAGTGCAGCAGCAACACTATCCTTCTTCCCTTTGATGAACGCATGTAAATAGCCCTTGCATTCCTGATATTGAATCTCAAATGTCTCAGTGCCGTTATTTGACATATCTGTTAACTCCAGAGCCGAATTATTATTCAGAAAAAACGTAAAATAGCACCCATATTGCGATAAAATTTATAACAAATTATAAATATCAGTTCAATTATTTCATATTTTGTAAAAAAGGTTAAATAAATTTATATTTGACGCAAAATTTAGAATAAAATCGGTAACAGTGGAGCGTATCTTTTGTTCTACTTTGAATCGGGTTGTTTCACTAAAGGATTCCTGAAGATAACCGATGCGCTGTATGGTTGACGGACAGGATAATCGCTAACATATCTAAAATCAGTGGATTTTATGTCAAAGCCCGGGGAGGCAAGCGATAGGATCGCGTGCGACAGCGGATGCGCTTGAAGCATTCGGCCATGCCAGCCGAACAAGCCTATGTATCGCGGCCTCAGCCAAGCCGTCGGTAGTCACACCTTGAGACAAGCCTTTGCAGCTCGCCTCTTAGAAAGGGGCGATGAACTCCGCCGTCGGCAACGCCGATCATAATGGCTGTTGCATATCGCCGATGGCGCGGGAGCCGGACCCCTGTCTTTTTTCCGCCAGGTCTTTCAGATCTTCGACGAGCAAATAGAGCGAGGGGACCAGCAGCAGGGTGATCAAGGTGGCGAACACAATCCCGAAGCCCAGGGAGAGGGCCATGGGTATCAGGAAGCGGGCCTGGCGCGAAGTCTCAAAAATCATGGGCGATAGCCCGCCGAAGGTGGTCAGGGTCGTGAGTAAGATCGCCCGGAAGCGATGGATGCCGGCGCCGTGAATGGCATCGTGGCAGTTCATGCCGGCCTGCCTCTTGCGGTTGGCGAAATCGATGAGCACCAGGGCGTCATTGATCACGACCCCGGACAAGGCCACCACCCCGAACATACTCATCACACTCAGGCTGTAGCCCATGATCAGATGGCCGATGACGGCGCCCACGATACCGAACGGAATGGACATCATGATGATCATGGGTTGGACAAAGCTGTTGAAAGGAACGGCCAGCATGGCATAGATGACCACCAGGGCCATCATCAAACCGTTGAACAGGCTTTGCATGCTTTCCCGCCGGTCGGCCTGCCGGCCTTGAAAACTATAGGTCAGGCCGGCGTATTTTTGCTGCAACTGCGGAAGGGTGTCCGCCTTGAGGGAGGCCAGCACTTCATCGGTCTTGCTGCGCGGCCGGACATCGGCGGATACCGTCACAACCCGCCGACCGTCCTGGCGATCAATGGTGGTATAGGCCCGGCCCCGGCTCAAACTGACGGCTTCGCGTAGGGGGATCTCTTTGCCGGACGGGGTCCGCAGCACCATTTCCTCCAGGTGGTATTCGGACATCCGTTCCGCGCGGGGCAGGCGGACCATGACCTTGACTTCATTGCGTCCGCGCTGTTGGCGCAGAGCTTCCGCCCCGAAATAGGCATGGCGCACCTGCTGGGCCACTTCCTGGGACCGCAGGCCGAGGCTGCGCCCTTCCGGTTTGATCTGGAAATCGATCTGCTGCTTGCCCGGCGAAAAGCCGTCATCGATGTCGGTGACGTTCGGAAAAAATCCCAGGGCCTCCGCCAGTTCCGCACTGGCCTTTTCGAGCACATCAATCCGGCGATGGCTCAGCTCCGCGGAAATGGCCGCGCCGGAGCCGGGACCGCCGGCATCGGACTCGAATTTGAGAAATTCCAGGCCGGGAAGGGCGCCGACCCGTTCCCGCCAGAGTTCCGTCAGCCTGGCCGTCGAGACGGGGCGCACATCCGGCGGAGTCAGATACACGCGGACTTCGGACTGGTTGCCGTTGATCAGGGCAAAAATGCCCTGCACGAGAGCCTCTCCTCCGTTGGCCTGGGCCACAGCCTGGGCCTCCCGCACGAGGATCTGCTGCACGCGCGCGGTTTTTTGGACGGCCGTCCCAAAGGGCAGCTTGGCCGTGGCCTTGGCGTAGTCGGATTCCACCTTGGGAAACAGTTCAAAGCCCATGCGGCCGCTCTTGACATAGCCCACTGTCAGCAGCAGCACGGCAATGCCGATGGAGAGAGTGATATACCGAAACCGCAGGGCCAGATCCAATAACGGGCCGTATTGGGTCTGCACCATGCGGGCAAAGAAGTGGCTGAACTGCTGCTGCCGTGCCACGATCCATCCGAAGGCGCCGGCAGGTGCGTGCTGCTTTTGATGGCCGATATGGGCCGGCAGGACCAGCAGGCTTTCGATGAGCGAGACGGTGAAAACGCTGATCACCACCAGGGGAACCTGCCGAAACACCTTGCCCATAAAGCCGGGGACAAACAGCATGGGCATGAAGGCCACCATATTGGTCAAGACGCTGAAGGTGACCGGCATGGCGATTTCCCGGGCGCCCCGCACGGCCGCCTCGTACCAGGGCAGTCCGTTTTGCTGATAATGATAGATGTTTTCACCGACCACAATGGCATCATCCACCACGATTCCGAGGGTAATGATAAAGGCGAACATGGACATGATGTTGATGCTGAGATCCCAGAGCGGAAGAAAAAGAAAAGAGCCGAGAATCGAGATGGGAATTCCGAGGCTGACCCAGAACGCCAACCGGGCTTCCAGAAAAATGGCCAGCAAAATAAACACGAGCCCCAGCCCCAAATACCCGTTGCGCAGCATGAGATCCATGCGCTGCCGGTAAATTTCGGACCGATCGTCTTGGGCATCCAGCGCCAGACCGGGGGGCAGAATTTGACTGATGTGGGCCACCTGCCGCTTGACCGCATCAGATACGGAGATGGGGGTCTGATCCCCCACCCGGTAGACCTGGATCATCACGGCCGGCTTTCCGTTATACGTGGCAAAACTGTCGGTCTCTTCAAAGCCGTCTTGAATGACGGCAATATCTTCCAGCAGCACCTCGGTCCCGTCATTGGCGGTGATGATGGGAATCCGGCCGAATTCATGCCCGTAATCCCGGCGCTCCTTCATGCGCACCAGGATATCGCCGCCCTCCGTTTTGATGGCGCCGCCGGGCAGCTCCACGGCCGCCCGTCGGATCGTCCGGGCGACTTCATCCAGGGTCAGGTTGTAGGTCCGCAGCGTGTTTTGGGGAATTTCGATGCTGATCTCAAAATTGCGCACCCCTTCCAGGTCCACCTGGGTGATTTCAGGGTCCTGGATTAAGCGGTCCCGGATATCTTCGGCCACCTCCCGCAGGATCCATTCACTCTGATCACCGTAGAGGGCCAGCGCCAGCACCGAACGTTTCCTTTGGGCGATCACCACCCGGGGCTCTTCGGCTTCTTCCGGAAAGGAGGTAATCCGGTCCACCTCGTTTTGGATATCCTGGGCCAAGCGCTGGATGTCTTCCCCTTCGATGATTTCCACGGTGACGCTGCCCGAGCCCTCCTGGGCGGAGGCCGACACTTCCTTGATCCCTTCCAGGCCCTGGACCGCTTCTTCCACGGCCAATAGAATGCCTCTTTCCACTTCCTCCGGACTGGCGCCGGGGTAAGGCACGGTGATCGTCACGATGTCCAGATCAAAATCCGGAAACACTTCCTTCTTGATCTGGCTGGCCCAGATCATACCGCCGACCAGTAAGACCACCATGAGCAGGTTGGCCGATACGGAATGGCCGGCCATCCAGGCGATGGGGCCTCGGGTTTCACGTTCTTGGGGCACTGTCGTTTGCATGGCGGGAACCTATTGTATTTTTTCCGCGGCCGATGGAGGGGTCGGTTGGGCCGCGGACGCAGCTTCAATATTGACCGGCATTCCGTCGACCGGGGTCGGCAGGTCCGAAAGGATCAGCCGGTCGCCGGCGCGAAGGCCTTCGCGCAACACAACGGTCTCGGCATCGCGCCACAGGGTTTCCACGCGACGGATGGCGAGTTTGCCCTCCTCGTCGGCGATCCAGATGCGGGTATTGTCCCGCAAGGCGGGGCGCGGGATGCGAAAGACGTTTTCGAGCTGACGGCCCGTGATTTCGAGCTGGACGTATTCGCCGATCAAAAGCGGGGGCTGCTTGCGCGGCGGCGCCTGCAAACCCAGGGGATCCGTGACTTCGATCAGAATACGCGCCATGCGGCCTGCCGTTTCCAGGTCTCCCAGCAGCTTGATCACGGTGCCGGTACGCTCATAACCGTTGCGATACATGATACGAACCGGTGCGCCGGCCTCGCCGGGTCGCAGCGGAATTTTGATCCATTCCAGGCGATCGACCGGGACCGAGGCTTGAATCCAGTATTCATCCGTGCCCACCAGTTCGGCCAGCTGGTCCTGGACGGACACCTGGGAACCCCGATCCACATTTTTGGTGCGCACGATGGCATTAAACGGGGCGCGAATGGTCGTGCGGGCCAGGTTCAGGCGGGCCTGATCCAAATCGGCCTTGGCGGCCGCTAGATCGGCCCGGGCTTTGGCCAGATGCGGCTTGCGCAACGCCAGTTCGATATCCCGGGCCTTGGCCGACTTGTTGCCATTGAGCAGTTGCCACTCCCGTTTGGCCACATCCTGGTGTCCCTGTTCGAGCTTGAGGGCATATTCGGCATCCGCCACTGCCCGCTGCTTCTGCGTGAGGGCCAGCTTATAGTCTTGCGGATCAATGCCCAGAATCTCGGCGCCCGCGGTCAGAAAGCCCCCTTCCGTAAACTCGGGATGGACCGTCACGATTTCGCCGGATACCCGGGATTTGAGGATTATTTCGCGGGCAGGAATCGCGGTGCCCATGGCCGGCACCGCGACGCGATGAGCTTCAGGGACCACCGTTTGAACCTGCACCAGGGGGGCCGTGTGCACCGGCGGCCGCTTGCGGGCCTTGGGAGCGGTCTTGTTGATATAAGCCGTGCCGGCGATGCCGGCGGTGATAATCAGCACCGCAAGCAATATATTCAGCAACCGGCGCAGCGTGGGGCGCGGCGCCGGCGGTTGGGCCGCGAAATTTCCTTGGTGATCGCCGTTCGGCGCGGGGATATCAGCCTTCATCATGCTCATCTCCTTGAGCGTTTGGCGCCGTGCTATCCACACAAACCTGTCGCGGTCGAACCACCTGCCTGCCGGCGGCCAAACGTTGTGTTGCGAGTCGCGTGTTGCGGGTAGAAGATACATTATAAGACATAAAGGATGTTCATCCAAACTTCTTCCTTGCGTATTGCTCAAGCTTCGTGGCAAAACCGTCCGGCTTCAGGTTCTCCCAACGGGGGCGTCAGGCTCGGTGGCACCGGCTCCTATTGCCGTGCGGCGGGCGCGAGCGACTGCACCCACGCTCCGCCCAAAGCCCGGTAAAGGTTGATCCGATCGATCAGCAAAAAAGTCTGCTGCTGGATCAGGTCCCGTTCGAGACCCTGGACGGCCAGCAGCTGGGTCAGCACCGGCAGGTAGTCGTTCAGCCCGCTGCGGTAGCGTTCACTGGCCTGCTTCAGGGCGTTGCGCGCCGCGCTGATTTGCCGCTCAAGTCCTTGGATATGCTCCCGCTGCTTGGTTTCACTGATGAGGGCATCTTCAACTTCTTTGATGGCCGTCAAAACCGTTTCCCGGTAAAACGCCAAATTTTCATCGACCACGGCGCGGGTGCGGTCCACCTCGGCGGCCCGTCGGTAGCCGTCAAATATCGGGGCCGTCAGATTTCCCGCCAAACTGAGCAGCCAGTTGTTAAAAAGCAGGTCCATTTTTTCCGCGCCGAAACTGCCCCCGGCCGTCAAGCTGATCGCCGGCAGGCGGTCCGCACGCGCGGCCGCCACCTGCCAGTCTGCGGCGCGCAACCGCAGGCCGGCCGCCCGCACATCGGGCCGGGCGGCCAGCAGATCGGCCGGCAGGCCGGTGTCCGGGATATCCACGGGGATCGGTATAGTTTCGCGCTGAATATCCAACGCCGT
Source organism: Desulfobacterales bacterium (assembly GCA_020353555.1). GTDB lineage: Bacteria > Desulfobacterota > Desulfobacteria > Desulfobacterales. The sequence continues at coordinate 5,233,969 of CP070697.1, forward strand.
CCGCGGCGGTTTCCCCAGCAGCAGCGCCAGTTCATGGCGCAGCAGCTGTTCCCTTTGCTCTACCAGCGGGATCTCCGCCTTGACCTGTTCGACCACCTGTCGCTGCTGATAGACATCCAGAGCCGAGACCATGGCTTTGCGGAACCGCAGTTCGACCAGTTCGAGAAAGATCAGGTTCGTTTGAAGCTGGCGCTCGAGCAGACGTTTCTGCATGTTCTGGGAGATAATGTTCGCCCAGCGTTGTGTCACCTCGGCCGCCAGCGTGATCGCCGCCCCATTTAAATCCTCCCGGGTCGCGTTCGCCGCCAACCGCGCGGTTTCGCGCTCGGATCGAATGCGCCCCCAGAGATCCAGCTCATAGTTGCTGAAGATTCCCAGAGAATAGTCCTTGACCGTGCGCGTCCGCTGCACCCCATTTTCGGTCCGCTGGCGTCCATAAGCGCTGCCGCCCGTGGCGGTCAGATCCGGATAAAACGCCGATCCGACCTGCACCGCCACCGCCTGGGCTTGATTCAGCCGGGCCCAGGCTTCCTGCAGGGTGAAACTGCCGGACAAGGCTTCTTCAACCAGCGCGTTTAATTCCGGATCCCGAAATTCTTCCCACCACTTATCCGGTCGCGCGGCTCCCGGCATATACAGCGCAAACGTCCGGGGCAGGGCGCCTTCCGGGGATTGCCGGGGGTCGGGCCTAAACAGACTGCAGGAAACCGCCGTCAAGACCACGGCCAGGAGACACATCGCCGTGCGGCGGGCTTTTGGGGGTTTACCAAGATTGTCTTTCATCGGGATCATTGGCTCGGGTGATAGCGATTCAGATCACCTTCCAGTTCAATGAATTGCAGCAATTGTTCCGGGGTCAAAATCCGGCGCAGGGATATCCGAAAATCCGTCATTTTGTCAACCAGCTGCCGCTTCAAACCGAAAATTGCATTCTGGGTGGCCTTGATTCGGTTGACGTCCGGGTCGGGCTGGCGCCACAACAATTGCAGCTCGGCCCATTTCTCGAATTTTTGCGTTCGCAGCGGTGTGATATCCTTTTCGTAGGCCTCCCGCAAAGACTGGATTTTTTCTTTCTGCTCCGGCGTTAAATTCAAGCTGGCTAGCAGCGTTTCATCCAGTTCCCACCCATGCCTTCCGGGGCCGGATTTTGCATCGCTGCCGGCCGGCGCCATAACGGCCGAAATAATCACCAGCGCCATCCCTGCAAAAAAGGTGATTCTGTTCATGAAAGGCGTGCCTCCGTCTCCAATAATGTCGCGCGTGCGCAGATAGGGTTAAGCATTTCACGTGCCAAAAGCGCGATTTACTAGATAGCTATTTGAAATCGCAGGTTATTCATGATTTCTTGCGTTTGGGAAAGCTGCTTTGTGCAGGCCCGTCCCGGCAATGTTTGTCGAAAAATGCATAAATTATTCGACACTTTGGTCGAATTGTGGTTGAATGAAACGATTCCTGCCGTGCGAGGGAGACGATTGCCTTGACCCAAGACCGCGCCCAAATCGATTCGAAGCCGCCGACGGCTTCGGAGCGGACTTTTTTGCAGCCTCTGGCAGCGGCGCTGGTGTGTCTGGTTTTCATCGTTCTTTTCCTGGTCATGGCGATGATGAATCTGCGGGCGCTGGATGGAACCCTCAACCAGTTTATGCAGAATAGGGGTTTGAGCGTCATCAAAAACATCCGGCGAGTCGCTGAAAGTTTCCTGCAGCAATTGGAGCGCACCCAACAGACCTTCTGGGGTTTGGAAATGGGCACGGCTCTGGGTGAAGACCACGTTTCGTTGCAGGAAGCTTTTCTGCTGGATCTGCTGGATCTGGCCCAGTCGATTGACTATACGGAGGCCACGGGTCATCTGAACCAAGTTCAACTCACCTCGTTGGCGGCGCAGGAGAACTTGTGGCTGATCGCCTTTGTGGCTGATCGCGGAGGGGTTGAAGCCACCAGCCGTCCGGTTCCGGAAGAAGTCCTGCGCTGGGCGGATCCCGTCGTCCGGGGACGGCAGGTTTTTAAAATCAATGGCTTTAACCCGGCCACCCAGGGAGAAGAAACGGGACGGGTCGCTTTGCGGCGCAAGTCCGGCCAAGGGACGGTGATCCTGGCGCTGAACGCCAAGGGCCTTCGCTACCGCCAGGCCAGGTATTCCCTCCAGAAGGCCATTGACGAGATGGTGCCGGATTCCGATCTGGCCTATCTGATTCTGGAGGATCCCCACGGCCGGATTCTGCGGCAGGCCGGGCGAGTTACGGAAGACGCCCATGCGTTCGATAAGGAAGCCTCCGGCCGGCAGGTCGGGGCCGGCGTGATGACCCGCAAAATCGTCGCCGCGGGACGGAGTTTGCAGGAAATCGCCGCCCCCGTGCGCTTGAGGGGCGAATTGGCGGGAGAAATCCGGCTGGGGCTGGAGACCGCGGTCACGGATAGGATCCTCAAGGAAAACAGACGCAGCATTCTTATTTCCACCGCGTTTATGGTGCTGATTGCCTGTTTAGCCATGTGGCTTCTGTACAAGAATCAGAGCCGCTACTTGGCCCGGATGCAGCAAATGGAAAGACGCATCTATCAGGCCGAAAAGCTTTCGGCGCTGGGGCGCCTGGCGGCCGGGGTGGCCCATGAGATCCGCAATCCGTTGAATGCCATCAGTATGGCCACGCAAAGGCTGCAGCGCGACACCTCCCACGAACTCACCGGCGTCATCCGGGAGGAGACCCGCCGACTCGACCAGATTATCGAAGAATTTTTGGGCATTGCCCGAAGCCGCACGCTGAAGTTCAAGCCCTACGATCTCAGAGAGTTGCTGCAGCAGATCACCCGGCTGATCGCCGAAGAGGCCCACGTCAAAGGGATTGACATGCAAACCCAATGGCCCGCGACGCCCTGCATCGTCGCCATGGACGTGGATAAGATGAAACAGGCTTTGCTCAATATCATCAAAAACGGCATGGAATCGATCAGCGGTTCAGGCGCCATCCGCCTCAGCGTGAAATCCGACAGCCGGGGCGGATTCAGCGTGCAGGTCAGCGACAGCGGTGGGGGGCTGAGCCGGGATCAAACGGCCCGTATTTTCGACTTGGACTACACCACCAAAGAAAAGGGCCTGGGCCTGGGACTGCCCCTGGCCCATGAGATCATAAGGGGGCATGGGGGCCAGATCCGCGTCTCCAGTCAAGCGGGCCGGGGAGCCACGTTCGACATCCGACTGCCGCCGGCCCAGGGGATATTTGCAACCGACAAACGTGCGTGATCTCAGCGTGTTTCCGTAACGAGCACGGATGAGCAGCGAATGCACCGCGAGGCAGTCAAACGGGCGCCGCCCTGGAAACCCAGACAACCATTTTTCTCCAATCCAGGCGCGCTTTTCAAAGCTTGTTTGTTACCAAAGGATGGGGAGCATGACCCAGTTGAACATTTTAATCGTGGAGGACGGTGAATCCCAGCGGGTCATGCTGCGGGACTTTCTCCGGGAAGAGGGCTACGACGTTGCCGAGGCCGCAAACGGGGAAGAAGCATTGGCGAAGGTGGAAGGGGAGTATCTGGACCTGATGCTGCTTGATTACAAAATGCCCGGAATGGACGGCATGACGGTGCTGCAAAAGGTAAAAAGCTTAAACCCGGAAATCGACGTCATCATGATGACCGCCCATGGAACCATTGAAACGGCCGTCAGCGCCATGAAGGCCGGCGCGGCGGATTACATCATCAAGCCCGTTGATTTGGAGGAACTGCTGCTGCTGATTGCGCGCATAGCCGAGCGGCGGACGCTCCTGCGGGAAAACCAGATCCTGCGTGAAGAACTGCGCGAAAAAGGCGTTACCACGGATCAAATCATCTTTCAGAGCGCGGCCATGGGTGCGGTGGTCAACTTGGCGGGAAGAGTGGCCAACAGCAGCACCACCGTCTTGATCCAGGGCGAAAGCGGCACCGGCAAGGAACTGCTGGCCCGGCTGATCCATACCATGAGCCCCCGTTGCGCCCGGCCCATGGTCACCGTTAATTGCACCGCCTTGGCGGAAAATCTGCTGGAAAGTGAGCTTTTCGGCCATGAGAAGGGCGCTTTCACCGGCGCATCGCACAGGCGGATCGGCCGTTTCGAAGAGGCGGACGGGGGAACCCTTTTCCTGGACGAGATCGGAGAGCTCGCCCTGTTGGTCCAGGTCAAGCTGCTGCGATTTCTCCAGGAACGTGAGTTCCAGCGCGTGGGCGGCAATCATACCATCCGCTCGGATGTGCGGATCATCAGCGCCACCAATCGCGATTTGCCGCACAAGGTGGAAGCGGGATCGTTTCGCGAAGATCTGTTTTACCGTTTGAATGTGGTCACCGTTGAGATGCCCCCTTTGAGGGAGAGAAAGGAGGATGTCGGCGCGCTGATCGATCATTTTCTGCAGCGTTATTCGAATGAAAACGGCAAAGAAATCCGCGGGATTACTCCCGAGGCCCGGGATCTCCTGCTGAAATATGATTATCCGGGGAACGTCAGGGAACTGGAAAACATCCTGGAACGGGCCGTGGTCATCACGCGCGGAACGGTTATTACCGAACAGGACCTTCCTTTTCACGGCCGAACGCCCAGTTTCGAACCGAAGGCAAATCAGACGACGCGAGGGTTGAAAGAATCCGTGGAATTCCTGGAACGCAATCTCATCCAAGAGGCGCTGGAACAGGCGGCCAACCATCAAACCAGGGCCGCGCAGCTTTTAGGGATCAGCGAAAGGATGTTGCGCTACAAGCTCAAAAAATACGGATTAAAGTAATCGTAACGATTTGGCTTGTCCTGCTGAGCCAAACCGCGAATTCGTGCGAGTATCGCCCGGCGGCGATAGAGCCGTACAACCCACCACGGATAATAAGACAGCAGCGAGGCCACAAACGCGCGCAAATCGGCCTCACCTGCGGCGACCTTGACATCCGTCCAACCGGATGTCTAGATGCCCCCATCTTCAACGCCCTGCTTTTTCTTATTGACAAGCTTGGAGGGAATCGCCTAAAGAAATATTCTGGAGTCTAGTCCTTCCCTTCTTGACGGTTGCGCGAACTATCCGCTATTAAACATATTCCACTACCCGAACCGTTCCATTCTTGAAATTCGCAAAGATTTACACGCAGAAAATTAGTGTCCTTCCAGGGAGAGCTTCGACTAAAAGGGGTTAAAGGAAAATGAGGAAAATCCTAAAGTTCGGTGCACCGCGCTCCCGATGGAACGCCAGGATACCATTGGGAGCTTCAGGATTGATTCTGACCATCCGTGCGCGATCTTCGGAAGGAAGTTTTGCGCGTTTAAAAAAAGAGCGAATCGGGCCGAGGGGTTAAGAGGGAACCGGTGTGATTGGTGGACGGTGGCTCAGCCTTTCGTTCGCCTGGGAAGAAAGGAATAGGAAATGCAAACAGCATGCTTTAGACGGAAGAGATACCTAACTTCGATGGTCGCTGTCGCTTGCATGGCGGGACTATTGATGGCGCTGGGGATGCCCTGCGCCGCGTATGCCGACGCCCAAGAGCGGCTGAATCAGTTTTGGTCAGATGAATATGGCAAGATCGTTTTACCGCATGAACCGTTAACAATGAACCGTGATTTTGTCGAGGAGGGACTTGCCGCTGATTTCGAGGGAGAGGTGCTCGCCAAGGCGCAGCCGGACGAGTGTTTTCAGGGGGTCGGCAATCCGCTCAACGTCTTTCACCCAACTTTGGGTTTTGCGGCCAACTATCCGGGGGACCTCACGGAACAACAAATGGAAGATTGCCTGGACATCGCGGTGACCGATTATGATACCCCCAGCGGGCGCGCCCAGCCCAAGGTCAACCAGGCCTATGTCTGGGGTTTGACCAAGTTCCGCGACAATCTTTGGTTCGGGACCATTGCCAATACGCACTGTCTCGTTATCAGTGGCTTTTTGGGCAATATGGAACCGAGTCTGAACAGTTCCTGGGTCTGTGAAGGCAGTGAGGGTGCCCTACAGGATTTCAGGCCCCCGCGCGCTTTCTACTACAACACAAACACCGCGAAACTCTTCGAAGTCACCCCCAAGGTACTTGACGCGGGCGCGCCCCATAGCTTGCGGCTCCAGAGTACGATCGGTCTGCGCTCGGCCGGTTCCAGGCGCGGGGTCGTATTTCTCGGGGGAATCTCACAGCAGGGTGTCAATCTCTTTGCCTTCAACGCGCGCACGGGAAAATTTTTCGACTCAATCAGTTATAACGGCCAAGGCGGCCGCCCTCTCTACACGAATATCCGGCAGTGGCGGGTGATAAGGGGTCAGCTTTATGTCGGGATGGGAAAACCGGGAGGAGGCGAAGTCCTGCGCTGGACCGGCGATCGGTATAATCCCTTCAGTTTTGAAAAGGTGGGCGAGATCGGAGGGGATCCGGCCTATCTGACCCCTCACCAGGGCCGGATCTTTGTGTCGACCTGGCCGGCCGGCGCGGGTCAAATGTCCATCTGGATGAGCCCGCCCATCGGCGAGGACCGTATGCTGACCGCGGCGGACGCCGACGGATGGGAGAGCGTCTGGGAAATTGCCGACTATGACCCCGAGCTTGCGGTGGTCGCCACCACCGGAGGAGGCGCCTTGATGTCCTACCAGGGCTATCTCTACTGGGGGACGATGCATGTGCCGGGTCTGAGCTTGCTCGCCTGGCAAAGCCTGTATGGCGGCACGGCGCCGGACGAAGATGCCCAAGCGGCCTTGTTGGGAACCTACCGGCCCATCAGTATCTTCCGCGGCAAAGCCTTTGGTAGAAGGTGGCAGAAGGTCGAGCTCCTCTACGGAAACTCCCATCTGCCCAAGTACACGCCCGGGGTCGGATGGGAAACGGTGCCGAATAATATGGGCCAACAGCCTAAATTCGGCTTGGCGGGGTTCAATAACTTCTTCAACAATTACACCTGGTGGATGGAAGTATTTGACGACCAGCTGTTTGTGGGCACCATGGATTTTCTTTACCTGGGGGCCGCCGGGATCAGGGATGAATTCGAGTTTCCGCCGGAACTCACCCAGCTGTTCGAGGGTTTTTACGGAGCGGATCTGTGGCGATTCCGTTCAAGAGATTTTCCGGCTGATCCGGTGAGCTTGTCCGGGGTGGGGAACTTTACCAACTACGGTGTGCGCACCATGGTGTCCGACGATTTTCTCTACCTGGGAATGGCCAATCCCATGAACCTCTTAACCGATCCCGCGGATGACATGCCCGAGGGGGGCTGGGAGCTGATCAGGCTGCCGCCGGCTTGGTAAGAGGGCAAGGCAACCGTTCAGGAAAAACGCCGCACGCCGGGGGCGACGGCCGGTCGCCATCGCCCCCGGTTTCTACGGGTGCGCCTCCGGACTCACGGCCGCGGCAATTCCATTCATCGGCTCGCGATCCACGCGCATCGGCGCGCCGCCAAAATCGGCCGACATCGGGACCTGGTCGTCCCCGGACTGGCTGGGCCGGCCGGAGGGACGGACAAGGGCGGGGGTGTTGGGCGTCTTCCGCAGTGTTTACTTGTTCGACATATACGTGGGGGCGTTGGGCGATGATTTGCCCTTGAGCACCTCGTGATAGTGACGATAGGTCAGAGGGCTGCCCGTCCTTAAAACTTCGGTATTGACAACATCGCCGACAAAGATCGTATGGGTTCCAAGATCGATGAGATCAAAGACTTCGGCCTCCAGAACCGATAGGGCATGCTCGGTCACCAGGGGGCAGCCGGTCACTCCTTGCTTGAACCGGACTTTGGAAAGTTTGTCGATATCCCGTCCGGATCGAAAACCAAACGGACCAAAAAATGTCATGGGCGCCGCTTCATCCAAAACCGACACGGCAAAGACTTTGCTCTGGGAGAGCAGCTCGTGCGTAAGGTTTTTTTTGTTGATGATAACCGCGACCCGGGGCGGTTCCGCGGTGACCTGGATAACGGTGTTGACGATTTGGCCATTTAAACGGCCCTGATCTTCATCGCGTGAGGTTACAATATACAGACCGTAGCTCAAGTCTCGGAAAACGTTGGGGTCTATCGCCGGGCTCATAATGACTTTCCTCCGTTGATCTAAAACTAAAAACGACAGTTTCAGTGAACCGATAAAAGACAAGAATTTGCCTGCTTATAGCGCTTACCCTGAGGATTGGCAAATTGTTTTAATCCGGATCGCAAAACCGGGATCTCCCCACCGAGATTAAAACGTTGTGCGGCACCCGGGCCGTCTATCCGCCTTTAACCATGATCCCGCCGTCAACGACAATTTCCGCCCCCGTAATGTAGGAGGATTCATCGGAGGCCAAGAACAAGGCGCAGTTGGCGATGTCTTCGGGCTGGGCCAGACGGCCCAAGGGGACCCATTCGGCAATGGCTTTCTTGGTCTCTTCATCCCATTGCTTTTGCATGGGGGTGTCCACGGGTCCGGGATGAATCGTGTTGGCCCGGATGTTGTCGCGGGCATGCACAATCGCCAGCGAGCGCGTCAGCGAGATCAGGGCGCCCTTACTGCAGGTGTAGGCATCCTGCGCCACGGTAAAGCCCAGCAGGGCCGAAAGGGAAGCGGTGTTGATAATCGATCCCCCGCCGGCCTTGATCAATTCCGGAACACCGTATTTGCAGACCCAGACCGCGCCCTTGAGATTGATGTCCATCACCCGATTCCAATTGGCCTCGATGGTGGCGGTGACGCCGAAGTCCTTGTCGCGCCACAAAACTGCCGCATTGTTGTAAAGAATATTCAGCCGGCCGAAGGCCGCGACCCCGGCCGCGACCGACTTTTGGACTTGTTCCTCGAAGGCCACGTCACAGGGGCAGAAGATTGCCTCTCCGCCTTTTTTCTGCACGAGTGCGACCGTTTCCTGACCGGCATCGGCGTCAATGTCCAAGGCCACAATTGGGGCGCCTTCGCGGGCAAACACCAGACAGGCGGCCCGGCCCTGTCCCATGCCGGCGCCCGTAATCAAAGCGACTTTGTCTTTTAATCTCATACCGCATCTCCTTTTCAGATAAAGGTCAGCCGGTCGAGCGGCTGGGTCAGCGTTGCCGGCTGCCGAGGTGGGATATTCGGGAAAAAGTATCAATTTGGCTGTATGCAAAATATCCCGGTCGGCCTATCCCTGGTTTTTCAGAGGGCTAGACTGTTACGGAAAAAAAGTCTTTCCCGGCGGGTTGGGCCGGCTTCAGCCCAGCGCCTATTTGAGGTCCAGCGCGTCAGCCGCCCAACCAAGGCCCAGTTCCAGTAATTTGCCCCGGGTGGGGTGACCCGTCGCCGGATCCCAATTCATCATGGCGTAGTATTGATTCAGGGCCGCCTCCAGGCGCTTCCGGTCGACCCGCCGGCCCCGGGACGGTCCTTCGGGAAGGGGCTCGAAGACTCTCTCCGGCAGCCGGTCCTGGCGGCGATCCAACCCTTCCCGGAGGTTGAACGCGCGCATCAGATTGACCCGCCGCTCGCCGGCTTTCATCAGTTCCCAGAAGGTCACCTGCCAACCGGTCACCGCTTTGACAAGCTCTTCGACGTCCCGATAGCTGTAGAGCGCCCCCGGTCCCCAGCAGAAATCACACACGGTCAGGGTGTCGAGCAGGCTGTAGTAAAACTGGGATAGCATCGTGGCCCGCACTTTGGCTTCATCCAGATTTTCCAAGTCCGTAAAGTCCGTGATGGCAACGCCCCGCGCCAAGTCCCCCTCAGCGGCCCCGATCCAATCGTGCTCGGAGGACATATGATCCGCGCCAAACGGATTGACGGCATACATCAACGCCTGGCTCGGCTTGATCCGGGGCATATGGGCGGGGAAAGGTTGGTTTTTGACCTGGATGGCAAAGGGGCGGCACGCCTCGCCCCACACGGATACGGCCCGGGCGTATCCGTCCGCCAGCACGTCGCCGATGCCCTTGCGCGCCGCGATCATCTCCAGCAGTTCCAACACCGCCTCCTGGTTGCCGAAGTGCAGGGTCAGCCCGCCGGTATCCTTCGCGGAAATGAGTCCGTTTTCAAAACATTCCATGGCAAATGCGATCATCGCGCCGGCGGATATGGTGTCCAGGGTGTGCTTGTTGCAGATTTCATTGGCCTTGCAGATAAACGGCAGGTCACCAATCCCCAGGTTGGAGCCCAGCATGGAAATGGTTTCATACTCAGGACCCCCGTAGCAGGCCTCCACCTTATACGGTTCCGACATTGCCACCACCCGTTTGCATCGCACCGCGCACGCCCAGCAGGTGTCGGTACCTTTCAGAAGGGTATCCGTCAGTTTCTGACCCGTGATCGCCTCCGTTGATTCAAAGTGGCCCGACTGGAAGTTGCGGGTCACGATTTGACCGATCTTATGGAACCAGGAGACACCCATGGCGGTTCCGTATTTGTGGAAATTCTGATGCAGCTCCGATTCCTGATAACGTTGGCGGCCCTTGGCAGTCAGGGCTTTAACGCCGTCTTGATCGGCAAAGGCATAGGATCGTTTGCCTCGTAGGGCGATCGCCTTCAGGTTCTTCGACCCCATCACGGCGCCCATGCCGGTGCGGCCGGCGAAATGGCTCAGACCGCCGGTGATGCAGGCAAACCGCACCTGGTTTTCGCCGGCCGGCCCGATCTGGGCGATTTCAATGCGCTCGTCGCCCACATCCCGGCGAATGTCCGCTTCCGCCTCGCCCGTGGTCTTGCCCCACAAGTGGGCGGCATCGCGGATGGCGACCCGGCCCTGATCGATCCAGAGATAGACCGGTGAGCTCGCCCGGCCCTGGATGACAATCGCGTCATAGCCGGCATGCTTGAGCTTGGGCCCCCATCCGCCTCCACACTGGGTATCGCCGATGGCGCCGGTCAGCGGAGATTTGGCCGTCACGTTAAAGCGGCTGACACCGGTTATCGCGGCGCCGGTGGTCACGCTCGGGGCGAATACGAGAACATTGCCGGGGGCGAGGGGGTCGACCCCCCGCCTGGTTTCCTTGAACACGTAGTAAGTTCCCAGAAGACCGCCGCCTGGGTAGGTGCGGTAAAATCCGGAATCGTTTTCATCGACCGTGATGGTTCGTGCGGTCAGATCGATCCGGAGGATCTTGCCGTTGTAGCCCAATATTTTTTGCACTGCACTCATGAGTCGGCCTCACAGGTTTAAGGGGTTCGTGCCCGTTTGCTGCCAACCCGACGGATGCTTAAAAAGGGGTCAATGGGATCATTGATCTTCTCGGGCAATCCTTGCGGGTGATTTGGCGACCCGGTGATCCGTGTCACGCCATCTCCAGGTATTTGCGCTTCTCCCATTCGGTCACATGGGCACAGAATTGCCGGTATTCGCAATTCTTGAATTCCGCATAATATTCAACGAACGGTTCACCCAGGTATTCCCGCGCCGTCGGGCTCTTCCGGAAGAGTTCGACCGCCGCACCCAGGGTCCGCGGGACCTGCTCGGCTTCTTCCGGTGGAAGGTCGTAGGCGTTGCCGACGCTCAGCGACGGTGGCGGGATCTTCTTTTCCATTCCGTGCAGCCCGCCCGCCAGCATTCCGGCCAAAGCGATGTAAGGGTTGATATCGGCGCCCGGGGCCCTTTGTTCCAGGCGGCAGCTGCCTTCGCTTTCGGCCAGCACCCGCACGCCGACCGTGCGGTTGTCGATGCCCCAGGTCTTGTTGATCCCTGCGGCGGTGCCGACGTCGAGCCGTTTGTAGGAATTAACGTACGGTGCCCACATCAGCGTAAAATCGGTCAGCGTGGCGATCAATCCACCGGCGTAATGCGCCATCAATGGCGAGATGTGGTGCTCCCGTTGCGGGTCCCAAAAGAGATTACGTCCGGATTGTTGGTCAAGAACACTCTGATGCACATGGCAGCCGCTGCCGAAATCGGCCGAGTCGAATTTGGCCATGAAGGAGGCGGTCATGCCTTTGCGCGCTACGATTTCCTTCACGCCGCTCTTGTACAGGAAGGCCCGGTCGGCCGCCTCAAGAATATCCGCATGCCTCAACTGGATTTCAAATTGTC
>CP070697.1:5245993-5257059 GCA_020353555.1 Desulfobacterales bacterium
AGGGCCGGGTAGAAAATCGTATGCCAATATTGCAGGCCCTGCCAGTTTCGGGAATAGCTGATGATCTGACCCCAATCGGCGTAGTCCTGAGGTGCGCCCAGCCCCAGAAAGCTCAGAGCGGAAGCCGTCACGACCAGAGTGCCGACCCGCATGGAAGCCTGGACAACGACCGGAAAAATGGTGTTCGGCAAAAGGTGTTTGATGATAATTCGCAGATCGTTAAATCCCAGTGCCCGGGCGGCCAGAATGTATTCTTCTTCCCTGGCCTGAAGAATGTTACCCCGAATCAGACGGGCGGTGTCCATCCAGTCAAACGCCACCAACGCAATCATGACTTTATCGAGCCCTTTACCCAAAAGGGTGGTCAGAACCATTACAGCGATCAAAAAGGGGATAGCCATGAAGATGTCGGTAACGCGCATGATCATCTCATCGAGGATACCGCCGTAATATCCGGCCAAAGCACCAACGACGGTTCCCATCAGCGTGGTAGCCAGTACCACGAGCAGCCCGACTTTGAAGGCCGTGCGCGTACCCCAAATCACCGCGTAAAATATATCGTACTGTCCTTCCGTCGTGCCGAAAATATGCTCGCTGCTGGGAGGCTTGGGGGTCGTCAGAAATCCATGTCGGGGGATGATATAGGGATTGGCCGCTTCGAGCGGAGGGGCAATGTAGGGTGCGCAAACAGCGATACAAATAAAGCTGACCAGCAGGACCACGCCGATGAGCGCCGTGGGGTTGGTAAAAAGTTTCTTCAGCTTTTTGCGGGTTTCCTTGTCCACGGTGGGGTGACCTCCTCTTGAATTTACCGGGAGTCTGCGTGAGCACCTTGCGGTCACGTCTCGCCGTCTCCTCGATAATCATCGACCGCGTCTCGCAACCAGTCTTGCCGAACTTTGATGCAATCTTTATTTGTATTCGATTCTCGGATCGTAAATGGCATACAGAATATCCACGATAAGGTTTCCCAACACCAGCAGCACGGCAAAGAAGAGCGTTCCCCCCAATATGCCGGGGTAATCGAGCTGCTGGGCCGCATAGGCAATGAATTTTCCCATACCCGGGCGGTTGAAAATGGTTTCGATAATGACGGTTTCGGCCAGCATATAGATCAACAGCCTTCCGGATACCGTCAAAACGGGAATCATGGCATTCTTGGAGGCATGTTTGTTGATGACGGTCTTTTCGCTCAACCCTTTGGCCCTGGCCGTGCGGATATAATCCTTACGCAGCACTTCCAGCATTCCGGAACGCGTAATCCGTATGAGAAACGCCGACCACAGATAGGTCATGGTGATAATCGGTCCGATCAGGTGCCGCAAGGCATCCCAGAAGATATCGAGTCGCCCGTTTAAGAGGGCGTCCAGGGTTAAGATCCGGGTATAGTTGCTGTAATCGCCGGATTCCACCACCTGGCTGGCCCAGTTGCTGAGCGCCCCAGGGGGAAACCAGCCCAGCACACTGTAAAAGAAAAGAATGACCAGCAGCCCGAACACGAAATCAGGAAATGACCAGCCCATGATCACAAAAACCCGCGTGGCGTGATCGAAAACCGAATTGTGCTTGACCGCCGTGGCTTTGCCCACCCAGATGCCGCCTAAAATGATCGGGAAAAAGGCATAAAACGCGAGTTCAAAGGTCAGTGGAAATTTTCTTTTGATGGCTTCCATGACCGGCATACTGGCCGACTCCGCCCATCCGAGATCCCCTCCCAGGACATTCTTCGTCCAGGTCCAGTATTTTTCCGGCAACGATTTGTCGAGTCCGTACTTTGAAATCAGACGCTCCAAGTTTTGTCCTTTCAGTTCAGCCGGACTGCTCACATAAGCGCTCAACAGCTGGTACGGATCCAGCATCTGCATCAAGGCAAAGACAAACAGGGTCACTCCGATCAAAATCACGGGTATCAGTAAAATTCTTCGGATAATGTACGCCGTCATAGCTGCTTTTCCCGGGATAATCGCGCGGACTCAAAACATATAAAGGGGAAGAATTCCCCTTTATATGTTTTGGCCATCACTTTGAACGACGGTTGCAAACGGCGGCGGCCCCGCGCAGGCCGGTGCACCTATAAGCTCTTATTCAACAGGTAAAAATGTCGGCCGGTGCTTTCGGTGATGGGGTTATTAAACCAGCCCTTGACCCAGGTCCGTTCAACATGGATTCGCGTGGGCTGGTACAAAAAAAGAATCACCGCATTTTCTTCCGCCAACCGGCCAATTTTTTCATAGATGCTTCGTCTTTTTTCCAAATCGAATTCGACGAGACCCTGGTCCAGAAGGGGATTGATATGTTGTTCGGCCCACTTATGATAGGCCGCGCCCAGAGCGGCACCATAGAATCCGGTCGGATGAAGGATCGGATAGGCCATGTTGTGGGGGTCGGGATAATCCGCGTTCCATTCCAGCCCCCACAGGGGGTAAACGCCCTTTAAATAGTCGGACAGCAGCGTGGACCAGGCAAAGGTCTGGACTTCAATCTTGAACTTGGGATTGATTTTGCGGGCATTGTAGACCAGCATGTCCATGACCGCTTTGGTGACCATGCGGCCGGTGGTATAGGCGGCCGTAAGCTTGAATCCTTTTTCCCAGAGTCGGCCGCCAAAGGCCAGTTTGAACTCTTCTTCCGCCTTCTTGAGATCAAACCTGTGTCCCTCAGCCATATCCGGCAACCAGCCGATCAGGGGTTTGACGATGGGGCCGAAGGCGGGGATCGCGTTGCCGCCCTGAACGTCGTTGATCAGGGTCTGGGTGTCATACATGGCCGCAAAGGCTTTTCTGACATGGATATCGGAAAAAAAGTCCGGCGGAATCCCTTCTCCATCCAGCTGGCCGGAGCCGATATACCGATTGCCGCCTTCCGTGTTGATGGTCTGGTTGAAAAAAAGCATATATACGGAAAGCTGTTCCAGGCCCTTGTGAACCCGAATGCCGGGCTGGCCTTCCACCTGCCCCAGATACTGCGGATCGACAATGGCGATATCGACATCGCCTGCCAACAGGGCGGCTTTGCGCGTACTCCACTCCTCCATGGTGAGGATCTTGACGTACTTCATTTTGGGTTTTTCACCCCAGTAATTTTCATTTCTTTCCAGCACCAGTTCGACGCCGTTATCCCATTTCACCAATTTGTAAGGCCCGGTTCCGTTCATCTTATCGTACAATGGGTCTTTTTGTTCTTTCGGATCGTGGTATTTCCACCACGTGTCGGCTTTTCCGTCCCAGGCACCGACTTCAAGGCACCATTCTTTGTCCAGAATGGAAAACCAGGCGGCTCCCTGGGGCAGCATGCTTAGAAAGGGGGCGTACGTGTTGGAAAGGGTAATGACGACGGACCCCCCTTCCACCTTCACCGTCGGATCGATGTAGTCCGTATACACCTTGACGAGATGATCTTTGAACTTCGGAATCAGATTTCCGTCATTATCGAACATCTCGGCATAGGGAACGCCCGCAACGTGTTTCACGATGTCTTCGATGGTCGAAAACCCGGTGAGGGGCTCCAGGATCATCCAGGAAGGACCGCCGGCCCGATCAAAAATCATGGCGCGCTTAAAGGTGTATTCCACGTCTTCGGGCGTCAGATCGTTGCCGTTATGGAACTTTACGCCCTGGCGGATGGGGAATTTGTATACGCGGCCGTCAGCTGAGATCAAACCATTTTCTTTGGACGGCACTTGGGTCGCAAGCCACGGCAGATACTCGGTGATGCTCGCCCCGTCCCATGCCAGTAAATTCTCATAAACGTTTTTGCAGGGCTCATTGGACGTAATGTCATATTGGAAATAAGGATCCAGCGATTCCTGGTTGGATACAATGGCTTCGATCAATGTATCCGGATTTTTGATTGCTTCGCCCCACACGGTTCCTGCCAAACCGAGACAGATTCCCAAAATCCAAATCCATTTTGACGCTTTCATAATCTCCTCCCTCTGCGATGATTGGTTAGGTTTGGGGGAGCACCCCCTTGGCGGTAGACGCCGTTGGGTTTCGCCCGCCGCCGCTCTCGGGATTCGAGCGGACGAAGAAAAGTAAAAGATGCTCCCGTTGTTCGACAGCATGTCAGGGGCCGGGCCCCATATTCAACATCAACAGACGCGTAGGAATTTCGATAATCACTACTCGACGAAAGGCATCATAAATTTCTGGTGTTTCACCAAATCTTCGCGGACCGGTGCAAAGCACTCCATGAAAACCGCCGGCGTCGCCCCTTCATTGCGCTCCCCATGGGGGACGTTGGCGGGGATGTTGTATACATCTCCCTTTCTGACCAGGTAGTCTTTGCCGTCAATCGTGAAGATGGCTTCGCCCTCGATGCAGATTCCGATCTGCTCATTGGGGTGGACGTGAGGGGCAAACAGCGAGTTCGGTTCCCAGATGGAAATCAAACCGGTCATTTCTTTTCCGACGGCTACCAATTTGGCGGTGACTCCCGGATGGATGCGGAAGCCTTCCATTTCCGCGGGGGTAGTTACATAAGGCATAGGTAATCTCCTTGCGCCTCCAACGGTCAAACCGCCGCCGGATGGGCATATGGGCGGCCAGACCCAAAGCCGGGGCTGATCACGCGCACCCGCACCGGTTCATGCGTATCAGACTCGGTTACGGAGCCAATGACAGCTGCGGCCTCCGGGGGTCTGCCCCGGCTGCATGTTCACGTAGTTACTTAGCGGCGCCCTGACCGTATTCCACGCTCTTGGTCCAGTCGTAGGATTCCCGCCAGTCGGGATAATTGTAACGTCCGATATTTTCGTCATCCGGGTGGATGTAGCGTGCTCCTGAATACAAAACGACGCTCTTCATTTCCGGATGGTTGGGTTCCTGGCTTTTGCGCTTGACAATGTACTCCAGGTACTCGGGATCCTCGTAGCAGTTACCCCAGTTGTCGTGGTGCATGGGAATAACCACCTTGGCATTCAGCGCCTCGGCGATCCGCCAGACATCCCAGGGCGACATCTTATCGGTATAACCGGGCCCGTTGTTGCCCATATTCATCGTGACCACATCCACCTTGTATTTTTCGCCCACCATCCGGTAGCCGTTATGATAAAGCGTGTCGCCCAGAAAGGCGATACCCCCGCCCTCGGTATTGAAAATAAAGCTGACGGCCACTTCCGCAAAGGAAACCGGCGTTTCAAAGCCGGTCTTGGTGGCGATGACATCGAAATTGGGAGCAAAGTCGATCCGCATGTCCTCAATCTGCACGCTCTCGCCGACTTTGGCGACGATCATACGGTCGGCGGGCACTCCCATATTTTTCATCATGCGGCGGGAGGCTTCCGGCGGGGCGATGAATTTACAGTTGGTTGTTTGCAGCGCAGCGGAGATCGTGTAGAAGTCCATATGGTCCTGGTGATGATGGGTCACACATACCGCGTCCAGCCGTTCGAATTTCCAGGGGTCGATCACGTGCGGGTTCAGCCGCATCCACCACAGTTTTTCAGCACCGCTGGTTTTGCAGACGCCGCAATAGGAGGGATCCGTAAAAAGGCTGGGGCCGGCATAAAGATCCACCAAGAAAACGGCACCGGCCTGCGATTTCAGAGCGAAAGACGGGCCGCCGAAATACCACAGCGCGCCGGTACCCGGCTTGACTTGAAAATTGGCTATTTCCTGGTTGAGATAGGTTCCCCATTCGGGAAACACTTCCTGAAGCCAAATCTCACGGGTCATTCTGCGGGGCAGACCGATCGTTCCTCCGTCCATGACCCCCCATTCATCGTACTTGACTACCTGTTTGTCGCCCATACCATGCCTCCTTGCTTTTGTTGCGCCAACCGCGGAAAACCCTTTTCCTGCAATTCAAAATGAGCTTCCGTGCCGGCTATGATTACGATTTTAGCTGAACAAACCCGGTACGCCGCTTCGAGATCCGATTCCGGTGCTTGCCCTGCGGCCTTGGCGCCGGCTGAATACGGCGTCTCCCGCGCTCCTTGTTCTTACCCAATCTTCCCAAATTCCGGCCTTGCAGTGTCCCTTGCGTTGATTGCCAACCGTCTATTTCACAAAGCGAAGTGTTTTCAACCCACTGAAGCCCCCCCGCATCTGAGTATCTGGCCGCAATTGGCTGTTTTCCCGAATTTCGGCGTCAGGCCCTCCCGCCCCCGTGGCGAGATTCACCCGCGAAAAACTCCACCTAGACCTGTGGTTAGACTCGGCACCTTCCTTGACCTGGAATCCCTGGCGAAACTCATTTCCGGACAGACGCGAATTATGCAATCGTCAAGTTGGCCCCGGTCTCCGGATCAAACAAATGCCCTCGCTCAACCTTCATGGTGATTCGACAACGATCACGAACCTTGTAGTCGAACGTAGCCGGCACCGCGATTCGCACCACCGCAGACCCCAATTCAACATCAATAATCGTTTTAAGGCCTAACTGCTCGAGGCTCACGACCCTGCCCCTCAAACTATCGTTTAGGCCGTTGTCCGGCAAAATGGAGATATCTTCCGGCCGAATACCCAAAATGAACCCTCGGGAAGCGGCTCTTCTTTTGACTTTTTTTATTAGAGAAGAACCGATTACGGAGTATTCTCCCCATTTAAGCACCGCATACCCCACGGATCTTTCGATTTGGGTGGGAATAAAATTCATGGGCGGCGCTCCAAAAAAACCTGCTACGAACTGGTTCGCCGGACACATATAGATGTCGTCCGGCGAACCAATCTGCTGGATAACGCCCTGATGCAACACCGCGATCCGGTTTGACATGCTCATGGCTTCCACCTGATCGTGGGTCACATAAATCATTGTCTTGCCCAGCTCCTGGTGGATACGTCTGAGCTCAACCCGCATTTGCAGGCGAATGAGGGCATCCAGGTTGGCCAGCGGTTCATCGAGCATGTAAAGCGCGGGGTCGCGAACCATTGTTCGGGCAAATGCCAATCTTTGGCGTTCACCGCCCGAGTAAGTTCCCGGCAACCGTTCCAGGAGATGGGTAATTTTCAGAAAACCGGCAACTTCCCGCACGCGTCGCTGGACCTCATCGGGGGCCAATTTTTTGACGCGCAGAGGAAAGGCGATGTTGTCGAAACCGCTGCGGTGAGGATAAAGTGCGAGATTCTGGAACATCAACGCCACGTCCCTAAGGTTGGGGGGGACACGGTTCATAGGCTGACCGTCAAAAATAACCTCGCCCTCATTGGGTTTCTCCAGGCCCGCCACGACACGCAACGTCGTGGTCTTGCCGGCATTGGTAGGTCCCACGATGGTAAAAAATTCGCCCTCCTTGACATCAAAGGACACATTTTTTAACGCAACAACTTTTCGAAAACGCTTGGTTATATTCCTCAGGGTAATTGCCGGCATTCGCTCTTCCTCTATCCAAGGGCTTCGAGTTCGACCCGCAGCCCGCTTGCCCGATCAAAAATATGCACCATTTGTGGGTCGAATTTCACGAAGCGTGAAGTGCCTGTCTGATGGGCATGTTCGGGTTTGGTCAGCGCGACGACCTGCTCCCGGCCGCATTCCAGCACCGTAACCACCTCCGCTCCCAACAGTTCCAGTTCGCAAACCAGGCCCCGAGAATTCCAGTCCGCCGAGGTTTCAAGAATTTCGACATGTTCCGGTCGAATCCCCAGGGTCACTTCCGGTGCGACGAGCTTGGCCTCCAGCTGCCGGCGATAGTCAGTTAGCTCCAGTTGGAAAGAAGGATTTCGGAACAAAATCCGGTCGGCCTCACTCTTGATCTCACCGTCAAAAAAGTTCATGGGCGGGCTGCCGATAAATCCGGCGACAAACCTATTCTCAGGCCGGTTGTACACTTCATAGGGGGTGCTCAACTGCTGGAGATTCCCAAAGTCCATCACGGCAATACGGTCTGAAAGCGACATGGCCTCGACTTGATCGTGGGTCACGTAAATCATCGTCTGCCCTAACTCATATTGAAATTTCTTCAGCTCACCCCGCATCCGGGCCCTCAAATCCGCATCCAGGTTGCTCAGAGGCTCGTCCAACAGCAAGATGGTCGTCTTGAGTATCATCGAACGCCCCACTGTTATGCGCTGCAACTCGCTCATGTTGCGGCCGGCGGCCGGCTCCTGGAGGATGTCAGTCAGTCCGAGAATCTCGGCCATCTTTTTGACCTCGGCCTGCACTTCCGGCTCGGACCTTTTGCGCACGCGTAAACCGAACGCAAGGTTCTCGAATACCGTCATGTGCAGAAAAATCGCATAGTCCTGAAATACCATCCCCACATCCCGCTGGCCGACGGGCTGGTCCGTCACATCTCGGCCCTCAATGAAAACCCGTCCACGGCTCGGCTTTTCATATCCCATCATCATATTCAATGTCGTCGTCTTACCACAACCAGAAGGTCCCAACAGGCTGAGAAATTCACCATCATGCACGGACAACTCCAGGCCATTGACGGCCACAAGCATTCCGAATTCCTTCCGGACGTTATCCAAGTAAAGCTTTTCCAAGACTGGCCCCCTAATCTAGCAGTTGTACCTTCTTAGATTATTTTTTCATCAAGGAATTCCACTGGCAGCGCATTGCTGAAACTCGGCTAACGTTTAATCGCTCCGAAGGTAAGCCCCCGGACGAGGTAGTTCTGGATCAGGTATCCGATTACAACGGGAGGGACGGTCGCAATAACTCCAAGGGCCGCGCGCGCGCCATACATCTCGCCCGTATCTGTGGTATAGCGCGCCAACCGCACCGTTATCGTCGCGACCTCCGTGTCTGTGAGTATAAATGCGAATAAAAATTCGCTCCAACACAGGATAAAAATGAATAATGCCGTTGCCGCAATCCCTGCTTTGACCAACGGGATCGTGACTTTCAGCATAGCGCCGATCTGGGTCATGCCATCAATAATCGCGGCTTCCTCCAATTCGAGCGGAATGTCGTCAATAAAGCTTTTCATCATCCACACGGAAAAAGGCAAATTGAAGCAGGCATACGCTATCACCATTCCGAGATAGGTATCTCTCAGTTGCAGGGTGGAGAACAACACTAAGATAGGCAATGCGACGGCGATCGGCGGAAACATACGCAAGGCCAGTATGGACATGGGGAAAAAATTTCCTCCGACACGGAAGCGGGAAATGGAATAAGCGCACATCGTGCCAATCACCATGCATGAAATGGTAGCAAAAACTGAAATGATGGTGCTGTTAAGAAGCGCGGGCCAGGCACTCTCCAGGGATATATGGAACTTGTCGGCCAACGCCGCGGGGTTGAACAGCATGATGTAATTATCGATGGTGAATTCCTTGGGAAACCAAATCGGTGGAAAGGTTACCCATTCGTTTTCCGGCTTGAAACTGGTATTGATCATCCAGTACATGGGCCCCGCGATAAATAAAAATACCATCAGGCGCAGGGCGAAAATTCCCAATTTTTTCCAGACAGGTTTAAGACGGCTGAATTCCATAACCGTTAATCCTCAAGAAGTTGGTATTGTAGCGGCTTGAGAATACGCACCGCACCGATAACCACCAGAAACAACACGATGAAACTGGATGCGGCGACGTAGGAGACGCGCATAAACGCAATTCCCACATTATACATGTACATGGTGATGGTCTCCGTCGAATTGCCCGGCCCACCGCCGGTAAGGACATAGACCAAGTCGAATATTTTAAATATTTCCATGCCGCGAATCACGATTACGAGTAGTATGAGCGGTTTGAGTATGGGCAGCGATATGCGAAAAAATATTTGAGCGGGTGTTGCGCCCAATCCTTGGGCGGCCCGTATTTGGTTTTCAGGCACGGTTGTCAAGCCCGACATGAAGATTAGAAAGACCAGGGGAGTCCAATTCCAGATTTCCCCCAGCATGATCGGTACCATGGCCCAGACAGGATGCGATAACCAATCGAATTGAAAATTGGAAAAGGTCAACCAACTGATGATCTGGTTGAATGGCCCTTGAGCGAGAAAAAGCATGTAGAAACTCTGTCCGATAACGAGCGGAATCACCATCATCGGGACAATAAGGACCGAAACCAACAGTTTTTTCCCAAGAAAATTACGCTGAAACAGCAGGGCCATGACCATCCCCCCCACTAACTCAACCGACATGCAAACCAAAAAGATTATGACGGTTCGGATGATCGACCATATAAATCGGGGATCATCGCTCAGCAGATTGAGAAAGTTTTCGATTCCAACGAAATCGGCGTGCCACCAGGTCTTGCCGGTTTGGGGGGTCCAGTAACAGAAAGCCAGCCAAACCACCACGATGGTGGGAAAGATGACTACAAACCAGATCAGAAGTTGGACCGGCGCCGCCATCAAAACGGGAAATGAAATAAGCTTCTTCCACATTTCTCTTTTCCTTAATCAGAAAGGGGGCTCTCTAACCGATTTAGGCCTTGGAAGAATCTGATAAGTTCTCCCAAGGCCGGTCCTACGATGAATCAACCCGCAACTTTTTTGAAGTCAGCCGGATAGAACTCCCGCAGCTCTTTCCACCTGGCGATCTGACCCTCGCGCCCCTGACGTTTGGTAATCTTGTCCCATTCCTGGCTGACATTCTCCAGCGCCGCCTTGGGTTTGATGGCTCCGGAATAACAGGCGCTCAGCTGCGCATCCAGCGCATCTTCGTATTCCTTGCCGCCTCGTAGGAAGAAGCCAGGCACCGCAACTTTCATGTTCTGGAGCAGAATCTCCGGAAAACCTTCGGGATAAGCCTCGACCACGACCGGATTGGTAATGTGGCTGTAACGGTAACAGTCGAACAGACCCGTGGCTTTGGCCACAGCGAAGGCACTGACGATCGGGGCGGTGGCGAACTGGATGTAGCAGTAGGCGAACTCGGGATACTTGGAGTAATTCGATACCGAAAGGCTGCGGCCCAAAGAAGCTTGCGCGCAGCGCACCAGCGTGCCCTTGGCCTCCGTGCCGCATACCACGGCTGAGCGCACTTGGCCGATTACTTTTGATGTGGCCGCATTGTTGGCATACTTGCCCAACGAAGGCCAGCCGAAAGCGGTATAGCCCTGCCCCGAGGCAAAACCCTTATAAATGTCGTTCCAGTGGAATGACTGGGTCTTGAAGTTGCAGTAGTTCTGTATATCAAGCTGTTCTTCCAGAACTTTTAGTCCGACTTCGTT
>CP070697.1:5257159-5263530 GCA_020353555.1 Desulfobacterales bacterium
GACTGCCTATAGTAATACTGAATCAGGATTTAATGGCGAGTTGAGGGGCGAATTCTATCCGGACAACCCGCCCTGGGCTGAGCTGCAGGCCACCAGCCGTCAAGAACCTCTGAACCTGACTCAAACCGCTTGCTTATCCCTGTCAGCGCTATCCCTTGAACAATGGATTGAAGACGATCTTTCAGGTCGTGTCAATCCTTATAGGTTAGGTTGTTGCCTTCCTGCGGTTCTTGCCTCCGTGTCGCGTGCCGTGAAAGGCGACCGCCGCATTCAGGTATGCTCTGATCAACGGATGCGGCGCTGCTGGAGCCGACCTAAGCTGCGGCAAAAACAAGGTTGCTATGAAGAACCGATGGCTCGTCAACTCGACCACGCGCGTCTCGCCTTCGCCGTAAACGCTGCTGCATTGGAGCGGCCCGCGCAGAACAAGGGCACGGTAGACCGGATTGAGGCCGAAGTTGCAGCGAAACTCTTCCGATGCCTCGTCAACGCTATACGCGTGATGCACCTTCGTCCCTCTCGTGAAGCGTATCGTCTGTGTCTGCCCCACGAGTGAGGCGGCCAAGCGATTGATGATTAGGGTTGAAGCGTATGGCGCCGTCTCCTCAAGGTCTGCGTCCTGCAGCTTGAGCACATGTCGGGCATACTCTACCAGAGCATGTTGGAACCCGCCTCTGGTGCGGAAGAAGGGCCTGTCCCGCTCCCGGGCGAACTGAATCCCACACAGGGCTCCCTCCATGCTGACGTATGGGCTGCCAGGGGCCGCCCACGACGCGTCGAAGGGGTCGAGGAGCTGTTGTACTGTGCCCGCACGCAATTCGCTGGTAAGGAGCCATGATACCACGGCGTTTGTTCCCAACGCATGGGCAGCATGGTGTATCGCCTCGCGCGTGGCACGGTGCGTTTCGGACTCAGGATTGAAATCACCGATAATACCGAGAGTCCCCATACGCGCACTCTTCTAAACTCTACGATTTATCTCAGCCTTCGTTTTCTGGAGCAACGTTGGGGATAACCAGCGGGCCAGAGGTCCTGCAACCTAGCACGGCCTTTAGGTCAAACCCCATAATTTCTGCCGTCTGGTTGATCCGCCTGGTTTGGCGGGTTTTTCATAGAGGCTTAAATGCCGCGGTTTTTCGAATTCATTTAATAGCCACTTTGATTTTTTCGATCACATCCCGGGAGTAATAGTTGCAGACCCCCTTTTTTGCGTTCGGTTGGATCGCCAGCTCTTTGATGACCTTTTTCACTTTCGCATCGGAGACACCTAATTCCTTTGCAACGCCCCCGGCTGTCAGAAGATCCTCTTGTTTCTCTCTTTTCATTTTCTTACCTCCTTGATTGAGCCCAACGCGAAGCTCACCTGGACCAGGGGCCACAAGGCCCTTGGGATCAGGTGGAACGTCAGGTCATGTTTCGTCATCTTCAATTTTACCACCGACTGTATCTATAATTACCGTGTGGCACTCGACATCAAACCATTCATTAAATGTTTTTTTATTTCTCTTTTTTGGCCAAAGCGATTTGTCCGTATACCATCCTTCTAATTCATTCTCGAAAAGTGTTTTGCAATTTAATGAAACCCATTCTTCAAAATTCTCACCATCTTCATCAGTTATTAAGTATACATTTCGATCCTCATTAGCACTTTCTAATGTTATTACCGCATGATCTTCACATGGATCCGCTTCATTAATCCATCGCACAAAGGGCTCTTTATATTTTAGAATAACTGCAGCTCTATTTATCATTCTATCATTCCAATTTGAGGAACAGGCTCTTCAGCGGGCGCGGTTTTTTTGCGCTCAGCTGCAAGAGCGAGGTTATGCAGTTTTCCTTGCCGTTACCTGTATTTCAATCTTCATATCTTCACTGAGAAGCCCAGCTTCAAACATTGTCGCTGCAGGTCGGACCGAACCCAACCATTTTGCGAATACAGGCCAACACGGCTCAAAATCTTTTTTATTTGGCAAGATATAAATAATACGAACGATATCCTTAATCGAACTACCTGCTTCTTTGAGTGCTATTTCGATATTTCGGAAGCACTGTTCGGCTTGCTCAACTACGTTTTCGCTGATAGTCATCTCCTGATAGTTGTATCCCGTAGTACCAGATACAAATACGTAATCGTCATCCACAACAGCTCTTGAATATCCGATTTTTGCCTCGAATGCAGAACCGCTTGAAATTAACTTTCTACTCAAAGTTGCTACTCCTTAAATCTGCTCAACGGGCTGCTAAGTGGCTGGGAAAAACCGCCAGGTTTTTTCCGGTCCATCTTCAGCAGCAAAGTTATAACGCCTCTTTATAATGTGCAATTTTATTGGTTGACAATTTACGAATTTACCTATACAATTGGTACAAAATAATCAAATTGTACATTTGAGGTGCTTGTTATGCTCAACAAAATCACAACCGCTGATGCCAGAAAAAAGTTTTCAAATATCATCAACAGGGTAGCTTTCGGAAATGAGTCGTTTGTTCTGACCCGCCGAGGAGAGCCGATTGCCGCTCTTGTTTCGATGAAGGAATTTAAGCTATTGCAAGAATTAGAAGACCAAATAGATATAGAGGATGCCTGGAAGGCCAAAAAAGAACCCGGTGATCCGATCCCCTGGGAAGAGTTGAAAAAGGAACTTGAACTTTGAGTTATCGGATCGAGGTCAAAAGGTCTGCTGCAAAAGCGCTCAAGAAGATACCGAAGGCCGACAGAAAGCGTATAGCCGATAAAATTGACAGTCTGGCTGAAGGCCCTCCAAATCCGGATACAACCAAAATGAAGGGCAACAATCCCTTTCACAAAATCCGTGTGGGAGATTATCGGATAATCTACGAGATTCAAGAGGATGTCCTCTTAATACTGGTTGTCAAAATCGGTCACCGCAAAGATATCTATAGAAACCTACCTTGAATGCTTGTCAATTTATTTCTGGGTTATAACCATTGATCATCAGGTATTAGGTCAACTTGCCCTGATAATACGATGTTAGGGATGTTTTCGGGCAAATTTGCCCTGATAATTGATTATCTTGATCTATCAAAATCAGGATGATGCCAAATGTTAAAATCTGGATACTGCCAAACCTTAAAACGCAATAATATCCGCCCTGTCAATAACAAAAAATCGTCAGTTGCGGAACGAAGCCGGGGATTCCATGCGACTTCATGCGGGATGGTCGCGATGGTCGCTATCGCGTGTCCCCGCCCCAAAGCGCTTCGCGCCGGTTCCTGCGGCAATCCCATTTCGTCGGCTTGGCTCGGATTTTGGCCCCCACCGCTGCGCCGGAAATCGGTTTGACCCTGTCCTTATCATTGGAAGGATAAGAACTTGCGCATTTGTCCGGCAAGGGTCCAGGCAGACGCCCGGGCGGTCAACAAATATTTTGCCCCTCGATGGTCCCGGCTCTCATCGATCGCGCCAGACACGTGGAATACGCTGTTCCAGCATACATAAATCGGCCAGGACGATCGCGGTCGCGGCTTCGAGGATCACCGGCACCCGCAGGGCGATACAGGTGTCGTGCCGGCCTTTGATCTTGAGGGTCGTCAGCTTGCCGGTCTTTAAGTTCAGGGTCCGTTGGGGTTGGGAAGTGCTGGAAGTGGGTTTGACCACCACCCGAAAGACGATGTCATTGCCGTTGGAGATTCCACCGTTAATGCCGCCGGCATGATTCGTCTCCGTTTTGCCGTCCGGGCTCAAAAGATTATCGTTATGCTCGCTGCCGGTCATCGTGGCCGCCCGAAAACCGGTGCCGAATTCGATCCCCTTAACGGCCGGGATCGAAAATGCCATGTGTGCGAGCTGCGATTCGACCGAGCCAAAAAAGGGTTCGCCCAACCCCACCGGCACGTTGGTGGCGGTGCATTCGATAATTCCGCCGATGGAGTCTTCCTGTTCAACCGCCCGTTGCACCGCCGCTTGGATATCCTGCTCGCCGTAGACCTCGATTAAGCGGGCTGAGATTTCGATCGGCGCCACCAGCTTTTTGGCGAGCACACCGGCGGAAACCAGTCCCAGCGTCAGTCTTCCCGAAAAATGACCGCCTCCGCGGTAATCGCTGAATCCGCCGTATTTTTTCAAGGCCGTAAAATCCGCGTGGCCGGGACGGGGAATTTCGGTAAATTCGGCATAATCCCTTGAACGGGTATTGCTATTTCGAAAAACAATGGTGATGGGAGCTCCGGTGGTTAGGCCGTTGAAAGTGCCGCTGATAATTTGCGGTAAATCCGCTTCCCTTCGGGGAGTCGTACCCGTTTTGCCGCTTTGCCGTCTTTTAAGATCCGGCAACAAATCGTCTTCGTGCAAAGGGACCCCGGCTGGCGATCCGTCGATGATGATGCCCACGGACGTGCCATGGGATTCCCCGAAAATAGATACTTTAAAAAGATTTCCGAAAGTGTTCATGAATAGGCGTCCTCCCGGTGTTGCGAGATTGATCTAAAATAAAGGAAAAACTTCCAAGAGGCAATCTAGTTTCACAAAGGGTGCCTAACCAGGCCTTGATCCCCGCCGATGCGACGCACGCAAATGATCGATTCGATTGCATCGTGAAAAAGCTGCGGCTTCCCGAGCGCGTGGTCGACGCGAAAGGCTGGGGGGCCCATGGCACCTTGATCCGGTGGAAAACCCGGCCTTCGCCGAGCCGTCGTTGAAGATCAGCGGCGACGTCGACCGCTACAACCACCGCGAGGGCAACGATGATTACGGTCAGCCCCGCGCGCTGTTCAACCTGTTCGACGACGGGCAGAAAGCGCGGCTTTACGCCAACATCGCCGAGTCGATGCAGGGCGTGCCGAAGCACATCATCGACCGCCAGCTGGGGCATTTCGAGAAGGTGCATCCGAATTACACCGCCGGTGTCCGCAAGGCGCTGGCGGATCTGGCCGAAGTCACACGATAAACCGGCCAGCAGGGGCAGAAGAACGGCCGGCCGTAATTTGGCACTGGACTGTCGTTCTGTCTCGTGTTAGATGATGGGAATGTTTTTACCTGGGGGGCAAACCTGGCTACGAACAAAAGGAGGATCATTATGGCGAGCGCATCCAAGCAAGAAAGAAGGGAGAAGGTCATTGAAGTCCTGAACAAAGCCCGCGCCATGGAATTGCAGGCGATTTACCAGTACATGAACCAGCACTACAACCTGGACGACATGGACTACGGCGAACTGGCGGCCAAAATCAAGCTCATCGCTATCGATGAGATGCGGCACGCGGAGATGTTTGCCGAGCGCGTCAAGGAGATCGGCGGCGAACCGGTTACCGGGCATGAGGGCACGATTGCCAAAGGCCAGAAAGTCCAGGGGATCTTCGCCTTTGACGCCAAACTGGAAGATGATACGATTGACGTTTACAACCAATTTCTTTTGGTATGCCGCGACAACGGCGACAGCATCAGCATGAAGATATTTGAGGATATCATCAAAGAAGAACAGATCCATTACAACTACTTTGACAACGTTGACAGCCACATCGAGAAACTCGGGGACACGTATCTGGCCAAAATCGCGGGGACGCCGTCGGCGACCGGGCTGGGCCCCCGTGGATTTGCCGTAAGCGGGGCGACTGAATAAATCGCACCCAAGACGCAAAGCCGTTGGGAGATCAAGCCCAACGGCCTTTCAGGTTTAGCCATCCCCGGAAAACACGGCCGGCCTTCCGGGGCGACTCCGCCCGCGCATAATCCCGGCCATCCGCCGCCGCCATGGAAACGGCCGACCGCAGGATCGCGCACGGCCCCATCCCGCGGCCGTCGAGGCGGCCCCAAACCCGCGCGGCGTGGCCCCACTTCGGCAAACGCGGGGCAGGGGCCTGTGTGAGTGCTTCCGGATGATCCGCTGCCGCCTTCGTCGAAGAGGGGCATGCGCCGATGGCCGGGTGAAGACTAACGATGGGGGGCGGTGAGCGCCGCGTTGACATAGTCGAAAGAATTCTTCAGGCTCGTGCTGATTTGGGAGAGGGCGGGGGGCTGGCCTAAGCGGTGCACGCTGAAGTGCTCGGAGGCGGCGAAGATGAAGAGATGTTCAATGCTCATGGGAAGGAGTTTTTCGGCTTCGACCAGTTCCTGAAAGATGGCATCATAGTCAATAATGCCATTGCCAATCCAAGTAAAATCCCAGCCGTTGATACTTTTTTTGAGATCTTTGAGATGCAGATGACAGGCATAAGGCAGGGCTTCCCGGTAGTCGCAGGCGGGAATAAGCTTGCCTTGGGAATAGGTATACGCGTTGCCGAAGTCATAGTTTAGTTTGACAAAATCACTGCCGATTTGCCTGACGACCGCAGCGCCGGTCCTGCCGGAATCTATGATCTGATCGTGGCCTTCGGCCGGATTTTCCAAACCGATGATAATTTGCACGGATTCGGCATAC
>CP070697.1:5263630-5284109 GCA_020353555.1 Desulfobacterales bacterium
GGCTTGCACGGCATCATTTCGGAAAACTATTTTGACCTGCGCGAACAAATCGAATTCTACCTGCAAAGCTTTATCCAGGCGATTGCGACGGACTCGGCGGCGCACCCGCCCCCGGCAAGCGCCTAATCCCAAGGATCCGGCCGAGATGTTCAAACGATTGAATATCGCCTTCGTTATCTTGAGTGCTTTGATATCCGGGCCCGCCCATGCCGGGGCGCCGGGCGACCGTCCCCTGGATTCACCCCTCCCCCACTACGGCCTGGCCGACCTCTATCAAATCGCCCTGGAATACGCCGAAAAAATCAAAATTTCCCAGGAAGACCTGTACATCGCCGCCCAAAACCGCGCTAAGGCGTTTGCGGAACTGATACCGCAACTCGCGACGTTTGGTACCTACACGCAATTCAGTGAAAAGAAGGAAACCATCGGGGGAGCGGTCGTGCAACCGAACAATGCGGCCACGTGGGGGGTACGCCTGGGTCAAGCCTATAACCTGCGAGGTAGAGAGTTCATCGCGTTGAGGGCCGCCGAAGATACGATTACCAAGAGCAAATATGACCTGAACGCCGTCAAGGAAGGCTATCTGTTTCTCGTCACGGCCGCCTTTTACGATGTTTTGCGGACCCAAAAGGCCCTCGAAATTGCCCGCGCCAACGTCACACGGCTGGAGAAACACAAAGCGGCGGTGGACACCCGCCTGCAGCTCGAAGAAGTCACCAAAACCGCCCTCTTCCGGGTTGAAGCCGAATTGTCCGGCGCCCGGACGGAGATGATCACCGCCACGAACCGGTTAAAACTGCAACAGGCCGTCCTGAAACGCCTGGTGGGGGTGACGCACGACTTTGACATTGAAGCGCCGCCCCATCAGCCAGCAGGCTCCCTTGACCTTGATCTGCAATCGCTCAAAAAGGAGGCCCTGGATGCCCGGGCCGAGATCAGAGCGTTGAATATCCAGGATCAAATTGCCGCAGATCAAGTTAAAATCAGCCGAAGTTTCTACTGGCCATCGATTCGCGTGGAAGGACTCTACGTTGATCAGCATGAAGACCCGGAGGTCGCCTTGGTGTCCAACGACAGTCTTTCGGTCGAGCTAAGTGTCGAGTATCCCATTTTCGACGCCGGACGGCGCAAAGCCCAGGTAAGGGAAGCCCTGGCCGCAAAGCGCCAGGCGGCCCTGGCGCTGGCCGATCTGTCCAAGGACATCGCGGTGGAAGTCGAGCAGGCGTATCTGGTGGTGATCAACCAGCAAAGCATTTTAGCCTCGCTGGACGACCAACTGACATTTGCCCGGGAGAACTACGAGGCTGTATCCAAACAATTTAAATTCGGCTTGTCCGACAGCGTGGATGTCATGGATGCCAACACCCTGCTGGTCACCGCCGAAATTGATCTCACCGACGCGCGCCTGAGCTTGCAGCTCGCCCGCATTCAGCTGAAACGGGCGCAGGGGACCTTCTTGAACCAAGTCATGACCATGATCCAACCCCAATGAGGTTCAGGCGGGGCTCCTGACGGCAGCGAACCGCAGTCGGATGTCCGAACACGGAGCCTAAATGCGACGTGATTCCCTTGGAACGACCACCCTTGAAATATTGAGCTTTAAATGACAGGTAACCCACCATGTCCGCAAAACTAAACCCCACACCGAAAGAACACCCTCGCCGCCCCTGGCTGCAGCGCATCTGGGGACTGCTGCCCGCTTTTTTTCTGGCGATTCTGATCGCCGTCATCGGGATGCTGACGATCCGCATCCAATCGCAAGCGGAACTTTTGAAGGCCGAAAAAGCCGCCGGTCGGCCGCCGAGCGCGCCGGAGGTCAATGTGGTGGCCCTGGAACTGGTGCCCGGAACGATCTGTGAACGCATCAGCCTTCCGGGCGTCACCGAACCCTGGGTCAAACTGCAGCTGCTGGCCGAGGTGCGCGGCAAGGTCACCCAAAAGGCCGTCGAGGAAGGCGCGGGGGTCGCCCAAGGCGATGTGATCGCCATTCTCGATTCCCGCGACTACGTCAATGCCTTCAAGTCCGCCCAAGCCTCCTACCAAACCGCCCGGGCGGCCTACCAGCGCCTGAAAGGCTTGTCGGCCGAACAACTGGCCACCCGCAGCCAGCTGGACAACGCCCTAGCCCAGATGGAAAATCATAAGGCCTCCATGGACAATGCCGCCCTGGCCCTGGAACGCTGCACCCTCCGGGCGCCCATGGCCGGCGTCGTCAACCGCCTCCTGGTTGAAACCGGCCAGTATTTGAATGTGGCCGATCCCGTGGCGGAGATTCTACAGATCGACCGGTTGAAAGTGAAGGTCGGCATCCCCGAATCGGATGTGGACGCGGTGCGCCAATTAACGGATTTCACCGTGCGCATCGATGCCTTAAACGCCAAGACGTTTCGCGCCCAAAGGCACCATTTGTCCCAGACGGCGGACCGCATGGCCCGCCTGTACGATCTGACGCTTAGTCTGGAAAACCCGGACTTTGAAGTGTTGCCGGATATGTTCGCCCGGGTGGAGATCGTGAAACAGGAAATCCCGGATGGCCTCGCCGTGCCGCTTTATGCGGTCATTACTCGCAAAAATGAGAACATTGTGTATGTCGTCAACGGCCGCCGCGCCCATCGGCGCCGGGTGGAACTCGGTCTGCTCGAGGGGTGGCGCTGTGAAGTCCGCCAGGGCCTTGCCCCCGGTGAACAGGTCATCGTGGTCGGACAGCGCAATGTCACCGACGGTCAAGCGGTCAATGTCGTGCGCCAGGTGCGGGACCTCAAGGATATTCTCCCATGATCATCTCGGATACGGCCGTTAAAAACCGCATCAGCGTGGTCATTCTGGCCCTCATCATTTTGGTCTTCGGGAGCTACTGTTACCGGGTGCTGCCCCGGGAAAGCACACCGGATATCACCATTCCCAATGTCTTTGTCTCCACCAATTACAAAGGGGTCGCGTCGGCGGATATCGAGACGTCGATTACCATTCCGATCGAAAAGAAGCTCAAGGGCCTTGACGGTCTCAAGAAAATCCATTCGATCAGCGCGGAAGGCCTGTCCCAGATCAACATCGAATTCACGCCCGACACCGACATCGACGACGCGCTCCAGAAAGTCAAAGACAAGGTGGATGAAGCCCAAAACGACCTGCCGACCGACCTGGAAAATGATCCGACGGTTTTTGAAGTCAACTTCTCCGAGCTGCCCATCGTCGTTTATTCGCTGTCCGGCACCTGCGGCGTAACCTGTTTGAAGCAGATCGCCGACGATTTGGCCGAAGATATGGAGTCCATACCCGGCGTGCTGGAAGTCGAGGTGAGCGGCGGTCTGGAGCGCGAAATTCGAATTGAAGTGGAGCCGGATAAATTGGCCTACTACCGGATTCCCATCACCAGCTTACAGCAGGTGGTCTCCAGCGAAAATCTGAATACCTCCGGCGGCACCATCACCCTGGGCGATGGTCGCTATCAGCTGCGGGTTCCGGGGGAATTTGATACCCCCGAGGAAATTTACGGCCTGGTGGTCAGCAGTTTTGAAGGCCGGCCGGTTTATTTGAGAGATCTGGCCCGCGTGGTGGATGGATTCAAAGACGAAACCAGCCGCGCCCGCCTCAACGGCCGGGAGGCGGTCAGCCTGGCGGTGAAAAAACGCAGCGGTGAAAATATTATCGCCATCGCCGATCAGATCGATGCCCTGATCGCCCGGCAGCAGCCGGCCTGGCCGGAAGGCACCGCCATGACCAAACTCATGGACCAGGCCAAAGATATCCGGCTGATGGTGGCCGATCTTGAAAACAACATCGTATCCGGCCTGATCCTGGTCATTGTGGTGCTGCTGTTCTTCCTCGGTTTGCGCAATGCCGTGCTGGTCAGCCTGGCGATTCCGTTTTCGATGCTCCTTTCTTTCATGGTGCTCTACGCCCTGGGCATCACCCTGAACATGGTGGTCTTGTTCTCCCTGACCCTGGCCCTCGGCATGCTGGTCGACAACGCCATCGTCATTGTCGAAAACATTTACCGCTATATGGAGCAAGGGGTTCCGCGCCTCCAGGCCGCCACGCGGGCCACCTCCGAAGTCGCCTACCCCGTGATCGGCTCGACCCTGACGACTCTGGCCGCTTTTTTTCCGCTGATCTTCTGGCCCGGTATCATGGGAGAATTCATGTACTACCTGCCGGTGACCCTCGTGATCACCCTGACCTCCAGTCTGGTGGTGGCTCTGATCATCAACCCGGCCCTCAGCGCGATTTTTTTGAAAGTCAAGCCAATGACGCCGGGCGCCCCCCGCCCCGTCCAGGCGGAAGCCGTCGCCGGCGCCGGCGAAAGGCCCATCGAGATCAAGGGCTTTATCCTGCGCGCCTATACCCGCCTGCTGCAAAGCGCTCTCAATCATCGCCCGGCGGTCGTTCTCATCGCTTTTGCCTTTTTGATCATCCTCTTCCAGATCTGGCTGCTGGTCGTGGGACTGGAAAAACCGGTGGAGTTTTTCCCGAACATCGATCCGCGCAGCGTCTATGTGAATATCGATCCACCGGAAGGCGCGGACCTGGAATACACCGATCAAGTCGCCCAGACGGTCGAGCTGAAACTTCTGGGCCCCGCCCCCGGGGAAGACGCGGATCCCGCCGCCGCCCCCTCCCTGGATTCCTTGCAAGCGGCTTACCAGCCGGTGCCACACCGCAAGGCGAACGGGGAGGTTTTCTGGGGACCCGGGGACATGGACAACATCGAACACATTTACGCCAAAACCGTTGAGACCTCCGGCGGCGTTTCCTTTGGTCCCAACCTGCCCAACCACATCGGCATTCAATTCATCGATTTTGCGGAGCGCCGCCGGCCCGCGGCCCAGAGCGTGGAAGCCATCCGCCAGCGCCTGCGGGATGTCGCGGGGGCGCGCATCACCGTGGCGGAGCAGCAGGAAGGCCCGCCGACCGGCGCCCCCATCAACATCGAGATCTCCGGCGACGACTTTCGGGAACTGGGCCGGATCGCCGAGCACGTGCGCGAGATCATCGCCAAGGTGCCCTTCATTGAGGATATCCAGGACGATTACGCGGCCGGCATACCCTCCATCCGGGTGCGGATCGATCGCCAAAAAGCCGCCCTGTTCGGCCTGACCACGAGTACTATCGGGTTTGCACTGAAAACCGCGTATAATGGCCTGGATATCTCCACCTTTCGCGAAGGTGACGAAGATTTTGACATCACGCTCAAACTCGCCGAGGCGCAACGGACGGACACCGATGTGCTGCGCAAGCTCATGCTCCCTTCGCCGTCCGGCCAACTGGTTCCCCTGACCACCCTGGGCTCCATCGAATATGCCGGCAGCCTCGGCGATATCTCCCGAATCAATCACGACCGTGTGGTCACCGTGAAAGCCAATGTCGATGAGACCCGCATTCCCGCTCCCCTGGCCCGGGCCCGCGCCGCAGAACTGCTGCGCGATTTTCTCCTGCCGCCGGGATGTCGGATTAAATTCACCGGTGAATTCGAAGACCAGCAGGAGGCCCAGGCCTTTTTGTCCCGCGCCTTTGTGATTGCCTTGTTTCTGATCTTTCTGATTCTGGTCACGCTGTTCAACTCCACCGGCCAACCGTTGATTATTATGACCTCGGTCATCCTGTCCTTAGGCGGTGTTTTCTTGGGCCTGGGCGTCAGTCGCTCGCCGTTTGGCATCATTATGTCGGGGGTCGGCGTCATTTCCCTGGCCGGCGTGGTCGTCAACAATGCCATCGTGTTGATCGATTACGCCAATAAGCTGCGGCAAAAGGGCCTGCCCCTGTATGATGCCGTCGTGGCCGCCGGCGCCACCCGTCTGCGCCCCGTGCTTCTGACGGCCATCACCACCGTTTTGGGTCTCCTGCCGATGGTGACGGGCATCTCCTATGATTTCCACAAGATGAGTATGGCCCTGGTCAGCGAGTCCACCCAGTGGTGGCAGTCCATGGCCGTCGTGGTGATCTTCGGTTTGATGATCGCCACCTTCCTGACCCTGGTGGTGGTGCCGATCCTGTACACCCTCCAAATATCCGTCCAGGAGCGCACCGCCGCGCTGGGCGCCCGGATCAAAAGGCTTTACTGGAAGCCCTTCGAGCGCGTTCCCTAGTTCGACTGGGGCCCATGGCCCCCAGCCTTCCGGGGACCAGCGCCATGGATGCCGCGCCCCCCTGCGGAACACGGTAAATGTGACCAAGTAGAATGATGAGTATGTAGACCAAACCCCCCGGTCAGCCGTCTTATTGCTCAAAAAGACACAAAAGGACAGGCACGGAGGATCTTACCATGCAAAAAGTCATCGTTCTCGTGGTTATCATGCTCGCCGCGGGTTTTACCGGGGCGGATCAGGTTCGGGCGGGCCATCGCGGCGATCGCCAGGTGCGGCAGCAGTGCCGAATCCATGCGGGAATCCAAAGCGGCGCGTTGACCCGCTATGAGACCCGTGAGCTTCTCCAGGAACAATGCCAGATCCAGCGAATGCAAAAAAGAGCCTGGCGCGATGGGAGGATGCCGCGCCGCGAACGCCAAGGATTGGCATACCGCCAGGATCGAGCGAGCGAACACATCCACCGCTTGATTCACAATCGACATCGCGTCCGCGGGCCGGAGCGACACGGGGGGTGGCTTGGATTCCGTGAGGGCCACACCTTGCGCTCCCACCGCATGGATCGGCCGTATTTCGGCGGCCATCGGTTTCCCGGCGGCGATTGACCCCGCCGGGGCGAGGCGGGTATGATCGCAGATACGGACTCAGAGCGCTTTAGCCGGCGGGAATAACGCAACGATACCCAACATGGCGCACGCAAACGACAAGACCCCCACCTCGGCCATAACGGAACTGGTCCACAAGGCCCGGGAGGGCAACCGATACGCCTTCGAGCAACTGGTCGTTCGATTTCAGGGGGAAATCTATCGCATGATTTACTACCGCACCCGCTCGCGCCTGGATGCCGAAGACCTTACCCAGGATGTTTTCATGAAGGCCTTTGACCACATATCCCATATCAAGGAAGCGGATCGATTCCGCAGCTGGCTTTTTAGCATCGCCGTCAACCAGGTCCGGGATTTTCAACGCAAACAACGCTTTCGATCCTTGTTTAAAGTCTCCGACGACCGCGCGGATTTTGAGCGGACCGAGGACCAAGGCCGGGAGGAACCGCAAGCACTGGATCACCTTTTGCAGAAGGATTTCTGGCGACAGGTTCGGTTGATTTTGGATAAACTGTCGCGTATGGAAAGAGAAGTATTTTTGTTGCGGTTTTTTGATCACCTCAATATAAAGGAGATCTCGAAGGTCCTGAAGAAAAATGAAAGCACCGTTAAAACCCATCTGTATCGGGCGCTGGCGAAATTCAAACAGGAATCTAGGCTCCGCCAATGGCTGCAGGAGGTATCATCGTGAATTCCGAACAGATAGAACATTTGAACTCTAATCAACTGCTTCAGGCCGTGGTGGATCGATCAGACTTACCTGAAGCCCTGCAGGCCCATCTGGGGGCGTGCCTCCGGTGCCGCACGGAGAAAGAGCGGTTCGAGCAGGAATTGACGCACCTGGGAGACATGGCCGCCCGTTTGGCCCCGATGCCGTCGCAACCGATCACTTTGCCTCGGCCGGCTCCGCGGTCGGCTTTGGGGGACTTTTTGAGCGGCCGCAGGGTCTTCGGCGCCGCCCTGACCGTGGCGGCCGCCGTACTGCTGGTTGTTTTGGGCACTTTCGTGCTTCGGACCGCACCTGTCGGCCAGACGGGGCATTCACATCAGGAACTGCTGGAAGCCCGCCAGCTGATGACGGAAGTCGATCTGCTGGTGGAAAATGCCCTGCCCCAGGTATATCTGGAAATCGCCGGAGATGCTTATGCGGCTTCCGATGACGAATTTATCCGGTTTCTGATTCCGCCCCTCGAAAGCGACTCGCTAACTTCGATGACCGGAAAGAGAGGATTGGTCTTATGTTAATCGCGCGCTTGCTTGGAATACTGCTGATCATGTTCCTGATGCCGGCGGCGATGGCCGCGGGTCAGGAAATGCCCTCCGAAAAATGGTGGTATAATCCCCAGATCGCCAGAAATCTCAATTTGACCAACCAGGAAATCCGCCGGCTCGACCAGCTGTTTGACGCCAGCCGCCGCGATCTCATGCAGCTTAAGATTGCCGTCGAGCGCGAACAGGGCGCGCTGGATAAACTCTTGAACCGTAAGAAAGTAAACGATGCCGAAGTCCAGCAGCAGTTTCGACGCCTGGAGCAGGCCCGCACCCGACTCGCCGATGAGCGTTTACGCTTTGTCGTGGAGGTCAGAAGGATTATCGGGGCCGATCGGTTTCAGCAACTCAAGCAGAATTACCGCAAGTGGGGCGGCTAGCCGCGCAACGGCGCCCCCTGTCCGCGTCTTGGCTTCGGCCCTCCCCTTCTGAGGGTCCCTCCCGATTCTCACTAGATTTGGCGCTATCAGCGTTTTGTCGGCACTTCCGATCTTTACCCGACTCAAAAACGAATTCCCACCCATGCCCCGAATTGCGCACGGGCTTGCCTGGTTCACGCCTGGTAGAATGGATCATCGTTCGGCTTCGGCCGCTCCCCGGGGGTCGAACCTCAAAACCGAAGGGCGGCAACGGAGGATCCGCTGAAAAATAAACCGTCGCCCCAACGCAAATATTTTTGCGTTGATTTATCTTCCCCGATTAGATAGAAAATCATCATTCCCAATCTCCCCTGTTAATCACCATTTGCTGTGGGATCGGTCCGGAGGCCGCATTTTTTCCCACAACCGTATCAATTTAGCTGTATGCAAAATATCCCGGCCGACACCGGATCGGCTTTGGGCATCGGGAAGCTGTCTGACCCGGCCGCGGCTCTCAGCGATCCGTAATGGCGACATGGCATCATCATGGACATCCTTCAATACGTTTGCCTGATCATCTATCTGGGGGCGCTCGTCTCTCTGTTCACCTACGGGATAAATTGTTACATCCTCATGTTTTTTTACCGAATCAATCACGCGCACGCCCTGCGACAGCAGGCCCAGGTCAAGCAGAAATTTTTTCAGGAACTCCCCTCCTGCGGCTGGCCGTGCGTAACCATTCAACTTCCGATTTTCAACGAACGTTACGTGACGCAACGTTTAATTGAATCGATCTGTC
Organism: Desulfobacterales bacterium; assembly: GCA_020353555.1. Taxonomy (GTDB): domain Bacteria; phylum Desulfobacterota; class Desulfobacteria; order Desulfobacterales. Next base: position 5,272,746 of record CP070697.1, read on the forward strand.
AGCTGGATTATCCCCGGCACTTGCTTGAAATCCAGGTCCTGGACGACTCCACCGATGACACCGTTGAAATCGCCCGCGCGGTTGTCGACCAAATGCAGGGCCAGGGTTTTGATATCGGGTACATCCACCGCCCGGACCGCACCGGCTTCAAGGCCGGTGCGCTCAGAGAAGGGCTTAAATCCGCCAAGGGGGAGCTCATCGGCATTTTTGATGCCGATTTTGTGCCCCATCCCGATTTTCTGAAGGAAACCGTCCCCTATTTTGCCAATCCTAAAGTCGGTATGCTCCAAACCCGCTGGGGGCATCTCAATTGCGACTATTCCATGCTGACCAGGGCCCAGTCCATCGGTATCGACGGCCACTTCGGCGTGGAACAGGCCTCCCGGGCCTGGAGCGGACTGTTCATGAATTTTAATGGAACCGCCGGCGTCTGGCGTAAAAAAACGATTGAGGACGCCGGGGGCTGGCAGGCCGACACCCTGACCGAAGATCTGGACCTGAGCTACCGGGCCCAGCTGAAAGGCTGGAAATTAACCTTTGCCCCCCAGGTGGTTTGTCCGGCGGAAGTGCCGGTCACCATCAATGCCTTTAAATCCCAGCAGCATCGCTGGGCCAAGGGCTCGATTCAGACGGCCCGCAAAAACCTGGGGAAGCTTTTGCGGGCCGACATCCCTTTCCGGGTAAAAATGCAGGCGTTTTTGCATCTGACCCACTATATGGTGCATCCCATGATGCTGCTGGTGGTGCTGACATCCATCCCAATGCTTTACACCCAGTGGCTCTTTGACCATCTGGCTTTCCCGCTGCTGATCTTCACGCTGCTGTGTCTGGCCACCTTCGGCCCTTCCTCCCTGTACCTGTTCTCCCAACGCGTCCTTTATCGGGACTGGAAAAGCCGCATCAAGTACCTGCCCTTCCTGATGTGCCTGGGAACCGGGATCGCGATCAACAACACCCGCGCCGTTCTGGAAGCGCTGTTCGATGTCAAAAGCGGTTTTATCCGCACCCCCAAATACGGAATCCAAAAAAGAGACGACCCCTGGAAAAGCAAGCGTTACGCGATTCCCCTCAATTCCATATCGATCTTGGAGTTATGCCTCGGCCTTTACTCCCTCACCGGGCTGATCCTCTTTCTTTTTTTCAGCAAATATCTGGTCAGTCCCTTCCTGCTGATTTACACCTTCGGATTCTTCTATGTTTTTTTTCTGTCGGTCAAGCACGGCTACGGAAAAGCCCAACAGTGACAAGCAACTGCAATTGCAGGACGCGATGTTCGGGACCCACTTACGGATCCCCGATGGCATCGCGCACCTTCCGCGCCAGGTCTTTCAGGGTGAAAGGTTTCTGAACGAAGTCCACCGCTTCCTCCAGCACGCCGTGATGAACGATCACGTTCGAGGTGTATCCGGACATGAAAAGCACTTTAATGGCAGGTCGCAGGGCAGTAATCCTGTCCCTTAGCTCCGTGCCGCTCATCTTGGGCATCACCACATCGGTGATCAGAAGATCGATGGGCGTCTCCTGCTTTGCGCAAAACGACAAGGCCTCGGAAGGCGTCTCCGCGACTACGACGGTGTAGCCGAGTTTTGCAAGCATGGCGGATGTCATTTTGCGCACCATGTCATCGTCTTCGACCAGCAGCACCGTTCCGGAAACAGGTGCCGAAGGAATTTCTCCGGGTTTTTCCCGTACTTCACTTTCTTCCATGATGCGCGGGATATAAATCTTGAAGGTGGTTCCCCGCTCCGCTTCACTGTAAACGTTAATGAATCCCCCGTTCTGCTTGACAATCACGTAGACGGTGGCAAGACCGAGCCCCGTGCCCTGGCCCACGGCTTTGGTGGTGAAGAAAGGCTCGAAGACATGCGCCAGGGTCTCTTTGTCCATTCCGGTCCCTTCGTCGCTCACCGTCAACAAAACATAACTCCCGGGCCGGCATTCGATATGTGCGCGGCAATAGACCTCATCTAAGTCGACATTGGCGGTTTCGATCGTCAGCCGGCCGCCTTGTCGCATGGCGTCACGGGCATTCACGGCCAGATTGACAAGAATCTGATCGACCTGCGAGGGATCGAACCTGATCTTCCCGAGCTCTTTTCCCGGAAAGAAACGTAAGTCAATATTCTCGCCGATCAGCCGGGCGAGGGTCTTTTGCATGGCTGTGATCAGGGTATTCAGATTCACGGTCTTGGGCGCGATGATCTGCTTTCTGGAAAAGGCGAGCAGCTGCCGGGTGACGTCGCGGGAGTGGACGGCCGCTTTTTCGATCTCCAAGACATCCTTAAACAGGGGATCGTCCGGGGGCAAGCGGGATTTGATCAATTCCGCATAGCCGAGAATGACACTGAGCATGTTATTGAAATCGTGGGCCACACCGCCGGCCAGCTGCCCGATGGCCTCCATCTTCTGCGCCTGCAGGAGTTGTCCTTCCAGCTGCTTGCGCACTGTGATGTCCTGGGACATAAAGAGCAAACCATCTGAACCGAAAGGAACAAGATGACAATCCAGAAAGACATCCTTGCCAAAGCTTGAGACGGTAATGACTTCATGGCGGATGGCGGATTTTTCCCTGACGGCCGTTTGGGCCTTGGCCAGAAGACCCGATCTTTGCCAGGATTCTAGGGTGGTATAGTTCTGCTCGAGCACCTGCGCGCGGGTCGTCCCGATCATTGCCGCCAGGGAATCGTTGGCCAGTATGCATTGTCCCGCCGAATCATAGATCGAAATCCCGATGGGTGATTCTGAAATAATTCCGCGGAGCTTCTGTTCGCTTTCTTTCAATGCCTCCTCGGCCTGCTTACGATCGGTGATGTCCATCACGATACCATGGATTTCGATCAGGCGCCCGTTGTCATCGAAGTTGCCCTCGGAAGTCGACCGCAGGTATCGAATATGACCGTCCGGCGACTGAATTCTTGCCTCGAATGTGTATTGCCCGCGATTTTCTAGCGCTTGTTGCATCAATTTCTCGGGAAGCTTCCGATCATCGGGATGAAACCGGCCCATGATCGAATCGATCTGAGGGTCGAAATTTTGGCGATCCAGCCCGAAAATGCGATAGACCTCATCGGACCATTCACCCCCACCCGCGGCAATATTCCAAACCCCACTCCCGGTGTGCGCCATTCTTTGGGTATCGGCCAACTTCCTCGCGCCCTCCCGCCCATTTCTGCGGCGCGCTGGCGCCCGCAGGCTTCGTGCGCCAACTCCGCCCAAGGCAATAAGCATCTGTTTTTCTGAAAAAATCTATGGCAATAATGCGCCGGCCTGTCAAGCACCGAATCGCTGCGGCCGCTGGTCCCGGCGGTAGGATCGTCTGATTTCCCAATGCGTTGGCCCTGCTTGATGATCAGTATTGACTTGACAGCGCGGTGAGATTGCTTCAAACTGGCCCAAAATCAATGGGACGCTGGAGCCTCCATGCAAACAACCCCTCTGAGCGAGGCGCCTTTTATGCGTGTTCTGATATTAATCACCGTCTTCCTGGCTTTTCCTATGACGCTCACCGCCCGTGCCGACTCCCTGAAGCAGTTACAGCAAAACCTGCCCACCCGCGTATTGAATTGGACGGCGGAACCCGCGGATCAGTTTTACGACCCCGCGACCATATTCAGCTACATCGACGGCGGGGCCGAGGTTTACAAGGCCTATCACATGCAACAATGCTTCTCACGGCGGTACGCCAATCCCGGCGCGCCGGCCATTGTCCTGGACATCTTCGACATGGGAAGCTCGTTGAATGCCTTCGGCGTTTTCACCCATGATACGGACGGGGAAGTGCTCGCACTGGGGCAGGACGCCCGGCTGAAACCAGGGTGGCTGAGTTTCTGGAGTGACCGCTTCTTTGTCTCGATTTACACGGAAGAGGAAACGCCGGCCGCCGCCCAGGCCGTACGGGCGCTGGGGCAACAGGTGGCCGGCCGGATCAAGCCCCAAGGCGCCAAGCCCCGCATCCTTGCGCGGCTGCCGACGGAAGGCCTGGATTCCGGTAGCATTCGTTATCTGCACCATCCGGTGGTGCTGAACTATCATTACTATCTGGCGGATGAAAACATTCTGGACATCTCCCATCGGACGCCGGCCGTTCTTGCCCGATATCAAAGGGATCGAAAAGAAGCCCGCCTGCTGCTGGTGGACTACCCGGATCCCCAATCCGCGGAAAAAGCGCTGGCCGGCTTTTTGAAAGATTACCTGCCGGACGCGGATTCCAGGGGTGCGGCCTTGTTGGAAAACGGCCGGTGGGCCGCCGCGGAATTGCAGGGACAGCTGCTGGCGGTGGTTTTGGAATCTGACACCCGGCAGCTGGCTGTGAGTCTATTGGCGCAGGTCTTCAACTCCAAATAATATTGCCCCGGCGCGATTCCCGGGAAACGAGGAGCGCGGCACGACTCAAATTTCAAATGGAGACAGGTCCCATGCCCCCCCAAAAACGTGTCATTACCCGGCGGGATTTTCTGCGCACCGGCTCCTGTGTGGTGATGGGGAGCCTTATGGGGCTTCCGCTGATCGGCCAAGCCGCCGGCCAGTCGCCCCCCCCAAGCCGGGTGGTCCTGGTTCGCGATGCCCGGGTCACCACGGGTTACGGATCTCTGCAGCCCGCCACTTTGGAAAACATGCTGGACCAGGCCCTCACCACCCTGCTGGATGCCCCGGATCCGGCATCCGCCTGGCAGCAGCTGTTCAAACCCGCGGATGTAGTCGGCCTCAAAAGCAACGTGTGGGGACCCCTGCCCACGCCGGCGTCCCTGGAGGACGCCATCGTCCACCGTTTGCTCAGGCTGGGCGTCGACGCGCAAAACATCGCCGTCGACGATCGGGGCATCCGCAGGAACCCGGTTTTTGAGAAAGCGACGGCCTTAATCAACGTGCGGCCCATGCGGACCCATCACTGGTCCGGCCTGGGCACCCTGCTGAAAAACTACATCATGTTCACCTCGGCACCCTGGAGCTACCACGGAAATGCCTGTGAAAGACTGGGCGCCATCTGGCACAAGCCGCAGGTCGCAGGCAAAACCCGCCTGAACATCCTGGTGATGCTGACGCCCTTGTTTCACGGGATCGGACCCCATCATTTCAGCCGCACTTACACCTGGCCCTACGGCGGCCTGATCATCAGCACGGACCCCGTGGCCGCGGATGCCACCGGCGCCCGGATTATCCAGGCCAAACGCAATGCGTACTTCGGCACGGAAAAGCCCATCGGCCCGCGGCCGCTGCACATCGAAGCGGCCGACACCCAATTCGGCCTCGGCCAGAGCCACCCGGACCGGATCGAGCTGATCAAACTCGGGTGGAACCAGGATATTTTGATCTGATGGGGCCTGCATCGCAGGCCGGCCAAGATTTGCGGTCCTTTTAATCCATGGGCAGATTGTCAGCCCACGGTAATCCGTCCGTTGGGGGTTGTCCGGGGCCCGTTACCCCAAGCACCATCAACCGCCTGCCGGCCGCGGATATCCGTCACCGCCACCGCCGGTGAAAGAGAGGTCCCCCGAGATGAACTTTGATCAACCGCTGACGCGCAGGGAATCCCTCCAGAAACTGCTGAAGCTGTCCGGCGGGCTGGCCTTGGCCAGTGCGGCGGCGTGGCGTCTCCCCACCCCCACGGCCGCGCGCGCCGCCGCTGCGCCGCATAAATTTATCATCGAAGGCATCGGTCAAAAAGACGGCTATTCGATCAGAGAATTGACCCGCAAAGTGTTCGACGCCGCCGGAGGAATCAATCAATTCGTCGCGCGCGGCGACGTGGTGGTGATCAAGCCCAATCTGTCTTACGCCCGGCGCCCGGAGCTGGCGGCGACCACCCATCCGGAGGTGCTGCAAGCGGTTGTCGAGCTGTGTCAGGAAGCCGGGGCCCAAAAGGTCCGCATCGCCGACAACACCATTCACGATGCCCGGCGCTGCTTTGCCATCAGCGGCGCCGGGAGGGTCGCTCAAAAAACAGGCGCCGATCTTATTTATCCGCGCGCGACGTTGATGCGCACGATGAATCTGCACGGCCACCGGCTGGATGTCTGGCCGGTCTTTGTGCCGCTGGTGGAAGCGGACCGCGTCATCAATCTGCCGGTGGCCAAACATCATTCCTTGAGCGTGCTGACGCTGGGGATGAAAGGCTGGATCGGCGCCGTGGACGGCAGCCGGAGGTTGCTGCACCAGGACATCAACCAGACCATCGTCGATCTGGCCCGATTTTTCAATCCCACCATCACCCTGATCGACGCCATCCGCATCATGACCGCCAATGGGCCCTCCGGCGGAAGCCTCGCCGATGTGGCGGTCAAAAACACGCTGATCTTAAGCAATGACCCCGTGGCGGCCGATGCCAAAGCGGCGCTGCTCTTCAACCGTGAACCCGCGCGTCTAGGCTTTATCAAACTGGCTCAAAAATGGGGACTGGGCACCTATGCCTTCAACCAGCTGAACGCGCAAACAGTGGTCCTGTGAAGGCGCGCCATCTGGTTTGGCTGCGCCGGACCACACAAACGCTGTTTCTGGGTTTCTTTATCTTGCTGCTGGTTGAAAGCCGCCTGCCCCAGGATGTCTACCAGGACTATTCCCTGGCGTTCGCGGCCGAACAGGAACTGCGCTTGCAGTGGCCCGTCCGCTTTTTCTTTCAGCTCGATCCGCTGGTGGGGATTTCCTCCCTGCTTTCCGGCCATCATCTGATCCCGGGATTCCTGTGGGGCGCCGGGGTGATCGGGTTGACCCTTTTGCTCGGCCGGGTCTTTTGCGGCTTCATCTGCCCGTTCGGAACCATCCATCACGCGGTCGGCGGCTTGCGTCCGTCGCTCAAGGGCCGCCGCATGATCCAGGCCAACGAGAAAAAACCCAGTCAGCGACTCAAGTATTTCGCGCTGGTCTTCCTGCTCGTTGCCTGTGTTTTGGGCCTGAATTTGACCGGTGTGCTGGATCCCATCGCCCTGCTGTTCCGCTCCGTGGCCCTTGCGATTTTGCCCGGTGCCGGCGCGGCCCTGCGATCCGTCTTTGAAGCCCTGGCCGCCAGCGAAGTCAAAGTGCTGAACCTGCTCAGCTACGGCGCCGAGGTTCTGCTAGCCCCGGTTTTCGGCTACAGCCAGGAAACCTATCAAACCGCCGGGTTCATCGGGCTGATTTTTCTGGCGATTTTGTTCCTCAACCGCATCCGCCCGCGTTTCTGGTGCCGGACCCTGTGCCCCCTGGGGGCCCTGCTCGGCCTTCTGGCCCGCTTCAGCATTCTGCGCCTGGAAAAGTATCCCGAAAAATGCACCGCCTGCAACCGGTGCACCCAACACTGCCAGGGCGCCGCATCCCCGCGGCCGGATCAGGCCTGGGAAACGGCGGAATGCCTTGCCTGTTTCAACTGCGCCCATGTCTGCCCGGAAGACGCCCTCGCGTTCAGGTTCCGCGCGACGCCCAAGTTGACCCGCAAACCCGATATCGGCCGACGGGCGGTGCTCACCGGTTTGCTGACCGGCATTGCCCTTCCATTTCTGGGTCGCCTCGACGGCCGGGTGGACAAGGTGGCAGATCCGCGTCTCATCCGCCCGCCCGGGGCACGGCCGGAAAAGGACTTTCTCGAACTCTGTCAGCGCTGCGGCCAGTGCATGAAGGTCTGCCCCACCAATGCCATCAACCCCACCCTCGGGGAAGCCGGCCTGGCGGGATTCTGGACCCCGCGCCTGATCATGACCCAGGGCTACTGCGAATACACCTGCACCCTGTGCGGCAGCGTGTGCCCCACAGGAGCCATCCGGGAGATAACGGCCAGCGACAAAATCGAACGGCCGATCAAGATCGGCGCGGCTTACGTGGATCGGGGCCGCTGTCTGCCCTGGTCCGGAAACGCTCCCTGCATCGTGTGCCAGGAGCATTGTCCCACCTCCCCCAAGGCCATCTATCTCAAAGAAGATGTGCTCGCCGCCCCGGACGGCCGGCATCTGCAGGTGCAGCTGCCGTTTGTGGATCTGAAACGCTGTGTCGGCTGCGGCATCTGCGAGAACAAGTGCCCGGTGCGGGGACGGCCGGCCATCCTCACCATCTCCGCCGGAGAAACCCGATCGCTGAAAAACCAGATTTTGCTGTAAGGGCATAGGGTACGGGTATTCCGATATTGGCTGAAAATGATATGGCCAGAATGGAGTCGCACCCCAGTGCACGCTGGGCAGTTAAGGATTAATTGCCAAAAAAAGCCACGTTTTGGGGGTTGGATCATCTCCCAAAGAGTTGGCGTCATTTATAAGGAATAGGCGGTTTATCGCGGTTGGTTGTGTGGTTAAAGATAAATATTTTAGCCGCAGACGTGCGCCGACAATCCGCCGACAACAATGATTTTTTGGCCTCCGCACGCTTGCCGGGTCGAAGCCCTGGGCGAAGACCGGTCGCGGAGGCAAAAGATCTGCGACCGTCGGCGCCTGTCGAGCGACCCTGAGCGAAGTCGAAGGGGCGCGGGCGGTTAATAAAAATACATTGGCTCTGAGGCTAAGAACATAAAGCCGCCAAAGCGGTGCCCGTCCGGATGTGAAATAGTGCTTGACCTGCCCTAGCGCAATATCATAAATATTGCCTATTATTTCGCATTTCCTTATCTCCCTGAGCTGAATCTCGCTGACCTGAATCTCGTTTTTATTGCCATCGCGCCGGATCGCGTACCGAATCATACCTTCTTTGTGATTCTTAAATCGCGCTTTTTTCTCTGGTTAAACCTTGAAACGGGGAATGTCCCTGCCAAACAAAAAGGCTTTAACCATGAAACGGCCCTTATCCCAATCGAAGCTGCCTGGCGGGTACCCATTTTTTGACGGCCATGCTGACCGAATGAAAAGAACGATCACACGTCGAAAATTCTTAAGGGGCTCCCTGGCGGCCGGCAGCCTGACAATCGCCGTATCCGCAACGCCTTTGGGGTATAAACTGCTGAACGCCTCGGAGAAGCGGTCAAACTTTAATCCCAATGACTGGTTTGAAATAACGCCTGACAGTAAAGATCACAATTACGCTGGGCGCCTCCGAAATGGGTCACGGAAGCCACAGCGCCCGGTTTGCGGAGGTGTCCGTTGGCCAAAAAGATGGAACGATTCGGGTCCATCGCATTGTTGTGGCCGTTGACTGCGGTCCGGCGACCGCCCCGCTCAAGATCCAAACCCAGATCGAGGGCGGTGTCACCATGGCCTTGGGCACCACCTTGAAAGAGGAGGTCAAGTTTGCAAACGGCGGGTGGTATCAGCCGATTCCGATGATTACAACCCCAATCCGCTTAAGCGAGATCCCTGACATTGAGGTCCATATTATCAAGAGCCACGGGACAATGGGGGGGAATCGGCGAACCCGCTGTGCCCCCGACGGCCCCAGCCGTGGCCAATACGGTTTTCAACGCCACCGGTAAGCGCATAAGGCGCATTCCGTTGACGCCGGAAGGAGCTCTGGCGGCACTGAAGAAATCATAAGTTTGACGCAAATGGAGGCACCAATGAAAACACACGACCGAATTCTTATGAATTCACCTTTCGGGGAAATCGGCCCAGATAACGATGGCTCTCCCATAGGGTTGGCCCGGATAGACCCAGGCAAATCATACTCAGGAATTGGTGGACTCCTTCAAGAGTATATCAATAATTCCGACCAGTTTGCCTGGGCGAAAATAAGGGAAAAGATCGACCACACCTTCGAATGTCTTGATTTGGCCCTGGGTGCTTTGAAAAAGGAGACCAATTTTCATGTCGAGATAGAATCAAGACTAGAAAAAGGTCAAAGGCTGCTTTTTAAGCCCAACATTGTAAGCCCGGTTTGCATAAACCCTCAATCCCATGACCCCGGGATGGGAAGCACCGCTTGCACCGAATGGGCGTTTGTAGCGGCTTTAATGCGATGGTTTCGTGAGAAACTCGAAATCAGCTACCACCAGATGGCTCTTGGAGAAGCCTCAACATTGACCTCGTCAATCGCCGCGTTTTTTTCCATGATGAATCCGGCTAACCAACCAATAACACCCGAGGCGGTTGTAGAGGGAAAGTCCGGTGATTTCTACGGCGGCTGGGGCTTTTACTTTGCGCGTAAATATCTGTCTGATTCTCTTGAGCAGAATGCCTCAGATGATCCTATGAAGGGTTATGATGAGAGCGTTGCAGGAACATACATCCCTTTCGGACTTGTATCCGACAAATTGATGGTTTACGACTTGAACCGGATTTTCGACAACGAGACCAAGGGAAGAAAAATAGACGTTAGCGATGGTGTTAATTACAAATCCATTACTCTCCATAAAGCCATAGTTGGAGGAGATAAAGAAGATCCGAAAGATTCCAAAGCCAATCCCGGCTGTATTCTGATCAACGTGCCTAAATTCAAAGTTCATGCAATTTCGCTATTTACAAATGTTATCAAAAACTTAGGTATCGGCCTCTACCCGATGCAGTTTTCAAGCTCCGGCGGCTGCAATTGGGATTACAGCAACCCGCATCGACCTTTGAGCGGTATGAAAGGGGGCCTGCCACATGAAGTCTGGGTTCCCGCGATTGACCCCGAAACCGGTTTGCCCAAAAGAAATGCGAGCGGCAAATATATTGTAAAAGAAACGGGAGGCATAACAGCCACGATGATCGATGTGATCAAAGCGGTCAAAGAACAGGATATTTTCATGATGCATGTGGTTGATGGAATCGAAGCGATTAACGTAGATCATCAGGGTATCGGTTTAGGTGTGAAGGTGCCTGAAGGAATGGTTTTTGCCGGCCTTGATCCTGTAGCAACAGATCTTTTATGTGCCCGCTATATGTTCAGCAACGTCCCGCTAAAAGAAGCCATCGAAGTGGACATCGAGGATGGAAACGGTGGGCATTTTCCCCAAAAAATTCCGATCCCCGCTCTAGAAGGTAACAATATAATATCGGCACCCGGTTTTGATTGTCCTCTTTCCCGAGAGGAGCTCTTCGAGAAGGCAGAAAAAAGGGGATTGGGAATCCGAAAATATTATGGCGTGGGCTTTGATTCCGTGGCTGAAGACCGGCTTTTTACGGTTAAAGGGCATTTAGGAAAAAAGAAAAACGGGAAGTTTTCAGACTTAATTACCACGACCACGTATTATGATGCATTTAAATTTCCGTGGGACATGCAAAGGACCACTTTCAATTATCTTGAAGCCTCGGACAAATTGGCTGGAACTTCAATAAGAATAGACTTACTCGATGCATTTGATGATGATAGGGACGGAATCCTCACTTACAAGAGTTTTGGGAAAAAAGGAATCTGGGGAACCATCCTTCATTTGGCAGGCGATATGATCTCTAAGATGGGATCGGAGCGCTTCGGGTACTTAAAGGATCGTTACAACGTTTATGCAAGGATGCTAAAGAATTCAAATGTTCTGCTAAACGAGGATGGACACGACAT
>CP070697.1:5284209-5292718 GCA_020353555.1 Desulfobacterales bacterium
TCCGGGCCAACGCATTTGGAATTACCAGGGGATAAAGGCTTTTTCTGGAAGACGAGCCGACGGGCGGCAATCCCGCCATCGACCCTGTGATCCGCGTCTTATGACGAGAACTCGGTTCTCTGCCTCAAATTGACTCCCGTGTCGGGGCGATCTTAAGGAGGAGTCAGGCGGCGGCCTAGTTGTTTGTTGGTGTTCCCGCAAGCGGGGTTTCGGATCTGACTGTTTGGAAGGGTGCTCAGCTGGAAGAAACGGCCTTCATTTTTCCGAATGGTTTCGCGCCCGGGGGAGGATCAAGCTGCTTGAACTTCATGGTGAACGTGGTTCCTTGGCTCACTTGGCTCTCCACGTCCAGCCGGGAGCCGTAGCCCTCAAGGATACTGTGCACAATGGACAGCCCGAGGCCGGTACCATTGGGTTTGGTCGTAAAGAAAGGGTCGAAAATGGAATTGAGTGTCTCCGGGGATATGCCGCAACCATTGTCGGTGATTCTTATACAGATCTCATTATTTCTCAGGGGGTACGTGGCAAGATCGATCACACCATCACCGGCAATGGCTTCCGCGGCATTCAAGAGAAGATTCCACAAAATTTGACGCAAATGCATGGGATCGATGGCAATCCAGATCCCGGGATGTATCTTTTTGTGAGTGGCGATCCGACGACCGTTGGAAATATCTTTTTCAAAAAGCTCCGCCGTTTCAATTAACACCTTGTCCAACTGGACGGCTTCCGTTTTTCCGGCCGGAGGCCTGGCATACAAGAGGAAATTACTGACCAGCGCGCTTAAGCGGTCCGCTTCCCGCAAAATAATCTGCATCAGTCGATCATGATCCGGGTCATAGCGCAGATCCTCTTTTAGCAGCTGAATCGATCCCGCCAAAGAGGCCAGGGGATTCTTGATTTCGTGGGCCAGACCGGCGGCCATTTCCCCGACGGCGGCCATCTTTTGAACGCGTTTGACATGGTCCTCCATGGCCCGCAAGTCCTTCTTGGTCTTGCGCGCCTGCTCCGACAGCAGGCTGCTCAGAAACGCCACGGCCAAACACGCCATCATGGTAATCACGATTTTGAAAAGAATTTGATTCCAGGTGTACGCGGCCGCGATCGGAGTTGCTCCCGGACCCAGGGGATTCAGGAAACCGTAATATTCGAGATCAACCATACATCCAAATTGGATGCTGCAAAGCACCGCGACAATCATCGTGCCTCGCCGGGGAAGAAGCATACTCGAGTAGATGATCACGACCAGATAGAGAAAGGAAAATATGCTCGAAAAGCTGCCGGTCACAAAAAGGATGACAGTGACAAAAAATGTATCTAATCCAATCTGAACATAAGCGAAAATCAACTCCCGCTTGATACGATTGACGAACAGCCAGTAGCCGGCGGAAAGGCTAAAGATAAGAAGGGTGAGACCGTATAACACCGCCCGCGGTGCCAGCGGCAAGGGCTTTTCCCCGAATTGCAAAAGGATGGTGGAACCCAGCAAGAAGGCGCTGAAAACCACGCGCAAAAACATCAGCCATTTAAGTTTGACGCTATATTCGTTTTCAGGTCTGGGCGTTGCTTTGTTCATCAGCGGCAAAAGGAAGGCAAATGTTAAATTGGCCCAAGGGGGTCGATCGAACACCGGCTTGAGCATTTGGCGGTTAAAGAAGGGCCGGTCAAAACTTTTTATCCCGCCCTTCTGAAATTAAATTTAGTCTCGATTTTCGCGGCTAGGTGATGGCCCCCGCCATTTTGAATATGGGCAGATACATGGCAACAACCAGTCCACCGATCGTAGTTCCCAAAAACACCAGCATGAAAGGTTCGATCAAGGCCGTAAGGTTCTCGACCGCCTGGTCGACTTCTTCGTTATAGAATTCGGCAATTTTTTCCAACATGGCATCCAGGGCACCGGTGGATTCACCCACGGAAATCATCTGGCAAACCATCGGCGGAAAGACCCCGCTTTCCGCAAGCGGATCCGCCATCGTGCGGCCCTCGGTAATACCCGAACGAACGTCATATATAGCCTTTTCAATGGTCCGGTTTCCGGCAGTCTTGGCTACAATATCAAGCGCCTCTAGGATGGCAACCCCGCTGGACAACATCGTGCCCATGGTGCGGGTAAATTTAGCCACCGCCACTTTGCGTAACAGCTCACCGAATACCGGCAGTTTAAGAACGAATTTGTCCGTCACATCGCGACCTTTTTCGGTGGCATAATATTTCTTGAAAGCAAAGATGAAGATAGCCAACCCTATGATGATATAGAGAATCTTACTCTTGACGATCTCACTGGCAGCGACAACAAATTGCGTCGGCGCCGGAAGTTCGCTGCCGAAATCAGCGAACATCTCCTGAAAAACTGGGATTACGAAAATGAGAATAACGGCCAGCACCAGCACGGCGACAATCAGGGTGACGATCGGATAGGTCATCGCGCCTTTCACCTTGGATTTTAACTTGGCGGCCTTTTCCATGTATGCGGCCAATCGCTTCAAGATGGTATCCAGGATACCGCCGGCCTCACCGGCCGCGATCATGTTGACAAAAAGGTCATCAAAATGTTTAGGATATTTTTTTAAAGCTTCCGCCAGCGTAGATCCGCTTTCCACAGATTCTTTTATTTCTTTTAAGATTTTTTTAAACGTCGGATTATTCTGCTGGGAATAAAGAATTTCGAGACACTGGATAATCGGAAGACCGGCGTCAATCATCGTGGAAAATTGACGCGCAAAAAGAATGATGTCGGCTTCCTTGACCTTCGGTTGAAGAAAGGAGACGTTTTCAAACAGATCTTTCGGTTTTTGCTTGACCTTGGTCGGCGAAATTCGGAGCCGCGTGAGATTCGCTCGGACGGCTTCTTCACTGGCGGCTTCCATTTCACCCTTTTGGGTCTCGTTTTTTCGATTCTTACCCACCCATTGGTAGACTGCCATAATCAATCCTCCCTTGGAGTCGAGACTAAACGGAGTTGCTGATGGTCTATTTCAGCACACAGGCTCATGCACTCTTTGGGGGCTCAACCAATTCGGCCCGAAGTGCGCGATGGGGCTGTGTTTGCTTAGTTTGAGAAACACCGATAACGCTGAATCGTTGCGCGGCGACACCTGGATATGCAGATTATATCGGCCGGCGCGCGGCAAAACTTGAGCTTTTTCGGGCCCTAAATTTGAGGCCGGTCGGAGAAATATTTGGCAGTTTTTCCCATGCAACCACTGGTTCAATGGATCCTCTATTCAGTATGATATTGGCATTTTCCGTCGGAATATGCTAATTTGAGGGGCTGGATTCATATAACGAACTAAGGTCTGTAATAATAGAGCTCTTCTCAAAAGGAAGCCGATCAGACAGACAACGGCAGAAGCGCAGAGTTCCAAATGGGGGCTGGATTCCGATTCTTGCAGGACCAAATCCCCGAAAACGACAAATTCGCTGATCTGCGTTCACCCGCGTCTTTATGTTTCAACGGGCTGATCTCATTCAAAGTTTGTATCAACTCAGCTCAATGAAAAATATCCCGGTCGACCGCTCATGGGCTTTGGGCAAAGGAGTTCCCATCAGGGCCCGGATTGACTTTCATTTGCGCGGCCTCCTGTTTGAAATCACCGTGCGGGTCGGTTTGACGAATCCTTCTTTGCGAGTTTTTTCCGCGGCCCAAAGCCGCTCAGCGGTCGGCCTTTCCAGGGCTTTTCAAAGGCTAAGCTGTTACTTTTTTTTTAATTTTGTGTCTTAAACGACGTACGGGATCCGATTGTGACCGCAACCGAAAAACGTGACAACCATGATCTCACGATCATTACCACGCATGTGAACGCCGACTTTGATGCGGTGGCTTCCCTGCTGGCGGCTCAGAAGTTATACCCTGATGCTCTGGTGGTGTTTCCAGGCTCGCAGGAAAAGAATTTACGCAATTTTTTCGTCAATTCGATGGCCTATCTGTTTAACATGGCCGATATGGGTGATATTGATTTCTCCAAAGTGAAGCGATTGGTACTGGTGGACACCCGGCAGGCCAACCGAATTGGGAAGCTCTCAGCCCTGTTGGAACGCCCCGATGTTGAAATTCACGTCTACGACCACCATCCCGCGTCGCCCAACGATATCAACGGCCAAAAAGAGATTCATCGGTTAACCGGCGCAAATGTTACGATTTTAACCCAGATCATCGCCGATAAGGGAATTCCGATTGCCCCGGACGAAGCCACGGTCATGTGTCTCGGGATTTATGAAGACACCGGTTCCTTCACGTTCGCGTCCACGACGGAAGCCGATTTTTTGGCCGCCGCTTTTCTCCTCTCCAAGGGGGCGAATCTAAACATTATATCGGATCTGATCGCCCGCGAATTAAGTCCCGAACAGGTCGCTCTGTTAAACGATATGATTCAGGCCGCGGTCCGCCATGATATCAACGGGATTGAAGTCGTGTTGACCACCGTCACCACTGAAAAATATATGCCCGATTTCGCGTTTCTCGTACAAAAAATGGTTAAGATGGAGAACCTGAATGCGATTTTCGCCATCGTTCGGATGGAGGACAAAATTTATGTCATTGCTCGCAGCCGTATTGATGAAGTCGACGTGGGGGCGGCCGTGGCCCTCCTGGGCGGCGGCGGGCACCCCTATGCCGCCGCGGCGGCCATCAAGGGGGAAACATTAGCCCAGACTGAAAACCGGCTGATTGAAATCCTTTACAGCAAAATCAAGGCCCGCCGACAGGCCAGAGACCTGATGTCGGCCCCGCCCATCACCGTGGCGCCGGAAGTTTCCTGTAAAGAGGCCAGCAACTTGCTCACCCGGTATAATATCAACGCCCTTCTGGTTACAGAAGAACTGAAAGGTCAAGAAGAGCTTTGCGGCTATATTACACGACAAGTCATCGAAAAGGCCCTCTACCACAAACTGGATCATGTTCCAGTGCGCGAATACATGACCACCGAACTTGCATCAGTCGGCACCGAAGCGGATCTCCTCGAAATCCAGGATAAGATCATTGAAAACAAGCAACGCATCCTGCCGGTGCTTGACAACGGGCACATTGCCGGCGTCATCACCCGCACTGATTTGCTCAATGTTCTGGTCCGCAAAGCCCAAACGGAGGAAGAATATTCGCCCGATCCGCTCAAAGAACCGATCGCGGCCCGCACGCAAAACATTGTCAAGTTCATGAAGGAACGTCTGCCAGAGCGCTTGATGAATATCCTAACAAGGATCGGAGTGGTGGCCGACGAACTCGGATACGGGGCTTATGTGGTGGGCGGATTTGTCCGGGACTTATTTCTTTACCGAACCGATGAAGATCTTGACATTGTGATTGAGGGCGACGGGATTGCATTCGCCCAGCGCTATTCCAAGTTGGAAGGCGCCCGCATCCATACCCATGCGAAATTCGGGACCGCCGTGATTATCGATCCCGAAGGCTTCAAAATCGACGTGGCCTCTGCGCGGCTGGAATACTACAAATTCCCGGCAGCCCTTCCGATCGTCGAGATGAGTTCGATCAAACTCGATCTTTTCCGACGGGATTTTACCATCAATACCCTGGCGATTCAGCTGAATGCGGAACGCTTCGGCACGTTAATCGATTTTTTCTCCGCCCGCAAAGATATCAAAGAAAAAATCATTCGCGTTCTGCACAACTTGAGTTTTGTTGAAGATCCGACCCGCGTCTTTCGTGCCATCCGATTTGAACAACGCTTCGGTTTTACCATCGGGAAGCTCACCGTCGGTTTGATCGAGAATGCGGTCACCATGGATTTTTTCCGAGGGCTGAGCGGCCGCAGGGTGTTTGCCGAACTGCGACAAATTCTGGAAGAGGAAAACCCCGTCCCGGCGATCATTCGGCTACATGATTTTGACCTACTTAAGGTCATTCATCCGTCACTGACCTTTGACAAGAATTTGATCACCCTGCTGAATTCGGCCCGCAAGGTTCTGGCATGGCACGATTTGCTTTTTTTAAACGAATCCTATATGAAGTGGGTCGTCTATTTTTTAATTCTCATGAAGCCCAGTGATGAAAGTCGCTCAGGGGTCATCTGTTCCCACTTTGAGTTGGCTCCCCGGTATCAGAAGATATTTTGTCACGAACGCTTCCAGGCCGAAGTCTGCCTGGAGGGGTTGGAGCGGAATCTGCCGGCATCCAACAGTGCCCTTTATGAAAAACTGACGGGCTTCAGGACCGAGATGATTCTTTACATGATGGCGGCCACGAAATATGAAAAGGTCAAAAAATCCATATCGCACTATTTTACGCAGCTACGACACGTGAGTATATCTCTGAAAGGCCAGGACCTGAAAAAGATGGGTCTTAATCCCGGGCCGGTTTTTCGGGAAATCCTGCAAGCCACGCTCAACGCGAAATTAGACGGAAGGCTCAAGACCCGCGAGGACGAAATCGAATTTGCCCGCAATTATCTGCGCAAGGCTTGATTTTAACGAATGTCCATTCCGCAATGAACCCCGCCCGCGGCGGGACTCTAGTTCTAAGAAAGGCTCAAAGCTTGACCATCGGAATCCATGGGGTATCGCGAGGATTCAGATTGCGGCCAGGCGCCGAACCCGGGAAAAAGAGCTGTCCCTGAGTGGACACGAATCAAAGATTGAAGGCTTAGGAAGCGACGAAACTCGATCACGCCCTTTACCACTTCTAAAAGACCCTGTCTTTGTTTATCCGGTTTGCAGGTTCTTTGAGCCAAGATACACAACAATTTGTAACAGTTTAGCCCTTTGAGAAACCAGGGACAGGCCGACCGCTGATCGGCCGGGATATTTTTCATACAGCTAAACTTAGACAACGATTTAAATATCGCCGAAAGATTGTCGGTGCAACACGGATCAGGGCCTATGTCAGGAGAAACTTACCGCGTCCAGGTGGAAAATATTTTCGAAGGTCCCATGGATCTTCTGGTCCACCTGATTAAAAAGAACGAGCTGGACATCTATGATATCCCAATTTCCTTGGTCACCGAGCAGTATATTCGATATCTGGAATGGATGAAATCGATGAACATCGACTTTGCCGGTGATTTTATTGTGATGGCTTCCACTTTGACCCAAATAAAATCCAGGATGCTCCTGCCTTCCCACGGCGAGGAAGAGGATGAAGAAGATCCCCGTCAGCAGATCACCAAACCGCTGCTGGAATACCTCCAGATGAAATCCGCAGCGGAGCAGCTGGCCGAAAGGAATCTTTTAGGTGAACACACGTTTATTCGGGGGGCGACCCTGGAAAAGGAGGTGATCCCGGAGGAGGACCGCGTGATAAAGGTTGGTCTGTTTGAGCTGATTGACGCGTTCCAGAAAATCCTTGATAATATTCCGAAGGATCACCATATGGAATTTACGGCGGACCGAATATCGGTCAAAGAAAGGATATCCGAAATCGCTGATATATTGGAGGCCAGGGGATCGACGACATTTGTTGAACTGTTTGCGGAAACGCCTGACAGGGGCGCAATCGTGGTCACATTCCTGGCCCTTTTGGAAATGGTCAAACTCAGCCTGGTGCGAATTGTTCAATACGTGCAAACCGGCGTCATCAGGCTCTTTTATGTATAAATGGAAGACATTAAAAACATTCTCGAAAGCCTGTTGTTTGTCGCGCAGGAACCACTTAGCATCGATCGTCTGAAAATGATCCTCGACGCAGCGGAAACCAAAGAGATCCGCGACGCCCTGAATGCAATTGCCGCGGAATATGAAGCGCGTCACGGAGGGTTTTATTTGCGAGAGGTGGCCGGTGGTTATCAGATACGAACCCGACCCGAATACAACCAATGGGTTACGCTTTTGATCCAGCCCAGTCCGCTGCGCCTAAGCAAGGCCGCCTTGGAAACGCTGGCCATCGTTGCCTACAAACAGCCGCTGATTCGCAGCGATATTGAACATATCCGGGGGGTCGATTGCGGCGCGATCCTGCGGCTGCTGCTGGAACGCAAACTCATCCGGGTTCTGGGCCGCCGAGAAATACCAGGGCGTCCGTTGATTTACGCCACCACCAAACGCTTTTTGGAAGTTTTTGACTTAAAGGACTTAAAGGATCTGCCGACGCCTAAGGAAATCCAGGAATTCGGCAACTCATTATCGGAAAAAATCGCTGAAACTCCGGCCGATTTAGGCCCCGCACCGGATGACGCGCGGGAAGGACCGCAGGACTCAGAAATCTGGCCGTCTCTTCCTCCAGAGGAAGACCTCCCCCGGGAGCCTCAAGATGAACCAGAGCCTCCCTTGGCCCGATCTGAAGAAACGGAAATAGCGACGGAAAGTCCGAAAATAGTCGAAATATCTCAAGAAAACCGCGATGAGCCGCAAACAGCGGCAGAAAGTCCGAACGCTCCTGAGCGTCAATCCTAAAAAAATTCTTGACTTTACCGTATTGAACCTTCTATTTATTGGCTTACGGGTTATTGGCTTACGGGCCCTTGGCGGCCAACAGCCGATGACGCATACGGGCGGTTAACTCAGCGGGAGAGTGCTACCTTCACACGGTAGAAGTCACTGGTTCAAATCCAGTACCGCC
>CP070697.1:5292818-5297105 GCA_020353555.1 Desulfobacterales bacterium
CGGCGATGTCCACCGGGAGCGCTCCGGCTCTTTAAGCTAATCCCTTCACCGCCTCCAGTACCGCCTGGTAGTCGGGTTCATTGGTGATCTCCGGCACCAATTGAATATACCTGATCACTCCCTCCCGGTCGATAACAAATACGCCCCGGGCGAGCAGGCGCAACTCCATGATTAGCATGCCGAAAGCGTTGCCGAACGAGGCATCCCGATAATCCGAGAGGGTATGCACCTTGTCGACACCGGCGGCGCCACACCAACGTTTCTGGGCGAACGGCAGATCCATACTGACGGTGAGGATAATGACATCCTCCCCGAGTTTAGCGGCTTCCTGGTTAAACCGGCGGGTCTGGGCATCGCAGACCGGTGTGTCTAAAGAAGGTACCGTGGAAATAATACAGACTTTGCCGCGAAATGACGAGAAATCCACCGCCTCGAGATCATTGTCCAGCACCGTAAAATCAGGTGCCGGCTGGCCGAGTAGTACTTCGTTCCCGACCAATGTGAGGGGATTTCCTTTGATGGTTACCAATCCTGGGCGCTCTCCCATAATCCTCTCCTAACCTTTTTGCTTTTCCGGTAAAGCTGAATGGGGCCGCACAGTCCGCCGTTCACAAGAACGACAGCGACGGTTTGGTCCCCGGCGTTTTGTCCGCTGGCGATTACCCGATACGCCGGCTGGTGGAGGCGGAGTACTCGCTGCCCGGGATTCACGCGCGATGATCTCACATTCTTTCCCCAGGCAACGAGTATCTGGCTCACCCGCACGGCCCATATCAATATTTTCCACCGGACATGTTTCGTTTGATTGGCGCTGGTTGATTATGGCCGATGAAATTCAGGAGGACTTGAACATCCCCCGTTTGATCAGTTCGAGGTCGGCAAGCATCCGATCGTGCTTCTCTTCATCAGTCAACAGGTAGGTGGTCAAATACTGCTGGATCATAGTCTTGCTGGTTCCCTCCAAGGCATCGAGGCTGTTTTGCGCCAACTCGATGGTTTTCTTTTCGATCTTAATGTGATTTTCGATCGAATCCCAAACGCCGACCAGATCATCGGGACTGATCTCGACAAACGCGTTTTCCGTGGCGTCGATGATCATCTGCTGAACCCGATGGTGCATGTTGGAGTCGCGCTGGATGATTTCCATGACCAGGCGGATTAGCGGGTGTTTAGCTTCGCCCATGATTTTGGCCGTCTGCTCCACCGCTTTGTTTTCCAGCTGCTGCCAGGTTTTCATGGTTTTGACTAGTTTTTCCTGTTTTTCTTTTACAGACATCATTTTTCCTCCCCGATTTCCGTTATGGTTAGCCTTTGCCGCCGGCGGGCCTCCCGCCGCCAGCAGCATTGATTATACGTGCTTGGCCAGGTAATTGGCAACGCCTTCGGCCGTCGGCTTCATTCCCTCTTCACCATCTTTCCAGTTGGCCGGGCAGACTTCTCCATGTTGCTCGGTAAACCTCAAGGCATCCAACATCCGCAGCGCCTCTTCGACATTGCGGCCGAGTGACAAGTCATTTATTACCTCATGGCGGATGATACCTTCCTTGTCAATCAGGAACAACCCGCGCAGAGCCACGCCGTCATCGAGCAGGACGCCGTAGTCGCGGGCTATATCCTTACTCAGGTCCGCCACCAGCGGGTACTTAATTTGCCCGATGCCACCGTTCTCCGGCGCCGTGTTTTTCCAGGCGTAATGGGTAAATTGGGAATCCACCGAGACCCCGATTACCTCGGCGTTTTTGGCCTTGAACCGATCCAGAGCGTTGTGGAAAGCGATAATTTCCGAGGGGCACACGAAGGTAAAATCCAGGGGGTAGAAAAACAACACTACATACTTACCCCGGTAAGAGTAAAGCTTCAATTCCTCGATGGTGTTGTCGGCCAGTACCGCCTGGGCGGTGAAATCCGGAGCTTCATTAGTGACGAGACTCATTTTTATATTCCTCCTTGTAAGCTCGCAGCCTGCCATTTGCTGTCTCACTTCTTTTTCTTTTCAAATGTTAAATTAGCAATAGCCGTGCCAACGTATCGGCGACGATTTTGCGCATTGTTGTTCAATGAGTTATCGGTTATTGACACCCAGAAGTGTTTCATAGCTGAAAGTTGTGTCTCATTAATGAGACATCATGTATCAACGAGATTATGCTGTTTCGCGGCTCCACCCGAGTGATGAAGGCTCGATTTTCGGTGAGTCTGCCAGTTGGGCCTAAATTTGGCAGGGTACTGACAGGAGGGATATTTTATGATATAACTATTTATCCGATAGTAAGTTATGTTATATTTTAATCCCATTTACCAACAGATTTGTGTTTTTCGCACTCTTCCTCCGCAATTTTGCGGAGACGGTAGGCAGTGTCGCGCAGGATACCGTATAAGATGCCGCAGGACTTATCGTTACGATCGCGGTCGCCCTCATCGGCCAGGGCCAACATATCGCGGCTCAGGCGGAGTAGCCGGCGCAGATTTTCATTATATGATGCAGACATCTATTATCCTCTCAGACCACCACCACATGATACACTGGACACTAAATAGCAAGTGTCGTGCCACATGGAGGGATGAAGTTATTCGCAGTCGGGATGACGATTGAGAAACCGGTATAGTGTGGCGCGCCCGACGCCAAGGATTTTGGCCGCCTGCACCTTGTTGCCCTTGGCCACACGCAACGCGTTCCTGACTTCATCAAAATCGAGTTTGCCCCGGCTATATTCTTTTTTCAACGGAGAGGCAATTTCGGCCGCCTCGCTCGGCAGGGGGATGTGGGATTCGGCCCTGGCCTGCCGGATTTCGGGGGGCAGGTCTTTTAACAGGATACTCTTGCGGGAGCAGCGCACAGCGGCATAGCGAAGGGTATTAATTAATTCGCGGACATTGCCCGGCCAGTCATATGATAATAATTGGCCGATTGCCTTCTGGGAAACGACAAGTTCTTTTTTGCCGGTCTCTCGTCGAATGTCCTGCAAGAGATGCGTAACCAAAGCGGGGATATCCTCTCGCCGTTCACGGAGGGGAGGCAACATGATGGGCACGACGGAAAGGCGATAGAACAGATCCTCGCGGAAATTTCCTTCCTTGATCAAAGCGGCCAGGCTGCGGTTGGTAGCGGAGATAATGCGGACATCCACCTGGATCGACTGTTCACCGCCCACGCGCTCAAAGCGGTTTTCCTGCAACACGCGGAGCAGTTTGACCTGAAAAGCCGGGGTCAGTTCACCCACTTCATCCAGGAATAAGGTGCCGCCGTCGGCCATCTCGAACCGGCCCTTTTTGTCGCGGATGGCGCCGGTGAACGCACCGCGGACGTGTCCAAACAACTCACTTTCCAGAATATTTTCCGGTAAAGCGCCACAATTAATCGGCACGAATGGCGCCCCGCTGCGGCGGCTCTCGTTATGGATTGCATTGGCCACCAGTTCCTTGCCGGTCCCGCTTTCTCCGGTGATCAATATCGGGTACTCGGAGGTGACTACCTGGCGAATGGTTTGAAAAACCTCCTGCATCGCCGGAGAAACACCCACCATGCCGTGGAAATTGTATTTTTCCTTCAATTGCCATCTCAATTCGTTGATCTCGGTGATATCTCGAAGGGAGGCGATTACCCCGCCGGGCCAACCTTCATGCGCTTCGGTGGGGGTCACCGACATCCGCACCAGTCTGGGCTCCCCGTTGGCCGTGGTGATATTGATCTGGTATTCACGGTCGACAGCGAGGCCCGATGATTCTTCCTTGAAGGTGCACTGTCCTCCGCAAAGGCCGTCCGGGCCAAACACCTCGTGGCAGTCGCGCCCCAAGACATCCTCGCGCCGGAAACCGGTGATGCGTTCGGCAGCTTGATTAAAAAGGGAAATACGGCGCGAGTTATCATGAATCATCAGGCCGTCAGCTAGCGAATTGATCAATTGCAGGCTGTTCTTACGCTGGGCGATAAGGGCAACCAGATATCCATCAGCAAATAAGACATTGATTCGCTGCTGCAGGCGCCGGCCGATTTCGCGATAATAATCCGCCCGCGCCTGTTCCCGGCCGGCCTGCGTACTTTTTGCGATCGGCCAGTGCAAAAAAACCGGCAAGCCGATCAGCAGATCGCTCGCCGGGGCAGTTTCCGGCATCTCGCCGTTTGATGATGTGCTACTTTGCTGCCGGGATTGCTCATCGAGGGTGATTACTAAATCGAAGGAAACATGACTAAAATCGGCTACAAGGTGACCGTCGTCAGACTTGAGCGAACGTCCCAGTTCGTTAAGGAGCTCAATTGCCTCGGGAGCAATAACTTTGCTCTCGATCCCA
>CP070697.1:5297205-5311513 GCA_020353555.1 Desulfobacterales bacterium
ATTTTGGACCAGATCATCAACCGGGCGCGGGACGCCGTCGTTATGATTCTGTGCGAAGGTACGCAAGTCGGAATGAACCATTTTAACAACAAGAGATTCATGGTTACGGGTTAAACGTTAGAATTTCAGACGGAGGAAAGGATGAATTATTTACCTTTGGTTTGTACACTGGTGGGGGTTGCAGGGGTGCTTTTTTCGGTGATCATTGCCGCGATTGTCAAGAGTTCTCCGGCGGGCAACGAAAAAATGCAGAAAATCGCCGGGGCGATTAAGGAAGGCGCCATCGCCTATCTGAACCGGCAGCTGAAAAGTATGGGAATTGCCGGGATTATCATCTTTGTCATTATTTTGATTGCCCTGAAGTTCTCCACGGCTGTCGGCTTTCTGGTCGGTGCGGCCGCGTCTTTTGTGGCGGGCTATGTCGGCATGCGGGTGTCGGTTCTGGCCAACGTCAGGGTGGCGGAAGCGGCCAAGAAGGGACTGGCGGAAGGGCTGGCGCTGGCCTTCAAAGGCGGTTCGGTGACCGGCATGATAGTGGCCGGCTTGGCGCTCACCGCCGTGGGCGGCTATTATACCATTTTGCTGGGTATGGGGATTCCGGCCCGGGAGGCGGTCATCGCCCTGGTGGCCCTGGGGTTTGGGGGTAGTCTGATCTCCATTTTCGCGCGGCTCGGCGGCGGGATCTTTACCAAGGGCGCGGATGTGGGCGCCGACCTGGTGGGCAAAGTTGAGGCCGGCATCCCGGAGGACGATCCCCGCAACCCGGCGGTGATTGCCGACAACGTGGGGGACAACGTGGGCGACTGTGCCGGTATGGCCGCCGACCTTTTTGAAACTTACGCCGTGACCGCCGTGGCCGCGATGCTGCTGGGCAACCTGCTTTTTCCCGATCTGCCCATTGCCACCGAATTTCCTTTGGTGCTCGGCGCCATTTCCATCGTGGCGGCCATGATCGCGGTTTTCTTTGTCCGGCTGGGCAAAAATGAATATATCATGGGGGCGCTCTACAAAGGGATGTTCGGGTCGGCCGCGCTGGCCGCCATTGGCTTTATCATCGCCACCCGTGCCTTAATGGTCGGGCTGCCCTATTCGCCCGGGGCCATTTTTGCCGCCACCCTCGTCGGCCTGGTGTTGACGGTCGCCATCGTGATCATTACGGAGTACTACACGGGCATCTACGGACCGGTAAAGGGTGTGGCGGACGCCTCCACCACCGGTCATGGGACCAATATCATCGCCGGGCTGGCCGTCAGCATGCAGGCCACGGCGGCGCCGGTGCTGGCCATCTGTTGCGGGATCGGCATCGCGTATTACTTTGCGGGTCTTTACGGGATTGCCATGGCCGCCATGTCCATGCTGTCCATGACCGGCATGGTCATCGCCATCGATGCCTACGGACCGATCACCGACAATGCCGGCGGTATCGCCGAGATGGCGGAAATGGATGAGAGCGTGCGGGCCGTCACCGATCCGCTGGATGCGGTGGGTAATACCACCAAGGCGGTTACCAAAGGGTATGCCATCGGCTCGGCTGGTCTGGCCGCTCTGGTCCTCTTTGCCGCCTATACCCAGGAGTTCGCTTTGCACGGCGGTTCGACGGAGATGAATTTCGACCTCAGCAATGTGCGCGTGATCATCGGTCTTTTTCTCGGCGGGTTGCTGCCCTACCTGTTTGCTTCCATCGCCATGAGTGCCGTGGGTAAGGCCGGCGGGGCGGTGGTGGATGAGGTCCGACGCCAGTTCCGCGAAATCCCCGGCATTATGGAAGGCACGGGCAAGCCGGACTACAAGCGATGCGTGGATATCGTCACCAAGTTCGCCTTAAAGGAAATGTTGATTCCGGCCCTCCTGCCGGTGATTGCGCCCATCCTGGTGGGTTTGCTGCTGGGCAAAATCGCCCTCGGCGGCCTGCTGATCGGCAGTATTATCACCGGTGTCTTTGTTGCTATTTCCATGACCACCGGGGGGGCGGCCTGGGACAATGCCAAAAAATACATCGAAGATGGCCACCTGGGGGGCAAAGGCAGCGACGCCCACAAGGCGGCCGTCACCGGTGACACGGTCGGCGATCCGTACAAGGACACCGCCGGGCCTGCGGTCAACCCCATGATTAAGATTCTGAATGTGGTGGCGCTCTTGTTGGTACCTTTCCTGCTGTAAAAGCGATTCTTGATCACGGGATTAGATAAAGGATTGGTGCGATGATGCGCCAATCCTTTATTATTGATTGTTTCTGCAAGGTATGCTAAGAAATCAAATAAGACACTTAATCTAGCCGCTGCCGGTAGGAAGGCTGATATCCACAAACAAAGTGAAATTGGTGTGGTGCAATGACTGATAAAAAGGCCAAAGAAAATTCTCAAACCGCCTCCAAGATACGTGCATTTCAAGTCGGCGACCTTGCAGTTTACCCCGCGCACGGAGTGGGAGAGATTCAAGCCATCGAGAGTCGGGTGATCAACGGCGAAAAACATGATTTCTATATTTTGAAGGTGATTGAGAACGGTATGGTGATCATGATCCCCACGGCCAATGTTGACTCCGTCGGGTTAAGGGACATCATTGACGTGGACGAGATCCCCAAAGTGTACGAGATCATGAAAACCAAAAAAGATGACCTGAGCGACAACCAGACCTGGAACCGCCGCTATCGCGAGTACATGGATAAGATCAAAACCGGCTCGCTCTATGATGTTGCTGAGGTTTTCCGTGATCTTTTTCTACTGAAACTCACCAAAGATCTCTCCTTCGGGGAACGTAAACTCTACGACACAGCTCAGGTTCTGCTGATAAAGGAACTGTCTACGGCCAGGAATACGGACGAAGCCACAATTCTATCCGAGATCGAATCGATTTTTGCCGTGGATGCCCCCGAAAATTAAGACCGGCCTGACCGCGTTATGCCCATCCGGGGTGCCTTTGCCATTGTTGTCGATAAATCCGAAGAAGGCCGGCGGCTGGATGTCGTGATTGCCGCGCGCCTGCCGGAATGTTCCCGTTCGCTGGCCGCCTCCCTGATCGCGCACGCTAAAATTTTAGTGGATGGGCGCACAAAAAAACCGGGATATCGTGTGAAGCCCGGTGATGAGATTCGAGGTCATATTCCCCCGCCTGCGCCGGTGCGATTTAATCCCGAACCGATACCTCTCGACATTCTTTTCGAAGACGAGCACATCGTGGTTGTCAACAAGCCCGCGGGGTTGGTGGTTCATCCGGCGCCCGGGCACGCTTCCGGCACTTTGGTCAACGGATTGCTCTACCATTGTCCGACGCTGGGCGGAATCGGAGGTGTGTTGCGGCCGGGAATTGTGCATCGCCTCGACAAAGATACCTCCGGGACCCTGGTGGTTGCCAAAACTGCGTCGGCGCACGAAAACCTGGCGCGGCAATTCAAATCGCGGGGGATCCAAAAGACCTACCTGGCGCTGGTATATGGGGAGATGGCGGCGGACTCCGGCGGCATCGGTTTGCCGATTGGGCGGCATCCGGTGGATCGCAAGCGGATGTCCACCCAAAGCCGCAAAGCGCGTGCCGCGGAAACCTCTTGGCGGGTCAGGGAGCGTTGGACAGGCATCACCTTATTGGAATTGGACTTGCAGACCGGCCGAACCCATCAGCTCCGGGTTCACTGTGCGGCGCTTCACCATCCGATTGTCGGTGATCCGGTTTACGGGCGCGGTCGCTCTGCCTTCCAGCACCTGAAGAACAAAGGGCGAGCCCATCGTCTCTGCGAACGGTTAAAAATAGTCTCCCGCCAAATGCTGCATGCCTGGCGTCTGGCCTTCACCCATCCGCAGACCGGTCAGTGGGTGTCTTTCGCGTCGCCTCTTCCAGCGGATATGGAACAGCTGATAGCCGAGCTGAGGAATAACGCCTGACGAGGAAAGGCTTGCCTCGACGTTGTTTTATGAAAGATTGCGTTTGAGCGTCACGTTGCAAGCGAAGCCCGGGACGCAGAACAGGCGGGCAGGGCGGGGGTTCAACTGGATTTTACCCATGCCGGCGACAGGCAAACCAAACTTTGGGGGAGCTTTCGGAGGTGGCCTGGATTCCGGCGGCAGGTGCAAGGGCGCGACGGCTAAACCATCCCTTTGAACGCAAAAAAAGTCAGGGACAGCAGACCGGCCGTCACCAAGCCGATGGAAGTATCCACCAGCGGTTGTGGAACCCGGGCCAAGAGGATGCGTTCCCGAACGCCGGCAAACAGGATCAAGGCCAAGCCAAAACCCACCGCATAGGCAAATGATGCGACCAGCGTCTGCATGAACGTATACTCTTCATTGATGCTGATGAGACAAACGCCCAGAACGGCGCAGTTGGTGGTGATCAGAGGTAAGAAGATGCCGAGGCCGGCGTAAAGCGCCGGTATGCTTTTCTTAAGAAACATTTCAACAAACTGCACCAGGGAGGCAATGACCAGGATAAACGCGATGGTCCGCAAATATTCTAAGCCCAACTTTTTTAAAAAAAAGGTCTCGGTCAACCAGGTGATCACCCCGGCCAACACCAGAACGAAAACGACCGCCATGGCCATCCCCACCGCGGTTTCCATCTTTTTGGAGGTGCCCAAAAACGGGCAGTTTCCCAGGTATTGGGCCAGCAAAATATTCTTGATCAGTACGCAGCTGATTGCTAGGACAATATAATCGCCCATGGTTGCGCTCCTATTTTTTCCCCAGAAGGTTCATGATACACAGCATCAGTCCCAGGCATACGAACGCGCCGGGTGCTTCCACAAAAAATTTAAACGGTTGGAACGAGGGGCCCATCACCGGGATGGCCTTTTCCCAAATCGTTATGGTGCCGTTGCCCAGCAGCTCTCGGAAAGCGCTCAATGCCGCCAGCGCCAGGGTAAAGCCGATGCCAATGCCGAGCCCGTCGGCCAGTGAGTGCACGAGACCGTTCTTGGATGCAAAAGCTTCTGCACGTCCCAGCAAGATACAGTTGACGACGATGAGCGGAATGAAAATACCCAGCTTCAGAAAGAGCCCATAGGCGAAGGCCTGCATCACCAGTTCGACCACGGTCACGAAAGTCGCAATGACGATGATAAAACAGGCGATCCGGACTTTGGAAGGGATGATGTTGCGCAGGGCCGAAACGAGGAGGTTGGAACAAACCAGCACAAACGTGGTGGCCACCCCCATGCCGATGCCGTTTTCAACGGTCTTGGTCACCGCCAGCGTGGGACAGAGCCCGAGCACCAGTCTAAACGGCGGTACTTCCGCCCACAGTCCTTTGACGAACTCTTGTCCGATCGACTTTGCCATCTGGTTTCTCCCTACTTCTTGAATTCCTGAAGCTTGGCTTGAATTTGAGGTTTCAGTTCATTGTACAGTTTCTCGGCCTCGGTTGCCGCCGCGCAAACCGCGCGGGATGTGATCGTGGCTCCGCTGAGGGCGTTGATCGATCCGCCATCCTGGTTGACCTTGAAGGGTTGGGTGAGGGCAAGACCTTTGAACTGGGCCACAAAGCCCGGGTCGGTTTTGGCCCGGGCCCCCATTCCGGGTGTTTCGCTGTGAGTGGTCACGCCCACCCCCACCAGTTTGTCCTCTTTGACGTCGACACCCACCATCAGACCGACGTCCCCGCCATATCCCTTGCCAGCGGTTTCAAAGGCCACGACCTTGGGCGCACCGTCATAAACTCCCACAAAAAAGCTTTCCTCCGCATCGCCGATCTTCAGTTTGAAGCGGTCGGTGATGGGGTCATTGGAGACTCCTTGAAGAATTTCGCGGACGGCCGGTCCTTTGACATATTCCAGGACCTGATTTTCGATGCGTTCCTGGGTTCCGCTACGCACGGCGGCCAGCAGGCCACCGGAAACACAGCTCAATATCGTCAGGACGACAACCATTTTAATCATTTCACGCATGTTAAAAAACCTTTCCGAGCGCTTGGGGCCTAATCTTGTCCAGAAGTGGGTTCAGCAGGTTAATGACCAGAATGGCCAAAATGACGCCATCCACATAGGCGCCGATATTGCGGATGAGTACCGTCATGATTCCCCCGGCGGCGCCATAGATCAACATGGGGATAAAATTCACCGGCGAGGAAGAATCCTCGGTGGCCAGAAAAAAGGCCCCGATCAGGGTATAGCCGGTCAGCAGGTGGAAGCCGGGACCGGCAAAACGGACCGGATCAAAGACCTGGAAAACAAATGCCGTAACAAATACGCCCGCCAGAAAAGTCAGCGCAATTTCCCAACGGATAAAGCCCCGCAGCATCAGGTAGATGCCCCCCGCAATAAGGCCCAGGCCGAAGGTGGCGCCGATGCCGCCCATCTGCCGGCCCATTAAAAGGTCCATCAGGCTGAAGGATTCAACCGCCGCCGCGCCAAAATGTTTTGCGGCAGCCAAGGGATAGACAGCCGTGAAATTGAGATCGTAATTGAGCAGCGCGGCGTTAAAATCAAACAAGTCTTTCCAGGATATCGTCACGATGGCGAAGGCTACCGCCACCGGATTGAAGGCATTGCTTCCAATTCCTCCATAAATGTGTTTGCCGATAACCACGGCAATAAAGGTACCGGCGATGACGGCCCACCAGGGCACACTGGCCGGCAGCAACATGGCCAACAGCAGGCCGATTAAGGCGGCATGGCCGTCTCCGATGGTAATGGCGCGTTTGGTCACCCGATTCATAAGCAGTTCCCAAAGGATCGCGGAAGACACGGCCAGGGTGACGACGGCTGCGGCCGAGGGGCCGTATTGCACGAAACCCAACAGCACCGCCGGAACCGCCGCCAGAATGATGTGATAACTGCGCTCGGTCACCCGGCTGCCGATATGCACGAAGGGGGGATGTGAAACGACTAATTTCTTCTGGTCAAACATTCATTGCCTCCGCGGTCTTGACCCGGTCAAGTTCATATTGTGCCAATCTTATGTATTGAAAGATCGGTATCTTGGACACGCACACAAAGCTGCATAGACCGCATCCGATGCAGGAATAAAGGTCATAGCTGTCGGCGGCCTCTTCGTAGTGGCCAGCTTCCAAAAACCGTACCAGCATGTTGACCGGCATTCGGGCCGGGCAGGCCCGGACACATTCGCCGCAGTTGATACAGGGATAATCCGACACATACGCCGCCCGATCCCGATCCAGAACCATAATGGCATCGGTATCCGGTTGCACCGGGTGATCCAGGGCATAAATCGCGGCACCGGTCATCGGCCCGCCCAGGATGACACGATCTTCTTCCTTGATCTGCTCCCCGAAAGCCGCGATAATTTCTCCGATAGGAGTTCCGATTTTGGTTTCAATCAATCTTTTGTGGCCGTCTTTTTTGACAAAAGTTAACGTCTTGGTGACCGGAATTTGGCCGGTGTCAAAGGCCGCGGCGAGGGAAGCCACCGCTTCGGCTTTAAAAAAGGCGACCCCCAGATCCTCAAAGCGCTGCCCCACGGGGACGACCTGGCCTAAAATGCTTTGCATCATCATATGGGGCAGGGCGGCCGGGTAAATCGGATCGATGTTTTTTACCCGGGCGCCCAGGTGGCCGTAGCCTTGCAAGGTTTCACCGGCCGTGGCGATAATCAGATTATCCACCCCGGTCATATCTTTTAGAATCTGGATTCCCCTTTTGACGGCCTCGAGTTTGAATTTGAGGATATATTGATTGGTGTCAATGCCCAAGTCGCCATCCAAACCGCAGATAATAATGGTATGAATGGGTTTGGCGGGATCGGAAAACAATTGCAATGGTGGTTTGCCCGGCGCGTGGGAGAGGAAATTGAGGGCCGTTTCCAGGGCCGGCTTTTCAATCAGCTTGGCAAATTGATCATCAAGCGCTTCGCTCGCACCGATATCCACTGTGATCGCCGTATAATTCTGACCGAAATCGCCGGCATAAGGCGCAATCGCCGTTATCGTACCGGTGGCGGTGGCAATTACATAATCGTGGGGATTTGCAAACAGCGATAGTTTTTGTCCGGTATGCACCGGGTCGCCAATTTGAATGCCTCCCGAAACGTTGCGGGCATCGGCCTTCTTGTGAAAAAGCTTGATAGTGGCGGATGGGAAGATTTTTTTGGGCTCCAAGGGGTTGTCAGGCAGGAGCTCGTAGAAAATTTGAGGTTTGGCCCAACCGAAAAAAGATCTTTTCTGCATCATTTAACCTTTAATTGCACCCTCTCGCATTAACCCCAAGAAGTTCAAGGCAGTTACGATTTTCAAGGACGTTGCTACATGACATGGCAGGCGGAGCATTCAGCCGGGCCGGCCTCAAATTCCTGGTGGCAGCCGATACACTGGGCATGCAAGGCATCGGCTCTTTTGGGTACATCTTCGTCGCCCTCGCCGGGAGCATGACATTCACTGCAGGACTCGACATCGGTCGTCTCTTCTTCTTCCAAAGTATGATGCCAGTCACGGCAGGTAATACCGTAGCCCGCTGCGGACCCATGGGTTTGGTGGTCAAAGAGGACGTTTCCGGTGGCTACTTTGAACAGGAGCCTCAGAGGGGGGATAGGGGTTTTCTGAGGGAAGGCGGCGTAACAGACGGCGCCCAGGACCACAAGAATGATCGCCAGACCGTATGCCAGCTGCAGCTCTTTCTTGGAAAACATGTTTCAGTACGTTCCTTTCCCGATAATGCGCATCCAATATGTAGGCGGAACAAAGCAGAGATGCCACTTAGCACAATGCGAAGGAGCTTTCAAGCTCTTTTTGCCGATTGCGACGCCGCTTTGATGCTCCCTCGCGAAAATTGCGCCGGTTTTGAATGGGTTTTTCTTTGCAGCCCAAACAAACCGGATCGCGGGTCCGGGAGCGTGGCAACTCGCCCTGCGCGATTGGCCCGAATAAACGTTGCGCCCGGCCCCATACAAATCCGATGATCAAAGGTTCCCGCTTTATGCCTCCGGCGCTTTAGGCCACCTTGGATGCCGGGCCGGCTTCGAGTTCTTGGGGCAACCCGCAAGAATCCGTATCCTGGGTGTAGCAAAGGCGACCGCATTGGAGACACCTTTGGCTTTCCCCCAGGGCGGCTTCCTCGCTGAGAACCTGATCAACCTCTACGAATGAGTGGATGCGCTCGGCCACCGGGAGCTCCGGCATGGGTGCCCGGGGCTGCTTGACGATGCCGACCACCTCTTCGAAGAGGGATTCCGTGACCATTTTCTTACCCAGTTCTTTGGGTCCGGCGGCGACCTTTTGTCCCATGACATACTGGTGAATCGAGCGAGCGGCGCGCCGTCCCCCGCCGATGGCTTCCACCACAAGCGACGGGCCGGTGGCGGCATCGCCGGCCGCGAACAGGTAGGGGATATTGGTTTGCAGGGTCTCGGGATTGACGTCAATCGTACTCCACCGGGTAGTGCGCAGGTCCGCCAGCCGCTGCTGGGTCTTGGCGGTGAAGGAGACGTCGGGCGATTGGCCGATGGCCGTGATCACCATTGCGGTCTCGAGCCGAGTCTCGGAGCCTTCGATGGGCACCGGCCGCCGGCGGCCACTGGCATCGGGTTCGCCCAGCTTCATTTTGAGGTATTCCAAATGGGTCACCTTGCCGTTCGCGTCTCCGATCACACGCACCGGAGCGGCCAGGAAGATGAACTCGACGCCTTCGGCCTCCGCGGCTTCGATTTCCACCTCGTTGGCCGGCATTTCCTTGCGGGTGCGGCGATAGACGATATAGACCTTTTCCGCTCCCAGGCGGATCAGGTTGCGGGTACAGTCAATGGCGGTGTTGCCGCCGCCGATGATGGCGGCCGTCCGTTCGATGGGCAGGGATTCCCCGTTGGCCAGCCGGGAGAGAAAGTCGATTCCGGTGTAGCAACCGTTCAGATCCTCGCCTTCGACTCGCAGACTGGCATCCTTCCAGGCGCCGATACCGAGAAAAATGGCATCGTAACCCGCCGCCACCAGGGAACTGAGATCGAAGTCATGGCCGAATTTCACCTGGGTGTGATGTTCAATTCCGAGATTCAGAATGCCCCGGGTCTCCCAGTCCAGAACCTTTTTGGGAAGGCGGTATTCCGGGATGCCGTAACGGAGCATTCCGCCGAGGTGCGGCATGGCTTCATAAATCGTTACTTCGTGCCCCAGTCGCCGCAGAAAATAGGCACAGCTGAGGCCGGCCGGACCTCCGCCCACGATGGCGATGCGTTTGTGGGTCGGCGGCGCCACCGATATCGGAAGGCGTTTGCCGGAATTCATCTCATAATCGGCGACAAACCGTTTCAGTTGGTTGATCGACACCGGTTCGTCCTCGATCCCGCGTCGACAATTTAATTCACAGGGGTGCGGGCACACGCGACCACAGGCGAGCAGCAAGGGGTTGCGTTCCCGGATCGTGTGGACCGCGCCTTCATAGTCCCCGCGGCGGATCTGGTCGATATACTGCGGAATGTCGATTTCGGCGGGACAAGTCTGGCGGCAGGGTGCCAGGCATTCATCGAATTCGTTGAAATGCAGCAGGTTGGCGGTCGGAGTTTTTACTTTCATAATTCCTTTGGGACAGGCGTTTTGACAGGCCCCGCACCCCACGCATTTTTCCAGGTCAACCACCGGAAAGCCTTTGGGCCCTATTTTCAAGGCATCAAAAAGGCAGGCCCGGACACAGTCGCCGTGTCCCAGACACCCGATGTCACAGGTGCGTTTGCCGCCATACATGGCGGCCTGGGCCCGGCAGTTGTTGGCCCCCAGATACAAATATTTGTTAGCGGCCCGCTCGCCCCCGGTGCAAAAATTGTAGGATTTCGCCGGCTCGGCGAGGCCCACCGCCATACCCATGATTTCCGAGGCTTGGCGGGCCGACTCCGCGCCGCCGACCACGCAGACACTGGGCAGAGCTTCGCCTTTCACCACGGCGACGGCCGCCGCCGAGCATCCGGCATAACCGCAGCCGCCGCAATTGGCTCCGGCAAAGCACGCTTCCACTTCGGCGATCCGGGGGTCTTCATACACGTAAAAGATGCGGGAGGCCGCACTCAGGATAAAGCCGCAAGCGGCTCCCAATCCCAGCATAAAAATGGTCCCTTCGAACATAATGGCTCCTCTTGGTTGGGCTTATTTTGATTTTGTGATACTCCATCCGCTGAGGGCGGGGAGCGGCATGCATGCTTTCCGGCCGGCGAGGGCGTAACCTTAAAAAAACCGGCCGAAAAACCGTCTGTAACCGGCGAAGCGCAAAAAACCGCGTCCGTCCGGGTGGACACGGGTCTCAATCTTGTCATCGCAGCCGATAAAAGAGCGAGACTATATATTATCTGCGAAGTGATTTCAAGGAAAACGATGGGCCCGGGGGACAAAATGCGCTGCGAATCATTTTTTTGAGTCCAAGTTTTGGGACGAGCGCTCAGGATCGCACACACCGCAAATCTGACACGACTCGACCCGGCAAACCGGCGTGGTGAGGCCTTGGAGGGCGCGCTGATATTCTTGCCGGAGAAAGGACTTTTTTATCCCGTGGTCGATAAAGTCCCAGGGCAGGCGTTCGTCCCAGGCGCGGTCGCGATGTACATAAAAATCAGGATTCACAGAGACGGACTTGAGCGTTTGCGGCCAGTTCCCGCGATTGGCATGAGTCCGGACCAATATATCAGCGACCTTGCGATCGCCGCGGGACAACAGCGCTTGAACGTACGCCCAACGGGGCACGTCGGAATGGATGCGCAGGTTGGCCACTTTTTTCAAAGCGTTTTTGACTTTTCTGATCTTTTTTTTCAGCAACCCCACTTCCTCCATCGGCACCCACTGAAAAGGCGTAACAGGCTTCGGGACAAAGCTGTTGAGACTGACGGTTATCGCGCCGATATGCTGGCGGACACGGCTCGATTTGAGAAAGTGGTGCTTGATTTTTTTGCACAGGCCCACGATGGCCTCCACATCCCCTTCGGTTTCGGTGGGCAGCCCCACCATGAAATAGAGCTTCAAATTGGGGATTCCGTTCGCCACCAGCGTCTCGGCGGCATTCAATATATCATCCTCCGTGAGCCCTTTGTTGATGACCTGGCGCATGCGCTCGGAGCCGGCATCCGGTGCGATGGTGGCCGTTTTGACGTTGCTTTGCCGCAGGGCGTCCAGGAGTTCCGGCGCCAACCCGTCCGCGCGCAGGGAGCTGAAGGATAGACGAACGTCCTTTCCCAACAATGGGCGGCATAATTGGGGGAGGTCGGGAAGATCGGAAACGGCGGCGCCCACCAGTCCGATGCGGTCGGTCAATGACAGCCCCTGCTCCATCTGGCGGGCCAGTAAGGACACCGGTCGGAAGCGGGGCGGACGATAAATGAAGCCGGCGCTGCAAAACCGGCATCCGTGGGGACAACCCCGGCCGACCTCGATCAGATAGGTTTGATCGAAGGTGGTGTAGGGTGTGATGATGGCGCTGCAGGTGGAAGCATGGGAGAGGTCTTGAACATAGACCCTTTGGATTTGGGCCGGCACTTCGGCGGTCGGTTCAAAGGCCCGCAGGGTGCCGTCGCGGTTGTAGGCGGGTCGATACAAAGCGGGCACGTAGGCCCCCGGAACGGTCCGGGCCAGGGTCTCCAGCAAGTTTTGTTTCCGGGGCTCGGAGGCATAAACTTCCAAAAAGCGGGGTAAGAGGGCTTCGGCCTCGCCGATGAGAAAACAGTCGATAAAGGCGGCGATCGGTTCCGGATTCAACAGACAGGCCACGCCGCCCGCGATCACCAGGGGATGCTGGGCGTGTCTGTCTCGGGCGTACAGCGGAAGGCCGGCCTGATCCAGCGCCGCCAGCAGGTAGGGATAGTCGTTTTCAAAGGAAATGGAAAAGGCGATAATATCAGCATCGGCAACGGGTTGGCCCGATTCCAGCGTCGTCCAACGGCCCGCGGCCGGACCTTCGTCGGCCGGCCAGAACGCTCGTTCGCAAACCACGCCGTCAAAGCCGTTGAGCAACGCATAGATGGTCTGAAAACCGAGGTTGGACATTCCCACGTGGTAGCGGTTGGGATACACGAGAGCGACACGCGTTCGTCCGCGCCGGGCCTTGTAAACCGTGCCGACCTCGGCTTCAGTCAAATTCGGGTTCGGGTGACTGGATTTTCCTGTCATTGAATTGTCGGTTGTCCGTCGTCGCGCGGACCCCTGGTCAGAGGGTTGGACCGCTGGCACCGCTGTGATCGAGGTTCGGCGCAGATTTCCTCGGGCGGCAACCATAAAAATAAAGATGAGGCCTTTCGTTCCACAGTCAAGGCTTGCTGTCTTTTATGATTGCCCCCGGATGGCAACGGGGTGACCGACGCCCAGCAACCGACCGTCTTAATCGGCTTTCCTTCTCAAGAAAGTGGGAATATCGAGCTCACTGTCGTCCAAGACCAAGCGATGATTCCCGCGGTAGAGCGCCCCGGTGGATTCACCGACGGCTCGATTCTGGCGGATAAACGTGGGTTCATCATAGTCCACGATTCGGCCCATGTCCTCGGGGGTGATGTCCCGTACCTTGCCCCTTAAAGGTTTTTCCAGGAGGTTTTGCTTTTCGGAGCCCGTGCCGATGCCGGTCGCAATGACGGTGACCCGCATTTCATCGCCCAAGCTGTCATCGACGGAGGTGCCCCAGAATATTTCGGCATCTTCACCGACTTCATCGTGAATGCGCTCCGAAGCTTCGGCCACCTCTTCGAACTCCATGTCGCTGGTACTGGTTATATTCATCAAAACGCCCTTGGCGCCCTTGATGGAAAGATCTTCGAGCAGCGGGTGCGATATGGCTTTTTCCGCCGCCTCCACCGCCCGGTGCTCCCCGGAGGCGATGCCGATACCCATCAAGGCCAAACCCGCCTTGGACATGGTGGTGCGCACATCGGCAAAGTCAAGGTTCACGATCCCCGGCATCATGATCAAGTCGGTAATGCCCTTCACCGAATGGAGCAGGATTTCATCGGCCTTCATAAACATCTCCATCAAGGTCGCTTTTTTGGATGCCAGCCCCCGCAGCCGGTCGTTCGGTATGGTAATCGCGGTGTCCACCACCTTCTTGAGGTTTTCAAGCCCTTCTTCGGCCAGTTTGCCCCGTCGGCGACCTTCGAACGAAAAAGGCTTGGTCACCACCGCCACCGTCAACGCGCCCAGTTCGCGGCAGATTTCAGCAATGACCGGGGCCGCTCCCGTTCCGGTGCCGCCCCCGAAGCCGGCCGTAATAAACACCATATGACTGTCTTCGAGGGCCGCGCGAATTTCTTCTTCGTTTTCAAGGGCGGCATCCCGGCCGATCTGCGGATTGGCGCCGGCCCCCAGCCCTTCGGTCAAATGGGCGCCCATCTGAATTTTCACCGGCGCGCGCGACATTTCCAAGGCCTGGGCATCCGTATTGGCCGCGATGAATTTTACGCCCTGGAGATTGGAA
>CP070697.1:5311613-5320944 GCA_020353555.1 Desulfobacterales bacterium
TTGGCAGCGGAAAAAACTCGAAAATAAGGGTTCGTAAAACAGACCCGCACGTCGATTTCAACCGGATTGAATCTTTTCCCGCGCGCGCTTAAAACCAGCCAAAGAACCGGTGATGGCCCACTCGGGAACGGCATAGGAGAGGCGAAAATGCCCCGGTCCCCCAAAGCTGCTGCCCGGGACAGCCAAAATTAGTTGTTCCTTTAACATACCGACAAACTTGACGTCGTCCGCGATGGGGCTTTTAGGGAAAAGGTAGAACGCTCCCTCAGGCTTTTCAAATTCATACCCGGCCTCTGCCAAGCCCCGACACAGCATGTCACGCCGGTGCCGGTAGATGGAGACATCTACGCTGATACCCTGTACCTGGGCCACGGCCAATTGGAATAAGCTGGGGGCATTGACGCAGAGCATCGTGTTGGTAAGCGCCGCGGCGTCAGCAATGAGTCCGCCGTCCTCAGCCTGAGGGTGGACGGCCAGATAGCCGATCCTTTCACCGGCTAGAGAAAGTTGCTTGGAGTAAGAACTCACCACGATACTGTGCGGATAGGCCTTGAATACGGAGGGCGCATTTACACCATAGGTAATCTTGCGGTAAGGCTCATCGGATACCAGGTAGATTCGCCGGCCCCATCTGGTGCTCGCCCGATCCAATATCTCGCCTAATTCGGCCAATTCCTCAGCCGTATAAACGACACCCGTGGGGTTGTTGGGGGAATTGATCAGCATCACACGCGTTCTGTCGGTGATAGCGGTATCGATGGCTGCCGGATCCAGGTGAAAGCTCGAACGGGTGGGCACGGGCTTGAGAGCGGCTCCGGCAATGAACGCATAGTGTTCATACCCCATAAAGTAAGGGGATGGAACCAAGATTTCCTCGCCCGGGTTCATTAAAGATTTAAGTGCGTCATTCAGGGCGCCAGCTGCACCCACAGTCATCACAATAAAATCACGGGGAAGCGCAATTGCGTGCTCGCTGCTGAGGTAATCGGCGACCGCCTGACGGACATGGGGATATCCGGAGTTAGGCGTATAGCCGTGGCCGAGCGCATCGTTAGCAACGAGTTGCTTCAGCACTTCCTTGAATCCCGCCGGAGGCGAAACATCCGGGTTGCCCAAAGAAAAATCGAAAACATTTCCAGATCCGTGCTCAGCTTTGAGCCGCGCGCCCTCCTCGAACATCTGTTTGACCATCGATGATGCGGCAACCATTTCAGTCATTTTATCGGCAATCGGCATGACAATAACCTCCAAATCGTATCTATGAGTCAGGCGACGGTGACACGGAGCATTCCTTTTCGGAGGGCAATATAGAAGAATCGCGCTTACGCGTCAAGGATTGGAGACCATGGACTACGATCTCAGTGTCCGGCGCCAGGAGGGGACCGCGAGAAAGTAAAAATACGCGTGCAATAAAGAAATTGTTGTGGATGGGCTAGGTCGGATGGGTACCCGGTTCGGCGGTCCGGGATACGTCGGTATCCGAAGGCCGGACGGAGTGGTTGGTTGGCATAGCGGACAGGACCTAGCCTCATCGGAAAACCTTACGACTTCAAAAGAAAGGGTGTTGAAAATTTGGAGCGCTGCATCACCCATGGTGTTTTTTGATTGACGTCCTCAGTGGACAACGACGGCGACTATGACTTTCTGTTTATTTTCGCTCCCGTACCGTTTGTGGCTGCCACTGGTTCACCAGGAGGCGCCACTGCCGTTCAATAGCCGCCAGAAAAAAATGACTGAAAGCCGGAGTGTCCGCGGTAATAGAGTGATATGAACTTGCCGGGCTAATTCCGCAAGGATCCACTTGCCCGCGCTAATTGCGGGGAAATCGATGATCTTATGCCGCAATCCCGGTAACCTGATGGTTGAACCCTTTCTCCTAAAATGTGAAATCGGTTTCATAGTTTCTATTACCTTGCTGTCACAATTTTTTCAGAAATTCCCTACCCGTAAATAATGGGAACCAATACGAATAGTTTTAACTATTTGAAAAAAATTTATATTTTTAACTAAATCAGAAGTGGTATGTTTTTTGCTCGGAGATAAAGTGCTGCTGAAATACAGTGATTTTCCTTTATCCGGCGGCCCCAAAGTAAATAAGGACTTAAAACACAAAAAGTGCCCACGCCATGATTCCAAAACCCGTTAATCTTAACCAGAGAGGTTTTTCATTAGTTGAGCTCTTGGCTGTTATGGTCATCATGAGCGTCTTGGCCTCGGTAACGGTTCATGGCGTTGACGTTCTATCGAGTTCCGCTGAACATCAAGCATTAGATTCAGCCATCAGGGAGCTGAATTCCCGAGAATACTTAGCATGGACGAACATCAAACTTTCCTTTGCAGGCTGGAATAACGATGGTGAGGTCTTTTCAGCGGTCGATAAGGATCTTGGATCGAAATATGACTGGAATCCAGGTCCTAACGTTGAAAACGGAACCCTGCATTTTGGTTCTCAGTCGATTACGCTTACCAGAACTCCTTCTACAAAAATAGCGGCGGGCCTGTGGAAAAAAAGCTGATCCAAGACAACGGCGGTAGACGCTCTGGAATTGAAAGGCGGCGATTCTCGTATTCACTCTATATTCCGGAAAGAAGATCGGGGAAAAATCGCCGATGCGGGCCGGATCGAAGAAAGGCTCAGGTGCAAAGTGATCGACGCAGAATCAACCGGCCCATTGTTCCCATTTCCAAGAAAATGGTTTTTGGCCTCCCAAAGTGAGAGGATTTCTACTAATTTGAACTTTGCTGTTATTACTTTTTCAGGCATCCCGGTCATTTGTGAAATGAGTTCCACAATATTGAGAAATAAAATTCACAATCTTCAACTTTCGCGCTCGATCTAAGAATGCTAACTAGCCAGAATTATGGTCACCAAACCCCGCGGACCGATTGTGCACGTTTCTTACCAATGCCATGGTTAAAGATCGTGAACGGAAGCGGATAGAATTTGTCAATCGTGTTGATTCATCTTATGACTTCGCGGGTGCTCGTGTTTCTTTTTTGATGGACAAAGTCCTCTCAGTTAATATAACTGAAACAATCTACCCCTGAGGACTTAAGTCGTCATTAAATAGCGACACTCTGGGAAGATCATAAGGAAGGCAGGGTTTTTAAACCTTGCCTTTTTTTTGACCCCGCACATTGAGTCGGTGTCTCAAAAATTGGATGTAAACATCCTGTGCACGTAAACGGCCGCATGGAATCGCCTCCCGATCCCGCGACTGGCTCCGGTGGTGATAACCATTTTATCCTTGAGTCCAAGGTCCACTTATATTTTCCCCTCGAGACCTGTTGGCGCGGCGGGATTGTGAGACCGTTGCAAATAGTTTTCCTTCACTTATTCTGAGGCAGTACTCCTAGATCGTATATCTCATATCGGGCGGGTTCTTCCAGCAGACTTTCCAACTGGGCCTCATTGGCTGCGCGCTCATCGCTTTCCTGCCACCTGATCCAATCTTCGAGAGTCTGCCAGGTTGAGACCACCAAGATGCTGCCGGGCTCATAACGGTTCACCAAAGTCTCCCCTGAGATGTATCCC
Source organism: Desulfobacterales bacterium (assembly GCA_020353555.1). Lineage (GTDB taxonomy): Bacteria > Desulfobacterota > Desulfobacteria > Desulfobacterales. The sequence goes on from CP070697.1 coordinate 5,315,149, forward strand.
GGCTGATTCAAGGCACCGATTCGAAAGTCGTTCAGCAATGCAAACGCCTCCTGCGTCTTCCTCGCTTTGACGTGTCTTTTGATCATAACCTTGATTGCCATTGTGCCCTCCTCGACAATCTGGAAAACATTGCTTTCATTGAGACGTTTTGTATTCGCGCCGGACCAGGCGTCCTAAACTTGGGGGACTGAATAAGATAACAATCAAAGCCATGTCAGTTTCGTCCGATACACCAAAACGTCTCCGCCGCACGGGCAACCGCACAAGAGTATGACCTGCAAGCGGATGACCCTGATCGTCATTGGTTTTCAAACTTGGCCTGTCAGCGGTTTTTCCACTCCGGGGTCTTCTTTTGAATAAAGGCTTTGATGCCGTTCTGCGCGTCTTCGGCCTCCAGGTTCATGGTGATGGTATGTTTGGCATAGTGCAAGGCTTTATCGTCGGTTTGATCCACCTGGGCGTAAAATCCCTGTTTACCAATAGCCAACACAAATCGACTGGCCTCGGCAATCTGGTTGGCCAATTTCGCGGTCTCCCTTTCCAGCTCATCCAGCGGAACGACTCTGTTGACCAGACCCAGATCTTTGGCTTCCTGCGCCGGAAAATAGCGCCCGCTAAGAAGCATCTCCATGGCCGCCTTGCGCCCAATCGCCCGGGTAATCGCCACCATGGGGGTAGTGCAGAAAAGGCCGATTTTCACGCCGGGAGTCGCAAATTTGGCATCCTCCGCAGCCACTGCCAAATCGCACCACGCCACAAGCTGACAACCAGCCGCCGTAGCGATGCCCTGTACCTGGGCGATGACCGGCTGGGGAATTTCATGAATCAGCTGCATCATTTGGTTGCATTGATCGAAAACAGCTTTGTATTCTTTGACACCCTCATCGATCATTTCATTCAGGTAATGCCCGGCACAGAAGTGCTTGCCGGCCGCCCGGATAATGAGCACCTTAATGGTTTCATCGACAGCCACCCGATTTAATACGTCAATCATCTCCGCGATCATTTTCCTGGATAACGCATTAATCTTTTTGGGATTATTTAGTGTCAGATAGCCCAGCGAATCTTTGGTGGCAAACAGTATCTCTTCATACGGCATGCTGAATCTCCTTTTAGGGTTTTGGGCCTTACAAGTTCGGTGATTTATTTAGATCAGAGCAATTTTCGAGTCAAGTGGAATACGGAAAAGGAGATGCATTCAAAATAGATAATGAAATCAAATTCATTAAAAACAATTAATTGTAATATATAATTTAAATCGATCGATTATGTAAATAGCTCGGTCGCAACGCAAAGATATTCGGTCGTCATGTGCTCCTTCCCGGAGTTTATCTGCCCTTGGCCCGTTTGAGAGATCCTCTTTGTGCTGAGTGCCGGTCTACCATCCTCGGGCAAGTCGCTGCACCGCAGCTCCCGGAGGCATCTTGGTGTGTTCAATAGCGAAACCGAATGGAAAAACAAACGCCCCCAGGAGAAAAACCCGTGCGCGTAAATCCTTCATCTTAAATACTGCCGCAGATTGAGGTTTAGCAGGATGTTGACCCATCCACAAAGACGATCAATGGGAGAGACGCCGTATGACCGATAGGGATGGTATGAAGTGGGTAAATAGCAGGATCGGCAGCGGCCAATACTCTCAATATGATCATGGCACGCGTATCAAAAAAGAGCTTTATGAAATCGCATTTAACAATCCGCCATCACAACGTATTGTTAAATGCGCTTCAGGTTGAACGCCAGGCAATCGATGAAATATTCAGGCGACAGCGCGACTCAATCAAATTTGCGAATTCAGATCTTGCCGGATCTACCATCATCGCAGGCTTCACCAAAACTGTCCTCGCCGAGCCTTGAATGTTCAGCCGTCTCGCTTAATTCACAGGCCGGCAACGGCTCGGCTTCTTTCATCGGTTGCCCGCAACACTCCGGTCTGTTTTGATCAGCTGCTGTTGTGGCTTTTTTTCCACAGTTTTCACATTCGTAAGTTTGATTGTCCGCCATGAAATCCTCCCTTTGTACGTTACATGAAAGATTGGTAAAAGTCGCCAATTTGACTTTAAACATAAGGGATTTGTGGCAGCCTGTCAAGCAGGCTTCACTTTGCCGCGCTGGTTGCGCAAACACCCAAAGGCCAAAAATCAACGCCTTCCATCCCGCTCTAGATTGGATACGGCAGATTGTCTCTTTCTCCGCGTGGAAACCCATGGTGCTCGTCCCTTCAAAAGGGCGGCATTTCTCCACATACTCGACCTTACCTCGAGCCTACACGGGACGCTGAAAATTACATCCTCAAACCTTGCTAGTTCTAATAGTCGGGCTGCAATCACATGGTCATTCAGCAGACAATCGCCTTCCCCCTGCACGCTGCAAGCATAATGGGTACCTTCGGCAAGACTTGCGGCGATTTTGGGCCGTCGATCGCTTTTTTTGGAAGGGGCAGTTTCCCGCCGGCGAATCGTGGGGCGGGAGCATCAAAACTATGGGTGCTGATCAGCGGGGTGCCCGCTGAACCGCCACCATGGTGACGTCATCATTTCGCGGTGCCATGTCGATGAAGGCGAATAAATTGTTTTTGACGCGTTCGAGCAAGTCGGATGCCGAAATAAAGGGCTGCTCGAACAATGATAAGAGTCGCGCTCTGCTGAAGGGTTGATCTTCCGGCGAACGGGCTTCGGTAACACCATCCGTATAACCGACCAAAACATCGCCGGGTTCAAGATTAATCTGCTGAACATTGCATCTGGAATCGGGCATCATGCCAACGGCCGGTCCGGTCGGCTTGAGGGTCATTTTTATGCCGGATGAATTGATAACATAGAGCGGTTCGTGTCCGCCGTTTATGTAGTACATCATTCCCGAGGAAGGATTGAGCACGCCAAAAAACAGCGTGGCAAACATACTTTCATCACCATGGGTCTGGGCGATGTAATTGTTTGTAAATGGAACCGCTCTCAGACGGACCATTTGCTCATTTGCGGGGAATGAGGCCGAACCGATTGCGACGCACGTCTGATCGATTTGATCGACTGCGGCCGCATTGCAGTAAATTGCTTGCTCGGCAAAAACTCGAATCAAACTGCGAAACAGGGCCATATATAGGGCTGAACCGACACCTTTGTCGCATACATCGGCGATGACCAAACCGACGGTCTGATCGGGAAGCATGAAAACGTCATAAAAATCCCCGGAAACTTTACCCGCCGGGTAAAAACAGGTGGCGATCTCCCAATGCGGTAAGTGCGGGATGGCACTGGGCAGAAAATCTCTTTGAATCTTTTGGCCTTTTTCCAGTTCGAACTCAATTTCCTTGATGCGTTCCCATTCCCGAAGCCCTTCAATCATCTTGTTGAAATTGGCAGCCAGTTTGCCGAATTCATCCTGCGTAATTACCGGTACGGTGTGGCACAGATCGCCCCTCGCTACATCGGCCGCAACCGCCGAAAGGTTTTCAATCGGCCGGGCGATCTTACGGGCGAAGTAGTATCCGAGAAAGCGTAATATAAAGAGGGCGATCAGCGCAGATACTACCAAATGGATGATCTGTCGTTTCATGATACCGCCAATTCCTGCACCGCCAGCTCCTATTTTGAGAAAGTAGTAATTGGTGTCTTTTTCTCTGGTGATATCCACAAACATGGAGAGCGTTCCTTCCGCGGAATAAAAATCCACATCGGAGCGGCGGAAATGCCTTCGTAGTGACCGGTCCAAATTCTTGATGAAAGCATCCTCAGCCGGGCGGGCGCGCAGAATTTGATCATCGGTAAAATCTAGCCGGTACCATGATGAACCGGCCGTATCTTTACTGTAAATCGAAATATCGGAAATCAGATAGAAACTCGAAGAGAAATTTACCAACGTTTCAAGCAAACGATAAAGATCCGGGCGCTTGCGGTTGATGCTGCTCCAGATGAAATCCGCCTCCCGGCTGTTTTCCAGCTGAGAAAACTGGTGCTGAATCAATCGCGTGGTGGATTGCACAAACTGTTTTTTGGCTGCAATCGTGTAAAGGGCTGAAGTAATCAGGAATATGATCAGTCCAAAAATCAAGAAATAGAAGCTGACACGCCTTGCGACAGATGGCTTCCAGAAAAAACAATACGATTTGAGATGTTCGCCTACTTGCATTTCAATCGCCTCTTTAAATTGGGGATAAGGCTATGGCGGGGGCAAAACCGGGACCTGCAAAAATAACGAAGGGTAAGAGGTTTCCTCGTCTCGGCTGATTGCATCGGATCGACCCTCCCAAACCATCCATAATAACCGGGAGCGAATTGGGAACCTGTCTATGAAATTGACTTTTCTTCCAGGCGCATGCGTCGTGACCCTGACGCTTGTTGCATTTCAAGCGCGATTCGCACCGTCTGAAGATGAATGTCGACGGTGTCTTCAATTTGCGGAGCGTAGCCGCCGGCCATGGTGACCGCCACGGGAATTTCGGCTGCAAGGCAGTATTGGAAAACCATTTGGTCCCGGGCGGCCAGGCCGGCTTTGCTCAAAGCCAGACGGCCGAACCGGTCGTCGGCATAGGGATCGGCGCCAGCCAGATAAATGGCCAGCTCCGCCTCCGTCCGTTCAAACACTTGATCCAGACCCTTTTGGAGAGCCTCCAGGTAGCCCGTATCTTCGGTTCCGTCATCGAGGGCGATGTCCAAATCACTTTTTTCCTTGTGGTAGGGAAAATTATTTCGGCCGTGGATAGAAAAAGTAAATATGGTGGGATCTTGGGCCAGGATGGCGGCGGTTCCGTTGCCCTGGTGGACATCGCAGTCGATAATCAACACGCTGCGGACAAAATTTCTCGCCTGCAGGGTTCGAGCCGCAATCACGCTGTCATTCAGCAGACAATAGCCCTCCCCCCGATCGCGGAAAGCGTGATGGGTCCCGCCGGCCAGGTTGACGGCGATTTTTTCCTGCAACGCCGCCCGGCAAGCCTCAAGCGTCGCCCCGGCGGAGCGTTTGGCGCGCTCGACGAGCGGAACAGACCAGGGCAGGCCGATGCGACGCATCTCCTTGGTTGTCAGTTCGCCTTTTTCGAGTCGATGGACATACACCGGATCATGGGCTCGAAGAATCTCTTCCTGGGTGGCCGCGGGGGGAACACCCAGATCCTTCTCGGGGATCAGCGCGGCACGAACAATTCGCTTTCGAAGAAGAAAATATTTCTGAATGGGAAAGCTGTGGCGCGCGGGGAGAGGGATTTTGAACTTATCGGTGTATAAGATTTTCAAAGTGATAGACTCACTTCTCGTCAAATCGTCAAATGGCCGCGTCGCTGAGTTGTTGTCAAGCGGGATGCATCAACCAATAATCCCCACCACCGCCCCCGTCATGCAGGTCGCCAGGGTCCCGGCCACAATGCAGCGGAATCCTAAAGAAACGATTTCATTTCGCCGGCTCGGCGCCATGGTTCCCATGCCGCCGATCATAATGCCCAGACTGCCGGGATTGGCAAACCCGCACATGGCATAGGTCATAATTAGAAGGCTTCGGGGAGCCAACGCACCGGGGACCAGACGACTCATGTCAAGATAAGCCAGGAGCTCATTGAGAATCGTCTTGGTTCCCATAAGCGCGCCGGCAGTGGTGGCTTCTTGCCAGGGAATACCCATCAGCCAGACAACCGGTGCCATGATGATGCCCATGATACGCTGCAGCGTGACGGGCTGGCCGGCAATGGGCGGCAGGAGACCCAGAATCAAGTTCGTGAGATACACGAGGGCCACGAGCACCACCAGCATGGCGATGATGTTGATCAAGAGTTCGACCCCTTGCAGGGTGCCTTTGGTAATGGCATCC
>CP070697.1:5321044-5332121 GCA_020353555.1 Desulfobacterales bacterium
AAGACATCATGGCCCAGGCAAAAAGGGACTGAAAGGCGAAGTAACGGGAAAATCCGGGATCGCCGGCCATATAACCCAGAGAATAGACCTGAACGAGCAAACTGATAACCGCCACGAGGGTCAGCATGAGCAAGCTGACCGAATCGAGCAGAAAACCGAAGGGGATCCGAATGTCGCTGGAGACCAGCCAACGGCCCGTGTATTGGATCGGCGTTTCCAGGTGCCAATGCCGGCCCAGGAGAAAGACGGCACACAGGCAGGAAAGCGCCACGGCCCCGATGGCCAGGCGGGCGGACAGCCGCGGGTCGGCCCGCGTCAAAATCATGATCAGCGCAAAGGCGCTCAGGGGCAGCAGACTCGCCAATAGGGCTGCCAGCAAGGTCGGATCCGGGATCCAGGAGGCGGTCATTTGGGTCCTCGCAAAGCCTTTTTTATATGCAAACCGCCGCAGCCCCCCCAAGAAAGGCCGGCCGGTTCATTTCAGAAAATTAAAGACACCGGGGTCAACCGACCCTGTGCGCCGGTAGACGCTTACAATCAAAGCCAATCCCAGGGAGACCTCCGCGCCGGCCACCGCCAGGATAAAGAGGACAAACACTTGCCCCTCCAGCTGCTGCCAGCGCAGGGCGGCACCCACGAAGGCGATGGAGGCGGCGTTCAGCATGATTTCCACGCCCAGCAGCATCATGATCAGGTTGCGCCGCGCCACCAAACAGAACATCCCCATCAAAAAGAGGATTCCGGCTAACAGGAGTACATGGCCAAAGGGAACGATCATGATTGATCCTCGACTTCCGGGGTGCCCCCGCGGTCCTTCGTTCTTCCCAGATACAGGGCCCCCAGCAAAGCGATGAGCAGCAGCAGCGAGACGATTTCGATCGAAAGCCAGTGCCGTTGGAAAAGATATTGCCCGAATATGCGCGGCGTGGCCAAAGCGGCTTCCAGGGTCACCCGGCTGCCCGGATCAGAGAAGACAACCAGGGCGCCCACCACCAGGTAGATCACGCCCAAGCCCGCGGCCGGCAACCATTGGCGCGCCGGAAACACCTTTTTTTGCGGCGCTTCGACCTTGAGCATCATGACAATGAAGAGAAACAAGACCATGATGGCGCCGGCATAGATGATCACCTCGAGCGCCGCCAGCAAAGGGGCGCCGCAAAGGTAAAACAGCATGGCGCTGCCAAAAAACGAAAGGATTAGATACATGACGGCATGCACCAGATTGCGACGCGTAATCGCCAGACCCGTTGCCACGAGAATCACGGCGGCCAAAATATAGAAAACAACTGCATAAAGCGTCATAAACGACCTGTCCTGCGTTCGCAACGCCGCGGCTTGAAGTTCAGAGGGGTCTCCGGCGCACGGCATCCGGCTTTAACCGCCTTGTTCCTTGGCCCCTGCACCCGCTGTCCCCTTCCTCGGCCTTAGGGAAGATTACTTCTTATGTTCACCGGCTTTTCTTCGCGATGGTGCGCACCCTTCGCTCCCACATCGGTGGCCACGCCCGCGTACTTATAAAAATTGTATTCCTTATCCTTGCCCTGATGATCCACCAGAAGATCTTGCTTTTCGTAAACCAGCTTCAAGATATCCCGCTGGCAATTTTCAAAGTCCGGTGTCAATTGGATGGCCGAGGTCGGACACGCCTCTTCACAGAAACCGCAATAAATGCACCGCGCAAAATTGATACGAAACCAGGCGGCATAGCGTCGGCCGTCTTCGCTTTCGGTCGCTTGCATCGAAATGCAACTCACAGGGCAGACGGCCGAGCACAGGTAGCAGGCGACACAGCGTTCAGCGCCGTCCGGATCCCGCGTCAAGATGATCCGCGCCCGGGAACGCACCGGCAGGGGACGTTTGTACTCCGGGTATTCTTCGGTAATCGGTGGACGCCAGAGATGCTTGAAAGTTGTCGCAAAACCGCTGGCTAATGCCCTCACGGATTCCCAAGCGGTCGCCATGCGTTTTCGTACTCCTTGTTATCGGTTTTCCGATTTGGATTTCAGTCGCGGATCCAATCTAAGCCGGACACCCGAATCGGGGCAAACAGCCATTCCCGAAGGAACCCGCGCGATCTGCGGATGAAAATCCGCATACCGCCATCCGGATGGCTACAACAGGCTGACGGCCCCCGTTACCATAATGTTGACCAACGCCAGAGGAATCAGGACCTTCCAGCCCAGGGCCATCAGCTGATCGTAACGCAGACGGGGCAGCGTACCGCGGATCCAGATCATGATCAAGGCCACCAGCATGATTTTCAGCAGGAGCCATACCGGCGGCGGCAGCCAGGGGCCCCGCCATCCGCCTAGAAAAAAGACAGCGACCAGGGCCCCGAACACCTGCATATGGACATACTCCCCCAGGAAGAACAGACCAAAGCGCATTCCGCTGTATTCCGTGTGGTAACCGGCGCCCAGTTCGTTTTCCGCTTCCGGAAGATCAAAGGGAATCCGTTTGCTCTCGGCCATGGCGGCGATAACAAAAATCGCAAAGGAGATGGGCTGCACCACCACAAAGGGATAGTCCGCCTGCGCATTGACGATATCCACCAGACTGAGCGAGCGGGCCAGTAAAACGATTGGGACCAGCGCCAGACCCAATGCCAACTCGTAGCTGATCATCTGCGCCGCGCCCCGAATCCCCCCCAGGAGGCTGAATTTGGAGTTGGAGGCCCAGCCGCCCAACGCCACGCCGTAAACCGCCAGGGAAGAGAGGGCGAAAATGAAAAGAAGGCCCACATTCAGATCCGTGATCACCAGAGGGATTTGCCTGCCGGCGATCATTAGGGTGGGACCGAACGGAACCACGGCAAACATGAGAAGGGCCGTGAGGGCCACCACGGCCGGGGCGCCCAGGAAGATGATGCGGTCGGCCGCTTCCGGTACGGTATCTTCTTTGGTCATCATTTTAATGGTGTCCGCGATGGGCTGCAGCAGTCCGAATTTTCCGGCCCGGTTGGGACCGTAGCGAATTTGCAGGCGCGCTAGAAACTTGCGTTCCACCCACACCAGGTAGGCCGCCAACAGAAGCAAGACGCCCAGCACAAGGCCCAGTTTAACGATGAGAAGGATAAATCCCGCAATCCAAGTCAGCATTGGTTTCAGCTTTGGTTGAATGGTCGAACATTCAAACGGCTTTTCGGATTCAAGGCTTCGGCCCCTGAGGCGATGCCGCCTTTCGGATTCGGTCCCGTTCCAGGCGGATCCTGCCGCAGGCCAGCCGCTGCCATTCCAGCAGCCGATGCCGCGGCAAGACGATCACCCCGGGCGCCATATTTGCGACCACGCCGACAGGCACCTTCAAGGTTCCCCGGTCCAATTGCATCGCCACTTCATCGCCATCGGTCAGACCCAAACGGCCGGCGTCATCAGGGTGCATCAATAGGCCGGGCTTTCGTTCCAGCGCTTTCAGGCACGCCGAGTAGACCGCGAGCTCCTCCGTGCCGAAGGTCCAATCAACGGCGAGCAGTTCGAAACTGTCGTCGAAGCCCCGACTTTTCTGCAACTCCGCCGTCCAGTTCACTAAAAACCGTGAGGCGCCGTCCCGTTTATGGTTGAGCCGGGCCCCGTCCTCGGGAAGTTCCGCGAACGGCGGCAGATCGGCAAAGCGGGGATCTTCCTCGGCCAGCCAGACCCCCACCTCGGATTGCATGCGTGCCTCATCCGGCGGGACGACTTCTTCGACCAGTTCCGCCAGCGTCCGCCAAGCGGGCCGGGGTTCCGCTCCCGGTACTCCGGCTCCGTAGATCCTGGGGGGGTGGCCACCCCCACCCGACTGGGCAATCGGAATCCCGCCTGAATGGGCCCTCTGGGCGGCTTGGACCCGGCCTTCCTGATTGACGAAGAGGCCCCCGATCTCATACAGCGTTGCGGTCGGCAGGAAAATATGCGCCTGCTGTGCCGCGGCGGAATTCAAATAGTCCAGCACGACCAGCAGATCAAGCCGGGCCAGGGCCTGTTCAAGTCTGGCGCGATCCGGAAATTGCCAGAAAGGATTGTTTTCCACCAACATCAGAGCCTTAATCGATCCGTTCTCAATCCCTTCAACTGTTTTTTCGAACGTATCCTCCGGATCGGAAAGGATTCCCGCGCTGAACGCGTTGGCACCCGGCAGCAGGTAAAACAGACCGGCTTTTTTACCCACGGCTTGCAGTAATAAGGCCCAATCCGCCGCCAGGCCGACAACGGTCGCGGGTCCCACCGCGGTCCCGCAGACAATCACCGGCCTGCGGCTCGACCGCAGATCCCGGATGAGAGGGGACAGACGTTTCTGATCGGAAGCATTCATCACCTCCGGGGTTGGAAGCGCCGCGTAAAAATCGGAAACCGGAGGTCCTAACTTCTCGATCGCCGCTTCATCCGGACTGCCTCGCGCCAGGAGCCCCAGGCCCAGACTGATGGCTCCGGGCACCATCGCGACGTGTTGGAAATCAAAGGGCAGCGCAATCGGGCGCGGATCGATGACCGCGATCGCGGCCCCCTTTCTCCGGGCTTGCCGCAGGGCTAAAGCCAGCATCGGGGCCTCGTTGATCGGATCGGCGCCGACCACCACAATGAAATCCGCGCCTTCGAGCTCCCGCAAAGAGACCGACAATGCGGGCTCCAACCTGGCGACCGCCAACTGCACTTTCTGCGCCAGCCCCTGAGGCATGAAACCGGAAAAATTGCGCCAGCCCCGCATGCGGCCGATCCTCTTCAGCACCGCCTGGGTTTCCAAGCTGCTGCGGTCGGAACTTACGCAGGCGATCGCCCCGGGTCCGCTCCGCTTGCTGATTTCGGCCAGTTTGGCTTTGAGGGCCTGGAGCGCCTGATCATAAGAAACCTCGTCCCCGGCGACCCTGGCCCTCCGGGGTCGGGCTTCATGGTTGGCGTAAAAAAAGCCATAGCGCCCGCGGTCACAGATAAAGTGGCCGTTGACGGCCTCACTGAAACGCGCTTCCTGCCGCACGATCTCTCGATAGCGCCCCGTGGCGATCGTATGACACCCCAGGCAGCAGTGGATACACAGCGACGGACTCCGCTGGTAGTCCCAGCGGCGGCCGCGAAACCGGGACGGTTTATCCGTATACACGCCGGTTGGGCAAATATCACTGAGGTTCCCGGTAAAGGGGCTGTCCAGAATGCCATCCTGGAAACGGCCGAAATAGGTGCGATTGGCGCTCTGCAAAGCTCCCAGATCGCGATAGCCGCAAAATTCCTGATAGAACCGCGAACACCGGTAGCAGTGAATGCAGCGATTCATCTCGTGCCGGATCAGGGGGCCCAAGTATTGATCCTGATAGGTCCGCTTCTTGCCCAAATAACGTCGGATCCCGTGCCCGCCTGAAACCGTCATATCCTGCAGCAGACAGTGGCCGCCTTCATCGCAAACGGGGCAATCATGGGGATGGTTCAACATGAGCCATTCAATCACGTGCGTGCGGAAATCCACCGCCTCCTCATCCGTCGTGGATACCACCATGCCGTCCTGGGCGTCGATCATGCAACTCATCTGCACGCCTTTGAGGCGCCCCTCCAGCAACTTCACGGCGCAGACCCGGCAGGCCCCCACCGATCCAAGGGCCGGATGGTAACAAAAGCGCGGAATCATAATGCCCAGCTGTTCGGCGGCCTGAATCACTTTGGTGCCCGACGCTACTTCAATTTCCTGATCGTCGATGATGAGTTTGGGCATAAGAATATCTACTTCAGGGGACACTTGCGTTGCACGATGTGCTCCTGCACCTCATCTTCAAAATAGGTTAACAGCCCTTCCACCGGCGAAACGGCTCCCGGAGCGAAGGCGCAGTAAGCACTCCACAGGTGCTTGCTCATGCGCTCAAGCATGGGAATAAACTCTTCCCGGCCCTCGCCCTCCTCGATCCGGCGGAGTAAGTCCCGGATGTATGGCAACCCTTCCCGGCAAGGCGTACACCAGCCGCAGGACTCGCGCGCGAAAAACTCGATTAAGTTCAAAGTGGCGGCCACCAGGCAGGTCTTGTGATCGAAAACCATAACGGCGCCGGTCCCTAAGCGGTGTCCGACCTTGCGCAGCGACTCGAAATCCATCTCAATCTCGTAGAACTCTTTGCTCAAAAAGCGGGTGGAGGCGCCCCCCGGCAGACAGGCCTTGAACTCAGAGCCGGGGGGCAACCCACCGGCGTGCTCTTCGATGATTTCCCGCAAGGGGACACCCAGGGGCAGTTCATAGCATCCCGGCCGATTGACCTTCCCGCTCACACAGAAAATCTTGGTGCCCCCGCCGGTTGCAGTCCGGGCCAGCCCCTTGAACCACTCCGCGCCGTTGTTGATCACATGGGGGATGCAGGCCAGCGTATCGACATTCTGGAATACGGTGGGTCGTCCCCAGAGTCCTTTTTCCGTCGGATAGGGCGGCGGCACTTTGGGGTTGGGCCGTTTGCCCATCAGCGCGTTCATTTGCGCCGTTACTTCGCCGCAAATGTAACGACCGGCGCTGCGGTGAACCACAATCTCCAGGGAATAGCCGTTTCCCAGGATATTTTGACCCAGGTAACCCGCCTCTCGGGCAATCTTGATCTCGCGCTCCAGGATTCGGGCGGCGTTCTCGTACTCCGGCCGGATAAAAATAATACCCTCTTCCGCGCGGGCGGCGAATCCCGCCAGGATGAGGCCTTCGATGATCATATGAGGATCGGCATGGATCAACACGCGATCCTTAAAAGTTCCGGGTTCCATTTCGTCGGCATTACAGACGATATATCTGGGATAGGGCGCATCTTCGGCCACGGCCATCAGTTTCATACCTGTGGGAAAAGCCGCCCCTCCCCGCCCCAACAGATTGGCATTCATGATTTCCTGCTGCACGTCCTTGGGCGACCAATGCTTGCAGACATCGGCCAAAGCCCGGTAGCCGCCGCTTTGCCGATATTCCTCCAGCGTGGTGATCCGGTCGGGTTTGCGGTTTTGAAAAAGGACTTGCGGATAATTCGAAGGCATCACTTCCACCCGTCAGATTGAACCACCAGATTGACTGCCAAGTTCGAAAGCGGGGCTCCGGGTCGGTCGAAGAGCCGGTTAACCGCTCGCCAGGGGAACGGACCCAAGGGCCCCGCGGGCATTTCGCAGGGCGATGTTATTCCCCGGACATGTGCGCGCTGTCTTTCAATTTCGCAACGATTTCGTCGATTTTGGCGGGCGTCAGGCAGCCATACACTTGGCGGTTGACCAGCATCGCCGGCGCCCGGTCACAGTAGCCGATGCAACAAACCGGCAACAGGGTAAATAATCCGTCGGCGGTGGTTTCGCCCAATCTGATCCCCAATTTGCGGCAAAGGTGATCGCGGAGGGATTCATAACCTCCCATCCAGCAGATGACACTGTCGCAGACATGAATCACGTATTTTCCAACAGGCTCCCGATAAACGAAGGTGTAAAACGTGGCAATTTCATCCACCTCCAACGGCGACATGTCCAGCAGTTCCGCGGCCTCCCGCACCGCTTCGTCGCTCAGATAGCCATAGTGCTCTTGAAGGGCGAACATCACATCCACGACCAGTTCCCGGGGATGTTCGATGCCGGCGATTTTCCTCGTCAGAGATCCTCTTAGCTCCTCGTCCAACATCTAAACCCTTTCGAATTCCATGCCCGGCCGCGCCTGCGCCGCCCCTTCCCGGGCGCCACATGACGTGATTTCAGGCGCCCCGGGCATTTTCGATCAGTTTGGACATCCCCGGTCTATCGATCAATATCCGGCAATATGTAGTCAATGGATCCGATGATGGCGATGAGATCGGCGATGGTCTCCCCCACTGCCATCAGCGGCATCACCTGCACGTTGGCAAATCCGGGGGCCCGCACGCGCATGCGATAAGCATATCCCAAACCGTCACTGACCACGTAATACCCCTGCTCCCCCCGCGGAATTTCGCAGGCGGCGTAGGCCTCCCCCCGGGGGATTTTGGGTCCGCGGGTGACGTTGATAAAATGATGAATGAGGCTTTCGATATCTTTAAGCATGTCCGCCCGTTGCGGAATCACATAGCGGTAGTCATCGCTGACATAGCGTCCGGCCGGCATATTCGCGGCGGCCTGTTCAATGATCCGCAGGCTCTGGCGCATTTCCTCCACCCGCACCAGATAGCGGGCGTAACAATCGCCTTCCGCGGCGGTGGGAATCTCGAACGCATAGTTTTCGTAGCCGGAATAGGGGAATTGCTTGCGTAAATCCCATTCCAGACCGCACGCCCGGAGATTCGGGCCGCTGACGCCCCAGTCCATGGCATCTTCCAGGGATATCCGCCCAACGCCTTGGGTCCGCGCCCTGAAGATGGGATTTTTCCGGATCAGAGCCTCATATTCTTTGAGGCGCTGCGGAAAGATCTTCACAAAGTCATCCACGCCTTCCTTCCAGCCCTCGGGTAAGTCCGCGGCCACACCGCCCAACCGGAACCACGACGGATGCAGGCGTCCGCCGGTGATGCGCTCGACGATGTCCAGAATCATCTCCCGTTCCCGGAACGTGTAAAAGTTGGGCGTCATGGCCCCCAGATCGTGGGCGTAGGTGGCAAACCAGACCAGATGGTTGCTCAAACGAAAAAGCTCGCTGAGCATCACCCGAATCACCTGGGCCCGGTCCGGAACCTGAATCCCCGCCAAAGTTTCCACGGCTAAAACGTACGGCAGGTTGTTGGCCGCCCCGGCCAGGTAGTCCACCCGATCCGTGTACGGGATGAACTGATGCCAGGTTTGGCGCTCGCCGACCTTCTCCACGGCCCGATGGTGGTAGCCGATGTCCATGTCGAGGTCGATGATCTCTTCCCCCTCCAGCGCCACGATATAGCGCATCAAACCGTGGGTGCTGACGTGATGGGGACCGATATTCAGCACAAGATGCGGCTCAGCGTCGGCTTGCCTCACATAAACCCCGCCATCTAATGGCTGGTGTTTTTGCGCATCCGCTTGGGTGTAAGGAGGCATTTCGGTGGCGCGCCCCGGGTGACTCTTCCGCAAGGGATGGCCTTCCCAGTCGGAAGGCATGATCATCCGCCGCAGGTTCGGGTGACCTTCAAATCGTATCCCGAACATGTCAAACACTTCGCGCTCATACCAGTTGGCCGAAGGCCAGATATCGGTCACACTTGGGGCCAGCGGGTCGACGCCTTGTAGGGGCACTTTCAAACGCAGTCGACGGGCGGGCGCGAAAGACAGCAAATGATAAACCAGGGTATAGTCCGAGAATTCAGTCCGCTTACGCCGGGCGGATTCATCGCTGGCGGTCAGATCGTCCAGGCGTTGGAAGCGGGTGGGCGCCTCGTTTTTGAGAAAACGCAGCACATCTTTGAGTCGGTCCCCCGCCACCCGGAAGGTCGGCATATCGGCGGTAGAGGGTGCCGGCCGAACGGCGTCGCCGAAACGTCGGCCCAAGCTGTCCGCCAGGCTTCGGTCTTCCTGGCTTAACGCGATCCGGGCCGGCGGCGGGGTCCACATGAGATCGGAGCGGCTGTCCCGGAACTGCGGCGGCACCGCGGAGGTCCCCCGGATGGCCGTGCCCTCCATACCCGGACCACGCGGATCACGGGATTTGCTCTGACCGTCGACCAGAATCGGTTTCTGCGTCCCCTGGCTGCCGCCGGGGCGATGGATAACGGGTCGCGCCGGTCGTTCTTCGGCGGCGATCTCTGCCTGCAATCGCACCAGCCCCTGCAGCACCGCCTCGGGCCGCGGCGGACAACCCGGGATGTACACGTCCACCGGCAGAATCTGATCGACGCCCTGCACCACGCTGTAAACGTCGTACATGCCGCCGCAGTTGGAGCAGGAGCCCATGGAGATGACCCATTTCGGTTCCGCCATCTGCTCGTAAAGCCTGAGAACAACCGGGGCAATTTTTTTGAATACGGTGCCGGAAACAATCAGAAGATCGGCCTGGCGCGGCGAAGGGCGCAGCACTTCCGCTCCGAAACGGGCCATATCGTAGCGCGCGGTAAGGGCCGTCGCTTCTTCGACAAAACAGCAGGAAAGCCCGAAGAACATGGGCCAGAGACTATACTTGCGGGCCCAGTTGATCAGGACATCCGCGCCGTTCAACCAGCGGTTGTTCAGTCTTTCCGGGACGTCGGCCCCCACTCGAGCCCCCCCTTCTGCCAGATATAAAAAAGGCCCAGCAGCAACAGTACGATGAAAAATGACATCTGCAGCCATCCCGCCCAGCCGAGCTCTTCGCTGGCAATGGCCCAGGCGAATATAAAGGCCCCTTCCACGTCAAATAACAGAAAAAAAATCGCCACCAGGTAAAAGGGCACCGGATAGCGCAGGCGGGCCGTCCCCGTGGGGATGATACCGCTTTCGTACGGCCGCAATTTTTCCGGATGGGGCTTCTTCTCCCCGAGCCAGGAGGCAATGAAGAGTTGCGAGCCGATAAACGCCAGAACCAGAATACTGAAAATGATCAGGCTGAAAACCCCCGGCTCCCAGGGCGATAAGATTCCGCTAATGGCGACAGGTTGCATGGGCTCTCCTCACCCGGGCATCTTCATTCAGAAAGTAAAGACAGTGGATTGGCAGCCCAGTCGATACGGTAAAGGTATCAGCCGGAGCATGTTTCAGGATTCCGACGGGCCGAAAAAGTCTGAGGAACTAATCGGAGCAAACATTGATTGAGGCCATAATAAACTTATAATATCGTTGTCAACCAAAAATTTGCAGCAAAGGCCTTACCCATCCGCATCTCCAATCCGCAAGCGATCCGCGGCGTGCCGCCCAGGATGAGGACAACCGGCCGCCTTAGCGCGGCAGATTGTCATCGGCAACGCGCCGCTTGCCGTTCAAGGAAAATAGCATGAAAACAGCCGAAGACATCGTGAAAGACAAAAAATCCGACATAATTTCAATTGGCTCTGATCGCTCGATTCTGCAGGCCTGTCAGGTAATGGTGGCAAACAAGATCGGAGCGATTTTAGTTGAGAAAAATGATGAACTCGTCGGCATATGGACCGAACGGGACCTTTTGCGCAACGTCGCCACCCCCGGTTTTGACCCTCAAACGGCACGCGTCGGCGATTATATGACCGCCCCGCTCCGCACCGTGCCCCACAACACGCGCCTTCACAAGCTCG
>CP070697.1:5332221-5355811 GCA_020353555.1 Desulfobacterales bacterium
CGCAGGCCGTGCAGGCGGCCGGTATTTCCCGCGATGATATTGCTCGGATTTACGGGACCGGCTCCGGGGAAAACGCGGTCAGCATTGTCGCCGCGACGGTCAACGATATCAGGGCCATGGCCAAAGGCGGTCATTATTACTATCCCAAGGCCCGCACGGTTGTGGATGTAGGGGCCGAGGAGGGCAGGGCGGCCAAGCTGGACGCAAAGGGCAACCCGGTTGATTTTGCCATCAATGAGAAATGTGCCGCCGGTGCCGGGGCCTTTATCGAAGCCATGGCTTGGGCGCTGGAGGTCAGCATTGAAGAAATGGGTGCCCTGTCTCTGGAAGCGAACAACAAAATTCCCATGAACGCCCAATGCGTCGTTTTTGCCGAATCCGAGGTCGTCGGGTTGATCCATTCCAAGACCTCCAAAGCGGATATTAGCAAGGCCATTCATGATTCCATGGCCAGCCGGATCGCATCCATGATCCGCCGCATCGGTGTCAACGCGGATGTGGTCATGATCGGGGGCGTGGCCTGCAATCCGGGTTTTGTGGCGGCGATGAAACGGGAGCTGAAAATCGACAATATCTATATCCCGGATGATCCGGAGTACGGGGCGGCGGTGGGGGCCGCCGTCGCGGCCGCCGAAGAGGGCTAGCATGAGCGCCTGGTTGATGGATACGGGTGATCAGTGGTTAGTTGGCGGTGCTTCGGAAATTGCCAAACCATCGTCTGGGAGCGTAAACAACGCCGAACCGACAACCAATATCCCATCGCGTTATGGGAGGATATAAGCATGGCTGAAGCGCCGAAACAAGAGTTCTGGCGGTGGACCGAGTCTAACTGGAAAAACCCCGATCTCGATTGGAAAGATGCCCGACATATCACGGTCGGGATCGATGTGGGGTCCGTCAGTTCGCAGGCCGTCATTATGGCGGATGGAAAAATCTTGGCTTACAGCAACCTGCGAACCGGATCGGACAGCGCGAACAGCGCCCGCAAGGCTTTGAAATATGCCCGGGATGCCACTGATATGCCCGAAGATCGCTTGGACTATTGTATCGGTACCGGTTACGGGCGGGTTAATGTGCCCTTTGCGGACCGCGCGATCACCGAGATCGCCTGCCATGCGCGGGGCGCCATCTTCATTTACGGGCCCGGGGTCGGGACCGTGCTGGACGTCGGTGGTCAGGACATCAAGGCCATTCAATGTGATGAAAAAGGCAAAGTGAGTAATTTCTTGATGAACGATAAGTGTGCGGCCGGCACAGGTCGCGGCATGGAGGTGTTTGCCGATCTGCTCGGCGTGCCCATCGACGAAGTCGGCGATCGCTCGTTTGAGTACCTGGGCGAAGAACCGTCGGCGGTTTCCAGCACATGTGTGGTTTACGCCAAGTCAGAAGCCACCGGCCTTCGGCGCCAAGGCTGGTCCAAAGAGGCGGTCCTGGCCGCCTACTGCAAAGCGATGGCGGAACGTATATATTCTTTGGTGGAAAGACTGGGGGTCAACCCCGAGTTGGCGGTGACCGGCGGGATGGCCAAGAACCGCGGCGTCATGGAGCGCTTGATGTCGATGATTGGCATTGAGCGTATGAAGACCGATTGGGATACCCAGATTGCCGGAGCGGTGGGGGCGGCCCTGTTCGGCTACGCCCTCTGCCAGAAGGGCAAGGGACGCAAGAAGTAGATCGTAATTTTAGGGGTGATTGGTCGCCGCCCTGGGTCGCGGTCTGTGAGCCGGGGGCCTTTGCGCATTCCCGGCAGGGCACCGCAGACAGTCAGGGGAATATTGGGCCTGACAAAAAAGGGGAACAAGGCAGATGGATACGGTGAATTTGACCATCGATGACCAGCTGTTGCAGGTAACGGCGGGAACGACCATTCTGGAGGCTGCCCGGGGAGCCTCGATTTACATACCGACCCTGTGCTATCATCCGGATTTGCCGCCGGCCAGAGATAGTCGCGCCGTACAGGCTGTTTTTCAGGGCCATTTGAAGGTCGAAAACGCCATGCCGACCGCGTCCGGTTCAGTCTGCGGTCTGTGCATCGTCGCGGTTGCAGGGCAGAATGACCTGGTCGGGGCGTGCGCCACTCTGGCGGCGGAAGGTATGGTGATCACCACCGACAATGAACGTATCCGGGCCAAACGTCAGGAAAACCTGTTGCCGATTTTGACCCGCCACCGCCATGCCTGCCTGACCTGCGTTCAGCAGGACGGATGCAGCCGCACCCCGTGTTCCGCCAATGTGCCCGAAAACGAAAGGTGCTGTCCTTTATTCGGTCACTGTGAACTGCGAAGTGTCGCCAACTATATCGGAATTTCAGATTTCACTCCCAGGTGGATCCCCACTGATTTTGCCGTTATCAAGAACCAGCCCCTTTTCGAGAAGGACTATAATCTTTGCATCGGATGCACCCGGTGCGTGCGCGCCTGCCGTGAACTGAGGGGCATTGAGGCCCTCGGTTTTGTTTTTGACGGCCAGGGCAGGGTGCAGGTCGGATCTCTGGCGGAAACGCTTGCGGACTCCGGCTGCAAATTTTGTACGGCCTGCGTGGAAGTTTGCCCGACGGGGGCCCTGGTGGATAAATCCGTCCGTGCGGGAAACAAGGCGGAGGACCTGGTTGCTTGCACGGCCGCCTGTCCGGCCGGCATCGATGTTCCCGGATATATAAGGCTGATTGCCGCCGGAAAAAGGGACGAGGCCCATGCGGTCATCCGAGAAAAAGTGCCTTTTCCCGGCGTCCTGGGAAGAATCTGCATTCACCCCTGTGAGGACGCCTGCCGCCGGGGAGAGGTGAATGAACCCCTATCCATCTGCGCGCTGAAGCGGTATGCGGCCGACGGAGAAAAGGGATTCTGGAAAAATGAAACCCGGGTCGCGGCCGACACCGGGAGAAAGGTTGCGGTCGTGGGGGCCGGCCCGGCGGGTTTAACCGCGGCCTTCTACCTGCGCAAGAAAGGACACGCCGTGACGGTGTTCGAATCGCGCTGCCAGGCCGGCGGCATGATGCGTTATGGTATTCCGAGTTATCGCCTTCCCCGGGCCGTTCTGGCTAAAGATATTCAGGCAATCTTTGATCTGGGAATCGAGTTTCGGTCCTCTCGACAACTCGGCCGCGATTTTACCCTGGATCAGCTCGGCAATGAAGGCTATGACGCCGTCTTCCTGGGGGTGGGCGCCCAGCTCAGCCGCCGCATCGCCCTGGAAGACTGTGACTTGCCGGATGTGATGGGAGGGATCGATTTTTTGGGGCGGGTCGCCGAGGGCGCAGACGTTCGTCTGAAAGACAACGTGCTCGTCATCGGGGGAGGCAATGTGGCCATCGATGCGGCTTTGACCGCTTTGCGCTGCGGCGCTACGGATGTGTCCGTGGCCTGTCTGGAGTGCCAGGAGGAAATGCCGGCTAGCCCATGGGCGATCCAGCGCGCGGTCGCCGAGGGCGTCAAAATAATGCCCTCCTGGGGGCCGGACAAAATTCTGAGCCGGGGCGGCAAAGTGACGGGCATGGATTTGGCGGCGTGTACCTGTGTTTTCGACGAGCAAGGAAATTTTTGTCCGCAGTTCAGCGAAGCGAAGGAGTGCATCCTTATCGATCAGGTCATCCTGGCCCTTGGGCAGGCCGCGGATTTGTCGTTTTTGAAGGCCGACCGCCGCATCGCCGTTGACCGGGGTCTGATCGTTGTGGATCAAGATACTTTCGCCACCGGCATACCCGGGGTGTATGCCGGTGGGGATGTCACCCGGGCACCGAGTGCGGTCATCCACGCCATTGCCGCCGGTCGGAAGGCCGCCGCGGCGATCGACCGATCCCTGGGCGGCACGGGAGAAATCGATGAAATCCTGTTTAAGAGGGGTGTTCCCGACCCCTTTCTGGGAAGAGATGAGGGTTTTGCGATCTGGTCCCGGCAAAAGGTTCCCGAACTGGAGGTTGCTGCCCGTAAGAACAGCTTTGACGAGATTTGCCTCGGATATGCGGACGCCCAGGCCGTTCGGGAAGCCCGACGGTGTCTCCAGTGTGACCTGCGGCGGCATATGGGCTGCAACCCGGTTCCGCCCCCAAACGGGTTGCCGTTCGATGAGAAGCATATCCAACAGGTTCCGGAAACGGAAGGCGTCTTGCAGCTGTTCGACGAGGATCATCAGATACTGGCTATCAAAGGGACGGTGAACCTGCGTCGGGAACTCTCGACGCAACTGGACGAAAATGAGAAGGCCGCCTGGTTTGAGTTCGAAGAAGATAAAATGTATTCCCGGCGGGAAAGCGAATTAATCCAAAAATATCTCCAGGCGCATGGGAAGATGCCGGGGGGCGACGACGGACTGAATGATTTGTTTTGATCACCCAAGGACCTTGCGCAGATTGATAAAATCGCTGCGGTCAAAACCCAGGGTCTTGAAAAATGATAGCAGATCCGTTGAGTCCCATCTGACCGACGTATAGACATTTTCGATGCCTTTGGTCTGGTAAAATCGGAATATTTCCCCGGCCAAACTAGCCCCGATACCGGTGCCCATAAATTTGGGGTTAACCCCCAGAGTGGCGATCCAGGCGCTCTTGGCGATGCCAAAACCTCCCGTGAGAATATAGCTGATCATAAATCCCACCACTCGGCCTTCATGCTCGGCCACAAAACAGGCGTCTTCCTCCCGTCGGGCATGCTCTTCGATGATGCGTTTGAAATCCGTGTCCACGGGTTTGCGGGTAATTTCCGCGTAAATTCGGCTGATTTCCTCCGCGTCATCTTTCTTTAATCGTCTGATTTGAACTTGAACATTTTCCACAGGTGCTTTCCCCTTGCAGCTGTCATTTGTAAGCGTTAATCCGTTCTAATGATTTTCACTTTGTGGCCCACCCAATTCGGCGGGAGATAAACCCCGCCGCTGTTCCCGCTGGACTTTACGCGCTTTTCAATCATCTCTTCGCCGTAAATTTCGAATTTCACCTTGTTGTTGGTTGTTTCCACGGCGAGATCTTTTTCGGTATGGTCATCGTCACCCGTATTTTTTGGTATTTTTTCTTCTGACACGCTTGAAAGCCCCTTTTACAGTCTAGCGATTGAATTTAAATCGTTCCTCTGAAATGCCGTCACAGTCAGGCGATGTGGTATTTCCCGATTTAGGTTGAACGATCTGATCTAACGGGCTAGAGTGGTTCGCAGTTGGGTTTGATATTTTCTAAGTAGTAAATTAATCTCGTTTAAGTAATTATCTATTTTATTACCTAGCCGTCTTTCGCTAGCTTTCATCAAACGATGGGCATTCGAGGAAACATGAATGCATTTAAGCTGTTATTCTAAGCTACATTAAAGCTACAATGTGATTTAGTCAAGAAAAATACGTCGGGAACAGGTGGGCTTGGAGCAACTCTGTGGATCTTTATAAAGGGATGAAAGTGGGGCCTGCACGGGGGAATTTGTATCGCGGCCCACTTCTTCCGGGGCTGGGATCAAGCACGAATCCCATGACATGATTAGATACAAAGCGCTAGCAATGCCGACTGTTGGCAGTGACCTGGGTCATTCGCGCCCAAGCTGCGGTGGTTAAGGATGGCAGGGTTGGATCGGGATAAGAGGGATGAGGACCGGCGATGATGTCGGCACGGCCGACAATGTCGTTTTTGAAGCGATGTTGACGGAAACGGGGTTAAACCCGTGATCGGTGGCTGACATCGCTTTCGAGAAATCTGAAGCGAAAAAGGGCCCGACTAACGCGGTGTCAAAAAAATTACCGGCATTCGGTCCTATCGGGGCCGCTGCGATCGCGCTAGGGGTGCCAAAGGCATCGCGCACGGTTTATTCATCAAATACCGACTCGCTGCGCCATCTGCCGACCCGCATCCAGCCGTCCCGGCGTTCACCGGTTTGTCGGCGTTCTTTGTTTTTTCTCCTTTCTTTGCCTCCGTTTTCAAAATATTCGAGGTCTTCTGTGGTCCGCTTATCTTCATCGGAACGGCGTTCCGTCATTGAGCGGTCTTCCCACCCGTGGTTTAAGTTATCGATCTTTTCGCGTTTTGCGTGGAGCTTTGGCTGACTCATGCTAAGGCCTCTACAGGTAAAATTCACGCCCCCATCCTCTTCGATTCGGTGCGGTATTTCACTGTCGCACATATGAAAATTGCAGGGCCGGATGTGCTAAAAGCGCATCGAAAGTGCTTTGATCCAGGCATCGCCATTGATGCCCACGCGATTATCCGGGGCCCGGCCTCTCCTCTGAAGGCGGTCGTCAATCCGGCCGCAAAGGGCTTCTTGGCCGAATATCATAAAAAGTAGATGGATTCATAGGATAATTTGACGACAGTGTCAATCAAAAAGCGCAAAGATCTGGCGCCGGGGAATACGGCCAAAAGTGATATCTTTAATCGGTTGGGTGAAAGCCAATCTGTTCAACGGGGTGTTCAACTCCATTTTGACCCTGGTGACCTTATACTTGTTGTGGAAGAGCGTGCCGCCGCTCATGCGCTGGGCCTTTGTCGAAAGCTTGTGGCTTTCCACCGGGCAGGAATGTCATGCGGCGGGCGGTGCCTGCTGGTCGATTATTCCCGGCAACATCCGGTTTATGCTATTCGGGTTCTACCCGGCCGATCAGCAATGGCGGCCCTTGGCAGCCATGGCGTTTCTCATCGGTTTGCTCTTCTACCGCCGCGATCGTCGACATTGGAAGAAATTCCTGGCGTATGCCTGGATTGTCGGTCTGTTCGGCATGGGCCTCCGCATGCGAGGGGGACTGTTGGGGCTCACCCCGGTGGAAAGTACCCAGTGGTGCGGACTCCCGCTGACCCTGGTACTCAGTGTTTTCGGTCTGACGGCCGCCTATCCCCTGGGCGTTGTTCTCGCGTTGGGCCGCCGCTCCAAAATGCCCGCAATCAAAACGCTGTGTATCATTTACATTGAGATGATCCGGGGTGTGCCGCTGATCAGCCTGCTTTTTATGTCTTCGGTCGTTTTTCCTTTGTTTTTGCCGGAAGGTATCACAGTCAACAAGATTCTGCGGGCCCAGGTGGCCATCATCCTCTTTACGGCCGCATACATTGCCGAGGTCGTGCGGGGCGGTTTGCAGGGTATCTCCCGAGGGCAGTATGAGGCGGCCGAATCCCTGGGACTGAACTACTACCTGACCATGCGGTTGATCGTTTTGCCCCAGGCACTGAAGATCGTGATACCGCCTTCGGTCAGCATTCTGATTTCGGCTTTCAAAGATACCTCCCTGGTCGTCATCATCGCCCTGTTTGATTTGCTCCGCACGACCCAGACGGCGCTCAACGATCCGCAGTGGATGGGCTTTTCCGCCGAAGCCTACATTTTTATCGCCCTGATCTATTTTCTATGCTGTTATTTTATGTCCAATTATAGTCGGCGACTGGAAAAAGAGCTGGATAGGATTCTGTAGGATGGTATTGGCAAGCGCATTGAATGGGGAGTTGGGAACAGGGGCCGAGGGGCAAAGAGTCAGACACGCAGACGCACAGGAAAAAAGTCCAAGTGAATCCCGAACGCGAGATCTTATGTGCGCTATCCCGCGGAGGATCTCATAAGAGAGATAGTCAGGAGCAACGCGTTGACCTCAAAAAAAGAAGAGTCTGCGACGACAGGCATCATCATCGAAATCATCGGCATGCACAAGTGGTTTGGCGATTTTCATGTACTGAAGGACATCAACCTGAACGTCCGCCGACAGGAGCGGATCGTGATTTGCGGCCCGTCCGGCTCCGGCAAGTCGACCTTGATCCGTTGCATTAATCGGCTGGAGGAACACCAGCGCGGTCGGATTATCGTCGACGGGATTGAATCGACCAACGATTTGAAGAATATGGAGAAAACTCGGGCTGAAGTAGGCATGGTTTTTCAGCACTTCATTCTTTTCCCCCATTTGACCATCCTCGAAAACCTGACGCTGGGGCCGATTTGGGTGCGCCAAGTTCCGAAAGCCAAGGCCGAGGAAACGGCCATATATTTTCTGGAAAAGGTTCACATTGCCGAACAAGCCTTGAAATACCCCGGGCAGCTCTCAGGCGGACAGCAGCAGCGCGTGGCGATTGCCCGCAGCCTGTGCATGCGGCCCAACGTCATGCTTTTCGACGAGCCCACCTCGGCGTTGGACCCGGAAATGGTCAAAGAGGTGTTGGACGTCATGATCGACCTGGCGGAGGAGGGAATGACTATGATTGTGGTCTCCCACGAGATGGGGTTTGCCAAAAGTGTCGCTCACCGGGTCCTGTTCATGGATTTCGGTCAAATCCTCGAAGAAAATACCCCGCAGGAATTTTTTGAAAACCCCCAACATGAACGGACTCAGCTATTTCTGAGCCAGATTCTACATTAATTCACCTCGGCGGGTTATTCCCCACACATTTCCTAAGTTTGCTCCAATTCCGTCTGACTTGGGCGCGCCCACCATCCTTGGACCCACGCTTAAGGCTCAAGTTTTGATTCCCACGGCCGATATTTAGAAAACAGCCACGGACGTACACGGCAGGCAGGCAAGAATGGTCAAATAAATGATCCGCGTAATTCTGTGTGCGTCTGTGGCGAATCAGCCGTTATCGGGAGGCCCTCATGGATTTGTACTATGCCGACGGAGATCGTCAAATCGGTCCCATCAATAAAACGCAGCTGCAGGACCTGGTCAAGGCCCGCAAAATCAACTCCAAGACCCTGGTTTGGCATTCGGGAATGGCGAAATGGGAGGAATTAGGCCGCGTTGTGCGCCGCCCCGCGGCTGCCGGCGCGCAAACCGAATCCGCGGTTGCGCCTGTCCGGCAGTCGGCCTGTTGCGAGTGCCGTCAGCTCATCGTGGAGGAGGAAATGCTTCGCATCCGGGATTCCTGGGTCTGCCCCGCCTGCAAGCCGATTTTTATCCAAAAAGTCAAAGAAGGGGTGCAGGCGGCCGGGGTCATGGCTTATGCCGGATTTTGGCTGCGAACCGCTGCCATCCTGTTAGACGGAATCATCCTGTGGGTGATCAATATGATCGTTTACTTTCCCCTGGGCTTTTTCATGGCGCCCACTTTGGAGCGACCGGGAGAGATGGTGGCCATGCAGTTGCTGGTGATGCTTCTGCAGTTGGCCATACCTGCGGCCTACGCTACATTTTTCGTGGGTAAATATGGGGCCACGCCCGGTAAAATGGCCTGTAAGATCAATATCGTCACCTCTGAAGGCGAACCGGTGAGTTATGCCCGCGCGTTGGGAAGACATTTTGCAACCATGGTCAGCGGCATGGTCTTGGGCATCGGCTATTTTATGGCGGCCTTTGATGAGCAGAAGCGTGCCCTGCACGATCGCATCTGTGACACCCGCGTGATTCGCAGGTAATGCGGGAAGGGACGCTGCGTTTTGCTGACCTGTACTCACTGCCGCGCCGACCTGAAACCGCCGGTGTTAAATGCGGATCGATTGGTTCCCTGCCCGGGCTGCCGCGGTCTGCTGCGGATTGACGTCTATCCGGCCCTTTACCGTGCGCTGCCGCCCGGCCACGCCGGCGAAACCCTGCAGGCGGAGAAACAAGCCAGCTGTTTTTATCATGCCCGGAAGAAAGCTGTCCGGCCGTGTTCGGCGTGCGGCCGGTTTTTATGCGCCCTTTGTGATATTGAACTCAACGGCCGGCATCTTTGCCCGGCATGCCTGGAGACCGGCCGAACCAAGCGCAAAATCCAGAATCTGGAAAATCATCGCGTTTGTTACGACCAGATTGCGCTGTATGTAGCAGTCATATCGCTGTTGGCGGTCTGGCTGTCCGTTATTACGGCGCCGGTGGTTCTCTTCATGACGATTCGCTACTGGAAGGCCCCGGCGAGTATCGTTCAACGGACTAAAATCCGTTTTGTTGTGGCCTCCATTCTAGCGACCCTGCAAATGATCGGCTGGGTTTTCCTCTTTTCGAATCTTGTGATGCATTAGGTTGAGGACGAACGGGACATGGCGCGCAAACCGAGAACATACCAGCGATTACCGGGAAAGAAGAAAGGTTTCCTGGTCGGAAGCTATACGCTGTGGCAGGCAAGGGATCATCTGTTGCATATCTATTCGCGATTCGGGGTCGAAGATTACAAGCGGTTTTATTGGGCCGACATCCAGGCGCTCATTACCCGCAAAACCCTGGCCGGGAAAATCCAAAACATCATCATGGGCGGGTTTTGCGGCTTTTTTGCCTTGCTGACCCTTTTATGCAACCATTGGGGGGCGGTTTGCTTCGGGGTACTCTCGGGAACCGTGCTTGTTTTGATTCTGGTGAACGCGTTGCGGGGTCCCACCTGCGAAACCCATATCCTGACGGCGATTCAGACCGAGAAATTGCCTTCCCTGCATCGCCTGAAAACCGCCCAGAAGGTGATGGACCGCTTGCGGCCCTTGATTGAACAGGTGCAAGGTCGAATGCCCCCTTCCGCCTTGAATCAAAATCCCGTCCGGCGCACGGCGACGGGATCAGCGCCGGCCCCTAGACCGGCACCGGGCAAACCCCGGCGCAGGATGACGCCGCATACCCAAGGCCGGGCACATTGGATTTTATTCGTCTTGCTGGTTTTTGAAGGTCTTCTCGGCAGTCTGGGTCTCGTTTATCACCATGTTGCCCTGGGGCTTTTGAAATCGGTGGTCGGCATAAGCCTGGCCGCCTGCGTCATCATCGCCCTGGTCAAACAATATGATCGTAATCTGAAAGGCGGCGTGTCCACCGTGACCTGGGTCGCTCTCGGATATGTGGGTATTACTTTGGTGGTCGGCTATATCGTCGGTATGGGGATTGCTTTGCGCCATCCGGAAGTCATGCACAACCAGTGGGAGTTATTGAAGGCGTTGTCGAACGTTTCGCTCTGGGAAAGTCCTTTCCTGCTGGGTTTCAGTCTTTTCAACCTCTGCGGCGCCTTTGGACTGGGAATTTCCGGACTGGTCCTGCTGAAGAGAGCCGGGCGGATGTCAGGCATTTCCTTTCCCCGCTCAGCAACCGTCTCCCGTTCACAGACGGCGGCAAGGAATCCTGAAGCCTTATAGGGTGTCGGCCGCAAGCGGTTGATTCCAATTCGTGGGTCTGCCGGGAACGCCCAGAAAGTCCGGGGTCTTCCCGGCGCGTCTAAATATTGTCTGAGTTATGGCACAAGCCTCCGGTAGAAGGAACGATGCTTAATGTTCGACCTGGTTGATCGGCGTTGCTTCAACCATATATCACGGGAGGCGGTCGCCCGTTGTCCCGCGTGCCACCGCTATTTCTGCCGTGAGTGTATTACGGAACATGAAGATCGAGTGCTGTGTGCTTTTTGTCTGCGCCAAGAGCGCGATCGCGGCGATTCAGAACCTTCCCGTTTCCGGAGACTGGGTCAAGTTGGGCAGTTCACGGTCGGTATGATCATTCTGTGGACCTTCTTTTACTATCTTGGACAAGTCCTGTTATTGCTTCCTTCGGCTTTTCACGAGGGGAAATTTTGGCAGGGCGGTGGGTAGGCGGGTCGCGATGCGGGCCATCGGCAAGCAGTATCAAAGCACCATTCAAATTTTGGAAGAGGCCGTCCATTTGTTGCGCCTGGCACCCAGCAGACTGCTTCCGAGTTACTATGTCGGGAGCCTGCCCTTCACGCTGGGGCTACTTTATTTTTGGGGAGATATGAGCCGCCGGGCCGATGCCAACGATTATTGCGCCGTGGCAGCCGGGGGTTTGGCTTTGCTTTTCGTATGGATGAAGTGCTGGCAGACGGTTTTTGCCCATCAAATTCAGGCCCACCTCCAGGGCCGGAGGCAACGTCGTTGGTCCCTGCGCCGGATTGCCTCTCTGGCGGCCGTCCAAACCATGGTTCAGTCGACCGGTTTTTTTGTCCTGCCTGCGGCCGCGCTGCTCATTGTTCCTTGGGGATGGTGCTATGCTTTTTACCAAAATGCGACCGTCCAGACCGAAGAAGAGGGGCCGACGCTCAAGCGCACCTGCCGCAACGCCTGGGACCTGGCCAAGCTATGGCCGCGGCAGAATCACATTCTGTTAGGCGTCTTGAGCCTTTTCGGTGGAGCGATTTTTCTGAATCTGGCGATTGCGATTTTTGTTCTTCCGCATCTTTTGAAAAGCTTTTTAGGAATTGATTCCGTATTTACCTTAAGCGGTCTGCACACGGTGAATACGACTTTCTGGATGGCGACACTGGCAATATCCTATCTATGCTTGGATCCCTGCGTAAAAACCGTATACGCCCTGCGGTGTTTCTACGGGATGGCATTGAAATCAGGGGTCGACCTCAAAACGGAGTTAAACCGAATTATTCCGCGGGCATCCGTGGTGCTGGCCGCGGTGGTCGTCCTGAGCGCCGGCGCTTTCCCGGCCGCGGCCGCGCCGCGACCGCCGCCCTCGGTCACCCCGGAGGCGCTGAACCGGTCCATTGAGGAAGTTCTGCAACGTCGGGATTTTACCTGGCGCATGCCCCGGGAAAAAAAAACACCGGATGAACACCAAACCCGGGGGCCGATTGCCGCGCTGATTGATTGGACGCTGGACAAGGCGCGCAAAGGGCTCGCCCTCCTCGTGGAATGGGTGACCCAATTTTTCGCATGGCTGGAAAGCCTCCTGCCGCAACGGGAGCCGCGTTCAAGCGCGGATAAATCCAATTGGATGGCCTCGACGCGGACGATCTTAATCTTATTCGTCATCCTGCTGTCAGCGGTCCTGGTCTGGGTTTTCTGGCGATCGCGGCGCCGACGGCGGATGGCACCGGCTGAAATCCGGAGCAGCGCGATGGCGGCGACACCCGACCTCACGGATGAAAGCCTTACGGCCGATGAGCTGCCGGCCCAGCGCTGGCTGGCCTTGGCTGAAGAGTATACCGCCAAGGCGTCGCTCCGTTTGGCCATGCGGGCGCTGTATCTGGCCACTTTGGCGCGTTTGGCGGAACATCAAATGATTACGCTTGAAAATTACAAATCCAATCGGGAATACGCGCTGGAACTGCAGCGACGGGCCCACGCACGCAAGGATCTTCTCACAACCTTCGCGCAGCTCTTGAATCAATTTGAGCAGGTCTGGTACGGCATGTACCCGATCACACGGCCGGTCTTCGACGATTATGCGGCCTCCCAGCAACGGATCATGCATTTTGCGCCACAATAACGCCATACGCCTGGGGTTTTTAACCCTCATGCTAGTGTTTTTCCTGCTGGGAGTGGGCCATTTGTTCATTCTGCGCTTTGAGACGGGAGACGTCTATCCGCCTTATTCGTCTTTGCGAAGCGACCCCCTGGGAACCCGGGCTTTTTATGACAGCCTGGACCATCTCAACGTCGGTACCGTCCGTCGTAATTACCGTCCTTTACCAAACGTTCCGTTCGACCCGCAGACCACCTTTTTTTATCTTGGGGCCCCGGTATGCGATCAGGCCGCGGTGCCGGCGAAACTGGTTCAAGCCGTTGATCGTTTGACCGCCGCCGGCGGACGGTTGGTCTTGACTTTTTCCGCGGCTCCTCGAGAACGGTTTAGGAAATTAGATGATAAGCCCGGCGGAAATTGCCGGGTGCCGGATTTCGTGGCTCCAGACAGCGCGAAGCCCCACACCCCCAGAGGGGATCCAATGCGGCCGCAATCTGCTGAGCCTGGACCTAGGGAATCGATCACAGAGGATGTCAACCGCCAAAGGGGCAAAGACCTGCGCCGGGATTTACCATTGCCGGCCATCAAGAACGTCTCCCTGCGCAAGCATTGGGGTATCAATTTCGGATTTAAAGAACATACGCCCTTAGATGATGACCGAACCCGGCAAAGAAGGGCTTTTTCCCATCTGGCGGGCCTGCCGGCCGCGATATCCTGGCACACGGCGCTTTATTTTGATGAACTCGACAGCGCCTGGCGGGTTCTTTATCGCTGCGAGGGCCAGGCGGTCGTTGTCGAAAGACGGTTTGGCAAGGGATCCATGGTGTTGGCCGCGGAATCTTTTTTTCTCAGCAATGAGGGCTTGTGGTCTGAACGTTATCCGGAACTACTCGTGCGTTTGATCGGTCGGCCTTCCCAGGTCGTCTTCGATGAAGCCCATTTCGGAATAAACAGGCGTCCCGGGGTTGCCGGTCTCATTCGGCGTTACCGGTTTCATTGGTTTTTGGGGGGCCTGGCCGTCCTGGCGACGCTGTTTGTCTGGCAGAAAGCATTTGTTTTCGTACCACCGCGTTTGGACGATTTGGCCGCGCAGGACCACGCGCTGGTCGCGGCCAAGGACTATACCCACGGATTGATCAGCCTCTTGCGCCGCAATATTCCGCGCGAGAGAATTTTGCCGATCTGTGTGCAGGAATGGGAGAAGGCCTTTGTGCGCGACCCCCGGTTCCAAACCACGAAAAGAGAGCGAATAAAACGGGTAATCAATGCCACGGCATCCCCGTCAAAGAAACAAACCGATCCTGTCAGAGGCTATCAGGCGATCCGCAAGATAATTACAGAGGACACCCATTATGAGTGAAAACACGGAAATTTTGAAAAAGGCGTTGGTGCGCACCAAAGAAGAAGTGGCCAAGGTCATCATCGGGCATGATCAGGTGGTGGATCGGGCCTTGATCGCAATTTTCAGCGGGACCCACGCATTAATCGAAGGGGTGCCGGGCGTGGCGAAGACGTTGCTGGTAAAAACGCTGGCCCATGTGATGCGGTGCGACTTTGCCCGCATTCAATTCACGCCGGACCTGATGCCCACCGATATTACCGGGACCCATGTCTTCAACATGCAAAAAAACATGTTTTCCTTGGTCAAGGGCCCGGTTTTTACCACCTTTCTGCTGGCCGACGAGATCAATCGCGCGCCGGCCAAAACTCAAGCGGCTTTGCTCCAGGCCATGCAGGAACGGACGGTCACCATTGATCGTAAGACCCATGAACTATCGCCCAATTTTACGGTTTTTGCCACTCAGAATCCCATTGAATTTGAAGGTACTTATCCCCTGCCCGAGGCCCAGAAGGACCGCTTCATGCTAAAAATTGCCATGGATCACCCCGGGCGGGAGGAGGAATTGAAACTGGCCGTGCGGATGCTGGGGCGGGATTCCCCGGAAGCGGTTCTGGCGAGCGGCGCCGTAAAACAGGTCATTACGCCCGAATTGTTGATGAAACTGCGCCAGTCTCTGGAAGGCATTCTGGTCAAGGAAGAATTGGTAACCTACATCGTCGACATTGTCCGTAAGACCCGTAAGCATCAGAGCGTGCTGGTGGGGGCGGGACCGCG
The DNA here is from genome assembly GCA_020353555.1 of Desulfobacterales bacterium. Classification (GTDB taxonomy): domain Bacteria; phylum Desulfobacterota; class Desulfobacteria; order Desulfobacterales. Next base: position 5,347,379 of record CP070697.1, read on the forward strand.
GGCGACCCAGGCCTTGTTGCTTGCCAGCCGCACTTTGGCAGCCATCAACGGCCGTGATTTTGTCACCCCGGATGACGTGAAAATCATGGCCGCGCCGGTCTTGGAGCACCGGTTGATTCTGCGGCCGGAATACGAGATCGAAGGCCTGACGGTCACGGAGGTCGTCGAAAACATCTTAAAGGAAATTGTGGTACCGAGGTAAAGTGATGCTGGTGCCCCGCTTCAGACTGCTTTTCTGGTTGGGAATCGTTTTTTTGCCTTTCTCCGTCGTTGCGGCCATTGTCCCGTGGGCGGCCGTGTCGGCCATCGGCGCCGCGGCCACGCTAATTATCCTGGCTGGGCTCGATGCGACCCTATCCAAAGGGCGATTGGCGGGTATTCTGATAACGCTGCCGGAGGTCGTGCGGCTCTCCAAAGGCCGTGAAGGCGAATTGGAGTTGGGAATCGAGAATGAAGGCTTGAAGGTCAGGCACCTCAGGCTCGGACTGGCCTTACCCGAAGGGATCGTCTCATCCACCCCGGAACTGCTGGCCCCGTTGCCGACCGCCAGCACGTTCACAAGTGTCCTGTGGCCGTTTACCGCTTTGAAGCAAGGCCGCTATTTCTTGGACAAATGCTACCTGGAGGCGCCCTCGATTTTGGGATTTTGGTCGCTGCGGGCCGTCGCCCCGACACAGGCCGAAATCCGCGTTTATCCCAACCTATTCCAGGAGCGGAAAAAATTGACCGCCCTTTTCATGCATCGGGGCATCGGCATTCATTCCCGGCGCCAGGTGGGTAAGGGCCGCGAATTTGAGCAGCTCAGAGAATATCTTCTCGGAGATAGTTACGAAGACATCCACTGGAAGGCGACCGCGAAACGTCATCAGCCGATCACCAAGATTTTTCAGATCGAACGGACGCAACAGGTGTATGTGGTGATGGATGCGTCGCGTTTAAGCGCCCGTGAAACGGATCAACGGCCCCATCTTCAGTCTCCGGCGAAGGGAAGACGCGAGAGCGGGATCTTTACGACCGGCCTGGAACGTTTCGCGACCGCGGCCTTGGTGATGGCGCTGGCCACTGAAAGCCAAGGTGATCTTTTCGGTTTGATTACTTTCGACGATCGGGTCAGGACCTTTCTGCGGGCCCAAAGCGGTAAGGCCCATTTCGATGGCTGCCGAGATGCACTCTATACCTTGCAGCCTCAAAGCGTCTCGCCGGATTTCGGCGAACTCTTTGCTTTTATTGGCACGAATATTCGGCGCCGGGCCTTGCTCGTCATTCTGACCAATCTGGATGACCCCGTTTTGGCCGAAAGTTTTACCCGTCACATCGGCATCATCCGCCGCCGTCATCTGGTGGTGGTCAATATGCTGAAACCGCCGGAGGCCCGGCCTCTTTTTTCATCATCACCCCCGTCATCGCTCGATGCAATCTACCAAAACCTGGGGGGGCACCTCATTTGGCGGCATCTGCGTGAAGTTGAAAAAGTCCTGCATCGCCAAGGTATAGAATTCTCCCTCTTGGAAGAGGAGAATATGTGTACGGAGTTGGTATCAAAGTATCTGGCGTTCAAAAGGAGACAGGCACTGTAAGAAAATGCCGGAAACGGAAAAGAAGGAGTGGATCCGGACAGGCTTCTGAAAAAAGCGTCGGAAGCCGGGCGATTGCAATCATTCGTTGGCCGACAAGACGGCCCAAGGCGCCTCTTTTATAATTGCAGTTCATTTTGATTTTACGATGATCATCGACTTACAAAGATTCATTACCGAGGAAAGACGTTATTGGGCCGAGCTGGAGGCCGTGCTGAACGAGCTGGAAAGAAAGCCGGCGCACAAATTGGACCTGCCCCGTCTGGAACGCTTCCACTACCTGTATCAACGCGCTTCCGCGGATTTAGCCAAATTGATGACTTTTTCGGCGGAGCCGAATACCCGGTTCTATCTTGAAGCGCTGGTCGGCAGGACTTACGGTGAAATTCATGAAACCCGCGCAAAGCCCCATCGCCTGGCTCCCCTGCATTGGTTTTTTGTGACATTCCCCCGGACTTTCCGCAAACATCTGCGGGCGTTTGGGGTATGCCTGGCCGCCATGCTCCTTGGCGGCGCATTCGGCGCATTTGTTATCACGGCGGATCCGGCGGCCAAAGAAGTTTTGCTGCCCTTTGCGCATTTGCAAGGGGATCCGTCGGAGCGGGTGGCCCGGGAGGAGGGCGCCCAGGAAGACCGGCTGGCCGGAGGCAAAACCTCGTTTTCTTCCTACCTGATGACCCACAACACGAAGGTGTCCATCCTTACCCTCGCCTTGGGTCTGACCTGGGGGATTGGCACCCTGATCATGCTCTTTTATAACGGCGTTATTTTGGGGGCCGTTGCTTGGGATTATATTTTAGCCGGCGAGACGCCATTTCTGTTGGGCTGGTTGTTGCCCCACGGAGCCATTGAAATTCCGGCGATTCTGCTGGCCGGGCAGGCTGGAATGATTTTGGCCAATGCCCTTATCGGATGGGGCCAGCCCATCGCCCTGCGAAGACGGCTGCGGCAAACCGCAGGCGATTTGGTGACCTTGATCGGCGGCGTTGCCATCATGTTGGCATGGGCGGGGCTCATCGAAGCCTTTTTCTCTCAGTATCATGCGCCGGTCGTCCCCTACAGCGTAAAAATAGGGTTTGGCGTGTTTGAGCTGGTTGTTTTGGCGTTATTCTTGGGAAAGTCAGGGGCCAAGGCCGGCTGCGAGACGCCCCCGGCAGGGTTGAAAGCTGACAGGCAACAGGAGCAAATCCAGGATTGCGGGATTTCATCCGTTTAAACCGGCGATTCCGTGCGAGGCGGACAAGGTATTGGCATGCATCACGCGAAGACCAACATATTGACCATCAAAACGCCTGAAGGGATTGTGTTTTCCCTGGGGCTGGCGGGTCCGGTGGTTCGCTTTATGGCCTGGTCGGTGGATATGGCCAGTATTGCGGTGATTATCTGCGTCCTCAATTTCTTCTTCGGGTTGTTGGGCATTATCAGTCGGGATCTGGCGGTGGCCGCCAATTTGCTGGGTTATTTCGTGATTTCCATAGGCTACGGCATTTTCACCGAATGGTATTGGCAGGGCCAAACCCTCGGCAAGCGTCTGCTGCGCTTAAGAGTGATGGATGAACAGGGTTTGCGCCTGCAAATCAGCCAGATCATCGTCCGCAACCTGCTTCGTTTTGTGGACGGTTTACCCGCATTTTATTGCGTGGGCGGTCTGGCCTGCCTCATCAGCCGACGCGCGCAACGGTTGGGCGACTTTGCGGCGAACACGATCGTCGTCCGGAGCCCCCGCATTGACGTGCCGGATCTGGATCAGCTGCTGGAAGGCAAATACAATTCGTTTGGCGACTACCCGCACCTGGAGGCGCGCCTGCGCCAGCGTCTCACCCCCCGGGCGGCGCAGATGGCGTTGCAGGCCCTGGTGCGGCGCGATGAACTCATCCCTCAGGCCCGGGTTGAACTTTTTCGGGACCTGGCGTCTTATTTCAAACCCATCGTAGAGTTCCCGCCTGAAGTCACCGACGGAATTTCGGATGAACAGTACGTGCGCAATGTGGTCGATGCTCTGTTCCGTCCGGCCGCCCCGGGAAGATCAGTGCGTGCAAGTGGATTAGAGGATTCCCGCTGAAAGCGCCTTCCCCACGTTAAACCCGTCGCCAAGATAAAATCAGCAGGACGAGGGCGCGCAATCGAAGTCGAATGATGCCCTCCGGAGCTTGTTTGGACACCGACGATGAATGTCTTGCAATTTGGGGACGATTTCGCGATAAATACGGGTAACAGGCGCAGGCTGGAATCCGGGTCAACCAACCGAATTCAAACTGGTGCGCCGTGTAAGCCGGGAAAGCACAATTGCGTCCATTCAGACCTTTAACTCCAGACATCCCGCGTTCAGCGGGATTCACTTTGGGCCCTTTTTTCGATGAAACCCATCGTCGCCATTGTTGGTCGCCCCAATGTGGGTAAATCGACCCTCTTTAATCGGGTGACCCGCACCCGGGAGGCCCTGGTGGGTGATCATCCGGGGGTGACCCGGGATCGGCACTATGGAGATGCGAGGTGGGATGAGACCCCGTTTACCCTGGTGGATACGGGAGGATTTACGACCGGGGATGATCTCGCCGCCGAAATTCGTCTCCAGGTCCACCAGGCCATGGAAGATGCCGATGTAATTATGCTGGTGCTGGATGGGAAAGAAGGACTCTCCCCTTTTGATAAGGACTTGATTCAAATCCTGCGGGCCGTATCCAAGCCGGTATTTTATGTCGTCAACAAAATCGACGGGCCGGAGCAGGAAATTCATCTTTATGATTTTTACAGCCTGGGCATCGAAAAACTCTACCCGGTTTCGGCGGAACACCGCTACGGCCTGACGGACCTGCTGGATGATTTGGTTCAGGCGCTTCCCGGCGATGCTGGTGAGCGGCACGCAGACCGGTCCCCGGATATGATTGCGCTGGCCGTGGTCGGCCGGCCCAATGTGGGCAAGTCATCCTTGATCAACCGCATTCTTGGAAAAGAGCGGTTGCTGGTCAGCAACGTTCCGGGGACCACGCGGGATGCGATCGACACCGTCTGCCGGGTGCAGGCCAAATCTTATCGGCTCATCGACACGGCCGGCATCCGCCGCAAAGGGAAAGTGTCCCAAAAAATCGAAAAATTTTCGATCATCAAAGCCCTCAAGAGCCTTGACCGCTGTGATGTGGCGTTGATCGTCATGGATGCTGCCGAAGGAATCACCGACCAGGACATCAATATCGCCGGGTATGCTCTCGAGCGAGGTTGCGGCTGCATCCTGCTGCTGAACAAATGGGATCTTTTAGAAAAAAACCGGCAGACGGCCAAGAAGTACCGCGAGCAGCTAAAGAGCCAGGCCAAATTTTTGAGTTTCGCCCCGGCCACGACCATTTCAGCCCTAACCGGGCTGCGGGTGTCCCGCATTTTCAGGCTGGTGGATGAAGTCTATGCCCAGTATGCGCAGCGCATCGGAACCGGACGGTTAAACCAAATTCTGGAGGCGGCCATCGCGAAGAACGCCCCGGCCCTGCACCAGGGACGACGCCTCAAATTTTATTATGCCACCCAGGTGTCGGCCAAGCCGCCCACAATCGTTTGCTTTGTGAACTACCCCGAGGCGATCCATTTTTCGTACGAAAGATATTTGATTAACCAGATCCGGGAGGGTGCCGGTCTTGACAAAACACCGATTCGCATCCTTTTCCGTCAACGGGCAAGAAGAAAGCACAAAGGGCAACCGCCTAAACGGGATTAACGCCCCGCCCGGCGGTTTTTGCCCCAAGCCAGGCCCATTGGGAAACGCGATCGTTTTTTTCGCTTTGCGGAAGGCGCATCCCGCCTGAGCCTGATGCCGCAATGGGCAGGATACACATTCCCGGGTGGACACGAACAAAAAACTCATTACCAAGGACTTACGAGAACATTTTCGAACGGAGCGATTCTCAAGCCGAGCGCTCCCCCATCACCGAGGTATCCGCCGTGGACATCTTTGAATACCAGGCTCAGAAAGCGGCCGCAGCCTCCCGACCCCTGGCCGAGCGCATGCGTCCCCGGACCCTCAATGAGTTCGTCGGGCAGACCCGTGCGGTGGGGCCGGGATCTTTGATCCGCCATGCCATCGAACGGGATCGCGTTTTTTCCATGATCCTCTGGGGTCCCCCCGGATGCGGCAAGACCACCCTGGCCCGGATCATTGCCGGTGAGACCCGTTCGCATTTTGTCCATTTTTCAGCCGTGCTGGCCGGCGTAAAAGAAATCCGAGCCGTGATCGAAGAAGCCAGGAATCAGCAGAAACTCTACCGCAAAAAGACGATTTTATTTGTGGATGAGATCCATCGTTTTAACAAGGCGCAGCAGGATGCTTTCCTCCATCACGTGGAAAGCGGGCTGATTACCTTGATCGGGGCGACCACCGAAAATCCATCCTTTGAGGTCATTGCTCCGCTGCTGTCACGCTGCCGGGTGATCACCTTGGAAATGCTCTCCTCTGAAGAAATCGCGGCCATTTTGAAAAACGCCCTGCAAGACGCCGAGAGGGGGCTGGGGCGCGCTGGCCTGGTCCTCGAAGCGGAAGCACTGGCGTACCTGGTCCGTCTGGCCGATGGCGATGCCCGCGCGGCTTTAAACAACCTGGAAGCCGCCGAATCGCTGGCGCGGTCCCCCGATGAGGCCGTGGCCACCCAAGCCGAGCGGCCCATCACCGTTCAGGATTTAGAACAGGCGATTCAGAAAAAGGCGCTGGTCTATGATAAAGCCGGGGAAGAACATTACAATCTCATTTCGGCCCTGCACAAGAGCCTGCGGGGCAGCGATCCGGATGCGGCGCTTTATTGGCTGGCCCGCATGCTGGCGGCCGGTGAGGATCCCTTCTACATCGCCCGCCGCATGGTGCGCTTTGCCTCCGAAGACGTGGGGAATGCGGACCCGCAGGCCCTGGGTCTGGCCCTGAGCGCCATGGAAGCCTTCCGATTTCTGGGACAGCCGGAGGGCGAACTAGCCCTGGCTCAGGCCGCGGTCTATTTGGCGACCGCTCCCAAGAGCCACAGCATCTATGCGGCGTATGGGAAGGTCCAGGACGTTGTCAAAAAAACCGGCACGCTGCCGGTTCCGCTGCACATTCGCAACGCGCCCACCAGACTGATGCAGGATCTCGGTTACGGCAAGGACTACAAGTACGCTCATGCTTATAAAGACGCTTATGTCGCCCAAGAGTATTTACCGGATCGGCTCAAAGGGCAATTGTACTATTTCCCGACGGAGAGAGGCTATGAGCGGAGCATCAAAACACGACTCGACCAATGGCGCCGACTTAAAGCGCGCGTGCAAGCGGTTGACGAGCAAGACGAATAAACAGGTTGCGGGCCACGAGCGGCCGTTGGCGGCACCGTTTAGAAGTCTTCCGCTCGATGGCAGGGGCCGACGAAGGTCGAATTGCGTTTGTCTCCTCGGGGTGTAACCTTCTGGCCCGTGAAGCGTTATATGGACAGCGTGAAAAAATTCAGGGCCTTTTACATTGAACACAAGGATAAGTTTTTTGCCTATCTGATGCGCATGACGGGCGACTATCACCTGGCCGGCGACATTATGCAGGAGAGCTTCACGCGCTATCTCGAGCGCTATGGTGCGGATAATCAAAGCGCCGCCCTGCTCTATACGATCGGACGCAATGTTTTTTTCGACAATCGGCGCCGACAGAAGCGCAATACCCCGCTGCAGGAAGATCAACCCGACTGTGCCCAAGATCAGGAATATGACCTCTGGGTGCGGGAGGAATATCGGCAGGTACTCACCGCCCTGCAAAAGCTGGACGAAGGCGAAAGGGATCTGTTGGCCTTGGTGGTCAGCAGCGGGCTTGCGTATCGGGAAATTGCAAAGATGGTCGGGATCAGCGAGGCCAACCTGAAAGTGAAAGTCCACCGCAGTCGCACCCGACTAAGACAAATCCTTCAGGCAGGGGACCTATGAAAGATTATATGATCAGTATGTTTATCGACGACGAACTAAGTCTCGACGAAAAGATCGACTTTGTTGAAGCCGTGCACAGTGACATGACCTTTAAAGACGAAACCGTCGATCTCTTGCATCAGGAGAAATTGATCCGCTCGGAGGTGGTCGCCCGGGTTCCCGGGGTTGCGATCCAAGCCAAGCGCAAATTCGCTTATGCCCTCTTGCGCCCCCTCGGCCTGTTTGCGTCCGGTCTGGCGGCCGCGGCCATCATTCTGTTCTTCACCGTCGACCCTCCGGCGAGGAGGACCGTGCCGTACCGATTTGTGATATACCAGCCGGACGTTGATCGCGCGGAAATCACCGGGAGCTTCACAGGGTGGGATGCGATTCCCATGAAACCGAAGGGAACCAGCGGTTACTGGGAGATCATTCTCGAATTGCCTGACGGCGAACACCGCTTCGGTTATATCCTGGAGGGCCGCCGGCGCATGGCTGATCCCACGATACCAACGCGTGAAAAGGATGATTTCGGCGGTGAGAATTCGATTCTTGAGGTGCATGTCTAAAGATGAAAAAATCTTTGATGGCGGTCACGGCGTCCCTCGGTCTGCTGACAAGCTGTGCCGCGCATTATCACCAGATTAAAGCCGACAGGGTAAGCATCTACCTCAAAATACCGGGTGCCCAGGTTGTCGGTTTTGCCTCATCGTTGGATGACTATCAGATTCACCCGGCCCGGAAAACTGAAAACGAGGCCTGGGTGATCGTCGTTCCGGCCGGGGCGGAGTTCAAGTACTTCTATATGGTCGACGGAAACATGTATCTGCCGGCCTGCCGGCTGAAGGAAAAAGATGATTTTGGATCGGAAAACTGCATATTCACGCCGGATACATAACCGTTGGCAATGCCCATCGTAATTTTCCGAAAGCAGAGAGATGAACTGAAATGAAAAAGATAATCA
>CP070697.1:5355911-5378512 GCA_020353555.1 Desulfobacterales bacterium
GTTCGAATGTAGTCCTGATTCAGACATTCCAGCATGCTGGTGCGCGTCATGCGGGTGACTACGGCCAGAATGCCGAAGGCCATGGTCGCTCCGGGCAGAATCAGGTGCAGAAGCGCATCCCCGAAGACCTCCAAATCCCGGGCAAGCAGGCTGTCGACCAAATAGAGACCGGTGATCCTGGTCGGTGACAGGAGGAATGTATCCAGCCGGCCGTCAATGGGCAGAATCTGTAGCTTTCCGTAAAAAATGAGCTGGTTGACCAGCCCCAGCCAGAAGATGGGCATCGAGACGCCGAGAATGGCAAAAACGCGAAAGGCGTGATCCGTCAGGCGCCCCCGCTTGCTGGCCGAACGGACCCCCAGCGGAATGCCGATAATCAAAGCCAGAAACATGGAAAAGCCCACCAGTTCCACCGTGGCCGGAAAGTAATCTTTGAGGTCGTCCAGAACCTGGCGCCGGGAAATGATCGACTCGCCGAGGTCTCCCCGCAAGAGGTTGCGCATGTATATCAAATACTGCACCGCCAGCGGTTTATCCATTCCGTACTGCTTGCGATAAATCGCGATGGTCTCTTGGGTCGCCCGCTGTCCGGCAATAATTCGAATGGGATCCGCCGGAACAATGTGACTGACGGCAAAAGTGATCAGCGACATGCCGAACAGGACGAGCACGAGAAAGGCGAGTCGTCTGCAAATTAACTTGAGCATGGCTGCCTGCGGGGCGACGCCGGCCCGCCGCTCCGGGCGGAGGCGGCCGGGCGCTTATTCTTTCCACATTTCATAAAAAGGCAATGTATCCGTGTAGAGACCGTTGTAGTAAAACCCGTGCAGATTTTGCCGGTGGGGTATGCGATAATCGGCTTCGTAAAGGCACAGGTAGGGAACCTCCTCATACAGAATTTGCTGCAGGCGGGTCACGTTCGCGTACCACTCCCGATCGTCGAGGATGGATTCGATACTGTCGATTCTCCGGTTGACCTCGGGGTTGTCGTAGTAAACCCAATTCCAGCCCCCCGCCGCCTGGGCGTCCTTGTGGCACATGGACCAGAAGTAATCGACCGGGGAATCGACAAATGGCCACCAAACCACCCCGTAAGCATGCTCCGCGCTGTCGGGATTGGAAAGCAGAGCGTTGAAGGCCGCGTTGTTGAGTTCCTGAATGGTCATCTGGATGCCCAATTGCTTCAGATTTTGCTGGAGCACCTCCGCGACCGGTCGTTTCCATTCATAGCCGGTCTCCCAGACATATTTGATCGTAAATCCGCCGTTGGGATAACCCGCTTCCGTCAAGAGTTTGCGCGCCTGGTCAAGATCATAGGGGTAGACGGGAATCTCCGGATTGTAACCCGGAAACGTGCTGGGTATGAAGCCGATCATTTGTTTGGCGTTGCCCTGAAGATTTTCTTTCACGTATTTCGGATAAGGGAAGGCGTGGGCGATGGCTTTGCGAACCCGGACGTCCGCCGTCGGGCCTTTCTTGCAGTTGAGCCCGATATAGTAGGTTTCAAGGGACGGATGACGGTACACCGCGACCCCTTGAGCGCTCATTTTTTCCAGATCGTTCTTCATTTGATCGGTCAATCCGATGGCAATGTCCGCCTCGCCTCTTTGCAGCATCAAATTGGCCGTGGCGGGCTCTTGAATGTATTTGATGATGATCCGGTCAAAATGCCGGTCCTCCCAACCTTTCCAGTAATCTTCGAATCTCTCCAAAATGATCTGCTGTCCGTGATCCCATCTGACAAACTTGTAGGGACCGGTTCCCAGCATGTGATCGTAAAGATACTTCTCCCCCCAATCGCCGGTTTTTTGTCCCTCTTTTTCGATCATGATCTCATGCTCCTTGACCCATTGGGGCTTCAACGCCCAGGACGGCGAGTACATGCCGGCCATGGCCGAAAGAAAGGAGCGCACCGGGTTGTTCAGGATGATCCGGACCGTATGGTCGTCCAGCACCTTAATCTCCTGGACGGGGTCCAGGACGTAGGAACCGGCTTTTTTCAAGGCCCGGCTTCTTTCCAATGTGAACTTAACGCTTTCCGCGGTAAACGGCGATCCGTCATGAAATTTGACCCCCTTTTGCAGGTAAAAAGTGTACGTCTTACCGTCGTCGGCCACATCCCATTTCTCGGCCAGGCCGGGGATGATTTCCAGGCTGTCGCCTTTCAATCCCAAAAGAGGCTCATAGACCCCGCGCCAGACCAGCGGTGACTGCCCGTCCAAAGAAACTTGAGGGTCTAGGGTGACCGTTTCCCGGACACTCACGACCACCAGGGTTTTGCGGCGGTCGGCGCCATCGGCCTGGCCGCCCAGCGCCACAATGAGGAGCAGACACATCAGCCAGGGGAAAACCACCCGCCCGAAACCGTTTGGGAGTAAGAAGCATTTCATCGTCATTTCCTCCTTTCTTTGGGGAGTTGGTTTTTCAGAGAAGTTTTTGTGCATTCGTCCGCCTTGCATGATCAGGACTATCTTTTCCTGACATTGCTGCAGCATGGTAATATCCTTTAAGGGATCACCGTCAACCAGGATCAAATCGGCCGGTTTGCCGGCCTTGAGGGTGCCCAGGTCCTTGTCACGGCCGATCAGCTCCGCGTTGGTCTTGGTGGCCGCCACGATGGCTCCCAGGGGTCCCATGACCCGCGCCTGCAGTTCCAATTCCTTGGCTCTGTAAATCTGCATCGGACCAAGCAGATCGCTGCCCGATGCGATCGTGGCCCCGGCCCGCAGGGCATGGGCCAGGGATTCTTCGGCCTTTGCTCCCGCCCCCCTGATCTTGCGCAGATAAAATTCCGGTACGCCGAAGCTCGCGCCCAGCCGGGACATCACCTCCCCCGCCGCTTGAAGGGCACATACCGAAAAATCTAACCCCTTCGCCATGAGCCGTTAGTTGTCGGCGAACCCCGGACCCGGCCGCCCAGGGCGGCGATGGAGCTGAGTCTTCCATCTAGATGTCCGGCGGGTTCGCAATCGCTTGCACCCGGCACCACCTTAGAAAAATAAGAATTCGGTGTCAAATGCAAAATAATCCCCTTCGCCCGGCGGGCGCGGGCCGTCTGGGCGCCGCCCACTTGCCACGGTCGGGTTTGTGGCGCCGGCGTCAGGTCGGGGGGGATTCCCGCAGGCATGCACGCCCGGCTGTTTCCCCAGGCTTTGGCCCTGGTTTCCCGGCCGCGGCCAATGCATTTGCAGTTTCCAAATGCGTCCGCCTTGGTTTCCCGGCGCAATCGCCTTGACATTTTTGATCGAAACACATATCGTTGGCCGACAACAATTCTCCTGCGTCGCGTCTGCGTTTTATGCGTGCGGGCGCACGCGCAGATCAAGCCCCCCGCCGGTAAACAGGAGTGGGGGCGGATCTGCGTCGCCCTTCCGGAAAAATGCCCCTGAATCCCTTGCCCCACCGGGGGACTTTTGAACGTGACCCAGCGGAGTTGATCGCGCGGGGAGATTCGGATGGAACCGGTCAAAATCTCACTGAAAAAGCAAATTGTCATTCCGCCCAAGGTCAGGCAAGGGCGGCCCCTCCCGCCGGGGCCGACAGTCCAGGTTCCGGCATCATGACGATCCGCAAATGGGCAAAGCCAATCGCATTCGCCGGGCTGGTTTTCAGCCTGGTTTGCCTGTCTCCATTTCTGCTAGCCTCCTGCAGCTTGCAAGAATCAGTTAAAATCGCCCCCCAGGCCGTCCAGGGAATCCTCGACTTAACCAATTGGGACATCGCGCGGGATGGTCCGGTTAAACTCAACGGCCAATGGGAATTCTATTGGGAGCGGCACCTTGCGCCCGAAGATTTCGCCCGCACGGATCTCGCCGCGTCCGCCGGTATGATTGAAGTTCCCAAGGCCTGGAACGGTCATGCCACCGGCGGGAGTAAAATCGCCGGACACGGATATGCCACTTATCGTTTGCAGGTTCTCATGGCAGAACCTCCGCCGCCCCTGGCTCTTAAATTCCTGGACATGGCGGTGGCCTTTACCGCTTACGTCAATGGGTTGAAGCTATTGTCCGCGGGGGTGCCGGGCCGGACGCCGGAGACGACGGTTCCGCGCTTCGACCCCCAAATCGTCGACTTCCAACCTGCGTCCCAACGGATCGAGATCATTGTCTGGGTTTCTAATTTCCATCACCGCAAAGGCGGGGCTTGGGAGCCGATTGTGCTGGGGCCGGCGGCGGATGTCCGTCGAATCAGGGAAAAAGCCATCGGTTTCGACCTTTTGCTGTTTGGAAGTATTTTGATCATGGGCATTTATCACCTGGGCCTGTACACCATCAGAAGGGCGGAAAAAGCGCCCTTGTATTTTGCCGTATTCTGCTTCCTGCTGGCCGTCCGGATCATAACGACGGGTGAGCGCTACCTTGTCAGCCTTTAGCCCGATTTCAACTGGGAGTTTCTCGTCAAGATTTCGTATCTGACGTTTTATCTGGCCGTGCCGTCCTTTGCCATGTTCCTAAGGTCGCTCTTCCCCCACGAAACCCCCAAGAGGGCCATCACGGCCATCGCATTGGTGGCGTTCGTTTTTACAGCGACGGTGCTTTTCACACCGGCGAAACTGTACTCCCGCACGTTGCCGCTGTTCCAGTTCTTGGCGGTGATCTCATTCGGCTACGGTGTCTATCTTCTCGTGCGGGCCTCGCGACGCCGGCGCGAAGGGGCCCTCGCTTTTCTCCTGGGCTTTCTGGTGCTCATCGTGACAGCCACCAATGATATCCTGTATGCCGATCAATCCGTGCACACCGGTTATTGGGCGCCCTTTGGCGTGTTTGTTTTTATTTTTTCCCAGGCCTTTCTTCTTTCGCAGCGCTTTTCGCGGGCCATGACGACCGTCGAAGCGCAGCGCCGGGAATTAATCGCGACGAATCGGGCCTACGCCCAAGAAATCCAAGAACGCGAACAGGCCGAGGGGGCCTTAAAAGAATCCGAAAACAAGTACCGGACCATGTTTGAAGACTCGTTGGAGCCCATGAGTCTTGTCCAGAATGGGAAAATAGTCGATGTCAATCCGGCCTGGCTGAGATTGCACGGCTTCGAACAACCGCAGGAAGTGATGGGCAGGGACGTAAAGGATTTTATCCACCCGGAGGATCGCAACGTCCTTGTCGTCCGCCGCCATGCATGGCCCCTTCAAACCGCCCGGATTTTCCAGGTCCGCGACCTTCGGCCGGACGGCACGGTTATCTATGTAGAAGTCTACTCCAGCCGCATCACCTTAGGGGGCCGGGACGCGGTCTTGGCCACCATTCGTGATATAACCGCCCAAAAGCGCGCCGAAGAAGAAAAGAACAAGCTGCAGGTGCAGCTGCAGCAGGCCCACAAGATGAAAGCCATTGGGACCTTGGCGGGAGGGATCGTCCATGATTTCAACAATATTCTCGCGGCGATTATGGGCTACGCCGAACTCGCCGATTTGCGGGTTGCCAGCGACCATGCCTTGAAGAAATATCTCCGAGAAGTGCTCAAGGCCTCGCATCGCGCCAAGGATTTGGTCCGCCAGATCCTGGCTTTCAGCCGCCAGACGGAAATCGAACGCAAACCGGTCCAGATCGCCCACATCGTCCAAGACGCCCTCAAGCTGCTCCGCGCATCTTTGCCCACCACCATTGAAATTCGGCCAAACATCGACGGCAACACGGCGATTGTTGAAGCCGATCCGACGCAAATCCATCAGGTGCTCATGAATTTGGCCACAAACGCGCACCATGCGATGGAAGCCCAAGGCGGCGTGCTGACGGTGGGTCTGACGAATTTCAACCTGACGGAGAACCTCCGATCCGACTACCCGGACGCAAGACCGGGATCCTATATCAAACTGGCGGTAAGTGATACGGGCCATGGCATGGACCCGGCCACCCTCGAACGCATTTTCGATCCGTTTTTCACGACCAAAGACCGAGGGCAGGGAACCGGAATGGGTCTATCGGTGGTGCACGGCATCGTCAAAAGCCATGCCGGCGCCATTAGAGTTGACAGTGAACCGGGAAAAGGCACGCGCTTTGAGGTCCTCCTCCCGGCCATTGAGGCTGAGGTCAGCTCCGATGCCGAAGGCTTGAAGCCTCTGCCGATGGGCATGGAAAAAATCCTGTTTGTTGACGATGAACTCCCCCTGGCGCTGCTTGGCAAACAGATGCTGGAAGGGTTGGGTTATCAAGTTGAGACGCGAACCAACCCGATTGAGGCTCTGGAAACCTTTCGCGGCCAGCCCCAGCGGTTTGACCTGGTGATCACCGATAAGACGATGCCCCATATGACGGGATTTGGTCTGGCGGTGGAAATGAAGCGCATTCGCCCCAATATCCCCATCATTCTCTGCACGGGCTTCAGCGAACTGAAAGATATCCGGCGCGCGGACACGACCGGGATCGGCGAGATCGCGATGAAGCCGCTCGAAATGCGGGACCTGGCCGGGATCATCCGGAAGCTGTTGGAAGCCGTCTAGCTCCCAGCGCCCCCGCCCGCGTTAAACGCAATGGCGGCGTTCCTTGATGAACAGGCTGCTCGCGACGGCGAGCAGCGCCAGGCCGGCCGAGAAAACAAAGGCCAGCTGATAACTTTTGGTATGGTCGAAGATCAATCCGCCGAGATACGCCCCGAGCCCGCCGCCGAGATGGTGAATTGTGGTGATAAAACCGGAAATCAAACCGACATGGCGGAACCCGAAGAGTTTGCCGACCAGGGTGGTGGTCAACGGCGCCGTGATCAGAAACGTAAACCCGAAAGTCGCCGCAAAGACGTAAAAGGTAAAAAAGTTGCGGTATCTTAAAATCATCACATATAGCAGAAAGCGCAGGCCAAATGTCACGGCGATGGGGATCTTGTTGCCGATCCGATCCGCCACCGGCCCGGCAATCAGGATTCCGGCCAAGCTTGCCATTCCAAACCAGGCCAGCATGCTCGCCGCCGTCGACGGGGCGATGCCGTAATCGGTCACCAGGGGAATCAAATGGGTGGTGACCAGAAAATCGCCACTGCCGCACACAAACATCACCGTCAGAAAAAACCAGAACGAGGCGGTCCGCATGGCCTCGTGAAGTTTGAGGTCTGGCCGCCGGGCCGGCGCCGCGCGGCTTGCCTGCGCGAGGCCGGCGGCCCCCGCCGGTTGCGCCCCCCAGGGTTGCTGCCCGAGAGCATGGGGCGAAGGCTTGATCACCCCGAGAACCAGGATCGTATTGACCGCCAACACGATCATTCCGGTTGCGGCGTAGGAGGCCCGCCATCCGTACCGCAACAGAAACACCGCAAAAAGCGGTACGAGCGCAAACTGCCCCAGGCAATTGCCCGCGATCGCCAGGCTGATGGCGAAGCCCCGGCGGCGGTCAAACCATTTGCTGGTCAGGGCCGCGATCAAAGGCAAGGATGCTCCGCCGAATCCAACCGCGGATAAGACGCCGTAGAAAATCATAAACTGCCACAGAGCGCCCATTGCGGCGATGCCCAGGTACCCGACGGCCAGTGCGACCGTTGCAATCACCATGACCCATCGCGGTCCGTAACGGTCATAAAATACGCCGGAGATACTGAGGGTCAGGGCGAAAACAAGCATATTGAGCAAATAGGCCAGGGAAATCGAACTCCGATCCCAGCCGAATTCGGCGATCATCGGCTTGAAGGCCACCCCGAAGGAAAAGCGCGCGCCGGACATGCAAAAGAGAATCAGAAAACCGGCGGCAACAATGTACCAGCCGTAGAAGATGCGAACCTTGGCAGCGGCGTGCTTGGAATGCATTGGCGGTCCTTGGCGGGACGATTTGATTTCGCCCGCGGTTGCAGGTTATCCGACTCTAACGCCTCCGATCCTAACGCCTCCGGCCGGGCAGGCCCGCAAGCCGCAGGATCAGCGCCATGGCCGGACGGTCACCTGAAATGAAGGGAACGGCCGCGCGGGGATGTCTGCCGTGTGGGCTGCGAAAATCATAGGCCCCCGTGGGGCGCTTGTCCCCGCCTTAGATTTTGCGTGAAAGACGCTAGTTCTGCTTTGTTACAGTAACGAAAGCCTTCCGAGCACAAACGCAATGGATGGTCAGCTTTGAAAGCGTGTAACTGTCTGAGGGCCTTAGGGATCGTTGAGAAAGCTCCGCGCTGTGACACCCCTCTGCTTTCAAAGACCTGAAAAAAATGTAGATGCGACGATGGTTCATATGGTGCGCGTCCTCGGGGCTTTCTTTACGAGCCCTTAGGCCCGAGTTTTACGCGGTTTCAAATCTGAGCATCCATGCCGCGCCCAAATGCTGAAAATGGTTAATGTGACAAAGTAGAACTAGAACCGCCCCCAAAATCGGGCCGGCGCTACCTCTGTGCCGTAGCCCAGCCGATCGTCCAACCAGGCAAAAAAGGCATTGAAAAGGGACGTCCGGCGGCTGACAGCCGGAACGATGGCGTGCAGAATCCCCCCGGGCTTGTTGTAGGGACAGACCCGGATGCAGGTGGAACAGTCCATGCGGTTGGCGGCCCAGAAGGAAAAACAGTTCTCCGGATTCACGTACCACTTCAAGATGCCGGACTGATTGGAAAGCGAAGGGCCTTCGGTGGTCTTTTCCCCGTGGGGGATGGCATGGGACGGACAGTGGACCGCACATTTTTTGCAGGTGCGGCAAAAGGCTTCGACGCCGAAGGGACGGCAGCGATCACGGGCCAGCGGCAGATCCGTAAACACCTTGCACAGGCGCACCCGCGGGCCGAATTGCCTCGTAATCAAAAGGCCCATGCGGCTGGCTTCTCCCAGCCCGCCCGCCATGGCCAGCGGAATGCTCAACGCCGTATCGTTGCCGCACGGAACCGCGCGATAGCCGAGTCCGCGGATAAAAGCCGCCAGCAGATTGGCCACAAAGGCCATTTGGGAGTAGCCCAAACCCGTGGCCCCGCCGCCCACGCCCGTGGGGGCGGAGCGCATGGCTTCATAGTCCATGGCGACCGCCATGACCACGGCCCGGTCACACCCCGCGGGAACTTCCAGGGGATAGTGTTCGCCGGTGATCAAATTGTACTCGTGGGAGTAGACCCAATTGGGGTGCAGCCGGCAAATACCCACCAGATCCGCTCCGAAAAAACCCGCCGCCGCTTTGATGGCCCGGCTCATCGCGGCCGGCGTTTGGGTGACCGGGCCTCCGGTCTCCACAAAGTGCTGGATTTTGGCCGGCACCCCCTCCCAGGCATACAGGCCGGAATTGCTGCGGGAGTTGCCCAGCGCGGCGCCCCACTCCAGGTTCCAGGAGGCGTTGCGCAGGGCGTAGTCGATCTTGCGATACCCGTCATCCTCCCTGTAGTCGACCTCCCGGTAAAAGCGGGCGGCGAGCGGGCGGATCTTTTCATCCCAGCTGGCCCGCTTGAACATCTCCTGTTTCTGATCGAACCGTCCGGCGGGCACGGGAAACGGCAGATCATTTGTCGATGGCATCCTTTTCGGCTCCATAACTTTATCCGTCATCCTGTCCAAGACACCCTCCCATCGCGGCCAGCGCGCAGTTCTGAAAGGAACCGACCCGGAGCCGGCAGGCCATCGCCTCGGCAATCAGCAGGGCTCTCACAGCGCTCGCCGAAAGCACGACGCAAGACGGCGAAGGACGCCGCGAACTCCGCGCGGGAGTCGCATGAAGTCCTGTCGGCTGCCCAACGGGACGCAGCGGCCGGACAAATGACTTGACATCCGCTGACCCGGTCTTTATTCTCTCCCACCGCTAAGGGATCGCCCCATCACTTGCGTCGCTGCAATTGCGAAGGAGACCGTCGGATATGAACGCACACTGCGATGCCCTCATCATCGGGGCCGGGATTATCGGCGCCGCGGTCGGCTTTGAGCTGGCGAAAGCCGGTTATAAAACCCTGAACGTCGACAAACGGCCGGCGGCCGGCTGCGGCTCCACCGGCAATTCCTGTGCGGTCATCCGCACCCATTACTCCACCTGGGACGGAACGGCCATGGCCTATGAAAGCCTCTTTCACTGGCAAGACTGGCAAAATTACCTCGGCGCCCCGGACGAGCGCGGCTACCCCCGCTACATCAACACGGGATGCGTCATCATCAAATCCAACCACTATGACGCCGCCCAAGGCTTCCGGTATTTTAGAGAACTCGGCATTGCCTATGAAGAATGGGACCTGCTTACGCTAAAAGCAAAGTTGCCCCTGTTTGATCCGCATGCCTTCTGGCCTCCGCGGCGGCCGGAGGACGACCGCTTCTGGGACACGCCCACGGAAAAAATCAGCGGCGCCATTTTCGTGCCCTCCTCCGGTTATGTCAGCGACCCCCAGCTGGCGACCCACAACCTGCAGCGCGCCGCCGAAGCCCAGGGGGGTCAATTCCGGTTTAACTGCGAAGTCGTGAAAATCCGCCGGGCCGGGGGGCGGGTCCTCGGGGTCACCCTTCAAAACGGCGAACAGATCGATGCGCCGGTGGTGGTCAACGTGGCCGGTCCCCATTCCTTCGTGATCAACCGCCTGGCCGGCGTCGAAGCGGACATGCGCATCAAGACGCGGGCCCTTCGCCACGAGGTTCATTTCGTGCCGGCACCGGAAGGCTTTGATTATGAAAACAACGGCTATATCTGCTCGGACGGCGATATCGGCTGCTATTCACGTCCCGAGGTCGGCAACCATATTCTGATCGGCAGCGAGGACCCGGAATGCGACCCCCGGCAGTGGATCGACGATCCGGACGACTTCAACCGGGAAGTCACCCTGGAACAATGGACGGCCCAGGTCTACCGCTTCGCCCGGCGGGTCCCTTCCTTGGGCATCCCCCAGGATCCGGCCGGCATCGTGGACTTGTACGACGTGTCCGACGATTGGATTCCGATCTACGACAAATCGGATTTAGACGGATTCTACATGGCCGTCGGAACCAGCGGCAACCAGTTCAAAAACGCCCCGGTGGTGGGCTACCTGATGGCCCGCTTGATCCACGCCTGCCAGAGCGGACACGATCACGACCAGGAACCGGTCAAGATCCAATGCCGTTACACCGGCCTGACCCTGAATGCCGGATTCTACTCGCGCCGGCGCGCAATCAATCCGGAGAGTAGCTTTTCGGTCCTGGGTTGATTCGCCTCCTCGGCTAGACCGCCCCCCAGGCGCCGCCCTTTTGCTTTGCGGCGTAGGCCTGGCGATAACGGTCCCTTAATTTCCGGCGGAGTATCTTGTAGCCGCCGCCGCTCATCGGCATCTCCGCCAGGTCGATGACGTCGACGGATTTCGGCTTTTTGTACGAAGCCATCCGCTCTTGGCAAAAATTGATGATTTCGTCGGCCGCTATTTGAACCCCGGCCCTGGGCACGATGACGGCTTTGACGGCCTCACCCCATTTTTCATCGGGCACACCGACAACGGCCACCATGTGCACGGATGGATGGGAAGCAATGACATCTTCGACTTCCCGCGGGTAGACATTGTAACCGCCGGAGAGAATCATATCCTTTTTGCGGTCCACCACATAATAAAAACCGTCCGCGTCCACGCGTACCAGATCGCCGGAATACCACCACCCGTCTTTAAAGTCCGTGGCCTCCGGCTTGTTCCAGTAGCCCTGCGCCACGGCTTCTCCCCGGACGGCGAGCTCCCCGATGCCTCCCACGCCGACTTCCTGGCCGTCGTCATCCACCACCTTCGTGTCATAGCCCAAACAGGCCCTGCCAATGGAAGTCAGCCGTTGGGCCAACGGCCCTTCGACGCTGACCTCCTCGGGCCGCAAGACCGTTCCGAGCAGGGCGGTTTCCGTGGTGCCGTACAACTGGATAAATTTTTCCCCGAGATAGCGGGCCCCTTCGGCCAGTAGTTCGGCCGAAATAGGGGCCGCCGAAGTAAACCAGCGTTCGATGCTGGTAAAGTCCGTCCGGGCGGCCTCCGGGTGGCGAATCACCATGGCCAGCAGGGTGGGACTGAATTGGGTGAAGGTGATTTTTTCCCGCGCGATCAGATTTAGGATCTTGGGGGGGTCCGGATTCGTGACGATCAGCGTGCAGCCGCGGGTCACGGAGGCGATACTCAGCCCCGTGCCGCCGGAGGTATGCAGGGGCAGGGGAAGCAGCCAGCGGGTGTAGGGGTGAATACCGAGCTCGCCGGCCCAAATCACGGCACTGTAGGTCCACTGGCGATGGCTGAGCGGCGTGCCTTTGGGCCGCCCGGTGGTGCCGCTGGTATAGATGAGGGTCGCCAGGTCATCTTCGTGCACCGTCACCGGGGGTCGCGCGGATGAACCTTCGTGGATGAGGGTCGCCAGTTGATAATCAGAAGGGCTTGGATCCCCGACCCCGATATAGTACGCGACGGTACCGAGCCGGGACCGGATGGGCGCTATTTTGGCCTGATAAATGTCCGCGTCACAGATCAAGGCCCGCGCCCCGCTGTCTTGGACCTGATAGGCGATTTCCTCACCCATAAACGTGCGATCAATGGGCGCGATGACCATGCCCGCTTGGGCGAGCGCCAGCAGGGACAGGAAATAGCCGGTGCCCGTGCCGGTTTGGACCGCCACCCGATCGCCCTGGCGAAGGCCGATCGCCAGCAGACTGTTTCCCAGGCGGTTGACGGTATCCAACAGTTCCCGGTAAGTATAACGCGCGCCCGGGGGGAAGTGCTTGCCATACTCGTCCTGGAAGGCCAGCTTGGCAGGATAATTCCGGGCACATCTTTGCAATGCTTCGCCAATCAGCATAGGGCTTCCTCCTTTTATGGGTTGTCCGCTGTCGGTCTTTTCCCGTCCGCCCCTACCCTTCGCCCAGCTTGCGGCGCAACGCCGCCGTCCTTTCCAGATCCACTTCCAGGGTGGCCGGATCGATCACCACGCCGTAATCGTTTTGCGCACTTTCGATCGAGACCAGCTCATCCCGGACATCCTCGCGCACCGCCTCAATCGCGCGTTCCAGCGGGTTGCCCACCCCGGCGCCGCCCATGACATAGTCGATGGACTTGTCCCCCGAACGCAGCTGGTATAGCATGGTGCGCCGCACGGCTGCGGGTGATTCTTCCCGACCGTCGGCCAGGATCAGTTTCTTGGAATTGGGCTGCGGCAGCTTCCCTCCGGCGATCGCGGGCGCCACCGCATAGTCAAAAGGTTCGGCGGCATACGCCAAATGAATGGGTTCGGGATCCGAATCGGCCACCCAGATATTATCCACGCCGCAGCCGCCGCGGTATTTTCCGGGCGCACCGGAGTCGCGCGCCCATTCCCACTTTTCCCAGATGATGGGATAGATGCTTTCGGCCACTTCGATCTCCGGATAATAGAGCGTTCCGCTGCAGATCTGCGGCCCATTGGTCGGCCACCCGTCGGTGCCCCAGATGGCGCCGGCGCCGCTGGAGCAACCCAGAAAGTCCGGCGTACCGTATCCCTCCTTGCGTCGGGGATCCAGACCCGAAAACACCCAGTAGTTGATGGATCCCCAACCGGCCGGAACTTCTTGCGGCGCCGCCTGGGCCAGCGCGGACCAGACCGCTTCGATGATCTGTTTGGCCACAAAATTAGTGCAGTTCCCATGGGTGGCCGGAAAGGTCGCATGGGTCACCGTACCCGGGCGGGTCACAATTTTCAGGGGTCGGTAACAGCCGCCGCAGCGATAGGCTATTTTCTTGCCCACCGAGGTCATCAGGGCCATGTAGACGCTGCTGTACGTATTGGCGATGGGACTGTTGATATAGGCTTTGGACATCGGACCGCTCTGGGTAAAATCAACCGTCATCTCGCTGCCGTCGATCGTCAGATCGCAAATAATGGGCGTGGAAGCCTCGTTGCCCCTGATTTCGCTGTGATAGACCCCGTCCGCGATCTTGGCGATCTCTTCGCGCATCATAAACTCACCATAGCCCATCAGATCGGTGATGAACGTATGGATGGTCTCCTCGCCGTAGGTGTCATAGATCACACGCACCCGCTTCTCGCCCACGCGGGCCGCCCCGATCATCGACAACAGGTCGCCCCGCTGGGTATCTGGAATGCGGACATTGGTCATGATCAGGTTGAACACATCTTTCCTTTCGCGGCCCCGCTCGAAAATCTTCACCGGCGGGATCCGCAAGCCCTCGCCGTAGATGTCCAGCGCCCCGGGATTGTATCCGCCCGGCACCCCTCCCCCGGTGTCCTGCTGATGGGCCTTGTTGGCCACCCAGAGGACCTGCTTGCCCTGCCAGAAAACCGGGTAGACGATACACCAATCTGCCATCTGGTTGCCGGCATCCAGCGTGTAGGGGTCATTGACCAGAAAAACATCGCCTTCATGGATGTCGTCCTGGAAATATTCTTTGACGGCCCGGGCCGAAAAAGGCGTCGCCCCGATCAGCACGGGAATATACTCGGCCAAGGCCAGCAGTTCGCAATCCAGGGTCAGCAGGGTGGTGGTAAAATCATGGGCCGAATAATAGATGGGCGCCCGGGCCGTGCGCTCCATATTCTTGCCCATTTCCCGGGCAATGGTAAACATCGCGGATACCAGCACACTGAAATCGGCCGGATCGGTCTGCAGTTTAAACGTATTTTTCTGATGCATCGTATCCTCCCTTCTCCAGGCCCGAATTGAGCGCGACTCAATCCGCAAGGCCTTCAAGTTTACAATTCGCAAAACGGCGGAACGCATCGACGACCACCAATAGTCAATGGTCGCTGGTCAATCACCTAGGGCCTGAGGTTGGACTGCATGTAGTAATCCCCGTAGGTGGTGACCTCTAACCGCGTGTCCGGCGGGACAACGACCGTCGTTGTTTTTTGCTCGACGATGGCCGGCCCCTCGACGATGTCTCCGGCTTCCATCAGGTCGCCGTCATAGATCGTGGTGGGCACGAAACCAAATTTGCGCGCGAAGTAGACATCGCGTTTGCCCTTGATGAACCGCCGGGCATCGCCGCTGCCGATGGGCATGGCTTTGCGGGCCGGGGTTACCACCCGGCCGCAGGCCGCCAGCCTCACATTGATGGTTTCGGTCTCCACCACGTCCCGATAAGCGTACAACTCTTCATGTTTTTGATGAAAATCCTCGATGATCTGTGCGCGCTCCTCGGCGCTTTGTTCCGCTTCGGATAACGGCAACTCCACCTCATGAAACTGACCCTTGTAACGCATATCGATGGATTTTTTATAATAGCGATCCCTCTCCACGATGCCTTCCCGGTCCAGGTATTCATCGCCCAGGGCCCGCATCTCGCGGAAAATGCTATTTAACGCGTCGGGATCGATGTCACTGGTTTTGGCCACCACGGATCGCACCAGGTCATGTCGCAGATCGGCGATGATGCTGCCTAAAGCACAAAAGATCGAGGACGTCCGGGAAATCAAGATATTTTCGATCCCCAGCGCGCGGGACAGACTGCCGGCATGCACCGGTCCGGCCCCCCCGGCCGCCACCAGCGTAAACTTGCGGGGATCTTCCCCCCGCTCGACGGAAACCTGGGAGATGGCATCCGACATGCTGTGGTCGACAACTTTGCGAATCGCCTTGGCGGCCTCGATCACGCTGATGCCCAGGGCGTCGGCGATCTTGGCCTGGACGGCCTGGCGGGCCAGCTGGATATCGACGCTCATTTCACCGCCCAGAAAGTAATCCGGATTCAAATAGCCCAGGATCAAATCCACATCCGTAATCGTGGGCTCCGTCCCCCCCTTGCCGTAGCAGGCCGGGCCGGGATCGGCACCGGCACTCTGGGGTCCCACATGCAGCACGTTCATCTGATCCAGCCAGGCAATACTGCCGCCGCCGGCCCCGATGGTATGCACATCGATCAAGGGCAGCTTCAGATGGTAAACCCCGGCCACGGCGGTTTCCAGCGTCGTGCAAGGCTGTCCGTCTTTAATCAGGCACACATCCAAGCTGGTGCCGCCCATGTCGATGGTAATCAGATTTTTCAAACGCAGGGGCGAAGCCAGATAGGCGGCCGCCGCCGGACCGCAGGCGGGACCGGAAAGGATCGTGCGGACGGCCTGCTCCATGGCGATCTCGGGAAATATGACCCCGGCATTGGACTGGGTGATCAGCAGCTGGCCTTTAAACCCGGAGTCATTGAGCGTTTGGACCAGATTGTGAAGGTAGCGGGCTAAATTGGGACCCACGTAAGCGTTGAGGGTGGCCGTACTGATGCGCCAGTATTCGCGAATCTCCGGTTGCACATCACAGGAGCCGCAAACATACACGTCCGGGAGTTCTTCCCGGCAGATGGCCACGGCCCGTTGCTCATGGATGGGATTTTTGAAAGACCAAATAAATCCCACCACGATCGCGTCGACCCTGTGGTGTTTGAAGTACTGACAGGCCTGGCGGACCTCCTCCTCGTCCAAGGGGGTCACGATTTCCCCGTTCCACTTTATGCGCTCGGCAATCGGTACCCTCAAATACCGCGGCGATAGAGGTTGGGGGGCCGGAATCGTATAATCATAGGGGGTCTCCCGGATGCCGAAGCGGATCCCCAGGGTGTCCCGAAAGCCTTTGGTGCACAACAACCCGACTTTCGCGCCGGTCCAGGTAAGCACGGTGTTCGTGGTCACGGTCGTTCCGTGGCAGATGCGCGCGACATCGCCCAGAAACCCCTGCAGGTCCCGATCCATGTCCGCCGCCAGGCTCCGCAGGCCGTTGACAACGGCAATCGAAGGATCGTCGGGGGTTGAAGGGGTTTTGATGATCATACTCCCGCCCTGCTCATCGACACAGATCAGGTCGGTAAACGTTCCGCCGGTATCGACGCCAATTACATATTTCATGCTGATCCTCCTTTCCCGCTGTTCGCTGTTAAATCAAAGCCGCAGCTACACTGCCTCATGATGTGTGCCCAGCAATATCCAAAGGAAATCCGTCCATGGTCGCATGCCGTGATCGTCGCCTGGTCGGGCCTATCTTCAGAATTCCCGGCGTAAAGTCTCTCATTGGCCGGTCGGAATTCAGGAACCGGTCTTGTATTGGAGGCCCTCCACGAGCTTTTCGGCGGCGGAGTAAGGATCGATCTGGCGGCCGCGCAGGTTGTCCAGAAGGGCGGCGTATTCCGGAGAACGCGCGGCCAGATCGAAGATTTTGAGGGCGGCCATTTCGATGACGAGCTGCCGGAAAAAGGTCAGCTCCCGCTGGCGGATGCGTTCCTGGAGTTTACCGCTGGCGGCCAGGTATTGGTTGTGGGCGAGCAAGGCGTCGACCAGTTCCGGAATGCCTTCATTGTTGAGCGCCACGGTCCGCAGCACGGGCGGCTTCCAGTCGCCGGCGGGAATCCCCCGCATTTCCAGCATCATCGTCAGCAGCCCGGCCACGTCCTCGGCTCCGGGCCGGTCGGCCTTGTTGACGACGAAGATGTCCCCGATTTCCAGCAGGCCGGCTTTCATGGCCTGGATGTCATCGCCCATGCCGGGGATGCTGACCACCGCCGTGGTATGCACGTTTTGGGCGACATCCACCTCGTCCTGCCCGACCCCCACGGTTTCGATGAGAATCACCTCATAGCCCATGGCGTCCATTACCAGAACGGCCTCCCGGGTGGTTCGGCTCAGGCCTCCCAGCTGCCCGCGGGTGGCCATGGAGCGGATAAAGACGCCCTCGTCGGCGGCATCGCGCTCCATGCGCACCCGGTCGCCCAACAGCGCCCCCCCGGAGTACGGGCTGGAAGGATCAACGGCCACCACGCCCACCCGCCGCCCCCGTCGGCGGAATTCGGTAATCATCCGTCCCACCAGGGTGGACTTGCCGGTTCCGGCCGGCCCGGTGATACCGATGACAAGAGCCTTGCCGGTGTGGGGGTACAGGGTTTTGAGGACCTTGAGGCCTTCCGGATCGGCGTTTTCCAGCTGGCGGATCAATCGGGCGCCGGCGAGTTGATTGCCTTCAAGAATTTTGTCGGTTTCAGATCCCATGAGCTTCGGGCGGGTTCACCGCGATCGCTCCGAGCGGCGGTGATGGCATCTTATCTTTTTTATGGCCTTAGTGCCAGTGAGCGCATCCAGCGCGTACTCATACCATTTCGAAGCGAAAAGTGTCAAACCGTTCTCAAGGACCCTGAAAATACTTTGCTTGCATGGCGCGGCACCGCCGGCACCGAAAAACCCATGGGCTTCTGTCCGCCGGAAAGCATCTCTTTCGAACCCGGACCCGCCGGTGGGAGCAAAGCGCAAATCCCGATTTAGCGGGGATCCAAGATTTGGGGCCACAAAGTCACAACGACCCCAAGCAAGATGATGACAAGTTTGGCCGTCGGCCGGGGGCAGCGCGGGTCGCGAAAGTAACAACTTCTGGCCCTAACCCCAAAAAGCACAAATTGTCTTCTTCGGTAACTAGCTCTACTTTTTCACATTTGCCTTGGGTTGGATTGGTATCGCCTCAATTTTGATTTCTCCCCATCGCCTCGCCCGGCAAACGCGCACGGAATTATTACTTGACAAACAAACGGCTTTGTCTTTATAGTCATCCAGTCAATAGGTAAACTTATATAAATTGAACTTAAGTTAGTAACTGAACGAAAGGAGGTTGGCTATGCGGAATAAATTGAGTTGTCTGTTGGTTGCGGCGGTACTCATCATGGCTTTCCTGGCGCCCGGCATGGTCGCGGCGAAGGTTTTCAAGGTGGGCGTGACCACCATCGTTTCCCATCCGGCCCTGGAAGCGGACCAGAAAGGTTTTGAAAAAGCGCTGCAGGAAGCCGGCCTGGAGGTCGAATACGACTACCAGAACGCCCAGGGGGAGATGTCGAACGCCCAGGCCATCGCCCAGAAGTTTGCCAGCGAGAAACTGGATCTCGTGCACGCCATCGCCACCCCCACGTCCCAGGCGGCCTGCAAAGTCATCAAGAACATTCCCGTCGTCTACTCTTCGGTGACCGACCCGGTGGATGCCGGTCTGGTCAAAACCATGGACGCCGACGGCGGCAATGTCACGGGAATATCCGACGCCTGGCCCATTGAGCGTCAGATCGCCCTCTACCACGAAATGCTGCCTGGGGCCAAAAAGTGGGGCACCATCTATAATGCCGGCGACGCCAATTCGGTCAAAAGCATCAGCTGGACCAAGGACGCCATGCAAAAATTCGGCCTGGAACTGACGGAAGTGACCATCTCCAACTCCAGCGAAGTCTACACGGCGGCCCAGTCCCTGGTGGGCCGCGTGGACGCGATTTACATTACTTCCGATAACATGGTGGCCTCGGCCTTCGGCTCGGTCACCAAGGTGTGCAACCCCAATAAGATCCCGCTGTTTGTCGGCAATACCGACCAGGTGCCCCTGGGAGCCATCGCGGCCCTGGGCTTTGACTACTTCGAGGTGGGGTATTCGGCCGGCAAGAAAGCCGTCCAAATCCTCAAGGACGGCAAAAAGCCGGGAGAGATCCCGTCGGGGCTGACCGAGAACCTGACCCTCCACCTGAGTGTCAAAAACGCCAAGAGCCAGGGCTTCGAAGTTCCCCAGAAATATGTTGACATGGCGGATAAAGTCTACGAATAATCCGCGCCCTTTTTCCCGCACCCGCGGCCGGTGATGCCGGCCCCGGGTGCCATAGAGATAGAAGCTGTTTCAAAGCCCATCCGGTGCATCCCGCGGGGTGTTGGAACAGCTTCTGGTATCTTGCGGGAGCGCAGATGGTAATCCTCAGTGTCTTGCCGATCACGTTGCAGCAGGGGCTGGCCTATGCCCTGGTCGCCTTGGGAATCGCGCTGACCTTTCGCGTTCTGGCTTTTCCCGATTTGACGGTCGATGGAAGCTTCCCCTTGGGGGGAGCGGTGGCGGCGCGCCTGATCGTGGAAGGGGTTGATCCGTCCCTGGCGGTCGCGGCTGCCGTTTTGGCGGGCTTCCTGGCCGGCTGCCTGACCGGGGTGCTCAACACCCGGCTGAAAATCAACAGCCTTTTGGCGGGCATCCTGATGATGACGATTCTGTATTCGGTGAATCTGAGGATTATGGGCCGGGCCAACATCCAGCTGCTTTTCCGGCCGACGATCTTCACCTTTATGGAGAACATGGAGGTCGTCCGGTATGTGCCGGTCATCATCTTCTTTTTTATCGTGACCGTGATCGCCAAGGCCCTCACGGACGTTTTTCTCCATACCGAGTACGGCATGGCCCTGCGCGCGACGGGCGACAACGAAACCATGATTCGCGCTCTGGGCGTCAACACCGACAACGCCACCGTGTTTGGCCTGGGGATGTCCAATGCGCTCGTGGCTCTGTCCGGCGCGCTGGTCGCCCAGGATCAGGGTTTTTCCGATGTGGGCATGGGCATCGGCATGATCGTGGCCGGCTTGGCCTCCATCATCATCGGCGAGGCCATGATCAAACCCCGCACCGTCTTTCGCCTGACCCTGGCGGCCGTAATCGGCTCCATCATTTACCGTTTCATCATTTCCATGGGGCTGCGCCTCGGCCTGGCACCCACCGACCTGAAGATGGCCACCGGCTTCATGGTCATCCTGGCCCTGGGAATTCCGGCCCTCAAGGGCGCCCGTGAGGGCAAAATACACTTGCGAGGGGTGTAGTCGTGGCCGCACAGACGCTGCTGTTAAAAGGAGTCACCAAGATCTTCAACAAAGGCACCCAGGATGAAAAACGCGCCCTGGACGGGATCGACCTGGCCGTGGCCGAGGGCGATTTCATCACCATCATCGGGTCCAACGGCGCGGGCAAATCAACCCTTTTGAACGTCATCGCCGGAACCTACGCGCCGGACGAAGGACAGATCGCCGTCGGCAATCAGGACGTGACCAAATCCCCGGACTATTCCATGGCCCACCACATTGCCCGCGTCTTTCAAAACCCCACCATGGGCACGGCCGGCGGCATGAGCATCGAGGAAAATCTGTGCCTGGCCGAACTCCGCGGAAAGCGGCGGGGACTGAGCTGGGGCGTCACCCGCGCCCGGCGCCGGCGCTACCGCGAAGTTCTGAAGGTGTTGGATCTGGGCCTGGAAGACCGGCTGAAGCAGGCCGTCAGTCTTCTTTCCGGCGGCCAGCGCCAATCCCTGACCCTGCTCATGGCGACGCTCTCCCTGCCCAAGCTGCTGCTGCTGGACGAACACACCGCCGCCCTGGATCCGCGCACGGCCGAAAAAGTCTCCCACTTGACCAATACCATCGTCAGCCAGAACAAACTGACCACCCTCATGGTCACCCATAACATGAACCAGGCCCTCTGCCACGGCAACCGCATGATCATGCTGCACCAGGGCCGCATCCAGATGGATGTGCAGGCCGAAGAAAAGCAGAAACTGACCGTCAGCGAACTGATCGACAAATTCGGCGAAACCCTCAAAGACGAAACCCTGCTGTCCTGCGAACCGGCCGGCGCGCCTTAAGCAAAAGCCTTGGGTTTCGGCTCCCCTTCCCTGCCGGACTTCCTTTCCCGGCGGCGCCCCCCCAACTGCGTTGCGCTCAGACGTACAGAATTGTCGCCGGCGGTTTAGCCGGATTTATTTTTGTCCAGGGGGCTGCGCACAGCTCTTCCGCCTTTGTTCAGAACGTGGGTGTAGATCATGGTGGTGTTGACACTCTTGTGGCCCAATAGCTCTTGGATGGTACGGATATCATATCCGTCTTGAAGAAGATGCGTGGCAAAGCTGTGGCGAAAGGTATGACTGCTGACGGGTTTATTGACTCCGGCAAGATCTACGGCTCTTTTTATGGCCTTATGGAGGCTGTTGAGGTGAATATGGTGCCGTCTTTTGATGCCGGACCGCGGGTCCACCGACAGCGTTTTGGATGGAAATGCGTATTGCCAGCCCCATTGTTTATCAGCATTTTTGTATTTCTTGGCCAGCGCGTTCGGCAAGTATACCGAGCCGTATCCGTCGCCCAAATCCTTTTCATGCAGTTTTTTGACATAATTAAGATGTTCCCGAAGTCTCGTTTTTACCTCATCCGGAAAGACGGTAATCCGATCCTTTTTGCCTTTCCCGTCGCGGACCATAATTTGGTTCAAACCGAAATCAATATCTTTTATACGAAGTCGGACGCATTCAATCCCTCTCAGACCGCTGCCATACGGGATTTTGGCCATCAGCTGGAATGTCCCCCCCAGCGCTTCGATGACGGCCAGGGTTTCATCCACGGTTAACACCGTGGGCAGGCGCAGCGGGCGTTTGGCCCGAATGGCATCGACCTCATTGAATATCTCCATAGCGAGCACCTGCCGGTACAAGAACAAAAGCGCGTTAAACGCCTGGTTTTGGGTTGAAGCGGCCACGTTTCTCTGCAGGGCAAGGTCCGTGAGGAAGGCTTCGATTTCAGCGCGGCCCATGTCCTTTGGATGTCGTAGATGATGGAAATGAATATAGCGTTTTATCCAGGATACATAGGCCTGTTCGGTTCGGATGGAATAATGCTTTAAGCGCATCCGCTGTCGCACGCGATCCAATAGCTTGACCGGTTGTTTTGACATAAAATCCCTTGATTTTTAGTATGTTAACAATTAGCGAAGATGTCAGGCATAAAATATATCGGTTAACCCTCACAATCCTTTAGTGCAATAACCCGATTTCAACTGAGACCAAAGATCCGCTCCACCGCTACCGATTTATTCTAAATTTTGCGTCAAATATAAATTTATTTAACCTTTTTTCTAAAATATGAAATAATTGAACCGATATTCATAATTTGGGTTCTGACCCTTTTATTGGTTGACGTTTATATGACTTTTGGGTAAGCTATTCTCCAACCTTTAACCTTTATGGAG
>CP070697.1:5378612-5384755 GCA_020353555.1 Desulfobacterales bacterium
AGACCGCTGCCGATGGACGTTGTCGCTCCGTGCCGGCGCAGCAGCTCCACTTGCTCGACGGCGGCGATGCAGCTGGAATCGCAACCAAAAATCAACCCGGACTCCCGGTTTTGGATTTCTTCCGGCCCGAGTCCGGAGGCATGCAGCGCGTCTTTCACGGCGGCATACGACTGGATGGCAAAATCTGGCATGGTCTTGCGCTGTTTGCGAGACAGGCTGTCCGGCGGACTAAAATCCCGGATGACGCCGGTTAAGGGGCTGCGAAACCCCAGTGTCCGGCGTTTTTCATCGATGCCGATTCCAGATCGGCCGGAGCGCAAGGCCTCAGCCACGGTTGCGGAATCGTTGCCGAGGCAGGAGATGATACCGATGCCTGTAATTGCAACTCTAAACATAGAACCTTATCGACAAGACGGGTGGACGGACCCCGGTAATGCCTGCTTTGGTTTCGTCGGGAATCATTGGGCGTCTGAGAGGGACTGGCGAAAATCGAGCCGGTTTGACACTCGGGTGAAATCGATTCTACATATAGGCGCCCCCATTTACGGATATAACCTGCCCGGTGATATAAGACGCCCGTTCCGAGCACAGAAAACTGACCACCGCGGCGACTTCCTCGGGAGTTCCCAAGCGCTGCAAAGGAATCAGGGGCAGGATTCTGTCCTTGGGGAGGTTTTTGGTCATTTCGGTTTCGATGAACCCCGGAGAGACAGCATTGACCAGAATGCTGCGTTTGGCCACTTCGGCCGCCAAAGCCTTGGTGGCGCCGATCAGCCCCGCTTTGGCGGCCGCGTAATTGACCTGGCCCGGCATGCCGCTCTGGCCGGAGGTGGAAACAATATTGATGATTCGGCCTGCGCGCTTGCGTAGCATGCCGTTGACCACCGCTTTGGTAACCTGGAAAAAGCCGTTCAAGCTGACCGCTAAAACCTCTTGCCACTCCTGCGGACGCATCCAGACCAGCAGGGTGTCCCTCGCGATCCCGGCATTGTTCACGAGGACATCGGGCGTTTCGTTTTCAAGCAAAGGGCTCAAAACCGACTGAACGGCCTGGGGATCCGCTACGTCAAAAGGCAGGAGCCGACACTGGCTCGCGGCGTGCTCGATTTTCTTTTTTACCTCGGCGGCGGCATCATGATTGCTTTTGTAGTTGAGCCACAGATCAAAACCATCCCTGGCCAGAGCGATGGCAATGGCCGCCCCGATTCCTTGGCTCGCGCCCGTTACCAGTGCAATTCTGCGACCGCCCATCACGCGTTCCTTCCTGTTTAACGAATGAATTGGACCTGGCCATCGGCACTGAATTCGACCGCGATGGTTTTGAAGCGATTTTTCCAATAAATCCAGGTGCCGGATTCCAGGGAAGGCGTGCGATGGGCCGCCGGATAGCCCAGCGCGACTCGAACACCCTCTTTGGTCATCCCGACATAGGCTTTGCCCTCTTGGATGCCCTTACGATCGATTCCCGACAGCCCCTTCAGGCTTACCGTGGAGGGAGATGTGATCAAAGGGATATATTCTTCGGCACTCATACCCATGTTGCGGGGATGAAACTCGAAGAAAACTTGCCGTCCGTCGATCAGGTTCTTGATGATCAGGCCTTTGCGATATTTTTTGAACTCGACCGGGGTGTTAACCGGAATGATGAGATGACCGGCCCCGGGATCGGTCCAGTTCGCATAACTGGCTTTGATATCCCGCGGCCCCGCCTGGGCATGGATATTGTTTTGCAGATATAATTTGGAGGTGGCCGCACCCCCGGCGGGTTTGGCGGAGGAACCTCCACAGCCATGTGCAATCAGCAAAAGAGCGAATAAAGTGATCCATCCAAACACGGTCGTTTTCCAAGGCATCATTTCCCTCCATGAGTGGGTAGCAGTTATGGAATTATTGGATGGCCCGGTTGGAGCTTAGAACGGACAAAATATTGATTAATTTAGCCAAGGTCGTAGCAAAAAACATGCCGTCCGGCGCTTTGGCGAAAGTGTCTATAATTTAAAGAAGATCTGTTTGCACCCCAAAGAGCGGCGTATAGAAAAGTCAATTTTATGACACGCCCACGAGGGGTTTGACGGGCGGGGATTGGGGGGATTCTAGCAGGCAAAAGCATAAGGGTGGTAAGGAGGGCGGGCCGGCACCACCCAGGCCGGTTCACCCCGGTGCCATTTCCAGGCGGCGAGGGCGCACGCGCAGGCCGCCACATAATGATCGGAAGGCCTATCTTGCGAAGTGATTCCGTGCAGGCCCTGATCCTCGAGCCAGGAGAGCAAAGCCGAGCGGCTGGCCGGACTGGTTTTAAAATTGAGAACATGTTCAAGAGGACCCTGGCGCAGGGCCATGGCGGCGCCGGGATGGACTTCGACCATCCGGACCGGATATCCCTTGATTTGTTCCAAGCTCCGAGAGACCGCCATGCCGCGCAACGTCAGGTACGCCATGCGGGTCATAGTGGGCGGCATGACCGATCCGGGCTTCATCCCCGCTTGAACGATTTTGCGGCGCAACTTGGCATCGGACGGACGGTCGCCGCCGCCGATGTGGTAGGATAGCGGAGCGTCCAGCCCGACGACGACGAGTGTTTTTTGGGCCAGTTGCGAAACAGATTGGAATATATCCCGGTCGTCGGCGCCGGAACGGGACGCGACCTTGCGCAGCGCATTTGGGCGGGATCCCAAAATAACCAGGACGGTGTTGCGCGCATGGGTCGGACCCGACAAATCGATGCCGACCACATGAAAATCGGCTTCTTGAGGACCCATATGCAGGCCTTGATCAATTTGGCGGCCCATCGCATGTGCCGGTTGTCGGTTCCACGGCAACCCCCCCGGGTTTTGAGGCCCAAACGCTCGAGCAGCCCCCGCATCTTTCGGCAATACTGGGGCAAATCATTTAGCGCGCACTCTTCGATTTCTCTGCGCGGTGCCCCCGGTTGCCTGTGTGCCCGAAATGATCAATCTGTCCATATAACGTCTGAAATGCTTGGCACAATAGGTAAGAGGAGCTGGTAATTATGGCCGGCAGGTCAGTTGAGCCTGGTGGGTCCGCTTCTTTGACCCGGCTTGCAAGACATGATTGCTGTTTCAGGCATTATGGGATTTCAGTAACAGTTTAGCCCTTTGAAAAACCATGGACAGGCTGTCAACCGGGATATTTTTCATACAGCTAAACATATACGAATTTTATTTGATTGAAGCGATGCGCGGTAACAATCGAGGAAGCAAAATTGGGGGCCTCAAACGGTCGGGCAGTCCCCCCATCAGGTGGTCCCTCTCTTTTCATATTCAGACTGGATCCGTTTGAGCATTTCAAAAAGTTCTTCTTTGGAAAAGAATCCTTTTTCAATTAGTAGCTGAGCAATCGCATCAAGCTGCATTGAATTGGCCATTAAAAGATCGCGGAATGTCTCCAATTCGTTGAGATCGTAATTTAAGACCTCGGCGCGTTCTTCCGTGGCGCGATGGTTGCGGCGGTCTTTCCCGCTGCGTCGTTCAGGGCCGTTATGCGGTGCAATAATCCAACGGCGGTCCAGGCCGGAACGTCTGTTTTTGAACGACGACGAGCTTGAATGCGGCGAGTTCAGATTCCTCATGATGCTAAATCCCTTCGATAACGGATAAAATAAAAAATGGTGTACCACTCACCATTTTGAGCCTCCGACGGCCAACAGGAGGAAACTATAAATAAGTATAGTACATAAACTTGAAAGGGTCAAAGAAATTAACACCCGGCGCTTGCGCGGCCCCCAAGACGGAACCGCCGGCGTCCATAGTCAGCCGCAGCGGCCGCCATCCGTTTCCGAGGGGGAAGACGAGGTGACGGGAGTCGCGCTAGGCCGGACATTTACTGCCTCGCAGGGTGGTGGGGTGGCGATTCCGCTGGAAATGCGTAGTGCAAAAAAATAAACCGGATGATACGGGATCACTCGTCATCTCTTACAATGATGTCAAGTTTCCAGCGGCGGTAGGCAACCAGAAGTTGGTGCAACTCTTCGGTGTGTCTTTTGATTCTGTCGATCAGCTCTTTTTTCTGTCTTTCAGCGAAGTCATTTTTGATTTGCTCCAGTCGTATGATCTTGCCCACAATTTCATCTCCATCAAAAGCGGGTGTCCTTGCGTGCGTCACAGCGAATCAACGGTCGGATGAACATTCACGGGTGACGAAACAGCCCTTTTAGGCCTTGATATCGTCCCAACGGGTGTGCAACTTTAGCATGTTTAAGGTGCGCGCGAGCTGATCTTTCCTTGTTGACACGCCCGGCGCATTTTTTTATCATCGCCTGACTTTGCGTCTGATCCGCAAAAGCGTCTCTATCCCGCATCCTGGCGGGCGACGGCCGGGGAGCGGCGTGTGGCGGTAGAATAACGGCCGATAAAGGGCCTGAGATTCTTATCTCATTGCGGCAACGATTAGAGGGAGACTTACGCGAATGCCGGCGATTGCAGGGCGTCTGAATCACTTTACAGAATCGGTGATACGCGAGATGACGCGTGTTGCCAATCAACATCGCGCCATTAATCTTTCCCAGGGGTTTCCGGATTTTGATCCTCCGGCCGAATTGGTGGCGGCGGCCCAGCGTGCTCTGGAGGGGCAATATCACCAGTATGCCATCACTTGGGGCGCGCCGCGTTTCCGGCAAGCGCTGGCGCGTAAGCAGACCTACTGGATGGGGCTCGATCTGGACCCGGATGCGCATTTGGTGGTGACCTGCGGGAGCACCGAAGCCATGATGGTCGCCATGATGACGGTCTGCAATTCCGGTGACCGGGTGATCGTGTTTTCACCCTTTTACGAAAACTACGGCGCCGATACCATCCTCTCCGGCGCCGAACCCATTTACGTGCCGCTACATCCGCCGACGTTCGAGTTTGATCCGGATCAATTGCGTCGCGCGTTTGAGCAAGGCGTTAAAGCGTTGGTCCTGTGCAATCCGTCCAATCCGACGGGCAAAGTCTTCACGCTGGGGGAGCTGCAGTACATCGCCGCTCTGGCCAAGGAGTTTGACACTTTTGTGATTACCGATGAAGTTTACGAACATATCGTCTATGCTCCGCATCGCCATACCTATATGGCTAGTCTGCCCGGTATGTTTGAGCGGACGCTTTCCTGCAGTTCGCTGTCTAAAACTTACTCCATCACCGGCTGGCGTTTAGGCTATGTCATCGCGGCGGCGGAAGTAATTGCCGGGGCGCGCAAAGTGCACGACTTCCTGACGGTTGGGGCGGCGGCGCCTTTGCAGGAAGCTGCGGTGACGGCCTTGAATTTTCCCCTCAGCTACTATGAACAAATACAGGCCGAATACACGCAGCGGCGCGATGTGTTCTTGAGCTACCTCGATAAGGCCAGGCTGCGCTATACTCCCCCCCAGGGAGCATACTATGTCCTGGTGGATATATCCGATTTTGACACTGAAGATGACACGGCTTTTTGTATGTGGTTGGCGAAAGAGATTGGTCTGGTAGCCGTGCCGGGTTCCAGCTTCTTTGCCGAACCCATCAGGCACCTGATTCGGTTTCACTTTGCCAAGTGCCAGGAGACGCTGGTGGCCGCGGGAGAACTTTTGTTGAAAATCAAGGCGCAGGCGTGATGGAGGAATAATTTGAGAATTTCAATCGCTGAGTAGGGAAGCCAAGCGGTCACGACGGAACGCCATGGAACCGGGCGCATCATCAGGGACATCGAACAAGAGACACATCGAAGGGAGACGCGCGAACAAATAATCCGTGTGGTTCGGTGAATCTCAGGGGTGATTTGTAGCGAGGGAGGTTAACAATGTCAGATGCGATAAACGGGATTCTAGCCCGTGATCCGGAGGAAAGAGAGTATCATCAGGCGGTCCGCGAAGTGTTGGACACCGTCGGGCCGGTTTTGGATGGACACCCGGAATACCGCCAAGCGGCCGTTCTTGAGCGCATCACGGAACCTGAACGGGTGATTATGTTTCGGGTGCCTTGGATGGACGACCAGCGGCAAGTCCGCGTCAATCGCGGGTACAGGATCGAAATGAACAGCGCTATCGGGCCCTATAAAGGCGGTCTGCGGTTTCACCCTTCGGTCAATCTGAGCATCCTAAAATTTTTGGCTTTTGAGCAGGTTTTCAAAAATGCTTTGACCACGCTGCCCATCGGGGGCGCCCAGGGCGGATC
>CP070697.1:5384855-5396280 GCA_020353555.1 Desulfobacterales bacterium
AAATCTGACCATCCCTTGCGCTTGTCCCCGGAAGGCTTGCGGTAATGGACAAAGTAGAACTAGGTAATCGACATTCAATTTCCGTTCCGGCGGCCCGTCCGGGCCGGGCATTCGGACGAGGTCCTGGAACATTAACCGAGTGCGGGCAGGAGAAGTATTGCCAGTGGACCCGAATACGCAAAATAAGATGCGGGAATTGATGGCCGTGGCCAAGCGCGCTTTCGATGTGCGCCTGCAAACCGGAACCGGCGGCAACATCAGTATCCGCTTGCAGCGCAATGACCGGGTGGTGATCAAACCGAGCGGGGTCGGATTTGCTGAATGCAGCGAGCATAACCTTCTGGTGGTTGACCTGGAAGGTCATATCCTCGACGGGGATGCCAAACCCAGCAAAGACATGCCTTTTCATCTGGGCATCTATCGAGTTCGCCCGGAGGTCAACGGCATCGTCCACGTGCATTCACCCTGGGCCACCGCCTGGGCGGCCGCCGGCCACGAAATTCCGGCCGTGACCATCCAGGCTAGATCGAAACTGGGCCGCATCCCGCTGATACCGGTGGGGCCGGACGGCGGCAACCAAACGCCGGAGTCGATCATTGAGGCCTTCCGTGACGCGACCCTGTGGGCGGCGCTGCTAGAGAGCCATGGATCCGTCAGTGTGGGGAAGAATCTGCTGGCGGCGGAACATTTGGCGGAGCTGGTGGAGGAGACCGCCCACATCGCCGCGGTGGCCCGGGCATTGAAAGCGGGTTAGGGCCATTTGAGAGCGGCCGTTCAACTCCCTGGAAAAACCCAAATATTGATCCAGGCGGCCGGGCGCTGAGGATGGAAACATGAGCGCATCTTCATACGTGCTGGGAATCGATATTGGCACGTCGGGCGTTAAGGTGTTGGTCCTGCGCGATGACGGCCGCGTGGTCGCACACGGCCAGGCGGATCTGCCGGCGCCGGTGGCCGTCGGAAATCGGCGTGAGCAGGATGCGGAACTGTGGTGGTCGGCGACCGTTGCGGCCTTGCAGGGGGCCTGCCAGCGACTGCGGGATGGCGGCGGGAATCCGGCGCGCATCGCGGCCCTGGCCGTTGACGGCACTTCCGGCACGATCGTGGCGGTCGACGGGGATCTCAAGCCGCTGCGGGCCGGCCTTATGTATAATGACGGTCGTGCCCAAGCGCAGGCCGAACGTCTAAATCTGGCGGGCCAGGCGACAATTGGAGGGCTCGGCTATCGGTTTAATTCCTCATTCAGCCTGGCCAAGCTGCTTTGGCTGAATGAAAATGAACCGGCCGTCATCGCGCGCAGCGCGTGTGTTCTGCACCAGGCCGATTTTATTACCGCCCGTCTCGCCGAAGCCTCATCGGTGCCCGGCCGGATCTTCAGCGACGAATCCAATGCGCTCAAGAGCGGATACGATATAGTTGCGCGTCGCTGGCCGGATTATCTGTCGACCGTTGGAATCGAAACCGCCAAATTGCCGGCGGTTGCCGCCATTGGTGAAACCATCGGAACCATCGGCCCGGAGACGGCCGCGGCTTTCGGTTTCAACCCGGCATGTCGCATCGTCGGGGGGATGACGGATGGAACGGCCGCCTGCGCGGCTTCCGGCGCCCGCCGGGTGGGGGACATGAATACGACGCTGGGCTCCACGGTGGTTTGGAAGATGATCTCTGCGGTCCTGATCTGTGATCCCGCGGGGCGGCTTTACTGCCACCGGCATCCCGGCGGAGATTTTCTGCCCGGAGGGGCCGGCAATGCGGGCGGGGAAGGGATACGGTCGTTCTTGCGCGTCTCACCCCAGGAAACGGATCAGCGCCTGGAGCAACTGGCGCAACGCATCGTCGCGCAACCGCCGTCCGGCACCTTCACTTACCCGTTGCCTGGGGCGGGGGAGCGCTACCCGTTTGTGGATCCCGGTTTCAGGCCCTTTACCACCGTCCAGGGCGACGACACCGCCCTGTATCGATCCTGTCTGGAGGGGATCGCCTGCATCGAGCGCTGGGGCTACGAGGTTGCGGCGGAACTCGGAGCGGATTGCGACGGTGAAGTGTGGACGACGGGCAAGGGCGCCTATCTGGATGCCTGGATGCAAATGCGGGCCAACTTATTGAATCGTCCCGTGTGTCGGGCGGGCTATCCGGAGTCGGCCTTCGGTTCGGCCCTGGTGGCGGCCATGAATGCCTGGTTCGAAAACTCCTGGGAAGAGACGGTGGGCCATCTGATTGGCCCAACCTATCGTTGGGAGCCGGCCCCCGCCGATCGTGCGGCCTGGGACGAACAGTACGCGGGTTTCCGGGAAGCATTTGAAATGATTATTGATTATTGATTATTGTTTATTTGAGGATGGAAGTCATTTTGAGTTGATTGTTGTTTGTTGATAAGATTGTGCAATGGAAATGAATAGTGAAAATCTAAAGAAAAGAACAAAGGAATTTGCGCATCGATGTGTAAAATTGTCTATGGCTTTACCCAATACACAGTTAGGAAATCACATTCGGGGCCAATTAGTCCGATGTTCCACATCAGTGGCTTCTAACTATCGGGCATCCTGCATTGCCCAATCAAAAGCGAGTTTTGTGTCGAAGCTAAGTATTGTGATCGAAGAAGTTGATGAATCATACTTCTGGCTGGAATTTATCATTGATGAAAACTTATTGAAACCGAACCTTTTGGAACCTTTACTCAAAGAAGCAGGAGAACTTACTGCAATTTTTGTAGCATCCAGAAAAACAGCCGGTTTTAGAAACAAGAACTAACCAATTGAAAAATAACCCGTGAGGAGCGATCCGATTCCGCCATCGTCGCCAGGGGCTGCGACGGCCGGCAGCGACTTTCAAAAATAAACAATAAACAATAAACAATAAACAATAAACAATTCTGCCTGCCTTAGGATTTACAATGTCGGTGATCAAAAACCGGACGGCGTTTAAAGAATGTGATATCCGCGGCAAGTATCCGGATGAAGTCGATGAAGCCCTGTTCCGGCAGGTCGGATTCGCATTCGGCCGCCAGGTTCGTCAGCGAAGTACGGAGCATCTATTAAAAGACACCGTTGTTGTGGGCGGTGACCATCGCTTGTCCACGCCGGCATTGAAAAGCAACTTCCTGGCAGGGCTTTCCGCGACGGGCGTCAAAATTATTGACCTGGGTGTGATACCGACCAGCGTTGTTTACTGGGCGAAATCCAAACGCCACGTCCAGGCCAGTGCGGCCGTTACCGCGTCCCATAATCCGGCGGAATTCAACGGCCTCAAGATTATGAACGGCGATCGCCCCCCCACACCGGAGGAAATACTGAGTTTAGCGAATAGCGCTGAGGATGGGCCGGCCGAGGCGGGAGCGGAGCTCCACCGAATCGGGGAGTGGGCTGACGTTATTGACGAATATCAAGACGAAATCGTGGCGACATTTACCTCCCGGGGAATCGAGTCCCTGGCCATCGTCGTCGACCCCGGCAACGGCTGCCAGGCCGGGATTGCGTCAGAAGTCTATACCCAGTTGGGTGCCCGCGTGACCGCGCTGCATGACCGACGGGACGGCCTTTTCCGGGAACGCCATCCGGATTGCGCAATACCTGAGCATCTGGCCGCACTGGTTACGGCGGTGCGCCGCACCCGGGCGGATTTGGGAATCGCCTTTGACGGTGACGGGGATCGACTGGCGGTGGTCGACAACCGCGGGCGGATTCTGGGATCAGAGCGGTTGGGAATGATTCTGCTGCGGGGGCCTCTGCGACCGCAGGCGCGCGATTTCATTATTCTGGATATTAAATGTTCGATGCAGCTTGAAAGGACGGCGGCCGAACTCGATGGTCGGCCGCTGCGCTGCCGGAGCGGCCATGCGTATATGAAAAAGATGGTGCTTGACCGTCAGGCCTGCATGGGGGTTGAGCTGTCCGGACATATCTTTCTCCAGGCCATTGAAGGCCGCGATGATCCGCTCTATACCTCGCTGCTCTTGAGCGCGTATCTGGCCGGACAGTCTTCGACACTGGCGGATTGGGTTGATCAACTGCCGCAGATCTACATGACACCGGATGTCCGCCTTCCGATGGCTTCCGATAAAATCGATCGCATTATTGATGTTTGTCGCCAGGGCTTCGCGGGTTCCCAAATCGAGACCGTCGACGGGGTCCGACTCTTATGGGAGGAAGGCTGGCTCCTGGTGCGCCGGTCCATCACCGAGCCCAAGATTACCCTGCGCATCGAAGGCGAACGGCCGCAGGATCTAAGAACCATCAGCCAAAGGTTGGCGACGGTGTTTCCGGAACTGCAAGGCGCGATGGAGGCGGCGGTCGCCCAAGTGCTTTGCTCCGTCTGATCGGAAAAGCAACCGGCGATACTTCTTTGACTCGCTAACGCGCCAAGCGCGGCGACGTCAGTTGTCGGCGTCTTTCCGCGCACTTTGATTCAAGACAATTTTGAGCCGGACGCCCGCTTGGGGTATAGAATCCGCGGACGTCGGCATTTCCGGCGGCGGAGGACCGCCAAGGATCAACGGACGGTACTTCACGGACGGTTTGAGGAGCGAAACAATGCGCGACCTGGCAATTAGAACAGAATTGGTCAAATACGGCCGACGCCTGATAGACGAAGGGCTGGTGACCGGTCCCGGAGGAAACCTGAGTGCCAGAGCCGGGGCGGTGGCCTATCTATCACCCAGCGGCTATGCCTTTGATGAGCTGCGCCCGGAAGATTATGTGGGCATCGAGATTGCCAGCGGTGAAATCGTCGCGGGGGAGCATCGCCCGACTTCGGAGTTCCTGATGCACCTGGCCTGCTATCGCAGACGTCCGGACATCGGTGCCGTGGTGCACACGCATCCGCGCTACACGATTGCCATGAGCAGCGCGGGCCATGATATCAAGGCCATGTTCGCGGACTTTCACATCTACACCATGTCCCGAATACCGCACATAGACTATATTACCGTGACGACTCCGGAAATGGCTCGGGCCGTAGAGGCCGTCGTTGAAGATGCAAACGTGATTATTTTGCGCAACCACGGCGCCGTCAGCCTGGGCCGCCATCTCAAAGAGGCCTACTATCGCATGGCGTCGTTGGAAGAAGGGGCCCAAATCCAGTGGCTGGCTACCGTGGTCGGGAAACCGCGATTCCTGACGGAGAAAGAACTCTCCGATCTGGATCGGTTGGGATCCGAGCAATACCGCCGCCAACTTCTGGCGGCGGCGAAAAAGACATAACGGCAACGTCGCAGGCGACCGCAAATCCTTTCAGGAGAGCCGACCTATCACTCCCCCCTTTTTTTACCCAATCGTTTTGCAGAATTGCGATTTGCAGGGCATCTTCTTAATTTCTTAACTTCGGCCCCGCGGGGCCGATATAATATTTATTTGTGAAAGGTTCAAACCCTGAACACTCCGGGTGTCAGTGCCGGCCGGGCTCTGGCGCGGGCGGTTTAGATTTTTGCACGGCTGGAAAATTAGCAGCCGTAACGAGAGGGCCTAGTCTGTGGCAAAAAACAAGATACCACGTATCATCGCGGAGGTGAGATCCTTTCCCGGCATGCCGGCCACGGCCGCCAAATTGGTAGCATTGATGGATAACCCGGATTCCACCGCAGTGCAGATTGAAGATATTTTGAAATACGATCCCGGGCTTACCGCCAACCTCCTGAAGCTCACCAATTCCGCTTATTTCGGGATTCCCAACAAGGTGAGCTCCATACGACAGGCCACCGTTCTGTTGGGAAGGAAACGATTGATTCAGCTGGTGTTGACCATGTGCATGAGCTCAGTCATGCTCAAGCCGGTGCCGGGCTATGACCTCCCGCGGGGCGAGCTCTGGCGGCATTCGATCGCCGTATCGGTTGCCGCTGAAATTTTAGTGAAAGCGCTCGGAATCACCGCGGCCGAGGAGATCTTTACGGCGGCGCTGCTGCACGATATCGGAAAGCTGGTTTTGGGCGCGTTTGTGCAAGAAGACTTACCCGAAATTAAGGCTATGGTCGCGAAAGGAATATCCTTCGAAGTGGCTGAATACATTGCGCTGGGAACGGACCATGCTCAAATCGGAGCGCATATTTTGAAGAATTGGTCCTTTCCGGCGGAACTGTTTACGGCGATTCGGTGGCACCACGACCCGGAATCTTGCGAGGGCATCCGTACGGTAACCGATATAGTTCATTTGGCAAATGCGTTGGGCCTTATGGCCGTCGGCGGACAGCACCCGGAAAACCTTCCCGGCCCGCCATCTTCCGCGGTGACTCAGCGTTTGGGGCTTGACCCCATTGATCTTGAACGGTTGACGCAGGGGACGCTACAAGGGGTTAACCAGCTGGCGGATGTGCTGGGGGCTCAACCGCTCGCCGGGCGGCCCGGACAAGGCGAATGTTTTTGGGTCACAATTACAGAAAATCGACCCATTGCCACTGAATTTGGCCGTTGTGGTGCGTGAATTTCAAATTTCCCCGCTGCATGGCATCGTTTAGATTCTGATAAACGGTCTCCGAAGGAGAAGCCGGAGAGGGATCAATTCGGCCGGCGAGAATTCTCAGGGCTTCCTCGGGGGACAGCGAATGGCCGTCGTGGCGCCAACACCCATTTTCCTCGATCAGGTTTTTCATCATCGCGTCGTAAATGAAAACGATTCGTTCCAAATTGGTGATCTGCCAGGCTTCTTCCGGGGAAGCTTTAGCTTCCCGCATACGGGATTGAATATCGGCCAGCATGTCATTGAATTCTCTTTCCCATTGGATCACGATGTCATCCAGCATTTGCCGTGTGACGGAGGGCGTCTCCACAATTGCCCGGTTGGCATGGTATTGGGACCAGTCGTCGGTAAGGATTTTAAGATTGAAGCGGGCGCTTTTCTCACGGACCTCCGTGCCCGGAAATGGCGCCAGCAGGTGAAAACCATAGGCAAGTCCCATCTCCTTCAACC
Source organism: Desulfobacterales bacterium (assembly GCA_020353555.1). Classification (GTDB taxonomy): domain Bacteria; phylum Desulfobacterota; class Desulfobacteria; order Desulfobacterales. The sequence continues at coordinate 5,391,753 of CP070697.1, forward strand.
TTTCGCCGAAAGCCAGGGTTTCTTTCAGGGTTTGGGGCGTCTCGCCCGGCAGTCCAAGGATGAAAGAGGCATACGGCGTAATTCCCGTGCGCTTGCACATCGCGACCGCCACCATGACCTGCTCGGTGGTAATTCCTTTCTTGATTGTTTTGAGAATTTGGGCGTTGCCGGATTCGATACCGAAGCTCACCGCGCGGCATCCGGCGGCGTGCATCCTGTGCAAAAGCGTTTCCGAAACCGTATCCACCCGCGCAAAAGAAGTCCATTTCACCTGGAGGCCGCGGCGGACGATCTCATCACACACGGCCAGGCAGTGCCCGGCATTGGCGGTGAAGAGGTCATCGGCGATATTGATCTGGTGAAAATTCAAGCGATTCAGATCCTCCATCTCGTCGACCACCTTCTCCGGGCGGCGATAGCGAACCCTGGCTCCCACCATTTTGCGGCCCACGCAGAATATGCACTTGAAAGGACAACCGCGGCTGGTGGTCAGGCTGATGGGCATACCCAAGGCCCGATAGCGGCCTAGGGGCAATAAATGGCGGGCTGGAACCGGCAGTCGATCCAGATCTTGAATTAATTGGCGGGGGCGGGTGAGGCGCACGGCAGTTCCCTGCCGGTACGCAATTCCATTGACGTTATTCCAGCCGTGATCCCTTTGGACGGCGTGGGCCAAATCGACGATGGTTTCTTCCCCTTCGCCCAGGACGATGCAATCGAGCTCCGGGAAATTCTTTAATGTTTCTTCCGCACAAAAGGTCACATGGGGTCCTCCCATGACCGCGAAAATCCCCGGATCGATTTGCTTGATATCCTTGACGACGTTGATGGCGCTGTCAAAGGTCATGGTAACCGCGGTTAATCCCACCATCTGGGGCCGGAAGCTTTGGAGCAGCAACGCCAGACGGGGTTGACTGTAAGGGAAAACCACCAGATCCAGAATTTTGACTTCCACCCCGGCCGCCGCCAGGGCCGCCGCTAAATAAGCCAATCCCAAAGGCGGGGAGGGCGTTTCTGATATCGGATAGTAAGGGTTTATAAGCAGGCAGCGCATGGGCAAAAGGGTCTCAAGAAAATCAGCCCAAAAAAATGGGGCCCACCAAAACGCCAGGCCCCATATAAACTCATTTTATCCTTTGGGCATTAGAACAGGCCGCTGACCTTGCCCGTATTGACATCCACATCCACCCTTCGGAAGGCCGGGTTGGAGCCGGTTCCGGGCATGAGGCTGATGGCACCGGCGCAGGGGCACAGGAACTTGGCGCCGGAATAAATCAGCACGTCCCGAATCGGCAAGGTCCAGCCCTTGGGAACACCTTTCACTGTCGGATCGTGGGTCAGGCTCAGATGGGTCTTGACCATCATCGTGGCGAAATCCGCATATTTCGGATCGTTTTCCAGCATTTTGGCTTTGGCTTCCGCATCCGGTGTCCAGTTCACGCCGTCCGCCCCGTAGACCTCCTTGGCAATGATTTCGACGCGATCCCGCAGTTTCATCTCCAGGGGATACAGGAATTCGAAACTGGTTTCATCGTTGCAGGCATCGATAACGGCATCGGCAAACTCCAGTGCACCGTCGCCGCCCAGCTCCCAGTGTCTTGATTCGGCGCAGCGGGCGCCGGCCGCTTCGGCGGTTTTTTTGACGAAGGCCACTTCGGCATCCGTATCCGTGTAGAAGCGATTGATGCAGACCACCGGGTTCATGCCGGATTTGCGAATGGTGTTGATGTGATGGACCATGTTTTCGCAGCCCTTTTCCACCAGCGCCAGGTTTTCTTTGGTATACGCATCCGGCAGGGCAATTCCGGCCACGACTTTGGGCCCGCCGCCGTGCATTTTCAGCGCGCGGATAGTGGAGGTGAGTACGGAAACATGGGGTTTCAAACCGCTGAAGCGGCATTTGACGTTCCAGAATTTCTCAAAGCCGATATCTGCGGCGAAACCGCTTTCGGTGACATGGTAGTCGAACAGTTTCAGACCGATGCGGTCGGCGATGATCGAAGACTGGCCTACCGCAATGTTGGCAAACGGACCGGCATGGACCATGCAGGGATTGTATTCGGCCGTGCACATCATCGTGGGGTTGATGGTGTTGCGCATCCAGGCCGTCATGGCATTGCCCACTTCGAGATCACCGGTGGTGACCGGTTTGCCGCTTTTGTCAAACGCCACGGTAATGTTGTTCAGGCGTTCCTTCAAATCCGCCAGATCGCGAACAATGGACAGAATCGCCATACACTCGGAACCCACAGCAATACCGAACTTGGACTGCATCGCAAACCCGTCCATGCGGCCCCCCAGACCGATAACAATATTACGCAGGGCCTGCGCACAGAAATCCATCACCCAGCCCATCTCCACCCGGGTGGGATCGACGTCTAGACGGCGCATACCGGTCAGTCTTTGCAGTTGTTCGTCGGTGTAGTTGCGCTCATGCTGCATGCGGGCCGTCAGGGCCACCATCGCCAGGTTGTGCGCGTTGACGATATCGTTGATATCGCCGGTCAGACCCAGGGAAAATTCAGTCATGGGAATCAACAACGAATTGCCCCCACCGGCGGCGGTGCCCTTGACATTCATGGTGGGACCGCCGGAAGGCTGCCGGAGGGCGCCGCCGACGCTCACACCGCGTTTACCCAGCCCTTCCATCAGCCCGCAGGAAGTGGTGCTTTTGCCTTCCCCGAGGGGCGTCGGCGTGATGGCCGTCACTTCGATGTACTTGCCGTCCGGCCTGTCTTTCAAGCGGTTGATGATTTTCAGAAAATCCAGTTTGGCGAGTCGGCCCATGGGAAGGATTTCGTCTTTTTCCAGTCCCAATTTTTCGCGCCACTCTTCTGGAGTGGGCATGTTCTGTTCCGCTGCCTCGGAAATCTGCCAGTCAGCCATTTGTACTGCGTTGTAAGCCATTGATTACATTCTCCTTTCAGTTAATGGTGCCAAATTGGCCAATTCGGGGTAGTTTCCGGCGCGCCGGGATTATAGACAATGCCGATGCTGTGCGCTGTCAAAAACGTCCTGAAGCAGTTATCATTTTTGCATTCAAATGACAAATGAAAAATTGCTTAAACGATTTAATTTAAAAAGATGGCGGTAAAGATCTGCATGAAGGTTCATGCGTGTACCCTTTACAGGTGTTTCAACTTCACCAGTCAGCATTTGACGGCTGAACTGACAGGGCGCTTGAAAAGGATCTCCGAGGGATCCCCTGGGAGATTAGCCGATAACGGTTTCTTCTGTTCTGAGAATCCGACGAGCTCGTTTGGACAAGAAGTGCAGCTGCTATAATTCCGTTGGGAAGATTTGACTGACATGGGTGAGGCATTTGGCTGCATCCACTGTGTCTTTGAGGCTGAAGATTTCTTTGACCTTCAAAACAGTGACCCGCGCGCCGATTCAAAACCAACCCCGCCCGGCACGCGTATCTAAATAAATATGGCCGCAATAGTAAAAGGCGATTGATTTCCTGTTGGGAATGCTCAATTATATAAACCTAGATCTTCTTTTTTGAGTTGCGAAGAAGCTTTTTGCCTGGCTCCTATGAGTCTCAACCGTGCCAAGCGAACCATATTTTCAAGGCTACCATCCTGATGGCGTACTTCAGAAAAGGAAAGATAAGCCCCTCAGGTCTGTTCATAATTGCCGCAATTGCCGCTGGATCGATACTCTATCTCGAGTCTTCCAAACGACCGGTCGATGATCCAATCCGTGAACAAAAGGTCGCAGCTGCTGAGTTCATGATGCAGGCCATGGAGCTCGTCAAAGAGGAGAGAATAAAGCGAGGAATACCGATCGACCGAGAAATCGATCCGAACGAAACCGGAATGATCGGTGACGAATATACCGATTTAACAACGAGCTTGGGATCACTCGCCGCCAAAAGAACGTCCACCAATCCGAATTTCGCCGGTGTCATAGTGGACATGCTCCATGACGCCGGAGTAAAACCCGGCGATCGTGTGGCGGTCAGCTTTTCCGGGTCCTTTCCGGCTTTGAACATTGCGGTGCTATCAGCCATCAAAACTCTCAAACTGAACCCCGTAATCATAAGTTCCATAGGCGCATCGATGTATGGTGCCAATTTGGAGGACTTGACCTGGCTGGACATGGAAAAGACGCTGCGAGAAAAGCGGGTTTTCCCATTTGCTTCGGTAGCCGCTTCCCTCGGTGGCATAACAAGCACGAAAGGAGCACTTTTCGAGAGAGGAGTCGAAATTGGATTGGACGCAATTCATCGCAGCGGTGTCATGTTCATCGACGAAAAGGGATCTGACACACTCAAGAATGACATTAGCAGACGAATGGCTTTTTATGATAAACTATTTCACGGCCAAAAGCCTGCCGCTTACATCAACGTTGGTGGATCATTGCTCGCGTTAGGGAACTGCCCCGAGGCTTATGGGCTTCCAACCGGCCTTCTAACTCAAACCCCCTTGTCCGATCATCCTGACCGCGGGGTTATTTTCAGGATGAATGAGCTCGGTATCCCGATCGTCCATCTGCTCAACATTAAACAGATTGCGACACGGTA
>CP070697.1:5396380-5403406 GCA_020353555.1 Desulfobacterales bacterium
CGGACCCGTCCAAGCGCTTTAACCAAAGCTCACCGTTAGAAAGAATGGCAAATAGATCTTTATCGATTGGGATAAAACGCTCCACCATATGCCGTGCCCAAGGGGTCTTCATGCCGTCCGCGGCAAGACGCCACGTCCGTCCGCCATCGTAGGATTCCTCGATTCGTCCGTTCCGTGATACACTATCGGCGGGCCCCGCGATCATGTGTTGGGGATCGCTGGGATCAACCCATGTTGCCCGGATATAGCAGCGGTAGAGCCTTTTCCAGGACCGGCCTCCATCGCGCGAGCGATAAAGGCCGCCGCCGGTGGCGGCCGTCACAAGATCGGATGAAGAGGGATGAACCGTTATGGAATGGACATCGGGATGAACCATTGTTCCCAACTCGCGATTCATGTCCGGCTTCCCGTTGCTGCCTTTGACCAACTGCCAGGTTTCGCCGCCGTCGTCCGAAACCAAAACACCGCCGACTTCAGCGGCCGCGTAAACACGGGCTTTATCTGGACCGGATGCGGCGATGGCGAACCCACGCACGCAGCCGGCCTTGGGCGAGTAGGGCAAGAACCAACCGTGAAAATCGCGTAGTTCAGCCACCTCCGAGGCGAAGCGCCACGTGGCGCCACCGTCACGTGAGCGAAAAATGCCCGCGGGTTCGGTGCCAACCAGGATGGTTCTCGGTGGTTGGGATGAAGCGGTCATCCAGCGCACATGCCGGATGGCAAGATTGTTGTCCGCCTTGTCCCAGGTTTGACCGTGGTCGGTGGAACGCCAGATGCCCGTGGCCGTGCCCACCAGGATTACGCTCTCGGAGACGGCGATGCTGGTCAAAGATTGTTCTTGGAGTGCATGTCTGACGATATCCCAATTTCCGTCGGTTTGCGTGACAATGAACAATCCGACGGCCGTCGCGATATAAAGGTGAACGGTCATGTGTCTATCTCCCGGAGGCCGCGAACCAGGTTTACTGGTACCGTGATCGTTTTTTTGAAGATAGAGTCAAATAGCGGCGCCGTCAAGAAAGGGCAGGTATGGCCTGAAGAGCCATTATTGATAGAACAAAGTGATTTTCGGGGTAGGGGGGTGAATGATCTTTACTTTTTCCCTTGCGATATGATGTCGGCGTGCAATGTCGTCAAGGAGCTGCTCCGCGGATTCAAATTTTGTTTTTCCGAAAACGGATCGGTATTGCCCCATTTGTTGTTCGATCAAAGGCGCGACTTGCTCGTGTGTGACAAGCTGCTTGCAGCTGAAACCCTGTTGCACCGCTTCGGTTACCAATTCAACCAGGTCATAATCATAACCCAGATCTTTGAAATCACTTTGTCCGGGCTCAAGGCCGGCGGTTGGACGGCGGTAGACAGTCGACGCCTCGAAGCCCAGAAATAATGCCATTTCTCTGACCAGCCTTTTAGACAAGCCCCCAATGGGACTGATGTGGACTGCGCCATCGCCAAATAAGGTGTAATAGCCGATGCCGAAATCTTCATCCTTGTTTCCGGTGCCGGCCAGAATTTTCTTCTCCGTTGCAGCTTTGGTGGACAACACATTGGCTCTGACGCGGGAGATCAGATTGCCTTTGTGATAGTTATCCTGGAATGCTTCTGGGTTGGTTGTTCGGCATGCTTCGACCAAACGCTCTATACTGTGGATCTCGTGGCGAATTCCCAGCTTTTTCACGATCGCTTCGGCGTCTTTGATATCGTCTTCACGATTGATGCTCGAAGGCAGGATATATCCTACCAGTTCCAGTTTCTGTGCGCCTTGGAGATTGTATCGATCGAAAGCTCTTTTAATCAGGGCCGCGGCGGTGCTGGAATCGACACCACCTGACAACCCGATCACACAGCCGGTGTAGTGGATACCCAAAACCGCGTCGATAACAAAATCCCCTATTTGGCGGCAAACTTTTTCACAATCCATGCCGGGAAGTTTGATACGATTCATTCTAACTGACGGTCCCGCTTCTCGTTTGTGGATCATTATCGATTTAAACCGACCCTACAAGGTAACACTGATATAATACCCCTGATCACCGCGCTGAAGAAGGAGAACCACGGAGTTTTTCTGGCGATATTTTACAATCGCTTTTTTGAAATCCTCATGGTTGCGAATTTCATAGTCATCGATCTGGCGGATCACATCTCCCGGCCGGGCTCCGATGCGGGCCAGATAAGATTCGCGGTTGATTTCTGCAATAACCACGCCTTCCCGGGCGGTCGTACGATAAGGCAAATGGTTTTGGGCGGACAGCTCCTCGACCTTTATCCCCAAAAGCCGATAAGCGAGGTCTGCGGCCAGCTCCAGTGGAAAGAGCCGGGTCTTGATGGAAACGGACTTGCGGCCACCGTTGCGCCAAATCTGGGCCTGCAAACTATCGCCAGCGGCGACGCTTTTGATCGCGGACTGGTAGTCATCGAGGGAATGGACATCTTTATTTTGGATCGCCAAAATGATATCGCCTTCCTGCAAACCCGCATCCTGGGACGGGCTCCGCGGTTCCACCGCCTGGACTAATATGCCCCTTTGACCGGGTACTTTCAGATACTGGGCCAGCCGATCATCAAGGTCCTGAACCCTAATACCGATCCAGGCTTGGGTGACCTCGCCATACTGAATCAGATCGGAAATTATTTTCTGAGCTTTGCTGATGGGTATGGCAAACCCGATTCCCTGGGCCTTGGCATAAATGGCCGTGTTGATGCCGATCAATTCGCCGTTGATGTTAAGTAGCGGACCGCCGCTGTTGCCGGGGTTGATGGAGGCATCAATCTGGATGAAGTCATGATAGACGCGGTCTTCCGCCCGGATGCTCCGGTTCAGGGCGCTGATGACCCCCGTGGTCACCGTGTGAGAAAAACCGAAGGGATTACCGATTGCAATAACCGTTTCTCCGGTCATCAGGTCGTCGCTGTTTCCCATTTCAATGGCCGGGAGAGGATTTTCAGACGCGATTCTTAGCACCGCCAAGTCAGAGTCCGGATCGGCACCGACGATCTGAGCTTCAATTTCACGCTGATCTTCCAACACCACCGTAATCGTTCCGGTCTTTTGAATCACATGCGCGTTGGTGAGGATGAGACCTCGTTGGCCGTCGATGATGACGCCCGAGCCCAAACTGGTTTTGCGTTGCCGCCTTTCAAAGCGTGGATCAAAAAAATCCTTGAAAAAGGAGTCAAAAAACGGATCCAGTCCGAATCCGGAAAACGGGTTGGGCCGCGTGCGCACCTCCAACGCCGAACTGATATTGACCACGGCCGGACTGACTTTGCGAACGGCCTTCACCACCGGAGTTTCCCGATTGTTTTCACGGGCCAAACTTTGTGGAGCTTGCACCTGACTCAAACCGCAAAGGATAAGAATGGCCAGCACGACGCTGACGCGTTTTTTATTGATTTGGCGGACGGTCTCTGGCATTTATCACCTTTGATTATTGCGTTTGATTCACACCTGAACTCAGCTTGTGGTGTTCTTTTGGGATGCATTAGCCGTTTTCAAATACCGAATATAAACATGAACGAAAAAAATAAAAGACGATTTTAGCGGCTGAACGCGTTAAATTTTGGGTAACCGTTTAGCCCTTTGAAAAACCAGGGATGGGCCGAGAGCTTATCGGCTTCGGGCATCGGAAAAAACTCGAAAATAAAGGGTTGTAAAACCGACCCGCGCGGTGATTTCAAACAGGATGCCGCGCAAATAAAGGTCTATTCCGGGCCTTGATGGGAACTCCTTTTTACGGTTCGGTTTAACGACCTCTAATTTTCTCAGACAGTTTCCCGCCGCCCAACGCCGATGAGCTCTCGACCCGGATATTTCTCATACAGCCGAACTGATACAATATTGTTAGACGGTCAAAAAATATCGCGGTTATACAGAACGACCTAAATCATTGCGCAGGCAGACACAGCGCTTGGCATCTTTTGCCCCATACGGCCGTTTTGAAACGAACGATTCAGAGGGTGAATAGGCAATTTATGACGACGCTGTGTATAAACTCTTCAAAATCGATTTCCGATGCGTGTCGACCCTATTGATGATATCTTGGCGTTGGTTGAAAAAGCGAGCCGCTACCTGGGCTCGGAAATCAATGCCGTAAAAAAAGACCTGAGCCGGGTCAAACTCCGCTTTGCCCTGGCATTTCCGGATTTATATGAAATCGGAACCTCCCATTTTGGATTACAGATTCTTTATCATATTCTCAATCACCATCCGGATATCGCAGCCGAAAGGGTGTTTGCACCCGGGGTGGACATGGAGAACCATCTGCGCTCGGCGGGCACGCCCATTTTTTCTTTGGAGTCCCGCCTGCCGCTCAACCGGTTTGATATCATCGGGTTCAGCCTTTTATACGAGCTCAATTATACGAATATCTTAACCATTCTTGAACTGGCGGAAATCCCGTTTTGGGCGTCGCAGCGAGATCTTTCCCATCCCTTGATCATTGCGGGGGGTCCCTGCGCCTGCAATCCCGAACCGATTGCCGATTTTTTTGATGCCATAGTTGTGGGAGACGGTGAAAACGCCATCATGGAGTTGTCCCGGACCTGGCTCCAGTGGCATGCGAACACCCCACGGGAAAAAGAAGATCTTCTGAAACAGTGGTCCCGAATCGAAGGCGTGTATATTCCGTCCTATTTCGAGCCCCACCTCGACCCGCAAGGTTTGCAGATATTAGTTCCCCGCTATGCGGAAAACACCCGGGTCAAGCGAACCGTGGTGACCGATCTGGATCAGGTCCCCTTTCCGGAAAAACCGATCATTCCTTACGGCAAACCCGTCCATGATCGGCTGCGGCTGGAAGTGTCCCGCGGTTGCAGCCGGGGGTGCCGTTTTTGCCAGGCGGGAATGATTTATCGTCCGGTTCGTGAACGTTCTCCGGAGAAACTTCTTTCCCTGGCACGGACGTCCGTGGCTGCCACGGGCTACGAGGATATCTCTCTGCTTTCCTTGAGTACCGGAGATTATGGATGTATCGCTCCCCTGATGCAACGTCTGATGGCACGGTTTGCTGACGAGCACGTGGCGGTCTCCATGCCTTCGTTGCGGGCGGGCACTTTAACGCCGGAACTAATGAAGCTGATCAAGGCGGTGCGCAAAACCGGGTTCACCATCGCCCCGGAAGCCGGTAGTCAGCGGCTGCGGGACGTGATCAATAAGAATATCCGTGAAAAAGAAATATTTGACACGGTTGAAGATGCCTTTCGGCTGGGATGGCAGTTGATAAAACTCTATTTTATGATCGGCCTTCCCACCGAAAGCCAGGATGACCTGGCGGCTTTGGTGGATCTGGTGCAAGCGCTGCGCAAAATCAAAGGACCGCGGGGACGCCGCGGCCAAATCAACGTCAGCGTGGCCGCTTTCATCCCTAAACCCCATACACCTTTTCAGTGGACCCCGCAGATTCCGCTGGAGGAATCCAAGAAAATTATACGGTGGATTCAAAACGAATTAAAGATTTCGGGGATACATCTCAAATGGCAAAATCCGGAAGTCAGCAGAATTGAAGGAATTTGGGCGCGGGGCGACCGTCGGCTGGCCCGGTTGCTGGTTGCCGCCTACCGCCAAGGATGCAAGTTTGACGGATGGAGCGATCAATTTCAATATCGCCTGTGGGAAGCGGCTTTTGCGGAAACCGGCGTTGATCCGGATCTGTATACCGTGCGAGCGCGGCAGGTTACCGAACCGTTGCCCTGGGATCATATTGATACCCAAGTGCGGAAAGCGTTTCTGCTGGAAGAATGGCAAAAAGCGTTATCCGGAAACCATACCCCGGACTGCCGGCAGGGTGACTGTAATCGGTGCGGCGTTTGCGATTTTGATAACGTGGAACCTCGGACGCATACGGTTATGGAGAACGAACCCGCTCGTGTCGCCAGGCGCAGCGGAGGCAGCGGATTCCGGGATAATTCCTATAAGAAGCTGAAATTAGCCTATTCCAAACGGGGGCAGGCAAAGTACTTTGGCCACCTGGAACTGGTCAACATTTTTGTGCGCGCGCTCAAGCGGGCGCAGATACCGGTTAAATTCAGCGAAGGATTTCACCCTAAACCCAGACTATCTTTTGATGATCCCCTTCCGGTGGGTATGGAGAGTCAGGAGGAAATCTTGTATTTGACGGTTGCGGACCATGTGCCCGTCGTGACAGTCATCCAGGGTTTGAATGCGCACCTTCCGGAGGGGCTCACGGTAATTGACGGCGAGGTGGTGAGGGCTGGGGCCGATCGCCGCTCCGCCAGGGTATCGAGTTATTTGATCACGCTCAGAGACCGGGATTTCAATCGAAATGATCTAAATACGTTTAGGAAGCATTCGGAATTTTATGTCACGCGGGCGACCGGCAAAGGAAAGTTGAAAAAAATAAATTTAAGGGATATGGTATTAGAGATTGAATTGCTGGACACCCGGCAATTGCGGATGAGGTTGCGATCGGGACCCGAGAAATTGGTGCGACCGGCGGAAGTGCTCCGCGAGATATTTGGGCTATCTGGCGAGGAAATTAAACGGGCCAAAATCGTCAAGCAAAAAGGCTGAAGGACGAATTTTGCAATCGCCAAAGAGGCGGTCGTCAAACGATTGAAACCCGCGGCGGTTGTGCTGTGGCTCCTCGGCTAGATGCCCATTCATGGAGCTTCAGGAATGTATAAACAGCTTATAATGAATGTCGCCGATCATGAGACCCGGATTGCCTTATTGGAGGATGGCACGATCGTCGAGCTTTACGTTGACCGGGGAGATGATTCGAATATCGCCGGCAATATCTATAAAGGGAAGGTTCTCCGCGTTTTGCCGGGGATGCAAGCAGCGTTCGTGGATATTGGAGTCAATCAAGCGGCCTTCATTTATGTCGATGATATTTATCACGATGATTATAAGGAATATGGCGCACTATTCAATGTGGACAACGACGGCACGGGGGAGGAAGCTCCGGCCGCCTCTGAGTTGAGCAAGCGCGACTATCTGATTGAAGAACTCCTCTCCGAAGGCCAGGAGATTCTGGTTCAGGTGGCGAAAGCCCCCATCGGAACCAA
>CP070697.1:5403506-5416683 GCA_020353555.1 Desulfobacterales bacterium
TAGATAGCGTGATTTCTTAAAGATTTTTGAAAAATTTTATATGATAAGACGTCGAGTTAATTAAAAAAAGCTTGACATTATTCCCTCCGCATTTTATCGTTAAATAGGCTCAAATCATTTAGGCAGAAAATTTAGGAATCAGAAGGTCGCGGGGGCCGCGATTTTGGCCCAATCTACGACAGCTGTCGGTTTGTCACAGCAGGGAAAGGAGGTGAGGCGCGGAACAGGCAGAAGAAAATTATTAGATAGAAATTATTAGGCTAAATTTTTTCTAACTAAATGAACGTCGTTAAGGAGGAAGTGAAAGATGAAGAAACTATTGGTGATTTTAGCAGCGGTGGCTCTGGTGTGGGGCTTTACGGCCACGGCGATGGCCGTCGATTGGAACTTCTATGGCAGTGCCCGTATGAAAACTTTTTGGGTGGATCGTGATTACGGTGACGGGCCCAATGATGCGGGTAATGACGATGAAGATGCCGACCTGCAATGGGATCTGCAGGGCAACAGCCGTATCGGCGCCAAGGTGAAAGCTGAAAGCGTCAGCGGGCAGTTTGAGCTGGGTCTTAAAGGCGACGGCGCGGGCGACCTGGATGTCGGCACCCGGCGGATTTACGGGGTCTGGGACTTTGGCGCGGGGAAACTGAAAGTCGGAAAAGACTATACCCCGATCAGTCAGTTCATCTCCGGTCAGATTTTTGACGACGACCTGGGTCTGCTCGGCATCGGTACCATGTACGGCAACCGGACGGGACAAATCTCGCTGACCTTCGGCGGTTTCGAGATCGCTTTTATCACGCCGACCTCCGGTGAAATCAACAATATTGCCGGCGTTTCCGCAGGCGGAGATGTGGATGAATACCTTCCCAAGTTCGAAGCCTCCTACGGCATGGGCTTTGATCAGTTCAACTTTGCCGTCAGGGGCGGTTATCAAAGATTTACGCTCGAAGACGTGACCTCCCTGGTTGACGGAGACAACAATGATGTCGACGTGGACGCCTGGATCATCGGCGCCGATTTCGGCCTTAATTTCGGCCCGGGCTATTTCAAAGGCGCCCTCAGCTACGGCCAGAACGTCGGAAATGCCGAATGGAATTTGGCGGGTCTTCGAACCTTCGGTGGTTACGCCGTCTGGGATGGTGATGACGATACCAAGGACACCGACTCCCTGATGGGGGCCGCGATCCTCGGCTGGAGGGTGCACGACCAGCTCACCCTGGAGGCCGGTTTCGGCTATCGATATGATGATCCTGACGTCGACAATTCCCAAAAAGACGATGCCTGGGAGATCTACGCTCAGGCCGTGATGACCCTGGCTCCGGGCGTCTATATTATTCCCGAAATTGGCTACACGGACTACGGCCAGTCTGCCGACGAGAATGCATTCGGTCCGGGTGACGACGACGAAGGCAACCAGTGGTATGCCGGTGCCAAATGGCAGATTGACTTCTAGGCTGAAAGTCTGACCCGACGGTGACTGAGACCGTCGATCAACGACAACGACCAAAAAACCCGGGGTGAAGCGCACCCCGGGTTTTTTAGTGCCGGTCAAGCCCGTAAGATAAAGACGGCCAAACACGCCCCTTAGGCACGAGTTTTACACGGTTTCAAATCTGATCATCCATGCCGCCATGCCGCGCCCAATCCTGAACAAGGTTAATCTGACAAAGTCGAACTAAAGATTAAGCTCATAGGCAATGATGGCGCTTTTGGGCTCGGTTAACACAATTCGGCCTTCCTTCTGAACAACGGCGGCGATGAGCTCATCGCCCCCGTCATTGTCGAAATCACCGATGGCAAAATCGCGGATATACCCGGAAATTTTGCGGGTCTGCCAGTTGGGGACTAAACCGAGTCCGTCCCAGGTCAAAGCTTCAAAGTGCGCATTCGTGAATTTACGAAGCTCCAGTTTCATGTTGGACAGATCATGATTCTTAGCGGCGATTACCGCAGTCTCAGTGTTCGCAGCATTCTTCCAGACGAGCAGACGCATGGGCAAATAAAGCCGGTTTTCCACTTCCCCCAGGTCCGTTTTGGGCCCGGCATAATATAACATGCTCCCGCCATAGCGTTCGCTGCCGTCCCAGAGCACCTGGCCGGTGGCATCGAAGACCTCGATCCGATCGTTATCTTTGTAGGCCACGGCGGTTTCCTGGCCGTTGTGCAGGACATCCCCGAAGGCCAGCCCCAGCAAGTTGATATGCCTGGGGGTTTTCAGGGGGCTCTCGGAAACATATTGGGAATTTTGCCAGGACATTTCAAAAATTTCGCCGCCAAACGGGTCGCCGCGCTGATGCCTTTGTCCGAGCAAGACCTTGCCCCGGGCGGGGTGATCGATCACCCGGTAAAACCAGGCGGCGTCATCCATAATTTTAGTAAATTGATGTCCGTCGTATTCCAGCACAAAAGAGTTGAGGCTGTTTTTATGCGCATTCAAGCTGGTGACAAAGATTTCGGCGTACCCGTTGGCATTGATGTCGGCGACATCCACCCCGATGAAATGCTTCTGACTGTCCGCGGCAATTTCCTGGACTTTGAAAAAACGTCCGGCTTCGCGGCGGTAAATAAGGGTGGCCTGCGGGGCGATGACCACCGTCTCAATTTTACCGTCCCCGTCGACATCGCCGACGGACAAACCATTGATCAGGTGGCTGAAGTTGGCGCTTTTCCAGAATTGGGGGGCCGATTCGCCTGGCTTGCGGGTCAGGATAAACGGGGAATCCGGTGAACCCTCCGCGGTTTGGTCCCTGAAACCGCCTTCCTTGAGAAGTTTTTCCGGGTGAGCATGGATATCCGCTTGGGCGGGTGGGGCCGCGGGAGACGGGACCGGGGCCTTCGCGGCCGTGGTTTCCCGTCCGAATAATTGGGCATTGATATCGGCCGCAAATTGGTCGATGCTCGGAATCACATCGTCTAACTTCGGGCTTTGATTGAACAGGGAAAGGGTCGGTCCGCCGCCGGCGACGTCCACCATCTTGGAATCGATACTCACGCTGTTGCCGAAGACGGTTAGGCTGCCAAATAGGACAAAGTCCGCATTCAGCTTTTTTCCGACCTCACGCGCCAAGGTCTCGTTGACGGCCCCGGCGCCGATGACGGCGGCGGAGGCCTTTTCGGTCTCCGTCCGGCTGAGCACTTGCACCTCTCCCTCCTTGGAAAGGCGCGAGGAGAGCATGTCGTAGACGCCGTCTCTTAAGAAACTCAGATCCTTTTCGGCATGGATCTTAAACGGTACAATGGCAACCCGTTTGACCTCGGCCGCTGCGGTGGCAAAATTGACGCCCAGCGTGACGGCCAGTAGAAAGGCCAGAAAAACCAACCGACTTGTTTTATATCCGTTTGTTTTCAAGAAAAATCCTCCTCTCGAAGCCTCCTATATGACAGGCGGGGTTGCGACACGCAAACGCAACGGGCCGACGAATGGTCCCAGCCCCATAAACGATGCTCGCTGGCGTTCAACTTTGAGCCTCCTATCCGTTCAGCTTCTTTTTTAGGATCTCGTTGACAAGTTGCGGATTGGCCTTACCGCGCGTTGCCTGCATGACCTGACCGACGAAAAAGCCCAACAGCTTGGCCTTGCCTTTTTGATAGGCGGCGACCTCCTGGGGACAACTCTCAATGACCTTTGTTACAACCTCTTCGATGGCCCTGTCATCCGTGATTTGAACCATCCCCTTTTCTTCCACGATTTTGCGGGGGGGCTGGCCGGATTGCGCCATCTCTTCAAATACGGTTTTGGCGATTTTGCCGCTGATAACTCCGCGGTCCACCAGCTCGAGAAGCTGGGCCAGGTGGAGTGCGGAAATCGTTGAAGTCTCAATGGTTTTGCCCTGAACGTTTAACTGCCCTAAAAGAGCGCCCATGATCCAGTTGCTGATCTGCTTGGGTTGCGGAAAAGCGCGCGCGCAGTCTTCAAAATAGGCCGCCAGTTGCCGATCGGAGGTTAAAATGCCGGCATCGTACGGCGGCAGCCCATACTGTTGGATGAAGCGCTGGCGTTTGGCATCCGGCAGCTCGGGCAGGCTCTGGCGGACGGCCTCGATCCAGGCATCATCGATTAGCAAGGGCAAGAGGTCGGGATCCGGAAAATAGCGGTAATCGTGTGCTTCTTCTTTGCTGCGCATGGACGTGGTCCTGTTTTTAGCAGGGTCCCAGAGTCGGGTTTCCTGGACGACCTGGCCGCCTTCGCGCATGATCTCTTTCTGGCGGTTGATTTCGTAGAGCAGCGCCTTTTCCACATGCTTGAACGAGTTCAGGTTTTTCAGTTCGGTCCGGGTGCCGAAGGTTTCTGATCCTTGCGGGCGGATCGAGACGTTGGCATCACACCGGAAACTGCCTTCCTCCAGGTTGCCGTCGCAGATACCCAGGTAGCGTGCGAGCGACCGCAGGTGTCTCAGGTAGGCGCCCGCCGCCTCGGGCGACCGGATATCCGGCTCGCTCACGATTTCGATCAGCGGGACACCCGTCCGGTTGAAATCCACCCGGCTGACCGGCCGGTCAGGGTCATGATCCAGTTTGCCGGCATCTTCCTCCATGTGAATGCGGTTAATACCGATACGACATGTGCACCCGTTGATTTCGGTATCCACAAATCCCGTCCGGGCGATCGGAAGCTCATATTGGGAGATCTGGTAGCCTTTCGGCAGGTCGGGATAGAAATAGTTCTTGCGGGCGAAGCGGCTTTCCCGTTCGATTTTGCAGTGGGTGGCCAGGGCCATGCGCAGGGTGTATTCAACCACCTTCTTGTTGAGCACCGGCAGCACCCCCGGCATTCCCAGGCAAACCGGACAGGTATGGGTATTGGGCGGTGCCCCGAAGGCGGTGGAACAGGCACAGAAAATTTTAGTTTTCGTCTTCAGCTGGGCATGGACCTCCAGCCCGATCACCGGTTCAAATTCCATTCATCTAATTCCTCAATTCACAATTCCTTAATTAAGTCTAGTATACTCGTACAATTATGATTGAATAGTCAAGCCATTTTATATTGCTTAAGGCCGGATGAAGTTTCAGCGTGAAACGGGAAGCAGCCCCTCGCGGGGGGCATTGAAAGGCATTTTGATTTTCAGCTTCGGCTGTTGTGTTAGCGGTACCCGTGCAAGTGACTTTGGCCCCCTGTTCGCTGCCCCGGGCGCTGAGCGCTATTCATCCGTTGCGTAAAAAGCAAAAAAATGTCGCATGATGAATTTGATGGTCGGCTTGTTAACGTGGAAATTTTCCCGTCCATCGGCAAAGTGCGTTTTGCCCATCAAGGGTTGATAGATGGTCGCCATCTCATAGGCCGGGAAATAAAAGACATTGGCATGACGTGCGGTAAATTCGTCGGCGACCGCGCGCAAAGTGGATTTGGAATTGCAGCTGGCGCTGATGACATCCGTGTCCGGGCGGAATGTGGCCCACAGGTTTACCGGGGAGACGGTCACCAAGAGGCGGCACCCGGGATTATGTTGGGTCATAATCTGATGAATGCGCTCAAGATTGTCAAGGTTCTCACCATAGCGGCTTACCCTGAACGCGTAACGGCCCATGTCGCCCCCTTCGTTCACATACGGCCCGGAAGGAAGACTGATAACCGCCCCATCAATCTGGTCCTGCCAGATTTCAGTTAGGCCGAGGGTCAGAATGAGCACTTCGGCGCGTTGCAGCGCCCGCCGGGAATGAATCCGGTGCCGGGCGAAATCTTCTTTTGCCGCTTCGAGCGTCTCGTATATGATCGTACGGCGATAAGGATCCTGAATTTTACCCGATGCGGGCGCTTGCCACCACCGGCAATCCGGTTCCCACCGTTCAAAGGTATATTCAAAAATCTGGCGCATACAAAAAGTATTGTAAACTCTTTCCCAGGCAGCACTCGCGTGTACCGCGGCCGGGTGGTGGGTTTCCTCGGCGATATAAGCGTAATTTCTCTGCAGGAGCCGGCGTTTGATTTCTCTTGCAAAACAAGATCCCATGGAGGCGATGGGAGTTGAGCGGGTAATTTTCAGTCCAAGATGGGCCGGTGCCGGAAAAGTCCCGTCCACGCGCGGATTGTCGAAGGACCCTGGCCAAACTTGCCAGGCTTCAAACCTATGCACGGGGTGTACATCTGAACGGGCCATCAATTAAGTCCTTAACCTTTTTACGATTGTCGGCAGTTTTGCTATTTGGCGCCGGAAGCCATCCAGGATCTTCAACGTTCTGATCTTCCCCAGGCACACGGCGCTCAGCAGGCGGCGTTTATTCCATTATAGTATGATTTATAACAGAATAAAGGCGTGATTAAAAGGAGGAAATATGCCGATGGAGACCGCTCGGTTGGCGGACTCTTAATGTTTGACAGGCCCACTTCAATTTCCTATATTTTTTTGAATACACTAAGGAATTCTGCGGCAGAGTCGGGCGGAGGAGGAAGACGGCCTGTTTGACGCTCTGTGATTAGATGGGAGGAGCCATGCGCATTTTATCTCTGTTTTTTGCTCATGACGCCAATTGCACGCTGCTGGAGGAGGGTCAGCCGATCGTTGTTCTGGAAAAAGAGCGGCTCTCTCGAATCAAACACGATCAGGGTTTGATGGATATTGATGCGATTCTGGACGAATATGGTTGGCGTCCGGAATCGGTCGATATTGTCGTAATCAGTCCTTGGTTGCGGCCCACATTCGATGGAGAACTCGTTGAATGGCAGTTGGAGGGTGACACCTACCAGAATAACTCCGATTATATGCAAGACGGGTGGTGTGGTCCGGTGGAAAACCGTTACAGCCGACATCGGATCAAGTTGTTCGGGCGTTGGTACATGTGCTATGCCGTTGACCATCATTTAGCGCATGTCGCCGGCGCCCTGTTTACATCGCCGTTTGCGGAGGCAGGTATATTGACGGCCGATGGCGGCGGTGACTACCGGAATTGCGCCCTGGCTCACGGCCGCGGGAACAAGATCGAAGCGATCCAATATGGTTGGGGCTACGAGGGACCTGGTCATATGCAACTTAACATCGGCCGGACCTGGGCTTCTATCGGTGAATACAACTTCGCAATGAAGCGGCTGGAAGGCGCCGGCAAACTCATGGGACTGGCCAGTTATGGAACGCCGAATGATGAGATCGTCGCAACTCTGCAACAGCAAATGCTTTACCATCCGTTTTCACCTTATCCGAAAGACGAATTCGGGCGACTGAAGGTGGTCAAACTCGACCCGCAGACGGGATTTGCGCAGGATGTGTGTGCATCCTTGCAGAAGCTCACGACAGATTACTATCTGGAAGCAGCGGCGCGCATGAAGGCCTGGCAGCCGGTGAAGCAGCTTATCATGACCGGTGGCTGTTCGATGAACTGCATCGCGAATACGGCAATTCACACAAGCGGCTTATATGAAAACACCTGGGTGCCGGCCCAGCCGCATGACGGCGGCTTAAGCCTGGGACAGGCGCTTTTCATCTGGCATCATGTCCTTGACCGACCCCGAACGGCGCGGGCGTGGAGCCCCTATCTGGGGACCGACGCGGGTGAGCTCAGCGAGGATGTCATCCCCGATATTATTCGTTGGCTGGAGGAGGGCAAGAGCGTCGGCCTGTGCTACGGCAAGGCGGAGTCCGGCCCGCGTGCTCTGGGGCATCGCAGCATCCTCCTTGATCCACGGATTCCCGACGGCAAAGAGCGCCTGAACCAACACGTGAAGCATCGTGAGTGGTATCGCCCCTTTGCGCCAATGGTGTTGGGGGATTGGGGAGTTCCCAGCAAATATATGTCTTACATCGTCCCGCTGAATGCGGCGGAGGTCCCAGCGGTAACTCACGTGGATGGAACTAGCCGGCCCCAAATCGTAGGAGAGGGGGACGATCCCTTCATCCTGAAACTGCTGACGGCCTGGCGGGACAAGACGGGCTGCCATCTTCTTCTGAATACTTCTTTCAATTGTCAGGAGCCGCTGGTAGATACGGTGGAAGAGGCGCGGGCGACGTGGAAACGGACCGGATTGGACGTGCTGGTCTCGCCACGGGGGGTCGAGATCAGCAAAACCGCTCCTTATGAATTGCAGCCGCAAATAAGATGCGCAACTTCCTGACGGGACCGATTCTTCTCAGACGCGTCCGTATTTTGACGAGTTTGTTTGCCGTAATTGAGCGGATATGCTATAGGACTAACGGCTCTAAAGGCGGGCCCCCAAACAAAACGCGCAAGGGTTTGCCTGGTTTCAGGCAGCAATGGAATGGCAAATGGCCCGAAATTCGATCTATAATATTCTGATGTACTCGCATGACACCTATGGTCTGGGCCACATCCGCCGGACCATGGCCATTGCCACCCATCTACTGGGGCCCCGCGTCAATATTCTGATCCTCACCGGTTCGCCGATCGCGGGGCGCTTCTCTTTTCCGGAACAAATCGATTTCGTGCGCATTCCGGGGATGATTAAAAGGACCAATGATGAGTACCTGCCCCTTTCCATCAAAATCAACGCCAAACACGCGCTCGATATCCGCCGCAATATCATTACGGCGACCGCCAAAACCTTTCAGCCCCACCTTTTTATTGTCGACAAGGAACCGCTGGGGTTGAAAAAGGAGGTCCTGCCGACCCTTCAGTGGCTGCGGCGCTGTCGTCCCGGAACCAAAGCCATATTGGGCCTGCGGGATATCATGGATGATGCCGCCACTGTCAAAGCCGACTGGCAAGAAAAAGGCGTTTACCATATTCTGGACGAGCTCTATAGTGAAATATGGATATACGGCCATCGAAGTTTTTATGATCCCATCCGAGAATACGGCATTTCGGAGGCGGTCAGCCGCAAAATCCACTTCACCGGGTATATTCCGCGCAAGATTCCGAGCAAAGAGGCGGTGCGCAATCTCAAGAAAGAGCATGGACTGCGAGACGATGATAAACTGGTGGTGGTCACCACGGGCGGAGGGGGCGACGGCTACACGGTGATGCACACGTTTCTGGCCATGCTCGAATCTTCGCAAGGGGCCCTTCCGTTTAAGAGCATTGTGATTACTGGCCCGTTCATGCCCGTGCAAGAAAGGAAGATGGTCTTGCGGCGGGCCCGACGGCTTGGGGTGCGTACCTATCATTTTTATCGACAAATGGAGAAGATCTTTGCGGCGGCGGATCTGGTCGTAAGTATGGGCGGATATAACACCCTGTGCGAGATTCTCAGCCAGGGAACCGTTTCACTGGTTATCCCGCGGGAGACACCCCGCAAAGAGCAGCTCCTGCGGGCCCAGGCGTTTCACCGCCAGGACCTGGTCGATTATATTCCCTGGCGCGAGTTCACGCCGGACTCCTTGCGCCAAAAAGTGTTTGCGCTGCTTGAGAACTCTCAGCCTTACAAGGATGCCGTCTCCCGGTTCCAGCTGTCGGGAATTGAGACCATGCGCCGGCGTTTGCATGATTTCAGGTGCAGAAAAGTATGAGGATTGCGGCAGGACCGGCGTTGGGCATGATTTTGAAAGGCTATCCGCGCATCTCCGAGGCCTTCATCTCCAATGAGATCCTCCTGCTGGAAAGGCTGGGTTTTGCCATCCACCTGTTTTCCATGCGCCAACCCCGGGAATCTTTCTCCCATGCGAGTGTTCAAAGAATTCGGGCGGAGGTTGATTATTTGCCCGAAACGCTTTTAGCGCCGTTGCCGCGCTTGCTTTACCACAACGGCTTGCTGGCCGCCCAAAAACCGCAAGCCTATGCCGCTGCCTTAAAGGCCGCCTGCCGCAGATATTTGCGAACGCACAAAACGGCGACCATCAAGCATCTGTTGCAGGCCGGCTACTTGGTGCATAAACTGTTGCCGCAGCGGCCGGTGACGCATTTCCATGCCCACTTTGCCCATTCGCCGGCATCCGTGGCCATGTTCGCCAGTCAACTGAGCGGACGGCCTTTCAGTTTTACGGCGCACGCCAAGGATATCTACACGTCCGATGCGAGACAGCTGCGGGAAAAAATCGCGCAGGCCCGTTTTGTCGTGACCTGCACCGAGTACAACCGGCGTTATCTCAGCGACATGGCGGACGGCGGTTCTACGCCGATTTATCGTATCTATCATGGAATTGATACCCGGCTTTTCAGCGGAAAAGATACATTCAAGCAAACACCCCGCGCTCCCTACCAGATCCTTAGCGTCGCACGCCTGACGGCCAAGAAGGGGTTGCCGACCGTTTACAGGGCTTTGAAGCTTTTATGGGAGGGGGGGCTTGTTTTTGAGCATGTCCTCATCGGCGACGGAGATGATCGTCAGGAAATACTGTCTCTCATCCAGGAGCTGGGCCTGCAATCCGTAACCCGATGGCTGGGCACCCAGCCGCATCATGTGGTGTTGGAACACTACCGCAGGGCAGACCTCTTTGTGCTGGGATGTGAAGTGGCGCCCAATGGCGACCGGGACGGCATCCCGAATGTTCTGCTGGAGAGCATGGCCATGGGGGTGCCGGTGGTGGCCACCGCGGTTTCGGCGATTCCCGAACTGGTGGAAAACGAAAAAACCGGCCTTTTGGTTCCCCCGGGGCAGCCGGAAAGATTGGCCCAGGCCATGCAGCGCTTGCTGACCGACGAAAATTTGCGAAACCGCGTGATTCCAGCCGCCCGAAGGCGCGTGGTTCGCGATTTTGACAACGAGTTTCTGATCGGAGCGCTGGCCGACGTCTACCGAAGGCAGCGCAGCGGGCACCCCGCATGGGCAGAGGGCCGGGAGCAGGGGGTCTAGTGTCAATGCATTGGTGTCGGGGTCGTGCGCAGAACGCGGAAGGTCCCTGGCAAAGCGGGGCCCATTGCGTTCGCCCTGCAGGGCCGCGCGCAGAGAATGGCCGAAAGCGCAGGTGTTGTGCGAAATCAGGGACCTCGTCAAATCGTTGAATGGTTAAATGGTTAATATTCGTGGATATACCAGCCACTGACACGAAAATTGGACTTTGATCGCCTCGAAAAAGGTAATGATTTAAGACATGGGTTCTTATTTTCCAGTTAACGGTTTGACCATTTTCCAGTTACATATTTTCGGGAACCACTGCAGTAAAGGTTAGCCCCATGCACGTAGTCGGGCGCCCTTTGCGCATTTTGTTTTATGCGCCTTTCAAGCCTTTGGGCCACGCTCATCCTTCCGGGGATTTAGCCACTGCGACCGGACTTTTCGATTACCTCACCCGACGCGGTCACCAGGTGCTGCCGGCCAGTGAATTTCGCTGTCGCTGGGTCTACGGGAGACCCTGGATTTGGCCGCAATTGCTGGCAGAAAGAAAACGGGTCGTCCGGCGGTTTGCAGACCGCCAGGTGGATCTTTGGCTCACTTATCATACGTACTATAAAGCCCCGGATATGCTCGGGTCCTCCATGGCCGCCAAATTGGCAATTCCCTATGTCATTTTTCAAGGAATCTACTCCACCAAAAGAAAACGCCAAGCCAAAACACTGCCGGGTTTTCTTTTGAATCGAAGGGTCCTGTGCGCCGCCCAGCATGTGTTTACCAACAAAAAAGTCGATTTCGGCAACCTTTTGCGGCTTTTGCCGGCGAGTCGTATCAGCTACGTGACGCCCGGGATCGACCCCGAGGATTTTTGCTTTGACGCTCAGGCGCGGCATGAATTGCGCCGGCAATGGAACGTCGGTGATGAATCGGTGGTCTTGGCGGCGGCCATGTTTCGTCCGGACGTCAAAACCCAAAGTTTGATGTGGGTCATTCGCGCTTGCGGCGAACTTTGCCGGCAAGGGCATCGTCTGCAACTGGTGATCGCCGGCGACGGACAGGAAAAACCCCGGTTGCAGCAGCTGGCAAGCGAACGGCTTGCCGAACGTGCGCGGTTTGTGGGCAAGATACCCCGCCGCGAGCTGTACCGGTTTTACAGTGCGGCCGATGTGTTTGCATTTCCCGGATTCAATGAATCCCTGGGAATGGTCTTTCTCGAAGCGCAGTCCTGTGGGCTTCCGGTGGTAGCCTTTGCAACCGGAGGAATTCCGGAGGTCGTGCAGGATGGCACAACCGGTTTGCTGGTTCCCTTGAATGCTTTTGAGCGGTTTTGCGGGGCCGTCGCGCGTCTGCTGGGCCAACCGGATCTGCGGCGCCAGATGGGCGAGGCCGCCCGATTATATGTACGGGAGGCGCATGATCTCAATGAAAATTATCGGGGGGTGGAGGCAACGCTGCGGCGTGTGGTCCGATCATTCTAAACCCCGTCTATACGGTTATTTTGTTGAAATGCACGAGGTGCAAAAGGGATGATCAAAACTTGCCAAGGTACGCGCTTCGGCCTTATCCGCCATGCCTCAACCGTTTGGAATCTGGAAAAGCGGATTCAGGGCCATAGCGATTCGGCCCTTACGGCTGACGGCGAAAAAGATGCCGGGCGATGGGGCCAGGGTTTAAGGGCATACCCATGGGACCGAATCTTGTCCAGCGACACGGGCCGGGCACGGCAGACGGCCACGATTATCAACTCGTTTTTGCAGGTGCCGCTGACGACTGATGCCCGCCTCCGGGAGCAGGATTGGGGGCAGTGGACGGCCAAGACCCTAGCGGAGGTTCAAATGTTGGTGCCGCTGATTCTGGCCGAACAGCAAAAGGCCGGCTGGGGTTTTGGCCCCCCGGGCGGGGAGGATCGGCGTCAGGTATGGGAGCGGACTCAGAGGGCGTTAATGGAAGCCGCTGAAAAATGGCGCGGTGAAACCATCTTGGTGGTTACCCATGAAGGCCCGATCAAGTGTCTGATTTATCGCCTTTGCGGCCGTAAGTTTCTGGCCTCCGAGCCGCCGCTGCTCAATGCTTCTCATCTTCATTGGATCGTTTTTGACGGGCAGAGCCTTCGGATCGAAGCAATCAATGCCCTCGCGCTTTAATCCGTATAACCCGTGTGCGTTCACAAATGCGATCGTTTTTCGAGTGCCAGGAAGGCACATCCCGCTACGGCGGGGGCGCCCGACGTCAAAATCGTGAAAAAGAGCCATTGCGGAGTAACACGGACCAGTGGGCCTTGGAAGGGGAGTGCGCCGCATGCCGACGTTGATGATTCATGACATCCGAAAAGAGTATTTTAGTTTACCGCTAAATGATTACGAGTTGACGTTCGATGACGGTCTTTACTCCCAATACTATTATTATCCTTTGCTCAGCCAGCACCCGAGCGAGCTGTTGTATTTTATTACGACCGCGTTTATTCAACCCGGTAAAGCGCGCCAGTTGTTCGCTGGAGATTATATTCCCTATTTGAAGTCGAAAAAA
>CP070697.1:5416783-5421024 GCA_020353555.1 Desulfobacterales bacterium
GGGCGGGACCAACCACACCTTCTTCGCCAGTCCCGACATTTGCGCCAACTGCCACGGATTCAGCGCGGACGCCATACAGGGCCCGGTCGCGGCAAGCCTGGAGACGCTCCGCGACGGGATTGAAGCGGCGCTGCTGGCGCTCATTGCGCAGCAGATCGGTGCCGGAAACACCATCGATTTGGACGGTGAGGCGACCATCGCGGACGTGGCCGACATCGCGGAGATCGTGTTCGGCGAAAGCCGCGGGCGTCAGGCGATGACGGTCACCTTTACGGACGGAACGACCGTTGGGCCGGTCTCGATGAACAATGTGAACGTGGTCGCTGACGGCGGGGCCGTTATGGGCGGCATGGTGGTCGCGGCCGCCGGGACTGTCCTGGGCAACCTGTACGACTTCGCGGACGAGAGGCTCCCCAAGGCCGGCTGGAACTGGGACCTGATCGAGAGCGACACGAGTCGCGGGGTTCATAACTTTCTGTTCGTAAACAACGTGCTCAACGCTTCCATCGCGGCAGTAGCCCCCCTCGCAGGGCCGTAAGGCGCCGCGTTACGGACTGAATGCATTGCGCGCCCCTCACCGGGGTGGACGGCTGAGGACGACACGGGACCCCTTCGGTGAGGGGGGTAAGAGCGCAGGCCGAGGTCCTCTAAAATCGAAAAAGGGAGGAAGCCAGACGCTTCCTCCCTTTTTTGCATTCCCGGTTTGGGCAAATAGGGATTTAAATCTAAATGACAACACAGACTACCGACAAATTGAGTTTTGAGCTCGAGTAAAGCTACACTTCAATTGTTTCCAGCATGCGGCGAGCGCAACTGATCGAGGTGCGTTTGGGCCTTTTTCCGCCAGGGACTTTGCGGGTGTTTCTCCAGGAACTCCTGCCACGTGCGGGATGCTTCCTCGGTTTTTCCTCCCCTCTGCAAAGCCAGGGCCAGGCCGAAAAGGGCAACTTCGTTGTCAGATGACGCGTTCAGGGCTCGGCGTTGCATCTCCTCCGCTTTTTGAAAACGCTGGGAGTCCAGATAGAGATAGCCGAGGTTTACCAAGCTTGCCACCTGTTGCGGCTGGCGACGCAAGATCTCCAGATACGCCTTCTCCGCTTCAGCGTGGTGGCCGCTCTGGTATAGGCTTGTGGCCAGAAGGAAGAGAAGTTCGTCATCCTTCCGGAAGCGCATCGCTTGCTTAATCAGTGCCGTCATTTTGTCCCATTCCTTCAGCCGCACAGCCAGGTTGCCGCCGCGACGGCCGAGGTCATAGTGCACAAAGGCTAGACGCGGGTTTGCGCGGACTGCCAGGAGGTATTGCTCCAACGCCTCAGCCCCCCTTCCCGCAACCTCCAGGAAAAAAGCGAGGAGAAAATGCGTTTGAAAGCTGTGGGGCGCCAGTGTCACGGCATGTCGGAGCTCATTTTCAACCATGGGGGCCATTGGACTTCGCGCATACTCGCTCAAATAAGAGGCATCAGGGGATTCGGGGTGCACCAAGGCCAAGAACGCAAAGCCTTCCATCGTCTTTGCAGGCAGGGCGTCATCGCCCAAATACAGCAAGGCTTGATCGTCGAAGTAGGCAAGACGGAAATCGTTCGCCTGGCTGAAATAGGCGGCGAGGCGTTTGTCTTTCCGGGTTACAATCGCCGCCCGAATGTCAAACCGATTGAACAGTGCCTGCAACTCCCTGGCGGTCATTGTATTCAACTGCGCGATCAACTCGAGTTGCGCGTCAAGATACCGTCCATCCAGAAAAATCTTGCGCTCAGGCAGTGCCCACAGAAGGTATCCGCCGATCGGCCACGAGTTGTAAATGTTGCCTTGCGGATTGAGCTCGCGCAGAAACTGCACCGCTGCTTCCGGGAAGTGGGATTCGTTGATGCCAAGGCCAAAACGGTGGTCCGTGTAATCGGCAAAGGACCGCTTGAGGATGAGTGTGCCACCGGCTACGAGAAGAAGAATCGCGAGGGCCGCCTGGAGGCTGCGGGTTAAACGCCACTTTTGCGCGGGAATCTTGTCCAGTAAAGCCTGGAGGTTGTAGCCGAGAATAGGCGCTTGAAGGATGGCCGCCAAGGCGACGAAGCGCACCCCCTTGATCGCTAGAAAAGAGGTCGCCGCAAAGACCAGCAGATGGAATAGCCGGGCTTTTCGTAAAGCCAAAGGAAAGCTCGCGGCCACAGCGATCATAAGGCTCCAGAAAAGACGGTGGGTTCCCCAGGTGAGGGCCATATGCTCCTCGACTTCAAAGGTATAGGAAACGCTTTTGAGAACAAAGTCCGCGACAATCCACTGCAGGAGGTCAATGCCGAAGGGATTTACAAGAGTGATACCGCCAAGAAGTACAAAGACGAGCATCGAAAAAGTTGGCCACGATGTGATTGCCTCCTTTTTTCGAATTCGTCTATAGCCGGCTGTCAGCCATTCTTCGACTAGCAAACAACCCGTCAACACTAGGCCGAAAAAGAAACTGCCGTGAAGGTTGACCCACAGAACCATAAGGGGCAGAAGCCACAGCAGCTTAAGGTTTCGCGCCCCTCCCCAGACGGATAGCATCCAGAAGAAAGCCGCAGAGAGAAGAAACATGAAAACATGCGGTCGAAGAAGAAAGCGAAAATGCCCGATGAAGACGGCCAGCAATACAAGCGTTACCGCGACTAAAAGGTTTACCCCTTGCCGGAGCATGAGGCGAAAGATAATCGCAAAAGCGGCACTAACCACGAATGCCTTGAAGAGGATCAGTCCATCAAGACCACTGATGCGAAGCACAATGGCAAACAATACGTCCGCGAGCCAGTAGTGGGGGGCCCAGGCCGCATCGGGCGTGGTGAAAGTAAAAGGATCGGTCTTGGGGATCTTTCCGGTCTCAAGGATCCATTGGCCGGTCTTAAGATGCCACCAAATGTCATAGTCTTGCACCTTTTCGACCGCCATGAGGAAAGCAAAGGAAATAACCAAGAAAGAAAGCACGCCCATCAAGCGTTTGGTGGACTGAGGCATGGGATTTGCCAAACCACGCTCAGGTTCTTTCGTGTTCGAACGAATAGGTGTCATCGGCAGCCAAAATCGGTATGAGGCGCGCACGCGACTATCGGTCTTCAGCCGCGCCGAGTCGATGGCAGTGGCTTGGATAGATCGTAGCCACCCCTCATTAGGCGGTATTTCGTTTTAATAAGATCGATCAGAATTTGAATAAAACCATTTCGACCGAAGAGCGTGACGCTTGAGTTTTCTTGATTGCGCCATCTTACAGGCATTTGTTTGACTTTCAACCCCAGCTTGTGTGCCAAAATAATCAATTCAAAATCAAACCCAAAACGATCCAAGACCATTCGAAAGGCAATTTCCCGAGCAGCACTCTGGGAGAGCATCTTAAAGCCGCATTGGGTATCGGGGTAGTTCCAAAGACCTAAAGTTGCCCTGATGAGCAAATTGCCCATATTTCCCATCAATTCACGGTACTTCGGCTGATGAATCTCAATCACGGCGCCTTCGATATCCCGCGAGGCAATCACGACATCAAATCCTTTTCGACATTCCTGCAAGAATCCATCCGCATGCTCGATGGACGTTGAACCGTCCGCATCCGTATAGAGCCGATACGATCCCCTGGCCTGAAGAAGTCCTTGGCGAACGGCATAACCTTTCCCGTGATTGATTGCATTGTCAATCACGAGCAGATTCTTTACTCGGTTTACATAACTTTTGGCGAGCTCACCGGTGTTGTTGGGCGATCCATCCACGATGACGAGGATTTCATAACGGAAATCTTTACGCCCCAAGTGGTCCTCGATCTCGGAAAGCATTCGTCCAAGAAGTTCTCCTTCGGCGTACGCTGGAATTATGACTGACAAATAAGGGTCATTTCCCATTGTCGTTGCTTGGACGGTTCTAAAGTAGCGTAGCGCAGACCTCAGCTCCGCTCTCGCGCCCGGCAAGAGCGCGAATCAGGGGGCAGTCGTTCACCCGAACACGGGTAAAGACAGGATCACAAGTTTGTTTAGGAAACGTGCCATCTTACTACCAAAGCAAGAGCAAAATCAACGGGTAACGAACAATCGACCTGCAAACACTTCCTCTTTTGTTATTCTAGATTTCGAAGATGGTTGGCATTCCATCTCCGCAGGCATCGTTCTATCTGAGAGTGATGGCGGTTGCAAAGCGTCCTTCCTTAGCGTTCAATTTCAGGATCAATTTAGGTGTATGAAGAATGTCGCGGTTGGCCTACCTATGGTTTTTCAAAGGGCTAAACTGTTACC
>CP070697.1:5421124-5426848 GCA_020353555.1 Desulfobacterales bacterium
GTGGTACGTTTCGCCCGCGCTCTTTCCGCTGTTCATCGGTATCGTCATTGCGGTCCTGGGCGCGATTCTTTTAAAAACCGCCCTGAAAGTGGTCAGCCGCCACGAACTGGATCTTACCCGCCGCTGGCTTCTGAGCCGCAACCTCGTGCAGTATTTGACCAGCGAGGCGGTGCTGCGTTTCTATGCCATCACGGTTCTGTTTTTGTCATTGGTTTACCTGACCATTCCGCGCATCGATTTTTTCCTGAGCAGCATCCTTTTTTTGACGGTGTTCATCACGATGTTCTACTTCGACGAGGCGGTGCTGCTGCAAAAACTTTTCTTTTTCTATCTGGCGGGCGTGGCCGGTCTGCTGGTTTTCTTCGGAACGGGGCTGGATGCGGCCCTCGGCCGCATCATGCCCTACGGCGGCGATGTGCTGGCCCTCGGCTTTATCCTCGGGTATTGTGTGTATGCCTGGATGCTGGTTCGCCGCCGCCCTGCGCTGCGGCAAAAATATCGAACCAGTCTGATCGTGGCCATCGCCGCTCCGATGGTCGTGGCGCCGATTTTCAAATACTTTTTGTTAGTACCGCTGCCGACCGAGGGTCTGATCGTGGCGGTGCTGGATTACATCCGGTACCTCTAATTCTGAGTTCTTAACGCGTTGGATATCGGAAAATGGCGCGCGACACCCTTCCCGGAGGAGCGGACGGCGTGTGGCACGGGGCGCGCCCGGACTGACACGCAAAATAGAATTTGGGCGTAGAGAAGTTGCGGATTACCGCATAAACCGGGTGGATGGGTGGGGGGCTGTTTCATAAGGCCCAAATGATGGCGGATCTTCAGGGACGGGGGTAAAGAATTCGAATGATCATCCTGGAAAGAATCGGGTCCTATTTTCAGATAGTCCTGCAACTGGCCGCGGACCCCTTTAATTTGGCGATTCTGTTCGGCTCCGTCCTGCTGGGCATTATCTTTGGGGCCATGCCCGGTCTGACCTCGACCCTCGGGGTGGCCCTCCTGACGGCCCTGACTTACGGCATGGATACGGCCACGGCCATGCTCTGCTTGCTGGCGATTTACGTGGGGGGCACGTACGGCGGGTCCTACGCTTCGATTCTGATCAACATTCCCGGAACGGCGGCTTCCGCGGCGACCGCGCTGGACGGCTACCCCCTGGCGTGTAAAGGCGAGGGCGGTCGCGCCATCGGCCTGACCACCACCTCGTCCGCCATCGGAACCCTCATCAGCATGCTCTTCGTGGTCAGCATTTCGCCCATCATTTCCTATTTTGCCCTGCAGTTTACCTCCTTCGAGTTTTTTTTGCTGGCTTTCTTCGGCATTCTCATCAGCGGCACGCTGACCAGCCCGGATCTGGTGATCAAAGGCTGGATCGCCGGTTTTTTAGGCCTGTTTCTGGCGTGCGTCGGTCGCGATCGTCTGCAGTTTTTTCCCCGCTTCACTTTCGGCCTCGCGGATCTTGATGGCGGCATCGAGGTTGTACCCGTATTGATCGGGGCCTTTGGGATTCCCCAGATCATCCAGGTTCTCAAAGATCGGTTTCAGATCGGGGAAACCCAGAAGTTTCAGCGCATCCTGCCGGAGTTCGGAACCATCGTCCGCAACGTCCCCAAGATTATCCGGTCCGCCCTGATCGGTGTGGGGATCGGCGCGGTCCCGGGAATCGGCGAAGATATTGCCGCCTGGGTTTCCTACGGGGCGGCCAAAAATGCATCCAAACACCCGGAACGGTTCGGAAAAGGGGAGTACACGGCCGTTTTGGCCACGGAGACGGCCAACAACGCCTGCGTGGGGGGCGCCATGATTCCCCTGCTCAATTTGGGCATTCCCGGGAGCCCCCCGGCGGCCATGTTGCTGGGAGCGCTCATGCTGCACGGGGTCACCCCGGGGCCCATGATCACTTTTGAACATCCCGCTTTTATCCTGGAAGTGGCCGCGATTCTGCTGCTGGCTTCCTGTGCCATGTGGGTGGCGGGAATGCTGCTGGCGCGGCAGGTCGTCAAGGTTTTACGAATCCCGACCCCGATTTTTATGCCCATCATCGGCGTGCTATGCATGATCGGCTCCTACGCCCTGGGAATCAACATATTCAACCTGTATCTCATGTTGCCGGTGGGAATCATCAGCTATTTCCTGACGGAAATGGGTTATCCCATCGCCCCGCTGGTGATCGGCGTCATTTTGGGTCCCATGGCCGATGAAAACCTGCGCCGGGCCTTGATGGTGTCCCAGGGGAGTTTTCTGCCGATCTTCACCCGCCCGGTTTCGCTGATTCTTTTTCTGATTATCGTGTGGACGGTGGTGAGCCAGTTTCCGCTTTTTAGAGGCTTCAAAAATAAGTTGTTCGATAAAGTGCTGCGCCGCAAAGCGGGTGAAAGCGAAGCGCCCCTTTGACCCGGAGTGCAGCGCCATCATCCCCGACGGCGCTCCAGCCGAAGGCCGTCGCCCAAGGAGGACAATATGTTGAAAATGGCCATTATTACCGGATTTTTGTCCCGCACGAAGGATCGCTTTCACGAATACAACGAGCCTCTCGACCTGGAGCAAAAGCTCCAGCTGATGACCGAGATCGAAGGCTACGACGGGGTCGAGCTGGTTTATCCGTATGAGGTCGATGACCCGGGGGCCACCCAGGCGCTTCTGCAAAAGTACGGTCTCAAGATTGCCGCTGTCAACGTGAACGTGAAGGCCGAACCCGAATTCCGTGACGGCGGCCTGACCTCCCGCCGCCCAGAGGTGCGCGCCAAGGCCGTCCGGTTTATCAAGGAAGCCAAGGATTTTGCGGCCGCCGTGGGGGCCGACAAGGTGACCTGCTGCCCCCTGGGGGATGGCTATGAGTTTGCTTTCCAGCACGACTACGCCCGGTCGTGGCAATACCTGGTGGAAACATTGGGCGAGGCCGGCCGCTATAAGCCGGAAGTCCCCCTTTTTATCGAGTACAAACCCAGTGAAACCCGCGGACGTTGTTTTGTGGACTCGGCGGCCAAGACGCTTTGCCTGCTCAACGCGATCCAGTGTCAGGATATGGGCGTCACCCTGGATTTCGGACATTCCCTGTGCGGGAATGAAAACCCGGCCGAAGCGCTGGTGCTTTTGGCGGAAGGCCCTTACCCCTACTACATCCACATCAACGACAACGACGGCCGGTGGGATTGGGATTATTTTTGCGGAACCAAGCACTTCCTGGAATATGTCGAGTTTCTCTACTATTTAAAAAAATATGGTTACAACGACTACCTGACCTCGGACACGTCACCGACGCGCTGGAGCATCCGGGGCACGTTCGAAGCCAACAGCCGCATATCCAACAAAATATGGGCGCGGCTGGAGCAGGTCGACGGCGGTGCCATCGAGACTCTGCTTTCCCAGGACGATTATCTGAAAACCTGGCACTTCATTGAGACGAAACTTCTCTCTCTTCCCTAGACAGGTGCGCCATGGAGACTCCCATCCTGATCAGCACGGCCGCCTATGACGGCTATGATTTCGCGGTGGCTTTTAAAGAAATCGCCGAACTGGGCGCCGATCGGGTGGAATTAGCGTTTATCGCAGGCTACACGGACCCTTTTACGGAAGATTTTTTTTCCGAGGCCAATGCCCGCATGCTCGCCGGACTGCTGGCGGAATACCAGCTGGCCTGTCCGTCTTTTTCTTCCCACATGGATCTTTCCCGGGAACCGGCGGTTGACATTTTCAAGAAAAGGATGGACTTTGCCCGGAGGGTCGGGGCCCGCTACATTATTTCCAACGCCGGCCCGCGGCAAAGAAAACGCGCCTTTATGCGCAACATGGAGGCCCTGGCCCGCTGGGCTGAAGCCACGGATATGATCATTGCCCTGGAAAATCCGGGCGACGGGCAAGCGAACATCATCGATTCCGCCCGAAGCGGCGCTGGCATCATTCATGCCATCGGCTGCGAAGCGGTCAAACTGAATTACGACTTCGGCAACCTGATCTCTCATTGCTTTGAAAAGGTCAGGCCGGAAGAAGACTATAAATATGCCGCGGCCGTCACGGCCCACTATCACCTCAAAGATGTGGCGGCCCATGCGGGGGGGTGGCATTTTACCGAGATCGGCCAAGGCATGATAGACTACCGGCAAATTCTGACGGAACTGGCCGCAACCCCCGCGCCGCAACCCGTGTCGCTTGAAATTCCCTTACGGGTGTCCCGGGCGGCAGATGCCTCGCCCCGCCGGGCGCCGGCCCCCGTCGCTCTGGAAGAGATTCGACGGGTTCTGGCAGGTTCTTTGGATTTTGTCAAAAGCCTGCTCAGCCCCTGAGGACGTCGTCCCCGCCGCGCGCGGCCCGCGTCCTGCGCCTCTGTGAAAACCGCTCTAAGCGTGGTTGGCGCAAGCATTCAGGGCGACGATCCGATTTTGCGGGGCGAATTGGCACCGGTTTGAGATTTGATCCCGGTCGGGCGCAAGCGAGGGGCGGCGGGGAAAAAGGGGAATACTCACGGCATCGCCAGCTGGGCCTCGATGCGACGCCCATCCGATCCGAACACCGTGATCCATTCGAGGGGGCATTCGACCCAGACTTCATCCTGTAACTGCCGGCCGCGCCCCGGGCTGACCTTGACCTTCAAGATCCGTTCATCGAGTTTAACCGAGACCAGATACTGCCCGCCGACGACGATGAATTTGCGGACGACCGCACCGCGCACCGCCCGGGGAATCTGCTCCGGGCCGATCCTGACGTGCTCGGGACGGATGCCGATGGTGACGCGATTGTCGCCGTCGATACCGGAGATCGACACGGGAGCTGGCAACAGCGGTGTGATCAACCGCGGGGACCCCTCGGAGGTGTCCAGATCGTGCTCGAAGAAGTTCATACCGGGATTGCCGAGGAACCAGCCGCCGAAGACATCATTGGGACGGTTGTAAAGCCTCCGGGGCGCATCCAACTGGACAATCTCACCGTCTTTCATCAGGGCGATTTGATCGGCCAGGGTCATGGCTTCGGTCTGGTCGTGGGTCACGTAGATGATGGTCTGCCGGAGCTGTCGGGTCAGTTCTTTGAGGGATCGCTTGAGCTGCACTTTGGCTTCCGCATCCACACTGGTGATCGGCTCATCGAAAAGAATAATTTGGGGCTGTCGGGCCACGGCGCGGGCGATGGCCACTTTCTGGCGCGTGCCGTTGTCCAATTGCGTGATGTCTTTGTCGACACTCTCTTGCAGCCCCAGAATCTGGATGACCTCGTGGATCCGCCGTTGCCGCTCCGCGGCGCTCAGTTTTTCCTCTATCAGAGGCACCTCGATATTGCGGTAGACGCTGATGCCCCGGTAGACGACCGGATACTGAAATACCATGCCGATTTTACGTTTGCTGGCCGGCAGAGCGGTGACGCGTTCGTCGCCGAAATAGACATCTCCGGCCGTGGGGGGCTCGAGACCGGCGATCATCCGCATCATGGTGGTCTTGCCGCAGCCGGAGGGGCCCAGCAAGCAGGTCACCCGGGCCGTCGGAAAGGCAATGGTGACATCGCGGACGGCGACGATGTCTTTGAATTCCTTGCGCAGTTTTACCAGTCGAACTTCGGGCATATCACGCCGCTCCCTGTCCAATTCTGTGACCCGTGTCCGGCGCAAAAAGGACCACGGATGAAGGTCGTATGCCAATTTTCAGCACGCTCGCGGCGATCAAATGATCTTGCGCATGGCTGACGACGGTGACCAGAGGCGTGCCGCCGGCTTCCAGATAAACCGTAACCTCG
>CP070697.1:5426948-5456125 GCA_020353555.1 Desulfobacterales bacterium
TTGCTACGATGCGGTGAACTCAGCGGATTGAGTATAATCCGAAGTTCATTGCCCTTGACTTGGAGATCACCTGAGCTTTTCAATGCAGAGTGAATCAGTGTCCGACCTTCATCATCCGCCCTTGCGTACTCATTGCGAATCAACGATAGCAGATCGGTTTCTGCCTGGTATGCCACCATTTTGATAAGATCCGTGAGATGTTTCTTCTCACGTCGGAGCCGATAGACCGTCTGGTTATCAAGGGTATCCTTCAGCGGCACCTTCGCCGGCGTCTGTTCATAAAGGGCCTTGAGTTCAAGCTCGCGCTGTTTGAGCGCTTCGATTTTTTGGCCGATCGCACTGTGGGCGGCCTTAAAACCGCGCATGGTCGGTCTTTGCGCCTCTTTATTGCGCAAAGCTTCAAGACCATAGTCGCGTTGCAGTTTTTCAAGCTCAGCTTGGATTTTGTTGCGCTCGCGGTTGATCTCTTTGCGCTTCGGATTGGGTACCAACCGCTCCAGGTCCTCTTCTTCGATGTCATAATCGACCATGGCATCCAGCGCATATTCTTCCGCCATGTACTTGAAGTAGTTCTCCTGTCTCCAGCGTTCAAACATCCGGTAAGCAATCGTTAGCGCGGATAAATCCTGCCGGCTTGTAATGATGTGGGTTTGGTGCCCGGAGGGATTCAACCGGCTGACTTGTCGCAGCCACAACTGGCCCTTGAAGAAGGCCACGCTGCGCTCATGTAAGCGGTACTCGATTTTCTTTCCCTCTATTTCGGCGGCCATCGGGTAAAAATGGTCAACGGGTATAGGCTCGGTCTTTCCTTTGCGATAGGTAATAATATCGATACGTTGCTTTATGAGCTGAACGAAGAGCTTCGGACTCCAGCCCCCCCGATCAAAAATAACGGTCACGGGCCGGTTTTCACCGATGAGGCTTTTGGCTTCCTGCAAAATCGACGGCAGCATCTTTACTAACCCGTCGTTGGCGGGGGCTGTGACCACAAAGATCGGATCGCCTTGTTGATCATTAACCCAGTAGTCCGTGGTCGCCGGCATCGCCAGACGTTTTTGGGTCACGTAGGCCTTGGTCAGTTTGCGCGTGCCGTTGTAAACCCTTACATGGCCGTCGACATACAAAAACCCAAGGGTGCCTTCACGCCTTTGAAGACGCGTTTTCGCCAGTTCTTGGCCAAAGATCACCGCGTGGTTCTTGGCCGCCAGACAATCAAGCTTTCGGCGAAGCGTCTTGACTTCGCAGACGCGATCAAGTCCCAAAAGACGCCCTAAATCCGCGGCCGCGTGTTCTTTGAGACGCTCAGCACGTTTAATGCGCAAAAGCGCCATGAGCAGCAAGGTGACCAAAATGGTGCGCAGTCCATAAAATGAGGCCCCCAGATCCCCGTAAATTCTGCGGGCGGCAGTGAAAACGCCGCTTTCAATTAGCGCCGGAATAGATATCAGTACCCCCACACAAGGGATATTTGAGCCACTGCGAAAAACAGGAAGCGCATCTTGCAGTAAACCCACACGGGCCAACGCTCGGTCCAACACGCGATGGGAGGGGTCCGCATCATAACTGACTTGTTCAAGCTCGGATAGATCCTTTACGATTTCATCTCGCCCTGCATCCGTGTCAAGCACGGGTGATTCCGTAATCGCTGAACGCATCTGCTCACTTGCACTGGCCGCCACAGGATCTATGCGGCAAGGTTTTGGTTCCATGGCAAGCTCGATTTGTGTGGCCATTTGGGGTGGTGACCAGCCCATACGCTTTAGCGCCTTGCGCACCGTATCTTCTTTGAGGCCCAAGCGGCAACCAATGGCAACATTGGTCAAGCCCTTTTCTTTTAACGCGAGGATGCGGCGCGTTTTGGCCTGATTGACTTTGGAACCATCTTTCGGACCCCTCTTTTTAGGCATGAGCGCCACCATGCCGCCTTCGTTATACTTGTTTTGGGCCCGAAAGATCGTCAAACGCGAACAGCCAAAGGCTTCGGCCACCTCCTGTTGGCTGGCCAGGCCGGTCTCAACAAGGTGCACCATCGCATATTGATGGGCCGCTTTGTCATCCTGCGCATAGTGAAGTAGCGGAATGCCGTTTGCAAAAATAACGCGCAGGTCTCCTTCTTCACGGTAGTTGCATTTGCTGCTGATATGAATGGTGGAAGGAGCGCTCTGTGTCAGTTCTATTTTGAGTTTTTGTTGACTTTTCATGCCGCCAATACTACCCTGAAAGACCCGCCAAAGTCAACAGAAATGTTACATAAATTTTTCCGACCAGAATTTTTCTAAACCTTGATTATAGGCCAATCTCGAAGCCGATGTCAGGAGGTCTGAACTTCATCAACGAAAAAAATGAGGTCGTCGGCTTCGACGCCGAGATCGGCCGCGAGATCGGACGGCGCCTGGGGGTGGAGCCGGTGATCGTCACGACCGCCTGGGACGGAATTTTGGCGGGACTGCTGGCCAATAAATACGATACCATTTGCGGCAGCATGACCATCACCGCCAAACGGCAGGAAGTCGTGGACTTCGTCGGCCCCTACTATCGCAGCGGCCGTGGCATCTTCATTCGCCAAGAGGACACCGCCAAGACGATGGCGGATCTGCAGGGGAAGACCATCGGGGTGACTCTGGGCGAAACCCACGAGAAATGGGCCCGCACCCAGCCGGGCTGGAAAATTCAAACTTACAAAGGGCTGCCTGAGTTGCTCTTGGAACTGGAGAACAAACGCATCGACGCCATCGTGATTGACTCCATTCCCGGACTGTTGGCCATCAAACAAACCGGCAAGCCGATCAAGAAGATGGAACTGCCCGAGATTGAGGGAGGGGACGTCAACGTCGGCATCGCCATCCGCAAAAACAACCCACAACTCCAAGCGGCCATGCAAAAGGCCTTGGACGAAATGATGGCCGACGGCACGTACACCAAAATCTCCAATGAATGGATCGGATACGACATCCGCTAGCTCTAGGGGCGTGCTTGAACCGCCCCGCTGTCCAAGATAACTGTCCAAGATAAGCAGGTTATCAGGGGTGTGCGGCCAAGACGGCCGGGTCGTCCTTGAATGCTCCCGCGACGCGGGAGTTGACACCCGCCCTGGTCGACTTGATTGGGCGAGCCGATACAGAAAGCCGTGCACGCCTGCAAAACCCGGTTTAGATGCCGGGCCCGCGTCCTCTCCGGGAAAGGGCCCGGCCGATCCGGAAAAATGCGAGCTTTGACCGGCGCACGCGCCGGGGGGAGGTGCTGTCTGCATGAAAACCGTTTACGGAAAGTTCACCTGGCCGGAAATCAAGGCCGTCGACAAAGACCGGGTGGTCCTATTGCCGGTGGGGGCCATGGAAGACCACGGCCCGCACCTGCCGCTGGATACCGACAACCTAATGGTTACGCGACTGGCCGAAGCGGCGGCCGCGTCTATTCCGGACGAGGTTCTCTTGCTGCCTACCATCCCGTTCGGGTTCAACGAGCACCACAAGGATTTTCCCGGGGTGATCTACATTCAGCCCGAAACTTTGATGCATTTCGTGGTGGATGTCACCCGCTCCCTCGTCCATCACGGGTTCCGCCGCATTTTGATCCTCAACGGCCACGGCTCCAACCACCCGGTGCTGGACCTTGCGGCGCGCAAGACGGTCATCGAGACGGAGTGCCTGTGCGTGTCGGTGTCCTATTGGAACCTGATTGCCGACACCCTGCGGGCCGAGCGCCGATCGCCGACGGGCGGCATGGCCCATGCCGGCGAGCTGGAAACCTCCCTCTATCTTTATTTCGATCCCCAGCACGTGCAGCTCGACCAGGCGCGCGCGGCGGTCGTGCACGACGACGGCAGTCGCTATTTCTGCCTGGACCTGGCCGGGGGTGCCAAAGCCATGGTCATGCAGTGGTGGTCGGCCCAGACCGCCGACGGTACCATGGGTGACCCCACCGTGGCCGACGCCGGCCGAGGCAAGCTCTTTTTCGAGGCCGCTGTAGAAGAGACCGTGGGACTCATCCAGGAAATCCGACAGATGCGGATTCATTCGCGTCGGGATCATCATTGAGGGGCCGCCGTGGACTACGATTTGATCGGGCGTGTGTTTGTCTACTTTGCCATGGCCGCCGGAATCACCGTGGAATTGTCGTTTTTGTCCATGTGTCTGGGTCTGGGCCTTGGACTAACAGGGGCCCTTTGCAAGCTGTCGCCCAATCGCTGGCTGGAGATGCCTGCCCGGCTGTACGTCAGCGTGTTCAGGGGAACGCCCTGCCTGATCCAGCTCTTTGTGATTTACTTCGGAGGGCCCCAGATCGGACTGCAGCTCGAACCGTTTCCGGCCGGGGTTCTGGGGCTGGGAATCAACATCGGCGCTTACATGACCGAGTCCATTCGGGGGGCGATCCTGGCGGTAGAGCGGGGGCAAATGGAGGCCGCCCGTTCTCTCGGCCTGAGCAAGAGCCGCGCGATGGTCAAGGTGATCCTCCCCCAGGCCGCCTGCCTGATGGTCAGACCCCTGGGGGTCAACACCATCGCCTTGATTAAGGGCTCGTCGCTGGTTTCAGCCATCTCGGTTCTGGAACTGACCTACACGGCCCATCGTTACATCAGCTCCACTTACCGGCCATTCGAACTGTTCATTCTGGCGGCGCTGTTCTATCTGCTCATCATATCCATCGCCTCCTTTTTCATACGCAAACTGGACCAGCGCTTCGTCCTGCTCATGTGACGGCCGGGAGGTGCCGCCGGCAAAGAGGTGAATAACAGCTCATGACGGGTTTAGATTTCAGCGTCGTCCTGGATTACTACCCGGTAATGCTTGCGGGGTTGATGTGGACCAGTATTCTTTGCGCCTGCGCCATCGCACTGAGCCTGGTCGGCGGTGTGCCGCTGGCGCTGGCCGGCATCAGCCGCAACCGGATTCTGCGTTCGGCGACGGGATTTTTCATCTGGGTCTTTCGCGGCACGCCCCTGCTGTTGCAGCTATTCCTGATCTATTTCGGTCTGCCCCAGGTGGGAATCTATCTGAGTCCGATCGTTTCGGGAATCATCGGTCTGGGTATTCACTATGCCGTCTACAACTCCGATGTCATGCGGGCGGGAATCGTGGCCGTCGAGACCGGCCAGCACGAGGCCTCCCGCAGCCTGGGGCTGAGCCGCGCCCAGACCATGCGCAAGGTCATCATTCCCCAGGCCCTGCGCAATGTCACCCCGGCCCTGGGCAACAACCTGATTGCGCTGCTGAAGGAATCGGCGCTGGTCTCCATCATCACGGTTCCCGAGTTGACGCTCGCGGCGCAGCGTGCCATCTCCGAGACCTTTCGGCCGTTCGAATTCTATCTGGCGGCGGGAGTGATCTACTACGACATCAACTATTTTCTAGAGTTGGGATTAAAACGCGTCGAACTGAAAACGGCGCTATCCCGTTAGCGGCGGAGGATATGCGGAGGATATATGGTCAAGGTCATCAACGTTTGCAAGCGATTTGGGCCGCATGAGGTTCTCAAGGGCATCAGCCTGGAAGTCCGCAGAGGCCAAATCCTGGTGATCATCGGTCCCAGCGGCTCGGGCAAAAGCACGCTGCTGCGCGCCATCAATCATCTGGAGGCGGTCGATGACGGCGAAATCTGGGTGGACGGCGTGCGGGTCAACCGGCCGTTGAAGGGACTAAAATTCGAGAAGCATATCAACAAGATTCGCCAGGACCTGGGCATGGTCTTTCAACAATTCAACCTCTTCCCGCACATGACGGTCATGGAAAATATCACCATGGCGCCCATGCTATTGAAAAAGATCCCGCGGAAGGCAGCCGAAGAAAAGGCTTGCGGGTTGCTCGAAAAAGTCGACCTCATGGACAAGGTCAACTACTATCCGGCCCAGCTTTCCGGCGGGCAGAAACAGCGGGTCGCCATCGCCCGCGCCCTGGCCATGGAGCCCAAAGTCATGCTTTTCGATGAGGTGACCTCCGCCCTTGACCCGGAGCTCATTGGGGAGGTCAACAAGGTCATGAAGAAACTGGCGGAGGAGCACATGACCATGCTGATCGTGACCCACGAGATGCGCTTCGCCGCCGAGGTCGCCGACCACGTGATTTTCATGGCCGACGGGGTTATTGTCGAGGAGGGACCGCCCCGCCAGCTGTTTTTCAATTCATCCCATGAGCGCACCCAGCGTTTTCTGGCCGAGGTATTCAAATGATCGACAAAACCTGTGTGATCGAAGACATCCGCCCGCATTTCACCCACGGCCAGACCGTCATGGTCGGTGGATTCGGCGTGCCCGGGACGCCGTTTACGCTCATTGACGCGCTGCTGGCCAGCGGCGCATCGAATCTGACTCTGATCAAAAACGAGGCCAACGAAGACCACATGGGGCTTTCCAAGCTCATAGAGGCCCGCCGCGTGCAAAAAATCATCACCTCCCATCTGGGGCTGAACGCCACGGTGATCGGGATGATGAACCGCGGTGAGGTGGAAGTTGAGTTTTATCCCCAGGGAATTCTGGCAGAGAAGATCCGGGCCGGCGGCGCCGGGCTGTTCGGTTTTCTGACCGACATCGGAATCGACACGATCCTCCGAGAAAATAAAGCGGTCGTCACAATTGCCGGCCGGGAGGTGATTGTCGAGCCGGCCCTGCGGGCGGATGTGGCGCTGATCCATGCAGCAGCGGGGGATCGCTGCGGTAACCTGATCTACGAAAGAAGCGCGCGTAATTTCAACCCGGTGATGGCCACGGCCGCCGGCCGGGTAATTGCCGAGGTCGAACGGGTTGTGGAGGTAGGCAGCCTGGAACCGGATCAGATCCATACTCCCGGCGCTTTCGTGGACCATGTGGTGGAAATCAGGCAACTCACCGCAGAATACGGGATTTTAGCCCATCATGTCTTATAAAACAAAAATAGCCGCCCGGGCCGCACGGGAAGTTCGGCCCGGCCAGGTCATCAACCTGGGCATCGGCATTCCAACACGGATTCCGGAATACTTGGCAGCGGACATGCCGGTCTGGGTTCATTCGGAAAACGGTATTCTGGGAATGGGACTGCGCTGCCGCCGGGGTGCGGAAGACCGCAACCTGATCGACGCCGGGGGAAGCTATGTGACCTTGGTGCCCGGAGCGTCTTTCTTCGACAGCGCGCTTTCCTTTGCGCTGGTGCGGGGCGGGCGCCTGGACGTGGCCTTTCTGGGGGCCTTGGAGATATCTTGCACCGGCGACCTGGCCAACTGGATAATCCCCGGCAAGTACGCCCCGGGAATCGGCGGCGGCATGGAACTGGCCCAGAAAGCCCGACGGGTCATCGTCACCACCACCCACACCACCCGCGAGGGGGCCCCGAAAATCTTGCCGCAATGCACGTTGCCGCTGACCGCCAAAAGCTGTGTCGACACCATCATCACCGAAATGGCAGTCATCGACGTGACCCCCGACGGCCTGCGGCTGCGGGAAATTGCCGCCGAAACCGATGTCACTCAGGTGCAGGCACGCACAGGCGCCCCTCTGATCGTACCTGAGGGAGAATTGCCCGTGTTCTAACCTAAGGCCTGGATCGACCTTCCTTTTCGCGGCATCCTTTTTGAAATCAACACGCGGGTCTGTTTTACGAATCCTTATTTTCGAGTTTTTCCCGATTCCAAAAGCCGATGAGCTGTCGACGGGGATATCTTTCATACAGCTAAACATTCATGGCCCTTCGGGCCACCACGGTGCATGAAAATTTTATTTGCGCACTAAACTGATACTTCGATTGATCCTTTGAACAGAGCGGTTCAGGGTTTTCACTTGACAGCGATTCCCTATTTTTCTACAGTTCCCGGACAGTTAGCGTTCTCTTATCATTCCAACCAAAGGAGTATGAAGCATGAGTGCAGAAGAGAGAATCAACTATGAAGAGATTGAAATCGTGGGCGACGGACGCGGCACCATGCAGGGCGATTACCTGCTCAACCAGGACCGGCCGATGGACCGCATTCGCTGGCTGTTGGAATGTTTCCCGGAATGGGGCCGTTTCCTGAACCGCCAGATCGCAGAGACCCAGGTCGAGAAGGGGAACTATGCCCTGTGGTGGACCGGCGGCATGGGCTTTGTCCTCAAATCCCCTGGAGGCGCCGTTCTCCTGGTTGACAACTATGCCGGTCCGGCGCATTACACCGAGTATGAATACTGCGGGGTCTGCCGCACCAGCGGGGCGCCGACCATCGACTGGATGCGCTTAAATCCCCAGGTCATTGACATTTTTGGCTTCGAAGCCCTGGACGGTGTCTTTTGCAGTCACCAGCATGCCGATCATACCGATATCTATACTCTCAAGGCCGCCGCCCAGACAACGGATTGCACCTTTTTCGGGCCCCTGTCCGCCGTCGAGCGCATGCGCAACTTCAAGGTGCCGGAAGAACGCATCCATACGGTGCGACCCGGTGAAAAATACCAAATCAAGGACGTCACAATCGAAATTTTGCCCAATTTCGACCGCATCGCCACCATGACCGGCGGTCCGGGCGTGGAGGTCAAACCGGGGGTGCGACGCCCTTACGACGACGTGGCCGTGACCTTCTTCTTTAAGGTTGACGGTGTCAATCTATGCCATCTGGCGGACAGTCTCTTTCAAAATGCCTACGTGACCTTCAGAAAGTACGACATCGACGTGCTGACATTCAATATCGGCTACAACGCCCCGGGGGGCACGGACAAAATGACGCCTTACGACGCCGTCCGTTTAGGCGAAGCCATGGGAGCCAAACTCTTGCTGCCGATGCACTGGGACAACTGGGGCAACACCACGGTGGACCCGGAAGAGGTACGCTGGGTTGCCCAGCGTCATACGCCGGACAAGAAAATCGTGATCCCGCAATGGGGGGTTAAGTGGCTGTATCCCGCGCAAGCCGATATCGGCAAAATGAAGTACGACGACTGGCGTGAGCGCTACCGGCCGGAGTACTCCTGGGAATACGGCCGGCCCGCCATCGAGGCGGCCAATGCGCGCGGCGAATTTGTCCCCTATTAAGACCTCATCCAGATCCCGCGGGCGAGCCCCCAGGCGGTTTGTGAAAACCACGGAGAACACCAAGGCAAAAATATCCAAAAATCCTCTTGCGTTGCCTGTCTTCGTGGTCAACAAAACTGCAGGCCGCCGAGGGGACAGGCATGTGCCCAGGCTAGCGAACTAGGGCGGCAACCCAGTGCACCCGCGGTCGGCGGCGTTCGGCGGGCGGGAATAAACCCCGCCCGCTACCGCCCAGGCCGGGATTAGACCGGCAAATCAGTGGGCCTTTTCTCCGAGGGCCTTTTCATCCAAAGCCCGAAGTACTTTCTCCGGAGTCACCGGAAGCGCGTTAATCCACACCCCGACGGCATTGTGAATCGCGTTGACAATTGCCGGTCCGGGGGTATTGGCCGTCATTTCGCCGATGCCTTTGGCGCCGTAAGGGCCTTCTGTGGAGGGGCATTCCAGGATTTCCGTCTCCATGTGGGGTAAGTCCACGGCGGTGGGGATGACGTAATCGCCGATAGTCTGAGGTTGCCAATCCAGGGAAGGATGATAAGGATGAAGGTTTTCCATAATGGCGGCGCCTAGTCCCATCATTGTCCCGCCTTGGATCTGTCCTTCGGCCAGCAGGGGATTGATGGCTTTGCCGACATCATAGGCGGCAACCAGCTACAAAACGTCCACCTGGCCGGTTTCGGTGTCCACTTCGACCTCGGCAAAGATGGAGGTCCAGGCCATGGTGGCCACGGGGTCACAAGCGCCGGTGTTTGGATCCGGTGCGGATCGATCCCGCATATAATGTCCCCGCCCCACGATCAACTTGCGCAGGTTGAAGTTAGCGTTGCCGGCCACATCCGCAATGCTCGTATAGCGGTCGGGATCGCTTTTGACGTATATCTTTCCATCGCCTGCCGCCAGCTCATCCACAGAAACCCCAAGATCAGGGGCCGCCACCTCAAACAGAATCGAACGCGCCTCCCGAGCCGCTTGAACCACGGCATTGCCGGCCACATAGGTGACGCGACTGGCGAATGTACCGAAGCAGATCGGACAGGTGTCCGTGTCCGTATTGATCACT
This sequence comes from Desulfobacterales bacterium, assembly GCA_020353555.1. Lineage (GTDB taxonomy): Bacteria > Desulfobacterota > Desulfobacteria > Desulfobacterales. The sequence goes on from CP070697.1 coordinate 5,436,975, forward strand.
TTAACCTGCTCGTATTGGATTCCCAACTCCTCCGCGCACATCTGGGCCAAGACGGTTTTGCAGCCCTGGCCGATATCGCAGGATCCGACAATTAAGTCGGCCGAGCCGTCGGGCTTCACTTTCACGATCGCCTGGCTGGTATCACCGCCGCCGCTCATTCCTGTCGGGTAATACCCAACGGCCATGCCCACACCTCGTTTTTTCATTTTTACGCCCCCCTTTCCGCTGAAGTCATCGCCTGCAGTTTTTCCGGTAGCACCACCCCGGCGCGTTTCGCTAAGGTCTGCATGGTTTCGATCAGATAAACACTGTCAAGCTTGCGGCGGGTCGCCGTCTGATCGCCGTTACGAACCGCGTTGATGAAACGGACCTCCCACGGCGAGAGGCCCACCGCTTCGGCGATTTTGTCCATCTGAACCTCGGTGGCAAACGTGGCCGGCGTCACCCCAAAGCCGCGCATGGAGCTGGATGGCGGTTTGTTGGTATACACGCAGTAGCCTTTGATATATATATTCGGAACATGGTAAGGGCCGTTCACCAGAAAACAGTGTTTGTCGACCACATATGAGTTCATCGATGTATACGCGCCGGCATCGCGGATGCTTTCCACCTGACGGGCTACCATCCGTCCATCGTTCCTGACCCCATCCTTGATCTTGATGATCCAGGCTCCGCGGTAGGTTGAATAAAGCAATTCTTCTTCCCGGGTCCAGCGCCACTTGACGGGTCGACCTGTTTTCAGAGCCAGAATCGCGGTGACATGGTCGGCGTGAATGTCGTTTTTGCCGCCAAAGCCTCCTCCGACGGTCCCGCCCACGTATTTGATGTCACTCAAACCGATACTGCCGCGCCAGCTGCTGCGGGTTCGACCGGCCCATTTGCAGACACAACGGAGATCGTCCGGTTTCATGTGCAGGATACCGGCCAGCATGCCCAGGTGAAAATAAAGCGCCTGGCTGACCGTATAAATGGTCAGTTTGCCGTTGGCTTCGGGCACGGCCAGACTCGTCTGAGGTTCCAACTGCGCATGTTCCAGCGCGGGATGGAAATATTCGCCCTCAATCACGTGGTCCGCTTCCTTAAAACCCGCTTCGATATCGCCCAGAACAACTTGCCGGAAATTGCGCTCGCCGAACATAAGGATGTTGCCTTCCGGCCTGACCCGGGGTGCATCCGGTTTCATGGCCTCGAGCGGATCAAAGACCGCCTCTTGCGCGTCAATGTCGACGTGGATCAAATCCAGAGCTTCCAGAGCCGTATCCTCATCGACAGCGGCGACAGCCGCGATGGGTTCGCCCTTGTAACGAATGCTTTCCGCCAGAACGGGTTGATCCGGGATCAAGCCATAACCGTTGACGGGAACATCCGCAGGGGTGATGACCCCGGCCACGCCGGCCAGACGTTCCGCCGCGGTCGTATCGAGATTTTTGACCCGGCCCTTGACGATCGGGCTGCGTAGGACTTTCACCGCCAGCGTGCCGGGAACGAAGACATCGTCGACGAACCTGGTTTCACCGGTTACGTGGGCTAGGCCATCGTAGCGTTTTTGTCGGGTACCGACAACTTTAAGTGCCATGCGATCACCTCCTTTCTATCAGGCCTTCGCTGTCGCCATTTCAGCCGCCGCCGCCCTGATCGATTCAATAATTTTGACGTAACCGGTGCAACGGCACAGATTGCCGGCTATGGCTTCTTTGACCTCGTCTTCCGTCGGATTGGGATTTTCGTCGAGCAGGGCTTTGGCGGCCAAAAGCATACCCGGCGTGCAAAACCCGCACTGAGACCCGTAGTGTTCATGAAAGGCTTTCTGCAGCGGATGTAGCTCCCCGGGCGCCGCCAGACCTTCGACGGTGGTGACTTCCTTGCCCTGCGCGACGAGAGCCACCGTAATGCAGGACCGGACCAGTTTGTCTTCGAGCAAAACCGAGCACGTGCCGCAGTCGCCGGTATTGCAGCCCACCTTGGGGCTGATTATCAACAATTTTTCGCGCAAAACTTCCAACAGCGTCGTGGTCGGTTCAACCAACACACGGTAATCACGACCGTTTACTCTTAGTTCAAGCATCGGCATATCACCACCCCCTTTAGACTGAGATTTGTTCCAAAAGACGTTTGACGATGGCCCCGCTCGCCCGCTGGCGATACCAGGCCGTGGCTCGCCAATCATCGATAGGAGCCGTGGCGTTGGCCGCCGCCTGGGCCGCCTCCGCGATCACAGTGTGATCCAACGCCTTGCCCTGCAATTTGCTACCGGCCGCTTGGGCCAGAAGGGGCGTGGGAGCTACCGCGCCCAGCACGATCCGCGCCTTGCGGCAGGTGCCGTTTTGCATCTCCACCACGATCGCGGCGGAGACGGCCCCGCAAACATCCGCTTTGCGCTGTCCCAGTTTATACCAGCCATGTTTACTTCCCGCGGCCTGAGGGGGAATAATGATTTCTTTGATCAGTTCGTGGGCTTGCCGCACGGTTTCCCCGGGACCGGTAAAAAAAGACTCCACCCGGAACACCCTTTCGCCGTTTTGGGAGACTAATTTCAACTCGGCGTCCAGTGCCATCAGCGCGGCGGCACCATCCGCTGCGGGTGAGGCGGTCACCAAGTTGCCGCCGATGGTCCCCATGTTGCGGATCGCCCGCGAGCCGATTTGCCCCACGGCTTCCGCTAACAGCGGCGCTTTTTCCATTACCAGGGAAGACTTGGCTAGTTCCGTATGGGTCGTGAATGCGCCGATGACCAACTGGTCGCCGACCATTTTAACGTAGTTCAGACCGCAATCGCCGATGTAAATCAGCACCTCCGGCGACAACCGCTTACGGTTCACGGCAACCATCAAATCCGTGCCACCTGCGATGACCTTGGCTTTCGCGCCGTATTGCGTGAGCAACGCACAAGCTTCATCCAGGTTAGCCGGTCGGTAAAATTCAGCTTGAGCCATGATTCTCGCACCTCCTTTCCAATGAGAGAACCTCGTAATTTGATCTAACCGGAAGTCATTAAAACCTGTTGGTCCCCTATCACCTCCTTCATGACGTGTTTGAAAAACCAGCCTGCTCCCACTGGCATCCGGATTGAGAAAGACACCATTTCCCAATCGCCACCTGCCACGCGCGGCGCGCGACACTCCTTTACAGCCATACGGCGCCTTGATCCGCACCGCGGACCCCTTGCCGGTAGGCGGATAGAAAACCGGGAGCCGGATGATCCGGACGAGAGGGGGGAACGCGCTGGCGTCGCCGCAGTTCCTCATCCGCAATCAGCAATTGCAGTCGATTTTCAGGAACATTGATGGTGATCAGGTCGCCGTCTTTGACATAGGCCAGGGGACCATTGTCCCAGGCTTCGGGACAAACATGCCCGACGCACGGCCCCCGGGTGGCCCCGGAAAAACGGCCGTCGGTCACCATGGCCACCGAAGTGTGCAGTCCCATTCCCACCAGCATGGCCGCCGGTATGGATAACTCCCGCATTCCCGGTCCACCCTTGGGCCCCTCGTAACGCACCACCAGGACCGATCCAGGTTTAACCGACTTCTCCAACAGGAACCGCCGAACGTCATCCTCGGAATCGAAAACCACGGCCGGCCCGGTGTGAACCCGCATGCGCGGTTCGACCCCACTCTTTTTGACGACCGCTCCCCGGGGCGCCAGGTTCCCATACAGGATGGCAAAGCAGCCTCCCGTTTCCAGCGGTCGTGCGGCGGGCCGAATGATCTGGCCGTCCGGTTCCGAGAAGGAGGCGATCACCTGGGCCAGATCCCCCCCCATTGCCAGCGGTACCCGCAGATCAAGGAACTCCTGGATGGCGCGCAAAATGACCGGTACCCCTCCGACAGCATGATAATCGCTTAGATTAAAGGCCGAAGCGGGTTTGAATTTGGCAATCAACGGGACGGTGGCCTGCAACTGATTCAAACGCACCAGATCCAGATCCAGTCCCATCAGGTGGGACAGGGCCATCAGATGCAGGACGGCGTTGGTGGATCCGCCGGAGGCGGAAATATATTTGATGCCGTTTTCCAGGCTGCGGCGGTTGAGAAAGCGGCCGAAGGGGAGATTCGCCTGGACCAGGGTCACGATGCGTTCCCCGACATCCCGCGCCTGGCGGATCTTGGCGGCATCAAAGCTCAGCATGGTGGCGGAACCGAAGGGCGTCAATCCAACGGCCTCGAGAAAACAACCCATGGTGTTGGCGGTTCCCATCATGGAACAGGTACCCGATGAGGCGCAGATGCGTTCCTGCCAGTTCAAGAAGGTGGCCGCATCGATTTGCTCGTTACGCCGCTGGCCGATGGCTTCTTTCAGATCGGAGGTCACCACCGTCCGCTGCTCCATGCGGCAGGGCGTCATGGCCCCCGCCGTTAGAAACAGGGTGGGCAGGTTCAAACGGATGGCGGCCATGAGCATGCCCGGAATGATCTTGTCGCAGGAGCCCAGCATCACCATGCCCTCGAATCCATGGGCCTGGACCATCGCTTCGATGGAAGCCGCAATCAGATCGCGCTGGGGAAGAATATAATGCTGCCCCGGACCCTGGGCCATCCCGTCGCAGGGGGCCGGCACGTTGAACTCCCCCGGGGATCCGCCGGCCGCCCAGATTCCTTCGCGCACATAGGTGCTCAACTCTCTGAGCGGTTTGTGTCCGGGATTCACGTCGGTCCAGGAGTTGACCACGACAATTTGGGGTTTGTCCAAATCCCGGCGGCGGTATCCGACCGAATGCATCAGACCGCGATAGTAGGCCTCGGTTATATCTGCCGCGTGGCCGCGATGGGGGTTCATCACCTTTCTCCTTTGGCGCGAAAGCGGACGTCCAGGATGTTTTCGAAAACCTTGATCATCGCGCCTTTGTCCTCATCCCCGTAGCCGCCGGCCAGGGCCATCTGATAGGTGGTGGTCGCGGCATGAACCATGGGCAGAGGGATTTGCTTGTGGGCGCAGATTTCCGCGGCACTCACCATGTCCTTGTAGGCATGCTTGAGGGCGTAGCCCTCTGCAAAGCGGTTTTGCAGGATGCGGGGGCCAAAGAATTCGGCCGCAAAACTTCTTCCCGTGCCGGTGGTCACGACCCTGAGCACTTTTTCCGGGTCCAATCCCAGCTTGACCGCCATCGGAAAAATTTCAGCGATAGCGGCCGCACTGATGTTGAACAGCAGTTGATTGATCAGCTTGGTGAGTTGGCCGCTGCCCAGCGCGCCCATGTACAAAATCAGGTCGCCAAAAGATTCGAAGACCGGCCGAAGGCGCCGAAAGACACCTTCGTCGCCACCGTACATAATCGTCAAGGTACCTTCTTTGGCCCGGGCTTCCATTCCGGAAACCGGAGAATCGGCAAAGATGATACCTTTTTCCTGCAGTTTGGCGCCACACTCCAGGGTCGCCATATAGGCGGTGGTTCCCAAATCCACAACGATCTGGCCGGCCCTGCTATTGTTGACCAGACCGCGGGGTCCCCAAATCACCTCTTCCACAATCGCCGCGTTGGGCAGGCTCAGGAAAATCCAGTCGGTCATCCCGGCCAGATCGGCCGGCGTGCGCGCCGACTGAGCCCCCCGTTCCACAAGGAATTCCACCGCCTGGGGGTCGATGTCGGCTACCGTCAGATCAAAACCTTTCTGCATAACATTCAGGGCCATCCATTTCCCCATCTGGCCCAATCCGATAAAACCGATTTTCGGTGACATGTAAGCCCTCACGTATCAGTTTGGCGCTCCGCCGAGTCCCCTTGCCAAAAAACCGAAAGAGGCTTTATCTCACAGCCCCAATGCCTGGGCCGGATTCTCGGCCACCATGGTGCGTATCTCGGCGGCGCTCAGGCCGAACCGCAGCATATCGTTAATGTAGATCCCCATCTGCTGGACCGGCACCGGATTGAGCCATTGGCCCGAATCCGTCGACATGATGCAGTGCCGGGCGCCGACGCCTTTGATCCCTTCATATAGCGCTTGGCGCGCGATGGGATGACCCACCTGGCGGGTGGTGTCATTAAACACATGCTCCAGATAACTGGCGCCCAGCGCGAGGATTTCCTGCATGTCCTCGATGCTGTAGTTCACGAAGCTTGCCAAGGGATGTGTGACGACGATCTTTTTGACACCGGCCCGGGCGGCTTCGCGCACGGCAACCTTGGCCTCCTTTAAGCTCACATGCCCGGTGGCCAAGATGGCGTTCTTTTCGGCAATCAGTCTAAAGATCGGGTAAAGCTCATCCCGCAGCGTGTCATCCTCGTTGAGAATATAGATGCCTTGGAGATCATCGCCGAGCTCGCCCGCCAGATGGGTCACATGACTCTTGTTGTGGATGAATTTTTGCGCATGAAGGGTGGGCAGCCAGACGATTTTGGCGCCCAGCTTCAACGCCGTATCGACGGCCAGTGGGTTCAGACCCCCCACCTGGAGGTTTAGGGCAATTCCGCCAAAGACCGGAAAATCAGTCACCTCTGAAGCGATCTGGGCCCGGTCGGCGGTTGTCACGAAATGGTTCTTGATCAGGATGGCGCGCATCCCCATTTCTTTGGCCTGCAGCGCCAGTTCCACATCGTTGAGAATCCGGGGATAGACATCCGGCGCCGAGTGGATGTGAAGGTCGATGGCGCCCTCCAATAAATCCATAACGCGCTTTTCAAAACGTAATCGCATCGATCAGTCTTTCCTTTGCAGAGAGGTGTGTTCTATGACCGGCATCTCGGCGGGTACCACCCATTTGCCGTAGGGGAAGTTCCCCACGCGCATGCCGGAGCCGTATTGGGTGCGTGCCATGGCATACGCTTCGTGGATGGAAGCGACCGCCGGGATTTGCACGATTTCGAAGTCCGCCAGCCGCTCCTTCTCCGTGACCACGACACATTGCTTCCGGGCCAGGACTTCGATGACGGGCATCCACAGGCAGGCATGCCACAGGGCCTGTTTGCCGTAGAAGACATCCTCATACAACCTTCGAATGGCTTCCGGAGTGGGAGGCATGTAATCTTTGGCATAACTGTAATGGGCCAGTCCGCCCGGAGCCGGCGTCGCGACGATGATCGTTCCGCCATCGCGCACGAAATGGTCCAGGTTGGCGATCGGCCAGCAGGAATGCGCGAAAAGCCGATCACCCGGAAAACTGCCGGTGATAGCGACATCCAGGTGTCCCCCCGGAATTTGGCGCAAGTCGAAAGCATAATGCTGCCGATATTTGGACACCGAGGCGCGGTGGGCGGCAACGGTCTCGCCCGCGGTCAGTTCGATCACTTCCATCTGAGGGTTGAAGATGGCCAGCAGGGACATGTCCAAACCCGCCAGACGGGTGGCCTCCTCAATATCCTCACGCATGCGATTCAACGGCGGTTCATAGCCCACTGCACAGGTGGGACAGGTCATCAGCCGATGATTCCACTCGATGGTTTCAAACGAACTGACGCCCGGTAAAATCATACTGCCGCCCCCGCCGTAGCCCCAGAGCGTTGCCTGGGTCATGGTGACGGCCAGACTGAGGTCGGCCTCCAGAAGCCGCCGGTGGACGCTGATCGGGGTGCCGTAGCTGGTCACCCCCACAAAACGGAAATCCCAGGTCTCCGGGGCCTTGCTCTGGTAGATGGGTATGCCCGAAGCCAGGATGTTTTCGCCGAATTTTCGTTTCAACTCCGCTTCGTTCATTTCGCGCAGCAATCCGCTGGCGACCAGGACGGTGACCTCTTTGCCCGCGTCTTTGATTTTTTTCAGGATCGGCGGCAGGATTCTGTGCGCCGGCGTCAACCGGGCGAAATTGTCGGTCAGAATGATTACCTTGCGGGCTCCGGCCAGCCGTTCCGTAAAGGCGGGGCCGGCCACGGGTTGATCCAAGGCCGTCAGAATGGCCTCGTCAAGGTTTTCGATCTCCCCCGGGAAAGGGACATCGGTGTCGAGAACCAGATTCCGCGCATCGACTTCCAGCTCCAAGGTACCCTTGATCCCGAACGGTATGTGGATCGTAGACATTTTGTCCTCCTTTTGGGCTGGGTGCTTGCGGCTGAGGATCCACCCCACCCTTGCAACGAATCGGTCGCCCGACTTCTCCGCTAGAGTTCAAGCGTACCGGAATATCACCCGCCCGCCAGGGCCAGCAAAAACGAGACTTCGTCTCCATCGGCAAGGATCGTGGAGAGAGCCTCCGGGCGGTTGAAGTAGACCGGTGGCTGCTGATTGACGAATACGCACCAGCCCGGAATGATCCGGTCCTTGTCGTCAAAAAGGTACCGCCGCATTTGCGGGCCGAAACGCGCCACCAGTTGATCGATCAGCCCCTGAATCGTATTTTCTTTCTCCAGATCCATCACGATTAGGGACTGGCCGGCCGCCGTGTTTAACGGCGGATATAAATGCACGCACACCTGCATTCCGTCGGTCATCTCCCGCATAGCCGCCCCGCCGCCAACCTGCGAGGGCCCGGGCGGAAGTCGGGTGCCGAAGCCGCGTTCGCCTCGCCCCCTGAACCTTATCGCCAGCACCGTGTGCTTCGAACCGCAGGCGCTGTCCGCTATCCTTCAAGGGTAAAAACGCACGGGGAATTGGCAGTCTATGGGGATTCTGTCACCCGGCTCAGTTTCCCCCGGGCTTGCAGATCGTCGGCAATTTCTTGGAGTCCCAGCCGTTCCAGGCCTTCCCGGGTCGGCCGCCCGGTCTGCGGATCAAACTTGCGATCTTTATAGTATTCGTCCAGAATGGCTTCGAATTTATCGCGATCGACCACCGTACCGCCGCTGGGTCCGCCGCCTTTCAGCGGTTCCTGGAAGAAGCGTTCAGGAATGCTGTCGTCGGCCCGGGTGGCCCCGCAGCGGGTGTTGTACGCCTTCTCGATGTTCCAAACCCTTTCGCCGGCCGTCAGCATCTCCGCTTCGCTCAGATTGCGTCCGGAACAGGCGTTGTAAAAGCGGGTGGCCAGGGCCACCCCCTTTTGATACAGCCAGGGAAAAGTGGCCGAACGATAAAATGCAAATTTGCACAGACCGAGAATATCGCCGATGGTGACCAGATCCTCACTGAACTTCAACATGCGACCCTTGCCTTTTAATCCGTTGGCGATGTCGGCGGCTTCTTCGCTGCCCCACCATGTGAGGGCTTCATCCGGCTTCATGATCTCCTCGATGTAAGGGTTGGAACGCAGATGGTCGCTGCCGCGCGTGGAGGTGGCGTAACTGACCGCTCGGACCGGCATGCCGCGCGGGTCGCCGGCGGTCATTTCACCGCCCTTCACATGCATGGCAAAACGCTCGCTGCCCTGGCCGATTTGGGCGGCCGCCCGTTGGGTGCCGCGGGCCAGCGTTTGCGCCAAGTGCCCCTGCCCCACGGCAATGCGGCGGGTCAGTTCGAGAAAGGCCGCGACGTTGCCGAATTTCAGAACCAGGCCGTCCGTATCGTTGGGAGTGAGAATCCCTTTTTCGAAACATTCCATGGCGAACGCGACCGTGTCCCCGGTGCCCTCGATATCCAGACCATAGTGATTGCAGATGTTGGACCAGGCGATGACCGCCTCGGGTTCTTGAATGCCGCAGGTCATGGACCGGGCGATGGTTTCCCACTCCACTTTGGCGGTCGTGCCGGCGAAGGGCCCGGAGACCACCCGGTAATCGCGGCGGCAACGAATGGGACAGGCCACACAGGCCGCGGCCTTGATCTGGTAGTCGCTGCGAAAGACTTCGGGATCGAGCTTTTCCCACGGATATTCCCCGTAGTTCCAGTTTTCGGCGCCATGAATCCCGAATTTGATCCGATGGTACATGAAACGGCAGGTACCATACCGGGTGCCGCCCACGGGGTGGGGATCCACGTTGATGATCGCCACATACTCTTGATACGCCGCCTTGAGCGCCTCGATGTCCACCACGCCGACGTCGTGGGTGCCGCGCGTGGCGATCGCCTTAAGGTTTTTGGCCCCCATAACGGCCCCCAGGCCGCAGCGGGCGCTGGTGCCCTTGTCGGCGCCATTGTGAAAGATGGCCGCCATGAACACGCGATTTTCGCCGGCGGGTCCGATGCAGACCGTGTGCAGATCCGGAATGCCGCACCTATCCCGCAAGGCGGCGTGGGTCTGGGACGTCAGCATTCCCCAGAGATTGCCGGCCTCAACGAGCTCCACCCGATCATTATCGATGGACAGAAAAACCGGCCGGTTGGCCCGGCCGCGAATGACCAGGACATCATAACCGGCGCGTTTCAATTCGCCGCCCCATTGGGCGCCGGAATGCCCGTCCCCGTGCATCTCGGTCAAAGGTGAACGGCAGGTCACCGTGGTCCGGCTGGCCGCCGGGACCCCCGTCCCGTGCAAAGCGCCCGGCGCGAAGATCAGGCGATTCTCGGGATCAAAGGGCGCCACTTCCGGCGGAACTTCATCATAGAGCATTTTGGAAGCCACCCCCCGACCCCCGATGAGAGGGTCGATTAGGCCGGGACCGAGTTCTTCCGTGGTGATGGAGCCGCTGGTCAAATCCACCCTCAGAATTCTTCCGGCATAACAATTCTTCGAAAGGGCCATTGTTATGTAATCCTTTCTTCTTGCGCTCACCAAATTCCACGCCCTCTAACCATCGCTTGGCGTGCGTCCGTCTCCTCGACGTTAGAATGTCAGATTTACACTTTTTCCAGTTTCTTCAGCGTGGGATCTTCGCCGCCGGGCTTGGCGCGCAAATGGTCATCGTCCGCGGCCAACAGCGCCGCAAATCTTCGGCGGTTATACGCGGATACCGCCAGGTCGTCCAGTGCGCCCAACACACGGGAGGGACAAATGGCCACACAGGCGGGTTCGTCATTTCCGCACAGGTCACATTTGATGGCCTTGCGGGTGATCGGATCCATGGTGATCATTCCGTAGGGGCACGCGCCAGCGCAGGCCCCGCAGCTCGTGCATTTGTCCTCATCCACCACGACGATCTTCAACTTTTGATCATAAACGATGGCATCGAAGTCGCAGGCCGCCTGGCAGGCCGGGTCCTGGCACTGCTGGCAGGTAACGGGGATGTCGACTCCGGTGGCCATCTCCACCACCCGCACGCGGGATCGATAGGGGTTAAAAGCCCCATTGTGTTGCAACGAACAGTAAAGCTCACAGAGCCGACACCCGCTGCAAATCCCGGTGGCCTCCCAAGGACGATTCGTGTAAACAATCCGTTTTTTCTGCGCCATAAGTTACTCCGCAAACGTTCTGATTGCCGCGGGGAATAAAAAAACCACGGCCGACCAACATACCCCCTAAGCGAGGGTTTTCACATTTCCCGATAAGGGACACGGATGAACACGCGTATTCTGCCAAAATAGCGCTTCTCCGGTAGCGCCCATGCGCCGGCCTTACGAATCTGGGGCAATTTGAGCCTGACCCCCAAATTGGGGAAGATAAGCATTTCCGGACCTTGACTAGGTGTGGCTTGCTTTGTTTCCTGATGGGGTGACATCCGGCAGCCGCCGCTCCCCGCGCGGGTGGTTTGTTCGCCATAATGCTTTGGCGACATTGTCAAGCGCACGGGGGCCGTCTCGGCATCGATGGAATTTTCAGACATAATCGCACGCAAATACGAACATCCGCCGTCAATGGTGCGTTGGTAGTATCATCATACCGTCAACCTGTCAATTTGCATGTCCCCGTCCAACGGGACAATTGCGGGGGCGTTTTGAGATCGTCGATGGCAAATCAGCCCTGTATCAGTCAAAAAGGCGGACTGGAATGGTTTGCAATCACGCAAGACAATAAAGCGTCGCCAACCCCAAAATTGTTATTGAAATATCGGGGATTTTTATGTCATTTTATTTAATTTGTAACGGCGCATTCGATGTGCCTTTTTCGCAAAAGCCGAACTCCTTCAACTTATAGGGGCCTCCCATGCAAAATATCAAAAAAACGATCCTGATAATCGGCGCATTGGATACCAAGGGCGAAGAATGCCTTTATATCCGTGACCTGGTGGCCAGAAGCGGCCTGAACAGCCTAATCATCGATTTTGGTACACTCGGAAAACCCACCCTCGAGGGCGACATCAGCCGGGAGGCTGTGGCCGCCCGGACGGGTTGTGAATTAAGGCAGCTGATTCAAACCGGGGACAAGGGCAAGATCATACAGACGATGACCGAAGGCGTGACCGCCTGGGTAAACGAGCTTTACACGACCGAAAAAATCCACGGCGTCATCGCCCTTGGCGGAGGCCAGGGCACCGCCATGGGAACCGCCGCCATGCAGTTGCTTCCCATCGGATTTCCCAAAGTGATGGTCTCAACGATTGCATCCGGCAACATGCGGCCGTTTATTCATACCAAGGATATCGCCGTCTTCCATTCCGTTACCGATGTCTTCGGCCTTAATTTTGTCTTTACCAGAATCTTGAAGAATGCGGTGGCCGCCCTGGTGGCCATGACCCAAACCTACAAACCGATTCAAAAAGGAACCCGCACGGTGATCGGGGCCACGGCCTTTGGGGTGACGACTCCGGGTTTGATGAAGATGAAAAGAACTTTCAACGGGATCGGAATCGAAATGGTGTTCTTTCACGCCAATGGGATCGGCGGGCAGGCCATGGAAGAAATGGCCGCCGCCGGTTATTTTGATGCCGTGATCGACTGGTCGACCCAGGAAATCATCGCCGAAGTCGGCGAAGGGATATTTTCGGCCGGTCAAGATCGCCTGGAAATCCTCGCCAAGACAAACCTCCCGTACATCATTGCCCCGGGGGCCATCGACTATATCACCATGGGTCCTTATGAAACGCTTCCCGAATCCTGGAAAAAGCGAAATCTGATCATTCATAACCGCCACATCACCTTGGTACGGGCGACCGCCCGCGAAATGCGCCGCGCCGCGGAATTTCTCTGCCTCAAAGTCAATCGTGCCATCGGTCCGGTCAAAATCTTGATTCCCTTGAAAGGCTTTTCAGAGCCCAATGCCGAGGGCAAACCCTTTTATGATCCCGAGGCCGATCAGGCTTTCTTAGGAACCTTGGAAAAGCATCTCCGCGAAGATATCGAGTTGGTTAAGGTCGATGCGCATATCAACGACGACGAGTTTGTAGAAACGGCGGTGCAGCACATGATGTCAAAGATCACATGACCGTGCGGCCCGGTGCGGGTTTCCGTTTTTCGGATGGCACCCGCACCGCGCCGCGCGGAACACGAACCAATGCAATTGGAGGCGATCCATGGAGGTCAGAATATATCCGCTGAACACCGGATTCATCAAGCTGGACAAAGGCGTGTACGTGACCGGCGGTCGCGGATACGGCGAAGAGATCGAAGTTCCTGCCTGGGCTTTTCTCATCACGGATGGCAAAGAAAACATCCTGGTGGATACGGGGATGAGTGCGACGGAAAATGCCGACCGACATCATCCGGGGTCCTATCAACCCGAAGGTTTTCGCATCGACGCCCAGTTAAAAAAAATGGGACTGGAGGTCGAAGAAATCAATACGATCATATTCACTCACCTCCATTGGGATCATTGCGCGAACTTGCCCCTTTTCAGAAACGCCCGCTGTTACGTGCACGCCGCCGAACTCGCGTTCGCCCTGGATCCCCATATCCTGTACTATAAATCCTATTCGTCCCCGAAGGCCGGCATGACGCCCACCTTTGCCGATGTCGCGTTTCAAACCGTAGCCGGCGAATATGCCTATAATGATTTTGTGGCCCTGTTTCCGACTCCCGGTCACTGCCCCGGCCATCAATCGGTGGCGGTGAAAACCGCCAAGGGGTTGTATGTGATTGCCGGCGACGCCGTCTTTGCCGATGAGAATCTGCAGCCGGATGTGCACCGCAATCTGCCGTTTACGCCCATGGGCCGCTTCGTCAATGTCTTTGATATGTACGCCAGTATGGCAAAAATTATCCAACGCGCCGATCACGTGCTGACGGGTCATGGGCGCGGGGTCGGCCGGCAGGCGGTTTATCCTTAGCCGCGGAAGTTGCCGCAATCGGCGGACGGCAGGGACGCCGGGCCGTTGCAAGGCGCAAAGCATCTCCGCCGCAACAGTTTGGCCCTTTGAAAAACCATGGATAGGCCGACCGCTTATCGGCTTTGGGCATCGAAAAAAGATTGCGGGGTTACTTTTCTTCCTGGTACTGGCGGTCGCCCGCGGAATAGGCGACGATTATATCGGCATCCTCCTCACCGATGCTCCGGGCGACGTGGAGCACACCGGCCGGCACCACGCACGTATCCCCGGCCTCCATGATCAACATCTGCTCACCGACGATGTGCTCCAGCTTGCCCTGCAGCAGATATAAAACTTCATCGCAATTGGCATGGCGATGTTTCGGATTGCTTCGGCCCTTCTTGATCATGGCCCGGCCGAGCGTAAGATGCTCACAGTTACCCACCGCCCGGCCGGCCAGCCAATTGAGGCGGCCCCAGTCTTCTACCACCACTTTCGCCGCGGCCTCGTTTTTCGATCGATATAACTGGTTCATCGGTCTTCCTTTCTCAATTTGTCTGGGTCTTACAAATGAAATCGCCGCTTTTTTTACGCCAACCCACCGGCGATCTTCGCTGGATCAGCGTTGGACGAAAAATTTCGCGGTTTGTTTTCGCCGGGTGTACCATGCGCGCTGGGGTTCAGAAAATACCTTTTACTTCAATCGCCGCAAAGCCAGAATTGTGATGTCATCGTATAGTTCTTGTCCGTTGATATGTTCCTTGATCTGGTTTTGGATGCGGTTTGTCAAGTCTTCCGCTGACGCGTATCTCCCGGTTAACAAATTCATCAAATTCTCCCGTGAGAAGAGTTTTCCGGCCCGGTTGCGGGCATCGACCACGCCATCGGTAAAGGCCACTAAAAGATCTTCGGGCGCGAGTTGCGTGCGGTGCACCGTGAAACGGCGCGCCGGGTACACGCCTACGGCCGGGCCGGTCGGATTCAGACAGGTCTTGATCCCTTCCGGGCCGACCACGACCGGCGGCTCATGCCCCGCGTTGATGTAGAAAAGCAGCCCGGTTTCGGCCTCCAGGATGCCGAAAAAAATGGTCGCAAACATATTGGCCTGATCATGGGTAATGGAAATGTAATCATTGACGGAACGAATGGTATCTTGCAGGGTTTCCGCAGGATCAGGGCACAGAACGCAGGTCGCGGGGTTGTTGCGCATGTCGACCGGCACGGATAGGACACGGATCAAACTGCGAAACAAGGCCATGAAGAGTGCGGCGCCCACGCCCTTATCGCAAACATCGGCAATCACGATAGCGATTTTCTTTTCGCCTTCAAGGGTAAAGGCATCATAAAAATCACCGGCGACATGCCGGGCGGGCTGAAAGTGCGCAATCAACTCCCAACCCTTGGGCGTGGGCAGATGGGTCGGAAAGAACCCGGCCTGAATCTGGCGGCCGATCTCCAATTCACGCTCGGCGATTCGGCGCGCTTTTTCGGTCCGGGCCAGTAGCAGCGCTCTTTCGATCGCCACTGCAATCAAAATGGCAACCCACGCCCCGATCAGCATGAAAAGCGGCTGTACAAACGTCCAAACAACCTGCACATAGGAGAAAAAAAAGACGCCCAGGAATACATATAGGCCGACCAGGCCCAGGGTTCCCAGTGAAAGGGTTAGAGAGGAAAACCTGACCGCCAAGAAAAAGACGGCCGCCAGCAGGGCAATATTGATCAAAAGCATTGCCACCCCGGACAATGCGCTTAAGAATGATCCCTCCAGAATATTCTGGATGATCACGGCATGAATTACCCCGGAAGAAAGACGCCGATCCATGCCAATCGGTCTGATTCTAAACGGCTCATCCACTGTTTCGGATAAAATTGCAATCTTGCCCGCCAACTCGTTCTTTAATCTTGCCCGCTGTTGGGTGCGGTCGGCGGCCTGGAGAATTTCGCTGTAGCTGTAATGCGGGATGCGCCGCCAGGATCCGGTGAAGTTGATGATCAGGTTGCCCTGTTTGTCAATGGGTAAGACGATATCCTTTAACGCCGGATCATCAGAGCGCTTGGCATCTTTGAGCGTAATTGATCGGCCGGGTTGGACGATGATTTTGTGCGGGACAACCCCGAAATAACCGCAGACCGCCCGGAAGGCAAGGCTGGGGTAAAAAGCGCCGCGATAGCGCACCAGCAGCGGCACGCGGCGTAGGATGCCGTCAGGGTCCGGCGTGAGATTTAAGAATCCCGATCCGCGGGCAATGGAAGATAAGGCCGCAAAATTCACCAGCGGATGTGCACCGACGCGAAAGCCTTTGGGATCGTCTTCGACCACCACCTGCCATTTGGCTCCATCCAAAGCCTGGATATCCTGGGCCTTCAGGGGCTCTTTGCTTCCTTCAAATTTTGCCTTGAGCGTCTCAAAGGCCATGCCATAATAAACATTACCGGCGGCCGCGGTCGCATTTATCAGAGGAAGGTCCTCCTCATCACCGACTCGGTCCGGGAAAACATAGTCGACCAGCAGCGCCCCTACATCCATAGCGGCAAGATTGCGTATGACCTGGGCATGATGGGACCGATTGACATAGAAATTGGCGTCGACGTGGATGACATCGGAGGTCTCCCTGAGTCGAGGTGAGGTCAAGCGGGGGCGCAAAACGAAAAGCTGATCAATGATCCGTGAATTCCAGGTCTCAAAGACCTGCGGCAAGAGCCCATCGCCGGCATAGGAAACGATTAAAGCGCCCAGGAGCAACAGCACTCTCACCTGCGTTTTGCGTGAAATGGTTTTCAACTTCGCAGTTGCCTTCCCGTGTGGGGGTTGCGTATCGGTTAAATGGCCCGGACGTCAAATCCTTGAAGAGCGGGAAAACCGCAAATTCTGGATTTGACCGTTTAGCCGCTCAATTGCGGCACAAGGCCTAATCTTTGGCCTTCAATACAAAATTCACATCCAACAAGAGGGTATATCTGGCAGGGGCGGGCCCGTCGGCGCCTTCGACATCGAAGGTGCGCAGATCGATTTGAAAAGCGCTTCGAACCAGCAGGCGCGGCCTCCCGCCTTCGCCGATGACCGGTTCGAATTCAGCCACGGAAGATAGGGGTACACTCTTGCCTTTTAGGGTGAAGATGCCGCGGATGTTGGCCGGTGTGAGGCGGCCGTAAGCAATCGGCTGACCGTCGCCCGTCATTGACTCGACAAGGAATTTAGCGGTGGGGTACTTTTTGGAGTTCAGCATGACACTGCCCCGGATAGCCTCATCCAGCACCGGTTCACCCATGGTCACTGCGGTTTGGGTGTCAATCTCAACATAACCTTGCGCGCCGTCGATCTGAAGACTTTCCGGTAGGAAGAATTCGCCCCTTCCGGCCGCGACTTCACCGGCATAGTGGTCTAAAGGCGCCGGAAAACGAAACTGGATCATCAGGGGATCCGTCGGGCCGGATTTCTCCAGGATCCAATTCTGGGGAATTGCAGCGGGGGCGGGCGACTCAGCGGTTTCTATTTGCGGGGCGAAGGGCAAAGCAAACCCGATCTGCTCCCAACTCGCTCGAGGTATGCCGGACGACACGGGATCAAAACCATCTCCACCATCCGGATCACTGATCTGTTTTGTGACCGCCTCCTCCAGCAACGCAGCCGCGGTGCGGAAGAGTTTCCCCCGCTCTTGCCAGGGCCCCACCAGGGGTTCTTTCTTCTTTTCAAAAACCGGCTGTTTGCAGTGAAACTGGGAATAAAGCGCTAAAGAGAGATACAAAGTGCCGTCTGGGGACAGCCAGGGATAAAAGTCCATATAGAAACCGCGGTCCGCCCGGCCAAGTTCAGCTATTTTCTGAAAACGGAAATGCTGAAACCCTTCGCTAATGCTTTGCAGCGCTTCCGTTACGAAGGCCGCGTGGTCATATCCTTCCGGGGGGGTACCCGTTACCGCCGCCACCTTGAGCGGGGCCCAAATCCGGGCGCGACCGTTTTCCCAGACCGGAATCTGTTCACGCCGCAGGCGGGCCTGACCCTGAGGGACGTACCGCGACGTGCGGATAAAATTTTGAATGCGCTGGGGCGTTGTGGTGCGGCCCTGGTAAATCGATCGTCCCCGATGATTCTGGTAAACGATCAGCGGCGTAACGGCAATCTCCGCCGGTGATCTTTGGGCGGCGTCAACCACATGGACCGCCACGCCCATGGCCTCCGCCAATCGCCGTATCTCCGGCAGATGCCGCGCCTGGAAAACTTCGTCCACCGGGGAAACACCGGGCTGCACGAAGACAATCAGCTGCTCGGCCTCCGACACCGCCCGGCCCAGCGGCGGCATCAGCAATCCAACCCACGCCATCAAAAGGATCAGGCCGCTTATCTTCGGCCGGCAATAGACCCCCTTCAGCATATTCTTCCTCGTTACGGCTCTATTTCCACTGGTCTGGGTTGCCGGCCGATTTCCCAGGCGCCGCCGGCTTTGTCCCGGGCGGCACCTTCTTCTGAGACCAAAAGCGCGCCCTTTTTCTTCCGCAAGAACTCTTGCCGGCCACCCAAGGTTAGTGATCCTATTTCGGCTCCTGGCGAATGCCCTCCACGCTCACTGTCAGGTTGACTTCGTCACTGAGCCCATTGAGCATAAAGTCCATGCCGAATTCGCTGCGTTTGATGGTAAAAGACGTTTCAAACCCCCGACGGTAATTGCCCCAGGGATCTTTGCCGGCACCAATCTGACGCACTTCCACGGTAATCGGGCGCGTCTGGCCGCGAAGGCTCAAATCGCCGGCAACCTCGTAAGTGTCATCACCGATTTTTTTGATCGAGCTGCTCTTGAACGCAATCAAGGGATGTTGCTCGACATCGAAAAAGTCGGCGCTCTTCAAATGGTTGTCCCGCTTCGGAACGTAGGTGTCGAGGTCCCCGGCCTTAACCTGCATCTCGATGCTGCTGTTCGCGGGAGAACTGTCATCAAACACAAAAGTGCCGGAAGGGTCGTTGAAACGCCCGTAAGAATAGCCAATGTCCAGGTGTTTTACCCGGAACAGGATGTAGGAATGCACCGGATCGACATTGTAGGTTTCAGCCGCCGTTGCCGGTCTGACAAGAAATCCTGTCAGGATCAACAGACTGAAAAACAGTATGGGTGTGGCAATATATTTTGTTTTCATCATTCCCTCCTTGGTGGATGACCAGTGACAGTTGCCTCGAGATCGCCGCGCCAGCTCTCAACGCCTAGCGAGGGCCGGGGACGCGATCGCTTCTCATCGGGACGGGGTAATGTCTCTTGCAAGAGCTTAACCGGCCCCCGTCCGAACCAAAATTTTCGGC
>CP070697.1:5456225-5474932 GCA_020353555.1 Desulfobacterales bacterium
CCCATAACGCGAACCTGGACGAGGCGGAAATTGCCAAATTTGAGTCCCTGGCGCCGGTGTGGTGGGACAAAAAGGGGCCTTTTAAGGCCTTGCACGATATCAACGCTTTGCGCGTCAACTACATCAACACGCGGGCGCCTCTCACAGATAGACAGGTGCTGGACGTGGGCTGCGGGGGCGGTATTCTATCGGAAGCCATGGCGGCTCTGGGCGCTCGCGTCACCGGCATCGACATGGGTGCCGCGCCATTGATGGTTGCCAAACGGCATGCGCAGGCAACCGGTCTGAGTGTCGCCTACCGGCGCATTACCGTGGAAAAACTGGCCCAAACCCGGGCCAACGGTTTCGACATCGTGGCCTGCCTGGAACTGCTGGAACATGTGCCGAACCCGGCATCGGTGATCGAGGCCTGCCATACTCTGGTCAGGCCCGGGGGAGATATATTTCTTGCCACGTTAAACCGTAATTTGAAGTCCTTTCTCTTTGCCATCGTGGGCGCCGAGTATCTTCTCGGCTTGGTGCGCAAGGGCACCCATTCCTACCGGCGCTTTCTTAAACCCCAAGAAATCGAAAGCTGGGCCAATCAAGTTGGGTCGAACCTCAGGGACCTTACCGGTCTGCATTACAACCCCTTCCGGCGCAAGTATTCTCTGGGCGGCAATACTCACGTCAATTATCTCATGCACTTCCAAAAACCCCGGTAGCCGGCGGAAAAAAACCCGCGTCTGACCCGAGAGGCAGAGCTTTCCTCCGCCGCAGTGCAAGCACCGACGGGCCAGGCTATTTTTTTGTGGAAGAATGATCCGCAGGGGTTTTATAGGATCCGATGGCATCCGCGCAGGATTATAAGACCGTGAATTTTCTGCGCCTCTCTTTGATCCTGTCGTTGAGGCTGCGCTTCATATTATCTTTAAATGTTTTGGACTTGGAGTTGATCACGGCGTAGCTGTATTTGAGATTTTTTTCGACCAGATCCGGGTAATTTTTCAGATTCGTCCGCAGTTTGACGCTGTTGGAAGTCACCTTGCGGATGATGTCAATTTCTTTGCCGATAACCCTGCTCTGTTTTTGCTTGATGGCATCCAGAAATGCCTTGCGCGTGGGCTTGCACGGGGCGTAGGTAACCACCTTTCCCATTTGAGGCAGCCGGTGCCCATCGCTCCCGCCGGTGATCCCCTTATCCAGATTAAATCCCAACAAAGCGCTTCGCAGATTCCACTTGTTCATGTTCTCGGAATTGATGACCTCGACGCCGTCAATCAGCCCCAGGATGCTTTGAAAACGCTGCTCCGGGAAATACGAGTTGCAAATTCCCGTGTAGGTCCCGCAGTACGGGTGGGGGAATACAATGATCGTTTTGTACTTGCGGGCCCGCTTGATGATATCTTCCATCTCCAGCGCGGTGGAGCTCATGATATCAATGCCCATGTGAGGCTTCACGTCCTTGCGGTAAAAACGCTTCAGGCTCTCAAGGTGATAAAAGTAGATCAGAACGTGGGTTCCCTCTTTGGAGGTGACCTCGATGCCCGGAATACTAAAAACTTCCGGATAGCGGTCGATCTCAATCGCGCCCTCGATCTCGTTATGATCGGTAATGGCGATACCGATTCCCAGCGCGTACGCTTTGCCGGCAATGGCCGCCACCGAATTGTGGCCATCCGAGTAATGCGAGTGGAAGTGCAAATCGACCACGGTATATTGTTGTCTCAGTTCATCAATGTTCGGTTTTTCAAATTGGATCCTATGGGTATCGTTCATTTATGCCTGTCTCATTCAGCAAGTCGCCGGCGCGCAATGGTGACGGGCCGCAGCGCTCATAACGGGTTAAATGACTCCAACATTTTCGCACGTGCGATTCAAACGGAGTGTCTGCAATTCCTTTGGCAATTCAGCAGTAGCGTATGGAGAAGTCTGCAAGGCAAGCTCATCTTTTGCGATTTATAAATCGCCATCTCTTCTATTGACATCCGGTATCGCTTCCGCGTTCCGTATTTCCTGTAGGATACTATAACAACAAATTGGGCGTTTGGCAATTCGTTGGGCTGATCCCGACTGAGGATATCGTCTTTGCGAAAAGGCTGGCTTCCCCCCCCCCGAAAAATTCCAAATGCGTAGGCCCTGCCCGGTTTCCTGGACCGCAGGCAAACACGTAATTTGCGAACACTCTGAAAATATAATTCAACATTCTCAGAGGCCGGTTGAATGCGCAGGTTGCATTCGGTCACCGCTCGGCTAATCGGGTGCGAGGCCTTTGTGTCGTCGGTACCAGCGCGCCAGACGCTCCGGAGGGATTCCTAGATAATAACCGGCGATGATCGCTTGATTCATCAACCAGGTCTTGAAAACGCCGAAATACAACCATCGCCGGGGCGATGTCAGCACGCACTGCGGCAGGATGAAGATCGTGCCCTTTTTTCGCAGGCGCCGGATCAACTCGAAGTCCTCCATGATCGGAAAATCCGGGAAACCGCCGATCTCATCAAAGAGCGCCTTGGATACGAAAATCGCCTGATCGCCGTAAGGCATCTGCAGACGACGGGCACGCCAATTGGCAACCCGTTCGATGAACCGCAGCGCGGGAACTTCGGAATCGATGCGCAGGCGGAATGCGCCGGCGGCCATACGGTTCTGCGCCAAGCTGTTCTGAATGGATTCTTCAAAATTAACCGGCAGCTGCGTGTCGGCGTGCAGGAAGACCAGAATATCACCGGATGCGGCTGCGGCGCCGGAGTTCATTTGTCTGGCCTTGGAAGCCGTCGTCGTCAGCACCGTGGCCCCCATCGATCGCGCCTTTTCAACCGTACCGTCCTCACTTCCACCGTCCACGACAATAATTTCCAAATTCCGGCCCCCTCCAAGAAGGGACAGCGTTTGCGTGATATTCCCCGCCTCATTGAGCGTCGGGATAATGACGGAAATCCGCCCGCGGGGCGAGGCGGTAGGAATTAAGCCGGAAATGCGCTCCCAGACGGGGAGATCCTCAGGACGGTCGACATCATCCAAGCGGTCTAAGAGGAAAAATGTCAAACCCGAATTCGCGACGGCCGCCAGGGTTTGCGACAGAACTTTTGCCGTTCCCCAGCTTATCCCGGAAAATAACTCGGGGAGGGCTCGATCAATCGCCGCCTTTTGCATGCCGATCAGGTAATAGCCGCCGTCGTTGGCTGGACCAAACACTAAATCAGTCTGCGCCAGGCCTTCAAAAGCTCTCTGCAAAATCTCCGTCGTGATACCCGGGATGTCGGAACCGATGAGCACGGTTTGGTCGACGCCGCAGTCAAAGGCATCCGCCAGGGCCCTGGCCATCCGCCGGCCAAGGTCTCCTGGATCCTGGCGGCGGTAGACGAACTCCGGGCCCAGCCAATTTTGCATCAGACTGCGATTTCCGCCATCAAAACGAATTTCAACGTTTAACGGGCGTCGCTGGGCAAGTCCGCGGACATTGGATAGAAGGTGCCCGGTCATTTGCCGCTGGAGTTCCGCCGCGCCCGTTTCACCCAGGAGGGGAATCATCCGCGTCTTGGTTTGGCCGGGCGTGGGATAACGCGTAAATATGATCAACTGTTCACGCAAACATCGAATCATCGCTTGGCTCCGTTCGCGGAGCGCTTCGCTTCAGATGGGAGGTCGCCAAAGATCCGATCATTTATCATCGCGCCATAAACGGATCAAACAGCGAACGAACGAAATCCAAGTTCATATAGCGTTGCAACGTGGCCCACGTATCCGGATTTTTCATCCCGGCAAACTCCGTCTGATAGGCCACCCATCCCATGGCCGACCAGGAAATGCCGCGCAGATAGACAAACGGATCCCGCAACCGGACGCGCTCGGCCAATGTATCCCGCAAATGCCGATTCTGAATACCCTGGCGGTAGGTGGCAAGAAAATCGCGCTTGTCGGCGGCGGACATCCGCCAGTTTGTTTTCCACAGGGTGGTCAGCGGTGAACAAAAGTGGGACAAATCCTGGGAGGGATCACCCCATCGGGGCATTTCCCAGTCAACTAAATGAACGGTGTTTTCTTCCCGATTGACAACAAAATTTCCAGAGTTCACTTCGGTATTGACAATACAGGGCCAAGGATCCGCTTGATAGTATTTTTCAGTGCCCCGGGCCGTTGCGGCCCAGTCGATCAGCTCCTGCAGATAAGCACGCAGGGCCGGCTCCGCTAAATCCGAATCCAGGTAATGCTGGACCAACCCCGCACATTCTTCATAGATCAAGCTCAAGGGAGCATCTTCGCGGATCAGATGGTTTTGCTCCTCCGTGACCCCCACCTGGTGAATCGTGGCGAAAAGATCCGCGGCCGCCTGAAGGTCTCTAGTATAGTCCAGGGGTTCGCCCGGCAGGAATTCCATGATCAGAACCCCCCGCTCGAAAAATGTGCGCGAATCATCCACGAAATAGGGCCGAGGCGTGACTCCGCTATCCTTTAAAAGCTCCAGCGTCCGGTATTCATAGAGGATTTGGTCATCACGCGCGATTTGCGTGCCGATATTCACCCGGAAAACCAGCCGCAGAGAATCTGCGCGGATCAAATAATTCAGATTGTATTCCCCTTGGGCCAAAGGCGCGACTTGGAACTGCCGCTCCCGCATCATCGGAATATCTTTCCAATCCCGCGCGTCAAGATAGGCCTTTACCCGGGGAAGCATTTCTTGCATCAAGTCCATCTGCGGCGAGATCCTTCTGCGGCCGTTGTCACCATGGGTCCATTCCACAACGGCAAATAAAAGTATAGGAAATCAGATCCGCGTAGCTTCCACGGTCCTGAACGTCGAAGCTGTATCCCCTGGGCTGATATATCCATGGTCGAATCATGGAACGATTCAAGGCGGTACGAGACCATCGGTTTTCAATCTGAGATGAGCCCTGAATCATTCCAATACTTAGATCTCTTCAATTTTTTCAAACTCTTTTGAGTCAGGAGGAAAAATCCGAATCTTGTCCGGGGGCAGATGAATCCGCACGTTTTGACCGGGGAAGAAGTCCGCCTCGGAGGTCAGCACGACAAATTCGGTCGTTCGACAGCGAACCCAAATCCGGGTGGCGCTGCCTTCAAAATTGATCTTCTGGATCTCTCCTTGGATCTCGAACTGGCTGTCCGGGGAGACGCGCAGATCCTCGGGACGGATGGTGGCGGTCAGCCAGTCTCCATTGGCCGTGAATCCCTGCGGAACCTGGAACGTGCCAAATTCCGACTGAAACCACCCGTCCTTGACGCGGCCCTGGATGAAATTACGGGCGCCGAAGAAACGGGCCACCTCAGGATCGGCAGGCCGGTAAAAAAGTTCCCGGGGTTTGCCGACCTGGCGCAGCCGACCATTCAGCAGCAGACTGACCCGGTGGGAAATCATGAGCGCCTCGGCTTGATCATGGGTGACAAACAGGGTGGTGATGCGTGTTTGGGCCTGGATTTCCTGAATGAGTTCCCGCATCTGCTGCCGCAGGTTGGCATCCAGATTGCTCAAGGGTTCGTCCAGCAACAGAATGGCGGGCTTGAGAACCAGAGCACGTGCCAGACTGACCCGCTGCTGCTGCCCGCCGGAGAGTTCGTGCACTTTGCGATACTCCAAGCCACCGAGCTGGGTCAAAGCTAAAATTTCTTGGATTCGCTGGCGGGCTTCCCGAACCGGTTCGCCGCGCATGCGCAGCCCGAAACCCACGTTTTGCATCACATTCATAAAGGGAAATAACAGGGGTTTCTGAAAAACCATGACCGCATCCCGTTTTTCCGGAGGCAAATCCTGCACGGAATAACCGTCAATCAGGATTTCACCCCGTTCGGGTCGGATCAGGCCGGCCACCGCTTTGAGAACCGTGGTCTTCCCGGCACCGCTGGGGCCCAACAGCGAAACCATTTCACCATTGCGCACTTCGAGATTGAAGTCCCTGACCACCGGCTCGCCGCCGTAACGGATGTTTATGTTTTTTAAAATCAGCTCCCCCATTACCGCACTCCGGTGATACTGCGGCGACCTAAATGCCTGGCGCTGAGCAACAAGGCCAAAAAGGCCGGGACCACAAACACAATGCTTACGGACGCTGCGACGGGACGGTCGCCGCTGCCCATCAGGGCAAACAGCAAGATCGGAAGCGTGGTGATCTTTCCGCCGCCGATGATTAACGTGCTGAGATACTGACTCCAGGAAAGCAAAAAGGCGAATAAGCCGGCCACCACGATTCCCGAAAAAGTCAGCGGCAACATCACCCGATACATGACTTGGAGCGTCGATGCCCCCAGGGAACGCGCCTGGTCTTCAAAATCCAAGTTGTAATTGGAAAATACCCCCCACATGACAAAGACCGTATAAGGCAGGCAAAATGTCAGGTGGACCAGCACCACGCCCCCAAACGTTTCAGCCAATCCCAGTTTGATGAACCACAGATGCAGTCCCATGGCGACGCATAAGGGCGGCACTATGACCGGCAGGGTCAGCAGGACCGAAACCAAGTCTTTACCCTTAAAATCATAGAGTCCCAGGGCCCTTCCGGCGGGTGTTCCCACGACCACCGCCATGACGGCCGTCACCGCGGCCACCCAAAGACTTCGTCCCAGGGCGGCCGTAATTTGAGACCCCGCAATTCCCAACACATACTCCCAGGCCCTTGTTCCCCACGGCCGCGGCCATAAATCCGGGTAAAACCAGCGGTTGCTGAAGGACCACATGATCAGCGGGATAAACGGCAGAATGACGGCCGCCACCACCCCGCCGGCGACGATCTTGCGCGCCAAGCCAATCACAGCACAATCCCCCGCCGCCGGGCCGCTTGACTCAGCCCCTGGGCTAGAACGATGGCTATGGCCACCACCAGGGCGATCAGCATACCGGTGGCAATCCCTTCCGGCCGCGCCAGTAAATCGACATCACTGTAATTTTTATACGCCCACACCGGCAACATCATGGGATAGGTTTGTCCCAAAAGAAAGGGCACCTCAAACGCACCGAAGGTGTAAGCAAATACGATCAAGCTGGCCGCAGCCAGGCTGGGAAAAATCGTGGGCAGGATAATATAACGCAACCGCTGCCAGCGGCCGGCTTTAAGGGTTTGGCCAACCTCCAAAAGCTCCATTCCCGTATGGCGCAGGACCGCAAGGATCATCAGCGTGATAAAAGGTATCTCCTTCCATACATAGGCAAGCATAATGCCGATTCCCCAGCGATCATTGATCAGTAAAGGAAAGTCCGCGGAAGAGGAGATCAGGCCCAGTTTCAGAACCACGCGGGAGCAAAGCCCCGTAGGCGACAGCATGAATGCGACCGCGGCCGCGATCACTAGATGGGGAACCGTCAACGGGATTTGGAAAATGAAATGGACCACCCGGTTTCGGGGGGCCAGCCCTATCAGAATCAACGCCATCACGACGCTGATGCCGGCCGCCACGACGGTGGAAGTCGCGGCGATATAAAGGGTCAGAAGCAGGCTGTGAAGGAAATCCGGATCACCGAGGATGGCGACAAAATGCTTAACGGTCAACACGCCCGCCCCCGCCGCCGGCAAATGCCCCAGGCTCTGTAAAAGGCCCAGAGTCAAACCCCCGCCGAACAACACAGCCACAATCGTCAGGGCGGGGCCCATGAGCCGCACCAGCACCCATCCCCCCGGTACGGGGCGGGTTCGCGCGTCCACCCCTGAATTTTCGCTCTTTACGGTCACCTTCCCTTGAGCACATGTTGGTCCCAGCCCCTTTCGAGACGGATCAAGATCTCCGACGGCGGTTCCGGGAGCTGGTGGGTTTGCAGTTCTTCGTCCGAGAGGGTCGCAATCCCCCGCGGCAGGTTGGCGAACTCCACCTGCCAGGTTTTATCCAGACGCCGCGTATCAATGGCCGGAAAATCCCCCCAAACCTGGGGATCCGCCTTTTTCAACTGCGCCTCGGGCGAAAGCAGAAAATCGGCGACCGCCATTGCACCTTCCTTGTCCGCCGCATTGAAGGGAATCGCGACAAAATGGGTGTTGCTGATAGTTCCTTCCTGAAAAACAAACGTGCGCACCGATTCGGGATAAAGGCCATCGTGAATCATCTTGGAGGCTTCGGCCGGATGGTAGCTTATGGCGAAATCGACCTCACCGTCCGCCAGCAGGTGGGCCAGGCGGATCGGGTTTTCCGGATAGGTCTCGCCCTGGCGCCACAGGTAGGGAATCAGCTCCCTCAAAACCTTGTAACATTCGTGGGCGGCCTCCGCAAATCGTTTTTCATCAAACTTTCCCTGCCAGGACGCGGTATCGCCCGCCACATGATAAAATACATGGCGCACGAATACGGAGCCTGTAAAATCCGGTGGGGCCGGATAGGCGAACCGGCCGGGATGGCTGCGGATCCAGGCCAGCAATTCGCCCATGGTTTTAGGCGGTTGGGGGGTGCGCCGGGAATCGTAGATCATGACCACCTGGGCGCTTCCCCAGGGGGATTCCAGACCGTCCACCGGCTCACCAAAATCGTTATAAACGGAGGGACGACTCCAATCCACCAGCTTTTGATTGGGAAGAAGATCCGCAAACGGTCCGAAGAGCAGCCCGTGGCGCTTGCAGGTGCGAAAGTTCTCCCCGTTGATCCACATCAGGTCGACCTCGCCGCCTGCCTTTTTCCCGGCCTGTTTTTCGACCAGTATTTTGCTGACCACCTCCGCAATGTCCTTCACCGGCACCTGCCGCAGCTTGACATCGTACAATTCCCTGACCCGGGGAACCACATAGCCGTTGACAAAGGCATTGGTGGACGGAAACCCGCCCCACATGAACCAGTCGACGGTCTGACCGCGGGCGCGTTTTAGGATTTCCGGCCAGGATGGCTCCTCGGCCCGGACCATGCCTCCCCGGCCAAAAGTGAACAGCATTACCAGAATTGTCAGATACCAAAACCATCGCCGTCGGTTGAACCTGTGAACCCGCATAGGTCCGCCTCCTCTTCTTAATGCTTTGTTCTCCGTCGTTTGACCGGTCGATTCCTTACAAAATCAGAGCGCCGGATCTTGGGTCACCCATTAAAGGGCGCAAGAATCGGTCAAAAGAGATCGCGCCTGGCTCCCTCCTTAGCGGGGATACCGGCCGGGAAGTCAGACTATCGGTTCGGCGTTCGTCCATCGGTGCAAGGCTTCGCAAGGCGACGCCGGCCGAAGACAAGATAAGGACACCCGGAAGCGCATCCTGCGCATCCCGCTTAAACCTGGATTCGGCTGCGGGAAAATGGAAACAGGTTGCCGGAAGACGGTATGGCGACTCGCCCGGTGGCATACCGCCCATGAGGTTGAGGGCCGCCAACCTCAACGATGGCGTCCTTGCTGGTGGGGTCAATCCGCAGCCGTTCATTCTTGAAAGGAGGTGATTTGGGCGACAATGGCTTCGGCAAACTCCGAACACTTGACCTCCTTGGCCCCCTCTATTTGACGGGCCAAGTCGTAGGTTACGGTGCCCGCCTTGATGGCGCTCTGCAGGCCGCGCCGGACTAAAGCGGAGGCCTCGCGCCAGCCCATGTAATCAAGCATCATGGCCCCGGAAAGGATTAAGGAGCTCGGGTTGACCTTGTCCTGGCCGGCATATTTGGGCGCGGTCCCGTGGGTGGCCTCAAAAACGGCACAGCGGTCACCGATGTTGGCCCCGGGGGCCATGCCCAGGCCCCCCACCTGGGCCGCCAGGGCATCCGAAATATAGTCGCCGTTCAAATTGGGTGTGGCAATCACATGATACTCGTCGGGTCGCAGCAGCACCTGCTGGAAGAGCATGTCGGCGATGCGGTCTTTAACGACCACTTTGCCTTCCGGCCGAATCCCCTCGTAAAGATCATAAAGCTCCGTTTCGGTGATGGTATGATCGCCGAATTTCTCCTGGGCCACTTCATAACCCCACCGGGCAAAGGCGCCTTCGGTAAATTTCATGATATTGCCCTTGTGCATGAGCGTGACGCTTGGCAAGTCGTTTGCGACGGCGTGCACGATGGCGCTGGCTACCAGTCGTTTGGTGTTTTTGGCGC
This sequence comes from Desulfobacterales bacterium, assembly GCA_020353555.1. Classification (GTDB taxonomy): domain Bacteria; phylum Desulfobacterota; class Desulfobacteria; order Desulfobacterales. The sequence goes on from CP070697.1 coordinate 5,466,201, forward strand.
TGATGGGTTTGATGCCGATGCCGGAGGGGTCGGGCAGAGAAGTCCCCAATTCGGCATTCAAGAAAGATATGACTTTACGGGCCTCTTCGCTGCCGGCGGGCCATTCGATCCCGGCGTACAAATCTTCAGTATTTTCGCGAAAAACCACCATATCGATCTTTTCAGGATGCTTCATGGGGCTGGGCACCGGATCGATATACTTGACCGGCCGGACACAGGCATACAGATCCAGCTGCTGACGGATGGCCACATTGATACTTCGAATCCCCTTCCCCACGGGTGTGGTCAGCGGGCCTTTAATCGCGACCACGTAATCCTGGAGGGTCTCCAAGGTTTCCGCCGGCAACCATTCACGGGTCTGCTGATAGCCCTTTTCACCGGCCAGCACTTCTTTCCACGAGATCCGCTTATTCTCCTTGTACGCCGCGGCAACGGCGTGATCCATTACCTGACGCGCCGCCCGCCAGATGTCCGGGCCGATGCCATCCCCTTCGATAAAAGGGATGACCGGAAAATCAGGCACCGTCAGGGTCCCATCGGTATTTTTGATGATGCGCTTTGCGGTGTCCATCAGGCAAGATCCTTTCTCTTCAGCAGTACCTTAAACATTGCGATGCGTTGTCACCACCTAAATTGGCCCGAATGCCAAAATTCAGGAACAATATTTCCTCCCATTTTGATCTGAGGCACTTCCTTCACTTTGTCGATTGGTATCAATTCGGCTGTATGAAAAATATCCCGGCCGACCGCTCATCGGCTTTGGGCATCGGGAAACGGTCTGAGAAAATTAGAGGTTGTTAAACCGAACCGTAATAAGGAGTTCCAATGAGGCCCGGACTGACCTTCATTTGCGCGGCATCCTGTTTGAAATCAATGTGACAAAGCAGAATCAAGCACCTTCCGTAATACGTAAGCTAAAATGCCCCCGTTCTCGAAATAAGCGACGTCGACCTCAGTGTCCAGCCGGGCTATTACTTCAAAATCGACTTCACGGCCGTCTGATTTGACCGCTTTAACCTGCAGCACCTTTCGCGGCGTCATATTCGCGATACCGTTGATGGAAAATGTCTCGGAACCATCCAATCCCAGGCTCTCCCAGCCTTCGCCGGCCCTGAAGATCAGCGGCAACACCCCCATGCCCACCAGATTGCTGCGGTGGATCCGCTCATAGGATTCGGCGATAACGGCCCGGATGCCCAGCAAAGTGGTCCCTTTGGCGGCCCAGTCCCGGGAAGAGCCCGTCCCATATTCGCGACCCCCCAGAACCAACAAGGGGACGGATTCCGATTCGTATTCCGTGGCCGCTTCGTAGATGAACATCTCGCGCCGCTCTGGAAATTTGAGCGTAAGACTACCTTCTTTGGGGGCTACCAGGCGGTTTTTGATGCGGATATTGCCAAAGGTGCCGCGCATCATGACTTCATGGTTGCCCCGGCGCGAACCGTAGGAGTTAAAATCCCCGGGGGTCACGCCTTTGGCTTGCAAGTACTGGCCGGCCGGATAGGCCGCCGGGATGGCACCGGCCGGGGAGATGTGGTCGGTTGTCACCGAATCGCCCAGCGTCAACAGCGCACGGGCACCCCTTATTTCGGAGGGTTTGACCAACTCCCGCTCCAAACCGTCAAAATAAGGCGGCTTCTTGATATAGGTGGATTGCGCATCCCAGGCAAAGGTCGTGCTCTCCGTGACCGTCAAGTTTCGCCAGAACGCATCACCGTCGAAGATCCGGCCATATTCCCGCTCAAAGAATTTCGGCTTGACGTGTTTTTCGATGAGGGCGCCGATGGCGTCATCGGCCGGCCAGATGTCTTTGAGATAGACAGGATTGCCATCCGCATCCCCGGCGAGAGGTTCCGCTGACAAATCGATGTCGATGCGCCCGGCCAGGGCCAGGGCGACGACCAGCATCGGCGAGGCCAGATAATTGGCTTTGACGCTCTGGTGGATGCGGGCTTCGAAATTGCGGTTTCCGGAAAGCACCGCGGCGACGGTCAAATCGTGGGCGGCAATGGCCCTTTCAATGGCAGGATGCAGCGGTCCGCTGTTGCCGATACAGGTGGTGCAGCCGAAACCGACCAGATGGAAACCCAGGGTTTCAAGATAGGGCATGAGATGGGCGTCGGCCAAATAATCGATGACAACTTTGGAGCCGGGGGCCAGGGAAGTTTTAACGTACGGCGGGATCCGCAGGTTTTTTTGGACGGCGTTCCGGGCCAACAGGCCGGCCCCCAGCATCACAAAAGGATTCGACGTGTTGGTGCAGGACGTGATCGCCGCAATCACAATGCTGCCGTCGCCGATTGGCACGTCGCGACCGTCCAGGTTCACTTCACAAACCTTTTTCCTCTGAGGAACGCACGCCCGGGGCCAGGAGGCCGGGCCACGCGATTCCGCCTGCGACCGGGAAACATGGGCGTTTTCGGCAGCGCTTTCCTGCCGGCAGCCCAAGACGTCGCCCAAGCGGGCTTTCAGATCGTGCAATTCAATTCGATCCTGGGGCCGGCTGGGCCCGGCCACGGCGGGCACCACGGTGGCGAGGTTCAGCTCCAATACGTCGGTGTACTCCGGCTCCTCGGCACCGCTATAAAACAGGCCGAGGGCCTGGCCGCAGCTCGCGACCAATTCGGCCTGGGCCGCCCGGTTGGTCCTCTCTAGATAGTCAATGGTTTTCGCATCCACCGGGAAGAAACCCAGGGTGGCCCCATACTCCGGAGTCATGTTGGCAATCGTAGCCCGGTCGGTTACCGTGAGGTTTTGCATGCCGTCTCCGAAATACTCGACGAATTTTTCCACGACGCCGTATTGGCGGAGCATGGCGGTGACCGCCAGCACGAGATCCGTCGCCGTTACGCCGGCCGGCAACCGACCCACCAGCCGGACGCCAATGACTTCGGGGATCGACATGTAATACGGCTGGCCGAGCATGACCGCTTCCGCCTCGATCCCCCCGACGCCCCAGCCCATCACTCCGATACCGTTGATCATCGGGGTATGGGAGTCCGTGCCGACGAGGGTATCCGGATAAGCCCAGGTCTGGCCGTCCTTCGCGGCCGCGATGATCACCCGCCCCAGGTATTCCAGATTTACCTGGTGGCAAATCCCGGAATTCGGGGGAACGACTTTGAAATTCGCAAAACTCTTCTGGGCCCATTTGAGCAGGGCGTACCTTTCTGCATTTCTTGCGTATTCTTGGGCCACGTTCTTTTGCAGCGCATCGGCGGTTCCGTAATAGTCAACCTGGAGGGAATGGTCGACAATCAATTCCACCGGCACCAGGGAATTGATTTGCTGCGGGTCGCCACCCAGATCTTGGACGGCATCCCGCATGGCCGCCAGATCCACCACCGCCGGAACCCCTGTAAAATCCTGCATCAACACCCGCGCCGGGTGAAACGGGATCTCCTGGGGCTCCGCGTAGCGCTTTTGCCAGCGCGCGATTTGGATCAAATCTTCTTCCCGGACAATGCGGCCGTCCATGTTGCGCAACAGGTTCTCGACCAGGATCTTGATCGCAAACGGCAGTTTGCGGATATCCGCCACGCCCTTGGCTTCAAGTCTACCAATATCGACAATGGTATATTCCCTTCCCTGGATTTCAATCCGTCGCGTAAATTCGCTTCTTTCCATTTTGGCCTCTTTATTCTTAAAATCGGAGTATGGGCGCCCTGACGTGCAAGCGGGTTGCAGAGCGTATTCCCGCGACGATCGCCTTGAAATCGGGGTCCACCGCGCCCCTCCTCCATCACGCCCGTTATCCGGCAAACCTTCTGATTTTCACCAATTGACGGCCTATTGCAATGCCCGCCTGATTTCCCGTAGATCTTGAGGACTTCAACCCTATACGCATATTTCACCCCGTCGGATCCGTAATTGTCGGCGGCGATCACCCGCAGGGGAAAACCGTGCTTGGGCGGCAAAGCCTGCCCATTCACCTGATAAGCCAAAAGACTTTGTCGGCCGCAACAGCGGTCAACGGGAATCTTTCCGCTTTTTCGTAGGGGCCTGCGAGACCGCGAACGGTAACGTGGGTGATTCCCATTTCCGCTTCGGCCAAATTGAACAGCGTCATGATGGAGATGCCCTTCCATCGTCCGTGATTAGTACAAACTCCCGGACAAAACAAGAGAAGTCGCCTGGCTCCGTTGGCGGCAGCATTGCGGCCCCGTTCCCACGGCGCTGGGCTAAAAGCCGTCGCACCAGCGACTCGGCCATCTTGAGGCAGCGGCACCAACCAAGGACGACAATGGCGTCGCCCAGCGAGTCTGGGCTTTCCGGTCATTGGCGCTTGAGATGACGGATTTCGGCTTCCCCGGCGATGATAACATCATGCGCCAGTCCTAAAAACAGCCCATGTTCGACGATTCCCGCCCGCTCGTTTAAGCAGGCTGCCAGATCGAGCGGGGCGGACATTGGACCGAAATTCGCATCCAGAATTAGATTGTTCTGATCGGTGCGGAACGGCGTTCCGTCCTCGTTGGTCCGCCGGGTGACGGATGCCCCTAAGGATGTTAGAAAATTTTCTTCGCTTTTGCAGGCAAATGGAATAACCTCGACCGGCAGGGCCCAACGGGTTCCCAGTCGCGGCGACAGTTTGCCTTCATCGACGATAATGATGTTGCGGCGGCTGGCCTGGGCCAAGACTTTTTCCCGCAGCAGGGCACCCCCCCCGCCTTTGATCAAATTTAAATCCGGGTCGACTTCATCGGCCCCATCAATGGTAAGATCGATGGCCGGATGATCATCAAATCCGCTTAAAGCGATACCCAGCGATTGGGCCAGTTTCGCCGTGCGATCCGAGCTGGGAATTCCCACAATCTCTTTCAGGTCTCCGTTTTGAATTCGTTCGCCGATCCGTTGGACGGCAAACGTCGCGGTACTGCCGGTCCCCAGTCCCAGTACCATGCCCGACAGAACAAAATCAACCGCGCGATGGGCGGCTTTCCGTTTCAATTGATCCTGCTTGTCCAAATCCTTAACCCCCTTTTCATGCTGGCCCGCGCCGGCCGTCAGGCACACAAGATGCTGGCTGAACGGCAGCGGCCTCCACGCGCAGCACCCCCTGAGGCGATGCATACAAAAACCTTGGCTGCCGGTCTTGTCCCGTGTCCGGTGTCAAGTTCCCTTTCGCCGAAAATACAGAAACAAGGCAACATCCACCGCGTTTGCGCGAGGCCGCGGTGCTAAACACCCAATGCCGCAGCGAGCGCTTGCTTCAGATCGGCAATGATGTCTTCCACATCCTCGATGCCGATACTCAGGCGGATAAAATCCGGCGTCACGCCGGCCGCGCGCTGCTCTTCTTCGGTCAGCTGCTCATGGGTGGTCGAAGCCGGATGGATCACGAGACTTTTGGCATCGCCGATATTGGCCAGATGGCTGAAAAGTCTGAGACTTTCGATAAAACGGACCGCCGGCTCCCGGCCCCCTTTGATACCGAATCCGACCAGGGCTCCCTGCCCCTTGGGCAGATATTTTTCTTTGAGATGGTAAGTCGGCGATGACGCCAGTCCGGGATAACGCACCCACGATACGCCGTCGTGGTTTTCCAGAAACCGGGCAACCTTCAAACCGTTTTCACTGTGGCATTGCATTCGAAGATGCAGGGTTTCAAGCCCCTGCAGAAACATCCAGGCGTTAAAGGGGCTCATGGCCGAACCCAGGTCTCGCAGGCTCAGGACACGGGCCCGTAGGATAAATGCCAGGTCGCCGAAACTCTCGACAAATCTTAATCCATGGTAAGCGGGATCCGGATCGACAAACTCAGCAAAGCGGCCCGAGCCGGCCCAATCAAAGTTCCCGGAATCTACGATCAACCCGCCGATGGAGGTTCCATGGCCGCCGATGAACTTGGTGGCGGAGTGAATGACGATCGCGGTGCCGAATTCAAACGGCCGCAGAAGGTAGGGAGTGGTCACCGTGTTGTCCACCACCAGGGGAATGCCATGCTTCCGGCCCAAGGCGGAAATCGCCTCAATATCGATGATATCGAGCTTGGGGTTGCCAATGCCTTCGGTGAAAAACGCTTTGGTTTTGCCGGTGATGGCCTTTTCCCAGGCCTGCAGGTCATCCGGAGGGACATATTTGACCTTAATGCCCAGTTTACTGAAGGTATGGGTGAAAAGGCTTACGGTTCCCCCATACAAATCCGTGGAGGATACGATTTCATCGCCGGAGCCTGCCAAGGTCAGAAGGGCTAATGTCTCCGCCGCCTGTCCCGAGGAAACGGCCAAGGCTCCCACGCCGCCTTCGAGTTCGCTGATTCGTTTTTCGAGGATGTCGGCGGTGGGATTCATAATCCGGGTGTAAATATTACCGAATTTTCGCAGCGCGAAAAGATCGGCCGCATGCACCGAATTCTCAAAGGTAAACGATGTGGTCTGATAAATCGGGACCGCCCTGGAATAGGTCGCGCTGTCCGGCGTATGGCCGGCGTGCACCGCCTTGGTTCCAAATCCCTTGTAGATTGCATTCATGATGTTTTGCTCCCCGTGGTGATACTGGCTGAAGGATGGCGATTGGCTTTGCGTGGCTGCTTTGGATGGCTGCGCGCGGCCGCCTGATCCAACAGCCAGGTCAACTTTCCGTTTGAGGGTCGAATTTTCTGAGCGGGTAGCTGCGCGCGGCGGTCGCCGAACACGGCCTCCAAAATCGGCGCTTTGTCTTCCCCGGAGACCAAAAAAACGATATGGCCGGCGAGGTTTATAGCCGGATAGGTGAGGGTAAGGCGCCAAACATCGGGCTTTCCGCCCTTCGCGGTTCGCACCCATTGGTCAACTCTCGCCGATGGTGCCTGTCCGGGAAATAGAGACGCGGTGTGTCCATCAACGCCTATTCCCAGAAAGATCAGATCAAAGACCGGTGCGGTGCGGCCGGCGGCTTGAAAAAAGGCTTTGAGTTCCGCCTGATACCGTAAGGCTTCCGTGGCCGGTTCCCCCCTGACCGGCATGGGGTGGATGTTTTGCGGAGGGATCGGGACTCTTGTTAGAAAGTCCGCTTGGGCCGCCCCAAAATTGCTGTCCGGATGATCATAGGGCACCATCCGCTCATCCACCCAGAAGATATGGGTATGCGTCCAACGGATTTGAGCTACTGCCGGCTGCCGCGCCAGCAACCGGTGCATGGCACGGGGCGTCGAGCCGCCCGAAAGCGCCACTGCAAAAAAGCCGTGCCGGGCGATGCTGGTTCCGGCCGCCTGGCAAAATATTTCGGCGCCTGTCTGGGCCAATTGGACGGCATCCATTTTGACGATGATTTCTTCTTGGGCCAGCATGTCTTGTTCCGCAATCGACCGGCTCACACGGCTCAATTCCTTTCCCCTCTTGTCTTTTTGATGATCTTGGGGATAAAAAAAGAAAAGACAAAAAAGGCAATGGAGAAGAATACTTTAAGCGAAAGCAGCTCGCCCCAGTTACCGGAGACCCACACGTCTTTCAGCGTCCCGATAAAAAAAGTGAAGATAAACGTTCCCACTACAATCCCCAGCCCCGTTCCGCCAAAGTAATCCCAGAAATGCACCTTGGTCAGTCCCATACCGAAATTCAGGGGTGTGAAGGGAAAGTAAACCAGACGCAGATATAACACCGTGGCAAACCCGTTGCGCTCAATGGCATCGTCATATTTCTTCAGTCTATCTCCGATGAGAGAAGCCGCAAATTCTCTTCCCAGGGTTCGTCCGATAAAAAAAGCTGCGCTGGCGCCGATCATCGCGCCGATCCATACATACACAAATCCCCAATAGGCCCCAAAAATGGCGGCTCCCAGCCCGGTCAACAGGGTGCCCGGCAGAAACAGGCAGACCCCCATGGCATAAATCGCCATGAAGACCACAGGCGCCCAGAAGCCGGCGGTTTCCAGGAAATGACCCAAGGCTTCGGCCGTAAGATAGTTCTTGATGGGCGTGAAACGAATTGAAATAATGCCCGCGACAATAAAAACAACAAAAATGGCCGCTTTTGCCAATGCTCTGTTGCTTTTTTTGGGGATTTGATGGGTCGCGATTTCCATGATGTCACTCCTCGGATGGTTGCCGCTATCATCTCTTAGCGGCTGTTCCCACCAGCCGCGCAACCTCTGGCGGCCCCGTGCTTCCAGACTTGTAGAAACGAAGTATTTCGGCTTGATTCCCACAGGTTTCACAGGCACCCAAAATGGGGGTCAGGAAAGACCAGCAGGCTTCGACACTGTCCTGACGCCAGAAGAGCATTTGATCCCCCAGCATGCAATCGATCAGCACTTTTTCATACGCTTCCAGAATCGGCCCCTCGTAGTTCTGGTGATAGTGAAAATCCATCGTTACGGTGCGCAGACAAACCCGGGCACCGGGATTTTTCGTTTGAAACGTCAAAGTGATTCTTTCATCCGGATAGATACCCAAGATCAAGCGGTTGGCGGCTATGGTTTCTCCCAGTGTTTGGCGAAACATGGAATGCGGCACTTCTTTGAACTGGATGGTAATCTCGGTTAATTTCTGGGCCAGCCGTTTGCCGGATGTGAGGAAAAAGGGAACGCCCTGCCAGCGCCAGTTATCTAGAAAAACTTTCATCATGGCAAAAGTCGGCGTTAATGAATCCGAATTGACGCCCGGTTCCTCCCGATAAGCTCGTACCGGTTGACCGGCGATAGTTCCGGAGGTGTATTGCCCGAGCACCAGGTAATTTTGTAAGTCTTCGACCGGAAAAGGCCGCAGGGATCGAAACACCTTGATCTTCTCGTCCCTTACGATGTCGGCCTCA
>CP070697.1:5475032-5484243 GCA_020353555.1 Desulfobacterales bacterium
GGTACCCCGGGTGGTCGAAGAAGACGGTAAATATCGGCTAGCGGAAGACTTTCCCAAATCCATTGGCAAGCTGCATGCCTTCTACGGCAGTGTGGGCGTCTTAATCCGGGCTTACAGTTACATTCTAAGTATGGGCGCGGAAAACCTGAAGAAGGCCAGCCAGCTGGCGGTTTTGAATGCCAACTACATCAAAGAACGCTTAAAAGGAACTTTTCATCTGCCGTACGACCGCCCCTGTATGCACGAGTGCGTGTTTACCGACAAATGGCAGGAAGTCCACAAGGTCACCACACTGGACATGGTCAAGCGCCTCATGGACTACGGGTTTCACCCTCCGACGATTTATTTTCCGCTGGTGGTGCACGGCGCCCTCATGATTGAACCCACCGAAACCGAGGCGAAAGAAGATCTCGACCTGTTCGTCGAAACGCTCCAGACCATTGCCCGGGAAGCGCAGGAAGATCCGGAGCTGCTGCGACAGGCCCCGAAGACCTGTCGCCGCAGACGGTTGGACGAAGTCACCGCCGCCCGCCGGCCCCGTTTGACGGGATGAAAAATGTGCATGTTGTCAGTGGCCCGGGGCTCGTTGCCGCCCGCAAAAGAACCGCGCAATGACTCAAACGCCTGAAAAATCTTATCCGAACGTCGTTTCTGCCGCTCATTCCGCCGGGATGGCTTCCACAAGGGCCGAACGACGGCGGACAGCCCCCCTTCGAACTTGGCTCGCCGTCGATCTCGGCACGCTCGCATATCAGAAGGCGTGGGATCTGCAGATCCGCCTGGTCAACGCCAAAAAAGCCAAGGCTATCGCCGAGGACGTTATTCTGTTTCTGGAACACCCGGCCGTATTTACCCTGGGCCGTCGGGGCGGCTGCGAAAACTTGCTGGTCACCGCTAAATTTCTGGCAAAAGCCGATATCGCGGTGATTCAGGTCGAACGGGGAGGCGATATTACTTTTCACGGGCCCGGACAGCTGGTGGTTTACCCCATTGTCGATTTGCCGAGGAGCCGCCTTAAAGTGGTGGATTTCGTGGACACCCTGGAAGAAATCATGATCCGCACCGCGCGCAATTGGGGGATACCGGCCCAACGCGATGCCCGCAATCGGGGTATCTGGGTCGGTGACAACAAAATGGGCAGCATCGGAATTGCCGTCCGCCGGGGCATCAGTTTTCACGGTCTGGCGTTGAACGTCAGTCTCGATTTAAGTCCCTTTGCCTGGATCCAACCCTGCGGTCTGCAAGGGGTTGGCATGACGTCCATGCAACGGGAGCTGTCCAGGGCGCTGTCAGTGGCTCAAGTACGGGAGGAAGTACGCCGGCAGTTCGAAGCGGTCTTAGGCGTCAAGCTTCAGGATAAAAGTCTTTTCGAACTGCAGACGAATTTACACGAGATACCTGACAAAATCGACAATAATGATTAAAATAGACATTTGGCACACTCACCGCCGACGACTGACGACCGACCTGATCGGGTCTCGATTTGCAGAAATAAGAAGAAAACTGAAATGTCAACCAAGATGAGCCCGCGAGAGCATACAACCCCCTTAACTCCGAAACCGCCCTGGTTGAGGCGGCGCCTGCCCGCCGGCGCAACCCACGCCCAGATCGAGGGGATGATCAATCAGGATCGCCTGCATACGGTCTGCCAGGAGGCCAGATGCCCGAATATCTGGGAATGTTTCTCGAAGCGCACGGCCACATTTCTGATCATGGGATCGCGCTGCACCCGCAACTGCCGCTTCTGCGCCGTCTCCGAAGGTCCTTTGGCGCCGCCGGACCCGGATGAGCCGGCCCGGGTGGCGGCCGCCGTCGCCAAAATGGGATTAAAGTACGTCGTCGTGACCTCCGTCACCCGGGATGACTTGCCGGATGGGGGAAGCTCCCATTTTGCCCAGACCATCGCGGCGATCCGCCGCCGGATTCCGGACGCTCGGATCGAAGTGCTGATCCCCGATTTCCAGGGCGACCCCCAGGCCCTGCAAACCGTTATCGCCGCGCGCCCCGATGTTCTAAATCACAACGTCGAAACCGTCCCGCGTCTGTATCCGACCGTGCGACCCCAAGCCGTTTACCACCGTTCACTGGAATTAATTGCGCGGGCCCGCGACTATGATCCGTTGCTGGCGACCAAATCCGGACTCATGCTCGGTTTGGGAGAAGCCCCGCAAGAAGTTCGGGCCACCCTGCAGGATCTGCTGGAGGTCGGCTGCCACATTCTGACCTTGGGCCAATATCTCCAGCCTTCCCAGGATCATCTGCCGGTGGTGCGGTATATCCCCCCCGAGGAATTTGCGGATTGGCGTCAAACCGCGCTGGCCATGGGGTTTACCGAGGTCGCCAGCGGTCCGTTTGTGCGCAGTTCCTATCATGCCCATGAACTCTATCAGACGCTCAAACCGCAACGGGATGCGACAGGCCAAGCAAAGCCGGCGCACGGGTTTAGGGTTTGAGGACTGCGAACTGGCTTTAGCGTGCGGAAGGTGGAATGTTGGAATGCGGCCTTGCAGTTTTCGGCGTTGAGCTTCATTCATCGACGCCCGTACTCCATTGGTTGCTGAGGTGCGATTGTGGATACTCCCCTGGTCTGGGCGGAAATTGACCTGCAAGCCATCGCCCACAATGTGAGGACCTTACGCCGGATAACCCAGCCGAACGCCCGTCTGATGGCGGTCGTCAAGGCCAACGGCTACGGGCACGGGGCGGTGGAAGTCGCACGGGAGGCTCTGCAGAACGGCGCCGAAGCCCTGGGCGTCGCCAGAATCGATGAGGGGATTCAACTGCGACAGGCGGGCTTAACCGCACCCCTGTTGATTTTCGGGTATACCCCGCCGGCGCGGGCGGCCCAGCTGGCGGAGTTTGGCCTGACCTCCACCATCGCCAGCGTGGCCAGCGCCGAGGCCTTGTCCCGTGCAGCGACCGCCCTGGGATTGAAGCTCACCGTCCACCTGAAAATCGACAGCGGCATGGGAAGATTGGGCCTGCTCCCGGATGCCCTGCAAGCGATGAATCCCCGAGCAGACCAACACACCGACCCGGTCCGTGAAGTTGAAGCGATCACCCGGCTCGCCGGTCTGGAGCTCGAAGGAATTTTTACCCATTTTGCCACAGCGGACAGCGCCGATCCATCTTATGCCGAATACCAGTTGGGAGTATTTCGGGACTTCTTAAGCCAGCTGCGCCGGGCAGGCCTCGAACCTCCCATCAAGCATGCCGCCAACAGCGCCGCCCTCCTCAACCTGCCGGAATCCCACCTGGATATGGTTCGGGCCGGGATCGCCACCTATGGGCTATATCCTTCCCAGGCAATCAATCGAGACCGCGTCCTACTCAAGCCGGCCATGGAATTAAAGTCCCGGATCATCCAACTCAAAAAGGTCCCCGCCGGGTTTAAAGTCAGCTATGGAATTACGTATGAAACGCTCGGGCCCACCACCATCGCCACCGTGGCCATCGGATATGCGGACGGATTGAATCGCTTGTTGTCCTCCCGCGGCTACATGCTGGTCCGCGGACAAAGGGCGCCCATCATCGGCCGTATTTGCATGGACCTGACCATGCTCGACGTCGGGCATATTCCCGCGGTTGCAATGGAAGATGAGGTGGTCGTTTTGGGCCGCCAAGGTCCAGACGCCATCCTTGTGGATGAGATGGCATCCTCGCTGGGCACCATCAACTATGAAATCGTGTCCACCCTGACGGCCCGGGTCCCCCGCCTCTATCGAGGCAACCGAACAGGAAGATGAAGCCCACGAACCCCGACAATCCGAAGACCCGCGAAATCATTCTCATTAATATTACCGGCAAGGACCGACCCGGTCTGACGGCGGCTTTAACGCATATCCTCGCGACGTATCATGTCGACATTCTGGACATCGGCCAGGCCGTGATCCACGATTTCCTTTCCCTGGGCATTCTGATTGAAATCCCGGCCGAGCATAAGACTTCCGCCATCTTAAAAGATCTCCTGTTTGCCGCCCATAAAGTGGGCATGGCCATTCGTTTTGCCCCTATCGATGCCGACGCGTACGAGGAGTGGGCCTCGCATCAGGGCCGGGAGCGTCGTATCATTACTTTGCTGGGCCGCAAGTTAACCGCCGCGCCATTGGCCAAAGTCGCCGCGGCCATCGCGGCCCATGGTCTCAACATCGATGTCATTACCCGTCTTTCCGGCCGCATCTCACTGAATCATCCCGCGCTTCACCCCACAGCCTGCGTGCAGTTTTCCGTTTCCGGCAAACTGGCGGACCCGACGACCCTGCGGAGTCAGCTCGTAAACATCTCCCAGGAAACCGGAATCGATATCTCCTTTCATGTCGATGATATCTATCGTCATAACCGTCGGCTGGTGGTATTCGATATGGATTCCACCCTGATCCAGGGCGAGGTTATCGACGAACTGGCCCAAATTGCCGGCGCCGGTGCGCCGGTGGCCCAAATCACCCAAAGCGCCATGCGCGGCGAAATCGATTTCAAGGAAAGCCTTACCCGCCGAACAGCGTTTCTCAAAGGCCTGGATGAAAAGGTTCTGGCGGAGGTCGCCCAAAACCTCAGACTCACCGAAGGTGCCGGCAGAATCATCAGGACCCTCAAAAGGCTGGGGTACAAAATCGGCATCATCTCCGGCGGCTTCGATTATTTCGGCCGGTATCTGCAAAACCAATTGGGTCTGGACTTTGTCTTTGCCAATAGTTTGGAAATCCGCGAGGGCAAGGTCACCGGAAAAATCACGGGCGCTATCATCGATGGCCCCCGCAAGGCCGATATTCTCAAAACCATCGCCACGGTCGAAAACATCCGCCTCGAACAAACCATCGCCGTCGGAGACGGCGCCAATGATCTGCCCATGATCAGCATCGCGGGGCTGGGCGTGGCTTTTCACGCCAAACCGCGCGTCAAAGCCAATGCCCAACAGGTCATTTCCACCGTGGGCCTGGACGGACTCCTGTACCTGATGGGAATCAGCGAGAGAGAGATAAGGCAGACCTAAGCGGTATCTTCCGGTCCTCACCGGCCCTACAAACCTCCCGCCTCCCCGGCATCGGGCCCGACGCCGGTCCCGTTTCACCCGCCGCCGCGCTCAGCGGCGATCCATCGTCAACAGACCGTTGGCGCCCGGCCCTCAACTTCCATCGTATCCTGCCGGGTGGTTCGCCATGGCATGATTTTCTTGACAGGTGCGCGAAAATTGATTTATTAAATGTGAGGGCGTCCCCTCTGGGATGGCCGCCAGGGGGTTGTTTTGAGTCCGTTTGCCCGGAGCCCTTGAGGGTGACGGGGCGGCCCGCACAATCCCCCGCGATCAGAAAGCGAAAAATATCGAATGGAGGCGGTTTTCCGATGAATACCAGGAAGAAAGGCGCGCAAATCCTCCCGCCGATTCAGCCGGCCCCGATTCTGTCCGGCACCCCGGCGGGAACCGGGCGTTCATGCGGTGCCGGTGGCTGAGCCGGAAATACGAAGGCTCAGTTGAGCCTGCCGAGCCTGAACCAACCCTTTGTGGTGGGCTCCATTCCAACCGCCATCGGTGCGGCACCGCAGGTGGGCGCTTCCACGGCCTGGCCGGACCGCTGGGGAAGCATCAAAGCCCGTTGGGGGGTGGAGCGCATGCACTATACCGTCGAACCGGGTCTCTATGGCCTGGGTCACCCGCATGAGCGTTCACCCGTCTTGGTTACGGCCAATTACAAGATGAGCTTTGATCGGCTTCGTCAGGCGTTGCCCGGCCGCGATGTCTGGATTCTGGTGCTCGACACCCAGGGTATCAATGTCTGGTGTGCCGCCGGAAAGAGAACTTTTGGAACCACCGAACTGGTCAGACGGATTGAAGCAAGCGCCTTGCCGCGCATCGTCGCTCACCGGGAACTCATTCTGCCCCAGCTCGCAGGACCCGGCGTCGCGGCCCACCAGGTGAAGAAGCTATGCGGGTTTCAGGTGGTCTACGGTCCCATCCGCGCCACCGATTTGCCCGCTTTCTTGGACAGCGGGCGGAAAGCGACCGCCCCGATGCGAATCAAGACGTTCAGCACCTGGGAAAGGCTCGTTCTGATTCCGGTGGAGCTGGTCAGTGCGGCCAAATGGGCCCTGATGATTCTGCCGGCCTTTTTTTTGTTGGGCGGGCTCGGCGGAGCGGCACCCTTTTGGTCCAATGCGTTAAATGATGGGATTTTTGCCGTTATTGCCCTGCTGAGCGGCCTGGCGGCCGGCGTATTTTTTACGCCCCTGCTTTTGCCCTGGCTTCCCGGCCGCCCGTTTGCTCTTAAAGGCCTGGGGATGGGCCTTCTGGCGGCCCTCATTCTGGCCGCTTTGCGCCGCCCGGATTTTGGCAATGCACAATCTTGCCTGGAAATGCTGGCTTGGTTCTTTCTGGTTCCCGCCCTATCCGCTTACCTGGGCATGAACTTCACCGGCTGCTCCACATACACCTCCCTGTCGGGGGTCAAAAAAGAAATGAAGTGGGCCGTACCGCTGGAAATTACGGGGGGTGTGATCGGACTCGGCCTGTGGCTGGGATCACGGTGGATGGCCTGAGGAGGATAACAATGGGCCGGATGATTTATCTGAAGGATGTGGTCACCCTGGCGCTCGACCCTGAAAAATGCGTGGGATGCGGGCTTTGCCTGGTGGTTTGCCCGCATGCCGTTTTGGGCATGAACGCAAAGCGTGCCCGCATCGAGGATCGCGACGCGTGCATGGAATGCGGCGCGTGTGCCCAAAACTGTCCAACGGGTGCGGTGACCGTCCAGGCGGGGGTGGGCTGCGCCGCGGCCGTCATCAACGCTGCCCTGGGGCGCAAGGGTGATTCATGCTGCTGCGTGATCGAGCCGACGGATCAGGGGCTGGCGCAACGATCGGACAAATCTCAACGCCGCCGCTGCTGTTAAAAACGATGCAGACTCGCATGCGCCTTTCACCCTCCCGGCGGCTTTCAGAACGCAGGTGCCCCCTGCGGAGGGCCCCTTCTGAAGGCGCGGGCCGATTTTCCCCTCCCCCGAACAGCCTGCCTGATCTGATACTGCCCGAGCCGTGCACGTGCGCAACACGTGGCTAAGGCTTTAGAGAATAAAATTGAGAAAGTGCCGCCGCGCGGTGCGAACGGATCAGGAGTAATCAAGCGGGGCTTTTAAAGCATTCAATCCGGCTGTCGCATATTTTTACGCAGGATCGAAAATTTAACGCAAATCGGCCCCCAAACGCGTCCTCCCCATATTGTTCAAGCTAATTCAGAACTCGCGGCACCTGCGTCTTAGGCTGGCAAGTGCGCACCGCAGGCGCCCTGGGTTCCAACGATCGAACATCGATTCGAAGACATGCAAAAAAAGATCAGGAGGTCCACCAATATGTCACCACAACACGGGTATAGCGGAAATATTTTGCGTGCGAATCTTTCCACGGGCCGTGTCAGCATGGTTCCCACCGAGGCTTATGCCCACCGTTTTCTGGGCGGAAGGGGCATCGCTCTGAAGATCCATTGGGATGAAGTCCCGACCCAAATCGATGCGTTCGACCCGGAAAACCGGATCGTTTTCATGACAGGTCCGGCGTGCGGCGTTCCGGGGATCGCCGGTTCGCGTTGGCAGGTCTCAGGGAAGTCTCCAACCTCGGATCAATTCTCGTACTCGAATCTGGGCGGTGCCTGGGGCGCTCAGTTGAAATTTGCCGGCTACGACGGCATCATCATTGAAGGCCGATCGGATCGACTTGTCTATTTAACGATCGCCAACGAACAGGCGGAAATTAGGGACGCCAGGCACCTGCAAGGAACGGGCGCCATCCGAACGCGTGAAACGCTACAGGCGGAACTGGGCCCAGGGGCTCGCATTGTTGCCATCGGACCGGCCGGGGAAAACAAGGTGCGCTACGCCACCCTGCTGGCCGATTCGGACTCAAGCGGATCCAGCGGATTCGGTGCCGTGATGGGGGCCAAAAATCTTAAGGCGATTGCCGTGCGAGGCAACGGAGCGGTTCAGGTCGCCGACGAGGAGACGCTAGGCTCCCTGAGAAAAACGATCCGGGAGTTGAAATGCGAGCCTTTCATCTGGCCCACGATGTTGTCCCCGGACCGCCTAAAAAAGGATATCTGCTTTGGGTGCATCAATGGATGCATGCGGGTGAATTACCATCCAAAGAGGGGACGGCCGGGTAAATACTGCTGCCAATCGGCCGGATATTATGAGATTCGGGCGCAGCGGTACTACGGAGAAATTACCGAGGTTCCCTATCAGGCGACCAAGTTGTGTGATGATTATGGGATCGATACCCGCGCGATTGAAACCATGATGATGTGGCTGAGCCGGTGCTCAAAGGCGAATGTTCTCAACGACGCGGAAGCCGGGCTCCCGCTTTCGAAGATGGGAAGCCTCGAATTTATCGAGACGCTGTTGCACAAGATTGCGTCCAGGGAGGACTTCGGGGGTATTCTGGCGGAAGGTACCCGCCAAGCGGCGGAAACCCTTGGAAAGGATTCGGCCAAGCTTATCACGGACTATATGATTCCAACCGGTGAGGATTCCCCCTATGGTCCGCGAATGTTCCTCACCACAGGACTCCTCTATGCCACGGAGCCCCGGATGCCCATTCAGCAGCTGCATGAGGTGGGTCTGCCCGTTTTGCTGTGGGTTGCCCGCACAATGCAGGTGGAGGGGCTCATGCCGGGTGAGAACTATATGACCTCCGATGTCATCCGGGCCATTGCCGCGAAATTCTGGGGCAATGCGATCGCCGCCGATTTTTCGACCTATGAGGGCAAAGCCCTGAGTGCCGTCAAGATTCAAAACCGCCAATACGTGAAGGAATCGCTGATTCTCTGCGATTTTTCATGGCCGATCAACCATAGCCCGAAAACGCCTGATCATGTGGGGGATCCCTCCCTGGAAAGCCGTGTTTGTAAGGCTGTGACAGGGATGGATATTGACGAGGAGAGGCTGTACGTTCTCGGGGAGCGCGTCTTCAATCTGCAACGGGCGGTCTTGAAAAGGGAAGACTCCCCGGGCAAAGCGCACGACACCCTGGAAGAATTCAATTTCACCATTCCGCTCAAGGCTGAATTCGGCAACCCGGATTGCCTGGTCCCGGGCAAGGACGGCGCGGTTTTTTCCCGCAAAGGCATGGTCGTTGACCGCAAGGAATTTGAAAAAATGCGAGGCGAGTATTACCGGTTACGGGGATGGGACGTCTCCACCGGATTGCAGACGCAAGCCAAATTAGAAGA
>CP070697.1:5484343-5513052 GCA_020353555.1 Desulfobacterales bacterium
GGCGAAGGGTTCAGGCAGGAAAAAGAATTAAAAGATTGGCTGGACAAGGCCAAAGAATTTGTCGAGCCTTTGCCGCCCAAGTGAATACCCGCAACGCCGAAACCGGGCCGAAGTCCCTAAATCCGTGATTTTAGGTTTTGCCGACGAAAGGTTATGGCCCGCCCGCTGAAATCTTGGGCCGATTTCACGGGGGTGGCCATTCTGCAAAACGCGGCGAATAGCTGCAAAACTGGGATTGACGGCGCCTTAGCGATGATCGTGGCGGTCAGCGCCTGAGACCTTCTGATCAAGCGGGTCAAGGGAACCTGGTTTCTATTCGGGATGAAAAGAAAGCGTTTGGGGTCGCCTACAGGTCGCCACTGAAAACACTACTCCACTTGCTCACTTTGACCCAGCCGGCCCGGCGCTCATAGAGTTGCTGCCGCCTTTCTTTGCGTCTTCGCTCTTGGCCGCCTTCCAGGAAATAATCCAAATTGTAAGCGCGGCGTCGATCTTCGCCGAGGCGGCGGTCAAAGCCCGAACGTTTCCGTCTGAGTTTCTGCGGTGTTCTGCGGGATTGTTCGCGTAATTCCAATGGATTCTCCACTTGTTCGATCGCTGTTTCCATTATATCCAAATCTACCTGACCTGGTGATTGGCGGTTAATGGGTGTCCATTCAGAAATGGCTATTTTTCCCAATTGCGGTGTCAGGCTCTCTTGCTGGGGCGCGCTTAATCCTCGAAATACCCCATGGATTCCTGTAATAAAAATGGGAGCCTTTCTTGAACTTGAATCCCGCTGTGAGCGGGACGCGTTCCTGAAGGGACACGGGATGAGTCTGCGGCGGTGCTTTTTGAAACCCATGAAGCTTGAATGCAGCAAACTCCACCCGACATGACCAATTCCCCGTGTTGCCGTCGGTGACGCCGTTTCCGCGCCGCGCTCCGGGATAGACGCGGCCGATAGCGTTTTCGCATAGGGTAAGCAATAATCATGCAAGACGAGAGCTGCGCTTGAATCGGGATAAAACCCAGACGCTTAGAAAAACTACGACGATTTCTTACAAAAAGAACTGTGAAAAAACATACTTATTTTTATGTAATATATGCCATAAATTGAGGGATGTTATATCGTTCAAGTTCAGGTTTGGAGCAGACACAGCGTAGGCAGATATCCATGAATATCGATAGGATTCAAGGTGATCGGCGCGTTTATTCGCAAGTGGGATAGTTTTTGCAGGTCCAAGCAAGGCGATATCGTCCTAAGCCGGACGATCCGGAACCAGACCAGTCGCACGCCACCAGGATCGGTAAGATCATGAATCCGATAAGCGGCGCCAAGACAGGTGGGCTGAATCGCAGGGAAGCGGGGATGGTGAGGAGGAGAGCATGAGCCTCAATCAGGATGGAAAGGCCGGAGACGGCGGCCCGATAGCCAAAAACGCTGCACGGATTCATTTTCCGATTTTACGTATCAATCGAATCGGCTCGAAACTAAATTCCGGAGCAAGCTGGGGCAAAACCTGCGATATTTTCGAACTACCCAGGTGGAATAACGATTTGACTTTCAAACCAAATGTCTTCAGGGCCCACAGAGGGCCGATGCATCGACGGTGTGGCGTAGCGCTTGTTTTCAGGGGGTTTAGAAATTCCAAAAGGGTTCTCTAATGGAACACAGCATCATAGTCGTTGATGATGAGCAAGATTTTCTGGAAAGCATCCGGCGGGGGCTGATTACTTCCGGCTTTAAAAATGTACGCATCGAAAGCGATCCCCGCAAGGTCGCCTCCATTTTTGAGGACGGGGAAACTTTCGATATCGCCTTGATCGATATCACCATGCCGGAGATGGATGGGATCGAGCTGTTGGAGGTCGTTCGGAGCACCAGTCCGACGACCGAATGCCTGATGGTTACCGCGTTGGATGAGGCCCGGGTTGCCATGCGATGTCTGCGCAAAGGAGCTTACGACTACTTGGTAAAACCCATTTCCAAGGAAGATTTGATCTTGTCGATCAACCGGGCCCTGGAGCGCAAGCGGCTGGTTGACATTGTCGATCTCGGCAAAAGAAAAACCCTGCCGAAGCTCGTCAACGTCGAAGCCTTCCGGCCGATTGTCACCGAATCGGACAAGGTCATGCGGATATTGAAGGAGGCCGAACTGCATGCCGGCAGTGATGTGCCGATTTTGATCACGGGCGAAACCGGCACCGGCAAGGAACTTCTCGCCAAAGCCATTCATGCTGCCAGCCCCAGAGCCAACTTCCTCTTTACGGCCATTAATATGGATTCCGTGACGCCGCAACTTTTCGATGCGGAGTTTTTCGGGCACACCCGGGGCGCTTTTACCGGAGCGGAAAAGGAGCGCGTCGGTTATCTGGAGCATACCAACGCGGGAACTTTGTTTCTGGATGAGATCGGCAATCTGCCGCTGGAGCTTCAAGGGAAACTGCTGCGCGTTCTGCAGGAAGGGGAATACACGAAACTCGGAACCAGCCAACTCCAGAAAACGAACGTGCGCTTCATCGCCGCCACCAATGCCAACTTGGAACGCTTGATGGCCCAAAAGCGATTTCGCAAAGATCTGTATTATCGTTTGAGGGGGGGATGGCTTCACCTCCCTCCCCTGCGAGAGCGCAAGTATGACATCCCCCTGTTAATGCGGTGTTTTCTGGAAGAATTCAGTGGTTCGGCCGAGCAAGGCATATTCAAAGAAGAAGCCCTGGAGCTCCTCATGGAATACGATTATCCCGGCAACGTCCGGGAATTGAAGTCCATCATTCAGTCGGCCGTCAACCTGGCCCAGGGAAAACCCATCTCCAGCGATTTTCTGCCCAACTATTTACGACGGCCTAAAATGGAATTGGACAGCGAGCAGCCCGTGGGGTCCGAATCCATCGCTTCGCTGGCTAAGGTGGAAAAGGCTCATATTCTCAAGGTCTACAGTCATACGGACAATAACAAGTCGCAAACAGCCCGGCTTTTGGGCATCGGTCTGAACACCCTAAGACGAAAACTGGAAGCCTATGGCGTCGAATAGTTACTGATACGGACTACCCGCCGCCTTCCTCCCATTGGGGGTTGGCATTGAATCCCCGCCGAGGCGGACGCGGCGCAAGGTCCCGTCGAAACCTTGCTTAAGTGTTTTCAGAGTATTACTCTTGTCTAGCGTTGATCTCAAGGCGGATCCGCAGCGCTTCTCAAAATAAGATTTCGCTGAAAAGAGTTTTGCGAATGACGAGGGCTGAAACCTCCGGCGCGTCCTCCCCCCCTCCTATGCGCTATTTTTTAGCGATCCTTTAGTTCTGCCTTGCGGGGCCTTGGGCTCGGGCCTTGCTTCAGCGGATTGTGCCGCCGGACCAAGGATAGGGCCGGGCGTCCGCGCGAATTCAATTCGCATTTGATTGCCGAACAAGTCATCGCGGAGATCGGTCATTAGGGAATTTCAGGAAGGAAGGCGCGAACATCAGCGCGTGACGGGTCGAGGGATGGCAACACGGCAAACCAACCACAGGGACGGAAGTATTATCAAAGCGATGGATAGCAGCAAAAAATTCAATGGCCTAATGGATTCAATGATTCTGGCCGCCATCGGGATTGCGACCAGCTATTGGATTCTGGATTCGATTCTCAATATTTTTTTCGCGGAGAGATTCAATTTTATCGCTCAGCTCATCGGACCTGATCTCTATGACATCTATACGCGCATCATCGTTTTATGCCTTTTCGTAATCTTCGGCTCCCACGCCCAATACACGATCAATAAAATCAGGGATGCCCGGGAGGCCCTGAGGCAGAGTGAGGAAAGGTTCCGGACCGTGGCTGATTTCACCTACCACTGGGAATACTGGTTGGGTCCGGATGGGCAGTATATCTACATATCGCCATCATGTGAACGTATATCGGGATATCATCCGGCCGAATTCATGCGGCAACGTGATCTGCTCCGGGACATCATTCACCCGGATGACCGCCGGGTGGTATTCGAACACATGGATAGGGAATTGGAAATCCGGCAAGTCCATTCGATTGACTTTCGGATCATCACCCGCGAAGGCCGGGAGCGTTGGGTCGACCACATCTGCCAACCGGTCATTGGCATGGACGGCAGTTATTTGGGGATCCGCGGCAGCAACCGCGACATCACGGAAATTAAATGCGAAACGGAAGAACGCCGGCGGGCCGAGGAAAAGCTGAGGCAAAACGAGAGCATGCTGCAAGCGGTGTTTAACGGAATTTCGGATCCGCTGATCCTGGTGGGCAGAGATATGCGGGCCAGGATGATCAACCGGGCGGCCGCCGAGCATTACGGAATACCGGCAACCCAGGATGCCGATGGAAGTGTCTGTTACCTGGCCACCGGCCGCTTAAGTCCTGATGACGACCATGAGATTCCGGCCGCCGTCTCCCAGGGCCGCAATATAACCTTTGAGCGTCAAGGCTTTAAGGATCCTAACCGATTGGAACAGGTGGTTATTTATCCCGTCAGAGAGAAGTCCGGGGAGGCGCAGGATGCCATTGTGCGGATCAGCGACATCACCCAAAAAAGGTTAGTTGAACGGCAACTGGTCCATAGCGAAAAAATGGCTTCCCTGGGCATCCTGGTGACGAGTATCGCCCATGAGATTAACAACCCCAACAGCTTTATCGCGTTCAACATTCCCGTTTTAAGAGATTACGTCGAAGAACTGATGCCCATCGTCGACAAACACGCGCAGGAGCATGGGGACTTTAGACTATTCAACATGTCTTACCCTGAATTTCGGGCTGACATCTTTAAACTTCTCGACAATGTCCAACACGGTTCCGACCGCATCAATGTCTTTGTGGCGGATCTGCAAGAGTTTTCCCGTAGCAACAACAGGAATCCGCATAAATGGGTGGACCTGAAGTCGGTGATCGAAAAGGTGGTCGCGATTTGTCGGGCCAAGCTCGCCAGCGCAGTCAAATCTTTTGAAATGGATATTCCGGAGGGTATGCCCGGCATTTACACCGATCCCTATGCCCTGGAGCAGGTCCTGATCAACCTTCTGGTCAATGCGGCCCAGGCAGCCGATAAAGAGGATTCCTGGATCAAGCTGAACGTCAGCCTTGGTAACAGCTGGCGTGATCATACCATCATCGCGGTGCAAGACAATGGAAGCGGAATGGATGAGGGAACCCGGCGGCATATATTTGATCCTTTCTTTTCCACCAAGGCGCCCCGGGAAGGGACCGGGCTGGGCCTTTATGTTTGCCACAACCTGGTCACGGATTTGGGAGGTCGGATTGAGGTCGAGAGCGAACCCGGCAAGGGCAGCACGTTCAGAGTAATTCTGTCCGATAAGGATCGCAGGCGCATGCAAAGACTATAACTTGGGCCGCGGCGAAGAATTATATTGGGGCTTGGCGCGGCCGCAGCGACGGTTTTGGGGCGATTATTGCGGCTTACGTTCGCAGTTTGAGGTGCGAAAAGCGCTGCGCTGAAGGTCGGAGGCAAAACCGTTTGTTCGTCAACCTGCAAAATATTTCAAGGCCTGGGTTGGTAAATCTGTTGGATCAAAAATCCGACACACCCAAAAGTGCTCTGCCAAAATGGCACGAATAGTTCTAATAATCTGTAATGACTAGAATTTATCTTCTTGATATTCCAAAATGGAATAGCGCGGGGGCGGCTGCATCCGACCCATCAAGCCTTCAACTTCAGACCTATTCGACCTTAAGAAATTGAATTTAATTAAAATATTTCTCGAACCTCCTGCCTTTCGATCTGTCTGGCACGATAGTTGCGGTATTGTTTATCTAGCCTAAATCACTTTCCCACACCGATCCCAAAATGACTGCAATCAAAAGCGAACTGAGAGTGTTTCCGCGATACCCGGTTCCGGAGGATGAGTTTTTCATCTTTAGCCGCCGGTCAAGTGCAATGGCCGCCATCAAAAACCTCAGCCGGGGCGGGCTGCAATTTGAATATGCTTCCGTCGCGTGTCATGAAGAGGAATGGAACCGGGTCGATATCTTCGTGCGCCGGCACAGTCAGTTTTGTATTGCGGCGATCGACTGTGGGCTGATCTACAACATCGATAATCTTGCGGAAAATCGTACATTCAGCGGATCTCCGACCAGACTTTGCGGCTTGCAGTTCTTGCGGTTGAAAAAGGAGCAAGAGCGAAAGCTCGAGTTTTTGCTTGATTACGAGATCGCAAATCTGGCAGGCGATCCGGCGTGCAGGGAGCCATGGCGTTAACCGCTTGAATTCAAATCGTTGTAACCGTTTAGCCCTTTGAAAAACCATGGATAGGCCGACCGCTCATCGGCTTTGGGTATCGGAAAAAACTCGCAAATAAGGGTTCGTAAAACCGACCCGCGCGTTGATTTCAAAAAGGATGCCGCGAACATTGATACGAATCGTTTAGTATTCAAATTGACGGAGGCGGTTTTTGTTTGCGTTGTGACTTCGTCTGGTATATTTGAGAGCCAAGCTAAGATGTTTGAACGCCGGCGGTTTAATCGATACCAAATCCATGACAACGGGTTGCACGTCTTTGACCATCACTCCAATCTGACAGGAAAGATCAGGAATGTCGGCCGCCAGGGGTTGGGATTTGATTATACACCCACTCTCGGCCGTGTGTCTGAACCGAACCTGATTGATATCATCGGCACCCTGCGTCACCGATTTTACATATTGGGAATCCACTGCCGCAAAATTTTCGAGATCACGGTCCTCTCGGAAGACCGCTACTTCAGGGGTGTCAGCACCCGCTGCTGTGGATTGCAGTTCGTAAACCCCACGCCGGAGCAACGCGCACAGCTGGAGTTTATGTTCCAATGCTTGGAGAATTGATGAAATCATCGTACTCCGGACGCACGGGAAGAGCAGCTCCGCCGACGCGGTTTTTTTTACGGCGCAAGAATATCGATTTCCCGAAAGGAGATTGGCATGAAGAAAGCGGTTTCGATCGGTCTGTTGATTCTTCTGGTCACGGGATTCACGGGAGCCTTGGCCCAAGAGGACATTGCCAAGCATGCTTCCTGCTCTTATTGCGGCATGGACCGGGCAAAATTCGCGCATTCCCGCGTCTACGTCGAATACGACGACGGATCAACGGTGGGAACCTGCTCGCTCCATTGTGCCGCCCTGGATTTGGCCTTGAACATTGACAAGACGCCGAAAACCATCCAGGTCGGAGATTACAACACCCAAGAACTCATCGATGCCGCGCAGGCCTTCTGGATCATCGGCGGCAGCAAGATGGGCGTTATGACGAAGCGGGCGAAATGGGCCTTTAAAGACCGGGCTGACGCCGAACAGTTTGCCCAACAAAACGGGGGAGACCCAATCATGTTCGAAGCCGTCATGCAGGCCGCTTACGAGGATATGTACCTGGACACCCGGATGATTCGTGAGAAGCGCAAGATGATGCGCATGAAGATGAAGCCAAACTCCCCGAACTCAGAGAATTAGATCTCAATGCCCCGCGGGGATCGACGCACGCGATATAACCCCCGACGGGTCCGGCGGACAGCAGGGCCGGGAGCATCGTGACTGCCTACCGATGATAGGCCTTCAGGAAAAAGCGCGCGAATAGGTGACCCCGCAGGCGTCGCTTTCCGGCGGGCGCTAAACCCGCGGTCCCGGCGGGGCCCCATCCCGCTATTGCCAGCCGACAATCTCGTAGCCTTTGTCCCGCAGACATTTTTCGACATAGCTTTTGTGAAGAGGGCTCGGCGCGGAAGCCTTAAAAAGGCCGTGCAATAAGCCGCCGGTGGCACCGGTTGCGGCGCCGACCCCTGCCCCGGTCCCCACGCTGCCCGTGACGGCGCCGGCCACAGTTCCGATAATCGCCCCGGTGCCCGCCCCGACCGCCGTACTCTTGGCCACTTCCTTGCCCGGGTTGGCTTTGACATATTCCTCCGCCAGCTGCTGGCATTGCGCGATATCACTTTCGGCCTGAGCTGGACCGAGCGTTTTTAGGTGGTCATTCGGGTAGAGAACCGGCTTTTGGGTTCCGCAACCGGTCGTCAACACGACGACGGCCATTAAAAATAGAAGTCTTGGCATCCCATGATCCTTTGCTGAAGGCCATGCCTGTTTGCGGTGACCCACCCATGGCATGGTCACTAAAAGGGTGTTTCGGAAATTCTTGCATGCGATCTTGGCAAGCGCATAGATTAACCATCCTTTTTATAATAAGCTTGATTCGCCATACAGACAAGTCCGGAAGAAAAATGACGACCAAGCGTGAAATCGATCCCGGCGTTTTGAGGACTTCTTGCATTTCCGGCAAAGGCCATTCTCCCCCCCGGTCGCCCCAATGAGCTCCCTCGGATTTGGGATTGACATGTCCCTCTTATTTTTTTAGAAACCGCCGAGGAGTTTAGTTTTTCTTTACGGCGCCGGCCCAAATGGGCTTACTTGACGGGAGACCCTTTGGAAACGAAAGAATCGTCGCAATTCGATACGATAATCATCAATGAAGCGCAACTCATTTTAGCGGAAAAGAGGACTTCCCTGGCAACGATGCGCACCGGCATCGCCGTATTCGCGCTGCCGATCTCAGTCACGAGTTTTTTGATTGCCACCTCCAAATACTATGACGTTATTCAGGTAATCCATTTGCTGGTCCCGCTGATTGTCGTCAATGTGGCCCTGGTCTTTCTCGGCACCTACCTGATCGTTCGGTCGGGCATCCGTATTCACCGGCATGACCGCCTGATGCAGGAACTGAAGCGCAAACACAGCGCCGTCGCCGAATTTATCGATTAAAAGCCCGTTTAAATTGATGTTATGAAAACAAGATGCAACCGGCGAGCCTTGGAGCCGGTGACCTTCACGTATTTTCAGAGTCCCTGGGGCCAAATTCTTGTGGCGCAAAATCCCCGGGGCCTGACGGCGATTCAGTTTCGGCAGGGATCGAACGTGAAAGCCCCGGACCCCCGCTGGCGTTTTGTGCGGAAGTTAGACGGAGATGCCGTTGCGCAGCTTCAAGCGTACTTCGCGGGCGAACGGCGCGAATTTGATCTGCCGCTGGCACTTGAAGGAACGCCTTTTCAACGGGAGGTCTGGATGGCCCTGCGCGAAATTCCCTATGGCGCCACCGTAGCGTATGCCGATTTGGCCAGACGCATCGGACGACCGCACGCATTTCGGGCGGTGGGCGCCGCCAATGGCCGAAATCCGTTGCCGATTGTCGTGCCCTGCCATCGCGTTATCGGCAGCGACGGCACTTTAACGGGATATGGCGGCGGCCTGCATATCAAAGCCGCTTTGCTGGCGCTGGAACGTAAACACCGGAATTTCAGATCATGAAGACGGAAATAGCTTTAGGAATACAGGGACTATTCCCAGGATGGATCCTGCCGCGGCGGCCGGGCCCGCCGCGGCAATTGGTAAAAATAGCCCTTTCGCAATGGACACGACCTGCCGTAAATCGGCGTGTTTTCGCTTGACGCTTTCCGGGCATTTCACTATAGTAACTAGATTCAAGTTCAAGGAACGCGTCCCGCGCAAGCGGGATTAACCTTAGGAAAGGCAGGGAGTATTGCGAGGATTCGTCCCGCGGCGGCGGGAGAGCCGGACGCCGCAATGGGGAAAATAGCCGTTTCCGGACAGACACTCATTGAGGGATTCAAGCAAAAAAGCAGGTGGCTTTGCTTGTGGCATTCAGCCAACGTGCGTCCCAGCGTGTGCATGCCTCCAAGGAAACTGAGATGCGATTTTGCCGGAATTTGATTGGAATCTTGCTGCCTGCCCTTCTCTTTTTTCTCCCCACCGCTTGTCTACCCCATAAGAAATTGACCGTCGTATCGGCGGCGACCCTGCTCGAGGAAGTCGCCCAGGCTTCCTATCGACAGTCCGACCTGCGGGTCATCCGGGAAGGAATGCCAGCGTACCTTTTGCTCATGGACGGAATGGTCGAAGCCTGGCCGGATAATGAACGCTTGCTGATCGGAGCCGCGCAGGGCTATTCGTCGTACGCGTCGGCGTTTGTGGACGATGAAGACCAAGATTATGGCCGCGCTTTATATGCCCGGGCGAAAGATTATGCGCTGCGGGCCCTGGAACAAAGAGGTCTCAAAAGGCCGAGGGACGGCAACTTGGATGTTTTCACCGCGGCCCTGAGCGATTTGGGAAAAAAAGACATTGCCTATATGTTCTGGGCCGCAGCCTGCTGGGGTAACTGGATTGGCTTGAACCTGGGTTCCATGGAGGCCCTGGCGGAGCTTCCACGGGTAGAATTGCTGATGAAAAAGGTTCTGGAGCTGGACGAAGGGTTCTACTACGGCGGGCCCCATCTTTTCATGGGGATATTATACGGCTCGCGGCCCAAGATCGCCGGTGGCGATCTAGCCAAGGCCCGGGCACATTTCCTCAAGGCCATCGAACTGGGCCAGGGGAAATTTCTGATGGCCAACATCTATTATGCCGCAAATTATGCCCGGCCGGCATTTGACAAAGCGCTTTTTATCTCGATTCTGCAAAAAACCTTAAAGACGCCGGCCGATGAGATCCCTGAGTTGACTCTGCTCAATACCGTGGCGCACCACAAGGCCCAAAAAATGCTGGACCAGGCCGAGGAGTATTTCTAAACGGAAATGGCGGGCCGCAACAGGCGGTGGCCAAGCGACGGTTTTCGGCGACGTTGCGCGTATAATATCAGCGGTCGGAGGTTGAAGGCCAAAAGGAGCAAAAGGATGAACCCACTTGCGGCGATGAAAAAAGCAGGCGTGCTTTTGGGGGCCGTGTTTCTTATGGTGTTGACGGTTGAGGCGGCGGAAAAACCTTTCCTGATTAAGATGGCCACGCTGGCACCGGAAGGAAGCGCCTGGATGAAAACGTTTGAAGCCCTCAACTCCGAAGTGATGGCGCAGACCGCAAATAGGGTCCGCCTGAAAATCTATGCCGGCGGGGTCCTGGGCGACGAAAGTGACATGTTGCGGAAAATGCACATCGGTCAAATCCAGGCCGCGGCTTTCACTTCTTCCAGCCTTGCCGCTTTTTTCTCGGAAATGGATGTGTTTCAAATTCCTTTTCTTTTCCAGACCTATGAAGAGACCGATTACGTTCTGCAAAAAATGGACGCGTTCTTCCGCCAAGGTTTCGCAGATCACGGCTATGTTCTTTTAGGATGGACCGAGGGCGGATTCGTGCATCTGATGTCCACCATCCCGGTCGCCAGTTTGAGCGACCTCAAAAAGGCCAAGGTCTGGACCTGGGAAGACGCGCCGATGGCGAAAGCCATCTTCGACGAGGCCCAGGTATCGGCCATCCCGCTTTCCGTGCCCGACGTGCTGGTCGGTCTCCAAACCGGTCTGGTAGACGTGGTATACGCCCCGCCCACGGGAGCCATTTCGCTGCAGTGGTTCACGCGAGTAAAGTATATGGTCGATGTACCTCTGGCGTACCTGCTGGGCGGTGTGGTCCTCAAAAAAGATATGTATGCGCAGATGCCCCCCGCCTTTCAAGAGGTCCTCGATGCAAGTTTTGCCAAACACATGGAACAGCTGAAGCTTGCCGTGCGCAACGAGAATCAGGAAGCCACCCGGGTGATGCAAAAGCATGGCGTTCAGATCCTCACCCCTTCCGGGGAGCAGGTAGCGGAATTCAAAAGGCTGTCGGACAGGGCCATGCAGCGCCTCAGCGGGCACAGTTTTTCCCAAAAGGTCAGGCAGGAGGTTGCCGATCACCTGGAGACCTATCGCGGGATGAAAAAGTAATGGCGCGCTGGGCTCGAGTGGATGCCATCATCAGCCGGGTAGAGCAACTCCTTATCGTGGTCTGCTTGAGCCTGATGATCCTGGTGGCTTTTGCGCAAATTGTACTTCGCAATTTTTTTGCCACCGGTTTTTCCTGGGGGGATTCACTCATCCGCTACCTGGTCGTCTGGGTCGGGTTTATCGGAGCCGCTGTGGCCACCAAAGAGGGCAAACACATCAGCATCGATGTTTTCTCCCGCTGGGTGACCGGCCGGGGGCGCATCGCCATCCAGTTCGTCGCGCAATTATTTTCCGCCCTGATCTGCGGGCTGTTAACCTATGCCGCCCTGAAATTCGTCCGTAATGAAGCCGAGATGGGCAGTCTTATCTTCCTGGGCATCCCGGCCTGGATCCCCCAGCTAGTTATCCCCGTTACCTTTGGATTAATAACGCTGCGATTCTGCCTGCGTTCCGGCAGGGATTTCGCCCAACTTTGGCAGACGGACGCCCAGCGTGTCAACGAAAGAGAGCGATGACCCCGCTGCTGACCGTTATCCTGACCGTCATTCTGATGTTGTTCGGGGCCCCGGTATTCGTCGTTATTTCCGCCCTGGCCGTTTACTTGTTCTACACCAGCCAGATCGACTTATCCGCCATCATCATCGAAATGCACCGCATGGCCACCACGCCGGTGCTCGTGGCGATCCCCCTGTTTACGTTCGCGGGCTATCTACTATCGGAAAGCGGCACGCCGCAGAGGCTAATCCGGCTTTCGAATGCCGTTCTCGGCTGGATGCCGGGGGGGCTATCCGTCATCGCCTTGACCATTTGCGCGGTCTTTACGGCCTTAACCGGCGCTACGGGTCTTACCATTATCGCTCTGGGGGGTATTCTTCTGCCGGCCATGATGCGTAGCAGATATCCGGAGATCTTCTCGTTAGGATTATTAACTACCTCGGGCACCCTCGGCCTTCTGTTTCCCCCCAGTCTGCCGCTGATCATATACGCCATCGTGGCCAAAGTCAGAATCGATCACCTTTTTCTGGCGGGGCTTTTGCCGGGGGTTCTTCTACTGGTTTTGCTTTCGGCTTTCAGCGTTTATCGTTCCGCTCAGGCCGATGTCCCCCAAACCGCGTTTCAGGCGACTCAATTGTTCCGGGCCCTGAAGAACGCTTTCTGGGAACTGCCCCTGCCCATCATCGTTCTGGGGGGGATATACAGCGGACATTTTGCGGTCAGCGAGGCGGCGGCCATTACGGCGGTGTATGTTCTGCTGATTGAAGTGGTGATCTATCGGGACATCCAGTGGCGCCAGCTGCCCGGAATCATGCAAAAGAGTATGGTGTTGGTCGGAGGGATTCTGATCATCCTGGGGTCCGCCATGGGTTTAACCAATTATCTGATCGATGCGGAAATCCCCATGCGGATATTGGACTTCTTCAAAGCCCACATTGAAAGCCGGTTGCTTTTCTTGGTCGTGCTCAACCTGTTTCTGCTGGGCGTGGGCTGTACCATGGGCATATTCTCGGCCCTGGTCGTGGTGGTACCGCTGCTCACACCGATTGCCCAGGCCTATGGAATCCATCCGATCCATCTGGGAATCATTTTTCTTACCAATCTTGAAATCGGTGCTTCGATTCCCCCGCTGGGAATCAACCTGTTTATCGCCAGCATGCGCTTTGAAAAACCCGTATTGAGACTTTATGTCGCTTCACTTCCTTTTATCGCCATCCTTTTGCTCGGCTTGGTGCTGATTACTTATCTGCCCTGGTTGAGTCTGACTCTGATTGACTAGTGGGCGTTGCGCAGCGGGTCCGCCCGCGGCGGAAGAGCCTGAGGCCGCCATGGGGAAAATAGCCATTTGGCAACGAACACCAATTGGAGACAGATGGGTCCCGGGTCGCCGTGCGACCATTTAACCGGTAAAGGCGGATGCCGCGGGAATGCTCTCTGTCGGCGGGGTCCCGCAGACAGAGAGCCTATCCCCGGGTGGAGGGGGAATTATACCGTGAAGACAAAAATTACTCCGGCTAGCTTTTCTTAGAGGTTACCGTTTGAAAGGCCGAGACCTGCTGTTTCACTTTAAGGCTTTTGCATTTGGGACAGCGAAATTTTTTCTTCTCGTATTCGGAAATTGAAATCAGCAGGGTAAAGGGCTTATGGCATTTTTCGCAGATGAATTCATACGTGGGCATATTGCACCTCCTTTTTCATAACTGTTAAAAAACCCCTTTCGCTCTTCTGTTCGAGGAACCGCGGAATTTTCTATTTGAAAAATAGATGCGATGGAAAAAAACGTCCCCTTCGATATTCACAGTCCGGGCAAGGCGTTTGACAACCCTTCCCGCCAAACGCTTTGGCGCCTGCGCGCCGTAAGGCTTAATTTGAGCAGCCTACCATCGAATCATTCGTCGTAATAATTTAAATATGATTGTAAATACGGTGTCAAGCCTTAAGTATGCCGCTGTTTAAAATTTGCACCTGGCGTGCGAGCGCGCCGCTTGTGGACCGCTTCGGTTTTGGGTTGCAAGAAAACCAAAACAACGCTAACAAGAAAGACGCCCGATGAAAGCGGGGTCTAAATTTGACAGCGGGAGGAACGCATTGGATGCATCTTAGAAAAGTGGTGTTTTACCCCGAAAAATATCCGACGACCGAGGATTATCCTTTCAACTTAACCCTGTTTCGTCAAACCCCGAGCATCCCATTGAATTCTCCGGTGACCTTCTTCGTTGGGGAAAATGGATCCGGTAAATCAACGCTGCTGGAGGCGCTGACCCGCAGGTGCGGCATTATGATCTGGCGCGGAATCGAAAGGCCGCGATTCAAGGCAAGCCCCTATGCCCAGGAACTGTATCGGTTTATTGAGGTGGAGTGGAATGCCGCCAGGATTCCGGGGTCATTTTTCGGTTCCCAGATATTTCGAAATTTTGCGCAGTTGTTGGACGAGTGGGCCACCATGGATCCCGGCTTAATCGACTATTTCGGGGGGAAATCGTTGGTGGCCCAGTCCCACGGCCAGTCCCTGATGGCCTTTTTTAAGTCACGATTTAAGATCAAGGGGATTTACTTCTTGGACGAACCCGAAACGGCGCTTTCCCCCCACAGCCAGTTGGAATTGTTGCACCTGCTGCAGGCCATGAGCCGGGCGGGCCACGCGCAATTTATCATTGCCACGCATTCACCCCTTCTACTAGCTTGCCGGGATGCCCAGATTCTGAATTTCGACGAAGTCCCCCTGCAGTCGATCGACTATGAACAAACCGCCCATTACCGCATTTACAAGGAGTTTATGGCCGACCCCCAGAAGTACTTGTTATCGAATTAAGCCGGTCCTGGGGCCGGGAATCCGCGCTCAGCTTCTAATCATATTCATAGATTTCATATTCAGTTGGTTCGCCCAGCAACGCGTCTATCTTAGCCTGTGCGGCGGCTCTTTCTTGACTGGCAAACCATTGATTCCAAAGCCCCAAAGATTGCCATTTGCTGACAACCAGACTTTCCCCCGGTCGATCGACACGTTTTAAAGTTTCACCGGAAACATAGCCGGGTTGACCGTTGGTGATCGAGCGAAGTTGATCAATCAAAGATTTCAGAGCCTCTTCCTTGTGGGGCGGAACCTTTCTTTTGACCAGAATCTTAATCATCTTTTTTCCTCCTTGGCATCATCCCGGCGGAAGAACGGGGAGAAAACTCGTCATTGCGTAACAGTCTAGCCCTTGGGAAAAACCATGGATAGGCCGCCCGCTGATCGGCTTTGGGAGTCGGAAAAAAACGCGAAAATAAGGGTTCGTAAAACCGACCCGCGCGTTGATTTCAAGAAGGATGCCGCGCAGAGGAAGGTCAGTCCGGGCCTGGATGGGAACTCCTTTTGACGGTTCGGTTTTACGACGTCTAATTTTCTCAGACAGTTTCCCGCTGCCCAAAGCCGATCAGCGGGCGGCCGAAATATTTTGCATGCAGCTAAATTGATACGTTAGTGCGAGCCGAAAACACCGGCCATACCCGCGGCCGCGACTCTTTTTTCAATGGCGGACACATCCGTTGTGTAAAGGCCCAATTTTTCCATACGGTCCAATAAGACGGAACCGGAGAAGGTGTATTTCAAACTCAAAATTTTTTCATCGCGCATCTGGTGACGCACAAAACGGATCGCCTCCCCCACAGCCAGGGTTGGCGGCAGGGTCAGCGGTCTTTGTCTTCGAATATGCCTGACGGCGTTGTATCCGGCCAGGGTTCCCGTGCAGATGGCCTCCGTATGTCCCACCAGGAGCCCGGCCTTTTCTCCGGCGCAAAAAAGATTGGCGACCCCTTCCACCTTCAAGGCATCGTCCCGGGGTGCCATGCCGATATAGCGGATGGAATTTCCGATACCCCCGGCATACGGGTCCTCGTAACGCGCATTTTCCAACCCCGGAATTTCGCGGAGCGCATCCAGCGGAAAAAAAGGACTCATCAGCTTGGCATGGCCGGAATCCAGCAGGACGAGGTTTTCCTCGAACTCCGTCAGCGCGTACTGTTGACAACATTTGAGTGCCAACTTTCCCCGCAGTCTCCGGGACGCAGGGATGGGAATTATCACCACCCCTCTCTGATTGAGTGTGCTCACAATTTCCGGAGCCAGGGATTCTTTCAACAGTTTGCACGAACCGCTCATGGCGCCCATCCGGTCTCCTTTTTGACCGATCATTTCCTTGACCCCGGCCTTGCCTGTCAGGCTCACGCGTCCGCCAAAGGTGTGGCAGCGTAACACGCACATGACGCAGCCGTTACCGTGTTTATGGCAGTTGGCGGGCGGTCCGGCCGTGCCGGTGGTATCGATGAAAGCATCGCCTTCGATTCGATAGGTTTCCCCGGCGTGCTGGCCGCGCACGGCCTGGATGGATTGCTCTTGCAGCTCCACATCCGTAATTCGGGTGCAAGATTGGATCTGGATCCCTTGCCCCCGCAAGAAATTTTTGATGACCGGCTCCATTTTGGCCACATTGTAAAGAGAGGCATGGCGGTGTCCGGGAAAGTCGACCTCCCGATGGAGGGCGTTTTGATCCGTGAGATCGAAGAGTTCGCCCCCCGCCATGGCCTTCATTTCTTCCGTTGCGGTAAACCGGCCGTTATTGCGCATGATGCCGCCCACCAACCCGGTTCCCAGTAGCATGTCGGTCCGTTCAATCAGAACGGCCTCCGCACCTTGTTTCCGGGCCGACAAGGCCGCCGCACAACCAGACCAGCCGCCGCCGACAATGACTACTCGCATAGTAAAAATCCTTAATCAGAACATGGGCGCCAATTGCCGATCTTGCCCAAAAATCCGGCCATCGGGTGCCGCTCAGCACCTGTGACCCCCTGGAACGTATTTTTATCATTAGCTTAGATCTCAGGGGTTTGTCAATTTCTTGCAGCCGGTGATCCGCTGAGTGAAATGGCATTCGGCGGGCGGCTTCAAGTGAACCGTTTTGCCAGGCCCGCCGCGCCGAATCGCATGGGAAGCACAACGGCCAATCCGCTCAGCAGCACCGTCAGGGTAAAGGATCCGATCATCCAGGCCCAGGCGCCAGCTGCGAGGGTTCTTCCCTGGAGGCCGGTCATGAAGAGACGATAAACGGGCCCGGCCTCGATCAGGATGATCAGGCTGATATAGGCCGCACAGATGATCATAAAAATCAGACCGCCGAAGCTCGTCACCGTTTGGGTCGGATTTTCCGCCTGGAAGTCGGGATAAGCCGCCCCTAGACCGATACTCAGAGCGACAATCCCGGGCACAAGGCTGAACACGGTGGCCGTTGAAAGGATCATCATAAAAGGTGTTACCTGAAGCAAAATATTCGTCGCGATGATGAGGATTTCGGTCAAAGCCAGCAGCGGGAGGTAATAGATAAAGAACTTTATCCACAGCAAGGTTGGCAGCGACAGGGGCGAGGATTGGACGATCCAGAAAGCCTCGCCCTCCAGGCTGACCGCCGGGTAGGCGAAACGTGCGGCAACGGCCGTCAGGACAAACAAAGCCAGGCCCATGTTCAGAAACGAGAACAGATTCTGAAGATCCATGGTTTTGATCGGATATTTGTCAAGGGGCAGAACCTTGAAGTTGTAGATGTAGATGACGACGATGGCCGCAATGAGAAATAGCTGAGACCATTGGGTCTGATCGCGCCAAAATGTTTTGATTTCCTTGACAACCACCGCTTTGACGGGTCCGGGCAAGAAATTCAAAAGACGATAGCCGCCCGAACGCGTTTTGAACAAACGGGCCGGTGCGGTCTGGGTTTTGGAAAAGCCTTTGAAATAGATGGCATCCGCAATGATGACCATGGCGCTCACGATCGTTCCGGCAAAGCTCCAGCACAGGGCCGTATGAAACAGGCTGGTGCGGACCGAACCGCCAAGCGCCGCTTGGATGCTGTCGTAGACCCAGGTACTCGGCCAAAAAGGTGAGGACGGCGTTTGCAGGGAGGTAATATAGACGATCGCGGTATCAAAAACCTCGGGGTCGACCAGAAGTTCGGGCCTTAAAAAGCGAATGGCCAGATAAAGCACCACGAAGAACAAAATGCCCAGAAAAATGAAAACACTTCGCAGGCGACTGGCCGGAATTACCAGCACGGCGCCCATTACCAGGAGGGTGCTGATGGCCGAGGCCGCAAGGGCCAAAGCTGACAGCGCCATCAGCATGTTGGCATAGTAAAATGCGCCGGTTTGATAAATAATCCCGTAGGAGATAAAGATCGGCAGGGTATAGACAATGACCATCCAGGAACTGTCGATGACGCTGTCGATCCAGCGCGCCACAAAAATCTTGCAGCTGGAAATCGGCATGGCATGTACCAGAAACAGATCCCGGGAAAGATACAGTTTGGAAAGCGCGGCCAAAATTCCGCTGAAAATGAGCAGCGCCAGGGCAAGGATCATAATCATGGAAAGAAGTTTGTATCCCAGGATGTCGCCAATGGGCTCGATTCCTTTGAAATAATGCAGCACGCGCAGCGAGGCCGCCAGAATTGCGGCCCAGAAAAGCAGTCCCACCGTGGCGAGCAGCACAAGCTTCGCCGTTCTATCGCGACCGCGGCGGGCCGTCCGCCGTTTGACATAAGGCCCGAGGCGTGGTTTTAACAAGGTGATGACAGCGTTCATGGATGCTGGACGATGGCTGATTTGAGGATTGCTTCCGATTCGGATTTGATCGCCCGCCGCGGACCGACACTAAATTGTCAATTCATGGGCTCGGCGGTGGTCAAATTCAAAAAAACCTGTTCAAAGTTCACACCGGTTAGATGGGCTCTTTGTTGGAGGTCGAGCATAGTGCCGGTGGCAATCAGCCGGCCCCGGTGAATGATGCCGATCCGATCGCAGATATCTTCCGCCACCGTCAGCGTGTGGGTCGACATGAAAATGGCGACCCCCTCGCGCGCCAGTTTGCGAAAGAGATTTTTCACCATCATGATCGCCCCCGGATCCAGCCCCACCATGGGCTCATCCACGATAATGACCTCCGGTTCATGCAGCAGGGCCGCGGCCATAATCAGCCGTTGTTTCATGCCGTGCGAATACGACTCGATCAGTTCGTCCGACCAGTCCGCCAGGGAAAAAAGGTTTAAGTTTTCTTGCGACTTGCGGTCAAAAGCGTGCGCAGAGACACCGTAAAGATCGGCGGTGAATCTTAAAAACTCCCTGCCGGTTAACTTCTCGTAAAGATAGGGCCGGTCCGGAATGAAACCGATTTTGCCTTTGGCCTTTTCCGGCTGATCGCCCATGCGGATACCGGCGATCGTTACCGTACCGGCCGTCGGTTCCAAAATGCCCCCCATCATCTTGATCGTGGTCGTCTTACCCGCCCCGTTGGGCCCGACAAACCCAAAAATTTCGCCGCGGTTGACGGTCAGATTTAAATGATCGACCGCCGCAAAATTAGCGTATCTTTTGGTGAGGTTGTTAAGTTCAATCATCTTTGTGACCGCCGGTCGGCACGCATTCAGTCCGGCTTCAAACGCCCGATACCACTTACTCTTCGATTACCCTTATCCGCACTTTGCCGATGATGCCGATGATATCGAGTTGCTGTTGCGGCGCCCCGGTGGTAAAGCGGATATGACTGACGTCGGCCGGCAACTGACCGAACAGAGCATCGGCCGTGATCCAGCGGCCCAGGTACAAGAGATTCCAGGCATGATAATAGAATCGGTCGTTCAAATACACCAGTCCCGCTTCCACGCGGCTGGGTATGCCGGCCGCCCGCGCGAGGGCCGCCAGCAAGACCGCATGTTCATTGCAATCGCCCCGGCGATTTTCCAGGGTGGAAAGCGCGTCCGGCAGTGATAAAACCGGTCGCTTTTCAATGTTCCGATGGACCCAGTCGACCAGCTTCCGGGCCCGCTCCAAAGGAACACCGGGGGAATCGGCGCCCACGATCTCCCGGGCCAAGCGCCTGATTTGCGCATGGTCGGACTGGATGAAGGGGCTCGGGTTCAAGAAGATCTTTTCCACCGTCGGCAGATTTTCAAGGGGAAGTTCCGCCGGCAGATCCGCCGTCAGTTCTTTTTGAATAGTCAGGATGCGGCCGTTCAGGTTTTGCCGCCCGCCCTGAAGGTGCACCTGATCCAAGGCGATGCCGCTGAGTTCCACCTGCAGCACGGTCAGCCGGTCAAGGTTTGCCAGGCTCGCATTGGACGCCACCGAGGCGGCTAGGCTGAGATCGCGGCTGGCCTCCAGGGTCAGTCCGTGCAAGGCCTCGTTGTGGGTGGTCCTTTCAAGCCGGATTCCCAGCAGTCCTTTTTGCCGCAGCAGATCGCCGTCTTCCCCGATCCAGGCCCATTGGGTCGCTCCCTTGAAATTCAGAGAAATCCTGGTGGCCTTGTACGTGTCCCCCCCGATTAGAATCTCTTCGGGTCCCAGGACCTCGACAGCGAGTTTTTCGTCACCCAGGGTCGCCGGATCAAAAACGGCGAACGCGAATTTAGCGCCCGGTTCAAGTCCCGTGATCGCCACCGCATCGACAATCCCGGCCAGCAGATAGGGCTTAGTTTCCACTTCAATGGTCAGCGTGCGGCGGGACCCGCCGCTTTGGGTTTCGATGTTAAAAAACTGATCGGCCACGGACCCTTTGGCAAGGAACCGGGATCTGCCCGAGTTGATTTCAAAGTCAAAATCAAGCAGTGTAAAATCCGGATTCAGTCGTCCGCGGGTGCTTAGATTGATGTCTTGAATCATTCCCATGGTATTGATACGCATGAAGACCGTTTCCTGCAAGCGGTAACCGCCATCCTCCGTTGCAAAGCGGGTATGCGAAAATCCGATTTTACGCTCATTGTGGAAAATATTCATCCAGGTGTCGCGTTCGAACACGGCGTTGACAGATGCCGGGGAAAGGGTTTGCGGCCGGGAGAAGATCTTATTAAACCAATCCAGCCGCATCATGAGGAGGATCGCAAACACGCATCCAAAACAGGTGCCCGCGATCCAAAATGGCTTGGTTTGATGCAACGCCATAGCTGAGCACCCATTGAAAACGTCAAGGCCTCCAGGCGGAATCCTCTGCTTCCGGAAAAGGCTGATCGTCTCCGGCCACGCCCATTTTGCGCAGACATG
This sequence comes from Desulfobacterales bacterium, assembly GCA_020353555.1. Classification (GTDB taxonomy): domain Bacteria; phylum Desulfobacterota; class Desulfobacteria; order Desulfobacterales. The sequence continues at coordinate 5,505,579 of CP070697.1, forward strand.
ACCGGCGGCCTCTGATCCCGCCCAGCGGAGTTCATTCGAGAGAATGTAAATTAATACAGAAAGGGCCAGGCAGGAATGGAATCCTGCCGGCCCTATCTGACCGCGGCTCGAAAAAGGGCATGGCCCAGGGGCTAGTTACGACTCGGCTGGAACTCGTCGCGGCGGTTTCTTGTCCGACCCCATTCCGTGTCGTTGGTGGTGGTCGGCATGCTGAGTCCGAAGCCTTGGATGGAGATCCGGTCGGACGCAATGCCCTTGTCGAGCAAGTATTGTTTGGCTGCGGCGGCCCGCCTTTCGGAGAGCATCAAGTTGTAAGGCTCGGCCCCGATGTTGTCGGTGTGACCGCCAATCTCGATGGTCAAATCAGGATTTTGCTGCATCACTTCGGCGATCTGGTCCAAGGTCGCCTGAAATTCGGGCTTGATGACGGATTTGTCGAAATCAAACTCCACGTTTTCGATGATCCAGCAGCCCATGTTATTGACAGGCGCGCCGAGCGGTGTGTTCGGACACTGATCCATATCATCCGTTATGCCGTCGCCGTCACTGTCGGCCGCTGGCGGGGGTGGCGGGGCCTCGGCTGGGCGTTCCACTTTCGCAAAAAAGACTTGTTCGACCCAAGCGGCCATGGCCTGGGGGGTGTCCAGGTATTTGGCGCTTTGGTAAAAGCCGCATTCACCGGCGTTGGCAATATCTTCCATGGTGCGGATGCTGGCGGGATCCTCACTGCCGACCAACACGGTATAGATACACAAGTCGTCGCCGTAGCGGGCTTTCAGGCGCTGGGCCGCTCCCGCCGGGTCATACCCCGCGTATTCGCCGTCGCCGACAAGAATCACCGCGGTTCGTCCGCTGACGGATGCCAAGTCATCACTGGCCGCGTCAAGGGCCAGATCGGCGGGGCTTAACCCGCCGCCCCATTTGACCTGCTCCAGAGCGGCTTGAAATCCTTCCTTGGAGTACGCGGTCGGTCCGTAGACCAGAGTCGTTTTTTGGGCAAACGGCCAGCCGCTGTGACCAAAGGACCGCAGGCCGCCCGTGAGGCTCACTTCCGGGATCGTCTGATTCATGCGGTGTAAGAAATCTTGGGCAATGGCAAATTTGCTGTGTCCGCGATAGGTCTCTTCCTTAGAACCGGATGCATCCAGGACGGCCATAAAGTTGTCCACCTTTTGCTGGATGTCGCCGGACTGCAGCTTGGAATCCAGTTCCGCAGGCTGGAATTCGGGCTGAAGGAGCTGGGGCCTGTAGGCCGCGCAGCTGATCAAAGAGCCGCCGATCAAAAGAAAAAGTGAGATTTTCAAGCAATTTTTTACCATCGTTCTGCCTCCTTTCGCTAATGATGAGCACCAAAGTCTAAAAATTTTACTCCCTATGAGTAAAAATCGCGCGATCTTTCACACGCCCTTGTTTGATCAGAACCAGAGCACAGCCTCAGCCACGCATTACTCTTCGGGCACACGGTGTGGCGGGTTAGACAGAACCCGCAAGCCGGAGTCCCCATATGCGTTCAGCCGGATTACCTTCAGGGAGAGGGAGATTAGTAATGAGACAAGGGAGTTGAAGATCAGTTTTTCGGCTTTCCTCCTTTGGGCTAATGTTAAAGCAGATTTTTTCTTTGTCAAAAGATTTGTAAGTATTTTTTATCGGGACTAGTCGCACGGCACTGCGCTTTGGATACAAATGTCGGATCTAGGACAAAGTTGGCTTGTCGTTTTCCGAGGATCCGTTCCAATCAGCGCCCCTGTTTGCTAGAATGCGGGGCCGCTGAGGCGCTGGAACGCGACGGTCCGTGCCGGGCGGGCGGGCATGCGGGGGCCTATAAGCCCGCTTTTCAGATTGCGGCCCCAAATTTCCAATGCGTTGGCCCTGGGCCAAGCGCATTCCATAGTTGGTTTTAAAACTGAGATCTGCTATGATGATTTTCAGATCCGATGACCCGTGTTCCGTGTTTTCCATGCGCGGTTGGGCCGTTGGGCCCGAAATCACCCCGCCCAAATTTACGACCCCGGCCAAGGGTCGGTTTTTTTCCATGCCTCGTTACAATCGGATGCAGCGCCTGGCCGGCGCCACTGTCGGCGTCGGATGAAAGGAGAAGATTATGGAGTGCCAAAAAGAGAAGCATCTCAATACGTGTAATTGCAGCTACGACCCCTGCCCCCGCAAAGGAATCTGTTGTGAGTGCTTGAGTTATCATTTACAGAGCCGGCAGCTTCCCGGCTGTTGTTTTCCCAAGGACGCGGAACGAACCTACGATAGATCCTTCGAGCATTTTGCCCGTCTGGTCGTTGAAAAGAAGGTTTAAGTCCATGTCGGGTAACATCCGGTGTAGCGGCGCGATTATTCGGCTCTCCGGGCGCGGTGGCCCGGAGCGACCGCGTGGCGAGTTGCGGGTGGCATAACCCACAAAGAACGGCTTTGATTGGAGTGTCCGGACTCCATGGATTAACCCGGTTGGGGATCGCTTCATGAAAGGAGAAGTCAAGGCAGATGGAAAAAATAATGATTCAGGTCGGAAATTTAGCCATGGCGGCCGAATTGAACAATACCCCCACGGCGCGAAAGATCTTGGAAGCCCTGCCCATCGAAAGCACGGTGAATGTCTGGGGCGAAGAAATCTATTTTGATATTTCCCTTGAAATTGATTTGGAGCCGGAGGCCCGTGCCGAGGTCGAAGTGGGCGCCTTGGCTTATTGGCCGACCGGAACGGCGTTTTGTATCTTTTTCGGCCCGACCCCCGTGAGCACGGATGCGAAACCGCGGGCGTACAGCCCGGTTAACATCTTCGGGCATGTGAGCGGCGATCCAACCCGCTTTAAAGCCGTTGCCAGCGGGGCCAAGATTCGCATCACCCGTGCGCAAGTCTAGCCGACAGGCTGGGGCCGACGACTCGTTGTCGTCCTTGGTTGAAATTTCGGCGGTCAGGGAGGGCGTTTTTTGAATCGAAAAAAAATGGGCGTGTTCCGGCTGGTCCCCGCCGTGTGGGCAGCATTGCTCCTGGCCGGTTGTGCCGGCGTTGCCCCTGTCGAAACGGGGGACCTAAAGCCGGTGCCAGCGGCGGAGAAATCGGCGGAGCCAGGTTGGTGGTATGCCCGTTTTCGGATGAAATGGCCTCCGGATGCGGAGCCCGCCTGGTACCTGGATGTGCTTCTGGCGCATCGAGTTGTTTCCCCGGTCTTACACCGCCACCAAAAAGACATATTGCTGTGGCGATTTCACCGGCGAGCGGCAAGGGACGTTAGCGGGCATCAGTTCAGCTTTATCTTCTATGCTTCACGGGAGAAGGCCAGGCAGATCTACCATGGCCTGCAATCGAGTGCGCTTTTGCAGGCCATGCAAGCGGGCGGGACGATCATCGAGGCCGTGTATGACGACCTCCGCACCCTCGCCCGACCCCAGATCCAGGATACCAGCGATCGCAACTGGTCCTCACCGATCCAGAAAACCTGGCCTTTTTTTATCATGGGGGTCAGCCAAATGTGGCTCAATTTAATCGAGGAAATTGCCGGGCCAACGCCTGAGGACGAAGCCCATCCGCCGCCGGCGCAACTCGAGGCTTTTTACCGGCAAGTCCAAACCACATTGATCGCCACGTGGCAGACCGAAGGACGGCACGCTTTTTTGCATCATTTAAACGCCTTGTTTGGGTATGAACCGGTGATCGTTTATGAAAAGCGCTTCATGCGATTCTAACCGCCTCCCATCCCAGGCCAAGCCTTCCCTCGGAAACTTGAACTCGTGGAAACAGTGAATAAGTTACCCTTGTTTGTTTGGCCATGGAACCATTGAGCGGCGGACCCGCGACGCCAAGCCCGCAACGGGCAACCTGCTGTGGGGCAGTCTCGGCCGCCAAGGCACAGGGTGCGGCAGCATCGATTATAAGGGCGAGAGATTAAAAGGCGCTCCTATGAATTGTGTATTTGCCAAAACGATTTACACCGGCCGGAGAGTCCTTTCCAATGCCTATCTCGTCTTCACCGGGCCGAAGATCAGCGGCACGGCTGCATCCGCGAAGGGCCGCCGGGAAGGCGACTTCGACGTGATCACCCCGGCCTTCATCGATGCGCACAGTCACATCGGCATGGAGCGCGCGGGTGAGCCCAGCAGTGAGGGCGAAGCGAATGATCAAATCGATTCCATTCTGGCTTTGCCGGATGCCCTCGATTCGATTCAGATGGACGATACCGGTCTCAGAGATGCCGTCGAAATGGGGGTGCTTTATTCCTGCGTGGTGCCAGGCAGCGGCAATATTATCGGCGGCCACGCGGCCGTTATTCGCAACTACGCCCCTACCAGCACCGCTGCGCTTATCAGCCGCGGCGGGATGAAAGCGGCCTTCGGCTACAATCCGCGATCGACCCACCGTTGGAAAGGCAAGCGCCCTTCCACCCGCATGGGAGCTGTGGCTCTGCTGCGCAGCAGACTGGATGAAGTGCAGCAAAAAGTGGCCAAATATAACCAGGCCCGGGGTGCCAAAAAGCAGGAGATTACTTTTTCAGCCGAGGAGAAGGTGCTGCAGGATTTGCTGGCCGGGAAATTGCGTATGCGGGCCCATGTGCACAAGATCGACGATATCGCCGCGCTTCTGCGTTTGGTAGACGATTTTAAGATTCAAGCGACCGTCGAGCATGCCATGGATGTGCACCGGCCGGAAATTTTTCAAGAGCTGCGCAGACGGAAGATCCCTGTTGTTTATGGTCCGCTTGACGCGTTTGCCTACAAGGTGGAACTCAAGCATGAAAACTGGCGCAACGTTCGTAACCTGCTGGCGTCGCGGGTGGAATTCGGACTGATGACCGATCATCCCGTCACGCTGGCCCGGCAGCTGTTATTACAGACCCGGTGGTTCCTGCGGGCGGGCTTGTCCAAACAGCAGGCCATCGAGTTGATTTCCCGCAAGAATGCGCAGATACTGGGTATCGACGATCGGCTCGGCACCCTTGAAAGCGGTAAATGGGCATCCTTCATCGGCTGGAACGGCGATCCGTTCGATTTGGCAAGCTACCCCGTGGCGGTGTACGCTGAAGGAAGCGTCGTGTTTGCCGATGGCGTCGGCCCGCAAGATGGGCCGGCGCTTTTCTATAGTTGAGAATCCAAAATCGTGTTATGCTGTTTGGTGTTAGACGCAGCGACTTTGGTTTCGTATGGGCCAAACCACAAAGAGGGAGGATGAAATGCTTAATCAATTCAGACGGCTGGCAGTGATGGTGATGATCGTTTCCGCGACGGCTCTGGGCCTGAGCCACACCTATGCCGACGAAAAGCGGGACATGCAGGGTTGGGGCGAAGAGGATCCCTATAACCAATACTACGACGTCAAAGAATTTGAAAAGTTCCGGGGCTGGGTCGTACAAGTCAAGGAGGTGGTTCCCCTGCCGGGCATGTCGCCGGGGGTGGCACTGGATGTGCGGGATGGCAGTGAAGTTATTGAAGTCCACCTTTGTCCGACCTGGTTTGCGCAACCCGGTGACATCGGCATCAAGAAAGGGGACCGCGTCAAACTCAAGGGCTGCTGGGCGGAAATCGACGGCAAGGATGTCTTTATGGCCTCTAAGGTCAAAAAAGGCGAAATTTTTGAATTCAAGGTCCGTTTGACCAAAAACGGCAAGCCTTTCTGGACGATGACGGTGGAAGAACTGGCCGCGGAAAGATCGTCCGCGGAAGACTAGCCTCGGCCGGGCCGGTTCGCGCGTCGGCAAGGATGGGTGACATGCAAAAACGGGAATGGCATCCGGGTGAACTACTTGAAATGTCCGGATCCTATTGGAAAACCTGTGCCCTCCATGCGGCCGTCAAGCTGGATGTGTTTACGGTGATCGGTGAGGGCCAATTCGATAGCGCGGAAATTGCGTACAAGCTCAAGGGCGAAAAGAAGGGTGTGGAAAGGCTGCTGAATGCCCTGGCGGCGCTGGAGTTGTTATCCAAAAGCCACGATAAATATGGGAATACACCCTCCAGCTTAGCTCTCCTATCCCAAGAATCGCCCCATTACATCGGTCATATTATCAGGCATCATCATCACCTGATGGAATCGTGGGCTCGATTGGACCAGGCCGTCATGTCGGGCCGTCCGATCAGAGACCGGTCCTCCCACAGCCAAGAAGAGTGGCGCGCGAGCTTTCTGATGGGCATGTTTAACATGGCCATGCGTCTGGCACCGCAAATCGTGCCCCGAATCGATCTTTCCGCCCGGCGCCATCTGGTGGATTTGGGAGGCGGGCCCGGCACCTATGCGATCCATTTCTGTCTGAATAATCCCCAGTTGAAAGCCACGGTCTTTGATCTGCCGACCACCCGGCCCTTTGCGGAAAAAACCATCAAGCAATTTAATCTGTCCGATCGAATTAGCTTCGCGGCCGGCAATTACCTGGAGGATGATATCGAAGGATCCTACGATGCGGCCTGGCTTTCCCACATTCTCCATGGGGAAGGACCTGAGCATTGCCGGGCGATTATCCGCAAAGCCGTGGCCGCCTTGCAACCGGGCGGGACGCTTATGATCCATGAGTTTATCTTAAATAACACGATGGACGGCCCCCTTTTTCCGGCCCTTTTTTCCCTCAACATGCTTCTTGGAACGCCATCCGGCCAATCCTATTCGGAGAAACAGATCCGGGACATGTTAGCCGAGGCCGGGGTGAAGGATATCCGGCGTATACCCCTGCAAACCCCTAACGATTCGGGCGTTATCTTCGGAAGCGTTTAGCGCCGACATTGCCTTCAGGTGGTCCCTCCACCCGCGCGGCGCTCGAGGGGCTCTCGCGGCGCAGGTTGGAGACATCTCCCGGGTGTTGTTTTCGGAACCATCCGCAGGCCAAGGGACATTGCTAAAACGGCCAGAGGAGCGGAATAAAAAAAGATCCCGCCAGTATAACGAGCAGATTGAGGGGGAGGCCCAGTTTGAGATAATCGCTGAAGCGATATCCGCCCGGCCCGTAAACCAGCAGGTTGGTTTGATATCCGATGGGCGTGGCAAAGCAGGCGCTGGCCCCGAAACAGACGCCGATGATAAAGGGTTTCGGCTGCACACCTAAAGCCAAGGCCGTGGAGATGGCGACGGGCAGGAGCAGAACGGCGGTGGCGTTGTTGCTCAAAATTTGGGTGCTGATGCTGGCCAGCAGGATGAATCCGGCCAGGACAAATCGAGGGCCTAATCCGTGAAATAAAGCCAGAAAGCTTTCCGCAAAAAATCGGCTGGCACCGGTTTTTTCCATGGCACTTCCCAAGGCGATGGTTCCCACGATGAGCAAGAGGACTTCCGGCTGCAGCGACCGGTAAGCGTCTCGCAGGCGAAAGCAGCGGAACATGGCCATCAGGAAAACGCCGCCCAAGGCGCACACCATAATGTCCGCCAGACCGGCCGTGGCGGCGGCGATCACCCCCGTGAAAATTAGAACAGACCATCGGGCTTTGCTTTTATCGATGATGGCGTGGTGGATGTCCTCGACGATGATAAAGTCGTTGCCGCTGCGAA
>CP070697.1:5513152-5519438 GCA_020353555.1 Desulfobacterales bacterium
ATGCGTCCAGAAAATATACGCGGTGTTCACCCCAGGCCTGGCGGTACTCGATAAGCTCAAATTCATGACCGCAAAGGGGATGAAAAGGATGGGTCACCCGGAAAAGTTGCTTTTTAAGGGTGTTACTATGTGTAGTTGACAGACAACGCCAAAGGTCGCGTGGAATCAGGAGTTAAATATGTCAAAAACAACTTCGTACCCCTTCGTCAGTTCCGCTCCCTGTCCGAGGCCAACGGGCAGCTGCAGCGCTGGCTGATGGAGACCGCCGGCAACCGCATCCATGGAACCACCCGGCAAAAACCGTTGACGTTGTTTGCCGAGACCGAGAAATTGATGCTGCAAGCCTTGCCGGATGTCCCGCCGCAACTGGCCCAATGGGTCCGGGTGAAGCTGCACGGCAACTGTCACGTTCAGTTCGAAAAATCTTATTACTCGGCGCCGTTCCGGCTGGTGCACCAAAGCCTGTGGCTCAAGGCCACCGACAATGCCGTCAAGATTTATCACAATCTGGAGCTGGTGGCGGTTCATCCCAGACTCAAAAGACCCGGTTTAAAGTCGACCGTGGATGAGCACCTGCCCCCCGAAGCCCTGGCTTATAAAATGCAAGACCCCCAATGGTGTTTAAAGCAGGCGCAGAGCATCGGCCCTGATTGTCACCAATTTATACGCGCGCTTTTTGCCGATCGGGTTCTGGACAACCTGCGCGCCGCCCAAGGGGTTATCCGCCTGGGCAAAAAGTACGGCGCCAAACGCCTAGAAGCGGCCTGCCAACGGGCGCTGTTTTTTGACAACCCCCGATACCGCACGGTTAAAAGCATCCTGAGTCAAGGTCTGGATCAGATGCCCCTGGATCATGACACGGTCCTTCTTTCACCCATCTACACGGCTTCGGCGCGGTTTATGCGCACCGGCGCCGAACTTCAGGTCCATTAGAAAGGAGGCGGCCATGAACCCGATGCCCGAATTGATCCCCATGCTCAAGCAGCTGCGCTTATCCGGTATCATGGACTCGATCGAGTCCCGCAACCGTCAGGCCATCGAGGAGAAACTCTCCTATATGGACTTTCTGGCCACCATCATCACCGATGAAATCGCCCGACGAACGCAAAAGCGCCTTGAAACCGCTCTTCGAAGGGCCAACTTCAGAAATCAAAAAACCCTGGAAGAGTTCGACTTCACTTTCAACCCGAACATCAATCGCGGCTTGATCATCGATTTGGCTTGCTGCCGGTTTATCGAAGAAAAGGTTTGCGTATTCATCGTCGGCCCCTGCGGTACCGGCAAAAGCCATATCGCGCAGGCTCTAGGACACTGTGCGCTCCGCGCCGGATACGATGTCCTGTTTACCAGCGTATCCAAAATGCTCTCCCAGCTCAATGCCGCCCGGGCCAACAACGGCTTTGATCGACAGTTTGCCAAGTTCGCATCCGTGAGCCTGCTCATTATCGATGACTTCGGACTCAAGCCACTCAAGGGCACTCAGGATGAGGACTTTCACGATGTCATCGCGGAACGCTATGAACGCAAAAGCACCATCGTAACTTCCAACCTGGATATTCCGGAATGGACCGATGCCTTCCCCAACCGCATCCTGGGAGCCGCCACCATCGACCGGCTGCGCCATGGCGCTTATAAAATTGTCCTGGAAGGAAAAAGCTATCGTTCGCCGCGTTCCGTATCAAAACTACAACCCGAAAATTGTCAAAGCACGGAAAAAAGATTATTAAAAAAAGGAGGTGAAAAACACTAGTTTGAAAGGGCGGTTTGAAATCGTTTTTGGGCCTTTTGAACTGGCTCCATTACGGCGATCACGACTGGCTCCATCAAGGCGATCATTGACATTTGCCGCTTCGCAATCATAAATGGAAGTGATTGGGCATCAGTGCCCAGGCGTAACAGGGCGTTGATGTCTCTTGTAAAATAGCTCCAAGACGTTCCACCGAATTATCCCGGCCGGCGTCGTGATTAAGTATTTTTCGCCGCCAATTCCGCGGCAGATAACATGATGTGAGGCCCCGGGGGCATCTTTGCGCGCATTGTTTAGCATTGCCTTGTATTACAAAAATTGCCTGAAATGTCGATATCTCACCCACGCCCCATAGATTGTTCCAGATTGAGGGTTTGCCAGCGGAATCGAGATATCGGTAGCAGCGGGTTGGCGGCAATATATTGGGGATGTTGAGCGAAGCATAGGAAATGAGAAGTGCTCCGGGATTCGGGGCAATTTTTTTACATGATTCTGATGACTTCGGTTGTTGGCATGTCGTTACGGGAATTCTTCTAATAATGCTTGACAATATTTCACATTTTGGATATTTATAGATAACTACATTTTCATCTTCCAGTTCCGTTGGCTCCACGCGTTGCGCTGACTCAGAATCGTACTAGCAATCCGGTAATTTCATCCTCATCGATCAAGGGCAGAGGTTCTGAACGATCGTTTGTTTATCTTTGCAAACCTATATGGATATGGTGACGGCATGCGATGCTTTTACAGTAAATGCTTCCGTATTCTAATGGCCGGATCTTTGTCGGTTTTCGCTTTGACATCAATTTCTCTCCGCGAAGCAGCCTCTCAAGAGGGTTGGTATTCACTTCAGGCATTACAGGCTGAAATTGACCGAGCTATCTCCGATGCACGGGAACTTGCAGACCAACCACCGTATTTCCTTGTCAAGAAGGTTGAGCTCGAGCTGAAGGGAACAAAATCAGTTGATCCTGCAGGAGGTTTCTCAATACCTGTCTTCGGAGCGTCCATTGATCTCGGTGTGAAGACAACAACTTCGGCGAACGAAGTGCTTGAGATAGCGCTTGTGCCATCAGATTCGACGGTCGTCGGCGGAGATGCTCCTAAAATCGACCTGGCGGGATTGATTGCCGACCTTAAGAATGCCTTCCGGAGGGAAAAGGGCAAAAAACCTTTGTTCATCATTGCCACCGTAAAGTACGAAAAGTCGTGGGCGTTGCAGCTTACCGGGAATGGCGGAATTAAATTGGTCATCGCCAGCGCCAAGTTATCGATTTCCGATGAGAAGCGTCAGCTTGTGCGCTTTACGCTCTGCGAGACAGTAAATCTTAGAGATTGTGCAGCGGAATGAGGAACGAACGACATTCAATTGATTGGTTATCCTATAACACACTCGTCAGGCTTGTATGTTTCAGTCTACTTTTGTTATTCCCAACTGAATTGGCCGCCGCTGACGAAAAAGAGCGTGTTGTGGAAATCTATAACCAGAATAAACAGCTAATTGGCACCGGTACTTCGATCAGCTTTTCTGGCCTTATTCTTACCGCCAAGCATGTGCTCGAAGACCATGGTGAGAGTGGTTCGCGGTCTCCCAACTATTTTCTCAAGGTGATGATCCGGCGTTACCAGCGTGCTGATTACGAGAAAGCGGAGCTGCTGGCCGTACACCCTTACATGGACCTTGCCATTCTTGTGAATCGGTTTGGACAACCTATTCCCCCGGTACCCATAGGCGGGCTAAAAGGCCTGAAACCAAATGATACGGTCATGATCATCGGGCATCGGAAGGGCCAATCCGACGGCGAATTGTACAAAGTAATTACGGCCACGATTGATGAAATTGATCGACATGGTCATATCATTTTAGGCCGAGGCGTCGATCGTGGGACAAGCGGCGGTCCAGCAATTTATCGAGATCGCTTGATCGGCGTCGTTCGCAATTCGACCATCGATAGGACAACGGTGGTTCCGGTCCAATCCGCCTGGGACTATTTAAAATTGATGGGAGTAGAGCTCACGAAGGAAGGCTTGGCAATCAAGACCAACCATATCGCGGAACTCGCAAGTAAGGCCGGCAAATATGAAGAAATCCTGATGGATATTCAGATGGACGTAAACTGGTTTGCAGAGATGAGTCCGATTAGGGATAAAAACGATGACCCGACTTTATTTCCTAAGGATGTGGCATTAAAGGTCTGGTACCAAAAAAAGCTGAGCACACAGCCGAGCTTTAACACGTTAGTGTCGTTGGATGTTACACCCGTATTTTCAGGACAAGCATTTGCATCGAGGCTTTCAGAAGAGCGAAAGACTTTCCTCCATTCGGGTTGGTTGCTTGCTGCCAAAGGTATGTTGGAATTTGCTAACCTTGGGATGGACATAGAGGTCGCAGCAGATCAACATTACTCGCAGTTCGGCATTGAGCGCAAAGATTTCGTCGGCTTCGATATTGTCGGCCAGATCGATTCAATTCAAGGACAAGGTTTCGTTCGAATCCCTGAGAAACACCACGTTTGCTTCTCGTTGCGAATAAATGACGATTCAAAACTTTTCCCGCACAGCGTTCGCGTTAATGGTTTCCGATGTCCGGAAGATGAACCGGCTATGCGTTGAGTTACTAGACGGCGAGATGCCAATCTATACAAAGAGGGATGTCAGGTGAAGCGGTACTTGACTTAAGAGGATAGAGAGGGTTGGAGAATTGGCACGATATTTATTCATGATCTGGCTCGTCATCGCGTGTGGCAATGCCGCGATTTGCGTAGGGGAGCAGAATCTTAAATTTGGTCACACGGCACCCTCAAACACGTTGTTGGATTCGTCGGCCAAATATTTTTCGGATACCGTGGGAAGAAACGCAAGGGGCCGGTTAGCCATTGATGTATACGGCCAGTCGCAGCTTGGGGGTGAAACAGCGTTGCTTGAGATGGCGCGCCATGGTGCGGTTGATCTAGTACTGACCGCGGGGGCAATTGCCACAGTTAGTCCGGCCTTTGGCGTTTTCGATATGCCCTATCTTATCCGGGATCGTAACCACATCCGCCGCATTGAGAAAGAGATTATATGGCCAGTGCTCGATCGGGTCGCCCAAAAGAACGGGTACAAGATCATAGGCGTTTGGGAGTATGGCTTTCGGCACATCATAAATAGCGCTCGTTCCGTCAGAAGCCCTTACGACCTTAAAGGTATGCGTTTGCGAACCCAGAACAGCAAGTGGGTTGTTAACATGTTTGAACGCTTCGGCGCGAATCCTGTCACTATGCCTTCTGCCGAGGTCTACTACGCAATTCAAGCAGGGGTAATTCAGGGTCAGGAAGCAACGCTGGCAGCAATGGTGGACACCCGGATCTATGAGGTTCAGAAATACCTGTCACTTTCCAAGCACGTTTATACACCCGCCTTTCTGTTAATGGGTCTTGATCGTTGGAATTCCCTCAGTGAAAGGGATAGGAGGGTATTATTGGAGTCTGCGATGGAAGCCCGAGACTTCAATTACGCAGAGTCTGAGAGGACAGAGAAGACGGCCCTTGATCTGATGATGTCCCGAGGTGTCGAGATAACTGAAGTTGACCGAGAGGCTTTTTTTGAAGTCAGCAAGAGTATCTACGATGAATTCGCAAGCAATGTTCCAGAAGGGGCTGAATTAATTACAAAAGCATTGCATTAAGCTTGGTATCAACAACATGTCCATAACCTGGCTCTGTAACTCGGAACGCTTATCGAGTTTGACGAAAAATAAATCTAATAAATAAAAATAGATATGAAGATCTGCCCTATTTTATGGAGCTATTTAGCTCCGGTAAACTTTAGAGATAAAACATTAGAATTGAATCTTTTCTCACGTTCTTAATCCCTGTCGACCAGTTGCCCTGCCAGCCTGAATAGCGGTCGTCTTTCCATGTTCACATCGAAGTGGCCCACGAAATTAATATGTTCGAGCGTGGTCGGCAGAATCTGGCGCAAATCCTCGTATTAGATCCGCACCCCGTCACGTCTTACCTGCCAGCTGGCCAGCGAGAGCCAGGCCTAACTACTGAAACCGCACCAGCGGCGATCTGAAACGGGGTTTTTGCCGTTTCAACGTGAACCTTCGGTAAAGGTGCGTAACCTGATTTTTTTAGGATGTCAAGCAGCGTGACCGGTTAACCGGTTGTTTTTTTGTCCAGAGTCGATGAAATATCAATTTGGTACCGTATAAAGGGTATGTATCAATCAGGCGACGATGAGAGCTGAGATGTGTTATGCCATGGCATCCATTTGTCAGGATGCTTGATCATGCGCGATCAGGTCGACTTTGATGCGGACATGTTGTTCCGTTAACCAGCTTGGGTGCAACAATGAACCATGCTTGGGGTTGGTAAGAATCCACCTGGTCTGATTGGAACTTGCGGCACCCATAACCTGTTTTTTATTTTGATTCGCCTATGCCGGCACCCACAAAGGGGTTGGTCGATAACCACATGATCTGCAAGTATACAATTGGAACCGGCATGGCACCGATGATTTTCTGGTCCGCCAATGCGGAAGGGGCCTGTGTTT
>CP070697.1:5519538-5532073 GCA_020353555.1 Desulfobacterales bacterium
ATTTAAAATCAAATAAAAAATTCTGTTTAGCGATCAAAAGGCTCTTGCCCACGCCATTACCCGATTTTTTTGTCCTCATACTATGCGCAAAAACGCTTTGCAAGAGAATTTTTCACATTTCTTAAAAAAATATTTCCGGGCATGATGCCCATAAAAGATTTGGACGCGACGATTCCTCTGTGCGGTGACAGGCGCGCGCGTCCGTTGAGGGGGTTCGCCGCCCAACAAGGATGCCGGCAAGTTCTGCTAAGATTGAAATAAATAGTTTATCTTATAGTCCCAGTCTTGTCAAACGATCCGGTTAAATAGTTTTTCGATCGTATTCAGGTCCCAACGGATCCAAGTCGGCCGGCCGTGGGGGCAGTGGACGGGGTTGGAGCATTCGTCCAGCTGCTGCAGCAGTCCTTTGAGCTGGTCGACCGCAAGCGGCTGGTTGGCCCGGATAGCCCCGTGACAAGCCATGATCTTGCGGCAATGCTCCAGTGCTTTTTCCAGGCCGGGCGCCCACCCGACGGCCGCCATTTGTTCGACCATCTCGCGCACCAAAGCTTTCAACTCCCGGCCGACCAGCAAACTGGGGACGGACTTGATCACAAAAGTGTTCCCGCCGAAAGGTTCGATCTCCAGTCCCAGGGTTTTCAAATCCGGAATCATTTGGTGGAGGAGGTCGGCTTCGCGGTAGCCCAGATCCAGGGTTTCCGGAATCAGAAGTTGCTGAACCGCCGGAGGCGCCGACCCTGACCGGCGGCTGATTTGCTCAAAAAGAATACGCTCGTGAGCGGCATGCTGGTCAATCAGAACCAGATCTTCATCCGCCTCGCAGACAATGTAAGTATGATGAAGCTGGCCGATGACCCGCAGGTCGCCGAATTTCTTTTTCTCCCAGATGGGCGACTGCCGGGGAAGGGTTGCGCTTTGCAGGTTGCGCGTCGCAGGTTCTGGAAGAGATTCAGTCGCCCATTGGTTCCAATTGTCTTCGCGGACGGCAATTTTACGCCGTGTTCCAGGGCCATTGCTTTGCAATCCGAATTCCGGTTTTTCCCCTTCGCCTTCCCCCTTCCGCCTTCGGAATTCTGATTTCACTTCCTCCGCAATCCGGAACTCTTCGGGCGCAGATCGGCTTGCCGAGAATTGGGTCGGCGCCCAGTTGGGCCGGTCAACCCGGTCTAGAGCCTCGGCCACGGCTCTTTTTACGGCGGCATGAATCTTACTCTGTTGGACGAAGCGGACTTCATTCTTGGTAGGGTGGACGTTGACATCCACCTGGTCGAAGGGAACCTCTATTCGTACGACGGCCAACGGAAACTGCCCCTTGACCAGTCTTTGGGTATAGCCCTCAAACAGGGCATGTTGAATAATCCGGTCCCGGACAATCCGGCCGTTGACGTAGAAATAGATTCCCCGCGACGTGCTGCGGGTCACCCGCGGCGAAGCGATCCAGCCGGAAATTGAAAGGGCGTTGCGGTTAAATTCAATGGGATGAAGATCTTTTTTTAATTCCCGGCCGAGAACGTCGGTCACCCGCTCCAAGGGATCCACGGTGGCGGACCAGCTTTTGACCGTCTTGGCGTTGTGTGCGAGTCGGAACTGAACATCCGGCTGACCCAGCGCAATGCTGGCAACGGTATCGGCGACATGGCTCATTTCCGTATTGACGGTCTTCATGAATTTCCGTCTGGCCGGCGTGTTGAAAAAAAGCTGTTTGACCGTGACCATCGTCCCGGTCGGTGCCCCCACTTCGGAGACTTTCTTGATTTTACCCCCCTCTAGGACGATTTCGGTTCCGCTTCCCGAGGTCACATCCCGCGTGACCAATGAAAACCGGGAGACCGCCGCAATACTGGGCAAGGCCTCCCCCCTGAAGCCGAGGGTCTTAATGGCCAGGAGATCTTGATCCTGATAAATTTTACTGGTGGCGTAACGTTCAATGGATAAAAGGGCATCATCGCGGCCCATCCCGCTGCCGTTATCGGCAACCCGAATCAGCGAACGGCCGCCTTTTTCCAGGTCGATGATTATCCGGGTACTATTGGCATCCAGCGCATTTTCCACCAATTCCTTGACCACCGATGCCGGTCGCTCCACCACTTCGCCCGCTGCGATTTTGTTCGAGAGAATTTCGGGGAGTATTTTTATTTTGGACATGGTTTGTCGTTGGTGCTTGGCGGCGGCTCGCGGCCGAGCCCGTCAGCTCGGACTGCGCCGCATGAAGTTGAACAGATATTCCGCATCCAGCGGTGACAAGTCAAATTTCAGACAGGCTTCCTCGATCAATTCCCGGAGCTTTCTTTCAGGGTTGTACTTCCGCTCTTCCGAAATCCACTTGACCGCTTTGCGCAAATCCTCGCCTTCCGGTTGTATACTCATCGCTTTGTTCCTCGAATTCAATCGTGTCAATTTAACACGAAAATAAAATTTTCATGCACCGTGGCGGCCCGAAGGACCATGAATGTCTATCTGTATCAAAAATATCCCGGTCGACCGCTGATCGGCTTTGGGCATCGGGAAACTGTCTGAGAAAATTAGAGGTCGTTAAACCAAACCGTCAAAAGGAGTTCCCATCAAGGCCCGGATTGACCTTCCTTTGCGCGGCATCCTGTGCTCAATCTACCGTTCTAAACCCTATGCCCTCGGACCTTCTGCGCCTGGCACTAGATCTTCGGCTTTTGCATGTGGAAATCGGTCGTACGCTCATAATTATAGGCAACCTGGAAGAGCTTGGCTTCATTGAAGTGTTTACCCATCATCTGAAGCCCTATCGGCAGACCGTCCGCCGAGAATCCGCAAGGTATCGACATGCCCGGGATACCGGCCAGATTGGCCGAGAGGGTGAATATGTCGGATAGGTACATGGTCAACGGATCGTCGACCTTTTCCCCGATTTTAAACGCCGGTGTCGGCGCCACCGGGCATAAAATCACATCACAGGTTTCAAAGGCCGATTTAAAGTCTTCCATGATCAACGTACGGACCTGGGAAGCTTTACCGTAATAGGCATCGTAATATCCGGCCGAAAGGCAGTAGGTGCCGATGATGATACGACGCTGAACCTCCGGCCCAAAGCCTTTGGACCGCGTGCGGCGGTACATGCTCATCAGTTCATCTTGCGCTCGATCCCGGACCCCATATTTGATCCCATCATAGCGCGCCAGATTCGAGCTGGCCTCGCAGGGCGCGATCACGTAATACACGGCCACCGCATATTCCGTATGGGGTAAGGAGACTTTTACCCGTTGGGCGCCCAGATCTTCAATAACCTCCACCGCGCGCTCGACGGCCGCGCGCACTTCGTCATCGAGTCCTTCCGTCGCGCTGAATTCTTTGGGAATGCCGATTTTCGTACCTTCCAAACCATTGGTAAGGAAAGCCGAAAAATCCGGCACCTCCACTGGGACCGACGTCGAATCGGCCGGGTCATGACCGGCAATCGTGTTCAACATCAAGGCGCTATCGGTGACATTTTTGGTCAGCGGTCCAATCTGATCCAAGGAGGATGCGAACGCCACCAGGCCGAAGCGGGACACCCGCCCGTATGTGGGTTTCAGGCCCACCACCCCGCAGTGGGCCGCCGGCTGGCGGATGGAACCGCCGGTATCTGATCCTAACGCCCCCATGCACATGTCCGCCGCCACCGCTGCGGCCGAGCCTCCGCTGGATCCTCCGGGGATACGGGTCAGATCCCAGGGATTGCCAGTGATTTGCAGCCCGGAATTTTCAGTGGAGGAGCCCATGGCGAACTCATCCATGTTCAGCTTGCCGACGATCACCGCTCCGGCTTGTTTCAGCTTGCGGATGACCGTGGCGTCGTACGGCGGCACGAAATTTTCAAGAATTCTGGAAGCGCAGGTCGTCCGCAGCCCTTGGGTACAGATGAGATCCTTGATGCCCAGCGGCACGCCGGTCAATGGCAGGCATTGACCGTTGTTAATCTGTTCATCGGCCCGCTTGGCCTGTTGCAGGGCGGATTCTTCCGCCACGGTAAGAAAAGCACCGATCTTATCATCGACCGCGCCAACTCGATCCAAAACTGCGCGTGTCAACTCCTGCGAAGATATTTCTTTCCGTCGCAGCAGCTGATGGGCGGCATGTATCGTCAGTTCATGTAATTTCACTCAATTTCTCCTCGCACCGGGGCAAGGGATCCTCGGCACCAATGGCCGCCCGGCGGATTTCAGACTGCGGTGCTCTGAAGACCGATGTAGGGCGCCCCAAAGCAATGACCCGCGAGCAACCCTCGCGCCTCCGGAAACCCGGGGCAATTGACCCGCTTACCCTATCACCTTGGGAACCACAAAGTTGCCCGCCTCTTTTTCCGGAGCGTTCGCAAGCGCCAGCTCCCGGTCAAGATGCTCTTGTTCCTTGTCTTCGCGAAAAGCATTGCTCAAAAAAATCGCATGGGAAGTCGGCCTGATCCCTTGGGTATCGACCTGATTCAGCTTATCCACATATTCTAATATCTTTCCGATCTGCCCCACGAATTTTTCAATAGCGGCTTCCTCCAGATCGAGCCGGGCAAGGTTCGCCACATAAATGACCTCATCTTTGGTTATCTTCATCAATCGATCCCAACATTTCGAGTTTTAGGCACCAGGAAGAGACGAAACTCGCGAAGATCGTCTTCCATCTGCCTTCCTTCGCGTTCTTCGTGCGTGTTGAGGATATAACCGCACGCCTTTGGGGTTGTCCCGCCTTGGGCCGGATCCGGGTGGGATGTCGGTTCGCATTCGTCGCGTTCAGCGCGACACGTCACGCTCTAGCGCTGCAGAAGGATCGGTTTCAACCCTTCTTTTCTAAGTCGGTCAAGCGTGCGGCGGGCTTCGGTTTTACTTTTGTATTCGCCCATTCGAACACGGTACCAGATGCCTTTACCGGCCACTTCGCTCCTTTCCCGATAAGCGGGATAGCCGCCCTTTTTGAGCCTGGCCACTAAACGATCGGCGTCCTTCGGGTTTCGAACCGAAGCGGCCTGAACAATGTAGACTCTGCCGGACGCGGCCGATTCAGGCTTGATGGTCGCTTGGCCCTTGGCGGGCGGCGGCGGCCCTTGGCGGGCATCCGGTCCGAGTTCTGCGCCGGACTCTTCCGAATTCGCTTTTGAAACCTTGGACGGAAGAGGATTTTTGCCATCATTGAGTTGCTGCAGACTCAAAGGCTTGACATCCTCCTGGGCATTCTTCAAGGCCTCGTAAAAATCGAATCCGGTTTCATCTTGGACCCCACCGGAACGGTCCGGCGCTGAGCGCGGGTCATTTTTCCTTAACGCCCTGGTAGAAGCCTCAAGTTTTTTTTGCAGCTTATCGATGTCAAACTTCACGGGTGCCGTGCCTCTTCCGACCAATACCCCGATGACAAACATCCACGCGCTGACAAAGAAGATTATTCCCAACCAACCTAGAATCCCTCTCCGCGTCAGAACAAGGGTGGGTTTCTTATTTTTATGATCAGACGCCTTTTTTTTCTTCCTATTCATTAATCGGTGCTTATCAACGCATGTCGATGGCAAGGGTCGGTTAAGATGACGGTTTCAATTCATAAGGTCTTTTCATTCCCAAGTCAAGAAGCACCGCCAACCCGATTATATCTCCTTATACGGCGCTGGATAAACATCTTGGCCGCGTTCCGCGCATTTTTCCCTTGACACTTCCCGGTCCAACCTCTATGTTGGCAGTAACTTCATCCGCGCCAAGGAGTCCAATCGGCAATGCTTGAATGGCGGGCCGAAGTCCGCTGCGGGAAGCTTTTTCAACGGGTCTGAACACGAAGCCACGAAGGTTTGGTATCATGAAGATACGAAAATGTTCGTGGTTTTTTTTATCCAAAATTGAGGAGATCGTGATGCTCAAAAATAGGCCGTTGCTGTTTTTACCAGCTTTTTTTCTCATTACGGTTTGTCCGGCTTTCGCCCATTACGGCATGGTGATTCCCTCGGACTCCATGGTCACGCCGCAAGCGAACCGAACCGTCATCCTGACGCTCTCGTTTTCCCATCCGTTTGAAGGCGTGGGCATGGAGCTGATTAAACCCAAAGTATTCGGTGTCCGCACCCACGGCCAAGATCAAGACTTGCGGGACCGCCTGCAAAAGACCCAGGTCATGGGGCACACGGCCTGGACCGCGCCCTTCCCTGTCAAGCGTCCCGGTGTTTATATATTTTACATGGAGCCCGCGCCGTATTGGGAGTCCGCCGAAGATGCATTCATTGTTCATTATACCAAAACGGTGGTAACCGCCTTTGGCGAGGATGAAGGCTGGGATGAAGAAATCGGCCTGAAGACCGAAATCGTTCCCCTGTCCAAACCCTATGGGCTTTATGCCGGCAACGTATTCCAGGGAATCGTCAAGCTGGACGGCAAGCCCGTGCCCTATGCCGCGATCGAAGTGGAATACTACAATCAAACCGGAGAATTCACCGCTCCTAACGCTTACATGATCACTCAGACCATCAAAGCCGATCCCAACGGGGTGTTTACGTATGCGGCCCCCTGGGCGGGCTGGTGGGGGTTTGCCGCCTTAGCCCATGCCGATTTTAAATTGCCGCACAACGGGGAAGACAAAGACGTCGAACTGGGGGCGGTGATCTGGGTCCGGTTTCATGACTGGCAGTGACAAACTCTGGCCGTCGCGCCCGCGCGCGGCCGCCGACGGGATCGTACCGAAACAACGATCCGTAATTTCCGCCGCCAGTTGCGGGTTGCGCCTAACCGGTCAGATCTGGTAAAGCAATGCCGTGCCGCTAACGTCCCCAAATTGCGTTGGCACGGAATTGTCAGCGCACCGCTTTGCGAATCTTTAGCGGACGGGAAGGGCTTCAATCACAACGCTCGACCGCTCAAAATTGCGGATGTGGTCACGACGCGACCACCGTCGATTGACAAAAACGGACATCCGGCGGCAGACCAACGTTATGCATATCTCGGAAGGTATATTATCCGGACCGGTTTTGGCTTCAGGGATGGTCCTTGCTGCGGCCGGCACCGCTATCGGGCTGAAAAAACTCGATTATGATCGCATGGCCCGGGCCGGCATGCTGTCCGCGGCATTTTTCGTTGCGTCTCTCATCCATGTTCCCATCTTTCCGTCCAATGTGCACCTGATTCTCAATGGTATTGTCGGGCTTCTGCTCGGCTGGGGCGCCTTTCCCGCCATTCTGGTGGCCCTGATCCTCCAGGCCGTGTTTTTTCAGTATGGGGGCATTACCACGCTGGGTGTCAATACGCTGATCATGGCTCTCCCGGCCGTTATCTCTTACGGGCTGTTCGGTCGCCTGATACACAAGCGACCGACCATCGCGTCCACAGCCGCCTTTGCCTGCGGGAGTTTAGCCGTTCTCCTGGGGGCCCTGATGATCGGTCTGGCGCTGATGTTCACGGAAGAAAATTTCTGGCACGTTTCCGCGATAGTGGTGGCCGCCCATATACCGGTCATGATTGTAGAGGGGATCGTGACCGCCATCTGTGTGGCCTTTCTAAAAAAAGTTCAGCCAACCATGCTGCCCGGGTCCGCACGCCCCCAAACACTCTAAACCGACGCACATTGAAAGACGAAACCCTCCAACCGACAGTCCGGTGAGCCGATGAATTCTCGAATCAAAAACAGCCAGCCGTTAAATTCCATTTTCGTCATCCTGTTCACCGCGGGGCTCACACTCATGGGGTTTGCCCCCGTTTATGCCCACCGGGTCAACCTCTTTGCCTGGGTGGAAGGAGATACCGTTTACGTTGAAAGCAAATTCAGCGGAGGAAGAAAAGTCACAGGCGGTAAGATCATCGTCACCGATCCCCGCGGTGTCGAATTGCTCACCGGAGAAACAAACAAACAGGGTGAATTCTCATTTAAAATCCCGCAGAAATCAGAAATAAAAATTGTGCTGTTGGCCGGGATGGGGTACCAGGCCGAATGGACGATCCCCCGGGAGGAAATAGACCCAGCCGCGGGGGCAGATCAAACGCCGCCGCCCATGGGCCCACAAAGGGCGGCCGATGCCCGTGCGCGTCCACCGCAAGCATCGGAAGCCACCTCGTCTGGGCCGGCAACCAGCGAATCGAATGCGGAGGAAATCCAGCTAGCGGTGGAAAAAGCGCTGGACAAGAAATTGAAGCCTGTGCTTAAAATGCTGGCCGAGTTACAGCAGAAAGGCCCCACCCTGGGAGACGTTATCGGGGGTATCGGTTACATTTTGGGACTGGTGGGCCTTGCCACGTACCTCCGCTATCGATCCAAGCAATAGTCATCCGTCGCCCGATGATCAACGAACCCTTCGCCGCCGGAAACTCATTGATTCATAATCTTGACCCGCGCATCCGGGTCGGGCTGGCAAGCGTTTATTGTTTCGTGATTGCCCTGGCCAAGCACACCCCCGTGCTGCTCGCGGCCATCGTCATCTCCCTGTCGCTCATTTTCATCACCCGCGTGAACCCCCGGGAGATTGCCCGGCGCCTGGTGATCGTCAACGTTTTGATCTTTCTGTTATGGGCGGTGCTGCCTCTGACTTATGGCGACCCCGCGCTGTTTCGGGCAGGCCCCTTTTCCATTTCGGGTCCCGGCACAAAACTGGCCGCCCAAATCACACTAAAATGCAATGCGATCTTGCTGGCCTTTATCGCCTTGATCGCGACTATGCCCCTGGTAACCCTGGGGCATGCATTGAACCGTTTGCGGGTTCCCGCCAAAATTGTACTCCTGCTGCTGATGACCTATCGCTATGTTTTTGTCATCGAACAGGAATACCATCGTCTTTTACGCGCCGCGCGAATACGAGGCTTCCGGCCCGGAACCAACTTGCACACTTACAAAACATACGCCTATGTCGTCGGCATGCTCTTTGTGCGCGCGGCGGCCCGGGCTGAGCGGGTGAATCAGGCCATGCGCTGCCGGGGCTTTAACGGCAAATTCTACACGTTGCAGCAATTTGAAACCGTGCGCCATGATTGGATCTTGGCAACGATCATAACCGCAATGATTATCTGCCTGCTCTTTTTGGAATGGTCGCATCGCGCATGAACGCCAATCAGCCGCTGATCTGTCTGAAACAGATCTCTTTCAGCTATCCCGAGGCGCCGCCGGTGATCAACCAGCTCGATCTGGATTTTTACCGCGGAGACCGGATTGGCCTCATGGCGCCGAACGGCAGTGGTAAAACCACGCTGTTTCATCTGATCATGGGGCTTTTGAAGCCCATCTCCGGCCAGATGGAGATTTTCGGCAAACCCGTCAAGGAAGAAAAGGACTTTTTCGAGGTTCGCCGGCGAATCGGCCTGCTTTTTCAGGACGCGGATGACCAGCTTTTTAGTCCCACGGTTTTGGAAGATGTCGCCTTCGGGCCCCTGAATCTGGGCAAATCAAAAACGGAAGCCATTGAAATTTCCCGCAAGACCCTTGAATTTCTTGGGTTGGCCGGTTTTGAAAACCGCATAACTTTCAAACTATCCGGCGGGGAAAAAAAATTGGTCTCCCTGGCCACCGTTCTGGCCATGGAGCCCGAGATTCTGCTGCTGGATGAACCGATAAACGGTCTCGACCGCAAAACCTCCGGCAAGCTGATCGATGTGCTGAAGAATTTGGATCTTTCTTATATGATCATCTCTCACGACATTGATTTCTTGGATGCCACCACCCATGCCATTTATACCATGGCCAACGGCAAGATCCTTGTCGATCAGCAAATGCAGGTTCATCAACATGTGCACGCCCATCCCCATGGGACGTATCCCCATGCGCATGAGACCTAGACGATTATTTAGGCCTCCTTTCCGGCCACACCGGCCTCCTCGAAAGTCAAAACTTCCTTAAAAACGCGGACGGCCGCTTCAACGATGCTCATCGCCAGGGCCGCTCCGGTTCCTTCCCCCAACCGCATTCCCAGATCCAGGATGGGGTCCAGCTGAAGATATTGCAACATGGCCCGGTGACCCAGTTCTTCCGAGCAGTGGCCGGCGAAAAGATAGTCCGCCACCGTGGGGCACAGGGCATGGGCCACCAAAGCGCCGGCGGTTGAAATAAACCCGTCAATCACCACAGGACGCCCGTGCAAAGCTGCCGCCAGGATCGATCCGGCAATCCCACCGATTTCAAAACCGCCCACCTTGCACAAAACATCCAAACCATCCTTGCGGTCCGGCCGGTTGCGTTGAATACCGCGCCGGACAACATCTTGTTTGCGCCGCAGGCCCTCATTATCGACCCCGGTGCCCTTACCGACCATCCGGTCCAGATCCGTGCCCGTCAATACGGCCCCGACGGCGGCCGAAGGGGTCGTATTGCCAATTCCCATATCCCCCGTCCCCAGGAGCTCAACGCCTTGCCGCAAGAGTGCCGTGGCCGTCCGAAACCCCGTCAAAATAGCCTGTTCCGCTTCCGGACGGGACATGGCCGGGCCCTGGACGAAATTGGCTGTTCCCCGGGCGACCTTGCGAACCAGCAGCCGCTCGCCGCCGTCCATGGCGGCCGGGTCCAGCTCCGGGATAATCCCCATATCGACCACCCAGACATCTGCCCCGACATACCGGGAGATGGAGTTGATCCCTGCCCCGCCGCTCAGAAAAGTCTGAATCATGGCCCCCGTTACTTCCTGGGGGTAGGCACTGACCCCTTCCGCCACAACTCCGTGATCCCCGGCCATCACCAGAATGGCCTTCCGTTGCACCGCAGGCCGCAGCGTTTTTTGGATACCGCATAGTCTCTCGGAGATTTCATGCAATCGCCCCAGGGCCCGCGCCGGCATCACCAGTTGGGCCGTCCGTTCACGCGCCTTTTCCAGCCATTGTGAATCCACGGGCCGTATGCCGCTTAAAATCTCTTCCAGCTTGAAATTTTCCTTCGCCGCCATAATTTCCTCCCTTTTCATCGAAACCGTCATCCAAAATTCTCCCTTGCAGGAATCATGAAGGGTCGTCCCGGCTTTAATCACTTTCCCCCAATTCTTCCCGCCCAAAAGCCAGCCGATTCCGCCTTCACTGACAGGCGTGGTTTTACAAAAAAAATCCCCAAGCGTCAGCCGCTTGAGGATTTGCCATCTCCCCAAACATGAACTTAATGGCAGGTCTTCTGACTTCTCCGCCCTTCCAGCGACCTTCCCGTCCCGTTGAAACGGAACAGTGGCATCACAATGCTGCAAGGGTTCCCTTGGGGTTTAAAACCGACAAGGGCGAAGTTACAGCGGCGGGTCCGTACCGGATTTTCACCGGTTTCCCTGTTAGGCCTTCCAAGGCGCCATTAAATTGCATGATCAATTATAAATGTCTTATTAGATTATTCGTAAAGGTGTGTCAAGCTTTTCAACAATTCTGTATGGCATGTGTTTTTAATTGCGCGGATGATTAATTTTACTTTGTCACATCCATCGTGTTCACCCTTGGGCGTGGCATGGATGCTCAGATTTGAAAGCGTGTAACTGTCTGAGGTCCTTAGGGAATGGTTTTTCCCATTCAACTTTTTAACTGTTTTGAGAATATGGACCGAATTTAACTTGACCTCCGATCGGATTTCATTTATGTGTAAAAATCAGAACAAGGTGCGCAAGCTTAATAGGGAATCCCTCATCAAACGGGAGCGGTCCCGCCGCTGTATTCGGGGACGAATTCTGCAATTTGCCACTGGCTCGTGACCAAACGGGTCGGGAAGGTGCAGATACTAGGATGAACCGAGAGCCAGAAGACCTGCCTTGATCAAGCGCCAAATCTCTGCGGTCAACAGAGATGAAAGCAAAAAATAGCAAGGGTTAAGAAAACTGGGTGCAGCCCTTCAAGCGCAAAAAGCTTGAAGGGCTTTTTAATTTTGCGAGCCTTAAGCGGGAATTGTTTTAGCGCGGCCGCATCAGCGGAGAGTCAAAATGGGAAAGAAAATCATCGTTGTCTTTCTGGCAAATTGGCTGGTTTTTTGTGCCTCTTCCGCGGCGTCGGCGACCTCGAGCCGCAACTCAAGCCCGTCGAACAAAGCCAAGGTGGCCATTGTTTTGGCCAGTTTCGGCACCACGGTTCCCTCGGCGGTGGAATCCATCACCACTATTCAGCAAACCGTTCAAAGGGCGTTTCCCGGAGTGCCGGTCAAAATGACCTTTACCTCCAACATCATTCGGTCCATCTGGAAAAAACGGCAGGCGGAAGCCTCAAAATGGCTGGACCAAGGCATTCCCGAGGAGGTCCTTTACGTCAAAAACATCATATCCACCCTGGGTGACTTGCTCGAGGACGGCTACCGAACGATCATTGTGCAGCCAACCCATATTTTCTTTATGGAGCAAACGCACGATCTGCAGTCCTATGTCGACGGCCTGGGCTCCATCCGAACCATGAAGGCCCAATGGATGCCCTTTGACAAGCTTGTTTTGGGAAGGCCCGCCTTAGGAGGACCGGGCGATCGCTATGATTATCATGCGGACCTCAAGCAAGCCCTGAAAACCCTTGAACCCGATGTCAGACTGGCGCGCAAGAACAATGCCATGCTGGTTTACATGGCCCATGGCAACCAACACTGGTCAACCGGAATTTACGGCGAGGCCCAGAAAACCATGCGGGAAATGTATCCGGATGTCGTTACC
>CP070697.1:5532173-5541319 GCA_020353555.1 Desulfobacterales bacterium
ATAAAGACCTTGGCCTGAGAAGGCATATGGTTTAAGCCCTGGGACAGCTCAACCGCTTTGCGAACGGACTCGAGGGGTTTTTCATACTTCACAACGGCGACTAAATACGTGTTCATACGCTAACTCCTGATAACTGATGATCCTGCCGCTTCCAGCGCGTCGGGTTGGTTGCCGGAAAAACAAATTCCAATGCCCGCTTAGCTAGAAAGGATCCTCAAGCAAAGTCTGTGCGTTCAAGCCCCAAATGCGATCCAATTCAGCCTGGGACAATCCGGCCTGCTCCATTTCACTGAAATAGCGGGCGGGATTCAACAGCGGGTAGTCGCTGCCAAAAAGGATTTTATCAACGCCCGCAAGTTCGACGCCTAGACGATAAATTGCGGGATCATAGAGAAAGGGCGAGGCGGCGGTGTCAAAGTAGATGTTTTTAAGGCGGTCTTTAACTTCCTTTTTTAAAAGACTGAAAAAAAAAATCCCGCCGCCCCAATGGGCCAAAACGATCTGATTATTCGGAAACTGCTTGACCAGATTTTGGATCTGGGCCAGTGTATTGGGCGTTTTGCCAGGATAGTCGTGTCCCACTGGTTCGTTCGTGTGGATCAAAACCAGCCTATTTCTCGTGCGGCAGATTTCCATAATAGGCGCCAGCGCGGCCAGGGCTGTTGGGTCAATGCCGGATTGGTAAAAGGCAAGCTCCCCGACTCCGGCAAACCCCCCGGCAAGGCAGCGCTCCGTTTCAAAAACGGCCTCCGGACTGCCCGGATTAAAGCAGCAAAAACCGATCAATCGATCAGCGTGCCGCTGGACCGCGTCGGCAATATAATCGTTGTGCTTTTTAAAGGTTTCCGCTTTATTCCAGGGGAATCCGAAAATAACCGATTTTTCCACACCATTGGAGTCCATGGCCTCCAGAAGCGTCTCCGCACGAATCAACTTGGATTTGGGCGACTTATACAGCAACGCGAAGGCCGGCTCAGACCCAAAATAATGTTCCCGGTTCTCACAGATGGTCGGAGGAAAAACATGGGTATGAAAATCGATGATCATCGGTCGGCTCCCTTCAGGTCTTCATTTGCACCTTAAAGCGGAAATCGGCCGCATAGTCAACTTCAAACGGGTGTTAGGTGAGGCTAAATTTCGGCGTCGCAAAGGAGCACCTGCTTCAACCGGAAAAGAATCCAAAATTCCAAAAGAAAACGGCTAATCGAAATTTCCCGATTAGCCGTTAAGGAGGAGAACAGATGAAGAAATTATTAGGCTCGCTAAATGGTAATGCAAAGTTCTTGCCAAGTTGTCACCCCCGAATTGACCACCTCGCCGTTTTTATGTATTAATTTAAATTTCAATATATTACAAATGTCGGCCGCCTAACGGGCTATTTTGTCGCATGTCTTTTGGGAGGCTCAGACGAGGCGTCGGGTTCATTTTTTTAAACCCTCTTTCGGTGTATTCGAAAAACCTGTTGGATTTAATGCTATTTTTCGTTGAAGGCCAAAGTTCAAAATCTTGAACCCCAAGCGCCTCTCTTCGGGTGTCAAGCTATAACCCGCTGTAATTTAATTAAATTTTTGGTTCAAAATTTTGAACCGGAGGCGCTCCCCTCCATTTTCACGCCCATCAGGGGCCATTATTCGCCTTCGCGAAGGTCCGCTCATGACCGCCCCTTAAGCCCACACCCCATCGATTTCCGCCTCGCAACGGGCGCACCGTCCGTTTTCAAGCTGTTTTTTTCTGATCTGAAACCCCCAGCGCTCAATGACGATTTCACCGCAACGGTAACAGAATGTGTTTTCCCCGATATCGCCCGGAACATTGCCCGTGTAAACGTATCGCAATCCGGCTTGCAAGCCTATTTGCCGGGCGGTCGCCAGAGTTTTGACCGGTGTCGCCGGGCGGTCGGTAAGCTTGTAAGTCGGATGAAAACGGCTGATGTGCCACGGGGTTTCCACGCCCAACTCCGCCACCAGAAAATCGGCCAGTTTTCCAATCTCCGCCTCATCATCGTTGAGTCCGGGAACAATCAGGGTCGTGACCTCCACCAAAATACCAAGGGCTTTCATGAGTTTCAAGGTTTCTTGCACATGCTGCAGTCGGGCCCCGCAGAGCTCTTTGTAGTATTTTTCAGTAAAGGCCTTCAGATCGACATTGGCCGCATCGAGATAGGGACTGATCATCTGCAAGGCCTCGGCGGTCATATAGCCGTTGGTCACAAAGACGTTGCGAATTCCTCTTTCATGGGCGAGTTTAGCTGTATCATAGGCAAACTCGAAAAATATGGTCGGCTCGGTATAGGTGTACGAAATGCTTTGGCAACCTCCTCTTGCGGCGGCCTGAACCACATCCGCCGGCGCGCAGTCGTCGCCCATGATGATTCCTTGATGATCGGAAGGCATCTGGGCGATATCGGCATTCTGGCAGAAGCGGCATCGAAAATTGCACCCCACGGTGGCAATCGAATAGGAAAGGCTCCCCGGCAGAAAATGGTAGAGCGGCTTTTTCTCAATGGGATCAATATGCCGCGCAATCAGCTTGCCATAGACTAGGGTTTTGAGAATTCCGTCTTGATTTTCCCGCACGCTGCACTGGCCCCGCCGGCCCTCCTTTATCAGGCAGCGGTGGCTGCAAAGATTGCATTTTACCTTTTTATCCTCCAGCGGTTTGTATAGGTAGGCTTCCATATTGGAATTACTCCCTTTGGAATTCAAAAATCTCGGTCCCGTACCGCCAATGCATGCTCACCCTGGCTTCCCGTTACCACTCCAATCTGTCAACCCCTTTTATCAATCCGCTTAGGCCTAACCCGCGATAGCGCTCGTGGTTTGCTTCGCCTGGTAACGCACCGTCAAGGGCCGGGTTCGAAAACGGGGAACGAGGGTCACGACAATGCCGACAAAAGCACCAAAGGGGCAGCGTTGAACAATTTTAGACTGTTCCAGGCTCTGGACGAATTTTCCCGAAGTGGCCGGCAGCTGACATGCGGTACGCCAGGTTACCGGGACTGACCCTAAGATGCGGCGGATATGGTGTTTCAGCTCCCAGACGCTAAAGAATTGGGCATGATTGTAAATCGTGTCACTGAATACCCCCATGACCCGCCGTTGGATCCCTTTGATGGCGTAGCGGTTCAAAACACCGATGAAGATCTGGTCTTTGGCAACCCGGCAGGCTTCTGCGAGCGCTTTGCGGGGATCGTCGACAAATTCCAGGGTGGTAAACAGGCAGGCATAGTTGAATGAATTGTCATCGAAAGGCAAATCTTCCGCATAACCCCGATAGAAGTCCCCGCGGTGACCGATCTTCTCCAAAGCCAGATCAAGCATGTACGTGGAGGGATCCAAACCGGTCACGTCGAGCCCCATGTCGAGCAAAGCACCCAGGCTCCACCCGCTGCCGCAACCGATATCTAACACCGATTCGCCGGGCAATGGCTTGAGCAGATCGCGCATGAGCCGGCTTTCGAACTCAAACGCCGCTTTATTTTCCGGCTTTTTACACCATCGTTCGTAAGCGATGGCATCGTTGAAATCGAATACATAGCCCATCAATATATCGTCCAACATCGACCGTCGTTAAAATTAAAACAGCTTGGACCCGGCCAATGCCCTACATAGTTTAATTTAGTGAATACAAATCACTTTCGCAAGAGGGAAAACCGTATCAATTTAGCTGTATGAAAAATATCCCGGCCGACCGCTCATCGGCTTTGGGCATCGGGAAACTGTCTGAGAAAATTAGAGGTCGTTCAACCGAACCGTCAAAAGGAGTTCCCATCAAGGCCCGGATTGATCTTCATTTTCGCGGCATCCTGTTTGAAATCAACGCGCGGGTCGGTTTTACGACCCCTTATTTGCGAGTTTTTGCCGATGCCAAAAGCCGATGAGCGGTCGGCCTATCCATGGTTTTTCAAAGGGCTAAACTGTTACGGAAAACCTTAAATTGTCGAAACTCACGCAAAGGAACACGCCAATCGCAGGAGAATTCGTCTGGAGGCTGTATCAGGAGTTAAGTTTGAATATCGGCCCCCTCCGAAATAGGGGCAACATCATTGGGGGTGGGGGGTTTCTTTTTGCGCCGGGGGCGCCTAGCCTTTTTCTTGGGCGTCTTTTCCGGTTCGGAGGAGGCTTGCGGCGGGGCCGTGTCTTCGGGCTCGGGGCCGAAGCCGAAGAAGGCACCGGGAAAAGAACGCGGTTTAGTTTGTGCAGAGGGCGGTTTACCGGCCGCGCGACTGCGGTCCCGACGCCGGGCCGAACTTCTCAGCGACCTTTTGCGCTGGGGCGCTACGGGTTTGGATTGGTCTTCGCTATACCAGTCATCCTGAGGCCAGACTACCGGGATCTTGTAATCCAGCATTTCCTCCAGAGGTTCGAGGGAAAAAACATACTCCTCACAGGCCAGCGACAAGGCCTTGCCGGTTTTGCCGGCCCGCGCCGTCCGCCCGATGCGGTGAATGTAATTTTCGGCATCCTGGGGCAGGTCGTAGTTGATGACATGGCTGATGTCTTCCACATGAATGCCCCGTGAGGCTACATCGGTGGCCACCAGGATCTTGATTTTACCGTTTTTGAACTGTTCCATCAGGCGAAATCGTTTACGCTGGGGGAGGTCGCCCGTAATGCCTTCCGCCGGCCAACCGTTGCCTTTCAGCTTTTGCGTCAGCCATTCCACGCCGGCTTTCGTGTTTACAAAGATAAGCAAACGGCTCCAATCTTCCCTCCCCAGCAGTCCTAAAAGAAGGGAGAGCTTTTTTTCGCTGCCGACATGGAACAGGGATTGCTCAATGCCTTCCACCGTTATTTTATCCGGCGTCACGGAAATAAATTCGGGCAGATTCATATATTCATAAGTCAGTTCGAGCACTCGATAGGTAAGGGTGGCCGAAAAAAGCATCGACTGCCTTTGATCGTAAGGAGGGAGCTTACGCAGGATGTAACGCATGTCTTTGGCAAAGCCGAGGTCCAGCAGACGGTCCGCTTCATCGATCACCACCGTTTGGATTTCTTGGGTTTTAAAAATACCTTGTTTGAAATAATCGATGATGCGGCCAGGGGTACAGATAACGATATCCACCCCTTGACGCAGGGTTTCCGCCTGCTTGCGGTAATCAATGCCGCCCACTACCTCGGCCAGCTTCAAATCAGTGTGGCGTCCGAGGCTTTGGGCCTCCTCATAAATCTGATGGGACAGTTCTCGGGTGGGGGCCAGGACCAGCGCCCGCGGAAGGCCGGTCGCCGGCTCCGGTGACCTCAGAAGGCGGGTTGCTATGGTTATCAGAAAAGCGGCGGTTTTACCGGTACCGGTCTGGGCCTGACCGGCCACATCGCGGCCGCTCAAGGACAAGGGCAGTGTCTGCGCCTGAATCGGCGTGCAATAGTAGAAGCCTGCGTCTTCGAGGCCGGCCAGAACTTCCTCCGGCAAATCAAATTCATCAAACCTGGTTTGAGTCAAGAATTCAGGTTTTTGGGCTCGCGGGCGGGCTGCTGCTGATTCGGCTTCTTCGGACATATTGGGTCTTCCTTGGCTGACGGAAACAGGAATCAAAAAGGAAATTGTTTAAATTGAGCAAATTATACTCTCCTTTCAGGATTTTGCAAGTCTCTAAAACGCAACTATCCGCATCCGGCGTAGTTGCAGATCTCGCAAGGGTTTACCCTGGGAGGATGGTCTTTCTTTATTGACACCCCCCCTGCATTTTTTTATCATCGATCAATATGTACACAAAATCGCCGTCACGATGTTTCGGCGATCTTCAAGGGGATACGGATGCTCAAGCCAGATGTTAAATCGCAGCTAAAGACCATTGTCGGCCGGGAGAGATTCCTGGATGCTCCCGAGGACATTCTCAGCTACGCCTACGATGCTTATGTAGCGGAGTGTGTGCCGGAGGCGGTCATCTTTCCGGTGAATAGCGAAGAAGTTGCCCACATTCTGGCACTGGCATCCAAAGAGAGAATTCCGGTCACGGCCCGGGGGGCGGGCACCAGCCTCAGCGGCGGCGCCGTGCCCGCCCGCCAGGGACTGGCCCTGTGCTTCACGCAAATGAATAAAATCCTTCAAATCAGCACCCGGGACCGCTACGCGATTGTTCAACCCGGGGTTGTCAACGGCGATCTGCAAAAGGCCCTGGGCCGTGAGAGATTCTTCTACCCGCCGGACCCCGCCAGTTTCACGGTTT
Organism: Desulfobacterales bacterium; assembly: GCA_020353555.1. Taxonomy (GTDB): domain Bacteria; phylum Desulfobacterota; class Desulfobacteria; order Desulfobacterales. Next base: position 5,538,346 of record CP070697.1, read on the forward strand.
CCACCATCGGGGGCAATGTCGGGGAAAATGCGGGCGGACCCCGGTGCCTCAAATACGGCGTGACCGCCGACTATGTGATGGGTCTCGAAGTCGTCCTGGCCTCCGGCAAAATCATCCGTTCCGGCAGCCGGAACGTCAAAGACGTCTCCGGATACAACCTGACCAGTCTTTTCTGCGGTTCCGAAGGGACGCTCGGCCTGGTCACAGAAATCACCCTCAAGATCATGCCTTTGCCGGAAGCGCATCGCACCATTCTGGCGATCTATGATGATCTTGAGAAAACGGCCAACACCGTGGCCGACATTATCGGTTCCGGTATCCTTCCCGTGGCGCTCGAACTCATGGACAAAACGGTCATCAATGTGGTGGAGGATGCCACCCAGCTGGGGTTGCCCCGGGAAGCCGAAGGCATGCTGCTCATTGAAGTGGATGGGATCACGGAAGCGGTCGAAAAGGAGATGAACCGAATCGTGGCCAAAACCCGCAACAATGGCGCCATTGAAGTCAAACAGGCCCGGACCCAGGCGGAAACCGATGATTTATGGAAGGCCCGGCGGTCGACCTACAGCGCTTTTGCCCGCCTGGCGCCGACCTGTATTGTGGAAGATGCCACCGTTCCCGTCAGCAACGTACCGCGAATGGTGGGCGGAATCCGGGCGATCGCCGACAAGCATAAAGTGCGCATCGGTATCCTGGCCCATGCCGGAGATGGCAATATGCATCCTGTGATTTCGACCGACATCCGCAATAAAGAGGAATGGGCCCGCGTGCAAACCGCCACCCGGGAGATATTTGAGCTGGCGGTCAGCCTCGATGGGACGTTGTCGGGTGAACATGGTATTGGTCTGGCCAAGGCCGAATTTCTGCCCCTCGTCACGAATGCGGACACCCGCGAATTTATGGCTGCCCTAAAAAAAACGGTGGATCCTCACGGGATTTTAAATCCGGGAAAATTCGTTTGAAAATGGAAGCCGAAGAAGTTCATCGCTGTGTCAAGTGCGGGTTATGCCTGGTAACCTGTCCGGTCTACCAGGAGCTGCGGGAGGAGTCGGCCAGTCCCCGCGCCAAGGTGCAACTGATCAAGCATTACGCCGCACGTGACCTGCCCACATCCCCTCATCTCAGCGAGCTCGTCTCCCGGTGTCTCATGTGCGGCAGCTGCACGGCCAATTGTCCCAGCGGCGTTCGTCATGATTCCCTCTTCAGGCGTATGCGCTCTGACTTAATCGATGACTACGGCGAGAACTGGAAAAAGAAAGTGCTCTACCATTTTCTGACGCACGCGGCGCAACTGCATTGGGCGTCCAAATTCGCTGCTTTCGGCCGCAACGTCGTGCTCGAGAAAATCGCCCAAGAAGTCAAGATCGGCAACATTCCTTTGAAAAGATTGCCCAAGTTTAATCAAAAGCCTTTCAGGGATCAAATCGCTGACGTGATCGAACCCCTGGGAAAGCCACGCGGTAGGGTATTGTACTTTACGGGGTGCGGGACCAATTATATCTATGCAGACGTCGGCCGGGCCACCGTGCAGGTCCTGCAGCGAATGGGGTATCGGGTGGGTATCCCCAAGGATCAAGTCTGCTGCGGGCTTCCGCTGTTTATTCAAGGGTCCGTTTCCAAAACAAAAGAAAATATTCTAAAAAACATCGCCCTTTTCACGAGGCCCGACATCGACGCGGTGATCGTCGACTGCGCCACCTGCGGCTCGGCGCTGCGCCACGAATATCCCGCGGTTCTGGCGGACCTGCAAACCGACACCCGCGAGGCGCTGGAACTGTCGCGGAAAGTGAAGGATATCGGGGAATTTATTTTTGACAATGTCGAACACCTTCAACCTTTTCTGAAAGCAACGGCATCCCCAACCATCGTGACCTACCATTCGCCCTGCCACCTGCGAAATGCCCAGGGAGTCAAAACTCACGTCGAACAGCTGCTGGAAGCCCTTCCCCCTGTCGATTACATCCGTTCAGTGGACTTTGACTCTTGCTGCGGCGGTGGCGGTACCTTTTTTTATGATCATCCGAACCTATCGCAGCGAATCGTTGCGAAAAAAATTGAAAATGCTAAGGCCACCGGAGCGCGGCTGCTGGCCACCGGCTGTCCTGGATGCCGCGTAAATCTAGCCGGTAACCTGGAGGAGACGGATGCAATCGAGGTGGTGCATCCCATCCAAGTGGTTGAATTGGGTCTCAAAGTGTGAGGGTTCATCCGGGCATGAAAGAATTTTTCAAAGTGACGGAGTTGCAGCGGGTTCTCGAATTCACTCCGGACTTTCCGCGCGTTGAAATCGAAGAAGTTCGGCTGCGGGATACGGTCGGAAGGATTCTGGCGGCGGACATGGTCTCGGATGCTGATTTGCCGGATTTTCCCCGCTCAACGGTCGATGGGTTTGCTCTCAATGCCGCATCGACTTTCGGCGCCAGTGAAGGCAATCCGGCCTATTTCACGGTAAAGGCCACCGTGGCCATGGGAGCATCACCGAATTTTTCCGTCGGACCAGGGGAAGCCGTCCGGATCGCAACCGGCGGCATGTTGCCGTCGGAGACCGATAGCGTGGTCATGATTGAGCACACCGAGGCGATCGATGAGACCACCATCGAAGTATACCGCAGCACGGCTCCCGGCCACAACGTCATCGCGGTCGGCGAAGACATCCAAAAGGGGACGGTCATTCTTCGTCGCGGCCGCAAACTCAGGCCCCAGGAAACCGGACTTTTGGCGGCCTTGGGCCGGCAAACGGTGACGGTTTATAAGAGGCCCCGGATCGGTATCATCTCGACGGGGGATGAAATTGTTCCCACCCATGAGGTTCCGGGGCCGGGGCAGATCCGTGACATTAATACTTATACCCTGTCCGGTCTCATCTACGAGGCCGGCGGTGAAGCGGTGAGTTTCGGCATCGTGCGGGATGATTTTGACGCCCTCTTTGAAAAATGCTCCCTGGCGCTGGCGCAATGTGACATGACTCTCATCT
>CP070697.1:5541419-5544686 GCA_020353555.1 Desulfobacterales bacterium
CACTTCGAAGAAAACTTCCTTTGCGGAGCGTTTACGACATCATTGCCAAAGAAGCGGCGGAACAGGATTTGAAGAAAGCGTAAAGTCGCTCCTGCGACCTCAAAGCGCGCGACGAAGTTTCGAAAAATCGGCAACAAATTGTCGAGAGAGGCGTGCTGGCCCTGTAACCGGCGGATCAAATAGCCTGTATTTTGAACCTTGACAAAAGCCGGACCAGATTATAGACACGGGCCATGAATTTCGGCGAAAAGGTGGTTATCTTCCTAGCCACCGGCGGTTTTATCGGTAACATCCCTTTTGCCCCGGGTACGTTTGGATCTTTTTTAGGGCTGCCGCTGAGTTATCTTCTGTCTAAAATGGATGCGCCCAGTGCCGCGCTGGGTGTGGCTTTATTTATTTTGGGGGCCATAGGGATCTCCCATGGGGCGGAAAGAATATTAGGGCAAAAAGATCCGGGTCGCGTTGTCATTGATGAAATCGCCGGAGTATTGGTAGCCCTTTTCGGACTGCCCTTTAACCTGTTGACGGCGGCGGCTGGTTTTGTGGTTTTCAGGATGTTTGATATTTGGAAACCGTTTCCGATTGGAAGGGTGGACGCCAAATTCAGTGGCGGTGTCGGTGTTGTGCTGGATGACGTTGTCGCGGGAATTTTCGCCAATCTTTTTTTAAGAGTGATATTTCATTTTATGCATGCCTGGTAGAGGGATAGAGCCTGCCCCCAACATTGTCAAGGATCTCCGACGCAACATCCAAAGGAACAAATTTTAAGATCTCCCCATTGCCGGTGCCGAGGTTTCACATATTTGTGTTTCATGGTAAATGGTGGTTTAATGAATCACTGACTCAATGTCGCTGGACAATGTCAGATAGGGAAAGGTAAGAAGATTTGAAGGCAAAAAAATCGGCCGAACGCGATATTAAACCGCAAAATAAGAGCCGTGTGCGGGAAAATGTGGAAGCCATTTTGGTGGCTGTCCTAATCGCTTTATTTATTCGGACATTTGTGGTTCAGGCGTTTAAGATACCTTCCGGCTCGATGAAGCAGACTCTCCAGATTGGCGATCATATTCTGGTGAATAAATTTATCTACGGGATCAAGATACCTTACTTGCATGAGGTAATCATGCCGGTAAAGACCCCTCAGCGTGGGGATATTGTTGTTTTTAAATATCCCCTGGATCCCAATAAGGATTTTATCAAGCGCGTGATCGGGGTGGCCGGGGACGTGATCGAATGCCGGGATAAAAAACTGTTCGTCAACGGCGAGCCGGTGAATCATGACTTCGGGTCTTATACCGATCCGCATATTATCCCGGCCTACGTGCGACCGCGCGACAACTTCGGCCCGATTAAAGTGCGCGCGGATTCCCTGTTCGTCATGGGGGACAACCGGGACGAGAGTTTTGACAGCCGTTTTTGGGGCTTTGTTGATCTTAAGGCGGTGAGCGGCAAAGCCTTCATCATCTATTGGTCGTGGGACAAGGAAAACTTTGGGGTTCGATGGGCTCGGTTGGGCAGGATTTTGAAGTGAGCGTGGCCAACGCCTGATCTGGATACCGCCTTTACGACGGGCGAACCAAAGCAGGATTTATTTCAACCACGGCAAGAAATTACACAAATTTTTGTCTCCCATCGTGCTTTGGGAGGGGGATGATCGCGCCGGTAGCGGGATCGCCGCCGAAAAGGAATCCGGTCTTAAGTATCTCCCGGGGTCATTGCACTGTCAAAAAGGTGACGGGTGGGCGCCAAAATGATATGGTGATTTTTTTCCGGGACGATTAATTCTACTTTGTCACATGACCGAAGGCCTTCCGGGGACAAGCGCCATGCTGAACAGGGTTAATGTGACCAAGTAGAATTAAGGTACGGTGTTGAGATGGCGTCTGAAGGCATCGGCGTTCTTTATTTCACAATGCTGGGTCAGTTGAATTAACAGTGCTGCTTTTCTTTGAGGCAGCTGCACTGGGTGATCAGGAGAGCCACAATGCTGACGTGGATTAAGGGCGGCCGGACAATCGACCCTGGAAATATAGACGACGTCCGGGACCTTCTCATTGAGGACGGAAAAATTGCAGCGATTGTCGCGCCGGGGACGGCCGAAGGCGCCCAACTCGCAGCCCGCAGCGCCGAACCCGCAACGCGGGTCATCGATGCTACCGGTAAAATCATTACTCCGGGCCTAATCGATATGCATGTCCATCTGCGGGAGCCGGGATTCGAGCACAAAGAGACCATCGAATCCGGCTGCCGGGCCGCTGCCTGGGGTGGCTTTACGGCCCTCTGTCCGATGCCGAATACCAATCCTGCAAACGACAGCCGCGAAATAACGGAATACGTGCTGGCCCAAGCGGCCCAGAACGATACCGTTCCGCTATATCCCGTGGCAGCGATCAGCAAAGGCCTTGCCGGCAGGGGCTTGTGCGATTATCGGGAGCTAAAAACAGCGGGAGCTGTCGCCATTTCCGATGATGGCAATCCCGTGATGGACAGCCAGTTGATGCGTAAAGCGCTGGAATATGCACAAGAATGCGGTCTGCTGGTCATCTCCCACTGCGAAGACCTGAATTTGACGGCCGGCGGCGTGATGAACGAGGGGGTGGTGGCCCGCCAGTTGGGATTGGGCGGTATCCCGAATGCTTCCGAAAGCATCATGGTCATGCGGGATATCGCCCTGGCCGAACTCATCGGCACACGTGTTCACATTGCCCATGTAAGCACGGCCGAATCGGTGCGGGCGATCCGGGAGGCTAAGGCGCGGGGTGTGGAGGTTACGGCCGAAACGGCCCCCCACTACTTTATGTTGACCGATGAGGCGGTTAAAGAATACGGCAGCAACGCTAAAATGAATCCGCCGTTGCGTGCGAACAGGGACCGGGAAGCGATTCGTCAAGGCCTGGCGGACGGCACGATCGACGTGATTGCCACCGATCATGCACCCCATGCGCCTGCGGAAAAAGCCGTCGGGCTCGAGCGCGCCCCCAATGGGATTATCGGGCTTGAAACTTCGGTTTCTTTGGGGATCAGATTAGTTAATGAAAATGTGATTACCCTGGGCGATCTGGTCGCCAAAATGTCGACCAATCCGGCCCGGATTCTCGGTCTTGCAAGAGGGCTGAGAGTCGGCTTGGCCGCGGATCTTACGATTATTGATCCGGCAATAGCTTTCACGGTGGATGCGAACACGTTCCAGTCCCGGAGCCGCAACACCCCTTTCGATGGCTGGCACCTGCGCGGCAAACCGTTCTTAACCATGGTGGCGGGCCGCAT
>CP070697.1:5544786-5557871 GCA_020353555.1 Desulfobacterales bacterium
AGCACCTTGCGCGCGGTGTAGGCATAATTTTCGACACTCGTGGGCAGACCGGCCCCCCCATGATGACGGCGCAGCAAGCCGTATTCGCTGAGCGTATTAATATCGCGGCGGATGGTCTGGGGCGTCACTTGAAAGTTCTGCGCCAGCTCTTCGATGGAAATAAAGCCCTGACCGCGAACCAGCTCCAAGATCTGCTTGTGGCGGTGGCCCATGGACAAGCCCTGGGGGGCGTTCTCCGCGGCAGCCCCTTCCCCGATCAGGGGTTGCGGGTCGGGAACCTTGGGGGTCATCGTTTTGGCGGCTCTCATCAGCGGCCTCTCTTTGCGGGTCGGTGTTGCTGAGTCTTTGCGGCTCTTTCATCCCGGGAGGTGGGTGTCAGGACCATAACACTCGGGCTTGGGTTTCACAAGTGAAAATCAACCCCCGCGGTCATCGTTTACGAAAACCCGCCCCTTATCCTAAATAATTGCGAATAAGGCTCGCATCCAGCCGGTTGTCCGCCAGTCCCAAAGATTCTGCGGACAGCCCCAGACAAAGTCCCAGAAGCTGCGGGTAGAGGATGGACGGCAACCGCCCCTCGAGGCCGCCGGCGTTCAATTCGGCGGCGCGCACCGTGTCGAACTGGATCTGGCAATACGTGCAGGCCGTGCATAGTACCTGGGCCCCGGCCTGCAACGCGTCCTCCAACTTTTTGCGCATCAGCTCCAGCGCAAGCGCTTGATTCTTTTCCCACAGAGGACTGCCGCAACAATCCAGACGTCGGGGCCAATCGACACTCTGGGCGCCGGTGGCGTCCACCAGTTTTTCAAACAGCGTCGGCGCCAGCGGGTTGTCGAAGCGGACCACATTGGCCGGCCGCAGGGCATGGCAGCCGTAATGGGCCGCCACCTTCAATCCGTCATAGACATGCTTGCGCTTCGCGCGGATCTTCGCGATGCCCACATCCTCGGCCATTACGGAAAGCAGGTGCCGGATGCGGATCTTCGCGCCTTCCCAGCGGAGATCCTCTTCGTCCAGCTGCCGGTTCGTCTCCGCGCGCAGGGAATCGCTTTCTCTCAGCCAGTATTCGGCCTGTTTCAGGCTGCCGAAGCAACATTTGCAGGGGGTGAGGATATCCAGCCCGCGAGCCTGGGCCAGGGCGCTGTTGCGGGCCGCCGACAGGATAAAGGCTTCAAAACTCTGGTGGCGGACCGGGTAACCGCAGCAATTCATTTCCAGCTCGACCAGCTCGACCTCCAGGGCCTCTAAAACCGCCCGGGACGCACGTTCATATTGGGGCAGAAAATAGGGTATCTTACATCCCGCAAACCAGGCAAATTTCATGATCTGTCTTCCTTCCGTCCTGGATCTGACGATCGTTCGCAAAGCGGCGTCCCATGGACCGCCTGCTTGACGGCCGGCAACCTCTCACAGGCCCGATTGCGCAATTCGTACATGACATCCGCCACTTTGACCCCTTGGGGACAGTGTTCCTGGCACATATAACAGGTCACACAATCCCAGACCATCCGCGCCCCCATGGCCATTTCGTGGGCGCCCAACCGCAGCAGGTTCATGATCTGCTGGGGGGTCAGATCCAGATCCCGGGCACTATCGCCCGCGGCCGCCACCACCGGACAGACATTGGTGCACGTTTGGCATTGCACGCAGGCCGAAAAAGTCTCGGTCTGGTCCACCAGGTTCACATGCCGGGGCTTGTTTTTGAGCGCCGGAAAAGGAGACGCTTGCGGCGCTATCAGTCCGGCGGCCCACTCGGCAGCGGTCCGTTCCCGCACCCAGATATGGGGTTCGGTAAAACCGCGAGCGACCAGCGATTGACGGGAGGCGCTCCAAAGATCCTGCAAGTCGATTCCTGCGGGGCAGACGCGGGTGCAGCGGTAACAGCTGGTACAGATGAAACTGCCCGCGGCCACGGCCGCGAGGGCTTCAGGATCCCGCAAACGGCCCGCGGCGAGGGTCTTGACGGACGCCAGTTTTTCAGAGGGCAGAATGCTCGGGTTGCCCATGATTCGAAAAACCGGCTCCACACTGCAGTGCAGCGTACAGACGCCACAGTGCATGCAGGCGTCCAGTCCCAAGACCCGTTTGGTTTGCTGATTGGCCCCCGCGGCGGGCGACGGATTTTCCACCGCCCCCACCAGAAGCTGCAGCGGTGTGGCGATCAAGTGGAAAAATTTGGTGAACGGCAGCACGGCCAGACCGCCGAAGCAGGCCAGAAAGTGGACGTACCACATCCAGACATCGGCCCGCATCCCGTTGAGCACCCCGGCCATGGATTGCAGCGCCCGGGCCAGGGGATAGGAGACAAAGGCCGCGCGGGGGTTGCTGTGACAGCCGGCGCAGCTTTCTTCATGGAGGTCCTGGCCTTGCGCCCAAACCTCTGCATCCGCGGACGCCTTCAGGCCGCTAAACGCCACCCCGAAATCTTGCGCCCAATAAACCTTGAGCGCGGCCCTGTCTTCCGGATCATCCGTGCCCAGGTAATCTTCAACCATTTGATCGAAAATGGGCGCAGAAATAATCTGCAATCCTTCCAGGACGAATCCGGAAAATATAATCAGCGCCAGCAGCCCCATGGCGAGTCTGTCGCCGGTGCGGGTCGTCCTGCGCAGTCCCCGGATCCTCACGCGGCGGTACAGCGCCAGGCCGACCCCCGCCAGCACCATGGCGCCGCCCAGATTCCTTAAAAACATGAAAGGATTGCGGGTGGAAGCGTAATCCGGAAACAGAGCCTGGGTCAGGGGCTCATCCAGGGCATGCATCAGCACCAGCAGCAAAACTCCGACGAAGATGCTCATGTGCATGCACCAGCGCCGTAAATCGGCCTTCAGAATTCGGACCTGCAAGCCAACATCGAGAACCAGCACCTTCAACACGGCAAAAATTCGACGGCTCAGCAGCGTCCGGAGGAGGCCTTGGGCCGCCGCCGCCGCTCTTTGTCCGCACGAAAATCGCTCCGCGGGAGGCCCGACTTCTAATTTAAGCCAGGTCCAGCCCCGGTAAGTCAAGCCGATCAGGCAGATCGCCAGGGATAAATAGAGGGTGAAGGTAAAAAACGTTATTTGCATCGATTTGGCTGTATGAAAAGTATCCCGGTCGACAGTTCGGCTTTGAGCAGCGGGAAACTGTCTGAGAAAATTAGAGGTCGTTAAACCGAACCGTAAAAAGGAGTTCCCATCAAGGCCCGGATTGACCTCACTTTGCGCGGCATCCTTTTTGAAATCACTGCGCGGGTCGGTTTTACGAACCCTTATTTGCGAGTTTTTTCCGCTGCCCAAAGCCGATAAGCGGTCGGCTTATCCACGGTTTTTCAAAGCGCTAAACGGTTACCATTATTTTTGTTCCAAGCAGGCCCTGACGGCCGCGTAAGCCGTGGCAATGGCAACTCCCGAACCGCACTTCATGCGCACCCAATCCTGATGGGCCAGAATGGACCCGGCGGCAAAAAGCGCCGGAAAGGCGGGTCGACCCCCGGCGTCCAGGGGCCGGAAGCAGTGGTCGACTTCCAAACCGGCCCGGTTGAACGCATGCCCGCGGGGATCCAGGAAACTTTTCTGGTGCCACCCGCTGCGGCTGACCGGTTGGGAAACCGGCAGGTCGAAGATGGTCTCCCGGATCCGCTTTCTTTCGGCAAGCAGCCCTTTGCCCAAGAACCGGCCGCTGGCCAGGATGATGCTCCGGGTGTGAAGGTAGTGTTCGATCGCCTTGTCGCCGATTCCCAGCCGAAAACCGCCCTGGGATGAAGGACGGGCTTCCAATACCTGCTGTTGCCGCAAAGCACGGATGCCTTTGGCCGGAAGCTTGAATTCGAAGGTTTCCTTCAGGCGCAATCCCGGTACGGAGACCGGCAGGGTGGGAATCTCAAAGACAGGAACACCGATTCCATTCGTCAGATCGGCGAGAATCTCCCGGGTGCGATACAGGCCGAAAATGGCCGGCAGGCCCACCGCCTCGACCCCTTGGGCATGGGGGCGCACCCGTTCCACCAGTTTCTTACGGGTGGCCGGCGACTCCAAGGCTTGGGCCATGAGGCCCGTATACACTTCCGCGACATTCTCGGTATCCGGAAAAACGACACGGAGGGTCTGCAGGGCCGGCCAGCGCTCTTTTTGGATCGCGGCCATCTGGCGGGCACTGTATTCCCGCATCCCTTGAAAATCGACCAGCAGGCAGGGAATCTTGTTTGCAAACGCCTGGGCGCCGGTCCACATGGTCTCGGGAACCGCATACGTCGGTTTGACCGTCCCCAGAGAGGTCAGGACCTGCGTGTTGCGCTCGCCGTTTCGCCGATAGCCCAGGCCCGCTTCGTTGAGAAAACCGAGCAATTCGTCGAAGGCGGCCCGGATGTCTTCCTTTTTGATCCGAGCATAGGGGTGGTGGGGCTCATCCCGCACCAGGGCGTCGATGGCCGCCCAGGGATCTTGCCAAACCTTTTGTGCGGCCACAGGGTGAACGCCCATCAAATCCAGGAGCCCGCTGGCAAACAGGATACCGCCGCTGTGGCCCACCTGGACGGTGGATAGGCCCCGGTTGGCGGCAAAAAGGGCGGCAGCCATCCCGGCCATCCCGGTGCCGATAACGGTTAATTCACAATCGGTGGTCTCCGGCGCTTGCATGGGGTAAATTCGTGAGAAGGTCTCGATCGCGCAATCACATTCAACTGCCAGTTGTCGGTCGGCTCCGCTCCCGGCCTTGGAGCCCGACGTGCAGGGACTCCGTCGATTCAGCCTGGGTGCGTTGACCGTCCGAAAAAATGGCGGGCCGGCCCTGCCCGCGTTCGCACGGTCCGGCTGTCGGGGGTGGTGGGGGATCCCGACGGCGGTCTCCCTCCGGCACAGGGCCGAATACAGCGGCTGGTTTCCCGTTCCGAAATCAGGGCGGCAGCGTCGGCGGTGAAACGGACTAAAACTAAAACTAACACAACTCCGTTATATTTTCCACCTGAAATTTTCAAATTCCAACATTTTTCCGATATTTTTTCTTTTCCGAAAATTTCCGTAGGGTTCCTTCCGCTTTGCGAGCGTTGCGGCAACTTCAATTTGAAACGCGCCCGTGCATGGGCTCATAGATTGATTTTTCTTGACATGCCATCCGCTCCACATATAAACAAATGCATACTTGTTCCCGCAATTCCATTTCCCTCCCCGGAAGAAATAAATCGAGGTCGCTCCTGCGGATCGACCGTCGTTGACGTTCAGTTTCACCATGCTGACAGTTAAAATTGACCGGAACGGCGATCAAATGGAAAGGGGGTGATATTCTATCAGTTTGTGCCGGCGACTAAGCCCAATGAAGTTACCTATTCAAACGAAAGGGGGAAGATGACATGCGTAGGAAAATGGCGAAATCAACCGTTGGTTTGATCATCGGGGCGGCCTTGGCCGTCTGGTGTATCGGGTCCACGCCGAATGCGGCCGCTGCAGACAAGCTCCTCATCGGCTTCGCGCATGTGAACATGAATGCGCCCTATTACGTCGCCATGCAAAAAACCGCCGAGGAGGTGGCCAAAGAGGAAAACGTGGAGCTGGTCTGGTACAATGCGGAAGACGACGAACTCAAACAGGTCCGGCAGGTGATGAGCATGATCGGCAAAGGCATCAAAGGATTGCTGATCAATCCGGTGACACCGCAAGGTGTGAAACGGGCAATCGGGGAGTGCGTTAAGCAGAACATACCCATCGTGGCCATTGATCGGCAGCTTTACGGCGACTACATCGCCTATGTGGGCATTGACCAATGGCAGGCGGGTTATCTGGTGGGCGAATACATCGTCAAGAAGATTTTCCCCGATAAGAGCAAAGTGGTATGGGTGGAGCTGCAGGGAAGCCCCGGAGGGCCCGCGGCGATCGGCCGGGGGGGAGGATTCCATCAGGCGCTGGATCAGATGGGCGGCGGACGCTTCGATCTTTTCTATTACGACCGCGGCTACTATGACCGGACCAAGGGCATGCAGATTATGGAAGATGCGATTGTCAAGGCGAAAGGACAGGGGGTGTCGATCGACCTGGTCTTCGGCCACAACGACTCCATGGTTCTGGGGGCGCGCGAGTCTTTAAAAAGAGCCGGCCTCAACGACGTCATCCTGTGCGGCGTGGATGCCCAAAAGGAAGCGGTCAAACTGATTATCGACAGTGACAAGCCCCAATACGTTGCTACGATCGTCAACTGGTCGACCGATATCACCCGCATCGGGTTGAAGACCCTGATCGAATATATTCGGACGAAAAATGTTCCCAATTATACGTCGCCGGATGAACTTACGTCGTACTCCAAAGAAATCTCCGATCCCACCAAGTACATCAAAACGGGAACCGTTCTCGTCGACAGCGGCAATGCCAAGGATTATTACAATCCGAACGCGGTATTTTAAGGGTGTAATTACCCTCACCCCAGACGAAGGAAATGGTTGCCGTTTGACTGGCCGGCAGGTTGAGCGCCTTGGGATCACGCGCTTCAAGACGCACGGGCGATCAAACGGTCGGTATCCGCGGTGAATCGCAAACCCTTTGAACGAATGAAATGATCCGGCGGGGGATGGGGGGTCGCAGCAAGCCTAACGATCTCCATCCCCTTTTTTTATCGTCAGGATCACGGGGCGTTTTAGTTACTCAAGAATGAAATCCGTGCTTTTGGTGGCCAGAACGTGTTACTTACGCCACCAAGGCACCAAGACACGAAGAAGACCTTCCAATAATCTTCCTGGGTGTCTGGGTGACTTTGTGGCCCCAAACGTTGGTTCCCCGCTAAATCGGGATTTCCGCTGCGCTCCAACCGGCTTGCCCGGCTAGAGAAGACGATTACTCCGTGTCGGGTCCTGAATGGGCTCCACGGGGAGGCGCGCGGTGTTGAGATGGCGGCTATGATGGAAAACCTGAAAGTTCTCCTGAAAAAATACTGGATCATCGCCTTTTTCGTGATTCTGCTGATTCTGGTGACCGTCACCACGCCGGTATTCTGGTCGAAGTACAATCTGATCGGATTTTTGAATTTAATGCTGCCGTTTTTGTGCATCAGCATCGGGATCAGCATTGTGATGCTGGTGGGCGAAATTGACCTTTCCATCGGCAGCAATATGGCTTTAGCCTCCATTCTGGTCATGACCATGTTCTACGGCCATTACTTTTTATGGATACCGGAAGCCGGGGCGCAGACGCAGCTGACCACCGCCTGGAGCCCGGTCATGCCGCCGTTTTTCATAATAGCCTGTATTTTGCTGCTGGGATTTTTGATCGGATCCGTCATCGGTTTTTTGCATTCCTATATCGGCATTCAGGGCTTTGCGGCGAGCTTGGTCATGCTGTACCTCATCCGCGGTCTGGCGATGTGCATGACGGGGGGCATCCCCTACCACGGCGATCTGGGCGCGGGACCGCTCGAGAAGCTGACCGGCAACATCGGCCCGGTCCCGGTGGTGGTGCTTTTGCTGATCGCTGTCTCTTTGCTCTTTTACGGCTTTCTTAAATACGTCCCCCTCGGCCGATCCATTTATGCGGCCGGCGGCAATCCCGTGACCGCCGAGTTGGTCGGCATCAATGTCAAACGCGTCAAGGTCCTGGCCTATGGCATTTCGGCGCTCTTGGCCGTGTTTGCCGGCTTGTGGTCCACCGGGTATTTCGGGGTGGGCGACGCGCGATCGTTTCAAGGCTACGAACTCTATGCGATCGGGATGGCGGTCCTGGGAGGAACGACGTTCCGAGGCGGCCACGGGGGGGTGATCAACGCCGTGGGCGGCACGCTTGTCTTTTCGCTTCTGATCACCTGGGTCGATCTGCTGGGCATATCGTACTACACGCAGACGATGATTTTGGGTTTTCTGATACTATTCGTCCTGGGTTTAAACCGGTTCACGGCCCAATAACCGGTGATGCGCCGTGCCTTCTACGAACCTTTGGGGACGCATGCCGTGGGAAGTCGACAATGGAAACATGCCTTTGTGAAATGAAAGATATCTGCAAAGAGTATGCGGCCGTCAGCGCATTGAAAAATGTGGATTTTTATGCGCAGAGGGGGGAGACGTGCGTCTTGCTGGGCAAAAACGGTGCGGGAAAATCCACTTTGATTAAGATTCTGGCCGGCGCAACCTCCCCGTCCAGCGGCGAGGTGTATTTCAACGGTCAGCGCGTCAAGGATTTCAGCACCAAAAATGCCTTCAACCTGGGCATTTCCGTACTCTACCAGGAACTGCGCCTGCTTCCGAATCTGACCGTCAAGGAAAATATTTTTGCCGGCCATCTCCCCCGACGCAAAGGCCTGCTGACGGTTGACTACCACCAGATGCGGCGGCGGGCCCGACAACTGCTCGAATCCCTCCAAATTTCAGTCGACCCCGATAAGATCGTTGCCGACCTCAGTACCGTTGAAAAACAGCTGGTTTCCATTGCGGCCGCCTTTTCCCGACGCGCGCAGCTTTTCATATTCGATGAGCCGTCCGCCATTCTTTCCATCAAAGAGCTAAAAGTTCTTTATCAATCCATCCAAAACATGAAAAAGATGCGCCGGGGGATCATTTACATTACCCACCGGATGGAGGAGATCCCGGTGATCGCCGATCGGGTCGTGGTGCTCCGGGATGGCCAGAAGGTCCTGGATGACAAAATGGAGAATACGAGCCTGGAAGAGCTTGAGGTCAGCATAACCGGCAAAAGTATCGCCAAAGAGCGGCGCGCCGCGAATGCCGTTCAGGTAACTGACGCTGCGCCGAAAATGCAATTGCGCGATCTCAGCTATGGAGATGTTCTTCAGGAAGTAAACTTGGAGTTCCATCAGAATCTGGTCTACTGCATTTATGGCTTGGAGGGCTCGGGCAAAAGAGCCTTGGGCAAGATACTCTTCGGCGACTTGCAGCCCACGAGCGGTCAACTCATCATCGACGGCCGGGCGGTTCAGCTCAACTCCCCCAGGGACGGGATCCGAAACGGAATTGGCTATATGGTGGATGAACGGGCCAGTGAGGGGCTCCTGTTGGCAAAAACCATCGCCGAAAACATCGCCCTGCCGACCTTGGATCGCCTCAAAGGCAAAATCTTCCTGGATTTCAGCAAAATCAACAAACTGGCCACGCAAAGAATTAAAGAATTGGGAATCGTGCCGCCCGATCCCGACGCGCCCCTCGGCGCGCTCAGCGGCGGGAATCAACAGAAAGTTCTGCTAGGCAAGTGGCTGGAGATCGGCTCGATACTCGTTCTGGTGGATCCGACCAGAGGTCTGGACATCGGCGTCAAAGAAAAAGTCATGGAGCTCATCGCAAAGTACAAAGCCGGAAGGACGACGATTTTGATCCCCTCGGAAATCGAGGAGGGCCTGGCGGTCAGTGACTGGATCGTGATCATTCGGGACGGAAAAATCGTCAAAAATGAAAAAATAACTTCGGCCACAGATAAGATGGAGCTGTTGAAACTCGCCGGCCTGGAGTTTTAGGAGACGTTATGAGCGCCGACATCGCGGCCCAATCGGATCGTGCGCGCCGGGATTTCACTGGTAAAACGGCCGGAGCCGTAAAACAGAAACTCAAGCAGAATCCCCACATCTTTCTTTCCTACCTGGTGCTGCTCGCTCTATTTGCCTGGATGTGCACGGTCCCCGGCTTTCTCACGGCGGCCAACATTTACATCTTGCTCCATCGTATCGTCGAGTTGGGACTGGTCGCGCTGGGCATGACCCTGGTGATCATGACCGGGGGCATCGATCTTTCCGTGGCCTCCATTCTCGCGTTATCCTGCTCGCTGACCGGATTGTTTCAACACTGGGGCACCTGGTACGGTTATTCCGGTCAGGGATCTTTTATTGCGCCTGAACCCGTCATACTGCTGATGGTGCTGGCCGTCGGGGGAACCATCGGTTTGCTGAACGGTCTGGCCAGTGGGGTCCGAATCCCGGATTTTGCCGTCACGCTGGGAACCATGATCGGCATCCGGGGCGCGGCCTATGCCGTCACCGGAGGCATGAAAACCTTCGGCTTGGGTCCATTCACCAAAAGCCTGGCCAATGACGGCCTCGGCGTCGTGCCCTATGTGTTCTTCTTGTTTGTGGCGATCTTACTCCTGTTATCCACCCTGGAAAAAAGAACGGCCCTGGGAAGAAGCATCTATGCCATCGGCGAAAATGCGCGCGTGGCGGAGCTGTCGGGCATCAGCTATCTGAAAACCAAAGCCTATGTCTACACCATCAGTGGGGTATTGGCCGCCCTGGCCGGATGGGTCCTTGCCGGCCGGCTGAACACCGGAGATCCCAAAGTGGCGGTAGGCTTGGAACTTGAAGTGATTGCCGCCGTCATCATCGGCGGAACCGATCTTTACGGGGGCTACGGCGGAGTGGGATACACCGTCCCCGGAATTCTCATTATTGTTTTGGCAAGGAATCTGATGGCGCTCTACGGCGTTTCGCCCAATGAACGCGTTATCTGGATTGCCCTCATCTTGCTGACCTTTCTCATTCTGCAAAGGCTGTTGAAACGGTGAGCGCCCCCCGGCGGCGTGCCGGATGCGGCACAGCCGATGCAAAAACTGACAGGCAGCAAAGGGGCGCGGAAGCCGATGCTTTTTTCGCAAACCAGCTCCTTGGCTCTGGGGAAATAAAATGATGATGAACGCGGACCCTCTTTTGATGGGAATCGATGTGGGCACGCAGGCGGGTCGGGTCGGCATTTTCAATGCCCGCGGCGATCTGCTGGCCATGGCGGCGGCACCGTATGCAACCACCTATCCGATGCCCGGCTGGGCGGAACAAAATCCGCTGGATTGGTGGCAGGCCATCTGTCGCTGCGCACGCGCCGTCCTTAAGCAAATCCCCAACCCCGGGCAGGTGCGCGCCGTTGCGGTTTGCGCCACCTCATCGACGGTTTTGGCCGTTGACGCCACCGGGCGGCCGCTGGGAAACGCCATCCTTTGGATGGACAGCCGTGCCGGGAAAGAAACGCGTGACATCAATGCGACCCAACATACCGTCCTGAAGTACTCCGGCGGGGAAGTGGCCGTGGAATGGATGGCACCCAAGCGGCTCTGGCTGAAACGCAACCGCCAAGACATTTACTCCCAGGCCGCCCTGATCGTCGAAGCCCTCGACTGGATCAATTACAGGCTCAGCGGGGTTTGGGCGATATCCAAGTGCAATGCGGGCTGCAAGTGGAACTACGTCGACACCGAAGGCGGCTGGAACCGGGATTTCTTCGTCCAAATCGGCCTTGAAGATTTCGCCGCCAAGTGGCCGGAAAAGGTCTTCGCCTTGGGCGAAGCGATCGGTCCTCTGACTCCGGAGGCCTGCCGGGAGCTGGGTCTGAGTGAGCCACCGCTGTTGGTCCAGGGCAGCATCGACGCCCATACCGGAATGCTCGGTCTGGGAGTGACCCAGACCGGTCAGCTGGCGGTCATCATGGGCACATCCTTCGTCCATCTGGCCTTAACGGACAAACCCATATTTGCCAAGGGCCTGTGGGGGCCTTATCCCAACGTCGTCGTTCCCGGGCAATGGCTTCTGGAAGGCGGACAGATTTCAGCCGGCTCCATTACGCGCTGGTTTCGCGATCATCTGGCCCGGGATCTGGATGATGGCGGCGACGAGGCCTACCGGCGTCTGGCCGAAGAAGCCCGAAGCGTGCCGCCCGGATCGGAAGGTTTGATCGTGCTTGACTTCTGGCAGGGAAACCGCACGCCGTTCCGCGATCCCAATCTGAGCGGCGCCATATGGGGATTGCGGCTGCACCACGGCCGAGGGCACGTGTATCGGGCCATTCTCGAAGCCGTGGGATACGGTACGCAAAACGTACTGCAGATCTTTGCCCAAAATGACTTTAGGGCGCACAGAATCATCGCCTGCGGCGGTGCAATCAAAAATCCGCTGTGGGTTCAAATTATTGCCGATATCTGCCAGATGCCGATTACGATTACCAAGCAAACCGAGGCGGTTTTGCTGGGGGCCGCCGTCAACGCCGCGGTGGGATGCGGGCTTTACGACGATTTTTCCGCGGCCTGCCGCGCGATGGTCGCCGACGATCGCATCGTGCAACCGAATGCGGACCTGCAAGACATCTATGCGTTTTACTTCAACAAATATCTGGAAACCCACGCCGCCCTCTCCCCCCTGATGTCGCGCATGGCCCAGGAAGGCGGCTAGATAAATCGTTTCCAATCGATATGGGTGCGTGTCCCGTATATTCCAGCGGGGGTTCCGATTGGTTCGCCGAGAGCGCCCCGGGCGGTCTCCCCAACAAAGCCCTTGACATTAACCGCCGGAATCACTTAAAAAAATTTTCCAAGCCGCATCTTCCAGCGAATCTGAACTGGCTCTCAATCGCAAGCTAAGCGCATCCTCCGGGCCGACTTTCCCACTGCTCCGAACACTGACCTGCTTTCCGGCTTTCAGCTTCGCGGATCAAGATTTTTGAACTCGCATATTAACTTCAAGAAGGAGCACACCATGAAGGCACGAAAAGAATCCGTTGTGTTCAGTCATGGCCTGATAGGGAAAATTGAACTCAAAAACAGGCTCGTCAGATCCGCCACCTATGAGAATGCGGCAACTATTGACGGTAAGGTAACAGAAAAGCTGATCGCGATTTATCGTGAACTGGCAGAAGGAGGCGTCGGGCTCATAATCACCGGGACAGCGGGTGTGTCTGCAAAGGCAATGTCGTTCAGGTTTGGGCTCGGCATCTATGATGACTCGTTTATCCCGGGTCTAAAAGACCTATCGAAGACTGTTCGTGTTGCGGACAGCACCTGCAAAATTATGCCACAGATTTTTCATCCAGGCAGGCAGATAATCCCTGAGCAACCAGGTCCGAAGTTCATTGGCGGTCTCCCCCGAGCCCTTCTTGCTTACATTCAGCGGCATCCTGAATCGTTGCGTTCTGAAGGACCGCAGAAGAAGGCTGTCGAACCAACGGCTCCATCTCCCGTCTATGATGCTTTTTTTGACCGCACACCACGGGCATTAACGGTTGAGGAAATCAATGAGGTGACTGACGCTTTTGCAGAGGCAATCCGCAGGGCGCAGGAAGCTGAATTTGACGGGGTACAGCTTCATGCGGCCCACGGCTATTTGCTGAGTTCGTTCCTGTCGCCCCATACAAACAAGCGCGACGATCAGTA
>CP070697.1:5557971-5568645 GCA_020353555.1 Desulfobacterales bacterium
CGTCAAGGCACGTTTTCTTTGGGGGCCGGCAACCACGGCGGGGTGACGGTGACCCTGAGCAGCAGCGATCCTTCCCGGGCGCTGCTGTCTTCCGATGCGGGCAACGCCGGCACTGCGGCCATTGATGTTTTTATACCCGACGGTCAGACCGGCAGTCCCTATTTCTATGTTCAGGGGCTGGAAGGGGTGACCGGAACGGTGAGCATCACGGCCACCGCGGCCGGTTTTACCGACGGCAGCGACACCAGCGAGATTGTGCCGCCGGCGCTGAGGATCGCCGCATTGGCGACCAGTACCACCACCTTATCGGATGATGCCCCGTTTTACGTGAGAGTCGGCATTCCCTATAGCGACAACAGCACCATCCAGCAGGCGCAGGTCGCGCGGGCCGGCGGCGGGGGGCTGATCGCCACGGTGCAAAACAGCAACGCGGCGGTGGGGCAGCTGGTCACCGACGGCAGCCCCGGTCAGACGGTGACGGTATTGATCGCCGAAGGTCAGTCCGATTCGCCGCACACGGTGGCGGCCGGCGGGGTGGCTTTTGATCCGCTGACGGGCGGCACCACCGTGGTTGCGGCCACCATCCCCGGGTTTATCGCCACCGATGCTGCTTTGGTGGTTGTGACGGTTACATCGGAATAATCCTGGGCTAACGAACACAAACAAGGAGGCACTCCATAACCGGGCTTTGCTGCTGTCTGCAGAATGCCTTCGCCCGTCAAGAATGTAAAGAACAATTCAACATGAATACAGGCCGCGTTAAAGGGAAGATGGCCAAACGGTCGAATGGGAAATAGAAAACGATGCTATCAAATCATCACAGGTTTCGAAGGCATGAAGCGCCAATTTTCGTGTCATTGGCTGGTAGATCCATGAAGATTACCATTTAACCATTCAACGCTTTGACGAGATCTGAGATAGGAAAATTTGAACAATTTTTGCGCGCGGCCGTCGTTGCCATCGTTTATCTGGACGACCTGGCCTAAAATGCGCTTGAAATGGGAAGGGGGAGTGTATTGAAAACCTTATTCTTTTTGGGCTTAACTCTGCTTTCCTGGGTCATCATAGGTAATTCGGAAGCGGGTTTCTACGACGACAAAGATTTCGATGGATCGGATTTAGCCGTTTTTGCGGCGGCATTCGGCGCATTGGCCGGATCCCCTGATTACAATCCGGAGGCCGATTTTGCCGCCGATGGCGATGTGGACTGGGTCGATCTGAAAGCCTTGGCAGTCCATTGGGGACGGACCGACTGTGAAGCTCCGGAAGCGGTGGGGGAGATCGGCGCAGCCGGTGGCGTCGTTGAGGTCACGGATCCTTCCAGCCGGATATACGGGGCGGGAATCGAAATTCCAGCGATGGCCTTGAAAGAAGTAGAACTCATCACCATCAGCCTGATGGCGCCGCCCGCCGCGTTACCCGCCGACGGCGCCTTGGCGGCGGGTGAATGCGTCAATTTCGGGCCTGAGGGCTTGGTATTGGGTTCAAATGTTGATCTTTGGCTGCCTTATTTTGACAATGACGGCGATGGACTTCTGGATGGAAGCCACAGCATCGAGCTTCACGTCGGCGTGAAGCATTTCAACCGGTCGGCCGGCAATTGGGAAACCGTAGAAGTGATCGACCGCCAAGCCGACCTGAATCGGGTGCAGGTTGCAAGCCGTCATTTATCACCATACCTACCCTATGGGAATTGCAACGGTCTTCCCCTCCAGCCCGATCAAGTCAATGATGCTGCTCCCAAATATGGTGTCGGGTGCGGAACGCCGCCGGGTGGTTTGGGAAGTCTCTTTCAGAGCTTTACGCCAAGCGCTTCCGCGCTGGCGGCCATCGACCTACGGTTGAAGGCCGGCGGCGAGTTTCCGTCTTCAGGTTATGAAACGACGGTCCATGTGCGCTCCGACCGTCCCGACGGGCCGGTGTTGGGAACCGCAACCGTCCTGGTGCCCGGGCCCCAAAGCGTGGGGACGCAGTTGGACGTGCGTTTTGGCTTTGCGCCAATCATTCCGTTGTCTCCGGGAGATCCCTATCTGATCGAATGGATTTCACCCTTGGAGGGCGGGCGGACGCTGACGTGGATGACGGCCGATCGTGACGCTTATCCGGGTGGCACGGCGTTTGGCTGCAGCGGAATCGCCATTCCGGACGACGACCTTATTTTCAAGACCTATGCGGGGGTACCGCTCCCCGCGGAAAAGGAAACCGCCTATTTCCAGTTGATGGCGAATCCCAAAATCGATGCGGCCACGAAACTGGGGGAGGACGAAAAAAAGATTTTAATGCATTTGATCAGACAGCTTGAATACCAGGCGACGTGCGATTGGGAGGACCTGCACCGGCCCAAGGTGTCCTCGGTGGCGATGGACGAACTCAAGTTAATCCGGCTGCGAAGACTGGCGGTCGCTCTTTACCACGAGGTCAACGACAGTTTTCCCTGGAAAATCGTCGATTACAGCCCGGACGATCTCGAGGTTCTGCTGGGGCTCACTATCCTGAACGGCAATCCCTCTTTTTTGGATCCCGCCAATCGCGGCAGCGATTTTGCCAATATCGCGCCGGATGGCTACTATTTTCGCAACGGCGTGTGGTCCGCCAATCCATTGCATGCGATGGTCATCATGCACATCGTGCGCGATCTCTACAGTCCTGCCGAACCGCAGCAGGCGCTCTTCAAGTTCGTCGATTACTTGCGCGAACTGGGATGGTACCACGGTAATCAAAGTGATCCGGCCTGGGAGGAGTTACCCTACCATGTATCGACGACTCCGGATGGGATCAGTGTCAGGGTCTGGAATTTTGAAGCCTATTTTATGATTAATCAGGGCGGCGGCTGTTCCTCGGCTTCCGGAGTCGTTCGGGAGGCCATGCGGGCATTTAATATTCCCGTTATCGTAGGGAGGAACCTGTATGATCACCAGGGGGTCTATCTTCCCAGCCTGGATCTGATTATGGTCCACGGGGATGACATTTACAGCTACCCGCTCAGCCGTTTTCCGGCACAAGATACCTTCAGAACCCGGGCATGGTATGAACCTTTCGTTGGACCGGATCTTTGCAACTTCTACTTTGAGCAGCGCAAAAGAATATACCTCGACTGGTTCGCGTACTACCAGGATCCGATTTACGGCCCCACGCTGCAACATGAGTTCTGCAATTCCTATCTGGCGCAACAGGGCTATTTCTACATAGAAATGACCGAGCCTTACTCCAGTTATTCCACGACGGATTGCGACTGGATATTAGGAGCAGATCCCGAGATCGCCCAGGGGCTGCAGGTGTTGGATGCGTATTTTGATTGTGGCCGCTGAATCGTGTCTGTGCGCACATGGCTATTTTTCCCGCAAACAGGAACTTGGGAGGTCTGGGGCTGATTTTCAACGAGTTAAATTGTTACGGATGATTAAACCAGCAGCTCAGCCGTCGGGAGGCAACCATGAAAACACGATTTAAATTGGTGTTCGGATTGTTCCAGGTAATCTTGTTGGCCGCCGCCGTGGCCGGTTTGGCCCTGGCAAAAGATTTGGCCTTGGATCAGAATCAGGAAAATACAACCTATGGATTCTGGTTCGATGCGACCGTCATCCGCTGGCAGGAGTTCAAGCCTCGGCACGCATCGCTGGCGCAAATAGATTTGCACATACAGAAAAACGGCCGTCCCGGCAACCTGATGGTCGCTGTAAGAGACGGGTCAGAGACGGTTCTTTGGGAGACTACGTTAAACGAAGCGGATGTGCCGGCTTTGGGTTGGATTGAAATTGCCGTTGCACCCGCCATACCGCTGAACCCGAATAGCTCTTATTTTCTGCAGGTGTCCAGCGACGCTGGTTCACCCGGTCCGGAACAGCGCTACTTTTGGCAGGGGCAGCAGAGCTCCGACTACGTTCGGGGCATCAGTTCGGTGGAAGCGGATTGGCCCGGCTATGATTTTGCTTTCAGAACCTGGAGTAGTGCCTCGGAGTTCGGGAGAATCTGCTATATCTATGACGAAGAACGCGAGGGCGCCGAGCGCTATAAAGCGCTTCTGGAGGCCAACGGCTATGAGACAACTCTCGTTTCCATGAGCGCAGTGGCGGGCACGGATTATTCGCCCTATGATCTGATTATTGTCGGGCCGGATACGGGTGAGGGCTATGAATGGGGAGAACCGGAAGCGGTGGAAGCGGTTCAGGATTCCGCCCTGCCGATATTAGGTCTCGGCTACCATGGCGGCACCGCGTTGTTTCAGGAGATGGGCTTATCGATGAACTGGGGCCATGGGATGCTGGTCACCGGAGACAGTCTTTATGTGGTCGACCCGGAGCATCCCATCTGCCATTCCCCTTATGCCATTGAGGTACCGCCGAGCCGAATCGTTCAAGTTTTAAAGACCTCCTCCCAGCATGTCGGCGAATTTATTGGCAGTTTGTCGGATGAAGCCGTTTTGCTCGGACGCGCGCCCGAATACCCGGACCATTATCCGCTGGTGCAGGAAGGTCCGCACGTGCTCTGGGGTTTCCCGGACTACCCGGACAACCTCACGCATACGGGCAAGGCCTTGTTCATAAATCTGGTTCATCACTTGGCGCCGGCCATGCCGTATTTATATCTCTCGCTGAATATCGAGGATGCTTTGGAAGGCGTTCCCGTCAACAAGATTGTCGGCGACACCGAGGGGCCGACCTACTGGACGCGCCTTGAAATCGTGACCAAACTGATCAGCCTCAGTTCGTCGGCCAAGGACGATATCCCCGTGGATCTCGCCATCCCCGGTGATCTGTTCGGGTCGCCCATGCATACCTGGGTCAGAAACAGTGCCGGCGGTTCCCTCACTGAAGTTGCCTACACCGATCTGGGCGGCGGCCGCTACCGGGTGACCACTGATCTTGCGCCCGTGGTCCTCTTTCCGGGGATCACCCTGTACTACCGCAAGGAAATCGTCTGGCGTTTTTTAATTCCGAATGACACCGCTGCCCAGGATGTCGTCGTCACCGCCGAAATCAACGTGGCCGGCAAGGACCCGGTGGGAAGCGGTACGGTCAGGATTCTGGCCCTCGGCAGCGTCCATTCCCTGATCATCGCCAACCGGCAACTGCTCTATGAAAAATACAACGACAGCAGTGTGACCGCCCTGCTGCAGCGGCTATTCACGGAGGCCCAGGGACCGCCGGCCAGCCATACGCCCCGGGGCGTCATTTATTATGTCGAGCGCTACGATGGCCGGGCCGGCGACTGGGATCAGACAGCCGTGGACTACACCAGCGAAGCCACCGCCAATGTGGTCGCCAATGCCATTGACGACCTGGTGGAAGACTGGTGGGAAGACGCCCTGGAGTGGCGCTCAACCTATATTCCCGGCATCGGCAATTTTCTGCTGCCCTTTGCCTGGCCCACCTATCTGCTGATTGTGGGCGACGACGATACGATTCCCTTTTATCGTTACGACGATCCCTCCAATGACGAGGGTATTAACTACATCGGGGGCTGTCCCAGCGGCTGGTGTGTGGACAGCGCCACCAACCCCGCCGTGCATGCCACGGACGAGGACTACTTCCTGACGGATAATCCCTATGCCGACCTGGGGGGCGGAACCGATTGGCAGACCGGCGACATCGAAATGTGGGTCGGCCGTCTTCTAAGGGAAAGTGCCGCCGACATGCTTGCGCTGTTGGAAGAAGGCGTGGATTGGAACAACGGCCGGACCGGCGGCGTTGTCATGGCCAGCGTGGACGGCTGGGAACTGGGGCTGGAGCCGGATGACGGGCGCGCCGGTGAAATTGCCGATCTGCATGATGTGCCGGCCCTGCTGCGCGGCCGGGGATTTGCCGTGCGCAACGATGATGTCCCGACCGCCGAAGTGCGCACGATTGATGTGATGCCGGCTTACGAGGGGGGCAACACCAGCTGGAATAACAACTTTCGCAACGCCGCCAACAACGCGGGGGGAATGGACCTGTTTTTGATCGGCGGCCATGACAGTTATGACCATGCCGTGATCCCCGGGGACGACTTTTCACCCGATGATACCCCGATCCTTTACACCCGCTTTGACGACGATCACCCCATCGCCATGATCGTGGGCTGCCACGGCGGACTGCCGGTGCCGGATGTGGATGTCGCCGGCGGAGCCGATCACAGCATGGTCTACGATCTGATTCGCGAGGGCGCCCGGGCCTATATCGGGGCCACGGGCTTCAGTTACGGCTCCCCCAACAATCTGCACCGCTGCACCTGGGGCGAGCGCTTGATCCAGAGGTTTTTCAATAATTTGATGGCGCCCGTGGGCACCAATTCCATGACTATCGGCAAGGCCATGGCCGCAGCCAAACGGGATTATGTCTTCGGTTTCGGCACCAACGATGCCCTGGACCGCAAAACCGTGACCGAATTCAACCTCTACGGCGTTCCCTGGAGCTTCCTGTTTTATCCGGTGCCGGCAACGGGATCGGCTCAGATTGATGTTCCAAGTCAGGCTCCGGCGGGGATCAAAGGTTTTGCGATACTGGCCCGGCCCATCCAAAGGGCAGCCGAAGCCGCAACCTACACCCAGACCTTTGAGGTTACGATTGATGCTTATGATGTCAAAAAGGAAGTCCAAAACGACGTCACCTACGATCTGTTCTCGATAAAAGGCGGGGAGACGGCCGTCGCGCCCGGCGCCCCCATCCTGCCCTACGTGAAGGGCTACACTCTGCCTTTGCCCTACGATGCGCAGATCGTTGCGGTGGAAGTTGTGAGAGCCCAATCGGAGCCCATCGGGACCTACAATATACCGATTGCCCGGGTAATGCCGTGGTCGGAGGGGGGTCTTGTCTACACCACCGCGACGCAGATCGAGTATCCGTATCCCGTGGATAGGGATCTGGTTCAGTATCAGCAAAGCGGCAATCAGCTGCTGTTTACGCTGTTTCCCATCCAGCATAATCCCACCTCCGATGAAACGCGCTTTTATAATTACTTTGCGGTGAATGTCACCTACGAAGCCCCGCTGACCGTAGCCGTCAGCGAGTTTACCACCGACAAGTCGCAATATATCCCCGGCGAGCCGATCCACACGACAACCCGCATCGACAACATCGGCGAGTCGGAAGCGTTGCTGCGGGCCCTCCTCGAGATTAAAGACGCCGTGGGTGAGAGCGTGGGCGCCCAAACATCCGACGAATTCGTGGTACCCTCGGGAGGATCATACCTGCTGCCCCTGTCCTGGAGCGGAATGCTGGCGGACGGCGCCTACACGGCCGAGATCACCGTACTGAGCGGAGCGAACGCGGTGGGCGGTGCTTCCCAGAGCATTACGGTTGTCAGCGGTGAAATCATCGACTTCATCGGACCTGAAACCCTGCTGGCCGGCCAGACGGGCGTCTTCGATGTTTGGTTTGCGAATTACACCTCCCAGGCCCTCGCCGGGGAGGTCCGTTTATCCATCCAGGCCGGCGAGGGGGGATTTGTGCAGGAGCTGCCGCCCAAACCCATTGAGGTCGCGGCTACCGCCGACGCCATGGTGTCCTTTAAGTGGACGCCCGTGGGGGTTAGTGAAGGCCCGTACAGTGCAATGGTCAATGCTGTCGTCAATGGGCAGAATTACGGACCGGTATCGCGTTCGTTCATGGTCATCCTCAGTGCCTGCCCGGGGGATCTCAATAAAGACGGCGACGTGGACGGTGCCGATTTGGCTTTGTATATCTCAGCGCCGACGGACGTGCCCCTGGCCGACCTGGCCGGGGACTTCGGAGGCAATGATTGCCGCGATACCGCCGGACGTTACTAACAAGAGCATTAATGTTCAGACAGGATTACAGGATAATCAAGATATTCTTGCCTTTCCAGAAGAAAGGCCAAAAGCGTCGCCCCTCCTGGAGGGAAAGCGTTCATTCATTGCGTGAACAAACCAGTAATGCAACGGCAAAGCATCCATTGTTGGTTTTTCGGTCCGTATTTCCGCTGAAGCGGAATTGCCTTTTTCACGGCTTCATCTGGAAGCCGTGAAAAAAATCAAGTGAATCCTGTCAATCCTGTCAGAAAATATTTTGGCCTTATGTCTAACTCACTCTACAATGCGCGGGAACTTTTCCCGCCGCTGAATCGACAAGCAAGCCCCCTCCCCATTGCGGGAGGGGGTTCACCCCGTTGGACTGCGCTTCTACGTGCCGCCGCTTTCTCCGCCGGTCCCGCAGTGTAAGACCCATCGACCCTCGACCACGGTTCGCCCGACAGCAGATCAGATCAATTAAAACAAACCCAGGAAAGGAGGATCGAGATGTTACGCAACCTAACCGCCATATTCCTATTCCTCCTGTTGGCGCCCGTGATGCCGGCGCACGCCCAAATGGAACTGATCCTGGAAGATTACACTGAGGTGGATATCGTTAAGGAGGGTACAAATTATGTATTGATGGTGGAACCCATTGTGGGAATCAGGAAGAAATGGCGCGGAAAATTCAAGACCGGATCCACAACCATGGAATATCTTGACGAAGTCCGAGATCCCGTAAATTGAAGGTTTGCGCAGATACCGCGATTTTCATCACTTTCTTCCGGAAAGTGATGCAACAAAGTATCGGTTTAATCCGGTGAATCCTGTCTACTATTAATTACTTAAAATGGAATCCATTCATTCAAACCCACCGGATATCGCGAAATAGAGCTTTATGTTTCGTGTCATTTCGTGGGTTTCGTGGCTAATTCGGAATAAGGATGACCACCAAATCCACTAAAAAAACGAAAATCTGCAACAATTGGCTCTTTGAAACGCTTAAGGGCGCGCTTTATCCTGCCAACAGCGAATTATTTCGATTAAGTATTTCCTACGTGTTTTTTTGTATTGTCTTCTGATTTTTTTTCTTATATTGACAAATTTAATGTGTTGTCTATTCCACCCGACTTCCATACTGATTGGGTATAAAGTTCTCTACCCGGTTCTCCTGCCCTCCAACTCTTTTTCATTTTACTTGTTATACGTTTTAATTTCCCGTCCGCTCGCGCGGGGAACTTCATCAAGACAACACAGCCTTTAAGTCATTATCGTCATAACAAAAACGGCTTGGATGTCCTGAATCGGTAAAGATCAAGATGGGTGAAGTCGAAAATAGCCCATTTTTCCTGCCCTGGCAGGAGGGATTCAGGAATTGGTTAGCCGGTTTGACAGCTCCCTGTGCTTTTTAGCATCCTTACCCGTGTCGAAAAATTGATATCGCCTACACATGCATATCATTTTGAATCTATCAATATTGATAAATTTCAAGCAATATTCCGGCACTAAATTTTTCACAGGAAGGAGACTAATGAGGATCAAGTACTTTGCGATGACCTGGATGTCGGTTTTGATCTTAACCTTTTTCAGTTTTTCTGCCTTGGCTTCCCTGCCATTTTGTGAAGGTGATTTTAACGATGATAAGGATGTGGATGGCGTTGATTTCGCCAGTTTTGCGGCTGATTTTAACCAGCCCGATTGCAACGGGGATTGCCGGGGGGATTTTGATAAAGACGGCACCGTGGATCCTGACGATTTGAAAGTATTTTCAGCTTACTTTGGCCAAACAGGATGTGCGAGCATCGCCTATAAAGCATATGGCTTGAATTTTAGTCCCTACATGGCGTATCAAAACCGGGTCGGACCAAGCTGGATTCATAAATATCAAAGCTTTAGGTCTTAAATGCGGCACATTTTTGCTCTTAAAACGATGGTTTTGGCATCAAAAAAGTTGGTTTAAGAAATAAGTGGCAGAAATTTCATTCTCTCCTGTGAAAACCAGATTCCATTTAAGTGAGTATATTTAATACTTTTGATTACAAGCACAAGTTTTCAATCTGACCGGGGACAGGCTATAACGATTCAAGACATCTTTATGGGACCATCAAAAAGGCAGGAGGCGACTTTATTGATAGTGAATTAGCAAATCACTAGCATCCAGGAAATGTCATGACCCAACCCATTCACAAATTGCCGTTGGTTTTACTTCCTGTCCTTAGTTTTTTGCTCTATCTGATGGGTCACGGGGAGGCTTTTGCATCCTGCAACACGATATCAACCTTTGCCGATGGGCTGTCTCCGATACAGGAAATCCACGTGGCGACAGGCGGCAGTGATACGAATGGTGACGGCTCGATCGAATCTCCTGACGCCACCATTGGTCACGGCATTTCTCAAGCTACGCCGGGAACAGCGGTGATTATCCATTCCGGCACTTACGCCGGCGGCATCTATAAGAACAATGTGGCAGGAACCGCCTCTGCACCGATCTGGATCGGCGGCGCTGCCGGCGAGTCGCTACCTGTTATCGACGGTGGCAACACGGGTATTCAGATGAGTAGAGCCAAATATGTGGTGCTCCATGATCTCGAAGTTTAAAACGCGAGTTTCAATGGGGTCAATTTCTATGACGGTGATGTGGACGGTGAGGACCTCGCGGCCTTTGTTTTGGACTTTAGCGTGGAATGCATAGAAGATTTTGTTGAAGCGTTTGGAAACTAGAGGCGTCTAAATGAAAACATATTCAATCATTCCTATCGTCCTTTGCACCATTGTGCTGTCTTTGGGTCGGCCCACGACGATTTTCGCCCAATTTTGCGACCCCCTGCCGCCACCTGCGGGAAATATTATCCATGTGGATCCCTCTCAGACGGGAGAACTCACCAGCATCGTTGCCGGTGCAAGCCAGGGGGACACCATTTTCCTTGCCGACGGCATCTATCCGCTAG
>CP070697.1:5568745-5575322 GCA_020353555.1 Desulfobacterales bacterium
TTCGTCAAGCGAATCGAGGTCAAGGGACGCCTGCGGGGAGAGCCGGTCCGGCTTACCACGAACGAATGGTACAAGGCCCAACAACTGGCTGAGACCTACTGACTATACGTAGTTTGGGGCCCCTTGGGCGATTCGCCCGAGCTTGTGCGCATTCAAAATCCCGCCTCTAAGCTCGACTACGCCAAGCGGGAGATCGTTTCAGCGAGATTCTATGAGATTCCGGCAGAAGCAATCGAACAAGTGAGAATCTAGGAGGACACGATGAAATATACAGATGAACAACTTGAAGAGCTTCTTGCCGATATCGAGTCTGACCTTGCCGAGCGAAAAGAATCCTGGAAAGGCGATGCACCGGAGACCGGACGACAGGCAGTTTGCGCTTTTGCAAACGATTTGCCAGATCACCAAAGACCTGGCGTCCTTTTTGTAGGAGCGAAAAACGATGGTACGCCCTCCAATTTGGATATCACAGACGAACTGTTGCGCACGCTCTCCGACATCAGGACGGATGGCAACACTTTGCCGCCGCCTTCAATCGTTGTCGAAAAGCGCACCCCTAAAGGCGTCGAAATGGCGATCGTTACCGTACAACCCTCGGATACGCCGCCTGTAAGATACAAAGGAAGGATTTGGATTCGTACCGGACCCCGAAGGGCCATAGCGACCGCACAAGAAGAGCGGATTCTGAACGAAAAGCGTCGTTATCGGGATATCCCCTTTGGCGTTCAGCCGCTTCCCTCGTGCACTTTGCCGGCTCTCAGCCGGATCCTGTTCGAGCAGGAGTATTTACCCAATGCATTCGCTCCGGATGTTGTAGCAGCCAACGAGAGAACTTACGAACAGCAACTCGCCTCATGCCGGATGATTGCCCCCGTGGACGATCCCACGCCGACGATACTGGGCGTACTTGTACTGGGCATATCGCCAAGGGATTGGATTCCCGGTGCATATGTGCAGTTTCTTAGGATCGAAGGAACTCTGCTCAGCGATCCGATTCAGGACGAGGCATTCATCGACGGCGCGCTGGGCCAGGTTCTGCGTCGGATAGATGAAAAGGTCGATTCTCATAACCGCAGCGAAATTGACATCCGGTCGTCTCATCAAGAAGTCAGATTGACTCCATATCCTCGGGTCGCGCTTCAGCAGTTGATTCGCAACGCGATCATGCATCGCACGTACGAAAACACCAATGCGCCGGTCCGCGTCTATTGGTTTGACGACCGTATCGAAATCATTAATCCGGGGGGACCGTTCGGTGTCGTCACCCGGGAGAACTTCGGCAGCCCCGGTATTACCGATTACCGCAACCCCAATCTGGCTGATGCCATGAAGGTCATGGGATTCGTGCAGAGATTCGGCATCGGCATCCAGACCGCAAGGGCAGAAATGAAGAAAAACGGCAACCCGGGTCTTGAATTTCAGATTGAACCGATGACCGTTCTGGCTACAGTCAGGAGGCGCCAATGAGTGTGCAGGTACTAACCTTTTTCAACAACAAAGGCGGCGTGGGGAAAACATCCCTCGCCTATCACTTGGCTTGGATGTTTTCCGAACTCGGCCATACAGTTGTGGCCGTTGATTTGGACGCTCAAGCCAATTTGACCGCAGCCTATCTCGATGAAGACGAGCTTGAGCGCCTGTGGGAAAACGAAAAAGCGCCGACGACGATCTATCGGGCCATAGAACCGCTCACTCGGGTGGGGGATATAGTGGAACCCCACATCGAAAAAGTGACGCAAGGCCTGTATTTAATTGCCGGGGATGTGGCCTTGGCTTCATTCGAGGATTTATTGTCTGAATCTTGGCCTAAGAGCATGGGTGACCCCAATTTGTATCGCCACTTTCGTATCCTGACAGCGTTCTGGCAAGTCGCGCAAATTGCGACGAAACAGGTAGGCGCCGATATCATCGTTGTAGATGTCGGCCCCAATCTCGGCGCCATCAACCGGTCGGCCCTTATCGCTTCCGACTATGTCGCCATTCCCCTTGGGGCCGATCTTTTTTCCCTACAGGGGTTGAAAAACCTGGGGCCGACGCTTCGTTCGTGGCGCGACGGCTGGAAAAAACGACTGGATAATTGGGGTTCCCCGGATTTTGCGGTTCCCCAAGGGCGCATGAAACCGCTTGGATATATCGTGCAGCAGCACAGCGTGCGGCTCAGCCGGCCGGTCAAGGCATATGACAAATGGGTCAACCGCATGCCGGCTGTTTATCACGAGGCCGTGCTGCAAAATTCCACTAACGCCGCTACACCATCGCAGGATGAAGAATGTCTCACCACCTTAAAACACTATCGCAGCCTGGTACCGATGGGTCAGGAAGCGCGTAAACCCATATTCCATCTTACATCCGCCGACAGCGCCATCGGAAGCATCGCGCAGGCAGTCCAAGAGGCGTATAAGGACTTCGAGTTGCTTGCGAATAAACTCATTGACAGGATGAAGGCCACGCAAACGTCTCTGAGGACGCCATGAAGGACGACCGACAAACTCGACCACGCCAAGCGAGAGATCGTGGCAGCGAGGTTCTACGAGACTCCGGCGGATGCGATTGGGCACACTCTCGATTGCTAGGAGTATTCTCATGATTCAATTGATTGAGGCTAAAGGATTTCGCTGCCTTAGATATGTGAAATGCCGAATAAATTCCTTTGAGATTTTGGTTGGACCTAATGCCAGCGGTAAATCAACACTGTTAGATGTGATTCGTTTTCTTGGAGATCTTGTCTCCAGAGGCTTTGATGAGGCGATTCAGGAGCGAAGCGACAACCTCAAAGATTTGATTTGGCAAAAGGAAGGTGATCACTTTGAAATTGCCATTGAAGTGCAAATACCAGCACGCCTTCAAACCATGCTGCCGCAAGAGTACGAGCGGTGTCGATACGAAGTCTCGGTAGGCATCGATTCCACCTCTCAAGAGAATTCGATTCTGTCGGAAAGAGTCCTTTTGATGTTTGAGGCCCAAAAATCTCCACCCATTCAACGGTTTCTCTTCCCAGAGTCGGTTACACCTCCTGATACTCTCTTGACCTCTGTTCCAAGAAAAGGGGTGAAGACGGTTGTTAACAAAGTCTCGGGAGGAAATGACAATTTCTATGACGAAACCGGAAAAGGCTGGGATCATTCCTTTAAGCTCGGACCACGTAGATCCGCTTTAGCCAATCTCCCCGAAGATGAAACCAAATTCCCTGTGTCGACTTGGCTCAAACGCATACTTTTGGACGGCACCCAAAATCTGGTCTTAAACAGCTTGGTGATGCGCAAGCCAAGCCCTCCCGGCCTGCCGAGGGGCTTTCGCTCAGATGGGTCAAATTTGCCATGGACTATCGAGTTGCTAAAAAAGAAAGATCCTGACAAATTTAGACGCTGGCTGGACCACATTCGGACTGCGCTTCCCGATATCGCAACCATCGAAACCATCGAGCGTCCTGAGGACAGACATCGTTATCTTCAAGTCGTCTACGGAAATGGCTTGACGATCCCTTCATGGGTGCTTTCGGATGGAACGCTCCGGCTCCTGGCTTTAACTCTAGTTGCATATCTTGATCAGCAGGCCATCTATTATGGTCGAGGAACCGGAAAATGGGATCCATCCTCAAGCTGTGGAAACAGTTTTTCAGGCCCTTTCCTCAGCCTATGAGTCTCAGATCCTTTGTGCAACGCATTCTCCGGTTATTCTCTCTTTGGCGGAACCCGAACAGGTGTTGTGTTTCGCTAAAATGGGGGACGGGGCCACCGATATCGTACGCGGCTCGGATCATCCTAACCTGAAAGACTGGCAGCGTGGAACGGATCTTGGTACTCTTTTTGCCACAGGAGTTCTGGGATGAGCAACGGCTTTGCCCTTGACCTTATTGCACTAGTACCCGGTAAGGATGAAAGGGAAACTATCGATGGTCTATTATCGAAAAGAGGTAATAGTCTCAGAATCCCTGAAATTCGCTACCAGATACTGGTTCATCCACGGCGAGACCCCGGCTGCTTTCACGAAGCTCAGGACATTCTTCAAACTTTCGTAAGACGTGCAACACATGCGCTTGTCATTTTCGATCACGAAGGATCGGGGCAAGAAGATCGAAAGGCTTCTGATCTTGCTTCGCAGCTTCGATGCAGGCTGATAAAAAGTGGATGGGAAGATCGTGCTGAGGTAATCGTTATTGAACCAGAGCTTGAAGTTTGGGTATGGAGCGATTCTCCGAAAGTTGATGAAGCTTTGGGGTGGAGTGGCCAGAGAACAGATCTTCGGACATGGCTGGCAAATCGAGGAGAGTGGCCTGTTGATAGGACCAAGCCTTCTCGCCCTAAAGAAGCTGTCCAGAATGCATTGCGGGAGGTCCGCGTTCGCCGATCTTCCTCGATTTATCGACAATTAGCGGAAAATGTTAGCGTTGAGAGATGTCAGGATCGCTCTTTTTGTAAACTTAAAGACATCCTAAAATCCTGGTTTCCAATATCCGAACTATGAATCAAAGCGACCGCAGACTAGTCGAAGATTTCCTGCCGATCCAGGCGATCAGCGCCGAGGCGTCGCCGGAGAAGTCGGTCCGCAAGGGGGCATATATCGGCCCTTCACCTTTGGTGGGCGCGGAGGCCACTGGTGGTCTGCCGGGCGGCGATGTATGCCGCGCTGGTGCCGGCGTCGCGGTTTATCCCTGAGAACGGACCGAACAACAAGAAGCAAAGCCTCGGCAGGGCCAACGCGGCCAAGTTCATGGCACGACTTTGTCGTTACCCAAGTGAGTCCAAACCCGTGCAAGAAACTGATATTGAACGAGCGATCAAGGAGGCGCAGAAGCAATATTCTCGAAGCCCATGCCGAGCGGCTGACCGAGGAAACCGGCAAGAAGGTCAAGGTCGAGGACATCGAAGAGGGCCGTGCGCCGCGTCCCAAGGTGCTGGACATGTTCGCCGGCGGCGGAGCCATTCCCCTTGAAAGAATCTTCAACCCATCGACATTGGGAAATCACCCCTGACAAGGTTGAATCCGCTATACGAAAAATCATCGAAGTGGGACGACCCAGAAAGATTATCCTGTTTGGTTCCTATCTACGAAACAAGACCCACGCTCACAGTGATGTGGATTTCCTCATCGTCGCCGGCGATGACATCGAAAATCCGCGAAAGGAAAGTGTCCGTATTCGCAGAGCGCTTCGTGGCATCTCCATGCCGATGGATATCATCGTCGTACCTGAAACAGCATGGATCCAACTTAAAGATCAACCCGGACTGATTTATCACGAAGCCTCGCGAAAGGGGAGGGTCGTTTATGAATCCTAAAGGAAAGGGAAGAATTCCAGGTTCACCCAATGAGTAGTTGAGCCATGCGAAAAGCGATTTGAAGCTTGCATACCTCGCGGCTGGGGATGAATTTGTGCGTTCGGAAAGCGTCTTCGCTTATGCCATTGGCGGAAGTCCTTCTCTCGGCAGTGATGGCAAGTTCCAGGTGAATCGGGACAAGGTGGTGCTCGGAAGGCCTCTCGCTGACGACGAGATCGATTTTGATTCCGGCTTCCTCATGATGCCGGCAGCGGTACCGGAAGCACGGGCAGCCCAACCCGCTGGCGCAGCCCCTGTCGAAACAGGCTCTGTGTCACCGCCGAGCGTCCATGAGGCCCCGACCGGGATGGGCGTGGAAACAGGTTTCGGCCCAGCAGCAACAGGCCCGGAGGTCGCCGGGCGCAGGAAACGGGTCACCTTGACATTCGAAGCCACCAGAGAACAGGTCTTTAAGGCGTTCCCGGCCATCGCCAACCTGGCGGACAAGTCCGATGGAGCCAAGGTGCGAATCCGCATCGAGGGCTCATCGGCGGCGGGTTTCGATCCATCCTGGCTGCGCAATGCCGTGAACGAACCGCTCGATGAAGCCGACATCGAGCGAACCACGGATGAATAACGGATGGAAAGAGTCAACACTCGACGGAAACAAACAGGCTTCTAAAAGAACAGTGTCAAATCTTCATCTGTGATTTGAGCTGATTAAACTTTTCCCTCAAAGCTTTCTCTTTCTGCATAAGAGATTTAAATATACATTAACCGGCCAATTAAGTTAATAAGTTGGGCACGTCCCGCAGTCGGGGGCATCGAGAGCGTCCGCGCAGGTCCACCCCGAATGGGCGCCGAAGACTTTGCCTGCTTTTGTCAAAAATGGCCGGCCGGCATGGTGAGGCTCGGCTGTCATGACCCCGCCCAGGGTTTTCAACATGGTCTGCACTCGCCCTATTTTGAGATGGATGAGAGGGTCTTGGGCGTTGGAGTCCGGCTGTCTGGACACACTCTAGTTCGATACCTGGAAAAGAAAAATACCGCAAACAATTGACAGCTAACCCCAAGGTTGCAAAATTGGCCATTTCTTTTGAATCCGCTTCAGGTGCTATCCAAACAATGATTGAGTTGCCTGAATATAGGTTATAAAATTACAGGTCCTTAACCCTTCTTGGCCATGTTGTTTAGGCAACATTGAGGCTGATCGAAAACGGCGAACTGTTCGCCTTGAAAAGCAGTGTCGGTTCTTGAGGCCCGCTTGCCGTCAAAGCCGAATGCATACTCGATTTTATCTTCATCGATGCCTGTGCTCCTTT
>CP070697.1:5575422-5581901 GCA_020353555.1 Desulfobacterales bacterium
GCAGTCGCTCAAAGCCGATACGAAGTTGAAGGAGGCTTTCCATTCATGCCTGACCGGCCAGGCGCTACCCGTTAAGCTGTTTTTCAATAAACAAATTGAGATCGACTATTCCAAAGCACCGATTCCCAAAATCTATCAGGATGTCTTCAAGACCTGCAATGTCGAGGTCAGTGCCGGCAATTTGATAAAAAATTCACTGAATTATCTGCAGTGCTGCGTCTCCTTTAATTATGTCCCCCGATCCGATTCCGGTGTGGAGAAGCTATTCACGCAAATTTCTATCATGCACGATTTCAGGGCCCTGGAAGCCCTGAAGAAAAGCCTGCCGCAAGTGTACTCGGAGATGAGCAAACGGGCTTTAATTTCGGAAGCCGGCATTTTTTATCTCCTGGATTCGGTTAAAGGTAGTACCAATGCCTAGCGATTACAAAGAAGTCGATTATAACTGGATAAAGGAATTGTTGGACTATCCCCGGGCTCTGGAAGAACGTCTGGGGGTCTTTGAAGACACCTCCGAGATCAAGATCCCCAGCGATCCGATTGACAGGGTCATCTTTCAGGACAAGGCCAAAAGGGCCATCCGGAAGATTGCCCAGAACAAAGGGCATATTTTGATGGCAGGCCGGCCGGGGACGGGAAAATCGATGCTGGCCAATATGTTCAAAGAGGTTCTGGATAAATCTCTGGGAGATTATTTGAGACCGAAAGAGGCCATCGTCGCTTATCCGGGGAAAGACAAAAACCATGTCCGGATCGCCTATGAAAACCCGGTCGTGATTGACAAGTTTCTGACTGCTTTGAATTGCGAGATTGATGCGGCCAGCGAAAGTGTCGATGTATTCAGCCTGGCCGACCAAATCCGATCCGCCCGCAAAGTCAAGATCGTATTGCTTGGGATGACCTGTCTCAGTGCGGTTGCAGGGGTTTTTTTCCCACCGGCCTTTATCGCGACCGGGCTGACCGGGATGGGCGCAATCTTCATGTATATGCAGGAAAACAACCACAAGGTTCAGGAGAAAATCCAGCAGGAAGCCGGTTCAGGCCGCAAACACGATCTCAAGCACCTGTCGGATATGGTTCCGGAGGTTTTGTACGATCCCCGCAAGGATACGGAGATGATGGCCCGCATAGCGGAGCCGAGCTCCCGCAACATGAAGGGCGGCTTTCGGCATGATCCCTACCAATCGGGCAACCTGCACACGCCGGCGCATAAAAGGGCTTATCTGGGAGCCCACGCCAAGTCTCCCATCATTTATGTCGACGAATTAAAGACGCTGATCAAGATGGGGTATATGTCCGACCTGTTGGAAATCATGCAGAACAAAAAGTATATTTTGGAAGGGGGCCTCAATACCGGCAGCGGCGCCGCCGATCGATCGGAGAACTATCTAAAAGCGGATAACATCATTGTGGCGTGCTGCAACCATGACACCTTGGGCTATCTTCAAAACGAAGGCGACGGCGCCTTTCTCAGCCGGATCGAAGATAAAGGTGAGATCATTCATATGGAAAGCGCCGTGCCGGAAAACGCGGCCAGCGTGAAGCAGGTGGCCCAATACATCAAGCAAGAAATCGTCAACCTCGGAAATGAGTTTCAGGAGGTTTGGGGAGAAGTGATCGCCCGCGAAGGGTATGAAAGCGTAAGGGAAAGAAGTGCGCACATATTCGGCCGTCGCCTTCCGGCGGATTTCAAACTGAAGGAACGCGAGTTTTCGCGCAACGCGGTTCTGGAAATCATCAAAGAACTGCGGTGCCGGGCATCGGATGGGAAATTAAGCGGTATTTTGCGGCCGATCAACGGGGTCATCAAAACCGCGGAATATGAAGCGATTCTTGAAAATTCGCCCCGAGTGGACTCACGCCATGTGAAATGCGCGCTGGCCGAGCATTTGAGCCTTGAAGGCAGTCTCTCCAAAGAAATCAGTGCGCACAAAAAATACCTTAAGAAATACATTAGCTCCATGACGGACTCCATCGGATATGTGGTCGGGCTGGCCGTGATCCATTCCAAATCGAGCGGCCAGATGTACGGCCAGCCGCTGCCGATCCATTGCCAAGTGAATGTGGGGGTCTCAGACAAAGTGGTGGCCCCGGGGAAAATGGGCGACATCGCCAAGGCCGCGGCGCAAAATGTCAGGGCCTCAATCAAAAAAGTATTGGGCAATATCGGCGCGCCCTATGTGGGCTATGAAATGTACGTGGAATACATCCAAGCCCATGGCGGGGTGGAGGGCGACAGCGCCTCCGTGGCCATGGACATCGCCCTGATTTCTGATTTTGTGAAGCAGCCGGTCAATCAGCGCTACGGGGTTACCGGCTCTTTGACCGGTGATATCATTCTATCCGTCGGGGGTGTGACGGAAAAGATTCGATCGATCATGGACCCTGAGCTGGGAATGGAGGGCGCCTGTATCCCCTGGTTGAACAAATATGATATCGAACCTCTGCTGATCAATGCTGAAAATGAGTACATCCAGACGGGCGAAATTCCCGGGATACGAATTTTCAGGGAGGAAGGGCGCCGAAATCCCTTTGACATCTATTTCTGTAAGACGAAATATAACGCCTATGAAATTTTGATGGGTCTGAAAAGAGAGGAAGTCGAGAGCTGCATGGCCGCAAGAAGCAGAAGGGATTTGGAGTTCATGCAGAATATGCACACACCCGCGCCCGGTGCGAAACCACAGGATTCAGCGCCCCGCTGAAAGCGTCAAGATTTAAGCTCAAAGCCCTGCGATGGTGCTCGCGGCCCCAGACACCGTCAAACGTCGCTCGTAACTCGCAACCGGCACTATTTCGTGCTTCTTTCCCCGCGCCGACGCAGTTCTGCAATATGCCTCGCCGGATAGACCGCGGTGGGGCATACTTGGCTGCACCTTAGAGCACTTTTACACCAGCGGACACCCCGGCTTCCTCCCGCCAGCGACAACAGATCGGCGGCCTTGGCCGGCGATTTTTCAAGCTCGTCGTGTAAAGCCGCCAGGGCCGCGGGTCCCATAAATTTTTCCGATTCAGGGGTCACCGGACAGGCGGACACACAGGCCCCACACTCGACGCAGTTTTCAAACCGCATAAACGGTTTTACTTCCCGGGGAGCGCGGGATGGACCGGGATGATCGGATTCCCGCAGATAGCTCCAATCCGCGGATAGATTTTTGTAAAACCGATGCATGTCCACCACCAGATCGCCCAGCGATGCAAATCCATCGAGGGGCGTCAGGGTGATCGGGCGGGCAGGCAGATCCTTTATTGGGGTGATACAGGCTAAACGTTCCCGGCCGTTGATCTTACAGGCGCAGGTTCCGCAGGATGCGTGATGGCAGGAATGCCGGTACATCAAGGTTTGGTCCTGCTCCTGCCGGATCTTTTCCAGACCCTCGAGCACACTCATGTTTGCTTCCACGCTCAGTTTGAAATCCTGGAATTGAGGCGGATCAATCTGCGCCGCCTTAAATCGCCAAATGCGGAAGGTTACGGTTTGCATAGTCATCCGGGCTCACTTGTTGGTCATTGGCGTAATTGCGTCCTCGGGGGTCCGCCTATCAAGTCCATGGGTTGGTCGCCCCTTCGACCGCCCTCGCTGCGGTGAGCGCTGATCGGCCGTCGACTCCTGTCGGAAGCAGACCCGAGATTTTTTCTTCTCACGGGCGCTTTACTGATAAAAAAGCCTCCAATGCAATAGTTTTTGGGCGGCTGTGCGGCACGGAAGATCGCGGCCGGTTTTACGACAGATAAGGTCGGCCGTTTTCGCGGCCATGGCCCGCAAGGTGGTGGCTTTGCCGCCCATCACCGAAACGAGTCCTTCCAAATTATCCCGCTCTTTGTGATCATAACAGTCGAAGGTGCGGCTGATTTTCTGAGGGTCGTCGGCCTTGCGCCCGCCAAGCAGAGGGCGCGCGGCACACCAGGCGGAATGGAGGGGCGTATCCTTAACAGCCGGGACCATTTGCGCGCACAACCCAATGATGCGCCGGATATGATCCCGGGGCAAAGCAATACCGTCCGGATCATTTGCCAACCAAAGGGAGGTTCCCAAAGCCGACAATTTGCGCTGGGGAACGATAATATCGCCTTCCCCGGCCGGATGGAGACGATTGATCACCATGTTGGTCAACCGGGCATTGACCGTCACCATGACCCCAGGACCCGGCTGGACGGGGACTTGAATTCCCGCCAGTGCGCAAATTTTGCCGGCCCAGGCCCCGGTGGCGTTCACCAGCAGATCTCCACGCACATCATATTCGCGGTGCTTTTTGTAATCAAAAATCCGGACACCGGTGACCCGGCCGCTGCGAACATGAATTCCGCGGACCTCCGCGAAGGAGTGAAGCTCGGCACCGTTGGCTTTAGCGGTGGCGAAAAACTGCAAGGGCAGACGCCAGGCATCCATGGTGGCATCCGGCAACTGGAGCGCCAGCTTCAGATTCGGATTCAAAGCCGGCTCCAACCCCAGAGCCTCGGCCGCGCTAAGTTGCCTCACGGAGATACCACAGGCCCGGCAACTTTCGACAAATACGCGCCGATAGGCCATGTCGGTTTCCTCCAACGCCACGAAAAGGCCGTCATTCTGTTCCAGCGCTTGGGGGGCAATCCGCCTTAGAATGCTGTTTTCAGCGATACACTCCTGGGCGGCGGTCGGATCATGCACGGCATATCTTGCCCCGCTGTGCAACAAGCCATGATGCCGTCCCGTTGTCCCCGAAAGCAGCTCGCCTTTTTCAAACAGAGAGACTTTGAAGCCGCGTAATGCCAAATCGTGAGCCAGGGCGGCCCCCGTTCCGCCGCCACCGATGATGATGATGTGTTCCATAGCTCTCTTGATTTTCGTTATGAGCTGTAATAAGTAAGAAGGTGATCGGTATTATCTGTCATGGGTGATGCCCGCTTGGCATTCTTTCCGCTGCTCAGCTTGCAAAAGCACCACCTCGCAAGATTTCGGCCGTAACTTAAAGAATGGCAACATCCGGGAACCGGATGGAGCACGCGATCCCTCGTGCAGAATTGACCGACGGATGGACGCAATGCGCTTGGAGTGTCCGAATTGTTCCGAGATCTTTAATATCTCCGAGGAACTCATATTAACCGAGCAACAACCTATACGCATACCCTGTCCGGAATGCGAGGGCCAGCTTAAGCTCCGGTTACGGTCGATTGCGCCGAAAGCGGTTCGTGAGGAAGCACCCGCGGCAGCTCAGGAAAAACAGATGCCGCAAAGCGTTTCACGGCCCCGCTTGCTCCCTGACCGGGTGGGTAGCCTGTCATTGCGAAGCCGAATTCTACGAAACTTGATCCAATTGCCGCCCATGCCGAATATTATTCTTAAAGCGCAGGAAATTGTGGCCGACCCCTCCTCCAGTCTCAAAGACCTGGCCAATGTCATCGAAGCCGATCCGGGCCTGGTTGCCCGGGTGATGACGTTGGCTAATTCGGCCTATTTTGGCGTCAGCACGATGGTTTCATCCATTCAACATGCTTCGGTTTTACTCGGTCAAAAAACCTTGGGCCAAATTATAACGCTTTCGGCCTCGGCCACCCTGCTAAGCCAGCGACTGGAAGGATACGGGATGAAGCCGGAAGATCTTTGGCTGCACTCGCTGGCCGCTTCCTTTGGGGCCAAGTATATTGCTGCGAAAAGGCGTCCCAATCTGGTCGATGATGCCTTCATGGCCGGACTGTTGCATGACACCGGCAAAATCCTGCTCGATCCCTATATCTCCGAGAATCAAAAAGTCTTTGAGGCCCTCCTGGGTGACGGCGGGCGGACATTCCTCCAGGCAGAAAAGGAGGTCTTGGGTTTTGACCATGCCGAAATTATGTATCGTGCCTCCCGCTTCTGGCGTTTTCCGGAAGGCTTAGGAACCGCCATTCGCTATCATCATGCCCCGTCGCTTTCCGATGAAAATGCATTGGCCTACATCGTTCATCTCGCGGATATTTTAGCCGAGTGGGCCGGCTTCGGCACCGGCAAGGACCGAAACCCTTGCCCGATGGATGAAGAGGCATTAACTTTTTTGGATCTGCAGGAAGAGGAGCTCGAACCGCTCCTAAAAGCGATTACCGAATCTGTGCAGAAAATCGCCCAAGAATTCAAGGGAAACTGACGATTGAGCGGGCCAAATCGTCCAAGCGCGGCGATTCGCGAGGGTCCATTCCGAAACGGCTGCTTTCCCAATTTGGGCCTCAGTTCTCCCGCGGGGAGGGATTAATCCTCGCGATACTCCCTGGTATTCCCGGGGGGGTATCCCACTAGCGGGGGATGAGCCTACCTTGAGCTTGAATTCCGCCACCGGCGGGACTCATTGCGGAAGGGACACCGGTTAGAAACAGATTTTCGGCCTATTCATCAATTCTTAGGTAGCCCAGAAGTCATGCCTTTATATGATCTAACGGAGTTTTTCAAGCTGTCTTCGGCGTTGAACTACAACCTGAGCGCCACCTCCTTGAATCGGTATAATGTTCTGAGATACATTATTGGTGCC
>CP070697.1:5582001-5587635 GCA_020353555.1 Desulfobacterales bacterium
GTTCGCAGGCGCTGGCGGTCCAGGCAGGACTTGATGAACAGCAGGTCCCGGGCCTTGGTGTCGAAGGTCCCGACAACGTACGCGGCCCGGTCGATGGTATCGGCCACTGAGACCGGCAACACCGCGGAACGCGTTTCACTCACCGCGGGAGTAAGCAGCCGCGTGCTTTCCGGCTCCCGGGCCTTCGGAAGGCCGGCAATGCTCCACAGCGTCGGCGCGCTGGCCCCGACAACGGCTTCAGAGATCTCTTCGCCTGCCGGTTCCTTAGCCGCCTCCGGTTCCTCGGGCTGAGCAGACGGAAGATCACCGGTGCCGGCGGTCACGCCCAGTAATTGCTGTAGCAGGTTTCTGTCCGCCGCCAGGGTGGCGGCCGTCAGGTCCCGGGCAATGCGGCCGTTGACAAAAATATAGGCGCGGTGGGCCAAAGACCGGGCCATCTCCAGGTTCTGCTCAATCAGCAAGATGGCCATACCGCGGGCACTCAGATGGCGACACACTTCTTCCACCCGTTGAATGACCAACATTGACAAACCTTCGGAAGGTTCGTCCATCATTAACAGCTGCGGGTTGGTGACCAGCGCCCGCCCGATGGCCAGCATCTGCTGTTCGCCGCCGCTGAGGAGGCTGCCGGAGATATGCGCTCTCTCTTTTAATTCCGGGAACAGATCGTAGGCCGTTTCAGGCGACCACTGGGAATTGCCACCACTGCGGCGCCAGGCGAAACGCAGGTGTTCATCGACGGTCAAAGAGGGAAACAGCATCCGCCCTTGCGGCACATACCCAATCCCCAGGTTCGCAATTTCATGCGTGGGCTTCCTGACCGTTTCCTGATGATCGAAAAGGATCGTTCCGGTTCGCGACAGGGGCGGCAGCCCTAAGACCGCTTTCAGCAAAGTGGTTTTACCCATGCCGTTGCGACCGACGACCACGACCAGCTCCCCACGG
Organism: Desulfobacterales bacterium; assembly: GCA_020353555.1. Classification (GTDB taxonomy): domain Bacteria; phylum Desulfobacterota; class Desulfobacteria; order Desulfobacterales. The sequence goes on from CP070697.1 coordinate 5,582,947, forward strand.
CTGACTTGCAGATCGACTCCCTGAAGGATATGACTTTTGCCGTAGTAGGCATCAAGATGCTCTATGTTCAACAAGGGTTCAGGCATGCTGGGAATCTCTTGAAGGTCGGCTTACGGTGTAAATCTGCTGAACTTCGGGGTTTTTCTCGATCTGCGCTGGGCTTCCTTCAGCGATAATGGCCCCATGGTGCAGCACCGAAACCTGGTCGGCAATGCTAAAGGCCACGTTGATGTCGTGCTCGATGATGACCACGGTAATCTCGGGCTTCAGGCCCATGATCAGCTCGGTCATGAATCTGCGCTCGGCTGCCGAAAGCCCTGCCATGGGTTCGTCCAGCAGCAGTATCTTAGGCTCGTGGGCCAGGGTGAGGCCCAACTCCAGCTGGCGGTGTTCTCCGTGGGAGAGCTCATCGACCTTCACTTCGAGCCTGTCCGCCAATCCTACCCGATGGGCAATCTCGAGGACGTGGCGGCGTTGATTGTCAAATTTGCGCCAGGAGCGAAAGAGCGTGGCGGTTAAAGAGACTTTTCTCCATTTCTGCCAAGCAGCCAAAAACAGGTTCTCCTGGACCGTCAACTGCGAGAACAGGTTGGAAACCTGATAGGTTCTGCCCAGTTGCGAGGCAATCCTTTTTTGCACGGGCTCATGGGTAAGATCTTTGCCGAACAGCAGGATCCTACCTTCGTCCAAAGAGATTTCACCTGTGACCAAATTAAAAAGGGTTGATTTGCCGGCCCCATTGGGCCCGATCAACGCACGGCTTTCCCCCAACATTACGGTGAGGTCGACCTTATCAACCGCAACGATGCCGCCGAATGATTTGGAGACGTTCTTTAAAACAAGCGCATGCACGTGATCGAACCCAATGGAAGCATAACGTCTTAAGACTACGTTAATAAATTGAAAGCACCGAAATTTTGCAATGCTGTCGGTTGGCGGGCATACATGGAATGTTGGAATACTGGAACGCTGAGTTTTTTTGGGCGGAGAAATCCCTATTTTTGAAAATTGGATAACCTGATTTTTTTTTGCAGATAGGTTGATATCCGCACAACCCATCATTCCAATATTCCATGAATCCATTGTTCCTATCGGGGGGCGAAGTTTCTTGTCTTCGCCCTTTTAGTTAATCCACCCAGCCCTTGTTCTTCTCCAGCTTTTCGACATAGTCCTTGCCGAAGTATTTTTCGATCTCCTTGAAATAGGAGGCCTTGTCTCCGGGCGGGTAGTCACGGGTGGTAGCGGGAGCCGCCATGTATTTATCGGCCATATCCGCATAAGGGCCAAACTGGGAAACATTCTGATAGGTCTTTACAGCCTCGTTCATCAGCCGGCCATCCTTTTTGACCACCTTCTTGATGTAAATGTTCTGCACCGGGTTAGCGTATTTGTCGAAATAAAACGGACCACGCGGAGATTCGTCGGCACTCATCTTCACCTGGCGCAGCGCGGTGATGAATTTTTGGGGATCATCCACCTGACCGTCAATGGCCTTCATGGCTTTGAAAGCCACGTGCACCGCGTCGTAACCCTGCACAGAAATCACGTCCGGGTAATGGCCGTATTTCTTGTTGAAGCTTTCACGGAATTTCTGATTGGCCTCCGACGGGTTGCCGTCGTAGTAGTGCAGCGAAGAGTAAACTCCCAGAGCGGAATCCCCGAGTTCGGTGAGCATCGGTACGATGGGCACGTTGGCCTGCCCCAGGATCTGGGGATAGATCTTGTCTAGTCCGAATTGTTTCCATTGTTTGAAAAAGGCAACCACCTGGGCACCGCCGGAATTATTCAAGACCGCATCGTACTCCTTGGCCATACCCATCAGCTTCGCCATGATCGAGCTGAAATCAACGGCTTCCACCGGATGCCAGATCCGTTCGACCTTTTCCCCGCCGTTTTCCAAAAACCCTCTGATAAAACCGGCAGCCTGGTCCCAGGGGTAAGAGTAGTCCTGCCCGACAATGATGACCTTCTTATATCCCAGATCTTTGGCGCAGAACTGGCCAAAATTAAAAATCACCTGAGCGCCGGTCCAGCCGGGCCGAATGACACTGAAGGTTGCATTGCGCATCGTGATGTCTTCCGGTGCGGAATAGCCGATCAGCATAGGAACCTCGGGGTTGCGCGCACCCCAATCCACCGCCGCCATACCTTCGTGCCCCAGCGAAGGTCCGATGATCAAATGGACTTTGTCGCGGTTTTTGAGAGAATCCAATTTGGTCCTCATCACTTCCACATCGGCCTTGGTATCCTCGCTGAAAACCTTAATTGGGACTCCGTTGAATTCATAATTGTATTCTTCAAGGGCCAAATTGATGCCATTGAGGACACCTTCACCGAAAATGGTGGCCCAGCCGGTGGTCGGGCCGATGTGTCCGATACGGATCTCACTAACTGCGGTAGCCGAATTGATAATCCCCAAATTGAAAATAAATGAAACTGCAAATAACCAAGCGATCTTTTTCTTAAACATTTTTCCCTCCTTTCGTAGTTTGGATCCATCCAAATGGCACATTACCTCTCTGATCCGGATTTCTGATTTGGAAACATCTCTGATTTAATTGATTTAATTGTTCCGGTTCAAATGAAGCAGTCAAAGCATTTTCTAGTTCTCCAAAATTTTTTTCAAATTTGTAAGCGTCCCTTCAAAAAAAACCCGCAAATTCGTGCTAAATTTCTCAAATTCTGTATCCGTCATTTCCTGGGTCGTGTAGTAAACGGACCATGTAAATAGAACCGCCCCCTCATCCAGGGGTTGCATCGCCATGGTCGCAAAATACCCGCGTAGAGGAAAGCCGCGCACCATAATGTAAGAAACATACTCCTTTTCTTTCCAGGCCACAAAATGCTCCTCGATGAGCAACCCATCATCAAGGGTAATTTCACGAACTGTGCCGACTCCCTTTTTGATATCTGAAGCATAGACCGTCTGCTTTATCCCGGGTATCCAATCTGGTAAACCCACGGGGTTACCCAGGATTTCCCACACCTTTTCCGAGGGGGCGCTGATGATAATTGATCGGCTGTAGGAATCGTTATGGGTGCTTTTTGTTTCTGCCGCAAATGCATTTTGCCAACCCAGGGGGCCGCTCAGCAGCAAAATACATATCAGTTGAATCAATCTTGTACCTTTCATGTTTCGGCCTCCTTTCAGATTGTTTGACACATCAATCGCAACAAACTGCTGAAAGTTCAAAAGTCCCAGCTAATACTTTTTTTACCTCCTTTTTGATTCCGTTTGATAAAATTGTCGTTCTGTTGCAGCAGGTGTCGATGACGCACGCTTTCTTATAAAACCAAACCGAACAGCAATTCGATAAAGTGGTAAGCTTAAATGCTTCTTCATGGTTCCAACTATTCCTTCCGGCGCAAACATGATTACAAATAAAAACATCACGCCCATAATCAGCAAATAGCGCTTTGTTACACCACTGAGCACCACATCAAGGGTCTTAAGAATTCCTGTGCCCAAAACAGCTCCAGCCAGTGTGTTCACACCGCCGAGGATCGCTGCCATCAGAGTTTCGACATTATTTGTCAGAGAGACCGAATGGGGGTTGATCAACCCCGTAAAATAGGTAAAAAAAATGCCGCCCAGTCCTGCAACGAAGGCGGCGAACACAAAGGCAAAGTAACGCAGCAATGCGACGGGGTAGCCTAACATAGCCATTCGGGTGTCACTGTCCCGAACGCCGCGCAGCATTAACCCAAATGGTGATCGTTTTAGTATTACGAGAAAACATGCAGCGCCAATAAAAAACACCAGGGTAAAAAAATAAAATGCGATATTTGATTCTTCTGTGGAAATTCCAAAAAGAACCGGAGCGTAAATGCCGTGGATACCAGTGTCTCCTCTGGTCATGGACGCCCACTGGCTGGCCAGGGCCCAGACAAGCTGTCCCAGCACCAGCGTGAGCATCAAGAAATAGATACCCCGTGCCCGAATTACCAGCAGCCCTGTCAGACCGGCAAATACGACCGCCACCGTTACACCAACCAAGGGTGGCAGGGGAAACGGCAAATGGTATCGGGTGTGCAAAATCGCTACAAAGTAGCCGGCAACGCCAAAAAATCCGGCCTGCATCAGGGAGACGAGCCCAAGCTCACTGGCTAAAAAGCAGAGGCTCATGGTCAGCATACCGAAATACATGACCCGGATGGACATCATGACAAAATAATCCGAAGTCATCCAGGGGATGGCAATGAGCACGCCCATGGTTATCAGCGTCAAGCATATCTTTTGTAAACGGGACAAGCGCATCTGCTCAAACCTCTCTGCCAAAAAGCCCCTGAGGTCTGATGGAAAGGATAACGGCCACTGGCAAAAATAAAATAAACAGCGAAAACTCAGGTATGTACGCTGTGGCAAAACTGTAAACCACCCCGGTGAGTAAAGCGCCTATAATCGTTCCTCCCAAGCTGCCCATCCCACCGATTATGATCACGATCAGGGTTAAGGTCAAAATGCGCCAATCTTCGCCCACCACCAGCATCATGAAAGTTCCGCCCACTACACCGGCAACACCGGCCAAAAATCCGGATAGGCAAAAAACGATCGTAAATAGCCGACGGACGTTGATCCCTAAAGCGGACACCATCTCGAAATTATCGACACCGGCCCGGATGGTGATCCCGAGATTGGTTTTCTTCAGGAACAGCCACAGGGCGGCAATGATCAGGATGGCCAACCCC
>CP070697.1:5587735-5592157 GCA_020353555.1 Desulfobacterales bacterium
CAGGGATAAAAAACCCACCATCCGAATTTTCTGGCGGGAAAACACATCCGGATTTAATCAACCGTAAATGTAAATGCGAATGTCACGGACGAGGGGAAAAGACAGATACCCTTCTTGCTTTCGAGTTTTGCTGAATTCGAGAATTCGAGCTGGAACGTTTCGTTTTTTGCCAGCTGCGAGGTCCGGATTTCCTCGATACAAATGATACGTTCGGCGGCCCCCGTTGAAAAAGGGCGCTGATAACGTCTGCAAACGGGCTGAGAAATTTGGGACCCTTAACTAAATTGTTGAAAATATAATTTCACTAATGTTATGTCAAGCAAATAATCAAGATTGTTTGCGACTCGCGCGCAGCGAGGATCAGCGAGCTTCAGGGCCACCCAATGACAACGGAAACCACCCAAACCGACATCAAAGAACTATCTGCGAACCAGCTTGTCGACTGGCTGGCGGAGCGGGAGATCCCCTCGTATCGCGCCGTCCAGATTCGCAAGTGGATCTATCTGCGCCAGGCCGACACCTTCGAGAGTATGACGGATTTATCCAAGGAGATCCGTGCTTCGCTCAACCGGCATTTCACCATTCGACGACTGGAAAAGGTGGCCCTGGAAACTTCAAGTGACGGATCCCGCAAATACCTTTTCAGACTGCAAGACGGCAAATTCATCGAAAGTGTCCTTATCCCGGAAAGGAATCATGCCACCCTTTGCATATCCAGCCAGGTCGGTTGCGCCCAGAATTGCCGGTTCTGCCTGACAGCCAGGGGCGGTTTCGAACGCAATTTGACCCAGGGCGAAATCATTGCCCAGGTGCGCGATGTTCAAAACGACCTGAACGCAGGCCAACCCTTGACCAATATCGTATTTATGGGAATGGGCGAGCCTCTGGCGAATTATCAAAATGTGGTCCATGCCATTCGCACGATCACCGACAGTACGTTGGGGCTCGGGTTTTCAAGCCGCCGGGTGACCGTTTCCACGGCCGGCCTGGTGCCTAAAATCTGCGCCTTGGGGCGGGACACCAAAGTCAATTTGGCCGTCTCTTTGAATGCGACCGACGATCAAACCCGCAGCGCGCTGATGCCCCTCAACCGCGGATATCCTCTCAAGCAGCTGCTCGAAGCCTGCCGCAACTATCCGTTGCCCCCGGGGCGCCGCATTACCTTCGAATATATCCTGATCAAAGGCATGAACGATTCGGTGGCCGACGCCCGGCGTCTGGCCCATCTGCTCCGGCCGATCCGCGCCAAGATCAACCTGATTCCCTTTAATCCCCACGAAGGCAGTACGTTTGAACGACCGGACGATCACGTGATCGCGAATTTTCAGGAAATTCTGCTCCAGAAAAACTATACGGTCATCATCCGCCGCAGCAAGGGACAGGACATTTCCGCCGCTTGCGGACAGCTCCGGGCACGAAGCACAGGGCGTGGAGCGTAAACGCATGGGCAACCGTGCACGCCTCACCCGTCAGGCCTCGTACCCTCCAACTTATATCATCTTATCCCGGATGTCTTGGGGCCGAATTCCAATCACCTGGATAAGCTCACGGCCATGGGGGGACGCCACCAGCACATCAACCAGGGCTCCTGGAGGGGCCTTGCTGTACCCGACGCAGACGGCGGCCGCCAGGTAGATAGCGTCCTTGCGGGGGTTAGCCGGCACCAAGGTCACAGGGCTGGCGTAGTTTTTTACATCGAGCAGGGTGTCGACCGCCGCATTGTGGTATCGGATGATGTTTTCATTATCGATCTGGGTGCGGCCCACGATCAATTTGGTGTCGGAATTCAGACGGAAGTGACGTCCATACTTCAGAAGATGAAGCTCATTTTCCGTGCAGTTCTCCTGGTGCGCAAACAGATCCTTTAAACGACGGGAGTAGCCTTTATCGGTGAGCAGACAACCACCGGCCGGCGCCGGATAGTCGCTCAGACCGAATTGTTGGGCCAGTTTTATCTGAGGTTTGCGGGATCTTCCGGCGAAGTCGAACAACCGTTCCCGGCGGACGAGCCCTTCTTTCTCGGGAATGGTTTCCGGGAGCCTTTTGGCACTTAACGGCCGCAAAATATAACCTTCAAAACCGGATTTTTTTTCAACATAGCGCAAAGACGATCGGGTCTGCGACATGGGGCGCTGACCGAGCACCTCGCCGCTGAAAAGAAAATCAAAGTTTTGGGCCTGCATGATTTCCCCGGCCAGTCTGAACATCAAGGCATGGCAGTCCAGGCAGGGGTTCATATTTCTGCCGTAGCCGCAGTTCGGGTCTTTCAGCATTTTGATATAAACCGGGAAAATGGACTTGACCGTCAGGGGAATGCCGGTCCGCTGGGAGGCCTTACGGGCCTTGGCCGCTGCGAAAAAAGGCGTTTCGAAGGTGATCCATTCGACTTCGATGCCCTGCTCCCGCAGGACGAGCCCGGACAGCGTGCTATCCAGCCCGCCGGAGCAAAGCCCCAGAGCTCTTGTTTTTCGGGGGGGTGATTTCATCGCTTCGGGCTTGTTGTTTGTTGTCTATGGGTTCGTTGCCGGTTCTTTAAAATCCGTAACCGTTGAGCCCTTTGAAAAACCATGGACAGGCTGATCAGCGGTCGACCGGGATATTTTTCATACAGCTAAATTGATACTAAAATCCAATATCTTGACTCTCAACCTGCAAGCGGCTTATATCCTGCGCCGCGCCTTCTCGACAATAAGGCTTTTTTTCGCAACTGACAACGCAACGCAAACGAGGGCTTCCTGCATGCAATTGAAAACGCGCGCTGCCAAGATTTGTGCCGTTCTGCGAACGCTCTATCCGGACGTTAGGACCCCTCTTAACTATGACACTCCGTTTCAGTTATTGGTGGCCACCATCCTCTCGGCCCAGTGCACCGACCTGCAGGTAAACCGCGTGACCCGGGTTCTATTCAGCCAATTGAAAACGCCGGCTGATTTCGCCGAGGCCCCCCTTGAATTCCTGGAGGAGCTGATCCGCTCGACCGGTTTTTATCACAACAAAGCCCAAAATATCAAAAAGTGCAGCGCCGCGATTCTGCGCAAACACGGCAACCAGGTGCCGCACACACTGGATGAACTGGTGCAGCTCCCCGGCGTGGGGCGCAAAACCGCCAACGTCGTTTTGGGCGCCGTTTTCGGTGTTCCGGGGATTGTGGTGGACACTCACGTGGCCCGCATTTCAAATCGGCTCGGGCTCACGCCACACAAGGATCCGGTCAAAATCGAGTTTGACTTGATGAAGATAATTCCGAAAAAAACCTGGAGCGATTTCAGTCTGCAACTCATTTTCTTTGGTCGCGCCACGTGCACGGCGCGCAGACCCCAATGCCCGGTGTGCGCCCTGGAAAGGCTGTGCCCCTGGCCGGATAAAACCCCGGCCCGGAAATAGACCGCTTACGGCGAAAATAACCCGGCACGAAATCTCCAATTTGGGACTCTATAACAAGAAAGTATTCAGGTTTCCTGCCTTTGTCGGAGCAGTGAGAGACAAAACTTCAGAATGAGCGCGTAAGGATAAAGAATTGAGAGCTTTGCCCGTTTATTTTTGTAATCTAAAATACATTGGCCAAGTATTTTACGGCCAGAAAAGTTATGCTTACGGCCAGAATAATTTTGATGATTTTGGCCGGCATGTACTTCTGCAATCTTGCCCCGCAGTACATTCCTAAAAAGCCGCCGGCGCCAAACAGAGCGCCGAGCAGCCAGTCAGGTGCAATGGCTAGACCGGTGTGAGCGAAATAGGGTGCGATGAGGGTATAGAAGACAACCCCGGCGATAGAGGTTATAAATGTACCCAGCAGGGCGGCGCCGGCGATGGTATATATCGGCAGGCCGAAAAAGGTCACCAGAAAAGGTGCAATGATAGCCCCCCCACCGATGCCATAGGTCCCGCCGACGATTCCCACCAGAAATGTCAGGACGAACAAGGCTAGCGTGTTAAAAGAGAAGGTCTCTCCCAAAAAGCTATAAGCATAACTAGTAAGGGAGAAGTTCAAAGTCTGGATTATACCTTGGGGGTTGTCCGTGGATTCAGCTGCGCCTCCCGCTTTATACGGCCGGATTTGAAACCGTTCCTCCAGTGCTCTTGTCTTTTGGTTTTTAGGGCCTCCCCTAACGCTCAGGCCATAAAACAATCGTCCGCCGATATAGAGGAGAACACATCCTGCAAAAACTTTGAAACTTCCAGGATCGGGGAGGTATTTGATTCTCACCACCGCTCCGATAAATACTCCGGGAAGGGTGCCGCCAATAATCACCCAGGCCAGGGGCCAGGCCATCCTCGCCTCTCGGATATAGCGGTAGACCCCGCTGGGAATCGCTACGATGTTGTACACCAGGTTGGTGGGACTCACCGATGGGCTGGTAAAGCCCAAAATACTTACCTGGAAAGGCAGCAGCAAAAATGCGCCGGACACACCTCCCATAG
>CP070697.1:5592257-5624542 GCA_020353555.1 Desulfobacterales bacterium
ACGGCGACGGTCTTGGCCTTAGTGCTCTGGGGCGTAAATTCGGTGACGTATTTTCAAGCTGCCAGTTTTTGCTCTTCCACGAATCTGGATAGTAATTTTTTCAGGTCTTCACGAGTGAATTTCCACTCGAATGGCCTTGAGACTTTTTCGTATTCTGTCTGAAAGCTGAGGATCCTGTTTGCAAGCTCATCGAGGCTTTCAAAGTCGTTGGGTGTAAGTACTTTGCGCTGCAGCACGGAAAAGTAGATTTCAACCTGGTTAAGCCAGCTGGCATGGATCGGCGTATGGACCTGAATCGCGTTGGGATACCATCGTTTAAGACGATCGATAGAGGTCTGTCCCCTGTGCGAGGAGCCGTTGTCGGTTACCCAAAAGACCCGGTGCGCAGATCGATACGGTTCCTGGCGCATGACCAGATCGACCAGGTCGTGAAAGCTGGCGATTCCCGTGCTGTCCCGGCACAAACCAAAGACCTTGGCCTGCCGGACATCCCAGGCCGCCATGTAAGCCAAAGCCCCCATTCTTTCATATTCATGCTCGACACGACCATAGCGGCCGGCCGTCGGAGCGGTTACGGGGGCGATTCGACGGCGTGCCTGGATGCTGGTCTTTTCATCCGAGGAGATGACAAAATCATGGCTGCTCAGGGGTTTGCCTTCCCAGATTCCCTGATACAAGTCGAGAACTCTTCCGGCCTTGGGTTGAAAATCGGGATCCCGCGGCCAAATCCAGCTGCGGTAACACCAGGGGCGGATCGCATCCTTGCTCAGCCAGCGCCAGACCGTTTTGCCGCTGATCGAAGCTACAATTCCGTGTTTTTCCGCCTGCCGGGCAATTTCATCGTGTGTAAATCTGGAAAAAGGAACTCCGAGTTGTTTGGGCAACTGACAGGCAAGCGCCTTGACCGCCACAATGATCTCAGGGGGAAAAAGCGCCGGGTCTGCCGCGCCGGGGCCTTTCCTGTAGACCAACGAGGCGTTGGTCAAAGAAGCGCTTCCGCCATTTGGAGACGATCTGTCGGGGCAAATCAAGTCGCTGACCGATTGCTTTGTTTGAAAGCCCCTCGGCGGCAAGGAGGACGATCTTGGCCCGCATGACATCACGATACTGTGACGTATACTTTCGGGCCGCCGACTGTAATTGTCTTTTTTCATCTGCAGTCAATATGACGCGATATGGACTTTTTCTCGGCATAACCAGCTCCTTTCTGAGAGAAGATTATGCCACAGACTAGTCAAAGATACAAGCTTAATACGTCATCGTATTTATGCCCACGTGTACTTAGCTACTTAACCTCACGGGTCAACCCTTCATTGCGCCGGCAATAACTCCTCGGACGAAGTGGCGTTGCAGAGATAAGAATACCAACAGCGGGAGTGCCATCGAGACAAATGCCGCCGCCGTCAGTAGCTCCCAGTTTTGTCCCCGGTTGGTCACGAGATTGGCCACGGTCAGCGTCACCGGGGCCACCTTCGGTGCGGCACCTAAATAAATCAAGGCCACGAGAAAATCGTTCCAGATCCAGAGAAACTGAAAGATGAAAACCGATGCAAGCGCTGGAAAGGAAATCGGTATGACGATACTGCAAAAAATCCTCATCGGCGAGGCCCCGTCGATGGCCGCCGAATCTAACAAGTCCGGAGGGACCCTGGAGATGGAGGTATAAAGTAAGTACGTGCTCAAGGGCAGACCGTAGCCGGCATGCGCCAGCCAGATCCCCGGAAAAGTTCCTGATAACCCCAACCAGCGGTAAATCGGCAAAATCGGAATAAATGTCATCTGCAGGGGCACCACCATCAAACCGATCAGCAGCAGAAAGAGGATCTTACGCCCTGCAAATCTCATCCAGGCAAAACCGAAAGCAGCCATTGCGGCCATGAACGTCGATAGGAGGGTGGCGGGCACACTGATGCTTAGACTGTTGAAAAACGATCGCCCCAGACCCTCCTTGGCGATCACCTGCATGTAGTTGGTGAAGGTGAATTGGTCCAAATCGAACAGATTGGCAAACACCGTCCACCATCCGGAGCCGAAAATGTCCTGCGGAGACCTGAACGAGGTGACGAATAGGCCCAGCGTTGGAACCAGCCAGGCCGCTGTAAGGGATAACAGTATCAAATGGATCGGGAAGCGGACCATCAGGCATTTGAAACTCATGCGCACTTCTCCTCCTGACGGGTGAATCTGCGGATGTTGAAAATCATAACCGGGGCAATTAGAAACAAGAGAACGACGGCAATAGCGCTTGCCCTGCCGTAATTGTAAAAGCTAAACATCTCCTTGTACATTCGGCTGGCAATCACTTCGGTATCATAGGCTCCATGGGTCATGACGAAAACAATATCGAAGATCTTGAGCACTTGAACGATCATGGTTGTCGTTACCACGGCTATGGTCGGTGTCATCAGCGGTAGGGTGATCTTCCCAAAAATCTGCCATTCGTTCGCCCCGTCGGTGCGGGCTGCTTCAATGATATCTTCGGGGATGCTCTTGTAAGCTGCTGAAAAAATCACCATGCAGAACCCCGTCCAGATCCAGATACCAACGACAATGAGGGCCAGATTGTTGATCCACGGACGTTCGATCAACCAGCCCACGGGTTCTTTGCCGCAAGCAACCATAAGGGCATTGACAACCCCAATCTGCGGCAGATCAACGGGTCTGTAAGCGTACACAAACTTCCAAATGACCGCGGCGCCAACCATGGAAATGGCGGCGGGAATGAAAATGATCGATTTGACGACTTTCTCGTAGCGCACCCGATCCAGCAACACCGCCAACAACAGACCGCAGGTGACCGTGCAAATGGTGAAGACGATCGTCCACAAAGCGTTGTTGCGCAGAGCCGCAAGCATCGTGGGATTGGTAAAGACAAACTTCCAGTTGGACAAGCCCACAAGCGTTGCGGTTGATCCGAAAATCTGGGTTCCCTTGCCGTAGAACGACCGCACGATGGTCATCAATGTGGGATAGGTCAGAAAAAAAAGAATCAGAAAAACAGCGGGGCCTACAAACAACCAGACAATCCAACGCTGAGTATGGATCACGGCTCATCTCCTAAGATAACATTTCGATGGGTCGAGTTCTGCTGAATTTAGTAAGGCTGCAACGTGCGCGATTTGGGGAATTTTGACTAATTCTGATTTGAGGTCGAATTTTCTTTCTTCAGTTGCTGGAATAGGCGTCTTGGGCACTTTCCTCGATCTTTTCCAACACTCGGTTCAGTGGAATGCCGCTTACAAAATCGAGCACTCCGGACCAGAAGGAACCGGTCCCTACAGCACCAGGCATCATATCGGAAGCGTCGTACCGGGAGATTGTCGCATCGGATAAGATGTCCCAGGCTTTCCGAGTGACGGGGTTGGTGAACAAGGCCGGGTTGGTGCGTTTGTTAGAGGAAAGCTCCCCCAATTCTTTAATCCATATCTCTTGGGCCTCTTTAGAGATTAGAAATTTTGCGAATTCGATGACTTCCGGTCGCCGGGCAAAACAGTTTACCACATCACCGCCCACAAGAATGGGCACCGGTTCAACCGCTGAGGGATCGATCGGCGGAAAAGGGAAGATATCATAGTCTTTTCCGGCAACCAAGCCGCGGTTCTGCGTACGAATGAATCCTTGAATGAAGGTCGCTTGACGGTGCATTAACGCCCGGGGCGGTTGGGTGAACAGGGCGGAGGGCGAATCCCCGAAATTGGTCGTCAAGGCACCCGTGGGTCCTCCAAAGACATAGTCGGGATTTAAAACGATTTGGCCAAAATATTGAAAGGCTCGCCTGACAGATGGATGGGTCCAGGGAATCTCGTGCTGCACCCACTTGTCATATAATTGCGGACCCGCGGCACGGAGCATGATATCTTCAATCCAATCGCTTCCGGGCCAACCGCTGGCGGCCCCGGACTCCAGACCGATGGCCCACGGGGTTCCGCCGTCGGCCACGATCTTGTCGCTGAGAGCGATCATCGCATCCCATGACACCGGAGGCCGGTACCTTTTGCGCGCGAATTGCCCTTTGTTGTACCAAACCAGGCTTTTGATATTGGGGAAAACAAATAGTCCATACAATTTTCCGTCTACATAGCCGAAGGGTCTTAAAGCATCCAAAAGCTCAGAGGGATCTACCAGCCCGTCAAGGCATACGATCTGGTTGTTTTGGGCCCATTCCGTCTGTCGACCGAGCCATGGGTGCGGAGTCAGATCCGGCGGGTTGCCCGCCGCAAGCCGGGTTGCTAGAAAGGCCGGGCGGTCGCGTCCGACTACCTCGACAATCACTTCGACCCCCGGGTGTTCGTGCATGAATGCTCGCACAATTTTTTCGAAAGCCGCCCCCTGCTGAGCGGGCCAGCCGTGCATTACGGTAACCTCACTTGCCGGCGCCGACGTCGCTGAAAAGATGGTGAAGTTGATCGCTGCCAAAAATCTTAAAAATCTCTTCATCAGAATTTCCTGTACGGTTTGATCCCAAGTATCTCGTTACGGATTGTATTCCCAAATTCACACTCAGATCAGGGCGCACCGTCAAATGGGTTCAGGGAAATCTGCTGGCCATCGTCCTTGAGGCCCTAGTAGCATCGCTTTTAAGGAATTCTCTGTGATTTTGCAAGAGCGGAGATTGCCGATTCGCAACGTTGGCCGATCTGTCCCCACAAGATCGTGGTTGTCAGGGAGATATCTCAGCTGATGGGTGGTTCATACCGGCGGCCGACCCCGCCCATCCGTTTCACCCGGGCCGGCCGCCCGAATGACCAGCAAGCACCTGACATTCAGAGGACGCGCTTTTTCGAACGCCATCAGATCAATGCCGGTGGCATATTAATTGCTGGCTATGTTTGAAGGATTATCGGGCCGTCTGACCGCCGAACGGTTACGGATACACTTCATAAATCAATTTAGCAAATTTTCGATATGTTACACCATTTTCTGCCGAGGCGGCCTTCCCGTCTCAACGGGATCCGGTCCCAGGGCCTGACCGTTATTTTTTTGACGGCCATCCCGTTCCTGGTATTGGGTGGGTTTCTCATCCATCTCGGCGACCAGATCACCTCCAGGGAGATCGAATCGGAACTGGAAGGGCGCCTCGCCACCACTTCGGCACTGATCTCTCAGACCCTTTCCGGCCCCATGACGGTCGTAAAGCTCATGGCCCACGAAGAAGGGGCCATCCGTGCCCTTGACCAGCCGCAGTCAACGCAGGCCGTGGCCGCGGCCAACCGGCTGATGGATGATTTCAAGGAGATTTCCGGGGTGTCGGTGACCGCCATTTGCACGGCAGAGGGCCGGTTGCTGGCGACCAACAAAAGGGGATTGGGATTTCTGGGGTGCGATCTGTCTTTCCGGCCTTACGTCCGGAATGCCTTGGCGGGCAACGACTTCCAATACCTCGCCCTGGGGCACAATGAAAAACGGAGAGGCTGTTACGCGGCGACGCCGGTTCGCGGCCCAGAAGGACGAATTCTGGGCGTGGCCATGGTGAAAGTTGAAATTGACGAGAATCTCGTCGGCATTAACAAAACCGAGCACGTCCACCTTGTCAGTCCCGACGGCGTTATTTTTCTGTCCAGCGATCCCGCGCGCCTCTATAAGGACATTCGGCCGGTTCCGGCCCAGAGACGGCGTGAACTTCAGCAGAGCAAGCAGTTCGGCAATGAACGGCTAGAACCTTTGGAGATCGACTGGAAGTCGGAAATCGGTGAGGTCTCCTGGGGGGATCACACCTTCCTTTACAAGGAGGCACCGGTCGGTCCGCCCGGGTGGCGTTTGCTCATCTTCAGAGACAAAAGTCCGATCTTCCGGTTGCGCTGCATCATGGCCGCTATTGCCCTGAGCATTTTTCTGATTTCGAGTCTGGGGATTCTGGCTTTTGTCCGGACGAGGGAGACGGCCCGGTTGCTGTCTGCTTCCAACAGCGAACTGGAAAAACGGGTAGATGCGCGCACCGCGGAGCTGACCAAGAGCAACCAGGATCTCCGCGCGCAGATCGCGGAACGGGAAAAGGTGGAACAGGCCCTGCAAGACAGCAACGAGGTCTTCAGCGCCATTGATGCCGCCGCACGGGACGCGATCATCATGATTGACGATTACGGCCGGGTGACCTACTGGAGCCGGGCCTGTGAACCCACCTTCGGTTACAGCCGGGAGGAGATGCTCGGCAAGGATCTCCATCGCGTGCTGGCCCCCGATCGGTTCCACGATACCTTCCGCAAGGCTCTCAACTGCTTTCGAGAAACCGGTCAGGGCGAGGCCTTTGGCAAAACCATCGAGCTGATCGCCCGGCGTAAGGACGGTGCGGAATTTCCGATCGAACTTTCCCTTTCCTCGGTTCGCGTTCGGGAACGGTGGCATGCAGTGGGTATCATAAGGGATATCACGGAAAGAAAAAGAGCCGAAGAAGAGCTCAGAAAGAGCGAGCAAAAACATCGACTGCTCGCCGAAAATAGCAGCGACGTGATCTGGACCATGGATCTGGACCTGAATTACACGTACATCAGTCGAGCCATCGAGAGAATCCAGGGCTGGAACGGGGAGGACTGTGAGTCGCTGACCATCGAAGACATTCTGCCGCCGCAATCTCTACAGGTGGCCTTTAAGCGCATGGAAGCCCACCTGGCCCATGGTGAAAAAACGGGTGATTACAGCATGTCGGATCGCTTCGAGATGGAGCTGTACTGCAAGGACGGCTCCACCATCTGGACGGAAATCACCGCCTCGTTTATCTTGGGCGAAAACGGCAAGCCGGTCGGCATCCAGGGGGTTACCCGGGATATCACCGAGCGCCTGAGATCCCAGAAGGAAAAAGAAGAACTCCAGGAGAAACTCGCCCGATCCCGTAAAATGGAAGCTCTGGGCTTATTAGCCGGCGGGGTGGCCCATGATTTGAACAATGTGCTTTCAGGCATTGTCAGTTACCCGGATCTCCTGCTGATGGACCTTCCCGAGGGCGACCCCCTGCGCGGGCCGATAGAGACGATTAGGGAATCCGGACAAAAGGCCACCGTCATCGTCCAGGACCTGCTGACCCTTGCGCGAAGGGGTGTGACGACCCATAGCGTTGTCAACCTAAATCGTATCGTCGATGAATATCTGCTATCTCCCGAGCACCAGAAAATGCTGGCGTATCACCCGAATATCCTGATCCATACCCGGTTTGAAGATCGCCTGCCGAATATTAAAGGCTCGCCCTTTCATCTCAAAAAGATGGTCATGAACCTGGTCTCCAATGCCGCGGAAGCCCAACTCGGCGGCGGCGAGATCTTCATTCGGACCGAAAGCCGCTATCTGGATCGGCCGCTGAGAGGATATGAACAGATCGTTGCCAACGAATACGTTGTTCTGCGCATCGAAGACCGCGGCGAGGGAATTCCAGAGGACCAGCTTCATCGGATTTTTGAGCCCTTTTATACCAAAAAAGTCATGGGACGCAGCGGCACCGGCCTGGGTATGTCGGTGGTCTGGGGAACCGTTCAAGACCACTCAGGGTACATCGACGTCAGAAGTTCGGAGGGCGAGGGGACGATTTTCGAACTGTATTTCCCGATGACCCGCGAAGAGATCGAAGCGGCGCAGGCGCCCCATAGTATTGAGAGCTACGCGGGTAGCCAAGAAGCCATTTTGGTGGTTGACGACGTCGAGGGCCAGAGAGAGCTCGCTAAAAAGATCCTGACCAAATTGAACTACCAGGTGGATACGGTCTCAAGCGGCAACGCCGCCATTGAATATCTGAAACGGAAGAGCGTCGATCTGGTGGTTCTGGATATGATCATGGATCCGGGCCTCGATGGTCTGGATACCCACCGGCGCATCCTTGAAATTCGACCCGGCCAAAAGGCGATTATCGCCAGCGGATTCGCCGAGACGGATCGCGTGAAAAAGTCTCAGCAGCTGGGAGCCGGCGTCTACATCAAAAAACCTTACACCTTGGAAAAAATCGGTCAAGCGATCAGAGATGAGCTGGATACGGGTAAATGAAACGCTCTGTCGCGCAGACTTCGTGAAAATCCGCCGAATGGTGGTGGATGACGCTGGGGGCGGCCTACCCGCTGGGAAGTCTCCGCCCCCCTCTGCCCAACCTGTCCCGACCCGCGGGTAAGGAGTTAAGACCGCCCTCCCCGGACGGAAGTCATCCCCGCCCCGCCTCTTCGCAGTCCATCCCCATCGGCTTTAGATAAATTGGGTTGAATTGCATATGTGGCCGAAACCGTCAGCTGAAAAAAGATGGCCACCGGAAAACATTTCTTGACAGGCTCTCTTTGTATACCGTATACAGAAAGCCGTACGACTTCCTCATTCGAAAAACCGGGTGGGGCTCCGGCTTTTTCCCGATCATCTCAACTTGTTAAGTCATAGGGGGATCATCGATGGATTTATTCAAAGACCTCACGGTATTGTCCCTCGAACAGGCCACGGTTTTGCCCTATCTGACCTTCCGGCTAGCCCAGGACGGTATGCAAGTGCTTCGCCTGGAGCATCCCGTGTACGGTGATCCCAACCGGCTGATCGGCGAAAATTTACTGGGGGAAGAGCGCATGAATGCCTATTTTCTGTGCATCAACGCCGGAAAAAAGGCCCTGACGTTGAACCTGGCGGAGGCCGAAGGCCAAAAGCTTTTTCATTCGCTCATCCGGGATTTGAATGTCGATATCTTCGCCACGAATCAACTGCCGCGCAATTACCAAAAGCTGGGTATCGACTACGGCACCCTCCAAGCGCTGAAACCGGATATCATTTGGCTGGGGGTTACCGGGTTTGGCCCGGATAGCAATGAAGCCGCCTATGATCCTATCTTGCAGGCGCGATCGGGTCTTATGGAACTCACCGGCGAAGCCGACGGTGATCCCCAGGTCCTGGGCATTCCACTGCCCGATATGGGCACCAGTGAGCATGCCTACGGGCTTCTGATGAAGGCGCTGTATACCCGCCAGGCAACCGGAAAAGGCACCTGTATTAATTTGGCCATGTTCCAATCGTCAGTCTCCTGGCTGACGGTTCCCATCACCCTGACGGCCAGCTTTGCCAAAAAGATCACGCGTCGCGGCAATACCCATGAATTTTTCTGTCCGGTATCGGTTTACCAAACCCGCAACGGCTTTGTCTATCTCGCGGTGGGAAACGACCGACAGTGGAAAAGCATCGTCTCCCAGGAGATGTTCAGAGTTTTGGACAAGCCCGCGTATGAGACAAATGCGGGCCGGATTGGAGACGTCCAAAACCTGAACCGGGCGATCAACGCGATTACCAGAAATTACACCTCCGAAGACCTCATCGATCTTTTTACCTCCCTGACGGTACCGATCAGCAAAATTAAGCCTGTTCCGGAAGTCATCGCGGATCCAGAGGTGGAAAGGCATTTGCTGTTTGCGCGGGATCCGGTCACCGGAACCCGCATCACCTTAGCGCCTCCACCGTATATGACGCCGTTTCTGGAAGCATCGAATCGCCAGCTCTCGTTCCCTCCGCGTTTGGGAGAACAAAATCAAGAAATCTACGGCCGACAGCTGGGTTACTCTGATGAAGATCTTAGACGCCTGAAAGCCATGAGCGTTATCTAGACCCCATGGGAAGCGCCTATCAGGGGAATACCGATGCGCAAAAAAGCAGAATTGAAAGGGTTGAATATTGGGCCTCTGCCGGGTTGGCCGGAACGAAAGTCCTTGGGTGAGCATGTCTTTGAAAATCTCAAGCAGGCCGTAATCAAGGGCGATATTGCGCCGGGGACCTGGCTGGTGGAAAGCCATATCGCCGAGACATTGGGAATCAGCCGCACGCCGGTCAGAGAGGCCATCCATAAGCTGGAGCGGGAAGGGTTCGTTCAGAAACAGCCCCGGAGCGGCTTTACGGTGCTGGGTTTGAACCGGGATGACATTGAAGAGACTTTCGGCATCCGCAGCGTATTGGAAAGCTATGCGGCGCGGCTGGCCGCCATCAAGCATAAAGAAAAAGAACTGAAAGCGTTGGAAAAGAAAATCGAAGAATTCCAGACTTGTATCGAAAAAAAACAGATGAAAATCCTGCCGGAGATCAACACCGAGTTTCACGATTTGCTTTATGCCCTGAGCAAAAGTCCCAAGCTCATCCAAATGATCAACAATCTCAAGGATCAGATCTACCGCTTCCGGCATATCATCCTGATGAAAGATAACATGGCGTTAAAAAGCAATGAGGATCATCGCCTCATGCTGCTGCATATCCGCAAGCGGGATGCGGACGGCGTGGAACGATTGGTCCGGGAGCATGTTTTGAGGGGGCAGGAGGTCGTCCTGCAGGAATTCGATCGGCGGCGAGCCAAGTAGCAGCAACAATCATCAGCGGTCGGGAAGAAAAACGACATGGCAGAAAATAGAATTAAAGTACTGATCGGCAAACCGGGTTTGGACGGGCATGATCGCGGTGCTAAAGTAGTGGCCTTGGCCCTGCGTGACGCCGGCATGGAAGTGATCTACACCGGGCTCCATCAGACCGTAGAGCAGATCGTGCGCATTGCTATCCAGGAGGCGGTGGATGTGATCGGTCTCAGCATTATGTCGGGAGCGCATATCCCCATCTGTCGAAAACTACGGGAGCTCATGCAGGCCGAAGGGATCGAGGATATGCGCGTGGTGGTCGGCGGCGTCATCCCCAAGCAGGATATTCCAAAATTAAAAGCAATCGGGCTGGACGGGGTGTTTCCCGGAGGGACGCCGTTTGAACGGATTGTCACGGAAATCAAAAGAGTGGTTAACCGGCGGCCAGCGGGAGCTTGACGGTCAACCCGCTGCCAGGGGTGCGACGCGGTGGAACCGGCCCCTGTCAATGGTCGGAAGGGGGCTTTGGGGATAACCCCATCGCTGACCTCGTTTTGATCCAGGATTTTCGGTTGCGACGTTGATTGAGAGGAGAAAATGGGCGTAGCAAAATACGTTAAAGACAAGCAAGACGCTATCAAGGAAGTCATCTACCAATCGGGCATCCGCGTTAAATCGGCATATACCCCCCAAGATCTCGAGGAAGTGGGATTCGATTATGCGGCCGACCTGGGGGATCCGGGCCAATACCCGTTTACTCGCAGCCTGCATCCCCAGGGCTACCGCTCCCGGGCCTGGACCACCCGACAATACACCGGTTTTGGCACCCCCGAAGAAACCAATAAGCGCTTCAAGCTGATGATTTCCCACGGCCAGACCGGGCTGAATGTGGCCTTCGACCTCCCGACCCAGATGGGCTACGACTCGGACGACGCCAAAGCGTTAGGGGAGGTCGGCCGTGTCGGCATGGCGGTGGATTCTCTGCGCGACTTTGAGATCGCTTTTCAAGACATCCCGCTGGACCGCATCGGCTCGGGCTTGACCATTAATGCCGTAGCGACCATCATGCTGGCGATGTATCAGGTCGTGGCCGAAAAATTCGGTTACCCCAAAGCTAAAATCAGCGCCACACCGCAGAACGATATATTAAAGGAAATGATCGGCCGCGGCGCTTGGATCTTCCCCGTGGAGCATGCCGTGCGCCTGGTGGGCGACAGCATTGAGTATGCGGTCAAAGAGCTGCCGCGGTGCAATCCCGTGAGCATCTGTGGCTACCATATCCGCGAATCCGGCGCCAATCCCGCCCAGGAAATCGCGTGTGCCTTTGAAATCGCGAAGGCTTACATGGAGAACGTGATTGCGCGGGGAATGCCGGCGGAGGATTTCGTGGGGCGCTTTTCGTTCAACCTGAATGTCTTCGGCAACCTTTGGGAACAGATCGCTAAATTCCGTGCGGCCCGCAAAATGTGGGCCAAGATGCTGAAGGAGGAATACGGCGTGCAGGACAAAAAAAAATTGTTCCTGCGGGGGCTTTTCGGCGGGGGCGGCAGCGGTTTGACCAAAGAACAGCCGGAGAACAATATCGTGCGCGGCGCCTTTTACGCCCTGGGAGCCGCTCTCAGCGGCGCCCAGACCACGGCCCTTTGTTCGTTTGACGAAGCCTATACGATTCCGACGCCGCGCGCCGCGCTTTTGTCCCTGCGCACGCTCGAACTCATCATGGAGGAAGTCGGGCTGCGCGATACCGTCGATCCCTTGGCGGGCTCATACTTTATCGAAACCCTCACCAAGCAGATGGAAACCCGGATCCAGGCGGACATGAAACAGATCCAGGAAATCGGGGGGATGGTGCATGCTGTGGCCACCGGTTTTATACAACGGAAAGTCTCCCAACAGGCCTACGAATACGAAAAAGGTTTGCAGACGGGGGCGTACGTTAAGGTCGGTGTCAATAAATATCGGGATACGAGTGAAGATCAAACCGATGTGGAACTGCACGAATACAACGAACAATGGGTCGAGCAGCAGATCGCACGCCTGCAGGAGCTGCGCCGGACACGGGACAATCGCGCCGTCGCGCGGACCCTCCAGGATCTGGAACAAGGCACCCGGGCGGGCCAAAACGTGATGCC
This sequence comes from Desulfobacterales bacterium, assembly GCA_020353555.1. Lineage (GTDB taxonomy): Bacteria > Desulfobacterota > Desulfobacteria > Desulfobacterales. The sequence continues at coordinate 5,604,667 of CP070697.1, forward strand.
GCTGTTGGTGGACTGCTGCCGGGCCTACGCGACGGTCGGCGAAATGGCGGGCGTCTTGCGCAACATTTTTGGCGAATGGCACGAACCCAGTATTTTCTGATCATGCAGAGGATAGGGGGACGAAAGGAGGCCCTGGTTGGTTAACGGAACCTATCGGCTGGGCTGTGACATCGGCGGCACGTTTACCGATTTCGTCCTGGTCAATGACGAAACCGGGGAGTTTCAGATCAACAAATGCCTAACGACCCCCGCCGATCCCTCCGATGCGGTGGAAGAGGGTATCCGGGAATTTCTCAAACGTTGCCCCGGCTTCATGCCGGCGGTCGATGAGATCATTCACGGCACCACCCTCGTGATCAATGCCATCATCGAACGCAAAGGGGCCCGGACCGGGCTGATCACCACCAAGGGCTTTCGGGATGTGCTCGAACTGGGCCGGGAGATCCGCTACGATGCCTACGATATTTTCGCCGAATACCCGCAGCCGCTGATTCCCCGCTATTTGCGCCTGGAGGTCTCCGAACGGATTACCAGTGACGGCCGCGTGATCCAGGATCTGGACCTGGCCGAAGCACGCCACATGCTTTCCGAGCTGCGCGATCGCGGGATTGAATCCCTGGCGGTGTGTCTGATCAACTCCTTTGAAAATCCGGTGCACGAGATCAAGATCAAAGAAATGGTGAGTCAGGAGGCGCCGGACCTGTTTTTATCTACCTCCTATGAGGTTTTGCCCCAAATCCGGGAGTATGAAAGAACCTGCACTACGGCCACCAATGCCTATGTCAAGCCCATTACGGCCAAATACCTGCACAAGCTCTCCTCGCGTCTGGAGGCGCTTGGCTTCAAGGGCAGACTGTTTATCATGCTCTCCAGCGGCGGCATTACCTCCGTGGATGCGGCTCGGGAATTCCCGGTGCGCATCATCGAATCCGGTCCTACGGCGGCGGTCATTGCTTCCCAGCACTATGGTCGCCTGTTTCAGATCAAGGATATTTTCTGTTTTGATATGGGGGGTACCACGGCCAAATCCTGTCTGATCCAGAAAGGACAAGCTGGCCTGGTATCGACCTTTGAAGTGGGGCGCGTGCAGCGCTTCAAAAAAGGCAGCGGCTTGCCCATTCAAGTGCCGGTCGTGGATTTGATGGAAATCGGCGCCGGGGGCGGCAGCATTGCTAAAATCAGCAAAATGGGGCTGCTGCAGGTCGGTCCCGCAAGTGCCGGGGCGGATCCCGGGCCAGCTTGTTATGCCCGGGGCGGAGAAAATCCCACCGTCACCGATGCCGATCTGCTGCTGGGGTATTTGGATCCCCATTATTTTCTGGGGGGAACCATGGTTCTGGATCGAACCGCCTCAGAGACAGCCATTGCCGCCAAAGTCGCCCAGCCCTTGGGGATGTCGGTGGTGGAAGCGGCTTTCGGTATCCACGATCTGATCAATGAAACCATGGCTGCTGCGGCCAAGACCCATATCGCCGAAAAGGGCGGTAATCCCAATATTGTGACCATATCGGCCTTCGGCGGGGCCGGACCGGTCCATGCCTACGGGCTGGCCAAAAAGATCGGGGCGCTGCGGGTCATCGTGCCGCCCCTGGCCGGCGTCGGATCCGCCCTGGGGTTTTTCACGGCGCCGGTGGCCTTTGATCTGTCCCGCAGCCACCGCGTCCGCCTGGACGATGCTGATTTCAACAACATCGAGCATCTTTTCCAAGCCCTCGAGCGCGAGGGCGCCGCGATCCTTCAGGAGGCGGGCCAGGACGCGACCATCATCTTCGAGCGGACCTTGATGATGCGCTTTGTGGGGCAGGGGGCGGAGACCGACCTGCCCATTGAAAGAAAACCGTTCGGCCAGTGGCAGAGATCGCAGATTCGCAATCTTTTTGACGGCGTGTACCAACGCCTGTACGGTCGCACCTACCCGGAAACCCCCGTTGAATTTGTAACCTTTAAAGTCAGGGCCAGCCTGCCGGAGCGTCCGTTTCGGATCCCTCGCCTAAAAGATACGGTGGCCGCATTGGCCGATTGTATCAAAGGCGAACGCCCGGCCTTTTCGGTGATCCGAAAGGATTTTATACCCTTCACGGTCTACGACCGTTACCGGCTTTTCCCGGGCGCCGTTCTGGAAGGTCCGGCCATCATTGAAGAGAAAGAATCGACCATTGTGGTCGGAGAAGACGCCCAGGCTAAAGTGGATGAGTGCGGGTTTGTGTGGATCAGCCTAAATGGGAGCGACGCAAGGCCGCAAGCGCTATGAATCCAGCCCCAAGGGTTCCGATTTTAAATCACGAAAGTGTCTGCTACGGGAGAAGATGATACGATGCAAAGTAACGGTGGTAAAAGTAAAATTGCGCCTTCCGCCTTCCGCCTTCCGTCTTCGCAATTCGATCCCATCACTCTGGAAATCCTCTGGCGCCGGTTGGTATCCATCGTGGATGAGGCGGATGCTGCGGTGGCGCGCACCGCCTTTTCCAGTCTGTTGCGCGATGCGCATGACTATACCTGCATGTTTACCGACAGCCGCGGGCAGGAGCTGGTCCAAGGGACCTTTTGCACACCGGGTCAGGCAGGTGCGATGGCATTGGGCGTTAAAAAGATCATCAACTCCGTTCCCCGGGAAGATTATCACCCCGGCGATGTGTTGATTGTCAATGATCCCTGGCTCCTGGCCGGCCACCTGAACGATGTGTGCGTGCTCAGCCCCATTTTTTTCAAAGGCCGGCCGGTGGCGTTTACGGCCTGCGTCTTTCACCATTCGGACATTGGCGGCAGGGTTTCTTCGGATAATCGGGAGGTCTACGAGGAAGGACTCTTCATCCCGCCGATCAAGCTTTACGATGCTGGCGTGCTCAACGAGGCTGTTTTAAATATGATTCGGTGGAACGTGCGGACGCCGGAAGAGGTGACCGGCGACATCCGCTCGCAGGTGGCGGCCAACCATGTGTGTTCCCAGAAGATTATCGAGCTGCTGGAAGATGAAGGCCTGGACACCCTGGATGATCTGGCCGATGAAATCATCGCCCGCACGGAAGCAAGCATGCGGACGGCCATCGCGAAGATTCCCGACGGCATCTACCCTTACGCGGGTGTGATCGAAGGCGCCGGTACCCGCCAAGATGTCACGATTAAGTTGGCCGTGCAAGTGAAAGACCGTGACATTCTGATCGATTTTGACGGGACCTCCCCCCAGGTGGATTGGGGCGGCAATGTGGTCTACAACTTCACCTATGCCTATGTGTTTATGGCCATCAAGAGTGCGTTCGATCCGGATATCCCGATCAATGAAGGGGCTATTCGGCCGGTAACGATGACCGCGCCCGAGGGCACCGTGGTCAATTGCAGGTTTCCGGCGCCCGTGGCCGCACGCATGCAGATCGGTCATTTTATGACCGAGATGGTCTTCAAGGCCCTCGCCACCGCCACCCCGGATAACATCATTGCCGGCAGCGGCGGAACCCCGGCCCAGACGAACATCTTCTACGGCAAACGTCACAACGGCAAGAACTGGCACACCATGATCATCCGGGGCGGGGGCATGGGTGCCAGCAGCCAAATGGACGGGCATCACTGCGCCATTTTTCCCGCCAACGGGGCCAATACCCCGGTGGAGATTGTTGAAAGCGATACCCCGCTGATTGTGGAAGAACGGGCCCTGGTTTGTGATTCCGGGGGGCCCGGGAGACTACGCGGGGGACTGGGCCGCAAGATGGTAATCCGGGTTCCCGACGATGAGTTCGCACCGCGGCCTCCCACGACCGTTGCGGTGCAGGCCGGCCGCTACCGGTATCCGCCCGAAGGTCTATTCAAGGGCGGCGCCGGGGCCAAAGCGCAGTTTTTGCACAACGGCCGCGCGGCGGACGCGAGTGGTCTGACGCTCTGTCAGTCTGGTGATGTTCTGGCTTTTTACAGCGCCGGCGGCGGCGGTTACGGTGATCCGCTGGAACGCGATCCGCAAGCGGTGGAACAGGATGTTTTCAACGGGTATGTGAGCATTGAGGGGGCACGGGTGGACTACGGGGTCATCATCGACCCTGTGACCGCGAAGGCCGATCTAAACGAAACCGCCAAAATTCGCGCTCTGCGCAAGCAGAACCAATAAGGATTTCCAGCGATGCCCAAAACTTTCATGCCGTCCTTCAAGGATCCGGCCGAACTGCAGGCACATCAGTTAAAGGGTCTGCAGTGGACCGTGTCCCATGCCTATGAGGGTTCTTCCTTTTATCGTCAGAAGTGGGCGGCAACCGGCGTGCAGCCCGCAGACATTCAATCTTTAGACGATATCCGCAAGCTGCCCTTTACCACCGCAGATGATTTGCGGGCCGGTTATCCGCTGCCGCTGCTGTCGGTGCCCGTGTCCCAGGTGGTCCGCATTCATGCCTCCTCGGGGACCACCGGCAAGAAGAAAGTCCTGGCCTATACCCAGAAAGATATTGACGATTGGGCGCATTTTTTTGCCCGCTGTTACGAAATGGCCGGTCTTTCCGCCGAAGACCGGGTGCAGATTGCGGTGGGGTACGGCGTCTGGACCGCCGGGGTAGGATTTCAGCTGGGTTGTGAGAAGTTCGGAGCCATGGCCGTGCCCGTGGGGCCCGGCAACGTGGATTTGCAGTGTCAGTTTCTGGTGGATCTCCAGTCGACCGTGATGTGCTGTACGGCTTCCATGGCGCTGTTGATGGCGGAGGAGGTCCGGCGGCGCCGTCTGAAAGACAAAATCGCGTTGAAAAAAATCATATTCGGTTCGGAACGCAGCAGCGATGCCATGCGCCAGCGGATCAAAGAACTGCTGGGCCTGGAGGATATGTTCGATATTCCCGGTATGACCGAGCTCTACGGGCCGGGCACCGGGCTCGACTGTGCGACGCATGAAGGCATCCATTACTGGGCCGACTACTATATTTTGGAGATTCTGGATCCGACCACGCTGGCGCCGGTTCCACCGGAGGAAATTGGGGAGATGGTGGTGACAACGCTTTGCAAGGAAGCCGCTCCGCTGATTCGCTACCGGACCCGGGACCTGACCCGCTTGATCGACCATCGCTGTTCCTGCGGCAATATCCTGCCCTTGCACGATCGGATTTTGGGCCGTTCAGACGACATGATCATTTTCAGGGCGGTGAACATCTATCCCGGGCAAATCGACGAAGTGCTTTCGACCATTCCGGAAGCCGCTTGTGAATATCAGGTAATTCTGGATCGCCGCGACGATGGCAAGGATTATATGACTATCCGACTGGAATGTTGTGAAGATTTTGACCCGGCGCGCAAGCCGGAACTGGCGCAACGGGTGGCCGACGAGGTCAAAAAACAGATCATGGTCAGCTGCCAGGTGGATGTTGTCGATTACTGCGCTTTGCCGAGGTCGGAGCGGAAGGCCAAGCGGTTTTTCGATAAGCGACCCCCCTAGGAATTTTTGAGGCCCTCTGCTCCCGGTAAACGGATTTTCAGCGCAAGCGGGAAGACAATTATTGTGGTTGGTTTTTGGAACGGCAAATAACAAACCAAGGGTAACTAATTCTACTTGGTCACATGACCGCAAGCCTTCCAGGGTCAAGCGCAAGGGATGATCAGAGTTGAAAGCGTGTAACTGTCTGAGGGCCTTAGGGATCGTTAAGAAAGCACCGCGCTGTGGCACCGCTGCCTTCAAAGACCTCGGAAAAATGTGGATGCAACTCGTGCCTATTGTACGCGGCCTCGGGGGTTTCTTTACGAGCCCTTAGGCACGAGTTTTACACGGTTTCAACTCTGATCGTCCCTTGCAGCGCCCCATGCTGAACGTGGTTAATGTGACAAAGTCGAACCAATCACCGATATTAAACAATATGATGCGGAGGAGATTACGATGTTGACGAAAGCTTTCATCCCTTACGGCGGCTACTATAGTTCACCCTTTGCTCGGTGGCAGGGGAGCCTGGCCAACGAAAATTCCATCACCCTGGGGGCGACCACGGCCAAAAGATGGCTGACGCACAAAAATTGGGATCCAACCATTTTTGACTACCTGATTTTGGGGATCACCGTGCATCAGCCCCACGGGTTTTACGGGAGCCCCTGGGCGGCGGCCTTGATGGGCTGCCCGGACATTCCGGGGATGATCATCAGCCAGGCCTGCACGACTTCGACCACCTGTATTTATCAGGCCAGTGTCGGAATCGAAACCGGGCTCTATGCCAACGCTTTTTGCCTGATGACCGATCGGACCTCCAATGGTCCGCACACGATTTGGCCCAATCCCATAGGTCCGGGCGGCCAGGTGATTTTTGAAGACTGGTTGATAGACAATTTCGGCAAAGACCCCTGGGCCGGGGGCGCGATGATCTGGACCGCCGAAAACGTGACCCGCGAGGCCGGTGTTAACCGGGAGCAGTGCGATGCCTTGACTTTAAGACGCTATGAGCAGTATCAGGCCGCTCTGGCCGACGATCGCGCATTTCAAAAACGCTATATGTTTCCGGTGGAGGTAACGGTTTCCAAAAAGAAGACCATGGTGGTGGAAGCGGATGAAGGCATCATGGAAAGCACGGCCGAAGGGCTGGCCCGCCTCAAACCGGTGCTGCCGGACGGGATTCACACTTTTGGATCCCAAACCCACCCGGCGGACGGCAACTGCGGCGTGACCGTAACCACCCGGGACAGGGCCCGCGCGCTGAGCACCGATGCCGGGATCGAAATCCAGGTGGTTTCTTCCGGTTATGCCCGGGCCCGCAAAGGGTATATGGCCGCGGCGGTTTATCCGGCCGTCCAGATGGCCTTGGACCGAGCCGGGATTAGCGTGGCCGACGTCAAGGCCATTAAGACCCATAACCCTTTCGCAGTGAATGATATTTATCTGGCCCAAAAGCTGAATGTGGATGTCAACACCATCAACGACTACGGCTGTTCAATGATTTACGGCCATCCCCAGGCGCCCACCGCCGGGCGCAGCATCATCGAGGGCATTGAGGCCGTGGTCATGGCCGGCGGCGGTTATCTGCTCTGGGGCGGCTGCGCAGCGGGGGATACCGGCGGTAGCCTGGTGCTCAAGATCGGATAGCTGGGAGTCACGCCTTGGGAGCTGCGAGTTACGGGTTGGAAGTCAATCTTATTTGATTTGAGAGGGTTGCATGCGGAAATTTACTTACCTCGTTCCCAAAACACTGGATGAGGCCATCTCATTGCACGAGGCCCGTGGAGAGCGGGCGAAATATATTGCGGGGGGCACCGATGTCCTGGTTAAAATCAAAGAGGGCAAACTGGCTCCGGATTATCTGATTTCTTTGAAACATATTTTGAGTCAGGATCGCCCTTTTTTAAACAATGAAACCGGAGAGCTTTATGTGGGCGCCTTTATGACCCACCGCTCGATCGAGAAGTCACCGCTGGTGCAGCTGCATTACCCGATTCTCCATGATGCCGTCAAAAATATCGGATCGGTCCAAATTCGCAATGTGGCGACCATCGGCGGAAATCTGGTCAACGCGGTACCTTCCGCCGACGGCGCCATTCCGCTGATCGCCCTGGACGGCAAGGCCCATATTTACAGCGCCAAGGGCGAACGCACGATGGAGCTTCTCCGTTTCTTTCTGGGACCGGGCCAGTGTGATTTGGGTCGCGGCGAAATCCTGACGGAAGTTGTGATCCCGCCGCAACGGCCGCGCACCGGCAGCGCCTACATGAAACACGGTCGGCGCGAAGCCATGGAACTTCCCATGCTCGGTGTCGGTGTTTTGTTGAGTCTAGAAGAGGATCTGAATACCTGCGCCCAAGCCCGTATTTGTCTGGGCGTGGCCGCTCCGACGCCCTTCCGGGCTCTCATGGCGGAGAAGTTCCTGGTTGGCAAAGCGATTAATGCCGAAAACTTGGCGGAGGCTGGCCGAATCGCCGGGGATGAGTCGCGGGTCCGAGACAGCATTCGCGGCGTCGCCTGGTACCGGCGCGAGATGGTCGGCGTTCTGGTTAAACGCATGGGGCTCAAAGCGCTGGAGCGGGCTGAAAACAAGGCGGAAGGCGGCCGTTTGACGGTTTGACGATTAGAGAGATTAACCAAACCCTGGGAGGCATCATCCAATGGCAAGAGAGGTGTCATTCGTATTCAACGGCAATCCAATGAAAATGACGGTCGGGGACCATTGGACCCTGCTGCATTTGATTCGGGAAGAACTCGGTTACCTGGGAACCAAGGAAGGTTGCGGGAGCGGCGAATGTGGGGCCTGTACGGTGATTGTGGACGGGGAGGCGGTCAATTCCTGCCTTTTTCTGGCAGCGGAAATTGACGGCCGGGAACTGCTGACCATCGAAGGGCTGGCCGTGGGCGATGGGACGCTGCATCCGCTGCAAAAGGCCTTTATCGAAAACGGCGGCATTCAGTGCGGGTTTTGTTCGCCGGGAATGATCATGGCGGGCAAAGCCCTCCTGGACGAAAATCCGAATGCGACCGAAGAGGAAATCAAGGAGGCCATCGCCGGCAATCTCTGCCGCTGCACAGGCTACGTTCAGATTATCGAATCCATCAAATCGGTAAGCGGCCATCAAACCGAAGAACCCCGTGTGATCGCCTGGAAGACCGAAGAAAATGATCGAGACGCGTGAGAAAAATGGGCGAGTTCACCGCGGAAGGCCACCGGATATCAGCGCGAAAACAGCCGAAGGGTACCCTCGGTGTACGCAGGGCGAAGTTTGATGTGCGCAGATACGGCTGGTGACGGTGACCGGGAAATTAGTGAACGCAAGAATTCATCTGTTTCGGTGAAAACTCCATGATGGATTGGTACAAAAAGGAGAATAGTGCATGCAAGCTTTGTGTTCCGTCGGCAAACGGATTCCGAAAATCGACGCCGTTGATAAGGCTACGGGCCGTGCCCAGTATATTCAAGACCTGAAACTGCCCGGCATGCTTTATGGAAAAATTCTCTACAGCAAGTATCCCCATGCCAGGATCGTCCACATCGATACGTCCAGAGCCAAACAACTGCCCGGGGTTCGGGCGGTCCTGACCGGGGCGGACATCCCGGAAATCAAAATGGGTGTGTATAAGGATAATCGGCCGCTGAAGGTCGGCAAAGTCCGTTCCTACCGGGATGAAGTGGCGGCCGTCGCCGCCACCGCGCCGCATATCGCCAGGGAGGCCTTGAATCTCGTTGAAGTTACCTATGAAGCCCTGCCCGGGATCTTCGACCCTGAGCAAGCCATGCAGGCGGGGGCGCCCCTGGTGCACGAAGAACACAAGACCAATGTCTTGAAGATGCCATGGAAGTTGCACTACGGAGACGTGGAGGCCGCCCGGAAAGAAGCGGCTTTCATCGTCGCAGATCGGTTCACCACGACATGGGTCACCCACTGCTGTATGGGAACCAGCGGCGCGATCGCCGAATTTGACCCGGCCAATAACCTCACGGTCTACTCCAACACGCAGATCCCGTCTCTGGCCCAGAAGGATTTTTTGGAAGCCCTGAAAGCCATGGGTGTGCAAGATCGCCGGGTGCGGGTAATTAAACCCTGCATCGGCGGGGGTTTCGGCAGCAAATTGGACACTTATGCCTACGAGTATATCGCCATCCTGCTAGCTTATCATACGCGGCGGCCGGTGAAAGTGGAATTTGATCGTACGGAAGAATTTAGCGCGACTTCCACCCGGCAGCCCACCATCACTTATATTTCCCAGGGTTGCGATAAAGACGGAAAGCTTCTCTTCCGGGATGTGTCGATGATTCTGGATAACGGGGCTTATACTTCCTGGGGGGCCACTACGCCCTCAGTGATGATGATGCCTATCACTTCCCTTTACCGGGTCCCCAACGTTCGCTATGAAGCTAAATGCGTCTATACGAACAATACTTATGCCCAGGCCATGCGGGGCTACGGCAATCCCCAAGCGACCTACGCCATCGAAAGCACCATGGACATGCTGGCTGAGGCCGCCGGAATCGATCCCATCGAATTTCGGCGCATCAATGCGAACAAAGCCGGGGATGTTTCCATCCAGGGCTTGCGCATCACGACCTGCGGTCTGGAAGAATGCATGGCGGTGGTCAAGGACCAGCTGGCGTGGGACAGGCCCAAAGAGGCAAATGAAGGCGTCGGAATGGCCTCCCTCATCCATGTGGGGGGCGGAGCCAGGGTCTATAAATCGGATGGTTGCGGAACTATCATTAAAATGGACGATTTCGGCAAGGTGGACCTCTTCACCGGCGCCACCGACATGGGGCAGGGTTCCGACACGGTCATCGCCCAAATCGTGGCGGAGGAACTGGGCCTGCATATCGAAGATGTGCATGTGATCCATACCGACACCGATGTCTGTCCCTGGGATGTGGGCGCCCATGCCAGCCGGACCACCTTCGTTGCGGGCAATGCGGCTTTAGGGGCGGCCAAAAAAATTAAGGCCCGCCTGCTTGAGTTGGGCGCCAAACAACTGGAATCACCCCTTGAAAAGTTGATCCTCCAGGACCGTCAGATCCGGCATCGTGAAGATGCGGAAAAGCGCATCGAGATTGGCAAACTCCTGCGGAAGACCCATTTCAGCCATGCCGGTCAAATGCTCATGGCGGAGTACTTCTACGATCCCACCAACGAGAATATGGGCCGGGACTTTCGCGGGAATATGTCCATGACCTATACTTTCGGTACCCACGGGGTGCGGGTGAAAGTGGATGATGAGACCGGCAAAGTAAGAATACTGAATTACGTGGCCGCCCATGACGTGGGGAAGGCGATCAACCCCATGCTGCTGGAAGGCCAAGTTTACGGTGGGGTAATGATGGGCATCGGATACGCCTTGAGCGAGCAGGTCATCCTTGAAAAAGGTGAGAACATGAATCCCAATTTCCGGGATTACAAAATTCTGACCGCCAAAGATGTGGTGCCCATCGCCGCACCGGTGCTGGAAACCTATGACAAAGACGGACCTTTTGGTGCCAAAGGAATTGGTGAACCGGGCTGCGTCCCGACGGCGCCCGCCGTGGCCAATGCCATTTACGATGCTGTTGGCGTCCGGATCAAGGATCTGCCCGTTACGCCCGAACGGGTGCTGGCCGCGATCAGGGCCAAAAAGGGGTTGGATCTCTGCGGCCGGGAGCTGAGCCAGGACCACCCAGACGAGTGTGTCATCCAGCAATAGTGGGCCAGAAGCGCCGCTCTTTTCTCCCCTAGCTGGTTTGGGTGATGCCGAGCACGATGCCGTAATTACCGGATAGGAGTTGATGGATGCCGCCCGTAATGGGGCAGAAAGCATCGGGCAGAAGGGTCAAGCGCTAAGACGAGATACGGGAAATCAATCCAAAAAAAGTCGAAAAAGGCCTGGAAACACCCGCGGCCATGCATTTGGCGGCCGTTCATCCGGGAAAGAGGGTCTCAAGTTTGGCGAGATCTTCAGGTGTGTCGATATCAAAAAAACACAGAGGATTGTTGACCTCGACTTCCAGGATACGGTCAGGATGAGCGTTTTTGAGATCTCGGGCGCCAATATCGCCGGTCAGACTCAGGATCCGGGGGTAGAATTTTTGACCGATGATCGTGGGGGTCCCCCTTTTTCCTTGGTAAACCGGGACACAGATGTCTTTGTCGGATTGCCAGAAGCGGGCCAGCAAGTGATCAATGGTCGCCGGATCCACTAGGGGTTGATCTCCCAATAAAAACATCACGGAAGGAAATCCGTTTTGGGCGCTCCTTAGCCCGGCCTGAAGCGATCGGCTCAGCCCGTCCTGATACCGATGATTGGTCACCACTTGAACACGGGGGTGCGCGATTTTGGTTCCAAGTACTTGCTGAATGTTCGCCCCGTGGTAACCCAAGACCAGAATAACCCTTGCCAGATCGGACTCTAAGGCCGCGTCCAGCACCCACTCGATCAACGGTTTGTCCCTGAGCTTTAACAGCTGTTTCGGCCGTCCAAATCTGGTTGCCCGACCGGCGGCCAAAATAATTCCGGCAGTGGGGTGTCGCATCGATCAGAAAACGAGGGGCACTTAGCCTTCTTTGATAAGAGTTGTAATTTGTAATCCATTATCATATGGCATGGGCAATTTCCACTCTAAAGTTCTGAGAGATCAACTTGTCGTTGTATCCTTTTAGAGTTTTTGTAGATGATTATGCGGACTAGGCTCAACCAGCTGGTCATAGGAATCAAAGGCGCCGGCGAAATGGCCAGTGGAGTGGCCTGGCGCCTTTATATGGCCAACCTGCGTAAAATTTTCATGTTGGAGATCCCGGAACCTGTGGCCGTGAGACGAAAGGTTGCATTTTGTGAAGCGGTTTACGACGGGCACCAGACGGTGGAGGGGGTTGAGGCCGTAAAGGTCACCGCAACGGAAGATCTTAAGCGCGCGTGGTGTGCCGGGCGGATCTCCGTGGTGGTTGATCCGAAAGGCAAACTTCTGCAGAAGCAGCGTCCGGATGTTCTGATCGACGCCGTGCTGGCGAAGAAGAATGTCGGAACCACGATTACAGATGCCCCCTTGGTAATCGGCCTGGGTCCTGGCTTTGCGGCCGGAAAGGATGTCCATTTGGTTATCGAGACCAATCGAGGGCATAATTTGGGGCGAATTATTACCACCGGGTCGGCGGAGCCTGATACCGGCGTTCCGGGAGCTATCGGTGGGCACACGGAAACAAGAGTGCTGCGGGCTCCCGTGGGCGGCTCATTCTACGCACGCAGGGCCATCGGTGATCTGGTCGAACGGGGCGAAATTGTGGGATCGGTCGCCGGGGAAGACGTACAGGTCCAAATCGATGGCGTTCTCCGTGGCCTGATTCGATCACCCCGCCAAGTGGTCCGGGGGTTGAAACTGGGAGACATCGATCCCCGGGGGAATCAGCGTTATTGTGATACCATTTCCGATAAAGCGCGCGCCATCGCAGGATCCGTGTTAGAGGCCATTCTTAGAGTTTATAATACCTAGCCCGGACGCCACCGAGGGCGGGAAACCCCCCAAACGGTGTTAGGAGCCACCGAGCGAACAGAGAACATGGCGCAATGAGGTGAAGAATTTGCCTGACCTTTACGTCTTTGCGGCGCAATGAAGTTTGCGATTACAACCAAGTCCGACGACCGTTGGATCTAAAGACCAACTTTAACCGCGACGCGCAGCCCGCAAATCGCCACTTGGAGCCCGGAAATGACATCACTGCGGCAGGCCCTGACGCTGGAAGACGGCGGTGTGATCAGCCTCGTGGGCGCCGGCGGAAAAACAAGCTTGATGTTCCGGATCGCCCGGGAACTCTCAGCAAATGGCCAATCCGTTTTGACAACGACCACGACCAAAATGATGATGCCCGAGCGGAGTCAATCGCCGTGCGTGATTTTTGGCGCCGCCGCCGATACGGTGCTGCACCAGGCGCGGAGTCTTCTCAAGAAAAATCCGCATATGACCGCCGCCGCCGGCAAACTGCAGGACGAGAGGAAGATTGGCGGTTTGCAGCCTGAGACCATTGATTTGCTCTGGCAGTCGGGTCTGTTCCGCTGGATTATCGTGGAAGCCGATGGAGCCGCCGGCCGGCCTTTGAAAGTTCCGGCCGACCATGAACCGGTGATTCCTGATTGCACCCAATGGCTCATCGGACTGGTGGGTCTGAAGGCCGTCGGCAAAACGTTGAACGAGAGTTGGGTTTTCAGGTCGGGCTTGTTTGAAAAAATTACAGGGTTACCCCAGGGACAGGCCGTTACGGCCGAAGCCATCGCCATTGCTGTGGTTCATCCCAAGGGGATTATGAAAGGGGCCCCGGCCCCTGCCCGCCGGCTGGCTTTTTTCAATCAAGCCGACTTGCCTGACATGCTAAAGGCCGCGAGGCGTATTGCCGGCATATTGGTTGGCAAATGCCGAACCGCCTTGCATCGCGTCGTTATCGGACAGGTCCTTTATGACCCTCCGGTTTTGGAATGCTGGGAGGTTAATCCGAATTCTTCAGGAGGATTCAGTGCGCAACATTTACGGTGAAGTAAATAAATTGTTAACTACCGGCAAAAGATTGGTTTTGGCTCGAATTATCAAACAGGTGGGATCGGCCCCCCGCGCTTTGGGGACGAAGTTTATTGTCTTGGAGGATGGATCCCAGGTGGGGACGATCGGGGGCGGTTCTCTGGAATATCAGGTGAGTGAAAAGGCGAAGGAAGTATTTCAAAAGGATCGTTCATTTGTGCTGCATTTCCGGCTTACTGGTCAGCAGGTCGCTCGGACCGAAATGCTGTGTGGGGGCATTGTGGATGTGTTCTTAGAGCCCCTTTCGCCGGAGAATTCAACCGCCCTGACCGTCTTTCGTAAAGCAGAGGCATTGGCGGATATGGGGCGCAAGGGAACGCTGTTGACTTTGGTTGCCGAAGGGATTGACTCTAAAGCTGAGAAATGCCGCCTCCTGATCACTGAGGATGGTGCCGTAACCGGAAGCATGGGAGACATCCCACCGCTCGAAGCCTCCGATTTACAGCAATGGATTCAAGCCCGCAAACCACTGCTGCGCGAACTGCATCCCGGAACGGAGGGGCTGCTCTTATTTGTCGAGCCGATTGAACCCGATGCGGTTCTCTATCTTTTCGGCGCCGGGCACGTCTCCACTTTTATCGCGCCGCTGGCCAAGATGGTGGGATTCCGCGTCTGTGTGATCGATGATCGCCCGGAATTTGCCAATGCCGAGCGGTTCCCCAACGCCGATGAGTTCATCGTTTGTCCATTTGCGGACGCATTTCAGCGGATAGCAGTTACCGCGGCATCCTACGTCAGCATTATCACCAGAGGGCATATTCACGACCGGGAGGTCCTGCGCGCGGCGTTGCAGGCAAATCCGGCCTATATCGGTATGATCGGCAGTCAACGCAAACGCCAGATGATCTATCAGTCACTGCTTGACGAAGGAATCGCGCCAGAGAGGCTTGAGCGCGTCTCTTCTCCCATTGGGCTGGAAATAGGGGCGGAAACCCCCGAAGAAATCGCTGTCAGCATTGTGGCTGAGCTTATCCAGGCCCGCGCGGTGGGATAGCCCGCAAATCAAGCCCCGCATACAGTCTGAGCGTTGTGGGGGTCTCGGAGGTTGAGCTAAGAAATGCGGATTGGCTTACAGCGAAGGGATTAGACCATGGATCTTAGCTTTTTTGAGAAAATGGAAACGCCCGATCTGCGGAATTATATCGCGTTTCTGTTATGGCACTACCGGGTGATGGATTCCTTCTGGTACCTTTACATTGCTGAGCAATTTGATGAATCTACCGCAGACCACTTGAACGAGAAAGTCTGGCGCAGAGTGTCGGCCATGGCGGCCAAGGATCTTTTGAGGCGGTTTGAGATCCACGAGCGGGGCTTGGAAGGATTTGTCAAAGCCTTGCGTTTTTGGCCGTGGTGTATCCTTGTCGGCTATGAGATCGAGGATAAACCGGAGGAGGTCATCATCTCGGTTCCTTCGTGTCCCACCCAGGAGGCGCGACTCAGACGTGGTTTAGCCGAATATAACTGCAAGGAAATGCATCGCGGCGAATTTGAGGGCTTTGCCCGGGAGATCGATGACCGCATCCAGACGGAATGTCTCTTTGCGCCGCCGGATAGCCATCCGGAGGATATGTATTGCCAGTGGCGGTTTTTTTTAAAGGAATACGGTCACGGTTAGACTCGGGAATTGATCGCTGGGTACTAGGCTTGCTTGTTTGCATTTTATGCTGCGGGTGAATACTACCAGACTTTATACGGCCGACGAGGGGCGTGAACCGTCCAAATTAAGAAGTTGGAAATGAAGTCAATTTGTTCTCCTCATCTACCAGAAGGTAATACTCTTTGCGGCCGCTTACGGTCGTCGAATCCAAAGACCCGTTTAGGTGGTAAACCCAGGCCTCACAATATCCTTTTTCTGTCACCCCGGCTTTTCTGTCGCCGATGATTCTTGCCTGCAAACCGTTGGATAAAACAAAAACTGGTGTTCGGATGTTATCGGAAGTATCTTTCGCTCCAATATTAGCCCCATCCCCGGGGTCATGCAAGAGGTCCACATCGTCCGCATCCAGGAAGACATTAATAATTGCCTTGCCCATTCCCCGGGTTTCCGCTAGGGCGGTCGCATCCAGCACACTCATCCGTGAGTTCTTGTAACCTGAGATGGCGATGCTTGCCACAATAGCTATGATGGCGACGACAACGAACAGTTCCATCATCGAAAAGCCACGGTTATCTTTAAGATATGTGAACATTTTAGGTGTTCTTGGGATCATTTCGCCGTCTCCTGCGATCAGTTGATGGTGGTTTGCCAACTGCCATCCACATGTATCCGAATGTCTCGGCTGTGCGGATATTGAACGTTGCCAAGTCCAATATTTCCTTTAGCGTCTTTCCATACAAGGTATTGACCGGAATAGGCCGCGACAAGACGGTTCAGGTCGGCCGTTTTTTCTTCGTGGGGCTCCTTGGCGACGGATGCGGTCTTAAATTTTGGGCGGTGGCGGCTGATTTGAATCCATACCCCGTTTTCATAGATTGTCATTGCGGCGGAGGGCGGATATTGAACATTCCCGAATCCCAACGACCCGTCCTGATTTTTCCAAACCAGAAACTTTTCCCCTACATCCTGCACAAACTGCTCTTCTTCCCCCAATTTCTTGGTTGAAACGGGTTCGAATTCATGCAAAGATTCTTTTTCGGAAATAACGGGTTTTAATGAAGCGTTACGTTCTTCGCTTGAAATTTGACCGTATGTTTGACCAGGAGCAGCTGTCGAGCTGGCGGCGCCAAGAGGGGACTTTGTAGTTGCGGCAAGGGTGATGCTTGTTTCGGTTTTCTTGCGAAGGGGAGTGATTGTCGTCTTTGCCGGCAGGTGTTTCGGTGTTTGAATCGCTGCCACCACGATATCCGATTCTGTTGTCGGCCGCAGGTCCGCCCCAATGGCCGCCGTCATGACGTTATTCCTGCTGTCAGCAACCGTCTTGCTCAGATAAAAATCGTCGCCCCGCACTTCGTAATTCCACTGCAGTTCTTCAATGAATGCTTGAACAGGCACATAGTCCGGATAAAGAGTAGATAAGCTCTCCGGGTAAGCCCCCTTTTCTTCACGATATTTATTCAGCGCCATGCCCATTTGGGCTAGACCGGCTTTGGGGCTTTTTTGAGCGAGTTCAATCATCCGACTATACTGCCGCGTGTTATGCACATTCAGGTCTTTCTGACTTTTCCAATGTCGATACATGAAGAAGCCACCGGCCGCCACAACAGCAAGTACGAACACGACAATATACCTTCTATCCATCCTATCCTCCGCGGGTTGTCACGGCATGGGATTCATAAAATACGTTTGAGATAACACCAGCGGCGTGTACATTTGACAATATGTGCTTTTAGGGACATCCTGCCAATCAGGGTGTCCCAACCCGATAAATGCGACGATTTTTCTAATCGCATTTCCGATGTATGCCAAATTCGTGCCAAAACTTTGCCAGCAATTGCCAATAAAAGGATATTGGCTTTTATCTTAGATAGTTAACACTAATAATGGTTTACTCAAAAATGGAGGATACTGCTCATCAACGATGCAAGAATCGAAAATTTGGCATCGGTGTGACATTTTTTGTCACTTGGGGATTTGACGGCTCTTCTTTTACGTCGGTTTCCCCTCAACATCCCGTCGTTAATTGCCCCGCAAGATCAAGCGTGGATTGCCAGGTTGACACCCAAGGCTCTTTTTGCCATAGAGAGGAATCTCGAATTAAATCCTACGTATTTTCAAATTCAGGGAAAGCTCAAATTTTGACCCCAGTAATACAGGGCAAATTTCGAGAATTAATCCCGCTGCGGTGGGAGGGCCTGACACAAGAATTGACAAAAACAGCCATCTCTAAATGGACCCTGCTGGGCAAATATGTCTGACGCGGATGACCTGGCGACGACTTGCCGCACGCGCGAAAAAGAGACGCTCCCTAACCGCGTATGCCCCGTATTGGATGGATGAGAAAGACCGATCCGATGTCCATTAGAACCGTGCTTGTGGTCAGCATGCTGCTGGTCACCTTCGTGCCCACCACGCTGGCCCAGACCAATCGCAACTATATGCAAACCCTGGGTTTCGTGACGCATGAACTTAAAGCGCCGCTGGCCGCCATCCAGACGATTATCGCCACGGTTGTCGGCGGCTATGTGGGTAAGGTCCCGGAAAAGGTCGCCGAATTCCTGCGCAACTGTGAGGAACTTCAGGATATGGTGAAAAACTACCTGGACTTGTCGCGGGCGGAGCGCGGCGAGCTGGCCGCGGCCAAGAAAAACATTGACCTGCGCCAGGATGTCGTGGAACCGAGTGTTGATCAAACGGCGGCCTTCTTCACCTCGCGCCGTATGAATCTTACGGTCGCATGTCCGGAGAAACTGCAGGCATTTGCGGATGCCGAACTCGTGCGCATCGCCCTGACCAACTATTTAACCAATGCCGCCAAATATGGCCGCGAAGGGATCCTGGCCAGCATTACCGTCCGGGCGGACCAGGGAAACATCTTCGTCTCCGTGCGCAACGACGGTGAGGGATTTACACCGGATGAAGCCAGCCAGTTATTTGAAAAATTCTCCCGCCTCAAAAACGAAAACACCCGCAACCAGCGCGGCAGCGGTCTAGGCTTTTCCTGGTTAAACGCATACTGGCCCTTCACGACGGCAAAGCCTGGGCGGAATCGCAACCCGGCCATTGGGCCGCTTTTCATTTCAGCTTTCCGATTGGAGCCGAGGATGCACCGCCCCCATGAGTTTTGCTTTCCGTATTTCAACGCGCTGAGGTTGCACCAAATCTGTTCAGCGGGTATCATTGCAGTTATTTTCGATAAAAAAAGGAGGTGTGCCATGCCAATCGAAATCAAACTCCAGGAAATGGGCTTGAAACTTCCACCGGCGATTAAGCCGGTGGCCAATTATGTGCCTGCGGTTCGTGCCGGTAACTTGGTCTTTCTTTCCGGTCACGGTCCCGTGCGGGACGACGGAAAACTGATAACCGGAAAAGTCGGCGAAGATCTGACTCTCGAGGCGGGCTACCAGGCAGCCAGGCAGGTGGCTCTGGTGCTGCTCGCATCATTGAAAGCCGAGATCGGGGATCTGGATAAGGTGCAGCGGGTGGTGAAGCTGTTGGGTATGGTCAATTGCACGCCGGACTTCACCGATCAACCCAAGGTCATCAACGGTGCGTCTGATCTTCTGGTTGCCTTATACGGCGCCAAGGGCCAACATGCACGCTCAGCCGTCGGCATGAACGCGCTGCCTTTGAACATTGCCGTTGAAATTGAAATGATCGTGGAAGTGGAAGATCAGGCGTAATGGCGTCCAACAGTTCGATGAAGTTCACGTGCTTGATTCCTACTGCGGCGGCATACCCGAGAAAAAAGCCTGTGACAACCCCCTCAACTACAAAATAAGCTGGAACTGGGATATGGTCCTGCGGTCTCAAAAGCGGGAGTCAGTGTTCGTCAAAGACGGCCGGCAGATCACCATATCGGCCGCCGATCAGCATGAAAACGAAATGATTCATCAGATATCCTTTCCGGAATTGGGGGTATTGGAGGCGATCCCCAACGGCAACGCGGTCTTTTATGCGGATCTTCTCGGGTTTGGCGCTACCGTCCGACAGGCCGGGCGCTTCGCGTTGCGCTGGCCCGGCCGGTGCGCCTTCTGGCGGCCGCTGAAAAAATTCGGTTTTCTCTCCGACGAGCCGCTTGCTAAAGGGGACTGCCCCGTCAGCCCCCGTCAGTTCCTGGTTGATCTCATGGCGCCCCAGCTGCAATACCGCGACGACGAAAAAGACATCGTGGTCATGTATAATGTATAAAATAAGGTGGACTTTTTTTAATATTTAGAATCTCGTCTACAAGCAAATACTCAGAGAAATATAGTTGGGTTGAGTCGGAAGTGGTGAAAGAGGGAAAACCTTTAGAAAAAAACCATAGCCATGAAAGATAGACAATATTTCTTTT
>CP070697.1:5624642-5642716 GCA_020353555.1 Desulfobacterales bacterium
ACCGCCAAGATTGGGAAACCCCTGTATTAGACGGTCAGATGGTTCCATCGCAAGGCGCCCGCCGGGACGGTGCCGCGCGGGAACGGCCGAACTGAACCAGGTCCGTCTGGACTCTTGCGAGATTCGAGTTATTTTGTCTCTGTTATTCCCGGTTATAGCCGGCAACCAGTAACCAGTGACCACGAGAGGAGGCTAGGGATGTTTGTAACGTTCTACGGTGCGGTGCGTGAAGTTACCGGGTCGATGCATCTTCTAACGACGAATTCCGACCGCATCCTGCTGGACTGCGGCCTGTATCAGGGAAGCCGAAAGGAATCCACGGAAAAAAACCGCGTTTTGCCGTTTGACCCGCGCATTCTCACCAATCTGGTGCTTTCCCACGCCCATATCGACCACTCGGGCCGGATTCCCCTGCTGACCAAACATAATTTTAACGGACGCATCATCTGCACCCGTGCCACCGCGGCGGCTTGTGAATATCTCCTCCTTGATTCCGCCCATATTCAGGAATCGGATGCAAACTATCTCAATTACAAAACCGTGCGCTCCTCTTTGTCTCAAATCAGAAAAGGCTCTAGGAGCAAGAACGCTTCCAAAAGACAACTCAACGCAATTAAGAAGCTCTTGAAAAAAGATCGCCATAACCTTGATACCGAAACCATCAATGAGTTGATCGGCAAGTACCGTTTGGAAGGGGTCCGTCCCCTTTATACGGTGGAAGATGCCGCGCGGGCACTGACCTATTACGACGGTTATCCCTACCGCCATCCCGTATCCATCGGCAAGGCCATGACCTGTACCCTGTACGACGCGGGACATATTCTCGGTTCAGCCATCAGCATCATCAAGGTCCAGGAAAACGGCCAGGGGTACACCATCGGATATACCGGCGATATCGGCCGATTCAACAAGCCGATCATCAAAGACCCGACGCTGAAATTTGCCGAGGAAGACCACAACGTCGACCTGCTGATCATGGAGAGCACTTATGGGGACCGCATGCATGAGCCCGTGCAGGATCTGAAACCACAGCTCAAAAAAGTCCTGGCCGATACTTATGAACGGGGCGGGAGCGTTTTAATTCCCTCGTTTGCCTACGGCCGCACCCAGGAACTGCTTTACGTGCTGCACGAACTCTACAATGCCAACGAAGTTCCCCGGTTTCCCATATACGTGGACAGCCCGCTGGCGGCCAATATCACCAAAGTATTTGGCGAACACCCCGAGGTCTACGACCAGGAAACCCATGCAACCTTTCTCGAAAAGGGACAAAATCCCTTTTTATTCGAGCGGATTCATTTTGTGCGCTCCGTGGAAGAATCGATGGCGTTGAACCGGGAAGAAAAACCACACATCGTCATCGCCGCCTCCGGCATGTGTGAGGCCGGAAGGATTCTTCATCACCTGCGCTACAAAATCCACAATGCACGCAATACAATTCTGATTGTCGGCTATATGGCCCAGAATACCCTCGGGCGACGGATCCTGGAAAAGGGTATGGAATATGAGGCTTCCGGTCGGCGCGGGGAACCGCCCCTGCTGAAATTTCTCAATAAGGAGTATCCCCTCCAAGCCCAGGTGGTCAAACTAGGCGGATTCAGCGCCCATGCGGACAAAAATGAAATGCTGCGCTTCCTCAAGGAATCCAATTTAACCATCAAAAAGATCGCGCTCGTCCACGGCGAAGAAGAGCAGGCGCTCGCGTTTGCCGATCATTTGGCCCAGGAAGGCTTTGCGGTGACGACGCCGAAAATGGGAGAGACGATGAAAGTTTAAAGGGATTCCCGAGCGCCCGCCTGGGGCGATTGGAAGTCCGCATTCGGGCGCGTGGAATAACCCCTCTGATTACTTCATGAGCGCTTTCGCCAGCTTGGCGGCCGAACCGGCATCCGGCGCAAAACCGTCGGCCCCGATCTCGTCGGCAAATTTCTGAGTGACCGGCGCCCCGCCGACCATGATTTTAACCTGATCCCGCATGCCGCTTTCGACCACGGCATCGATCGTTTGTTTCATCATCGGCATGGTGGTGGTAAGCAGCGCCGAAAGGCCGAGCATGTCGGCATTTTTGGCTTTAATTTCAGCCACAAATTGGTCGGGTGCCCGATCGACCCCGAGATTGTAGACCTCAAACCCGCTGCTCGCGAGCATCATGGCAACCAGGTTCTTGCCGATATCATGCAAATCTCCTTTGACGGTTCCGATGACCACTTTGCCTTTGGCGACCAAGCCCTGCTCACCCAGCAGCGGTTTTAGGATCTCGACACAGGCATTCATGGCTTTGGCCGACATGAGGACTTCCGGTATAAACATATCCGCATTCTCCATTTTCTCGCCGACAATATCCATTCCGGCAATCAGGCCGTTATCCAAAATTTCCTGAGCGGGTGTCCCCCGGGCCAGAGCCTCTTTTACCAATCCGGTCAGTTTCGGTATATCGCCTCTGATCAACGTCTCAATGAGCAACTGGAAATCGAACATGGTCAACTCCTTTTAATTCTGAAGATATTATTTCCTCGGTCAACAGCGTCCGGTGAGCGCGCATCGCAAATCCACCTCGCCGACTGTAATCCTCGCACCATGCCTGCAAGGACTGCCTAACCGGATGTGGGCGAAAAATCAAGAAACATATTATGCCTGTCCTTAATTTCTTGAAAAACGGCAAGCAAAAAGGGTAAATCATCTTCATCGGAGGGAGAATGGAGCCAAAAAGACGAACTTTACATTGGGCATGGGTCATTCTGGCCATCTGCTTTGTCAATCTTTTTATCAATTATTCGGTTCGCCTCGGCTACGGCGTGGTCCTGCCCGAAATGATCAGAACCCTGGGATTCGGCCGGACGGCCGGGGGTTCCATCTATAATTCCTACCTGTTTACTTACATTGCCGTCACCCCTTTCACCGGTTATCTGACCGATCGCTTCGGCGCCCGGCGCGTCATCGCGATTTGCCTGCTGATCTCGGGAATCGGGGTGCTTTTGATGGGCACCGTCCACGTTCTGTGGACGGCCTGTTTTTTTTATGCACTGGTCGGGCTCGGGGCCACCGGACTGTGGGCCCCGGTAATAACGCTGGTGCAGCGCTGGTTTGCCTTCCACCGCCGCGGCCTGGCGTTGGGTATCCTTTCGACCGGATATGGTTTGGGCTTTGCCGTCATGGGGATCGGGTTTCCCTGGGTCGTCAATCATTTCAGTTGGCGCTATGGCTGGTATTTCCTGGGCACGGCCGCCTTGCTCATGACCGGGATCAACAGCCTTTTCTTGCGAAGCGACCCGGCCCATCGCCACCTGAAGCCCTGGGGTCAGGGGCCTTCTTCCGCGGATCAGCGCGGGGGAATGCCAACGGTCCCCCCGCAGGTCATGTTTGCGGCCATTTATAAAGACCGGCGGTTCTGGTTGATTGGGTTTTCTTATTTCGCCATCGCTTACAGCCTTTACCGAATTACCACGTTTATGGTGGACTATGCCAAATATCAGCTGGAATTGCCCCTGGAAAAAGCAAGCCTCCTGGCTACGATTCATGGGGTCGGCCAAATCGGAGGGGTGCTGACGGTGCTTCCCTTATCGGACTATCTGGGCCGCAGGAAAACGATCATCATCTCCAATGCAGCGATTACAGCGGCCCTCCTTGGAATTATTGCCTTTGGAAAGTCCTGGGTAATGTTAGGTGTGTTCATCGGATGTCTGGCCCTTTTTTACGGGGCCACTTTCCCTATTTACGGCGCCTGCGCGGGAGATTATTTTCCATCCGCGGCGATGGGTACGGTCATCGGCGCCTGGACTCCCTTTTACGGTCTGGGAGCCATTTTGACGCACTGGATCACGGGGATCCTGCGGGATGCCACCGGTCGGTATGATCAGGCCTTTATCATCTGTGCGATCATGGCGGCCGTGGCCCTGTTCCTGATCTACCGGGTTCGCCGCGGAACACCATCGGACCCCGGGGGACAAGGACGAGAAGCGGCAAGCGGTGGATAGCCAATTCGGATCAATTTAGCGGTATGAAAAATATTTCGGTCGACCGCTGATCGGCCTATCCCTGGTTTTTCAAAGGACTAAACGGTTGCGCCAATTCTAATTCTTGGGAATCGGGAGGAATTCGACGATGAGCCGATTATTGATGGTGGACATCGGCGCCGGCACGATGGATCTTCTGTATTACGACACCGAAACCGACCGGCACTATAAGGCGGTGGTGAAGTCACCTGTCAGGTGGCTGGCCGAGAAAGCCGCCGCGCTTCCGGGCAACTTGCTGGTCACCGGGTCTGAAATGGGAGGCGGACCCATCACCCAAGTTTTGCGGCAGCGCGCCCAGGCGGCCGAAGTCATCATGTCGGCCTCCGCGGCCGCGACCCTGCATCATGACCCGGACCAAGTGCGTGCCTGGGGGATTGCAATCGTTGCCGATGGGGAAGCCGATGACCTGCGGCGGAGTGCAAACTACACCCCCTTCACCCTCGGTGACGTCGAGCCGGACCGCCTGCAGCAGATCGTCACAAGCTTCGGTGTGCCCTTTGCATTCGATGCCGTGGCCTTGTGCGCCCAGGACCATGGGGTTCCGCCGACCGGCGTGTCGCATCTGGATTTCCGCCATCAGATGTTCTGCGCGCACCTGCAGGATCAGCCCTTCCCCCACACCCTCCTGTACCGGGACCGTGAGGTTCCGCCGTCGATGAATCGTCTGCGCGCGATTGCTGCCGGCGCCCGGATGCTGCCCACGTCCGAAATTTATGTCATGGACAGCGGAATGGCAGCTATTCTGGGGGCTTCCATGGACGTCCTCGCCCGCGGCCAAAAGCGGTTAATGATTCTGGATGTAGCCACATCTCACACGGTCGGCGCCGCCCTCGCAGGTGATGAAATTGCCGGCTTTTTTGAATACCATACCCAGGACATCACCTTGGTACGGCTGGAATCTTTGTTACGCGATTTAGCAGACGGCCACCTGGTTCACGGGCAGATATTGGCCGAGGGCGGCCATGGGGCTTACCTGCGCAAGGCCATCGGATTTGAAGCCGCCGGAGTCATCGTCGCCACAGGCCCGAAGCGCAAATTGGTTGAAAATTCGCAGCTGCCGATGGCTTTCGGGGCTCCCTGGGGCGACAATATGATGACCGGAACGGTGGGGCTGCTGGAGGCCCTGCGAAGGCGCAAAGGGCTCGAGCCCATTCGCTACTTGTGATCAGCGTCCGGCGCTTGCTCCCGGCCCTGAAGGTATTATTTTATGTTCGCGCTCCTTAATTTTGCTTCGTCACATGAACCATATTCACCGTTGGCCGCGCCATGAAAGGCTTGCGGTCATGCGAAAAAGTGGAATTAGTCAAGCACGGTTTTTCTCTATCTGCGGCTTCTAGGAAGCACCGGCAAGCATGTTCCCAATGGGGCCCTGCTGAACAGAACCGAACCGACCCGCCAGGCATGCGCAGGGACGATCATGGAGTCTCGCGCGAAGCGCGCCCCGGAGGCACCGCACAGCGCCTGAGGGCTCCGGGAGAAAGGCGGTTATTTCCTATCGGCGGCTGGAGGCTCGCATTCGGGTACAAAGGAATTTGAAGCCAGATGTCTTTCCGGAAATTAAAGGCCTTACGATTATCCGGCCGGGATCTTGATTTTCTCGTGGAGACGGTGTCCCCCGAAGTGACGGATAAAGCGCGTCTCAAGCAAATAATCCGCGAAGACGAAGATTTCAGAAACACGTTTGTGGCCGACCCCCAAGTTTTCCGAAAATTGATGGATGACGACGAAATATTACTGAAAATTTCGCCGACCTTGTTTTTTGAAATTCTTCTGCGTCGGGCGGCCAGTGATTTGTCCCAGGTCAGTTACACGCTTGAAAAAAACCGCACCATGCAGATACCGATCTTTGACGCCAAGGAACTGGTGGAGCTTTTGACCCGGGAATCCGTTCTCATCTATCTGGCCGATATGCTCTCGTCTTTGACCAGGATTGAGACTTATACGGTGTCTTTCAGAATAAAAAAGGGGACTTGGAAGAAAATTCGTTTTAACGATTTGGATATCCGCAGTCTGATGAGTTTCTGTGAAGCGGTGGAGGATGAATACCGGCTCGGTTTGTATAAAAGGATTGCCGACATTTGTTTATTCATCCTGGGCATCTTTCCGGATTACGCCCAGCGCGACTATCGCTATCCCTTATCGGGCGAGGTGCGGCCCTCGATGGGCGGAATGCCTCGCTTCAGCCCGCAAGATTATGAAACCGAGGGCCAAAGGTTTTACCAATTAGCCGCCGAGCATCCGTCCGCCAAAGACTTGCACCTGTCGGATGTGTTCGGAGTCCTGCATGCGAATTTTCACAAAGCGCGAAAGCCATTGAATTTTATTGCCGAGCATTATCTCCCGTACAAGCGCCATCTATTTTTTGCCTAGCCGATCCGAATGTTGCACCCCCCAAGAGCGGAGGAGGACAAATGATGATTAAAGTCAAAACCTCGGCGAGTCCATTGAAAACATTGCCTGCGCGTCAATAAATTGAGGATCGAGACCGGACGGTCAATGGGCCGGTGACGCGCGTTGATCTGGCGATATCCGGCTCCGGCCAGGGTCTCCCACGCGGCAGCGACCCGGTAGGGAATCAACATTTCGTCCAATAGGGTAAGGGAGGAAATTGCCGTGTCTCCAAAGCCCACATATCAGCAATTGCAGCAACGGGTCAAAGAACTGGAACAGGAAGTCGAGGAACACAAACAAGCCCGTGAAGCACTCAAACAAAGCGAAGCCAGGTACCGCCGCCTGATCAGCGACTCACCGCTCGGCATTCTGACAATTGATCACCAAGGCCGAATCACCGAAGTCAATCCCAAGACCCTGGAAATTCTGGGGTCACCTTCCGTCGAGGCCACCCAGGCCCTAAACGTTTTCGAGTTTCCCCTGCTGGTCAAATCGGGCATTTCGGCGGACATTCGCCGCTGTCTGGAAACCGGCGAACCGATTGTGGCCGATCATCCTTATGTGAGTAAATGGGGCAAACCCGTGCATTTGCGCTACCACCTCACGCCGATCATGGATCCAGACAGCAATATAACCGGAGTGCAGGCCGTCCACGAAGACTTCACGAAGCTCAAGCAAGCCGAAGCGGCAATCCAAAAACACAAGGAAGAGCTCGAGGATCTGGTCCGGAAACGCACCGCCGAACTCACCCGGGCCAACCAGCAATTAACCATCACCATTAAAAAGTTGCAAGGACGCACCAATGCCACGCTGCTGCTGAACGAGCTGAGTGAATTGCTGCAGGCCTGCGATTCGGAAGAGGAAACCTACACGGTCGTGATCAGTATCTGCCAGCGTCTCTTTCCCACCGATTCGGGCTATTTGGGCATTCTCAATAATTCGCGCAAGGTGCTGACAACGATGGCCTCATGGGGGACAAGCCCGGTGGGCGAACAGGAATTTGAACTGAACCAATGCTGGGCCCTGCGTCGCGGCAAAGTGCATGCCGTCGTGAATCCCGAAACCACTCCCATCTGCCCGCATTTGCGCGATTGGCCGAATTTCGGCTGTCTGTGTGCCCCGATGAGCGCCCAAGGGGAAGTGCTGGGCATGCTGCACTTGTGCATCGGACCGACCGACGAAGATCAATCCGAAAGAGGACGCGTACTGGTGCTCGAATCGAAGCAAATGTTGGTCATCAGCCTCGTGGAACGCTATGCTCCGAGTCTGACCAGCCTGAGGCTGCGGGAAACGCTGAGAAATCAGTCCATACGCGATCCCTTAACGGACCTTTACAACCGCCGTTACATGCAGGAATTTCTCCTGCGGGAGGAACGCCGGGCCAAACGCCACGGGACCAATCTGGGCATCATTATCATCGATGTGGATCATTTTAAGGCCTTCAACGACACCCATGGCCACGAGGCCGGCGACATTCTTCTGCGCGAATTGGGTTCTTTTCTGAAAAAGGACACCCGCGAAGAAGACATCGCCTGCCGTTACGGCGGCGAGGAGTTCACGCTGATATTGCCCGAGGCTTCCCTGGAAAATACCCGCCGGCGGGCGGAGGAACTGCGCCTGGGTGTCAAGGAGAAGCTCAGGGTGGAGTATCTTGGACAAACACTCCGGATCACCATCTCCCTGGGGGTGGCGGTTTATCCGCAGCACGGCGCCACGGCTGAGGACGTCCTGGTCGCCGCCGATACCGCCCTTTACCGTGCCAAAGCCGCCGGCCGCGACCGGGTTGTTTTGGCACCGTCGTCTCCAGTGGTCAGCGTCTAGGAGGCAAGGTGGGTTGCGCCCGCGGACCCCGGGAGACAAGAATGTCCGGAATTTAAACTCAAATGGAAGTGCACTAGGGAGGTCATGTCTGTTCCGGCGCGGCAACAGACAAAAGAAATATGCACCCCGCAAATGATTTCGATCAAAATCTCATTCAGGATGCTCCGCTTTTCTTTGTGGCCATCAGTGCGGAGGGTAAGACGCTCATGATGAATAAAACCCTTCTCGGAGCCCTGGGATATACCTTGGAAGAAGTCATAGGGAAAGACTATTTGTCGCATTTTGTCCCCGAAACCGATCGGGGGACGCTGGCGCTGGTCTTTAACCAGCTGGTGCAGTCGAGGGCGCCGACCCTGAACGAAAATCGCGTGCTGACCAAAGATGGCCGGCAACGCCTTGTGGAGTGGCACGGCCGGCAGGTCTTCAGGCCCGATGGAGGACTAGATTATTTTTACGGTTTGGGCATTGACATTACGGAACGCAGGCGGGCCGAGGAGGCGCTACAGAAAAGCGAGTTGCACTTTCGTGCCATCCTCGATAATGTGCTCGACGGTATGATCATTATCAATGAAAATTGCACGGTGGAAACATTCAATCCTGCCGCCGAACGAATTTTCAATTATGCCTCCGAAGAAGTCCTGGGGCAAAATCTCAAGATGCTGATGCCCGAACCTTACCGTAGCCACCATGACCGCTATGTCGCAGACTATTTGCGGACCGGGCAATCGAAGATTATGGGCTTGGGTCGTGAACTGTCGGGACGACGCAAGAACGGTGAGATCTTTCCCCTCAACATAGCCGTCAGTGAAATGTGGGTGGGCGGACAGCGAAAATTCATCGGCATTCTGCGGGATATTACCAGACGCAAAAAGGCCGAGGATGATTTGCGCGAGAGCGAGCGCAGGCTTACCACCTTGATGGGCAATCTGCCGGGTATGGTCTACCGCTGCCGCAACGACAAGTACCGCACCATGAAATTTGTCAGCGAAGGCTGTCGGCAACTTACCGGCTATCAGCCGGAAGATATGATCGCCGATAAAAAGCTGTTCCACAATCGGGTAATCCATCCCGGGGACCGCGAAGACGTCTGGGACCAGGTTCAGCAGGCTTTACAAGACAGAATGCGGTTCACCTTGCGCTACCGTATCCGGACCGCCGTGGGTGAAGAAAAATGGGTGCGGGAGCAGGGTATCGGCGTTTTTTCCGACGCGGGCGATCTGCTCGCCATCGAAGGATTCATCATCGATATCAGCGATCGTATCCGGGCCGAAGAAGAGCTGCGTAAATTGAACGAGGAACTTGAAAAGCGCGTCGCGGAGCGCACCGCCAAGCTGGAGGAATCTCTGGCCACTCTCAAAACGGCCCAGGACTATCTCGTGCAGTCCGAAAAGATGGCGGCTTTAGGCGAACTCATGGCGGGCGTGGCCCATGAAATCAATACGCCCGTCGGTATCGGGGTTACCGCCGCCTCGTATCTGGAACTAAAGACCCGGGAGTTTACGGAACGGCTTGCTTCCGGGAACTCGACATCGACTGATCTCGAACAATATCTGCAAAAAATTTCCGCGGCCTCCACGAGCATTTTGACCAATCTGAACCGCGCCGCGGATCTCGTTAAAAGCTTCAAACAGGTCGCCGTGGATCAGGCCAGCGAAGAACGGCGAAGATTCAAGTTAAAGGACTACATCGACAAAGTCCTGGTAAGCCTGCGTCCCAAATACAAACGCACCCCCCACACCATTGCGGTCCACTGTCCGGAGGACCTGGAAATTTTCAGCTACCCCGGAGTTTATTCCCAGATTATCACCAACCTTGTGATGAATTCCTTAATTCACGGTTTGGAAGGGACGGACGCCGGCCAGATCGTTTTGGATCTGTCGCTTAGAGCGGACAAGCTTTTTTTCGAATACCGCGATAACGGCCGGGGAATTTCCGCCGAGCATGTCAAGAAAATCTACGATCCCTTCTTCACCACCAAACGGGCCCAGGGGGGGTCCGGGTTAGGACTGCATATCGTCTACAACCTGGTGACCCGGATACTGCAGGGTCAGATCGAGTGTTCCAGCATTCCCGGAAAAGGGACCCTCTTTCAGATCGTGATTCCTTTGCACGAAGAGCTCGAAGCGGGAGATTGAGATGGGAAAGAAGTATCAGCAGTTGCTCCGCAGGGCAGATGAATGCCTGAATATCGGGAAAGGATCTCCAAACGCGACGCCTGGCCCGTCAAACGGTGAAGCCTGGAAAGTCATCATCGCCGACGACGAAAGAGAGGTCCATAGCATGACCCGCATCGTACTTGGGGATTACACCTTTGAAGATCGAGGCCTGAATTTCCTCAGCGCCTATTCCGGGGCGCAGACCTTGCAACTGATTGAGGAGCACCCGGATACGGCGGTCATCCTGCTGGATGTGGTGATGGAAACAGATGACTCCGGCCTGGAGGTCGTCCGCCGCATCCGGGAAACGCTGAAAAATGAATTCGTCCGAATTATCCTCCGCACGGGGCAGCCCGGGAAAGCCCCCGAAACTCAGGTCATTGCCCAATACGACATCAATGACTACAAGGAAAAAACCGAACTGACCGCGCAAAAGCTCTTTACAACGATCACAGCGGCCCTGCGGGCTTATCGGGACCTGAGAATCATCGAGCAAAACCGCCGGGGCCTGGAAAAGATCATCGATGCCTCCGCCGACCTGTTCGAACTTCGATCCCTCCGGCAATTCGCCCAGGGCGTATTGACGCAACTGCTCTCCCTTCTGCACTTGGACGAAAGTTCCCTCTTGATGCAGGCGTCGGCGTTTACCGCGTCCCGGAACAATGACGACTTCATTATTATCGCGGCTACCGGACAATATGAGGACACGGTGGGGCAACCGGTAAAAAAAGTGGTTCCGGAGCATCTTCGACAGCATGTGATCCGGGCCATGCAAGCCGAACAAAGCCTTTTTGTTGAAGATATGTACATCGGTTATTTCGCGACCCGTTTAGGTTCAAGGCATCTGCTCTTCCTAAAAGGCTGCCGGAATCTGACCGAACTGGACCAAATGCTTATCAACATCTTTGCCTCCAATATTGCCATTGCCTTTGAAAACATCGCCCTGAACCAGGAAATCGTGGATACCCAGAAAGAGGTTATCTTTACCCTCGGCGAAGTGATCGAGACCCGCTCCCAAGAAACGGGCAATCATGTC
The DNA here is from genome assembly GCA_020353555.1 of Desulfobacterales bacterium. Taxonomy (GTDB): domain Bacteria; phylum Desulfobacterota; class Desulfobacteria; order Desulfobacterales. The sequence continues at coordinate 5,636,060 of CP070697.1, forward strand.
CGGCGCGTGGCGGAGCTTTCGTATTTGCTGGCGCTCAAGGCCGGGTTGAGCGAAAAGGAGGCCGAGCTCATCCGCCTGGCTTCTCCCATGCATGATGTCGGGAAAGTCGGCATCCCCGACGCCATTCTCTTCAAACCCGCCCGCTTGAGTTTGGAAGAATTTGAGCTGATCAAGCATCACACGGATATCGGATACGAGATCCTTAAGAATTCAAACCGTGAAATCATGCTGGCGGCGGTTCTTGCGGCCCTCCAACATCACGAACGCTGGGACGGTGGCGGGTACCCCAAGGGACTTAAGGGCGAAGATATTCACATTTACGGACGCATCACCGCGCTGGCCGACGTTTTCGACGCGCTCCTGCACGCCCGGATTTACAAAGAGGCCTGGGAAAGGGAAAAAGTTTTGGATTTTATCCAAAAAGAACGCGGTAAGCAGTTCGACCCCCGACTGGCGGATATCCTGCTGGAAAACAGGGATGAATTTTTCGCAATCATCGACCGCTACCCGGATGAAGGACGGGATCGGCCGTGACGCTCCGCGCGGCGGTCCTTGATGGGCACATCCGGTGTCTGTCCATACCGGTGCCTGTCCATAGATGATAGCAACTTAAGTGTCAGCGCCGTTCCAAACGCCGCCATACGTTTGTCAGACGCGGAACATTGACCCACCTGCTTAAAACAGGGAGAAAGATCCATGCCGCAATTTAAGCCGCTGAATTACAAGATCCGTCTGGAACCCGATCTAATCAATTTCAAATTCACCGGAAGCGTCGAGATACGGGGCGAGGCGCCCCAGCCGGTGGAGGAAATCGCTCTGAATATGCTGGAGATTGCGATCTGGAATTGCCAGGTCCGGCAGAACGATGCGTGGGTGAGCTGCCCCTTTTTAGTGGATCCCCCCCACGAAGAAGTTCGCATTAAATTGCCGCACGCCATGGCCGGTGACATTACCATTGGCATCGACTACCAGGGGCACATCAACGACAAGATGGCCGGCTTCTACCGCAGCCAATATGTCAACCAGGGAGCGACCCGCTATATGGCGGTGACGCAATTTGAAGAAAGTGATGCGCGACGGGCCTTTCCCTGTTGCGACCATCCGGCGCGCAAAGCGACGTTTGACATTGAAATGGACGTCGACCCCGAACTGACCGCCATTTCAAACGGTGCCGTCCAGGCCGAGGAACCGTTGCCCAATGGCAAAAAAAGGGTGAAATTCGAACAAACCCCCAAAATGTCGACCTACCTGGTCTTCTTCGGGGTGGGCGAATTCGTATCCGTCACGGATCCCAGGGACGCCCGGGTCCGGGTGGTAACCTTGCCGGACATGCAACCGCACGCGCAACGGGGTCTCGAGTTCGGCCGCCAAACCCTCGAATTCAGCGAAGCCTATTACGGGATTGCCTATCCGCTTCCCAAGCTCGATCTGATCGCGGTTCCCGATTTCGCCTTCGGTGCCATGGAAAATTGGGGCGCCGTCACCTTTCGCGAGAATCTGCTGCTGTATTATCCGGACCGGACTTCCAAAGCCGGCGAGGAAAGAATCTGTGAGGTCATCGCCCACGAAATCGCCCATCAATGGTTCGGTAATTTAGTGACGCCCTCGGATTGGCAATATCTTTGGCTGAATGAAAGCTTCGCCACTTATTTCGGTTTCGGCGTCGTGGACCATTATTATCCGCAATGGCACACCTGGGATCAGTTTCTGCAGGGACATACAGCCACCGCCCTGGCCCGTGATGCCCTGCACGCCACTTTTCCCATCGAAATTCCGGGCGGCGAACACGTCATTATCAATGCCAGCACCGCCCCGCTGGTCTACAGCAAAGGGGGCAGCATTCTAAGGCAGATCGAGGGCTATCTGGGTCCCGCCCATTTCAAAAAAGGGCTGCGGCATTATTTGAAGACCCATGAATACGGATGCGCGGCCAGTCACCATCTCTGTGAGGCTTTGGAGGAGGTTTCGGAACAGCCGGTCACCGCGCTGATGAAAAGCTGGATTGAACAACCCGGCTTTCCGCTGGTGGAGGTCAGAAGAGAGGGGGCGACGCTCATTTTGACCCAAAAAAGATTCACCTGCCTGGCCAATGATTCCGAGCAAATCTGGCTGGTGCCGCTGAAGATCAGGCTCTTTGCCGACAGCGGTGAATCACGGCTCATCACCTTCCTGCTCGACAGCCGCCGCCAAACCGTTGAGATTGCCGCCGACACCGTGGCTTACAAAGTTAATGACGGCCAGACCGGCTTTTTCCATGTCAAGTACAGCGATTTCGAAGATCTTGCCGCAATCGGCCGCAAAGTCCGAAGCCAAAAGTTGCCGTCCGCCGACCGCTGGGGCCTGGCGAACGATCTGTTCGCTTTGGTTCGAAGCGGCGATGCTTCCTGGGCGGATTACCTGAAATTTCTCGCATACTATGAAAACGAAGACGCTTTTCTGCCTTTAACCGGCATCGCGCAAAACCTGTACCGGGGCTATCTCATTCTGGACGGTCAAGGAAGGGAGGCCATCGTCGCGCTCGCCCAACCCTGGCTGGAAAGGATTCTGGCCCGGATAGGGTATGAACCCCGCTCCGACGAAAGCCACACCACCTCGATTCTGCGCGATCAGCTTATCTGGCAGGCGGCCGTTTACGGCTCGCAACCCGTCGTCGCGTTCGCCCAGGGACAATTTGAGGCCCTGTGCCGCGGGCAAAGCATAAATCCCGACATCATGCGAAGTGTTCTGCAGGTCGGTGCCCTGGGCGGAGGCAGCGAAACGTTTGGCTGGCTGGAGCAGCGCTTGGAGTCATCGGCTATCGAACACGAACGGCTCAATATTCTAACGGCCTTGGGGTGCTTCCGCGATCCGGCCCAAATCGCCGCATCCCAACACTATGTTCTGCAAGCAGTCCCCGCGCGCAACAAGTTCATCCCCGTTGTTGCCATGGCTTCCAATCCCTATGCCATTCCGCTGCTCTGGGATTGGTATGTGTCCCACCTGCAGGAGATCGAACAGTTCCACCCCACCCTCTACGAACGCGTCGTCGCCGCCATCATTCCGGTGGCCGGGCTCGCCCAAGGTGATCCCCTGTCGGCCTTTTTTGAAGACTACCTGCAAAAAAAAGACAAGGCCCGGGATGTGATCCAATTATCCCTGGAAAAACTGGAAATAAATCGCAGGATGCGGGAGCGAGGCTCATTGTCATTTGGCGACCGCCGCTGACGCACCTCGTTTTTTGCGTCGCGCGCGGCGGTCATGCATTTGTGCGCGGGGGCCGGTGGCCCAACCGGATCAACGCAAGCCGAACCCCATGGACGCATACTCTTTGATACGGGCCTTGGCCGCGGCGACGGTCAGCCCGAGCTTCCAGGGCTCCATGAAACCTTCCAGCATCATTTTCCACCCTTCGGCGTCCTTGAATACTGTGGCCTCTTCACAGGATACGCCGCAGCCTTCTTCCCCCAAAACATCCATTAATGCGCTTAGAATTTCTTCCCGATCGCCCATGCTGTCAGACTCCTTTCCGGATTGGCACCATCTCAGTCTGCGGTAACCGCACATGCAATCCTGCTAACTTTAACGGATAAACATGGACGACGCCTTGTCAACCGGTTCGATACCGGCTGCTTGATAGTGCCGCCGCCGAAGTCGATCGCCACGGCGCCCCTGGTGATATCAGGCAACTCCCCGCGTGCAAAACAGGCCTCGATAATCATAGATAGCGGCTTGACAACCAGGACGCCTTTTATTAAGAAGAACCGAATCAAGACTTTTCTGAAGTCTTGAATTCTGAGCCTTGGCACCATCGATTCTGGCTTCGTGCGCGATGCTTCAGGGAACTTCAGGCCGCACACTTCCTTTTACAGCAACCCCGATTGCTTGTTCCGTTCAGGGAGAACCGCATAAAAGATGAATCGGCGCACTTTTCTCAAATTGGCCGGAATGGGCAGTGTTTCCCTTGCCGCTAGCTGCACGTCCGATAGTGAACAATATCTTTACAGTTTAGTACAGGCCCCCGCAAACATGGTCACCGGCCGCGCGACCTGGTATGCTTCCACCTGCCGGGAGTGTCCCGCCGGCTGTGGGATTCTCGCCAACAACCGGGAGGGTCGCGTGATCAAGGTTGAAGGCAACCCGCGGCATCCCATCAACCGGGGCAAACTCTGTGTGCGCGGCCAGGCGGCCCTGCAAGGCGTCTATAACCCGGACCGCCTGAAAACGCCCCGCCTCAAGGCAAAGGATGGCTGGCAACCGATCTCTTTTCCCAAGGCCCAGGCCATCTTGAAGAACAAGGCGAAGGAAGCGGCTCAGAAAGGGCCGGATCGGGTGCGCATGCTGACCGAGGTGGTTGGAGACAGCCTGCTAACCCTTTTGACACAATCTCTGCAAAACTGGAACTCCCAGGGCCCTTTGGTATTTGAACTCTATGCGTATGAGTCTCTGAAAACGGCCAATGAGAAAATTTTCGGGGTCAACGCGCTGCCCTCCTATCGCCTGGACCAAGCCGATGTGCTGGTTTCATTCGGTGCGGATTTTCTCGAAACCTGGTTGTCGCCGGTGGAATATGCGCGCCGATTCAAAGCCATGCACGCCATCCGCAACGCCGCCAAAGGCTTGTTTTTCCAGATCAGCCCCTATCAATCCCTGACCGGTGCCAACGCCGATCACTGGCTCGGCTGCAAACCCGGCCGGGAGGCGGCGGTGGCTCTGGGCCTGATCAAGCAGGCCTTGGATATCGGCAAAGGCAAGCAGCTGCCCGCCTCCCTCCGCACGGCCTTGGCCGGCGCAACGGCCCCTTACATCCAGGCCCTGGTTTTGGAGCAGTCCGGGATTGAGTTGGAGCTTTATGAGAAACTGATTCTGCAGCTCATGGAAGCCCAAAAACCGCTGGTTCTCGGCACTTCGAGCAGCGCCTCCGACCTGAATGCGCTGCAGACCAATCTGGCGGCGAATCTTTTGAATCTGATTCTCGACCCGGAACTGAGCCTTTTGGACTTTGCCGACCGGCACCGGGTCGAACTGGCCGCCCGGCGATCCGAGGTGCTGGATTTTTTCAAAGCGCTCGGCAGCGACGCGGTGGACCTGCTTTTGTTGAACAATGTCAATCCGGTGTACGGCATCTCGCCCAGCAACGGCATCAAGGAAGCCCTGCAAAACAAGGCGCTCTTTGTCGTGAGCTTCAGCAATTTCATGGAAGAAACCTCACAGCTCGCAGATCTTATTCTGCCCGTGAGCCTGCCGCTGGAAACCTGGGATGAATACGCGGGCAAATCCAGCGTGGTGGCCACCCTCCAGCCGGCCATGGGGAAATTGACCCCGGCCCCGCACCTGGGCGATGTCTTCTTGACGGCCGCCTTCACCCCCCCAAGGCCCGCCGCCGATTTCAAAACTTATTTGTTGGATAGGCTTGTCGCTGAAAACAAAATCACAGATGCGCTCAGCTGGGTGCAGACGCTGCAGCACGGAGGAATTTTCGAGGCTTCCGGTGAACCGGATGCCAAGCCGGAGAAGCTCGAGCCCGATAAGGATAAGTTCATCGAGATTCTCAAGGCCACGTCCCAACGGCCGCCGGCCGATCTCTTTTTTGTGGCGGCCCCCTCGATTCGTTTTTTTGACGGCCGCGGAGCCAATAAGCCCTGGCTCAACGAAATTCCGGACCCCCTGACCCGCGTGGCCTGGCAGTCACCCGTGCTGATGCATCCCCAGACGGCCCGACAGAAAGGCATCCATGAGGGAGATATCATTCAAATTCAATCCCAGTGGGGCAACCTGGAGGCTCCGGTCTACGAAACGGAAGTTGTCAGGCCGGCGACATTGGTGATGAGCATTGGCCAGGGCCATGAAAGTTACGGACGCTACGCCCAGGGCCAAGGCCGCAATCCCCTGGCCCTCCTTTCACCCGAAGTCGCGGCCGACACCGGCGGCGCCCAACTCACCGCCGAGGGGGTTACGTTCCGCCCGACCGGTCGAACCATGACGCTGGCGCTCATGTCCGGAAGCCGCACGCAGCATGGCCGCAAGTATGCCCTTGCCATCGACTTGAAGGCGCTGCAGGCCGGAGGGGTCCCTCCAAAACACGGTTTGGCCATGGACGATTTCCCCTTCACGCTGCCTTTACCGGAGGGCTACCGTCCTGAGCGTGATTTTTATCCCCCGCATCAACACGACCAATACCGCTGGGGCATGGTGGTGGATCTGGACCGCTGCATCGGCTGCGGCGCCTGCGCGGCTGCCTGCTATGCGGAAAACAACCTCGGAATCGTCGGCGAGGATCGGGTTATCCAAGGGCGGGAAATGGCCTGGCTCAGCATTGAGCGCTTTGAGGATCCGCGTCGGAGGGAGAAAATCATCTTTTTACCTATGCTCTGCCAGCATTGCGACAACGCCCCCTGCGAATCGGTCTGCCCGGTTTACGCGCCCCATCATTCCAAAGAAGGAATAAACAATCAAATTTACAACCGCTGCATCGGGACCCGTTTTTGCTCCCAGAACTGCCCGTACAAGGTACGGCGTTTCAATTGGTTTACCTGGCAATGGCCGAAGCCGCTCAACCTGCAGCTGAATCCGGATGTGACCGCCCGCAGCAAAGGGGTGATGGAAAAATGCTCTTTCTGCATCCAACGGATTAAAGCGGCCCATACCACAGCCACGCTCGCCAAGCGCATGATCAGAGAT
>CP070697.1:5642816-5647755 GCA_020353555.1 Desulfobacterales bacterium
CAGTGACGATCTCCATTCCCTCCCGCAGGGGCGTCATGCAACTGCGGGCAAGGACACCATCGATTAACACCGAACAGCTCCAACAGCCTCCGGTACCGCATAAGGCCTCGCTATCTTTTTCACCGGTGCGGTGTTCCTTGACGGCCTGTCCCAATTCCACCAGGGCATCCAACACCGATACGGGTCCGTTGACAAAGCTCGGCTTCCCGTCCAGGGTAAAACCGATCTCCGGTCCCGGGGCGCTCCGGGCCTGGAGATGTCGCGCTCCCTGGGGGCATCCGATCACACAGGCCCCGCATCCGATGCAGCCGGAACGGCTGCGGGCGCAATCCACATACTGGCGGCAGTAGCCGCAAGACAAACAGGCGTCGTTACGGGCGGCAATGAACCGTTCGCGGCTCATTCCCATATCAACTTCACGCCCCCGGCGTTGTCGGCAAATTCAAATTCGAATTCTTCCCAAAAACGAGCCTCCGCTTCGGGGGTGACCTCTTCCAGCTTGGCCGCGCCCAGTTTCGCCAAGAACTCCCCCTTCGTGGGCAAATTCAGCACCAGATCATCCATTCTGGGGATCGGGATGAAATCGTAGGGGTGTTCGCAATCGATGTTGGCCCAAACCAAATCGCCTTTGTTTACAATGGTGCTATCCTCCAGGGCGACAAAAGTTTGCTGGGGAAAGTCCGCGCGCCGGAAAAGCTGCCGGACATATTGCCTGATCAAATCGCGCCCCACACTTACCTCGGTAATTCTTTCTTTCAAAAAGTTTCCGTAAAATGACAACGTGCCTTCTCCTTTATTCCGTTGGAAAAATTAAAGGGGGGGAAACCTTGCTTGGGTAAGCCTTCTCCCCCCCTTTTTCTGCTGTGGCGTTAGGATCTCAATTTGGCTACCTGCACGGGAGTATTACTTGAAAAATTCATCCCGCGGTTCATATCCGAACTCCGCTTCCTGCAAGGGTTCCCATGAATCCCAAATGGGCATTTCAGGTAAATTCTGCAGTTCGGGGAACCAACGCTTCAAGGTGGAGCGGCGGGAGTGTTTGCCCCTCAAGGGCAGTTCGTCCCACGGGATATGGGCATACATCAGGGAGTACACCGGACCGATAACCGCCTTGTTGACCAGGTGCTGATCCATGATGCAGTTCATGATCACCGGACCCTTCTTTTCCGCATGATCGTAAGCCTGCTTCAGCTGCTCTCTGAATTTCTCTTCGCGGTTGCAGACCATGCCCAGGCAGGGGCCGTTGCCGGCGAACACATCGGCCAACTTGTCGAAACGCGTCTCGATCGATCTTTCCTCACCCATGGTCTTTACACCCATCCACTCGTTACCGACCACGTCTTGCTCACCCAGGATGTCCCAGTTGGGTCCGTACCACGGATATTTCATGCCGGGCATCCAGCCGCAGTTGTTGCTGATACAATAGACAATCGGAAGCTTGTACATCACGGCCACGTGGATGTCCATGGCGGCGTTGCACATGCCGGAGTCGCCCATCAAGGACAGGAACGGGATCTTGGAGCCGTTTTCCAAGTCACCCACCGCCGCACCGATGGCCTGACCCACGCCGTGGCCCACACCCGCCTGGTCATTGGCCGTAATACAGGAACCGGGACGTGTGAACTGCAGATAGGGCATGACAAAGTCGCTCATGGTGTAACCATCGATCGCGACACGCACGGCGCTGCCGTAAAGCTCCTCATTGACCTCGCGGAACATCTGGGACAGATAGCCGTAATGGAGAACATCTTTGGATTTGTACCGCGGATGATCCGGGCCGTACTTGTAGGCCCGGGCGGTCCGGGCTTCCGTGCCCTCCGCCATGGATTTCTTGCAGCGGTCAACCCACGTTTTCCGCTCGGCGCTGATCTTGTCATAGCCGTTTTTCTTGATGCATTCGTTTAACTGCTTCATGACGACTTTGGTATTGCCCACCAAAGACGCCTTGGTGTTGATGTAGGTCCATACGTAGTCTTCGCAGGGAGCAATCTGGATGCTCTCGGGCCAGCCGCCGGCGTAGCCGTCGAAGAAACCGACTTTCAGTCCAATCGGAATCATCAAATCGAATTCGTTCCTGAATCGCGGGAATCCACGGTGATGCAGGCCATGCTTCTCGCTCACCGCCGCCCGCCCCAGGCGCCGCGTGTTGAAGGGGATCTGGGTCAGGTTAATGAATTCTTCGAGTTCCGGTCCGGCTTGATCCCAGGCAGCATAATCTCCCAGGATGATAAAGGGCTTCTTGGACTCGAAAATAGCCTTGGCCGCTTTTTCGACGGCAGCCGGATCCGCCCCGGAGGTGATGGGGGTGCCGGTATCTTCCTGCCGCCAGTTCGGCAACCAGTCGGCATGCTGGGGAAAGAACCCTCCCCAGTAATGCTCCCGCGCCTCGTCTTTCATGAACAGGCAGTCAATGCCCAATTCAAAAGCCACCGGTCCCATCGGTGCGGTTTGGGCGATCCGGAACCCGCGGGTCATAAATTGCTTGACCGACCAGGGGTAGAAAACGCGCTGGGACCATTTGGTGACATGCTGGAAAAACTCGGCACAAATACTTTCTTGGATCGTGTTGTACAAGCGATCATGCTCCTGCTCAATCCCACCTCCTAAATAGATAATCGGCGAGTTGCTCAGAAAGGCCTGTTGCATGGGACTGAAAGAATTTCCCGTACCTGGTCCGACGGTACCGAAACAAACCGCAGGCTTTTGGGTGACCTGGGTGTAACCTTCGGCGGCATAGACCGCGTTTTGTTCATGCCCGAAAATGATCAGCTTGATCCCGATGCGCGAAATAGCATCCACGAAATGCCAGATGTGGCCGCCCGGAACTCCCCAGGCAATGGTCACGCCATGTTCGCGTAATACCTCAGCCGCATACTTGCCTACCGATGGATAAAGTTCGCGCTTACCTAAAGGAACATCCAACTTCTTTTGAGCTTCTTCGTCAAATTCAATTCCAAGTTTTGGCATTTGATCGATCCTCCTTCTGTTTAATTAAAGTTGATATTAGTTTACCCTGCCCGAAAATATCAAGTGCACTTTCCAGACGATGTCAGCGTCTGTTTCGGCATCGATATATCCATGGATAAGAAAAATCCTATCGAATTCCACTCTCAGCGGATTATGAAAAATTTCGCTTGCTAAATATAGAAAACACTAAAACATGAATATTGTTTTTGAAATTGAATAGGATTTATATTTATCCGCTCAACTAATATTGTTATTGTTAGAATGTCAAGAAATAAAATGCAAAGAAACGATTTTTTTTTATCTGGATCGGCTTACCACTCTTCTGAGACATCCCAATCATAGCCATGCCTGATGGCCAGGCTCAGATAATGATCCCCTTCTCGCAGCATGAGGTGACGTGCGACCAAATCATCAAGCCCCCGACGCAAAGCGGTATCACCACAATAATTTTTACCCCGTTGTTTCCAAATGTCGTTTACCAACGCGTCAAATGGCTGCATCGCATCGCAGGCTAAATAGGCGGCGGCCATTTCTCCCTCCAATTCCACCCGATAGCTTGCTCGGCAGGGCCGCGTATCATTAATAAAAATCTTTTCCCCCGGCTGTTGCATAAAAGTCAACTCAGGCGGCTGCCGTAACGCCCATGACTGCTTCCAGGCGTGTACCTGCCGATTTAAAGGACCGATATAGCCGGGGATATCATCTTGACCGTCAAAGTTAAAATCGAAAAAATAGGCCAGCTCGTCTAAGTCTTTCTTGTCAAAAGGGTAAACGGATTGATAACCGGCATGGGCGCCAATATTATGCAATCCCCACTGCCGGCTCTGTTCGAAGAGGGGACTGAAACGCACCAACAGCATGGGACTCATATCCATCGGCGGACTCAAATGGGCGATTGATGGAATAAGTAAGGCCATCCGGCGATAGGCTTCGGGATTTTCACCCGGAAATCCGTAAAGAAGATTCCAGGTCGGATAAACGCCGTATTCGCGCGCCCACTTGAGAAATTGAACGTTTTGCAAGAGCGTCGTTCCCTTGCGCATATGAGCCAGAATTTCGGAGTCCAGGCTTTCAATCCCCGGCTGAAAAAGCTTTACGCCGGCCGCTTTCAACAGACGCACCTGATCACGGCTCAGATTAGCCTTTGCTTCGAGAAACAATTCCTCCAATCCCCCCCAGGCCGCCAGATCGGGCAAGAGGGTCTTGAAGAAACGCATATCAAGGATCGAATCGGTAAGTATCAATCTGTCGGCGTTATAGCGCGCCGTCAGGGTCTTTATCTCGCTCTCCGCCCGTTGGGGATTTTTACGACGATAACTCAATGTGCGACAGTTCAAGCCGCAGAAAATACATTGTTTTTTTTTGCCCCACCAGCACCCCCGCGATAGCTCTAATGAAATCGGAGCCATAGACTGATACGCCGGTGCCCATTTTTCTAAGGCCGCAAAATAGTCCTCAAAATCGGGATATGGCAGGCTGTCCATTTCAGGCGACACACCCGTGCCCTGCATGACAATTCGGCCGTTAAGGCGATAGGCAACCCCTGGGATTCCTTCCGGCGGGCTCCCCGCGAACCAGCGCATAACGGCTTGGGATAGGGACAAATCGGCCTCGCCGTTAAACACCCAGTCGACAAACGGAAATAGCCTCAGCAAGGCCGTGCCCATCCCTTCGTCGCAATTGGCGCCCCCAAAGGCGATGATTTTTTCCGGCCAGCGTTGTTTGATGCGATGTGCCAGCGATAGAGAAGCCACATGCTGGCTATATACCGAAGTGAATCCGATAATGCCATAATCACGCCAATTGATTTTTTGCATACATTCCCGGATAAACGGCCCCGCCTTGGCGCGCAAAGTGAGAAGGCCATCGCGGATCGCACGAAGCTTGGCTCCGCCGGGCAGCAGAGGCGCAGCCAGATTTTCAAGTCTGCCGCGCTTGGACTGCGCCCATTGCTCCCCAAACAACTCGGCAC
>CP070697.1:5647855-5652163 GCA_020353555.1 Desulfobacterales bacterium
GGGTTTTCAAATGTCCGGGGCTGCAGTGGGATCCGGCAAGCAAGACCGCCCGCATCGACGAGGTGATCTGCTCGGGGTGCGGTGTGTGCGCATCCATTTGCCCGTCCGGGGCCATTCAGAAAAAGGAGACGGCATAACATGACAAACCAGGTGCTTGCAGCGGACCCCTATAACCTGATCATCACCGGGGTGGGCGGTCAGGGAAACGTACTCGCATCCAAATTGGTCGGCAACATGCTCTCCGACAAGGGGTACTATGTCACCATCGGCGAAACTTTCGGCGCATCCCAACGGGGCGGCTCGGTCATGAGTCATCTGAGGATCAGCTCCGAGTCTATCCTGTCACCGCAGATCCCCAAGGGCAAGGCGCATATCGTGGTGGCCCTGGAACCGACCGAAGCGTTGCGGGTCCTGCAGCAATACGGAAATCCCGAGGTCAAGGTGATCACGAACACCCGTCCGGTTTACTCGGTGGGCGTGATTTGCGGAGAGTTCAACTACCCTTCTGGGGACGACCTCCACCGGTGGCTGGAAAAACTCACCCAGGCGTGCTGGTTCATTGATGCCACCGCAGAGGCGGTGAAGCTCGGCAACCCCATCCTGGGCAATGTGCTGCTGGTGGGCGCGCTGGCGGGTGTCGCCGACCTTCCCCTGGACCGGGACGGCTTCCGCGAGGTGATGGCCCGTACCATGCCCCCGGACAGAGTGGAGGTGAACGTCAGGGCATTCGACAAGGGCCTGGCAATGATCAAATAATCCCTGAATACATACCGGAATTCGAATCACGCCGGCCGAAGCGGCGGCGTTTCCAAGCAACATGCGCAAGGTCCCGGTGGATGACGCCACAGCCGCCCTTCGGGAGGAGAAGACGGAGGCTTGAGTGACGAGACCGCATCGAAGAACCGGGAGCGAAACTGCGGGCCGGTGGCCCATCGCCGGATTTCAGCTCCTTACCGGGGCGCCGTCGGCTGCAATCTGGTCGGTCGAGACCGCTTTGATCTGGCTGCCGTCGATCACAGGTTGACGTTCGTGATCAGCTTCTCGCGCTTGCCATCGAAGACGTTGACGTTCTGCATAAGGATTTGGCTGGCCTTCTCGGCTGTTGCCGGCGACAACGGCTTTGGCGCTTCACCACGCTGCCACGGGCACGGCCAGGGCCGACACCAGACAACCGAACATCCTGTAAATTTGTTTCATACCGCACCGCCAATTGTTGATTGAATCGTGTTTCCCATAAATCTTTCCGTCTTTCATGATTTCTTTTTTAGAGTGTCTGCGCATGCCTGAGCCCCGGATATTTCACAATCAGGGCATATCCGGAAGGCTTTTTACTTGAAAACTCAGATTGACACTCCGAGATTTCAATGATACATTTGGCCCATGATTGACCGACCTTTCTATCTAAACCAATTATCCCGTGCAGTGAGGCGCTCCCCGATCACAGCCCTCATTGGTCCCAGGCAGTGCGGTAAAACAACGCTCGCCCGCATGTTTGCGGAGAAAAAAACCACCACTTTCTTTGATCTCGAATCCCAACTTGATCTTAACCGCCTCCAAAACCCGCAGCTGATGCTCGGCTCTTTACGAGGTCTCGTGATCATCGATGAAATTCAGGCGATGCCCGAACTTTTCCGCGTACTGCGCGTGCTAGTCGACCGTCCTGAAAATAAGACCCGGTTTCTCATTCTGGGGAGTGCATCGCCCGAGCTTGTCAAGAATGCTTCCGAGTCCCTTGCCGGTCGGGTCGAATTCGTCGAGCTTTCCGGTTTCGGTCTTCGCGAAACGGGAATTGACCGCTCCAATGTTGTCTGGCTCAGGGGCGTATTTCCCCGTTCCTTCCTGGCCGACAGCGACGCGGACAGTCTTGCTTGGCGCGAAGGCTTCATTCAAACCTTCCTGGCTCGCGACATCCCCCAACTCGGTATCTCGATACCGCCGGCAGCCATGCGTCGCTTCTGGACCATGCTGGCCCATTATCACGGTCAAACCTGGAATGCCTCGGAGCTGGGCCGTTCCCTCGACCTGTCGGACAAGACAGTGCGCTCCTATCTCGATATTCTCACTGGAACCTTCATGGTCCGGCAACTTCAACCGTGGTATGAAAATCTCAGTAAGCGCCAAGTCAAAGCACCCAAGATATACCTGCGGGATTCGGGCCTTCTTCACGCTTTGCTGAGCCTTCCGGATTTTCAGACGCTCCAAGGCTATCCCCGGGTAGGAGCTTCTTGGGAAGGCTTTGCCATCGAGCAAGCTCTGGAGATCCTTAGACCATCTCAAGCGTTTTTCTGGGCAACCCACAGCGGTGCCGAGGTTGATCTCTTTTTCATCCATCACGGCCGACGGTATGGGATTGAATGCAAATTCAGCGAAACTCCCAAAATAACCAAATCGATGAACCAAGCCTTTGAGAGTCTAAATCTCGCCCATCTGTGGATCATCTATCCCGGAGAACATGTCTACCCCATATCAAAGCAAGTTTCCGTTTGGCCTATAAAGAATATCCTCACACTGCCAAAGCAGCTTCGATAGCCCCACGACCGGCACCTTCTGAGCCGCAATCGCGAGCGCATTCCCCGTTCCACCCTGGCGGGACTGCGGGGTTAGCGAGTGAATCCAAAATTAGATTCAAAGTCCTTGCTTTGGGCCGATTCCGTATCCAGCGTTAAACGCGGCAGCTGTTCGCGTTGCCGGCCCTCAATCACAATTGAACGGGACAGTTGCCGGACATTTTCAGCCCCGTCGCTTTCCATCTGCGAAAGCGCGCGGGAGGCGGTGGCCACATCGGGAAGTCTCCGCAAGCCCATCAGTCGCAAAACGATGGGATCGTCACGGTCATAATCGAGTTCTCGCAAAACGGCGGAAGCCAAGCAGCATGTGGACGATCCGCATCATCACAACCAGATGTCGGCCGAAGATCGGCGATACTTCATTCCACGGACTTCCGCAAGTTTTTTACTACTGCTTTTCGCACTTTTTTATGCAACTACGGGGTAAATGTAGCGCCTGCGATTCGCATTTGGGATATTGGCGGAAATCTGCGTCTTCAAGACAAAGCTGGAGCATTTATCGTGCTGCAACCGTTGGATTATATCTTCTGGACAGAGGCGGTCGACCGGCGTCTGGAAGCCGCTGACCGCGGTCTGAAAGGGATTCCGGAGGTATCTGGAAAGGAGATGTGGATTTGAGGCGAGTTCGATCAAAAAGTCCGTGAGCTGCTTACGGCAAAAGGTTGGAAAATTCAAGAAAACGCGAATGCCATTCTGTTCAAGAAAAAGAAATAAAGGGATTCATAAAATGTCCGCGTCTTGGATGGTACCAGCGATAAGCTGACTGAAGTGGCCAGCGTGCGGGTCGACTTTTACCAATACGAGAGACCACAATCATAATATCCCGCCGGCTTGATCACACAGGCAGCCGAGTGGTGGGGCATTGGGACTGGCACTTAAAGCAGTAATAGTAATTGCCGGTCATAAAGGTCTGCCATATTTCGCGCAGACCGTGGCCGTGCACAATCTCGCGAAGCTCTGCGGTCGGTCTAGCCATCATACCTTCCATTACTTTTTGAAAGTACCGAAAGCCAAATTTAAAGATATGGTCCCCGCAAAGTTTCTTGTTGATTTTGCCTTTCCCCGACAAGGCCTTTACCGGGCAGGCCTCGATGCAGCGCATGCAGTGATCGCAAATGTCTTCTTTTAGGGAGGCGTCCGGAGATAAATCGGCCGTCGTAACCACACCGGATAGCCGCACGGCTTGACCATATTCTTTGGTGACCAAGGCACCGGATTCGCCGTATGAGCCCAGACCGGCGCGGACACCGGCCCTGCGCCAGCAGATTTCTCCCCGCATGCCTTTGCCGGGTTCATCCATGTCGAGAGGAATAAATGCGGGAACAGCTGCGGACGGAAATCTCAGGGATTCGAGGAAACGAGCTGTCGCATGCGCCGCCCGGGCACACTCATGATAGGCGTGGATGGTGTCGAACTGGGCCAGTTCGTTGGCGCCCGACCGCAGCGATCCCAGGCTGTGCCTGGTAGCAACGACTAGAATGCTCTGGGCTCCCGGCATCATTCTGTCAATTCGTTCGCGGTGCTCGGACAAATCTTCAACCTTGACGACACCGACCAGATCAGCCCCATGTTCCAAGGCAGCTTGCTTGGTCTGTTTAGTACGTTCCTTTTTTGTCATGAGATTATTTCCTGGATATCTTCTTTATTGAGGAGCCGGCTCGGGGATCATGTCCCCGTGAAGCCGAGATTCAATCTTTTTTTCATCTTAACAGCCCTTTGAAAAACCATGGATAGGCCGCCA
>CP070697.1:5652263-5665367 GCA_020353555.1 Desulfobacterales bacterium
GTTCGGGTTTCGGCCCAGGGGCCACTGGTTTTGGATATCGAGCGAATTTTGGCGGAAGCATCCGCACAATCCATGTTCATCCGGCCGCAATCCATCGGAAGCGACAACGGCTGTTCCGCTCGAAAAGAGCCAAGTTCCTGTCGAAGGGTTCGGATTTAACCGACATTGAGGTTTGCGCTGGAAGATCGGCCAGGGAGCTTGTAGAGGCTCCCTCGCCCTATCAGAATCCTGATTCCAAAGGAAAGGAGGTGTTTTAGGAGGCAGCACAGCAGCTTGATTAAACTTTTTTGCGTCAACATGCCGAAGGAGGTCAAGTGCCATGGAACTATCAAAAGAGTTATTGATCGATCTTTACACCACTATGGTCCGGATCAGAAGGTGCGACGAAAAGGTCATCGAGTGCCTTTTTGCCGGCAAACTGATTACATTCTACCATAGCTGTCAGGGGCAGGAGGCGCCGGGGACGGCCCTGGGCCGTTCCCTCAGAAAGGATGATTACCTGTACTACAACCACCGCGGGCATGGACTGCCCAAGGTTCTTCCGAAAGGTATGAGCCCCAAAACGTTTATCGCTGAGCACTATGGCCGGGCTACCGGAGCGGCCAAGGGGTATGCCGGATTCCACAACTGTGACATCGAAATCGGCATTCCGGGCATGGGCGGCATGGTCGGCGGAGAAGCCACCTTGGCGGCCGGAACAGCCCTGGCCTGTAAGTTGCGAGGCAAGGGCCAGGTGACGGCCAACATGTTCGGCGATGGCGCCACCGGACGGGGTCCCTTCCATGAGGCCATGCTCATGTCGGCCACTTGGAAACTGCCCCTTATCTGGTGCGTCGAGAACAATCGCTACCAGCAGTGGACCTGCATCAGCTTGACTCACCCCAAGGAGGATCTGGCTGATTTTGCGCATGGCTACGGCATTCCCTCCGCCGTTGTGGACGGCCAGGATGTCATTGCCTGTTACGAGGCGCTTCAGCCGGCCATCGAACGGGCCAGAGCGGGCAAAGGCCCCACGCTGCTGGAGTTCAAAACCTATCGGTTCAGGCCCCACGTGGAAGGCTTTCCGGATTTTTCGGTCCAGTGCGAGGGAGGCTGCCGGCCTGAATTCGAGGTCGAAGAATGGAAAAAGCGTGATCCGATCAAGCTCATGGAGGCCACTTTGCTTGAAAAAGGCGTCCTGACGGAGGCGGATATTGAACGAATTCACCGGGAGGCGACGGAGGAGATGGAAGAGGCCGACCGATTCTCCGCTGACAGTCCGTGGCCCGATCCCAAAGGGTTGGACCAGGCCCTCTACGCGGATTAGCCGGCAAAGGAGGTGAACCATGCGCGAAATTAAGTACATGGATGCAATCAATGAGGCCATGAAAGAAGAGATGTCCCGCGACGAGACCGTTTATCTGATCGGCGAGGACGTCAGCCAGGACATCTGGGGAACCAGCTGCGATCTATTTGAGATGTTCGGCAGCGAACGGGTGCGCGATACGGCCATATCCGAAGCCGCGATTATCGGCTCCGCCGTGGGAGCGGCCATTGCCGGGTATCGACCGGTGGTCAATACCATGTTCGCCGACTTTGCCATGTGCGGCGCGGACGAACTCCTGCACAAAGCGGCCAAATGGCGCTTCACGCACGGCGGCAAAATCAGGATCCCCATGGTGGTCAGGGCACCGGCCGGCGGCTACTCCCGGCTGGGTCCGGAGCACTCCCAGTGCCCCGAATCCTTGTTCATGCGGACCCCGGGATTGAAAATCGCCATGCCCTCAACCCCTTACGACGCCAAGGGGCTGTTAAAAACCGCCATTCGCGACAACAATCCGGTCATATTCCTGGAGCATAAGAACCTCATGGGACATACCGGCCCGGTCCCGGAAGAGGAATACTTGGTGCCCTTCGGCGTGGCCGATATCAAGCGCGAAGGGACGGACGTCACCGTGGTTGCCACGGGATTTATGGTGTCGTTGGCGCAGGAAGTGGCCGAAGTCCTGCAACAGGACCATGACGTCAGTCTGGAGATCGTCGATCCCCGAACCTTGGAACCCCTGGATCTTGACACCATTCTGGCGTCGGTCAGAAAGACGAAGCACCTGGTGGTCGTCGATGAGGAGACCTCGCGATGCGGTCCGGCCGCCGAAATCGGCATGCTGGTGATGGAAAATGCCTTTGACTACCTCGACGCTCCCATCAAGCGTGTGGCTGCGGCCAACTACCCTATACCCGGCGGATACCTGGAACAGTTCGTCCTGCCTCAACCTCAGGCCATGGCAGACGCCGTAGCGGCCGTTTTGGGTCGGGAGAAGCTGGACTTGCAGGGCAAGGTGGTGGCCAAAGGCGCCATGTAAGCAGCAAAATTGGCTTTGTTTCGGCTTGGGGCCAGGAAGTCCCTTGCCTCACGGCGTTCGGCAAATTGAGTTGATCAGATTCAGGAGTAGCAATATGGCGCTTCCGATAAATATTCCCAAACTCGGCATGACGATGGAGTTGGCCAACCTGGTTGAGTGGAAGTTCAGCGAAGGCGATTGGGTCGAAAAGGACCGTGTGGTTCTGGCCATCGAGACCGAAAAAATATCCTGGGAAGTCCCGGCGGTTGGTTCGGGTTACCTGCACATTATCGTGGAAATTGGGAACAAAGCCAAAGTGGGCGCGGTGGTCGGATTGCTGTGCCCGACCCAGGAAGAACTGGCCGAAGTTCAAAAGCAACTTCCGCCCGCAGCGGCCATGGCGGCTAAGCCCGTCCCGGCGACAGCCGCCACGGCCCGCACGGCCGCCGTGCCGCTGAAAACCGCAGAAAAACCGCCCGCCCCGTCCAGCCCTGCGGCGCGCCGGCTGGCCAAAGAACTGAACGTGGATCTGTCCGGCGTGACAGGCACGGGCCCGGGGGGCCGCATTACCGAGGCCGATGTCCGCCGATTCTACGAGGAAGGACCTCCGCGTCCCAAGATCACACCCTTGGCCGAGGAAGTGGCGCGACAGGCCGGTTTGGATATCATGACCATCCAAGGGACCGGCAACGGCGGCACAATCACCAAAGAAGATGTCGCGCGGACCCTGGCGGCCGGCAAAACCCCGGAACCCAGCGCTCCGGTGCGCGCCATCCCCTTCACCGGCATGCGCAAATCCATTGCGGATAATCTGTATGCCAGTCTTCACAACACGGCCCAGCTAACGACATTTACGGAAGTGGATGCCACCGAAATGGTTCGCTTCCGCGACCTCGTCCGGGAGGAGTACAAAAACGACGACACGGTCAGAATATCTTACAACGACATCCTCATCATGGCCACGGCCCGGGCTCTGAAACGGTTTCCGATCATGAATTCCAACCTCGTCGGCGATGAAATTCTGCTGTTTGAGGCCGTTCATATGGGCATCGCCGTGGCTTTGCCGGAGGGCCTGATCGTCCCCGTGCTGAAACACGCCGACAAAATGAATCTGCTGGAAATTGCCCGCGGGGCCAGAGACCTGGCACACAAAGCTCGCGCCGGAACCCTGACGGTGGACGAGGTCACCGGCGGCACCTTCACCATCAGCAACACCAGCATGTTTCCGGTGGACGGTGCCACCCCTATCTTGAAGCCACCTGAAACTGCCATTCTGGGAATCAGCCGGCTGAGAGAAAAGCCGGCCGTCTATCAAGGCGCGATCGCCATTCGAACCATGATGGTGCTCAGCCTGACCTTTGACCACCGGGTGGCGGATGGCGCCCCCGCCGCCGAATTCGTGGGAACCGTGGCCCGCTACATCGAGAATCCGTCCCTGATCCTGGCATAACGGCCCTATTTGCGGGGTTCAATCGTGCCTGACCGCTTTGCGATCAGAGGTGGCGCCGGGGGTATCCGAATGGGAATGCAAGATCTCCTGAACGATCGGTCACCTCCCCCATGGCCGTCATCCCGGTCGCAAACGTTCTGAAGAAACCATAAAATTCGCATTTCATTTGATCCCGGGGGAAATTTGGGCTATAGGCAAAATGAGTTGAGTGAGCGATCGTCCTTTTGCCCATTGTCGGACTGTCCATGACCGGAAACGAGATGCCCGGCGCTGCGAAGATTGTCTCTGACGCGCAGAACGGAGAGCTTCGCGGGTGCATGTCGGAGCCAGAGCTGCCAAACGCAAAACCCATCCTTTGCAAACATCCATGAAATGAAATCGCCAGGTGTAGCCAAGATTTGGCGCAGCCAAGTGCCACCGATTTTCTTTTTCCATAACCCAAGGAGGTAGCTATGTCTGAAGTTGCAATGAAGACCACCATCTATGCGTCGGCCGACGAAGTCTGGAAGACGGTCAGTGATTTCAACGGACTGCCCAAGTTCGTCGCGGCGATCGTCAAGAGCACCATGGAAGGCTCGGGCGTAGGCGCGATACGGACCCTGTCGCTCAAGGACGGCGGCCCGCCCGTCATCGAAAAGCTGGAGCACATGGACCCGCAGGCTCGAATCCTCAAGTACTCGATTGTCGAATCCCCGCTGCCGCTTGAAAAATACCTGGCGACCGTGGAGGTTCGCGAGCTCGACCCCAAACGCTGCGAGGTGAAGTGGTCGAGCACCTTCGAACCCAAGGGTGTCCCGGAAGCTGCGGCTCAGAAAATCGTTCAAGGCGTTTATACGGCGGGCTTTGAAGGCTTGAAGAAACTTTACGGCGGTGAGTAACAGCCGCAATTCCCCGAAACTCCGGAAAAAACGCATGGCCGGCAATGAATACCCCGACCGCCCCCGGGTCGCCGTGGGCAGCGTCGTGCTGCACGACGACCAGGTCCTTCTGGTTCGGCGGGGCAAACCGCCCTCCGAGGGCGAGTGGGCCATTCCGGGCGGCAGTGTCGAATTGGGCGAAAACCTGCAGGCCGCCGCCGAACGGGAAATCCGGGAGGAGACGCGTGTCAGCGTCCGGGCCACCAGGATCGTTCACGTTTTTGACGATATCCGCCGGGATGGGACGGAGCGGGTTCGGTTTCATTATGTGATCGTCGATCTGCTGGCTGATTACATCGAAGGTGAACCCGCGCCGGGCGATGACGTTTCCGAAGCCCGCTGGGTCAGCCGCCAGGAGCTGGCCCATCTTCCGGTCAACACGAACACGTTAAAGCTGCTCAAAAAATTGAACTTCACGCCCTGAACCTGCCGGGTCGTTCCCAAAAGGTCTTCTCCGGCGCCGCATTCGCGCGGTAGAAGAACACGACGTATCGTCCCCGACCGCGCTTGGAAAGGGTTGGCCAGCGAACAACGCTTAACCTTAACCCCAACGTTGCAAAAGCCGGAGGGCTTCAGAGCCGAGGCGTCAAGGGTGACGCTGTAGTCGGCTACCGCAAATCCTTGACAACAAAGGATCTGAAGTTCTCCGGCTTTCCCGAAGGGTAAACAACATGGAATCATCGACGCCATCCTTTGAATTCACCCAGGGGGATATCCCGGAAAAGGTGCGTTCACTATCATATGGGGTATAATGACGGACCATTAGCTATTGTTTGCCATGTTGTTTATCCAACCTTGGGGTTAATCGAGTTTCGACTCTATTCAGGTTATAGAGGATCATGCATGTATACACTCGCCGTACAAAGAGATTTTATTGCCTCTCATTTTCTCGTCGGAGGGGACTGGGGCCCGGAAAATGAAAAGCATTCGCATCACTATCGCCTCGAAGTACTTTTGGAAGGTGACCGGTTGGATCAACATGGCTACCTGGTGGACATCGTCGACGTTGAAACCCATCTGGAAGAACTCATCGGGTGCTTCCGGGATCAGACTCTCAACGAACTCAAAGAGTTTGAAGGTTTGAACCCCAGCATCGAACATTTTTCCCGGATTCTGTGCCAGGCGCTTATACGGAGCATCAAAACCGATCACCTCAAAGCACTGCGTGTCAAAATATGGGAAAACGACATCGCCTGGGCCTCGTTTCGTGAGGAGTTCTAGGACCCTTTTCGACCGAGACAGCAGCCTACCGGCGAATAAAAAGGAGGAAGATTAAAATGCTTTTCATGAGTATATATACTTACGCACCTGAGCAAAGAAACGCGATTGTCAAGCGAGCAGTGGAGAGGGGAGATTCGACCCCCGAGGGAATCCAAATGATCGGTGAATGGATTGACATCTCGGGCGGGCGAATTTTTTCTTTGTTCGAAACAAATAACCCTAATGCCATTCTTGCCAGTAACTATGCCTGGAGCGATCTTGGCAGGATAGAGATCACCCCCGTAATGGAAGCAGAAAAGGTAATGAAGGCGATCCAGGGTTCATAGAATCGAGCCTCCCCCGGGAACGGATTCGATTTTTCCGCGAAGATCGCGTCACCCATCAAACAAAGCTCCTCGGGGAAACAACCAGCCTCGGACCACGACCGGCACGCCATTGAGCGTTTTACGGGCTTTTAAGGGTGATTGGAATCGAAGGCCACAGACCACGACTGGTATCCGGTCTGCGTTTCGGTCTGCGCCGCCTTTTCGAGGTCTTTGGGCTTGGGTAAAATTACCGATGTCCCCCGAAGCATTTCACAAAATTGAGCAATTCGACCATAAATTGGATAAGGGCAAATCGTCATGGATGAATTTTTGAAAGAAACATTAGACCTGATAAGATACAGGGCTCAGTTGCTGCAAAACGTCACGCCAGAGGATGTTGAGGATATAGATTATGTCGTTCAAATCGGAGCCGAAATCGAAGAATTGATCGATGAGCTGCAAAGGGATTATCTCGACTGATCCCCCACCGACGTCATCGCATTTCGATTTCGTCATCAAAATCCAGTGGAGCTCAGCGGCAAAATCTGTCTATAAAAGTTGCTGTGACAGCTCCCCGCTGCCGCTGATCTGAACCGGAGATTCGAGCTATACGGCTCCTCTTTGTTGATCCCACGTTCCCGCGGCTCCTCCAACTCGCTATTGTCCACATCGGCTACTCAACTGGCCATACAAGTCAGCAATTTCAGGGAACTATAGGCAGCCGCTTGTCCGCAGCGCCGTAGTACTTGTGACCTCCATCGACGGCCCAAATTGGATAAACTGCTCATCAGATATCAAAGCCGTTGATATCATAACTGCAAATTGAACAGGCAACATAACTGCCGCACCCTTCAATTGCTAACGGGCTTCAAAACCGCGTGATGTTCGAATTGTATTTGTACTGCACGGATACTTAATGTTCCGGCCAGAGTACTAGAAGAACACTTGCTTTGTATCTTGAAAATATATAGACATCGCCCGACCGATCACCAAACGGCCTTTTCTGAGTTAGCCGGAACTTATCCCCAAGCTTGATTGCCTCAACACGAACGCCAAGAGAACGTTATGAACGCCAAAACTACAAAAGGAGGTTTGCGATGAAATCACCTAACCGTATCGTTCCGTGTCTGTTCGCCCTGTTCGTTATAGCTGCGTGCGCTTCAACCAAGGTTACTGACCGCGAAATAGTCGTGACAGAAAAGATCCCTCGGCCCGATCACATCCTGGTGTACGACTTCGTCGCCACGCCCGCCGATGTGCCCGCCGACTCCCCCCTCGCCGGTCAGCATTTTGAACAATCCGCGCCCCAAACCGCCGAGCAGATCGAGGCCGGCCGTAAGTTGGGGGCTGAAATTGCGCAGGAGCTGGTCGAGCAAATCCGCGTCATGGGGATGCCGGCAGAGCGGGCTCCGAAGGGAACGACGGCGCAGATTAACGACCTCCTGATCCGGGGCTATCTCATCTCGGTTGACGAGGGCAGCGCTGCCAAGCGCGTTGGAATCGGATTTGGCTCCGGCGCATCCGAGTTGAAGACAGTGGTCGAAGGCTACCAGATGACGGCTCAGGGGTTGCGCAAACTCGGATCCGGCGCAACGGCGGCCGGCGGCAGCAAAACTCCGGGTGGAGCTATAGGGCTTGCCGCACTTGTCGCCACCGGCAACCCAGTGGGCCTCATTGTCAGCAGCGGGATGAAAGTGTACGGAGAGGCAAGCGGCAGTGCTAAGATTGAGGGCAGAGCCAAGCAGACCGCCAAGGAAATCGCTGATCAGCTCAAGATCAGATTCAAGAAACAGGGTTGGATGAAGTGAAACGACCCACGGCGTATGCCATAGAGATTGATAGCGGGCCTATATTTGAAGATGCTGGGGACCGGGACCATTTTTAAGCCGACGCGGTGCTATCCTGACAGCAAGGAAAACAGAATACGGATAAGGCTTTAAAGCGTTTGGTTGAAAAGCTTGGCCCTGTCCGGCGGATCTAGCAGCACATTGTTCAGCCGCACAGCCTTTTGTGCTATTCGACCGTCGGCGAATTGGGCGTTACCATGCTATTGCGATCCCGCCGCCTGGATCGATCGCTAGCCGCTATTCGCCAGGCGGCAATACGCGCTGCGAGGCTCGCCAAAAAAAAGGTTCTTCTCCGATTTCGTTGGTATTAATTGATCGGTTGGTAAAATAAATCTTCATGATTGAAGGATGTTATGCACTAGCTTGGTTAGAAACGGTTTTGGTTGTTCATTCCGATGTGTTTTTATTAACCGCCCGCTCCCCTTCGACTTCGCTCAGGGTCACTCGACAGACGCTGACGGACGCAGATCTTTGGCCTCCGCGACCGGTCTTCGCCCAAGCCTTCGGCCCGGCAAGCTTGCGGAGGCAAAAACCGCAATCGCTTCGCGATATAGTTGGCGCTTATGCCGGAGAGGCATGGAGCTTTGGCCTGGGCAGTGCCTGTCTCGCCATCGCTGAAAGCGGCGGCGGATCGCCCAGACAAAAAAATCATTGTTGTCGGCGTATTGTCTGCGCACGTCTGCGGTTAAAATATCTATCTCTAACCACACAACCAACCGCGACAGACCGCCTATTCCTTATAAATGGCGCCAACTCTTTTGGAGATGATCCCTAAAAAATACGCTGATTGCATCAAAACGTTTGTAGCGTTTAATATGCCTCGGATATTCCAATTGACATCATCCGACAAATCTGTCTATAAAAATGCCTGTGACAGCTCCCCCCTGCCGCTGCCGCTGATCTGACCCGGCAATTCGAGCTATACGGCTCGTTTTTCTCGATCTCCCGTTCCCGCGGATTTTCCAACTCGCTATTGTCCACAAGGGATACTCAACCGGTCATACAAATCAACGTTTTCCAGAAACCATAGCCGGCCGCTTCTCCGCAGCGCCTTTACTCGGATTCAAACTGTTCAAACGTCTAATGGGAGGGCACTGGAATGATTTGCCCGAAGTGTCAGTTTGAAAATCGCGAAGGGGTGAAGTTCTGTGAAGAATGTGGAGCTAATTTCGAACAGGGATGTCCAAATTGCAGGGCGCAAATCCCGCTTGGCAGAAAATTCTGTGGTGAATGCGGTTTTAAACTGACTGACAGGCATTTCCCAAGACATGAAGGCTGAAAATGAGTTGGCGTTAACCTATGCAAATCATGGCCGGTATTACAAACAAATAGGTGACATGGTGCAGGCCCGAGAATATTTGCTTAAAGCCCTCGAAATCTTCGAACGCCTTGGTACCTTGATTGAGCCGGAAAACGTTAGAAAAGAATTGCTTGAGTTGCCAGATGCTTGAAGCCATTTATGCGGTACCCCAACATATTGCGGTTCTATACGATCCAAGAATGTCACGTACCTACCCTGTACATTCACAGTTGAAAGTTTTCGAACCTTTGACATACTCGAAATCTATCCGTACGGAGTTAGATAAATACCTCAACTGGGAAGTAATTTGGTGTTCTTCAAACCGAAATACGTTCGAACACAATAAAAGGAGGTGCATTATGATTAGAATTTTCTTAAGGATACTCATCGCTATTTTATTAGTTGCATCTTTCTCTGATGCGGCTGACAAGGCAAAAATAATTGCTAAAGATGATCAATACTTGTCCTATGAAAACGGTATTATTTACGATGAAAAAACAAACATAGAATGGTTAGTAGGGCCTGACAAATATATAACCTGGGATGACGCCAGGGCCTGGATCGAAAGCCTGTCGTTTGAAGGCGGCGGATGGCGATTGCCTACAAAAGAAGAATTGGAATCTCTTTATAAAAAAGGGGCTGGAGAGCGCAACATGACACGACTATTGAAGACCACCGGATGGCGGGTTTGGTCTAATGAAACAGAGGGTCCATCGGCGGCTTGGTACTTCAACTTCTACGATGGCGACTATACCTGGGGCCCCCGGGAAAGCGAAGGCAACCCGAGGGTTTTTGCAGTGCGTTCGCGAAGATAATGATAGCTTTATTAATATTTGATCTTAGAATACTTGTCTTTCCAATTAAATCTCAATGACTGGCAACCTTAAAAACCGAGTGATACTCAAACCGTATATAGAATCCTCCAAAGCTCCAGGTGGCAAGAAATATGAATTCTCGTTGAGGCTCGCATTATGGTTAGTTACCTGTTTGTATCTGGAAGAGGAAAATCGAGATGGATGGAATTCTGAATGATTTTTCAGCGCGAGCAATGGCGGCGGCTATCGAAGATAACCTGCTCAAATATTATCAATACCTCGGCCGTTCCGATAATGTCGAGCTATATGATAATCCGAACTTGACAGGGTTTTTCACTGGTATTCCACATCCATTCATGAATGGTTTTTTTTGTACGCAACTGATGTCAAGCGACGCGATTAAAGAATCACTGACAAGTCTAAAGTCACGGAAGGTGCCTTTTATGTGGTGGATAGGGTCAGGAGCACAATCAGCCGATTGGGGAAAGCAATTGGAATCCCACGGTTTGGTTTATCGTGAGGATTTCTCTGGTATGGCCGCTGATCTGCTGGCATTGAAAGAGGATTTGGCCTCCCTTTCAGGTCTGACCATTGAGCCCGTTAGTGACAAGGAGACATTGGAACAATGGGTCAATGCCGCGTTCATTGGTTTTAGGCTCCCTGGCAACAGTGATAAAGCGTGCTTTAATTTGTTCGCTGGCCTGGGATTCGATATGCCCTTGCGCAACTATGTGGCTTTTATGGATGGGAAGCCGATTGCTACATCACAGCTGTTTCTGGCTGCAGGTGTAGCAGGAATCTATTGGGTAACCACGATCCCGGCGGCGCGGAGGCAAGGGATTGGCATGGCAATGACGTTAGCACCACTGCGAGAGGCCAGTGCCATGGGTTACCGCATTAGCATTCTGCATCCGTCGGACATGGCGCGAGGATTGTATCGCGGGCTTGGGTTTGAGGATTACGGCAAATTATGTCATGGCATATGGATAGGCGAGACCCAACAATGAGATTAGTATCGGCACAGAGACGCGTCAACCGACAAAGCAAGAGGAAGTGTTGCCTTGTTCCAGTGTCGTGTCTATGTCGCTTTAGAGGAACGTTGGGCGCTCAGCCATTCGCGGCCGAACCCAGCCGATAAAGATACTGCTATTAAATCACAACAATTGTCATCCTTGAAGACCGCGTGATATTCAAAAGTCACATGATATGTTACAAAATACCAGGTGCTGGCAACCAAATCTAAAAAACACGGAACACGAAGTGATTCTCAAAATATAACTTCGCGCTTTTCGTTGTTTTGACTCGAAAGGCCTCAACCTCATCAAGCTGCGACATATCTTAAGGTACAACGAAAATGCAGCGTTGGATGCAGTCGTCCACGTCAAACAATTTCTTTCGAAATGGTTAGATCAAGAATCAATCGATACGCTTCCGGCTTCAGATAACAAATTATTGGCAACCCGAAAGTATCCTGATCATCCGGTTTATCATGTCTGATTGAGAACACTATAATCGAATCCTTTCCGATAAAATTGATCGCTCAATCAGCGAACTCGCTTTGTGCCCTAGCGCTTAATGCACAGCGCGCAATGAGATTATCTGGCCACATCATACAAACTTTCGCACGGGATTCAAATGTATCTGGCTAAAAATCAACTTATTGGTACAATGGGAATCCCCCTCAAATTGTGCCTATCCTGCTCCTGACAGGATCTGACTTCTTTCTGTCGGGAGCTTCGTTGCTTTCAGCCAAAAGACACTCCGAAAAATCAACACTGCTGATTCTAACTGAAGAACTGGTTTGGCCGATGAGCATTGAATCGCTGGCGGTCAGCTGGCTTTTCCCGGGAAAAACAGTCCAGATTGATGCCCCCTGTTTGGATTGCGGTTCTCCGATCAGAGTGGAAATGAAGGACGGCGTTGTTCAGAACGCGGAACCGGCAGGAATAATGGCATATACATCTGTTCCGTTCAGAAAATGGTTCAACGATCTGCCTTATGCCTGAAGTACGATGAATCTCTTCCGGTCGGAAGAGCATGTTCGCAACTGGAGCGGTTTTAAGGCGGAGACTGAACAGGGAATCAATAAGCTATCTGATGTCGTTGCCCTTTTTTCCGGCAACTTCTTTACCAGACGTCTGGACCCGGATTATGCTTCCCGTGTGCAGGATTATCTTATGGAGCTCATCGGCATCTTAAAAGGGATGGGTCCGTTTTGGCAGCCGCCCGAGCAATAATTACCCAACAGCACCTTTTTCTGACTTGGATCACGCATCAACGAGAAATTCAAAGCAGAGATCGGGGTAAATAAGTTTCGACTGACAATTAGTTTTGCTGTTTCATAGTTACTGCAATACAGAAATCTGGTTTTTTGACAATTCAATGAGGAGAGCGATAATGATAAGATGGATGAGAAAAACAAGAATATCCCGCGGGAAATATATACCCGCAATAGCATGGTCCACAGAAATCACTGAATACGTCAAAAAAGTTAAGGAACTTTCCTCTATCGAGGTCTTTATTGACCTCTTTGGCGAAGGCGGAACTGTCCGGTGGATAGTCGACTATGAAGACCTCGCAACTCTTGAAAAGGCGCAAGCTCAAGTTCGCGACGATCCAGAGTATTGGCGAAAGCTTGAACAGGCAGAAGGCCTGTTCATCGACGGAAGCACCTATGACGTAGTTATGCGAAAAATCTAAGTTAGGTCGATTGATATATCAATTATTTTCAAGGCAGAGTCTGTACGGCTATGCCTTGAAAATAATCTTGATTGCCGCTTGGCGATATCCTCTTCAGGTTCGATATGCGGGACTCCTCTGCATTATATCATTGCCGGCGGAATTGCTGGGAGGCCTAAATCTGCAAATGTTGCGGGCTGGAAACATTTTCAAGCCAACGCGGTGGTATTCTGACAGCAAGGAAAACAG
>CP070697.1:5665467-5680932 GCA_020353555.1 Desulfobacterales bacterium
TGATGTCATCGTTATCGGAGGAGGAGCCGGCGGCTATGCGGCCGCCATCCGTGCCGCCCAGCTGGGGGCCCGCGTGGCCCTGGTGGAACAGACGGAATTGGGGGGAATCTGCGTCAACCGGGGCTGTATCCCCACCAAAGTCTGGCTGAAAGCCGCGGAGTCACTCCGGCGAATCCGGTCGGCCGAGGCCTTCGGCATTCGCGCCGTTGTCGAAAAAGTGGATCTGGCAACAATCGTGGCGCAAAAGAACAGCAGTTGCCAAAAGATTCGTTCGGGCATGGAGGGCCTGCTCGCGAACAACGGCATCGAGGTCATCAAGGGCCACGCGGTTTTCAAAAACCCCCAAGAGATCGACGTCGAAGGCCGGCGCTGCTCCGCCCAAAACTTCATCATCGCCACGGGGGGCCGCACGCAAGTGCCGGATCTGGCCGGCCTGCCGGAGGCCCTGATCACCACGGATCAGATCCTTGATATGCAGGCGGTGCCCGCCTCGGTTCTGATCTGCGGGGCGGACACCATCGAAGTCGAAATCGCTTCCCTGCTCAACACCTTGGGCAGCCAGGTTTTTTTGTCCACGGAAACCCGCTTCGTCCTGCCGCGGGAAGATCACGATTCCGGTCAACGCTTGGGACAGGCCCTGAGTGAAGATGGGGTCAAAATTCTTGCCCGTTCGAAACTGCAATCGGTCAAAGCGTCGCCCCAAGGATTTATCTGCGAGCTCACCGGATCGAAGGACCGGACCGTCGAGGTTGCAGGCGTCTTATTCGCTCGCCGCGAAGCCCGTACCGCTGATCTGGACTTGGCGCAGGCAGGGATCGAAGTCCGGCCGGCCGCCGGCATCGGCGTGAACGATTATCTGCAGACATCCACCCCGGGCATTTTTGCCATCGGTGACGTTACCGGCGGCACCATGCAAAGCCATGCCGCCTCCGCCATGGGCGTGACGGCGGCGGAGAACGCCCTGGGCCAGGCCGTCCAATTTCCTTTTCATCTGATCCCGCGCGGAACCTGGACTTTTCCGGAAGTGGCCTCCGTGGGACTGACCGAGGAAGAAGCCGAAAAGCAGGGCTTGGAGATCGAAGTCGGATATTTCCCCTATTCCATCAACGGCCTGGCGATCGCGCGCAACGAGACCTTCGGCGCGGTCAAGATCATCAAAGATGCCGCCTACGGGATCATTTACGGGGTGCACATTGTCGGTCCCCATGCGACGGAGTTGGTCGGTGAAGCCGTCTTGGCCATGCAGCTGGAATACAATGCGGACGAGCTGGCCGCCAGCATTCGAATCCATCCGACTTTTTCGGAAGCCATCGTGGATGCCGCCCGGGATGCGGAAAAGTGGGCCCTGTATCTGCCCAAACGCTGATACAGGGAGCGGCGGTGATGGGCCGCCATTCAAAAACATCAGCCCGCGCCGCGCCCGCGCGTGCCTTCCCCGCCCGCATGCTGCGCGTTTTCCGGATGGAGACGTCGTTTAGATGGAACTATACAATCTGGGCCAAGTACCCTGGGAGGAGTCTCAGCTTATCTATCATGCCCTGGCGCTTCTGGAAAGAGAAGCCCTCTGCCTGGTCTCGCCGGCCGCCCCCTACGTTTGCATCGGATACCATCAGGATGTGGAACAGGAAGTGGATCTGGAATTTTGCCGGGCCAACCAGATTCCTGTTTTCCGGCGGGAAGTCGGCGGCGGAGCCGTCTTTCTGGACGGCAACCAGCTCTTTTTTCAGCTGATTCTCAAACGCGACAACCCGCTGGCCCCCCGGCGCATCGATGCCTTTTATCGAAAATTCCTGCAACCCGTCATCGCCGTCCACCGCCGGATCGGCATCCCGGCCGAGTACCGACCGGTAAATGATCTGGTTGTCCAAAATCGCAAGATCTCAGGAACCGGGGCGGGAGAGATCGGCAACAGCATCGTCTTTGTCGGCAACCTCATCCTGGATTTCGACTATGAAACCATGGCCCGGGTGCTGAAAATTCCCGATGAAAAATTCCGCGACAAGGTCAAGAAAACCATCGCGGAGAACCTGAGCACCCTCCGCCGCGAACTCGGGGCGGATGCCGCCCACTGGGATCAGACGACATTGCGCAACCTCCTGGCCCGCGAATTCGCAAAAATCGTGGGCCCCTTGACGCCGGCCGCCAAAGACCCTGCGCTGGCTGCCAAGATGGAACAACTGCAAGGGACCCTGCGGCAGGACGATTGGCTTTACCGCAAGGGCAAACCGGTTGGCGGCCGGGTCGTCAAGGTGCGCGCGGGTCTGGCAGTGGTGCAGCGGATGCATAAGGCGTCCGGCGGATTGATCCGGGCCGAGTTCGCCGTCGCCGACGGCCGGTTCAAGGATGTATCGATCTCAGGCGACTTTTTCTGCTTTCCCCGGCATACCGTCGACCGGCTGGCAGCCCTGATCGAGGGTTCACCTACCCATGCGATTGTGCGCGTTTTGGACGATTTCTACGCGAGGCACGACTTTGAATTGCCGCAAATCGGGATTGATGACTGGCTGCAAGTCTTTAAGACCTAAAGCGGTGACTACCTGAGCGGGAATGATTACTATTCAAGCCAGGCCCGCCACAAACGACAACTTTACGGGCCAGCAAAGCCGGCATCGAGGACCGCGGCAATATTCTCAACGCGGCCGTTACCTCCCGATGCCCCAT
Organism: Desulfobacterales bacterium; assembly: GCA_020353555.1. GTDB lineage: Bacteria > Desulfobacterota > Desulfobacteria > Desulfobacterales. The sequence continues at coordinate 5,668,129 of CP070697.1, forward strand.
CAACCGTATGCGAAATCATCCCGTTGTTCAAGGAGAGCAATAAAATGATTCGAAAAATTCTAGTTCCCATCGACGGATCCGTGCACGCCGGCAAGGCGATCGAATTCGCCGCCCATATGGCGAGGCAAAACGGGGCCTCGGTCCATCTGCTGCATATCATTCAGCCCGCTAAAATTCCCGCGGCCCTTCTGGATTAGATGCGCGGCGAGAAAATCGATGCACCGCCGGATCATGTCTACCTGGAATATGTCAAAAACAACATCCTGGCGGCGGCCGTAAAGGACGCCAAGAAGCAAGGCGTAGAGTGGGTGGAAACGACGGTGCGGGAAGGTGATCCGGCCGAAGAAATCACCGCTTTTGCCAGAGACGGCGACTTCGATATGCTGGTCATTGGCAGCCGAGGTCTGGGGAGTGTCAAGGGTTTATTGCTGGGGAGCGTCTCCAGCAAGGTTTGCCATTTGACGGATCGTACCTGCGTAACCGTCAAGTAAAGTCCGGGGCGGGCCGCCCGAACCCAAACGTTTGGGCGGCCGCCCTTCGACGTTCTAGGGTTGGGCTGATCGAACTCAATCCGCCAAGATCAGGGCCAACGCATTGGGAATTTTTGAGGGGAAGGAGGCCTTTTCTGAAAGACGATATCCAGAGTCGGTATCTCCCAAAACGCAACAGTGACCGCCTGTTTGTGATGGAAGCTCCATTTTTTATACTCGGTTAGCTCGTCAATAGGGCCCATCACAAACAGGCGGTCACCGGGCGGTCGGATCGGTTGATATCGTCTGAAAGAAAAGACCTCCTTCCCCGGATATTCTTATTTCCAAATGCCACCGCCCTGCCTCAAAGATTTTTAGGATTTGACACCCGCGCCCGGTTTTTCTATACGTCGAAAGAACATGCCGCGAATTATTGGCGGGGGTAACCCCCCAAACGGACTGCCGGTTTTCGTTGGGGGGATAATTGAACCATATTGCCGATGACGGGCTAACGAGGAGAAACCATTATGAAAAAAGTTGCGATCGGCTGTGATCCGAATGCATCCGAACTCAAGGAAATCATCAAACAGCACCTTTCCGAGCTGGGCATTGAGTGGCAAGATTACGGCAGCGAGGATCCCATTTACGCCAATGTGGCCATCAAGGTGGCCGAAGCGGTGGCTTCCGGCACCCACGACCGCGGGATTCTCATCTGCGGCACGGGAATCGGCATGTCCATCGCCGCCAACAAGGTCAAGGGGGCCTATGCCGCATTGTGCTCCGATGCCTATTCCGCCGAACGGGCCGTCAAAAGCAACAACGCGAACATCATGACGCTGGGTTCACAGGTCACGGGTTCCGAACTCGCCAAGAGTCTGGTCTCGATCTGGATCAAATCCGCGTATACTCCGGGGGGTCGCTCCGAACCCAAGATTCAAAGGATCTACGAATACTGCGCTGACCGCCAAAAGTAGTATCTTAGCTTCCGGTGATCCCAAGTGCTCCCGCTCGCCGCGGGATGATGTCAGTTCCGCTTATTCCTCGGTCTGGGCTGATCGCTGCACAATAATATTGAAGATCAGGGCCAGCAGGAGGATAATCCCGCGCACCAAGTCTTTGATATAAATAGAAATATCCATGAGATCCAGGCCGATGCCCAGGGAAGTCCAGATCAGGACCCCAATCAGGGTATTCAGCATCCCCCCTTCGCCGCCGGTGAGCGACGTTCCGCCCAGCACAACGGCGGCGATCCCGTCAATGAGCTTGGAATTCATGGTGTTGTCATAAGCCACGCCGAGACGCCCGATCCCCAGCATCCCCCCAAAGCCGGAGGTGAAACCGGCGATGCAGAACACGGCCGTCATGACCCAGCGGGTGTTGACGCCGGAAACCCGGGCCGCCTCGCGATTTCCGCCGGTCATGTAAATGTAGCGACCGAAACGGGTGTACCGCAGAAGGAAGTGGGCGCCGACCATGACCACCAGGGCGCAAATCGATATCCACGGGATGAAGCCGAGGTTTTTATTGCCGAGAATCGAAAAGAATTTGGGCACCGCAAACACCGGCGTGGCATGGCTGGTGTAATGCGCGATCCCGTAAGCGACCTGGTACATGGCAAGGGTTGCCATAAACGACGGCACCCGGATATAGGCCGACACGTAGCCGTTGGTGAAACCCACCGCGAGGGCGAGTACGACACAGGCCGGAATAATCCAGCCCAGGGCGATTTCACCGTCGCTCATGAGCGCCATGGTCATCCCGACCAGTGTGGCGACATTGGCAAAGGAAAGATCGATTTCGCCCAGCAGAAGCACCATCGTGACCCCGGTTGCCAACACGGCCAGCAAAGATGCCTGCTCGACGATATTTTCAAGGTTGCGAAGGGTCAGAAAGTGATCGGTGACGACGCCGAAAAAAACGGCCAGGACGATCAGGGTAAACAGGGGCGCCAGGATACGCGCCCGCGGTTTGACCCACAAGATGAGGTTTGGCACCACACCTGCATCAGCGGTTTGAGTAGTCATTCTAGGTTAGCTCCATTAGCTTGGGTTTGGTCGTGGAAGTGTCCTTGATTTCACTGACGATCTTGCCCCGGGAGAAAATCAGCACGCGATCACTCAGGTCGAGGATCGTCTCCGGCTCCATCGATATCACCACGCAGGCGAGCCCCGTCTCCTTAAGATCGCGGATGGACTGCACAATCTCCGATTTGGCGCCGACATCCACCCCCCGCGTGGGCTCCTGCAGGATGATCACTTTCGGCGTTACGGTCAGCCATTTGGCCAGGGCGACCTTTTGCTGGTTGCCTCCGCTAAGGGAACTCAAATTGACGCGGGATCCCGCGCTCTTGATGCCGAAGTTCCTGATCTCAAAATCGGCCGTGGCGATTTCTTTGCGGATTCTTACCAGCCAGTCCAGCGGGGGACCCAGAATCTGCGCCAGATAGGGCAGCGAAATATTCTTGAAGATCTCAAACTGGTGAAAGAGGGAGCCTCCCCGATCCTCCGAGATGTAAGCAATCCCCAGGTCTTTGACCTTGTGCGGGCGACCGGCCGGAACCACTCGTCCCTCTAAAAGCACCGCGCCTTTGTCGTATCTTTTTAATCCGAAAATCGCGCGTCCCACCTCTTCGTGGCCCGCACCGAGCAGCCCGTAAAGCCCGAGAATCTCGCCCCGCCGCAGGGCAAACGAGACCGCCTCAAAATCGCCCGTTTTGGTGAGATTCTTCACTTCCAGGACGACCTCGGTGTCCGGGGACTGCAGATGCACGACTTCATCCACTTCGCGCACCAGACGCCCCGTGGTGGTACCGATCATCCGGTGGATCACATCCTGTTTCGTCAGTCCGGCGGTTGCCAGCGTTTCGACCAGCAGACCATCCTTGAGAATGGTGATGGAGTCGGAAACCTCCATGACATCTTCGATGAAATGGGAGATAAAAAAAATCGTGTGGTCCCGTTCTTTCAGGGTGCGAACCAGTTGGAAAAGCTGCTTGATCTCGGCTTGGGACAGCGACGAGGTCGGCTCGTCCATGATAATGATCCGGGCCCCTGAAAATATGACCTTGGCAATTTCGATCATCTGGCGCACACTGAAAGGAAGAAGGTTCAGCGGCAGGTTGACGTCGACCTCGATCCCCAGGTTTTTCAAGTGGGCTTCGGCCTCCTGCTGCATCTGCTTCCATTTCACGACGCCGAAACGGTTGACCGGTTGTTGGCCCAGAAACGTGTTTTCGGCCACGCTGAGGCATCCGATGACCGACAGTTCCTGGTAAATCATACCGATCCCGTGGGCCGCGGCATCCGATGTTCCTCCGAAACGCACCTTTTGCCCCCACACTTTCAAGTCGCCCAGGTAATCGGTGTGGGCCCCGGAGAGAATCTTCATCAGCGTGCTTTTTCCGGCCCCATTTTCTCCGACCAGTCCGCGGACCTCTCCTTCCGCAACGGCCAACTCCACCTCCTTGAGGGCCGCAACCCCGCCAAAGGTCTTCGTGATGCCGATCATCTCGACGGCCTTCGGTTTGTTTACGCCGGCTTCGGCCAATTCGTCCCTCCTGTTCAATGTTTGCAGAAAGAAACCAGGCTTTTTCCAAAACCTGGTTTCTCAGTGCGGTCCTCGTAAAGAAACGCGTGCTTTTTAGGGCCGGAAATCGCCACATTCGCCCGCCGGGCCGGCCGAAAAACCTCGCATCCTCTGACTTTGTGACGTTGTGGCCCCCAACTTTCGGTTCCCCGATAAATCGGGATTTCCGCTTCGGTCCCACCGGCTGGTCCGGGTTGGGGGTTTAAATGAGGAAATGCTCGTTACACCAAATGTAGCTGTCAATCTCTTCGGGCTTGGACTCGACGGTGACGACCGGCCCGTCGCAGCGGATGAAGGTCGGAATATCGGCTTTCTTGACCTTGTTGACCAGATGGAACCAGGCCGCCCAGAACGCGTACCCATGGACGCGGCAGGCGGGGTTGAATACCGTGGCCTGGATATGTCCTTTCTTGAGCTCACGCAGGGCGGGCGCCATGGCATCCACGCCGCAGAGCACGGTGTCTTTGGCGCGATCCACCGCCTGCAGGGCGGCGTACGCCCCCAACGCCATATCGTCGTTATGGAAGAAACCGCCGTCAATCTTTTCGTATTTGACCAACAAGCTGTCCCATATCTGACGGGTCTTATCGACACTCCACTCCCCGGGCGTCTCATCGATGACCTTGATATCCGGATATTTGGAGACCACCTGTCGGAAACCCTTGGCGCGGCCCTGGGCGCCGGTATGGGTCAACTGTCCCTGGGTGTGCACGACATTGCCCTTGTAGCCGATCTTTTTGCAGAGGTACTCCGTCACCTGGGAACCCATGAAGATGTTATCCGGCTCCGTAAAGGTCAGAATGTCCAGGGTGGACAGGTCCGGTACGAGCAGCGTGTCGATATCCACCACCACGACCCCTTTGCTGATCAACTCCTTGACCGGCTCGGTATAGGCGCCGATGGCGGCCGGATGGATGAAGACCACATCATACTCATCGGCCTTCGAGGCGATCAGATCGATTTGGGATCTCTGTTTGCCGGAGTCCGCGGTTGCATCGTAGATGTCGAAGTCGAACCCGGCTAATTTGCCTAAATGCTGAAAGGTTTCCGCCCCTTTGGTCACCCAAAAGACCGCCATGATAATCGCGGAATACGCCGCCTTGAATCTCTTCGGCGCCGCGTGGGCTTCATGTTCGAATCCGAATTGACTAAGCGCCGTCAGGCCTCCGGTCGTCAAGGCCATGGTACTGATGAATTTCCGGCGGTCCATCAGTTTGGCTTGTTTTTCAGCAAACCCGACAAGTCCCTTCGCATTCACGTGTTCCTGGATTTCCTGGACTTCCTTATTGTGTTGAGCCCATTGCTTTATTTTCTTGGGCGCGCCCTTTTTTGCATCCATCATATGATCCTCCCTTGATCCAAAAGACTGGAGTATTCTCCAGTGGTCCGAGATGGAAATCCCTCCAACGGTACTGGCCTCTCACATTCTGCCTCAGCATCCCCTCCTTTCTCCTTGACCCGCATGGCGTCCCAACTCCATGCGCTGTTATTCGTTAGTGGTTATAGGGGAAAGCGCTGCAGCCTAAATTTCACCGGCGATCAAGACTTGGAATCGTCCTTGCATCGTTCGCATGCCTGACAGCGTCTGACCAGGAACTTCCAATTGCGCGTTTTGCGCCCACGCTTCACCCGCTCAATGACCCGGCCACAACGGCGACTCTATTTTGGCAGCCGCTTTGATCTTGGCCCGATCTTCAGGAGTCAGTACTTTCAGATCCTTTTTGCGGGTATCCGTAGCATAGAAATAGGTGCCAATCAGGTGATCGAGGGCTTCGCCTTGGATGGGAAAATCTTTGGGGCTGTACTTTTTGTCATCAAAGAAGTAGATCCACATCTGGGGTGCCTGACCGTATCTTTCCATGTGTTCGTTGACAATTTCCCAGAGCGCTTGTTCGAGTTCAGCGGCCGGCACCTCCTCGGTCAGGGCGATCAGAAAGACTCGATTCTGACCCACATCTTTAAACGAATTTACCTTTTTATACTCCACCGCCAGCGCCGGTGTCACGACAAAAAGCCAACATCCTGCAAGCACGCACGCCATCGCCAAACGTCGCATATTTCCCAACCCCTCCTTTCAGATCTTGCCTTAAATTATGTTTAGATGCACACGCCCTGCCGCCGGACCGCGCGTCGTTTACTTCCCAAAGATCACGTCGCTCACGATGGCTTGGGTGATCCCGGCATCCAGGCTCGCCTGCGCCTCCTGCACACGGCCGTAATCCATGCGGTCAAGCATCGCCACAAGGTGATTCAGATTCCGGATGCACAGATTGGCCGCCGCGGAGGCATCTTCGCGAAACGGAAAGATATCGAGCCCCAGCCAGCCATCGTATCCGGTCACATCCAGGTAGTACAGAAACTCCAGCGTGTCGGCAATATGAATCGATCCCACGATGAGATCATCGTCCCACTCGCCGTACGCATCGTTGAAGTGGACGTTAAAAAGGCGCCCATGCCGGTTGAGGAGCGCAACGGAGTCGCCCGGTTTCTCCTTGCTCATCAGCGCGTGTCCAAAGTCCAAAGTGACGCCCACATTTTCGCCGCATTGGAGGGCCAGATGAAGCGTCTTGGCCGCATTTCCGACCGCCAGGTACATCCTGGGTTCCTTGAGCTTGTATTCCAGGCATATTTTTATCCGGGGATTGAACTCGGCGATCTCTTTGATGGCCGCGATCAACATATCCAGTTGCCGGAGGTAGTCCACCTGAAAGGGGTAATCGAACCCGTCGCTTCCCAGCCAGAGCGTGACGGCGGGGCAGTCCACCTGGGCCGCCCGCTCGACGGTTTCCTTGCAGATATCGATGGCTTCCCTCCGGAGTTTGGCATCCGTGTGGGTGATGGAGCCCAGCTTGAACTTGCGGTCGCCGAACGTGTTGGCAAGGATTCCCGTGGTTTGAAGACCCGCTTCCTGAACCCAGGCGTTAAATTCCTTCAAATCCTGCGCATCCAACTGGGAAGAGAAGATTTCAATGCCTTCGATGCCTTCCACCGATGCCGCGATCGCAATGAGCTCCTTCAATTCGTAGGTTCGATCCAGATAACCCGAAGGCACAAAGCGATCCGCGCAACCTCCCAAACACCATAGTCCCGTAGAGTATTTAAACTTTTTGGCCATTTTTTTACTCCTTCATGCGGCTAGTGCATTTCTAATCGACGGTTTCAGGAACAATTTGTTGATTTTTAAGCGGGTTGTCAGAAAAGAAACGGGTATTTCTGTATCGGGTTGCCCCCCAGATCCTGCCCACCAAATGGTTTTGCTTTTCTGGCTTACAGGCGAAGTCGCACAAGTCCTTCCCAATACCCGGTCTTGCTGAGTCGTATCAGCGTGGGGACGAAGCTAGCCTCTCGGCCGAAGTGAATTGATTCTTAAACGCGGTTCCTGTGCCAAACATGGGAGTACGAAATCGATCATCAGCGCTACGACTCGGAGCAATACCGTCTTGCCGATGCGAAGACGGGACGTTGGACGGGAATTTTGGAAAGTCCCGGCGTCTCGAAACGTGTTAACTGGACAAAAACCTGGGCCGCGTCTAACAATGCCACGCGCCTTTCACCATCGGGACCGACGGTTTATGCGGCGGATTGGTTTACTACTCAGGAAAGTTCAGCTTAAGCGAATTTTTGTAACTAGCATAGCTTTTTTGCACCTGTCAATGGTTTTTCAGGAAATCATTAAAAAAAGAAAGCCCCGAGGACGCGCACAATATGAACCATCGAAGGTGCTCGGACCCTCCGAAAGGCGGCTGCGCGGGGACGTTCAACAGGGCACACGCATTTGGAATTTTTCGGAGGGAAGGAGGCCTTTTCGGAAAGACGATATCCACCGTAGGTATCACCCAAGCGGCACGGTGATTCCCGATCTATGATGGAAATGCCGTGCTTTTACCTAGTTGGCTCCCAAACAGGGCCCGTTATAAATAGGGAGCACCTATCTGCCCAAACCTTTGATATCGTCTGGAAGAAAAGGCCTCCTTCCCCCGCTCTTCATGTTTCCAAATGCGTTCGCCCTGGGATCGTCAAACGCCTAAGTTGACAATGTTTTCGATTTGCTATAAGGGAGAGGTTGAATTGGGGCGGCGCGGCCGTCTGAATTGTAAGATATTTAAATTATTGGTCATTTCTTATTTGCTCAAAAGGTGGCGGCCACGAATATACGGAAAGGAGGTGAAGCCCAGGAAAATTTGCGTAATATCCCATGGAGGAGGCTAGGGTTGTTCAATCCAACATTTAGTTTTCCTGAAAGGTCAGAAAAGGAGGTACCCCATGAGCAAACGCAAGATCCAATTCTTAGTCACAAGTCTGGTGGTGGTCATGGCCTGGACCGCCCTTTCCGGTTTCTCCCCTTCCCAGGCGGCGGATCATCCGTTGAAGGGTCAGAAGATCGAAATGGCTATCCTGGGAATCGGCGGCTGGCTGCCGAGCCGGCTGGGGGTGGACATGTCCCCTTTATTTGCCGAGTACGCCAAAAAAAATTACGGCTACGATGTAAGTTTCACCTTTGCCGAAGCGCCTTTCTCGGCCCTGTTCCAGAAGGCGGCTTCGACCCTGGCCACCCGGTCGCAGGAATACAACATCATCATCAGTGACAGCCAGTGGTTGGGAGCCTTCGCCGAGCCGGGCTGGATCGTCAAAGTCAGTGACCTGATCAAAGAAAATCCCGAGTTGGACATCGAGTGGTATGACCGCGTCGTGGTGGACACCTACATGGAGTATCCGGAAGGTTCCGGAGAACTCTGGGGTCTGCCGGAAGAAGGGGATACCATCGCCCTCTTTGTGCGCAAAGACCTTTTCAATGATCCCGCGGAGCAAAAAGCCTTCAAGGAAAAGCACGGAATGGATCTGCCCCAGACTTTTGAGGATTTTGAAAACCTTTCCATGACGGATTTTGAAAAGATCGCCGAGTTCTTCACCCGTCCGGATAAAGGCCTGTGGGGCACGGCCATGCAGTATTCCAAAGAGTACGATTTTATGACCATGTATCTTTATCCCTTCATGTTCTCCCGGGGCGGGGATATCTGGGATCCCAAGGAATACAAGGTTTACGGCATTCTGAACAGCCAGGTCAATGCCGAGGGAATGATCTGGAATAAGCGCATGCTCAATTATCAGCCGCCGGGGGCGGTCAACTACGGTATCGCCGAAGAGATCGATGCCTTTACCCAGGATAAGGTCGCCACCGCCTTTCAGTGGGCGGCCGTGGGCCTGGCCATGATTACCGAGCAGAACAAAGACCGCGTGATGGTGGTACCGCCGCCGGGTTTCAAGCAGGCCGATGGTTCGTTGAAGCGACTGTATTCCATCGGAGGCCAGCCGTGGGTCATCAATGCTTATAACGATGAGGCCCATATGCGCGTGGCCGTCGACTTCTTGAAATGGTGGTACCTGCCGGAAACCCAGCTCGAGTTTGCCAAACGGGGCGGCAACCCCTGCGTCAAAGCCGTGCTGGAAGGCCCCGGCTTCGAGGATATTCAGCCCTGGTTCCGGGCTTTCAAGTACATGCTGCGCACGGATCGCTCCCGTGACTTCTGGCACGACCCGAAATACTCGGAAATGCTGGCCGCCCAGCAGGAAGGGTTCACGGCCTTTGCCACCGGACAGATCGATGATCCCATGCTGGGACTCGAATACGCGGCTTGCCAGCAGCAGAAGATTCTCTACGAAGCCGGCCGGAGCAAGATCAAACCTCCGAAATCATGTGACGATGTGCGTTTGAAGTAAGGATTCAATGCCCTCGGAGCCGATCAAACGCCGGTGGGCCGGCGATACGCCGCCCGCCGGCGAATCATTGCCCAAGTCGAGACGGTAGCTATGCCATCATTTGAGAGTGTCCACACGCAGACCGGCGAGTCCACCTGGGCGCGCTCCCGCAGCGGTATCGGAGGCCGCCTGCGGGCGCTGCGCATGGCCTGGATCGACAACTCGCGCTACTTCCCGTTAATGCTGCTGATGCCGGTGCTCATCTTCTTTCTCCTCTGGAATATCATTCCCCTGTTGTGGATGGTGGGAATGAGCTTTTACAATTATTCCCTGGTCACCGGCCAACCGCCAAGATTCATTGGCTTGGGCAACTTCGTCGACCTTTACAACAGCTTCGCCGTCTGGGGCGCCCTGGGAAAAACCTTTGTCTTCGTATTTTTCAGTGTCGGGATTGAAACCGCCCTGGGGATGCTGCTCGGAATCCTGTTCTGGGGCAGCACGCGCCTGCCCGGCCGCCGGCTGGCCCTGACCCTTCTTTTTTCCCCCATGGTTCTGACCCCGGCCGCCACGGGCACTTTCTACCGCCTCATCTACGAGCCCACCTTCGGGGTGGCCAACTACCTGACGATCCTGATTTTCGGCGCCAAGATCGATTTTCTGGGCGATAAGTTCTGGGCGATGCCGGCGGTGCTCCTGGTCGACATCTGGATGTGGACCCCTTTTATGATTCTGATCACCCTGGCGGCCCTGGGCTCCGTGCCCCGCGCCGAGTTGGAAGCGGCCGAAGTGGACCGGCTGCCGTGGCCCCAACGGTTTCGCTATGTGGTGCTGCCCCACGCCAAGTTCATTCTCATGCTGGGCATTGTGCTGCGGACCATTGACTCCTTTAAGGTCATGGATCTGATCTATCAGCTCACCCGCGGCGGTCCCGGCAATACCACGGAAGTGGTGGGCATCACGCTTTTCCGCAAGGCGTTTGAAGGATTTACCATGGGATGGTCTTCGGCCCTGGCCGTCATTACGCTCCTGGTCGCCATTGCGTTTACCTCGATCTTCCTGTACATTTTAAATCTCCGCCAGCGAGGAGGTGCCAATTGATGCGAACCGCCTGGCGACAACGACTCTACCATCTGGTGCTCTGGCTGGTGTCCATTATTTTTTTCCTGCCGGTCGTCTGGATCATCATGGCGGCCTTTAAGACCAAAAACGATCTGTTGGCGATTCCCCCCAAACTGGTGTTTACCCCGACCGTGGCGAATTTTACCGGATTGCTGGCGCGGCACGACTTTTTCTCCTCCCTGCGCAACAGTTTTCTCATCTCCACCTCCGCCGTCGTGGTGGCCATCATGGTCTCTTTTCTGGCGGCCTATTGCTTTTCGCGCTTTAAGCCCCGCGGCACCGATTTTCTGATGTTTCTCCTGCTGACCATACGGATGGTGCCGGCCGCCGCCTCGGTGGTTCCGATTTTTCTGATGTACACCGCCTTCGGGTGGAAAGATAACTTCTGGGGGGTGATGCTCTTCTATGCCATGTTCAGCATTCCCTTTTCGGTCTGGATTCTCAAGGGATTCATCGACGGCGTCTCCCCCCGCTTTGACGAAACCGGACTGGTCAACGGAGGCTCCCGCCTGCATGTGCTGTTTCGGGTGGTGTTGCCCCAGGTCCGCCCCGGACTGATCGCGGCGTTTATTTTCAACCTGATTTTCGTCTGGAACGAGTTTTTGTTCAACTTCATTATTGGTGGCAGGCGGACAACGATGATTCCGGTCACGCTGGTCACCGGATCCCTGGCCCAGGGCGGGGTGGACTGGACCTTCGTGGCGGCGCTGGCCACCGTGTATTTGGTGCCGCCCTTTTTGGCGATCTACTTCTTTCAAAAATATCTTTTGGTGGGCATGACCTTTGGCACCGTCCGGGGGGAAGTATGATTGCGCGCCTTTTCCAACAGCCGTTTGCGGCGGTGATGCAGGCGATTTTAGTCGTCCTGCTCATCGCCAGCTTTGCCCTGATTACCCAGCAGTACAGCAAGACCCTCTACCGCATCGGTTTTATCCTGCTGGTCGCATCCACCTTTGTCCAAATTGTCTTTGGCAACCTTCCGCCGGAAGCCGACTTCAAGCGCTCCATGAAACTGGTGGGCCTCGTGTTCGGGATTGTCATTGTCGTCTTCGGGCTGGGCATTCTCCTGGCCCCCTATCTCGTCAATCTCGGCCGGAGGTGAAACGATGCCTGCGATAGAGCTGCGCGAAATTTCCAAAAAATACCGCCGGGTGCCGGTTCTGCAGGATCTGAATCTGACCATCGAGGCCGGCACCTTTACGGTGGTCTTCGGCTCCCCGGCGTGCGGCAAGTCGGTCCTGGTGCGGCTCATCACCGGGCTGGAAAGACCGAACGCCGGACAGATCCTGCTGCGCGGTCAACCGGTCACCAAGCTCGACTCCGGGCAGCGCAATATCGGCTATGTTCCTCAATCCTTTGCCCTTTACCCCCACTACCGCGTCTATGACAATATCGCCTATCCCCTCGACCTGATTAAATTTCCGAAACGCCAGACCGCGGCGGCCGTGGGCGAAATCGCGGCGCAGCTCAAAATCGACCATCTGCTCAATAAATACCCCGATCAGCTGAGCGGCGGGGAGAAGCAGCGCGTCGCCCTGGCGCGGGGTGTGGTCAAGCACACCGACATCTACATCCTGGACGATCCCCTGGTGGGATTGGACTTTAAACTGCGGGAGCAAATGTTCGACGATCTGAAGCAAATGCAGGAAGCGCTTCTGGCTACATTTTTATATACCACCTCCGACCCCCTGGAAGCCCTGGCGCTGGCCGACCAGGTTGCCGTTCTGGAAGGCGGGCGGATCGTGGAAGCCGGGCCCCTGGAAAAACTCTACCGGCAGCCGGGGCACCGGCGCACGATGGAGTTGCTCGGCTTTCCGCAATCGAATCTGATGGCGGGCGAATTATTTTCGTCAGCGGGTCGGATCTGGTGTCGAACAGCACTCTTCGAATTTCCCCTCGCGGCCGATCCATCCGCCGGGGCGCCGACCCCTCA
>CP070697.1:5681032-5685517 GCA_020353555.1 Desulfobacterales bacterium
GTGATCGAGGATTTCAGGGACACCGACACCGATATCATCGAGGTAAACGCCATCGTCATTCAAAGCGGAATCACTGCGCACCACAAATTTAAACTGGAACTGGTTCCAAAGGTATTCGTCTGTCATTTTAACGTTGTAACCCCCCCAAGTTCCGTCGGTGCTGCCGGTAAGCGATCCCACATAATTCCAAACAGACATATCCGGCGTTGTCCATCCGTTGGGGCCGGATTCCATGTCATCCATAAAAAAGGTGGTGGATGAATCGGAGACACCGATGTCGTCAAGGTAATAACCGTCGTAGTTGACCGCGTAGTCGCTATGAAGGGCAAAAGCCACCCGAAACTGCGCGGTTCGGAATTCCGGTGGAATCGGAGCGGACCATCCATACCATTGGTCACTAAAGTCGCCGCTAAGAGTGTACTTCCAGGACCATGTGGCTCCACCGTCGGCGCTGAAATGAATACCGAAAAAATCGTATCCGTCTTCGAGCATGCCCGTGTTGGCGAAGGTAACCTTGGCAGCGTCGTCGGCCGCGGTCAAATCAATCGCGGGGCTGACCAGCCAGCTTTCAGCATCGTTTGGATAGTTACCGCCGGGACTGTCGGACCAGGCATAAGCGCCGCTCCACGCCCGTTCCGTGGTTAACTGCCAATAACTCGGAGACGGCGGTGCTCGGAAGTGAACCTCCAGAAAATCCTGATCTTCCTGCAGCTCGAATTTGGCGCGAAAGCCCAGGCGATGCGGTCCTCGCGGATCTTTAGCGGCACTTAAGTCGATTGGGGCACTGATCAGCGCATACGTGGCATTTTCCACATAGTTACCATTAGGGCTGTCAGACCAGCCATGGGTAGGACTGAGGGACTGTTCGGCCGTGATCGTCCAGGTTCCTTCGGCGGTCCATTGGCTGCTGCCGGATTCCATGTCGTCAAAAAAAAGATCGCCAGGTGCCGGCCAGTAGAAGATATGCGGATAAGAACTTAACACCATCACCCCTGGGGCGCCCAGATCCACTGCATTCGCGCCAAAGTTGGAAAACGATGCCAGATTATCATTCCAATCCGTGGCCGCCACGCTGATGATTTGATCAAGGTCGTAGTCGGAGGGATAATGGGGATAGATCTCGTTATCGGTGCCAGCATTGCCGGCGGATGCAACAAAGATAATACCGGCATCCTGCAAGGCCTCAATGGCATCTTTTTGCATCGGATCGAAATCCATACCTCCGTAGGAGGCATTGACGGCTCCGATGTTGACTCCCCTCTGTTTCATGTCCAATATGTATTCAATCGCCTCTAACTCTCCGTCAGTATACAATCTGCCATCCGATTCAAATCCTTTCACGGCCATGATCCTGGCATTCCAATTTACACCGGTCATACCCAGACTGTTATTGCCCGCAGCGGCGATAATACCCGCCACATGGGTGCCGTGGCCGGCGATGTCCATCGGATCGGTATCATTCTGGCCGGTATCAATTCCGTAAGTATCGTCCACATAACCATTGCCGTCATCATCCACCCCCGCGGCCCCACTGAACTCCGCCTGATTGACCCACATATTGTCAACCAGGTCCGGATGCAGATAATCCACGCCGGTATCCAGAACGGCCACCACCACTTCTTCCGTCCCGGTTTGAATGTCCCAAACTTCGGGGGCATCAATGTCTGCGTCCGGTGTTCCGGTATAGCCGGGGGCAAATTCCTGTCCGGTGTTGTTGAAGCTCCACTGGGCATCAAATTGGGTATCGTTGGGTATAGTCCCATCCAAGTACTTAACGTAGTTAAAGGAAACCAATTCCACCTGGGGATGAGCCTTTAGATTTTGGACCAGCTCAGCGGCGCTCATTTTCTTGGATTGGACAAGAACATAATCCCGAAGCTTGACCCGGGAGAGCACGTCGAATCTTCTCTTTAAGGTCAGGTCGTCGGTTATAAACATGCTGTTCAAAACCTCCTGGGCCTTGGCGGCTTTCTTAAATTTGACCAAGACCTCACCCTCGCAGTAGGCCGATTTCAAGGCCTTAACAGGCGGTGTTTGGAAAAATCCAGGCACGGGTACCGCACCACCCCGATCGTCTTCCAACACCTTTGGGGGTGGGCGGTTTGCCAAAACCTCACGGCTTGATTTCATTTCAGGAAGCATCCGCAGTTCCAATGCCTCAAGGCTTGCAGCAAAAAACAAGAAAACGATTGTCAGGCAATTACCGATAATCAAGAGACATCTTGAATTGGCTTGCATTGGGTCCTCCCGGATCATTCTAACGAACTGCCATCTTCACGGATCGGGTCGTTTTTCGATTTGGAAACATGGCTGCAAAATATCTGAAATCCGAAAAATTCCAATTTTCAATCCGTGAATCACGGAATTGCTTAATTCCTAAACCTTCCTTTTTAAGTTCGTCTGGGGCTAAACTAAAAAAGCTTCCCATGGGGTAGAATGTCCCAAGGGAAGCTTGATTTCGAAACCTGCTTCGAACCCTCTCTCATAGTATTTACCGTCACGAAGAAGGGTGTGCTCAGGTTTAACTTAGTTTATTGGGTAAGAGCTGATTAGAATAAGGATCAGGCCCGCGAGTGATAATATTATTCCACTGCACGACAATAAATAACTTAAAGCAGGAACCAAACAATATGTCAAGACGTCAAAAATACTTATAAAATACGTAGTAAAATTATCTAAAGCTATTTGAAATTTCACCAAGCCCGATATTCTGTCGACAAACGTTATGGCCACGAAAATCACTAAAAACCCCCCCAAAAATAGACTTGCGTTGCGGGTCTTTTCGTGGCTTTCGCGGCTTCATCTTAAAACTGAGCGATAAACTCCCAGAAGGAACGCGTGCGAATCCAATGCTGCAACATGACAACCGCTATCTTACTTCGATGAGCTCGATATCAAATATCAAATCGGCGTTGGGCGGGATAACGTCTTCTACCCTTTTGGCGCCGTAAGCCAGCGCGGAGGGGATCATCAGCCGGCGCTTGCCGCCGACTTTCATACCGGCCACGCCGATATTCCAGCCTTGCATCACCCCCTCCGTGCCGACCTTAAATGCCACCGGCTCACCGCGATCGCGGGAATTGATGATTGCTTTGCCCGTTGGGCCGTTATCATCCAGCCAGCCCGTGCAATGAATAACCGCGACCTTCCCAACCTCGGCGGCGGGACCGGTGCCGACCACGAGGTCCATATATTCAAGCCCGCTGGCGGTGACAACCACACCTTCTTCGGCAAGAGACGCTGGGGCGAAAAGAAGTAAAACGGCAAGCGCGCCGGTGAGAACCTGCAATTTCTTCATTATCTCTTCCTTATAATTCTTGGACTCGCATGCCGGCGCTCACGGCCGACCCAACGAATCCTCCCAGCCCCAAAGGGATCGAGACCAGTGTTCTTCCGCCAGCCGCTCGTGGCCTGCCACGCTCGGGTGAAAACAGTCGCCGTCATTGACGTGGTTGTCATCAAATTGGATGTCGAAGATATCCACATAATACGCGTTGGGAAGGCGCCCGTCCAGCCTGTATTCCAGAAGCACGTTTCTAAGGATCGGGTTATAGGTATCCCTTATTGCGGCGTGAAACTGCTTGCGGCGGATGCAATTGGGTCCGTCATCAGGATGGATCGTATCGGGATCGAGATGAGAATCCCCGCCGCCACAGTCATTGGCAGGATTTGACAAGAGGTTTTCACAGGGCACAAACGGCCATACAAACACGCGGCACCAGAAATTCGTCCGCTTAGCATTCCAGAGCCAGTAAATGGCGGGTATACTTGAAACATGAATATAGGCGTTGCGGGTGGCGTCCGATGCGGCCAGCACATCCAGGCCGGCAATGTACTGCCGCCGGAAGCCTTCCGGGTCGGTCATTGCGTCCAAGTTCGGGGCACAGACGTCATTGTTGCCCAGAAGGATGGTCACCATGCCGGCTTGACCGGCAGGCGTTGCACTCGCCGCGGCGACCACCGCATTTGCCTGGGCTGCAAAATCGGCCATAACCGCACCGCTTACCGCGTGGTTATACAGATCATCCCGGGCGGCATCGTTTTCGTCGTAGCTTGCTGGATCGGCATCCTCAAAGCGTTCGTTTAGACTGTAGACAACATCATCAAAGTCATAACCGGTTGACCAAACCGCTTCATGATGCGCTGCGCCGATATCATCGTAAGCGGCCTCGCCTTCACCGATCGAGTTGCCGATGTGGAAGAGATTGAAGGGCGCCGGCGTGGGTGGTACTTCACGCATACAGTTTTCGTCGCAGCCGTCCCACGGGCTGGTGTTGCCGTCATCGCACGTCTCGTTGGCGTCGAGCTGACCGTCACCGCAATAGGGGCAGTCATTTCGGCCGAAGTTCGCCGCCAAATCCGGCAGGCCGATGCCGCCGTCGTCTGTGATGTAACCGGCAAGATCGGAACCGTCCACATCACCGTCGTGGTCAAGATCCCCTTCACAGCCGGCGAAGCTCTGAAGGCTAGCCAACAACCAAAGTA
>CP070697.1:5685617-5701676 GCA_020353555.1 Desulfobacterales bacterium
GGCTAAACAACTCCATCCGGTAAAAAAAACGGAAATAGATTGTCTCGGCCTGGAGGGAATAGAAAAAATTGCGGTAGGCAAACTCGTCGGACGGCAAAAGCGGTCGGAACGCAACGGTCTTGCCGTTGGCCAGCTCCAGGGTGCTTTTGTAATTTTCCAAAAAAAGCAGATCGTCCAGCGATGGTGGGAGCTGATCCGCAAAGATGTAATGCCGCTTCTTGGCCACTTCCACGAGTTTCTCGCGAAATTTGGGATGGGCGATCTGCGCCAGTTCCATCACACGCTGGTAAATGCCTTTCCCCTTGAGATGGGCGATGCCATATTCGGTGATCACGTAATTGACATCTCCGCGGGTCGTCGCCACGCCGGCCCCTTCGCTGAGATGGGGAACAATGCGGGAGACGCGGCCGTCTTGGGCGGTCGATGGAAGAACAATGATGGCAAACCCGCCTTTGGACATGGCACTGCCCCGCAGAAAGTCAACCTGGTCACCGATCCCGCTGTAAAACAGATACCCCAAAGAATCCGAACAAACCTGGCCCGTCAAGTCGACTTCCAGGGCCGAACTTATGGAGACCAGGTTCTCATTGCGGGCAATGACCGTCGGATTGCTGACGAAAGCGGAGGATCGAAAAGAAAATCTGGGATTGTTGTCCACATAGCGGTAGATCCTCTCCGACCCCATGCACATGGAGGCGACCACCTTTCCGGGAATGAGCGATTTCTTTTTATTCGTAATCACCTTTTTTTCCAGCAACGGTAGAAAGCCATCCGTGATGAGCTGGGTGTGGACACCCAGATCTCTTTTCTTATCCAGGTATTTCAAAATGGCATTCGGTAGATGCCCGAACCCAATTTGAAGCGTCGCCCCGTCGTCCACCAGCTGGGAAACATAATGACCGATTCTTTGGACCACATTGTCGTCCTTTATCTTCGGCAGAAACTCCAAAAGCGGTTCTTCATGCCACACGAGGTAATCGATTTCATCCACGTGCACGAAACTGTCTCCCAAAGTTCGAGGCATCTGCGGGTTGATCTGGGCGATGACCCGTTTGGCATGTTCCATAGCGGATTTGGTCACATCCACGGAGATCCCCAGGCTGCAGAATCCAAACTCATCCGGAGGGCTTACCTGGATCAGGGCCACATCCAGACCGATGCTTTGACTGGAAAAGAGCTCGGGGATCTGCGAAAGGTAGGTCGGGAGGTAGTCGATTTTGCCTTCAAAAGCGGCCTTGCGCATGGCAATGCTGATAAAAAAAAGTTTGAGGGAAAACCGCTTGAAGAATGATTCATCATCCACATAGCGGGCCAAGGTGCCGGAAAACATCTGATAGACCATAATATCCTGCAAATCCGTGTGCTCGACCATGGTTCGGATCAGATGCTGGGGCTCGCCGCAACCCGTGCCTAAAAAAACACGGCTGCCTTTTTCAATCTTGGATATGGCCTGTTGGGCATCGACAAGCTTTTGGGGGCAATAATTATGCAAATGCATCGAAGAACTCCTCGTCTATATTCGGTGCATCCACCGCGTCGCGGTTATCCCCTGCAGGAACGCAGGGCCGGCTAAAGGGTGGATTTGCCTGTAACTTCTATCTCCGTCGCCAATTCTAGACTTAACGTTGAATGCAAAAAAATCAAGGTGTTTTGAGACCAAGGTTTCCGATCTCAGAGTCTGTTGTCCGATCGTCTCAAAAGCTTTTTCGATCCTGAAGAGTCAGGAGATTGGGTGAAAGGGAAAGTGGACGTGGGGAATGGCCTGTTCGTTGACAAACGTGATTAAATCTCCTCAGGGGTCGGCCTGTCGTTTTTTTATGAATCCAAAAAGACCACTCCCCACACGTGAATCATGTGGATTCGGATTGCGCTGCTAGTCTTCCTCCTGAGCGTATGGTTTAGCTCCCAAGGTTTCGGCAAATTTCTCCAGACTATGTACCTTAAAAGACAGCTTTAATCGGGCACGGTAGACGATTTTCCCTCCTTCCTCCATGCGCATATCCATCCGCGTAACTTCGGCGACTCTTAAGTCTCTGAGTGTTTTGGCAGCCGTTTCGACTGCCTGTTTGGCAGCGTCGGTCCAGGAAACATAACTCGAGCCGACCAGCTCGATCACCTTATAAGTACTCATACTCCACCTCCTTGTATCAACGGTTGCCCAACCCCTGAGGAGAAAACGGGTGTAACGTCAAGCTTTCAGGATCGCTTGCAGCGGTTTCAAAACGCCCCTGCATGACCGCAAGCCTTCCGGGGACAAGCGCCATGGACGATCAGATTTGAAAGCGTGTAACTGTCTGAGGGTCTTAGGGATCGTTAAAAAAGCACCGCGCGGTGGCACCGCTGCTTTCAAAGACCTGGAAAAATGGGGTTGCAACGATGGTTCACATTGTGCGCGTCCTCGGGGCTTTCTTTACCAGCCCTTAGGTCCGAGTTTTACACGGTTTCAAATCCAATCACCCATGCCGCGGTCAAAGGCGAACATGGTTCATGTGACAAAGTAGAATTAATTAAAATATTCTATCAATAGTAAGCGCTTACATGAGATTGCGTTCCGAAGCGACGCCAAGCCTTTAAATGATCCCCAACATCTCACATTCGACCGGCAATGTCAATTTTTCTTAGCGTCTCGGCACGTTTCCGGGAAAACAGCGAACTTCCAGACCCCCACAGGGCGAAAGCATTTGGAATTCTTTGGGGGGAAGGAGGCCTTTTCTGAAAGACGATATCCCGAGAAGGTATCTCCCCCGACGCCACCGTGACCCCCTGTTTGGGATGGAAACTCGACTTTTCTACTCAGTTAGCTCCTCAACCGGGCCCATCATAAACAGGGGGTCACCGGGCGGTCCAATCGGTTGATATCGTCTGCAAGCAAAGACCTCCTTCCCCGGATATCCTTATTTGCAGATCCGTTGGCCCCTCCACACCCCCAGGCCTTTCCTTGACAAATGGTTGGCTTTCGTTGTAATTAAAATAAGTCATAATTCTTTACAGTCTATAGGCGCTGTGTCTTCATTTCGCCGGGGCGGGGTCCAATCCCCGCCCCGGTATTTTTGATCTTCTTCCCCTGTCCAGCACGTGCCGGAATTTAGAATACCGTGGGTCAACATCACACGACGGCACATAACCGGCGCCAACCGACATGAATGGTCCTGCCAAGTGTTTTTTCAACGCAACGGCGGGCAAACCGCTAAAAGGATGAAATTGTATGAACGTACGCCGCGATTCCCGATCCGAAGAACGCTTAATATGCAACCGCAAGAAAAATGTGGACGTTTTTCTTTTACCCTCCGGCAAGCAATTCCGGGCGGTGGCCGAGATGCAGGACGGCGTCCATCACATGCGGATCAGTATGATCGTCAACCAGCCATCGCTGCGCATTACCGCCATCGAGTGCGAAATGCCGGGGGTGCCCGATCCCGTGTGCAGCAAGGCCCGCAACTGCCTGCAAGCGATGATCGGCAAGCGGGTGCTTCCCGGTCTCGCACGGGAACTGAAGAATGAAGCCCACCAGAGCTGCACCCACCTCCTCAACCTATTCCACGAAGCCTGTTACAACCTAACCCTGGCCCAAAGCATCTTCGGCAAGGAAGAATTGAACACCTTGTTTCCCAACATCACCGAGGAGCAGGTCTTTAATATCTTTCTGTGGTTTCGGCCCGAGTTGGAGGGCAGTTGCGTCAGGTACGCCGCCAACAGCCCGTTCATGCAGAAGGTCAGCGCCGTGCCAATGCCCCCGGGGGCGGAAAAACTCAAAGCGGTGGCCCAAAAGAAACCCCGCGACCGGAAATTGGCGAACTAAGGGCAAGGGCGATATGGACCAAATCCCCGAGACACAACAAAAGGGATGGTGGGATACCGCCATCATTCGCGTGCGCCCCAATGAGCTGCGGATCAGAGGATACGCCCTCGACGAATTGATGGGCCGGGTGACCTTCGGAGAAATGGCCTACTTGATGATCATGGGTGAATTGCCTTCCCGTTCGGAAATTACGGGGCTTTTGGACGCCTTGCTGGTGGCGGTCTGTGATCACGGCGCCAACTCGCCTGCGGTGGCCACGTCCATTATGGCGGCGACCTGCGGCATTCCGCTGAACTGCGTGATGGCCTCCGGAATGAACCTTTTGGGAGAAATTCACGGCGGTCCGATTGAAGCGGCCACCCGTCTTTTTTATCGAACCGATCAGATCATTCAGGAAAGCGGCCGCCCCCCTGAAGATGTCATGCAGGAGATATGCGAGGAGTTTCACGCTGCGCGACGGTTTATGCCCGGCTTCGGGCATCCCGTTCACAACCGGGACCCCCGGGTCGTCCGTCTCTTTGAACTGATTGAGGAAGCGCAAGAGGCCGGCGCGATCTCCGGCCGATTTATGCGTTGGGCGCGGATGTTCGAACAGATCCTCCCGCAAGTGTTTTCCAAAGCAAAGATACCGTTGAACGTGGATGGCGGCGGAGCGGTGGTGCTCTGTGACACCGGTATCCCCGCGGAGACCGCCATGGGCTTCGTCTGCTTATCCCGCGGACTGGGACTGATGGCGCACGGATTCGAGACGCAGCGGCGCAAGGAACGTCTGAAGGCGCCCATGCCGCCGGATCTGATCGCCGAGCACATGACCTATTCCGGGCCATCCCCGCGCAAACTCCCCGTGAGCAGACGTGAAGGCCGACCAAAATTCAAAAGAAGATAAAAAAATCGTATCAATTTAGCTGTATGAAAAATGTCCCGGTCGACCGCTGATCGGCCTACCATGGTTTTTCAAAGGACGAAGCTGTTGCAAAAATCAAATCCCTCGCCGAGGGATCATTGACGTGCGGAGGGCTAACCTAGCTTTTGAGCGACACAGGGCGTTGCGGATGCACCACAAGGCTTACCCACCGTTTCATATTTTTCCTTGCAGTTGGGGCAGCATGCGGGGGGCCGATCTTCCATCAGCAGCATGTGGCAGCCCCGGCAGTTGGCAAACTTGCAGGAAGGACACCTTTCAGACTCAGGCGTATAGCCGCAATTCTGACATTCCCAGTCGAACATGTCATCACCTCCCTCAAACCGCGCGCGTGGAAAAATCGAGATTTGCACGATGGCCTGAAAGTAGACAGGCAGGGGCGGCACGTCAAGGCCACGCCTCCTTTTTTATGCTGCGGCGCACGACCCCCCCGTCAAAGCGCCCCGGCCGGTTGTGTCGGGGGGGCCATAAAACTTATTTTCTTCAAAAAGCAAACGTGGTAATGGGAAAAGCTCGGCGCGGCGTCTGATCGGCGGTCTGTCAAGCCGTCGCTGAAAGATGGATGCGACAACATGCAACCAATGAGGGAGGAAGACCATGGGTGCGGTTTATGGAAGTGACTTGGTGGCCAAGGCTTTGAAAAAGGAAAATGTAGAAGTCGTGTTCACCCTGAGCGGAGTGCCTTTGTTTGGCGTCTATCAAGCTTTGAACCGTGAGGGAATCCGCTTGATTGATGTGCGCCACGAACAGGCGGCCGTACTGATGGCTCAGGGTTACGCCCGGGCCACCGGCCGACCCGGCGTGGCCTGTGTGGTCCCCGGGCCCGGGGTGTTGAATGCCGTCACCGGCGTTGCCAACTGCCATTACGGATCAGCTCCGGTCGTTGTTCTGGCGGGCCAAAGCAAAATGACGGATTTTGAGCTGGGCGGATTTCATGAAATGAATCATCTCGATTTGATGCGTCCGATCACCAAATGGTGTGCGACGGCCTATGACGCCCGGCGCATCGCCGAATACATCAGCATCGCTTTTCGCCAAGCGCGGGGGGCGATGCCGGGCCCGGCCTTTATCGACTTTCCGCAAAATATTCTGGAGGAGGAAGTCGATCCGGCGGAAGTGGTTAGGCCCGACCGCTACCGGGTCTCCAGCGGTCCCTGCGGAGAGCCCTCCCTGGTGGCGCAAGCTGCTTCAATGTTGGCGCAGGCTGAACGGCCGCTGATCGTCTATGGCAGCGGGATTCTATGGAGCGGGGCGCACGCCGAGCTGCGGCAATTTGTGGAAACCACCGGCCTGCCCAGTGTGCCCACTCCGCTG
The DNA here is from genome assembly GCA_020353555.1 of Desulfobacterales bacterium. Lineage (GTDB taxonomy): Bacteria > Desulfobacterota > Desulfobacteria > Desulfobacterales. The sequence goes on from CP070697.1 coordinate 5,691,653, forward strand.
GCGCGGGGTTTTATTCCGGACGACCATCCCTGCTCGTGTTTTATCGCGCGCTCGCGGGCCATGGCGCAGGCGGACGTCGTTTTGTTCGTCGGCGCCCGGCTCAATTTTATTCTCAGTTACGGAAGACCCCCCCGTTTCAACCCCCAAGCGCGTGCCATCCAGGTGGATACGGTGGCGGAAGAGATCGGACGCAACCGCCCCATCGATGTGGGCATTGTGGGCGACGCCAAAGCCGTGCTGAAGCAGCTTTTGGAAGCGTGGATCCGCATGGGCGCATCCGACAAACGATCGTGGGCCGTGGAACTGAAGGAACTGGAGGAGCAGAAAAAGGCAAAATGGATGCGCTGGGCGGAATCTTCCCGCAAGCCGATCAATCCCATTCGCCTGTGCTCCGAGATTGCCCGGTTCCTCCCACGCGATGCCATCGTCACGATTGACGGGGGTGAAATTCTTGATTTCGCCCGCAACCTGATTCCGGCCTATACGCCCGGATCGCGGATGAACCCCGGTGTTACCGGGCTTTTGGGTATAGGAATTCCTTACGCCATCGGCGCCAAACTGGCGCACCCGGATCGACAGGTACTCTGCCTCTGCGGTGACGGTGCTTTCGGATTTAACGGAATGGAAATGGATACCGCCGCCCGCCAGGGCCTCCCGATCGTGGTGGTGGTCTCCAATAACGCCTGCTGGGGCGTCTGCACGAATATCCAGCGGGGCGTCTACGGCGCAGAATGCACGCATGGAACCCTGCTGGCCTGTGCCCAATACGATCTGATGGCCAGGGCCATGGATTGCCATGGCGAAACCGTGGAAGAGCCCGATCAGATCCGGCCCGCACTTGAACGGGCTTTCAACGCTCAAAGGCCGGCGCTTGTGAATGTGATCACAGACCCGGATACGGTCGAATATTCCATGTCATCCCAGTTGCGCGATCTGCCGCGGCTCACCTAACGCCGCCGCGCCCTGGGCGTCCCTCGGTTGATGGTGCGGAAGCCGCTTCGACGAAAGGAAGAACATGCCAGCCATTGCCAATAGTCCGCTGTATCCTATCATGCATCCTGAACGGGTGGCGGTGATCGGTGCCTCGAACAACATGCTGACCATGGGAACCACGATTTTAAACAATCTGCTTTCCTTGGGATTCCAGGGCCAGGTGTTTCCGGTGCACCCCAAACTGAATCAGGTCCTTGGTCTTAAAGCGTATGCGCATGTGGGCGAGATCCCCGTGGTGCCGGATCTGGCCCTCGTGGTGGTGCCCACCCCGATTGTCCCCCAGGTCATGCGCGACTGCGGCGCAAAGGGCATCCGGCGTACCATCATCGTCTCCGGCGGATTCCGGGAAGCAGGCGCTGAGGGGCGGCAACGGGAACAAGAATTGCTGGCGATCGCCCAACAATATGGGATTCGATTTATCGGACCCAACTGCATCGGCGTGGTGAATCCCTTCCACCGCTTCAACACCACCATGTTTCATTACAATGCGGCCCCGAACGGATTTATCGGAATGGCCTCCCAAAGCGGCAGTTTTATCACCCAGATGTTCTCGCATCTGGCCAAGTTCGGTCTGGGATTCAGCCAGGGATTCAGTGTGGGCAATCAGGCCGACATCGATCTGGCCGATTGTGTGGAATATCTCTGCGCCTGCGACCGGACCAAGGTCATCGGCCTCTATATCGAAGGATTAACCCGCGCCGACAAGTTTATCCGCATTGCCCGGGAGGTATCCAAGACGAAACCCATTGTGGCCATGTACGTGGGGGGTACGGAGGCCGGCCGCCGGGCAGGCGAGTCCCATTCGGGGGCCCTGGCCGGGTCGGATGCCATCTACGAGGGGGTTTTTCGGCAGTGCGGAATTCTCCGGGCCTCCAGCATCGAAGAGCTGTTTGACTTCTGCTGGGCCTTGGGCACGCAGCCTCTCATGGCCGGCAATCGGGTCGCCGTTTTTACGAACTCCGGCGGACCGGGCGCGGCGGCGGCCGACGCCGCGGATCGGGCCGGGCTGAAATTGCCGGCGTTATCCCTTCCCACCCGCCAAAAATTGCGCGCTTCGGTCCCGCACACCGGTTCACTCAACAATCCCATCGACCTGACCTTCACCCGCAGCTTCGAGGACATTATGGAACATATCCCGCGCATCCTCCTTGAAGATGAAGGTTTGGACGGTATACTGATGTACTTTCTCATCGTGGTGGACAATTTCAAGTGCCTGCTGGGCAAAGCGGATTCATCGGTGTTTAAAACCGCGGCCGAATACGAGGAATACATCCTGAGGCTCTGCCGTCGTCTTGCCCGATTGGTTCAATCTTATAACAAGCCTCTTCTGGGATCCTCCTTCCTGACACGCGATGAAGGCTTTATCCGGGAATTGGAAGACCTCGGAGTTCCCATCCTGCCCAGTCCGGAGCGATCGGCCCGGGCCATGGGCGCGCTATATCGCTATTCCCGGATGCGCCAGGCCCTCATCGCAGGGGAATCCAAGCGCTGAGGTCGGGAGAGAAGCGGGATGAGTGGGGAAAAATTCGCGGAAGGCGCACAGCGCGAAATGGCGCGGAGAATTTCGACTGTCAAGGCGGTAGAATTGACTCTCCGGCGATCTAGAGATACTTTTTGAAAAATTCGGCACTGCGCTGCATGGCCCGCCGGCGATGGCGCTCGACGGTGAAGCGATGATCTCCGCCGGGAAATATTTCCAGAAATTTGGGGTCGGCCAGGCCGGCATAGATCCTTTCGGCATGCCAAACGGGAACCAATTCATCGTCTTGGCCATGCAGGACCAGACAGGGCTTCACTTGGCCCAGCACCTCCCGGAGTTGATATTTTTGCAGGTCCTCGTAAAAACAATCCTTCAACAGCGGATAGGTTTCATCGCCCACCTGGGCGGGGGCGCCCCTCATCTTAAAGGGCGTCGCCCAGACGCACAGGGCCTTAATGGCTGGATACCTGGCCGCGGTAAACAAGGAAATATATCCTCCCATGCTGCTTCCCAAAAGCCCGATATTGCCGTTGATGCGCGGATCCCGACCCGCAAAACGATAAACCGCGGCTAAATCTTCCAAGCGCCCGCTGACGGTGGTCTCCTCGATCTTGCCCGCGCTTTGCCCACAACCGCGATGGTCATAGCGGATGGCCGCAAATCCTTCCCGCGCCAGATACTCGGCAATGGCGATAAACTTGGGACTTTCTTTACTGCTGAAAAGACCGTGGGAGCAAATGACGCCGGGGGCGGGAAGGTTTGGGGGCCAATGGATATTGCCGTGAATTTCCAGAGCCTCACTTTGGGTGGTAAACGTTTCGACCTGCATGGGCTTCCCTCAACCGGCGTGGGGTTCGGCCTATCCGCCGGCGGATTCGTTCAGCCGCACAAATTCGATGAACCCGCATCAATCGATTTCGCTGTTCTTCAAAACGACCAGCGCGTCCACGGCCACCGGCTGGGATTCGCAAATAATCAGAGGGTTAACATCTATCTCCTGAACCACCTCATTTTCCAGGCCGATGTTGCCCAGCGCGATGAGACTCTCACCCAGTGTTTTCCTATCCGCCGCTTCCAATCCGCGAATGGCATCCAGGATTGCATGTCCGCGAATCTCCCGCATCATTTCCAGGGCGTCCTGCATATCAACAGGCGCTACGCGAAAGGAGACATCGTGGAGAACCTCGGTAAAGATACCACCGAGGCCAAACATCACGCAAGGCCCAAACTGGGGGTCCCGGGTCATCCCAATGGCCACCTCCCGAACCCCCTTGACCATTTTCTGCACCAGCAAGTCTCCAGCGCTGCGTTCCGTTTTGCGATCGAGGTCCCGAAAGGCTTGTTTCAAATCCGCCTCATCCCGCAAGCTCACCGCCACCAGGTTCCTCTCGGTCTTATGGGTAATCCCCGCGGCGCAAAGCTTCATGACCACCGGATAGCCGATATCTGAAGCGGCTTGCCGGGCCCCGTCCCAGTCGTGTACGATGGCCTCCTGCACCACCGGAATGCCGTAGGCCGATAAAAGACGCTTGCTTTCATATTCGGACAAGCTATTTTGTTTATGCCGGCGGGCGGCGCTTAAAATCGCACGTACTTTAGGCCTGCTCATATCGCCATCCTCGCATCCGTCGATTTAGGCACAGGGTATCGGACACTGGCAAAGCGCTGACTCGCCTTACGCCCCACCACAAATAAATACCCCTCTTCATCCAGGTAGCCTATATCTCCCGTATGAAACCAGCCATTCCGGAGGACCGTCCGGGTCAGTTCCGGATTTTTCCAGTAGCCCATCATCACATTCTGGCCCCGGATGACAACTTCTCCGATCTCTTGGGGTTTGACCGGAACGTCATCGCTGTCAACCACTCTGACCTCGGCCCATTTGGAAGGCTTCCCGGCACTGGCAAGCAGTTTCGATCGCGGTCCCTCGAGCACATGGTCGTCCGATTTGAGCACCGTCACCGCACATCCGGATGTCTCGGTCATGCCATATCCCTGGGCAAAACGTTTCCAGAACTTCTTGACGCACTGACTTAGAACATCGGGCGCAAATGCGCCCCCAGTATAGGACATAATTCGAATACTTGAAATATCAAACTGATCGATTTCAGGATATTGACGGAGCCAGTCGTAGATTGCGGGGACCAGATTGATATGGGTGCATTTCTCGTTTTGAATCAAACGCAGAATCTCGCTTTGCTCCGCCTTCCGGTTGATGGCGATTTTTCCTCCGGCCATCAGCAGACACAGGGCATAGAATATCTCGGTCTGAAAAAACGGTAGAACAAAACATCCGCAGTCGGCCGGGCTGAGGTCCATCATCGCCGTTGTCGTCCACGCCGTCGTGATGATGTTGCGGTGTGACAGCATAACCCCTTTGGGTACGCCGGTGGTCCCGCTGGTGTATATGAGCGCGGCCATTTCATCTTCTTCGACATTGACATCGGGTTCCTGACGCGGCGCCGTTTTCAAGAGGTCCTCATAGTCAAGAAAACCCTTGCGCTTGCCGTCCAAGGTGACCCAGTTCCTGATCGTCTTCAAACCCCTTTTCATTCTGGCGGCGCAGGCTTCATATCCATTCCCGACCATGAGCAGCGAGGCTTCACTGTCATTGACCATGTGTATCAGGTCAGCCTCAGGCAGCATAAAGTTCAGGGGATTGAGACTCATACCCAGCTTGCCGGCCGCCAAGTAGATTTCCAGGTACTTATGCGAATTTTCAGCCAGGACGGCTAATCGATCGCCCCTCCGGCAGCCTAAACCGGTCAGCGCGTGGGCCACGCGATTGGTGCGATCATTCAGCTCTTTGTATGTCAACCGGACTTTGTCATAAACGACGGCGGGCCGGTCGGCATAGTTCCGCGCTCCCCATTTAGGGATGTCTCCGAGAGTATGCATTGGATCCCTCCTTTGCCTGAATTCGATCACGTGGCCTCCAACTGAAATAGCGCCAAACCGAAACGCCGGTTACTGAGAGCCGGGGTGTTGAGTCAACCTATTCAGGGAGATCGCGCATAGAGGCGGATGCAGGGTGCCATTCCTGGGAGGTATGGTTTCATATATTCAGCTACCTGACACAACTTTATCTTAATTGCTCGACCTTCAAGAAGAAATAACCTTGGAGAAAGGATGACACGGCAAGGAAGCCCGGGATGTGCTGAAAACAGCGGACGCCCCGGGTTCAACGACGTTTTACGTCATGAGTAGTTTAAAGGAGGTCAACTTCAAAAACAATCGGTAGGATTAACTATTTTTCAATAGTTAGAAGTAACTATGAAAGAGGGGCGCCCGCGTCAAAGGGTGTCAGCGGTCAAGCCTTGGCGGATGGCATATCTTACCAAATCGGCCGTACGTTTGAGATTCAGCTTTTTGATGATGTTGGCCCGGTGATTATTGACGGTGTAGACACTGATATACAAGAGTTTCGCAATTTCCTTACTGGATTTCCCCTCCGCAATGAGTTTCAGAACTTCTCTTTCGCGGGTTGAGAGCAGTTCCAACGAAGGCTTCCATTCCCCCCGGCAGATTTGGATCAAGTCATCGGTCAACTCGTTGGCAAAGGCCGACGAGACGTATGTGCGGCCGCGCCGGATCATTTCGATGGCGGAAAATAGTTCCGTGTCCGTCGCCTCCTTCAGCAAATAGCCTTCCGCCCCCGCCGCCAGCGCGTGATGAAGATATTCCTTCTTCTTGTGCATGGTCAGGATCAGGATCTTTATGTCCGGATAGCTCTTCTTGATCTCGCGGGTGGCCTCAATGCCCCGGAGGTTGGGCATGGATATATCAAGAATGACGAGATCGGGAGTTGTTTTGCGGAGGAGGTCGAGCAGTTCGATCCCGTCGCAAGCCTCTCCGACCACCGCTGCGTCCTGGAACTCTTCGATAATTTTTTTGATTCCCTGCCGCAATAAAACGTGGTCGTCAGCGAGGACGATGCGATAGGAACTCATGGCGGGCTTTCTCCTTGTCCGTTGGAATCCCAAAGACAATTTGGGTTCCTTGACCTTTGGAGCTCGAGAGCTCAAGAAACCCGCCCAGCATCCTTGCCCGTTCATTCATGGCCGTCAGACCCAAAGCTCTCTCCGTGTAACACCTCATCTCGCGCGGTTTCATATCAAACCCCCGGCCATCATCCGCCAAACGGAAAACAACATGGTCGTGGTCTTTCTGGATTGCAATCGACACCTGGGTGGCTTGGGCGTGTTTTTCAATATTCGTCAATGCCTCTTGGAATATCCGGTAGATCACAACCTGGGGTTCACGGGAAAACAGATTGTCGATGTTCGTCATGTCGAGCCCGATCCGGATATTGGAATGTTTGGCAAAATCGTCAATCAACAGGCGCAGGGCCGCATCCAGACCCAGGTCTTCCAGGATGGACGGGCTCAAGTCGTGGGAGAGCCGGCGAACATTTTCAATGATCTGATCCATATATTTCAAGGCGCCGTCACAATCGTCTTGCAGGGCCCACTGATCCTCCCGCAGGTTCTTTTTGATCGACCTGACCTGGAGTTTCAAAACCGTCAGCGCCTGGCCGAGCTCATCGTGTAATTCCAGAGATATTCGCCTGCGCTCTCTTTCCTGGGCTTTCAAAAGATGGGAAGACAGCGAGCGCAGTTTCTTCTCCGAATCTTGCAGGGCTTGCTCCGCAAGCTTGCGTTTCGTATTGTCGATCACAATGCCTTCGATATATTGGGGTTGTCCGCACGTGTCGCGCATGACAACCCAACGGTCATACATCCAGCGGAAGGAAGCGTCGCTGTTAATGTAGCGATACTCGATCTCCCCCCCATTGCATCCCGGCGCCAAAGAATCCCTTGCCGCTCTGCGGACGGCCTCCCGGTCTTCCGGATGAATACGCAGCAGGATACTCTTCGGTGTAATCTCGGTCATATCGGCTTTCTTGGAGGCGAACATCTCGATGCCGGTCTTGTTAAAAAACAAAAACTTGCGCGCTTTAACGTCAAATTGATAGATGCCGTCCTTGGATCGCTCCGCTAGCCGCTTGAATTCAGTAAATATCCATTGGGCTTTGGCCTTATGGTCTTTATATTTGGCCAAGTCCGCTTCCAGATAGGCGACTCTTTGCACCAATTCGGCGGGGAGGGGGTCGTGGCCCATATGGCCCTCGCTGTTTTTTTATTCGTAACCGTTTAGCCCTTTGAAAAACCAGGGAGAGGCCCACCGCTGATCGGCTTTGGGCAGCGGAAAAAACTCGCAAATAAGGGTTCGCAAAACCGACCCGCGCGGCGATTTCAAATCTGACCATCCATGGCGCTTGTCCCCGCAAGGCCTGCGGTCCTGTGAGAAAGTCGAATTAATCGACAAAGATCTTTGCTGAGATTCTCGTAACCCGATTCAAAAATTATGTCAATGATCGCCGTGGTCGCCAACGTGCCTGGCATTCAAAGTCATTGCCGAATTCGAATGGGGCGCATGCTCCCACTTTGGCAGCCGCTTTTCCCGTTTGGCAAAAGATTTCAGCCGGCCCCGGGTTTTGGGATTTGCATTTGACGCCCAGGCACGGCGGGGTGAGTTACCAGTCGTACGCTTCTCTTTCGATAATCGTGGCCACGCCCTGCCCCCCGCCGACGCAGGCGTTGGCACATCCGTAACGCCCGCCTTTGGCCTGCAGAATGCGGGCCAGGGTTCCCGTCAGGCGGACGCCGGTGGCGCCCAAGGGATGGCCGATGGCCGTCCCGCCCCCCATCACGTTGACTCGCTCGGGGTCAATCCCCAGTTCACGAATGCAATTGAGGGTCACAATACTGAAGGCCTCGTTAATCTCCCAAAAATCGATATCGGCGGCTCGCAGGCCGACTTTGGCGAGCGCTTTCTGGCTGGCCGGCACCGGTCCCGTCCCCATGATGGTGGGGTCGACACCGGCAAAACCGATGGCGCGGATGGTCGCCAGGGGTTTGATCCCCTTCTCGTGGGCGGTCTCTTTGGACATGAGCAGCATGGAGGTGGCGCCGGCGTTCAGCGGCGACGAGTTGCCCGCCGTGATGACGCCGTCCTCCTTGAAAACCGGTTTGAGAGCAGCCATGCCCTCCAGGGTGACGTCGGTGCGCACCGCCTGGTCCTTGTTCACCGTCATAAGCGTGCCGTCGGCCTGCTCGGCTTGAATGGGCAGTATTTCGCCCGCAAAGAAACCCTCGGCCTGGGCGGCCCGTTGATGCGACCGGGCTCCCCAGCGGTCCAAATCCTCCCGGGTGAAGTCGGTCTGGGCAAAAAGTTTCTCGGCGGTCAGTCCCATATTCGTCGTGGTCATCATATCCCAATGCTGGTAGGACGGGTCGAGAAAAAGAGAAAGGTTGGGGGCGATGAGCCCGCGATCAAGAATGGGTTCGCCCATGGGAATCCGGGTCATATGTTCCATCCCGCCGACCAGGACGATGTCGGCGAAATCCTGGGCGATTTCCAGGTATCCGATCTGAATGGCGGCCATGGCCGAGCCGCACTGCTGGTCGATGGACTTGGCGGAGATCGTCGCCGGCAGATTGGCCAGGAGGAGGGGTAAGCGACCGCCGTAGGACCACTGCTCCCCAACCCCCGTGGCACAGCCCAAAAGGAAATCGTCGATCTCCGCGGCGTCGATTCCCGTGCGTTTGATCAGTTCCGGAAGCAGCCTGGCCACGAGTTCATCCGCCCGCATCCGGCAAAACCAGTCCCGGGCCGGATCATTCGGGCGGGAACGGGACTGCGCCGTTCTCAAGTAACCTGCGATGACGACTTCTTTCATGAAAATACCTCCTTGGTGCTGCCGGTCGGATAGGCGCTTGTCGAGACGCGATCAAGGATCTCGGCGGCATTTATGTAACAGTTCAGCCCTTTGAAAACCATGGACAGCTCGACACCTCATCGGCTTTTGGCGTCGGGAAAAACTCGAAACTAATCCTGATAAAACGTTTTCCCCTGCGCGGCCATTTCCCTGATCATAGCCGCTGGCCGGAAGCGAACGCCGTATTGCTTCTCCAGTTCCACCAGCTTGGCGTGGACGTTGTTAAGCCCCCACCGGTCGGCATAGCGGAGGATGCCGCCCCGGTAGGGAGGAAAGCCGGTCCCGTAAATCATGGCCAGGTCCATATCCTGCGGCCGGTCGCAAATCCCCTCTTCCATCATGTAGGCGGCCTCGTTGATGGCGTTGGCCAGCATAAAATCGATGATGGCCTGCTCGGATATCTGTTTGGGAGCGACCCCGTTGTCCGCGAGGTATTTGCGCACGACCTCCGTCACCCTGGGGTTGGGGACCGGCCGGTCGCCGCTGTAATCCATGTAGCCGGCGCCGGTCTTGCGGCCGTAACATCCGGTCTGGTAAATCCGTTCGGTGAGCGGGTGAACTTTATAGCGCTCTCCCAGTTTTTTCTCAAAGGTTTGGGCCACATGATAGTTGATGTCGATGCCGGTGAGGTCGGCTAAAGCCGCCGGACCCATGGGCATGCCAAAATTGAGCATGGCCTGCTCGACCCGGGCTCCGTCGACCCCGTCGGCGATCAGATACACCGCTCCGCCCATGAGGCCGCCGAGCTGCCGGGAAACATAGAACCCGGG
>CP070697.1:5701776-5720225 GCA_020353555.1 Desulfobacterales bacterium
GGTCGCGCGGAGTAACAACGAACTGCAAACCCTATCCGCAGAAATTCAAAACTTGGGCCGTCAGGCGGCCGCTTTTCCATGCGACCTGAGGCAGGTCGGCCGTCTCCCCTCTCTGGCCGCTGCCATCGCCGATACAATGGGCGGCATCGACATTCTGGTCAATAACGCCGGCATCAACATCCCCCAAGACGCTCTGGATGTCACCGAGGAATCCTGGGACGCCATTATGAACATCAACCTCAAGGGCGCCTTTTTTATGGCCCAGGCCGTGGGGCAGATCATGATCCGACAAGCTCGCGGGGGACGGATCATCAACGTCACCTCCCAAACCGGTTCGGTGGCGCTGATCAAACGTGCGGCCTATTGTGCCAGCAAGGCCGGACTGAATCTGGTAACGAAAGTGTTGGCCCTGGAATGGGGCTCCTACGGAATTCTTGTCAACGCCGTGGCACCCACGTTCATCGAGACGGAACTGAGCAAGGGTTTTCTGGCCGATCCCGAGTTTCGCCAATACGCCCTGTCCAAGAATGTGCTGAAACGTTTCGGCCACGCCGATGATGTCACCGGGGCGGTTTTATATCTGGCATCACCGGCTGCCAGCCTGGTCACCGGTCATGTGCTGGCCGTGGACGCCGGCTGGACCGCCCAGTAGAAAAAACCCGAAATAATTTCCGAAGAAGGCAAGCTGGGGGATCGCATCATGCCAACAGCAAGTTCGACCGATCAAAAAATAGCAACGGCCCTGGTGGTGGGGGCAGGAACGATGGGACATGGCGTGGCCCAACTGCTGGCCATGCATGCCGTCCAAGTCCATCTGGTGGACCAATCCGACGAATTTTTGCAGCGTGCCCGGAGCTGGATCGCAGATAACCTGGATTTTATGGTCGCGCTGGGCGAGTTGGCCGAAAACCGGGTGGCCGCCATTCTGGGCAAGATCAACTTCACCACCGATCTGACCGGCAAGCTGGCGGAGGCCGCCTACGTTTTAGAAGCCGTCAATGAAGACTTCGGACTGAAGCGGCGCATCTGGGCAATTCTAGGAGAAAAGTCCGCGCCGGAAGCCATCCTGGCCTCCAACACCTCTTCCTACGACATCAACGAGCTGGCCGAAGGGGTGGCTCATCCCGAACGGATCGTGGGGACGCACTGGTTTCACCCGCCTCAGATCACGCCCTGCGTGGAGGTCATTCCCGCGGCCGGCGCCAGCCAGGCCAATATCGAGCGGGTCATGGACTTCTTGACCGGCCTGGGCAAGGTTCCGACCATCTGCCGCAGCGCGCCCGGTTTTGTGGCCAATCGCATTCAGATGGCCTTGGCGGCCGAGGCGATCGCCCTGGTGGAAGAGGGACTCGCCACACCGGCGGAAATTGACCGGATCGTGAAGACCTCTTTCGGCTTCCGCCTGGGCGCCTACGGGCCCTTCGAGATCATCGATCAGGCCGGAGCAGACACTTATTTGGGCATTTACCAATATCTACACGCCAAGCTGGGCCGGGCGCATTTCCAACCGCCCCGGCTGCTGGCCGCCCAGGTAAAGGCCGGCCGGCTGGGCCTCAAGAGCTCGGCCGGGTTTTATGACTACGGGCCGGGAGCGGCCGACGCCATGCGGCGCGACCGCGACCGTAAATTTTACGCCCGGCTGAAGCTGGTGAAAAAGGAATGGCAAAAATAACGGCGCGCCGAATACGTTGGCGCCCCCTTCAAATCCCGCCGGCGGCGGGACGCGCTTTTTTGTAGGAGGCCGATATGAGTCACAAAGTCATCATCAACTGTGCTGTCACCGGGTCGATCCACGTCCCTTCGCTTTCTCCGTATTTGCCCATCACCCCGGAGCAGATTGCCGCCGAAGCCTTGGCGGCGGCCGAAGCCGGGGCGGCCACCGTCCATCTCCACGCCCGGGACCCTCAGAGCGGCCGTCCTACCATGGACCTCGATCTCTTTCGTTCCTTTTGCCGACAGGTTCACGCCCAGAGCGACGTGGTGATCTGCATCACCACCGGCGGTGCGCCGACCATGACCCCGGAGGAGCGGATGGTCGCCGTACGTGAACTCCGACCCGAACTGGCATCGATCAATATGGGCTCGATCAACTTCGGCCTTTTTCCGATGATGGCCAAAATCAAACACTACCAGTTCGACTGGGAGGAGCCTTATCTGGAGGCCTCCAAAGACCTCATCTTCAAGAATACTTTTTATGATCAAGAGCGTATATTTAAAATCATGGATGAATGCGGCACCAAACCCGAGATGGAGTGCTATGACGTCGGGCATCTTTACAACACGGCCTATTGGGTGGACAAAGGGGTGATCAAGCCGCCGTTTTGGCTGCAGTTGATTCTGGGCATCCACGGCGCGATCCAGCCCTCGGTGGAAAACCTGGTCTTCATGAAGGAAACCGCCGACAAACTCTTCGGCAAGGACTACATTTTCTCGGTCCTGGCCGTGGGCCGGCACGAGTTCAACCTGGGCACCGTCGGCGTGGTGATGGGCGGGTCGGTCCGGGTGGGCCTGGAAGACAACCTGTATTTGGGCAAAGGGGAGTTGGCCCGCAGCAATGCCGACATGGTGGCCAAAATGCGGCGGATCATCAGCGAATTGAATTTCGAAGTCGCCACGGCCGCCGAGACCCGCCAGATTCTCGGACTCAAGGGCCAAGATCAAACCGGTTTCTAACGGTGCAATTGACAGCGAACAGCGGGCAGGTTGGGTCGACCGGTTGACCCGGCGGGAGAACTTGAACCCAATTACAGACCACCGCGCTTAAGGGAGGCAGAATGGAATCAGTGCAAGACATTATCAAACAAGCGCTTTTAGCAGGTCACAAGACCTTGTCCGAGTATGACAGCAAGAAAATCCTGGCGGCCTACGGGCTCCCTATCACCCGGGAGGTTTGGGTGAACGACCCGGCGGCGGCCGAAGCGGCGGCGGCCCAGATCGGCTATCCGGTTGTCTTGAAGGTCTGCGCGGCCGGACTGGCCCACAAAACCGAGCAGGGGCTGATTGAAGTCGGCATCAAAAACGCCGGCGAGCTAAAAGCGGCTTATGCGCGCTTGGCTGCCCACGCTCGGCAGTTAGAGGGCGGAATTCTGGTGCAGGAGCTGGTCAAGGGTTCCCGCGAGCTGGTCATGGGCCTGACACGGGACCCCCAGTTGGGTCCCTGTGTGATGTTCGGCCTGGGCGGCGTGTTTACCGAAGCCCTGGAGGATGTTTGTTTCCGCGTGGCGCCCTTGGATGAGGAGGATGCCCTGGAAATGACGCGCGAGATCAAAGGACGTAAGATCCTGGAAGGTGTCCGGGGCCTCCCGCCGGTACAGCTGGACCTGCTTAGCCGCGGGCTCCAGACGCTGGGCCGGATCGGCCTGGAGCATCCCGCCGTGCGCGCCATCGACGTCAACCCCCTCATCATCCAGCAAGGCCGGCCGGTGGCGGTGGACGCCCTGATCGTCCTGGAAAAGCCGCCAGCGGAACCCGCTGAAGCTCAAGGGGTCCGCGGTGGACTGGATAAGCTTTTCGAACCCCAAAGCGTGGTGGTGATCGGGGCTTCCCAGACACCCCACAAGGCTGGAAACGACGTCATTCAAAACATCCTGGCCAACGAGTTCCGCGGCGAGCTCTACCTGGTGAATCCCAAGGGCGGCGAGATTCTGGGCCACAAAGTCTATCCTTCGATTCAGGATTTGCCCCAGGGCATCGATATGGCCATCATTATCTTGCCGGCGGCCGCCACTCCCCAGACCATCCGCGACTGCGCCGCCAAGGGAGTTAAGGCCGTCGTCCTGGCCGCCAGCGGATTTGCGGAGGTGGACCAGCAAGGGAAGACGCTGCAGGAGGAAACCATTCAAGCCATCCGTGAAACCGGTGTCCGGGTCATCGGCCCCAACACTTCCGGACACACCTCCACCCCCCACAACTTCACTTCAAGTTTCTTTCCTCTGGGGAAAATCCCCCGGGGAAAGGTTTCATACATCGCCCAAACCGGCAACTTCGCCACCCACACCATGCGTTACATCATGTCGGGGGAGAACTACGGGGTGGCCCGGGTCGTCGGCATGGGCAACAAGCTGGACGTCGAAGAGAGCGAGTTGTTGGAATACTATGCGGAAGACCCCGAGACCCAGGCCATCTTCATGTATCTGGAGAGCTTCAAACGGCCCCAGCGATTTCTCGAAGTGGCCCGCCGGGTGACGCGGTCCAAACCGGTGGTCCTTCTCAAAGGCGGGGCCACATCGGAAGGCGCGCGGGCGGCGGTGGCCCATACGGCCGCCCTGGCTTCGGATGATCGCATCATCGACGGAGCCCTGCGGCAAGCCGGGATTGTCAGGGTCTACAAGTACTCCCATCTTATCCTGGCGGCCAAAGCCGTTTCCGCCATGCCTCTGCCCCTGGGAAACCGCGTCAGCTTCTCGGCGCCCTCGGGGGCCATGCTGGTTTGCATGACGGATCTCTGCCGCCGGCATTTGGGGCTGCGCGTCCCGGATCTGGAGGAACAAACCCGCCAGCGGCTGCAAGAGATCAGCCCGCCCTATATCCGCATGCGCAATCCCGTGGATATTTGGCCGGCCGCCACGGTGAGCGGAGTTGAGTTCGCGTATCGGGAGGGAACCGAGGCCGTCCTGAAAGATCCCAACATCGACGCCGTGGTGCCGATTCTGATGCTCACGGATGACACGGGGGTCCCGCCGTTGGATTTTTTGGTTGAGCTGGCCCACCGCTATCCGCAGAAGCCGATTTACGTCACCTTCAGCGCCCAGAAGAAACACATGGACGCCGCGAAAGCATTTCTGGAACCCCGCGGGGTGCCGACCTTTCCCTTGATCGAAGAACCCTTTGAAGTGCTGAGTATCCTGGCCCGCTGCCGGCAGGCCATGAATCGCAAGTGATTCGCTCCAGCCCCCCGCCGACGCACGCGGACTTGGCGCCGGCACTGCCGGCCGCCGGCGTCGGTCGGTGCGCGTCGCTGGCGGTTGGCCAAACCATCCGAGGAATCAGCGGGACCCTCCGAAAAAAGAAAAGAACAGCATCATCGTGAGGGACTGCAGAATCCAACCGATGACACAGACCCCCACCGCGCGCCACGTGCTCTGATAATCGAGGGCCTGCCGCACGGCGATCACCATGGCGATTAACATCCAAGCCGAAGTGATCAGAAAAGTTATTCCGAATAGCAGCGGGACAATTCCGAAGACCCGCAGCAGACCGGGAGCACTCGAAAATCCGATCGTCCGCAGCAGTTCCCCATAATCAGCCTTGGTCTGGGGCTCGGGCAGGATTTTGGTGCCCACGATATAGGTGATATACGCCCAGATATACCATCCGACCAGCGCTGAGACGGTCCCCACGAGAATACCCCGGGCGCCGGTGACACCGATACTGCCGATGCCGGCCGCCAGACCGGCAAGCACAACGACGGTCATGGCCTGCCCCATGGCCCCCTTATCGGCTTCAACCTCCTCGTACAGATTCGCATCCAGCTTGGCTGCCCGAAGGACTCGATCCTTAAAACTCGACATGGCAAAATTCGACATGGCACCTTCCCCTCTTTGCAGAACGTTTATCAAGATACGCGCTTCGCGCCGTGATAGCGGCACATTCTTTTCGATTTTGGCACCTCTGGGCTCCGATCCCCAACCTTTTTCCACGCGTTGTCCTGGAGGTGGCTGAGGTTGGTTATAGAGATTTGCCAGAACCTTTGCAACCCATATAAAAATTCTTGCGAGGCCCGATAATATTTATTAAACCAAAGCCATCGCATCGACGCCGGTTGCGCCCCATGACGGCCTCGAACCCGGTGATGCCCAATTCAAACGCCGGCGATGCCAAATTGAAAAGTAAGGATGGAAGCTTATGCGCTGGAAGCAATTCTTGACCCCCGTAAGCAATCTGGGACCCGAGGACGTGCGCGCGTTTATCGATAAACACCCGGAAGGCAGTTTCACGCTGTTGGATGTGCGCCAACCTGCGGAATACGAAGACGCCCGCATCCCCGGCACCACGTTGATACCATTGCCGGAACTGCCGGATCGTCTGGCGGAACTTTCACCGGAAAAACCGGTGATTGCCTACTGAGCCGCCGGCGCACGCAGCCGGGCGGCGGCGCAGTTCCTGGCGGGCAAAGGATTTAAAGAGGTTTACAATCTGAAGGGCGGTATGCGTGCCTGGCAAGGCCTGTCCGCCGCCGGTCCTGCGGAGATGGGCCTGGTTCTGCTCCGGGGCGACGAGCATCCGGCGGAGATAATTATTCTGGCATACGGCCTGGAACAAGGCCTGGGAGAATTCTATACCGCGATGAAGGCCGTGGCGGAAAATTCGGCAACGGCCGCCATTTTTGACCTGCTGGCAGGCATCGAAGCCCAACACAAGGAAAAACTCTATCAGCTTTACCTGGCCCTGAATCCCGCGCCGCTGGACCGGCCGGCCTTCGCCGCAAAAGTGACATCACAATATATGGAGGGTGGTTTCACCACCGAGGAGTTTGTCGCCCAAAACCGCCCCGCGCTGCAGACGGACCGCCAAGTGCTCGATATGGCCATGATGCTGGAGGCCCAGGCCCTGGATCTCTATACCCGCTATGCCGCTAAGAGCGCGCACGAGGAGACCAAGACGCTCCTGTTGGATATCGCCAACGAAGAAAAAGCCCACTTGAAACGCCTGGGCGCGCTTTTGGAAGACGAACTGAAGAAGTAAAACCTGTCCCGCAGCCGAACCCGATAGCGGCGGTCGGCCAATGCCTCCCGCCCGCCTTTTTTGCTCAGCGCTCAGACCGGTCGGACGAGTTGGTACAGCCAACTGCGGTGCAAACCGATGGCCTCTTCCGGGCATATCTCATGGCAGCAGTAGCAACGGATACACTTCCCGTCATCGATGAAAGCGCGCTCTTTGACGAAGCTGATCGCTTCCATGGGACACCCCTCAATACAGGTGCCGCAGGCAATGCATCGATGCCAAATCACCTGCGGTCGGACGGTCAAGGCATCCTTGAACAGCGGTTCCAGAATCCGCTGATACCACCGCATCCGGTCGAAGCCCAATCGGCCCGCCGATAATTGGGGCGGCTTAAAATCCGGCACCCGAACATCGGCCAGATCCGCCCCGATGACTTGAATATCTTCCAGCCGGTTGGGCTGCAGCGCTCGCCGTTCCGCCTCCATGAGAATAGGATTCGCCGTTCGCTCCAGGCTCATTATCTCGCTGGCGACCACATCCAGCGCCAGGGGATTCTCGGCGCCGATGAGCAAACCGACCTGCCGGGGATTGCCCGTCCCCGGGCCATCCCCTTCCATGGCCCAAATGGCGTCCATAATCGTCAGGCGCGGCGAGACGTATTGCGCCAGATCGAGCAGCATGCCGGCAAACCGCTGCACATCGTGGAGTTTGGCGTGGTAACCGGGCTTGGACAAGCCGGGAAGGACACCGAATATGTTTTTGACCGCGCCGGTCATCAGGGTGAACAGGTGGGTCTTCATTTTGCACAAATTGAAGACCCCATCCGCGTCCAGAACCGGCGTGATGATGTCAAAGTGTTTGGTGAGAATACCTTCGGGGTAGGACACGGGCCGGGAGGTCGTGTCCCAGTTGACCTCGATTCCGGCTTGCTCCGCCGCCTGGTGCATACCGTTGGTGCGATAGATCTTTTCCAACGTTTTCGCATTATAACGATAGCCGCCCCCGGGCGAATCGGCGATCACCGGCAGCGCTCCCGCTGCGCGGGCCAGACGAGCGATGGCCGCCACCACCAAGGGGTGGGTGGAGACCGCCTCTGCCGGTCGGGCTTCACGCAGCAAATTGACCTTCAGGACGATCCTTTCCCCTTGTCGCGCAAAACGCCCCATTCCGCCCATCAGATTCATCAGGGCTGCGAGCTTGTCCTCAATCTCATCGTAATCTCGGCACTGAACAATGTAAACCTTGTTGTCCATGGTGTATCACCTTTGCGGGGGCCAGGCATGAGAGATCGACAATTCTTTTAGAGCATCCGAATTTCCTTCACGCGCGTCTCCCGAGCAAGCGGCCTTGCCCGCCGCGTGCGAACCCCGACCTCAGGTCGGCCGCGGTCCCGGCGGGCCGGAACCGGATGCTGGAGGTTACCGGCGCGGATGGATTCCTTTTGATGCAGTCCCCGGCATCCGGCATGGCTGACGATCCAGCCGACAACAATCCTGGATAATCGGCCAAGTTTGGTCGCTCTCGCGGTGCTGAGCACCGCGTACCTCCCAAAACAGAGATATGTGTCAAACCGGAGGGAATGTTGGTAAGGAATGTAACACGATGTGGTGATCGGATCAATAGGAGCGGCGGATATTATTTCAAAAAAATTCAGGCGACGAAGCGTCAGTGGATGCCAATTGGTTTGCGAAGCGCCTTTCCAGCCGTTAGCAGCCCGGCAATTCAAGCCGAGCTGCCTTTGGACCGGTTTTATTCAATTTGCCTAGCGCTCCTGAATGTTGAAGTGGATTGATTCTGATTGGTGAATCCCCAATTAATCTCATCAAAACCCCAGGGTACTCGCTTTGGATTCGGCCGCAAGATGCTCTTCCCATTTCTTGCCCCACAGATCCGGAACGGTCTCTTCGACTTCCATGATGGACTCAAATGATATTTTCAGATCGGAAAAGATCGATTGCAAGACCTCCTCGTTCGGGGCCAACCACATACAGTAGCGCACCCCGAATTTTTTGTTGAAGCAAGTTCGTACCCAGGTGGCTGATTCAACGTTGGCCAGCCTGGACCAGTTTTCTTCCACCTTATCCCAGGTGATATGGGGATCCCTGTGGACTACCATGAACTTTGACATTTTAGTCATGACCGATCCTCCTCTAGTAAAACGCATCTGTGATTTCAATATTTTATCGCCTTTGACACAATTATATGATCATCTAGCAGGAGGAAGACCACATTCCGCAGCCACGGTCCGTTTTCAGCTACTGAAATATTCTTGACACAATTGGAGGCGTCGACCTGAAGAGACCACTCACCGCAAATAGTCGCAAATCGAACTGGGCACCCTCACCGCACAGGAAGCCGCGGAAGGTTCGGCGATAAAGCAGACCCTTGAAGACGATACGCGTTTGAAGGCTCCCGACCGAACCGCAAGATCCTGTCAGGAGCAAGATAGGCACAATTTGAGAGGATTCCCCATCGTGTCACCTCTTTAATTATTTTCTAATACACGAATCCGGAATAAAAATCAATACCTTCTTCTGGATCTCGCCGAGCGAACGCATTTGGAATTGGGGGGGAAGGAGGGCCTTTTGACAAGACGATATCCTCAGTCAATATCTTCCCCAACGCCACCGATCGGTTGAAGCCGTAGTCCGGCCATCTTTTTCTTAGCAGGTTATTCCGGCGCTACTTATCTAAGGGATGCGGCCCGAATATGGGGTCGGTCTCCCGGGTGCGCTTGAGCTCGAAAAATCCGCGCGTGCGGCCGGCGGCGATAACGGCCTCCCATAATCTCACCGCCGCCGGGCCGGTGGGCGCCGGGCTCATGACGGGACCGAAAAACCCCGGTCCCGTCCCCCCGTCGAGAACCATCAGGGGCACGCCCACGTCTTCCAGCCACCGGGAAGTGATCCAGCACCAGGGACAAACCGGATCCCAGTAAAAATCCACGCTGTCTTTGATAGCCATCATATCGGTCTCCTTGTCCATCGCGAACGTAATCGGACGGCAAACTCCGCTCGCCGGATTACGACCAATCCGGCGCTGGGGCGCATCTTCGGCCCACGGATTCGTGCGTGCCTGCTCACAATTATGGTTTCCCGCCTCAGGCCTGGGCCAGGCAACCCCAGATTCGCACTTGACACAAGCGGCACGGGGCACTAGAAACACCCCCGGAGGTATTTCTTTACTTTTAACAGTGACCAGAGGAGGTATCAATGCAAAGTTTAAAGGGCTCGCAAACCGAAAAAAATCTTTTGGCCGCCTTTGCCGGAGAATCGCAGGCCCGCAACCGGTACACCATGGCCGCATCCCGCGCCAAAAAAGATGGATATGAGCAGATCGCGGGATTTTTTCTCGAAACCGCCGAAAATGAACTCGCGCACGCCAAGCGCTATTTTACCTATCTCGAAGGGGGAGAAGTCGAAATAACCGCCGCTTATCCCGCCGGTTTCGCCACCGGAATTGTCGGGTCGACCCTCGAAAACCTGAAAGCCGCCGCCGCTGGTGAAAAATTTGAACACACGACGCTCTATCCCGGATTTGCCGCTGTGGCCGATCAGGAGGGTTTCAAAGAAGTCGCCGGGGTTTTTAGAAGGATTGCGGAGGTCGAGGTGTGGCATGAAAAACGTTACAACAAGTTAATCCAAAATCTCGAGGCCGCTAAGATATTCAAGAGGGATACCCCTGTGAAATGGAAATGCCGCAATTGCGGCCGCGTGCATGAAGGGCCGGAGCCCCCGCAGACCTGTCCGACCTGCCTGCATCCGCAATCCCATTTTGAAATCTACTGTGAGTGCTATTGACCGCACCATTTGCGGGATTGTGAGGGGGGCGCGGGTTCAATTCTTCCCCCCTTGCCGCAGGTGGCTTTGCAAACACCCGCACGGATCAGGTTCGCCCGGCTGCCGATCGCTACTTATGCACCTTGATAATCACGAGGGTGATGTCGTCTTCGGATCGGCGGCCGCGCATAAACTCGGTCAACTCGCGGTAAACGGCATGCAGGATGTCGTCGGCGCCGGCCCGGGCGTTGTGTCGGATGATATCCCGGAAGCGTTCCTTGCCGAACATCTGGCCCTCCTTGTTGCACGCCTCCCAGATGCCGTCCGTGCCCACGGCAATGATCTGTCCCGGCGCCAGACCGCTTCTATAATTTTCCCCATATTCGAAGGTCTCGTCCACTCCCAGGGCAATCCCCGGGCCTTTCAGTTCTTCAAATCGGTCGCCGGCCGGATCATAGACCAGCGCCGGGTCATGGCCGGCCCGCACCCACGCGACACGATCATGGGTCCCGTCGATCGTCAGATAAAAGAGCGTCATGAATCTTCCGCTTTCAACCACATCCCGCGCCAAATGGCGGTTCATGGCGGTGACGATCTCGGCCATGGTTCCGGGTTGGGAGGCCCGCATCCGTAAGAAGGCCCGCGCGCTGGTCATTAGGAGGGCGGAATCCACCCCGTGGCCGGTAATGTCGCCCACCACCACACTAAACGGGCCGTGAGGCCTTTCCCGGCGCCAGAGAAAGTCAAAATAGTCGCCGCCGATCTCATCACACGAGACATTTCTTCCGGCCACATCCAGCCCGGGGATCCCGGGTTTGTCCTGGGGCAGTAGGCTCTTCTGGACTTCCCCGGCCAGGGCCAGTGCCTTTTTATGCTCGGTCATGTCCGTCACAAAGGCCATGTTGCCGATAATCTTGCCCCGATCATCCCTCAGAACGCTCCCATGCACCAGAATGGGAACCTGCCTGCCGTCCTTGGTCAGGACGGCCCCTTCAAATCGGCGATAGTCGCCGGCCAGCAGTTCCTCACGGTTGGCCGGCAGGAATTGCCGGAATTCGTCCGTGGCCAGATCCAGAGGGCTCTTGCCGATGATCTCCTCCCGCGCGAAACCGGTCATCTGGCAGTAAGCCGCATTGACATCCACAATGACCAGATTGTGATCCATGAGGATAAATCCTTCGCCGGCCGTTTCGACGATCCGGCGATATTTTTCTTCGCTTTTGCGCAGGCGGTCTTCCGCCAGTTTGCGCTGGGTGACGTCCACCACGACACCCTGATAATATGTTTTACGCCCCCCGGCATCCCGCACGACGGAGGTTTGGTCTTCCACCCAGCGGACCTCGCCGCCCCTAGTCAAGATACGATAAACCTGGGTATATTCTTCCACATCTTGGTCCGCGTAGGCTTTGATTTCCTGCCCTACCCGTTCCGTGTCGTCCGGATGCACAATGTCTTTAAATTGCACCTGGCCGCTAAGAAACTCTTCGGCCGTGTAGCCCGACTGATTGATATTGTTGGAAACGTAGACCAGACGGGGCTCGGGGCCTGCCAACCGCCGAAAAAGAATCACCGGGCTCTTGTCGATGATCAGCTCCGCCATACGCAAGGCTTCTTCCGTGCGGTCCCGCGCCGCGCATTCCCGTTCATGGGCTTGCGCTCGGGCTTCAAGACGTCTTTGAAGCTCTTCGTGGGCCTTCTCAACCTCTTGCAGCCGCTTCTGCCAATCGCCGGCTTGCTGCCGGAGGGAATTCAGCTCTTGGACCAGCTCGTCCCTGGATTTGAGCGCGTCGGATTGCATGTGACTCCCGCCCCTCTGCTAAAAAGTTGTAGATTCAGGGTAAGATTTTAGCCCTTGGCGCTAGTACTACTTGGTCACATTAACCCTGTTCACCATGGGGCGCAAGGGATGATCAGATTTGAAGCCGTGTAAAACTCGTGCCGAAAGGCTCGTAAAGAAAGCCCCGGGGACGCGCAAGATATGAACGATCACCGCATCCACATTTTTCCCAGGTCTTTGAAAGCAGCGGTGCCTTCGTGCGGTGCTTTCTTAACGATCCCTACGGCCCTCAGACAGTTACACGCTTTCAAATCTGACCATCCCCTGCGCTTGTCCCCGGAAGGCTTGCGGTAATGTGACCAAGTAGAACTAGGGGATACGGATCTATACGGCTGACACGGCTATTTTTTTGCCGTTCAAATCTCTCGGCCACCCAAGAAATCAAAACATTCCGCCAATCGGGGCCCCTCTGTGGCCGCTTGTCAAAAAGCTGCCCGGCCGCGATGTTGAAACTCTCCCCTGTTTCCCAGCCGAGGACACGTCCGTTCGGTGCATTCTTCGGCCATCCTCCATTTGGGCGGCATCCCCGTCCTTCATCTTCCCGCCAGATGACAGGCCACGTAGTGCGCCTCGTCAATTCGCACGAATGCCGGCGCTTCCTGCCGGCATTGCTGCATCTGATACCGGCAGCGCGGGTGAAAATGACATCCCGGCGGCGGCGCGATGGGGGTGGGAACGTCGCCCTCCAGAATGATTCGGCGGGGTTTGCGGTGCGGATTGGCGACCGGTACGGCCGAAAGCAAGGCTTGCACGTACGGATGGACCGGAGATCGATAGAGGTCACGTTTATTCGCCATTTCGATGATTTGGCCCAGATACATCACCGCCACCTTATTGCTGATGTGTTCCACCACGCTGAGATCATGAGCGATGAAAATGAAGGCCAGCTCGAGGGCCGCCTGCAGATCCATCAGCATGTTGATTATCTGGGCCTGGATGGATACATCCAGGGCGGAGACAGGCTCATCGCAGACCACCAGCTTGGGCTCCAGCACCAGGGCGCGGGCGATGCCGATCCGCTGACGCTGGCCGCCGCTGAATGCATGGGGATAGCGTTTCAGGTGCTCCGGTTGCAGACCGACCTTTTCCAGGATCGCCGCAACCCGCTGCTCTCTTTGCGCGCGCGGGCGGATTCCATGAATAATCAAGGCGTCGCCGATGATATCGCCGACTTTCATACGCGGATTCAGCGACGAAAAGGGATCCTGAAAGATCATCTGGAGGCGGCGTCTCAGATCCTTCATGGGGGCTGGCCCCAATTCCAGGATATTTTGCCCTTCAAAATAAACCTGGCCGCCCGTCGGCTCGATCAGTCGCAGGACCGACCGGGCCAGGGTGGATTTGCCGCAGCCGCTTTCACCGACCAGCCCCAGGGTTTCGCCTTTATTGACCGTAAAGCTGACGCCGTCAACCGCGTAGACCCACTCGGCCCGTCGGGCGAAGAAGCCTGCTCGCACCGGAAAATGCTTTTTGAGATCCCTCACTTCCAACAAGGGGCTCTCCATGCAATCATCCCCCCTGGAACTGCCGCGGGTGCGGTCTAGATCCAGCAACTGACCGAATGGCAGGGCCCGATGGCGACCAGGCCCGGATCCTCGGTGCGGCAGCGCTCCCGGCGCCGATCGCAACGGGGATAAAATCGGCACCCCTGCGGCCGCCGGTAAGGACTTGGAACGGTGCCCTTGATCTCATAAAGGCGCTTGGCCGGCGATCCTTGATCACGATCCATGCGCGGGACGGCCTTGAGAAGTCCCCGGGTATAGGGATGCCGGGGATTGTCAAATATCGCGGCCACAGGGCCTTCCTCGACGATCTTGCCGGCATACATGACCACGATCCGCTCGACCGTGTGGGCCACGATACCCAGATCGTGTGTGATCAACAGGACGGCCATCCCCAGTTTTTCCTTCAACTCCTGCATTAATTCCAGAATTTGGGCCTGGATGGTCACGTCCAGGGCCGTGGTGGGCTCATCGGCCAGCAACAGCCGCGGATGACAGGCCAGCGCCATGGCGATCATTCACCCGCTGCCGCATGCCACCGCTGAGCTCATGCGGATATGCCTGCATGCGCTTGGCCGATGAAGGAATGTGCACCAGGCTTAACATTTCCATGGATTTTTCCCAGGCCGCCCTTTTCCCCAACCCCATCTGTAAACGAAACATTTCCGCAATCTGAAATCCGATGGTAAAGACCGGATTCAGGGAGGTCATGGGTTCCTGGAAGATCATCGCGATCTGCCGGCCCCGGACCTCCGTCATCTGGTTTTCGGTCAATGGGAACAGGTCCCGGCCCTCCCACCAGATCTTTCCGGCCGTAATTTTGCCCGGAGGCGTGGGAATCAGTTTCAGAATCGCCAGGGCCGTCACCGATTTTCCGCATCCCGACTCGCCGACGATCCCCAGGCTTTCACCCTCATCAAGGTGAAAGCTGACCCCCTCCACGGCCGGCGCCGTGCCCCGGGGGGTCAAGAAGTCGACCTTTAAGTCTTCGACCTGCAAAAGGGGACCTTTGGATTCTTGGCCGGCGGGCTTCATGCCTTCGCACTTTCCGATCCGGCCAACCGCAGGAGACAATTCAGCAGGAGTTGCGCGCCCTGCTCGATATGCTCCCACCGGGAATTCTCTTGCGGGCAATGACTTTTGCCTTGGAGACTGGGAATGAAAATCATTCCGGCTTCGGTTTGAGGGGCCAGGATCTGAGCGTCATGACCGGCGCCGCTGTCCATGAGCTGAAATTTAAGGCCCAAAGCATCGGCTTCCTGCCGGATAACCGCGATGATGGCCGGGCTGAGCGCAACCGGTTCGTCCCAGGAGAGCTTCTGCGCACGGAAGCCCAGATTTCTTTGGTGCGCAACCTCGGCACCGATCTGCAGAATTGCCTGCTCCATGCTTGCGAGTTGCGCGGAGGACGCCTCCCTGAATTCCAGGGCCAGGCGGACCTCCCCCGGCACGATATTAAAGGCGCCCGGCAAGACATCCATATTGCCGACGGTCACCACCCCCAGGGTGTGTGACCGCACCCAGGCGTCAACCTGCAGGGCGAATTCGGCGGCGCCTAACAGGGCATCCTTGCGCACAGCCAGCGGGGTTGTGCCGGCGTGGTTGGCTTCCCCCTGGAACGTTATCCGATACGCAGCGATGCCGACAATCGTGCGCACAATTCCGATGGGGATCTGCGCCGCCTCCAACCGGGGGCCTTGTTCGATGTGAAGTTCCAGGTACGCCCGGATGGCATGGGGCGTGCTTCGGGCCCGCAGCAGCTCCGCGACGTTCAGTCCGCAGGCTGCCAGGGCCTGCGCCAGCGGAACCCCCTGCATGTTTTGCGCCTCGGCCAGCTCCTCCCGGCGCAGGGCGCCCACGGCCGCCCGGCTGCCTAAAAAGCTCAGAAAAGCACCTTCCTCGTCGGAAAAAGCCACCATTTCCAAGGGATGGCCGAGCGCCGGTTTTTGTTCCCGGATGGTCTGCAGGCACTCCAGGGCCGCCACAACCCCCAACGCTCCGTCAAACATGCCTCCGGCGGGCACGGTGTCGATATGGGAGCCGACCAGCACCGCCGGTCCCGCGGGACCCAAGCGGCCCCAGACATTGCCGGCCGCATCCTGACGGGCATGCAGGCGCGCTGCTTCTATTTTCGCGATCAGCCACTGCTTGGCCGCTTGATCGGCCGCGCCGAAGGATTCCCGCCAGATGCCGCCGGTGGATTCCCACCCGAATTCGGCCAGTTCCTCCATGTTCTTTCGCAATCGGAAAGGATCGATGGCAAGGCGCACGCGTCTACCTCACATTGCGGATAGCGTTGAAATCGATTTTGCGGTGCAGAAATCGCCCTTCGCCTTGGCGGCCCACGAATTTGCCGTTTTCCACGATGACTTTGCCCCGCGACAGGGTCATGACCGGATAACCGGTCACTCGCAGCCCTTCCAGAGAGCAGAAGTCCGTGACCATATGGGTGGTTTTCATCCCCAGCTTGACTTTCTTCTGGGGATCCAAAATCACCAGATCGGCGTCGGAACCCACCTGAATGACGCCCTTTTGCGGAAACAAACCGAAGAGCCGCGCCGGATTGGTACTGGTGAGTTCCACCATCCGTTCCAGCGACAGTCCGCGTTTGAGCACACCCTCGGAAAACATGACCGGCAGTCTTAGCTCGACACCGGCCATCCCATTGGGAACCTTGTCAAAAGAATCCTTACCCATTCTTTTGGATTCGACGCTGAAGGAGGCATCGTCAGTACTCACCACCGAAATCGTCCCCTCGTGCAGTCCTTCCCACAGCGCTTCGATGTCTTCCTGCTTCCTCAAGGGCGGGCTGATGATGTAGTTGATCCCGTCGCGTCGTCTGTAAACGCTGTCGGTCAGGCAAAGGTAATGGGTACAGGTCTCGGCAAAGGCGGCCTGCCCCTTGTGCCGGCAGTGCTGCATGATTTGCCGGCCCTCCCGGGTGGACATGTGCACGATATAAAAAGGGGCCTTCAGGTGCCCGGCCAAATAAGCGATGCGGCCGATGGCTTCCGCTTCGACGATGTTGGGTTTGCTCAGGGCGTGATACATAGCGCCGGTTTTGCCCTCACGCAAATATTCCCGGCGGAGGCGGTCGGCGATGAAGTTGTTTTCGGCATGCACAATCACCAGGCCCCCGCCCCGGGAGGTCTGTTCGAAAAGGGCCAGCAGCGCCCCATCGTCCACCATCATGCCTTCGTAAATCGTATACACCTTAAAGGACGGTACGCCGGCCTTGATGATGCTTCGGACTTCTTTCATGACCGCCGGGGTGGGATCGGTGATTTCGGCATGCAGCCCATAGTCGATGACCACGTGGCCGTCGGCTTCGGACCGTTTATGTTCAATGGCATCCGCCAGGGAACCCCCCTTTTTCTGGTTGGCAAAATCGATAATGGTTGTCACGCCGCCACAGGCGGCCGCGCGGGTTCCGGTGAAAAAGTCGTGCAGGCTGATGGTGCCCATAAAACGGTCGAGGAAGTGAACATGCATGTCAATGAGACCCGGCAAAACGATTTGGCCTTTGGCGTCGATCCAGTTGTCGGTTTGAGCCAGACTGGACGCCTGGCCGATCCCGGCTATTTTTTCATTTTCAATCAGGATGTCGACCTGCTGCGCCCCCGTGGGCAAAACGGCTTTGCCTCCTGTAATCATGGTTCTGGCCATCTTCGATTAATCCTCCTCTTTTGATTCAATGCGCGCGTGTCTGCGCCCCTTTCCGATCGTCGCAATGGCGTCCGAACAGTTTCTGAATTCCTTCAACTCGGGCGGTTTGAAGGCGTTGATCTTGCTGGTGAAGGCCTGATAGTCCACCAGCCCCTCGGCCATCTTCACGGCGCAGACCACGCCGTCCAGAACCGGCACGCCCAAAACCTTCTCCATATCCTTATCCAGCCCTGACATACCGGCGCACCCCAACAGAAGCACTTCGGCGCGGTCTTCCTCCAGAGCCTTGCGACCTGCGGCGATGAGCCGGGCCCTGACCCGCTCGGATTTGCTTTCGGTTTCCAGAACCGGCATTTCCACGGCGCGCACGGAGACACAGCGACGCTGCAAACCATAGCGCATCAGCAGGTCTTCCATCTGCGGCCAGGTCCGCTTCATCACGTCCAGAATGGCGAAGCGGTAGCCGAGCGTGCAGGCCGTCAGCATCGCCGCCTCGGCCATGCCGATCACCGGTGCCGTCATGATTTCCCGGGCGGCAAACAATCCCGGATCACCAAAGCACCCAATGATATAAGCGTCGAAGCAGCCGCGGTGCCGGATCAAAAGTTCCAGCACCGCTTCGGTCGCAATGGCTTCATCAAAGTAACCTTCGATGGACACCGGACCCTTGGTGGGGTTGAGCGCCGCAATTTCCGTATCGGCGCGGGCGTAACGGCGCGCACAGGTGGCAATGGATTCGGTCATCGCCACGGTCGTATTCGGATTGACAAGCAGTACACGCATGGGGCGTTCTCCTTTCGTTCCCCTCGGATAGAAGCCCTGCCGGCGTAAGCGTCAGATGCCGGCCCGGCCGTTCGTCTGCTTGGGCCGGGAGGCGAAGCCAGTCTCATTTGGGGGCCCTGCCGCTTGGGGGGATTTGCGGCGGACCCGGGTGGCGCACTGGGCGCCCCCGGCTGCCGGCTTACCCGCGGCGCAATGCCGGCAATTGGAAAAGCGATTGGC
>CP070697.1:5720325-5741153 GCA_020353555.1 Desulfobacterales bacterium
ATGATCAGTGGTCCGGGGGTCGATTCGGCCAAACCCAGGCCGATGAGCATCTGTTGGCTCGTGAGCCAGGCGCGGCTGACCGCGAAATCGGCGATGTAGCTCAGCACGGCGTAGGCGCCGCCGAAGGTCACGAACGCCGCCTTGGTGAAAAACAGGGCGATCTGGCTCAACACGTCGCCGAATCCGCGCCAGGTCCACACGCCTCCCACCACCAGGCCCCAAACGACAAGGCAGACGAGAACCACCCGCACCACATCGGCCCACGACGGTGAGTGGCCCGCGTACCCGCCGGCCGGCTCGGCTTCGATGCGGCATTCGCGGGTTTGCAGGTCGACAGCGCCCTGGCAGAAGACCTGGGGCAACCGGCGCTGCAGCAGCAGCCCCCCGACGGCCGCCGCCGCCACGATGTAGGGAAAGGGCACTTTCAAAAAGAAGATGGCGATGAAAGCCAGGGCGGCAAAGCCATAGAGCACGCCGTGCTTCAGGGCTTTGCGGCCGATGCGCAGCACCGCCTCCACCACCACGGCCACCACCACCGGCTGGATGCCGTAGAAGGCGGCGGCCACGGCCGGAATATCGATGTGGGCCACGGCCAGGTAGCTCAAAAGCAGCATAACGAAGACCGATGGAATCACAAAGAGCGCCCCGGCCGCAATGCCGCCCAGGGTGCCGTGCAGCCGCCAGCCGATGTAGGTGGCCAGTTGCTGGGCCTTGGGTCCGGGCAGCAGCATGCAAAAGTTGAGGGCCCGGAGGAATTGGTTCGCGCCGATCCAGCGCCGCCGCTCCACCACCTCCTGATGCATGATGGCGATCTGGCCCGCCGGCCCGCCGAAGCTGATGAAGCCCAGCTTGGTCCAGAACTTGAGGGCCTCCCTGAAGGAAACCGTTACAACAGGCTGTGAAACCGGCGCCGGGCGCATTAGAACTCCTTTGGGTTTGCAGTCGCCGGCAGATCCCGGCCGAAAACTGCGAATCCCAGGGTGCCGATGATTCCAAAGGCGAAGGCCGTCATGAAATTCGTCTGCGGGCTGATTTGCCAGAGCAACGCACCGCCCAAGGCGGCCGCCGACACGATAATGTCCCGGATCAGATAGTAGAGGCCGAACATGCCCGCTTTACAGCTGTCCGGGGCCAAGTCCATGATCAGGGATTTGCGCGTGGGTTCGCCGAACTCCTTGAGCCCTCGGAGGATGAACGCCAGCACCAGCCACGCGAAGGAACGGCTGAACAGGAGCACCAGAGGAAAAAAGGTGAAAAAGACGAAGGTCACGAGCACGAAGGGCTTCTTGGTGCTCCGATCCGCCAGGTAGGCCACGGGAATATAGACGAGCACCGCCGTGGCCATCTCGATGGAAGTCAGCAGACCGAACTGAACCGCCGAGACCGGCGCGGCGATGGTCTTCATGCACCAGACCACCACGAAGGCGTAAGGGATCTGCTCGCAAAAACGCACCAGGATGTCGGTCACCAAAAGCCTCTTCATGGCCGGGTCCATCAACCGCAGCAGTTTCAACGGGTTTCTTTCCGGCGTAAGCTCGCAGGCCTCCGCCCTGGCATTCGCATCGGGCGCATCGTCTGCGATCAGGCGCTGCTGCAACACCAGGGCCACCGCCGCCAGGGCCAGCGCGGCCGTGAAGGCCAGCCGTACCCCCAGGCGTTCGCCCCACACGCCGATAAAAATGCCGCCCAGAACGGGCCCCAGCGCCATCGGGATGCGGCGCACCAGCGCGTGCATGCTCACCCCCATGGTGCGCTTGTTTTGGGGCAGGACCTTGTAAATCAGGTTCATGGTCGCCGGCAGCGAGATGGCCGACCAGGAGATGAAGAGCACCGCGCCGGCCAGCACCGCCTGCCAAGCAGGAATCAAGATCACCAGGGCGAATCCGGCCATGGCCGCCAGATTGAAGACCAGCAGGGCCCGCTTGGTGCCGATGCGGTCGGAGAGATAGCCGCCCGGAAAGGAGTAAAGGGCGGAAAGGAGATTATCCATGGCCTGCAGCAGACCGATGGCCAGCGCGCTGCCGCCCAGGGCGATGATGTAAATGGGCAGAAAGCGCTCGGCCATGCGCTCGCCCATGCCCACCAGGACCGCCATGGCCAGCACGCCCACGGTGCTGCGCTGCAGAGCCAGGAAGGCGGAGATGCGGGAGGTGCGCGTGTCGATGGTCTCCGGGGTTGCCATGGTTTTGCCCTTAAGATGCGCGCTGGGCCACATCCAGACGGCACCAGGCGTACAGGGCGTCATAGACTGCGAATTGCCGCTCGATGTTCTCCCGGTCGTCCGGAAAGCGCAGGCTGTAACCGACGGCGATGGCTTCGAGGCCGGCCGCCAGGGGATCCGCATCCAGCCGGTGGGTGTCGGCGGCGTTGATGACCCTGGCCATCCGCCGCAGGGCCTTGTCGGTCAATTCATACGCCTGGATGATCACATCGAAGGTGCACAGATCCTCCCGGTGATGCAGTTCGGCCCCCGGTGTGTCGAAGGGGATGGCCCCTTCCTTTTCCGCGATTTCCACCACCTGGGCTTGGGGAACAAAGAGAAATTCGGCATCCGAGTCGATGAACCGCGTTATCAGCCAGGGACAGGCCACGCGGTCGACGTGGACGTGGGATCGGGTTATCCATTTCATGGGGCGTCTCCTGGGTTCAAATGTCAAAGCTGCCGCTTTGCAGCGGCAAAAGAGGCCCGCGTCTCCGCCTCCACCGCGTGGACATCCTCCACGCGGCGGTCGCAGGGCCTGGATCGTGGGCCGCAATCGTCGCCTTTGTCATCCCGAGGGTGTTCGTCCGGCGTCACCCCTTGGGGAAGATTACGGGCCTTTGCGTCTTTGGAAATAGGCATAC
Organism: Desulfobacterales bacterium; assembly: GCA_020353555.1. Taxonomy (GTDB): domain Bacteria; phylum Desulfobacterota; class Desulfobacteria; order Desulfobacterales. The sequence goes on from CP070697.1 coordinate 5,723,170, forward strand.
AGGTTTTCAAACAATCGGATCCCCTCCTCCATGCGCTGATCGTCGTCAGGATGCGCACCGACCAGGCCGGTCAGCAGGGCATTGAAACCGGCCGTTTCCCCTCGCCCGTATTTAGCGTCCTTCAGATCGATGTCGTGGACCATCTCGGCCATGGGGACCAGGGCCCGGTCCTGGAACGCCAGGCGCCGGATCATCACCTCGAAGGTGCAGCAGTCCCCCTCGTGGGTGAATTCCCCTTCGAACATGTCGAAGCGCAGTTCGCCCGGCGCGGGGGTATAGTGCGGGCCGCCCACGAACTTGAAGCCCGCCTCGCGGTCCACAAAGCGCCGGATCAACCACCCGCAGGCGATGCGGTCGACAAAGAGGTTCCTGCGCGTGACCCATTTCTTTCCTTTCAGGTTGTCGAATCGCGCCCTCGGTGCGGCGGCCGTCACGGATTCCCCGGAAACGCGGGAGGTCAGATCCTTAAGCAGGATCTCCGCGGTCCCCCGCTCAGGTGCCTGAAAGAAGTCAATGGCCGTGACTTCCTCCAACCGGCGCTGCAGCTTGGACACTTGGACCGGACTTTTGACCGCGGGGTCCAGGGGGTCACTCTGTCCGCTGCCCCATTCGGAGAGCAACTGATGGGCCTCCTGGATGATCTTTTCGTAGTCCGCCTTGCGCGCGCTTTGAAACAGGGCGATGACCTGTTCGTCGGTCAGACCTTCCCGAAAGCGCGTCTCCGCAATCGAGCCCTCCCCGCCGCCGGCGATGATCTCCTTGAGTATCCAACTCAAGTCCTCCCGCGACTGCTCGGAAAGGGGCATGGCATAAACCGACTGTTTTACGGCCGCGGCTCCCACCTGCTGCAGCCGCCGCCAGATTTTCACCCGCAGGGCGTTGGGCTTGGGCGGGATCTGGTGGATCAAAAGCAACCACTTCCGCGGATCGTTGGAAGTCATGGAGGTCTCCAAAACAGTTGTTGCTTATAAAATGAATCAACTGTTACATCTTGTCAAGAACGATCCTGAAAAAATTCGTTCTCGTTTCCGTTTCGGAGATAGCTAGACGGGATATCGTCTTTCAGAAAAGGCCTCCTTCCTCCTAAAGATTCCAAATGCGGTGGCCATAGGGTTCAGCCGGTTTCTAATTGACACCCAACCGTGGGGTTTCTATAAGCCAGATTAAGGTTGACTCGTTCTCGGTTGTGGATGTGAGCGACCCCATCTTACCGCGTTTATATTTCACGCGCACAAAAAACCATGGTTGGGCTCTGATAGGGGAGATGATCGATGCGCTTAAACTATCGTGAATACGGAACGGGGGCGCCGGTGATTATCCTGCACGGCCTGTTTGGATCCCTCGAAAACTGGCACCCCGTCGCCCGGCAATTGGCCGCCGACTTTCGGGTCCTGACGGTCGATCAACGCAATCACGGCCGATCTTTCCACAGCGACATCTTCAACTATGACGTCATGGCCGAGGATCTCGCACAATTCATGCAGCAGCAGAATCTGGCGCAAGCGGCGCTCATCGGCCATTCCATGGGCGGCAAAACCGCCATGCGCTTTGCCTTTGCCTATCCCCAGCGCGTCAGTCGGCTGATCATCGTCGATATTACCCCTAAAGCTTACCCACCGTTAAACGGGGAGATCTTTGAGGCCTTGCGGGCGCTGGATGTTCGACGGCTCGCGAGCCTCAAGCAGGCGGATGACCACCTCCAACCGGTGATTCCGGATACGGCCCTCCGACTCTTTCTGCTCAAAAACCTGAAAAGATCAAAAGAGGGGGGATATAAATGGAATGTCAACCTGGAGGCCATTCGAAAGTCCCACCCCCAGCTGACAGCTAAGATCAGCGGCGGGCCGTTTCCAAAACCCTGTTTGTTCATTCGGGGAGAGCATTCGGACTACATCCGGGAGGCGGACTGGCCGGAGGTGCGGCAGTACTTTCCTGCGGCCGAATTGGCTACGATCCCCGCCGCCGGCCACTGGGTGCACGTCGAGGCCAAGGATGACTTCGTCGCAACGGTCACCCGATATTTGCGCAAGCGGCGTTTGCCGGAATCCCTCTAGCCTGACGACGGTGAGAGCACGCTAAACCGGAAATGCAACGCCCCGGCATCGGCCGTTTGAGGCAGGCCCTCGTTCGGGGCTTACATTTCCGGGAAAAACATCACCTTGTTAAAGTATTGCTTGCGGGCCAACATCATTGCAAACGTTTCCCGGATCGCTTCCAGAGCCAGCCGGTGCGAGATGATATTTCCGGCCGTAATCTTTCCCTGCCCCATATAAATCAGGGTTTTTTCCCAGTCGCTGACCAGGGGTGCAAAGGACGAATTCCAGGAACCCGTGATCGTCATTTCCTTGCGCAAAATGGCATCAACTGCCTTGGCACTCAGATTCAGGCCTTGGTGACTGATGCCGCCCCAGACACACGCACCCCGCTTGGCGGTGGCCAGGATACTTTGCTCCTGGGTCACCGGATGCCCGGCAAATTCCAGGGCCCGTTCGACACCGGTGCCGCCGGTGTGCTCCTGGATGACCCCCAGCGGGTCGTCTTGGCTGCCATCGACGCAAAGATCCGCTCCCAAATCATGGGCAATCTGGAGCTTTTCGGGAAAAATGTCCACGGCGATGGTTTCACGGACGCCGACGATCTTGGCCCACTGCAGCGCAAAGGCGCCGATGGGGCCCACACCGAAAACGGCCAAACGGTCCCCCGCGTCGATTCCGAGCTTCCGGATCGCATGCAGCGCCACGGCCGCCGGATCCGTCATCGCGCCCAACGCGAAATCCACCCCCTCGGGAAGGGGCAGCAGATTGGCCGCCGGCCCTTTGACATATTCAGCAAAGGCACCATCCGCACGGGATCCCAGGTAGCTGTAATGTTCGCAGAGGTGATACGCCCCGATTCCGCAATATTGGCAGGCTTTGCACGGAATGAGCGGAACCACCGTGACGCGGGAACCCGGCGTGATCCCGGCGACGCCCGGGCCCAGTTCAACCACCTCACCCGCAAATTCGTGGCCCGGGATCGTGGGAAAGTGATAGGTGCCCGTCTCCATCACACGGGAGATATCCGAGCCGCAGACCCCACAGGCCTTAACCTTGACCAGGACTTCGCCGGCCGCGGGTTCGGGCATGGGAACCGCTTCCACGCGCAGGTCGCCCGGAGCGTACAGGTTGGCGGCTTTCATCGTTTTCAATTTAAATCCTCTCTGCGCCAGACGGTCGGCGCTTCCATACGGAGTCCTATTCTTTGAGCCAGCCCAGACATTTGGATACGGCCTTGCGCCAGCCGGCATAAAGCGCCTCGCGGCGGTCGGCGGACATTTGCGGCTCATACGCTTTGTGGATCTTCCACTGGCGGCTGATCTCCTCGCGGTCGTTCCAGAAACCCACCGCCAGACCGGCCAGATAGGCGGCGCCGAGGGCCGTCGCTTCGATCATCTTGGGCTTGACCACGGAGATATTGAGGAGATCGGCCAGGAACTGGCATAAGATCTCATTTTGCGCCCCGCCGCCGTCGATGCGCAGTTGCGTCACCGTGATATGTCCGCTGCGATGAACCGCTTCGACGATATCCCGCGTCTGATAAGCCATGGACTCGAGCGCGGCGCGGACCACATGCCGGCGCGTGGTTGCCAGGCTGCAGCCCAGCAAGGCCCCCCGGGCATACATATCCCAGTAGGGCGCATTCAAACCCTGGTGGGCCGGAACGAGATACACCCCGCCGGTATCTTCCACCTCCGCCGCCAGCGGTCCGGTGTCGGCCGCATCGGCAATGATCTCCATCTGATCCCGGAGCCATTGGACAATTGATCCGGACATGAGGGCCACGCCTTCGACCGTATATTCGACCCTGTCACCGATCTTCCAGCCCACATTCGTGACCAGACCGTCGATCGGCAAGGGTTGCGGACCGGCGTTCAGGTCAAAACAGCCGGCCGTACCGAAGGTCTTCTTCGCCATTCCGGGCTCGAAACAGGCCTGGCCGAACAGGGCCGCCTGCTGGTCTCCGGCCAGAGCCGTCACGGGAATGGCACGTCCGAAGAGCTCGGCTTGCGTCTCGCCGAACACGCCGCTGGTAGGTCTGATTTCGGGCAAAAGCGCGACGGGAATCTGAAATTTTGCCAGCAGCTCGCTGTCCCAATCCAGGGTGTGAAGGTTCATCAGCATGGTACGGGAGGCGTTCGAGACATCGGTGGCGTGGACCCTGCCGCCGGTGAGATTCCATAGCAGCCAGGTATCGATCGTTCCCCAGGCCAGTTCTTCCCTGGCGGCCCGCGCCCGCAGACCGGGGACATTATCCAGCAGCCAGATAATCTTGCCCGCCGAAAAGGTGGCATCGGGAAGCACACCGGTTTTTTGCTTGATTTCTTCTTCCCAACCCTGGGCCAGCATCCGGTCGATGATCGGCGCCACACGCCGGTCGCCCCAGTTAATAGCGTTATACAGGGGCTCCCCGGTCTTGCGGGACCAGATCGTGGTTGTCTCGCGCTGGTTCGTAATGCCTATGGCCGTGATGTGCTTGGCGGAAACACCTCCTCGGGCGACAGCCGCTTGCGCGGCCTCCCGCTGCGCCTGCCAGATCTCGGCCGCGCTCTGTTCGTGCCAGCCGGGCCGGGGATGAAGTTGACGGAACGCGCGGTTGGCCTCGGCGGCCACCTCTCCCGCGCGGTTGATCAGCAGGGCCCGCACACTCGTGGTACCGGCGTCCAGGGTTAGTATGTGGTCAGGCTTTTTTGCGAGCATTGTCGAGAGGGTTGCTTCGCCATCAAAGGTGTGCAAATCCCGCAGAAGACTGTCTTAGAGGGCCTCTTCCGTCTTATCGTCAAACAGCATAATCCGGTCCTCCGGCAAGTGCACATACACCTTGTCGCCCACGGATACCCCCGCCTCCAGGGGTACCTTCACATTCATCATGACGTCTTGGCCCAATTTCACGTTAAGCAGCAGCCGGCTGCCCAACGGCTCCGCAAAATGGCAGACGCAGGGAATAAAGGCTTCCTTGGCCGTTTGGGAGATTTCGACCTGTTCGGGTCGGATGCCCAGAATGATCGCGCGTTCGCCGGTGATTACTTTCTGATAGGCCGCGGGAATCCTGTCCAGGGCCACGAAGGCGCCGCCGTCGAGATAGAGCCGGCCGTTTTTTTGCCGGCAGCTGCAGTGGATGAAATTCATGCCGGGGTTTCCCAGGAACCACCCCACAAAGGTATTGGCCGGCTTGCTGTAGATCGCATCCGGGCTATCGTATTGAAGCAGCTTGCCTTCTTTCATGACCGCAATTTTGTCCGAAAGCGTCAGGGCCTCGCTCTGGCTGTGGGTGACGAAGACGAGGGTATGTCGCTTTTTCTGCTGGATGTCCCGGACATATTTGGTCAGCCTGACCCTGGATTTGGGATCGATATTGGAAAAGGGTTCATCGAGGATGTATAGATTGCGCTCCACGGCAAAGGCGTGGGCCAGGCTCAGCCGCTGGCGATCGCTGATGGATAGTTTGGCGGCTTTCTTGTGCCAGGAATCTTCATCGATGCCGAAGCTGGAGGAAACTTCCCGCACGATCGCCCGAATCCGGGACTCATCGGTTTTGAGCGTCCGCAGCGGCGTGGCAATATTCTCATAGAGGGTCATGGTGTCATAGACAACAGGAAATTGAAAAACCATGGAGAAGTTTCTGCGATTGGGCGGCCACGTGGTGACCTCCTGATCGTCGATATAGATCTTACCTTCGTCGGCATCTTCAAAGCCCGCTATCAGCCGCATGGTGGTCGTCTTGCCACAGCCCGAAGGGCCCAGCAGGGAGACGATTTCGCCATCCGGGATCTCCAGGGACATGTCATCGACGGCGACCACCGTACCGTTGTAAACCTTGCGCACGTTTTCCAATACGATCTTCGCCATCAGGTCCCCCTTGCGACAAAAGCGCCGGTCTCTCTCTCAAAAAGATACATGGCCTTGGTGTCAAAGTTGAGATAGACCGGCTTGTCCGTGATCGTGCGGTATATGCCGGGAACAAAGGACTGGATGGTGTGTCTGCCCACATCGATATGCACAATGGTATCCGATCCGATGACCTCGGTTAACACCATTTGCCCGGGGATCACCACACCATTTTCCTGCCGTTCTTCCATGATTCGGATTTGCTCCGGTCGGACACCCAATATATAGCTGCCGGGAGTGATCTCGCGCGCGAGCGTCTCCCTGGGCAGGGGGATTTGAAACGACTCGGCATCAATCTGCAATTCACCGCCGTTCTTGACGACCGTACAGTCCACGAGGTTCATTTCGGGATAACCGCAATACTGGGCGGTGAAGACGTCCACGGGATACTGATAGACGGCATCCCGGGGACCATATTGCAGTATTTGCCCTTCGCGGACCACCGCAATCTTATCCGCCAGTGAGAGGGCATCCTCCGGGTCCGGTGAAGAAAAAATCGTGGTGATATTGAGCTCATCCACCAGGGCCTTGAACTCCACCCGCATCTCCTCGCGCAGTTTGTAATCGAGATTGACGAAGATTTCATCAAAGAGCACGATCTGGGCCTCTTTGGTCAAAGCCCGTCCAATGGCCACCCGCTGCATTTCTCCGCCGCTGAGCTGATTGATCTTGCGGTCCAGAAAGCGATCGATCTTCAAAAACCGCGCGACTTCCCCCACTTTGCGCTCGATCTCCGGTTTGGAAAGCTTTTTGGCGGTCAGCGGGCTGGCTAAATTCTTGAAAACCGACATATGCGGATACAGAGCAAAGTCCTGAAAAACCATACTGACATCGCGTTTGTAAGGTTCCAAGCCGGTGACGTTTTCCGGGCCGAAATACACGGCGCCCGCACTGGGCACCTCAAGGCCGGCGATAATCTTGAGCAGGGTCGTCTTGCCGCCCCCGGCCGGTCCCAGCAGACAGACAAAAGACCCTTCGTCAATTTTGAGCGAGACGTCGTCCAGTATTTTTTTCTTTTGAATGGTTTTACTGATGCGGTCCAGGATGACCTCAGGCATTGCGACCTCCGCCTTCCAGATTTATTTCAGAATTCCAAACGAAAACCCGCGGACCAGGTAGCGCTGAAAAAATACGATAATCAAAGTAATCGGAATCGCTCCCAACACTCCGATGGCCGCGATCTGCTGCCAGAGAATCCCGATGTCACCCTCGAGTTGGGCAGCGCCGATCGGCAGGGTCTGGTGCGGAACGGTGGTGGTGAGCACGGCCGATAGCAGAAACTCGCCCCAGGTCAGAAAATTACAGATCATGAACATGGCTGCGATTCCGGGGGCGCTCAGCGGCATGATGATCTTGAAGAAGGCGGCCACCCGTGAATGGCCGTCCAGCATGTAACTCTCCTCCATCGCCCGGGGGATCTCGTCGATAAAAGAGCGCATGACCCAGACCACGATGGGCAGGTTGAGTCCGGCATAGGCGATCACGAGCCCCCAGATGCTATCCACCAGCCCGAGCCATCGGTATAAAAAGTAAAGGGGAACGAGCGCCGTGGCCGGCGGCAGAAAACGCGTACTTAAAATGGTAAACATAAACCCGCCTTCTTTGCCCCAGAAATCGTAGCGACTGGCCGCATACGCCGCCGGGACACCCAGCAACAAGGCCAGCAGCGCGGCGAGAATATTGATCCGTATGGTATTGAAATAAAGGAAGGGCAGTCCCTGATCTTTCCATATCCGGATGTAGCCATCGAATTCGATGCCCTTCGGGATATATTGCGGCGGGTAGACCACCGTATCGACTCGGAGAATAATGGAGGTTTTGATCATCCACCAGATCGGAAGAAGGAAGACCGCGATGAAAAAAAGAAGAAATACGATTCGGAAGAGCTTATACGCCCGACTTTCCCTTTGCACCCGTTGCATGAACTTCCTCCTAGACCGCTTTTTCTTTGGCGGCAAATACTTTGGAGATGACGATAAAAGACATGACCCAGATAATGGCCCATACGATGATGGAACCGGCGGAGGCATAGCCCACATTAAAGGCCTTAAAACCGATGCGGTAGATATAAAAGCTCACCGTTTCCGTGGCGCTTTGCGGCCCCCCTTTGGTGAGGGCGTAGACTCCGTCGAAGAATTTAAGAAGATCCATGGCGCGGATGAGCATGGCCAGAGCCAGGGGGAATTTAATCTTCGGCAGGGTAATGCGCCAGAACGTCTTCCAGGTTGACATGTTGTCCAGCTTCGCCAGTTCGTAGAATGATTCCGGTATGGCCGATAATCCCGCCAGAATCATGATGATCATAAACGACGTCCACTGCCAGACATCCATGGCAATGATGACGATGCGGGCCTTGATCGGGTCCTGCAGCCAGTTCATCGGACCGTTGATAATTCCCAAGATGTTCAGGATGTGATCCACGACACTGGCATTGGGAAAAAACAAGATGTTAAACATATACCCATTGATGACGGGTATGGTGCCCAGGGGGAGAATCAGCAGGATGCGTGCGAGCACTTTGCCTTTGAAATTCTGATTGAGTACCAAGGCGATGGACAATCCCAGAAGCGTTTCGATCGCCAGGCAAAAGAATGCAATCAGCGAACCGACCCACACGCTGTTGAGGTACTCGGGACTGGTAAACAGGCCGACATAATTTTTGAGCCCCGCAAACCAGGAAGTATCCGTGAGCATGGAGTACTCGAAGAAACTTTGGTAGACATTGTAACCGAAGGGATACACAATCAAAAACGCGAGCAAGTACAAAAAGGCCGGCCAAATCAAGAGATACCCTCTCCTTTTGATGACCACGGGAGGTGCCGCGGCTTCAACCGCAACGGCCGACTGATAGCGGGTAACATTGCTCAGATCCATGGGATCCTCCTGAAGACTGCCTAACGATACTCTGAAAAAAGCCGCCTCGGAGCGATGTTTGGCTTCTGCTCCGGCCCCGAGCCGATCCTTGGTGCGATCAAATCGCGTGGCGGCGAGAAGGGCGCCGCCCTTCGTTGCGAGTGCCGGAGGTCGCGGGGGTAAGCGTGCTGACCGCCCTACCCCCGCGCCGTTGCCGGACTCAAACCGGTGCTATTGGCCGACACCGTCAGCCCATTTCAAATTGTGATATTCAGGATAAAGTTCCCAGCTCCAGAAGGATTTGGGGGCCGGCACCGGCGGCTTGTCACCCAGATACCCGTATTTTTTCATGATCTCATGAACCTGTTGGTTGGCTTTGGGAAGGATCTCTTCCGCCTTGCCTTTTCCGGTCCACACGTCATGGATCGCCGGAATCATGACTTCAAAAATCTCCGGTCCCGGAGCGATCTGGATGTCGTTGTAAATGTATGGGATCGTTTCGTAAGAAGCCTGCGCATTGGGATAGAACATATTCGCCGTTTTGTCGGCAAAAATGCTCTTGCGCCCATAGTCGATTCCCGTTCCGGTAACGGTGTAGATGTACTGCACCTCCGTACTGTTGTTGAACGCCATCCACAGGAAGGCAGCGTCTTTTTTCTTGGACATCTTGTTCATGGCCAAGGCCACGTTCGTAAACGTCCCGTGGGTGGCGGTGCGGGCCTTCGGGCCAATCCCTTTGGGCATCACGCTGTGGTAGCGCTCCTCGTCGGCGATTTTCGACATCTGCGGGTTATAAGACTCCTGAATGGGATACTGGATGCACATGGCCAGCTTGCCGTTGTTCCAGGCTTCCAGCTGCCGGGCGTAATCCCAGGTGGTCGAGCCGGGAGCCGTATATCCATCGACGATCATGTCCCTGATAAAATTCGCCGCCTGCACGGCTTCCGCACTGGCCATATCCGGTTCCCATGTTCCGGGCTTGAAGTAATCGGCGCCGAAGGGGGCGGCAAAATCCCAGAAGCTTTCCCACGCAAATAAATCCCGGCTCATCATGAACCCGGTGGGAAAGACACCGTCGGGAAGCACGCCTTTCAGCTTTTTGCTGTAATCGACGACCTCATCAAAGGTTTTAGGCGGCCCGCCGGCCCCGATCTCATCGAGAAATTGCTTCCTGGAATGCCAGAAATGCTGATCATAGTCGTTGGGGAGTCCATAGACCTTGCCGCCCGGCACGAGAGGCGTATCGGTCATGAGACTCTGAAAATGCGGGAAAAAGTCGTCAAAATCATAACCCCACTTCTTGATCAGGTCATCCAGCGGCTCGAGAAAGCGGATGAAAACCGGCAGGTTGGGGGTCAGGACGACGGTCACGTCGAAGGCCGCCGAACCGGTGGCGAACGAAACCAGAAGTTTTTGCATCTGCACCTGGTTGGGTACGCCGGTGAAATTCAGCTTCATCCCCGACATTTTTTCGAATTGCTCCTTCGTCATGAGCGGGGCACCGATATCGGTTCCTTCAAAAATGATGTCCAATGTCGTCCCGCCATATTTCTGACGAATCGCATCCCAGTCCTGCTTTTTAACCCAATCGTCGGGAAAAATATACTCATCGGGAATCGTTCCGGCTTTAAGGATGATGGGGGAGACAACTTTCGGTGTGAGGTAGTCTTTTGAGCGCGGTAGCGGGGCCATTTCGGCGGAGACCATGCCCGCTATCAAAAGCAACATCATAACCACCGCACTGATGGCAACATTTCTTGGTTTCATGTCTGCACCCTCCTTTCCTTTCCTCGTGTCAAAAAAGATAATTACGGATTCACCCTTTTGTCAGCGAATTTCCTGGGTCCTTGGCGAATACCACCTCCTTTCCGCTTTCAGCTAGCTTGTTTTTCCGTCGGGCTATAGACATGCTTGGCCCAGCCGAACGAACGTTCCACCGCTTTTTTCCACCCGGCGTAAAGTCCTTCCCGCTGGTCGGGAGACATCCGGGGTTCGTAGACCTTTGCGATCTCCCACTGCGCGGCGATCTCTTCTTTGTCCTGCCAGAAGCCTATGCCCAAACCTGCCAGGTAGGCGGCCCCAAAGGCCGTCATTTCGGTTATTTTAGGTTTCTCGATGGGAATCCCCAGGATGTCGGCCTGAAACTGCATCAGGAAGTGGTTAGCGGTGGCCCCGCCGTCCACCCGCAGGGAATCCAGTCGGTTGCCTGAATCGGAAATCATGGCGTCAATCAGGTCGCGCGATTGATAGGCAATCGATTCCAGGGCGGCGCGGGCGATTTGTTCCTTGGAGGTCCCCCGGGTAATGCCCACAATTGTACCGCGCGCATAGGGATCCCAATAGGGTGAACACAGCCCGTTGAACGCCGGAACCATGTAAACGCCGCCGGTATCTGCCACTGCTTGGGCGAGTTTTTCCGTCTCGGCGGCATTGTCGATGATCCTGAGGCCATCCCGCAGCCATTGCACGACCGCCCCTCCCGTAAACACAACGCCCTCCAAGGCGTAGTTCACCTCGCCCCCGACTTCCCAAGCCAAATCGGTGATCAGCTTGTTGCGCGAGAAAACAAATTTGCGGCCGGTGTTCATGATCGTGACAAGGGCCGTCCCGTAGGTATTTTTAACCATCCCCGGCTTAAAACAGGTCTGGCCGAACAAGGCCGCCTGCTGATCTCCGGCAACCCCCATAATGGGTATGCGTTCGCCCTCGAAAATCTTTTCATCCGTATAGCCGAACAATCCGCTGGACGGTTTGGCCATCGGCATCAGGCCCGCGGGGATGCCGAATTCCTTTAACAAATAATCATCCCATTGCAGGGACTTGATGTTGAAAAGCATGGTGCGCGAAGCATTGGAGTAATCCGTGACGTGGTCCCTGCCTCCCGTCAATTTCCAGATCAGCCAGGAGTCAATACATCCGGCGCAGGCTTCCTGGCGGTCAATCTTCGCTTTAGCGCCCTCGACATGATCCCGGATCCACATGATTTTCGTGGCGGAAAAGTAAGGGTCGATGATCAAACCGGTTCGCTCCCGCACTTCGTTCTCAAGACCCGCCTCCTTCAACCGGTCGCACAAGGGCGCTGTTCGGCGACACTGCCAAACAATGGCGTTGTAAAGCGGTTTCCCGGTCGCTCTCTCCCAAAGGACGGTTGTCTCGCGCTGATTGGTAATACCAATGGCGGCGATTTCAGCCGGACGGGCCTGGCTGGCGTCGAGCACATCCCGACCGCACAGCATCGTTGTCTCCCAAATCTCCTCGGGATTATGCTCCACCCAACCGGGCTGGGGAAATATCTGGGTAAATTCGCGGTAGGAACTGGCGATGATCTGCCCGCCCTTATCGATCAGGAGGGCGCGACTTCCCGTGGTGCCCTGATCAAAGGTCATGATATATTTTTTTTCCATCTGCGGCTCCCCCTGATCTTTTCTTCGAGGTAACGGTTTAGCCCTTTGAAAAACCATGGATGGGCCGACCGCTGATCGGCTTGGGGCATCGGAAAAAACGCGCAAATAAGAGTTCGTAAAACAGAGCTGCGCGTTGATTTCAAACAGGATGCCGCGGAAGTGAACGTCAATCCGAGCCTGGATGGGAACTCCTTTTGACGGTTCGGTTCAACGACCTCTAATTTTCTCAGACAGTTTCCCGACGCCCAAAGCCGATCGGCGGTCGACCGGGATATTTTGCATACAGCTAAATTGATACTCTGCGAGGATGCTGAATTCCTAGCAAAAACCCCGCTGGGTGTCAATAACAAGCTTCATTTTATTACCAGGCTTCAAATAATGGATACGCGCTGTCATCCCTTGGCCTTGCCAGGATCATGTTGCGGCTTCATGGCAGGGTGTTCGCGCCCGTGGCGTCATCCAGTTCCAACCCCAAAAGGCCGCTGTACAAGGCTTCCTTCAATTCCCCCTGAATCAGGGGGGTCCCCCAGAGAATCGGCCGCTGGCCTTTCCATCTTTCTTCGAGAAAGTCACGCAGGTCGGCGAGGCCCTGCTGGCCAGCGATGATCCCCTGATCATACAAAAAGGCGGTTAGCGCAGCGCTGCAGAACGAGCCCTGGCAGGGGCCCTTGCCGGCCCGCGTTCTGAGCCCGATCGCCCTAAGATCAGGATGGCCGCCCACTTCCCGAATGGCTTGCACAACGCTTTCGATGCCGCTTTGGGGCACCATCTCACATTCACACAAAATTCGATCAGCCGGGTGTTTCTTTTGTAACCAGACCTTGGGACCCAGCCCCGGGGTGCTCCACTGGGATGCCTCCGAGGTCGGAAGCGGTTCCGTTCCGGTTTTGCAGGGCTCGGCAACCCCCAGGCGGTGACAAACCAGATCCGCCGTTTTTTCCGCCATGAGTCGAAAAGTCGTCAGTTTTCCGCCGGAGATGGTCGCGAAATTTGCCAGACCATCGCTTTCATGGTCAAAAAGGCTGAAACCGCGGCTGACCTCACGGTCATCCTTGGCGGATTGCGGCTTGATCAGGGGCCTGACGCCGGCAAAGGCACGAATATACCGAATGGTCTCCAAAACCGGCAGCATCGCGGCCCCCTCTTCCACCATGGCGTCCACTTCCGCGATAGTGGGTCGAATATCCTCCAGGGTGTCCAACCGCACGGAAGAGGTTCCGAAAATGGAAACCGTGCCGCCCGGAATCAGGGCATCGCCACTGGACGGACGCCGCAACCGCATGATGACCCGGTCCGTAATGCGCTGATGGGTGACGATCAGAGTACCCTTCGAGTAAAGCATCTCGATCGTCGCCCCCGCAAGCGCCGCGACTTCGTCGGCCCACGCCCCGGCGGCGTTGACCACCTGCTGCGCTTCGACCGTCACTTCCGCACCGCTGAGGACATTTCGGAGCTGCACGGCCTGAATTCGTCTGCCGCAGCGCTGAAAACCGATGGCCTGATGGTGTCGCAGTAAAATGGTGCCCAGACGGCAAGCCTGGGAGATATTTTCCAGTGCGAGCCGAAAAGGATCGATCGAGGCCTCACCCACCCAATAGGCCGCAATGACCTTGCGGGAAAGGGAGGGCTCCATGGCCAGGGCTTCCTTAACATCCACCGCCTGCGCGGAGATACCGCATCGTTGGCACAACGCGGGAAAGTCCGCCGGGTAGTCTTCATCATCGCCCTCGACCGCCACCCACAGTCCCCCGCAATCTTCAATGCAATGCGGCGCAATTTTTCTGATGATCGCGGCTTCCTGCCGGCACTCGCGCGCGCCCTCCGGATCGGCGGACACATACCGCGCGCCGCTGTGGAGGTAACCATGATTGGCACCCGAAGCGCCATGATTGATATCACCCTGTTCGGCGAGAATACAGGAGACCCCCCGCAGCGCTAAGTCCCGCGCCAGCCCCGTGCCGGTTGCACCCCCGCCAATGATCAATACCTGCGTCCGCACGGCGGACCTCCTTTTGGGGAAATTGTGATAATAGTCAGTTTATTTGATCTAATCCAAGTGGTCAAGGCTGTCAAGATAAAACGTTATATTATAATAATGCACGCATTGCTCACAGGGTCATTGTTTCGCAGGGTGATTTTTAGTATATGCTGTTTGGGAAGGATCCTGTCCGAATGGGGGTAAATTTTTGAGGATTCAAGGGGGTCAAGGATTCAAGGGGTCAAGTGAAATGCTGAGCATTACAGGCTGATTTTTGCTATATGCGGTTTGGGAGGAATCCTCTCTGAATAGGGGGTGAATGCTTGAGGGGTCAAGGGAAATGCGAAAGCATTATAGGCTGTTTTTTGGTATATGTTGTCTGGGAAGGATCCTGTCCGAATGGGGGGTGAATGCTTAAGGGGTCAAGGGGCCAAGGATTCAAGGGGCCAAGGGGTCGAGTGAATTGCTTAAGCATTACAAAGAATTGAAAGTTTGGCAAAAATCTTACCAGCTCTGTTTGGCGGTTTACCAGATAACCGCCGGATTTCCGAAAGAAGAAAGATACGGTCTGACCTCCCAGATGAGACGGTCGGCTGTATCGGTGCCTTCCAACATTGCCGAGGGCTATGGACGGAAGACAACCGCCGATTATGTCAGGTCGTTATACATTGCCTATGGATCAAACTGTGAACTGGAAACGCAGATGCTGCTATCGGGGGACTTGGGTTACATGGAGCGTGCCGTCGTCTCTAAAATCAAAGATGAGATTCAACAAGTCGAAAGGATGCTCAAGGCATTGATAAGAACGTTAGAAAACAAACACCTGAATCCTTGAACCCTTGAATCCCTGAACCCTTTCTTCCAACGCATTGGGAGAGGAACCGGATTCTTCAACTCAGCGGCGCTGCGCGCTCTGCGAGCGAACAAAACCAAAGATCTCCCATCTGGAAAGACGACCCATGACGATGGCTTTTGGCGGCTCAAGCGGGAAGAAACGACTGTCCGGGGTTATTTTTATTGCAGCGCTTCTGGCCTGTTTTGGTCTCATGGAAGAAACACACGCGATGCCAACCGCTGATTCTGCCGCCCCATCAAGGTTACGTCGAGCTTGGCCCTTATATTGAAATACTAGAAGACAAAAACAGGGAATGGACCATCGATGAGGTATCCTCGCCGGCTTTCGCCTCCCAGTTTCGGCCGATCAACTCCAAGGTGATCAATTTGGGCATCACCGCTTCGGCCGTTTGGATGCGGCTTCGCATGGAGGCTGAAAATCCGGGTAAGGAGGGGCATCCCGCCCCCCGCAAATGGTACCTTGACTTTGACCGCGATTTTTTGGAGCAGTGCGCACTGTTTGTGCCCCTTGCAGGCGCGGAGGAGAATTCTACGCGAGGACGCTGGCAGGTCATCGGTTCGGCCGGTCAGGAAGAGGCAGGCACCCGGCCCCCCGTGGCCTTGCCGCTCGAGTTCTTCCTTCCGGCGTCCTTTCCGTCCCCCCAGACGCTTTACCTGCGGCTGCAACATTCGGCCGCCCTGTTTCTGCCGTTGACCCTGTACTCCGGGGAGGCCTTTTTGGCGCATTGGAAGACCAAGATGTTCGGGTACGGGATTTATTATGGCACCATCCTGGCCATGTTTCTCTTTAACCTGTTTGTCTTCGCCTCCCTGCGGGAGCGCATCTATCTTTTTTATCTTTTTTATGTGGGCTCGATTGCCGTTTATTTTCTATTTTTCAATGGCATCCTTGCAAAGTTTTTTCTGCCGGACCACTATCAGCTCCATCAAGTCCTGAACTTCGTCTGGCTGGGTTTCACGATATTTTGGGGCGTGTATTTTGCCAGGACGTTCCTGGTGACCAGGAAGCATTCGCCGATTATCGACAAATCCTTTATCGTCATCCTGCTATTGGCCGCCATCCTGATCGTCATCAGTCCTTGGGCCGAGCTCGCCTTCTTGAATCAGTTCTCCAGCATCCTGGGAACGGTCAGTCCCTTGCTGGTTATCATGGCGGCGGCGATCTGCTGGCACAGAGGCTTTCGGCCGGTGGTGTTCTTTCTGACGGCCTGGACGATGCTCTCCCTGGGGGGTCTGGTGTTTGCCCTCACGTACCGGGGCATTTTACCGTATGCCAACGCGACGTTTAACAGCTTTCAGATCGGCTCAGGCTTTGAGGTCGTGGTTTTGTCTTTTGCAATCGCGCACCGGATGCGGATTTTGCGCCGGGAACACGAGAAAGTCAAAGATACGTTCGGGAAATACGTGACCCATGAAGTGCGCGACGAGATCTTGCAGAGCCGCATCCCCCTGGATGGCGAAATCAAGGAGGTCACCCTGGTCTTCTCGGACCTGCGCAACTTTACCGCCTTGGTTGAATCCACACCGCCCAAGGAGGTCGTAAAAATCATCAATGGCTATTTCAGCGAAATGGTCGCAGCCATCCAGAATCACCGGGGGCTGATCCTGCAGTTTGTGGGCGACGAGATCGAAGCCGTCTTCGGCGCCCCGCTGCCGCTGGATCATCATCCGCTTCACGCCGTGCAAGCCGCCCTGGAGATGCGCGCGCGTCTCGAAGTGGTCAACCGCAAACTGGCGTCGCTGAGTTCCGTCCGCCTCAGCCATGGCATCGGCATCCACACCGGCCAGGTGCTGGCGGCCAACATCGGCGGCTTCGACCGCTTGTCCTACGCCCTGGTGGGGGATTCGGTGATTGTCGCCGCGCGCATCCAGGAACTAAACAAGAATTTCAAGACCGACATCCTCATCAGCGAGTCCACGAAAGCGGCCATCGGCCCGGAATTCGATTTGAAAGAAATCGAAACCACCACCCTCAGAGGCCGATCCCAGCCGCTGAAAATCTATGCGCTCAAGTAAAACCCCCATCGCGCGCGAGAGCGCCATGGGATGCTCGTGGTTGATCGTCCGACCTAAACGCAACGTTCGTGCAAATCGTGCGGCACATACGCCTCGATTAGACGGATTAAATGACCCTGGGATTTAGCATCATGTCAGGGGCCGGGGTATCGAACGGAAAGAGATATTCGGCACCGTTTCCCTGGGCGAGATTTGCGTCGGCGGCCGCAGACGGGTTGTGGTTGAAGCCCGCGGTTCGATCTCCCGGATTGCGGGCAGCGAACGCGGTTATTCGGGTGCGGATGGCGGTCGCAAGGATCAGGGCTGAAATGGGCCGTTAAAAATATATTTTCACCACAGAGGCAACCCATTCAAATAGGGTGTTAACCAAAAAACTGACGTGGGAATCCAGGATAGGCAATCTTTTTTACCAGGTCCAGCATCCAAAATTTGTATCTACATTCAACGTCAAAAGCCCGGGAAAGTGTTAGCGCGTTTCCAAAAGCTTGCGCCGGGCGATGCGGCGATATCCGTGATCACGTGGGGGGGAACTGCTGTGTGGTGCCGCGAAAAGTAAGCAGCGTAAAAAGGCTTGGCAGTTGCTGGAGGAGTTCAAGACGTTTGTTTCCGTTCTGCCGATTCCAGAGACCGCCGGGAATACCTATGGGGACTCTTTGGGGCGCTCGTGCAGAACGTGCATAACTTTTAATGGTGCTTCTTCGGCGCGGCTTCCCACTTTTTTAGTTCATTTGAGTTTACAGATTTTCAGGAATTAGTTATTTGCTCAACCTGGAGCTTGACGACCTTTGCCGGCAGCCGAATGGTGAAGGTGGACCCCACCCCCAGCTGACTCTCGACTGTAATATCGCCACCCAACATTTTGCAGAAGCGTCTGGTAATTTCCAGCCCCAGCCCGGTGCCACCATACT
This sequence comes from Desulfobacterales bacterium, assembly GCA_020353555.1. Lineage (GTDB taxonomy): Bacteria > Desulfobacterota > Desulfobacteria > Desulfobacterales. The sequence continues at coordinate 5,741,108 of CP070697.1, forward strand.
TGCGGGTCATCGAGGCCTCGGCCTGCGAGAAAGGCTGAAACAGTTT
>CP070697.1:5741253-5754625 GCA_020353555.1 Desulfobacterales bacterium
GATGTTATGCAGGGCGCGGTCGATTTGTCCGCGTTTAGAATCAAGGTAAGACTTCAAATCGATCATAAGGAGTCTCCCGGATGCTCATCTTTGGGGTACCGGCGAATACTGCGTACCTCTATCAAAGCCGAACGATATTTTCAAGGCTGAGTTTATTCAATCGGGGCGGCACCGTGTGCACTCAGCGCTACCGGCCAGATTAGCGTGATAATTCCGGCCAGAATCAAGTGGGTTTCTACTAGAAATTCCAGCCGGACGCCCGGCAGCACACGTCCTTTTTCATGCGCCAGGATCACCAGCCAAATGAAGAGAGGGCAGAGCGTCAGCGCGAATCCCAGCGTTGACACCAGCTGAAATATACCGGCCAGAGGTAAGATGGCGATGAGGATCATCAACATAATTTTCAGCAGGCGCATCGAACGTTTTTGTCCCAGTAGCAGGGCGATGGTTTCCTTGCCGACAATCCGGTCGCCCTGCATGTCAAGGATGTCAAAAAATGCCGTCCTCACGAATACGAGGCTGGCCGACCACAAAAAAATCAAAAAATTGACCCACGTGATCTCACCGGACACGGACAAGGGGGGAAGGATCGCGGTCAAAATCCCCCAAGCCATGGCGATCAGAATTGTCTTGGAGCCCGGAATGTCCCGGATGCGGCGATACATGAAACCGGCAAAGCGCTCCGGCACCAGCCGCAAATTGTACGACAGACCCATGATGCTCATGATCAACAGAAACAAAAAGGAAGGATATCCGATGGCATAAGCTGTCAGCAGCCCTGCGCCGCCCGAGACGGCGGCCAGCAGTGTTAGCAGGCTTTTATATTTCTGGTAAAAGGCGGCTCTTTCGGGATCATTATACTGGTCGGCCAGGCTGCCGGTGATGTGGTTGAAAATGTGCATGGATTGGACGTACAGGATGGAGATAAGGGTATAGGGAAGAAATTGGGCAACGCCCAACAGCCGGGAGCAAGCATAACACAGGCACCCGGCTCCCAGCGATACATAGATGTTGGTCAACAACAGGGAACGTTGAATCGCGAAAAGAGCACTGCGCCAACCCTGCTGGCGTTTAAAGCCAAATGCTTCCAGGGTGCGGTAGACTTTTTTGATGATCCAATTCGGGGTGGAAGCGCCAGCGGTGATTCCGATCGATTGGGCCGAGGTGAGGGCGTCCAGATCAAGCGATTCGAGCTCCGTCTCGCTTTCGATGTGAAATGCCGGCTTTCCGGATTGCCGGGCGATTTCCGCCAGTCGCTGGGTATTGCCGCTGTTCCGACCGCCGACGACGATAACCGCATCCACCGTTTCGGCTAACTGTTCGACTTCGGCCTGTCGTCTTTCCGTTGAATCGCAAATGGTATGAAAAACTTTGTAGTGGGGAAAACAACGGGCAGCCCATTCCTGGATGGCGGCAAAAAGACGGGTATTCTGAGTGGTCTGAGCCACGATGATGGCTTGGTCAAAGGCCGGTAGGGCATCCAGTTCATCCAGGCGGCCGATCACATACCCCCGACCGCCAGCATATCCGAGCAGTCCGATCACTTCGGGGTGATCCTTGTCGCCCACGATGATCGAGGCATAGTTTTGGTTGGCATGTTTTTCAATGATGGTTTGGATTTTAATCACGCGGGGGCAGGTGGCATCGAGTACCTGGAAGCCCGCTTTTCTGAATTTCTCTTTGGCTTGGGGCGGAACACCATGGGCTCGGATCAAAACGGTACCGGAACCATGGGACGGAATTTCATTTAAGACTCGGATGCCTTTTTCTTCCAGCAGGTTCAAGACCTGAGGGTTGTGAATCAGAGGACCATAAGTGCAAATGGGATTCGCATGGTCGGCGGAGGCGTCCAAAACCATTTCCACCGCGCGCCGCACGCCCATGCAAAATCCCGAACTCTTCGCAATCAGTATTTTCATCGCGATCGATCTCACGTGTTGGTTGAAGGGAATCTGCGAATAGGGAAAGGGTTTTCCCTCTCAACTCTGGCTCGAGGTCGGGTACGGCGTTGGTCGCAGGATAAGTGAACCGGGGCGCAGGTTGCAGTGTTTTAAAACTATCACCGTCGGGCGCAGATCAACGGGATAATTTCAGCCCATTCGAAGCAGGCCAGTGTCTACTCTTGCTGCTTCAGAAGAATTTTGTGCTGTCCAAGAGAAAGGCCGTGTATCTTGGCCTTTATGAATTTTTGGTCACCGAAAATGCTGATCAACCGAATACCGTCTTCTTGCGGCTCGACGGTATCCACGGCCTCCATGATCAAGCGGGCCTCGTTGCCCTCCAGTAAATAGGCGTTGGCTTCACACATATGCTTTTTCCTTATCATCCATGCGCGATCGGATGCAGATGACCCGCGCTGAGTTCTTCACTTTAACCATATATATTTATTATTTTTTTCTGCCAAATGCAAGAACTTTTGAAGCCGTGGGTACACGCTCGCGCTATTTGCTGTGAAATTTTCGCGAAAACCAGGAAGCCGGACGACGATCCCCGGATTCAGGCGGTTGCCGATCGCGTCTGGCGTTTCTTTTGCTTGGAGCGTCGTCGCTGTCGGGCCTGATACTCCGGGTATAGATGGGGATAGTGCTTTTTCCAGCGTCTTTGGAACCAAAACCACTGCTCGGGGCATTTCCGGACCGCGTTCTCAACCGCCGCCGCCATCTTTTGGGTATTGATCCGCAAGTCGGAACGGAGGTCCTTGGTTCTCGTGAGGTCCAGCGGCGGTTCCACCTGAATGGCGAGCACGCCGTCGGCCTCGCGGGTGCAAAAAACAGGGACAACGGGGCTTTTGCATCGAAGGGCCAGCATGGCTGGGGCCGACGTTGCCGTGGCGCGCCGACCTAAGAAATCAACTTCCAGCCCCAGGGCATACCTGCTCTGGTCGATGAGGATTCCAAGCAATTCGCCCCGGCGCAGCGTTTGAATCATGGCCGGCAGTGCGCCTTTTTTATAGATTATTTTATTGCCAAGGCGCGTCCGTGATTGATGGATCCATCGATTCAGCAGCCTGTGGCGCAATTTTTTGGCAACGCCGGTCAAGGGACGTTGAAGGTGACAGGCAGGATATTGCAGGGCCATTTCGTAGTTACCCAAATGGGCCGAAACGATAATGACCCCCTTCTTTTGATCCAATGCCTGCAAAAGATGCTCTTCTCCGCTGATTCGGAATTTGGCAAGTATGTCTTCGCGCGAAGAGAAGACCGATTGCGCGATTTCCAAACAGGTAATCCCGTAATGTTGAAAATTGCGTTTTGAAAAGCGCTGAATTTGACTCCGGGACCATTCGGGATGAATGAAACGTAAATTGCGTCGCACGGTGCGGCGTTGCGGTATAGCCAAAAAATAAAGCAAACGGCCCAATAGTGTGCCCAGCCCCGCGATATAGCTGTGGGGGATGTTGGCGATGAGGGCTTCGGCTTTGTTGCGCAAGCGCTGCAATCTCATCGGCTTCGGCGAATCGTCCATCGGTTTTTTTTCTCCGTTGCAATCATCGAATTCAGACGCGGCCGCCCCTGGCTTTTGAATCTGGCTCGCAAATCACACCCCCGTGCGGGCACGCTACAGTCGGCTAAACTTTGACAGCAGCCGCGGGAAGCGTATTGCCAGGACCTCAAATTTGATCATCCTTTCGCGGGCCGTTTGAACAAGCAAATACAACCCCAGGGCGCCTGTCAGGAAATTGGGAAGCCACATGCCGACTGCGGGGGGAAAAGTACCGGATTCTCCCAGAACGCGCCCTGCCGAGTATAGAAAATAATACAGGAGAAAGAGGAAAAGTCCCAGGATCAGGCCGAAAGATCGCTTGGCAGATCCTGATTGCACGCCTAACGGCACGGCGAGAAGCCCGAGGGAAAAACAGGCAAAGGGAATCGAAAACTTACGGTGCAACTCCAGCAACGCCTTGTAGTAGGTCTCATTTTTGACAGGTAACGCTTGGATAAATTGCCGTAATTCACCCAGGCTCATCGCCCGGCGGTGTTTCGTTTTGCGTTTGGTGCCCGGGACCGCGTTCTTAAGATCAAAACTTGAATTATACGTGTTGAAACTAATCGAACTCACGGACCGGGCCTCCAAGTTGGTCCGATGGATGGTTCCATTAAAAAGCCTCAAATGGTAGATGAGCTTTTCAGGATCATTAATCAGTCGACCGCGGGGCGCAACAACGGTAATGACAATGTCAGGCTGCCGCTTGTCCTCAATGAAGACATCCCTGAGTATTTTAGTTTTGGGATCGATTTGATTCACGTAAAGAATCACGTCTCGGAAATTGTCATTGAAGGTCCTTTCCTTCAGTCCGATATCGAGATTGGAGGCCGCGACCTTCAAGGTGAGTTCCTCCGTCGCCGACCTTCCCCAAGGCAGTCCGTAGATATTCATGAAAGCAGTCAAGACAGATCCCATCAGGCAAAGTAGCAGCACGGGCGGCAACAAGCCGTAGAGGCTCAGGCCGCCGTTCTTAAACGCCGTAATTTCATTATCGCTGGACATCCGCAGGAAGGTCAGCAGAACTGTCAGCATAACGGAAATGGGCACGACAAATATCAGATAATAGGGGGTTGAATAGACAATCAACCACAAAACGTTGGACAGGCGGACGCCGTAGTTTACAATCCAATTCGTAAGTTCAAGCATATCCGCCATCAGGAAGACAAAGGCAAAAAACAAGACATTGAGCCCGAAGGGCGGAAGCATTTCCCTGAAAATATACCGGTTGACAATCGAGTTGATTTTCATCGCCTGTGTGTCAGCCAAAACCGATCTCGTGGGAGGAAATGATGGGGAACTGGGTGGCATTGATCCGCACTCATATCCCGCTGAGAAGAGGTCGCTCTTTTCACGGCGCAGTTTAGGACAATTAGGGCTGTGAGTCAAGGATGAGCCTACGGGCTGAGAGGGCCATGGCATGCCGTTTGAGGTCTCCTCTGCGCCCCTAGCCCTGAAAGCCATGCCGAGATTAGAAATCAAAGCCTTTTTATTTTCGCCCGGTTCTTGCGTAACCGCTTTGAAAACCGCCGGCGGGGGCCCTTTTTCTGGGTGTTAGGCGTCCAGCCCTTGAGCTCGTCGTCCGCACCGCCCCCGCCATCCTGATGGGTCGTCCGGACCAACTTGTCTTCAAAATTCCGGGCGCTGATGGTGGCGGCGCCACTGGCGGCGGCAGAATTCACGATTTCCCGATCCGAGGTTACGACCAAAGCGTTTTCCTTCTCCTGGCGGGCCATCCGTTTGATCACCGCGTCGGCTGACTCTCCCGGGCGGGAAAACTTGATCGTGATCCCTTTTTTCCGGTCGCGGGGTGGGGAAAATGGAGGGGCTTGGGTGCCGTCAAATACAACGGTGATGCGGTGGGATTTGCGTTTTCTATAGGCACTGAGGGTATCCACCAGCGCTTCGCGACCCATCTGAATGTCTTGATCGTCCAGCAGGCTAAGGCTTTGTGACTGGCGGATGAGGTTGTAGCCGTCGATAATGATATGAATTGACATGCTAGAGGCTCATGCCGTCGACTCGGTCTCCCGAATCCTGTCCATGGCGTTTGAGATCAGAACCGGGCCTCCTTCAGAAGCTCGATCAGACGGTGAAGATCGTCCTCACTGTAAAATTCAATTTCAACTTTACCTTTCCGGCCCTTTTTTTTAATAGAGACTTTCGTGCCGAAATGTCGCGACAGATTATCCGCCAGGTCCTTGAAGTAAATCTCGTCGGAATTGGCGGGAGATGTGACCGGTTCTTGCCGGGCGGTTTTCAAACGCCGAATCAGTGCTTCGGTCTCCCTCACGGATAACCCCTTGGAGATAACGGCCCGCCAGGCCGCGATCTGCTGGGCGGTGGTCTCCACCCCCAGTAAAGCGCGGGCATGTCCCATGCTGAGGGTCCCGTCGGAGATGCTGGTTTTTATTTGGGCCGGCAACTGGCGCAAGCGCAGAAAATTGGCTACCGCCGATCGGCTTTTCCCCACGCGGACCGCCGCTTGATCCTGGGTCAGGTTGAATTCGGTAATCAAACGATGGTAGGCTTCGGCCTCTTCCATGGGGTTCAAGTTTTCCCGCTGGATATTTTCGACAATGGATATTTCCAGCAACTGGGCGTCGCTTATGCGCTTGAGCACTACCGGTACATGGTTCAGCCCGGCTTTTTGGGCCGCACGCAACCGTCTTTCGCCGGCGATGAGCTCGTAGCCGCCATGGTCTTCGCGCACCAACAAGGGTTGCAGGATTCCTTGGGCCTTGATCGATTGGCTCAGTTCTTCCATCTCATCTTCGGGAAACCGGTGCCTTGGCTGAAAGCGGTTCGGACGAATCAGCTCGATGGCACAATTGAAATAATCCGGCGGTTTGGCCTCCGGAGAGTCTAGCTCCGGAATCAGCGCCTCTAATCCCTTGCCCAGGGCCATTTTTTTTCGCTTGGCCGGGCCGGAGCCGGACCGTTTGGTGACCTTTTCTCTTTGCATGATACGTCCTAAGATTCAGCGGCGGCGTTCATCCCGCTGGGTTTAGAAGAACTGATGGATGCCGGACTAGGAGTAGATTGAAGTCATCGACATGGTTGCGCAGATCCGCCCTTCGCCCCGGGTGGGCCAACCGGCTGTCTACCCGAAGCTGCTAATCGCATAATCTAAGTGATTGACTAATGACTCATGATTTCCTTGGCCAGCTCAAAATAGCTTTGGGCCCCGGAAGACGCGGCGTCGTAAAGCAATATGGGTTTTCCAAAGCTGGGGGCTTCGCTCAGTCGGACGTTGCGCGGAATCATGGTCTTGAAAACCAGATGTTTGAAATATTTCTCGGTTTCTTCGGCCACCTGGTAGGACAGATTTGTGCGTTTGTCAAACATCGTCAGCAAAATGCCGACGATGCTTAAATTCGGATTCAGCCCCCGTTTGATCCGCTTGACCGTCTGAAGAAGCTGCCCCAGCCCTTCCAGGGCGTAAAATTCGCACTGCAGGGGAATCAGCAGCGAATCGGCGGCGGTTAAGGCGTTTACGGTCAGAAGACTGAGGGAAGGCGGACAATCCAAGATAATATATTCAAACGCCGACTTAAGTTCGATAATAATTTTTTTCAGCGCCTGCTCGCGATGAGGGTTTGACACCATTTCGACCTCAAACCCCGTGAGTTCTATGTTGGATGGAATGACTTTTAAGGTCGGTATGGCGCTGGCCACGATCAGGCCTTTGGCATCCGCCTTCCCCAGCATGCCCTCGTATAGGGACTGTGCAAATCCGTTCTTAGTGATTCCCAGCCCCGAAGTTGCGTTCGCCTGAGGGTCGCAATCCACCAGCAGCGTCCTTTTTTCGGAAACGGCCAGGGCCGCTGAAAGGTTTATCGCGGTAGTGGTCTTGCCGACACCGCCTTTCTGATTGGCTATGCAGATCACTCTTGCCATGACTAAAATCCCTAACACAAAATTTGGCGTTTGAAAAGAGGATAAAAATGTGGCACAATCAAAGCGACTGTTCGAAAATAGAATCATTTCGTTTCGTTGAAGGATATCTGGCTCCATGGAATTTGCCAAGAAAATCATGGTCGTCCTCGCCGTTTTAGTTTTGGGCGGGGAAGGGATGTTGCCCGGGAAGGTTGGCGGCCTGACGGTCAAGCAAGAAGAAGAACTGTCCCGCGAAGTTCTGCAGGTGATTTTTCAACGATATGAAATTATTGATGATCCTGTTGTCGTCCCTTATGTGAGCCAGGTGGGCCACCGCATTCTCGCGCATCTTCCCGAGCAGCCGTTTGAGTATCATTTTTATGTGATTAAAGAGCATGACTTTAATGCTTTCGCCACTCCGGCCGGGCATATTTTCGTGAATAGCGGCTTGTTTGCGGCCATGGAAAATGAAGAAGAGCTCGCCGGTATCCTGGCCCATGAAATCGCCCACGTGTACTGCCGGCATATTTCCCAGAAAATCGAGAGATCCAAAAAGATCGGGATAGCCACCCTCGCGGGGATTGCGGCCGGTATTTTGCTGGGAGCCGGCGGTGCGGGCGACGCGGCCCAAGCGGTCACCATGGGATCGATGGCGGCCGGCCAATCGGCCGAATTGGCGTACAGCCGTGAAGACGAAATGCAGGCCGACCAACTGGGGCTGCAATACCTGAGCCAGGCGGGATACGGTGCGAACGGCTTGCTGGCCATACTCCGAAAAATCCGCGGTCAACAGTGGTTTGGCTCCGGGCAGATTCCGACCTATTTGTCCACCCATCCGGCCGTGGAAGAGCGCATCGTCTACATTGACAGTTGGATCGGCGCTCAAAGCGGTCGTCCGAAAAAACGGCTCGGCGAAAATCCGGAAAATTTCGGCCGCGCCCATACGCAGCTGGTAATCCGCTACGGGGATGAACGCGCCGTCCTCAAGCAATTCGAAACGGCGCTCAGGCAGCATCCGGAAGATCCTCTGGCGCATTACCGCTACGGGCTGATTCTGGCGCAGATGGGCAAACGCCAGGATGCCATCGGGCAGATTAGAACCGCTCTTGCCAAAAGGGCCTTCGATCCGCACATTTTAAAAGACTTGGGCCGGATTTATTTTCTTGACGGCCAATATCCGGAAGCCTTAAATCTGCTGCAAAGTGCGCACAATCTGATTGCCGACGATCCGGAATGCCTTTTCTTCCTCGGCCGTACCCAAATCGAGCTTGGCCAGCACAAAGCGGCCACGGCTATTTTCTTGGACCTGGCCGACAAGTATCCGGATTATAAGGAACCCTTCTATTTTCTCAGCGAAAGCTACGGCCAGCAGGGGAATCTAGCGCAGGCGCATTATTATCGTGGGGTTTATTACGACAAAAAAAGGGAATATGCGGCCGCCGCCACCCAATTGCAAAGGGCCTTACGCTATGCGGAAAATCCCGCGGAAAAACAGAAGATTGAAGCCCTGCTCCAAGATATCGAAAAGAAACTGGCACGCAGCCGGAAAAGAGAGTAGCGCCGGTCCCGCCGACCTTTTAAGGCGCCTTAGATTCGGTCGAAATGCGAAAACTGCATGGTGAAGGTTCCGCGTCCCTGGGTGGCGGAGCGGAGCGAGGTGGAATAGCCGAACATGCGTGAAAGCGGAACGGTCGCCCGGATCACCTGGACTCCGATTCTATGTTCAATCGACTCGATTTTTCCATTGCGGGCATTCAGGTCGCCGATCACCTCTCCCATGAACGTCTCGGGTACGAACACTTCGGTATCCATGATTGGTTCCAGCAAAAATGGTTGGCCTTGGTCGAGGGCCTCCCGGCAAGCTAGGGAGGCACCGACCGTATAGGCCAACTCTGAGCCCAGGGATTCCTTGTGCGAGGCATCCGTCAGCGTCGCCTCCACATCCACCACCGGATAGCCCATTAACGATCCACTTTCCAAGGATTCCATGACTCCTTTTTCGATGGCCCCCAGGAAAACGGGCGCCAGGGTATCTGCGGATACATTGGATTGGAATTTCGTTCCGCTTCCTCGGCTCAACGGTTTCAGGCGCAAACGGACCTCGGCATGGTGGCGCTGGCCGGCAACTTCTTTGTCAAATAGGGCCGATGCTTCGGCGGTCTGGGCAATCGTCTCGCGGTAGACCACCTGGGGCTTGCCGACATTAACCCTTGTATTGAATTCGCGCTGCATGCGGCTGATGACGACCTCAAGATGTAGCTCCCCCATACCGGAAAGGATCGTCTGTCCGGTATCTTCATCCAGGCGGACCCTCAGCGTCGGATCTTCCGCCAGGAATTTCTCTAGCACTTCGCCCATTTTTTCTTGGTCGGCATGGGTTTTCGGTTCGACGGCCACTGAGATGACCGGTTCGTAAAATTCGATCTCTTCCAGCAAAACCGGGTGGTCTGGAGTGCAGAGGGTCTGGCCGGTGGAAGATTCTTTCAATCCAACCACGCCCACAATGCTGCCGGCACCGGCCATTTCGATCCGCTCTTTTTTGTTGGCATGCATCCGCAAAATCCGGGACAGCTTCTCCTTTTTGTTGAGCGAGGGATTGTATACTTCTTCGCCGGCCTTCATTTTGCCGCTGTAGATCCGGACAAACGAGAATTTGCGGCCTTCCATCAGCGCCACCTTGAATATCAGCGCGGCCAGCGGCGCTGTTTCGCGGGATTGACATACTACTTTTTCCCCGGTCTGCGGATGAACACCCTGAATGGGCGGAATGTCGACCGGACTTGGCAGAAAACGCGCGATGGCATCCAGCAGCGGTTGGATGCCTTTATTACGCAAAGCAGAACCGCACAGCACCGGAACCAATTCCAGCTGGATGGTGGCTTGGCGAATAGCCGCCAGGAGACTTTCCTTTTCGATGGGGGCCTCGGCCAAATAGGCTTCCATGAGGCTGTCATTTCTTTCCGCCAGCACTTCCACGAGCTTTTCGCGATACTCCTCGGCGGCCGGAAGGTACTCCGGGGCAATATCCGCGGTTTGGAAGGTGGCACCCAACGTGTCTTCGTCCCAGGTGATCTGTTGCATGTGAACCAGGTCGATAACGCCGCGGAAGTTATCTTCCGCTCCGAGGGGCAACTGGAGGATCAGCGGATGGGCATGGAGTTTGGCTTTCATCATTTCGACCGTACCGAAGAAATCGGCGCCCACGCGATCCAGTTTGTTGATGAACGCCATTTTGGGCACCCGGTATTTATCCGCCTGGCGCCATACCGTTTCGGATTGAGGCTCGACCCCTTCCACGGCACTGAATACCCCGATGGCCCCATCCAACACCCGCAGCGAGCGCTCCACTTCTATGGTGAAATCGACATGTCCGGGGGTGTCGATAATGTGAATTTCCGTGCCCTTCCAGAGGCACGTGGTGACCGCCGAGGTAATCGTAATTCCCCGTTCCTGCTCATCCGGCATCCAGTCCATGATCGCCTCTCCATCATGGACTTCGCCCATTTTATGGGATCGGCCGGTATAATAAAGAATCCGTTCGGTGACAGTGGTTTTGCCGGCATCGATGTGGGCAATAATACCGATATTTCGGATATCGTTGATTTTAGTCTTTTTGTTCATCGTATTAGCAGCATTTTGGCCCGAACCGGAAATCTGATATCCACATGTCCGGCTAGAGTTTGGGATTCCTGTCCGCCGATCAGAATTTTGACTCGCTTGATTTCAGGGACATTTAAAATTAATGAGTTGACGATCGAGTAAATGGTCAGCAATTCCGATTGGGATCCCCCCGGATGTTTTTCGTGCACATCTGCCGTCAAATCAATATAGCCCACACCATCTGGGGTTACATAGAGTGCCCGGAGGGCCGTATCTGCCGGGAGCGTTCGCATCAGCTCCGCCTGCGGTCCCTTAATGAGCGCGTTGATGATGGATTCGGCCAAATGGGCGGGATCATCCGCGTGGAAAAGGGCGCGCTCTTCGGACGCCAAAAAGCTATTGTCCTTGTCCGCAAAATAAAGGTGAACATTCGATTTTGTCAGTTGCTGGCGACGAATAGTCGGGGCGGAGGGCCGGATGCGATCCAGCCCCCCCGACCTTTGAGGCCCATTGAAGAGAAAAATTAGAGCCGCCACCGCTCCGCTGAATACCAAAACCGCAAATAGAATATGGCGCTTTCCGGCCGTGAATCTCATAGTAAAAGAATCCGTTGGGATTCAAATCTCTGCCCCTCGCGGGAATGCACCTTCAATTGAAGCGCGCCCTTCCCCGCGAAGAAACCTCACCCCCCCGTGAAATACAATGCGAGGTGCTCAAAAGAAATAGAAATCGTTTCTTAAGCTAATATGCCTTTGATGTCAAGGCACGCCGGGTATTTATGCAGAGCCCAACGCGTTTGGCATTTTGAGGGGCAAGCAGGGCTTCTCGGAACGAAAAGACCTCTTGGCCCGGATATCGCTATTTCCTAATGCGTTCGCCCTGGGTAATTATGGGAGGCCGCGGTTTTCCTCATCAGCCGCTGCCGACGCAGGGGATGGATGCCACGGAGGTTGACAGCTGAGTTCCGGGTTCAGCAGAGCTTTTTTCGGGATAATGGCATTGGGCGCGGCAAAAAAAAAGGTTAGCCGCGACTAACCCGAACCTTCATAGGCAAAGTGGTGGAGCTGAGGGGGCTCGAACCCCTGACCTCATGACTGCCAGTCGCCAAGGCGTGTAGTAATTTCGAACACTTACGGCATTTGGGTGCAGATTTTGGCAATAAATTTTAATGAAAAATGCACCCCAGGTGCACCTTGGGCGTCACTATGCCACCACAAGATGTTGGGGGGGGAGAGAGGAAGGGCGCCGAAATCCCTTTGACATCTATTTCTGTAAGACGAAATATAACGCCTATGAAATTTTGATGGGTCTGAAAAGAGAGGAAGTCGAGAGCTGGATGGCCGCAAGAAGCAGAAGGGATTTGGAGTTCATGCAGAATATGCACACCTTATGCCCTTAAATAGAAACAATTCTAAGTAGTTATAAATCCGTTTGAACTGGTCCAAAAAAAAGCTTGACAGCATTTCTGAATCTTGGTACGCTTTGGCCTACAACATAGGCCATCTTGCTGAGATATTGCAGGCAACAGGAGAAATGGGGTGGCGGGATGAAGAAGTTGTTTAAAGCTAAAGATATCCAAAAACTTCTTGGCATCTCGAAAATCAGATATGAATACTTGTTAAAAAAACTGAACATCATTCCGCATCGAATGGCGCGCGGACAAGGAAAGACTCATTTGTACTCCTTTGGGAATCTCATGTCATTTGGTTTTGCCCACTATGCCAGCGAGTTGGGTTTATCATCCAGGGCCTGCAGCGAAATTCACATGTATTTAGGAGATAAGTGCCCGGAGGTGTTCGACTACGAGATGAAATTGGAACCAGACTTTGCATTCTCTTATATTTATTTAGAGGGCAAGACTTATTATAGATTTGGCAAATACGTGATGTGTCCTGAAATATTAGAAGAATTTGAATCTGGCCATGCAAATCCGGCCGAGAGGGTTCATATGTATTTAGGTCAAGAGACATTCTTGCCTGAGTCTGAAGCCAAGGATTTGATTGAGAAATTATGTCGTGCGGAGGCGTATCTCAATATAAATTTGGGGGTAATCAAAGAAAGATTTCTCAACGAGCTTAGGGAATAATTTTTTTTCACAATTATAGCATATATCATATGTTATATGTTTATGAACCTGAGGAGGCCTCAATGACTGAAATACTCACGAGAAAGGAAGTCGCTATATTTCTAAGAATTCCGCTTGGAACCATCGATTACTTGCTCAATACAAACCAAATCCCTTTTTCTCGGATTGGCCAGCGTAGTGTGCGTTTTGAAAAAAAGCGACTCGAGGCGTGGCTTCGTGAACGCGAAGGAATCAAATTTCAACGCAATCGGAACAGCTGTGATGGAAAGTAGCAACTGCGTATCGATTTCAAAAGCCTTTTCAGTTCGTTTTCCGAAGGTCAGA
>CP070697.1:5754725-5764343 GCA_020353555.1 Desulfobacterales bacterium
CGGTCCGCCGCGTGGGGTTTTTGTCCCTCTGGCTGGCAGCTTTATCCCCCGTGCAGATCCTTGCCATTCGGTTGTTACGCGACGTGTTTTTCACTCATGGCGCTTCGGTAGGGTTTTATCCCACCTTAACGTACACGTTTATCTCGCTCGTGCCTTACTGCCTGCTGGTCGGTTTTGTCCTGCCTTATAGTCTGTTTGTCCTCCGCGTCCAAACCCCTGGATTTCCTGGGGCACGCATCTATATAACCGATAATATCGGTGATGTCTGCGGCGGAGCGCTTTTTTCCTTTGTCCTGGTTTTTCTGCTTACGCCTTTGCAGGCGCTTCTCATCGCGAATCTTCCCTTGTTGGCCGCCGTCCATTTCCTGTTTCCGGCGAAAAATCGGTGGCATTCCTCTGTGTTGACGGCCAGCGGGCTTGCATTGCTGATCGTTTTAGCGGCGGCCTGGCTGGAACCATTTTCGCTGGTGCCTTCGGAAGGAAACCTAGCACTTTACCGTGAGTCCCGCTACGGCCGTATCGAGGTCCACCGCAATCAGGAACAGTATACCCTCTTTCAGGACGGGCGCCCCATATCCAGCAGCCAAAATTTGGTGTTGGCCGAAGAAGCTATCCATTATCCGCTATCCCAGGTGGACCGATTGGAGCATATCCTGATTATCGTCGCCCAAAGCGGAATGATGGCAGAACTGGAAAAATATCCCTGGGAATCAGTTGATTACGTGGAACTCGACCCGGAGTTAACCACGGTCCAGTTTCAATTCGGCCTGATCGAGAAGATCCCGGGAATACACGTCATGCACCGGGACGGACGCGCTTATCTGGCCGAAACCGACAAAATGTACGATGCCATTATTCTCAATTTGCCTGAGCCGGAAACATTTCAAATCAATCGCTTTTTCACCGATCGGTTTTTTGACCTGGCCAAGCGCCATCTTACGGCGCAGGGCGTGTTGAGCTTCACGGTGGAGGGGTTCGACAATTATCTTGCCGAACCCCAACGCCAGAAAATCTCCTCCCTGTACAACACCGTTAAAGACCATTTCAATTATGTCGCCATGCTGCCGGGCCAAAATATATTCTTTCTGTGCCGCCAGCGCCCGATCACGACGGATATTCCCGCCGCCCTGGCCGCCAAGGGCATATCCACCCAGTACATCAGCCGCTATTTTTACGGGAATCTCACAAATGAAAGAATCGAATATTTGAATGAACTTGTGGATCCCGCGACGCCCAAAAACATCGACACGGCCCCTTTCCTCATGCGCGTCATGTTTTCTCAGTGGTTCGCCAAGTATGCCACATCGCCCATGACCTTTATCTGGGTCATTGTCGGATCGACCTTAGTTTACCTTCTGCGGATCACTCGGGAAGAATTCGTCCTTTTCACCACCGGCTGCATGGTCATGGGCTGTGAAATTCTGGTAATATTTGCGTTTCAAATCTATTTCGGTTATATCTATCTGCAAATCGGACTCATCATCACGATTTTTCTGGCAGGCTTATTGCCGGGCGCCTGGCTGGGGATCAAACTGCGCCATCAGGGCCGCCAGGTATTAGCCCTGACCGATGGCGTGCTGATTGCATTGATGGGCGCATTGTTGCTGGCGCTGCGCCACGGCGGGGATCGTTTGCCCGCGGCTTTTTTCCTGATTTTCGGTTTTGCGGTTTCCCTTTCTTGCGGATTTCAATTTCCGGTGGCCTTGCGTTTGCGCGGCGAAGACAATATTGCGGCCACCCACGTCTTTTCGGCCGATTTAATCGGCGCGGCCGGGGGTGCGTTGATCACGAGTTTGGTCCTCATACCCTACTTGGGGATTCTGTGGGCCACCGCCGTGTTGTTGAGCCTGAAATTGGCCAGTTTAATCATCGCAGGCATCCACCATGGAAACAGTATCCCGAAGACATTTTCTCTATGGTAGCGCCGCTTTTCTCACTTACGCGGCTTCCGCCCAAGCTTTTTGGCCGTTTGCAGATAGATCCGGCCCAGCCGGCGCGGCGGAAGACATCCGCGGCAAGGTGTTTAAAGGGGACGCCCCACCGAAATTATGGAAATGGTCCCATGAGGGATTTCTGTACAAGAAACTAAAAGGTGATAAGGTTGTTTGTGGAATTTGCCCCAACCATTGCCTTTTGGCCCCGGGCGACCGCAGCGCTTGCCGCTCCAAGGTCAATCTGGACGGCACCTTATACAGCCTCACCTATGGAAATCCGTGTTCGGTAAATACCGATCCGATTGAAAAAAAGCCCCTTTACCACTTCAAACCGCAAACCAAAGCGTTTTCTCTGGCCACTGCCGGCTGCAATTTTCGCTGCTTGAATTGCCAAAACTGGGAGATCTCCCAGGCCAAACCCCACGAAGTCAGACATTACGAGCTTTTTCCGGAAGATGCCGTTCAAGCCGCCCAGCGCGCCGGTGCCGAATCGATCGCCTACACCTATTCGGAGCCGATCACTTTTTTTGAATACATGCTCGCCACCGCCCGCTTGGCCAAGGCCAAGGGACTGCATAATCTGTGGATTTCCAATGGCTACATTAACCGGAAGCCCTTGCTGGAACTTTGCAACGTCTTGGATGGCGCCAATGTCAACCTGAAATCATTCGAAGACGCCATCTACCGTAAACTAAATGGGGGCCGATTGGAACCGGTGTTAAACACCTTTAGAACCTTGCATGAACGCAGGGTCCACTTCGAAATGACCAACCTGGTGGTTCCGGGTTACGTGGACGATGAGGACATGGTGAAACGGATGTGCGCCTGGATCCTTACGAACCTCGGCCCCGATTATCCTTTGCATTTTTTGCGTTTTTTCCCGCGCTATAAATTGGATCGACTTCCGCCGACCCCGGTATCGACGCTGACCCGCTTTCGGGAGCTGGCCAGGCAGGAAGGGATCCATTATGTTTACGTGGGCAACGTACCGGAACATGAAGGGAATAACACCTATTGCCACCAGTGCCAGAAATTACTGATTGAGCGGCAGGGTTACTTCATTGCGAGTTACCATCTGGATGGGGGGGGTCTGTGCAAATTCTGTCGGGCGCCTATTCCCGGCGTGTGGCGGGCGCACGACGATCAGCAAGGCCCGTCATCCTCTTCATCTTCATAATTTCTTTTGCGGTTGAGTCGGCGGATGAATGCGACGATGGTCATCAGCGCCGCCAGAAAAAACAGTATGGCATACAGGTTGGTTGCCAGATAGGAAAACCAGGTCGTTCTCTTTTTGAGATGGTTTAACCATTCGGCTTCGAGTTCCGCCAGGGACGTGGACAGACTGTTGCGAATCGCGCCATCCAATCCGACCCCGTCCTTCAGGCCCGCCAGGATATTCAATAAGCCGGCTTGCCCATATTCCCGCCGAATATACTCTACCAAGCTTTTACTCTGCTCATAGGCGAGCTCAAGGGATCTTTGATCATCTGGAAAGCGGCGGGACATTTTTTGCACGTCCAAATGCTGCCCTGATAGAATTGCCGCTTGCAGTGCCGATCGACTGCGGCCTCTTATGATTTCGGCGACCCCGTCGCTAAGCCATTGGGAAATCCCCTCATCCAGCCAGCGGGGCAGGCTTTCCCCTCCAATGTGATGGTGCAACAGCAGATGACACAATTCGTGCTTCAGGGTAGTGCTCAGGGTAAAGGGATGGACGTTCATCTTCGAATAGTCAATCACTACCAGATTTTGGGCGGGCACGGCCAACGCGACAAAATAGGGTCGGCGAGCCATCCGGAGGAAGGTTTCTCTTTCCTTGACGAGCACGATTTCCGGTCGAATATTTAATTCCCATCCCAGGGTTTTCTCAAGTTCAGCCTTCAGAACCTTATATATCCGGGTAACTTCTAAAGCCGCATTTTGGAGGGGTTCTTCGAAAACAACGACGACTTCCGCGGTCCGCATCATCCCATGCTGCCCGGCGGGGGCGGGTTGGTAAAAGATAAGGATGAGAAAAAACGTGAATACACTCAATTCAGCCGTTATGGAATTGGGGAGCCTCGAAAACATGATAGGTCGCAGTTTGGAGATATATAACTTCTGGCTATAACATTCGATTGCATGGTAACAGCCCTTTGAAAAACCATGGATCGGCTGTCGGCCGGGATATTTTTCATACAGCTAAACATTCAGGGCCCTATGGGCCACCACAATGCATGAAAATTTTGTTTGCGTACCAAATCGATACATTGCATTTAACGAGTACATGCCTTTAATACCACGTCCTTGAAAATAAGCCACCGTTTTCTTATAGGAACAATTTACCAGGATTTGGCGTTTTACGGGAAAAGGAAATGTCGAAGATCAGAGAAAAGGCCATACAAGGATTTAAAGTGGGTGATGCATTTACGGTCATCCGTCAGTTCAGCGAAGAGGATACGCAAAAATTTGCCGCCATTACCTGCGACTATAATCCGGTGCATTTTGACGAGCGTTTTGCCGGGGTGAAGAAGTTCAACGGTCGGATTTGCCATGGACTTCTGGTGGCCAGCATGATCACCGAAATTGGTGGTCAAATCGGGTGGCTGGCGTCGGGCATGAACTTTCGTTTCAAACTGCCCGTTTATTTTGGCGATACCATCGAATGTACGCTGACGATCACTGAGATTGACCCAAACTGCCGCGCCAAAGCCGAGGCTGTCTACCAAAATCAAGAAGGAAATACGGTTTTAGAAGCGGAATTATTTGGCATTTTGCCTGGTCTTGCGGCGCAGGAGGTATTGAAAGCGATGGTCGCCGAAGGAGATCCCACGAATGAACTCCGCTGACCGTTTGATGCTAAACGCGGAAGCGGAAACGCTCCCACGCGTTTTTTGAATCCCAGAGGCCTAGACGGGAACCAGTCGGTGAGTACTGGAGTGATGGAGGCTCGGCGTTGCATGATACCACATTCTTTGGGTCTTCAGACTTGCTGAGTGCTCCGACGCCCCAGTACCCAATTGTAATAACAAGCGGTTGACGTGCTCAAATATAATGTAAGGCAAAGATGCAGGCCAGACCACAAGATGAAGTTTAAGATCCTGTTTGCGTCGCAATATTGAGCGTCTCATTTTTCGGAGAAACGGCCGGAGACTTGGTGGCCGCTCCCGGATCCCTGGGAACACTGGTGGGTTTAATCATATTTGATCGGCCCTCAAATATTGCGCCCTCTTGGATGTTAATGGAGCGGGCCGTACAATCGCCGATTAGCTGGCCGGTGGGTTGGATCTCCAACTGTTGCCGCGCCAGAACATTGCCGCTTAATTTTCCATGAATTACCACGCTGTTGGCTTCAACGTCGGCTTCCACAACGCCGGATTTACCGATGATGATATTGCCGCCTAATTTGATGGAGCCCTTGATAAAACCCTCCACCTCAAGACTTTCTTCTCCGTGAATCTCACCCTCGATTTTTACATTGTGACTCAAGGTCGAGGTTGATCCAGCAAGGTTTCCTCTTTCCATACGGGAATCTCCTCCAGTTTGGCAGATTGGTTGAATGGTTGATGGGTTGGTCAAGCTTTGGCCGGGTGTAATCGATTCCTTTGCGGCACCTTGTGACCGTTCAGCTAATTCCCATTTTCACTTCCGGATGCCCTGGAATTGGTGGTTCTGACTTCGCATTTTTTTTGATCGGCTTCGGGGGCGGGCCCGGGGCGGCGTTCATTTTAATTTCACCTTCAAACATGGCCCCTTCCATAACCGAGATTTTCGGTGTCGTAATCTGGCCTTCGATTCGCGCCGTGGGATCGAGATGAATTCTTTCCAGGGCTGTCAGGCAACCGTCGACGTGCCCGTTGACGGATATGATGCCGGCTTTCACGTTGCCCTTAACGTTGGCCTGCTGCGCAATTTTTAGTTGGCCTTTTAAGTCGAATTCGCCCTCAAATGTCCCTAAAATGGTTAAATTGCCGTCGCCGGAAACGTTGCCCCTTATCTTTAGATTCTGACCTAAATACGTGCCTGTGTTCTTAACCTCCGGGCTGCGGGGAACGGGCATTTCGAATTTTATTTCCTCTTCTTCTTCGTGGTTTTTCTTGTTAAATAAAGCCATCGAGTAACTCCTTCTCAGAAAAATTCGCGCCAAAGAGCATCCGTTAAATCGAAACCAATTTCATGGAATTATTATATCGCAAAACTGTCGAAACCCAAAGATATTTCCCCCGGGCCGATTGAAATCGGAGGGGCTCGATCACTTGTGATCGAATCGGCGCCGATTCAAAATGCTACGAAATGCCGACGTTTGATGCCAGGTCGTCTAAAGTGGATGAATTGGCCCCGGAGGGGGAATCCATCTTTCTGGGCAACAGTCTCGCCCTTTGAAAAACCAAGGGTAGGCCGACCGGAATATTTTTTATACAGCTAATTAATACCTTTCTAGAAAGATATCGCCCGGAATCGGCTTTACTTGAGTCTGACAAGGGTTATTTTTACTTTATCGATGCCAAACCGCGCGGAAGGAGAATCTCGATGAAAAAAATCTTGGCCGCTCTCTTATTTTGGGGTTTGATCCCGACGCTTTTGCCTGCAGGAACCACTTCGGACCCGGCCTGGCTCCAAAGAGCCAGAGAAGCATTAGTCCACAACCATATCCAGGGACGGGGAATATCTGATCCGCGAGTCATCCGGGCCATGTTGGATGTACCCCGACATGCTTTCATCCCGGCAAGGCTCGAATCCCAAGCCTACGCCGACCGTCCTCTGCCCATTGGAGAAGGCCAGACGATCTCACAACCGTATATTGTCGCTCTGATGACGGAAAGCCTCGAACTCTCCGATCATTCGCGTGTCCTGGAAATTGGCACCGGATCCGGTTATCAGGCCGCTATTCTGGCCAAAATAGCCCAGGAGGTCTATACCATCGAGATCCGGGAAAAACTCTATCGAAGTGCCGGGGAAGTTCTGCGGGGCCTCAAATTCGCCAACGTCCAAACGCGACAGGGCGATGGCTACTTCGGCTGGGAAGATGCGGCGCCCTTTGACGCCATCATGATCACGGCGGCGGTCGACCATGTGCCGCCGCCGCTGATCGAACAACTCAAGGACGGCGGGCGTCTGGTGTTGCCCTTGGGAAACCCTTTCAGCTATCAGAATCTGGTGCTCGTCACCAAACGGGGCGAGGATGTCTCCGTGAAGCAAATTACCGGAGTGCTTTTCGTCCCCATGACCGGCTATGCCATGGAGCGCGGCCAGACCGAATCGAAAAAGTCCCCATGATCCTTAGCGCTGTCTTCCTCGTTTCTCTTTCTGCGTTGGCCTTCGAGGTGCTCTTAACCCGCGTTTTTTCCATCACTCAGTGGAACCATCTTTCCTTCATGGTTATCAGTATCGCCCTTTTCGGATTCGCGGCCAGCGGGACGTTGCTCAGCATTCTCGACACGCGCAAAAAAGGCTGGGAAAAAAGGCTTTCTTCCCGCGGTCCCCTCAAGGCCTTCACTACGCTCTACAGCCTTTCGGCCATCCTCTCCTTTATAGCCCTGAATGCCATACCTCTCGATTATTTCAGGCTCCCGTTCGAATCGGTCCAAGCCT
Organism: Desulfobacterales bacterium; assembly: GCA_020353555.1. Taxonomy (GTDB): domain Bacteria; phylum Desulfobacterota; class Desulfobacteria; order Desulfobacterales. Next base: position 5,762,231 of record CP070697.1, read on the forward strand.
TTTATCTCTTCATTGCCTACGTTCTCTTAGCCCTGCCCTTTTTCTTTGCCGGTTTGATAGTTTCCCTGGCCTACGCCTTTCTCCCTGCTCGAACCGGTGTGATCTACTTTGCCACCATGGCCGGCTCGGCCATCGGTGCTGTAATACCGGCAATGTTCCTACCCCTGGTCAGTGAAGAAACACTCATAGTGAACGTGGCGGTGGTTCCGCTGTTCCTTCTGCCATACCGCGCGCCGGTGCTCGACGAAAGGCGGCTTTTCGGCCGCAATCGGCCTTCCACTTATCGTATCGCGTGGGGGAGCTTGGGCTTGGCCGTCGCCCTGACGGCCTTGTTTATCTTGTTGGGCACGGACGCCGTGCACGTGAATGTCAAGCCTTCGCCCTACAAAGCGCTGAGCCAGCTGCTTATGTTTCCGGATACCCGGATTACCAACACTTTCCGCAGCATCCGTGGAAGAATCGATCGTGTGCAAAGCCCCTACATCCGTTTTGCCCCCGGCTTGAGCCTCAAGTTCACCAATACCCTGCCTCACCAATCCGCCGTATTTACCGACGGCGACAGTCAGTTTGTTCTGTACGACCTCGCCGCGCAGGAAGCGCTGGTGTTTCCCCGATTCACCCTGTCTTATTTGGGATATGGGCTTGCGCCCCACCCCCCTCGCGTTCTCATCATTCAACACGGTGGGGGTTTGGCGGTGCCCTGTGCGGTTGCCTCCGGCGCCCGTGACATAACGGTCGTGGAACCCAATCCGGATTTGGCCCGGTTGTTAGGCGCTCACTACCGAATTTCCGCGGTGAACACCAACGCCCGAACATATCTGGCCCGCACACGGGAGCGATTCGACGTTATTCATGTGGAGAACTGGGGAACTTCGGTTCCCGGCTCCGCGGCCCTCAACCAGGAATACTTCTTCACCACAGATGCGTTTAGGGCCTATCTCGATCATCTCACACCCGACGGAGTTGTGATCATCTCCCGCAAGCTGCTGCTTCCACCCGCCGATGCCCTACGCCTCTGGGCCGCCGCCTATGAGAGCCTTCGCTTCCTGGGCTGCACCCCTCCGGCCAACCATCTGGCCCTGCTGCGCAACTGGGACACCTTTACCCTGATCGTCTCGGCCCGTTCTTTGCGGAATACGGCGATTATTAAGGACTTTGCGCAAAAACGCAATTTCGATATGGTCTTCATCAAGGACCTTTCTCCAGAACTGATCAATCGATACAATGTCTATGACAAACCTTTTTACGCCGATCAAATTACCCGTTTGGCAGAGGCCTACCGATCGGGGACCGCCAAACAGTTTTTTCAATCCTATCTGCTCGATGTCAGGCCGCAGTCCGACCGACGTCCCTTTCCGAGCCATTTCCTAAAGTGGCCGAAACTAAGAGCTCTTTACCAAAGCATGGGGAGTCGCCTGTATGCACTTCTCATGTCCGGCGAAATCGTGGTGGTGGTCGTCTTCCTGGAAGCCTTGGTGGTGTCGGCGGGCCTCTTGGTGCTCCCTCTCTTTTTTATCGCCAAGGATGCCCAAAGGCCGCCCGTGGCTCAAATTATCTACTTCTCCGGAGTCGGCGCGGGTTTCATGTTCATGGAACTGTATTTCGTTAAGCAATATATTCTCCTGTTCGAAAATCCGGTTGTCAGCTTTACGGTGGTTATCTCTGGAGTCCTCGTTTTCTCCAGCCTGGGAGGGCTGTGGGCCCAGCGAAAAAAACAATCCGCCCTGCGGTACGCGCTGCTCGCTCTGATCGGAGCGGTTTTGCTCTTCTTGACCGGCCTTGACCGCACCTTAAACCATGTTCTGGGACTTCCGGTCATTTGGCGATATTTAGGTGCCCTTCTCATCCTTTTACCCGCCGGCTTTTTGATGGGCCTCCCCTTCCCGCTCGGCATGCGCTACATTTTAAAAAACCCCGCCCAACGGGCTTATGCGTGGTCGGTGAACGGGTGCGCTTCGGTTTTAGCCTCAATTGTGTCCGCCCAAATTGCCCTCAGCTTAGGGATTCCCATTATCTTGGGTTGTGCGGCCCTCGCCTACATTTTGGCCTGGACGACGGCTGGTAGAGGTTGAAATCGGGGGAACTCCTTGACACGGTCGACGGACGTGATATC
>CP070697.1:5764443-5774095 GCA_020353555.1 Desulfobacterales bacterium
CTTGAAAAACGGTAAACCCATAATGTGATCCCAATGGGCATGGGTGAAAATAAAATTATAGACCTGGCGTTTTTCCCTGGCCAGCTTATTTCCTAGTCTTCGAATCCCGGTCCCGGCGTCAACGATGATAATATCGTCGCTTTTTGCCAGAATTTCGATACAGGTCGTGTCGCCGCCGTATTTCAGGTATTTTTTCCCCGAAACCGGAATTGAACCCCTCGATCCCCAGCACTTAACAAACATTCTTATTCTTTCAGACCCTCCCGACAGGTCAGCTTTTTTTCGGGATATGGAGACGAGCCCTCACAAAACAATGCCGGCTTATCGCAAACGGATTCAACGGGTGACGACGCACATCGGCGGGCTTGGCGCAGTTGAACGGTTGTCAGATCATTTTTCCGCAGAATGTATACCAGATACCATCGCACGTCCAGGTCTTGAGTATCTTGACCGGATATTGCGCCAGTCTTGCGAGGACATCTTTCGCCTGGCTACGCATCAGGCCGGATAGAATGAAGTTTTTGCCACCACGCAAACCTCCGAAATTGATCAGACGCTGCATCACCTCGTAATGGATATTGGCAATTATAAGATCGGCCGGACAGCCGATAAAATCCTCCGCTCGGCCCTGCACAACCAAGACCTGTTCCTCCATTCGGTTCAAGCGGACATTTTTGGCCGCGGTCTTGGCCGCCAGTGAATTCAGGTCTACGGCCAGAACTTTCCGACATCCCAGTCGTGCGGCCGCCAAAGCCAGCAAACCGGTCCCCGTTCCCAGGTCCAAAACTATGGATGGTATCTGCTGCGTAGTGATCAGTTCCAGCGCTTCCAGACAATCACGCGTCGTGGTATGGCGCCCGGTGCCGAACACCACGCCCGGGTCGAGGAGGATGTTAAGTTCTTTGTCGACGGCGGCAGGGCACTTGCCGTTCCATTCCCAAGGCGGTGTGATACAGAAGCCGCCATGGCGAAAAGCGGTCACCTTTCCCCCCTGCCACTGATCATAGGCCATATGATAATGGTCAATGTAGCTCAGTTGCGGTTCGCGCCGCAAAAGCTTTGTGACTTCCTCTTCGGCCGGGGCGGAAAAAAAGAGAAACGTAAAATCGTCTTCTTCCCAATTGCCGATAAAGCTTTGCGAGGCGATTTGTTTTTCCGTCTGCAATCGCCCCGCCAGGTAGTAAATGTATAGATTTTCGTAAGGGAGCGCGTCTGATTTGTTCAAACTGTCCGGCCGGCGGGAAGGACTATTCATTTTTCGGCAACTGGTCGAGATACCATTCCATGGGGTCGAGTAAGGTATATCCCATGTTTTCTAATTTTCTCTTTATGGGGGCAACATTTTGCGTCAAAAGGTACGGAAAAACGGCGCGTTTGCCTTCCTCCCAGTACCTGGCTACCAACACGCTGCCAAAGGAGACTTTTTCTTCGGTGATGGCATCGACAATCTTTTTCAACTGCCCGATTTTTTCTTCCACCAGGATTCCTACAAGGGTGCCGGGTTCGCCAATTCCGAGCACGTTGATGAAGGCGCGCAAAAGATCGCGCACGGAAATAATTCCTCGCAACTTATTCTGCTCGTCGACGACCGGAAGGGCCCCCACCCTCAATTCTTGTATCAACAAGAGCGCATCTGGAATCGTATAGGTCGGCGAGATGGTCTTAACATTTGTGGTCATAATATCCTTGATTCGAAGCTGGGAGACTTTTTCCTTTTCTTGCGCGCTGAATGTGTCCTTAAAGAAGCTGTAAGGCAAGGCACTTCGAATATCCCGGTCCGTGACGATGCCGATCAACCGATTGTCTGGATCCACGACCGGCAGGTGGCGGATGCCATACTGCGCCATAAGGGACTGGGCTTCAAAGATACCGGTCTCTTTGTCAACCGTAATGATTTTGCGCGTCATCGATTTACTGACAAACATGCTATCCCCCCCTCTGATTCGGGTCAAATGGTTGAAAGGCCAATTGATTCAGGCTGCGAGCGGCCCCTCTTTGCGCAATCACCTTGGCTTCTAGTCGGCCGGGCTCAGTCCATTTTCCCGCGATCCATTTGATCCTGCTCCCGGGATCGTTTTGACCAAGATCAACCATTTAACAGAATCTCGACATGATTTTTAACCAACTCCGGAAGACGCTTTAGCGAATATCCGCCCTCGAGGATCGAAATCACTCTTCCTTGGGCATAGCGGTCGGCCACGGCGACAATTCTTTCCATAATCCACGAAAATCCCTCCGTCGACAGCTTGATGTCCGACATATAATCGTCCACATGCGCGTCAAAACCGGTTGAAACAAGAATCACTTCCGGTTGAAAATCGTCAAAGTTCGGGAAAAGATCCCTTTCCAACAGGCGCCGATAATCGCTGTCGCCTTGACCCGGCAATACCGGTGAATTACGCGTAAATCCATAGCCGGCCCCAGTGCCGTACTCGAATTCACGGCCGGTCCCGGGGTACGCAAACGTCGGATGTTCATGAATCGAGTAATAGAACACCGTCGGGTCGGTTTCAAATATGTGCTGAGTGCCATTGCCATGATGAACGTCGAAATCGATGATGCCTACCCGCTGGATGCCCCACTGTTTTTGCAGGTAACGCGCGGCAATCGCCACGTTGTTGAAATAGCAGAATCCCATGGCTCTATCGATTTCAGCATGGTGCCCCGGAGGTCTGACCGCGCAAAAAGCGTTGTCCAAGGTACCTGCCATTAATTGGTGGACGACATCAAGCACGCCGCCAACCGCCAGCAACGCGATCTCATAGGTTTCGGGACACATCTGATTATCCGGGCTGTCAAAGACAGGGGTTTGCGAACGGCAGGCGGCTTCGAAGCGTTGGATATACTCTTTCGTGTGGACCGTTTCAATCCATTCCATATCGGCCCGGCGAGCCTTGATAAGAATGAGCTTGGCCAGCAGGCCGGCATCCTGGATGCCCTGGTATACCGCGCGAAGTCTGTCCGGTGCCTCCGGATGGTGTGGCCCCGTTACATGCTGCTTGAATCTTTCATCATACAAAAAACCGGTTTTCTTCATAAGCTTACCGCAAGTGTTGTAATGGCGCTCCAACTGTCATTTCGGCGCAGAATCAGGCCACGATTTTATCAAAAATTTCAAAAGCGGCGACCACCGATCGGCTATCCTCCGGCAAATCAATGGTCGGGCGCCCGCTAAAATCGTATTCATAGATGACGCGATCCTCGGGCACGGTGCCAGCGAGTTCAAGCCCGCCCGTGGCGATCATCTGCAAAGCCTGATCGGATGGGGCTTCTTTGACTTGATTGATAACCACGTAGCTTTTGCCCACACCAATGTTCAGACAGCGGGCGAGCTCATCGATCCTTACGGCCGCCTGAAGTCCGCGCCGGGACGGATCGGAAACAATCAGCAAAATATCAACGTTTTTGGTGGTCAGGCGACTGATATGTTCCATGCCGGCTTCATTATCCATAACGATATAAGGATAGTTGTCGGCAAGCCGCTCCAAAAAGCCGGTCAACAATGAGTTCGCGGCACAATAGCAACCGGCCCCTTCGGGTTGCCCCATTACAATCAAATCAAATCCGTCGGCTTCGATCACCGCCTGTTCCAGCTTCATTTCCATGAAAATATCCTTGGTCATACCACTGGGAACCTGGCCTTTTTTCATCTCTTCGCGGGCATTGCCGAGGGTATCTTTTATCTCAAGGCCGAGAACTTCATTCAGATTGGCGTTGCAATCCGCGTCTACGGCCAATACGGGCGTTTTGGCCTTCTTCACCAGATATTTGATCAGCATTCCGGCCAGCGTAGTCTTCCCCGTACCACCCTTGCCGGCCAGCGCAATTGAGTAAGCCATCGTCACAACTTTCCTTTCCTGAGGATTAAAGACTATTTTGGGCTGAAATCTTTAAATAATTAGGCCAGTTTGCGCCAACAGTCAAGTATCTTTTGCGCAAGCGCGTTCACCTTCGCCCCACGTTTCAAACTCCTTGCAATGGCGATGGGCTTGTGATAGCTCTACTTAATGTTAAACGACTAAAACCTATCAGGATCTCATCCACACCGGCCGGATAATCCGAAAATTTGATTCGCAATTCAAAAACGATAACGATTTCGTCGTTTAGAACAGGGGACACCCATCTCAACGATAAGAGGGCTATGAGAGCATCGCGAACGGGGGGACTGCAATTACGAAATCTTAGGGAGGAACGGGATGGAGTTTGAACTCAACAAACCACAAAAAGAAATTCAGAAGGCTGCCAGGGAGTTTGCCAAAGGCGAGTTCGACAAAGAGCTGGCCCTGGAACTTGACCGCAAGCATGAGTTTCCGAAAAAGATATGGCAAAAAGCGGCGGAACTGGGATTCATCGGGGTTCACTTTCCGGAGGAATATTCCGGACAGGGCCTTGGTGTATTGGAGAATATCATTATCGCAGATGAGCTTTGTGCGCGGGATTCGACCATTGGAAGTGCTGTCATTCTGGCAGGCTTTGCCTCCGAATGCGTGTTACGCTTCGGCAGTGAGGAATTAAAAAAGAAATTTCTCCCACCGGTAGCCGAAGGAAAAATGCTTTCGGCGGGCGCTTTTACCGAACCAGGCCATGGTTCGGACATCACGTCTTTGGATACCATTGCTGTCAAACACGGCAACGAATGGATTATCAACGGCACGAAAACCTTTATTACCAATGGCGGACTGGCGGGATACTACTGTGTGCTCTGCCAGACCGATATCGACTGTGAACCCTCCTATCGCGGCATTAGTTTGATTCTGGCCGAAGCCGACCGGCCAGGTATCAGCGCTACCGACGTTGGCAAAAAAATGGGTATTCACATGATGGCTACGGCTGAAGTCAATTTCAAAGATGTGCGGGTGCCGGCCACCAACCTCATCGGAAAAGAAGGCAAAGGATTCTATCAGGTGCTCGAGTTCTTTGATGAAAGCCGAATACTGGTGGCGGCTCAGGCCTTGGGAATCGCCCAGGGGGCTTTTGACCGTGCCCTGGCTTATGTGAAGGAAAGAGAACAATTCGGACAGAAAATAGCTCAATTTCAGGTAACCCAGCATAAACTCGCTGATATGGCCACCAAGATTGAACTAGCCCGGCTGATCACATACAAGGCGGCCTGGAATTTTGACCAGGGCCGCATCGATCCCAAGCTGACCTCCATGGCCAAGATGTACGCGGCGCGCACCGCCGTGGAAGTAGCCGACGAGGCGATCCAGCTTTTGGGCGGCTACGGATATATGACGGAATATGAAGTCGAGCGTTTTTATCGGGACGCCAAGATTACCGAAATCTATGAGGGCACCAAGGAGATTCAGAAAAACACGATCGCCAGTGCCATCCTAGGAAAATTAAAATAACTTAAGGAACCGACCATGGCTGATTTAATCAAAAAAACCTTACTGACAGGCATCGGCCTTGCGCTTAAAACCTGGGATGAGGTCGAAGATTTGGCCAAGGAGATCATTGAAAGGGGCAAAATGTCCGAGAAAGAAGGAGGCAAACTCCTCGATGATCTCCAGAAAAGGTATGAAGAAGCCCAAAGCAAGCTGGAGGAAAGAGTTGATAAGATGGTTAAGGCTGTTTTGAAAAAAGCCGATGTCGTCACCAGTGATGAATTAAAGGCCTTGAAAAAAGAGGTCAGGGAATTGAAGAAGATGATTAGCACGGAAAACGACGTAAGAAAAACGTCGTAGACCGTCAGTTTTACTGATCACAGATGTTCAGCATAAGAAAAATCGGCGTCATCGGCCGGACCTATCGCCATCTGAACCGCTATCGCCAGATTCTGGCGATTCTATTCAAGTACGGTTTTGGCGATCTTCTCGAAATGCTGAAGATCGATCAGTATATCGAAGTCGGCCTAAAGATGCTCACCCGAAAACGACCGGCGCGGGAAGAAAAGCTCACCCGGCCGCAGCGTCTAAGGATGGCCTTTGAAGAACTGGGGCCCACTTACATCAAACTGGGTCAGATTCTTTCAACCCGTCCCGATCTTGTGCCGGTCGAATTCATCCAGGAACTATCCAAGCTTCAGGATACGGTCCCGCCTTTTCGTTTTAGCGAAGTCCAAAAAGTGGTCGAATTGGAATTCGGTTTGTCCACGGGCGAGCTTTTCGAGCACCTGGAAGAAGATCCGTTGGCCTCCGCTTCCATTGGGCAAGTGCACCGTGCCGTTTTGAAAGACGGCGAGGCGGTAGCCGTGAAGTTCCAACGTCCCGGAATCCACAAGGTCATTGAAGTCGATTTAGAGATTATGCTTCATCTGGCGACTCTGGCCGAGCGCCATATAGAAGAGTTTGCCCTGCACCGTCCGGTTAAAATTGTCGAGGAGTTTGCTCGGACCCTCGAAAAAGAAATCGACTATAAAATTGAAGCCACCAACATGGAGCGGATCGCCCGCCAGTTTCTGGGCGTTCCCTACATCTATATCCCCAAAGTGTTCCGGGAAATGACCACCTCGCGCGTTCTCACCACTGAATTTATCGAAGGTATTAAAATATCAAAGATCGACCGCCTGGATGCCGCCGGCCTGGATCGCAAGTTAATTACGGCCCGGGGCGCTGATCTCGTCCTCCGGCAGGTCTTTGATCATGGTTTTTTTCACGCCGATCCCCATCCGGGTAATATCTTTGTCCTGCCGGACAATGTCATTTGTCTGCTGGACTTCGGCATGGTCGGTAACGTTGACCGACAGACCCGCGAGGATTTTGTCGAGCTGATCGACAGCGTGGTGCGCCAGCAGGAAGCGCGCGCCGTTGAAGTGCTCCTTAAGTTGACCTACTGGGAGGAAGTACCTGATCTACGTGCGCTGGAAAGAGAAGTGGCGGACTTCATGGGCCGCCATCTTTACAAACCGCTGGGAGAGATTGAATTCGGTAAATTATTACACGATCTGCTTGAACTGGCCACCCGCTTTCGCCTGCGCGTCCCGCCGGATATTTTTCTGATGATGAAAGCCCTCAGCACCGTGGAGGGCGTCGGCCAAATGCTGGATCCTGATTTTGACATGGTGTCCCAGGCAGCCCCGTTCATTGCACGCGTGAAGCTTGAAAAATTTGCCCCCCAGAGAATCGCCGACAATTTCATCGACCTAACATCCAAATTGCTTCGATTTCTGCACCAGTTTCCCAAAGATATGCTCGACCTTGCCACCATGATCAGGCAGCAGAAAATTTCGTTGCAGATTCAGCACAAAGGCTTGGATACGTTGCTGGCAACGCACGACCAGATCAGCAATCGTATATCTTTTTCAATTATCATTGCGGCCTTGATTGTCGGTTCCGCCCTAATCGTCATTTCGGAAGCCCCGCCCCTCTTTTTCGGCATTTCCTTGATCGGAATCATCGGATTTTTTGCCGCGGCAATTATGGGGATATGGCTGCTGGTGGCCATTCTCAGGAAGGGAAAATTGTAAGTCCGAGATCATAAAACAGAACCCAATCTTATGACGGAACTGGATCTAATCATATTATTGGCCAGTGTCGTGGCGGGTGCGGCACCGGTCGTCATGGCCACCGCGGGTGAAACGGTTACGGAAAAAGCAGGGCTCATCAACCTCTCTTTGGATGGCTCCATTTTATTGAGTGCCATGGTGGCTTTTGCCGTGACTTATGAAGCCAATACCGTCGTGTTGGGCTATCTCGCCGGCGCCCTGACCGGCGCCGTGGTCGCCGCTATCGTAGCTTTTTTCAGCATTTATCTCGGTCAGAACCAGGTGGCCGTGGGGTTCGTCTTGACCCTGATGACCCGGGATCTGGCCTATTTCATCGGTAATCCCTACACCCGGCTGCAGGGTCTCCAGGTACCTCACCAACCCATCCCTTGGCTGAAGAGTATTCCGTTTATGGGACCCGTATTATTTAATCATAATCTGGCGGTCTATTTCAGTTTGGTAATTGTTGGCCTTTGTTGGTGGTACTTCTATCGAACAAAATGGGGACTTCAACTGCGCGCCGTGGGCGAGCATCCCCGCGCCGCGTACGCCCGCGGGATAGATCCGCGCAAGATTCAGCTTTTGTATGCCCTTTGCGGCGGCCTGCTGGTGGGGCTGGGGGGCGCTAGTTTTTCGCTTTCCACCAAGCCTGGGTGGGGGCGTCCCCAGGGGGCCGAAGGAACCGGCTGGATTGCCCTCGCGCTGGTCATCTTTGGCGGATGGCATCCGGTCAAGGTCGCTCTCGGCGCTTATCTTTTTTCATTTTTGCAGGTTTTGGGAATTTATTTCCAAGGGTGGTTACCATCCGTCCCGGCTCAGGTTTTTCAGGTTGCGCCGTTTCCGTTGATGATCTTTACCCTCTTGATCATGTCTTTGTCCCAGAAGGAGTCTATTTTACGATGGGCGCAAAATAAAGGCCGGCTAAAATCCCTCCTGCGCTTTTTTTCCGGAATGGCGCCCTCGGCCCTTGGCAAGCCATACCGCCCGGATTGAAATGCCCGACCGCCCTGAGCGGCTTCTTCACGCGATGCCTCCACCCCTCAACCCGTAAAGAAGGCTGGATCCGAATCAGACTCTGCCTGAAGGCGGTTGATTTTTGCCATTCTTCCCGGGCGACTCGCCTCAGGTGGAACTCATAAAAAGACCCCACAAACCCTGTGCTACTTTGACTTCAACCGTTTCGGATCCCGCATCGTTTTAAGGATTTCGATACTGCTCTTATATCCCTTGGTGAGCCGGCAGATATCGATCGCCATCCCGGCGATTTGAGCCACCGCCTGAACAAAATTCACATCTTCCATGGTAAACTCCCAAGGTTGAGAGGTATAGACCCGAAGGGCTCCGATCACGTTGCCATGAACTGCAATCGGAACCGACATGATCGAAGCGATGCCTTCCTCTTTTGCCTCTTCCGGATACTGAATTCTGGGGTCATCGGCAACATCATAAATCGCCACCGGTCCTTCCTCCAGGGACTGGGCAATGGAGCGCAGTGAACTGATGGGGCCTTTTTTCAGATAATTTTCACTAAGTCCAAATGATGCGGCGATCTCCAGTTCGTTGGTCTTGCGGTTGATCAAAAACAGCGTGCAGCCCTTTACATCCAGAGCGCTTTTGACACTCTCGACCGTCAGCAGGACAACCTCCTCCGGATCTCGGGTGGCGGAGATGGCTCTGGTGATCTTCAGCAGGGTTTCATAATTGATAAGCTGTCTTTTCATGCGTTCCTCCTTTTCTTCCGAGTTATAATTTGTAACTGTGTTTCCCCCATTACCGGCACCAGAGATCGATTTGAAAAACGGAGCGCCGTGCAATGCCGAACCCATCTAGGTGCGCACCCGAGCAGAATTCGGTATGACTCGCCGGGTCTTATGGAATCGATGGTCCCCCAAACGGGCACTTTCCGTTACGGGACCGTCACGGTTGATAGTTGCTTTGAGAACGGCGGCCATCGAACCGCCTTTACGAGGCGCACTGAACCCCTCGGCGCTTATAATCGTTAATTTCGTTTATCCCGTTGGCAGAAGCGGTTTCATTTTTCATCAAGCAGAAAGGGGTCGATGCAGGTGTTTGTCGTCAAAACATCTATGCCGCAGGATGGAACGACTTTATTCAGAATCAGCTCAACTTGAATGCGAGATGCTTCACCAGGGCAGGGGATTTTACAGATTAGAATACAGAGATCGCAATAGCGAAGGATAAGTCTTTGCGAGAAATAGTAGGATA
>CP070697.1:5774195-5780062 GCA_020353555.1 Desulfobacterales bacterium
ATGAGCGGTCGACCGGGATATTTTGCATACAGCTAAATTGATACTAGAATTTTAGTAACAAACTTGCGCGGTTTAATCCATTATTTCCTGCAAGAGCGCACAGGCCCGCCGGGCAAAAGCCTCGTCATTAATGTGGGCATCGATCTCAACGACTCGAATGTCCTGCCTTAAGCGCTGTTTCAGGGTCACGACGAAAGCCTCGTCGGCCACCGGATCACAGACGGCGCCACCGGAGCGGCTTTGCTCCGAAAAACCCTGCAAAGGAATCGCAAAGACCGTCGGTGCGCGGCTCAGATTCATTTTTTGCGCCACCGTTGCGGCGACTGCGCGCATCCCCTCCGGTGAAATGCGCACGTGGGTAAAAAACGGGCTATGCCGGTAATGGGGCCTGCGGCGGTCGTTTGCATCCAATGTTTCCACGGGACCCCGGCTGATTACATCGAGTCCTCCCGGTCCGACAACCTGGGGCACGCCCTGCTTGGCCGCCGTCTCCAGGCGTGTTTCTTCGGCCAGGGCAATGCCGTTAAAAATGCGGCTGGTGATTTCGTGCGTGGTCAGATCCAGCACCCCGGAAAACATTCCCATCTGGATCCATTCCTCAAAGACCGACCCGCCGCGGCCGTTGGTGTGAAAACTGGTCACCTCAACCCCCCCTTCCTCCAGGAATTTCCGCGACGCCAGCACCGCCGGGGTCGTGATCCCCATCCCGGTCATCCCGATCACCTTCTTGGAAGTCGCCGGCAATCGGGGCAGAGCCGCCATCCCCGCCAGGGCCGCGGCGGCATTGCGCAAGACCGTGCGCAGGGTCGGGTTCAATCCCAGTATATCCGCGACCGACGGGAAAACCACGATATCTTTGGCTCCCAGTTGCGGCCGAATATCAAACGGCAGGGTGGATACCATGATCTTGGGCAGACCGATCGGCAACGCCCGCATCACCGTGGTTCCCACCCAGGTTCCGACGCCGCCGCCCACGGCGATAACCCCGGCCACCTCGGATGCTTCCAGCCAGTCCGCGAGCAGGCCGTTTACGCCGCGGGCCATCAGGGTCATGGCCGCAACCCTTTCTTGCGAACCGGCCAGCAGACGCTCGACAGTGGTATCCATCCGCGCGGCCACCACCTCCCGTGATATATCGGCGGCAAAGGCGGGCGGCGCCAGCAGCCCGATATCCACGACGCGCGTCCGGCAACCCAGCTGATGCAGGCAATCGCGCAAAAAGGCGATCTCTGGACCTTTGGTGTCCAGGGTGCCGACAATGACCACATAGCGCGAATCGGAAACGTTCATTATCCTTTTACGGCTCCGGCCGTCAGACCGGTGATAATCTGTTTGGCCGCCACAAAGGTGAAGATCAACGGCGGCAGCGCAATCAAAGTGCCCATGGCCATGATCTTGCCCCACTGAATCCCGTGGTCCGTCAGAAAAAGCGAGGTGGCCACCGGCAAGGTGCGGGTGAACCGGTTGGTTAAAACGAGGGCCAAAATAAATTCATTCCAGGCGATGCGGAACGTAAAGATCGCAGCGGCGGCCAGACCGGGTCGAATCAGCGGCAGCACCACCCGCAAATAGACCTGGAAGGCATTGCAGCCGTCGATCACGGCCGCCTCTTCCAACGTCACCGGGATTTGGGCAATGAATCCATAGAGGATCCAAATGGTGAACGGCAGATTCATGGCCACATATACCAGGATCAGGCCGTTGCGTTGATTCAGCAATCCCCAGTCGCTCCAGATGACAAATACCGGCACCGCCAGAACGGCCGGCGGAATCATGCGCAGCAGCAGGGTGGTCAGCGAGACGACCCCTTTGCCCATGAACCGGAACCGCACCATCGCATAGGCCGCCATCCCCCCGAAGCCCAGGGTCAGAAGCGTCGATACCAGTCCCACGATCAGGCTGTTGGTCAGGTACCGTCCAAAGCGGTCGGCCTGCAGCACCTCGATATAATTCTGGATCGTCGGCACAAAAAACCAGACCGGCGGGTCACTGAAAATCTGCGTCTCGACCTTAAAGGAAGTCTGAAGCATGATAATGACGGGGGCCAGGCAAAAACCGCTCAGGACAATCAGAACGGCATAATGCAACCCCAACCATTGGATCGTTCCGGCGCGCGGGCGCCCCACGTTCTTGCGGGCGCTTTCCCATTTCATTTCCGCGGTCCTTGCCATTTCTCACCTTGCCGATCTGGCCGCCTTGGCCGGGTTCGCGATGAAGAGCAGGATCACACTCAACGTCAAGATGATGATCAGCAGGAAATTGGCAATCGCCGAGGCCATGCCCAGCCGTTGACTCAAAAAAGCCGTTTTGTAAATGTGCAGGGAGAGCACCTCCGTCGTCAGCCCCGGCCCGCCAAACGTCATAATGAAAATAACTTCCAGCACCCGGAAGGCATCGATCAACCGCAGCAGGAGCGCCACCGTAATGACCGGCAAAAGCAGGGGCAATTTGATATACCAAATAATCTGCCATTGGCGGCAGCCGTCCACGCGGGCCGCATCCATGGTTGACGCCGGCAGGCTTTGCAGTCCGGCCAGGATGATAATAAAGATAAAAGGGGTCCATTGCCAGATATCGGCAATGATGATCCCGGGCAGCGCCAAGTCCGGCGAAGCCAGCCACAGCTGCGGTTCCAGACCGATCTGCCGCAAAAAATAGTTGATCAACCCGAAGCGGGTATCGTAGAGATAACGCCAAATCAGTCCGACCACCACCGGCGCAATCATCATGGGCAGAATGAAAATGGTGCGAAAAACGGCAAGACCCCGCAGGCCTCTTTCCACCAGGAAGGCCAGCGCCATTCCCAGGATCAGTTCGGCCGCCACCACCGCGCCCGCAAACATGAGGGTGACCTGGAGCGACGTATACACGGAAGGATCGGTAAAGATCCTGACGTAGTTATCCAGACCCAAAAATTCACGCGAGAGCCAGGGGGTTCCCAGACTCCAGTCAAAAAAGCTGAGTCGCATCGAGTGCAGGACGGGGTAAAAGCAGGCGGTTCCCATAATGAGAACCGCCGGCGCGATAAAAAAGTAAGGGGTCAGCTGATTTAGGCGTGTTTTCAGGTTCATCGGGGATTTCGGGTGCGGGAAGGGGGAGATGACCGGTCTAATTCCGGCACCTCCCCTGATCGGGACCCGTCCGGGCGTTACTTTCTCCAGGTATAATACCCGGCGCGTTCCATGATCTTGCGCACGGGTTCCACATATTGCTGCATCGCTTCTTGCGGCGTCTTCTTACCCGTAATCGCCTCGGACAGACCAATGCCGATATTCTGCACTTCCACTTCCGGCCATTCCGGAATGATCGGACGCCAATCCGGATTGGCGTATTGGAGCTGTTCTTCGAAGACGGCAAATTCGGGGTAGACTTTACGAAGCTCGGAATCCCGCAGGGTGGAAAGCCGACACGGATGCCCGCCGGCCAGGGCGATTTGCTTGTCCTGTTCTTTGGAGGTCAACCACTGCATGAACAGAAAGGCCGCTTCCTTATTCTGGGAGTTGGCCGGTATGGCGATTCCGAACCCACCGGTTTCCGATGAGCGCACCACGCCCTTGGGATGCAGGGTGTAGGCCACCTTGCCTTCAATCTTCGAGACTTTGGGGTTGCGGACCATTCCGGCGATGGCCGTGGAATCGAGCCACATGGCGGCCTGGCCCTGGAGAAAGGAATTCATCATTTCGCTGAAACCAAAGCTGGGAATTCCCGGAGGTCCGGTCTCTACAATCTCTTTGAGAACCCCGATGGCCTTGAGGGAGGGCTCCTTGTGGAAGGCGGGTTCCCAGTTGTCATCAAAGACCTCTCCGCCGAAGGGGGTCAGATGCAGCAGCCAGGCGTGTCCGACCTGATGCCCCGAGGCCCCGCGGCTGGTAACGCCGTACATGCCGGATTCCTTCTCCTTGATGACCCGGGCGGCCTGCAGCATGTCGTCATAGGTTTCCGGCGCTTTGAGCCCGTATTTGTCGAAAATATCTTTGCGGTAGGCCAGAATGCTGGTCTCGGAACCAAACGGAATGCCGTATAAAGCCGCGGAGACGCCGGGCTGATACCCCTTTTTCCCGCCGACCAGACCGGTGGTGCCCACATAGGCCGGGATGAGGTCGTCAAAGTCATAATTGGGGTCGGCCAGCTTGGCATTGGTAATAAACGGCGCCAGAGGCGTCAGCAGCCCTTTGTTGACATATTCGGTTTTCCACATGCACACATAGGAGATGAGATCGTAATCCCCTTGGGGTTTGCTCATCTCCAGCAGCTGTTTTTCATGCATGCGCATGTACTGCAGTTTATCCACTTCGACCTTGATCCCCGTCTGTTGCGTGAATTCGGGGATGACCGTCATGGCCGCATCGTAATGGGCATGGGCCGGAAAGTTGACGACGATGGTGGTGCCTTTGAACTTTTCATAGGGATTGCCGGCTTGCACGGCAGGGTTTAATCCCCAAAGCAAAAAGCCCAACGTGACGGCCGTGCTGACACTGATTTGCATCCTTCTTCGCAGCATGTCTTTACCTCCTTTGCTTCGGCATTGATATGCGCTGCCCCTCAAAACTCAACCCACCGCTTGGCCGGCGCCGGGCAACTTATTTTTCTTGCTGTTAACTTCAAATATATTTTGGTATGATTTGTCAATAAAAGATTTTTGGCGTTTGCGCGTGGGGTTTGCGGCGCGTGCGGAATTGGCTAAAATTAAAAGTTTAGCATCAATTTAGCTGCATGCAAAATATCCCGGTCGACCGCTGATCGGCTTTGGGCAGCGGGAAACGGTCTGAGAAAATTAGAGGTCGTTAAACCGAACCGTAAAAAGGAGTTCACATCCAGGCCCGGATTGACCTTCATTTGCGCGGCATCCTGTTTGAAATCAAGGCGCGGGTCGGTTTTACGAACCCTTATTTGCGAGTTTTTGCCGGTGCCCAAAGCCGATCAGCGGTCGGCCTATCCATGGTTTTTCAAAGGGCTAAACGGTTACAAAGTTTATCAAACCCCTAATTGCCAGGGAGGAGTGCCATGAGCGAATTGCTCCGCGAAATTGAAGGGCGGCGCGCCAAGCGGGCGCTCGGCGATCGAAAAATCCCTTCGGAAGTGGCCGGCCGCATCATGACGGCCGCCACCTATGCGCCCTCCTGCTTCAACAACCAGCCGTGGCGCTTTTTAGTCGTTGTCGCGGATGAAGATCTGCAAAAAATCCATGCGGCCCTTCCAGATGCCAACTACTGGGTCAAAAAGGCGCCCATGGTGGTCGTGGTGGCCACCAAGCCTGATCTGGACAGTCAGTTGAGTGACCGGCGCGATTATGCCCTTTTTGATTGTGGCCTGGCCACCGCAAACCTGGTATTGCAAGCCTTCAAAGAAGGCCTGCTCGCCCATCCCATCGCCGGATTTGATCCCTTCAAGGTCAAAGAAAATTTCCGCATTCCGGATGAATTCATCGTCATCACACTGGTGGCCGTCGGCTATCCGGGGGACGATACACTTTTGAATGCCAAACACAAACAACTGGAGCACGGTCCGCGCGTGCGGAAGCCCGAAGCGGACGTCATCTGCTATGACGCCTGGGAGTTCAGTGCTTCCGGCTGAAGCGCAAGTTAGCTCTTGCTCGCTGGGGATCTGCTTGACGATGCCGCGGAAAAGGCTGGAGTGAAATCTTGCCGCGGGGGTCGCTTCGGCGGACCGGCAGAGCTTACGCCAACGTTGCAAAAGCCGGAGGGCTTCAGAGCCAAGGCGTCAAGGTTGACGCTGTAGTCGGCTACCGTCCGCCTCTGGCGGAACAACACAGGATCTGAAGTCCTCCGGCTTTCCCGAAGGGTAAACAACATGGCATCATCGACCCCATCCTTTGAATTCACCCAGGGAGATATCCCGAAAATGGT
>CP070697.1:5780162-5789022 GCA_020353555.1 Desulfobacterales bacterium
TATAATGCCGGCTCAGCGGTAAACTGGGTCAAGAACCTGGGCCTTTTCAAAAATTTTAGCGAGATCGATCAATTCGAAAAGCCCGCCGCCATTTTGCGCAGACTCGTCTTTGTGCCGGCCTTGTCCGGTCTGGCATGCCCTTTCTGGGATCGGTCGGCCGCCGGCCTGTGGTTGGGAATGAGCCTCGAGACGACCCGCGCGGATCTCTGCCAGGCGGTCCTGGAAGGCATCGCCCTGCGCACCGCGCAGCTGTTGAATGCGATTTCGCGCCTGACCGGTGCGCTCGGCCGCCTTTCAGTGGACGGCGGGCTGATCAATAACTCGTATTTCCGCCAGTTTCTAGCAGATACGACGCAATGCGCCATCGTGGTTCCGGCCTCACCGGATATTACGACATACGGCACCGGTCGCCTCGCCCTGATTGGCAGCGGCATGGTAAAAGATCTTTCCGAACTACCTCCCGCTGAAAAACCGCAAGCAATTATAACGCCGCGCCGAGATCTGACCTATCTGCAAGAGCTCTTTGCGGAAGCCGTCCACCGCGCCCGAAAATGGCGCTATGCAAACTCCGTGGACAAATAGGGCCGTTGTTGACGGTACGGGGAGAAATCCTATAACCCATTTTAGCGAAGAAAGGGGGAACCAGACCAT
Organism: Desulfobacterales bacterium; assembly: GCA_020353555.1. Lineage (GTDB taxonomy): Bacteria > Desulfobacterota > Desulfobacteria > Desulfobacterales. The sequence goes on from CP070697.1 coordinate 5,780,814, forward strand.
GACAGCCTCGCGACGAACCTTCAAGGCGGCCGTGGTGCAGGCCGCGCCTGTTTTTCTTGACCGGGACGGCACGATCGATAAAGGCCTAGCGCTGATAAGAGATGCTGCCAAGGCAGGAGCCCAACTGATTGCGTTTCCTGAAGTCTGGATCCCAGGTTATCCGTGGTGGATCTGGCTGGGTGCGCCTGCCTGGGGTATGCAATTTGTGCCCCGTTATCATGCGAATTCCTTGAGTCTCGATTCGCCGCAAGTCGCGCCTATCTTGGAAGCGGCCCGGGAAAACGACATTCACGTGGTGATGGGATACAGTGAAAAGGCCGGAGGGAGCCTTTTCATGGGCCAAATGATCGTTGACCGGGCCGGTAATATCGTTGCTGCGCGCAGGAAGCTCAAACCGACGCATGCGGAACGAACCGTTTTCGGCGAAGGTGACGGGAGTCATCTGGCCGTGCACGCGCTTGATATTGGCCGGCTGGGGGCACTCAATTGCTGGGAGCATCTGCAGCCGCTGACAAAGTATGCCATGTACAGCATGAACGAGGAAATCCATGTGGCCTCATGGCCGAGTTTTTCACTGTACAGGGGTATGGCCTATGCGCTGGGGCCGGAGCTGAACACCGCCGCCAGTCAAATCTATGCGGCGGAAGGGCAATGCTTTGTTCTGGCAGCTTGCGCAACCGTGTCTCCTGAAATGATCGACACGCTCTGCGACACCCCCGATAAAAAAGAGATGCTAAAGGCGGGAGGAGGTTTTGCGAGGATTTTCGGGCCCGATGGTGCGCCGCTGGCCGAGCCTCTGCCGGAAGATGAGGAGGGCTTCATCTATGCCGACATCGATCCTGCCTTGATCTCGATTGCCAAATCGGCAGCGGACCCTGTGGGCCATTATTCGCGCCCGGACGTGACTCGCCTTCTGTTGAACACCAGCCCGCATCGCGTTGTGGAATACTTCCGTCTCCCCCTACAGGAGACCCAACCACGCGCAGAACCTTCTGCGCAACGGGAATCGGATGAAACTTCAAACAAGGAGACGTCCGAAACTTGATCGAAAGCGCATTGGGTAGATGATCCGTGATGCCAATGACAACCGATATCTAATAATAACGCACGCATGAGTAGGAGCCATGGCACGGCCATGACGAAAAGACTGCCCGAAGATCACCCGGAAGAAACCCGTGCGGGAGACCGGCCGCCTATCGTCTCCGAAATCGTGGCCAACGCTACCAGATTCGCAGTTTCAGCCGGGCACCGGGGGTATTGCGGTTGAATCGAGCCGTGAGCTTGCCGACACCGCAGAATTCGCGGGCATCCTTTTTCTGTCCGCCTTTTAAGGGATAATTCCAGGTGCCCCTTGCCGAGGGGATGGCTGACGGTGACAACCCCTTCGGCACACTCATCGCCTTCGAGGCCGAACATAATGCCGGTCCCCTTCAATGCTCAGGCGGCCTGGGAATAGCTCTGGCCGGGTGCAAGGGTGAGGCGGGCCTTCGCCGCCGCCATTGGGTGTTTTTTGCGCCCTGGCCTCTACGATGTCGGGTAAAACGGCGGATCCCTCGGAGAGATTGCCGCCCCGGGGATCCTGCCGCCTATTTGACTTGATCGATCCAGAGCTGTTAAATTAAATCAAAACGCCCGATTGGGAGCCTAAAGACATCCAAGAAGCGGTCTAGTGTTCTTTTGCGAAGAGGTATTAGCCGAAGGCCAGAAAGAAGGGTGGAACTCTTAATAAAGAATCCGGACGATGATCGGAAAAACGATTTGGCGGTACTGTTCGGCACGTTGCATAATCAGAATGGGGGGCAATGGCGTCCGTCCGGAGTTGATCGATGTTCATATGTCACCCTCCTTTTTGGTCGGAGATATTATCGTGAAGGATAAACCATTATCAGGGCAAATTTGCCCGAAAACACCCCTAATATCATATTATCAGGGCAAATTGACCTGATAATCAATGGTTCCGCCGGCGCGCAGCGCCGCTGCGCGGCTAACTGCTGCCCGCCGGCGGAATGCGCGAGTTGCCGGTACCCGGCCGCCCGTTTGGCTCCTTGGCGCTACGCGCCGGCGGAACCAAACGTTCGACCGGCAAATTTTCCCTGATAACCAGGCAACTTCGTTGCCGTTATCAGGCTAAAATTCGCCCGTCAACTCGCGCATTACATGCCTAAAAATATACGAACCATGAGACTGATTATAAATATAGTATTAATTTCACTGATAACTTATAGCTCCGCAGCCCTTGCTTCCGATTCGGAAAAATGTAAATTCATGGAAGAAGCTATGCAGCAAATTGAGTTTGATCCTGATAATTTAGCAAAATCGAATTTTGAGAGTAATAAAATATCGTTTTTCTCAGTAGGTGCAGGTTTCGCTGGAGTTGTTCCGTGCTTCAAAAATAATGAAGAGTTTAATTGCGCAAATAATTCCTATAGAATTGAAATGATATGGGTCGGTGGGGATGTCATTTCTTGCAAGGGCCAATCTGAATTAGGAAAAAAGGTAAGCGATTGGGCTGAAAAATACAATTGCAGGATGAAATCCTTATTAATAGAGAGCAAAAAATATAAGTGCGGCATGTAACAATCGCTTTCACTCTGACCGGGCTAACCAGCGACGATTTACAATCACCTTTGATAAGCGAGCTGAAAAGGTTGTTTAGGAATTCATTGCTTCCCAGCGCCCGGCAGGTGAAGCGCACGTTGGGCGTCGTGGAAGTCTGGCAACTAACGTGTGTCAGCTTGGAAGGAGGCAACTATGCCGGTTCTTTCGAAGGGAACTCTGAATATCGATCACACCGACGAGGGAGAGGGTCAGCCTGTCGTTTTGATTCACAGCTCGGTCAGCGCCAATCGCCAATGGCGTGCCCTTACGGAGGCATTGAAAGACCGCTATCGTGTCCTGGCAATCAACCTCTTTGGCTATGGAGAGACGACGCCTTGGCCGGGAACTGCACCACAGTCCTTGTATGCGCAAGCCCAGCTGATTCTGGCCTTGTGCGAGTCGCTGGGCGCTCCCGTCCATCTGATTGGGCACTCTTTTGGCGGGTCGGTCGCGCTCAAGTCCGCGATGTTACTCGGCCCCCGTGTTGGGAGTCTGATTCTTCTCGAACCCAATCCGTTCTACTTGCTGAAGCAAGCGGGCCGAACCGAGGCGTACCTGACGGCACGGACCCTTCGTGACCATGTGCACTTCTTCGGATCGTTGGGCGATTGGCCGAGGGTTGCCGAAGTATTTGGGGAGTACTGGTTGGGCGACGGATCTTGGGCAGCGATGCCTAGCAAACGACGGGCCGCCTTCGCTAAAGCCTCGCAGCCGAATTTTTATGAGTGGGACGCCGTAATGGATGAAGAGACGACGGTTGATGAATGGAAGACCCTTGGAGCGAGAACACTGGTGGTTGGCGACAAAGCCACCCGACCTCCCATCCGGGAGATCATCGATATCTTCGCTACCGCCTGTCCTCACTGGTCCTTCCGCTTCATCGCCGAGGGTGGACATATGGCCCCGCTCACTCGCCCGGAGCTCGTCAACCCAATCGTCCGCGAGTTTCTCGACGCCGGGGGTTCCGTATGATGCAGATGTGAACGCCCAACCAGAGCGCGAACCGGACGCTTGAAAGCGCCGGTTGCGCTCGCCGTTAGGCAGCTTAAGAACTTGGCACCAAATCAAGCACAATGGTGGAGGAATAAGAAATGGAAACTCAAAACACACTTCACATTCAGGAAGTCAAGCCGGAACGCGACTATGTTAGCCGATATCCTGATCTGCCCGAACCATCCAGTTCCTTGTACATTACCATTACCAAACAAGAGAATGAGGACGGATCAGAAAATCACGTCATCTCTGGGATGCGGGTGGTGTTTAACAGAGCCGATGATGTCAATGGTCTGTTCCAGAGTTATCACCAAGACCCAAACGAGAACAAGCTGCCCGACGTGCCATCGCCGAAAGGGACCATCAAGAATCTAACCATCTGCGCTGATGAACTGGTGATCTACGGCGAATTGTGCCTACCGGAAACAACTGTCTACATCTTTGCCCGCAAGTTGGTGTTCAAAGACCAGGCTGGCAAACCTGGCCGCCTTATCACCAGTCCTTTGCCCTTTGCCAACGAAAAAACCGGACAAAAAGAGGATGGCACGGGAATCGATGGGAAACATGGAAGGAAGGCTGGTGACCTCCAGGTCTATATCCATGATTTAGAAGTGGATGATCCATCACCAAACCGCTTCTTTCTCCGGGGGGGAAAGGGTCAAGGGGCTGGTTTGGGGACGAACGGGAGGGACGGGATCAGCGTGGACAGTTTTTCCAGTTACAAATACTCGGAAAAATTTATCTTTGGCTCTGATTCAATTACTTATCACTTCGATCCGCCGGCAATATACCTTGATCTAATCGACTATGCCGGCGTGATCGGCGGAATCGTGGAGCACCATATACACGAGGGTCACGAACAATGGCCGGAAAAAGGCCACGATGCAAAAAAGCCCGGCAGACCAGGGAATGGAGGGGATGGCGGTAGCTTTTTCGGCGTAATTCCATCGTGGACGGTCGAGACATTGGCTTTTCGCACAGACCCGAAGAAATATCGGGATGCGGGAGAAAAAGTGCAGGCTGCGCAGAAGTCGGCTGAGGCTTTTCTTCTAAGTTTGAAAAACCTGGAAAGCATGGCTAGTGCATTTCACAACGAATGGAGAGAACGCTTTCTTCTGGCGGTGAACCACGCGGAAGAATTGCTGCAACAGTCCGAGAGGGCGATCGCCGCCGCAAAGCAAGCAGTCGATGCGGCCGCGCCAACAAAGGCAGGAATCTTTGTCGAGGCCAAGGACTTTATCCAGACTGCCTTGAGGAAAACGGCCCATTTCTCTGGAGGCAGAATCCCGTATGAATCCACGAATGCAACGCGCATTAAGAACAACATTCAACAGATCAAGTTGGCTGTGCAGGGGGCCTGCCAGAAATTGATCGCTGGAATCGAAAATATCGCCGCCACCAGCAGTATTGTCGACACCTTTGGAGAAACGGCCGGGATGCGCGCGAATAACGTTACAGGTGGGAGGAAGGGATATCCGATTGTCTGCGCGAAATGGCAAGTGAAATTACGCAATGATGGTTTTGCAAAACTCCACCGGCACAGCCAAAATATATTGGACAAACGTGAAACTGAAGATGGAAAGAGCTATGACGCCCCGCCGGCGGAAAAGGAAAGAGGAATCGACGGCGGGTGTGAGACAAAGAGCGTCCAAGATTTTGGGAATGCGTGGCTGCACCCATCGTTGATTCAGACATTCTTGCTGTATGTTCGCGATGCGTACCTGGCGTCACCCGGGAAGATAGGGCAAATGGCGCCACGATTGAAAGACTACGCAACCGCGCTACAGTCACTGCCGTGCATTTCATCCTTTCAGCCCATCATAGAACAGTCCGGCGTCAGGTTTAACGAGTCGTTTTATCATCAAAGCCTGGCGGACGTGGTCACGCTGCTTCACCGGATCGAAAGCCAGCTGGATTACTTCGGGAACCCCTCGGGTTGGACGCCTTTGTTTTCCTTGCCGGTATTGCTTCAAATGTATGAGGACGAGTTGAACGAAGGACTTAAGACCCTGGTGCTGGCGAAGTGGATTCAGGAAAAGGCCGCCCAAGCACAAGAAGCGGCTACCATCGCGAGCCAGTCAATTGCCAGTTTGCAGAAGGAAGCCGAGAATGCGCTGGAGCAGATCGAGAAAGGAAAGGACAACCTCAAGAAGCTCAGGGAGCAGTCCCAGGCCTTGCAGCAGGAAATCGCAGGATTGACAGTCAAGCTGGAAACCAAGCGAAACGAATTGATGAATAAGGCCGATGACAAAGCCAGGCAAGCGGCATTGATCAATCTGGGAGTCAGTACCATTAGCGGTCTTTGCCAAGTGGTCCCGTACGGACAGCCGGCGTTAGGCGCGCTGGGCTCTGCTGGCAAGGTGATCGCTGATAACGTCATCAACAGTGATGAACCCGTCAAAACGGTTGGACCCCTGACCAGCCTACTGGCGGACTTTACCAAGGCAGAATTAGACAGCAAAGCGGCGCAAATCGTCGAGGCCGCTAAAGAGGGTAAGTCAAAGCAATCGGCGGCCGAGAAAGCTGCTGCGGAGACAGCCGCCAGGCTGACTCACGTGGGCAAGACCATTGGCCCCGCGCTCACGGGCATCGCCGACAGCGTGGCAGGTCTCAATGTGTCTCAGAGTGAAGTCGACGCCCGCCTCAGCAAGCTCGAGGCCGAGAGTCCGGAGTTCCAAGAATTGGTGCGCGACTTGGAAGCGCTCAATATGCGCAAAGCAGAGTTTCTGCAGAAGTTGACCGAAGGTCTCCAGACCCTATCATCGGCTTATGCCCAAGTCACCTCAAATCTTCTGGCCGTAAGCGCGATGGAGCGCCAGCGACGTGAGGGCCTGTCCGTTCTGGACCACGAGGCTCTGCTCTACGCCAAGGGTATGGATCAAAGCGCCCGCTTAATGTTGGTCAAGTACCTGTATTACCTGGCCAAATGCTACGAGTATGCAGTGCTGGAGCCGATTGCAGTCAACTTTCAGTTGACAGAAATCTTTGACAAAATAGCTCCGCTGCTCGCAGGAGAGGACATCGACAGCGTTGTAACTAAGCTCACCGACACACTGGCTCCACTGTTCAAATCAGAATTGCGCAAGATCGAGGACAAACTGCAAACGAATTTCCGTTCAGAGTACACACGCCATCTCCAAATAAGACTGTCAAGTGACCAGACCCCCGACATCATTTCTCAGCTCAAGACCACCGGTGAAGCCATCATTAACCTGCGAGATTTTAACTGCATCCTGCCCCGCTCCGAGAGGATCAGGATCGAGGACGTTGAAGTTGAGCGCCTGGAGTTTGAAACCGACGGCCAACCAACCCCGGAAAGTGGCAGCGTAGACCTTACGTTGGAACCATTGGGCGATGGCACGATGCGGGCGGGCAACGCCCTGTACGTGGTGCGCCACCCCACCTCCGCCAGCAGCGCTACCGTGGGGCAAGACTCTCAGCAAATCTGGGGAGTAACCTACCACTTTGGCGGCAAGGAGAAGGTAGACCGGATATGCCCCAGCAAGGCTTCTCTGGAGTTGTTGGATGCCCTGCTGGGCAATACAGACAAGTCAATTCGGGAGAAGATAGCCAAGCCCGCGGCCTGGACTGACATTAAAGTGCGTTTCGCGCGCCATGTGTCTGCGCCGGGCCTCAAGTCCGTGCTCCTGAAATGGTCGCTTAACTGGACCAAAGCTGATGACAACTACTGCGTTTTGGATGTGCGAATGGGCGGGCGCTATGCCCCGCTGCTGGCGTGCTCCCCTGACGATACGAATGGACGGGGTGATGGCTACGGTAACCTGTACCGCATCTACACCAGAGGCACACGGGTTCAGCTCAGCCTACCACCACAGTATGGAAAGAAGGCGTTCAGCCACTGGGAGGTGATTGACAACACAGACACGATGGAGCCAAGAGAGGTCCATGAAACTGTCTTGGAGATTGAAAAGATTGACCACAACATGCAAGTGTTCTGCTTGTACGGAGACAGGGAAGAGCCGCATGTGGTTGTTCACGAGCAACCAAGCCCGGTGCGAGAGTTCCTCGCCGCACAGTTCGCCAGCTTACCCAGTGAGGATGAAATAGCAAGCTTCTTGGACAGCCATGAGTTCCGGCATTTCCAGGCGACGCTGCCAGAGCTGCTGGCCATGGAGGAAAAGAAACTGCAGCACGGCTGGTCCAGCGCTATTCTCAGCGAACCGACAGGCTTTCCTGTGGGCTATCTCCCGCCGAAAGCCAAGTTCACGGTGTTGGAAGGACCGCAGGATTTGGATGGCATAACGTGGCAGAGGGTTGATTACCGCGGTACGGTGGGCTGGGTAAGGACTGCACCAGCTGCCCCAGAGGAGGACGTCCAGACGTAGTTGATACAACGGCAAATAAGTGCATCGCTTCGGGAAGGGCAAGGAAAGCTCTGATGCCAGCTGTCGATGGACCATCAGGGTAGCAGCGTTTGCCTCTACGGTCTTACCCGGAAGCGGTCTGGAGCTACGAACTCCGCAATGCTTTACAACCAGAACAAAGCACTGCCTAACGAATAAGGATAGATCGTGAGAGCGAAGCGAACCACGATCTTATCCGGTAGTTGGACGAGTCCGGCGCGCATGGCAGCGTTGCTATTATATGCAAATATCTT
>CP070697.1:5789122-5803896 GCA_020353555.1 Desulfobacterales bacterium
AAAATTCCAATTCTGCAGGATTTGATTGACTGATTTCCCGTCTGCGCGGGGGCCAAAATGTTTCATGATCGTGCCCATGGCTTGCATCTTGTTTTTGTAATTGGCAAAATCGATGTTTGCCTTGATCCAGGCCGCGATTTCTTCAGGGCTGGCCATTTGGGGTAGATAAGATTCAAGGATGCGCAGATATTCGGATGAATCTTCGTTGATCAGCTCCAAAACCGTGTGCTCGGATTTGACCAGTCCCCGGATGATTCCCACAATATCATCATTGGTAATCTCGTCATCCTTTTTGGGCCGTGTAGTTTTTTTCCCGCTTTCCAAGGTGATGGGTACGGTCAGTTTGGGAAACTCCGCCATGATCAATCGAATGGCACTTTTGACTTCCTGGTCCTTGTTCCGCAGCGCTTGTTTGAGATCATTCTTCAGTTTGGCCAGCAAAGATATCGGCCGGTCCGGGCTCCAACCATAGTTTTCAATCGTCTTAGCAGACATTGGGCGACTCCCTTCACAACCAAATAATACACGGGTATTGACTCCATTTAATCCGCATCGATAAGCTTCGGCGGCAGCGGCGGGTGCGCTGCGATCGCTTTGCCGGGAAGGATCATCAAGGTCGAGGTTCCATGGGCTACGATCTGGCCCTTATCATTGACAACCTGCGCTTCGGCATATCCGAGGGTTTGGCCGAGTTTGATCCGGCGGCCTTTGGCGATGAGCTGGCCGGAGGTCGCCGGGGCCAGATAGTTCAACTTCAAATCCACCGTGGTCACCCCGGCGGACGCGTCTTCGACTTCATAAAAAACCGACCAAAAGGCCGCAGCATCCAGAATGGATGCCAGAACCCCCCCATGGACGATCCCGAAAGGCTGCAGATGTTTCTGGGCCAGATCGATAGCCAGAACCGCATATCCGATACCAACGTCACGGATCTCCATGGAGAGCAATTCGAAATAGGGCGAGCAGTTCACGATTTGATTCATTCGTAGGATGTATTCCGGATTGATTGTCTTCATAGCGCCTCGTGAGTTTTGCCTGCCCGCAGGCCTTCCGTCAAAGCCGATGCGCGGCGGAAGGGGCTGACCTCATTCCAGTTCGGCCGTAACTTCCCGGATGCGTCGCCAGGCACATGTCACGTGGCGCAATTCGGTATGCGTCTGGCCCACGCAAAGTCGCAAGGTCAGGCGATCCTGCAGGCGGGTATGCGTCAGATAAAGATCGCCACTTTGATTGAGGCGGTCCATGAGTTGCTGGTTGACGGAATCCCCTCCCCGGTGGCGGAAACAGACCAGGTTCAATGGCGGAGGCACCGCCAGTTCAAAGCGATCGTCGGCCTGCACCCAGCCGGCAAAATCCTGCGCCAGCTGAACATGCCGCCTTACGTGGTGACGCAGGCCCTCAAGACCGTAATGGCGAATGACGAACCAGAGCTTCAGCGACCGGAAACGGCGCCCCAGGGGGATCTGCCAATCCCGGTAATCGATTACGGCTCCGGAATCGGTGGCCTTATTCCGCAGATATTCGGGGAGAATGCTCAAGGCATCGATGAGCGACTGGCGCTCCGCCACGAAAAAACAGTCGCAATCGAAATTGGTAAACATCCACTTGTGGGGGTTAAAGCAATAGCTGTCGGCGAACTCCAATCCGTCGTGAATGCTGCGAAACTCGGGGCAAAGGGCCGCCGTGCCGGCCATGGCCCCGTCCACGTGCAGCCAGAGGTCGTGCTCACGGCAGATCCGGCCGATCTCCGGCAGCGGATCCATGGCATTGGAAGAAGTGGTTCCGACGGTGGCGCAGACAAAAAAGGGTACGTGCTCCGCCTGCCGATCCAGCGCGATTTGCCGGGCGAGTTCTTGTGGACGCATGGCCAAATGCTCGTCCACCTCGATCAGGCGCAGGTTCTTGCGGCCGATTCCAGCGATTTTGACGGCTTTTTCGATGGATGAATGGGCCTGGTTGGATGTATAGGCGACCAGGCGCCCGTCGCAACCCTGCTCGTTGGTGGCATATTGGGTGGCGCGCTCCCGGGCCGCCAGTACGGCACACAGAGAGGCACTCGAGGCCGAGTCCTGAATGACGCCGCCCCCGGAATGGGTGGATCGAAATTTAGCCGGCAAGTTCAGCATCTCCGCCACCCAGTCGAGAACATGGGTCTCCAGTTCGGTGCAGGCCGGACTGGTCGCCCACAGCATCCCCTGAACGCCCAAGCCGGCCGAGATCATCTCGCCGAAAATGGACGGGGCCGAGACGTTGGCCGGGAAAAAAGCAAAAAAATTGGGCGACTGCCAGTGGGTGACTCCCGGAAGGATTACCGCGGCCACGTCTTTAAGGATGTCATCAAAAGACTCGCCGGTGGAGGGCGGATGGGCCGGCAGCAGGGCGCGGATCTGACCGGCTTTGACCGGGGAAAAAACCGGCAGCGATTCAATCTTCGCGTAGTAGTCGGCGATCCAATCCACGACCGCCCGCCCATAACGCCGAAACTCCGCAGGGGTCATGTGATAGCTTTTTTCGGAGGTCATAGCTCTTCCGCGGATACACTTTTTCCAACCGCCGCCGGGCGTCAGGGCGCACGGCAGAAGCCTTTTTCGCTCAGTCCACGCTCATCATCTAACCCTCAATCCGATTGGGTCGTTTGACGAATCAGCCATTTAGCCGAACTCACCCCTGATTCGCTCGTAAACATAAAAATCGTAAGGTACGATCCCATCCACATGTTCCTTTTTGGCGACCTGGAATTCCCGGGGTGGGATCTCGGGGAAAAAGGTATCGCCCGGGAACTCCCTGGGAATAACGGTCAAGTAAACCCGGTCGGCCAGCGGAAGGGCCTCATGGTAAAGCTGACTGCCGCCGGCAATGAAGGCCTCGGTTTCCTGCGGCGGGCAATTGGCCAGGGCCGTTGGCAGGTCGCGGGCGACGATACACCCCGGCGCTTGAAAATCCTTTTGCCGCGTGATCACGATGTTGACGCGTTCAGGCAGGGGACGGCCCAATGATTCATAGGTTTTTCGACCCATAATCACGGTATGGCCGATGGTGATCTCTTTAAACATCCGCTGTTCACCGGGAATTTGCCAGGGAATTCGGCCCTTGTGTCCGATGACACGATTGGCGGCCATGGCGACGATCAATGAGATGCGCATCTTGTGTTTCTCCTTAAACTGTCTGCTTGGTTGGGCGCCTCGTGCCGTCATGGTTTCAACGAGCATGTTGTTTTGATGCGATTTGCGCACGCAGATCGAGTTCCATATACATCGGATTTTCAAGGGGATTATAGCAATAAGCCTCAATCGCGCGAAACCCAAGGGACCGATAAAGGGCCCGGGCCTCCGTCATGGAATCGACGGTGTCCAGCCGCATATATTCATAACCTGACCGGCGGGCCGCATCGATTACCGACCGTGCCAGTTCCCGTCCGATATGTTGTCCGCGATACTCGGGTGCCACAAAGAGCCGTTTCATTTCACAAATGGTCGCCGTCAGCGGACGCAGCGCCACACACCCGACATAATTGCCCGAACTTTCGGCCAATAAAAGACTGCCGGCCGGCGGGGCATAATCCCCTGGCAACGAGGCTAATTCTTGGCGAAAGCCCTGGAACTCAAGGTCAAACTCCAGCGAGTCCGCATATTGCCGGAAGAGCCGGCGGGCATGGTGAAAATGTTCCTGGGAGTGGGCGCGAATTATCCGGACCATCATGCTAATTATCCTGATCCAAATGGGTGATTTCCCCGGCCAAGGCCACAAAAGCCCCATCGCGACAACTATGCGCCCGATGCGGATCGATACCCGCGGCAGTCATGGACCAAAAGGCTGGAGGTTCTGAGCGTATGTCCGCCAAACGGAAGTCCATCCGCAACAACCGTTTTGCACCTGAAAACTTGGAGCTTTCAACTTCGTGCTTTAATTGGTTATCCGCTTGCTGGGCTTATTTAATAATCCATCTTGGGTGAAAGGTCCACCCTTTTTAGCGAAAGGGCGCTAGAATTAGGGTTTTGGGCTGTGGCGTTTGACATTCCATCTGCGCTGTAGATTTTATCAGCTCGCGCGTAAGAATTGCAATGCGCAGTTCGGATGTGGATCTTTCCGGATGTGTGCGGCGCTGGTTGACTGGATATGCAAGCGCCCATCGTCGGCGTTGTCGCCGCGGCGGTCGTTTCTTTTAGAATTGCGATCGCGGTAAACGGCGGGGTCCAATTTGGGGGATGGTTCCGGCCTTCCCGGGGGGGGACAGGTCTAAATCAGAGAATTAGCCGTTGGTTCGATTTCCCGGGGCCAAAGTCAGATGTGCCAGCCGAGCGAGAAACAGGATGTCTTTTTCCGTTCTGTAACCGTTTAGCCCTTTGAAAGACCCAAATATTTTTCATACAGCTAAACATTCATGGCCCTCTGGGCCACCACGGTGCATGCAAATTTTATTTACGTACTAAATTGATACTCAGTTTTTAGATCAACCCTGCCGCCGCCATGATGTCCGGCACGGTCTCTTCTTTGCCAATGGCCATGATATGGACGCCGTCGCACATTTTTTCTTCTTGGATGCGCCTGATCATGCGTCCGGCAATCTCAATGCCTTTGGCGAGGGCCTGCCCTTTGGGGGCGGCGGCCATTTCATCAATCAAATCCTGCGGTACAAAGACCCCGGGGATGTTTTTATTCATAAAGCGGGCCATGGGCGCAGAGGTCAACAAAATGATGCCCGCCAGGATTTTGGCCGGAAACTGCCGGGCATAGTCCATGAATTGCTTGAAGTGGTCCAGATCATACACGGCCTGGGTTTGGATAAATTCAGCGCCCGCTTCAATCTTCTTTTCAAATTTGATCAGCTGGGGTTCGAGGGGATCGGCTTCCGGTGTGACAATGGCTCCGGCACAAAAAGACACCGCCCCATCCAGATCATTGCCGCCCAGGTCTTTGCTTCTTTCCAGGGTGCGAATCGCTTCCAACAACTGGCTGGAATCCAGGTCAAAAACGCTTTTGGCTTCTTTATGGTCTCCCATCATGATCGAATCGCCGGTCAAACACAGCACATTCTGGATTCCCCGGGAGGCGGCCAAAAGAAGGTCGGCCTGCAGCGCCAGCCGGTTGCGATCACGGCACGTCATCTGCAGGATGACTTCCCCGCCCATTTCTTTGGCGAGCAGGGCTCCGCCCAGAGAAGGAAAGCGCATGACCGAGCTTTGGTGGTCGGTCACGTTCATGGCATCCACCTTATCTTTCAAGAGCTCGATATGGTGTTTCATTTTTTCAAGATTGGTCCCTTTGGGAGGGGCGAGTTCACAGGTGACGACGAAATTCCCGGACTGCAGGGCTTGTTTAAATTTGGAAACCATCGGACAGGATCCTCACTTTGCATCGATCATTAGTAATCGCGAAGACACGCAATTAAACCCGCTTTGGGCCAACGTTCCCCGCGACGATCATAAACAACTCGTCGGCTGAATTATGGCCGGCCCAACAATTCGTCATGAACACCGAAAACCAAAAGCTAAACGGCCGGCAGCTTAAATTTCCCCGGTTTCGGCTCCCCCAAATGGTTGCGCGGCGGCTGGTATCTGCGCATGGAATCCAGACGTCCCAACTCTTTCAAGCGGTTATAAATCGAGGTCCACACGCAGTCCTTGTTGATGTCGATCTCGCATTTGCCGTGGTTGGTTCCGCCGCAAGGACCATTCAGCAGACCTTTGTGACAGTTGGTGACCGGGCAGATGCCGCCGGTTTCCCCGATAATGCAGGTTCCGCATTGCGTGCAAATTTCATCAAACAGGCCCACCGCGGTTTCCTTACCGATAAACATGGTGTTTAGCGCTGGCACGACTGTTTTATAGAGCTGCCGGGCGATGGTCTGCACCCCGAAAGCGCACGTCATGATCAGGAGGGTGTCGGCCTGGTTAATCTGGGGACCGAATTCGTTTAAAAACTCACGGGTTAAATTGTCACAGGCCACCGGCACCACCGTGTGTCCCGTGATCAGTTTGCCCTTATCGGAAAGCTTGGCTTCCATGGCCTGCACCTCGGGAGCGCCGCCGGTGCGGGTCAGCGTGACGCATGTGCCGCAGCCGATTATAAAAATGCGGCTTAGTCCTTCCAACAAGCGGTCGATTTCTTCTTCTGGTTTCGGCTGTGTGATGGACCGGATCATCTTATCTTTTCTCCTTCTCAAGATCACACCGGAGGCATCGCAGCGCCTCCCGGCGGGCCTGTTCCGCGCCGGAAAACCCTCTTTCAACCTCGCGAAAGTCTTTTATTCTGGCCTCCGATTTTTCCATTTCAACCTCGATGCGCGGCTGGTCCTCTGCGGTTTCCTCATCCAGTGCGAGACCGGTCTCCATGTGCATGGGCGTTTTTTCGTCCGGGATGGCGACCCGGCTGCTATCCGCTTGCAGGTATTTAGCGATGGCGATGGCGGCCCGGCGGCCGGATGAAATGGCGCGAATGGCATAGGTCGGACCGGTGGTGAAATCCCCGCCGGCGAAGACACCGGGCACGTTGGTGGAAAGGGTATTTTCATTCACCTTGAGACTGCCCCACAGAGCGCGTTCCAGCCGGCTGTCCTCGGAAAGGAAAGCCAAGTCGGGTGCTTGTCCGATGGCGATGATGATATTGTCGGCCTCGACGGACTGGGTGACCCCTTCGTCACAGCTGGGATTGAAACAGCCTTCGTCGTCAAATACGCACACGCAGCCGATGAATTCGACCCCGGTCACCTGACCGTCTTTGTGCAAAATCCGTTGGGGCGACCAGGAGGGATTGATGACAACGCCTTCATCGATCGCTTCTTCAATGTCCTTCTCCCACGCCGGCATCTCGTCCCGGGGTTCCAGACAGAAAATCTGGACGTCCTGCGCGCCGACCCGCAAGGCGGTGCGGGCAACGTCAATGGCGACATTGCCGCCGCCGATGACCACGGCCTTGCCTTTAAGAGAAATCTTTTGGCCTAATCGGACGTCCGTCAGAAACTGTAAACCGTAATAGAGTCCCTGCAGGTCTTCGGCTTCGCCCGGAACGCCGATGCGCTTGCTGGCCTGGGCCCCGGCCGCAATGAACACGGCACTGTAACCCTCCTGGAGCAGGTCATTAAAGGTATGGCGGGCATCAATGGGCGAGTTGTAGCGTATCTCAACCCCGCAGTTTTCGATGTACTTGATCTCGTCTTCGATGACTTTCCGGGGTAGCCGAAATTCGGGGACGGTAATGCCGAGCATCCCGCCGGCCACCGCCTGGGCCTCAAAAACCGTCACCTTATATCCCATCTGGGCCAGAAAATAGGCACAGGTCAAACCGGCCGGACCGGCACCGGCCACCGCGATCTGTTGGGGTTGCGTTACCGGAAACGGTTCCCTTGCGGGTCCGATTTGATCAAAAAACCAATCGGATGCAAACCGCTTCAGCGAACGGATGGCCACGGGTTCATCCAGTTCGCCTCGCCGGCACTTATATTCGCAGGGATGGATGCAGATACGACCGCACACCGCCGGAAAAGGGTTTCGCTCTCTGATGATTTCAACCGCTTCCTTGTATTTTCCCAGGGCGACGGCTGCCACGTAATTGGGAACATCGATTCCGGCCGGGCAGCAATGCTGGCAGGCCGAAATCACCATGGTGTCGCAGGTCGCCCCGGCGCAGCGGTGCTCCAGGATATGGTCTTCGTATTCCTTGAGAAAGTACTTCAACGTGGAGAGCGCCGGTTTGGCACAGTTTTGGCCCAGGCCGCAAAGAGAGGCTTCGGTCATGGTGTCGCCGATCTCTTTGATTGTCTGGATATCTTCGATGCGGCCTTCACCGCGGGTTATCCGGGATAGAACCTCCAGGAGCTGGGTGGTACCGAGTCGGCAAGGGGCGCATTTACCGCAGGATTCGGACTGGGTGAAACTCAGGAAAAAACGCGCGAGCTCCACCATACAGTTATTTTCATCCAGAACCACCATGCCGCCGGATCCCATGATCGCCCCGATGCGTTGGAGGGTGTCGAAGTCGATGGCCAGGTTCAAAAATTGGGGAGGGACGCATCCGCCGGATGGACCTCCCATCTTGACGGCCTTGAACCGCCTCCCTTGGGGGATGCCGCCGCCAATATCATACACGACGTTCTTGATGGTGGCCCCAATGGGTACTTCGACCAGGCCCGTATTGTTGACTTTACCGGCCAGGGAAAATATCTTGGTGCCTTTACTGTTTTCCGTCCCCACCTGTGCATACCAGCCGGCGCCGTTTTTTATGATTAACGGAATATTGGCCAAGGTTTCGACGTTGTTGATATTGGAGGGCTTGTTATCGAGTCCCGACTGGGCCGGAAAGGGGGGGCGTGCCCGGGGCATCCCCCGCTGACCTTCAATGGAAGCCATCAGGGCGGTCTCCTCGCCGCAGACAAACGCGCCTGCGCCCATCTTTAGCGAGAGATCAAAACAAAATCCCGTGCCCAGGATGTTCTTTCCCAGAAGGCCACGCTCGTTGGCTTGTGCCAGGGCAATGTTGAGATGTTCGACGGCAATGGGGTATTCTTCCCGGACATAGATGTAGCCGTATTCGGCCCCCATGGCGTAGGCTCCGATGAGCATGCCTTCGATGACCGCATGGGGGTCCCCTTCTAAAATGGCGCGATCCATAAAAGCGCCGGGGTCGCCTTCATCGGCGTTGCAGATTACATATTTGGGCCTGCCAGGGGCTTGGCGCGCGAATTTCCATTTGATACCGGTCGGAAAACCTGCCCCGCCGCGCCCGCGCAGTTTGGCCGTCGTCACCTCGGCAATGACGGCTTCCGGTGTCATTTTCGACAGCGCCTTGACGAAACCCGCGTAACCGCCCGCGGCGATGTAATGCTCAATCTGGGTGGGGTCAATCCGCCCGCAGTTTGCCAGGACCCGTCGTTCCTGTTTCAGATAGAAGGGGATCTGGCGGCGATAATAGACGGGCTGCAAGGTCTTGGGATCGTGATAGGCCAGATGGTCGATCAATTGATTTTGCTTCAATGTGATCCCCACGATGTCGGCCGCGTAGACCGGATCTACCTCTTGATATTGAATCCCCAGGGGCTCGATGGCGATCACCGGCGCTTTGGCGCAAAATCCATGACAGCCCGTGGAGCGGATTTCGACTTGGCGCGCCAGTCCTTGCTTTTGGACCTCGTCTTCCAAGGCCTGCTTGAGCTGGGCGGCACCGTACGCCCGGCAACCGGTCATGCAGATATGCACTTCGGTTTTGTCTGCCGTTTTTTGGGCCAGGGTCTTATTGCGCAGCCATTCCAGTTGACCGATGGATGTCAGTTTATCCATCTGCTTTATTCATCTCCCTTTTCTTTGCCGTATTGGGCGAGTATGCTCGTGACTTTGGTCGGATTCAGTTTTCCAAAATAATCCCGATTCACCATCATTGTGGGGGCCAAAAAACAGGCGCCCAGGCAAGCCACGGTTTCCAGCGTGAATTGATAGTCGGGACTGGTTTCCCCCTCTTCCAGGCCCAACTCCTTTTTCATCAACCGGAGGATTCCGCGGCTGCCCTTCACATGGCAGGCCGTACCGCGGCACGCCCTCAATACCCATTTGCCTTTCGGTTTTAATGAAAAACCGGCATAAAAAGTGACCACTCCCTGAACCTGGGACGGGTGGAGGTTTAGAGCATGGGCGATCGGTTCCATGGATTCCGGCGGAATAAAACCGATGGTCTCCTGGATGTCCTGCAGCAGGGGAATGAGTCCCCATTTTTCCCCTCGATGTTTGGCGATGATTGCATTGAGCCGGTTCCAATCGATTTCAAGCGGATTCATTTAAGTTTCCTCGGTATTTGGAATTTCGTATGGCATGTTGGATCTTGGGCCGGGCGACTCGCGCGTACGCGGCTCTCCGTCCGCCCCAGGCCTTATGCCGGTTTCAGCGTGACTTGGCATGTTTTCCAGCCCGGCGAGTCCGCCGGGGCTAGATCGCTCAGGCCGATCAGGTTCATGGCCGTATTGCCGCGAACGGCTAAAGGCGCAAAAATCTGGCCGGGAAGGATGCCTGTCTTTAGCCGGACTTTTGCGCCAACGGCACCATGACGGGAAATCACGTTTACGGCTTCGCCCTCCTTGAAATTCAGCCCGGCGGCATCCTGCGGAGAGATTTCGATTTCACTGCTGAGCTCCAATTCCTGGATACGCCTCGATGCGCCGGTCCGGGTCCCGGATCCCAAGTGATAGCGCATGGATCCGAAAATCGCGGTGAAAGGGTAATCCTCATCCTTGACCGGTTCGTCCACCGACACCATTGGGGAGAAGGATATCAGGCCGTCCGCGCCATCGGCCCCGAAGATCACCTTGGAGCTGGTCGCTCGCAGCCAGCCCTGGCGGCGCCCATCCAATTCCGCATACATGGGAACCCGTTGGCGAATCTCCGCGCGAATTTTTTCCAGGCTGCCGTATCCGCAGCCATTTTTCATCTTGGCCATGAGACGGTCGAGGATTTCCCAGTCGGGCTTGGCGTGGCCGGGGGGTGGAACGACCGTCGAAAATGATTGAATGCGCCCTTCCAGGTTGGTAAACGAGCCGTCCTTTTCGCAGAAGGCCGCACCGGGTAAGACCACGTCGGCCATTCGGGTGGTTTCACATTCCAGTATATCCTGCACCACCAGGAAATCCAACTTTTGAAGGGCCTTTTGGACCCTCTCGGTTGCAGGTAAAGCGCGTAAGGGATTTTCGCCCATCACGTACAGGGCTTTCAGGTTACCTTTTTCGGCTTCCATAATCATGCGCGCCAGGTTGAGTCCTTGATCCGGTGAAAGTTTCACCTTCCAGGCCTGCTCCCATTGTTTGCGAACGCGGTCATCCTTTAAAGACTGGCGTCCGGGAAAGCGATCCGGGGCCGCCCCCATGTCCAGCGCCCCCGCCTGGTTGTTTTCCTTGGCGAGCATGTAAAGGCCGGTCCCCTCCTTCCCGAGGCTTCCCGTCATCAAAGCCAGATTGAGGAGCGCGTTCAGTGAATGCTGTCCCCCTTTTTGCTGGAGGATCCCCTGCCCGACGACGAACGCTATTTTTTTCCCGTGCAGCAGATCAGCGGCGGCATCCAGCTGGCGCCGATCGATGTCGGTTACCCGGCAGACCCGCTCAAGATCGAGGGCGGACAGACTGTAGCGGAAAATGCTGAACCCTTCGGTGTAACGGTCGATAAAGCCGGAATCATATCCTTCTTTTGTGTGGAGCAAGGCTGTTAGGCCGTTCAAGAGCTCAAGATCGGTTTGCGGCTGGAGACGGAGCCAGAGTGCGGCGGAATTCACCAACTCCGTGCGCCTGGGATTCACCAAAACCAGGGGAATGCCCTGGCCGGCGGCCCTTTTGAGATAGTAGCCGACAACCGGGAGGGAATGACCGGGGTCGGCCCCCAGGACCACGATGGCTTCGGCGCGCTCTAGCCCGCGCAACGGGTTGACCCGGCCGCCGCCCGCGGTCCTTTCATCAAACGAGCGCAGCCGAGATTGGCCGAAAATGTAACCGCCGTTGTCCACGCTGTTGGTTCCGATCAGGGCCCGCGCGAATTTCTGGAGAAGATAATTTTCCTCGTTGGTGCATTTTGAGGAGCCCAGAAAGGCGATGCTTTGGGGACCGTTGACGCTTTTGATGTCCGCCAGGCGTTTGGCGATTACTTCCAGCGCTTCATCCCACGAAGCGGGAACGAGCTGCGCCGGGCGTCGATTGCCGTTCGGGCGCACGAGGGGACTGACCAACCGGTTGGATACATTTAAAAAATCGTGGGCGAAGTGTCCCCGGACGCACAAAGTGGCTCGATTCACCGAGTCCGGCCGCTGGGCCGGCTTGACTTCGACGATCTTTTCACCCGCCGCCCCCATGGCTAGACTGCAGCCCACACCACAGAACCCGCAAATTGCGATTGATTCGCGGGCGGGACTCCCCACGTACGTACGATTCTTGGGGGATAAGGCGCCGGTGGGACACATGGATAGGCAGGTACCACAAACGGTGCAATTGGATTTTTCGAGTGCCTGATCATGAACGGTGGCCGGTCGGGATCTAAAGCCCCTCCGGTTGTAATCAATTGCGCCTACAAACACGAGCTCATGATCGGCCCGAATACACTTGCCGCACAGAATGCATTTGCTCAGGTCCCTGATGATAAAAGGATTGGCCTGCTCCAGAGTTTTATAGTTGGGCATCGGGTGAAGCTTCGTTTCGCCGATTCCCAGCTGTGAGGCAATCAGCCGCAGCTGACAGTGGTTGCCTTTACTGCAGACGACACAGGATTCGGGGTGCTCGGCAATCATCAGGCGCGCAATATTGCGGCGATGGTTGATGATGCGAGGGGTTGCGGTTCGAATAACCATATTCGAGGCGGCCGGCGTCACGCAGGAGGCCATCAGCCGGCCGGTTTTCTCATCCTCCACCAAACAAAGGCGACAGGCCCCGTAAGGTTTGAGATCCGGATGATAACACAGTTTGGGGATTTTGATCCCGTGCTGCTCAGCGGCTTCCAAAACACTCGTTCCGGGCGGGCAACTGACTTTCTGCCCATCAATGGATAAGACGATGTTTTCCAAATGACTGACTCCTTCTCCGCTCAGATAGCCGGCTGACCCACCCATAGCAGCCGCAAGTAGAATCGAATGGAGGTGAGATTCAAACAGTAACTAAAATATAACGGCTACTTCAGTTTGGCTGCATCCAGATAATACTTGAGTTTTTCTTCACCCCCGATCGTGATGATGTGAACACCCTGACAGAGATCTTTGAGGCCTGTCACGATCTCGGCGAAGATCGCGATGCTGGCCTTGAGCTTATCCGGTGCCCGGGCCAGTTTTTGGATAATCGGCTCCGGAACCAATCCGGACCTTAGATGACGGTTGAGGAAGCGGGCCATACCGGCGGTTCGCAAAATCATTACTTCCGCAATCACCGGAACGCCAAAGCTGGCGACCTGCTTTAAGTATTTGGCAAATTGATCCAGGTCGAAAACGGGCGTCGTCAAAAAATAACCGGTGCCGATCTTGGTCATCTCCTCCATCTCTTTCATTTCCAGTTCGGGGACGTTCTTGCCCCAGGAGGATTCAACCCCGGAACCCAGGCAAAATTCAGCTTTGGATTTAAGTGCTCCCCCTTCAACCATTTGTCCGTCACGAAAGTGTTCCAAAACAGATTGCAATTTTCCGGCATCGACATGGAAAAACATCATTTCCTGAAGGCTGTCGCCGGTAATGCGGTAATCTTCGGTGAACACCAGGAGGTTTTCAATGCCGGCCTGGTGGGCGTCGATGAGGTCCTTCTGCAGTTGCGGGCGGCTTTTATCCCGGGTGGTTGTCTGGTAAATCGGTTCGAGTTGGTTCTGATGCAAAAGTTCGCAGGCCTTGATCGTATCTGCGACGACGCCCTCGAATTCCACTTCCGACAATGAAACGCCGTCCACGCGTCCGCGCACGGCGCTTAAACTGCGGACGAGATTTTCGGGTTCCTGATCAATGGGGGCCTGAACCTCGGAGGTGACGACGAATCGCTTTTGTTGTAGGGCTTCCTTTAATTTCATGCGCGTCTCCTCAGCAATTTTTAGGGATTAAACTTCGATGGGGCCTGTGATCAACGCAATCCAAGCAAACGAGCCACTTCGGCCTTCAATTGGGGCAGCGGGAGGGGCTTGGAAAAACAGGCGTCCGCCCCATGCGCCTTCATTTGTCTAAATTTGTCTTCGTCCAGATACGCAGATAGGACAATTATTTTGGTGTCTTTGGTCTCGGGGTTTTCCTTGATTTTCTTACAAACCTCATACCCTTTGATATCAGGCATCATGATATCAAGGATCAGCAGATGGGGCGCGAAGTGGTTGACCTGCAGGCCGGCTTCAAAGCCGTCGGCGGCGGAGATAACCTCATAATCAAATTCATCTTCTTCCAAGGCCTGTACAATAGTTTCAACGATAATGGCATCATCGTCGACCACCAGTATCTTTTTTTTGTGGTCTTCCCCGGCTTCTTTGGGAATAGGTATGCCTTGTTTGGACATAAAGGCAACAAGGTCCGACCGATTGATGCGACGATGTCCTCCGACTGTTTTATAGGCTTTGATGTGGCCGGATTCGATCCAGTTGATGATGGATTTGGGTGAGACATTGCAGTATTTGCTGGCCTTGAAGACTGTGAGTACGTTCTCCATGCTGCCTCCTTTCAATTATTACAGTTGTTATAGCTTTTACCATAAATGAAGTTAATGACCGTTGTCAACAATTTTTTTCTAATTTAATCTATATTTATTTGATATAAATTATATAAATCGGTTTCAGCAGAAAGGGCAACACGAAGACGATCGTTTGTTTGATAGTTAAATTTATAATAATTATAGTTATTTTCGGTTTTGATTGGATCGACCGCACGCCCGTGACCAGCCATCGAAAAGCAAAAAATCCCATTGGCAGCGGCGGACGAAATCCAGGGATACAAGGAGCGATTGATTGGACGTGGTTGGCTCGCAGGACCTGACTTCAAATCAGGGCGACACCCATTAGAGCGA
Organism: Desulfobacterales bacterium; assembly: GCA_020353555.1. GTDB lineage: Bacteria > Desulfobacterota > Desulfobacteria > Desulfobacterales. The sequence continues at coordinate 5,803,599 of CP070697.1, forward strand.
TTCTCTGAAAGTGCAAGGATGGTTTACGGGAAGCGTGATGATAAAGGTCGATCCGGCATTCCATTTGCTTTGCACCTGCATATCGCCACCATGATCTTGGATGAACCCGTGGCAAACCGAAAGGCCGAGACCTACCCCCTTGACGCTGTCTTTGGTGGTAAAAAAGCTGTCGAAAATCCTGTTGAGGTGTTCCGACCGGATGCCGGTGCCGGTGTCGGCGATCTCAATTCGGACGTTATCACCATCGAGGCGAGTGTTGACGCTCAGAGTGCCGCCCTCAGGCATGGCATCCCGGGCG
>CP070697.1:5803996-5811686 GCA_020353555.1 Desulfobacterales bacterium
CCCCATGAATTTTCCGGCGGCCAGCGTCAGCGGATCGGCATTGCGCGCGCCCTGGCCTTGAACCCCAGCCTGGTGATCGCCGATGAGCCGGTCTCCGCCCTCGACGTGTCGGTCCAGGCCCAGGTCCTCAAACTTCTGCTGGATTTGCAGGCCGAATTCCGTCTGGCCTATCTTTTCATTTCCCACGATCTCGCGGTGGTCAAGCACATCAGCCACCGGATTGCGGTGATGTACCTCGGCCAGATCGTAGAGCTGACCGCCAAGCAAACCCTTTTTCGGACGCCCCTGCACCCTTATACCGAAGCGCTGTTGGGAGCGGTTCCGATTCCGAATCCGAAAACGCCGCGCGCCGACATCGTCCTGGAAGGCGACGTACCCAGTCCGGTCAACCCCCCGCGTGGCTGCCGCTTCCACACGCGCTGTCCCTATCGGGTCGATCGCTGCCGCCGCGCGGCACCGGTTTTGCAGAAGGTGCGACCGGACCACTGGGCCGCGTGTCACTTGCGAACCGACTGACCGTCATGCGCCCGCCGCGGCCGGGGACACCGGTCGCGGCGCAGAAAGGAATCAAGATGTCCACTCCACCCTTCCCGCTAATTCGGATGCAGGGCCCGGCCCATGACCGCGGGCGCCAGTACGGCTCCCAGGCACGGAAGCTGATCCATCAGGTGATTGACTTCTACCGGGGGATGTTTCAAACGAAATCCAATCTGGACTGGGACGCGTCTCTGGCCAAGGCCCGTGAATTCATCCCCTTTATGCAGGCCTACGACGCGGAAATTATGGAAGAGATGGAAGGAATCGCCCGGGGGGCGGAGCGGTCCCTGGAAGAAATCCTGGCCCTGAATGTGCGCAGCGAACTTCTCTTTCTTCTCACCGCCCAGGGGGACCCCGCCCCACCAGGCTGCACTTCCCTGGCTGTTCGGCCCGGCCCAGCAGGTGCGGGACCGATGCTGCTGGCCCAGAACTGGGATTGGTATCCGGCGGTCCGCGACCTTTGTGTGATGCTCCAGATTCAACCCCAGGGACGACCCGATATCATTCAGGTAGTCGAAGCCGGACTCATCGCCAAGACCGGCTTCAACTCCGCCGGCATCGGTCTTTGTACCAACGCCCTGGTATCCGCCGGCTGGCGGGTCGGCGTCCCCTTTCACGCCATTTTGCGGCGCATCTTAAGTGCGGCCACCATGGCAGAAGCCATCGGCGCGGTCACCCAACCGCCCCGGGCCTCTTCGGGCAGCTATCTCATCGGTCATGCCGAGGGTGAAGCCATCTGCATCGAAGCCGCACCCCGCGCGCTGAACTACATTTTTCCCGCACAGGGCATCATCACCCATTCCAACCACTATAAAGTTTACCACCCGCAGATCAACGACCTGGTCCCCTCTTTGTGGCCCGATAGCATCATGCGGGATCACCGGGCCGCTAAAATGCTGGCCGCCGGTCCGCGCCCCATCGGGGTCAGGCGCATCAAGCAGGTTCTAAGAGATCATTTTGACCGGCCTTATTCCATCTGCGCCCATCCCGATGCCGCGCATCCCCTCGAAGAGCGCTGCCACACCAATTTTTCGATCATTATGGATCTGACGGCCCAAACCCTTTACCTGGCCCCCGGTCCGCCCTGCGCCCGTGAGTATGTCCGCATCGACTGCCCCGGGATGCAGGTGGTCCCCTGAGATCCGGGCAATTCCCCCGGCCCGGTTTTGGATGCCGGGTGGGCTAAACACCGAGAGCCAAGGCGGCGAACAGGGCCATCCCGTGGAAGATACAGTCCTCGTCCACGTCAAACCCGGGATGGTGGCACATCTGTACAATCCCCCGGGCTTGGTTGCCGCAGCCGAGTTGAATGTAGCCGGCGGGCACCTTATGGGAATAATAGGCGAAATCTTCACTCCCCAAATCCGGCGGATAGGGAAAAACAACATTGTCCGGACCCACGAGCTGGGCGGCCACGGCTAAGACGGTATCCACACATTGTTTGTGATTGTACGTGGCCGGGGCCACCTCTTCATAGGCCAAACGGTAGGTCGCCCCGTGCGCCGCGGTGATTCCGGCCAGCATGGTTTCCAGCCGGCCTTGAATGGTCTGCAGGATCGGTGCGCTCATGGTGCGCACCGTGCCCCGGATTCGCACGCGGTCGGGAATGATGTTGAAGGCCGTACCGCCTTGGATTTGGGTGACACTGACGACGGCTTTTTCCCGCGGATCGACATTGCGGGCCACAATCGACTGCAGCATCGTCACAAACTGGCAACCGATGAGGACCGGATCGATGGCCAGATGCGGCTCGGCCCCGTGTCCTCCCTGGCCCTTGATTTCGACTTCGAAGCAATCGCTCCGGGCGAGGGCGATGTCCGGACAAATTCCATACTGGCCGGCTTCGAGCAACGGCCACACGTGCAAGCCGTAGATCTCATCGACACCCTCCAGAACTCCGTCGGCAATCATGGCCGCTGCGCCGGGTGGAGAGCTCTCTTCATTCGGCTGAAAAATGAAGCGAATATTGGCCGCCAGGGCGCTCTTCAATTCCCGGATGACCCGGGCGGCGCCGATCAGGATGGCCGTGTGCACATCATGGCCGCACATATGGGCTTTACCGTCTATTTTGGATTTATAGGCCTTCGGGCCGATCTCCTGCATAGGAAGCGCATCCATATCCGCCCGCAAGGCAATGCGTTTGGCCGCCCCGCCGACTTCGAGATCGCCGACAACGCCGGTTTTCCCGATCCCGGTTTTCGTCCGGATACCGAGTTCTTCCAGCGCCGCGGCCGCGATCGCCGCCGTTTGCGGCACATCGAATCCAATTTCCGGATGCATATGCAGGTCGCGACGAATGGCTACAATCTCCTCAAAATGGGAGCGGCAGGAAGTTAAAATCCTGGTGAGCTGTTCTTCCATAGATTACCCCGTCTCACTGATGCCTCCGGACCCCATCGAGCTTTGGCGCGTCGGGGATTATCCATCGCGCCCCAAACGCTTCGGCCGACGGCCCATGGGAGATCCTCACAAAATAAATGCGTGATTTGCAGGTCAAAGGAAAATGCAGCGGGCAAGGGCCTGCCCCGGAATTGATCGCACGGTCGGCAGGCTTGACAGCAAGTGGCGCAAGGAAATCCCAAGGCGTTGATCTCTTTCAACTCTTGCGGCCCCTTGCGGCTAACCGATTCCTTGCGCCAATTATCCCTTTATCACTGCGCAACGAGGGAGTCAAGAACCGCCGCGCGCAGAATTCATGGAGTTTGGAATTTTTATCTGTTGACAGATTGAGTTTCAATGGTTTAGATGAGAAATAATTCTGGTTTGGCCAAATCTTTGATCGACGCATCTGTGTCAAAAAAGGCCATGAAGGCCTGCCTTGGGCAGTTCTTTGTGGCCTTTGTCTTCCAAAGGATAGCAAATGAAAAGAATCTGTGTCATCGACGGCCAGGGCGGTGGTATCGGTGCGACCGTCATTAAATATCTAAAGGAAGCCTATGGCGAGTCGGTTGAATTGATTGGTCTGGGAACCAATGCGATCGCCTCGGTCCAAATGCTCAAGGCCGGCGCCAATCGCGGGGCTTCCGGTGAAAACGCCATCGTTCAAACCGCGCCCACCGCCGATCTTATCGTGGGTCCCATCTCGATTACCTGGGCTAACGCCATGCTGGGCGAAGTGACTCCCAAAATGGCCGAAGCGGTCACCTCCAGCCCGGCCCCCAAGGTCTTACTGCCCCTCACCCAGGAATCGGTGGTCCTGGTGGGTATCGTGAGCGAGCCCCTGCCGCATATGGTACAACGGATTGTCAACGAAACGATTAAGGAGGTGTTGCCCGATGTGTGAGGCCAATGCTTATATTTTCCGGGGTGACAAAGAGGAACTGCTTCTCGAATCCGTCGACGTACTTGAACCGCAAGACAACGGTGGATTTTTGCTGGTCGACATTTTTGGCAATCAGAAAATGACCAAAGCCCGGCTCAAGCGGATGAATCTGGTTGATCATAAAATCTTATTCGAAGAATAAGCAAGGGGAGCCATTCAGCTTTTTGAAAAGCGGACACAGAGTTCCGCAGATTGGCGGAATCTTCTGCGTGCTTTGAGTGGCAAGCGATTTGAACGGCCAGCTATCCGTGTCATTCGTGTCTATCCCTGTCCTCCCTAGTTCTACTTTGTCACATTACCACAAGCCTTCCGGGGACAAGCGCAAGGGATGGTCAGATTTGAAAGCGTGTAACTGTCTGAGGGCCTTAGGGATCGTAATGAAAGCCCCGCGCGGTGGCACCGTTTCTTTCAAAGACCTGGAAAAAATGTAGATGCGACGATGGTTCATATTGTGCGCGTCCTCGGGGCTTTCTTTACGAGCCCTTCGGCCCGAGTTTTACACGGTTTTAAATCTGATCATCCATGCCGCGTCCGATGGTGAACTAGGGTTAATGTGACAAGGTAGAGCTAGCAAAAGGCGAAGATTCAACAAAAATGCCGTCTTGGCTGACTGAGAAGCTCAGGGCCCAGCCGGCAGGCCTGCACGCCGGCAATGATTAGGGGACGCCGACGGCAATCATTTCGGCGACCCCGTGGGCTCTGCCCAAAATCGGATCACCCCCGGCCGGGTACCGATATGAGGAGGAGCACCGATGCGAAAGCGATTAACACGTTTGGCGTGCAGCGGAGTCGCATTTTTGATCGGTCTGTTAATCCTTCCCGGAACGGCATTCAGCTACGACCTTAATGCCCAGTTTTCAGTCGGCGGGGTTCTGGCCGGCGCCTATCAGTATCTGAATGCCGACGCCGGGCCGGATACCCGTGACGGCGGTGAACTGGCTGCGCCGCTGCAGCCGGAGCTGAGCTTTCACCCTACCGCAAGGGACGAATTCTTCCTGAAACTGGGGTTTGCCGCCGGAAACGGTCTCAATCCCAAATCGCCCTTCACCCTGTCGCCCTGGGCCGCGGATCTCGAAGGCGACGTCAAGGACATCAACGGCCGTGACCGCGATTACCTCTTGACAGCCGGGTACGAACATGAATTGCGAATCGGCGAAAATCACGCGTTGGAGTTGAGCGGAGGCCTGATTGACGCGACGGACTACCTGGATGAAAACGCCTACGCCAACGACGAATACACCCAGTTCATGAACCAGGCCCTGGTCAACGCCCCCAACGGATTCTTGCCGTCCTACGACATCGGGGGTGCGCTGGAGTGGGACTTCGGACCGTTACGCCTGCGCGGTGTCATCATGGACGTGGGACAAAACGATGCCGGCAACAACTATCAGTTCTACGGAATCCAACTGGGCTACACGCTCGACACCCCTTTCGGTGAAGGGAATTACCGTTTGCTTTACCACGGCACGAGCAGCGACTTTCCGGATCCCGACGACCGCTCCAACGAACGGCTATCCGCGCTGGTTGCGTCATTTGACCAGCAATTCGGTGAAATCATCGGCGCTTGGCTGAGATTCTGCATCCAGGAGGATGCGGCCGCGATTGACCATAAAGCCCTGTATTCCGGCGGCATTGACATCAGCGGGAGTCTTTGGGGGCACGATCAGGACAACATCGGCGTCGGCATCGCCTACCTGAGCGGCGGCAATCAGGACCGGGACAACGCGTGCGTGGCCGAAGCCTATGTTCGTTGCGTGTTGAACGAATTCTTCGCGGCCACTCTGGACTTCCAATATTTGAAGGAAGACCTGAGGGACGCCGAAAACCCGGAAGGAATCATCGCCGGACTCCGGCTGACCGCGGAATTCTAAAGGCAAGACGCGACACCCCAAACCTCATGACCCCGAGTCGCCCCGCTTGATGGCAAGCGAGGAACCGCCCACCGGTCCCCATTCCCGCCTCTCGCCCAATCGGGGATGGATCTAACTAAAGTTTTCGGGTTATTCGACCGATTTACTGGGCAATAGCATCAATTTGCAGATATTGAGGGCCCAGTCACTCCAACTTGGCCGCCGAATCAAGAAATTGATAAGGCTGGCAAGCTCAATTCGGTTTTCGCCGCCGGAGCCTTTCCAAGGTTTTACCGTTATCCGTCGCCGGATCGATTTTTTGGCGCCATCGCGTACCATCTCGCAAAAGGCGATTCAAAAAAGGACCGGGGATCAAGTCCTGGGTGTCACGGATCCCGTAAATACAAATTGAGACGTACCTCTATCATTTTAAAACAACCGACGACCGACGCGCGGAGAGAAGTATGAACTACCTCGCATTCGCATCGATGCTGGCCTTTATCTTCGATCTTTACCTGGGGGCCTTGGTCTATAACAAAAACCCCAAGCAACGCCTGAATAAGATGTTTTTCCTGCTGACTCTTTGGTGCGCCTACTGGGATATTACGGAATATTGTTACATCTCCGCCCACAATATGGAAACGGCCCTGTTCTGGTTTAGGGCCGGGGGCCTATGGTTTTTTACGATTGCCTTTTCCGTGCATTTGATCCTGGTTTTCGTCGAGCACTCCAGCCTGGCCACAAGCAAGCTAACCTACATGGTTCTCTATCTACCGGCTTTGGTTTTTTCGTTCTTTGAACTTACAAGCGATGAATTGGGCTGGATTGCCCGGGACGAGAGCTTTGGTTGGATCTATCAATTTCAAGAAGGGTCGCTAATTTCTCAAGCGTGTCAACTCTGGATTCTGCTTCTCTCGCTGGCGGCCGCCTATCTGTGTCTCAGATATCTCTTCAAAATTTCATCTTACCGCAAAAGACAGCAGGCCAAATTCTTTCTCATGGGTGTCTTGACTCCATTTGTGGTTGGCATAGTCACCAGCATACTTCTGCCCGCGCTTGACATCAGATCTCCCGATCTCACAACGACCTCCATCGTATTAGGAAACTTCTTTTTCGCATACGGCATCTGGCGCTACGATCTGTTTACCCTCACCCCGGAAGCCGTTGCGGGCAATATTATTTCCACCATAACCGATGCGTTACTTCTGATTAACCCAAGCGGCAAAGTCGTATTGGCGAATAAATCCGCCTTGCGTCTTCTTAAATTCGAAGAAAGTGCCTTAAAGGACCAAGACTTGAGCTCTATTGTGGTTGAAACGGATGAACACGCCGCAGGCGGTGGAGGAATCATCGAACAGCTTGGTCGAAAAATCTTTTTGGCCGACTACGAGATCCTCTTGGTGAACAAAGACGGCCAAAAGATCCCGATGTCAATATCCGCATCGATTCTGCGCGAGGAGGACAAAACGGTTTTGGGATACGTTTTCGTGGCCAGGGACATCACGGAGCGCAAGCAGGCGGAGGAAGAGTTAAGATTGGCCAAGGAAAAAGCCGAAGTCGCCAGCCAGGCCAAAAGCGAGTTTTTGGCCAACATGAGTCACGAACTGCGCACGCCCTTGAACCATATTATCGGTTTTACGGAGTTGGTGGTGGATCAAAACTTCGGGGACTTAAACGCGACCCAGGAAGAGTACCTGAGGGATGCGCTTCAAAGCAGCAAACATCTGCTTTCCCTGATCAACGACATCCTGGATCTCTCCAAGGTGGAAGCGGGCAAACTGGAGCTGGAACCCTCAGATCTGAATCTGAAACTGCTCCTTGAAAACAGCCTGGTCATGGTCAAAGAAAAAGCCCTGAAGCATCGTATCAAGCTGTCTCTGGAAGTAAAAGATATTCCGGAGACCATCACCGCGGACGAACGCAAGCTCAAGCAAATTCTGTACAACCTCCTATCCAACGCGGTGAAATTTACACCGGATGG
>CP070697.1:5811786-5823114 GCA_020353555.1 Desulfobacterales bacterium
ATCTGGCCGACGCGCCGGCATTTCTATCGCAAGGCATCTTTGTTCAGCCAGCGGTTTAACGCCGGATGGATTGCGGCCATCGTCATTATTATAGGCGGTTCTGTCTGGCTCGGTTTTTATTCCTATCGCCATGTAGAATACGCCGACAGCCTGTGGTGGCGTTTGGCCTTTGGCGGTGATGCTTCATGATTTTTGCGGGCCACCGTGGGTGTCGTTGTTTGCGGATTGTTTTTCGCCGCCGCGCGACTCTTGCGGCCGGCACCGCCTCGGCCGGCCGAATCCGGCCGGCCGAATCCGGCCGGCAGGAACTCGAGCAAGCCTCTACCATTGTGCGCAATTCGGTTGAAGTTTCCGCCAATCTGGCCCTGCTCGGTGACAAGCGCCTTTTGTTCAGTCCGGAGGGCGATGCGTTCATTATGTATGCGGTGGAAGGCCGCAGCTGGATTGCGATGGGAGATCCGGTCGGCCCCGATCTGCGCTGGCCGGAGCTCATCTGGAAGTTTCGGGAGCTTTCCGATCATTACGGCGGCCGGACGGTTTTTTATGAAGTCGGGCATGATCACTTGCATCTGGATCTGGATCTGGGACTTTCTTTATTGAAACTGGGGGAAGAAGCCCGTGTCCCGCTGACAGCCTTTGCGCTGGAAGGCAGCGCCCGCAAAGGACTGCGGCACACCCACCGAAAGCTTGAAAAACAAGGTTGTCGCTTTGAAGTGATGCCACCGGAATCAGTGGCAACCCATCTGGACGAGTTGAAAAACATTTCGGATGCCTGGCTGGAGGCGAAAAGTACCCGCGAAAAGGGGTTTTCCCTCGGATTTTTTCAACCGGATTATATCCGGCGTTGTCCCGTGGCGTCGGTGATTCGAAATGAACGCATTGAGGCCTTCGCCAATTTATGGACCGGGGCGCAGCGGGAGGAGCTGTCCCTCGATCTGATGCGCTATTTGCCGGATGCGGCTGATGGTGTGATGGAGTATCTTTTCATCTGTTTGATGCTGTGGGGAAAACAGCAGGGCTACCGTTGGTTCGACCTGGGCATGGCGCCGTTTTCAGGCCTGGAGAACCGGGCTTTGGCACCGCTGTGGAATCGTCTGGGCGCATTTGTCTTTCGATATGGGGAACATTTTTACAATTTCCAGGGACTGCGACAATCCAAGGAAAAATTCGATCCCGAATGGCGGCCGAAATACCTGGCCTCGCCCGGAGGTCTGGCGTTGCCCCAAATTTTCGCCAATTTGGCCACGCTCATTTCGGGAGGCATGAAAGGAGTCGTAGCAAAATGATCCGGCATTATGCCGCCTTATGGAAAAAAGAAACGGTTGTATTGATCGGTTATTCCTTGGGGGCGGACATCGTACCGTTTGCGGCCAATCGTTTAAACGAAGAGTTGCAGTCCCGCGTGAAATTGATTACACTGCTCGGACCGGGACTTCAAGTGGACTTTGAGTTTCACCTCAGCAACTGGCTGGGGTCGAGCTCAAAAACGGCTCTTCCCACAAAGCCGGAGGTCATCAAACTCGCTAATACTCCCGTGCTTTGCATCTATGGCGCGCAGGAAACAGACAGCTTAGGCCCTGATCTTCAGGGAAGCAATTTCAAAAAAGCCGCGCTGCCCGGGGCCCACCATTTCGGGGAAATTTATGAGCAAATAACGCAAAGGATTCTGCGCGAAATGAAAGAACCGGCTCGATGAATAGCAACTTAAATCGGCGCAGCAAGAATATGATTCGAGCCTAAAACATGGACCCAAAGGAAAAGGAGGTTTAAACATGGAACACAAATTACCCCAATTACCCTATTCGCAAAATGCACTTCAGCCCCATATTTCAGCGGAAACCATTGAGTATCACTACGGCAAACATCACGCGGCCTATGTCAATAACCTCAACAACCTGATTCGCGGCACCGAATTTGAAGAGAGGTCACTGGAAGATATCGTGCTGAAAGCTTCCGGGGGCATTTTCAACAATGCGGCGCAAATATGGAATCACACCTTTTACTGGAACTGCCTTAAACCCAATGGCGGAGGGAAGCCTACCGGTGCCCTGGCCAAAGCAATAGAATCCACCTTTGGCTCATTTGAGGAGTTCCAAAAGGAATTTTCTCAAAAAGCGGTCACCCTGTTCGGTTCCGGTTGGGCGTGGTTGGTGAAAAATAAGGATGGCTCACTGGCGATTGAACAAACAGGCAATGCCGGCACGCCGATGACAGCCGCAAAAAAAGCGCTCCTTACCTGTGACGTGTGGGAACACGCATATTATATTGACTACCGCAATGCGCGTCCCAAGTATGTAGAAGCATTTTGGAGCATTGTCAATTGGGATTTTGCGGCCAAAAATTTCTCCGAATAAGGAGGCTTCCCGCCGCAAGCGGACGGGGTATCAAAGATGAAAAAATTCTGATTATACTTGGGGGGACACGTAGTTTCCCCCCAACCCCCTCTTCTGCGTGCTTGCCCCACCGCAAACGGATGGGGTATTCAAAAGATCATCATCAATTGCCGAACACGTTTCGGAAAAATGGTTCCTTGCCAGCTATAATAGGCAAACTACCGTGTCAGAGGAAAGGGGGGATTTCCGATGAAGCAATATGACTTGCTTGTCATCGGCAGCGGTCCGGCCGGACAAAAAGCGGCAGTTCAAGCCGCCAAATTCGGCAAGTCTGTCGCCGTCGTCGAACGTCGGGCGGTCATCGGCGGTGTGGCGGTCCATACCGGTACCATCCCCTCTAAAACGTTGCGTGAGGCCGTCCTGTATCTTACCGGCTGGAATCAACGCGGTTTGTGCGGAAATGGTTATCGCCTGAAACCAAAAGTTACCATCGACGATCTGATGCAGCGCCTGCACATTACCCTGAAGCACGAAATCGAGGTCATGCAGGATCAGCTGGCGCGCAACGATGTGGAAGTGATCCAGGGCATCGCATCCTTCACGGCTGCGCATCGTTTACAGGTTAAATCCGCGGATGGTGAAATATCGGAAGTCGAAGCGCACAAGATCCTAATCGCCACCGGCACTCAGCCCCAGCGGCCGGAGGAGATCCCGTTTGACAACGCCACCATCATCGACAGCGACGGGATTGTTAACCTAAAAACACTTCCCAAGACCATGATCATCGTAGGTGCCGGCGTCATCGGCGTCGAGTACGCCTCTATCTTCAGCGTGCTGGACATCGAATTGACCCTTATCGATGGGCGGGATACGCTGCTGGAGTTTTTGGACCGGGAAATTGTCGATGAATTCATCCATTGTATGCGTCAACGGGGCATTACGTTGCGGCTTGGTGAAAAAGTTGTCGGAATTGAAAAAGATGCCAATGGGCGTGTGATTACCACCTTGGAAAGCGGCAAACGTCGGCGCGCCGAATTGGTGATGTTTGCGGCCGGGCGTGTGGGAACCACCGCTGAGCTACAGCTGGACAATGCGGGGATTGCCACCGACCAAAAGCAACGTATACCGGTCAACGAGCAATACCAGACCGTTGTCCCTCACATTTACGCCGCCGGCGATGTCATCGGTTTTCCCAGCCTTGCTTCGACGGCGATGGAACAAGGCCGGCTGGCAGCCTGTAACGCTTTCGGTCAATCAAGTTCCAGTCGACCGGCGCATTTTCCTTTTGGAATTTATGGAGTTCCGGAAATGAGCATGGTGGGTGTGACCGAACAGGAGCTCACCGCCCAAAAAATCCCCTATGATACCGGAACCGCACATCTATGGGAAACCGCGCGAGGACAAATTATGGGGCTTGAGGATGGGATGCTCAAGATGATTTTCAGTACCCAAGATCAAAGACTTCTGGGGGTTCATATTTTAGGAGAAGGGGCCACGGAGCTGATTCACATCGGCCAGGCGGTACTTGTCCTGGAAGGCACTTTGCAGTATTTTTTGAAGGCCGTTTTCAATTATCCAACGCTAGCCGAGGCCTATAAAATTGCCGCCCTGGATACATGGAATCGAATCTCCGTTTGAACAGGGTAGCTTTGATTTGCGCCTTTTGCGGGCGTTTTATCGGATGCCCGCCTTTATTTCGGCGCGAATGAACTTCATGGGGCTTCTGAGGGAATTCTAATCACCTCGCTTCCGTTCGCAAACTCCTATCGCGCCGGCAGCGGCAGAAGATGCAGCAGAGACCAGATTAATGCCGCGACGAAGGCGGTTCCGGGGATGGTCAGGATCCAGGCCCACACGATCCGGTAGGCCACTCCCCACCGGATGGCCGACAACTTCGTGGTGGCGCCCACCCCGATGATGGCGCCCGTAATGGTGTGGGTGGTTGAGACGGGAATGCCACCCACCGTCGAAAGCAATATCGAGGATGCCGCCGCCGTCTCGGCACAGAAGCCGTTAACCGGCTTGAGTTTGGTCATTCTCATGCCGAGGGTCTCGATGACCCGCCAGCCGCCGGCCATGGTACCCAGCGCGATGGCGGCATGGCAGATCAGCACCACCCAGAAAGGCACATGAAAGCCGCCTTTCAGATAACCGGTGCTGTAAAGCAGGACCGCAATGATTCCCATGGTCTTCTGGGCGTCATTGGTACCGTGGCCGAGACTGTAGACTGCCGCTGAAATCAACTGCAACCCACGGAACCAGTGATCGACCCGCTGGGGCGTGCAGCGACGGCAGATCCAGTAAACGGCAACCATCAGTAGATAGCCTAAAACGGTACCGACCAAGGGTGCCACTGCTATAAAAACGGCAATTTTCAGCAAGCCGTGCCAGACCAGCGCATCGAGGCCGGCCTTGGCCACACCTGAGCCGACCAACCCTCCGACCAGGGCATGGGAGACGCTGATGGGCAGCCCCATATGCGTGCAGGTGTAAGTCCAGAAAATGGCAGCGCACAAGGTGGCGAGAATCAGGAGGGCATCGACCACCCCGGGATCAACGACCCCCTTGCCAATGGTGGCGGCCACATGGACCCCGAAGAAAAAGGCGGCGATCAGATTAAAAAACGCGGCCCACAAAACCGCCAGCCGGGGTGACAGGACGCGGGTGGAGACCACCGTGGCAATCGAGTTGGCCGCGTCGTTCATGCCATTTAGAAAATCGAATGCCAGGGCCATCATTACGATGCAGATCACAAAAGTCAACATGACGCCGCTTTCCCCGCTCAGGCATTTTCCAGAACAATGCCTTCGATAATGTCGCCCACGTCCTCGCAGCGGTCGGTGGCCGCCTCGATGAGTTCCAGAATATCCTTCCACTTGATCAATTCTTTGGGGTCATTCTCTTCCTGAAACAAACGGGCAATGGCCTGCTGATAGGCCTGGTCGGCTTCGTTTTCCAAGTGATTCAGGTCCACAGCCAAGGCCCTGAGACGATCGGACTGTTTGCTCAGCTGTCTGAGGAGGCCCACCATCACCGCTACCTTTTCTGTTCCCTCAACCAGCAAGTCAGCCAGACGCCTGGCCTCCTGCATGGTTTTGCGGGGGTTGTACAACTCAAGCAGGGAAGAGACGGCTTCGGTGGTATCGAGAATATCATCCAGGCCGACGATCAGCCGCAGAATGTCCTGACGATCCAATGGGGTAACAAAGGTCTTGTGGAGGGTTTCGATGCTGCGATGGGTCAGTTCGTCGGCTTCACTTTCGAGGCCTTTGATGCGGTGCGCGGCTTCACCGTAAGGGCCGCCTTTTTCCAGCATGGTCCTCAGCTGTTGGCCGGCCTTCGTCATCAGGGCGCAGATCTTCTCGAAATTGTCAAAAAAGACTTGCTCCCGTGGAATAATTGAACGTAACATGGCACACCTCTTTATCGTGGTTCTCAAATTATCGAAATGTCCAGGCCAAACGCTACCATGATGCGCTGATTTTATGCCTGGCTGCAGGGGCGGATCTGAGCAAAGTTGTCGGGTTTGCTCTGGCGGGCCCGCAAGCGTCACCGAGAGTGATTCCTCCCCTTTGAGCCCACCATACATCACGCTTCCGTTCGTCGCTGTTTCTGATTTTCCTTATTTAAACCAGATGGTTTCCGTAATCAAATTCAGTGGTCTCAGTGGAAATGTACCGTTAGGCGCCTTTTTGAACTGGAACCAAAAGCAGATTGAATCCCAGAGCGGCTCCCAGGAATTCCGCTAAATCAGTCGCCATGGCCACCAGTTCCATCAGAACCCACTTCACCGCGCTGACCGAGGCTTGTAACCAGGCAGGCACATGCCATCGAACTCAGGATTGCCAGCGATCAAACGATGAGAGCAAGAACTTTGATTGCATTTAAAGTTAAGGAGAATCCACGCGCTGAAAAATCTTTGCCATAAGATTCGGATCATCAAAATGACGCTTGCCCATAAAGGCGACGGCATGCCGACCCCACTGCCGCATGGCACCCGGGGAAAGCACTCCGGTAGGCCATAATAGGTAGCGTTCCAAGCGTTCCGTGCCGGCCACAATGCTGCCTTCTCCAAAAAAACTTCGATGCGCATGTTCCGAATACTTGAGACTGCGCAGCTGATCGTAATCGGCAAATGCATAGCTTACACCCGCGATTTGCATTTCCCGGGGCACTGGGTAGAGGCTCTTCACATAGTGGGTGCGGGTTTTTAGAGCGATCACCATTCGCACCGCGTCCGGATCGGCTGAAGGCGCCTTCAGCACCAGCGGTCTTTCGGCATAGTCGATGTTTTTCAGAACCTGCAAGCGGTCCGTCGGGTAAAACTTGTGGTAACATCCGCAGTTGTGAACGGTTTCATACAACAGCGGCTGGCCGTCGCGATCCAGGGTCACGCGATAGATCAGGCCGTCTATAAACCCGCCGAGTATATCCAATGCGTGTTCTTTGGGGCGCGCCGGAAACCAGATCACGTAATTGAGCTGTGTCAGAACTTCACCTCTAAAACGCGTGAAAGAAAAGCGTCGAAAACAAATTGTCCGGTTCGTATCAATGCCCGGATTTTTATCAGCCGTCCAGAAAGGAGCACCGATACGATCAAAATCACCCTCGGTTTGCACTTCCCAGAACGGGGCAAAATAATCAAACAAAACCCGTTGATCGTTTGATGAATATTCAGGCAGTCCGATTGCGTCCCGGCCGGCTGTTTGAAGAATATCAGAGGGATAAGGCTGCAGGTGATTTGAAACCGCAGGAACATATCGTATTTTCTGCCAGTCAGGGGGCGGCTGGTTGCTGAAAGACTTACGAACTTCGCTTTGATATCGGTATATTCCTGAAGCGACAAACATGCTGGTGATGGGATATAATCCCAAGATTCTCCTTGACAGGATGTAATCATCAAAGGCTCTTACGTTGGCCCTGAGTTTTTGGCGCTGATCCGTGTCTCTAAAATCAATCGTTTTCAAAATGTCACCACACTGAACGACTTTCTCCCAGATAGCGGTCGCTCCGGTTTCAGAATAAAAATTTGTGACACTTTTTGGCGGGAGGTTGGCAATCTCAAAAAACCGGGCTTTTTGATCGAGGAGCTGCAGTCGTTTCACCCAATCGTCGAATGCCGCCCCATCAGCGATCTCGGCGGAATATGAGGCCAAAAATCGATCTGCCCGCAGATAGGGGTAATTTTTCAGGCGGAATTCTCCCGGATCCCGTATGCCGGCTTGCTTCACCGCTTGATCCAGAGCAGCGAAGAAATCAGCGCACTGGCCGGCCGGAGTGTCGTCACCGCGATAGGGAGACACCACCGATTGGGGTAGGTAGGTACACCCCGACAAAATGATGAATGCTACGATAAAAATATGAAGACAGGGGTTCAATACGTTTTTCTCCGCATCTTACGTATCAGATTTCGGAAAATGCTTTTCCTTTTTTCGTCGTTTTTCGTCGTCCGCGGCAGATCACCGGATGACCCGTTATTTTTTCACATCAAGTGTCACAAAAATCGTCGTGCCCCCTCGATCGATCAGAAGAAGAATGGTATCTCCTTCTTTGACTCCTGCCAGCAAACTGTTCAAAGCGTTGACATCTTTGACCGGTTTTTTATCAACCTCAACAATGATATCGCCCGCTGCCAAGCCGGCCTCCTCGGCCGGGGAGCCGTTTTCAACCTGAACAATGATGACCCCTGAGGTTCGCGACAGGCCATAGTTTTTTGCCATTTCAGGAGTGATTTCACGCACCTGAATGCCGAGCTGGGGTGGGGCTTCGTGGGGAGGCGCGGCCTCGGCTTCCTCTTCGAGCTCTTCGGTCTTGACCTGCAAACTCATTCGCTGGCTATCCCGCATGACGTCCACCACAACCGTCTTTCCAATGGGTGTGGAGGCCACCACAAAGGGCAGATCACGGGAGCTTCGAATGGCCTTGCCGTCAAATTGCAGAATCACATCACCCCGTTTGACGCCCGCTTTTTCGGCGGGGCCGCCGGACACCACATCCGAAACGAGCGCCCCTTCGTCCGTGCCCAGACCCAGTTTCGCCTTCAGTTCCGGGGTTATATTCTGAATCATCACGCCGAGCCATGACCGGCTTACTTTTCCTTTCCGCAATTGTGGCAGCAGCTGTTTGGCCATGTTGATCGGTATGGCGAATCCGATGCCGATATTGCCGCCGCTTTGGGAAAAAATCGCCGAATTGACGCCAATCACTTCGCCATCCAGGTTCAGAAGCGGCCCGCCGCTGTTCCCGGGATTGATGGAAGCATCGGTTTGGATGAAATTGTCGTAGGGTCCGCCCCCGAGTTGGCGGTATTTGGCGCTGATGATTCCAGCCGTGACCGTGTTGCCAAGACCGAACGGATTTCCGATGGCCACCACCCAATCCCCCACTCTGAGACTGTCGGAGTCACCCAGTTTTAGAGGGACCAGGGGCTTGGGAGCATTGATTTTGATCAGTGCCAGATCGGTTTTTGGATCCCGACCAATGATTTGAGCTTTGAACTCCTTTTCATCGCTCAAGCGAACCTTCAGATCCTCGGTTTGTTCAACCACGTGATTGTTGGTCAAAATAAATCCTTCTTTGTCGATGATGAACCCGGTTCCCAGGGCATTTTGGCGAAATTCCTGGGGCATCTGGCCCCCGAAAAACCTTTCAAAGAAATCCCGCAAGGGGTCCTCCATGCCGAAGGGCGAGGCGCCTTGATCAGGTGTGCGCACGACTTTAACGGCAATGATATTGACCACCGACACACTGGACTTATCCACCAGTTCGGCAAAAGATCCGGGATATCCCCGCAGGGCAACTTTGGCAGCGGCCGGTGTTTGTTGAAAGCCGACCGCCGATCCGATGAAAAGCAATGTGACCAATCCCCCTACAAAAAAATAATGGGCTGGTTTTTGGGTTCCCCTCTGCATAGCCTCCTCCTTTCCGGAGTCGTTTGCGATTATTTCCCCCAGAAGCACTTACGTTACTATTCTGGATAAACTGAATTTAGGGAGTGTATTCAACTGGTTCAATTCAGCGTTGCGATGGTGTTGACCGCTGGCGCCGCAAAACGCCATAAATTTTAATTTTCAAATTAATTTTAGATAGTTATATGCGTTCAGCCTGCCTGAAATTTCAGGTATTGTCAAGTCTCTTTTATGTGCTGACCCCGCTCACCAAATTTGATGCTGGGCAGGCATTGACGTCGGTCCGTTTGAAGGCATGATTTCGGGGAATAGTTTAGGCGACGTGGCGTTTGTGTCCGCTATTTTATCAGTCTCTTTCGCATGACTCTTAACGCCAGAAATGTAAAAAAGATGATAAATGCAGTCAAATAACCCATACTTGCAATCGGATCTGTTTCCTTTATTCCTAGACTGCACCAGCGGGCCAGTTCGGTCAGATGATAAAGTGGAAGCGCCGATGCAACCGGTTGGACCCACAAGGGCAGGTTAGCCACCGGGAAAAACGTCCCGCTGAACAAAAACATGGGTGTGATAAAAAGGAAAATCGGCAGATTAAACATGTCTATGGTTGGAATGATCCCCGTGAAGAACATGCCGATGGCGCCGAAGGCCAAACCGCCCCAAAGAGCCATGGGAATAAGCAAAAGGCCCTGGGGTAGGTGGATAAATCCCAGCAAAGCCAGGACAGCGAGCATAATCGCAGCCGCACCGACTGCCTTGGTTGCGCTCCAGGCGATTTCAGCGATGATTATTTCTTCCAGGGAAAGAGGCGTTGCCAGGATGGCGTCGAACGTTTTCTGATAGTACATGCGCACAAATGAGGCATAGGTTGTTTCAAAGAACGAATTCGACATGACGGCCGTTGCAATCAGCGCCGGTGCAATAAAGCGTGTATAGGACAACTCGACGCCCGCGTAGTGAACCTGTCCGATCAGTCCACTGAAACCGAGACCGAATGCGAGGATGTAAAAAAGGGGCTCCAACAATGGCGTGATGAAATTTACCTTCCAGATTCTTCGGTAGACAACGAAATTTCTATTCCAGACCCTAACAAAACGCCAGGACAAAAAGGCATGGGGTCTCATTCTCTGAGCTCCCTTCCGGTCAGACGAAGAAATACATCCTCCAGAGTGCTGTTGCGATATATGCATTTGTCGGTGCGGAACCTTTCCCGGACGGCGCTGTTGAGATCCGAGCCTTCCAGACTGTACAGGACCATACGCCGGCCGAGATCATCATGCTCAATAGAATTGGCATTGACATACTCACGCAACTCATGGCTCGGACCTTCGATCTCGACGACATTTGTACCGGCATAGCGAGTAACCAGTTCCTGCGGGCGGCCTTCGACCAAGATCTTGCCATGATCAATAATGACCAGACGATCGCAGAGCCTGGACGCCTCTTCCATGTTATGGGTTGTTATAAGGACGGTCAGCCCCTCTTCCTTAAGGGTTTCAAGCTTCTGCCAAACTTGATGCTTGGATTGAGGATCAAGACCGGTGGTGGGTTCGTCCAGGATGAGCAGATCCGGCTGATTAATCAACGCCCTGGCTAAAATAAGCCGGCGCGCCATGCCGCCGGACAGATCCAGGACTTTGGCATTTTTCTTATGGGAAAGCGCGAAGAAATCAAGGAGCTCCCTGCCGCGCTCGAAAGCTTGTTTGGGGGGAATGGAAAAATATCCTGCAAATACCCGCAGATTTTGTTCCACCGTCAAGTCCGGGTCCAGCGTGTTGTCCTGTTGGCAAACACCAATGCGGGCTTTGATCTGCCGCCAGTCCCGTCCGATATCCATCCCAAATAGGCGAATACTTCCCTGGGTCAAAGGCGAAAACCCGTAAAGCATCCGCATGGTCGTCGTCTTCCCGGCGCCATTGGGACCCAGCAGACCAAAACACTCGGCCTTTTTTACGCAGAAGGAAATCGAGTCCACGGCGACCAGCCCGTTGAAGCGTTTATGCAGATGTTGGACTTCGATGACGTTCATCAACAGATGCTTTTGCCAATCTCGCCAACATGGGGGTCAGAAAACAAAGAGGGTCAAA
>CP070697.1:5823214-5828124 GCA_020353555.1 Desulfobacterales bacterium
CAATAATGAATAATGTATCGAGTTTTCACGGTCTTCAACAACCGATCAAGATGATGACGTTCAATTTGATCTATCTCAACGCTATTCTTTCGGTATATCCAGATATGAGGTCGCGGGACAAAAGCCCAATCCAACATTCAGTCAATCCTTTTATGGGGCTGCTGATGTGTCTGACAGACTTCTTTTTATTTTTGGCAATTAAAGGAACCCATCTCGTATGTCATTTCGAAAAGCGCGGCATTTAGGTTTGAGCCTGATCGTCGGAATTCTGATTATTCTAGGGTTGATTCCCACCTTTGTCACCTCCCGGATCAGGGAACATAATGCCGCATTTCTTTCCGAGATGCACGAGTTGGATCTCACTATCAGTTTGCAGAAATTATTCTGGAGCGCTTCGACGGAATTTCAGAATCTAGTCTATCGTTCAGAGGGAAGTTTCGACTCTGTCATCGGCAGGCTGCAAAAAGCATCTGAGATATCAAAGATCCTCGAAAACGAAATCATATCGGTAACCGACGATGAAATTGACACCATTAAGGAACTGCAGCGTCATACCAGAGAATTTACAATTGCGGTTATGCATTACAAAAATGAATTTGAAATCGATCCCGCCGCCGATAATACTTCGCAGTTGGAAATGATTGCACTCAATGCACAGAAACAAACTGATGAAGCATTTTCCCGTTTTATCGCCGATGTCGTTTTGGATGTTAAAAAGAACCAAATGGCTATCAAGCAAACCACGGAATTCAGTCAGATTTTTTCAATGATTGGTTTGCTATTGGGTGTATCGGCCGGGATTTTCGTAGCAATCTTCATTGGCCGTTCGCTGAACAAACCCATTCAAAGACTTCTTAAAGGCACCGAGAGGGTATTCAAAGGTGAGCTGAGTTTCAGAATTGATGCCAGCGATTCTGATGAAATCGGCCGACTGGCGGCCTCTTTCAACAAAATGAGTGAGAATTTACAAACCTATATTGATAAGCAGAAAAAACTTGCGATTGTTGCAGAGGAGGCTGCCGAATCCGAGAAAAAGAAATCCGAGGAATTGCTTAGAGCATACAACCAATTAAAGCAGGAAGTCACGGTTCGGAAAAGAGTTGAAAATGAATTGATAATAGCCAAAGAAAGAGCCGAGCATTCCAGTCGGGCTAAAAGTGAGTTCTTGGCCAACATGAGCCATGAGTTACGCACCCCTCTAAATCATATCATCGGTTTTACTGAGTTGGTGCTGGATAAAACCTTCGGCGAGTTGACCGGCGACCAGGAGGAATATCTCAACGATGTGCATGCTAGCAGCAAACATCTGCTTTCTTTAATCAACGATGTCTTGGATCTTTCCAAAGTTGAGGCCGGAAAACTCGAGCTTAAACCTTCGAGAGTTAACATCCGGAATATTTTAGAAAACAGTTTTGTTATGATCAAACAAAAGGCAACGAAGCACGGCATAAGCCTAAGCATGGATCTAGATGGCATTCCGGATTGCATTGACGCAGATGAACGCAAGCTAAAGCAAATTATTTATAACTTATTGTCAAATGCGATTAAGTTCACCCCAGATGGCGGGAGCATCAGGTTGACCGCCTGTCGATCATCAAAAACGGACGAACAGGTTCAGGACTCGGCAACTTCCGCAAGAGATTATCTCCAAGTTTCCGTTGAAGACAGCGGTATAGGCTTACAAAAAGAAGATCTAGAGCGGATTTTTCAGCCTTTTGAGCAAGTCGAAAGCTCTGCAAGCCGCAAGTTCCAAGGTACCGGGCTGGGTTTGTCTTTAACAAAAACTCTTGTCAGGCTGCATGGGGGAAAAATCTGGGCAAATAGTGAGGGTCAAGGTAAGGGGGCAACCTTTTCCTTTGAGATACCGGTTCGAGCTACATGAATGATGCGCAAAAATTGAAAGCTAAAAAGTCTGAAATTGTTAACATTATGGTAACAGTTTCGCCCTTTGAAAAACCTTGGATAGGTCGGCCGCTCATCGGCTTTGGGCATCGGGAAAAACTCGCAAATAAGGGTTCGTAAAACCAACCCGCACGGTGATTTAAAACAGGATGCCGCGAAAGTGAAGGTCAATCCGGGCCTTATTGGAACTCCTTTTTATGGTTCGGTTTAATTCTCTCAGACAGTTTCCCGATGCCACGAGCCGATAAGCGGTCGACCGGAATATTTTTCACGCAGCTAAATTGATACACATTATGCAGTAGAACACCGCGGGCGATCCCATGAGCCGCAAAAAATGGTCACGAAAGGATACCCGCTCAATCTACAAAGAGATGAAAGCCCAAGGAATTGACATCTGCCTCTGCCCCAAAGGCGAATGCTCCTGGTCTGTGACCGTGGCGGCCGAAATGGCTACCCACCCCATCTGGGGAAATATAATCCGCATCATCAATTGCGAAACGCTATGGGATCGTTGTGACAGTGTGTCATTACCCTCTAGGCGCTTGCGGGAGACGCAAGCAATAAATCGTCCCGAGGATTATGAAAGAATTCAAACGGGGGCAATCACAGGCCGGCGCTGGAATCCGACGCGGCGGCCCAGGGGTCGCCGCGGGACGCGGGCGCGCCTGCTCCGGGAAAGCGATCCGGCTCTCAGCGAAATGGATCCGGCGGCATGTCCTGAATACGAGAGTTCTCCGCAGAACGTTGGGTTGGAATCCGGTTGCCGGGCCCCGGGCAGCCCTCCCCGGTTGGTTATAGCTCATCGGGCCTTTCCAGAAGTTGAGGACATGTCTGCTTGACTTGTTCTGCGAGTTCTTCGTCCAAAAGCGTTTCCCGTAAAGTCTTGGCTCGACATAGTTGTTCCGCCGTTAGCCCTTGGGCCCCTCTGAGATCGACTTTTAAGAAAACGGCGCCACTGAAATCGGCATCCGAAAGTTTCGATTCACGCAAATCCGCAAAAACCAGGAGCGTTTCGACCAGAGCCGCCTGGGATAAATCGGCGTGATGCAGATTGGAATGATCGATTGTGGCGTCACTGAAGTCGGCCTTTCTGAGGTTTGCAAACGAAAGATCGGCATTATCAATACTAGCTTTACTTAATTTAACCTCCTGCAGGTACGCATTCCGAAGATTTGCTTCCGTGAGTTTTGAGTCATGCAGTAGTGCCCCTGAGAGGTCAGCCTCCTGCAGATCAGCTCCCATGATTTTTGCCTTGTACAGATTGGCCCGCAACAGCTTGGCGCCGGTGAGTTTAGCGCTCTGGAGATTGGCCTCTTGGAGGTTGGAATCCCAAAGCTTGGCCTTTTCGAGTCGCGCATTTTCAAGGTTGATCGAATTCAAAACTTCCTTCTTGTCCTCAATTCTTTCTTTCAGTAGTTGCACGGTTTCCTGATAGATTTCATTGGAGAAAAACAAGGAATGCAGCACAGTCACGGGGTTGAATAAGTTGGGCTGACAGGAACAGGCGAGGTTCTGAACCGCCGCCACCCTATGAAGTGCTTTTTTAAAATCAGCCGAAAAACTTTGACTCAAAACGGCATGGGCGCGATTCTCGATTTTGTCGATCTCGGTTTCGTACCGCTGCGCCGCTATCCCAAAAAGGGCAATATAAATCCCCACGAGCCACAGTAGAAAGGTGGGCGCCGGGTCCTGATCTTTGGCGGCGGTTTGCGGAAATATCTTAGCCCATATAAACCGGGCACCCGAAAAATCCCGCAAGAGCCATACCAGCGATTGCTTGAAGCTTTTCTGTCTGCGATATTGGATGGTAACCAGCATTGTCAGCGGTACGATGACGACGATGACATTGAGCAAAACGAACATGTTAGCTCCTCCCCTTCGTTATCTGAAGACGTCGGCGACGAGACGTGCGGAGACGGCGATAGCGGCGGAAGCGATGCGCGTGGCCAGCAGGCCGGGGTTACGCAAGGAGACGAAGGGCCTCTTCCCAGGGCATTACGCGCGCGAAGAAGGGCATGATCCGGGTCAGCGACCATTCGTGAAGCTCGCGATCGACGTTAAAGCAGCAATCCCTGAGCAGCACTACGTTGTAACCCAGGTCCCGCGCCGTTCGCGCGCAACTTTCAACGCCAAAGTTCGTAGCATAGCCTCCTAACAGAATGGTGTCGAGCTTCCGCACGCGCAGCTGAAGGTCGAGGTCCGTTCCCAGGAAGGGATCGAAACGCGGCTTGAGAATCACTTGGTCTTCCGGTAGCACAGGCAGTTCGTCTACGTTGGCGGCCTCAAAGGTGCCCCGGACAACGGGCGGGCTGAGTTGTCTTCCCCCGGCCAGAAAGGCATCGGTCAGCGGAGCGATCGCGTCGGCGCGATCGGCGCGTCGCTCGACCCTGATCCAAAAAACCGGTATCTTGCGCTGCCGCACCGCGGCAACGCATCGCGCCGTGTTCGGGATAATGCCGCTGGATTCGATCAGTTCATTCCTGTGGGCGGCGCTGCCCCTCAAATTGGCGTTGATCATATCGTTGAGAACCAGCCCTGCCGACGAGGCAGGAATGGTGGGTTGCTCTTTCATCTGCTCCTCCTCATCCCAATTAAACCGTGACCCCCCCCGGCCGGGGCGATCACGGTTGGCCGTAAGGCCCGCCCGAAGTGTCTTCATCCAGCACCAAGCCGGGTCGTACCGCTTGTTTTTGTTATTCAACTAGCGGGGAGACACAACCCCAAAAAATGGGTGCGGCCCGCCATACTGCCCCGGTGTATCTTCAATAATGCTCACGTGGGTCAAGAGGGTCGGCTCACCCCACAGGTCCGTCCACAGATGCAGCATGACGGCCGGAGGCTCCAGAATAAAGGCCGATGGCGCGTCAACCCTGAGATCCAACACCAGCTGCATGCCAATACCGGGGCAGATACTGGCAATCGTGCCGGCAAAACGCCGGAACACCGACCGGTGGACATGACCGCACAGGATCCGTTCAACCTGGTGGTGCTTCCGGATGATCCCGGCC
>CP070697.1:5828224-5846727 GCA_020353555.1 Desulfobacterales bacterium
TCGGGTTTACAAGGAGGTCGAACCTGAAATCACGGTTGAAATCGTCGCTGAGTAAAAATAATAGAATTTGGCAATCGATGATGTTGCATCGATTTCACGGCGCCAAGCGCCTACCGTATCAGGGGTGGGTCGGGATTCACCCCTGGTAAGAGCCCAATTAAGGATGTCGGACAACGCCTATGGCCAATCGCCCATCGCCACAACCGCAAGATCCCTCCCTTTACAATCTGCCGCCTCAGAACGTTGAAGCCGAGGAATCGCTGCTCAGCGCCATTCTCATCGATAACACCACCTTGTTGGAAGTCATTGAGATTTTGGCCCCTGAGGATTTCTACCGCACGGCGCATCAGAAGATCTTCGCCGCCATTACCGCATTGTTTGACAAAGGCGAACCCGTAGATCTGGTCACCCTCGCCAATAATTTAAAGGAAAACGGCCAACTGGAAGAAATCGGCGGAGCCGCTTACCTGGCACGACTGGTGGATGCCGTGCCGTTGGCGGTCAACGCACCGTATTATGCCCAAATTGTCCATGACAAGGCCGCTTTGCGGCGTTTGATCGAAAAAGCCAACGCCATCGCCAAACGCTGTTTTGACGACCGGGGCAACGTCGACGAAATCATCGATTTTGCGGAAGCGTCGATCTTTGAGATTTCTGAAAGAAAATCACGCCAGTCCTTTTATCCACTCAGCAAAATCATAATGGACAATATAGAGACGCTGGAGGAGAAACAGGGCAAAAAGAGCCTGGTAACCGGCGTCCCGACGGGATTCACGCTACTGGACAACATGACTTCGGGTTGGCAGAACTCGGATCTCATTATCCTGGCCGCGCGTCCGAGCATGGGCAAAACCGCTCTGGCCTTGAATTTTGCCCGTCATGCGGCGGTCGAGGCCAATATTCCCGTGGCAATCTTTTCCCTGGAGATGTCCAAGGAACAGCTTTCCCTGCGCATGCTCTGCTCGGAGGCCCGTATCGATTCCTCTCGTTTGCGCGGCGGCTTTTTCAGCATGGAGGACTGGCGCCGGCTCACGGATGCCGCCGGTGTTCTCTCGGAGTCGCCCATCTATATCGATGATTCCCCGAGCCTTTCAGCCATGGAAATCAGGGCCAAGGCCCGCCGGCTCAAAATGGACAAGAACATCGGGTTGATCATTATTGATTATTTACAGCTGATGCAGGGACGGGGCACGGCTGAGCGCCGGGATCTCGAAATCTCGGACATATCCCGATCTTTAAAGGCGCTGGCCAAAGAACTCGATTTGCCGGTGGTCGCCCTTTCGCAGTTGAACCGCATGCTGGAACAGCGCACGGATAAACGGCCGCGCTTATCGGATTTAAGAGAATCCGGGGCCCTGGAGCAAGACGCCGACGTGGTGACATTTATCTATCGCGACGAAGTCTACAACAAGGAAGAAACCAACCCCCGCAAGGGAACGGCTGAAATAATTGTGGCCAAACAACGCAACGGTCCCACCGGCGATGTGGCCCTGGCCTTTCTGAGCTCTTATACCCGCTTCGAAAGTTTGGCGCCGGAGCAAATGCCGGAGCATCCCTAGCGTCAGGGACCATGTTCGAATGGTCCCCCGGGCCAAATCGGAAAAAAGAGCTCCGTTCGGTGCCACGGCGATTTCCGCAAGGTAGGCCATTTTCGAACTTTTAAAACACGGTTTAACCATTTGAAAAAATAACCCGTCAACGCAAGCAATGGACCTGGAACACCTGAAAAGAGTCGCGCTCGCCGCCGCCCTCCGGGGCGCCGAAATTCTTCGTTCCCGATTTGGGCGGATACTTCAAGTGGACAAAAAAGGGGCGACCGATCTCGTCACCGAGGCCGATACCGCCTCCGAAAGAGCGATCATCACCACCATCCGGACCGCCTTTCCCGATCACGCCATTCTGGCCGAAGAAAGCGGGATGAATGCCGGTACGGCCGACTACCAGTGGTTTATTGACCCGCTGGACGGGACGACCAATTTTGCCCATGGGGTTTCGATCTTCGCGATCTCGATTGCGCTGGCCATCCAAGAAAAACCCGTGCTCGGCATCGTGTTGAGCCCGATGACGGGCGAACTTTTTTCAGCGCGAGCGGGGTTGGGGGCCGAACGTAACGGACGCGCCATACGCGTTTCTAACACGACCCGGGTTTCCGAAAGCCTGCTGGGAACCGGTTTCCCGTATAATTTAAGGGCGCATCCCCATCGGATCGTGACGCGCTTTGAACGCTGCCTGCAAGCCGCCCAGGGAGTGCGCCGCCTGGGTTCGGCCGCTCTTGACCTTTGCTATGTGGCCTGTGGAAAATTTGACGGCTACTGGGAAGAAGACCTGAAACCGTGGGACACCGCCGCCGGGGCGCTGATTGTGGCCGAATCCGGCGGCCTCGTCACCACTTTTGCCGATCAGCCTTTTAGCGTGGACCAGAAGGAAGTTCTGGCCACCAACGGTGAAATACATCAGGAGATGTTCACCCTGCTGGCGTTGTAAGGATAGGGAATGAAAAAGCGAGATTACGATCGATCACCGGTCGCTGCCCAGATCGAATGTTTCGGCGATTTTAGTCTCAACGACCCGATCTGCAAAAAATATTGCGCCTTGAGCTTACGCTGTATCATTGAGCGGGATCAGAATACCCCCTGGGAGGTTTGGGAGGATCTGGTGTCAACCGAAGATCTGTTTTTGAAAATCCAGTAGACCGACCACCATCAGCGCGCCGCGGCCTGGAAAACGCAAGCTGCCCGGCCGGCGCGACTCACCGCGCTAGCCCCACCCATTGTCGTATGAACCGCCTTCCGTAAACCGCGGAGGAATTGATCGGCGCTGGAGTCAAGACCCTCCACTCGCGCCGTTAAAACAGATGGATCAATTGAGCTGCTTGAAAAATATCCCGGTCGACCGCACATCGGCCTCTCCCTGGTTTTTCAAAGGGCTAAACGGTTACAGATAGATTGCTACTGGATTCGGCCTTTTCCAGGCCAGGACGGCCTCTACCCAAGCCGGCTAAAATTTCCCCGTCTCGAGTTTTTGCTGGAAAAATTGCACCTGCCGCTGGATGGCGCTATCTTCTTTGAGCCCGCGTTCGATGCAATTGATGGCATGCATGGCGGTCGCATGATAGCGGTTGAAAGACTTGCCGATGGTCTGCAGCGGGGAGTCGGTATAGCGGCGCGATAGATATATCGCGATGTGTCGGGGTCGCACATGACTCTGTTTGCGGGAACGGGAGACGATGTCGACCGGTGAGATTTTATAGTATTTGCAGACCAGTTTTTTGATCACATCGATCGTAATGCTTTGACGCTGCCGGACAATGGTTTTGACCACACTCTCGGCGAGTTTCAGGTCAATGTCAATGCCCAACAGAGCAGATTTGGCGGCCACGCCGTTTAACCCGCCCTCCAACTGACGAACGTCGTCGGTCAATGCTTCCGCCAGATACTGCAAGACCTCCGGCGGGATTTTGTAGCCGTTGGTTGTCGCTTTCTTCTGTAAAATGCGAACCCGGGTTCGGAAGTTGGGCGGATCGATCATCGAAACCAGACCGCTGGACAGCCGCGACCTCAATTCATCATTCAATTTCGGAATCTCGGCTGGCAGACAGCAACTGGAGAAAATGATTCTTTTGCCGGTTTCAAACAGAAAATCCAGCGTCAACGCAAGCTCAATCTGGGTGCGTTCTTTGCCGCTGAGGTAGTGGACATCTTCGAGCAGTAACACGTCGCAGTGGTTGCGGTACTTCCCTTTGAACTTGTCGATGGCATCGTGCCGGTAGGCTTGGACCATTTCGTTGCTGAAGTCTTCGGCTGTGATATAGTAGACCCGCTCGGAAGGATAGGCCGACAAGACATGGTGGCCGATGGCTTGGGCCAAATGACTTTTGCCCATACCGGTTTTAGCCAGCAGAAATAAAGAATGCTGCTGTGCGTCCTTCTTGGACGCCAGCGAAAGAGAGGCCGAATAGGCAAAGTCGTTATTGCCGCCCACCACAAAATGGTCGAAGGTGAAATCCTTGCGCAAAAGGCGCCCGCCATGGGGACGCAGCATTTCACCGGGCAGCACGAGCTGGGGATGATACTCCCCTTTGGGCTTGGAGTCTTCGTCTCTCCCGGAGACCACAAAGGATAGCTGGCCGTCTTCGCCGGTGGTCTTGCGAAGTTCGGATGCGATAATTTCAGCGTAGAGATCGCGCACGCGCTTCTTGTAGAAGCAATTCGGACAGGAAAGGGTCCACGTCCCCTGCTCGTCTTGGCTGAATCCCAAAGGCTCAATCCACATATCAAAGCTGTGCCTTGGAACTCGTTCCTTAATCGCAGCTTTAACTTTGATCCAGATAGCTTCCATAGGGCTCTATGATCTTTTTTGCTTTGAAACGAAAGAAAACGAAAAGTTGAAGAAGAAAGTAATCGGAAAAACGGCAAAGGGGCGTCGAGACGTTCAGAAGGCCGGCATTCGGAGATCCAGGGTGCCGCCCCAAAAACCTGTGCCTGTCTAAATTATCCCGTTCCTCATGTCAAACCGGAAAAATAGGATTTTTGGGGACCGGGGCGCCGGGTTTTGAACAATTTATATCTGACTGTTATCACTTAAATAATTTGTAAGGACCCAGACAACTTGAGCTAATTTATGCCTTTGAGAGTTCGAGTTTTTCTTTAAACATTTTAAACAGATCCAACGTTATCGCGAGTTTTAAACAAATCCAGTCTTTCATTAAAATCTCCCCTATACTTCAATTATCTTTAATTTTTGAAAACTTTCCTCCCCTTGCAGGCCTCGGTTCCAGCAGGAACGCTAACCGCCCGATACTTTATCGGGAATTGATTTGAAAAAATTTTTCAGGCACGGTAAAAGTCGAACAACCCAATGCGGTGGAGCCGAAATGATATCTGACACAATCATCATACGGGGTGCCCGGCAGCATAACTTGAAAAATATCGATCTCGAGCTGCCGCGCAATCAGCTTGTCGTGATCACCGGACTGTCCGGTTCCGGCAAGTCGACCCTGGCGTTTGACACCTTGTATGCCGAAGGGCAACGCCGCTATGTAGAATCCCTCTCGACGTATGCCCGGCAGTTTCTGGAACGTATGGAAAAACCCGATGTCGACCTGATTGAAGGCCTCTCCCCGGCAATTGCGATTGAACAAAAAACGGCCAGCCATAATCCGCGTTCAACCGTCGGAACGGTTACCGAAATCTATGATTATCTGCGCCTGCTATTCGCCCGGATTGGTACCCCCCACTGTTATCAGTGCGGTCAGCCGATTACTTCCCAATCGATCGATCAACTCGTCGATCAGGTGATGGCTTTGTCGGAGGGCGCCCGCGTGCTCATTTTGGCTCCTCTCGTATCCGGCCAGAAGGGAACGCACGAAACTCTCTTTAAACGGCTGCGCAAAGAAGGTTTTGCCCGCGTCCGGGTGGACGGAAAAATCCTGGAGATCGAGGAAGTGGTCAAGCTCACCAAGAACCATAAGCACACCATCGAGGTGGTCGTGGATCGTCTGGTGATCAAAGCCAGTATCCGCAACCGCCTGGCAGATTCACTGGAATTGGCCATGGCCCAGTCCGATGGCCGGATAACGGTGGACGTTCTCGGGCAAGGTCCGATTCTTTTCAGTGAAAAATCCGCCTGCATCCAATGCGGCATAAGCTATCCGGAGTTCAGCCCGGCCAGCTTCTCCTTCAACTCCCCCCAGGGCGCCTGCCCCCACTGCGGTGGTTTGGGATCGGCCACCGAGTTTGATCCGGCTCTGATCATTCCCAATCCCTCCCTCTCCTTACGCGAGGGGGCCGTGGACCCGTGGGCCAAGCGCAGCAGTATGCATTTTGTCGAATTCCTGGAAGCCCTCACCCGGCACTACGGCACCGACATCTACACCCCCTATCGGGATCTTCCCGCCAAGTTCCAGAATGTCGTGCTTTACGGCTCCGGTCCCGAACAGATCGCGTTCTATTTTGAAAGCAACGACCGTCGGTTTACTTATCACAAATCCTTTGAAGGCCTGATCCCGAACCTGGAACGGCGGTACCGGGAAACCGATTCCCACGCGGCCCGGGAGGAAATCAAGCGTTATATGAATTTTCGTCCCTGTCCGGAATGCCGGGGAAGTAAACTGAACCGCGCCAGTCGTTCCGTCAAAATCGCCAATCTGACCATCGCGGACATCACCGCCCTCTCCGTGTCCGAAGCGCACGCCGTTTTCGAGAATTTAAACCTCGATCGTAAGAAGGCCCTTATTGCCCAACGAATTCGGCGGGAAATCAGCGAGCGGCTCGGCTTTCTCGAAAACGTCGGCCTCGGCTATCTGACCCTGGACCGTGCGGCACAATCCCTTTCGGGCGGTGAGAGTCAAAGAATTCGTCTGGCGACCCAGATCGGTTCCAAGCTGACCGGGGTCCTTTACGTGCTGGATGAACCCAGTATCGGCCTGCACCAGCGCGACAATCAGCGTCTGCTGGAGACACTCTTACAAATGCGGGATCTGGGCAATACCGTGCTGGTGGTGGAACACGATGAGGAAACCATCCGTTCCGCGGACTATGTGGTCGACATGGGACCCGGGGCGGGGATCCATGGGGGCCAGGTGGTGTTCAGCGGGGTGCCGCGAGATCTGCTAAGAAATGCTTCGTCCTTGACCGGCCAGTACCTAACGGGCCTCAAACGGATTGAAGTTCCCCGGCACAGACGCTCGAATCGAAGACCCCAACTCGTCATTGAAGGGGCTTGCGCCAACAATCTGAAGAATATCAATGTCGCGTTCCCGTTGGGCTGCTTGGTCTGCATCACCGGTGTGTCCGGATCCGGCAAATCCACCCTAGTGCTGGAAACGCTCTATCAGGCATTGGTCCAAAAACTCTATCAGGCCCGGGTGTCGGCGGGTGCGCATACCCGCGTGTTAGGACTGGAACATATCGACAAAGCGGTCAACATCGATCAAGCTCCTATCGGCAGGACGCCACGCTCCAATCCGGGAACCTATACCGGGCTCTTTACCTACATCCGGGAGCTTTTTGCCCGCACCCCGGAGGCTCGGATGCGGGGATACAAACCGGGGCGTTTTAGTTTCAACGTCAAGGGGGGCCGGTGCGAAGCCTGCCAAGGGGATGGGATTATTAAAATCGAGATGCACTTTTTGCCCGATGTCTATGTTACCTGTGACGTCTGCCGCGGCAAACGCTATAACCGCGAAACCCTCGAAATCCGCTACAAGGGCAAGAGTATCGCCGATGTGCTGGCGATGACCGTCAATCAGGCCCTGGAGTTTTTCGGGCGGATAACCCAGATACGCACCAAACTCCAAACGCTGGCCGAAGTCGGGCTGGGTTACATCCAACTCGGCCAGCCGGCCACCACGCTTTCAGGCGGAGAAGCCCAACGCGTCAAGCTTTCCCGGGAGCTCAGCAAAAAAGGCCCCGGCCATACCGTTTACATCCTGGACGAGCCGACCACCGGACTGCATATCGACGATATCCGCAAACTGCTCCAGGTGCTGAATCAGCTCGTCGAAGCCGGAAATACCGTCATCGTGATCGAACATCACCTGGATGTCGTCAAGACCGCCGATCATATCATCGATCTGGGCCCCGAAGGCGGAGATGCCGGCGGCTATGTCGTCGCCTGCGGCACCCCGGAAGAGATTGCCACGGTAGAGCATTCCTATACCGGCCGCTACTTGAAGAAGGTTCTCTTCAACACCTGACCCGGCCCACCGCCCACCGCGACAACGCAGAACAAGAGGTCTATGGTTCCACGCACGCCGCAGGTGTTCCCACGTGCAGGGGAATTCGTACCCCCGTGGGGGGACAAATTGGAAATGTCTCCCGAAAGAAGTGGTGTTCAGGGGAAGGTCGCGCGGGACAGGAACATCGTCGGCAAAGGCATGGGCCCCAAAAAAACAGGGCTGTTCGTTGGTACGATTCAGCCCTGTTTAATCAAGCATGGAGACTGTTATCCGCCGTGGGCAAACAGTCCGGCAATGCTGGCCGCTTGTGGATGCGCAAAGATCAGAATCAAGGCAATAACCAAGGCGTAAATACAGAGCGATTCGATCAGCGCCAGCCCGATCAGCATGGTAACCGTCACTTTACCCGAAGACTCCGGGTTGCGGGCGATACCTTCAACGGCCGACCGCAAACCGATACCCTGGGCGATGCCGCAACCAAAGGCCGCAATCGCAATGCCGAAACCAGCTGCCGTTACGCAAGCAATAAAGAATTCCAACGCTTTTGCTTCCATACTCTAGTCTCCCTCCTTTTAATGTGTTTTTGGGGCTTCTTCCATTATCCCATTACAGGCTGATGAATTTAGTTGCGCTCAAGTGACTGCGGTTACAAGCGGTTTCCATGGCAATGCCGATCTGACTCCCAAAATAGAAGTGCCTATCATCCATGATCTTTGACCCGGGCCCGGACCTTATAAACCGCGTAAGCCTGTCAAGCAAAAGGTTCAGGGGTTACAGGGGCCATCGGATCGGGGGAACAAAACGCACCCGGGCGGGCCTCCGGCATTTTGGGTCCTTTAAACTCCAGAGACTTTGCCTAGTGCGCTTCCTCCATGGCGCCGCTAAAATACATGATAGAAAGTAAAAAGAAGACAAAGGCCTGGACCAGCGCCACGAAAATGCCCATGACCATTATCGGCAGCGGTGCGAAGAAGGCGCCCGCCAGCATGAAAAGAATCGCCAACACCAACTCGTGGCCGAACATGTTTCCGAAAAGCCGGAATGAAAGCGACAGAATCCGGGCCAGATGGCCGATGACCTCGATCGGAAAGATAATTGGGCTCATCCACCATATCGGTCCCAGAAAATGCTTGATATATTTGACTCCATGACATTTGACACCGATCACATGCGTGAATACGACCACCACCAGCGCACAGGAAAGCGTGGTATTGATGCTGGCGGTGGGCGGGAAAAAGCCAGGTATCAATCCGACCAAATTACATCCGGCAATATAGACAAAAACAGTGGCAATCAGCGGAAAGAACCAGCGGCCTTCTTCACCGGTAAGGTCGACCATAAACTCTTCCATCCCCGAAATAATCACTTCAAAAAAATTCTGACCTTTGGTCGGAATCATATCGATTCTTTTGGCCGCCAAGGCCGCCAAAATAATAACGACCGCCATGACCACCCACGAATAAACGACATGGGGATACGCATGGGCAAAATCGCCCAGACCGATCAACTCAAAGAACTTGACAATGAAGAGATAGGGATGCTCCATCCTTATACGGCCTCCTTGAAGAAGAGTTTTTTGATTTCACACATGGTCGCCAAAATAATGCTGAACACCACAATGGAAAGACCGATGACCAACCCGATCGGATTGACAATATGACCGGCAATCAGCAGAAATATGACAAACCCGCTGACTAAAAACCGCAGATAATACTTGGCTAAAATCACATGGTGGGAGGTCAGGTGAGGAGGCCTGAGGGCCTGGCGGAGGGTGCGGGCCAGAAAATGGAAGTTGGCCGTAACCAGAAGGCCACCGCAAAGAATTCCCCGGGCAAAATCAGGAGGGGTGGCAATAAACGCGACTATACTCGCAAGGAAAAACAGAATCCAATTGGTACGGGTTACAAACCTTAAAATTCGTTGCTGAATTTCCACCGTCTAAATCCTTCTTGGAAACGGCGCCGCGCTTTCAAAGTTTCCGACTTTTCTTTATGGCAAGGGCAATGTTGCGGAAACCGGCGATGATACCGACCACCAAAAATATCAGGGTAAACCAGGGCGATGTATCCAATCGCCGATCCAGATAGACTCCCAGGGCAAGTCCGATAAAGATTGAAAGGGATACCGATAAGCCCAGACTGCTGTAAAAAGCAAGTTCCCGCAAAGAGGCTTTGGTTTCCTTTTTCATTCAGAAAAAGACATCCTTCCGGATTCAGAAGGAATCATCCCCGAAATATTTAAAGGTTGACGATCTAACACAGGATCAATAGCAAGTCAATGAAAATGATGCTAAAATTTGGCATGCCGACTGGGCTTGATTGCGGTCTGCCCTCGTCTATCCGCGGTCTTCCGTCCACTGACCCCCGGGGCCATGGGCTAGACGCTCTCCCCGGTGGGATCCACCAGCGCGTATCGGGCATCCCGCACCCGACACCCGGTTCCCGCGGCTGGTTACCATTTCAACGTCTGGGCATCAAACACCGGTCCGTCCAGACAGGCATGCAGGTATGCGCCCGGTGGGCGGCGACTTTCAACCGCACACCCCAGGCAGGCACCCATCCCGCAAGCCATCATCGCTTCGATGGAAACCTGACAGGTGATGCCATACTTCGCGGCGATCCCCCACACACATTCCAGCATGGCCGTCGGCCCGCAAGCATAAATAATCTCGGGCCGGTGCTGCTTGATATCCATTTCCACCGGATGGGTCACCAAACACTGGTCGCCGCAGCTGCCATCATCGGTTGTCAAATGCACGGGGATTCCCAATCGAACCAAATCCGCTTGACATAAAAGATCATCCTTGGATTTTCCACCCAAAAACGCCTTACAGTCCGCCAGATCCGCCTTCCTGGTTCTAAGCCTCGCAACGAGAAAAACCATGGGCGCCACCCCGATCCCGCCGGCCACGATAAAGATCCGCTGAAATCGGTCCGGAATGGTGAAACCTTTGCCGAGCGGGCCGAGGATATCCACGACGGCACCGGCTTTTTGTCGCGAAAGTATTTCGGTCCCCACGCCGATTACCTTGTAAAGCAGCTCGATTCCTATCGTAACCCCATTTTCCGTGATCAGGCTGTGAATCGAGAAGGGACGACGTAGAAGCGGATCCCTCCGGTCGGCAAGGCGCACCATGACGAATTGGCCGGGGTCGGCCTGGGAATAGCTGCTGTGGCAGCTTAAAGCCATTCTGTAGCACGAGGGTGCCACCTGTTGATTCCAAAGCACCCGGGCTTGGTCCCGCAGCATGATCGTTGTTCCCCACCCGTTAATTAAATGGTTGACGGTCAGTGGACCCAATCAAGCCAATCCGATAACCGCGGCGAATCGTCCGGTCGTGCCCTCGCCCCGGTACGAAAAAAACATATCGGTATTGCACTTCGTGCAGATCTTGCTCAAATTGATATTTTTGGTGTCCAGCCCCGCGGCGATGAGCTGATCGGAGCTGATGGTCCAGAAATCGAAATGATCGCGGTCATCTTTGTAGGCCCAAAATTCAGGAGGAATTTCGCCTTTATAGTTGACGAATTCGGCACAGCAGGGGCCCAGGGACGGACCGACGCCGGCCATCAGGTGCGGCGGCTCACAGCCAAATCGATTTTCCATGATCTGCACCGTCTGGCCGATGATATTACGGATACTGCCCCGCCAGCCAGCGTGCACATTGGCAACCACCTGGCGCCGGGGGTCGTAGAGCATCACCGACTGACAGTCCGCCACCTGAATGACCAGGAATTTGCCAGGGATATCCGTCACCAGGGAATCGCCCACCAGAAGCCGGTCTCGGGCGCTCCGGCCGTTGCTGGCCCGATCGTCCCGGGCTAGAACGCATACCTGAGCGCCGTGAACCTGTTGGGCAAAAACCAGATCGCCCGCCTCGAGGCAAAGCGCAATAATCTGTCGGTTTTGGGCTACATGGCGCGCATCATCCCCGATTCCCCGACTTATGTTCAGACTCTGAAACGGTGGCTGACTGCAGCCGCAACGGCGGGTAAAAACTCCGTGCCGGATTTTGGAAAATCCGGCCAGGCTGGCAAACTGTAGAAAGGGCGTCCCGTTCTTGCTCCGGAAGATCAATGGCAGAATCCCCTGCTGGCAGTCGGCCGCTAAACCTACCGATATTTTTCCAGTATCCTCTGCACGATGCCCGAGGTAGACGCCCCGGGAACCACCGCCACCCGCCGCACTTGCCCGCCCGCGGCTTTAACCCTATCCGCGCCGATGATCTGGTCCTCTTCCCAATCTCCGCCTTTAATCAACACATCCGGCTGCAGGATTTGAATAAGCCGAAGAGGATCGGCTTCATCAAAGATGGTCACATAATCCACACACCCCAAAGCGGCCAGCACTTCGGCGCGCTCGTCCTGCGACACGATGGGCCGTTTCGCACCTTTTAGGGATCGCACCGACCCATCCGAATTGAGACCCACGACCAAAATATCCCCTTCCGCACTGGCCGCGCCAAGATAGCGCACATGGCCCACATGCAGGATGTCAAAACACCCATTGGTGAAAACAACTCTCTTACCGCCAAGCCGATGCGCCTTTAATTTTTCCGCTAAGTCGGCGGCTGCTAAAATTTTAGTCGACCGTAGTTCCATCAAATCGGCTTCGCACATTAAACTTAGAGTTGAACACTAAAATCTCAACATAATAAAATAATTGGTATTTTTATCTTCAACTCGGGGCCTGCCGCAACAAAGCCTGTAAATCTTCTGCGCTCCTTCGCCCCTCTGCTCTAAACCCTTCAGGCCTGGCTTCTTTTCAGATCGCCCGGGCCAGCGTCAGCACATCCACGCAGGCCGCCCCGGCATTTAACAGCGCCCGCGCGCCTTCCTCTACGGTGGCGCCCGTCGTGTAAACGTCATCCACGAGTAGAATTCTTTGGTTTTGAATCACGGCCGGTTCGCGCACCGTAAAAGCGTCCTGAAGGTTCACCATCCGTTCCTTGCGGCCAAGTCCGGTCTGGGGCGCCGTGGGTTTCGATCTTTCCAGAACCCGGCGGTTCACCGGGACCGCCGACCCGACCGCATTTGAAGCGTGCTTCCATTCGCGCAAGGGCAGAAAAGCCTGGTTGTAGCCACGCTTGCGAAAGCGGCGTCGATGCAACGGAACCGGAATAATCAAATCAATCTCGGTCTCCTCCCAATAGCGTCGAAAGACGGTGAAAAGAAGGCGGCCCAGAGGCCGGGCCAACTGGATCTTGCCGCGATATTTGTACCGCTGAATGACCGTGCGCAACGCCTGTTCATAAACCACTGCGGCGCGCGCCCTGCGGAAGCGCTTGGGCGTCCGGATGCACTCCTCACACAGGTGGTCCTGGCCTTCCCGGCTTTTGAACATGATCCCGCAAGAAGAACAAATCGGCGATTCGACGGTGATGATCTGGCGGGCACACTCCCGGCACAAAAACGGAGCGAAAAGGCGATACAATTCCACCCGGGACCCCAGGGCGGAAAAGGCTGAATGCTCAACGGTTGTGCGCCAAAAATCATCTTCCGACCGCGGGGGCGGGTGAAAAAACCCTCCGCAAACCACACACTTGGCGGGAAAAAAAGCCTCTTGGACGGCGGTGGAGATCCGCCCCAACCAACGGCCTATGACGTGCTGCCAATGATCGCTCATGGGTTGCTGTTCACCGGATAGACACGACGGCTGGATATTCCAAACGGGATACGCGATCGCCGCTCCTCGATACGTGGTAGACGCGGGCAGCGGGTTCCGGGCACAGGCTAAAAGGCATCAAATTAAGCGGTTTTGCGAACTGTTTCAGCGATCCGCACGCCGTCCTCGGTCTTCTGAATCCTATCCGCGGTTGTCTGTACTCCGTCAGCCGCCCTCGGCCCTTGTCCGCTGGCGAAACGTCTCAAACATAGCCACCGCCGCGGCCACCGAGGCATTGAGCGAATTCATCGGACCCACCTGGGGGATAGCTACCACCAAGTCGCAATTTTTTTTCACCAGCGGTCGAATCCCTCTTTGTTCCCCCCCAATCACAAGGGCCAGCGGTCCGGTCAAATCACTGGCAAAAATGGAATGTTCCCCCGATCGATCCAGTCCGTAAATCCACAGCCCTTTTTCCTTGAGCGCTTGGACGGTGCGCACCAAATTCGTAACCTGAATCAAACGGACATGCTCCAGCGCCCCCGCGGAAGCCTTGGAAACGGCAGGGGTGGGGGAGGCCGCCCGGTCCCGGGGTATGATGACCCCGTGGACACCGGCGCACAGGGCGGTCCGAATGATCGCCCCCAGGTTGTGAGGATCCAGGATGCCGTCCAACAGCAGCAAAAAAGGATCGGCGTTCACCGCTGAGATGGGGTCCACAAGGGGATGCCAACGCGGCACACGGATAGGGACTGACCCGGGCCGCCACGCCCTGGGTCTCCTCCGATCTGAACAAGGATTTCCGTTCCGTGGTTTGACCTGCTCGCACGGGTATTTTGCGGGCTTCGGCCTGCTTGACTAGGTTCCGGAGACGGTGGTCAGATCTTCTCGCCGATATATATATTTCATATATTTTTCGTCTGTTAGCTATCAATGCCTCATAAATCGGATGAATTCCATAGAGTATTTCGGTCTTGAAGTTTTCCATGCATGTCCAGCGCTTGCGGCGGGTTATCCCTTGACCAAGATATCACACGCGATCGGGCGGCCGATCGGATGGGTTGTTGCAGACTGCTCGGTTTGGCCCGGCCTACCGCCCGTGCGTCGTTAAGGCCCCTGGGTGGCGAGAGGCTTCTGACCGCCACGATGTTTGGCAATAATACCGAGCAGCGCCGCAATGGTATCCGGGAGCCGGTCATTGACAAGGCTATATTGATAAATATTTTGGCTTGCCATCTCTTCTTTCGCATTTTCCAAACGCACGGCAATCGTCTGCGGGCTGTCTGTGCCGCGGGATTCCAAACGCATCTTGAGGACCTCCAAAGAAGGAGGCCGGAGAAAAACGGTCACGCTGTCCGGATAGCGCGAGAGAATCTGTCGGGTTCCCTGGACATCGATATCAAGTAAAATATCTCTTCCGGCAGCCAACCCCTGATCCAAAAATGCCGCCGAGGTACCGTAATAATGGCCGTGAACCTCAGCCCACTCCGCCCAGCGACGGTTGGCGATGCCTGCCTCAAACTCATCCCGGTCGATAAAATGGTAATCCACCCCTTCGCGTTCGCCGCTGCGCGGTTTTCTGGTCGTGTAGGAAACCGAATAGAGCATGTCCGCGAACCGGTCGAGGACCGCCCGGCATACCGTGGTTTTGCCTCCTCCGGAAGGTGCCGAAATGATAAAAAGATGGCGGCGTTGCGGTGACTGCCCGTCCATGCGGTTCCGTCGGAGGGGCTCAAGCTCCTGGTTTCTCATTGCCGTCTTTTTTGACTTCTTTAAGCGTCGCGTAGCGTTGGGAGATCGTTTCCGCCTGGATGGCGGATAGGATTACATGGTTGCTGTCCATGATGATGATCGAACGGGTGCGGCGACCATAGGTGGCATCGATCAATCGCTTCTCATCCTTGGCTTCATCTTTTAAACGCTTCATGGGAGCAGAATTTGGAGACACAATCGCAACTACCCGATCCGAGACCACCGTACTGCCAAATCCAATATTTAACAAAGTCTGATCCATTTTACCTCCAATTTTGCCGGTTAACAAGCGCGGGGCCAATAACCAAATCAAGGCGCCTTTGAAACGTCAGAGACAGTTCCCCCAAATCCTGTTATTCAATATTTTGAACTTGTTCTCTTATCTTCTCCAGCTCGGATTTGACGGCAATGATAATATGCGCCACTTCGGCGCTGCCGATCTTGGATCCCATGGTATTGAATTCGCGATTCAGCTCCTGCAAGACAAAATTCAGTTTTTTCCCCCCGGGCTCGCTGGAATCCATAATTTCCCGAAAAAGTTGGATATGGCTGCGTGCTCTGACAAGTTCTTCGGAAATATCGCTCCTATCGGCCAGTAACGCCGCTTCCTGAGCCACCCGGGCCGGGTCGATCTCGATCATTTCCTGGGTTAAAACGGATATGCGTTCCTTCAAGCGGTCCCGGTAATGGGCGGGGAGATCGGCGGCCGCTTCTTGGATTTGTTCAATACACTTGGCAAGGTAATCAAGTCGGCCGCCAATATCCTTCGCGACAAACGCCCCCTCCCTTTGGCGCATGTCCTCAAGGGCGTCAAGGGCCTGGCGCAGACAATCCTGGACGGCCGGCCAGACCGCGTCCAGATCTTTCATCCGATCAACGGGTTTGACAACGCCCCCGGCGCCTACCAGCAAATCTAAAGAAATTTCCTTTTCAATATTGAAATCGGCTTTCAATTGCGCCAGAGCGGCATGAAACGCGAGGGCGCGGGGCCGGTCGATCTCGAAGGCCACCGCCGGTTCCGCGCGATCTTCGATCTGGACCTTGACGTCAATGCGACCACGAGCCAATCGTTCCGTAAGGCACCCTTTGATTTTTTCCTCCAAGGGCTGATAACCGTTGGATAAACGTAAAGCCAGGTCTAAAAATCGGCTGTTGTAGGAACGGATTTCCGTCGTCGTTGTAAGTTTGTCACAGGTTGTTTCCGCCGTAGCGAAGCCGGTCATGCTTTTGAGCATCGTCTGAGTCCTGAAGTTAAATCTTAACCTGTTTTAGATCCCAAACATACTTGTGGCGCACCCGGTAGAGAAAGGCGAGCATCCGGGGGTCCGCGTAATCAGGATAAGTCCAAGGCAACGTCTGCCAAGCCCCCTTTTGATAAACGAGGGTCAAGTCCGCATAAATCCCTTCGCCGATATAAATTCGGTGACTGAAATTCTTGCCCGAGGCCAGCACGAACCGCTCAAGCAGCAGATAGCCCGGATCTATGTTTATCCTGCGTTTATCCGCATGGGACAGTTTTTGCTCCAATTTGTTCGTCCTGGTTTTGATG
The DNA here is from genome assembly GCA_020353555.1 of Desulfobacterales bacterium. Lineage (GTDB taxonomy): Bacteria > Desulfobacterota > Desulfobacteria > Desulfobacterales. The sequence continues at coordinate 5,844,808 of CP070697.1, forward strand.
CCGGCGAGGGAATCCTGCGGGATTAACTCTTTAAACACGAGCACCCGCCGCCCAAGAGGGGTGCCCATTTCCGGCTCATAGTAGTCGGTAAAATCAAATGTCATCCAGGCGCTCACCAAGTCGATCTCCCCGAATTGAGATGACAACTCGGGAATCGCTTCCTCCAGAAAATGCTTTTCCCTCATAAAAAGCCCGATCAACAGCTTGGCGGGCTTTGGCCTTTGGGGTATGCTCATCTCAGTTGGCAGTTTTTAAAGATTCGTCTGAAAGTTTCGATGCCGGGGGGAGCGGCCGTGAGCAACCAGCGTATTCCGCTTACGAATGAGCGTCAAATACATCACGCTGAACATGTCAAATTCGCCCGTAACAATCTTGGGGGCGACATGGGGGGATTTACGCTTCCAGTCTTCAAAATCGGCTAGTCGGCGATCGGCTTGGCCTCGTCAATCAGCATAATGGGAATATCATCCCGAATTTCGTATAACAACTTGCAGTGATCACAAATAAGGCCGTCTTGGCCATCATTCAGGTAGATGTCGCCTTTACAGTTCGGACAAGCAAGAATATCGAGAAGCTCCTGCTTAATTGCCATGATTGTCTCCCTTGGGGTTCAAGAGCGAAGGCGCCATCGCCGGCCAGGCGATGGCGCCCGAAAGCAATCACAAAAACATCGCATTTAAAGAGGGGGGTTTAAAACATGCCATGGATATCTTGCCTTGCTTATTTGGGCTCGCCCTGTTTGTTTTTTTTATTAAGCGGGTGCGTGTTGCGATCGAATTTTCGGTTTTGTTGCCGGTTCCTCCGAACGGGATAAACCCCATATTACTGCCGGCCATGGACTATAGCAAACAAAAACAATGCATGCAAAAACAAATTTGGAAAATTTCGCCGCCCGGCCCGGGGAACCGTCCGGGCCTTGGCCACGCGGCCCTCAGCTCAATGGGCAGGTTAAGGCGAAGGGTATTTTATAGTCCTTTGCAGTAACCAATTATTTGAGCCGCTATTTTCTTAATCGACCCTTTCGCAGGGATGACGTCCCGGCCGCCCGGCCGCCCAGTTACCGTCCTTTGGCGCCAAGCCGCCTTTCGTAAAAAGACAGAATTTTTTCGGCCTGCCGCGCCAGAGAAAACCTTTGTCGGGCGGCGACCGCCGCCTGGTGCGCCATGTTCTGCCTTCGCGCGGGGTTCCGGATCAATTCCGTCAGGATTTCCGCCAAGTCGGAACCCACGCGATCCATCAGCCGGCCGGTCACCCCATGGTCAATCAGTTGCGGGAGAAAACCGATCCGCGGTGCGATGACCGGCACACCCGATGCCAACGCCTCCCGCACGGTGCGGCACGTCTTGTCCGTACCCGGTGTAGGATAGACCAGCACGTCCATGACACGATAAGCCGCCACCAGTCGCTCCCCGCGGCAATAACCGGGAAGAACGATTCGGTCCGTAATGCCTTTCTGCCGGGCCGGCTTCCCAACCACCGCATCCACGGCGCCGGGGCTGCCGCGGCCCACGATCAGGAGTCGCAATTGGGGAAATTCGGCCGCAAGCCGGTGCACCGCCTCCAGAACCCGATCGATTCGTCTGCGGGCCCGGACCCGGCTCACCACCCCAACCACAAAGGCATCCCCCGCCAACCCGAAAGACGGCCTGGCGTCCGGCCAGGGCGGTTGAGCGGTAAACCGATCCAAGTCTATCCCCGGCTCCGCCACCTGGACGGTCTCGGGAAACATACCGAGCGACCCAACCGCCCTGGCCCTCGCTTCCGCATTGATCACGACCAGTCCATCCGTGCAGAAACGGTACAATACCCGGGCGCGCAGATCCAGTCGAGGGCCGACGGGGTCGTAACAGCTTCGAACCAACAGCGGAAAGCTTGCCCGACGCCTAACCAAGCCGGCCAGTAGGTGGGCGTTCGGCATGT
>CP070697.1:5846827-5861411 GCA_020353555.1 Desulfobacterales bacterium
AACTCCCAGGACGAAAAAGCCAGACGAAGCTCATAGAGCAAAGGAAATACTGTAACGCCCAGCAACGTCACCACCGCCGGTATCAAAAAGAGGATCGGTATCCCGCGCTTGTGCATCTCGGCCGCGATTGATGATTTGAATGTTGGTGATGGACGTCGTCATGGACGACGTCGGTGCCCTCGCCCTTATTTGATCAAACCCAGCGCCCGATATGCCTCCAGAGCTTTGCGCCACAATTCAATCTGTTTCGGACGATTCAGTTTGTCCGTAATCGCGTCCCATTCCTTGGCCACGGCCGCCAGTGCTTCTTGGGGTGTTTCCTGGCCGGCCAGCGCTTTGTTCACATGCAGGTCCAAAGAATCGGCGTATTGGGCGGCTCCCGGAATAAAGATTTCCGGATACCCGTCCGCCATCGCGGCTTCCACGCCTTTTAAATACGCCTGGGCTTCTTCCTGGTCGGCAAACATCGTGTAGGCTTGGGGATTCGTGAAGTGGATCTTGCGGTAAGGATCCAGTCCCGTCAGGGCCGTGGACACATCCTCCAGGCTGCGGTCATAGCTGACGTGTTTGCATACCCAATACGCCGCTTCCTTATGGGACGAATCGGCGGCCACGGCGACCACCCGCCCGACCGGCATCAGGGAGCGGTGAATCACTTGCCCGTCGATCTCCCAACCCGGCACCCGCCCCACACCGATCTTGCCGGCGATGGCCGACTGGTTCGGATCGGCGCCTTTTTTCGGTACGTCGGTCCACTGGACCACCATGGCGACGCTGCCTTTCAGGAACGCATCGCGCAGTTCGTCATACCCATAAGCACGCACATCGGGAGGAGCATTCTGCAGGCTGTCGACGAAGTTCTGCAGGGCCTTGACTGCATTGGGTGAGCTGACCATGGGCTTCATGTTTTCGTCAAAATAGGGCTCACCGAACGCCGCCCAGCGATCCACAAACCAGGCAAAACTGAATCCGCGTTTGGCAAATTCGGCCGAACCGTAGAAGTCCCGGTCCAGAACCTGGCCGGCGAGCTTTTCACCTTTGCGGCGCGTAAAGAACTCCCCGACCTGCAACCAGTCTTCCCATGTCGCCGGCGGATTCAGCTCCTTACCGTATTTGGCTTTGAATGCCGCCTGCTCCTCGGGGTTTGCAAACAGGTCCTTGCGATACATGAGCATATGGACATCCCCATCGATGGGCAAAGCGTACACCTTGCCGCCAAACTTGCAGTACAGTTCCCAAAAGGGGGCCAACACATCGGATGGATTCGGATCCCAGGTCGAGGCGGGATCCTTCCGCATGTACTCATCCAGGGGCTCCAAATACCCGTTGCCGGCAAAATCCCCGATATAGGTGGGGTAGAATGTGACCACATCAAAGGCGCCGGTGCCGGCTACAAACTCCGTCTTCTCCTTCTCATAGACGCCTTCGAAAGGGACCTCGATAATTTGAATATTGATCCCGGCCTGCTGAAAGTCGCTCTTCCAGAATTCGTAAGGCTTCAAGTTGTGGCCCGCATCTCCCACCAGATTGATGTTCACGTTGGAAAATTGGGGGGGGTAGTCCCACTTGACCACATCCAGCGGAGGCGGTGCTTCGGCGGCCAAGGCCGCCGCCGTGAAACTTAACCCGAGAATGATGGCAGCAATAAAGGAGCAAAAATACAAACCGGTTCGTTTCATGGTCTTTCTCCTTTCTTTGACAATGGACGCCGTTAAAGCCTGGCCGACCTCGCCGCACCGTATTTCGCGAGGGGGGGTGATTTGACACAATCGGTGTTCATTGTTATGCCCCATGGGGCCGCTGTCGCGGGCCAGCTCGTCGAGATTAGTTGTGATCGGCTCTGGAAAAATCAGAGTTTATTTCGAAACCGAAGGACGGCTACGGTTCACCCGGCGCTCGGAAAACCGGTTGGGCGATGTGGGTACGCTGTGAAGTGCTAGGCCGGTGCGTCCGTTACAATTGCAACCCCCGCGCCGGCGCCGATCCGGCTCGCGCCGGCTTCTATCATCGCCCAGGCGGTGGCGAAATCCTTGATCCCCCCGCTGGCTTTGACGCCCATTTCCGGCCCGACGGTCTTCCGCATTAAGATTACGTCCGCCACGGTCGCCCCGCCTGTGGCAAAACCCGTGCTGGTTTTGACGAAATCCGCGCCGGCTTTTTGAGCGATCTCACAGGCCCGCACTTTTTCAGCGGCGGTCAGCAGAGCGGTTTCGATAATGACTTTCAATAGCGTGGGGTGGGGGGCGGCGCGGCGCACGGCCCGGATGTCTTCTTCCACCGCCTGGAAGTCGCCGGACTTCAGCGCACCGAGATTAATGACCATATCCAATTCTTGCGCTCCGTCCGCCACCGCTTGGCGGGCTTCAAATGCCTTGGCCTGGCGGGCCATGGCGCCCAGGGGAAAGCCGATGACGGCGCAGACGGCAATCCGGGTGCCCTGAAGCTTCTCGGCCACCTGCGCGACGCGGCTCGAGTTGACGCACACCGCTTTGAATCCGTAGCGGAGGGCCTCCTCACAGAGCCGGTCGAAGGCCGACGCCGGCGCTTCCGGTTTGAGGAGCGTGTGATCGATATATTGGGCCATCTCCGCGGCCGTGATCCTGGCCGAATCCGGGGCCTGCGCGGCGGCGCCTTCCCTTTGCAAACCCCCCAAGCCGGCCAATAGTTCGGGCGGCAGGTCCTTGGCGGCGGGAAAACTGGTCTGGGTTCCGGACGACTGGACGCTGATGGCTGCGATGGAATTGGCGCAGCGGATGGCTTCCGACAGCGGTTGCCCGGCGGCCAGAAAATAGGCCAGGCTGCCGACGAAAGCATCCCCCGCCCCGGTGGTATCCAATGCTTGCACGGGTTCCACCGGCACATGTTCGGTGCGGCGGTCCGTGACCAGGAGACTGCCGCGTTCGCCCAGTGTCAGGATGACCGTCCCCGCACCCCGTTCAATCAGCACCCGCGCGGCGGCTTCCGCTTCTTCCAGCGTTTGGATCGTTCGGCCGGTGAGAAGTTCGGTTTCACTTTCATTGGGGCAAAAAATGTCGCTCAATTGATAGAATTCCGCCGGAAGCGCGGGACGCGCCGGCGCAGGATTGAAAATGGTTTGAACCCCCGCCTCGCGGGCCAGGCGAAGGGCCGCCAGGTTGATTTCCAGAGGTATCTCCAGCTGGCAGACCAGGATCCGGGCGGCCGCAATGGCCGGACGGGCGGCCTCAATTTCCTCGGGGGTCAAGAGGTCATTGGCGCCGGTGACGATGATGATCGCGTTATGACCATCCGGATCGACCGCGATGGGCGCCACCCCCGAGAAAGCCTGGTCGGTGAAATGCACGTGTTGGGTGTCAACGCCCCAGGACGCAAAATTTTTCAAGGTGTTCTCCCCGAAGACATCCTGCCCCAGTTTGGTTACCATGGTAACCTGGCCGCCGAGTTTGGCCGCCATCACCGCCTGGTTGGCCCCCTTGCCGCCGAAGCCCATGTGAAAGCGAAGACCGTGCAGAGTCTCGCCCATCTTCGGCAGTCGGGGGACATAGCTGATCAAGTCCAGGTTACATGCACCGACGACACAAACTTTGGGTCTTTCCATGGGTTACCCTCCTCCCTGCAGCCGCAAGGGCTATCCGGTCGTGTCAAACTGGATTGAATTCCGCGTATCAATCAAAAATCCGCTGGGTTCCTATCGCTCCGGGCGGCTCCAAGCATCGACGGGGCCGCGTTCCCGTTGGTACGGCAAAATCTGGCAAAATGCGGATTGGATGTCAAGCTAGGAATCACTCTTTCTTGAAAAGCTTCCTCCAAGAGCCACCTGCGCATCCGTTCGCGCCGCAACCCGGCACCGGAGTCCCAGGATGCCCCCGGAGATCGCGGTTTGATCCGGGGGTAAAGTTTTTCATCCAAAGCACCGATACTATCTTAACGGAAAGCTTCAAATGGAAAGCACCTTTCGGATTCGTCTCCAACGCCCATAAAAAGAAGGTAGCTATGATTCCCGAAACCCAGGCCGAACATCTGAATGCCGAGACCGAAGGAATGCAGGTGTTCGTGGCCCGGCAACCCATATTTGACGGCCACAAACATTTGTACGGCTACGAGTTGCTGTTTCGTGACGGTATGACCAATGCCTTCCCCGATATTGACGGGGAGACGGCCACTTCGCGTCTGCTCGCCAACAGCTTTTTTTCGATCGGCATCGATCGCCTCGGCAGCGGGAAAAACATATTCATTAATTTCCCCCAAGAATTGCTGCTTAAAAGGTATCCGACGCTTTTCCCCAAGGACAGCTTGATTGTCGAAATCCTGGAAGACGTCGAACCGGAAGCCCCGGTCGTCAATGCCTGCCGGGAGATGGGCGCCGAGGGATACCGGATAGCCCTGGATGATTTCCTCTTCCGGACCGAACTTCAGCCGCTGATAGATATTGCGGATATTATCAAGATTGATTTCCGATGCACGCCGCTGGATGAGATGGGCGCTTTACTGGAAAATGTGAGCGGCGGGTCCCTGAAGTTGCTGGCCGAAAAGATTGAAACCTACGAAGAATTCGAAACCGCCCGGGATTTGGGGTTCGTCTATTTCCAGGGGTATTTTTTCAGCAAACCGGAAATCGTTCAGAGCCGTGATATCGCGCCGTCCAAAATCAATCTGATTCAAATTATGGCGGAGGTGAACAAACCGGACGTTAGCTTTGAGGAACTGGAAAAACTGATCACCCGCGACGTGTCGATGTCGTATAAGCTTCTGCGCTATATCAATTCGGCTTATTTCAGGCGGGTCCAGGAAATCGCCTCCATCCGGCACGCGATCGTCATTCTGGGCATGCAGGAAATCCAGAAATTCATCTCCCTAATGGCCGCCACCGAACTTGCCATGGACAAACCGACCGAGCTCATTCGGACCTCGATCATCCGGGCGCGGTTCCTCGAGCTGATGGGCGCTTCACTGGGATCCGCCGAAACCAAATCGGAACTTTTCCTGCTCGGACTTTTCTCCCTGATCGACGCCATGCTGGACAACCGCATGGATAGGATTATGAAAAATCTTCCCCTGCCGGCAAAAATCAAGGCGGCCCTCACCGAAGGCCGGGGCGAACTGACCGGTTTTCTGCATCTTGTTGTCGGCTACGAATCCGGTGATTGGAACGCGTGCTCCCTGTGGGCTTCCCGGACAGGGATTGAAGAAAAGAAACTTCCGGCGTTGTACCTGGAAGCCGTCCAGTGGACACAAGCCTTCTTGGGAAAGTAGGGCGGGTTTGGCCCGGTGTCTTTTTTTTCAATTCTTGCCGATACTTTCCGCCAAGAGTCGCAAACTGATATTGCCGCGGATGCTCGCACGAATTACGCGACTCCCAGAACTTGCCCAAAATGGTATATAAAACTATTTTAACTAGTTAAACTTTTTCAAGGCGGCGCTTCTTTCGATCGCCAGATCCCCCCTAATCATTTTCACGGAAGCGGCTGCTGCGCGAACGGAATTTTCTGCTAAAGGTTTGAAGTCGGACGGTCGATAGAATTCTAGCAATCTTTTGGGTACCTTTATATTTATAATCTTATGCCAGTTAAGTAACGTCGCTGCTGAAAAACTTTAAGGATTAGGAGCCCGGTGACTCATGACAAGATCCATTAAGTTCACCCTAAAGCCTCGATGGAATGAGATCGAAAAGATCCGCAACAGGAGTCGCAGATTTTTGGCGTCCCATGGCCTATCAGATGATAATGTTCAGGCATTTACCATGGTAATCAGCGAACTGATTGAAAATAGCGTCAAGTATGGAAAATTTGAGACGTCCAATAACGAGGTGATCGTAGATATTCAGATTAACGGCAAGACCGTCACGGTTGAGGTCATTAACCCCGTTGACGAAACCGTATACACGCATCTGAAGGCTTTGGATAAGACCATTCAATGGATTCGGGGATTCCAAGACCCGTTTGAGGCTTATGTCGAAAGGCTTAAAGCGGTCGCCAAAAAGCCGCTCGACGATGACGACAGTGGTTTAGGGCTGGCCAGAATTGCCTATGAAGGCCAGGCAATTCTTGATTTCTTTCTGAGCGAAGATCACATTTTAAACGTATCGGCGGTTTCAAATCCTTAGGAGACAATCATGGGAAAGACAGAAGCATATATCAGTAATTTGCTGAAAATAGAGGTACAAGAAAAAAACGATTCCATCGTGACCTACTGGACCGGCAAGAGCGTGGATCGTAATCCGGGAAAATTTCTCACGCCGATTCTGGTCGACCTTCTCAAAAAGAGCAATGAAGTCCAAAAACGGATAATTTTGGACTTTCAGAAGTTGGATTATATGAATTCTTCGACCATAACTCCGGTCATTAAAATTCTCGAAAGAGCCAAAAGAGGCAAGATTCAGGTTACGGTTCTCTACCGCAAGCTGCTAAAATGGCAGGAACTCAGCTTCTCGGCCTTAAAAATTTTCCAGACCAAAGATAGAAGGGTCGAGATCAAAGGACTTTAAAAAAGATGTATCCCAACGCTTCCGAGGTAAAGGCTAACTTGGTAGAGGGCCCTACCACGATTCCCATCGATGTCAAATTTTCATCGAAATATTCGCTGTTAATCCGCTCCCGGAACGGCAATTCCTTCGACCCTGACACTGAATTTTCCAAATTAGTCCTCGAGCGGGAAGGGGAGCGCATTGAACTGGGGCGCTGTCGAATCCTGCCCGAACCCAACCACGAGGGCTATGCCGGACGATTAATCTTCACCCGTGATGTCTATGATCTCGAGAGCTTGCTGTTTCACAACAAACTGGTAAGGTTACAGAACGCTTTTCTCAACCTGCCGCTCATTCTGGCCCACAAGCACAAAATCAGTCAATCTTTCAAGAATTACACGGCCAACCTCACCTACGATTTGAGCGTCTACAAGAATCTATTTGATAGTCTGGATGCAGAATATGCCGATGAGCCCGAAAACATTAAGGCGTCCCTCCAGGAGACCATTATCGCGGCTGAGGGTCGCAAATTCATGGCCTTTCTGGACGATAAACTGCAGGAGCTGGCGCGAATCGTGCGCAATTTTAGCCGGGAAGAACACGAGCGTCACGGCTTCTATTTCCGCAAGCAATTATGGAATTTCATTCGCTGTGCGCCGTTTATGGCGCGCACGAATTTGAAGCCCCGGGGGTATGCCGGCGATTCCGAAATGATGAGTATGATATACGCCAACGACTATTGGGGCGACTCCACGTTTGCCAAGTTGTTGCACAAACATCCGATTGAGCACCCGGCGGCCCAGGCCGTGAGAAACAGACGACACGTGATTGGCAAGATAATTGAGGCCATGAAAAGCGATGGTTGCAGAAACCGCAGCGGAAAACAGAAAATATTATCGGTCGCTTGTGGACCTGCGCGTGAATTGGAAGACATATTACTGGCGGCGGATGATTGCCGGGGGTTTCATTTTGCCCTGCTCGATCAGGATCGCGCCGCGCTGCATGAGGCGGCCAAACTCGTTGATCAGATCGAGAGCAAACTAAATACCCATATCGGCGTGGATTATCTGAACGAGTCGGTCCGCACCATGCTGGCGACGCCTCAGCTAAAGACCAAATTGGGGCAATTCCATTTTGTCTATTCCATGGGACTTTTTGACTATCTGACCCCTCCGGTCGCATCGGCGGTGCTGGGCAAACTCTACCAGCTGTTGAAACCCGGCGGGGAAATGGTGATCGGCAATTATCATATTTCCAATCCCGGTAGACACTATATGGAATATTGGCTGGATTGGGTCCTTTTTTATCGAACCGAGGAAGATTTCAAACACCTGTTAAAAGACGCGCCGGACGCCGAAGTTGATGTGTTTTTTGATGATACCGGTGTTCAAATGTTCCTGCGTGTGAAGAAAAAAAGAAAAATGGATTCAGATTCCAGCTTCTTGCCGGCGGAGGTCTAAGAGGCGACGGTGGGCGAGACTTCGCCGCGGGATCGTTTGGGGACGGATGATATTTGAGGTATACGCCAGTGAAAAAAAAATGTAACAGTCCCTCGGAAGAATTCAACTTCAATGAGGATGATTTTTCCAACTACCTGGACAGCATCATTCATGATTGGTTGAAGACTCTGACTGCTTTGGGCTACACCCTAGTGCCGGCCTTCTTTCTATTGGATTACTTCACGATGCCCAAAGAGCTCATCCCGCGCTTTGGGGTCTATCGCCTGGCGTGCACGATTATTTGCCTGATCCAATACTTCATTATCCGTCACACGAAACCCGGTAGCGCCACCTATTACCACGGCTATTTTGTTTCCATCAATATCGGTTGCATCATCGCTCTGATGACCGTTGACTTGGGCGGATTTAATTCCAGCTATTATGCCGGCTTGAATCTGGTGATTATCGGCGTCAATCTTTTACTACCCTGGAAAGCCATTCATTCGGCTCTCACGAGTCTGATCATCATTTCGATGTATATCACCTTCAATCTGATGGCCGGTCTCGATTTTGTACCCTACTCCCTGACGAGCAATTTGTTTTTCTTAATTTCCACGGCAATCATCGCGGTGAGCATCAACCATGTCAAACATAAGCTCGTCAAGAAGGAGTTCCTCCTACTCGTCGAATTGAAAAAAGCGCGGGATGCCCTCTGGAGCGAAATGGAGCTTGCCAAGCGCATTCAGACCGCCCTCTTGCCAAAAAAGGAGAAGATTCGGGGGTATGAGGTCGCGGCGGCCATGTTTCCGGCCCAGGAAGTGGGCGGCGACTATTACGACATCATCGAAACGCCGGCCGGTGAGAAGTGGATCACCATGGGCGATGTTTCCGGGCACGGCGTTGATTCCGGTTTGATCATGATGATGGCCCAGACCAGTATCAGCGCGACGGTAGCGAATTCGGTCGATTGCCAGCCCTCGGATGTTCTCAAAGCGGTCAATCAGGTGATCCGCGAAAACATTTCCCGACTCGGATCGGACCATTATATGACCATGATGGCGATGCGGCTCAACGAGACCCAAATGACCATTGCGGGCAAACACCAGGACGTGATCCTCTATAAGTCGGCTTTGAACAAAACCGAAACGATTGCCACCAATGGAACGTGGCTGGGAATTACGGATAGCATCGATCGGTACTTAACGGATGTTACCGAATCTGTTGAAGAGGGCGATATCATTTTACTTTTTACCGACGGCGTCACCGAGAGCATGAATCAAGACGGCGAAATGTATGGTCAGGCGCGCCTCGAGCAGGCGCTGAATCAATATGCGGATTTATCCGTCGGCCGTATCCTTGAGAAAATAATTGAAGAGGTGAAAAATTTCCAGCAAGAGCAATTTGATGATATGAGCTTGGCTGTCATCAAGAAACTGCCGGCGGCGTGATGCGCGGGCAGTCGCATCAATTTAGCGGTATGAAAAATATCCCCGTCGAGCTCTCCCTGGTTTTTCAAAGGGCTAAACTGTTAGGGCAGTTTAAGTCCTGCTTTCCGTTGGCCCTGACCCCTGGTCACTTTATCCTCTCCATCCGCTGACCTCCAGATCAATCTTTTAACGTTATCATTTCCCGCCGACCGCAAGCCGCCCCCGGGTGACCGACGGCCAACGCCGATAGACCTGTCCTGCAATAATTGCGTTTATCAAAAGAATTCTTAAAAATTTTTGAGGTTATCATAAAAAAACAAAAAATTATTGACACTATCATCAAGCTCTTTTAATCAGTTGGGATAATCAGCCGGGGTGCGCACATTTTTCGTCGGTTCACCGGCATTCCGGGTTGCATGAGCCTGAGGAAGCCGCGTAATCTGGAGGAGGCTAGGCGATGGAGCAAATAAAATGGCGGGTTCACAATCCTTCCGGCGGCAAACGCGTGGTCGTCACCAAAGAACTGCCGGGAGAACGGTGGTTGGAGTTTCTGACCCGGGCGGAGTGCAGGGTCGAGATTTGTACCTCCGCGAATGTGTTGGCTGCGGATGAGATCAAAGCCGCGATCGGCACGCAGTGCGATGGGGCCATCGGGCAGCTCACCGAAGTCTGGGGCGCCGAAATGTTTGCGGCGCTCAAGGCCGCCGGCGGCAAAGCCTACAGCAACTATGCGGTCGGTTTCAACAACGTGGATGTCGATGCGGCCACGCGGCTGGGAATCCCGGTCGGCAATACCCCGGGCGTATTGACTGAAACCACGGCCCAAATGGCGGTGGCCTTGACTTTCGCGGCCGCGCGCCGCACGGGCGAAGCCGAGCGTTTTTTGCGCGCCGGCCGCTACCAGGGATGGCTGCCGACCCTTTTTTTAGGTGAGCTCCTGTGGAAAAAGACCTTGGGCATCATCGGCGCCGGCCGCATTGGTCAAGCCTATGCGCGCATGATGGTCGAGGGGCACAAGATGAACCTTGTTTATTACGACCTTCGCCCGAATAAGGCCTTGGAAAACTATGTGGCGGCCTATGCGGAGTTTTTGAGGTCCCAAGGAGAGGATCCGGTAACCTGCCGGCGCGCGGAACGGCTCGAAGACCTGCTGCCGGCGGCCGACTGTGTCAGCGTGCACACGGCGCTGGACGAAACCACCCATCATTTGATCAATGCCCCGCGCCTGGCGCTGATGAAAGCGAATGCGATTTTAGTAAACACCAGTCGCGGTCCTGTGATTGATGAAGCCGCTCTGGTCGACCATTGCCGGCAGCACCCCAATTTCAGGGCCGGCCTCGATGTATTCGAAGACGAGCCGGAATTGAAACCGGGATTGGTCGAACTGGAAAATGTCGTGATTGTCCCCCATGTTGCTTCGGCCACTCAATGGACGCGACAGGGTATGGCCAGTTTGGCAGCGGCCAATGTGGCCGGCATCCTGATGGGCTATCCGGTCTGGCAAAAGGAGGATATTCGGCCTTTTCTGGAAGGCAAGGCACCCCAGGCGGCACCGAGTATTTTGAACGCGCAAGCGTTGGGAATTCCAGCCCAGGGGGATTAGCCGGCGCGGGCGGGTCGTTTCGACGCAGGGGTCCGCTTCGATTTCCCAACCCGAACGCGCAACCGGTGACCGACGGCAGTCCCCCGCCTTTAACTTTGAGCCTTGAGCGGCAGAAAAATGAAGGGAAAAACCATGAAAATCGCACAACGAATTGCCCGTTTAGGTACGGAAACCGCTTTTGCGGTGTCGGCCGAGGCGGCGGCCTTTGCGGCCGAGGGACGCAAAGTCTACCCTTTTCATCTGGGAGACATGAACCTCAGAACCCCCGCCAATGTCATGGAGGCAGCCATTAAGGCCATGCACGATGGCAAGACCGGCTATTGCCCCAATGCCGGCATTCCCCAGTTACGGGAGACCCTGGCGGCGGACGTCAGTGCTTCCCACGGGATTCCCTACACGATGGAAAATGTCGCCATTCAGCCGGGAGGTAAACCGACAATCAGCAAGTTCTTCCTGACGCTGATGAATCCCGGCGACGAGGTTCTCTATCCCAACCCGGGCTATCCGATTTACGAATCTCAGATTGAGTTCCATGGCGGTAAGGCCCGACCCTACAGTTACATCGAAGGTGAACGGAATTTTGAAATCGATCTGGATATGCTCGCCCGACAGATTACCCCGCGCACCCGGCTGCTGGTGCTCAATGACCTGCAAAACCCCACCGGAGCCGAATGCAGGGCCGCGGAGCTGGAAAAGCTGGCGGAATTGGTGCGGGCGCATGATCTTTACGTGCTGTGCGACGAGGCCTATTTCGACATCCGCTACGAGGGGCGGAGCACCTCCTTTGCCGCGCTGCCCGGAATGGCCGAGCGCTGCGTGATTCTATATACTTTCTCCAAGAAATTCGCCATGACCGGCTGGCGCCTCGGCGCGGCCATTGGCCCCCGGGAGATTATCGACATCATCATCAAACTGAATGTCAATGACGAATCCTGCTCGAATCACTTTGTCCAGTACGCCGCCCTGGAAGGGCTTACGGGCGATCAGCGCGCGACCGGGCAAATCCTGAAGACTCTCAGGGAGCGAAGGGATGCGGCCGTGGACCGGCTGAACTCCATCGAAGGGGTGCGCTGCTTCCGTCCCAACGCTACCTTTTACCTCTACCCGAATGTCACCGGGGCCATGCAGAAAAAGGGCTTAACCGATTACGATGCTTTTCGCCGCGCCCTGCTGCACGAGACCGGTGTCTCGGTGTGTACCCGTCTGCACTTCGGCCGTCCGCTGGCAGGCGAAAAAAACTTTTACATCCGCCTGGCCTACGCAGGTATCGATACCCCCGAAATCGAAGCGGGCTTGGATAAATTCAAGGCGTTTATCGAAAGCTAGCCCCAGCCGCCGAGGGGGCCTTGTTGCGTATCGCGATCCAGGGGGCAGCGGTTGCGTATGGCCTTCACAGAACCCGGACAAGCCGGTTGGAGCGCAGCGGAAATCCCGATTTAGCGGGGAACCAAAATTTTTGGCCACCAAGACACCAAGGAAGATTATTAGAAGTTTTTCTCAGAGTCCTGGTGCCTTGGTGGCGAAAATGACAATTGCTTGCCATAAAAAGCACGAATCGCATTCTTAAGTAACCAAGAACAATCAGCGATGAGCGCTAACAACACCATCATAACCGCATAATCATCGGCAAGGAAAGGGTCTGAAGACGATGGCAAAGACTTTTGAAAACCCTCTGAAAACGGCGTTGAAGAACGGAAAAAAAACACTCGGAGCCTGGCTTCAGCTCGCCAGCCCCATGACGGCTGAAATTATGAGCCGGGCCGGCTTCGACTGGCTGCTGGTCGACATGGAACACGGTGCGGGAGATCTCTCCGCCCTTTTTGCCCAGCTGCAAGCCATGAATGGAACCGATACGGTTCCCGTCGTGCGCGCCCCCTGGAATGATTTCGTTGTTCTCAAACGGATATTGGATGCGGGGGCCTATGGTGTGCTGATCCCTTACGTGAATACCAAATCACAGGCTGAGGCGGCGGTGGCCGCCTGCAAATATCCCCCCGAAGGTATCCGGGGGATTGCCGGAAGCACCCGGGCAACCAGCTACGGACTGAATACGAGGGGTTATCTTGACCGGGCCAACGACGAAATCCTGGTGATTACGCAAATCGAAACTCCCGAAGCAATCTCCAATCTAGATGAGATCCTTGAGGTGCCTGGATTGGACGGTGTTTTTATCGGCCCCATGGATCTGGCGACAAACATGGGGCATCTGGGTGATCCCAGCCATTCGGAAGTCCAAGCGGCGATTGCCGCCGTTGAAGCCAAGGTATGCGCTTCGCCCAAGGTGCTGGGAACGCTGACCGGTACCTGGGAACAGGCTAAAAAGCTATACAGTCGGGGCTACCAGCTGGTGACGGTTATGGCGGACGGTCTGGCATTGGCCGGCATCGCGGCTGAAAAAGTGGCCCTTTTCCGCAAGGAGTTCCCGGAAGGTTAGTTTCTGACGGGCCCGGATGCGTTCCTTCGACCAGATGCGGCCCTCAGCATTGGAGCAAGATCTCAAATTTATTCCGGATGGCCGGATCAACGGCAGCGGATAAATACGATTTTGCGGGTTCGGCGAGTATCTTCCGCGCGATTTCCCGGGCCCGCGTGGTGGCATCTTTGCCGCCTTCCTTTTCCCACCTGTCGCGATTCTTGCGGTCCGTCACCCCATTGCCGTCAAAATATTCCTGCCGCATGTGGGCGAGCGTGTGGGCGGTGGTCATGAAATCCCCGCCGGGCCCTACCGCCGCGATGACCTCCAGCGCCAGATGTTCGGCGTCGACAGCGATCCCCTCGAGCACCTTGCAGCTCAGGCCGATGATTTCATCGTCGATGACGTACTGCTCGTAGGCCACGCCGAGCATGGACTCCAACATGCCGGCCGCATGATGCACATAGTTGGAGCCGCCCATGGCCGCCAGCAGGGTCGTGAGCGCCTTTTCCCAGGCCGCCTGGGCGTCGGGGATTTTCGCGTCGGTCAACCCCGAGGAATTATAATTGGGCACCCGGATATGGTGGGCCAGTTGATGGACGGCGGCGTTCATCATCCCGCATTCAACGGCGCCACCCAGATAACCCATGGTCGTCAGGTTCGCCCTTCCGGGAATACCGCCGTAAAGCAGCGGCGCACCGGAGTTGGTCAGCTGGCAGATGGTAATGCCGGCCAATTGTTCGGCATGCAGCTGCGCCAGCGTTCCGGCCATGGTAATCGGTGAGGTGGAGCCTGCCATGGGGGCGCTGGAGAGGGCCACCGGAATCCGGTTCTTGACCGCCGCCCGCATGATCCGGGTCGATTGGGTGCAAAGCTTGAGGGGACTGATGGCAAAGCAGGTGATGATAGAAATCACAGGCTTTTCCTGCAATTTCGCCCGTCCTCCGGCCACCAGGGAAGCCATCTCCACAACCTGCTCCAAGGTGTCTTCCGTGTTTACCCCGGCCATGACGTGTTTCCCGGTGGCCCGCAAGCAGGTGTAAAAGGAATTAAGGTCCTGAACCGGTGGCGGGATGTCGGTGGGAACGCAGGGGCGAAGAAAGAAATGGATGTTTTCCAGGCGGTCCACCAGCCGTCCGATTTGGTAGATATCCTGGAGCGTACTGGGACGCGCCGCGCCGGATTCCAGGTCGATGACCTTCAGAGCCGCTCCTCCCGTACCCAAATGAACCCGGTGTTGCCTGAGATCCAGGTCGTTTT
>CP070697.1:5861511-5864796 GCA_020353555.1 Desulfobacterales bacterium
CCGGGAGCTCTGCGGTCCGGAAGTATACGTGCCCAACTGGGTGGGTGAAAAATACCTACCGGATCCCGCCGCCCTGTTCGACCTCAAGTTGCAGGTTTGTCCGGGCTTTCTGGAAGGTCAGGATCCCGATGTGGCCGCAATCGGACCGGCGGTCTACAAGGACTACGCTGAAAAAAAGGGTGTTCCCCTGGTTCTCGGTATCGGGGCGGCTTTTCTCGCTTTGAGCCGTCCGGAAGAAGTCGCCCGGCGGGTCCAGCACTATATCGAAGTCGGCGGCAAAAATGGACGCTTCGCCCTGTATCTGTGCAATATCGGCGCCACCACCCCTCCAGAGAATGTCGCGGCGGCCGTCAAGGCCGTCCACCAATATGGCACCTATTGAATCCGGCGCGCTCATCGGGTTGTCTTCACCCCTCGGGCCGCACAAGATACGCCGCCCGGATTTTGAGCGACGAAATAGACGCGCCACGAATAGGGCTTCTTACGGTCCGGCGGCTCTGGTTCGCAGGGGCCTGACGCTTACAGAGGCGACCTTGAACTCAGGGATTTTGGACTGCGGGTCGACGGCATCGTTTGTCAATTCATTGGCGGGGGCATCCCTCCAATGGAAGGCCATAAAAACGGTACCCCGCGGTACCCTGCGATCGGCATGAACTTTGCCTTGGATTTTCCCGCGGCGGGAAAGGACTTCTACCCCATCGCCTTCCATGAGGCCCAGTCTTGCGGCATCCCCAGGGTTAAGGTCGACATTGCTCCCAGGCGCGAGTGTTTCCAGAACGGCTGACCGATGACTCATGCTGCCGGTATGCCAATGTTCCAGGACGCGGCCGGTGGTCAGCACGATCGGATATTCCCGCGAGGGCTGTTCGGCGGGCGGTCGATCGTGAACCACGTGGAATTTTCCCCGGCCCCGCGTAAATTGCCCCACATGCAGCCGGGATGTTCCGGGATGGCCGTGGTCCCAGCAGGGCCATTGCAGACCGCCGCGTCGATTGAGCCTCCCGTGGCTTATGCCGCCGTAAATGGGTGTCAGCCGTGCAATTTCGTCCATAATCGCCGCCGCTGACGCGTAGTGCATGGGAAAGCCCATGCGCGCTGCCAGGGCCGCAATAATCTGCCAGTCGCCGCGGGCTTCACCGGGCGGTTCGAGCGCTTGGCGGAGCAGCTGGATGCGTCGCTCCGTATTGGTGAAGGTGCCCTCTTTTTCCGCGAAGCTCGCCGCCGGCAGAACGACATCGGCCATTCGGGCGGTTTCGGTCAGAAAGATGTCCTGGACCGCCAAAAAATTCAGATTGTGGATGGCTTCCCTGACAAACGGCAGATTCGGCTCACTTAGCAACGGATTTTCGCCCACAATCAACATGGCCTTCAACTGCTTATTATGCGCGGCCTTGAACATCTCGGTCAAAGCCAGCCCCACCCGCGTATCCAGATCGGTGTGCCAGGCGCGGCTGAACTTGGTCATGGCCTCGGGGTCGTCGACTTTTTGATATCCGGGATATACATTCGGCAGGGCCCCCATGTCGCACGCGCCCTGTACGTTGTTCTGACCTCTGAGCGGTGAAAAACCCGTGGCCTTGCGACCGATGTTGCCGGTTAACATCAACAGGTTGGCAATGGCCTTGACGTTGTCCGTACCGGTTGTGTGCTGGGTGATGCCCATGCAGTAGGCGATGGTGGCTGCCTCGGCGCGGGCGAAGGTGCGGGCGGCTCTGACGATCTGTGAGGCCGCAAGGCCAGTTAAGGCCGTGACCTTTTGCGGCGTATACTCCTTGACACATGCCGCCAGTGCCCCGAAGCCAGTCGTTCGCCCTTCGATGAAGTTCAAGTCGGCTAAACCCTCAGCGATTATTACATGGGCCATGCCGTTGAGCAACGCTACATCTGATCCCGGCTTAAGTTGCAGAAACTCGTTTGCCAGCCAGGCGGTAGCGGTATGCCGCGGGTCCGCCACAATGACCTGTGCGCCCCGGTCCTTGGCGGCCCAAATCCAGTGAAGCGCCGGCGCATGGTTGGCCGCCAGATTGGAGCCGATAACAAAAATACAGTCCGCCCGCGCTAGATCGGCCAGGGGATTCGTCATTGCGCCGCTGCCGAAGGCGGCTGCCAGAGCGACAATCGTCGGCGCATGACACAGGCGGGCGCAGTGGTCCACATTGTTGGTTCCCAGCAGGCGGGCCAGTTTCTGGAAAAGATAGTTTTCCTCGTTGGTGCACTTGGCAGAAGCGAGAAAGGCGTTAGAATCGGGTGAATTTGAATCACAGCTGGCTTGAAGCTTCGCGGCTACTGTGTTCAGCGCTTCGCTCCAGGTGATTCGTTCCCAGCGGCCTCTGATTTTTTTCATGGGGTACGCGAGTCGATCGGGATGATGCAGGACCTCCAAGGCGGCGTTGCCCTTGGCACAGAGACGACCATTGTTGACCGGATGATCGGTCCTATATTCCAATCCTGTGGCCCCTCCTTCATGGACGACCAGATAAAAACCGCAACCCACTCCGCAGTATGGACAGACCGTGGGAATCAATCGCTTGTCTTTCATCTCCAACCCCACCATTGCGCCTTGCGGTGTCGCCGGAGCAGCGAACGATCTTCGCTGTCGTTTCCGATGGCGCGATTCAAGCTACTCGTTCTTACCCATGGCATACCCTTGGGCGACTTGCGAAGCAGCCTGGGCCCGGACGATCCCGGCAAAATTCTCCTCGCGGGTAAATACCAGCGCCCGCGTGGGGCAGGCCGCCACGCAGGCCGGCACCTCGCGGTCCGGGCAACGGTCGCATTTGATCGCCACGCGTTGTTCCTTCAGGCGGCCGACCACACCATAGCGGCAAACCATGGTGCACATCCAGCAGCCGATACAACGATCGGGATCGTGGCTGACGATGCGGGTAAGCTCGTCCTGAGTTAAGGCTCCCGTAAGGCAAGCTCTGGCACAGGGCGCATCTTCGCAATGGCGGCAGAGCAGGGGCACGTTCTGCCGTTCCACCGCTTCAACATAAAGTCTTTTGCGGGGCACCGGGGTCTCGGACAGCGCGGAAAAGATTGATTTGCTTGTTGAATGTTCCACCGCACAGGCGAGTTCACAGGTATGACATCCCACGCAACGATCCATCCGCACAAATATTTCCTTCGGTTGCGACATACTCTGCTCCTTGTCAATCGGTTTGATTAACTCAGTCCTAAGCCGGCCCGGCGCTCGTCGATCGCAGCCAGCAGTTTGTCCGCTGCCGATTCGGGATCGAGATCCACAATAAAATAGCCTCCGGTCAATTCCTTGACTTTTGCGGT
>CP070697.1:5864896-5885917 GCA_020353555.1 Desulfobacterales bacterium
GCTAACCGATAAAGGCTATAATCGTAGGCACCGGGGGAGAGCCTCTTGATATTCCTAAATTCCTTGGCGGCGATTTCACTAATGGACTCCGGAAACACCGTGAATTCCAGTTCCGTGGCCGCTATGATCCGGTAGCCTAATTGAGCGGTGCGGTCGACAAGCCTTTTGAGGAGGGATCGGGGGGCCGTGGCGAGGATTTCGCCGGTGGTTTGATCGTATACATCCCCGATGACCGCCGCGGTGCGATCGAGCCAGGGGACGATCCCAAAGGTCGCAAGATCCGGCTTGATCACGTAATCGCGGTAACCATCGGCCCAACTCGGATACCAAGGAACCCGGACGGTGTTTTCATGCAAACCGTCCAGCGTATCCATATTGTAGATGCAGTCGCAGATGCCCAGACCCTCGTGACAAATGGTTTGCAGGAAATGCGGGGGATTGATCCCCCGGCCGCGAAAATTGCCATTGATATCAGGGGTGCCTACAAAAATGGACTTAATCTCTTTGGCTTTGATGATGTTTTTTATTTCCTCAATCTCCATGGGCTTCTCCTTATGGCTGACGTTGCAATTTGATGCTTGCGGGTTCTTTCTTGCTAAGATGTTAGCCCCCCAGATAGGCTTTTTTGACTTCCTCACTGTCCATGAGTTCGTGGGCCGGCCCCTCGAAAACAATGCGGCCGGTCTCGAAAACATAGGCTTTGTCGGCCACTTCCAGCGCCTTCCGGGCGTTTTGTTCCACGAGCAATATGGTGACGCCTTCTCCTTTAATGGCTTCGATGATCTTGAAGATCTCATGGACCAGCAACGGCGAAAGACCCAGCGACGGTTCATCCAGCAGAAGCAGCTTGGGCCCGTTCATCAGGGCGCGCCCAAAAGCCAGCATCTGCCGCTCGCCTCCGCTCATGGTGCCGGCCTTCTGGTTTAATCGCTCCTTGAGGATGGGAAAATGGCGCAAGACCCGCTGGTAATCCAACGCGACTTTTTCCTTGTCTTTGCGCAGGTAGGCCCCGGCCTGCAGGTTTTCGGCCACGGTCAACTTGGCAAATACCCGCGCCCCTTCGGGAACCTGGGCCATTCCGGCCTTGACGATCCGGGCCGGCTTCCAACCCGCGAGCATTTGACCCTGAAACCGGATCTCGCCCGCAAACGGCGGTACGAGACCGGACAGAGATTTAAGGATCGTGCTCTTACCGGCGCCATTCGCTCCGATGAGGGTGACCAGGGTGCCTTCCTCCACATCGAGAGAGACGCCGCGGATGGCCTCCACTTTACCGTACCGTATTCGCAGATTCCTGACTTCAAGCAGCATGTGAATCGCTTCCCAGGTAAGCTTCGACGACCTGTTTGTTGGCCTGGATGTCTTGCGGGGCGCCCTCGGCGATCCTGACCCCGAAGTTAATGACCACGATGCGCTCACACAGGGCCATTACCGCGCGCATGTTATGCTCGACGACCACCACCGTGATCCCATTCCGGTCGCGTATCCGGCGGATCGTGGCAATCATTTCCAAGACTTCATTGGGATTCATTCCGGTCAGGGGTTCATCCAAGAGAAGCATCTTCGGTCTGGCGGCCAGTGCGATGGCCACTCCCAGCTTGCGCTGGAGACCATGCGGCAGGTTCTCGGCCGGTTCATCCGCCACCGCCTGCAGGTTGAAGAAGTTCAAAATCTCTTGGGCTTGACGGTAAAGGTGCAATTCCTTGCGCTGATGGGAGCGGGAGTTGAGGATGGCTTCCGCAAAGCCGATGCGGGCGCCCAGATGCAGCCCGACGAGCACATTTTTCAGCGCCGTATACCCCGGAAAAAGCGTAACCAGCTGATAGGTCCGGACAATACCCAATGTGGCGACCTGATGGGGTCTAAGGCCGGTGATGTCCTGGCCCTCAAAAATAACCTCTCCTTCATTGGGCCGCAGTTCTCCGGTAATGACGTTGAAGGTGGTGGTCTTGCCGGCCCCGTTCGGTCCGATGAGGCCGATAATTTCCCCCTGCTGAACCTGGAGGTCGAGGCGGCTGATGGCCGCCAGCCCCCCAAAGAATTTGGAAACCTTCTGGAGTTCAAGCTGGGTCATTTCTAAATTTCTCTCCCTCTTTTTCTTCGGCGCGGCTTCCGACCCGGGTCAAAAGGCCCGGCAGGCTGATTAACCCGCCGGGCAGGAACAGCAGGATCACAATTAAGAAACCCGAATACATCAACAGCTGGTAGTGGGAGTAGCCGGCAAAGACCTCCCCGGCCAGCATCAGGACGACCGTGCCCACAATCACCCCGGCATAGCGCTCCTGCCCGCCGACGACGGTGTAAATAGCCAGATAGATGGTCAACAGCACGCTGAAATCCAGCGGCGAGATGTAGTAGGTATAATGGGCGTAGAAGCTGCCGGCCATGGCTCCCAGGCCCGAACAGACGGCAAAGGCGAGCACCTTATAGTTCATGATGTTGATGCCCACCGCCCGGGCCAGTCGATCGCCTTCGCGGATCGCGCCGAAAATCAGCCCGAAACGCGACTGCTCCATGCGGTGCAGGATGTACAGCGTGACGATCATCAGTGCCAGGGCCAGGAAATAAAAATGGGTCTTCTGGCTGAAATCGATGGTTATCAGCCCGGGAATGGTGATCGGATTCGGTCCCGGGATGGCAAATATGCCCAGGGGACCCCCGAAGGGCTCCTTGAAACGCATGTAGATGAAGCGCAGGGTATCCCCAAAGCCCCAGGTGATGATGGCAAAGTAAATTCCTTTGAGCCGGAGGGTGGGATACCCGATGAGGACGGCAAAGAAGGCGGCAATGAGGCCGGCCGCCGGCATCGCCAGCCAGAAGGACCAACCGGCGCGCATCACCAGCAGCACGGAAGCATAGGCGCCGATTCCCACGAACGCGTGCGCGCCGAAATGGAACTGGCCGGTGCGCAGGATAAAACGGTAGGTCGTCGCGTAAATCACGTGGTAGAACATAGCGATCAGCACATGCAAATAGTATTCACTGCGCAGAACCAACGGGACCAGGCCCAGCAGGACAAACAGGCCCAGGAAATAAAGCCGGGACTTCTGCTGGGCTTTCATTTCCCCCAAGAATTTGCCCTGGCGATCAGGGTCGGGCCGTACACGCGTCATTCTCTCACAACTCCCATGATTCCGGTCGGCCGGATGATCAAAAATATGATCACGAAAATAAAAATCATTCCCCACGTGATATCGGCACCCAGGTAGGATGTGCCGAACGACTCGATGATGCCGATAATAAACGCCGAGATCAACGCCCCCGGAATACTGCCCAGTCCCCCCAGGCCGATCACCAGCAAAGAAATGAGCACCGCGTGCGAGCCCATGGTGGGCGTCAGGATAAAAATCGGCGCGACCAGGAGGCCCGCCAGAGCGGCCAAGCCACAGCCGATAAGAAAGCCGAGGCTGCAGACGGTGTCGTTGCTGATGCCCTGAAGTTCGGCCGTGAGGGGGTCCTCCGCAAACGCCCGCATGCCCAGGCCCCAGCGAGTTTTCATCAGAAAAAAATAAAGGGCCAATACCGCCAGAAGGCCGATAAGGACGACCACCGCCCTTTCCCAGCTGATGGTGGCACCGAAAAAATGAGCCTGGCCCGTAAAGACGGAAGCGACCGGTTTAGGCCTCAAACCGAAAACGACAAAACCGGTGCTTTCCAGAAACCAGTTCAGACCGATGGCTAAAAAAATGATGGCCACATGATCGTTGCGAATGGGGCGAAAAAGTCCCTTCTCCATGACGACGCCGATTAGCCCGATGAGGATGACGCCGATCGGCAGGGCCACAAAGTAGTTCAGACCCAGCTTGGTACACAAATAATAGGCGGCATAGGCTCCCAGCATATACATGGCCCCATGGGCAAAAAAAAGGATGTCCATGATTCCGAACAGCAAGGTCAGCCCCAGCGCCAACAGAGCATAAATGGCGCCGATGGAGATCGCGTTCACCGTGATCTGAATCAGTTCCGTAATTTCCATTGAGCCGCACTTTCACTTCAGGCTTACCCTGAACCGTGGCAGAACATGATCCGTGCGCGTGCCGAAAGATCCGAGCTTTTTCGCGGGAATGCAAGAGCGGGATCGGGTGGGACCCCGCTCTGCGGATTTACTTGAGATAATCGGCATAGGCGCCGGTGATCACCTGGACCAGTTGGCCCTTTTGAACCTGGCAAACATTGTAAGGATAGAGCGGCATGCGATTGATGCCGTAGTAGCCTTGGCCGGCAAAGTAGGCCGGCTCGCCGAATACACTTTTGAGCTTCATTTTTTCGAGATGATTGCACACGGCCGTCGTGTCAAAGGAGCCGGCTTCCTCAATGGCCTGGGTCAGCCAGAAGGCAAAATCCCAGAGCAGATAAGCCAACGATCCAATCCAGTTTTCTTCACCGTACCGTTCAATATAGACCTTTTCGATATGCTTTTGCCCGGGGGTGAGTTCGATCTCATAGGGCAGAAAATACAGGCCTTCGCAGTTCTCCCAGCCGGCCACACTCTTCAGGTTGGCGATATCGGGGGTGATGAGGTACATGGGGCCTTTGAACCCCATTTCCCGGGCCTGTTTGACAAAGAGCGCCCGGGCGGCCGGATCCACGTTGCCGATGTCGATCAGATCCGGTTTGGTTTTGATGATGCGGGTCAGAATCGGATAAAAATCGGTGGTATCGGGCGGAAAATACTCGTCAAAGACGATCTCCAGCTGGGTTTTGGAGATCCCGAAGCGTGAGGCTTCCGCGGTCGTGTGGCCGGTCCAGTGATCGGGCTCCAGAATTGCGATGCGCTTGTATGCCGTATTTTTTTCGAGCCAGGGATAGAATATGACGGCCGCGATACAGTCGACGCCGTACATCCAGGTGTAGAAATTTTGCGGATTGATGTAATCCTTACCCGGGGAGGCGTAGGCCACGGTCAAGACTTTGGCGCGCTCGCTGATGGGCTGAAAGGCCTTGATCATGCCGCCGTCAAAGGCGAAAATATATTTGACCCCGTCGCGGGATATCAGGCGATTGGCGGCGGATACAGCCTTCGCCGCATCAAAGGCATGATCATAAACCGTCAGTTTCCAATTGTATTTCTGTCCGTCGACCGTAAAACCTTTCTTTTGCCACCACCAGCCGCCGTTGTTGATGTCGTCGACCGCCATCTGCCAGGTATTCTGCATTCCGATCCCCCAGGGCGCCGCCGGGCCCGACAGCGCCGTAATTCCCCCCAGCAAAACTTCCTTGGGTTGATCCTCTGCCGCCGGGGCCCCGGTCAGCAGCAACAGACAACCCGCAACCACCATGAGAATCTTCCCCCAAATCATTGCCCTCGCTTTCATAATTCCCTCCTTTTTGGTAAAGCCCCAACGGCACCGCTGCCCCGCTGGGGGCCGTTTATGAAGGCGGATCAAGGTCCACTCCCTTTGCACTCTTTGGGGTGAAACTGCCGTTGGAAGTTCTGGAGTTCAAACTGCGAATAGTGCAACGGACTGGACTGAACCACGCGCTGAAAGGCAACCAGTGCTTTAGTCGTTTTTGCCGGATTCTTGGCGGCGACCTGCTCCAGGATCGCGTTAATGAAGCAAAGCGGTGCGGTCAGAGAGATCAGCTTGAATTCGTGGCCGATCATATCGCAAAAAAAACTCAAATCGGAATATTGAACGATTTGCGCCAGGGGCTTATTGGTGATGGTGACTATCTTAACGCTCTTTTTTTCCCTGTGAACATATTCGACGGCTTCCAAGACCTCCGAGGAGTAAAGGATCAAATCGAATGTGATCAGAAGGTCATTCTTTTCGATAAAAAGGAGTTGCTGCACCAGGGGTCGTCTTTCGCGGATGACAGGCGTCGCGTCATGGGACAGTATCTGTAGCGCAAAGCTCAGATATTCCGCCAGAAAGGAAGAAAGCCCCCAGCCCATGCAGTATATCCGTCGGGCCGCCAGCAGGAATTCAATCAGGACATCAAACCCTTTTGGGTCGACTTTGGACATCGTTTGGGTGATGTACTCGATGTCTTTTTTCATCACCAGATCGATAAACGGGTGTTGTCCCTGTTCATCAAGAATGGACGACTTTTGGGTGGGATAGATGATCTTACGGATATATTCCACGAGAGCTTGGCGAAGGTCTTGATAGCCGCCGAAGTCCAGCTCTCGGGCGAAACGAACCAAGGTGGCATCGGAAACGCCGATTTTTCTGGAAATTTCCATGAGGGACGCAAATGTGGCCATTTCCAGATTCTGGAGAATAAAATCGGCGATTTTTTTATTGGTTTCGTTCAGTTCAGGGTAACGGTCGCGAATAACTTGAATAATATTCGGCTTCTCTGGTCGGGCGCCGGGTGCGTGCATGCGAACAGTTGCCTCTAGTATCAATTTAGCGGTATGGAAAATATCTCCGTCGACCGCGCATCGGCTTGGGGCAGTGGGAAACGGTCTGAGAAAATTAGAGGTCGTTCAACCGAACCGTAAAGAGGGCTTCCCATCCAGGCCCGGATTGACCTTCATTTGCGCGGTATCCTGTTTGAAATCAGGGCGCGGGTCGGTGTTACGACCCCTTACTTTCGTGTTTTTCCCGCTGCCCCAAGCCGATGCCCGGTCGGCCTATCCATGGTTTTTCAAGGGGCTAAACTGTTGCGGCCTCTATAAAAAGTAAATCGGATTATCCCGTGCTGAATCTTTGGGGCAGGGCAACGGCATCCTTTTCACGGGTCAACATCGCATCTATGAACTGCCTTCATAATACATGTAGCGTTCACTTACCATGTAATATTCACTACAAATCATGTCGTATTCCGATTAGGTATTTCCAGGAACGATGTCAAGCATTTTTTCCGATTCGGCCCATGTTTTTTTGAAAAGACCCAAAGGGTAGAAGCGCCTCTCAATAACTGTGCGCAATAATCCCGATGGTACGGGCGCTCAGGCGCAGCGTGGGGGGACACCCGCAGGCCCGCTTTGGCCCCAATGCCGATTTTAGGAGCCCGCCCAAACGACTGCCGGGGCGGTAAGGTCTGCTGGCGCTCAGCCTTGGTATTCTTGGACCATGTTGTCCAGCAATTTGTCCATCAGCCAATCCGTCTCGGGCATCCGTGGGGTCTGAGACAACACCGTCTCCCTGGCGCTGTTGAAAGGGCCTTGTCCCCAATGGTGACTTTCATGCCGCCCGAAATGGACAATCGCCGCGCGGCTGAAATCCGGATGGAACTGGAGGCCGACCGCCGGGTAGTCCCTGCTGATGAAGGCCTGATTGGCCGTGGCCACGTTGCAGGCCAATCGCGTGCAACCCGGCGGCAAGGTGAAGTGATCACTGTGCCAATGAAAGATCATAAACGGATCGGGTACCTGTTTAAACAAAAAGGACTGCCGGCCCGCCGGAGTCAAAGAGACCTCGTGCCAACCGATTTCGACATGCGGATTTGCAGAAACGCGCCCGCCCAGAGTCTTGGCCAATAACTGGGCACCCAGACAGATTCCCAAAACGACTTTACCCTCGGCCAGGGCTTGCGCGATAAACCTTTTTTCAGCGGACAACCATGGGTGAACCTCCTCCTCCCACACATGCTGAGACCCCCCCGCGACGATCAGCCAGTCGAAAACATCCATGGAGGGCAATTCGGCCCTTTGGTAAACGGCGGTGTGCGCGATTTTATGACCTCTTTTGGCGGCCCACCGGGCGATGTTGGAGGGAAACGCGATTGACTCATGTTCAAACAGTTGCAGCCGCATGGTGCATTACCACTTGTTCCGGTTGGGCGGGTTGCCAGGTTGGGGATCTTCTTTCCGAAGCGGGACCGGGCACGCCCCGGGATAGGTCGCCAATGCCTCGTGGTTCGTGGTCGGCCTAGCTTCGATGAAAGATTCGAATTCCATTCGTCGATGCGTCCAGCTGGGTCGATTCACCCTGGGTTGCGTGCGCCCGCTTTTGCAATGAAGGTTTCCAGAATCCGATAGAGGCGATTGACGCTTTCGATATTGACGTGTTCCGCGGGTGAATGCTGACTCATGTCGCCGTTGGCGCCCCAGACGATGCCTTTGATGCCGTAATCGGATAGAAAGCGGGCGTCGCTGGCGCCGTGTTCGAAACCGACGATGGTGTTCGGGGCGATCTCCAGCAGCAGATCCAGATAGGGGGAATCCCCGCCCCGGAAGAGCGGCTCCTGCATTTCAACCACCAACTCGCCGTCGACCTGGGCCTGCATCCGCTCCAGGAGTTCATCCATGCTGTCATTTTCGGTATAGCGGATATCAAACGTCGCCTCGGCATAATCCGGAACCTGATTGAAAGATTGGCCCGCGGCCACGATGCCGAAGTTCAAGGTTCGGTGCCAGTGGTCCGGTGTGGACTGGTCGAAGAACCCTTTTATTTTCCGGTAATCATTGAAAAGTTTATCAATGGCGTTTTCCCCCAGCCATGGTCTGGAGCCGTGGGCCGATTGGCCCTTGGAAATGAGCTTGAGCTTGACAATGCCTTTCTCTTTGACCACAATTTTTTCAACCGTGCCGCCATCCAGTGCAATACAGAAGTCGGTTTTGATCTCCTGCAAGGCCTTGCGGGCGCCATTGAATCCGCCAATTTCTTCATCAGCGGTAATTAAAATGCCAAACGCAAGATCGTCTTGACTTTTGTTTTCTTTACGTAATTTCTCCAGTTGCTCCTTGAGCAGCACCAGGGATAGGGCGGCCGCATACTTGTCATCAATACTTCCGCGGCCGAACAGCTTCCCATCTTTTTCGACCGGCCTGAAAAGCTCGTCGGGCGCATCGACAACATCGATATGCGACATCAGCAGGACCGGCGCCGCACCGCAGGGCGGCATGACCAGGATGGATGGATAATTCTCATAGTCCAAACGTTTATACCGGATCGCGTGTGCGCGCAGATAGCGCTCGATGAATTCGGCGCAATGGTTGATTTCCTCCGGTCGCGAATGCATCGATTTAAATGCGATCAAATCTTTGGTCAGCTGAATAATCGCTTCCATGGTAAAGATCCTTTGCGGCAAATGGCTGTGATGCAGATATTAGTGACAGACCCCTTATTCCGAGGATGAAGGACTGCGATTGGGGTGTCAGATTTCCGCCGCCTTTGCAAGATTTTCGGTGGCCTAAATTTTTCAATTAGGTTAGAGTGGTTTTAAAATCAAGATCATTTATCCGAAAAGGAGGCCGAATTGAATCCTGCTTCCGAAATCGTCGCCGTCGTGGATGACCACAACCGTGTGATCGGTGCCACCACGCGCCGTGAAATGCGTGCACGCCGTTTAACCCACCGGGCCACCTACATCCTTGTCTTCAATGGCTCCGGTGAGCTTTTTGTTCAAAAACGGACGATGCGCAAGGATGTCTATCCCGGCTATTTCGACGTTGCTGCCGGAGGCGTCGTGTTAGCGGAAGAAACCTACGATCAAGGCGCGGCCCGGGAGCTGGATGAGGAGATGGGGATCAAGAACGTGCCCCTGAATTATCTATTCGAATTTTATTTTGCGGATGGGGGTATGCGTGTCTGGGGACGGGCTTATTCCTGTGAGTTTGACGGGCGGGTCGTTCTCCAGGAAGAAGAGGTCGCCAGTGGTGACTTCTTTACGATCCGTGAGGTATTGAAAATGGCCGCCCGATCTCCGTTTACCCCCGACGGCCTGTATGTCCTCCGGCGCTTTCTCGCCAGGTGCGCGTCGAATCGGAGCTGAGCCTGCTTTCTGTATCTGCGCGGTGGCCTGAAAAAGGTTCGCCAGCGCTTGGCACGCCGCGTTTCGTTTTGGGGAAGGACAGCCTCTAAATTTTACCGAATCAAGGAGTCACGCATGGAGTTGGCAAACAAGGTCGCGCTGGTGACGGGTGGCAATTCCGGCATCGGCCGTGCGGCGGCCCTGCTCCTGGCCCGTGAGGGCGCCCGGATCGTCATCGCCGCCCGCAATGCCGCAACCGGCCGCCAAACCGTGGCCGAGATTGCCGCCCGGGAAGGCAGCGCGCATTTCGTGCCCTGTGACGTGCGCCGGGCGGAGGACTGCCAGCGGACCGTCAAGGCCTGCATCGAACAGTTCGGCCATTTGGACATTCTCTTCAACAATGCGGGTGTGGTTCCCTTCGGCACGGCCGAAGAAACCGACGAAAACACTTGGGACCAGGTAATGGAAACCAATGTCAAAGGTGTCTTTTTGATGAGCCGGGCCGCAATCCCTGTCATGCGTGCCCAGGGAGCAGGCGTGATTGTCAATAACGCCTCCGACTGGGGGCTCGTCGGCGGGGAAAAGGCCGCCGCCTACTGTGCCTCGAAAGGGGCCGTGGTCTTGCTGACCAAAGCCATGGCCCTGGATCATGCCCGGGAGCACATTCGCATTAATGCGGTCTGCCCGGGCGAAACTTACGTGCCGCGCTGGGATGCGCGGGCCAAGGCCCTCGGCCGGGACGTGAACGATGACATTGCGGCCTTTGCTCGCAATATTCCTCTGGGGCGCGTCGGAGAAGTCGAAGAGATTGCTCAGGCGGTACTGTTCCTGGCTTCCGACAGGTCCAGCTTCATGACGGGCGCCACCCTCAGCGTCGACGGGGGCTACACGGCCATGTGACGGGCGTGCGATGGTGCCCCGGGAGCATTGATCTGAAAGGTTGCTGTTGACCAGGTTGTTCGGCTTCAGTCTCCGGGTTTAGCGCTCGTTTCGGCGAGGAAGCCGCGAAAACCATTGAAAAGCGGGCGATCTAACCCCCTTTTTGACGGCGCCCTCTAAAGCAGTTTTAATATGGCTTGATTGCGCCCTCGCTTTTTGGCTTCATAGAGGGCTTGGTCCGCCGATTCAACCAGAGTGCCCATCGACATCTCTGCGGATGGCATGGCGCAGGATATCTCTAGGCTTAATGAAACGCAGGGGTTCACGGGGGACTGCGCATGAGCAATTTTGAGATCCGCCAAGGCGCTTCGAATAGTCTCCGCCACATGAACGGCCCCTTCGGCAGGTGTATTGGGCAGGATCACGGCAAATTCTTCGCCGCCATAACGGGCCACCAAATCAGCCGGTCGCTTCAGACTCTTCTCAATTACCTTCGCCACGGCTTGCAGACAACTGTCTCCCATTTGATGCCCATAAGTGTCATTGTAAAGCTTGAAATAATCGATATCGCCTAGAATCAAGGACAGCGGCAATTTTTCGCGGCGCCCGCGCTTCCATTCTCTCGTCAGGCATTGATCGAATTGACGGCGGTTGGCCACTTGCGTCAACCCGTCGATCATCGCGACGCGCTTCAACTCCCGATTGGCTTTTTGCAGGGCGGCTTCAAACTGCTTGCGTTCCGTGATATCCTTGAGCGTCTCTACGATCCTCAGAAACTCGCCTTCAAGTCCCAGAAACGGGCTTGCCGTCAGAATAAAAGGGGTTTTGTTTCCATCCGCCCCCAATTGATCCACATCGAATTCGACACGCTTCTCGCCGGCCGGAATACGGATCATCGGGCATTCTTGCGATTGACAGGTCGAGCCTTTAAAAAGATCGTAACATTTCTTGCCGATGCACTCCTCGCGGTCGGTTCCGAGCTGCCGCACCAATGAGTCATTGATTCTTTTAACGTCGAAGTTGCGGTCAATGATCCACATGCCGTCGGCGGCGGCGTTGAATATCTGGTTGATTTCGATTTCCAAAATTTCCGCATCGACGGCGAGCTGGCTTGTACGTTCAAGCACTTCCGCCAATTCCCGATCGACCGCTTCGAGCTCTTCTTCCGCAGCAAGCAGTTTTTTGCGGCAGGTTTCCAGTTCAACCGAAGCAGCCTTGCTTGGCGCTGCGTCGCCGGCCGAATCCAAAATTCCTTTGTCGAATTTTTCAAGGTCCCGATGGGAGGCCATAGGATTTGATTCTCCACTGGTTTGCTGAGGTCCATTTGGCAATGGCTGTTTTTCCCGTTTTCTGCCTCAGGCTCTCTTCCGTGGCGGGATGCGCCCTGCTTGAACTTGCCGAAACTAGCTCATTTCGCCATGGACGCCGGCGCCTTCTCGTATGACAGGGAATATCCGGTTCAGCGCCCCTGTGTGATCTCGCGTTCACCACCTGCGTGCCGTCCGGGAGGCCGCCGCGCGCCCCGCGAGTGTGGCCCGCTCCGATCCGGAGACCACCTTTTGGGGTACGCTAGTTTCAGGCTTCCGGCGGGCCGATGATCCCAAGGGTGCAATCGGGTATGATGGGCTGTTACAACATGGCCATCGATTATCCGCGCATCAACACGCGCTTGGGGAAAATTTCGCCTGTCATTTTATCGGCCGAACTGCGCCGCTGCTTTAGGATTAATTCGGCCTCCGTCGATTCGGATTGTGGCCGAACGGACGTCGGCTACCGGTTAACAATTACCCTAGCCGCGCTTGCACCTCCGCCGGCGTCAGGCCGGCGATTCCCAGATCGTCCACGGTGAGTCCCTAATTGGACGTAAAAAGGATGAACTGGCCGTCTTCGCAATGGGGCACCAGGGCCTTGCTAAGAGGCTCGTGGGCATAGGCCGAGCCACCGATGATGATGACGTCGACGCCTTTGACCGCTGCTGGGATATCGGTCGTAATCATGTTCAGGCGCGCGAATCCGTTGCGGGCTTCGCCGGATATTTCGATACCGCCCCTTTTTTCGATGGCGCGCAGAGTGTCTTCGAACGCGGGCACTTCAGCCAGGTTGACCGGATAGCCTTTAAGGGTAATGTCGGCTGCAAAGGTCTGGCCCGAATTGCCCGTGCCGATGACGGCAAAGCGGGGACGATCTTTCGGCATGGTGCGCTCCTGGATTACGGCTGAAGGCCCGCGCAAATCTCGTCCAAACCGGCTGTGCACCGCCGACTGTCGCTAGCCTTGTTGGGCGGTTTGTGCTCTGGGCGGGACACGTTCCCTGAATTCGGCCAAGCGATTTCAGCGATTTCAGCGCTGAACGGACGCTCATCATGCATGGGACATAAAATCTAATTTGTTAAGGAAAAGATTGCAGAATTTGGGGGGTTCCCCATTTGCCCGACGTTGCGCCTGGCGCGGTGCTCAAAGCGATCCGCCGGACGCTGGATATTGGGAAGAAGTATATAGCCGGTCAGCCAGTCACGCGCAGTCTCAATTGCCAAGATTCTGCGGACGGCGCCAATGATGCGCACGCGCGTTTGATCATCGGTCCAGCGCATCTCTGATCGCGATACCGATTTTTTCCAGGGTATAGGGTTTCCTGACATATTGCCCGGCGCCCAATTTCTGGGCTTCTTTGACGCGATCATTTTCGGCGAATCCGCTGGCGATGATGGCTTTCTGACCTGGGGAAATCGCGACGATTTTCTGGTAGGTCTCGAAGCCGTCCATGCCGGGGTCCATAATCATATCCAGCACCAGCAGGTCGGCGGGTTTCTTTTTTAGATATTCGATGGCTTCTTCCCCGCTGGCAACAGCTTCGACGGCATAGTCCAACTTCGTCAGCATCCAGCTGGCAATTTCTCTTTGTTCTTTGACGTCATCCACGATCAAGATAGACTCTCCATGGGCCCGATAATTCTCAACGGGTATTTTGGCTTCTTCGCTTAATTGTTCGCGGGTTGCCGGAAAATACAATTGAAATTTTGTCCCCTGACCTCTTTGGCTTTGCACATCAATATAGCCTTGGTGGTCTTTGACGGTTCCCCATACGACCGCCATGCCCAGGCCGGCGCCGCTTCGCCCCATTGCTTTGCGGGTGTAAAAAGGCTCAAAGATCCTTTTCAGATCCTGCGACAGTATCCCCACGCCCGTATCGGTGACACTTAAAACAACGTAATCCCCTTCTTGGATTTGATCATAACCTCCGATGGGTCTGTCGATATAGCGATTTTGGGTTGCGATGCTGATCCTGCCGCCGTCCGGCATGGCTTCGGCGGCATTCGCGACCAGATTCATCAGGGTTTTTGACAGGAGCGCGGCCGACCCCTTTATGTTGAGAAGACGATCATCAATTTTCTTTTCGACCTCTACGTGGGGATGATGGGTAATCAACCGCCCAAATTCGTGACTTTCCAAATAATCGGCGATAATCTGATTCAGACTCACCACCTCCATCGCCGCTACACCTCTGCGCGCCAGGGTTAATAAATCCTGGACAATCGAAGCGGCTTTATCGCCTGACTTCTTTATCGTCAATATAGGTTCGCGCAGAGGACTGTCTTCCGGGAGTTCCATTAAAAGCAGGTCGGGATAACTGACGATACCGGACAAGATATTGTTCAGATCATGCGCCACCCCTCCTGCCAGCGTACCGATGGCTTCCATTTGCTGGGCGCGATAAAGTTGTGCTTCCAGTTTGGCTTTCTCTGCCTCCGCGCGCTTGCGTTCGCGGATGTCGCGGAAGATACCCCGGGTGAGCACCGGTCGGCCATCTTCGAAACGGCAGTTTGAATTCCCCTCCACCGGGATTGACCGCCCGTCTTTGGCAAGAAAAACGGTCTCGAAGGTATCAACTTTCTGACCGGCTAAAATCTTGCTGAAAAGCGCTTGACAATGGGGAATGGCGTCGGGATGAAGGACGTCCCAGACCGCAAGGCGGGCGACCTCCTCGTCGCTGTAACCTAAGGTCTCCTTCCACTTCTTGTTGACATGGTGGAAATGTCCATGGGTATCGACGCTTTGGATCAGTTGGTCGGCGTTTTCGAAAATATCACGATAGTTTTCCTCGCTCTCCCGTAAGGCCAGTTCGGTTTTTTTGCGCTCGGTCACATCCCGAAAATACCAGACGCGACCGTAATATTTCTTATCCGGGCCGAACATGGGAGCGGAATAGCGTTCGCAAGTTCGGCCATCAGTTAACTCAACTTCCTCGAAGCTATGTTCATCGCGATGCTCATAAAGATATTTGATTCTGGCGACGAATTGATCGGGATCAGCCACTTGGGGCAATAAAGATTGGATGACGCCGTCGTCGGATTTTGAGCGCAGGATAGCGGGCGGTATGTGCCACATATCGACGAAACGCTGATTGAAAGAAATCACCTTTCCGGTGTCGTCAACCACGAGGATTGCATCCAGTGAAGTCTCCTGCTGGGTTGCGAGTATGGTATTTTGGAATTGGATCAAGTCCTCGGCCTGCCTGCGCTCGGCGAGTTCTTTGGCGATTTCGCGCGTCTTCTCCCGCACCTTGGATCGCAGGATCAGGGTTCCCAAAAATAATGCCAGCAATACCCCGCCTCCGGCAAACAAGAGAACCTTGAGCCAGCCGGGAAAAACCCAACGATTGGCGGCAACCCCAAGCCATTGGTCAAGTGACCGGTGATATATGGAACTTCCCTGGTCTTTTAAGAACTTGATATGCTCATCGATTGCCGCAATTAAATGTCTGTTTTTTCCTTTCGGTGCTGCCAAGTGGATACTTATAGGATTAAAGATAATGGCGCTTTTACCCAAGCGATAGGTAGGGGCATATTTCATTCCAAAAAGTCTATTCACCACACCGGCATCGGCCGTCTCATTGGCAACCAATTCCAAAACCGTGGCGTAATTATCGGTCTCGATAAAGTCGCATTCGACCCCAAACGCATGGAAATGATTCTTCAAGGCCTGATAGTGGATGTCTTCCTGGAGAACGGCGACCTTTTTGGCGTGGAGATCGACAATCGTGCGGATGGGTGAGTGTTTGCGCGTATATATTTCGCCCCAATTGGTCAGGATGTTTTCATGGGTAAAATCAAATAACTTATCTCTATCGTTGGAGAAGGCGATCGTGCTGAGAATATCTATTTCTCCATCTTTGAGTCTTTCCAGGCATTGGGTCCAGGTCCCCGGAACATACGTAAGAGACCACCCTTCTTCTGAGGAGATATACTGGAGGATGTCGGCAAAGATGCCCTTCACTTTTCCGTCGAGGTCCGTAAAAATCAAGGGTTCGTTTTGGTACATCCCGACTTTGATCGGGGTGGCGGCCGTGGTGAAAGAAGCCGCCAGTGGTAGACCCAAGAAGACTGTCAAAGTCAACAGACTGAATTTTCTCATTGATCGACTGCCTGTCGCGGATTTGTGATTGCGATAAAACGGCGCTTAGTGAATGCGGCTTGACCGGGAGGTGCTGCTAGCGCAAAGAACCTGTCGGAATCATAATATATAAAACTATCAGATTTTTGCTAAGAATTCAAACTCAGCCGCCGCCGGGGCCGAATAAAGGCAGTTGAAAATATAGGATTCAAACCGGTAATCTGGCGCGGTCGAGCACACACCCCATTAACCGCTTGACTTTTTGCGGTCCACCGCCTAAATCCCTATTAGATGCCGCCCCAGAGCCTTGCGGGAGACGGTTCGGATGAATTGCTTCTCCTGCTGTCTATCTTCAATGCGTCGTCTGGGATCCTCCCGCGGCCGGGGGTGGAATCCAGTCGCTTCCACCCGCGGATCGCTCTTCGGCGGAGCTGTTTTTTGAATCAGATGGAGTTTGGACGCGGTAACCCCTGCAAAAAGAAAGGAGGTCTCATCATGAAAAAGCACCTATTTGTAACGGCGTTGGCAGTTTTGTTCGTGAGTGGCCCTATCTTCTTTCCGGTCGGCGATGCCCTTGCGGCCGAGCCCGTCATTATTGGGGTGCCCACGTCCCTCTATACCCCGTTCGGCAGCTATGGACTGAAG
Organism: Desulfobacterales bacterium; assembly: GCA_020353555.1. Taxonomy (GTDB): domain Bacteria; phylum Desulfobacterota; class Desulfobacteria; order Desulfobacterales. The sequence goes on from CP070697.1 coordinate 5,881,456, forward strand.
GCGGTCGAGCTCGCCGTGGAAGAGATCAACGCCCAGGGCGGCGTCACCGTCGGCGATGAGAAGCGGCCCTTTAAGGTGGTGGTGGCCGATACCCGGGGCGGGGAGCCCGGCACACCGGTTCACGATGCGCTCATGGCGTACGAGAAGCTGATCACGTCCGAAAAGCCCCATGCCATTGTCATCGGCGCCTTTCGGTCCGAGGTCCTGATTGCGGCGATGGATCTGGTGGCGAAATACAAGGTGCCCCACCTGGGTACCATTGCCCAGACTCCACGGTTTCAGGCCCAATTCAAATCCGATCCCGCCAAGTACAAGTATCTCTTCCGCGTTACGACCGATGCGCTGGTGGATGCGAACTACATTGCCCACACCCTCGACCTGCTGAAGACCGATTACGGGTTGAACAAGATCCTCTATATTTATCAGGATACGCTCTGGGCCGAGGCTTTTGCGGGATTGATGCGCAAACACTGCGGGGAGACCGGCTGGACCGAAGTCGGCTATGAACCGTACGCGGCCGGGGCTTCCGATTTTTCGCCCGCTTTCAGCAAAGCCAAAGAAAACCAAGCCCAGGTGCTCGCCATGGTCTGGGACGTACCCCTGGGGGCCGGTGTTTTCGCCAAGCAGTATGTGGCCATGAAGGTCCCGGCCCTGCTCATCGGTTTTATTCCGCCCATGGGATCTCCCATGGCGGTCAAGGCTGTCGGGCCTGAAGTCGAATACAGCATCACGGTGGAATTCCCCGTCGGCGCCACCCTGGCGTTGGCGAAGCTGCCCAAGACAGGGGAATTTCTCGATAAGTTCGCGCGCAAATACGGGGAACTGCCCGAGCCGCCCGCTGTCAACTCTTCGGCCTACGATGCGGTGTTCGTCCTGGCCCAGGCCATCGAGCGCGCCGGTAGCCTGGATCCGGATAAACTGGTGACCGCCCTCGAGCAGACCGATTACCGGGGCGTGTCCGGCCGCATACGATTCGATGAAAATCACGTCATGGTTTTCGGCGAAACGAGCCCGGATGAGACGGGCGTGTGTGTGGTCTTCCAGTGGCAGAAGGGTTCGGACGGCCAACTGAAGCGGGTGCCGGTCTATCCGGCGTTTCTGGCGGAGGGCCCGATCCAATTGCCGCCCTGGATGAAGAAGTAGACAGATGCGGCCGGACAGCCCCCCGCTGTGAGCAATGACGATGACTCTTTTGATCTACGGGATTATCAACAGCGTGATTCTGGCACTTTATGCGCTGGGATTCAGTCTTTGCTACGGCATCAGCGGTATTGCCAACTTTGCCCACGGCGCTTTCTACATCCTCAGTGGTTTTGTCGCCTGGAATTTCATGAATGCCGCCGGACTGCCTTTTTATCTGGCCGCCGTTCTGGCGGTGGCCGTCACCGGCCTTCTGGGTTTCCTTTTCTACTGGGCTCTGCTTTTGCGCATCCGGGGCGTCCCCCTGGCCGAGCTAATCGTGACTTTTGCGGCCGGGGTGGGAATGCTGGAACTGCTGATGTGGCGCGGCTTTTACGGCATGCGTTACAGCCTCCCGCTTTTCGTCCGCGGAGGCGTGGAGATCGGGCCGGTGGCCGTGGACTACCAGCGCTTGTGCGTGCTGACAACCGGCGTTGTGCTCGTTGTCTTGCTGTGGTTTTTTGTTCACCATACCCGGATCGGATTGGCTTTCCGGGCGATGGCGCAGAACGAGCGCACGGCCCTGTCCATCGGCGTCGAGTCGGATTGGATCGGGTCGCTGAGTTTGGCCTTGGGCTCCGCGCTGGCGGCCGTGGCGGCCATGGTCGTGCTCCCGCTGGGCATGATGGAGTCGGCCATCGGGCTGGAGGTGCTCATATACGCCCTGGCGGTGGCCATCGTGGGGGGCCTGGAGAGCACGGTAGGCATGGTCGCGGGCAGCTTTATTATCGGATTCGGGCAGGTCGCGGTCGCCCGCTATATCAGCGCGAAATGGATGATCATTGCCCCTCTGGCCGCGATTGTTTTGGTTCTGGTGATCAAACCCTCGGGCCTTTTCGGCAAATTCAAAGAGCTGGAAGAAAGGGTTTAGCGTGGTTGCCACATCGGTGCACCGTCGAAAGAAAAGACTGGACCGCGGAATCAAGGCCCGGACCGATACGATCTTTCTGATTGCGTCGTGGAAAGACATGCTCTATCTCTTGCTGCCCCGGATGCTGCCGGTCGCGATCCTTTTGGTTCTGCCCGTGCTCGTCAAGGGCTATTGGGGCAAAGTTTTGGTGTATGCCTGTATCTACGGCCTGCTGGCCCTGAGCTGGGATTTTATGGCCGCGGGCGGTCTCTTCTCCCTGGGACAGGCGCTGTTTTTTGGCCTGGGAGCCTACCTGGCCGGTATTCTGAATTACTACCTTCATCTGCCGCCGGTGGTCACCGTGCCGGCGGCCACGCTGGGCGGGGGTTTGTTGAGCGCCGCCCTGCTGGGTTCGGTCGTGAGGCTGAAAGGCGTCTATTTTGCCATGATTACGCTCATGCTGCCCCTGCTTTTCAAAAAGGTCATTGAGACCACCGGGGCATTTGGCGGAACCCATGGACTGCCGTCCCTGACCCCTTTTCCCAGCGAGCTCCTGACGGCCTACCTGGCGGTGGGGGGATTTCTCGGCAGCCTGTTTATCTTCCGCCGGGTCATCAACTCCGATTATGGGCTGGTGCTGCGGGCGATCAAGGACGACGACCGCGCGGTGATGAGCGGCGCCATTAACATTTACGGGCGCAAGATCCAGGCGATTTTCATATCCGGCGCGGTGGGTTCGTTCGCGGGGGCCCTGATGACCCACTATTATCAGTTTCTGGGGATGTCGGTCTTTGCCCTGGATTACTCCATTCTGCCCGTGGCCGCCGTCGCGTTGGGGGGCCAGGGCACCTTTGCCGGGGCCGCAATGGGCAGTCTGATCCTGGTGCCCCTGTCCGAGTCGCTGCGCGCCCTGGGCGGGCTGCGTATCGCCATTTATTGCGGCATCTTAATTGTCAGCATCATCGGGTTTCCCGAAGGCCTTTTCCATTACCTGGCGCGCAAGTATCATCAATTCGAGCGGGTGGTCGAGGTAAAATAGGCATGAACGGCGAGCCTTTGCTCCAGGTGAGGGATCTGCGCAAACGTTTCGGCGGTGTCCAGGCGGTCTTTGATGTGGGCTTTGAGCTGCGACGGGGTGAATTTCTGGGCGTGATCGGGCCGAATGGATCCGGCAAGACGACGCTGGTCAATCTCATCACCGGCTTTGTGAAGCCGGATGCCGGCCAGGTCCTTTTGAAGGGGCGGAATATCACCGGCAAGATGCCTTACACCATCGCCGGTTTCGGTATTGCGCGCACCTTCCAGATGGTGCGACTCTTCTACAACCTTCCGGCATACAAGAATCTGATCATTCCGCTCTGCTCCTCCCGCTTCAAAAAATTGCGCGGCGGCAGGTACGGCGAGCGGGACGATGTCGCCATTGAATTGCTGGATGATATGGGATTCGAAAGAGATTCCCTCGTGCCTTACAAAGTGGCCGGCAGTCTTCCCCATGGCTATCTGAAACGCCTCGATCTCGCGCGGGCCCTCGCGCTGCGGCCGGAAGTCCTCATTCTGGACGAGCTTTTCTCCGGAATGTCCATGTCGGAGGTGGCCAGCACGCTGCCGTTGCTGGAGAAATTCAATCAGGAAGGCCTGGCGATTATGATGATCGAGCATCGGTTAAAGGAGCTTTTCCGGGTGGTGGACCGTGTCATGGTGCTCAATTTCGGCATCAAGATCACCGAAGGCTCTCCCGCGGAAGTGATGGCGAGCGAGGAGGTAAAAAAGGCATACCTCGGAATTCAGGTGGAGCTGGAGTAGGCGTTGCCTTGTCCGGGCGGTCACGCCCATCGCAATCTGGCGATGATAAGGCGCAGGAATTCCATTTTTGAATCCCGCCGGTTGCCCCAGGCCAAAGATAGAATCCATTCAATCGCTTCGGGCGCGTTGAGGGCGACGCACAATTGCGAAGACAATAATTGTCGGGACTCCCATGTTACAAGCCAAAAACCTCATGGTGTTTTACGAAAATGCGCTGGCGTTGAACGACCTGGATCTGGAGGTTGGTGAGGGAGAAATCGTGGCGGTATTAGGCTCCAACAGCGCCGGCAAGACCACGCTCATGAACGCCATTTCCGGGCTGATTATCGACCTGCAGAAAAAGGAGAGCCGTAGGGGCGGGGTGAGAATCACCCTCATGGGACAGCTGAAATATGAAAATCAGGATATTCTGGCCCTCAAACCGAGCCACCGGGTGCGGAGGGGCATCGTACTCAGCCAGGAGAGACACCCGGTGTTCCGTGACAGCGATGTTCTGGAGAACCTGAAAATGGCCGGCTACCTGCGCACCAAGGGCGAGGTCAAGGAGCGAATGGAGTTCATTTTTGAGCTGTTTCCTATTTTGGAACGCCTGCGCAAGAGAAAAGCGGGGCTGCTCAGCGGGGGCGAACA
>CP070697.1:5886017-5895869 GCA_020353555.1 Desulfobacterales bacterium
GTCGGCAGTTCATAGGCGTCCCGGCCGGGAATTCCTTCTTTTTCCATAAAATCGCGAATCTTTTTTAAAACCTCAGACATAGTAGGCTCCCTTGGGTAAGGTTGAACGGTTGAACCATCTTATTTTTAGACTGAAACGGCCTTTCCGGGCTTTCCCCATCGCTGGGAAAGTTTGCCGCAAACTTTTTTCACCGCTTTTTGAATCTGTTGCATCCGTTTTTCTGTGAGTCGCATGGCCGGGCCGGCAACACTGATTGAATAACGTGGCAGGCCCGTGTGGTCGAAAATCGGGGCGGCAACGCAGCGCAGACCGAAAGCCAATTCCTCGTCGTCGATCGCATAGCCTTGATTTCGGATTCTTTCGAGTTCTTGCCTAAGCTTTTTTTTGGAGGTGATTGTGTTGGGGCCGTGAGGTTTAAGCTTGACACCATTCAATAAGACATCCAACTCGTTTTGAGGTAGAAATGCCAGGCTCGCTTTCCCCAAAGCGGTACAGTACGCCGGGGCACGGGAGCCGACCGGGGAATCCATGCGGAGAATCTCCAGGCTTTCGATCTTGTCTAAATGCAAAATTTCCAAGCCATCCCTGAATCCGAGATTAATCGTCTCCCTGAAAGCCAGCGAGAGTTCCTGCATATAAGGTCGGGCCTCCCGTCGAATTTCAAAGCGATTGGCCGTTTTCATCCCCAATTCCAGAATCTTAAACGTCAATTGATACCGGCTGTCCTGATTTTTCTCAACGTAGCCGAGTTCGCGAAGCGTGGCGAGAAAACGATGGCTTCCCGTGCGGTTGAGACCCAAATGTTCCGCCACTTTCGTGACACTTAACTCCCCCATTTCAGCCAGGAGTTCTAAGACCTTGGTACCCTTTTCAAGTGAGTTAATGTGAAAGTATTTTTTCCTGGGATTCTTCATTTGCGTGAACTTTGTAACGTGTTGGGTTTTGTGTGCGACAACTTCAAAAAGGCATGGATGAATCGCGACCGCGTTGGACACCCGCTGTCAATCTGATCCGTGTAGGGAAGCGTGCCCGAAGCAAGCGTTCACTATGTGTGACATATTCCTATAATACGTTACAATGTGCTTAAACGAATTTAAACGCGCTGTCAAGTTTTTTTTTTGATTTTAAAAAAGGGGAGGATGATTCCTCCCCCACATATACCGATTACTTGTTTTGACTTATTTAAGATTCGCCGTTAGGGCTCCAACCATGTTTTGCATGTCCATCGGATCCCCATTCGGGTGAAGCACAATCATCAGCATCTGCCATTTTTTTTAGGGCGGTTCATTCAGGGCGGCCGTATAGGTACCATTACCGTTGGAATCGGTTCTGAACATATAGGGGGCTGACCCGCACCGGTTTCGTGCTTTTGGGGCTTGGTGTTCACAAACCATGCCGTATAAACTGAATTGGGCTTAAGACCCTTGGCAGCGATCTGAATACTTGTAGCATTGATGACTGCGGTCCCGCTGGCGTTAGGATGCTTATTGGTTGCCATCAAAGAGATTTTTTCTCCCGCTTGAGAAGCAAAAGCCAAGGTTGCAAAAGCAGTTAAAGCAAGCGTGATTACCAAAAGGGTGTGTCTTCTATTCGAGTTCATGGGTATTCTCCTAATTTGGGTGTGATTTTAATGGAAGTCCAGTTGCTTACGAAAGGTTCCTTCTGCTTGAATCCCGAAGTTCTCCTTTTGGTATTAATTGTCGTTCAACCGGATCAAAGCTTACATCGAATTTCACTACTTCGCATGGAGGACCGGGACATCGTGCACAACCTTCTTTACACATAACCACACTTGTGATAATGCACGCGTATGCCGCGATTAGCCCGATTAGATGCGCCCGGCATTTGGCAGCGTGTCAGCGGGCGGGGTTGCGTATGACGGTAGTCATAGTTTCCAGACACCTCAGCTTCGCGCTAGCGATTTGTCGGATAAGAAGACAGTACTCCAATGGATCTGGACTAGATTTCGGGGCAAAATAAAAGCGATTCCATCGCTAGCCGCATAACAAAGCCGTTTCAGGCGGAGAGACTATTGGGTGAGGTTTTGGGGTTTAGGGTTTTAAACAACTACATTGATTTCACGTTGGCGCCGAAGCACACTCACCGCCCGCTTAACGGCAACGTTGTGCGCTAAGATCGAACCGATGCAAAGGGGGAAAAAAGATGGACATATCCAGTTTATCAGCCAAAGTGTATGAATTGCTGACGGTTTACGGACTTAAAGTCGTGGCCGCCATCGTTATTTTTGTGGTGGGGCGCTGGGTGGCCCTTGGGGTGGCCAAGATCATCAAGAGGGTGATGATTAAAAGCAAAGTCGATGAGACCCTGGTGGCCTTCGTCCGCAATTTGAGCTATATTGCCCTGCTTGCGTTTGTCGTCATTGCAGCCTTAAACCAGCTGGGCATTCAAACCGCATCTTTTATTGCGGTGTTAGGTGCGGCGGGTCTTGCGATCGGTTTAGCGCTGCAGGGTTCGTTGGGAAATTTTGCCGCCGGCGTGCTCATGATCATATTTAAACCGTTTAGAGTGGGTGATTTCATTGAAGGCGCCGGTACGGCCGGAACCGTGGAAAAGATTGAGATTTTTACCACCCAATTAAGGACTCCGGACAACAAAACCATTATTGTGCCGAACGCCAAATTAACAGGGGACAATATCACCAATTTCACCGTCAAAGGAACGCGTCGGGTGGACTTTGTCTTCGGCATCGGGTATGGCGATGATATTGATAAAGCCCGCGGCATTATCAAAGAGATTATCGACCAGGATGGGCGCGTGATGAAAGAGCCGGCCCCCATGATCGTCGTGTCAGCGTTGGCCGATAGCAGCGTCAATCTGACGGTGCGCGCCTGGACATCGGCGGATGATTACTGGTCTTTTTATTTCGACACCACCGAGAAGGTCAAAAAGGAATTTGATGCCAGAGGGGTCAGCATCCCCTTCCCACAGCGCGATGTGCATATCTATGAACATAAAGAAGAATAACCTACGGCTTCACCCGGAATCCGGGGGGCATCCTCGACTTTCGCTGGTTGGGGTGATGCTAGAGTGTATTTCCATCAATCGAGAAAATGGAAGAGAGAATTCCACTTAAACAAGAATTGAAACTTCGATCCTGCATGGCGTCCCTGAAATCTGGAAAATATTGAACAGAGCGTTTTATTTAAGAAAGCATTGAAACCTATCCTGCCGCAACGCTTGGATTCCCAATGCTTCACATCCGCCCAAACGAGTGCGCGCGCAGGTCCTGCTGACCAGCGCCTGTGCTCATCGCAGGGTCGCATGCCGGCAACAGGGAGGCTTTCATGAGACCGATGCTCAGAGTCTTCGTGGCATCCTCCTCGGAGCAGATAGAGGCCGCCAGGGGGGTTGCAAATGCGATCGGCAGGTCTCCGCGGCTGAAGGTCGGGCTTTGGGAGGAAGACGTTTTCGAGTTTAGCAAGTCCTACATCGAGTCCTTGGAAAATGAGCTCGAGCGGGCCGATTTTGCGGTCGTCGTACTCACGGCGGACGACCCCGGTAACATCCGCGGCAAGTCCGTGAATCTCCCCCGCGACAATGTGATCTTCGAGCTCGGTCTCTTCGCCGGGCGACTCGGGCGTGACCGGTGCTTCTTTTTCGTCGACGGAGACTCCGACACGCAGATTGCCAGCGACCTTTCGGGTGTGAAGCCCGTCAACTTTTACGCGAATGCGGACCGGGCCGGTCGCAGCAAGCCGGATCTCGCGACCCAGGCAGCCAGGGTGCAGAAGCAGATGCTGCGCCTGGGCCCGCGGTACAAGCCAGCGCGCAAGGTCCGTGAGGGACAGGCCGCCCTGTGGCGGTTCTCCAGCCGCCTGGCCGGTCATTGGTGGGAGCGAATGCGGGACGGGGAAGACGATGCCTCCGCGTTGAGCTATGTGACGATCACGGTCGACGAGGTCACGAACACTCCCAGACTTGAGGGCAAAAGCTACGGCAAGTCCGGCGAACCTTTTGCGGACTGGCACTCGGTGACGACGGGGGTCGTGCTCGGCAGCCAGCCGACGGTCTTCTACCGTTGGGAGGGCGGACAGGAACGCGCCTATGGGCAAACCTACGCGGGCCACGGCTTCATTGAGTTCGACGACGATAAGCTGGAGAGCGGCGCGGGCGAGTTCAACGACACCAACCTGGCGAAGGTCGCGGAGGGGGCGTTCACGCGCATCAAGCATTTCGGGATGTACCGTTGCGGGCCACGGGATATCAAGATCATGAACAAACCCTGGACGGATGCGGCGGTGAATCTCGTCGCCCAGAGACTGAAGGGACTGCGGGGGCGTTGACGACGCCGCTAGTCACGCGGCTTCAGGTTGCGGAAGAAGCCTTGGACGTTTTTCCGGAACGGCCTTTATCCCATGGTAATCAGCAGGACGCCGGCGACAACGATCGAGGTGCCGAGGAAGGTTTTTTTCGATATTTTTTCTTTGTTTCCCAGCCAAAAATAGCTGATCGCCACGACGACCAAAGGGTGCAGGCTCGATAAGGGGGCCACGACGACGGCCTGACCGAGCGAAAGGGCATAAAACAGCGTCAGCCAGCTGACGCTGAGGAATGCGCCCGCGGCGGCCAAATACAGGATATCATCTTTTTTCAGCGCGATCGACGCGCGCATTTGGCGGACACATCCGCACAGCACGGAGTAGAAAAGCAAAGAGGTCACAAAGCCGACGGTAACCCCCAGCAGCGGGGAATTCAGGATATTCAGACCCTTCTTGCGCAAGATGACGGCAAATCCCAGCAGAAGCGCTGAAATGAGCGGAAAGATCAGGTCTTTGCGCCGGCGCAGGGCCGGCTGGCCGGCGCTGTTTATCTGCCTTTCAAAAATGACGATCCCCGTCACAATCAAAACGGTTCCCAGCCCGATGGGCACGGTCAGATTTTCGTGCAGGAGAAAATAGGCAATGATGGCCGTAAACGCAGGACCGGCGGCGATGATGGAAGATGACACGGAGGGTCCCACCCGGTCCAGACTGATGAAATACAACCACCGGACCAGGGCCGGTGAAAATATTCCGGCGAGCACGAAGAAGGGGACGGCGTCCGACCCCAGATAGCGCCAGGGAATCGTCACCAACGCGATTCCTGCAAAAATGACAGCCCCGACCAGCGTAACCACGAGCATGGCGGAGGTCGGGTTTGTTTTTTCGATGCCCTTTTTCATCAATAGCGTGGCCACGCCCACCATAATTGACGATAAAAGCGCCAGGGCCGCGGCTCTCATCGAAGGGCCTGCTGGTTCGGAGCCTTATAGCCGATATGGCAAAGGGGCTGCCAAAAGGGCTCACGATGCGAAAAGCGCCGGCGTGGGCGGCGGGCCGTCAGCTTCATCGCGGGAAGGTCTCGTCCAGAAATTTATGAAGATCAACGGAAGCCGGCCAATTTACCACTTGGATTTCCCCTGAGAGTATTTTGGGACGGATTGTTTTTAATTCCTCCCGGACCGAGCCGGGCACGGCCTGGTTTGGTTCCATGAGGTAGACCGCGCCGTTGTTCATGGCCACCCAATGTTGTTTTCCGAAGGTCCCGTCCATAAAACTTCGAATCACTTCGTCGTACACGACGGACATGTCCATGATGACAGAGCTCAAGAGGACATCGGCTTTATCGATCGATCGCTTATCGCCGATAACGTCGATAAACCAAACTTTGCCGCCGTCCTTGGCTTTCTTGGTGGAGCAGGCCTGCAGCATACCGAAGGAGGCCCCGTCACCCAGACCGAAGATCACATCGGCGCCGACGGCAATCTGATCATTGGTGTTGCGTTTGGCGCCGGCCGCGTCCGCATACGCGGCCTCACCGATCACACTGTAGAGGAGCCGACATTGCGGGTTAGATGCCTTGAGCCCTTGGGCGAAGCCGGCCGACATGCGGTTCCAGGTGGGAGGTTCGGCCGAGGCCACAATCCCGACCGTATTTGATCGCGTCATTTTCCCGGCTAACCAACCCGCCAGGTAGCAGCCGCCCTGGGGTTGCGTGTCGATGTCGCTGACGAGTCCGGCCGTGATGGCTTTGTGGTTTTCGACGGTGGTGACCTTCACCCCGGTTTCCCGCGCGATTTCCGGGGCTGCGGTCTGATATCCGGACGCATGGCAGATTATCAATTCACAGCCTCTTTGGACCATGTCCCGCAGGGTGGGTTTGATGTCGCCATAACCGAGTGCTTCGGCAAGTTCGATGGGGAAGCCGTATTTTTTAGCGACGATTTCGAGCCCCACTTTCCCTTGTTCGTTCCAGCCTTTATCGGTTCCCGCTTCCGGCAGCGCCATTCCCACCCGCTTGGGCGGATCCCCCGCAAGCGCCGGATGGTGGGCCAGGGAAGTCAAGACGAGCAGCGCCAAAATTATAAAGTCTGTCTTTCGCATACTGGTTTTTCCTCTCAGCTTTTAGCAAAGGCCCCAATTTATTGGAGACGTTGGGGGATGAATTAGAGTCTATTGTCCCTTTTGGCCGCGCTCATAGGGGATACACAGAGATGATGGTAGATTCGTCGACCGCGCAAAAAGGAGCAGCGTAACGATCACGACCAAATAGGGGGTCATCAAAATAAAATCAGGACTGATCTTAATCCCCGTGACCTGCAGCGTGCTGGTTAAGGCCATCGCCATCCCGAAAAGCAGTGCCCCGCAACAGACCTTGAGCGGATTCCATTTCCCCAGCATGACCACTACAATGGCGATATACCCCCTTCCCATGCTGATGTCAGGCACAAAGAAGGCCAAATCACCCAGGGCCAGGAAGGCCCCCCCAAGGCCCGCCATGAGCCCGCCCAGTAGGATCGCACGATAGCGGATGCGATCGACGCTCACTCCGGCGGCATCGGCGGCCCAAGGCGATTCGCCGACGGCCCGAATCCGAAGCCCGAAGCGGGTTTTATACATCCCGGCGTGCATGAGCGGGACCATCAAAAAGGTCAGGTAAACCAGCCCGTGCTGGTTAAAAAGGGCTTGTCCAAGGACGGGGATCTGGGAAACAAGCGGTATTTCATGGGTCCCCCCGGCACCGAACAAAATCGGAAACTGATTGCCAAAGATTACCCGGTGCAGGAAGCTGCTCATGCTGTGCGCGAAAATGGTCAGCCCCAAGCCGACCACAATCTGATTGGCGCGCAGGGTGATCGTCAAAAATCCAAAAAGCAGGCCTAACGCCAAGCCGACGACCGCCGCGGTCAGAAATCCGCAGAGCAGATTATTCAAATTCAGGGCCACCACAAAGGACGAAAAAGCACCCGCCACCATCATCCCTTCGATGCCCAAGTTCAGGAGGCCGGCGCGTTCCACGTAGGCCTCACCCAAAGCGGCCAGCAGGATAGGGGTGGTGCCTCGGATGGTGGAGGCCAACATCGCCGAGATCAAAGCGGATTCGAACAGAGGACTCATTTTAGGATCCGTCTCTTTGCGAAATACTCCGAGGCCGCGAAGAACAGAAGCGTGAGCCCCTCCATAACATGCACGAAAAAGACCGGAACATCAAGGTCACGCGCCACAAACTCTCCGCCCACCGCCAAAAATGAAAAGAAAAAAGCCAAAGGAATGACAGCCCAGCCGTTTAACCGGGCGAGAAAGACCAAGGGAATCGTCGTCATACCGTATTGTGGATTCCAGCCGGCCTGGAAAAGCCCCTTGATCGCCAGCACCTCACTGACGCCCGCTAACCCGGCGAAACCGCCGCTGATCAAGAGACTGTAAACGATGATGCGGGGCACGCGCATACCGGCGCGGAGGGCGGCCTGTTTATTCGCCGAGATGACGCGAAACCGATACCCCAACGTGGTTCGTCGGATTACCCAGTGTGTACCCAGGAGGCTCGCAATCCCCATGATTAACCCAACGTGGATCCGGGTCAAGGGAATCATCGGCAGGCGGTGGTCCAGAGGGATCAGAGGTGTCTGGGCCGGTACGCTCGATAGATCATTGATGGGTCCCTTGACCAGCCAGGCCGTCAGGTTGATCGCCACCCAACTCATCATCAGGGTGGTGATAATCTCGTTGATATCGTAGCGGGCTTTCAGCACGGCGGGTAAGAATATCCAAGCCATGCCGCCCGCGATTCCCAGGATGGCCGTCGCGAAGAGGTAGATAGGATAAGGGAGGCTGGCCGAGAGGGCCGGCGCGGCCCATCCGGCGAGCATCGCCCCGACAAGAAACTGCCCCTCGACGCCGATGTTCCAGAGACCCGCTGAGAAACAGCTTAAGAGGCCGGCGGAGATGATCAGCAGGGGGGTCATCCGAATAATGGATTCAATCACCCCCAGAGGGGTGCCGATTCCTTTTGCGAAGAGCAGGCTGAAATAAACCAGGGGGTTCCTGCCGATGAAAAGCAAGATGATCCCGCTGGTGATAAGGGAGCAAAGGATCGCCAGAATCGATGCGACGGCTGGTTTTAGGGCGACAAGATGGGCGTTATGCAAAGCATCCTCTAGTGATGGTCACGAATTCCGAGTATGAGCTTGCCGACTTTTTCGGGGGTTGCATCGCAGCGAGGCATGAGGCCCGCGATCTCACCATTGAACATCACCCCGATGCAGTCGCTGCAATTGAAGAGTTCTTCCATGTCGGAGGTGATGAGCACGACGGCCGCGCCCTGCCGGCTTTCTTCTTTGAGCAATTCCCGAATAAACCGAACCGTCTTCGCATCGAGGCCGGATGTCGGGCGGTTGCAAACGATCAGACCGGGTCTTACGGCAAGCCCCCTGGCCAAAATGAGTTTCTGAATATTGCCTCCGCTGAGGGTACTGGCGCGGGCTTCGGGTCCCGTTGTACGAATCCCGAACCGTTGGATCAGATCGCGGGTAAAGGACTGGGCGTTCAGAGGGTTGAGAATACCGCATCGGGAATAAGGCTGTCGATTATAGTTTTGCAGGATCGCGTTCTCCCAAAGCGCCATCTCCAGGACGCAGCCTTCATGGATGCGGTCATCGGTGATATGGCGAATCCCCAGATCGAACCGCTGGGCGATGTCCATCGCGGTGATGTCCTGGCCCCGGTAAAGCAATTGGCCCGAGGTAACTCGTTTCTGCCCCCCGATCACCTCGGCCAACAAGCGCTGACTCGCCCGGTCAACTCCGATGATGCCAACAATCTCGCCTTTGCTGACGCGCAAAGAAATACGCTTCAGACCCACTGCGCCTCGGCGGTCGAAGGCCTCAACTTGTTTTAATTCCAACACCGGTTCGTGATCGAATACCTGGGCAACCACCTGCGCTTCGGGCGGAGGGATCGCCCCGAACATGAGTGCCAGAACCTCGTCGGAGGCGTTTGGGGCGTTCGGGGTCGCCAGCGCCGCCCCTGACAGTTCCGCCACTTTCGCGCCTGATCTCATAATCGTGATCCGGTCCGCGATTGAAAAGGCTTCGTTCAAATTGTGGGTGATCAAGACCACCGATTTTCCATCTTGGCGCAATGAAATAATCGTACGCAACAGCTTTTCGACTTCTGCCGGGGAAAGCGTCGAGGTGGGTTCATCCAGAATCAATACGTCCGATCCGTGGAAGAGTACTTTCAGGATTTCCGTTCGTTGACGCTCGCTGACAGAGAGATCCTGAATCTCTCTCCGGGGATCGATGGCGAGACCATATTTCTCAGAGATTTGTCGCAGTTGCTGCTCGGCTTTTTTCAGGTTCAAGAAGAGACCGCCTTCGAAACCCAGCAAAAGATTCTCCATGACGGTTAAATTCGGTATTAATGTGAAATGCTGATAGACCATGCCGATTCCCAGTTTCAAGGAGTCCTGGGGCGAGCGGATCTCAACTATCTGGTCACGGACGACAATGGTCCCCTGATCGGGTTGATGCATCCCCGCGAGAATGTTCATCAGTGTGGTCTTGCCGGCACC
>CP070697.1:5895969-5907048 GCA_020353555.1 Desulfobacterales bacterium
ATTGCCGATCTCATCCAGAAAAAGCGTTCCCCCGTCAGCCGCTTCAAACCGGCCGGAACGCCGTTGCTGGGCGCCGGTAAACGCGCCTTTTTCATAGCCGAAAAGCTCCGATTCGATGAGCGTAGGGGCCAGCGCCGAACAATTCAAGGCCACCAACGGACCCTGCCAGCGACCGGAAAGAAAATGCAGGCGGGCCGCCGCCAATTCTTTGCCAGTTCCTCTTTCCCCCTGCAGGAGGACCGGCCGGTTGACCGGCGCGACCCGGGACAGGCGCTCCTGAAATTCTAAAAAAATTTCCGATTGCCCCAAGGCCTCGGCCATGCCCACCGAACTCGCTCCACCCGCAGGCGCTTTTTCGATCCCCAATCTCGATTTCATAGTCATTAACGTCCGTTATGGGTTTTTTCTGCTAAACATTGGTAACCGGTGCCAATTTGCTGAAACGCCGCTAAATTGTAATTCAAATAAAATCAAATAGTTGAAAGAATAGCCGCTTTTGGCATGGTTCATGCTCTGCATTTATGCAAAAAATCACGTTGGAGGTGACATTATGGGAATTTTCACACGCTTTCGCGATATCATCAGTTCCAATCTTAACGCCATGCTCGATAAGGCGGAAGATCCGGAAAAACTGATCAAGCTGATGATCAGGGAAATAGAGGACACCTTGGTGGAACTCAAGGCAGCGTGTGCCGGCGCCATGGCTGACAGCAAAAAAATCCAGCGGAAACTGGAGGAAATCGATGACCGCGCGCATTACTGGGAAGAAAAAGCCAAGCTCGCCGTCCATAAAGGGCGGGACGATCTGGCGCGCGAAGCGCTCATCGAAAAGCGCCGCTATACGCAGCGGATAGGGGTCCTCGAAAATGACCTCCAGGAACATAATCTTCTGGTGGACCAGTACCAGGATGACATCCGGCAGCTGGAAGAAAAATTGAAAGGAGCGCGCGATAAGCAGCGCATCCTCGTTCAACGTCATATCCACGCCCAGAGAAAGAGGCGTGCCCAAGAAGAAATCCGGCGTGCGGACAGCACGGAAACGCTGCTCAAATTCGATGAGCTCGAAAACCGCATTGAACGCATGGAAGCTGAAGCAGATCTAGTCAATTTCGGTCGCGTCGGCCCGCTGCAGGAAGAACTGGATCGACTTTCAGAAGACGATGAAATTGAAATAGAACTTCAAGCGTTAAAATCAACGCCGAAAACCCAAGGTGATTCCTCCGCGTCTTAACGCCGGGCGACACCCGGGCCGATGATCGTCTGGCGGAATGCATCCAGCCTTTTGTCATTCTTCCAGGCCCGGCCCCAAACGGTGTTGATTTGATTTCGGATTTCGGAATGCGGCTTGTTAATCTATAACGCGAAGAAGCCCTTGACGCAATTGCTAAAATTGCTCGCTTGCCGAATTATTTTATCCGTATCAACCCGGGCCGACCGGCATCCTCGATGGGAAGGGCGCGACGGCCCGCTGGATCAGCCGGATTCTGGGCAGTCCCGTGCGGCGGCATTCCACCCATTGCCAACGGAAAGGTAGGATGAAATTCAGATGGAAGGCGCTTTGATTGTCAGTATTGTTTTCGGTGGCATCGTGCTGGCGCTGGCGGTTCTCGGCAGCACGTTTCTGATAGCCATCAAAATCCTGAAAGGCGGATTTTCCCGCAAGGATCAGATGCAGCAAAACGAAGAAGCCCGGATGATCCAGGAAATATATCAAGGACTTTCCCGGATGGAAGAGCGGGTGGACGCATTGGAAACCATTCTTCTGGATCGGGAACCCGAGGATCGAAAAAAATGAGACGATTTGAAAGAATTTTCAGGGGCGGCCTTTACCGCTCGCGCAATGGCGTTATTTTGGGAGTCTGCCGTGGGCTTGCCGAATACTTTGATTTCTCTGTTTTTTGGGCCCGAGCGATCGCGATCGTTTTGCTCTTGGTCAGCGGTGTCTGGCCGGCCGCGGGCTTGTATCTCATTGCCGCTCTGCTGATGAAACCGGAACCGGTCATCCCGATTCACACGGATGAGGAGCGGGAATTTTATGATAGTTATACGCATTCCCGGCACGGGGCCGCGCAGCGGCTGAAACGGAGATACGAGCATCTCGAACGCCGGATCCGCCGCATGGAGCATATTGTCACCACGCGGGAATTTGATTGGGAGAACCGGCTCAAGTCTTAAAGGTGACCGCGGCTCTTGCCCCCGCGACGGGCGGAGGTCCATTTCGCTCCGCGGTTGGGCTAATTCTAAGATTGCATGATTTCCTGAATCGTCAATCCTCGAGTGGAAATCGTCAGCCTAGGCCTCGGCCAACAGCTCCGCGGCCAGATCAGATGATGACGCCACCCGTAGCAGAGGGTACAGCGGGTTGCGCCGGTAGGTGTCGAGGGTCTGCGCGTGAAGACTCTCGGACAAAGCCGCCGCACAGTCTTCCAGCAAGACCGCTTTGAAATCATGGCAAATAGCGTCCATAACGGTCGTCAGGACACAGAAGGGTGTGGCAATGCCGCCCACGGCGCAGAGCGTCACCCCCCTTGCCCGCAGCCATCCATCGAGATCCGTTTTAAAAAAGGCTGAAAATCTAGGTTTGGGGAGCCACAGATCCTCTTTTTGCCGATCCAGTTCATCGACCACTTCGGCCCCTTGGGTTCCGGCCAAGGAATGGGGCTGCATGCGGCCCCGGAAGAAGAAATCCTCTTTGTGAAAGGCATCGGTGGCAAAAACAACCGGCCAATTCTGTTTATGAAAAATGCCGATCAGCTTGTTAAGGGGTGGAATAATCCTTTTCGCCGGGGCGGTAATCGGAAGGTTTTTGCTCGCATCGAAATTATCTTTCACCATATCGATGATCAGAAGTGCCGGCTTTTCCGGGGGCTGATTTTCCATCATATGACCTCGCAAAGGGACATCTTTGAGATTTTCCCAGCCCCAGCGCCGAAACAGCGCCGTGGGAGTCGTCCGTCAGGCGTGCCGGGTGCATCTGAGTTGCGCATTCCTGCGCATCCGTGGGCTGGAATCAGTATCTGGCGATGGGCGGCCGAATGATTTGTTTGAGGCGCCAGCTGCGACCGACCGCAACAACCCTATCAGAAATTGAATTTGCAAGTCAAGTTGACGAGATCGGAGTTTCAGAGCTAACACCTATCGAGTAGCTCATTGTTCGGGGGGGCGATGAATATTTACGAGGAAGGGAAGTTTCCTTGGTTCAGCGCTGAGAAGCGGTTCATCGGGCAGGCGCCGGCCGAGAAGAAGAACGTTTGGGGCCTCTGCTTGAGGGGTGCAGCTCCCGGCAGACGTACGAGCGCCAACGCTTTTTCCAATGCCTACCCGGAAATCGGTTGTTCTCCAATTCATGACCCCGAGGCGGCGGCCGCCTCCGGTCTATCGGCAATACCCCTTTTAGGCAGACACCCACAGCGATCTTAGCTGCTCCCACGCGCTTTGACAAAATTAATGCCATCATGCAAAAGCCACGGGATCAACTGGCAGCCCGTTCGCTGCGATGCCTCGGCCCTGAAGGTCGGCTCACCGATCGCATAATTTGATTGCGATCTGAAGTAATCCGCGCTAAGATTCTTTCTCGGCCTAGATTTGCTCAAGCACCTGCGGGGGTAAGGGATGGAATTCAGCGGCCGAGAAGTTGTTTGCGGAAGAAATCGAATCCGCCAGAATCGCTTGGATCTTGTTGAGCGTCTCGCACGCTTCGCTGCAGTCCGGCAAATTGGAAAGTTTGGGGCAATCCCGACAGGGGCTCTTTACCAGGTAGCCAACGTTGAAATCGAACTTCTGAGGTTCATCGTGTCTCTCTGACAATCTTTCCATTTTAATCCTCCCTGCTGAGCATATAGATTTGACTAGGGCCAGATCCTGCTTTTTTCCTTCGCCAAACCTGCCGAAGGAACGTGTCAGCCACGTGCCCATATATCCATACAACTATCATGCCAAATTCGGTTTGTTAATTAAATATAATATTTTCAATATGTTAAAAAGGTAAAAGCCAATCTGACTTAAGCCGCGATAACGTAATTCGGCTTATGGACGTCAATAAATTGTCATAATACCTACAAAAACCGCCAAAAACGCGCGAACTGGCGTCAAATTTTAAGAAATTCGAACCGCAGAGCCGAATAGCATCTGGGTCTTTTCATCTATTCGGCAATTCCATTGTATTCTTTAGCCGAAAATGACGCCGGGCCCTCTTTCCTTTCCGCCAAGGATTAAAAGCTGCAGCTGGCTTATTGTTTGCATCAGGGATGGTTTGAGACACGGCGCGTGCGCATCACGACGATTTACGGTCGATCGGGACACCATCGCTGGGTGGTTTGATTGGGGACGCGCTCTGAGCTAAAGGTTGCAGGCTACCGTTTGGGGCCGGATTTCCTGGGGCTTCTTTCCGGCCGGACGCTTCCTTGGGCGGGCTTCGCGCGAGGTACCGCCAATCTTAACCGCTTACGCTGTCAAGCGCGTAGTGAGAGGAGGTCACAATGAAGCATGCCACTGTGCGCAGGGAAATATCCGCCAGATTTAAGCCTTTCCTGGATGAAATCTTAGGCCGCTACCAGGACAAAATCCACTCCATCCATATCGTTGGCAGTGCCCTCACGGATGATTATGATCCCCAATCCTCCGATATCAACTCCGTTTTCGTCCTGCATGCCATGGACTTTGTCCTTCTCGCCGGACTGGCACCGCTCGGGAAAAAATATGGCAAAAAAGGAATCGCCGCCCCGCTGATCATGACGCCGTCCTATATCGTGAACTCACTGGATGTCTTTCCGCTTGAGTTTTTGAATATAAAGATGCTCCACACGACGGTCTTTGGAAGTGATATCTGGCAAGGTATGGAAATTCGCCGACCGGATCTGCGTCAACAGTGCGAACGGGAACTGAAAGTCAAACTGATCGGGCTCAGGCAGGGCTATATCGCGTCTTCCGGTAACCGCCGATTGCTGACGGATGGTTTTGTCAAGTCCTTCAGCGGTTACCTGCCCCTCTTCAAGGGTATCATTACCCTGCTGGGTCGGGAAGCTCCCCCTGACAGTGACCAGATTTTGGCAACCCTGGAGGAAGTGACCGGCGTCGACACCGGTGTTTTCAAAATTGTCTTGCGGCTTAAAAGAGAAAAAACTAAATCCTCTGGCGAACAGCTCAACACGATATTTGAAGACTATTATAAGGCGGTTGAAAAACTGGGGGAGATTACCGATGCCCTTGAAGCATAAAGCCGTCGGCTTTCTCATCCTTCTGCTTCTCTTCTTCTCGGCCCGGACGTCCTGTTATGCCGCCCGTATCCCGGATCGACCGGCCAACTATGTTGTGGATCTTGCCGGCATCGTGGACGATTCCCGGGAGAGAGAACTCAACGAATACCTGCGGGAACTTGAACAAAAAACCACGGCCCAGATGGTCATTTTGACGATCGATAGCCTGGAAGGACGATCCATCGAGGATTTTTCCATCAGCGTGGCCCATGATCAATGGAAACTGGGGCAGAAAGGCAAGGACAACGGTTTACTCTTGGTCGTTGCGCTCCGGGAGCGCAAATACAGAATTGAAGTCGGTTACGGTCTGGAAGGGGTGCTCCCGGACAGCCTCGTCGGCAGCATCGGCCGGAGTTATCTCGTGCCCCATTTCCGAAAGGGAGATTATGCAAAGGGCATCTATGCCGCCACCGTGGCCCTTGCCGAGGAAATTGCAAACGATGCCGGGGTGACCATCACCGGCATGCCCGTCATGCGCCGGACCGATCAGCCTCCCCCCCCGAACAAATCCCCCAGCTTGCTCGGAAAATTGGTCTCCATCGGTTTTTTCCTCGTAATGGTTATCCTGTTTTTGAAAAATCCGCGATTCCTGCTGACCCTCTTTCTACTTTCATCCATGGGCGGCCGAAGAGGAACTTGGAGAGGCTCCGGAGGTAGGTTTGGCGGCGGTTTCGGCGGCGGTGGCTTCGGCAGCTTCGGCGGCGGAGGCGCCTCGGGCGGCTGGTAGCCTAGCGTGTTACCGGCCCCGCTCGATTTGATTGCAGCTGTGAGCCATCTTAAAGAGACCCTTTCATCAAATTTCACTGGAGGAATCCATGAGCAAACAACTGAAGACACTTATGATCGTATTCGGCGTTATCCTGGTCTTGTTTTTCATGTTAATCGGAAAGCTGATCGCCGGCTACAACCGCGTCATCGCCATGGATGAAAATGTCAAAGGCAAATGGGCCCAGGTGGACAACCAATTGAAGCGCCGTTATGATCTCATCCCCAATCTCGTGGAAACGGTCAAAGGCTACGCCAAGCACGAAAAAGAAATTTTTGAGGCGGTCGCTGAGGCCCGCACAAAGTATTTTCAAGCCCGCGATGTCAAAGATCAAATCGAAGGGGCCCAGCGGATGGAAAGTGCCCTTGCCCGTCTTCTCCTGCTCCAGGAGCGTTATCCGGACCTCAAAGCCAACCAATCGTTCCTCAGACTCCAGGACAGCCTGGAAGGAACCGAAAACCGCATTGCGGTGGAACGCAAACGATACAACGACGCGGTCCAAGTACTGAATACCTACACGCGAACATTTTTTGGAAGATTTTACGCTATTGTCGCCGGAATCTCCCCAGCCGAATACTATGAAATCCCTGAAGCCGAAAAAGCGGCGCCGCAAGTAAAATTCTGATTGCCGCTTGCGCCCTTCCGGTTACGGGCAAAGAGCTGCTCGAAGATAGACGCGGGGGGCTGATGCAGCTCAAGATCCGGCCGGCCGAGATATTTTTCATACAGCTAAACATTCAAGGCCCTCTGGGCCGCCACAATGCATGAAAATTTTATTTGCGTGTTAAACACTCATGGCCCTCTGGGCCACCACGGTGCATGAAAATTCTATTTACGTACTAAATTATTAATACGTGCATTGCAATTTTCGATCGGGAAAAGGCAGCCGTCTTTCAGCGGGATTTAGCCTTGGAAGCATTAACCTCTGGAAGGGATTCGATCTTCTCTGCGGGCTGGAATTTTTTCTCCATCCGATAAATAACGAAGGCCACGAATAGAGTAAAAAGGTGAATCGCCCAAAAATAATACAAAAGATTGTCTTGGGTCTTCCATCCCAAAACGAAAAAAAGGATGGCACCCCAGAAAAGCAATTTGGTTTTCATTGACTTGCGAACCTCGCTACCCGATCGGTGAAGGGTGTTCCCTAAAGACTACATCGGACAATGGCAGACCAAGCTTTAGCGTTTTCCACGAACCCTCGCGCATCGTCCGCGGCCGTTTTCTTCGATTTGCAAATTAGCGCTTGTCCGAGACATCCCTTCGATCCACAATCCCCTCAAGTTTCCAAAGCTTCGACCGATATTGGATTATATACCTTATTTTTCAATAACGACCGGCACACACTGACTTGCACGGATACAGGGGTTTAGGAGAATTCCCGTCCAAAATCAACTCTTGAAACTGACATACCGGACTAGAACAATAGCCGAATTGCGGTCGCGAAGCGATGCCGTTCTTCGTCCCGCCAGGGGCGGGTTCCCCCAAAAGGGGCTGACCATGCCGGTGTGAGTCGGTGCCCGTCTTGAGGGCAACCCAGACCGCCCGATGGCCCTTGGGGAATTCGTGATTCCAGGAGGAAACAATGAAAAAAGAGATCGTTTCATTTATTGAAGATCTTAAATCCAATAAAAAAATGGCCTCACTGGATGAGGCCTCCACTAAACAAGCGGTTGTCTTGCGGATGCTGTCATTTCTGGGCTGGGATATCTTTAACGTCGAAGAGGTTTTTCCAAATTATTCGGTGGATGACCTGACCGTCGATTACGCGCTGCGGATTAATAACGACAACCAGGTTTTCATTGAAGTCAAAGGGATTCAGGAGGAATTGGATAACCACCAAAAAAACCTCCTTAATTTTGCTTTACTGGAAGGGGTGGAACTTTCGGTGCTGACAAACGGAATGATCTGGTGGTTTTATCTGTCCTCAACCAAAGGGGGGTGGGAGCAGAAAAGATTTCATGCGATCAATATCATGCACGATGACCCGGAGGAGATTCTACCCAATCTGACCGATTTTCTCAGCCGCGATAATGTTTCCAAGGGCGAATTCATAAAAAAGGCCCGCGCGCTTCATCACAGCCAAAAGCAGAAAATTGCCGCCGAATCCGTACCTGAAGCCTGGAACAAGATGATTTCCGAGCCCAACAAGATATTTGTGGAATTATTGATTGAAACCACCGAAAAGCTCTGTGGCTACAAGCCGGAATCCCGAGTCATCGAAAAATTTCTGAAGAAGCGGGTCAATAAATGGCTGATCAAGGATATACCGACGACCCGCAATTCATCTTCTCCCAAAGAACCCAAATCAACGTCAACCGAAAACAATCCGGCTGAAAAAGATTCGGCGAGCTCCGCCAAGACGAAAACCGCGGGAACCGATACCTATACGGACAAAGCCATCAGCTCATTTTCCTTCAACGGGCGCACTTACGATGTCCGTTCGTGGGTGGAACTGCTCACCACCTTGTGTAATCATTTTGCCGAGGCGCACGTCAAGGATTTCGAAAAAGTATTATGGATTTCGGGTAATGGCAAAACCTATTTCTCGCGGTACGAGGACCAGTTGCGATTCCCTGAAAAAATCAAGAAAAGCGATATCTTTGTTGAAACCAAATTAAATGCGGACGAAATCGTCGAAACGGCCAATAATCTATTGTCGGAATTCGGTTACGACAGCGAAGATTTGATCATCACCATCGAGTGAGCCTTGGTTTCATTCAGGACAGATTTTCACCGCTCCCCGCCCGGGCCGCCGCGCCCGTCGCCATCAATTCCCCGCATCATATTTCCCGCTCGCCCGGATCGGACCTTGATCCCGGCCATCATCCTCGCCCCATTTTTTCCCTTGACAGATGACCGTATTGAACGGATATGTCGTCATATTCCCCAAAGCATCTGCAAGTGATGGATCTTTAAAACCTGTAATTGAAACCCCAATGGGGATCCGAACTCAATTTGTTTGCCGGCCGTCGGCCCGGCCTCAAGGTGGATTCGTTGCGTGCCGCGGAATTCGCAGGACAACAACTTTTTCCGGCCGCTCAAAGACCCTCAGCACTGAAATCATGACAACTTATCTTTTTTACGACACCGAGACAACCGGCTTAAACAAAGCTTTTGATCAGGTTCTGCAATTTGCGGCGATTCGAAGCGATATGCAGTTCAAAGAAATCGAACGCACCTCCGTCCGGATTCGCTTGCGTCCGGACGTGATTCCGTCGCCCCAGGCGATCATCACCAACCGCATATCCGTTGCGGATTTTGGGTCGGGTGTGAATGAATTCGAAGCCATCCAACAAATACACCAGTTGCTGAACCAGCCCGGCACCATCAGTCTGGGTTACAACACCATGGGATTCGATGATGAATTCCTCCGTTTTGCATTTCATCGCAACCTGCTCCCCCCGTACACCCACCAATTCCACAATGGTTGCCGGCGCATGGATTTACTTCCCATCACCATCATCTGCTGGTTGTACAAACGGGCGGTATTGCAATGGCCCGAAATAGACGGGAAACCCTCTCTGAAGCTGGAACATCTGAGCACCGCCAACCGTTTGGTTTCCGGGCCCTCTCACGATGCCGGGGTGGATGTCGCGGCCACACTCGAACTGGCGCGTAAATTGGCTTCCGAGAAAAAAATGTGGGATTATTTAGCCGGCTATTTCATCAAGGAAACCGATGCCCGGCGGCTCGAAGAGCTTCCCGTTTCTTTTCAGAGTGTCACCGGCGCCCACCGTTTGGGGTTGATGGTCGGGAGTGAATTCGGTTTCCAGCAGGATTTCCAGGTTCCCGTCCTTTTCATCGGAAACTCGCTGCCCTATCCGAATCAAACCCTCTGGTTGTGCCTTGATCGACCGGACTTGCCCGCAACCACGTCCACCCGCCCGGATGAGAAGACCTGGGTCATCCGGAAGAAATTGGGTGAACCCGGCATCGTGTTGCCTCCCCACAAGCGTTTCTGGCGACAATTGGGGGCACCGCGCCGGGCAATCGCGGAGGAGAACTTAAACTGGCTGCAAGCGCGCCCGGAAATCTTACAGGCGCTTGTCAAATACTACCGGGAATACCGCTATCCCCTTGTTCCCAATGTGGATCTCGACGCGGCCCTTTACCAAATCGGATTTCTCTCCCGGTTCGAGGAAAAATTATGCCGCCAGTTTCACGCGGCCTCGTGGGATGAAAGGTTCGAACTCGTCGATCTTTTTCCCAATCCCGAAACCCGTGCTTTGGCCCGTCGAATCCTGTTTCGCAACTATTACGACAACCTCCCCCCTACCCGGCTCGCCGAGTTTGAAGCCTACATGCGCCGTGTCAATCCCGCCCGTGCGCAAGACGCCCTGGTCGACCACCGAGGCGAAAGGCGGACGACTCCTGCGGAAGCCCTCGGCGAAATAGAGCAGCTTAGACAAACGGGTGAGTTGGACCACTTCCAGCGCCGATTGCTGGATGAACTCCAGGACTATATTCTTAAGAATTTCTCCCAAAAGCCAATTATTGGATGAATTATCTCTTTCTTTACGATCCAGGAGTCGCATGCAGGAGATTTTAGTGACAGATGAACGGCAGGGAGCGAACTTGCCCGCCAGACAAGGCCGATTGCTCGTCGAATGGTGGACGGCCACTCTTTGCACACTGGTTTTGGTTTTGATGGCTTTTGTTATTCTGCGTGAAGCCTGCCACCCACGCTTTGCCTGGCGGTGGCTTTGCCAAACCACCTGGCCGGCGTTTTACGTCCTGGGGCGCTTACGGTCGGGCCTGCAAGCAAATTATCATCCCCAAACCAAAGTCTGGCGACCTCAGCTGGGGCTAGCGACATGGATCACCCTACTGCGAGGTATTTTGATTGCCATGCTGGCGGGCTTCATCCTGCAGCCGTGGCCGCCATCGGATCTACCTCCACTCTGGCTGATCTGGGCGCCCGGCCTCCTCTATCTCGCGGCGGCGGTCCTGGATTACGGCGACGGCCTGATCGCCCGAATCAGACACCACGAAACCCGTCTGGGAGAGCGGCTGGATCTCGAAATTGATGCCCTGGGCTTGCTGATAGCGTCATTTTTG
>CP070697.1:5907148-5914789 GCA_020353555.1 Desulfobacterales bacterium
CGGTGACCGCAGGGGCCGACAGGCCGGCACTGATCATGGGGACCTTCATAATGTCGGGGCCGTTCAAAACGATGGTGCGCGTGCCGGTCTTGGCGGGGATGAGTTCGTAGAAGCTGGCGTGATTCTCCAGGTCGCGCTTGGGCTCCGGCTCGAAGTAGCGCGTGAAAAGGGTCGTGCCCTGGGCGTTTTTCAGGGCGATGGAGAATCGGCCCACGCCCACATGATCGGATGATCCGGCGGCGAGGAGTCTTTGCCAAGCCGGATCGAGCCTGGCGGAATTGGAAAAGTCCATCTTCCGCACGGAGCCGCTCACGATCAGGTAGGGCGCCGGGGGAGCGGCCGGGGCGTTGCCGACCGCGAGACCGCTGTCGCGATTCGAAGCCAGGGCGGCCGATCCGGAGGTAAAGAGGTCGAACAGCCAACTCCAGGTGTAGGTGGAGATCCAGCGGTCACCACAATACGACATGAGATCGCCGGTGGTTTCGGGGTCCCAGAGGTCGAAGGTGTTGCCGCCCAAAAGCCTCACGCCCCAGTTGCCGATGGAGGCATCGTAATAGTGGGCGCTGTAGTCGGGGGGGTAGTGATATATGGGATAGGGCTCGTAGGGTTCCTTGGGTTCGTGTTCGCCATCGCCGTCCTCCCCGCTGCAATCCGGTTCGTAGCTGTCCACATGTCCAAGCCCCTGACCGTGACCGACCTCGTGGGCCGTCTTGATCTTGTAGAAATTGGTGTCGGCGGCCACCGAAAGGGAGACCGGCCGGTAAGAGTCGGTCACGCCCCGGTGTTCGACCGTGTTATCGGTGAGCCCTAAGTAGGCATGGTGGTTGCAAATGGCCACCTGGGCCATGCCATAGTTCAGACCCAGCCCCCGGCGGAAAGCATCCAACAGATCGCTCAGATTCGCACTGTCTTCTTCCGCGTCGCCGGTGTCGAGGAGCCGTTCGGTGTCCACCGTACCGCTGTTATAGATGAACAAGTTCTCCGGTGTGACTGGATAAAGCTGGCGCAAATAGCCCAGGTTAGTTTGCGCCTCCGTCCAGGTGGGGGTGACGTCGTCTTCTTCGACCGAATGGAAACGATAGACGAACACACACAGATCGTCCGTCTCGGTGAAGGTAATGTCGGCATGGGCGCTGTTGAAGTCGTTATAGACCGCCTCGGGGATGGCATTCCACTCGTTGACGGTGGCCTTTAGCGACACGAAGCCGTAGGTCCATTCCGGCGGCAGGAAA
Source organism: Desulfobacterales bacterium (assembly GCA_020353555.1). GTDB lineage: Bacteria > Desulfobacterota > Desulfobacteria > Desulfobacterales. The sequence continues at coordinate 5,908,381 of CP070697.1, forward strand.
AAGTTAAAGCTCTTGGCCGGATCCTCCCGTTGCTCCACCCAGGTCTCCCCCGGATGGAGGGTGACCGGAGCCACGGGGAAAATGGGCGAGCCGGGAAGCTCCACGCCGCCGGCATCATAGGCATGCAGCCGGCAGTTCACATCGGGAATGGGATCGTCGGTGCCGTATACGTCGGCGTAGACCCGGACCAGGGTGGTCTTGCCGGCCGGCAGCTCGTCTTCGGTGTAGGGCGGGTTGTAGAGATTCAGATTCAACAAGGTCCAGCTCTGGATCGCCTGGGTGACTTCCATGCCGGTGGCCACAAAGTTCAGGTTGGGCGGCCATTCGGGCGGCGGCGGGTAATAGTCCGGGACGACATAGTCGACGTCGACGCTCTCGGCGGCCGTATTGCCGGCGCGGTCTTCGGCAATCACCCGAAATGTGTTGGCACCCTCGCTGATCGGAAGCCAGCCGTAGAATAAATACCGCTCTTCGCCGTCGACCACGGAGTACAGAGGGGTGACGCTGACGGAGCCGTTGGCCGGGAAACTTCGCAGGATCAGGCTGTCCAGGCCCCGTTCTTCAACGACGTAGCCCATGAGCCAGCCGCTGCCCACCGTGTCTCCCGACCCCGGCTCCAGAATGTGGATGACCGGCGCAGTTGCGTCCGGCGGGGGTGGGTCCGGGGGCTCTGGCAGAACCCGAAAGTAGAGATCGTCGATGACCTCCGACTGCTGGGCGTTCTGCGTGCCGCCGTGGGTGTACCCGTAGCTGATCATGACCCGATCAATGGCCTCCGTGGTGGGGTCCGTGATTTCGATGCGCAACACTCGCTGGGTGGATGCCGGACCATAACCGAGATCAACCGTGTCGGTACCGACGAGACGATCCTGGTAGTAGGCGTAGAGATGGGCCGTGACCGGAAACGTGTCCGAGCCGGCCAGCCCCACCTGCGCGTCCACAATGTCGGCGAGAAACCCCTGCAGGGTAATATGCAGATTGGAATTTTCGCTGGTGCCGAACTCGTTCGTCCCCACATTCTTCAATACGCGATTGGTCGTTGTTTCTTGGGTGACGGTGGGAACCCCCATCAAATCGGTGGCAATATTGATCCCCCGTCCATATCCGTCCATATCGGCATACGGTTGGTGCGTGGCCGTAAATCTCTCTCCCACACTGAGATCATCGAATTGGAAGAGAAATTGGCTGGGGGGAGGCGGAGGAGGCGGAGGCGGTGGTGCGGCCGGGGCGGCCCCGTGAAACAGCCCGACACCCGTTAGGAAAAAGCAGACAGTCAGTAGGAGCGGATGGGCCGCGGAAAATGATCTTCTCATCATTGTAACCTCCTTTCCTGATGACAGCCGTTTAAGTATTTCTGAATATCCGCCGGATGCAGGTCACTTCAAAACGAACCTCGCTCTGATCAGCGGCTGCAAACAGTCAAGAACGCACATCTCCAGCAAGGGCTCAAACAAAAAAGCTTCCAAAGGGATAAACCCGCCCGCAGGAAGCTTTGTTTCGAAAAGAGTAAAAACCCTTTCGCATTCTCTCTCCATCACCAAAACGAGCAAATTCAGACCATACGGCGATCCATCAAATACAAGCTGAATAAAATAACGCCAACCCCGAAGCCCTGAGATTTCATAACGCTCAAGAGCTTGTCTGCAAAATCAATGCAAAGAACCGCCTCACGGCGCCACGCGCCTGCAAGTGCAGATAGGGTCCCATTTCAACTTGGGCATATCTTAATCTTTAAAGCAGTAATCTAGCAATCTGTCAAGACACAAAAATGCGTAGAAAACGCGTAGGAAAAGTAAATATACGGGAATTGGGACGAGGTTAGATGCTGCCGGAGTTGGGGGGCGTCCTTGTTGCAATTCTGGTCTAGTTCGAAGCGGCTACGATGAAAACAGCGACGCTGAGGACGGCGGTCATTTGGGGTGACAAACAAACTTGCCATCGGACCGTTAAGCTCCGTTATGGGCGGCATGATGGAAACTCGTAACCGTTTAGCCCTTTGAAAAACCATGGATGGGCCGACCGCTGATCGGCTTTGGGCAGCGGGAAAAACTCGAAAATAAGAGTTCGTAAAACCGACCCGCGCGTTGATTTCAAAAAGGATGCCGCACTACAAGCAATTTGTGCGGCCGAACGCCGCGGCAAAGTCGTCCAAATCGAGGCCTGCCGGGGCGAAGGCATAGGCGGCCAGATCGCTGCCGTCGACGTCCCCGTCGGTATCAAAATCTCCCGTACACCCCGGATGATATTCGTAGGCGCCGATGTCGTAGTAGGGATCGTCGCCGTCGCCCGTGTTCGGCGTATCCGGGTCGTCCCAGCGGGCGGTTCCGTCGTAATCCACCATGGGAACGTTCTCGCTCGTCGCGGCATCGATGCACGGCGATCCGGCGGTCAGATGAAAATCGTTAGCGGCGGCGTCCCTGAACAAGGGGTCGCGGTCGATGTTGCCGGTTCCCGGATACCCTCCCTGAATGTTGCAGTATTCGAAAAGGGTCGCACCGGAGACCACCCATATTTCATCCGGTGTCTCGGGAGGACCAATGCGGGTGTTGCCCCAGAAAATCGTGTTGATAAACTCCGGTCTGCGGGTCGTCGAATAATAGCGCACGCCGCCGCCCTCAATGCCCGCGGTGTTTTGGGTGACGGTGTTGTTCACGAACGTCGGGGAGGAAGACAAAATGTCAATTCCGGCACCGTAGTCGGCCGTGTTGTCGACGATGATGCAGTTTGCCACGGAGGTTGTCCCCGTAACCAATTCACCGCTGATGCGGATGCCGCCGCCGAACTCGGCGTCGTTTCCTTCAATGATGCACGTGGCCAATGATGGGTAGGACAGATTGGCGTAGATCCCCCCGCCGTAACGGACGGCGGTGTTGGTGGAGATCTTGGTGGTGCCAACTGAAGGGTATGAATTATCACAATAAATTCCGGCGCCGTCATAGGAGGAATTACCGCTGATGGTGCTGCCGCTGATGGTCGGGGAATTCCAACCGATGTAGAGGCCGCCGCCGTTGCCGCCGTTGGCCAGGCTGGCCTGGTTCGAGTGGATTGCGCAGTTCTGGATGGTCATCAGCGAATCGTCGCTGTAGACGCCGGCGCCCGACAGAGCACTATTGCCGGTCAGGCTGCAGGCGGAAAGAATTGGGGACGACGTGCTGCTGTAGATGCCGCCTCCTTGGCCATGGGCTCCCCCGCTGCCGGGAGAAGTGTTGGTGATGATCGCGGAAGTCGCGATGGTCGGCGCCGAAGAAGCCTCGCAGTAAATTCCGCCGCCGCGTCGGGTGGCCGTGTTGCCGGTCAGCGTGCATCCGGTGATTTGCGGTGAGGCGGCCGTGCAGAAAATGGCGCCGCCGTAGTAGCCGGCGGTGTTGGTTTCGAAGGTACAGTCCGAAATAGTCGGCGACGACGCATCGCAGGCGATGCCCGCACCGTAGCGCCCCGTGTTGCCGGTGAACGTGCAGCCGGTGACGGTTGCCTGCGATGACGCCTCGCAAAAAATGGCACCGCCGTAAAACACGGCGGAGTTGGCATTGAAGTCGCAGTTCGTTATGGTTGGAGCCGACGCGTCGGTGCCGTAGATGCCGCCGCCGTCGTACGGGCTGGCGTTGCTCGTGAACGTACAGTGCGCGATGGTCGGGGAGGCATTGCTGCAGTAAATGGCACCGCCGTCATAAATCTTGGATTGGTTGGCGACAAATTTACAGTTGGTGATGGTGGGCGAGGCGGAGACGCACGCGATGGCTCCGCCCTCATTGGCCTGACCGTTGGTGATGGTAAACCCGTCCAAAACCGAATCGCCGCCTTCACCGCTGTGGAAATAAAAGCCGCGGTGCCCGGCCATACCACCGCAGTCGATCGTGCAGGCTGCCGGCGCGGTTGCGGTGCACCGTACGGTGATGGCCTTGCCTTCAAAATCGATGTCGCGGTTGCCCTCCCCCGTATAAGTGCCATCGGCAACGGCAACGTGGTCGCTGGCCGATGCGGCATCGATGCCTCTTTGTATTGTTTGAAACGCATCATCCCAACTGGTTCCGCCGTTGCCATCGGAACCATCCGTTTTCACGTACCAGATATCGGCTCTGACAAAAGGAATTCCGGCGCCAAGTACGAGCGCAATACTGAAGATGCCGAACAGGAGCGCGAATCCAATTGTCTTCGTCGTTGTTTTCGAATTGTGGTTTTTTATCATTGGGTCCTCCATTTTTTTTACAATGGAGTCACGAAATCCACGAAAAGACACGCAATTTACGTTTCCTTGATGTGTTGTTGGGGACCGACGCGTTGTTCTGAAAAAAGTGGCCGCATTGGCTGCAGATTGCCGGATTACTTATACGTTTTCCGTCCCCTGACTACCGATTGCACGTGGTCCCCGGGCCCTGCGGATCACCGCCGTTTTCGAGGCACTGTTCCTGCGGCAAGTCGAAACAACCCTGATCTCGAATGATACAGGCTTCGGTCGGAGGCGGACACTGCACATTATTACAGTCGCTGCGCGGCCCCTGGGGCTCGCCGCTGCGTTCACGACACTCAGCCGGTGGAAGTTCCGCGCACTCTCCACTCGGGAGGCAGCAGGCTTCAGGCGCGGGCAGGCCGGTGTAGTGACTGGGATCTTCATAGCTGACAATGATGCCGCCCGCCGTCGCCCCTCGGGCTGTACCGACGTTGGCATACGGGCCGTGCACGGCAAAACCGCTCGCGGTGCAGGTCATGACTTCGCCGGGCGGCAGGTTGGAGTTCGGACACGCGACCGTCACCCCCTGATCGTCGGTGACGGTGATGTCGGTTAGGGGGACGTTGCCGGTGTTGGTGACGACGTACTCCCAGAGCACGGCATCGCCCACGGGAATGCTCGGTCCCGGAGCAACGTCGGCGTCCTGCCCGTTCGTAGATTTCTGGATGTCGATGCCGGGCTGGAGCCGGAACATTCCGGCATCCCAGGTCAGGTCGGTCTCAGCCGGAGCCAAATTCGTACAAACGGTCATGCCGCTGACGGGATCTGCGTCGCTGTCCCTCTGGTCATCCATGCCCTGATCCGGCAGGCTGAACAGGAAGCCCGGCAGTAAAATGAGATGCAGGTTGTAGTCCCCTGGCGGGGCCGTGAAAGCATAGAAACCACTGGCGTCCGTGGTGGTCACGGCAAGGACATTGCCATTGCAGTCCAGCAGTTCGACGGTGACGCCTGCCAACCCGGGTTCTCCAGAGTCCTGCAAGCCGTTGCCATTCAAATCCTCCCACACGAAGTCCCCAACCGAGGCCTGTTCCGGCGGGGGGCACTGGATGTTCTGGCATTCGGAACCCCCGCCTTGGGGCCGGCCCTGGAGTTCGAGGCATTCGTCGATGGTGATTTGCCGGCAGGTGCCCTCCGGCAGGCAGCAGGCCTCACAGATTGGCTCGTGGAGACACCGCCCCGTATCGGGATCGCAGCCGTCAAGGGTGCAAGGATTCCGGTCATCGCAATTTTTGGGTTCATGCCGGCACGCGCCGGTCTCCGGGTCAATAAAATCGACAGTGCATGGGACGCCGTCATCGCAGGGTTCCGGCAGGGGGCACGGACAGTCGTCACGGCCGTAGTCTTCGATGAACTTGCTCAAATCGCGGCCGTCCTGATCGCCGTCGTAATCAAAATCCCCTTCACAGTCGCCGGTGAGATAGCAGGCGGGGCGGCCAAAATGAGCGGCAAACCGTTCGAGGTCGAAGATGTCCACATCGCCGTCCCGATCGAAATCCCCTTCACAATAATCTTCATCTTGGGGGGTGATGAGCGCAAAGGCCATATCGACCTCGCCCCTCCCGTCGACGTTGTCGATGAAAAACTCCTGGCCGCCAATCGCAAACTGATTGATCGTCCCTACCAGGCGCAGGAAGCCATGATCATTGCCCAGACCGTTGACCACCTCGATGTCCACCCCGCCGATCGTTTGCCCGTCAATGTCGGCCAAGTTGTCGAAATTCTTGAAGACGCCATTGATTTCGATGTTGAGGTTGCCGCCATACTCCCCGAACAACAGGGAGAGTTGTTGCAGGGGGAAACCGAACCCCATGTCCAGGTTGACGTTGTTGACGGCCAGTTCTTTGCCCGCCCCGCCGGCGTTCCCGCCGGTCGCGACCCGGGTGTGGCCGTCGCTAGTCCAAGTTAAATTGCTCCACTGGAACGGCCTTACGGTGATCGGCATCCCCGCCGTAGTCAATGTTTGACCGACAAAATACGTGGCGCCCAGGGGCAGGTCTTCGAAAGCGGTTTGCGGTTGTCCCATGGCCTTCCACCACACGCCGTCGCCCTGGACGGCATTGTCGTTCCAGTGCTCCTGGGAGGTCTCCCAACCCCACATCCAGTCGCTTCCATCCCGCGGCCGGGCGGCGACATTCAGCCAGTAGACCGCGCCTTCCTTTTGGTCAAAAGGTTTCTCCAGCC
>CP070697.1:5914889-5921813 GCA_020353555.1 Desulfobacterales bacterium
GAGAAAGTCAAGCTGGCTTGGATTTCCAATACCGCCGATCTGGAGTGGTTGGCCGTTTCACCCGCGCTGGCCGCAACGGTTCAAAGGCGCGCGGATATTCAGGTGATCGCGGGTTCATTCGATCTGCCCTTTGATTCTCAACAAAATCTGCCCAAATTCCGGGATCTGCGCCAGTCCATGATTTAGATCCTGAGAAGGTTTCAGCGACATTGAGGAACGTGAAAAGGAAATCGCGGCGTTTATGGCTGGAGAGGATAATTACAAACAATTGCCGAACAGCGGCACGCATAATTGTTTCGGGTGCAGTCCGGTCAATTCAGCCGGTCTGCAGATGAAGTTCTTTGCCGATGACAAATCCGTGTTTTCCCGGCTAACGGTTCCCGCCCATTTATGCGGGTGGAACAAGATCGTTCACGGGGGAATTATCGCCACCATTTTAGATGAAACCATGGGGTGGGCCGGAATTTATATGCTAAAAAAAATCACCCTAACCCAAACCCTGAGGGTGGATTTCATCAAAGCGGTCCGGGTTGACCAGGATTTGAAGGTGGAGGGGAAGGTGCGCGATCAGAGGGGGGAACGCCAAGCAGATATCGAGGCTTTCCTTTACAACGCCCAGGGGGAACTTTGCGCCCGGTCGCAAGGAGACTTTGTCCTGCTGTCGCCTAAAGTGGCCCGCAGGTTGGGGATGATGACCGCGGATGACATCAAATATTTTTTCGAACCGCTGCGGGATCTAAAGGCCGGGGCAGGGTAGTTCAAGATTTTTGCGGGCGGGGCGGTCCGTTTAAGGCGAACCGTCGAGGGCAACGGAGGGCTTGGCCGCCAGGGCAAAAAGGTTGATCCCTTGCTCTTCGGATAGAACTTCGATTTTGCGGCCAAAGGGACTGGCGGCAAAAAGGTCTTCGAATTCGTTTTGATCCCGATGGATCAGTCTCCAGTTTAAAATATGTTCCATAAAGGCCCGGTCGCGATTCCGGGTTCCGAAATTGCCGATAATGAGAACCCCGCCCGGTTTGAGTTGTTCGTAGCAGCGGGTGATCAGTTTCAAAACAAGCCGGCGGTCCAGGTAGTCGGTCAGACCGGAGGAGTAGATGATATCCTGCGGGGGAAAATCGTGACGTATCCGGCCCAGGGACCACTTGACCAGATTCTCGTTCATGAGCCGGATCGAGGCTTTGTGGGAAAAGACATTCACCTGGCGATTGGTATACTGCAGGGCCTCGGAATCGATATCCACGCATAGGGCTTCAATCTTTTCGGTGTAGTCGCACTTGGCCAGAAAGTCGAACAACTCGCGGCATGAGCCACAGGCCAGGTTCATAATGCGAATGGGCTGGCCGTTTCCCACGCGTTGGCAGCTGAGAAGCTCCAGTTGTTCGGCCAGCAGTTTACGCCGTCCGCGCACGGCTTTGGCCGGCACGCCTTCAAGCAGCCAGCTGTCGGCAATCGTTCCAAATTTACCGTCACCTTCCGGCTGGTTGCGATAGATCATCTCCATCATGAGATAATCCCCGGGGTAGCCCTTGGGTTTATAGTAAGCTCTTTCGGCGAAGCGGCTGCGCATAAAGTACGGAAAGATCTCCTTGAACACGTACCCCCAGACAAAGTCCTGGTATTCCGGCCGGCTGATACAATCATCAAAATCCCGCAAGTTCTCGTTGAAGGCCGACATCACTTCATGACACTGGGCCTTAAAGGAATCCGCGATCTCCGGATTATAATCCTCCTGCAGGCTGTGTGAAATATCGAAAAATTTCGCTTTGAATTCTTCGACGACCCGGTGCACGTATTTCCATTCCGTGGTTTGGAAAAAATGCTCGGGCAAGGGTTTAGAGTGCTTGAAACTCTTGCGCCCGGTCGCCAGGGACGCGGCGTAGCCCGTCAGGGGTTCGCGTTCTTCCAGTATGCGGCGGAACTTAATACAGATGGATTGCGCCAGGAAGGCTAAGAATTTGCCATACAACATCGGATTATCTTGCTGGAGCTGCTGCAGCGTTTCCTGGTCAAACACCTGGATTTCGGAGTCTTCGGTGGCGTAAACATCCCGTATGCGCGAGATCCGGTCAAAAAAGCCGATTTCGCCAAAAAAATTGCCGGCGCCGATAAGAGCCACCACGATCTTCGTTCCTCGCACCGTATAGGAGGCCTCGATTGCGCCCTTTTGTACGTAATAAAGATATTTGGAGGCGGTCCCCTGGATAACCACCTTTTCCTGCGTGCGGCAGAAGACGACGCGCGAATAGGGTAGAATCTCCGGAATGATCTCGGCGGTCAGCGCGCGCAACTCATCGTCGGAAGACATTTGGGAGTCAGAATCCGACAAGGTGGTTGAGGAGTCAATGGTGCTCTGGCTCATGGTCAGTACTCCACAGCTTGCTTTGACGGCGGTTTATTCAAAACCTTGGTGATGACCCGGGCGAGCTCACGGATGACGAGGGGCTTATTGAGAAATTCACTGACTCCGATGGCCCGGGCTTTCTCGGGGTTCATTTGTTCACTAAATCCGGTACACATGATAATCGGCACGTCGGACCGAACGGCTCTGATTTCCTTGACCAGCCGTTCCCCGGACATCTTGGGCATGGACATGTCGGTAATCACCAAATCAAAGGTCTCCGGACGAGTCCGGAAGATTTTCAAGGCGTTGAGCGGGTTCATACTTGTGGTTACCTCATATCCAAGATGGTTCAGCATCTGCTCGCCGAGGTCCACCAGGTATTCTTCATCATCGATGAAAAGAATGGTCCCTTGCCCGGTGGGAAGGGGTTTTAGATCTTCGATGGGTGGGGGTGTCTTGCGTTCCAGACGCGGAAACAGCAATTCAAAGGTCGCGCCTTCGCCAGGTCGGCTGTCCACGACAATGGACCCGCCATGGCTCTTGACGATGCCGTGCACCACGGGAAGTCCCATACCGGTGCCTTTTCCCAGGTCCTTGGTGGTGAAATAAGGTTCAAAAATGCGCGCGAGCACGGAGGGATCGATGCCATGCCCGGTATCCTTAACGGTCAACTTCACAAAAGAACCGGGCTTCACGTCCGGAAACGCGACCGTCTCCCCGGGACCGACCTCGACATTTTTCAGGCTAACTTCCAGGATCCCACCCTCGTCCTCCATGGCGTGGGCGGCATTGGTGCACAGGTTCATCAATACCTGATGGATTTGGGTCGGATCAGCCGCAATGGTGTAGAGATGCGGTTCAATGATCTGGCGAATCTCGATATTCTTCGGCAAGGACGCACGCAGCAGTTCCATGGTCTCTTTAACGATGGGTTTGACATTGATCGAATGCATATCCTGCGGTTTTTGGCGGCTGAAGGTCAGGATTTGATGGACCAGTTCCTTGGCACGGTGACTGGCCTTAAGGACCTGCCGCAAATAGTGGGCAATCCGGTTCGTGCCATCCATTCGGAGCAAGGCCATTTCCGTATAGCCCATAATCGCGGCCAGGATGTTATTGAAATCATGCGCAATGCCACCGGCGAGCGTTCCAATGGCTTCCATTTTTTGGGCGTGCTGGAGCTGATTCTGTAATTTCTCCTTTTCCGCCTCCACTCTTTTGTGGGCGGCAATTTCCTGTTTCAGGTCCTCATTGGTTTTCAGGAGCTGCGAGGTCCGATCGGCAACCCTTTTTTCCAATTCGCGATTGGCGGCGGTGACTTTCTCTTGCTCGTTTTCCAAAAGACGGGCCAGAAAAAAGTCTTTGCGGGCGAAATATTCGATGGAATAGCAGGCGGACATACCGATGATATTGGCGCTGATAAAGAAAAAGTTGTTGTTGAGCAGAATCGGGATGGGCGTTGGAATGATCCAGAGGGCGGCAATTTCGTAGGACGCCACAATCGTCCACCCTGCCGCCGTGGCCCAGACGAACCGGAGTCGGCCAAACGTGTATTCAAACATAAAAACGAGGATCAGACCGGCATAATATGAAAAATTAACGGGCGGTGGAGCGATGATGATCATCGCGATGATCCCGAGCCCGGCGAGGGTTGTAAATAAAGCCAGAAAGCCCTGCAGATATTTGCGGAAGGCGGGCAGGAAAGAAAGGAGAAAGGCACATAAGAGGCTGGGGCAGACGATTGCATAGCGGATAAACCATAGGCTGCCCTTATTGTCGGGAATTAATTGGGCATCCAGTATCCCGAAGAGACTATAAAAGCAAATGGCAAGCAGGACGGAAAGCCTGATCTGCTTTAAGAATTTGCGATAATAGTCGGCGCGAAATAGCGCTTCCAGCTCCGCGAAATCGTGGGAAAACGCAAGCGTGATGGGGTTCAACTTCATCTCGCGCAGCCCCGGTGATGTCGATGATGCTTGCACGTCCGGGTGGGGTGTCCTCAAACCTTCATATGGCATAACGGACTTGTCCTAAACCAGGATCGAACTACGTATGATTGTTTGAAACTTAAGGTATCCGTATCAATTTAGCTGGATGAAAAATATCCATGTTTTTTCAAAGGGCTAAACTGTTACAGGTATCCAAGCTTAGCTCGGCCTCCGTCGATCTAGCGGCTGCGCCGAGGGGCACTCTCGGAAGTTTTTGGCCGCAGGCATATTCCAGTGCCATCGGCGCCTAAGGGGCTTTTGCGGCCCTAACAAACTACTACTAGCTTTCGAATATGAAACTGAGGGATTACAAATTGGGAATGAGGGATTAAAGTATGGACTGGCAATTAGCCCGACGATTATTCCGGCTGAACGGTTTTCCCCTTAATCCTCGAAAGCCTGGATACTTCTACCCGTCACCACCTAAGCGGTCAGATTTTCAGAAGCTTGATTCAAATTTAGTCTAATTTAGCACTATATCACATCTGGAACTGTCTGACCAGCCTATGCTTTTAAAATAGACAATAAAACTAGTACGTTGAAATTCAGCACGGACCTGCGACGAATTGCTGTCCGAGCGTCTACCGCCGATCAAAAAGACGAATCGCAATAAGGTGCGGCTGTAAAATCTACTGTTTTAGGCCCGCAAGGCTTCCTGCAGGAGTTCCACCACCTCTTTCTTGGTAGGTCGTCTGGGATTGAAAGGAAAAGACCCTTTATCGTCCATGGCATCTTCGGCCAATTGATCGAACATCGATTCCTTAATTCCCAGAGCCTCCAAACTTCGGGGTATACCAATTTCGTCCGCGAGCTTTGCGACCGCGACGACTGCCTTTTGGGCCGCTTCCAGCGTTGAGAGCCCGTCGATGTTTTCTCCCATGGCGCGGGCGATAGCGCTATATTGGGAAGGTTTAGCCTTCAGATTGTACCGCATGACGACCGGCAGCATAATGGCATTGGCCAATCCATGAGGTACATCGTGACGCCCCCCTAAAGCTTGGGCCAATGAATGCACCAATCCGACGCTGCCGTTGATAAACGCCAGGCCGGCCATCGTGCTGGCTAAGAGCATTTGTGACCGAGCCTCCAAATTTTCGCCATTCGAGACGACTTCGCGTAAATTGGGGCTGATCATCTGGATGGCTCTTAGCGCCAAGGCGTCGGATATGGGTTCTGATTTCAAAGAGACATAAGTCTCAATCGCGTGGGTCAACGCATCCATCCCGGTTGCGGCGCCGATGGCGGGGGGAAGCGTCCGGGTCAGGGATGGGTCCAGAATTGCCAGTTTGGGTGCGATATGAACGCTGGGGATCACGATTTTCCTTTTCAGGCGATGATCCACCAGCACGGAAACCCACGTCACTTCGCTACCGGTCCCCGCCGTGGTCGGGATCGCAATCAGAGGTGGAATTACGTTCCGGACTACCTTGTTTCCATGACGGGTGTAGTCATTGATGGGATCTGCGTGCGTCGCTTTCACCGCGATGGCTTTGGCCGCATCGATTGGACTTCCGCCGCCCAGGGCCACGATGAGTCTGTCCGGCTGGGCGGCGAACCGTTGGGCGCCTCGTTCGATGGTCTGCACACTGGGGTTTGATTCAACTTCGTCGAACACTTCGTAGTTGATCGTCAGGCGCGCGAGCGGCGCCACCACGCGGTCCAGTACACCACAATCAGCCACGCCTTTGTCAGTTACCAAAAACACATTATTCACGGCGAACGATCGCACGGCATCGCCTATCTGCTCGATCGCATTTAGCCCGAATAAGATCCGTGTGGGTGATTTAAACTCAAATAAAGGAATGGCGTTCATGCCGCACCTCCTCTCGCCAGCGTGTTACCGGCAACTTTTTCCGGGACCGGACGCGTGGTTCCGCGGCCCTCCTGAAAATGAGTAGCCCCTATTTGGGTGGCGGCAATGACAATAGGGAAAAGGCCTTGGCCTGTCAATCTAGATTTCGGACTCGACCGGGGGCCAGCGCTTGTGGAAAGGGGAAGGACTTCCAGGCCGGAAAGAAATTCAAGAGGCGGTCCCGGCCGGCCGATAAATCAGTTAAACAGATCTGTTTCGGGAGCATTTAAATGCTTGGCACGTCGTTTGAAAGCATCTGCGCTCTTTTGGCCGTCGGCTTATTACTGCAAATCCTGCATCGCCTCGATGCGAAACTGTTCAAGGCTCAGCCGGCGTCGGTAACGGATTATCTTTTCAAGATGGCCCGCGTCACCGGCAAAAGTGAATACGAAATTTTCTTAAAAGCCGCCGAAGGTTGGCCGGTCACGGCGCCCATGATTGAGCGCGATTTCAAGGAATATCTTCTCCATGAAACCGTTCCCTACTACGTCAATGATTTTGTCCGCAAGAATAAAGCGCACGTGGATGCGCTACGTTTTCCGCTGCACTGATAGACGGTGGCCCCACCCACTTAGGGGTCATGGGCAAACAAGGGATCTCTCCGGCAACCGGCCCGTTACGCGCGGAGGGGCAGCTCGGCGTGATTAGCGGATGTTCGGTCTAAAAATTCCCCGCGTATTCTCGCTTTTGCCTACCTGGCAAATCCATCTTTAGGAGGGGTGTCGATATTGGGTCGCTATCTC
>CP070697.1:5921913-5957017 GCA_020353555.1 Desulfobacterales bacterium
ACTAATGCAGGGTAAAAAAGCAAAAAACCCTCTGACGTCCGTGGAAGCCCCCCACAGGATGACATCAGAGGGTTTCGAAAATGCGGCCCGTGCTTAGTCCGCGTCGGCCGTCTGGTTCTACGCTCGGCGGTGCACTTTGGCGGTTGTGCCCTTGCTACTCGAATTGCCCGGTTGGCACATACTCCGCCCTGAAAAGACTCCAGAAGTCATCGGCGAGCCCGGCCTCGATATAGGCGTAGGGAAGCCAGCCGTAACCCCCCTCGCCCCAGGCGGTGCCCCAGGAATTGCGTATCTTCAGGGCCCCTTTGTCTTGACCGATCTTCCGATTGTCGTCATAGCCGACAGCGACCACCGCGTGACCACCCTGGACCGGGTCGCTGGAACCCGGGAACTCAAATTCCCCCTTGTCGTTTCCGAAATTGTAGACCGTGAAACCGAACATACAAGGATATCCCGCCGCCAGAAAATTTTTCACCCGCTCCCGCAACTGATCTGGTGAAACGTTTGCTCTGTCTAACCGGTAGTATTTGATGGTTTGATAGCTTTGTGCGAACGCATAGCAGAACGCCGTCGGTTCGTCATCGAATTTGGAGATGTCATAGGGATAGTATTCTTCCGGTGGCATTCCAAACAGGACCATGGCCTTCATGGTGGTTCGCAGCCAGGCGCCGGTATCACCGGTCCAGTGCAGCAGCTTCCGGGTGACTTTGTAAAGAAAAAGTCGCGACGCATCCAGATGCTCCCCAAAGGCACGCCGCTGATAATATTCGATAAGACCCACCCCCGCATTAGCGGTGCAGGAACCAAGGTATCCCTGGTCCTCAATGGGTGAACACCAGGCCGTCAGATCGGCACTTTTTTTGATTCCGGCCTTTGGCGGACTCAACGCCTTTGATTTATGAAAAAGTTTTTCCATCTTTTCGTGCTCAGGCGTATAATCCCGGATGTCCGGAAGATCCCTCTGCCATCCCATTCCATATTTGGTTGTCTTCATTTTTGAACCTCCTGGTTTTGACGTTCGTATAGTCTTTAGACCGTTCTAAAGACGCCAAAGGCCGAAATAAATAGCGATTCCGTATGCCCCCCGCTCAGGGAGATTCCAAACGGCAAACGCGATTCCCCTTGGCCGGCGCCAGGCAAAATTGCCTGTCTTGCCCCAATCCGCTGCGGCAGCTTTCAATGCTTGGATAGGTAGCGCAGACGTCCATCGGGGCCGGGTTCGAGCCGATGAATATCCCACTTATCGGCCTTTGATCGTGGCCGTTCGAGCTTCTGCGCCAGGACCACTTTTTCCCCATCCGTACGGAGGTTGATCATTCCATAGACCGCAATGCTCCTTTCGAGTTGGCTGATCTCCTTGTCCAACTGCTTTTGGATGGCGTTGCGCTGACCTTCCGTCTCCACCCGGTCCAGGGCCTCGACCAGCGCTTTGATCCGTGCGCGCAGCTGGTAGGGGTGTTTGATGTTCTCTTGGGCGGAACGCGCCAGCTCGGTACTGAAGATCAGCGGGCGCAGTCCGCGTCCGTACTTGCCCAGGGCACCCAAGGCATCGGGCCGCGGGTGACTGTGGGGCTCATCATCACCACTGGATACCACCGTCACCGCCGCATCGACGGTTTGCAGGTAGAGTTCGCTGAAGTCCCCGCTGCCGTGATGGCAGGCTTTGGCGATGTCCGACGCGAAGGTTTGCCGGGCGGTGCGGACCAGCAGCTGCTCTTCCACCGCCGATTTCGGATCAGGATCCAGACCGGTGTAATGCCCAAGAAGATACTTTTCGGATGCGCTATTGAGATCACCCCCCAGCATCAGCGTGACCAGACCGTAGCGCACTTGGAGGATCACCGAATGCCCGTTCTTCGTCTCTGCGACAGACCCAAACCAGCGCAACCTCCTTTCACCGGCCGGTCCCGCTTCCGGCACCGGCCCCAGGACGCGGATGCTGAGAGCCTTTTCCGGACCGTAGCCCGGCAGGAACCCATCCTCCGCGCAGAGCATCCGCATGTCCCCGACCCGGCCACTCTCAGACGCCATTTTGAGCAGCTTGGGATAAAATTTCTTCCCTGTTTTCTCCGGGTTGCCGATAATGGTCTGGAGCGCTTCCCGGTCGGAAATCACGTCCGTCAGGTAGCGTGGCCGCCCCGTCTTCGTGCGGGGGCCGAGCGTCTCCTTCTCATTGCGTTCCACGATGCCATTGTGGAAAATCGTCCCGAAGTGGACGTTGCCGGCCTCAAACAAGGGCTCAAAACCGCTGTAATGATCCTGGTCCGGATGGGTAATGATGGCGCTTTCGAAAGTGAATCGCTCTTTGAAGCCGCCGAAGCGCCAGCGCAGGAAGCGATACATATTGTCCCCTTGCCCCGCGTCGATGACCATGAACTTATCTTCGGGTGTAACGATCAGACAGCCATCCCCTTGTCCGATGTCAACGAAGTTCACCTCCAGCAGCCGGTCTTCCTGGATGTCGTCACGGTGCATCCAACCAGTCTCGCCCCGGGCCCGCACCTCAATCCACTCGCCCTGCACGGGTCCCAGGGGTTTGAGCCAGTCCCCCCAGAGCAGGTGTTGCACCGCGTTTCTTTTGAGCTTTTTCCCGGGTAACTTGTAAACAACGGACGACGGGTATGCTGCAAAGGCCATGGTCCTCCCTCCTTGCGACAATGGTTCAGGCAATCTGAAGGTCCGCCACACTTAGTTTGCTTTTTTCAACCGTGATTTCGCGAGCCCAATCCTTGCCGGGCGAATCATCTGAGGCCAGAATATATTTGATCCCTCCCACATTTTCCCATCGTTTCGATACATGCTTGTGACCGAACATGACGGCATCAACCCGGTTAAAGATGGTGCGCATGAGGTCATACGCATCCTTTAATTCCATGAACGGATTGTTGTGCATGAACGGATGATGATGAAAGAACAAAATCTTGACCATCGCGGTTACGACTGGGCCGGATAAAATGGCGTCAAGGGCCGCCAGTTGCTTCTTCCCGACTTCTCCGGAGGCAAAATCAAAGGGATGCTCTGTTTCTAAATTGGTGTCGAGGGCGATCAGCATGACACGCTCGTTGTTTTGCTCCACAATGTTAACGACCGGGGTATTGTCCCTGGTAAATGTACCCCCCTGCTGGAGTGGGATCGAGAGCATCCCATCAAACCGCTCGGCTCTTTCCCGGCTGTAGAAGTTGCCGGCGGCACCGAAATCGTGGTTCCCGGGGCAAATAAAGATTTTACCACTGAACGGTTTCAAGGCCTCAAATGCGCGCTTAAACTGGTCCTCATGACCATCGTCGGCAATATCCCCCGTTATGATCAGATAATGCTCGGGATATTGCTTCTTGATGTATTCGAGTGTTTTGCTACAGGCTTTGTTGTCCTTTTTGCTGCGATGAAAATGCAAATCACTTAAATGGATGAACCTCATTTTCTCCTCCTTTCACGAGGGAGTTGTGGCGATCGTCATGGGAATTGCGAGTCTCGTTCACCCTGACGACGTCATCGGCCTATCGGACTGCAAAAAGTGTCGATGTCTTTGCCGATGGAATTGAGACTCTCCCGGATTTAGGGGCTCAAATCCTTGATGCGCCCGATCTCTGCGGTGGTCGCTTCCATTCTTTGCGTGACGGCCGGCAGTGCCGCGCGGGCGCTGGCCTCCTTGGCCTTGTAGTGAAAGTAGGGCTCCACTAATTCCTTGACCGCCCTTGGCTCAGCGAACCTCTAGCGAAGAACTCCACGACTCGTCTTTGTGCAGCAATAATGCCAAATTGTGCCAAGGTGTTGAGGATTAAGGAAAAACGGAGATAACGATTTGATTATTATTCGGATTCGTCCCAAGTTATTGCTACGGCTCACCTGACAGACGGAGGAGACCCGCACTTGGGGTGTCAAGTAGATTTGCAGTCGCGGGAAATTGCTGTCAATTTGATTTATATGCACGCGCGTTCTTGAGCCAGGAAAGACATCCGCCAACCTCCCAGCGCCCCGCTTGAACGCAAGCAAGATCACACGCCGATCGCGCATTCAGGGGAAAACCTCGGCCGCGCTTTGGCCCCTCTCATCAAATGACGTTATCTTCCCGTGAGACATGGCGGTTTGATCTCATATTCTTGCTGGTTGGTCCCCTAAAAGACAATGGTCCGTCCCTGTTCGGAAACCTCGTTTTTGTTGTACTGCACACCGTGAACCTTCAGGCCGTCGCTGTTTAAAAGCGTAATAATGCCGCCTTGGTTGCTCAGCTGGATCGTTGTGCCCGGCAGCGTCACCGTCGTCACGGCGCCGGGTTCCAGCGCGATGCCGTCCAAGGGGTGCCGGCGCTTGTTCTTGTCGGCCAGGGCTCTTTGGACATGGTAGTCGATCTTCTCATTCAGATCGTTATCAGGTCCGGGGACATCAAAAGGCAGTGGAATCATTTGATCCGGCTTAAACAGATTGGCGCGAATGTAATCCAGGGCCAAGCCGCCCGGCGCTCTTTCAAGGGGCGCAAAATCGGCCGGCAATTCTTTTAGGTTATCCACCAGGGGATGGGCATAATTCTCGTCGATCAAATACAGCAATTCCGAAGGCGACTGCTGGGATTTGACGTTGACGGCGATGCGGTAATCCGCATCGTCATCGACCAGATGAACCTGATAATGGGGCGAAGAGCCGAACCCCAGCCGCCGGGCAATGGGACGGCCTTTTAAAACGCCATAGTTTTTTAATGCCATATGTCCTCCCTTCTGAATATCGACCATCAAGGTGACAATTCAAAAACGGAAAAAAGAGTTAATTCAAAAGGCCGCATGTGCGAAGACAGGTTTTCCTCTACAGCAATATTCCGCTTTAAATCCTTTCTTTGGGAAACATCAAATGTCACAGGCAAAACGCATAACTTCAAGCCATCCACAAAGGTATCCGAGCAAGGCGTTAATAGTTAACAACGGTATTTGACAGGTTTCGGCACACGCGATTGCCTTATGCCCGCAAGCCCGGTTTGATTTTCGGCATTCCTACACACGGTTGGTAGGGCTGCTACTGGGATCGTCATACCACTTGAAATAGGTCTCGGTTCCCTTCCGCCCCGAATCGACCAAGGCCTTTTTCTTGGCATCCGTGATTTTAAACTCCGTGGTCTTTACCCCCAGGGTGTCGATGTAGATCGTCCGCTGCCAATCGTCGCTGTGCAGATGATAATTGGCCTGGGCATCCATGAGGGTTTTGAGCAGGTTGCGGGTGTAGTCGAAAAAATCATCGATGGGTTCGGCTACCGGCTCGGCCTGGTCGCGAAACGCGGCGATCTCCTTTGCGGAATCCAGGCGAAATCCCAATGTCTCCTTGTTGTAGATGTACGGGCTGATGTCGAGCTTTCTTCTTTTGAGCCCGGCGTTGTGTTTTTTGTAGTAATCGGCAACCACACCGTGGCTGGCAATGTTCACGTCGTCCAAGTAGCGCTCGCGGTCGAAAAGCTTGACCGGGTAGTTGTCAAGCACGCCGCCGTCGACATAAACGTCGCCCCGGGGACTGCGTCGGCATGCAAAGAAAAGCGGGATCGACATGGAGATGCGCACGGCGTCGGCCAGACACGCACGCGGCGTGTGCTCATGGGAGAAGACTTCGGCAAAATGCGTGGAAATGTTGGTTCCCATGAAATACATGTCCCGAAAGCCCTTGGCGGCCTTCTGCTGCTGCACTTGGTCAAATGTCACGTTGGCATTGCCGGTTTTTTTGGCGATCAGGTCGCCGATCCATTTTCGAAAGAAATCGCCCTTGTACCAGCCGAACTCCGACAGCAGGCGGTCGACGTCCCGCATCACGCCGAAGTCGTCGTCCATGAATTTTTCGAAGTTCAGCTTGTTGAGAATCTGCAGGGTTTCGGCCGGGCTGTAGTTCAGTCCCACCAGCACGGCGTTGATCGCCCCGGCCGAAGTGCCGCCCACCCGGATGATGTTGGGCAATATCCCCTTTTCCTCCAGCACCTGCAGCGCCCCAACGTAACCGATGCCCTTGACCCCTCCGCCTTCGAACACCAGATTTCGAAAATGATACGCCATGGTTCACCTCCCTGATTTGGCAATAATATCGTTGTATTTCCATCCCATTTTTTTGAAAAAGACGTCAACATCAAAAATTGATAAAGAGAGTTGTTGTTACCGATCAGGACATTCGTGAGATCACCGTATTGGTTTTGCCACCATTACCCACCGGAATTGTTGGGTAGGGCACTTGCAGCGAGGTAGTCCCGTACCATATTGGGCGTGAAACCCTCTCCGCCGTTACCATAAGTGATTGTCCCCCAGGAACGTCCATCACCGAGGCGCGAATCCTGTCCCCCTCATCCGGCTCAACTGCCCCTCCCCTGATGGTCGGAACAACGTTGCCGTTTTGGATCCCTGATTTGATCAAATCCGATAATACTCGCTTGGGTAGCGACCTTTAATTGGTTGACATAACGTATGGTCTAAATCTCAATATTTCACGGACCGACCATACGTGCCCAGTTGTTACCAGACATTGCCGGGGTTCGTTTTTGCCATCTGCGAGATGCTTTATGGTCCGCGCTCTGTGCGACCTTCTCCCGCAAAGAGAGATGAGGGCGAACAGTTTTGCTCTTTCACCCGATCAAGCCGTGGCCCCAGTTTGGAATCATCCAACCCAGCAAGGAGGCGACTCCAAAAAGTATCAGTCGTGGCGGGTCCGGCTTTGGCGGCACCGGTTCGGGCGCCTATCCGGACGATTCTTTCAGCTTTTCGTAATGCCAGAGTTCCGCTTCTGAAGGGCCATAAGGATTGCTGCTGTCGATCGGCCGCGTCAGGCCGTATGACTTGATGACCTTATCGTGCTCGGCATCCCAAGCGTCTTTTATCCAGAGGGGCCATACATCCATGGCCTGCCCGTACGCGTGGGAACTGACAATCGGTTTCTTGGGATCTTGGGTGTTGGGGATCCGATACGGATCACCGACCTCGTAACCCTCGTACGCAAGGCTGATCTTCCCCCCGCCCCAATTCTTCACCGCGTTGGCTTTGGTCTGCTCGAGCGTCCAACCGCTCACGTACCAGAGGTTGCCGTCCATGTCGCGCACCTCAGTGCCCGGCTCCCCTGTTCCTACCGGCAGATAAGATTGCAGGTCTGCAAGCGTCACATAGCCGTTCAAGATATGGTAGGCAGTGCTCAACCGATGCGCCTTTTGCTTTGCGCGGCAGGCCGAGGTGGCGGCGAATTTCTCGTGTTTGACGAGCTCCAGGGCGTTGAGACACTCGCAAAGGTCAAGAATCCGCTTTTTCAGATCCGGATCCAGGGAGCATCCTTCCATGCTTTCCTGATAATTCGGACCGTAGTTCGTCAGGTAATGCAGATTGACTCCCTCGGCTTTAAGCCAAGCGACTCTCGTAGGACAATCCGGCCCAAGAATCTTCAATGCATCGAACATGGTTTTGTCGCTGAGTTGGGACACCAGTTTGCCCCGGTACTTGTCATCCGTAACCACCCTGTTTTTTTCCGAGTCGTTGAGCGCACGCAAATGTGCGAGGATATTTTCGTCAGAAGGCCAAAATTGATCCAGTAGCTCATCGAGCTTTTCCAACGCGGTCTTCTCTTTCGCCGGGCCATCCCGCTGCACCATGGCATCCGGGATTTGACACAACCGGGGAGCACTCCTGGCGCCTTGTGAAACTCTCGGCGGCATCTGCTGGACGACGTGGGTCAACTCGTGGGCCAACAAGCGCCGGCCCGCGCGGCTTTGAGGCGCATATTGGCCTTGCCCGAAGATTACGTCGGCGCCCTCGGTAAAGGCCCGCGCGTTGAGCGCACGGGCGGCCGCAGCCGCCTGTCCGTCAGCGTGGATGCGGACCTGACTGAAGTCGTGACCGAAGCGCGGCTCGAGGAAGGCTCGCTCTGATGCCGGCAATGGCTGACCCTCACCCTGGATGATCGTGTTTTCACTCTCCCTTTCCCCACCACGGGAACCGTTGTTAGGAGGTCCAGCCGTTGCGAGCTGCACACTCGGCTCGAGCATGCCCATAATCCGGCCAGCCCACCGCTGGGCTTCCCGTTCCCACTTGTCGCCCGGTTCTCCGATGACGATTCGGCGCTGCAATCGCAAACAAGGGGGATCAAGCGTCGCGGGTAAGACGGGCGACAAAATTCTCTGCCCCGCCAGGCCTTGATGCGGAGCGATAGCAACGGTCGACGCACTATCGGTTTGGGGATGAGAGACGACGCCTTGCCGGTGACTCAGTCTGCTGAGTGAGCGCATCGTTTTGCTTATCTCCCCTTCCGCGGCGCCCGCCGCTGCCCGCGGCCACTCAGCGTTGTCTTCACCAGGCGCCCCCTTTGCGCCTCCACTGCTGTGTCAGGCTGGTCCACGATGATGACCACCCGCAGATCACGGGTGCTGGCTTGCCCCAGATCGTTCAGGCCAAAGCCGACCAAATGAAAATTTCGTTCTGAGCGCAGGTCGAAGCCTTTGCGCCCCTTACCGGCTTGGAGGATCGCGTCCTGCACCGCCCTGGCCCTTCGTTGCGCCAATTTCGGGTCCGTGTCACCGGCCTCGATCCGTACTGTCGCAGTGGGGTGTGCCTGCAAATCGGCCGCCACCGCCGTGATCATCGATTGAGCCGTGCGGGGCACGACTTCCGAGCCTTTGGCGAAGCCAGCTAAGGTGTGGGTCGAAACGTTCACGCGGGACACCTGTCTGGCGTCTGTCAGCAGATTGCCCCGGTGGTCGACAACGAGAAAATATCGTTCGTAGTCGTTGATCTCCCTCACCACGTCGGAGCCGATAGACGCCCATGCGTGCGCGACACGCCTTCCAGGCCCCACGAGTTCTCCGGCCACAAGACTTTCGACCTCTAAAGCTTCTGCGTGGGACTCCGCGAAAACGATTGTACGGCTGAAGTCGCTCAAGGCTGGAGAGTGGGCGTGGAAGTTCTCGACAATTTCGTGGATAAGAAAGGCCACACCGCTGCCCGGCGCCTTGGCCTCGAGCCTCTGAATGTCGTCGAGATCGATCTCCTGGATCAAAGGACCGGAAAATGGAAACTTCCCGAACCCGACGCCTTCTTGGCGGAGGCCGACATTCAGTTCGGCGTTCTGCTTTGGTTCGTCGATGATCGTTGCCAACTGGCCGGCCAGTACCTGCGAGGGCGGACGGCGAACCGAAGCGACAATGGAGACCTCTCCGGTCTTGGGATTGTGCTCGAGGGTGAACCCGGACGCAGGCTCGAGCAAATCGAGCAGAGCCCTGATGTCTTTGTGGGCCTTGCCGCTGACGAGCAATTTGCGCTGAATACCCCAAAAAGCACCGGCGAGACAAGGCCGTTCCATCGGCACTGGAAGCCGGCTAGCACCAGCGTGCCGCCCCACGGACTCTCGCGCCCGTTCGGCGCCCTGCGCGCTGGGGTTCTGCGGCTCGCTGCCCCTCAAGCCCGACGGCCTCGCGTCCAACTGCTGCACCACATGGGTCAATTCGTGGGCCAGCAGGCGCCGGCCTTCACTGCTTTGAGGGGCATACTGGCTTTGACCGAAAAATACGTCCGACCCCAGCGTAAACGCCCGGGCATTGACTGCCTGAGCCAAATGCGCTGCCTGCCCGTCCGCATGCACGCGGACGGAACTGAAATCATGCCCGAAGCGCGGCTCGAAGAAGGCTCGCTCTGATGCCGGCAATGGCTGACCCTCACCCTGGATGATCACGTTTTCATCCTCTTTATCCCCACCACGGGAACCGTTATTAAGAGGTCCGGCAGTTTCGAGCTGCACACTTGCCTCGGGCATGCGCATGATCCGATCGGCCACTTGGTCGGCTTCCTGTTCGTACTTGTCGTTCGGGGCGCCAACGGTGAGTTTAGGTTGAATTAATAAGGGAGAGGGACGTGAGGCCGGAGTCAGGTATGGGGCAAAGCCCCTCTGGCCTGAGAGATTTTGGTGCAGTGCAATCAGAGTGCTTGACGGCATTGCCGCTCTTGTCCGTGAGGTTGCCCGTCTGCTCGGAATCGAATTTCCACATGCACGCATGGGTCTCCTCCGTTGGTTTCAGATCCGTTTTCAGGAAAAACTCCGATTTTGGAAGACAAAGGGGTCTGCACTCCTGACAAAATGGGAATAGGGCTCTGCATCCAGTGTGCGAATCGAGTCTCAAATTGTGAACTTAATAATTCTTACTATACGCACTTTTTCACTCTAGCGCTCGACTTGATCACAATCAGGTTTTCCCTGCTCAAATAAAAAAAACGTTGGTTCAAGGTTTCACAGACAGGCGGCTGAAACGACGCTCCCGCTCCGGATTGACGCAGTCCCATTTTGATGTTGCTATACGGTACTCGGGGCCTTCTTCCGGTGGGAAGCCCCAGAATGGGGGTGGGGGGGGCGAGTCGAGTGAAGGTCGCCGCTTGCAGGATGCCCGCCAATCGACCAGTTAAGATCCAAAGGTCCGGTGTAGGGTCCAGAAGGAGGTCTGGCAGGGTGAGCAGGGTCCTCCTCAAGATAAAACCTGACGTTTCCGGAGCTAGTATCTGCTCCCCGCGAGCCCGGTGTGTTCTTACGCTCACTCATGTCGGTGTAGTGCATTTTGGAGGCAAGCTCGGCTCTGCGGTAACCTGCTTTGACTTTCCACGCTTCCCAGTAGTGTGCGTTGTTTTCCCGTATCACTGTCCCTGCGCCGTCGTGAGCAAAATCCATCGCGTCGATTTCCTGAACAATAAAGCCGTCTGCAGGGGCTCTTCGATCCAGAGTGAAATGCCACTTCACACGCCGTGCACCACAACGCCCTTTAGACTTACTCAGAGTGGATATCTTGAGTCTCTGAAGATAGGGAGGAACTAAAGGAGGCACATTCGTGAGCCGCAAAGGATTATCGGACTGTTTGGCGAGAGAACGACCCTCTGCAAATGTCTGTTTCTGATGCCGTCGTCGATCTTGTTGCATCACATGTGTCAATTCATGCGCCAGCAGCTGCCGCCCTGAAGTTTTCTCCGGTTGATATTGCCTAGCCCCAAACACTATGTCCCGCCCCACCGTAAATGCTCGCGAATGCAAGGCTTGTGCTGCATTCGCAGCCCTTGTATCTGCGTGTATCCGCACTTCACTGAAGTCGTGGCCGAAGCGTGGCTCGAAGAAAGTTCGCTCCGACGACGGCAATGGCTGCCCGCTGCCTTGCATCAACGCAATCTCCGCAGCCACGCACGGCGTTACCTCCGGCGTCCGGTCAGTGACGGGTTTGGTTTGAAGCAGTTCTTCTTTTTCCTCGGTTTGACGCCGAACGAGGGGATTGATTTGATTGGACAATGAGTTGGTTTGGATGGTTTCTTCCTCGACCTGAGGACAGGCGGCGGCCTTTCATGTCCGTGCGGTCTGGAGCCGGGGCTCCGGCATATGCATGATCTCGTCGGCCACCCGGTCGGCTTCCTGTTCGTACTTGTCGCCCGGTTGTCCGATGACGAGCTTGCGTTGCAATCGCAACGGAGCGGTATCAAGCAACAGGGAAGAAACGGGTGAAAACCATCTCTGGCGAGAAAATTTTCGGTGCGGTGTGCGCAGAGCGCTTGGCGACTTTATGTTTTTTTCCTGAGAAGGTGTTTGCCGCCTCGGAATCGAATTGGCAACTGCAAACATGGGTCCCCTCCATTGCTTTCAGATTCTTATCCAAATGATAACACCTTGCGTCGAACGCTTTTGCTAGGCGACACGTAAACCGGTCACACTATGCCCTCTCGTTCACGTTGGGTACGAGATTGGCGTTGTAAACCGCAGTCGGGGCCGTGAAATATGGGACTGCCGGATCGGCCCCCGAGTGGATACCGCCCGGGTGGGCCTTGTTCTTTTTCCACACGAAAGGCCAGGCCGCGTTAGGTTCCGCATGGTTCGATTGGAACGTGATGTCCATCAGATAGTTCCAATAGAAGAATCGGAGCGGCTGCACGACCGGCGCCGCCAAACCGGCGGGGTGTACGGCTGCAGCGACCAAGGTCGTCACGAAGTGCATGCCCCTGGAAACTCCCGTCAGGTAGTTGGGTTGTCCGGTCAAGGCGTTCATACGCACTTTCGGAACGAGGAAAAGCGTGGGATAGTCATTGATACTTGGCCGGGCGTGGCTATTGCAGTGCGCAGGGACTGCGTTGAGAGCAGGCTCGTACCACATCGTGGCTGGATCTCCATCACGGATTGGAAGCGGCACCCCGTATCTGACGATCGTTGAACCATGCCCGGCGGATTGTCCCCAGTAGTAAAGATGCAACCACTGCTGATGGACCGTCTGCAGGAACCCCACATGATACAAAACGCAAGGGTCCCCGGCCGCGCCGGTCACTTCCACGTCGGCTTCTGCTTCGAGGGGTGCGGTCACGCTAAAGGACAGAGGCCAACTGACGCTGGCGGCGCCGTCATCCTCCGGATTATCCAGCTGACCCATATTCCGATCCAGGCGGTGAACCACGAAACCTACGTCCGGGCTCCGCTGCAACCGAATTCTGCGGAGGTTCGGTGAGATTCGATCCGAAGGACCTCCCATAATCCGCTCGGCCATGGGAAAGGCAAGGTGACAGTTGACATTGTCAGCAGCGCCGATATTCGGCTCCGCCGGGACGGCACTGGCGTTGCCTTGTTGAATGACATGAGTCAACTCATGGGCCAAAAGTCGACGCCCATCTTTGGTCGCCGGTCCATATGTTCCCGCCCCGAACACTACATCCTGACCGACCGTGTATGCGCGTGCCGCCACTGCCAGCGCAGACTCCGCCGCACGCGCGTCGGTGTGAATGCGCACCCTGCTGAAGTCGTGTCCGAAGCGCGGCTCGAAAAAGGCTCGCTCCGACGCTGACAATGGTTGCCCGCCACCCTGCGTGGAGCCAATCTTCGACGCCAGGCTGGGTGTCACCTTCGGGGAGTGACCAACGTCTTTTTTTGCCTGCCGCAGTTCTTCTGTCTCTTCTTTCAATGGCCGGTGCTGCAACGATTTCTCGGGCATGCGCATCACTTCATCCGCCACTCGATCAGCCTCCTGCTCGTATGCATCGTCGGGCGCACCGATGGTCGGTTGGGCCTGAGCTCCGACGGAACGCAGGCTCCGGCTTACGAAGGCTCGCTGCGAATCATAACGATGGCAAAGGGAAGGGACAGATATGTTGCTAAAAATCCGGACCGGTGGTTTGCGTTTCCAGGCGAATGTCTGCATTATCGTCTCTGTTGTTCAGATTAAAAGCAATGGTAGCAAAGGAGCGGCAGAGTCTTTGTTTCTATCGGCAGATAAATTCGACGAACGCTCCGCCTAGGATTTTAGGTTTGTTGGGGAAGCCGCCGGGCAGATTTTCTCCTGCTCAGATGCAACTGAAGCTCAGATGCTGCTCGCTCGTTGTGGGATTTGTCGCACGTTCTGGGTGGTGTAAGTCCACAAAGCGGAGCACCGTCGCCTGCACTACAAGCTGGTACGTGCCGGGTTCTAGAGAACCAAACTCCATCCTGACCAGGGCAATCCAGGAATCGTTTGCGCGGATGGATCCTTCGAAGCGACGGATTTCAAGGTTCATTTCGAAGCGATTGCCGTCGCGCCGGCGGCCGGTCGCGCGAACCCGATCTGGCGTATTCAGCACGCCGGTGGACACGATGGCAACGACTGCTTCCCGCGCCCGGCAGTTGGCAGAAGCTCCACTGAACCGTCGATACAGGTCGGCAGTCCTGGTCCCCTCTGCGGCTGGGACGACCAACACGACGGAGTGGGGCCCTAAGCCTGCATCGGAAGGGATACGCTCCACACTGGTTTCCAGCGGTTCAATCATGTGTCCGTATTCACGAGGTTATCTACGAAGACGGGTCCGCCGCGCATCGGCGGGTTATCAACGT
The DNA here is from genome assembly GCA_020353555.1 of Desulfobacterales bacterium. GTDB lineage: Bacteria > Desulfobacterota > Desulfobacteria > Desulfobacterales. The sequence continues at coordinate 5,935,720 of CP070697.1, forward strand.
CGACACCTGGGATCATCCTGCTCGTGTTAATCGCTCCCCCATTAAGCGCGACGCGGCCCGGAACGGGCAACGTAATGTCAAAGGTTCCGTCGACGCTGAAGTTCCAATGCACGTGATCCAAATGCCGGAAAGCAGCGGCGCCGGTCCCATCGGGGATATGGCGGGCACTGAGTGTCGAAACGAACCCCAGACCGAAATTGAACCATCCGCGCGTCCCGCCCCGTGTAACTATTGGGCTGGCCCATGGTATCCTTTCACTTGGAGTATCACGCATAATCGGGCTGCGGACATCGCCATCAGCGGCGAAGCGCTGCGCCCGCCAGTCCGAGTACCAGGTATTGCCGGCGGCTGTTGCGTCGCGTATGGGCAGCCCGCCCGTGACTGTCTGATGGCGGTGCGTGCGGTCCGCACCGGTGCCCCACCAGACGTTCAACCAGTCGGCCTTGCCTACCTGGTGATGTGCCACTTCCCAGTCGGCGAAAACATCGCCGGCGTCGCCGTGGATGATCACGTCTGGCTGCCACTGGAAGGTCGGAATGGGAGAACCCAAAGTGAAACCCGTCCCATCCTCGTTCGCCACGACGTTGTTCGTCGTGAACGTCCCAGCCGCTGTGGTGAACGAGATAACCCGCTGCAACCGCGCCACACGCACTGGGCTGCCGGCAAAGACTGCCTCCGGCTTCTCAGCCGCCTCTCCATCCTTCGCCGACCGGAAGCCAGTTGCGCGCACAACCGACCGCGCGACATGCTCGGCCTGACGTTCGTGACGATCGCCCGGGGAAGAGACCTTGAGCTTTTCCAACGAGGGCATGACGGCGCCCCGCTGCTGCACGGTGTGCGCCAATTCGTGGGCGAGCAGCTGCCGGCCAGCCATGCTGAAGGGTGCGAATCGCCCCTGCCCAAACACTGCATCCTGCCCCACTGTATACGCTACTGAATTCACCACGCGTGCGGATTCCGATGCTTTGGCATCCGTGTGCACCCGCACCTGGCTGAAATCGCGGCCGAATCGAGGTTCCATAAAAGCGCGTGTTGCTGGGTCGAGCGGCTGACCCGGAGAACGCAACACCTCGTGGACGACGGGCGGTGTTTCCGAAGGCATTCCGGCACCATCGTTGACCCGTTGCTGTAGCAATGGCTTGGTTTGGAGTAACTCTTCGTCTTCCTGTTCGCCCTCCAATTTTCCCTGCCTTTGCACTAATGTTTCGGTCCGTAACAGCTCCTTTTCTTTCTCATCTTCCGGTGCTGCCCGGCTTTGTAGCCGTGGTCCCGGCATCCGCATCACGTGCTCCGCCACGCGCTCGGCTTCCTCTTCATATTTGTCTTCCGGAGCGCCGATGGTGAGTTTTGGTTGAATTAGTAAAGGAGAATTGCTTGATGTCAGGGTTCGAGGCAGGGAAAAGCCTCTCTGGCCTGTCAGTCTTTGGTGCGGCGCAATGGCGATCGTCAAAGCTGTTTCCGGTTTTCCACGGGACGCGGCGTTTTGCCGCGGATTCGGATTACGCAAGGGGTACATTGTTCTCTTTCAGCAATGATTGGATAGTAGTGGTTTCAAAACCTTCAATCGGTTCTAAAATCAAGGCGGGCTGCAGATTTAAAGCGCAGGAAGAGTCTTCTATTTCGAGGATTTAAATCTGCAGGCCAACACCGAGTTCGGGTTCGAGGGGAGGTTTTGAAACCACATCTGTTGGCGATACCCCGGCAAAGTTTTTCGTGAGGGGTGCAAGTATATTTTACCTGTCCCCTTTAGCGTCCTTTACTCCTTTACTAAAAAAATAAAAAAAAGTAATAGCTTCAGGGATTATCTTTGTATGGATCCAGCAACACTTGCATTACCCATCCTTGGATTCCAGCGACCTCGATCTGCCACCACTGATATTCCGAATCAGTCTGGTTGAATGATTTGCTGACACCCTTATCCAGTGCCGTCACGCGGGTCCCTCTGGGCAGTCTTTTGATGATGAAAGCCTCATTTTCCCATTGCAAAGGGTCTTCGCGGATGAGCCGCACACCAGCTGTGTTTGTGATCATCTGCTCCGATATGTCTGGCTTTCTTGGTTCGGGTTCAGGTCTCGGTCCAGGTTCGCAAGGTCCCGGTACAGATACAGGGCTTTTCCCAGGTGAGGCTTTCGTTTTTTCGTAATGCCAGAATTCTGCTGCCGTAGGACCATAAGGACTGCTGCTATTAACCGGACGCGCAAGTGAATATGAATGAATGACCCTTTCGTGTTCGGGATCCCACGGGTCTTTTTTCCAAGGCATGCGCCTCCTGCTTAAATCAATGGCTTGTCCGTATACATGCGAACTTACTATTGGCATGTTAGGATTATTTGTGTTTGGATGCCTCCGAGGATCGCCGACTTCATATCCCTCGTAGGCTAATGGAATCAGGGGATCTCCATTGCCTTTATCCTTATCGGTATATATTTTTTTCGCATTATCCTTTGTTTGGGCCAAGGTCCAGCCGCGGACATACCAGAGGTTCCCGTCCGCATCGATCACTTCATTGCCGATATTGCCTGGCCCCTGCGGCAAATAGGCTTGCAAGTCGTTCAGGGAAATAAAGCCGGTATTGATATGGTAACCAGTGCTCAACTGATGAGCCCTCTTTTTGGTGCGGCAGCCAGAAGTTGCTGGAAAATCCTTTGGCTCGATCAGTCGCAGGGCGTTCAGACACTCGCAGAGATTGATGACCCGCTTTTTAAGCTCCTGATCCAAGGAACATCCATCATCCGTGCTTTCGAGAAAACCATTCTCAAACCATAGGTAATTCAATTTGACGCCTTGCGCCTTTAGCCAGTTAACTCTTATAGCGCAATTTGGGTTAAGAATATTTAAAGCCTTAAACATATTGTCATCGCTGAGTTGGTAGACCAAATCATCCCTGTAATTCTCGCCTGCGACCACGATTTGTTTTTCCGCACCGCTGAGCTCGCGCAGACGGGCAAGAATATTCTCGTCAGAGGGCCAGGGTTGATCCAACACCTCATCGAGTTTTTCCAGGGCGGTCTTCTCTTTCTGCGGACCATCGCGCTGGATCACGGCTGGCGAACTTTGGGGCAACCCGAAGAGACTTCTGGATCTGGATCCAATTTTCGGCGTCGTCTGCTGGACGACGTGGGTCAGCTCGTGGGCCAGCAGCCGGCGGCCTTCACCGCTTTGTGGAGCAAACTGGCCCGGGCCGAAAACCACGTCCGTTCCCAGTGTAAAGGCGCGGGCGCGGATTTCCCGGACTAAGTCTGCAGCCCGCCTGTTCGTATGGACGCGAACAGAAGCGAAATCATACCCGAAGCGTGGTTCGAAGAAGGTTCGTTCCGACTCCGACAAGGGCTGTCCGCCGCCTTGTAATACGGCAATCTCCTTGGCGACGTCCGGTAACACTAACGGCGTTCGACCGGCGATTGCTTTGGCCTGAAGAAGATCTTCCTTTTCTTCTTCTTCGGTTTGACGCCGAACCAGGGACGTGATCCGCCCGGGCAACAGCTCGGTTTGGATGGTTTCTTCCCCGGCCCGAGGACAGGCGGCGGCCGTTCAGTTGGATGCCGCCTGAAGCCGCGGCGCCGGCACGCGCATCACCTGATCCGCCACGCGGTCGACTGCCTGCTCATACTGATAATCCGGGGCGTCGATGGTGAGCTTGGGTTGGATGCGGAATGGCGATGGACGTGTGGTCGAAATGTGGGGAGGAGAAAAACCTCTTTGGCCTGTCAGCCTCTGGTGTGCCGCCGGGGTGATAGTCCAAGGGGATTCCGCTTTTGGCCTAACCTTCAGGCTGTGCCACTGGATCGGTTTTCTGTATGCACACATGGTTCCCCTTCATTCACGTTCTGTCTTGTTGGTCTTTAACGGTTTTTCAGTCCAGCCTTGGTGGCACCCTCGGCGACTTGTCTTTTCTTCAGGAGATCCATAATCTGCCCCATGCCGCCCTTGATGGTTTGACGGTCTCATCCACCTCCTTTGCAGCCGTCGTGTCAAAAGTATAATTGACCTATTCTCATTTGTCCCCATTTCGTACCTTTATCCTATTCTTCCATTGGGAGTGCAAGGGTAATTATTAACGACGTTTCCGATTTTGCCTGGGAAGCGGTGTTCTGCTGCTGAATCGGATCAAGGGACGCGTGCATTTTTATCCTTCAGCTTAAACAGGAGTTTCCGCATTCATTTTGGCCTTTGGAAAACTTTGAGGGGAGGTGGGGTTGCCCCGATAGCCGGAGTCCTATCTGAGCATGGGGATCTTACGGGGTCGGCTTCGAGCCTAAACCCACATTGAAGGGATTAAGCTCCTCAGGTGGCGCTCCGAAACGGACAATGATGGGCACGTCTCCGGTCAGGTCGGTTGCCTCGAAGCGGGAAAGGGGAATGGTCGCAACCCTTTCTTCTGGCAGTCCGCAGTTTCCTGGGCACAGATCAATTGTGTCCTGGACGACGAACTCGATGTGCGGCGTGACTGTTACGCTGCCGTCTGCGTTCGGTGTCAGCCCGGCTCGTACGTCTGCCGCCCGCAGGTCGTCCCACGGCGAGGGTGTCGCGCCGATCGGGTTGGCCAGCTGGTCTCTGCCGACGCCGCCCGCGAGGTTCCCCGCGACCTCCTTCGGAGTATCGAAATCCATTTCGTGCTTATCGCCAGGCGTATTGATCGCCGCCTGCGCCGCCGCTACCCTCGGCATACGGGTGTACCCACTCAGCGGTAACCCATCCGCGTGGTTTGCCTCCATGTCCTTACGCAGCTCATCCACGATGAAGGCGGTCGTTTCGGCGGTGGTTCGAGAGCGGGTAAAATCCTGTCCTCGGTCGGACGACAAGTCCTGCGGCCCCGCCCCGCCGCTCAGATACAACGACCAATAGGGAATGGCCTTTGACCCAGGCCCGCCGAGCAGCCCTTCCTTGGAGCCTTCCGAAAGCTTGACCAGGATGCCTCCCAGCAGACAATTCCGGACCTCGGCCAGATCGTCCGCTGCTTCCGCCCTATCCGCGAACGGCTGGCAGTAGTTCGAAGGGCACCCGGACTTCTGGTATCTGCTCGGCGGGCCCGGCTTGTTGGCGATTGCCGCAAGTTTGGTCAAACACCACTCCTGATATCCACCGGCGCCTCCGGTCTCTCCCCCTGGTGTGCGGCTTATTCTCGACCCGGGTACGCTTCCCTGCTGCTGAAGAACATGGGTCAGTTCATGGGCCAGCAGGCGTCTGCTTTCTGAAAATGAAGGTTGCCGGCCGGCGCCGAACACGATATCACGCCCCACGGTGAATGCCCGCGCGTTGACCGCCTGTGCCGACCTTGCCGCCTTGGCATCCGTGTACACCCGTACCCGACTGAAATCATGGCCAAATCTCGGTTCGAAGAAGGCTCGTTCTGACGCGGGCAATGGCCGTCCGCTACCCTGCATTGCGGTAATCTCCGCATCCACGTCTGACGTCACCACCGACGTGTGACCGGTGCCTTCTTTAGGATGAAGAAGCTCTTCCTCCTCGGTTTGACGCTGGACCACGGGGGCAATCTGATTGCACAAAGGCTTAGGTTGGATGGTTTCTTCCTCGACCTGAGGACAGACGGCGGCCTTTCACGTCGGTGCCGTCTGGAGCCGCGGCGCCGGCATGCGCACGATCCGGTCGGCCACGCACTCGGCTTCCTGCTCATACCTGTCGTCCGGAGCGCCGATACTGAGTTTCGGTTGAATTGGTAAAGGAGATGGACCTGAGGCCGGCGTGCGAGGCGGGGAAAAGCCTCTCTGACCGGTCAACCGATGATGGGGCGCGATCAGCGGGGCGGTCGTCGGCTTTTCGCTTTTTGAATGAGACGCGCTGCTTTATCGCCGAATCGGATTACGGAACGCGTGCATTATTCTCCTTCATCAATAACAGGAGCTTCTTTTTGCATAGGGATGGACTTTATACCGGTTGCATGTTTTAGGATAGTTGCGATGTCGCCTTGTGTGATTCAAGACTGTCGGTCAGCCCAATTTTCAAAATCCCCCCTCGGTCCCTCTTTAACAAAGGGGAAAAACCGTTTTCCCCTTTTCGTAAGTGGGAAAAGGGGAAATTTTATCAACCGTCGTGAAAGACAGCCCGTGGGGCAGCATATCATCCCAGGCCGGCCTCGAGGGTTTGCCCGTCCTTTTTGACCCGGCCGGTTCAGTCTGTCTTTTGGGCCTTTCTTGGGCGTTTCGGCTTGGCTTTGGTTGCGCCGCCAGCGGCAAGCCTTTTCTCGAAAAGATCCACAATCTGTCCCATGCTGCCCTTGAAGGCCTTACCGATCTCACCCATCGCCGATTGGGTCACCTTATTAAAGACCAGATTCTGATTGGCTTGCAGGAGACGTTTTTTGTCCACCTGCTCGCGCCGCGCGGCGATTTTGGCGGCCGCGGGCGTCAACTCCGGCGGCAAGGTGATTTCGATGGTTTCCTTGGTGCCGGGTTTCAGGGCGATGGGGCTCTCTGTCACCAGTGTCATCGTCGCGCGGCTCATTCCGGCCCGGATCAGTATCTCGGGGAGGCCTTCACCGCTTTCCTTGAAGTCTTTTTCCGCAAACGCGATTTCAAAGCGTCCCTCGGCGTCGGTGACGTCAACTCCCAAAAGGTCGTGCTTGGCAATGTCCTTGTCCACGACATCCACCGCCATCCCTGGAACCGGCTTGCCGGTTTCCGGATGCAGGAGCTGCCCTGCCACGAGATATTCTTCTTTTTTCCCTCGTCGGCCGCGGGCCGGTTTGGCTTCCATCTTCCTTCTGATCAGGCTTTCCCGATACTGGTTGTTCAACTTGATTTCAGCATCTGCGGTCTGTTTGCCGCTGTCGAAGGCATCCCCTAGGAGGGCTTCCACCCCCCGGGTCATATCCAGTAAAACCGCATCCAGGGTTGTTTTCCGGAGGGCCAGATCCTCGAAGGTTTTTTTTAGGGCCTCAGCGTTTATTCTCTTACCGAGTTCTTTCTGAATGTTGCCCGCCACGACGCCAAGCGCCGGTAGGCGGGCAAAGCGCTTGCCGATCTCCGGTGAAACATTGAGTACACCGGCAAAAGCTTCTCTGGTTTTGTCTTTTTTGTCCATCTAATCGCCTCCTGTCCGGCACGGCGGTTTCGCTCGTTAGCATGCGTGAATCTAGAGATTGGTAATATCAGGTCCCTGGACGATGGTCACGGGCGAAATGTCGTTGCTCTTATTGGTCATGTTGTCGGTAAACAGACCGCGGGACGCATTCACATCAAAGGCCAGTCTGGAATCGGTCAGCACATGGTTGGCGCTGATGCCGGCAACATCCGTGTCCACGAACACGGCGCTGTCCTGGCTGTCCAAGTCGTCGGCCGACCCGTGGTTGTGCGACATCAGGGTGGTGCCCTGCCCGTTGAACACCCGGATAAGAGATGCAAAATCGTCGCCCCTGGCCTCGATCGCCACAAAGGCCGATGAGCCATCCTCGTGAATGACGGTATTGCGATGCACCTTGACGGTCAGGTTATCGGTTAGAAATCCCACGTGCAAGATGCCGTGACGGGATGCGTTACGAACGGTATTGTCAAAAATATCCGTCTTCAGTCGCCAATCCGTGAATGTGCGAATGCCGTTCACCAGTGCTCTCTCCACCGTGTTGGCGTTTACGGCCAGCATGCGCTCCTTTTCAAAAAAGAGGACGAGCAGAAAGATCACCCATATAAGCAATCGATAAATATACTCACGATCCTCAGGCTTATGCAGGACAAGCTCCACGAGATCGAGGAACAGCCGGAACAGGTTGCTGTACTGCCAGATGCCGCCGATGGCCGGGGCGCCAAACAGCGCCTGCCGCCCCCAGGGATAGCGGAGAGTTTGCGCGGCGAGGACCGTATCCGGATCCGGCTGAGCCTGATCGTCGTCGACAAACGGGCCCTGGCAGCCGGCTTGGGCCTCCACCCGGTTATGCCGGCAGACCATATTGGCACCGCGCATGACGATGCCGTAACGCCGCAGGTCACGAAGCATGACGGCCCAAAATGCGAGCCATGCTTCCCCAAACTTTTCCTGATCGGCAGTGGCTCCGCTGAGAGCTTGTTGCATGCGCCGGATCGGTCCCAGCAGCGGCGATGAGACATCCACCTGGGCGGCAAGGGCTGTAAGGAAATCACCGAATTGGTTCTGGAACGTGGCGTCTTCGATATAATCAGCGGGCCAAACGAGGCCAACCAACCCAAGCATCACCAGGTCACGATCCATCTGCATGGCGCTTTCCGCCAGAAACGCGATTTCGGACGAGTAGTACTGCGTGTTCTCGAAATGCTGCCGGAGCAGGATGCCGAAGATCACGGTTTCGTAAGGAACCGTGCTGATCGGCCAGATCGTGACCTTGTTGCCGATGATCCGGCTGCCGTCGATTCCGGTCCAGATGCCGTCGCCCGCACCGGCCAGCACATTGCGGTCGATGTCATAGGCCTGATTGACGAGATCGTCGAGCCACGTAAGGTTTACCTGCGCCAAGAATTGATCGAGCTCATCCACCAGCACCTCTACCGGCGAGGGCGGCGGCTCCTCATCGGCGCCTTCCTCCGGGGGGGGTTGTGTGCCCGCGCAATAGCGGGAGCAGATCATAAGAATCCAGGAAACGGCGGCCGTGATCACCCCGGGCACATCGCTTGCAAAACCGCCACCGGGCTGCTCCCCCGTTTCCTGCCCGTCGATGAATCCCCTGAGGCCGTCCCGCAGCATGGTCAGAAACACAATGATCCCGGTCACCACGCAGCGCACGGCACGGACGAATTTATCGGCAAAGCCCACCGCGTACCACGGATGGACCAAGACCCCGGTCTTGCGGAAGCCGCTGATCCGGTTGCGAAGGATGCGCAGGCCGCTGACGGAAAATACCTTGTACAGAAACACACCGAAGCGGGACACGTTCAAGCGGTTGTCTGCAATCTCCGTCTGGCCCACAAAGGCCGGAAACAGGCTGGCGTTGATGAGGCCTTCATACCAGCGCAACAGCCGGAGTCCGAACTGCTCTTTTTGGATCTGGGCCACACCGGCATCCGCCGCGTTCCCGGTGCCGCCGGCGTCGGACGAACCGCCGGCCGACAGCAATAAGAAGAGCTGATACAGAAACCAGAAGAGTTCCACAAAGGCCCGGTAGGGGCGTTCGATACGCAGAACGCGGATCAGCGCCTCGGCGGAAATCTCTCTGAAGCGCCGCCAGTTCGTATTTCGAACACCGATGGCCGTGGGGGCATCAATTGCATTGGCGTTGATCCGCAGGCCCCGTCCAAACCGGAAGCCGATGCCGCAGTCACCCGGACGATAGCGCTCCCAGAGGCTTTCCAAGAAATCCATCTGTTCTTCTTCCCGGGTCAGATTGTCAGGCTGGGCGATGCGGATGGTGTTTTCCTCGATCCGGTTGTCAAAGCCTTACTGGAGCAGGACCCCGGCCGCGTTGGCGGTGATGCCGTTTGCGTCCACGTTCACAAAACGGCTGTAGTCGAGCGCGACGCCCGTTTGGGCCAGAACGCCATTGCGCCGGATCTGCATATCTTCCATCACGCAGGCCATTATGCCCGTGGTGTCAGACGGAATTGCAGACCCGTCTCCCTGCTCTTCCTCCCCTTCCGCCGGCTGTTCTTCCTCGGCCGGCGGGGGCGGCGGACAGACCGAAAGGGCCTCGAAATGCCCTTCCAGGACCCGGAAGAAATCCTCGAGCACCAAGGGGACGACAACACCGTCCGGACCCGGGGGGAGCTGATTCGCCGCTCGTGAAAATGTGTGCAGTTGCTCGAATGTTATGGCGTTCAGGCGATTCTTTTCGATACCGCCCGTTACGACATCCTGCAGCTCGATGCCCGTATCGGCGAAGTGGATGCGGTTTTGGTCGACATGCAGTTCACGGAGGGTGGTGACGACCACCGGCGCGGGCTCCTGATCTCCAATCACATCATCGGCCGGGCTGTCGCCGCCGGGCTGTTCTTCCGGCGCTTGCGGAGGTCGGCGCAGTGCGAGCGCCGTGCGCGCCCTTTCCAGCGTCTGCCGGTCGGCCTGCACGACACCGAATGCGCCCACCATCCGGCAATTCGCTACGGTCACGTCACAGCACTGGCCCAGCACGATGCAGTCGGTGCCCGCCTCCCGGGTGGTCGATGCATTGACCCATGCCCCCTGATTGAAATTTACTTCCCGGCTGGCTTCATCGACGACGAACAAATGCTCAAGAACGTCGGCATAAACGAGCATCTGTTTGATCTCGATATCCAGGCTTGCGCCCACCACATACACAAGCGCCTGGGCGGCATGGGCGGGCCCGGGCGCTGCAAACACGACTTTGGTGGGCCGGCCCACGCCCATCAAGGTCAGATGCTTTTTCCCGTCAATCAGCAGCGGCCGGTAAACCCGGTGAATGCCGGGTAAGAGGCAGATGCAGCCGCCCTCCTCCGGCACCCGGTCGATGGCGGCCTGGATGTCTTCGCCCGGCCGCACGGCAATGGGACAGCATTTGGCGGGGGGCCAGAAGGTGCGGCAGTCACGCACAAAGGTGCTTTGCATGTTCGCCCCCCAGGTGACAAAGGCCAGCCGGCCGTAATGATGCTGGATCCCCCGGGGCGCTGCCGCCACCAGCGGTTCCACCGAACCGTCGGCCGTGCGCGCATAAAAGACCCAGTAGTCCCCGATCTTGAACTCGCCGCCGGTAATGGACGGGTCGAGACTGAACGCCACCTGAAGGCCGTCTTCAACATCAACGGGTCCGGCCGTAACGCTCAGTAGCCCGTCGGCGTCCACCCCGGAACTCTGGTCCCACCGCTTAACCCGCGTATGGCGTGTCACGTCGGTGGGATCGAGATTCAGCGATCCGGGAATGGCGTTGGGGATCGTAATAATGCGGTTGGCTTCATCGATATTCGTAATCTGTCCCATGTGGCCGGGTTGACGCTGAAACTCCCGATGATCATCCGTGATTTCGATCCAGTCGCCTACGTTGAATCGCAGAATCTGGTCGCGGCCGATTTGCCGCACCGTGATCTGATCGGCCGCAGCGGAAATGGCCTCCACTTCCGAAACGATCGAGGCGTTGTTGCGGGACCATTTGAACCGGGCCGTCCCGAGACCGCCGGGCGTGTGGATTTCCACCCGGTAAAGCCGGTTTTCGATGCCGCGATAACCGCCGGCCGCCGCGATGATGCAGGGGTTATCATCCGGAGGAGGCACAAAGGTGGAGGTGGTGAGCCGTCCCCCCGACGGCCGCACCAGGTCGTCCCAGCGCAGGATCGGGTCCGGGCAAGCGGCATCGCCCACGTCCGGGAGGGTCTTTACCTGCCAGGCGGTCTGGACACGGGTCGTCGTATCCGGTCCCCCCAGGGCAATTTCCTTGATGCCCGGGTCTTCGATGACCGTGACCTCCCGCTGCCAGACATCCAGATAGATCAGGTCGGTCCGGCCCAGGATCGGGGGCAGGACCGGGGCCGTCAGTGATGGCGGAAGCGGCGCCGGGAAAAAGGGCTGATCGCTGTACGGCACAGGAGTTGTCCCCTGGCTCTCGCCCAGGATGGGATCATACCGCCGCGGAGCGAGGCCGTGGTTTTCGGTCTGAATGCCGTCAACGTACGCCCGGCCGATACCGATATCGAAAGTCCCCCAAACCGGTCGGCGTTACCGCAAACGCATCCGGTGTCGTGTTCGGCACCACGCATTGGCCGATGATATCGAATGTTTCGGAGCGCCACTTGCGAACGGCGATGTCAGACAGCTCGTTCCAATCCGAATCCAGCGCAACCCGGCCCTGCTGTTTCAGAACTCCCGAATAATTCTTTGCGGCTTTAAATGTAAAACGCGTATAATCGCCCCCCATGGCGCTCCCTCCCTAACCCGACACCGCCGGAATCCAAACATTCCCGGTGGCTGTGCGAGGCTAAAATTTTGACGGTTTTTACGTGCGCTACCCTGCGCGCAAGTTCACGTTACAAAAATGATCCCCGGCCGCAGTCCAAACGGAAGATATTCGTCGAGACGGATGCGCAGATTCGCCTCCCGCTGCGGTTGTTGCAGATGGCTGAAGACGCCCATTTCCGAGCCGTCTTCCGCGCCGGTTCGAATCTGAACGGGACTCGTCATCCGTAGTTGCGCATAACCGGGGAGCCCGTAATCCCGGGCCGTAAAAGTCGGCACGAGGCAGGCCCGAATCTCGGCCCGGATGTCGTCCAGATCGGACGGCAGCAGGGTGATGCCTTCGGCCTTGGCCCGGTCTTTGGCCTTGCGCAGGGCCGTTGCGATTTCGAAGTCGGGCTGGCAACGGTAGCGGCGCGGCGTGCGCGAGCCGTGCGGCACGAAACTGAAACGCACGCAGCCTTGATGACGCTCCTCGGCGGTTACCGTGCCGGCAAAAATCACTTCGGTGGCCAGGTCGATACTTCGGAAAAAGCTTTGTCCGAAGATCGTTGTACGTTCGAGGATGGCGACCGGAACCGGCTGATCCGTCGTGCCCGTGGCGGCGATGGCCGTCGTACCGATACCGTCCACGATACAATCGAGCAGATAAAGCTTCTGGGAGTGCTCCGGCATGCGCACGGGCCCCAAGATGGAAAACGCGGCCTGCAGTTCGAAGTGGGTATTGATATCGACACCGCCGGAAGTGTCGGTCACCCGAACACTCGGATCCGTGGTAACGGGTTGACCCGCTTCATCCAGGGCGCGGCCCGGCACCAGCGTGGTGTGAATGAGGGGCAGCGTACCGCAATCGCCTTCCACCTCCACGCCGCCTTCCACCAGCAGGCCGTTCAGGGTGACCGTGGCGTCGGGATGCGTGCCGCTGATGCGAATGCGGCCGCCGTCGGGCCGGATGTGCGGGCGCACCCCGTTGGCCGCTTCAATGGCGAGCCAGGCATCGTCGCCCGGTTCGATATCGAGGAGCTCGGCGTAGGTTCGGTTGTCAAGGATGGTAATGACGGTGTTCGGTTTCAACTGATTCGTCCATTCGGTTAACGCCGCCCCGATTGATGGAAACACACCTAGCGGCGGGGAATCCTGCTGCACGTAAAGTCGTCTGGGTTCCAGGGACGGGGCGATTACCCATTTGCCGCGCTCATAGGGCCCGCCGCCCAAGTCGGCGCTGAACCCGTAGTGGTAAAACACGTCCAGGCTTGTCGTGGCATCCCCGAAACCGTCGCCCACGGCAATGCGGCCGTGCTCCACGTCCACGGCAATGAGCTGCCCGGTGGGTTGGGCGGCCGGCCAGGGATTCAGGCGGCGGCAGACGATTTGCGGCTGAAAGACGTGCGGCGGGGCGGTGGGGTCGATGGCCGGATCCACGCCGCTGCCGTTGCGCTCGATATAGAAACTGCCGCCTTGATCGATGGGGCCGTAAAGATCGGTGACATCCAGGCGCGGCGGTCCTTGCCGCCGGTAGCATTCCAGATCGTCGAAGAAGAACGCCGGACGCAGCGGGCCGGGCACGTGCCGTTCGCCGGCCAGCCCCGACGCATCGCCTTCACGCCGCCAGGCGTTAAAGAGCGGGGCGGGATTGCCCAGCGGACTGAAATGATACTGCCACGGCTGGCCGGCCGGCCGGGCCGGTACTCCTATCAGCGGATAGCTTTGCAGCCGCCACAGGAAAAAGCCGATGTTGGGGATGTTGTGCCAGCCCTCGGACTGGGCCGGGTCGCGGACATCCACCGTATGGCTCCCGACGTCGAACGCGCCATTGAGACGCTCCACCTTTTCCACGTCTCGCAGATCGATGCCGTCTTCGGCTTCGAACCGGAGATGATTCAGATTCTGGGTCCATCCGAGCAGCCGGAAAAACTCCACCGCATGCGCCGGCCATCCCGTGACGTCGCGGGCCAGTTCTTCCAGCATGGGCAGCGTGCCTTTGCGGCGGCGGTAGTAAATGGTCTTCGCCACGTCGGCCCGGATGCGCACGGCCATGTCGGGCAGCAGGTCCGGTCCGGTCAGATCGCGAAACAACTCGGTGGCGGTCGCGCTCGGCTTAATGCGGCTGGCATCGTATAAGAGGTTGTTGCTGACCAGATCGCCGATATAAGGAATCACCCAGGGTTGACAGGTTTCGATAAAGAAATCGTCCCAGAGCTGCCGGATGTCGGTGTGCAGAATCTCGGCCTGATCCTGGATGAGTTGAAGCAGCGCCCGCAGGGGGTAGCCTTGCGCCGCATCGCGCTCGCGGTATAGGGCGGGAATGCGTTCGTAGATGGGATTCATTTTACTGATCGTGCTCATTGCTGCTTACCTACTCCGGGAGGCCGCCCTTCGTTATGATCGTCACGTCCTGCGACGGCGATTCGATCGCGGCCTGTTCGGCGGCAAAGACCGCCGGCTCCTTCGATACCCTATTCGGGCGGGCCGGAAGGATCCATAGATGATTCTGCACCGCCTTCGGCGTCCCGTCCCCAAGCCGCGTGACGCCACGGTCATCCAGAAAATCGTCAAAGGCGGTGTCCGGCACGCCGGCGGGGTGTTTGAACATGAACCGGTCGATATCCACGGAATCCACACCCGCGACGTTTTGCAAAATCGCGTAGGCGTCGCTCAGGTGGACCGACTCGGCAAACTCGAGCGTTTCAAAGGACAGGGCGCTCAACAACGCGCTTCGCGCGGCCTCGGCCACCTTGGCGGCCACGTACGCCGCATTGATATTGAGCGTGGCGGTCACCAGGATCGGTATGGTCTCATAATTGTCTACGAGCAACAGACGGTTGGGGTCGCGTTGCGCCGTGAGGCTGGCGTGGATGCGCGCCAGCGCGGTCGCTGAAAAGGTTGCCCCGTTTTGCCCGGCCAGGGTCAGATGGGCCGCCCGGGATTCGCCGCTCCACACCCAGGTGACCTTGGCCCTGGCCACCTCGCTGCGGCTGCGGGCGAGGTCTTCGAGATCCAGCAACGACACGGCGCGGCCGAAGGTCCGAACCGTGGCCGGGGCGTTTTGGCGCGCATCGTCGAGGGTTTCCGGATCGGCCCCGCCGTCCGCGTCGGCCGGGTTGACCACGGCCTTCAATCCCTTGGGCTTATCCAAAAGGGTCTTCAAGGTGCCCGCCTTCACACGGCCGGCAAGGCCAAGTCCCTGCCGGTACCGCGCCCACACATTGGCCCGTCCTTTGGGCGGGCGGGCGCCGGTCACACCGTCGCCGAATCGCACGGACGTCTCGGCCTCGTTATCGATGCGCGCCGTATAAACCGTGTCCGTGGGACCTTGGCCGAAAAGACTGTCCACCTCTTTCCAGCGCACATCGTTGACAAATAACTCGAGCGTGTTGTCCACCCCGCCTTCGGAGGCTGTCGGCACAAAGGTGACCGGGCTTTTTTTCAGTCTGAATTCCTGAAAGGCGGTGGTCGGGTCGGCGTCTCCCAGAACGTCGCGGGCGACGGTTTCGCCGTGGGACGCCGAAGCCACATTGCCCAGCAGCACGGCCGAGGCTCGCTTCAGCGCGAAGGGCCCATCCAGGCCTAATTCGATTTTGAGATAGTCCTAATGGATCGCCCCGATCGGGCCGGGGAAAACCAGCAGACTGTCAGCGATCACGACCACCCGCGCATATTTGAAGAACGGAGCGATGTCGGCCACGTTCAGTTTGGCTTGCAAATCAGCGGCAATACCGGCGAGGGTCGCTGCCGTCGCATCGAGATCAATGGTCTTGGATTCCAGCGGGCCGATACTGACCGCCAACTGCGGCGGCACCTCGGTGTAAGGCGGCACTGGATCGAGTTCGCCGGACCTGAGTCCGGTCAGGGTTTGCACCTGCTCCCGGTCGAGCCCCAGCTCCACAAGCGTGGTTTCGGCGGCGGCGGTTTTCGAAAACGCGACGGCCGCTTCCCAATCACCCGCTAGAACGACGAGCCGGTCGTCGAGCGCGATCACGGTTGCCTCGGCAAAAAGCGGATCGGTATCCGCCCCCTGAAGGGCGGTCGCCAACGAAGCGGCCGCGCTGTCGACGGAATTGAGGGTGCCACTTAACGTGACCGTGCGGGGACCAAGGCCGCCGATGGTCACCGCCAGGGCCGGCGCCGTGCTCGCCAGCGTTGGAAACGTCGCCAGGGACGCCGAGCACAGGGTAGCAACGGTCCGCGCCGTATCCGGATCGAGCCCCAGGAGATACACGGTTTGCGCGTCATCCGGGGTGACACCGCAAACAATCTCGTTGCCCGTGATCTCGACCCGATTTAGCCTGGCGGCCAGCGGTTCTTCGCTTTGGTCTTTGACAATCGCCCGGCGGCCGGTTTCGATGTCCGCCAGTTTCAGGGTGTAACCGTCGCCGTAAGCGTTTTTGGCGATCGGCCGGGCGATCGCGATTGTCTGAGGGTCAATCCGATGGCCGGGAATATACACCGTCGCCGACACGATCGTATCCGGATAGGTGAATCCCCAGAACGTCAGGGGCGGACCGGTCAGCTCATAGACCACCGCCTGGCGTCGGTCATCAATTTGTGCAAACGATGGCGTGACGGTGACGCGCGTGACGGTGTCAGTGACCGAACCGAGGGTTGTATCGTCCTGATCCACGGCCGTCACCGTCAACAGTTTCTGCTGCGTTGTGCCGTCTGCCAGGAGCAACCGGGTTCCCACTTTCAGGTCGTCGTAAACGCGGTCGAGGTAGAGCACGTTTGCCCCGGCGATCGCGAAGTTGTCCGTCCCGGGCGATCCGGTGCCGATGTTTTGAATCTTCCAGGTTTGAATGATTCCCGAGCTCATGTTGGCTTTGGGATAACTGGGCGGCACGTTGTAACCGAACAAACGCAAGGACCGCACGAGTTTGAAACCCCGGGTGTTCATGTCCCAATGCGCGCCCTGTAAGGGTTTGGACCAGCGCAGCCGCATGTGCTCGTGCTCGGGCACTAACTCTTTGACGACGAGCTCTTCCAGGGGCTCCAGCCTGGCAGGGTCGAACAATAGAACCCGGTCGCCGGCGATCAGGTTTTCCGCCAGCCTCAGACCTTCCTCGCCCGCCGCGAGGTAGGCGGCGGTCGAACCCTTGGCCAACGGGTTGATCCCGACCGGCGCCGCAAAGAGCCTCTGCTCGTTCAGCCAGTGGCAAACGGTCAGGGCTTCGAGGGTTTCATACTTCTGGGGTTTCTCGTCCTGTTCGGGAACGCTTTGCATGCGCAGCCCCACGGGGACCCGTACCTGCTGGCCTTTATCCGCCGTGAAACTGAGTAAGGCGGTGGCCGCGCTGCCCGGGGCGAGCTCATAGCCGATCATGCGCGCCATGCGCAGCACCGCGTCCCGCCCGCGGGCCGTCCGCAAGAAGGCTTCATTGGCGATGCGTTCCTGATAGAAGGTAAGGATATCGGCAACGGCCGCCCAGAGTTCCAGAATCGTGATGGCGTAGTCGTCGCTGCGCCGCGTACTTAGGTCCCGCAGCGCGGCTGAGCGGGAAATCCCCTGGAACATGGCTTGACGGAAGTGGGCAAACGTACCCACCCGGTAGGCGATGGCCGCAAGCCCCGGGCGGTTGTTTACGGCAACCGGTGTGCCGCCGGTGGGCGGTTTACAGCAATGACAGGTGTCCGGTTTCATTTACCTGCTCCTGCGCTCAGTCTCAAAACACCGTTTTCCTGAAAGTTCGGATCGTTATCCAGCCGCGCGATCTGCCAGTCACCCATGGGAATGAGGCCGGCTTCCAGTTCGCCGTTGTCTTCTTCGCCGTAGACTCTGAAGCGCGTCACCACCGCGGAATCTACCCCCTCCACCGCTTCGACCGCGGCATAGAGCCGGCTCAAATAAACCGGCTGGCCGAACGTGAAGAAGTCGGGATGAAAAAAACCCTTGCTGCCGTCCGGGTTGACGCCGCTGCTCAGGGCGGCGGACACCGCCTGCAGGACGTCGCCGGCAAAGTAATCCGGCTTGACGCAGACCAGAAGGTCGATCTCGATGGGTACGTATTGACCTGAGCGAATCTCCAGATCATATCCGGCCAGTCGATAGCGGGTGATATGCGCTTGGACGCGATCCCTGAAGGTCGGTTCGAGCCGGGTGCGGCCGCCCGGTTCCGTGATCAGGTCTTCCGGCCGGCGCGGATCGATGGCCAGAACCACCGTGTACCAGCTGCCGGTCCAGCGGAAAGCCGCCCTGGCGCCGGCCGGCTCGCGTCCGTATTGCCCGTCGCCGAAACGCAGTTCGCCGCCGCCGTTATTGTCGACATCGACCACGAAATGCGCGGCAAAGGGCGGACTGTCCAGCAGATGCGGCACCGGCGTCCAGAGCTGATCGCCGGTCGGAAACCGCGCCATCAGAACCACAGCCGGTTGAGCCCGGGAGGCATCGCCCATCAGGTCTCTGCGGGCTGTCTGCGGCGACGCACCGGTTACCGGATCGAGGCTGTAGTCCATGGTGTCGGGCTGGCACTGCAGGGTCACCGGCCCCTCGTTCAGGTCAAGCCGAAAGGGCGCATCGGCCGGCACCGGTTCGGGCAGCGCGTGCGTCTCAACCCGCGTCCGTCCGTGGTCGGCCAGGACGATATTGCCCCGCACCAGAGTGATATCCCGCAGCAGCGCGCCGCCCCGGGTCGCCGCCGAAAGGCACACCGGAAAGCCGAGGGCATCCTCATTGCGCCAGGTGATCTCAAGCAGCGGCAGGGGGGGATCGCCGGTTCCGCGCACCTGAAGCGCGCCGCTCGACAGCATCTGCTGGTAGACCGTGTCCTGTGCGTCGCTGACCGCGGTCAGCTGGACCGCCTGGCGGTGTTCCGGATCGGCATCCGCCGGATTGCCGGTTTCCGGTCCCAGCACTTCCTGCACGATCAGAAAATCGCCGGCCTGCAGCGTCGGCCGAATCACGCGATCGGGGTTGGCCGGATCCAGCGCATACACATAGGCGGATGTGGCCCCGCCCGGCAGACAACATTGCCGATTGCCCCAGGCATGCAGGTAAATCGTGTTGTTTTCCGGGTAGACATCCAGAGCAAAGGTGGTTTCAAAAACCCGGCAGCGGCGAAGCGCCGGATCGGCGTCAAAGGCGTCCTCCGGCAGATCCACCTCGTGGATCACCGTGGACGGCGGCACGGTCGTGTTGCGCAGCGGATCGCCGACCCGGCTCAGTATTTGCGTGCCCAGGGGGACCTGGCCGGTGCTGGCCGCCTCGAAATGCACATAGGTCCAGGCGTTGCGGCCGTCATGCATGTCGTAGTCGATCAGGCGGGCATGCCGTTTGGCCGATACGCGCTGCCGGACCGTGTCGAGAAAGGCCTCGTTGGATACCGCATCCTGGAAATAACTCAGGTGATCCCCGGTATAAGACAGGAGTTCCACCAGGGCGATGCCGAGATCGGCCGGATTGCGTTCGAGTCAGTCCGGGTTTCGCTGCGCGACGAGATCCAGCAGCAACTGCCGAAAACTGGCGTAATCCTTGGCCAGATAGTCGAGCAGCGGAACGTCGCCCGCCCGGGGCGGACAGATCTGGGCCCCGCGGCAATCGAACTCCGAGGGACAGTCGGCCTTGAAACTGAACCCGGCGCAAGAAAAACGCGGGTCGAGTTCGGAGATAGCCTGCACCCATGTCCCGTCCGCCTGCTGCGTCCATCCCAGCGCAAGCTGATATTGCGAGAAATCGCCGGCCTGATCCACCTCGATTTCCAGGCGGGTGGATACCCGCTGGGCACCGCGCACCCGAATGTTGACGATGCGCGTGCCGCCGTCGATGTGAATCCGCTCGAGCTGAGTGGTCAAACCGTACGCGCCGTCCGGACCGAATTCGGGCGAAGCCTGCAGGCCTTTGAGGAACGTCACCACCAGCACATGGGGCTGCGCTGCTAGAGGCCGGTGCGCGTATTCCACGAAGTCGATTCCGTTCAGAAGCGGGTGCGTCAAAATATCCGCCCGCCGTTGCGGGTCGCGACAGGAGGGCTCAAAGGGGTTGATGCGTTTCATACTGTAGGTGCCGCCTCAAATCTTATGCTGCATAAATAAACGCTTCCGTCGACCGTTCGCCGGTGGTTCGGCGGGTAAACACGACCGTGACCTTGAGCTGGGAGTCCACCGCCTCCACCGCGACCGACTCCACCTTGATGACACGCTCCAGCCAGCGTTGCAGCGCGCCATGGACCAGGGCCTGGGTGGCCGTGGCCAGGGCGTCGCTGTTGGGAATGAAGATCAGCTGCTTTAAGCCGCATCCGAAATCCGGCCGGTTCACGCGTTCACCCGGGCTGGTAAATAAAACCTGAAAGATCAGGTCGCGGACATGATCGTTATCGTCGGTCGCGGCGCTCCGGCCGCGCCCGTCCAGATGAAACGGGTAATCAAAATAGTCTCGGTTCATGGGTAAAGCTCGCCGGTGGTCACGATGGTTACGGTCCCGCGGCCTTCGCTCTGGATCATGTTGCCGGCGGTGTTCGTCTGGGTGACCTCCACGTCATGGAAATGCACACCGGTGGTCGTGTCGCCCGTACTGGCCATCAAAGGCCCGCCGCTTGTGCCACCCACGGTCTGTCCCACCGCCACGTCCACGTCGAATCCTTGCACCGCGTTGTCCTTCAAGTGCCGGATCACACCCTGGGCGATGGCCACAAACATCATACGCCGGTCGTCCCGGGTTTCGTCTGGCAGCGGCGTGCCCATCCGATCGCTCCAAACCCGTTCGAAGGCGCTCTCGATGGCGGCGGCCATGCTGTTATTGAAGTCGTCCAGCGTTCCGGCCTTTAGTTCCATGGTTCTCCTTGGCGTTTAGCCTGATTTGACCCGGGTCGACAGCAGCGACGGCGTGGCCGGTTGGAATATCGGCTGGGGCGGCGCCGGTGTAACCGGGATGCCGATGACGGTTTCGCCCGGATGAAGATGCGCATTGAACATCGTCACCAGTTGATTCAGGTACTGAAGAAGATTGTCGCCCAAAACAATGGGATGAGCGGCGTTTTCCACCAGCTCGATCTGCGGCGCTTCCACAATGGCCTTGGTGGCGCTCTTGACGGTGATCAGTCCCTGCTGGACCCTGATTTCGAGCATGTTCCGTCCGTTGGCATCGCTCACGGTAACCGTTTGACTGTTGTCGTCCAGCGTCACCATGAATCCGTTTGCGCTGCGAATAATTTTAAGTGCCGGTGTCGCCGCGCTGCCGGCATTGTCCTCCGGCACCTGATTCTCACCCCACCAGCAGCCGCTCCAGATGGGCCGCGACAGATCGCCGGATTCAAATTCGATCCACACGCCGGCCCCCACGGGCGGCACCGTGAACTGCCCTTCGCCGTTGCCGGCATAGGGGGCGCACGGCAGGGCCCAACCGGTGGGCACATCGCCCAGGAGTTCCCGGACCAGCGCGCGCACGCGGCCGATGCGCCGCGGATCGTCGTTGTCGGTGACCAGGCCGCGGTATTTGCCGTAGTAGCCGCTGCGTGTCCGGTCGGGCCCTGAATTGGTTTGCGGTGACGTC
>CP070697.1:5957117-5967802 GCA_020353555.1 Desulfobacterales bacterium
GCCTGTAAATTCCCGAGCCGCAGTTCATTTTCGATACCGGCCTTAATACGCGCCGCCGTGCTGGTAATTTTGCGGGTGACAAATTCAAATCCACGCCGAGGTGACTCATGGTTGAAAAGGATTCCATTGCAGGCAAATAAATCGTAGGACTCCCGAAAGTTGCGAATTAGGTCAAAGCCGGCGACTTTAGATATTCCATAGGGTGAGCGGGGATGGAAAGGCGTATTTTCATTTTGGGGGGTTTCTTTAACTTTTCCGAACATCTCACTGGTAGCAGCGAAATAGAATCGACAATCCGGTGCTTTTTCCTTGATCGCTGACAAAACGTACAAGGTCCCATTGATATTCGTATTTAACGTGGAAAAGGCATCTTCGAACGAATAACTCACAAAACTCTGAGCGGCTAGATGATAACATTCATCGGGTTTTACCCTTTCGACCACATTGAAAATACTGGCATAGCTTTCCAAAGAGGCGGCATGCAGCGTGATCCGATCCAAAATATGGTTCAAGCGCCACAGCCGGTGGGCAGGATCCTCCAACGCCACGCGGCGAACGATCCCATGAACTTCGTAGCCTTTACCCAAAAGCAGTTCCGATAAATACGATCCGTCTTGCCCGGTAATACCGGTGATCAAGGCACGTTTCATCATGATTTCTCCATAGCAAAATGCTTAACTTCCGAGTCATACAGCACACAAAAGAATCGGCCCATCTCTGTCAGGCCCCCGGTGCCAAATTATCTTCTACCGTAAGATCTCTTCGATCGCTTCCCGGGCGCCTTTCAGATCGAAGGTTGTCTCCTTAATGGTGCCATCGGGTAGATAATACTGAAAAGTTACCTCTTTGCCGTTCATGAATTCACGAAGCTCGTCGTTGAGAGGTCCTTTCCCATCAAAAATCTGCCACTTTATCCAGTGGTCTTTCTCCGGGTTGACTTCCAGGCCCCTCTTGACAAGATTCAGATCATGAACGGGGTTTTCATCCACCTGATAGAGCGGCAGCTTGGATGCAAAGGCGCCCTTCATTCTGGGCCATAAGATAAACCATGCATTGGCCGGCTTGTTCGAAGCCCTATCGATTCGGAACGTATGTTTCTCTGGGCTGCGCACGGCGGTACTTCGGTAAAAAGTCCAATCCGCAACAGCATCTGCAGCCACACAAAAAAATGAGCCCAGTAACAGTGGTATCAACGAAGATCTTGACCAGCGCGACATCAAACAGGATTTTACTGTGATTTGCAGACAGGCTTTTTTCGTCATTAACGGAGAAGTCTGCATTGAACACACGGCCGTCGCCAATGATTTCACATTTCTTCTAAAAGAGCCACCGCGAGGCCGCGATCACGGCCATCTTCGGAAATCCCCAATAATCTTGGATTCCACGTCCGACTTACGTGAAAGGTCAGCATCTTTAAGTCTTTAATCTCGTAGGATTCCACAAGAAATTTCTTCCACTGATTATCTTTAAAAGTCACTTGTCTTAAAATCCCGGTTTCCCCCAGAATTTTGACTTCAACCGGTCTTTTTTTTATATCCGGATGGAAACACTTCAAAAAAAAGGTCGCCCCATGCGCTAATTTAGGTTGTATCTTTAGAGAGGCGCGTTTGCCCGTCAGCCGATATTTGAGAAGCTGATCGGCGGGCCATTCAGGAATTTGTTTACCCGAGGATGTTTTCCACCCATAAAATCCGATACCGTCTTGCGGTATGATTTTTAGAAAACCCGGCGGACTCAAAGCGACTCCCAAGTCTCTGGGATCTTGGCTCAAACCCATCCGACCGGGATTAAAGGTGCGACTGACCTCTATCTTTAATTCCAGCTCTTGGCCTCTGATGGAGGGGATATAATAATAAAGAGGCTTTACCCCTCCGTTAAAAAAATTGACCTCATCCCATAAACGATCGTTTAATCGTATCTTGAGCGTTAGTCCTTGGGCACCATCACTGTTATGAGGGAAGGCAGCCGCTTTGAAGCCGAAGAGGTTGCTAGACGCTTTTACACGAATTGAAGCTTTTTCTTTGGTCCACATCATCGTCTCTCCGGACCAATTTTCGGGCGGATAAAATCCATACTGTCCTTTCAAGGGCCACCAGTCTGCCTTTTGCATGGCGCTATAACCATTTGGACCGAATGTGTTGTCGTATGAACCCAGAAGAAAGAAAATCGTTATTATGCCAGAGCCGATCGCGGTTAACCTTGAGGGAACTCCGCCAAACGCGTATCCCTGTTTCAGGGCCGTTACGATCAGAAACGCCAAATAGGCGCTCATGATCCACAGCACATCGACCAGCATCGTATGCGGTCCGGTCAAATACAAAACCATCATGATCGCGACAACCGCAAAGCTGATTCCGACGGCCCATCGATCCTTGCCGCGCGGAATTCGCTTCCGGACGCTATATATCATGTACAGAGGCCATATGTGAAAAAAAACATTTAGCAGTGCTCCCAGCAGTCCCAACTCGGAACTCATCTGCAGATAGTGGTTGTGGGTGTTGTCGTGATAATTAAATTTCTCATTGTTTTTAAAACGGACGTTATCAACATTGCGCCAGAAACCGCCAGGTCCCCAACCCGATAGCGGAGAGGCCGCAATCAGCCTCAAGGCCTGCTGCCCCATCGCATAACGGTTCGGGGCGAGTCCGGCAATTCCATTTTCTTTAAACTTGACATATGACGCCTGCAGCCGTTGCGCCAGCACGGATGACTTTGGGCTTCTGCCCTGGCTAATGATACCTCCAATTGCACCCGCCAAAAGAACGACAAACAGAACGGCTAAAATAAAAAAAGGCGGGCTTCGTCTGAGTGCGCCTTGCCTGGTCCAAATCCAAATAAGCGGAACGGTCAAACCGAATAAAGTAACGCCCAGAAAGGCCGTACGACTCCCACTTAAGAATATACCTCCAATCACAGCGGCACTCAGGCACAGAAATGACAGTCTTACCAACCATCTTCGCCCCACTAGAGCGCCCAGGATACAAATAGGAAAAACAAGAAACAACGAGATTCCGAAACCATTGAAATCGGAAACCAAACCGGATACGCGCTGAAGTTGAACGCCCAAATTCGAATTATGGAAATGGATATCGAATATACCCTGATAAAGGCCAAGCAATAAGGATGGAACCATCATGATTGGCAGCCAGAGCAAAAATCGCTGACTGGTCCCGACCTCGTAAAAAACGTGCACTAACAAAAATAACAAGAGCGGTAACAGGATATAAACCGTGGCGGCCGATTTGAGGGTTTCAATTCCCCAGCTGGCATCCTTAAAACTCACGGTAATATATGCCAAATTACCAAGGGCGCCTAAAGCGCTGTAGTGCATCGTGGCCGAGATGAGAATTAAGAGAATATAAAAGAGTAGTAAATAATTAAAGCCAGCTATTTTTTCGTCTCGAGCCAAATCACTTATGACATGTCTTGCGGTGCCCAAAAGAACGACTCCGAGAAAAGCGGCGTCGTACCTTCCGGCAAACCACAAAGAAAAAACGCTCAGCAGGACGAAGACAATACCGTTAGCGGCCGTGAGAGCTTTAGAGGCCCTGCGCGCTGGATAAATTAAAACGTTACCGGTTGCATGCGTACGGCTTGACAAATTTTCATGCCTCAAGGTTCTTAGGGATGCCTCTTCACCATCCAACGCGCATCGGACGGACCACCTGAATCGCTAGCTAAATTCCCTTAAAAGCGAAGAACGTGGTCTGTATCAATATGGCCACATCGAGGAAAAAAGAGACATTCCGGATGTAGTACAGGTCGTAATCCATGTTTTCATGAATTGCTTTGGACCGGTCACCGCTCAGTTGCCACAAGCCGGTAATGCCGGGCAAAACCGTCAGTCTTTCCTTTTGGATCCCATCATACTTTTCGGCGATAAACGGCATTTCGGGGCGCGGACCGACGAAGGACATCTCACCTTTCAGCACATTGATAATTTGAGGTAATTCATCCAAACTCGTTTTACGCAGGAACCTGCCAACGCGTGTAATCCGCGGGTCTTTGAAATCGACCGGATTAATTGCGTGAGCGTCGGTCTCGGCAAACATACTGCGAAATTTATAGATCTGAAAGATTTTCCCTTCTTTGCCCACCCTGGTTTGTTTAAAAATAACCGATCCTTTCGAATCTAATTTTATTGCTACGGCAATGACGGCAAACAGGGGCCATAATAAAGTCAGGAGAAACGCGGCCAGTATAAAATCCATATATCGCTTGACGACGATATAAAGGGGACGATGGTAAAAGTCGATCTCTTTGACGATTGGCAAATCGCCGATTTTTTTGATGGTTACCTTGTGCAAAAAGGCCTCATGCAAATTGGGAACAAATGATGCTTCAATCCTTTGTTGTTTTAGATAATCCAGGAGTTCTCTGAGGTGTTTGTCTTTAATGTTTGAAATGGCAATAAAAATCTCATTGATTCCATACTCTTCTTTGAGACGCTGGATATCGGCGCGGGTTCCGATCACGCGCAGGCAATGTTTGCAGTTAAATCCGCTTTGATAACAAACCATATCGGATTTACTCGGATCGTCGTCAATAAAACCGACGGGTATAATTCTCATTTTGGGTGAATTCGCTAGGCTGCGGAAAAGGGCTTTGCCGAGTTCTCCGGCGCCGTAGATGAGAACTCTTTTATGGTATCCTTGCAAAGGCGCAAATGAGGGAAGAATGTTGTAAAAAATCATTTTTTCAGCCACGGTGGCGATAACGCATAGTACAAATGAAAAAATCAAGGTATACCTGGAAAGATTGATCTTTCCGAAGACCAGAATTAAGGATAAAATGAAGAAGCTAAATGTGATGCCTTTAATACAATTTTTTATTTCCTCGACGTTGAGAATGCTCGACTCTTTCTTATAGACCCCAAAGCCGCCCATGCAGATTATCGTGATGCCCGCCGCCATTAAACTAAATGGAAAAAGTTGGGAACTCTGATAATAAACGTTTTGGCCGATGCCCAAAATTCGGTATATTTTGTACGACAGCAAAATACCAGCAGTTATCACGATAAAATCAATGATCGGATAGCCAACGTTCACGCCGAAATTCAATAACTTGTTCCGCATTTCTCCACCGTTACATCTGCAAAAATGAATGTTTAGCAACTCATCGCATAACGGCTCGGGCGCGACGATCGCCCAGGGCGCCAAACGAGCTTGTCGAAGAATTTTTTTGATTGGTCACAATCAGGACTTGTCCAGTTTTTGAAACGATTCCCGTGGTTCGAAACTGCCCAACGGGCCCAAATCGCATGGCCCTCCGATCGGCCTAGGAAGTTTGGGAGCTTTTGTATCGACTGAGGTACTCTAAAAAGAAAGCGACAATCAGCATCATCAACAAGCCGACCCCTGCCGCGAATAAAACATATAGCCTTTTTTGGGGTTTAATTGGAAAAGGGCTGCTGTCAGGACGCTGAAGTGTCTGTATATTTTGAATATTGCCCCTCTTGTACTCCAAATTCTCGATCTCTTCCAGGAATTGTCTAATCTGGCTTTCGGATTCTTTTAATTTCTTTATTTCTTCTTCTTTATCGAGTTCATAGCTGTTTATTTGGTTCTTGTAGTCGTTGGCAAGGGCTAAATTCTGTTGGATCGTATTGCTGTAAAGCATGGCCGCAAGAATACTGTTTTCATGCGATCTTTCGGAAATAAACTTATTTCTTTCTTTATTCAACTGTCGCGTATTGCTGTTGATGACCTCTATTTCCGACGTGAGCTCGGCGACGCGTTTTGTCAGATTTTCGATATTTCTTGCATACGTGTTTTTCACTACTTCGAGTTTACTGATTTCATTCCTTTTCAGCCTCAATTTCATTTCGTACTCATTCTTATAATAGGTTACCAATTTCCGATATTCCTCCAGAAAAAAGTCTTTCAAATAATCCAGAATCATAATTCCTTGTTTGATATCGGCGGTTTCATAGCGTACTTTGATTGCATTGGAGTCCTTGGGAATGTTTACCTCGAATTCAAGGCTTTCGGGGATATCATCGCCGTTGGACTCCTTTAACTTCTGCAATATCTCTTTGTTAAAGGTCTCGGCTTCAATCAAAGCCTTGATGTTCTCTGCCGTATCAATATAGACATTCTTGCCGTCACCACCGATTTCTAGAATCCCGGGGCGCAAAACCATATCGACGCTATAAATTTTGGGCATCAGAAGACTTAAGACAGCCACGATAAGAGTGCAGGCCAGGGTCCCACCCATGATAAGATATCTGTGTCTCCAAATGACCAAAAGGATATCGATCAGCTCGATTTCATCATCGAATTCATCGATTCTCTGAATCTCCGCTTCCGATTGGCGGCTATCGTCCATTGAACTCTCCAATTCCTTCAATTGACTCTGGGGTTTTTGCGGTTTATCATCCAACCATCGGGACTAAACTTGTTCAGTTCTTGTATGGTTTGCCTTCAGGGGTTGTGTTTTTGTAGAACTTCGTCCTTTATTCGTTTGACATGGCCGCGACCCAGACCCTTGACTTCGCAGCCAAGTTCGAAATATCGTCTGACTTTTTGATCATCCAGCAATCCGAAACAATCAATAATGGCCGCCGGACGTCCTATCCATTGCACCACTGTTTCAGGACGTAATTCGCGATAAACTTGATGGCGAACAGCTAGAACCACGGCATCGGCACCCTCGAGGGTTTTTTCCAAATGGCGCTGGACACGAACTTCAGAAAGCTTTTCCTGATCGCGAAAAAATCGGGCCATGGAGTGACCCGGGGCCGGATAGGTATCCTGCTTTTCAAGCTCCCACCAGTGAAGCACATAGGGATCGTGGACCGCGACGTCGCCGCCCATTTCGGTCAGTTTGCGGGCAATGATTTCGGATCCGCTGTAACGGGTATCACCGACATCTTCGCGGTAGGAAGCTCCCAGCAAGGCGATTTTAGAGGCAGCGACGATTTTGCCCATATTGCGTAAAGCATCGCGCACGAGTTGGGCCGCGCGCAGGCCGCGGGTATCATTGATATTAATCGATAGAGGGGTAATTTTAAAAAGGTTGTCTTCAAAGCCCATCAGCGTATGGTAGGACCATACCCCCAAGCCCCCATCCTTGGGTAAACAATAACCACCAATCCCAGGGCCGGGAAAAATAATGTTGGAATGGGTGGGACGGACTTTGATCGCTTCGACGACTTTCGTCAGGTCCACGCCGTTGCGCTCGGCGAAAACACTCCATTCATCGAGGAAGGCCAGGATCGTCGCCCGGTACGAGTTTTCCACAATCTTGCAGGTTTCACTCTCAATGGGTCGATCCAAAACGGTCAGGGGATATTTTGCGATGTTGATTACATCACCGAGGAATTGAACCACCCGCATGCGGGCCGTTTCGTTGATGCCGCTGCAAACCCTCCAGAAATCACGGATTGAGGCCACATAATTACGTCCCGGCATGACCCGTTCAAAAGAATGCGCCAAGAGGGGTTCATGCGCGTGAAGGCCGCGCTTTTCAAAGGCCTTCTTGATGATGGGATAGGCCACGTATTCGGTCGTTCCGGGTGGAACCGTGGTTTCGATTAAAACGAGGCACCCGGGCTGGATTTTCTGCCCGATTATTTTCAGACTGTTTTCCAAAGCGTTGATGTCTGCCCGGCCTTGCTCAACGTTGCCCAGCGTTTCCTTCTGGTAGTCACACTGGACATCGACAATGACAACATCCGCCAGACTCAACGCTTCATAGGTGAACGTCGCTGTCAGTGTCTTTTTCTCGTGCACGCATCGCCGAATTAACGGGGCCACCTCCGGGTCCTCCGCCTCAACGGGCGACACGCCCCGGTTGAGATAAGGAATCTTCCAATACGAGCGCGTGGAGGGGCGCTGCATACCAATCACAAATTTACTAGGTTCGCCCCTTTTCGGATCACAGGTATCGGCCACCACCGCCGCCATGACCGCCCCGACAAACCCGACACCCATGACCACGACAATCTCGCGTCCCATCTGTCTCTGGGACGCAACAAGGTTTTGCAGCCGTGCGAGCTCTTTTTCATAATCAGCTGCTTGGGGCAGCGGAAACGCTTCATTGTTGGGACAGATGGATACTTGCCCTTCAGTGCGGGGCGAACTTTCTGCTTTCACCAGTGGGGATTTTGAATCAGACATAAACATCTCCTTTGAATTTACCGCATTTGCGAATCAAAAAAGTTTGGCACGTTCGTTCGATGCTTGCGTGATAGGCAAGGAAGGGAGAGGCAAACCAAAGAGACGGCTGGCGTGCCTCTACTCTACTCCAACATGACAATCCGGCTGTTGGAAATCCCTTTCTCCGCCATCTTCCTGAGGATGATATCTCTTGAATCAATCGCTGTGATGAGCACCTTGCTGAAAGAGAGTGAATCCAGCCGCGCGGGATCGGAAACGGTAAGTCCCAGAAAACTTTCACCAATTTTGAGATCGTCGATAACCGCCAACAGTTTGATGGAGGTCTCCTGCAAAGAGACGTAAGCGATTTCGGCCAGATCACCGGCGCCGTAAAATACAAGGTTCTTTTCGCCCTGTTTCTCCAGCTCGATAAAAAGTTCGCGGAGTTTCTGGCGGGCTTCACGATAAAATTTGTAGGAATACTGAATATATGCATAGGTCAAGCGTGTCTTTTCGGCCGCCCCCTGACGTGTCAGAATGTATCTTATGCGATTCTTGGGAATCGTTTTAATTTTGACGTAACCCTTTCTGGCCAGTCGTTTGATGAATGAATTGACCAGCCCAAGGGAAATATTCAGCTCCCTTGCCAAGTCCCTTTGGCTGGGCTGACCGCCAGTTTGAACTTGCTCGAGAATTCTTAATGTGCGAATGTCGTTTAAATCCATGCGCTCAAGACGGGATGCGGGCTACGGGATTCTTGGTAAGAATAACCGGGCGTGGGAAGCTACAGACGGGAGGGTCTATTTGAAAAAAAACATGGGGAAGTTGGAAAAGCCTCTTCCTTCAAATTTGGCGGGAAAATTAGGGGCAGGGATATAGCTCCGCTTGGTGGATTACAGCGGTAATTTCTGATAGACTCTCACCTATTAAAGATTTTGAAATTTCTGACAAAATGCGATGTTCAAGTATTGAACGCGCGCCATATGACCATACTTCGGAGGTCGTGTCAAGAAATTAATTGTGATTCTTAAACCTCTGAAAAAAAGGGAGGGTTGGCCGAATCCGCGGTTTTGGCAATCCCTGCGGTTCCGGCCAAAGCCGATTTATAAAACCCTGCCGAAGATTTACATTTTTATGGTTGAAAGACTTGTAAACTTATGTTCTAATTTACTATATTTGATTGTGCAGTTGTCTTCATCCACTGACTTTCGAATTCAGCATCAATTTAGCTGCATGAAAAATATCCCTGGTTTTTCAAAGGGCTAAACTGTTACCGAATTCGGACAAACTTCCGTTGAATTATAGAGCATTTGCCTGCGCAACCTTCAAATAGGTTTACAAAGTACCAATTGAAAATCCATCTTTTGAAAGGAAACGGACAGGTGATTTGTAAACACGTTCTCAAATGCTGAAGGTCAAAGAGGAACAGGAAGTCATGAAACGTATTCTTGTGATAGATGATGAGTCTCAAATCCGGTCGATGCTCCGTTTGATGTTGGAACGGGCCGGATATGAAGTCTTGGAGGCAAGCGATGGAGCCGAAGGGATTAGACTCTACCGCGAAAATTCGGCGGATCTGGTCATCACCGATCTCATCATGCCGAATAAGGACGGCATAGGGATGATTATTGCCCTCAAGAAAGAGTTTCCCGAGGTAAAAATCATCGCCATGTCCGGAGGCGGATTGAACCGGCCGGAAGGGTACCTGATCGGAGCGCAAAAGCTGGGGGCGACGCGCACCCTTACCAAACCCATTAACCGGGAGCAAATGCTGCGGGCCGTGAAGGATACCCTCAAAGCCCCATCGGCTTCGGCCGAAGAGGAATGAATATTCGTTGTATCGATCGAAAGGCTGCACCTGACCAACACTTAAAACGTAATATTGTATCTCGGCGGCATGCGATAAAGCCAATAAGTTCGGTCTCAATGCCATCTTTTTCGACATTGAAGGATTACTGGGATTGAAAATCTTAATTCTGCTAGGCGTGATATTAGTCTTAAGCCCCTCTTCCGGTAAAACCGACACGATCTATTTCAAGGACGGCATGAAAACGGTTTGCCAAGATCAGGCTTGGGAAGAAGATGATGAAATTAAATGTGAATATGCGGGCACAGTTATCCGCTACGATTCAGAAGACGTATTGCGAATTCAGAAAGACCCGCTCAAATACAACGCTAAGAGCCAACCCAGCAATACCCCAACGATCCCTGCGCCGGCCTCAACGGTTTCAACCCAAAGTGAAGCTGAGGCGAAAACAGACGGCCTCGATTTCTATAATCCCCGCCGACCCTATAAGTATTGGGCCAGCCAGACTTCCAAACATAAGACGTTCAAGGAAGCCATTGAGGCTTTGGCCCAGCAATTCGACCGCTCGGCGGAGTGGGTCCAAGCCCACATGGGCGACACCAATGACCTGAAGGAAATTCATCGCAATTTAGAAAGCGGTCAATTAAACAACTTGCCGGCTCCGCCCCCCACCCTTGACACCGAAACGGCGGGCCCTGATTTCTATAATCCCCGCCGACCCTATAAGTATTGGGCCAGCCAGACTTCCAAACATAAGACGTTCAAGGAAGCCATTGAGG
>CP070697.1:5967902-5980697 GCA_020353555.1 Desulfobacterales bacterium
GGTGATTTTTCAGATAGCGAATCGATGACAACCTCTCTCAATTGCGGCATGAATAGCGTCCAGTCGAAAAAATCGCAACCCGCCGAGTCTTGACGAACGAATGCGGGTCGCGTAACGAGTTTGCATACTTATCTCACAAAGCGCGTCTTGGCAAGCAGATAAGAATTTTTGTCATCTTGGGCCCGTCATTGAAAATTGGGGTTTCCTTTGACAAAGGGGGGGTGATTATGGAAAAAAGCACAGGTGGTTGGTTTTCATAATCGGGTTTTATCATCAAAGGAGAATTGCGCCGATGGATCTCAGCCTGAAAAGATTCAATTCGACGCCCCTGGAATATTTTTCCGCAGAGCAAATGCGGGACATCCATGGGGCGGCCCTCGAGATTCTAGAGGATTGCGGCACGGTGGTACACCATAAAAAATGCGTGGAGCTTCTGCAAAAGGCAGGTGCGTACGTCAAAGACGATAAGCGGGTGTTTATTCCGAGCGGCCTGGCGGAATGGGCCATCCGCTCGGCGCCCTCCCGGGTCACCATTTACGACCGCAAGGGCAAGCCATCCATGTTTCTGGAGGGCCGGAACGTATATTATGGAACCGGCTCCGACTGCCCCCATCTGCTGGACAGCTTTACGGGAGAACGCCGCGATTTTCGGCTGAAGGACGTGGAAGATGCCGTCCGACTGGTGGATTTTCTGCCGAACATTGATTTTACCATGTCCATGGGACTGGCCCCCGACGTCCCGACCGACTTACAGTACCAGTATAAGTATGCGACCATGATTCGTAACTCCATCAAGCCCCAGGTGATCACGGCCGCCGATCGGAAATCGCTGGAAGACATCACGGATATCGCGGCGGCCGCCGCCGGGGGACGCGAAGAACTCCGCCGCAAGCCGATTTTTGTGTTATACGATGAACCGACCTCGCCGCTCATTCACATGCATGAAGCCATGGAAAAACTCCTGTTCATGGCTGAAAACAGGCTGCCCACCAATTATTCGCCGGGCATCATGGCCGGTGGCACCGGCCCGGTGACGATGGCGGGAGCCATCACCCAAGCAGATGCCGAGATCCTGGCCGGGCTGGTTATCCACCAGCTCGCGCGTCCGGGAGCACCTTTTATTTTTGGGGCCGGGATGTCGCCCATGGATATGCACAGTATGCAGCCGACCTACTCGTCTCCGGAGGCGATGATGGAACAGGCGGGACTATGTCAAATCGGTCGCTGCTTGTATGATCTGCCTACCTGGGGCTTCGGCGGATGCAGCGCTTCCAAGCTGGCGGACGAACAGGCCGTCAATGAAGCCTCCACCTATATCATGATGTCCGGATGGATGGGAACCAACCTGGTGCATGACGTCGGCTATCTGGAATTCGGGCTGACCTACTCTTTTGATCTGCTTGTGATGTGTGATGAATTCATCGGCCAGGTGCGGCGAATGATGGAAGGAATTCGGGTGGATCCGGAATACTTGGCCGTGGATGCTGTTAAAAGAGTCGGTCCGGGAGGCCATTTTCTGGATGACCCGCATACCCTCGGTCATTTCCGGGAAAACTGGCAACCCGGTATCACCGATCGCCGGACCTACGAAACCTGGAAAGCCAAAGGGGCCTCCACGATGGGACAGCGGACCCGGGCCAAAATCAAAGCGATTCTTGACAAGCATCAGCCCGAACCGCTCTCCCCGGAAACCGATGCGCAAATAGAGGAGATACTGCGACGGGCGCAAGCGCGCATCAAATAAAGCGCGTCAAGCTTGCCTTTCTAAACCCAATATTCCCGTATTCCATTACGCCACAACCCAAGGGGTCCCCAATTTCGTACATCACAATGGTTTTTTGATTTTTAATTCTCAGTTGGAGGAGATATCACCATGCACGATGAAAAACCCTTTTTCATGCGAGATCCGTGGCGATTTGATCCGGAGGGGCTGCAGCCGCTGCGTGCGGATGCCGATCTGGGGTTCGATACCCGGGCGCTGCATGCGGGCTTTGATCCCCGGGGGAGTCTGGAAGCCTTCCGGTCTTTTGTACCGCCCATTACGCCGTCCATGACTTTCCCGTATGAAACCTTCGCGAAGATTCCCTGCCCGGTCTACGGGCGAACACGGACGCCCACCAACAGTGCGCTGGAAGAGCGGCTGGCGTCTCTGGAAGACGGCGAAGCCTGCATCACCGCCGGCTCGGGCTCCCAGGCCCTGTTCAACCTGATCTTCACCATCGCGCGTCCGGGGGATAATATCGTGACATCCCTGAATGTTTTCGGGGAAGGCTACAAGCAGGCCGCCAGCATCTTTCCGGAGCGCTGTCAGGTGGAATTCCGATTCGTCCCGGACCCCGCGGATCCAAATTCCTGGGACGCCCAGATCGATGCGCATACCAAATTGGTCTGGGTGGAGACGCCCAGCAACCCCTGCCTGTTCATCACGGACATTGCGGCCGTGGCCGCGGTTGCCCATGCCCACGCCGTGCCGCTCTTGGTAGACAACACCACCGCCACCGCCGCCCTGCAAAGACCGATGGATCTGGGTGCGGATATTATTTTACTGTCCATTACCAAGTTTCTGGCCGGTAACGCCACGGTCCTGGGGGGGGCGGTCGTCGGACCCGAAGCCTTGGTCGAGGATATTCGCTGGAACACGACGGAATTTGTGGGGGCCGTCATGCAACCCCTGGAAGCCTGGCTGACGATGCAATACCTGGAAACGCTCTCCCTGCGCATGGCGCGGCACAGCCGCAATGCGCAGACGGTGGCCGAATTTCTGGCGGCCCATCCCAAAGTGCGGCACGTCAATTACTCCGGTTTGCCCAGCCATCCCCAGCATGCGCTGGCGGCCCGCCAGATGAAAGCCCACGGAGGCCTGTTGTCTTTCGTCGTACACGATGGAATGGCCGGCGCCGCCCAACTGATGAACGCCTTGAAGCTCATCGTCCATGCCGTCACATTCGGTACGAGCCGGACGATCTGCATGCACCCGGCCACCATCACCCATGAGCACATGACCCCCCAGGAACGCGCTGCGGCCGGAATCGATGACGGATTGATCCGGCTGTCCGTCGGATTGGAAGACCCGCAGGATCTCCTGGCCGATTTGGATCAGGCCTTAAGCGGTCTGTAGCAAAGCAGGGTGGTTTGAACCACGGGCCAAGGCCGCACCCGCTTGCATTCTGATTTTTGAAGCACCAAGATCAAAACCCGCAAGAACCCGAGAGTTGAAACAGCGGGTTGAGAAAGACCAATTTGCTGAATGCGCTTCAATTGTTGGAGGGATGTCCTGGGATAATCCTTGACAGGACGGGAGAAATTAGTTTAAGCAATGAATATCAAATTATAATCAAATCAATCTGTGACGAAAAGGTTGGATGCTTCTGATTAACTCTTTTTTCAACACTCTAGCAAGGTAGCTGTTGCTATTCGTTTAAGACCCCGAAAATACGAATATCTTCGTACTGACAATCAGGCCGAAGTTTTCGCGGGCGATGACTCAGTTTTCAATGTCAGGAGAGTGAATGGGTGCCTCCGTTCGTCATAGCGGAGGCCTTTTTTTACCGCAAAACCAAAGGAGGCGGAAATGAAGGCTAAAGAGACGATTCATCCGGCAATCCTCGAGCTCAAAAACGACCTGGACCGGCGTAAACTCAGCCGCCGCGAGTTCTTAAGATACGCCACGCTGCTCGGAATGTCCGCGGCCGCCGCCGGTCAAATGGTCGGCTGGCCATGGCCGAAGAAACTTTGGGCGGCGGACATCAAGCGCGGTGGTGTTCTCAAAATTTCGCAGCAGATCCAGAAGATCGACCATCCCGCCCGTTATTCTTGGCTGATGCCCTCCAACTCCATGCGGATGATTTTTGAGTACATGACCTTAACCGACGCTGACAACATCACCCATCCTTATCTGTGCGAGCGCTGGTCGGCCAGTGAAGATCTCAAAACGTGGACTTTTGATGTCCGCAAGGACGTCAAGTTCAATAACGGGGACACCTTCACCGCCGACGATTGCATCTTCACCATCAATCAGTGGTTGAACGAGGATGTCAAGTCCTCCCTTCTGGGCCTGGTCGGCTCCTATTTGGATCCCACCGGTCTGGAGAAGGTCAACGACCACCAGTTCAAACTCCACCTCAAGCGCCCTGAGATTGCCGTTCCGGAGCATTTCTTCCAGTACACGGCCCAGGTTTTGAACCACCGCACCTTCGAGGGTGACATGAAGAAAGCCCCCCACGGCACCGGTCCCTTCACCTTGGATACTTACAAAGAAGGTGAAATCTGCATCGTCAAGGCGCGCAAGGACTACTGGCAGGCCGGCGCCGATGGCAAGCCGCTGCCCTATATCGAGGAGATTCGCTTCATCGATATGGGCGGTGAGTTGGCCCCGCAGATCGCGGCGCTCAAGTCCGGCGAGATCGACCTGATCGACGCCTCGGACAATCCGGGTCCGCAAATCATGGCGGCCGTCAAAAACGACGCGCACATCCAAGTTCTACCCGTGCCAACCGCCACCACCCGGGTTCTGAGGATGCGGGTGGACATGAAACCCTGGAGCGACAATCGGGTGCGCATGGCCCTCAAACTCTGCCAAAATAGGGAAAAGATCCTGGCCCTGGCCTACCAGGGCGAGGGACTGCAAGGTCAGGACTTTCACGTTTATCCCAAGCACCCCGAATATTGCGAAAAGTCCATCCCCCCGTATCAACCCGATAAAGCCAAGCAGCTTTTGGCGGAGGCGGGCTTTGCGAACGGTCTCGACGTCAACTTGGCCGTCGGCTCGGAGTGGACCGACATTGTCCGGTACGCCGAAGTTCTCAAGCAGGACGCCGCTCCGGCTGGCCTCCGGATCAACATCCAGACCATGCCCACCAGCCAGTACTGGGAAAAATGGACGGAAGTCGACCTGGGCGTCACACCCTGGACGCACCGCCCGTTGGGTACCATGGTCCCGAACCTGGCTTACATCGCCGACGAAGAGGGCAAGCCGGTGCCTTGGAACGAGACCCGCTGGGTCGACGAGGAGTTCAGTGCGCTGCTGGATAAGGCCAGCGGAACCCTGGACGTCGAACAGCGACGCCAGATCTTCTGCCAGTTGGAAGAAATCCAGATGACCCGCGGCTCCATCGGCATCGCCTACTGGATGAACACCTGGATGTGCCCCAACAAAAAGCTCAAGAACGTCAAGGCCCATCCCAATCTGGTCTTTTTGTTCAATGAGGCCTGGCTGGACATCTAGTTTTTGAAGACGCTTCAGCGGACCGGGCCCCTCCGGTCCGCAGCCGTCGAAACCGATGGGGCGACATTATGGCGAAATTCATCGTCAGACGAATCTTTTTGCTTTTGCTGACCATGATCCTGGTCTCCATCGCCGTTTTTCTGATCACCGAAGCCTCCCCGGGCAATGTGGCTCGGAATATCCTCGGCGCGTTCGTGACTCCGGAGCAGGAAGCCTCGTTTCTGGCCCAGCTCGGATTGGACCAGCCAACGTGGCGGCGTTACCTGTATTGGTTGATTGGCTCCGATTGGAGGGCCTCGGACCGGATCGGGCTGCCACTCGAGCGATTCACAACCCCAAAGGGCTTCATCGAGTGGTGGGCGGTGCGTGAGGATGGCCGACTGGTGCGCTGGAATCTTGTGGGCGACGACCTGATCGCCGATGTGCGCCACCCGGATGGCCGCGTAACCAAGGAAATGGACAACCGGCGCTGGATAACCGACGAACAGGGGGTGTCGATCTTCTGGGGCGTGGATAATGCCAACCACGCCGTCAAGTGGGAGAAAGGGGCGGATCGTAAAGTCTGGACCTTTATCATGGGCTCCGGCTGGAAGGAGACCTCCGGCGGTCCGGTAGCGTACATTCCATTAAAGAAGGGATTTATTCGAGGAGATCCCGGCGAGTCCCTGCGAACGGGGCGTCCGGTGTCCGAGAGCCTTTTTGTGCGTCTGCGGAATTCCCTGGTGTTGGCCGGCATCGCCTTCGTCATCGTGATGCCGCTGGCCCTTTGTCTGGGCTTGCTGGCCGGCTTGAAGGAAGGCAGTCTCCGGGATCGGCTGTTTTCCGTGGGCGGGATGATGTTCTCCGTCATACCCGAGTTTGCGACCGGTATTTTTCTCATCCTGATCGTCGCGGTCTGGTGGGGAATTGTGCCGGGGGCCACTGTCTTTGGTGAAAAAGCTCCCTGGACCCGCCCGGATATGCTCATTTTACCGGTATTGACCCTGACGCTGATTGAATTGGGTTATATATTGCGCATCACGCGGGCCAGTATGGTGGAAGTCATGCGCTCCCCTTATATTCGCACGGCTTTTCTCAAAGGTCTGCCGTATTGGCGCATCGTCTTGAAACATGCCGTACGCAATGCTCTGATGGCACCGATTACCGTCATCATGCTGCATGTGAACTGGCTGATGGGCGGGATTGTCATTGTGGAAGTTGTCTTCGGCTATCCCGGGCTGGGCAAATACTTGTTGGATTCCGCGCTGAATAAAGACATCAACGCCTTGGAAGCCGGTGCCATGATCCTCGTCACGGTCGCGGTGGGAACCCAGCTCGTCGCCGACATCATTTACACATTCCTGAACCCGCGGATACGCTATGGCTGAAATGGAGTGAATTTTTATTAAGGAGAGTTCAAGTTGGCCAACGACGGAAATCCATCGGTTGCCTCAACCGAGGAAGAGATCATCGCGCCCGAGGCGACCGCCCTGGGTGCCGGTCGCTTCAGGCGGATGCGCGAGGGGGTGGCGGTCGTCCTGGCATCCAAAATTGCCGTGATTGGCCTGGGCATGGTCTTATTCTGGGTATTTGTGGCGGTTTTTGCGCCGCTGCTAACGCCCTACACGCCCCTGGAACAGGATTGGAAAGCGCCGAATCAGGGACCTTCCCAAGAGCACCTGCTGGGAACCGATGAGCTTGGGCGGGATTTATGGGCCCGGCTGATTTACGGCGCGCGGGTGGTTTTAGTCGTCTTGCCCCTCTCTGAAAACCTTTGGCTGCCGGGCGGAACGGGCTCTCTGGGGGGTCTTTGTGGCCCTGCTGGTCGGCACGACCCTGGGGCTGGTCAGCGGCTATTACGGCGGGTGGCTGGATGAGATTGTCATGCGGCTGCTGGACGCCATGATGGCCGTTCCGATCATCCTGCTCTTTTTAATCATCATGGCAGCCTTGGGAGCATCGGCCATCAATGTCGTTATCGCGATTACGATTGTCGGGACCCCCGGCATTGCCCGTCTCGTCCGCAGCCTGACCCTGGACATCCGCACCCGTGAATATATTCGCGCCGCCGAAACCCGCGGCGAGAGCCCGTGGTTCATCATGTTCGTCGAGATCCTGCCCAACGCACGCGGACCCATCATTGTCGATGCCATGCTGCGGGTCGGCTATGCCATCTTTGCCATGGGGACGTTAGGCTTTCTGGGCTTAGGGATGCCGCCGCCGTCCCCGGATTGGGGCAGTATGGTGGCCAAGGGCCGCGAATTTATCCTGGCCGGAAGTCCCTGGGCCGCCCTTTGGCCCTCCATTGCGATCGCTTCGCTGGTGGTGGGCTTAAACTTATTGGCGGACGGCTTACGGGAAGAGTCGATGCGTTATCAGTAACCTGACGAGCCGCGCATTGCTGGACAAGTAAAGAACCCCGATCCAAGGCATCGACCGTCGGAATCCGCCCAAACGAGGGCACAGATGGGGGAGATTGATGAATGACGCGCACAGCATAAACTCCTCGCCGGTTTTAGACGTGGAGGATCTGAAAATCTCTTACGAAACCCGCAAGGGAGATGTAGAAGCGGTCAGAGGGGTTTCTTTTCAGGTGCGGGAAGGCCAGACGATCGGTCTGGTGGGCGAATCCGGATGCGGCAAAAGCACGATCGCCTACGGGATTGTCAACTTCCTGGGTCCCAACGGCAAGATTGTCGGGGGGAGTGTCCGGTTCCAGGGCAACGAACTGGTCGGCCGCTCCGAAGAGGAACTCAAGAAACTGCGGGGGGATCGGATTGCGATGGTATATCAGGACCCGATGCAGGCCCTGAACCCCTCGGTCAAGGTCGGTGACCAGCTGGCAGAGGTCCTCACCTTCCACCGCCCGATTTCGAAAGCGGAAGCCTGGGACCGCTCGATTCGAATGCTGAAGCGCGTCAACATGCCCGATCCTGAGCAGGTCATGCATCGCTATACCCATCAAATCTCGGGCGGCCAGCAGCAGCGCGTGGTGATCGCCATGGCCATGCTGAACAATCCGGCCCTGCTGATCATGGATGAGCCCACCACGGCGTTGGATGTGACCGTGGAAGCGGCTGTGCTCGATCTCATCGAGGAGCTGAAAACCGAATTCAAAGCCGCCAACATATTTATTACCCACAACCTGGGGGTTGTGGCACGGGTAAGCGATGAGCTCTGTGTCATGTACGCCGGGGAATTGGTGGAGCGGGCCGCCGTCATTGAAATCTTTCAGCGGCCCTGCCATCCTTACACCATGGGATTGCTGGCCTGCGTGCCCAAGCTGGGAGAAAGCAAGCTGGAATCGATCCTGCAACCGATCCGCGGCCGTGTTCCGGCCCCGGCCAAGCGACCGAAAGATGAATGCATTTTCGCTCCGCGCTGCGATTACGCCACCGAAGAATGCCGCCGGGCACGTCCGGGGCTGGTCGAAGTGACCCCCGGGCATGTGGCGCGCTGCATTTACGCCCGGGAAATTGACGGTCGGCCGCGTACTTTCAAAAAGCAGCGCACTCAAGCTCCGGCGGCCGGCGAGCAGCCGGCACAAACCCCTGGCGATGACCTCCTCCGGTTTGAGCAATTGAAAGTCTACTACCCCCAAGCATCCAATTCGGTGGTCAGCCTTTTGGGCTTAGGTGAAAAAAAATTCGTAAAGGCCGTGGACGATGTCAGCCTCCGGGTGGCCAAGGGGCGCACGCTGGGGATCGTGGGCGAGTCCGGATGCGGCAAATCGACGCTGGTCAAAGGACTCATCGGTCTTGAACCCGTCACCGCCGGGGCGGTTGAATTTCTGGGCCTCGATGTTACCCAGCCGGTGTCCGCCCGGGATAACAAACTGGTGCAGGAAATGCAGATGGTTTTTCAGAACCCCGATTCCACCTTGAACCCCTCCTATTCGATTGGAACTCAGATCGCCCGGCCCATCAAGCGGTTTAAGACCACTCCCCGCCACCAGGTCAAAGATGAGGTATTACGTTTGCTGAAAGCCGTGCGGCTGGGTCCGACCTACTACGATCGTCTCCCGCGGCAGTTAAGCGGCGGAGAGAAACAACGGGTCGGCATCGCCCGGGCGCTGGCCAGCCGGCCGGATCTGATCATCTGTGATGAACCGGTGTCCGCCCTGGACGTCTCGGTCCAGGCCGCCGTGATCAATTTGCTGCTGGAGATCCAACAGGCCTTTGGCTCTTCCCTGATATTCATCGCCCACGATCTGAGCGTGGTCCGCTATTTTTCCGACGACATCGCCGTCATGTATCTGGGGCAGATTGTCGAAATTGGACCCGCCGAAGCCATCTACGCGCCGCCCTATCATCCGTACACGGAGGCCCTTCTGTCGGCGGTTCCCATTCCCGATCCCACAGCCGAACAAAAAGAAATCCGCCTTAGCGGCAATGTCCCCAGTGCCTTGAATCCGCCTGCGGGATGCCGTTTTCACACCCGCTGCCCCCGTCGCTCTGCCATGCTTCCGGAAAACGGGCGGGTTTGCGAAACCGAAGTGCCTCCCTGGCACAGTTCGGAGCAGGGCCACCGGATCCTCTGCCATATTCCTCTGGAAGCACTCGCCGGAATAGATTCGGTCGTACGGGTGGCTTCCTAGTCCGGATATACCAAACTCCGCCAGCGGGGTTGCCCCCCTAAATACGGGCTTAGCCGCACCCTATTTTCTCTCATCGATAATCCGACTGGCCTTCCCTTCGGAACGGGGTAGCGTGAAGGGCGCGACAAAATTGATTTTCATCTTAAGTCCAATTAAGTCTTTTACTTTTGACTCGATTCGGCTTCTGAGTTCCGTCACGTTCAGATCGGAAGCGTGGGCCCAAAAATCCGGGTCGGTTTCGATATCCACGGTGAGACTGTCCAACCGTCCTTTTTTTACCAGGTGAATCAAATAATGGGGTTCAATTTCGGGGAAGCCGAGCATGACATTTTCCAGCTGGGAAGGGAAAAAATTGACGCCTCCGATAATGAGGAGATCATCGCTTCGCCCCATGATGGGTCCATGTCTGATCAGGGTCCGGCCGCAACCACATTTTCCGCGGGTTAATGCCGTGATGTCGCGGGTTCGATAGCGAATAAGAGGGACCGCTTCTTTTTGGAGGGTCGTGAAGACCAGTTCGCCGATCTCACCCGCCGGCAGAGGCTTCAATGTTTCGGAGTCGATGATTTCGGGCAAGAAATAGTCTTCATTGACATGATAGCCGGCCTTTTGCGGGCATTCGATAGAAACCCCGGGGCCGCCTATTTCGGTGAGACCATAGTCGCGCAGGGCCGTGATCCCCAATTTTTCCTCGATTTCGCGGCGGAGTTCCTCCGACATGGGCTCGGCCCCGTGGATCCCCAAGCGCAAAGCCAGCGTGCGTTTGTCGATACCCATTTCAGCCATCTTTTCCGCCATGGTGATGGCGTAGGACGGGGTGCAATGCAGCACGGTGGTCTTGAAATCCTGCATGATCACGAGCTGCCGCTCCGTCTGCCCCGAACTCGTCGGGATCACCATGGCGCCGATGCGCTCCGCACCCAGGTGATGGCCGAATGCGCCGGTGAAAAGGGTGTATCTGAAAGCGATCTGACATACGTCGGCTTTGCGAACCCCGGCCGTGTAGCAATTGCGGGCCATACATTCGAC
The DNA here is from genome assembly GCA_020353555.1 of Desulfobacterales bacterium. GTDB lineage: Bacteria > Desulfobacterota > Desulfobacteria > Desulfobacterales. The sequence goes on from CP070697.1 coordinate 5,978,732, forward strand.
CCAGTTTTCCAGATCTTTTTGCGTGTGAAATACGGGCGTCGGTTTGCCGGTGGTTCCGGAAGAGGCATGCATGCGGACGAGATCGGAATGCGGGACGGCACACAAGCCGTAGGGATAGTTGTCCCTGAGATCGGCCTTGGTGGTGAAGGGAAGGAAGGCGATATCCGTTAATGACGTCAAGTCTGCGGGATGGACGCCGTGCGCGTCAAAACGGTCTCGGTAAAAGGGCACCTTGGCATAAGCGTATTTGACCGTCGCGATCAGCCGTTCTTGCTGGAGCCGGATCATTTCATCCGGTGCCAGGCATTCCATCTGGGCATTCCAGAACATAAAAGCCTCCTTTATATGCCTCGCCCAAGGGGAAGGTCATACCCGCTTCGCCATTTTCTGCTCAATCTCGGCCGAATCCCCGAAATAGATGCAGTGGGCCAGGCACACGTTGTCAGCACAGGCGGGTATCAGCCCCCGGTCGACGCGCTGATGACAAAGATTACACTTCTGCGCGATACCCCTGTCCGCGTCAAAGTCGATGGCGTGGTAAGGACACGCCTCCAGGCAGGCCTGGCAACCGGTGCACCGGTCGTAGTCCATGACAACGATACCGTCTTGTCTTTGGGCGATCGCTTCGTCCGGACACGCCGCGGCGCAGGCAGGGTCGTCACAGTGCCGGCAGACATTCACGTAAAAGACGAAGTCGAGGCCGTTGTCTTTTAATTGGAGCCGATCTTCCGCAACGGAGATCAGGCGCACACCGTTGGGCACATGGAATTCCTGCTTGCATGCCACCTCACAGGTTTTGCAGCCCCAGCAGGCTGCGTGGTCGATGACCAAGGCATATTTCTTCATGCGAGGCCTCCTTGCTTGCGCTCCGGATATATGCGGCACAGAAGAGTCCGGACATGGGTGGCGCCCATGGCCGGGTCACACGCCTCATAGGAATTATCGGTCAGGATGTTGATGTTCGACTCATCCCAGCCGTGTCCCGGATCCTTTTTTTCCGGAAACCACCAGGCATGCTCGGCACCGACCACCCGCGGGTCAATCCCTGCAAAAAGCTTGGCCCGCTGCCGGATCCGGCCCCGGGGCGATTCGATGGTGACCCAATCGCCTTCAACGATCCCTTCTTTCTGGGCGGTTTCCGGGTGGATTTCCACGACGGGATCCCGGTGAAGCTCCCTCATCCAGGGCAGTTGGCGGTTTTCCGAGTGGAAAAAGCCCGGCAGTCTCCGGCCGGTGATCAGAATATACGGATAGGCTCGGAACAGGTCGGGCGTGCGGTAAGGACTTTCCGGCGGTTCACGGAACTGGGGGAGGGGATCATAGCCCCATTTTTCAAGCAAGGTGGAGTAGATCTCAAGCTTTCCGGTGGGCGTGGAAAAGCCTTTCTGTTCGTATTTGCGGTATTTGACTTCACCGCGGATGTAATCCTTCTTCTCAAATTCACGCCAGGTGATTCCCATGGGTTCCAGAATATAATCAAGGCCGCCTTCGAAGGTATCCCACCAGTACTCTCCCTGACCGACCCGGTGGGCCAGAGCATTGAGCATTTCGTGATCGGAGCGGCACTCCCCCACTTGAATCACCTTGCGCCGGGGCAGGAGATAGCCGTGGCGCTTCCAGAAATCGCCGATATAATCCATCTCAAGCCAGGTGGCGGCGGGCAGAACGATATCCGCCAGTTCCGCGGTCGGAGTCAAGAAGAAATCGGCCACGGCCATGAACTCCACTTTTTCCAGGGCGCGGTAAACTTCGCGGGCATTGGCCCGCGTCATGAGCGGATTGGAGCTGATAAAAAACAGCATTTTAACCGGATAGGGTCTTTCTTCCACAATCGCATCCCAGACACATTTGGGATTGATGATCGCAAAATTGCTGGCCAGACGAAAACGCTGGCCCCCCAGGCGCTTTTGGGCCTGTTCGGGGGAAAGCATCTGGTGCGCACCGAACTGGCCCACGTTGCGGATCT
>CP070697.1:5980797-5989550 GCA_020353555.1 Desulfobacterales bacterium
GAAAGTCGACCCGTCCCTCGGAGGTGAAAAAAAATGTTATTTTACGCTGGTCGAATGATTTGTCAACGGCAAAAAGATTCATTTTCAGGCCCAATTGCCGGATGCATTGCAGACAGAAGGCATGGGCTGCCTTTTCACTCTCCAGATTTTGCTCCAATTGGATCAAATCTTTCTCAGTGGCCAGGCGGTAAATCTTTTTTAATTGTTTGTCGTCGGCTGATTCCTCGCGAGCTGAGGGCGGAACCGCCACGGTTCCCAGACCGAGCCCTTGTTCCGTTTCTACGATCACATGGTCGCCCGGATGCAGTACGAAGGCCCCACAGTCAAAATCGTACACTTTTCCGGCCTGTTTGAATCTGACTCCCACTACTTTTGGCATTGGATTTATGGTTACGTAATTTGATGGTTATAAGGTTAGACCGCTTAATGATAAGGTCGGCGAAAATTTCTGATCATCCCTGTATCAACATAAAGAAGGTCCGCCTTCTGCTCCAAAATGGTTGTTGGCATTTTGGCATTTACGCCGTGACGGAATGTCTGAATGAATGAACTGGCTTTGGCCTGCGACTCCTTTGACAATTAGATCAATCTTAGTTTAGTCGGCCTAATTTAACTGGATTTTGGTCAATTCTAACAGCATGGTTTCCAAAGTCAGTCTTAAATTGGTGTTGGCATTTATGGCCTTTTGACACGCCTCAATCGCTTCTATTTTTGACAGTATCGATTGAACACTGTTTTTCTGAGCCCTGCGCTGGATTTGGCGGGTCAAGTCTTTGTTGACGATTTTGGCAGTATCATACCTGACGATTACCAGATCTCGCAACCAAAATTTCATCATCTCCAAAGCAAGAGGGAGAGACTCTTTATCCTGGGATAGCCTTTCTGCCAAAGCGAGGATCCGACCCGCACTGCGCGGAGATAACGTTTCGACCTCACCGATCAGCCAGTTCCGGCGGTTTATCCAATTGGTCCGAGACAGCCTCAGCGCCTGGGAGACACTTCCATGGGCCATGGGCGCCACCGCCTTGGCATCGGCCGGGTCCAGCCTGTGCTTCGCGACCAGCAGCGCTTCCAGGTTTTGGGAAGAAATGGGATTAAAGCGGAGGTGCTGGCAGCGTGAAACTATCGTGGGGAGAAGATCGGATATCCGGGTGGTCGTCAGCACGAGTAGGGTCCTCGCCGGAGGCTCCTCCAGCATCTTCAGCAGGGCATTGCCCGCGGCCGGATTCATCGTCTGGGCGTCGGCAATGATGACCACACGGTGTCGGGCCTCATAAGGTTTCATCGCCAGAGTGTGACATAACTCTCGGATTTGAGCAATTCTTATGAGAGGACCCGACGGGTTGATCTGGATGATATCAGGGTGATTGCCGGATTCGATTTTCCGGCATGATTTACAGCGACCGCACGGTTCGATCGCTGCGAGATGATTTGGGGTTCGGAGATAATTTGAGAATCCGATCTTTTCGCCTTCAGCCTGGTAACGCAATTTCGTCTGTTCACAGTTACACGCCATGGCCAGAGCCAGGGCTGCGGCCCGTTTGCCCACGCCCTCTATACCCGTAAAAAGAAGGGCATGGGGTATGGTCCCGTTCCGAAGCAGCGTGGTTAGAATTCCGAGGGGGCGATCTTGATCGATGATGGACGCAAAACCAGGCACAAACTAGAAATCCACCCGTTCTTTCAGTTCTTTTCCAGATTTGAAAAAGGGGAGTTTTTTGGGTTTGATGGTCACTTTTTCCCCGGTCTTGGGATTCCGCCCCGTGTAGCTTTTATAATTTTTGACATAAAAGCTGCACAGGCCGCGAATCTCAACCCGCTCCCCCCGTGCCAGGGCATCCGCCATGTTGTCGAAAAATATCTGAACCACCTTTGCCGCTTCCGCTTTCGAGATTTTCGCTTCGGTCTTTAAGGCGGAGATGAGTTCCAACTTATTCATAAAACCTCCTTCGTAGAGCAACTGTTAACTATTTATTCTCATTATCTTTTATAACCTGAAAGGCGGAAAAGTCTTGGGGCAATTCTTTGTAAACCCTTGCCCATTAAGGTATTTGTAATTAGCATCCCTTTCGCGTGCCTCGAACCCGTCTGGGACAGCGACTAATAAATTCAAGGCGTTACAGACTAAGAAAACCGTTTCCGGATAAATAATTTATAAAATAAAAAGGGATAAGCTGTCAAGCTGCTAGGCTAATATTTTCGGAAGGATTTCAATATCCTCTTCGCTGACGTCCACACCGGCATACTGCCCCAGCGCTTCGATATTTACGACCACCCGGCCTTTGCCGCGGTAACGTACGAAGGTTCCGGTGACCCCCGCGAAGGGTCCGCTGACCACCAGGACCCGGTCGCCTTGCCGCAGCCTCGTACCGGTTGTGACGGGACTGTCGGCGGCGACCATGATTTTGAGAGATTCGATCGTTTCGTCGGGCACCGGTATGGGGCCGTCTTTGCTGCCGATCAAGCGGACCGCGCCGGCGGTTTTGACGATCTCAAGATGGGTGGCGGGATAAAGATCGGTTTTGACAAACAAGTAGCCCGGGAAAAGCGGAATGTGAATCATGGCCTTGCGATCGCGCCGTTTGCTTCTGACCTTTATTTTCGGCAGGAAAACCTCCACGGATTTTTTGAGCAGCCCTTCGTTGACCACGTTTTCAAACCTGCTTTTGGTGTGCAGAACATACCATAAGCGCATCAGTTTTTTATCCTTCATCTGTGACTTTCTACCTTTCAGGCTCCCCGTGGAATGCGGGAACTGTTTGCGAGGTGTGCGGCAAAATATGATCGCCACGCCGGCGTCGATCCGGTCAACATGGCTTAGCGGTCGGGAGAGCGCTTCAACCGCCGACCTGCTTGGCTCTTGGTTTTGGAAAATGAATCGACGATTAGACTAGATGCGCTAACGCGGTTTGCGCTGGACGGCGGGTCACGTGCCTTAGAGGCCGAATCCCCCCAAGCCGAATAAATTGATGGTCAACTCATATTTAAAGTCATTCGGCTCATCGATATACCGCGCCAGAATGGACCAGCACTGCGCTTGATATAAAAAACCCACACCGGTTTGGATGCGAATATTGTCTTTGAGATTTCGCTCGTAATTGGCGAAAGCTTTCAAGCGCTCCGTTATTTTTACCTCCAGATCCGTATAGACCGTCTGGCTGGCTTCAAGGGCTTCATCTTCCTCATCATCGACCAGTTCGTCTGAATTTTTGGTCAGGTGGTGTTGCACTGACAGCCGGTCACCGCGCTGATCCCATATGGTCAGCGCAAGGTTGCTTGACAAGAGACTATTTTCATAGACCGACCATTGGGCATTCGCGTCCACCGCAAAATATTTGCCGGGCCGGATATCGAGGTCGGCCGCGATCGGCAAAAAAGGCCGCCGGTGTTCTTGATCTTCCGGATCATCTTCGTAGGCTTCTTTGATGTCAAAACCTTGTTTGAGCTCTAAGCGAAAAAACTGATTGTAATCGTATTCCGCGGGCAGGTCAATCGGGGTGGCTTGAACCTCATCCGGCTGGGGTGCAGGCCTCACCGCTTTTTTTCTGGATTTTGAGGTCAAAATGTTGGTCAGTGCGCAGGTAATCAGGTTTTTGCCCTTAATCCGATCGACGCCGTCAAACTTGGGCAGTTCACTTTGGTCTTCACCCGGCATGAATTCATGGATGAGCCGCGGCAGAATCGTGTGTTTGACGTGCGGGACGGTATCGGAGTCGATATCAAATACCCGACTTATTTCCGAGTTTAGCTGTAAGCGGGTGTCAAAAAGTTCGCGGTGGAAGGCCTGAGCGCTGTCAGAGGCCCGGCTGAATTCGGATTTATCCAAGTACCATGTGGTTTCCCGCAGTCCGATGGAAGGCTCAATCGTGAAATAGTTCCTGATACGGTAGGGCCAATAAAAGCGGGGATACAAATCAATCCGTTGGCCTCGCGGTCCGGACTCACGCCAAAAATAATTGTATTGCGAGGCAAAGTCAAAAAACAAAGGACCGTCGAGAAGCGGCTGTTTGGCGCCTCGAAAATCGACCACCGGCAGTCTTTGAAGGGTGTCATCTTTATCCCCTTGACGTCTTTTAATCACGTCATCCTGCCAACGCGTATCGATGTTAAGACTGTATTTGGGCCAGATCCGGTTTAAATTAAATCGGTTAAGCCTGATCGGATCATTGTAATCATCAATTTGCCGGCCGAATTGTGTGCGAAAATAGGCATCGGTGGGTTTATAGCCCATATACCCGTCGCGGAACTCACGCAGGTAGTCCTGATCGCTGACAACATCTAAATCAAGTTTGGCAGAGAAATCAAGGGGAACCTTCTGGTGGTGACTCATGCGTGCCCAGTAGCGGTCATTATTAGTTCGCAGAAAATCCACCGGCTCATCTTCAAATCCATACCGGCTGCTTGAGTCTCCCGTGCCGTCATCGACCTTGTCATCCCGAAAATAATCGACCATCAGAGCGCCCTTGGCATCTTCGCTGAGGATATAACGGTATTCCAGACCTAATTTGGGACCGCGGTCACTCATATAGTATCCATAAAAGGTCGCATCCGAGCTCTCATCGATTGCCCAAAAAAATGGCTGTTTATATTCGGCGCCTTTGCGCTTCGAATATCCGAGCTCCGGCATCAGAAAACCACTTTGTCGGTCCCGTTTGGCCGGATAGAAAAAATAGGGCGTATACATGACCGGCAGGTTACGGGCCCACAAAGTGGCATGTTTGGCAGTGCCGTAACCTTCCACGGTAACTTTAACATCCTGGGCCGTTATTTTCCAATCCGGCAGGTCTCCGTCGCAGGTCGTAATGGTGGCTTTGTCTATCCGGTAAGAATCTTCTCCGAGCTTTTCGATCCTGTTGCCGGTGAGGTGATAGTTGTTGGCGCGGATAAATATATGCCCGTTTTCGACGGTTCCCAGCTGGGATTCCAGATCAATATCCATTCGGCTTCCGGAAAGGATATCGGCTCCGGATCTCAAAACCACGTTGCCTTCCGCATAGGCCTTCATCCTTTGATGATCAAAACGAATAAAATCGGCGGTCAGTTTCCGATCCCCCCGATAGATCACCACGTTGCCTCGGGCCATATATTGATCCGATGTTTGATCGTAGCTCACCTCATCGGCTTCGAGTCGCCACGGCTGTTCCGCATCCTCGGAAAAAAGCTTGTTGAACTCATTCGCATGGGATGGGGACGGAACCAAAACAAGAGACCAAGATAAAATGAACGCGATCAACGCGCCCAGGCTTGCGATGCTGACCGGGTGCGAAGACAAGCCACCGGATTCGCTCCGCCGGGGGACGAAAGCGGGACAACTATCCTGGGACCTAGAGGCTGGCATGCAGAGGGTCTTTTTTCAGAATTTTTGCAGTTAATCGGGCCAGGGGCCGCTCAAGCGGAACCCCCCGTGTCCGGATCGATCGCCCCGGGAGGTATCACCGGTTGGCTGCCGTTATCAGACCGAATCGTTACGGAAGTCACGTTGGACAAAAAATCTAATACCATCAGATGGTTGCATATTCTCTTGAACCTGATTGAAATTTAAGATATAAAGCCAAATAAACACAAAAAGTCAAGCGATTGTTCGTACTGCCGATCGCACGCAAGCGTTCGATGCTCCTATGGATATTCTCCTCACCAACGATGACGGCATTTATGCCCCCGGGATATGGGCCCTTTACCACCGCCTGGCCGCTCGACACGCGGTGACCGTCATCGCCCCCGACCGGGAGCGAAGTGCGGTGGGACACGGGATCACCCTGCATGAACCCCTCCGGGCCACCCGCATTGTGTTGAACGGTGGGCCGGGGGGATATGCGGTCAATGGAACCCCGGCGGACTGTGTTAAGCTGGGGGTTTTGGAAATTCTAAAGGCCAAACCGGATATGGTGCTGGCGGGTATCAATCGCGGTGCCAATGTCGGCGTCAATCTTAACTATTCCGGAACGGTGGCCGCGGCCAAAGAGGCGGCTTTATCCGGAATGCTCGCCATCGCGGTGTCCATTGAAGGTTACGAAACCGACCATTACGATGAAGCGGCGTTTTTCATTGCCCAGTTGGCTGAAAAGGTATTTGAGAAGGGACTGCCCTTAGGGACTTTTCTAAATGTGAATATCCCCAATATGCCCATCAAAGCATCGGCCGGCGTCCGAGTTAGCCGGCAAGGCCTGAACCTTTTCGAGGAATACATCGAGAAACGGGTCGATCTGCGCAACCGGCCCTACTATTGGCAAGGTCGGGATTCCCAGCTTTTTGAAAGAAATCTGGATATAGATGGGGCGGCGCTGACGGAAAAGTACATCTCAATTACGCCCGTCAAGTGCGACATGACCGATTATCGTCTCATCGAAGAGCTTAAACACTGGGGCCTGGATGAAGCGGTTAAAGGCTAGACTTTTGGGGTGGGGGACTGCAAGGCCTCCTGTTTTGTGAAATTATTCCAATACTGGTTGAGTTTCCGCCTGGCCTCCCGGGGCGACCCCGCAAAGCCACGGGCGCGACGCATAGATTCCTGACCGTTCAATAACCAACATGTTCATAACTTTAGAGGGAATTGAGGGATCCGGTAAGACCACCCAAATCAGATATCTGGTCGAGTATTTTCAAGCCCGGGGTGCTCAGTGGGTGACGACGCGGGAACCGGGCGGAACCCCGATCGGAGCAAAGATCCGGGCCATTCTGCTCGATCCTGAAAGTGAAAATCTGGACCCGTGGGCTGAATTGCTCCTTTATATGGCCGATCGGGTTCAGCACCTCGATGAGCTCGTCAAACCCGCTTTGGCAGAGGGCAAGGCGGTTCTCTGCGATCGCTATTTTGATGCCACGCTGGCTTACCAGGGCTATGCCAGGGGCCTGGATATCGAAATCATTAACCGGCTCCATCAGTTGCTCCTGGGGGGGCTGAAACCCGATATTACCTTCCTGCTTGATCTTTCCCCCCGGCAAGGGCTGGCACGGGCCTGGAGACAACTCCATAACGGCACCCGGACGGGAGCTGAAAGCCGCTTTGAAGAAGAAACTTTGGCTTTCCATGAAAAAGTGCGCGCGGGGTATCTGAGTCTGGCCCGCCTTGAGCCGGAGCGGATTCGGGTCGTCGATGCCTCTCAGGATGAAAAAAAGGTGCGCGATGAGATCTTAACGGCCGTATCGCTGGCTCTTCGTTAGGTTAAACTGCCATTCAAGGCGCGGCATCTTCCCGTGAGGTTAATCCGCGGTCGCCATCGCCCAACGCCGCGTCTAAAATCGTAATAGGAAATTGCATGGGTCGTTCTATTCTAGATGCCATCGGCCACACGCCCCTGGTGGAAATAACCAAGCTGAATCCGAATCCCAAAACCAAAATTCTGGCCAAGCTGGAATATTTTAATCCCGGAGGTTCGATCAAGGACAGGGCCGCCCTTTACATGATCGAGGCCGCCGAGAAATCGGGCGCGCTGACACCCGCTAAAACGGTCATCGAAGCCACCAGCGGCAATACCGGAATCGGATTGGCGCTGGTATGCGCCGTGAGAGGTTACAAGCTGCTGTTGACCATGTCGGAGGCGGTGAGCGTGGAACGCCGGAAGATTTTGAGAGCGCGGGGGGCCGATATTCGGCTGACCCCCGGTCATTTGGGCACCGACGGCGCGATCGAAGAGGTTTATCGGTTGGCCCGGGAAAATCCCGAAACTTATTTCATGGTCGACCAGTTTAATAACCCGGGCAACTGGCAGGCTCACTATTACGGAACCGCGGTGGAGGTTTGGGAGCAGACCGGCGGAACGGTCAAAACCTTTGTGGCCACCTTGGGTACGACGGGAACCCTGATGGGGGTCTCACGCCGGCTGAAAGAGTACAACCCGGCCATCCAAATTGTCGGCGTTGAGCCTTACCTGGGCCATAAAATTCAGGGCTTAAAAAATATGAAGGAGGCCTATCGTCCTGAGATTTTTGAGAAACACCGTCTGGACAAAAAAGTCAACATTGACGATGAAGAGGCCTACGAGATGGCCCGGCGCCTCGCCAAGGAAGAGGGTATTTTCGTCGGCATGAGCAGCGGAGCGGCCATGGCCGTTGCGTTGAAGGAGGCCGCCCATTTAACGGAGGGCAGCCTTGTCGTCATATTGCCGGATAACGGAGAACGCTACCTGAGTACCTCCCTTTTTGCCGTGCCGCAAAAGGTTGAACTGAGACTGTTCAATACCCTGAGCAAAAAAAAGGAGCCGTTGGAGCCTCTGATTCCGGGTCAAGTGTCGGTTTACTCCTATGGTCCCACGGTCCATGCCCGCATGCATCTGGGCGAAATGCGGCGGTATGTGTTTGCCGATCAGCTCTGCCGTTACCTCGAATACCGGGGCTACCGGGTACGGCATATCATGAACATCAACGATCTGGACGATAAGACCATTGAGGGCTCCGAAAGGGCCGGTCTGGGCCTGTCCGAATTTACCCAAGCACACATCGACCAGTTCATGCAAGATCTGGCGACACTGCATGTGAAGCCCGCGGGAAACTACCCGCGGGCCAGCCAAGATATCGACGCTATGGTGGCGCTATCGGAAAAACTGGTCAAACGGGGGTTGGCCTACGAAAAACTGCGATCCCTATATTTCGACATTTCCCGTTTCGCGGATTACGGCAAGCTGTCCGGTATTGATCTGAATAAGATCAAACTGGGAGCCACCGTTGATCTGGATGAGTATGAAAAGCAAAATCCAAGGGACTTCACGCTTTTCAAGCGCGCCCGCCTTGCGGAGCTGAAAAGAGGAGTATTCACC
>CP070697.1:5989650-6012792 GCA_020353555.1 Desulfobacterales bacterium
CCCATCACGGCATTCATGTTGGCCCCGTCGGCATAGACCAGACCCCCTTTGGCGTGCACGATTTCGGAAATCTTTTTGATGTTTGCTTCGAAAAGACCGAGCGTGTTGGGATTGGTGACCATGATCCCGGCCGTGTCTTCGTCCATCACGGCCGCGACATCCTCAGGCGCCAGGATTCCTTGCGCGTTTGATTTGAGCGGGACCGGGCGGTAGCCGCACAGGGCGGCGCTGGCGGGGTTGGTGCCGTGGGCCGTGTCCGGCACAATGATTTTGGAACGTGGGGCGCCCTGGCTTTGGTGATGGGCGTAAGTGATGAGCATACCGGCCAGTTCGCCGTGGGCCCCGGCCGCCGGCTGCAGGGTGGCGGCATCCATACCGCTGATTTCGGTCAAAAAGCGTTCCAGTTCAAACATCAGCTTGAGCACTCCCTGGGAAAGCGTGGGCGGCAGCAGCGGATGGGCCCCGGCCAATCCCGGGAGTTTCGCCTGTCTTTCATTGGCCTTGGGATTGTACTTCATGGTGCACGAACCCAGCGGATACATTCCGGTATCCACCGCGAAATTCCATTGGGACAGGCGGGTGTAATGACGAACCACGTCCACTTCGCTCAGATCCGGAAAGAGGGGTCCCTCGCCCACCAGCTCGTCCGGCAGGGGATAGTTAGCCACATCCCGCCGCGGAAGCGAAAAGCCGCATCGGCCTTTTTGGCCTTTTTCCCACAGCAGGGGTTCATTGAGGATCAGGCCGGTGGTTCCTAAGGATTCTTTCATGATTGCACCTCCCTGACCAAAACGTCCAGATCTTTCTGGGCCATGGTTTCCGTCACGCAAAGCAAATAATGATCGGACAGTTCCGGGTAAAAACGAGCCAGCGGCAGACCCGCGACGATCTTTTTCTCCAGCAGGCGTTCGTAGGTCTGGTCAAATCCGGCCGGAAATTGCGCCACAAATTCGTTAAAGGTGGGATTCTCGAAAGGAATGGTGATACCGGCGCCCCGCAGCTGCTCTTTGAGATACTGGGCTTTGTCGTAATTCAGACGAGCCAGTTCCCGGATACAGGTACCGCCCAAGGTGGCCAGGTAGATCGTGGCCATCAAAGCGCAGAGACTGTTGTTGGTGCAAATGTTGGAGGTGGCCTTTTCGCGACGGATGTGTTGTTCCCGGGTGGCGAGCGTCAGCACAAAACCTCTTCGGCCATCCACATCCACGGTTTCTCCCACCAGACGGCCCGGCATGCTGCGCACATACTTCATTTGGGTGGCAAACAGGCCGAGCGCCGGACCGCCGAAGGTTCGGGGAATGCCCAGGCTTTGTCCCTCGCCGCAGGCAATGTCGGCTCCTTGGCTCCCGGGGTTTTTCAACAATCCGTAGGCCAGGGGTTCGGTGAAACCAACCACCAGAAGGGCTCCCGTATCTTTGATTTTCCGGCTGACGTCCCGCAGGTTTTCGATGCATCCGAAAAAATTGGGCGATTGCACGGCGACGGCGGCCAGGTCTTCTGGAGGACCCAGTCGCGCGAGATCGGTGGTTCCGTTTACAGAATAAGGCAATGTTTCGATCGTATAACCGGTGGGCGCAAAGTAAGTCTGAACCACGCGGCGATAGAGCGGGTGAATCAGAGACGAAAGCGCTATCTTTTTGCGCCGGGTGATGCGCGTCGCCATGAGCAGGGCCTCGGCCAAAGCCGAGGCCCCATCATACATGGAAGCATTGGCGACCTCCAGGCCCAAAAGCCGGGCGGTGAGGGTTTGGAACTCGAATATGGCCTGCAACGTACCCTGGCTCATTTCGGGCTGGTACGGGGTGTAAGAGGTAACGAACTCGGAACGGCTGATCAAATGGGAGACGGAGGCGGGAATATAATGGTCGTAACTGCCGGCGCCCAGGAACACCTTGTATTCCGGCCCAACGGCCATGCTGTCGGAAAGAGCGTCCAAGCGCACATTCAACTCCCACTCGGTCAAAGGGCCGGGCAGCTTCATATCGCTTCGACGGCGGGCATCTTCGGGAATCGTCGCGAAAAGGGCCTCCAGATGATCGACTCCCACCACCTTCAGCATGGCGGCTACATCTTCGGGAGTATGCGGCAAATAGCGCATGGGGTTATCCTTTCAGGCTTTCCAGGTAGGCTTCCCTGTTCAGCAGGTCATCCAATTCGGCCGGCGCGCTGGGTTTGACTTCGATCATCCAACCGGCATGGTAAGGGTCGTTGTTAACCAGTTCGGGGGATTCTTCCAGCTTGGAATTTGCGGCCAGGATTTCCCCGGCAACGGGCATATACAGTTCGGAGACTGCCTTGACGGATTCGACCGTGCCGTACGCCTGGCCTTTATTGAAAGTTTCGCCGCGTTCGGGCAGCTCCACAAAAACGATATCTCCCAGCTGATCCTGGGCATAGTCGCTGATGCCGATCTGGACCTTATTGCCATCGGCGCGAGCCCATTCATGGGTTTCGGAATAGCGCAAATCATCCGGCAAGATTAACTCATTGATTTCTTTCATAACGATTTTCTCCTTCCTCAATTCCGATGTCTTGAATTCCCAACCTATGGCAACCAAAATCCCGCCGGGGCGGTTGCGATACACGCCCGAGAGTCCGACCAGCCGTCTGGATGGCTAAAGCACATAAGGCACTTTGAGGTTATAGGCCTTGTAGACCACAAAGGTCTCCACGGACTGCACATCCTTTATTTTGGCGACCTCTTCCGTGTAGAACTCCAGCAGGCCGAATCCGGGTTTTAAGAGGACCATCAACATCAGGTCATAGCGGCCGGTTACCACGGCGACCGATACAACGCCTCTGATTTTGCTGAATTCGGCGCCTTTTTTAACCAGATTCATGGTTTGCAGCTTGACGCCGACCATTACCACCCGGTGTCCGTTGAGGGCCTCCGCATCGACCAGGCCGGAAATCTCCAGGACCCCGTCCTCGATGAGTTTATGAACCCGCGTCCGGACCGTATTTTCAGACACGGACAGCTGTTCAGCAATTTTCTTGTAGGATTTGCGGCCGTCGCGCAGTTGTTTGATGATCTCGATATTGATCGTGTTGGTGTCCATGGCGCACAGCGGTGTTTCCGAAAAAGATGGCAGTCATAGACCTCTAGAAATATTTGAAGATTTTGTCAATATTTTTTTAAATTATTACGATATCATCAAAATAGATGCAATATTTGAAAAAAAAAGCAAATATGGCCCGGTGAGTTGTCTGGGGTTGGTCGGCGGTGGTCTCATTGGCCCTCATCCAGCAGGCGCCATTTTCCCGAACGGGCCTTGATTCCTTGCCCCTTGATCCCTTCCCCTGGATTGGGACACCCCCAGCGTGCACCTTCGGCTCCGCGATGATTAAAGTTGAAAAAAAAAAATTCTTGTGCTATGCACTCATTCATTTTCTAAACCCGCGCGTAGTCATTTGCTTCCAAGAGTTTTCTAAACCGGCAGCCGAAAAGGAGGTCAAAAATGTGCAAGAGATTATTGTTAGTAGGTATGTTAGCTCTGGCCGCGACGTTTTTATTTCCGGGAGTCCGCGGCGCCGCGGCGGTCCCGACGATTCGAATTGGTATCAATGCGCCGCTAACCGGTGATATCCCCAAAGTCGGCGAGGGCACCAAGTACGCCGCGCAGATGTGGCTGGAGGATATCAATGCCGCCGGCGGCCTTGACGTAGGGGGCAAGAAGTTCAAGGTCGAGTTGATCATCGAAGACAACGAATCCAAGGCCGAGTCGGCCGTCACGGTTGCCACCAAACTGATCACCGAAGACGAGGTCTTGGCCATCATCGGACCCCAGGCCTCCAAGCAAGCGGTACCGGCCGGGGAGGTCGCCAATAACTACAAGACGCCCATGATCAGTCCCTGGTCGACCAACCCCGATACAACCAAAGACCGTCCCTATGTTTTCCGGGGCTGCTTTCTCGATCCCTTCCAGGGACCCGTGGCGGCGAATTTTATCAAGGACGAGTTTGGTTTCAAAAAGGCCGCCGTTCTTTACGACGTGGCCAGTGACTACCCCAAGGGATTGGCCGAGTTCTTTAAAAAGGCCTGGGAGGAGATCAACGGCCCCGGCTCCGTGGTGGCTTTCGAGAGTTTTACCACCAAAGATGTCGACTTCAGCTCCCAGCTGACCAAGATCATTCAATCCGGCGCGGACGTGCTGTTCACCCCCCAGTATTACAACGAGGTGGCGTTGATCGTGCAGCAGGCCCATCAGCTGGGTTGGGATAAACCCATCGTCGGCAGTGACAGCTGGGGATCGGCCGAAACCGTCAAACTCTGCGGGAAAGACTGCTATGGTCTGTTCTTCAGCACCCACTATGCCGCGGCCGGCGCCACCGGCGCCACCAAGGAATTTATTGATCGCTACAACGCCAAATACGGGTACGTCCCGGATGACGTCGGCGCGCTGACCTGGGACAGCATGCGCATCCTGCAACAGGCCATTCAGGATACGGGCGGACTCAGCGGCGACGTTAAGAAGGACCGCCAAGCGGTGCGGGATGCCCTGGCGAAGATCAAGAACTTTGAAGGGATCACCGGCAAGATGACCTTTACGGAAGATGGGGATCCCATCAAGTGTGCGGTCATCGTGCGCATCAGCGACAAAGGTGAGTTTGAGTTTTACAAATCGGTCTGTCCCTAGCGGCAACGACCGCGATCAAGCGCCTATCCATTTTCCAAGTCGATGGGTGGGAAAATGTTGGAGACTGGGGGCTGATATTAAGACGCTCAAAGTCGCTTAAGCCCACCAGTTTCGCCTGCAACCGTGGGTAAACACCAACCGGGATTTGGTTCAAGAATGGGCGGGCCAGGGCATATGCCCTGCGCCCGCCTTTTTGGAAGCACAAGGAGCAACTCGACGTGGCCGTATTCTTGCAGAATCTGATCAATGCCCTGCAGTGGGGCAGCTTTTACGCCTTGATTGCCTTGGGATATTCCATGGTCTATAGCATCCTGATGCTCTTCAACTTTGCCCATGGGGATATTTTCATGGTGGGGGCCTATATCGGTTTCGGCGTTTCCACGGCGCTGGTCGCTTTGACAGCCATGGGCGCCTTTGCTTTGCCGAACTGGCTGATCCTGGTGCTGACCATCTTGTTTTCCATGTTCTTAACCTCTTTTGTGGGGATGATCGTCGAAAGGGTGGGCTACCGGCCTCTGCGCGACGCGCCGCGCGCCTCGGCCGCCATTACGGGCTTGATGATCGGCATCATTTTGGAGACCGGCAACCTGGCCCTGCTGGGGGCGCAACGGATCAGCTTTCCGCCCCTGATCCGGACGGCGACCTATGATCTCGGCGGCGTGTACGTCACCAACAAAAAAATCATGATCGTAGTGGTCTCCTTGGGGCTGGCGCTGGCGCTGCATCAGTTTATCCGCCGCACGCGCTGGGGGATGGCCATACGGGCCATGGCCTTTGACTATGTGGTGGTGCCGTTGATGGGGGTGCCGCTCAACAAGATGGCCGCCCTGACTTTCGGCCTGGGATCGGCCCTGGCTGCCGCGGCCGGGATTCTTTTTGGGGTCGCCTATCCGGTCCTGGATCCCTATATGGGCATCCTGATTGGATGGAAAGCTTTTGTGGCCGCCATTCTAGGGGGCCGAGGGTCCATTCTGGGGGCGACCTTGGCGGGTTTTTTGATGGGATTTATCGAGATTTTTGTGGCGATGGTCTTTCCATCCACGCTGCGTGACCTCATCGCTTACTCCATCATTCTGCTCATTCTGGTTTTCAGACCCCATGGCTTCTTCGGGGAGCCTTACAGTGCGCGGCTGCGGCTTTAGCGCCGCCTAAGCGCGCATGAAGGCCGCATGGTCCCGCCGCGGGAGGGTCCGTTACCGGCCGCCCCAAAGCGCTTTTGAGCCAGCCTGGGGTTTTTGGTTAACAACGGACCACTGACTCATGAGAACGATCGACAAGGAAGAGATATGCAAGCAACAAGCGACAAGAGGTGGTTCAAGCGGCTGGGGCGATCCTTTTCCCAAGTTCCCTTGCTAGGCTGGCTGTTGGGGGCGCTGGTGGCGGTGGCCCTTGAACAAATCGGGGGACTGTCGCTGGCCTGGGCCGTGGGATTGCCCAAGATTCCGGTCCTTTTCGGCTTCCTGATGGCGTTGAAGAAGCCGTTGCTGGTCCCCAGTGCCCTTTTGTATGTCGTGCTGATCTATGTTTTGCCGATCGGTGTCATTGCCCGCGTGAGCGCGTCGCCCCTCAACCGGCTGGCGGGCAAGCTTTTCTCTTCCTCCCTGGTGATTTCCGTGGTGATTCACCTGGGGCTGCTGTATGCGACCTTGCACGTGTGGGCCGGAATCAGCGACTATCGACTGTTGGTGCTGAAACTTGCCTTAATTGCCATCCTGCTGACCTTGAGTTTGAATGTCGTCAACGGCTATATGGGAGAGTTCTCGTGCTCGCACCCCGGGTTCATGGCGTTGGGCGCGTACGGCGCCTCCATATGCACCGTGGTTCTGTTCGTCGACGACAAGCTGTTTGGGTCCGCCCTGCTGCCGGCGGCGATCGGACCGTTCTTTTTTCCTTTGGCTTTGATATTAGGGGGGCTGTTGGCTGCGGTGGGCGCCCTGGCGGTGGCCATCCCTTCCTTCCGGACGCGGGGGGATTATCTGGCCATTATCTCCCTGGCCTTCATGTTTATCGTCAAAAGTATGATCGAAAATCTTGAGATCGTGGGCGGTCCGCGCGGATTGAGCAGCCAGCCCGATTGGGCCAATCTGCCGACGGTCTTCCTGTGGACCGTGGCCGGCATTTGGATCATCAACAATTTTGTGCGCTCGACCATCGGCAAAGCGTTAAACGCCGTGCGCGATAACGAAATGGCCGCCGATGCCATGACGGTCAATACCCGCCGCACCAAGTTTATCGCTTTTTGTTTCGCGGCTTTCTGGGCCGGCATTGCCGGGGGGCTGTTTGCCCATGTCCTGCGCTACGTCAATCCGAGTACATTTGGTATTCAAAAATTGGCCGAGGTCTTGGCCATGGTCTATTTTGGCGGGCTGAACTCGGTTTACGGGTCAATCGTCGGCGCCCTGGGCATCAGTTTGCTGGGTGAAGCGCTGCGGCCGCTGGAAATCTTCAAGTGGATCATTATCCCCTTGCTGCTGATCCTGGTGATGATTTATCGTCCCACGGGCCTGATCGCCTTTAGGGAGTTCGACGTGGTGAAACTGCTCCAATCGAAACAGCATTCGGAAAAAGGAGTATAGCATGCCATTGCTGCAGATTCAAAAGATGACCCACTACTTTGGGGGCTTGCGGGCGGTATACGATTACAATCTGGCGATGGAGACCGGCCAGGTCTGTGGCCTGATCGGCCCCAACGGGGCGGGCAAGACCACGATCTTCAATCTGATTACCGGGATTTATCGGGCGACCGAAGGGAAAATCTTCCTGGAAGGCAGCGAATTGAATGGGCTGGCTCCCCATGAAATCGCCGCCCGGGGCCTGGGGCGAACCTTTCAAAACCTTCTGCTGTGGCGGCACATGACGGTCCTGGAGCATGTGAAGATGGCCCGTTATTCCAAAATAAGCTATGGTCTGTTCGGCGCCTTTTTCGGCACGGCCCAACGGCACCGGGAAGAAGCCGCGATTGAAGCCAAGGCGTTGGGGCTTTTGGGTATGATGGGGATCAAGCATTGCGCGGATCAGGTCGTGGTGAACCTCCCTTACGGGGTCCAGCGCCGGGTGGAAATGGCCCGGGCCCTGGCCATGGACCCCAAGATATTGTTTCTGGACGAACCCACGGCCGGCATGAACCCGGAGGAATTGGCGCAAATGATGGAGATCATCCGGCAGGTGCGGGATGAATTGGGGCTGGCCATCTTTCTGATCGAGCACCGGATGAAAGTCGTGATGGAACTCTGTGAGCACATTCAGACGCTGGTTTTCGGCGAAGTGATCGCCGAGGGGACTCCGAATGAAATCCAGAATAACCCCAAAGTGATCGAAGCCTACTTGGGCAAGGAGGCGGTTGAATAATGTCGTTATCCGTGGCGAACCTGCACGTCTCTTACGGTCGGATTAAGGCCCTGCACGGGATCAGTTTCCAGATTGAGGAAGGGGAAATCGTCTGCATCATCGGGGCCAATGGGGCGGGCAAGAGCACGACGCTGCGCGCGGTTTCCCGTCTGGTCCCGGTGGAAACGGGCAGCCAAATGTCCTACCGGGACAAAAATCTGCTGGAGTACCCCGCGGACAAAGTCGTCAGCGAACTCGGCATCTCCCATGTACCCGAAGGCCGGCGCTTGTTCGATAACCTAACCGTGATGGAAAACCTGCAGCTGGCCACGTTTGCCCGCAAGGATAAGGCGCAGATCGAACAGGACATCCAACGCGTCTTTACCATCTTCGAACGCCTGGAAGAAAGGCAAAGCCAGAAAGCCGGAACGTTGAGCGGCGGGGAACAGCAGATGCTGGCCGTCGGCAGGGCCTATATGAGCGGACGGAAGGTCATGCTGTTGGACGAACCCTCCATGGGATTGGCCCCCGTCTTGATGTTGAGCATGTTCGAGGCCTTGAAGGAAATCAATCAGGAGGGAACCACGATTTTGCTGGTGGAGCAGAACGCCCGGTTGGCGCTGCAGTTCGCCCAGCGCGGCTACGTGCTCGAAAACGGCAACATCGTGCTGGAGGGGTCATCGGCAGCGTTGCTGGCCGATCCGGAAGTCAAGAAAGCCTATCTGGGCGGATAAAATTCGATTGTGAATGTTGGTTGGGGGGACTTGGATCGATCGACGTCTACTCCGAGTCGGTCCCCGGCTTCATGTCGTTCTTGGAATCAGACGTTTCGCGTGGCTTTGCGCCTTGCTTGGCATCGGCTTTCGCGGCCGGTGTCGCATCGGCCTTGGCGAGCAGCTCGGCGGGATCTTTCATAATTTCCTCGACTTGACCTTCGGATAAGAGGAAGGGATAATCATTGGCGGATGACACTGCCGGGTATTGTTTGTCATCGTCGTTGCCCTTGGCAAAAATAGACAGTTTGTATTCTTGGCCGCCCTGCAATTGCAGGACAAACAGCGGTTTGTCAAAATCCTCTTTTTTCCGGTCTGCGACATATTGCTGACAACGCAAATTCGACAGGGTGGTCAGCAGACGATTGATTTTAGCTTCATCGCCGGGGCGGCCCTCTGAACTTTGCCAGATCGTCTTGGCGGGCTCCGCGGTTGCCTCCTCGGTTTTGGTCTCATCGTCCGGGTTGATTGCCACCGGCGGCTGGGCCCGGGCGAGACTCAGCGCTTGCTGGTCTCGCGTAATCTGTATCTCCCGGATGTCGGCCGGCTTGAAAGACAGGACCGTTTTGTCCCTCAAATTTTCCGCGCTCACCTCAAATCGGTTCCGGAAATTCTCCCGGGCGTGATAAACCCGATCGTCACCGGCCAATCTGACGAACGTGTGGCGAAAGGAAGGCGCGGTTTTGCCGACATCAAAATCGCGTTGCAGGGTTTGTCCCTGCCAGGCTTTAACGTGGATCTTGTTTTTGTCATCCAGTTCATAGCGGTTATAGCTCTTTGATTCGGAAACCAGAGCGGTTAAGGTCAGATTGGCGATCACGTCCAGCATTTGGTTGACCTTATCCGTTTCCGCCAGATATCCCTGGGGCGCGATGGACCACTGATCATCTTTTTTGTTGAGCACAATGGGGTTGCCGTTGCGGGAAAATTCAATTTTGGTGATCGCGCTTCGAGGGAGCTCAGCGACCTGCGGCAGCTGGTAAAGCGTCCGGTCCGTCTGGCGCTGAAACAGATAAAGGCACAATCCCAAGATAACGATGCCGAGTATGATGTATTCTTTTTTGATCTTCACTCTGAGCCTTCCTTATTTCTGAAACATCATCTGGATTTGTCTTTTGCGGGAATGCCGGCGAAGCCACACCAGCAGTCCGAAGAGAACCACCAAAATCGGCAGACCGACGATATTAAAGGTTTTGACGGCGGTTTTGGTGCCGGCTTTGGTATCCTCCAACGGATTGAAGCGCTGCTCTTTGCTGCGCATTACGGCAATGTCTTCCCGATTGCTCAAGTAATCGAGCACATTCAGAATAAAGGTGGAATTACTGCTTCTTCCGGAGGCGTCCAGGACATTGTCTTTAATCATCTCGGAGGAGGCCATGAGAAAAATGCGGCCGGGTTTACCCTTCTCCAGGAACTGACCCTTTCTTTGGATCCGGGACAAATCGATCTCGGATTTCTGCGCGGAATCCTCGGCCGGGTTGGCTTGATTCGGCTCGGCATCTGGCGTTTCTTCCGTGTCCGTCTCATCGGCGGTCTTTTTATCATCATTTTGTTCGGCAACTTCTTTGACCGGGATCGGTTTACCGGCGAAATAGCTGGGAAACGCGCCTTCCAGAAGATAGGCCAGAGGCCGGCTGTGTTGCTCGTCCGCCTGCGTCGGAGGCTGCAGGAACATGGGATTGAGGTTGATCCTTCCTTTCATTTCCCAGGATTTTTCCGATGAGGCCAAAAGTTGGTGAACCTTCACACCGTTGGCCTGGATGCGGTCCGGCACCAGCTCCAGGGGCGAAATTTTGACGGCCACCAGAGCCTTGATGTTTTGCATGAAAGCCAAATCCTTGTTGATAAATTGGTTCTTGATCAGCGGGGCAAAATAGATGGCGCGTTCGCCCCCGCCCAGTTGCGCGGGAACTTCCTGGCGAAAACAGTTCTCGTCCAACACGTAGGAACTCTTCAGGCGGAGGCCATAGTGCTCCAGCAGCTTTTCCAGGCCGGTTTTCAAGGGTTTATAGACCGGCTGCGGGTTGGCAAACGTCGCAGGTTGATTGGTCGGCCGCATTTCGATTAAGCTGTCCAGGAAAAGGCCGATATTTTTGCCCTGCATGAGAAACTGGTCAATCTGGAACAGTTCGTAATCCGAAAAACTCTCCGTCGGCCGGGCGATGATTAAGCTGTTAATCCCTTCGGGAATGGGTTTTTCCGTGAGATCGATTTCTTTCAGCGTGTAGGTCTGGGAGACCAGTTCGCGAAAGTGGGTCAGAGTTTCGCCTTGCGGCCGTCCGGTCGGATCCATGCGCGGCATTCTGGAGACATTCAACGTTCCATGCCCGCTCAGATAAGCCAGTTTGGTGTTGATGTCGATAAGGTTCTCCACCTCATCGTTGATGATTTCTTCCAGTTCGCTCATTTCCGCCAGCTTGTATTGCGTGCCCAGGATGGGCAGCCGGATCACCTGCAGCAAGGGAATGACGTCGGCCCGCTCGCCGTATTCCATGACCAAACCGATGGCACCTCTTCCGGCCGGAATCTTACCGTTGGAAAGCGCGGGCCAATTCAGCGTCATGACATTATATTCTTGCGCGACGGCTTCCAGCTCTTGAGCGGTAGTGGGGTTTAAATGTTCGAAGTCCAGCTGGCCATAGTTTTGGGGGTTGAGTTTCTTGACGATGTTCTCCAGTTCGGTGGGCAGGTCCCGAAGTTCTTGCAGCCCCATGTAAGGGGCCACCGTTTCCAGGGAGGAGGACAGATACAGTTTGATTTTGATTTTCTCCGGCAGGCTCAGCAGGGCGCTGATCTTGTTGTTCATCTTCTGGATGGCGGTGGTCAGGCGATATTCCAACCCATCCGTGGTGGTAATGGTGGGGATCTGTTCGATCAGGTCACCGTGAATCAGGACCAGGCCCATATAGGCGCGCTGAAATTTAACCTCGTCTTTTTCAATGACCTGGATCTGGATGGGATGAATACCGTAATTGTTGGCTAGTTGCTGGTTTTCCCGGGTTGCCTCGGTAAGGTCGCCTTCGTCGGGGCTGACATCGTAAAAGCGATAATTGAAGTATTTATTGGCGTATATCGCATATTCTTCCAGCAAATCGTGCAGATAGCGTTCGGTTTGGTTGTGGGGGGCGGGAAGGTCTTTGGTGAAAAAGACCTTGATCGTCAGGGGTTCGGACAGGGTCGCGACGACTTTTTGGCTGGCGGCGGAGACCGAATAGACCTTATCGGCCGTCAGATCCAATCGGAAAAAGAGGGTCACGCCCGCCAGATTAATCAGCACGATGGCAATCAGGTAGATTAGAAATTTGACATAATTACCCGATCGATGCTTACCAGCCATTTTCTTCTCCTTTTATTTTTTGGCCTGCAACGCCAAATGGGCCCCGTAGAGACCGATAAAACTGACGCTCACAAAGTAGAGCACATCCCGTGAATCGATCACACCTTTGGCGATATTCTCGAAGTGAAAATCCGCCCCCAGATAGGCGAAAATCCCCAGCAGGTACCGCGGCAGGAAAAAAAGCATTTTATCGATCAACGTCAAACTGAAACAGATGGCCACGCCGATGATAAAGGCGATGATCTGGTTGCGAGTCAACGCTGAAGCCAACAGCCCCACGGCGGAAAAGGCCGCGCCCAAAAGAAGGGCGCCGATGTATCCCCCCGCCACGGGCCCCCAATCGATTTGACCCAGCATGGCCACCGTGAAGGCATATGCCGCGGTGGGAATCAACATGGCGGCGATAAATCCCCAACAGGCCAGGAACTTGCCGAGAACGACGTCCAAGAAAGTGACCGGCAGGGTCAGCAGGGTCTCGTAGGTTCCGACATTCAACTCTTCGGCGATCAACCGCATGGTGATGGCCGGGATGACAAAGGAAAAAATAATCGGCAGCAGGCCGAAGAAGTTACGCAAATTGGCCTGATTGAAAAGAAAGAAAGTCGTGAAAAAAAACCAGCCGGTGACCAAAAGAAAAATCGATATGACGATATACGCGATGGGGGTGACGAAATAGGCCCTGAATTCTTTGCGAAAAATCGGTAAAACCTGGCGCATATCAGCTCTCCTTGGTGAGTTCGCGAAAAATATTTTCAAGCGTCTGGGTTTCCTGATGAAATTCCAGCAGAATCCAGTCGGTCGACTTGATTTGGCGATAGATGGCGGCCCGGGGATCGACGCCGCCCTGGCAGCTGATGCTCACCCGCAGATGGTGATCCGTCTCTTCGATCGGGGTAAGACGATCGACGCCGTTGATGGTTCCGAGCTTTTGCTGCAGGGATGCGAAATCCGCATTTTGCAGCGTCAGATCGATGCGGCTTTTGTCACTGAGGGTTTGTTTCAGGTTGGCGGTGCGGTCGTCGGCGACGATTTTGCCCCGGTTGATAATGACGATGCGATCGCAGGTGGCCTCGGCCTCACTTAAGATGTGGGTCGAGAGGATCACGGTTTTTTCCTGGCCGATTTTCTTGATGATTTCGCGAATTTCAACGATCTGGTTGGGATCCAGACCGGATGTGGGTTCGTCCAGAACCAGAATTTCCGGATCGTTCATCATGGCGTGGGCCAGGCCCACCCGTTGTTTGTAGCCTTTGGAAAGTTCGCCGATGGGTTGATGCATCACGCTGTTGATGCCGCACAGATCAGCCAGTCGGCGAATGCGGGGCAGTTTTTGGCGTTTGTCAATTTCGCGGATGTTGGCAACATAGTCCAGGTAATCATACACCAGCATGTCATGGTAAAGAGGGGCCGACTCCGGGAGGTAGCCCAAGAGCTTTTTGATCTCCAAAAAATGCGCATCAATGCTGTAATCCTTGACGCGAATCGTTCCGGCCGTCGGTTGCAGAAAACCGGCCAGAATGCGCAGGATAGTGGTTTTGCCGGCCCCATTGGGGCCCAGAAGTCCCAGGATCTCGCCCTTTTGGATTGCGAAACTGATCTGATCGACCGCACATAGGTCATGATAATATTTGGTCAGGCCATCAACATGGATCATCGCTTATTCCTTTAGGTTTGAAACGCTCGTGATTCCGCATCGAGGATAGGGAGTCGCTGCGGAGGACCTCGCGGTGGGGTTAAGCATACGCCCTGTTGCGAGTTGCGCGTTGTAAGTAATAAGGAAAATCGATTACGCCCTGCTTCGGGCAAGAGCCTATAAAAAATTAATCCTCAACTGTCAAGTCTCAAGCTTTTTTGCCGGCCATCACCCCCCGGGGGCCCAAGCCCGGACCAACGGTCGCCGCGAAAGGCTCGCGAACATCTCGGCTTTGCAATAAGGCGTTCCGCCGTGTGTATCGGCGCGCCGCAATTGGGGGCCATGCAAAAGGCATTGAAAACCCCCCACCCAGACCGAAAAAATAAAATATTTTTATCATATCAAGGAGTTGAGATTAAGATAGCACTTTTTGTGCGAGAAAGTAAACGCTAAATATTGCCTTGTCAATGCATCATTTAGAGATTAATATTAAAACGTTAATTCAGACTCGGAATTGCGGTGCGACGATCCATCAGAGGGCCCACTTCGATGGGGCTTTCATCTGCCATGATGCGGGAGTCTCGGCATCGGCCGGCGCAAAAGGCATGTGCCGGTTCAAGGCGGCGATCCGCCCGCGGGGACGCGCGCGCTGACCGCGGCCTTGCCTGCCAAAACACGAACGCAGAAGCTAGCAGGTGGTATCCGCGAGTTCGTTAGAAAGGAGAGAAGTGATTATGGGTTGGTTAATTAAAGGAGATAGATACCCAAGATGGCCGGCGATGGTCAGCCTGCGGGGGATGACCGTCGGATTTTTGGCGATTCTTTTTATCGGCGCGGCGGCTCAGGCCAAGGAAGCCAATGAACTTCTAGCCCCTGCCAATTTCAGCCGCCTGGCGGAGAAGATCAGCCCTGCGGTGGTAAACATCCGGACGGTCAAAACGCTCAAGGGCGGAGGTCCCGTCTTCCGGCACTTCAACCGCGGTCCTTGGGAAAAGGATCAGCCTTTCAAGGATTTTTTTGAGAGATTTTTCGGCGATGAGATGCAACGGGAGTTCAAACAGCCGAGTCTCGGGTCAGGGTTTATCATCGACAAAGACGGCTATGTCGTGACCAACAACCACGTGATCGAGGACGCCGATCAGATCAAAGTCCGATTGAAAAACGAAGAAGAATATGATGCCGAAATCATAGGCCGCGACCCCAATACCGATCTGGCGCTGATCAAGATAAAATCGGCCCGGGATCTTCCCGTGATTCCTTTGGGCGATTCGGATCAAATCAAGGTCGGGCAGTGGGTGGTCGCCATTGGCAGTCCTTTTGGTCTCGAACATACGGTGACGGCCGGTATCGTCAGTGCCAAGGGGCGGGTCATCGGTTCGGGACCGTATGATGATTTCATCCAGACCGACGCCTCCATCAATCCAGGCAACAGCGGCGGACCGCTGGTCAATTTGCAGGGCGAAGTCGTGGGCATTAACGCCGCGATTATCGCCAGCGGGCAGGGAATCGGTTTTGCGATTCCCGTCAATCTGGCCAAGGGCATCCTGGCCCAGCTCAAAGATCAGGGGGAGGTCACCCGAGGCTGGCTGGGGGTGGCCATTCAAGATCTCAGCCCTGATATGGCGGACTACTATGGCCTCAAAGATAAAAAGGGTGTGTTTGTCGCCGATGTTTTCAAAGGGGATCCGGCGGATGTGGCCGGGATACAGACAGGAGACATCATTTTTGAGGTGAACGGGCAACGTGTGAAAACCAGTCGCGAACTCACGGGCCTGATCGCCGGCATCGGGGTGGGGGAGAAAGTGAGCATAAAGGCCTGGCGCGAGGGCCGGGAGAAGACATTTGAAGCCCAAATCTCCAAACGGGATGGAGAAAAGATCGCCGCGACCGGCCGCTCCCGGGAGAAGGAGGAGGCCGGCGAGGAAGAGCTTGGCCTCCGGGTGTCGGATTTGACCCCCGAAATCGCCCAAAGGTTCAACCTGGGCGAAACGACCGGTGTCATCGTCATTGGGGTTGAAAGCGGCAGCAAGGCCGCCCAGGCCGGTATGCAGATAGGCGATATCATTAAAGAAATAAATCACCAGGCGACTTCCACCGTGAAGGCGTATGCCGGGGTGTTGGGCAAGATAAAAGCAGGTGAAGCGGTCCAGATGTTTATCTGGCGCAAGAATGCCGGATTCCTCGTCATCAAGCTGGAAAAGTGATCCCCGCCGGCAACTGGCGGCGGATCTGCGGCGGCCGGTTTCCGGCAACCGAATGCGGCATCCAACGGGGTGCCCGCCACCTCGCTTTCCTCGCTAAACCTCCAATCCGCAACAGGCGGAATTCAGAAACGAGACTTAGGCCCGGTCTTCGCGGCAGGCCCCGGGCCTTTCAGTCCCTGATTGTCTTGCTTAGATTCGGAATGGTTTCCGGTTTGTCACGCCGCATGTAGCGACTGTCGCCAGAACGGGCCGTTACATTTTCGTATACCCCGTCGTCGCGCTTCACCAGCTTGGTGAAACCGAGATCGCGCAGATCACTGTTGCTCTTCGGACAACTGATATTGATGCGTGAGATGATTTTTTGCACGGTTCCGGCACATTGGGGGCATTTCTTCAAGGGCGCGTCACTGATGGACTGCTGACAGTCAAATACCTTTCCCAGCCGACAAGGCTCGTGCAGATGCTCGTACTCGTAAACCGGCATACTGATTTTTCTCCCTGTGAATGGATGTTATTCAGAGAATTAAACCGCAACGCACTGTCTACGATTTCTGATCACGGGCGCAGTTAAGTCTATTATAGCAGACTTTCAGATTTTAGCCATGGGATCGGGCTAGGCGCTTTAAGGAAAACATAAACGCGTGGCCCCATGGCGACCTACCGTTGATCCCCCCGACGGCGCGGGTGAAGGGCGCTAAAGTTTTTCCCAAATCAACCGATAGCTATACTGAATTTGAGCCGGGATAGACCGCGCTGCGGTCGGGATATCCCCAGCATCAGTCGGGCGGCCCATTGTTTTGCCCTGTTGAATTCTGGTCATTTGAGTTTGTTCGGCCGTCCCGCATGGGGGTCATCATTATTCGAAACTAGGCATACCCAAGTGGAGATTGCAGGTATGACCCAAACGTTCGGCCCTTCCCAACCACATACCGTATTCCTAACGATCTCGATGAGCGCTAAAGCAGGCAAGGTTGGACGGTTGCCCGCAATCGGTTCTCGAAATTCAGGCTTCAGCGTGGGAGCGAAGCAATATGAGTAGTCTTGAACCGCTTGGACAAGCGGAACTTAACTTGAAAATCAAGGAAGCCGAGACGTGCTACTCGATGGGTATGATCGAAGAGGCCCTTTCTGTTTACAAAAAGCTGCTAGCGCGCACGCCGGAACAAGACCAGCAAACCCGGACGATCATTGGGGACAAGATCCGCATTCTAAAAAAAGAGGTGACCGACCGGCAAACGGCGGACAACGGGGAGGTTTCCCCGGAAGACCTTTCACTTCTCAAGAAGACTTTGTCGCGCCATGAGGACGTGCCGACGATTCTTGACGGTGCAGGCGCTTTGAAGGAGCTGGGTCTGCTGGATGAGGCTTTGGTCGAGTATGAAAAATTGCTCGAGTTTGATTACTCCAAATTTGACTATTCCCAGTTTGATTACTCGCCCGGCAAGATCATTTGCGAATATCTCGCCTGCCTCCTCGAAACCGCTTCTCCGCGGCAAGTCTGCAAAAAAGCCTACAAGGTCATCTATCAGCACAATTTAGTCGAGCGGGAAACGGCCCAGATAAAATTCTGGCTCGGCCAGGAATTGGAAAAGAGAGATCACAGCGACCTGGCGCTGGAGCTCTGCCAGGCGGCTGCCGATGTCGACCCGGCCAATCAAGAAATCAGAGATAAACTGGACAGCTTGAAGGCTGAGATTGCATCCAGTTCCCGCTATGATTATTTGCTGCGCAACCAGTTGGTTACCACCAATCAGCTGCAGGAGGCCTTGGCGATATCCAAAAAAGTCGCCAAGAGCGTCGAGTTCGTTCTAGTTGACCGCTTTAAGGTCGACTCGCAAGAGGTAGGTAAATCCCTATCGCTGTTTTATGGCTGCCCTTTTCGCGGTTTTGACACGGAACTGCCGGTTCCCATCGAACTCGTCAGCAAACTCAAAAAGTCCTTTCTTCTATACTATGTCTGGGTTCCTTTGAGCTGGAATAAGAATGGCGTCGATATCCTGGTTGATGATCCCAAGGATCTGCGCAAGACCGACCATATTCGAGCCCTGCTGACCAATCGAAAGATAAATTTTTCCGTGGGCATCAAAGAAGACATCGAAAAGTATATTCATCACTTTTTTGATCCCCGGCTTGAGAAAATGACGGAAGATACCGTTCAGGATCTGGATAACCTCATTCCCGATGTTTCCTTTGAGGAGGAAGAGGAGATCGAAGACGATACCTTGCTCGTGGACGAGTCTTCGAGCCAGATCGTCAAATTCGTCGACCAGGTGCTGGTTACCGCTTTCCGCAATAAGGTCTCCGATATTCATGTGGAGCCCTCGCCCGTGACCCGCAAGACCACGATCCGTTTCCGCACCGACGGCGTCTGTCATGAATATCTTCAGGTTCCCAACGCCATGGCACCGGCCCTTTTGTCGCGGCTGAAGATCATGGCGAATCTGGATATTGCCGAACGGCGCCTGCCCCAGGACGGCAAAATAAAATTCAAACGCAAAGGGATCCAGGAATTTGAGCTGCGGATGTCCACGATGCCGACGGCCGGTGGATTTGAGGATGCTGTTTTGCGCATTCTGACGCGCTCCGGCTCCATGAAACTGGACGAAATCGGTTTGAATGAGCGCAACCTAAACATTCTGCAAAAGGTGATTATCCGGCCCTACGGCATGATCCTGTGCGTCGGGCCCACCGGTTCGGGTAAAACCACGACGCTGCACTCCGCCCTGGCGCACATTAACCAGCCGGGGGTCAAGATCTGGACGGCGGAAGACCCCGTGGAGATCACCCAGGCCGGTCTCCGGCAGGTACAGGTCAAGCCCAAGATCGGTTTGGATTTTGCCCGGGTCATGCGCGGATTCCTGCGGCTGGACCCCGATATTATCATGATCGGTGAGATGCGAGATAGAGAAACCGCTTCCATTGCGGTCGAGGCCTCTTTGACCGGACATCTGGTCTTATCCACGCTGCATACCAACAATGCCCCTGAGACCCTGACGCGGCTGCTCGATATGGGGATTAATGCGCTTAATATTTCGGACTCTTTTTTGGCGGTGCTCGCCCAGCGGCTCGTCCGCAGGTTGTGCAAGAGCTGCATCGAGGGCTACCATCCGCCCGCGGAGGAGTTCGAGGATGTTCGATCCGATTATGGAAAGGAAGCATTTGATGTCCGCAAGATCAAATACCACGCCGGTTTCAAGCTCTATCGGGCCGCCGGATGTGAAAAATGCAGCGGTTCCGGCTATGCGGGACGAATGGGCATCCACGAACTCATCGAAGGAACGCCGGAGATAAAAGTGCTCATCAAGAAACAAGCTACTTCGCGGGACTTGGCCGAGCAGGCCGTCAAAGATGGTATGACGACCTTGAAACAGGACGGCATCCACAAAGTTCTGGAAGGGTTCACCGATATGCAGGAGGTCCGTCGGGTTTGTATCGAATGAGCTCCAAATTGCGAGGTCCTTTCCTTGATTGGGACTCCGGATTGAATCCTGCAAAACAAGCTTGCCATTGCGGTGGGCAGCGGCCAGCAACCGTTACCGCCAACGGAAAAATTTTAATTCCTGCTGCAAATTCCTAGACAATACAAGGTGAGATCAATGCCGAAAAATGCTCTGGTGGTCGATAGCGATTTCTTCTTTGTGGAATTCCTCAGTGAGTTATTGGAAAAAAGAGGTTACGCGGTTCGCAAAGCACACAACGGCAAGGAAGCCATCTCCAAGATCGAGGAAGAGGAGCGACCGCTGGATATCATTTTTGTGGATTTGTTTCTGCCCAAAGTCGATGGACGTCAATTGATTCATTTCATTCGCACGAAATATCACGACACGCATCGTCCCATTGTCACGATTTCGGGGACCATAATTGAGCAGATGGGCGAACTGGATGAAATCGGGGCCGACTATTATATCGCCAAGGGTCCCATTGCCAAATTAACAATTCAGCTGAACGAATTTTTGACGGAAATCGAAACCCAGCCGTTTTGCCCACCCGCCGACAAGAAAGTTTTGGCCAGCGGCAATGTATTCCCAAGGCGCGATGCGATGGAGTTGATCAACGGCCTGCGGTTTTATCGGGCCGTCATTGAAAGCATCGGGGTCGGAATCATCATTGTGGATAGCGATACCCGGATCTTAGCTGCGAATCCCACCGCCCTGGAAATCGTGGCAAAAAGTGCTGTTGACGTCATGAACCGTCCGGTCACGGAGATCTTTCCCCTGAAGGACAAGGCGGAGTTGCGGGGGGCCTTGGAGCGGATCATCCGCCAGCCGGATCTGGGGAAAATTACTTTTTTGACCACATTTCAATCCCAGAAAGTTAGAACGATCGTATCGGCGTTTCCCGCGGACAACCCCGAAGCCGGTTGGATTGTCGCCCTGGGGGCGTTTGATCCGCAGACGGAAAAAGACTGACCACATCGGCTTTTCCACTTGGTTACGAATAGAAGGTCCGCCATTCTTAGGCTCTCCGGGGGCGATCGCCCGTGTTCCCCGGCTGGACCAAGATCGTCGTTCGGCCGTTGTTTTCCTTCCCGAATACCCTTGAATTTCGGCTTTGATTCTGATAGAAGTCCCCCACCTGATAATGATTTCGGGTTTGTTCAATTCAAAGGGGCTCCCCGGGCTGTCCGCTGAAGTCCACAGTGCAGGCCCGCTGGTTTTTAAAGCCGTTGGCCATATTCTTAAGCTTTCTCGCAATCAGGAGTTGGTATGCTAAAAGTGGGTGTGGTGGGAGCCACCGGTTATGCCGGCGCTGAACTTGTCCGGATCCTAGCCGGTCATCCCGCTGCGGAATTGACCGTTTTGACCTCCCGGCAGTATGCCGGGGTCAAATTCGACGAAATTTATCCCTCCATGGCCGGCATTGTTGGCCTGGTCTGTGAGGAACTTGCGATTGATCAGGTGTGCGGGCAGGCCGACTTCATATTCGTGGCCCTTCCCCATAAACTGCCAATGGCCCTTGTCCCGGAAATTTTGAAACACGGCAAAAGGGTCATAGATCTATCGGCGGACTTCCGGTTCAAGAATGTCGCGGCCTACGAGGCGGCCTACCAACCCCATTCAGCTCAAGAACTGCTCGCCCAAACCGTATATGGGCTGAGTGAAATCTATTTTGAAGAGATCCAATCGGCCATGCTCGTCGGTAATCCGGGATGCTATCCCACCAGCGTTCTTTTGCCACTCATCCCCCTCCTGCAAAAGGATTTACTGGAAGTCGATTCGCTGATTGCCGATTCGAAGTCGGGGGTCAGCGGAGCGGGGAGATCTCCGGTGCTTACCACGCATTTTTGTGAAGTCAATGAATCTTACAAGCCTTACAAAGTCGCTGTACACCGGCATGCGCCCGAGATGGAGGAGATTCTTAGCCGGGAAGCCGGCCAGCCGGTGAGGATCACATTTGTCCCGCACTTGGTCCCCATGACGCGGGGCATGCTGACGACCATTTATGCCAAACCCCGCCTCGGGCTCAGCGCGGCGGATATCAGCGATTGCCTGGCCGCTTTTTATTCCGGTCGGCCTTTTGTCCGTCTGCGCCCCGAAGGCAAACCGCCGGACACCTTGCATGTGCGTGGAACCAACTACTGTGATCTGGGGTTTAAATTCGATGCACGCAACAACCGTGTAATCCTCATGTCGGCCATCGATAACTTGGTGAAAGGCGCCGCCGGCCAGGCCGTTCAAAATATGAACATCATGCTCGGACTGGATGAGACCACGGGTTTAGCGCAGGTTCCGTTTCCGGTCTAGGGGCGAAAGACCGGGCTGCGAAGGCCCCCGGCCGGGTTGCAGCGCGTATTGGGGAGCGAGAATTGAGCATCCCGCGGCGAGTATCCGGCTCCTGTTTTCGAGGCCGCAAGTCTGCTTGACATCCAGGCTTGATTCAATTAGACAAATTCGGATTCTGACGGCAATCTAGCTAATAAACTTGAAAGGAGGTTCGCGATGGCAGCAAAATTAATCAAGGGAACCGAAATCCGGGAAGAGATCTTGGAAGAAATTGCGTCTGAAGTATCTGAGATCAAAGAAAAAAAAGGAGTTGTTCCCGGTCTGGTCACTATTCTGGTCGGCGAAAATCCGGCCTCGATTTCCTACGTGACCCTGAAAATCAAGACCGCCAACCGGCTTGGCTTTAAGGAGATTCAGGACAACCAGCCGGCGGATATTCCAGAGCAGGATCTTCTGGCCCTCATTGACAAGTATAACAAAGACGATTCCATTCATGGGATCTTGGTCCAACTGCCCCTGCCCAAGCATGTGGATGAGAAAAAAGTTTTGAATGCCATTGATCCGGATAAAGATGTCGACGGATTTCACCCCGTCAATGTCGGCCGGTTAATGATCGGCGGTTCGGAAGTCAAGTATCCGCCGTGCACCCCGGCCGGTATCCAGGAGTTGATCGTCCGGTCCGGTGTTGAGACGAAGGGGGCGGAGGTGGTGGTCGTGGGCCGCTCCAATATTGTCGGCAAGCCCATCGCCAACATGATGCTCCAGAAAGGACCGGGCGCCAACTCCACCGTCACGGTGGTTCATACCAGTACGAAGGATATGGCATCCCACTGTCAGCGTGCCGATATTCTGATTGTCGCGGCCGGCGTTCCCGGGCTGGTCAAGCCCGAATGGATTAAACCGGGCGCGTGCGTGATCGATGTGGGCGTAAACCGTGTGGGTGAAAAGATCAGCGAGAAAACAGGTCAGAAAGTGGCAATTTTAAAAGGTGATGTCGACTTTGACGCCGCCAAGGAGATTGCCGGCTGGATTACACCGGTGCCCGGTGGCGTGGGGCCCATGACGATCACCATGCTGATGCAAAATACCTTGAAGGCCCTGAAATTCAAGTTGGGAATTGCCTAGTTGCGTCAGGGCGGCATACCGGCATCGCGTGGATGCTTTTGAACAGCTCCCTGTTCGATGTCCAAACCACAGGCTGCACGTTGCGTATTTCGGATTGCGGTTCAGAATTGGAAATGCGCAACGCATAACTCTTTAAACACACTCGGTTTTCATAACCAGAAGCCCGCATATCCAATATCTGAGTGTGAGGCTGACGGTTGCCGTCAAGCGCCGTAAAATCCTTTAAACAAAACCCCCGGCCGAAAAATAATCAAGTTTTTTTTTAGGGAGCCGATATATATCTATAAAAAATGCTCTTTTTCTTGACGCTTATGGACAGCCGGCCGTGGAAGCCAGCGCCGCTTTTGGCGCTCTCGGAGGGTAATTTTCGATCAACCCTTTCG
>CP070697.1:6012892-6017408 GCA_020353555.1 Desulfobacterales bacterium
GGGACGGGATTAGGGTTGGTGATTGTCAAAGAAATCCTGGATCGCTTGCGCGGTACCATCGCCGTAAACAGCAAGCTGGACGAAGGCACGTGTTTTACCTGTTTTTTCCCCGTTATTGATAGCCCTCAATGAAAATTAGAATAGAACTGCGCAAACGGATTTTTCTCAATTTCATTTTAGTCATCACTATGTTCGGCATTCTGGGGGCTCTGCTTGGAGCAGCCCTTATCAACCGGCATACCTTGCAGGAGGCTCAGACGCGGGTAAGCCTCGATTTGCGTTCGGCCTGGAGCGTGCTGCAGGGCGAGTTGGAAAAAATGCGGCTGGCAGTTAGAGTTCTCAGAACCGGGCAGCGGGTAGCACGGGCATTCGCGGAGCCTGAGGCGATGGCCAGCCGGGCATCCCTTGAAGCTGTGCGGCGGGAGTGCGGATTCGATTTTTTGTCGCTGACCGATCGTCAGGGACGCGTCATTGTTCGCAGCCTTGAACCCTATAATACCGGCGATTACCTGTTCAACGATTTCTTTGTCAATCGGGCGCTGAACGGACAAAGCGTCGGGGGATTCGAACTGCTGGGTCCGCAACGACTGAGGGCGGAAGGTGCCGATCTGGAGGAACGGGCATTTATTGTTTTCGAACCCACACCGAAGGCTAAGCCACGGGCCAAAGAATATGAGCCTTCGGGCATGGTCGCGGTAGCGGCCGCTCCTGTGAAAAATCACCAAGGTGCGCTTAACGGTTCGCTTTATGCCGGCATCCTTCTTAACCGCAACCATGCCCTGCTTGACCGGATTCGATCGGTTGTTTTCGAAGACAACCAATATGACGGGCGTGATCTCGGTAGGGTCACCATCTTTTTGTGGGATTGTCGTATTGCCACCAATGTGGTCAAAGAAAACGGAACCCGGGCGATCGGCACCCGCGTCAGCGGAGATGTTTATGACCGCGTTCTGGAGAACAATCAGCACTGGTACGATCGCGCCTTTATGGTCAATGATTGGTATCTCAGCGCTTACGATCCCATTCATGACATCGAGAACAAAACCATCGGAATTCTCTACGTCGGCGTGCTGGCTAAAAGATATGATGATTTAAAGCAGAAGCTGTGGAATCTCTCGATTACCATTTCCTGCGGGGTGGCTTTTTTTGTTATGGTGGTCGGACTTTTTTTTTGCCCGGCGGTTGAGCGGACCGCTTAGCCGGCTTGCCGAGGCGGCCGGTCGGATTGCCAGGGGGGATCTCAATTTAAAAGTTCCGGAACCTGTCACCAACGATGAAATCCTTGATTTAACCCGGTCCTTCAATGCCATGGCTTTGAGCCTGCGCGAACACGATGATAAAATAAGGACCGCCAACCAGGAGCTTGGGCAGGCAAACATTTCGCTTCAGAAACTCAACCGAAACTATCTGGATATGTTGGGGTTTGTATCCCACGAACTGAAAAATACGCTGGGGGTTATTTACACCTCCGCCCGGGCGCTGGACAAGGGCATGATCGGAACGTTAAACGAATCTCAGGTGGTGCTGGTCCGAAATATTTCCAGGAGCATCGGATCAGCGGTCATGATGACCCGCAACTATTTGGATATGGCCCGCATCGAGCAGGGCGAACTCAGCGTGGATATCAAGAAAATCGACCTGACCAAAGAGGTGGTTTTGCCCGTCTTAGATGAGTTAAAGTCGCTCATTTCCGAGAACCGAGTGACTATCGAAAACAGCCTGCCTGAAAATGTCATGATTGCAGCCGATCCGGTTCTGCTTCAAATCGTTTACCGCAATTTTCTGGAAAACGCGATAAAATACGGGGGCCTGGAAAGAGTCATTCGCCTGGGCTTCAAGAACCTGGAAAGCAGCTTCCAATTTGAGGTCTGGAACCAAGGGGCCGGTCTCAAGCCGGAGGAAATTTCACGGCTTTTTGGCAAATTTGTTCGGATGAATCACAAAATGGAGACATCGCGCAGCTCGGGTCTGGGCCTCTTTATCACCAAGGAGATCATCGGCAAACACGGCGGCAGCATCCGGGCGGAATCATACCCGGGGAAATGGATAAACTTTATTTTTACGCTGCCCAATCGCTGACAGGCAGCTGTGATTTGAATGGGTGCCTGAAGTCATTTATTCATCCAGGACCACCTCGCGACGATTCTCCTCATGGTCGATAATTTAGAGCCACGCGGTTTTTTACTTTTCAATGATTTTAGCAAATCCGCGCACATGGCAAGCCACACCGTCACATTGACGGAGAACGTGGCGGCCTCTGCGGGTCAGGTAAAACTGAGAATAATCGGTATGATGGCTCCTTTTTGCCTGCGATAGGTCTTGCAAAATTCCTTCCAGCGGGGTCAGTCAGGTCAAGGATTTCCGGCTGTGTCGTGCTGACCTTTTTTTTGATTTGTTGCTACGGGCAGATCGACAACGAAGATCGTTCCCATTCCCTCCTCGCTTGCCACCAGAATCCGGCCGTCAAGTTTGTCGACAAATTCCTTTACGATTGCCAGCCCCAAACCGGTTCCGTTCTTTTCGACGGCACGCGCATTTCCGGCACGAAAAAACTCCGAAAACAGCTTCGGTTTGTCGGCCTTTGGAATACCGATACCGGTATCGCTGATTTCCATTCGAATCATATCGGCTGTCTGAGTAAATTTAACTTCGACCCTGCCATCGGGCAGAGTGTATTTAATGGCATTGGAAACAAGATTTTCAATAATTTGCTCCACCATTTCCAAATCACCGCGAAAGGCCGGTAGATCTTCAGGAACCGTCACGTTGAAAGCAATATTTTTTTCTGCCGCTTTTTCCTGAAAAGTTCTTCGGATGCGCCGTGCCACGAGTTCGGGCTCCACAGATTTGGTCGTGTCTGTATGCAGTGCTTCCCTGCTTTTTGCCAGTGTCATCAGTTCATTGACCATCACGAGCATCGTGCGGGAACGACGATCCAACCGTCGCAGGTATTCCTGCTGGTCCGCCTTTAAGCTGCCGAGGTACTCTCCTCTGACAACATCCAAAATGCTCAACATACCCGCCAGCGGGGCGCGCAGATTATGAGCAACTCTGAGCATGTACCAGGAGCGTTCCTTCACCAGTTTCTCAACTGCTTCGTAAGCGCGCGCGTTTTCCAATGCAATCGCAACCAGCTCAGCAACCAGACGGAAGAAATCCACATCCTCTTCAGTAAATCGATCCGAAAGCAGGCAATAGGCGCCCAAAATGCCGATTACCTTGCCTTCAAGGCGTAACGGCAAAAACAGCACCGATTTGATGTGAGCTTCGGCCAGAATTTCCCCGAATTGGAAAAGCTCTTTGGCCGTTACATTGCCGGTAACGAAGGGTTCGCCTTCGATAATGCGTTTATTTAACGGACTCTTCTGGACCTCCACCACTTTTTCTCGAACAAAGGCATCCGGCAGTCCATGGGCGGCGGCATATCGAAGATAGTTACCGTCGTCACTGAGCAATTTGACGGAAATGCCTTGGACCTTCATCACCGCAGCCGATTCAGAAGTAACGACGTGTAAAACCTGATCGAGATTTTGCGCTGAACCAATGGCCTGAATCATTGAAAACAGTCTCCAAAATTTTTGGTTGAGCTGGGTCGCAGATTCGAATAGATCTTCGAGCGCTTCGGTTTTATCTCTTTTAATGCTTGACAGTGTGGTCGCAAGAAACGTGGCAGCTGCGACAAGCAGAAATAAAACCATAAGGCTAAACAAAACCTGTTGCAAATTTGGCGCTGGGAAAATTGCTTTCTGCCGGAAGACAGGGGATTGATGCGGCAGCCAACCTGCCAGTTCAAAAATCTCAACTAGGATTATACCGGCCAATACAATAGCTGCAAAGCCATAAGCCGGGCGAGAAGACAAAACGGTCGCAACAAAGATTATTGGGAGAACAATAAGGAACGACATAGGGCTGATCGTTCCCCCGCTAAAGTAGGCCAACAACACGATTGCACTGCAATCCAATGCTGCCTGCCAGGTTACGCAATACTGTAGCCGGGGTGCCGTTGCCTCAGGCACAGCTTCTAACCTCAGGTTCCACCGATAAAAAAATGTATTATAGGCCAAAACATAAGCAACAACGAGAAAAAGCTTTGCCACGCCCCTATCGAATCCGGTTGCAAGGCCCATTGCGGCGATTGCCGCAATAAGAATCGGAGGCCACCAGCGAATCTTTATCAACCACTGGATGCGCTCCATTTCTTCCCGAGCGGTATTGCAGCAAACTTGGCTTCCTTCTGCAGATAAAAAATCCCGCGCGGATTTCATGTGTCACTGACTCCTGAAGTTCAGAGATTATGAGCGTTCCTTTAAAATATCGTCAATTTTGTCCAGAAGCTTGTTTGTATCCATCGGTTTTTCAAACAACCAATAGGCCGGCCATTGTTCACCCAGAATATATGCGAAATTCCCGGGGCCCTCCTTGCGAACCTTCTCGAGAAAGCTGGTCAACATGATGATCGGAAGGTTCTTGAATTTAGGATCCTCCTTGAGGTCGTATGCTAAATCGAATCCTTCGG
>CP070697.1:6017508-6021214 GCA_020353555.1 Desulfobacterales bacterium
CTGGACTATATTGAAACGACGGCCGTGGTCTCGATGGTGGACAGCGGCGGAAGCACCGGCCGATTGCGGGATGAGCTGGGGATCTTACCGCCGGGGGATGTTTTGAAATGCATTCTGGCGCTTTCCCCCCACCGTGATATGGCCCGCGCCATTTTTCTGAAAAAATTTACCCTCGACCGACGCTTGCAGGGACACAATGCCGGCAACATGCTCCTTACCATGCTTTCCCGCTATACGGGCAGCTTTCCGGCCGGCATCCAAGCCTTGGCTGAGATCCTGGACGCGCGGGGCAGTATATTGCCGGTCACGATCGATAAGGCCACTCTCGTCGCCGAGTTAACGGATGGAACCCGAATTTATGGCGAAACCGCCATTGATGTTCCGCGGGGCACCCAGCGTGAAAAAATCCGGGATGTCTTTCTGGTTCCGCATCACAGCGATTCGATTTCGGTGTATCCCCCTGTCATTGACGCCATCGAGGGCGCGGACTATATCATCAT
This sequence comes from Desulfobacterales bacterium, assembly GCA_020353555.1. Classification (GTDB taxonomy): domain Bacteria; phylum Desulfobacterota; class Desulfobacteria; order Desulfobacterales. The sequence continues at coordinate 6,018,009 of CP070697.1, forward strand.
CGGGCCGGGTGACCTGTTTACCAGTATAATTCCGAGCCTTATCGTTCCGGGCGTTAAAGAGGCCCTCCAAAAGACCAAGGCCCCTGTCTTATATGTTGTCAATATTATGACCAAATTCGGTGAAACCCATAACTTCACGGGACGCGATTTCGTGCGCAAGCTCGAAAACTCCATTCACCGCCAGGTGGACGGGATTATATACAATACCAAGAAACCGGATACGGATCTGTTAAACCAGTATTTGGCACAAAAAGCCGAATTTGTTGAAATAGACGGCCCTGATGACTGGTACGGCCTTCGTAAAATCTATGCCGCCGATATATTGGACACCTCCGGCGGGATTGTGCGGCACGATTCGAAAAAGTTGGCGGCGTTCTTAAATCAGATCTTCTCCGTCGCCGAGGATTAGCCTCCGGCACCCCCGGCGCGTGATGCCCGTTTTCGATGCCGCGTTTGAGCAGAATTCAATCTGAGCCCGCTAAATCGAGAATTTGATAAAAGCATATCCCCAAATATTCATGCAAGGCCGCAGATATGTTGGCGAGACTCCTGGAATCAGGCAGATAATGATACCATTGGTATTCCTGATTTTCCCAGGTTTTCAGATACGCGGGATAGGGGAAGGTCTGCAATCCGAACTGGGCAAACATCAAATGAGCCCGTTGCAGATGATAGCCCGAAGTGACTAATATGGGCTGCCCAAAGCCCTTTTGGAGGCATAGATCCTTACAGTACTTTGCATTTTCGTAGGTGTCACGGCTTTTATCCTCCAGGATGATCTGATTTTCATCCACCCCCAGATCGATCAGGATCCTCTTGACAATTGGAGCCCCGCCGCCCCCTTTAAAAACCGCGCCGGCTGAGACGATAATGGGAAGACTCAACCTTTTCTGAAGTCGAACCGCGGTCACAATTCGCCCCAGCATATCTTCCCCGGGGAACCCCCTGCCGGTCAAGTCGGGGGCTTCTTCCCGGATGCCGCCCCCCAAAAGAATGATGACATCGCCCCGGGGGACGGATGAAGGTGAAAAATCCGATTCCAGCTTTCTTATCAATAGGTTTGAAACCGGGTAAATGGAAAGCAGCCAAATGCAAATGCCCAATGAGACTTGGAAAATTCCAATCTTGCCCCGCTTTCTGAGCATCAACCAAACCCCCGTAGATACCAGAACAACGCTAAGTATTCCGGGTGGCAGTAGGAAAGGGGTTAGGATTTTTTTAAAGAGAAACATTAACTTTTACTGGCCATGATGGTCAAAAAGATCCGAGATTTTCAAGGCCCTGTCCGGGAGGAGGCCGATGATTGCAAGGAACGATAATAGCTTTCGATGGTGTATATGGCGGCCAGGGGATTATGTCCCAGCAGACGATCCTTGACGGCGAGAACCGTGCAAAGCGCCTTCGAATATTTTAAGAAAAGCGAATCGTGACCGACACATAAGCCCATCACAATATTGAATTCGGTGTTTTCGTCATTCATGATAAAAGCTTGTGCAATGGGATTACACATCGACTCAGAATGTCCGATCCGAATTTTCTGATCATCACGAACGCCGATTGTCTCCTTGGGCGTCCGTCCCAGCTTGCATAAAGCCGACACGACTTCAAAGCCGTGGGAGGCAAAGAGTTTTTCAACGACTTTAGCTTCTTTCCGAAGGCCGATGCAGAAGATCAAACCGAGACGCTGATATTTCATCTTGTGCGCAAATTCGATGATCTCCATTACGCGGGGTTTGATGGGTTTAACCTGGGCAAAGCCAAGCTCTTTGTCACCGTAGCCTTCCCCCTCCTGGATGGAGGCCTGCTTGGCAAACTCAAGAATTTCAGGTTTTTTCAGTTCCGCCAATGCCTTTTCAATGGCCTCTTCCTTGGTTGCGGTGGGACAAAAAGAAGGGGCTTGGCCTTCCTCTTTCTGGCATACGCGCTCTTGGGTTGCGAAAGGGCAGCGCGCACAGCCGGGTGCTTCATTTTTCATGGTGCTCCTCCCCGTTTCAGTTGACAGAAGTGATTACCCATTAAAATCTTAGCGATCGCCGATTAGCTGCCAACGGATTACAAAACCAAGGGACTTGCAGGTGGAATTCCAGAATGGTGACTGTCCATGTCAAGCCGGATACCAGGCGTTCCGGCTGGCGGCACGGGTTTCAGGCTAGCCACGCCCGCGGAAGGCCTTTAGCATTGGCACCCGGCGAGTCAACCGGATGGAGAATCGACACCGCTAAAAGCTCAAGTTGAACCTTAAGAAATCGATTCCCGCCGGAAAACACACGTTTCAAAAAAAAAATTGAAAAACGACTGGGGCCCCGGAAGTGTAGCCTCTCTTCGCGGCAAGGCACTAATGCCATTTGCCCGCTGATATCGCTGTGGAAGAGTCTCTAATCAGGTTAATGGTGCGCGATTTAAAGCTTAGCTTACCACCGTCAGTCTTAGGAGCCGAATTCCAGGAATATTCCGAACCCAGGTCTTTATCCACCGAAGAAAATACGATCTCATCGCTATCCCACCCGTTGGGACTCAACTTTACATTCGTCCAGGTTAGCGTTTCTCTGACATTGAGTTCTTTGATCCCCGCCACCAAGGCCCGATCTTCAACGTTTTCGGATAAGAGGATGAATCGTTGAATCGCCACGGCGGCCAAAACACTGATGATGATCATCACTGACAATAACTCAATTAATGTGAAGCCTTCCTGACGTCGCCAATAAGATTTCTTTTTCACGAATATCGGCCCTATCTGCATCCCAGCTAAATCGATTTGAACCAACGTGCCACCCAAACGAAACCGACTCACAAAAATTCCGTCCGCCCGTGGCCTGACGGTCGCCGCGGAAGCAATATGATGCAGATGCGTAAATCGATTTTTTTCTGCGGCGACCGGCCCTTGGAGTGAAAAATTTTGCAGCTCTGTATACAACAAACCTGGATAACGATCAACCTATATGCCCCCCAAGGAATATGCCTTTTGTTTAGAAGCCTGCTTTCGGAATCTTGACGGACGCGCCCTTTTCCGGCCGCAGAAGAATACAAAATCCATGCCGTACCACCCATGATTGCAGAAAGCGTTGCGCATAGTCAACACTTAATTCGATTTGTCAAGAACTAAGTATCTGGATTAATGATTAATTAGTCAATTAACGCCCTCCCGCCGGCCACCCCCTCTCGAATCTCCCACAGCCCAGTTGAGGGGCTCCAGCATCATTCGTAGG
>CP070697.1:6021314-6044775 GCA_020353555.1 Desulfobacterales bacterium
TCGACGGCAGGCGCTGAAACTTCACCCGGACCAGGGGGGGGATCATGAAAAGTTCGTCCGATTGACGGCAGCGTATCATGAACTGATGAAGTTCAAGCAATGACCCGCAGAGCGCTGGGTCACATCATTCTGATTCGCTTGGTCCTGATTGGCTTGGTTCGGGGGCGCGCTTCTATTTTCGACCGTAATTTCGAATTTAAATGAGGGCGCTTGTATCCGCGATCCTGCCGCTCCAATCCGCTACCCGCAAGCAACCATGGATTTATCAAAGGCCTGGACATCCATTCCGCAGAAGATATTTGAGGCGGGACTGAGTGTTTTAAGACGCCGAGCCGGATTGGTGTGCAAGGCCGTGCGGGTCGATGACGACCCCATCACCTATTTAGAACGACCCGGACCGGGGCGGACGATTGTCCTCCTGCACGGATTTGCGGCCAATAAAGATACCTGGCTGCATTTTGCGCGCTATCTCCCCCGAACTTACCGCATCCTGGCGATTGATCTCCCGGGGCATGGGGACAACCGCCGTTTCATGGATCGGGTCTATGATGCCGAGCACATTACCCAGGGATTGGCCCGCGCGATCCAGGCATTGGGTTTGGAACGCTTGCATCTGGTGGGCAATTCCCTGGGGGGGTATATCGCCAGTCTTTATGCGGCCGATCATCCCGACCAACTGGACACTTTGGGACTGCTGGCGCCGGCCGGGGTGACAGCGCGAATTCCCAGTGATTTTCAGGTGGCCTTGGATCAGGGGCACAATCCGCTGTTGGTGAACTCCCAGTCGAGTTTTGACCGCTTGACGGATCTGTTGTTCGTCAAGCCGCCTTGCATGCCCTGGCCGGTCAGTTCCGTGCTGTTGCGCTACCACAGGCAGTGGTATGAATTTAACTGCAAGATGTGGCAGGATCTGTGGAACAACCGCCGGGAAGTGACGCAGTGGCTGCCGCGGCTGAGGCTGCCCGTTTGTCTGCTGTGGGGCGCAAACGACCGCATCCTGCATGTCTCCGGTGCTGAGATTTTTCAGCGCTATTTGGCCCAGGCGGAAACCACCATCATCAAGAATTGCGGCCACGGCATGCTGTTTGAGCGGCCCCGGGAGGCGGCCAGGGCTTATGTGGACTTTTTACGTCGAACCCCGAGGCCGTAGACTGAAACGGATACATCGCGCCGGCGGTGGGGGTGAACCGGGGAAAATAAACGGTCGGCGTTGCCGGCCTTTCCCGATTCGGCGCTTCTGTCCATCGCGACCGCCGGTGCTTGCCGATGGGGCGGACTTCCGGGGTTGCACCGGGGCCTTGCGCAATTACAGTAATTGAGGCGGAGAATGTACACAAACGATTCTTTTGATTTTGATACGCCGGTTGACCGGCGCAATACGGCGAGCGAGAAGTGGGATAAGTACAAGGGACGGGATATCATACCGTTGTGGGTGGCTGATATGGATTTCCGGTCGCCGCCGGCGATTATCAGGGCTTTGCAGCAGCGGGTGGCGCATGGCGTCTTTGGCTATACGCGCGTCTCCGAAAAGTTGAACGAGGTGATTAGGACGATGCTGCAGACCGAGTATAATTGGGCGGTGCATCCGGAATGGCTGGTGTGGCTGCCGGGGCTGGTTACCGGATTGAATGTGACCTGCCGGGCGGTAGGAGAAGACGGCGATGATGTCATGACGGCCGTTCCGGTCTATCCGCCGTTTTTGAGCGCCCCCGGACATGCCCGCCGTAATCTGATTAAAGTTCCTTTGAAAGAGACGGACAACCGCTGGGAATTCGATTTTGAGCGGTTGGAACAGGCCATCACGCCGCGGACCCGGATTTTTATCCTCTGCAATCCGCACAATCCGGTCGGCCGGGTCTTTACCCGGGGGGAATTGGCCCGGTTGGCCGCGATTTGTGACCGACACGACCTGATTATCTGCTCGGATGAAATTCATTGCGGTCTGATTCTGGATCCGGACAAAGCCCATATCCCCACCGCCGCATTGGGAACCGCCATCGCCCAGCGCACCATCACCCTCATGGCGCCCAGCAAGACCTTTAATACCCCGGGGTTGGGATGTGCATTTGCCGTTATTCCGGACAACGACTTGCGCCGCCGCTTTAAAGAAGCCATGGCCGGTATCGTGCCGATGATCAATCCCTTCGGCTATACCGCCACGGAGGTGGCGTTCCGCGGCGACTGTGCGGACTGGCAGACCGCGTTGCTGGACTATTTGCGGGACAACCGCCACGCCGTAGCCCAGGCGGTCGCCCGCATGCCAACTCTTTCCATGGCCCCGGTGGAAGCCACTTACCTGGCCTGGATCGACATGCGGGCCGCCGGAATCGACCAGCCGGTCCGATTTTTCGAAGAAGCCGGGGTCGGGCTGCAGGACGGCATCGAATTTGACGGACCGGGCTTTGTGCGGCTCAACTTCGGATGTGCGCGGACCCTGCTGGAGAAGGCGTTAGAACGTATGGCCGCCGCGATGGACCGACATGCCAAGATTGCTTGAAATAATCCTGCCTTTGGGGTAACAGTAAAATCTAAAAACGATTGTATGTCGCCATTTAGAGTCAATTCCGAAACTAAAACGTTTTTTCTAGAGGACCATGAGGAGCCGAAATGGATAAGTATGAAAAGATCAAAATTTTCGCCATTGCCACCAAATCCTGGGGAATGTCGACATGGGTGACAGCGATCATCTTATTCATCGTATTGGCCTGCGCCCCGGAAGAAGAGCCGGCGATCAAGGAAGTCGTCAGGCCGGTTAAGATTATGGATCTCGCTTCGCGGGGCGAGTTGATGCAACGCAAATATCCGGGCCGGGTGAGAGCATCCAAACGGGTGGATCTCGCTTTCCAGATCGGCGGCAGACTCATCGAGCTTCCCGTGGAGGAAGGCCAGCATGTCGAGCGGGGAGCCCTTATCGGTCGCATCGACCCCCGGGATTTTGAAGCCGAGCTGCGTAACGCTCAGGGACAACTGGGCAAAGCCCAAGCCGCGCTAAAGCTGGCCAAAAGCGAATACGAGCGCGTGGCACGCATCCGCGAAAAAGATCCCGGCGCGGTCAGCGGGTCGATGGTCGATCAGAGGCGTGAGGCTATGGATCGCGCCCAGGCGGAGATCAAATCGTTGCAGGCCGCGGTCGATACGGCTGAGTTGCAATTGAGCTATACCGAGCTCGAGGCCCCTTTTGCCGGGGTTATTGCCACCCGTTATGTCGACAATTTCCAGGATGTACAGGCCAAGCAACCCATCGTGAGCCTTCAGGATGTCACCAATGTCGAAATTTTGGTGGATTTGCCGGAGATTATGACCGCAACCGTCAAAGAAAGGGTTGATCAAGGAGGAATTGTTGCCGACGCCGAGTTTGCGGCGGCTCCAGGCGCAAAATTTCCTTTGTATGTCAAGGAATTTTCAACCCAGGCCGATCCCCTGACCCAGACTTTTCGTGTCGTACTGGAGATGCCCCAACCGGATGAGATCAATGTGCTGCCCGGTATGACGGCCATGGTCAGCGGGCACGAAGCAGTTGCGCAAGAGGAAACCAAGCGGTTCATCGTGCCGGCCATTGCCGTGTTTGCCGATGAGGCCGGAGAATCACATGTCTGGGTGGTGGACCCCGCGATGTCCGTCCACCGCCGGAAAGTCGTCACCGGCAGCTTAACCGGGGAAGACCGCATCGAAGTGATCGAGGGTCTCGAAGCAGGGGAACGGATTGCCATAACCGGTGTCGCTCAATTGCGAGAGGGCATGAAGGTCCGCAACCTCAAAGAACTGGAGGGTTACGATCGATGAATATTGCTGAGTTGAGTATTCGCAAGAGCGTCATCACCTGGGTCTTGACGATTCTCCTGGTAGCGGTGGGTTGGATCTCGTTTAATAATCTGGCGCGCCTGGAAGATCCGGAGTTTACGATCAAAGAAGCCGTTGTCATCACCCCCTATCCCGGCGCTTCGGCCGCCGAGGTTGAAGCGGAAGTCACCAACGTCATCGAAAAAGCTGTCCAGGAGATGGGCCAGTTGGATTATATTGAATCGCGGTCATCCCGGGAATTCTCCCAGGTTAAGGTCACCATGAAGGATCAATACGACAAAACGACCCTGCCTCAGGTATGGGACGAGTTGCGGCGCAAGGTTCATGACTACCAGTCGCAATTGCCGCCGGGAGCCGGTCCATCAATCGTCAACGATGATTTCGGAGACGTGTACGGCGTCTATGTCGCTATCACCGGCGAAGGCTATACCTATTGGGAGTTGTACGAGTACGCCAAATTCCTTCAGCGGGAGCTGTTGAGCGCCCAGGATGTCAAGCGCATCGAGCTTTACGGTGTTCAACCGGAAGTGATCTATGTGGAGATGCGACGGGAAAAGATGGCGGAAATAGGTATTTCCCAGGAGGACATTTACCAAGCATTGGCGGCCAAGAATTTGCCGGCCTCCGCCGGATACCTGACTTTGGGCCAAGAAAATATTCCCGTCAATCCCACCGGTGAGTTCAAATCCGAAAGAGAATTTGGTGATCTGCTGATCAGGGGACGTGGCCCGGAATCCGAACGCTTGGTCTATTTGCGGGACGTGGCCGACATTCGGCGCGGTTACCAGGAACCGGCCACGACCTATTTGCGCTACGACGGTCAGCCGGCGGTGGGTTTGGCGATTTCCACGGTTCAGGGGGGAAACGTCATCACCATGGGTGAGGCCCTGAAAAAACGTTTTCGCGAACTTGAAGCGCTGGCCCCGCTAGGAATGCAACTGAAAGTGATATCTTTGCAAACCGAAGCAGTCACCAATGCCATTAACGGTTTTCTCATTAACTTGGCCGAAGCCGTCGGCATTGTCATTGTGGTGCTGTTGGTGTTCATGGGTCTTCGCAGCGGTTTGATCATCGGCGCGATTTTGTTCCTGACCATCATGGGGACCTTTGTATTTATGGACTTCGGCGCGATCACCCTGGAGAGAATTTCTCTGGGGGCCCTGGTGATCGCGCTGGGTATGCTGGTGGATAACGCTATTGTGGTGACGGACGGCATGCGGGTCAAGATGGAGCAGGGCACCGCTGCACTCACCGCGGCCAGGGAGGTGGTCGCCCAGACCGGCATCCCCCTTTTAGGGGCCACGATTATCGCCGTGCTGGCCTTTGCATCCATCGGGGTCTCGCAGGACAGTACCGGCGAATATTGCCGCACCCTTTTTTCCGTCATTCTGATCTCGTTGATGTTGAGCTGGGTTACGGCGGTAACGGCGACGCCGCTTTTTTGTACCGTTTTTCTGAAAAAGGCGGCCCCCAAAGGCCAAAATAACGCCCAGCAAGATCCTTACGCCGGAAGGTTTTATCGATTTTATCAAAACATTCTGACAGCCTGTATGCGCTTCCGGTGGATTACCATGGGGGTCGTCGCGAGTTTGTTTATTCTGTCCCTCATCGGATTCGGGGAAGTCAAGAAAAGCTTCTTTCCGGACTCCACCCGTCCGCAATATTACATCGATTTCTGGTTTCCGGAGGGAACCCACATCGATGAAACCCTGCGCCAGATGAAAAAGGCGGAAGATTACTTCCAGAAGCAGGAAGGCGCTGAGCGAGTCATTACCATGATCGGCGGCGGACAGATCCGATTCCTTTTAACCTACACACCGGAAAGTACCTATCCCAGTTTCGCCCAGATACTCATCAACGTGGATGATTACAAACGCATACCGGAAATGATGCAGAGATCCCAAGCGGATCTCGAAGTGCTCTTCCCCCAGGCCATCATCAACACCCGGGCTTTTGTCCTGGGGCCATCCACCGGCGGCAAGATTCAGCTGCGGATTAACGGACCCGATTCCGAAGTCCTGCGGCGACTGGCATCGCAAGCGGAAACGATTCTTTGGGCCGATCCCGCGGTCCAAGGGGTTCGCAACGAGTGGCGCGACAAGATTAAGGTGGTGCGGCCTCAGATGGCGGATGCTCAGGCGCGCCGCGCGGGCATCGAACGGCCGCAGCTGGCCCAGGCCATCGAAGCGGCTATCGATGGGACCGCCGTGGGCGTTTATCGCGAAAGGGACGAACTACTGCCGATTATCGCGCGCTCCCCTGAATTCGAGCGGCGCGATATGGACAATCTAGAGATGATTCAAGTCTGGAGTCCGGCGGCCCAGCAGATGGTACCGGCGGCGCAGGTCGTCACGCGTTATCAGCTTGACTTCGAGGATGCGCACATCTGGCGGCGGGACCGTGTCAGGATGCTCAAGATTCACGCCGACCCCCGTGAAGGTCTGCCCAGTGAGTTGCTGGCGCGGGTCAAACCGAAAATCGAACAAGCCCTCGGTGCGGATGTCGAACGTAAACTCGGCCGCGCCGTCAGTTCCACCGAATGGACCCCAACGACCATTCCGGTGGTATACAAAGGCATGATCCCTTTGAAAGACCTGCCCGGATATTCCATTGCCTGGGGAGGTGAGGCCGAGTCTTCGGCCAAAGCCCAGGCCAGTCTAGCCGGCAAAGTTCCGGTCTTTTTCGGATTGATGGTGCTGATGGTCATCATCCTTTTTAATTCCATCAAGAAGACCCTGATTATCTGGCTGACGGTGCCGCTGTCCATCATCGGCGTGACCGCCGGTTTGCTGATTTTTCGGCAGCCTTTCGGATTTATGTCGCTTCTCGGTCTGATGAGTCTTTCCGGCATGTTGATCAAAAACGCCATTGTGCTCATTGATCAGATCGACCTCGAATTGTCACAGGGCAAGGCACCGTTGCAGGCCATCGTCGATTCGGGTGTCAGTCGTTTGATTCCGGTGTCCATGGCGGCCCTGACCACGATCCTCGGGATGCTGCCCCTGCTCCAGGACGCTTTTTTCATAGCCATGGCGGTAACCATCATGTTCGGGCTCGGCTTTGCCACCGTGTTGACCTTGGTCGTGGTGCCCGTTCTCTACACGATTTTTTTTAGGGTTCCCGCAGCGTGAGGGCCCAAGCGGTTTCTGCGGGTCAAAGCCGTTGGCCGGATTGATGATGGCTACAAGCCGCGCGGGCGGAAAGGGATTCGAGGCACCGCCTGTTTCAGCGCGCAAAAGATCTATTTCGCAGACGAATTCCAACGATAGGTTTTTTAAACATTTAAGCCTAAAGGAGGCAGCGCATGTCAGCCAACGGATTTCATGGAACGCCGTCGGCCAAGGCTTTGAGGCCGCAATCGAATTCCTCCAACCGCAGCCGTGCATTGGGACAGATTGGGCTGCGACCCATGCGGAAACGCGTGTCAGCCCTCGTGATTGTCATGCTGCTCTCGAGCAGCTGCAGCACAATGGTCGGGCCGGATTACGTGAAACCCTCGGCACCGACGGAGGAGCAATGGCTCGAGTCTGAGGATCGCCGCGTCAAGACCGCACCAGAGGAATACAGCGACTGGTGGACAGTTTTCAATGACCCGGTGCTCAACACATTGATCGCAACGGCCTATCGTCAGAACCTGCCGCTCCAAATCGCGGGAATCCGTATTCTGGAAGCCCGGGCGGTCCTGGGCATCACGGTCGGCAATCAGTACCCGCAACTGCAGCAGGGAAGGGGCGGCACGACCCGCAACCGAATCAGTGAGCACGCCGCCAACACCGCTGGCGCCGACAAAGGCTTCTGGGACTATGAGGTGGGTTTTGACGCCGCCTGGGAACTGGATGTCTGGGGTAGATTCCGCCGGGCAGTGGAATCCGGCCTGGCGAACTTCGAAGCCTCCATCGCCAGTTACGACGACGCGCTGGTCTCCCTGACCGCCGAAGTCGCCCGCACCTATGTCCTGCTGTGCACGTTTGAGGAACGTTTGGCAATCGCCCGCGAAAATGTGCGCATCCAGGAGCGCTCCCTGCAAATCGCCCAGGCACGATTTAGGGGCGGCGCGGTGACCGAACTGGACGTGCAGCAGGCCACGTCTCTACTGAAAGACACCGAAGCATCGCTTCCGCGGTTTGAAGCCGGCATTCGCCAGGCCCAGAACGCGCTGGCCATCTTACTGGGCGTGCTGCCGGGTAAGATCGATGAGATGCTTGGTGGAGCCGGGGTGCTTCCGCAGGTGCCGCAGGAGATCGTGGTGGATATTCCGGCCGAATTGATGCGCCGCCGCCCGGATATCCGGCTGGCCGAATATCAAGTGGCCACCCAAAGCCCCCTGATCGGGGTGTCCAAAGCCGATTTGTATCCTGCCTTCAGCCTCTTGGGCTCCATTGGCTTGCGCTCGAGCAACTCTCCTAAATCCGACGCCGGCCACAGCGATTTCGGCGATCTTTTCGATGCGGATAGTATTGAATGGTTCGCCGGGCCGTCTTTTACCTGGAACCTCTTTAACTACGGCCGCATCAAAAACCGGGTGCGGGCGGAGGATGCCCGCTTTCAGCAGCTGGTGGTCAACTATGAAGATACGGTTCTGCGGGCGCACCAGGAAGTGGAGGATGCCCTAGTGGGTTTCCTGCGCAAAGACGAAGAGGAAGGGTTCCTGCATGACAGCGTTAAAGCCTCCCAGCGGTCAGTGGATCTGTCGCTGATTCAGTACCGCGAAGGCCTGGTCGACTATCAGCGTGTGCTGGATACGCAACGCTTCCTGGCGCAAGAGCAGGATCTTTGGACGGCCACCCGGGGCGATGTTGTTCTCAATTTAATTGCCGTGTATAAGGCGCTGGGCGGCGGCTGGCAAATTCGGGAAGGCGAAGATTTCGTGCCGGCCGAAATCATGGAGGAAATGCGCCGCCGCACCGACTGGGGTAATATCTTAACCCCTGAAAAACAGGGGTCTCCGGCAAGTGATGCCGAACGTTTGAAGTGGCGCTGGCCGGATTGGTAAGCCCCGCGGAAAGCAACGGAGGGTCCGGAAAGGGCCTGCTTTCTTTTATAGCGTAACCGTTTGGCCCTTTGAGAAGCCATGGATAGGCCGATGAACTGTCGACCGGGATATTTTGCATACAGCTAAATTGATACCCTATAGCTTGTACCCGATTTTGCGCAGCAAGTCCTTGCGTGTCTTAATATCTTGGGCGGTTTCAATGCCTTTGGACTTAAATCCGTCGATTACGCCCAGGATCCCCCGGCCTTGCTCGGTTTCCGCAACGACGACCTCGACCGGATTGGCTGTGGCACAGAAAATCCGGCATACTTCCGGGACGCTCTTAATCGTATTCAGGACGTTAATCGGAAATATGTCTTGCATGAAAAGGATAAAGCTATGGCCGGCGGAAAGGGCATAGGCATTCTTTTTGGCCAACTCCCGCAGCTCTTCATCGGTGCCGGTATGGCGCACCAGGCAGACGTCCGAGGATTCACAGAAGGCCAGGCCGAACTTGGCCATGGGCACCGTATTGACCATGGCCTCATGGATGTCCTCGACCGTTTTGATAAAATGAGACTGCCCCAGAATCATGTTCAAACCAGCGGGATTTTCAATTTTGACCGTGGTAATCTCCATAGCGTCCTCCTTCTTGGCAATGTGACTCACACCTGGCGCGACCAGCCGTTACTAGGGTTGCCGTTGTTCCATTTTAAACATCGATTTTAAACATCGACGGCAACCGCCGGCCGCCAAGCAGACATCGAAAAGGTTTCGGTTCAGTCGACGGAGGTGTAAAGATGAAGACGAGACGGAACAGATGCAATCCATAAAAAACTAACCAAATTTAAAAAACGGTAACCGCTTAGCCCTTTGAGAAACCATGGATAGGCCGATGAGCTGTCGACCGGGATATTTTGCACACAGCTAAATTGATACAAAAAATGCTTGATTTATGGGTGCCGAGCTGCTAAGTATATAATTAACAGCGGCCAGATCAATCGCAGAGTCTATCATTCTAGCAGAAGATCATTGGCCACTTTTTTTTTAGCCTGGACCGTATCCGGCATATGTGTGCGAGTAAATGTAGCCTCCCACTGCTGCGGTCCGGGCTTTTTTTTTGCGTTGCGTTGCGGGTTTGGTTCTCTTCTTTCTTGTTTGATCTGTTTTCTGTCTTCGGGGGTTGCTCGGTAAGCGATGCGCCATGCTCTGTGTTTACCCGCCGATGGCCGACATTTGGCCACAGACCGGCTCGGGGCGGTGAACGGCCAGGTTATGGTCGGAGGGTTTGTTTTGCACGGCCTTCAAAAAAAGTCCTGCCAGTTCCTCATCCGAACATCCGCTTCTCAAGGGGCCTTTCAGGTCTTCATGGTAATCGGACGACAGTAAACAGGGTCTTAGCTGGCCGCTGGCAGTGAGGCGGAGCCGGTTGCACTGTTCGCAGAAATGCCGGCTCAAGGCATGAATAAATCCGAGCTCGCCTTGGGCGCCCTCCAACTTATAGCGCTGGGCAGGCCCGTCGTTGGATGTTTTGCGGACGGGGGTCAGCTTGCCTAGAACACGGATGCGTTTCTTTATTTCCGGGGCCAGCAACAGCGGGCCGGTTTTGATCCCGGATTTTCCAATCGGCATGTATTCGATAAACCGGATGTGATACGGGTATGCGAACGTTAAGCGGGCAAAATCGATGATTTCATCCTCGTTGACGCCGTTCAAGGCCACGACATTGATCTTAATGGGGTTGAAGTTCATCGCGCGGGCCGCTTCGATCCCTTGCCACACCTGAGAAAACACGTCACGACCGGTAATTTGTTCAAATTTCTGGGGGTTGAGCGTGTCCAAGCTGACATTGATCCGCGTGATGCCGGCGGATTTGATTTTGACCAGGTTTTCTTGCAGAAATACTCCGTTGGTAGTAAGGGAGACATCGTTGAGCCCAGGGGTTTGGGTCAGTTTAGCCAAAAATTCATAAACGCCTTTCCTGACCAGCGGCTCGCCTCCGGTTACACGGACCTTGCTAATGCCAAGACTGACGCCGACGCGGATGATCCGCAAGATTTCTTCATAGCGCAAAATTTCGGCCTGAGCGAGCCGGGACATCAGTTCCCGGGGGACACAGTATAAGCACTGCAGGTTGCACCGGTCCGTGATGGAAACGCGCAAATAATTCAGATGGCGGTTGCAATTGTCGATGAGTTTCGGTGTCGTCAATGGGAGTCGTCCTCTATTCTTTTATCCATTCGCAGTGCCTGCGTACCAGCCCCGGCGGCAGACAGGTTATGCTGCATAAAAATACTATCGTCAAGTCCAAAAATATCGCTGGTTAGCGCATTGATACTTACAGTTGGCACGCTCAGTTTGAAGTTACCAGTTTCGGGTTGCCCGAATCCAGTGACGAGTTTTCCATGATGTTAAATTTGGTGCGGTATTCCGGGATTTCGATGATCGGAGGTCTTTCATGACCCTCATATCTTATTTTTTCCGGCTGGTATTGGTTGGCAACAAGGTTGTATTGAATCATTTCATTAAAAAGATCTGCTTTTAATTCGATCAACCCCAGTCTCATTTTGCGATTGATAAACGTCTGCAAAATGACAAAGGCCATCCTCCCCAAGGCTTTGGTGTCCTGATTTCGATGAATGCGGCGATCCAGATCGACCTGGGCGATAACCTCCAGACCCCACTTCGCATAAATATCCAGAATCATGCTGGTTTCGACGCCGTATCCGATCGGGAAGGGAATTTTTTCAAATAGTTCCCGACAGCCGGCATATTCCCCCGAGAGGGGCTGGATAATCTGGGTCAACTCCGGGAAAAAAAGGGAGAACAAGGGTCGCACGACAAGCTCGGTGACTCTTCCCCCGCCGGTGGGCCTTAATTTGTTTTTGCCGGTGGCAATCGGCCGGTCGTAAAAGGCCTTGGCGTATTTAATGTGGTCGAACAACAGCAGGGGACCCAGGAGCCCGTAAGCGAAACGATGGTGAATATTTTTGATGTCGGCGTCGATATAGACGATGATGTCCCCCTTGGTAATGTAAAGGGCCTTCCACAGGTTTTCACCTTTGCCCTTGAATTTTGCCAGATCCGGCAATATATCCGTGGCTTCATAAACATCCGCCCCATAAGCGCGGGCAATTGCGCGGGTATTATCCGTGGAGCCGGAGTCGACCACGACGATTTCATCTAGAAGGGGGTAACGCGTCATGAGCTCCGACTTCATGATAATGATCTCTTTGGCAATGGTTTTTTCCTCATTCAGGGTCGGCAGACAGAGGGATATGGTGAGGCCTTTTTGCTCTTTTGCTTCCACCAGGCGATTGAGATTCTTAAAATCCGAGTAATGGAAGGTGTTTTTCTCAAGCCAATGGTTGCTCATCACATACCCCGCTGTCGATGGCTTTTAGCACCCCGATGACCTGGGTGATTCCCTTATACATGGGCTCAATTTCCATGGTGGCGTCGGCCGAGTAGTAGTGGTCGCCGTGCGTAATGCCCAGCGTCAGGGCCGGTATTTTATGGGCCAGGAAAATCGACATGGCCGATTCCGTCGGTTTGCTGACCGGTTTGAGCCCCAGCCGTTCCATCACCGCCGCGGCGCTCTTGACCAGGGGGTGGTTGAATTTCAAGCGGGCCGCTTTGAGATTGCTGACGGTTTTGAGGTTCAGGTCAACCTCGGCTTCGTGGCTGATTCCTTCGACAATGTCTTTGATGTCATTGAAGAGGGATTTCACGATTTTGTAGGAATCGCTGCGAATCTCGAAACCCAGATTGGCTTGGTAAGCAATTTTGCCGTGATTGGCGCCTCCGTCGATCTTACCGATGACGATTCGGGAGCGCGGTCTTTGAGAGAGCTTCAGATTGAGGATCTGGTTAATAATCTCGTTCAAGATCAGGATTGCATTCGGGGTCGATTGATACATTAATCCCTTTTCTTCCGAGATGTCGCATGCGATTTCCCCTCTGATCATTCCGTCCGAGAAATAGTTGAGCCGTCCAAGTTCCACCCCTTCCACACAGACTCCGCCCCGGATCGGCGTGGGCCAGGTTTTGAGAAGATGGCGGACGCCCCGCAAGTTGCCCTTGCCCAGGGTTTGGATCGTACCGGCCAGCACGATATCGGAATCGAACCGTATGTCCAGCCGCTTGAAAATGGCCGGTAAAGAGGCCAAAACCGCGACACCCAGAGAATTGTCGAGAATTCCGGGACCCGTAATGGTATCTTCGCTCACGGTGTAATCGACCACCAGGTCCTTCTCATAAAACGTATCCAAGTGGGCCACTGCGAAAATAGGCGGCTTATCCCTGGAAGTGCCGCGGATGATGCCGATGGGATTGCGATAGCCGTCGGTGGTGCATTCGTCGACCTCAAAATCCGCCAGCCGCTCCATGAAAAGTTTGCTGCGTCGTTTTTCCTTGAAGGTGGGAGCCGGTGTCTGACCGATCAGCACAATATTGGTAATGATGATCTCCCGCATGGACTTTATTTCGTCCACCAGGGCCGGTAAATTATCGAGGTAGTCGTTCATGGCCGATTCTCGAATTTTGGCGGTGTGGCGGTGGCTCTGGAAACCGGAACCTAAATTCCAGAGAATTCACTCGGTATCGATCGATGCCAGCCCAGCGATTAGCAGAGGTTGCCGATGAGGTTGAAAGGTAAACCTGAAAATTTCGAAATTTCCCAGCTTGATTTTTGAAAAATACACCAAAGCAGGGAAGCAGGTCAACCTTTCTTTGAACCGACACGGTTTGGTGGCTCAGCCGGTGTGAAGATCGCGCATATTGGGCTTCGGCCGGATTGGGGTTTTGATCAGGAAGTGGGCGGGTCGGCGGGGTCGTAATGGCGCAAAATGGCTTCGCAGAGTCCCGGAACAGTATAAGTTTCGGCCGTGATCTGAACATCAAAGCCCAGTTTTTGGGCGGTAGCAGTCGTTATCGGTCCGATACTGGCCACTTTCACGCCGGAGAGCAGCGCCTGGAAGTCCTGGGGCGGCAAAAGGGCTTTGAAATTTCTGACGGTCGAAGAACTCGTGAAGGTGATCAGGTCAACCGCTTTGGCTTCAAGCGCTTTGATGAGCTGATCGGCCTCGTCCGCCACGTGCTGGGTCCGGTAGGCGGTGATTTCATCCACCCGTGCTCCCATTTTTTTCAGTTCCGCGGGCAGAACCGGTCGAGCCTCTTCGGCCCGGGGCAGCAAGATTGCGAGATCCTTGAGGTCTTCGCGGCGGAAGGCCTCCACCACGGATTCGGCCCGGTAGTCAGAGGGGATAATATCGCTCTTCAAACCGAATTCAGTAAGCTTGCGGGCGGTGGCCGGACCGATGGCGGCGGTGCGTAGATGACCCAGGGCGCGCGCATCTTTAGCGGCGGCCCACAGGCGTTCAAAAAAATAGGTGACGCCGTTGACACTGGTAAAGACCAGCCAAGCATATTGGTCCAGGTTGCCGATGGCCTGATCCAGCGGCTTGAAACTCTCTGGCGGCACGATCCGGATGGTGGGGCACTCCAGGCAGTCGGCCCCCAGATCGGCCAGCCGTCTGACCAGGTCACTGGCCTGCTCGCGGGCGCGGGTCACAACAATCTTTTTACCCCACAGGGGACGGTTTTCGAACCATTGCAGGGTGGAACGCAAGTTAACGACATCGCCCACTACGGTGATGGCCGGTGCTTTCAGACCGGCTTCTTTGACCCTCTGCGCAATGGTGGCCAATGTCCCGGCGACGGTGATCTGGCCGGGGGTGGTGCCCCAGCGAACCAGTGCTACGGGTTTGTCTGGCGGCATGCCGTGTTCGAGAAGGCGGCGGGTAATGTTGGGCAGGTTTTTGACTCCCATTAAGAATACCAGGGTACCGATACCCTTGGCCAACGAAGCCCAGTCGATGCTGGATTCCTCTTTCGCCGGATCTTCGTGGCCCGTGACAAGGGCTACGGTCGACGTGAATTCACGGTGGGTCAGGGGAATGCCGGCGTAAGTCGGCGCGGCGATGGCCGAAGTGACACCCGGGACAATTTCAAAGGGAATACCGGCTTGCCTCAGGGTTTCCGCTTCTTCGCCGCCCCGCCCGAATATGAACGGATCACCGCCCTTCAGCCGGGTGACGACGGCGCCGGTCTGGGCCTTGGCGACAATGAGGGCGTTGATCTCCTCCTGGGACAGCGTGTGGTCTCCGCCTTTTTTGCCGACATAAATCAGCTCGGCCTTCGGGCGGGCATGCTTGAGAAGAGCAGGGGATGCCAGATAATCGTAAATCACCACGTCGGCCCGGTTGAGGCACGCTTGACCTTTGACTGTAATGAGACCCGGGTCGCCGGGTCCCGCGCCCACCAGGTATACCTTAGCTTGCATAGTTTGCGGGTTCCACCGATTTGAGTTGTTCCAATATTTTATCCGCGCCTTTGGCGAGGAGCGCTTCGGCAAGTTTGACCCCGATCCTTTCCGAAGATACGGCGGCGCCTGACAGACTCGCCCTGAAGAGGGGGGCGCCGTCGACATGGGCCACGAGTCCCTGCAGCGTAAACCGGTCTTGCTCGATGTGGCCATGGCCGGCAATCGGGACCTGGCAGCCGCCTTCCAGGCGTTTCAGAAAGGCGCGCTCGCCCATGACCACCGCCCGGGTGTGCGCATGATCCAGGGCGTTCACCAGCGGTCCGACCACGGGATCGTTTTGCCGGATCTCAATGTAAAGAGCCCCCTGACCCACGGCCGGCAGCATGATCTCATGATCCAGGTATTCGGTGACCCGGCCATCCAGACCAAGGCGTTTTACCCCCGCCGCGGCCAGGACGATGGCGTCGATCGTTTCCGTATCCAGTTTTCGCAGGCGGGTATCCAGGTTGCCGCGCAGAGGGATGATGCGGATGTCCGGCCGCGCATGTCGCAACTGGGCGGCGCGGCGCAGGCTGCTGGTGCCGATGACGCTGTCCGCACCGAGTTCCGCCAGGCGTCGGCCGCTTTTGGAGATCAAGACATCGGTCGGATCTTCCCGCTCCGGGACGGCGCCAAGACAAAGCTCCTCGGGGATATCGGACGGCATATCTTTCATGCTGTGCACCGCAAGATCGATGCGGCGGTCGAGCAAGGCCTGTTCAATCTCTTTGACAAAAAGCCCCTTGCCGCCCACTGCGGCCAGAGGGACATCCAATATCTTATCCCCTTGGGTTTTAATCACCACGAGTTCCAGCGCTTGGTGCGGAAATTTCTTCGCAAACGCCGCCTTAACCCAGTTCGCTTGCCACAAGGCCAGTTGGCTTCCCCGCGTACCGATTTTGAGGGATGGATTCATCAGTGACCGCACCCCGCACAGCTTTTGGCCGCGCACCCGCTGCAGGATGAGCCGGCTGATTTCGATACGGTTTGACCGCCGCTGCCCTTGCTGACAAAGCCGCAAATCGACATAAGCTTCGAAACCTTGCGACTGTGACAGGCAGGGCAGTCCGGCTTTTCACTTCCAAAAACCAGATATTCGAAGTCCTGGTTGCAGTTTTTGCAATGATATTCGTAAATCGGCATGATGGCTGCTCCCTCGTGTTTGATTGGATCGGTAATCGCATAAATGCCGGACGCGTGTTCATGGCCACAGCTGGATAACATATTTTCGTCCAAATTCGAATAATAATCATCAACATCCTCAAATCAACCCAGGTATGCCATGGGGTTATAGGCGTTGATGGTTTGGCGGGTGTAACCGTTTAGTCCCTTGAAAAACCAGGGATAGGCCAATCAGCGGTCGACCGGGATAATTTTCATACAGCTAAAGTGAGACTGGCGGGTTAAATTGGTCCTCGCAATGTCGATGTGATCATTCAACCCCTTACCAAATGCGGAAACAGCTGGCGGTCCAAGAGTTCGCACAAGATATGACCCAAAGTGATATGGGCTTCCTGAATCCGAGCGGTACTCGGGGAGTCGACCGCAAAGACGAGATCCGCCCAGGTGGCGAGTTGGCCGCCGCGGCCGGTCATGCCAATGGTGAACAGGCCGTTGGTTTTGGCCACCCGCAGGGCTTGGATGACATTCCGTGAGTTACCGCTGGTGCTGATTCCCCAGGCGACGTCATCTTCTTTGCCGATGGCGGCGATCTGTTTGGCGAATATATCATCAAAGCGATAATCATTTCCGATACTGGTCAGGATAGAGGTATCCGTGGTCAACGCAATAGCGGCCAATGGCGGGCGTTCGATCTGAAAGCGGTTGACGAGTTCGGCAGCCAGATGCTGGGCATCGGCCGCGCTGCCACCGTTGCCGAAAATCAGAATTTTATGGCCCGTGGCCAGACAGGTGGCCAGCATGTCCGCCCCTTGCACGATATGGTCGAGATGGTTTTCGATAAGCCGGCGCTTGACCTGAATGCTTTCTTCCAAAAGACGCAAAACGAGGGTTTTCATCTGGGAGGTCTTTCCTTGATTAACCTTGTATTCAGAAAACAGGTGACGGATGACAGCTAAGCGGAGGCAGGGGACCAAAAAACCGACGTTTGTTTTCGATTTTTCACCCTGGGCCTCTGGCTCTCAGCCCTATGCGCGCGTGCGTTTGGCTTCCAACGTTTCGTTAGCGGGCATCTGTTCGCTGTTTGCAGTTTTTTGTCTTCGGTCCTGAATTTCTTTGATGGATTGGGCGGCGTCGTGGCCCCGCCGCCGAGCTTCTTTGAGCTCTCTCAAAGCCTCATCCAGGCGGTTTTGCTTTAAATATAACTGCCCCAGCCGAAGGCGGAACAGGCCGTTTTCGGGGGCAAATTTCACGCTTTCCTGGCAGAATATCAGGGCAATTTCCGGGTTTTCACCTTGGATGTCAAAAAGGTGACCCAGGGCCGACAACGCCGCCGCATCGCAGGGATTTTGCTTGACCGCCCTGCGATAGGCGGATACGGCCTCGGTGGTCATGTTCAAGGCTTCATAGCATTCTCCCAAGTAGCGGAAGGTTATACTGGATTCCGGTGCGAGGCGCGCGGCATGTTCCAAGAATTTTTGCGCGCTTTCAGGCTGACCCATTTCTAAATAAAGCCTTCCGGTTTGATAGGCCACCTCAAAGACGTTTTCACCCATCGTATAAGCCTGGAGGAGAAGATCCAGGGCCGCATCGCGGTGGCCGAGTAAAAGATTTACCAGACCTAAGTTATAAACGGCCATGGCCTCCTTGAGGTCCAGGCTGATGGCGGTCTTAAATTCCAGGAGCGCTTTTTCATAGTCGCCCAAAAGGCCATAACATACCCCTAGGCTGTTGTGAACGTTGACATTGGCAGGATCGAGCATCAAGGCGCGCTTAAACTCTTCCACCGCGCCGGCGATGTCTCCGGTAGCGAAGATTTTGTCACCGTTGATATTTAGGCTCACAGCGTCAAAGACTACCGCGCTGTTGGGACCGAAAAAGGTGGCATGATCCAAGGCCTTGACGGCATTATCCAGGACCTGCTGTTTTTCATAGGTAATGGTCGGATAGGCGGCAATACCGATGGTGATGGTTACGCCGAGTTGTTCCGCGATTGTTTTCTGGAGATTCTCCGCCAGCCGCAGGCCGGTGAGACTATCTCGGTCCTCAAAAAATGCGGCTAAACGGTCCGGCGGGAGGGCGCCCCAAATACCGCGTTCCTCTTGGCAGAGCTTGTCCAGCCCCTTGGCAACTTCCACCCGCCATTCGGCTTCTTGGGAGGCGGAAGTTGCATCTTGCCGGTCGAAGTTGTCCAGTTGGGCCACCAGCACCGCAAAAGCCGCCGCTCCTTCGAAGTGTTTAAGGGCCTGGGCTTGAAGTGATTTTCCGCGCTGTAGCCCGGGAAACACGGTTCGTAATGCTTCGGTTCCTTGCGCCGCAGTTTTACGGGTTTTATTTCTTAGTTTACGGGTGTCTGTTTTCGAAAACAGAAATTCGCGGGTGGAACCGCGTTGCTGAATTAAGCCTTTTCCATTGGGGTTCATAGTTTAGACTCTTTGCACCAAAGCTTCGAAGGCCCGCGCAATGAACGGGATTTCATCATCCTGCACGGTTCGGAGATCGATAATAAAAGCATTTTCCTCTAGGCGGCCGATGATGGGCGGAGTATGGTAGCGCATCATCCTTTCAAGCTCAGTGGCGGAAAGGCCCTGAATCCGAATGCGCAGGCATCGGCTGGGCAGCTCCAACAGCGGCAGGGCCCCGCCACCGGCCCGTGAAGAGCGCTCAATCAAATGGATTTGCATGCGGGCATCGCCGATACTCTTCAGCTGGGCAGCCAGTTTGGCCGCCTGGGTTTCAATGTCTTGGACGGGTCGCGTCAACATGCGCAAGGTGGGGATCTGTCGGATAGCCTGGGATTCGTCCCGGTAAAGCCGCAGGGTACCTTCGAGGGCCGCCAGGGTCAGTTTGTCGATGCGCAAGGCGCGGGTGGTCGGGTTTTGTTTGATTTGATCGATGATGTTTTTTTTCCCGACGATAATTCCGGCTTGGGGTCCCCCCAGGAGTTTATCGCCGCTGAAGGTAATCACGTCGGCCCCGGTAGCCACGGATTCCTGAACCGTTGGTTCCTTCATCAGTCCGTACTTGGAAAAGTCGATAAAGGTGCCGCTGCCGAGATCTTCCATGACCGGGATGCGGTGCGTTGTGCCCAGCTTTGCCAGTTCGCGTAAAGAAACCTCCGCCGTAAAACCGACGACGCTGTAATTGCTGCGATGCACTTTTAACAGGAGACCGGTTTCATTTTCGAGCGCCCCGATGTAATCTTTGAGGTGGGTACGATTGGTGGTGCCGACTTCCCTCAGGGTGGCGCCGCTTTTGGCCATTACATCCGGAATCCTGAAAGACCCTCCGATTTCCACAAGTTCTCCCCGGGACACGATCACGGTTTTGTCCCGCGCGATCGTCTCCAGACAGAGAAGAACCGCCCCGGCGTTGTTATTTACCACCATGGCGGATTCGGCGCCGCTGATTTCACATAGAATATCTTCCACATGGCTGTAGCGGGATCCGCGACGGCCGGCGGACAGGTCGTATTCCAGATTGGAATACCGGCTGGCAATCATGACCAGATTTTCAACCACCTCCGGGGCAAGCAAGGAGCGGCCCAAATTGGTATGGACAACCACCCCGGTGGCATTCACGGCGGGCCTTAGATTGGGTGTCATAGCCATGCTGACGGCCGTTTTTACCTGCGCGACGATCTGGCTCTCCAGCAGACTCGCTTCAACGTTGACCTGATTTCCTTCCCGCATAGCCTGGCGCCGTTGATCGATGGCGGAACGGATCGATTCCACCACGACGGAAACGGGTATATCTTTAAAAAAAGGGTCGCATTTGGTCTGTTCCAGAATGCGGTCGACACCGGGAAGCTTTCGCAGCAGTGATTGTTGTTCGGCATTGGTTGTCATAATCGTATCGATGGTTTAAACCCTAACTGATCGAAGACGCTCGATCTGCGCGCGGTGAAGATCCAAAATCCACTGAAATTTACAAACGCACTGAACGGCGGCTCCGTCTGGTCTCCAGCACGAAATCAACCACCCGTCATCAGGGCCACTTCGGGGGACGACTCGAAAACTTTGACGGGGATGAGGTCCACTATTTCCGGAAGCCGGACGAGTGAAAGTCCGACGGCTTCCAGGCGTGAGGCCAGCGCATCGGTTTGCACCCGTTCGACCTCCAGGCCGGCATGAAATCGGGACATCAGCAGGTCCGCCAGGTAGACGATATGCACCAACTCGGAAAATCGCGTCGCCTTCTCTGGTTGATGGTGAAACCGGATGGTTTTCACCAGAGAGTCCGGAAAACACCACTTGACGGCCAGCCGGCCGCCGACTTGGGTGTGATCGGTTCGCAGAATTTTCTTTTCGGCTTCCACAAAATCGTGTCCTTCTTCGTGCAAGTGGCGGTAAAAAAGCGGAAAAGCGGAATGAATGTATTGATCCAGCACAACCTTGCCGATGTCATGCAGCAAACCGGCCGTATACGCTGACGCTGTGGATGCCATACCCGTTAACTCGGCAAGCTTTTCCGCGATGATGGCGGTTCCTACGGCATGATGATACATACCGCCTTTGCAGAGCGAATAGCCCCGGTCGGACTGCGTGAAAAACCGATTGACCGCGGCGGAGATTACGAATTTGACCAATAGTTTTTGACCCAGCATGACCAGCGCGTGATCCAGGGAATCGATTTTGTGCCGGCCGGCATACATGACTGAATTGCAGAGTTGAAGGGTTCTGGCGCTGATGACCTGGTCTTTGCGAACCTCTTCGGCCAGGGGGCCGATCTCAAAGGTGCCCGCATTAACAATCCGCAGGATTTTCAGAGCGACCTGGGGGATGGGCTGTAAATTTTGAGTGGTCCGGCTAATTTCTTCCGGCGTGGGTAAGCGTTGTGCGGTGGCCTCTGTCAGTTTATCCCATCCGGAAGGTTCGATCCGGCACGACCAGGTTTGCATGTCAAGGCTGAGGCGGCAGGTGAAGAAACCGCCGCTTTCCCATTTTTCAATCTGGATCTGCTTTTTGTTCAAAAATTGCATGACCTGTTCGGCGGTGCGCCCGCCGATATCCATGACTAAATCATAGTCCTGAATCGGACCCACCAGCGCACCCCCGGCGACGGCAGCTTTCAGGTTTTCCCGGGAGGCGCCGGCCGCGTAAAGGGCTTGCAGGAAAAGGGGAAGTCCACTCGATGCGAATTTTTCCGGCGGGTCAGGGCTTTCAGCGGAAATGGGCTCCGGCAGAAGCAAATGAATCATGCCGCCTACGTCGGCCTCGGGGTCATAGAGGGCCACCCCGACACAGGTGCCAAGAATCGCCTGCAGGGTCAAAGGACCAATCCCGCCCACGTAATAAGTGCCCGAAGCGACAAAATAATGGGTTTCTCGCTGCATCCGGTTGCGGTGCTCCTCTTCGCCTGTAATCTTTCAAATATACATTTATATCATTTTTAACTCAATGATATCAATATATTTTTAATAACGGACGCCCGGCGGGCGCCCAGAATGGCTTTATTGACAAAAGAATTTGAGATATGCGAAAATAACTACCATATTCGATTTTGCTGACCACCTATTTGACCATATGCCATCGGGGAGGATCAATGCAGAATATTCTCGTGACCGGCGGATGCGGCTTCATTGGCACTAATTTTATCCGTTATGTGCTTGCTGAAACCGACTTTGACGGGCGGCTCGTCAACGTGGACAAGCTGACTTACGCGGGCAATCCGGAGAATCTGGCCGATATCGTTCAAACCTATTATCCGCAACGTTATGCCTTCATCCAGGCCGACATTTGTGACCGGCAGGCCATGGCCGGTATCTTTGCAAACTTTGAAATCGATACGGTTTGCCATTTTGCCGCCGAATCTCACGTGGATCGTTCCATCGTGGCACCGGATGCCTTCATCAAAACCAACATCGAAGGTACCTTTAATCTGCTCCAAATTGCCCGTCAGCATTTAGACCGATTGGTGCTCTTTCACCACATCAGCACGGATGAGGTATACGGTTCGCTGGGCGCGGATGGGTATTTTACTGAAACCACCCCTTACCGACCCAACAGCCCTTATTCGGCTTCCAAAGCAGCTTCCGATCATCTGGTCCGGGCCTACAGCCGGACATACGGCTTACCGGTAACCATCTCCAATTGTTCCAATAACTACGGCCCCTATCAGTTCCCGGAAAAACTGATACCGCTGATCATCTTAAATGCCTTGGAGGGCCAATCCCTTCCGGTCTATGGGCAGGGTCTCAACATCCGAGACTGGCTGTATGTAAGAGACCACTGCCGGGCCGTCTGGGCCATCATGCAAAAGGGAACGCGGGGGGAGACCTATAATGTTGGCGGGCGTTGCGAAATGGCCAACCTGGAAACCGTCCGCTTGATTTGCGACATGTTGGACGAAATGGTACCCGGGTCGCATCCGGGACCCCGAAGGGATTTGATTACCTTTGTTAAGGATCGCCCGGGCCATGATCTGAGATATGCCATTGATTTCAGCAAATTGCAAAAAGAATTGAACTGGTGTCCCGCCGAATCCTTTGAAACCGGAATACAGAAAACGATTCAATGGTATATCGCTAACCGGGAATGGGTCGACCGGGTGCGAAGCGGCGAATACATGTCCTGGGTCGAGCAACAGTATGGGAACGGTTAGGCCTTGGCCGCCGTGATACCGGCAGGAGGCGGTCGACATTGAACGCGTCTTGATGTTAGGAAATAAAAGGTAGCGAATTTTCTCAGGAATACGCCCATGAAGCGCGCCCAGGATTATATCATTTTTCCGCTGGACCTTCCCACGGTTCAGGAGGCTCGGCGCTATGTGGAACTGTTGGCCGAAGATGTCGGGATTTTCAAAGTGGGTCTGGAGCTGTTTATCCGCTCCGGCCCAGAGATCATTCGTGTCGTCGCCGCCACCGGGCCGGCGGGTGTTTTTCTGGACCTGAAGCTGCACGACATTCCAGCCACAGTGGCGCGTGCCATGGCCAACATTGCCGATTTGGGCGTGCGATTCGCCACCGTGCATTGCGGCGAGACCCCACGGATGCTGGCCGCCGCGGTTGCCGGCAGCCGGGGAAGAGTGGGGATCTTAGGGGTTACTGTATTGACCAGTGTCTCCGCGGAAGATCTGCAGACGGCCGGTTTGCGGACCGAATTTGTTTCTGATTTGTCAGGGCTCGTGCGGCAAAGAGCCGAAATGGCCCAAATGGCCGGCTGTGCCGGGGTGATATGTTCAGGCCGTGAAGTCACGATGATCAA
>CP070697.1:6044875-6073798 GCA_020353555.1 Desulfobacterales bacterium
GCGGTTTTCGATTATCGCCGCATGATCCAGAACTTGGAGCCTTTGGAAGATCAGGCACGGCAGCTGTTTGACTGGGTTTTAGCCCCGGCGATGCCCCGGTTGACGGGGATCAAGTATGTCGGCATTATTCCGCATGGTTTTCTGCATTATCTGTCCTTTGCGACCCTGTCGGACGGCGACCGTTTTCTGATCGACCGCTATCCGCTTTTCTATCTGCCCAGCGCCAGCGTATTCGGTTACACCAAAGACAAACGCCGTCCAGCGAAAAAGGTTCGGATTTTGGCCATCGGTAACCCCCGGTTGGACGACCCGGCCTTGGATCTGCCTTTTGCCGAGCAGGAAGTGGGTACCATCCGATGGAACTTTTCGGACACAACCACTCTGACGCGGGAAAAGGCCACCGAAAGCTGGGTCACCGAGCACATTGAGGAGTTTGGAATCATTCATCTGGCCTCACACGGCGAGTTTGATCCGGTGAACCCGCTTTTTTCGGCCGTGAAGTTGCGCCAAGACGAGAAGGCGGACGGTGATCTGGAAGCCGCGGAGGTCTTCGGTCTTCGCATTAATGCCGATCTGGTTGTGCTCAGCGCCTGCCAGACCGGCATCGGAAAAGTTACCGATGGGGATGAAGTCATCGGTTTAAACCGGGCCTATTTCTATGCCGGCACCCATGCTATTATTTCGAGCCTCTGGCGGGTGAGCGACCTCTCAACGGCAATCCTGATCAAGCACTTTTACCGTCAATACCTGCGAAACAACAAATCGAGCAGTATCCGGCAGGCCATGCTGCATGTGAAAAACAGTTATCCTCACCCCGGGTATTGGGGCGCGTTTATCCTCGTGGGCGACTATGATTGAACGGTCGGCCGGGGATATTTTTTCATACAGCTGAATTGATACGGCCTTCTTATTTTTGGCTGACTTCTTGCGTATGAGGGGTGTAGGGGCGTAATGGAGTCAACGAGGGTGTGGCAACCGATAACTCTAGCGAACAGGAGACGACCAATGATGCAACGGCAAGTTTATCTGAAAACCATTCTTCTAATTGTTTCAATTTCGTTTTTTCTGGCGGCTTTGGCCGCGGCCCAGGAAAAGGTGTGGGTCGTTGGCAAAGATGCGAAACTCAAAGCCGACATGACGGCCTCCTCGGCCACGGTGGCGGTCCTGCCCCTGGGTATGGAATTGACCGTCGAGTCTTCACAGGGGCGATGGTACAAGGTTGCAACCCCGTCCCGCGAGACCGGATGGATCTACCGGGGCAAGGTCTCCCAAACCCCTCCGCCCCAGGAAAGCGGCGGGCTCTTTGGAACCATGTCGGGCGGCAGTGGTATCAAGGTCTCAGCGGCGGATACCTCAAGGAGCATACGCGGCCTGTCCCCGGAAGCGCAGGAATATGCCCGCATCTCGGGTACACCGCAAACTTACCGCAATGCGCTCGACGGCGTGTTGGCCATGGAAACAAGTGCGTCCGAGGTTGAACGTTTTCTAAAAGACGGCCGCATCGGCGAATATGCCCCGTGAATGGAAGAGTCAAGGGACCGGGCCTAAGAAAAATCAGAGATTATCAGCCGGATGCCTTCGCGCAACCTGTCGCATCTTGGCAATTTGAGATGCGGGCAGACGGCATAAGACGAAAGGGAAGTAGCATGAAAAAGTTAAATGGATATGCAGTGCTTATCGGTATCATCGGGTTGGTTTTGATGGGGTGTGCCGAGACAAGCCAGATTGTGGGCGAGGTGGTCAGCCAACAGGCCTATGGGAGCGAATATGAGAAAGAATACAAAAAAGCCCTTGCCCGGGGAATGAGTGAAGCCGAGGCCCAGGAATATGCCCGTAAGGCGGCCGAACTTAAAGCCGGGCAAAAAAGACAATTATTTGAAGGTGCCGGAGATGTATTCACCAGTGCCGGAGAAATCGATTATAACTCTGAATTGGCCATCGGTGAAAGTCTGGCGCTCGAGGGCTTTAAGCGCTATGGCCTGCCGGTAAAAGACGCGGTGCTGCAAAAATATGTGAACCTGGTCGGCAACTCCGTCGCCCGGAATTCTCTCCGTTCGGACATTCCCTACCGTTTCGTGGTTGTCGAAAGCCCGCTCTACAATGCGTTCGCGTGTCCCGGGGGAATCATTTTTCTGAGCTCCCAGCTGATTAAATCCATGAACGATGAGTCGGAACTGGCCGGAGTCCTGGCCCACGAAGTGGCCCATGTGACGCACAAACACGCCCTGCAATCCATCAAAAGGGCGCGGTTTTTTGAAGGGGTGGGCAAAATTACGACCGCCAGCATGAAAGGGGAAAAAGCCCAGCAGTATCAACAGATGGTTGACAGTCTGCAGACGACCCTCTTTGATAAGGGATTGGATAAGTCCATGGAATACCAAGCGGATATTACCGGTTTGGACATCGCTTATCGAACCGGGTACAACCCGGCCGGCCTAATCCGGGTTCTCACGATGCTGGAGAGAGTTAAATCGCAATCACACCAGGCCGGATCGTGGTATACCACGCATCCGCCGCTTTCCGAGCGCTTGGCCCGCTGCCAGGCGCATGTCAGGAACTATCCGGATGCCGATGGGCTGGCGACCGTAACGAACCGCTTCGCCGATTATAAACGCCGGTTGCGCTAATCAAATCACACGGCAACGTCTGAGGCGCCTGAAAACAAGGTGATTTGTAACCGTTTAGCCCTTTGAAAAACCAGGGCTAGGTCGATCAGCGGTCGACCGGGATCTTTTTCATACAGCTAGACATTCATGGCCCTCTGGGCCACCACAATGCATGAAAATTTTATTCGCGTACTGAATTGATACGGCGATTTCAGTTGCGCGCGCATGTGCGCCGGAGGGGCCCGGATTCACCCAAGTTTGGGGTTGACAAACGAGACCTCCTGCTGTCATTGTTGAGTGGGATAGGCCGAGCCCCAAAGGCTGCGGTGTGAACTTCAACGAAGCTTGGATTTTGGCGACAAACTGAATCTCACCGGACAGCCGATTGCTCAGCCGCACGCAAGCGTTTCAAGGCCATCCGCGTTGAGTGTTGGCGGTAAATATTTAGCCGCTCACATTTTATTTCCCAAATAGCCGCCGCGCAAATGCCGGCATTTGATTCACGGGACTGAAACCAGGAAAAGAAGGGGAACAAAATGGCCATTCAAAAAATACTACTTCCCTATAACTTCACGGCCTATGATCAGAAGTCCCTGGACTTTACGATTCAGACATTTGCCCACCGGCGAGATCTGGCAATTACGTTGTTCAACGCTTACACTCCCGTTCCCGAAATTGAGATGCGGGAATCTCCAGTCATGGAGAAGCTCAGGGGCAATTTGGGCTACCTTTCCCAACGAATTATGGAACAGGAGGCGGGTCTGAAAGAGGCCCAACAAAGGCTTTTGCAAAATGGATTTTTGGAAGGCCAGGTCCGGTATATTTTCAAGCCCCGCAAGAAGGATATCGCCAGCGAGATTATCGACCTGGTCTTGAACGACAAGTATGATCTGATTATCGTCAATCGCAAGCCCGGCAAGGCGACCCGTTTTTTTACCAGCAGTGTATTTAACAAGGTGGTGACGGCCCTTAAAGACGCCACTGTTTGCATCGTGTCCTGAATGCGAAGGGAAACGCGCCGTCCAGTGCGATCTTCAGCCATCTATTGAGAAGAAGTTGTTTTTGGGTGATCCGGTTTGAGCATCCATGCGCTCGGCGCACAAGCGCGATTTAGGGAAGAAATAATTTGGCCAACTGATTGATGAGGAGGCATTCCATGGGTGTCGAGGAAAAAATAGATATTGATGTATTCAAGGTTGTCTTCAGGGCCATCGCCCATTCGGACAATTTGGAGATCATGGCCACCCACCTGACGCAACTCTTGGTTGGAGCGCTGGAAATAAAGGGTTGCTCCATCTTTGCCCTGAACCCGGAGACCGAGGAGCTGGAGCCCCTGGCAAGTTTCGGGTTGAGTATCAGCTATATGAACAAAGGACCGCTGCTGTCCGACAAGAGTATTGCTGAAACGTTCGCTGGCAAGCCGACCGTCATTCGGGATGTGAGCAATACCGACCGTCTGCAATATCCGGAGGATGCCAAGAAAGAAGGAATCGGCGCGATCGTTTCGCTCCCGATTAATTTTTACGACAAGGTGATCGGTGCCTTGCGTCTGTATCACCGCCAGATCTGGGATATATCCGAAAGAGACATCGACTCTCTGCTATTGCTGGCCGATAACGTCGGACTGGCCATGATGTATACCCGGGTCCTGAACGCCCTGCAAAACATAAAAGATACCGTGAATGACATTCACACGATCTGGCTGTTGCCGCGATAAGGCCGAGGCTGCCTTAGGATCTGAAGAATACCTACCAGACAACCCCTAAAGTATTTTTATCGAATCGCCGTTTTTTCTTGACATCAATACCACCATGTAGCAATATCCTCAATTTGATTGACGGTCGGCAACCCTAAGGCGAGGATGGCGCGATGGACAGCAATGATTTTAAATACTTCCGCAAAAAATTGAACAAGACCCAGGCTGCAATGGCTCAATTGCTGGGTGTGTCCCTCAAAGCGGTGCACAGCTACGAGCAGGGATGGCGGTCCATTCCGGCGGCGGTGGAGCGGCAGGTTTACTTTCTGGTTTCCCAGAACATGGCAGATCGTAAAGACCGCAAGGCTTGCTGGGAAACTAAGAATTGCCCGCCGGAATGGAAGAACAAGTGCCCGGCCTGGGAGTTCCAAGCCGGAGCATACTGCTGGTTCATTAATGGAACCATTTGTGACGGCACCGTTCAGAAAAACTGGAAAGAAAAAATGAAAATCTGCCGGTCCTGTTCCGTTTTTAATTCACTGCTGCGATAGGTTGCGTCCGGATGGATGAATGCGATTGACCACGGACGGCGAATTAGTGACATTGGCAACAGTGGCGAAGGATGCGAATATCACCTGACTGAGCCAGCCTCGCAGATTACATGGTTCCACAGTTGGCGGTGCGAAGCGGCGAATCATTGCGTCGAAACCCTTTTCGGTTGAACTTGGTTAACCCAGCGCAACGGAATTCTCATCGACAAGTGCCTTAAGTTTCGGACGAATCCTGCGTGACGCCGTCTGGCGGAGCATAGCTCTTCCTTGGGGCCGACGGCAACCAGAAGGTGACAAAGAGTCAATTGAGCGAGTATATTGAACATGATAAAAATAGAATTTCGGTGGGAATCGTTGCGAAGCAATTCTATTCATTTGCCGAACCGCCGGATGAAATGGTCCTGGAAAGCGGCGCCAAGCTCGGTCCGGTGACGTTAGCCTATGAAACCTGCGGGGCGCTGAATTCGGATAAAAGCAATGTCATCTTGATTCTGCACGCTTTATCCGGGGATTCCCATGTGGCCGGTTACTATAAAGAGGATGATGAAAAACCCGGCTGGTGGGATGTCATGGTCGGCCCGGGGAAAGGCATCGATACCAACCGATATTTTGTCATCTGTTCCAACATTCTGGGCAGTTGTATGGGATCCTCCGGGCCCTGTACCATCAACCCTAAGACCGTTTTGGCCTATGGGCTCGATTTTCCGGTGGTGACCATCGGCGACATGGTTAAAGCCCAGAAGGCGCTCTTGGATCATTTGGGGATTAGAAAGCTTCTGGCCGTCGTGGGTGGTTCCATAGGAGGGATGCAAGTGCTGGAATGGTGTGTCCGTTATCCGGAAATGGTCAGCGCCGCGATCCCACTGGCGACGACCGTTAAGCATTCGGCTTTGGCCATTGCTTTTAACGAAGTCGCCCGACAGGCGATCATGGCCGATCCCAAGTGGAACCACGGCGACTATTACGGGGGACCGAAGCCGGATCTCGGGCTGGCGGTGGCCCGTATGATAGGCCATATCACCTACCTGTCCGACGAATCCATGCGTCTAAAATTCGGCCGCCGTCTTCAGGACAAAAGTGATTTTTCCTTTAATTTTAACGCGGACTTCCAGGTGGAAAGCTATCTGCGGTACCAGGGCAAGAAATTTGTGGATCGCTTCGATGCCAATTCGTTCTTGTATATCACCAAGGCGTCCGATTACTACGACCTGGAGAAGCAGCATGGCGAAGGCTCCGCGTTCAAGGCTTTCGCCAAGACGCAGGCCAAGTTCCTGGTGATCTCCTTTACGTCGGATTGGCTTTATCCCACTTATCAATCCCGGGCCATTGTGCAAGCGCTGAAAAAAAACGGACGGGATGTGAGCTTTTGTGAAATCGAAGCCGAGTGGGGCCACGATGCATTTTTGTTACCCAATGAACGATTGTCGGCTCTGATAAGAGGATTCCTGGAGCGTGTCTTCCATGAAAGCCGAAAATAACGACACGGGGAATAAAATGCGGTTTGATCTGCAGGTGATTGCCTCCTGGATCGAATCCGGTGCGCGGGTGCTCGACCTGGGCTGTGGCGAGGGCGAGCTGTTAAGATATTTAATCAACCATAAGCAGGTGCGCGGCACCGGCATCGAACGCAATGAGACCAAGGTGGCCCAATGTATCGAGAAGGGACTGTCGGTCCTCCAGGGTGACATCAACGAAGAAGTGCTCGACTACCCGGATGATACTTTTGACTATGTCATCTTGAGTCAGACTTTGCAGCAGGTGTACGAGCCGGCCGCCTTGATTCGATCCATGTTGCGGGTCGGCCCCAAAGGCATCGTCAGTTTTCCCAATTTCAGTCATTGGGGAATTCGTCTACAGCTGCTACTGAGCGGTTATGCGCCCAAATCGAGACAGTTGCCTTTTGAATGGTATGACACCCCCAATATCCGCGTGATCACCATCAAAGATTTCCGCAAATTTATCCATGAGGTCGGCTTCGTTATTCTAAGGGAGGTGGCCATCAACACCCATTCCCAGGATAGGCACGGGAAAATCATTAGTGCCTTGCCCAACCTGCGGGCCACTTACGGCATTTTTCTGATTGGAAACGGGAAATGATAGGGGAACTCCAGCCATGAAGATCGTATCGATTGCTTCGAGTAAAAAGAAAGGAACGCGGAAAACCCCCCTGGAGGAAGCCTACATCTCGAAAGATCATGGACTTGAAGGGGACGCGCACGCCGGTCCCTGGCATCGACAAGTGAGCTTTCTGGCGGCCGAAAGTATCGAAAAGGCCCGCCAGCAGGGTCTTGATGTGACTTTCGGCGATTTTGCCGAAAACATTGCCACCACCGGCATTGACTGGAAGATGCTCCCGATTGGAGCCCGGGTCCAGTTGGGTGACTCCGTGATAGTTGAGATTACCCAGATCGGCAAAGAGTGCCATACCAAATGCGCGATCTATTACAAGGCCGGTGATTGCATTATGCCCCGAGAGGGCGTTTTCGCCCGCGTGCTGAACGCGGGCAAAATACGCTGCGGCGATCCGATTCAAATTTTGGAAAGCCCCTGACCTTTGCCGTATTCGGCATTCCAACCCACTGCTTTTGGCAGGCCTCATTCCGCCTTTTCGCCCCCCACAAGGAGCACGTTGAAATCCCAGGCGTTTTGTAGTATTCGAATCCGAAGCACGGTCTTCAACTAAGCGGGTGTCCGTTCGGCAATGGTGGTTTGGCGCAATTTCGGCGTCAGGCTCTCCCGCCGGGGCGCGAGGGACCGTCCTGGAGCTTGAATCGCGCCGCGGGGGGGACGCATTTCTGAACGGACACTGGCCATTAGAAAGGATATGCGCAACCACGATGAAAGACAAAATCAAACGGGAACTCAGCCGACGGGAGCTGGCCGACTATCTGGAAGAATTGGCCGCCCAACTGCGCCACGGCACGTTTGAGGCTTACGGCCGTCGATGGTCGATCCCGGATAAACTGGAGGCCAAGATTCGTTTCAAGGAAAAAAGGGGACATTTTGATACCAAGCTGAAGTGGCGCTGGTCGACCTTCGACGAGTATGAACCCGGTGCGCGGGAAGATGTTCTCCGTTGGAAAGGATCTTTTAAAGCCCTCAAAAAACGCTTGAACGACGCGTTTAAGGAACTGCAGCAAACCGTCGGCGAGGACAGGATTCCGGATGAAAAAGCCGTGACGGATTTTATCGAGGCATCCAGGGTTTTGGCTCAATTTGCGGAGCCGGAATGGCAGGAAGCCATGGACGAATACCTGGACCACCTGGGGAGCTTGAAATATGCGGTTGAAAAAAGAGAGCTTGAAATGGTGCGGCATGAACTGCGCGATTTGAAGGTGCGCATGCAAGCCTGTCATCGGGATTACATATAATGGCGCAAGGGTGGCATCGTCAAACAGCCGAGGTGGTCAGGGGGTTGAATTGTCCACTGGCCAAATCGCCAATGTCTCGAATCGACTTTTCCCGGTTTAACTCTGCGACGGTTTGAGCGTCGAACGGTATCTTTATGAAAACTTTTGTCGGTTTCAATGAAGCTTTTGATCTGACCCTGGCAGCGGTCACCACCGGGGAAACCGAAAACCTTCGCTTGAATCAGTTGACCGGCAGAATTCTGGCCGAAGAAATCGTGGCCCGGGTGGACTCGCCCTCCATCAGCACGTCGCGCAAGGATGGTTATGCGGTTCACTCCGCCGATCTAAGGCTAGCGGGAAGCCGGAATCCGGTGGAGCTGCAAGTTGTCGGTGAGCTGACGGCCGGGGACTTATCGCCTTTAAGTTTACGCGTGGGATCCGGACAGGCGGTCAAGGTCACGACGGGGGCACCCCTTCCGGAATCCGCCGATGCCGTGATTTCAGAGGAATTCTGCCAGCCGCAGACCGGCAAGGTCATTTGTTACAATACCGCTAAACCGGGGCGCAATATCCTGCAACAGGGCACCGACGTGCACCGGGGCGAAATCCTGGCCCAAAGGGGTGAAAAACTGTCGCCCGCGCTGATCGGTCTCATGGCTGCCGCCGGCCGGGAAGGCGCACGGGTTTACAAATCACCCCATGCCGTGGTGATTGCCACCGGCGACGAGGTGGTGGTTCCTGGAGAGCCGCTGCCGGAAGGCAAACTTTATGCGAGTAACATGGTGGAGATCTGCGCCTGGCTGGCTCTGCACGGGCTGCCCTGCGGCATCGAACTGGTTCGTGACCGCGAAGAAGATATCCAGGCGGCGATCATCAAACATCGGCCCCACGCCGATGTGTTCATAACCAGCGGGGGCGCCTGGGGCAGTGAGCGCGATCTGATCTTAAAGGTCGTACAAGATCTCAACTGGCAGGGTATCTACCACCGCGTCCGCATGGGACCGGGCAAACCGGTTGGATTTGGCTTGTTGGAAAACAAACCGTTCTTTGTTCTACCGGGGGGTCCGCCTTCCAATGAAATGGCCTTTCTGCAGCTGGCCTTGCCAGCCCTCCTGAAAATCAAAGGTGATCATCCTCAGGTTTTTCCCGTCATTACCGCGCGTTTAGCAGAAACCGTTCATGGTGATCGGCACTGGACCGATTTTATCCACGCCCGCCTGGAAAAAAAAGAAAATCAGCTTTGGGTGCACCCTGCCAGACTGTCCAGCCGGCTGCGATCCATGGCCCGCAAGGAGGCTTTGATCATCATTCCCGAAGGCTGCGAGGAGCTGACCGCAGGAGAAGCCATCGACGTGCAGCTTTTGATTCCCCCCAACCAAATATTCAAGAGGAAATCAGGGACCCATTGAATTCCAGGCTGCCGGGCTCGGCGCTTGGCACAGGGAAAAGCTGAAGTCCAAATGTCCGGCCGGCCGTCGGTCGCCGGCGCCACCGGGAGCGGAAACGCCTCGGGGGGGTCGGAAGGCATTGACAGCCGGGCGATAAATCTTTATATTGTCATGTATGCATATGGAGCGACCGATGAAATCTTTCATCAAAGTCATGAAGGCCCTCTCGGATCCGAACCGGGTCAAGATCATAAAATTGTTGCAGCAAAAGATGATGTGCGTCTGTGAGTTGCGGGGATCCTTGGGGATTTCCCAGCCCACTGTTTCCAAGCATTTGAAAATACTTGAAGAGGCCGGCTTGGTCGATTATGCCAAAGACGGTCAGTGGGTGAATTATTTTCTGGCCGACGGTCGAAGCAGCCCGTATGTGGCCAGCCTCCTCGGAAATCTCAAACACTGGCTGGAAGATGATCCGGAAGTTGCCAAATTGGTGCAAAAAGTTCCTTTCCTGAATCGCGAGGAATTGTGTAAAAAATAGATTTTTTCGCCATTCTATATAGATAGCTAAATCCACATATGGTGATCTATAAAGTTTTGAGAAAGATTTTGAATCAAAGTCAAAAGGGAATTGGTGCAGGAGGCATCGGCCATGAGTAAAGCGCTCACCGTGGAAAAGAGCGGGACCGCGATGGAGGGGCCGGCTGAACTCGATGAGGAGAAACCCCAGGAAAGTCTGGTAGAGTGGAAAGACATCGGGAAACCGCTCAGCATCATCATCGGGGTTTTTCTGGCCTTTTTCTGGCTGCCGGTGGACAACATCCGCTTTACCGGGGCGGTGATCGAGTCCCTGGCCCTGGCCCAATGGTACGCCCAGGAGCACGTGCTGCTCTGTCTGGTGCCGGCCTTTTTCATCGCCGGCGCCATCGCCTGTTTCGTGTCCCAGGCGGCGGTCATGAAATACCTGGGGGCCGGTGCCAAAAAGGTGCTGGCCTATGGGGTGGCAGCGGTTTCCGGCACCATCCTGGCGGTCTGTTCCTGCACGGTCTTGCCCCTTTTTGCCGGCATCTGGAAGCGCGGCGCCGGTCTGGGTCCGGCGACCGCATTTCTGTACTCCGGGCCGGCCATTAACGTGCTGGCCATCGTCCTCACCGCCCGGGTGCTGGGGGTGGCCCTCGGCGCGGCCCGGGCGGTAGGCGCGGTGATCTTCAGCATTGTCATCGGTTTGCTCATGCATCTCATCTTCCGCAAAGAAGAAGAGGCCAAGGCCCAGGCAGCACTGCACCTGCCCGCGCCCGAAGTGGAACGGCCCCTGTGGCAAAACGTCGTTTATTTCACCACGATGGTGGGCATCCTCGTCTTCGCCAACTGGGGCAAACCGGCGGAACCCGCGGGACTGTGGCACGCGATTTACAGCGCCAGGTGGTTGATAACCGGTGTTTTCGCCGCCATCCTGGCTGCGATACTTGTCGTTTGGTTTAGAATCAAGGCTTCCAAAGTGGTCCCAGCGGCCGGAGCTGTTTTGGCGTTGGCCTTGCGCTTTCCCCACGAACCGCTTATCGCTTTTGCGGCGGGAATTCTCGCGCTGACGCTGCTGCTCACGTCCACCCGGGGGGCCACCGAAACGTGGTTTCTGTCCAGCTGGGATTTTACGAAACAGATCATGCCCCTGCTCTTTGCGGGCGTGCTGGTTGCTGGGCTCCTGTTGGGGCGCCCCGGTTCGGAGGGTCTGATCTCATCGCGCTGGGTCAGCAGCCTGGTGGGGGGTAATTCCTTGGGCGCGAACCTGTTTGCCTCCGTGGCCGGGGCCTTTATGTACTTTGCCACCCTGACCGAGGTTCCGATCTTGCAAGGACTGCTCGGAGCCGGCATGGGGAAAGGTCCGGCGCTGGCCCTGCTGCTGGCCGGCCCGGCCCTCAGCCTGCCCAATATGCTGGTCATCCGAAGTGTCATGGGCACTAAAAAGACGGTGACCTACGTCGGTCTGGTGGTGATGATGGCCACCATCAGTGGGATGATCTTTGGCCACTATTGCGCCTGAAACCGGGACAAGGACCTGTCAACGGAAGTTTACAGGAATTGGCGCTGCGTTGTAATTGAGGGCAAGGTAAGGACGTTCGGGCCGGAAACGCTGAAATCAGAGATAAAAAGTGTTCGGAAGTCGCTCGAATTGCACTATCAAACAGGCGCTCGACGTGTTTTGGCAGCGAAAGGAGAAAGAAATGGAGATTAAAGTATTGGGACCCGGTTGTACCAAATGCCAAAAAACCGAAAAAGTTGTGAAAGAAGCCGTGGCGGAGGCCCGTGTGGATGCCCACGTCGAAAAAGTGACCGACGCAATGGAGATTGCCGGATATAGCGTTTGGGGAACGCCGGCGGTGGTGGTAAACGGCGAGGTCAAATGTGTGGGCAAGATTCCGAAAAAAGAAGAGGTCAAGGCTTGGCTTACCGGATAAGTGCGGGGCCGCGTCCGATGCCCCTGAAGGTGCGGTCGCCCACCCATTGCAGGGATAGATCATCGGCCGTTACACGCTTAGGCGTTCATTCGGTGACGCTATCCCTCACTTGGACGATGAGATCAGGAGATCCCCGCAAAGACACGAAACCAAGATCTATTCTTAGCGGTGTCGATTGGATTGGGGGGTCCTAACGTTGGGCGGTGAAATATGGAGCGAGTCCTAGATCATGGCATTTGAATTGGGTCGAATTTTCAAGAAGGAGGTGAATCATGGTCGTCGAACAAGAAATGGCGGAGATTTATCCGCCCGATCCCGAAGATCTTTCCGCGTATCTGCCTGAGACCGACTGCGGGGCGTGCGGATTTCCCGACTGCCTGGCATTTGCGGCCGCCCTTTTGGAAAAAAAGGCCAGCCCTCGCAAATGTCCGGACCTAGATGATGATCTAGTCGGACTTTTGGATTCGATTATCGTACTTGAAAAGGATCCCATTCCGTACAATATCATGATGGAGCAGGTGCCCTGCGAGCTTATTCAAGTGCACAATCCCGACGACAGCGCTCCGCTCTTGGTCACCGCTAACTTCCGTGAGACGGTGCGCATCATGCAAATGATTCTGGAGCAAACCGCCACAAGCGCTTTTCTGCTTCCCACCTATACGCACGGCTATTCCGTGGACAACGCCGTGCACGAGCGGATGTTCAAAGCCATTGAAATCTGGAAAGCCATCCAGGACAACGGCGTTAACGAAAAAATCGCCAGACCGGTTTTAGTGATACCCGGCCTGGCGGAAGCGGAAAAAAATTCCATCAGACAATTGACGCGTTGGGAGGTTCTCGTGGGTCCGGTCTCCGGATTTCTGGTCCCTCTTTTCTTAATGGAAAACGGCTTGTGGCTTAAGAAAGACCGCTGATCGGCGGCAATCTGATAAAACGCAGCGCCTGCCAGGGAACCGGCCTCTGGTTCCGGAGAGGAGCCGGAAAGATGTTCGGCCGACGGGGGGCTTATTTAGCTTCAGCCTCTTTGTTACTGTCTATAAGGCAGGTAAAAGTAGGAATTGGCTTCCAAGGAGCAAGACGCATGTTGTTGAGGAGTTTTTCAAAAAAAATTTTCCGACCCGAGTGTAATCCCTGCTTTGAATCGCTGCACTGTATCGCTTATCTCGACCAAAATATCGAACCTGTGCTTCCCTACCTGAATGCGGTACTGGGCGGATTTGAATATCTCAACGATCCGCCCGCGGTTGTGCTGAAATCCCAAGGCAGGCTGATAACGGTCCAGGGGGGCCAAATCGCCATCAATGCACTTAAGAACGAAGCCGAGGCGGACAAAATCCTCGAATGGCTGCAACGGGAAATCAACGCTGCCTGGGACAATAACGTCCACATTGAACCCCGCTATCAGGGAGCACCCAGACCCAAGGTGATCGAGATTCTCAAGCGGTTGCCCAAGACCAATTGCAGGCAATGCGGGGAACTCACCTGCACGGTGTTCGCCGTCCGGGTGGCCGAAGGGGCCAAAGGACCGGAGGATTGTCCAGCATTGGGTGATGAGACAAAACAGCGGCTTGGAGAATACATGGGTCAATTTGATTTTGACGACTAGCTGAGGGGGCTAATCGGTGCGTGGCCCCAGCCCCGACGCTATACCCCAGTGATCAAGAAAGGAGGGATCTATCGATGAGCAGCGATGACGTTTTGAACAATGAGCGTAAAATGACCAGTGTGTTTGAGCGCTTTCTTTCTCTATGGGTGGTGTTGTGTATAATCGCGGGGATCCTGCTCGGCAAAGTCGCCCCAGACGTAGCCCAATACCTCGACGGTCTGGCCATCTATGTCAAGGGCGCACCGGTGGTTTCGATTCCCATCGCGATTTGCCTGTTTTTCATGATGTATCCCATCATGGTCAAGATTGATTTCGCCGAGGTCATCAAGGCCGGCAAAAGCGGCAAACCGGTGTTCTTGACCCTGTTTGTCAACTGGGCCATCAAGCCGTTTACCATGTACGGGATCGCCCTCTTTTTCCTCGGTACGCTTTTTTATCATTTCATCGGCCCGGAGGCCGTGGATGTGGTCAAGATGCCCTTTGGCCTCGACCTGCCCGTGGGAGCCGCCCACGGGGCCGGCACGGTGGTCCTGGTCGACGGCGTCAAGATGCTGGAAGTTCCATTATGGCGCAGTTACCTGGCAGGATGCATTCTTCTGGGCGTCGCTCCCTGCACGGCCATGGTGCTGGTGTGGGGTTACCTTTCCCGCGGCAATGACGGACTCACGCTGGTGATGGTAGCCATCAATTCCCTGACCATGCTGCTGCTCTATGGGGTTCTGGGCGGATTTTTGTTGGGAGTGGGACGCCTGCCGGTGCCCTGGCAGGCGCTGCTCTTGTCCATCGGCATTTACGTGGCTCTGCCTTTGGTGGCAGGGTATCTTTCGCGCAAGTGGATCATTGCCGCGAAAGGTGAAGCATGGTTTAAGGAAAAATTTTTACACGTCCTTACTCCCATTACGATCATCGCTTTGCTCATCACGCTGGTGTTGTTGTTTTCATTTAAAGGTGAGGTGATCATCGGCAACCCCTTGACCATCCTGTGGATCGCCATCCCGCTTTTTATCCAGACCATGCTGATCTTTTGGCTAGGGTACGGTCTGGCGCGTCTGCTGAAACTGCGTTACATGGATGCCGCGCCCGCAGCCATGATCGGGGCTTCCAACCATTTCGAGGTGGCTATCGCTACATCAACCATGCTCTTTGGGCTGGCATCGGGCGCCGCGTTGGCCACCGTGGTTGGGGTTTTGATTGAGGTGCCGGTGATGCTGATGCTGGTGAAAATCTGCCTGAAAACCACCCAGTGGTTCACGACGGCAGAGATGGGCGCCCCAGCCCAACAACCGATAACCG
Organism: Desulfobacterales bacterium; assembly: GCA_020353555.1. Taxonomy (GTDB): domain Bacteria; phylum Desulfobacterota; class Desulfobacteria; order Desulfobacterales. Next base: position 6,059,819 of record CP070697.1, read on the forward strand.
GGTAAAACCCAGCATGCATCGTCAGTCCACGGATAGCTAAGACTTACAATCATAATCGATAAGGAAAAAAATGTTCATAACAAAATCGGCTTTGCCTTTTATTGCAGCGGGCCTCTGCGAAATCGGAGGCGGCTATTTCATCTGGATTTGGCTGCGAGAAGGCAGAAGCGCCTGATAATTATTTTCCCTCACCGGTTGTCTATCTTCAGAAGCAATCAAGCAGTGCCTACCAAAGACTCATAATTTAGAGCCACCATTGAAATATTTGTCAATTAATTTTTTGATTTTTCGAGATGTCAAGGAACCTTCCCACCCACGCTAGGTGGAGTAGGGAATATGAAACAAATGCTCGTTATCGGCCCGGATAACAAAAAGGTGAAAGTGGTCGACAAAAACGGTTGTTCAACGAACGTAGGTTATGACCGGCTCGGCATCGCAACCGGAGCCGTGTCTGTTGAGCCTGACATCGAAGGCCTTCAGTTGCCGGGCGTTTTCACACTGCGCGGGATGGATGACGGTTCTGCAATGCAGAACTACATAACAAAATGCAATCCGAAATCCGCCATCGTCATCGGTGCCGGCTGCATTGGCATGGAAATGTCAGATGCCCTGACATACCGGGTCTCAAAGTCACGGTGGTTGAGTATTTCGATCCCGTTCTGACGACTGTGGATCCGGAATTCGGCCACTTGGTTCAGGCCGAACTCGAGAAACATGGCGTAGTCGTCAATTTGAAGGGTCTTCTATGAAACACAAGCCGTTAAGATTTTTGACATGGTCGTCGCACGAACCGGTCTGCGGGATAACGAGGCCGCCTATGGCGGATTTGATCCTTTGACTATTCAGTCACAGCATTGGGACCACAAGGTCTATTATGCGAAGGCCAGGAAAATGGTTGTTCAAATAACCGGAGATCGCCAAACCGGCCGATTGCTCGGAGCGCAGATTATCTCCATGTATCTTCCGAGGTGTCAAAACGAATTGATCTTGTCGCCCCGGCTATTTTTAACGGGCTCAAGGTCGAAGATCTAAGTGACACTGACCTTTCCTACACGCCTCCGCTGAGCAGTCCATATGATCCTATCCAGATGACCGTGCACGAGTGGACAACGAAATGGCTTCTTCAAACATTTTATTATTAGCACAGTATTGAGACACGAATAAGTTTTTATTGACTGAATTCCCCACAAAGTGGTATATGAACGACACACGTACAATTTTCGGACACAAACAACATTACCCTATTATTCAGCATGCTATCCATATATCCACTATTGAAAAGCTCATTTCTTGTATGCAAACAGGGACAAGACTGATCATCGCGTGTTTCGCATTTGCGATAGTCGCGTACACCTTTGCGTGCGACAGAGGCAGCGATACTGTTGTGGTTGATTTTGAAAAGACCGTTGCAGTGAAGCGTCCGATGAGTCCGGTTCCTGATTCAGGCCGGTTGAACGTTGCGGTGGCAGCTATGATTTCGCCCAAAGAGACCCTGATCTTCTATCAACAGCTTCTGGACTACATCGGTGTCAAACTCGGCCGCGAAATGCATTTGATCCAGCGTAAGACGTATGGTGAGATTAACGAACTCATCGGGAAAGGTCAGATTGATCTGGCATTTATCTGCTCTGGACCCTATGCTGCCGCTAAAGATAAGCATGGGTTCGAAGCCCTGGTCACCCCCGTCGTCCGAGGAAAACCCTTTTATCAATCCTACCTGATCGTCAACCAAGGAAGTCCCTACCGCGAGCTTGAAGACCTGCGGGGGCGAACGTTTGCGTTATCGGATCCGGACTCGAACACCGGATCACTGGTGCCTAAATTCTGGCTTTCACAAATCGGTGAAACGGTCGAATCTTTTTTTAAGAATGTAATCTACACTTACAGTCATGACAACTCGATTCTGACCGTAGCCCGCTCGTTGGTGGATGGCGCCGCCGTCGATGGGCACAAATGGGAATACTACAACAGTCGTAACCCGACTTACACGTCCAAAACGAGGGTCATCAAAAAGTCGCGACTTTTCGGCAGTCCGCCTCTGGTGGCCTCGATAACCATGCCGGACGACCAGAAACAGCGAATCCGTGACGTTTTGTACAGAATGCCCGATGATGCCGACGGCCAGAAAATCTTAGAACAACTGATGATTGAACGTTTCGCCGCGCCCCGGGATGAGTGGTACGAGCCGATTCGGGCCATGTACCAGGGCTTAAGCTCGAAGGCGGGGAAAATCCATGCGCAGGCAAAGCCTCAAAACTAAATTGCTGACAGCGGTTTTTGCGCTGGTGATCGGATCCTGTGTCCTGATTTCACTGCTGGTTACCAATCGATATGGCAGCAGCCTGTTCAAAACAGCTGCGGCCCAGGCCGAGAATATCGCCCATGCGATTGCGCTTGAGGCGACGGAGAAAATCCTGATTAATGACCTGGCTAACATCCAGAAGACGCTTGATTACCATCTGCGCAGCAACGCGGCCGTGGCCTACTTATTTATCGTGCGGGACGGTCAGATACTGGCGCACACCTTCTCCAACGGGGTCCCGGTGGAGCTGATACCTGCCAATATTTGGGTAAATGGTCAAGAAAGCCAGGTTAAGAAGATCATATCCACCATGGGAGACCCCTATCTGGACATCGCTTGGCCGATATTTTCCGGCAAGGCGGGCGTCCTGCGTCTGGGCTTGAGTGAAAAACCGTATCAAAACCAGGTGACCCGGCTTTGGTTCCAGATTGCTGCGATTACCCTGGCGATTCTGTTTCTGGCGATCGGTTTAAGCCTCCTTTTCGTCAGGCGGATCACCCGGCCGTTGGCGTCTTTAGCAGAGGCCGCGGAGAAAATCGATAAAGGGCGCCTTGATGTGGAGATCGTCGTGGGGTCCCATGATGAAGTCGGCAAGCTGGCCGTCGCGTTCCAAAATATGATCTTGCGGATAAAGGGCTACACGCAGCAGCTGGAGGAAAAAAACCTGGAAGTGGACCGCGCCCACCAGCAAACCCGCGCATCCTTCGTCATTTCGCAGGAAATCAATGCGCTACCCAAGTTAAACGATGTGTGCGCATATCTTATCAGAAAGCTTCTGGAAGTTGTGGCCTGCGAACGCCTGGTTCTGATGATGTTCAGCGGTGACCGGGAGTTGTTGCTGGGACATGACGGGCAGAGGGCATTCACCCTGGGCGAGGCGGCGGCGGAATCGGCCCTCAAAATTATAGGTGACGACCGGGAAGTTCAATTTGTTCCGACCCGGGAGATCGATACGAAATTCCTTTCTGAAAAATTCTTGCATGCCGAAAATCTGGCTGTTTTCCCAATGTATCACGAAAACATATTGCTGGGCGCCATGTTTGTCGCCTGTCCCGGCGAATGCCATTGTTTCGCCAAAGAGCTGGATGTCATCGACATGATCCTGAACCAAGCGTCAGGGGCCATTCGCAGGGCAATCTTGCACGAAGAAGAAATCCGTGAACTGCGAACGCGGGTTGAGCCTTTGACGGGTTTTTGCGGCATCATCGGGAAAGATCCCCAAATGCATGTGATTTATAAAATGATCGATGACATCGCACCGACGGATGCCACGGTTTTGATTCAAGGCGAAAGTGGCACCGGCAAGGAGCTGGTGGCGCGAGCTATTCATTTGCAGAGCCTGCGCCGGGATAAGCCCTTTGTGGTCATAAACTGTTCGGCCTATCCGACCACCCTTTTGGAAAGCGAGCTTTTTGGGCATGAAAAAGGAGCTTTCACCGGCGCAGTGCGACAGAAATGCGGGCGATTCGAGCAGGCCGACGGCGGCACCGTGTTTTTGGATGAAGTCGGTGAAATCGCCCCCTCCGCTCAGATCAAGTTGCTGCGCGTTTTGCAAAGTCAGAAGTTTGAACGCGTGGGCGGAGAGAAAAGCCTCACCGTAAACGTTCGGATCCTGGCGGCCACCAACAAAGACCTTCTCCAGGAAGTTAAGAAGGGTCAATTTCGCGAGGATCTATTTTATCGGCTCAACGTCATTCCTATTGATTTACCTCCGCTCCGAGAGCGTCGCAATGACATACCACTGCTTGCACGTTGTTTTCTGCAGCGGTTTGCTGCTGAACAAGGTAAGCAAATTCAGGATGTTAGATCCGAAGCGATGCGGCGTCTGCTGGAACATGCATGGCCTGGAAATGTGCGGGAACTCGAAAACAGCATCGAGCACGCGACGGTGCTAGCTAAGAGCCGTCATGTCGAAGTTTCCGATCTGCCTCAGGCGCTGCAGCGCGACAATACCGCACTGTCGTTTGAAGCACAAGCGTCGTCATCCATTCGGAACAATGAAATCGAACTTCTCAAAGAGGTTATGGAGAAATGCGGCTGGAATAAAAAAGAGGCGACCCTGCGTTTGGGAATCAGTCGCAGCACCCTTTACCGAAAACTCCAAAAATACAAAATCAGCCAGCCTACCATCCACTGACAATCTATTCATTAGATGATTTCCGCCTTTCTATGTTTTCCCACCTCCTGGTTCAAGCCCCCATTCATCACCGCCTGGATTGGGATTATTTTACGTCGGTTTCCCGTTCCTTGCCGATGCAAGAAGCCACTGGACATCCCACCCGGTGGAATCGTGTGCCAGTTTAATACACGCTTAACATGCTGTTTTTTAAACAAAATTTATTAATTCGCCTCTCTTTCGCGTCCTAAAATGACACAGATCAAGTTGCCCGATCTGATAGCGTTTCATCTTTTGGCTCTTCTTCGAGCCATCTTCCTCCAACGCATAAGAACGGTTAAATCGAAACGGAATCTTTATTGATTGCATATAGTTAAACTTCAATCATCAGTGTTGCCATCACTAGTCGATTCGCCAAGAAAAAACTCAGTTATTAAACCTGGCATGACGATTGCCTAAATAGTGTCTGTCCGGAAATCAGATAGTTTTTTCAAGTTTAAGGGTTGGTTTAATGAAAAAAAAGATCGTGGTGCTGGATGCGGATGAACACGAATGTCAGCGGATCTGCAATTTGCTTGAAGAACGGCATTACCCGACCATTCCCATGCATTCGTTGTCTCATCTGGGAGAATCCGTCGAGAGAAGTGACTGTATTGCGGTTTTGTTAGACATTGATTCGGTACCGGTTGACAATCGCGTCATTCGGGAACTCACTCTCGAGCATGCGGGCGTGCGATTTTTATGCGCCTCCAGAGACCGATTTCACCCGGAGTTAAAAGATGCCATTTGCTACCACATCTATGCTTGTTTGAACAAACCGATTGATCCCGAAGAACTTTTTTACTGGCTAAGATGCATTTACGAAGAAGAAAATGAGGCGGATTGAAAGAATCGAATTGCGTTTTGATGCATCCCGAGAAATCAATTAGACCCGGATCTACGGACCCGGTTCAAGATGTGCTGACAGATTGTGAGACCACTCATACTTCTAAATGAGGGAGGTAAAATGAAAGCGGAGAAAAGAACATTTTGGAAAGATGTTTTAGATGATCTTAAAATGTCGCGAAGATCTTTCATGAAAAGAGCCTCGGCAGCTACCGGAGGGGCAATCGCCTTGGGGGGTGCCTTCACGCCGTCTTTCAGGACGCTGGCGGAGGCAAGTGAAGTATCAGGAAAAGGGGTCGGCAGTTGGATCGCCTCGACCTGCCAGGGGTGTACCAGCTGGTGCTCTAAGCAGATTTATGTAGTGAATGGAAGAGCGGTCAAGGTGCGGGGCAATCCGAGTTCGAAAGTCAATGTCGGGGCCGGCTGTCCGCGTTCGCACCTCGCCCTGCAGCAGGTGTACGATCCGGACCGCATCAAAACTCCCATGAAGCGCACCAACCCCGGAAAGGGGCGCAACGAAGATCCGAAATTCGTGCCTATTTCCTGGGACGAAGCGTTAGACACCATTGCGGACAAAATCATGGAATTGCGCAATAACAACGAGACCCACAAGTACATGCTTATGCGCGGTCGCTATTCTTACATGCGGGATATCCTCTACGACCGGATGACCAAGATCATCGGGTCCCCCAACAATATCTCCCACAGTTCCATTTGTGCCGAGGCGGAGAAATTCGGACCGTATTACACCGAAGGGTACTGGAACTACCGCCAGTATGATGTCATGAACGCCCGCTACGTTCTGATCTGGGGCGCAGACCCCTTGGCCGCCAACCGGCAAGTGTCTTACTACTCCGCTGTTTGGGGGGACGTGATCGGTCGGGCCAAAATCGCCGTTGTGGAACCGCGGTTGTCCGCCACGGCCGCCAAGGCAGACGAGTGGCTGCCGATCGAGCCCGGACACGACGGCGCTCTGGCGGCCGCTGTGGCGCACACGATCCTGGTAGAGGGGCTCTGGTACAAAGAGTTTGTGGGAGACTTCAGCGACGGACAAAATCGGTTTGTCCCGGGAGCCGAAGTGGATCCTGAGACCTTCGAAGAAAAACACACGAATGGCGTCGTCCGGTGGTGGAACCTGGCGCTGAGAGACAAAACCGTCGAGTGGGCCGCCGAGCGCACCGGACTTCCGGCCGAACAGATCCGGCGCGTGGCGCTCGAATACGGAAACGCCGCACCGCACGCCATATCGTGGGTAGGCGGCGGTCCAGTTATGCAGGTTCGTGGTGGGTACACCAGCATGATCTGTCATGCCCTGAACGGGCTGGTCGGGGCCTGCGACAACGTCGGTGGCAGTCTTGTCAGCAACAAGGAGTATACCACCGAATTCCCGGAACCCGACGAGTTCATGGACGAAATCGCCAAAGTGGGCAAAAAGCATGAAAAAATTGACCAGCGCGGGCGCAAGGAGTTCCCCTGCATCAATGAGGGCAAACCCGGCTCGGCTGTGATTACCAACAATGCGGCCGACGGCATTCTCAACGACGATCCCTATGATATCAAAGTGGCTATTGCCTATATGAACAATTTCACGTTTTCCTGCGGTCAGCCGGAACGCTGGGAGCGGGCGCTTTCGAAAATTCCCTTCCTGGTCCACATCACAACCAACGCTTCGGAATTCTCGTGGTTCTCAGATATCCTGCTGCCGGACGTCCATCACATGTTTGAAAAATGGGGCTACGTAAAATCCATCGGCAATGGTTATCGGCACGTGACCCTGATGCAGCCGGCGATCAAACCGATGTGGGAGTCAAAGATCGATGAAACTGAAATTCCCTGGCTGATTGCCGAAAAGCTGAAGGAAAGAGGTTTCGACAACCTCTTAAGGCACTACAAGATCTACATCGATCCGGAAACCGGCAAGGAGCCGAACAACGCCCAGGAATTCGCTTTGTACTCTCTCAAGTACGCCACCCAGAATCTCTGGGATCCTGCCAAATACAAGGGGGGCGATAAGTTTAACGGCTGGGAGGACCTGCTCAAGGCGGGTGTTTGGAATTCCGACCCCTACCCGTTCCGTAAACGCTGGAGCAACATGAAGACCAAGACAAAGAAGTTTGAATTCTACAGTGAAACCCTTAAGGAAGCACTGGAAAAGCATGCGGAGAAGCATAACACCACGGTCGATGATATCCTCGAGACCTGTTTTTACCAGGCACGGGGCGAGCTGGCATTTGTTCCGCACTACGAGGAACCGTTCACCAACGGCGACCAATCCGAGTATCCGTTCCTGTTCGTGGATCACAAGTCGCGGCTCAATCGGGAAGGGCGATCGGCTAACTGTCCGTGGTATTATGACTTCAAAGATGTGGATCCCGGCGACGCCGCTTGGGATGACGTGGCCAAGATCAACCCGGTGGACGCCGAAAGTATGGGCATCCGAACCGGAGATCCCATCCGGCTGACTTCCCCCACCGGCAGCATCACCTGTACGGCCAAACTCTGGGAAGGCGTGCGCCCCGGCACCGTGGCCAAGTGTTACGGCCAGGGCCATTGGGTTTACGGGAGGTTGGCCTCCAAAGACTTCGGCAAGGTACCCCGGGGAGGCAACAACAATGACCTGATTCCGGCCGTCTACGACCGTCTCAGCGGAAGCACTGTGCGGCATGCCGCAACCCGTGTCAAAATTGAAAGAGTTTAGGAGGTGAACTCATGCCAAGATACGCTATGATAATCGACCTGCAGCGGTGTGTCGGGTGCGGTGCCTGCAGCATCGCCTGCAGAAACGAAAATAATGTGCCGGAGGGCATCTACTGGTCAAACAAGATCACCGAGACCTCAGGAACATTCCCAAATGTTCGATATCATTACATTCCGACCCTGTGCAACCACTGCGAATACGCGCCCTGCGTGCGCGGCTGCCCGACCCGAGCCATGCACAAATTGGACAACGGGATCACTATGCACGACCCCAAGAAGTGCATCGGCTGCAAGTACTGTGAATTTAACTGCCCGTATGGGGTTATCTACTTCAACTGGGGGAAGCCCCACAAATTCTGGCAGGACACCCGGGCCGCAATAAGAGGCGGAACAGCATCGCCCGAAGAGGTCGTCCGGGAAGTGGGCGGCAAGGCGGTTCCCTACTACAATCCTGAAAGGGAGGCAACCCTGCCGGGGATTCGGCCCACGGGGGTAGTCGAGAAATGTACCTTTTGCGATCACAGAGTCAAGAAAGGCGAGCTTCCGTACTGCGTTGAAGCCTGTCCGGCGGACGCGCGGATATTCGGCGACATTTCCGACCCTAACTCGGATGTGCGCAGACTGCTGGGTAAATTTCGACCTTTCCGGCTCAGGGAACAGCTTGGGACTGGGCCTCATATTTTCTACATTCGTGGATACAATCCAGCAGCCTACCAGCCGACTAAAGGAGGTGTTTAAATGAACGGCAACAAAGGTCTCTTCAGCATTTGGCTGGCGGTGCTCGGTGTTGCGATTGTCGCTGGCCTCTTCACCACTGTCAAGCTGTTTGCCCAGGGGCACGGCCTGTTCAACGCCAACGACGTATTGCTTTGGACCCTGCCTCTCGGCGTGTACATATTTCTAGCTTTGTCTAGTTCCGGCTTAACCCTTCTCTCCGGGCTTCCGCTCGTTTTTGGTGTGCAGAAATACGAAGTGTTTGCCAAGCGCCTGGTGTTTCTGGCCATCGCCACTCTGTGTGGTGCCTTTGTAGCGATCGGGCTGGAACTCGGTTCGGTGTTTCACATGATCTACATCGTGTTTTCACCGAACCTATCTTCCCCCATTTGGTGGATGGGCGCTATATACAGTCTTGAGCTTGTGGTTTTGATTGTCAAGTTCTGGCGCATGCACAGGGGTGACTGGCATAGCGGGTTCAGCAAAAATCTGGGTACGGCTTCCTTCATTTTGGCGCTTGTCGCTCCCTTGATGATTGGCTCCGTTTTCGGGATCACGGAATCCCGGGTAACCTACTTCGGACCGGTGATGTCCATTTACTGCCTAGTGATGGCATTCCTGAGCGGAACGGCCCTGTTCAACCTGTACAGCCTCGTGGTAAACAGAGTGATGGGCAATGGGGTTGCGGCGGAATTGTACGAGGAGTTTGCCGTGATATTTGCTTATGCGGCGGGTGTCGTGGTTGTCTTCACCTTGTTGAAATACGCGATTGAATCCGCAACAGTTGTCCCCGAGTTTCTGGTCTACCGGGAGTTCGAGCACGCCTTCGGCACGGTGGGCGTTTTCCACAGCGAGGTGTTGTTAGGGCTGTTTCTGCCCTTCGTGCTGCTGCTCATTCCTTCGGTGCGAAAGACGGCTTTTGGTAAAATCCTTACTTCGGCCCTGATTCTGCTCGGAACGCTTTTCATGCACATGGAGATTCTGCTGGCTGGCCAGAGTCATCCCGTGGGTCCGAAAGCCGAGCAGTACCCGGGATTTATCAGCTATTTCCCGAGCATTTGGGAAATATTGGTTTTTGTGTTTGCGCTGGCAATCGTGCTGCTGCTCTACACGCTTGGAGAGCGTTACCTCAAACTCGCCGAGGCACCGGAATAATTGATTCCGGTGCCGGCCTGCAGGCAATGAGGGCTGGCACCGGATGCACATTTTGCTTTCGTATCAATGAAGGAGAATCTGTGAACACTGAAGACTTGACCGTTTACGAAACTGCTCGGGGCCGGACATACAAATTGCTTGCGGATTGCTATCATGTGCCGGACGCAGCCACCCATGAAAGAATAGTCGCCCTGCTAGAAGCACTTCAAAGCGCCTGTCCGGCGGCGGCTGCGGATGTAGCTGGGTTGAAGAGCGCCTTGGAAAACAAATTTGACCCCGATCCGCTCAAAGTGGAGTATGCCAAACTGTTCGTGGGGCCTTTTTCAATTGCCGCCCCGCCTTACGGGTCGGTTTATCTGGAAAGCCCACGCCAATTGATGGGGGATACCACCCAGGATGCCCTGCGCCGATATCGGGCGGCAGGTTTGGAAATCGCCAGGGATTTCAAGGACGCGCCGGACCACATCACTGTAGAACTCGAATTCATGAGTTTCTTGATCTTTAAGGCCATTGAGGCGTCAAGCAATTCAAATGCCGAAGAAAAGGTTCATTATCTTGAAACGCAAAAATCGTTTTTCGAAAATCACTTGGGTGCCTGGGTTCTTGAATTTGTGGATGCCGTTGTAAAAAGCGCTGAAACCGCGTTTTATCAAAATCTGGCAAAAACGACCGCGGCGTTTTTGAAAAAAGACGGCAAGGCAATCTCTGCCGTGCTGGCGTCAGAACAGTTTAGGCGTGAAAAACACGCTGAAACAGATTCGCGTTAGATGCAAGGAGAACCTATTTCAAATGCGTCGATAAGTGTGAGAATCTGGTATTATATTGTTTTTGTGCAACAATGAATGCAGAGAGGAACCAGTATGTATCTGCCGAAAATTTACGAAAAATTTTCAACGAAATTCCCTGAAGTTTTCAAAGATTATGAACAATTAGGCCAAACCTGTCGGAAGGCGGGCCCTCTCGATCAGAAATCCCAGGATCTTATCAAGCTTGGTATTGCCGTTGGCGCCAATTCCAGAGGCGCCGTCATGTCTCACACGCGCAAGGCGCTGGAATCCGGTGCAACACGGGAAGAAATTACGCATGCCGTTTTGCTGTCGCTAACAACAACCGGTTTTCCAAACATGATCGCAGCCATGGGTTGGGTTGGCGATGTGCTTAGGGAGTCTCAGTCGGAGAGGTAAGATAAGTTGGCCCGGAAGCCTTTCCGGATTTGATTTGGGTCACCGACAAAAAACCACTTTCACAGCAAAAGATTTCTTCGCGTCTGTTACGGTAACAGTTTAGCCCTATGAAAAAAAAGCATGGATAGGCCGACCGCTGATCGGCTTGGGGCAGCGGAAAAAACTCGCAAATAAGGGTTCGTAAAACCGACCCGCGCGCTGATTTCAAACAGGATGCCCGCTAATGAAGGTCTATCCGGGCCTGGATGTGAACTCCTTTTTGGGGTTCGGTTTAACGACCTCTCATTTTCTCAGACCGTTTCCCGCTGCCCCAAGCCGATGCGCGGACGACCGGAATGTTTTTCATACAGCCGAATTGATACCTGTTAGGTAATATTAATGTAAGCTTAACTTGGGGTGGGAGTCATGAACAATTTCGAAACGCTTCTAGAGGGTTCGGCCGGAGCGCACGGACATCTCTGTCCGGGTCAGGTCGTGGGGGTCCGAATGGCCATGCTGGGTTGCCGGCTGATCGATCTGGACGAACCGACACGCCACGACCAGATCAAAAAGCTCATCGTTTACGTGGAGATGGACCGCTGCACCGCGGATGCGGTCGCTTATGTCACCGGTGTTAAACTGGGGCGGCGCTCTCTGAAATTCGCGGATTACGGCATCATGGCGGCCACGTTTGTCAATCTTGAAATCGGCAAGGCGTTTCGCATCCTATCAACGGAAGAAGCCCGCAGTTTAGCCGCCGTTTACGCTCCTGAAATTACGGGCAGGCACGCCCGGCAGCTGGCGGCCTACCAACGCATGCCGGACTGTGTATTGTTTCGGGTCCAGCAGGTCCAGGTCAGACTCGCTGAATACGAACTGCCCGGTCCGACCCGCCGCAAAACAAGCTGCAGCCACTGCGGCCAGATGGTGCGAGACAACCGGGAAGTCGTTCGTGGGGGCCGCGTGCTGTGCCGGCCCTGTGCCGACGGAGCCTACTATTCCCATGCGCTGGAAATCTCCTGGCCGGACATGAACTGGGTGCCCAAACCGCCGGACGAAGGGGAGTCTCCGGTCAGCGATTTGAGTCACCCATCGATTGCGATTTGAGTCACCCATCGATTGACAAGGGGTCCAAACGGAACGCCTCGAATAAGACTGCTCGCCAACTGGATCGCAAGAATCCATCGGCGGCGGTCTTACCCTTGCATTACTAATAAAAATGGAACCTACCCGACATGAATTCGCATTGGCGATTTTTAGGTCTCTCACAAAATTCACCGAGTACCCACCGTAAAGCAACCGCCTATGACTTTGCGTGCTCTGCGCGAGAGTCGGATTACTCCGGGTTGGGTATTTGATTTAGTCATTGAAAACTCATTGGCATCGTCCCAAAAAAGGAGTCGGAACCGTGCTGAAAAAGATCAAGCTGCAAGATGCCGTGGGCACCCGGTTGGCCCACGATATTACCGAAATCCGTCCCGGCGAATTCAAGGGGCCGGCCTTCCGCAAGGGCCAGACCGTCTGCAATGAAGATCTTTGCCGTCTTCAGAAACTGGGAAAAAATCACCTGTATCTGATCGACCTGGAAGATGATGAAATTCACGAAAATGAGGCGGCGTCCATCTTAGCTGGTGCGCTGGCCGGGGAAGGAATCGTCTGGGAAAACGATCCGAAGGAAGGAAAAATCGGGCTGATGGCGAAAAGAGACGGTCTGTTGCAGGTGAACACGGCCGCGTTGGCCGCCTTCAACATGGTGGGTGAAGTGATGTGCGCCACACGTCACAACCACACCATGGTGAAAAAAGGCGATCTCGTAGCCGCCACCCGGGCCATCCCGCTGGTAATGAAACGCACGCTCATCGAGCGGGCGACTGCCATTGCCCATCAAAATGGTGGGGTTTTGGCGGTCAAGCCCCTTCGTCAGGCCAAAGTGGGCTTGGTAATTACGGGCGATGAGGTTTACCATGGCCTTATAGAAGATCGCTTTGCGCCGATCCTTTCTGAAAAGGTCACGGCTCTGGGTTCCAGGTTGGGTGGTCTTGTGTTTGCCCCGGATGATGCCGAACTTATTGGCCAGGCCATCCGGGGCCACCTCGCCCGTGGATGCGATCTGCTAATGCTGAGCGGCGGAATGAGTGTCGACCCGGATGACGTGACCCGCCAGGGGATTCAATCGGCGGGCGCCACCGAGATGCATTATGGGGCGGCGGCCCTTCCCGGCGCCATGTTTCTGATGGCCTATCTAGGAAACATCCCGTTGCTGGGCGTGCCGGCCTGCGGCCTTCATCACCGGATCACGGTTTTGGATTTGGTATTACCTCGAATATTGGCCGGCGAGCGAATCGGAAAGGCGGCGCTTGCGTTTCTCGGCCATGGCGGACTCTGCCGTGATTGCCCGGAGTGCAGCTATCCCCACTGCCCCTTTGGCAAAGGCATGTAACACCATGGCTGAGGTCGATTATTGACAGAAGGAGCGAGTATCTTGCGGACAGAGAACGCGGTATCCAGGATTCTTCAAGAACTCGAAACAGCAACGAATGGCTGGCCGGAATCTGGCAGCCGGCGGCCAATACGCACCCGCCCACGGCCGGCTCGGCAGAGAACATAATGGCTGGGCGCGGGGGAGAACCATGCGCGCGATACGGGAATGAATATGGAGCATTCAACGGAAATAGAACAAAGGCCAAACCAACCTCTTAACCTAACACGGCGCAAGGCTGTTCCGCCTATTGTATCGACCGTCGGCTATTCAGGGTCGGGCAAGACCACTTTGCTGGAAAAACTGATCGCCGAACTCAAGCAGCGCGGCTTCCGGGTGGGAACCATCAAACATGATGTGCACGGTTTTGAAATGGATCGTCCGGGCAAAGACAGTTGGCGGCATAAACAGGCCGGTGCATCGGTGACTGTGATTTCATCACCGTATCAGATCGGAATGGTCAAGGATG
>CP070697.1:6073898-6081090 GCA_020353555.1 Desulfobacterales bacterium
TCGGCATCATCACGAAAAACTGGATGGGTCGGGATATCCGGACGGCCTGCAAGGAGAGGAGATTCCAACCGTCGCCCGGGTCATGGCGGTGGTGGATATTTATGACGCTCTGATCACCGATCGTCCCTACCGCAAGGGAATGACAAGGGAAAAGGCTTTTAGCATCCTGCGGGCGGAGGGGGCGGAAGGAAAACTGGATCAAGAAGTCGTTGAGCATTTAATTGAAATGATGGAAAAGTAGCTGTCAAGAGTCTTTGCTGCGGTTGAGTCAGGCTTACAAAGCCACGTCGTTAGGGCGTGGCTCGTCGTTTTTTTTCTCGTCCAGCACCCGGCGTGTAGTCTCCGCAAGATCACGCATCACCAAAGGCTTCGGGCTGAATACCTTGATACCGATATCTTTGGCCTGCTCTTCGGTGATACTGGCACTGTATCCGGTGCAAAGTATAATCGGGATATCCGGACGAATTTTAATGAGCTCCTTCGCCAGTTTGTCGCCCGTCAATTTGGGCATGGTCATATCGGTGATCACCAGATCGAATTGCGCCGGATCGGCGCGGAACAGCTCTAGAGCTTCTACGCTGTTCATATACGGAACGACTTTATAACCCAAGTGCGACAACATCTGCGCCCCTATGTTTACCAAGTCCTCTTCATCATCGAGAAAGAGGATGCATTCGCCGCCCTTGGGCAGAGATGCGTCAAGTTCCATGGCGACGGCCTCGGCGGCGCGGCCTTTGCTCGGGAAATACACATGAAAGGTGGTCCCTTTTCCCGGCGCGCTCTCAACCCCGATGCCGCCGCGATGCCGCTGGACGATCCCATGCACCACCGCCAAACCAAGCCCCGTTCCTTTGCCTTTCTTTTTAGTGGTAAAATAAGGGTCAAAGATCTTCTCCAGAACCAGCGGGGGCATGCCATGTCCGGTATCCCTTACCGTGAGCCGCGTATAGGTTCCCGGCACGATATCCAGGTACCGTGTTGTCAGGGGAGTATCGATAAGCACCTTGTTAAGACTGACTTCCAAAACGCCGCCCTCATCGTTCATCGCAAAAGCGGCGTTCGTGCAAAGGTTCATCAATAGCTGGTGGATCTGGGTGGGATCAGCTTCAATGATTCCCGGTTTCGGATCTACATGCAGGCGGATTTCGATTGTGCTCGGCAAAGAAGCCCGGAGCAGCTTTAGGGCCTCCTTGACAATCAGTTCGATCTCAACTGGTTTCAGCGCTTCCTCGTCTTGTCGGCTGAAAGAAAGAATTTGTTGCACCAACTCTTTTGCGCGTTGACTCGCTTTTAGAATTTCCTTCAGATTTTCTTTGACCTTCGTGGGATCGCAGACATCCAATTCGGCGAGCTCCGAATAGCCGATAATCGCTGATAGGATGTTGTTGAAGTCATGGGCGACACCCCCGGCCAGCGTTCCGATCGATTCCATTTTCTGCGCTTGCAGTAGTTGAGTTTGAAGCTTCTGCTGTTCGGTAATATCTTTCAAGAAACCGACCATGCCGATCACTTCACCCTGGGAATCCAAGTTGGGAGATCCGCTGAGGCTAAAGAGGTGCATGGCGCCGTTTTTATGGACGAGAGTCCCGGTGATATCGGTGATCGTTTCCCGGATGTCACGAATCCGTTTGAAAAGCCGTACGTACTTTTTAGTATCTTTGGCAGGTACAAAATCGACAAAGTATTTTCCGATGACATCCGTGGGCGCATGTCCCAAGACTTTCTGCCAGGCGGGATTGACGTAACTGAAAGTTCCGTCACAATTTAAGGTGTAAATGATTTCAGGCGAGTTTTCGCTGAGATTCTTAAAACGCTCCTCGCTGGCCCGGGCGGCTATTTCGGCGCGCTTGCGTTCTTCGATCTCCTGCTTCAGGTAATCGTTGGCCACTACTAATTGCGCCGTACGATCCGCGACTCTTTTCTCCAGCTCGCGATTAAACGCCTTGGCTTTGCGCTTTTCACTTTCCAGCAGACCGGTGTTTACGAAATCCTTGCGTGCATATAATTCAATGGAATAGCAGGCCGACATTCCGATGATGTTGCCGGCAAGAAAAAAGAAGTTGTTGTTGAGAAAAATCGGAACCGGATTTTCAATTAGCCACCCCGCGGCACATTCGTAGGCGAGCACGATCGTCCAGCTCGCCAACGTGGCCCAGATGAATCTGAGTTTAAAAAAAGTGTAGCCGTAAATTGAAACCAGAATTAAACCGGCATAATACGAGGTGTGTCCGGGATAGGGTGCAACTAAAATCATGCCAATAATTCCGAAGCCGGCCATCATAATTACGGCCGCAATGGACAATTGCATATACGCTTCGAATTGTCGGGAGAAAGAAAACAGGAAAACAGCAAACGCCGAAGGCAGAAAAATTGCGTAGCGGATGAGCCACAGTGTGTGCTTCACTTCCGGAGCTATCCATGCATCAAGGATTCCAAAAATCCCATACATAAAAATTGCCAGAAGCAAGGCTATCCGCACATGTCTTATGGATTTGGTGAAGTATTCTTTTTGAAAAGCTTTTTCGGTTTCGGGTGGAAAGGACAAGGTAAACAAATTCAGATTGAATTCCGTGGTCGGTGAGGTCGTAGAAGCCATCGTCATATCCGTTGAATTTTAGTCGTATCATGACCAGTTGTATTTTGTTGCATTATCTAACGTCTTCCGGGGACACGCGGCAGGGATGATCAGATTGGAGAGCGTGTCACTGTCTGAGGGCCTCAGGGAGCGTTAAGAAAGCACCGCGTCATGGCACCGCTTCTTTCGAAGACCTGGAAAAAATGGGGGATGCGGCGATGGTTCATATTGCGCGTGTCATCGGGGCTTTCTTTACGAGCCCTTCGGCCCGAGTTTTACGCGGTTTCCAATCTGATCATCCCTGCCGCGCCCCAGGTTGAACATGGTTGATGTGACAAAGTAGAACTTAATTCGAAAAAAATATAACCATTTAATTTAAGACAATACGTCGTAAACGCGGATTGGCTCAGGCGGCACCCCTCATTGCGACGCCGCCAATTTGAGAATATGGAAATTAAACAAGTAACTTTAATATGTTATCGACTTTTTGGTCCGAAACTTTAACCCTTTGGAAAATAATCGAGCGCTTGTCCGGCCGTATCTTGCCATCCGGCCGGATCCTGGCCGAGATGAGACCGAAGCCCCGGATCTCCCCGACAATCTTCCCGCACCCCCCTCGCGTGGGCTGCAATCCCGGCCGCCGCCCGTGTGAAAAATACGGAAGCCGCGTGTTGCACGGTTTCCAATCTGATCATTCCTGCCGCGCCCCAGGGCAAACATGGTGAATGGGACCAGGTAGAACCGGGTGCGCCGCCGATGGCAGCAGCTGTGTGCATCTGCCGCTTGACACTCGCATCCGGGTTTCTTATTTATTGCGGTGCCCAAAAACCCGGTCCTTGGGGCCGGCTCAGAAATTGGCTCGGCCGCTGGCGGGGCCTCGGGATGCTGCAATAATGGAAAAAGGGGTTTCCTTGTCGAATTGGATTGAGGCTCATCGGGGGGAACTGGACGCATTGGTCTTTGACGTTGACGGCGTCCTTGTTATCCAGGGCCGGGCGCTGCCGGGAAGTGTCGATTTGCTGCACGACCTCCGCCAGGGGAGGGTCCTGTTTTCTTTTCTCACCAACGACCCCAATCTTTCCCGGGCCGAAAAAGCGTCGCATCTGCGAAAAATGGGACTGGCGGTGCACCCGGAGGAAATCATTTCTTCAGGTAACGGGCTGGAAGAAGTGGTCCAAGAAAACGCGCTCGGCGGAGAGCTCTTCTTTGTGATGGGAGATTTCGGGAATCCGTGTTACGCCGCACAAGCCGGGCTCAGGGTAACCCGAAAAATTGAAGATCTCCCTGACTGCCGAGGCGTGATCGTCAATGAAGAGAATTTTGATTGGAAACGCACCGTTAACAGCGTCTTAAACTTTTTTATCTCCAAGCCGGAAGGCGTATGTATCGTTCCTAACCCGGACGAGTTTTTCCCCTTGGGATCAGGTCAAATTGAAATCGCCGCCGGCGGGATCGCGCGATTTATCAAGCAGGTCTTAGGCCGCTACGGAGTTGAAGTCGAACCCTTGTACTTGGGCAAACCGTACAACCCCATCTTTCAAAGCAATCATCGGGAGTTGGAGCGCCGCCGGGGTCAAGCGGTCGAGCCGCAGCGTGTTCTTATGGTGGGCGACTCTTTGGCGGCCGATATTTTGGGCGCCAACAATTATGGATACCGTTCTGCGCTGGTTTTAACCGGCCTTACCGATCGGCGAACGCTTCAATCCTCCTGGATCCAACCCGAACTCGTGTTTGAAAAGCTCTAAAGCAGCTTTGGCCGCCGTTTTGCGGCCAATCTTCTGTGGGGTGCGGCCTTGATACGCGTGGCTTGAAGTTCGAAACCCGCGCGGGTTGGGGTCTGACGCGAGGAGCGTGCCCGACGTGCTTCAATAAAATAATAATTCGGCGGCAAACCTTTGACAGCTGTTCAGACTTCGGGGGTGACCGTCAATTTTAGCTATATGCCAAGGAACTTAGTGTCTTCTTTTTTGACGGCCATTTGAACGGGCTTTCGGTGGTTAGAACTCCGTCTTTTTCAGCAAAATATTCCTTTTTGCATACGGGGCACTTCCACTCGGGATGATCTCCAGACCATCCGGTTGGCCGCAGCTCGGGGCGAGTGGGGCAATCACACCTTCTTCTGATCTTCCATCATTCTCGCTATCTGTTGATTTCAGAACAAAAACGCAAACTGCCAAAAGCCGGGATAACCGCCCGACCGGTAACCGGTGTGCGTAAAAGCAAGATTTGTGCCATATTCTGCACGTCGTGCAGACGCAAGCCGGTCAGGGTCAAGGCGGATGGATCCATTGCCGCCCATACTGACGCGGCGTGATTTTGCAGGAGAGATTCCCCTTGATTTCGTGGGAGAGACCGCCGTCATAAAAGCTGCCCCAATGAGGAGTGGATCTCACCGCACGTTGTCAGACTAAATTCATGGACGGCTCCGAACGCAGGCCATCCTGATTGTTCGGGCATTTCGTGCGAGGATCGGTCGCTTTTTACATTCTGCAAAAAATGCTGACAGTAACTCCGTGGGGGGCTTGATCCTATTTAGGGGGTCGAAAAAAAATATCCAAATATATTTTATATAGTTAAAATGATCATGCGTGTTTGCCCAATTTTGGCATGACAATTGCGCGTATGCATGGGCGAAGTCAGCATAGCCGCAGTATTCCAAGCGGGCATCCTTTATTTGCTGATTTTAGCGCATGCAAAAGATGTCGGTAACACGCTTATGGATTTTAGGTAACAGCTAGCCCTTTGAAAAACCATGGAGAGGCCGACCGCTCATCGGCTTTGGGCAGCGGAAAAAACTCGCAAATAAAGTTTCGCAAAACCGACCCGCGTGTTGATTTCAAAGATATTTTTCATACAGCTGAATTGATACGATTTTGTCTATATTGAGGAATTTGTGGAACAAACGAAAGGAGACTTAGAAAATGGCAGGTTTGGAAAAAAAGAAGATCTTATTGGCGCTGGATGGTTCAGGGGGGTCGATGTCAACTGTGGAATTTGTGGCGAAAGTGATGCCCCCGGTCGGATCGGAAGTGGTACTATTTCATGTGTTCAGTAGAATGCCGGAAACTTTTTGGGACTATACGCAAGAACCGGAGTCTGATGTTTGGATGAACAAGATGAAGACTCTCGAACTTGAACACGAAAAGACGTTACAGGCGGTTATGCAACGGGCACGCCAGGCGTTATTGGATGCTGATTTTCGTGAACAGTCCGTAACGGTCGAAATCCAAAATAGGGTCCGTGGGATTGCCAGGGATATCGCGGCGCAATCGAAGGGAGGTTACGACCTTTTGGTAATGGGCCGCAACGGAGGAAACCCACTCAACGGCGTTGCCGTCGGCAGCGTCGCCCACAAGGTGATTGGAATCCTAAACGCATTACCCGTATGTGTCGTAACCGGAAAACCCAAGAATCAAAATATCATCGTCGCGTTGGACGGATCGAAGGGATCCATGCGGGCGGTGGACTATCTATGTTCCTTTGTCGATAAGTTCGACGGCAACGTCATCCTCTTGCATGCCATGCGGCGCATCGGCTTCCCGGAATCTTCACCGGGCCAAGACAATCCTTTTGAAGAGGTGGAAAAGACGGTCTGGGAAGATGCCCGGCAACTGATCGAGCCGTTCATGGACCAAGCGAAAGCCCGGTTGGTGGAGGCGGGAGTTAAGCAGGACAATATCATGCTAAAGATCGCAACCGGAGTTCCCAGTCGCGCCGGGGCGCTGATCGAAGAGGCCCAAAACAGCCGCTGCGGTAGTATCATGGTCGGCCGGACCGGCGTTTCTCAGGTCGAAGATTTCAACATCGGCCGGGTCTGCAACAAGGTGGTTCAGCGGGCCAAAGACATGGCGGTTTGGGTTGTGCCTTAGAAGCTCAAATCCCGGGTTGCCAGCGCGGCAGCCTCAACCAACCGGTTGCGAGCCAGGGAAAATCGGAAATTAAACCCGCCGGGTTATCCCCCCCTTTTTGACAGACGATCCAGGCCTGATAGGGCCGTGAATTGGTGACCCTATCAGGCTTGGGCGCGTGCAAAATCCGATGTGCGTCACTCGAGCTAAGCATTTTCACGATGTGCGTGACCCTCACGTCTTCTGGAAACGACCGTTGACCACATGGCTACTTGCGAGCCTATCTTGCCTGTTGCAACGCGCGGCGGGGTGATATATGCTGTTAACAAATCGCCCGCTTGGCGGGCCTGTCGGGGTTCATCGCGCGGACATGGGACTCAAAATAACCTCCCGGTCCATGGAATCATGCGGGAGACGCTGGCGGTTGTGGGAAAATTTGGAATCTGACAAAGGCTATGCGAGGATATACACAAGTTTATACGGGTGATGGCAAAGGTAAAACCACGGCCGCCTTGGGTCTAGCCCTACGGGCGGCAGGTGCCGGATTGAAGGTGTTTATTGCCCAGTTTATCAAAATGGGGGATTACAGTGAAATTAAAGCGCTCCAAAGGTTCTCCGACCTGATTACCGTGGAACAATTTGGGCTGGGCCGTTTCACCAACGGCAAGCCGTCGTTACAAGATATAAAGGCGGCTCAAAAAGGACTGGCGAGGGTCAAGTCCGTCATGCGGTCCAACGAGTATAAGGTTATTATCCTGGAAGAGGCCAA
>CP070697.1:6081190-6090725 GCA_020353555.1 Desulfobacterales bacterium
TACTTGTGCTCCGGAAAAACCTGGGCAAAGCCGTCGGCCTGTTCAACCTTCTCGGCCGTATCGCTTGCCATCCGGGTGGCTTCTTGGTTGCTTTGCAGCAGTTTGTCCGCAGCGTAAACGGTCTTTCCCAGCCCCAGCTGTCCCGCAATCTCGCCGGCAATCGCCAGATTGTCGCCCGTCACCATTTTTGCCGCAATCCCGTGGCGGCGGGCCTGGCTGATGGTCTCGGCCGAGTCCTCGCGCGGCGGATCATAAAGGGGCAGAATTCCCAGAAACAGCCAGTCTCCAGCCTCCGCGGTGCGAGCGACACCCAGGGAGCGGTAGCCTTTGGCGGCAAAGTCGCCAATTGCCTGCTCAGCCTTGGTCCGGGTATCCGGGTCGACCTGAGCGAGTTCAAGTATAACCTGGGGTGCGCCCTTGGTGACTTTGAAGGCCTTGCCCCGGATGGCCTGGATGGCGGCCTCGGTGCGTTTGCCCACCGGATCAAAAGGCAAAAACTTGAGCTGCGCGTAGGAACCGAGTACGCCTCGATCCTCAAGCCCGCCAATCACGGCCAGGTCGATGGCATCTTGATCCTCGGCCTTGGAGGCCAGCGCCGCGGCTAAAATCAGATCTTGTGAGTTTTTTGCCCCGAATATCAGGGGATCACCCAGGGTAAGCTTGTTCTGGGTGAGGGTTCCGGTCTTGTCGGAACACAAAATGTCCATCCCGGCCATCTCCTCAATCGACTCCAGACGGGAAACGATGGCCTTGAGTTTGGAAAGCGCCAGGGCGCCCACGGCCATGGTGACGGAAAGCACCGCCGGCATGGCCACCGGGATGGATGCCACCGTCAGGATCAAAGCGAACTGAACCAGCTCGAGGAGGGCCGCGCCGCGAAACAGCTGAACCAGTATGAGGGCCGCCACCAGCCCCAGGCTCAAATAAATCAGATAGTCTCCAATTTGTAGGACGGCCTTCTGGAAATGCGACACCGGCCTGGCACTGGCCACGAGTCTGGCGGTCTGGCCGAAATAGGTGTCGTTGCCGGTCGCTGTTACCAGGCCCAGCATTTCGCCCTGTTTAGCGATCGAGCCCGAGTAGGCCGAATCCCCCGGAGTCTTGTTGACCGGCAGGGACTCGCCGGTCAGGGCGGATTGATCCACGCTCAGATAATCACCCTCAAACAGCGTCACGTCGGCCGGGATAATGTCTCCCAAGCGCAGACGGATGATGTCACCCGGCACCAGTTCTTTGGCATTGATTTGCTGCCAGTGTCCATCTCTTAGCGCCCGGCTTTTGAGCGCCAGTTTTTTCTTGAGTGCTTCCACGGCGTTGCCGGCCTGGTATTCCTGCCAGAAGCCCACCACCCCGTTAAATGCCAGCAAAACGATGATAATGATAAAATCCGCCCAGTGCCGTACGATCGCCGAAATCACGGCCGCCACCTCGATCATCCAGGGAATCGGTCCCCAGAAGTAGCCCAGGAATTTGACCAACGGATTTACTTTCTTTTCAGCGACCTCATTATAGCCATATTCCTCGAGCCGTTTTTGAGCCTCTGCGGCAGATAGTCCTCTGGGGTTGGTTCCAAGTTTTTCGAAAACCTTTGCCAACGGCGTTGCGATCGCCGTTTCGGTGTCAAGTGCCAGTGTGTCCGTGCGTTTGCCTCTCCTTCTTAAAAAGACCTTCCGTTTCGATGTTTGCAACTACTGTAAGTTCCCGGAGATGATTCCGCTATCGGTCTCCGTCTGATAATCAGGTAGGAATTTCGCGCGATTTCCTGTCAATATTTGTCTGACAGTATTTCAGTGTGAAGTAATCGGGGAGATTGGAGTAAATAACCCTGGCCCAGGAGCAGGTTTTCAAAATCAGGCTAAAGCTCGGTGACGTGCAATACAGGTCCGGATGAGACGGCTCTATCCGAGACATGCTCGAAGGGCTTGTCAGATAAATGCTTACGGCAAATCTCAGCGAAATCCGACACAAAAATAAGACCGGCACCGATACCCGGACTGCATTTCAGGATTTATGATGGGCCTAGTTTTAAAGGGAGACGGCTGCTTTGCAGTTACTGGGTAGGGCGGCGAACTTAAGGACAACTGCTTCCGGGAGGCGATAATGATTCAACGATCCAAGTTTTCCATCGGCTATTACCTGATGATGTTTTTGCTAATGCTTTTTCTGGAAACGATGTTTTTTTCCGGACCCGCGGTTAAAGAACTACCATACAGTACATTCCGGGATCTTATTCAAAAGAACAAAGTCAAAAGTGTAATCTTGGAGTCTGATAGGATCTACGGTTTACTGAAATCTGAACAGGCTCCTCCAAAAGCGGCGACACAGGCCAGCACCGCAACCCCAAAAACCGGGACCGAGCCAAGCCCCTCACCCCCTAAGCCCGGCTTCACGCCGCAGCAAAAACAGACCCCCTGGTATCTCAATTTTGGAAAAAATCTGGCACAATCGGAAGAGGCCCGTCGCCGGGAAATCCAACGCCAATTCACGGTCGTTCCCCTCACCGATCCAACCTTGCTGGAAGATCTGCAACAGCACGGCGTCACTTACCAGGGAAAGATCGAATCGCACTTTTTTTCGCATTTGATCTCCAACTGGATCCTTCCATTCGGCATCTTCTTTCTAGTCTGGGGCTGGATCATGCGTAAGATGGGGAAAGGCGGGGGGACCGGCTTTTTGAACCTGGGCAAAAACAAGGCCAAAATATATGAAGTCGACCCCTCCCTCAAAGTCACGTTCGAGGATGTCGCCGGGGTCGATGAGGCGGTTGAAGAAGTCAAAGAAGTTGTGTCCTTTTTAAAGGAGCCGGGCAAATACACGCGTCTGGGGGCCAAACTGCCCAAGGGCATCATGTTGGTGGGTCCTCCGGGAACGGGCAAGACACTGCTGGCCCGCGCCGTTGCCGGTGAGGCCGGCGTGCCTTTTTTTAACCTGAGCGGCTCGGATTTCGTCGAAATGTTCGTCGGCGTTGGAGCCGCGCGGCTGCGCGATCTCTTCAAAGAAGCCAAGACCAAGGCCCCCTGCATTATCTTTATCGACGAGTTGGATGCGGTCGGCAAAAGCAGGTCCCAGGGTCCTTATCTGGGTAGCAATGATGAAAGGGAAAACACGCTCAACCAGCTGCTCAGCGAAATGGATGGCTTCGATCCCCGCATCGGGATCATCATCATGGGGGCCACCAACCGTCCGGAGGTTCTGGATTCGGCGTTGCTCCGGCCCGGGCGATTTGACCGCCAGATTCTCGTGGATCGACCGGATCTCATCGGGCGCGTTCGGATATTTGAAGTTCACACCCGGAATTTGACCCTGAAAGACGATGTCGATTTGCACAAACTGGCGGCCGAGGAAATTATCTTTGGCGAGGTTTCCACCGGCGCATCCAATGACCTTGAAAAAATCGCCAAAATTGCGCGCAATATGATCACCGTTTACGGTATGAGCCAGCGGGCGCCGAATATATCGCTGGTCGACCATCAGCAGGATCTGTTTCTGGGGCACGGGCCGAACATCAGGCAGCATTCTGAAAAACTTGAACAGCTGATCGATGACGAAACTCAGGACATTATCCGAAGCTGCTACGCGGATGCCAAACAAATACTGACAGACAATCGCGATAAATCCGAAAAAATGGCCCAAGTACTGCTCGAAAAAGAAAAAATGGACGAAGGTGAAATTCTAGCCGTGCTCGGACCGCGCGTCTTTTAAGTAAAAATAAGCTATTCGTCGCCTCTATGCGGCACGACCAGGATTGGACACGGTGCATGACGGATAAGCGAGGCGGTGGTATCACCGAATAAAAAGTGGTAAAATTTTCCATGCTCATGCGCGCCGATTACAATGAGATCGGCACCGAACTCTCTGGCGGCCGCTAAAATATTATCTGCCGCCGGTCCTTCCATCAATCGGTATTCCGCATCGAGCTGCTCTTTTGACAATCGCGTACGAATCCCTTGCAGCCTGTTGTCCTCCATCGGTGCAACCGGGTTTTGGGGCTCAGATGCCCGTGTGGAATTATCTTGCGGGGTATAACTGTAGGGCGCTGAATCAGCTACATGAAGGATACGCAGTCGGCCGTTGAGTGCTTTGTTCAACCTGACCGCATTTGATATCACTTCATCGGTTACTTCCGAAAAGTCAATGGCAACCAAGATACGTTTCATATTTTCTCCTTCCCAATTCATTTTTCTCTGATTTTATTCGAGAGGCTCAAGACATCGCCGGCCGCATGGCAACCGCGGTGTCGGAAGCCGCCGACTTTTTTTCAGAGATTCCAATTCCCGCTGCGTAGAGGCGCAGCCGTGGGAGGGAAAAACATTTCATAATTAAACTCTAAATTCGAATATTGAGTTTGTCAAATGTATTGTTGGGTCTACGCACTATAGGGAGGATACCCAAGAAAAAAAAGAGACGACGCGTTTCTGTCCGTGGAACCAGTGTATCTGATCGCCGAAGGGGTAAATATCCCCCAGCTGAAACGCATCATTGTCATTCAAGGGGATAAGGTAGTCATGGAGCCGACGCTCGAGCAGGCCATGCATGGCCGTCATTGAGTTTTTTGAGAGCAGATATGAACGTGCCCCTGGGCTGGTCCTTTAAGTAGGCGCTGTGACCCGAAGTGATGGTATCGCCCTCGACTCATTTCAGGGAAGTTGAGATGATCCATCTGCTTTTTAATGAGGTTGCAGAGGCGGTTATGAGCAAAAGGACGCCCGTAGCGTATACATGACCGTCAAACTTGGCGATGCCGGATTTCCAGGCGACAGCACGTATACGATGTGTGCTGAGGTTGACTCGTTAAGCGGCCTGAAGGTCCGCGTCCTCCCGGATATGCGCGGTTTAGAGATTAGGTGGCTGGGGGACCTTCCAAACGGATCAGGTTGAATATGGTTGCGTCCGTCGTCGCTGCCTTGAGCAAATCAATCTCGTTTTTGTTCGGATCGATACTCTGGTAAAGATCGTTCCATTCTGACTATCCATTGCGCTTGATCCCGGACGACTTGCGGTAATGTGAGAAAGTAGAGGTAATTAAACGCTCAATCTGTGTATCATTACCCCCAAGCTGAAAAGCTGTCACGAACGCGCACGGTCGGCGATTGTTATAAAGGAACAAGCCGCCCTCAAGTCTGAAAAAGATTCAAGGCAATTTAACCTTTACTCGAATCGAGTCAAAGCTCGATGGGGGTTGTCCGTTGTTCGTTGTCGGTCGAGGGTTGACCCCCGTTGGGAACGGATCTTGTTTCGCACTAAACCTCGCGTTGCCAATCCGCAAACAATCCTTCAATAAACCCACGTTCAACTGACCACAAGCAACAAACCATTGCGCGTTTTAAGGAGGGAATTACGCGCCATTGGTTGTCCGATCCATTGATCCGATTCCGGCTGGTGCGCCAGAACTATGCTGTTTTCGTCGATCTGTGTAAGCGTGAAATAATCGGGGAATAGATCCCCGACGTCGAATTTGTGTTGATTAAGCCATTGCAGATCCAGGGCAGCGAAAGCCACCGCAACGTTGTCGCCGGCAGCGTTAATGGCGGGATAGGCCAGGACCAACACAGGCCTGCCGGTGATGCGGCCGACGTGATAATCACTGACAGCGAAATCGCCGGTTTCAACTGCGCGCCGAAACCATGGCTGATCGCCGGCATTGGGAAGCTGGTCGGAAGGAACCGCACTGCAATAAATCTCGCCGTTGGGTTTTGCAGCCCCAAGGTTGGCGTAGCGCCGGAATTGCTTGAGAAGATCGGCGCAAAACGTATTGCATTCGGACGGCTGCGTATTTTCTGTTTGAATAAATTTCGCCAAAGCGATGAGGATTTGACGGGCACCCTGAAGTATATGTTCTTCCTCATGGGCGATAAATTCAGCCAGCTGCAGGACATTTCTCTGAATCCCGGCGACCGCCAGCTGCCTTTGCTCGGAGGCGGTATACACGATCACTCCCCAGGCAGGAATCACGGCAACCAGAACGAGAAGTATCAGGCGAACGCGCAGCGATTTAAGGTGAAAAAGTTTCATTGCTTTAAATTAGCGCTGGGACTCAGTCAATGAATTCGGCTATTGTGCTGTGTTGGCGCTTGATCTCAGAATCCTACCCAATTCTAGGACCAAGAGCAATACCCGGATCATGTTCTGTGATAAAATTCATTGATCTGACAGTGAAGACTTGGTCCTCTTTTTATACCCCACATTCCATTTTTCCACTAGTCCATCTTTCTATTGGTCCGTTAACGGCCAACACCACCGCTTTGGGGTGAGATCAAGGCCTGGTCCTCTAAGCCAGGATTCTATACTTGTAGGATAAAACACCACAGCTGAAAAGGCCGGTGTCCTACATCAATATGGGAAAAATGCTGATATACAATTATCGCTGCACGCTTTATCGTCTATTATCGAAACGGATAAGCGTTTTAAGAAAGGAGATGTATCATGGATGATATCAAACGAATTCTGGTAGTGAGCAGATCCACGAAAAATTGCAAAAAAGCCTTGCATTACGGAATAGCACTTGCAAAACAGTACAATTCCAAACTGTCTGTTCTCCATGTGATTCATGATCCCTTCAGCGTTGACGGATGGAACTTGCCGGTTCCTTCCCTAAAGCAGGAATACGGAAATTTGGTCAAAAAAGCCCGAGAAGAAATAGACCGTATCATAAAATCCGAACAGGCGGATGGTCTCGAAATTACCGAATGGATTCGGGAAGGGAAGCCGGTCGAGGAGGTCATCGAGGCCGTCAAAGACAAGAAAATTGATCTGGTCATTATTTCCGCCCATGAAGAGGGACGGCTCGAACATTACCTGTTCGGTCGCACCGTCGAAGAACTCACGCGCAAAATGCCCTGTTCAATTTTACTGGTAAAATACAACCCCTGGCACAAGGTCTGATCGATAATTTCACCTGATAGAAATATACAACTGGCACCGTTTTTCGCGATGGTTTAAACCGGCATAGCGAGATAAGATTTTGAATTTAGGATTTATCTGAAGTGAATCGGATTCCGCCTTTGGCTGATACCCGTTCAACCGTGCGAACAGAGCGCCACGCCTTCGTCGGATAACAGTTCGGTGATCTCACCCGCCGACAACCGGTGTTCTCTCCAGTTGCCGATCTTGTATCGGAGAGTTCAACTCGCGGCCGCCTCTTTGAGATAGCCGGCCAGTTGGGCGCCGAGAATCCCCACGCACTCCATGTCCAGGTAAGACGCGGTGCTCCTTCGGAACAGGATGGAACAGCGGGCCGCGAACCCGGCTTCGGCGTCGTTGAAGAGCATCAGCATGGTCACCCGCGGAAGGGCGTCAAAGGCAAGGGCCAGGTCGTAGCACAGCGCCTCTGCCGGCGCCCGGCCCCTCAGGGATGCGGCCGCCCGCCGGAGGGCATCGACCTTGCCGGAAAAGGCCTCGGCAACGGCGTTTTCCGCATTGGCGGCGAAATAGTGGACCAGCGGGGCGGCGTCCTTGAAATCCCTGTAGGCCGTCCATTCACCGATTGCAGGTGGTGAATCCGGACACATGAGGATGTATTTGAACAGCACGATGCACACATCGAAGCGGGCCCTGCGGCCCTGTTCATCAGTGACGCCGCTTCGGGTCACCATAAAGGGCCGGCCAAAGAACGGGATGCGGAGCCCATCGGCCGCCGGTTCGCCCCCCAGCGGCGCTGCTGCGGCCGCTAGGTCGGCTGCCCTGATCTTTTCCAGGTAGTGGTCGTAGGTTTTGTTGAACACCGGTGACTTCTCTGTCATGGATCGCTCCTGCGGTGAAGATAGCCGTCAATGTGATATTTCAATGTTAAAAATCGGTTTACGTTTTTCAATGATTTCGCGCCTTCAACCACCTGGGTTGCCAATCCCCACGCGGCCGCCGGCACTGAAGAAATCGCAGGATCAAAGGCCGCAATCTCCAGAGCACGGGCCAGGCCGGCGATATTGGGCAGGGTGAATGGGGCGTCGCCGTCAAAAGATAATCCGTTTGACGTGGATGCCTGCTTTAAAACCGCTGATTGCTCCATGATACGGAAATCACTCGCCAGGGTCAATGCGAAATCCGCACCAGCCGCCGCCCCGTTGATTGCGGCCACTACCGGCGTGGACATTCGTCGCATCTCCACCACGGCCGGATGCAGTTGTGAAGCCAGAGGAAAAATTAGGGACATCTGACGCAAAAGATGCTAACGTGTTCACGCGATCATTGAGGAAGCCGTCATGCCGAGACGAGCGCGATGGGATGCACCGGGCACGTGGCAGCCTGTCGTCGAGCGGGGTATCGAGAAACGCAAGATTCTCAATGGTAAGCAGGCTCGGGACAAATTTATTTCGCGCATGGGACGCACGGCCATCGAATCCGGCATGGTCATGAAAAAATGCGTTGCATGCGTATGAGATGAATCCAATGGTAGCTCCACGAAAAAAGAATATGGGTTATTTGGCTTCATCGAAAAGCCTTCTGTCGAACGCCAAGAAATCCCGGGGTCTTACGAAAACTAAGCTGGCGTAAGACGCCTTCGCCCGCGGCTCTGAGCAGCACTTACGACTATGTGCGATCATAATCAATTTGAGGTGATCCCGACCAAGGACCATATCTGCGTCAGATTCCGCAAGGAGCGGACGGTGCTCAGTTCCGCGGTCCTCAATGGAGGGTTACTCAGCGCTGCAAACATTGTCATCATGAAGGTGAAAAAGAATCTCGGGGAACCCGAGCAGAATTTTGAAAACCCGGCCGAAACGCTGAGTAAATACAGTGAATCCATACTGCTAAAAGGTACGACGGTCGGCATGATGACGGCGGCTTCGATGGATTCTTTTCGGCAGACCACCAGATCATTCCAGGGCGTCGACTTCACCGCTATCGTTACGGCCGGTATTTCAAATGCCCGCTGCGCCGGTGACAGCGCGGATTGGCAAAAACTGCAATTCACTGTTCCGGCGACGGGAACGATTAACATCATATTAATCGCGAATGCCCCGCTGTCGCGGGCCGCGATGGTGGAAGCCGTGATGGTTGCAACGGAAGCCAAAACTTTGGCGCTGCGGGAGCTGGGCGTCAAGAGCCCCGTATCCGGAACCATTGCGACGGGCACCGGCACGGATGCAATCGCCGTCGCCAGCGGAATCGGCCCCGCGGAAATAAGTTACTGCGGAAAGCATGTACCGTGCGGCGAGATGCTGGCCTCAGCCGTTATCGAGGCCCTCATCAATGCATTAAAGAATGAAATATAGAAGCAATTGAACCAAGGCAGGTTATTAGTACCCGTCACTCTTTATCATGTGATCAATCGGGGCAATAAACAAGAAGAAATATTTAAAAACCAGCGTGACAAGGAAAAGTTTCTCGAATACCTTGAAAAAGCGGCTGAGCGTTTTTCAATGGTAATTCATACGTACTGTTTGATGAGCAACCATTATTTCACCTGCTGGTGGAGACCCCGGAGCCGAATTTGAGCCTGGCGATGCAATGGATCAATATCAGCTATGCGACCTAATTTTAACCGCAAGGGCGGCCGACACGGGCATCTGTTTCAGGGAAGATTCAAGGCAATCTT
>CP070697.1:6090825-6099921 GCA_020353555.1 Desulfobacterales bacterium
CAAGAACAGGCCGTGCAGAACTATCAGGCTTCCTGCGCGGCAAACCGACTCTGTGTGGCGCCCGAAAGCCTTTATTTGAAATGGTCGGAGGTTGAGGAAATCCTGGCTGCCAAAAGGCCCATCCGGGTCAAGATGCTGGATGTATTGACGGCCGAAGGCGATCAAAGTCCCTCGGCCCGGACCTTTAATTTCGATGTCAAAGACAACACGGATATCAGCGCCGCGCTCAGAAATTTCCGGGATAAAGACAATCTGCTTTTGCCGCTGGTGGAGTGGATCAAGGATCAATTTCAAACCGGCTGTGGCATTTTGATGGTATGTCGGAGCCGGCCCCAGGCCGAGCGACTCAAATCGCTGCTGATGCCCTATGGTTTGCCACTTAGGCTCATTGACGGCTACCCGTCAGGAAAAGTCGATCCTGGTTCAGTGTATATTGTGCTGGGACAGATTTCCAGCGGATTTGTCTGGCCGGCTGAGTCTTTGGCCCTAATTAGCGAAGACGAGATATTCGGCGCCAAGCACCACCGCCGCAGGCCTGCCAAGCCCCCCGCGCGCACGCCGTTGTTGGATCTGCAGGAGCTCAAGAGAGATGATTTAATCGTGCACGTCGATCACGGAATCGGCCGCTATGATGGTTTAGTAAAGCTAAGCATTGACGGCATTACCAATGATTTTCTGATCGTCATTTACAGAGATGGCGATAAGCTGTATCTGCCCGTGGATCGGATGGGGATGGTCCAAAAATACATGGGGGTCGATGGGATCGAACCCGTGTTGGATAAAATGGGGGGCAAATCATGGCAGCGGGTTAAGGCCCGGGTTAAGAGATCCGCGGAGAAGATCGCCGGAGAACTTCTCAAACTCTACGCCCAACGCAAAGTCGACAAAGGCTTTGTTTTTCAGTCCTTGGACAGTTATTTTCGAGATTTTGAGGCAGGTTTTGCCTATGAAGAAACCCCGGATCAGATTAAAGCCATTGAGGACGTTCTGCAGGATATGCAGCAGTCGATCCCCATGGATCGACTCGTCTGTGGCGATGTGGGCTACGGCAAAACCGAGGTCGCCCTGCGGGCCTCATTTTTGGCCGTCAATAACGGCAAACAGGTGGCGGTGCTGGTTCCCACCACCATCCTGGCCGAGCAGCACTATGCCACCTTTTCCGAGCGCTTCGAACGCTATCCGGTCAATATTGCATGTTTGAGCCGCTTTCGCTCGAGACGCAACCAGCGGGCGATTATCGCCGACCTGAAGGCAGGAAAGATAGACATTGTTATCGGAACCCACCGTCTGCTGCAAAAAGATGTGGCTTTCAAAGATTTGGGACTGCTCGTCCTGGATGAAGAACAACGTTTTGGGGTCAAACACAAAGAGAAGCTGAAACAAATGCGAAGCTCAGTCGACGTGCTGGCCTTGACCGCAACTCCGATCCCCCGCACCCTGCATATGTCCTTGACGGGGATCCGGGATATCAGCATCATTGCAACGCCCCCCGAGTACCGGCAATCCATTATCACTTACATTTCGGAATTTGAGGAGGCCGTGGTGGCCGAAGCCATTCGCCATGAGTTGGCGCGCCAGGGACAGATCTTCTTTGTCCACAACAACATCTACAGTATCGATAGAATCGCCAAGAAATTAAGGCAGCTCGTACCGGAAGCCCGGCTCGCAGTGGCCCACGGACGCCTGGATGAAGAAGAGTTGGAACGGGTCATGTGGCTTTTCATGAAAAAAGAATTCGACTTGCTGGTGTGTACCACCATTATAGAATCCGGGTTGGACATTCCTTCGGCCAACACGATTATCGTCAATCGCGCTGACCGTTTCGGACTGGCCCAGATGTATCAGTTGCGCGGTCGCGTCGGGCGCGCCGATGAGCAGGCCTATGCCTATTTGCTCATCCCCAAAGAAAGTCTCCTGGGCGAAGATGCCCGCAAACGCCTTAAGGTATTGATGGAACACAGCGATTTAGGCTCCGGTTTTCAAATCGCCATGAATGATTTGAAGATTCGGGGCGGGGGCACTCTGCTGGGCGCTTCCCAGTCCGGCCATATCGCGGCCGTCGGCTATGACATGTTTCTGCAACTGATGGAGACGGCCATCGCGGAGTTGAAAGGCGAGCCGGTCCCCGAAACGCTGGAACCGGAGATTAATATCGGTTTGTCAGCCTTTCTGTCCGAAACCTATATACCGAGTATTGACCAACGGATGGCGGCCTATCGGCGTCTGGCGAGGATAACCGAGTTGACTGAAATCGCCGACTTTAAACTTGAGCTGATTGATCGATACGGCGCACTGCCCAATGAAGGGAAAAACCTGTTGTTTAAAATCGCGTTGAAAGTGTTGGCCCGCAAGGCCGGCGTCTCCAAGTTCGATCTGACCGGGGAGCAGCTTATCCTTAGTTTCTCCGAGTCCCACCAGATGAATTCCGCCGGGATTGCCGATATGATTCTGGCGGAGCCGACACGCTTTGAATTGAAGCCTAACCACTTGCTGATCGTCAAGTTGACCCACCGCAGCGTGGTTAGACAGTTAGCTCAGGCCAAAAACCTCTTGCAAGAAATAGCGCGGCGTGTTAGCGAATAAAGATTTCGAAGACTGCAGGGCGGGCACAGGGTAGACCCATGGGAAGGCCGCATATGATCGGAGGGCTGAAGAATGAGGTTGGGTAATCGATGACGCGATTCTTTGATAAGTTGATGTGGCTGATTCCAGCGGGGCTCATTTTCGCGGGTTTGGTCGGGTGCGCCGATCCGGACGCGGGAGGCGGCGATGATTATTTAATCCGTGTGGGTGAACGGACGGTTACCGTCTACGAATTTAAAGAAGCTTTTGAAATCGCCAAGACGGCCTATCCTCATAAATTGGCCCAAAAATCGAAAGAGATTCAAAAAGCGCAACAACGCTTCTTGAATCAGATGATTCTTGAGATGGTGCTGCTTGAAAGAGCCCAAGAGCTTGAGATTGCGATTTCGGATTCAGAATTTGAGAAAGCCCTGACCGCGATAAAAGGCGACTATCCCGAGGGAGAGTTCGAAAAAACGCTGTTGGAGACCGCCATTTCCTACGAATCCTGGGAGAAGCGCTTGAGAACCCGCCTGTTGATGGAGAAGGTGATCTATCAGGAGCTGCAGACGCAAGTGAACATTACGGCCGACGACATTGCCGAATTTTATGAAGAGAATTACAAAGGGAAGAATTTAGAGACAGAGAGAGCCGAAGACATCAACGCCCTCATCGTTCAGCAGTTGCGACGAAAAAAGGCTGAAGAAGCCTATCAAGCGTGGATAAAGAAGCTCAGAGAAAAATATGCGATTGAAATTAATACCAGGCAGTGGCAAAAAATTACCGGCTTAGAAAATATTCGTACCAAACAATTGGCGGCCCGTGAAAAAAGCAATGACAGATAAGATCATAAAAAGACTCCATTCGTTAGGGCTCTGGGGATTGTGTTGGATGATTTTTTGCGCTTCGGCCATTGGGAGCCAGGCGGATGACGGGGATGCCATCGTGGTGGACCGGATTGTAGCGGTGGTGAATGAAGACATTATTACCCTTTTTGACTTGAACCAAAACCTCCAGCCCTATGCCGCCAACATTAAAGCCTTGGGGTATTCTGCGGAACAGGAACGCCAAACCCTTTATAAAGTTCGGTCCGATTTGCTTAATCAGCTGATTGAGCGCAAATTGGCGGAACAGGAAATCAAGCGCAATAAAATCACCGTCAGCGAAGAAGAGATCAATAAAACCCTGGAGCGGATCAAAGAGGCTCGTCACTATACGGATGAAGACTTGCGAGCCGGGCTGTCCCAGCAGGGTATCAGCATGGAGGAATACCGCCAAGAATTAAAGAATCAGATACTGCGAACGAAGCTCATCAACCGCGCTGTCAAATCCAAAGTTGTAATTACCGATAATGATATTCAAGCCTATTATGACAACCACCCTGAAAAGTATGCCGGGGAGACAAATTATCATCTTTGGAATATTTTTATCAAGGTTCCCGCCTATGCCGATGAATCCGAAAGACTGACGGCTCGCAAAGAAATGGAGGCGATTGAGGCGCGGTTGAAACAGGGGCAACCTTTTGAAGAGCTCGCCCGGAGTGTCGCGGATTTGTCAGCCAATGCCGGAGGGGGAGAGCTAGGTGTTTTTCGGTTGGAGGAGCTCTCGTCGCAGTTACAGACACAAATCCGAGACATGCAGGCCGGCGGGTTTACGCCCGTGGTGGAAGCCGACTTTGGCTATCAGATCCTATATGTGCAGAAGGTGGTGGGAAGACCGGGGAAATCCCTCCAAGAGGTTCAAGCCGAGATCCAGGAGGTCCTCTACAACGAATTTGTCGATACCAAGTACCAGGAGTGGCTGGAAGATCTTCGTAAACGCTCCCACATAAAGATAATCCAGTAGTCGGAATCAAAACCTGTTATTTGTCTCCCAAACCACGAATGACCCCGAATGATAAACACCCAACGAATTGCTTTACGCAATGAAATCCGATGAGAATTCGCTCTCGTACGGGCGTTATCTTCAGGCCATCCGGCTCGAAAAGAAAATCAGCCTTGAAAAGGTAGCCGCAGAAACGCGCATTCGAGTGGGCACGCTTCGACTGATCGAACAAGAAGCGCATGACCGGCTTCCGGATAAGGTGTTCGTCAAAGGCTTTTTGCGGGCGTATGCGAAAGCCATTGGGGCGGATGGTGAGGAAGCGGTACGAAGGTATGCCTCGCGGCTTGGGGGATGCCAGAAACCAGCCGATTCAAGGGCCGAACCGGAGCGTCCGGCACCCAAATCATGGTTTAAGTTGGGCATCGCGTTTTTCGTATTGGGGGGGGTTATCGCGCTGTCGGCCTATTCGGTTTCATTTTTCCGCAGTCCTCCCCCGGCCAATGAACCGGCTGCGCCGGTGGTGGCACCGGCACCACCGGACACGGCGCCGCCGGCTCCTTACGCAAGGCCTTCAGAGGGGCAATCGACGGGTGCTTCACCTGCCAAATTTTCCCTGGAAGTAACGGCCCAACAAGCGGGCTGGATCAAGGTTATCATCGATGACCAATACCCCACCGAACATCATTTGGAGGCCGGAGACCATCTGAGATTGGAGGCGTCGGTGGGCTTCAACCTTCTGATTGGCAATGCCGGTGGAGTCCGAATGAAATTGAATGGGAATCCGGTCACGATTTCCGGAAAGAGCGGACAGGTGGTCAATGTCCACATTCCGTAAAGCGCAGCGTAAACCCGGCGGCCATGCATCTGGGGCCGGATAGGTATCATCGACTAGATTTTCAAGTTTCATTCTTGGTTGAAAAAAGACGGTAATTTGCATGCAGACGGACCGTAACCGAATTCTGGTGGAGAGCATTCGCAGATTGCTGCGGCGCGGAGCCACCACCCATCTGGGTAAGATTGTGAACAAGACCCATGCGGCCGACTTGTCGGTGGTGTTTCGTTCACTGTCCCTTTCGCAACAGCGTCGGCTGTTTGATATGATCAAGGATATTGAACAAAAAGGCGTCCTGTTTAGCGAGCTGGACAAAGACACTTTTCTGGATCTCATCGAAGGCATGAAAGTCGAGGACCTTGTAGAGATCCTGGAGCGCATGCCCACCGACGATGTCGCGGATTTGCTGGGACGTCTGCCCGAGGAGAAGGCCCAGACAATCCTTGATAAGATGAAAAAAGACGATTCGGCCGAGGTCGAACATCTGCTTCGTTACGAAGACGATACCGCCGGTGGGATTATGGTCCCGGATTTCATCGCCTTAAGCGAGCATGTAACTGCCCGGGAGGCCATCGAGTCGCTGCAGAAGGAGCATCTTGATGTCGAAATGCCTTTTTACCTTTATGTGGTCGACGAATATGGAAAACTGGTGGGAGTCAGTTCCCTGCGGCAGCTGGTGGTGGTGCCTCCTGAAACGCCCCTGAAGGATTTTATGACCACGGACGTGTTTTCGGTGCAAACCGATATGGACCAGGAAGAAGTAGCCAAGATCGTCGCCCGCTATGATATTTTGGCGGTGCCGGTGGTTGACGATGCCCATCGTTTGGTGGGCATCGTCACAGTGGATGATGTCATCGATATATTCAGGCGGGAAGCCACGGAAGACATATTGAAAATGGCCGGTGTCGGCGACGAATTTGTGGAGACCAAATCCGTTCTAAAAAGCTCGCGCATTCGGCTGCCGTGGTTATTCGCCAGCTGTATGGGGGGTATCATCGCTTTTTTTATTATCGGTAAATTTGAAAGCAGCCTTTCCCGGATCGCCTATCTGGCGGCTTTTATTCCAGTGATCATGGGTATGGGCGGCAATATCGGGACCCAGTCTTCCACCATTGTGGTCCGCGGGCTGGCCACCG
Source organism: Desulfobacterales bacterium (assembly GCA_020353555.1). Lineage (GTDB taxonomy): Bacteria > Desulfobacterota > Desulfobacteria > Desulfobacterales. The sequence continues at coordinate 6,097,180 of CP070697.1, forward strand.
GAAGGCTGAACGTGCGAGATATCTGGTCGGTCGTATTTAAAGAACTGTCCATTGGGTTGATTCTGGGCCTGGTCTATGGGTTGCTGATCGGCAGTGTCGCGCATTTTCGTTACAGTATGTACGCGCTGGGGTTATCCGTGGCTCTGGCCGTCGTTTGCTCGATGTCCGTGGCCGCGCTCGTTGGCTCCTTGGTCCCCATGGGCTTTGCCCGGATTAATATTGATCCGGCGGTGGCGACCGGCCCCTTGGTGACGACGGCCATCGATATCATCAGCGTGTTTTCCTATTTTATGATCGCCACGACGCTCCTCGGCATCTGATACCATGCCTGTTTTTACGACACCTGCCATTTTGCTCCGAAGGGTTGATTTCGGCGACTGGGACCTGATTGTCAGTTTTTTCAGTCTGGCGCGCGGCAAAATCTCTTTGATTGCTAAGTCGGCTAAACGCAGCACCAAAAGGTTTGCCGGCATCCTGGAGCTTTTTTCGGTTCTGGACGTGGTGGGCCAGACCAGCCGCGGCCGGGGACTTTCGGTATTGCAGGAGGCCGTTTTAAAAGAGCCTTTCAGTCGCATCCGCGCGGATATCCGCAAAACCGCCTATGCCAGCTACTGGGCGGAATTAACTCAGGATTGGATGGAAGAAAACGCCCCGCAGGCCCCCCTTTTTTACCTTTTGCGGTATGTGCTCCATGCGCTCGACCGTGGTCACGCCTCGGAGGAAACGCTGAGCATTCTGTTCCAGGTCAGATTTTTGACGCTATCCGGGCATAGCCCCAATCTGGGGGGGTGCGGTGTTTGCCGTAAAGATCTGGAGCAGCTCAATCAGCCTAAAGTCATATTTGATCTGGTGCGGGGCGGAATCGTCTGTGCCGGCTGTGCCTCCAGCGCGGGCGAGCGGATCGCGCTCGCCAAGGGTACCATCAAACAACTGCTCTGGATGGAAAAAGGCGATTTGGCCAAGGCGGCGCGGATAAGATTTGGTCCGCAAGCCATGCAAGAAAGTCTGGATCTGCTTGAAAACTTTGGACCCTATCATTTGGGCAAGCCGCCGCGAAGTTTGAAATTTCTCCGGCAAATCAGAAAAGCGAATCGCTGGCGGCTAAAGGGTTAAAAGAACTTAATCAGATGGCGCATAATTTAAGAAGAATTATAGAGTCCAAGCCCATTGTGGTCTCCGCCCCGTGCCGCCTTGATTTCGGCGGCACCCTGGACATCCCCGCCTTTTATTATTCGTTGCGACATTTATCCCCCTGTACGGTGAATCTGGCTTTGGGTCTGCGGACCCGCGTGGAGCTGCGGCCTTTCCGTCAAGGCTGGGTGAAAATCTCCTCCACAGGCTTTGAAACCACGCAGTATCCGCTGCATAGGGCGCCCTTCGACCATCCGCTCGGATTGATGTTTGTCATTGCCGCCTATTTTCAGGTCGATGGGATCCATATCCGCATTGATTCCCAGTCGCCTCCCCGCAGTGCCCTGGGCGGATCCTCCGCGGCGGCGGTCGCCTTGGTGGCCGCGTTGGCCCGGGCATTTGAACGGGCCGGCGAGGGGGATCGCATGAGCAAGCGGCAGATGGCCCGCCTAGCGCTGTCCCTGGAAGAAAGTGTGGCCGGCGTACCTTGCGGGTTTCAGGATCAACTGGCCGCTGTTTACGGGGGGGTTCATGCCTGGTACTGGCAGGGCGGGGGGCCGGAACGCGCTTTTCGCAAAAAAGTTCTGATCAGGAAAAGTTTCTACGGACAGCTGGAACGGCATCTAGTGGCCGCCTACGGCGGAATCCCCCACGAGTCCAAAAACGTCAATGCCCAATGGGTCAGACAGTACCTGGCCGGGAAGACACGCGCGCTTTGGGTTGAAATCGTTGCGTGCACCCAACAGTTTGTGCTAGCCCTGATGGCGCACGACTTCCAGAAAGCCGCCCGGATAATGAACCGTGAAACCGCCATCCGGCGCGAGATGACGCCGGATGTGCTGGATAGGATCGGGATCCAATTAGTTGCGGCGGCCGAATCCCACGGCTGCGGCGCCCGATTTACCGGTGCCGGCGGAGGCGGATGTTTGTGGGCGCTGGGTCCCCGCGCGAATGTCGGCGCTTTGCGGAAGACCTGGGAAACGATTCTCTCCCAGCGACGGGAGGGTCGTCTGCTGGAGGCCGAGATCGATTCGCAGGGCCTGAGCGTGGAAGGTTAGCCCGGGTCGTGGGCCAGGACCAAGCGCTTTGGCAACCGGGGGCGGCATGCGGGCCTCAAAGCTGGGGGGCCGACCGGGCAGTGCGACTTGTCGTCGTGAAACTTTGCGCTGCAGAAACCCTCCAGGTGAAAGGCCCACCCAGGATGAAAGAGAGGGCACAAATTGTATTGGCAAATTTGGAAAAAATAATATATGAAATAGGTGCTCGGGGCGCCGCCCCGCCATGAATTTCGGTCGATTTTTGGAGCTTCGATTCGAAGTTTGAGACGGAGAGAGCGCTTCCTGCCGACATTTTCAAAGCCTTGTCTCGGAAAATACACCGAAGCTCTTAGACGTCGTTCGCCATGGGCGGTTCGATCCCTGCACCGGCCCGCGTTGGCGTGAGGAAGTCGCAATGAACTTTCAAAATGTGATTCTGACATTACACCATTTTTGGGCGCGTAAAGGCTGTCTGATTGTGCAGCCGTATGACCTTCAGGTCGGCGCGGGAACTTTTCACCATGCCACCCTTTTAAGGTGCCTCGGGCCCGAACCCTGGGATGTGGCCTATGTT
>CP070697.1:6100021-6147789 GCA_020353555.1 Desulfobacterales bacterium
CCGGAGCAGTTATCGGCGGTTTGGCCGGGGTTGCCACAGGCAAGAAGAATCAAAGGGAAAAAGCCGCCGTTGGGGCGGCCGCCGGAGCAGTTATCGGCGGTATTATCGGAAACCGCATCGGGGCTTACATGGATAAACAGGAAGCGGCTCTCAGGAACGCAATGGCTTCAACGATTTCGGCCAACAACGCCACCATTCAGCGCAACAATGAGCAGATGCTGACGGCAACTTTCAAAAGTGATGTGTTTTTCGATTTTAATTCGGCGACACTCAAGCCCGGAGCGTATGCAGAACTGGACCGCGTTGCCAATGTACTCAATCAATACCCGGAAACGACGATTCGCATTGAAGGTCACACGGATCAGGTCGGCAGCGAACAATACAACCAAAAATTGTCTGAGCGTCGTGCCGAGGCTGTCCGCAATGCCCTGATTCAAAAGGGCATTGACCCCGCCCGTATAGCGGCAATCGGGATGGGGGAGTGTTGCCCGATTTCATCCGATAATGCCACCAACCGTCGTGTCTCGCTGGTACTCTCCGCGCAGGCCTGAGAATGAGCCTCCCGTAACCAGGCACAGCGCCCGGCGTAGCTCCATGCCGGGAGCGTAAACGCTCGAAGCGCTGATTTTTCCGGCCGGGGCACGTTTTTCCGAACCATCCCTCACGGTTGCGTTTTTGCCTGCCAATCTGTTTTCGTCTTGATGCCATCTGGGTACCTGGGGCGGCGTTGCGGATGTCCGGTCAATCCGCGGCTGGGCAAGGTTCCCAGATGGTCTTTTATTTGATGTCGAAGACCGGGTCCTTGGGGCCGGGTCACAGCGAAGCGGCTCGCACGGTACCGATTGCCGGGTCCCGTAGTTCGTGATTTAAGCATAATTAGATGCAACGGTCTTATTTTCTTGACAAATTGGTTTTTCACGGGTAGTTAGGCCGTTTAATGGCAATCGGCTTAAGCAAACCAACCTTTTCCCGGTGGAGTTTCGCAGCTATGACCCTCACAAAATCCCAATTCGTGGACGCCATGGTGGAGGCCAACGGATTCACCCGCAAAAAATCCAGCGAAACAATTGAGATCCTTTTGGAACTGATCAAATTTGCACTGACTTCCGGCGAGGATGTCCTGATCAGCGGTTTCGGAAAATTCTGTGTCAAAGAGAAGCGCGGAAGGCGAGGTCGGAATCCGGCGACCGGAGAAGACCTGCGGTTGGAACCCAGACGGGTTGTGACGTTCAGGTGTTCCAGGCAGTTGCGGGACAAGATAAATGGATAAGTCGCGATTGGTTGATTCAATTGCATCCAGTCGAGCGTGCCTATCCTGCGTACAACCGATTGGTGAGTGTGTCGGCGGAAAAGACCCCGAATAGCTGCAAGCCAGGGGATGATTCGTATTGGGCGGCAAGTCCAGGGTCGCAGAGGCCGGACGGCGCAATCATAATCCCGGGAGACCCACCGACAGATAGGGCGGACTGAATCGAACGAACTTCACCAGGCAACTTGGCGGTGGATAGAATCTAGAATACGGAACGGATGCGGAAAGGAGCATATTCAAATGACCGTGAAACAGGATCTGAAGGCGTTGCAAAAGGAAATCAAGGCGTTGGAGAAGAAAGTCGCCAAGCGGGTCAAGGCGATTCAGGCCGTTGGTCGCAGACAGGCGCAAAAGGCGCCGCCGGCGCAAAACGCAAAGGCCCGGAGAACGGCAAAATCGGCTGTCGAGGCCGCACCGGTCAAAATGACGGCCGCGGACCGGGTACTCAAAGTTATCAAAGGATCCAAGGAAGGCATTGATACGACCGCCCTGATGAAAGCGACGGGGTTCAAAAACCAAAAGATCCGCAGCATATTGAGCAGGATCTTCAAGGAAGGCAAGGTCAAGCGCACCGGTCGGGGCATATATGTAGCCGCCTGAGCGGGTCGCAGGTGTTTGTGACGGAAGCAGGCGGTGACGCTGCGGCAAGTCTAGTTTGATCCCAAAATGGCGGGGCGCTGGCTCGCGTGAACCCGAGCGGGCCGTTTCCGGCTGGTCCGCCCGTTTCCAAGGTCGATCCCCCTGGCAGCGGTAGGCCTTGCGGCAACCTGAATCCCGCTGGCGAGGCTTCTTGCCGAAGGGACGCCGGGCAGGTTCATGGCCGGATGGATGGGAAGGGGACTCATGGCCCATCTATCTTCCGGCGATATCCACCCCCGGATATTCTTATTTCCCAGTGCGTTCGCCCCGAGACCTCCCATAAATTATATTGACCTTCCTGTTGCGCAACCGTTTAGTCCTTCGAAAAACCATGGATAGGCGGTCCACCGGGATATTTTTCATACAGCTAAACATTCATGGCCCCCTGGGCCACCACAATGCATGAAAATTTTATTTACGTACTAAATTGATACCCTGTTGCGATCTTACTATATTTCCGCAGGTAATTTGAACTCCCAGCTACGCCTGGCAATTGGGGGAAGGGTCTTGTTTGCCAATCAGACGCCACCGAAAAGGAGGGTTACCATGCACACAAAAGTAGAATCAGCGATTATTTCATTATCTTTACTATTTTTAGGGGTATTTGCCACGACCGGGTCAGGTTTGGCCCAGGAAAGAGTTTATGTGGTTCGTGATGTTCTGGAAGCCATGGAGACCATTACCAAAGGACGGGTGATGGGGCCGGATGAAAACCCTTTCATTACGCCCAACCGCTTCGTGGTCACGAAGAGCTCGGAAATTCCGGGTAAAGCCGTGACCGAATTGCCTGGTCTGGTCTATGGGAAGTTGGACGCCAAGGTCGAAAAGATCGGAGTTGTCATGACCATCAATGAGGGTGTCATCGAGCTTGCGGGAGGTCTGGGGGTCAATGTATTGGTTGCGCATCACCCGTTTGCCGATGCGACGAACTTCGGCGGGGTGCGGCTCAGGGATTACTGCGATCTCTACGGCCTCAATCTGTTCGAAGCCCATGAGGCATTTCATGGCCGACATCCGGGTATTGCATTTCTCCACGGGTATAAAGTTCAAAACGTCTCCATAAATTATGGCGGCGATCCGGGAAATGTCATGTTTCTGGGAAAAGCTTTTCCGGATACCAAGACCCTGGGGGATATCCTGCAGCGGTTGGAAAACATAATGGAAGGCCAGAAGCGCGATCAGTTTTTGGCACTCGAAAGAGAGTTCTGGGGAAAAGCCGATCTGCAGGAAGCCGTCGCCCTCAACAAACCGCTCATTCTGCTGGGCAGCCCGGACAGGAAAGTGGAAAATATTATCCATATATTTCCCCATACGGGCTTTAAACCTGAGCATCTGGAGAAGGTCTACCGGGACAATCCCAATCTGGACACGGTTATCTGTTCAATCAGCAGGGTCCGGCCGGATCACGCGTTAGTGCAAAAAGCGGCTGAGCTGGGGCTGAACTTTTTGTTGGGCAATTCACACCCGCAAGAAATCTATGAAAACGGGATGCCGTTGGGGAAAGCCCTGACCCAACTGCTTCCCGGAGTGCCGGTCTTGCTTTTGGATCAAAGAGTGACAGCCATACCGGTGGCGGAAGCTGGGAATGCGGCGTTGCAGGCCTACGGTGATCAGATGGCGGCGATTTTGACGGCCAAATAAGCTGCCGTGGCAGGGGAAAAGGCAGGAACGTCGGTTGGAGCCTGCCTTTGCATATCTCTGTCAGGCGCGATTCCATGGAAACACCCCCGCCGAACCTGATTCCAGGCAAGGCCCTCTCGCAACCCCCTGTTCTCACTTGAATCACATGCGCCTCCGGCGGTGGAGGGTTGGGGGTGCTAAGTTCCTTCTCCACGTCATGGAAACCAAAAACCGCGATCAGGAACTCGCAGGCGCCGATAGCTTATATGTATCCGAAGGCGCCCCCATCGGGCACGTTATTTTTTTCGTGTCTTTTAGTCTTAGATGGGGGGCGTCCGCCTTCGCGACGCTGACGATGGGACGCGGTGGGGCTGCTTTAGAAACTTGGCGAGCTTTAAATCCTCCAGGAAAACGCTGGACCACTTACTCACCCGGACCCATCCGTCGCGCCGTTCCGCTTGCAGACGCCGCTCTTTTGAACTTCTGCGGTCCGCGTTCTTGTAGCGGAAACGACCGCGAAGCTTGAATATCCTGCGCCTGTCTTTGCCAGAACGCCTCTCCGCAGATGCACGCTCGATTCCTGCCATTGTTCGCTCTCCTTAGATAGCATTTGGGAAGAGATTTTATATTTCAGACCCGCGAAGAACATTCGCCTGCCTATCTTTAAAACCCGCACAGCACAGGGTGTGGGAAACGGGGGTATGGGAGCGGCGTGTTTGGGCATTTAATCCAAAAATAAGCCTGATTTCCGTTAAGTAAAGCCTGCGACCGGGTCTGGGAACAGCCAATGATTCCCTTTCAGGGGCACGACGGCACCGGAGTTCGACTAGACCGCCTTCCGGCAATCTTTCTTTCACGCATACAGATACGTGCAGGCGATAATCGCAAAAATGAGACCGGTCAAATCCGCGGTCAGGGCGGCCGCTAATGTATGCCGGATGCGCCGGACCTGAACCGCCCCGAAATACACCGCCAAGACATAAAAGGTTGTTTCCGTAGATCCCTGCAGGGTGGAGACCAGATAGCCGGTATAACTGTCCGGTCCGATGGCCGGATCGTTGATAATCGACGCCAAAATGCCGTACGCGCCGGAGCCGGAAAGCGGCCGCATCAGCGCCATGGGCAGCGCTTCTGCGGGAAGCCCCACGATAGTGGTCCACCCCCCCAGCCAGGACACAATCGTTTCCAGGGCACCGCTGGCGCGAAACATACCGACCGCAACGAGAATGGCCACCAGATAGGGAATGATGCGGATGGCCACCTGAAAACCCTCTTTGGCGCCTTCCACGAAAACTTCGTAAATCCGCACGCGTCGCAAAACGCCAAAGCCCAGAAAACCCATCATCAATGCCGGCAGAATCCAGGGAGAGATTGTCTTGCCGTAAAGAATGGTGAGTGGAACGATGGCCGCCATCGCTCCCAGCGCCATGAGGCTGATCCACAGGGGATAGCCGTCCCTGGCCGCTGCGGGCAGTTGTTCCTCTGCGCCTTCATTGTCAGGGCGCTCGACCGGGAGGGTGTGCGAAACCGCTGCCTGCTTCGGCCTGGCGGAGAAGCGGCGGTATATTTGGGCGGCCGCAATGGCCGCGGCGGTGGAACCCATGGTGGCAAACAAAGTGGTCGGGAGGATACCGGCCGGATCGGTGGACCCGGCGGCCGCGCGCAGGGCGATGACCCCGGTGGGCAGCAGGGTCACACTGGAGGTGTTAATCGCCAGAAAAAGCGCCATGGCATCCGTGGCTGTCCCGCGGCGGGGGTTGAGCTTGTCCAACTCCTGCATGGCCCGGATGCCGAACGGCGTGGCGGCATTGCCCAAACCCAGAGCGTTGGCCGACATATTCAGAATCATGGCCCCCATGGCCGGATGATCCGCCGGGACGTCCGGAAACAAGCGCACCATCAACGGCCGGATCAAACGGGCCAGCACGGTCAACATCCCCCCGGCTTCGGCGACCTTCACCAGTCCCAGAAACAGCGTCATCACACCCACCAGCCCCAGGGCCAGTTCCACGGACCCGGCCGCGGATTCCACCATGGCCTTGGAAAGTGCTTCCATGGGGGCAAGTTCACCGTTTACCGGAATCCAGGTGATTTGCTGCCACCCGGCAAATGTGAAAGCCAGCACGACGATGGCAAAAAAGATGGTATTCATGGCATTCGGTTGCGCTAATCAGCGGGTGGACAAAGTCAGGAGTGCGCGGAGCGCGGCCTTGATCGGCAAAAGAAGTGATGACCGTGTAGATGATCAATTTGCGGCTGGGTTTAGATCCCGGTCGCCGACACAAACACGGTTTTTGCCTGCTTTTTTGGCCCGGTAAAGGGCGCTGTCCGCCTGTTCAATCAGGGCTTCCATATTTCCGGCATCGAATGGGTAAAGGGCGACCCCTAAACTGACGCTGATTCTCGGTAACGATCTGGTTTTTTCGTAAGTAAAGGAATTGGCCTCGATTATCTGCCGGATCCTCTCGGCCGTCCTGGTGGCCCCTGTTCGGGTGGTATTCGGCAACACCAGCGCAAACTCTTCCCCCCCGTAACGGGCGGCCAGATCAATCTCTCGAATGTTGGCTTTGATCAACCGGCCCAATTCCCGCAAAATTGCATTGCCGGCCAGATGTCCCAGACGATCGTTAAATTGCTTGAAATCATCGATATCCATCATGATCAGAGCCACGGCATAGTCCTGACGATCGGCTCTTTTTACCTCTAAATGGAGGAAATGCTCAAAATAGGCATAATTGTGAAGGCCGGTCAGTTTGTCCGTGATGGCGGAATGCACCGCCATGGCATGACTGGCCAGGAGGCGGTTAAGATAGGCTTTTTTCTTGACCAGGGCTTTGATCCGGGCCCTGAGTTCATGCTTGTTGATCGGCTTGATCAGAAAATCGTCGGCCCCGGATTCAATCCCCTTGACCCGGCTTTCCAGATCGCTCAAATTGGTGATCGCAACGATCTGAATATTATGGGTCTCCTCCATTCCTTTGAGCACACGACAAACCTCGAAGCCATCGATACCGGGCAGGAGGATATCCAGCAGGATAAGATCGATGTTTTCCTGCTGGGCCCGCGATATCGCCTCTTCCCCGTCGTGGGCCACGTTTATCTGGTAGGCTTCGCCGTGAAGATAGCTCTGGATCAAGCGGGCATCCTTGGAGTTGTCCTCCACCAGGAGGATCGAAGGTAAATCCGTTTCGCCCGGGATGGATCTGAACTCACCCCGGGGGGCTGTCATCAGACTGCGGGAGTCGATCTGGGTTTTGAGTTGATCCTGATACTGTTTAAGGCGCAGCAGCGATTTCACCCGGGCCTGAAGTTCGGCCGCGTTAACCGGTTTATTGAGGAATTCATCCGCGCCGACCTCCAGCCCTCTGATCTTGTCATCGGTTCCATCCAGCGCCGTGACCAGGATCACGGGAATGTCCTGGCTCCGGGGATCACTTTTCAGCCTTTTAGTGGTCTCATATCCGTCGATGCCGGGCATCATGATGTCCAGCAAAATCAAATCCGGAGCTTCGTCCGCTATTTTCGCCAGGGCTTCCTCCCCGCTGTAGGCCCGGATCGCCTCGTAATGTTCGGGGGGCAGTTTGGCCGCCAATAATTTTACGTTTAGGGGGTCATCGTCCACAATCAAGATGCGGTTTTTCGTGCTCATAACCTTATCCTTAATCTTTTACGCACTAGGATGCAAGATCGTTACCTCTGAGAAATTGCGCGATCATTTCCAGGAACTGGCGCGTGTCGATCGGCTTGGTGATATATCCCGCGCAACCGGCCGCCAAGGCCTTTTCTTCATCGCCCTGCATGGCATAGGAGGTTAAGGCCACGATCGGTATGCGCGCCAGATCCGGATCTTTTTTTATTTCGCGCGTGGCCGTCAAACCGTCCATGCCAGGAAGCTGAATGTCCATTAATATGAGATCCGGCCGGTGCGCGCGCACCAGCTGGATGCCGGCTTCGGCGTCCGTGGCCTCCAACACCCCGTATTTGTCGAGCGTCAGAAGGCCTCTTACCAGCTTCAGATTCAATTCATTGTCTTCGATCACTAAAACCGTACTGCATGTCATAAGCCATCCTCGTGTTCGGTCGTTGTTTTAGGCCTGGTCCGTGGTCGAAGCAACCGTTTATTTCCGGGACGCAAACGATCCGCATTGCGGGTTTCCAAATAGCTTGTGCGGATCCGGGTTGACGGGGGGAACAAAAAAACGCGCAACGCCAAACGCCGCACAAAGCATTCGGATTAAATGGGTATTGCAAAACGGAACGTCGCGCCCTGGCCTTCGCCGGCGCTTTCCACCCAGATTCGGCCGCCATGGAGTTCCACCAGATTCTTGGTTAGAGACAACCCCAAACCGGTACCTTGAAAGCGGCGGCTGGCCGACCCATCCGCCTGTTCAAACGGCTGGAAGACGCGCTTTTGATCTTCGGATTTAATGCCGATTCCTGTATCCGTAATGGCAATCTCGACGCACTTGCGTCCCGGCACGTTCGACGCCTCACCGCTTTCAAGCCGCTTTCCGATGATCGGCAAACCCCCCGTGTCACCCCGGCGGCGCCCAGGTTGGAGGGCGCACTCAACGGCTTGGGCGCGAATCTTTATCCGGCCGCGATCCGGTGTGAATTTCACGGCATTGGAGAGAAGATTGTACAGGATCTGTTTCAGTTTGCGTTCGTCCGCCCGGATGATTTCGGGAACCGAATCGATGAACATCTCCAGTTGTATCCCGTGCTTCAAGGCCTTCTCCTTGATCATCGTCAGGCTGCGGTCCAAAAGCATTTTGAGGTTGAGATCGCAGAGTTCGATCTCGAGTTTACCGGCTTCCACCTTGGAAAGATCCAGAATATCGTTAATCAAGGAGAGCAGATGCTGGCTGCTTTGAAGCACATCCTTGAGATATTCTTCCTGGTTGGCATTCAAATCTCCGAAGTTCTTATCCACTACCAGCTCGGTGAACCCGATAATGTGGTTTAAAGGTGTTCGCAGTTCATGGCTCATATTGGCCAGAAACTCACTTTTGGCACGGTTGGCGACTTCGGCGGCGTCTTTCGCCTTTTTCAATTCTTCCTGGGCGCGTTGACGTTCGGCAATCTCACTGCGCAATTCGGCGTTGGCCCGCGCGAGGCCGGCGGTGCGTTCGGCAACCCTATTTTCCAGTTCTTCATTCGCCCGGCGCAGGGCCTCTTCGGCCCCCTTGAGTTCGGATACATCGGTGGCCACCTGGATGCGCACAAAACGGTCGTTCACCCATTTGATCGCGCGATCGCAATTGATGTACCATTTGCCCGTGATCGGATTCTGGGACTCCCAGACATAGACTCCGGCGGGTTGGCCGGCTTCATCGAACAACTTGTCGTTGGTACAATGCCGGCAGGGTCCGGATTCCCCCCGGAACGCCTGCCAGCAGATTTCGCCCACTCGATCCCGGCCAAAGCTGTCGCGCAGATGCTGATTCATGAACAGAATTTCATAAGTTTCCAAATCGGCAACATAGACGCCGGCATCGATGCCATCCAAGACGGTGAGAAACCTTTCATGCGCCTCCTTGAGGGCATTTTCCGTCTGTTTGCGCTCCTGAACTTCAAGGTGCAGTTCCTGGTTAGCTTTTTTTAAATCCGCCGTGCGCCTTTGCACCTGCAGTTCCAGCTCGTCGCGGTGTTTCTGCAGCGCTTCTTCGGTTGCGCGCAGCGCGGCGACTTTTTGTTGCAGCTGAGCGTTGTTCACCGCCAGCTTCTGTTGGGTGCGGGCGCGGACACTTTCGAAAAAATACGCGTAGGCGCAAACCACCAAGAAGGACATAACGAATCTGAGCTTGAAACCGAGGGGATAAACCGCCAAGCGCGGTGAGGGCTCCCGGAGGGTCAGAAATGTCAGGGCGGCCGCCAATAACAAGAGTGCGGTCAGGGCTCCCTGGCGCGCGCCCAGCAGGAACGAGGCAAACAAAGGGAAAGTATAAAACCACAGATGACCGGTAGCGTCGATACCTCCCGTCACAAACAGATAGAAGAAGAGCGCGCCGGCACAACTGATGCCCGCGTAACTGCTGCAAATATGATTTCCCGTCCGCCGCAGATGAATTTGCAGAACGATCAGTGCGGCTCCCACGGCAAGGTCAAAAAAACCGAGGGGGAGGTTGCCCTGCTGCAGTGCGCAAGTACCTAGAATGACGAGATTTAGCACCCCAATCACACTGATGATATTTATCAGGGTAATCTTGCGGGCGATTTCGACATTGTGGTCGGGGCGGATGCCGCCGGTGATTAACTTCTTGGCCAATTGTGTGAGAGGGCTGCCGTTTGAATTCATCTTGTGCTCCGGAAACGTTCGGCCGGGCGCGGAATCAGATCTTCTTCCCGCGGCGCAGATGGAACCGCCATCCAGCCTTGCCCCCTTGAGGGCCAAAGGAGTCTGACTTCGGCCTTGGGGGACCGGATCCGTCGATTTGGGCCTTATCGATCCCGGCGGATTGTTCTGCAATATTAGTGCCATCTTCAACCTTCCCCGCGGGTCTGGCACAAGTTCAAAAATTGATTTTATTTCAATAGGATATAATATCGAAGGGAAGCACCACAGCGTGTTCTGGGAGCGAGGTTCCAAAAGAGAAACCCGTTAGAAGGCAAGAGTGCCAAAGTATTGACTGAGGCTAGATGGGACGGGGATCTAGGTCCAATCCTCCATAAGACCAGGGCCGAGCGCTGTGTGCCCGCGGCCCGGTGATGCGAATGGGTCGGACGGGTGGCCCCGGGCGGACCTCTGGTCCGCTCCGGGGGGGGTCCACCATTACGCCTTTTTGCTTTGAAAGAAGAGTCTCCCGCTGACCATTTTGACGGCAATTTTGCCCTGGCCCTCAAGTTCGTCTAACTCGTTCATGAAATCGCTGAAATCGGTATCGGGAAAGTCCGCGGATAAATGGTTCATAATTTTGCGGTAATTTGTGGGTTCATTCTTTTTTTCCAAATATTTCAGAATCGCCGCCTGCACGTCCGGGTTGCTGATCCAATTTGCTTCGGCGTTTTTCGCATGCTCATCCATTTCGTCTTCCATGGGCTCCATCTGATCGTCGATGATTTCGGCCAGGTCCTCTCGGGGCGTATCTTCGGTATGGGCCAATTCAATTTGTTCCGCTTCCGCTATCATCTGTTCCACGCTGCGGGTGGGATTGGCCAGGGAATCCAAATAACTATCGATTTCAGCGGATTCGTACACGGCTTCGTCCAGGGCGTTGTTGAGCAGGGCCTGGTTCTTATTCTGCAGGCTTGTCAGCATTTGCTTTTCCATGCTGAGCAGGGTCTGTTGGGCCTGCCGGATGAGGGCGACGCCATTCCGGTACAGCTTCAGGAAATAAAAAAAACCGACGGCGATCACGAATAAAGCGGCGGCCGCAAGACCCACGAAGACAATTGTCATGGTCGAAATGGTCTCATAAAAATTCATCTTAATCCCTCGTCTTTCCCAGGCAATCCAGATCGTTTACGATTTTGCCGGCGATGAGATGCAAAAAAGGAGATCCGTCAAGCGCAGATCCTTTAGAAAATTACCACACCCTATTTCTGAATGCAAATAACACGTTTGGGGGAGGTACCGACTGGGGACATCGTCTTTCAGCAAAGGTCCTCTCCCCTCCAAGAATTCCAAAGGCGTTGGACCTGGAAATCCCTCCCGGTACGGTTGACATTTGCCGAATTGTCCGGTAGGTGTATTCATCCCTGAACGGACGTGAGGCTGTTGATTGAGCGGTATCCAAAAAAAATAAACGTTTGTTTGAGAAGCGCTCGCCATGAAACGTTCCATGCTGATTTATATGGTGGCGGTGTGGCTGGCCAACTATACGGCCACCTGGTTTATCCCCCTGCCGCTGTTCGGTCTTGTGTCCATCGGGACCCTCATCTTCGGCGTCACCTTCACCCAGCGCGACCGGGTTCACCGTTACGGACGCAAAGCGGTCTACAGCATGATTTTCATGGCGGCGATCGGGATGGTCCTGGAATCATTGCTGTTGGGCGTTGCGTGGCGCATTATTGCCGCCTCGTTTATTGCCATCGTCCTGAGCGAAACCGCGGACACCGAGGTATACCAGAAACTGCGGCATCGTGCCTGGGTGCAGCGGGTGGCGGGCTCCAACCTGGTCAGTATTCCGCTGGACAGTCTCGTGTTTAACCTGATCGCCTTTGCCGGCGTATTTGCGGCGCCGATGCTGGTCGCGATAATTTTCGGGGAAATTGTGGCTAAATTTGTAACCGGTGCCGTGGCCGCCCTGTGGAAGACCAGCGATTTCCTGGAACTTGATTTGAGGGGAAGCTCAACCGTCTGACCCAGCCGGTTTAATCGCAGCGACCGGTGGGAATTTTCTCTTTGTCCGCACCGATCCGGTTCAGCCTGTCGGAAATAAGGCCAAAAAGCTTCTCAATGCTTGGGTGTACCAATTTAACACGAAAATAAAATTTTCATGCATTGTGGTGGCCCGAAGGGCCGCGAATGTTTAGTACGTAAATAAAATCTTCATGCACCGTGGTGGCCCAGAGGGCCATGAATGTTGAGCTGTATGAAGAATATCCCGGTCGACCTATCCACGGTTTTTCAAAGGGGTACACTTGGGGGGAGGGTTTCTGCGTACGCTTCAAGCCGACCCTGCAAGGACAGGGGCGGTCGCCTCACCCGGCATGGAGAGCAGGTCAATCAATTCTTCCCGGTTGAACGCTTTCAGTAGTCCCGGGTCATCTTCCTGCACGACGTCTTCCATGAGGTTGCGTTTTTTGGCGATGAGGGCGGCAATCTTTTCTTCGAGGGTTCCGGCGGTTACCAGCTTAAAGACTTGCACGCCGCGCCTTTGGCCGATGCGGTGAACCCGGTCGGTGGCCTGGTCTTCCCGCGCGGCGTTCCACCAGCGGTCATAATGGATGACCACCGAAGCGGCCACCAGGTCAATACCAGTGCCCCCGGCCTTGAGGCTGCCCACGAACACCCGGCAAGCGGGGTCGTCGGCGAAGCGGGCGATGATATCGCCCCGGTTGCGGCTGGCGCCGGTCAGACTGGCAAACCCCACTTGCTGGACCGCCAGGTGTTTTTTAATAATCTCGATCATGGCCAGATACTGGCTGTAGACCACCACTTTCTGCCCGCTGTCCAGACTCTCGGCTAAGAGTTCCGTGAAAAGATCCCACTTGCCGGATTCGTAACGGACGTAATCATCCGTCTTCTTTTCGACCAGCGCCGGGTGGTTGCAGATCTGTTTCAGCAGGTTCAGCAGGGCAAAAATGTGCATATAGGGCACCGGTTCCTGCCCCTTCTCCAGCACCTCCCGCAAGCCCCGGCCGCGGGCGGCCACGGCATCCCGGTAAAGCTTGACCTGATCTTCACTGAGCCGGCAGGTGCGCAGGTCTTCAATTTTTTCCGGCAGCTCTTTTAACACCGTTCCTTTCATCCGGCGCAGTGTAAAGGGGGATATCAGCCGGCTGAGTTCCTTGCGGCGCGAGACGTCTTGATCCTGCTCGATTGCATTCAAATAGCGGTCAATAAATTTGGCGGTGGAGCCCAAATATCCGGGAACCGCCAGATCCATGAGCGCCTTGAGTTCGATTAGGCTGTTTTCAATCGGTGTTCCCGTGAGGCCGATTTTCATTGAGGCGTCGATGGCCTCGGCCGCGCCATAGGCCTGGGTGAGAGGATTTTTGATATTCTGAATCTCATCAAAGACCGCCACCGCAAAATGGACCGGTTTGAGGATTTCGGTATTGCGTCGCAGGATACCGTAAGAGGTCAAGACCACATCGTTGCGGCGCAGGGCCTCTTGCAGATCCCGCTGGTTGCCGTAATAGACGGCGGTTTTCAGACCGGGGGCGTGCTCGCGGATCTTATTTTCCCAGTGACTGATAACGGTCGTGGGGCAAACCACCAAAAAAGGTTCGGGAGCCTGGGCCTGCTCGCGCAGACAGGCCATCAAGGCCATCACCTGATGGGTTTTGCCGAGGCCCATGTCATCACAGAGCAATCCACCGAAACGGTTTTCGAACAGAAACCAGAGCCATTCGGTGCCGCGCTGCTGGTAGGCGCGCAAGACGGAGGTCATTCCCTTGATATCCGGCAGCGGACGGGAGGGTTTCAGCTCCAACAGCTTTTCCAGGACGGCCACGGGCTCCGGGGCGCCGGTCAATGACGGCGGCTTGTGGCTGGTGGCGGCGATACGAAAGATATCGGCGCGTTTCAGCCGTATCCGGTCGGTCCCTTCCGGCGGCGGTTGCACGGCCAGCTGCTTGAGCAAGGCGTCCAACGGCTCCAAATCGGGCGCCTGGCAGTCGATCCAGCCCTCGGCCGTCGCGATAAAGCGCTGATGGGCCTGCTTGGCGCGCAGGATTTCAGCCAGGGAAACCGCTTGATTGCCGGCGCCGTAGCTGACCGCCAGCCAGCACCAGTCGCGGTCGAGCGCCGCGGGCGTAATTTCGATCCTTTCAAACTGCTTGAAGATCTTCAGACGCTTAATTTGGTCGTCCACCAGGTACGCGCCGTTCTTCAGATCCGTTTCAAATTCTTCCAAAAAACTGGGGACCTGGCTCCTCTGGATGACCGTCTTGACCGGTTCGCGGAACCTGGCCGGCGGTGGGTGCGGGTATTGGTCTTCCGCCAGAATTCCCAGCTCCTTGATGTAGTATAAATCTCCGTATTGAAAGCGCTTGAGGTCTTTTCTTTCAAAGAATTTGGCTTCGCCGTTCTGCTGGATCAGGCGGACCAGAGGGCGGACCTCAATATCCAGCGCGTCATTCAGTTTCACGTCAAAAAGGGAGTCCAGCGGTATGGGATGAATCGCCAGGCCGTGGTGATTACAAAGCAGTTCTTTAAAACTGTTCAGCACGCGCTTGACTTTCTTGCGGGGAATGTTCAGGGCGAAAAGCTTTTGGTCGGCGGAGTCCCGGCAAGTAACCACGAATTCACCGGAAGTTTCGGCCACGGCCGCGTGAAAACGGCCGCCAGCGGTTCCCAGTTCCCGGTAGCCGTGATACGCCAATTTGTGCCAGAAACTTTCTTCCATCACCTGTCTGCGGGTTTTGAGGCCCTGGTCCATCAGCAGCTCCTCGTGGGGAGTCAGGGTCAGCAGGGAAATCCGCTGGATGACCGCTGCCCGAGTGGGAACCGCGCCGTCGGCCGCGCCGTCGGCCGGGGGAAGGGTACAGCGTTCCAAAAACCGGTGGCGGTCCATACCTCGGGAAAAATAGACCAGGAGCCGGTCGCCGCCGCGGCTGAAGACTTCCAGGGCCTCTTGATCTCCGTGATGGGCCGTCATCATCCGGATGGTTTGGGGCGTCTCCCGCAACCCCTCCGCCAAGACGCTGGCCAGACGATACCAGATGCTGGATTTAAAATCATCGCTCAGATTGGTGATTCCCTGCTTGCGCTGCAAAGCCAGGACCACCTGGGATAATTCTTTCAGATGCGAACAGGTTCGGGACCGGGCGGTGCTGCAGGTACAGAATTGCTGATCGACGCGGCCGCGGGGGGCGTCCACCCGGATGGCGATTCCCGGCCGCTTGTCCCGCGGATCCGGCATTAACGCCAGAGCGTTGCGGTGGAATTCCAGGCGGTGGAGGTCGGCGACCGTGAGAGCCCCTTTCTTTGCGGAAGTTATCGGGGTAGCCGCCGTCTTTTTTGCGCTTGGACGCCTGTTTTTTTTAGCCATGGGAAACGGGGTGGAGCTGATGCGCAGATGACTTGACGTACGGCCGTCCAAGTCATTAAGTGCTCAGCGCCGTGATAGGGAAAAAATTTTGTCGCTCTTTTTCGTCTTCGCGGCTTCGGGTTGGCGTTGCACGCCGCAAAAGCCTTGCGCTGCAAGTTGGCGGCCGAAGATGCTGGCCTCAAACGGCTATCCGGCAACCTCCCGCATTTTGCAGGCCTCGATTTGTAAAATGCATGCTGGCTTCTAAGTAACCGTTTAGCGCTTTGAAAAACCAGGGATAGGCCGACCGCTGATCGGCTTTTGGCAGCGGAAAAAACTCGCAAAGAAGGTTCGTAAAACCGACCCGCGCGGTGATTTCAAAAAGAAGGCCGCGCAAAGGAAGGTCTATCCAGGCCTGGATGGGAACGCCTTTTTACGGTTCGGTTGAACGACCTCTAATTTTTTCAGACCGTTTCCCGCTGCCCCAAGCCGATGAGCGGGCGACCGGGATATTTTTCATACAGCTAAACATTCATGGCCCTTCGGGCCACCACGGTGCATGAAAATTTTATTTACGTACTAAATTGATGCTCTTCTAATAGGAGTCCCGGGCGCTTCTGTCAAGGGAAGATGCGGCTCCCAAGACCCAATTTCTGCCCTGACACCCCGTCATCTTTTTGTAATGTTTAAATATTTAAGAAATTGACAGGGGGCTTTACCTTGGCAGAATGCTGTCAGCGCGCAGCATCTAACCCGCAACATCCGTTGAAAAGGAGGAGACTATGCGAAAAAAAGCTTTAGTGGCACTGGGTGTGACGGTCCTGATGATGGCCGCAGGGGGTTGGACGGCGGCTTCCGCCGCGGATTATCCCCAAAGGCCCATCACTCTGATTTGTCCCTGGGGGGCCGGCGGCGGTACCGATGCCGTTTCGCGGATCATTGCCACCTTGCTCAAAAAGGAACTGGGCGTACCGGTCAATGTGGTCAATCGGACCGGTGGCAGCGGGGCGGTGGGTCATACGGCCATGGCCACGGCCAAACCGGACGGCTACACCATCGGCATGCCCACGGTGGAAATTACCATGATGCACTGGATGGGGCTGACCGAGATTACATACCAGAATTTGACTCCCGTCTGTATGGTGAATTTCGATTCGGCGGCCATCAATATCCGCACCGATGCCCCCTGGGCGACGTATAAGGATCTGGAAAACTACATTCGTGCAAATCCGGGCCAACTCAAGGATTCCGGCACGGGCCAAGGAGGCATCTGGCATCTGGCGATGGCCGGCTGGCTGAAGGCCGTCGGGTTTGCACCCACCGACATTAAGTGGATTCCCAGCAAGGGCGCCGCACCGGCTTTGCAGGACCTCATGGCCGGCGGCATCGACATGAGCAGCTGCTCCCTGCCCGAGGCCGCCACCCTCATCGATGCCGGCAAAGTCAAACCCCTGGCCGTGATGGCGCCGGAACGGGATCCCAAGTTTCCCGATCTGCCCACGCTGAAGGAATTGGGTATCGACTGGACCTGTGGGGCCTGGCGGGGAATCGCGGCCCCCAAAGGTACGCCGGCCGAAATCGTAGCCGTTTTGGAAAAAGCCATTGAAAAAGTGGTCAAAAGCGATGAATTCATCAAATTCATGCAAAATCGCGGCTTCGGCATTTACTGGCTGAATTCGACTGATTTTGCCCAAGCCTTGGCGCAGGCGGACAAAGACAACGGCGAGATCATGAAAGCCGCCGGGATTGCCAAGTAACTTCAATTGGGGCGCAAAGGTAGCATCATGCGGGTGAGCAACACGGCCATTGGATTGTTTCTGATTGTTTTTGCCGGCACCGTGCTGGTGTACGTCCAGACCTTTCCGTCGCTGGATAACGGCTATCCGGGACCAGCCCTGTTTCCCAGGGTCCTGGCCGTGTTGTTCCTTCTGGCGGGTATCGGTCTGGTCTTCGAAGGCCGGCGCAGTGGAGAAAAACTGTTAAAATTCGATTTGGGGCCCATTACCCGGGCGGGGTTGATCAATATTGGCCTCATGCTGGCCGTGATCCTGGCGTACATTTACCTGTCCGACCTTCTGGGCTTCATGATCCTGACCCCGCTGCTGCTGCTGATCATGGCCAAATGGCTCGGCGTCAAGACGCACTGGAGCCTGGTCCTGGCCGTCGGCCTGACCCTGGTCATTTACGTGCTGTTTGCCAAGATTTTACTGGTGCCGCTTCCCTGGGGCCTGTGGGGTTGGTGACGGTTATGGAGCATATTCTTACGGCTGTTTCTCTGATCGCGCAACCCTATGTGTTGATGATCATCTGTATCTCGGCCTTGTATGGCCTGTTTGTGGGAGCGATTCCCGGGCTCACGGCGACCATGGCCACCGCCTTGCTGGTGCCGGTCACCTTTTTCATGGATCCGGTCCCGGCCCTGGCGGCCATCGTGACCATGGAGGCCATGGCCATTTTTGCCGGCGATATTCCCGGTGCCCTGGTGCGTATCCCGGGCACCCCTTCTTCGGCGGCCTATGTGGATGAGTCTTACGCCCTGACCCAGAAAGGGCGGGCCGGATTCGTGTTGGGGGTCGATGTCACCGTGGCGGCCATCGGGGGTATGATGGGTGCCGTCATTCTGATCGCGTTGGCACCCATGCTGGCGGAAATCGCCATGCGGTTTACATCCTTCGAATATTTCTGGCTGGCCTGCATCGGCCTGAGCTGCTCCGTATTGGTGACGAAGGGCTCGCTGCTCAAAGGTCTGATATCGCTTTTGATCGGCTTGTTCATGACGACGGTCGGAGTCGATATTACCCTGGGTTATCCACGGTTTACCTTTGGCATCACCGACTTTCTCAACGGCTTTACGTTCATTCCGGCCATGATCGGCATGTTCGGTGTTTCCGAGGTTATGCGCAATGTGACGGGGGATGGCTGCCAGTGTAATGTCGGCGCCGTTCAAACCCAGAAACTGTTCAACGGCATCGGCCCGGTTTTGCGAAAGTACCGGCTGAACGTCGCCCGTTCCGGCCTGGTGGGTACCTTCGTCGGCATTCTACCCGGGGCCGGGGCGGACATCGGGGCCTGGATTGCCTACGCGCTGAGCAAGAAGTTTTCCAAAGAGCCCGAAAAATACGGTACGGGCCACATCGAAGGCATCGTGGACGCGGGCACGGCCAACAATGCTGGGCTGGGCGGCGCCTGGGTGCCGGCCCTGGTTTTCGGTATTCCGGGCGATTCCATCACGGCGATTGTGATCGGCGTTTTGTTTATGAAGGGCCTGCGGCCCGGACCGATGATTTTCCAGCGGACCCCGGAAATCCTTTATGCCGTCTACATCGCCTTTATCTTTGCCAATCTGATTCTGATCCCCTTCGGGGTCCTAGCCATCAAAACCGGCAGTCAAATGCTGCGGGTTCCCCGGAATATGCTCATGCCGGCCATTCTCATGTTCTGCATCGTCGGGGCTTTCGCCATCAACAACACGACTTTTGATGTAGGGGTCATGCTGGCCTGCGGCATCCTGGCCTACATCATGGAATCCAACGATATTCCGGTGGCTCCGGCCATTCTGGGAATCGTGTTGGGACGGCTGTTGGAAGAGAGCTTTATGGTATCCATGATCAAGAGCGACTGGGATTTGACCGTTTTCTTCCACCGCCCGGTGAGCGCTGTCCTGGGGGTGATCACGGTCATTCTCTGGAGTTCACCCGTTATCGCCGCCTGGCGCGGACGGCGTCGGGTGGCCGAACAGGTGGCGACGGAAGAGGCCGTCTGCGAGCCAAAGATCAAGGAGTTGACTTGAAGTTGATTGGGCCCCAAGGCGATTAAGCCGATCCCTAATCCCTCCTTGGATCGAAAGCATTTCACGTTTGCCGGTTTCCCCATCACGCCGAAATGTAGAATTTCAGGCTGATACGACTATGAGGGGGAGACCGATTCGCGCGGGGATGGAAAACATCATTCTAGAGCAGTCCCTCGATCGGCGTGTAGTTCAAGCCCAAGTTTGCCGCCACCGCCTCATACGTCACGTGGCCTTGCACCACATTGGCGCCCCTCTTTATTTCGGCGTTGGACCGCAAGGCCTCTTTCCATCCCTTGGCCGCGATCTCCAGGGCATACAGCAGCGTGGCGTTGGTCAGGGCCAGGGTGGCGGTGCGGGGCAGGGCGCCCGGCATGTTGCTCACGGCATAATGCACCACGCCGTCGATCGTATACGTGGGATCCTCATGGGTGGTTTCCTTGGAGGTTTCAAAACATCCCCCCTGATCGATGGCCACATCCACCAGGACCGCCCCTTTTTTCATGGTCAACAGCATATCGCGGGTAACCATGGTGGGCGTTTTGCTGCCCGGAATGAGGACGGCCCCTACGACCACGTCGGCGGTCTTGATCAGTTCGCGAATGGCGGCGGGACTGGACATGCATAAAAAGCAATTCGGCGGCATCACATCGCTCAGATACCGCAAGCGGTCCGTATTAACGTCGAGCACATAGACCTTGGCTCCGAGTCCGCAAGCCCTTTTGGCCGCATGCATTCCGACCACCCCGCCGCCGATAATGACCACGGTACCCGGATCAACGCCCGGTACCCCCCCCAGCAGAACGCCGTGGCCGCCCTGGGCCATTTCCAGGTACTTAGCGCCTTCCTGGATCGCCATCGGGCCGGCGACCTCACTCATGGGCTTGAGCAGCGGCAAAGAGCCATTGGCCTTCTGGACGGTCTCGTAGGCGATCGCAATCACATCGCGTTCCATCAGCAGACGCGTGACCCTTGCGGATGCCGCCAGGTGCAGATAAGCAAAATAGATCTGACCTTCGCGTAGGAGGTCGTACTCGGAAGGTTGGGGTTCCTTGACGTGCAGAATCATGTCGGCCCGGCGGAAAACTTCCGGGGACCCATCCACGAGCTCGGCGCCGGCGCGGGCATAAGCCTCATCGTCAAAGCCGCTGCGCACACCGGCGTTTCTTTCGACCAGAATGGTATGGCCGTTTTGTCGCATGACCTCCACGCCCGCCGGCGTCAGAGAGACGCGATTTTCCCCGGCTTTGATTTCTTTGGGAATGCCTACGATCATGACGAGCCTCTTTCGTTATCGCAAAAGAAAATTAAGAGGAAGACGGGTCTCGACAGGCAGTCTAAAATTTCTGCGGTTTTTTCGGCGTTGGCACCCGTTAAAGGAGTTCGTCGATCGGCGTGTAATCCAGCCCGAACGCCTCCGCCACGGCTTTGTAAGTGAGTTTGCCCTGGACGACGTTGGCGCCGCGTTTGATCTCCTTGTTTGCCTGCATGGCCTTTTTCCAGCCTTTGTTGGCGATTTCCACCGCGTAGGGCAGGGTGGCATTGGTCAATGCCAAGGTGGAGGTTTTGGCGACCGCGCCGGGCATGTTGGCCACGCAGTAATGGACGATACCGTCGACGGTATAGATGGGATTCGAGTGCGTGGTCGCTTTGGATGTTTCAAAGCATCCGCCCTGGTCAATGGCCACGTCCACCAGCACCGCCCCCTTTTTCATGGTTTTAAGCATGTCCCGGGTAACCAGTTTGGGGGCCTTGGCCCCCGTGACCAGCACCGCCCCCACGACGACATCGGCCTCTTTGGCCAGCTTGCGGATTGTCGCCGGACTGGCCATGAGAGGAAAACAGTTGGCCGGCATCACATCGCTCAGATACCGCAAGCGGTCCAGGTTCATGTCGAGTACGTAAACCTTGGCCCCGAGCCCGCAGGCCATTTTGGCGGCATTGATCCCGACCACCCCGCCGCCGATAATGACCACGGTACCCGGATCGACGCCCGGTACGCCCCCCAGCAGGACGCCGTGGCCGCCCTGGGCCATCTCCAGGTATTTGGCCCCCTGCTGGATCGCCATACGACCGGCCACTTCGCTCATGGGCGTCAGCAACGGCAAAGACCCGTCCGGCTTTTGGATCGTTTCATACGCAATGTTGATGGATTGGCTCTTGATCAAGACTTGGGTCAGTTCTTCGGCCGCTGCCAGATGCAGATAGGTGAATACAATCTGGTCCGGTCGAATAAAATCATATTCCGGCGGCAGCGGTTCTTTCACATGCATGACCATGTCGGCCCGTTCGAAGATTTCGCGGGGTGCCGCGACCATCTCGGCCCCGGCCTTCCTGTAGGCGGCGTCTTCAAACCCGCTGCCGCTGCCCGCTGCTTTCTCGACTAACACGGTATGACCGTTTTGCTTCATCACCTCCACACCCGCCGGGGTCATAGAGACGCGATTCTCTGCGGTCTTGATTTCTTTTAAAATGCCGACAATCATTTCTTCCTCCTCTTGGGGGGTCTGCCATTTGATGGGTACTGCCAAATCTTCGCTTCCGGATGGGATGCCGAGGCATCATGGTGATGGTCTGAGCAAAATGCTTGCCACCTTTTGCACCCTGGAGAAAAAGATACCATTCCGGATAGAATATGAACCGGAGCCACTGCCCAAAGGGGTCCGTCAATAAAAATAATTAAATTTATTTCAATATGTTATAAAATGAGAGCGCGTATCGGCGCATGACCGCTGCAATCTCTTCGGATTGTCGGGTCGAAGAAAAGATCAGCGGTTATTAGAAACGAAAGTGGCAATAAAACATTCCAAAACGACACCGTGTATTATCGTATTTAGTTGATCTTGTTTAGTTTATTCAGATATGGTGCTTTTTGTTTCCATTGGTTTACTTTGTTTCCATTTCGATCGTATGTTTTTTCATTTTATTCAGCAGGGCGGTGTGCGACAGGCCGAGGCTCTTGGCGGCTTGGCGGATGCTGCGGGATTTCTTCAGCGCCGCGCTGATAATATTTTTTTCGTAGGCGCCGAGCGCCGTTTTGAGCGACTGGTTGATCGTCGGTGGCGGTTGGGGCCGATTGACGCTTCCCTCCATGCTTTGACCGATTTCATGGCTGAATAGAACACAATCGGCCTCGATCGTTTCGCCATCACACAGGATGGCCGCCCGCTCGACAACGTTTTTCAGCTCCCGGACGTTGCCCGGCCAACGGTGGCCGCATAATTTGTTCAGGGCTTCCTCAGACATGGATTGAACCTCTTTACCAAGTTTAGTGGCAAGCTGAAAGAGAAAATGTTCCACCAGAATGGAGATGTCTCCGGTTCTTTCGGCCAACGGAGGGATATGGATCGGCAGAACGTTGATGCGGTAATAAAGATCTTGGCGAAACAATTTTTCCTCCACCAGTTGTTCTAAATTGCGATTGGTGGCGGTGAGAATGCGGGTATTTATGGGTCGTTCCTTCGAACCGCCGATTCGTCGGACGCATTTATCCTGGATAAGTCTTAAAATCTTGGCTTGCGAACTCAGTGCCATCTCGGCGATCTCATCGAGAAAAACGGTGCCATCCCGGGCAATTTCAAAGAGACCGGGTTTACCTTCCTTACGGCCCCCCGTAAATGCGCCGGCGACATATCCGAACAGTTCGCTTTCCAGAAGCGGCTCCGGCAGGGCCGCACAGTTGATCGGAACAAACGGACCTCTCTGTCCGCTGGCGGTATGAATCGCGCGGGCGAACAGTTCTTTGCCGGTACCGCTCCCGCCCCGGATCGAAATGATCGAATCGGTGGCGGCGATCTTTTCGGCAAAGGAAATGGCCGCGGTAATCGCAGGATTTTGTCCGATAATATCGCTGAAGCTGATCTGGCTCGGCTCTGAGATCGACCGGGCCAGCTTCTTTATTTCCTGCATATCCTTGACAATTTCAACCGCGCCGATGATGCGGCCCGATGAATCGCGGATCGGCCGGCCAGTGGCGAAATACTGATAGCGCCCCGTGGCGGTGATAAGGTTTTTCTTAACATTATTGAATGTTTTCCCTTCAAGACATTCCAGGATCCGGTAATCGGGAAGATTCAGCGTTTTGATACTCTGTCCGACCACCTGAGCGTCGTGGCAGTCTAAAGCCACCAGGGCCATGCGGTTAATGGTGGTAATGCCTCCCTCCCTGCCGATGGAGATGACGCCGTCGCTGATGTTGTCCAGAACCACGCGAAACCTGTTTTCCCTTTCTTCCTGGGGGAGGGTGTCGATGAACCGAATGTCAATAAGATCCGGAATGCGGCCGAGTATTTCGAAAATTTCCTCTCTGCCGGAAACCCGCTGGCCGTTCTCAGCTTCAACATATACATGTGCGCGATCTTCTCTGCGCGCCACCTCCATCGAAACGATGCTGAGCCCATAGGCGGCGATCACAGCCGAAATATCGGCCACAATGCCGACCCGATCCCTGAATATCAACTCCAATTTAAAATTCATTTTGATCCTCTTTATTCCGGCGGTTAAATTTCAAGCCTTCTTTGAACTTGAAAAAACGATCGCCTTTCGGAATGGACATCCAAAGTAAAATTTTTCGATCTGAATCTCGTCTGAACTTATTTTTTTTTTGCATAACTGACCTTCATGCTTAACTTGTTGGCAACGTTAGATCAACTACAAGACGGCGTGTTACCGATTCTTTTTGCGCTTCCAACGTGGCCTTCTTTGCGGATGATTCTTCCATCCTCACTGGTCTTATTGAGATAAGGGCCGCCGCCGGACGCCGATCCACCGGGACTAAAATATTTCGCGAATTAAATGGGTTGCAACCAAACGCGCTAATAATTCCTAAGAGTTCGTGAAAATCTGCAGGGCACTTCTCGAGTAAAGGTAAAAGGGCGATTGAAATTCAACGCCCATGCGAACCAAAATCCTTGTGATTCCGGTCAGGCTGCTATATAATAGGCCGATTTCAAAAAGGAGATATAACATTTCAAATGACGAATTCAATCATTGCGGCCACTGGCAGTTATATTCCCTCCGCGACAATACCCAACAAGTATTTTCTCGGCCACGATTTCTATGGTACCGACGGTCATAAACTCGCAAAGCCCAGTTCCGAGATAATTAAGAAGCTCCATGAGATCACAGGCATCCGAGAAAGGCGGTATGTCACCGATGAGCTTACCACTTCCGATATCGCTTACATGGCGGCCAAACAGGCGCTGGAGGGGGTGGATGCGGAAAGCCTCGATTACATCATCGTGGCGCAAAACTTGGGGGATGTGAAGGCGGGCACCACGCGGACGGACATGGTGCCGACCATTGCGGCGCGCGTGAAACATAAGCTGCGAATCAGGAATCCTTACACCGTCGCCTTTGACCTTCCATTTGGATGTCCCGGATGGCTGCAGGCGATCATCATGGCCGACTACTACATCAAGTCCGGCGACGCGAAAAGGGTCCTCGTGATCGGTGCGGAGATATTGTCGCGGTTTACGGATCCCCATGATGTTGACAGCATGATCTATGCCGACGGTGCCGGCGCGGCCCTTCTGGAAGCGTCGGCTAAGGAGGGGGGTATTTTATCCCACGTCACCCGCTCGGACACGTTTGACAGTGCCTATCTTTTGAGGCTCGGCAAGTCCCACAATCCGGAACGAAACGGAAACGAGCTCTTCCTCAAAATGCACGGTCACGAAATATACAAATATGCGGTCAGAACGGTTCCCCAGGTCGTCAAGCAAAATCTGATCAAGGCCGGCTTTGACCTCAGCGATGTAAAAAAGATTCTGATACACCAGGCCAATGAAAAGATGGATGATGCGATCCTCAAAGCCCTGTTTAAGCTATATAATATCACGGAAATCCCTGCCGATATCATGCCCATGACGATATCCTGGACGGGCAACAGCTCGGTCGCCACCCTGCCGACCATGTTGGATCTGATACTCAAAGGCAAGCTGGACAGGCACCGGCTGAATTCCGGAGATATCGCCGTCTTTGCCTCCGTTGGCGCCGGAATGAACATAAATTCCATGATATATAGGATGCCCTAACATAAAGAGTCCTGTCAATTCACATCGGCCGAGATTCGGCGGATAGGCGCACGGTCGGGCAGCTTATCTTACCCCAATCTGCCGCATTGTCAAAATTTTGTTAGAAGCAAAAGCGTTTTTTCAAACCGGAATTGGAATGCGATATTCGATTGATTTTACGGTTCGGTCGCCGAGGTGATGCACCTATCTGTTTTAGTCGGACGGGTGTTGCCCCGGTTTGAGGGGGAACTGCACAATTCGGATTGATGTGAAAAAGTGGGTTGTGGCTGGGATCTAGTTTTACTTTGTCACATTAACCATTTTCAGCATATGGGCGCGGCATGGATGCTCAGATTTGAAACCGTGTAAAACTCATGCCTGAGGGCTCGTAAAGAGAACCCCGAGGACGCGCAAAATTATGAACCATCGTCGCATCCACGATTTTTGCAGGTCTTTGAAAGCAGGCGTGCCCCTGCGCGGGGCTTTCTTAACGATCCCTAAGGCCCTCAGACAGTTACACGCTTTCAAATCTGACCATCCATTGCGTTTGTCCGCGGAAGACTTTCGGTAATGCGACAAAGTAGAACGATTGGTCGGTCATCAATGTTCAAAATAGGAAGGAGGATAGCATGAATATTTACGTTGGTAACCTGTCACGCGATGTCACCGAAGAAGATTTGCGACAGGCTTTCGCGGCCTTCGGGCAGATTGCATCCGTCAATGTTATCAAGGATAAATTCAGTGGGGAATCCAGGGGATTTGGATTCGTGGAAATGCCCGCTCAAGCTGAAGCGCAGTCTGCAATCGACGGTTTGAATGGGAAGGATTTGAAAGGACGAACGCTTAACGTCAATGAGGCCCGCCCGCGCACTGATGATCGCCGGGGCGGCGCAAGACCCGGCGCAGCACGAGGCGGCGCAAGGCCCGGCGGAGGACGAGGCGGCGGAAAACCCGGCGGAGGACGAGGACCGCGTTCATGGTAAACGGCGGGGGAACACGGTCCGGTTAAGGGGCCCACGTAGGTTTTCGCGAACATTGGTTTCCAGCTGAGTTCGGTGCGCGCGAGTTGTTCCGGCGCGAAGACAACTTGGGGGGGCGAATTGCGTCTTGGGCCCCGTTTCTTCAGCGGAAGCCTTAATCCACTTGGTTTCGCAAAGGATCCGCCATGCAGAAGAAAAATGCCATTTTCAGAACGCTTGCTGTTTTGCTGGGGGTTCAGCTGATCTTGGCGGTCGTGGCAACTGCGAGTCAAGCCGGTCAGGTCGCAACTATTCAACGGATCGGGGTGCAAGAAGCCCGCCAGAAAAGACAGTCCGGCGAGGCGCTGCTGGTTTGCTCCTATCGTGATGGGCGCTGTAAGAAACTCCTGCTGGCCGGGGCCCTTTTGCGAAGCCAATTCGAGGCCCGACTGTCTTCGCTTTCCAAAAAGACGGAAATTATTTTCTACTGCGCCTGACGGAACGAAGCCACTTCGGTCGGTCTGGCGAAAAAATATCTTAGGCAAGGCTATTCCAACGTCAAAGTGCTCAAGGGCGGCGTAAAGGCGTGGAAGGCGGCGGGCTATCCGATGGGCGATCAGAAGTAGTCTTTCTCTGACGGCGTATGGCGCACGGCATACGAAGCCCCCGGCGCGGGGGCGAGCCGGGGGCGAGTTTATGGCCGTCGGAGTTAAACCCGGCGTGTGCCGGATGGGTTCGCACGGATTTGGGCAGCACAGCTGCACCTCTGAGCGTCGAAGCACGGGCCGCGTATCCTGGTGGGGTTGGTCCCGCTTCCCGCTGGCAGTCCCCCGGGCGGTCTTCCAGTGGCTGTAAAGCGAGCGCCTATCAGCGACCTATTGGGGCTGGAATGGGGCGATCGGCATCCAGGAGCGCATCGACCCATTCCAGCCCCAATTCCGCCAGCTTGCGTTGGCTGGGGCGGCCGGTGGCGGGATCGCATTCGACCATTTGATAAAGGCGTTTGACGGCCGCATTGAAATCAGCCGCTTCGAAAATCTTCCGCCCGGCGTTCGGGCCATCCGGCTTGGGGTTAAAAAGCCGGGCGGGCAGCTGATCATTCCTGATGTTAAAGCCTTCCCGGCTGTTGAAGGCGCGGGCCAGCATGGTTCCGCGCTCCGCGGCTTGCATCAATTCCACCAGGTCGGCATTCCAGCCCGTAATGGCATTCAAGCATGCGACCATCTCAGCGATGGGCATAACGCCCCGGGGCGCGAATCCGAACACGCACAATCCGAGCGCATCCATTATTTTCCAGAAATTGTCCAGTCGAATGTAGCTTTGAACTTTTTCTTCCGTCAGCGCGGTGGGGTGCATGGCTTTTTCAATTCCGATGGGTCGGGCGGACTTAAAGCTGAATGAATTCTCATCGGCAAATAGCGGATCATGGGGCGCATTCATGTGATCCGCGCCATAGGTGCTGATGGCAAAACCAATCCCCACCCCGACTTTTACCCGGGGATCGTGCATGGGAAGCTCCTGGCCTTTGACCGCGAGGTGATAGGGCGTGTCCACAGCGCCCCATTTTTGGGCCAAGCGGGTGGTACCTTCGGCCAGTAAATCGCCGAAGCCTTCCCGGCGGGCGGTCATTTCCAGTAAACGGATCATCAGATCCGCATCCCCGAAACGCAATTCCAGTCCCCCGGTATCCTGGGCGGTGATAATGCCTTTTTCAAAACACTCACAGGCAAAGGCGATGGTCATTCCGGCCGAAATGGTGTCCAGGCAGTAGCGGTTGCAGATTTCGTTGCCTTTGGCGATGGCCTTGAGGTCGGTGATATTTAAATTCGTTCCCAAGGCCGCCATGGTCTCATACTCAGGTCCTCCGTAGCGCGAGTCCACACCGTACTTGGGATCATCCACGCGAATCCCCCGCTTGCAGCGGATGGGGCAGGCGTAACATCCCCTTCGTGTTTGCAGCAGTAACCGATTGTAGGCATCTCCGCTCAGAGGGGCGGCGTCGTCCAGCTTGCTGCGTCGGAAATTGTCGACCGGCAAGGCTCCGGCCTCGGATAACAGCCGGACGAAATCGGTCGTTCCATATTCGTGCAAGGCTTTCCCCAGAGGGTTGTCCTTAAAGGTTTGAGCGTAATTTTGGGCGGTTCGACGCAGGAATTCGGGGTTGGCAAAGCGGATTTTCGCGGTGCCCAAGGCGGCGATGGCCCGAATGTTCTTGGATCCCATCAAGGCGCCTAGACCGTTGCGACCGTTGAAATGACCGAGATTGTTTGTGATGTTGGCAAAAAGCACCCGATTCATTCCCGCCAACCCGGTCTGGGCCACGCGCACTTTCGCGCTGCCCATCTCCGCCCGGATGGCATCCTCGACTTCCCGGGCGCCCAGTCGGCTCAGACGGCTGGCATCTTGGATGGCGGCGTGTTGGCCGGTAACCTGAAGATAAACGGGGGTGTCCGCCTTGCCTTGCAGGACGACGGCGTCAAAACCGGCCATTTTCAGTTCCGGGCCAAAAAAACCGGCGGCCTCCGATTCACCCAGGGTGCCGGTCAGGGGCGATTTGCCGATGACCGCAAAGCGGCAGGAAGCGGCCAGGGGCGCGCCGGTCATCACCCCGGTGGCAAAGATCAGCAGATTTTCAGGGGCCAAAGGGTCAATCCGGGCCGGTATTCTTTTGAGGCTATAGTGATAACCGAACCCCCTTCCTCCTAGATAGGTCCGGTAGAAGTGATCATCGGGTTCTTCCACTTCAATCTTGCGGTTGCCCAGGTCGACGTGCAGGATCCTGCCCATGTAGCCGTATGACATGCCGGTTCCTCCTTCAGGTATTCGCTGTTGTTGGTTGGCGGTTTGAAAGGCAAGACGGACGATCGCATATCCCCCCGTGTGCAAGCGATCGAAAAATAGGTGTGGAGGTTCTTGCGACCGACGCATGACAATCAAATCAATTATGCATATTTGGGCGGGGAGATCAATCTGATTTTAGGTGGATTTCAGAACCTTCCGCGGAGCTCGGCGGCGTTGGCCGGCCCTTTTGCTGTATTTCTTTGACAGGCCATAGCCTAAATACTATACTCAATTAAATCTGTTCATGACGAGCAAGCTGTCGCCAAAGTCTTGGGGAGGCGACTTGACAGGAGGATCGATGTCGGTACCCCGAAATCCCCAGGGAGATCAAAATTACGACGTCATCATCGTCGGCGGCGGTCCGGCCGGTATGTTTGCGGCCTATTATCTGAGCGCCCATTCCGACTTGCGGGTGCTGCTCCTTGAAAAAGGCAAAGGCCCACTGAACCGCAAATGCCCCATCAACGCGTCCCAGGAATGTCTGAAGTGCAAGCCCTGCAACATTCTGTCCGGCATTGGCGGCGCCGGATTGTTTTCCGACGGGAAGCTGAACTACATTCACAAGCTGGGTAAGACGGACCTGACGCAGTTTATGCCGGCGCCCAAGGCCCAGAAACTGATCGATGAGACGGAAGTTATCTTCAATCAATTCGGTATGGACGGTCCGGTCTACCCGACGGATATGGAAGAAGCCAAAAACATTCGCAAGCGAGCCAAACGTTACGGTATCGACCTGCTCATCATCAGGCAAAAGCATTTGGGAAGTGACTGTTTGCCGGAATACATCGCCGGCATGGCCGATCATCTGCGGTCCCAAGGGATCGTCATCCACACCTCCGAGGAGGTCAAGGGCGTCATGGTTCAAAAGGGTGCCGTGGCGGGCGTGATTACCAGTCGGAAAAAATATTTTGCGCCCCATGTGATTCTGGCACCGGGACGGGTGGGTGCCGAGTGGGTCGGGAGCCTGGCCTTGAAATACGGAATCGGTCTCAGACAGCGGGGGATCGAAGTGGGCGTGCGGGTGGAGGTTGACAATGACATCATGCAGGATCTTTGCGACATCATCTACGATCCCACTTTCTTCATCCAGACGGCCAAGTACGACGATCAGACCCGAACGTTTTGCACCAACCATGGGGGTTTTGTTTCCCTGGAGAACTACACAAAATTTGTCTGCGTCAACGGCTACGCCTATCGCCACAATAAATCCGCGAACACTAATTTTGCGTTTCTGTCGAAAGTCGTGTTAACTGAGCCGGTCACGGACAACCAGGCCTACGGGGAGTCGATCGGCAGTCTGGCCACACTGATCGGCGGGGGCAGGCCCATTTTGCAGCGTTTCGGCGATCTCAAACGCGGCCGGCGCAGCACCTGGCAAAGAGTCAAAAAGGGTTACATCGAGCCGACCTTCACGAATGTGGTCTGCGGCGATATCGCCATGGCCTTGCCCGAGCGCATTCTGACCAATATCATCGAAGGATTGGATAAGCTGAACATGGTCATCCCAGGCGTCGCCAACGACGAAACGTTGCTGTATGCCCCGGAAATCAAGTTTTTTGCGACCCAGATTGACACCACCAGCGAGCTGGAAACCAAAATCAAGGGCATGTACGTCGCCGGGGACGGTCCGGGGGTCGCCGGCAATATCGTCTCGGCCAGCGCGACCGGCCTGATTCCGGCGCGGGCCATAATTGCCAAAATGCAAGCATAACCTACGCCCGTCCGTGCGCACGAGCATTTGGAAGCCCACACGCAAAGGCTTTGGAGATTGCGGCACGAAGCACGGCGGCGCATGGGAACCACCCTCCGGAGAAAGAAGCGCAATTTGCGATCCCGGTGGGTCTATCCCTTGCGGTGTGCGTTTTGAATCCCAGACCGTGAAAGGATATGAGCCATGCAAACCTACCCCATTCCCATGGTACCCGGTCCGGTCAAGGTTCCCGAGGCGGTCCGGGAAGTTTATCGGACCGACTTCGGGTCCGCGGACCTGGAGAGCGAATTTCTGGAACTTTATCAAAAAACCGAAGCCAACCTAAAACAGATTCTGGGTACCGGCAATCAAGTGGTCATGCAATCCGGCGAAGGTATGCTGGGATTATGGAGCGCCTTGAAAAGCTGTCTGCGGCCTGGCGACCGGGTGTTGGCCATCGCTACCGGTGTCTTTGGCGACGGCATAGCGGAAATGGCGGGCGCCCTCGGCGCGCAGGTGCGAAAAATCAGCCTGGCTTACAATGAGACGATTTCGGACTTGACCGCAATCGAAAAAGCCATTGTCGCCTTCCAACCCAAAATGATTACGGCCGTGCATTGTGAGACACCCTCGGGCACTTTAAATCCCCTGGCCGAAGTGGGCCGCCTCAAAAAGCATCACGGGGTTCCCCTCTTGTACGTGGATGCGGTTGCCAGCGCGGGGGGCACCGCCGTTCGGGGCGATGCGTGGCATATTGACTTGTGCTTGGGTGGATCCCAAAAGTGTTTGTCTTCCTTACCGAACATGGCCTTTGTAGCCGTCAGCGATACGGCCTGGGAGATCATCGATCAGGTCAATTACATGGGCTACGATGCTCTGAAGCCTTTTCAGAAAGCTCCGGCCGAAGGGTATTTTCCGTACACGCCTTACTGGCATGGGGTCGCCGGCCTTAACGCCGCGGCGGAATTGATACTGCGGGAGGGCCTGCCCGCCAGCTTCGCCCGGCATGCCGCGGTGGCCGAATACTGCCGCACAAGATTAACCGCCATGGGCCTGGCTCTTTTCCCGGCTCCGAACGCCGTATCTTCGCCCACCGTCACCGCCGTGCAGGTTCCGGGCGAATGGAGTTGGCCGGAATTCGACGCGCGCTTGCGCCGGCAGGGACTTGTGGTGGGCGGAAGTTATGGGCAACTGGCCGGCCGCGTTTTCCGCCTCGGACACATGGGCACCCAGGCCAATATGGAGCTGGTCAAACAGGCCCTGGATGTCATCGAACGCGTAATGGGAGAGTAGGGACCCGGGTTGGGCCTTAAGGGCCAAATATGGCTAGAATTTGCCTTCAGGAAATCAAAGATTTTCGCCATCGCGTGGCGATCGAATCGATTATGACCTATCATTGCCAAGCTTGTCGACCACCGCATCCGTCAACTCGCGGGTACGGGCGGTTCCCCCGAGGTCGGGCGTCAGGGCCTCACCCTCCGCGGTTACTGCTTCGATAGCTTGCATGAGGTCGGCGGCGGCCGCTTTTTCCCCCAAAAACTCCAGCATCATGGCCGCTGACCACAAGGTGGCGATAGGATTAGCGATGCCTTGGCCGGCAATATCGGGGGCCGATCCGTGAACCGGCTCGAACATGGAGGGATAGTCTCGTGAGGGATTGATGTTGGCCGAAGGCGCAATGCCGATGCTGCCGGCCAAGGCCGGACCCAGGTCGGAGAGAATATCGCCGAAGAGATTGCTGGCCACCACGACATCGAACCAGTCGGGATGCTGCACAAAGTGGGCGGTCAGAATATCGATGTGGTAGTGATCCGTGCGGACATCGGGGTAATCTGGGGCAATCGCGGCAAAACGCTCATCCCAGAAGGGCATAGTGTGAATAATGCCGTTGGACTTGGTGGCCGACGTGAGGTGTTTTTTGCGTCGCTGGCGCGCCAACTCGAAGGCGAATTTGATGACGCGGTCGACGCCCCGGCGGGTAAAGATGGATTCCTGGATCGCACATTCCTGTTCGGTACCGGCGTAGAGCCGGCCGCCGATTTCCGAGTACTCGCCTTCGTTGTTTTCCCGCACGATGCAAAAGTCGATATCTGCGGGAGTTCGGTGGGCCAGCGGCGAGGTGATGCCCGGCAGCAGCCGCACGGGGCGCAGATTGACGTACTGCTGCATCCGGCGGCGAATCGGTATCAGCAATCCCCACAAGGACACGTGGTCCGGTACTTCCGGAGCTCCCACCGCCCCGAGGAAGATAGAATCAAATTCGGCCAACAATTCGATCCCGTTTTCCGGCATCATGACGCCATGTTTGAGGTAGTAAGCGCAGGAGTAGGGGAACTCCGTGAACTGGACCTGAAAATGATATTTGCGAGCCAATTTTTCTATCACCCGCACCCCTTCGGGAATGACCTCCTGGCCGATGCCATCGCCCGGAATTAATGCCACACGCAAAGTCATGGTACTTTCCTTTTTCTTCCAACCTCAGACGTTCTGCGCCGCTGTCTCACGGAAAACGCCGCAATCCGGTTTTGCCCCTGCCGGCGGCGTCACGGCGGCCGCTCTGAAGCCGCACCCTTTAAGCCCGGACCTCATATTCAGCCAACGCCTCCCAGTTGAAGGAGACGCCGTGTCCGGGTCGATCCGGAGCGAGGGCTTCCCCGTTTTCGATCTGCAGGGGATCGGCGATAAAGCGCTCAAGTCCAAAGCCGTGGACTTCCAGATAGGAGGCATTGGCAACGGCGCCCAGCAGATGGACATGCAGATCATGGACCCCGTGGGAGGTGATCGGCAGGTGATTGCCCAGCGCCAGTTGTGCGACTTTCATCCAAGCGCTGATGCCCCCCATGTTGGCAACGTCCGGTTCGGGAAAAGACAGTTCTCCCTGTTCGATCATGGCCCGAAATTCGTAAATGCTATGCAAATTCTCCCCGGCAGCGATGGGCAGTCCGCCTTCGCGGGCAATGCGCGCATGTCCCTTGACATCCTCCGGGAGGGTGGGTTCTTCCAGCCAATAGATGCCATAATCCCGCAGAACCCGGGCGGCGCGGATGGCGGCGTCCACCGTCCAGCGCATGTTGGCATCGACCATCAAGACGATTTCCGGGCCGATCAGTTCACGGACCGCCTGAACCCGGGCGATATCGTCGCTCAGCTTTTCCCGGCCAACCTTCATCTTAATCGCGCGAAAACCGTTCTGTAAATTCTGGCGGGTTTGTGCGCAGAGCTCCTCCGTCGAAAACTGAAGGTCGATTCCGCCGGCATAAGCTTGGACGCGCTGGGAATGCCCTCCCAACAGCCGCCACAAGGGCTCGCTTTGCGTTTGCCCTTTCAAGTCCCACAGGGCGATATCGACGGCCGAAATGGCAAAGGCCGCCAAGCCCCCGCGGCCCACCCAATGCAGGCGCCACCACATCTTATTCCACAAGTGTTCGATGCGGCGGGGATCCTCGTCGAGCAAGACGGGTTTGAGATCACGGTTGATCAACGCCCTGATGGCCGCTCCCCCGCAACCGACGGTATAGGTATAGCCGACGCCTT
Organism: Desulfobacterales bacterium; assembly: GCA_020353555.1. Classification (GTDB taxonomy): domain Bacteria; phylum Desulfobacterota; class Desulfobacteria; order Desulfobacterales. Next base: position 6,134,054 of record CP070697.1, read on the forward strand.
CCAAGCCGTCATTGTCCTGCAGCTTGACGGTGATCAGTTCAAAGAAAGGAATATCTCCGTGCGTCGAATCGGAAAGAACAACCGGCAGGGCAATCCGATAATGGGCGGATTGGATATCTTTTATCTGCATAAGCTTTCCTCGCGTCGCGGATGAACCTTCGTTTCGCACTTATACGGGAGATGAAAGTGTTTTTCAAATATAAAGTTTAGCACCAAAATACCGATAGTATAAAAGATGCAAGCCACTTTGGCGCCGAATCGAGGTACCAGCAAAGGGAGGTTGTTGTGAGCGAGGAGAGGCGAGAAAGAAGACGATATCAGCGTGTATATTTTTCAAAGCAGGATGAATTGGTCGCAATGCTGCAATCATCCGACAGGCAAGAAACGCGGCTGTCGGCGCGTGTTAAGGATTTGGGGGCAGGGGGGGTCGGCTTTACGATTCAGCGCGACCAAGAAAGCGGCATACTTCCAGGTGCCCAATTTACGATTCAAGCGATTCAGGGCTCCGACCAATTAGCATTTATAACTGATTTAAAGGTGGAAGTCAGGTGGGTGTTAAGCCTTGAGTGGTTGGAGAATGTCGGATTCGGCTGCGAATTCGTCGATACGCCCCCGGCGGTCGGAGAAGCAATCAAAAAATATGTCGAAACCTGGGCAGAGGCGTCAAGCCCCACGAACGCGTAACGATTTAGCTGTTCGCAAACATATACGTATGGTTGGCAAATCTAGGGCCATCCCTTCGGGTGGTGGCGCGATTTTCCCTTTCAGGGCTGGGCGAGGTTCATCCGGGGCGCCGTGATTCTCGCCACGCATGTTCGGCACTTGATGGGGAAGCGGGAATGCAGGACAAACGCAGCCAAAACCCTTTGACTATTTTTTGAATTCGCTCGCGGACGTATTTGCCGGTCGCATCATCGTCGTTCTCCTTTCCGGGGCCGATGTCGGTGATTTGAGAGGATTGACGCGGGTCAAAGAAGCACACGGTCATATTATTGTCTAGGAGCCCGCTTCTTGTATGGTACCTTTGGCGCTTGCAGGCGTCATCCAGGCCGGGTTGAGCAGCAGGATAATCGCGCCGGATAAAATAGTGAACCAGATTTTGGATTTCCTGTGATATTTTTAATTTCCCCGTAAAGGTTTTGGCCCAACACACCGATATATAATTTAGCATCAGATTTTGATTGGTTGAGTATTCGAAACCCAAAAATCAGGGAAGCCTGACAGACCAAACGGTAAAGCTCCGGTATTTCACGAGAAGGTCCCTGCGAGCCGTTTCTTAAACTCAATAAACGATCAACGCGACAGAGATAGCTTTCGTTCTCATAAAGACTTAAGAATGGGATGAGCAATTCAAAACAAGCCTATGGAAAATATTGCGCCCACATGGGAAACTAAGACCATCGGTTTCATGCATGGCTTTACTTTGAGCAACTTTCTGCAATATGTAGAAATGGAGGAGAAAACCTGTACGCTCAAGATCACTTTGGATGGGAAATCCGGGTATCTGCACTTTGAAGATGGCACATTGATTAATGCGGACGAAAACGGCCTGAAAGGGGAAACCGTTGCTCTAAGAATAATCGGTTGGGAAGACGCGCAAATTGAAGTGCAGGATGCCGCCGCGGGTGTTCAAAAAGAAATTGAGACCTCACTGTCGGGGTTATTGCTGGAAGCCGCTAGACTCAAAGATGAGAGCGATGAGGTCGTTGAAGATGAAACTGTGGTTGAACAGGGCATTCTACTAGCAGAAAGACAGCGTTTCAGAGAAGCTATGATGGTCTTGACGAAATTCTTAAAAGCCCATCCGCAAAACCATAAGGGATGGTTGTGGTATTCGCGCTGTGCCGGCAGTCTAAAATCGATCGAAGCCGCCCTCAAGCGTGCATCTCAAGCTGCGCCTGACGACCCCGAGGTCCTCCGGGAAATCGAAAAGCTCCAGTTGGCCAAGACCCGACTGGGCGAAGGGCCAGTTCGACGTTGTCCGTTTTGTTGGTCGCCATTGGATCGCAAGGCGTTTCAATGCGGATTTTGCGGAGCCGATCAAATAATTGTGAAAGCGAGAATAATGTTCCCGCGGAGGAAGGTGCAAGAAGAGGTTCTGCGAGACGCCTTCACCAGATTCGCGAACGTTATTGCTTTGGAAAAAAATGTCAATGCGATCTATTATTTGTGCATGGCCCATTATAACCTGAATCAGTTAAATGAAGTGTTGGACCTGTTAAACCAGGCGGTCAAAATTGCTCCGGAGAAGAAATTCTTTAGCGAACAACTCAATCTAATTCTGAATTATATGGCCTCCGCAACGGCGACATACGAAACTGCTCGTCCGGATCGACCGACCGATCCGAAGCCCAGGGCCTCCGAAAAAGGGGTCAACAATAAAAAGAAGGTTCTGGTGGTTGAGGATAGCTCCACAACCCGCAAGGTTATCGTCTTGACCCTGAGCCAGCGCGGCTACACCGTCATAGAAGCGCAGGACGGGTTGGAGGCCCTGAGCAAGTTAAATGAAGAAAAGCCTGATATGGTCCTGTTGGATATCATCCTCCCGCAAATGGATGGCTACAAAATCCTTTCGATTATAAGAGAAAATAAAGACTTCAAAAATACGCCGGTCATCATGTTGACCAGCAAAGATGGCATTTTAAACAAAGTCAAAAGCAAACTGGCCGGTTCAACGGCGCACCTGACGAAACCATTCACTCCCGAAGATCTAGTTTACACCATTGAGAAATATCTGTAAGCAATCCACTCGAGAGCCTACTTGGCCGCCCTTGGATGAACTGATTGGCGAAATTGACAGGGAACTTCAGGCAGGTCGGGAACCTTGCTGCGACGAACATAAATCCCAATCCGAGCGGCAGCAATTCATAGAATTTCTTCTAAATGAAGTGGTTCTGGCCATTCGGTTAAGCAGCGCTTTGGAAATATGCCCCTCTTATGAGATTACCCCACTTCCGAATCTGCCGGAAGGGGTGCTGGGGGTCTGCAATATCCGCGGAGAAATCATTTCCGTGGTGGATCTAAAACGCTATTTGCGGATGTCGGCGGGCGGATTCAACGCACCTAATCCCTTAATTGTGATCCGCAGCAACGTTTTGAAGACCGCCATCATGGTCGATAAAATCCAGGGTCTTCTATCTGTGGTGCAATTCGACCCGCGATTACAGGCTAGTCCTATTGCCGCCAAGGAGATTTCACCGTACCTCTCCGGGGTATTTGCTTCCGGTGATAGGTTGGTTCACCTGATCAGTTCAGAGAAATTACTGTCTGCGCTTCGCGGGAGTGCATTTAAAGCCGAGTAGCTAGTGCCAGGGCGGAAAGTCCAATTCTAGGAAGGTTGGGTTGGGCCGAGCCGCTAAGTTCAGTCCCGTCCCTCAACTCAACCGGCTAGTTTTAGCTATCGGTGAAAAATAACTTCAAAAGGGCGAAACCCGACAAAGGAATCGGAAGGGTTACCGGCCAGACGGAAGTTAGGTATCCGATTTCATGTTGTTCGATTTCAGGAGGCCGTTAATGCCCAGATCATCCCGTGACGAAATCGTCAAAGATTTTGTTGCCGAGCTGCAAAGCTACATTCCGACTCTGGTGCGGAATATCGAAACCCTGAAGAAAGACCCGGAGCATAAAGATGCTTTCGAGGAACTGCATCGGCTGGTGCACACCATCAAAGGAGCGGCGTCTTTGGTCGGAATTGCGGGGTTAAGCCATATGGCGCTGCCCATGGAAGAAGCACTTGATGATATCACCACAGGGGCGCTCGAGTTTACAGATGAGCTCTTCGACGCCATGGCGCAAACGGTTTGCGGTTTTGAAACTTATGCCGGGAGACTTTTGGCAGACGGGATGGATCAACAGGCACTGGTTGAAAAAGCGGTAACGTACTTTCGGCGCCTGCGCAATCTCTCCTTAAACAGCGACCCCGAAAACGCATCGAGGGAAGCTGGCCAGCCTAATGGCAATATCCAGCCTTCGCGCGAAGAAGGTGCAGACGACATTGGAGCTGACGATTTTCCGGTGACAATGGATGATATACCTGCCATTGATCTGACAGGAGAAACGATTAGCCTTTCGGCGAACGGCCTGGAAGACTTTGACACCCTGGCCGTTTGCGGCAATCTAAACGACCCTTCGGACGCACCCGAGGCGGCGATTGGAATGGAAGGAACGGTCGGAGCGCTGGAAAATGGTAATGAGCGATCTTGGGATTTACCCCAGGATGAATTGCTGGCGAGTTTTTATCAAGAAGCCGAAGAGCATCTGCAGGATCTGGGGCGCGCTCTGATTGTGCTTGAATCCCAGGTGCCGGATGCAATTGCAACGTCTGCGTCCCATCGCGAGTGCATTCGACAGATCCGACGCGCGGTGCATACCATCAAAGGTGCAGCAGCGGTTATAGGGCGCCCGGAGATTTCGGCTTGGGCGCATGCGGTCGAGGATCTGCTGGATTGGCTGCATGAGGAAGCTTCGGAAGTTACGCCGGTGATTATCGCAACACTGGCTGAATCCTCAGACCTGCTCGAACAATTCGTGACCGATCCCCAAACGGTCGATCACCAGAGAGTCAGTATTCTGAAGCGCAGTTTTGATCAAATCATGGGTCCGCGGTCAGCCGCAAGGAACGATAATGTCCCTGCTTTCAAGCGTGACGCGGAAAATGAAGAAAGCTTCTCGGAGATGCCTGCAGAGAGCGAGAAAGAGTTCCTAGAGACTCTCCTCGAAGGCTCGAAAACGGATGCGGCTTCATTGTCGGCGTCGCACGCCAAAACACTCAGAGTGGGCCTGGACCGTGTGGATGCCTTAGTCAATCTGGCAGGGGAGATGAACATTGCATTTAGCGCCCTTGAGCGGAAGATGGGCGTCATGCTGGAATCGATCGGAGATCTGGAGCGCTCATGCGATCGTCTTCGAAAGACCGCTCACGATTTGGAGGTGGGGTATGAAGTCAAGGCCATTCAGCACCCCGGCAGCGCGCACAGAATACCGCCGGCCGCTTCATCTCTTTCAGATTCGGTGGCCGCCGATTTGGCCGATTTTGATTTGCTGGAACTGGATCGATATTCGGAGTTCAATCTGATTATTCGCAGCCTGAATGAAGCGGTGCTTGATGTCGGGGCCGTTCATAACCGCCTTACCAACTTTTATAATGATTTCGACAGCCATCTTAACGAGCAGCGCGTGCTTGTCAGTGAACTGCAGGATAAGATCATGCGGGTGCGGATGACGCCCATGACGATGATTACCAACCGCCTTCACCGGACTGTGCGTGAAACCGCTGCCAAGTTGGGCAAAAAAGCCAGACTTGTCATCAAGGGCGAAGAAATTGAACTCGACCGTATGGTTTGGGAAAAGCTCTCCGACCCGTTGATGCATTTGTTGCGCAATGCCGTGGATCATGGGATCGAGTTCCCGGTCCAGCGTGAGGTCAAGGCTAAACCGGCGGTGGGAACCGTGAAAGTGATCGCATCCTACGAAGGCAACCAAGTGGCCATTCGTATCAGCGACGACGGGGCCGGACTCGATTACGAGGCGATCCGGAAGACGGCGCTTCACAGGAATTTGGTCGGCAAGCCCGACGCCAGGTCCGAGGATGAGCTGGCCGCTTTGATATTTCAGCCTGGATTGAGCAGCCGTAGGGATGTCAGCGAAATTTCAGGACGCGGAGTGGGCTTGGATGTCGTCAAGGAAAATATTGCCGCGCTTCAAGGTACGATTCGGGTTTCGACTTTCCCGGAGGACCAGGGGGTGCAGTTTTGCCTGCGAATTCCGTTGACCCTGGCTGTCATTCGCGCCTTGTTATTTACCGTCAATGGCCGGACTTATGCGTTGGCTCTCAATCAGATCAAAGAAATCATGCGCATTCCCTCTGAAAACATCATCCATGCGAAGCACAAAGCGGTGCGCATCGACGCTGAGATAATTCCTTTACACTATCTATCCGAAGCTTTGAGTTCGTGCGGTCAGAGTGGCGACGTCCCCGCCACCGCGGAGAATCCCCTCACGCTGGTCGTCGAGACCGGAGAATGGCGCGGAGCCGTCGTCATCGACGCCCTTAACGCACAGCGAGAAATTGTCATCAAAAACTTGGGATCCCATCTTGCTTCGGTCAAGGGCATCGCGGGGGCGACCATCATGGGAGACGGTAAAGTCGTTCCGATCCTGAATGTGGACGAGTTATTCGGTTCCGATGGGGTTGGGCGAGAGGGTGTGGTGGCTGAAACGAGGTCGATAGTGGAAAAACCGTTGGAAATACTGGTTGTTGACGATTCGGTCAGTATTCGCCAAGTGGTGGTGGGTTTGCTCCGGAGGCAGGGATGGCAGACACGAACGGCTCGTGACGGAATCGAGGCATTGGAAAAGGTAGATGAAAGCCAACCGGATTTAATCCTCCTGGATGTCGAGATGCCGAAAATGAATGGCTATGAATTCATGAGGGCCCTCCAAGCCCGACCCGCTTCTCGGAAAATACCCATCGTGATGCTGACATCGCGCACAGCCCCTAAGCACCGGCAAAAAGCGGCCACTCTGGGAGCTAAGGGTTTTATCGTGAAACCGTACGAGAATGAAAAATTAATTGCCCTCATTCAACACGTAATCGGCGTAGCTGGCAAATAGACGGTCCGCGTTCGCGGTACCGCTAAGAGGTCATGCGGCATGCAAAACATCGTTCTTTTTCAAGCAGGAACCCGACAATTTGGCATTGGAGAGCACCGGATCAGCGGTATTGAAGCGATGAGCAAAGTTGTGCCCGGCAAGTCGCCAAGCGACACACCCCGCGCGTTGTTGATCGAGGGGCGAAATATCCCCTTTTATGATCTAGCGGAGCTGCTGGGCGAAAAGGCCGGTTGCGGGAGACAATCCGGGCAAAAGATCCTGATCGTCAATGGAAAGACACCCCTTACCCTTCTGGTCGACCGGGTCGATGGTGTGGTCGAAACCGATGAAGATCATATCGCCTTGCTTCCGCCGGTATTTAAAGGTCCGGCCTTATCTTGTTTCCCCAGCGTATTGCGAATGGAGCGGCAGCTTATTCTTATCGTCGATCCGGAACAACTCGGCTGTCTCAATGAGCTGGCGGCTGAAGCCAAAACAGACAGAAGTGTTGAACGGCAGGCACCCGATTCCGACTGTGCGCCGACCGCATCGAATTACTTCTTGAGTCGCCAAGAAAACGCACTGCATGTCGTCGACCGTGACAGCGCAATGGAATGCCACAGTGGTGAGGCGACATTCGAAGGCGCCGTTCAACCTGTTCAGGGGGCGCCCGTTAAGCAGATCGCAGAAAATGACGATTCAGGGTTAGGTCAACGACGTCCCGGAGTGAAATCGGGCCAAGAGATGAAGTCTGCGGACGAATGGGTGACAAAAGCTTTGGATAGCGCGATTGACCTGCTCAAGCTGGAACCGATGTTGTCGGCCAAAATCCGAAAGTTGGTGGCGGACCAAACCAGAGAGATGTTTGCCCGTGTCCTGCATAATACCTTGGATTCAAAACTGGCTAAACTCAAAGAGGCTTTGCGGAGCTATCGGAGATCAAAGTCATCGCCTTGCGACAGGATACCGTCTCAGACAGCGTAGGACGTCAGCAGAGTTCGGAAGGAAACCGCAGTGGTTGCAAGAACCAGCAAAGACCGAACGGTAGCACGGGAAGTACTTATATTTCCAGCGAGAGCGCCGGAACTAGACGGCGAACCGCTGTTTTTCCTATTCAGTGTTTTTCAAATTGAAGAAATTTTCAGAGAAATAACAGTGTGCCCGGTCCCGTTTTCCCCTCCTTTTGCCGAGGGTGTTGCGGAGTGGCGTGAACAGGTCTTGCCGGTAATATCATTAGAAGCCTGGCTGGGCCTGGAAACTTTGCCAATGCCGAGGCCACAGCGTTTGATGGTTGTGCGGGCGCCCCGATCGGGGAATAATTCCAAGGGGGAATCCATCGGCATTATCCGGGTGACACCGGCCCTGCGCAAGGTGAAGCTTCCGATCCCATGTGCCTTGGCTCAACCGCATGAATGGTTTTCCGACCGGGCTCTTTTCAAGGGTGTTTATAAATGGGAGGAAGGTCTCTTACTGGTCATAGATCTGCAAAATCTGTTGGGCGGGACCTGATTTCTCCTATTGGCATAGTACCCTTGTATGTTGCTTGTTGTGTGTTGATCGTTGTTCTACAAAGGATGTTTTGTTGATTGGTAACTCTGAGCCCAGTGAGCCATAGCATCCGCTATCAACTGAGCCGGACCGAAAAGAGAGATTAATATTATGGGAGTCAATGCCGTCATAAAGAAGAATTGGATTGAGGTCCAGAAAAAGCATGATGTCCCGGTGAACGCCATCGGAATTAAAATAGACCCCAAAGACCAAAAAACTCTAAAAGTCTGGAAAGAGGAAGGCCTTGACCAATTCGTGAAAAAGTAGACCTCGACTACCCAAATCGCTGAAGGCTAGAATTATTGAGCCTGGTGGTAGAGAATTCATTTTCGTAACGACAGGTCTTACGTGAGGAGACAAACCATGGCCCCAAATAGAATTCTGATCGTGGAAGATAGCCCCACCGCGATGCGGCAGATCACGGAAATACTCCATAACCAAGGCTATGACCTCATTCGTGCCGTGGACGGCGAAGAAGCTTTGGAAAAGGCCCTTCAGGAGAAGCCGCACATCATCCTCTTGGATGTTATCCTGCCTAAAAAGAACGGCTTTCAGGTATGCCGGCAGCTAAAAACGACACCGGATACCAAGGACATAAAAATCTTGATGTTGACCAGCAAGTCCCAGGACAGCGACTGTTATTGGGGACTGAAGCAAGGAGCAGATGGCTATCTGACCAAGCCCTTTGAAGACGTCGAACTACTCGATAACATCGCTCAACTCCTTTAATGCCGGATCGGACTCGCAAGGTATTTTGCTATAAGTCTTTGACCGCGTAAAGGATCAGCAACCGGGAGGGTTTTTCTTATGAGAAATGCGCACGCAGTGTTAATAAAATTGGGAGCATGGGGTCCAATCAGATTTATCAGCAGCAGTATTCGCAAGAAGTTACTCACAACGATCCTTTTTATTGGTGTCGTCCCCGTGATGGTGTTTGGTGTGATCGGCTATCAGATTACCTCTGATGGGCTCATGCGACACGCAACGGAAAATTTGGAAGGCATACGTAAAATCAAGAGCACCACCATTCAAAACTACTTCCTGGAGCGCCAAAGCGACCTGACGCTTTTGGCGGAGACCATTCGCAGTTTTTTTCAGGAGGCTTCCGAGAAGATCCATGTCATTCATCTGAATAAAAAGCACCAGATCGAACAGCATTTGCGCCGTCAGTTTGAAAGCGGGGCGGACCTGGCGCAATACGACAAAACGGTCGACCGTATTGTTCAGAATCGAAGCGGCTTGGGAAGGACGGGTGAGAGCTATCTCGTGAGCCAAGACGGGAAAGAAACGACGCTTAAGAGCAATCAGGTCATTGACAAGGGCAAATTCGGTGACAAGCGCTCCGGTGAATGGTCAAGCAAAGCCCTCGCCGGCAAATCGGGTCAGGCGCTGGGACGCGCCGGCGAAGGCATTTATGAAATTATTGAATATAGCGTGCTGGATTTACCCGACAAGCTGAATTGGGCGATCATCACCACCATGGCTGTGGATGAGATAATTTCTCCGAAATCAGAAGACAAGGATTTTATTAGCCATTTTAGAAACCAACATGGTTACGCCAATGTTTTTCTGATTGACGCCACCGGGTACGTTTTGCATGCTGCCAAGCATGGGCCGGACCGCTATACGAATCTACTGCAAGGTCCCTTCAAAAATACCAACCTGGGCCGCCTCGTGGCCAAAGTTGTCAAAACCAAGAGCTTTGGAATGGCCGACTTTGAAAGATATGCACCGACATCAAATTTGCCTGCCGCATTTCTCGCACAGCCGGTGGTAAACGAAGATCAGGTCAAATTTATTGTAGCAGTTCAGCTGTCTTTGGATCAGATCAACACCATCGCCCAGGACCGGGCCGGTTTGGGTCAAACCGGGGAGACGTGTCTGATCGGCAAAGATAAGATGTGGCGGAATGACTCTTACTACCTGGAAGAGCTTAAGGTCTTTAGCACCATTTTGAATCCTCAAACGAAGGTAGATACCGAAGCCGTGCGTCTCGCGCTCATCGGCCACTCCGCGACAAAAATTATTAAAAACTATCGAAGCGTTCCGGTGTTGAGTTCCTGGCAGCCCTTGAGGATTGTAAAGCCGAATCCGGTTAATCCGGAAGGTATCCATTGGGCGGCGATTACTGAAACTAGTTTGGCTGAAATCCAGAAACCGTTACTTAACATGGCCAAGATCGGCGCGACTGTGCTGTTCAGCGCGGTCCTCGTCGTCTTGGCGGTGGCCATGATTCTCTCCGACGGTTTGACCTCCCAGATTCGCCGCATCATGGGTTTGTTCGCTGAGATCGGTATGGGCAATTTCAGCGCGCGTTGCGCAATTGTCAGCAGGGATGAATTGGGGACCATGGCAACTTCACTGAACGCGATGTTGGACAATACCCTGACCCTTATTCAGAGCCAGCAGGAACGGGACGCGATCCAGGCATCGATTATGAAGCTCTTAGAAGAAATCAGAACGCTGACGGAAGGAGATCTGACGGCGCGCGCCGAAGTGACCGAAGAAATCACGGGCGCTATCGCAGATTCTTTCAATGCCATGGCCGAGCAACTCGCCAAGATTGTTAAAGAAGTAAAAGCAGCCACGTTGGAGGTGGGTACTACCTCCGATAAGATCAGCACTTCGACAAGAAAATTGGTCCTAACCAGCGAAAAGCAGGCCGCACAAATATCAGACGCAATCGCCTCCATTCAAGTGATGGCAACTTCCATCCGAGAGGTCGCTGAACATGCGGTCCAGTCCGCCGTGGTCTCCGAGCAGTCCATGATCAATGCCCAGAAAGGGGCTGAGGCTGTGCAGAATACCAACAAAGCGATGGATGCCATTCGTGACAGGGTGCAGGAGACGGCGCGTGCGATTAAGCGCTTGGGGGAAAGTTCACAGGAGATCGGAAACATTGTTCAGATCATTAACGAAATCGCCGACCGGACATCCATCTTGGCGCTGAATGCCTCGATTCAGGCCGCAACGGCGGGCGATGCGGGGCGGGGTTTTGCCGTGGTGGCCGAAGAGGTCCAGCGTCTGGCCGAGCGCTCTGCCAACTCCACGAAGCAGATTGAAACGTTAGTCAAAAACATTCAAGGTGAGATCAATGAGGCCGGAACCAGTATGGAAGAAAGTATTCAACAGGTCGTGACGGGATCCCGGCTGGCCGAAGCGGCCCACACCAAACTGGAAGAGATCGGCAAGGTATCCTCGCAGCTGGCCGAATTGGTTCAGGCGATCTCTACTAAGGCCAAACAACAAGCCGAGGCCTCGGAGGGCATATCTAAGACCATGGAAGCAGTCGGAAAGACCACTTCCCAAACTTCGACCGCCAGCCGCCAGACGGCCGCGTCTATGCAGGCTATGGCAAAAACTGCTAAGCAGCTCCGGGTGTCGGTGGAGGCTTTTAAACTGGAGGACAGCCAGGAAGACGAACCGCTTCTCTTGGAAGATGAGGTCGGCGAAAGCGAAAAGGATCGGCGGCCTCTGCATGTCGAAAAGAAGATTTCCAGAGATAGTTTGGCTGGTATTTCGCCGGAGCCGGCAACGAGTCGAGCGACGATTTGATGAATTGTCCAAAAAGGGTCAGCCTCGTTGTGTTGTGTTCTTAGCAATGAATACGGAAGGGACTGAGGCCACTAGGCTGGTGGCGAAGCGACGCTTTAAAAATATCATGGTTTTTGGAGACGGCCTTCCGGGCTGGAGCAAGGCCGGGTATCCGGTTAAACGCTTGATGGCCGTCGCAGATGCCGAGACTACCTCAGTTCGTGCGCAACAACTCTAGGCTCTGCTCGCCGAAGTCAATATCATTGATGTCAGGCCGGAGAACGTTTATGCGACAGGGTTCATCGCCTATAGCCGCGCGATTTTCCTGGGGCATCTATCGCAGCTCTTTAAGGAAATCCCTTCCCATTCTCCGAGAGTCGGCGGCGATGGCCGCTTGCGGTCATAAAATGGTCCATCCGCCATCGACATGGATGGTCTGTCCCGTTATGTAGTCGGCTAAATCAGAGGCCAAAAAGAGCGCCGTATGGGCTATGTCTCGGGGGGTGGCGAAGCGTTTGAGCGGAGTTCGTTCCAACAAGAATCGCCGCACATCGTCCTGGGCGAAGTATGACTGGGTCATCTCTGTTAAGGTCCAGCCTGGCGCGATCGCGTTCACGTGGATATTATGCTCGGCCCATTCGGCCGCCAAGTCCTTGGTCAGCATGACAATGCCCCCCTTGCTGGCGCAATAGGCCGAGCGCGGCGGCAAAGCGACGTTTCCCATGATCGATGATATGTTGATGATCTTCCCCCCTTGTCTGCGCGCGATCATGTGTCTGGCTACCGCCTGGGAGCACAGGAAGGTTCCTTTGAGATTGACGTCGATGATTCGATCCCATTCGGCCTCCGTGATTTCTTCGGCCGGTTTGCGCGTAATGACGCCCGCGTTGTTGACCAGAATATCAATCCGGCCGAAGGTCTGAAGGGTTTCCGCCGTCAAACGATTGACATCCTCGGCGACGGCCACATCGGCCTTAATCGCCCGAGTTCTGCTACCCCCGGACTCGATGAGGTCAGACACTTGTGTAGCCGCTTCCAGATCGATATCATTGATTACGACCGCGGCGTGCGCCTCGGCGAAATTCGCCGCGATGGCCTTGCCGATGCCTCTTCCCGCCGCAGTTACGATGCAAACCTTTCCAGTCAGATCGATTTCCATGATTCCTCCTCCCCCAGGAACAAGGTGAGCAATGCTGAATTTGTTTGACAGGATAAAAAATCGGATCGCGTCAAATCGCTGCGTTTGCTTGGTGTGGGCCTTCGCAACCAAACGGCAATGTATAAGCAGGTTTCCGGGGGAATTGTCAAGTGCAATGAAGAGGATATCGTCTTTTCGCAAAGGCCTGCTTGCCCCCAAAAACTCCAAAGGCGTTGGCCCTGAAACGCGTCTGCCTCGTGTTGGCTGCCTTTGAGGTCGATTTGCGGCTTGAAACTAGCGGGCGGGACAAAAACGGTGAAAAGTACCTACAAGTCCGCAGATTCTTGGGTTTTTCGGGAAAAATCCGATATTAAGGTAGTGAACCCCCAATGGACCAACACGTCCGGTTCCGATTTTATCGCCAACAATTGGTTAATTGAAGCAAGGAAGCGGCGCCCATCGCCGAGCCGGAAAACAACAAGGCTCACCAGCGGACCTTGCCCCGAGTGAAAAAAGGTAAACGACAATGCAAACACAGTTAATGACGGAATACGAAACAAAAACGGGTGTCCCTTTTACAGATAGTCTCACCGGGCTGTTAAATCACGGTTTCCTGCAGGTCTACCTGGATCGCGAAATTGACCGGTCGGAAAGATACGGAGACCCCTTCACGCTGGCCCTAATCGATATCGACTCTTTCACCCAGTACAACAAACGGTTCGGCTCGGTGGAAGGCGAACGTGTGATTAAGGAAGTCGCGGGGATAATTATGAAGAATCTCCGCAAAGTCGATCTGGCCGCCAGGTACTCCGGTGATGTGCTTGCGGTCATTCTAACTAATTCGTGCCTGAACGAAAAGTCTGCGATTTTTAGCGTCAACAATGTGGCCAATGAATATTCACTAAATGACTACCATTCAAAATGA
>CP070697.1:6147889-6154595 GCA_020353555.1 Desulfobacterales bacterium
CACTTGATGTCCGGAAAGGGCCCAAGCTCAATGAATCGATGGTTGACAACTCGGACGCTGTTGTTGCAGTATGCGATGGCCGGCGGGGCGGGACGGCTCGCGGGTGGAAAAATTTCCGCGCCTGGCGCCGCCCGTTGTGCCGTGAGCCAAATTCGACCATCCGGCGGGAGGTAAGCATATGGGTCCGCGTAAGAGAGTTCTCCTGTTGATTTGCATCATGGTCACCGTATCTCTGATTGTGGAGGCCATCACGATCGGTATCCTCTACCGCACGGCTTTGAATGAGGCCCAAGCGCGCCTGGTCGAAACCGCCAAAAGTCAAGCGCGTTTGATTGAAGCCATCGCCCGTCACGAAGCCCGATACGGTAACAGCTATCCTGAGGGCGCCAGAGAAGCCACGCTGAGCCAAATCTTTGATGCGCATGCTCACTATAAAGGTTTTGGGGCGACGGGCGAATTTACACTTTCAAGAAAGGAAGGCGATAAAATTGTGTTTCTGTTGGATCATCGTCATTATGACCTCGATAACCCGCGACCGCTTCCGTTTGAATCCAAATTGGCAGAGCCGATGCGCTTGGCCCTTTCCGGACATTCCGGAACCATCATCGGCCTCGATTATCGGGGTGCAAAGGTGGTTGCCGCCTATGAGCCGATCCCGGAATTGGATCTGGGCATCGTCGCCAAGATCGATCTGGCGGAAATTCGTCGGCCCTTTATCAAAGCCGGTTTAGTCAGCGGGTTAATCGGATTGTTGGCCGTTGGATTGGGGGCGGCATTTTTCGTTAAGGTCACAAATCCGCTGTTGAGAAAACTGGCGGAGACCATCGCAAATCTTCAGGAAGCGCTGGGCAAAGTCAAACTGTTGAGCGGATTCCTCCCCATATGCGCTTCCTGTAAGAAGATTCGCGATGATAAAGGTTACTGGAATCAAATTGAGTCCTACATCAAGGACCATTCCGAAGCCGTTTTCAGTCATGGTATTTGTCCGGATTGTGCCAAGAAGCTTTATCCTGAAATCAATTTGCATGATAAAGACTAAATGCGAACGGCACAAAAAAGCGCCGGGGGGTAAACCGCCGGACAGACCGCCGCCGGGGAGGCACAGACCACCACTTGTCTTTGGCCCTGCCAGCAGATCGGCCTCGAATTCCTGCGGTTTGAAACGACGGGTCTTCCCCCGGCGCATTGGGGTCTGCCAACATCGAACAAGCAGTGCGGGTGATGGGAAATGAGTGTAATTTACCTCGTGCGTCACGGCCAGGCTTCCTTTGGCAGTGATAATTACGACCGGCTTTCGGCGACCGGCGTCCGGCAGGCCCGGATCGTGGCCCGGCGTTTTGAGAACCTCGGGCTGGCCTTCGACGCGGTTTACTGCGGGACCCTGGAGCGTCAGGTCCAGACGGCGCAGGAATTGATCGACCGCTATGAGGAGCGGGGACGTCCGGTGCCGCGGCTGGCGTTAGCCGAGGCCTTTGACGAATATGACTCCCAGGCGGTTTGGAAGGCACAGATTCCGCTGATGCTGGCGCAGGAGCCAGCCCTGGCGGAAGACCTGGCACGGGTGCGTACCGATAGAAAGGCGTTTCAGCGGCTTTTTGAAGGCGTCATGCGCCGATGGGTCTCCGGCTCGTATGACCCCCCCGGGGTTTGCCGCTGGCAGGATTTCACCCGCCGGGTGCGGCAGGGCCTCGAAACCGTTATGGAAAAACATGGCGCCCGCAAACAGGTGGTGATCTTTACCTCCGGCGGGCCCATATCGGTGGCGATCCAGCAAACCTTGGGGCTGAGCGACGCGAAGACCATCGAGATCTCCTGGCAGGTTATGAATGCTTCCATCACACGCTTCAAATACAACGCCGGGCGCATGGCCCTGGCCGGCTTCAATGATGTGAACCATCTGGAGTTGGAACAGGATCAAGCGCTTTTGACCTATCGCTGATCGCCGGATTGAGAGAAATATTCAATCACAACCAACATTGAGCGTTCTTGGCCCGATCGGGGTAACAAATTTGGCGGGGGCGAGGGGGCTGCTCGCAGAACAAACAGGAGGAGGTCATGGATTTTACCGTATCGGAAAAGATGCAGACGATTACGCAAATGATTAATGAATTTGTGGATAAAGAGCTCATTCCCATGGAACCGGCTTTATTGACCAGATCCTTCAAAGAGCTTCGGCCCGAACTCGAAGAAAAGCGCCAAATGGTGCGGCAGATGGAACTATGGGCACCGAATCACCCGACGGAATACGGCGGCATGGGCCTCAATCTGAAAGAGCACGCCCTGGTTTCCGAGTGCTTGGGCCGCACGCCGCTCGGTCATTATGTGTTCGGTTGCCAAGCCCCGGATGCTGGCAACATCGAGATCCTGCACATGTTCGGCACCGAAGAACAAAAGGAGAAGTGGCTGCGCCCCCTGGTAGAGGGCCAAATCCGGAGCTGCTTTTCCATGACCGAGGTGGAGCTGCCCGGCTCCAATCCGGTGATGATGGACACAACGGCGGTCAAAGACGGGGACGATTATGTGATTAATGGTCAGAAATGGTACACCTCATCGGCCGACGGGGCCCGTTTTGCGATTGTGATGGCCGTGACCGATCCCGCGGCTTCGCCCTATCAGCGGGCCAGCATGATCATCGTTCCCACCGACACGCCGGGTTTCAACCAGGTCCGGAACATTCCGGTGATGGGCGAAGCCGGAGACGATTACTTCGGCCACGGGGAAATCCTGTACCAGAATTGCCGGGTACCTCAGGCAAACCGGCTAGGTCCCGAGGGCAGCGGATTTGCCATTGCCCAGGAACGGCTCGGACCGGGTCGAATCCATCACTGCATGCGCTGGATCGGTATCTGCAACCGGTGCTTCGATCTCATGTGCGCGCGGGCCGTTACCCGGCCCATTGCCCCGGGCGAGACGCTGGCCGCCAAACAGATTATTCAGGCCTGGATTGCCGAATGTGCGGCCGATATCCAGGCTGCCCGGCTCATGGTGCTCTACGCCGCCGACAGGATTGATAAGGTGGGGGCCAAGGCGGCCCGCAATGAGATCTCCATGATCAAATATGTGGTGGCCAACACCATGATGAAGGTGATCGATCGAGCCTTGCAGGTACACGGCGGTCTGGGGATGACGGATGATACGATTATCGCCTGGTATTACCGTCACGAGCGCGCCTCCCGCATTTACGACGGCGCGGACGAGGTTCACAAGGTCGCGGTGGCCAAACGGATCTTGAGACAATATGAAAGCCGGCGGGTGAAGTGACGCGGTCGATGAACGTCGGCCGCGTCCGGGCATTTTGCGGCTGCTAGCCGGATGGGGCGTTCGGCCGGGACTTCTTATATTCTTCGATGAGGAGGGGTATGAAGGTGGTCAGGTCTTCGACCACGCAGATATCGGCAATCTGATGAATGGGCGCGGCGGGGTCGGAGTTGATGGCCACGACAAAACCGGCCTCACGCATGCCCGCAACGTGCTGCACGGCGCCGGATATACCGCAGGCCAGGTAGAGTTTCGGGGCGACCGTCGCCCCGGTCACGCCCACCTGGCGGTTGTATTCCAGCCATCCCCGGTCACAAACCAGGCGCGATCCGGCCACCGCGGCTTTGGGGAAAAGCGCGGCCAATTGATAGATCAGAGCCAGGTTGTCTTTTTTTCCGATACCATTTCCGGCGGCAATGATGGTGTCGGCCGCAGTGATTCCCGCCGTGTCCGCCGGGGCCGCTTTCAGGCCCATGGAGTGCGAGTGTTGCGGCCGGTATGCCATGAATTTAATGTCCACGGTGCCCTTGAGGCGGTTTGCCCGGGGGGTCGATTTGAATATCCCAAGTTGGAAGGTGAGGATGGAGGTCGCGGCGGTGGGGCGGACATGGGCGGCAATTTTTCCGCCGTAAACCGGACGGACAAAGCCAATGCGGCCGTCCTTGTCCCGGATATCTTCCACCCCGGTGATACAGGCGGCATTCAAGGCCACGGCCAGCGCGGGCGCAAAGTCCAGACCCTGGGAGGTATGGGCGATACAGACATAAGCCGGGCGCAGATCCGCAAGCACTTCCGGCAGCAGGTTTCGGTAAATTTCTCCGTTGTACCCGGGCAGATCGGCAACCTGCAGACCGATCACATCCACCCCCCCGGTCTGGGCGATCTCCGTCGCCAGGGCTTCGATCGCATCTCCCAGGATGACGACCTTCATCGCGGCCGGCCGGGCGCGCTGAAGTACGGCCGCCCAAGCCAGCAGCTCATAAGTGACCGGCTGCAGTCGGCCTTCGAAATGCTCCGCGACGACGACAATGGTCTGCTCCATGATTCCGCTCCTAATGCATGAGGGCTTTTTCGCGCAGAAGGGACAGCAGCCGCCGGGCTTTTGCCTGCGATGTCCCCGCCAAAACATTTCCGGCGCGCAACTTTTCAGGATAGGCCACTTCAACCACCTGCTCCTTGGCCGCCGAAGGCGCCGGCACAGGGGCCTGGATCGTTTCCAGCGCCTGCCGGTTGGCCCGCAGGAGGTTCGAGAGCGAGGGGTAGCGCGGGGTGTTGATCCCCGACTGGATCGTCAGAAGCGCGGGAAGTAGCAGCTTGAGCGTATCCCGACGGCCGCCTTCGATTTCCCGCTCGGCATAGACAGTTTCACTGAGGGGGTCCACCTGGGCGTAAATGACGCCCGTGGCGCAGGGCAGGGCCAGGTGGGCGGCGAGCATGGGCCCCACTTGCCCCTGCATCAGGTCTTCGGACATGGCACCGGCCAGGATCAGCCCGTAATTTTTGCGGCGCGCATATTCGGCAATCCAGGAAGCCACGCTGAAGGGACTCAGGTAACCGTCACCTGCCGTAACAATGTGAATGCCGTGATCGGCGCCCATGCCCAGGGCGCGCTTGATGACTTCGACGGCCCGGGGCGGGCCCACCGAGATCGCGTCAATGGTAGTGCCCGGAAATTTTGCCTTTATCAGGACCGCTTCTTCGGCGGCAAATTCGTCCCACCGATTCATTTTGAAAGCCGTCAAGCCGTCCGACTTGATCCACTGGGCGGCTTCGTCAATTTGGATGGCGCATTCGGATTCGGGGACCTGTTTAATACAAAGGAGAATTTTCATCACAGATTGTAGGCCTTGTTCAGCGGGAAAATTCTGACGAAAGCAAGACGCATTCGGCCCTAAGAAAAGATGACGGCATGTCCTGCTCCTTTTGGTGGCGCCTGAATTCGGGCGGAAATAAATCTTGAACCCACCACGGAACAAAACAATAATAGCAGAAGCAATTGCGGCAAACAATGTGAAAAACTGCACTTCTGAGCGGCTTGCCGGTCGGTTGGGCGATAGGTTTCATGAAGTTTCATAATAGTATTAATTTAGCTGTATGAAAAATATCCCGGTCGACCTATCCGTGGTTTTTCAAAGGGTTAAACGGTTACTCATATTTTAGTTTCGCATTCTCAGTTTAGGTGCCGGATCGAATCTGCCGGCCATCGCGGCGCGAGCTTCCCCGGCCCGCCGGGCGCGAATTTGAGCGAGATCTTGCTTCGTGCCGGAAGACATGCTAAAAGTGCCTTCTGAAAAATGGCAGTTGCGACACACGCCGCCGTCCAAACGTATTGAACGATGTTATCCAGCTGGTTCTCTCCGCCGAAGGCGGGGATTCGGGGGTGGGGCTCAGCGCTGAAGGAGAAGCGTCATGGAAGATGTTTATGAGAGGTTAAGGGCACGGCTGGACGATCTGGCCACGGGCTTTCCGGCCACGGAAAGTAAAGTGGAAATACGCATTCTCAAGCGGCTGTTCGCCGAGGAAGAAGCGGAGTTGTTTTTACAGTTGGCCCCTTTTTTGGAGGCGCCGGATGATGTGGCGCAGCGGCTGAATCGGGAGCCGGAGGAGATCCGGGCCATGATGGAGCAGATGGCTCGAAAAGGTCTGCTTTTTCGCAAGCGCAAGGACGCGCTGGTGCGCTATGCCGCCGTGCCGTACGTGGTCGGCATCTACGAGTTTCAGGTCAAGTCCATGGATCCCGAATTGGCGCGGGACCATGAGGCCTACTTTGAGACGGCTTTCGGCCGCCGCATCCAGACATTCAAGACGCCGGTCCTGCGCACGATTCCGATCAACCGCCAACTGGTCGCCGATTGGCCGGTGGCACCCTACGAGGACGTTCTGGCGATCATCGACAACCAGGAGCGAATTGCCATTGCCCCCTGCATCTGCCGCACCGAGGCCAAGCTGACGGAGCGCGAATGCGACAAGCCGCTGGAAAATTGTTTTTCTTTCGGTTCCCATGCGGACTACTATGTGGAGAACGGGATGGGCCGCTACATCACCCGGGAGCAGGCCCGCGAGATCGTCATCAACAATGAACGCGCCGGGCTGGTCATGCAGCCCTTCAATTCCCAGAAGGTCGGCGGCATGTGCAGCTGCTGCGGAGATTGCTGCGGGGTCCTCCGATCACTGAAAATGCAGCCGGTTCCGGCCGGCGCCGTCCAGAGCAACTATTTCGCCCGGGTCGACGAAGGCGAATGCACCGGTTGTGAAACCTGTCTGGATCGGTGCCAGATGGAAGCCGTCGATGTGACGGACGGGATCGCCGCGGTCAATCGGGAGCGCTGTATCGGCTGCGGTCTGTGCGTGACCACCTGCCCCACGGCGGCCATCCGGCTGAGCAAGAAAGCCAAAGAGCAGCTGTACGAGCCGCCCCAAACCGGCGCCGAAACTTACCTTCGCATCG
>CP070697.1:6154695-6164406 GCA_020353555.1 Desulfobacterales bacterium
CGGATCGGCACAAAGTCCGATCGGAGGCCCATAGCAGGTCTCAGAACCGATTGATGTTTCCAGGCAACATGCTAGAAGCTTTTTCAAAACATCATCTCGAGCCCAATGACTGCGTTCCGAGCCTCTGCGAAATGCTTAATACCCCCGTATATGCTGCCATTTTTCATCGGCTCGTGTCTTGTCTTTGAACCCGATTTGGAGTTTTGACACGGCTTCGAAGAAACAATAAATTCAACTCGTTAAAAACCGGGGTTTTCAACTGTATCGATTTATATGGCCTGCGAATGTCTATACGAAAAGCGGTTGACATCGGAGTTTAATCCTCTTTGGGTTTTTATAGATACCTATCAAATAGCGTGTCAAGCAAAAATTGATGGTTTTGCAGAAAGTCGCAGGAAAATCTGTAAGACCTAACCCAAAACGCGGTCGACTCTTTCACCACTGCAATACAAGGAGCACCAGAGTGAACCCGCGAAAAATCGGCCGTAAGCTTGAGACCTTAGGCAAAATTATTTAGAGTTACAGGAAACCACTGCAGCGGCTATGTTTGTATTCTCAACGGTTGTCATCCAAAGCATTCTTGAGCGTGGTTTGTAATTTGGATTGACATGCAAGTCCCAATGTCTTTATAAGAATTGAAATGACTTGGATTTCGTTCTCCACCTAGCCTGATGCGAGTCGGCTCGCCAAATACGAGATGCTCATCGATCCGGTCGTCAATTCTGCGGACCGGGCATTTCTCCGGCGCGGGTGGTTCATGCTAAACTGAATCTTTTAAAGAGCTTAAAACAAAATCGCTAGAAAATAAAGCAAGCCTCGTTGCCCATGTGATTACATGCTCGAAGCATCAAGCTCTTTCACGGAATTATGAGCGAGGTATACAGCCATAACGCTCTGCCGCCGGGCACCCTCGTCCAGGAATACCGGGTGGTCCGGGTTCTCGGCATAGGCAGTTTCGGCATCGTTTACGCCGCCGAGAACAAATTTTTCGAAGAGGTCGTCGCAATCAAGGAATTTCTGCCGGCGGATCTGGCCTGTCGCAAGGAGGGCACCGTCGTTGTTCCCCTGTCCTCCGAGACCGAAGAAACTTACCGCTGGGCCCTTGAAAAATTTCTCGAGGAGGCCAAGACCCTCTGGGAGCTGGGACGTCCCGCGCCCCACCGCAATATCGTGCGGGTCAAACAATTCATTGAGGCCAATGACACCGCCTACATGGTCATGGACTACGAGGAGGGCCAGCCCCTTTCGCAGATCCTGGAAGAGCGCGGGACTTTGCCCGAAGATGAGCTGAAGGAAATTCTGGAACCGTTGCTGGACGGCCTCGAGCGCGTGCACGAAGCCTCGGTATGGCATCGGGACATCAAGCCGAGCAACATCCTCATCCGCTCCGATGGCTCGCCGGTGCTGATCGACTTCGGGGCGGCGCACCGGGAAGTTGCCGGCGCCGCGCGGTCCGTGATGGCGGTCTTTTCACCCGCTTATGCGGCGCCCGAACAGGTGTACGGAGCAGGTCCCCAGGGTCCATGGACGGACATCTACGCCCTTGGGGCGACTCTGTATCGGGCGGTGACCGGCGAGGTTCCCACGAATGCGGCCGAGCGCGTGCAGGGTACGGCCTGTGCGCCGGCCGCCCGCGTCGCCGAAGGCCGTTACACGCCCGCCCTGCTGGCGGCCGTCGACGCGGCCCTCGAACTCAAATCCCAGGATCGCCCGCAGTCGATCGGCGCGTGGCGGCGGTTGTTCGAAACCGAACCGGCGCTCAGCGCCGCGGAAGATAGCGAGGCAACCGTCGTGCGGCCCGGTCATCCCAAGCCCCCGAGCGCAAGTGCCTTCCCCTCTGAGGCGTTGGAGTTCCCGGCGCGTCCCGAGGAAACACCGCCATCCGCGGAGGCGCTGGGTCCCATCGCAGCACCGGGCCCGCGGCGGCGCCCGCGGCGCGTGGCGTTCGCCGTGGCCGTCGTAGTGGCGGCCGCGGTGGGCCTTGCGGTTTACCGCTATTGGCCGGAGATTTTCGGTCCACCCGCCTCGACAATCGAGCAGAACGGCGCACTGACGGTCGCGCTAATGCCGCCCGAGATCATTGGCCAGGGGGCAAAATGGAGAGTCGACGGCGGAGACTGGCAAACCGGTGATGCCAAGACAGTAAAGCTGGCGCCCGGCATGCACACCCTGGAATTTATCGACCTTGCCGGCTGGATACCCCCGAATGAGCAGGCGATCGAAATCACCCACGAAGCAACAACCGCTTTTACCGCTCGTTATGTCAAACAACCCTTGGCTGAAGCGGTGCTGCGCTCGGCGCAAGCCCGCAATAATGAACTGGGGAAGACGCTGAAGGGTCGCCGCGATCCTCTCCCGCAAAGTGCGGTGAAGGGTATTTTTGCCCTGAAAACCGGCTTTCGAGCAAGCCTTGAAGTCAAGCCGGAGTTTCAATCCGCCGTCAACAATTTTTTGGATGACACGGACTTGGCTACCAGGGTTACGAACGGCGATTGTGATCTTCTTTTGCATTTGAAGATCGAAGATGGACAAACCCTGCTGATTGCGCGCAGCAACCTTTTCGGACAGGTGCAGCCGGAGCGCGTGACTGTCGAAAACCGCGGACAGCTTCTAGCTTCGCTGGCGGCGCTTATCCGGCGGGACTACTGTTCCAACGTGCTGCAGGCGCTCTATCTACTGAACCCCAACAATGACGATGATTTTGCAATTGAGATCAGAGGTGAAACCGATGGGCGGCTGCAGGTGGGCGAAAGAATCCAGATATGTGTACCAACGGGCCGGATGGCCGATTGTCTGCTGCTGAATGTCAATCTGGATGGGATCTACGCCCTTCTGCCGCCGCCCGGCGCGAGGCAAAATCGGCCGGATGTCCAAGGGGCTTTGTGTTCGCAGGATATCGAGGTGTCCCCTCCGACGGGCAACGAGTTGCTTTTAGCGCTAGGGGCAATCGATCGCGAGCTATTATCCTCCTATCGTTACAGCGCCAAACCCGATCAGGCTTTTGCCCGTTGGTCCTATGACGCAGCGGGACCGGACAACGCTTTGGACCTGTGCGAACGTCTCCTGACCGGTTTGAGCAACACCGCCTTTGACAAATGGTCAGCGGAAAGTCTGTCTATCCGAACCTACGAATAGATGCTACTGGATAGGCTGATTCGGCTACGGATTGAGTTCAAATTCCACCCGGCGATTGGCGGTCCGCGCCTCCTCCGTTTGCTGCGGAACATAGGGCCTTGATTCACCGTAAGCTTCGATGAGAAGGTCGCCGGGATTGATGCCAAATTGGGAGACGAGGTAGTTTTTTACCGCCGTTGCCCGGCGATAGGAGAGTTCCATGTTGTAATCCGGTGGCCCGACATCATCGGTGTGGCCCGCAACGATAAACCGCTGACCTCTTAACGAGGGGTCGTGCATCGATTTGCCGAATTCATCTAGACTTTTTTGGGCGCTCTGAGAAAGCTCGGCGGAATCAAAAGCGAAATGAATATGAAGCTCCAAATACGCGCGCAGTTCCTGGGGCTCATAGACCTTCGGCCGCAGTGCGCGTGTTTTGCTGAAATAGCCAACGATATCTCGCGTCGTATACTCAATTTCCTCTGATCGTCCCTGCACGATATGCTGCAGCTTTGTCTTGGCCACTTTCAGGCTTTTTTCCTTTTTTGTGAGTGAGCGGCTAATCGCCTCCGCCGCAACATACGCGTCGACGTAGATGCCGTCGACCGGCAGAGGCGTCTGTTTTTCCGTGGCGATCACGTAGACATATTCCTGACCGAGGGGCGGTTCGGCGGTCAATCGCAGATCGGCCTTTTCGGGGGGATACGATGCCTTTTGCCCGGCTTTCAGATTGTTGTCACCGTGGCCCAAATCGGGGGATAGAACCGTCAATAAGCCGTGGCTGTCCACGTAAACCATGGTGATGTAACAGTCGCGATCGGCCCGAAAATGAAATTTTATCTCATCGCCGAGCTTGAACAACCGCGTTTGCCCATCGTTCGTCCAGGCGCGCAGATTGGCCTCCTGCCAGTCATTGGGAATGTGGTCCAGCATTTTGAGCGTATCGTCCTGCCGAGCGGCGGCCGCGTTTAAAGGGACGCTCAGCAGGACCCACAACAGCAGATATGACATTTTTTTCATGAAATCCACCTCATTCGTTCGGTGAGAACCAGTTTTCAGATAGGATCATGACTGCGGCACTCGTCGTCGCGGTCATCGGTGCGGCCATCGCAATCATTATCGACCCCGTCATGGCATCTTTCGCGGGTGCCGGGATGGATATCGGCCGCATTGTCGTTGCAATCGCCAGATACAGCGCTCAATTCAGTCGGCAAAAAGTAGATACCCCCGGGCCGGGAGGCGGACGTTGTGCTCGTGCCATCTGAGTATCCGTCCCCGTCCGCGTCTTTGTACCAGGTGGCAGCGCCCGTGCAGGAGAGGTCGCCGCCGTCGCAGTCTTCATCCACGCCGTTGCCGCAGACCTCGGTGGCCCCCGGATGGACAGCGAAGTTGTTGTCGTCGCAATCCCCGGCGTCAATTGTCCAACCATCCCCATCGCAGTCCTGATCGGTTGGGATGCTGGCGATGATCGCTTCCACGCGAAGCTGGAATTCGGCCGAATTGACGAAATTTTCAAGCACTTCTATGCGGCTCATCCCTGAGTTCATGATATCGATCCACCCTTGGAACTCCTCGCTGGTCGCCCCGCGGCGCAGAATACCGTTGTAAAGATCCTCCAGGAACTCCGTGTCGGTTCTATTTCTCAATTCATATTCCGGCCCCTGCAAAAATCCCGATGTGATTTGCGAAGACAGGTTTCGAATCGCCTCGGCCCCGCCGCATTGCGCCTGGCGCAACATCGCGAGCCAGCCGCTGAAACCGGCCGATTCCGGCAGCCGGTTGAGCAACCCCCGATAGTGATCATTGATCAGGTCGTTTCCCGGGTTAGAAGGATCGTTGCCCAGTTTGTCTATCATGAAGAGGTTGAATTCCGGGCTGTAGACAAAATAGTTTAAAATCACGTTGCGTTCGGACCCCTGCGTCAGTTGGTCGACCCAATACGCCGACCCGGCCGAATCCGGCGGCCGGCTGAAAAACGTCTGGTAAAGATCGGTGACATAGGGCCCATTTGATTTGCCCTGGGAAAGGTATTCGTCGGAATTGAAAAAGAACTTAGCCAGAGCGATAAAACCCTCCTTGATATCGATTTCGAGGGAGATAATGCGTTCGATTTCCGCTTGCCAGGCCGCCAGTTCCGCCGGATCCGGATCGCGGTCGATGATATCGTTGTAATATTTGGCGATTAATTCCCAAATCAAATATTCTTTGAGATTGTAAATGCCGTCGTTGTCGACATCTTTGGCCGCATCATCGACCAATGGATCCAAGTTGTGGGCAATCTCCCAGGCATCCGGGATTTTGTCATTGTCATCATCGTCATCACAAATGTTGCCGGACCCGTCATCGTCGTTGTCCGCTTGCGCGAGATTGGCAACCAAGGGACAGTTGTCCGCGCCATCCAGGATTCCATCGTTGTCGTCGTCGTCGTCGCAAAGGTCGCCGGATCCGTCGCTATCGTGGTTGGCTTGATTCGGGTTGGAAACCAAGCGGCAGTTGTCGGCAAGATCCGAGATCCCGTCATTGTCGGTGTCTCGTTGGGTGATCGAGCACCCATTTTCATCAACCACTTTGCCTGCTTTTGCAAAAAGCGCCCCGGCCACCGGGGCCAAAAATCTCTCTACGGATGTATCCTGCCTCCACCAGAAGTCTGAAGGGGAATCCAGGACAGATCCCATTTCTCCCCGGTCTAAATCGAAAGGCCACGTTCCCGTGACAACGGCGTCGTTTTTTTGCAAAAAGACAGCGCCGTCCTGGTCGTAGGTTACACATCGGAAATGCAGATCATAACCGTAATTGGTGATCTGCATTTTTCCATACCGACCCGCATCCGTCACATAGACGAGAATCGCGCCCGAAAGCAGCATGTTATCCGCGTTGTCACTGCCGTCAATGGGATCTGAAGACAGGTCTACGGACATAATTTCACTCAGGATAAGATCACCGAACTGCGCTTCAGCGGTCGCCGGGCATAGATCGGAGTCATCCCGCACGCCATCGTTGTCAGCATCAAAAGGGGGGTTGACGGTGGCAGCTGAAGTCCCTGTCAATGTGATGGAATAGGGGCCCACTGTTCCGACAGAGGAAGCCACTCCGGCGGTCCAGTCGATGAGCGGACTCGCCCCGCCGGGCCCGTCGGGGCCGGTGGGAAGATCACGACTGGCCGTAAAAATTCCTCCGCCGCTGCTCAACGGCATGTTGCTGTACACGGCGATGCCCAAGTAATAAGTGCCCGGCCCAGAGGGTCCCACCGCACTTCCCAGGGGAAATTCAGGCCGGAAGTCGGGTCCGACGGTGTCGTCGTTAAACGCGACGCCGATACCGCCGTCGTCAAAAAGAAACATGGCGGCATCGACAAATTCGGTCGCACCCTCCGGCCAATCCATCGACGCGGAAAAGCCGGCAGGATCATTGATGGTAATCGCATACAAATCCACATCGTTGGGATCTGAGAGATTCCCGGTGACTTCCGTCAGGGCGCCGGCACCGTAAGTCACCTGTGCCGATCCCAGCAGTTGACCGGCGTTGCCGGCCTCATTCCAGACAAGCGCCATTGTTGGCGTCGCAAAAGATGAAATCCAGATAGACAACAATGCCAATTTGATTGCCGGATTGTATCTCATTTGAACCTCCTCGTATCAATGAGATCGCGGGAATTATCTTTTGCTGTAACCGGTTGGCCCATTGAAAGACCATGGATAGGCCGAGCGTTTATCGGCTTTCGGCATCGGAAAAAACTCGCAAATAAGGGTTCGTAAAACCGATGGGTCATTTTCCGATTCGTCTAAAAATGAAGTCACCCCCTTCATGCCCGGAATCCAGGATAAACTTGTATTCAGGAATCTGGCTGGAACTGCCGGCCACCTTTTCTTTGATATAGTCATAAAACAATTCTTCGGCCGAAAACATATCCTGTTTCATGGATTCCAAGCCCTGCAGGAATGCGGCGGCAAATACCGAGTGCCCGCCTGCGCCGTAATCGGAGACGGGCTCATTACCGCCACTGGCCAGGAGGGTTCGGGACTTCTTTGTCAGCATTTTTCTTAAATAGCGGTAACGTTCCCCTTTTGGCATTAGCCCGGTTATACCTCTTCTTCTGGTCAGAGTTCCTGAAAAACAACTGTCGGCAACCACCAGAACATGCATCGATGCCATTCGCCGGATATTCGAGGTGACGGTATCGGCGATAATCCAATTGGTATCTTCATCCGCGCTTGCATCGACAGGCAGCCAATAAGCCTTGTTGGCGATCTCATCAAATTCGCCGTGACCGGCATAGTAAATCAGAAGACTGTCTTGTTCCTTCAGGATGCGGTTGTAGTCATTGATGGCACGGACGATGTCTTCCCGAGTCGCGTCGAGCAAAATCCTGCTTTCAAAGCCAAACTGATCGCGCAGCATCTTGCCCACGGCGCGTGCATCATTTCGGGCGTTGACCAACCTATCAATGTAACTATATCGATCGTTTCCGATCACAAGGGCGTAATTCTTACCTGATAGACTCGGTTCGATCTCGTCTGGCGATTCCGGCCTAGGCTCTTCCCTGACGACCGTTAGCGTCGTCCGGCCGATATTTCCGTATCGATCCCGGGCGGCGACCGTAAACTCGTTTTTTCCGAACAGCAGATCGACGACCGTTTCAAAATTGCCGTTTCTGTCAAAAGCAACATCCCTATTGTTCACAAGTACGGTGAGAATTCCACTTTTATCGACCGCCTTGCCGGCGATCTTCATTTTCTCATTTTCTTTTTTGACGGTGATTCCCCTGGCGGCATCATGCGAGGTGATGATGATTGCAGGGGGCTTGGTGTCTTTTTCCGCTATCTTTGGGATGGCCGGTTCTTCTCCCTTTGCGATTGCCGGTTCTGCGGGCTTGGGAATGGACGGTTCTTTCACCCTGGGAATGGCCGGTTTCACGGCTATCGGCGGTTCGATTCCCTCTAATTGGGGAAGGTCGAATTGAAGTTCCCTGATCAAATAACGCGAGCCATAGGCGTTTTGGGCATAAAATTCAAAGATGTTGAGACCCGGCTTCAGGTATTTTGTCTTAATTTTCAGAGGCTTGTCGCTTAGATCACTATTCTTGGAGAAAGTGTAACGGCCCCAAAAGCTATCATTGATCTTGAGCATCGGATGGGGTTCCAGCTCTAAGTTCGATGAAGCGATCTTGAGGTAGATGAATTCGTTGCGCTCAATGATATGATCGGGCAGATGGACTTGAATTTGAACGGCTGTGGTTGGCCCAATGTAGCCTGTGTCCGTGGTGAACGGTTGGGTGTAATCCTCCCACTGGTATGTCTTGGCAAGGCCTAGTGCTGCGCAGATCAGAGACGCTAAAAGGATAACAAATAGGGAAGCAATTTTGCGATCAAAAACCATCAGCAATCTCCTTTCGCGGTAACTTTGAAAAATGTCATTACCCGCGGAATGGTCATTCCATTTTTGTGGCAAGGCCGTGACGGATAGCCCCGGCTGTGGCGCCCCATTCGAGTCGAACGAGATTGTGTGCTTTTCCGCGTCTTTGATACGCTTAGCGAGTGTCTCCAGGTTTGGGTTCAGTCGTGTTTAAACGCCCCGTGTTCCTTTTCGATGCGTATTGCCCTCGGTCGGTACCCGCGGGTGAGGCAAAAGGTTAACGACATCATATGCTTACACAATGCTTTCATTATCTCAAATTCCTCAAAATTGCAAGCACGGAAACGTCAGGCTGACACACTGTGGTAAGACTTGATCGGAATGGAGGATGATCGTACAGCCCCACCGCCGCGGTCAACTTGTAGCTATACGGGCGTCGGATGGCGGATGTGGAGGTCACTTCAGGGCAGGCGGCAGGTAGATTTACAACTCGGCCCTCGGTACCGCGACCGGCTTTAGCAGCGGCGGACACCCGTATTTTTGCGGGGTTCATCATCGACCGGCGAGCTGATTTCACAGAGGAGCTGGGATTGGGTCCACTGAGGCTCGCGCCCTGCGGCCGACGTCAGGCCTAAGCGCGTTTTTCCGCTTCCCGTCGGAAGTGTTCGATCTGGCTTTCCAGACCGACGGCGCACTCCACGTGGACCACAAACGCGATACCCGTGCCCGGCTCTTTAAAACGGCCGGCGTCGTAAATGGCATTTAGCACCGGTTCGACCAGCCTTTCTTCCAGGAGGAAGAGGACCACGTCGGTCTGCGCTTCGAGGGTCAGGCCGAAAAAGGTCTTGGCCTCATGGATCCCCGCCCCGCGGGCCGGAATGATCGTGGCCCCGGTGCCCCCGGCCGCTTTGGCGGCTTCGACGATGCGGTCGGTTGCCTTGGTCTTTACCATCGAAATGATCAACTTGAAGTTCATATCTCATCCCTTCCTGGCGGCCCTCAGCCGGCGCTGCGCCAGCCATTGAGCGATCTGAGCGTACCCCATCACGGTCATCATGGGAAAGACGCTTGCAAAAGCGATCAATCCAAATCCGTCCAGTGCCGGATCACGCCCCGGCACCGTTTCGGAAAGCCCTAAACCCAGAGCCGCCACCAGGGGTACGGTGACCGTCGAGGTCGTGACTCCTCCGGAATCGTATGCCAAGGGGATGATCTCGCGCGGAGCAAAAACCGTCTGGATGACCA
>CP070697.1:6164506-6175372 GCA_020353555.1 Desulfobacterales bacterium
CAGGATAACATCTCCAAGGAGGTACTGACAGCCCTCCGGGTGAAGCTCCTAGAAGGAGAACAAGCTCGGGTCTGGGCAAAGGGTACCAACAATCTCGATGCCTATATAACGTTTCTTAAGGCATACGATCAATTCAGGAGCTTCACCAAGAACGATCTAATACAGACCAGAAAGTTTTGCCAGGAAGCAATTAGCCTGGACTCTAACTACGAGCATCCGTACTCGCTGATCGGCGTCAGCCATGTCATCGACCTCTGGTTTGGCTGGGGAGAGTCGCCTGCCGCTTCCATGGAGAAAGCAGAAGCGGCTCTGAAAAAGGCCCTTGTCTTAAATCCTTTATCGGACTTTGCTTTGGCGAATCTGAACCATCTCCTTTTGATGCAGAAGCGATTCGACGATGCCGTTGCGGCGGGCGAAAAGTCCATCGCCCTTAACCCCAATGGGGATCTTAATATGGTACTCTTGGGTATCACCTTTAACTATGTTCGGCGCTACGAGG
Source organism: Desulfobacterales bacterium (assembly GCA_020353555.1). Classification (GTDB taxonomy): domain Bacteria; phylum Desulfobacterota; class Desulfobacteria; order Desulfobacterales. Next base: position 6,165,006 of record CP070697.1, read on the forward strand.
AAGCGATCACTTTGTTCAAGGAAGCCAACCGCCGAAACCCCTATGGCCCCGCATGGTATATCCACAATATGGGAAATTCCTACCGCGGGTTGGGGAGATGGGATGAGGCCATCGCAGAATATCAGAGGGCGCTCGACAGAAACCCCGATCATTTTCCCGCGCTGGCGGCCATGGCATTGGCTTACGGTATGGCAGGACGGAGAGATGAGGGTCGAGCTGTTGTGGCGGAAATCCTTAAGATCAATCCCCAGTATTCGATAGAAAATACAGCAAGCTGGTTTTACAAGTACAAGACCGACCTCGAGGCGATTAAGGATGCTTTTCGCAAAGTAGGGCTTCCTGAACATCCACCTCTCGAGCTGCCTGACAAACCCTCTATTGCCGTACTTCCCTTTGTCAACATCAGTGGCGATCCTGAGCAGGAGTATTTTAGTGACGGATTAACGGAACAAATCATCACGACCCTTTCCAAATCTTCGGCCTTATTTGTGATTTCTCGTACTTCAACATTCACCTATAAAGGGAAGTCGGTGAAAGTACAGCAAGTCAGTCAGGACTTAGGCGTCAGATATGTATTGGAAGGGAGTGTGCAGAAGGCCGGTGAGCAGATTAGGATCACGGCCCAGCTCGTTGATGCTACAATGGGACAGCACCTCTGGGCCGAACACTATGAACGGGATTTAGGGGACATATTCGTCTTACAAGATGAGTTGACAATGAAGATCACAAAATCATTGGCAATTGAGCTCACGGAAGGAGAAAAACTCCGCATGCGGAGCGGAGGGACGAACAATATCAAGGCAGCTGAGAAGTTGATCGAATCAACAGGGTACCTTCGTGCCATGAATAAAGAGAGCAATGCTGTAGCTCGACAGCTGGCACAGGAAAGCATTGCCTTGGATCCCCGGTTTGCATTAGCTTACAGTAACCTTGCTACGACACATGTTATGGATGTGTGGCTTGGCTCAAGCAAGTCTCCTGGCACGTCTTATGAAAAAGCTATAAAATTGCTGCAAAAATCCATCGCTCTTGATGAAAACTTAGAATTACCACACGCCCTATTGGGCCATATTTATGGTTTGCAAAGGAAGTATGAGCAGGCCATCGCAGAGGGGGAGAGGGCCATTGCGCTAAATCCCAACTCAGATACAGCCCTTGTGTTTTTGGCCATGACGCTGGATTGGGTGGGCAGATCCGAGGAGGCCATCACCATGTATAAAAAGGCGATGCGCCTCTGCCCTTTTTCTCCGGGTTATTATTACCTGAACTTGGGCCACGCTTACCGTTCTTTGGATCGGTGTGAGGACGCTATACAAGAATATAAGGAAACCCTCGATCTTACTCCCAGGAATGTGGCTGCTCATACAGCCCTGGTCATCTGCTATAGTTTATTAGGCCGTTATGAAGAGGCCCGCACAGCGGCTGCCGAAGCCCTAGAAATAGATCCCAAGTTATCTTTGATGCAGTCTGCAAAGAGACATCCTTACAAAAATCAAGACCTAACCGCGCGCTTTCTGGAAGCCCTCCGCAAGGCCGATTTGCCCTAGAGAACTTCCTTCGGCGGTAAGATGTCTTGAAAACTCGCGGGAGTCCTTTCTGGCATACCGGCAGTTTCCGCAGCAAGTCTGGCTCTGCCTACGAACCACAAACGTCATTGAACGGGTGAGTAAAGAGTTTAAGTGAAGAACAAACCCCATGGAGATTCTGGCAGCGGAACGTTCCGGCTATACCCTACTTGCTTTTGTTTGTTTAACGAAGGCAAACGGAAATTGATCGATTCTGGCCACGTACAGATACCCATTTATCGGCAGTGTGAGCTATTGGGGCTGTGCCGGGCCTCATATGACTATGAATCCGAGCGGGATAAGAGCGCCAATCGGAGACTCATGAACCTGATTGACGAGCAATTTGCGCGGGCTCCTTTTTACGGCGTTCCGCGGATGAGCGCCTGGTTAAACCGACAAGGCCAGAGGGTAAATCACCAGCGGGTGCGACGGATGACGTGCCTGATGGGGCTTGAAGCTGTTTATCCGAAGCCGCGACGGTGCAGCTCAAATCAAGCGCACAAAAAGTACCCGTATTTGCCAGATGCCCCGATGATTGATCATCCCCATCAGATGGGGAAAACCTCAAAGGGCACACCAACGGTCAAATTAATATCAAATCGTACCGGGGCGGTTCCCTGCGGAAAGGTGCCCAGTTGAAATCCGCCCAGTTGGTTGTCAACGGTGTCATCGATTGTGCCATGGAATCCGCCATCAACATATATCCCGTGATCACTGAAGCCAATATCTTTTCACTTCCATTTTTTATTAACAATAGATCGAAACGTTTTTCTGACAACCACTATAACAGCGCGGGAGATTTCGGAACCATATGATGGTCAACAATATTATATTTGATCTCGATGGCACGTTAGTTGAGTCCGGCAGCGGCATTTTGAATAGTATTCGATATACGATCAAGAAACTAGGGTTTCAGGCGGACTTAGAGCAGGATCTGCGCTGGGCCGTTGGACCGCCTTTAGAGCACGTAATGATCCGGTTGCTAAGCGGTTATTCCAAAACCGAAATCAGAAAAGCAGTTTCGGTCCACAGAGATCATTATAATTCGAAAGGCCTGCAGGAAACGGTCCTTTATCCCGGCGTTGTGCAAACGTTGACGGAGATTCGCACACTGGGAAAAAAGATGTTTATTGGAACCTCGAAACCTCGGGATACGGCTGTCGTCGTCTGCGAGCGTTTGAAGATTAAACATTTTTTTCAGGAGATCTATGGACGCAGTCTGGATGTTAAAGAGCATGATAAAACGGATCTGATCAAGTTGTTGATTTCATCTGAAGCAATTAAGCCCAAGGAAACCGTTGTCGTCGGCGACCGCAAACATGACATCGATGCGGCCCATAACAATGGTTTGACGACGATCGGCGTAACCTATGGTTACGGAACGCGCAGCGAATTAATCCAATCCGGCGCCGATGCTTTGTGCGACAAACCTGAGCAAATCCTGCATTTTGTCTGAACGCGACAAATGATTTTCGGCCGCGGGCATTTGATTACTTTTAGGATAGGAATGCGTTTTTCGAAAAAATGCCGTCATGAAGATCTCGCTTGCATTCTTGAATACCATGACACGGCACATCCGAGCGGCGTTTCTATCCTCCGCCTTAAAACGCACACAGACAACTCATTAAATAAATTTGGGATTGACAAGGGAAGAGTTGCTCTGCTACTTGATTCATCATAATAATCCAATTTGCAGCTATGCAGAACGACATAAATCCTTGCGCATACGTACACAGCGTTCTGCATATTAAACTCCATATGGTAGTTTAAAATCAACGCATCAAACAGCGAATAGGCAATTCTTTGCGCCGCTGTGTATATCCAGGAAGATTTGTCAACGGTATCTTTGATCTGACGCATCAGATCCAGTCCGTCACACGGCAACAGGCAATTCGCAACCATTCGAACCAGCAGGCCGATGTGTACTCAGGCGCAGAGCGATAAGTTGTCCGCACAAAGTTAGCATGAATGGCCCTGGATGATTCTTTGCGTCAAATCCTCCGGTTAAGTGATTCCGGCGGCAGTTACCCTTTCGCTTCCGGCAGCGCTTATCGCCGGTTCGCTTTTACGGACTTTCACTTCCTATTTCAAATTAAGGACGCAAAACATTCGATATCTTGCATAAAAGCCGCACCTTGAAGCCAATCAACGGATGCGCGTGGAAAGTCATGAGCCGCCGGCGACTTCTGAGATCGTTTCGATTGATTCGATTATTGCGTGGTAATAGTATGGCCCAGACAATGCGATCCATAATATCATCAATAGCGATTCGACTGGCGTCAAAAGACGCAAACAGCGTTTAAAGGATGCGATCCGTCTGGATGCCGCAGAAGGGAGGTGGGATTATAAAGGAAAACCGAATCCAGCTAAGACTGTGGAAAATCCGTTTGACAACATTTTAGCAAAAGGAGGGCGATATGAAGGCACAAAATGTCATTTCAGGCCAAGAGATTTCGCGTCGCGATCTTTTCAAAGCCGCGGCACTGGGGGCGGGTGCATACATGCTCAGCGGCCCGCTTGGGTCTTCCCCGGCCCACGCCGCTGTAAAGGAAGAGAAATGGTGGCGGGCCGGCGAAAACTGGGTCAATACCGCGCAGTATAAAAAGAAACCTCCTTACCGGATTGCGGCGTTCTGCAGCTATTTGGAAGGCACCTGGATGTCCATGTACACCAAGCATATTGAGTATGAGGCCCGGGTCCGTCAAAAAGATTTGGTCAAAGAATTGATGATTCTGAATGCATCAACCAAGATTCCCAAGCAGATTGAAGATATCAAAGACATCGTTACCAAGGGTGTTGATGGGATTATTGTCGATGCGCTATCACCGACCGCACTCATACCTGTCTGCCGTGAAGTCATGAAAAAAGGTATTCCGGTGGTCATCAGCAAAAATACACTCGACAGCGACGACTTCGTCCAACTGGCAAATGACGACGGTGTGGGGTTCGGTATCCACGGCGGCAAATGGCTGGCTAAGCAATTAAATGGCAAGGGTAAAATCATATGCTTAAGGGGAATCCCCGGCTATGGCGTGGATATTGAGCGGTATGAGGGTGCCACGCGTGTCTTCAAAGAGTATCCCGGGATCGAGATCGTCGGTTCCGAATACGGCTACTGGACTGTGGAGAAAGGCAAAGAAGTTTCAAAAGCATTACTCGCCGCCAATCCTAAGATTGACGGTGCCTGGACGGCCGGCGGGCAGATGGCGCGTGGCTTGGTTATGTCTCTGATGGAGGCCAAACGCAACATGATCCCCATTGCTTCCGAAGACGAAAATGGATTCTGCAAGCTCTGGAAGCAATACCATAGCCAGGGCCTGGAAGCCATCGCGACCGCCAAGCCGGTTTGGCAAGGGGCCTTTGCGGTGCAGTCGTTGCTGTGGACCTTGCAAGGCTGCAGTGTGCCCCATCGGGTCATTTTTCCAGCGGCGGCTTTTGAATACAAAGATCTTGATAAATACCTCAGACCGGATCTTCCAGACGATGTCTGGTTGACCAATACGTTGCCGGAAGATATTTTAAAAGAGATGTTTAAGGGACGATAACTTGTATTCCGTGAACCCTTCCTTATCCCGATGAGAAAGGGTTCACCCTGAATTGGGGAAACTCTGATGACGGCCGAGCAGCCATACATGCTAGAAGCGAGAGATATTTCTAAGAAATTTCCAGGAGTTCTGGCTTTAGATCGCGTAAATATGGCTTGTCGCGGGGGAGAGATTCATGCGTTGGTCGGAGAAAACGGGGCCGGTAAATCGACCCTGATCAAAGTTCTGATGGGTGTCCACCCTCCTGATGACGGAGAGATTTTTGTCCAAGGCAAGAAAGTCAATATCCGCAATGCTGCCGAGGCACGCTGGAAATACGGGATTGACAGCGTTTTTCAGGATACTACCCTTGTGCCGAGTCTGACGGTGGCTGAAAATATTTTTTTGGGCCAGGAAAGAGATTTCTATGTTCGGGGCCTGATTTCCCGTGCCCGACTGCGGACCAAAGCACAGGAGATTCTTTCGGAAATTATTTCCGATGCGGGCATCCGGATGCCGGATTCCGACAAACTCATTCGCGATCTTTCCCTGGCGGAAAGAAAAATTGTCGCCATCGGCAAAGCAGTGGCGTCCAAGGCAAGGTTAATCATTCTGGATGAGGTCACGGCGTTATTTTCGATGGATCAAATTCGGGCGTTGTTTAAGATGCTCGCAGAGCTGAAGAAAAAGAACATCACCACCATTTTTATTACCCACCGACTCAAAGAGGTCTTTGAAATATGTGACCGGGCCACCGTACTCAAAGACGGCAAGTATGTGGATACGGTCGACATTCAGGACATATCCACGACGGATCTGATCCGAATGATGACCGGCAGGGAATCCGGGCTTTTTTTTCCGCCCAGAGCGAAAAAACCGCCCTCCAAATCCGTGGTCACCTTAAAGGGCATCGCCAAGCACGGCATTTTAGACGATATCTGCCTGGATCTCTACGAGGGTGAAATTCTGGCTTTGGCAGGATTAAGGGGTCAGGGGCAAGCGGAGCTGTTACAAATTTTGTATGGCCTGCAGAAGTACGACGAGGGTGAAATTTTCATCAGAGGTGAAAAAGTTGGGATAAAAAAGCCCATCGATGCCATTCAGCATGGCGTGGTTTATCTTTCAGACGACAAAGATGAGGAGCTCATGTTTACGCTTTCGGTTCAAAAAAATCTGGCGCTGCCGACCCTGGAAAAACGCTCGAAGATGGGTTTTGTCCAGCGACGGACCGAGAAAGCCGCATCCGAAAAGGTGGTCGCAGAATTCTCAATTAAAATCGCCTCGTTGAAGCAGGAGATGTCCAATTTGAGCGGCGGCAACAAGCAAAAGGTCGCGCTCGGTCGCTGGATTCCCGCAACCCCCCAAATTTTTTTGCTGAATGAACCGACCCAGGGGCTGGATGTGGGCGTCAAAATCGAAGTCTATCAGCTCATGCGCCGCCTGGCTGATGAGGGGCGCAGTCTCATTGTCACGCTCACGGAAATGGCCGAGATTCTCAACCTCCCCGACCGGATCCTGGTTATGGGAGACAAACGCATAAAGACGGTCTTTTCGGCTGAAGAAGCAACGGAAGAAAAAATCCTGCATGCCGCACTCGGGTGAGCAGATGAAAATTTTTTCGAGAGTAATTACATCCTATTGGGGAATATACGGAGTTTTAGCATTGCTGTGGATTGTGGGCTGCATTGTAGCCCCGGCGTTTCGGACGGTTGACAACGTTTCCAATGTGATTGTCAAAGCCGCAACGCTGGCAATGGTGTCTATTGGGCAGACCTTTGTCCTGTTAACCGCGAATTTCGACTTATCGGTTGGCGGAATTGTGGGACTGTCCACGGCCATCGCTTCATGCACCATGGAGCAAAACCTCCTACTGGGTGTCGTTCTCGTCCTGGTCGTGGGGACCGCCATCGGATTCGTCAACGGTGTCGGCGTCGCCAAATTCGGCGTAAACTCCGTCATCATGACCTTGGGGTCACTTTCCATTGCCCAGGGAATCGGTCTCTATTTACGGCCTTACCCGGGAGGCATGGTCCCACTGTCTTATATCGATTTTTTTGCGATCAGCGTTTATGGTATTCCGGTGGTCGCTTTGGGACTGATACTGGTTGTTGCCACGGTCTGTATTCTGGTCTTAGAAAGACGTAGTTTCGGGCGACACATCTATATCGTCGGCGGCAGCGAAGACAGCGCCATTCGAGCCGGAATCAGTGTCAGCCGCATCAGAATTGCTGTGTTCAGCATCTCCGGATTTCTGGCCGCAATCGGCGGTCTTTTCATGACCTCCATCATCGGCTCCGGAGACTCTCTGGTCGGAGAGTCTTACATGTTCCAGTCGTTCACGGCAGCTCTCTTGGGCGGAACCGCCATAACCGGAGGAGAAGGCAGTGTCAAGGGAACCCTGGGTGCCGTCTTCATTATTGCCTCCTTGGGAAGTCTTTTCAATTTAGTCGGTATTAACACATGGTACCAGAACATCTTCCTGGGCGTATTGCTGATCGCCGTGCTGACCAGTAAGCTCATCTACGACCGGCTTCAGGTTGAAAGGGTCCATTATGCCGCAGATATGGCATAGCGTTTCCAAAGAAACGATTCAATTTGCAGCCATCCTGGCGTTGTTATTTGCACTGGTAGCGCTGTTCGGCATGTTGATTCCCGGGTTTTTGAGCATTCAGCATCTGTTCGATATTACCCAAACGGCCGCACTGCTGGGAATCGTCTCCATCGGACAGACGCTGGCCATTCTCACCGGCGGTATCGACTTGTCCGTCGCTGCCGTGCTGGTGTTGACCAACGTCTTGGGAGGCGAGTTTATGCACGGGGAAATCACCGTTCTACCGGGCATTTTTTGTCTACTGATTGGCGCGTTAATCGGGTTGGGCAACGGGGTGGCGATCGGCTATATTCGCATTCCCCCTATCGTGGCGACATTAGCCAGCATGGTTATCGTTACCGGTTACACGTACGTCCGTACCGGAGGACTAGTGAAAGGCAGTGCTTCGCCTGATCTCTTCGCCATCTGTACCGGTTCTCACTTCTGGATTCCCAATTTGACGGTCATCTGGCTGGCGCTGTCGATTTTCTTTGCACTCATGATGCGAATAACCGTGATCGGCCGCAAAATTTATGCCGTCGGCAGCAACCCCCTGTCGGCCCGTTCGGCCGGCGTTAACGTGCCGGGCGTCATCACCCTGACCTACATATTGTCCAGCGTGTTGGCCGGCTTGGCGGGATTTCTGCTGGTCGGTTACATCAAAAATCCGATTTCCGGATTTACCGGACAGGCCGGCTACACCCTGGACTCCATCGGAGCGGTTGTCATCGGCGGTACGATGTTTACCGGGGCCCGGGGCGGAATCGAAAAGACGATTATCGGTGTTTTGATATTCAAAATTCTATTCAGCGCACTCGTCATGCTGCAGGTCGGCGAAGTCGGACGGCTGATTATTACCGGTGTTTTACTCATCGTCATTCCGGCGGTTTATAATCGTATTCAGCGCTAAATGTCCGCTGAGACGCTTAAAGCAAAAAGGGAACGGTACCGGTTGGAATACGCTTTGATTGGATCGGGATCCACTGTTTACTTAATTCGATGTGAGTGAGAAAATGGCCGACGATATTCTTTCGATTGATTTGGGAACGACCAGCACCAAAGTTGTGATCATCGACCGCAACGGCAAAGTCTTGGGTGCGGCCAATGCGGCTTACGAAACCCAATACACGCATACCGGCTGGGCGGAGCAAAACCCCCTGGACTGGTGGCAGGCCATGTGCAGATTGGTTCCACAAGTGTTGGCGCAGTGTCGGATATCGGCCAAATCGCTTGCCTGTGTCGTTTTCAGCGGGAAGACTTTAGGCCTCACAATGGTCGATGCAGACGGCAACCTGGCCAGAGCGCAGAATCTGATCTACCAAGACACCCGCAGTGTCGAGCAGGCGGCGCGCTTCCTGGAGCACTTCGGACACGAGCGATTTTATTCCATCACCGGTGGCGGTCACACACCGGCGATCTATCCGGTCTTTAAAATGATCTGGTTGAAAGAAAATGAACCAGAGATTTACCAAGCGACCCGGTGGTTTCTGCAAGCCAAAAGTTTTATCATACATCGTCTGACCGGCAATTTTGTCAGCGACTATTCGGATGCTTCCCAGACCGGCATGCTGGATTTGAAAAAAAAGGCCTGGTCTTCTGAAATATTGGATGCGGCCGAATTGCCGATTGACAGACTGCCGAAGATACGCCACGCCACTGACATTGTCGGGCATATCTCCCGAGATGCGGCCCGGCAGACGTCGCTGATGGAAGGCACCCCGGTCACCAACGGCGGCGGTGACGTACTCTGTGCCTGCGCCGGCGCCGGGGTGATCGAAGAAGGCATTTTTTACATCAACATCGGATCGGCCGGATGGTGGGGCACGGCGACGGCTGAACCACTACTTAATTTCAAGGCCCGCCAATTATGTCTGGCGCATATCGTTCCCAATACCTACGCGCCGCATCTGACCATGTACAATGGTGCCAACTGCGAGCAGTGGATCAGACAAATCGCCTTCCGGCGTGAAAGCGAGCAGGCCGAAAATGACGCCGCCAATATTTATGAGATTATTCAAGGCCAGGCTGCAAAAATTCCGCCGGGATCTCAACAGCTCATTTTTCTGCCTTACTTAACCGGAGCAGGAGCGCCGATTTTCAGTCCGGACGCCAGAGGTGCGTTTGTCGGATTGAGCATGCAACATGACCGAAGACACCTTTACCGGGCCGCTCTGGAAGGGGTGTCATTTCAACTGAGGCGGATTTACGAGGTATTTGTGGGCCAGGAACTCAACATCCAGGAAATTCGCATCATCGGAGGAGGTGCCGAGAGCCCATTATGGCGGCAAATACTTGCCGATACCCTGCAGCGGGAATTGACCGTTCCTGAAAGCCTGCGCGAAGCAAGCTGTCTGGGAGCCGCCATGGCGGGTGGGATCGGCATCGGCATGTTTAGCGATTTTGCCGAGGCGAAAAAGACGATGATACGCATTCGAGAGACCGTGCGGCCGAAGCCTGAAAATGCCGAAGTTTACGATAGAATATACCAAATCTACAAACAGTCCTACGAGTCGCTGGCCGATGTGTATGCAAGGCTGAGACGGTTGTCGTAATTTTGAAGTTTGCCTCTCCAACATCGGCCGAGAAAATAATTCAGCTTAACGACGGAGTGCAAAATGGGATCAATTGATACCGTACTTGGAGCCATCGAGACCGAAGATCTGGGATTTACCTACATTCATGAACACA
>CP070697.1:6175472-6182850 GCA_020353555.1 Desulfobacterales bacterium
ATTACACCGCCCTGGCTGAACCTCGTGGTTCATGGAGAGGTCCCGGATCGTATGTTTCCGGGGATGGTGATCCGCTACAGGCTGACGCCCCTGTTCGGAATACCGGTCACTTGGATTTCCGAGATCACCCACGTCGACCCCCCGCACTATTTCGTGGACGATCAACGTTTCGGACCTTATCGATTTTGGCATCACCAACATCACTTCCGGCCGGTGAACGGCGGTATCGAAATGATCGACACGGTATACTACTTGTTGAAATACGGACCTATCGGAACGTTGATGCACGCTTTTGTCATTAGAAAACGACTGGAAGAGATCTTTGATTTCCGGCAAAGATCGCTTGAGCAGCTTTTTTGAATGCCGAATGCGCCAATGAAACCCGTTGGAGGAGAAGCAGCGATGGCAAAGGACAAAACCAAAAGTCATTTCACAGATTGAAATACAACAATTACATCAGCTGTCGGCTGTCTGTCATCAGGCCAAAGGCGGCGGCGGGGGCGGCAACTCACCGCGCTCCAAGGCCTCACGAGCGGCCTTGACCGGTATAGTAGCCTCGCAAGGTACACCCACCTGGCATAACCCACAACCATAACCCTCGAAATTGTAGGTCTTTTCCACATACTTCCTGGTGTGAGCCAAGTGCTGTCGACACTTCTCTTTGTCGTGGCCGGCTTCGGTAATCGCACGGACCGGGCAACGGTCAATGCATTTGCCGCAGGTACCTTCAGCGAAAAAGAGGCTATAGGTGCGATGGTCGGCATACGGCCGGGGGGTCGGTTGAATGGATATTTTGGCAACTATAGATCCCACCCGCATGGCTTTGCCCTTGGCGGTGATGAGCCCGTCGCACAGTCCGAAAGTGCCCAGGCCGGCCGCATGGGCGGCATGGCGTTCAGACCAGGAAGAGGCATAGGAAAAACGTGCCGAGTTGACGATGGTCCAGTTGGAAACGAGCATCGGAACGATGGCCGCATGGCCACGCTCTGCAAGACTGTTGGCTACGTGCCGACGCAGGGCTACGTTGAACTCCTCGCCGTAGACCCTGATCCGCGCCCATTCTTCGGATGGATACTTCTTCGTCCTGCGGTTTGCCTTACGGACCGCCTCTCGCTGGGGCAAGATCCATGAAACGACGGTCAGTTCTTCAGCGCCTGCTGATTCCCCGGGGCAGTGCTGGTTGAAGACCTCCCAGGGGGTCCAATGGAAGGCCCCGACATATTCCTTGTAAAGCTGCCAAATTGTGTCCGCACCGGAGGCGAATCCAACCAGGGCATCGTCCCATGCCGGCTCCTCGTTTTCGTTTCGCATTGTGTTGTGGGGTGAAGTGCTGATGAAATCCCAAATCAAATCCCTTATCCAGTCCCCCGAAATATGAGCGTTGTTTTCCACTGAAAACCTCCTGTTCACTGTGAGATCGGACCTCTCAAACTCACTCCCGCTATTCGGGTAAATAAAAATGCAGCCGTTACCCATAGGGAGGCCGACAGGCCGTCCATCATTCCGGCCACGGCCACCGCCTGCGCTTGGCTGATTTAACGACAAACCCGGTGCTGAATCGATTCAAACTCCGGTAAAACCAGAGATACCATTATTGGGGGCATGCAAGTCAAGTTAATCTTAATGATGATGGATCGCCGCGGCGGTGACAAATTTTGAGCCGCCGAAATCTGGGCACATGCAAAAATCTGCGAGCGCGCCTGCGCTGAGAAATGATTTGCAAAGTTTTGACATGATCGGTATTGTCAAAAAAAATATTAAGGGGGTCAGGCGGGGCTTGGAGCCGGACCGCAGGTGTTCGGGGCGATTCTGGTCCGTTTTCCCTGCTGGAACAAACGCGAGTCCCCCTCGAAAACCTGCAAACAGGCCCGCGGGAGAACCTGTTGGTAGCGCTCGCCGCATCATCTGGAATGATCGCTTGGCATAGGTCGTCACAGCCATGCCGGACCGCGGGGCACAATTGCAGAGATCATCAACGCTAACCCGCTTCCCGGGTCGGTTATTTGAAAAGCAAAAAACTAGGGCCCCCAAGATGAAGACGCATTTAAGAAAGAAGATCGACCAGGCCAAAGAATTTTACCGGTTGTACACCTCCGGCTTGAACCGCAAGGAGATCGAGCGGCTGCTGAAAAAAGACGCACTGGAGGCCTTTGAATATTACAAAGAAAAGACCTCACTCAGGGATAAGGCGCCGGCAACAAAATCGTTTAAAACAACGATGAGAGTGGTTAAGGAAATCTTTTTGAGCTTTCTGATGCAACTCACACCGGGCCGCAGACTTTTTTATGGCCTCAGCGTCGTCGGTTTTGTGCTTGGATTTCTTTGGACGAAATGGCTTTGGGTTATCGGCGCCTTTGCCATCTTAAACTTGTTACTCGCCCTGGAGCTTGCCAATAAACTGACCACCCGCGATGAACTGGAAATCGCCAGGGAAATTCAGGTCAGCCTCCAGCCGCGCAAGCTGCCCGAAATCCCGGAGTTGTCAATATCGTCTTTCTCAAAACCGGCCAAAATCGTCGGCGGGGATTTTTTTAACATCGTCAAACGCCAGAACAACCAGCTGCTGAGCATTGTCGGCGATGTTGCCGGCAAAGGCATTCCGGCGGCACTTTACGCCGCCCACATTCAGAGCATGTTCGAGTCCTTGTCGGAACAAAGCGCGTCCCCGGCGGATATCATGAAGGGATTGAATCAGCTCATCTGCAGGCGCCTGCGCGAAGGAGACTTTATTACGGCCGTCATTGCATTTTTTGAATCCGGACAAAATTCCATGACCATTGCGCGCGCCGGACACAATTGGCCGCTGTACTACCAAGCGCAGACCCAAACCATTCAATCTTTAAGACCCCCGGGGGTATGCCTGGGTATTGATATGGACATGGGGTTTTCGGAATGCCTCCGGGAAGAAACATTACCTGTCCATAGCGGAGATATATTGCTGCTGTATTCAGATGGAATCACCGAGGCGATGAATTCGAGCAACCACCTCTTTGATTTATCCCGGCTGACATCGGCCCTGAGAGAAAGCGCCCATTTTTCTGCCGCCAAAATCATCGAAGGCATTAATCACCGGCTGGATGAATTTATCGAATCCGAAGAACTTCACGACGATGTCACGATGGTGGCGATCAAGGTCAAATAAATTCAACCGCACGGCCCGAAACGTCATCATGTCAAAGTTGAATCAGCCGGTCGTGGGGTTAGTTTTCCCGGAGTTCCATGGCTTTCTCAAGATTGTCGCGTGCGCCCGTGAAATCGGGCCGCAATCGCAGGGCGGCTTTGAAGTGGGCCACCGCATCCTCGACGTTGCCTTTACTTGCCAGGGCGATGCCCAGATTGTTGTGGGCCTCGGCATAAGCGGGATTGATCTGCAAGGCCCGGGAAAAATGGCGCGCCGCATCATCAAAACGACCCTGCTTGGCCAGCAAAATCCCCAACTCGTTGTGGGCCTCCAGATACTCGGGTTCGACCCGGAGCGCCTCTGAAAAGTGCCGGACGGCCTCGGTCAGCTGTCCTTGAACGGTGCGGGCAAGACCCAGCCGGTAATGGGCCTTTTCGTAGTCCGGGTTCAAGCGCAAAGCCTCCAAGAAACGGGGAACAGCGTCATCCAGACGCCCTTTCTTGGCCAAAGCGATCCCCAGATTGCATTGCGCCTTGGGATTCTGCGGATCCAGCCGCAGGGATTCGGTCAGGTGGCGGATGGCCTCATCGACGCTGCCTTGGTCAAGAAATGCCACCCCCAGATTATTGTGGGCTGAAGCCGAACGGGGGGCTATCTGCACGGCCTCCTGATAATACCGGATCGCTTCCGACGCGCGGCCTTTGAGCACATAAAGATTGCCGAGATAGGACAGCGAGGCCAACCGGTTGGGCAGCCGGTCGATTTTTTCTTCGATTGCCTCGATTTGAATTGAAGCACAGCGTTGTTTGAGTTCGTCGTCACTCAAAATCGCGTAATCGATCTCGTTGGCGGCGCAATAGCGTTCCATCAGATCGAAGAAACGCTCTTTTTGGGATGGGGTGGCTTGCGCGAGGTCGACCATGCCGCTGAACGGGTTGAAAACCGAAAGCGTATAGGCCGCGTAATCGATCTGGGAATCCACACTGGCCTCAATCCGTCGGATGTTATCGCTTGTGGCCGCGGAAAGGCTTGGGGCTCTTTGGGCCCATATTTTTTCAAAAATCTCGCGGTCGGCATGATACATCAGTTTGGGGGCAGAAAACTCGAGTCGAGGCCGATCGTCCGTATGCACAGCCCCCGGACCAAAGAGCCCCGGCAGGTCTTCGGACACTACCAGGCGGTACAGCAGGCGCGGATCTTTGAGGGTGACATTTTGGGATTTCCATAGATGGGACAACTTCTGCGGCGAATCTCCCAGGACCGGTTTGTGATCGCCTTTTATACCCACCAGGAGAAAATCGCCCTCGTGTTTGGAGGGGTTCATAATGACGAGGCGACTGTTGGGAAAGACGCCGGCAAATGTTCGGCCGACCAGCGCAAATGTCTCCCAGTCCATTTGATAGGCATGCATCCATTGCACGAATATACCCTCGGCATTTAGCCGTTCTCGGGCCAAGGAAAAAAAATCGCGGGTAAAAAGCTCCGCCAGCCCCGCCATCCAAGGATTGGAAGGTTCGGAGATAATCACATCGTAGGTTTGCCCGGTGAGCTGGATATGCGCCCGCGCGTCTTGAATAATTAAATGGGTTCTGGGATCGGAAAGCACCCCGTTGTTCCAGGGGATGAAGATGTTGCTGGCCGCCACGACCTGATCGTTGATCTCGAGAATATCCAGTTTCTCAACCGGATAGTGAAGCACCTCGCCGGCCGTGATACCGCTGGCCAAACCGATCACCATCACCGTCTTGGGATCTTCGTGGTACAGCATGGGAAAATGGGCTAAGAGCGTCTGCGTCTCCATATCGTTGCGGGAGGAGGCATCCGCTTTTCCGCTGTTGGCCATGGCATAGTTGGTGTTGCCCATTGCATCGGTGAATTTCACCACGGTGGTAAAGCCGCCGATCCCCTCCCCGTAGTACACCAGCTCGCCTTTCGCGCTGCGCTCCAGAACCTCAACCCCCTGAAACAGCGACTCGAACCAGCCGCTGGCGGTTAGTTCCGAGCGGATTTCTTCGAACTGATGATATTTGCCGATGGAAAGCTGTCGATGACTCCAGGCCGGATAATTTAGACACAGGATCAGCCCGGCCAGCACCGGCGCGGCCAGCCCACCGAATTGCAGCACGCGCCATCTTTTGGTCCCCAGCACGACCCCGGCGATACCTAGAGACGTCGCCAGCTGCAAACCCACCGCAAACGCTAAAGCCGACTCCTTGCCGAACAGCGGTATGAGTAGAAAACCCGCGCAAAAAGGTCCGCATAGGGCTCCGAGCGTATTGAGCATGTACGCAACGCCGATGGATCGGCCGACATTGGCGAGCGATCGGGTGTAGATTTTTCCAACCAGCGGAAAGGTGGCACCAAAGCCCAAGGTCGGCAAGATCATGAATAAAAACAGGCAGGCCGCTTTTAAGACATTCAACCGCCCGAACTGGTCCCTGAAAGTGAAAATCAGTTTGGCGAAAAACAGTTCGCTGTTTCCGAGCAGCTGACTGACGGCCAGCACCAGCAAGGCGGCCGCGACCTGGGTGAAAAGCAGCAGCCTTAAGCAATCCTTGGTCCGATCGGCAACATAGCCGAAGATCAGACTGCCCAGGCCCAAGCCGGTAATGAACGTCACCAGGACAATCGTAAATGAATAGGTGGTGGGACCGACGATCAAGCCCAAAAGCCTCGTCCAGATGACTTCACACGCCATGGCACAAAAGCCGGAGACCACAAAGATCACCAGGGCTGCTTTTCTTTCCAACGCTTGGACCGGCGATTCTTCGTTGGTTTTGACGTTGGGTGCTATTTTTTTCGCGGTCGATGCCCCCCGCGCATCCCCGGCATCGACTACTTGGGCCTGATAGCTGACCGCCAGACATGACAAACCGATCATTGTGTTGACGGACACGGCCAAGGCCAGCGAACCCCAGACCCCCCAGAGATTGATCAGCCAAAATCCGCATACCAGCGATCCCAGCGCCGCTCCGATGGTGTTCAAGCCATAAAGTCTTCCGGCGTGAGTCCCCAGGTTGTCCAGCCGGGCGACATAAAACCGGCAGAGGATCGGCAGCGTGGCACCCATGCAGATGACCGGGATACACAAAATCACGGCGCAGATCAGAAAAGTGAGCAGGTTGTAGACGATAAAATAACGGTAAAGCCAGTTATATATGACAGTTTGAAGCGGTTTGAGTACGATGAGCAGCAGTGGAATCAACAGGGCATAGGCGCCGATGACAAGCTCCAGCAATCCGTAGAGCTTTACCAGTACCAGAGGAGCCCTGACGCGATCGATGACCCGGCCGCCCAGACAACTACCCACTCCCAGACCGCCCATGAAAATCGTTAAAATGATACTGACCGAAAACGGTGCGCTCCCGATAATCTGCGTAATCATCCGGGTCCACAGGATCTCATATATCAAACCGCTGAAACCGGACAGAAAAAAACAGGTGAGTACCAGGAAGTATATCTTGGGCGAGGGATTGTCTAAGAATCCGTTTTTAGCCATTGCGATCGTTTTTGCAGAAGAATCGTTTCCCTGAGCGGCTTTATTCTCGACTGGGCTGAATTCTAATATGGTTACCGCCGTCGACCGGAACATCGAAAAGCGTATCAATCCAGCTGTATGCGAAATATCCCGGTCGACCGCCGATGAGCGGTCGGCCTTTTCCTGGTTTTTCAAAGGGCTAAACGGTTACCGCAAATCAAATGCGTGCCAGCGACGAGCAACAAAATACCGAAGGCGGGGTCGGTTGTCAACGCGGATTTATCGACAGCATGGGTAGGCGGCCTGCGGTAAAAGACGGACCCACCCTCTCCGGGGATCGAGGGATCTGTGCCGTTGCGCGGGGAGAAAAATGCCGGTAGATTGGAATTTGAGCTTAAGAAATGAGGAAATCCATCTAGCCATCTCCGTCCGTTTTAAAGCATTCGGCGGTGGCGAAAGCGCGTTTCATTTCCGCCGCCGACTGTCTAGCACAACTAAAACAAGAAAATCTAGCTATTTTTTCAATCATTTCGTATAGTCAAGAATAGCGCGATGTTACTCCATTTCAACGGGTTATCAATTGTGCCACTCGTCTTTCAGACCCTGTGATTGGATACCACCTGTTTGGCTTACAATTTGGATTTAAGTTATTTATTCAAAGGTGTTTTTCGAATATTTGCCGAGTTATGGCTGCTATCTCAGGTTTCCGATCGAACGGATTACGTTTAGCGCCGACAGTAATGTTTTTTGACTAACGCGGCCTCTTGACAAAATAGATT
>CP070697.1:6182950-6185986 GCA_020353555.1 Desulfobacterales bacterium
CGAAACTCTTCACAGTCGGAAGACACAAACAGGGCATGAGTGCCTTCGATGGCCTTTTTGGCAGTATCAAAATAATGGATCTTTTCAAACAGAATGTTTTTCGAGGGATCAAACTCCCTCTTGGCGGTCTCATTCGCCAACGGATCATAGGCATGTATCCGGGCCACGCCCTTGCCGAGCAAAGATTCGATCACTTTGATGGAAGATGCATCCCGCATGTCGTTGGTGCGTTTTTTAAATGCCAGGCCCAACACCGCCACGGTCTTATTGTTGAATTTGAAGCCAGCCTCGGTCAGGGCCCGGTCGACGAGGTAGACTTTCTGATATTCGTTGACTTCATAAGAGGCTTCCAGCATCTTGGTGCTGACATTGACCCGGCGCAACTGGTAAATCAAGGAGGCGATGTCCTTGCCGAAACAGCTGCCGCCCGCCCCGTTGCTGACAAACGAGCCCCAGGTACTGATCCGGTCGTCGGCCGTCACCCCGAGCCGGAGGGCATCGATCTGCACGTTGGGTATTTTTTCCCCGATTTTGGCCCCCACCCCGTTCCAGAACGATATATAGGTCAGCAGCATGGTATTGGCCACGTATTTGATGGCTTCCGCCGTTTCCGGAGTGGTTTCGATATATTTGATGCGCACATGGTTGACGAATTGCGAGTACACCCGGCGCAGAATCTTGAAGTCCGCTTCATGGTCGCACCCCACGACAACCCGATCCGGCTTGCGGGCATCCACCACCGCGCTGCCTTCGGCTAGAAATTCCGGGTTGGAACACACGCCAAAGTTGGCCACCCCGTGGGTATTCATAATTTCCTCGAGGTGCCGCGCCGTGCCGATGGGCACGGTGCTTTTGTTTACCAGGACGACGCGGCGTTGGTCTTGGCGGCCGGCGAGGGCTTCGGCGATGGCTTGTGCCGCCGCATCGTAGAAAGTCAGATTGGTGGAGCCATCCAAATTGGCCGGGGTCGGCAAACACATAAAAACCGCATCGGTGCCTTCGATAATGGAATTCAAATCGGTGGAAAAAAACAGGGATTTGCCGAGTGTCTCCCGAATAATGTTACTCAAACCGGGTTCGTTCACATATTTTTCGATTTCCGCGGACCGGCCGCTTGCAAAGGCATCCATCTTGTCCTGGTCAATATCATGGGCGTACACTTCGTGGCCATATTCGGAGCACACGGCCGCATGGACGAGCCCGACGTAGCCGATTCCGGCGACAACAATCTTCATGGTTTCCTCGTGCGATACAATTTTGGGGTCTGGGGTTTACAAAATCCAAAAGGGGTTTTTCCAGCGGGAATTTAACAAATCCCGAAATCTCTCAAAATGTCATTTATCCCGAGTCTCTTGAGCCTCAATCGCAAGAATTCCGAGATTGTGGGCTGATAGGGTCTCATTTTCAGAAACATGTTGGCCTCGCGGGGTGTGCGATGGCCCTTCTTGCGATTACACGGCCGGCAAGCCGCGACACAATTCTCAAAAGTATCGTGGCCTCCTCGCGATTTCGGCACGATATGATCGACGGTCAGCCTTTCGTTGCGGGCACCACAGTAGGCGCACTTGAATCCATCGCGGATGAGAACGTTCTTCTTGTTGTAGGAAACGCCGGTCCGGTAGATGGTCCGGATCAACTTAACCAGCTTCATCACCGCCGGAATCCTCAGTTCGATGCCGCTGGAACATCGGACCGTATTTTCCGAATCTCTAATCACTTCCACCTTGCCTTTCGCCAGCAGGCAGATCGCTCTTTTCCAATGGATCAGATTCAGAAATGTGTAATCAGCATTCAGCAGAACGCACTGGGTCATGTCATTCTTCCTTGATTTTTTCGCGGCGCGCTTTGCAGAATAGTAACCGTTTAGCCCTCTGAAAAACCAGGGAGAGGCCGACCGGGATATTTTGCATCCAGCTAAACATTCATGGCCCTTCGGGCCACCACAATGCATGAAAATTTTATTTACGTGTTAAATTGATACGCAGAATATTATCCTCGGCCAAGTGGCCTGAAAACCCTCAATATTTTGTTTTGGAAAACGATTTTCCGGGCGGCCCCCGGTAATCATTACTACTATAGCCAATATCCGTAGTTAAATCAATAAAACCTTTGGCGGCGGCCGACATCCCCGACCAGCAGACTTTTAGACTTCCGTTTGAAACAAATGTGCTTATTTTAGTCATTTCTGACCATGCGTGAGACCCGCAAGACATGATCGATCATTTCGACCTAATCGCTTCAATCTATGACCGTTTGATCGGCGCCCCCGATATCGAACGCCTGCGCACCCTGCTGGATCTACCCACACCGGGATGGATGCTCGACGGCGGAGGCGGCACGGGGAGGGTCGCCTCCCGTCTGCGTCCGCTGGTGGGCCACCTGGTGGTCAACGATCTTTCCCACCGGATGTTGCAGAAAGCCTGTGAGAAATCCATGTGGCCGGTGAGGGCGCGGGTTGAACGCCTTCCCTTTGCGGACGCCCATTTCGACCGGGTGTTGGTGGTCGACGCCTTGCACCACTTCGGCGACCAGCGCGAAGCCATCCGCGATCTGGTCCGGGTGCTCAAACCCGGCGGCCGGCTGGTGATTGAAGAACCCGATCTGAATCGTAAAACCGTCAAGCTCCTGGCCGTGGGGGAAAAACTCGCCTTGATGCGCAGCCGCTTTCACACACCGCAGGCAATTCGTGCCATGCTGACCTCCCACGGCCTGTCGGCGCGTATTGAAAGCGATGGCCGTTTTACGGCTTGGATCATCGCCCAAAAGTAGCGTTCCACGGCCCTTGCAACTCTCAGCCCAAGCTTCCCTGGTTCCATGCCGGCCGCCTGCAAGAAAGCTTTTATTTGATCCCCAACGCTTTTTGTATTAAAGGAAATACAGACAGCCCATTTCACCTTTGGCCGAGGAAAACTATGGTTCAGCAGCTTTTTCTCCAAAATATCATCGCCTGTATTTGGGATTTCGATAAAACCTTGATCCCCGGAAATATGCAGGAGCCCATTTTTGAGCATTATCAGGTACATACCCGGACCTTCT
>CP070697.1:6186086-6202399 GCA_020353555.1 Desulfobacterales bacterium
CCGGGCGGTCGGATCGGTTGATAGCGCCTGCAAGAAAAGACCTTCTTCCCCGGATATACTTCTTTCCCAAAGCGTTCGCCCTGCGGGATGATCTCCAACGGCTTGCAGTTGCACGGGATTGCCCTTATATTAGAATGGATGCAACAGTTTAGCCCTATGGAAAACTTTGGATAGGCCGACCGGGATATTTTTCATATAGCCAACTTGATACGAATGGATAAACGCCTGCTGCGCGACCAGGTAATAAATTCCAAATTTCAGTCGCTGTTGGCAGGCCAACAGAAGATTGCAAACAAACCTCGAGCGACCGCGGACAACTGCCAGAAACAGAGCACCGAATTGAGGAACGCCGGAATGCGGACTCCGGAACACGGATTCTAGCTGCTTTTTCCCCTTTGAGCCTTCCGCCTTGGTTTGTAATCTTGCCTGCACTGCGCCCTTTGCCATGGACCTGTGGCGTCGCGTAACCAGCGGCCCGAATCGCGGATCGTGCATTAAGGATCGAGCCTCCCCTATGAAATCAATGGACTTGATCAAACCCTATTTTGTGGAAAACCGCTTCAAAATCCTTGTGGGACTGCTGAGCCTGATCATTGTCGACGTGTTACAGCTCTTCATCCCCCGGGTGGTCAAATGGGCGGTGGACGATCTGACCGCCTTCAGGATCGATCCGAAGGCGTTGTTCATTTATGCCCTGGACATCGTGGGTCTGGCCCTTCTGATCGGGATTTTCCGCTACCTGTGGCGGCGCTTTCTGCTGGGCACATCGCGACGGGTGGAAGAAGGACTGCGCAACCGTTTGTTAGAACATCTGCAGACCCTCTCCGCCTCCTATTTCGATCGGGTCAAAACCGGCGACCTGATGGCCCATGCTACCAATGATATCCAGCAGGTACGCATGGCCACCGGCATGGGCCTGGTTGCGCTCAACGATGCCGTGGTCCTGGGAGCGGCGGCCATCGGTTTTATGGCTTATATCAACGTCCGGCTGACCTTGTTTGTTCTCATTCCCATGCCGCTCATCGTTTTGGGCACCCGTTTCTTCAGCAAGAAAATGCACAACCGGTATCAAGCGGTGCAAGAGGCCTTTTCCGATTTGACCGAGGTGGTCCGGGAGCAATTCGCCGGCATTCGTCTGATCAAAGCCCATAATCGCCAAAAAGAAGAGGCGGCCAAAGTGGAAGCCGTATCCAAGGACTACGTCCGTCAAAACCTAAGGCTGGTAAGGATCGTCGGATCTTTTTTCCCCATGATGCTGCTTTTCTCCAACTTGAGTTTAGCGATCGTGCTTTATCTCGGGGGACGTCAGACCATTGCCCTGACCATCACCCCGGGCGATTTTGTGGCTTTCATCAGCTACCTGGGACTTCTGACCTGGCCCATGATGGCCCTGGGATGGGTGACCAACCTCATTCAACGCGGCCGCGCTTCCCTGGACCGTATCCAGCGGATACTGCAAACTCCGCCGGAAATCGCGGATACCCGCGGCGCCCAAACGATCCCCCGGATCCAGGGACAAGTGGTTTTCGAAAACGTCTCATTTCGTTTTACACCGGCGGGTGATTCCAACGGTTTGCCGATCCTTTGCGAAATTGATTTGTCGATCGAGCCCGGTGAGGTTCTGGGCATTGTTGGTCCACCGGGCAGCGGCAAGACCACCCTTTTGAACCTGATCCCTCGCCTTTACGATGTCTCCGAAGGCCGCATCCTGCTGGACGGGCAAGACATCCGTACCCTGCAAATAAACGCCTTAAGATCCCATATCGCCTTCATGCCTCAGGAGCCTTTTTTATTTGCCGCAACCATCCGCGAAAACATTGTCCTCGGCAATAACGGCCTCCCAGCGCACCGACTCGAAAATGCCGCCCGGGCGGCTTGCCTGTACGACACGGTCAAGGCCTTTCCGCGCGGTTTTGAAACCATTGTGGGCGAAAAGGGGATTATTCTGTCCGGGGGCCAGAAGCAAAGGATCGCCCTGGCACGCTGCTTGCTGCAAAGCACGGCGCTGCTGCTCATGGACGATCCGATCAGCCAGGTGGATCAGGAAACCGGGACGGCCATTATCCGGACCCTCAAATCCATGGTAGGACGGAGGACCATGATTATTGCCTCTCACCGCCTGGCCGCCGTGCGATTTGCCGACCGTATTATCGTGCTCGACAAGGGTCGCATGGTCGAATCCGGCACCCATGAGGAACTGATGATAGGCGACCGCTACTACGCGAACACATTCCGGCTGCAGGCCATCGAAGAGGAATTTAATGCACACTGATTACGGCTACTTCGAAGAAACCCAACTCGGCAAGCCTTACGATGTCAAACTGCTAAAGCAGCTGTACCCGTTTACCCGGCCCTATAAGTTGTTGCTTTTGGGTTCGATTCTGCTCGTTTCATGTATCACGCTGCTTGAGCTGGCGCTGCCCTATATCACCAAAATAGCCATTGACCGCTACATTGTCCCCCAGGCCGAGTCTGCACCCAGCGCTCCCCGCGCGGCCGGCTCCGCCCCCGGGCGATATCTGACGACGGATATCACCGATCCCGCCCGCCGTGATATTGTCCGCAAATACGCCGACCTCTTTACGATCGAAGGCACGACGGCGCTGATCGCCTACAATGATCTTCCCCGTCTGGAAAAATCTGATCTGGCGTTGCTGCGCTCCAAGGATGTGGTCGGTCTCACCATAATAGCGGTCATCTTCCTGGCTCTGATCATTGCCGACTTCGCACTGAATTTCATCCAAAAGATCATCATGGAATATACGGGCCACATGATCATGCATGATTTAAGGATGCGGCTGTTCATTCATATCCAGAATTTGGCCATCGAGTTTTTTACGCGCAATCCGGTGGGCCGGCTGGTGACCAGAGCCACCAATGACGTTCAGAACATGTATGAACTGTTTACCTCCGTCATTTCCTTGGTCTTCCAGGACCTTTTCTTGGTGGCCGGGATCACCGTTGTCATGCTCGCCCTGGACTGGAAGCTCGCCCTGGTCACTTTTACGGTAATGCCCTTTGTTCTTTACTCTTCCGCCAATTTTTCCGTGCGGGCACGGGATGTTTTCCGGGTGTTGCGGATCAAGATCGCCGAGATCAATACCCGCTTCGCGGAAACCATCGGGGGTATCCGGGTGGTGCAGCTCTTTCGTCAGGAACGGCACAATCACCAGAAATTTATGGAGTTGAACCATGAAAATTACCTGGCCGGCATGCGCCAAATTCACGTCCTGGCGGTGTTTATGCCGATCATCGAAATTCTGGGGATGGTGGCCGTGGCGCTGGTCGTATTTTATGGCGGCCGCGGGGTGCTGGCCGGATCGCTCAGCCTGGGGGCACTGGTGGCTTTCATCTCCTATATCAAGATGTTTTTCCGCCCCATCCGGGATTTGGCTGAAAAGTACAATATTCTGCAAAACGCCATGGCTTCGGCCGAAAGGATCTTTTTGATTCTGGAAAACCCCCATCGCTTGCCCGCGCCCACGGCCGACCTCCACCCCGAGATCTCGAGTTTGGAGCGTATCCAAGAACTGGCCTTTGAAGACGTTTTTTTCAGTTACGTCAAAGATGAACCCGTCCTAAAAGGCATCACGTTTCGCATCCGGGCCGGAGAAACCGTGGCCGTGGTGGGACCGACCGGAGCGGGTAAGACCTCCCTGATGAATCTGATTCCCCGGTTTTATGATCCCACGGCGGGACGGGTCCTGGTTAACGGCCGCAACATCCAAGAAGTGGATATTTCGGCCTTTCGCTCGAAAATTGCCTTGGTGATGCAAGACCCCTTTTTGTTCTCCGGCACGATCCGGGAAAACATCCTCCAGGGCCGGCCGGATGTTTCCGCCGCGGAAATGCAGACAATCATCGACGGTTCCAATTGCCGCGATCTGATCGAACGGTTGCCGGAGGGGCTGGACGCCGTTCTTTCCGAGGGCGGCGCGTCCATATCCAGCGGCGAACGCCAGCTCATATCCATTGCCCGCGCCTTTGCCCGCAACCCCGAGCTGATTCTCTTTGATGAAGCCACCTCCTACGTCGATTCCCAAACGGAATCCAAAATACAGGACGCCATCACCCATCTGATGCGAAACCGGACTTCACTCATCATCGCGCACCGCTTATCCACGGTGCGCCACGCCGACCGTATCATGGTCTTAAACCGGGGCCGCCTCATTGAAACCGGCACCCACGCCGAACTCATGCAGCGGCGCGGTTTCTATTTTCGATTAAATCAGCTGCAGAACTGAAACGGCTTTGAGTTTTTTCCTCCATCCCACCGGGCGCGTTTCCCAATTGATTTCGCCAAGCAAAGTGTCTTGCCTTCGGAGGCGCGGGCCGCAAAAAGTAAGAGGCCAAATCGCCCATTCTCGAAATAAATCGATTTCATTACGATCCAAGCTCGGGCTTTCCAGATAACCAGATTTCACTTGACATTTTTTTCGGCGTGTGAAATATGCAAACTAATATTATCAAAAACACGTTTCCTATTACCATCTGCCTCCAACAATCAATTGGTTCGGGGTCATTGGCGTTCCAACGGAGTCAATCTAATGAGGCCTCAAAATGGCATGAGAGGGCGAGGCCACATCAACCGCTCTGCGGAAGGTTCAGCTTGATCACACCAGTTGACAGTTTGCACGCCTGAAAGTTGCGCTGAAAATCGCAAATTGGCGACCGCTGAATTTACTTTCAATATTCAAGATTCTCTTATCCGCCTTCCCAACGGTGTCTGATCAGGTCTTTCAGTTTTGTTTCCGAAAATAAGGAACCTTTCTGTAATTCAGCGGGGCCTGCCACCCCAGAAGGGTTCTATGGTTTTCCAAACTCACCATAAAAACACTGATAGGCACGCGGAACGCCAAGCGAGGGGAGAACTATTCAAGCCGAGGAATCGCTAATCGACGGTTTGGATGCAACCGGTAGACTATCCTTCCCCCGTGATACCGATTTCCATAAAGTCATTAAAGTCGGTCAATGCGTTTCACCTGCGCACAAATTGCTAACTCGCCACCGGTCGCGTTGCCAAAGCTCATTGCTCCGGAGAAAACCTGCCGAGACGAAAGCCACAAAAGAAAGGAGTAACAACCGATGAAACTACCGAATCGTGCCACATGCATAATCAGCCTTACATCTATCGTCGTTGGGATCTCGTTTGCGTTGGGCGTTGCGGCGTCCGGAGTCGTCAAGGCTCAATTACCGGCAGTGATAACTTCTTTAGGACAAAGCCCGGACGGCTATACCGCGTCTGTCTTAGCCAAAAGAGCCCAGCTTCAGATTGAATACAAGAACCTTATGCCGGCGGAAGAGGTGTCCAATTACAAAACGGTCATTATGGCCGTTGGAGCTAGTCTGAAAGGTTTCGGCTCGGCCGGCGTTAATTTGGATACTGAATTGAAAAGAGGTGCAGAAATCGTTAAAGCATGCAAAGACCAAAATGTACTTCTTGTAATCTTCCACACCGGTGGCGAGGGACGTCGCGAACAAATGTCAAACCGACTGCTGGACACAGTGGCTGCAAAGGCGAATTATTTGGTCGTACTCGAGGAAAGTAACCAAGACGAATACTTTACCAACGTTTCGAGAGAAAATAACATCCCTATTACGGTGGTAGAAAGTGTCATCAAGATCCAAGATATTCTGAAGGAAATGTTTGGCGGACAATAAACGAAATGCAAATTGAGCAGATTAAATTTCTCTAGCCTTCTCATTTGTCCACTAGTCAGGACTTGCGAGTAAAAGCCGATGCTCACACAAGCTCATGATTCGCGAATGTATCTGGAAGGACTGATTATTCTTTTGTCAATGGCTGTAATTTATGTCGGATTAGACTGGATTGGGAAAAGATTTAAGCAGAAAATTCCGATCGCTGTTTTGCTGTTTGCGGCCTGTGCGGGCGGAGCAATAATTGGCGGCTATGGGTTTCCTATCCGACATTTGGTTGAAGGTGAATTTGGTTACATTTATATCAACCTGGTCATCCTGACAGGGATGATCTTACTTCAGGTTTTGAAGCAGTCGGGCAGCTTGGACGCCATTTCCTGGGACATCCTGGTAAATTTTCGGCGACACCCCATCCCACTCTTCGTTCTGCTCGCTGCGATGCTTTACTTCCCTGGGATGGTAACCGGCGTTGGAACCGCTGCGGTGCTTAGCACAGGAGTTTTTGTCGCACTTATTCTGACGACAGTCGGTGTGCCTAAAATCGAAACAGCGGCCATATTGGCTTTGTTGACAACGTTCGGGGCCGCCGCTCCTCCGGTTAATTTACCGGCTCTGATTATCTCCGGTGGAATTAACATGCCCTACGAAGGCTTCGGGATGATCTTATGGGTACTTACGATACCGGTGGGTTTATTTTCGATATTTTTCCTCGGCTACAAGCATTTCAGGATAGTTTCCGTCGACGAAATCCAAAAAACCATACCGGAGCCGGAAAGGAAAAATTTCCTGATGCCTTATGTCCCTATCATTGTCGTGGCCGGATTATTTGTATTAATCAGACTCTTTCCTAACTGGATGCCGGATTTGGTGACTCCGCTCATTTTCATGATCGGCGCGCTTGTCGGTCTGTTTACGGGAAAAAAGGTTAACCTCTTGAAAGCATCCAAGGAAGCTATGCGAGGCGGACTGTTCTTGGTCGTGGGGCTTTTGTTTGTGGTCGGCACCGTGGTACAGATAACGACGCTCACAGGTGTGAAGGGCCTGCTTGTCATAGCTGCCCTGACGATAGGTTCCGTTTCGTCAGCATTGATGTATATCGCGATGGGGCTCAGTCTGCCTCTGCTTGGCGGCGTGCTGACCCACTTGGGTTCCTCGGCGATTCTGGGAGTGCCGTTTACGCTGGCGCTCCTGGTTAAAAATACGATCGTTGTTGTGGCTGCTATCTCGCTGATTTGTGTTTTAAGCCAGTTAGTGCCTCCCTCTGCGGTCGGCGGATATTTTGCACAGGGCGTTGTTCAGTCGGAATATTATGCACCGATACTAAGAAAGTGTGTATTGCCCGCGGTTATCACGATCTTGTGGGCTATTCTAATCATTGTTCTGGCCAGCTATTTCGGAGCAGCTTTTGTTCCCTATTAGTATAACCGTGCCCGATCGGTGTAAAAAAGATAGCAGGAGGATCAAAAGAAACATGCCGACTTACTATGTGATAATGGGTTTGTACTCAATCTTGCTCGTTTATATTCTCTTTATATTGATCTGGAATCTGTTTGACTGCGAAGATTTCTGGGAGCAAGTCGTTGCAACTTTTGTAATTGTTCCTCTCTTGCTCAGATTGGTCCTGATAAAGTGAGGTAAGATGATATGCAAGTCGGATTGAAGCAGATCACGGCAATCGCGGTGTTGTGCTTGGCAGTAATAGTGAGTATGGTGACAGGCCGATCTTTTATGAGCATGTGGGAGCGCGACAAAATAGTGCCTGGACCGGGAGTGACAAAGATCAAGATGCTCAGCGAGTATTTCCCGGCCCTGGAAGGATCAGCGGGTGATACTGCCGTGTATTTCCTAGAAGGCAGTGAGCCGGGCGGGACGGTTTCTGTCATGGGTGGAACCCATGCGGATGAACCATCAGGCTGGATGTCGGCGATTCTGATCGTGGAGAACGCGGTCGTCAAAAAAGGACGTTTAATTGTGGTCCCGCAGTGCAACCAAAGCGGTTTTACCCATAGTTATCCCCAGGAAGCGTACCCCCAGAGAATCGATATTGCTACTCCGCATGGCGTCCGATCGTTTCGTTTTGGCTCGCGGACAGCTAATCCCATTCATTTTTGGCCTGATCCGGAAGTCTATGTGCATTATCCGTCCGGACAAAATCTTTCGGGTGACGAAGTGCGCAATCTGAATAGAGCTTACCCTGGGCGTCCGCTTGGTTCTTTTGCGGAGAGAGTAGCTTTCGGTATCAAAGCGGTTCTGCTTAGTGAAAAGGTGGATCTTAATGTAGATCTACACGAGGCGCCGCCGGAATATCCCTTTATCAATGCGATCGGAGCGCATGAACGCGGCAAGGAGATTGCGACTCTCGTCGCCATGGAGTTGCAGGCAGAGAAAATCTCTATCGGGTTGGAACTTTCGCCGCCCCGGTTTCACGGGTTGACATACCGGGAATTGGGAGACTTCACCCCCGCGATATGTCTTCTAATGGAGACAGCCAATCCGATTCAGGGGCGACTGAGAGGAGTAACCGACCAGGAGCTTGCCTTGCAGGGGCAGGATGACTTTTACGTTCAAGCGGCTCGTCTTGGGAGGACCTTTGTTCCTTTCGACCTGAATGGCTGGCCGTTGAGGATTCGGGTGGGCCGCCATTTGTCTGCGTTGCTTAAAATATGGACGGTGTTTTCGGATCTGAACCAGGATAAAGCCTTCGTTGCGGAAAACATACCATCACTTGATGAATTGCGCGAAAAGGGTATCGGATATTTTCTGAAAGCCCCGCCGTAGAAGTAGGCATCCGTCGCTGTTGGACTTCAGGTTCGGTTGCAAAGGGGGTAGAGCGTCAAAAAGAGGCGGCGAAAACAATCTGCTCAAAAGGAAGGAGGTGAGGCCATTTTGAACCGAATCGTCAGTAAATACCTCGAGGGAACCTACGAATTCATTAACTTAAGAGGAGGGTAGGAACCATGTGTCGCAAAAAAAAATATTCCATCTTGGTTCGCCTGCTTTTCGGCAGCTGTTTGGTTTTCGGCGGCGCAAGCGCAGCCCTTGGCGAGTTCACACAGGTTTATCCGTGGCCTATCGTTACTAAGCAATCCGTGTATGCCGCCAATGGGATGGTATCAAGCGCTCATCCAATCGCATCGATGATCGGGGTTGATATTCTGAAAAAAGGGGGGAATGCCTTCGATGCCGGAGTTGCGGTGGCGTTAGCTTTGAATACCGTCGAGCCGTGGATGTGCAGCCCTGCCGGGAGCAGCTTTTACCTGATTTACGATGCAAAAAACAAGGAATTTATGGCGCTGGATGCAGACAATCTCGCACCTTACGCAGCGACACCTGATAAATTCACGCGGGACACGCTAAGGGAAGGGTGCACGGCCATGGGCATTCCTGGTAATTTGGCAGGCTACTTCGCGGTGCTTGAAAAGTATGGCACGATGAGTTTTGCCCAGCTACTCGAACCTGTGCTCTACTACTTGGAACGGGGATTCGTGCTAAGCCCGATCGGCGAACGATTCTACCAACGAATGCAGCATGCCATTGCGCTTTTCCCGAACTGGGCTCGGGTCTATGCGCCGACTGGCAAGCTGCCCAAGACCGGAGCGATTATCAAGAATCCGGATTTAGCGAGGACTTATAGAAGACTTGCCATTTATGGAAGGGACGAGTTTTACAAGGGCGATATTGCAAGAGAGATGGTGGCATACAACCAAGCCAACGGCGGCCTGTGGACGATGAAAGACTTGGCGGATTACGAGGTGCAATGGAAGAAGCCTATTCACACTACTTACAAAGGATTCGACATTTATGGCTGTCCGCCCCCGTCGTCTGCCATGACTTGGATGGAAGCGCTAAAAACCATAGAGGCCTATGACTTAAAGCAGATGGGCCACAACAGCACTGAATACATGCACCACATCGTAGAGGCCTTTAAACTGGCACATGCGGATGGATATCAGTGGGCTACCGATCCGGATTTTGTTGAGATCCCGATCAATGAGCTGTTGTCCGACAATTACGCCATCGCTCAGCGGAAAAGGATCGATCCCAACCAAGCAGCAAAAGGACGGGTACACTATGGCAAGCCGAAGGAATGGGCCACGAACCCGGACCTCGCCGCGCGCAACATGCCACCTCCGCTGCCGCCACTTCCCGTAAGTGTCGCGCAATCGGTTAGACACTCTATTTACAATGGATGTACGACTCACGTCTGTGTCGTCGACAAGCTGGGCAATGCGCTCACATATACGCACACGATCGGTACAATTTTTGGAGGTCACGACGTTCTCGGCAAGACAGGCGTACTGGGTAGCAACTCGATGGACTGGTTTGATCTGGACACAAACATCTGGAGTGGAGAAAAGAGCAACCTGATTGTTGAGCCTCGCAAACGAAACCGTTTCACACTATGTCCCGGCATCGTCGCAAAAGACGGGAAGCCTTACATTCTGATCGGCGGGTCGACGGCCGAGACCACCATGCCCGGAGTCTTTCAAGTTCTGTTGAATATGCTTGAATTCGGTATGGATCCTCAGCAGGCAATCACAGCGCCGCGAAAATTTTACGGCGACATTCTCCATTACACAGGAGGAACGCGGTTGCACCTAGAACCTGAAATTCGGGATTCGCTAAAAAGCGATTTGGAGGCCAAGGGGCATGAGATTGTTCCGGCTGATGAGAATTTCAGAATGACCACGGGTTGTATACAGACAATCATGATCGATCCCGACACGGGAAATTTTGCAGGAGGGGCTGAGATTCGACTCGATGGTCATGTCGCGGGCTTTTAGAACTTGAAAAGCATTCGCAAGGGTGGGAGACTCCCCCAGAACCACAGCGGCGCAAGAGTTTCCCACTCATTTTTTCTGGAAGGATTTCAGGATGAATCCAAAGCTATGACTGACAAGGGAGTCCCGCGACTTTACAGTGGCAATCGAATGGAAACAGTCGAGACGATTAGGAGGTGGGACGACGATGAAGTGGGCCAAAGCAGTCCCCATTATTTTCGTGCTGGTGATGGTGTGTGTATATCCGGTTCTCGCGCAATGTGCTAAAACAGTTCAGGACAACGGAGTCATCCAGGGTACATTACAGCAGTATTTTGGGACAACTCAAGTTTCCGGCGAGCCGGAGGCCGTCGTTGACTGGTGCTATTACGGAGGGTGGAATCAGATATTTCTATTTTTGATGGTTCCCTGCGAGTCCGACACGAAAGCACTTTCGATGATGAAAGAAATCGGCCTCGCGATTCTGAATACGTGTCGAACCAACCACACCAGCAGTAAGAACTTGAGCCCTTTTGAAGCGCTGGTCTTAGAAAAGGGCATTACCGTCCAGATGATGCGCAAGGGAGTTCCGAGTGACAACGACCTTTTGACCGTTTACACCCCTCCGGTGACCCAACCGCGCTGATAATCTGGTTTGAATCGCATCTTTAGGCATAACTTCTTGCGTTACCTGTTAAACAAAAGAATACAGGACTACCTGCCCGCAGAAAAGCGATCGTTCGGCTTGATGCGGTCCGGTATGATTCTTCGTTCCAAAGTCAAAGGAAACCCAGCTAAGCGAAAACAGGGGGGATGCGCCAGGCGGGATAAAATCTACTTCATCTTGATCCCATCGTTTCAGACTTCCCGGCAGCAAAAGTCTGTGCATGGAACGTGCTCATCGGTGTCAGCTCGATATAGGCAGGCATGATCTTCCTTATTATTTCAATATTTATTGTAATTATCCTTCTGTTCGAAAAAACCCTCCATGAAAGAAGACTTCACCGTGTGTCAATCCGGGTCCATGTCAACGGGACACGCGGAAAATCCAGTGTGACCCGACTGATAGCCGCTGCGCTTAGGCATTCCGGTATTCGCACGCTAGCCAAAGTAACCGGAGAGAGGCCCACGTTGATCCATCCCGATGGTCGCGAGGAAATCCTTCCTAGGAGGGGCCCTACCAGGATTCAGGAACAACTCCGTTTCATCAAGAAGGCGTCTTACCTGAGCGTCGACGCCGTCGTCGTAGAATGCATGGCTGTCGATCCTCATCTGCAGTTCATCTCCGAGACAAGGATGATCAAATCGACTGTCGGAGTGATCACCAATGTCAGACCCGATCATTTAGAGGTTATGGGTCATAATCTGAATGAAATCGCCGAGTCTCTCAGCAATACGATCCCTCAAAATGGTATGCTGATCACCGGTGACCAAACCTATTATGATTTTTTCAAAGCCAAAGCGAAAAAAAAAAACAGTACCGCCTATCTGGCCGGAACCTTGGAACTGCAAGCAAAAAATGGCGGCAAAATATCGATTTTGGAAAGTAATCTGGCAGTCGCCAAACTAGTGTGCACGGGCCTCGGGCTGGATCCAGAGCGTGTTACGGAGGCTCTCCGTCAAGCTACTTCCAGCTCTATGAAGAGCGCACCGATTAAAGCGAGAATTAAAGACAGAACCATTTATTTTCTGGACGGCTTTTCTGCCAACGACATTGAATCTGCGAGGATCATCCAGGATGCCTGGTTGAACGGCGGGGTTTATCCCAAACCGTTCGTAGCCCTGCTGAACAACCGCTCCGACAGGCCTCTCAGAATGTTATCCTTTGTTGGCTTTCTGGCGGGGCATGACATTTATGACCATATCGTTCTGCTGGGTGGGCTTAGGCGCCCCGCAAGCAGGTTGCTGCGCCGATGGGGAAAAGGCGCAAGCGTGATTGTGATCAAGACCGAGGATCCTGAACAAGTTCTGAACGAACTGTTTCAACGAATGGCTTTTAAGGAATGTACTTTGGTGGGTTTGGGAAATCTTCGAGGAATCGGCGAGACTCTTTCGCAGTATTTGCGCACTCAGGGAGGCATGTGATTCTAACCGTGTCAATTGCCATAGGTCTCGTTCTTGGATTTCTTTTCTTTGAATGGGTAGGATTTTTGCCCGGTGGACTTGTGGTGCCAGGTTATATCGCCTTGTATTTGGATCGTCCTCTGATGGTCGCCAGTACGGTGACCGTCAGTCTTTTGAGCTACGGTCTAATCAAATGTGTTTCATGCCTGACTATTTTGTACAGTCGCAGACGTTTTCTTTTGATGGTTATTACAGGATTCGCGTTGCAGTGGCTGTTCGAATTGGTGGTCAGGCAAACGCGTTGGGTCAGTTTGGAAATGGACTCCATTGGATATATCATTCCTGGTTTAATCGCTAATGAGATGGACCGGCAAGGTGTCTTACCCACTCTGTTTACACTGATTATCTTGTCAAGCATGGTTCGGCTGATTCTCATTATTTTGGGCTATTTAAGAATATAGGCCCGAGAAGGGCGGCGCCGGTTGAGCCAAGACGCCAAAACAACATGTCTGAGATCAGCATGCCCGGATGGATTCAAGTTCAAAAGCGCGATGACTTTTAAACATGCTTAGAAATCTGAAAATTTCTTCTTCCAACTCCCGGCTTCGGCTGACTTTATTGATTCTATTCTTTTTCTCCGGAATCAGTGCCTTGGTCTATCAGGTGGTCTGGTTCCGTTTCTTCCACACCGTATTTGGAATTACCGTGCTTGCCGCCAGCACGGTTTTGACGGCCTTCATGGCAGGCATGGCTGCAGGAAGTTTGTATTTCGGCAGACTTGCCGACCGCCTAACCCATCCGCTGGCACTGTTTGCGGTACTTGAAGTGGGCATCGGCCTATACGCCTTGTGCTTTCCATCCATTATGGGGATGGTGACGAGTGTGTATGTAGGCCTGCCATCTGTCATTACGCTCGATTTTACCGCCTTGACACTGGTCCAGTTTGCCCTGTGTGTTGTCGTCCTCTTCATTCCGACCGCACTAATGGGCGGCACCATGCCCGCTTTGGCCAAAGCGTTAATCAAAACGGTGAGATACTTGAGCTATGACATTGGTTCTCTCTATTCCGTTAATAATCTTGGCGCCGTCGCGGGTGCTTTTTGGGCCGGATTCTTGTTGCTCCAGCAGCTCGGCCTGCGGTTTTCGATCTTGATTGCCGCGACCATCAACATTGGGATTGGGCTGACGTCATTATGGATCTGGCGGCAAACCCCTTTGGCCGTCGGTTCAGATGCACGAATGGTGAGCAGGCCGAAATTCAATCGTATCCTCGCAAATGCGGGCACGATAAGAGTCTATCCGCAAAACATCGTTCGCGTGGTTTTGGTGGTATTTGCCATAGAAGGCTTTTTGTCGCTCGGTTATGAAATCTTGTGGACAAGAGTATTGGCGGCTACGTTAATGGTAAACTCTGTGTATTCTTACAGCACCATTGTGATCACTTTTATCCTGGGGCTGTCTTTAGGAGGGTATATTGCCGCAGGCTTCGGTGACAAATGCAAAGATCCGGTCGGGTTGTTTGGATCTGTTCAAGTAGCCATAGGCATTGCGGCTTATTTGGTCTTGATCTCATTTAAGCAACTGCCGCCTTTGTTTACCGCTCTTCCAGATTTCTTTTCAAACAGCTGGGCAGGTATCAGGATAAGGGAATTTCTGGCAACATTTGTTGTTATGCTGGTTCCAACGACACTGATGGGAATGACCTTTCCTCTGGCTGCTCGAATTTATACTCACAGTGTTAAGGATTTGGGCCGCAAAATAGGTGACATTGGGTTTCTGGATATAATTGGGTCCATCGCCGGGGCTTTTTTGACCGGTTTTGTGCTCGTTTCCGCTTATGGTCTCATCCACAGTCTTCTCATGATGATAACGGGCAACGTTATAATGGGAATTCTAGTTTTCCTGTTGAACTCCAAGGTTCCCAGGACCAGAAGAATGATCTCGGCACCGTGCACCGCCGGTGCATTGCTATTGGCTCTTGCATACGCCCCTTCAGATCTGACGTTCACGCGCAGCACCAGTATACCGAATTCGAAGGTACTCTACTACAAGGAAGACCTGGCTGCGACGGTGGTCGTGCGCGAGTTTCCCGACGGCCGAAAGAGGCAGAAATTGTTGGAAATTGATGGGATCAACGTCGCGGGAACGCCCATGACAGTATTGACTACGCAGAAAATGCAGGCTCACCTTCCTCTGCTTTTGCACCCGGACCCAAAAGGCGTTTTGACTGTCGGATTTGGTTCGGGTGGTTCCTCGTGGTCCATCGGACGGCACCCCGTCGAGCGGATCGAGTGCGTCGAAATCGTGGCCGCACTAAAAGAGTCGATGCGGTTTTTCCCGGAAACAAATCATGACGTATATAAAGATCCGAGGCTGCGAATTCTGATTCAAGACGGACGCAACTACATGATGATGACACGGCAAAAATATGACGCCGTTTTGAATGATTCGGTGCACCCTATTTACCAGGGAAATGCAAATCTGTATACGAAAGAATACTTCGAGTTCTGCAAACAGAAATTAGAGACAAATGGAATCATGGCGAGTTGGATGCCCGTTTGGTCTTTATCCAAGAATGATCTGAAGATGATGCTTAAGACGTTTCAGACCGTCTTCCCGCATGCAACCTTGTGGTACGTCCCTAACAATATTAACAAACACTTGGTTGTGATAGGGACCTCGGACAAGCTCAAGATTGACTTCAAAATGATGGAGGCGAAGTTCAATCGGGCCGAGGTCAGGCGGGATTTGGCTGAAATACATATGCAGGATCCATATTCCATTTTGTCATGCCTGTTGTTGGATGAGGAGGCGTTAAAGGCGTTTTCAGAGGATGCGCTTGTCAACACCGAAAACAATCCTTTGCTCGAATTCTCAGCTCCACGGGCCTGGCATTTAGATCGCGAGACATGGTATGCTAACATGGTAGAGTTGGTGAGGTATCGAAAAAGTGTTCTTCCATATATTGATTTAAGTGGCATAGACACTGCAAAATGGGGGAACATAAAAAAGACAATCGAGCGGTCTGAAACTAAGACCGGTTGGATACTGAAGGGCATTTTGGCAGATATTG
The DNA here is from genome assembly GCA_020353555.1 of Desulfobacterales bacterium. Lineage (GTDB taxonomy): Bacteria > Desulfobacterota > Desulfobacteria > Desulfobacterales. Next base: position 6,201,642 of record CP070697.1, read on the forward strand.
AAGGCCAAAATGAGAAAGAATGCAATTTTTTTGAAAAAGCCTTCGAGTTGGATCAGAAAGATGCAAATGCCCGGCAGCTTTTGGCAAACAGCCTTTACAAAATGGCCGTGTTGCATAATGACAACAAAGACTACCGCAAAGCGATCAGTGTTTCGTCAAGAATTAGGGATTTGTCTCCCGATTTTGCTCCTGCTTATTGCAGTCTCGGCTTCGCGTACTTTCAGACAAATCAGGTTGATAAAGCCATCCAGGAATTGCGGCGGGCCATCGAGTTGGAGCGAGATTACGGACGGCCTTATTATTACCTGGCGGTATTGCTTTACGGTTTGGGAGCGAATCCGGCAAGTGTGCTTTCCATGCTCGAACGGGCTGTCGAACTGGATCCCAACCTGGCTCCAGCTTACTATAATATGGCCGTGCTCTATTTAGAACAGCGAATGTATTCAAAGGCGAAACGCGCTCTCGAAAGGATGATGCAGATTGATCCTAAAGTTGGAGAAGCCAGAAGCCTCTTGCAGAAAATAAAAGCAGCTGCGGAGTGATTTCAGTACGCAGGGAGTGCGGTGCCGCGGCTGGAGCGATCTTTCAGGCTCCGGGTTTGGTGCAAAAAGAGGTTGCGAGGTGCCGGGAAGTTGGTTTCCAGACGACGTTGCACTCAATAGACAGCTCTAAAACCCCTTTTTGAATTTTAACCAAGTTTCCAAATTCCCATGTCGCACAACAGCTACCAAAAAAAAGAGCAAGGTCAGGCCTGATAA
>CP070697.1:6202499-6209142 GCA_020353555.1 Desulfobacterales bacterium
CGTCATTGTCGATGAGGGCTCCGAAATCGGAGAATGCCCCTGCCCGCGGCTTCAGGTTGTAATAGTGTTTGACCGAGGGCAGTTTGTTTTTTGCGCGTTGAATCACTTCCTGGTAGGCGGGGTCCACGAACAGCACGGCCGGTGCGCAATCGTTCAGGTTGAAAACCACTTCCTCGGCGGCCAGCCGCCAGTTGATCGGCAGCACAATGGCGCCTAAAGCCGCTGCCGCCCCGTAGAGCAGAAAGTACTCCCGGCTGTTCTGCCCCAGAACCCCGATGCGGTCGCCTTTGCCGATTTTTCGTTTCTGCAGACCGCAGGCCAGTTGATCGACGGTCCGCTTGAACTCGGCGAACGTCATGGTATGGCGCTCGTCGGCCTCAAACCAGGCCGGCCGGGAGTGAAAGCAGGCGGCGTTGCGGTTGATCACATCATACCAGGTGAAATCATGAAGGCCCATGTTGGTCCCATCTCCTTGCGAGGCAGGTTTTTCTGGAGTTTTCAAGCATTTTGGGCGGAGATCGCCCCCGCCCAATAACCCTTCCGGCTGATCATCGCCGGCACGGATGGTGCAGCTCGCTTTTCAGAACCTGCCGACCGTATTCATTATTATTTGGGATAGGTGCCTTCAAATCCGGCCACTTTGGTGACATCGCCGGCTTTGAAAACAGCGGCGCCCTGCGTCACGCCAACGGGAAAGGTGAAATCCGGTGCTCCCGTCCAGATCTTTTCAAGCTCGTCCCAGAGGCCCACGCCTTTTTCCTTGAGCTGGTTTCCGGCAACGACCCCCAGGCTCATCATGGTTCCTTGCGGGTCGAACATGACTTCCACCCGGAGCTGGTTGGTTTTTCCGGCCGGGATCCACTGCGATTCGGTGGAGTAACCCGAGTTGATCTCAAATCCATCGATCATGCAGGCGAACTTGAAATCTTCCAGCATGACCGGAAACGAGTTCGGGTTGTGGATGTCAAAGATAAAGGCGTAATCCAAGGGAGCCGCGTTACTGCCCGCCGTGCCTTTGGTCGGTTTGATGTCGGGGGCATAGTACCACCACCCGAAATAGTGCCCAACATCCACGTAGTTCAGGGTAACCTCTGGCGTCACGAAATTACTGTCGCTCGGAGGCCGCCACCCGGCGCATCCGGACAAAAGCGCGACAATAGCCAACACACTCAAAACAGACATTGCGATTGATTGTTTTTGCATTTTTCCCCCGTTCGATTTAAGCGTTAAGTAAGCCATCTTTTTCTTCTCTTGTAGTGCTTCACGTCCCGAAAACTCTTTCTCCCCCCGAAATCGGTCATACCCAGGTAGAAATCCTTGATGTCCGGATTCTCGCGGAGCTTTGCGGCGGTGTCGTCCATCACAATGCGCCCGTTCTCCAGCACGTAGGCATGCGGGGCGACGCTGAGGGCCAGTTTGGCATTCTGCTCAACCAAAAGCATCGAAATCTTTTCTTCTTGATTGAGTTGGGTGACAATGTTGAAAATTTCATGGATGAGCAGCGGAGCCAGCCCCATGGACGGCTCATCCAAAAGAATCAGCTTGGGGCTTGTCATCAGGGCCCGGCCCACAACCGTCATCTGCTGTTCACCGCCGCTGATGAAGCCGGCGGTCTCGTTGCGCTTTTCCTTCAAGCGGGGAAAATAGTGATAAACCATTTCCAGCCCTTCTTTGATGGACCGGCCGTGCTTCTTCATGTGCGCACCCACTTTCAGGTTTTGCTCGACGGTCAGATGCTCGAATACGCGGCGCCCCTCGATCACCTGGACGATGCCCATTTTGGCGATTTTTTCAGGGCCCATTTTGTCTATGCGCTCACCCATAAACTCGATCGACCCATCGGTCACCTGGCCGTCTTCATGCTTCAACAGTCCGGAGATCGCCTTCAGGACCGTGCTTTTCCCGGCGCCGTTGGCCCCGAGAAGCGCCACGATGCCTCCCTCGGGCACCTCGATGGACACCCCCTTGATCACCAGGATAACCTCGTGGTACTTTACCTCGATGTTGTTGATCTTCAATATGACGTCATTCAGCGACAAGGTTTTCGGACCTCCTTCGGAGTTGATGCCCAGTTAAATAGTGCCTTCGCCAGACGGTTAAAAAAGAAATGCGCTTTTTTTCCGATGTTAACGATTTGGCCATTCGACCGTTTTTCCATTTAACCGACCCTTACCAGCCGAGCCACTCCGTGGCCCATTTGTCCGGCCAACGGCCTTTGAGATCGGGTGTCGCCAGATGGGTGATTTTCCCGTCCACGATCTCATAGATCGGGACTTTTCCGGCGACGCGATGATCGCCGGCGGTGTAGGTCAAAGGCGGCACGCGCAGACCGATGTCGACGTTCTGAAAGGACTCAAATCCGTTCTTCAGGATGCTTTCCCCGCTTAAATCACCGGCCTTGTCGGCCCGGTTGAGGGCTTCCCACAGCGCCAGAACATTGGCCCAGGCCTGAACGGTCCTGACTAGGCGTTTTTCCCTGGGCACGCCGGGGTTGTATTTTTTTCCGTACTCCACCACCTTATCCATAACCGGAACCTCTTCGCCGTAAAACGCGCAGACGGACGCGCCCATGACGCCTTCGGCGGCCTTACCGGCCAACAACGGCAGGTTTTCGTCGAAGCCCCAGTTGTTGACAATGTGATCGGCGCCCAAACCCAGGGCGTAGGCATCCCGTACCGTCGCGGCCACCGACATGGTGGTGTTTCCATGCCAGACCAGGTCGGGTTTGAACTCCTTCATGGCCAGGACCTGGCTCTTGGTGTCGATGGCCAGCAAAGAGGTATCCTGGTCCGGTCCGATTTCAAAGCCCAGCAGTTGGGCCTGATCCTTGATGGCCTTGATCGGCGCGCTGCAGTAGGCCGAGGCAAACATATAGGAACATTGAAAACGAGGCTTGCGTTTACCGTAATCCGGGTGCTTGGGCCACTTTTCGTCGAACCAGGCCGTAATCGCCGCCCGGGCGTTGGTCGAGTAATCCGTGGCGGCGAAAAGATTGTAGGGTGTCTTTTTCGGATCCGTCAGATGGCCCGAGTAAGATGCGGACACATAGGGCATCTTGTCCTTGGTCACCGTGGGGGAAAGCGCTTCCGTATCGCCGGTACCCCATCCCAGAACGGCGGCAACCTTGAGTCTCTGGAAAAGTTTGTATTTCGTCAGGGCCTCCGGTATACGGTAGCCGTAGTCAAATTGATAAAGCTTGATCTTCTTGCCGTTGATGCCGCCCTGATCGTTGACGTAGTTGATCGCTTCCGAGATACCCAAAGCATAATCCTTGCCGACGTCGGAGGTCGCACCGGTCGTATCGTTTAAAGCCCCGATGATAATTTCGGCAGCCCCTGCGACACCGGAAAATCCGGCCAAAATCAGGATCGTAAACGGCACAACAAACAGCTTGGCCCTCATGTTTCTTACCTTCATGGTATACCCCCTTTTAAAGATTAAACTGCAAACTAAATGCTTCCCATTATCCAGAGTCCATTCGGAAATCCGGCGGCACAGCCGTTTCTGAATGAACACCATCCAAATCCATCACCTCCTTTGTCGAATCATTTTTGAGTCTAGACGTATCGCCGGCTTGCCCGCCGGCCGGCCGAATTACTTCAGCCGGCAAAAAAGAGGCAATCCGCCGTCGATCAATAGGAAAACGGCCACAGGTTAAAATAGTTCTTGATTTGCCACCACCGATAAGCCAGCCCATTGGGCTCGAATATCATAAAGGCGCAGATGGCCAGACCGAAGGTGGCTTCCTTGATAAACAAAAAGTCCATCAAAAGTTTGGGATACGTGTCCGCCAAAGGCATAATGGCCAGCTGCAGAATCTCCAGGACCAACACCATAAATAAGGACCCGAAGACGGTGCCGTGAAGGGAACCCACCCCGCCGATCAAAATAACTCCCACCAGCCACAGCGACCAGAACCAGGGAAAGTGCTCGGGACTGATCGCCGCCAGGTTGCTGATCCAGAAGGCCCCGGCCAATCCGCCGATAAACCCGGCCACAAAAAAGGCCAGCAGCTTGTACTGGACCACGTTGATTCCCATCACTTCCGCCGAGATATCGTTGTCCCGGATGGCGACCCACGCCCGCCCGGCCCGGGATCGGAGCAGATTGGCCATCCCGACGATACAAAGAATCACCAGGATGGTCATCATATAGTAAACCTTGAGGTCGCTGTCGATGACCCAGGGCCCCACCCTGATGGTCCCGGGCGGGAGGGAGAAGGCCTGACCGCGACCGCCGATCTGGGCCACATATTGGGTAATGATGAAATCGACCGTGATAAACTGGGCCGCCATGGTGGTTAAGATCAGGTAAAATCCCTTGACTTTGGCCGAGGGAAGACCGAACAGAACACTCCAAACACCCGCCACAACGGCCGCGATGACGATACTGAGCGGATAGGCCAACCCCCAATTGACCAGAAAGCCCGGCCACGGAAACTCCAAAATAAGCAGCGTGCTGGTATAGGCCCCGACCGCTAGAAAAGCCGCGTGGCCGAGCGTCACCTGACCGCAGAAACCGATGAGCAGCTGCACCCCCAAAGCGCCCAGAATCGTGTAACCGACGGTATTGCAGACGCTGAGCCAATACGAATCGGCCACCAGCGGAATCAGTACGAACAGGCACAAAGCCAGCAAGATCATCTTGCCCTTGAGAAATCGCGTCTGAAACCAGCCATGATCTTCCTGATAACTTTGATGGTAGTCACCGCAGGGCAGCCAGGTCGTAGACATATTCGTATCTCCGCTTTAAATTCAGACCTCGTCGAACAGAAAATGGTCAAATAGTTGAATAGGATATAAAAGCCTATGATCTTAAATCGTTACGGTTTTCAAAGCCATGCAAGTCCAATTTTCAGACTCTTTCAATCCGCTCCCAGCCCCAGAGCCCGTGCGGCCTGAAAAGCAGGAAAACAGCCATGAAAACAAACGGGGCAATCTCTTTGACGCCCCCGGGGAAGTACTTGTCCAGGTAGGCGCCGCAGAAATTCTGCAGAATACCGATGATGATGCCTCCGACAATCGCGCCCGGGATGGAATTCAGACCCCCCAGCACCACCGCCGGCAACACGAGCAGCCCCAGGTAACCGACGGAAATATTCAACCCGTTGATGTTTCCCAGAAGTGTTCCACCCACCCCGGCCGCCATAAAGGCGATGGCCCAGGCGGTTGCATAGACGAAGCGCGCGCTCACGCCCAGGGAGAGGGCCGCCATCTCGTCGTCCGCGGTGGCCTGCATGGCCAGACCCCAGCGCGTATACCTGAAGAAACTCACAAAAATGATGAGCAGCAGAAGGGCCGCCACAAAGCTCCAGAGATAAACCTGGCCAATGATCAGGGAGCCCAGTCGAATCGGCTCGATCGAAAAGACGGGGGGGGTGAATACCCGGGTGTCGGTTCCCCAGATGAATTCCACCGTGCCCTTAAAGAAAAAGGAAAGGCCCACCGTAACCATGATCACCGTCAGTACGGGTTCCCCGATCAGTTTATCCAAAAAAATCCTTTCCGTTAACAGGCCCAGGACGAACCCGATGATCAGCGAAAAGAAAAGCGCCAGAAGAAAGGGCATACCCATGGAATAAAAACTCAAAGAGACGTAGGCCCCGATCAGCGTCAATTCCCCCATGGCCAGGTTCAGCACGCCCGAGCACTTGTAGATCAATACCCAACCCAAAGCGACCAGGGCGTAGATCCCCCCCACCATGACCCCCGTGGTTAACGTCATCAAAAACAATTCCATGCCGTTTACTCCCCCTTTGCCTTGATGGTCAATTCAGAGGTCTTCATTCTTTGATGGTGACAATCCGAAGATCCGTCTTGATCTGGGCCTGGCGGCCGTCTTCATACTTGATGGTCGTGTCGATATGGACCGCGTCCTGGTCTGAATAGAGCGCATCCACAATCTGCCGATACCTTTTTTCCACGAAGGCCCTGCGCAGCTTCCGCGTTCGGGTCAGCTCGTCATCATCAGGGTCCAGTTCTTTGTAAAGGTTGGTGAACCGGACGACTTTGGCGGCCTCGGGCAGATCCTTGTTGGCCTGGCGGAGTTGTCTTTCCACCAGCTGGTATACTTCGGGAATCTGCGAAAGCTCCTGATAACCGGTGTAGTTGAGCTTCTTTTCATCGGCCCACTTACCCACCACCGAATAGTCGATACACAACACCGCGGCAATATAATCGCGCTTATCGCCGATGACCCAGGAATCCTTGATATAAGGGCTGAACTTGAGACGTGTTTCCAGATACTGGGGGGAAAAGGGTTTGCCGTCTTTGAGCGTGAAGACGTCCTTGGTGCGGTCAAAAACCACCAGATGACCGTCCTCGTCGATGAACCCCTTGTCGTCGGAATAAAGCCAGCCGTCCCGCAAGGCGCGGCCTGTGGCCTCGGGGTTCTTGTAATAACCCAGGAAAACAGACGGGCTGCGGGTGATAATCTCGCCGTCGTCCGTAATCCTGATTTCGGTGCCCGGAATGGGGTGGCCGACGGTGTCAAACTTGATGTCGGCGTTGCGATGGACCACGGAGATGCCGGCCACTTCCGTCTGACCGTAAATCTGTTTCAGGTTGACCCCCAGGGCGTGAAAAAACCGGAAATGATCCGGTCCCATGGCCGCGCCGCCGGTATAGGCGTTGCGCACCCGCGC
>CP070697.1:6209242-6223860 GCA_020353555.1 Desulfobacterales bacterium
TTTCCAGGGTCGGTTTAAAGACAAATTTGGGGGGCCAGGTCAAGATGTCGTCATGGCTCTTGAACGCCAGGGAAGTCACCCATAAGACCGGAAAAAGTAGAAAGGCAAAACAAGCCAGCAGCAGCAGGTTGACGACCAGTTTCCGGAAAAAAGTTTTGGACCGGGACCTGGAAATCGAACTTGGCATCGGTGTGAACCTCCTTTAGGACAGACGATCCTGGCTTTTGCGCCAGAATTTAACCAGAAACATGCTGATGACATAGACGATAATCCAGTTGATCATCATCAGGGCGGTTCCATCGGACACTTTGGTGTAAGTAAAAGCGGTCGTGTAGGCCGAAACCTGGAAATTCATCAGCGTCGAACCCGGCCCCCCTTTCGTTAGGCCAAAGATGATGTCAAACTGCCGCAGCGAATCGATCAGCCTGAAGACCACGGCCACGATAATGAACGGCATAAGCATGGGCAGCGTCAGATTTTTGAAAATAAACCACTTGGAGGCGCCATCCACCATGGCCGCCTCAAAAGGCGGCGCGGGCATGGAGCGCAGACCCGCCAGAAGCAGCAAAGCAATGAAAGGCGTGAACATCCAAACGTCAATCAATACCACTGAAAACACTGCTGTACCCGCGGCCGAAGCCCATTGAAAGTTCCGCGCGCCGAAAAAGGAAAGGAAGTAATTGAGTACGCCGAATTCGGGGCTCATCATAAGCTTCCACATCAGCGTGCCGATGATCGGAGCGATCATCAGAGGCATCAGCAGCAAAGGCCGCAAGACTTTGGCCAACAAAGTTTCCTGATTGAGCAGGACGGCGATGAGCATTCCCAATAACAGCTCAATTCCCACCGCGCAACCGGCATATACGAAGGAAACCCTCACCGAGTTCCAAAATTCGGGATCCGTAAACAGCCAGACATAATTCTCGAACCAGATGAACACCTTGTGCGGATTGGTCAAAGAATACGTGGTCATGGAATAGTAAATACTTTGAATAAAAGGGTAAAGAACCGGCAGCGTGAGCGCCAGTGCCGGCATGACGATCAGATAGGGAAGATATTTGTTCCGGCGGCTGACACCTTTGACCGCCGCGGGCGCAATCGCCGGCGCCGTATCAACCCGCCCGCCCGTCGAAACTTGGCTGCTTGCTTGGTTGGCCTCCATCGTTAATCCTTGTGAATCTGTCTTTTACGAAACGCGTCCCCCCCATGCTTGACCCCCCCCCGACGTCCTCGGACCGGCCGCGAACGCCGGGGGTTTTAGCGCGGTGGGGGTCTCGCAAAACTTGCGCCTAAAGGCGCGCGAACGCTCAATTTACTTATAACCGGCCCGTTTGAGGGTTCTTTCCAGCTTCTTGGCCAGGTCATCCAGCGCGGCCTGGGGGTCTTTGCCATTATAGATTTCGTGCAGGGTCGCCGCCCATTCGGTGGTGGTTTCGAAAAAGAGCGGCTGCGGTGTAAAGTAGACTTTACAGGTGGGAATAATCTCCTGGAAAGTTTTGTAGTAGTCGGCAAAATCTTCCAGCTTCTTCTGGAACTCCGCATCGGCCCAAATCGATTTGCGCACCGGATCGACCAAGGAGTATTTACCTCTAACGGCCTTGAGCAAAAACTCCTTGCCGGTGGCCCACTGCAGAAAATACCAGGCGGCGTCTTTGGTATTCGAGTTGGCGTTCATTCCCAGAGACCAAATCCACATATTAGGCGCCGGTTGCGCCCCAGGGGCGCCCGGACCGGGAGCCCAGGCCAGTTTACCCGAGACGGGCGAAGCGCCGGGCTGGTTCTGAAAGTAACCCAGAATGTCGGCGTCATAGATCATGCACGCGCGGCCCTGACCTAAATCGTTACCCACCTCGTACCAGATGTAGGAGGTCCACGCCTTGGGGCCGTATTCCTTGACCATTTCGACCCACAACTTGGTCATCTCCACGGCTTTGGGGGAATTCATGGCCGGTTTGGGGAAGGGATCATAGTCCTTCGCCCCGTATCCGTTATAGCAGGAAAGAAATCCCGGATGGATGGTGGCCCATGAACGGGTGCCGCGTACGGCAATGGGGTACATCTCCGGCTCCAGATCCCTGAGCTTGGCGCAAAGTTCGAGCAGTTCCGGGAGATCTTTGGGGGGGGTCAAACCGTGTTTGTCGAAAATATCCTTACGATAAATCAACGTATTGGTCTCAAAGCCCCATGGCAGGGCCCATTGCTTGGCATCGGGGGTACCCAGGGGGGCACCCGGTTGCAGGTTCCAGGCCAACGAGGACAATAGGTTCTCGTAAATATCACTCTGATCCCATTCCGGATTGGTTTTTTCCTTGCTTTCCATATAGGGTTTGAGATCTTCCATGTAGCCCGGCGGCGCGTATTGCCAGACCTGATAGGCACCGGTCATGAATATGGAGTACTCCGGCGACTTACTGGAAAGGGATATCGTCACTTTATCGAAATACTCATCTTCCGGAAAGACATCATAGGTGACATTAATCCCTGTCTGGGCGGTGAACTCGTTTAAATGGGCCAGCAAAGCATCCGTGTACGGGTGTTTATTCAGCAGAAGTTTAATATCTGTGCCGCTGTGGGCTTTCCAGTCAAAGGCGGAAACAGGTAAGGAGGTTAAAATCACCGCTGCGCAACAAACCGCAAAAAGAATGAAAATTGCTTTTTTTGCCATTCTGGGCCTCCTTTCGTTTTAGATTGAGAGGATCAATCCAAGGAACTTTTTTAGATGCTGACCTAACATCGGGTCCTGGCATTCTCTGCACCCGCAGAAACTCCCCTTGCGTGGCATGTTCAAAGTCTGTTCAGCACATAACCGCATCCCCTCCTTTGCTTCAACTTTTGATTTGCTTTTTGAGTCACTCGAACAAAACCGCTCTTGCCGTTTGCTCATCGGTAATGAGCACATCCAGGTGGCGGCCTCTTAAAGCCCCCAGGATGGCCTTTTTTTTGTTGGCACCGCCGGCGACCCCGATCACCGTCTTGATCTGTTTTAAATCCTTCAATCCCAAGCCGATAACGCGATCCATATACTTCCAGTCCACCGGGTGTCCTTCACGGTCATAAAACTGGGCGCAAATATCACCGACGGCACCTTTGGTTCTCAGTTTCGTAACTTCTTGGGACGATAAAAACCCGGCCTTGACCAGGGAAGAATCCGTATCGGCATTTCCGATTCCCAATATCGCTAAATCTGAGGTTTTGGCAAGGTTGAGGGTATAATTCACGCTTTTTTCGGAAGTAATGACCGAATGACTGGCAGGCGAATCGGCGATTGCAGGCGCTGAGATGTAGTAGCAGGGGGTGTGCAGGGCATCAGCCAATTTGCAGGCGATTTCATGGGGGCTCTCTTTGGCGCGCTTGGTCCACCCTCCAATCAGAGACACGACTTGCGAACTAGAGCGCTTGCTCCCATTGATGAACTGGGTCATCCTTTCGAGCGTCGTTCCCCAGCCCACTCCGATGACCTGGTGATCTTTGCCATGCCTCAGCAGATAACGCGCCGCCGCCTTGCCCAAGGCCTCCTTAATCTTGCTCTCGTCTTCGGGCGTAGGAACGACCATGGCATCGGCTAAGGCAAAACCGCTTTTAAGACGGTCTTCGATTTCGAAACAGCTGGTCAGCGGATCAACGATTTGGATCCGGACCAAACCCTCTTTCTTTGATTTGGAAATACTTCTTTGGACCTGCATGCGCGAGATGTTCAGCCGGTGCGAAATTTCGCGCTGGGTAAAGCCTTTGATGAAATATAGCCAAGCAATTCGACTGACGACGTCTTTTTCAAGAAATCTGCCAGCGGATTTGTTCATTTGTTCGCAATCTCCAAATGCTTCGACTTGTGCACATTGGGGTAACATGGTTGATTTTTGGTGTCAAGATGATACTTGCTATCGATCAATGCGGCCTCGAGAAACGCCCTCCCGATTTTTTGCGTTTAAATTCAATAACGTAATCAAACTGAATTTATGCTCGCGCCCCCGGGTTTCTTCCGTTTTTTTCTTGACAACGAACCGGGACGATCGCTAAAGAAAAGCGACAAACTGAGCGTTTCCTTCCTTAATCGCGGCGAAGAGCTGAGGAACTTTCGCCTCCACGGGAATGGTGGAAGGTACCCTATCTGAACAAATGTTCCATACGGCATGAATGAACGGCCAACAAGGAGGGTATTGCGATGCAGCGAATAATCAATGATCCGAATGCAGTCGTGGATGAAATGCTGAAGGGTTTCGTGAAATGTCACTCCGATTTGGTGGCCCCCACGAACAATCCCCGGGTTTTAAAATGGAAAAAGGCGCCGGTGGCCGGAAAAGTGGGAATCGTCACCGGAGGCGGATCGGGCCACAAGCCCGCATTCATCGGATACATCGGTCGCAACATGGTCGATGCCGTGGCGGCCGGCGAAATTTTCTCCTCCCCCTCGGCCAAAGCCTTTTATGATGCCTTCAAAGCGGCTGACGGCGGCGCCGGGGTGGCGTGCTTGTTTGGAAATTATGCCGGGGATCGAATGAACGTTAAGATGGCCATCGAGATGGCCGAAGACGACGGGTTAACGGTGAAGACCGTCGTGGCTAATGATGATGTTCCTTCCGCGCCCAAGGAAGAGCTGGAAAAACGCCGCGGAGTGGCCGGTGAAGTCTTGATGTGGAAAATAGGCGGAGCGAAAGCGGCTTTGGGAGGCAACCTGGACGCAGTGATTGCCGCCGCCCAGAAAGCGATTGATAATACGCGCAGCATCGGCATCGGATTGACCCCCTGCACGATACCGGCGGTCGGCCATCCCAATTTCACCATCGCGGAGCGGAAAATGGAAGTGGGCATCGGCCATCATGGGGAGCCGGGGATCGAGGTGACGGATCTTAAGACGGCCGATGAAATGGCCGCCATGATGCTCGATGTGATTCTTCCCGACCTGCCTTTTGCGGGAAAGGATGAAGTCGTGGTGCTCGTTTCGGGTTTGGGCGCGACTCCCGTCATGGAGCTCTATATTTTGTATCAGCGGGTCGCCGAAATCCTCGATGCCAAAAAGATAAACATTTATCGCTCCTATGTGGGTAACTACTTTACTTCGCTCGAAATGATGGGCGTGACCTTGACCGTGATGAAACTTGACGCGGAACTCAAGGCCCTGGTGGATCTGGAAGCCAACTCAATGGGATTTAAACAGTTCGAGGAATAACGCCAATGCAATTCTTCCTGAATCAAAACGGAACCGCCGTCGTCGAGGCGATTATTGAGACAATTCAAGCCAACGCCAAGTACTTGAGTGAGATCGACGGGGCGATCGGCGACGGCGATCATGGCATTAATATGAACAAGGGCGTCACGCTTTGTAAGAAAGAGCTGGCCTCCCGGGAAACCGGGCTGGCGGATGCACTGAAAATTTTGAGCCGCATCCTGATGATGGAAATCGGTGGCGCCATGGGGCCGTTATACGGCACTTTCTTTAAAGCAATGTCCAAAGCGTGCCAGGATAAAGAGCGCATCGATGCCGGTGTTTTTCATGAGATGCTGCGCGCCGCGCTGGCCGGCGTGCAAGATATAGGGGGCGCCCAAGTCGGCGATAAAACCATGCTGGATACTCTGGTCCCGGCGGTGGAAGCGTATGAAGCGGCGCTGCAGGACGGGCAGGATTTTAGCGCCGCGCTTAAATCCATGCAAGCGGCGGCCGCAGAAGGCAAAGAATCTACCAAGAGTCTCGTTGCCAAAGTGGGCCGTGCCAGCCGGTTGGGCGAACGGTCAAAAGGGAACCTGGACCCGGGCGCGACCTCCTGCTATCTAATTCTCAATTCAGCCGCGGACGCGATTGTCGCGCTGATCGAGTAACGCGCTAAGCCGTCTTCGCGGTTGATCGAGGCGAAACGTGCCATGAAGATCGTTTTTATCGGGGACCTGTTCGTGCGGAGCACGATTTTTCAAGAAGCATGGGAGCAGCAGCTCGGCCCGCTCCTGGGGAATGTGACCTTGCTGATGCGCGAAGTGAACTGGCCGGATGTGCCCGTCACCCATAATGATGAGATCAAGGAGTTCGTGGGCGATCCCGGGGAAATTGCCGAGTTGGTCCGGGATTCCCAGGTGATCGTCACCCATGTCGCCCCCATTTCAAAAGCCGCAATTTCGGCCGCCCCCGATCTACAGATCATCGCTTGTTGCCGGGGAGGTCCCGTCAATATCAATGTGCCGGCGGCAACCGCCCGCAAAATTCCGGTGGTCAATTCCCCCGGCCGCAACTCACAGGCCGTGGTTGAGTTCACTTTGGGATTGATCATCGCCGAATGTCGTGGGATTAGCCGTGCCCACGGCGCCCTGTCCCAGGGCGTCTGGCAGGGGGAACTTTATCGGTATGACAAGGCGGGGCGTGAACTCAAAGGACAGACCATCGGCTTGGTCGGGTTCGGCATCATTGCCCGGATGCTGGTGCCCTATCTGAAAACGTTCGGGATGCGCATACTGGCTTATGATCCCTATGTACCCGCCGCGCAATTTGCCCGACAGGGGGTCGAACAAACGGACCTGTCAACGCTGTTGCAGGCCTCGGACATCGTCAGCGTGCATGCCCGGCTGACATCCGAGACGCAGGGTATGATCGGTGCACGCGAGTTCACCCGGATGAAACCCGGCGCGTATTTTATCAATACGGCCCGGGGCCCGCTGGTGGACTATGAAGCCTTGTGTGCCGCCCTGCAAAGCGGCCACTTGGGCGGGGCCGGCCTCGACACATTGGCGCTTGAACCCCCCCCTGCCGATTGGCCTTTGCTGAAACTGGACAACGTCACCCTCACCCCCCACATCGCCGGATCTTCCCGGGAATCGGCCCAGCGTGGCGTGCAGACGGTTTTAGGCGATATCGCCAACTTTTACGCCGGCAAGCCCCTGCGAAACCGCGTCAATCCCCCCGGTCCCCCAACAAATGCCGTCCGCTGAGGCGCTTGCAAGGGAAGCCCGCCGCAAATCCATGCCCGTTTAGAGCCCGAAGCGGCCCTTGTTTTTGACCCTTGAGCGCAAAAAGCTCAATTCATCTTCAGGTGTTTGCGTATCGCGGGCAGCGCCAAAAGAATCAGGACATCCCCGAGAGGACCATAGACCACAAAAGCGACCAGGGTCAGGGCGTAAGCAAACAAGCGGACTTCCGAGCTGATGAAAAAGACATTCAATGTCTGCGGGTTCGTGACAAAGAAAATCAAATCGGCCACGGCAACCGCGGCAATTCCCCATACGGCCCATTTCCGCAAATTCCAGACCCCGATTCCGAAGACGATTAGCGGAAGCAGACCGATGGTATATTTATAGCCAAGCAGTTTCAGCAGGGACTCGGCTAGATTGGGTTCGTAGGCCAACCATAAAACGGCTTTGCAGACGGCCAGCCAGCCCACCGCCCAGACTTGCCAGTTAAAATCGGCGTACAGTCTTTCAGGGGGGAAAATTCGTAATTTGGGAGGATTCACGCTAAGCTCCTGTCGCGATCGGGTTTTGTCCCTGAGGGGCTCCGACGAAAAATCGATTCCCCCGGCTTTTGCATCCCGCAAGCCGGAGTTCGTGCAAGCCGGGAAAATCCAGGCGGAAGTATGAAGCCCGTCTAGAGAGGGCTCAAAATAAGCAAATCCGCTTCCCATGTCAAACAAAAAAGCGGGGCACCCCCCGCTCGCCCGTTAACGGCGTTTTGCTCGCGGGTATCAATTCAGTACGTAAATAGAATTTTCATGCACCGTGGTGGCCCGAAGGGCCATGAGTGTTTGGCTGTACAAAAAATGTCGCGGCCGGCCTATCCCTGGTTTTTCAAAGGGCTAAACTTTTGGGCTCGCGGATGACTGCGCTCAGCGTGGGCAGATGGGAAAACCCTGCTAATTCATCAGGTTCACGACAGATAATACAATCAGGATAAAGGAGATAACTAATCCTAACAAGCCAAACGCCACGTGGAATCGGAAGAATAACCCATCGACCTCACTTTTCGTGGAATCGAGTTTGGCTAGTATGGCTTGGGTGTCAATCCATGCATTCAGCTTGTTTTCAATCCGTTTCATTTTCTCCGGAGCGATCAAAAGAAACGTCCCGAAGGCCAGTCCCAACAAGCAGGCGATTTTGCCCATCCAGATCACGGCATTAAATACAATCTTGTTGATTGAAAGATACTTGTCTGACACAAAAAACAAGTTGGCGAACTTTTCAAGATCCAGGTGAAAGAAGAAAAGAATCAGAGCAAATATTGAGCCGGCAATCAAGCAGGCCCCCAAAAAAATATGATAGCGGTAAATGAAGGCGTCGATCCGGATATCTTTTTCCAAATAAGATATTCTTTTTTGGAGGTCGATATTGCGATTAAAGAAGTCGCTGGCGGTCTTGGCTGACTGAGGAGAAAAGAGCAACAAAAGGTGAAACGACATCCCCAGGATGCCGAAAATCAAAGTCAGGATTTCGACGGCCTGTAGCGCAATCTCCCACACGATTTCCATCACAGGCTCCTTGGAAAAACTATCGGAAGAAGTTTGATGTATATAGCACGTTATTGCCTATGCTTCGGTTCCACGCGCTGCCGCTTGAGGTCCGCTGCAAATGCGATCGTCAACACCCCCGGCGCCACTGCCTTCATTTGCGGGTTTACTGCTATCATTTGCGGGTAAGGATCGCAGCGATGTTGCCAACCTCTTCATTCGCGATGGCTTCGAGCTTCTTCTTCACAACCCGGGAAAAATACTCGCGCTCGGTTTTGGTAAAGCTCTGGCCGGTTAATCTTTTGAACACCAGATCTTTTTGCTTTGGTGAAAAAAGCCGGTCCAAAAGCCTGTGGAGTTGCACCGACCAGGGTGGCCCCATCCCCTCACGGGTCATCTTGGCGTCTTGCAGACCTTGAGCGTATTTTTTTAAAGCGTCATGGAAGTTCCGGACAGGAATGGTCCGGCCGGCGCTCAAACGCAGGGCTCCGTCTGCCAACAAATCACCATAGTTGCTTCTTAACGAATCCGCGATTCCCCTCAGATTCTTGGGCGCCTCTAACCCGGCCCGTTCCAACACGAGCGCGCTGGCTAGGAGTAGCTTTTCCAGATTACGTCTTTTGGGGCTCGTCGACCAATAGCGGGAGAACAAGGCCTGGCTGTTCAACTCGATCCCTCGCCGGGCGCAAATTGCCAGGAGGACCGGGAATCGCCCGAGCAAGGCGGGATCGTCGGCGCTCGCCAAAGCATCCAGAATGATCATTACCTGGTCGGCATTTATTCTCTTTTGACCCGACCCCATCAGAAGGGAGTCGAGCACTTGTAAGACTGACCGGGAACCCGCGTACTTCTCACCTGCGCTCTTATTTTCGCCTTCGGCCATGTCGCTCTCCGTCAATCTTCCCGCCAGGCGGGCCCTGCGGGCGGCAAGCGTTCTGCTCAGGGTCTAAAAAAGCCACGCCCATGTCAGCCCTAAATCCCGAAACGATGATGACAACGAGGCAATTTCCCGCAAGCGCGGGATAACACGCACGATACGCCGTTAAGTGACCGCCAACCCGCTTTGAGGCCACGAAATTCTTAGCTTTAACAATCTGCCGCGCCGCTTTTTTGCGTTCATCGTTTGCTCCGACTATAACTTCTAATGCGCGAATTGGCAATATTAATCGGTGATTGGTTTGGCAGCGGCCTGATTGCTCTAGCGCACTTGGTGATTGCTTCAGTTTTGTTGGAATGAAGCAGGACGCGCGGTCCACTTCTTCCGGCCCACCCCGCACCACCGGCACGTTCACGCCGCTGTCCAATTTTCGTCGCGAAACCCTCCGGGGGTGACCTTTTCTTTCCCGGTTTCGGCATTATCTTAGAAAGGATTGCGAAGATCAACGCGAATTGATTCCGATCAGAAATCCGAGTTTTTAAGGAGAAAAAAATCCTGCAACTCAGCGAGGAGGACATCATGGACCTTAAAGAATATTTTGAAAACACCCAAGGAATCGGGATATTGGCCACCGCCGACAGTGATGGCAAGGTCGACGCGGCGATTTATGCCCGACCTCATTTTATGGAAGACGGCACCCTTGCCTTTATTATGCGTGATCGTCTCACCCATCATAATCTCCGATCCAATCCGCACGCCACTTATTTGTTCGTCGAAAATGGGCCGGGTTATAAAGGCAAAAGACTTTTCATGACGAAGATCCGCGAGGAAGAGGATACGGAACTGCTGCAATCCCTACGCCGAAGACAGTATCTGGACGAGAAAGACGAAGCCAAATTCTTGGTGTTTTTTAGAAATGATCAGGAATTACCCCTCGTGGGGGCAGGGAAATAACCCGATCTAGAATGCCGGATTCCGTTTGGCCTTTCAAAAGATACATTCTTTGTATGAATTTAACACGAAAATAAAATTTTCATGCATTGTGGTGGCTTACAGGGCCATGAATGTTTAGCTGTATGCAAAATACCCCGGTCGACCGCTCATCGGCGGTCGGCCTATCCCTGGTTTTTCAAAGGGCTAAACTGTTACCATTCCTTGAAGATCAACGTGCCCTTAAACGACCGTCCCCGTGTCGGCGCGAAGCACTATGCCGTCGCAACGATGGTCGTCAAAACCGAAAACCAATCCCGCGGCTGCAACGATCCCTCCGTGTGCACTTACGGGGACGAAAAAATTCCGGAGTGGTCGCGGCCACCCCATGGCGCCTATTGCAAGAGCATTCCCGCTGGGACACGCGACCGGATCGCACCGACCCTGCGGAAAATGTCTTTGCGCAACGGGGGGTGACCGGTGATAGGAGCGGGGTTATAAAAAAAAAAGAGGAAGCGGTCAGCACCATGCTTCCTCCAAACTAGATCGATTCGTGTCGCCGCAATTATCCGGGAATGGAAACCGGCGCGGCCTTGCCGATATACTCCAGGGTTTCCTCATACTTGCCCCGCATATCGACGTGGGCTTCATCTATATCCTTTTTCTGAGGACTCCATTCCGTCGGACACTCATTCCTGAGCTGCTCGATTCTGTCGCTCATTTCCGTCACAAACATATGCAGATCTTCGACATTGGCCAGAATTTTTTCCTTCTCAGCCGAGCCCAATTTATCCACTTTCCGCGATAAGTCGTATAGCTTCGCCTTCCATGCGGTCAGTTCCATTTCCATGCCTTTGCAATAATCCATTACATCCATGAAAACCTCCTTTCTCGATTTGTCCATACTCATTTTGCCCACGCGCACCCCTTGGACAAATTCAACCTGAACGCGGGTGATCGAATTACTATTTTTGCGTCTTCAGCATCACGCGCGACAATAACTAGCGCCGAATAAAAACTTATTCTAAGGTAAGGTGTCTTTGTGCTATGTCAAGAACATCTCCTCAGCGGGCCCGAGAGGACCGCGTTTTGAGTTTGTCAGAGCGGCTCGGCGGAGAATGCTCTGAGACGAACGCGCTGGGCCGGGCGCGATCGGTTTTGATGTAATTTCCGATATCTTCGTGTTTTCGCCCGATCCCGTTAATTTTTCCGCTAACGCCATGGTAGTCTTGACCTATTATTCCACTCTCAAATATTTCGAATTGCAAAGCACGCGCCGATCATTACTGTGGATAGAAGGAAATTTGCGCGGCATTAAATATTGCTACTTTGTCCGATTGACCCTGTTCACCATGGGCCGCGGCATGAATGATCAGATTTGAAACCGTGTAAAACTCGGGCCTAAGGGCTCGTAAAGAAAGCCCCGAGGATGCCCCAGATTCAAGGCGTCAAGGGCAGAGCCGTATTCATATACTGCCAACCCTTGATAACGCCGAAGACGGGGTATGACCGGCTTTCCCGGCGTGTTGAGTCCTGGAGGGTATTATCCGTCAGCGTCGGTCCGGAGCGCGACCGAACAACTTGCATTCTTTGTATCAATTTAGCTGTATGCAAAATATCCCGGTCGACCGCTCATCGGCGGTCGGCCTACCCCTGGTTTTTCAAAGGGCTAAACTCTTACCATTCTTTTCTGTTTAAGATGTTTCCGGTGCCGGCTAAATTGACGAGGGTTTTGCAGATGCATCCGTTGTGGACGCGCGCGAGGTTCGACGTTGCCCGTTTTCGCCGCCGGGCACCGTCCGGTGCGAGAACATCCAGGCTCCCGTGGGCCCGATTCGTATCAAAGCAAGCGAAAGGTGTCGTTAAATGATCCGCTTTGGTCTCTGCTGCCTCTTTCGTGAGGAAGCGATTAAGTTTCGCCGTACGACGGTCAAATATCTGAAAACCCTTCCTTTGGACGAACGCCTACGATATCTGGCTGCGATCTGTCGGCATAATGCCCAATCGCTGTTTGAGGCTTTACAATTCTGCCGGAGGCACGCGATTGGCGATTTTCGCATCAACAGCCAGATCTTGCCCGTGAAAACCCATCCCGAGGTAAAATACCGAATCGAAGAGCTGCCCGGTTATGATCAAATCGTGGACACTTTCAAGGACTGCGGGGCCTACGCCCGCAGGCATGGCTTGCGCACCACGTTTCATCCGGACCAGTTTATCGTCCTGTCGTCACCCAACAAGGAGGTGGTGCGACGCGCGATCGCCGATCTGGCGTACCACGCCGAAGTCGCCGAGTGGGTGCATGCCGATGTGATCAATATTCATGCCGGCGGAGCTTACGGAGATAAAGCCGCAACATTGCGTCGTCTGGCGCAGGCAATCATGGGCTTGCCGGAGGCGATCCGTTCCCGTCTAACGCTGGAAAATGACGATCGGGTGTATACCCCCCAGGATCTGCTGCCGATTTGCAGAGATACGGGCATTCCCTTGGTTTATGATGTCCATCATCACCGCTGCCTGCCCGATGGCCAGGGCGTGGCGAAGATCACCTCCCGGGCCTTGAGCACCTGGAATCGGGAACCGCTCTTCCATCTATCGAGTCCCTTGACCCCCTGGGGGACGGGCAATCCCCGGAACCACCACGACTTCATCGACCCGGCTGATTTTCCCCAATCCTGGCAGGGACTGGACATTACCGTCGAAGTTGAAGCCAAAGCGAAAGAAGTCGCCGTGTTGAAGCTCAAAGGGGAGATCGGTTCCAGGGCGAAGATCAAGCCGAATAAACCGCAACGCCAATCCTGAAATCGCCCAAGGTTTTTCCGAAGGCCGCGGGGCGCCTACAACCGGAACGGAACCAGGGGGCGGGTTTTCGGCACGGAACCAAGCGCCGGGGCCGGCCCCCTGCCGGGCCACCGCAAGGGCTAGCGGCCGTAGACTTGCTGTCGGGCTCGAGCCGCTTTCACCAGGGGCTCCACATGGATGTCGACATAATCGAAAACCCGGGCCTGTTTTTTGCCGGGCGCCGGGCGCAGTATCCGGCCGATGTACTGCAACACCCTGCCGCTGAATCGGATGGGTGTTGCCAAAAACAAGGTGGAAAGCTCCTGGCAGTCGAAGCCTTCACCGATGAGCTGGCCGGTGGCGATCAGTACTTTCACTTGGCCGGCATTTATCCGCGCCACAACTTCCTGCCTTGCGCGGGCATTGAGATCACCGGTCAACAGTTCCGAATTCAATTTAAACCGGTAGCGTAAAAGCGCCTGCAGATTTTCACAGTGGGCTTTACGGTCCGAGAGGACCAGGCATATGCCGGAATTTTGGGCCGCCTCCTGAGCTACATCCGACGCAATCAGAATGTTGCGCGGGGTGTCGGCGGTCAGGTCGGAAAGCATTTTGCTGTATTCATTGACCGGATCGTGGAAGGGCTTGAAGCCGGTCGGCCGCACGATTACTTCGGCGGGCAGAACCGCACCGGTCGCCAGCAAGTGCTTTTTGTCCACCTCATGGTGCAGGTCCCCGAGGTGCCAGAAGATCAATTGGGATAATTGGTCCCGCCGCCAAGGAGTGGCCGATAGGCCCAACATATACTTGGAATCGAAACTGACCACGGCCTCGGTAAAGGTGCGGCTGGGGCAGCGATGGCTTTCATCCACAATCAGAAACCCGACGTGCCGCGCAACTTCCTGGGCACATTTGCAGAGGGACTGCACCAAAGCGACCGTGATTGCATCTCCGACCGCCTTTTTCCCCCCGCCGATGAAACCCACCTGCTCGGCCCCCATCCCCAGAAATTGCCCGATGCGATCGATCCACTGCAAGGCCAGATCCCTGGTGTGAACCACGATCAGAGCCGGCTGCCGGCGCCGGGCGATCATGTACAGACCCATGATGGTCTTCCCGGAACCGGTCGCCGAACTCAGCGTGCCAAAATCTTTGGCCAGCATCCGGGTGACGGCAATCTGCTGAAATGGTTTCAGCTGTCCATGGAAGGTAAACTCCACCGGAGCGAGGCGGCGTCGCCGGTCGTCAATCTCGTACGCAATGCCTTGCCGCCGGCAAAGCAGGATGAGCTGCCTCACATAACCCCGCGGAATCCACAGGCCGTCTTTTCCGACCTTGTCGTAAAACCGCAGCACTTTGGGCGTACCGCGGTTCCAGCGCCCCATGCGCTCATTTTCCAGCCATTTGGGATTCGGAAATTCCAGCTTGGCGGTGAGAATCCGCATCAATTCCGGCGGCACATGCTTCAGCCGGAGGTTGTTGAGGATGGTAATGTTCAGGCAAGGCATAGATCGCCCGTAACAAGCGGTAAATTGAGCCGTTTAAATCGCTGCCGACGATGATACCAGCCGCCTGCAGCTTTCATCGGTGCGACTCCCGCACTAGATCTTCCC
>CP070697.1:6223960-6228354 GCA_020353555.1 Desulfobacterales bacterium
GATATCCGTGGCGTCCTGTTTTCTCCGGAGATCGAAAACTTGGTCTTGATGAAGGACATCGGAACACCGGATATCATTGTTACAACGCCCGCCGAAGATCTGAATACCGTGCTCCAGAAATTTACCATCAAAAACATCGACAGCCTGCCGGTGGTCCGCGAGGATGATCACGGTGTGCTTATCGGAATGTTAAACCGCCGCGAGGTGATCGCTTTTTACAATCAGCTGATACAGAAGATCAAAACGGGGAATTCGGAACCCGGACCGCAAGATCAGGTCCCGGAAGAGAGGCATCAACAGTCCGAAGTCGGGTGACTGAGGACGGGGGGACGGAAAACCGAAACCGAAGACATAAGACCGAAAACAGCCGGTCAAATGATATAGAAGCTTTTGATATTGCTATAGAAATTGCATAATTTGGCGGGCGCTTCAACCTTATGCGTTTTCGTCTCCGTCCCGCCGGGGCTTTCCGCGGGAGCACGCCCCACTCAGGACGCGGCCAGATACGCCCATATTTGATGCCCGCGGCCTTCTGCTCTGGGTCCACGCCTCCAAGCCATTTCCGCTCCAGTGACCACCGGTTGGAGACCTGAGCCAGTGATTCCGGCCTAATACCTGACCTCCATTAGAAAAAGCCCGAGCGCCGGAGCGGTTGCTCCGGCTTGGCTGCGGTCTTTGGAATCCAATATCCGCCCAAAATCGTCCGACGTTAATTTCCCGCGCCCTACGGACACCAGTGTTCCGACGATATTGCGCACCATAAAGCGCAAGAATCCGTTGGCTTCTATTTGAAAAATTAGGATGCCGCGTTTTTTTTCCACCAGATCGGCTCGGATGACATACCGAGTCGTATCGGCGCGGGGGCTGCCTGAGCCTTCAAAGGCCTTGAAATCATGCGACCCGAGGAGGTGGGCGAGGGCTGACCGCATGTTCTGCAGATCCAACTTTTGGCGGATCCACCAGGCATATTGGCGACCAATCGCCGCCGGTAAAGGGCGGTTCAGGATTTTGTAATGGTACGTTTTGCTTTTGGCGTCATAGCGCGCATGAAATTCTTGCGGGACGCCGACGCAGTGCCTGATAACGATATCATCCGGCAACAGACTGTTCAGGCCTTTCTGGAATACTTCCGGTTTCAGCGTTGTAACGGAGTGGAAGTTGGCGACCTGCCCGCAAGCATGGACACCGGCGTCGGTTCGGCCGGAGCCAATCAAGGTAACCGCCTTGCCGGTCATGGTTTTCAAACCGGCTTCGATTTCGCCCTGGATGGTGCGGGCGTCCCTTTGCCGCTGCCACCCATGGTAGCGACTGCCATCATATTCAATGGTGAGTTTAAAGTTTTGCAACCTGTTCTTCATCTATGCGACTGCTCCAGGTCCGGGTGTTGTGCGCGCGGCAGGCTCATTCCGGCGAGCCCAAGCGCACCGTATTGGCCGGCAACCGTGAATTGACGGAGCCGACAGATGGGATTGCCTGCCGCGGGATTACAGGAGGAGAGCGACAGACAGTGAAAAAAATGATAAAAAGGTCGAAAGCGCAATAGATGCCGATGCGAGCTCCGTATCGCTGTTGAGTTGGGAGGACAGCACGTATAGGGCCGTTGAAGTCGGTAGCGTAAAGAAAATGATGCCGACCTTGAAAGCGATTCCTGAAACGCCGAAAAGCTTCAAAAAAAAATACCCGCTGACAGGCAACAGCAACAATTTGAAGATTGACGCAATGAGCGCTAATCTTAAGTGATATTTCAGGTTTGCAAACGTCAAAACGCCGCCGATGGAGAGCAGCGCTAAAGGCAAAGTGATCAAAGTGGCCAGCCGCGGCGCGTTGTTGATGAAAGTCGGAAATCCGTTCATAAATCTGGCGTAAGTGATGCCGGAGAGACAAGCTAAAATCAAAGGATTGGAAACCAACGCGCGGGCGGTGAGACGGCTGCGTTCCCGGAACCCGAAGTGTTTTCCGGAAAACCAGGTAAGCGTCGAAACCGCCAGAGCATTGATGATCGGGATGATTAAGCCGATTAAAACCCCGAATTGTCGCACGCCTTCTTCTCCCAAGACGGTCAGAATAATTGCCACCCCGATATAAGTGTTGAATCGGTAGCAGCTCTGGGAGAATGCGCCGGCTTGATAGTCTGAAACGTGAAAAAGTCTAACGTAAAGGCTGCTCAGTAGGTATATTGTCAGGACGGCGCAGAGAGCGGCAGTGTAGAAACCCCAGTCGGCTGCGATGTCATGCGCCGCAGCGCCGCCGATTTTCCAAAAGAGCAAGGTCGGAAAAAAAATGTAGTAGATGAGCCGATCGGAGGTTTTCAAAAACACTTCGTTCGTCAGGTTGAAATGCTTTAATATTCGGCCGGTGAGAAGCAGCGCCAGAACCGGAAAAAGACTGTTTAGTACCATAGGCTTTCAAGCAACATTTAACATTAAACGACGATGCCATGGCCCGGGGCCGCTGAAACCTTATTGCGAAAGCGTTGCGGGTAGCGAATGCCGGGTATTCCGTGCCATGGGACCTGCAGCGCAGTCTAAGCGTGTCGCGATTTACGGGTGCAAAGGGGCCATTGCATTCAATCGACCGGGTACTATTTTTTATTGTGGGCGGGATTGATTGTCCGATGAAAATAGTGCGTAAGTACAGCAAACCTTAGCTTCTGTCAAACAGAGTGACCGGGACCAGGCGCGGTCCAGGATCGGTTTCTGGACAGTTGGAAGCGCTTATTGTAATAACGATGCGTCTGCCCGATTTCGGTCGTGGGCGGTCAACATCTTGATGCCGGGTCTTGCCGACCGAGAGAGCCGGGAGAAGCCATGCAAAAATGCGAAAAATGTAGCAATTTAGTACGTAAATAGAATTTTCATGCACCGTGGTGGCCCGAAGGGCCATGAATGTTTAGCTGTATGAAAAATATCTCGATCAGCGGTCGGACTATCGATGGTTTTTCAAAGGGCTGAACTGTCACCAAGAAATTTTCGTGACGATAGGGCCTGGAGGGGGGATAAAATCCTTTGATTAGCCTCTAGCGGAAAGGAGAATTATGTGCCAAGGATATAAATTTGGCGGCGTTGCAGCGGGGTTGAAGAAGAATGGCCAGAAGGATCTCGCGCTAATTTTTTCCGAGGTGTCGGCCAGTGTGGCCGGCGTTTTTACGCGAAACCGAGTTCAGGCCGCCCCCGTGCTTCTGGATCGGCAACGCATTAAAACGGGAATGGTCCAGGCGGTGATTGTCAACAGTGGCAATGCCAACTGTTGCACCGGTGTTCAAGGCGTGCAGGATGCGCTGTACATGGCCCGTATGGCGGCTTCCGGACTGGGGATTGCCGAAGAGCAGGTCCTCGTCGCCTCCACGGGGGTGATCGGTGAGCCCCTTCCCATAGCCAAGATCGAAGCGGCGATGCCGGATTTAATCCGGGCGCTGAGGACGGACGGTGCAACTCATTTTGCCCGGGCAATCATGACCACTGACACAGTGCCGAAAATCGTCACCCGCCAGGGTCAAGTGGATGGAATTCCCTTCATGATCACCGGTATTGCGAAAGGCGCCGGGATGATCCGTCCGGACATGGCCACGATGCTGTCTTTCGCTGTGAGCGATATCGCAGCTTCGTCCGTCGCGCTGCAGCCCATGCTCAAGGCCGCAAGTGACCGATCTTTTAATCGCATTACGATCGATGGCGACACCAGCACAAATGATACCGCGCTCCTTCTGGCCAACGGTTTGTCCGGGGCCGTGATCAGCAGCCCTGCGCATTGTGCTATTTTTCAAAGTGTTCTCGACGATGTTTTGATGACCCTTGCGAAACAGCTCGTCAAAGATGGTGAAGGTGCGACAAAGCTGGTGGAAATTGCAGTGAAAGGCGCTTTGACGGATAAGGATGCCTATCAGATTGCGGACACGGTGGCCAATTCCAATTTGTTGAAGACCGCGCTTTTCGGCGAAGATGCCAATTGGGGGAGAATTCTGGCCGCTGCCGGGCGGGCGGGGGTCCCTTTGCAACCCGATAAAGTCGATATATGTTTCGATAAGGTTTTGATGGTTAAAGACGGGATGGGGTGCGGCCAAGCCGCTGAGCGGGAAGCCACACGGGTTTTAAAGAAGCCGCAGTTTGAAATTACAATTGATTTGAAACTGGGCGCTGGGGCGGCCTCGGTGTTTACCTGTGATTTTTCAATTGATTATGTCAAAATCAATGCGGATTACCGCAGTTAAGATGGGCTGCGATGTAAAACTCCGAACCCGTAGCCCACAGCCGGTATTATGCCCTTGATGCGACTGCAAAAATTTCTCGCAACGGCTGGCGTGTGTTCCCGTAGAAAGGGAGAGGAGTATATCACGGCCGGTCGGGTGACGGTCAATGGTGTTGCCATAACCCAACTCGGCGCCAAGGTCGAACCGG
>CP070697.1:6228454-6244890 GCA_020353555.1 Desulfobacterales bacterium
CGGGTCCCATTCATTCCAGGAATTAACAACGGTTTTGGGGGTCTCTTGCAGCATTCGCACCTCCTCTAGGGCACATTGGGCGGGATATTGGAATTCATAATATCTGTCAAGTCGCTGCGCTTCACGAGGCGACTCTTTTAGATGCCGATTGCCTCTCAGAGTCCGATCAGGTGGTTTTCGATAATTTGATCGCGGTTGAAATTTTCCAGTTTGAGAAAATACTCGGCACAAACGATGAGCGCTTCCTGGGGCAGGGTGCCCACGATTTGGGTCCCCACCACCGGAACGCCAAACCGCCGGGCTTCCAGTTCGATTACCTTGAAAGCTCTGTAAATGGGTGTTTTGACGGTATCGAACATGTTCATGGAAACGGCGACCTGATCGCGGTCCTCCAACGCCAAACCGATGGCACGGATGGTCGTAAACCCACCGCTGGGGCCGCGAACGATTTGGGCGATGGCCTTGGCGATCTTCACGTCTTGGGTGTCCAGGATCACGTTGACGGCCACCAATCCGGTCTGCGCGGCACTCACGATGGTGGCCCCGGCGGTAGGGTGCAAAGCGGCGGGGCCGATATCCGGGGCCCTTTCTGGCAAATGCACAACTTTTTTCAGACCTTCATATTGGCCCTTTCTGATAAAATCCAGGCTCTTTCTCTGCGCATTGCGCGCATTGTCACCGCAGAAATACACCGGTACCTTATATCGCCGATAAATTTCTTGGCCGATCTCTTCCGCCAGCGCGACACATTCGGCCAAGGTGATGTTGGCCAAAGGGAAGAGCGGTACGGTATCCTGCGCCCCGATGCGCGGATGGGCGCCGCGCTGCTCCGCCATATTGATGAGTTCATAGGCTTTGCCGGCCATATGGAGCAACGCTTCTTTCAGCGGGTCGGGCTTGCCGATCACCTCCACCACGGTGCGGTTGAAATCGGGATCGGGATAATAGGCGACGAGTTTGACGTCATCTATGCCTCGCAGTTGATCGACAATGGCTTCGATGACTTCCTTGCGGCTTCCATCACTGAAATTGGGCACGGCGTGGACGAACTGTTCCATGGGTCCTTCTCCTTTTGGATATCGCCGCCGGAATTTGCGGCCGGGCATTCGGCACGGGCCATGTCGTCACAGCATCCGCCCGGAGATTCTTCGTGGGCAAATTTCCAGTTGCACTTGGCGGCGGGCGCCTGACCCGCCAGGGCCAGACGCGTGCCAAGACACCCCCGACGACGACAACAGACGAAAAAATCGGAGCTCTTTAACGCAGGCAGACCGCCTCTTTTTATGCAAGCAAAAAAGCTGCTGGCGCTTGCCGGCTGACGTGAATCGCATTGAAGGCCGGCCCGTGGCACCCTTCAGCCCATCCGCAGCCGCGGCTGTCGCGAGCATTCAAGTCCTTGCAAGCTAAAATCGGTCAAACCTGCCGGACTAAAATCCCGGCACCTGTTGGGGAAAGTAATCTTGACAGGTTCCTTCCCGGTGGACATCGGTGGTTGCACAGTGCAGACCGCCGCCGAAAGGGTACGCATCCCGGAACGGCACCGGAACGACTTCAAATCCGAGTTTGTCGAGTTGTTCCTGTTGATGCACTTCGCTGGCTTCCACGCAGACCGTTTTCGGGTCCAGGACGAGCACGTTCATTGAAAGCCAGACGCTGGAGTAGCACAGGGGAGGGGGGGTTTTATGGGCCGGCGGGGCGGCCTCCACAATCTCCCATCCATTGATCTCAAAAAGTTTGCGGTGTTCCGGCAAGGCCTTGCGGTTCGGGTTGTTGAGCAGCAACCCCGGACGCAGCGGAACGAACGTGCAGTCGATATGAATCGGGTAGGGGTCGCCGGGAAAATTCATGGCATGGATGCGTAGATCCGGAAAATGCCGGCGCAGCCAATCGATGCCGGCCAGATTGGCGGTAAATCCATGCTGAACGACAACATCCTTACCCATGCGCGCCAGCTCGGCGGCATCAAACAGCGGCTCGACTTCGGTGGTGACAAAGTCTTTGGCGGCGGTGAGCTTCAATCGATCCTCAATGGTCATGATGCGGCTGAGGTAGCCCTCTTTATACGACCGATCGGTCAGACGCGGTTTGGGCGCCGCTTCCCAGCGCATGTTCGGATCCTCCTTGAAGTACTGCTCCAGGAGGGGACGATAACACAGGTATTCAAACCAGCGGCAGCGGTAGGACATAGTCGCCTCGATCATTTCATTGCCGACGGTGGCGATGACGTCTCGCGGCGGCATACAGCCAAACATGGAAGGGTTCTTCCAGTCCGGGGTCTGGATCGGCTGGCTAAAGTCCAGGGGCGTCGGTCGGTCCACACGGATGCCCCTTTTCCTGAGGATGTCCGCCAAATTGTCCAGCTGGACGTTGGCCTTTTCGACGGTTTCCTGGGGCCGCGGTCCCCACTTGCCCTTCATGTCACTGTCCATGGGAACCTTGCATTCCACCGCCGGCTCGGAGGGCGGGATCATGCACCCGTCGGCGACCCCTACAATAACGTGTTTCAACGGGTCCCATTCATTCCAGGAGTTGACGATCGTCTTTTTGGCCTCGGCAGCCATCCTATACCTCCCTATTTAGATTCGACCTTAATTGGGCAAAAAACGCTCAACTGTATGTTGCTTGTTGCCTATTGATCGTGGTTCGACAAGGGACGTGTTGTTGGTTGGTTTGACCTCAAACCTCAAGCGCAGCGCTCCTAAAACCTCCAACCCTTCAACCCCCAACGAACAACAGGCAGCCGGAATCGGGCTTGAACGCGATTCGCGTTCTAATTTCAAGCCTTGTTTCTTTGGAATTGCGGCCCCCAAGCGGTCCCCCCGGCCGGGACTAAAGATCCAACACCATTCCGACTTCGTCGCACTTGAAATATTTCGGACAGCGCGTGCATTCACCCCACACTTTGGAAGGAAGCTCCGCCCGGCTCTGACGTTTGAATCCAAGGGTTTTGAAGAAATCTTCCTTTAAGGTAAATGTGAACAACCGTTTGATCCCCAGCTGGACAGCCTCTTCTTTCATATATTCCACTAATTTGCTGCCCAGACCCAGGTGCTGGTAGTCAGGATGAATGGCAAGGGCTCGGATTTCAGCGATATCCTCCCAAAGCACATGCAGGCTTCCGCAGGCCACAATGAGGTGCAACACTTCCCGGGATTCCGTCAGACTGCAAACCGGCACGTCCCTGTCACAGGCGATCACGAAATCTCTGATATTTTCATACAGGTACTGAGGACCGCGGGGGAGCATCAAATTCGAAGCCGCGAATCCGTTGACGAGCTCGAGAATTTCTTCGACGTCCCTGATCTGAGCCTTCTCGATGACGATTTGGCGTTTGCGGCGGTCCTTTAATGCGACTTTGCGAAATTTTTCTTTGGTTTTGCGGGCGTAACGTTTCGGAGCAGGAGGCGGTTCAATGTATTCCATGGGGCTTACCTGTAGCTGTTTAATTCCAACCTTTTAGAGGGTTTGCCGTTGAGCAGGCTCGGATTCCGATCGGTTCATCATTGGATACGATGAAACCCCCATCGCTTTCAAAAGCGCGAATCTGCTGTAACACTAAAAAATATGGCGCGCAACCGATTTTGTGTCAAGGCTTAAAATGCCGGGACCCAGGACGAACCCACTTGGAAATGAGGTAACAGTTTAACCCCTTTGAAAAACCATGGAGAGGCCGATCAGCGGGCGGCCGGGATATTTTTCATACAGCTAAATTGAAACGAAATGAGAATATCCCGGGAAAGCGGTCTTGGCTTGCAGACGCTATTAACGGATCCGACCCAATAGTTGAGATGTCTTCCTGATGGCTGGCCCGCCGCGGGCGGTGGGATCGATCCCAACTATTGGGTGGCTGCGCCCGGGAAGGGCGCTGCTCGGCCGCGATGAATCCGGCGGTTAAAATGTGCGGGAGACGCTGAAAACGACGCGTGCGTCCGCAATGTCGCCGCCCAGGAAGCTCGTCTCGTTGGTGTCCTGGTAGCTCAAATCCAGGACAAACTTGAGAATTTCGCGGGAAATGCCGACCCGCCAGTGGTAGTAATCGAACCCGTCCTTGCCGTTTTCTCCCTGACCGTCGCCGGTGAGCTTGTCACCTTCGACATCCTGGTATCCGAGTTCCCCCGCGAGGGTGAGTTCATAGGGTAGGGAAAGTTCTATAATTCCGTTGACATAGTGGGCATCCCCGTCCTCACCGAAGAAGTCCGGAGAGTAATAGTAGTTGCTTCCAATTTTGGGACTCAGCGGGAGGGTCGCGAAAGTGTAGTCCAGGCCGATGTGTCCTTCGAGGTAATCCGGCTCAGGGTCGCTGCCGCCCCCCGGGTAACTATAGTAGAAAAAGGTCAGATCCAGGTTGAAGTTGCTGCAGAGTTCGCGCGCGTAGCCGATGTAATAGTCCAGTTCAACCCCGCCCTTGGAGATGTCGGAGTGGACATTGGACCCCCAAATTCCCAGATAAATCCCGATGGGGTGCCCATAGTCGATACTGCCTTGGACGGCCGGTTTCTCATCGGTTTGAGAAATCCCCCGGAAGACATAGTCGGTGGCCAGCGTAAAGGTCGCACTGAAGTTCTCAGAATCAAGAAGCGAGCCTTTCTCCTCCTCGGCCCGCGCGGGCCCCCATCCGACCACCAGGGTTGCCAACAGCATCACCAAAGCCGCCGCTGCCGTGTTCTTAGTCTTCATACCCGTTCTCCTTTGCACTCGGGATTGATTCCCGCAATTAGGGACCATAAAATGGTCAGAATTGATTTTCTTGAATTCGATCCCGTTTTCTGCCGTCTTTTGCCGATCACCCCCTTTCCGGTTCGCCAATGCGCTGCCGTGAGATCCGGCCGGGCACTCCCCGCCCCCTGTTCAGCCGAAGTGCCTGACGTGCCCGACAGGCAATCCTGCGATTCTCGCGCAGGGTCCCCGCAGTCCGCGGCCACCATTTTACGTTCGCCTCCCGGCGCTTTCTGGGAGAAACCGTATAACAGCCCATGCGAATCCCGGCCGGAATGGACTTTTGGAAGCCTTATCGGCATCTGGCGTCAATTCGTGGATGGGCCGTTCAACCTCGTCAAAGCCGGCGGTTTGGAGCATGTCTGCCCGCCGTTGACAACGAACGTCCCCGTCGCAGCGGGATGGTTGCTGGGCGGGCAGAGGGATGAAAATCGGCCAGCATCCGGGTCCCGCGCGCTTAGGGCTCAGGAAAACTCTTCGAAAATCTCATCGTCGACCTTGAAAATATAGGCGATCAGCGCCGCGCGGATCCACATCCCACAGCGCTCCTGCCGCCAGTAAGCGGCCCGCGGATCCTTATCCACCCCCACTTCGATTTCGTAGCGCCGGGGTAACGGATGCAGAATGGCACAATGCGGTTGAATCAGGGAAAGGTGTTTCGTTTTGAAGTGAAACTGTGGAAAGGTGTCGGTTTCGCTGGATGGATCCTCGGAATATTCCTTTTGAATCCTCGTCATGTAAATGGCGTCAACCAGGGGCATCACGCTTTCGAAATCATTGGTTTCATGATAGGGGATGGCGTGCTTTTTCAAGAAGTCTTTGATATCGTCTTTCATCCGGAATATATCCGGGGCCACATAGTATAACGTGACATCCCTGTAATTTTTCATTAGATAACTCAAGGAACGTACAGTTCGGCCGCGTTTTAAATCACCGACCATGGCAATCTTTTTGCCGTCCAGCCCGCCGATGTTCCGAAATTCTCTTTCCAGGGTGTAAATATCCAGCAGCGCTTGGGTCGGATGTTGATCAGGCCCCGAGCCGCCGTTTAAGACCGGAACGGGGCGCTCGGTTTGATTCAAGACCCACGCGGTTTTTTCGGCAAATCCGGCTTCCGGATGCCTTGAAATAATCAAATCGACATAGCTGGCGAAGGTGCGAATGGTGTCTTCCGGCGACTCGCCTTTGACCTCGGAACTGGTGGATGTTCCCCGGATTTCGGACACGCTTAACCCCAGTATGTGACAGGCATTCTGAAAAGAAAGGAAGGTGCGCGTGGAAGGTTGCACGAAGTAGAGCATGGCCCGTCGGTGAGGCAGGAGATGTCTGAGTTTTTTCTGGCCCATTTTGGTTTTGGCAAACAGCCGGATGGCGTCGGCCAGATCGCAGAGATAGTTCAAGAATTCCCGGTCAAACTGCTGGGCATAAATAACATCGAAAATGCGTCCGCTCGATTTGAAAAAATCCAATTTCTCATCGACGGATCTGGTATAAAACTCATCCCATCCTTCGAATTCCTGATGTGTTTGTTCGACTAATTTTTCCATTTCATTCTCCTGATCAAAGACTGTTGGGGGTAAGGGTTGCCGTTTGCTCTCCTTTTGGGAGGACCGGGGGCATGAATACACTTTCTAGTTCTACGCTGTCACATTAACCCTTTTCACCACAATCTGAAATATCCTCGCATCCGCATCTTTTCCAGGTTTTTGAAGGAAGCGGTGCCACGGCGCGGTGCTTTCTTAACGATCCCTAAGGCCTTCAGCCAGTTACACGCTTTCCAATCTGACCACCCGTCGCGCTTGTCTCCGGAAGGCGTTCTGTGATGTGACAAAGTGGAACTAGTCAAGCACCCTTACAAAAAATACTTTTGTGTGTCAAGACCGGAATAACCACATTATATTGTGTTTTTTGTCAAATGGGAGCCGAAATTAACGGATGTCGGGCAGCGGACCCCGAACAAATTGCGTTTTTTTGACGTCCGCCCGGTCGATTTCAAACTTGATCGGCGGCGGGTTTTCTGTCATGTTTCAATTGCTTAATTCTACGCTGTCACATTAACCCTGTTCACCATTGCGCTTGTCCGCGCAAGGCTTGCGGTAAAGTGACAAAGTAGAATTAACAGGGCTGAGCATAAACGCGGATAACCTAACAGAAAAAGGACGGTTGGATGTCGGTTGAACAACTCAAAAACACAATCTTCGCCAAGATTGGCAACGCATCCGCGAAGGCCTTCGGCCACGTTCCGGACGCGCTTGAAATCGGTTTTCCCCCCAACCCCGAATTTGGCCATTTTGCCGTGGGGTGCTTTCCCCTGGCCAAACCGCTACGCCGATCGCCGTCGGAAATAGCCCGCCGCATTGCGGAAAAGATGACCGGCGATGAAGTCATTCAGGAAATCAATGTTGCCGGCCCCTACATCAATCTAAAGGTCTGGCCGCAGGTGCTTTTCGGCGAGGTCTGTCGGACAATATTTGCGGCCGGCGAGGGCTATGGCGGCTCGGCGGTGGGCCGGGGCAAGCGCGTGATGGTCGAGTATTTGTCGCCCAATACCAATAAACCGCTGCATTTAGGTCACCTGCGCAATGGTGCCCTGGGGATGTCCGTCTCCCGCCTACTCGAAGCCACGGGCCATGCGGTGGTCAAGGCGAACCTGATCAATGACCGGGGGGTGCATATTTGCAAAAGTATGTTGGCCTGGCAGGAATGGGGAGGCGGGTCGACCCCCGAGTCGGAGGGTCTCAAAGGCGACCATTTTGTCGGCCGCTGGTACGTGCGCTTTGCCCAGGAGGCTGAAAAAAAACCGGCCCTCGAGAGTGAGGTGCAAAAGATGCTGCAGAGCTGGGAGGCCGGCGATCCGCCGACCGTAAAGCTTTGGGAGACCATGAACAACTGGGTCTACGACGGTTTTGCCCAGACGTACCGGCAGTTCGGATTGGATTTTGATGTGTTCTACTACGAGTCCGATACGTACAAACTCGGCAAGGACATCATCCAAAAAGGTATCGAAACAAATGTTTTTTCCAAGGATAAGCAGGGCAACACGGTTTTCCATCTACCGTTCGATGAATTTGGCCAGGAAAAAGGAGGTGAACTCAAGAAAGTCACGGTCCTGCGACCCGATGGCACCAGTCTTTATATCACCCAGGATATCGCCACGTCCATCGTCAAAGTTACGGAACACAACCTCGATTTCTCAATTTACGTGGTGGGCAGTGAACAGGAATATCACTTTCGATGCCTCTTTGAAATTCTGAGTGCACTGGGGTACGGATGGGCCCAGCATTGTTATCATCTGTCCTACGGTATGGTCTATTTGCCGGAGGGCAAGATGAAATCCCGCGAAGGTAAAATCGTGGATGCCGATGATCTGATTGATGCCATGCAAGTATTGGCCGCCGACGAGATTCGTCAGCGGGATCCGGAAGGCCGTCTTGCGCTAGACGAAATCAACGCGAGAGCCGAAAAGATCGGTATCGGTGCGATCAAATTTTATCTGTTGCGAGTTCGACCCACCCAGAGCATCAATTTTGATCCGGCCGAATCCATTTCCTTTGATGGTTTTACGGGCCCGTACTGCCAGTACGCCTATGCCCGCATTTTTGGGATATTGGCCAAAGCTCCCCCGGGGGCGGATGATCGGCAACAGGCCGCCTTCGCCCTTCTGGGCAACCCGGAGGAGCTGCTGTTGCTCCAGAAGCTGATTCAGTTTCCGGAAGAAGTCAACAATGCGGTGGGGGAATTCAACCCGTCCCGAATCGCTTTGCATATTTTCAATACGGCCAAAGCTTTCAATCAGTTTTACAATAAACACCCGGTGCTCCATGCCGCCGACAAGCAATTGGTGGCCGCCCGGCTGGCGCTCATCCAGGCCACCGCGATTGTGTTAAAAAAGGGGTTGCACTTGTTGGGGCTGGAAGTGCTGGAGAACATGTAGAAATCAAGTTTAGACGCAACATGGAAAGCGGACGTGGGGTTTTTTGAAATGGTAGGAATTAAGGCATATGCAGTCTAGGATCCTCATCAAAATCGGCGGCCGGGCTTTTGAAGGGCAAGACGGCTTTAAAGACCTGGCCACCGCCATCAAAGCCAACCGGATGGTGGAAATTATCATTGTGCATGGCGGAGGCGCTGAAATTTCCCAGGCCCTTAAAAACGCCCACCGGGAGACCGTGTTCGTCGACGGCATTCGGGTCACCCGGGCCGAAGATATCAAAATCGTCGAAGATGTTCTTTCCGGAACGATCAATGCGCGCATTGCCTCGTGGCTGCAGGACAACGGAGTGCCGAGCCGGCGCCTGTCCGGCAAAACGGGGGGCCTTTTTATGGTTGCGCCCTTAACCCGCGGCAGTCAGGATTGGGGTTATGTGGGCCAAATCAAACAGGTGAATGCCGGCGTTGTGCGGCAGGCCCTCTAAGATGGGCTCGTGCCGGTGGTCTCGCCCATATCGGCCGATGAAGAGCGACACAGCTACAATGTCAATGCCGACAGTGCCGCCGCGGCTCTGGCGGCCGGGGCGGGGTGCAGCGACCTGGTCTTCGTCACGGATGTTCCCGGTGTTTGGGTGGAGGGAATCATTCGTCCCTCGCTGGCGGTGCCGGAGGCCCAAGCACTCATCGCCGACGGTGCCATCAAAGGCGGCATGGTGGCCAAAATGGAGGCGGCTTTTGAAGCATTGAACCGCGGGGTGCCTCGGGTCCATATCATCCAGTGGCAGGGGCCGGATACCCTGTCGAAAATTATTCACCGCGAAGGTGCGACCGGAACAGTCGTTCACCCTTGAGAGCGGTGTCGGTCCGGGACCCGGCGGCGATGTGCGCCGTACCAGCCGATCGCTCCCCGGTGCGATGCCAAGACGCTTTTACGCCGGGATCGCCTGTCTCAGCGGGGTTTGAAAAGCGCCCGGATTTCCTGGATTGTATCCACGATATAATCCGGCTGTACCCGACCGTCCAGATCACTTGCCCTGAATTCGCCCGTTTTTACGAGCACCGATTTGATACCGGCCGCTTTGGCGCCGACGATATCGGTGGCAAGGCTGTCGCCCACCATCAGCACGCGATGCCGGGGGACGTTCATTGTCTGGAGGGCCATATCAAAAACATATGGGTTGGGTTTCCCCACATAGGTGGCGGAGACCTTGGCGGCACCTTCCAGCATTTTGCCGTAGGCCCCCACCGTCAGTTCCACTTCACCCAGACTGTGATCAACCATGTTGGGGATCATAATGATCAATTTGGATCCTGCCAACAGATGTTTCAGCGCTTTATTCATATTTTGAAAATCGAATCCGTCGCGATAATCTCCCACAACGATATATTCCGGATTTTGGTCGTCGTGAACGAACTCGGCGAATTCGGCCAGCCCCTCGCCTTTTAACATCACCCAACATGATCGCGGGTTCAAGGTCTTGAGATACTGCGCGGTTGCGTAGGAGGCCGTAATGACTTCGTTCTCGTCGATCTGAAAACCCAGCTGATTCAGTTGGGCGGCGCAGCGCTGCCGGCTTTTGAGCGTGCTGTTGGTCAGGATGCGGATGATGATCGCGCGGTCGCGCAAAAAATCGAGCAATTCGATCGCCCCGGGATAGGCCTTGCCCTGAAATTCCAGGACCCCGTCCACATCAAAGAGCACGGCGTTGAAATCGGTTTGCATCGGCGATCCCCTCCGAAAAAAATGGCGCCCCAATTATGCGTATCAATTTAGTGTATGAGAAAATATCCTCTTCGACCGCTGAACGGCTTGGGGCAGCGGGAAACGGTCTGAGAAAATGAGAGGTCGTTCAACCGAACCGTCAAAAGGAGTACCCATCCAGGCCCGGATGGCCCTTCCGTTGCGCGGGCTCCTGTTTGAAATCAACGCGCGGGTCGGTTTTACGGACCCTTCTTTGCGAGTTTTTGCCGCTGCCCCAAGCCGATGAGCGGTCGGCCCGTCCTTGGTTTTTCAAAGGGCTAAACGGTTACAATGATGCTAATATTGAAAACCGGGACCTCGGGGCCAGGATTCTTAACTTTTCCGCCTTTTATCATCAAAACATTTCTGGTACAAGTCCTAGCCGAGGGCCCCAATGGTTGCGCGTGCCGATCAGGGGCGGCCGGGCCTTCGCCTGGTCGAAGATCGC
The DNA here is from genome assembly GCA_020353555.1 of Desulfobacterales bacterium. Taxonomy (GTDB): domain Bacteria; phylum Desulfobacterota; class Desulfobacteria; order Desulfobacterales. The sequence continues at coordinate 6,239,290 of CP070697.1, forward strand.
CGTGGCACGCGGGGCGGGGGGCTGAAACACCTCCTGGGAGGACCCAGAATGCACAATCGTATCCTTTCCCTGCTGCGTCAGCTGGTTGAAATAAATTCGGTGAGCCCGACGCTGGCCAAGGGCCCCGGCGAAAAGCAGCTGGCCGAATTTGTCCTGCAATATCTTCAGCAATTGAAATTGGATGCGGAAATTCAATTCCCGGCCCCCGATCGAGCCAACGTGGTCGCCGGGGTTGCGGGAACCCATCGCAAGCGCTGCCTTTTGTTGAACGGCCATCTGGACACGGTGGGTGTGGAGGGCATGCACGATCCTTTTGACCTGAAAGTTGAAGGAGATCGGCTCTACGGACGCGGCGCTTACGATATGAAGGGCAGTCTGGCGGTCATGTTGATGCTGGCCGAATACTTTACAAGGCATTCCCCGCCGATTGATATCTTGTTCACCTTTGTGGCCGATGAGGAAGATAAAAGTGTCGGCATGGAACACGTCATCGCCCAGTGGCTCCCCGGCATTGCGGCCTGGCCGACGGGAGCCGTCTTTCTGGAGCCCACTGAGCAAGATATCGGGGTATGTCACAAAGGGTTTGCCTGGTATGCGATCGAGATCGTCGGCAAAGCCGCCCACGGCAGTCGACCGGCCGAAGGCGTTGATGCCATCTTGCCCCTCCGAGCGGCACTGCATGAATTGAGCCAGATTCAATCGGAATTGTTGAACCATGCGGCCGATCCTTGGTTGGGACACGCGACCCTGCACGGCGCGATCATTGACGGAGGAACGGCTTTGAGCGTCATACCTGCCCGAGCCGGGCTGCAATGGGAGCGCCGCACCCTTCCGGGAGAGTCGCGGGAAAGTCTCGATGGAGAACTGCGGCGCGTGATCCGGGCGGTGCGCAGGCTCCCGGGCGCCCATGGGGTCAGCGGACACGAGATTTTTATGCGGCCGCCTTACCGCGTTCCCGCCGATGCGCACGTCTTGAAAACCCTGCAGGCCGCTTCGCCGGAATCGCGCCTGGTAGGGCTTCCGTTCTGGGCGGACTCCGCGCTGAGCGGAACGGCGGGGATTCCGTCGGTTCTTTTTGGTCCGGCCGGCCACGGCGCCCATGGGCGGGATGAATGGGTCAGTTTAAAAAGCCTGGAGCGCGTTTATGAAATTCTAAGACAAGTTATCATGACTTTTTGAGGGTATGGGGGCGTCAAGCCGATATTTTGCCCGAGGGAGGCCGTTACCGGCCAAGCCTCCGGCCGGAGCGTCACCGCAAATCTCTGAAAACGTGCCTCAGGCGCCTTACCCCGATTTCCAATTCAGCTGTTTCATAATAGGAAAAACTGAGGCGGGCATAATTTTGCAGGCCCTGCCGGCTGGAGAATTTGGCCCCCGGCAGGAAACCCACATTCTGGCGCCGGGCTTCGGAAAGCAGGGCTTGCGTGTCGACCCCGTCCGGAAACTTTAACCAGAAGAAGAATCCGCCCCCCGGCTCAGCGAAGGTAATGGCGGGGGGAAGATGCCGGCGCAGGGCCTCACCCAAGGCCTGTCTTCGGGCCCCGTAGGCGGCTTTCAAATGTTCCAAATGGTCCTGCTGCAGGCCAAGTTCGATGACACTGCGCACCAGCCCCGAAGTGAAAGGGTTCAATCCGCCCCCGCTGTCCAGCAAACCGCATTGCGCGATTCGACCCAGCAATGTCCGTTGCGCCTGAATCCAGCCCAAGCGTAAACCCGGCGCCAGAATCTTGGAAAACGATCCGAGGGAAAGGATGGTTCCCGCCTCGGCATAGCCGGCCATCGGGGGCGGCGGGGCAGCCGTGTAGTTCAACAAGTGGTACACCTCATCGGCGACGATAAAGAAATTGTACTTCTGGCTCAGATCAACCAGCCGCTTCCGCCGGGACGCGGCGAGCGTCGTGCTGGAGGGGTTGTGAAAGGCAGGAATGGTATACAAGAAAGACGGTTTAAGTTGAACCAGCCTATCTTCCAAAGTCTCCACCATCAGTCCTTCGGCATCCATGGGCAGCCCGATGATGTTAAGTCCATGGTCGGCGAAGATACGCAGGGCCAGAAAATAGGTCGGCTCTTCGACCCAGACGGTGTCGCCCGGCTGTGCAAAAAGAGTGCAGACAAGATCCAGTCCCTGGGAAGCTCCCGCCGTGATGAGCAGATCATCAGGACCGACGGGCGTGCCATAATGCCCACCCAAAAATTGCGCCAGGGCCGCCCGGAAATACCCGTCTCCCTGCTCGTTCCCGTAGGCCAGAAGCGAAGCGTCATTTTGAGACAAGCGGTGTTCGGCCGCTGTTCGCATCGCCGCCCGCGGAAGCAGGGACGGACTGGGGTGGCCGACGCCCAGATCGACCACGCCGGGCGGGATGTTCAGTTGGGTGGTTTGGATGGTGTTCACAAGCGGGCTCCTATTTTACGCGCGATTTAGTGGCTTTAAGACTCCAGTTCGTCGCTTGGATGGGAAATTGTTACTTTCGCCACCAGGGCACCAAAACACGAAGAAAAACTTCTAATAATCTTCCTTGGCGTCTTGGTGACTTTGTGGCCAAAAGCTTTGGTTCCGGCTTGTCCGGGTCCGGGGCTTGCGCTCTTCGATCCGCCCGCGGCGGATTCGTCTGGCCCCGCGCTTGGCCGCCGGGTGGCGGACAAGCGTGTATGTAGACTACCTCGGCCGCGGTTGGCAAGTTTTATTCGTCCTGCATCCAGGGTCAAGGCCCGCGGCCGTTCTCAAAGCCTCGCGCCTGGAATCAAATCTGCGGGGCGGGGTTCCAGAGCCCACGCCTTTGGAAACATGATGAGCGGGGGATGGCGGCCTTTGCTGCCACCCAAGACCTCCCTTCTCCTAAGAGTCCCCAATGCGTTTACCTTGGGGAAGGGCTCATTTCGAACTTGACAGGCACATGGATTTTTGGCATGTTGCGTCCAACCGAGTTCAGAGAGAATCGCAATATGAATCAAACTTCCTCCCGCATATACATCCGCAACCGCCGCCGCTGCCGCCGCCGACGAGCGCCGGCCGGGTGTTTGGGGGGGAAGACCTGATTCTTCAATTAATAAGAAAAACCTGAAAACCCCGGCCTCGGCCGGGGTTTTTATTTGGCGAAAAGGAGAGAAGTGATGGACAGAGACGAGGTCAAAAAAGTCGTCCTGGCGTACAGCGGCGGACTGGACACGTCCGTGATTGTTCCCTGGCTCAAAAACAATTACCATGATTGTGAGGTTATTTGCCTTACGGCCGACCTGGGCCAGGAAGAGGAACTGAACGGTCTGGAGGCCAAGGCCCTGGCATCGGGGGCAAGTAAACTCATCGTGCTCGACTTGCGCGAAGAATTTCTCAGAGACTACGTGTTTCCAACCATGCAGGCCGGAGCGATCTATGAACGTGATTATTTGCTGGGAACTTCCATGGCCCGCCCCTTGATCGCTCAGAAACTGGTGGAGACGGCCGAAGCGGAAGGTGCCGATGCCGTGGCGCATGGCTGCACCGGCAAGGGCAACGACCAGGTGCGATTTGAACTCACGGTCATGGCCCTCAACCCCAAGCTTAAAGTGATCGCCCCCTGGCGCGAATGGGAAATCCGCAGCCGGGAAGATGCGATCCGCTACGCGGTCAAACACCATATCCCCCTGTCGCAGACCGAGAAAGATATTTACAGCCGGGATCGTAACATTTTTCATCTCTCCCACGAAGGCGGCCCTCTGGAAGATCCCTGGAACGAACCCGAAAAAAACATGTACCAGTTGACCGTCAGCCCGGAAGCCGCACCGGATGAGCCCGCCTACATCGAGATCGGCTTTGCGCAAGGCAACCCGGTCAGTTTGGATGGTGAGCCGCTGTCCGCCGTAAACTTGTTCTCGCGTTTAAACAAAATCGCCGGTGCGCATGGGATCGGGCGGGTGGACATGGTCGAAAACAGGCTAGTGGGGATGAAAAGCCGCGGGGTCTATGAAACACCGGCCGGAACGGTGATATTCCGCGCTCACCAGGTCCTGGAAAGTATTTGCCTCGATAAGCACACCATGCATTACAAAGATTCCGTGGCCGTGAAATATGCCGAACTGGTCTATAACGGCCTGTGGTTCATGCAACTGCGACAAGCCCTGGATGCCTTTGTCAAGGTCACCCAACAAAATGTTTCCGGAAGCGTGCGCCTGAAACTGTTTAAGGGCAATATCATTATTGCGGGGCGCCGAAGCCCTTTCAGTCTCTACCGTGAAGATTACGCCTCCTTTGGCGAGGACGATGTCTACAATCAACACGATGCCCAGGGGTTTATCCAGTTGTTCGGCCTGCCGCTGAAAGTGGAGGCCCTGTTGGCCATCGACGGCGGCAACGAAAGCCGCTACCGCCGACCGGATTACAGTCGCTTCAAGCGCGACTGATGGGGCGGCCAATTGTAGTTGATGTTTGGGGCCAACTCGTGTAATTGTCCCACTTATTTGGATGTAAACGACGGGTGATATTATGAGAGCGCGATTGATACTGGCGGACGGCACCTATTTTGAAGGGCTTTCCTTCGGTGCCATGGGAACCACCATCGGCGAGGTGGTGTTCAACACGGCCATGACCGGCTATCAGGAAATTCTGACCGATCCCTCCTATCATTTTCAGCTGGTGGTGATGACCTATCCCCAGATCGGAAACTATGGCGTCAACCCCCAGGATTTCGAATCCCGGCGGATCTACGCGGCGGGCTTTATCATTCGTGAGTACAGCCCGGTGGTCAGTCACTGGCAGGCCAATAAATCCCTGGATGACTATTTAAGAAATTACGGGGTTGTCGGAATCAGCGAAGTGGATACCCGGGCACTGACCCGCCACCTGCGCGATCACGGGGCGCAGATGGGCATGATCACCACTTCCGATCAACCTCGGGCCGTGCTGCGGGAGCGTTTAGAGCGCGGTCCCCGGTTGGTGGGGCGGGATATCGTCCGGGAAGTGACCGCGGACGCCGACTATCAGTGGCCCATCGAGGGGGAATTTGACCGCCGGCAGGGGCCGTCCTTCAAAGTTGCGGTGTATGACTTCGGCGTCAAATTTTCGATTTTAAGAGCGTTGTACGTCCACGGCTGCGATCTGCGCGTGTTTCCGGCACATACTGCACCGGAACAAGTGCTGGAATGGGATCCGGACGGCATATTTCTGTCCAACGGACCCGGTGATCCGGAGCCGGTGGAATACGCCGTTGAGACGGTGCGGTATCTGTTGGGCAAGAAACCGATTTTTGGGATTTGCCTGGGGCATCAAATCCTGGGCCTGGCCCTGGGAGGCAAAACCACCAAGTTGAAATTCGGTCATCACGGGGCCAATCACCCGGTCAAGTGTCTGCCCACGGGGGCGGTTGAAATAACTTCCCAGAATCACGGCTTCATGGTGGATGCCGCCAGTCTGTCGCCCGACGCCGTTGCCATCACCCATATCAACCTGAATGACGGAACCCTGGAAGGCTTCAGGCATCGGTCGCTGCCGGCCTTCTCCGTCCAATATCATCCCGAATCCGCCCCTGGGCCCCATGACAGCCGGTATCTTTTTGAACAATTCATAAAGGAAATGCAACAGTTCCATGCCTAAACGCAAAGATTTGAAACGAATTCTCGTCATCGGTT
>CP070697.1:6244990-6258319 GCA_020353555.1 Desulfobacterales bacterium
ACAATACCCCGCCTGAAATGATTCCCAAATTATAGAGTATGGGTGCCAGGGCGGGTATTGAGAACCTCTCCTTGGCGAACTGCACGGCCATAAACAGCCCGCTCGCAAAAAAGAAAAACTGGGCGGGCAAAACGATTCGGGTCATTTTGGTGACGCGGGCCTTCAGGATGGGATCGCTGAGGCCGGGGGCGAAAACGGCGATAATTTCAGAGGCAAAAACACTGGAGATTAGAATAAGCGCAATCAAAATACTTCCAAAGCAAGTAAGAATGATCGAAAAAACTCGCCATCCCTGGCTTTCTTCGTCGTTGACCATGTAGTGGGAAAAGATCGGAATAAAGGTGACCGATAGAAATCCGCTGGCAACGATGTGGTTCAATATTTCGGGAATCAAAAAAGAGATCTGATAGGTATCGATCGCGCTACCCGCCCCCCCTATATAGGCGATAACCATTTCCCGGATAAGACCAATACAATTGCTTAGCAGCACCGAGGTCATCATGATCAGGGAAGCAATCCCGACTTTTTTATATAGCGTCTGTCCCATCGATTGTTCAACCATCCTAGAAGTATGGACCGCGGTCGTGGGCCTGTTTTGCTTGCATTAGCAGAAAGCTTCGCAGAACGCAAAACATCTCCGTTCAGGGCCAACGCATGGGGAATTTCAATTCTTATCTCCCCATGCGTTGGCCCTGCATCTGAGTTTTCTCCGCCTTGACACATTCGGGTATTTTTTTTATTATGGATTGTCGATTGAATGAAATTTAGAACTAGCCCAGTGCCAAAAGGATTCAAGTCGCAATAATCTCATCTCAGTCCTGATCCAGCTGCTGACCGTTAAATCGTGGCGCAAGAAACATGCCTGGTAGACACCACATCCCGAAAAAAATTACGGCCATGCTGGTCTATGGCCGCCCACCGCTGGTTTTTGCGGGTATGCTGTGCGCCATCGCCGTGATGTGGACGCAAAATCCGGTTTTGTACACGATGGGTGTGGTTCTCCTTTTTGTCTCGATGACTTTTGATTTGGTCGACGGCTGGTTTGCCGCACGTTTTCACCCCCATCCCAATCTGGCGCAACTGGCTGACCGCATCATGGATAAGGTCGTCTATTCGATTATCTTTCCCCTGGTAGCGGTCGGCGTTATGTGGCGCCTGCATTTCATCTCGTCCGATCCCAAAAAAACGGAATTGCTGCACGCTATTTTGGTCCTTCTTTTGGCCGTCACCGTTTTGGTCCGCGATAATTTTGCCCACTTCATGCGCGGGTTTGCCCTGCGCAAGGACCAGGAACCGGAATTAACCGAATTTACACGCCTGCGAACCATTGTCGCCGCCCCCGTCAGCGCGCTGCTGTATGCGTACGCGTTTTACGTGCCGGAGGGCCCGCCCTCTCAAATTTATCGCTGGATTTCGTGGCTGGGGAATCTGCCCCTGCACGGTCTTTTTTTCATCGAAATTATCTTTCTGATCATCAACTTTGGGTCTATTGCCGGATATTGCCATAAATACGGTACGTTATGCCTGGATGAACTTTGTTTGGGAAATGACGGCTTACGCCGGCGGATCTTGGCCTTTTTTCCCAATGCCCTGACGGTCATGAATGCCATGATGGGATTGCTGGCCGTATTTTTTGCCTATCAGGGACGCATTCGGGAAGGTTACCTGTTTTTGATCGGCGCGGCTTTGTTTGATAAACTGGATGGGGCCGTGGCACGCAAATTAGGCCTGACAGAAGCCCTTCCCGAGGAAGAGCGCTCCCCTACTATCAGCCTGGGGGGTCTGCTGGATGATATTTCCGACGCCGTCAGTTTCTGCATCGCGCCGGCCTGGATCTTTTATATCACGCTCGCGGGGGTTGCCGATCCCGGCCTGCAACGTTTGCCGCTGGGCTGGGTGGCCGGGCTGTATGCGCTGCTCGGAATCGGCCGGCTGATCTACTTCACCCTGGACAAGAACCCCATTCCCGGCTTTTTCAAGGGCATGCCGACTCCTGCGGCGGCCTTGCTAACCGTAGCACCGTTAATCATTTGCGCCCAAGCCGCCAATGAAGGCTCCGACTGGGTCCGCTTCTGGGGTATTTTCAGTTTCGGCCTGATGATCGGAACGGCCGGGTTGATGAATCTTTATCCTATCCGATATCTGCATCTCGGCCGTTTTATGAGCCGGCATCCCTGGTTTGCCCGCATGACCCTCGTGGTCATGGGCTCCGTATTCACTCCCTATTTCGGCGAAGTTTCCCTGATATACATGGCGCTGTACAGCCTTTCCCCCCTGGTAACCTGGCGCATCGATCCCAAGGTGGCGGCCAGGGAGACCAAAACCAATCCCGCCGGGCGCACGAGCACCGCGTCGTAAAACATTCTGCATGTTCAACCCGAAACGGTGAAAGGAGGATAGCGGGTTCCAGCCCGGACCTCCATCCCCTCAAATTCCAAATGCGCGGGCCCTGTCTTTGGGGGCGCTATTGGCTTGCCTTTAAAGAAAATCTGAGTTATTTAAATCAATTTCGACACATTGGCCTTGCATGTCCGGTCAAACTGAAGTAATAAAAAACAATTATTGTAGCCGCTTAGATAGGCTAAAAGTATGTTTCTTTGGCTCAGGGGGTAGTTTCCGGCCGCTGGGCTAAAATATAAACGCACTTCCCCCGCGGCGCTTTCCGTCCCGCTGCACCAGGATAAACCATCATCCTTCGCGCCGCACGATCATTTTCCCGCAGGTCAAAACAAGCAACTGCGCATTGCTTTCAGGAGTTGCATATGTCCGAAAAAAAGAGATCACTGGGGCTATGTATGGGAGCCTCCACGGTGTCCCTGGCCCAAGTTGAACTGGATCTGAGTACCCGTGACGGAACAGCGACAAGCGGGGACGCCAAACCGCGCCTGATAGGCTTTGCCCTGCACCCGCATGAGGGCGATCCCAAACGCACGCTGCTGAAGGCCCTGGAAGGACTGGATCTGAAGGCGTTCGACCGCATTGCCGCTACCGGACGCAAGTTTCGCGATTTTGTCAATTTAACCTCGATCGCCGAACCGGAAGCCGTGGAATACGCCTACCAGTTTGCGAAGCCTCCCGGCGTTGACTGCCCCGCCGTGGTTTCCGCCGGCGGTGAAACCTTTATGGTATACGCCCTGGACCGTTGGGGCCGGATATCGAATGTCATCACCGGTAACAAGTGCGCCTCCGGCACCGGCGAATTCTTTCTGCAGCAATTACGGCGGATGAACGTATCCCTGGAAGAGGCCGCCCAGTGGGCCGCGGTGGAAAAGCCCTATCATGTCTCCGGCCGCTGCTCGGTCTTTTGCAAGTCCGACTGCACCCATGCCACCAACAAGGGGGTTCCCAAAGCACAAGTGACCGCCGGCCTGTGTCAAATGATGGCCAATAAAATCCTAGCACTCCTCAAAAAGATCGAAAAGCGCCATATCATGATCGCGGGCGGGACGTCGCGCAACCGTATGATGATTGAATACCTGCGGCAGGAAATCCCCGGACTGATCGTCCCCCCCGAGGCGCCTTATTTCGAAGCGCTCGGCGCGGCCCTTTGGGCATTAGAGCATGAGACCAGGCTTTTTCCCGGTCGAGAAAATTTATTTTTGAGTGATGTGTCCTCCTTTGACACCTTGCCGCCCCTGTCAGAGTATCAAGATAAGGTCGAGTTCAAAACCATGGAAAGGGGCATCATCCGACCCCATGACATCTGTCTCCTCGGTCTGGACGTGGGTTCGACGACGACCAAAGCGGTGCTGATCCGACGAGCGGACAACGCTCTGCTGGCATCGGTTTATCTGCGCACCAACGGCGATCCGGTTGGGGCCTCGCGCCAGTGCTACCGGTCCATCCTTGGCCAGATAGAGCCGCACGTCAACCCCGCGGAAATAGCCATTGTGGGGATGGGGGTCTGTGGCTCCGGACGGCAGATCGCCGGTCTGCATGCCCTGACGGATGGCATCATCAATGAAATTATCGCCCATGCAACCGCCGCCATCTATTTCGACCGGCAAGTCGACACGCTATTTGAAATCGGCGGACAAGATGCGAAATACACTTATGTTACCAACGGTGTGCCCTCCGATTATGCCATGAACGAAGCCTGTTCGGCCGGCACCGGGTCTTTCCTGGAAGAATCGGCGCTGGAGACGCTGGGGGTAAAAATGGAGGACATTGCTGCGGTCGCTCTCAAGGGCAAGAAACCACCCAATTTCAACGACCAGTGCGCCGCCTTTATCTCCTCCGACATCAAAAACGCCATCCACGAAGGCGTCCAGCATGAAGACATCATCGCCGGTCTGGTATACTCGATCTGTATGAACTACGCCAACCGGGTCAAGGGGAACCGTCCGGTGGGCGAGAAAGTATTCATGCAAGGCGGTGTCTGTTACAATCAAGCCGTCCCTTTGGCGATGGCTTCACTGGTTGGCAAGCCCATTATCGTTCCGCCGGAACCCGGACTCATGGGGGCTTTCGGCGTGGCGTTGGAAGTAAAAAAACGAATTGAAACCGGCCTGATGACGGAAACCCGCTTCGACTTGGAAACTTTGGCCCACCGGGAAGTGACTTACCGCCAGGCCTTTACCTGTCGCGGAGGCAAAGAAAAGTGTGACCGGCGTTGCAACGTCGCGCGTATCGAAATTGAAGGCCACCCATACCCCTTTGGGGGTGCCTGCAACCGGTACTATAACCTGCGCCATAACGTGCACTATGAGGTTGAAAAGCTGGATCTGGTCCAAATGCGCCAACGGCTGGTGTTCAACAAATACGGCGCCCAACGGCCGCAGGACTTCGGCAAACAAGCGCGGGGCCGAATCGGATTAAACCGCAGTTTCCTGGTGAACACCTACTATCCGCTCTATTCCACTTTTTTCACTCAACTGGGCTTTGAAGCCGTCTTGCCGGAGGCCCCGAGCCAGGAGGGCATCGATCAGCGGGATGCCCCCTTCTGCTACCCGGTGGAATTGGCCCATGGCTTCTTTTATTCACTGCTGGAAGCGAAAAATCGCCCCGAGTACATCTTCCTGCCGCATTTTAAAGCCGTTCCCAGGCAAACCCTGGATCCGAACTCGCAGTCCCAGGTTTGCCCTCTTGTTCAGGGGGAAACCTACTACCTGCGAACCACATTTCGCAAACCAATTGACAGGCTCGCCCAAAAGGGCACGCAGATTTTAAGCCCTCTTATCGATATCTCCCAAGGCTTGGAGGATGCCCGCGAACCCCTCATCCAGACGGCCCGGCAAATGGGAGTGAGCCGCAAATCCGCCCAGCGCGCCTTTGACAGCGCCCTGGAGCAACAGACGGCCTGCCTGGCGGAAATGAAGATGCTGGGCAGACAGGCGCTGGCGGAACTGGCCGGCGATCCGGACCGCTTCGCCGTCGTGATTTTTTCACGGCCTTACAACGGATTGGTGGAAGAAGCCCATATGGGAATTCCCCACAAGTTCGCTTCCCGCGGCATTGCCGTATTGCCCCTGGATTTTTTGACGGTCGATGAAGAACCGACCAAACGCCACATGTATTGGGGCATGGGACAGGTGATTCTGAAAGCGGGCCGGATCGTCGCCAAACATCCACAACTCTTCGGCACTTATATCACCAATTTCGCCTGCGGACCGGATTCGTTTGTGGTGGGCTATTTCCGGGATATCATGGGGCGCAAACCGTCCCTCACCCTGGAACTGGACAGCCATACGGCCGATGCCGGTCTGGAAACGCGCGTGGAAGCCTTTCTGGACATTGTCACCGCTTACCGGCAACTCATGGCCCAACCAAAGAAGGCCTTCCCTAAAAAAACCTTTACGCCCGCCCGCACCGTTCTGGACAAAGGCGGAGCGAGCGTTATCAGCTCTACCGGTGAATCGGTGCCTCTGACCGATCCCCGGGTGACCGTGCTGCTGCCATCCATGGGCAAAATTGCCACCGAAGCCTTTGCCGCCATCCTGCGGGGCTCAGGCTTCAACGCCAAAGCCCACCGCCCCGCCGATGAGGCGATTTTGAAAATGGGACGGGCCAATACTTCCTGCAAGGAATGTCTTCCGTTGATTCTGACGACCGGCACCCTGCTCAGCTACATTCGCAACGGCAAACGCCCCGACGAGATCCTGGTTTATTTCATGCCCACCGGTTCGGGTCCCTGCCGGTTCGGCCCATATTATATTGTTATGGAAGATTTGGTGAAGCGTCTGGAGATACCGGATGTGGCGATGTTCGCCTTGACCTCTGAAAACTCCTATGTGGGCATGGATAACGGCTTCGAACGCAAAGGCTGGTGGGCGGTCATCGTGGCGGACGTTCTGGAAGATGTGCGCTCGATGCTTTTGGCCAACAGCCGCGATCCCGACGCCGCCCTTCAGGTGTTTGATGAAGAATGGCGCAACATATTGGCCGAACTGGAGAACGGGGAATATACCGGTTTGGAAGAACAGCTGACTCAAACCGCTCAGCGTTTGCGGCGGATCCCCATGAAACTGCCGCCGGAAAGAGTGCCCACCATCACCCTGGCGGGGGAAATCTTCGTACGTCGGGATTCCTTATCACGGCAGTATTTGACCGAACGTCTGGCGCGAAAAGGATTTGCCACGATTTGTTCCCCAGTGGCCGAATGGGTGTTGTATTGCAACTATATGGTCGACCGCGGGCTTAACCCCGATTCCTTATCCATGTTGCAGAAATTAAGACTCAGAATTCGCAACAAATTCATGGCCCGTTATGAAAAGCGGATCAAATCCATTATCTCCGCTTCCGGACTGGTGCAGGCCGAACCGCTGGATATCGCAAGAATTATTGACAACGCCGGGCCCTACATTTCCCGCAACCTGCCGGGCGAGGCCATTTTGACGGTGGGCGGCTCCATGACCGAGGTGGCCTCCCATAGCTGCGGCGTCATTGCTATCGGTCCTTTCGGCTGCATGCCTAACCGTCTGGCCGAAGCGCTTCTCAACGAAGCGATGAACCGCGAGGGCAAGCTAGGAACGGATCCGAACAATCAGCAACTGCGTGCCGTGCTGACCGATATTGATTCTTTGCCCTTCCTGGCAATTGAAAGTGACGGATCCCCTTTTCCCCAATTGATCAACGCCAAATTGGAGACCTTCTGCCTGCGGGCGGAACGTTTGCATCAGCGCATGCTGGCCGCCAGGGGCAAGACTTCGCCGCTTCGATCGCCGACTGAATCGACTGAATTATGAATTCTGTTTCCGCAAACCGAAAACGGCAATCAGCGGGATCATCTTTTCAACTGCCGTGGCTTGGATTCCGCTGGGAAAGGGCCAGAAGATGCCAATCACAACTTTCCCAAAAATCTTTAAACTGCCCCCACCGCGCGATCAGAGCAGCGTATCCCTTGAAAGCGCCTTGCGAAGTCGGAGGTCCGTCCGAGCTTATGCAAGTGGGCCGTTGACGGTGGCCCACATCGCCCAACTGCTCTGGGCCGCCCAGGGAATTACCGGCCGGGGAGGATCGCGAACAGCCCCTTCCGCCGGCGCCCTTTATCCGCTGGAAATATATGTGGCGGCCGGTAACGTCCAAGCGCTGCCGCCCGGTATCTACAAGTATCTTTACCACGATCACACATTGGTTCAAACGGCGGCGGAAGACAAGCGCGCGGAATTGAGCCGGGCCGCCTTACATCAAAGCGCGATCGCGAAGGCGCCTGCCGTTGTCATAATCGGCGCGATATACGAACGTACGACGAAAAAGTACGGCGACAGGGGTATCCGCTATGTGTACATGGAAGTCGGCCACGCCGCCCAGAATGTGTGTTTGCAGGCCGTCGCGTTAGGCTTGGGCACGGTAGTTATTGGAGCTTTTCGAGACGATGAGGTCAAACAGCTAGCCCATCTCCCGGTCGCCGAGCAACCGCTATATCTTATACCGGTCGGCCGCTAGCCTGGGACGCTGGTTGCCCGGCGCCGCTGTCCCCCCAAACCGTAAAACTCAACCCGCTCTTGAGGGCGGCGGCCTAAAACCTGCCAGGCGATCCAGGTGATCTAAAATCGAGATAACACTCACCCCAGACGACGGGTGTAGGTCAAACAGAAGATCCGCGGGAGGTCCGATGGATGAAAACCAAAAAGCGGTGTGGGGTTGGGCGCTGTATGACTGGGCCAACTCGGCATTTGCCACCACGGTGATGGCGGGTTTTTTCCCGATCTTCTTCAAACAGTACTGGAGCTATGGCACCGATATCAATACCAGCACCGCCCAGCTCGGATTCGGCAATTCCATCGCCGGTCTGGTGGTCGCTGTGATGGCACCCGTCCTGGGGGCGATCGCCGACAAGGGTTCGGCCAGGAAAAAACTCCTGATCTTTTTTGCCTACCTGGGCGTGTTGATGACGGCCGCCCTGTTTGTGGTTCAAAAAGGGCAATGGGCCTGGGCGATTTTCGTTTATGTCATGGGCATTGTCGGCTTTTCCGGCGCCAATGTTTTTTATGATTCACTTTTGCCCAGTGTGGCCGGCGAAGAAAGAATCGACTACGTTTCCAGCTTGGGCTTTGCGATGGGATACCTGGGAGGCGGTTTGCTGTTTCTCTTAAACGTGGTAATGACATTAATGCCGCAAAAGTTCGGCCTGAGTGACGCCAGTGCGGCCGTCCGCGTCGCTTTTGTTTCGGTGGCCTTGTGGTGGGGCTTATTCACCCTCTTCACCGTCTGCTGGGTACCGGAAAAAAAGGCCCCGGCATTGCCCGCCGGCGAAAGTCTGGTCGCCGCCGGGTTCCGGCAATTTTTCAGCACGTTTAAAAAAATCCGCCATTTAAAAACCGTTTTTCTGTTTTTGCTGGCCTACTGGTTTTATATCGATGGTGTGGATACCATCATCCGCATGGCCATCGATTATGGTTTGTCTCTGGGATTTGATTCCAACGACTTAATTGTGGCGCTTTTAATTGTTCAATTCGTCGGTTTTCCGGCAGCGCTGGCATTCGGCAAATTGGGACAACATTGGGGCGTGCGCAAATCGATTTTTCTGGCGATCGGAATCTATATATTTATTACGGTCTGGGGAACTATGATGACCAACAAGCAGGAGTTTTATATTCTGGCGGTTATCATCGGTCTGGTGCAAGGAGGCATCCAAGCGCTCAGCCGTTCTTATTACGCACGCTTGATTCCTAAAGACAAGCCGGCGGAATATTACGGGTTCTATAATATGCTGGGCAAATTTGCCGTCATTTTCGGTCCGGCCCTGATGGGGCTCGTCGGCTTAACGGCCCGCCGGATTTTGATGCCGCCGTCCCCCACGCCCGAACAAATCGAATACGTCGGCCAGTTAGCCTCACGCGGGAGCATTGCCTCCCTCTCAATCCTTTTTGTCATCGGGGGGATTCTTTTCTACTTTGTCGACGAGGAAAAGGGAAAGCAACAGGCGGCGTATTTGGCAACGGACTGAAACTCGCAGTTCCAGCGCCGATAAGATTCTTTTGCTCCAGAAGGGCAAGCTGTTTCCAAGGCAAGTATAACTCGAGCAGGAGGGGCTTCCCGCCGCGTTCGCCATCGTTGTCCAGCCGGAGGCCTACCCCCCCGTATCCGTTCCGAAATCAGTGCTGTTCACGGGTTTTGCAAAAGCGAGTCGCAGATTGCCTGAATTTTGCCGGCCGTATTGGAAAAAATCCACTCGACACCACGATTTAGCTCTCGAAATAGGCAATTTCTGGAAGCGATATAGCCGGTACCCACTTTCTGGTGCCGTTGCTGATGCCTCGTCAGTAAAACGCGATTGACCAGCAGGTAATGGCCGGCGAGGCCCCGGTATTTTTCCAATATCGCCATTTTGCTTAAGCGGGAGACATTGAGCCGCGCCACGGGCAGGAAGGTTGACGGCGGCACAAAATCGATCACTTTAAACATCGCCGGGGTGAGGGAAAGGATGTGGAAATCTTCCTGGGGTCTCAAGGGCGTGAAGAGCTCTTTGAGAATCTGGTTTTGACGAACAGGATTGGGATAATCCTCGGCTTTGATCTCAACCATCAGGTGCAAGTTAAAGCCGTACCGCTGAATTACTTCCGCCAGGGACGGGATGAGCGGGTAATTTGATCTCAACGTGGACTGGGTCGCATGGCGTATCGCCAAATCACTGCCGAAAAGCCGCATCAGATCCGGATCGTGGAAAACCACCGGCTCCAAGTCTTTGGTCCAGCGAACATCAAGCTCAATACCCCAAACACCCTGCTCTTGGGCACGGTCAAAGGCCGCGATCGTATTTTCAAAAATATGGATATTGTCATGTTCTCCCCGGTGCGAAACGATTTTACAATTCAGCAGTCTTTTTTTGCTGGGCATCGGCTGCGGTCGGATCGCGAAAAAATAGTCGACAATCTGACTAAATCGTTTTTCAATTCCAGAGAAGGGATTCATATCTTCACCGGCTTTCACATTAAATCGCTGTAACCGTTTAGCCCTTGAAAAACCAGGGAGAGGCCGACCGCTGGTCGGCTTTGGGCAGCGGAAAAAGCTCGAAAATAAGGGTTCGTAAAACCGACCCGCGCGTTGATTTCAAGTCAACTACCCTCGGCTCAGGCCGAAGACTTGGGGTTCAAGGATTCAAGGGGCCCAGGGGTCAAGTGAAAAGAGAGTTTCAGCCTTGGCTTGAATCCTTGGCCCCTGGACCCCTTAAATCCTTATTATACAGTTAAATTGATACCAATCGCTGAAAAAAGCCATTGCGTTAAGCACCGATCAAAAACGTTACCATATTCCGCCATTCAAATAAACGCTTTCCGGTTGATTTTCAGGAGGGGCTGGTTTACACGGAAAAACAGGTAAAGATTACGACGGCTCAGGGCGGGCTTGGATCGAAATCGCCCTCCGGCCCGGCCCTGCGCGCCAGCCGTTCTTATAAGGGGCAAAATTGCTTAGGCAAAATTGCTTGAGCCTACGGGGGAAAGTCGCCACCGATGTTACCCATTAAACGGAAAATCCAAGTCAACATCCCCTTCACCCTACTCTACGAGAGCTATCTAGAACTGTTTCTCGGCAACCAACTGAATCCTGAAATCGGATTGGACGCCGCGGCACTGGAACGCTTTTCGTATGCGGAATTCAGCAAGATTGCGGCGCAACTTCACCACCATTCTCTGACGGTGACCTTTCACGCACCTTTTGTCGATCTTGCACCGGGTTCGACGGACCCGGCGGTAAGGGCCCTCACCCGGAAGCGCTTCGAACAGGTGCTGCAATTGTTACCGCTGTTTAAACCGCAAGCAGTGGTTTGTCACACGGGCTATGACAGAAGAAGACACGGGTATCTGCGGGAGGAATGGATCGAAAACAGCCTGCAGTTATGGTCCTGGCTGAGTCAGCGGGTGGGCGACGAAGGGGCGGTTCTGATGCTGGAGAATGTTTTTGAAGAGGGTCCTGATGATATACGGATAATCTTTGAAAATCTGCGCACGGCGTCACTCGGATTTTGTATGGATACCGGTCATATATTTGCGTTCGGGATCGCCCCGCTGGCAACATGGATGGAATCCATGGAACCGTACCTCCGACAGTTGCATCTGCATGATAACTTCGGCCGTCAGGATAATCATCTGGCTTTGGGGCACGGAAGCATTGACTTTCAAACGCTGTTCCAGTTTCTAAAAAACAGAAAGGGCCCACCTCCCATCATCACCCTTGAACCTCACACAGAATCCGATTTCTGGCCCAGTATCGAATATCTGGCCAAGGTTTGGCCCTGGTGACCTGAAGCATGCTAACGATAACCTATCCGGATCAACTCGCATTGATCTAGTCCCAACCGTCAGCGGCTATCATTCAGATGCACCGCGGAATCAGAGAGCGGACGCACAGCGGAAGGGGCGAGGGGTTTTTCCTCTGATCAAAGGGAATGGGGCATGGCCGCGAGATGGCGCGCATCGTCGATCGCTTTTTCGCGTTTTGGGGATTGGGTTTGCGGGCTAGCAGTTTTTTGACCCTTGGTCAGCTTTTTCAAACTTAGCAATTTCGAATTTTCATCGTCGCGCCGTTCAGATGCTTTCTGATTTTCCGGGTCCGTGGCCGTCCCCAACGTCTCGTTTTCGACCAACGTGATCACGGGAGCAGGAATGCGACTGGTTAAATAGCGGGTCAACTCATCCACGGCTCGGACTTTCTCCGTTTCCCGCAGGTTTAAGCCCGACCGGATGGTGAGTATCGGCAGGTCTGTGAGCGCCAGGGGAATTCCGCCTTCATGGCGCCGCGCGACATATTCATCCGACCAAATCTTCCGGCCACTGCGGGTATCCCAGATCTGGATGGAAGCCCCCACCGCCAACTGGGAATAAATACCGGCGAATTCCCTCCGGAACTCCGTTATTTCACCAAACACAACCGCTTCGCAGTCGAGGAGGCGGCCTAATTCTCTGGCAGGCATCCGGCGCAGCTTCTTATCGTCTCTTAAATCATAGGCCTGAAGTTTTTGGTCGACGACATAAAGTTCGACATCCCGGTAGGGATGGACACTCAGGTGGCTGTAGAAGGTGGCGCGGACGAAGTCTTCGATCCCCTCGGCTTCCGTCTTGTTCGCAAAAGGCAGAACAGCCAACGATCGGGGATATTCGAGATTCTGCACCGCAAAAGCCAACTCCTGGTTTAAATTGGGGGGGGGTGCGCTGACACAGCCCGCCAAGGCGCTCAAGCTGAGGGCGATGAGCGCGTGTCGCCAATGCGACCGCAGGCTAGGTGCGCCGCGACGGTGCGCGTCAAATGGGGGGAGAAGCTTCCTCTTGGCTGCGGTTTCAATCTTTTTTAGCGATTGACTGTGGAGATTCCTGTCCAACAGTTATTCCTCCTTTTACCGCTTACGTCCCCCCAAGGCCGGATTTTATCGGCGTTCAGCTTTTACCCGCTGCGAATTCAAAGCAATCAGTTTTCACTTTGGGCTTGAATCCGCCGAGTTGTTGAGCTGTCACTGCCAAAGAGTGCAAAATTCGCGCCCGAATGAGGTGTTTTACAGTAAATATAGCTATTACAGTTACTTAGATTTAACAAGAAAATCGCGGAAGCAGCGTGGAGTGACAAAAACCGTCAGTTTCAATGACGAAATTGGGAAGCCATCTATTTCGGCCGACCGCTTTTGACCGGTTTGCGGCATTGCACGCCATGGAATAAGGAAAGGCAGATCAATCGGCCTTTGGGGGTATGGACAGAATATGGAATATGTGTCGCGGTAGGAATGCCGGTTGCCCGGCACCCCCCGCCCAGATCTTCCGATTCTCGGAATCTACGACGCGGCGTGCGCTACTAACGCACCGGGCTCCTGCCTCAGGTGATAACGCCAAAGCGCTGTAAAGGATAAGGATGACAGACACGGGTGAGCGGGATCCATTTTGTAATCAAGCGCTGCATCCG
>CP070697.1:6258419-6269646 GCA_020353555.1 Desulfobacterales bacterium
CTCTTGCGTTTAATTTCAGAAGCCGAGGCCGCCGGTAAGGTCAAAGAAGTTTATGAAGACATCAAAGCCACCAAAGAAATCGATTTTATACCCAAGTTCTGGCAAGCGTTGGCGCTTAATCCCGACCACCTGGAAGCCACCTGGCAGAAGCTGAAAGTCGTGATGAAACCGGGGAAGCTCGATAAACTCACCAAGGAGATAATCGCCCTGGCCGTGTCCATCACCAATGGCTGTACCTACTGAATTCACTCCCACACCGCCGCCGTGAAGCGGCTTGGGCTGGATAACGAGGGCGTTGCGGAGATCGTAGCCGTGGTGGATCTCTTCAACGGCACCAATCGCCTGGCCGACGCCTATCAGGTGGAACCGGATGTGTCGCCCGATCCCGATTAGCAGACGACGGATTCGGGGCGATTTGAGAAGCGCCACGCCATCCGCCGAAGGGATGCCAAAGGCCTTCGAAGGTAAGGGACGGGCGGCTTACCTGGGACACGTTCAGGGCTTCACCGTCGTAAAAAGCTGACCTGATTTGCAGACAACAATTTTGCGCTCAAGCAAACCGTTTAAAATCTCGGCGTACTTTGCCTGATAGGCCCCGTTAAAATAAAGATCAACGGTTTCCTTAAACCAATGGGTTTGCGCTAAATGCTGAAAAAAAGTGTCTTGGTCGACCTTTTTAAGCATCAAAAGCGTATAAATCATGATTTTCTTTAACAGATCCATTCCGAGTCTCTGCCGGTTCTCCAAATAGCGTTGGGTTCTTTTTTTGGCTTTCGACAGGGCCCTTTTGATATCGGCAAAAGGCTTCCCGTGGCCCGGAAAGACCGTGTGCACATCGAGGGCTTCGATGCGCTCCAGCGATTGCAGCATATGGTGGACCGCCGCGCTTCCTTCGACACGGACGGTCAAGACGGCCATGTCATTTTCCCAGAGCGTATCGGAGGACAGGAGGATCTTGGCGCGCCGGTTGTAAAGGACAATCCCGTCGGAGGCATGGCCGGGTGTATGCAGGACCTCAAATTCATGGGGGCCGACGGCGACCACATCCCCATCCTCCAATGGCCGGGTCGCTTTAAAGAATTCCGCCTGCTGGTGGTAATATTTCCACCACGTGGACCAGTCGTCCCGGGTATCGATGAAATATTTTCCGATCGTATGCAGGGCGATCTCACAGCCGGATTGATCTTGAATGCTTTTGTTTCCCCCAATATGATCACAATGACAATGCGTGTTAATGATCAAGCTGATATCTGAAAGTCTTACACCCAAACTGCGGATCAGTCGTGCGGTGACCTCGAAGTCGCAGACATAAGCCGTATCGATCAAAATCGGCGCCTTCGACCGATAGATAAAGTGATTGCCATTTAAGTAACCCCGTTCGACAAAGAATAAATCCGGCAATATTTCCGACACTGACATGATCTGACCTCGCAATACCGATGGCAGGCAGGCGCGCGGTTGCTTCCCGGCGGCGGTGCCATCTTCCCCCATCCCGTCCATGGAATCAAGACCTTTTCTGGCCGATTGACCAACATCGCGACCCGCTCCATCCAACCGGCGGGCTCGAAAAGTCGGATTAACGTATCAATTTAGCTCATGAAGAATATCCCGGTCGTCGGCCTATCCATGGTTTTTCAAAGGGCTAAACGGTTACGATTACAGGACGGGAGTTATTGAATACATCGACGAGGAGGATTCACCGAGGCCGGTTGCTTACCGGTTGGATTGGCTTCGGAAGGTAAGATTCGACTCGACGCCGATTGATCAGATTCGCATCAATTTGGCGAGTAACGCGCCTGACGGCACGCCCAGAGGGGGCAAACCGACGGCTGCAAGCGCAATGCTCACGCAAAAGAGGCCTTTTAGCGCAGACATAGCGACCGCCGACCCGAAGCCTATGTTTTGTTGGTGAGAATGGAAGGAGGGCTATCCTTTCGAAAAAGAAGCGCCCTCCCCTCTCGGCGGGCTTATTCCCAGCCCATTTCTTTCAGAGGCAAACACAATTCCTCACCCATATAGACATCGACCACTTTGGCAACATCCCATTTGTCTTTTCTTTCTTGAGGCGGTTTGCCGTCCGCAATGAATTTAGCGTATTTGTACGAGGGTCGGCCATCGACGCGCCAGGTCGCCGGACCCTTGACGCTCATAAACTGCGGATTGTCCAACAGAGCCTGGTATACCTTGCCGGGCTCAAGGGAGTTGGCCAATTCAATTCCCCGCAAGGTCTGCTGCATCCCAAGATAGGCGTATACCGCGAACGGATCAGGCGGCTCTCCATATTCTTTTTTCCAGACCTCGGTCAATTCCGCGACCGCCTTTTCGGTTTCAGGATCTTTGATCCCGGTCAGGTCGTGATACCACCACCAACCCATGGTCACCCCTTCCAAGGCTTCCGGCGGAATCCCCACGGCAAAAGCCGTGATGATTGAGTTGAAGAAAACCTTCGCGTCCTTCCTCAAGCCTAATTCATAGACTTGCTTGAGGGCGTTAATGGCATCGTTCCCCCAGTGCCCCATCATGACCACATCGGGCTTGAGCTCTTTGATCTTGATGATATAGGAGGTGAAATCGGGTGTTCCCACAGGCGACCAGACTTCGGTGACCTTAATGTCCGGGTATTTGCTTCCAAAAACCTTGTGGGCGCCCTCCGCTGCGCCCCGGCCGTAGGCGTAGTCGGGGAGAAACAGAATCACATGTTGCGGTTTGAAGGTCTTGCCCACGTAATCGGCACACATCCGGCCAATTCCATCAACGGCACCCAGGGGGGAGATGTAATAGGGCGCCTTGTTCTCCTTGCGAAAAACCTTCTCCTGGATCCCATTGGTGGCCATAAAGAGCGCCTGTCCGTCCCGGATCTGTTCGTTGAGCGCTGTGCTGACATGCGCAAATGTGCCGCCAACCACGACACGAATATTTTCGTCGATCAATTCCCTGAGTCTTCGAACCGCCACATCCGGCTTGGTCTCGTCATCGCGGACGACGGCTTCGACCTCAACCTTCTTTCCGTCCATCTCCAAGCCACCTTTTTCATTGACTTGCTTGATGGCAAGGTTAACACCGTCCAGCTGCACCTTGGCCACCTCCGACCCTTTGCCGGTAATACTGTACATCACCCCCACATTAATCTTGTCCGAGGCTGCCCGAGAGGTGTTGGTTGACAAGGTCAGACACAGCCCGAAGATTAACGTTAAGAGGCCAATCGTTTTTAGAAATCTTTTCATGGCGTTCCTCCTTCTTGTGTCTTTTTCGCAGCGGGAAATCATCTCTCTCACCTGCGCACGCTAATCGCCGTTTTCCTTCAAAAAGAGGTTCTCATAAACCCCCTCGAATCGTCAGCATGATCCTCAACAGACTGCAAGCACAGGAAATCCTCTGCTCGTCGGTGGTGGTCTCGCGCGCCAGCGGCCGGGCACGCCCTGTTTCTCGCCCCACAAATCCAGCCCCACCCGGCCGTCCGGCAATCCTTCCGACCATCACCCGTAAATCCCCGTTGTCGAGCACGCACGCGCCGATCATGGTTCATTCCGCTTTCCATTGGACCGGTTCATATTTTTCGCTGAAGTGCATCCGTTGCCACCCGGTAAGATCAATCTTATCCGTTACTTTGGGAGCCATATCGAACCATCTCACCAGGTAATCCGACTTCATGTGATCGATTTTCCAGACTTTGTAGTTATACCAATTCTCGTAAAACAAGACCTTTTGTGGAATCGGCGCCATCGTGTCCATATCAAGATTCACATGCATGTCATAATTGATGCACCCCGGCTCCAAATGGGTCAGCGGTATCAAAGCGAGCATCTCTTTATGGCCCTTGTCTTCGAATCCGGGTTTGATAAAGACCTGGGCCATCAGCGAAAACTGCTCCTCAGGAGCCGGTGCGGCTCCTCCTCGGAAGGTAGGATTGGTATTTACGGGGTACTTCTCCCAGATGGTGAGCTCAATTTTCTCAGTCACCTGTGGCGCCATATCAAACCAGGTCTTGAGGTAGGGCATCTTCATGTGGAGATCCCAATCCTCTCTGCTCCGCCAGTTCTCGTAAAACAGGTACAGCCTGGGGTTTATTTTTAACGTATCCAGATCAATATTCACATGCATGTCGTATTGGAGGCACCCCGGCTCCAAATGGGTCAGCGGTACCAGTTTGAGAAGTTCTTCCTTGACCTGGTCCTCAAATCCGGGTTTGACATAGACCACGGCCACAACCGTAAGGGTCCTGTTGTTTCCTGCGAAGACAGGACTGCCGGTCACACAAACGCCGACAACGACGGCAGCTAGGATCAATAATAGAATTCTTTTTGTTGACATAGCGGCTTCCCCCTTTCCGCGACGACAATTGAAAAAAAAGAACTTGACCCTCCTTTCCGGTCTCGCACCCTCTGCCGTCATCTCCCAAACCCTGCGCGTCCCTCATCGCAAAACTCACGGGTTCGAGACCGCCCCATCAAAGCGATGCCTCACCTCCTTTCTTCATTTAAGGGACACCGACAAAACAAAATGTCCCCGGGTTGCACCGCATTCTGGCCCGTCTTCGAGGTCCATCAAAAGGTACTTGCCCATTGTATCGCACCTGGGAGGCAACAAAGAAGACGGGCCGCCCGCCAAGCAAGGTGGGATGCTTTGGCTTTTCCGCATCCCGCACTCGATGGCTTCACAAAAATCTGCCTGCGGCCTAGCACTTCATCTTTCCACATTGAAATGACTAAAATAATTAAAGTTAAGAATCCGCGTGGGCGATATCGGAGTATGAATGATAAGAATCCGCGTGGGCGATATCGGAACATGAATGACGAGAGTCCGCGTGGGCGCTAGGGTACTATGGCAAAAAGAGGATTGTGTGTCAATACAAAGATAACGACTGGCGGTCGAGGCGGTACCGCACAAATCGCGAAAGGAAAATGCTATGCTCGGCGACATTTTGGGTGAAATTTTCGGTGAAATCGTGTTCGGCGCCGACTCCTCCCAACGGACGCAAGCCGTAATGCGGGTCCTGTTCGGCCTGCTCGGAGTCATTTTATCCATTGCCGGCATCGTAAAAACAGTGTCCTACGACGCCGGGCTGGCCTTCCGCTTGGCGGGTGTTTTCATGTTTCTGATGCTGGCATGCTTTTGCAGCTTCAACGTGGTCTTGCTCCGAAAATGGAAGTGGCCCGGACGCTGCCTGCTACTGAGCCTTCCGGCGCTGTTCGCCGTACGCTTGATCTTCGGGGCATGACGGAGGGTCGGCTCTGGCCGCAGCGGATGACCTGCGCGGGTTCCAACCCCGGCAAGCTTGGCACCCCTTTGACCACCATTTCAAAATCGTCACCGGCCGCCCGGCGATGACAGCGATGTTCAGGACGGAAATCCGCCTGCTCGAGCAGCACCGGATACCGACCACGTCCCCTGAATGAATAAATTGACCGCCGTGCCATTGAGTGCTATTTAGCACCTGGGCTGCGGCCGGTTTTTTCAAAAAAGGAGAATCCAATGAACGTACTCAATCTCTATTTTTCTTCCACCGGTAATACGGAAAAGGTGGCTTTGCGAATACAAGATACGATTCAGGAATTAGGCCATCAGGTCAAAACAATCAAGATCACCCGCAAAGATACCAAAGTGGAGATCCTCCAATACGATTTCGTCTTTGTTGGTTCCGGCGTTTACGGGCAGCTGCCGGGCCAACCGTTGATGGGCCTGTTTAGGGCGCTGCTCCAAAATTATGTTAGAAACGGCGACATCAAACCCGCCGCACCGCGGAGGCCTTCCGCCAAGACCGTGGTTTACTGTACCTACGGCGGAGCCCATACCGGCGTTAATGAAGCCATTCCCGCGGTCAAGTACATGGGTCAATTGTTTGACCATTTAGGTTATTCCATAGTGGCGGAATGGTATATCGTGGGCGAATATAAGACGGATAATCTGCGCAGCCATTCCATCACCGGTCGTTTAGGCGACATCAGAGACAGGCCGAACGCCGAGGATCTCCGGGACGTCGCCGAGAAGGTCAAAGGGGTGCTCCGGATGTGATTTTGGGACCTCATCCGGCGCTTCACCCGCTTTTGGCCTTTATTAACGGGCTTAGCGCCGCCGGACGCGGTCATGCAGCGGTGTGCGAGCCGCTGGCCTCTTTAGGGCACTTGCGGTTTGAAGCTTACCCCTCGATCACCTTATACTCCAGCCCCATCGCTTTGCACCAGACATCGATGATACGCAAGGCCAATTCTTTTTCTTTTTCCTGCTCGCCGCCCTCAATATCGGCTGTAACAATCAATTTGATCTTGGAAGCATCAAGCGCGGCGATTTTTAGTTCCGCCGTCTGTTTTCCATCGGTAATTTTAAGCAGCCGCTTGGAGTCGTCTCTCTCCAGGATCTTCAGCTGGTCTCCTCGGGCTTCGACCTCTTTCACAGCGGCCTGGAATGCCTTGTCAGGGGCAACGTTGACTTCGGCCGCGGCCACATAATTCTGCGTGCCTCGGTAGTAAGCAACCGCCACCGGAATTGCGACGATGCACCCTAACAGGGATGTGCACGCCAGCAAGGACAAAACAATTCCTGAAACCTTCCATCTTCCGCAGGGCTCACGATCATAAATTTTCAACGTTGGCATGGCTTTCATCTCCTTTCTTTGCGGTGGTTGTTAGCTGACTCGGCAGCCCTTAGCCTGCATGACCGCCTTATTCCCATTTTTATAGTTTTCAAAGAATTCGGTCAACCCCCGACGGCGACAATCAACGTGTTTAAATCGATGCTGATTGAGGTTGTATCAGCGCGCACGGGGTGGCGTCCAAGGGGTCATACATCCAAAAATCGCGGTCAATTTACCCGTGTAAATTGTTCTTTATCTTTTCCCAAAGACGACGAACACCCCCCAAAAGGGGTATAAACGGCGTGTTTTTACGATTGGATGTTGGAAATTTGGGGAGAATCCAACGAGAGGCACACGCGCTGAGGGGGAGACCGATTGACTGGGCGATGTCGGCGGCCCTGCGCCGAAGCGCCTGGCCTACTGAACCAGAAATAAACTCGGCCCTCAAGAACGCGTGCGGCGGCCGACGTTTATGCACGGTCAGCTCGCCGCCGCCCCGCGGCCCGAGCCTCAGTCCTGCATTTTGATGATGACCAGCGTCACGTCGTCTTCCTTTTTGGCCCCGCCTTGGAATTCATTCAGGGTGGATAGAATCGCTTCCAGAATTTCATCGGCGCTTCCCGTGTGATTTTTGCGGATTGCATCATAGACGGGTTCTTTACCAAACATCTCTCCTTTTAAGTTCGCTGCCTCCCAGACACCATCGGTGCCGAGTAAGATGACTTGGCCCTTCGAAATGGCGGTTGTCCGATGCTCGCCGTAACGCCACTTTTCATCCACGCCGAGAGCCATGCCCGCTCCACCCATCTCGGTGAATGCGTCGCGGGCGGGATCGTAAATCAGGGCCGGATCATGTCCGGCGCGCACCCATTCGAGTTCTTTCTTGACGGTATCGATAACCAAAAAAAACAGGGTTACAAATTCCCCGGAGTGCTCCACATCTTTGGCGAGCTGACGATTTACATCGGAGATGATTTGGGCTGGGCTGCCGGGATGCGAGGCGCGCTGGCGCAGGGAGGATCGGACGGCGGCCATGAGCAGGGCCGACGAAACGCCGTGCCCCGCTACGTCGCCGATGGCTACCCCAAACCTTTGCTCGCCGCCCCCGTCAAAATCAATGAAGTCATAATAATCTCCGCCGGTTTCATCACAGTAAAGGCTTTTACCGGCCACATCGAACCCTTCAATTTTCAGCGTTTCTTTGGGTATAAGGCTCTGCTGGATCTCTTTCGCCAAAGCCAGCGAATGCTTTATGCGATCCCGTTCGATCAGACCTTCCGCCATTTCATTGATCACATCCCCCGTATACCCGATTTCATCATTGGATGTCACGCGCACTTTGGTTTCAAACAGCCCATTCTTGATTTTTCGCAGCACATGCGTGATCTCCTCCAGCGGTTGGGTCAGATTGCTGCTCACCAGGAAGGTCAGCCAAACGCCGACCGCGATGAACACGAAAACGTGACTGAAGAGGGCTGATTGCAGCTGGGCGATAACGTTAGCCGGGGATTCATTCGTATAATCTATTCCCCAAGTGTCCTGCAGGATGGAAACCAGCGGAATGATATTGCTGGCCAAAAGCAGCGCGATGAGTCGTGTTCGAATGCGTATGCGCAAGGTGCGCGGCGTCAACGACAGGCCGCCGTTCGGGAAAAAATAGGGAACCACTCCACGCTGCAGGACGAACTCAAGGACAAAGAAGGCGACGGTGATGGTCGTCAACCCCGTATAGAAGCCGCGAAAAAAAGCGCTGCGGATGGCCTCCCGACCGGCACCGTGAACCCAAAACATCACAGGAAATACCACCGCGGCCGCAAGCCAGATGCTCAAGGCAAGGCCGATCAGGAAAAACGGCTCGTTGAGCAGCTTCTGGCGCGCCTTGAGAATAATTTCATCGGATAACGGCTGCTTGGCAAAGTACCTTTTCAGGTAGGCGCGCACCGGTCTCTCGTAAAGCAAAATCAAAGCCAAAGGCAGTATGAAAGAAGCGGGTAGGAAAACGAGGTTGATGTCGTGGGTCAGCCGCAGGATGTCCGGCGAAACTTGCGAGGCCGACCGTTGCGTCAGGAATAGAACGACCACAACGCCCACAAAATTGGAGATAAAACTCGAAAAAAGCATCGCGTTCTTGACATAATAGTAAGTAAACTTCGTCATGATGTGACCGCCTCCCTGATCTGCCGCTTGGGGTCGGTGAGGGCAACTGGTCAAAAACCCAATCCGCGGTATTGGTCAACCACTGGGTTTTGGTTGCGTTCCCGATTCCCGGTCGTTGAACGACGAGGCCGGCTTGAAAACGCCCCGATTCTGTTGCCCCGACCTTCCGATCTTCCCTGATTCCGACGTGCCAGGACAATCGTTGCTGGCCGAGCCGATGATTTCTGAACTGGCCCTCGGGTTGCGCAAGCTTGAATAAATTCCAGATCTCGTCAAATCGTTGATGGGCTGAATGGTTAAATGGTCAATATTCGTGGATATACCAGCCAATCACACGGAAAGGGGGTTGTCTCACGCCGATCAGCCGTTGTATGGATTGCCGCTAGAGGCATTCATTCACCCGATCCAAATGCTACCATCCTATTAGCATATCCCGAGCGGGATGGGTAATCTCATTTTAAACCGCCGCCGGAGAAGATTGTGTCTGGCGGATTCGATCGGCTTTAGGTTTGACATTTGCACGCCGAGTGAGATAAACGATTGCGAGCAGTTTCATATCCGCAATGATTTTAGCCAATTCCACGGTTGTTCGCAGGGACGGGGATCGCAGAATTAAATTCCCAACCCACGTCAACCTCCGAAAATTTGACAGCAAAGCAAATCCCCAGTCAAGGAGTTGGAATTCATGAAATACTCAGCTCTGCAAGATGAATGGAAACAGATTGGTGAAGGCAGCTTCTCATCGCCACTGGTCGCGAATGCTCCCGAACAGGTGCTCGTTTTCTCAGATCAGTTCAAAAACGGCTCGATCCAGGTTGAAATCACCCCCGAAAAGGGCAAACGGACGGGTCGCGGCGACGAAGGCAAGGAAAATGCGATTGTGTTCCGCTATTCCGGGTATGAGGGTTACTACTATGCGGGCCTCGGTGCGTTTAACACGAAATTTTTCATCGGCAAGGTGCTCCCTGGCCCTGTTTGGCAATTGCTCGGCCAGACCGGCCGGCGTTCATCGATTAAGAACGGTCAGACGTATCGTCTTCGGGTCGAATGTGTGGGAAACAAGATCACGCTTTTTGACAACGACGTGCGCCAACTTGTCGCCTATGATGACACTTATGAAATCGGACAGTGGGGGTTTCGTTCCTGGCGCTCGAGTGCACGGTACGAAAACGCGGTGTTTGCGGCATCTAAGCCTATATGTTTTGTTGTCATGCCCTTCGCCTCCGAACTGGATTTCGTCTACAAAGTGATCAAGAGTACCGTCGAGGACTACGGTTTCAACTGTGTCCGGGCAGACGAAATACTCATCTCGGAACCGGTTGTCGAAGATGTTAAAGAAAAGATTAGCGGCGCCGACCTCGTGATCGTCGACTTCACGAACAAAAATCCAAATGTCTACTACGAAGCCGGCCTGGCAGATGCGTGGAAGAAGAAATGGATTGTGATCGCACAGAGTTCGGATGATCTCACCTTCGACGTAAGGCACATTCGAACGATTCTGTATTCCAATACCATGGGTGCCGACATCCAGTTGCGGGAAAAACTGAGCGGCGCGATCGAGGAAACGACAGGTTTTCGGCGGCTGCCGGATCTTTGGAAAGCACCGGCATAGCCTTCCCATCGATTCTAAATGAACTTCCGGAATACCAGGGCGACACAGCGCGATTTTTGATTTGATTTAAAGAATCCTTCGTTCAGAGAATCCTTTGTTGCGCAAACCGGGTTGCCGCGGGTGCCCGGCAGCCGAACTCAACGTCGCCCAGACCGCATGCCATCCAAAGGCAAAAAAGCGGCCTACCTCTCGGTTGACCGTGCATGCTGCCGGTTTTTGATCTTTATGCGAGGCGGGCTGACGTTTTAGCGAATTATCTCTTCGGCCCGGGTCAATAATCCTTCCGGCACTTTCAGGCCAAGTGCTTGAGTCGCTTTGTAATTGATCCTTAGACTCGACTGGGGTGTGATCACGGGGATTGTTCCTGCTTCAGTGCCTTTGAGGATTTTGTCAGCCAATAATGCCGCCAGCTTGCCCTCTTCGAAAAAATCAGGAACAAAACTAAAAAGGGCGCCAAGGTCTGCTGTAAAACCTGCGCCGCCGCCGACAGGCACTTTATTCTCGTTTGCAAACTTCAATATGGTCCCAAAGCCATCAGGTGAATGACAGATAAGATCAGGCATAAGCAGAACGGCATCGATGCCGATATCACCTGATGCAGACCGCGCCTGCAAATCAGCTCTAAGCGCTTCCACATTGTTGGCCGGATTTTCCACCAAAGTGATGCCCAAGGAGGAAGCCGATAGCCGCAATCCATCCAGTGCGGACGGCGCGCTCGGATAATTGGGGTCGTAGGGCACTAAAACGCGTTTTGCCTGCGGCACGAGCTCATGCAATATTTCAAAACGCTTAACAACGTTATCCGGCCCTGGAAAACGCACACCGGTGATATTGCCTCCCGGCTGGCGAACACTCTCGACAAGATTGGTTTTTTCTGTAAAGGCATT
>CP070697.1:6269746-6274557 GCA_020353555.1 Desulfobacterales bacterium
GGCAAACTCCGCCAGCAAATTATCGCCTGGAGAGTCCAAAACTTGACCGCTGTGTTGTTGAATAAGGGTGCTAAGCACCTCACGGTAGGCCTTTAAGGTTCGGACAGTGGCTTCTTCGTTTTCTCCCATGAGGCGGCTGTAGTCGACGGCATCAGCACTCAGTATAGCGGTGAGTTTGCGCTTAAAACCTTCTTCTGCCATAACGTCACCTCCCTCTTCTTAGGCTTCAAACAATAGGCGTCAGTAAGCGGATCAATCAGAAAAACGCGGTATGCGATGAGCAGCAGGTTTCGATTCGAAAAATGCAGAACCGCTTCAGGTCAGGTGGAGTGGCGCTTAAAAAGCTTTTATATATAAATTTATGAACAAATCGATGGGATTTAGTCAATCATTATCAAGAGTTCTGGCATCTAGTCATATAAGAAGCGAAAACCAACTATCGGCCGATAGTGATATATTGACTATCGCCCAAAAAATCCGGCGTTCTGAAGCCTGTGCGTTCTCGCCAGATCCCTTCGTCTCAAGCGGACCAAAATTATTGCAGATCCAGAATGGACACAGACCTTCTGGCCTCATCGAGCTATGGTGAAACAACGATTTCAACTCGACGGTTTCTGTTGCGGCCCTCAATCGTGTTGTTGTCGGCAATAAAATCTTTTGCTCCGTGTCCAATGATAGTTACAATTCCAGGTTCAACGCCCTTTCCGACTAAATATGCTTTAACGATTGCCGCCCGTCTTTCCGAAATCATTTTATTGTAATTCGCATCACCGCTTGAATCCGTATAGCCATTTAAGACCACTTCGGCATTTGGCATCTCAAGGATATGTTGCGCAATTTTATCCAATTTTTCAATTTGCTCAACGGAAATCTCGTTTGAATCGTGATTGAAAAATATTGTGAAATCATCATGTTGAGCGATTTCATGCTTTCGTGTGCTTTGCTGAATATCTGTACTTTTTGAAGTTCTTCTAGCTGCTGACGTTTTGGAAGACGCAAAAGATGGTACCGGGGTTCGACGGTCGGCAAGGTTTGATTTCTCTGCCCCACTCATTTTATTTAAATTTTCTGCAATGATATCTTGAATCTGCCTTGATACTTTTTGGTCCCACAATCCTATCGAACCGGTCCTTACTCCAACTTCGGTCAGATCCTTCTCAATTCGGACAACGTCGACCCTGATTGGTGTGCCATCAGGTCGAGTCGCTTTAATCGAAGTTTTCAGTTCATCGGATATTTTTGCGTTGATAGGGATTCTGAGGTTTTTTAAGGTATTGATGCTTGCCTGAACTGTTTCATGATATTCAGATCTGTATGTTTTGCTAAGTTTGCCGTTCACATAGGTGGCGGCTCCTACCCCCGCACCGACCCCTATCAAAGCGACCGCACACCCTGTTAGCACCAGAAACAGCAATATCAAAAGCCCTGCTTGAAAACTATGACAGGATCGCAATTGCATCTTTTGGTGAATTTTCAATCGGCTATCCTTGGTAGCATGTTAGAAGATTGATGCCACAAAACGGTAAGTGGAAGGATTGCGGCCCTGTGCTCCTTGAGCGGGAACCGATCGCCGGCAAGCTCGTCTTAGCAATACCTTGCCACGGTACGTTATGAGAATGCAATGGAGACCCTCATAATTTCGGGTTCGCTCAAAGATGCTGTTTGTTTCCCGTGTATCACAAGCGAGGCTGCCCTGGCAAGATTTACGGACAGCTCAGGGTTCCGTTCGCACCCGACCGCTTCCACCCAAAATACACATGCTATATTGCGGGCTGTAGTTCAACCAACAACATATGGAGGGACAAAAGTGACTGACCATAGAGCTAAAGCCTTGCGGGTTGCCTTTCTGGCTCTGTCAGCCTCCCACCAAACGCGGGGACTGACGCCCTGAATTAAGTCGGTGCCAAAATGCAACCACCACCCGGCTAAAGCTGCCGCTTTCAAATGGATCGCGCAAGTTTTTTCGCTGAGGGTGAGGCGGTGGGGGCTGACAGGAGTATCTTTGGTTCGGATATACGTGCCTCGCTCGGAACTGATGTCTTGGGGCAATCGTCAGCGGCCGAGCGAATGCTTTCTGACCCGGCCCCAAGGACCAGGTATTCTGCATTGCATAAAACGGCGGAGTTCCCGGGGAAAAACCCCGCCGTTGATTTGGAGGGCTGCGGCAACCGCTTTGCCCTTAAAGAAATCCTTCGCGGGTCTGTCCGGAAATGCGTCTCCCCGGCGGCGGGAGAACCTGACGCCCCAATCGGGACAAACAGGCGTTCGCGAACGGAAACCGCTATTTAACCGCTTCTTTTAATGAGCTGCCGGGGGTAAATTTGGGAGCCTTGGATG
This sequence comes from Desulfobacterales bacterium, assembly GCA_020353555.1. GTDB lineage: Bacteria > Desulfobacterota > Desulfobacteria > Desulfobacterales. The sequence goes on from CP070697.1 coordinate 6,272,084, forward strand.
CTTTGATTTCAATTTCCGCTCCGGTCTGCGGATTGCGTCCCGTTCGGGCTTTTCTGTGCGCCACCTTGAAGGTCCCGAAACCAACCAGGGTAACCGGATCCCCCTTTTTGAGGGCCTTCGTAATCGATGAAAAAACACAATCCACCGCGGCCTGCGCCTCTTTCCTGGTGCGGACCACCTGGGCAACTTCGTTGATCAAATCGCCTTTATTCACCTTTTTTCTCCTTTCCTCAACTCTGATTTTACACAAAAAACACACAGCAAACCACCGCTGCGACGCAGGCCGTATTCTCGGGGAATCCCGCGGCCGAACAGCATCATACCCCGGTGAGTTTCTCTAAATTCTCTCTTCTTGTTTTACAGCGAATGCAATATGATGTGACGGGTCTCGCCTTCAGCCGGGCGATGGAAATATCCTGACCGCAATCCTCGCAGACTCCGTAATCGCCGTTTTCGATATCCTGCAGCGATTTTTTGATTTTTTTGATCAGCATGCTTTCGCGATCGCGAATACGCAGCGCCGTGACCGTATCGGATTCAAACGAAGCTCTGTCCAGAGGATCGGCCAAATTTTGCTGCGATTCCAATAAGCCTTCAACCGTATCTTCGGCATGATCCAAAAGTTCTTCCAGCCACTGCTTAAGAAGATTCTTAAAAAATTCCAAGTCCTTGTCTTCCATGCGCGTAATTTCAATTTTCCTAAAAAAATTAATACGTTGATACAAATATGGGAACTATTGGAGGCTTCCGTGGCTCCCACTTTTCGGGAGAAACGGTTTGGGAGAAACGCTTTTTACATTGATTGGAATCCGAAAGCAAGCAAAAAATGAGTCTGAGCGATTACAGGCCAAAAGACGGAAACGGGAACAGACGCCACACCGGCCCCTAAAGAGATCCGGCCCATCACATCCGCTCGCCCACTTTCAGACACGGCTTGAGCAGCGAAACCTTTAACTTCTTGATATCGTATTAAGAAATACCGGTAGCGCTGGGGTCTGAAAAGCTCCTCACATGGGCGGCCGCGACCGGGTTCCATCCATCAATCATTGCAGTCGCATTCCAAAAAGGAAGCGCGTCGGTGTGAATCTTCTTACAATCACGGCATAAATGACAATGGAAGCGAGCAGCGAGGCCAGGCTGAGAAAAATATATTTTCCGCCGACGCCCAGATCCCAATTGAACACAAAATAACCGATCACGACGATAACCGTCTGATGCAGGATATAAAACGGCAAGACCGCCTCATTCGAATATCGCAACACGTCGTTGTGCATGCGGAGATACCTTGATCCTAAACTTAGAATTGCCACCAACCAGAACCAGCAACTGAAACCCCAAACGATTCTGTACAGCAAGTCCGCCACTCCCCCGAACAAAGGGTCAATTTTGAGGGGTATGAAACTAAAATAGTAGGTGAGGATCATCACCGCGGAGACCAATCCCAAGGTAACCGCCCGGCCGCCCTGTCGTTCAATGGACGCTTTGATCCCTTCTTCCGGTATCAGCAGATAACCGTAGATGAATACCGTTATATAAAAGAAGAAATTGGCCCAATCGTTGACCAGGTTTTGGTCGCCTTGAGGCCAGAAGGGCCGCAGCAGGGCCTCGTAGGCAGCGAGAGGCAGGGCCGGCAGCAGCATGAGGCCCCAGGGCTTTTCGATACGAGCCAGCAGCCGGATGAGAAAAAGGGGTTTGCGGTTATGGCCCAGATAAATAAAGAGCGGTAAGGCCAGCAACGAAAAAACGAAAAGATAAGCAAGAAACCACAGATGGTGCCAGCTGAAATTTCCGGCCGGGTATACGCCCTCAAAAATATGCGGATAAAAACCGAGGAACGAACCGTTGAATTGATTCCGAAATAGGCGTTCACAATATACTTGAGGGGGGACGATGACGAATATTCCGAAGACAAGGGGAACAAAAAGTCGAAAGAATCGCTCCTGGACGTACTCTCTCCCCGTCCGATATTTCAGAGCAAACCGGGAGGCCGCGCCGGAGAGTAGAAAAAACAGGGGCATAAGCCATATGGTGATAAAGAGGTTGACGCGTGTGATGCCTTCGCTGAGGACTTCGTTTTTAAGGTGCCAGGGCCATCGGTCAAATAGTCGGCCCGCGTGGAAAAAGAGCAGCACCAAAACGGCCAGAACCCTCAGCCAGTCCAAGTCATGGCGTCGTGCGGGCCGCTGGGCAGCAGCGGCGGCAGAACTTGACATATACCCCCCTCGGCGACCTCAAAAATTCGGCACCTCTCTGCTATCCGGGATCATCGTATCGATTCGGATATCGGCAAATGGCCGTTCCAAAAATCGGGCATGCGGCCGGTCAAGTTATCTTAATATATATCGTGGGGTTACAATAGGTCAAATTATATTTCGGGGAATAAAGAAAAATATTTTAGCCGCAGACATGCGCAGACAAGCCGCAGACAACAACGACTTTTTGGCCTCCGCAAGCTTGCCGGGTCGAAGCCTTGG
>CP070697.1:6274657-6311603 GCA_020353555.1 Desulfobacterales bacterium
TCCGGTGGCGATGAAACCGCCGGCCAGTCGGGGTCGGGCTGCACTTGCTGCGGCATCACCGATTCGGCCTGAACTTTCTTTACCGTTGTGCCCAAGCGGGGCCGTGCCTGAATTTCGAACGCCAGGTAGGCCAGGGCCGCCCTCTGCACATCAGCATCCAGCCATTGGTCCGGAGCGCACCTGGGCCGAGCTAATTCTTCGATCAGTATCTGGGTGAAGCGGTTCATCAGATCGGACCGGTTGCGCCCCAAGCGCCCATCCGTGCTAAACACCTGAACCATGACGGATAGCATGAAGGGGTTTCGCGCCAGCTGCAGTAAACTGCGCTGAGCATCACTTTCTTCGGCTAACCGCTGCCAAAGGCCCTGCCAGGTTTCCGGCAAGTCATTCCGCAGAAAGTCTTGAATCTGCTCATTATTGAACGGCTGGATCTCCACCCGCTTCAGTCCGGACAGCTCCTCACCGTAATCCAGCACCCGGCACGTCACCACGAAGCGATTGCCTTCCTTCGACCACCTGTTGATAAAGTGTCGCAGGGCCCGGGTACGCTCGGCATAACCCTCATGCGGCATTTCGTTCAGAGCGTCGAACAGGAAAAGGAGCTTTCCCGCCTTCAGGTAGGCAATCAGAGCGGCGGCCAGCTCGGGGCTGTTCCAGTTCCAGTGATCGGCGCTCTCCGGCCCGGCCCAGCCGTCACCGATGAAGTCCTCCACCTTCATACCAAACTCAAATGCGCTCAAGCGCAACGGCAGCGGCAGTTGGCCGTTTTCACCGGCCAACTCATAGGCCAGATGTTGCAGGGCCGTGGTCTTGCCGCAACCCGGCTCCCCCAGCAGGATGACGCAAGGTTACTTGTCCACGGCCTCACGCAGGCTGTCGAGCCTGACGCGCCGGATTTCGCGAACTTCCTCAACCAATTCGCGAAATTCAGCTGCAATCCGCTGCTGCCGGCGCCGGACAGAATGTGGGACGTGGGTAGCGGCTTTGCCTTTAACCGGTTCGGTGGTCTCACCGGCCAACGGAATGTAATAGCGCGCATCCTCGGAAAAGCGGTTTCTGATGCTTTCCCGACAGCGCTGCTCCGCGGCATCCAAGGCTTTGAGGTCGACAGCTTCGGGAGCGAACGCTTCCCGGACTTCAAGGTCGCCGAGATTGCGACGATGGGCCTCGATAACCACTTTGAGTTTCTTGATTTTATTGATGACAAGATCTCGATTGGCCTGGTGCACATCACCGTTGACCCTCCAATCATCTTGAATAAACCCGCCTAACATCTTTTCCACATGTGTGCGGCCACCGACTCCGCTTCTTGGTTCTGCCTGAAGTTGCTTGAGAATATTTCGCAACTCGTTGTCGATCTCTTTGTCTCTTTGGCGAGCGGCTCGACTTACGAGGGGCTCCAGTAAGTCAAGCAGCGGTCGAAGAACCGCATACTGCTCGTCGTTGCGGATGCGGGCAAATTCGAGTTGCACCGAACTCGGTTGGCTTTCAGATCCACGGCCCCGAGTGAGTTTCCCCACGATTTTTTCAAGCCCGGCCGGGTAGTCCGCTTCCGGGCGCAGGTCCACGTATTTGCGGTCCCGCAAAAAGAGCGGAATTTCACAGTCTGTCTTCAGTACCGGAATGACATTGAATTTCCTGCCCGCAAGGCCCTTGTGCAGGGCCATGCGCACCTCTTCCTGCACCCACCGGGACGCCACCGAGGCCGGCGACAAAATCACGATCAGGTAGTCCATGCGATCGATGCCGGCCTCGATCTTTCCAATGATCGAATCGCCCGGCTCGAGCTCGGCCTCGTCGAACCAGACCGAAATCGCGCGTTCCTTGAGATCCCGCACCAGCCGCTGCGCAAAATCCCGGTCCGGTGAGCTGTAACTGATGAAGGCACCAGGGAGCATCGGCTCCTCTCCATGAAGTGATTTTTCCGTTGACGGTTTAGCCGGCTTTGCCGTGGGGGACAGTCACAGCCTGCGAGGGCGGCGGAGTCGATAGGCGCGCAGAAGGCAATTGGAGATGTCCGGCAATTCGGGAGGCTGGTTGTCGATGGTGTCCGCGGAGGTAACTCGGCCGCGCCGCAAGGGTCCCAAAACCCAGGTAAAACTTCATACCAGATTTCGGGCGGTTTTGTAAATAGTTGGCCCCGGTGAGCCATGCGGGCAAACGGAACGAATTCGGAGTCGTGCGGATCCTTTGGGATGTGACGACGAGCTCCCGCAGAAAGGTATGCAGCCCGCAGGGAGCTCGTCTAGCGGCCGTACACTTAGAAGACGCTGGCCGGATTGTAGTGCCTGCAAACGTTATCTTTGGTGATGATCGGTGACGGCAGGACCGTTTTCAGGGGCGCTTTTGCGCCTGCCAGCACTGACATCATCCGGTGGAATGCTGCCCTTCCGATTTGGTCGGAATTATTCAGGCCGGTGGCAGCATAGTTGCTGCCCGCTGTCATGATGTTGACCAGCGCTGCCTTTTCACCATCCACACCGACCAGAAACATCTCTTGACTTCGACCGGCATCTGCGATGGCCTTTTGTGCGCCCAGGCACATGGAGTCATTCTCACAGAACACCGCATCGATTTTCTTGAAACGGGCCAGCATCGCCTCCATGAGTTTGAAACCACCATCGGAGCTCCAACCGCCAAAATCAGGAGCCTTTTGCACCTCGATACCGGTTTTCTCCACAACCGAAAGCATGCCGTTGGTGCGATCAAGGCCAATGGAGTTGTCGGCCGGCCCTCCACGCAGGACTACCAAAAGTCCCTTGGCGTTCAACCTGTCGGCGATATACTTGCCATCCTGCACCCCGATGGTGTAGTTGTCCGGACCGACCCAACTCGTGTATTCACCACCTTTGAGCAGCCTGTCGACCATTACCACCGGCACCTTGGCCTTTTTGATGCTGTCCAGCGCCGCAGGTGCTGCTTCCAGCCAGGCACCGCTCAGAATGATCCCGTCGACATTACGCGCCAGCACGTCCTCCACATCCCCCGTCAGTTTGGCGGCATCGCCACCTGCGTCGGTGATAAACAGCTTGATGTTCGGATAGAACGCCGCCTCCTCTTCGACCGCTTTAGACATACCGATGAAATATGGACAGCAAAGCGAAAAGTTAACCATTCCCAAACGAATTTCTTTTTCGGCCGCAAACGCAGGCAGGCCCAGCCCCCCAACCAGCATGAATACGATGATCACGGTTAAAATTGATTTTGCCTTCATTCTCCATCCTCCCTTTTTGAGGTTAATAAAGAGCGTACCTAACAGCGAATTACTACATCGTGTCGCAACTATTGGTTGTTTTCGACGCTGCCCTCCTTATTTAAGTTGTGACAGCCGCTTAGATCAAGGTTTCGTCGCCTATTATTCTTTGCGACGCGCCAATACCGCAAACAAAATGATGAGACCTTTAAGTATTTGCTGATAGTATGACTGGACATTGAACAAGTTCAGCAAATTGTCAATCAAACCCAGAGCAAGGACGCCGCCCATGGTTCCGAGCGCACCGCCACCGCCACCGCCGAGAATTCCGCCCCCAATCACCACTGCGGCAATCGCATCCAGCTCATATCCCACCCCAACACTTGGCTGTGCGATTCCGAGCCGGGAAGCTAAAAGCACGCCGGCAACACCGGCGAAAAACCCGGAGACGACATACGCCAGGATGATATGGGCTTTGACATTGATGCCTGCCAGTCGAACGGCTTCTTCATTGCCGCCAATTGCGACGATAGAGCGTCCGATCGTCGTGCGGTTCAGAAATATCCATACCAGCGGGAAAAAGGCCAGCAGGATCAGGGCCGGGACCGGAACCGGGCCAATAAATCCGCCTCCCAAAAGGGTGCGGAAAGCCGGGTCTGCAGGCACTTGCGGCGTCTCGGAATAGACATAGACGATTCCGCGGATGGCACCCATGGTCGCCAATGTAACGATAAAGGGTTGCAATCTAAATCGAGCAATCAGAACCCCGTTGACAGCCCCAACCGTCATCCCGACGGCCAGAGCGATTAGCATAGCCGCGGGAAACCACATACCTGCCTGCAGCCCGGCAGCCATGATACCGGTCAACGCAACAATCGGGCCGATTGAGAGATCGATGCCGCCGCTCAAGATCACAATCAGCATCCCGAAGCTGAGCAAACCATTGGTCACAATCTGACGAAAGAGGTTGCTGAGATTGCGCTGGGTAAAGAATACGTCCGTCATGGTGGTGGCAATCAGAAGCAAGATGAGGAACGCCACCATAAACCCATAGTCTGCCAAACGAAAACGTGATTTTACCCCCGACCACTTTCCGCCGGCCTTCTTGCTTGTCGAACTCACGATCGATCCTGTCATTCGGAATTGAGTGTTTGGGCCGACCCCTCCATCCAGGTGTCTACGCCTGTGGCACACGCCAACAGACTTTCTTCACCGGCCTGCGCTTTTGAAAATTCGCCGACTATCCGTCCTTCCCGCATAACCAAGACCCGGTTGCTCAGGCCGAGTATCTCCGGCAGTTCTGAAGAAATCAGGATGATTCCCACCTCGGTATCGGCCAACTCTCCGATGAGGTGATAAATTTCTACTTTGGTGGCCACATCAACTCCCCGGGTCGGCTCATCCAAGATCAGCAACCTGGCACGGGCCAGCAGCCATTTCGCCAGAGCCACCTTCTGTTGATTTCCGCCGCTCAGCGTTCGAACCAGCCTATTGATTTCAGGGGGCCGGATCGACATTTCCTGCACCTTGGCCTGCACCAGCTCCTTTTGCTGCCTTCGATTTAGAAGCGTCCAGCGGCTGACACGATCCATGGTTGCCAACCCGACGTTATCACAAACCGAACAGCTCATGATCAGTCCGTCGCGCTTGCGGTCTTCGGTTAAAAGAGCGATCTGGGCCTTGACCGAATCGTTTGGAGATTTGAGTTTGATGAGTTTCCCATCAATCTGAATTTCACCGGAGGTCGGTTGTTCCGCACCGAAGATACATCGGGCCACCGCGGTGCGTCCGCTGCCCACCAGTCCGAAAATTCCCAGTATTTCTCCTCTTGCTACTGAGAATGAGACATTTTGGAATTCGCCGGGCTTGCTCAAGTTATTGACTTCCAACAATTGATCACCGGGCTGTTTCCGTCGTTTTGGATAAATTGCCTCAAGCGGACGGCCGACCATCATTTTGATGAGTTCATTTTCAGTCGTTTCGCGCGGGATGACCGTACCAACCGTCTCTCCGTCTTTGAGGACCGTAATTCGATCTGCGATTTCAAAAACCTCGTCCAGCCGATGGGATATGTAGAGCACCAGAACAGATTCTTGCTTGAGTCTGCGGATCAGGGCGAACAGACGTCTCAACTCTTTTTGCGAAAGGACAGCCGACGGTTCATCCAGAATCAAGATCCGAGGTTTGGTTGCCACGGCCTTGGCAATTTCTACCATTTGCTGGTGAGATACACTCAAACGGGAGGTTGTGGCCCGAACATCAATGGCGGTGAATCCGACAGACTCCAAAAGTTCCTGCGCCCGGCGGCGGGCGCCCGGCCAATCGATCCACCACTTGAATCTGCCTGTTGGCATCTGGCCCATTAAGATATTTTCGGTCACGCTGAGATGCGCTATGAGGCTGAACTCCTGATATACGGTTCGAATACCCAGCAGGAAGGCAAAATGAGGCGAACGCGGCCGAACGGGATTGCCTGCCAGTATGATCTCGCCGGAATCCGGTTGGATGGCACCGGCAAGTATCTTCATCAGCGTTGATTTGCCGGCACCGTTTTCTCCGACAACTGCGTGAACCTCACCGGCCTTTGAGGAGAAATCCACTCCTTTCAGAGCCTGGGTGCCGTCGTAGCTCTTTTTGATTCCTCGTACTTGCAGGAAGTCGGAGGTGTTCATCACCCCTCTGTCACCGACCTATGCACGGACCGGAGAAGGAGCAGACAGTGCATTATGGACGATGATTGTTTTTTGTTCCGTCATATCATTGAGTGTGTCATGCAGGCCCTCGCGGCCGTGACCGCTGAGCTTGATCCCTCCAAACGGCAGGCTTTCGACTCGAAGCGCGGAAGACCAGTTGATAATGACTCCGCCAACTTCAAGTTTATGGGCGACGTCAAGGGCTCTGGATATATCGTTGGTAAAAATAGCGGCCTGCAACCCGTAAGGACTGTCATTGGCCATTTCGATGGCTTCGTCAGCAGATTCGAAAGGAACTAACGGCACCACCGGTCCAAAAGTTTCCTCGCGGAAAAGCTTTGCCTCTGCAGAAATGTCGGTCAAGACCGTCGGTTCGAAAAAGGCATCTTTCCGATTTCCCCCGACCCATATCTTGGCTCCCGATCGGACCGCCGCGCGGACAACCTCCTCCACCTGGCGGGCAGCCTGTTCGGTAATCAGCGGCCCCACATCGGTTTCTTCGTCCATTTGATCACCCATTTTCAAGGCTTTTGTTTTGCGGGTCAGAATCTCAGCGAAACGCTCAGTTACGTGAGAATCGACAAACACCCGTTTGACGGCACAACAGATTTGTCCGTTGCCGCGTGCCAATCGACCTAAAATGACGGCATCCGCAGCCTTCTCGAGGTCGGCATCATCAAATATGATGGTGGCATCGTTGCCGCCCAGCTCCAGGTGCACCTTCTTTAAGGTATGCGCAGCCAGTTGTGATATTTTGATTCCCACCTGCGTGCTCCCTGTGATTGTCACCATCTGGATTCCCGGTGCTTTTGCCAGGTATTCTCCGATCAATTCGCCGGACCCGGTTATCATTTGGTGAGCGGCCTTTGGCAAGCCGGCTTCTTCCATCAATTCCGCAATCTTCAGCAATGTCAGCGGGCAGTCGCTCGGAGGCTTTGCAATAACGGCGTTGCCTGCCGCCAAAGCCGCCGCTCCCTTATGGGCATACAGTTCAACGGGGTAATTAAACGGAACCACGGCCAAAATCACGCCCAAGGGCTGTCTCAGCGTCACCGCAAAGTGTCTTTCCATACCTGGAACTGTATCAAGAGGGACTGTGCGGTTGAAAATCCGTTTAGCTTCCTCAGCAAATCCCCTGAAGATACGAATAGAAGCTGACAGCTCCTCACGGGTTTGGCGAATCGGCTTTCCGTTCTCGCGCGCCAGCAATACACTTAATTCCGAACTTTTTCCCTCCATGGCCTGGGCTGTCCGATGTAAAATGGCCGAACGCTCGTAGGCCGGCAGATTTCGCATCCTTTCTTTGCCATGTTGGGCAGCCGCTAAAGCCCGTTGTGCATCTTCGAGGGTTGCTTCCGGCACCCGATCAATCACGTCGCCACTGGCAGGATTATAAACCTCCCGAAACTTGCCATCGGAGGCTTCAATCCATTCGCTGTTTATCAACATTTTCATAGTCGTTCCCTCTCTTGCTTGGACTGCCCGGTTTCCCGTGGCGCGAAAGTAAAGAACGCAGTTTTATCTGGTTTAAATATAAAAAACGCACGCTGATTGCAAGAAGATCTGACTGTTCCGAGATGATTGGGCTTGCAAGTCCCAAAGATTCTCGTTATTTTTGGCGAGGCCAACCGCTCCCACCCCCACCCGGATCCGAATCTCGCCGCGGCCGGAGAGCTCAAAAGAGGTATGATCAAGAAAATCGTAGTGGGAAACGCACTGATCAGCTGCATCTGGCTTCAGGCCTGCACCGAGCTGCTGGTGCCAGGGACAGTCGCCGGCGCCGGTGAAATGTATCGATACACCACCACCAATATTGCCAAAAAAAAACTGATGGGCAATATTAGTCAGGTCAACGCGGCCGCCCGAAATGCGCCAAAGAAAATGGCGATTCGACTGCATTCGGTGGACCCCGCTGATTCCGAAACCCAAATGATCGCTTCAACTGTCGCGCTGGATATCACCATCAATCTGATAACGATCACCGCCGCCACAACCAAGGTCACGGTAAAAGCCCGTCGCGGATACCCACAACCGCTATACTTATTCCTATGGCGAAACCCGGTTTGAAGACCAAGTGACCTGGGCCGGAGACCTCTTGCAATGGTTTGAGGGCAAGCGCGATGGTTTCTTCAAGGTCGACATGGGAACCGCTTTGAAGGATTATACGCAATGCTTCAGCTGCGACTGAAGGCAGTCTCCATATCCCAGACCCAGCTGGTTCAGCTTGTTCCATACACGGTCATTCCCCACAAATCCTCACCCCCGGCAAAAATTCATTTAAAGTACGGATTCAAATCGATGTGCCCAAACGGCGGCTGCAGACGCAACCGACAATATTGCCCGGACCTCAATATATTCTTGACTTTGGGCAAAATAAAATCTTAAGGGTTCGTGTGGGGACTTGGCTGCTGGATGATGGATCGTCGGGCCAGGACTGCGGTTTGCTGCTGGCAACCACTGAGGCCCGACAGTCTTCACAAACAGCCGGAGACGGTCAAAGCGCCTGCGCTGTTTCGGCTGGTATCGGAGTTTGGAAACGCGCGCAGCCGCAAACACCCGCACGCGCTTCCCTGAGACCGACGCCTTAAAGACAAAGTTCTCCTTGGACGCCCACAATACATAAACGACCCAAGCGAAGCGGATCATCATGCAAAAACCGACTCCATTCGTCTTAAAGAATGTCGTGATCATTGACGGTACAGGTGCCGCTCCGATCGGCAGCGGTTCAGTGGTCGTGGAAGGTGACCGGATCAAAGAGGTTCTGCCGGGCGCGCCCGGTCGGATTCCCGCGCAGGCCGCGGTCCTGGACGGCCGCGGGCAGACCCTCCTGCCCGGGCTGATAGACGCTCACGTTCATGTTGCCTCCTCTGAAGCCAACCCCATGGAACAGCAGCGCCGCAATTATCCGTCCATACAGGTTATCAACACCGTAAAAGTTCTCGAAGAAACCCTGATGCAGGGGTTCACCAGCGTGCGTGACTGCGGCGGCGCTGATCCGGGCTTCCGGGTGGCGCAGGAACAAGGCCTGATCCGTGGGCCGCGACTGTCTGTGAGCGGTCGCTTTATCTCTCAAACCGGCGGCCACGGCGACTTCCGCCTTCCGACGGAGATCTATGACCCCCGGGAACTTCCCGCCGGGATGGCCGGCGGCGTGTACGACGGGGTGGACGCGGTTCGCAAGGCCGCCCGAGAGCAGCTTCGCAGCGGCGTCGACTTTGTCAAAGTCATGGCCGGCGGTGGTTGCATGTCGCCGGCTGATGAGATCGATACCAGCCAGTACAGTCTGGACGAGCTCAGAGCCGTGGTCTGGGAAGCCGAAGCCGCCGGCAAATACGTTGCGGCCCACTGCTATTCGGATCGCAGCATCATCAACAGCGTCAAGTCCGGCATCCGCACCATCGAGCACGGTAACCTGTTGACCCAAGCAGGGGCTTTGGCGATCAAGGAGGCGCAGGCCTATCTGGTACCCACCATTGTCACCTATGAAGTCATGCCGGAGATGGGCCACAAGCTCGGCGTCCCCGCGAACAATTTGCGCAAGATGATCCAGGCGCGCGATCACGGCCTGGAGGCCCTATCAATCGCATACCGCAGCGGGTGCAAGATTGGCTCCGGAAGCGACTGTCTCGGTCCCATGCACGTGTTCAAAGGCCGGGAACTGGAGATCCAGGCGAAAGTCATGGGGCCCATGAATGCCATTGTGGCCGCCACCAAGACGAATGCTGAAATCATCGGCCAAGCGGATGATTTGGGCACGATCGAGGCGGGCAAACTGGCCGACCTGATCCTGGTGGACGGCGATCCGCTCAAAGATATCGGGCTGATCCAGAACTTTCACGAAAAGATAACGGTAATTGTGCAGGGCGGCTGTTTCTACAAAAATCTGTTGGCCTGAAGACAGGCGACGATCATTGGGAAATTATGGAATATAAGGTGGTTTTCGATAACCAAGGAGACGCGGATGAATGAACCCAGAAAAACAATCGTCTTTGAGAATGCAGTGATCATCGACGGCACGGGGGCCGAGCCGGTCGAAGGCGGTACCGTCGTCGTTGAAGGGGAACGAATCAGAGAAGTGTTGGATGGCCCGCCCGGCCACCTGCCTCCGGGTGCCGAGGTCGTGCCGTGCCGCGGCAAGACGTTGATCCCTGGACTAATCGACGCCCATGTCCACATCAGCTCGGTGGAGGCCGATATCGGAGAACAGCAGCGCCGCAACTATCCATCGGTGCTCGTCATTCGAACGCTTAAAATCATGAAGGAGTGTCTCGATCAAGGCTTTACCGCAGTTCGGGATTGCGGTGGCGCCGACGCCGGGTTCAGGATCGCAACGCAAACCGGACTTGTACCCGGGCCACGGCTTGCGGTCTGCGGCAAGGGCCTGTCCATGACCGGCGGCCACGGAGATGGTCGTTTGCCCACAGAGTTTCACAACCCGGTGAATTTTCCGGCCGGACTGTCTTGCGTCGTGGCCGACGGGGTGGATGCCTGCCGCAAAGCGGCTCGCGAGCAACTGCGTCAGGGAGCGGATTTCATCAAGGTTATGGCCGGCGGCGGCTGCATGTCACCGGCGGACGAAATCGATACCGCCCAGTACAGCCGGGACGAGCTCAAAGCCGTAGTCTGGGAAGCCGAGTCAGCGGGAAAGTATGTCGCCGCTCACTGCTACTCGGATCGCTCGATCCTGAACAGTGTTGAGTCCGGCATCAGGACGATCGAGCACGGTAACCTGATGACTGAGGCGGTTGCCTGCAAGCTCAAGGAGGCAGGCGCCTGTCTGGTGCCGACCGTGGTCGCTTACGAAGTGATGTCTGCGCTGGGCGAGAGCTACGGTGTGCCCCACATATACATCGCCAAAATCAGGCAAGCCCGGGAAAAAGCACTTGAGTCGCTTGCGGCAGCTTACAAGGCCGGTTGCATCATTGGTTCGGGTTCCGACTGTCTCGGCCCCATGCAAGTTCACAAAGCCAAAGAGCTCGAGCTTCAGGCTAAAGTGATGGGCCCCATGGGTGCCATCGTCGCTGCCACAAAAACCAACGCCGCGATCATCGGCTGGGAGAAAGATCTGGGCACGATCGAAGCCGGCAAGCTAGCCGACTTGATTCTGGTTGACGGAAACCCCCTTGAAAACATAGCCATCCTGCAGGACTATCAAGAAAGACTGACGGTCATTGTCCAGAACGGCCGGTTCTACAAAAATATCGCCTGATCGCAACAGCCGGTATTTGCCCAGTCCGGTTTGACCGGATCGTTCCCGGGGCCGAATCGGCCCGATCAAATCGTGGCCGCACGACCCAGCGAGTGGGCCCTTCGGCGGTCATCATATTATGTCAGGAAGCAAAGGAGGTGATATCGCAACACAGCAAACGACGACTGAGTTTGACGCTATGATTAACCCGATTTCTGTCAGAAAAGGAGGCCACGATGCGTATCAGAAGAAAGCTTAAAGAAGTCGCTTGGGTGCTGGTCGCGCTGGGTCTATTCCTGGGCCTTGCGGGCACAGGCCAGGCTGCTGAGTCAGGCGGGACCATCATCGAGGCCATCGCCACCGAGCCGACCAATCTTAACACCCTCAAGGCGGCGCGCAGACCGGAGTTCACGATTCTGCACATGATGTTCGAGCCGTTGTTCACGGTAAACAAGAAGCTTGAGATCGAGCCGTTGCTGGTAGATTCCTACAAGGTTTCCGAAGATGGTCTGATCTGGACATTCAAGATCAAGGATGGCATTAGCTTTCACGACGGCACACCATTGAACGCCGAGGCGGTCAAGTTCTCGTTAGAACAGGATCAGGCCGGAAACCAGGGCGCCCGGATCTCAGCCATCAAGGAAATCAAAGTGGTCGATGACATGACGGTCGACGTTGCTCTGAAGCATCCCTACCCCGTTTTCTTGACCGCCTTGTCCAACCCCAACATAACCATTTTTTCTCCGACCGCGTACCAGAAAGCTCCCCAAGACTGGGGCAGTAAGGTCCTGGTTGGTACGGGCCCTTACATGTTTGAGGAGTGGAAATCCGGCGATCGCGTGAGCATGAAGAGAAACCCAAGCTACAAACATGGTCCTTCCTTTGTCACGGACAAAGGTCCGGCCTACGCTGACCAGTGGATTATTCGGTTCATTCCCGAAATCGCCACGCTGATTGCCGAGCTGACTTCAGGTGAGGTCGACCTGTCCGACTACCCGACCGAGCGCGACGTGGATCGACTCGAGAAAGCAGCCGAGACCGACGTCATTGTGGATAAGTCTACGGTAGCGGTCTACATCAACATCAACTGTTCATCCGAAAATAAGCCCTTCGACGATCCAAGAATGCGCTCGGCACTGTGTCACGCGATCAACGCCGGCGCGGTCCGCAAAGCGGCCATGAACAATATCGGTGATCCGCTGTATACCTCCATCTCGCCCCTGACCATGGGCTACGACCCTGCTTCGGCGGAGATCGCCAAGCCATTGGTCGAGTACAGTCCCGAAAAGGCCGCGGCTATCCTCGACGAGCTCGGCTGGAAGGATAGCGGCAAAGGCTACCGGGAAAAGGACGGCCAACCCCTGGAGGTCGAATTCTTGGCCTTCAGCATCCCCAAGTTCAAGCGCATCGCCGAAGTCGCCACGCCCATGCTGGAAAAGGTCGGTTTTAAGGTCAACCTGAAAATCCTGGAAGCCGGCGATCTTTATGAGCGGACCCTGAAAGGACAGCACGACCTGTTATCGACTTCTTTGGTCGGCAGCGCCGGTATTGCCCTGGACGACATGGTGACAACCCTGCATTCCAAAAATCTGGGCACCATCGCCCAGTGGGCGCATTACAGCAAGCCGGAGATGGACAAGCTTTTGGATACCGCCTTGTATGACCTGGACCCCGACAAGCGCGCCGAGGCCCTCAAAGAGGCGCAGGAAATGGCTGCCAGGGACGTTGTCTGCATTCCGATCGCCAACGCCATGGAGATCTTTGGGTACAAGAAAACCGTCGGAGGAGTGGAAAACTATCGGACGCACCCCTGGGCCTACAACCAGGCCGACGAAACCAGAGCTCTGGAGTTGTGGCAAGGCAAATAAGACTAAACCAAGCAAGGCCGAACCCTGCAAAAAATCGGCAGAGGGTTCGGCCCGACCACACAATGCGCAACACAGAAAGGGGTTGCCGTCTTGGGCAGGTACCTCGCGCGCCGGCTGTTGATGCTCCTGCCGGTCTTATTGATTGTCACGGTGTTGATTTCCTCCCTCGTATACATGTCTCCGGGCGATCCGGTCAGGGTCATGCTCGGTCTGCGCGCCAATGAGGAAGCCGTTGCGAAGATCAGAGCCGAACTGGGTCTGGACAGACCCGTCTACATCCGCTACTTGAAATGGCTCGCCAGCACCGTCAAAGGTGATCTGGGACGTTCCCTGCAGAGAAATGAACCGGTCACTGAAATGATTGCCGACAGCTTGCCCTATTCGGTTCAGTTGGCCTTCTTCGCCCTCGTGGTGGCGGTCGTTTTGGCCATTCCCGCCGGGGTGATCTCGGCCACCCGGGTCAATACCTGGATCGATAATTTTTTGTCGTTCTGGTCCCTTTTTTGGGTTTCCATGCCCGGATTCTGGGTGGCGATTCTGGGATTGCTTATTTTTTCAATGCATTTGGGCTGGTTTCCGGTCTCAGGACAGGGCGGCCCGATCTGGACCCTGCAGGGCCTCAGTTACATCATTTTGCCGGGCCTGATACTGGGCTTCCGCCAGGTGGCGGTCATCATGCGCCTGATCCGGGCCAGTATGCTGGAGATTCTTAGCGCCGACTATACGCGCACGGCCCGCAGCAATGGGCTGGCCGAACGGGTCGTCATCTACAAGCACGCCCTGCGCAATGCCATGATTCCCACCGTGACCATATTCGGCCTTCAGATTCCGGAATTTTTGTCGATGTCCGTCATTATCGAAACGGTTTTTGCCTGGCCGGGAATGGGGCGCATGCTGGTAGATGCCGTGCTCAAACGCGATTATACGCTTGTCCAGGGTATTGTCCTGGTTTATGCGGTACTAGTGGTTTTGATCAACCTGCTGGTGGACATTCTCTACATCTACATCGATCCAAGAATCAAACAAGAGTAAGCGCCGGCCTGACGAGAGAAGACGTATGAGCAAGAGCTCTCCGCGCAAAAGAGCTGAAACCCATCTGAAAGGCGCTCTCAGACGCATGCAGACAGACAAGGGCGCTCTGGCCGGAACGGGGATCATTGTCATTCTGATCTTTCTGGCGGCCTTGGGCCGTTTTATCACCCCGTACGACCCCAACGAGCAAAACTATGATGAGATGCTTTTGCCGCCCAGTTTATCCCACCCGCTTGGGACAGACCAGTACGGACGGGATATTGCAACGCGCATCATCTACGGCTGCCGTTACGCTTTGCTGATCGGAGTGGCGGTAGTAGGCATTCACTTTGTGGTCGGCGTCAGCCTGGGTTTGCTGGCCGGCTACTACGGCGGGTATGTGGAAACGATCATCATGCGCTTGGTGGATGTGATGCTTGCCATCCCTTCAGTGGTTCTGGCCGTAGCCATCGCGGGATTTTTGGGAGGCGGCATCCAGAATGTGATCATCGCGGTTGGCGCGATCGGATGGCGAGCTTACACCCGCCTGGTACGAGCCGAGGTGCTGTCCGCCAAGGAACAGGTGTTTGTCGAGGCCGCGCGTGCCATCGGCTGCGGGGACCTGCGGATCATTCTGCGCCACATCATGCCCTACACCATGGCGCCGGTGATCGCCTACACGTCTTTAGGAATTGCAACGGCCATCCTCTGGTCGGCGGCGCTGAGCTTTCTGGGCATGGGCGCTCAGCCGCCGACACCGGAATGGGGGGCCATGCTGGCAGATGGAAGGGAGTACATGCAGGACGGCTGGTGGATCGCGACCTTTCCGGGTGTGGCGATCATGGTGACAGTTCTGGGATTCAACTTTTTTGGAGACGCACTGAGAAACGCCCTTGATCCCAAAACGGAGAAAAGGATCTGAAATGAGTAGCCTTGCGTGTGGGCCACCGGAGCGATCACACATAGCGGTATTCGATTCGGACAATCAGGAATGTTAAAGGAGACGGGTTCATTGCCGCCGGTTCTTGAGATAGCAGATCTCAAGGTTTTTTTCTACACTGATTACGGTGTTGTAAAGGCCGTAGACGGTGTTCGCTTCCATCTCAACGCTGGTGAAACGCTGGGCCTTGTCGGGGAAAGCGGCTGCGGGAAATCCGTAACCGCCATGGCTGTATTGGGTTTGGTCAGATATCCCGGTCGAATCGTCGCCGGCGAAATCATATACCATCAAAACGCCAAGAAGGTCCGACTTTCGGGCCTCGACCCAAAGGGCAGGGAGATTCGCTCCATCCGAGGCAATGACATTGCCATGATCTTTCAAGAGCCGATGACATCACTCAATCCCGTCTTTACCGTCGGTTACCAGATCATGGAAGCCATCATTCTGCACCAAAGACTCAATCGGAGACAGGCGCGCGAGGCGGCTATCAGCATGTTGGCGAAGGTCGGGATCCCTCTGCCGGAACAACGAGTCGACGAGTACCCCCATCAGCTTTCCGGCGGCATGCGCCAGCGGGCCATGATCGCAATGGCTCTATCTTGCCGACCATCCATTCTCATCGCTGATGAGCCCACCACGGCGCTGGATGTAACGATCCAGGCTCAGGTGCTCGAACTCATGATGAACCTCAAAGCCGAGTTTCAAACTTCCATCATTATGATCACCCATGATCTGGGTGTCATCGCCGGCATCGCCGATCGGGTGGTCGTCATGTATTTGGGCAAAGTAGTTGAGGAAGCCGGGGTTCGCGAGATCTTCTACAATACAAAGCATCCTTACACTCAGGGTCTGATGAATTCGGTGCCCTCGGTGAGAGGCAAGATCAGGGATTTGAAACCGATCCCGGGGGTCGTACCCGATGCTTTTGCGCTCCCAACCGGGTGTTCCTTTCAACCGCGTTGTTCACAGGTCTCGAAAATGTGCCGCACCGAAGCACCGCCATTGACAGAAGTGGGGCCAAACCATTGGGTCGCATGTTGGCTGCATTCTTGAGGAAAAGGTGACGGAAAATAGTATTCTCCTCGAAATAAGGAATCTGAAAAAGCACTTCCCGATTTATAAAGGGATTTTTCGCTCTGCCGCCGGCTGGGTCAAAGCCGTCGACGGCATCTCTCTGAAGCTGAAAAAGGGAGAGGTTTTGGGATTGGTGGGTGAGAGCGGCTGCGGCAAGACGACGGCGGGTCGGTCAATTCTCCGGCTATTGGAGCCCACTGCTGGAGAAGTCCTATTCTACAGTCACGGGCAGGCAGAACCGATCAACGTCACGACGGCTCCGCCCAAGGTAATCAAAAAGCTTCGTCAAGACATGCAGATCATCTATCAAGATCCTCAATCGTCGCTCAACGAACGCATGACAGTGGGCTCAATTGTGAGCGAGCCGCTCCTAGTCCACAAAATTGGTGCCCCCAGCGACCGGGAGCAAGAGGCGGAAAAGTTACTCAAAGCGGTCGGGCTGGAGGGCGATCACATGGCCCGTTATCCCCACCAGTTTTCCGGAGGCCAGCGACAGCGGATCGCGATTGCGCGGGCCTTGTGTCTAAAACCAAAACTGATCATAGCCGACGAGGCGGTCTCGGCCCTGGATGTATCCATTCAGGCTCAAGTGCTGCTCCTTCTTAAGGAACTCCAAAATGAGTTTAATCTGACTTACATTTTCATCACTCATGATTTGGCGGTGGTGCGTTACATCACCAACCGGGTGGCGGTGATGTACCTGGGCAGAATCGTGGAATCAGCCGCTACCGAAGAACTGTTCAACAATCCGCAGCACCCTTACAGCGAAGCTTTGATATCCGCCGTTCCCGTTCCGGATCCCGATTACCGGGTCAGGCGAATCCTACTTCAAGGAGATGTCCCCAGTCCGATCGATCCGCCTCCAGGTTGTCATTTCCATCCCCGTTGCCGTTATGCCGAGGATATATGTCGAAATGAGACTCCAACATATCGAGAACTGAGTCCCGACCGTTTCGTAAGCTGCCACCTCGCGGACAAGCTCAATCTCTGGTCTTTCAGCAAATAGGATTGACATGCAAACGCACTCAGTTGCCATTCTATGACAATTTCTCCAAATCAGATCGGCCCAGAGGGGAAAGACTATCTGGAAGCACCGGATGCGCGCCAAAACCAAAAGCACGGACCGCACAGCATCCTTTCCATGCCAAAGCCGAGCTTGAGCCCTTTGATCCGGTTCGATCCGCTTTCCTGAGGATATGTTAGCGGAACTGAAAATTCTCGCAAACAAGAAAGATGTTCCTTATCAAAGTTTAGCAAAGATTTATCTGGCAAGACAAATTGCTTTGGAACGGCGCTCTTCGACTATCTCACCGAGAAATAAAGCCAGCCGATAAGGTTTTGAACCTTCAGTGCCGGCAACGAGAAGCTCAAGGCTCAAAGCTCAAAGGCCGAAGCGGAAAGCGCAAAGCAAAAAGCCGGCGGCTGGCTGCGGGGGACCACGCCCCATCGCACCTGCCGCCTTCGCCCGCGGGTAAGAAGACTGACTTAATCTCTCTGTGCCTTTCAGCCTTGAGCTTTCAGCTTTCAGCTTTTTGCTTTGGCCCTTGAGCCTTGAACTTGCCCTTTTGCGTTGTTAGCAGGTGCCACCATGCAGCCAAACTTTGCCAAAGTGATCGCCAAGCTGGACTGGATGCGCCGGCAGCGGATATGGCCCCAGGGTCTGCGGTATCTCTGGACGGATGCCTTCGGCGTGGTTCTGTTGGTCTCCCTCTATAACCAACTGGGAGATGCGCAATACCTGGCGCAAGCCGAACAGGTCGTGGGGGATGTCCAGCGCGTGTTAGGCCGGCCGCGGGGCATCCGCATCGGACAAGCCCCCGATCGGGATGGACAGTACTTCCACTACCTGGCCATGTGGCTCTATGCCCTCGGCCGGCTGGGCAAAGTAAAACCGGCGTACCGCCGCCAGGCCGTCGATCTGGTCCGCCAAATTCATCCGGCGTTTGTTCAGCCCGGTCAGGGCGTGATTTGGAAGATGCAGGAGGACCTGAGCGCGCCCTACCCCGGTTATGGGTGGGGCGCCCTGGATCCTTTTCACGGCTATGTTGTTTACCGTCTGCTCGATGCGCGACAGCTGCGATCCGAGATTGCCGACATGGCGCTGCTGGTGGAAAAGACTTACCGGGATCTGGAGATCACCCAGGATCTCGGGCTGGGCATGATGCTCTGGTTTACGCACTTTTTCCCCGACGAACCGTGGGCCGCGGTGCAGCGGGAGCGCGCTTTGGCCACCCTCGATCAGATGTGGATCGAACCGGCCGGTTACTTTTGCCGCGAGCCTTTGTTCCCGGAAGTCAAGTTTGCTTTTACCAACTACGGGATCTCTCTGGGCCTGCAGGCGGCGGGCGCCCATCCCGAGCGGGTGGCACGGCTGAATGCCTTTTTCGAGGCCTACCGCTCCGGCGATGAATACGATGTCGATGCCATTACCCACGTGATGGCCTGCACGTCCTATTTTCCCGGTGAATTTACAATGCCGGCCGGCGGCCGGGAATCTTGAATCCCTCGGCGGGTCGCAGCCGGGCTACCCTTCGCAAAGCGCCTGTTTGACCGCGGCGGCCAATTGATGGAATGTCAGCGTAACCCTTTGGCGTCGGCGGCGGGCAAGCGCGGGAAACATTTGGCGGCGCAATCCCAGCGAAATTTCAAGCTGAACGCCTTGGCCCGTGCGACTGCGATTGCAGATATTATTGGAATGCATTCCCGCATAGCGGCGGCTTTCCAAAACCGCAAAGCCGGCTCGCCGCAGGCCCGCTTTAATCTTGGCCTTAAGGCCTGAATCTTTTCCTCCGATATGGACGATTGCTTTTGGGTCCCGGCAACCGTGAACGGTCAAAACCTTGCGCGACTGCCGGGCGATGTCGATTCCCACCGGTTCGTCAAACTTGCTGCTGGGGATATGCAGTTTCAAATTGCCCTGGGACTTTAAGCCCTCAAAACTATAAAATGAATGCTGTCCGCCGGCGATGGCATCCGCGATTTCCGTCGTTCCGGGCTCGATTTCGCCTCCATGGGGCGCCATGATCGCGATTCCGGAGTTTCCGATTCTCCATTGAATACGATAATCCCTGCCGGCTTTTTCCGTTTTATTCAATTCGTGGAAGGACTTGTAGTTATCCATATATTTACCCGAGCAGGTCATCGGCCGGCGGCTGAGCGGGTTTGACCCTGCGCGTCCCCAAGCGCGGGCAACCTGCGGATTTATTTAGGAGATGGTCGTCGAGTTTGCAATAAAAAAACTTGACAGACCATAGTTTACGTATAGAATATGCGTAAAATAAAATAGGAGCGCACATATGAAGACCGCCACCGTTGGCGAAATCCAGAAAAACTTTGGCAAGATCCTAAAACAGATAAAAGCCGGGGAGGAAATAACCGTTACAAAACGGGGTAAACCGGTGGCTCGCATAACAGCTCTCGGCCCTAAAGACAAAATCGAGTGGCCTGATTTTTACAGTGAGGCGATTAAACTCGAGGGTAAACCTGTCAGCGAAATCGTCATTGACAGCCGAAAGGATAGATTTTAGGTGGTTTACGTCGATACGAGTGTCATCGTTAAACTCTACTTCCAAGAAGAATATTCGCGGGAGGCCGCCGACTGGCTCAAAGAGAACAACGAAGCCATACCTTTGACAAGCTTGCATGAGTTGGAATTCACCAACGCTATTCATCTAAAACGATTCAGGTCTGAAATCACCATGGCTGAGACGCGTCTTGTTATGTCAAAGTTCGATGAGCACGAAAAGAAAGGAATATTTTATCGTCCGCATTTGGATTGGCCTGGAATCTTTGACCACGCCATTGATTTAGCAAAAAAACATTCTGGAACCACGGGCTCGCGATCCTTGGATATTCTTCACGTGGCCTCGGCATTAGCAATTAGAGCCGATAGGCTTCTGACTCTTGATGATCGACAATCGGAGATCGCCGATCGGGCCGGGTTGAAAATAGAGAATTTTTTAAAATGAATAAGATTGTCGACACCCATGCCCACATCTGCGATCCACTCTTCGACGAAGACCGGGAACAGGTGCTCGGTCGAGCCCAGGCCGCCGGGGTAACGGCCGTGATTGCCGTGGGTGAGGATTTGGCTGATGCCCGACGGAACTTGGCGTTGAGCCAGAAACACCCCCTGCTGCGTCCCACGGCCGGCCTTTATCCGACGCATCTCGACCGCGGTCAGGCGGACCAGATGCGGGCTTTCATTCGCCGGGAACGCCGCCGCCTGGTGGCCGTGGGCGAAGTGGGGCTGGATTTTTGGGTCGTCCAGGAAGACTCTGAAAAGGAGTTGCAGAAAGAGATTTTCGAAAGCTTTATCGCCTTGGGCAAAGAACTTGACTTGCCGCTGAACGTGCATTCCCGCGCGGCCGGCCGGCATGCGGTGGCGCTCCTGCTGGCATGCGGGGCCACCCGGGTCCAACTGCATGCCTTCGACGGCAAGGCCTCCGCCGCACAGCCGGCCGTCGAGGCCGGTTACTTCTTTTCCATCCCCACCTCCGTGGTCCGCTCCCGGCAAAAACAAAAACTCGTCAAGCACCTGCCGCTTTCTTCGCTGCTGGTGGAAACCGACAGCCCGGTGCTGGGCCCCACGCCCCAGGCGCGCAACGAACCCGCCAATATTGTTTTGGCGATTAAGGCCATCGCCGAGCTGAAAAATGTACCTGAGGAGGATGTCATCGAGGCGCTTGCCGAGAACACCCGGAGGCTGTACGGCGATCTTAACGGCTAACCGGTGGGCCCGTCCGCAGGAGGCAGCACCTTTGAAACCAGCGGGCAAACCGCAAAATGGGCTTTCCGGCCCACCCCTTGCCGCACTTTCGTAACTTCTCAATAAGTTGTGGTTCAGCCGTCGGATTCACCCCGATAGAGGGGTTATGGTATTTTCCGCAAGGCGATATGCGAGGTCTCGTCACCTGATTTTCACAGTGACCCCATATTTGGGATGTTTTCTCAACACTTTATTATTACAAGCCATCATTTGTCCACATCGTAAATATGGGGTCACGTGGCCTCCGGTAGAATTCATAGCGACTTGCGGAAAATACCATAACCCGGCCTTTGGTTGACTTAACGCAGTCGATCTGCAACCTAACTTATTGAGAAGTTACATCTCTTCAGATCCTTGGAAATGCAAGCTCAGCCGGGAACATATGCGCTGGTCCTGGTATCCGCAGCCGATGTCGGGCTGCCGATCGGCAAATTCGGGGAGCTGCACGTGCGACCCGGATTCTATATCTATGTCGGCAGTGCCTTCGGCCCGGGGGGATTGAAAGCCCGCCTGGCGCACCATCGCCATATATCCCGGCGTCCGCGCTGGCACATTGACTATCTGCGCGCCGTCACCCGCCTGGAGGCCGTCTGGTATACCTACGATCCGGCCCGGCGTGAGCATCAGTGGTCAGAGGTCTTGAGCCAATCTCCAAACGCCGCCGTCCCGCTGCCCGGCTTCGGATCTTCAGACTGCCGCTGTGCATCGCATCTCTATTTTTTTGAAACCCAACCGTCGGTCAGTGCGTTTCGGCGCCGGCTGCGTGGCCGGTTTAAACGCCACGCCCGCATCATCGCCAAGTCGGGATCCTTTTTTTCTGATTGCGGGGCAGCGCCTTCGCGGTGAAAGTCGGGTCGGCCGCACCCTTTTTCGCAGTCTCCCGCGTGCCAAAGGGACCTTGCGTCCCCGGATTGGCGACCTCACCGCAGGGGACGGTAGAAAGCCCGCAGGTCCTCAACGAGCAACTCCGGTTCTTCGAGCGCCGCAAAATGACCACCCGCGGGCATCTCCGTCCAGCGTTGGATGTTATAGACGTTCTCCGCCCAGGGGCGCGGGCTGTTATAAATCTCCCGCGGAAAAATAGCACAGCCCACCGGCACCTCGACCCGCTCCGGGATGAGGTTTTTCGTCTTGCGGGTTTCATAGTAAAGCCTCATCGACGAGGTGATCGTCTGGGTCGCCCAGTAGATCGTCAGGTTCGTCAGCAGTTCATCTGGGGTCAATCGCCTTTCAAGGTCGCCCTGGCAGTCGGTCCAGGTATAAAACTTCTCCACAATCCAGCCCGCCAGCCCCACCGGCGAGTCATTCAGGCCGTATCCGAGGGTCTGCGGTTTCGTGCTCTGAATCTCCCGGTAACCGGTCTCATATTTCAGAAATTCCTGGCGATGCGCCAGGTACTGCTTTTCCTGGGCTGTCAGGCCCGCCTCGGGATCGGCGACCCCCTCCGGCGGCCGGCCGGCCACCAGATTCAAATGAATTCCGCACACGTGGCCGGCATCGAGCGCCCCGAGCCAACTCGCCACGGAGGATCCCCAATCGCCGCCCTGGGCACCGTAACGGGCATAACCCAATCGGGCCATCAATTGCACGACGACTTCGGCCGCTTTTTTCACGTCAAAGCCCGGCGCGCGGGGCGGTTCGGAAAAGCCGAATCCGGGAAGCGAGGGGCAGACGACATGAAACGCATCCTCGGCCCGGCCGCCGTGGGCCACCGGGTCGGCGAGGGGCCCGACAATTTTGGTGAACTCAAAGATAGAGCCCGGCCAACCATGGGTAATTACAAGGGGCAGAGCGTTCGGGGCCGTTGAACGCTGGTGGATGTAATGAATTTTTAGATTCGCGATTTCGGTCCGGAAGTGTGCAAATCGATTGAGCGCCTTTTCCTGCGCGCGCCAGTCAAACCCCGTTTGCCAATAATCGCAAAGCTTCTTTAGGTAACTGCGGTCTGTGCCGGCGTCCCATCCGCTCTGGATTTGACCGGGCCAGCGGGTTTGCGCGAGTCGACGGCGTAGGTCTTCAAGCACTGCATCGGGTATAGCGATTTTATAAGGTTCCATCTTGTCGTTCCTCTTTTTGGAAAAGAAGCCGATTTGAGATCGAACACTCACGCTCGGAAAAGATTTAAACGCCTTGCTCCGGTGTAGCTTCGTCCTTCAAGACGTTCAATGCCTGCCGATAGGCGGGATAGCGCGGGTTATCGATGGCCAGTCTGCCCACGACCGTCTGGCGCAGATGGGCGATCAGGGCCTCGTTTTGGCAGTCCAGCTCGCCCTCCCGGATTCGCCGGCACAGTTCGGCATTCAGCTCGCTTAAGCGGCCCTCTTGATGCAACAGCCGGCGCAGTCGCTCCTGTTCGGCGCCGTACAGCCGCGGGCCGTGCTTCAGTTCGCGCTCCACGACGGCCAAGACGTTGATCGCAACCCGGGTATGAAAAGCGGTGCGCCCCTCCACGACCGGCGTAATTTGGTCTTGCAGAAATTCGCGCACCGCTTCAACCAGTTCTTCGATGGTGGGTCTATCGGCGTTCATCCCACGCGTTCCTTCACGTGATGAGATTCAAGAGATCGATTTCGGTTTCCGATACCCGACGCCCAATGGCGGCCAGTTCCACCGAGCGGGCGGCGCCCGTTAAATGGGCCAAGACCTGTTCGAGGCAGATGATCCCCCATTTCAACGACCCGAATACCTCCCAGAATCGAACAATCTGCGGATCCACCGGCCCGCCCCCGGCCGCTTCGTAGGCGGCAAAGAGTTCGGCCCGCTCGCCGAATCCGCCCACCGGTTTAGCGATGCGGCCGAAACGCCAGGAATTCACACACAGCCAGCCCAGATCCTCCATGGGATCCCCCCAATGGGCCAGTTCCCAATCCAAAACGGCCCGAATACCCTCGGGTCCGACAATGAAATTGCCGTTGCGGAAATCCCCATGAACCAGGGTCGGTGCGCGCGTGGGCGGCAGGCGTTTGTCCAGCCAACGAAAGGCCAGTTCAAACACCGGACGGTTTTCGCCGGAGGAATCATACTTTGCCCGATAACGCTGGATTTGCAGCGGCGGCGGCAGGTCTTCCAAAGGCGGCAGACGGTCTTGCGCCAAGGAATGGATTTGAAAAAGAATTCGGCCGCATTGCCGGGTCATGCGGCGGCGCGCTTCCGCATACTGTTCGTCGCGCAGGATCCGCGAAGGCAGCGATTCACCGGCGATGCGCTCCATCACATAGCCCGTTCCGATTCCCTCAACTTGATCAAAAATCAGCCATACCTTGGGAGCCGGTACACCGCTTTGGTTGGCGGCCCGCTGCAATTGGGCTTCCGTCACCTTATCGATCCCCAGGGGGTTTGCAGGATCCTCCTTGCGCGCCAGGCGCAGGATCAGGGGGTAGCGCTTGTCCCCACAGAGGGCGTCAAACCCCCAGGTCTCGGCCACGGCACCGCCGGCAAGCCGATGCAGATCGACCACCGCGGCCGAACATCCGAGATGACGGGAGACGGCTGCCGCCAGGTTGGCCTGCAACTGCCCGGGCGCTAAAACCATCGGAAATTCCCTTTGCCGGTCAGGTCGATCCGACCTCCGCCACGGCATTTCCCAGCACGACCTTGCCATCCGGGGTTTTTACCCGAATGATGTATCGGCCGTTTTCCCGCTTCCAGCCTTCCGTGATCAACGTTTCATCGGGAAACACCACGTTCATGAACCGGGCGGCAAACGACTTGAAGCGGGCGGGATCACTTGCCCCAACAGCATGCAGAATGGCCCGGCCGGCATGACCAAAGGTGCAGAGACCATGCAGAATGGGGCGCTCGAGTCCTCCCCTCCGGGCCCACGCCGGATCGATATGCAGCGGATTTTTATCGCCGCTGAGCCGGTAGAGCGCGGCCTGATTGGACGAGGTGGGATATTCCACGCGAAAGTCGGGGGACTGCCCTTCCGGCGGATCGAACCGTTCGGTCTGCAGTCCTCTTTCACCTCCGAAGTTTCCCGCGCTGCGGTCAATAAGCACGACCTTGTTTTCAAAAAGCAGTTGGTCGCTGGCATCGTGGGTCTCCAGGCTTAGGTTCAGCACCGCGCCCTTGTCCCCCTTATCATAAACCGCATCGCATATCCCCGAGGTATACACGGTTCCTGAAGAAGGAATCGCAGCGTGCACAATGGTCTTTTGCTCGCCGTGAAGCACGGCCGGCAGATTGAGACCCAAGTCGGCCATCAGCGTCATCATGCAGGGAAGCAAAGGAATGACCGCGTATGTGGGGAACACTTTAAGGTTTTTCTCGTAGATAAAATCAAGTTCCTCCACCCCGGCCCCGATACCCAGCGCATAGAGAATGACGTCGTCCTGATCATAGGTGAAGGGGATTTTCTCCGTCTTTTTTGCGATTAAATCCAGATTGAGGGCCATGGGTTACTCCTTACGAAGTCCTCTGCTTATACAAAGTAACATTGAATCCGCGTTGGACCATTATTGCAACCTTCCAGGACGGCCGCTTAAACCCCTGGCACTGACGGTTTGATCATTTTGACCCATTGTCGCAACGCCCAGACGTTTTTACATCGACAATCCGCCGCTCACCAAAATCACCTGCCCCGACACATAGTCGGCCAGGGGTGAAGCCAAAAACAGAATGGGCCCGGCGGCCTCCTCCGGGGTCCCCGGCCGGCCCAACGGAACCATCAGAGTCATGACTTGGCGCTGGGCTTGGGGGATGCCGACGGGCACCTTCTCGCCGTCGCGTTCGAGATCTTCCGCTTCTTCCTTAGCCTTCGTCAAGCGGGTGTCGATCCAGCCGTAAGCGATGGCATTGCATTGAACATTGAATCGGCCCCATTCTTTGGCAATGCTTTTGGTAAACCCCGATAGCGCCGATTTAGCCGCGGCGTAGTTGGACTGGCCCGCATTGCCACTTGTTCCGGACATGGAGGAAATGTTGATGATTTTCCGGGCTACGGCGCGACCCGATCGCTCAATCTCGCGTTTGGCCGCGTCACGAAAAAAAGGAGCGGCCGCCCTGATAAGTTTGAAGGGCGCTTTGACATGAACGTCCATCATGGCATCCCACATTTTATCGGTCATTTTGTGAATCACCCCATCCCAGGTGTAGCCCGCGTTGTTGACAAGGATATCAATGCCGCCAAAGGCGTCCGCCGCCGCCTGCACGATGCCGGCGGCAAAATCATCGGCGGTGACATCGCCCACATAGGCCACGGCCTCACCGCCCGCCCCTTTTATTTCCTCAACCGTTTGACCCGCCGGTGCGGGGTCGATGTCACTTACCACCACCTTCGCCCCTTCCCGGGCAAACTTCAGCGCGGCGGCCTGTCCGATCCCTCTCCCGGACCCCGTGATGACGGCGACTTTGTCCTGCAACATATTTTCCATCTCGGCTTTCCTTTCTAATCCGGTGCGCTCGCATCGCTGGAGGCTCGTCAACAAACCCCTAATCGATTCCGAGAATCGCTATCGCCGCCACGTTTTGATGCGGCATGCCCCCCAAATTATGGGTCAGTCCCAGCCGCGGGTTCTTCACCTTGCGCTCCTCCGGCACCCGTTCCAGCAGCTGTTCATACATGGCATAAATCATCCGCAGCCCCGAGGCCCCGATGGGATGCCCGAAACATTTCAAGCCCCCGTCCACCTGGCAGGGAACTTGGCCGTTCAGATCATAAAACCCGCCCATGATATCTTCGTAAGCACCGCCTTTGGGGGAGATATGCAGATCCTCCATGGTGACCATCTCGGTGATGGAAAAGCAATCATGGACTTCGCACATACTCAGCTCTTTGCGCGGATCTTTAACGCCGGCTTCCTCGTAGGCTTTGGTCGCCGCGATGCGGGTCGTGACAAAATGGGCGCCGTCCCAGCTCGTGCCGATGGCCTCTTCACCGGAGCTGACCGATACGGCCAGGGCCTTGACTTTGACGATGTTCTGATTTTGCTTCAGATCTTTGGCGATCGCCGGTGTGGTGATGAGGGCGCAGGCCGCGCCGTCACTCACCCCGCAGCAGTCAAAAAGCCCCAGGGGATAGGCGATCATGGGCGCGGCTTTAATCTGCTCCTCGGTAACCGCCTTACGCAAATGGGCCTTGGGGTTTAAGGCACCGTTGGCATGACTCTTGGCCGAAACATGCGCCATGGCATCTTTGATTTTTTCCATGGGAATGCCCCATTTGGCGCTGTAGGCCGTGGCCAGTTGCGCGAACATGCCCGGCGCGGTCATGTTGGCACTGATCATGAATTGCCGAACACCCATCCCCACGCTGGCGGGCAAGCCCCCGTAGCCGGTGTCCTTTAATTTTTCCACTCCCAACGCCAGGACGATATCGTAAACGCCCGCCGCCACGGAATAGCAGGCCGCCCTGAAGGCTTCCGTGGCCGTCGCGCAATAGTTTTCCGTTCGCGTCACCGGTATATAGGGTAATTTCAACGCCACCCCCAGCGGAACCGCCGCTTTGCCCACGTTGATCTCATCGATATGGGTGCCGATATAGGCCGCCTCGATTTCTTTTTTTTCGATACCGGCATCCGCCAGGCATTCGACAAAAGCTTCGGCCGCCAGATCTTCGGCGTACGCTTCCCACCGTTCACCAAACCGGGTGCATCCCATTCCCAGTATTGCCACCTTATCTCGGATTCCCTCAGCCATTTATTGTACCTCCTTCATGGGGACCGCCTTCCAGAAATAGCCGGAAATGTCCCTTTTTTCATCGTAGTATTTGCGGCGAAAACTCATGCTGACCACCATCCCGGTCGCCAGTTCCGCCAGATCACAATCGGTGAAGTCGAACATCATCTTGCCGCCGCCTTCAAACTCAATCTGGCCATAAATGGCCGGCGGATTAGAGGATGCCGCCAGCATATCACCGGTGAAGCTGGCAATACGGCCGATTTTATCCGCGAAACGGTAGTCTTCCATTGCCCCGACGGCGCCGCACGCGGCGTTGACACAAACCGCCTGGGGCGGAATCTGAACGGTGCCGCATTTTTGGCATTTTGTGCCCCACAGACCCAGGACCGTTTTCCGTGAACGCCACAGTGCCGACCAGCGGGTCCAGACGTCTTCCTCGGCGCGCAGCCCGGCATCGCCCGGCAATATATTGCGCCACACGAGATATTTGGTGTAATTGTCCAACTCCGCCCGGTGGGTCAGGCATTCGGAAATACCTTTGTTGTGGGCCTTGTTTTTGATATTTCCCGTGACCTCGAAATAAAGGGCATCACATCCGCTGCCGAAGCTGACCAGCAGAAGTCGGTCTCCCGGTTGGGCCGCTTCCAGGGCGTTGACCAACATCACCAGCGGCTGGGCGGTCCCGCTGTGCCCGATTTCCGCCTGCAGATTATTTTGATCCGCTTCCGGCGCAATGCCCATCAATTGATTCAGTTTTTTGCGGGCGGCGGCGTAATGGCAGTCGTAAAGGACCTTGGCAAAATCGGCCATCTTGAGCTCATATTTATTCAGGAGGCCGTTGACGACCTCCGGGATAAACTGATCATAGCCCAAATCCCGGATCCAGCGATCTTCCCACTGGCGATCATATTTGGCGGACTGCCCGCGATAATGATCGGCAAAATCATAGGTAATGGAATAAGACCCCTTGAACTCGGCGATCACATTTTGATCCCCGACGATCACGGCCGCGGCGGCGTCGCCGAAAATCAGCTCCTGGGGCGATGCCGGCTTGCCCAGTCGGCATTCGGATGCCGTAACCGCGATGTGGTTTAAGCGCTTGGCCTCCACCCCGTCCAGGGCCGACAGCAAGGCGGTTGTACCGGCCTTGAGGCCGCCGGAAAAATCGGCCGCGCGAATATGATCGTTCAGACCCAGGGCGGCGCCGACGATGCCGGCATTGAGCCTTTCCTTGTAGGGCATTGTGGTGGAAGCGCAATAGATGCCCTCCACCTTTGAACGGTCCATTCCGGCCAGAGCGTCGCGCCCCGCCGCCACGGTCATCGTGAGACTGTCTTCATCAAAATTGGCGACCGCTTTTTCGCCCCTGGCATGGGCGATATTGCCCGGGTTCATCCATCCCATCGCTTGATAAACGGCACTCCGCTTCAGCCGGTAGCGCGGTACGTAACCGCCATAGGAACATATCCCGACCATGACGCCTCCTTTCGCTTGTGATAACGATTGCTCATCCCATTTCTATTGGAATTTCCCCGTCGCTGACCATCGCGCCGCATCGGTTCGACGCCGTTGGCCGGCCTCCCGTGCAGGAAGGGTCCGGTCCGCGGACCCTTCACCGCCCGCTAGGAGGCACGCAAATCCAAAAACCGTCTATATTTGTACATCTGCCTGAGGACGTGCACCGCCCTTTCCGGCGTGGGGAACGAGACGACCTGAAATTCTTCCAGATTTGTTTTGTGCGAAGCTTCGCTTCCCAAGCCCACGGCGATAATCGGTTTGCCCGCGCGCTTCACCAGGCGGCCGATACCGTGCAGAATGTTATCGGAATTTTGGATCTGGCGCTCGAAATCCTGGGATGCCCGGTGGATGGCCTCCAGCAACTGCGGCGGACCCTTGACTTCGTGGGAAAAAGGGTAGGATGGCAGGAGGCTACCCACACCGAGCGCCAAAACAGCATCCACGCCCTCCCAGTCGGCCAGGATTTCCAAACATTCAGGATACGGATCATAGGCAATGGTCGCCACCAAATCCACGGGATTTCCGCGACTCCAGTATGGGGGAAGAAATTCGTCCAATCTTTGGATCAACGCGGCGGATAAAGGCGGAACGACCAAACCGTTTTCATCACAGCAATCGGCGGTGATGACCCCCCAACCACCCCCGCGCGTGATGATTCCCACCCGGTTGCCCTTGGGCAGCGGATAATTGGCAAAAGCCTTGGCACAGTCTAGCAGGGCCTGGCTTGTGGTTACGCCCAGCATGCCGGCCTGCTCGACGGCCCCTTTAAAAATTCGGTCCGCTCCGGCCAAAGCGCCGCTGTGGGATGCCGCCGCGCGGCCGCCGGCGGCCGTGCGACCTCCCTTGAAGACGATAATCGGTTTTTTCCTGGAAATCGCTTGCGCTTCCTCCACCAGAGGGGTGCCCGGATCAATGCCTTCCAGATAGGCGAGAATAACCCGCGTATCCTCATCCTGTCCGAAATAGCGCAAAAAATCGACGCAGTTCAGATCGCCTTCATTGCCGCTGCTGACAAATTTTTCAAACCCTACGCCCTGCTGTTCGCCCCAGCCCAGGATCTGAACCCCGAGATTGCCACTTTGGGACAACATGGACACCGAACCCTGCAAAGGCATCAGCGGAGGCATTTGGGCGTGCAGATTTGACGTGGAACAGAAAATCCCCATGCTATTGGGTCCCACCACACGAATGCCATGTTTTCTGGCCCGGGCGACCACCTCGCGTTCCAGTTCCGCGCCCTCCGATCCGGTTTCACTGAAGTCGGATGTTATCACGACCACAAACGGAATACCCTTGGCACCGCATTCATCCATCAGGGAAGGTACAACCTGGGCCGGCGTGACAATCAGCGCCAGATCCACCTTGTCCGGAATAGCGCGGACCGTGGGGTAACATTTATACCCCAGAATCGCTTCCTCGCGGGGATTTACCGGATAGACCGTCCCCTGATAGTTGCCCTTCAGGATATTGAGCAGAATGATATGACCCCATTTGCCGCCCTCGGCCGAAACGCCGATCATGGCGATACTGGCAGGGTTAAAGAGTTTGCCCAGATCGGGCTGATCCATCCTCTTCCTTTCGATTCCCGCCGTTGCACGCCGGCCGCCGGGCCAGCCGGGCATTCAAGCGCTTTGACCTAATCGTCCGTGTAAGGCGGTTCCTCCCACCAGGGATAAATATCGGGCAGATCCGTACTGGTTTTCATCTTGAATTCCGGGGCCCGCTTTTCCAGAAACGATGCGGCCCCTTCCTTGAGGTCGTCGGTTTGGAACATATATGTCAAGCACTTGGATTCCATGATATGGGCCGCCATGGGGTGGGCGGCGCCCAGCATCTTCCAGAGCATCTGCCGGGCCAAAGCCGTGGACACGGCCGAGGTGTTGGCCGCAATTTCATTGGCCATTTGGCGCGCGGCCGGCATAAGGTCTTCGGGGGGCACAACCTGGCTGAAGAGGCCCATCTCCAATCCCTCGCGGGCCGTAAACAACCGTCCCGTCAAAATCAATTCCGCCGCGCGGCTGATGCCGATAATCTTCGGCAAGAAGTAGGTGCTGCAACCCTCCGGAACAATTCCTCGCCGATTAAAGACAAACCCGATCTTGGTAGCGGTCTCGGAAGCAATGCGAATATCCATGGCCGTGGTCAGCGTTATCCCCACCCCAACGGCATGCCCGTTGACAGCGGCGATCAAGGGTTTCTGCATGTTGAACATTCTCAACGTGGCCTGTCCAGCCGTATCACGATGCGGTCCGGTTTGGCCTTCCAGATTGAAGCCTCCGCTGCTCAAATCCGCACCGGCGCAAAACGCCCGGCCGGCCCCCGTGAAAATCACGACCCGTACATGATCGTCGTTATCGGCCAGGTCCAGGGCCTGGATGACTTCCGTCATCATGCGCGGCGTCCAGGCATTGAGAATATCCGGCCGATTCAGCGTAATCACGGCGATCCGCCCGTCCACGCGGTAAATAATCTGATCAAAATCCATAAGGCCCCCTCTTCTCCATCAGCCGGCAGATGCAATCGGGAGAAACACCGAGTGCCGGGCGGCGGCCTCCAACGGGTCCTCGGTCGCCACTCCCTGGGTTACCAGTCCATCCCGGCCTTTTTCCGCTCTTCCCGAAAGTGGTCCATCGTCTCCACAAACGCTTCCACCTTGGAAAGCGCCTCTTCCTCATTGAACAAGCGCAAATCAACGATGTCCCCGGTCACGACCAAGCCCGGAACCTTGAGACGGTTTTCCAGCAGATCTTTAAGATTGAGCAACGTATAGGTGGCGGCGCGACAGGACATCAGCGGATGACAAAATATGCCATCGGTCCGATAATCATGGGCCGCCTGGAGGTAGGGCGCCACCATCGTGCCGGTGACAATTGCATGTTTCCGGGAAAACTCAAACGTATCGGTAAATTTTTGATAGGTCAGGCGGGCAATACGCTCCAACGGATCACGCACGCCCTGAATTTCCTCCTGCGGGATCGGGATGGGCGCATGATACCCGAAGCTTTCATAGACCATCGCGATTCCGAATTTCTCCGCCAATCTGTCGAAAAAGCCCAGGCTGTGCCATGGAGGAAGTTCGGCAAACATCATGCGATATTTTTCATTGGGTATCGCGCCGATGCCTTTGTCGGCCTTGTCTCGAACTTCCGCATGCACTCTTTGATAAAACGCATAGGCTTCCGGATCGTAGGGCAAGTAAAAATGGGCCAGCATGATCGCCCAAAAGTCCTGCGCAACCATGGGGGAAGGGACGGCCCGGCGCAGCAAATCGACTTCGTGGGCCAGCTGCAAGGTCTTGAACGTCGTATCAACGATTTCTTCCAGCTTGTCCCAATCCATTTCCCGGCCTAAAAGCTTTTCCAGGAAAGCCACGAATTCTTTCAAATGCGCCACCATGAATCGGATGGTCTTGGCCTTCTGGTCGGGCAGGAAAAATTCCGTAACTCCCGGGAAGGGAAGTTCGAGGGTCCATTGCGGGACATCCAAGTAACGCTTCAACCCTTGAAACCATTTAAACCGGGCGTCGCACGTCGCCCCCGATCCAATGAGCACCACCGGCTTCGGCATCCCGCCCGCGGGGGCATCCGGGGGAATCGCCATATCGTTTTCCGCCATATAACTGGCATAACCGAAGCTGTTGCGGGCGTATCCGCAAAGGGTCGCGGGGAAGCCCTCGCTGTCACTGCGTTCCAGATAGGGCTCCGCCAGACGCGATGCCGCGCAGAAGGCCCCATAATTTTCCGGAAAGACCAGTTCAAGACCCATGGCCTTGGCGATCAGTTCGCCTTCATACCACGTCACCATGGACCATCCCACCGGACGACCTTCCATCTGGGCCTTATGGGCATTTTTGATGAGTTTTTTGCCGAAATAACCGGCCTCCCTGGCGGTTTCCATACTCTTGGCCGCCGTGGCTTTCTTTTTTTCTGCTTCCATAGTCTTTCAATCCCTTTTTCCCCCTGCACCGTTGCCGGTTTGGCGACACGCGCCGACGGCGGCAATCCCCCCGCGTCCACGGACAAAATCCTTCACTGCGGGCTTATTCAGCGCAGGCGCTAGTTTTTGCGGGCCTGAAACCAACACAAAAGGTGAGCGCGCAATCCCGGCCTCCATTTTGTGGGGTTTCGACCCATCTTGAGGAATCCATCAAAGTTAGAATTTAATAGCAGGTTGGGTTGCGAAAGGCAAACCCATCACGCGCCGGCGAAGGGTCTCAACCCAACCCGCAAAATGAAATTCTACCGGTGGCTTTAGCTTAACCTTTTGGGGGTTAGGGGTCGGATAGGGTCCTGATTGCAATCGGTCCCTATCGCCCCCTGGGTTGGCCGATCCAGGCCGGGAGGACCCCGCCGCCCGGCATTGCAAGGATGTTAATCGGGGAGGTACTCGAACACGACATCACACTCCCAGTGGATGGGCATCAACATCTTGGGATCGTATCCGTCCTCACAAATGAGTTTTAAGGGGTTGCTGGGGTCGGGTTTCAGATACCCCCGGTGGATAAAATGCTGCTTGCCGGCTTCCCTTCCTTCCCAGTGCCAGCCTCCGTAAGGGACATCTTGTTCGAGTCCGCACTTTGGGCATTTAAATTTTGGCATCGCTTCATCCTCCCATTTTAGAAATGAAAAGGGTAGTCATCGCTCCGCTGATCTTGTGCGCTGCGGATTGCGGCTATTTGTCTTTCTTGGCTTCGATCTTTTGAAAGTATTTCGGCGGCGGCCCGCTCACCCATTCGAAATCCTCTTTTTCATCGAACGGTGGGAACAGCCGGGGGGGCTTGGGCCATTGTTCGTACCCCAATGCCTTGAAGATGTTACGGGTTCGCTCTTTAAAACTGTCCATACCGGTCCAAAGGTCTTCCGGAAGGTGATGCAGCATCACAAAAAAAAGGTTTTCATAGGTCGCGCGATCCCACAGCGTGTGATATGAATCCGGATCCGCATGGATGTCCACAATCGCGGTCTTGCCCGAGTTAAAGGCCCGTTCCAGAGCGGGCACCAGCTCGTCATGGGTTCGGACGGTTTCTCCGTGACAATCCATATGTTTGTACATCTCAGCGTAAGGGATGCGACCCTCCAGGGTGCCCATCCCCCTGTCTGTGTCCCTCACATGGGGGTTTTGGGCACCGTGCCAATCTCGCCCGTACATGGCATTCCAGCCGCCGATCCAGGCCCCATTGTTGTGCACCACATAGACAATGGGGAGATTCTCCCGGCGCGCGGTTTCGATATCACCGCCCAATCCGCCGATCCCGGCATCGCCCAGAATAGATATGACCGGTTTGCCGGGCCGGCCGACCTGGGCGCCGATGGCCATGCCCACGCCGTGGCCCACGCCCCCCTGGATGCCGGCATCCAGAATACCGCCGGTTACCTGTGACTCGAATCTTTCGCTGACATAGGGGGAAAGGGTAAACGAATCCAGAATGACGGTGGCCTCGGGGGCGGCTTTGTGGAGATAGTCCGCGATCAGCGATGAAGCCAGATCGGGACTGACCTGACCGGGCAGAGTGTATTGTTGTCGGATCTCTGTCAAGCGGCCTTGCAGCTTCTCCTGGGCCTTCTTTTTGATTTCGAGAATTTCATCCCGCCAGGCTGTTTTTGCGGCAAATCGATCGGCATACTTTTCCCGGATCGCCTTGTTCAACTTCTTCAGTGTCGCGTTGACATTGCCGATGGCTTCGATGTCCGTGGTGACTTCAGGCCAGATCTCCAAAGGTTCTTCGGTCACCTGGACATAGCGTTTGTCTGCGCCCCATTGGCCGTATTGTTCCAGGACGTCGATCCTGAGCCCCATAACCATGTAGCGATCCGCCAGGGCGAAGGCCTTGCCCCGGGCGTCGCCGGCGACATGATGCGGATGGTTTTCAGGCACACTGCCGCGGCACGCCCGTCTTTGGTGAATCGGGACGTTCGTCAGCTCCGTGAATTCCTTTAAAGCCGCCCCACAATCCGGCCACCTTCCTCCATGACCGACAACGATCAAGGGCCGTTTAGCTTCCAGTAACCAGCCAATCATACTGTCGATTTCTTCGTCGCTGGGAACGGGCTGCGGCAGTTCAGCGAGGGTGCGGTGTCTCATTTCGAGGTTGTAGTTCACTTGTCTTCTCGGATCCAACAATGATTGAGGTGCAAATTCGGTGTAATTCAGCGGGATCTCAATTGCCACAGGTGCGGGAGGGTATGCCATGCAGTCGCGGGCCGCTTTTCGAATGTAAAAGCAAAAGGTACTTGGGTCCTCTATGAATTTGGCCCATTTGCAAAATTGCTTATATAGTTTGTCGGCTTCCAAAGGCTGAAAGGCGAAACGATCCCTGTCCGACAGCGGAACCTGACCCAAAATACACATAAGGGGGCTGTTACTCAGTGCCGCCTGATTGACCGCCGGCAGCAAATTCGCCGCCCCAGGCCCCACCGTTGCCTGGCAGAGACCGATCTTTCCGGTTACCTTCGAATACGCCTCGGCGGCATAACCGGCGGAGTCTTCGCGTCGAAAGTGGATCAACCGGTTCCCGTACATACACCAATAGTCATCAAAGCTGTTCATATGCCCGCCCGTGATGCCGAAATTGGTGTGAATGCCCTCTTCCATTAATGCGCGGACCATAATCTGCGGTCCCCAAACTAATGATCCCATAACGCCTCCTTTCTGTCGAAAAATGTTTCCGATTCCGAGGAATAATCCTTGAGGATGCTTTTATTCCTCCACGTTCCCGCGTATGATCACCGAAAAACTGCGCGCATTTCCCTGCCTTGAGCGATTATCGCGAAGGTAGTCTGCCGGCCCCCCGACCCGCATACCCCAAAATCACTCGGACCCCCGGCAAGCCATCCGAGCGGAACATTGATCTTAAACTGAACGAATCCTTCTGATCCAAGCCGCGGAGCATGGGGCTATAGGAATTTTCGTAACCGTTTAGCCCTTTGAAAAAGCAGGGATAGGCCGACCGCTGATCGGCTTGGGGCAGCGGCAAAAACGCGCAATTAAGGGTTCGTAAAATCGACCCGCGCGGTGATTTCAAACAGGATGCCGCGCAGCCGTGACTGCATGTCTAGGGCCGACCCCGCAGCTGGCGAATCAAATCCATCTGTCCGCGGGAATCGGGCGGCGGCGTTCGGCGCTGTTCTTCCGATTTGGCAACCAGGCGCAAGCTTTCCGTGGGACAGGTGGTCACACACAGCCCGCAGCCGATACAGCGGACCAGCTCGATCTCGGCCCGACCCTCGCCATTCATCGTGATGGCTGCCATCTGGCACCGGTCCAGGCAGGTTTCGCAACCGCTGCACGATGCTGGGTCCACGGCCACCGAATAGTTGGAAAAGACCATCTCGGCCGGTCGGGGATGTTGGTTCAGGGCCTGCAATACAACACAACAGTCACCGCAACAGTTGCAGATCCCGCCCGGATTCTGGGCGGTGGCAGGCTGCGTCACCAGGCCCGCTTCCTGGGCGTCGGTTAGTATCTTGATGGCTTCATCAACTCCGACCTCTCGGCCCATGCCCCGATCCAGATATTACTGGCCCATGGACCCCATCATAAAGCAGACTTCGCGGGGCTTATCACAGCCCTTGCCGATCAGCCTCTGGTTCTTACGGCAAACGCAATCGGCCACCACGATCTTCTTCGCCTTTTTGAGAAACTCGCTGGCGTCTTCAAATGAGGCAATCTGGCGTGTGGCATCCAACGATCGCCGGACCGGTATGGTCCGCAGAAAACCGGCCGTTGCTTTGACCAGGGTTTCCCTGTAAGGTCTTGTGTTTGTGTAGTTGGCCGACATGGCGGCCAATTCCTCGTCCATCGTCGGCAATTGAAACTCCCAAATGCCATGCATGAAGCCAATCGTGGCGTACTTGGCAATGGGGCCTCTTTTCCAGCGGTAGATAAGGCCGCGCTCGGCCATGTCCTGCAGATGGCCGGCGGCGGTTTCGAGCTTTCGCCCGGTTCTTTGGGCAAATTCCTCCGGTGTTTCGAGCTGCGGGGTTAATTGAAGCCATGTCTCGGCATCCTCTACCGTGAAGAGTTTTTTCAATATCTTCAGTTCGACTTCGGCATCCGTTGCC
Source organism: Desulfobacterales bacterium (assembly GCA_020353555.1). Lineage (GTDB taxonomy): Bacteria > Desulfobacterota > Desulfobacteria > Desulfobacterales. The sequence goes on from CP070697.1 coordinate 6,311,589, forward strand.
GGAAAGCCAAATGAT
>CP070697.1:6311703-6332086 GCA_020353555.1 Desulfobacterales bacterium
ATGCTCAACTCCCGGCTGATCATTCTCTGGGGCTGGGATCCGGCCCGCATGATCTCGGGCACGAACACCATGTACCACCTGATCCAGGCGCGGGAAAACGGGGCCAAGGTCATTGCCATCGATCCCCGGTACCACGACACCGCCGCCACCGTCGCCGACGAATGGATTCCCATCCGGCCCGGCACGGATACGGCCGTGATGGTGGCCATGGCGCATGTGATGATCAAAGAAAACCTGCACGACCAGGAATTTTTGGATAAATACACGGTCGGGTTCCCCCAATTCAAGCAATACGTCCTCGGCCAGGAGGACGGGGTAGAAAAAACGCCGGCCTGGGCCGCTGAGATTTCCGGGCTAGACGCGGCCGCCATCACGCGCCTGGCCCGGGAGTATGCCACCACCAAGCCCGCGGCTCTGATGGACTGCCAGGGCCCCGCCCGCAGCGCCATGGGCGAACAGTATAACCGCTGTGCCGCCACGTTGTGCGCCCTGACCGGCAATGTCGGCCGTCCCGGCGGCAGCGCCGGGGGCGGCCTGATGGGCATCCCGGTCGGGCATATGTTTCGCATGCCGGCCATTCCGCCCGGTAAAAACCCTTTCGAACTGGATGGACCCAAAGTCAAGGGAACCCTGGATATCCGCCTGCGGGTGATCAAACGGGTTCACGTCAACAAGATATTCGATGCCATCCTCCAGGGCAAGGCCGGCGGATATCCGTCGGATATCAAGCTGATGTGGTCCATGTGCAACAACTATTTAAACCAGACCGGCAACAGCAACAAGGCCGCCCGGGCGCTGCAAAAACTCGAGTTCTTCTGCGTGCACGAGCTTTTCATGACCGCCCAGGCCCGGTATGCCGATCTGCTTTTGCCGGTAACCACCGCCGCGGAAAGAAGCGATCTGACGCGCCCCTGGCCCTCGGGTCCGTATTTCACATTCGTCAACCGCGCCCTGGAACCGTTGGGCGAGTGCAAGTCGGATTTCGACATCGTCAACGAACTGGCCGAACGTCTGGGCATCGAAAACTTCAATCCGCACACGGAGGAAGAATGGCTGAAAATGTTGGTCGCGTCGAACCCGGAGTACCAGCAACATATCCAGGACTATGAGCAGTTCAAGCGCGAGGGCATCCACCGCGTCCGGCTGCCCGAACCCATCGTGGCCTTTAAGGAACAGATCGAAGATATCGCCCAAAACCCCTTCCCGACCCCCTCGGGCAAAATCGAGATCTATTCCCAGCGGGTGGCGGACCTGCGCAACCCGCTGGTGCCGCCCATTCCCAAGTATATGCGCACCCCGGAGGACCGCCACGACCCCCTGGCGGCCAAATATCCGCTGCAGCTCTTGACCCCCCATGCCAAAAACCGGGTCCATTCCGAACTTTACACGGTGCCCTGGCTGCGGGAAGTCGAGCCGCACCGGGTTTGGATCAATCCCGTCGATGCCGAACCCCGGGGAATCAAGGATGGCGACGAAGTCTATGTCCATAACGATCGCGGCAAGGTGGCCATCCCGGCCTGGGTGACCGAAAGAATTATTCCCGGGGTGATCTGTATTTGCGAGGGCGCCTGGTACGCGCCGGACGCAAACGGCATCGACCGCGGCGCCTGTGCCAACACGCTGACCAACGACGGCTACTCGGGCGCCGGAGCCGCTCTCATGAACACGACCCTGGTTCAGGTCGAAAAAGCTTAAAGGAGGCACCCCCATGCAGATCGGATTTTACTTCGACCAGACCCGCTGCACCGGCTGCAGCGCCTGCCGCGTGGCCTGCAAGGATTGGCACGACATACCGGCCGGACCGGAAAACTGGATGCGGGTTCTATACACGGAAAAGGGCAAGTTTCCGAACGTGTTCGTCAGCTATATGGTGGCCCCTTGCTGGCACTGTCTGAAGCCGGTGTGCGCCGCGGCCTGTCCGGTGGAGGCCATCACCAAAAGACCGGAAGACGGCATCGTCTGGGTGGACAGTCGCATCTGCTTAGGCAATGAGGAGTGCGACGAGAAATGCCGCAAGGCCTGTCCCTACGATGCGCCCCAGTTCGGCCCGGAAAAAGGCGCCCGGATGCGCAAGTGCGATTATTGCCTGGACCGCTTCGCCCGCGGCCAGCCGCCCGACTGCGTCGAGGCCTGTCCGGTACGGGCCCTGGACGCCGGCCCGCTGGAAGCGCTGGAGCAAAAATATGGAACCCTGCGGGAGGCCGAAGGCTTTCAGTATTCGCCAAGGACCCAGCCCGCGGTGGTGATCAAGCCCAAGGCCCGGCCGCAAAGCGTGTGAGGAAACGATATCATTCCTAATTCCCATTGCATTGGAGGTCGCCGGTGGCAGCCAAATTCATCAGTGAAAGGAATCTCAAATTTCTGCTATACGAAGTGCTGGATGCGGAATCCCTGACGGGTTTTGAATACTACCAGGAACATAACTGCAAAATGTTTGATATGGTCCTGAAAGCGGCCGTCAAACTGGCTAAGGACCTGCTTTGGCCCGTCTTCGCCGAAATGGACCGCAACCAGCCGGAACTGGCAAACGGCGAAGTCCAGGTTCATCCTTCCGTGCGGGCCATCATGAAACAATTCGGCGAGGGAGGCTGGATTACCAGCCGCGTTCCCATCGACCTGGGCGGAGAACAGCTCCCCCACCTGATCGCCGATGCCTGCGACTACATTTTTCAGGCGGCCAACTACTCGGCCACGGCCTATCTCGGTCTCACCGTCGGTGCGGCCCATCTGATCGAATCCTTCGGAAGCCAAATGCTGTACGATACTTACGTGCCCTCGATGTACGCCGGTCTATGGCAGGGAACCATGGCCTTGACCGAGCCCGAAGCCGGCTCCTCTTTGTCGGATATCACGACCATGGCCGAACCGACGGAGGAAGGCTATTATCTGCTGAAGGGCCAGAAGATATTCATATCGGCCGGCGATCATAACGGGGTCGACAACATCGTGCATTTAATGCTGGCCAAGATCGTCGGAGCCCCTCCGGGAGTCAAAGGCATCTCGCTGTTTGTGGTCCCCAAAAAACGCGTCGGCCCGGACGGCCGCTTGGTCCCCAATGATGTGGCCACCTCCGGTGTCTATCACAAGCTGGGCTACCGCGGATGTCCCATCGTTCAGCTGAGCCTGGGCGACAAAAACGACTGCCGGGGCTGGCTGGTGGGCACGCCCCATAGCGGTCTGAAATATATGTTTCAGATGATGAACAGCGCCCGGGTCGGCGTCGGCCTGGGGGCAACCTCCATGGCGACCGCGGCCTACTACGCGGCCCTGGAATATGCCAAAACGCGCCGACAGGGCCGCAAGGTTTCCCAAAAAGATCCCAAGCGGCCTCCGGTTCCCATCATCGAACATGCGGATGTCAAACGCATGCTGCTGTTTCAACGCGCCGTTGTGGAAGGCTCCCTCTCCCTGCTAATGCAGTGCAGCAAATATCTGGACCTGCAGCTCGTGCTGAACAGCGAAGAAAAGGAAAAATACAATCTGCTGCTGGAGATTTTGACGCCGGTGGCCAAGACCTATCCTTCGGAAATGGGGATCATTGCCATCAGTCAGGGATTGCAGTGCCTGGGTGGGTCCGGCTACTGCGACGACTATCCTTTGGAACAGTATTTTCGCGATTCCCGCATTCACCCCATTCACGAGGGCACCACCGGCATCCAGGCCATGGATCTGCTGGGAAGAAAAGTGTTGCTGCAAAACGGCCGGGCCCTATCGTTATATGGGGAGGAACTGCAGGCGACGATTACCGCCGCCGAGAAATTCGCCGAACTCCGGGAGTTCGCCCGACAGCTCCGGGCCGCCTTGACCGAGCTGCAGGCGGTCACCCAACACCTGCTGAGCATCGCCCAACAAAAAGGGCCCGAGGTGTTCCTGGCGGATGCCACTCTGTACCTGGAGTTTTTCGGGATCATCACCATTGCCTGGCAGTGGCTGCGGCAAGGAATTGCCGTCCAAAAGGCCGGGCCTCATGCCGCCGCCAAAGCCGATCGGAATTTCTACCAAGGCAAGATGTTTACCTTGCGCTATTTCTTCGGCTATGAGCTTCCCCGAACCATGGGGCTGGCCCAAAGGCTGATGAACAACGACGGTTTGACCGTTGAAATGCAAACCGCGTTTTTTAACGATTGAAAAGCTGGGAGGCCGGGAGATTGAAGCTTTCCGGTTTGCCCGCCGACTTGGGGGTTTGACACCTGGCGGGGGGGTCCCGCCGGGCCGGGTTCGGTGAGGGGGGTGAGCGTATATGCCCGCCGCGGCTCAATCCAAAAGTGAGGGCTTGATTTCGCGCACAGCCTATATCTGGAGATGGCTGTGTATAGGCTGGCGGCTGCCCTCGATCATGCGCGCCCGGCAAAAGGCGGCGCGGGTGGCGGTTGAAAATCGCGAGTCCTGGGGGAGCATGCTGGAAGAAAATGCGGCCAGGTTTCCTGACAACGCCGCCCTTAAAGCCGAAGATGCCCGGCTGAGCTATCAGGAATACAACCAATGGGCCAATCGGTGCGCCCATTATTTCATTTCCCAGGGTCTGCAAAAAGGTGATGTGGCGGCCGTTTTCCTGGAGACCCGGCCCGAACTGCTCATCGCTTACACGGCCATCGCCAAAATCGGGGCCGTCAACTGTATGATCAACACAAACCTGCGCCAGGACGCCCTCAAGCACTGCCTGACGCTGAACCCGGCCGCGATTTTCATTGTCGGCGAAGAAGTTCTGGGGGCTTTTGAGGAAGTCAAGGCCGGCTTGGATTTGAGCCCGAATCCCCGGCTTTACTTCGTGGCGGACCAGGGCCGCATACCGGCTCCGCCCGGTTATATCGATCTCAAGGAGGCGGTCAAGGCCGGCCCGGCCAGCAACCCCGCGACCACCGCCAAGGTCAGGCCCGGGGACACCATTGCCTATGTCTTCACTTCCGGCACCACCGGCGGCATGCCCAAAGCCGCCATCATCACCCACGGCCGGCTGGTGCGCAGCCGCTACTATAATGGAAACGCCGTATTAAATATAAAACCCACGGATACCATTTACATCCCCCTGCCCTTTTTCCACACCAATGCCCTGGCCCTGAGCTGGCCCTGCATGTTTGCCAACGGCGCGGCCGTGGCCATTCGACGCAAGTTCAGCGTTCGCAATTTTTGGCAGGATGTGCACACCTACCACGCCACCGTCTGGTGCTACGTCGGGGAGTTATGCCGCTACCTGATGAACCAGGCGCCTCAATCCGACGATCGCAGGAATCCACTCCGAAAGATCATCGGCAACGGCCTTCGTGCGGATATCTGGAAGGATTTCAAAAAGCGTTTCGGAATCGGCCAGGTTTACGAAATTTACGGCGCGGCGGAATCGAATCTTTATTTCGTCAATCTATTGAATCTGGACGGCACCGTGGGGATGTGCCGCCTTCCCTATGCCATTGTCAAATACGACGCGGATGCGGATGAACCGGTCAGCAACGACCGCGGGTTCATGCAACGGGTGGGCGTGGGCGCGACCGGCCTACTTCTCGGTGAGATCACCGAAGCCAACCCTTTCCACGGCTACACCAGCCGGGAAGCTACGGCATCCAAGATCTTGCGCAACGTCTTCACCCGGGGAGATGCCTGGTTCAACACCGGTGACCTGGTCCGCAATATCGGCTTTAACCACGTCCAATTTATCGATCGCACCGGGGACACCTACCGCTGGAAAGGCGAAAACGTTTCTACCACCGAGGTGGAAAAAGTGGCCCACGGCTTCCCCCGGATTGGGATGGCCGCGGCCTATGGAGTGGTGATGCCCGGGGGTGACGGGCGCGCGGGAATGGTCGCCGTCATTCCCGCCAACAGCGCGGAAGACCTGGACTGGAAACGCCTGGCCCAACATTTTCAGCATGCCCTGCCCCCTTACGCGGTCCCCCGATTCGTTCGCCTGCGAACGCAGTTTGACTACACCCCGACCCACAAGATCAGCAAGGTGCATTTGAAAAATGAAGGCTTCGACCCCGGCACGATCGCTGATCCGATTTATGTGCTGCTGCCGGGGGCAACGGCGTACCAGCCCTTGACGGGCGAAATCTACGCGGCGATCATGGATCACCGGTATAAGTTCTGAAGACGGCGGGCCGGCGTCGCGGAGGAGATCCCGCGCGAGGTTATTGCCCGGCGGGAACCAGGAAAACAAATATGAGCAATGATGAAAAGATTATCCCGGTGCGGGATGGGCACCGGTTTGATGAGGGGGCTCTGGCCGAATACCTCAAGGCCCGGCTGGAAGGTTTGGACGGCCCGCTGATCGTCCTCCAGTTCGAGGGCGGGCAATCGAATCCGACCTTTCTCCTGCGGGCCGGCACCAAGCAATACGTGCTCCGCAAAAAGCCGCCCGGCAAGCTTTTGCCGTCGGCCCATCAGGTGGAGCGCGAGTACCGGGTGATGAACGCGTTGGCGCCAACCGACGTGCCGGTCCCGCGGATGCAGCTTCTGTGCGAGGATGCCGGGGTGATCGGAACGCCATTTTTCGTGATGGAATACGTCCGGGGCCGTGTCATGGGGGATCTGACCCTGCCGGACCTCTCGCCGGCGGCGCGGCGGGCCGTATACACGGATATGAATCGGGTGCTGGCCGCTTTGCATGGGGTGGACTATGCCGCCCTGGGCCTAACGGATTACGGCAAGCCGGGCAACTACTTCGGCCGCCAGATCCGACGCTGGTCCAAGCAGTATCAGGCCGCCCAAACCGACGACATCCCGTCCATGGACCGCCTCATGGAGTATCTGCCCCGCCGCGTGCCGGAGGAGGACACCACCTGTATCGTCCACGGCGACTACCGCATGGAGAACATGCTGTTTCATCCGACCCGCTCGGAGGTGGTGGCCTTGCTGGACTGGGAGCTTTCCACCCTGGGCCATCCGCTCGCCGACCTGGCCTATAACTGTATGCCGTATCACTTCAGCCCGCCCGGCCAACCCCGTCTGGCCGATCTGACCGGAGCGCAGACCGGCATTCCCACGGAAGCGGATTATGTCGCCGAATATTGCCGTCGCACGGGCCGGGAGGCCATCCCCAACTGGAACTTTTATCTGGCGTTTTCCTTCTTCCGCCTGGCCAGTATCCTGCAAGGGGTGTACAAACGGGGGATCCTGGGCAACGCCAGTTCCGCCGAAGCCCTGGAAAGAGGACGACTTGCCCGGGAAACCAGTGACATCGCCTGGTCGTTGCTCGCAACCGACCCCTAACGGGCCGGCCCTTGGGCGGCTTGCGGTGGAGGCGGATAGCGGTGGGAAGGCACGCCGACGACCTGGGCGGAAACAAGTCAGAGCAGCGCAATGCAAACCATCCACGTGCGGTGGCGCAGACAAGTCCCGCCGGAAGGCCAGCGCGGCAGTCATTTTCTGACGGCCGAGCTGGTCCAGGCGTGCGATGAACCTGTGCCAGCCCAAGCGCTGGTTATCAAAAAGCTCGCCACGATCGATGAGCGCTTTCTGACCACGCGCGCCCGCGATGCGCGCATCTTCCATCAGGGTCTCTTTTGGGCCGCCGCGCGCCGTGAATTGGATGCCCTCGAATTGACCCCGCAGGTCCGCCGAGAGGTGGAAACCGCCTTGGCGGAACGGGTTCCCAGACCCCCGCGCGGCGACTGGGCCCTGCAGGGCATCACTTGCACGATCCGCTATGATCCGCAATGAAGGCCGCGGAATAGAGACTGAATCAGGGGCCCCCATGGGGGACGACGGGGCAATAACCACAGAAAGGAGAACTAAATGGCAAGGATCAAGCTGGATCATTGTGTGATCCACGTCTCCAACTGGGAACGGTCAAACGCGTTTTACCGGGATGTGCTGGGGGCCGAGCTGATTGCGGTCGGATCCGGGTGGTCGTACCGTTTCGACCAACAACAGCTCAATCTGCACGGCCCTGGCCTGGCGGCCACACCGGTTGCCAAAGTACCCGTTCAACCGGGCGGAAGCGACGTGTGTTTTGAGTGGCCGGGACCGCTCCGGGACGCCCAGGATCACTTGGCACGACATGGCGTCAAGGTCGAACTGGGGCCCGTTCAGCGTTTCGGTGCGCAAGGGATTGGCACGAGCATCTACTTTCGCGATCCGGATGGGTCGCTGCTCGAGTTCATCTCGTATCAGGACTCGCAAAGCGCAACATGACTTCAAGATTCAAAGTCGCCCGGCCCTGCGATTTGAACGAGCTCCGAAGGAAGGAGACCAAGCATGAAGACAATTACGGCCTGCACATTGGATTGCCCGGACGCATGTTCTGTGGTCGTCGACGCCGCCACCCCGAGCCGGGTGCGGGTTTCCGGCAACCCCGACCATCCTTTTACGGACGGCTTCACCTGCGCCAAGATTAAGCGCTATCCTCAACGACTGGCACACCCCGAACGCATCACGGCGCCCCTGCGCCGTGATGGATCAGGATGGCGGCAAATGGAGTGGGACGAAGCCCTGGACCTGTGTGCGCTTCAAATCCAATCCCTGCGGTCAAGGCCTGAAGCGATGCTGCCGATCTGCGGTTCGGGTGACATGGGAGTTCTGAAATATGCCGGCCATTTCCTATTTGCCAGTCTGGGCGCCGCCCAAGCCATCGGTTCGCTGTGCTGTTCCGCGGGCGAGGCGGCCTGCCAGGCGGACTTCGGAGCGGCCGACCACAACGACATCCGCGACCTGCACCGGGCCCGCCGCATCGTCCTCTGGGGTAGGGATGTCCACCGCTGCTCGATCCATACCGCCCGCCTGGTCCGGCAGGCCAAAAGAGCCGGGGCCAGGATACTGGCCATCACGGCCGGGGGCGATGCCAACGCCGGCCTGGCCGATGAAGTCATCAGCGTGCGGCCCGGAAGTGATCGATTTCTAGCCGCGGCCGTGTTAAGGCTTCTCATGGAACGGGACCTGGTTCCGCCGGAAACATCCGCACAGGCGTCCGGCTGGCAGGATTTCCGCAAGTTGGTCCTGGGGCAAGCGCCGCTGGAACTGGCCAGAAACTGCGGGCTTGCAACGCCGGCCATCGAAACCGTCTTGTCGTTTTACACAGCCGCGGAGCCGGCGGCCACCCTGGTCGGCTGGGGCCTGCAGCGTCACCGCTTCGGAGGCCAGAACGTACGCTTCATCAACGCCCTGGCCTTTGCCGCCGGCCATATCGGCGTTGCCGGGGGCGGCAGTCACTATTTCCTTCCCCCCGGACGCCACCTCAATCTGGGATGGGCGCTCCCGCCATCGCCCCCTGAGCGCAAGCCCTTTTACAAGCCCACCATCGGCGCCGAGCTGCGGGCAGCCGACCCGCCGGTGGAACTAATCTGGATCCACGGCACCAATTTGGTGAACCAGACGCCCGACCTGGACGCTTGCGCCCGCACCTTGCGGCAGGCTAAGATGACTGTCGTGGTAGACGCCTTCATGACGGACACCGCCCGCTGCGCCGATCTGATTTTGCCCTGTGCCCTGGTTTTGGAAAAGGAGGACATCGTTGCCTCCTATCTACATGACTACATCAACTACTGCAGGCCGGCCCTGGAACCGCCGGGGCAGGCGCGAACGGACCACTGGATCTTCCGTGAGCTCGGCCGCCGGCTCGATCCGGCCGTAGACATTCCCTCGGCCCCGGACTGTCTTTCCGCCAGCCTGGATTCGCGATTTCTGCAAGTCGATTTGCCCGCCCTGCGCCGGAACAACTGGACCCTGGCTGATCGTCCGCCCGTAGCCTTTGCCGGAGGCGTCTTCGCTCATCCTGACCGCCGCTACCACCCGCCCGATCGACTCGACCCGGAGCCGTTGCCGCCGCCCGGCTATCCCCTCAGACTCCTGACACTCATCCACCGAGGGGCCATGCACTCCCAGCTCCTGCCGGAAGCCCACGGGCCCGAGCCCATCATCCGGATTGATCCGTCCAACCCGTGCTTGGCGGGCTTGGATCGGGATCGCCCGGTCTGGCTGGCCTCGCCGCTCGGGCGCCTCCGCGTAACCCTGAGTCTGGCGGAGGGCCTGGGACCGGAAATCGCCATCGGCCGCCGGGGCGGCTGGGCCTGCGCCGGGCACGGCTACAACCGAATCATCACCGCCGGCCGAACCGATATGGGCGATGGAGCACCTTTCTACCAGCAATATGTCCGCCTGGAAAATTGAATCAGAAGCCAACCTGATTCCGGGCCGTTGGGGTTCAGGCCACATGGAGCGACGCTTCCGGTGCCGATGCTTCCCGCCGTCGCTTACTAATGAGGCCATATTTATTTAGACACGCGTGCCGGGCAGGCTTTTGAATCGGCGCTCGGCTCACTGTTTGAAGGTCTTAGCGGGTGTTTGGCCGGAACCCTGCGCGCTACTGTTGGCAGGCGGTTCACCGCCAATCATCCCCTTCTTATCTTAGAAGTTCAGTCAAGTTCCGGCCTTACACCCGCTTTGACCTGAGTTTGAGCCGTCGACCGATTCCAAACCCTGCCCGGCTGGGCCGATGATCCATGCTGCCCATCACAACCGATGTCTAAATAATAACGCACGCATTAGGATTTGATCGCGACAAGATCCTCGATCAAGGCGGGATCACTCGGCAACAGGCCGGCGGCCGGAAGCCTCAGGAGCAACTGCCGCCACTGCGGTTCCAGCGAGAACACACGCGCCAGAATCGGGCGCGCCTCCTCCCGCGCGCCGTCCGCGATGAGGGCCACGGCCTGCCAAAATCGGGGTTCCATCACGTCGGGCATTTTTTGGGAGGCTTGCTGGTATGCTTGGCCGGCCTCCGCAAATTGACCCTGGGCATAGAGATCATCCCCGTGGTTCATGTGCGCATACGCCCGGGCGAGGCCCACGAGTCGCCGCAACTCCGTCAGCGGCTGCGGGTGGTCGTCGACCCTTAAATCAAACAGTCGATCGGAACTATAGAGGCCGGTTGCCTGGGAGCGGACAACGAGTAACGCCGCTGACTGCCGGCCGCGGATATCACCCCCGGCAGCCTCGGCCGCTTCCAGGGTTAAAAGCAGGCGTTCGGCTAAATCGCCCCCGCTGCGGGCAAATGTTTGTTCCATCAGCGGCCATATTTTGGCACTCGCCATCATATTGGCCTGAACGGAGTAGTTGGTCCCGACAATTTGGCCGGCTTCCGGGACACATAATTGGCCGGTGTGGGCCGCCACATGGCCCTTGGCGTCAATCATCGCCACTTGCCGGACCTCGCGCATGGCGTCCTGCGCGACAAGCGCGGCCAGCGCTTCGGAAGCCGACCGGCCGCCTCTCATAAGGTTTAAACCTGAGGGACCATAGGAGGGTTCAATAAAGGACTGCGTCGCGACGGCCCCGATCCCGGCTTCCGCCCAGGCAATCGAGGCGCCGACGGCAAACCAGTGCGATTGCACCGCAACGCCGATCTGACCTGCGGTTGCGTCATAGGCCACGATGGAGTACGTGCCGGCCGGTCGCGTTCTGGAGACAGAAGCTGTTAAAAAAGGCATCCTATCCATAAAATCCTTTCCGGGCCGTTGGGGAGGGCGGTGTGAGCCTAAAGCTTTTTGACGGCATTGAAAGGAGACGAGGGTGTGCATTTAAAATGACCGGTTCAGCGGGGGAATCACAAGCCGGCAGGCCCACCTTCGAGCTTTTTCAACTTTTGACCTTGTGAAAAAATTGTCCCCTGGCCAGCCCTTCTTTGTAGGGTGGAAATTCGAATGGAAATTCCTGAAGTTCTCTCAACGGATGACAGAGGCCGATCGTACCCTGTTCGCGGGTGCGGGTGACATGGTCCAGGTCAATGATCTCGGTGAGCACCGCCTCGGCTTCGCCGGCGGTCTGCAGGATTCGGCCATCCGGATCAACAAAGAGGGAACGGCCGTTCCCCCCGCCGCCAACTCCGTTGATACTGATAAAATAAAGTTGATTAAACGCCGCATTGGCCTGGCTGAGAGATAACTCGATCACCCGGTCCGAAGTGGTGGTCATGGTGGGGTGCAGAACAACCTCGGCTCCCATCCAGGCCAGGGTTCGGATTACTTCGGGAAACCACTGATCGTAACAGATGGCCAAACCAAAGCGCCCGCAGTCGGGAATGTCGAAAACACAGAAGTCCCGGCCCCTGTCGTTTTTCTCAATCGGACGCCAGGGAAACATTTTGCGGTACTTGGCAACGATGCCGCCGTCAGGTGAAATAACCATCGCGGTATTATAAATCTTATCTTCATCCTTTTCGAATTGAGACCCCGGTATGAGCCATTTCCCGTGTTGGGCCGCCAGATTGCACAGGCTGTCCGATGTCGGCCCCGGGATGAGTTCGGCATATTGGAGATCACCGCCAAATACACAAAGCTCGCTGAAGACGATCAACTCGACCCACCCAAAATTAGAAGAGATTGTCTTGATCAATTGATGCATTCGTGCCCGGTTGTCCTGTCCCTGACGGACTTCCATCTGAACCCCGGCAATCGCAATGGTGCGACCCATGGTATGCTCCCTCGCTTTTAAGGATTTCCGAATTGCCCCCTAGGATCAGGCGCTCGTTCCTAATTGTACGCGGCCTCGGGGGCTTTCTTTACGCGCCCTTGGGCACGAGTTTTACACGGCTGCAAATCTGATCATCCATGGCGCGCCCAATGGTGAACAGGGTTAATGTGACAAAGTCGAACTGGAATCGCTTTATAAAATCGGCTGAACTTCATGGGACGCCCTCGCAACCGCAAGCGTGTCCGTCCGGAAGTGCCGGGCCGAGCATGGTCCGTCGGCCGGGAATCGCGCAAAAAATCGTCGGCCCGTGGCTCCGCCGGCGGCCTCCCCCCGTCCAACGACCCGGGCGCGTTGACGCCCTGGGTAGGGTAACACAACGAAAATTTAACTGCAAATGCAGTGGCTCTGGCGACGGCCCCCGGGGCCACCGCATTTGGAATCTTGAGGGGGAAGGAGGCCTTTGCTGAAAGACGATATCCCGTGTAGCTATCTCCGAAAACGCGACCGTCACCCCCTGTTTATGATGGAAACGCGATTTTTCGACTCAGTCAGCTCCGCAACCGGGCCCATCATAAACAGGGGGTCACCGGGCGGCCGGATCGCTTGATAGCGTCTGCAAGCAAAGTCCTCCTTCCCCGGATATTGTTATTTCCAAATGCGTTTGCCCTGGCGACGGCACCTAAAATACTTGACAGCCAAACGCCAAGTAAAGGATATAACATTGGACGCGCCTGCTCGTCAAAAAATGCGGATCCGCGCGCGGTTCCGGTTTCAGGCCTTTTAAACGCACCGGCCGAGCCCCCATCGCTCTTTGAATCGCTTGGGGTCGGCAGCCGCCTTTTGGCAATGCCGGCGCGCTGGCTGGTCCAGCGCAGGACCGCTTCGCATCCCCGGAGTTAAACATGTTCACCCACGCCATCACCCGCAGGCCCGGGAAAAACTTTGCCGAGGGTCTCACCACGGCCGGCCTGGGGACCCCCCGGTACGAATTGATCACCAAGCAGCACGAAGCTTATGTCCAAACCTTGAAGTCGTTGGACCTCCAGGTGATTGAGCTCGAGACTTTAGCGGATTTTCCCGACGCCTACTTTGTCGAAGACGTCGCCGTGGTCACAGGGCCCATCGCGGTTATCACAAATCCCGGGGCCGCGACCCGCCAAGGTGAGCAAAAAGCAATGGAACCCGTCCTTGCGCCATACCGCGCGACCGCTCACATCCGGCCGCCGGGGACCGTGGACGGCGGCGACGTCCTCATGGTGGGAAACCATTTTTTCATCGGGATCTCCCCGCGCACCAATCCAAAGGGGGCCGAGCAGCTGGGCCGAATCCTTGAAAATTGCGGTTACACCTGGACCCTTGTTGCGGTCCGCGGAGGCCTGCACTTGAAATCGCATGTTAATTATGCGGGCCAAGACACGCTGCTCGTCACGGAACCGTTTGCCGCCCGCGACGAGTTCAAAGGCTACGCCAAAATCATCGTGGACAAGGAGGAGGAATACGCCGCCAATTCCCTATGGATCAACGATCACATGCTTATTCCCCAAGGCTTTCCGCGTCTGCGGGAAAAACTTGAAACCTTGGGAATCGAGATCCGGGCGCTGGACATGAGTGAGGTGCGCAAAATGGATGGCGGTCTGACCTGCTTGTCTCTCAGGTTCTAGAACGCCGTTTCCCTGGATTCCCGCGCAACTAAGGAGAATTTATGAAGGCCGAAGAAGTTCAACAGGTGGCCGTCATCGGTGCCGGGGTGATGGGACATTCCATCGCCCAGGTCTTCGCCTGGAATGACATTGAGGTCAATCTCGTGGATGTGGAAACCGCGCGACTGGAGCATGCCGTTGACCTGATCAAAGCCGAGCTGGATACGCTGGCCGCGCACGGCCGGATCACCTTTGAAGATATACCGGCGATCCTGGGGCGCATCCGTCCGACCACCGATCTGGCGGCCGCCGCGGCCGGAGTGGATTTTGCGCTGGAGTCCGTCGCCGAGGTTCCGGAGGTCAAGCAACACGTATTTGCACAATTAAATAGATTCTGTCCGGAAGCCGCGGTCCTGGCCAGCAACACTTCATCCCTGGATATTTTCCGCATCGTGCCGGTGGGGCGACCAGAGCGTCTGGTGACGACCCACTGGTTTGCACCGCCGAACATCATCCCCCTGGTCGAAGTAGCCCCCGGTCCCCAAACCGCGCCCGCCGTCGTAAATTTCACGGCGGACCTGATGGAAAGGCTGGGCAAAAAGCCGGTGGTGATGCAACGCTTTGTACCGGGCTTCATCGTCAACCGCATCCAGCGAAGCATCCGCCAGGCGGTGCTTGAAATGCTAAGCAACGGCTGGGCCACCCCCGCCGAGATCGATTTGGCCGTCAAAACCAGTCTGGGGATTCGACTGCCGGTGGTCGGGGTTGTGCAAAGCATGGATTTTACCGGGCTGGATTTACTCGCCGATATTGCCAAAGGTCAAGGCGATGCAAGCGCATTTATTACCGACAAAGTCAGCCGGGGACACCTGGGCGCCAAAACGTCTCAAGGCATTTTTGATTACGGCGGCCGCAGTGAAATCGAAATACTCAAGAAAAGGGACCGGCGCTATCTGCAAACCCTGGATCATCTGCTGCGCATAAATGCGTTTGAGCCGGTCTAGGCGCCGCTTATCCGGTCGACGCCCGCCCGGCGGGATTTGCCCGTCGTACCGGAAATTTGCCTTACATCAACCGGCCAACCGGCAAACCGGCTCAACCGCTCGATTGAGAGATACAGGCAATGAGCGAATATGAAGACGTCGCGCCCAAGTTCAGGGAAGCCATGATCAACAAGGCGAAAGTCGAGATTCCTTTCTGGAAATTGCTCGGTATGGAAGTGGCGGATATCAAAAAAGGACAGGCCCGCATCAGGATCCCGTACGCGCCGAATCTGACCAATGCCAACGGCGTGGTCCACGGGGGCGTTATTTTCTCGGCGGCCGATGCGGCCGTCGGAACGGCCCTCGTCGGTATGGTGGACCGGCATGAATTAATTACAACGATCGAGATGAAAATCAATTATCTCAAACCGGTCGATGGTTGCGATATCTTCGCGGAAGCCCACATTATCCACAAGGGAACCCAGACGGCCATCGCCGAAGTGGAAGTCCGCGACACCAACGGAAATCTGGTTGCCAAGGCGCTTGCGACGTATGCCATCATCAAAAAGAGCGCCACGGATGACAAGTTACCTCTTGGCGAGTGACGGCTTCCTCCCGGGCCATGACACTGGCGGGCGGCCGGTCCGTCATTTCAATCCGGCAGCAAGTCAACCCCGGCTTCTTTCCAGCACGGCCGCAATCCCCAGGCCGCCGCCGCCGCAAATACATTCCAGCCCGTAGCGGGCACCGCGGCGGCGCATCTCGTGCAGCAACGTCACCAGCACCCGGGTCCCGGTGCAGGCGATGGGATGGCCCAGGGAAATCCCCGAGCCGTTGACGTTGACCCGGGCATAATCTTCCGGTCCCAGGCCCATTTCCTTTAGATCGGCTAAAACCTGGGCGGCAAAGGCCTCCTGAATCTCGATCAGCTCCATGCGGTCGAGGGTCAATTCCGCCGCTTGCAGGGCTTTATGGACGGCCGCCGGCACGGTTTGGTGCGTGCGTCGCGGATCTCCTCCCACCACCGCACAAGACTTCAGCGCGGCCAAAGGTTCGGCGCCCAACGCGGCGGCTTTGGCGGCCGAGGTCACCACCACGGCGGCCGCGCCGTCATTTTCGGTGGAAGAGTTGCCCGCCGTGCACACGCCGCCCAACGCCGGTTTGAGACGACTAAGTTTCTCGAGGGTCGTGTCCGCGCGCGGGTTTTCGTCTTGGTCCACGATCACGGGATCGCCTTTCGGCTGCGGGACGGCAACGGGGACGAGCTCATCTTTGAATTTACCGGCTTCCATGGCGGCACAGGCTTTGCGGTGGCTTGCCAGGGACCACTGGTCGCAGGCTTCCCGCGTGATATTTTCCTCTTGCGCCGCCGTTTCGGCCCAGGTCATCATGGCCGGCAGGATCCCGTACCGCTCTTCCGGCTGGGACATGACCCGGGCTCTCTGAATGCGGTCATAAAACGGAAGCCCCCAGATGGACAGATCGCCGTGTCCGCGGGGCATGCCGGCGCGCCCCCCGACCCCCCATTTAATCCGGCCGGGAAGATAAAATTCGGCATTGCTCATGCTTTCAACGCCTCCGGCCACCACGACCTCGGCCTGGCCGGCGGCAATGAGGGCCGCGGCAAAACGAACCACATCCAGTCCCGTACAGCAGCGACGGTCCAGGGTGACCCCCGGGATGGATTCAGGCCAGCCGGCCTTGAGCAGGGCCATGCGGGCGATATTGACATATTCGCCGTTTTGATAGGACTGTCCCAGGATGACTTCGTCCACCTGCTCCGGCGCAAGATCCGCCTTTTGCAAGGCGGCCGTCAAGACCAGACCGGCCAGATCATAGGCTTCCAGGTTTTTCAAGGCCCCCATGTAGCGACCCACCGGAGTGCGCACGGCACTGATGATCACCGCTTCCTTCAACTTGTTCTCCTTGTGCTCGCGTTCGGTATTTTGATTGCCCTGCGACACGGCCGGACAGACCGCCACTGCGTTTGGGGCCGTTAGATCACCCCGCCGCAAAGACCACGGGAAGTTCTTCTGCGCACCGGATGGCCCGTCCGACAAAAGTGACTAGCGCCTGCCATCCCAAGCCCGCCTGGCATTTTCCCGCCAGCGGCGCCCGGACACGCGAATCCCCCGGGCGGCGTGCAAGCGAACGGGCCGGCCATCCCACCGTATCCAAGTCGATTGATCCTGTCAATAACGTCCTGAAGCGAATTGCGGGGACCTTCGCCAATAATATCCTTGACATCCGATGGCCCGTGTACGTATCTAAAATAGCCTGTGTTCCGTCCATCTTCTTTTCGTCGTCAAGATCCCGGGTTGGGCGCTCGAAAGTTACCGCAGGCAACCTTTTTGCGGACCGCGCCGCCCCGCTTGCCGCAAGATCAAGGAGGGCCGAATCTATGCAAGTCAAACAAATATTTGTGGCCGGCGCCGGTCTGATGGGTGCAGGCATTGCCCAGGTCTGCGCCCAGGCCGGCTATGAAGTGCGGGTGCGCGATCTGACCGAGGAGATCACCGCCCAAGGATTAGAAGCCATCCGCTGGTCGGTCGGCAAGTTGGTGGAAAAAGGCCGCGTGGAAGGCACCGTGGATGAAATCATGGGTCGAATTAAACCCGCCACCGCGCTGGCGGCGGCCGAGGAGGCCGACTTTGTCTTCGAAGCCATCATCGAAAACCTGGAGGCCAAACGGGACCTGTTCGCCGAGCTGGATAAGATTTGCCCGGCCCACACGGTTTTGGCCACCAACACGTCGGCCATACCGGTGACCGATATCGCCGAGGCCACCCGGCGGCCTGCCCAGGTGGTCGGCACCCATTTTTTCAGCCCGGTTCCGATGATGAAGGCCGTGGAAATCGTCAAGGGTCTGGCCACCTCCAACGAGACCATGGATATCGCCGCCGAGCTGTGCGCGTCCCTGGGTAAGGAAACCATCCGCGTCCATCGCGATGTGGCCGGAATGGTGCTGAACCGCATCAATTTTCCGAGCACCGTGGAAGCCATCAAACTCGTGGAGGCAGGGGTGGCAAGCGTTGAAGATATCGACAAGGGCATGCGGCTCGGATTCGGCCGACCCATGGGCCCCTTTGAAACCGCCGATATGGCCGGTTTAGAAATCGGGCTCAATGCGATGCTGACCGTCTACCGTGAAACCCGGGATCCCAAATTCCACCCGCCCATGCTGCTGCAAAGAAAAGTCAAATTGGGGCACTTGGGCCGCAAGACCGGCATCGGCTGGTACAAATATGATTCCAACGGCAAAAAGCTCGGCCCCGCCGATTGAGCGCAGGGACCAGACCCGGCCGTGAAACCGTTGCCGGCCACTGCCGGTCATCCATTCGCAAGTGGCTGGCGTGCGCGGATAAAGGGGCCATTGGCCGGCCCTTTCCGTGGAATCGTCGGCCGGAATCTAACCCCCGAAGGCCGCCGCGGAGATCTCGACCGCCGACGGGTGGCTCTTGACAATCCCGTTCATTTTGCCCCGCGTGGTCGGCAAAATGGTGTGAATAAAGAACTCGGCGGTCTTGATCTGCCCTTCGTAAAAAGCCGCATCTTTCTTCTTGACACCGCCTTCCAGCTTCCGGGCCGCAATCGCGGCGCGCCACAACAGCATCCAGGCCATAATGACGTCTCCCATGACTTCCAGGAAGGGAAACGCAAAAGCAAAGGCGACCTTGAATTGGGGCGACAGGGCCGTCGTGCCAAGGTGCAGGGCGACCTCGCCCAGCCGGTTGGTCGCATCTTCCACGGCGGCGGTCAGCTCTTGCAGTCCTTTGAGGTCCCGGGCCATAATGATGGTTTTTTGAATTTCCTGCAGGAAGTTCATGAAGACTTGGCCCTTGTTCATGCCCAGCTTGCGTCCCAGCAGGTCCATGGCCTGAATCCCGTCGGTGCCCTCGTAGATGGAGGTAATTTTGCAGTCCCGGGCCAACTGTTCAACCGGATATTCCCGGGTGTAGCCGTAGCCGCCGTAAACCTGAATGGCCTGGACGCACACATCAAAGCCCCGCTGGGCGCAATAGGCCTTCACCAGGGGCGTGAGGAGATCGGCCAGGCCTTTGGCCGAAGCTTTTTCTTCTTCACGGACGGCACAGATTTCTTTGTCAAGGCAGTCGCCCACGTAATAAATAAAGCTGCGCATACCTTCTACATAGGCCTTCATGCCCAGCAGCATGCGTCGCACATCCGGATGCTGAATGATCGCGACCGGGGGAGCCTCGGCGTTTTTGCCTGCGGCCAGATCGCGGCCCTGGATGCGCTCGCGGGCGTAATTAAGCGCATACAAATACGCCTGGGAAGCATAGTTGAACGCCTGGAAGCCAACGCCCAGCCGGGCCTCGTTCATCATGTAAAACATGATCTTCATTCCCTGGCATTCTTCGCCGAGCAGCAGACCCCGGCATTGCCCCTTGCCGCCCAGCGCCATCGTGCAGGTGGCGCTGGCGTGGATGCCCATTTTCTTCTCGATCCCGGTGCAGACCACATCGTTCGGCTCTCCCAGACGGCCGTCCGCATGGACCCAGATTTTAGGAACGATGAATATCGAAATCCCCTTGGTTCCCGCCGGCGCCCCGTCCACCCGGGCCAGGACGGGATGGATGATGTTGGCGGTCAGATCGTGTTCCCCGTTGGTGATGAATATCTTGTTGCCGGTGATGCTGTAGGTCCCGTCCGGGTTCTTGACGGCCGCCGTGGTCAACGCCCCCACATCCGAACCGGCCTGGGGTTCGGTCAGCAGCATGGTGCCGCCCCATTCGGCGGTGTAAAGTTTCTCTAAAAACATCTCCTTTTGCCGCTGGGTGCCGAAAATGTCGATCATCTTACCCGTGCCGTGGCCCATCCCCCCGTAGTTGGTCAGCGCCCAGTTGCCGCCATAGAGGTATTCACCCGCCGCCTGGGCGATGTTCACGGGCAATCCTTGGCCCCCCCAGGCCGGATCTTCGATCAGGGAAGTCCATTCGCCTTCCCGCAGCAATTCGTAGGCCCGCTGAAAACATTGCGGCACTTTGACCTGGCCGTTTTCAAAACGCAATCCCTCCCGGTCGCCCTCGGCATTCGTCGGGAGCAGCTCCTTGACCGCAAAGTTGCGCGCTTCGGTGATGATCATATCAAAGGTTTTACGATTAAAGTCCCGGTACTTATCCAGTTGGGTCAGCTCATCAATCTGCAACTGATCGTAGAGAACAAAATCGATGTCGCGCCGATCTGCAATTACCTGTGCCATGGATTTCCCCTTCTCCTTCAAGTTTTTATTCCGTCATTTCTAAACGCGGCCTTCACAGGTAATTTTAATCATATTCTCCCGCTTTTTGCAATGCTTCGTCTCACCCGGGTCAGGTCCGATGCATTTGGAATTTTTTG
>CP070697.1:6332186-6338347 GCA_020353555.1 Desulfobacterales bacterium
GCGATAAGAATTTCTCTGAACCGCATGGTGTTGTTCGCCTTGATCGCCATTGCGCTGCTGGTGGGTCTCGGCTTTTGGACAAACCATGCGGTCAGCGAGTCGCTATTTGAAATTTATCAATCCTACCTCCAGACCATTCTGGACGCGGACGTCACTGCCTTGAGGATATGGGTGGAAGACGAGAAGGAATTTGTCAAACTCTGGGCCGACGAGCCCCAATTACGTGCGTCCGTGCGGGGACTGTTGCAGATCGGGACCCAATCCTCCGGGCGTCGTGAGCAACTGATTGCTTCACAATTCCTCAGCGATCTGCAAGATCAACTGACATCCGTCTTGAAAGACAAAGACTACCAGGGGTTTGGGGTATTGGACCGCACCGGATTGGTTTTGGCCGCCGGCAACCAAGATGCGTATGTGGGGCAACGCCTCGCGCCGGCCCTCATGCCCCTATTGGCCGATGTGTTCCAGGATCAGGTTGTCATTGAAAGGCCGCATCTGAAAGGCAATGTCCTGGTCAGCGTCGAACCCCGACGGAACCAACCCATTATGATGACTGCCGCGCCGATCCGTGATGGTGATGATCAGATTGTGGCGGCCTTAGTCTTTCTGATCAACCCGGATCAAGACTTCACGCGGATTTTATCGGTGGCTCGGCCGGGAAAAACCGGTGATACCTATGCCTTTGACAAGGACGGCTTTCTAATATCGAACAGTCGCTTCGAGGACCAGCTTAAAGTCATTGGTCTGCTTGACGACCACCCGGATGCCCGGTCGATCTTGAGCACGCAAATCCGGGATCCTGGCGGCGATCTCACCCGGGGGTTCCAACCCGAGACCCCCGTTACCGCCCGTCCGCTGACCCGAATGGCCGCCGCCGCCGTTGGTGGTGATGCCGGCATGGATTTGCAGGGCTACCGGGATTATCGCGGGGTAGAAGTCTACGGCGCCTGGCAGTGGTTGCCGGAGTACGGATTCGGTGTGGCCACGGAGATGAGTAAAAGCGAAGCTCTGGCTGTTCTCCGTCCGCTTACAAGGGCTTTTCAGGGCCTGTTTTTACTCCTATTGGCCAGCTCGGGAGTGATCCTGTTGACCTCCCTGTCCATTCGGCGATTAAAATACCGCATCGATGAAATCAAGCAGTTGGGACAATACACCCTGGAGGAAAAAATCGGCGAAGGCGGCATGGGGACAGTTTATCGGGCCCGACATGCCGTCTTAAAACGGCCCACGGCCGTCAAGCTGTTAAAACCCGAGGCCGTCAATCCGGAGACCGTCGCGCGCTTTGAGCGTGAGGTGCAGTTGACCAGCCAGCTAACGCATCCCAACACCATCGAAGTTTATGATTACGGCCGGACCCCGGAGGGGATTTTTTACTATGCCATGGAGTACCTGCCCGGTGTCAATCTGGGCCAGCTGATCGACATGGAAGGTGCGATCGCACCGGCGCGTGCGATCCACATCTTGAAACACGTGTGTTTTTCCCTGGAGGAGGCCCATGGTAAAGGTTTGATTCATCGCGATATTAAGCCTTTGAATATTATCCTCTGCGAACGCGGGGGGCAATTTGATGCCGTGAAAGTGCTGGATTTCGGTCTCGTCAAGGATATCGGCCGTCACGACATTCAGCATACCGCGGTCCACGCCCTCACGGGCACCCCCGCTTACGTGGCTCCCGAGCGCTTGACGGATCCGCAAAATATCGACGCCCGCTCCGACATCTATTGCCTGGGAGCGGTGGGATTCAACCTTCTCACCGGCAGGGACGTATTCGAGGGAACCAACGCCATGGAGATTTGCTATCATGTTATGCAAACCCCTCCACCGCGGCCGTCGGAACGTCTCGACGCCCCGATACCGCATCAACTGGACCAGCTCATCCTTGATTGCCTGGCCAAAGACCCCGCCGATCGGCCCCCGGATGTACGCGCCATCATCGACGCCCTTGTTTCCATTCCGGACGCCGGTCGGTGGAACCAAGACGACGCCCGGCGCTGGTGGGAAAAAAATGCGCATCGCCTCTCGATTTTCCGCTGATTTGTAATTTTGACGTTGTCCGCGATTATCCATCGCATCAACCCTGCAATTCACAGAGGCCCGACCGTCCGTTTGCGCACGCACCAGCGATTCAGCACGTCTTCGTTGACGCGAACCCCCCAGCCCGGGCCTGATGGAATATCCGGCGGCCGGCCGCCGTAGCCGAACTGCACCAGGGGTTCGACGGGATCTTCGCGCAGCAGGTGTAAACCAAAGCAACCTTCGGCATATTTGACGCGCTTTACGGCCGCAATCAGAATCAGCTGAGCGGCCGAAAGCAAAGAGGTTTCCCCGACCTGGCAGCCCACCTGTACCGTCAGGCCGGCCTGGAGCGCGCGGACGCAGCGGTTGAAGGATGCGATCAGGCCCCCGCATTTGGATATGCGAACGTTTACCGCGGTGCAGGCGCGCTGCCGGATCAATTCTTCGAGCGACTCACCGTCGTTTAAACTCTCATCCACCATAACGCCCAATCCGGTTTCCTGAACCAGCTGGGCCAGACCTTGAATATCATCGGGCCGGATCGGCTGTTCAAATGACTGAATCCCGTACGCGGACAGCTGCTTCATCGCTTCAATGGCCTGCGGAACATCCCAGGCCATGTTGGCGTCGACCCGGATATCGAAGGTTTTGCCCAAAATCCGGCGGGCCAGCCGAGCGGTTCTGATCGCACTCTCATTTCCGATTTTGAGTTTGGCTTGCCGGAAACCATAAAGCCGTAGTTTGGCCAAAGACTTGAAGGCCTTGAAACCGCGAGCGGCCGAAAAAACCGCGCTGTATCTGAAATTGGAATCCAGTCTGGAGCGCTCGTCCAGCCGGATGGGGACGCTAAAGCCCTTGCCGCAGGCATCCAGCAGAGCCAAATCCACCGCTCCCCAGGCGGCCGTCTGGGGCGTGGCCGGCGACACCCAGGCGCGGGGGGCTTTCCCATTGCAGTCGTTTAGAAAGGCTTTGAGCTCGTCCATGGAATCAAATGTGATTCCGAGCAGTTGAGGCAGGATGCGATCTTGCAGAAGCTCAAAGGTCTGATCTCGGCTTTCACCGGTGACGTATTCGCGCGGCAGGCACTCGCCGAAACCCACGTCGCCGGCCTCGGTGATGCATTTGAGCATGATGCTGTCCGACGTCCTTCGATCGGCAGCCGCGTGTTTAAAGGGCTTACGGAAAGGAAATTCGACAGCGTACAGCTCAAAGCTTTTGATGCGGGTCGGGGTCATACCTTTTCCCGGCGCTCTAGCCAGTAAATTAAGTCTCTGAAATAATTATCTTTTTCGTAAACTGAATTCTAAAATATGCCGCGCATCATTATATTCGATCAACGTCTTATCTTCGGCCGGAATTTCTTTAAAAAAATCCAAATTGCGCCGGTTGTCGCAGATGGGATCTCCCGCGGCAATCCCCATCAAGACCGGCATCGTTAAACGCTGTATGTTTTTGTGAAGGTACTTGCGCGCCCTGTGAACCTCGTAATAAAAATCGCCCGAGGCCGCTTTCAAGGAAAGCGAATCGCTCTTAATAAACGCTTCATACTCTTTCAGTTCCGTGAACATCGACGTTTGCAAGGGGTTGGGAACCATAAAATCGCCGGTGCCGGCCGGCGTCAAGAGAATTCGAAGTTTCCAATAAAGCGATGGTTCCGTTTTGGTATAAATTGCCGGGGTGGTCAGTATGAGTCCCTTGACCAATTGGGGATATAGGCAGGCAAAGGCGGTCGCTGGAATCGCCCCGAAACAATGGCCCAGAACGTAAACTTGCTCTTTGGCATGTTCCTTTTGGATGAAATCAGCCACGCTGTGAATATCTTCGATCATGATTTTGAAATCCTTCAGATCACCGCGTTTGGCCTGGCTGAGTCCGGAGCCTCTGCGATCCATCGAATAGACCGGATGTCCCTGGTTGGCCAGAAGGGCCGCCGATTGCACAAACCAGCCGGAATGGCTTTGCAACCCGTGGGACATAATCACCGGCGTTCTGCGGCCGCTTGCGCCAAAAATCCGCACGGGGATGTCCGCTCGCCCATTGCGAGGAATAAACGCAAGCTCCGCCTGGAAGAGCGCTTGTTTTAGCTCAACGGGCGCGACGAGATTCTTTTGCCACGCCTCTTCGCTGGGCAGGACTGGCGGCCGGCCGGATTTCCCCGCTGTCGTACAGCCGGAGACCCCCAATAGGACTCCCAGGCAAAGGAGGAACAAAACGCGAATTCGAAGTATGGGCATCATCATCTGATAGGGTGCTCGGTGGGTTTGCAACGGGACGATTACCGAAGATGGTGTACAAACGTACTATACGTATCCAGAGCAAAATTTCAACTCCATATTTCATTTGATATTTGCCCCCGTGTCGATTAAGGGAAAAAGAAAAACCAACAGAAAACAGTTTCGGCTGGAAAAGGGGCCCGCCGCCGAACTCCCCCAGACCCGTTAACCCGCGACCCCGGCCAAGGCTCGCGGTTGCGGGAGTGGAAGGTGTGTTGGGTGTATGATTTAAATCTTAATGCATGAAGGAAGTTTCATATGACCAAGATTGAAGACCACAGAAATGATTATGAAAATGCAATTGAAATTGCCGACGGGATCTACTGGGTTGGTTTTTGTGATATCCTCTCCGGGCTGCATTGCAATCCCTATCTGATAATCGACAATGATGAAGCGCTGGTGCTTGATGGCGGCAGCCGTCCGGATTTTGCGACGGTCATGATGAAGATATTACAGACCGGGATTGCCCCGCATCAGATCAAGGCGCTACTCTATCAGCATTATGATCCCGACCTTTGCGGGAGCATTTCGAATTTCGAAGATATCATCAAGCGCAAGGACCTGAAAATAATTTCCGACAAGGAAAACAACATGTTTATCCGGCACTATGCGGTTGCGTCCCCCCTGCTGACCCTTGAGGATGTCAATTTTCAGTATGAATTTTCTTCCGGCCGCAAGCTTCAATTCATTCTCACCCCCTACGCGCATTCGGCCGGCAGTTTTGTGACTTTCGATCCCAGAAGCCAAATCCTTTTCACGAGCGATCTTTTCGGCAGTTATGGCACCCAATGGGAGCTGTTTTTGAAATTAGGGCCCGATTGCCTGGACTGTATCGATCTTTCGAAGTGCCCGGCAGGCAAAACGAACTGCCCGATCAATGATATACTGGATTTCCACAAAAAACTCATGCCATCCTCAAAAGCGTTAAGATACGCTCTGGAAAGAATCCTGGAAATTCCTTTCACCCGGCTGGCGCCCCAGCATGGAAGTATTATTATAGATAAGGAAATCATGCGCTATGTATTTGAACTTCTGAGCGCTTTAGCGGACATCGGCATCGACGGAATCGTCTCGGACGATTACGCTTTTAATTTCGGCAACCTCAAAGAGCGATTCAAATAAGATGAATATTGAAGAGTTGATAAGGGACTACCTAAAACTGTTAAAGACCAGGAACTCCCGCTCGGCGGTATTGGTCAATCAATTACTGGAATACTGGGCCGCCATTCAGGACAATGAAATCAAAAATCGGCTCCTGCAGGACCTCGTCTTCAAATATGCCGCCGCCGAAAAAAAACTGACCCAACTCAATCGGGAACTCATTGAAAAACAGAAGCGTATCGAAGAAGATCTGGCCGCCGCCGCTGAAATCCAGAAAAGCCTTTTACCCCCAAAAATAAAATCAATGGCAAATGTGGCGGTTGCATGGAATTTCGAGCCTTGCGAACATATCGGAGGCGATATTTTCAACCTGATGCCGCTGGATGACGAGCACTTGGCGATTTACATGCTGGACGTCAGCGGCCATGGGGTTCCGGCCGCGATGGTCGCCGTTGCTGTATCCCAGGTTTTGCAGCCACACACGGGTTATCTTCTCGCCCAAACCGCAAGGGCATCTTCACGCCCCAACCTGAAAAGCCCGGTCGAAGTCCTTGATGCCCTTGATCAGGAGTTTCCTTTTGAACGCTTTAACAACTTTTTTACGATTACCTATTTAATTCTGAACACGACCACCGGCGATTTAAGGTATGGCAATGCCGGTCATCCGCCGCCGGTTCTCGTGCGCAAAAACGGTGCGTTGGATTTGTTGACCAAAGGAGGGCCCGGCATAGGGATGAGGAGTTTTCGCCCGTCCAATCAGCAAAACGTTTT
>CP070697.1:6338447-6343994 GCA_020353555.1 Desulfobacterales bacterium
CGGATACTCGATTCTGGATTATTTTACCGATGGACAGATCTGGTTTCAGGCGAATATGACGGCGATGGCGACCTTCCCGGAGATCCTCTTCTTGCCGGGCTTCTGGTCCGAGTATGGCATGTGTACCGAACCCTCCGCTTTTGGCGCCGTCTGCGCGTGGGAGGAGAACGAATTTCCGTTCGCCCAAAAACTCCTGCTCTCAGCGGAAGAGGTTGAGCGGGTGGCCCAACCGGATCCCCGCAAAGACGGCCTGCTGCCGTTCGTCATCAAGCGCCTCCAGCATTGGCAGTCCGAGATTGAGCATGCCGGCCATAAGATCCGTTTTGCGGTCGCCCGCGGCCCGCTCAATATCGCCTCATTCCTGATGGGAACGACCGAATTTCTGCTGGCGCTCAGTGAGAAGCCCGAACAGATCCATCAGCTGCTGGGGATCATTGCGGATTTCCTGGTGGAATGGATGAAGCATCAGCGGGCGTGTTTCCCGTCCATTGATGGAATGCTGATCCTGGATGACATCATCGGGTTCATAGGCGAAAAGGATTTTCGGGCGTTCGGGCAGCCTTATTTGAAGAGAATCTACGCCAGTCAGGATGTCACGGTGAAATTCTTCCACAACGATGCTCCCTGTAAAGTGTCCGCACCCTATTTGGCGGAAATCGGGATCAACCTGCTGAATTTTGGATTTCAGCACAGCCTCAACGAAATGAAGGCGTGGACTGGCAATAAGATCACCCTGCTGGGCAACCTCCCCCCGCGCGACGTGCTGGCCGATGGGACTCCGGAGGATATCCAAAAGACCACCACGGAACTCATCGCGTCTCTACCGGATCGATCGCGCCTGATCCTCTCCTGCGGCGGGGGCATGCCCCCGGAAGTGTCGACGGAAAACATTCGGGTGTTCATAACGACCGTCAAAGCCCTTACGGGCGCGTGACCGTGCGGTGGACCCGCAGTGAAGAGAAGCATTTTGCGCGACCACGCCTCAAGGCGCAAACTCCGGGAAATTTCCACACCGACGAAGACCGTCCGGGCCGGGACGGATAATGGTGTCGGCCGGGATATTTTTCATACAGCTAAATTGATACTCCTGATAAGATTCTGACGAAAGAAGAAGGAAAAACCCTCGGGCCAAACGATACGTGTTTTGGCGGATCGGGAATACCATTGGGTTGTTATGCTATCCGGCCGGATCACCCTCCTCCGATGGACATGACTAATCCGATGCGATCACCATCTTTGGCAACATAAGTCGGATCAGATGGACGATAGTTGACCATTATGGAGTTGACCTTTTCGGTCGGTATCCCCAATTCCCTTATCAACGCGCCAATGGTTTTGCCGGACCCGTTTTCGATCAACAGACCTTCTTCCGGATTGTAGCCGGGTGCATACTGACGCAGAAACGGACTGAGCTCGATATGTACCGCCATTTAGTTAAATACCCCTTGCCGCAATTGAGCGTTTCAACTTCTATAAGGTTTCAGATGTCCAGGTGGGGGGCCTTCGCGGCGCCCCGCCACGGCGGGACTGCGGCCGCGCAGGCGGGCGTAAGGGTCATAGAGTGAGCGCACTTAAGCCTGAAACCTTCAGCTCCGGCCGGTCCGGCTTAGGCTTTACCCAACGCTTTGAGCACTTTATCCGGCGTGATGGGAAAATCGTCAATCCACTTGCCGATGGCGTTGTAAACCGCCGGGCTGATCAGGGCCGGCACCACCGTGGCGCAATCTTCACCCACACCCACGGCCCCGTAAGGGCCGTGCCCCAAACCGGTCTCGAGATAGATGGTGTCGATCGGACCGCAAGCATTCATGGTGGCGTACTTGTAATCCAGCAGATTGCGATTGAGCAGCACACCGGTGTTGGGGTCCCAGACCAACTCTTCGGTGAGGGCGCGGCCGACCGCCATGTAAGTACCGCCGTACATTTGCCCCTCGACGGTTTCCGGCGATATGGCTTTGCCGACGTCGTTGACATTCACAACCTTTATAATCTCGATCTGCCCGGTTTCGGTATCCACCTCGATCTCCATAAAATGCGCCTGCCGGCAAAGGCGCGGTCGGCCGGTCGCGATGGATTCTCCAAAAATACCCTGGCAATGCCAGGCCCAAGCGATCACCGGCGCCTCCGGCCAGAAACCCTCGGAGACGAAACTGGGCATGGCCCGGGCCGTGACTTCTTTGATGGTTTTTGCTCTTGCGGGCTCCGCTTTGACATATACCCGCCGCTCCTCGATATCCAGATCTTCAGGTTTGACATCGCCAAACTTAGCGGCGGCCAATTCCAGGAGCCTTTTTTTGGCCTGGCGGGCCGCTTTTCTGACGGTGTATCCATTGGAGCACAAGTTACAGGAACCGTCCGGTGACATCAAGGCGAAACCATGGTCCAGAGTGAACGGTTTGAAATTGATGTCTTCCAGGGGCACCCCCAGCTCGTCGGCCACAATCTGGCCATAGGCCGTCCATGGATTCACCCCAAGATCCGTTTGCTGGGCGATGATGCTGACCGTGCCGTCGTTTTCGATCATCACCGCGGCCGATCCGGTACCCCTGACATCATCCCAGGCATGATCCCAGGTAAAGGCGATGCCGTGCATTCTTCCGTTGGGAAGCTTCTTGGTACCTGGAGGGTGCCACTTTTCTTCCCAGCCGATCGCTTGCCTGCCGGCGTCGCTGCACTCTTTGAGGCTGTCTCTGTCCGCAAAACCGTGCTGTTTCTTGTACTGTGACAGGTGCGAAGCATCGCGGCCGTCATAGCCGTCATTCTTGAGCGCCACCTCAATCGGGTCGATTCCCAGGGCGGCCGCAACGTGGTCGAAGACAAGGGTCAGGCACAAGGCGTTCGGCAACTGCTCACAGCGGTGCCACCAGGCGGGTCCCTTGCTGACATCGACGGTGAGCGCTTCGCACCTTAAGTTCGGAATGCGGGTATTATCGATAAAGTGTTCGATGCCGGGGGTGCACATGAAAACGGCAAATACGCATTTGATGTCGACTGCAGTAATCGTACCGTCTTTTTGGGCTCCCACCTTGAAGACGGCGGACATCATATCACCGGACTCGCCGAAAAAAGTCTGGCGCCTGTCATAGAGCAGTTTCACGGGTTTTCTGGTCTTCCGCGCCAGCAAAGTGGCCAGGATATTCATCCCGTTTTCCGAGACATCGGCCGGGTTCCCTCGGCCCCCGAACGAACATCCCATATATGGCGAATGGACCGCGATCTGGCTCATGGGGATGTTCAGCCATTCGGCGAGGAGCATCTTGGCGTGGTAAGGCTGCTGCTGATGCAGCCACATTTCAAGGTTAGCGCCCCGCCAGCGGGCTAAAACACTGGGCATCTCCGCGCCGGCCCAGAGATGGGGGCGGCGCCGGGCCTTGAACTCGATGATGGTGTCCGCGGCTTGGAAGCCTTTGGCGACATCTCCCAGTTCGAGAAGCTGTCGGGGATCTTCCAGCAAGTTGCTGTGCGCATCCGGGCGCAATACCGGCGCATCCGGTTTCAGGGCCGCGTGCGGGTCCAACACAAAGGGCAGTTCCTGCCATTCGATCTGAATTAATTTGAGGGCCTGAATAGCGATATCCTCGGTGTCGGCGGCCACGGCAACGCCCATAGGCTGGCCCTCATACCAGGACTCGTCGCCGAGGACATAATGAACCGGCTTCATATGCCAGGGCGCGGGGTCCTTGTATATCCATCCCGGACCGCAATAACTGCCGTTGAGGCGCCGGCCTTTTACTTCGGCGTCATCGAATCTGAGGACGGCCCGCACCCCGGGAAGTCTTTGCGCTTTGGCGGTATCCATATGAATGATTCGCGCCCGCGCATAGGGCGAAGACAAGACGCGGGCCGACAGCATTCCGGGAAGCGTGACATCTCTTGTGTATACCGCCTCTCCGCTGACCTTCTCGTAGCCATCCTTGCGGCGGACGCCTCTTTTCCCAATGGCGTTGAAGGGGCCGGCCGCGATATCCGCGCCGATTCGAAACAGGCCGTCATCTTCTCGTTCTTGATAATCTCCCATGATTGTCTTTCAACCCGATCGTTTTTGAAACCACAAGTGGCCCTAAACCTTCAAGATGCAATTGTTTGACTTCGATCTCGCCTTTTGGCTGCGGCTGGTGCGGGCTAGAGTTCAATAGCCCAATTTGTACATGATGTATTGCCCGTGTCCGGTGGTCACTTTCACATAGCCTTTCAGGTATTCGTCGAGTTCTGGGTCTCCGGTATCAGCCAGCAGCGGCTTTCCCCCCAAGGAAATCAATTTGTCTTCCGTGGCGATGACGATGATGTTCTCCTTCCCGACTTTCCTGATAACGCGGGGGCTAATTTGCTGATTACCGCGGCCGAAAACAAGACCCTGACCACCGATGATGGTCACCACGATCTTGGTTCGCTTGCCTTTGATTATTTTTAATATGTCTCTCTCACTTACATCATGGGCGATGAGGCTGCAATTTTGCGTAATATCGACCCCAAGCAGTGTGTTTTTGATGCCCAAAAGCTCCATGACTGATCGCGTGGTTGAGCCGGGTCCGATGAGAAAACACGTGTCGGCATCCATCTGATCGACAACCTCCGCCGCAATACCCTGAAGGGATTCCTGCGCGGTGCGGATGCTTCCTGCTTTAACGCTCTGAATATAGGTACTGTCATCGGGTACGCGCATGTAACCGAAGAGCTTGGCGGAAACAACACCCTGGCGGAAGGCGTCTTCATCGATATCCATGACTTCCGCCAGACGGGTCGACATCAGCCGGCCTTCGATAAAATTGCGGGCGACCATACCGGCATGTCTGGGTGTCACCGCATAGACGCCGGAATGGATTTTGACACCGGCGGGTATGCCAAGGGTCGCGGCGTTTTCACCGACGATCTGGTAGATGTCGCGCGCGGTGCCGTCTCCGCCGGCAAACAGCAACAAATCGATTCCCTCGGCCATCAATTGGCCGGCGGCGTTGCGCGTGTCTTGCGCGCTGGTCGTGTAATCATGGAGGTCACCGATCACGCGGGGTGCAAGACCTGCGCGGCGACATTCATATTCTCCCATTTGTCGGGGGTAAGTGATTATTTCGAGGGGGTGTTTGGTAGCGGCCGCGATTTTAATCGCCTCAAGCGCGCGGTGGGGAGATTCGGCTTTGGCGCCCAATTGCCTTGCCTTTTGCAGAATTTCAATGCCGTCGGTGCCCTTGAGTCCGACACGGCCGCCCATCCCGGCGACGGGATTGACGATAAACCCCAGCTTCTTCACGGCGGCGCTCCTCATTTCTCGGCCCACAAGAAGCTCTGGCTGTCCACGGCTATTTTTTCTCCTTCTTTTTCAGCCATTGACGCCAGGTGACGACAATTCTTTCGGGCTCATTGACGGCCGGCGCGCTAACCTTGTGAATGGGTGCGTTGTGCGGGGCGTTTTGAACCAGCTCGGGTTTCTCGTAGGCTTCCGTGGAAACCCGCTTAAATATCGCGGCGTATTCGTCAATATCGTCCTTGGAGTAAGACTCGCAAGGTTCCAGTGTAAAGGGTTCAGGAACCACATAGGGATGATGGCTCGTA
>CP070697.1:6344094-6367235 GCA_020353555.1 Desulfobacterales bacterium
CTCTCTGGAACTTGAAGCCCTGGCGGGACTCATTTCGGAATGAACACGAACTAATTCCTGAGGGGCTTGCCCGTTTTCAGCATATGGTCGATTCGGGCCTGGGTTTTTTCTTCGCCCAAAAATTCCATGAAAGCCTGTCTTTCGAGGGTCAGGATGACATCTTCCTCGATTTCCGCATTGTCCCGCACATCGCCCCCGCTAATCACATAGGCGATTCTCCGGGCCAGGAAGGCGTCGTAGGCGCTCACAAATTTTCCGTGGACCATGTTGGCTATTTCCGCGTTGGCCATTCCCTGGGCGGCTTGACCCAGAACTTTGATTTTGCGTTTGAGCGGGGGCGCATAACCTTCCTCGATCATCTTCAGAACTTCTTTTTGGGCTTCACCGATCAAATAGTCGCGGTTGAAAACTATTCGATCCTGCGGCCCCAAAAATCCGTTATGGCGGGCCTCGGCGGCCGACGTTGAAACCTTGGCCGTGGCAATTGCCATAAAAACCGGTAAAAAGAGTTTGGCCAGGTCAAAATCGGTTACAGCGGCCGGAATGGCTTCAGAGAATCTACGCCATAGA
The DNA here is from genome assembly GCA_020353555.1 of Desulfobacterales bacterium. Classification (GTDB taxonomy): domain Bacteria; phylum Desulfobacterota; class Desulfobacteria; order Desulfobacterales. The sequence continues at coordinate 6,344,665 of CP070697.1, forward strand.
TGGAGACATCCTCCTCCGGCCGGCAGCAGTCCGACGCCGAATTCCACCAGCCCCATATAAAGCTCGGCATGCGCCACGATTTTATCCGCGGCCAGACAGACCTCACAACCGCCCCCCAGCGTCAACCCGTAGGGCGCGGCCACCACCGGAAAGGAAGCATACCGTAAGTCCAACAGACCGTACTGCAAGCGTTTGATCATGGCCTCCATCTCGGCCATGCGCTTGGCTTTGACGGCCGCCCTGACCGCCACCAGATCGGCCCCGGCCGAAAAGGCTCCGGGCAGGCCTCCGGCCTGATTACCGATCACCAGGCCGGCCGCCTGCGCGTCAACCCGGTCGATGGCTTCGTGGATGCAATCAATGATTTCCTGGTTCAGGGCATTCATCTTCGTATGAAACTCAAGGCAGAACACGTCTTTTCCGAGGTCAATCAAGGAGCAGGAAGCGCAGGTCTCAATCACTTGACCGCTGGACTTCAACGCCGCCAAGCAGATCATCTGTTCGTTGCGCGCCCGTTCCCGGTACCTTTCGGTTTCAAAATCATAAAAGCAAACCTTTCCGTTTTCGGTCCTGTAAAACGAGGTGTGGCCGGCCGCAAGCATTTTCCGGATTTTTTCCGGTATCGGCAAACCTTCCCGTTCCATCTTCTCCACCGACTGCGGCAAGCCAATGGCATCCCAGGTTTCAAAAGGTCCCATCTCAAAATTGAATCCCCATTTCATCGCATTGTCAATTTCAACCATGGTGTCGGAAATTTCAGGAATCCGGTTGGCGGCATAGATCAAATTATGGGCGATGACTTTCCAGGCAAACTGGGATCCCCGATCGTCGCCATAGACCACGGCGCGCATTTTCTCCGGGAGCGTCGGCGCTTTCTGGGCCGCTTCCAGACAGGGGAACGTCGGAGGTTCATAGGCGCCATACTCCAAGGTCGCCGGATCGATGACCTTGCGGACTTTTTCCCATTCCGGTGTTAATTCCGTTTTATAAAAGCCGCTCTGGCTTTTTTTACCCAACCAATTCCTGGCGATCATCTTGGAGATGAATTCCGGCATGACAAAGCTTTCACGGGCTTCGTCATTTTCGACCAGGTCGTACGTATTCTGCGCCACATGGGCCAAGGTGTCCAGCCCCACCAGATCGGCGGTTTTAAACATGCCCGTCTTCGGCCTCCCCAGTACCGGACCGAACAAGGCATCCACTTCGGGTATCGTCAGCCCTTCGGCCAGCATCAGTTGCATGGCTTTGACGATCCCCTGGCAACCGATGCGATTGCCGACGAAATTAGGCGTATCTTTGGCCCAGACGATCCCTTTGCCCAAGATCCGCGCCCCATACTCCGCCATGAACGCGAGCACTTCCGGAAGGGTTTCTTCTCCCGGAATAATCTCCAGCAGTTTCATATACCTCACCGGATTGAAAAAGTGGGTGCCCAAAAAATGCTGCTTGAATTCCGAACCAAGTCCTGCGGACATGGCCTTCAAGGGAATGCCGGACGTGTTGGAGGATACGATTGCGCCTGGTTTGCGGATCGGTTCGAGGCGTTGCAAGAGATCCCTTTTAATCCGCAGATTTTCAACGACCACCTCAATAATCCAATCGCAGTCCGCGAGTTTGTCGAAGTCATCTTCCAGATTACCGATCGCGATCCGGCCCACATCTTGCGGGGTCATAAAAAGAGGCGGTTGGGCCAGGAGCGCCGCATCCAATCCGGCTTTGACAATGCGGTTGCGGGCCTGCGGTTTATTTCTTTCCTCCTCCTTCAAAGCCAACGGAACGATGTCCAACAATAAGGTTTGCACTCCGGCGCCGGCCAGCAAGGCCGCAATTCCGCCGCCCATCACCCCGGAGCCGATCACCGCCGCCATTCTGATTTTTTTCGGCATAAAGACCTCCTGAATCTTAAGTATTGCAGACCGTTATGAATGAATATTCATTCACTTAACAAAAGCGGCCCTCACCTGTCAAGAAAAATTCTTGTCGTGAGGCAGAGAGGTTCAATTTCTTATCACCATATATTACAGATAATTAAATTAATCCAAGAATGAACAGACAGAATTTGAGAAAATCGTCGGACAGATAAAGATGAACCCGCGGGAATGAATGCAAATTCATTCCCGCGGGGGAAACAGCGGACAGCGGAAACCGCCCGAGGGGGCCGCGGCGCGCTCGAAAAGGAAGCGCTTACTCGACCTCTTTCAGTTTTTCCAGCAGGCGGCGGGCGTTGGCAATGTCGTTTTTGGCTTTGGGGTGGGCGGGGTACAGCTCGTGCGTTTTTTGCCAATACTCAATGGCTTTGTCGAGTTCCTCCTTCAAAAAAAACTCTACCCCGATGCGATAATTTTGTTCGGCCTGGTTTTTCAAAATGTGGGTGACTTCGGCCATAGCGGCCATCACCCCCTTATAGGCCGGATCCAGTTTCTTATACAATTTCAAGGACTCGACATATTTTTTTCGACTTTGCAGACTCTGCGCCCATTGAAAATTGGCGGCATTATTCAATTGGACGGCCTCGGCGTTGGATCGGTCATACTGCAACACCTTGGCGGTGATCGGCAGGACTTTGGGGTAGTCTTTATTTAGAAACAATTGTCGCGCAAGCTCGAGTTCTTTTTCAATATCCACTAGCGGCGAACTGAGATCTTCATCCAAAAGCGGTAGCTGCAGCACCGTGCCCGGAGAGAGCGGCCGGCTGGTATCCAGGTTGTTGAAATAGGCCACCAGAAAATCCTTCGCCGGATCACGGTAGAATTTCTTGGCGATTTTCTCGAAGGTGTCTCCCTCCTGCACCCGGTAGATCGTACTGGCCTGGATCGTAGCGATATTCTTGAGGTAATTGAGGGCCGCCTTTTGCTCGGGATCATAGCGCAGGGCCGTCAAAAATTCTCTCCGAGCGGCTTCGAGAAGATCTTTTTTGTAGTAAGCCAGACCTAACCGGAAATGATTTTCGGCCCGTTGCTGACTGGTTGCCTCAATACCGGTGATTTTGGCGGCCGTGGCGCGGTCATCCGGATTCAAGGCCAGGACAACTTTCCAGTAGGCCAAGGCCCTTTGCCACTCACCGCGCTTTTCAGATTCGACTGCCCGCGCGTGAAACGTCGCGGCCAGGGTGTCGTTTTCCCCATGCAAGACCGGTAAAGACACGCGGGGAACGGTGCCGCATCCCGCGAAAAACAAGGCTCCGCAAAGTAGAATCAAGGCGCGTGCCCCGAAGTCATTCATTCCAGGTTCCTGCTGGCAAAAACAGCCAAGATCTTGCGAAACTGTTCCAACCCTCGACTTCCATAAACTGCGGAACGACCGATTAAATAATTGTCGACAAAAAAAGGATTGCTCTGGCCGTTCAAGGTAAACGCGGCTTGAAATCCGTGCTTTTTGGCCAGCGCGACGATCAGATTGTTGGCGTCACCCCCGGGATAGGCCAAATATTTGCAATCTTGATTGAGCTCACGCCGGATGATTGCCTTGGACCGCGTGAGTTCCTTCTCAAGCTCCTGAATATAGGTTTCAAAGGATTCTTTATCTTTTAGATCAGATATCCGACGATGCAAGCGGGTCCGACACTGAATATCAATCCCGCCGCGGGACAATTGCCGGATTTGCTTCCAGGATAGGGCTTCGGGATTCAAAATGAAATCCGGGTTGATGAAAATGGTGGCAGGGAAACCGTACTTCTTCAGGATGGGCCAGGCAATCTCAAGGGTCGTGCGCCAGCCGTCGTCAATGGTAATCACCACCGCTTTAGGGGGCACTTGACTCTTGAAATTAATAAAATCAAAGAACTGATCCAAGGTGATGACACGATAGCCATTGTCCTTGAGAAAATGCATCTGGGCATCAAAATCAGTCTGGGTGACAACCATCGGATCCACCGGTGTCCGCGAAAAGCGCTGATAACGCAACACGGGCACCGTTTGATACCCGTTGGGTCTCAGCCCCCCCTTGTCAAAGGCCTTCAAAGGAATAACCAGTTGTTTGTCGGGGGTGAGGTTCGCGGCATCCAGCCCGTTGAATTCAGCGATCAGCCAGTCCTGGGTAGGGTCGGACAAGTAGTGGGCCGCCAAATCCTCGAGGCAGTCGCCTTCCCGGACTTGGACCACCACAAAATCGCTATACGGACGCTCCCGCGTCAGGGTCGTACAGGCCGTGAAGACAAGCAGGCCGATCCAAAAAACACTTTTAAACTTGTGCCCTTGCTTTTGGCCGCGGACGAACATAGCCTGCATTCTTTCTGAGTTTCGTGACCTTAAGAGTCTCGACCAGCTCCGATTTGCCCTTTATCCTCTGGGGAGGCAGCGCCACAACCTCGACCCAGGGCGCAACCTTCTCATAGATACTCTTGCTGATGATGACTTCTCCGGGCCCGGCGGTGTCACTGATATGGGAAGCCAGATTGACACTATCACCGATGACGGTATATTCCATCTTGACCGGCGAACCGATGTTACCAGACACCACCACCCCGGAATCAATGCCGATGCCGATGGCTGACAGCAGCGTGTTACCGGTGCTTTGCGCGCGGCGAAAGGCTTTCTGCATATCGAAGGCCGCCTGGACCGCAGCGAAGATGTGATTGGGGTGGTGAACCGGAACACCGAAAACGCCCAACACGGCATCCCCCATAAATTTGTCGACGTAGCCGCCGTGATCCAGGATCGTTTTCGTGGCGATCGCAAAGTATTCATTGAGCTCTTCAACAATATCTTCCGGCTCCTTGGACTCCGAATAGGAGGTAAATCCGCGAATATCGGAGAAGAGAACGGTGGCTTCATTTCTCTCGCCTTTAAGCCGGGGGGTGCCGGGATTTTCCACAATCATATCAAGTACCTGCGGGCCGACATACTTCCCGAAGGATTCCTGCATCAAAGACTTCATCCAGAGCTCTTGATTCATCTGGTTAAAGGCCGCGGCCAAATTACCGAGTTCATCCCTGCGGCCCATCTCTACGCGGTATTGATAATTGCCTTTACCGATTTCCTGGGTCGCGCAGACCAGTCGGGAAATGGGGCGGGAGAAACGCAGGCCAAAATAAACGGCAATCGCAATCCCCCCGAGTATGATCAAAAAAGTTATCATAAAAATGGAGGTCTTTTCGTGCTGAACCGCCTGTTCGATAAAATCGATGGACACCCCCACATGGGTCTCACCCAATTTTTTGTCCTGAAATGCGACGGGCCGCGATAGATTCAAGACATGCTCACCGGAGGGCAGGTAGTAATCAAAAAGGGTAATATCCTGATCTGGACTCGCATCTCCCATGTAACCAAAGCCTGCAAAAGTCTTTCCGATTTGACTGACATCCGAATGCGCCTTGATTTCTCTTTGGTTGTCAACGATGATCGCATAAAGCAGGCCGTCCACCTCGGAAACGCTTTTGGTGAGGGTGTTCAAGCTGACGATATTATCTTCCAGCAGGGGGATTTTGGCATTGGTGTCGAAATAGGTCAGGCTGAGCTTACCGAGCTTCACGGTCTGCTGATATAATAATTCTTTCTGACGACTGAGAACAAAAAAATTGAACACCAAAATTGTAACAATAATCACCATCGTGGTCGCAACGGCAAGCTGAAGCCAGATCGGCAGCCGGGGACCAGTCAAAAGCTTTTTGATGAAATGGCTGCGCCGTCTTCTTAAAATTCCCTCGATCTCGTTGGATATGGAAGTTAGCGCCAGACCATAGTATTCGTTGACGGCCCCGAGCAAATCCTCTTCCGAAACATAACCCTGTTCGGCTAAAACCATGCCGAGCGGGACCGCTTGATCTAACTGACAAACGCTGTCATCCCCATGATCGCAAGCGGTTTGTCTCCGGTCCAAAACTATGGGGCGGCTGCTTTGTTCCAGAATCTCGCTGAAAGACATGTCGCTATCCCTGAAAATCGCCAACGGCGTCCGGTGTGCCCATTCCGGAAGAAGGCCTCAAGCTGGATGGCTAATTATCGAAAAGAGGAAGATTTTGCAATCGGTTATATTTTCACAAAAGCGGTCTTTGGGCTGCTAATTATTTTTATTATAGTCCTATTTTAGACCAAAAAACAACTCGAAAATCGCATCCGATGCGCTTCCAAACCCGGCCGCGTCATGTTCCACTTGGCGGATGTCGCCTACTGGAACGCGAAAATTTGACCTTGACTGCGATCCTTGATAAAATTTGAAAGTATCTTCCCGGATCCTTTCACGGTAATTTAGACTCAGATTCATATCAAAGGGCTGACGTAATGAAAAGCAGAATCAAGCAATACTTTTTTTTTGCGGTCATCGGCGCCATCGGGTATTTCCTTCTAAGCAATCATCTAATTTTCTACGGCAAAGAGGTTCATCTGTTAAAGAAAACCTCGTTGAATCTGCATTATACCTTTTTTAGTGTCAAAGACAAAAAGCCGGAGACTATCTTGAAAATAGATCACCTGCGGGAAGCGGGGATCGGAGACCTTCTCGTGGAGTTGGACATCGTCGGTGAAGAAGAAAAACAGCGTTTGGAGGATAAATTTCAATACGAAGAAGAATAAAAAAGGGAGGATTGAGAAGTAGGAATCGGCAGCCCTCAGAGGAAATCTGCCCCACCAGGCTCTCCTCAGGGCTGCCCGCGAGAACGAATCTTACTAGCCGCTGGCCCTCGGCGCCCGCCCGATTGTCCACGCGCGGCCAGCGCATTTAACTCGAGCGTGATGGGTCTTTCCTCCACGCTCTTTCCGGTGAAACGGATAGGACCGGGTCGGCGGTAACTATCTTCACCGGGCGTCGCGGCCAGCCACTTTTCTCTGAGGCTTTTGACCACCTGAAAAGCGACCGAATTCACATCAACGATACTCTTCTCCAATACCAGCGTCAGCCGGCCTTTGCGTTCTTCCAGATGCATCAAAGGTGCAATCGGAATCCCGATGGGTTGCCATTCGGAAAAATCCTTTTCCAGGTTCCTGATGGCCGCCATCTGGCCGGTGGCGCCATTGGCGACTAGGCTGAAGACGGCCAAACCCAAATTATAAGTGTAGGTGCAATCAAAACGGGTCGGATCATTGCCCCGGCCATCATAACCGTAAAAATGAATCTGGGTTTTGAAACTCGGCACCGATTTCTTGTAAATTTTCTCGATGGCCGCCGGAATCTTGGCGTTTTCTTCCAACAGGCCCGCTGTTTCCAGGGCTTGTCGCAAGGTTTTAACGGAAATGATCGCCGGCTTTACTAGCAGATAGTCGCGCCCCCCATAGTTGGCAAACAACACCGGTCCGTAGCGCTCCGGGTCGAGCCCCGCTTTCTCCAGCGTTTTGCGGTAATAGGCTTGGGCGATGCCGATTTTATATTCTCCCTTTTCCTTCAGTATATTCAGGTAGTCTTGGACCAATCCCATGATGACCTTATCCGTTTCGACTTGGGAAAAAGGGAAATTGCCATGGCTGTCCCTTTCCATCAGAAGCCCTTCCTGAAAAAAAGACGGAATATCGTCGAAGAGCCCGTCGTCGCGCATGTTCCATATCGTAAAGGACTTATCCTCGCCGGAACGTCGGGCCAAGCGCCGCAAATATTCCAGTTTGTCCTCCAGCAATGGAAAATCGGTATGAAAATCGTTATCGTGGGTCTGATTATACTCGGCGATGATGGCGTTCAACTTGATGATGAACACCTGGATTTCATTAATGAACTCGAGCACGCCCTCCGGAATGACAATGACGCCATAGTTTTTCCCCACGGCCGCCCGGCGCACAATGCCGTCACAGATTACCCGCGAGAGATGTCGCAGGGTCATGCCGTACGCATGATAATCGATGCTATTCTCCTCCTGGGCCTTGGCCAGCCGCTTTTGATCGACGTAATCGGCCAAATCCTCGCCGATCAGGGTCATGTTGGCATGGGTCTGCAAGGCGACTTCCAGGGCCAGGTGGCTGGCCACCCTTCCCATAACTTTGCAGATATGCCAATATTTGACATCGGAACTGCTGTCCGTGCACAAGTTGCTGATGGACCCGGCAAAGGCCCGGGCCGCGGTATGAAACCCGAAGGACATGGCGCACAGGACTTTTCCGTCGGCATCGCGCACCTGGATATCCCCGTCAATGGTCTTGGGCACCCCGATGACCTGCACGCCGTCCCGATACATCTCCTGGGCCAGAAAGGCCGCGTTGGTGTTCGAATCATCGCCGCCCACGATGACCAGCGCGTCAAGATTCAGTTTTTTGCAGGTTTCCCGAGCCAGCGCCATCTTCTCGGGGGAATCGATTTTCGTCCGGCCGGTTTTGATCATGGTAAAACCGCCCAGGTTGCGATAGGCAGAGATAAACTCATCGGTCAGCGCAATCGCTTCGTTTTCAATGATACCGTCCGGCCCGACCAGAAATCCGTATATTTCCGAATCCGGGTTGGCCTTTTTGGCGGCATCATAAAGGCCGGCGATCACGTTGTGCCCTCCGGGAGCCGGTCCACCTGAAAAGACAATCCCGATCCGACGCGCTTTGCAATAGCTTGCCGCCGAGGATTCATCGGCCGCATCCCGACCCTCGATCATCTGCACCTTGTTGTCGATAATATGGGGCAGCTGTTGCCGCGCTTCGTTATCCACCTCAAATCGGAACGCCCTGCTATCCTTGAGGGCCGTAAAGCGTTTGGTAAACACATCACAGGCCGGGGGGATATAGCTTCTTCGGGCGAGCAATTCGGCGCTGGGGTTATCCGTCGCTTTTTCTACGACCGGATGTTTCAAAAGTTCCTCCAGGTTCAAAGGTTCTGTTCCTGTCATAATTGACCTCCACATCAGTAAAGGGGGTTACCAAACCGCGCCGGCACCATGCAGCGTCATCGCGCCCTCATGCGATGGAGCCAGGTCGGCAAGCATTTTCACCTGGTCAAAAATAAGGTCCCGATGTCATTTCGCGTGCCTAAACCGAACGTTCCAAGCGTCCGAGGCCATTGGGACCACGTGCTTGAGTGCGAAATAGATCGTTCTGAGCAAGGTATTAATATTGGCGGTTGGGCCTTTGTGTCAAGACTTATAAGCATCATCCGTCCCCGAATCTGGTTTCTGGAGGCACTGCGGCGGTTGGAACCTTGAAGCGGAAAAAATTCAGTCCCAAGGGCCGGCAGTATACACCACGGTCGGCTTTTTCCCAAAGAATCCTTTACTTTATTCTTCTTATGCGATAAAAATGAACACCAATTGGGATTCAGATGTTAAATATCCTTTATTCCTCACAAGGGGGTGTGTTAAGGATGGAACGCAACGAACCGGTTGAGGTCACCTGCCCTCAATGCCAATATACCGAAATTATATACATGCCGAAAGAGGAAGTCCCGAAATGCCCAGACTGCAGCACCCGGATGCTCATTAGAGAACTTCTGCGCGAAGGAAAATCATGCTAACGGTGGATTTAGGATGGGCCCCATGGGCCGGGAGCTTTTTTACGTCAAACATGCAAAACGAAAAGGAGGTTCAACATGAAAAAGGGATTAGTGTTGAGTTTGGCGGCACTCATGGTAACCGGGTTTTTGTTCAGCTCAACGGTGTGGGCCGCCGATATCGAGCTGGCCAAAAAATCGACGGTGGAACGCATCCTGAAACAGGGCGAGCTAAGGGTTGGATTTGAAGCCGGTTACATGCCGTTCGAAATGACGGACAAAAAAGGCAATTTCGTCGGCTTCGATATCGACATGGCCAAAGAAATGGCCAAGGCCATGGGGGTTAAATTCACCCCGGTCAACACCGCCTGGGACGGCATCATTCCCGCCTTGATCACCGAAAAGTTCGACATCATTGTTAGCGGCATGACCATCACCCAGGAGCGCAACCTGAAAATCAATTTCGCGGATCCATATATTATTGTCGGCCAAACGATTTTGATCAACAAAAAGCATGAAGGCGTCATCAAATCCTACCGCGACCTGAATGATTCCAAATATACCGTGACCTCAAAACTCGGCACCACCGGGGAGCAGGCTGTCAAGCGACTGATTCCCAAGGCCAGCTACAAATCCTTTGAAACCGAAACCGAGGCGGCGCTGGAAGTCGTCAACGGCAAGGCCGATGCCTTCGTGTATGACCTGCCCTATTGCGTGGTGTTCAACGCCCAGCAGGGAGCCGGCAACCTGGTCTTTTTGGACGAACCGTTCACCTACGAGCCGCTGGCGTGGGCCATCAACAAGGGGGACCCGGATTTTCTTAACTGGCTGAACAACTTTCTGCGCCAGGTCCGCAACGACGGTCGTTATGAACTTATGTACAACAAGTGGATTAAGAGCACGGACTGGATCAAAGACGTCCAATAAGCATCCATAAGGATCCTGTTGGCCCCGGGAAATGCCCGGGGCCAACAGTTTGCCTGCGCCGGAGTGTCTGGGCCTCGATGTCCCTTCGAGATCGGAATTCTCCCGGCATTGAAACCATCAAGATAGATAAGGCGGGCAAATGCAACCTAAAAGTCGGTTCAAGAAACCGGTTGCTTACTATGGCTGGATAGGCGTTTTTTTTCTGGTTCTCTTTGCGCTTTGCGGCGCGCTTTATTATTCGACGCTCAAGATCGACTATGTTTGGCGATGGTATCGAATTCCCCGCTACTTTATCTACGAAGAAAACGTCGAAACCAAGGCCTTTATCGATGGTGAAGTCGAGCGCATCTCTCGGCAGGACAACACCACCTCCATCCTGGTCAAAGGGCCGACGAACCAGGAGGTCTACACCGTGGAGCATGGAGGCCTGCGGGTGGCCGAAGGCGATCTGATTTATCCCGGCGATGTCCTGGCCTCTTACAGCCGCCGGCGCCCCGGGATCCTCATACAGGGGCTGTGGCTGACCCTGAAGGTGAGCCTAATCGCCATCGTGTTCGGGGTCCTGATCGGCCTTTTCGGAGGAATCGCGCGCATTTCCCATAATCCGGCCTTTAAATGGCTGGCCATCACCTACATCGAATTGATTCGTGGCTCGCCTTTGCTGGTACAGATCTTTATCTGGTATTTTGTTTTGGGGACGTTGATCAACACGCTGCTGGCCCGGAACAATTTGTATCAAATTTCTCCGTTGTGGTTCGGCGTCGCCGCCCTGGCCTGTTTCGCCGGGGCTTACGTGGCGGAAATCGTCCGAGCCGGAATCCAGTCAATTCATCGCGGACAGACCGAAGCCGCTCGCTCCCTGGGCATGACTTATGCGCAGTGCATGATTCACGTGATTCTTCCCCAGGCCACGCGTCGTATCCTGCCGCCGCTGGCCGGTCAATTCATCAGCTTGATCAAGGACTCCTCCCTCCTGGGCATCATCGCCATCCGGGAACTGACCAAAGCCACGCGTGAAGTGGTCACCACCAGCCTGCAACCCTTTGAACTGTGGTTTATATGCGCCATCTTGTATCTGATGCTCACGTTCGCGCTGTCCATGTTTGTCCAGTATCTAGAGAGGAGGGCGGTGGTCACGTGATTGATGTCCGCAACGTCTATAAAACCTTTTTTGCACCGCACGAGATTCGGGCCCTGGTGGATGTGACAACCAAGATCGAGGCCGGGGAAGTGGTCGTGGTCATCGGTCCGTCGGGATCCGGCAAAAGCACCCTTTTGAGATGTCTGAACCATCTGGAAGCCGCCGAGAGCGGACACATCTTGATCGACGGAATCGATATCTTGAATCCAAAAACGGACATCGACAAAGTGCGTGCCGAAGTCGGAATGGTTTTCCAGTCGTTCAACTTGTTCCCGCACAAAACCGCGCTTCAAAACATTACGTTAGCCCAGCGTGTGGTTCGCAAGCGTTCGAAAGACAAAGCTCACGAGAAGGCCATGTTTCTGCTGAATAAAGTCGGAATTGCCGACAAGGCCGGCGTATATCCGGATCAACTCTCCGGAGGCCAACAGCAGCGGGTGGCCATCGCCCGTGCGCTGGCCATGGATCCCAAGGTGATGCTCTTCGACGAGCCGACCTCGGCCCTGGACCCGGAAATGATCGGCGAGGTGCTGGAGGTCATGAAAACCCTGGCCCGTGAAGGGATGACCATGGTCGTCGTCACCCATGAAATGGGATTTGCCCGGGAGGTGGCGGACCGCGTAATTTTTATGGACGAAGGGGCGATCGTGGAGGTTGGTACGCCGGAACATTTTTTTACGAGCCCCACCCATGAGCGCACCAAGCTTTTCTTAAGTCAGATTTTATAATATAAGGGACAATCCGGGAATTCGGAGATCCGGGGACTGCAAATTGCGCCCGTGGGGCACGCGGCTAATCCCTGAATTCCTAAATTCTTGGCAACCATCTATCTGAGCAAACAACGGAAAGGAATCGCACTCGCTGAAACGCTGCCAATGCAATTGATCTACCACATCTTGTATCCAGACTACTGAAATTATACCGCACCTTGTGTTTTTTCCTTTACAAGCCAAACGCTTCCTGGTAATATCATTGGCATCGTCGCGGGCCGTTTAGCGTATTTTTAATTGTTTACGGTTTCCCGGCGGCAATCTGAAAGGCCCCCATCCCAACCAAGCAAGGCCGCAATCATGCGCCTCCTGCGCACCGGGCGAGTTGATTCGCGACGGTCTCGTTGGCAAAGTCTTTGAGGAGATTTTGGTGTATGAAAATAAAAAAGCTGGAAATAACAGGATTTAAATCCTTTTACGATAAAGCGGCGATCGAATTTCCGGCTGGCATATCCGCCGTGGTAGGCCCCAACGGATGCGGCAAAAGCAACGTGATCGATGCCCTCCGTTGGGTCATGGGGGAGCAAAGTGTCAAACAGCTCCGGGGTAAATCCACGGAGGATCTCATCTTTGCCGGTACCAACGGCAGACCCCCGTTGAACATGGCGGAGGTCTCCTTAACCCTTGCCAATGACAACGGCAACGCCCCGGAAGAATTGAAAGACTTTACCGAAATCATGCTCACGCGGCGCCTCTACCGCTCCGGCGAAAGCGCTTATTTCCTGAACAAGCAGCCCTGCCGCCTGAAGGATATCCATAACGTTTTTCTGGGCAGCGGACTGGGCGCTAAATCCTATGCCATCATTCAACAGGGCAACATCGGGGCCATCACCGATGCCGGACCGGACGAAAGGCGGGTCTTCATCGAAGAGGCCGCCGGGATCATGCGCTATAAGAACCGCAAGATTGAAGCCCTGCGCAAAATTCAAATGACCAATCAGAATCTTTTGCGGGTTCAAGACATCATTTCCGAAATCTCGCGGCAGATGGCCAGTCTGAAACGCCAAGCCCGCAAGGCCGAATTGTACAATAAATATCAGAACCACATCAAGGCCCTGGATGTGGTCCTGAGCCTGTATTATTATGACGATTTCACCCGCCAAATAGATGAGACCGCCCAGCTGCTGCAAGCCCTGAAGGACGCCGACATCGGACACAGCGCGGAATTAAAAAAACTGGATGCCGCCGTGGAAGGCATTAGGCTGAAACGCTCCCAAAAAAATCAGGAAATCTCCAACCAGAAAGCGGTTAAGTTCGAAACCCAGCGTGACATCGACCGCACGGAAAGCGATCTGGCGCACCTGCGCGAAGAAAGCGAACGCCTGCGGCAGGAATCTGCCGAGCTTGAAATCGCCCACGCCCATTTGGAAGAAAAAAACAAGGAGATGGTTGGAGAACTCGTGCAGATTGAGAAGGACAACCACCGCCTGCAACAGGAGATCCATCAGGTTAAGACTCATCTCGCGCAGGAGCAGTCCGCCGCCCAAAATATGAGCGATCAATTAGCGCGCGACTCCCGGGAGTTGGCATCTTCCCAAAAACAGCTGATGGATCTGGTAACCCAGGAAGTCAAATACAAGAATATCTTTCAAAATGCGGCCAATAATAAAGAAAGCCTTCAAAGACGTCTGAAGCGGATCGACGAAGAAGCGGCGCTGGCGGCCCAACGCCTATCCGAAACCCGCCAAAAGGAAACCGACGCGCAAAAGCAGCTGGAGTCGATCCGGGCGCAAATTGTCAACATCACTCAACAGACCGAGACCGTTCGGAATCAACTACAAGAAAAAGCGCAGGCGCTGGGCCGCCAGGTAAAACTGGTCCAGAGCCTGGATTTGGAGCGCAACACGGTCAAATCCAAATATGCCGCTCTCAAGAAAATGGAAGACAACTTCGAGTGGTACAAAGACGGTGTGCGCGCGATCATGAAGGCGCAAAGGCCAGCCGGGGATCGGCCGGGGAAGGACGCGAGAGACGCCGACCAAGACGCGGCGTCATCCGGAGACCACCGTGGGCTCGCGGCCGAGGTCATCGGCCTGATGGCCGACATTATCGAAGCCGATCCATCGCTGGAGACCGCGGTGGAAGCAGTTTTGGGAGAATCTTTGCAGTATATCCTGGTAAGAAACCAGGAGGACGGTCGCGCGGCCATCGACTATCTTCAAGCCCACCGCGCTGGCCGCAGCGGATTTATTCCGGTGACCGCAATCAAGGCGGTGGAGGGGATACCGCCCAACGACGTCCCCAGCGCCAGCCGGCTCCTCAATCATATTTCCGTAAAACCTGGATTCGAAGAAATCGCGCGAGCGCTTTTGGGGCATGTCGTGCTTACCGGTGATATGCGGGAAGCCATCACCTTGTTCAATCGCAACGGCGCTCGGCAGACCCTCGTTACTCCAAACGGCGATGTGCTCTCTCCCCAGGGTATTCTGATCGGGGGCAGCCCAGACAAGCTCAGCGGTATCCTGGCCAAAAAACATCAAATCAAAGAGCTGGACAATCAAAACCGGACCCTGGAGCAGAAGCTGGATCAGGCCCGCGGGGAACAATCCGCCATGGAATCCGTGGTGCGCCGGCTTGAAAGCGAACTCCAACAACTGATCGAACAAAAAAACGCCGTCAAGGAAGACGAAACCGAGGCCGAAAAAGCGCTTTACAGGGCCAGCGAAGATCTCAAAAACGTTCGCCGCCATCTTGAAATTGTCAACTTGGAGCAAGAACAGCTGCTGGGTGAAGCCAGTGACATCGATGACGAAATGTCGAAGTACAACCAGGTCCTGGCGGATATCGCCGCTGAGATCCAGACGGTGCAGAATTCCGTTGCGACCCTGAACGCGAAAGTCGGTCAGGTCTCGGCGGCCGTGGAAGAATTCAATCAAAAAGCCGTTGATCTGAAGCTGAAACTCACGGCCCTGAACGCCAGCCTGGAAAACAGCACGCACAGTTTAAAACGCCTGCAGACTTTCCAGGCTGACAGTCTGAAAAGGCTGGCCGAAATCACCGAGGAGATCAGCCTGAAGCATCAAAAAAGGAAAGCGGCCCAGCAAAAAATTATTGATTACGAACAGAAGCTGGCGGGAATGTATCAGAACATGGAACAGCTTGAGCGGGCCCTTGAGAGCCATGAGGCCGATTACCTGGCCATTGACGCCCAGCTCAAAGACCGCGACAGCCGCATATCGACAATCCAAGGTCAACGCGAAAAAACGCTGGAAAAGTTGCGCTTGGTGGAGCTGGAGCAATCCCACCACCAACTCAAGCGGGAAAACATCGCCAGTCGTCTGACGGAGCACTACCAGAAGCCCGTTGCAGCGCTCCGGGCGGAGTACGGCCGGAATTCGGAAAACTTCGGGATTCAACCGGAAATGACGGTGGAAGCCATGGAAAGTGAACTGGTGCGCTATAAAGACAAGCTCGCCAACATCGTCGATGTCAACCTGGGCGCCATCAGGGAGTACGAGCAACTCAAAGAGCGCTTTGATTTCCTCGAAGAACAGCGCAGCGATCTGGTTCAGGCCATCGCCGATCTTCAGAAAGTAATCCGCAAGATAAACAAAATCACGCAGCAGCGTTTCATTGAAACATTCAATTTAATTAATGAGAAATTAAAGGAAGTGTTTCCCCGCCTTTTCGAGGGGGGTACGGCCAACTTAATCTTGACCGAGCCGGATAAACCCCTTGAGACCGGGGTGGAATTCATGATTCATCCCCCCGGCAAAAAGCTGACGCGGTTGAGTCTGCTGTCGGGAGGCGAAAAAGCCCTGTCCGCCATTGCCTTTATCTTCTCGATCTTCTTAATCAAACCGGCGGCTTTTTGCCTCTTGGATGAAATCGACGCGCCTCTGGATGACGTTAATGTATCTCGATTTAACAACCTGCTGCAGATCATCGGCGAAAACTCGCAGATTATTATGATCACGCACAACAAACATACCATGGAATTTGCCGATACCCTGTTCGGGATCACCATGGAACAGAAAGGCGTTTCTAAAGTCGTGTCGGTAAATTTTCAACGTAGCGGGGACCTCAATTAGGTTCCCCCCGCACCGGATGGTCTGAATTGGCAAGTCCTGCCAGGTAAAAGGAGTTGCGAGCCATTGAGCTGGTTTCGGAAAGCGAAAAAAGACAAAAAAATCCAACCCCTGCCGCAAGCTACCGTCGACGCGGATGCCCCGAAGATACCGCCCACCAGCGATTTTCCGCATCCAACCGCAGAGGAAACGCCAGCCGGTTCTGCCGCGGGCGTAAACGACCGCTCCGATCCGTCCCGGCCGGGTTATCTGAAGCGCCTGAAGAATCGCCTGTTCAAAACGCGCCAGACCTTTGCGGATGGTTTCGATAAGATTCTGGCCGGTAAGAAGAATATCGATCAAGACGTGCTTGAACAGCTCGAAGAACTCCTGGTTACCGCAGATATTGGCGTCCAAACGGCCATGGATCTTGTGCAACGGATCGCCGCCTCGAAAACAGCGAGCGTTGACCAGATGAAAACGGTCCTCAAGGAAGAAATTCTGGCGATTCTAAAAACAGAGAGCGCCGCACCGTCTCCTCTCTCGCCCCCCAAACCACAGGTCGTTATGCTCGTGGGGGTCAATGGCGTCGGCAAAACCACAACCATCGGGAAATTGGCCGCGGCCGCGGCCCAATCCGGTCAGAAGGTTCTGATTGCAGCAGCAGACACTTTCCGGGCCGCCGCCGTCGAACAACTAAATATCTGGGCCGCCCGCGCCGGGGCGGAAATCGTTACGCACCGGGCCGGGACGGACCCCGCCGCCGTAGCGTTCGATAGCGTGGCCGCCGCGATGGCCCGGGACGTGGATGTCGTGCTGATCGACACGGCGGGTCGGTTGCATACCAAAGTTAATCTGATGGAAGAACTCAAAAAAATAAAACGCTCGGTTGCCAAAAAATTACCCGGAGCGCCGCATGAAATATTACTCATTCTGGATGCCACGACCGGTCAAAACGCCTTATCCCAGGCCAAATTATTCGACGATGCGCTGGGGCTAACGGGCATCGTGCTGGCGAAACTCGATGGCACCGCCAAAGGGGGCATTGTGGTACGCATTTGCAGCACCCTGAAGATTCCATTGAAATATATCGGAATCGGCGAAAAGATCGAAGACCTCCAGGCGTTTGATGCGGAACACTTCGTCAATGCCTTGTTTTAGAACCCCCGGCGCGAATGTTCTGCTATCTAGTTCTACTTTGTCACATGACCGCAAGCCCTCCGGGGACAAGCGCAAGGGTGAATATGGTTAATGTGACAAAGGAGAACTAGTTATTTAGAGGGTGCCTTGTTTCGGTGGAATTTTGACGGATCAACGGCTGCGGATGCCCCTTTCAAGACGATTCAGGCAAGATATTTCCCCAAAAGTATTGTCCGAGGCCGATTTCCGGTTGACATGCCAAATAGCTTACTGTATGGACACGTCAAACAGGCACCGCAGGGGCACCGACCCAGGCTTCATCAAAAAGGGGGTAAATTACTATGACTAAGGCAGAACTAGTAGAACAGGCCGCCAAGGACGCGAAAATCTCCAAAGTCGCGGCCGCCAACGCCTTGAATTCCTTCATGGAAAACGTCACCAGAACGCTGAAGAAAAAAGACGGCAAGGTTACGCTCGTCGGCTTCGGCACATTTTCCAAAACCCGCCGTAAAGCGCGGAAGGGGCGCAATCCGCAAACCGGCGAACCCATTAAGATTAAGGCGGCCAATGTGGTTAAATTCCGACCCGGCAAGAAACTGAAAAATGCCTTGTAACTGCCGCTGGGGAGGCGCTTGAGGGCAACGCCCAAACCGCCTCCTCAATCCTAATAGGTAACGTCAAATCGGCCGAACTCACCGCGGTAGGTCTGCCAGCGGATAGCCACGTCGTGTACCCGCGCCAGCTCCGGTCCATGCCGACACCAGTTTAAAACGGCCTCAACGGCCGCTAGCTCACCTTCAAACACGGCTTCGACACTTCCGTCCGATTGGTTGCGCACCCATCCGTAAACCCCGAATCGATCCGCGGCCCGCTTGGTTTCAACACGATAGAAAACGCCTTGCACTCTCCCGGTAATGATCGCATGGGCTCTTACTTTCTTTTCCATTTTTTTCTCCTTGGCGCTCCGCCCGGCGGCCGAGCGCTTAGAGCTTGAGCTCAACGCGGAAAGCCAGTGAACGGCAACGGGTCAGCTGGATGCTCGAGGCGCAAGACTTGATCACTGCCTATGGGCGCACTGAATTTTGAGGAGGTAAAATCGCGGATGCAGCCCGCTCGGGCGGATTTGCTTCGCGGTCCACCGTTGGCGGTCTTCTGCCGCGGAAGCCCCCATCCGCTGTGCAGTTGCCCGCGACCCTATCCTCCCTTTTCCGGGAGCTCTGGCCGCAGCCCCAGCATTTCCCTAAACATCGTTTCATCAATGATCTCCACCCCGAGATTCCGTGCCCGGTCGAGCTTGGATCCGGGAGAGTCGCCGACGACAACAAAATCCGTGTTCCGACTGACCGCTCCGCCCACTTTGCCCCCGGCGGCCGCGATCATTTCTTGGGCTTGACGTCGCGTAAAGCCCTGCAAGGTGCCGGTCAATACAAAGACCTTGCCTGCGAGCCGGCCGGTTTTCTTCGAGGCTTCCAATTCGATCTGCACGCCCCCCGCAAGTAACTGCTTGATGGCCTGGCGATTGCTTTCCTGATTGAAAAAATTGACGATACTTTCCGCTACGACCGGTCCGACTCCCTCCACCGCTTCAAGCTCCGCCGCCGGGCAGTGCATCAACTCTTCCAGATTTTGAAAACAGCTGGCCAACAACGCCGCCACATGTTCACCCACGTGACGGATGCCCAGCGCATAAAGAAATCGGGCCCAGGAAATCGATTTACTGCTTTCAAGCGCCTTTTTCAGATTCGCCGCCGACTTGGGTCCCATTCGTTCCAGACCGGCTAGGGTTTGCTCATCCAAATCAAATAGGTCGGCATAAGAGCGCAAAAAGCCTCTGCCCACGAGCTGGTCCACCAGCTTATCCCCCAGTCCATCGATGTCAAACGCCCCCTTGGAAGCAAAATGCTTGATCCGCTCCTTGATCTGTGCCGAACAACGGGAGTTAATGCACCGGGTGGCCGCTTCGCCTTCCAGACGGACGACCGAACTCCCGCACACCGGACAGTTGGACGGCATCTTGAATTGCATTTCCGTTCCCACCCGCCCGGACACGACGACTTTGACCACCTCCGGGATAACATCGCCCGCCCGCTGAACCAGCACGGTGTCGCCGATGCGGATATCTTTCTTGGCAATTTCGTCTTCATTGTGAAGGGTGGCCCGGCTTACCACCACGCCGCCGACTTGCACCGGCCGGAGACAAGCCACAGGCGTTAAAACGCCGGTACGACCCACCTGAACTTCGATATTCTCCAGCACGGTTGTCTCTTGCAAGGCCTGAAATTTATAAGCGATGGCCCAGCGCGGACTTCGGGTGGTCGCGCCCATTTGTCGCTGCCGCGGGAGGCTGTCGACCTTGATTACCATCCCGTCGATATCGTAGGACAGGGAGTGCCGCATGGCCATCAACGCCCGGTAGTACTCTAAAGCCTGCCGGATGGTAATCTGGGGTCGGATCAGGGGATTAATCCTGAATCCCCAGCCCTTTAGCGCCTGCAACAGGGCCCAGTGCGTGTGAAACGCATAGTCGGTAATGATTCCGACTCCATAGAAAAAAATTTCCAAGGGTCGTTGGGCGGTGATCTTGGAATCGAGTTGTCTTAGGGAGCCAGCGGCCGCATTGCGTGGATTGGCAAACGGCGGCAGGTTTTGTTCGACGCGTTCTTGATTCAGTTGTTGGAAGACTTCGATTCCAATAAAGACTTCGCCCCGAACCTCCAGGCGTGAGGGGATGGTCGGCAGGTAGTCGGTCTGGATCAAAAAGGGAACGGATGCGATCGTTCTCAGGTTGGCGGTGATCACCTCACCGGTCCGCCCGTCGCCCCGGGTGGCGCCGGTTATCAGACGGCCGTTTTCATAAACCAGCTCCACCGCCACTCCGTCCATTTTGGGTTCGGCCGTGTAGATGATCTCTTCCTGGGTCTTCAGGAACCTTTTCACACGGTTGTCAAACTCAAGGATATCCGCGTCACTAAAGCCGTTGTCCAGGCTCAACATCGGCAGCGTGTGCGCGATGGTGTCGAATTTCGCTAGAGGGGGAGCTCCCACCCGGGCGGTCGGCGAATCCGGGCTGACCAGCGCGGGATAATCTCTCTCCAGTTTGATTAAGGCCTGCATGAGCCGATCATACTCGGCATCCGATATTTCCGGATCATCCAGGACGTAGTAGCGGTAATTATGCCGGTGCAGAGCTGATCTTAATTCCTCGGCTTTTTTGACGATGGCGGGATCGACAGGATCTGGCATAATTCGTTGACCACCTGGCAGGCCGCCCAGCGGCCCTGTTTGAAGCGCTCTTGTTTAAAACCGGGGTGCCAGCGAAAAGTCGAAACCTCATCGGAAACCACTAGCAATGCCCCCAGTTCTACCTGGCGAAAACTTGCTACCGTAAACAGCGCGGAAAGCTCCATCTCCACCGCCAGCACATCCTGGCGCTGGTAGTATTCGATCTTGCCGCGCGTCTCCCGGAAGACGGCGTCCGTGGACCAAATTCGGCCCTGGTGATACGGGTGATCGTGGTCCTTCAAAACCTTCATCAGCGCGGCCCCAATTCTAGCGGAGGGTCGCGACATCTGCTGATCGTTTAGGAGGTAGTGCCGCGATGTTCCCTCATCGATCATCGCGGCGGTCGGGATGACGATATCACCGATCTTGACGCGCGTGGATACGGCACCACACCAGCCCCAAAAGACGAATTTGCAGGCTCCCCAGGCCACAAGGGTCTCCAGCAACATCACGGCGTACGGAGCGCCGATGAAAGGACCTATGATCGCCACGCCCGGGATGCGGGACGGATCGACAAATAGCCGGCTGGTAAACAACGGGCGATAATCATTGACGTCCAAAGTCATTCGCCCGCACAGCGAGTTAAGGTCGGCCTGGGAGACCACCAGAACGGCCACCGGCCCCAGGGTGGGATCGTTCGTTCCTTTCACGGGGTTTATGACGGCATCACTGTTCGGCAAACCCGCAGTCCTCCAGTGCCGGGCACCGCATCACGCGGGGCCCGCCCGCCGCGACATTTCCTCTTTAACTTCATCGATGATCTCGTAAAACCACAGCAGATCTTCGATGGAAAGCCGGCCGGCTTTGACGGGCGCCCTCTGCGTGCCGTCCTTTTTCGGCAATATGCGCGGACCGATTTGCACCTTCGGTTCGCCGTCCCCGTATTGATTAATCGACACCACCAAGCCGGTTTCGGTGCACTGCCATTTTTTTAAAACCTTATCCAGTTCAGGGTTATAGGGCATCTTTACCTCCCCTTGGATTGACACATTGGCTCTATAAATTCCGTTAGCATGGCTGCGTGGGTTAAGTGCTACCCCCGTCGTTATTACCATCGCTGTCATAGCCACATTCATAACCGAAGTCAAACTGTTTTGATCGGCAACTCCGGCGGGGCAATCGGGTGCTGCCCGCGTTGACGGCCCGATCATGCGCTTCCCAACGGCCACGCCAATGTCTGCAAACAAAAAGCCCTATTTCCGTCTCGGCCGAAACAGGGCTTTAAGGGCGTCAATATCCAAAAAACGAAATATCACTGGGTTGTGGGGAAAACCTCGCGGGGTTTCGTCGTGTTGCCCGTGGCATTGGGAAAATCAGGCGCTGTATACGCTTTCTGGTTACTTTCAACCAAATGGCGGGCTTCTTCCATAAAGGCGTTGTAGCGCTTTTTGCATTCATAAAATCCATGCCACCAAGCATAGTCCGGCGCCATCATGGCCGCCCCCATCCTGGCCCGGCGCCCTTCGTGATGCCAAAGTTCGTAGTATTCCACTTCCAGTTTTTCGTCGAAAAACTTGGTCTTGTCCAGCAGGCCTTTCGCGTACAGCTCATCCAGCATCTTCTTGGCCGGCTTGAAATACACCTCATTGTACTCCTGAACCACTTGATCCAACTTGACGAAGTGGTCGTCCACCCAGGTTTTACCGTGGCACTGGGTGCAGACCACTTTCATCTTTTCGCGTTCGACTTCCCAGTTGTTTTGGGCAGGAAAAGGTTTGAACTCCGACGGACGAATGGTCAAGGGTGCCTGGATCTCCCACGCCAGCCGTTCCGTCACATCATGGCTGGTCAGAGTCGTTCCGGCACCCGACATATGACAGGCAGCGCAGGTCGGTCCCCGAAAGTCCACACCCGGCGACCACGTGCCCGGAGCGGCGTTCCAGTTGTAGTCATCTCCATGGGCCGTGTAAATGTCGCCGTGCTTGGATTCCATATAAATCTCGATCTGCGGGTGATCCGGTCCCAGGTGGCATTGCC
>CP070697.1:6367335-6397110 GCA_020353555.1 Desulfobacterales bacterium
CTGCCCACAATCTACTGAAAATATTCATATTTCCAATGTATTCGCTATCGAAGGGCTTCGTATCGTCGGATTGCCTTACAACTTCAACAATCGGGCCCATGGTGGGTTTTATGATAAGTATCTAAAATTTAAGGCGAAATTATTATTTTTCCAGTTTGGCATCATACCTGCACTCTTTAGAAGCTGAGGTGAACTACCCCTTGAGGCTTTTCCGTAGACTTGACGTCACTGTTGATCTGAAAGGAGATGGTCCGATGAAACGCAAGCTGAGCGCTTATTGCGGAGCTGTGATACTGATTCTTGGCCTCGTTGGCTTTGCTCACGCGCTCCCGTATGAGTTTGACATGGGGAAATCCTGGGTCGACATCAGCGGGACGAGCGATGTTTTGCAGATGTATGCCGAGGTCAACCCCAACTTGCAAAATGTTACTTTCACCCTGAGTGCGGGGCAATCCAGCGGAGACATTTTTTTTGCCACGTTCGGAACAACTGAAACCTGGATCAATGACGACGACGTAATCCCGGGAAACGTCCGGGCTTATGTTGATTTTGACGATCCCAATCTCACTCAAGCGGTAGGAGGGACCTCAGTTGGGTTTGCAGGGAGTTTCGAGTACACACAGGGCTGGAGCCTAATATGGAATAATGATCCCGTGTTCGTTGACTTCGGAGACGGTGGTCGGTTTTCGATCGCATTGAGCGATGTCGGTTATCAAAGCTGGTGGTGGCAAGGCCCTGACGGCAAAGCCGACGTCTACGCCCGGATCACACTAATCTCCGAGCCGGGCTCCGGCCAGTCTGTACCCGACGCCTCCATCATGCTTCTTCTCGGCCCCAGTCTTATCGTTCTGGGTCTCTTCAGCCGGAGGGAATTCAAGCAATAAGTCTCCAATCGCATACCCGCGATCAAG
Source organism: Desulfobacterales bacterium (assembly GCA_020353555.1). GTDB lineage: Bacteria > Desulfobacterota > Desulfobacteria > Desulfobacterales. Next base: position 6,368,247 of record CP070697.1, read on the forward strand.
GGGGAGGGTCAGAAGTGGCCCTCCTTTTTTTGGGCTTTTTCTTCCCAAGCGCCCGCCTTCATAGCGGCTCGAGCCCCCCTTCCGGTTACCATCAAATCGAATTGAGCGTATAACGCTCAATGGTTGGTTGTTTGTCGTCTGTTGTTCTCCTGAAAGGTTTCTTTTGTCTTTACAAATGTTCGGCCTTTTTGACGGAGTTTACCAACAGGAGGGATGCTGAGGTTATTGACATGTTTTTTGTTTCGTTTGACAAAACCCCAAGACAGGTTTAGTCTGAAGATGGCCACAATTCCTTATCATTCAGGCTAATCATCGGCCTTCAACGTTCTAGACGATCGTGTCGATCCAAATGATAAAATACGGCAGACTCCCTGAAAATATCCTCCAGCTTTTACCCGAGGCGGTAAGTTATCTGAGATCTCATCCCTCGATCCTCTTTGCCTATCTGTTCGGTGGTCTGGCAAAAGGCAAATTGCAGCCGTTGAGTGATGTCGATATTGCCGTTTATTTGAGGCACGGCGGAAATTTTGCAGAAAATAAGCTGGATATACTCGGAAATCTAATGGCGATCCTTCAAACCGATGAGATCGACCTTGTTGTTCTAAACACGGCCGAGCTTGCATTAGCAATGAGCATTTTGAAAACCAAAAAGCTCGTTGTCGATAAGGCCCCCCATAGGCGACAGATCTTCGAATCACTGACCATGAGAAAATTTTTCGATTTTTCTATAAAAGAGTCAGGCCTACTCCGAAGGAGATATCTTCTTGGTTGATGAAGCTTTGATTCTGCGCAAATTGTCGCAGTTGGACGAATACCATAAACAGCTCAAAGAGTACGACAATATAAGTACCGCCGCCTATGCAGCAGACTGGAAGGTTCAACGAATCGTTGAAAGAACCCTGCAGATGATCATTGAAACCTGTGTCGATATCACGGGGCACATTATTGCCGATAAAGGATACCGCACACCAACGAGCTATGCCGACACCTTCAAGGTTTTGTATGAAGAAAGTATTTTGGACGGCACGTTGTTTTCCGTTCTAGAGAAAATGGCAAAGTTCAGAAATATTGTGGTTCATAGCTACGACAGGATAGACGCCGAAATCGTTGTGAGCATCCTGCGCAATGATTTGCAGGATTTCACGGCATTCAAAGATTCTGTAATAAATTTCTTAAAATCAGAAAAAGCCCCGACTCAGGATCAAAAATAGACTTCCGAATCTTCCGGCGATGCCCTGCCATTTTTACGGTTGACAGGATCGCTTCCCATGCAATCCTGTTCGAATTTCAGCGAGCCGGCCGATGGCCAAGGGTCCCCCCCCAATGGGGGATTTGGGCATTATTGGATTAGGGACGGCCGCCGGGCCGGATGAGCCATGTTGCTTAAATTCTGGTACATCGTGAAACTGGTGTGGATCGAGCGGATGGCTTACCGGATGAATTTCCTGCTGGAAGTTGTCAGCGGGATCGTATCTTCCCTCATTGTGGTGTTCCTGTGGCTGGCGATTTACCGCAGTGCCGGCCGGGAGTTGATCGGTGGCTATACCGTCGCCGAAATGGTCACTTACCTTCTGGGCGGCGGCCTGATCAACACGTTTATTTTGAGCACGGCGGAAAATCCGGAAACCAGCCAGAGTATCCAGGACGGAACGCTGTCCGGCCTGCTGATCCAGCCGCTCAGTCCCTATGCGGTGTGGTTCGCGAGGGATTTCGGGAACAAGGCCTTCTTCCTCGTGCTCGGTCTGGCCAGCTATGTCATTGTTGTTTTCTTCTTCCGAGATTACCTGGTGCTTTCCAGCGGTTCCCGCTATCGACTTGTATTCCTCATTTCCATTCTGGCGGCCGCCGTTCTGCAGTTTCTTCTCTTCGAAGCTTTGAGTCTGCTGTCCTTCTGGGTCGAAAATACTTACGGAATCCGCTTTACCCTGCGGGTGATCATGGAGGTGGTCGGCGGCGCCATTATTCCGCTTTCCTTCTTTCCCTCCTCCCTGCAAACGGTTTTTTCTTTTCTGCCGTTCCCATATGTGGTCTATCTGCCGATGCGGATTTTCCTGGGCAAAATCGGCCCGGACCAGATAGTTGCCGAATTTGTGAAGGAAGCCGGATGGATCGCAGCCTTGGCGCTTTTGAACCTGTATATCTGGAAAAAGGGTATCCGGCAATACCTGGCCATGGGAGATTGAGGACCGAAACTCGCTGAGGATTTCCGCCAATGTCCACCTTACGTCGCTATTTACAGCTGTTCGGTCTTTTCATCAAGATGGGACTGATGCGGCAGATGGCGTACCGGTTGAATTTTTTCATGATGGTGATCGGAAAGATCATCCGCATCGGTCTGCTGATTTTATTCTTCCAGGCCATTTTTCTAAAAATCGATCGAATCGGCGAGTGGAACTATGACCAGGTCCTTCTTCTTTTTGCGACGTTTCATTTCGTGGACTACGTCATGAGCATCACTTTTCAGCGCAACCTCGCTTTCCAACTGCCGCGGCGGATCCAGATGGGCGAGCTGGATGCGCGGATGATTCTGCCGGTCAACCTGCTTTTTATGGTATCTTTTGAAGATATCGATATGATCGATTTTTTCAGCTTCCTTCCGTCGCTGGGTTTCCTGGGATATGTGTTTTACCGGCTGGATTTCGCCTTTTCCTGGGCGCAACTTTTGATTTATGTGCTGCTCCTGATCAATGCCCTTGTCTTTCTGTTTTCCGTGATTCTGATCATTACCACCATATCGTTCTGGACCACGCAATCATATGGTCTGGCACGGATTTTTGACAACCTTCTGCGAATTTGCCGCTACCCCCTGGATATCTTCGAAGGCTTCTGGAAGGCGGTCTTTATCTACATTCTTCCGTTGGTGCTCATCGCTCAGATTCCTTCGCAGGCGCTCTTGAAGCTGCTGGCGCCGGGGGCACTCTTCGGGGCGTTTGCCGTCACGGGTATGTTTCTGGGCCTTGCCCTCGTTTTTTGGAACATTGGACTCAAAAACTACATGTCCGCCAGTACCTGAATGTTGGGCGCTGCGCCACTCTTCGAGGACAGGATTCACGGAATTGGCGGCATTTTTCGTCTTCATCGTTTCTCCGTCCGGGCGTCGCGACGGGTAGTTCAACCGAATAGACCAGTTTCCAGGCCATGCAAGCCATTCAGACGGCGAATCTTTCGAAAACCTACTGGTATTATGAGAAAAAATCCGGTCTTTCCGGCTCGCTCAAGGCGCTGCTGCGGGGACGGAAGGTTTTGCTGGAAGCCGTCCGCAACGTGACCATGGAACTCGCGTTGGGTGAGGTGGTGGGCTTTATCGGCCCCAACGGCGCCGGTAAAACCACTACCCTGAAAATGCTCTCCGGGATTCTTCATCCGACGGAAGGGACGGTAACCGTGATGGGCTTTACGCCCTCCGAGCGCAAAAAAGATTTTCTAAAGCATATCACTTTTGTATCCGGACAGCGCAACCGCCTTTTTTGGGATCTTCCTGCGGCCGAATTTTTCGAATTCTGCCGGGTGGTCTATGCAATTCCCGCCGACGTTTTCCAGGAGCGCCTGCAAAAGCTGGTGGCGCTGGCCGAGATCGGTGCAATCTTAAACGTTCCCCAGCGCAAGCTTTCTTTCGGACAGCGGAAACGTTGCGAACTTGCCGCCGGTTTGCTCCACGATCCCAAGGTTATTTTTCTAGATGAACCGACCAATGCCATGGACCTCATCAATGCCGGCAAAATTCGCAAATTCATCCGCGAGCTAGGTGAAGGCGGCCGACACACGATCATCCTCACCTCCCACAATATGTCGGATATCGAACAGGTCTGCGACCGGGTGATTGTGATCAACCAGGGTCAAATCGTTTTTGACGGAGACATGCGCGCTTTGCAGCGCCTGGACGGTTTTAACAAACAAATCCGGATCGTTTTCGACGGCCCCTGGTCGGTGGCTCGCATTCAGGAAATGGGCGTGATCCGGCAGATGAGCGGCAGTGAAATCCTGCTCGAAGTGGCGCCCGATGACGCGACGGCGTTGGCGTCTCGGCTTCTCAGTGAGTTTGCGGTGAAAGACATCAGTATCACCGAGCCAAGGCTCGAAGCGATTATTGAAAATATTTTCGCGCGACGCACCGGATGAACGGGCAATGGCCCTTCAGCAAAACCTGTCGGCGAGCCGTTCGGCGGGATTTTGCGGGCAGTTTGAAGACGGCATGAATATTATCCCCCCCTGAATCCGGCCAATTCCGTCGATTGCTGAAACCGTGAAGGGATCCATTGCCTTTGGCGATGTTAGACGGAATTGACCGAATTGACCGGACTCACTTGTATCCTGGGGGCCGGTGGGCGGCGTGCAGCGCTGTTCTAATTTCTCGGAGAAAACACCATGTACCCCACCACCTCCGTGGTATGGTTGATTTCGGGGTCGAGGGACTGCTCTTCGGCCACATTGACCTCAACACCATCGATGCCCTTGTTTTGCCACCTCAGATTGGCGGTATTGATGCCATCCGTGGTTTGCATATCGGTGATCACCACCGGCAAGCTGAGAAATGTCTCGTAAAACGGAATTCTGGCGAATTTATGGGTGACGACATCGTCGGTTTGGCCGATCTCAAAAACGAGATTGCTGAAACTTCCCGCGCTGGGTTCCCAGGCAACATAAGCAATTTCCTCCACATTATGCCGCTGGACATACGCTTCCTGTTCCTGCATGCACATGCTAAAGCCGGTGGTGGTGATGGCTTTTAACCGGGTGGTCACGGCTTGACCGCCATTGCAACTATTGGTCGAGAGCAGGGCGACCGGGGTCTGGTTAAAGGCCTGTTGGAAGGCGAACGCTGCGAACGACCCCGTCTTGGCGGTTGAAAATTTGCCGGCCTCGACCCGAATCCCCCCCGGTAAGGTGTGAGATCCGGCCTCCATGACAAGATAGCCAATTTTCTCCGCGGCATGAGCGCCGTCCAGATAATTCCACTCCTGGACGCGAATCTCGAAGCCGGTTGGACTCACATTGCGGATTCGAATCACGGCCGGATCCGCATCCGTGCAACTTATCCCCTTGGCAATCACAATCGGATCCACAAAAGACTGGGTCAAATCAACCGGGAGCCACTTGTGATTCACACTGACCTCGCCCGTCTCCATCGTCGGCCCCATCGCCGTTTCCGCGCCGAATCCTTCCGGGACGTATTGCCTGTCGCTGGTGATCAGAATCCGGTCGATTTTGGTGCCATCTTCCCTCTGTTTGACGACCAGGGTATGCTCGCCGGCGTCCAAATGATAGATAACCGGATCGGAGCCATTGCGATCGTTCACCAGGTCCCAGACCCAGGTATCTGCTTGCTGGGCATCCCATAGGGCATAGCCGCCATCATCGACCGCGATGAAGAAAGAATCATCTCCACCGCTGACGGCCAGGACACGCCCCCAGATCACGTAGTCTCCGGCGGCGGCGACTTGAAAGGTATAGACCGCATCTCCGGCGACCTGGCTGGAATCCCACACATCGCCGTTGCCGTTGGGAACCACAATATATCCCCCGGCCGAGGTATCCGCATCCTCTGCGGCTTCCATCGGCGAATGCAAAGAACCATTTTCGGCTTCCAGCCATATCATCTCCAAATCCGGTTTTGAATTCGGGTCCGCCGGATCGGTCCCGCGATCATACTCGGCGCCGTCTGAAAAACCGTCATTATCGGAATCCGGGTCAAGCAGATTAATTTGTCCATCCCCATCATCATCCGCATTCCAATCGGCGTCCCAGTAAGCCACTTCATCGCCGTCATCGATTCCATCGTCGTCCGTATCGGCCTGCACGGGATCGGTCCCATAGACGTCCGTCTCATCACTGTCCATAATTCCGTCCCCATCCGTATCCGCATTCGCAACCGGCAGGGTATAGGCGATTTCTTCCGAAAAGACGCTTTGAATTCCATCGGTATCATAAGCCTTGGCGGCAAAATAATAGGTCTGACCCTCTGTAAGGCCTGAAACGACGCCGGTGGTCGTATCGCCGACATCAACTTGGGATGGATAGTTTCCGCTGGATGTTCCATAAAAAAGTATATAACCCACGACACCCGGGGAGGGACTCGGATCCCAGGCCAGGTTCACCTGGGCCGCCTCCGCACCGGAAACCAAGAACGGAATGAAAGCCAAAGCCAGCGTGCAGACGACGAGCAACCGCTTGGGAATTTGACGATAACAGGATGACATCAAATCTACCTCCTTCGAACGCAATCGTGTTGCGGGAAAGCCGCCGGGAGCAAACACTCCCCTTCGCCCCCGCCCGGTTCCCATGTTTTGTGCTCAACCAGGCCTCGTCCGGCGCCTTCGCGTGCAACTCCAGCGGGAAACATTGGCCTGATTTCGTCGACTATTATATACAGTCGCCGGCACAAGAATTAGGAGTTATGATAGAGTGGACAGCAAAAAGAATGCCAACCGCTACATGGAGAGAAAAAGATCAACTTTGCAGGGTGTTCTTGGGGAAAAATTTAGCAGGTAGGAACCCGAGGATTCAAGAGGGCGGTGGCGAGTTGCGAAAATCGGATGTTATTTCAAGCATTAATGAAGAAAAGCCCAACGCTGGCGCTTGGGTGCCATTCACGTAGGGCTCAGGGAATTTTCGATCATAATAATGCAAATAAGTTGGAACAATAAAATCTATCTTTGCCGCGGATGTTCCAAATTGCGCACAGTTTTCTTAAAACCGACCGTACCGTTTGATAAAGTGCACGTTCCAAACTTTGAGCCGCCGCTTGCCACCCGCGAAGCCAGGCCGGCGGCATTTGGCGCCGGCTCACAAAGACGGCCCTTAGAATAATACCGGCGTCCTCGGTTGATCCGCCTGTACGTGGCCCATTAAAACCAGGGCGAACGCATCGACACGCCCAATGGGGCGTTAAATGCCACGCCAGACCTCAGAGCCGGCCACAATATTCTCCGAAGCCAGGTCCCCGCCCTTCGGCACTTCCGCCGCACGGGCGGTAACGGTCCAAAAGATGATGGCCAGGAACAGAATCAAGAGAAAGAAATAGCCAAAGGATCTGGAAAACGGCAGAAATGACGAAATCGTTTTCTTTTTTTTCATTTTGCTAAATTCCTTTGGGTTTTTGGGCAACCACCGCAACCACAGAAGTCTTGAACAACACGGATTTGGCTGGCAACCTTGCTGATCGAGTCTCCGCATGGGGTGCTCTAAACGCGGTGGCCTGCGAACTCCCTGGGTCAAGGAGGGTGAGGCGGACGAGTGGCTGATTTTTTTGAAAATTGCATAAGATGTCTCAGCAATATTAATGCCAATCGATCGGATTGGGTGCCGTTTAAATTTTGATTATAATTCATTAACTTACGGCGCCAGCCGCTTCGCCGTGCACAAAAGTCGCGGACGATGTTCACAAAATTGCACATGCCGTACACAATAATGCACGTATCGGTATTTTGAACGCTTGGGGGCCGGCATCCGGCTCGCCCCCTCTCCGTCCCGCGCGGGGCGCCGTGAAATCGACAAGCTTCTGTCCATCTTCCATCGCGCCCGTCCAACCTCTTTTTCCCGTTTCCCTTATCGCCAAGAGCGAAAATCCTCCGCAAAAGTCAAAAAAATGGTTTGACACCGCCGGCGTTCACTTCTAACTTAATCTTCGAAATTTAAACGATGGAAAGGAGCATGCTATGCTGGATGACAAGACCCCGCCGCCCCCAAAGCTCTCGATGGCCAATACGAAAAAGGAAATGATCGAAGCTTACAACGTCCTTTTGAAACAGCTCAAGGAGAAGAAAGCCGCCGAACTTAAACCGGCCAAAGAGCTGGAGGAAAAGCGCGCCAAGGAGGTTGTGGAAACCGCCAAGTCCCTGTCGACCGAAGGTGTTGTGCGAGACATCAACAGCCTGAAGGTTGAGATCGGAGGGGTGCTGGCCCAGATTGCAGACAAATTGGAAAACGAGGTCAAGAAATTCGAAACCATCCAAAAGGGGATCGAAATCAAGGAGCAGGAATTTCAGGAGATTTACGAGATCGAACGCGAGGCCAGCACGCTCGCCGCCCTGATCGAGACCCAGAACCGCAAACGCGCGGAATTTGAATCGGAATTGGCCGCGCAAAAAGAAGCATTAACGCGCGAGATCGAGACCACCCGCAGCGAATGGGCCCAGGAGCAAAAGCGGCGCGAAGTCCAGCTCAAGGAGAGCGGCGCGGAAGAAAAGAAGCGGCGCGAACGCGAAAAAGAGGAATTTGACTATACCTTTCAGCGTGAACAGCAGCTGGCCCTCGATCGCTTTGAAGATGAAAAAGCCGCGCGTGCCAAAGAACTGCGGCTCAAACAAGAACAAACGGAAAAGGAACTCGCCGAAAGGGAAAAAGCCGTTGCGGCCAAAGAAGCGGAACTGGCCGAACTGCGGCAAAAAGTCAGCCAGTTTCCCCAAGAGCTGGAAGCCGCTCTTCAGCGGGCCGCCCAGGAGGCCACGGCGAGGATCCAAGCGGACGCCCAAAGTAAGGCGGAATTGCTCCAGAAAGAATTCGGCGGCGAAAGAAACGTCCTGACCACCCGCATCGACTCGCTGGAGCAAACCGTGAAACAGCAACGGGAACAGATCGCCAAACTCACCCAACAGTTGGAAATGGCTTACCAAAAAGTACAGGATATTGCCCTAAAAGCCCTCGAAGGTTCGACCAACATCAAAGCTTTTTCCAGTCTGCACCAACTTGTAGCTGAGCAAGCGCGCAAACCTTCGGCGGACAAATGAGCCCCGCCGCGCTTCGGGATCTAAGCATGCAGCACCAGCCCCATGGGCAGGGATTCGCCGAAAATAGTGCTTTCTTCCGCCCGGGCCAGGGGAACGACCTCATCAAGATATTTTAGATGCGCCGAAAACAACTCGTTCGCCGCCAGCCAATCCCGGGTGCGCTTGAGAACGGCAGGCTCCAGGTCCCGCATGCGATCGCCGGTTTTGCGCGCCATTTGGGCCAAGGCTGCCCCGACGGGTTTGGGGTTGCGCCATTCCTGGGACAAGATGGCCTCGATCCAGGCCGCTGCTTCTTGAGGCGGTATGACACGGTCGACCGGGCCATATAAGAGTTCACGGGCGCCGATCCGGGCCAGGGACCAGAAGTGCTGCGGCTTGGATTTTTTCGGCCGGATCTCGGCCAGAAGCTGACGGCCCCAGCGAATTTTATCCTTCACCAGCAGCCTTTCCATGTTGGCCACCGCCATCCAGATTTCCAGGCGTTCCTGGGGCGGTATTTTGGCGCCTTTGGCAGACATGATAACCGGCGTAAGATCCTGAATAAACTGCCTCTGGTATCCGGACTTTAAGCCCCCGGCCACCCGGCGCCACATAATCCACCATTCGGACCGCACCTGGGCTTTTTTGGCGTAGATGGGGCCCTGTTTGTGAATGGGCCACAGTTTTTGGAGCCGATACTCATCAAAACCGTCCCCGAATCCGGGCCGCAGACAAAATCCTGTCAGATTCAGCCAGCGGCTTTCATATTCCGGGCTGATTGAGCGCGCATGGCTCAGGGCCAACAGCTCATCGGCCATGCTGCGAATCAATCCCAGGGGCCATGTCTCCCGCGGTCGGTCGACAATCCCGCTGATTTCCTTGACGAGATGCTCCAAGGTCACACCCTCCGAGGGGGCGGCAAATACCTCTTGAACGCGCGCGCGGACATCTTCCACCAGTGATGCTTCCAGAACCTCGGCCTCCGAAACACCGGCCGGTTCCGGCGCTTCCCGCAATTGAAACTGCAGCTGCCAGCGATGGTTGCTGGTGAGGGAGCGGCACCAGAGGGCCAGGGTGCCGATCTCCGTGTAATGGACTTCGATTTGAACGGGGATTCGTGTCTGCCGGCCCTTTTTACCATACTGAATCACCGTTTGAATGGGCGGCAAGGGCGTGAGCGAATCGTCCACTTCCACCAGATCGCCGCAACGATCCCCGGAACGAAAACTCGAGCTGTAGATGTCGAAGCTGACCGGCTGATTGGCCAGCACTTCAAACTTTCCTTCCTGCAGCTCGATATGACGCCCCTCCTCCAGACCCCGCTCGACCAGGCAAAGGGCGTGTCTTTTTTCTTCGGCGGCACCGGGTGTCTCCTCCCTTTTGGCGACCCCCAGAAAATAAGCCCGGGCGCTGCCGCTGCCCACCCGCACGCCTTTGCCGATTTTCACCAGACCGTAATAAGAGGCCCCCAGGGCGACGGCCAGATCCGGAGCGGGATTCTCGAGCACCCGCGGCAGGCGGGGATCCTCTTCCTGGAACCAGTGCCGGATCGCCGCCCGTATGCGCTCCTGAATCAGCGGCGGCTTCAATGACCCGCCGTTAAAGAGGATCAGATCCGGCGCCGGCTGCGCTTTGTTCAGTACCTGGGCCACGTCGGCCCGGTGTTGCTCGAGAAACCATCCCAGATGGCGTTTAATCGCGGGTTCCTGCTCATACGGCAGCCCGAATTCCGTGATCCCTTTGCGCTCCATTTTAGGCGGCATGCGATGGGGTTCGACCAGGGGGAAAAAGCCTTCCAGAACTGTCGCCTCCACCGTTGGGCGATCCAGTTCGGCCGCCAGGGTTCCGGCGATGAGCCGGCCGCCTTCCCCCATCAGGGTGATTCGGCGGGCTTCGGCCTTGCCGTCCAGGATGATCTCTTTGGCCTGCCGGCACTGATGGCAAAGGGTTTTCCAACGATCTCCGGTCAGAGACACCTTGTTTTTGCCCAAACCCATCTCCACCCGCCGGGCCAGGGCCAGGTCCATGTTGTCGCCCCCCAGAATCAGGTGGTCTCCCACCGCGATACGTTCGAAGCGCGGGCTGCCCTCGACTTCGCGGAGTGTTATCAAGGTGAAGTCGGTGGTCCCACCCCCGACATCACACACCAGGATCAGTTCGTTGGGCTGCACAAACCGCTGCCAATGCGCTTCATGGCGGATCAGCCAGCTGTAAAAAGCCGCCAGGGGTTCCTCCAGCAACGTCACGTTGGGTAACCCGGCCAGGGCCGCCGCCTCCAAGGTCAGGTCCCGCGCCACTTCATCAAAAGACGCCGGAACCGTGATGATGATCATCTGGTTTTCCAAGGCAAGATTTTCTTCGGCTTCGCGATCCTGGATGTGGATGGTGTTCCAGGCGTTTTTGATATGTTGCAGATAGCTGGCCGTGGCCTGGACCGGGGAAATTTTGCGGACTTCATCCCTGGCCCCCCAGGGGAGTATCCGCGCTTTGCGGTCGGCATTATGGTGGCAAAGCCAGCTTTTGGCCGAAGAGACCAGCCGGCCGGGGATTTTGGCGCCGTGATCGCGCGCCAAGGCGCCCACAAAATTCCGCGGAGCGCCTTGCCCGCCCCCGTCGTCCCAGGGCATGACGACGGCTTCCGGGGCGATGTCGTAGGTTCCAGGGATATAGAGAAAGGAGGGTAACACCGCCAGCCGCATGATTTCACCCAGCCCGGTGAGCTGCGGCACCTTGAATAGCTTAATGGGCGCCTTTTTCAGTGCGCCTGCCTTTTTCCCCGGCTCCGCCTGCAGATCCACATAGGAGACCGCCGAGTTGGTCGTGCCCAGATCAATACCGATAATGAAGCGTATGTCCTCAAGCGCCAAAGTTTGCTTTCTCCGCATCCCCGATGATTTTTTGACAGGCGCTAAGTGTTCTCCAAGACCCGGTCTGGCAAATGATCAGTCAACCTCAAACGACCCCGCCCTGCCTTCAAGATCCGCCAGAGCGACAGAATTGGGCCGATCGCACGGCGCTAAGCGTCTGAAGCCCGCACATTGAACTCCAGTTTCCATTTCTGACCGTCCTCCCGGGACACACAGCGGAGCTCGAGGGTTCCGACTTCGGTAATCTTGATTTCGAGGGTGACCGGGATGACCCGGCCGTGTTCCCCCTCCAAAGTGGCCTCCAGGGTGGTGATCTCTTCGATTTCGCCCTCCCAGTCCTCCACCACCGTACCGACCGCATCATCATGACGCAGGGACGAGCCGAGGAAATCAAACTTGACCGGTTCTCCCACCACGAGCGCAAACTCCCGCTCCGGCAGCGCCGCCTCGGAGCCCTCCTCCATGCCGAAAGGCGCCACGCACAGCGCTTTGATCGGCGGCGGCAGGCCGGGCACCGCCGGCATGGAAGCCGCAATCCCGATATAGTAAGATTTGCCCAGACCGCCGCGGATGCGGATGCCTTCGCCCCGCCGGGCCAGTCCGTAATAGGCCGCTCCCCGGGCCACCGCCAGATCGAAATCCTTGGATTCGATTTCGCGAATCGCGGCCCCGCCGCCCGCTTCGGCCCAGGAAGCCAGAATCTCCAGGATCTGATGGCGAATGGGCCGGGCTTTCATGACACCCCCGTTGAAAAGCACCGCCGTAGGCATCTGCGGCTCGTTGGCACTGTTTTTCCGCTGATTGAGAAAATGGGCCAAATGATGGGTGACGGCTGGGTCCGCCTCGTAGGCCAAGCCGATCTCCTTGATACCGATGGTCTGCTTGGCGCTGGGCTGGGCCGTCAGGTCACATTGGGGAAAAAATCCGTCCAGAATGACGCGGCGGACTTCCTCTTCGGTAAGCTCGGTTTTGATCGTACCGCCGATCAGACTGCTGCCCCGGCCCAGAATGGTGACCGGATAGGTATCTTTTTGGGGATCAGATAAAATATTTTCCTTGGCGCTGCGACAGCTGTGCCACAGACCCCGCATCTGCCAGGCATCGAGCCGGGTTCCCTTTTGCGCCATCCGCCGTGAAAGGGCGTGGGCCAGCGCCAGATCCATATTGTCTCCCCCCACCAGCAGATGATTGCCGACGGCAATCCGCTCCAGTGCAAGTTCCCCGTCTTCTTCTGAAACGTGAATAAGGCTGAAATCGCTCGTGCCTCCGCCCACATCACAAACCAGAACCAGATCCCCCTTCCGGATAATTTCCCGCCATCCATCACCGCAGGATTCGATCCAGGCATAAAAGGCGGCCTGGGGCTCTTCGAGCAGGGTGACATGGGCCAGCCCGGCCAGCGTGGCGGCCTGGACGGTCAGGTCCCGGGCGACGGCGTCAAAGGAAGCCGGAACCGTCAACAAAATATCCTGATTCTCCAGCTTCAGTTTTTCATCCACGCCGTCAGCGGTGGTAGCCATGGCATGGTTCCAGGCATCCCGGATGTGGCGCAGGATGGCGGCCGAAGCCTCCACGGGCGAGAGCTTGGAGGCTTCCTCCGGCCCTTCCCAGGGAAGAATCGGTTTGTTGCGGTCAACCATGGAATGACACAGCCACGATTTGGAGGAAGATATCAGGCGCTGGGGGATCTCGGCCCCGCGATCCCGGGCAAATTCACCCACCGCCATCGAGTTGGCGACATCCCAGGGGACCCGCAGGGCCTCTTCGGGCACATCATGTTTACCCGGCACAAGGATGAAGGAAGGCAAAACTTCCCGTTTGGCCACCGTACCGGCCCCCACCAGCTGGGGAATTTCAAAAACCCGTATGGCGGGCTTTGGGTCTTTTTGGATTGCAGCGTCGGTATAGGCGACCACGCTGTTGGTGGTTCCCAAATCGATGCCGATGATATACACAGGATCAGACAAATCGGTAACTCCTTTTAAACAATCTCTATTTCCGCCGGAGCGATGATGCTGGCATCCTGGCTGCTGGAAAAAGTGGGAAGATCCAGCTTCTTGCTCCGCCAGCCTTTGTGGCGCAAAATCCCCTTGAAGGGCGGTTCGCCGGTGACATTGCCGGTGAGTTTGACGGCGCTCGGATCAAGGCCTTCCTCGACGGTGATCTCTTCGCCTTCATCCCGGTCGATCACCGCCTTGAGAGGCAGGTTCTTATCGATGACGCGCTTGCAGTTTTCTTGAATACTGCGCACCGCCGCCCCTATCTGGGCATCTTCATAAAGATCCAGGTTTTCGGCGAGGAAATCCAAGAGCCGCCCCTCGCGCTGCAACACCGACAACAGGTATACGAACAGTCGCCGGTCATTTTGTTCCTGCTCTTTTTTGTTTGCCAAACTCCTATCCACGGCTTCGACCGGTTTCTTTATCGGTTTTAGCGGTTGCGGCGCAACGCGTGATTTTCGCAGCAGACGGCCGAAGGATATCCGGGTGCAGAGCCAGAGCAAGAATCCAAAAAACCCCAAGAGCCCCGCCGCGATGGATACCATATACCACAACACCTTATCTTGAAGCATGGCCGTCAGGTCGGCCAGGCCCCTGATGGCCGCAACCGCCGTCCCGGTTTGCTGCCAGACGGCGATCCTTGCGGCGACGGCCTTCAGCCCGAAGTAACCGGCTGCACCCACTGCGAGGGAAAACAATATGATCAATACAACCATTATAAAAAAGGAACGACGGGAGTAAGCCTTGGTGATATCCATCTTTTAATCTCCTTTGACGTCACATCAGCAAAACAATGTCCCCCTCGGCCGGAGCCTCGCATCATCTCGAAGAGGCAGTTTTTCGTCGAGGCGGCAAGCGTGTATATTCCTACTTCGTCACATTACCTCGAGCCTTGCGGGGACAAGCGCCATGCATACCGCGCCCCATGGTGAAGCGGGTTAAGGTGACAAAGCAGAAATATATAAGGACACTAAATTCATCCCTTCCAAGTGTCAAGAACCATTCGATGCCAAAAGCTTATTTTCAATTGCCACAGGTCCTGAAGCCGCCCCGTACCTCGAAACCCCGGAGCCGGCCGCCCGGCCCTGAATGACTAAAGACTTTGATTTCGGGCATGCGATTTGTTACTAAGGGTGTGGGGTCGAACAGGCGGCCCGTGGGGCAGGATTCGCACGGTATTTCCGGGTGCCGAAATCAGCAGACATCATCAATCGTTATGGCCAAGACCCAAAAGGACAAAAGAAAAATAAAGCGCACGGCCAAACTGAAAGACCGGCGGCAAAGACTGTCGACGGCGCTGCGCAAGGAAAAGGCCGACTTCTTTTTTCACGAAGCCCTATGGTTTGGGGGCCAAGACGAGCCCGAAAAAGCGCTGTCTTATCTTCAAAAGGCCCACCGGCTCGATCCGGATAATGCCGCAATTCTCAAGGAGATGGCCTATTGGGGTTACCAAACCAAAAGAAGCGCGCTTGAACTCAAAGGGTTGTTGGGGCTTTACACCAAGGAATCCATCCCGCCGGACTACCTGCTGCGCATCGCCATTCTGCTGGAAGAGGAGGGCCGCTACGAAAAGGCCCTGGCCTTCGCCGCCGAAGCCCTGGCCCGCCTGCCCAAACTCAAAATCAGAAACAAGCCGGCGATTCGGTCGGCGCTCATCGCCGTTCAGAATAATTGCACAAACCGGCTGCAAATTCAAACAAGTCAAAATGATTCCCGGTCTATAAAGGCGGCCCCGCCGCGCCTTCCCGCGCCCACGGCCGCGCCCGAGCCGCAACCCGCAACTGCCGTGCCTCCGGCCCCCAAGCCGGTGCTTCCCCCCATCCCCGTTGCCGTCGAGGTGGATACGCCTTCTTTTCAAGCGGCGCTTTCCGAAAACCGCGTCACCTCTCCGGACCGCTATGAACTCACCCTGGAAGGGTATGGCATCCGTTTGCGCGAAACTTTCGATAATCTCATCAGCCTCAACCAGCTGAAGGATGTTCGCTCGTTGTGGTACCAGGAGGAGACCGCCCGCAAGGTGTTGAAGAGCCTGCGCGGGCGAGCGCTGTTAGCCGATGAAGTCGGCCTTGGCAAAACCATCGAGGCGGGGATCGTGTTTAAAGAATACATTTTGCGCGGCATGGTCAAGAGTGCGCTGATCCTGACGCCCACCCCCCTGGTCAGCCAGTGGAAGGAAGAGCTAAACGCCAAATTCGGGCTGGATCTGCCGTCCACCGATGATCCCGCCTACCGCCCACGCGAGATGTCTTTCTGGGAGGCGCCTTTTATCCTGGCATCCATCAACCTGGCCAAGTCCAAGAATAATTTTCCGGCGGTCACCCGCAGAGAGTATGATTTGGTCATTGTCGACGAAGCCCATCATCTCAAAAATCGCAACACGCTCAACTGGAAACTGGTCAATGCCCTCAAAAAGCGGTATTTGCTCCTGCTGACGGCGACGCCGGTGGAAAACAACCTCATGGAGCTCTATAATCTGATCACCCTTCTGAAGCCGGGCCAGCTCAACACCGCCTCGGCCTTTCGCAAAGAGTTCATGACCCGGGGGGATCCCACCGATCCCCAAAATCGGTCCAAACTCAAGGATCTGCTAGGCCAGGTGATGATCCGCAACACCCGGGCCGTGGCTAAAATCGATATCCCACCGCGCTTCGCTCAGACCATCCGCGTCGATTCCAGCCCCGCGGAAAAGTCGTTTTATGATGGAATCTGTCAGCTGGTCCGTCAGATCAACGCCGCCGACGGCGGCGGGCCCAAACTGCTGCTGAAAAATCTGCTGGAAGAAGCGGGGTCCTCTCCCCGGGCGGTCAGCCAGACCCTCACCCGCCTGCTCGCTCGAAATGATTTCCGTGAGGCCCAGGCCGAAGAGATGCGCAGCATCAACCGTTTGTGCGGCGCCCTGGACGAAACCCGCAAGAACAGAATCCTGCTGAAACTGCTGAAGTCCGCGCCGGGCAAACATATTATCTTTGTGAAATACCTGGGCACGCTGGAGCAGTTGTCTGAGTTCCTAACGGCGCAAGACATCGCCTATGCCCTTTTCCACGGCAGTATGACCAATCAAAGGAAGGATGAGGAGATCAACAGCTTCCGCGGAGCCAAAGACATTCTGGTGACGACGGAAATCGGAGGCGAAGGGCGCAATCTTCAATTCTGCCATCAGATGATCAATTATGATCTTCCCTGGAACCCGATGAAAATCGAGCAGCGGATCGGACGAATCCACCGGATCGGACAGGAAAAAGAAGTTCAGATATACAACCTCTGCGCGGCGGGCAGCGTGGAGGACCATATTCTTGAAATCCTGGACAAAAAGATCAATATGTTTGAAATGGTCATTGGGGAAATCGACATGATCATGGGGCGTGTCCGAGGTGAGCAGGAGTTTGCGGAGAGGGTCTTCGACATCTGGGTCAATGCCCGCTCGGAGGAAGAACGCCAAAAATCCTTCGACCAGCTGGCAACCCAATTGAAGAGATCCAAAACCGGCTATCAAAAGACCAAAGCGCTGGATGAAAAGCTATTCGGAGAAAACTATGAACTCTAAGCCGCAAGCCGCAAGGCGGGACAGGGAGCTGGAACGGTTTGCCCGTCGTTTTTTTGAAATCCAGGGAGCCTTGCTGGAAACTACGGCCCGGGGTGCCGAGGTGGTGATGCCGCCGAAGCTGTCCGGGCCGCTGGGCACCCCCGAATATATTCGCCTGAATTTCGAATCGTCCCCCGCCCCGGATACCGGCTCCGTCAATGAGTTCGCCGTTTATTACGGATCGCCGCTGTTGGAGAAAATGGTCCACGCCGTTTGCGGTCAGATGCCCCTGCTGGCCTGTGAGCTTGAGTTTCAATACCTCAAAAGCCAAGGGTTTGAACGGCTTATCGGGGCCCAGTTCACTTTTAACGGAGCGGTTGGCCGGGTGGATAGTTGGGCCACCGTCAAGACGGAATATCTTTATTTAACCTGCCGGTATATCGCCCAAAGCGATGAACAGAAGGAAGGCTTGGTCGATCTAATCTTCAATCTGGAAAATGGCGCTTATGTCCCAGACATGGCGCCGAATTTAGCATTTGTGGCCCGCAATTACCGCATGGAGGGCAAAACGGCCGGATGGGACGCGAAGAAGATCAACCTGGTCATGGGGTGGGTCAAAAATCAGAGCCCACCGGCCATTCAAGCCGCGATCACTTCCTTCCAGGAAAGTATGAACCGCAGGTTCCGGCGGGATGTGGCCAATCTCCAGGAATATTATGACGATTTACAAAAGGAGATGGAAGCCAGCCTGAAACGACCCGGACTTTCGGCGCCGCTCATCCGGGACCGGCAAGAAAAAATCGCCCTGCTACCCGCGGAGCTCGCCCAAAAAAAAGACGACCTGTTTAAGAAATACAGCATCAGGGTCAAAGTCCGACTATGTACCGCCCTGCGGATCACCACGCCGGCGGTTAAGGTCCTTTATCAGGCTAGGGTCGGCCGTCAAAGCAAAAACCTAGCCTTGATGTATAATCCGGTAAACAAATCCATGGATCCGCTGGTCTGCCAGGGCTGTGGAGCCTCCGTCACGAATATCTTCTTTTGCCGGCACGTGCATCTGCTCTGTGAAACATGTTATCAGGCCTGCCCGGCTTGCCGTTCAGCGTCATGAGGCGTTCATTCGGGGCTTGACAGCCAACCGACTTTCCGCCCTACGTTATCTCACCTTCCTTTATCAGGTTCCTATCCCGTCCCCGGGAAATCCTCCTGCCTGTCGCCGGCGCCCTGGGGGTCTTGGACGCCTGGGCAGCGGTTTGACCCGCTTCGATGGAGACTCCATCCAATTGACCATCAGGCGCGAACCTCGGGGATGGGCAGGGCACCGACCCCGGCTTGCAGCTTGCCGACGGCGATCGCGCGAAGTTGCGCCCGCAGTTCCATCGAACGTGGTTAAGAAACAAGGAGAAATATGAAAACTGCTTGACACCAAATCCCATATCTTCATATGGTGGCCAACTGGAGGAATTTTCGCCTTCGGCGGCTCTTTTGACAATTTTATTGTCCCACTCGGGGAAAGGCAGAAAAATCCTCGCCTTTAGGCGCAGACTTTAGTTTAACAGTTGATGATATCGCCAGGATTCAAGGGTTCCAGGGGCCAAGGATTCAAGCCAAGGCTTGAATGGTCTTTGCACTTGACCCCTGGAACCCTTGAATCCTTGAACCCCAAGCCTTCGGCCTGAGCCGAAGGTAGCTGACTTGATTTCACCCAGTGACCGTCCGCCAGGTCTTGAGGGAGGCTTGGGCGGCACAGGAGGAATAATCCATGGATGCACTGATGAAACAAGCCCGGGATCTGATCCTCGCCTTCAAGGGCGACCGGTATGCTTTCGGTGCGGGAGTTCTGGATCAGGTGGGACCCCTGACCGCTCAAATCGGCAGGCGGGCTCTGCTGGTAAGCCGTCTGTCTTCTCCCTGGCTCCAACCGGCGTTAGAACGGGTTCAGGACGCTCTGACCAAGAACGGTATTCAGATTTTAGGGCCGGTTCAGGGGGCTGCTCCGAACGCCCCCCGGGAAGATGTTTATCGGCTCCAGGGGCACATCCTTCACAAAAAGCCGGATGTGATCGTATCCCTGGAGTCCGGATCCGGCATTGATGCCTGTAAAGCCGCGGCCACACTGGCAACCTTTGGGGATACGGACGCCGAACTGGATCCCTACTTCGGCGTCGGTGAGGTGACCCGGCGTTCCCAGCGGACCGGTCGGCAAGTCCTTCCTCTGGTGGCCGTCATGACGGCGGCCAGTTCGTCGGCGCACCTGACCAAATATGCGAACATTACCGATCCGGTCAAAGGCCAGAAAAAACTCATCATCGACGAGGCCATCGTTCCCCCCCGAGCGGTTTTCGACTATGAACTTACCCTTACCCAGCCCATGTCCTTGTCACTAGACGGCGGCATGGATGGCTTCAGCCACTGCCTGGAGGTTTATCTGGGCGCCAAAGGCGACACGGTCCCCACGATTGAAAATATCACGCTGCTGGGAATCGAATTGATCGTGGCCGGTCTGGCAGTCTTAGCGCAAAAGCCGGCGCACTTAGGCGCCCGTGAACAAGTGGCGCTGGGCACCGATCTGGGCGGTTATGCCATCATGGTCGGCGGCACCAGTGGACCGCATCTCAACAGTTTTTCGCTGGTCAACTATTTGAGCCACGGGCGCGCCTGCGCGTTGATGAATCCTTATTATACCGTCTTTTTTACGCCGGCCGTGGAAGAACGCGTACGCAAATTGGGCGCGATCTTTCAAAAACACGGCTACCTCGATCAGGATCCGGCCGCCCTTGGCGCCCGCGAACTGGGCCGGTCGGTCGCAGAGGGGATTTTGGCCTTTAACCGCCGCATCGGATTTCCCACCACTCTGGCTGAAATTGAAGATATGGAAAGAGATGTCCTGGCCAAAATCCTGCAGGCGGCCAAAGATCCGCAGCTCGAAAGCAAACTGCAGAACATGCCGGTCCCGCTCAACGCCGAGCTGGTGGATAAATACATGGCCCCCATTTTGGAAGCGGCCTGGAGCGGGGATCTCGATAAGATCGTCCTGCGATAGACGAGTAAAAGCAAATGCCTGTGACCACCCGGGAAGGTGATTTCTGCAGGTCTAAATAGTTCTACTTTGTCACATTAGCCATGTTAACCCTTGGGCGCTCCATGGATCATCCGATTTGAAACCCTGTAAAACTCGTGCCTAAGGGCTCGTAAAGAAAGCTCCGAAGACGCACCAAGAATGAACAGTTGTGGCCTCCACATTTTTGCCAGGTTTTTGAAAGAAGCGGTGCCACCGCGCGGTGCTTTCCTAACGATCCCTAAGGCTCTCAGACAGTTACACGATTTCAAATCGAATGATCCATTGCGCTTGTCCCCGGCCGGCTTTAAGCAATCTGCCGAAGTGGAAATAGCGTATAGGCTGTGAAATGATTGGTAATTCGATTGCTCTTTTGTATGGACACGCGCAATACCGGGTATCGTTGCCGGGGGATTGTGTCATCCACGCAATACACAAACACACGGAAAAGCCCCTGGCTGATCCGGCGCGGGCGGCGCGGACCGCCCTGCGCGCGCCGGTGGGGCTGCCGCCCCTTTCGCAATGGGCCCGCCACGGCGGCAAGGCCTGCATCCTGGTGGCGGATATTACCCGCCCGACCCCCAACGGGGCCCTGCTGCCGCAGGTTGTGGCCGAACTGGAAGCCGCCGGCATTTCCAGGACGGAGATGACCATTCTGATCGCCACCGGCCTGCACCGACCGGCGCCGGAAGCGGAGAAAAAAATCATTGTCGGCGACAGCCACGTGTTCAACACGGTGCGGGTGGAAAATCACTACGCCAACGACGACCGCCAGCATGTGAAGATCGGCACCACATCCAGCGGAACCCCGGTCTGGGTTGACCGCCGCTTCGTCGAAGCCGACGTCAAGGTCGTCATCGGCCTGGTCGAGCCCCATTTTATGGCCGGGTATTCCGGGGGGCGTAAACTGGTCGTTCCCGGCCTCGCCCATCGGGAAACGATCCTGGTCTTCCACTCCCCCAAATTCATGGAGCATCCCCGGGCGTGCAATTGCGTCATCGACGGCAACCCCCTGCACCAGGATCATCTGGAAATCATGGCCATGGTGGGCGCAGTCTTCAGCCTGAATGTCATTATTGACGAAAATCGCGAAATGGTCTTTATCAATTCCGGCGAAATCATCCAAAGCCACCTGGAGTCGGTTGCTTTCGCCCGCGGCATCTGCGAGGTCCCGGTCCCCCGCCAATTTGATACCATCCTGACCTCCGCCGGCGGCTTTCCCCTCGACAAGACGTATTACCAGACCGTCAAGGGGATGGTCTCGCCTCTGGATATCCTCAGACCCGGAGGACGGGTGATCATCGTTTCCGAGTGCTCGGAAGGAATGGGCTCCGCCGACTTCCTTGAGTCCCAAAAACTCCTGGCGGAGTTGGGCCCGGAAGGCTTTATCCAGAGGATCTCCGCCCCGGCGTATCGGCCGATCGTGGATCAATGGCAGACCGAAAAGCTCGTCGAGGCGTTGCGCAAGGGGCAAATATATCTTTACACCGCGAATTTGAATGCCCAGGACTGGGCCCTCACCTGCGTGTCCCGGGCCGAAAACCCTCGGCAGGCTGTGCTTGAAAGCATCGAACGCAGCGGGGATCCGCACGTCGCGGTCATTCCGGAAGGGCCCTACGTGATCCCTTTATTGAGGCAATGAATGACGCTCTGGGCTGCAAGCGGTCACCCGCACCAAAAATCCGTTGGTACCAAACGGAAGGCTGAATGCCGGAGGGGGGCGCGTATTTTTCGTCCGCCTTGGAATTCGGGCCTTGAGATGGGAGGTAATCCATGACTTACGGCTTTCACCACGTACATTTAATCTGCAAGGATCTGGAAGAAATGATTAATTTTTTCGCGGATGTCATCGGCGCCAGGCTGGTGGCCCGGCAAAAATTCGGTACGGCCGATGGCGCTTCATTTGATCTCCAGGGCGTCACGGTCAATCTGCGGGTCGCGCGCGAAGATGAAGAAATGCATGGTGATGCATCGCAAGCGCGATACGGCTTTGATCATATCGGCCTGCAGGTCGATGATATTGAAGCGGCTTACCAGGATTTGACCCGCCGGGGATTTGCGTTTTCCGTGGCCCCGCGGGAGTTTCGCGACCTGAAAATAGCCTTCTTTAAGGGTCCCGAAGACATCACTATCGAGCTGCTGCAAACCATGAATTGAGGAAACTGGCGCCTATCCATAGCGGACACCGAGAGGAGCAAACCCTATGACATTGCCTGCGCTTTACCGCATTCAACAAAAATTTGACGTTACTTCCATTGCCGATGTGGCCGGGGCGGTGCGCGCTGAGTTCGCCGCTTTTGACCCCGGTTCCCGAATTCGTCCCGGCCAAAAGGTGGCGGTCGGGGTCGGATCCCGCGGCACTCACGATCTGAAGATACTGGTGGCAACGGTGGTGGAGTGCTTGCGCGCGCTGCAGCTTGAACCGTATATCATCCCGGCCATGGGTTCCCATGGGAGCGCTACCGGAGAAGGACAGGCCCAGGTGCTGGCCGAACTGGGAATCAGCGAAGCGTCCGTGGGGGCGCCGATTGTGTCGCATATGGACGTCGTCTCTTTGGGTCGTTTGGACGCGGGCGCGGAAGTGTTTTTCGCCCAGGATGCCCTGGCAGCCGACCATATTGTGGTCATCAACCGCGTCAAACCCCACACGGCCTTCCGCTCCGATGTCGAATCGGGACTCTGCAAAATTCTGGCTGTGGGCTGCGGCCGACAAAAGGGCGCCTCCAATATGCATAAGTTCGATTTGGGTCAGACAATTGTGCCGGCCGCCCAGATGATCATTGCCAAGGCCTCGGTCCTCTGCGGCTTGGCTGTTATCGAAAATGCAACGGGCGGCACGCATTCTCTGAAATTGGCTCCGCCCCAGGAATTTGCCGACGTGGATCGGGAATTTCTGAAACAGGCCTGGAAATTGTTTCCGAAACTCCCTCTGGATGATCTGGATATCCTGCTGGTGGACGAAATGGGCAAGGACGTCAGTGGCGCGGGCATGGACCCCAATGTGATTGGTTTTTGGCGCCGGGAAGGCGGCCCCCGCAAGCCCGACTATCGCACGTTGGTCGTGCTGGATCTCACCCCCCAGTCCCACGGCAATGCGACGGGCATCGGCATGGCGGATTTGACCACTCGCCGCATGATCGACCAAATCGATTGGCGGGCGACTTATATGAATGCGCTCACTTCGGGCATCCTGCGCAGCGCTCGCATGCCCATTCCATGCGCCGACGACCGGGAAGCCCTGGAGGTGGCCTTCAACCGCTCCCCGGACCTGCAGGGCGTGCGAATGGCTCGCATTGCCAACACGGGTTCGCTGGCGACTTTTTGGGTAACGGACGCCGTGCTTCCTGAATTGCGGGCCCAGAGTCACATCCACGTCGACGACAAACCGCGCCAGCTTGAATTCACGGATGAAGGCCGATTGCTTCCCATGGCGATCTGAAACTCAGATTGCCTGTTTTTGATTTAATTTCGGGGCCTTATTGAAAGTGAGTGCGAAACTCTCCGAAGCAACGGGTCGGAAGCCAGACCTGAGTGATCATGAACCCGCCAGGTCCCGCGATCGGCGGAAAGGACTGCGTGAAGGCGGTCCCCACCCGCCGACCTTCGTGTTCGATGTTGCGCGGAGACTTAGCCACCGTCCGCATTCTTAGCCGGGGAGGTAGACCTTGAAACTATCTTTTATCTGGTTTGACATGGGCTATACGCTTCTTTACATGCAGCGGGAAAGCACCTTCCAGCAGGCGTTGCAGAAATTTGGTGTGGCGGTTGCCCTGGAAGACCTCGAAAGAGAATTCCATTTGACGGACAAGCTGTTTATGCGGGAGTACCCGGGCGTGTTTTTGAAGGATCGCAAAACCTATATGCCCTGGTATCTGGGAACCCTCAATCATCGTCTGGGGCTCAGCTTAAACGTTTGCGAAGTGGATGCTTGCTGGGAGAAAATTAAGGCCCAAGTTGAAAATTACTGGCGGCCGTTTGATGGAGTGCGGCCGGTATTGGATGGCTTGAGAAAGGAATCCTTCGGCCTGGGCATCATCTCGAATTGGGATGGCACCGCCCGGGGCATTCTCGGCCGTGCGGATCTGAGCGGTTATTTCGACCATGTGGTCTTCTCCTGCGAGGTCGGTTATCACAAGCCGCATCCCGCCATTTTCGATATTGCTCTCAGCAATGCCCGGGTGCCGGCCCAGGAATGTGTCTACATCGGCGACAATTACTATGACGATGCGATCGGCAGCCGCAAGGTCGGCATGGAGGCCTTGATCATCAACCGTTTTGGCGCCCTCGGCGTCGAGGAAATCGAAGGCTGTCCCATCATCAGGCACATCTCCGAGGTCTGGAATTATATTGGAAAGGAAATCCCATCTTGGAAAACCCCCGGCTGTTTCGAACGACCCCTATGATTGGGCCTCCATAAAAAAGACTTGACAGAACCCACCATTCTTTATACGAAAATGAATTTAGTAAATCGCATTCGTTTTATAAATTCGATCTTATTGTTGACCCACAATTTAGGTTTAATGAGTTGTCTTTATATGGAATTTGCATGAAATCCCAGATTCAGGTTCCGCGGTGTTCCCCCAAAAAAAGGGCTGCCGAGGGGGCCGGCGCCGGCTCCGGGATGTCTACATTCAGGCAAGCTGCGGAATGCAGTCCCCGCAGCCGCATTATCTGGCGCAGCTTTTAGGGCGACTTCTCCGCATGGGTGCGTTGGCGCATGATTTCGGTGCTTCTGTCAGGGCCGCCAACGGCCTGCAAACGCAAGGGAGGGTTGAGAAACATCCACATCCGTTCACCTATTCAGAAAAGGAGGGAGCCATCATGGCAAAGATCACCAGACGAGAATTTATGAAGGGGATGGTTGCAGGTAGCGCTGCGGTAGCCGGAACGATGGCTGTGCCCGGTGTCGTCCGCAAGGCTTTTACGGCCAAGGCGACGCTCAACATCGGGCTGTGGAACCACTGGATCCCCGGGGCGGTCGATGTCCACTCGGCCATCATTAATGAGTGGGCCGCAAAGAACAACGTTGAAGCTAAAATTGACCTCCTCGGGCCCCAGGTGCGGGATATCCGGACGATTGCTTCGGCCGAGGCGCGGGCGGGCACCGGACATGATATCATGGCGCTGGGACCGTTTGATTCCTGGGCTTTTGTCAAGCAGTGCGAGCCGCTGAATGATGTGGCCGAATATCTTGAGAAAAAATACGGGAAGTTCGACAGTCTCGGAACTTACCTGTCCTATTCCGAGGAGGACAAAGCCTGGTACGCCCTTCCGGCCCCTATGGGCTCCCACAGCTATCCCATGGTCTCCCGTATGGATTATTTCAACCAGTATGCCGGAATCGATCTGCCGGCGCTATTCCCGGCGGACGCGAGCAAGCGGGATGCCAAAAAAGTGGACGGCTGGACGTATGATGTGTTTCTGGAAGCCGCCAAAAAACTGCACAAAGCGGGTTATCCCTTCGGCAACCCCATCAGTGAAACCAGCGACGGCAATGACTGGCTCGGTCCGTTGCTGCTATCCTTCGGATCGCAACCCATGGACCGGGAAGGCAACATCACGATCGAATCCGACGGAACCCTTGCCGCCCTTGAATATTTGAAAGAGTTGGTTCAATATATGCCGGAGGATATTTACGGCTGGGACGATGCCTCCAACAACCGCTGGATCATTTCGGGCAAGGGCTCGTGCATCCAAAACCCGCCGAGCGCCTGGAGTGTGGCCAAGAAGGACCAGCCGCAAAATGCGGCCCAGTTGTGGCACCACGATACGCCCAAGGGTCCCGCGGGACGCTTCCGCGGCGCACTTTTCTATAACTTCATCATGTGGAAATGGTGCAAGGACAAACAGGCCGCCAAGGACCTTCTGATGTACCTCCTGGAAAAAGATCAACAGTGGAAGATTCTTGCGGCCGGGCAAGGATATGACATGCCTCAGCTCACGCCCATGTACGCCCATCCGGTGTGGCAGGAACAAGGTCCGCCGCCGGGAACCATTTACAACTATATCATCCGGGGGGATGAACAACTGGTCGTGGGCGGGTATCCGGCCCATCCCATTGCCGGCAACTCCATTTACGGCAAGCACATCTTGCCGGTCATGGTGGCCAAGGCCACCACCGGCGAAATGACCCCCAAGGAGGCGATGAAGTGGTGTGCCCAGGAACTTGAGATGATCGCCGAGTAGCCGAAATTGGTATTCACTTCCGGGGGGAGGGCTCCTTCCCCCCGGACTTTTAGAGTAAGGATTGCAGCGATGGTCACGATTCGGTCCATGGTCAACGGAAGACCCGCGGTCAGCGCCAAACCCCGGCTCTCGTTGCTGAGCCGCTTGAGGTCCAGGCGCTGGGCGGCCTATTGGATGATCCTTCCGCTGGTTGTCCTGATCGTCGGCCTGGTCGTTTATCCTTTTGTCTATTCCGTGTACCTCAGCTTCGAAAATAAGGCTGAAACCAAGTTTGTCGGTTTGCAGAATTACACGAAGCTCCTCTATTATGATACCTTTTGGCTGGTGACGGGCAATTCCTTTCGATTCACCCTCACCGCCGTCTTCTTCAAGGCGACGCTGGGACTGATTCTGGCTTTGATCCTCAACAATCTGCCCATCGGGGGGCAGCGTCTCTGGCGGGGGGTCTCCCTGATCCCCTGGGTGATGCCCTTGGCTTTGAGTTCCATGGGCTGGTGGTGGATCTTCGAGCCGACCCACAGTGCCATCAATTGGATTCTCGTTCAGCTCGGCGGCAGCCCCAAACCCTGGCTGAGCGATCCTTTCTGGGCCCGGGTGGCGTGTATTGTGACCAATATCTGGTACGGCACACCTTTTTTTATGATCATGTACCTGGCGGGACTGAAATCCATCCCGGAAAGCCTCTATGAAGCGGCCCAGATCGATGGTGCGCGTGCGCTGCAGCGCTTCCGCTACGTGACTTTTCCCATGTTGAGCAAACTCATCGGCATCACCGTGATGTTCTCCACCATCGTCACCTTCGCCAATTTCGATATCGTCCGCATATTGACCCGGGGCGGACCGCGTTATACCACCCATCTCTTTGGAACCTATGCCTTCAACATCGGCATCGAAGCCGGCCATCTCCCCCGCGGATCGGCCGTCGCCCTGTTTATGGTTCCGGTGTTAGGCGTGGCCGCCTTTTTTATTTTACGCAATATCGCGCGAGGTGAGGAATGAGTCTTACCCTGGCCCAGCAGAAAAAAAGGAAAATAACCTACTCGTATCTGGCGCTCGTCCCCTTCCTGATTTTCTTCCTGTTTCCCTTGTACTGGATGCTGATCACCTCGTTCAAGACGGACAACGAGATTTCCAGCCTCAGGGGCGTTCCTTTGATCATTCAATCGATGCCCACGCTGGCGCACTACAAGTTTATTTTGAAGGAAACCCGCTTCCTGATCTGGTTTAAGAATTCCTTCATGATTTCGGCCGTGGTAACGGTGCTGACCATGGTTGTCAGTGTCCTGGGGGCCTATGCCATTTCGCGGTTGCGCTTTTTTGGCTCCCGCTACTTCGGGGTGGGAATCTTTTGCACCTACCTGGTTCCTCCGGCGCTGCTATTCATCCCGTTTTACAAGGTGGTCGGGTTGTTGGGGCTGCTGAACACCAAGTGGTGTTTATTGTTTTTGTATCCCACTTTAACCGTGCCTTTCTGTACCTGGATCCTGATCGGATATTTTGCGGCGATTCCCAGAGCGCTGGACGAGGCCGCCTTTGTGGATGGCGCCACGTATATCCAGATGCTTACCAAGGTGTTTCTGCCCGTCGCCGCCCCGGGCCTGATCGCGGCCACCCTGTTTGCTTTTACGGTCTCCTGGGCCCAGTTCCTTTATCCGCTGGCCTATATTTACCGCGATGATGAAAAGGTCTTGACCAATGGCATCTATACCACCCTGATCAAGGGCGATGTCTATTTCTGGGGTGAGTTAATGGGCGGGGCCCTGCTGGCCTCCATTCCGGTGGTGATCTTATTTGCGTTTCTGATGGATTATTATGTCGCGGGGCTGACGCGGGGCTCGATCAAATGAATGGATGGAACCGGGGGCCAATGGGGCGCGTTTCAACCAATCGTGTTTCTTTTAAACGGTGGCTTAAAACCATTGTTGGGGGAGGTAGACGGTGGCGAAAGTAACTTTAGAAAATGTCAGTAAGAGCTTCGGCAAAGTCATAGCGGTTGCAGACTTCAGCCTGGATGTGGAAGACAAAGAGTTTCTGGTCCTGCTCGGCCCCTCGGGCTGCGGCAAGTCAACCACCTTGCGGATGATCGCGGGCTTGGAAGAGTTGACCGAGGGCAACATTTATATCGGCGAAAAATTGGTCAACGATATGCCTCCCCGGGACCGTGACATCGCCATGGTCTTTCAGGATTACGCCTTATACCCTCATATGACCGTTTACCAGAATATGGCCTTCGGGCTGAAGCTCCGAAAACACCCGAAGGCCGAGATCGAACAGCGGGTCAAAGAGGCGGCGGATATTCTGGGGATCCATGAACTTCTGGAACGCAAACCGCGTGAATTATCCGGCGGCCAGCGCCAGCGGGTAGCCGTGGGGCGTGCCATTGTCCGCAAGCCGGCCGTGTTTCTGTTTGATGAACCCTTGAGCAACCTCGATGCCAAGCTGCGGGGACAGATGCGGGCCGAGCTTTCCAAGCTTCACGACCAGTTGCGGACCACGATTATCTATGTGACCCACGACCAGGTGGA
>CP070697.1:6397210-6407038 GCA_020353555.1 Desulfobacterales bacterium
ATTGTGGGCCGTCCGCCAGCCGACTGCCGAAGCTGGCGCCGGTGCGATGCTGTGCCTTCAACCGGCAGCCAAAGTCGGACGCCAGCGGATGGCGATCAGGCCCAGGTAAGGAGTTCCGGGATGGATTTCAGCCGGGCATCCCCCCGGGGGGTCACCCGGACGGTAAAGCCGAATCGTCCCGAGCCCTGGCAGACCAAGGTGCAGCCGTACAAGTAGTTGCCGTTTTGGTTGTCTTCCAGGACGGCCATGGGTTCGGCGGTGCTGGCGGCGAACTCTTCCAGGGACTTCAAATTTCCATAGTAGAGCTCCACATCGACTTCATCCGGTTGGAGCTCGCCGAGGGTCAATTCGGAATTTACCTCAAAGGATTCGCCCACGCGATACGGACCGCGGCTCTTTTTGAAAGGCGGCTTGATCCGGATCGTTTGCCAGAGGGAACGCAGCCTCTTGACTTGCGCCGCCAGCTTCTTGGCCTCCGCGGCCTTGCGGGCGAGCAGGGCATCGGCGTGTTGGGCCGCCGGGCGGTAATAATGGCCTTCATAATCCGCCAGCATGCGAAAGCTGCAAAACATCTCCATCGCCATCTTCATGGAGGCCTTCATCTTTTGCAGCCAGGCCTGGGGCAGATCACCGTTTCTGCGGTCGTAAAAACACGGAATGACTTCATTTTCCAATACGTTATAGAGCGCTTGGCTTTCCACGGCATCCTGGTAGGCATAATCGTCGTATTCCTCACCGTTGCCAATGCGCCACCCGCGCGTCGGGCTGTAGCCTTCACACCACCATCCGTCCAGGGTGCTCAGATTCAGCACCCCGTTGATCGCCGCTTTCATACCGGAGGTTCCGCAGGCCTCAAAGGGCCGCCGGGGGGTATTGAGCCACACATCCGCCCCCTGCAAGAGATGCCGCGCCAGGTGCATGTCGTAGTCTTCCAGAAAAACGATCCGGTCGCGGACCTCCGGCTTGCTCGCAAACTGGAAGAGCTGCCGGATCAGTTCCTTGCCCTCGTTGTCCCGGGGGTGCGCTTTGCCGGCAAAGACGAATTGGACCGGACGTTTGGGGTGGTTGATGATGGATTCCAGGCGTCCGGGATCCTGCAACAGCAGGTTGGCGCGCTTGTAAGTGGCAAAGCGCCGGGCAAAGGCGATGGTCAGCACATCCGGATCCAGGACCGATTCAACGGCTTGAAGAACAGTGCGGGGGGCATTGCGCCGCTCGTATTGTTTAAACAAATGCTCCCGGCAGGTCCGTACCAGACGGGAATGATTCATTTCATGGGCGCGCCACAGTTCTTCATCGTAGATGTCGTCCAGGCGTTTGATATTTTCGGGTTTGCGCGACGCCATGTACCAATCAGGTCCGAGATAGCGATCGAAGAGAAAGGCAAACTCCTGGGAGATGAAGGACGAAATGTGGATGCCGTTGGTAACATGCGAAATGGGCACTTCGTCGACGGGTCGTTCGGGCCAGACATGCGACCACATGCGCCGCGCCACGGATCCGTGCAACCGGCTCACGCCGTTGCAGTGCGCCGCCATTCGCAGGGCCAGGATGAACATGGAAAGCGGCGCATCGGCCGCGGCCCCCACCGGCTGACCCCAGGACAAAATTTCCTTCTCCGTTGTCCCCAATCTTTCTTCGAGGGGCTTAAGGTAGGGCCTCAGCAGCTCGACCGCAAACTCGTCGTGTCCCGCAGCCACGGGAGTATGGGTTGTAAAAACCGTCGTGCGGGGAACGATTTCCAAGGCGGCGGCGAGATCAACCCCGTGGTTGGAAATTGTGTGCGCCAGGCGCTCCATGCTGGCAAACGCCGAATGCCCTTCGTTCATATGCAAAACTTTGGCGGTGATTCCCATCAGCGCCAGCGCCCGCATGCCGCCAATTCCCAAGACGACTTCCTGGGCCAGGCGGATTTTAGGATCACCGGCGTAAAGCTTGGAAGTAATTTCACGATATTCGGGCGGATTTTCCAGGATGTTCGTATCCAGCAAGTAGAGCGGAACGCGGCCCACCATCAATTTCCAGATGATCGCGTGGATCCGGCCGTTGGGTCCGCCCACGCTGATATGCAGCTCATTGCCGGCATGATCGCGGACCCGTTCCACCGGCAGGTTATACACATCGGTTTCCGGGTAGGCCTCCTGTTGCCAGCCTTCATGATTGAGAAACTGGCGAAAATACCCTTGACGGTACATCAGTCCGACGCCGATCAGAGGGAGGCCCAAGTTGGAGGCCGCTTTTAGATGGTCGCCGGCCAGGACCCCAAGGCCGCCAGCAAAAAGAGGAAGGCTCTCGTGAATACCGAATTCCATCGAAAGGTAGGCGATGGTTTCGCCCGGGCCGAAAAGCGAGCCGCTGGAATTGATCGGATCGCGGACCCGGCCTTCATAATTTTCCTTGACCCGTTTGAGTTGCGCCAGAAAACCGTCGTCCTTCGCCAGCTGTTCAAAGCGGCTTTGGGGTATTCTGGTAAAAAAAGCGATGGGATTGCGGCCGGAATCGGCCCAGAGCCGGGGATCGATGCGCCGGAAGATCTCGATGGCGTCTTTGTTCCAGCACCACCACACATTACGTGACAGAAGTTCCAGAAAGGCCAATTCTTCCGGTATGTTCGGATAAACCTGAAATGTTTGGAAATTCTTCATATAATCAACTCTCACAATTGGGAGATTAGCATTTTGGGGCCGTTGACGGCCCCCTCGACCAGGGGCCGCTGCGGCGGTTCGATGAAATTTGAAAAATATAGGCTAAAGTGGAAAAAATCAATACAAGCTTTGTAAATCTCCGGCTGGAATAAGAATTCAAGAATCAATTTAGTACGTAAATAGAATTTTCATGCACCGTGGTGGCCCGAAGGGCCATGAATGTTTAACACGAAAATAAAATTTTCATGCATTGTGGTGACCCGAAGGGCCATGAATGTTTAGCTGGATGAAAAACATCCCGGTCGGCTTCTCCATGGTTTTTCAAAGGGCTAAACGGTTACAAATTCAAGAAGAAGGCGGCCCCCGGCAAAGGCAATTATTCGGCGGCAGGTGCACCGGCAGCAAGTTTCAGCCACACCCGCTGCAGTTCACTGGCACCCCAGGCTTGGGCATCACAGCCCCGGGGCGTATGGGGATAATCGCCGTCCAGAATTTCCGGTATATGGCCGATGCAGTCGCGATTCAGGAGGCGCACGCTGCTGGCCAGCCAGGCCCGGGCGGCGTCGTGGCCGGCCGGGCCGTAGACCGTGGCCCAGGCCTCGCAAAAAGAAGGAAACAGCCAGGTCCAGGCCGTGCCGTTGTGATAGGCCGGCTTGCGTTGCGTGTCTTCGTCACCGGTATAGGTTCCCTGATAGGGCCGGTGGGGATCGTTGAGGAGCTTTCCCTCATGAACGATCGAAAGCGGATGGCGAATCTCGCGATCAGCCAGGCTCCGGATGGCCCCTGGCACCAGAAGTTCTTCACAGGCCGCCAGAATCCGGCGACCGAGCGCCTTGGCCGACACGGCCCCCAAGGTCAGCGCCAGCAGCTGATTGGGTCGCAGCGCGTCGTCGGGCGAGGCTTGGCGGGCGGCGTCGCCGGGCCGGGCGTGCAGGCAGTCCGCCAGAAAGCCCAGGTCCTCCCGCCAGAAAAGGGTGTGAACAGATTCCTGCACCTGACGGCCGAGTTTAGCCCAGACCGCGCGGTTTTCACCTTTGTCGATCCGGGATAAAAAGCCAAGCGCCGCGTGCCAGAGGGCCTGAATTTCGATCGGATAGCCTTGCCGGGGCGTGCCGGCGGGATGGTCCGTGTCCATCCAGGTGAAATGGGCCGGGCTGAAAATCAATCCCGATTCCGGATCCATGCGGATGCCGTTGGGTGTTCCGGCCATGAACCATTGACCGATGGACAGCAGAATTTGGCGTATCGAGCGGTCGCCGCAGGGGGTCTCCAGGAACCGATCGGTGCCTTCGGCCCGGAGCAGATCCGCGCAGGCCGCCAATAGCCAAAGCGGTGCGTCCGAGGTGTCCCGGTTAGAAGGGTCGTGGCCGTGGATCATGTTCGGCAGGGTCCCCTGATGTTCAAATTGGCCGAATTGCTGCAAAATGGCGCGGGCGGCGCGTGTCTGATTGCCGGCCACCAATCCGCGCACAAAGATCAAGGCGTCCCGGCCCCAATCCAGAAACCAGGGATATCCCGCAATCACGGTTTGCAACCCGCCCCGTTTGACGACATAATGATCCAGCGACCGCGCCAAAACTTCCACTGGATTTTGCCAGGCCCCGGCGGTGGCGGGGCGGCGCCGCGGGTTGCCATGCCTGGCATTCCAAGGTGGCGTCAGCCTTTCGGTTCGGGCGGTGCAGCCGGCCCACAAAGTGGTCTCCGTCCCCCCCTCCAGAAACGTCGAAAAATAGCCGGGACTGAACAAATCCGAATGGGGGTCAAAGCCGCGCGCGGCATCAGCGGGCCGCGCAACCATGTAGTGCCACTCGGGTTCCCGGACAAAGCGGCCGGCTGAAATTCGCATCTGGAGCCTGTGTTCCGGTTCCGGAGCAAAGTCGAAGCCGCGGGCGGTCTCATTCACGACGGCGGGCCACTGATGTTCCGGACCCTCGTAGGCTTTGGTCAGGGCATGAAAGCCGCGGCTTTCAATGTCCGGCCGCAAAATGAGCTCGACCGGTTTCAGATCGGCCAGCCGGGCGTCTTGCCGGTCGGCCGGGTGGCGATAGAAGGTGAGCTGCAAGGCATTGGCTCCGGAAATCATCGCGGCCGTGACCGTGAGCTGAACGTATTCCCCCTGGCCGGAGGGAACGCGGTAATGCCAAATCCCGCCGGAATGATCATCGATTCGAAACAGGTCCAGACAGTCGCCGTTGATTTCCTGGGAAAAGCCCTGAAATACGAGCCAGGCCCGGCAACGCGTGAACATGATCCAGCGGTCCTCGGGGAATTCTCGGCTGGGGTTGGCCGCCAGCAGACAATCATAGCGGCTGCCCAGCTTGGTCCAGGAAAGCGGAATCCGCAGCATGCCTCCCCGGTGGTTGGTATCCAGAAAAAGCAGATCCTGGCGCAGCACCTCGGAGCGCCGGAAGCTGCGTTTGGCGCGGGCATCTTCCGGCGGGGGTAGAACCAGCAGGGCGGCTTCCGCATGTTCAGCGCCGGAGGCAGTGTAAACCGTCAGTTTGAGGGTGCAGGTTTGATGGACGCGAGGCGTTTTCCCGGGTAAAAAAAGCGCAAAAAACTTGCCCCCCGCGCCCGGCAGGCTCTCTTCGTGACCGATTTCCCTTTGCTGATTCAAAAGGCGGGCCCGGAAGGGGCGGTCGCCCCGGACCAGCAGCCAATGCCTGGGCGGAAGCATGACCTCCCGCCGCAGATCCCGCGGCCATTGCCAGTTGATCACGCGGGATTCGTCACTGCAGGGATTCAGAGCGGCACAAAAAGCCACCGGATCGGCTTCTAGCTGCCGGGCGGCCGCATCCGGATCAAAATCGCCTAAATCCCGGGGCCCCCCATAATAACTGAAAACCTCCAGGGCTTTGGCGCGCAGACGCTGAGTTTCGATACGGAGGGGCGGCCCCGCCGGCCGGGCCGGCGGGGGCCTTACCAAGTCCAGATCATTAACATCGGGGGTCAGACACAGGACCTGACCGGGTTGCAGAAGGTACGTCTGGCGGCCGTCGGACATCGGGATCGAGACCGCCGCTTCGCCGAGTAGATCCCGGAAATCCGTGCTTTCGATTTGGGTGGCGGCCGTGGTCCAGGATGCCCGCACAGGATTTTCATCATCCAGGTTGGCGAGCACCAGCAGCTTCTTGCCCGAAGGCAGATGGTGGCGCCGCAGGGCAAGGTAGTTTCCGGCATCCTCCTGGACCATTTTCAGTTCGCATTGATCGTGGAAGGCCGGATGGGTTGTCAACAGGCTGTTCAAGCGTCGAATCAGATCCACCTGGTTGGAAGCCGCCCCCCAGTTGAGCGAGGGGGCGCCATGGACATTGATCTTTTCGGTGGCCAGCCACTCGACTCCGTTGGCAAAGCCAAAGGCGCCCTGATGCGAGCAAAGGGCGCTCAGGGCGGTGCGCATCCGGGCATAAACGGGAGAGCGCGCCGCCAGGCGGGGATTGTCGTGGGTCTCCGCGAAATGCACCAGGATGCCGTCCTGTTCCGAGATTTCCACGGCGCCGGGCAGATAGCTTTCGATCTGGTGGCGGTCATAACTTTGAAACAGCTCGGAATAGGCCCAGTTCAAATTGCCGGTGTTCAGCAGCTGCCGCGTGACCGCGATCTTCCCACCCAGGCCTTCCAGCAGGAAAACCGTATGGGGAAACTGATCGCGCACCTTGGCGATAATATACTTCCAGGCCGGCCCTGGGATCATGTAGCCGGCATCGCACCGAAAACCATCGACGCCCCGCCGGCACCAGGTCAGAAAAACGTCGGCCATATATTGCCAAAGATCTTGATGGGAATAATCGAGTTTCGTCAAATCCTCCCAGCGTACGCCCCAAGCCCCGGGCACTTCAATGCGGCCTTGCGGATCCCGGACCAGCCATTCGGGATGCGTTTCGTGGAGCCGCGCGGCCCAGCCCGTGTGGTTGATGGCGATGTCGATGATGATTTTTCCATGGCGTTGATGGACGGCATCCACCAGTTCAATGAATTGTTCCAGGGGCGTGGCGCGCGGATCGAACTGCGCCAGGGCCGGATCAACGGCGGTGAAACTGAGGGCCGCAAAGGGGCTGCCGAATCTTCCCATCCGGGCGAAGGTCGTTGGCGTGGGATGAATCGGCAAAAGCTGGAGAACGCGGCATCCAAGATCACCCAATATAAAGTCCAGTTCGCGGATGAGGTCCCGAAAGGTGCCGGAGGGCGGGATGACGGCATAGCCGATTTTGTCCAGCGTCTTGATACATTCGGCTTCCGAAGGGTTCGGCATTCCTTGGCCGCTTTTGTTCGGGCCAAACTGCCGGACAAAGGCGTTGTAGATGATATTGGCGCAACAGGTGTCGGCCGGCTCAACATTCACCACGGTATTGCCCCCCGCCGGCCAGACCGGTTTGACTTGACGTTCCTTTAAAAAGAAACATTTGGTTTCAAAATGTCCCACCTCGCACAAGGGCAAGGTGATCCGAAAGCACCGGTCGTCGCTGCGCTGCATCGGAATATCAAACCAGTCACGGCCCAGGGGAGGCTCCTCGTTCTCGACTTCCCGGATGATTTCGCGGCGTGCGGTTCGGGCCTGGCCGATGTTCGTGCGCACCCAGGCCGTTCCTTTTTGGGGGTGGGCCAACGACAGGCTAAACGTCACGACGTCCCCGCGAAATTTAAGCAGGTGTTTTCCCGGCACGGGATCCTGCCAGATAAGACTATTTTCCATTTTTCTTTGCTGTTATCCGCGCAATTGTGTATTAATGCAAAACCCGGATCCCGCCGCGGCGGGAAAAGGCCAAACGGAGAATTGCGCGCCCCAAGGGGGGTTTGGATTTCTGAAATGAAACAACGATAACATTAGAATATAGAAAAAATATCAAATTTGCAATTTGCAGACGCTCGTTTCAGCTTTTGACAACAGGCAAGGGGTTATGCGACAGCGCACAATTATCTTCATTTTTCTGATCTACGGTTTTTCTATTTGCATTCCTGGGGCGATCTTTTGCCAATCCGAGCCGGAAACCGAAACGGTCGCGAAAGCGGAAACGTTGACTTTGGTGAAAGCCATGGTTTGTGAAAAGTTAAACGGCCGCGAACCTGTGAACCCGGCCATTGTTTTTGCATTCAGCCTGGGAAAGATTTATTGTTTTACCGACTTTGAGCCCGTTCCGGAGAAAACGCTTATATACCATAACTGGTTTCGCCGGGATAACCTGAGCGCCAAGGTTCCGCTTTCGCTGAGCCCGCCGCGCTGGAAAACGTACAGCAGTATTCAGCTCCGCGAAAGGGACCGGGGTCCCTGGCGGGTGGAAATTACCGATGCGGAGGGC
Source organism: Desulfobacterales bacterium (assembly GCA_020353555.1). Lineage (GTDB taxonomy): Bacteria > Desulfobacterota > Desulfobacteria > Desulfobacterales. The sequence goes on from CP070697.1 coordinate 6,405,153, forward strand.
AATATCTTGCAGACATTAAGATTCAGCGTTACGGATTGATCGGAATGGATCAGATAAGTTTCTTCACTTCCAGCCTGCGGTGGCAGGATATCGTTGATATCACCTTGAACAGCTATATTCTGTTCCGTTTCTATGTCCTTTTCAAAGGGACCAATGTGTTCCGGGTGCTGGTGGGCATGACCCTTCTGTGGTTCTTTCAACGCTTTGCGGTCTCCTTGGGGCTGATTGTAACCAGTTGGGTGGTCCAGGGTATTGCGGCCGTGGCGGCGCTGATTATCATTGTGGTTTTTCGCAATGAAATCCGCACCGTACTGCAGGCTAAGAATCTGAAGTCCATCATTTGGGGCTTGTCCTACAAAACCGTTACGACCCCCGTCGAAACCATTGTTGCCGCTGTTTATGAAATGGCTCAGAAAAAGTGCGGGGCCCTGATCGTTTTTCCGGGAAAAGAAGATATAACCGAAGTCTCCCAAAGCGGCATACCCTGGAGGGGCTTGATTTCCAAAGAGATGATCATGAGCATCTTCTGGCCGGACAACCCGGTGCATGATGGGGCGGCGGTCATTCAGGAAGACCAGATCACGCGGGTGGGGACGATTCTGCCCCTGTCCCAGCGGAATGATCTGCCGTCCTATTACGGCACACGGCATCGAGCGGCACTTGGATTGTCGGAAGCCACCGATGCCCTCGTCATCGTGGTTTCGGAGGAAAGGGGGCAGGTCAGCGTGGCCAAAGGTTCGCGCCTGCAAGCGCTCAGCGCACCCGCCAAGCTCGCGCAAATTCTGCAGGCGCATCTGGGGATCGCCGCCGAAACGGCTTCCGATTTCCGGAAAGAAAAGCTTGAGATCGTGTCCGCCGCTTTGTTGTCGGTGGTATTCATCACCGGGGTCTGGTACACCGTGTCCCGAGGTCTGAATACCCTGGTGACGCTTGAAATTCCCGTGGAGTATATCAACCGCAATCCCGGGGTGGAGATTATCAATACGTCGGCCAGTTCCGTCAGTCTCAATTTGGCGGGCTCCGGCGCCCTGATTAAATCGATTCGACCTGAAAATCTGAGGGTCCGTTTGGACCTGAGCAAAGCGGTGGTGGGCCTCAATTCCTTCGCCGTAACGTCCGAAAAGGTGAGTCTGCCGCCGGGGGTCATTTTGAAAAGTGTTGACCCCCCGACAATCAAAGTGGACCTGGATGAGATGATGAAAAAGGAATTGCCGGTTCAGGTGGATTGGGTGGGCAAATTAGCCGCGAATTTAATTTTGCAGCAGGCCCGTTTGGAGCCCGCCACGGTCCTGGTGAGCGGCGGTAAACAGATTCTTGACAAGATTGCGACCATTTATACGGAAGAGGTTCTGCTGGACAATCTAAAGGGGACTGGAACAATCACGGCCGATCTGGCCCTCCCGACGGGCTCTTTAAAGCTCGCCCCCAATTCCAGAGATAAGATCACCATCAGGTATCAAACCGCGCCCCGGAATGACTGAATAACCCCGGCTGAAGCACGCCTTCCGCGGCCGACCCCATCGCCAAGCCCAGCGCCCGTTGGGGGGGGCGCCGGGACAGCTAGAGAATCAGGTCCCGGTCGATGGTCGTCCCTTTCTTGATCACGGCCGGAGAACTCCGGCTGTTTTTGATTAAGACCGATCCCCTGATGGTGACATCGCTTTCAAAATAGACGTCGCCTTCGACGGCGAGCGCATCGCAGTCCACCAGGCTGGGAACACCTGCGCTAAAGCGAGCCTCCAGAAGATCAATTTTGCCGTAAAATCGTCGGTCAAGTTTTACTTTGACCGGGGTCTCCCGCTTGCTGGACCTCCGGGCGGGATTGACGGTCAAACCGTCTGTATCCGTGTAAAGGAAGCCGTCGGAGCGAATGGCCAGCAGGTCGT
>CP070697.1:6407138-6415188 GCA_020353555.1 Desulfobacterales bacterium
CGTTGCTGCCGATGGCGAAAAAGCCGGTCAGGGGCGTTTGACGGTACTTGCGCATATTCGCTCGGAGTTGTTCGATGGACACTTCCTCGTCTGCGAAGGGTGTGGTTATCGGTGCAAAAATGCCTGCTAATTTTTTCGTCACGGGAGGGCCTCCATGTCTCGGGTTTTTGGCATACAGCGCATCAGTTTTAAGCGGGTCGCGTGCGGTGAAGATGTTTCCACCTCTCAACGGCTAGAACTTGCCGGTTGGCAACATTCGGTGGCTCACGGCCGGCGAAAACGTCGATAACGCATCGCGCCGCCTCCGTGGCCATCCGAATTACGCACTCCCGGGTAAGGGCTGCGGTATGGGGCGTCAGAATAACGTTGTCCAGTTTCAGGAGCGGGTTGTCGGCCGCAACAGGCTCTTGACTGAAGACATCCAGGCCTGCACCGGCGATTTGATTGTTCTGCAGGGCATGGATGAGTGCGGTTTCATTGACCACGCCTCCCCGGGAGGTATTGATCAATATCGCCTCCGGTTTCATCAACGAAATCTCGGGTGCATCGAGCAGGTGGCGTGTCTCGTCCGTCAGCGGAACATGAATCGAGATGACATCCGCCTTGGAGAGTAAGTCTTCCAGCCCGACGATGGTTACCCAGGTGCGGCATTCCGCCTTTTTGGCTTCGCTTAGATAAGGATCGTAGGCCATCACCCGCATATCTAAGATCTGCCGACAGATACGTCCGATTTCGCAACCTATCCGCCCAAATCCCACCAGACCGATCGTCTTGCCGTTCAGATCGCGGGGCAAATTTTGATAGCGGATGGCGAAGTTGCCGCGGCGCACGGCGGCATCCATCAGGTCGAGTCTTTTCGTCAAAGCCAGCATCATGGCAAGTACCTGCTCGGCCACACTGATGGTATTCACGCCGAGATTCGAAGTTACAATCACCCCTTTTTCGGTGGCCGCGTCTACGTCCACATTATCAAGCCCGCCTCCGGTGCGTGCGATTACCAGCAGCTCATTCGCATCCGCCAGCAAATCACGGCTGACCGTAATGCCGGTTCGCACTATCAGTCCCTGGGCGTCTAGCATCAGCGGCAAAACGGTTTCCGGCTTCGGGTCAGGGGCACGGATCACCGTGCAGTTCTCCTTTTCAAGCAGCACGATCGCTTCCGCTTCAATGGGTTGGGGTAGCAGAACATTCATAAATCACCTGCGTCATTTTGCGTAACGGTTTAGCCCTTTGAGAAACCATCGATCGGGCGGCCGGGATATTTTTCATCCAGCCGGATGGAGAGCGTCTTGATCATTCATCAAATTGGCACACCGTTTGGCCCTGTTTATCGATATATTTGAACCGGGTGCCCACCCGCACCAGGGCCAAACCGTCTGCAAAGACGCAGACGCGGTCGAAAACGGGATCGATGATAACCTGGCCGGCTTCATCGATGTAACCCCATTTATGGTCAATTTTCACCGCCGCGCGACCATCGGAGAACTCATCCGCGTTCTCGAATTGAGGCGTAATGACGATCCTGCCCGCCGGATTGATATAGCCCCACGCCTCTCCGATACGGATTCTCGCCATTCCTTCGGAAAACGTACCGGCCCTCTCGAAAGCCGGTTCGATCGCCCATTTCCCGGTTTTATCGATAAAGCCGTACTTGCCGGCCTGATTGTGGCCGGCTCGGTAGGCCGCACTGGCAAGCCCATGTGAAAAGCGGTTGGCATCTTCGAATTGGGGTTCGACAACATAATTTCCTTTCGTTTCGATATAGCCCCAGCGTTTATCGCGCACCGCGGCCAACCCCTCTGAAAACCCTTTGGCCTGGAGGAAAAAAAGATCGGGGATCATCAGTCCCCTGTTATCTAGGTAAATCCACTTGCCACCGCAGCAGCTGGGCGTCTGCACGGCGGCATAACCATCCGAAAAACCGAGACCATTGGCAAAATTTGGTCTTACGACGATCCGGCCCTGCCGGTCGATATAGCCGAATCCTCTCTCCGTGCGAACGCCTGCGAATCCGTCTGCAAAAGGTTCATTTCTTTCAAACTGAGGGGCAATGACCCGTTTTCCGTTGCGGTCGATATAACCCCATTTAGCGTCGATCTTTACCTGGGCCAGCCCCTCCGCAAAGGGCTTGGCATCCTCAAACTGCGGCGCGATACTAAGCTTACCCGCGCGGTCGATATAGCCCCACTTCGCTTTTAGCTTGACCGGAAACAAATCATTCGTTTCGAGGGCCGCGCCGTTGACATTTAGGATGAGCAACAGGCTTGCAGCCAAGAAAGAAAATATGAAATTTTTGGGTTGCATCGCTTTGCTCCTTACGCCTCCGTTTCCAACACGAAGCTGCACCCCGAAAGGCGCAGTGAAAATGAACGGCGGACGGGCGGCGGTTGACCGAGTCCCGTCCACCGTTTTGCGTGCCTAAACCCTCACCCGGGACTGGGCTCGTCTGGTCCGCAGGCCCGGAAGAAAAGGGACCTTTTCCGCGGTGATCATTGATCCATCAACAACGCCGCGGTCATCGCATCCGTGAATTCAGGAACCTGCGGTGGCGTCTGGCCGGAGACCAGCCGTCCGTCGATGATGGCCGCCGCATCCGTCACATGGACTCCCCCCATAATCGTGACGGAGTCATAACAGGCCATCCACCCCGCGACTTTCTTGCCCCTGACCAGATCGGCGGCTGCGATCGGAATCGCGCCGTGACAAATGAAGGCCACATATTTTCCGGCGGCATAGGCATCTCGCAAGAATTGGCGGTGCTTCACAGCGATCTGCCAGGGGTTAAACGCCCCGGGAATAAAAAACAAATCAAAGTCGGACATTTTCAGATCTTCTTCCTTGATGATTTTGTAGTAGCTTAAAGGAATTTCCTGAATCGGAACTGTACAACCAAAATTCCCGGTTCTCACATCCAATCCGAGCAGCGCCGCCCGCGCTTTCATTTGCGGCTCAAAGAGGCCGATGACAATGTTGGCGCCCCGGTACATGAGCTCGATCATGGGGCCGCTCATCTCGATATCCTCCCAATCCTCGGTAATCATGATCATGACCGTTTTACCCTTGAGGATGCCTTTGTGCTCATCCACGAAATTGGCATCAAAAGCCTGGCACAGCGCCCTTAAGACGGCGGCCGAATCGGCTGTGTCTCTACCGGTGATAATCTTGCCGTCGGTGATAACCGAAGCGCTCCTGAAGTCAGCGATCTCTTTCAACATATAATCCACCGTGGCGTTGCCGGTACATTTTTTCCCGTTCATAATGCCGATACGTATCATCGGCATAATGCCGGCGCCAATACCGGCAATCACAGCGCCGTTGTCGGCGACCTTCTTCAGAAATTCGGTTGCCATGGGGTCGGCACACATTACATCGCCGGAATGCCCGCCGATAATCAGCATCGCATCATACTTGAGGGGATCCGCCTTCGACAAAGCCACCCACTTATCGGCTTTATTGCTGCCGCCCATCACCCGTGGTTCATCCAAATTCAGGCCCCACATACCATGGGGAAGCATCGCGCCAACATTGGGCCGGGTTTCTTTCCACAGATGATTATCATCCAGGACAAATTCGAGCTCTCCGCCGAACTCCCCGATAAAAGACATGAAATAGTAAGCCTGGTGGTCGCTGAACTCAGAGGCGGCCAGCACACCGATTTTTTTCCCTTTCAGGGGCCCATTGGGTTTGTTCTGCCCACCAAATTCTCCCGTCCACGTAATCACCCCATCCGCATCTTCCGTGATCGTGATTCCGGTTTTTCTGGCTATCTCGAGATAATCGCCTGCCTGGGCCAGCCCGCAGAAAAGAACTAGAAAACCCATGAACGTGAATAGAACCAAACTCTTCTTAAAGCAGCTTTTCATTTTCGATTTTCCTTTTTGTCTGACGGTTTTACAAATCCTTTTCCTTCTCTTTTCGGGTGGCTTCATCACCTCCTTTCTTCCGCCATGAATTGACTTTGGCACGTTTGCCACGCCGCAGGGTACGGTCACCACGATCAAAAGCAATCCCCGCGAGACAATCCAAGAACGCCAACCCGGAGACGCGCGCAGAGGCGCCCTCAAATCGATCCACCGCCGGAATTGCGGCTAATTGGCCAGAAGCCGTTCGGCCGTCTGCAGATCGACGATGAGCACATCCACGAGATCACCCTTCAGGGCACCCAGAATGGCCTGGACCTTCTCCCTTCCGGTCGCGATAAGAATTTTATGTTTGATCCTTTTCAGCTCCTCCAGACTGAGGCCAATGGTTCGATCTGCCAGATCCTGCCAACACTGTGTTCCGTGGCGGTTAAAAAAACGTCCACAGATGGCGCCGACCGCCCCTGCCGTTCGCAACCGCGCGGCATCTTCATGATCTAAAAAACCGGACTGCCACAAGAGCGACTCCGAACCGACAAGACCGACACCAAACATGACGATATCGGCCCTTTTTGCAATTTCTAAGGTTTCGCGGGTTTTTTCTTCTTTAAGAAAAGTGTCTCGAATGGTCTTGTCGCGGACAATGATGGGGGCCTGAATGACATGGGCCTCGGCTCCCAATTTTTGACCCAGCATCATCGTCAGAGCAGGATTGTCCGTGCCCTCGATGGTGCCGAGGCCGCCGCCGATCTGGACAAGCTTTAGATGCCGGGCGTTGATTATGGGAAGATTCTTGGCGACATAGGACACGGTCTGGCCCCACGTTACCCCGAGAATTCTATGCCGGTCGACGATCGATGTGAGGTACTGCGCCCCCGCGGCACCGAGCTGGTCTAGAGCGGATTTTCCACTGAATTCATTGATATTGACCACAATGGCTTCATTGATCGCGAATTTTTTCGCCAATACAATTTCGGTCTCGGTTAGATCGCTTTGCGGATGATTGATCGTAATGGAAACAAGTCCGCGATCTCTGGCATCCTTAATAATGCGGCCGATTTTGAAGCGACTCAGCCCCATCATCGAGGCGATTTCGATCTGGGTCATTCCCTCATTGTAGAACAAGTGACAAATTTTTAGAATGTCTCTTTCACGCATGGTTTGGATTCGGCCGAATCTCAAGCGTTCCGGCGGTCTGAGAAGCATTCCCATACCGAGGGCCGAATTGATCGTCAACGTCGCTTGGGAGCCCAGGGGCGGGAACGTGCGGCAAATTGGAGCGTTCCTTCCCGTTTGCCGGCAAACGGGTTTCTTGACCGTCCGCCGCCCCGACCTCTCCCCTCGGGATAAACCGGCGAAGAGGAAGTAGCGTCTTTCTTAATTACCTAGCAACGCCACCGTAATGGCGTCCAGAAACTCGGGTATTTCCGGAGGTGTTCTTCCCGACACATGCTTGCCGTCGATAACTGCGGCCCAAGCGCCATTGTACTCACCGCCCATGATATTCACCGAATCCTGGGAGGCTTGCCATCCGGCGACCTTCTTGCCTTGCACCAAGTCCGCGGCGGCTACGGGAATGGCGCCGTGGCAAATATACGTCAGAATCTTTCCCGCCGCATCCGCTTGCTTGAGGAATTCAAGGGGTGTTCCGGCTTCAACCATATTGTAGGGACAAAAGGCGCCGGGGATCTGCAGGGCATCGAACTCATCCAGGCTCACTTCGCTGAGCTTTTTGATATCGTAGTAGCTCTCAGGTATCTCCTGCAGGGGAACCGACATCCCGAAGTTGCCCTGGACGACGTCCAAGCCGACCAACGGAGGCCGCGCGCGCACGGGAGCAGGAAACGTTGCCAATGTCACTTGGGCGCCCCGATAGAGGTACTCCATGACGGGGACGGCCAGCTCGATGTCCTCAAAGTCCTCTCCGGCAATAACGAGCATTCTCTTACCGGCAAGGATACCTTTGAGCTTGTCTTCGAATTCAGGATCAAAAGCCTTACAGAGCGCGCGCACAAACGCCGGCGTATCCACCGTATCCCTCGCCGTGATGACCTTGCCATCGACGACCACGGGGCCATCCTGAAAATCGGCGACCTTTTTCAGCATATACGCGACCACCGCGCTGCCGGTACATGCTTTACCTTCCACAACACCACATCGAATCATCGGCATGATTCCGGCCCCGATGCCCCCGATGATGGCCCCGTTCGCGCGGGCCGCTTTCAGAAAACCCATGACTTTGGATTCGGTCACCATGATGTCGCCGGAATGACCGCCTAAAACGACAACGGCCTGGTAATCCTGGGGATCGGCATCCACCAGTTTCTTGCAGCCATGCTTCGTCGGCCCCATAACCGGAATGGGATCCAGACTCAGGCCCCACATGCCAATCACCCCTTTGCTTTTGATATTCGGCCGCGTAAATTTATACGTGACCCAATCGACACAGAGAAATTCGAGGTCGCCCCCGAACTCTCCGATGTAGGAGGCCAGGTAGTATGCCTGAAAATCACTGAATTCACTGGCGACGACACACGCGATCTTTTTCCCGGCCAAAGGCCCCCGGGGTTTGACCTGGCCGCCGTACCGGCCTTGCCAGAAGATAACGCTGCCATCCTGAACGATATCAATCCCCGTTTGTTTAGCGGCTTCCATCGCGGCACCGGTCAACATTTTCGAGACGACATTTTCCATTTCGCACCTCCTTACAGACTCTATTTCCTGAGATCCACTACAATCCTTTTCAATACCCTAAGGTTACACCGCCTTCGATATCGAGCGTAATCCCGGTAATGAAGGCTGCGTCTTCGTCGCACGCCAGAAAAAGGGCGGCCCGACCGCATTCCTCAATCGTACCGATGCGACCAAGGGGATGCTGGTCGAACACATATTGGCGCCAGGCCTCGGGATCATCCTGCTGGTTAAACCAGTCTTCTACAAGCGGGGTCTGGATCCAGCCGGGGCAGATAACGTTCACCCGAATACCGTCCGGTGCCAAATCGATCGCCATCCCTTTGCTCATCGCAATCTGGCCGCCTTTGCTGGCCGTATAGGCGCCGGCGTTGGGCTGTCCGACCTGGCCGACCATGCTGCTGATGGTGATGATATTGCCGCGGGTTTGACGCAGATAGGGGATCGCATACTTGCTGCAAAGAAACGTGCTGCGCAGATTGGTATTGATCAAAAAATCCCATTCTTCCTCGGAAATATCCTCCACGCTCTTGGAGAGGTGGTAGCCGGCATTGTTTACCAGCACATCCAGCTTGCCGAACGTCTCGATGGTTTGAGCGATCATGTTCCGGATCGACTCGCTGCTGGTTACATCGGTTTTTACGAATAGAGCTCTGCCTTCCGAGGCGCCCAGCTCCTCGGCCATCTTCTTGCCGGTCTCCGGGGTGCGGCACACAATCACTACCCGGGCGCCCTCACGGGAAAAAACCCGCGCGATCCCTTCACCGATCCCTTGGCTAGAGCCCGTTACGATCGCGACTTTGTCTTTTAATTTCATGGCAACCCGCCTTGAAGTTTTAAGACGTTCTGGAAAATCAAATCAGCGAAGGATTTCATCGATCGTTCCTTTGCGGTCCCCCTGGTGGCCGCTTTACTCCAGCCGGTAGAAGCGGATCGCATTATCATGGAACAACTTTTTGAGTTCTGCCGCCGACAACCCGCTGAACGCCCACTCGAGGCTGTTTAACCAATCCTGAAGCGCTCCGGCCAGGGTGACCACCGGCCAGTCGCCGCCGAACATCACCCGATCAATGCCAAAGCAGTCTAAGACGTGATCGATGTACGGTTTGAGGTCCTCTTTCTTCCAGTTGGCATGATCCGCTTCGGTGATCATTCCGGATAGCTTGCAGGCTACGTTGGGATATTGGGCGAGATTGCGGATGTCGGTGGCCCAGGGCTCAAAGCGCCGCTGGTGGATGTCGGGTTTTCCGATGTGGTCCAGAACAAATTGGACCTCGGGGCACTGTTTTACGAATCTGACCGTGTTGGCCATCTGAATATGGTAGACGCAGATATCAAAGGACCAGTTGAATTCCGGCAGCAGCCGAACGCCGGTAATGAAATCGGGTTGCAGGCAAAACGCCAGATCTTCTTCAAACTGGATGATCCGCCGCAGCCCCTTGATGAGCCTGTTCTCCATTAATTCCTCTAGCTCGGGCCGGACCGCGTCCCCCCTTTCC
>CP070697.1:6415288-6443606 GCA_020353555.1 Desulfobacterales bacterium
TCCTCCCCATGGTGAGTTTCAAATTCTTCTTCCTCCTCGACGTCCTTGCTAGACCGAGGGGCAGCGGATAGGGCCAAATGATACTCGGCCCAATCCACTGCGCCGTATTCGGTCATCAAAACGGTTATTTCAGGATTGATCGCTGATATGGCACTTCGGATCACCATCGCATTTCTTTTATCGACCCTGTCGCACTTATTCAAAAGCACGATATGGGCGTTCTTCACCTGGGATTCCACAAAGTGACGGTTGGCTTTATACAACCCCATGAAACCGGTTGCATCGGTAATCATGATATCGTTCACTTCCCGGATGGTATTTTCGAACAGCTGGGCTTGAACGATCGAACGGACCTGGGAGATGGTGGCCACTCCGGTCGGCTCGATGATGATCCTTTCAGGCTGGATCCTGCGGCTGATGTCCAATATCTGACTCCTGAAATCCGCCTGAAGGGTACAGCAGATACAACCGCTGGGCATTTCCACCACATTGCCGCCCTGCGATGTCAACAATTCACCATCGATGCCCACCTCGCCGAATTCATTGACCAGCACCACTGTTTTTTCGTTAGATCCCCACTCTTGGAGCACCCTGGTGATAAAAGTGGTTTTGCCGGAGCCTAAAAACCCGAAAACAATATCAACGATCATCATCCTGACCTTATGGTTATTAGCCGTTCCATTTGGCGCGCATGGCTTCCCAACTTTCCCCGGCCAGCGCGTCTTCAGCCATTCCCGGGGCCTGGCTGGCCTCTTTGCCCCAAATCCCGAGGTCATATTCGGTCACATACTCCTCGCAGACCGCACCCCCGCCGCAGATAAAAGGAATTCCCAGACCAGCCTGCTTCAGCTGATGGGCAATCTTGGGAAAGGCGGTCATGGTCGTGGTCATGAGGGCCGTGCCCGTGACCATAACGGGCCGGTGCTCTTTGCAGGCGGACACCACCTTATCCACGGGGACATCCGCGCCGAGGTTGATCACGTCAAAGCCATTGGCATTGAGCAGGGCGTTGACAATAACTTGCCCGATGTCATGGATATCGCCTTCCGCCGTATGGGTGACCACCTTGGCCTTGCGATCCATCGCTTTACCCATTTTGGCCTCACACTCGGCAATGCCCACATTCATCGCGTCTGAGGACAGAATGACCTGGGGAAGGAAGTAAATCCCCTCATCCCACAAACGGCTGACCTCGTTCATGCCCGCGATCAGGGCATTGTTGATGACCTCCAACGGTGATTTGGATTTCAAGGCATCTTTAACAGCGGCGAGAATGCCCTCTTCGTCTCCATCCACGACCAACTGCGCAACCTTCTGCAAAGCCGGGTCCTTGGAAATTTCCTTAGCCTTGCCTGTTTTCTCAAGGTCAAGATCGTAACGTTTGAAAATGTTTGAAAAATCTTTCAATACTTTCATTTTTATACTCCTTTCCCTCGGTTATAATGAACAATTAATCGGCTCCGGCAAGAACCACTTGTATCCTTGGTAACAATTGATGGCTCAACTCCTCAAACTCGTCAAAAGCCGCCTGTATTTCGCAAAGCTTGATGGCGGTTCCCTGGGTCACAGCGGATAAGGGGAATGTTCACGGGTTCCGCTCTTCCCGCCGGTTGAGGCTTGCACGTTATCTCAATGGGCCTTGGCCACTTCCACCATGGCCAGCAGGTTTTCCGTGGGCGTACCCGGCGCCACCGCACAACCCGGGGCCAGGATCTGGATCCCATCGGCGATGGATTCCTCACATCCCTGCTTGACCGTCGCCGCATCCTTCATAAAAAGGGTGGTAGCGGTATCCACCCCCCCCATCAAGACCACATCCGGCCCGCATTTTCCCCGGGCCAGGGTGGCACTGGCCTTCGGCTCCAAGCTCAGGACCTCCGCGCCGGTCTGCCCCATCCACTCGACAATCGCGTCGACATTGCCGCAGATATGGAGAATCTTGGGCACTGAGATGGCGTCAAACTGCTTTTTCTGATATTCCAATTCAAAGTCCCGGTAGGTCTTGGGAGCAATCAGCTCGGGGGAAGCGGTCATGTCTTCACACGAAATGATATCGGCGCCGGCATCGATAAGCGCCTTGGCCAGCGCCGTTCCCGCCTTTTCTCCGACATCCAGGAAGGGTCGGATCTTCTCGGGGGACTTGAAAGTCGCCTTGAGCAAGGGCACGGAGTCCAGGAGGGACCCGGCGATGGTAAAAGGACCAATAATCCCCGCGACGATGGCCACCTCGTCGCCGAGTTCCTTTTTGACGATGCTGACGGCTTTCAGCAGTTCCGGTATAAATCCCCGGGACAGAAAATCCTCCGGAAACACGGGGGTGTCGTCCAGTTTGTAAGGGGGCGGATGCTCGATTCCGGGAACGCCTTCCAGCTCTCTTACTCTGCCCGGCTTGCGGGTACAACCAAGCGCCACGGCCTCAAAGGTCTGACAGAAAGGAACTCTTACCGCATCAAAACCGAGTACGCTGTAGGCCGCCATGGCCTGCTTGGCCATGACCTCCCCTTTGTCGTGGCCCTCCGGCCAAAAGGCGGCCACTTTTTCCATCTGGTCGTAGGTTACCGTCGAATTGGCCCCGAAACAGGGCATTCGGTCCGGTTTTTGATGGTTGATTACGGCCATCACACGCTCTTTCGCATTCATCAAGACTCCTCCTTTGGCATAGATTAAGTTGTTTAGGACTATAACGATAAACTGTAATAAAGAGAACAAACGGGTTTATTGCGGTAAACTCGGCCCTGGAAACGGCTTTGAGGCTCGAAGTTTTCCGCTTTGGTTTGCTTGAACCGATTGGGATGGACCGCCAACCGACATAACTATCAAGGATCGCTGCAGAAAACTCAGAATCTGCGCTACCAATGCTTCCTTGACTCCCGGAAAAGCGGCCTTAACACGTGGGGCAGGTATACCGGAATAAAATCCCCTTAATCCGGTGCACGCGGAGATATGCGGTTGGAAACGGGGAAACGGCAGCACGCTTTAGCTTGGGTGATATCGGCATTTGGTAGAGTTTTCTGCACAAATGCCCGCTTTACCCTCGAAAGCGTAGCATATAGATTGGGGCAGATATCCTGGCTCGCGGCCCAGGTTACTCTCTGCGCCTTCCCGCCCCGCGCATGACGGGGCCGTGGCATCATGCAGATTTCCCTCTTCCAAGTACCCTTCAAACCGGGATGGTTCCTGAAAGACCTTTTCACCTTTTATGACCCATTGAGGGTTAGATGAAAAAGTTTGCCGCTCACAGTTGCGGGGCAGCAATGGATTTGCACCATTTTCCCTGCCTGAAAGCGATGTTTGCGAGGTCGATCGCTATGAAAACAAATCTATTCGGCTATATACATGCAAATTACCTGCCAAATTGCCCGTTGAGGGCCTGATAGAGAATCGGGAAAATAAATAAGACCTTACGGACTTGCGCGCCGGCTCCCCGCACAGCTCAGCCCTGCTAACCGAACCCTAATGGGAGGGGGAATACGCTGCTATTCTGAGATCCGTTTTAAAATGAATAATAATGTCGCAAGGTTATAAGTGGGACAAACATGTCGCACTCTGACATGCGTTTACATTTTTCCCGGTGGGTCAATCCGCGTTCGGTCAATTTCATATTCTTTCATTTTCCGCCACAGGGTCCGGGGGTTAATCCCTGTTTCTTTGGCCGTTTTGGATACATTGCCTTCGTGATGCTTCAGCGCTTCCATCAGGTAAGCTTTCTCAAATCGTTTTTCGACCATGGAGCGCGCCACCTTAAAGGGAATGCCGATATCCACGGTAAAGAGGGGCGCATCTGGGCGGACATCCTGGATCTCGGAGGAAAAGATGACACTTTCGATGATATCATCGTCGGTGGTGACAAAAGCCCTTTCCAGAATGTTTTCCAGTTCACGGACGTTTCCGGGCCAATGGTAATGCATCAGCTGGCTCATGGCCCGCGTCGAAACCCGGCGGATATTCCTTTTCAGGTTCTTGTTGAGGATGCGTATAAAGTGATTCACGAGAAGCGGGATATCTTCAATTCTTTCTCGCAAGGGCGGGATATGGATGGGGACCACATTGAGGCGGTAAAAAAGTTCAATTCTAAACTCACCGCTTCGGATCTTTTCTTTAATGTCTTGATTCGTCGCCGAAATCAATCGGACATCCACCGCAATCGGGTCGTTGCCGCCAACCCTTTCAAGCCTTTTTTCCTGGATCACCCTGAGGAGTTTCATCTGCAGTCCCGGGGACACGTCGCCCACCTCGTCCAGAAAGACGGTCCCGCCCTGGGCATATTCGAATTTACCCCTCTTGGTCCGGATGGCACCCGTAAAGGCCCCCCTTTCATGACCGAACAGCTCCGTCTCCAAGAGGGTTTCGGCCAAAGCGCCGCAATTGATGCCCACAAAAGGCTTGTTTTTTCGAGGGCTGTTGAAATGGATGGCCTTGGCCACCAACTCCTTGCCCACCCCGGTTTCACCCGTGACAAAAACCCTGGCATCCGTGGGCGCGACTTTCTGAATCAGATTGTAAATGCTTTGCATTTTGTGATTTTTGCCGATGATGTTACCAAAGGCGTAGCGCCGATCGACCTCATTTCGCAGATCACGGATCTCATTCAACATCCGTCTTTCGCGGACCGTCTTTTCGACGGCCATCAGCAGCGCTTCCGGTTCGAACGGCTTTTGGATATAGTCCGTAATGCCCTGCTTAATCGAATTGACCGCTGAGGAAATGGATCCATAGGCCGTCATGATAATCCCTGAGATATCCGGATCTATCTTGCGGGCCATGTCAAAGAGTTCCAAACCATTCGTTTTCGGCATCCTCATATCGGTCAACAGTATATCGAAGGACTGGGAGTATAATTTCCCCAGGGCCTGCTCCGCATCATGGGCCACGCTGACGTCGTAATCCTCGTTTTCCAGCAAGGCTTTGATATGGTGGCAGAATGATACCTGATCATCAACGATAAGAATCTGCTGTCTCATTTTCTTTACTCCAATGAGAAGGGTACTTCGGGGGGTGATCATCGATGGGCAAAAGAACGTGGAAAGTGACGCCCATCGATGGGGACGGGGACTGTCCAAGCCCGTACCCGCTGGAATCCGCAAGCAGGTGGGGGCACGGATTATGACACACCCAAATCATCCCGTTATGGGCCTCAACAATGCGATGCGCCAAGGACAGACCCAGCCCGATACCCGAGTCCTTGCTGGTAAAAAAAGGATGAAAGATCTTTTCAACTTCCGAAGGCGCGATGCCGCTGCCGGTGTCGCTGATCGAAATCATGGCATACCCCGTTTTGTATTGGGAAAAGCCCGAGCTCACCGCAAGAACCCCTCCCCCGGCCATGGCTTGAATGGCATTGTGGATGAGATTCTGAAAGACCTGGCCGATCAATACGGCGTCCACAGTCACCGGTGGAAGCTCGGCATCATGGCGTTCTTGCACTTGAACACCATTCTGAGCGATCACATTCTGCAACATCGTCAACGTTTCTTGCAGGATAATCTCGATGCGTTGAGAAGACCGACTCAGTTTGAGGGTCTTCGTGTATTTCACCAATTCCGTGACGACCCGGTTCAAATTATAGATTCCCTCCGAAAGATCCCGAAAAATGCCGGCCAAGGCGTCCCGATCCGCGGGCCGGAAGGTCAATCCGCGCCGGCTCTGCTGCTCACCGGCGGCTCCCGGGCCGTCCAGTCGCAGGGCTCTCTGCAAAAGCTTGGTTCCGATCAAAATATTCCCCAAGGGATTGCGAATCTGATGCGCAATCGCGCTGGAGAATTCTCCCAAGAGGGCTAAATCCTTAGCCTTTTCCAGTTCGGCCTCCAGTCTTTTTTTTTCGGTAATATCGCGCCCCACGCCCTCAACTCCTATAATCCGCCCCGACTGATCCATTTCCGGATAAACGGTCAGCGAGATTACATGGTCCTCCCCATCGCGGTTGAGATGTCGATACTCTAAATCTTTGACCATGGGGAGTTCTCTTTGCAGAATCCTTCGGATGCAATCCCGCACCCGGGGCAGATCCTCCGCCGCGACCACATCCTCGGCCAGGACGTCCCCCCGGTACAACTCCTCGCGCGAACAGCCCGTCAGCGTTTCCATGGCTTTATTGACAAATACAAACCGATCGCGCCGGTTGAGCCGAAAAATGATATCTTTGCGGTTTTCCACGCGAACTTTCTGCGTCTCCTGGATTTGTTGAATCTGACTGGTTTTTTCGCTGATTTTCTTTTCCAGAAAATCGCTCATTTCCACACTGGCCGCATACGCCCGGGCATTCTCGATCGCGACCGCGGCCGCCGCCCCCAGCGCTTCCGCCACGGTGAGGTCGTGGCGGTCAAAGGCCCGTTTCCCTCCCCCGCTGCTGAAGAGCAACAGGCCCACCTTTTTTTCCATTAACCTGAGAGGCACCGTCATCAATGAATGGATACCTTTCATCCGAAAAAAGGGCTTCATATCGCCTCCGATTTTCGAAGAGCGGTTGATGTTGCTGATCAGGGTCGGCCCTTTTTGAGACGCTTTCAGCCGGTAAAAATCTTCCAGTTCCTGGGGTTGGATTTTTTTGAAGGCTTTTGATTTCCGAGAGGTTTTGCCGTCGTTTTTCTGACTGTAGACCTGAACCATCGGGATTTTTGTCTCGGAAAACAGACAAACCCGACATTTTTTGCCGACAAACTCGGCCCCTTTGCGGGCGACGGCTTTTAGGGTTTCCTCCAAATCGAGTTTCTCGTTGAATTTGGCCATGGAATTGACCAAAAAAGCCGCCTGCCTCTTTTTCTGCTGGCTCAGGCGATAAAGATTCATGTTCTCTACAGCCATCCCCATGATATTGCCAATTCCGGACAGTAACCGCAGACTCTCTTGGCTGAAATTGTCCGCCGACTCGTGCAAAAGGACCAAGACCCCGATAATCTTTTCCTTTGACCGCATGGGGACACCAATAATCTGCCGGAGCAGGCCACCGCTGAGACTTGCCGAGCTGTTTTGGTATAATTTGAGGTCCTGATCTTTTATCATCGGCTTGCCGAGGCCGACGATCTCAGTTAGATACAATTTTTCGATTTCCTTCAGGAGGCCGCGGTCGGGATGGTTATCCTCTAATTGAACGTCGGCTAATTTCAGTTTGGAATTGCCCGGATCTTTGAGATAGACGACAACCCCTGCGGCTTTGAAGACTTCTTTGATCTTGAGCATGGATTTGCGCAGGGACTTTTTGACGTCCATCGACTGATTGATTTTGGTGGAAATTGCGCTGATGGCATATAGTTCCTTGCTGAGCGATGTGACGCGCTGCTGATTCTCCTTGTCGTTGGCCATCAGATTTTGCATAGCGCCGTTTATTTCCCTGATTTCGTTATTCAGCATTATTTCTTTAATCTTGGTGGAAAGCTGCAGCCCGGTCAGATACAGGTTGCCCCGCAAATTCTCGTCAGCTAAGGGAATTTGATCCACCTGCACGTATAGAAACCCCAAAAGTTTCTCAGATTCGATCAGGGGTATCGCATAGACAAAAAAGACGTTGGGCACCCTCACCCGCCGGGCCGTATGTCTAACCGATGAATCTATCATCCAGCTTTGGACCGTGATTTTTTGCATCTGCCTGCCTTGGGGTCCCGTATTCGTGGCCGTGGCCACCGGTACCAAGTCATTGCGTTTGTTAAATAGAAAAATCTCGGCCTGACGCACATGACTCACATTCAGCAGATTGGCCAGAGTGACCTCGAAAAGATCATCCAGGGAATGAGCCGTCACAGATGCTTCGATGGTCTTCAGAATATTCAGGTCCATTCTTATCTGGAAATTAGCAGGCATGTCAGCCTCCTCTGCTCGGAATCGCCGGCCGACGACGAATCATCGACTATTTCCGGCGAGACGCCCAAAGTTCTATCGTTTAAACTTCACGCCTCCGATCTGGCATGGGATCCAAGACCGATAACACGTTGACCTGGAATGAGTCGGTGAAAGGTGCCGGTGCCTTCACTTTCGGATAAGCGCCGGGTGGAGCGGTTTCCCCGCCTTTTCGCCCCCCGCCGCAAGCAGCCTTCTCGTAAAGCGGGATTTCACGTCTGATGGTTTGCATGGGGGCGCAACTGCAAAAAAGCGACGGGTCTGGAACGCGAAGGGGTCACCGTTGCACCTAAAAATACAGATCCATTCCGCGCCAAGTCGCGCAACGTCGGAAAAAATGGCGTGCGAAACTTGATTCGTCTGTATAACTCATTTTAGCGACGGGAGTCAAATGCAAGAAATTTGCGTGGTTCCGACTTTCTGTCCGTTTCCAGGGATTCGCGGCACGTATTTACGGTCTTCTTGCGGCCGGCAATATCTCATCGCCCCCCTGCTGGAAACAACCGGTTGGAACGAAGGAAGGACACGGGCCGGGACGCAGCTTGGCGCGCCGTGCCCATTGGGGAGGGCCATCACTCACGCTGGAATGCTCCGCGCAGGGTCGCCATCGACGCTTCCAGATCCTGGGGACTGAACACTTCTAGATTGAGCACCCCGTAAAAGCGGTTCCGCTCCAAATATTGCAGCCACGCATGCACCATTTTCCGGGGTAATACCGCCAGGCCAAGATGCTCGTCCCATCCCTTAACCCCATGTAAATGAATCTCCCGGGTGCGCGGCAGATATTTTTTTAGGATGTCCAGCACATTTTCCTGACCGAGTAGCAGGTGCCCCAGATCCAGACACAGTTCACAGAGACTTGCCTTTAAAAAGGGCTGCAAAAAGGAGGGCGAATAATTGATATTTTCAACCAGTAACCTGTCCGACCGCCCCAGGCGGCCATGCAGTATCTCCAGCGAGTCCCGGGCGCGTTTCGTCCAGTCATCCCACTTATGCCGGTTTTCGAAAGGGAAATATAGACCTGGAACCGGAACCAACGTCGGCGGGGAAAAGGGTATGTGCAGAATATAGTGCAGGGGATCAAATTCCGCCGTTTGGAGGCACAACTCCAACGCAAATTGGACTGATTCCCGGCGTTTTCTTTGATTAGGGGAGGCAACCTCCAGAGAGGCTGGAAGGTGGACGGTAAATGTCACCCTTTCCTGCGCGGCGATCTCTTGCAATGCACGCATTTCTTTGTCGCCGGGAATGTTATGGAGGGATTTGGTATAGAACAAAACAACATCAACATGGTCTACCATCGGGGCTAAGCGTCTTACATTTTCCACTAAATCCTCTCCGAACACCATGGAGGGTGCGGCAATTTTAAACGGTAGTTGCGGAAAGAGTTTATTCATCTTCGGAGCTCAAAGGCGGGGCAGCTATGGGCGTCACCGTCCACCGGCCCTGATTTGACATACAATTGGAAAGTACGGTTTTTCGCAATCGGGGCACTGCAAGCCCCCAGTTGCGGATCAGGGGCCGCGACGGGCGGAGCTTGCTCTCAAAGCCGAAGTTGAGGGCTTCGTTCCATCGCAGAGCCTGAAAAGTGTGAAAAAGGCAGAACCCAATGGCTCTGCCTGGGGGCGCACCCATGGGTGCTCAGGTTGTCGGATGGTCTAATGGCTTTCGTAGGCAACCAATCGGACACACAATTTTCTTTCGAGTTCACGGATTTTGCCAAGCTGCTCCTCCGACAGATCGGCGGAAAGGGGGGGAGTCGGATAAGCTATTATCAACTTGCCCGTTTCCCTCTCGAGCGCTTGAATGGCAGCTATCGCCGTTTCATCCAAGTAGTTTGCGTATTCATGATCGAAGTTCATGCGTCTTTCTCCTTTATGTTACAAGACTTATTTTGATCGGACCGATTCAGGTGGCGAACATAAGCGTCACCACAACTTTTGAGTTCGATAATTCAATATAGGTCCTCAAAATCGGAATTCAACCCGCGACCGGCCGAAAATCTCCTCGTACCGATTGACCGGCCGCGTCGGCAAGGCTTATTATACGCTTTGCAAGGGGCACATCCCGCTCGATGTGTGTGGAAGTGGAAAAAGATCGTCCCGGCAACAGGAAAAAAGGATCAATCCTTTGACGCCGCCGGGGACCTTTGCGTTGTGATTACAGCCAGCTAAGACTGGCGGCAGGGGCATATTACGCCGAGGAGGTGACCAGATGGTTGTTCATCGAAAGCTGACCGTGAAAAAGACCGTCAAGTTGATTTTCGCCGGTGGTTTCCTGGGTTCCGGAAAGACGACGGCCTTGGCGGCGCTTGCCAAGCGCCTGATCGAACGTCGCCTGCGCGTGGGCTTCATTACCAATGACCAAAGCGAAAATCTAGTGGATACGATTATCGTGAAGCAGATGCTGAAAGAGCTTGGCGTTCCGGTCGAAGAGGTGGTCAAAGGCTGCTTTTGCTGCAAGTTCGATGAGTTGATCGAACATGTCGAAAAAATCCTTGTCCATGATCCGGACGTTTTGATGGGCGAGCCCGTGGGAAGTTGCACCGATTTCGTGGCCGCTGTGGCCAATCCCATAAAAATCCGTTACCAGAACGCATTCCGCTTTGCCCCTTTTTCGATTCTGGTCGATCCGGATAGAGTCCGCGCGCTGATGTTAAGTGAAACCAAGACGCGCTTTCCTGAGGAGGTCTCCTACCTCTTTCGCAAACAAATGGAAGAGGCGGATATCATCGTTCTCAACAAAATCGATCTTCTCCCTGACCAGGAAATCCATCGGCTGCTTGCGGCCATCGGGAAAAGTTGCCCGGGGCAAGGTTTGATGGCGGTTTCCGCCAAGGAAGGCACCGGAATGAATGCGTGGCTGGAAACGCTCCTCTCAGGCCGGCCGGGCGCAAATACAGTCCTCAGCCAAATTGATTACGACCGTTATGCCACGGCCGAGGCGGTCCTGGGCTGGCTCAATGCTGCGGTGACGGTTTCCGCTCGTAATCCATTTGACACCCGCGAATTTGTTCATACCTTGGCTTCAGAGCTTCAGGAAGCTCTCAAAACTAAAGATGCGGAAATTGGTCACTTGAAGTTTGTCATCACCAGCGGCGGTAAATCGATGTGGGCGAATCTGACCCATCTGGCATCCGCACCGAGTATCAACGGCGAACAACTCGGAAGGTTGTCCCGGGCGACTCTTATCGTGAACGCCCGTGTGCGGCTTGAACCGGAGGAATTGGAGACCATCGTGCGCGACGCGCTCAGCCGGTTATCCGCCGCTAGGGGAGTGCGCTGCGAGATTGACGACCTTCAGTGTTTTAGTCCCGCATACCCTGAGCCGGTTCACATCATACGAGAGCATCTAACGTGACGGACCGCTGATTGTTTGAGGGCCAGCGGGTTACCGACACAATGTCTTTTTTCATTCGCCCCGGCAATCTGGCGAAGAGAAAGGGCAAATGATTGATCAAATAAAATGGAGGATCGCAATGGTACGCATCGAGGTCATCGGCCTTGACCCACCGTGCCGGAAGTGTTCGGAGCTATTGGAGAATGCGAAAAAAGCGGTGGTGGTCGCTGGGGTGGAAGCGGAGGTCGTGAAGTTGTGGACCCTTGCCGAGGAAGTCCGCGAAAAGTATGGATTGCTGCTGAGCCCGGCCCTCGCTATCGAAGGCGTCGTTGTCGCCCAAGGCAAGGTATATCGACCCGAAAGAATTGCGCGCCTCCTTCAGGGCTGAGATCCAGTTGTAACCCTTATGAAAATGAAGATTTGTGTGACAGTATGCCAAAATACGAGATTTGTGATTCCCGTAACGGAAAGGGGCATGGGCCGAAACGCTCGTTCGAGCGCATCGTCTCCCTTGCGCCTGCTCTGACCGAGATTCTGTATGCCTTAGGAGAGGCCGACCGGGTGGTCGGGGTGACCGACAGCTGTGACCATCCGGCAGCGGTTCACCAGAAGCCCAATGTCGCCTGCTGGTTCGAGCCGGATCTGCTTAAGCTATTTACCCTCGAGCCGGATCTGGTCTTAGGGTTGGAGACCGCCCATCGTGCGTTGGAACCCGAATTGGAGCGCCGAGGGATTCAGGTGATCCTGGTCAATCCGGCCAGCATCGAAGCGGCGCTGGGGGTCATGATGATGTTGGGTGAACTGTTGGACGCCGCCAGAGGCGCTCAAATCTGTGTGCAAAATCTGCAGGCCCGGTTAGCGGAACTGGACCGTCAGGTGGGGCAAATCCCCCTGGCAGAACGCCTCACGGTTTGCCGGGTACTTGATCTGTATGAGGATCAGCTCATGGTCGCCGGACCGCTGTCTTTCCAGTATGATGTCATTTCCCGGGCCGGCGGCCTGAATGTGACCGGACAGCTGCGGAAAGCCTACCCCAAGGTTTCCCTGGCCCGATTCCGGCAGTGGGATCCGCACACGGTCTTTTTTTGCGGCAATGACCGACAGTTTATCCCCCGCCTTTTGGCCAATCCCAATTGGCATTCCCTGCAAGCCGTGCAGGCCGGCCGGGTGTTCCAGTTTGACTGTGCGTTGACCTGTCGAACAGGTCCGCGCATTGTGGACATGGCGGAGCTTTTGTTTAAAACCCTTTACGCCGACCGGGGGGCGCTTTCCCCTTCCTCGTGAAGAGCTTCGAGCGTCCCCGTGGCCGTCCCCTGCCTATCATCGCTTTTGCTCGATCCCATCCAGCATCTGAGCGACCGCATCAATATCGATCGGGTTGGAGTTCGATATTACAACTAGACCCGCACGAGATAGGAAGTCATAATCGGCTTTGGACACGGGACCTCCGACAGCCATCAGAATCGCTTCGCCGCCTTCCGCTTGGAGCGCTGCCGCCAACCGCTCTGCCAGCCGTTCAAGCCCTTTACCGGAACTGGCCCAACAAAGGACATGGACATCGTTTTCCACCGCCATCCGGGCGGCTTTGCGGGGCGTCTGGTGCAAAGGGCTGATATCAACATCAAACCCCAATTCCGCGAAGGCGGCCGCCAGCTGTTTGGTCTCGTGATCTTGGCCGTTTTGACCCATGCGGCTTACAAGAATCCTCGGCCGTCGGCCTTGCTTCTTCGCAAATTCGTCAATTCTGGTTCTTATCCAAGCAATTCGCTCATTATCCCGGGCTTTAGCGGTCCCGGCGTCTGCGCTGAGCCGATCTTCAGTCCTCCCGTATTCCGGACTTGTATTCATACCTTCCTCTTCATTTCAGGCAATCGGTTTTCCGATGAAAGGAATCCTTGGCGGATGAAAAAACCATCTGCCGCCCGCCCGTCAGCGAATTGAACCTGAATCGCATTGAGGATTCGCACAGGCTGTGATATCGAATTTAAATGACGGGATCAACCGCAAAGCTGTCGCCCACGTATGAGGGGGGCGGATGTGAAGATTGAATCCATCGTAACCGTTTAGCCCTTTGAAAAACCATGGAGAGGTCGACCGCTTATCGGCGTTGGGCAGCGCGAAACTGTCTGAGGAAATTAGAGGTGGTTAAACCGAACCGCAAAAAGGAGTTCCCATCAAGGCCCGGATTGACCTTTCTTTGCGCGGGATCCTTTTTGAAAGCAACGCGCGGGTCGGTTTTGCGAACCCTTATTTGCGAGTTTTGGCCGCTGCCCAAAGCCGATGAGTGGTCAACCGGGATATTTTTCATACAGCTAAACATTCATGGCCCTCTGGGCCACCACGGTGCATGAAAATTTTATTTACGTACTAAATTGGTACCCCGCGTTAAAAACATTGTTTTCTCCCATTATTTTGACAGCGCAATTGCCGATTGCGGCCGCAGGGTAACTCTAGCGACAAAGGCTCACCATGCGCCAAGTCAATAACGTCTTGCTGCTATTCTGCAGATACGCCATCATCGTCATGGTCCCGGTCATGGCGGCGGTCATTTTTGTTCAGGTTGTCCTGCGTTACGTGTTTTTATCTCCCTTCAGCTGGGCCGAGGAGCTGTCCCGCTACCTCCTGGTTTGGATTACCTGCCTGGGTTCGGCCTATGCCCTCCGGGACGGCATGCACATCAGCATCAGCTTTATGCGCAATAAGTTCAAAGGCCCCCTGCAAACCATCGTGACGGTCGCGATCCATTTAGTTACCCTCGGATTTTTCATCTATTGCATCAAAGAAGGCTACGCTTTTGCGGCTTCGCAATGGACCCAGCGTTCCACAGCGATGCAAATCCCCATGACCTTTCCGCTGATGGCAATCCCTCTCGGCTTCGGGATCATGTTTTTGGTCGGCCTGGAAAGCTTTATGGCGGAGATACGCCCAATGTTCAAAACCAACGTCTCTTCTTGGTCCTAGACGGTGGTTTGGAGACAGCGCCGTTCAGGCCCCCTGCAAAGGATTAAATATGATTCTCACCGTCCTCATCGGCGCTTTGTTGATTGCCATGGTCCTCGGGGTTCCGATTGCCTGGTGTCTGGGAATAAGCGGCCTGGCAGCCATCATGCTCATGGACATTCCTTTGACGATCGTGCCCCAGAAGATTTTCTCCGGCATGGATATCTTTCCGATGTTATGTCTTCCTTTTTTCATACTGGCCGGCGAAATCATGGCCCATGGAGGACTTTCGAAAAGATTGCTTAATTTTGCCGTCATTGGCATCGGCTCCGTCCGGGGCGGGCTGGCCTTGGCGAATGTGATCGCCAGTATGCTGTTCGGCGGTATCACCGGGGCGGCAACTGCCGATGCCTCCGCTTTGGGTTCGGTGGAAATCCCCATGATGGTAAAAAACGGCTACGACGCCCGCTTCTCCGCCGCAATTACCGCCGCTTCGGCCTGTATCGGTCCCATTATTCCGCCCAGTTTGCCGGTGGTCATCTACGCCCTGGCGGTGAGCGGGGTTTCGATCGGCGGGCTGTTCGCCGCGGGTATGCTTCCGGGCATTCTCGTAGGCGTCGCCTTAATGATTACCAGTTACATTATTTCCGTGCGGCGCAGCTACCCCAAACGCGAGTACCAGGTGCACTTCCGGGAAGTCTTGACCGCCACCAAAGACGCTGTTCTGGCGATCATCACGCCGGTCATTATCATCGGCGGCATTATCGGCGGCATTTTTACGCCGACCGAAGCGGCGTCTGTCGCCGTGGTGTATTCCTTCATAATATCTTTTTTCGTGTACCGCGAATTGAAGCTCGCCGATTTGCCGGCGATGTTTCTAAGGAGCGGCGTCATCTCCGCCGTTGTTATGATCATCATCGCCACGGCCAATGTTTTTGGGGTGGTGGTCGCCTTCGAACAGTTGGCCCAGAAGCTCGAGGGCCTTGTCAGGCCGTTGGGGTATTATGGGTTCATCTTGACCATCAATATCATCTTTCTGATCGTCGGCATGTTTATGGATCAAAACCCGGCCATTTTAATACTGGCGCCGGTTTTTGCTCCGATCGCGGCCAACTTGGGAATTGAGCCGATTCATTTCGGCATCATCGTGATCATGAACCTGGTTATCGGTTTGATTACCCCTCCCCTGGGGCAGGTTCTCTTTGTTGTCAGCCCGATTGCCGATGTGTCGTTCGAGGAAGTGGCTAAAGAAGTCTTTGTCTTCATATTGGTAGAGATCGGCGTTCTGCTGTTGGTCAGCTATGTGCCGTTCATTTCGACGTTTATGCCCAAGATGTTCGGGTATATTCATTAGTGGCGCACGCACGCCATGCGTGCTCTTTACGATCGGAAGTTGTCATTTTCGCCGCCCCCACACGAAGAAAGACTGCTGATCATCTTCCTTGGTGTCTGGGTGACTTTGTGGCCCCCATTGTGGGTCCGCGATCAGGCGGAATTTCCGCTTCGCTCCAACCGGCCGGCTCAAGGTAAAGGGCTGCGCTCCCGCGGGAGGCCCTCGATCTTCCGTTGCCTGTAAATTCGGATTTGCATTAACCTGGCTTTTTTGCTAAAAGGAATTTTTTACGGTAAATTACAGTAAATTACGGTAAACAGCTGAGAAACCATCTCATGGCCAGGCGCAAAGCGCAACCGAATGATGATGCCAAAGTTGTCCGCCCTCTCGACCGCCAACCGCAGGCGGGAGCCATCCGGGAGCAATTGGACCGTATTCTCGCGAGCCCTGATTTCAAGGCCTCCGATCGGCTAAAAAGGTTTTTGCGCTTTATCGTGGAAGAGACCCTCGCCGGTCGGGCGGCAAGCCTCAAGGGCTATACGATTGCAACGATGGTCTTTGGCAAGGATGCAAGTTTCGATCCTCAAATCGATCCCATCGTGCGGATCGAAGCGGGAAAACTCCGCCAGCGCCTGAGCCAATACTACTATGTTCGCGAAAGAAAAGATCCGCTGCGCATCGAGATCCCCACAGGATCCTATGTTCCGGAATTTTACCCGGTTGTCCCGGAATCCGCCCAGCCGTCTCCCGTCGACACCCTCACCGCGCGTCTCCAGGCTTCCGAGCCGCCGACCATCTTGGACATTCCTTCGATTGCGGTCCTGCCTTTTCTAAATCTCAGCAATGATAATAGCCAAAATTACTTTGCCGAAGGCCTGGCCGAGGAACTCACCGTCGCCCTGACGCGCTTTCAGGATCTGAAAGTCATCAATTCCTATTCGACCTACCGCTTTAAGACGTCCACCGCTGATCTTTGTGAAATTGCGCGCCAGTTGGGGGTTCGGTTTATCCTGAAAGGCAGTGTCCGCAAAAGTACCCCTTTGATCCGGATAACCGCCCAGCTCGTCGATGCGGTCAGTGGTTCGAATCTGTG
Source organism: Desulfobacterales bacterium (assembly GCA_020353555.1). Classification (GTDB taxonomy): domain Bacteria; phylum Desulfobacterota; class Desulfobacteria; order Desulfobacterales. Next base: position 6,431,824 of record CP070697.1, read on the forward strand.
GGCCGAAACCTTCGAGCCCCAACCGACGGTGGCCGATTTGTTTGCCGTGCAGGACGAAATCACCCAACAGGTCGTGGCGCGGATTGCCGATAGCTTCGGATTTATCAACCGCACCCTCGTTAAGGAATGCTCTTCCAAACGCCCGGACGATCTCAAGGCTTACGATGCCGTTCTCCTCTATCATAATTGTGTCGCGGCGCTCACCCCCAAACGAATTTCCCTGGCGATACAGGCCTTGGAGCATGCCGTCCAAATCGATCCGGATTACCCCGTCACGACGGCCATGCTGGCCGATCTGTACGCCACGGATTATCAATTCGGCTACGACCAGGTGGATCAACCGCTAGAGAAGTCCATGGATCTGGCCCGCCGGGCCATCTCCCTGGACCCTGCCTGCCAGACCGGCCGCTGGGCGATGGCCTTGAACTATTTTCTCGGGGGTGAAAAAGAAAATTTCTTAAGTGAAATTGAACAGGTCATATCCCTTAATCCGAACTACTGCCAAATTATAGGCGCCAGTGCCCTCTTGCTGACCATGATCGGAGACGTGGATCGCGGCCTGGCGCTGATCAACAAAGTCACCCGCTTGAATCCGTTTTTCCCCGGTTGGCATTGCGTCATCCCCTATATCATTCATTACCAAAAGCAAGAGTACGAAGCCGCCCTCCGGGAGGCGCTCCGCATCAACATACCCGAATTTTTCTGGGATCCCCTCCTGCAGGCGGCGGTCTACGGCAAGCTCGGCCAGAAAGCCGATGCGCAGACCTCCTTGCAGGAGTTGCTCAGGCTGCGACCTTTGTTCACCACCCGCTGGCGACAACTCATGCAAGCGTATGTCTTTTCAGAAGAAAATGTCGCTATATTAATGGAAGGGCTTCGGGATGCCGGATTGGCCGGTTGACGTTTTCCTCGGGAGGCCGTCTTCGAACCCGCCCCAGTTTCGATTATTCCGCCCTTCTGCAAGCGGCGTCAAATTATTTCAACTTTTTCCACGCGTGCTCGGTCGCAATGGGTAAATCGGGCATGGCCCTTGACAAGGGAGACCTCCGCACACATATTGAGCCGTTAGAAATTGTTCCTGCCGCAATTAACCGCCAAAACTTTTTGAGCCGCTGAGGGGCCGAGCAAACAGGATGGGCAAGCCGCGGTTGACTTGCGCCTGTTGGCTCCCGGCCGCAGCTTACTGCCAAGGAGGCTGTCGGCGTGCCGAATTTAACTGAGTTCCGTTTGCAATCATCCTCCAAGGTGCTTGGGCATCGGTTTACCGTAATTTACCGTAAACAACTTGTCGCTGAGGACCCTTTAAGCCATAAGAAGATCTCAAAGGTCACGCTGACCAATGCCGACCCATCCACGGATCGCATGATTGAATACGTGATCAAATAATTGAAAACGGTACCAAAACCCGGGATCTAGCAATCAGCGGTTCAGAAATAGAAAAAAAGGAGAGACACGCATGGCATTTAACTTAAGGAATCGACATTTTTTGAAATTGCTGGATTTTACACCGCAGGAAATTAAGTTTTTGCTGGATATGTCCGTGGATCTGAAAAAGGCGCGGTATGCCGGTACTGAGCAGCAGCGGTTGAAAGGCAAGAATATCGCCCTCATATTTGAAAAGGCCTCCACCCGGACGCGCTGTGCCTTTGAAGTGGCCGCTTACGATCAGGGCGCCCATGTCACCTACCTGGGACCGACGGGTTCCCAGATGGGCAAGAAAGAATCCATGAAAGATACGGCCCGGGTGCTGGGCCGGATGTACGACGGCATCGAATATCGGGGCTTCGGGCAGGCGATCGTCGAGGAACTGGCCCGCTATGCCGGTGTTCCCGTGTGGAACGGTCTGACCAATGAATTTCATCCCACCCAGGTGTTGGCCGATTTTCTGACAATGATGGAGCACGCCGACAAGCCTTTAAGCCAGGTCAAGTTTGCCTACCTGGGCGATGCCCGCAACAACATGGGCAATTCCCTCCTGGTGGGCGCCGCCAAGATGGGTATGGATTTCCGCTCCGTAGCACCGAAAAGCGTTCAGCCCAACAAGGAACTGGTCGACCAGGCCCTGAAGATTGCCGCGCAGACCGGGGCCCGAATCTCCATCACCGATGATCTGGACCAAGGCGTCAAGGGATGTGATTTTCTTTACACGGACGTGTGGGTTTCCATGGGCGAGGCGGAAGAAGTCTGGAAGCAAAGAATCGAACTGCTCAAACCCTACCAGGTCAATGCGGCCGCCATGGAAAAGACCGGCAACCCCCGCGTCAAATTCTTACACTGCCTGCCGGCTTTCCACAACCGCGAGACGGAAATCGGCGAAGAGATTCATCAGAAGTTTGGACTCGAAGCCATGGAAGTGACCGAGGAAGTGTTTGAATCGCCGGCGTCGATTGTCTTCGATGAAGCCGAAAACCGTATCCATACGATCAAGGCGGTCATGGTCGCCACTTTGGGCAGCTGATAAAATGCGCATATCTTTTCTGTTTGGCGGAGGTGAGCGACATGGGAGATAAACCGATTGTTTTGATCGCCCTGGGCGGCAATGCCCTGATTCAGAAGGGACAAAAAGGTACGGCCGAGGAGCAGTTTGAAAACCTCCAGCTGCCCATGCGGCAAATCGCGGAGCTTTCCAAGAAATACAAAATCGTCATCACCCACGGCAACGGCCCCCAGGTGGGCAACTTGCTGTTGCAGCAGGAAAGCTGCGACGCGGTGCCCAAAATGCCGCTGGAGATCATCGGGGCGATGACCCAGGGTCAGATTGGTTACATGCTGGAGTCTTCACTGGACACGGCGTTGATGGAAATCGGGACAAACGGCGAGCAGCAATTTGTGACCCTGATCACCTACGTCGTCGTCGATGAAAACGACCCGGGTTTTCAAAACCCGACCAAGCCCATCGGGCCGTTTTACACGGAGTCGGAGGCGGCCGGGCTGCCCTATAACCTCGTGAAAACGGACAAAGGTTTCCGGCGCGTGGTGGCCTCCCCCCAACCGTTGACCATTGTGGAGCGACGGGAGATCAAGAGGCTGATCGAACTGGATTTTATCGTCATCTGTTGCGGCGGCGGCGGTATACCAGTGATCCGCAAAGAGCGCAAGTTCACGGGGGTCGAGGCCGTGATCGACAAGGATCTGGCCAGTTCCGTCCTGGCCCGGGAGATCAAGGCCGACATATTCGTGATTGCCTCGGACATCCATGGGGCCGCCATCCATTGGGGCAAGCCGGAACAAAAAATTCTGCGCCGCGTTGCGCTGTCCGAGATGGAAGCATACATGCGAGCAGGGCATTTTCCGACCGGCTCCATGGGGCCCAAGGTGGAAGCCATGCGACAGTTTTTCAAAGCCACCGGCAAGCGGGGCATTATTTGCCACCTGGAGGATATATCTCGAGCCATCGACGGCGAGGCCGGAACGGAGATTACTTAGGTGAGCCATTAACTCATTTGCTTGAATAACTTAAAGGATCGGAGGGTACTATGTCGAAGAAGAATGTGATTATTATTGGAGCTGCGGGGAGGGATTTCCACAACTTCAATACCTATTACCGCAACAACCAGGCCTGCAACGTGGTGGCCTTTACCGCGGCCCAGATCCCGGATATCGAAGGCCGCAAATATCCGCCCGAACTGGCCGGCGAGCTGTATCCGAAGGGTATTCCCATTTATGCGGAAGACGATCTGCCCAAACTGATCAAGGAATTGGATGCGGATGATTGTGTCTTCTCTTACAGTGACGTATCGTATCAACACGTGATGTCGGTGGGCGCCATCGTCAATGCGGCCGGGGCCAATTTTGTCATGCTGGGCCCCAAGTACACCCAGATCAAGAGCACCAAGCCGGTGATTTCCGTCGGGGCCGTAAGGACCGGTTGCGGCAAGAGCCAGACATCCCGGCGCATTATCGAAATTCTGATGGAGAAAGGTCTGAAGGTCGTGGCCATCCGCCACCCCATGCCGTACGGCGATATTGCCGCCCAGAAAGTCCAGCGTTTCGCGGAGCTGTCCGATCTGGAAAAACACAATTGTACCGTGGAAGAAATGGAAGAATATGAACCCCATGTGGTGCGCGGCAACGTCATTTACGCCGGCGTGGATTATGAAGCGATCGTCCGGGCGGCGGAAAAAGATCCCAAAGGCTGTGATGTGATTTTGTGGGACGGCGGCAACAATGACTTCCCGTTTTACAGGTCCGACCTGCATGTGACCGTGGTCGATCCTCATCGTCCGGGTCATGAGCTCACCTATTACCCCGGAAACGTGACCTTGAGGCTGGCCGATGTGGTGGTCATCAACAAAATTGACAGTGCGGATGCCGAGGGGATCGAGATCGTCCGCCGCAATATTTCCAAGGAGAATCCGCGTGCGATCGTTATCGACGGCGCCTCCACGCTGGACATGGATGATCCCTCGGTGGTGAGAGGCAAAATGGTCCTGGTGGTGGAAGACGGTCCGACCCTGACCCACGGGGAGATGAAGATCGGTGCCGGCGTGGTCGCCGCCCAGAAATTCGGCGCGGCCGGGCTGGTCGATCCGCGGCCCTACATCGTGGGCCGGCTGTCGGAGACCTTTGAGAAGTATCCGGAGATCGGAACGGTCCTGCCGGCCATGGGCTACGGCGCGCAACAATTAAAGGATCTGGAGGCCACAATCAACAAAACCGAATGTGAGGCGGTCGTCATCGGCACGCCCATTGATCTGAATCGCATCATCAAAATCAGCAAACCCAACACCCGTGTCTACTACAACCTCCAGGAGATCGGGCGGCCGAATTTCGATATGGTGCTGAATGAATTCGTGAAGAAACATAAACTGGGATAACATCCAAATCAAAACCGCTAACATAATGAAAGGAGAAAATGACCATGGCTAAGATAGTAAATTCTTGGAACGAGTGGGATCCGTTGAAGAGAGTAATCATCGGCAGGCCGGAAGGAACAAACGTGCCGGCTCCGGAGCCGGCCTGGTGGTACGACCTGCCGCTCGGGGGGTATCCTCTCGGTCAGTGGGGGCCCTTCCCCGAGGAGATGGTGGCTGCGGCCAACGAGCAGATGGACTATTTCGTGAAGCAGATTGAAAAGCGGGGTGCCATCGTCGAACGCATTGATATTCAGCCCTTCATGATGAACCAGCCGCTGCCGTCACCGCTCGGCTGGGTGCAGTTGAACGCGCACGGCGTCAACAACGTGCGCGACGTCACCATGATTCACGGCAACTATATCATTGAGGCCACCACCTGCCGCCGCTCCCGCATTTATGAGCGCTTTAACCTCCGGCCGGTCTTCGAGCGCTACTTCAAAGAAGACCCGGAGTGCGTACATTTTGCGGCGCCCATGCCGATGCTGACCGATGAATCCTATGTAAGAAACTATTACTACGATTTCGAGCACACCTGGACGGATGAAGATAAACGCGAGAAGTTACACAACTGGGAATTCCAGTTGAGCGAGAAGGAAGCCCTATGGGATGCCGCCGATGCGATGCGCTTCGGTAAAGACATCTTCCACCAGGGTTCGTGCGTGACGAACAAGGGCGGTATGGACTGGCTGAAACGCATGTGTTCCGCGCTCGGCCTCCGGCTGCACCATGTCCTGTTCGATACTCCCAAGGAAAAAGACAAGCCGGATAACTACCATCCGTGGCACATCGATGTCAACCTCGTGCCGCTGCGACCGGGACTGTGCATGTACAATCCGGACTGGAGTCCGCGCACGAAGGAACTGTGGGATTTGTTCAAACAAAACGACTGGGAACTGATTCCGGCGGCCCGACCGACCCGTGTGCACAAAAACAAGGTCTATCTGACCGGCCTGTACGAGGGTAAATCCTGGATTTCCATGAACACCTTCTCCATTGACCCCAAGACGGTCTGTGTGGAAGCCGGGGAAACCGCCTACTGCGAGCAGCTGGACAAGCTCGGCTTTGAGGTCGTCCCGATTCCCTACGAAAAGGTGATTCCCTTTGGCGGCGCCCTGCACTGCACCACACTGGACGTGTATCGCGAAGGCGGCTGCGAGGACTACTTCCCGAAACAGATTCCGGGTTACTAAGACCGGATTTAATCCACTGATACATTCGGTGTCGTTTCCGATGCCGAAAGCCGGACCGGTAAGATGGATCTCTTCCTGGAGTTTTGATGCTGTGGACAGGGGCAAGTCCACGCTTACGAGCGAGGAAGACGATCCATCGAACCGGCGGTATGCTCTAATGATTATAGGTCATTAGGGATATGAAACAACAAGCCGTCTGGCAATGTAGCCACACTATCAAATCATGACCGGGCCATTATCCGGAATATGAGCGGTATTCCTTGCCATCACCGGCGGGTGGTTAGTTCTATGTGGAGGTGGAATTACCCGGAGTTATATCAGATGAGGCCGAAGCGCGAACCGGAAAACGGCGACGAGGTTTGCCGGCGTCCTTCCAATGAGCTTTTCTTTTTATTTGCCAATCCGATAAAATTTCCCTCGAAGTTAATTGGTTACATCCATGCACCGCCATCCGCGCTTCCGAATCCAGGGGCGGAATTCGCTCTCATGAAGCGGCATTAGGATTGAAAATCATCGGCAAGTTCATTATGTTTCGGTCCACAACAAAGAAACTTTCTAAATTTGGATTTGGATAAGGAGGTCCCCTCATGGCTTTAGGTCTCAACTGGCAAATCGGTATGATCGTCTACCTGGTTGTATTTTTCGTTCTGGGCATGGCCATGTTTTACTTTGTCAAAGGCAGCGGCAAGCAGTATATCATCGCCGGTAAGAGCCTGCCGTTTTTTCTGGTCGGCACGACAATGTTGGCCCAATCGCTGGATGCGAACGCCACCATGGGAAACGCCGCGCAAACCTATTCCGCGGGATTCTGGGCGGGCTTCCAATTCCCGCTGGGGCTGGCCTTGTGCCTGGTCGTGACAGGGACGTGGTACGCCAAGCCCCTGAACCGGATGCAGCTGATCACCCTGCCTGATTTCTACTATCGCAGGTATAACGGGGCGGTGGAAGTCCTGGTCGGGCTGGCCATGTCCTTTAGCTTTATCATCCTGCTGGCGGGCAACATCTCCGGCGGCGCCTGGATCCTTTCCCATATTTTCGGCTGGAACTATTTAACGGCCCTGGTCGTGATATCCCTGATCGTCTTTTTCTACACGATCGCCGGTGGACTCTGGTCGGTGGTAGCCACTGACATCACCCAGGCCTATCCGGCCATCATCGGCTTTGTCGCCGCCTTTCTGTGGCTGTTGTTCACCTATGGCTGGGACTTTTTCTCCCAGGCCATTCCACCCGGACACCTCGACCTCAGTGGTTTGACCGATCCCGCGAACGGTGCCTATTTAAACTGGGCCGGCATTCTGGCCCTGGGTCTGGGGGACGTGGTCGCGCTCGATTTTATGGAACGCGTCTTTGCGTCCAAAAGCCCGGAGACCGCCCGCAGGGCCTGTTACTACGGCGCCGGGCTGACGCTGGTGACCGGCATCGCCGCTTCGTTTATGGGGCTGATGGCCTTGGAGCTTGTGCCGGAAGTGGTGGACCCCCGGATGGTGATGTCGACCATGGCAACCGAGAACCTGCCCTTCATCCTGGGCCTGATGATTATGGGCGGCATCGTGGGGGCCGGCTTATCCACCGCCGACGGGGGGTTGCTGGGGGTATCTTCCGTTTTTGGCCGCAATATCCTGCAGCGGAACATTCTCCAAATCTGGAAAAAGGAATATTCGGCCGCGGACCGGCGCGCGCTTGACCGCCGACTGCTGATCGTCACCCGGCTGGCGGCCATACCCATCATGGCGGGTTCGATTTATATGGCCATTGTCAGACCCGAGCCGGGAATTTTGCTGGTCCTGGCTTTCGACGTCGTGTTTGCGGGGTGTCTGGTCCCCCTGACCTTAGGCCTGTACTGGAAAAAGGCCAATACCCCCGGGGCGCTGGCCGCATTCATTATCGGCTCTTTGCTGCGTTTGTACCTGTATTACAACATTCCCGAGCACTTGGCGGGTTTGGACACCCTGATACCCCCGGTGGTTTCTTTGATTGTCATGGTCCCCGTGAGCCTGATGACGCAAACGAAATATCCGCCCAAGCATGGGGTGGTCGATTATGTGCCGACCGAAGAGCAGGTGCTTTCAACCGAGTACTAAAAGGCGGTTTTAACCGCGGAAGCGCGACGTTGCGCGTCCGCTCCGCAACCCGGCTTGGCAACCAGAATCCACTCTCAACAAATCAATGAACTAACAGGACAACTGAACGCAAGGCGACAAGAGGAGAAGCACAATGAACAGGGAATTCACATATGCGATGATCCTGATTTTGGCAGCCGGCCTGATCTGTTCCGGGCCGGCGGCAGCCAAAACTTACAAAATCGGGGTGATGATAGCGCATGCCAGCCCCGGACTTCAGGCGGACCAGCGGGGTTTTGCCAAAGCCCTGGAGGAAGCCGGGATCCAGGCCGAGTATGACCATCAGAACGCCCAGGGAGACGCGGCCGGCGCTGAGGCCATTGCCCAGAAGTTTCTGACCGACGAGGTCGATCTGGTCCACGCCGTGGGTCTCGAGGCTGCCCAGGCGGCCGCCAAAATCATCAAGGACGTACCCGTGGTGTACTCCTCCGTGAGGGATCCGGTGGGGGCGGGCGTGGTCAAAACCTTGGCGGCGGACGGCGGCAACATCACGGGCGTCTCTAATGCCTGGCCCATCGATCAACAGGTAGACCTCTTCCATCGGATGCTGCCGGCGGCCAAGAAATGGGGCACGGTTTACAATGCCGGCGATCCCTTCACGGCCAAAGCGGTGGAACGGGCGCGCGAGCTCATGGGGCAACTGGGACTGGAATTGATCGAAGCGCGGGTCTCCGGCTATAATGATATCCCCGACGCCGCAAAATCTCTGGCCGGAAAGGTGGACGCCGTTTTCATGACGCCGGACCCCATGGTGGCAAAGGAGTTCGGCGCCATCAGCGGAATGTGCAATGAGAACAAGATTCCGCTCTTTTCCGGCAACCCCAACCTCGTCGTCCGGGGCGCCGTGGCCGCCATGGGGACCGACTTTGTTCAGGTGGGAGTTTCCGCGGGTCACAAGGCGGTGCAAATCCTTAAAGAAGGCCAAAAACCCGGGGAGATCCCCTCCGGGGTGGCGGAGCACCTGATACTTTACATCAGCCTGAAAAACGCTAAAAAGCAGGGAGTCGAGGTACAGGAGGAGTTTATCAAACAGGCTGACCGGGTGTTCAAGTAACGATGGGGAAACGGTGGAAAACGCCCTCCTCGCATGATTTCAGGTGGCGGGGGCCGGGGCTTGTCCGGCCGACATCAGCCAACCGCTGCGTCCGGTGTCCGTGGTCATCTAACGGTGGGCTGTCCCGGGTGCCTGCGGTGATTACAAGATCATGAACGCGTTTCCTTGGCAACGGATCCTTGATTTCTTACGCACGGTACCGCCGTTTGATACCCTGAGCCCGGAGGAATTGGCCGCGCTCGCCCAGCAGATGCAGATTGCTTATTACCCCCGAGGCGGCGTCATTATTGCGCAGGGGGATCCCGCTCCCGCCGGCCTGTATATCATCCAGGAGGGTTCGGCCCGCACGACTTTCAAGGATGCCTCCGGGGAAGAGATCCTGGTGGATGTCTGGGGCGATGGCGACGTGCTGGGCTTCGTGGATGTGCTGCAGGGAACCCCGGCCCTCTTCGATATCATCGCCAACGAGGATCTCATCGCGTTTCTATTGCCGGCCGATATCTTCAAGGATCTGGTCAGCCAAAATCCGATCTTCAAGCGTTACTTCAGTGATACGCTGGCGCAGGCCTTGAAAAGTATCCGGCGGTCGACCGCTACCCAGTACCCGCAGCTGAGCAAACCCGGGCCCCTCGCGATGGACCTGGGATTCATCGACAAGAAGGTGGCGGATCTCATGACCACCGACGTGCTGACCTGCGCGCCCTCCACCACCATCCGTGAGGCCGTGAAACAAATGTCCCGTCGGCGTGTCAGCTCGGTTGTCATCCGGGATGAAAACGGGACGGCGGTCGGCATTCTGACCGATCGGGATCTACGCTCGAGGGTGCTGGCCGAAGATGTCAGCGTGGATACGGCGGTGGCGGAGGTGATGAGCCGACCCCTGCGCGGCATTTCACCCCAGGCCTACACCTTTGATGCCTTGCTGGAAATGAGCCGCCACGGGATTAGATACTTGCCGGTCGTGGAAGAAGGACGCCTGCGAGGCATTATCAGTGATCACGACATCAAGCTCGAAACCGGCAGCTCACCGGTGGGCGTGGTCCGCGACATCGAAAAGTCGCGCTCGCTGGAGGAGTTGATCGGAACCCGCACCAAAATCGACAACGTGCGCCAGATGTTGCTGCGCCAGGGCGGCTCGATCCGCAAGGCCGTGGAATTAATCACCGAACTGAACGACCGCGTCACCCTGAAACTCCTCCGGCTCACGGAGCAGGCCATGGCAGACGAGGGCCGCGGCGCGCCGCCGGCCAAGTATTCCTGGATGGCTTTAGGAAGCGAGGGCCGCCGGGAACAGACGCTTCGCACCGACCAGGATAACGCGCTCGTTTGCGCGACGGAGCCGGGGCAGGACAAGGGCCCGGTTCAGAAGTGGTTTCTGACCTTTGCCCAACGTGTGGTCAACGGACTGGCCCGTTACGGATTTCCGCTTTGCCCGGGAGGCATCATGGCCTCCAATCCGCAATGGTGTCTGAGCGAGCCGGAATGGCGCGCGACCTTCCTGGGCTGGGTGAACGACCCCTCCCCCGAAACCCTGCGCATGGCCAGCATTTTCTTCGACTTCCGGGCCCTGTATGCCGGTACCGGCTTCCTGTCTGATCTGCGCGAGTTACTGCATGCGGCCATTCGCAAGCGGCCTCTTTTCCTGCGCTTCCTGGCCAAAAACAGCCTCTACACGCGTCCCCCTTTGGGTGTCTTGCGGCAGTTTATCGTCGAGAAGTCCGGTGAGCACAAAAACAAACTGGACCTCAAGATGAGAGGCCTGACTCCCGTTGTCGACGCCGCGCGCGTCATTGCGCTGGACCTGGATATCCGCCCCACCAACACCCTGGACAGATTGGAGGAGAGCCACAAACGCGGGTTTATCGATGATGCGCTTTACGCGGATCTGCAGGAGGCGTATGGTTTCATCAGTTACCTGCGAATCGCCCGCCACCTGGAAGCCAGGGCCCAAGGGCAGGAACCGGACAATTTCATTGCCCCGGAGGCGTTAAACAGCCTGCAGCGCAAAATGCTCAAGGAAAGCTTCCTCGTGATCCACAAACTTCAGGACCTGCTGGAATTCGACTATCAGACCCATCTCATCACGGGGACCTAACGGTGCGCCTTTTCCTAGCCCGCCTGCGCAACCGCTGGATCCGGGCGCACTTCCGTTCCCGCGGGCTGCCTCCGCCGGCCCGGGACAATCTGAAAGCACTGGACCATGTGGATCTCTCGCGCCCGGCCAACGCCTACCGCTATGTCGCCGTGGACGTCGAAACGACCGGGCTCAACCGACGCCGGGATTGCGTCGTGAGCATCGGGGCGGTGCGGATCTTTGAAGGCCGCATCCTGCTGGGGCAGGTTTTCAATGAAATGCTCAACCCGGGACGGGAACTTCCGCGTGCCTCCATTGAACTGCATGGCATCGTTCCCGGGCGCCTGGCCCAAGCCCGATTGGCCGGGGAGGTTTTGGGGGACTTTTTGGCTTTTCTGGGGGTGGACATCCTGGTGGCCCACCACGCCGGTTTCGACCTGCATTTTCTCAATAAGCTGATGAAGCAGCACTACGGCTTTCCCTTACAGA
>CP070697.1:6443706-6448342 GCA_020353555.1 Desulfobacterales bacterium
CGGCTTGGGCTAATGTCAAAGTGAATTTTTCTATGAATAAAGGAAGCAGCGGAATCACAAAGGAGTTGTAGAAATCTCCGATAAAATGGATGAGGGTCAGCGCAAAAATAACTTTGAGATCGGCCTTAGGCGGCGGTGCGGCCATGGTGTCTCGGGGAGGGAGCGCCAAAGGCTCTCATTTTCAGCGTGATTTCAGCGGCCATCGCGGTGCCCGTTCATTTTTAAAGGCCGCTGCGAGCGAGCCTCGATTCGGCCCTGGTTTGCCGGTTCGGAAAGTAAAGCCCCTCCGTGCCGTGAGGGAAAGGGGGTAAAGAATCCTGCAACCCCGCAATCAACCCGTTTTGCCGAAAATCTTCACAAAACACTTCGACCAGTTCCGGACAAAGGCTTTTTCCGCTCATTTGCGCTAGAATCTTCAGGGCATCTTGGGGGTGCCTGCCTTTCTGGTAGGGTCTATCGGTGGTAATGGCATCAAAACAATCAACGACACTGATAATTTTGGCTCCCAGGGGGATATTATCGGCCGTCAGACCGCAGGGGTACCCGGAACCGTCGAGACGTTCATGGTGGTAGTACACACAATCGATGACCGCGGTGTCAATCGTTAGGCTTTTGAGGATCGCTACCCCGATTTGCGGATGGGCACGAACCTTGGCCCGCATATCTTCCGACAGTTCGGCGTTGGTGTTATGCAGAATCCGGGCGTCCAAAGCGACTTTGCCGATATCGTGGAGCAGTCCTCCCATGCGGATGTTTTCCACTGCCGTCAGCGGCAAGCCCGCGCGGCGCGCCAAGCGAGCGGCATACATTCCCACGCGCTGAGCATGGGCCCGGGTATATTGGTCATTGAAATCCAGAGCGATCTTAATGGCAGCACGTAAGCGAGCCTCGGCGTCCGGGTCGTCAGGCGCGGCCTGGCTGGCTTTGGCCGGATAAAGGTTAATCCAAATCGTCTCGGTGTCGGGAAACATGCGGTGCGTATCGGTCACGGAAATCGCGGTCAAACTCATTGAATTCGAAATCAGATAAATCGCAACGATTCAGTTTATCGAAAAAGGGGACACAGATTGGCACAGACGAACACTGATTGCGGGCATCTTTGCGTTTCTTTGATTGGAAAAGCGCCCCCAAAAACCCGCGCAGTCTGTGTCCAGCAGGGTCCTTTGTTAAAAAAACGTATCAGTTTAGCCCTTTGAAAAACCAGGGATAATAGGCCGATCAACGGTCGGCCGGGACATTTTGCATACAACTAAATTGATAAAAAAACAAAAAGCATACAAACCACACTTGAAGGCAGGCATATAGAGCAATGCGGGGGGGGTGTCAATAGAAAAGTTGGGAGACTTGGCAGATCGGGCCGAGATTGTGGTGCCCGGTCAGTTTTGCGTTCACCCCGATGCGCGCAAGAGGTTTGACCACCGTTGACTCTGGCGCCCCAAAGCGAATGGAGGCCATTGGTCCGGCCGGCGGCTGGGGCGACCCGCGACGCTCATGCGCAGGGTCGTTGGTTCTTCGTTTTACAGGCCAAGAGCAAACGGTTTGATAATTGGATAAGGTGCAGCCGAAGGCTGCACCTGAATTTTATCTCAGCCCTTGATGATTCGGGGCAACATCATCTGGTGCTGGGGACAAATCGATCGGGGGTTTTGGTAGGCCGCACCGGCAAAACTGAGCATATATTTGCGAATGTCTTCCATTTTAGCGATTTCATCCACCAAACCGAATTGGGCGCAGTATACCGGCCGGGAGTTGTTGTGGTAGGCTTCAACGAGCTTGTTCATCTCTTCGATGACCGGCTCCAGGGGTCGGCCGGCGTCTTTTTCTTTTACCAATCGGCGTGAAAAACTGGCGGCCGCGGCGGTTTCGCCGTGCATCACGTAGATTTCCGTCGTTGGGGTGCCCAGGGTGAAAGCATTGTGACGGTTCGCGGTGGGCCCGCCCATGATATAGTGGGCGGCGGCGGTTCCCTTGCGCAGCAGGACCAGCATCATGGGGATATCCGTCTGCTGAATGGAATAGATCAACGCCTGGCCTAGACCCAAAAGTTCCGCTTTTTCCGCAATGTCACCGACATCAATGCCGGTCGTATCCTGAAACCAGATGATCGGCACGCGGTCCCGACCGCAATGGGAGACGAATTCGTTCATTTTTATGAGGCCCTGGCGGTAGAGTTTGCCGCCGATACCCGGATAGGGGGCGTACTCGGGATATTCTTCTCCAAAAAAGCCCTGCCGGTTTCCGATGACACCCACCAGAAAACCGTCGAGTTTGACCAGCCCGGTATACACTTCCGGCCCGTAATCCGGGCGAAACTCCATGTGTTCACTACCGTCCACCAGGCGGGATAAGACTTCGTCGAAATTATACATCTGCTTCTGGTTGTAGGGGATCAGGCGGTAAAGATCTGCGGCCGGAAAGCGAGGTTCTCGGGGTGCGGCGACCCGGAAAAACTTGGGTTTGTAAGCCGGCATATCCTTCATATAATCTTTCAGCCCGTCGAGCACGCCTTCTTCGGTTTCATAGACATACCTGAAAAAGCCGGTTTCGTCGTAATGGATCTTAACGGATCCCGGTGGTTCGGCCTTGTATTGCTTGGCCGCCGCGATCAGCTGTTCGGCACCCTCCAGGTCGAAGTAACCTTTCGGGGACATGCCGCTCAGAATACCGCCGCCGCCCACGGCCATATTGCAATCCTTGTGGGCAAAGAGAATGGTGGGACTGATGCCTTGATACCCGCCGCCGGCCGGGTTGGTACCATATATTCCGGCCAGGATCGGAATTCCCAGCTGCTCCAGTTCCGCATGCCTGAAAAATGTGGTTCCGGACCCGCGGCGATCGGCATAGAACTTTTCCTGCTCGGGCAATTTGACGCCACTGCAGTTGACCAGCCAGACCAGCGGGAGATTCAAACGTTTCGCGAGGTCGGTGACCCTGAAAACGTTTTCCGCCTGTCCGGGAAGCCAGGCGCCGGCCAGGACCTTGTTGTCAAATCCGACAATCACCGCCCATTTGCCCGAAATCTTTCCCAGACCGTCGACGACATTATTGGTACCTTCCTGATTTTCCCTCGGATTATATAGCGTGTGCAACGGGCACCAGGTGCCCGGATCGACCAAGTATTCCAGGCGCTGCCAGACGGTCAACTGGCCCCTGGCATTGATCTTTTCGGTCGGAAAACCGGCATTTTTGACCTTTTGCACGGCTTCGTCCACCTGTTCCTCGACGGCTTTGATCTGCTTGACGTTCCCCTCGGTGCTTTTGATCTGTCCCGGTTTAAGCGCCTGGCCGAACTCCTTCATCTTCTCAAAATATGGTCTCATATTCCTCCTCCCCGTTTGATAGAATGGCAAAATCTCGATTGGCAACAGCCATGGTCAGACCGTTGTCGCGCATGATCAGATTTCGCATGTCACCCGCGTGCGGGGACACCGCGCCATGCCCTCTGTTCCATATACGAAGCCCGAGAACACGTCAAGGCCCGCGCGAGAGTTGACGCGGAATTTGTTTAAACTTGACATCCGCAGATCCTTCCAGTATCAAACGGTCTGTCAGGATCTCTTGGCTTGCTGTTTTGCGTCAGTTTACTTTATCGAAGGGAGGAAGGAAGGAATGAGCAAAGAAGTCGTAGCACCCATGCCCGGTACAATTGTCAATATCCTTGTGAAAGAAGGTGAGGAGGTTCTGGAATACCAGGAGGTGTTGATCCTGGAGGCGATGAAGATGGAGAATGCCATCCCTTCACCCGAGGCCGGCACGGTCAAAGAAATCAAAGTGAAGGTGAATGATACGGTTGCAACCAATCAGGTCCTGATGGTGCTGGAATAATAAGCCCCAATCGCGAGGGCCGCCGCTCCGATGCCAAGTGGGAAGGCCGATCTTGACGCTTGAGATTGGCCTTTTTGTATTTGCCGAAAAAGACCCCGTCGCAAAGACCGCTAAATCCCACCTTGCGCGAGCTCAACCAGTGCAAGGGCCGCTTCCAGAGTCTGTCCCTTAAAGCGTATTTTTAACGCCGCTTCCAGCATCTCCGGTCGAATAACTTGGCCCAACCCGGCCAGTACCGCCAGAGATGCGAGCGCCCAGTCCGGTTTTTTGATCCCCTGGGATTTGAAGTCCAGGCGGTGAAGACGGGCGCCGCAAGCCGGGATCTCGACCCCTTGGACCTGCAGGATCAGAGCGTCGCGGTCCAATTGGGCAAACATGCTTCGGCGGCCGTCTACGCCTTCCTGAGCCAGGGCCACAATCACGGAAGGCCTTTCAATTCCGGTATAATCAATTTCTTCCGGTGACAAAATCAACTCGCTGATGGAAAGTCCCCTGAGTACGGTAATGTTGTACTCGTTTTTCTGGGTGGTTTGCAGGCCCGCGAACAGGCCGGCCAGGCACAGAAGTTCGCCGGCCGTGATGATTCGCTGACCGGCACTGCCCAGCAGAACGACTTCTTGGCGACCCAGGGGGAGAGAATCATAACGGGCCGCGATGGGGGTCGGGCCGAGCGGCGGTTTGCGCGTAATTGCCAGCTCCCGGTAATATTGGCCGTATTCGCGGCGCCGATTCTCCGGCACGCTGCCTTCGAATTGGGGCAAACCGGAAAGGATTGCCTCGATTAGCTTGGGCGTCAAACGGTTCTTCTTGG
>CP070697.1:6448442-6456741 GCA_020353555.1 Desulfobacterales bacterium
GAAAAGATTGTACAACATGATCATCATCAGGGTGATCACCAGCCATAAAGCAAGATTTTTATAAAAAGGATTCAAAAGCAATTACCTCCTCTGCTGAAGGGAACAAGCCCGCCGCTTGCCAAGCTTGGGCCGAATCCCGGCCTCCCCTCTCGCCCTGATTTTACGCTACCCACTGAGCAGATATCCAAGCCGCACTCCATCCGGCAGGGATTGGGTAAGTTTTTCCAGTATTTATGATTTATTTTAATCATCATCGCGCTTGGGAGCAAGAAAAAGTTCCGCTTTAAGCGCTTTTCGAGTCGCCGCCGTCACTTGAACGGAATTGGCGATACGGTGGCCGGCAACCCAGATGATTTTGTTTTGGCTCAGCACGATCGGACATTTCGCCCGCGCAGAGCGAGGGATTTTATGGTCGCTGAAGAACTTCTTCAGCTTTTGGCTACCGCTCATCCCCGAAGGTGAAAACCGGTCGCCCGGACGAAAGTTCCGAATGATGAGCGGGAAATGCACGCTATCCATATCAAAAAATACGACAAGTTGTCCAGCACAGGGCCCATCCGGCCGAATTCTCCCATCGCTCTCCGTCAATTCGATATGCGCCCCGATCTCTTCAATGAAAACACGGCCGGGCTGCTGGAGGCTGTATTCATAACTGAGGTACTCGGCGGTGTCATCGCTGCGTTGGGGGGCCCTTCTGAGGATGTTCAGCTCCTGATCGTCGCGCCGGGCCCGGATGCCGTGCGGCAGATCCAGGCGGCCGTAACGCGATCCGCCAGCCGCCAACTGAAGCACGGAATCGACATGCAGGAAGGTGATGCGTCTCAAATCCCCCTGCAGGCTGAAAATCGCCTGGCGGATGGTTCGCCTTTGGGCCGCCCGCGGCAGTTGCCGCAACGAGGGTATGGAAATCACGATGCGATCGGCATCGGTCTTGGCTAGCGTCCGGGCGCAGAGGGGCCGAAGAATATCCTTCATCCATTCGTCTTCAGATCTGATAATGGCGGCCAACTTATTCAGGTTCTCGACCACCCGCGGATTGTAATCCGTTTGTAGCAAGGGGATCAATTGACGGCGAATTTTATTCCGCAAGAATTTAAGATCGCTATTGGACGCATCGCAAACATACCTTAAGTGCCGGGCGGCATTATAGTTCAGGATTTCTGATCGTTTAACGCGGATTAAGGGCCGCACGATCCCATCGGCTCTTACCGGCGGTATCCCGGACAAACCCTGGGGTCCGCTGCCGCGCAATAAGTACATCAATACCAGTTCCGCGTTATCATCATAATGATGGCCGAGGGCGATTTTATTGTAACCATTCCGTTCCGCAATTTCATGGTAAAAACGGTAGCGTACGCGCCGGGCGGCTTCCTCTAGCGAGAGTTTATGCCGTCGCCGGTATAACTGCACATCTTCTGCCTGCAGGTAAAAAGGCACACCGCAACTCCGGGCCAGATGGTGCACAAATTCGGCCTCACGGACCGCCGCTTCCGGACGTAACCCGTGATTGAGATGAGCAATACCCAGCCGCAGCGAGAATTCCGGCGCCAGGGTAAGCAAAACATCGGCCAGGGCCACGGAATCCGGTCCCCCGGAAACGCCCATCAGCACCGAATCTCCGCGCGCAAGCATACGGTAGGCCGCAATGGTCTGTTTGACCGTACGCAGTATGGGTCCCACGATCTGCTTTTGAGGACGGACTTTGTGCAAGCGGAGCCTAAATAAGGGATGTAATCCGTGTTCGGTGATTTTTCAGGAAGGATCTTGGTACGCTCAACTTCCAGTTTCTAAAATCGGAGTCCTATAAGTGTTTTTATGGCAGCCGGGATCATATGTCAACAAAAAACCAGGGGAAGTGCGCCGGGAATCCTCGCCGGACGTCGCATCCCATGCGATCCCCTCTTTTTTTTCTTGCAAAAAAGTTATTATTGGGTATGCTGCAAAGCGGTTGTGCTAGGCGGGGAGTTAGCGGTTCCCTGTTCCCGAAAGCCGCTTACGCGGGGCTGAATTCCCTCTGGAGGATCTCACCCTGGAA
Source organism: Desulfobacterales bacterium (assembly GCA_020353555.1). GTDB lineage: Bacteria > Desulfobacterota > Desulfobacteria > Desulfobacterales. The sequence continues at coordinate 6,450,478 of CP070697.1, forward strand.
TTCTTTGAATCATTTTGATCGGTCGCCACGCAACGGAAGATCACGAACCTCGTCAGGTCCGGAAGGAAGCAGCGATAAGTGATAATATCCGTGTCGTGGATTGATCCCGGTCATGGTAATGATTTAAGGTTTTCAGACAGAGATTCGATAGCGGGTGCACAACCGCTTCCTCTGAATTCCCCTTAAAGCGATTCCCGGATCCGATCCCCACTGCCTTATACCCAATATTCATCGACAATTTTTTCGCCGAGCACCCTGTCATTCCCATCTTGACATCGGATCAATTGGTCTTATTATTCGAAACAAAATAATTGCCAGAAATTAAACAAAACAGGAGAAAACGTCGACTGATGGCGGAAAAAAAGAAAATTAAAATCACGACGGAGAATGATGACCCGGTGAATGAAGATACCCACACGGGAGAAGCACTGAACGTCGAGGAGGCGGCCAAGGAAAGTGAAGATGGCCAAAAGGAGCTGATCCAAGCCGATGATCCCTTAGCGGATCTGAAAACAAAACTCCAATCCAAGGAAGATGAGGCCAAAGAGAATTATGATCGTCTCCTGAGGGTTTCCGCTGAATTCGAAAATTACAAAAAGCGTCTGGCGCGTGAAATGGAGGATTTGAGAAAATTTGCGAATCAAGCCCTACTCAAGGAAATGCTTTCGGTCGTGGACAATTTAGAACTGGCCATCAATTCATCCACCTGCACCCAAGACCTTGAAAAGAGCTTGGTGGCAGGACTCGACATGACCCATAAAGAGCTGTTGCGGGTCTTCGAAAAATTCGATGTAAAACCGATCGAGGCCAAGGGCAAGCCCTTTGATCCCGCCTTTCATGAAGCGGTGACGCAGGAAGAGACCGACGAATATCCTGAAAATACGGTGATGAATGAATTGCAGAGAGGATACCTGATTCATGACAGGTTGCTACGGCCGGCCATGGTTGTGGTTGCCAAGCCTAAACCCAACAACACCCAGGAAGAATCCAAGCCGAAGAAAGAAAAAAAATAGCGGTGGTGTCTCTCCGGCAACTACGCAAGCAGACGCCACCCGAATAGACAATTTTCTAAGATAATAAATTTGATTTTTGTGTAGATTGAGTAAGGAGGGAATGGAATATGGCAAAGGTAATCGGAATCGATCTCGGCACCACGAATTCATGCGTGGCGATCATGGAAGGCGGTGACCCCAAGGTCATCACCAACCCAGAAGGGGGACGTACGACCCCTTCAATCGTCGCCATCTCCGAAAGTGGGGAGAGATTGGTAGGCCAAATCGCCAAACGGCAGGCAATCACAAACCCCGAAAACACGGTTTTCGCTGTCAAACGCTTGATCGGTCGTAAGTTTGCGTCCCAAGAGGTACAGAATGACATCAAGGTACTCCCCTACAAGATCGAGCAAGCATCCAACGGTGATGTGCGCATCAATATCAGAGGCAAGCAGTACAGCCCGGCCGAGATATCTTCCTTTATATTGGGTAATATTAAAAAAACCGCCGAAGAATATCTGGGTGAAAAAGTTACGGATGCAATCATCACGGTTCCGGCTTACTTTGACGACAGTCAGCGCCAAGCAACCAAAGACGCCGGCAAAATTGCCGGTCTGAACGTCTTGAGAATCATCAATGAACCCACCGCCGCTTCCCTGGCGTACGGCCTGGACAAAAAACGGGAGGAAAAAATTGCCGTTTTCGACTTGGGAGGGGGGACATTTGACATATCCATTCTCGAAATTGGCGAGGGGGTTTTCGAGGTTAAAGCCACCAATGGGGACACGCATCTGGGCGGGGAGGATTTCGATCTGCGCCTGATCGATTACCTGGCCGCTGAATTCAAAAAGGATCAGGGTATTGATCTGCGCAACGACAAGATGGCCCTCCAGCGGCTCAAGGAGGCGGCTGAAAAGGCCAAAATGGAACTGTCCACTTCCATGGAAACCGATGTCAATCTGCCTTTTATCACCGCCGATGCCAGCGGACCCAAGCACCTCAATATCAAGATTACCCGGGCCAAGCTGGAAGGCTTGGTGAGTGATCTGCTGGACAAGCTGGAAAAACCCTGTCGGATAGCCTTAAAAGATGCCGCTCTGGCGCCCAAAGACATCAATGAGGTGATTCTGGTGGGCGGGATGACCCGCATGCCGGCTGTTCAGGAAAGGGTGAAAAGGATTTTCGGCCAGGAACCCCACAAAGGGGTTAATCCGGATGAAGTGGTGGCCCTGGGCGCTGCCATTCAGGGCGGTGTACTCAAGGGCGATGTCAAGGATGTGCTCCTGCTGGATGTAACCCCCCTGTCGCTGGGCATCGAGACTTTGGGCGGCGTAATGACCAAACTGATCGAAAAGAATACGACCATCCCCACTAAAAAGAGTCAGATATTCTCCACCGCCGCCGATAACCAGCCCGCCGTTTCGATCCATGTGCTTCAGGGGGAACGGGAAATGGCGGCTGGCAATAAAACTCTGGGGCGTTTTGAACTCGTTGGCATACCGCCGGCGCCCAGGGGTATCCCGCAAATTGAAGTTACTTTTGACATCGATGCCAATGGAATCGTCAATGTATCGGCCAAAGATAAAGCCACCGGCAAGGAGCAATCCATTCAAATCACAGCTTCTTCGGGCTTGTCCCGCGAAGAGATCGACCGGCTGATCAAGGATGCCGAGCTGCATGCCGAAGACGACCATAAGAAGAGGGAACTGGTCGATGCCCGCAACAATGCCGACGCCTTGATATATTCCACTGAAAAGTCGATCAAGGATTTGGGCGATAAGGTCGACAACACGACCAAGGGTAAGGTCGAAGATGCCATTGCGAATCTCAAAAGAGCCATGGAAGGTGAAAATACCGAAGAGATCAAACGCCTGAGTGAAGAGTTGACCCAGGCTTCGCATAAGCTGGCCGAAGCCATGTATCAGCAGGCCTCCCAGACGGCCGACCAGCAGGCCGGTGCCAGGGAAGCCGGAGCTGGGGGTCGGGCCGGCGGTGCGGCACCCGAGGAAGATGTGGTTGATGCCGATTTTGAAGAAGTCAAGGAAGACGATCGAAAATAGGCTTTAATTTCTTCCAACCTAAGTCCCGCGCGCACCAAGGTGCCGCGGGATTTTATTTGGCCGCCGACTTAAACCGGAGAGGATCTCCTATGGAAAACGACAAGAATGAAAACGAGAAGCTGGATGCGCTGTGCAAGGAATGCGGGCATGCCTTCAAAACCTACGTGGACCGTTTGATTTCTGATGAAATCAGGACCGACGAAAGCAACCCCCTCACCTGCCCGGTTTGTGGTTGCGAAGAGTGCCACATCGGTAAATAGAGCCGACTATCACGCGGTGTCTGGCATAAGCCCGCACCTCTTTCCCCTGCCGCAATTGGTCAATAGCGGGTCAAAGACTGCGAGGGCGCCACTGCTTTTTCGCGTTCGCCCGGGAGATTTCGGCCTCGTTAAGTATTGCGCTTTGTCCCCAGAACTCGATTCATTGTGCTAATCTCTTTACAAAGACGGAAATAGTTAATATAAAATGGTTGATTATCTGAATCTGGCCCCCAAACAGCAGAGAAGGGAGGTTATATCATGGAGGTGAAGAAAGTCCTGTGGCCGACCGATTTTTCAAGCAGCGCCGAAAAAGCTTTACCCTACGTGACATCCTTGACGCAGAAATACCAGGCCGAGGTGCATGTGCTGTACGTGATCGAAGATATCGCCCATCACGAATCCTGGTACGGAGATTTTGATCGGTCGCGCGTCGACAAGGTGATGGAATGGGCCAATCAATCCGCGAACAAACGCCTGAATCAAATTTGTGAAAAATATCTTGAGGGCTGTCCCTTGTATATTAAACACGTCGCCATCGGCGACCCGGCCCAGGAGATTTTGAAGCTGATCGATAAAGAAAAAGTAGACCTTGTGGTCATGGCCACGCGCGGGGCCAAGGGCCATTTTCGTTTCGGAAGCGTTGCCGAAAAAGTCGTCAAGAATTCGTCCGTACCGGTAACCACCATTCCGATCAATGGTGAACTCGCCCCCGACTAATGCTTGCCGGTTTCTCAACTTTCAGCTCAGCCCCGAACAGACGTCTTCTTGCATGAACGCGTACCATCAGCCGCCTGACGTCTGGGGGAAGGCGGTGTTGGCATATAAATACTCCATTTTCTCCTTGTGCTTCAATTCCTCATTGGCCATCTTGAGGATCACGGATTTGGTTTCCCCCTCCGCATGTAAATTGGCCAGTTCGGAATAGAATCTGTGGGATCTCAGTTCGCGATGCGAGGCCACCAGATAAACATCGGAGCTGCTCATACCCTCTTTAACCTCCGGTTCTTTCTGGTATTCCGCGATGTTGTAATAGGTTACGTCACTCATCCGCAGCCCCTCGGCACCGTAACGGCCTTCGCGATAATTCACTAGAAACTCCCTATGCTTCTTCTCTTCCGCGGCTATCCACTGGATGGTATCCTTAACGCCCGCATCGTCAACTTTTCCATAAATATCCATGTAGAAAGAGTAAGCCTCTTCTTCGCGTTGAATTGCCATGTCAATCAGATCCATCAGTCTCTGGTCCATACCAAGGCCTCCTTTTTCATCGCTTCCTCTTCGTTAGCGTCTCCCGTGCAGGTGAGCTGGCGATACCCGCCGGTAATATGCAAACCAAATTTGGGTTAAATCCGTATTCCACCGCTGACAGCATAAAATATATATCAATGCGATGCCGTCAACTAATTTATCATCAATTTCACACCCCCCTTGTCTTTGGCAAGGCTAAGATTGCCGCTAAATTGGCATATTTCAGATACGGTAACCGTTTAGCCCTTTGAAAAACCAGGGATAGGCCGACGAAACACCACTCTTCACAACTTGATTGACGTTGGGGTAATGTCCGTTGATCGTTGTTTGCGGCCAGGGCGGGTCTGGGCCAAGAATTGAATCGGGCGTGAATTCAACTAGATGGCAGAGTTGCGGCTCCATGTGATTTTTGATGCGGGTATTGCGCGTTATTCATCCAACCGGCCGCGGACAACCAACGCCTGTCACCGTCGATGTTGGATAGACCCCCACAATTAATTTCCCTTACCTGGCTGAATATGATAGACGGAGTCTGAGTTCTTTCAGCCTGTTTTTGAATTCTAGCGCCGGAATCATACCAGGACAATCACATCATGGAAAAAGAGCTTGAAAGGGTGACGGCCGTCCTCGACGCCATTCAAGACGGAATATATGTCGTCAACCAGGATTATATTCTGGAATTCATGAATGCGGTGATGGTGCGCAATTTTGGTGGAAGGGTCGGACAAAAATGCCATCAGGTGGTTAATCACAGTAAAGATATATGCCCTTGGTGCCGTGCCCAAGAGGTGTTTGAGGGCGCTCACGTCCATAGTGAAGTGTACATGCCCGTCGCTGACAGGATTTATCGTGTGACAGATATTCCCATGCGCCACAGGGATGGAACCGTGTCAAAAGTCAGTATCTGCCAGGACCTGCCCCAGCGATCCAAACGCGCAGCAAATCCCAAAGCTTCCCCGGACGATTATCAAAGCCTGATTGAACATGTGGGTTGCGGGGTGTATCTCAGCAGCCGCGAAGGGAGAATATTGGACGCCAATCGCGCCCTGCTCGACATGTTGGGATACGAAGACAAAACCGAATTTTGGGGCCTCGATGTCTGCCAGGATCTGTATTTGAGCCCTGAAAATTACCAGGTGTTCCAAGTTTTTCTGGCACGGGACGGACAGGTGATTGATTACGAAGTTGATCTTAAGCGCAAAGACGGCCGCCGGCTTACGGTCTTGCTTACCAGTCACCCAAGGTATGATCGGCAGGGGAAGCTTTCGGGATACGAGGGCATTGTCGTGGATCTCTCCCAGCGAATCCAGATAGAAAACCGATTGAGGGCTTCAGAGGAAGATTACATCAGGCTTTTTGAAAATATACCCTGCGGGGTATTTATCAGCAGCAAAGAGGGCAAGTTTTTAGATGCCAACCAGGCCTTGTTGGATATGCTGGGCTATAAAAGCAAAGAGGAGTTTCTAAAAATCGACATCGCCCAAGATCTTTACCTAAATCCCGGGGAGCGCCGCCGGTTTCAGGAAATGATTGAACGCGAAGGGCACGTGATTGATTACGAGGTTGAATTTAAGCGCAAGGATGGCAGCACGGTCCCGGTCCTGCTCACAGGTCACGTCCGCTATGATTCGCTGGGCAAAATTGTCAGCTATGAAGGACTCAACGTCGATCAAACCCAGAGAAAACTGATGGAAAAGGAGATCA
>CP070697.1:6456841-6475540 GCA_020353555.1 Desulfobacterales bacterium
CAAAATGGAATTTACCCTGTGACCGCTTACAAGGAATTTGAGCGCCAGGGCAAGCTGGCCCTTTTGCGCAAAAAAGTTGTGCTAAAAGATATCTAAATGCACCTCTTTTTGTGATTGGGTCACATTGACAAGCGGCGGGGCGCTGCCGGCCCGCAAAATCCCCGGCGGCGCATTCAGGATAGGCTCAGATACAAAGACACGGTGGTCCCCTCCCGGGGAGTACTTGCAACTTCGATCCGGCCCCCGTGCGCCTCCATGATGGTCTTGCACAGACTTAATCCCAGACCGTAGCCGCCGGTGCGCTTGGAGCGGGATTTGTCCACCCGGTAAAACGGCTCAAAAATGAAGGGAAGTTCCTCGGACGGAATCCCGATCCCGTTATCTTTGACCTGAATGACCGCCTCCGGCGGGTGGATGCTCAGCGCGAGGTAAACCGGCTGACTGTGGGGGTCAGAATATTTGAGGGCGTTGGTCAATACATTGTTTAAGACGGTTTTGATCTGTTCGGGATCAATGGACACTTCCACATCCGCCGGCAGGTCGCAGGTATGGACACCGGGCGGCTGTTTTTCATAGGCGGGCAAAATCTCCCGAATGATCTCAACCAGATTGACCCGCTGCCGGTGAAGGCGCGCGTGGGTATGGTGCCTCCGGGCGGCCTCCAGAATTCCGGAAATCATCTGCTCCATTTCAGCCACATCGGCATGGAGGCTTTGTCGGGCCTGACTTTCAGGCAAGAATTCAAGGGCCACTTTCATTCGGGTAAGGGGTGAACGCAGTTCATGACTGACATCCAGCAGCAGTTGCTCTTTGGCATGGAGCATCTCGCGGATGCGCTCCGTCATGGCGTTGAACGCCGCCGCCAGATCCTTGAGTTCATCGGATCTCTGCAAGGGAACCCGGTGCATCAAATTGCCCCGGCTGACCTGTTGCACGCCCTCATCGAGCCATTTCACGGGCCTTAGAATCCAACGGATTGACAGGTAGGCAGCGATCAGGATGGTCGTTAAAAGGCCAAACACGATCAGCAGCAGTCGCACGCGCTCACTGTCCCCGTCGAAATTGCGGGCCAGTCCAAAAATGAATCGCCCCGGCCCGCGGTTTAATTCGATAAAATAGCGGCCGTGATAACGACCGACCCGCACATCGGGGCTTTCGGCCCATATCTGGAATCGTCCCACGGGGATTGCCGGAAAATCTTCGGCTGTCGACCAGCTCAAATCCGGGCTTGCGTAACGTATTTCAAGGGAAGACTGGGCCGCTAGTGTGCGCGCGCGCTCCAGACGGGGAGGCGTGCCCATATCCGCGATCAAATAGTTGCAATATTGAATGATATTTTTGTGAAAGGGCCTTCCGGCCATGGTCCGATAAACCCAAAAAGACCCTCCCACCACCAAATTAATACAGATTCCCGTGACAATAATCACGGCCAGCAGTTTGGTAAAAACGGACTTGACGATCCTGTTAACCCATTTAAACCGCATCCTCGGAATCTTTCCCGATAAACACATACCCGGGTCCCCATACGGTTTTGATGAAATCCGGGGATCTGGGATTGTCTTTTAGCTTTTGCCGTAGGCGGCTCATGGTGATATCCACCGAACGGTTAAAGGCGTCGCAATCCATCCCACGCAGCTCCTGCAGAATTTGATCGCGGTTCAATACCTTCCCCGGGTTTTCCGCCAGCAATGCCAGGGCGGCAAATTCGTTGGTGGTCAAATCGAGGACTTCTCCGTCCAGCCGGGCGATGCGTTGGGCGAAATCGATCTCCAGACGGTGATACTTCCGGATGCGGGGAGCTTCAAACGGGCGCGCGCGGCGCAAAACGGAGTGAATCCGCGCCACCAGCTCCCGGGGCTCAAAGGGCTTGGCCAGGTAATCATCCGCACCTAATTCCAGCCCGACGATGCGATCCATCAACTCGCCCCGGGCGGTCAACATGATAATCGGGATTGTCATCGTCCGCCGAATCGTTTTGCAAACCTCGAAGCCGTCCATCCCCGGGAGCATGACGTCCAGTATCACCAGGTCCGGTGATACCTGCTTCAATTTTCTCAAGCCCTCCTGGGGATGGACCGCCGTGATCGTCCGTAAGCCGAAATCTTTCAGAAAATCCTGCAGGAGCCGATTCAGCTTGTCGTCATCGTCAATGATGAGAATGGTCGGATTCATAATTTTGGATGGAAAATTGCGGATTTTGATAAGGGCACGCCGGGCGGTCCCTGGCGACTGACCGCCCGGCCTTGTCTCTCTCGGAAACAGGCAACTGATTCCATCACGAATCGATGGTTCCAATTGCGTTGCGGTCGTGTTGCGCGTCGAAAATCATGGCCCTTTTACCCGCAACGCGTACCCCCATGGTTTAATCGTCGCCGTAGTGATGGCATTCCGCGAAGTCCTCCAATTTGTCAACCAGTTTGGCTCTTTGTTCCGGCGTGAGCGTCCGGTGAAACTCCGCCAGGCGTTCCACCGCCCATGGAATCATTGCATCCATTTTAGCCTTATGGTCGGCAATCATCCCTTTCAAATGCGCCTGATCGATTTCTTCCTTTTGCAGCTGCGCGATGATCTCGGCGTACATGGCTGCCCGGCTGACATGCATTTGACGGCCTTTTTCCAAGAATTCCGTTTTGACCTGATCCAACTGCACCCGCTGCTCGTCGGTCAAATCAAGGACCTCGGAGATGTAATCCATCACCCATTCCGCCCGCTCTCCATGAGAATGATGGCGACATCCGCCCAAAGTCAAGAGGCCTAAACCCAGAAAAACCGTTAACGCGATGACTAATTCTTTTCTTACCATAATTCCTCCTTTGTTGTAAAATTCGTGGCATCTGAGGATCACGAACATACCCTTGACGACGGGGCCAATGTTACCGTAGTTTCGCCGCGAAAGCTTTTCTCGCAAGTAACAATTTGTAACAAATTGTAACAGACGCGAGCACGCACGAAGGGAGGGAGGCCTTCCCCTTCTCCAAGGCAGAGCTGCCCGGCCCGGGCTGGCACCTTGGCTTTGCTTGACTAATCAGGGCCGCTGATTACTGTAAGAATCGGAAACGATCGCCACGCCGTTGGAAACGCGGTTGGAGAAGATCAGACCGTGGACGCAACGCCTGATCACCAACCGATGAACAGGAGATCCAGACGATACCCCAAAGCCGCATGCTAAGGACAGACGAATGAAAGCGGTTACCGCCTGCACCATGGACTGCCCGGATGCCTGTTCTTTGGTGGTGCATCGCAAGCCGGACGGCACCGTCGCCATTGAAGGAAATCCGGACAACCCATTTACCTCAGGCTTCACCTGCCACAAGATCAAACAGCATGCCGCGCGACTGCAGAATCGCCGGCGTATCCTTCAGCCTTTGAAGCGCAAGGGTTCCGGTTGGCAAACCATTAGCTGGGAGGCGGCCCTTGATCTATGTGCCGCCCACATCCAGGAGTTGCGAGGCGAGCCGGCGGCCATTCTCCATATACACAGCGACGGGGCCAAGGGGGTTTTAAAGGAAGCCACGCGCCTTTTCTTTGCCAGGCTGGGAGCGAGCCGAATCCGGGGCTCGCTGTGCGATGCGGCGGGTTATATGGCTTATGTGCATGATTTTGGCTCCCGGAAAAACCACGATATGAGGGACCTGTGCCATGCCTCTTATATCGTCAACTGGGGCAAGGATTTATCACGCAGTTCCATCCATACCGCCGCGGCTGTCCAACAGGCCCGCCAAACTGGATGTGAAGTCCTCACCATTTCGCCGGGGGGTGACGGGAATCAATCGTTTTCCGATGGGCAAATCCGTATCCGACCCGGCACAGACCGGTTTCTGGCCGCTGCGGTGATTCGATTGTTCATCGAACGGGAACGTATTGCACCGGTTGTGCTGAAACGCACCCAAAACGGGAATAGATTCCTGGCGCTGATTGCGGCCCACCCCTTCGAGCACCTCGCCGCCGCTTGTGACGTCCCTGCGGAAGATATCGAACGGTTATTTGCAGTCTACGCCGCTGCCAAGCCGGTGGCGACCCTGGTGGGAGCCGGCCTGCAAAGGTACCGCCACGGCGGGGAAAACATAAGGTTTATCAACGCCTTGGCCCTGTTGTCCGGCAATATCGGCCGGCCGGGCGGCGGCAGCTATTTTCATCTGCATTCCTACCGCAACTTAAACCTCGCGTGGACCGAGGCTGCGGCCAAAAAGCCGCGTCGATCCTTCCGGTTTCCCGTCATCGGCCAGGAGATTCTTGCCGCCCGCAATCCCCCCGTCAAAATGATCTGGGTCAACGGTACGAATGTCGTCAACCAGGCCCCGGATTCCCAACAGACCGTGCGGGCCTTCAATCAGGTCGGTTTTAAGGTGGTGGCGGACGCCTTCATGAATGATACCGCTCAAAGAGCCGATCTGGTGCTCCCCTGCACCCTGATGTTGGAGCAGGAAGACATTATTGGTTCTTTTCTGCATGAATATGTGCAGTATGTTTGCCCGGTCCTCCCGGCGCCGGCCGAGGCCCGTGACGACCTGTGGATGCTGGCCGAGATCGGCAAACGCCTGGATCCGCCCATTTGGCTGCCCGACGCCGAAGCCTGCCTGCGGGCGGCGCTGGACATCCCCTACCTGGAGACCTCCCTGGAGCAACTGCGACATCAGAAATGCCAAAGGGCCAGCCGCCCGGCCATCGCGTATGCCGGACTGCAGTTTGATCACCGGGACAGGAGATACCGCTTCCCCTCCGCGCTGCACGCGGAACCGGCGCCTCCGCCGGCGTACCCGCTGCGGCTGCTGACGCTGGTGCGCCGCGATGCCATCCATTCCCAAATGCTGGCGGAAAAGCAAAGACGTCCCCCGGCTGTCTGGGTTGCTCCGGACTGTCCCGGTCTTCAGCATTTGGATTTGAATCGGGACGTCATTTTGGTATCCCCGCTCGCGCATTTGAAGGTCTCCCTGCAGACGCTGCCCGGCCTGCACCCGGACGTGGTCCTTTATCGCCGCGGAGATTGGATGAATCAGGGAGGCGGCGCCAACCAGCTGATTGCGGCCGGGCTGACGGACATCGGATCCGGGGCTGCCTTTTATGATCAGTATGTCAGACTAGAAAATATTCAATAGGTTGTCGTACACGGCCGAGACCCGGAGGGCGCGGAATCAACTCTCGTTTTTCCGCCGGACCGCCCTCGCATCAGGGAGCGGATGCGACGTCTTTTGGCGCTTTCCCGTGCCCCCGTCGATTTGAACCTCAAACTGCGGAGATAATTTCCAATGCCAACCTCCTCCAAATCGCCCCCGGAGCTTCTTGATATCTGCGCGCGCTGGTCTAAATCGTTTGAGAAATTCACCGACAATGCCGCCCGCATTGACTTTGTCCGTAATGAACTGCCGGCGCTGCTTGGGAGTCGATCGCTTTTTATCGGAATCCTCCGCAGTATCACCCGGGGCGCGACCTATCCGGATCTGCGGCAGGCGATGATTTTTGAAGATGAAATGATCTTATATCTTCAGCCCCAGCGCCTTTTCTCATTGCGGATGTTCATTTACGGCCCCGAGGATTTCACACCGGTTCACGATCACACCAGCTGGGGGGTTTCCGGTTCGGCCTTGGGTGATTTGAGCGTGGTCAAATACCGGCGCGACGACGACGGCCTCCAGGACGGCTACGCCCGGCTGCGACGGATGGAGCAGTTGACTTTAAAGCCCGGGGAGACGGATGTGACGCTTCCCCTGAACCAGGGGATCCACCAAACCGGAAATTCCACGGCCGCCACCATCATCATGATCAGCGTGTACGGCCGTCCGTTGCGCAGACTTTACATAAATCGTTTCGATATCGAAAATAATAGAGTATATAAAATGTTTCCACCCCGCATGAAAAAAAGGCGGCTTGCCCAACAGGCCCTTGAGATCATGGAAAATAGCGCAGGTTGAAATACATGGTGCGGCACAGCGCGCATCAAGTCTATATCCGGCGCATATGCGGAGAGATCACGGAACCACCGGCGGTTGACCACTTCGCGGCATCTTGTTTGAAATCAACGCGCGGGTCGATTTTACGAACCCTTATTTGCGAGTTTTTCCCGCTGCCCAAAGCCGATGAGCGGTCGGCCTCTCCAGGGTTTTTTAAAGGGCTAAACGGTCACGCCAAACGCTTGTGTGTGCTTGACGCCGTGTGCTAACGTTTCATCGGACCGAATCCCAACAGGGGCGCAAGCCGCCCCAACAGGAGGTTATATGGCTTCCAACAAACTATACGATGTGGTTATTCTGGGCACCGGCCCCGCCGGTCTGCAAGCGGCCATCCATGCAGCGCGCAAGAAAGTATCGGTGCTCCTGATGGGCCGCCCCGGCAAGAGCAGTCTTTTCTGGGCGCATGTTGAAAACTTTTACGCCATTGCCAATGCCAGCGGTCGGGAAATGCTTCGCATCGGCCGCGAGCAGGCCATGAAGTTCGGGACCGAGATACTGGAGGAAGATGTTCTCCAATTGTCCGCCGCCGAACCGCTGTTTAACATTACCACGGAAAGCAACCTGGAGCTGCAAACCAAAGCGCTGATCATCGCCACCGGCACGGCACGCAAAACCCTGGGGGTGACCGGCGAAAAAGAGTTTCTCGGGCGGGGCGTCAGCTACTGCGTGGAATGCGATGCCAATTTTTTCGAAGGTGCAGACGTTGCGGTCGTGGGGGGCGCCAGCGCGGCCGTCGGCGGCGCCCTAACCCTGCTCGATTACGCCAAGACCGTGCATTTGATTTGCGAAAAGCTGGAGGTGACCGACGCGCTGAAACGACAGGTCGAAGAAAGCGCGACGGTCATTCACGCCGGCCGCAAAGTCAAAGAAATTGTCGGTCGCGACAGCGCGGAGGCCATCGTTCTGGGAGATGGAACAAAAATTCCCGTCACCGGTGTTTTTATTGAGCTAGGTTCCAAGGGCGTCATGGAACTGGCCACCCGCATCGGCATCCAACTGGACGATGAAATGAAATACATCCAAACCACTAAGAAAATGGAAACCAATATCCCCGGAATTTATGCCGCCGGAGACATCTGCGGTCCACCCTGGCAAATCGCCAAAGCGGTCGGGGAGGGCTGCGTGGCGGGGCTGGGGGCGGCGGCCTATGTCAAGAAGCTTGGCAAGGTCGGTTGAGTTGTTAAAGGCTTAAACAGCGAGGGGCATTGCCGGGCCCGCCAAAGCTGGGGCGGCCCCTGGGAGAAATCGAAGCTTTGCGTCTAATCCAACCCATCTATTCAATTGACGAATCAATCATTTAGCCCAGTCGGCTTACTCTTGCCTCTGATAGTAATAGTCATAGGCCGCAAGAATTTCGTGGCTAAAGCTCCAAGCCTCATTGTATGAAAGACCGCTGTCTTCGGGGATGATGATATTTACATACAATTTGTCTTTCCATTGATTTTTCAACTCACTCAATCGCGCGTGGAGTTGCAACATGTCTATGCGCTCAAATTGATCGGCATCCACATCCTTAAACAAAACTTGATACTCCCCTTCCCGGCGAAAGTATTGGAGGGAGGCGACTTTTCTTCCGGCCGGACTGCGCGGGGGTCGGAGCGACTGGATATATTTCTCCTCCAGCGCGGAATAAGCATGGCGCTGTTTGGCCAGTGACAGATCAAGGTCTTTCTTATCGGTTTCCAGGGTCGCGATTTGGGCCTCTTTTTCCGCTAATTGTTTTAGCAGATCGATGACCTTGCGGTTAACGGTCTCGACCTTTTGATTGGCTTCGGTGGATATTTGGGCTATTTTCCTTTCCGAAGCTTCCGAGATTTCGGTAATTTTCTTGGCCAGGGCGGCCGAGATTTCCGCCGTTTTCTTTTCATAGATCTCCGCGGCTTTCACCGCTTCCGCTTTCGCCTCCAAAGCCTGTTCTTCCTTAGACTTAATGACCTGCTCGAGACCGACGGCCTTTTCGACGAGCATATTTGCTTCTTTTTCTAATACATCCAACTCCTTAGACTTACTATCGACAGTGGTCCGCAGCATGTTGGTTTCGTCGGTCAACAGAATGATTTCCATTTCCTTGGCGCGCAATTTCTCCTGGATATCAGCAAGATTTTCTTTAAGATCGGCCTGGGCGATTTCACTTTTATGAAGCCGGGTCTCGAGCTGCGCCGCTCGGCGCTCACTGGCACGCAAATTTTGAAGCAGATCGGAATTTTTTATGATGACCGCAATCATGGCCAGCATGAAAATCATTAAAACGATCACGACGACATTCGTAAAACCGGGCCACGTCGTTGTTTCCGATGGCTGGCTGCCCTGATTTAGCCTTAACTCCATATAATTATCGAATCGGTGCATGACCGGAACCTTTGCCTGGGTTGGATGGATGAATGGCCGAATCGTCCATGGGGCACTCGGGACTCACCGAGCTGATTCGACGGCATTGGCTTCGAAGCGCTCGCTACTCCTTTATTCGGAAACCGGCTTTCAATATATCTCGAACGCCGTCAAGGCCATGAATGACATTTTCCGCTTTCTGGATCTGATTATCCTGTCGGGAAATCAACGCATCCATTTTACTGCTATGGATCGTATTGTGCTGGTTGAGGCTCGCCAGGGTCTCTTCGATATAGGCGGTGCCCGCCTTAATTTCGGAAACCAGCTGGCGCAGTTCTTTGATCAACACGACGGTGTTGTAGTTGACCGTTTCGGAATCAAAAGCGAACTCGGGAATAATGTGAATTAAAACTGCTTTTTCGATTTGTCCCATAAGATAAGTTTGCACATCGGTGAGCTTCTGGTAGAAGTAGGTGAAGAAAAAGAAACAGACCAGGGCCGTGCCGGTGGTCGTGAGGGCGGTGTTCATACCCCGCAGCATCGTGCCCATTCCTTCGGCGGCGACCGAGGTGTCCAAAACCGCACCGGCACCGGCCAGGGCATATATCAAGGAAATAACGGTTCCGAAGACCCCGGCAAGGATTAGAACATTGTTCACGAATTTGGGAAAAGATTGATACGACGATTCCTCCGCGACCATAATCGAAGAAATCGCGCGATGATCGATCGGGATCCTGCGGGAGAACAGATTTTTCACGGTAAAATAGCGGTTAGCGATCATCGAGTCTTGCGCAAGGTTGGCAAAGAGGTTGTTTTCGTCAAAAAGTTCTTCCTTGTTGCGAATAAAACCGCTAACTTGATCTTCCTCGAAAGCACAGTGCCGCAGGCCTCTGATGATCTGGATGATCCCCAGGAAAAAGAGGAGCAATATAATCCCGTTGAGGATGTACGTCATTTCCGTGGCCAAAAAGATATTGCGGACAAGTTCTGTTTTCCACAAGGTAACTCCAATCGCCGCTGCGATGCCGATGATTAAAATGACCAACATGTGAATCAGTGCTTTCTGACCTCGCGTCGTCATGATTTTCCTTTCTTTTGTCCGAATGCTGTCAGTCCGTTAAATGGGCCGCCCGGGGGGCCGCAGCATCCCGCCCGTAACTTAAAATAGCTTCAATTACCGCCCCCCCAAAAGCGTGGGTGTGCGCTCATCGCGAAAAAGATCAAAACCGTTTGGAATTGTCGTTGAAACTGAAGACAGGGCCTAACACGGCTACCCGTCCTCCGCACTTCAACGGAGTGACTTGATTTTCGCAACGCACGCTGCGGCGCTCTATTCGCCTGCGCCTTGCACCTAGAATCACAACTGACGTGCGCCATAATATCCCCTTCGAATACCTTTGTCAAAGAAACCTTGATGAAAACCCATAAATTCCACTATGCTTTCACCCGTCCAACCGCAGGGCCGCCAAAACCTGGCCGAATGGCGACCCTTAAATCTGAATTCGCATCAGTCTATCTGTACGAAAAATATCCCGGTCGACCGCCTATCCATGGTTTTTCAAAGGGATAGACGGTTACCTGAATTCCAGTTTCGTGGGTTGCGATTTGCGGTTTTATTTTTATTTTAGGGATTATTGCTCTTCGCCTGCCGTGGGATCGGCTCCCCCACCCCCTTTGAATCCGAGCCCGGAGTCGGAGCCGCGAAAGCAGGGCTTGGGGTTACGGGTTCGCTCGGCACAGAAAGGAAATCGCCATGTCGGAGAAAATGATTCCGGAAAGAAAGGACATACCGGATGAAGATCAATGGGATCTCAAACCGTTGTTTGACGCCGAAGAGAAATGGGAAGCGCTTTACGCCGAGGTGGAAAAACAAATTGAAACCTATCATACGTTCAAAGGCCGGCTTCAGGAATCCTTGACGGTTTTCAAGGAGGCGCTTGAATTTCATTTAACGGTCTCCCGGAACATTGACAAACTTTACACCTACGCCCAGCTGCGAAACGACGAAGATAAATCAAATCAATTCTATCTGGGAATGCAGCAGCGCGCGCTCAGCCTGGTCACGCGGGCCGGCGAACTATCCAGCTTTATGACGCCGGAAATCCAGACCATCCGGGACGATATCATCACCCACTTCAGCCGCGATGAAGCATTGAAGGAATTCCGCTTTTACCTGCAAAAGATCCTCAGACACAAACCCCACACCCTCGATGAACGCAGCGAACAGATTCTCGCCATGAGCCGCGAAATGGCCATGGCCCCCTGGCAGGTCTTTGGCCAGCTGGACAATGTGGATTTAAATTTTGGCGCCTTGACGGATACCGAGGGTCACACCGTCGAATTGAGCCATGGGAATTTTACGACGTTTTTGATGAATCCCGAGCGGGAAATCCGGAAAAGGGCCTTTTTTCTATACTACCGCGCCTATGGCGCTCACCAAAACACCTTGGCCGCGACCCTCTCTTCTTCCATTAAGAAAGACTTCTTCTACGCCCGGGTCAGGAATTTCGAAAACTGCCGGACATCCGCATTGTTCGACGATGATGTGCCGGAAACGGTTTATGATAATCTGCTGACCACGGTGCAAAGCCGGCTGGCGCCCCTATTCAAATACCTGGATTTTAGAAGGCGCGCGCTAGGGCTGACCGAGCTTCATTTTTGTGATACGTACGTGCCGCTGATCCGCGGTGTGGATTTTCATATGCCCTATGAAAAAGCCGCCGATGCGTGCGTTGAGGCGCTGGCCCCGCTGGGCGCGGAATATACCGCTATCTTGAGGAAAGGTCTGCGGGGCGGATGGGTCGATCGTTACGAAAACCGGGGCAAAAGAAGCGGCGCCTATTCTTCCGGGTGTTATGATTCACCGCCCTATATTCTGTTGAATTACGAGGCGCACAATATCAACAGTCTCTATACCTTGATCCATGAAGCGGGACACTCCATGCACTCCTATTACTCCAAGAAGCACCAGCCGTATGTCGACCATGCGTATACCATTTTTGTAGCCGAGGTCGCCTCCACTTTCAACGAGGTTCTTCTCGGGCAATATCTGCTCCGCTTTTATCACGACCGCCCGAAAATGAAGGCCTATATCATCAATCGCGAAATCGATAATATCCGGGCCACGCTTTTCCGCCAGACCATGTTCGCAGAATTTGAAAAGATCATCCATCACCTCGTCGAAACCCGCAAACCGCTCACCCTGGAGGTGATCACCGCCAAATACCGCGAACTGCTGCAGATCTATTTTGGAGACATGCTGGTCATCGATCCGGAGTTGGTCCTGGAGTGCCTGAGGATTCCGCATTTTTATTCGGCCTTTTATGTCTACAAATATGCTACCGGGGTTTCGGCGGCCCTCGCCCTGGCCGACAAAGTCCTGACCGAAGGCAATTCCGCCCGGGAAGCGTACCTGAATTTCTTGAAACTCGGCGGCAGTAAATTCCCGCTCGAGGAACTGTTGGAGGCCGGCATCGACATGCGCTCCCCGCAACCGGTTGAACGGGCCGTCCATCATTTCGAGCACTTGGTTGATCAACTGATCGAAGAATACGAAAAACTATAGATGCTTCGCAAGGCCCTACCCGAACGCCGGAAAATGGTTGCCGGCTGAATGAACGGGTTGCCGGTTGGGGCTCGATATGCCCCTAGAATCTAGCAATAAAATCTGCGGCGTCTTCCGTGACTCCGCGGTCAAGCCGCGAAATATTCGGTGCAAAGAAAGGAGGCGACATGCACAATCACGTAGTCTACACATCACAGGTAAAAATTGAACGGGTGAAAGGACCCCTGCGCCGCGCTTACCTGCCCCAGGAAAAGGCGCCGGTTGCCTTTGGCGTGCATTCCGAAATCGCCGCCCATTACGGCGTCGACACGAAGGTTCACGAACCGCATGCCACCACCCTGGGCTATATCGTGGCCGCGGCGGCCGGCTGACTGACGGGCACCTTGGGTGGCGCGCTGGAAGCGCGTGGTATACCCGCCAGCGAGGGCCTGCTCAGCTCCACGGCGCGCGGAGAAATCGAAAAGGAAGACGAGGTGCTGGTGATCAAGCGCATCCATGTTACCTATCACCTGAAAGTGGAACAGGACCAAAGGGAGAACGCCCAGCGGGTCCATGGGTTTCACACCGAATTTTGCCCGGTGGCCCGCAGCATCCAGGGCAGCATTGACATTACAACCGAACTGCAAATGGAAGAATGAACAATTTGAGGAATTAAACCATGGGGTGGATCACCGAACCGGAAGCCTGGATTGCCCTGGCGACCTTAACCGCTTTGGAAATCGTTCTCGGAATCGACAATATTATCTTCATTTCGATACTGGTGGGTCGTTTACCGGCGCGGCAGCGCACGCGGGCCCGCGTAACCGGCCTGGCACTGGCCATGGTTAGCCGCATTGCTTTATTACTTTGCCTGACATGGATCATGCGATTAACCAAACCTTTATTTGTGATCTTCACCAATGAGATATCAGGACGGGACATCATATTGATCGCCGGCGGATTATTTCTGATGGCTAAAAGTACCCACGAAATACACCATAGCCTCGAAGGCCATGAAAGATCCCAAGACCCAAAAGTGTCGGCGAGTTTAACGGGGATTCTGATCCAAATTGCCTTAATCGACATTATCTTTTCGCTGGATTCCGTCATCACGGCGGTCGGTCTGGCCAAGCATGTCCCTGTGATGGTATTCGCCATCGTTATTTCCGTGGGGGTCATGATGCTGGCGGCAGGGGCGATCGGCGAATTCGTTGACCGCCATCCGACCATTAAGATGCTCGCGTTGAGCTTTCTGATCCTGGTCGGGGTGGCGCTATTGGGCGAAGGTTTGGCACTTCACATTCCCAGAGGTTACATCTATTTCGCCATGGCTTTTTCCGTGGCGGTGGAAATGTTAAACCTCAAAGTGCGGGCCAAGCTCTCTCAACCGGTCAAACTGCACAAAGCGCTGCGCGAAGATGTCCGCCCGAAGATTGCATGAAGCATTTTACAGCATTTCCGACACCGCGACCCGGATAGAGCCCTCAGCCACTTTGCCCCAAATTGCCCCTGTTCCGTCTACACTAAAGCGGGGGCGCCGGGGGGTGCGACGCATCCCAGCCGGTATTGGTGCCACGAAAATTTGTTCTCATTTTCTGGTATCAGTTTAGCCCTTTGAAAAACCAATGCACAAAACTTTCGTAAGCTTTGAAAGGAGGATCAGACATGCGTCAATTACTGCTAATCTTGTTTGCGCTGTTCGGCACTGTTGCCTGGGCTTCGGCTGAAAACGGCCTGATCAACGTCAAAAGCGTGCATGCCGTCCAGGACACCGCGGATCGCCTCGAAAAAGCCTTGCAAGAAAAAGGCATGACCGTGTTTGTCCGCATTAATCACGCGGAAGGCGCGCAAAAAGTGGGAAAAGATCTACGTCCCACCGAATTGGTTATTTTTGGTAACCCCAAAGTAGGGGCCCCATTGATGCAATGTGGTCAAACCGTGGCGATCGATCTGCCCCAAAAAGCGCTCATCTGGGAAGACGACGGCGGACAGGTGTGGCTCTCCTATAATGATCCCGCGTATCTGGCCCGGCGCCACGGCATCACCGACTGCAAGGAAGTTGTTGCTGCCATCGCAAAGGCCCTGGACAATTTCGCGCGGGCGGCAACCGGGCCGCAAGGATAGCGTTTAGAATTCAAGCAGGCCCGTCGCGAGCCGCAGACTCACGCCCTTTTCCGCCCTGGGTTGGGTTGGTCAACTTTAAGAACAAGGAAATCCGCTTTTGCCTTAAACCCTCGGTGTTTTCCGAAGCAGCTGGCCGTAACCATCCACAACGTCATTGATTCCCAGCAGTTTCATCAGATGCCAGGCTGTCGCTTGATTGGACGTCACCACCGGCTTTCCGGAATCGCGTTCAATTTCTTCGATGACATCGCTGCACCGGAAGTTTGTGCAGGTTATAAAAATGCCGTCCGCTTCAGGAACCACAGCCTCCATGGCTATTTGATAGGCCTGCGAAGGTTTCGTCGCGCCCATTTCATACAGATCTTCAATGCCGAGCCCGACCACTTTGAGGACGTCAAAGCCGGAATCCTGATAGAAGATCCGGAACCTTTCATTGATCTCGTCAATGTAGGGACCCGCAATCACAATCTTTCTAAGGCCCATGAAGCGCATGGCCTCTTCCGCCGCCGTGGCCGTGGTGGTGCAGGGAATTCCTTTGCTCTGGGCCTCCATGGCAGGAATGGCCCGGCGGCAAGCAAATCCGGCCGTCGCGCTCTCCATCATCTCGATTTCTTTTTTATCCCAGCCCGGTCCACCGACCAGTGAGCCGGCGGTGCACGCAAAGGCTATGGCGGAGCGATTCCCCAGAACCGGTGCGGATAAACCTTCTGCCAGAAGCGCGGCCGCTTGTCCCAGGGGTTCGCTCAGTTTGGAGCACTCCTCCACGTTGACCACCGGATCCATGTGTATGCGGGTCTCGCGAACCTGAATGTAATCCGGAATCATGCGGCAGATCTCCGGCGTCGGGTTTAAGTTTGGTCCGACGACGACCAGCCCGACTTTCGCCCTGTAGCCGTAAGGGACTTCATACACGTCTTGTTTTTTCAGCATGGCGCTTAACTCCTTTCAACTTTTTGGGTTAAAATCCAAATAGTCTCGGCAACCAATCGGTCACGGCGGGCCAAAAGGCCACCAGCAGAATAACTCCGAAAACCAGTAACAAAAACGGCCAGATTTCGCGCGCGGCATCTTCTATCGAACATTCCGCGATCGGACATATGATAAATAAACCCAGGGCCACCGGCGGCGTGATCAAGGCAATCTGAACGGTCATCACCACCAGGAGTCCGAAATGATGCGGCTCGATCCCGTATGCCTGGGCCGCGGGGCCGAACACAGGGATCAGCATGATCATCGTGGCCACCGCTTCCAGAACGAACCCCAGCAATAGTAAAAACAAAACCGAAAGAAACAGGAAAACTTGGGGATAGTTGGTGAGCTGCATAAAGGACTGGGCAACCATCTGGGGAACCTGATGGGTGGTCAAAATCCACGAGATGATCTTGGCGGTGGCCAGCAGCATGAAGACGACCGCGGTTGTTCGGCAGCTGGTCAGGAAACATTCGGCAATATCTTTCAGACCGAGCTGCCGGGTGAAAAATAGACCAATGAGCAGCGCATAGGCCACCGCAACCGCCCCGGCTTCGGTGGGCGTGAACAGGCCGCCGATAATGCCGCCCAGGATGATAATCGGCACCATCAGCCCCGGTATGGCGCTCACAATGCGTTTGGCCACGTTATCGAAGCTGAACCCGACGGAGCTGACCGGAAAATTATGCCGGAAGGACATGACATAGACCAAGCCCATCATGCCAAACCCGATCAGACACCCGGGGACGGCACCCAGCAGAAAAAGTCTGGCGACCGAGATTCCGCCGCCGTACACATAGGCATAAATCAACATTGCCACGCTGGGCGGAATAATCGGCCCCATAATGGATGAAGCTGCCGTAACCACCGCCGAGAAGCTGCGAGAATACCCCTGCTTGATCATGCTGGGAACAAGCATCGAGCCGATGGCCGCCGTATCGGCCACGGCCACGCCGGTGACACCGGCAAAAAACATGCTGGCCAGAATATTCACGTAGGCCAGGCCTCCTCTCAAATGCCCCACCAGGCTGTCGGCTAGATCCACCAGCTTGGGCAGAACGCCGCAGCGGCCCATCAGATCTCCGGCCATGATGAAAAACGGAATGGCCATCAGCGGAAACGAGTCGATGCCGCCGAACATCAACGTTGGCAGAATATTGAAGGGCAGGTGTTCGGAGACTATGATAAACCCCACCCCCGCCAGACCGAGACAAAAGGCAACCGGCACCCCCAGAAGGAGCGTCACGACAAAGACAACTGAGAGCGTGATCATAGCGCTGCACTCCTTTTGCCCTGGTTGCCGTGCGCCGCGGGTTTTTCGGCAAGCGTGGTCCTGATGGCCGGCAACAGGTAGACGATCATCAATACGGCGCCCACCGGTATGGCCAGATAGAAATAGAACAACGATATATCGATGGTGGTGCACATCTGGTAGCGCTGGCTGGGTAAAATACGAATGCCTTCGGCCGCGACGATGACCAGGAAAGTCAAAACCAATCCGTGGGCAATGAGGTGGGCGGCCTTGTGCAATTTGGGGTTCAGCCGCTTGACCAATATATTGATTCGAATATGGGCCTTGTCCCGAATGGCCAGTGCGCTGCCCAGAAAAACAATCCAGACCATCAGGTAACGTGAAAGCTCTTCCGTGAAAATTAGCGAATGCTTGAAAACATAACGCAAAACCACCTCGGTTGTGACGATGGTCACAATAAACGCCGCTCCAATGATGATGGTAATTTCAACCAGCCTGGAAAGAATGCGCAAAAACATGCCTGTCCCCTCGCAAACCGACCCTCTCCGCCAAAGGGGCCTTCCCTCGGATCAGAGAAAACCCCCCGGAACGTACGGTGGGATTATTGGTTGAAGAAGATGACGATATCGACGACTTCTTGCGCGTCGGCGCCGAAGCCCTTGACGGCATCCGGGTAGACACTCTGGGCGATTTTGCGGAACTCCGCGATGGTCTCGTCCGGCACCTCGTTGATCTTCATCCCAGCATCAACGAGCTTCTGCATGACCTCCTCATTGTCCTTTTGATTCGCCGCGCGCTGCCAGATCGAGGCTTTCTGCACGCTGACTTTGACCGCCAGCTGCAGATCTTTGGGAAGCTTATTCAGGGAAGCCTTGCTCATCAATACATTTCCGGGCTCATTGACATGGCTGGTCAGCGAGTAGTACTTCTGCACTTCATGCAGTTTGCCGAGATAGACCATGGCCGGCGGATTTTCCTGGGCATCCACAACCCCCTGCTGGAGGGCCTGATAAAGCTCGGTCCAGCCCATCGGTGTGGGTGCGGCGCCCAAGGCTTTGAAAAAGTCCACATGCACTTTGGCCGGCAGACAGCGAATCTTGAGGCCTTTCATATCTTCCACCTTCATTATCGGCCGCGCGTTGTTGCTGACATGGCGGAAACCGTTGTCCCACCAGCCGACAATTTCGTAACCCTTGGCGGACAGTCTTTCGCCGAGCCACTGCCCGAAGGGACCGTCGAGCGCCTCGAACATGGTCTGAGTGTCTTTCCACAAGTACGGCAATACAGTAATTCCCATTTCCGGCACGTAACCGGTGACGTGACCGGTTCCGGAGAGCACGAAATCGACTGTTCCGACTTTGGCCATTTCAAGAACCTCGCGGATCTTTCCCAGGGCTCCGGCGTGATAGACTTGAACTTCGACCCGGCCTCCGGTCACCTCAGCCACCATTTTGCTGAATTCCTCCGCCGCTCGACCCCAGGAGTGATCCTTGGGAACCGGGTTGGCGAATTTCAATGTATACTCGGCGGCTTGTGCGTTGAACGCCACCAGTAAAGCTAAACACACCGTCAATACACTCCATTTGGCTTTCATAGACAACCTCCTCCTTATTCGTTGCGGTTCACGCCCGGCCTCGCGGCGATGGGCCGAACCAGATCGGCCGCCCGCTTGCAAGGCCACCCTAATTCCGGAATGATCACCTCCCCTCTTGGCTTGCTGCGGACGGTTGCCCTCAGCCATTCGGCGCCCCGGATCCTCAAGTCGGCAACCCTGCCGCCGCATCAAATCCGAATGTCTTCATCCCGGCCTTCCTGAATTTTAAAGAAAATTTTAACGAAGTACGCCGGATCGGCAATCAAGGCCGCCTGCGCGGCGGCGGCCAGATCGGCGCAGTCCCCGGTCACTGCCTGTTTGTCGATGTGCGGCCGGTCCAGCCCCCCGACGCCGATGACCCGACTTCAGCCTCTGTGGATTGGATGACTTCTCTCAACAGGCGCAATCGATTTTCCAAGCTTCCCCCATACTGATCCTGGCGGTGATTGAAGTGCGGAGAGAGGATGAAATTCAGCCAGCAGGCATGACAGGCATGCAGTTCGATTGCCGTATGAATGCCCAGTTGTCGCTTGAACCCCCGGCCGGCGGGATGAACATCAGCCGCTCCTAACACCATGCACCCCACTCCGGCGCGCGCCTGATTAAATCGACGGTAGGCATCACTCACCGCACCGTCCGTCGCGGCACAATTGGGCACCATCGGTGATGGGACGCTCCGGTTGTGAAAGTTTCGGCCTCTGGTATGGATCGGATCAGAAATCTGCAGCGTCATCGTCGGCGAGCCTCAGATCATCCTCCGCGGGCAGATGATCACCTTCCCTTCAGGCGGTTGGAAATCGGCAGCTGTCAAACACCTGCTGGATTTCCGCGTCAGTCAAACGGACGTAATCCGCGTTCATCACTTCGGCCAGCATGTCGGAGGTCCAAACATCGTAGCCGGGATTGGCCTCAAAAATCCATGGTTCCCATGCCGGCTCGA
>CP070697.1:6475640-6487815 GCA_020353555.1 Desulfobacterales bacterium
TATGCAAAATATCCCGGTCGACCGCTCATCGGCTTTGGGCATCGGGAAACTGTCTGAGAAAATTAGAGGTCGTTAAACCGAACCGTAAAAAGGAGTTCCCATCAAGGCCCGGATTGACGTTCATTTTCGCGACATCCGTTTTGAAATCAACGCGCGGGTCGGTTTTACGAACCCTTATTTTCGAGTTTTTTCCAATGCCCAAAGCCGATGAGCGGTCGGCCTATCCAAGGTTTTTCAAAGGGCTAAACTGTTAAAAATCGTGTAAATGTCTGAGGGCCTTAGGGATCGTTCAGAAAGCACCGCACCGCGGCACCTCTTCTTTCAAAAGACCTGCAAAAGACGTTGATGCGACGATCGATCATATTGTGCGCGTCCTCGGGGCTTTCTTTGCGAGCCCTTGGGCACGAGTTTTACACGGTTTCAAATCTGATCATCCCTGCCGCGCCCAAGGGTGAACATGGCTAATGTGACAAAGTAGAACTAGGTGGGTTAAATTTGACGTTGCCCTGACAGGCGGGTGCTGAAAAAAATGAATATGCGAATTGATTATGACTCCAAGGTGCCCCTCTACTACCAGCTCAAAGAACAAATCAAACAGAACATCTTGAACGGTACGTATAAAGAGGGCGATTTGATTCCTTCCGAGCGGGAGTTCAACGATCTTTATGAGTTGTCCTCGACGACCATCCGCCGGGCGCTCAATGATCTCGTCCAAGAAAACTACCTGGAGCGGAAAGCCGGGAAGGGCACGTTCGTGCGGATGCGGAAGGTCAAACGGGATTTGAGAAAAGTCCTCGGTTTTACCAAAAATATGTCCGAAATGGGGCTGACGCCCTCGACCCAAGTTTTGAGCAAGAAGGTGGTCAGGGCCAATGCCTTTGCCCGAGAGCGTTTGGGTCTGGCCGAAGACGCCCGCGTCGTGCGGCTTGAAAGACTGCGTCTGGCCGATGAGATCCCCATGATGCTTGAAACCCGTTACATCCGGACGGATCTCTGCCCCGGGATCGTCAAGCAAGATCTTTCATCTTCGCTATGGAAGGTCTTTGAGACGAAATATGGGCTCAAGCCCAACCGGCATTCCCAGGGGATCAGCATCGACCGCGTCTCCGGCCTTTCCGCGCAATTGCTGGGGCTGAAGGAGGACACCGTGGTTTTTCTGATCAAAGGCGTGACCTACGTTCAGGATAATCTGCCCATCGAATGCGAGGAGTCACGCTATCGCAGCGACAAATATGAGTTGACATTTGAAGCGGTCGTCGCGTAGATCGCTTGACAGACCATCCCCAATTTGCCATACCTGTAGCCCCAGAATCGAATTGCCGCCTCAATTCCCATCGTCTCAAGAGGGTAATCGTTTATGAAAACAACGGCCCTGCGCCTGCACGGCAAGATGGATTTGCGATTGGAGACCTTTGACCTGCCGGAAACCGGTGACGATGAGATCCTGGCGGAGGTGATTTGCGACTCGATTTGCATGTCCAGTTATAAGGCCGTGCGGCAGGGCGCGGAGCACAAGCGGGTCCCCGCAAATATTGCCGACGAGCCCATCATCATCGGGCATGAATTCGCCGGACGGTTATTGAAGGTCGGCCGGCATTGGCAGGACAAATATGCGCAAGGCGAAAACTTCGCCGTCCAGCCGGCCTTGAATAGTCCTGCCAGCCTGCATCGGCCTGGTTATTCTTTTCCCACTCTGGGGGGCGACAGTACGCACGTATTGCTTCCTGCGGCGATTATCGAAACCGGGTGCCTGCTGCGCTACGAGGGGGACGCCTATTTTATGGCCTCCCTCAGTGAGCCCATGAGTTGTATTATCGGAGCCTGCAAGGCCCAGTACCATGTCGATATGGACACCTACGCCCATCGCATGGGCATTCGTGCGGGCGGGCGGACGGCCCTTCTGGCGAGCGGCGGACCCATGGGTCTGGGTTTGCTGGATTTCTTGCTGCATGGGCCGCGGAGTCCGTCTTTGGTGGCGGTCACCGATATCAATCCGGAGCGATTGGAGCGCGCCCGAAACGTCCTGCGACCGGATGAGGCCCGGGCGCGCGGCATCGAATTGGTGTACCTGAATGCCGGGGAAACAAACCCGGTCCAGGAGCTGATGGACCTGAGCCACGGCGGCGGATATGATGATGTCTTCGTCTTGGCCCCCTTGCCGGAGTTGCTCACGCAGGCGGACGCCCTGCTCGCCCAAGACGGCTGCCTCAACTTTTTTGCCGGACCCAGCGCACCGGATTTCAGTGCCCGCATAAATTTCTACAATGTGCATTACGCCGGTACCCATTTGGTCGGAACCAGTGGCGGCAACGTGGCCGATATGCGTGATGCCCTGGACCTGATGGCCCGCGGGAAAATCAATCCCGCCATCATGATCACGCACGTCGGGGGAATTACGGCGGCCCGGGAAGCGACTTTGAACTTACCCCATCTGCCGGGGGGGAAAAAATTAATCTACACCCATATCGCGATGGCCCCTGGTCGCCATTGCGGATTTTAACGACCGGGGGCAGCGATCGCCGTTTTTTGCCGAACTCGCCGGAATCTGCGAGCGCCACCGCGGATTGTGGAATGTTGAAGCGGAAAAGTTCTTACTTGAAAATGCGCCGGGCATTGGGGCCGCAGCAGCGGCGCCGCCGGGAACAAAACCATGCTCGAAGTAGAAAACCTGACCAAAGCGTACAATGGCTTCCGGGCTCTCGACGGGCTGAACCTGAGAGTAGCGCAAGGAGAGATTTATGGTTTTCTCGGACCGAACGGGGCTGGCAAGACCACGACCATCCTGATGCTTCTCGATGTCCTGAAGCCCACGTCCGGCCGCATCCGGTTTTGGGGGCAGGAACTGACCGGCAACAGTGTCAATATCAGACGCCGCGTGGGGGTGGTCTCCGAAAAGCAATATCTTTACAAGGAGATGACGGCCAAGGAATATCTCGATTTTTTTGGGGATCTCTACCAGGTCGCGCACAAATCGTCGCGTCTGGACGAACTTTTGGAAGAATTGGATCTCAGGGACGTCCGCCACCGAAGGCTGGGGGCGTTTTCACGGGGCATGCAACAGAAAATCTCTTTTGCCCGGGCACTGCTCCATGACCCTGAATTTCTGATTTTGGATGAACCCATCTCGGGGCTTGATCCCCAGGGTGTCAAAAAGATCCGGGATCTCATCGCCCGCGAAAACCAAAAGGGCAAGACCGTTTTTATTTCATCGCATCTCCTTTCGGAGGTTGAAAAACTCTGTCAGAAAGTGGGCATCATCCATAAAGGCCGGCTGCTGGCCGAGGAGCGCATGGAAAATCTCAAGCGCAGGCTTAGCGCGATCGTGGAACTGGAAGTTGAACTTGAAAGGGTTACCCCCGCCATCCTCCAGGCCCTTTCCTCCTTCCCCTTCATCGAGGAAGTCAAAAACGATCGCAATTACTTGGCGGTGAAAGTTAAATCGGATAAAGACTACCGGGCCGAAATTTCAAGGGCTCTTTCCCAACAGGGGGCGCTCATCCTGGGCATAAAACGCAAGGAAATGTCCCTGGAGGAGGCCTTTATGACCATTACGACCCAAAATATTTCCCTGTTGGCGGGAGCGGAAAAAGAACAGCAAAGTCGTGGGAATGAATAGACGCAAGACTCTGATCGGGGCGTTCATTCTGACCGTCGGTATCGCCGTCATCGCCGGGAGCCTTGTTTTCCTGGGACCGGGCAAATACGGCACGGTCGAAGGGGAGATCGCGGACGTCCTCAGCCGTGACGCCGTTTGGGGGGCCCGAATCGTGGTGGCGGGAAAATCCACCATGACTTTCCGCAGTAAACGGTATGAACTCAAGGGCTTGTCACCCGGCGTTTATACCTTGACGGCATCGGCTCGCAACTACGGTCCCATCCAAAAGCAGATTGAGGTGCAAAACGGCCGGAATTTGGTGAACCTCTACCTGCAAGGGGAGGGCATCCCTGATCTGAAAGGGATTCTGGTCTTTGCCGCGCCGGTGGCCAAGGGGCTGCAATTGGAAATCCGTTTAACCGACAGCCAAGGCGTCGCCATCACCCACTATCCCTGCTTGCCGTTTAAATTGGAAGGGCGACTGTTTGTCCGCGACGGCGATGAAAACCAATATCAAAAAGGAAGAAAGCTATTTGAAGGACCCGTTGATCTCTTTTGGGACGCCGAGGATGCCTTGGCCAAAAACAAAGGAATCATTCCATGGGAGATGATCGACCTCGATTTGAGCGAAAAGACGGCGCCGCACGGTGTGCTCGAGGTCGTGCTGGATACGCCCCAGGGCCGCTTTGAATATTCGACCGCCGAGGTCAAGCTTCTCAAAGAGGAAGTCTTATGAGCGTCCCGTTTAACTTTCCCGTTCACACGGTGCGGGCCCTGGTGAAAAGAGAGTTCTCCGCCGCGATCAGGGGTTGGGGCCTTTATGCGGCCATGACGCTTGCTTTTCTGACTTCGTCTTTTTTCCTGAACCAATATATGGGAGCCATCGGGGATAACAATATTCGCATCGCTTCTGATCCGTTGAGCTTTCCTTTGCATATATCCTTGTTTGTGGTGTCCTTCTACCTTGCAATCGTCGCCGCCGTTGCCATTTCGCGGGAAAAAGACCAGGGTACCCTGGAAGTGTTATTCTACGGACCTGTGAATTGTTCTTCCTATCTAACGGCCAAGTACCTGGCGGATATGCTGGTCTACCTGGTGCTGGCAGGCTTTATGTTGCTCTATTTTCTGGCAGTGTCGGCACTGACCCGCCTGGCCTTGTCGTGGAACCTCATGCACGGCTTGGTCTTATCCTTTTTCTCCGTATCCTGTGTGATCAGCTTCAGCCTTTTGATCTCCGCCATGACCTCCAAGATCAGAAATTCCATTATGGGACTGGTCGCCAGCCTTATCATTTTTCTGGGCGTTCAGATCGTCCACGGGCTGCTGGGTCGGTTGGGTGCCGAGACCTTATCGCCCTCCTGGGCGTATTTCAGGAACATCGTCAATCCACTCTATGGTGGAATCGAGTGGATTTCACCCTTTGCGCCTTTGAATCGGGGCATGGAGGCGGTCCTGATCGGAAACATGCCGGCTTACGGGGCAACCCTGCTCTATTGCCTTTTTTATGCGCTGATTTTCCTGGCCGCGGCCGTGATGGTTCTGGCCCGAAAAGGGGTTCGCGGATGAAACGGATGGCGGTTCACGTTCTGTGGGGCTTGGTGTTTCTGGCGACGCTCGCCGGGCCGGATCCGGGTCGGGCCGACGTCCCCAAGTTCGAGGAGCAGCTGGTATACCGGCTGAACAATTTCGACGGCAAGGGCTACCGGGATAAATTTGTTCCCCGCAGTGAGGATACCATCTATCTTTTGGCGGATGTGAACAATGCCGTCAGTCTCCGTTATACCCAAGTCTATTATTGGCCTTTGACCCGCAAATATCTGGCGGCCTTTAAACGCTTAAATGAAGAAGCCGAAGGAATCCTCGAGGTCATCAAGAGGGGGGATATCCTGAAATCACTGGCCAAAGAGGAATACGTCCTGTTCTATCCGGAAGGTATCATGGGCGAGGTCAGCCGCATGTACGTGGGGGCGGAGGCTTACGCCGTTTTTCGCAAGTACGAAAAGCCGTTAACTGACTTTTACCAAAAAATGGATGCATATAACAAAGAAATGCTGGCCTATCGAACCCGAATCATCGAATACGGCCAAGAACTGGAAGCCCGTAAGAACGCCGGGGAGAAATTCGATCCGGCCCAGGTGCAGGCCGAGATGCCCCAACAACCGCAGCCGCCGGCTAGACTGTCTTTTGATGTGACGGGTTTAAAACAGGACTTTATCATCAGCCTGCCGCCGGGAAATTATGCCGTCCGTTTAAGAGCCGCCGATGGGACCATCGTTGAGGGAAGCGAAAAAAAACTGGTGCTCTTCACGCGCCGACGCCAGGGGCGTATCGGGTACGAAATCATACCGGGCAACCGCTGGACCAAAAGAGAGCAAAGCAATGAACCGTCGAGCACCATTTACGCGGCCGGCCGCAATACCCTCTATTTTCGTCCGTACCGGGAAGACGAATATCGGGAATTGTATTACCGGAAACTCCTTGACCCGCAGAATGACGGAAGTCGGGATAGATGGATCTGGGTTCACACCGAGCCCCTCGCCGAAGTGCAGCTCTTTTTGCAGGAGGCCGGCCGGCCCGCGACGCGCATTGAGCGCACCGCTTATCGGGTGAAGCAAACTCCGGGCGCCGAGCTGGGCTATGAAATCATACCTTACCAAAATACAGGGGATCCGGCCGAAGGCCCACCGGCTTTCGAAGGACACCCCGTCAGCTTTTCCGCCGCCAACGGGAAAGCCTCGAAAACGCTCTGGCTCGAGGAAGAGGCCGGCCGGGTGTTAGAAGACAGCCTGCGCAGGATCGTCGCCGTCAAGCGGGAGATGGGCTACCTTCTCTATCTCATCTCCGTATTTCCCCTGATCGCGGGGTTGATCCTCTTTATCCGCCGCAAGCAATCAACGTCGTGAAACTGCGGGAAACGGCGGAAACCCCCGTTTGACTCCAAGCCCGAAGGGCCCCGCATCGCGCTCTTGGGGAGTCGCAGCGCTTCGGGCCCCCAAGTCGGTATATTTCAGACCACCAGGGAGCGGGCCAATTCCGCCGCTTGGTTCCGGACCTCGGCCGGGATCGCGGACGGCACGCTGCACGCACCCACGTATAACGCGCCGGATTTGCGGGCCAACAAAAAGTCCACGAGTCGGTCGAAGGCGGTAAACAGGCCTTCGGCATTTTCCTCGTAGGCGTCCGCGCCGGTGACCAACAGGCCGATGCGCTTGCCTTCCATGAGGGACGTATGGCCCGGCTTGTGGTAGTTGGTCACGAGAGCGTAGCCTCGGTCGATCAGCGCCTTGATTTGGGCCGAAAAGCCCCAGAAATAGATCGGGGAGGCGAACAGGACGACGTCGGATGAGATCATGCGTTCCATGATACCGATGGCGTCGTCAATCTGGACACAGGCAATTTCATCGGGATTCTCCCGGCATTGGGCACACCCCAGGCAGCCCTTGATCGACTTGTCATTGAGGTAGATCCGTTCCACAGCGTGGCGCCGTGATTTGAGTTCGTCCTCCACCCATCCCAGAACCGTAGCGGTATTGCCCTTCTTTTTGGCGCTGCCTAAAAGCGTGGTGATTTGCATCTTGGTTTCTCCCCCGTGCTTTTTTTGATGGTACCAGGCCGATTAAACGCTTGATCAGGCCCTAGATCGCTTGCCACCCTCTGTCCAAGTGCCGCGCAGCGAAAATGCCGGGGACGGCAACCGTTGAGCGGTCGACCTATCCATGGTTTTTCAAGAGGCTAAACTTTTACCAGCCGCTAAGATGCCCTTAACCGGATTTGCGCTTCAAGGTTAGCTGATGCCGAATCACACTTTACTAATGCAGCCCTATTTATTTAGACACGCGTGCCGGGCAGGGTTTTGAATCGGCGGTCGGCTCACTGTTTGAAGGTCTTAGCGGGTGTTTAGCCGGAACCCTGCAAGAGAGTGTTTGCATGCGATTCACAGCAAATCATACCGTTCGTATCTTAAAAGTTCCATCGAGTTCCGGCCTTACACCCGCTTTGACCTGAGTTTGAGCCGTCGAGCGATTCAATGCCCTGCCCGGCTGGGTCGATGACCCATGATGCCAATGACGACCGATGTCTAAATAACAACGCACGCATGAGTAAGCGCAAGGACTTGCGCCAGGGGGCCTGAAACCGCCTCTAGGCGTGGCGTAGTCGCGGAGGCATAATAAATACCTTCCTTAATCCCTCTTGGAGCGAGATGGCCTCCTCCGGGCAAAACCGGGAGCAAACGCCACATCCAAGACAGGCGCTTTCGTCCCGCTGGGCCACGCCGGCTGCATTGAGGGTAATGGCATCCGTGGGGCACCACTCCAGGCAGGTACCGCAGCCGGTGCAGGCCTCCTCGTTGATCACGGAAAGATGGTAAGTCGAATTGATCAGCGGCAGGGTGCCGTTTCGCCAAAGCTGGAAGATATCGCAACAATCCTTGCAGCAGTTGCAGATGCTCGTCTCCGGGGTGGATTCCCGGGAACCGGGGTGAAAGGCCTTGTGGATCAACCCGGCCTGCTCGGCCGCTTGCATGATTTTCAGGGCTTCTTCCTTTGTGACTTTGCGTGCAAATCCTTGTGCCGTCGTATGCCGGGCTGATTTGCCAAAGGTAAAGCAGTTCAATGTCGGCGCGGCGGTACGGCAGTCGTCCTCCAGCAGACTTCGTCGCTGCCGGCAAAAGCAACGTCCCACGGCAATGTCGTCGAACTTGTTGATAATGTCTTGGACGGCCTGGCTCGGAAGTACGAATTCTTCGGCCACATCCAGGGCCTTATCAACGGGGATGATCTTGATCGGCTTGCCATCTTCCGTTCGCCGCGCGGGCACGGTCCGGTCCACCGCGGGGGCGGTTTGGAACAGGGGTAAGAGCGTATCGTAATTATCCTGAGTCTGATTGCGGAGTTCTTCCAGCAGCTTTTCGAACAACCCGGCGAGTTCCTTTTCCTCCCGGCTTCCGGTGAGATCCACCATGAATTTGTATTCCATCAATCCCACCAGCATGAGCGGCAGGAGCCTGTAAACCATGACACCCGCGGAACTCGGCTGATTGAAAATTAGCCCTTTTTTGGCAAGGCTGGTTGCCAGCTGCTCGATCTTTTCCTCGGAAAATCCGCTCGATTCAACGAGTTGGTCCGCTGTTTGCGAAGGCTTCTCGCGGAAGGCATAGATCAGGTCGAGTTCCTCTTCGTTGTCCCCGACGGCAGACTTTATAATGGCGATGGCCGTGTCACTGAGCGGAAACTGAACCATGCCCTGTTTGCAGATCACACCCGCGGCTTTCTTGAATTTTTCCTCCATTCCGATTGGCGCCATCATGTGGTCTCCCTTCCTCGCTTGAGTGTCTGTCCGGAAACGGCTCTTTTCCCCGATTCCGGCGTCAGGTTCGCCCGCCGCGTGGCGGGATTCATCTATTTTCGAGTTTTTTCGCTGCCCAAAGCCGATGAGCGGTCGGCCTATCCCTGGTTTTTCAAAGGGCTAAGCTGTTACCCCCTCTATCAACAATTGATTCCACGAGTCAATAATTGAAAAAACTGCCGGGACCCAGACGTCCAAGGCATTGCAGGCTGGGAACACCTGTCGGAAGACGTACAGGTTGCCGGCCGGCTTGGCCCTGGGAGTGGCGAGGCCGTGGAAATGCTCCGTCCGCGTTTTGGTGTTTGGCAATTTCCATGAGTCCGCAGATAGATTCCCAGGATCGACGCCTCCCTCAAGCGACTTTGCGGAATACGGTTCCGTTGAAGGTCGCAAGCAGTTCACGGCCTTTGAACACTTGCATCCGGTACAGGCCGGTTCGTTTAGTGGTGTGCACCAACCGGGCTTCGGCCACAATTGTGTCACCTATCTGGGCGGTTTTTAGAAACGAACCACTCACATCGAGGGCGTAAGACGGTAAGTGGTCACGATTGGAGGCGGCCGCGAAGGCGACATCGGCCAGGCTGAAAACAAGACCTCCATGAACCACGCCGAGAAAATTGAACATATCCGCTGTAATGGTTACCGAGCACGAAGCATAGCCCTCTTCGACCTTGTCCACATGGATGCCCAGAGAACACGCATAGGGATCACCCTTTATTTTCTCAATGATGTCAGTCATGCCCACCCCTTTCCATGAATAGACTCCAGGCCCTTCGCGCGCGTAAGATGGTTCAGATCGAATCTCCGGTATTCGATAGGATTGATGCGCGCCCAGAATCTCACGCGTAAAATACGCCGCAAAATGGAGACCGGCGCTCAAATTGTCGACGCCTCGCCCAGGCCTAAGCCGCGCGGATTCAGGATGAAAGCAAAATTTGATAGGCAAAAAAAGCCGCAAGGCCGCAGGCGATGGTCGCCAATAAATTTTTGGTCAGAAGGCCGCATCCTGCGGCTATGACGGCCGCAACGAGATATGGATTGGTAAAAGAGAAATGCCACTCTCCGTGGGGCAATATAACCGCAGGAAGGGTTATGGCGATTAAAACGGCCGGGGGAATGTATTGCAGCGACACCTCAACCGGAGAAGGCATCCTTATGCGGTCCGCCAAGGCTAAAAGGAAATAGCGAATACCAAAGGTAACCCCCATCATACCGAGGATCATTAACCATTCGTTTGCAGTCATACCTGAATCTCCACCTGTATTTTCTTCCCGGTTTGTTCGGTTATGAATCCCGCCAATATCCCCATAAAGGCCGCCACAATAATCCCCAACTTGTATGGCATCCCTAAAGTCAATAACGAAACCGCTCCGGCGGTTAGCACACAGACCACGGTGGGGATATTTTTGACAAAAGGTATGAGCATCCCAATGAAGGTGATCGGCATGGCCACATCCAACCCCCAACCGGAAGCATCGGGAATTCGATCCCCGAGAACCAAACCCAGAAAACACCATAGTTGCCAGTTGAGATACATCGCAAGGGATGATCCAAACTGATACCAATGCTTGAATCTTGAAGAGTCGTTCTTGCGAAAGCGATGAATCGCTACGGCAAAGGTTTCATCCGTCAATCCGAACGCCAAGGGAATCCGCCATGTTTGAGGCAACTTCTTTAAATAGGGTAGTAGGGTGGCACTGTAGAGCATGTGCCTGAGGTTGACGATAAGGGTTGTCAAAATTATGATCAATACCGGCGCGTGCGCCGCGACTAATCCCACCGCGATAAACTGTGCGGAACCTGCGAATACAAAGGCCGACATGGCCATGGCGGCGCCGACGGATAATCCCGATGTTACCGCAAGGGCGCCATAAATCAGCCCGAAGGGAAAAGCGCCGAGGAGCAGAGGAAATGTGTTGCGGGCGCCCGCCAAAAATTCTTGCTTGCGTGTAGACAAATATCACTCCATTCAACAATATTTTGCAGGTGCTCGGACTGGGGATAACGTGCCCGCGGTCGTTTACAACCGAATTGTCATTTCGAGATGGGCTTGGCGAGCATCAAGCGGTTATTAAGAAATAATCGGTTAGATGTCAATCCTTCGGGGCGGTTTCAGTAATTTGGGCGCTGATAGGACGGCGGCCAGCAGACTGCCGACCGCTACCAAAAGCAGTGGCACGCGAAAAGAGCCGAGTTGCATGACAAGATAGCCGCTTAACCAGCCGGATATCAATCCGGCCAAAGCCTTGGCCGTATAGGTGATGCCGTAATTCGTGGTGGCGTATCGGGCACCATAGTAATCACCGACGGTGGCAGGATACAATGCAAAGGGAGCCCCCCCCAATAGTGCCGCGACAAAGACGAAAAAAACAAATAGCATGGGTATCTTGGCAAAAAATACGAAGCCAAAAATGGAAAACGCTAAGAGTGTGTAGAAAGTGACCATTGTTTTTGCCCTTCCGATCCTATCGGAAATAAAACCGGCGACCACCCGGCTCAAACCGTTGCCCAGGGGAAAGAGGAACAGCAAGATATTGAAATAATTTTGCGGAAGATGGAACTCCTTGGCGACCATTTTCATTTGGGCCCCAAATATCAAGACGATGGAAACGGTGAAGGTAAAACAGAAATATATCAGGTACCATTGATAGCTCTGCAACATCTCGCCGGGCTTGTAGTCCGTCGCGGTTGCCCGCGCCTCTTGGTTGGAAGCGTTGCTGGCCGCTTCATTCGGCGGCGGATAGCGATAAAACAGACATAGCGGAACCAAGGTGATCAACATGAGAATGCCCAGATAAAACCAGGTTGCCGGCAGCCCTTTGGATTCCAGTACGCCCTGAATATGCCAGTTGAAAATTGCGGTTCCGGCTCCAAAACCAAAAACCACTAGGCCGGTGGCGAACCCGCGTCGATCCGGAAACCACTTGATGGCGCAGGCCGTGGAAATGCCGTAAAGAACACCGACCCCGATTCCGCCCCCGCCGTAATAGATATAGAGTAACAGGGGCGTGTCGACGGTCGCGGCTAAAACCAGACCGATTCCCGCGAGGAATGAGGCCGTGATGGCAACTTTGCGCGGCCCGTAAGAATCAGCGATAAAACCGGAAAACGGCTGAATAAAAGTGGCGCCGTACGTAAAAACGGTGAACGTTAAACCGATCGTGTCAAGCGTCCATTGAAACTGTTTTTGAAGTGCGAAAGCAAACAAGAACCAGGAATACTGGTAGATGCTGA
>CP070697.1:6487915-6512506 GCA_020353555.1 Desulfobacterales bacterium
TCGGCGGCCTTTTGCAGGTCTTCGACTTTGATGAGGCCTGCGTGCTTGAATCGTTGTAATTCGCCGACCAGATAATCACGAAAACGCCGGATCATTTCCACGTAACGGTCTTTTATCGCCGGATTTCGAAAGCTGAGGTAGTAAAATCCGAAGTGCACGCCGGGATCGACGGTTCGGGACCACTCTTTGGAAAAAATGGTGTCGAAGAGCGCATAAAACCGCTGTTGCATATCCTCAATATGGTCGAACTTGAGGAGTTCGGGGGCTTCATATTTTTCGATCAGTAATTCCACCAGATCGATCGTCATATTCTCTTTGGTTTTGAAATAGTGGATGATCAGGCTGGGGTGGATATTCATCCGCTTGGCGATCTTGCCGATGGAGGCGCCTTCGAATCCTTCTTCAATCAGGACCTGATAGTAATTCTCAAGGATTTCAGGCTTGCGTATTTCCGCTTTTTGGTTTTTGCGCATCACTGCTGACCGTCATTGCCAAGAATTAATTGAATGTTCATTTAATTTAATTTGGAACCCTTGTCAAGCAAAGATTGCGGAACGGTGACCCGCACATAGACAAGCCGCACGAAAATAAGATTGACCCTCTCTCCGAATGCCGGCACGACTGGCTCCTCACTTGCCACAAGGTCGGCAATCCAAAAGGCTGCCGCCCCCCGCCCAAGCGAACAAAACCCCGGATTCTTGGGGCGGCTGATTTCCGCTGACAGCGACGCCCGGCGACAACCGCCTGTTGCGGCCTCCCACTCTAGACGCGGCGCGCCTATCCCTGGTTTCAAAGGGGCTTGCCCCTCCGGATCCGCCGGGGGATCGATTTTATTGCCTCCTTTGGCCGGCGGCCCGCTGCGGCCTGCGTCCTCTGCAATCCGGCAAGGTTGCATCATCGGGAATTATGCTTATCATCTGACTTCAAAACGACATTGGCGCGCCAATCTTTTCCCGTTGCGCTTTTGCATCCCAAAACCATTGCGAGAACCGGCGTCGTTGCCGGCCTGTGGCGCCAAAGAACGGACGCAACGATGAACCGCCGAATTTTTATACAAAGACTGTTTTTTGCGATCAAAATTTTGTTCCTGATGAGCCAGATGCCAACGCGTATCGTGTCGGCGATAACCGATCGCCCCAAAGATGAAAATCTGCATTACCGGCCGCTCAAAGGGCGCAGCCTGCGGGAAATCGCCCGTAAGAAGCTGCACCACGGCGACGGGCGTTTTCTGAACCCGGTCGGCCTCCCGCACAAGGGCCGGTTCTGGCAGTTGTTGTCCTGGCGGCTGTTCCATGAAAACCGCTTCAAGCAGCACCTGGGCGAGCAGCCGGTCATCCCGGTCGCGGTCGACTGGCAGCCGGTGCGTGCGCACAGGGGGGTCTCGATCACCTTTCTTAAACATGCCAGTGTGATGATCAAAGACCTCGACCGCTACCTTTTGATCGACCCCGTATTTTCCGAGATCTTCTGGTTTATCAAGGATTACTCGCCGCTGGCGTTCGGTCTCGGGGACATGCCGCCGCCGGACCATGTTCTGGTCACCCACGGCCATTTTGATCATCTCGACGAGCCGTCACTGGCCTCCCTGGACAAAGACACGCATGTGATCAGCCCGCTGGGCTATGACGGTGTCTTCAGCGGGCTGGGCATGGCCAACCGCACCCAAATGGACTGGTACGATAACTACCGCGACGGGGATCGGAAAATCATTTTGCTGCCCGGCAACCACTGGAGCATGCGCAGTCCGGTCCGCGGGCCCAACCGGTCATTGTGGGGCAGCTACCTGATCCAGACGGCGGGGGGCTATACCATCTACCTTTCCGGCGATACCGCCTATTTCGACGGATTTGAAGAGCTGGGGCAGGAATTCGATATCGATCTGGCCATCATCAACCTCGGGGCTTACGAACCCCGCTGGTTTATGGCGCACAGTCACCTGAATCCCCGCGAAACCGTGCAGGCCTTCAAGGAGCTGGGAGCCAAAAAACTGATGATCGTGCACTGGGGAACCTTCCGGCTGGGGGACGAGCCGGTGCATTTTCCACCGGCGCAGCTCAAAAGTGCGCTGGAAAAGGAAGGCTTCACGGATCGTTGGGTGCCGATCAAGCACGGCGAGACCTACTTTGCGGTTTGATTTGAACACCCGTTTCGATTATATATCCATCTTTGTTTGGATGCTTATATTGCCTCTTCCGGCAATCCCGGAAACATTATGCCCAATCGGAGCTCCCGAATCATGCCGAAAGCACAGACCAACGACAATTTGAGAAACATTGCCATCATCGCCCACGTCGACCATGGCAAGACCACCCTGGTGGACGCCATGTTCCGCCAAAGCGGCCTGTTTCGGGCCAACCAGGAGATCGACGCGCGCCTCATGGATACCCTGGACCTGGAGCGGGAACGCGGCATTACCATTGCGGCCAAGAACTGTTCGGTGATGTGGAAGGGTATCCGGATCAATATCATCGACACTCCCGGCCACGCCGATTTCGGCGGTGAGGTGGAGCGGGCCTTGTCCATGGCCGACGGGGCGATTCTGCTGGTCGATGCCTCGGAAGGCCCTCTGCCCCAGACTCGTTTCGTTCTGAAAAAGGCTCTGGAAGCCGGCCTGAAGATCATCGTGGTCATCAACAAGATCGACCGCCAGGACGCCCGGCCCGACGAGGTCCTGGATGAGATCTACGATCTTTTAATCGACCTGAATGCCACGGACGCTCAACTTGAATTTCCCCTGCTTTACGCGGTCGGGCGGGACGGCATCGCCCAGAGAACCCTGGACGAAGAGGGGCAGAATCTCCACGCCCTTCTGGACACGATCCTGGAAGAAATCCCCGGTCCGGCCCACAATCCCGACGCTCCCTTGCAGATGCTCGTATCGGACCTGGGTTATTCGGATTACTTGGGCCGGCTGGCGGTTGGAAAAATCTTCAGCGGAACGGCCCGCTCCGGCGACAGCCTCGTGTGCCTGGCCGTATCCGGCGATAGTGCGCCCCTTAAGGTGTCAAAGCTCCAGGTCTACGATGGCATGACGCTCCGGGATGTGGCCGAAGTTC
The DNA here is from genome assembly GCA_020353555.1 of Desulfobacterales bacterium. Taxonomy (GTDB): domain Bacteria; phylum Desulfobacterota; class Desulfobacteria; order Desulfobacterales. Next base: position 6,490,972 of record CP070697.1, read on the forward strand.
AGGCCGGGGACATTGCGGTCCTGGCGGGCATCGAAGAAGTCAAGATCGGCGATACCATCTGCACCCGGGAGGCCCCGCGGGCCCTGCCGCGGATCACCGTGGACGAACCCACGGTGTCGATGAAGTTCACCGTGAACGACTCGCCGTTCGGCGGCCGAGACGGCCAACACGTCCAGTCCAGCCGGATCCGTGAGCGCCTGCTCAAGGAAACGCGGACCAATGTGGCCATCCAGGTGGAAAAAGGCGACGACCGGGACAGTATCCTGGTCAAGGGCCGGGGGGAGTTTCAGCTGGCCATCCTGATTGAGACCATGCGCCGCGAAGGCTATGAATTCTGCGTAGGTCGTCCTGAAGTCATCTGCCGTTACGAGAACGGCCGGAAGCTCGAACCCATCGAACGGCTGCTGGTCGATTGCGAAGAACGCTTTCTCGGAGTGGTCACGGAAAAACTCTCCCTGCGTAAGGGCCGAATGACGAGGCTGGTCAACAACGGCAAAGGCCGGGTGCGCGTCGAATTCTCCGTGCCCGCCCGGGCGTTGATCGGATACCGCGACGAGTTCCTTACCGATACCCGCGGCACCGGCATCATGCACTCCCTGTTCGACGGCTACGAGGAGTTTCGCGGGCCTTGCCCCAGCCGGTTTACGGGCTCCATCGTGGCCGATCGCACCGGAAATGCGGTGCCTTACGCCTTGTTTAACCTGGAGCCCCGGGGCCGGCTCTTCATCGTGCCGGGCGATCCGGTCTACGAGGGAATGATCGTGGGTGAACATAACCGGGGCGAGGATATCGACGTCAATCCCTGCAAGGAAAAAAAGCTGTCCAACATGCGGGCGGCCGGAAAAGACGACAACGTCATCCTCTCGCCGATCAAACCGATCACCCTGGAGCAGGCCATCAGCTTCATCCGGGAAGACGAACGGGTGGAGATCACGCCCCGGGCGGTGCGCATGCGCAAGGCCGTGCTGTCGGGCTTAAAGCGTCACAGCCTTCGTGCCGCCCGGGTGAAAAAGAAAAAGGCGGCCTAACGCTCCGTTTGCAAGATTAGCCAAACTCTGGTACACACAATCAGGGCCACGTCCAAGCCCATTCCAGTTAGACGTTTTGCATTCCGGCGCAAGGAGGAACGTTATCGAACCGTGCGGTTGCGGGAGGAAAATATGCAGGCCCCAAGCACCATACCGTTATTTCCTCTGGGCGTCGTATTGATGCCCCACATGCCGTTGCCTCTTCACATATTCGAGGAGCGTTACAAGACCATGATCGGAGAATGCTTGGCGGAAAACAAAGAATTCGGTGTGGTCTACTTCAACGGTAAGGAGATCGGCAAAGTCGGCTGTACCGCTCAAATTGTGGAGGTATTGAAACGTTACGAGAATGGTGAAATGGACATTGTGACGGTCGGGAACACCCGCTTTTTCATCAAGGAACTTTACGACGCCAAGCCCTATCTCGAAGCCAGCGTCGTTTATTTTGATGACCGGGCCGAAGAGGAGAGTGAGGCGCTTGCAACACTCGCCCGCCAGGGACTCACGTCGCTCAAAGAGCTCAACCGGGTGACAGGGGGAATCCGAGATTATGGGCCGCCGGAAGCGCTCGGCCTAAAGCGAATTTCTTTTCTGATCGCGGGAATTGAAGGATTTACACCGGCCGAAAAACAAAGGCTTCTCGAAATGACCTCCACGCGCCGCCGCCTCGAAAGCGGCGTAAGATCCCTGCGCCAGGTTTTTCAGCGCGCCCTGCTCACCCAAGAAATTCAGGGCCTCATCGGTGGCAACGGCAACATCAAGAGGATTTTGAAGCGCTATGATATCGACTAACCCCGGCATTTGCCGATCGGCCGCCCTCGCAAAGGCGCGTTTTTCGCAATGGATATACTGACGCTGCTGCTAATCGCTCCGCCAATTTTGTTGGCACTGACATTTCACGAATACGCGCATGCCTATGTGGCCGACAAGTATGGGGATGATACGGCCAAGCAACGTGGGCGTCTGACGCTGAACCCCCTCGCGCATCTGGATCTCATCGGCACGATCATGATTTTCATTGTGCATTTCGGGTGGGCTAAACCCGTGCCTGTAAATCCCTTGCGGCTGCGAAATCCCAAAAAAGATATGCTCTGGATCAGTGCGGCCGGCCCCCTTGCGAATATGATTTTAGCCCTTATCAGCGGCATCCTGTTGAGACTGCTTTCCGTTGCGGCCGGCGGGCCGGAGGGGCAATCATTGACCGGTTTGCTCATATTTATGGTGTTTATGAGCTTACAAATCAATCTGGCGCTCGCCATTTTCAATGTGCTCCCGATTGCACCGCTGGATGGTTCCAAAATCTTATTCGGACTCTTGCCGGCCAAGCATGAAAACAGCGTTTACTTCCTGGAACGTTACGGCCCCTTCATCCTCATCGGCTTAATCGTTTTCGGTCGCCTTACGGGTGTGTCCATCATCGGCGGCTTGATCTGGCCCTTTGTGGGGTTTTTCAGCAAAATCTTTGCGGGAATATGAGCCCCGGGATTCGGCACGCGGAGGGCTGCCCTCGGGCCTTCGGAACCAGGCCCCGCACGCACCAGCAGCTGAGCCGTCTCCAGCCCCATCCCGATGCCACCGCCCACAATCAGAGCTTGCTTGTTTGAAAAGCCCATCTTTCCTCCTTTCAGAAGTTACGGCCTGCCGTTCTTGCGGCAGCCTGTTGCCCCCACGTCAACCGCGGCCCGCTTTTAAAGCAACTCGATCGGGTGATCCCAAGCCGCTTTTTGATGCCTCTGTGGAATCCCAGGCCCAGACAAACAAAGCGTTTCCGTTTTTCGCTTGACACCTGGGATGACCGTTTATTATTAAAATAACGCACCAATCCGACATTCACAACAGCTTTCAATCAGTGGTCCGGGGTACCGACTCTTAGAGGCTTCGGCGCGAAAACAACCCGCCAGACAGAATTCACGCGAAAGGAGGGTAAGCGATGGGCACAGCAAAAATCACTTGGTTGGGACATGCATCGGCAGTGGTCGAGTTCCAGGAGCATGTTGTTTATTTCGACCCCTGGCTGGACGACAATCCGGTATGCACGCTGAAATGCAGCGATGTCAACAAGGCGACGGCCATTTGTGCCTCCCACGGGCACATCGATCATTTGGGCGATTCTTTTGCATTGGTCCGGCAGACCGGTGCCACGCTGATCTGTACGCCCGAACTGGGATTCTATGCCGATTCCAAAGGCCTTCGGGAAGGTCAGGAAGTGTATGGGCTCAACACCGGCGGCAGCTGGCGAAGCGAGGGTTTCACCGTCACCATGGTTCCCGCCTCGCACACCTCGGAGATCATGGGGGAAGGGTGGATACCTGGCCCCATTCAGCCGGGTTCGGGGGCCGTTGGATTCGTCTTGGACATTGACGCGGGGGCGACGGTTTATTTTTCCGGGGACACCGGAGTTTGCGCCGACATGCCGATCATCCGAGATCTTTACCGTCCCGACGTGGCCATTATGACCGTCGGCGGGAAATACAACATGGGTTACCGCGAGGCGGCCTACGCCGCCTCCCTGATCTGGCCGGAGTATCTTATCCCGACCCATTACGGCACGTTCCCCGATCAGCAGCTGGACCTCGACCAACTGGAGGCGGAGATGAAGGTTCGGGCTCCGGGAGTCAAATTGGTGCGACTCAAACCTGGGGAGAGTTTTGAATACCGGCGCGAATAACTTGCGCCGGGTCGCGCGACCCGCTGATCCAAGCGGCGTCGCCGGCAATCCTAAACGCGCGGACGGGCGGATCACCCGTCGGTTTGGACAGCGCGGGCGGAACGAGGCGTTCCGGTCCCGGAGGGGAGGCAGACGATGATTGAATTGCATATCTATCTGGAACCGCACGATGGCAAGGCGCATGAACTGGAATCCCTGTATTGGAAAGCGTACGTCCCCGGCATCCAAATTCAGGAAGGTTTTCAACGGACGGTTTTGCTGAAAAAGCGTGACGCCCTGCGGGAGTATCAGATCAATATCGCCTTTGACAGCGAGGAATTGCGTCTGAAGTGGGTCGACTCCAAGGAGCACACGGAAATCTGGCCCCAAATGGCCGCCTTGTGCCAGCGGATCGCCTGGGCCGGCTTCGACGCGGTGAACGCGTAAACGGGGCCGCTCGCCGGACGGCCGGCGGGATTCGGAAGCCTCGCGTCGGTGGATGTTTCGTGCAAGGGGGTTCTTCACCGGATGGGAGAACCGATCAGGAGTTTCAATCAGAAAATGCCTGTGAAAGGAGGGACAACTTATGAGACGCTTACCGTTTTATGTCATCGTTTCTCTGGCTGTCGCCGCTATGGCTTTGCCCGCAATGGCGGCCGATAAACCCATCGTCGTCGGATACCCCATGTGGCTGTCCGGCGGCGGCGGCCTGTTCGGCCAGCCTTCGGCCAAGGGCGCCGAGATGCTGGTCAAGGAAGTCAACGATGCCGGCGGACTGCTGGGCCGCCCGATCGAGCTTCTGGTTCGCGACTGCAAGGGCACGCCCGAAGAAGCCACCCGGGTGTCCAAGGAGCTCATTTTGAAAGACCAGGTCGATTTTCTGGTGGGCGGTTTGAGTGCTTCGCAGGGTTTGGCGATTTCCGAGGTCGCCAAGCAGGAAAAGATCCTTTACATCGCTCCCATTTCCAAAGCCGCCGAGATGTGCGAGCCGCCCAAACTGCACCCCTATGTTTTCCGGGCCGCCGCCAACACCAAGACGGAAGGACGCAGTGCGGCCGTGTTCATGGCCAAACACCCCTGGAAGCGCATCGCCACGATCGGCCCGGATTACGCTTACGGCCAGGGTGTGACCCAGGCTTTTGTGGAATGGATGCAAAAGAACAAGCCGGAAGTCGAGATTGTTTATCAGGCCTGGCCCAAACTGGGCGAGACCGATTATACGCCCTTCATCAGTCCGGTCCTGGCGGCCAAGCCGGACGCCGCCTTCATTTCCCTCTGGGGCGGACACTTCGTCACCTTCGCCAAACAGGCCCTGGACTATGGATTCTTTGAAAAGGTCAAGGTGGTGGCCGCCGGTGAGGCCGGATCGCCTGAGACGGCGCGGGCGCTGAAAGACGAACTGCCGCTCGGGATCACCTCCAATTCCTACGAGCTTTTCTATTTTCCCGACACGCCGGAACACAATGCCTATGTCCAGCGGCTGCGGGAGTTTAGCGGTGACGAGTACGGCTCCAGTTGGGCCAGCACCGGCTACATCGCCATGCAATTTCTGGTCGAAGCGATAAAAAAAGCCGGTTCGACGGACACGGACAAAGTCATCAAGGCCCTCGAGGGGCTGACCATCGACACGCCGATCGGCAAACAGACGATGCGGGCCAAAGACCATCAGGCCACCCGCGGCCAGTTCTGGGGCACGACAGCCAAGGTTCCGGAATACCCGTTCCCCATTTTAAAGCCGGTGGAATATATCCCGGCCGAAGATCTGATGGAGTAGCTTCTCGGATTCAACCCGCAACGCGCGAAGAAGGGCGCCGGCCCGCTTTCCTCCTCCCGGAGGGCGGGCCGGTGCCACCGCGATGTTTGCGACCGGCACCTCGCCTTGCGCCTCGCGCAAGGGCGCCACGGCCCGCGAAGGATTTGTCCTGATGAGTCTGCCCGATCCGTCTTTTCTGATCATTCAAGCCCTCAACGGCCTGACCAATGCCATGTTCCTTTTTCTGATCGCCTCCGGCCTTTCGATTATTTTCGGTGTTTTGGGAGTGCTGAATTTCGCCCATGGCTCCTTGTATATGCTGGGCGCTTATCTGACCCATCAGTGCGTATCGTTCTTCGTCGATGTGCCCGGCTACTTCTGGTGGGCCGTAATCCTCGCTTCCCTCGCGGTCGCCTTGCTGGGCGGGGTGATCGAGCGCCTTTTCCTGCGCCGGCTTTACCACCGAGAGGAACTCTACCAGCTACTGTTCACCTATGCCCTGGTCCTGATCTTAAGCGATTTGGCCAAGCTGATTTGGGGCACCGACCAGTTCTCCGTCTCGCGGCCGGCCATCCTCAAGGGTGCCGTGGAAATTTTCGGACAGTATTTTCCCAAGTACAATGTGGTCATTATCTTCCTCGGGCCTTGTATCGCCTTTCTGTTCTGGTTCATTATGCTGCGCACGCGCTGGGGGCGGATGATTCGGGCGGCGGCTTTGGATCGCGAGACGCTGGGAGCGCTCGGCGTCAACGTCAATCTTCTGTTCACCGTCGTCTTCGTCAGCGGCTCATGGCTGGCTGGCCTGGGTGGGGCTTTGGTGTCGCCGGTCTCGGCCATCGTGCCGGGCATGGATGTCGAGATCATCATCAATGCCTTTATCGTAGTGGTTATCGGGGGGTTGGGCAGTTTCTGGGGGACTTTTTTGGGGGCCCTCATTGTCGGTCAGGTCTATTCCTTGGGCATTCTGGTCTTGCCGCGGCTGTCCATGGTTTTCATCTATGTCCTGATGGTCCTGGTGTTAATCATTCGACCCTGGGGTTTACTGGGGAGATCTTTGCAGAGGTAAACGCCGTGGCCAGGCAGAATTGGGTTCTCATCGCCGTCATCGTTCTGGTGGGTCTGATTCCCGCATCCGGTTCCCGTTTCTACGTCTTCCTGGCCACGGACATTCTCATTTTCGGACTTTTCGCGGTCAGCCTGAATTTATTGCTGGGCTACACCGGTCTGGTCTCGTTCGGGCAAGCCGCTTTTTTCGGGATCGGCGCCTATACCTGCGCGCTGCTGAAGAAGAAAGCCGGGATCACCTTTGCCCTCGCTTTTCCCGCCGCCGGCCTCTTGGGGGCGGCAGCCGCGCTGATCATCGGTATGTTTTGCGTGCGCTTGACCAAGATCTATTTTGCCATGCTGACCCTGGCCTTTTCCCAAATCATCTGGGCCATTGCTTTCAAATGGAATTCGTTGACCGGCGGTGACAACGGAATTATCGGCATCAACTTCCCGCAGTATCTCGACTCCAAAACCAGGTATTTCTATTTCACGCTGACGATCGTCACCTTGTCTTTGTTCATTCTGCGCAAGATCGTCAATTCGCCCTTCGGCCGCATCCTGACGACCATCCGTGAAAACCCTGAACGTACCGAGTTTATTGGCATCAATGTCAAGCTTTACCAGCTGCTGGCGTTTATTATCGCCGGTTTTTTTTCGGCGGTGGCCGGAGCGATTTTCGGCGTTTTCAACCACAGCGTTTTCCCCGACATCCTGTTCTGGTCGGCTTCGGCCGAGGTGCTGATCATGACCCTGCTGGGAGGGATGTACAGTTTCTTCGGCCCGGTGGTCGGCGCGGCGGTCCTGTTGTATCTGCGCATGCAAGTCGCTTCCTATACCGAATACTGGCCCCTCATTCTCGGCACCATGCTGGCCCTGCTGCTGTTTTTCTTTCCCGGCGGCATTGTGGGATTTATCCAGGCGCGCACCCCTAAAACGGCAAATTCCAAATGATTCTCCAGGTGGAAAACGTCCAAAAATCCTTTGATGGTTTTATCGCCGTCAAAGACGTCAGCTTCAGCGTCGCCAAGGGGGAGCTCTGTTCCATCATCGGCCCCAACGGGGCGGGTAAAACCACTATTTTCAACCTGATCACGGGGCACCTGCCCCTGGATAAAGGCCGGGTGATTTTCAACGGCATCGACATTACCCGACGGCCAGCCCATAAAATCTGCCGGCTCGGTCTGGGGCGCTCCTTTCAACGGATCAACATTTTTCCCAAACTGACGGTGTTCGAAAACGTCCAGGCGGCGGTCCTGACCCATCGCGGCCAAAGTTTGAATTTTTTTACCTCGGTCCAATCCCTCTTCCGCCGGGAAACTGAAGAGCTTCTGGCCATGGTCGGTTTACAGGATCAACGCCAGGCTGTCAGCGGTTCCCTGTCATATGGTTTTCAGAAGCAGCTGGAGCTGGGGATCGCCCTGGCCTGCGAGCCGGCAATGCTGCTCCTCGACGAGCCCACCGCGGGCATGTCGGCCCGGGAAACCAACGCGACCATCGAGCTGATCGCCAGCATTGCCCGCGATCGGGATTTGACCCTGCTCTTCACGGAGCACGATATGGCCGTCGTCTTTTCCATTGCCGAAAGAATTCTGGTCTTGCACCAGGGGCAGTTGATCGCGGGGGGCTCTCCGGATGAGGTGCGGGCGAATCCCGTGGTTCAGGACATCTACTTCGGAAAAGCGCGATGCTCTTAGAAGTCGAAAATATTCACACGGCCTATGGCTTGAGCCGGGTGCTCTTCGGGGTTTCGATCAAGATCAACGCGGGCGAGGTGGTGGCCTTGCTGGGCCGCAATGGCGTCGGCAAAACAACCACCCTGCGTTCCATCATGGGCCTGAACCCGCCGCACATCGGTTCCATAAAATGGAGGGGCCGGGAAATCGTCGGTTTGCCGCCCTATGAGATTGCCCGCCGGGGGATCGCTTTCGTACCGGAAGATCGCCGCATTTTTTCCGATCTGACCGTCTGGGAAAATCTGGACGTGGCCATCAAATCGTCCGGGGCGAAAGGGCCGGACTGGACCTTGGAAAGGGTGTTCGCTCTTTTTCCGGCTTTGGAGCCGATTCGCGGCCGCCGCGGCGGCTACCTGAGCGGCGGAGAGCAGCAGATGCTGACCATCGCCCGGGCCCTCATGGGCAACCCGCAATTGCTCCTTCTGGATGAACCCTCCGAAGGATTGGCGCCCATCGTCGTTCAACAGCTGGGGGAGCAGATTTCCAGACTGAAACAGGAAGGCATGACGATCCTTTTGTCCGAACAGAATTCGGAGTTTTCTCTGAGCCTGAGCGATAAGGTTTACATTTTGGAAAAGGGCGAGGTGCGCTTCGAAGGCAGCGTGGATGAATTCATCCAGGATGAAGAAACCTATCGTTCTTACTTGACCGTTTGAACCCACCCCCTCCGAAGGGGAATTTTAATCCGAACTGGCGCTGAACGCCGTGAGATCGAAAAATTTTGCCGATTTTGGGGATCCTTCCCGGCGCAATCTCGGCGTTCGCGGAGAAACAATTCTCATATCAGCAAAGCTTCGTATTCTTTAAGTCTTTGATGCCGTTTGCGGGGATCCCCCACCATTTTTTCCAATTCGTCCCAAAACCTGGGGCCGTGGTTTTTGACGCGGGTGTGCACGAGTTCATGCAGGATGGTGTAATCGACCAATTCATCCGGCAACCAGGCCAAATTGACGTTTAAATTGATATTATTCTGGGCGGAACAACTTCCCCATCGGGTTTTCTGGTTTTTCACAAAAACCCGGTTGTACGTGAAACCCCACCGTTCGGCCAATTCATTCAGGCGTTGGACCAGCCGGCCGCGGGCCTGCGCCCGGTCAATTTGACAGGCTTTCTGCCAAAGACCTTGATGGTCCTGTTCGATCTTGCGCATGTTGGCCAGGTGTTTTCTGACCCATGGGGCTTTCGATTGCACGACCGCCAATGCCTTGCGGAAGGAGACACCCACGGGTACGGCCACGCGCACCCCTTTAAAGGGCTTAACCGAAATATTTACGTACCGGGCTCGCGGGCTGCGTTCCAGAAGGAGGGTCCCAAGCCCCGGCACTTCAATTGTCTTGGACTTACGGCCCGTCATCGCGTTGTTGACATTTCACGTTTGTATTAAGGTTTTGCACATCGGAGGCCGGCGCTGATGAAGACCGTGTCGGCTCGACTAGGGTGCGGTATAAAACCGGTTCCAGGGAATTTGCACCGCCTGATCCCGGCAGACGGCGTCCAAGAGGGTGATTGCCAGCGGCAGTTGGGCCCGCGCGATTTGCCTTTGCTCCAGCAGCCGCTGAAACGTCGCGCCGATGGCCAGTGCCAACTCGGCGCCTTCGATGGTCTCATCCGGCATATGCTTGGCTTTGGCCTCGCTGTAGGGCAGCCCGGTACCCAAAAGTTTCCCCATCCGGCTGTTGCGACCGGCTTGACAGGTCACATACAGATCGCCCACCCCCGCCAGGCCGTAAACGCTGGCGGGATCGCCCCCCAGGAAGTCGATCAAATACCTGATCTCGCGCACCGCCTCCACAAACAGGCCGGCCGCGACATTGTTCATCAGGGCGCCGTTTTCGGCCGGGCCCTTTACCGTCAGCAGGCCGTTCGCAAAACCCACGCCCAGGGCATAGAAATTCTTCAAGGCGGCACAGGCCTCCACGCCGACGATATCTTGGCTGGGCCGGGCATGACAATAGCTCGCATTCACCAGGCGCACCAGCCAGTCGCGCAGGGCGGCGTCCGGATGCGTAATGACCATACTGCTGTCGCGACGGGCGGCCAGCTCGCCGGCGATACAGGGCCCGGCGACACCTCCCACCTGCAGCCCATGGCCGGTCCATCGTCGGCGCACGATATCGGGCAAAATACAGATCGTATCATCCTTGACCGCCAAACCTTTGGTGAGCATCAGAATCGGAACGGACGCCTGGAGATAATTTGTGAGCTGGTCGGTGGCCCATTCCACTCCCGCCGAATTGACCCCGAATACGATTAGATCGGGGGGGTTGCTCAAAACCTCCCCGAGTTGGTCGTGTGTGAAAGGCGCGACCCCGTCCGGTAGCCGGACCTTGAGTTTGGCGTGCGTTCCGTGCTCACGAATACCTTGGATCAAGTCCTTGTCAAGGTGGGTGCCGACCAGAAAAACCTTGTGCCCGCAATCCGCCAGCAGCACGCTAAACGCCGTACCCATCACCCCTGCCCCGAGAATCACAATAGCGGCCATCGTTTATCCTTTGCCCTTCGCACGCTTTCGGTCAATCTCCGGCCAACGCTGCGGTTCATCCCCCTGCCGCAATGCGCTTGCCCGTTTCCTGATCAAAGAAGTGCGCTTTTTCAACATCCACTTTAAGACGACATGCGGTGTCGGCCGCAATCGCGAATCTTCCCTGATTGGCAACGATTAATTTCTGCCCACGATAATCAAAAGAGAATTGCGTTTCCGTCCCGGTGGTTTCGCTGAGTATCAGTTGGGCTTCGATGATGTGGGGATGCGCTTCGGAAGGTTCCGTTAAGACCTTGATATGCTGCGGACGCAAGCCGTAGACGATTTTCCTGCCTCTCGCCAGGGATGTCTCGGATGGCAGGGGGAGCACGAAATTCGCTCCGCGAAAAACGAGATGGCCTTCCTCCGCGGCGATTTCACCCCGCAAGAGATTAATGGACGGCGTTCCAATGAAATCCGCGACAAAAAGGTTGGCGGGTTTGTCGAAGACTTCGCTGGGGGAGCCCACTTGCTGGATGAGGCCGTCGCGCATGACTAGGATTTCATCGGCCATCGTCATCGCTTCCACCTGGTCGTGGGTGACATAAATGGTGGTGGCTTCAAGCCGGTTATGCAGGGTACGCACTTCAAAGCGCATCTGTTCTCTTAATTTCGCATCGAGGTTGGACAGCGGTTCATCGAATAGGAATACTTTCGGGTTGCGTACGATCGCCCGCCCCATGGCGACCCTTTGCGCCTGACCACCGGAAAGCTGGTGTGGATAGCGGTCGAGCAGAGCCTCGATATTCAAGATATTCGCGGCCCAATGCACCTGCTTGTCGATTTCGGATTTGGCGACTTTCTTCACCTGAAGACTGAAGGCAATATTGTTGTAGATATTCATCTGCGGATACAGCGCATAGTTCTGAAAGACCATCGCAATGTCGCGGTCGCGGGGATGAACTTGGTTGACCCGCTGGGCATCGATGTAGAGATTCCCCGACGATATGGTCTCCAACCCGGCCGTCAGCCGCAGCAAAGTTGATTTTCCGCAGCCCGAGGGTCCCAGCAAAGCCGCAAACTTTCCATCTTTTACTTCGACATTGATATCCTGCAGCGCTTTGACCTTCCCAAAATTCTTACAGATATCTTCGTAGACCACGGTTGCCATCTGTTTTCCTGTCGCTAATGATCTATCCGCACGCACTTGCGAACGCTTCAAGCATTTCCGCATCCCCAGCCACGTCGAGCATCGTGTAACGGTCCCGAATTTCGCGGGAGTGGATCACAACTTCGCGATAGAAGTCCTGCGGAAGTCCTAGTTCACGGGGGGTCTTCGGAGCGCCGATTTCCTCCATGGCCTGCCACAGCCTTTCCGTTGGCAGCATAACTTCGCCCAGTTGGCCCGCCAAGCGCTCCCAATTTTCCTCTAAGAAGTGATTGACCCTGTCGGCCTCTTCCCGATCGAGCGCCTTGCGCTGCAGCTGTTGGATACAGTGTTGGCCGACTTCCTGGCCATAGCGGGCATACATCGCGCCTTCGTCGATTCGGGTCGGCGCCAGCGCGGGTGGGCTCCGGCGGCGCAAAATCTGGTTCTGCAAGCGGGACATGGTCAGCGCAGTCACCCCGACTTGCTCGCCGTGCAGGGAGCCGGGATGCCGATCACCGGCGAACATATCGATATAATGGGACATCATATGTTCCCCCATGCTTCCGGAGTGGGTCGTGCTCGTGAAGCAGGTGCCCAGCCCCATGATCGCGCAGATGCGCACAAGCATCCCGAAGGCTTCCATATGGCCGCTTTTCAGTGCCGCTGCGTTGTCGAACAGCGCATCTTCGTCGTAGGCCAATAAAATATAGGGCAGCCTGCGGTAGGCCGTACCAAAAAGTAAATGCGACATCAACCAGTCGACCTGGGCGGTGGTGCGGCAAATGACATCGGCAAAAGCACTGCGCGTCAGGCGGATGGGGCACCGGGAGACAACCGACAGGTCAAAGAACACTCCCTGGGGCGGGTGCGCGGTAAGCGACTTTTTGAATCCGTCGAAAGATATCGATGCGGTGGGGGTCGTATAAGCGTTTTGCGGAGATGTCGGAAAGACCGAATAGCGCTTTTTATCCAAAAAAGTGGCATACTTGACACTGTCGTTGATGGTTCCCGCGCCCACGGCGATCAGTCCATCACAATGCCGGGACAAGTGCCGCAATTCTTCCACGCCCTCAATCGTTGAGATGGGTTTGCCCCAGATAATCTCTTCGATGGCAAAGCCTTCCGAACGCAGCGCGGAAGCAACGCGACGGCCGAGCGCCTCATAAGTATACTTGTCCGCGATGACACCCAGTTTTTCTTTTCGGTGAAGGGGATAAATTAATTGACCTTCCAGCCCCTCGATGGTCTCTTTAATCACGATCGAGCGAATGTCGATCGCTACCGCTTTGCCCGTCTGCGGATGTTTCCATCTACCGGCAACCAATTCATTGATTACACCACCATAGTCTTTCGTCATGTTTGACCTGCAACTCCCGGTTCCTCGCAGCGCGCATGCCTTCCCGTCTGGATTGATTCCCGATGCTCGGCCAAGCCCGGCGAAGCCGACGGGAAACCCGGTCACTTGCGGCCGGGAGCGTTTATTTCGCCGGTGCTTGAAGTGATTTTACAGCAAATTTGACCAGCGCATTAAATGTTTTTTCATTGTCCGGAAAAAGCCGGCCATATATCTCGCGCAGCTCGTCCCATACTTGACGGGCTTGCGTGTCCGGTTCGACGGTTCGCGTTGGGCCGCACATCGCGGCCGCGGCCTCCTTGAAGGAGGAAAACCATCCGGCGCCCTGGGCGGCAATCATGGCCGCCCCTAACGCTGAAGCCTCCAGGGTGTCGGATAGGGCGACATCCTTGCCGGTGGAATCCGCCAGCATCCGGGTCCATAAAGGACTTGAGGCGCCTCCGCCGATGGCGACGAATTTTTCAATCCGCAGCCCGGTTTCGCTTTCCACCGCGGCGGTGGCCTGGGCCTGATCAAGACACATCCCCTCCAGAATCGAGCGGTAAAGATGCACCGGGGTATGGTCCCCGGAAAGACCGATGAAACAGCCCCTCCCATTGGGATTCCAATGCGGATTCATGACACCAGACCAATAAGGGAGCGTCACCAGGCCGTCTGAGCCCACCGGTATTGCCTGCGCTTTTTGTTCCAGCTTTTTGAAGAAGTCTTTTTCTCTTCTGTCTCCCGGCAAGAACTGATCCACAAACCAGTTGATCAGAAAAGCGCCCGACTTCAGGCAGGTTTCCAGGATATACCCCTCGCCGGTGGGGGAGATCTCCGTTCTCCAGGCCTTGCTGTTTAAACAATTTGGCAGCCAAACGCCGGAGACCACCGCCGTACCCAGGTTAATGTAGGCGCGTTCCGAACTAATGCAGTTTGTACCCAAGGCCGCGCATTGCCCATCGCCGCCTCCGGCAAAAATGGGGGTTTTAGGCGGCAGGCCGGTTTGCCGGGCCGCTTCGGCCGTTACGTGACCGATGATCGTCCCGGGCGCAAATGGTTCCGGCAGACGCTCGGGAGACAGTCCAAGATAATCCAGCAGCACCTGGGACCATACCTTTTGGCGAATATCGAAATATCCCATGGGGTCCGCGCTGAACCATCCGGTTTTCAGCTTGCCGCTGAGTTTGTGGACCAGGTAAGCCTGAACATCCGCGAAGCATTTGGTTTTTTTGAAATTCTCCGGTTCATTGGCCTTGAGCCATGCCAGTCGGTAAAGCGCGGGGGTCGTGTCCACCGGCCGGCCGGTGATCTCGTGAATGACATCCGCCCCGATTTGGGATGCCAATTCATCCACCTCGCGGCGGGAGCGCTCGTCGAGCCAGACCATCGCCGGCCGGATCTCTTGGCCGTCTTCGTCCAGAAACGCCACCGTTTCGCGCTGATTGGAGATGGAAATCCCGGCAATTCTCTCAGGTTTTACCTGATCGGTTACCGCTCGCAGGGCCTGTCGGCACGAATCCCACCAGTCCCGGCTGTTTTGTTCGAAACAATACAAACGGGGATTATGCAGCGCGACCGGGCTTCTGCCCTCCGCCACGAGTTGGCCGGTTGGCGTCCAGGCCATGGCTTTCGTGGATTGAGTGCTGCTGTCAATGCCTACGACCAGATCTTTCATGGGGGCCTCGGTTCTCGGATGACGGTTAACGCCGGCGGAGCCCCGTCCGGGGCCCGCCGGACTGGAAAAAAGACTACACGTTCAGCATTTTATCAACCTGTTTCGCAATGATATCCATCGTCTGTTGCGGTGTTTTATACTCGCCCGCAAAGAAGCGACCTAACTCCACCGGAATAATGTTGTTCGAGATTTCAGCCCACTCGGGCAAATCCGGTTCGGATCCCATATAATTTAAAATGGTCTCTTTCTGCACGGGGAAATGCCGGGTGGTTCCTGCCCCGACTTTGGCCGCCGCGAGCACATCCGGGTGGTTGAAGGTGCTGTGGCGCATCGGGCTGGAGCCGCCGCCCAGCACGGAAATTCGGGCCTGGGTATCCGGACAGGTGGCATACTGCATAAAAATCCAGGCCGGATCCTGGACCTTGGAGTATTTGGACAACCCCAGGGCGCTGCCGCCCTGGTGACCGGTATTGGGAATTTCGCCGTAACCGCACTGGTCGAGGGGGCGGAGTTTGTTGGCCTTGGGCGGCACGGCCACCCCGAGCAGTCCCGAGACCTTCGAGCTTTTCGGGTCGTCGCAGCTTGGCAAAAACTCTCCCCAAGTCAGCACTTGGCCGGCGAGCCCCTGGGCCATCGACTGCGCTTCCCCGTCCCAGGTCCAGGTGTCCACGCCGGAGGGCATATTTTCTTTGAGTTTGACCCAGTAGTCCATAGCCTCCAGTCCCTCGGCATCGTTGCCGGAAAAGGTGCCGTCTGCGCGGAAGACCGACCCGCCGTGTCCCCAGAGCCATGCCGTCCAGTCGCAATTCAGACTGTAGTGTCCGGATTTCATCTGGCCGGTGGTGCCGTAAATGCCCTGGCTTTTCTTTTTTTCGGTGATAATTTGGGCATTTTTCAAATACTGGTCCATGGTGGTGGCGACTTTGAGATTCAGTTCCTCGTAAATGTCCATTCGGTACATCTGAATAAAGATGGGAATGTCATAGGGCACACCCACCATTTTGCCCTTGTACATGCTGATGCCGTCCACCAGCGGTTTCAGAAAATCGTCGAAATCGTAGCCGGGGAAGGCCAAATCCTTCTTGGATTCGTAAATCTCGCGGGGATCGATCGTATCGTTGCTGAAACTGGCCATCCAGCTTTGATCCATGTAGTAAAGATCATAGGTCCCGGTGCCGGAGGCCACGTCCAGCGTCAGCTTTTGCAGCACTTGCTCGAGGGGCAGCACTTCGATTTCGACATTGATGCCGGTGGCCGGCGTAAACTCCGATTTGACCAATTCGGCGATGCCTTTGCTGGGCGGAGTGGATTCCGTCGCCATGCGGACGGTTTTGCCCTTGAAAGGAAGTTTTTTCTCCGACGGTTGAGTGTGTCAAAAACCAAATTGTCTGTCAAGCTAGGAGACGGTCGGTGACAGGGCCAACGCATTTGCCGCTTGACACAAAAACGCGTTTTTGCCATAGAATTGATTTGAGCGCGCATTTCAGGGAACGATCAATCAACCCCAACCTAGGAGGATAATCATGAAAATCAGGGTCTTCATTTTTGGAGTGGCGATCGTGACCGGCCTGGCTCTTCTGGGCCCTGGCGTGACAGCCGTCACCGCCGCCGAACCGCTGAGAGTCGGTGCCTATGGCGGCTACTTCAAGGATTCCTTCGACAAACATATTTTCCCGGATTTCACCAAGGAAACGGGGATAGCCATCGAATCGGTCGCTGAGCCGACGGGGGAAGCCTGGCTGGTGCAATTGGAGCAAGCGGCCAAGGCCGGCCAGGCCCCGGCCGATGTTTCCATGATGGCGCAGGGTCCCATGCTGCGCGGCCAGCGAGGGCAGCTGTGGATCCCCCTTGACCTGGCGAAGATCCCCAATCACAAAAATTTGCTGGCGCAGTTTGTTCATAAATATCCGGACGGAAAGGCGGACGGCATCGGGGCGGTCGCCTGGTACATCACCCTCGTTTCCAATACCAACGTGTTCAAAGAGCCCCCCCAATCCTGGGGCGACATGTGGCAGCCGGACAAGAAGGACAAACTGGGGCTTCTGGCCCTGGCGTCGAATTCATTCCTGCTGGAGATCACGGCCAAAACCTTTTTCGGCGGAACCGACTTTCTCGATACGCAGAAGAGCATCCTCACGGTCCTGCAAAAGCTGGCCGAAGTCAAACCCAACGTCAAACTATGGTATCGGGATGAAGGCCAGTTCCAACAGGCCCTGCAGTCCGGTGAAATTCCCATGGGACAATACTACCACGACGTCGCCGGACTGGCAGCCGCCGACGGGCATCCCGTGCGGTCAACGTTTCCCAAGGAAGGCGGCGTGCTGGACTCCGGCTGCTGGGCGGTCTCCAAAGCATCCAAAAAAGTGGATGAAGCCCATATTTTCATCAATTACATGTGCCGGCCCGACATTCAGGCCAAGCTCTCCCGCAAGGTCGGGACCGCTCCGACCGTCAAACGCGAACTCACGGGTCTGACCCCCGAGGAATTCGCCGGCGTGTCCAGTGATATTCCGCCGATCATCCCCCGCTACGATCTGTATACGGGTGACTTAGCCGACTGGATCAACCAGAAGTGGACCGAAATGATCACCAAATAATTCGCCGCGGTCTCCAACCGGTCGGGGCCGGGCGGCCCCGGCCGTTTCTTCGGCATTCGCCGCATCCGCCGCATTACACGATTCGAAGTTAGAAGCTCTGCATGTCGGGGTTATTATTTCAAAACATCGAAAAAAAATTCGGTTCCGTGGTGGCCGCCCGCGAGGTGAACCTGCATTTACCCCACGGGAAGTTTGTCTGTTTTCTCGGACCTTCCGGCTGCGGTAAAACCACGCTGCTGCGTCTGGTGGCCGGATTGGAAACCCCCAGCCAGGGCCGCATCCTGCTGGACGACGAGGACATTACCCGGACGCCGGCCCACAAACGCAACTTCGGTATGGTTTTCCAGTCCCTGGCCCTGTTTCCTCACCTGAGCGTGGGCGAAAATGTCGCCTACAGCCTGCGAATCCGCAAAATCGACAAAGCCACCCAGCGGCAACGCATCGCCGAGCTGCTGGATCTCGTCCAATTGTCCGGTCTCGTTGACCGCCACATCTCACAGTTGTCCGGTGGTCAGCGCCAGCGGGTCGCCATTGCCCGGGCCCTGGCCATTGAACCCCGGCTGTTTCTGCTAGACGAACCCCTGTCCGCGCTGGATGCCAAACTGCGCGAAGAAATGCAGCTGGAGCTGCGCATGCTGCAGCAGCGTCTCGGAATTACGACGATTCTCGTCACCCATGACCAGCGGGAAGCCATGACCATGTCGGATCTCGTGGTCGTTATGGGCCCCGACAACCGCGTCCACCAGATCGGCTCACCGCTCGAGATCTACCGCAACCCTTCCGACACGTTCGTGGCCGATTTCATCGGCACCAGCAACCTCATCGAATGCACCTGTACCGGGGCCAAGGAGGTTCAGGTGGGCGATACCCTTCTGGAGGTCGCGGAAATGCCCGCGGGTGTTTCCCGGGGAACGCCGGTGATCCTATCCGTGCGGCCGGAAAGCATTCACGTGCTGCCGTTCATCGAAAAAGGCAAAAATCGGTTTCACGGCCGCGTGGCCTTTGTGCGCGACGTGGGCTCCAGCGTTGAGATCTACCTGGATTGCGACGGTCTGCCGCTCACGAGCCAATCCACGCCCAAAGGGCGTCCGGACGTCGCCCAGGGCGACGACGCCACCGCCGTTTTGCCGCCTGAATCCTGTATCGTATTAAAATCATGATCGGAGAGAAACCCCGCGGACTGCGCGCACACCTGCCGGTGATATATCCGGCCCTCATGCTGGGGATCTTTTTTGTCGTTCCGTTCGGCACGATGGTCGCCGTCAGTTTTTTTCACCGGCAACCCGGGGCCTTCTATCTGCCCGGCTTTGAGTTGGGGAATTATCGGGCGCTTTACACCGCCCTCTTCGGACGTGTGCTGGTATTTTCTTTGTTCTTGGCCGGGCTGTCGGCGGCCGTCTGTGTCTCCTTGGGGTTTCCCTTCACCTATTTCATCACGCGCATGCAGCGGCGGGCCCAGGTCGTATGGCTGGTCATTCTGCTCTCCGTGCTCTCGCTGTCGGAAGTCATCATCGGTTTCGCCCGGTCGCTCCTGTTGTCCAGAACCGCCGGATTGTCCAACCTGCTGGTTTGGCTGGGGCTGATGGACCAGCCGGCCAGCTGGAGTCCAGGATTCATGGCCTTGCTCCTGGGCATCTGCTATCTGGCTTTCCCGTATACCGTGCTCGTGCTCTACCCGCCCCTGTCGCGACTGGACCCGGCCCGGCCCGAGGCGGCCCTGACGCTGGGAGCTTCTCCCCTGCGAACCTTTTTTACGGTGGTGGTGGGCTCGCTGCGCAATGCCATCGTGGCGGCCTTTGTCATGGTCTTCGTGTTCACCCTGGGGGCCTACTTGCTGCCGCAGCTCCTCGGCCGTCCCCAGCACTGGACGCTTTCCGTGCTGATCACCGACCAGGCCATCTATCAGTCCAACATGCCGCTGTCGGCAGCCATGGCGATCTTCTTCATGGCGGTCAGCCTCTTGCTTGTGGCGCTGACCATGTATGCGGGTCAAGAGAAGAGGGCGGCCGGGCCATGAATAAAGCGCTGCGCTATATTTTTCTGGGTGTCGTGCTAGCCATCATGAGCGGACCGCTGGTGGTGGTTTGCGGCGTATCGCTGAATGCAAAAAAGCGTCTGTTTTTCCCGCCGGAAGGCCTGTCGCTGCGCTGGTACGTCGAGCTGCTGACCCAATCGGAATGGCTGATTCCGGTGAAAAACAGCCTGACAATCGCCACCAGCTCCAGCTGCATCGCCCTGTCCATCGCGCTGCCCCTAGCCTATTTTCTATGGCGTTACCGTGTATTTTATGCCCGCGCCCTGTTCACCCTGGGCATCTCGCCCTTCATTCTCCCGCCCGTGATTACCGCTTTGGGGTTCCTGTCGTTTTGGGTCACAACCGGTCTCTACGGGAAGATGATCGCCACCATGATCTCCCATGCCATTTTCTTTGTCACCCTGCCGCTGGTGACGATCGCGCTGGGGTTTGAATCCATTGACCCTGCAATCGTGGAAGCGGCCGAAACCATGGGCGCCGACTCCCGCACGGTTTTTCGGACGGTGATCTTTCCGATGGTTCGGCCCTACATGATCTCCGGTTATGCCTTTGCGTTTGTTCTCAGTCTGAACGAATATATCGTGGCTTATATGGTAGCCGGTTTCACCGTGGAGACGCTGCCCATCAAAATATTCAATGCGCTGCGCTACGGGTACACGCCGGTGATGGCGTCCGTGACGGTGGTGTTCGTCCTTTTGGCCGCGCTGATTTTTGGCTTAATCGGACGTTTCGGGGATCTGCCGAAGCTTTTGGGTGCGCTGAATCCCGAGAATAATTGATCTTCAATTCATCAACCTGGTCTGCCAATCGCTGATACACCGCTTGCCCGGTGCAGCCAAACGGCGTGGAGGAGGAAGCACGCATGCCAGCCAACCCGCAAACCGTTGTCAATTCATGGAATGAATGGAACCCGCTCAAGCACGTTATCGTCGGACGCGCGGACGCCACCATGGTCCAGGCGCCGGAACCGGCCATCGAACGCAACTGGCCGGACCACGGTTTCCCGCGGGGAACCTATGGCCGCCTGCCGCCGGCGATGGACGCCAAAGCCAATGAACAGCTGGACAATTTTGCCCGCATCCTGGAAAGCCGGGGCGTGCGGGTTGATCGGCCGACACCGCTGGATTTCAGCCAGGAAGTCCGCACGCCGGACTGGAAACAGGCCTCCATGTTCGGGTGCATGCCGCCGCGCGACGTGCTGCTGACCGTCGGCAATGAAATTCTGGAAGCCACCATGTCCTATCGCAGCCGCTGGTATGAATACCTCTGCTACCGGCCATTGCTCGAACAATATTTTAGGGAAGATCCCAACTTCAGATGGGAGGCGGCACCCAAACCGCGGCTTACCGAACGCACCTACAGGAAGGACTACTGGCGCAAATGGGAGAAGATGACCCCGGCGGAAAAGGAGCAGGCCATCTATCATCAGGATTGGGTCCTGACGGAGGAAGAACCCTGTTTCGACGCGGCCGATATTGCCCGGGCCGGCAAAGATCTTTTTGTCTATCACTCATCGGTAACCAACCGGGCCGGCATAGACTGGCTGCGCCGCCACTTCCCGCACCAGCGGCTGCATGTCATGAGTTTCTATGAGACCAACCCCATCCACATTGACGCCACCTTTGTGTTTCTGCGTCCCGGACTGGCCCTCAGCAACCCCAAACGCGTGCCGCTTGTGCCGGAGCTGACGGACCTGTTGAAGCGCAACGGCTGGGAAATCGTGCAAGCTGCGCAGCCGGCTCTCGACGGTTACCCGCCGCTGTCCTTCTGCAGCCCGTGGCTTTCGATGAATACGCTCATGCTCGATCCGAAAACCATCTGCGTTGATGCCCAGGAAGTCCGGCAGATGGAACAGTTCGACCAACTCGGCCTGGAAGTCGTACCGGTGCCGTTTGCGGACGTGAGCGCTTTCGGCGGCGGTCTGCACTGCGCCACGGCCGACGTTTACCGGGAGGGAACCTGCGAGGACTACTTCCCGAAGCAAATCGAGGGCTATTAGGCCGCCTTTCTCACATTGCCCTAAACCTTCCGGAGACAAGGGGAATGGATGGGCGATTTCAAATCTGAGCATCC
>CP070697.1:6512606-6534712 GCA_020353555.1 Desulfobacterales bacterium
CAGATTGTCAACAAGCTCAAAGGCAAAGACATAGACGTCGATGTCCTCAGCGCGGTCGAGGAACGGCTGCAAAAACGTTTGGAAGCGTGCATTGATAAACTGAATACGGCCGCGCTCCTGAACACGGACGTAACCCCCGGCCTCATGGACATCACAGGCCACAAGACGGTTTTACAGATCATGGAAGAAAGCGCCGAGGAAGGCGATGAGCTGCAAACAATTTTGCAGCAGGTGCGTGAATCGCTCCGCGCACGAGGGATTGACGAAAACAATTTTCAACAGATCTATGATGAAATTGCCCGAATCAAAGCCGAGCAGCAAAAAAGAAAAAAGAGAGAGCAGCTTCCCGAGGGCATCCTTAGCCGCCGCCACACGCAATATTTTCTTGGAAAAGAAATCGCGCGCGCCATTCGCTACTATACCGCCCTGTCCGTGATAACTTTTTGGATTGTAAAGGTAAAACCCCTCGAATCGGTACCCGCCGGCGGCATTAGCGGTGATGAAATAAAAAAAGCCGTGATTGCCGCTTTGGCCAGAGTTTTACGAGGGGCGGACATCGTCGGTATATTAGGTAAAAAAGCGATGATTGCCATCCTGCCCATGACCGAAGAAAAAGAAGCACAAATTGCTATGCGGAGGATACTCAAGAGTTTAAATTCGGAGCCCTTCCTGGTAAAAGACATAGCGTTGTCACTCCAATTTGCCGCCAATGTTACCGTTTTCGACCGTGAATTGACACCCGATTTGGAATCGTTCATTGAGACGGCCCAAAGTGAAATTAACGACCTGGTTCTCCGGCTCACCAATATTCAAGAGCTTCTCTAGTCTGGCCCTCGGCGATCATGGTCGATCGCGGCCGCTCCTATTTATTTTCTTGTAACTTGCCACAATTTGGACTAAATTTAAAACACTGATATTGTTGAAAACACAACATACGTTCGATCATGAAGTCGGATGGATAATAATTAGCGCCAAGGCAGGGGGGCGCCGCCAGCTTGCCAAGGCGCTATCGCGATAGTCGCCGCCGTTTTTGCCCCTATGGTGCGGTCGCAAGAAAGATTGCGGCCGCACCTTGAAATACGTACGAAAACCCTATAAGAGGTTGGAATCCGATTTTATGAATTCGGCAACGATCTTTTTCGAGAAGCGGACAAAGATTTCCCGCGCATGCTAGGAATAAATACGGACCAAGAAACTAGGAATTAAGGAATTCCCCCATTAGCGGCTCTTCCGTGTCCCTGGCTGGATCAAACTCAAGGCAGACTGAATGATAAACGGCACGATGGTGCTTCGTGGGCAAAGAAGAGACAGGGTTTTGCATGGGAGCCGGTCTAATGGATGGAGTCTCAACCATGTTTAATGATAGCCCAACCAGTTTGCGGCTGCGCAGTCTGGAGAAGCATTTAAAGCAGGAAAATCCGATTCTGGCGGAAGTCGTGCGAAGTTTTCGGGAACTCGACCGCATAAGCCGCCGGATTGGATATTTTGACCGCGAAGAATCCCATGCGATCCGCACGCCTTGGTGGCCGCTTATCTCGGTTTTGGGGGTCTATTCTTCCGGCAAGTCCACTTTTATTAACCATTACCTTCAATATGGTTTGCAGGCCACCGGCAACCAGGCGGTGGACGACAGGTTTACCGTCCTGTGTTTCACCAAGGAAAAAAAAGTGCGGGTGCTTCCCGGCTTGGCGCTGGATGCCGATCCTCGCTTTCCCTTATACAAGATCAGTCAGGCCATCAAAAGCGTGGCGCAAGGAGAGGGGGATCACGTCAATGCCTTCTTACAGCTTAAGACCTGTCCCAGCGAAAAGTTACGCGGCAAGATTCTGATTGATTCCCCCGGCTTCGATGCGGATGCCCAGCGGACTTCCACCCTGCGCATTACCGATCACATTATGGATCTGTCGGATCTGGTCCTCGTATTTTTCGATGCGCGACACCCGGAAATCGGATCGATGCACGATACCCTGAAGCATCTTGTCCATGGGACGATCCACCGCCGGGACTCAAATAAATTTTTGTATATCCTGAACCAGTTTGACAACACGGCGCGCGAGGATAATCCGGAGGAGGTTTTTGCCGCTTGGCAGCGTGCGCTGGCCCAACATGGAATGACGGCGGGAAGTTGTTATGCCATCTATGACCCGAAAGTGGCCATACCGATCGAAAATGCCAACCTGCGCGCCCGTTTCGAGGCCAAGCGGGATGCCGACGTCGAGGCGATCAACAACCGCATCGAACAGGTGGGGGTCGAGCGGGCCTATCGCATCGTGGGTATGCTGGAACAATCGGCGCGGATGCTGGATCAGGAAATTGTACCCCGCCTTCAGCGCTTTATCGATAATTGGCGACGCAAGGTCCTTTGGGCGGAGGGGATCATCCTGGGTCTGGCGCTGATTGCCTTTGGGACAGCGACTATTTGGGGCGGGTACTGGAACGGACTGCGCTTAGAGCTCCCGCTGTGGGATCTGCTGACAAAAAACAACTCTATTCTGTTCACCGGCCTGGCGATTCTGTTGTTGATCGCCGGCTGCGTGCATTTTTCCGTGCGGCGGCGGATTGCCAGACTTTTGACACACAAATTTTTGGCGGAAGTAAGAAATTCGGATCAACGCAGTCACTATTCCCGGGCTTTTCGGAAAAACAGCAGCTGGCGTCGCAGCTTGTTTCACCTGAAGCCCGCGGGGTGGAGTCAGCGCACACAGGGCCGTCTGACAAAAGTGCTTGAGGATACCCACGCCTACATACAGAAACTCAACGACAAATACACAAGTCCTTCCGGGGAAGTTGCCAGCGAAGAAGAGCCGGGTCCGCCGCCCTGGGGAAGCCCACCGAAATCTGATTTGATCGAGAGCAAATCCCAGGAGCCTTTGCCCGGGGTCGCCCGTCAGGCTGCGGCCGAAGAGTGATCATTTCAGCCCAGGCTTTTTATGCGTTCCATCCGGCTGGTAATCTCGGTGACGCGCACACCGTATTTTTGATTTTCCACAACGACTTCGCCTCTTGCAATCAGCGTATCATTGGCCAGAATATCCACAGGTTCGCCTTCCAGTTTGGCAAGGGTAATCGCCGACCCTGGACCCAGTTTGAGCAATTCCTGAATCTGAATTCGAGTTCGCCCTAATTCCACCGTTATTTCGAGCGGGATGTCAAGGATCAAGTCCAAGGCAATATCTTCTGCGGCGCTCAGGCCTTCCGGATCATTGGGGACACCGCCCTCGACGGCGGGATTGCTGCCGGGGGGGGATGAAGGGGCGACCGGATCTACTTGTTCAACCGCGGGTGCTGGCGGTGCGGGGGAAGCAGAGGTGGATGCGGCCTCTTCAGGGCTCGCGGTTTGCTCCGCGGCGACGGGGACTTCTTCCTCGACCTCATAGTGGATGCGTACGCCAACCTGTCCGGCGATTTGCAGCAGTTCGGATATTTTCATCCCCATTTCGACGAAGACACAGTTGTCCTGATAGTGAAAGGCCAGGCGTTCATATCTCTCCATGTTCAAGGATTCGATTTTAAAATCGCTGCCGGTTGTAAAGGAAGGGGTGGAGAGGGCGCAAAGTAAACCGGCATCGGTAAACGCCGATTTCAATTGGCCGCCGACGATATTGCTTAATTCGGCGAGCATGTCTCGAACTTCTTCGTCACTTTCGATCGCCTCAACCGCGATGCCTAGCATGTTGGCGGTCATGTGCCGCGCGAAGTCTTTGCTCACCTGGAGATTGAGCAGCCCGGTCACGTCCCCGGCAAGGCTGACAGAGCCAACATTGCGGATACCTTCCAAATCGGACTGCTTGACCATATCCGCGGGCGCCAGCTTCATGGAAAGCATGGTATCAAATACGTCGCAAACGGATTCCGATAATTTGGCTTTCAAGTCTAAGGCGTTGACCTTTTCAAAATCGATTTGCTTCTGCGGGGAGCTGGCGGCGGTGGGTTTAAGTTTGCGTTCCTCCGGGGTCGATTGCTGCGCTTTTATCCCGACTTCCACAAGCAGGGTATCTTCACCGTGCGAAAAGACAAAGCGCTCGAATCGTTGCATGCCCAAAGATTCAACGGCAAAGTCCGTGCCATAGGTGATCGACGGAGTAGAAATGACGCAGGGGTAACCCGCGTCATTAAAAGCGGATTTCAAGTTGCCGCCGATAATATTGCTGATTTCAGCAATCAAGTCTTTAACCTCTTCATCGCCGGTCAGTTCTGCCACGTCGCTGCCCAGCGTTCGGGCTGTCATCAGGCGTGCAAAATCCATCGCGACGTGGAAAGTGACGATTCCGATCACGTCTCCCGCGAAATTCACAGCGCCGGCCATTCGATTGACGGCTGAATTATCCGGGGGCTCAGCTTCGGAGTATTGCACCGCCAGGGAAACCATGGTGTCAAACACTTCGGTGATGGACTCAATGATATGGGCGCGGATATCGAAATTTTGGATGCTGTCCATGCGGCTGTTCGCTCGGTTCGGTTTTGATGGTAACTCCGGCAATGGGCCTTAACTGAACTGCTTGGGGCGGCCATCGATCGATGAGATTGCTTAGGCCTTATTAGGGAAGGCGGCCCACTGGGGAAAAAGAAAAGGGCTTTTTACGAAAGACCATCGCGATTAAAAGATGAGTCCTAGTTATGTTATTACAAAGCGGCTAAAACCTCAACATGAATTTGGTGCGAGGCCGGAGATCAAATGCTCGGGGTGCGGGCTGCGGTTCACGGTTATTTGTTAATGGTTTGAGGTGAAAGATAGATAAAATTCTCTCGTATTTTTGACGAAGGTTGCAGGATCGTATATGATCCGGATGTTGGCAAACGCGCCGGAGGGCTGCCGGATCAGCAGACAGGGGGCCAGGACAGAAGCCGATGATTTGGGACAACGGACGAGTCTTCGCCCAATTGTCAATTTGGATTTCGATTATTCCATTCGAAAGCGGAGCCAGGCGTTGTTCGAAATCTCTATCGTCCGTATTGCTAAATTGGGGGTTTGAACCTTTGTCGAACCGCACGATGAATCAATTCACTGCCCGCGGTTGCCGCGCATCGGCTGCAAAAGGCCCGGCGGTTTTCATTGGGCGCGGATCCAATCCTCTTGACCCGCGAGTTTGACGGCCACATCCGTAAACCATACGCGGAAGTTTTCATCCGGCCCGCGGTGGTCCATGGAAAGCGTCAAGGGGCCGACCTGACGGTGGTCTTCCCAGGTGCTCATCCGTGTGGGCTCCGGGGCGCCCCCGCGACGATAGATCCACTGTACCAGGCGATCATCCTCGCCAACAAACAACTCGTAAACATCCCCGGGCGTGTAGCCGCCCGTTTGGGGATAACTGACGGCAATCCGCCTGGCCTGGCCTTGGCCGATCGGCAAGGGATGGGGGTCGCAGCTGGCTTCGACCTGGGTGTTGGTATCCCATGCCAAATGCAGCGGGAATAGCAGCCAGTATTGATCATTGATAAACCATGCATCAACCTTTTCCATCTGGGCGGAAGGTTGAGTGGTCAGTTCGCTGCGACGGTAAGTGATTGTTCCCCCTTCCGCCGCTGTTCCCTGAAAAACGACTTGATTCGTATGGGGATGCCATACCCATGACCGGCGAATTTGCTTCGCACCAATTTGAGCATTGAAAGTGTACTGCAGCTGCTCGATTTGGTCAAATTTTTGTGCGCCGTAGGCGTCGGCAATACGGTGCCGGACTTCGTCTCGATTCCATTTGCCGGCACAGCCCAAGGCAAATAGAAGGCTGACCAGGGGACAAAATAAGATAAGCGCTTTAATTTTGGTACCCATGACAATGGTCTCCTTTCTTTGCAACCCTTGTAGCCGTTTAGCCCTTTGAAAAACCATGGATAAGCCGATGAGCTGGCAACCAGGATATTTTTCATACAGCTAAACATTCATGGCGCTCCGGGCCGCCACAATGCATGAAAATTTTATTTTCGTGTTAAACATTCATGGCCCTTCGGGCCACCACGGTGCATGAAAATTCTATTTACGTACTAAATTGATGCCAACCGTTTATAAAAGCTGGCCGTTGGGGTGGGGGCCCCCAAATAGGTGGTCGAGGCCGCATTAACGTTCGCTTGCATTTTAACGCGTGCAGAGGGCCCAACAAGGTAAGAGCAAGACCCATACACCCCCTGAGAGCCGGTCGCCGGGTTGTACCTGGAAACGGTTGAAGAGGATCGGGAAACGGCATGACGAAATCCGTCTACTTTCTGTTCACTTTGATTTCTTGGATCCCTTGGGGTTTTGGCGTTGCCAGGCGATCTGGTTGTTTAACTCGCTGAGAATAAAGGAACTTTTCAGGCTGACGGCGATTTCCGCATCGCTGGGGGCCTGCCCGGTGGCATCCTGGATGAACTTGTGAGCCTTCTCCACCGCCTCTTTGATACAATTCTTAAAAATCCCGGCGCGGTCCAGAAAGTTCTCTTTCGGGGTGGGCATCAAGTTCAGGGTCCAACGCGGGGTTGCAGAATTTTGGGGATCAGCGTCATCTTCCGCCGGTCGCTTGCGTTGATATTTGATCTGATTTGAAAGTTCATTCAGAATAAAAAAGGATTTCAATGCCTGGGCAACTTCCTCTTGGGTGGGCTCATCGCCGGTGGTCTGCTTGACGTAAACCATTATTGACAAAATCGCATCTTTCAGATGCTCGCTCACACGCTTGACCTTTGACAAGATTTGTTCCTCTTAATGCCGTTTTGATTCGTTCTCTAAGATGTTCCGTCCGCGGGGCTGGGCTCTGGTTTTTTTGGAGGTGAGAAAGCTTTTGCCGATATTTGCCTCACGACCGCGACCCCCGCCCCGGGCAGTTTTTAGAATTTATATAGACTCCAATAAATTGTCAAGAATCACCCAGCGATAATCAGGGTAAAGACCTTCGGAATCTTAGACCCTTTTTTTTAACCCTACGATCGGTTGCACAAACTGAGATTCAGCATCCCACGGAAAAAGGATCCAGGTGTCCTGGCTGACTTCAGTAATAAAAGTATCGACCAGCGGCCGGCCGGCCGGTTTGGCATAAACCGTTGCAAAATGTGCATTCGGGAGCATCTCCCTGACGAGCCGTGCGGTATTGCCTGTGTCTACAAGGTCGTCAATTAAAAGCCAACGGTCTCCGCTGCCATTGACGGGCTTGAGCACTTGAATAGAGCCTTGCTGCCGGTCGTCGTAGCTGGCGATACAAACCGTATCCACCAAACGGATTTCCAACTCCCGCGCAACGATGGACGCCGGTACCAAGCCGCCCCGGGTGATCGCAATAATTCCCTTCCAGGGCGACATCTCCACCAGTCGCCAGGCCAGGGCCTTGGAATCCCGATGCAATTGGTCCCAGGAGATCGGATAAGTCTTCAAGTATTTTTCTTTTCCAGCTGCCATCCGGATCTGCCCTCCACTTTAACCTTCAGCTGAAAGCCAGCCTTTACAACAAGCATGATTGCTTCCTGAATCGCATTAAATTCTCGTCGGCGGGAACGTTTTGGGGGCCGGTCGTTGAATCCCCCCCATTGATTCTGCTTTGTCACATCACCGACAGCCGTCCGGGGCAATCAGCGCCGCAAGGGCAACGGCTTCCAAGGTAATCCGCCAGGAGAAATTCCGCGGCGCAGGCTGACCGTGGATCCCGGAATGATATTTGACCGACGCTAATTTTTCCATCAGGTTAAATGATCTCGGAACGATTTAACTCTCTGATTTTTCGTAGGTTTCAGGGGTCCGTGGTGGATGGAGAGGGGGAGGTCAAACGCCAAAATGTCAGCCCCGGCGATGCGGGAGGGGGTCAAGCGCTCCTGAAACCTTATTTTGAAATGATGCGGCGACCGTTCGATCTTTTAGACACAAAAATTGCATCTGGTTGCCACTCAAGAATCAACAGCTGTCTGCCAAACGCTTTGCTTCGCTTTGGAGGTTCCTGAAAAAAGCCCGTCCCGGACGGTTCGAAGGGCTTTGTTGGCGACATGTGCCGGCGGCGGGACCTAAGTTTTTCCAATACACATAATTAAGGGCAGATCATTTCGTGCCGAAAATCTTATCTCCGGCATCTCCCAGGCCAGGTAAGATATAGCCGATATCATTTAATTCCTTATCGATAGCGGCCACGTAAATGTCAACCTCGGGATGAGCTTTTTCCACCCGCGCGATACCTTCCGGCGCGGCTACCAGAAAAAGCCCTTTGATTTGCCGGCAGCCGGATTCTTTGATCTGATCGATGGTGTCCACCACGGTTCCGCCCGTCGCCAGCATGGGATCCAGGATCAATGCGATGCGCTCCTGCATTTGGCTGGTCATCTTCACATAATATCTGACCGGCGCCAGAGTTTCTTCATTGCGATAAAGGCCGATAACGCTAACCCTGGCCGATGGGATCAGGTTCAGAACCCCATGCATCATGCCCAGCCCGGCCCGTAGGATCGGCACGACAGTGATCTTTTTACCCTTTATCTTTTCGACTCCCACGGGTCCGGCCCAACCCTGAATTGTTTCGGTTTCCGTCTCTAGATCTTTGGTCGCTTCATAAGTCAGAAGATTGGCCAATTCCGAAGCAATTTCCCGAAAATCCTTGGTCGATATATTGTGCTCCCGCATTAGCCCCAATTTGTGCTTGATCAGCGGATGTTCCACCACGTGTACCGGCACGTTGACCTCCTTTTTTCTTTGATTTAAGTAAGTTAGTGACGACAGGCAGGACAGTAAAAGGATTGGGGGCGGGGTTGCAAAACAGAATACCCCTTTTTGCAACCCGGTATATTCAAACTAGGAGGTCGTGTCAAGGTCGCTGCATGGCAAAATGGCAGCTAAAATTCACCGAGCGGTCGGGAAAAGGTATAGTTGAAAGGCTCTTTGACCAATTTTTCGCCAGCCATATCAGCATTGCCCCCTAGAGCGGCAAAAGGAAGGGCAACCACGTAAAAAACTGAGCCCACCACGACGGAAGCCATTCCCACCGGACGGACAAAGACAAAATCAAACATCATGGAGCCGGCACTGGGGTCCTCAGCTTCGAAGTATTCTTCAGCAAAAGCGGTAGAGTGGAGGGGGACCAAGACCAGCATGGCGATTACGAAAAAAAACATTGATTGTTTGGCAATCTTTTGCATAAATTTCTCCTTCAAATTTGAATCATGCAGGTTTTAGTTGGTTTCAGACTCTCAAAAAGTCATTCCATGCGAAAAATGTTAGGCTGACTTTACCGTTCGTCAACCCGTTGGATCGTTAACCATGATTTTACCTGTTTATGGGTGTGAATTTCAACAAGTTTGTCAAATATCTTAGATGATGCGTTCGTAAGCTGAATATTTCAGAGTGTGCGTGCCCGCGTTTTGATCGCTGCAGGCTTTAAGACCCGGTCTGTTGTCCCCATTCGGCGTTGCCGGTGGGCAGGGGCTGTTGAGGGCACCGCCATGTCATCCGTGTCTTTTATTGGAATCAGCCGAAATTATACGCTAAAGATAATTATCGTCATCTCTAGAAAAAAGTTAAGAACAATTTTTATGCCTGCAGTTGAGTGACTCCGAATTGGATGACGCGTCCTATGGTCTGCATAGATGTTGCGATAGCGCTTCCGGTCTATAACACTTTCACGTACAGCGTTCCGGAAAACTACCTCTTACTGGTCGCGATCGGAAAAAGAGTGCTGGTTCCCTTCCGGCGCCGCCGCGTGACCGGTTACACGATAGGTGCCGGCCGTTGTGACGATTCCAAGGAAATCAAGCACATCCTGGATGTCCTCGATGATCGGCCGCTTTTTCCGGAATCCATGTTACCGTTTTTCCGATGGATTGCCGACTACTACAAACATCCGCTCGGAGAGGTGATCAAAAATGCTCTTCCCGGAGGGCTTAACCTTTACGATATCGCTTCCATCGCCCTCACGGAAAGGGGCCAAAGAGCACTTGCCGACGGGGCTCTCCCGCCCCTGGAAAATGAGATCTTATGCCTCCTGGAAGCGGGTCCTTGTAGTCTGCACCGTCTCCGTCAAAAACTGAAAATGGACGTTTCAAACGCCTTAATTCATTCTTTGGCAGCCCGCGGTCGAATTGTCCAAATCCGCGAGCTTCGGGGCGGCCGCACCAAGCCCAAGCAGGAGCCTTACGTGGCTCTGGCCGATCCGCGATTACCCGTTGATAATCTTTCTCCGGTTCGAAAGAAGATCATAGCGGCCTTACAAACCGAAGGGGAGCTTGCGGTGAAGCAACTGAGAGCGGCGGTGCGGGTTGATTCGGCGGTGCTGAAATCGATGGTAAACATGGGGCAGATCCATCTCCAGTCCAAAAGGGTCTACCGGGATCCTTTCGGTGAACCTATCCGTGCCGATCGGGCTCCCATCCTGAATCGGGAGCAGCAAATGGCGGTTTCCAAGGTCGGCGATCGGATCGGCCATGGTTTTGCAGCCTTTCTGCTGAAAGGTGTTACCGGCAGCGGCAAAACGGAAGTCTACTTACAGCTGGCGGCCGCCGCTTTGTCAAAAGGCTATTCGGCCCTGGTGCTGGTTCCAGAGATTGTGCTCATTACACAAATGGAACGGCGATTTCGAGCCCGTTTCGGCGACCGGGTAGCGATCCTGCACAGCGGCCTGTCGACCGGCGAACGTTTCGATCAGTGGACCCGGATTGTGCAAAATGACGCGTCGATTGCCATCGGCGCCCGATCGGCGATTTTTGCCCCGTTGGAAAATATCGCAATCATCATTGTCGACGAGGAGCACGATCCTTCCTACAAGCAGGACAGCAGCCTGCGTTACAATGCCCGGGATCTGGCGTTGGTGAGGGCCAAACTGAATGACTGCGTGGCGCTGTTGGGCTCGGCCACCCCTTCCATTCAATCCTACTTCAATGTGACCGTCCAAAAATTTCAGGAGGTCAACCTCGAAAGGCGTGTCGCGCAACGCCCCCTGCCCGAGGTCCACGTGGTCGACCTGCGACAAAGTCGGGATACCCGCGGCGTGAGGCGGTTTATTTCGGTCGAACTGCAGCAGGCCATGCAGAGCACGCTGGAGCGCGGCGAACAGGTGCTTCTGTTTCTAAACCGGCGAGGTTATGCCAGCTTTCCGGTTTGTGCGGCTTGCGGCCAGGCCATCCGCTGCAAGCGCTGTGATATCTCGCTGACGCTACATCAGTCAGCCCACGCGTACAAATGTCATTATTGCGGGTTTACGCGCGCCTCCGTCTCCCACTGCGATCTCTGCGGTTCGACCAAAATTAAACTGCTGGGATTTGGCACGGAAAAGGTGGAGGCGGCGGTTAAGAAATTGTTTCCGGATGCCCGGGTGGCGCGCATGGATCGTGATACCACCGCGCGCAAAGGTGCGATCGTGGGCCTGTTGAAAGGTCTGCGCAACCGAGCGATCGACATTTTGGTGGGGACCCAGATGGTGGCCAAAGGCCATGACTTTCCGAATATCACTCTGGTGGGTATCATTTGTGCGGATCTTTCGCTGAGCTTTCCGGATTTTCGCGCCGGGGAACGGACGTTTCAGCTCCTGGCGCAGGTGTCCGGGCGCGCCGGTCGGGGGGCTGTTCCGGGGCGGGTCATTTTACAGACCTATAATCCGGACCATTTCAGCATTGTGGCCGCCAAGGATCAGGATTTTATGGCTTTTTACGCACAGGAAATAAGCTTGCGGCAAGCCTTGCACTACCCACCCTTTTCGCGGATGATTCAGTTGAAAATTCTCGGTAAGGACAAGGAAAAAACCAAAATACATGCCTTGTCGCTGGGAGATCTCTGTCGCCGCCTAAAAACCCGTGAAGCATCCGTTTTCAAAACGGTTGAAGTGATGGGGCCGATTGAAGCGGCTCTGAGCCGCATCGCCGATTACTACCGGTGGCAGATACTGTTAAAGGGCCTGCAGATCAAAGCGTTGCATGATTTTGTCGGTCAACTGTTAGTTGAAAACTCGGCCAGTTTCAGCAACCGCCACGTGAAAGTCGTCATTGATGTGGATCCGTTCTTTTTGATGTGACCAGCAAGAGGAGGGTTGAAGGGTCCAGCGGTTCATTGGTTCCATCGGGCGCGATTGCATCCAAGGGCGAAAACCAGGGGTTGCGCAGCCGGATGAAATGGGATATTTTATAATCCATAAAATAAGCGTATCGAATATCTAGCAGAGGAGTTGAATTTATGAAATTAAAGACATTTTTGGCATCCATGATGGTTTTGAGCTTTTTTTGGTTGAGTGGGGTGTCCTTCGGGGCCCAGCAGGAGGGCGACGGTGGCAACCCCAAAAGCACCCCGGAAAAGGAAATTGGCAGTTTGCCGGTGGCGTATTTGCCGGAATCCCGCTACGAGTTTTCCAGGGTCGTGGATGGCACCGAAGTGATCCATGACTTCGTTATTCAAAACAAGGGAACGGGGCTTTTGAAAATAGAAAAAGTCAAAACCGGCTGAGGGTGTACGGCTGTCTCTTTCGCGAGACAGATCCCTCCCGGCGGTGAGGGGAAAATAACCCTAAAGGTGAACACCACAGGATACGGTGGACGCAAACTCAGCAAGAACGTGCAAGTCTTTACCAACGACTCCGCGGGGCCTCAGCTCAATTTGGTGATAACGGGGGACGTCGATAAATTTGTCACCATTACCCCGCGTCATGCCAATTTAATGGGGTACATCGGTGAGCAGATAAAAAGCACGGTGATCATCATCCCGGAAAGAAAATATGCTTTCAAGATCCTCAACGTGCGGGCCAAGAATGGAAGCAATATAAAATTCCAACTGGCAAAGGAGCAAGGGCAACAGATAACCCAATATGCCTTGACAGTTGAAAATCTGAAACAAGAACAGGGCCGCTATTTTGACACGATCATTTTGGAAACCGACAGTAACATTCAGCCCAAGTTGGAAGTTCGAGTGTTTGCGAATATCCGCCCCCGTCAGGCAAAAAAGGTTCAGTAGTTTCCCATGGACACCATCAAGGTGGTTGCTTTTGACTGCGACGGCGTGCTTTTTGACACCGAACAAGCCAATCGGGCCTATTACAATCATATTCTGACCTATTTCAAGCGCCCGGTTATGACGGCGGAGCAGTTTGACTATGTTCACACGCATACCCTCGGAGAGGCCCTGGCATTTTTGTTCGATGATGAAGGCAGCTTGGAAGCCGCGCACGCCTATCGCCAAACGATGGACTACCGTTCCTTTCTTCCGTACATGGAAATGGAACCCCATCTCGTCCGGCTGCTCGAAAAACTGAGGCCGCGATGCAAAACTGCCATCGCCACCAACCGGTCTGACTCTATGAACCGCTTGTTGGCTGACTTTAATTTGTCAGCATTTTTTGATCTGGTGGTCACGTCGGCAGACATTGAGCGCCCCAAGCCCCACCCGGATGCCTTGCTGAAAATCTTGACCTATTTCAAGATCGAGCCTGGTCAGGCGATTTTTATCGGGGATTCCGAACTGGATGAGATGGCGGCCCGGTCGGCCGGGGTACCTTTTGTCGCCTACCGCAACCCGACGCTATCATCCCCATATCATATTCAAAGTTTAAGAGAAGTGGAGAATATATTGACGCAAGGATCTGAGGGTTAACGCTTGATGTTCGTGGGCCGTTGCTTAAAGTAAGGATTGGAGTTGCGATCTCAGATTGATAAGCACTGGTTCTCGGTTAACGGGAGAAGTTATAACCAATGGAAGACGAAAGTATGGACAGTCGGCCCCCGACCGACAAGGAGGAAGAAAAACCACCGACAGATCTAGATTGGGAAAATCGCATCTTATGCAGCGATGAGAGTTGTATCGGCGTGATCGGACCCGACGGACGCTGCAAAGAGTGCGGGAAAAAATATGAAGGTTCACTGCCGGAAGATTTTCTGCGCGTCCCTGATGAAGCGGATCAAGAAGATGAACCCACCGCGGAAGAACCCGAAGCCATTGCGGAAGAACCCGGGATGGGAGAAACAGCGGAATTGGATGCGGAATTAGATATCGATTGGGAAAACCGCAAGCTGTGCAGCGATGGGAATTGCATCGGTGTCATCGGGCCGGACGGACGCTGCAAAGTCTGTGGAAAGCCCGATGCAGACTGAATTTTCCGGGTTTTCCCAAACAGATAAGTGCACTCAAACACTGGATGGGTGATCCGGCGGCGATGCTCGCCCGACCGAACAAATTTGGGGCCTTTCTTTTTTATTCAATACCGGCTTGCTTACCTTGATAACTTACCTTTTTGGTACCTGCTTCGGGACCGGACCCGGACACCGACCAACGGACAATGAGCATTTGTGTCGAATCAGGCTCAACCCGCCTCGGCGATGACACTGAAAGCATCGGGGCTCACCCACGTGTAATTTACGGACAAAGAACGAAAGGCAAACCCATGGAGGTGTAAAATGCAGAGCTACAATCCGGAGCAGGCGCTTTGGGAAACCCGCCGCGAATTCGGGGAGCACGGGGGCGTTACGCCTTCCATTGAGCGTTCCTCGACCTTTACGGTGATGGACCCGGCGATTATGCCGGAAATCTTCGAGGGTCTCAGGGGACCGGAGAAGGGTGGCTGTTTTCTTTACAGCCGGCATTTTAACCCGACCGTCGATGTTCTCGCCCGATACATGGCGGCCATCGAGGGCACCGAGGCAGCGGTCTGCACCGCCAGCGGCATGGCGGCCATCGCCTGCACCTTGTTGCAGATCTGTGAAGGCGGGGACCATATCGTGTCCAGCGACACCGTCTATGGGGGGACCCATGCATTTCTGAGCGAGCTTCTGCCCGAAATGAACATTACCACGAGCTTTGTCGAACCTACCGATCCGGCTGCTTTTGCCGCCGCCGTGCAGCCCAACACCCGCGTCATTTATACCGAAACCGTGGGAAACCCGACGCTGAAAGTTGCCGATATTCCCCGGCTGGTCGAGCTGGCCCGGAGGAAAGGGCTTTTACTCGTCGTGGATAACACTTTCTCTCCGATGATGATATCACCGGCCAGACTTGGCGCCGATGTCGTGGTTTATTCGATGACTAAGTTCATTAACGGGGCCAGTGACCTGATTGCCGGTGCCATTTGCACTAGGAAGGAATTCGTTTATCAGCTTATGGACCTTCACCGGGGACGGGTGATGCTGCTGGGGCCGACGATGGAC
The DNA here is from genome assembly GCA_020353555.1 of Desulfobacterales bacterium. GTDB lineage: Bacteria > Desulfobacterota > Desulfobacteria > Desulfobacterales. Next base: position 6,527,664 of record CP070697.1, read on the forward strand.
CCTCGAATAGCCTACGACCTTATCCAAAGACTGCCTCACCTGGCTCTGCGCATGCGCGGACACAGTGCGCGCGCTTTGGCCATCGCCGAACGGCTCTATGCGCTGGGGGTGCCGGTGACCTATCCCGGCTTACCTTCGCATCCCCAATACGGACTGATCACCACGATAATGAATGCCGGTTACGGTTACGGGGGCGTACTGACTATCGACTGCGGGACCCGGGAGAAGGCTGAAAAACTCATGTCGATTTTGCAGAACGAGGAACGCTTCGGTCTGATTGCCGTATCTTTGGGCTACTTTGATACCCTGATGTCCTGTTCGAGTTCATCCACTTCTTCCGAAATTGCCCCTGAGGCGCAGCACAAAATGGGGCTCTCGCCCGGGTTAGTTAGGATTTCAGTGGGATATACCGGTAGCCCGGAAGTACGCCTCGAACAGATCGAACGCTCGGTGAAAGCCGTGGGGTTGGTTAAAAACTGAGAACGGGATATCGATCACGGGGGTAGATCCCTCAGCACCACTTTTAGGCCGTAATGATCGGAGACGAAGAGGTCGCCTGTCGGCTTGGTAAAGATCAACTGGGCATCGGCAATCATGTCACGGGTAAAATGGGGAGATAGAAATATGAAATCGATCCGACGGGAAACGCGGCTGTCGAACTGCGCCTCGATTCGCTCCCGGAGACCTTTGCGGGTCGCACCGTCTGCCCGGAAGTTGGAGCCGTCATACTGGGTGTTGCTGTTGCGGAGGGGGTCCCAGGTGTAGCTGTGTGGATCGAGGCTTTTGAGGCCATAGGGATCAAGCAGCCCGAGTTCCCGGATGAGTTCGGTCAATGCCGGTGAATCGGTGGTTGTGTTGAAATCGCCCATGATGACGAAGGGATAGTTATGCTTGCGGGTGACATCCTTTACGAAGGTTAGGAGTTTGATGATCTCCTTTTCAGTCCGCAGGTGGCTGGCCTGTATTTTCTTCAAGATCCGATTTCTTTCCCTGGTGGATAGGAGGCTTTTGCGCAGGAATTCATCGATGGCTTGACGCCAGGTTTCGTCCAAAATAAGACTGTAATGCGTCTGCGTATTGAAGATAACCACCGGCTGACCATTTATTATCACCTTGGCCGCCATCGCGTTTCGCATCTCTTTAAAATGGATCGAAAATAAGTCACCTTGAATCCCCCAGCCGCTCAAGCGTTTGGCTCCCAGGTATTGGAGACTATAGCCTTTCTTGGCCAGGATGGCGTTTCCAGCGGTGAAATTCAGGGGGATGCCCCAACCCATAACCTTCAATCCGGCGTTGGCGACTTTCCAGACGGCATCATAGTTGAGTACCCGGGCCAATTTGTTGACGTAAGCGGGAAGCTTATTGGCCTCCTGTATGGCGATAATATCCGGATCCAGATTCTTGAGACCGGTGGTAAGGATGGCAAACCGGGCATCTTTTCTTCTTTTGTCTTCATAATCGCCGATTTTCAGCGTGCCCCGGCCGTCCATGCCGAACCACACGTTGATATCAACCAATTTCAATCCGTGCGATCCATGCCCGCTAGACATTCACCCCCCGTTTTTTGATTTGAAGCCTCTTCTTGTATGAGGCTTGTCCGATTGAATAATTGTATCCATTTAGTACGTAAATAAAGTTTTCATGCACCGTGGTGGCCCAGAGGGCCATGGATGTTTAGCTGTCTGAAAAATATCCCGGTCGACCTATCCCTGGTTTTTCAAAGGGCTAAACGGTTGCGAATAATTTAAGTTTTGCTGGCGAAAATTAGCATTTAGACACGCAAAAACCAAGCACTATTGGCACATCTACGACCATAATTCCACTTCTTTTGCAACCAATTTGGCACTCACGGCGGAAGAACCAGGAAGCAGCTGGTTGGAAACCCTCAAAGAGTGCAAGTAGTCAGACTATTTCGCATTAATCGGACCCGGATTGGCGGGCGCTTTGTCAGCGACCAGAAGCCATTGGATTCAATTTCTTGGATAAAAAAGGGCGGAGACTTTCATGTCTCCGCCCTTTTTTCAAGGTGCGTTCGTTTGAGCCGTCACCTCCTTCAGGTGGGGAGTCGCGCGAACGCGGTTGCTTGATGTCGGTCTGGATTGGCTTGATTCATAGCCCACCCCATGCATCGACTCTGATTAGATGTCAAACGGCAGCTTTTATCTCCCGTTATTTATTTCATTTGTTTTCGAAATGAAGACGTGTCGAGCCCTGATCTCCCGGGGCGAATCCACATTGCCCGTTAAGTATACAAAACTTCAGGAACTTCCTTTCGGCGATTTGATAATCTTCTTTGGAGTAATAATCCAGATTTTCCGAGATCCTAAACTTCTTCTTGGACTCTTCTATCAGGAGCTGAATACCCGTCTTTTCTTTGGAATTATCATTCATAATTACCTCACGCCCTGCGGTCGAAGCTGAGGTTGGCACGCGTTTTGTGCATCTACCTATGCATTATCCGTGCCGAAGACCATGGGGTTCAGGATCAGCTTAAATCACCAATAATTGAATCCTGATTCCTGCCCCAGGTCGTTTTAATGATGAAAAGTTTTACAGGTTGATTGTGAAATTTATACCACAGTGTAACCTAAATTCATACCTTGATAGCATGATAACACCAAAATCTTCAACTGCAAGACGGCCTGGCTTTGCACCAACGGCATGATCTATTCCCGACTTCCGGCATAATCCCCGCGACTGATTGGCCTGGAGCCCATAGGAAAGGATGCCCGCACGACTGCGGGGCGCGGCTCGGCTGAGGATGTACATCGTCGGTAGCGTCAATGTTTATATCCCGACTATCGGCGCGACCGGTCCAGCGCGCCAAACGTTTTGAATGATTCGCCTTCCTCCAGTCCGTAAAAGGTAAAGTGTCGGTAAGGGGTCAGAATTCAATCATCGGTATTTCGCGCGGCGCGCGGCGCGAAAGGAGTCGGGCACCATTTCTGGTAATGACGACATTCTCCTCGTGAACGAGAATGTTGCCGCCGCCAAACGTGGGCGGTTATTAAACGTATGGGCAAACGCTTCACGTCAACGCATTATCTGGCGGCCTTCGATTTGAAATATGATGAAAATGGAAACATTGTTTCCAAACCGAAAGTTCAGCGGGTTCACAAACAGATCTGGTTAAGGACCCTCTGGGTCAGCCTGGCGGCGACCGCCCTGTGCCTTGTTTTAGGTTATCCGGTGGCTTACCTGCTTTCGACACTGCCGCTCAGGGTCAGCAACATTTTGATGATTTGTGTGCTGCTGCCCTTCTGGACATCGCTGCTGGTGCGCCTGACCAGCTGGATCGTTCTGCTTCAGAAGCAGGGCGTTCTAAACGACATTTTCGTGTGGCTGGGTTTCATTTCTGATGAACACCGCCTGCGCATGGTCTATAACATGACCGGAACCCTGGTTGCCATGACCCACATCTTGCTTCCATTTATGATTCTGCCACTCTACAGTGTCATGAAGACCATCTCCCCTAATTACGTCAAAGCGGCACGCTCACTGGGTGCCGATTCATGGCGGGCCTTCCGTCAGATTTATTTGCCCCTGACGATACCCGGCATCGGTGCCGGCGGCCTGCTGGTTTTTATTCTGGCCATTGGCTATTACAGTACCCCGGCGCTGGTGGGCGGCGCTTCCGGGCAGCTAATCGGCAATTTCATTGCCCTGCACATGAGCAAAACGTTGAACTGGGGGCTGGCGGCAGCTATGGGCACGATTCTGCTTGCGGGAGTTCTAGCCATCTACTGGCTTTATAATCGCCTCGTGGGCATCGAGAATATGAAACTTGGATAATATTAACAGTTCATATAGATAATCACGATGTCATACCCTGTATACGCCGGTCGCCTTGAAAAAACCTGGTACTATGCTTTCAGAATTATCTGTGGGCTGGTATTATTCTTTCTCATTGCCCCCATCGTCGTCTTGATCCCCCTTTCCTTCAATGCGGAACCATATTTTACATTTAGCCAGGGGATGCTGACGCTTGACCCGCAGGCCTTCTCGTTCAGATGGTATGAAGACATGATTGAAAATCCGCAGTGGATTCATTCAATCAAGAACAGCATAATCATTGGCTTTTTTGCGACAATTTTTGCAACCTTCTTCGGCACTCTTGCGGCTTGGGGATTGAGCCGACCCCACACCCCATTTCGTGTTCCCTTGATGGGTCTGCTCATCTCTCCGATGATCGTCCCCTTGATCATCACCGCCGCCGGCATGTTTTTTTTCTATTCCAAAGTTGGTTTAGCTCAAACCTATCCGGGGCTGATCATGGCCCACACCGCGCTGGGCATTCCTTTTGTGATCATCACGGTTACGGCCACGTTGATGGGGTTTGATCAGGATTTGATCCGGGCTTCGGCCAGTCTGGGGGCAAATCCAGTCACCACCTTCCGCAAAGTGGTATTACCGCTGATCATGCCGGGAGTCATCTCCGGTGCGCTGTTTGCTCTGGTGACATCCTTTGATGAAATCGTGGTGGTGTTATTTCTTTCCGGGTTTAAGCAGCGCACGATCCCGCGTCAAATGTGGGTGGGTATTCGGGAACAGATCAGCCCGACCATCCTGGCGGCCGCTACGATTCTGATTGCAGTCGCCGTTGCTCTGCTGACGGCAGTGGAATTGTTGCGGCGTCGTTCGGAACGCCTGCGGGGGGTAAGACCGACGTAGATGGTACGTGGGCGGGAATGGCATCTTGCGGTTCCCTGAGGGGTTCGCGGAAGTTTGCGATCCTCAGCCAATTTTTAGTGCCGCGGGATCAAGAATTTCCGGCGGCCCTGTCTTGCCCCCAAATCCACCGTTTCCGAACGGGTAAGCCAGACAAGATATCCGAAAGTCCCAGGGACGGGTGTGAAATTTCGGCTCCGTTCGCGAGACAGGTGCGCATTCGCTCAGAGCCTGCCGCGCGGAGCTTGTCGTCCACGGAAAAAAGGATTCACTCCTTCCGGCCGTCAACTGCCAGCCATGAGCGATCCGCTCTTCGCCTGAAAGATCTTCTACACGTGGGATAATGCCGACATCGGGGTCGTGCAACTGCTTTTAAGCGAGGAAATCCAGTGCCCTGCAATCCTCAGAGGTCCACCCGACCTGAATTTTTTCGCCTCTTTTTATCGCTGACCGGCCGGTCGTATTGGGTACTTTGACGATAAACTCATCGTTGTTGCAGACATTTATGCGCGTGCGGAGATGGTCGCCGAGGTAAATTAATTCTTTGACCGTGCCTTCGTGAATATTTTCGAGACTGCCCTCGGCCGGATTTAGAGTGACTCTTTCCGGGCGCAGGGACAGGGTCGTGCGGTCGCCGACCTTGTGGACGTTAACTTTCAGCGCCCTGACCATGACGCCGCTGTCGACTTCCACCAAGCAGCGATCACCGCGGATTTCTTTCACCTCTCCGGAGAGCTTGTTGTTTTCACCGATGAATTGGGCCACAAAGGCATTTTGAGGCTTTTCATAAAGCACGTCCGGCGTTGAGAGCTGCTGGATGACGCCGTCGTCAAATACGGCAACGCGGTTGGACATGGTCATGGCCTCACTCTGATCGTGGGTGACATAAACCACGGTAACATCCAGACTCTCATGAATGTGCTTGATCTCGTACTGCATCTGCTCCCGCAGGTTTTTGTCAAGCGCCCCCAGCGGTTCATCCATCAGCACCAGTTGTGGTTCAAAAACAAGGGCCCGTGCCAATGCGACCCGCTGCTGCTGACCGCCGGAAAGCTGGGCCGGAAACCGGCCCTCGAAACCCAAGAGCTCGACCATATCCAGAGCTTTGCTCACTCTTGCATTGATCTCCTTTTTGGGCCGTTTTCGGACCGCGAGGGGATACGCCAGATTTTCTTTGACCGTCATGTGGGGAAACAGGGCGTAGTTTTGAAAAACCATGCCGATGTTGCGTTTGTGGGGCGGAATGTTACCGATCGGCTGCCCGTCCAGGTAAATCTCCCCGTGGGTTGGCGTTTCAAAACCGGCCAGCATCATGAGGGTCGTGGTTTTGCCGGAGCCCGAAGGTCCAAGCATGGTCAGAAATTCGCCCCGAGCGATTTCAAGGTTGAGGTTCGTGATGACCAGGGTTTCGCCATCGAAACTTTTTTCAATTTCTTCGAAGCGCACAAAGACGCTGTCATTATCGCCTGTGGCTGCTGTCATACACGGGATTCCTTTTGATATGAAACGTACCGACTGCTAATAAACGGAATCAGATAAAGGCTGTCAAATTCTGCCTGTGTGATTGCATCCGCGGCGCAGGGGCGGGGTTTATCCCCATAAGCGCTCAAATGAGGCTGGATCTTCAGGGTCAACGCAGATTCCAACCTGTCTGGAATCGGAACGGCACGGTGAGATGTATAGCAAAATAATCCCCAAATAACAATCGCTGCAAAGCACCGCCAATCGGGTCAATCATGATCAGGTTCCAGACCCTCGGCCGGTATGCGACGATGGGTGTGGATAGGCTAAAGCCTGATAACCGCAAACTTGATAAAACTTGTCCTATGAACTAATAGAGAAAATGGTCTTGCAGTTTTTTGTCTCAGGGGGCGCGGAGAGCTCGGTAGGAGGTCTAACTGCAACGGAAAGAGGATGGCATGCAGGTACGCGCCCTTAATTCCAGCCCCCGCGGTGAAGGTCAGCGTCAAACCGAACTCATGCTAGTCCATCTGGTTGAAGGGGTGCGCCACGCCGGCCCATGGGTTTTGAGGCCGAGGCGGCCGGCGCTACCCAGGCGGTCATGCAGTTTTCAAACAGCTCTTCGGAGGATAGGACCTGTCGAAGCATCCAGAACTCCTGATGGGGCCTATTCATCTTGGGTTACGCGAACTAAGATTGAAAAAAATCCACGATAGCCAAGGAGACACGATTATGAGCAGGTGTGAAAAATGCAGGTTCAGAGCCAAGTATGATCATAACCCGCGATCGATTCTGGGCCGATTCTGGAAGTGGCATATCGGCTGGTGTCCGGGATGGCGAGCCTATCTCAAATCCTTACCGGATGATAAACGCCAGAAAATCGTGGAACAATATCGTTAGAAGCTGTCGCTAGACCTCCA
>CP070697.1:6534812-6548237 GCA_020353555.1 Desulfobacterales bacterium
TCCGGTGGTGCCGCCGGTATAGATAATAAGCGCCAGATCTTCGGCAGGATTGATCTCGACCGCCGGCGGCTCCGGCCGGGCGGCCGCAACCACATCGTCAAAGAAAAGGTGGCCGGGTTGGTAGTTACCAGCCTTGGGTATTTTCCCCAGGAGGCCGCCGAGTAACGCTTTGATGGGCGGCAGAAAGGATTTGACGCCGCAGATGACCACCGTCTCCACATTCGTCCTTTCGATGGCCTTCACCGTGGTCGGATAGAACTGCGGGTGGTCCATGCAAAATACCGCCTTGGCCCCGGAATCCATCAACTGGTAATAGAGTTCACCGGCCGTGTAGATCGGATTGCAGGTGACACAAACGGCACCGGATTTGAGAATTCCGAAATAGATGGCCGGATAATGGGGAAGATTCGGCAGAAAGATGGCGACCCGGTCGCCCTTGCGGATACCGCGGTCAGCCAAAAAATTTGCCACGCGATCGGCCATGTCTTTAACTTGGGCAAACGTCCGGGTGGCGTCGTTGAAAATCGTGTACACCTGGTTGGGAAAGTCGCGGGCGGTTTCGTCGAGAAGGGCAAACAAGGGTTTTGCATCGACGTCAATGTCGTGGGCAACGCCTTGGGGCCAGTTGGTCGTGGGCCAAGTTTTGGGTGCCATGTTGACCTCCTTTCGCGGGCAGTGCCTAGCTATCCGTGTCAGTAAAAAGGCGCATATATTTGAAAAGGCGTAACCGTTTAGCCTTTTGAAAAAACCCTGGATTGGCCGACCGTGATAATCTTCATCCAGCTAAGCTTATACAAAAAAGTATAATGAAATCCTTTGGGGGTGTCAAACAAGAAAGGCGATCTCGGTGGGGCCGCAGCGCAAGACGCCGCGGCAAGGACGGCGCGGACGCTAACTTCTCGAACCGCAATAGGCAACCGAGCGCGCTCATAGAAACTCGGAGAACTCGGTGTTAATGACCTCGAATAATTCTTGACCGATGGCCAGACCCAAATCAATGAACTGGGGGCCGTATATCTGCCCTGTCGGGGTCCGGAAGGTGGATCGGATCTTCGCGATCTTCTCCATCCCCTCGGGATAATGTTCCATAAACTTTACCAGAGGGGGCTCGAAAAATGATACCATGTCCCAGAGGGTGTCTTTAAAATTGTCCGGCCCCCAGCGGAATTTGTCGGCATCGTAGAGACAGTCCGAAACCAGTAGGCCTTCATGGGTTCGAATGCGGATTTCCCTCTTGAAGGCCTCGTGATTGCAGATCGCCTGCGCGACATCATCCACTTCCTCGGGTGATAAAGGATAGTCCTGCAGCACTTCCCGGGCATAAGTGGCACCCTCGGCGGCGTGATTCTTCTGTTTGCGTTTGACATCATGCAAAAGACCGGCACATTGGACAATACAGACCCTGCGTTCTGCAAAGCGCCGACGATAACCGGCATGCCGGCCTTCAATGCTCATCAAGGCCCCGGCTTCCTCGGCCACCTTAATGGCATGCTGCCGTCCATGGCCGAAGTCATCCTCCAAATGAGCGCTGAGAAACAGCTCCAACCTTCTGAGGATGGGATCGGTTTCAAAAAACTGTCTAGAAATTTCAATGGCTTCGGCATGATCACGATAGAAGTCCGGCACGGAAGAACGGGCGGCGATTTGGCGGGCACGTTCACGAATACGAGCGTAGATGGCTGTCATGATTGGGGATCAAGCGTAAGCGCAATCTCGGCTGGCGTTAGGGGTTTTGCACTGAGTTTTCAGCCCTGCAGCATAAGTGACGCTAAAAACAAGTTTCCCGGTTACATCACCACCCACCGGGCAGCCCCGTCAATCGGCCGCCATCAGCGCCGCATGGGGTCGGCTTTCAACCAGCGCAAACGGTTGACCACAGACTTTCCAGTACCCGTTTTCTTTGACGACCGTCAGGGTTTCATCAACTGGATACGTCTCACCGATGAAAAACAATCGGGCCACAGTCGCATAGATCGGATTGATGCAGCGTCTGCGCGCGCCCGTGATTCGGACTTCGGCCACCGCCTCGTTGTTCATGTAAGTCTCGGATTCGAGGTGGGCAAAGTAGGTGCGCATATAATTCACCTTAAATCCCGAGGCGCGGGCGTCGTCGGCCACGCGGCGGAGATAATCCTCAACGACATCGACTTCTTGATCCGCCGTCAGGGCACGGCAAAGCCTTTCCGCCATGGATCGGTCGAGCATGAAATAAGCCTTGGTAAATTCACGCGCGGCTTTGTCCGGTGCGTCAACCTTATCCGCAAAAATCAGAACCGCCTGCACGAGGACACCCAAAATTATCACGGAAGCTATTTTCAAAAACTGGCTACCCCGCCCCATTGATCCTACCTCCTTTTTCGGCGATCGCCCAACCCAACAAACAATTTAACGTTTGATTATCCTGCCGTTTGCCGCAACTTGATTTAGATCCCTGCGGGTGGTCTAAACGCCCTGAACCCATCTCCCGGTACGACGCCGCCCGAAGAAATGGTAGCTTGTTTAGGTAGCACGAATCCCAATTGATGACAAGAAGTTTTAGTTCAGAGAGTTTCGGACGACAAAATCGTTTTGCGCAATGGATTAAAATGTCCTATAAAAACGACAAAAACCCACTAAAAGCGAACGGGCGTATGCGAGTTCAAAAAGAAACGGCCTTGCAGCACATCATCAATGCGACCCGCTATTCCGTGGCCGGTTTCACGACGGCCTGGAAAAATGAAACCGCGTTTCGGCTCGAGCCGAGCGTTATCGCCTTCATGCTGCCGGTCGGTTTCTGGCTGGGAAAAACCGCCGTTGAGCGCGCCCTGCTGGTCGGCAGCTGCCTGATTATTTTGATAACGGAGCTGCTGAACTCCGCCATCGAGGCCGTGGTTGATCGGATTGGATTGGATCGCAACACGCTATCAAAGCGCGCCAAGGATTTGGGCTCGGCCGCGGTATTTATCAGCCTGCTAACCGCCGGAGCCGTGTGGGCCCTAATGGTTTATGCCCGCTTTTGGGGTGGAGCGGATTGAATTCTCTGATGGGCGGTCGTTCGCGGCGGAAGGAGGGATGAATCCCGGGGCACGTTTGGGGTTGGTAGCGTGCCTCACCGATCTTTAACGCACCACGCACTTGGCAACCCAGGTCTCCGCTACCGTCTTCAACTGCATGAGTTCGGCATCGGCATATGCGTAATCGTTATTCTGAAGAAATTCGGGCTGCAATACCCCGCGGTCGCAAAAGCGCTGCAGGACATAGAGCCGGGCGCCTTCGATGAGCGGTCCGATCTGCCTGATGGCGTGGTCCGTGACGATCGGCTTGAGGCAGGTTGTGCGAAATTCATAGGCCAACTCTGATTCCATTATAATTCGAATACTTGAAAAAATGGGGACTGGATCAAAGTCTTTTATGATGAAATCCGGGTAGTGGTGCGGCGCGGTTTTGAGATCCATGGCAATGTAGTCGATGAGGCCTGCATCAATCAGAGCTTTGAGGACCCGCGGCCGGCTGCCGTTCGTATCCAGTTTTACGGGATACCCCATCTCCTTGATTCCAGCGCATAGAGAGAAAAGGTCCGGCTGCAGGGTGGGCTCTCCGCCGGAAATCACCACGCCGTCCAGAAATCCCCGGCGATTTTCAAGAAAGGCGTAGACTTCTTCGCGTTCGATGCCATTGACCCGGGCGGGATAACCGCGAGCCAGCGTCGGATTGTGACAGTAAGGACAGGTAAAGTTGCAGCCTGCCAGAAAAATGACACAGCTTAACTTTCCGGGATAATCGATCAGCGAATTTTTCTGCCATCCACCGATTTGCATCTTTTAGGCCTCAGATATCGGAAGGCCGCGTGCGGGAGCCGGAAGTCGAGTTGGTTTTCACTTTCCTAAACCCCGTGCTATCAGGGTGCAGGAAAATCTGGATTTTCTTGGGACCTCAACGGTCTCAAGCCACCTTGAACGTCTTACGCTCCCCGAATTCGGCCTGCTTGCCGCGATTCCACTGTTTGACGGGCCTCAGGTAACCAACCACCCGGGAGTAGACTTCCGTTTCCTGGCTGCACTTCGAACAGGTTTCCTGTTGGCCTTTCAGGTAGCCGTGGGAGGGACAGACGCTAAAGGTGGGAGTCAAGGTAAAGTAAGGCAGCCGAAAACGCGTCGCAATTTTTCTAATCAAACCCTTGATGACTTCGCTGTCGCTGACCTGTTCGCCCAGAAAAAGGTGCAGGACGGTCCCGCCGGTATATTTGGTCTGCAGATTATCCTGCAACATCAACGTCTCGAAAATGTCACTGGAATAGCTCACCGGAAGTTGGCTCGAATTGGTATAGTAGGGCGCCGCCCCTGCCAGGTAGGCTTTCGCGTTGGCGCAGATGATGTCCGGAAACTTATTTTTGTCGAGCATGGCCAGGCGATAAGAGGTACCTTCCGCGGGCGTTGCTTCCAAGTTGAAAATCTCATGGGTCGCTTCCTGTATCTCGGCAATCTGACCGCGCATAAAATCCATCACCTTCAAAGCAAACTGCTGCCCCCGGGCGGTGGTAATATCTTCGCCCAGAAAATTGAGGCAAGCTTCGTTCATGCCGATGATGCCAATGGTGGAAAAGTGATTTTTCCAGTAAAGTCCCTGACCGTTTTTGATTTCGCGCAGATAGAATTTCGAGTAAGGATAAAGGTTTTTGTCGGTAAATTTTTCAAGGACCTTGCGTTTGATGGCGAGACTCTCGGCCGCTAGAAGTATTTTTGCCCGCAAAAGCGCCAAAAAGTCTTTTTCATTTTGGCAAACATAGCCGATGCGGGGCAAGTTGATGGTGACCACACCAATTGATCCGGTCAGGGGATTGGCGCCGAAAAGGCCGCCGCCTCTTTTCAGAAGCTCCCGGTTGTCCAAACGCAGCCGGCAGCACATCGACCGTGCGTCTTCGGGGGACATATCCGAATTGACAAAGTTCGAAAAATAAGGAATCCCGTACTTGCCGGTCATCTTCCACACCAGTTCCAGATTGGGATTGTTCCAGTCAAAATCCGCAGTGATATTGTAAGTGGGAATAGGAAAGGTGAAGACCCTTCCCTTGGCATCGCCTTCCATCATCACCTCGGCAAAGGCCCGGTTGAGTGCATCCATTTCCGTCTGGAACTCGCTGTAAGTCTCATTGCGCTCCACGCCGCCGATGATCACCGGTTGATCCTTCAAAATCGAAGGGACGCAGAGATCCAGCGTGATATTGGTAAACGGCGTCTGGAAGCCGACGCGTGTCGGAATATTGATATTAAAAACGAATTCCTGCAGGGCTTGCTTGACCTCCTGGTAATTCATTTGATCATACCGAATAAATGGCGCCAGAAGCGTATCAAAGTTGGATATGGCTTGGGCACCGGCGGCTTCCCCCTGCAGCGTATAGAAGAAATTCACGATTTGACCCAGAGCCGATCGAAGATGCATGGGCGGGCAACTCTCCACTTTGCCTTCAACCCCCTTAAAACCTTGTCTGAGCAAATCTTGCAGGTCCCACCCGACACAATACACCGAAAGGAGACTCAGATCGTGGATATGAATGTCGCCCTCCGTATGTGCCTGTCTGATTTCAGGCGGATAAATGCTGTGCAACCAGTACTCGGACGTCACCTCCGAGGAAATATAATTGTTAAGGCCCTGGAGGGAGTAGCACATATTGCTGTTTTCTTTTATTTTCCAGTCGAGCTGGTGAATATAATGATCCACCAGATCCACGTTGGCCTTGGTGGTAATTTTTCGGATCTGGGCATGTTGTTCCCGGTATAAGATGTAAGCCTTGGCCGTCTTGTAAAACGGCGAATCCAGCAAGACTCTTTCCACAATATCCTGGATTTCTTCCACCTCAGGCAGGGGGCCCAGGCGCAGTTCGTGAGCCAGGGTCAAGACACGGAGCGTGAGCTTCTTGGCTTCCTTCTCCCCGAATTCGCCTGTCGCTTTGCCCGCCTGTGCAATGGCTGCGGTGATCTTGGTCGAATCGAATTCAACCACCCTTCCATCCCGTTTTTTGATTTCCTCAAACACCGATCCCACCTTTACCGTTTTAGAGTTGAAGAATAGACCGCCACCTTTCGATAATTAGACAAAAAACTGCTCCCCGCGGCAAATCCACATAGCTTCCGACCTTCAGCCGCTGCTGAAACGTGCCCATCGGAAACGGGCTTGGCTTCGTTACAATTGTGATCCGTTGAGTTAAAGCAAGAGAAGAACTCTTGACAAGCCATCCGGCAAAAGGATTAGGGGGTTGAAAGTCAAACCAAATGGCCCGTCTATTTAGGATGGCGATTATTACGATACCCCATATATGGGTGTTTGTCAATAACTAAATCCAATATATAGCGTCTAAAGGCGCACAACCAAAATAAAGGCCCTATGAGGTATCGAAGATAGTATCAATTTAGCTGTATGCAAAATATCCCGGCCGACCGCTGATCGGCTTTGGGCAGCGGTCGGCCTATTCATGGTTTTTCAAAGGGCTAAACTGTTACCGGAGATAAAAGCTCAAAGAAAAAGAAGGTCGGTTCTGGCGGCGGTTCCCATGGGATTGGCGAATTCCAGACGCCACCTCCCCCTGGGGGTCCTCTGTTTTCCGGGCGCGCTCCTCGGTCTAAGGCGTCACCCAAATGTAATCGGCAATGGCCAACTCAATCTCCTGGCCGACCGAGGCCAGATAGATCGTTCGAAAGGGAGCGCCGCTGCGGCGATAGGCCCTGTCGGGCACACCATATTTAAATTGAATGTGGCCACTTCCCGCCAAAACAATCATTTTGGCATCCTTCAGGTTCAAAGCAATCGCTTCGGCCATGGCGTCATCCCACACGCACTGGACGAGGTAGAAATCGTCAAATTCATCCCGGCCCTCGAAGTTATGCTGCTTGAAGATCTTCTCCGCAAATTCCCGATGCGGCCTAATGGAGGTGTCAATTTCTTCGGGCAGGTGCCGCTTGTCAGCTGCGGACAAGTTCTCCAGGCCACCCACCCGCAGCTTGGGTGGAATATGAAAAGGAATATTCAGGCCCACGAGTCTGATTTGATTGTTCTTGATATAATCGAGGATATCCCCATAGAGCGCATAATCATACCGCCAGTTGGCATACCAATGCGTTTTTCTTAAGAATGATTTCCGGTCCAATCGGCCGGCCGACCAGGAATCAAGCACCTTCTGGTAGGTATGATCGAACATCTCCATGCCGACGGCGACGCGGGGATCTTCTTTGAATACCGCATCGATGATGGCCAGCTCGATTTCATGATGTGACGGGTTCGCGTGTGATTCCCCGACATAGATGACCCGGCATTCTTTCAAATCGGCCAGGAGGCGGTCAAAACTCACCGGCCTTCCGGTGGGAGATGAAATGATGGTGCCTTCAACAAAGGACTGCGTCAGTTCTTTTACCAAGAGTTGCTTCGACTTCACGGCACACCCCGTTATCAGGCATATGAGGGCGACCCCCAGAAATAGCTGCCAGGGCCTTTGCGCCTGCGACCTTTTTAACTCCCTTTTATTTTTTGTCATTTGCATAACTTGATTTTTCGGCCCTGCCAACGTAGAATTTAAAGATCAAACGCGTCTCTAAATTAATTATTGGGGTCCGATGGCCCCCCGGCGGGGGTCCTCTGCAGGATCGTACAACTAAATTCGCTAAATGTCTTGACCCGCAACGCGCCCATGCCTTCTTACAAAAGCCCTTCTTTTCGCAAAGCCGTCATTCCCTGGTACCGTTCCAAGAAGGTCTATTTCCTGGCGCTCTTCGCCTTGCTTGCGGTGGTTGTTTTTGGTCTGGTGGGTTGGTCCGTTGCGCGCGAAAACGCCGCCTACCAGGACTATATCTGGGTCCCTGTTCTCCTGGTGGCCATGTGTTGCGCAATGATCATCGCAATCATCCTGCGTTTGATCAGACGCTATTTTTCAAAGTAGCCCCCGGCCGTTGAAAGTCGCAAGCAAGGGGGCGATGACCGCAGAAGGGGAGCCCAGATGTGATAAGAACTCCCCTCGGAGGGACTCAGAAGCGATATGGCCACTGCTCTTTCGGCCACTCAATCCGATCTCACGGTTTTTCCGCCGCCGACTCCGACATAATCGCCTTGAGGATATTCAGAAGCATCTCCGGCGTAAGATATCCCGGCCGATGGCCGATAATTTCACCGGTTTTCGAAATGAACCAACTATCTGGCAGACCTCTGACCCTGAAAATATTGGCCGTCTCGGTTTCCCGATCCACATCCACTTTGATTGAGATAAAATGTTCGTTCAGGTAAGCGACCACGGAGGAATCTTTGAACGTTTTCTTATCCATCTCTATACAATAAGCGCACCAGTCCGCATAGAAATTCAAAAACACATTCTTTTTTTCAAATTTGCCGCGCGCTAAGCCGGAATCGTAGGAATGCCACTCGATTTGGTGTGAGGAGGCCTTCGCCAAGGGCACCTCGCCCGTCAAACCACATAAAATCAAACCAATCAGTCCTGCGGCCGTAAGTTTCATCTTCTTAAGCTCCGGCCCCGCTCACGCCCACTGAGGAACGTCGTCGGAGACTATCTTTTTTGAGGCTATAGCAAAAAACCCATACACCGGTGCCGAGAAACAGCAACTCTCTGAAGAGATACCAAAACGTCCCCCGGGTTTGCCTGACCGCCACCGAAAAGCAGCCGCAACTGACATCGATACCTCGGTAGAAATTAATCATGAAAGCCGCAATGAATGTGAGCATTAACATATTCACAATCAGGCTGCTGCCTCGAACCAGATAGCCGGAAATGAGCAATAAACCGCAGAGGGCTTCCGTCCAGGGCAGTAACACGGCGGCTGGATTAACGAGCGCCTGGGGCAAAATTTGGTAGTTCTGCAATATCCGGGCAAACCCTTGCGGATCATAAATTTTACTCCAGCTCGCCCAAAGGAAAACAATCCCCAGGAAAATCCTCCCGCCGAGATACAATCGCTCTTTATTTTTGTCCGAAGATTGAATTGCCACGCCTAACCCGGCTTTTATTTTTTGAATCTTACAATTTTGGGGCCGCCTATTCTTCGGAAAAATTCTTAATCATCATTTCCCCCAGCTCCTTGGAGCGGTAGGTGGCGGCTTCCACCGCATTGATCAGGGTCGTCCGGAGCCCCCCTTTTTCCAAAGTGTGGAGACCGGCGATGGCCGTTCCGCCGGGGGAAGTCACCCGATCCTTTAACTGGGCGGGATGTTCTTTCGTCTCCATCAACAATTTGGCCGCGCCTAAAACCGTTTGGGCGGACAGAAAAAGTGCTTCTTGCCGGGACAGCCCCATCTTCACCCCCGCATCGGCGAGGGCATCGACAACCAAAAATATGTAAGCAGGTCCGCTGCCGCTGAGTCCTGTGACGGCGTCCATGAGGTAATTTTCTTTAAGAAAGATGGTTTTGCCGACGGAGTCAAAGATGGCCCTTGCCAGTTGAACGTCCTCTTTGCGGGCATGTTTTCCGGCCGCCACCGCCGAGGCGGCCTCCTTGACCGAAGCGGCGATATTGGGCATCACCCGAATAAGCCGTAAGTCCTTCTGCAGACAGGACTCGATGGCGGTTAAAGGAACACCCGCGGCGATTGAAATGATAAGTTTGGACAAATCCAGATGGGGGGCGGTTTCCTTCAGGACCGAGGTCATAATTTGCGGCTTGACGGCATAAATGAGAATTTCGGAAGCCTCCACGGCCTCCAGATTGTCAGTTGTGGTGACCACCCCGAATTCCTTCTGAATTGCTTCAAGTCGGTCCTCCCGCACATCGGTGCAAACAATATGTTCCGGTTTGGAAGACCCGGAACAGATCAGACCGCTAATGAGGGCCGCTCCCATATTGCCCGTGCCAATAATACTGATTCTTTTGTCATTCAACATACCGCTACACTCCAAGTTTTTAGATCGTAGTTGTCACCGTCCCGGGGGAAGATCCCGGGGGAAGATCCCGTCGCTGGCATACCGAAGGCGAATCAGACCACGATGGATCTGCAACAAATTTTTTAATTTAAGAATTCCATAGAGGTTAGTCAAGCAAATTATGCCAACGCACCAGGGCGAACGCATTTGGAAATAAGAATATGCGGGGAAGAAGGTCTTCGCCTGCAGACGCTATCAACCGATCCGAGCGCCCGAAACTGATGCTGAAGGCCTGATTTTTATTGGCCGTTGCCGACCGCGGTCGCATGTTAAGACTTGATTACGGCTGCTAGGGATTATATAAAATGATTATTTCTACTTTGTCACCTTACCGAAAGCCTTCCGGAGACAAGCGCAAGGGTTAATGGGACAAACTAGAATTATAGTACGTGAGGCTTTGAAATCCAAACGCCAGCTCGATTTGCAGTTTTCCCGCTGCAAATTTCAGGTTGCGTAACGGCTTAGCCCTTTGAAAAATCATGGATCGGCCGACAGTTGCTCGGGATATTTTTCATACGGCTAAATTGATACCAAGTTTCTTTATCCAATAATGCGTCCCAATGCTGGAATTCGAACTGAAATTAGTGCAAAGGCGCCTGCCCGGACCTCAAGAAGGAGTAACATAATGGCTGATTTCGAAATGCAAGTCATGCAAACCTTTGACTACCAGAGACCTGTCGTCCAACAAGGCTATACCGACCATACCCTTTACATTGGATTGTCAGAGACCGCGATCGCGCTCAAACCGGTGGCGACGGAAACCAAAAATGTATTTATCGGCGGCCGGGGCTATGACCTCTGGCTGCTGTGGAAGGCGGTCGGGCCGACTACCCGATGGAATGATCCCGAAAATACGCTTTGCATTGCCTGCGGTCCCCTGGGGGGAACCCCCGTTTATCCGGGTTCCGGCAAAAGCATCGTCGCCACTCTTTCACCGACCACGGGTTCAGTGATGGATTCTAACGTGGGTGGATATTTCGGTCCCTATCTGAAGTTTGCCGGCTTTGATGCCCTGGAAATCCAGGGCAAGACAAACCAAGAGGCGGTCATCTTCATCGACGGCATCGATCAGAAAATTCAGATTCTGAAAACCACCGGTCTGCCGGAGGTAGCGCACGAAATCTGCGCTATTTTAACCGATCATTTCGGCCAGGGCAAACCCCGCAGCGTTTCGGTGGTAGCGGCGGGTCCCGGCGCCCGGCACACCCTGCTCGGCTGTCTGAACTTCAGTTGGTATGATGTTAAACGCAAGCGCGTTCGTTACAAACAGGCCGGACGGGGCGGTATCGGCACCGTTTTTGCCGACAAAGGTTTGAAGGCGATTGTGGCCCGCTGGGACACGGTTACCGCCGACACCAACCAGCCCGCGGATAAAGAACGCCTTAAGAACGTCGCGAAATTGCACTCCCGCGAAATTGTCGAACTGGATCCCAAGCAAAACGAAATGGCGCGGATCGGCACCACCCATCTGGTGACGATTATGAATGACCATGATTTGTTGCCCACCCACAACTTTCGCTATGGCCGGCATCCGCAGGCCCCCAATTTAGGCCAACAAGTGTACCGACGCCTGTTCGATCCCGGTTATGACGGCTGTTGGATGGGATGCACCGTGGCCTGCTCCCACGGAGTGAAAGACTTTGTGCCCCTGACCGGCCCCTACAAGGGACGCAAAGTTTTTGTGGACGGCCCGGAATATGAAACCATTGCCGGCTGCGGTTCCAATCTGGGTATCTTTGACCCGCACACCGTGGTGGAGATGAATTTCTACTGCGACACCTATGGGCTGGATACCATCTCGGTGGGCACGGGCCTGGCCTTTGCCATGGAATGCTTTGAACTGGGCCTGATCGATGCAAGTCATACCGGTGGCCTGGATCTGAGTTTCGGCAACCGGTTGAGCTCCCTGGAGTTGCTGCATCAAATGGCGCGAGGCGCCGGTTTTGGCAAAATCGTCGGCCAGGGGGTGCGCCGGATGAAGGCCATTTTTGCCCGCAATTACGGAGCCGATCCCGCCCTCCTGCAGGACATCGGTATGGAAGCCAAGGGGCTGGAGTTTTCCGAATATATGACCAAAGAATCCCTGGCCCAGCAGGGCGGCTACGGTTTGGCGCTGAAAGGCCCGCAGCATGATGAAGCCTGGCTGATCTTTTTAGATATGGTGCACAATTTCATGCCGACCTTTGAACAGAAGGCCGAAGCCCTGCACTGGTTCCCGATGTTTCGCACCTGGTTTGGCCTGTGCGGCCTGTGCAAACTGCCCTGGAATGACATCGTACCGGAAGACAATCAGGACACCCAGGAGCCGGCCAAGGTCATGAAACATGTGCGGTGGTACGCGGAATATTTCGGTGCGGTCACCGGACGGCAGGTGGCCGCGGACGATCTGATCCGCATGAGCGAAGCGGTTTACAATTTCCAGCGCATCTTTAACCTCAAGATGGGCTTGGGCCGCCGCGAACATGACAACATTCCTTATCGCGCCGTGGGGCCGGTGACCGTCGAGGAATACGAATCCCGCGCCGAACGCTACGACCAACAGCTAAAGGAGAAGCACCAAATCGAGATCGACGGCCGAAGTACGGCCGAAAAATTGGCGCTCCTGCGCCGCTTCCGGGAAGACGCCTACGAGAAACTCAAGGATGCGGTTTACCAGCGCCGGGGATGGACCGCCAGCGGTATCCCTACGGTGGCTACGGTCAAACGCTTGGGGATCGATTTCCCCGAGGTACTAGCGGTGCTCAAAGCCAACGGGGTCCTGGCATGATCAAGGTCGCCGGCAACAACTACCCCTGGCACGAAGGCATGACCGTGGCTGATCTGCTGCGAGAAATCGATGATCCGCGTCCCTATGCCGTCGTTCGCATCAACGACCTGTTTGTTTCCCGCCCCAATTTTGCTCAAACCACCATTCCGGACGAATCCGAGGTATATCTGATACCAATGATTGCCGGCGGCTAACCTCTAAAAGCCAACACGTCGCTTGGCTACGAAGACCTTCGCCTTTCCGAAGGCGTTCCCATGACGATCGCCGCCTCGGCCCTCAAATGCCGGGCGATCGCATTTGGCCCCCGGGAAGAGGCGAATGGCGCCCCCTGAGAAGTCAAGATCCTCGCCGGATTATTTTTGCACGGCCAAGCCGTCGAGTTGCCCGCCACGCGGGATACTGCTCGGGTTCCGCTAGACCGGCCGCATTCGGCAAAAGCCGTGCATCGGTGCCCCGGTGCGCAGGCCGGACAATCAGCACGGTCAGGAAATTTGTCCCCCAAAAGTATTTTAGGATACCGGGAATTGGATAATCGCTAAATTGGGGGGACGGGCGACAAATATTGACTCAAGTTTTTACCTGCCCCGCCGATATTACTATCAAAATTGATTATTGGATGTGGCGGCAAAATTCAATGATCCTGGTTCTTTGTCATCCCAACATTTAACGACGGGGATCAAACCGGCTGACCCTTGGCTTGGGCCTTAAATCGCTTGACTTATCTCTGATAAATTTTTTATTTTTCGGATACAGTTTAGCGTCTTCA
>CP070697.1:6548337-6552398 GCA_020353555.1 Desulfobacterales bacterium
GTCAGTAAGGAACACCGCCAAAAAGCCCAAAAATTCAAAGAGGTGCTGGCGACCTATCGCCGGGCGGAAGATCTAATTAACATAGGAGCCTATGTAAACGGCAGCAACCCTAAGATTGATTATGCGATTCAGATGATTGAAAAGCTCAACGACTATTTGAAACAGGCCGTTGAGGAGACCTGCGGCTTTGAAGAAAGTGTCCGGCAGTTGGAGGGTTTGTTCGGATAGAGAGGGCCGGCAATGAAAGTGCTTCCGAGCCAAAGCCCTTCGAATTGGTGTTCAAGCCGGGCGTCCCACCCGCCGCGGGACTCCTTTTACTCACCTTCACGCCCTTTCAAAGGATATGTATAAATTTCGCCTGGAATCCCTTTTGAATCACAGACGCCACGAGGAAGAAATACGTCAGAAAGAGTTGGCCGTTGCGAAAAAAAAAATGGTCGAGGAGCAAGCCGCGCTGCGAACCCAAAAAAGAGCCCACCGAAAATGGATGGAAGCGTTGCAGCACAAGCAGCAGGAAGGCCACCGGCCTTGGGAGATTATACTCTTTTTCGATTATCTCAATCGGCTGAACCAGGAACTGGATGAGTGTAAACAACGGCTACTAGCGGCTGAAAAAGATTTTACCCAGCGGCGCCGCCAATTAGTCGAAGCCGTGAAAAGGCGCAAGACCTTGGAGAAGTTGAAAGAAAAAGAGGAGCAGCGCCATCAGCGCAAGGCGTTGAAAGACGAACGTAATTTCCACGATGAGGTGGCGACCAGCCGCCACAGCCGCCCGACCGCTTAACCCGTGAGTCCAGGGAAGCCCAAGCTTTCCCCTCTCTGGTAAGTTCCCCCTGCCGCTGGCCGAATCCTATCTCCAACCGTTCGGCCCGGAGCCGAACGTTAATCTTTTGCTCCGAAATCAAACATTCACTATCCCCAGTCCCTTGGGGGTAAAGTTTGCCGCCCAAGGGCAAATATTGCCGTCAACAGTTCAAAACCGACCCGTCGAAGGGCCGCCCGGTTGAACTCCCGGCCCCGGGGCGATTCTAGGCCACCGCCCGCAAAACCAGTTTTGACGGTCGTTGCGGCAGAGCGGGCCAGGCGGCTTGGATTTGACCGGCGCTTTTGCAAGCCATTGGCATATTAAATGCACTCATACCGGCTCACCGGTTGAGTATCAATTTAGCTGTATGAAAAATATCCCGGTCGGCCCATCCGTGGTTTTTCAAAGGGCTAAACGGTTACCCGGTTGAGACCGGTAAATTCTGTAATAGTGATCTGAGGATTTCGACTATGCCGGCAGACTGCGTTTGGGCAGCAAAAGATTTGCATGGCCTGACTTCCAATCGCCGGGCGCCCGACGTCACCCAGGCGAATAAAAAGACCGCGCTGCCAAAAGCGGCGGATGACGCTTCAAGCTTCCGAGCCACGCTGGAGAAAATCGGAACCGCAAAACGTTCTGAGGTCCCAGCGGGAAGCGGCCGCCAAGAAATGCATGGAGCGGATGAGGCCCTGGAGGACAAAGCATCCGCAAATCGCGCCAATTCGACGGAACCTTCGACGGACGCCAGGAGGTCAACGGTGTTGGGCTCGGGAATCGACTTGGCCGGCGGTGATTTTTGCAGCGAAGCCGAAATGCCCGCGCATGCCATTTTAGATTTGGCCGGAGATAGGCACGGGACGGCCGATGTTGCCGACCTCGCGGCACCTTGGCCGCCAAACCCCGAGATCCTGTCGCACAAATCCGGCGCACTGGTTGACGGGGGCAGCCAACGGGCAGCCGCAGAACGCGCGGACCCGGGTGGACCACAGCTCGCGGGGCCGGGTGGTGCCCCGGCCAATCCGACAATCGGTTCGACCGCAGAGCAATTAATGAAGTTGTTGCTGAACAGCGGGAGCTTGCGGCCGCAGGACTTGGCCGTTGCAAACGGACAGACTGGCGATCTGACGGGCACGGGGCTGGATCAGCTCAAGCACCTGGGAATTCCGGTTTTCCCGCAAAACAGTGCGTCTCAGCTTGCGGACCCTGCGGCGGAGGCGGCGTCCACGGCCACGGATTGGATAGGGGCGCGGGGCGATCGGCTGCCAGGGGAACGTGTATTCGCGCTCGATGGTCAAACCGCGGCAATCGTTGCGGCGCGTCTCAGTTCCAAATCTTACGGCGCAGGCGAAACACAGATAGCCCTGGAACTGCGTGCCGCGGTCGCGCACAAACTTCCCATTTCCGGTCCCCTCGGAGAAAATGCCAACCCGCCTTGCGATGCCAAACTAGGCGGTAAGGATGCGGCCGGTCCCCACGGTGAGGGCGGGGCGTCGCACCCATGGCAAGGACGGCTGCCGTCTTCAAGCCCCGCTGAGGCTGCGGCGCTGCCAACGGGCGACCCGTCGCACGCGGACCCGGCCGGCAACCCGTCGACATCAGCGGCTTTCCAACGGGTCCTTAACGGGGAGGCCGGCGGGCTGCACGTAAGGAGCCCCTGGCACGCGGTGGGCGAAAGTCAGATGCTTAACGGCGATGGAGAACATAAAGGCAGCGGTTTGACGGGCGCCCCTGCGCCGGCGGCGGGCGGGATTTTCGAGCCCTCAACTGCCGCCTCCCGGACCGAACGGACGCCCGGAGCCTGGCGGGCGCAGATTTTCGATCAAATCGTCCAAAGGGCGTTCTTGAATCTGTCCAATGGTCAAAATGAGGTCAAGATCGAACTGAAACCGGGATTTCTGGGGCACATCCGGATGCAGATTATTACCGAAAATCACCAGGTAGCGGTCCGCATTTTAACCGATCTTCCCCAGGTCAAAGAGCTGATCGAGAATAATATTCAGCAGCTGAAAACGGATTTGCAGCATCTAGGTTTGAAGATGGACGAATTACAGGTTTCGGTGGGTGGCGGCAACGATCGGCAGGGAGCACGGCAATTCCCGGGGAAGGCAGTTAAAATCCAAAACCGCGCCGATCCCCACCCCGCAAACGATAAGGGCCGCAGGGGAGGCACGGACCGCGCCGTATCGCCGCCTGCGACGCGCAGCGCCGGCCGCGGCATAAATTATTTTGCCTAAAAGCGCCGCGCTTGTCCCGCAAACCGGTGAATTCAAAAGATTGCGTCGAAATGTCAATTATTGGATTAGAATCAGCAACCAGTGGCGGGTCAGCGCTGGTCACATCTCCCACAAAAATCATGGGTAAGGATGATTTTCTAAATCTCCTGATCACCCAACTCCAGTATCAAGATCCGTTGAATCCGACCGACAGCACGGAATTTACCGCGCAGTTGGCCCAATTCAGTGCGTTGGAGCAGATGGGAAATATGAATGACAACCTGCAAAAATTGCAGATGTATCAGGCCTCGATCAATAATGCCCAGGCGGTGTCCTTCATCGGCAAAGCCATAACGGCCCGGGGCAACACCCTGACGTTGACCGAGGGGACACCGGTTGACTGCCGTTTCGAACTGGCCCAGGATGCGAGCGCGGTGGCGGTCACCATTTATGATACGGCCGGAGAATTTGTGAAGGCCTTTGAAAGTGAGGCCTTGCCGGCCGGACGGCAGGTTCTGGCGTGGGATGGTAGGGACAAAAACGGCAACCCGGTGCCGGACGGCAGCTATCAATTCGAGGTTCTGGCGGTCGATGGGAATGACGAAAGGGTGGACGCCACGCCTTTGTGCCGCGGCGTCGTGACTGGCATCACCTTTGAAAACAATACGACCTATTTAATTGCGGGTGACCGGCGCTTTGCGGTGGGCGATGTGATCGATATCGCGGAGGCCGCCGCTCAATCCCAAACCAAGCTGAAAAATTACCAACAATTTGGAATTTCAAAGATAAATGGAGGGCGTTAACGATGATAAGTTCATTATTTGCCGGAATATCGGGACTCAATGCCAATGCAGCCGCCATGACGGTCATCGGCGACAACATCGCCAATGTCAACACCCTGGCCTACAAGTCCAATCGGTCGTCATTTGCCAACGTCCTGAGTACGTCCTTGAGCGGTTCCACCGGCAGCAACAGCATCGGGCGTGGCGTGGAATTCTGGGGCGTCAGTCCTTCGTGGACCCAGGGTTCGCTGGAGAATACCG
>CP070697.1:6552498-6574810 GCA_020353555.1 Desulfobacterales bacterium
ACGGCAATAAAAAAGACCTTGGAACGTTCGCAAATGGCACCGCAACTTTCTCATTGCCGCCCGGGGACTGGGTATTGATTTTCCGGAAGACATCAACGCCCGGGGGATAGGTTCGCCTTAGGCTCTTAAGAGAAGTTTGGGGGATAGCGCCAGCCCATATTAGCGATTAGGCAATCGGTTCCTGCAGGGATGACCATCTCGAGGCTGAGCCGTGTTTTAGTAAATTGATCGAAACAATTTGACACGGATCTTTTCATCCGGCGTATTCTCTCGTTGGAAATGAGCATTTCCTTTCATACTGTGAAAGCGATTGCACATTAACTCTGGATATTTTTTTCATAATGTTTTATATTCGATTTGCGCCGATTGAGCTAAATACTTGGAATTTCATAATAACATACTAGTAGCCTGGTCTTGCATGGTTTTTGCTTAATAAAAGGTGAAACTGTACTTGTTTTCGAAGGTGTGAACCAAAGTATCGATTACCGAAATCTTTGAAAGGGAGGGGCGTATGTTGAAAAGAATCACAATTTCCTTATCGTGGATTTTTTGGGTTTTGGGAATGTTCTGCTTGAGTTCGGGACATGCCGCCGAAGTGGTTACCTACGACTTCGATGATGGTACCTTCCAGGGATGGACGTCGGAGCCCTCTTTTGGCGGAACGCTTTCGGTGGACGGCAGCGGGGGCAACCCCGGTGGATTCATGGTGGCGACCGACTCTGTTCCGCTAGGACTGCTGCTTGCCCGCGCCCCGGGCCTTTTTGGTGATTTGAGCGGCTTGGAGAGTATTCAATGGGACGAATTTGTTTACGACAACGGCACGCGAACGGAAGGGGGAACCTTTGTTTGGATGATTGGAAACAATGGGAGTGTGTATCACAGTTCAAATGCGCTCGAGGTCATCGGCGAGTGGAATACACGCTCCATTAGATTCGATGATCCGAGCGCATGGACGCTTGTGGGGACGAGCAGCTTTGAGGACGTGGTCCAGAACGCCAAAGGCATCTACTTTGCAATGGATACTTCCAGGCAGGCTGAAGGTGGACGTGAATCGGGTATAGACAACGTTGTCTTTACCTTCGCCGACACTCAGCCACCCGATGCGATTAGGGCTTTGATCCGAAAATACTATAACGATATACTGGATCGGGAGCCGGAACCCGCTGGGGAAGAGGGCTGGAATGAGGAAATTTTGCGGATTGTTTTTTTTGATCTGGATATCAAGGAGGGGTTCATCGCTCTAGCGCGGTTCTTTTTCAACTCCGACGAGTATCTCGGAAAAAATAAGTCCGATGAGGACTATGTCACCGATCTATATCAGACATTCTTTAGTCGTGCACCGGATGCCGCCGGTTTCGATTTTTGGGTAGGCTTGCTCAACCAGGGCTTAAGCCGGAATGTGATTTTGAATTTTTTTGTGTTCAGTGACGAATATCAACTTTTCATGGCAGATCTCTTGGGTTCGGGTGTCGGAAAGCCGGAGGTCAATTTGGTGAACGATATGTACCGTGGCCTTTTGAGTCGGCTGCCAGACACAGCCGGGCTGAACGCCTGGGTGGCCGAGATGCAGGACGCCATGGCGGCGGGCGAACAGGCGGTGCGGGATCTTGCACGCCAGATCACGTTAGGCTTCCTGCAGAGTGAGGAATACGTTTTGAGGGACAGATCCGATGAGGAGTTTTTAGAAGATCTCTATAACGGTATTCTCCGACGGGGTGCTGAGAAAGAGGAGTTTGACGGCTGGCTGAACATCATGGCCAATGGCATGACCCGCCCGGAAGTACTTGAGCAATTTACCCTATCGCTTGAATTTCAGCTCAGGGTGCAGGCGATTGTTGATGCGGCCGCAACGCAGTAAACCCGTTTAGGCGCTCGTCACCGCCATAACTATTTTTTTCATCCTTCGCGGCCACGGCCGGTCCCGGCTTGAGTTGGAGGGAAAGCTTCGCTTAGGATTGGAGGCGAAACCGTTTGACGCCGAGCTTCCCACTGGCAAAATTTTCCAGGCCTCGTCTTGGGAAATAGAAAGAACGCTAAACTTGAAGGCAGGTTATTAAATTAACCTGCCTTTTTTATTTCATCTTGCAATGCCTGGTCCTTGGGCCAGGTTTTTTGATTTTAAAACAAGTAAATTTTAGACTTTCATCGTTGCCGGTGGCGCGGTCATCATAATAAGCTGTTGGAAATAAGCTGCGTTTGGTTGTATAATATAATTTATATGGCATATTGACTCGCCAATTCATTCTTTAGGGTCTACTCAGATATGGCTATTTTCCCCGATTTCTGCGTTTGGCTCGAATTTTAATCTTCGAAATACGCAATGATTTACTGTGGTTGAAATTCCCGCCTTCCTTGAACGTGAAAGAGTGATTTCCTCTCTGAATGGACACCGTTTCGAATATCTCATCCGGATTGACAAAGCCCCCGGGCCGGCGAAACGTTGTCAGGCCCCCAAAATGGTTACGGGAACGTAACAGATGTCTGAAATCTTGATTATCGACGACGATTACCTGATGAACGATCTTCTGACGAAGGTTGTGGAGAAACTGGGACATGCGCCCACCTGTGCTCTCACCCTCCAGGAAGGATTGCAGCGGGCGCGAACAGGAAATTTTGACGTTGTGATCTTGGATGTACGTTTGCCCGATGGCAACGGTCTTGAAGCCCTGCCGAAAATCCGTGCTGCGGAATCCGCCCCCGAAGTAATCATCCTCACCGGATTAGGCGATCCCGATGGCGCCGAGTTGGCGGTTAAAAACGGCGCCTGGGATTACATTATGAAACCGTCTTCAATACAAAACATTACGTTGCCTCTGATTCGCGCGCTGGAATTCCATCAGGAAAAGAAAAACAAGTCAACACCCGTCTTGTTAAAACGGGAAAACATTATCGGGCAAAGTCCGCAAATAAACGCCGCCTTGGAGCGTGTGGCCCAAGCGGCGGCGAGCAAAGCCAATGTTCTCGTTCTCGGGGAAACGGGAACCGGCAAAGAGCTTTTCGCCCGGGCCATCCATGCTAACAGTGCGATTGCCGACCAGCTGTTCGTGGTTGTCGATTGTGCTGGCATTCCTGAAACGCTAGTGGAAGATATCCTTTTCGGCCATGTACGGGGCGCTTTCACGGGGGCCGACCGCTCCCGCATGGGCCAGATTCAGCAGGCGCACGGAGGAGTTCTATTTCTGGATGAGGTAGGTGAACTACCGTCCTCAGGGCAAAAAACTTTTTTGCGGGTTATTCAGGAAAGACGCTTCCGACCGGTGAGCGGTAAAAGCGAAATCGAGGTCGATTTTCGGCTGATCGCCGCAACCAACCGGGACCTGGATCAAATGGTCCGGGCCGGCCGATTCCGGAGCGATCTGTTGTTCCGTCTGCGCTCGCTGACCTTGGAATTACCTCCGTTGAGAGACCGGACGGAAGATATCAAGGAGCTGATCATCTATTACACCAACAAGCTCTGCGAGCGATACGGTATCGAGACAAAGGGGTTTTCGCCCGAATTTTTCCAGAACTTGAGGGAATACAGTTGGCCGGGAAACGTCCGTGAGCTTTTCAATGCGTTGGAAGAAGTGTTGTCGGCGGCACGCCATGCCCCAACGCTTTTTCCTTACCACCTGCCGATTCATATCCGAGCAAAAATGGTCCGCGATGCGGTACGGGCAACCACCGTCGAGCAGGAGGCTTGTTCGGAGGGCAATCCGCTTGATCATGTGGATGATCACAATTTTCCCGAAATTAAGCAATATAAGCGCTCGATGGAATGCCTGTATCTGCAGAAACTGATGCGTGTTTCCGGTGGTCGCAAAAAGAAAGCATGTGAGATCTCGGGTCTGAGCCGGACAAGATTGTTCGAGCTGCTGAAAAAGCATGAGATTACAACCGACGATAAAACCTGACCGCGAATAACGTGTTTGCTTTATCGAACTCGAGGGTCCAATTTCAGGAACATATTTCGCTTATCAGAATCTCACAACCCTCCAAAAGGGCCAACCAATCAGCCTGTCGTCTTGCGCGCCACCGGATCTGTGTCGTTCGTTACTTGTTCCTCACGCCTGCTGTTTGTCTGAGGCCTCCAAGGGCCGCTTGCGGGCTCACGAAAGACGAAGAAACGCCGACCCGCGAAATTGGGAAACAAAACGCATCCGCTAGCCATCAATTTTGCTTTGACGAGGGCAATTCCAAACGCGGACAGCAGTGCGGTAATCACCAGATCAAAAACCGCAACGGCCCCTACCACCCCCGCATAAATGAAGATCTCCTTTGTGGCACTCCATTGCGCCTTGTGCCTGAACAGAATTGCTACACAAAGCCCATAATTCACAGCGGCCGCTGCGACAAAAGCCGTTGGGGCAGAAACCGCAACACTGAAGCCGGTTGCCATCAGTGTTGAAAATACGAAGAGATTCAGGGGTGCCGCCAAGCTCTCAATGAGCAAATAGACAATCAATTGAAGTGCCAAAGGGGCCCTGTGGGCATTGTAGCGGAAGATACAATATATCGCTCGGAACCCGTCTTTAACCCCGATTTTCTTACCTTCGGAATAGGCGCGCCCCCGATAGGAAATCCCCATCTCATAAATGCGGAGACGCATGTGGGCGACTTTGGCGACTATTTCCGGCTCAAAACCAAAGCCGTTTTCTTGAATCTCGATTTTTTGAATAACCTCCCTGCGGAAGAGCTTATAACCGCTTTCCATATCGGTCATATTTAGATCTGTGAACATGTTAGACAAGAATGTGAGAAACCGGTTTCCCTGATAATGCCAGAAATACAAAACCCGGTGTGCACCATAGGACAAGAATCTTGATCCGAAGACGACATCGGCCTCGTCGTTCACCAAGGGAATGAGCAGTCTCCTTAAATCCTGGGGATCATATTCAAGATCTGCGTCCTGCACCGCGACGATATCTCCGGTGACGTTTTTGAATCCAGTTCGGACAGCCGCCCCTTTTCCTAAATTTCTCTCATGTCGCAAAACTAAAATTTCCGGATGCCGCTTCTGGAGTTCGCATGCCACGCTAAAACTGCGGTCGTTGGAACCGTCATCGACAATGACAATTTCTAGCTTGAGGGAGTCATTGGCGATCAGCAATACGCGTTGGACACACTTTTTGAGGGTTTTTCCCTCATTAAAGCAAGGGATAACGACGCTTAATGTTGCCCTGCAATGATTCGGCATGATTTGTAAAGATTTCCTCCAATCCGGATTTCGTTTCATTCAACGTCTACGGTCCATTTGTACCCCCAGGCCGCCGGCGGACAAAACGATCGTGGGGTCGCCTGGCTGCGCCTGAGATCCGGCAGAAATTCTAAGCGCCCAAGCTCTTGGGTGAAGAAACTTGTTTTGCAAAACCGCCCAAACTATTCGGAACAGGGGATGGTTGGGAAAATGCGCAATGTTCACTTTATCAACGGTTAGTATACTTTTTTTAACGTTTGCGTTCGCGCTGTTTCATACGTGACTGACGGTCAGCATCCAAAAATCCTTTTGATATCATACAAAATCGCCGTCACCGCAATATATCGACGGCACTTTTTCTTTTTTTGGCATTGGTCTTGCATAAATGCCACTCGGACTAAATAGAATTAGTCCGTATAAAACTAGACATGCTCGCAAAAGGCAAACCATTCGAAAGGATGGGACGCAAAGCCACTGAGCTAAATCCGCTAAGGCGGACAAGTTGGCAGGGCTGCCGGGCAAGATCATAGCACCTTCCGGGGATGCTAGACCCAGGCGGCTTGCAAAAATTCCTTGGAAGGTGAACTATGAAAGCACAACTTCGCAAACTATCGATCAATTTTCAATCAATTTTATCTGCGTCTTTTGGTTTTTCTCTCTCTTTTCTGCTTCTCTTACTTTTCTCCGGTTTGGCCCATTCCGCTGAGGTAACCATCGGCTGGGACTCGAACCCCGAAGACGATATTACCGGGTATCGGCTCTATTACGGCACCCAGAGCCGGCAATATGTTACCGTCGTCCATGACGGGCTGGAAACCCTTTGTAATGTTAAGGATTTGCAGCCTGGCCAGGTTTATTATTTTGCGGCCACAGCCTACAATTCCTATGGTGAAAGCGAATACTCGGATGAGTTAATTTATCAGGTTCCTCCGGATACAAGCTGGATTCCGGAAGCAGACTATGCGGTCGTAGACAACACAGACCC
The DNA here is from genome assembly GCA_020353555.1 of Desulfobacterales bacterium. GTDB lineage: Bacteria > Desulfobacterota > Desulfobacteria > Desulfobacterales. The sequence goes on from CP070697.1 coordinate 6,558,660, forward strand.
TGGGTTTACAGCGGCGGGGGACTGGCCGACATCGACGCTATATCCAGGTTATTTTGGAGTTAATTATCGGTATGCGGCGGCCGGCGACGGGAGTCGGTCGGGAACGTGGACGTTTGACGTGAGTGACGTCGGCAGGTACGAGATTCGGGCGTGGTGGTCGGCGGCTGTCAAACGGGCCCCAGATGCCCCATATGCCGTATACAACAACCACAAGCTGTTGGATACGGTTCGGGTGGATCAGCTGATCAACGGCGGTCAGTTTAACTTGCTGGGAGTGTATGATCTGGAGCCCGGAATTCTGGAGGTCGTCTTAACCGACGATGCCTCCGGTTATGTTGTCGCCGATGCCGTTATGGTGGTTGCCGCAGGTGACGCGGTGGATCACGCGCCGACTGATCCGGACGGAAGCGCAACGGATACCGACCCGACGGATGAGGACCCCGGCGCAGACGACCAGGACGCGAGCGAGGATACCGACGGTGACGGTGTTGATGACGCGATCGATATGGACGATGACAACGATGGAATGCCGGATACGTGGGAGATCGCGTACGGACTCGATCCGTTGTTGGCGGATGCCGTCGCGGATGCCGACGGCGACGGGTATTCGAATCTTGAAGAATACGAGGCCAACACCGATCCGTTGGTCGCAACAGCCCACGACGTTATGAATGCATTGGTATACGAGGAATTTATCGCGAATTACTACCATAATATCCTCGATCGTGATCCGGATTTCGCTGGAGCGGGAGAATGGACCACGGAAATCATCCGCACCGTTTCCCTTGAGATTGACGTGAAAGAGGGTTTTATCGCACTGGGTCGATTCTTTTTTAACTCGGAGGAATACATTGCCCAGGATAAACAGGACGATCAATACGTTATCGATCTTTACCAGACATTCCTTAACCGGTCCCCGGAGCAGGATGAAGTCGATGCTTGGGTCGCGTACCTTGAGCAGGGTTTAAGCCGCAATGTGGTGCTGAATTACTTTGCATACAGTGAAGAATTCGAGCTTTTGATGACAGATGTCTTCGACGCTCACCGCTGTCGGCCGGAATGTGATTTCGTAAATGACTTTTACCGGGGTCTGCAGGGGAGGCTGCCGGATACGGCCGGTTTTAATGGTTGGGTGGACCAAATGCAGTTTGCGATGGCTGAAGGCGAACAGGCAGTGAGGGAGCTTTCGCACCAAATTGCGAATGGATTTTTGAACAGTCCGGAATATACCCTGCGCAACCGCACCGACGAGGAGTTTTTGGAAGACTTGTACAATGCCATCTTAAGGCGCGGTGCAATGGCCCCCGAGTTTGACTTCTGGAAGAACGAGATGCGGGGCGGGATGAGCCGCGAACAAGTGCTCCAGCAATTCACCCAAGCGGTGGAATTTCAGCAGAGGGTGCAGGGCATTATCGAAGCGGCCCAAAATTAGGGCATATGCCCGCTTCCGTGTTACTTATTTTTACGCCAGTGGGCGTGCGTGATTCCCAGTTTTTTGATGCGGTAATTCAAGGCGCGCGGGGTAATGCCGAGTTGCCGAGCGGCGTCCTTTTGGACCCACAGATTATTCTCCAGCGCCGTGCAGATCAGATGCTTTTGCTGCTCCGCTGAGAGCTTAAGGCCCGGGGATGCAGACTCCCGGGAGGCTTTGCGTTTAGTCTGCGGCAGAGAAATGGCGCTTTCTTGGATCACCGGGCTGTCTTCCATCAATACGGCTCTTTCGATGGTGTTGGCCAATTGACGGATATTGCCCGGCCAGGAATATCCCTGAAACATCCGCATGACCTCGGGTGAAAAGGCCTCGACGCGCTTTTTGACCGCCCGGCATAACCGATGCAAGAGAAAGTAGGATAGAGGTTCGATACATTCCCTGCGGTCGCGCAGGGGCGGCAGATGGATCCGGAGCACATTAATGCGGTAATAGAGGTCCTCGCGGAACTCGCCGGCCTCAACCAACTCCTCGATGTTGCGATTGGTGGCGGCAATGATGCGTGTATCCGCACGGATCGTCTTATTGCCACCCAGGCGTTCAAAGACTTTTTCTTCGAGGGCCCGCAAAAGTTTGGCCTGCAAGAAGAGGTTCAGCTCGCAGAATTCATCCAAAAAAAGAGTGCCGCCGTCGGCCTGCTCAAAGCGTCCGGTGCGGGTTTTGTCGGCGCCCGTAAAGGACCCCTTTTCATGCCCGAAAAGCTCACTTTCCAATAGAGTCTCCGGGATATTGGCGCAATTAACCTTAATAAACGGTTTGTTCGCACGGGAGCTGTTGAAATGGATGTTGCCCGAGAAAAAACTCTTGCCCGTACCGGTCTCCCCGGTGATCAAGAGGGTCGAATCGGTTCGGGCCAGCTTTTTGAGAGCGACGATCACCTCTTGCATGGCCGGACTGACCGCGATGATGCGATCGTAATCGTAAATGACATCCTGTTGCCGTCGCAGGTAATCGATTTCATTTTTCAAGCTCCGCGTTTCCAGTGCTTGATGGACTGACAATTTCAATTTCTCGGCCGCAAAAGGTTTGGTGAGAAAATCAAATGCTCCGGCCTTGATGGCCTTTACGATGAGGGCGGCATCATCGATTTGGCCGGTGACGATCACCGGCGAGGAAGGGGCGATGTTCTGCAGGGTTTGAATTGCGTGGCCCAGCGCTGCGCCCTGACGGCCGAGGTCGTATATGATCGCATTAAAAATTTCTTTTTGCATGCGACTGGCCGCATCCTGCACATTGGCGGCCGCGCTGATCTGATAATCCGACGCCAAGGCGGCCGCCAGGCGGCGTGTTTCGTTTTCAAGGGCGCTAATGATTAGAATGCGGGCGGCGTTCGGAGCCGTTGTGAGCGCGGGTTTTACCACGTTATCCCCTGATTGCCCTTCCTGTGCGCATAAATCGATTTCCCCATGGGGAATCCTTATCCCATTTTCTGGTGCCAATTCCAGGCGGTTGCAATAATCGCCTCCAAGCTGTCGTATTCAGGTTGCCAGCCCAGTTGTTCCCTGGCTTTGGCACTGGACGCCACCAACACCGGCGGATCGCCCGGTCGTCGGGCAGATTTGACGAAGGGTATTTCTGCACCCGTTATTTGGGAGGCCGCTTGGATGACCTCCATGACCGAATACCCCTGTCCTTGTCCGAGATTAAAGGCGTCACTGCCGCCTCCCTTCAGCAACGTTTCAAGGGCCAAAATGTGGGCGCGGGCGAGGTCGGTGACATGAATGTAATCGCGAACACAGGTGCCATCCGGCGTGGGGTAATCGGTGCCGAAGACCTCGACTGTCCGGCGCTTGCCCAGCGCCACATCCAGCACCAGGGGGATCAAGTGCGTTTCGGGTTTGTGTTTTTCACCGGTTTGGCCCTCCGGATCCGCCCCCGCCGCGTTAAAATAGCGCAAACATATGGAGTTCAGCCCGTAGGCTTGCCCACAATCTTTCAGAATCTCTTCGATCATCAACTTGGTCTTGCCATAGGGGTTGATGGGCACCTGGGGATGGGCTTCATCGATAGGGATGCGCTGGGGATTGCCGTACGTGGCGCAGGTCGAAGAAAAGACCAGGCATTTAACATCATATTCAAGCATGAACCGCAATAGGGTCAGGGTGTTGCCGACATTATTGGCGTAATACTTCATCGGATCCTGTACCGATTCTCCCACATAGGCGAAGGCTGCAAAATGCATGACCGCGTCAATGCGGCGGCTGGCAAAGCACGCTTCCAAATGGGCCTTGTTGCCTGTATCCCCTTGATAAAAGGCGCCCCACTTTACATTTTCCTTGTGCCCATAAATCAGATTGTCAATGGTGATCGGAGTAAAGCCCTGTTGGAACAATTCTTTGCAGCAATGGGAGCCGATGTAGCCCGCACCGCCGGTGACCAGTACGTTTGTCATTGTTCAACCCTCGATCAAAGCGGCGCGCAGGTTCTCCGCAGTCGAAAGGAATCAAAACAAACAAACCCCATCCGCGCGCCAGGTTTTCGGCAGGCCAAGATTGGCCCTCACGGCGGCTTGCCAAATGCAGCCGCTCTTTCCAACTGATTGGGATTTCAGGCCGGTGAAACTTGTGCCCCTTGGTTTCAAATATAGCCCTTCTGCCTTAAATAGAGCAGAATCTCGCGGGCGCCCTCATCAGGCGTCAGTTCCGAGGTGTCGATTCGCACTTCAGGGGATTCCGGGACCTCGTACGGGTCGTCCACACCGGTAAACCCTCTGATCAAACCGGCCCGGGCTTTGGCATACATGCCCTTGCGGTCGCGTTTTTCACAGACTTCTAGAGGGGTTGCGACGTGGACCTCAGTAAATCCCCCGTAGGCTTCAATGGCTTTTCTTATTTCCCTGCGGGTGGCCGCATAGGGGGCGATCGGGGCACAAATGGCAATGCCGCGGTTTTTGGTAATCTCACTGGCGACAAAGCCGATGCGCTGAACATTGATGTCCCGATGCTCTTTAGAAAAACTGAGCTCACTGGACAGATTGCGCCGGACGATGTCACCGTCGAGAAGGGTTACCGGCCGGTCCCCCAATTCCAAGAAGCGCGCATAAAGCACCTTGGCAATGGTGGATTTGCCCGCCCCCGAAAGACCGGTTAGAAAAACAGTAAATCCGTGTTTGCGAGGCGGTGGATAGGCTTTTTGGATTTCTTCAATGACTTCCGGAAAGGTCGCCCAATCGGGTATCCGGCGTCCCGTGCGGATGCGTTCGCGGATATCGGAGCCGGAGAAGGATATAAATTGAGTACCCTCCGGCACCTGATCGGCCCAGCGAAACTCATCTTCAAACGGAAGATAAACCATTTCGGCGAACGGTAAGACAGTCAAGCCGATTTCGGCACTGTGAGTTTCGGTCAAACGTCGCGCTTCATCACTCGCATAGAAAGGTTTGCCACGGCTATCCAACCCCGGGCCGGCATGATCGCGGCCGGCAACGAAATGGGTGCAGCCGAAATTTTTCGATACAATGGCATGCAGCAGGGCTTCCCGTGGGCCGGAGAGCCGCATGGCCAGGGGCAAGAGGTTGAGAATAATCGAATCGGGCGGATAATGTTGGGCCACCTTACGATAACACCGCACGCGTGTATAGTGATCGAAATCACCCGGTTTGGTCATGCCGGCAATGGGTAGCAGGAGCAGATTCGCATTGGCCTGGCGCATGGCGTCGATGGTAACTTCAAACTGGAGACGATGGATGGGATTGCTCGTCAAAAAACCGACGATGCGCTTCCAGCCGAGCTTTTTGTACATCGCGCGAATTTCAAGCGGTGACATGCGCAGTTGTTTGAAGTCAAAATGCAAGGGTAAACTTAAAACTTCTAATTTCCCTCCCACGTAGTAATCCGCCGTCTGCTTGAAGAGATAGTGTGTTCCCGGATGGTTGGGATCCAGCGTACCGTAAGCCTGCGAAGCCTCTTTTTCACGATCGACCGGCCAGATGTCTTCCACGTGCAGGACCGCCAGCAGATACCCCTCCGGGTCCCGCAGCGCCACCGATTGACCGGCCTCCAGCGTACGCGCTTGAAGTTCGTTGATGTCCAGGCAGATCGGAATCGGCCAAAGTACATCATTTTGCAGCCGCATGCGGTCCAGGACCGATTCGTAGTCGGAGCGCTTCATAAAGCCATTGAGCGGTGAAAAAGCGCCGTTGGCCAGCAACTCCAGGTCACATAGTTGCCGCTCGTTCAGGATGATGTCCGGTAAACTCAGCGTCATGTCTTTGAGCAAGGCGGCGCGCTGGCTATCTACGAGAAGATTTACCAGCGATCCGCCGTGGGGTTCCACCGCGGTCTCATCGTTCATATATTCAGCCTCCAGCCATGGGATTAACATATTGGAATATTCGGGATGGGGTAACTGCGAGATTGCATCAGTGACAAGATTAACCGTCGACTCGGATGTTTGAGGACTTTTGGAATTATAAACTCATAATAAATTTTCGCCTATAAATGCCGAGTTGTCAATCAGAATTGGCACGCCCCGGGATTGCGGAAACAGGAAATGCGGTGGACCAGGATCGACCCCCGGCGCGAGTCAACGCGTCGGAATTGAGCGACGCGCTCAACGCGCTTCTCCTCAAGAAGGGTTGCCCCCCCGTGGATTGGCAAAAATACTTGATTCAAGCGGATGCTCGTATATAATGATGTGGCCTGGCTTCCTAGCCCGGGTGCCGGACACACACGGGCGGCGCGAGCAAATCTGAGTTGGCTTTTTGGGGCTGATTTTGTCTTTCGGCCGGGCTTGAACTCGATAATTCTATCGCTGTTCCGGACAGACACCCCGTGGCTTTACGAGCTTGGCCTCGTCCGGGGCGAGGCGAATCAAACGCGGGTCCGCGATCAAGAAGGGACGCATGGGTGAACCGAGCCCAACAAACCGAAAACCAGATATTCTAGCGCCGGCCGGGAACAAGGCTTCCTTTCTGGCGGCGCTGGCAGCCGGGGCGGAGGCGGTCTACTGCGGGTTGAAGCTTTTTTCCGCGCGCATGGAAGCCAAGAATTTCACGCCCGAGGAACTGATTCCCCTGGTAGAGCTCGCCCATGACCGGGGAACCGAGGTGCATGTGGCCATTAATGTCCTGCTGAAACCCGATGAATTGAACCCGGCCGGAGAAATTCTGGAATACTTGAATCGTGAGGTCAAACCGGACGCCGTCATCGTCCAGGATCTGGCTCTTTTACAGCTGGTCAGGCAAACCGGTTTTGCAGGCGAGATTCATCTGTCAACCCTGGCGAACGTCAGTTTTGCCGCCGCTTTGCAACTGGTAAAGCAAGAACTGGGGGTCCATCGCGTCGTTCTACCCCGCGAATTGAATGTCGACGAGATCAAAACGTTGGCCCAAGCCTGTCCGCCGGCACTGGATCTGGAAGTGTTTATCCATGGCGCCCTTTGTTATGGAGTTTCCGGAAGATGTTACTGGAGCACTTATTTGGGCGGCAAGAGCGGGCTGCGGGGCCGCTGCGTGCAACCCTGCCGGCGACGGTATACCCAAAACCGCCAAACGCGGAGATTCTTTTCCTGTCAGGACCTGAGTCTGGACGTTCTGGTCAAGGTGCTCGCAACGATTCCTCAGGTGCGAAGCTGGAAAATCGAGGGCCGCAAGAAGGGCCCTCATTATGTTTATTACACCGTTCAGGGTTACCGTTTACTGAGGGACCAGGGCGGCGATGCGGATATGAGAAGAGATGCGCTGGGCATGCTCAGCCGCGCTTTGGGGCGGGTCGGGACCCATTATCACTTTTTACCGCAACGGCCCCAGAATCCGGTAAGCCCGGACGATCAAACCGGATCCGGCCTGTTGCTGGGCCGCATCAAAGGTTCAGGCTCCCGATCGTATCTTGCTCCGCGCGAAGAACTCCTGCCGGGCGATGTTCTGCGCCTGGGCTTTGAAGACGCGCCGGGGCACCGCATCGAACGGATTAAGAGATCAGTTCCTCGAGGGGGGAGATTTTATATCAAACCGGCGGCCGAGCGCCCGGCGCCAAAGGGGACGCCGGTTTATCTCATCGATCGGCGCGAGATGGCTCTCACGGAAATGGTAGCCGGCCTGGAAGCAAAACTACGGCCCCGGGTGCGTCTTAAGGCCGCGGGTATGGACTTCAAAGCCCGATTACCTTCCCAGCTCAAAAAAAAAGCGAAAACCGTGGAACTGTATGTTTACCGCCGGTCTGGGCGGGCGCGACCGGGGAGTCACACAGGAATCTGGTTGTCGGTGGAATCCCTCAGGGCCGCATCCGGGCGCCGCAGCGCGGGGATTTGGTGGTGGCTGCCGACGGTTATCTGGCCTGCGGATGAAAGCCAAATCCAATCCCTGGTGCGGTCGGCCCGCCAGCAGGGGGGACGCAATTTCGTCCTTAATGCTCCCTGGCAAATCGCCCTGTTTCCGGCTTCCGCTAATTTGAACCTGTGGGCCGGCCCATTTTGCAACCTGTCCAACCCCTTGGCCCTCCATACCGCGCAAACCCTGGGTTTTGCCGGCGCCATTGTCAGCCCGGAACTCGGCCGAGAGGATTATCTGCGACTGCCGCGCCACAGTCCGATTGCCTTGGGAGTAGTCTCTTCCGGCCATTGGCCGTTGTGTGTTTCCCGGACGATTGGTTCGGAACTGGAAACTGCGCAGCCCTTTGACAGCCCGAAGGGGGAACAGGCCTGGGCCGCCAAGTACGGATCGGAGTGGTGGGTTTACCCCAACTGGCAACTGGATCTCAGTTCCCAAAAGCAGGCGCTTGCCCGCGCCGGTTACCGCCTTTTTGTACATCTCATGGAGCCTGTGCCCGCCCACGTAAAGCTGCAAAAGAGGCCCGGGGAATGGAATTGGCATGTGGGGCTGCGCTAAATCGGAGAACGCGTTGCGGGTTCCCATAAACACCTGAGCATACAACCATAGATATGACTCCCAAATACACCGGGAGCAAGTTGATGATTTTGGGTTGATCAAGTTCACCGAATTCCCAAACAGTTTTATGCCCCCTAGATTGCGGCCATCCCAGCCAACTGGCACGCCGGAGCCCGAAACAAATCCATCATTCTCCGAGCCGTTGGGTTACGGCTCTTTGATGCTTTTATTCCTGTTCGCCTGGGGGTTTCGCCTGATCTACCTCGTTGAGTCGACCGTGAATCCTCTCTTTGGATTCCCGGTGGTGGACGCGCATGCCTATGCCCAATGGGCGGCGCAAATGGCCAAAGGTGAATGGCTTTGGCACCAGGTGGGAAATTATCTGCCGATCTATCCCGCCTTTCTGGCGGTACAGGAGCTTATCTTCGGCGCGAGTGTTTACGCCCCCAAAATCATTCAGACTCTGATGGGCGCCCTGGCCGCGGTCGTTATGGCCCAAACCGCCGCCCGGATCTGGAATCGCAACGTCGGCCTGATCGGCGGTTACCTCATTGCCACCAACTGGATGCTGGTGGTTTTCGAAGCCGAAAAATATGCCGAAAGTTTCAGTATTTTCTTCCAAAGCCTGACGTTATGGCTATTGATTCAATTTCCCCGCCGGCTTTGGGCGGCAGCGGCCGCGGGATTTGCCTTTGCGTTGTCCGCCGGTGCCCGGGCCAATCTGTTCCTGATTTTTCCGGTGGTGCTGGGATGGGTGTTCTGCCAACAGAAAACACCCCGCTTGGCGGCGATCACAGCGGCCGCCGTGTTTGGCGCAGGGACCGTTTTTTTGATCGGACCGATCCTGGTCCGCAACTACCAGATAACCGGAGCACCGTTGCTAAGGGCCCAGGCGAGCTGGAGCCTTTATGCCGGTCTGGAGCCCCAATTCAAAGGATTGCACCCGCCGCCGGGAATCTTGTTTCAAAAACACATGCGTCGGCCCTCCCAGGAGGGGATGCGCTCGGTGGCGGAATCCGAGCGCTTCTGGGCGGCGAAGATCTGGCAGTTGATGCGCACCAATCCGTGGGGAGTGGCGGCGAACTTCTTGCGGCGTTTGGTGATTTTCTTCAACGCCCGCGAGTGGAGCCAGGAATTCGATGTCTATGCCTACCGGGGCTATTCGGGGTTCCTCTCTCTGCCCTGGACGAGTTTCGGGCTAATTGGTCCTTTGGGGATGCTGGGTCTCGTGCTGGCGCGGCCGGCCACCAGAACGCAACGGCTGGTCTGGCTATATACCCTGGTGGGAATGCTGTCGATTATTCCCTTTAAAGTGTCGGACCGCTACCGATTGCCCACGGTCGTATTGCTGAGCCTGTTTGCGGCTGTGGCCTTATGGCAGCTGTTCGGTTGGTTGCGCGCGAAGAACGGACGCGCTCTTCTGACGGTTCTTCCGGTGCTGGGGCTGTTGTGTGTGTTTTCCTGGCCGGACTGGCAGCATCTGACGGTCCGCAAGACTGCCCGGCACCATTTCTTTCTGGGGCTGTGTTATGAGTCCCAAGGCCGCAGGGAGGCAGCCATCGAGGCCTATGCAACATCTTTGCAAACGTTTGCCTGGGACGCGGATTCGCCCTATCGCATCGGTCACCTTCTGCTTCAGCGCGGGGACGTCCCACGGGCGTCGATTTATTTGGAAGAAGCTTTGCGCCGAGAGCCTCAATTTGCCGAAGCTCGAAACGATCTGGCGCGCATCCACTTGCGGGCCGGCAACCTTGCGGCGGCCGAATTGCAGGTCCAGGCCAGCCTGCAGTTTTTTCCCCACCACCCCCAAACTCTGCTTCTGATGGCCCAAATTCAGCGGCGGCAGGGAAAGATCGACGCTGAAATCGCCTCTCTCCAACAAGCCGTTGCGGAAAGTCAAGACCCCCAGATCGCCATTCTCCTGGCGGGGCGTTTGGCTGAGTTGGGAAAATACGCGGAGGCGGTCCACTGGTACGAAACGGTCATCGCTTCCCGGCCGGTGGATAGCAATGTGCGAACCCAGGCCGCCATGCTGGCCGGAATTACGGTTGCGCGGTTTTTGAAAGACAACATCCGCGCGCAAGGCTATTGGCAGATCATTCTGAAGGAGTCGGACGCTAGGAATTCGATTGTGCTGCAGGCCAAATTCCTTGTTGCAGAGGTGGATGAAGCCACTTTCAGGGAACAGATGCAGGATTCAGCGGAATCGGCCGTGTCCGCCGAATATCTGATCGGCCTCAGGCATTGGCTGAATCGTGATAGGGCTGCGGCCCGCAAGGCCTTCGAGCGTTGTTTGGCTTTGGCCTTCGTCCGGGAGTCTGAAACCGCAGCGAATGCGGTCAGGTGGGCCCAGGAAGACCTTCGGAGGATACGGGCGGAGGAATCCCAGCTTCGTCGGCGACCATCTGCGCCGGAAGGGACTTCCTAAACACCTTCCGGCGTGTGAGGCTTGAAACTCGGAACCCCATGGATTGTTTGGGCTTGGGGAGGTGATGATGAAATTGGCGGCAATTTTCTGTGCGGCGATCGAGGTGAGTTTGCAGACGGGTCCTGATATTTGCGACATTACCCGCGAACTTGAGCGCCTGATCGAGGCGTCCCGCAGCCAAGAAGGGCATCTGACGGCCACCATGATTGGATCAACCGGATCGCTTACCACGATTGAATTTGAACCCGGCGTCATCAGCGATCTCAAGAGGGCCATCGCGCAGCTGGCCCCACCGGGACAGGCCTACGAGCATGAGAAAGCGTGGCATGACGGCAATGGCCACAGCCATGTGCAGGCCGCCCTCATGGGACCTTCGATCGCGCTACCGATCCGCCAAGGGCGCTTGAAACTGGGGACGTGGCAGCAGGTTGTCGCCATCAATCATGACAACCGGCCGCGAACCCGAAAGATAGAAGTAACGATTGTCGGAGATGCGCAACGCCGGGTGGGAGACTAGCTCAGCGGCCTAATTTTTTTTCCAACTCATCTTTGAGTTTTTTTTCCATTTCAGCGAACAGGTTTTTCTTCTTTTCGGCCTGCTCTGCCTGCAACGTTCTTATCTTCTTCGTCAACGCTTTTTGGGATTCCTGAAACTTTTTGAGCTCATTTTCAAGTCGGCTGTCGTTTTCATCCCGCGTAATTTCCTCTAATTTTAGATGATCCCGAATAAAAAGCCGCGTGCCATAGGAGCCTTCAACAATTTCAATGATCCCCATTTCTTCCAGTTTGTGGCAGATGAAGTTTCCCTGTTCCATCGAAAAAGAAATGAGTCGGCAAACCTGATCCAGGGAGGGGGGCGCGGACTTTTGGTGCTCGCCAACCCGTATGGCCGCCACCACGAGATGCGCTTTGGTATAGAAGTCTTTATTGGGTCCTGGCATAACAACCTGGTTTTTGTTCATCAATGGCTGTTTTTCCTGCACTTGACATCGACTTTAAAGAAGAGTAACATTTTTAAAAATTTTGTCAAGCCACAAGATGCTGCAGATACGGCCCCCTCACGGGAGAGCCTAAGCGACACAAACCACTTATATTGGGTAAATGAAAATAGCTCACATCAAGCCGCCGACTCAAAGCTTAATAGACTTTGCATCCGGAAGTCATTCAAACCCATTCAATCCCCTGAACCGACCTGTGCGTTAGATTGGACCACGGCGCAAAATTGCGACTTATATCCAGGGTGCGGGGGCAAAACGGGTGTGATCAATCGGCGAATGGTGTTGACCAACGGCAATGCACGCTGAAAATTGGGGGGTAAATGTGATGACCGAGATTGTTGATGTAAAAGCCAGGCAGATTTTGGATTCCCGCGGAAACCCAACTGTCGAGGTAGACGTCATCCTCGCCTGCGGAGCTGTTGGGCGGGCGGCGGTTCCTTCCGGTGCCTCCACCGGAAAACGTGAAGCACTGGAGATTCGTGATAAACGCTCGAAGCACTTTGGCGGCAAAGGGGTTAGCACGGCGGTCAAGAATGTGAGCACGGTCATTACCCCGGTCGTGTGCGGTATGGATGCCGCCGATCAGATCGCCCTTGATAAACGTATGATCGAGCTTGATGGTACTGCCAACAAATCCAAACTGGGGGCCAACGCTATTCTGGGAGTATCGATGGCGGCCACCCGCGCGGCCGCCGCGGCTTACGGTTTGCCCCTTTATCGTTATCTGGGGGGAATTAATGCCCGTTATTTGCCCGTTCCGATGATGAATATTATAAACGGCGGGGTCCACGCGGCCAACAATCTTGACATCCAGGAATTTATGATCTTACCGCTCGGGGCGCGTTCAATCGCGCAGGCCGTCCAGATGGGCGCCGAAACCTTTCAGCAATTGAAAAAAATTCTCCAGAAACAGGGACTCAGCACGGCTGTGGGCGATGAAGGAGGCTTCGCACCGGATCTGGAATCAAACGAAGCCGCCTTGCAATATATCCTGCGGGCCGTTGAAGCCGCCGGCTATCAACCCGGGAAAGATATGGGGCTCGCCCTGGATGTGGCCGCCAGCGAGATTTATGCGAAGGGAAAATATCATCTCAATTCGGAAGATAAAAAATTGACCTCGTATCAAATGATCGACTACTTTGAAGATCTAGTTCAAAGGTATCCGATCCTTTCCATCGAAGACGGTCTGGCGGAAGGAGACTGGGAGGGCTGGAAGGTGATGACCGACCGTTTGGAAGGATCTATCCAGCTCGTCGGGGATGATATCTTTGTGACCAATCCCAAGATATTCAGCGAAGGAATCGAACAGGGAATTGGCAATTCGATTTTGATCAAGTTGAATCAGATCGGGACCGTTACCGAAACCCTTGATGCCGTTGAGATGGCGAAGCAGGCCGGGTATACAACCGTCATATCCCACCGGTCCGGCGAGACCGAAGATGCTTTTATTGCCGACCTCGTGGTGGGGGTCAACGGGGGCCAGATCAAGACGGGTTCCATGTCGCGTAGCGACCGGGTCGCCAAATATAACCAGCTCATCCGCATCGAGGAGGAACTCGGCGCCAGCGCCGTTTTTTCAGATCAAATATTTTAGTCGCCAACATGCAGACCCACCTTATCAAAATCATAGCTTTATTTTTTTGCTTTCTCGGGGGGGCGCTATGCAATCCCCCGGCGCAAGCCCATGTCCTGCAGGGACCTCATATTCTAGAACTGATGACCGCCCGACTCGGGCAAGCCAAAAGCCTGTACGTTTCCCAGAAAGTGCTATTTTATCAAATGGGACCCATGGAAGACGTGCCAGGGCTGGATGAGAAGAATCCATTCGCGCGGACGGTCGCCCCTGAACGGACCACCGCCGCGATACGTTCAGCGGCCGCGCGTGACGACCCGCGGGGAAAAGAGGTGCGGAGAGAGTCTTTAAGGTATCTTTTTCCCGGGGCGTTTCGGTCGGATCTGAATTCAAAAAATGGGGAGCGCATTCATGTGTCGGTAGATGGTGAGTCGCTGACCGTTGTCGATGGGAGTATCGTGCCGACCGCCCCCACGCGATTTGACCTTTATAAGGACCTTTTACTTTTGCGTTCGCGCAAGATACTGGTCGAACGGCTATCCCTTCTGGGCGTGGATGTTTCGGTTTCAAGCTTAGGGCGATTTGAAGGCCATGTGGTATTCGTGGTGGGCGCCATTTACCCGGATGAATCGGTTCCCCAGCTGTGGATCGATAAAAACACATTGCAGCCGATACGTTGGATCATCACGGGCCGCAACCAGGAGACGAGTTCCGAGCCCTTTGAGATTCGGTACTTTGAGTGGCGGCCCATGGGAAACATTTGGTACCCGAGGCGCATTGAGTTCATTCAGGGGGACCAGTTGGTGCGCGAACTGCAGTCCGAGAAGTATGAACTCAATCCGACCTTGGCAACGGAACTATTTGATATTGCGCGTCTGAAAAAGGTCTATCGCGCGTCCTCCCCGGGGCCCACCCGTCCGCGGGAATCGAAAGGGATGAGCGAGGTTCAAAAAACGATCGAAGAATTCAGACGCATATTTGAATAGTAAGGTCGGCCGCCGCATTGGGGAAGGCGGTTACTTCCTTGAGAATTCTTGATGAGTTTTAGGGAAAAGTTTGCAAAATACGCTGCCGTCCAGGGCCCTTGAACTTGGCGAGGAAAAGATAGAAAGGGACAAATAATTATCCCCTCCAGAATTCCCTATCATCTGGACCTACCGGAATTCAAAATCCCGTTGAGCCCGGCGCCAAGTGTTTGGCGCCGCGGGCGGAGTTGAGCCGTCAAATTATTTGAATGACGACACACGTGTGACGATGGGGCGTGCAAGCCGTTGGGCGGCGAGAGGGAGAGGTGTATGAGTTTCAATACAAAATTCATCTTTGTAACCGGCGGCGTATTGTCTTCTCTTGGCAAAGGCCTGGCGTCGGCCGCCATCGGCACGCTGCTGGAATGCCGCGGGCTGCGGGTAACCCTGCAGAAGCTGGATCCGTATATCAACGTTGATCCGGGAACCATGAATCCGTTTCAGCATGGCGAAGTTTTTGTGACGGATGATGGTGCGGAAACGGATCTGGATCTGGGCCACTATGAGCGCTTTACGAATGCCAAACTGGGCCGGGATAATAACTTTACCACGGGAAAGATATATGACGCCGTCATCACTAAGGAGCGGCGGGGAGATTATTTAGGTGGAACCGTCCAGGTAATTCCCCACATCACCGATGAGATCAAAAGAAGCATCAGGCTGGCCGCCAATAATAACGACATCGTTATTGTTGAAATCGGAGGAACCATTGGTGATATCGAGAGCTTACCTTTCTTGGAAGCAATCCGGCAGTTTCGGGCGGATGTCGGCAAGCAAAACGCCCTTTACATTCATTTAACGCTGGTTCCTTACATCGGCACCGCCGGAGAAGTGAAAACCAAGCCCACGCAGCACAGCGTGAAAGAGTTGCGCGGCATCGGTATTCAGCCCGATATCCTTCTTTGTCGCACCGACCGCTATCTGTCGGATGAGATTAAATCCAAAATCGCCCTGTTTTGCAATGTCAGCAAAGATGCCGTCGTTACCGCCAAAGACGTGGATTGCATCTACGAAGTGCCCCTCGTATTCCATAAAGAAGGCTTGGACAGCAAGATCGTCGAACTGCTGAATATTTGGACGCGCGCGCCCCGTCTGGAGGCGTGGGAAGAGTTGGTGAGGAAGTTCAAGTCCCCCCAACACAAGGTTACCATCGCCATCGTCGGGAAATATGTCAACCTCACCGAATCTTACAAGAGTTTGAATGAAGCGCTTTACCACGGCGGCATTGCCAATGATTGTGAAGTCCGTCTGCTCTTCGTTGATTCCGAGACCATCGCAAGCGGCAATTGCCGTGAACGACTGGCCGAGGCGGACGGCATTTTGGTTCCTGGCGGCTTTGGCACCCGTGGAATTGAAGGCAAAATATGTGCGGCGAATTACGCCCGGGTGAATAAAGTTCCCTATCTCGGGATTTGCCTGGGAATGCAAATTGCGGTCATTGAATTTGCGCGCTATGCGGCGGGCCTGAAGCAGGCCAACAGCTCCGAGTTCGATGAGCAGACACCGGATCCCGTCATTTACTTGATGCTGGAATGGTATGACGAAAAGACCGCCACGGTGCAGCGGCGGGATGCTGCCTCCGACAAGGGGGCGACGATGCGCTTGGGGGCCTATTCCTGCCACCTCGAGCCCAACACCTTGGCCGCTGCGGCTTACGGTCTTAGCGCAATTTCGGAACGGCACCGGCACCGTTATGAATTCAATAACGCTTACAAAGAACGACTGGCAGAAAAGGGGCTGGTGATCAGTGGGGCTTCACCGAACGGTGAACTGGTTGAAATCATCGAAATCCACGACCATCCCTGGTTTCTG
>CP070697.1:6574910-6589429 GCA_020353555.1 Desulfobacterales bacterium
CGCTGGTCGGGGGAGAGTTCGATGGATAGCGGATAGGCCAAATCAAAGGGGATCTCCACCGGCCGCTCCGGCGGGTTGAGAGGGGTGATATAAAGCCCCTTAAGTTCCCGCCCAAATCGTATCTAGAGTATACCGACTTGTTCCAACAATTTTTTTTCCCAATAGCGCAGCGCGGCTAAAACATGCTGAATTTCAGAAGGACTGATGACGGATGATTGTTCCGGAATGATCTCAGCCAAAATTTGCAGCGCATTTGACACTCTTACCCTGTCCGACACGTCAATGTACTCCTGTTGGTCCATGATTACAGCCTCCTGTTCAATGTAAGCGATTGTATCCCCGTTTTATTCGTGTCCATGCACTCAAATGCCGTCGCGGGCTTCACGGCCTTTTCGAAACGGCGATAAACACGTGGCCAGCAGTGCCGCTCCTGCCGCGACGCCGGCCAACAGAGCAAAGCTCAGCCGGACGGAGGCAAACGTAATTGCGGCGGCCCCGGGCGCGTTTTCCAATATGGCCCCGCAGACCGTCGCTCCCAGGGTGGCGCTGATGAAACGAAGCTGGTTGAAAATACCCAAGGCAATCCCCAGGTGGTTTTTGTCGATGATAAACGTCACACCGGCCGCCGCCGGTGATTGGGTCAACCCCATGCCGACGCCAAGCAAGATCAGTGTCAGCGCGATGATCCCGATGGCGATGCGTTCCGGCCAGAAGATCATGCTGGCGGCCGCCAGCGTCACGATGATCATACCCCACTTCAAAGTCGTTTTGATGTCCCGGCGGTCGGCAATTTGCCCGGCAAACGGCGAAAAGACGGCCAGGGTTGCCGATAGGATTGCGATCAGCGGGCCGGCGGAAGCCTCGCTCAGACCGCGCAGTTTAATCAAATACAGCGGCAACAGCAGTTGAAACCCCATCAAACAAAAGAATTGCGCCCCGGCAATGGCAACCAGGGCCGAATAGGTTTGGTTGGCAAAAAGCTGCAGATCGATAAACGGATGAGCGCTTCTGTGCTCGGCGACGAAAAACAGGCCGATCATGAGGAGAAAAACGCCCCCCAGACCATAATTGACCGACGATTGCCGGCCCGGCCCGCCGAGTTGCGTCAGGCTGAGCATCAGGCTCAAAATGGCCAGGGTAAAGCTCAGCGCCCCGCGCCAGTCAAATGGGCGTGAATCGGCCTTGCGGTCCGACGGCACCCAATAGCCGATCAACCCCAACCCCATCAAAGTGACGGTACCATTTAAAGCGAAAAGAGACTGCCAGCCGTAGGCGTGGACCATCAAACCGCTGATGACCGGGCCGAGCCCATGGGCGGCACCGTTGACCGCAGCCCACGCCCCCATGGCCTTGCCCCGATCACGGCCGGGAAACATCTGGCTCAGGAGGCCCATCACCGATGGCAGCGTGGTCGCGTTGCAAATTCCCTGCAAAACCCGGAAAGCCACCAGCCACTCAAGACTCGGGGCCTGGGCCGCCGCCCAGGAAAACAGCGCAAAGCCCGCCAGACCGCCCATGTAGGTTCGCCGGTAACCGTAGCGGTCGCCAAACCATCCAAACAGCGGCATGAACACGGCCACCATCAGAATGTAAGCCGCAATCAGCCAGATGCCGGCGTTCAGTCCGGCCGCATAATGGTTCACGATCGACGGCAACGCCACCGGCACCATACTGTTGCCGAAAGTCCCCACCCAGGTCCCCACCAAGACCGATCCCGCCGTTGCCCAGGGCTGGGGACCTGATCTGTCTTTGCGCGGCGCCATGGCCATGCTAATTTACACCCGGAAATGTTTCGAGCTGCAAAAGGTCTTGTCCAAAAAGGTTGATGAGTAAGGATAGACAAAATTAGTAAACTATGCACCACTCCCCATTTTTTTGCAATACGGCTGCAAGGTACGTACAGAGCCAACGCATTTGGAAAAGTTCCCAATGTGTTGGCCCTGAAGGTACTTGAGATTGGCTTCGATGGCCGGCAGGATTGGGCGACACGATCTCAAGCGTTTGAGACCGCGGTCTTTCGCAACCTCCGGTGGTTTCGAGATTGGTCCGGTTCGCGGGAACAAGTGGAAATGATCAGGACGCCGGGCCCAAGCGTGACTGGCGGTTTGATTAGCGGATGAATCGTTTCAAGGCGGCGTGGAAAGCCGTTCGGCAGCGCTGACGGCCATCTGAACAAGCTCCTTGCCACATTTCCGGAAAAGAGAGGCCGCCGTGCGCGCTCAATGGGTATTTTGTACCACCGGGCCGCAGCGTTCGCTTTCCATGATCTGGCAAAAGCGATGGCAGCCGAGGACGAGAAAGCGCTTGTTGTACTGCGCGAGCTCGACGAGATATTGCTCGATGGTGGCGCGGGCGATTTGATCAAGTTTTTCAAAAAGCTCTCCGCGTATGGAATTCCAGCGGCTCAGCATATCCTTTATTTCCTCTCTGACCTTCTCCTCCTGAAATAGTTCGATGAGGGTTTCCTGATTCAGCTCTCCGCGTGACTTCGCCGCGCTCATAATATTTAAGATATTTTGACGGATGCCTTGACATGTCTGCTCAAAATTGTCACGAACGACCAATTTGCCATCCTCACCGCAGTATTCATTGATCACTTCATATTGAAATCGGGTCGCCATTACCAGGGCCGTCAGAAGACTGCCGACATATTTGGGAACACCCTTGAGGCCCCAGGTCACGTCTTCCAGGAAAAGTACTTTGAATTCACAGGAACCGTCGACCAGTTTATCGGCCCGGTACATGATCGGTCGGTAGGCTTTTTCGTCTTGAAGCGACTGAAAAACCGCATGTATCGGATCAGGAATATCCTTGTTTGCAACCTGACACATTGATTTGGCGAGTTCATCGATCCAGCGGCAATCTTCATTTTGGCGCGCTTTTACTTCTAGTTCTCCCCAGGTTAGGTCTTCATCGCCGTCTTTGTTGAAAACATCCAAAGATTTTTCAGAGGAGATAGCTCGGGCGGTGGGCGGTATTTTATCGGGTGTCAGACTTTCCGGATCCGACACGCGAATGAACAAATACTTGCAGAAATATCTCGTCTTACTCGTGGTGCGATCGATCAATTGGGAGATTTCCTCGGCCATTTCATCGAGCTTTTCGGGTACATGAACCAACCACTTGGCAATCGGCCGGTCCAGATTCAACATTTCCTTTTCGGTGAAGAATTGTTTTAGAAACGTTTTTATTCTCTCATGCTGCGCCGAGAAAGCCTGTAAGTTCTTTAACGGAGCGGGAGGCTCGGTGGCGCTGCTGTGCAGGCAGACGATGCGGTTATGATAAACTTCATCCAAGCGGTCAAACAGGCCCGCTTCAAACAAACACCAGTCCCAGGTCTTGGTGGGATCTGTGTACAGGAGTAACAATAAATTGGATTCGGTCAGTTTATTCTTGATCCAATCATACCATTTTTCACCGCCGACAATTTCCTCCGAAAGAAAAAATTGCAGTTCCGTTTCGTCCTTATCTTCATATCTTTTTAGAATGTCTCTCAGTTTTGACGCGACGAATCGATCCTGTTCTTTATGGCTGATAAAAATGTTCGCTTGGCGATTGCCTGCCATATTACACCTCCTTTGAACCGAAATTAGCAATTAAGCCTGGGGGCAACGACGGGCAGGTATCAAAAACTTTTCAGAAGCGCTCGATCCAGGATTTAGTGGAAGCAGCGCGTTTGCCCGGGTCGCGCCCTGCACCGTTTGGAGCCCAAGCGTGCTTATTGGGGCGGTTTCCATGCCAACACTTTCCATGCCACGACCGAAACATTCGGATTAGATCGGAAAAAGGAACTTGCGCGTCAAAAATGCTTGGAGGTCCAGGTGAGATGCCGCTTGTGAACTTAGCAAGAGGCATGCCAGTTTATAACTGCACCAGACCCAATTATTGCTGTATGCCTTTAACAATCTAAATTTGTTTAATAATTTGTTAGCAGCGCCTGAGTCGCGCAAAAGGAAAGGCGTGTCAAGTCGGCCGTGTGGTCAACTCTGTTGACATTCCATCGAGGGGCCGATATCTTCCATTTTTCTCGGGGCGCGCCCCGTGGAGTACGAAGCCTATTCCTCCGGGGTGGATCGGGGGCCATTTGCAACGATTGGAATGGATACCAACGATTGCAAGAGTGATGGTGCCAACGAGTTTAATTCAAAAGTGTCAACCTTCTTGGCAGCAGAGGCAGCCGGCGAGCGGCGCCCGCACCCTTTCGGACAAGTTCGCGGTACCGACGCCTGGCGGTCGCCGGTCGGCCGCCCGACCGGATTGAATTTTCATCTTTTGATCAAGAGAACAGGATTTTTGCTTTTGCGGGTAACCTTCTCTGAGACCGAGCCGAGGAGAATTTCCTGGAGGTTGCTCATCCCGTGAGACCCGATGACGAGCGCCGAAACGTTTTCTTCCTTTTCAACCCTCAGGATCTCTCGGACGGGTATGCCGGTTTCGACCCGAAGCTTGACTTTCAGTCCGGCTTCGGCGAGTTCTTGGGTCACCCCATTCAGCAGTTTTTCGGTTTCTTCCTTTTTGTTTTTTTTCAGGGTTTCAAATTCGCCCTCCCCCAGAAGGCGACGCACGGAGTCCATGCCGCGCAAATCGATCACATGTAGAACAACCACCTCCCTAAGCCCGCTGTCTTTGAGTCTTTTGATGTAATCCAGCGCCTTGACCGCTACATCCGAAAAATCCGTGGGGTACAGAATCTTTGCAAACATTTTAGCCCTCCTCATCGTTGAACGGGTATAGCCGATGTTAAAGCAATGGATGTGCCAAAGCGGAATTCTTCCTCGCGCCGGATCCGAACTTGATCGGCCGAGCGCCCGACGCTCCGGCGGATATACCCGAACAGCCTGATTTTGGCGTTTATTTCCCTTGGAGCCATTCGAATGAAAAATCGCGAGCACCGGATGGAATCAGGTAGAAGCGATTGAAAAAGGAATCCTCAGTTCCGATGACACCGTCAAAGCAGAACTGATCTATCCGGAATTTGAGGTGTCCGAACATCCCGCAGCCTTCCCCAGCGGCAGGATTTGCAGCTATTTTCCGCCGACTTTCCAAAGAAAGGCAGTTGACGCCGCGCCCTAAATCCGATAGGTATCGAAACCGCTCATTTTTCTAAACGATTCGCAAGTCCGGCCCGCCCTGCCAGCCACAAGTCGCAGCCGGCGATGTGTCAGCTCGGCTGCGGATTGTCGGTTGTCCGCGGTCAAACAAGGGATTTGAATCCATGGTGGAACCGTGTTTCCAAATAAGGAGGAGCCATGCCTGTCTTTAGTGTTACCCAACTGGAGGGCGATTGTGCTCGTGTTTTTGAAGGCGCCGGTCTATCCGGTGAAGAGGCGCATCGCGTGGCCTGTTCGCTGGTCACCGCCAATTTGATGGGGCACGATTCCCACGGGGTTATTCGGGTGGAGCAATACATTAAGAGTCTTCAAAAGGGGGATGTCGCCCCCGGACAGCAAATCAGCAAAGTTCGCGAGGCCGATGCGTCGGCGGTGGTTGACGGCAACAAGGGCTTCGGCCAGACCACCTGTCGCCAGGCGATGGCGCTGGCCATCCAGAAGGCCCGGGAGCGCTCCGTGGCGGCGGTGGAGCTGTTTAACAGCTTTCATATCGGGCGGTTGGGAGAGTACGTGGAAATTGCGGCTGAAGCCAACATGATCGGGATGGTGATGTGCAACAACCACGGGGGCGCCCGACTGATGTCGCCCTTCGGAGGCATCGATGCCCGTATGTCGCCGAATCCCTTAGCCGTCGGAATACCGACCGGCGGGGAATTTCCGATTGTGGTGGACATGACTTCCAGCGTGGTGGCCGAGGGTAAGATTCGGGTGAAAAAAAACCGGGGCGAGATGCTGCCGGAGGGCTGGGCCATTGACGCGGAAGGCCGGCCCATAAAAAATCCCAAGGATTTTTACGGGCCGCCTCAGGGGGCCATTTTGCCCTTGGGCGGGATTGCGGCCCACAAGGGCTATGCCCTGGCCCTGGTGGTCGACATTCTGTCCGGCGCGTTGGGCGGCGGTGGCTGCAGTCGCCAGAACGAACCCACGACGGGCCATAACAGCGTCTTTCTGCTGGCCATTCAGATTGAAGCTTTTACGCCCATCCGGGATTTCATAAACGAGACGGACACCTTGATCCGATTTTTGAAGCAATCACGGTTGGCGCCCGGATCCGATGGCATCCGGATGCCCGGCGAGATTGAATACAACCTGAAGCGTCAGCGGGAAAAAGAAGGTGTGTTTGTCGATGACACAACCTGGAAACAGATCGGCGAGACCGCACGGCTGCTCGGGGTAAGCTTACAGGGATGAGAAGATCTCTGCGGTTTGAGCGATCTTGCGCCGAAATATGCGGGCAAGCAACCATTTCATCCGGGGGATCGATGCGGCAACAAATGTCCCGGACGGCCATTGAACCGCCGGGCATAACCCCTTCACAACCGCCGCCCCAATGATCCCCCCAACGATTCCACCGATGATCCCATACCGGAGGTTGACCCTTAGAAACTCAGCCTTCATTTACCGACACGCATGTCCCCCTTGGAAATGATTTACGGATAGGTGTGTTCGGGAGTGGGCTTAGCTAAAGAAATTTCTAGTCTAGTCCGGTAATACCTCAGATACGCAACTCATCAACCCTTCGGCAAAACTAGTCAAGTCGCTTTTCAATCTGGATCGAATGGACAACGGCACCAGTTGAGCCGCGAGCGCTGGCCGTGATACAAAGATCTGCGAATTTTTCCATCCATGGAGGGAAGAAAATGTTTCGCCAATTCAAACTAATGACCAGAATGCTGGCTTTAAGCATCGGTATTATTCTTTGCTTTTCGCTGATCCTGGCCTGGATTTTTCCGATGTTCAAGAAAAGCGTGCAGAACTCCAAATATCTGAAGACGAGAGAACTTGTGGAGACGGCTTTCAGCGTTTTGGATTATCATGCCCAGTTGGCCAAAACCGAAGCCATCCCCTTGGAACAGGCGCAGCGCGGGGCTTTGGAGGCGATAAAAGCTTTAAGATACGGCGCAAACGATTATTTTTGGATCAACGACCTCCAGCCGAAGATGATCATGCATCCGTTTAAGCCGGAACTGGACGGTAAGGATTTAGCGGATTTTAAAGACCCGAACGGCAAGAGACTATTTGTAGCGATGGCGGATACCTGCAAAAAAGATGGCTCCGGTTTTGTTGATTACTACTGGCCCAAGCCGGGTGAGAAAAAACCCGTACCCAAAATTTCCTATGTCAAACTCTTTCCGGAATGGGGCTGGATCATCGGTACCGGCGTCGATCTAAATGAACTTAATCAGATCGAAAAGGATTTTACGCGCAAGACGTATATGATTTTCAGCATCGCCGCGGCAATCATCGTCGCGGGTTTGCTGTTTTCCTACCTGCTCACGCGCTCCATAACTCAACCGATCAACCGCATTATAGCGGGCCTCCACGAAGGCGCGGAGCAGGCAGCCTCTGCGTCGGGGCAGGTATCTTCCTCCAGCCAGTCCCTATCCGAAGGGGCCTCGGAGCAGGCGGCCTCCATCCAGGAAACGTCATCGTTCCTGGAAGAGATGTCTTCAATGACTCGGCAGAATGCCGCCAATGCCGGACAGGCCGACACCCTCATGAAAGAGACCAATCAGGTGGTTGCCAAGGCGAACGATTCCATGACGCGTCTGACGGCCTCCATGGATGAGATTTCCACGGCCAGCGAAGAGACCTCTAAAATTATCAAGACGATTGATGAAGTGGCATTTCAGACCAATCTGTTGGCTTTGAATGCGGCGGTGGAAGCCGCCCGGGCGGGTGAAGCCGGGGCCGGTTTTGCGGTGGTGGCCGATGAAGTTAGAAATCTTGCCATGCGGGCCGCGGAAGCGGCCAAGAACACAGCCGACTTGATCGAAGGCACGGTAAAAAAGGTGATGGACGGCTCTGCGCTTGTCAACTCAACCAACAAGGCTTTTTGCGAAGTCGCCGCAAGTTCCGGCAAGATCGGTGAGTTGGTGGGTGAAATTTTCGCCGCCTCCGAGGAACAAGCCCAGGGAATCGAGCAGGTTAACAAAGCGGTGGTCGAGATGGACAAGGTGATCCAGCAAAATGCGGCCAACGCCGAAGAATCGGCCAGTGCTTCGGAGGAACTCAATGCTCAGGCCGCACAGATGAAAGAATTTGTCGTTAAACTGGTTTCCCTGGTGGGCGCCAGAGCCAATGACAGCGCCAGGGATCTGAAAAAGAGAAAAAAGCGCTTCGATGCCACCGCCAACTCAAAGGGCGGGCTGTTGGTGCCTGGGAAGAAGTCCGACACCGGGCCGGCCAACAAAGTCAGCCCGCAGCAGCGCATTCCATTGGATGAACAGGATTTCAAGGACTTCTGAAGCCGCGGTCATTTTAGGACATGAGCGGTTGGGATGAGGCTGCCCGGGGCATAGAAGTTCAGTATTCGAGCATAACCCGGCAGTCCACCACGCTCAGACCTTCGCCTTCCTTCCGGATCATGACCGGGTTTAGGTCCATTTCACTTATTTCCGGGATCGTCTCTCCCAACCGGCCCGCCTTGAGAAGTAAATCCTCCAGGGCGGACGTGTCGGCCTTGGCCGCGCCGCGATACCCGGTCAGAAGAGAAGCGCCGTTGATTTCCCGCCACATTGACCGGGCGTCCTTTTGCGAAATGGGCAAAAGGCGCATGGATACATCCTGCAGCAGCTCCACCAGAACTCCACCAAGCCCCAGGACCAGGACCTGACCGAAAACGGGATCGCGTTTAAGCCCGCAGATCATTTCCTGCAGACCGTTCGATGACATGGATTGGATCAGCATCCCGTTGATCTGCGCCTGGGGGTTGTATGCCAAGGCCGACCGTTTTATGCGGTCAAAAGAGCGGCCCACCGCGCCATGATCGGACAGGCCGACGGCCACAGCGCCGGCATCGGATTTGTGTATGATATCAGGGGAATCGATCTTCATGACCACGGGATAGCCGATTTCAGCCGCCGCCGCCAGGGCCTCCGAAGGGCTTTGAGCCAAACGCCATGGAGGGTGAGGAATGCCGTATAATTCCAAAAGCCGAAAGGCCGAATCCGGGGGCAGAATTCTAAGACCCTGGTTTTTCGCCTGTTCGATAATCGCTTCGACCCCCACCGGAAGAGAGGCTTCCTTCAGCTCAGGTTCACGTCGGGCTTGCATGCGGGCCGCCCAGTTGTAAACTTCAGCCATGGTGGCCAAGGCTTCATTGGCCGATTGAAAACAAGGCAACTTAACTTGGTCGGCGGCGGTCATGATCTGTTGTCGCAATGCTTCGATGGTTGCATCAGGGACCGAGCGCAGCGCCACATAGACGGGTTTATCCCCGCCGCCGGCTTTCAGCAATGTCCGCGAAAGGCCTTCGGCGATTTCGCGACGATTCTGGTAATTGATAAAAGGCAGCAGATTGAAGTGGACCACTGCGCCGTTGACGCAAGGGTCTTTCAGCAAGCAATCGATCACTCCGCCCAGCGCTTCGCCGCCGGCGGTGTTTAAAGCGCCGACAGGGGTGTCAGTTGGATTGCCCACGGTCGACCCGGGCGGCATGGCGATGCTCAGCACTTCTTCCCGGATGTGATCGCTCAACCGGGCCAGCGTCAATCCTTTTTCCTCAAGCAGATCCGTGGCTAGTACCGTGGCGCCGCCGCCGTTGCCCACAAGGGCCACGCTTTTGCCCGCCGGGCAGGGAACGTGCGTCTGCAGGGCGGTCAGCACGGCCAGAAAGGAATCGACGTTGTCGACCAGGAGGGCGCCGGCCTGCGTAACCGCCGTTCGCCAGATGGCGTATTCGCCGGCCAGGGAATTGGTATGGGAAGCGACCGATTGGGCCCCCAGGGAAGTGCGACCGCCTTTCAGGACCACCACGGACTTGTGACGGGCGATCTTTTGGAGTGCCCTGAAAAATTCCCGTCCGCGCTTGAGGCCCTCGATATACATGCCGATAACCCGGGTCTCCGGGTCCTGCCCGAAGAATTGCAGAAAATCAACCGGATCCAGATCCATGCAATTGCCGATGGAAACCAGTTTGGAGAGCCTGAGCCCGCGGTTTTTGGCCTGGAGGATCATGTCGATGCTCAATCCGCCGCTCTGGGAGGCGATCGCCACCTGACCGGGCTGACGGTCGGAGGTCGAGGCGAGGGTCAGGCCGCCGGCAGGAGAATATATTCCGAGGCAGTTGGGACCAACCAGCCGAGTTTTCCCCGCGCTCTGCTCCACGATGGCCTGTTCGGTGTTACGGCCTTCGGTCCCGGTTTCACCGACTCCTCCGGTCAGCACCTGGGCCACGGGTACGTCTTTGTCCACACATTCAGCGACGGTACTGATGACCGCCCGGGCGGGAACTACGATTAGGCACAGGTCCACGGGTCCGGGGATATCGGTCAGGTGCTTATATCCGGGGACGCCGCCACTGGAGGCGCCTTTGGGATTGACCGCCCACAGGTTGCCCTTGAAGCCGAAGTCTTTGATCAGCTTCAAGCTGCGCGACCCAAGGTTTTGCGGATTGGCGCTGGCTCCGGCCACGGCCACTGACTTCGGGTAGAACAACTTTTGCAGAGCGGCTTGGGACGACGTTTTCATCGATCTGGGATCCTCCGTCATTGTGTTCGGCGGGCAAGCCCTCGGGGAAACCGCCGGTTGCGACCGCAGGAAAACCGCTGCAACCCTCGGAGGGCGGGACTCCAAGCTTTCCGATTTCATAGGGCGCTTGGACCGCAAGTCATTCATGCTGTCTGAGGCTCAAAACGGCCGAGGGTTCCCGGCCTTATTCTTTCATAGGCTAGTAACTGGTCGGCCAATTGGCGAGCAGGTGCTGACCGATGCCGTGGTTCATCTTCCGGCGATGGACTTCCAGGAGCCTGATGAGAACCGGCCGGGTGTCCCGGGGATCGATGACCATGTGGCCCTCGTAGCGCGCGGCTAAATCCCAGGCGGAAGTGTCGCGGGTAATCTCTTTCTTCAACTCCTCAAAGCGTGCGGGATCATCGTCCTTCTTTATATTGTAAAGGTCCCGTGCCGATACCGGCGCCCACGGCCACACCGCCGACGATGGTGCCCGCGCGCTTCAAAAATTCCCTCCGATTCATTCCTTTTTTCGGACTTTTTTTAGCCGCCATTGGATCCTTCCTTATGTTACTGTAGTTACAAGATCACGGGTTCAAACCGATGCCGTCTCCTCATTGCTCTTAAATCTTCCAAGCCGGTTCAACGATCCGATATTCGCGGTTGATTGAATCCCGCTGGATTTTCAACCAACCGTGATTGATCCAACAATTCTCTATCCTTCTGTAGGATGGAAGGTGGGTTCCGCATGAGGAAAGGGCGGAAGTTCCCATGTGCCCACAGTGGTAAAGCGCGCCTCCCGTTCCATATTGACCTCTACCACATAGGGTTCTTGTGCCCTTAATGCCTTTTGCAGGGCATCTTTTATTTCAGAAGGTCGCTCCACTCTCAAGCCGCGCGCTCCACACGACTCGGCGATTGCGGCAAAGTCGGGGGTGAAAAGCTCACCGGTCTGCTCTTTGATAAAGCTCGTGGCGATTTCGTGGCCCTGAAAATAGTTGAGCTGCATATCCCGAATGGAGCAATAGCCTTTATTGTTCCAGATAATCCAAATGACGGGGGTATTGTATTCCACCGCCGTAGATACGGCATGCGCATGCATCATGAACCCGCCATCCCTTACGACGGCAATGCAGGGGCGATCGGGCGCCGCCAGTTTCGCGCCGATTACGCCGCACACGCCAAATCCCATGGCCCCAAAGCCCCACGCATGCAGAAAGGTTCGAGCATGGGAGGTGTTCCACAGCTGTACGAGCCAGTTGTGATGGCTGCCGACGTCACTCAACAAAATCCCATCCTCGGGGAATATCTCTCGCAGGTCGTGAATCAATCTTTCCGGTCGAATCGGGGTCGCATCGGATTTAAGTTTATCCTCATAGACCGGCTCCCAGGCCCTTTTCCAGCGCACAACCTCAGCGCGCCATTGCTCATCTGTTTGCGCCTGGCGCCCTCTCGCCCGGAAGGTATCCAAAAGCTGACCCAGTACGGTGTGGACATCTCCCATGATACCGCATTCGATGGGATAGTTTCGGCCGAGCTCCTTCGGGTCGATATCGACCTGAATGTGTCGTGTGGGAGGAATGTTGAAAGTATAACCATTTAACCAGGAACTGGAGACGCGATCGTCAAAACGGCACCCGAGAGTCAACAAGACGTCGCACGCCTTGCATGCTTGATTGCCGGAATAGACCCCCAGGCGTCCTGGTTCACCGGCCGCAAGGTCATCCGAGATATCCATAACCCCTTTTGCCAATGGCGTGTTGGCAACCGGAATCTTTAGAAGCTTAGCGAATTCGCGCAATCTTTCTTCGGCCTTGGACAGCACGACGCCGTTTCCGGCGAGTATGAGAGGTCGTTTAGCCCCGCTTAACAGATCCAAGACGTGCTCCAGAACGGCGGGGTTGCCCCCGCTTCGAAAATCAAGGCCATCCTGCCAGGCGCGAGGACTTTGGGGTTCATCGTGGACGTCTTCGATGAATAGATTAAAAGGAACATCCAAATTGACGGGGCCAAAACGTCCCTTCAACATCGTTGTGTAGGCTTGCCTTATGGCCGACGGCAGCATGGCCGCTTGTTGCGGTTGAAATACCCGCTTGACATAAGGTCGGATAACCGATGTGAAATCCCCTCCCTGGTGCCAGAAGGTTTCTTGGAAGGCCCCACGATCATATTGCCTGTTAGGGACATCACCGGTTATCGCCAAAAACGCCGAACCGTCTCCCATGGCATTGGCGAGGGCAATGGGCATATTGTACGATCCTGGCCCGGTTGATGAGAAAGTCGTGAGAGGTTGATGGCTGACACGGAAATAGGCGTCGGCGATAAAACCGGCGGCGGACTCGTGGTGGGTGGTCATGGTCTTTATTCGATCACTTCTTAATCGCAAAGCATCCATGAGCTGGATGTTGCCATGCCCGCAAACACCGATAGCGTAGGGAACACCACTTTCGACCAGATAATCGACAATAATGTCTCCGCCTCTTGTTCTCATTCTCTCTTTTCCTCGGATCGTCCGCTAATCAGTCTTTGTATCAATGTCGCTGTATGAAAAATACCCGCGTCGGCCTGTCCATGGTTTTTCAAAGGGCTAAACGGTTAAATTATTTTAATCTTCCCGATCTAGTGGACCGTCGCAAATTGCATCTTGGGGCCCGCCACGGCGTTGGCGGAATTTTTCAATCCTCTACGCTGTTGTCATACAACTTGGGGTTGCCGCATTCCGGCGGCCGTGTCTGACATCCCAATCTGCCCTTTGCAGAGCGGCACCCGGCAACATCGAGATCTGAAGCGCGAAATAGGGTCTACCGTTGCCGGTATTCAGTCAAAGTCGCCAACCCAATTCCTGGAATTTGGTTCGGGAGATCTCCATGGCCCATTTCGGATCTTTGTCGTAGGTGACCTCGAGGATACAAGGGCCGGCGTATTTTATCTCTTCGAGTTTATTTAAAATGTTCTTAAAATCGATATTTCCGCTGCCCGTTGGGCTATGGGTCCATGTTTGGCCGTCATTATCCGAAAGATGGACGAGCACCAAATACTCTTTAACGGCCTCCAGCGCGTAAAGAGGCGACTCAACCATGTTGGCGTTGGCCACATCGATAACGGCCCGAATATTTTTATCGCCAGAATCTTCTACCATCTTGCGGACATCCGATCCGCGATCAACAAATTGATTGCGGACATTTTCGATTCCAACAATGACACCTTGTTTGCGCGCAACCTCGTTGATTCGGTGGATCGCATCCAATGCGAGCGACCATGCGTTTTGCATCGGCAGCGGTAACAGCGGATGACGCCGGCCGGTGACAAGCACCAGAATTTTGGCTCCCAAATCGCCGGCCAGTTCTATATTTTCAATAATCTGCCGAATGCTTTCTTCACGGATAGCGGGATTCACACTGATTATGTTTAAATCATAATAAGTGGGCTGCAGGCTGACCAATTGAAGACCTCTTTGTTCAATGGCTTTTTTTAGGGCGCTTCTTTGCGAGGCGTCCAGATTGCGGGCAAACATGTGAGGGGGAGTGCTCATCAATTCAATGGATCGAAAACCGCATTCCGCCAGGTGATCCAAAGCTTCCTCCAAGGAATACTGATTCAAGTAATTAAACGTAGCTGCCCCTAAAGCCAACATGCGCGGTTCTCCTTTTGCCGTAGTTTACAGAGTCGCTTTCAACTCATGTGACCTGCACGTAGATTAAGTTTCCAGGGCTCAATGTCGGGCAAAAAAGGGCTCATCGCCCGGCGTTTGAATATGTCATCCTGCTTTAAGATATCGAGACGCTTATTCTTCAAAATTGAATCATGTAATTTTCGTGTGATCATGTTAAGTTGGCATCATTCGTGATCACTATACTTTCTCAATTCAGGCGGGTAATCAATTCGACTTTGTCACATTACCGAAAGCCTTCCGGGGACAAGCGCAAGGGATGGTCAGATTTGAAAGCGTGTAAC
>CP070697.1:6589529-6595017 GCA_020353555.1 Desulfobacterales bacterium
GCGATGCTCATTGCCGCAAACGCTTTGTTGCAAAACGGGTTTGAGCGTTGGATCTTTTGCCAGGGAATGCTGTTCCAATCGACGGACAAATGGTGGGGCGATCATGGCCGGCGGGATTATCCCCATGAAGGCATCGATCTGTGCCTGTTCCGGGACCGCGGCGGAAAGATACGCCGTATGGATGAGACCACCCGGATCCCGGTGATGCATGCGGGGGTGGTCAAGGCCATGTTTAAAGATTATCTCGGCCAGGCGGTGATTATCGAACATGCCCACGCCGGCTGCGACCGCGGGCGGTTCATATCGTTTTATGCCCACACCAAACCGCGCTCCGAAATTCAAGTCGGCACGTTGGTGAAGGAAGGAGATATCATTGCCACCCTGGCCGACACCCGCCATTCAAAAGCCAATATCCTGCCGCATCTACACTTCTCGCTCGGGCTGCCATCTGAATCTTTCGCGTATGACCGGTTTGTCTGGAATACCCTTCGAAACCCCGAGATGATAATCTTGCTGGATCCCCTGGCAATAATCGACGGGCGTTATCAAACGCTAGATGCCGCAAATCGCGACTGCCGTGCGCTTTAATCCGCTTCTTTCATCGTTATCCGGTGGCCTTGCTGGAACCCCGCTGCCCGGGGGAGAAGCCGCAGACCGCCAACCGCTTGAAACTATCGACCCATCCGTCCCGCTGGCACGGGCAAACCGGCTTGATTTAAAACCGGCTATTTGAATGTGCATGCTCTGCGGGATAAAAATGTTTTAATCTCTGAGCGCCACGGCTCCACCGCCTATGCGACTCGGGTTCGCTTCCGCTTGATCCCAGGCGTCTGGTAGCCTTACGGCCTGTGCCTTGCGGTCTTGAACTTCCGGCCGGGCAGTCGAGGGTTTTTCACCATCGCACCTGACAGCAGCTTAACGCCCGATATCCTGTCGCGATTCCATGTATAGCGCCATCCGAAATCTTCCTTTTGCCTTTACCGTTTCGAAATGGTAAGGATGCGAGATGATACAGATTTCATCGGATCAGTTCGAAAACATCCATTTTTCAGTAGAGTGTGGATCTTATGGAAAACTTTAAAGGATACCATGCCGAATGGAATCTGGGCTGTCCCGGGGGTTGGGAATATCAGCGAATGGCCCAGGTGCGGGGAAAGCTGTGCTGGGACTGGATTAAAAAAATCACCGGAATCGAGATTGAATTGGATTTTGAGCATCCAATCTTAAACCCCGTTCCATTATTCATCGATATGTTGCTGCGCGCCCATCGCATTAATTTCCTCCGGCAGAAGCCTTTTGTCCTTCTTGTCGCCGAAGAGGAAACCCTGGACAAAGTGACAGAGAATATAAGTCTGGTGGATTATTTAAACCGCATGGAAGGCGTAAAGGCCGCACTGACATGTCCCCAGGAATTGGAAGAAAAAGGCGATGACATCATCTTCAACGGGCAGAAGGTGACTGTTATTTTTCTGGACATTAACAACGATGTTCTTTTGAGTATGGCAAAAAAGCATCATATCGGACCCCTATTGTCCGGGATTAAAAAGGGTATTGTGATTAATCCCCGGGGCATGGAGCCGATGGGTGCCAAAGGCGTCTTTGAGGTTGTGACCGGAGACCTAAGCCCCAATCTATCGGCTTCCACCGTAAATTATACGCCCTGGACCCGCCTGTTTTATCCTCGCAAAACTTCGGGGCCGAAGGGGGAATCGATCAATGATCTCGTCGAATGGGTACGCGGCCATTGGGAAGAAGTGATACTGAAACCTGTCTATGGCTATTCCGGCAAGGGCATATTTGTAGGTCCCCAGAGAGATACACGGGATGCGGATATTCGCATAGCTCTGGAAGCGCAAACTTATATTGTACAGGCATTTATTCCCAAAATGCTGTGGGCGGAAGAATATCCATGGCTAGATCAGCACAATAAAAACGTGGCGCTGAAACCGTGGCAAACGGATTTTCGCTGTTTTGTCAACGATAGGGGACTGATTGGATTTTTGGCCCGTTTCGGAGGTATACCCACGAATGTAGGGGCCGGCGGTGGCGGACAGAGTGTGGCCATTCTCAAAACGGATATCCCGATTCGAGAAGCCGTGCGCCGAATCAACCATACCATTCTTGAACTGGGATTTTCGACCGTTATGGAGATTCAGCAAGCGGTAGATGAAAAGGGCCTTGAATTAAAGCACACCTACCTGGAGGGACCGACGCCCACCACTTTAAGGCCCCGTATCATCAGCCTAGGTCAACTGGCCGCATTGCAGGCATACAGTACCAACCTCTGGGCTGATTTGTTAAAGCTTGAAAAATGGTGGCATGAAGGCAAATTAAACCATGTGGTTCAGATGAGTGAAGGTGAAGAAGAGATTGCCCGCATGCAGTTTTGGGGAGGTTCGCCCGCTCTGATCGCTTCCGACGGCCTATTTAGCTTTGGTGCGGATCTGATGGATGCGACCTAGTCGATCATGAGAAAGGATCGCTAGGGTGAAGTGTAAATGATGCTTCATATCCTAGTCGCTGCGAAGGGGACTCAGATCCTCCCGCTTCGGCATTCCAATTTCAAGACAAAAAAATATGGCTGCAACCCATAAAGACACGCATATCGAAATTGCCAAACGCTATTTCAACTATCTGGCCGAGCGTTTTCCGGTGATGTGTGCCAGCGATGAATTCCATTTTCTTCCCCGGGCCGAAAATGCCCGCAACCACTATGGAACACTGGATAACCTCGATGCGGATGCCATTTCGGAAACGCTGGTTCAACTCAAAAAATTTCAAAATGAATTAGCGGCAATCCGCGGCGCAGAGGATGATCTGGAAAAATATTTGGAAATAGAATTACTCAATGCAAATATCGCAGGGTTTCTGATTGAATTCGAACAAAAACGATCCTGGCAATACAATCCCCTACTCTATTTGAAAATCGCCTTTATCGGGCTGGACCATGCCCAAAACAAGCCCTCGGATGATTTCGATGAGACCACCGAAAGAACGATTGCGCGATTGACCGAGATCCCCCGCATACTGAACCAGGGTATGAACAATATTGATTCTGTGCCGGAAGATTACTATCAAGCCTCCCTTCATATGATTGATGATTGCCAGCAATATCTTGACGCAACAAACATGAATCTGTCTGAATTTCTTTCCAAAGCGAGCCTGGCTGCGTTTTCCCGCAAGCTGGAGAATGTGGCTTTAAGCCTGGATTCATTCAAAACGTTATTGAGCGCTTTAACGCCGGTATCGGACCAGCAATTTGGCATTGATACGCTTGAAGCCACATTAAAGAATCATTTTCTATCCGCTCGCAGCTTAGATGAAATATTTCAGATTGCGGTAAATGACTGGGAGAAGAATTTGCGCAGATTGGAGCAGTTAAGATCGAAATTGGATCCCGGCAAAACCTGGCAGGCGCTTTATCATCATTATTTTCCCTCCGGAGTCGGCGGAGCAAATACAGTTTCGCTGTATGCGCAGGAAATTAAAAAACTGAGGTCATTCTTCTTGGCGCAGGGTTTTAATGATAAAGCTCTGAATGCGCCCGTCGAAGTGTCTGCAACTCCAATCTATTTGAGATCTGTGCGGGCGGCAGCCTCATTTGCGGCCGCATTTACTTCGGATATCCGGGAAAAGAGCTTTTTCTACATCACAACCCGCTTTCCCCGGCAAAAAAGTGACCATGCAGACACCTTGCTTAAAAA
Organism: Desulfobacterales bacterium; assembly: GCA_020353555.1. GTDB lineage: Bacteria > Desulfobacterota > Desulfobacteria > Desulfobacterales. The sequence goes on from CP070697.1 coordinate 6,593,234, forward strand.
GCGGATTCATCGTGAATATAAACCGCTGACCGCTCATGAAACCATCCCCGGCCATCATTTTCTGGATTCGATCCGCAGACAGCTGCAAAATCCCATCCGACGTCAAATCGAATCGCCGCTTTTTTACGAGGGGTGGGCCTCATATTCAGAGTCGCTGTTAAGCGAATACGGATATATGAATGACGCGATGGACCGGCTGGTCGATCTCAAACGAAATCTCTGGCGTTCGGCGCGCTGTCAAATCGATGCAGGCCTGACTGCCGGTAGAATTACGGAAACGGAGGCCATGGAATTGTTGCAGACATGCAGTTTTTCGGCGCCGGAAGCCCGGCGACAGATAGATCGTTTTCGTTTGAACCCCGGTTATCAGGTATGCTACAGTCTCGGCAGTTACGAGTTCAAGCAATTAAGGGCGAAATACGGACCCAAGATGGACCCTAAGCGGTTTTATGAATGTTTATTGGATGGGGGGGAACTGCCTTTTCATCTGCTGGACCTAAGATTAAAGAACCTTATTGAGGATTAGAACGTGGAAGAATTTAGCGGCTATCATTCAGAATGGAATCTCGGAAGTCCCGGCGGCTGGGATTATCAGAGACTTACGCAAATCATCGGCAAGGCCGTCTGGCATAAACTCAACCAAATTCAAGCGTTTGAAATAGAACTGGACTTCGACGATCCGCTGTTCTCGCCGGTTGACGGGTTTGCAGATTTGGTGGTCGAATCCCATCGCTTGCGCGAAGGCCGCCGTCCCGGGTTCATCGCCGTTGTGGCCGAAGAAGAAACCCTGGTAGACGTCACCGAAAATAAAAACTTTGCGAAAATACTCAGCGCTATCGATGGAATCACCGGAACCCTCATGGCTCCTCAAGAATTGGAATTAAGGGCAGGTAAGGTGTGCTGGCAAGGTCAGCCGGTTTCAACTATTTTCGCGGATTTCAATACGGACGTGCTGCTTAAACTGCACCGCAAGCATAACCTGACTCCGCTTCTACAAGCCGTGCGCGAGCATCGTGTTATCAATCCGCGGGGCACCGAGCCATTTAACGTCAAGAGTGTGTTTGAAGTGGTCACCGGTTCTCAAAAGGATCGGTTTCATGATGAAATCGTTCAGCGGACACCGTGGACACGCCAGTTTTATGCGCGGCAGACCACGGGCCCGACTGGTGAAACCATTGACGATCTGGTGGAGTGGACCCGAAACCACTGGAGCGATCTCGTTCTGAAACCTGAAAGGGGGTATTCCGGACACGGGGTGCGGGTCGGCGCGGTGAATGATGATGTGGATGAAGCCATTGATCTGGCGTTAAAGCAAGGCGATTACATCGTCCAGGAAAAAATCCCGTTGTCTTTATGGGCGGAAGAATTTCCGGTTGTAGAAAACGGACAGATCAATCTGAAAGCCAACCAGACCGATTTCCGCTGTCTGATGGGACCCGAGGGTTTGCTCGGATTTGTCGGCCGCTTCGGTGGGGTCCCCACCAATGTCGGCAGCGGCGGAGGTTTTCAGCCGCTGGCCGTTCTGCGGTCGCATGTCAGTGTCAGGGATGCGGTGCATCGCATCAATGATACGATCATGAATATCGATGCCGGCGATCTTTTGCAGGTCGTCGAAGAACGGGATAAAATGGCGATGGATTGCGAGTTCACCTACCTGCTGGGCCCCGTGAGGATTGCGCTGCGGCCCCGGTTGATTACCAACGGCCAAATCCAGGCCCTCAGACGTTACGGCCAACAAGTGTGGGCCGATTGTCTTACGCTTGAAAACATGTGGCTGGCCGGTG
>CP070697.1:6595117-6620651 GCA_020353555.1 Desulfobacterales bacterium
CGGTGTTTCCATTGACGACGTGGATTCAAGAAGTCGCCGCAAGAAATCCCAGAGCCCCAATGACGAGGGTCGCACCACGGACATCCGTGTCAGGGGGGGCTTGGAGACCGATATGGGTGCCGGGGGCGTGATCAAAATCAATGGGGGCCTGCGGTTTCGGGACAATGACTTTGTTTTGGGATTTACACCGCTCAAATCGAAAAGCGACCAGCGAAGTCATATCGAAGAAGATACCCAGCTCTATGATTTGAATTACGTCAAAGAATACGCCTTCTGGCGGCGGGATCATAAATTTCAACTGGGCATCGACTATTATGATACGGACTACGTCAGTGAGCGCGTCGATGAGAATCAGCGTAAAAACAGCTGGGTCTCAAACCTGGGCCTCTTTTTCACCCATGAATTCGGATTGCGCCGGGATCTGCGCCTCAATTTGGGCTACCGTTACAACGATTACCGCGGCACTTTCCGCAATGACGAGCGCCGAGATCTCGGAGGCGGTCAACTCGTCTGGGTGAAAGGCAATAATTTTGACCGCAATTATGATAATAATGCGTACAGTGTCGGATTGGTCTATTCACCCGGCGAGGACACCTCGTTTTTTGCCAGCTATGCCACCAGTTTTCGCGTTCCCAACGTGGATGAATTCGCCCTGGCCGAGGATGATCTGAAACCTCAGGAGGGCGCGCATATCGATGTGGGCCTGCGGCAGCGCCTTTGGGATCTCGCGGAATTTTCAGTGACCCTGTTTCAGATCGAAATCGAGGATGAGATTTTCTTTGACTCGAATCTGCAAGTCAACCGCAATTTCGACGATACCACCCGGCGCCGGGGGATTGAAACGAATGTAAAACTGTACCCCTTCAAAAATCTCTATTTGTGGGGGAATTATACCTACCTGGAAGCCAAATTCGAAGATCGCAACACCGACGTTCCCCTGGTACCGAATCATGTGGCGAACGTGGGGTTGGAATGGCGAATTGTTGAACCGTTCTTATTCGCGTTTACCGGCACCCTGGTAGGCTCCCAATTTGACGGCAACGATGAAAACAACGATACCTTCAAAAAATTGGAGGCTTACCGAGTGTTTGACGCCAAACTGACCTACACATACAAAAACTTCAAATTGTTCGGCGGGGTGAATAATATCTTCGACGAACTCTACTCGACGGTCGCTTTCAGCGAGGTTTATTTCCCCATGCCGACCCGTAATTTTTACGGGGGAATTCAATGGTCGTTTTAGAAAGGGATGAGACGGCTCCGGACCCGTCCCCCCCCTCCCGCTGGCGGGTATGAGTCCGGAGCGCAAAGGAGAAATAGCATGAAAGTGTTGGTTACATTGGTTTGCGGTTTTTTGTGGGCGGTGATGGGCGCAGGGCTGGCCGCCGCCGGGCCCTACGCCCCCGCGGCCGAGCAGCCGGGCTCCACAGCCGTATCCATGGACGATCCGGCTTTGGCGGCGTGGGCCACCGCTTGGCAAAACTACCTGATGGGGACGGAGGTCAGTTCGACCTTCCAAACACCGGAAATGGCCCTCGGACCGGCCGAGGGTACATCTTTTGACATTGTCAGTCTGGGTCGGGGCGGTGCGATTACCTTGACTTTTGACCAACCGATCAGAGATGGCGCCGGCTGGGATCTGGCCGTATTTGAAAATTCCTTCAGTGACGATTTCCTGGAGCTGGCCTATGTGGAGGTTTCCTCGGACGGCGTCACTTTTGTGCGTTTTGACAATAATTCTTTGACCTCCATTGCGGTAGGGAGGTACGGTTCCGTCGATCCGACCAATATCGACGGTCTGGCGGGCAAGTATCGCCAGGGATATGGTACGCCGTTTGACCTGGCCGATCTGGCCGCCAAAAGTGAAGTCCTGGCGGGCATGGTCAAACTCAACTGCATTACCCATGTGAGAATTGTCGACGTTGTGGGTGATGGCACTGCTTTCGATACTTGCGGCGACGTGATCTGGGAGCCGTATCCCACCGTAAACAGCGCCGGATTCGATCTGGACGCCGCAGGGGTTCGCTATGCGAACACGGCCGACTGCGAAGACAGCGAGGTCCCGCCCCTGCCGTTTGAACAAACCGCCGAAGATTTGATTGCCAAATACTACCAGGATATTCTTGACCGGGAACCGGATGCCCTCGGGGCCGCGGGATGGAAATCGGAAATTCAGCGGATGGTTTCCCTCGATATCGATATCAAGGAGGGCTTCGTGGCGCTGGCCCGGTTCTTCTTCAACTCCGACGAATATTCCATCCAAGACAAGACCGACGCGGAGTATGTCACTGATCTTTACCAGACTTTTTTTAATCGGGCTCCTGATTCGACCGGGTCGGAGTACTGGATCGGACAGCTTGATCAAGGCGTAAGCCGCAATGTCATCTTAAACTTTTTTGTCTACAGCGAAGAATTCAGCTTGTTCATGGCGGAAAGATTCGGTGAGGCGACATCCTTACCGCAGAATAATCTGGTCAATGACTTTTATCGCGGACTGCAGGGACGACTCCCCGACACCGAAGGCTTTAACTGTTGGGTCAGATCGATGCGGGCGGCCCTGCCCAGAGGGGATCAGGTGGTCCGAGAACTTTCGTACCAGATCGCCGCCGGCTTTTTACTGAGTCAGGAATACACATTGAGGAATAAAAGCGATCGGGAATTCCTGGAAGACCTTTATAACGGTATCCTGCGGCGCGGCGCTTCAAAACCGGAATTCGACGGGTGGCTGGACTTCATGGAAGCCGGAATGACGCGGGAAGAGGTGCTGCGGGCCTTTGCGGACTCCCAGGAATTCCAACTTCGGGTGCAGACCGTCATCGATTCGATCTGAATCCTAACTGATCCGCACCCCGCCTGGGCGCGCTGCGAACGGCAAATACCGGGCGGTTTCAAAAAGGAAGAATTGCAAAATGCTACAGATTTTCTATAGCGGGGGACCGGTCATGTATCCGCTGCTGGTCTGTTCGATCATCGCCCTGACCGTGGTCATCGACCGGGCCTTCTTTTGGATGAAGATCGGTTTCGGCCGCAATCCCTCGCTGGTGGACGAAATTTTGGAATCATGTCGCTATGGAGACTGGGAGTTGGTTCGAAGGAAAGCTACCGGTTCAAAAGATTACATCATCAAAATTCTCAGCTGCGGCATCCTGCATCGCGAATTTTCCATGATTAAAGCCATGGAAACGGCCGCGGCGGAAGAAATCGAACGGATGCGGCGGTACATGAGCGTTCTGGATACCATGATTACCGTGGCCCCCTTGCTGGGGATCTTTGGTACCGTCACCGGAATCATATCGTCTTTTGAGATGCTGGGGTCAACGGGTATCGAACACCCCCAGGAGGTTACGGCCGGAATCGCCCAGGCTTTGATCACGACTGCCGCCGGACTTGGAATCGCGATCCTTTCCGTCTTTCCTTATAATTATTTCAATTCGCGGGTCGAAAATGCCGCCGTGGCAATTGAAAAATATGCCACCAGCCTGGAGATCGTCTACGAGAAATTGACACAAGGCGCGGGAACCCAGAGGGACAACCCGCAATGAGAATTCAGCGTCCGGACAGCCGCAGGGCGCGCATTGAAATGGTGCCCCTGATCGACATGGTATTTCTGCTCCTGGTATTCTTCATTTATGCCATGCTTTCCATGGCGGTGCACCGGGGGTTGCCGGTGGAGCTTCCGACTTCCCATACCGCCCGCGTTGATCAAAAACTGATATTGGCCGTGACCGTCAAGGCCGACGGAGCCGTTTTTGTGGATAAGCAGCCGGTGGCTTTGGAAGATCTGATTGAGGTGTTGCGAACGAGCGCCTTGGCATCGAAGGAACCAGGCGTTTTGCTTTTTGCCGATCGCGGGCTGCCGTACCAAAAACTTTTTGAAGTCCTCGACCGGATCCGGCTGGCCGGGCTGAATCGAATTTCGCTGCAGGCCGAAATCGAGAAATCGCCGTGAGTCGCTTATTGATTTCAACCCTGATTGCCTTGGGAATACATGGGTTTCTCCTGGGCGCCGATCTGAGCCGGCTCAGGCTGGCCCCGCTGGCCAAACCGAGCCCCCGGGCGGTGACGATTACGTTGGCTTATCACCCAATCCCGGAGCGCCAAACGAGAGCGGCGCCGCTGGTAAAACCCGTCCCCGTCCACCCGGAGGTAAACGCGAAAAAAGCAGATCCGGTGGTGGATCGAGATCAACGGGAAACACCCAAGCTCGATTCCGTTCCGGAACCATTAAAGAACCGGGTTCCGCCTGAGCCCCGGCCGAAGCCGGAAAAGCTCAAAAAGAGCCTGAAGGCCCTTACGAAAGTGGAGTCGCTTCCCCCTTCCCGCCTGATTCCGGCAAGCCAACCGGTCGATGAGCGTCCACACGTGTCCGCGCATGAGCCGGAACGGCCCATTCCGCCCAGCGCGGCTGCAAATCCGGATGACCGCGACGGTGAGCCGCCGGAAGCGCTCGACCCGGGCGAAACATTTCCGATGACCGCCGCCCTGGGCGTCAATTCCGCGGCGGCGGCGCTGACGGAAGCAAAACCCCTTTATCGGATCAATCCCCCGCCCAAATATCCCCTGTCCGCCCGCCGAAGAGGATACGAGGGAACCGTCGTTCTGGAAATACAGGTGAGTGCAACCGGAAAGGTCGGCGAATTGAAAGTATTTACCTCCAGTGGTTATCCTCTTCTGGATCAAGCGGCCCTGGCGGCGGTCAAGGACTGGGCATTCGAGCCCGGCAGGCGAGGGGATGCGACGGTGGAGATGTGGGTTCGCGTTCCCATCCGGTTCCAGCTGAACTAGCGGGGCAACGCCCGTTGCGTATGAACCCCGTTAAGAATGCCCTCCCACGGTCCTGATCAGCGCCGATTGAAAAAAGCCTCACCCGGAGGGCAGCATCGACTCCCGCCCGATGAACGGGCAGAGATAATTTGAGGATGTTGCGGGCATTGGGATTGGGGTCGGTTGGCCATTTACCGGGGAGTCGTTTTTGCCAGAAACTCGGCGGCGTACTGGGCCGCCCGGGCCCCATCGGCGCAGGCGGTCAGCACTTGCCGTAAATCGGTATCCCGCACGTCTCCCGCCGCGAAAAGACCAGGAACCGACGTCATCAGTCGGGTGTCGGTTCTTAAGTAACCCTCCGCCGTCATGGCCACTTCAAAATTCAGCATTTGGGTGTTGGGTTGCCACCCAATTGCCAGAAATACTCCATCCACAGCCAGCTCTTTTTCAACCTTTTCCTCGGTTAAGACGATAATTCCCTCGATAACCTCCCGACCTTTGTAACCCGTCACGGCGGTATTCAGCAGTAGCTCAATGTTTTGGCGCGCGCGGATGAGTTTGGCATGGGCGGCATCCATCTTGAGCGTGCGGCTGCGGCATACCAGCCACACTTTTTGGGCAATGCGCGACAGGGTCAGGGCATGTTGCCCAGCGGCGTTGTCGCTGCCCACGACCGCCAGGACGGCGTTCCGGCCCCGGAAGAGAGGGCCGTCGCATACCGAGCAGAAATGAATTCCTTGCGCCTTGGCGTTGGAAACCGCCAGTCGCCGGGGCACCCGCCCGGTGGCCACGATGGCGCTGGGGGCGACATGTTCCTGGCCGTTGGTGTCGATTCCGCTGAATACGCCCGCGGCGCAGTTCAGTCGCTCCAGACGGGCCATCGGAAAATGGGCGCCTTCCTCCCGGGCCTGCTGAAAAGCGGCAACGCCAAATTCAGTGCCCGAAATCCCATGGAGAAAGCCCGGGAAGTTGGACAACGTTTCGATCATGTAGACACTGCCGCCCGGCATGTCGCCAAGTACGACCGCCTGCAACCCCATGCGCTGGCCGTACAGGGCGGCGGTGATCCCGGCCGGGCCGGTCCCCAGGATTAATATATCAATAGGATTTGCAGGCATCTGCGATGGTTGCCGCCACGAGGTTAAGATCCAACCGCCTCACGGATGGCGCAATGTTTTGGGGGCTTTTGTCGTCAACGGAGACCGCGACATCCCAGCGGGAGCGGTGGATTACGATTGGGAATAGGGTTGATAGACTCCCCGCCCGGACCAGCTTCCGGTTTGGGCGGCCTTTTCAATATCCGGCATGGATTCAGGCGGTCCGATAAAAACCACCACGTTTTTGTGATGAATCCGATCATGGGGGATCTGTGATTTTTCAAGGGCCCAGTCACCCATGACATAGCTAAACAGGTAGATATTGCTGTCTTCCTCGACAAATCCCTTGGCACGGACCACCGCCGGAGGTAAGCTTCCGGCCAGCGCTTCAATCTGACCGAGATTTTGACCTCGCCATTGGTAGGTTACGGATACCAGTCGATCGGGCGGCGTGATTTGCAGGTCGGGGCTGTCAAGTATATCATCAATTAGCCGGTCAAGTTCCTCCTCGGTCAAGACGGGAATCGCCGCTTGGCCGGAGGCGGTCGTCGCATGGACCTCGGCCCGCGGTTTCTCAAGACCGAAGAATTTCTCCAATGGGATATCGGCGTAATTGGTCTCAAAAAATAAGGGAGCGGGATGGAATTTGCGCGTGACCTTCTTGATTTCTTCGATGGTTTGCGGTGCAGCAAGGTCCGTCTTGTTGATCACAAAAACGGTCGAGGAGGTGATTTGTTTTTCGATCGAGGCATAGGCCTCATAGGCATCTAAAAAGTGGACCGCATCGATGATACAGAATTGTTCCCGGAATTGAAAGCGATCTTTGAAGATGGGCAGCTGCAAATCCTTTTTCAGGTCGGAAGGATTGGCGACCCCCGTCGATTCGATCAGGAGAACGTCCGGTTGGATGCCGGTACTCAGCTCATAGAGACCCTTGATGAAATCGGTTTTAACGCAAACACAGAATATCGAACCGCGACTGATTTCCATCATGTTGATTTGATCGCCCTCGATCAGGGTGCCGTCCACACCGACCTCGCCGAATTCGTTCATCAAGATCATCAGCTTCTGATCTTGGGGGAACCGATCGATGATACGGTTCAGAAAGGTCGTTTTACCGCTCCCCAGAAAACCCGTAATGAGATAGACGCGCGTTCCGTCCGACATCGCCTAAAGCTGCTCCTGTATTTTGGCCTTGATCTCTTCGACCGCCAAGACTTTGCCCACCGATATCACCTTTCCCGCAATGACCAGGCCTGGCGTCATAAATACCCCTTTCGTCATGAAGTAATTCACGTCACCTATTTTTTGGACTTCAATTTCGAGGGAATGGTCAAAATCCGCGGCCGCTGTCAGGGCATTCGCATAAAGCTGATCGCAGCGTTGGCAGCGGGTACCCAAAACTTCAATTTTCACGACTTGATGTCCTTTCGAAAAATCCAATCGGGTGAGGCCCGCAAGGGGCCCCATTTTAGGAATCCGTGCGCGTCTTGAGTCCCGCGCCGGCCTTCTGCAGATTCTCCTGGATCTTGTCGAACTCAAAGCCTTTATCCCTTAATGATCGGATCTTTTCCGCCATCGCCGGGGTCGGGGCTCTTTGGGCCATCTCGTCAATCAATTCCTCGTACTGGGGAATAATGCTTTCAAACACCAAGTCCCGCTCAATACAAATGGTCGGCAGGACTTTGCCTTTGAGCTCCAAAAACTTCCCGATTCCATCCTTATTTTTGATCGACCACTCCTGATATTCGATCAGTTCCTGGATTTCCTGGGGCATAGCGGCAATGGATTCCATCATGTAGCCACAGGCAGCGCACTGCACGCTGTCCAGGGTCAAAACATCAATGCGTATTTTATCGGCCATGATTTCCATCCTCCTCTCTGGGCTGCGTTTACCAAGACTCCGGATACTTCGTGTAGTACTGTTCAAACCAGGTTTTGGCTTCAATGGCTTGATCCATATGTTCCGCCGGAACATCGTAAGGCATGTCTCAGCCAGGCGCGAAAGTATAGCCGATAGTCCCGCCTGCCGCCAGGCTTACGATGGCGTCCTCCCGGGGGGAAAGAAGACCCAGACTCAAGGCCAGGGTGAGTTTGAGGTTGCCTCCGAAGCCCTTGTTGTATTTGCGGGCGAGGTCGCGGACAAACAACAGGTTCAGTTGCTCGTCGATGGCGAAGCCGTGCGTATCCAACTTGCAGACTTCTTCCAAGACTTTGGTACAGTCTCCGCATATAAAAAAGGAGGAGGTCCGACCCGCATCGTGAATCACCCGGATCGCCGGTTGAACATTGGTCGCAACGAACTCCCTGAAAGTCTCCGGCTTGATCTGCGAAGCCACGGGGTCGACAATGGCAATAATCTCACATCCCATTTCCGCATAGAACTGCGCCGCCACCGCGCCGATTTCCCCCGCAAACTTGATCACTTCATGGGCAAATTCTTTTTTCTTATAGACGTCGGTAAAGATGCGTACGCCCGCCAAATGAGAGGCGAGGGTCAGGGGACCACAAAATAGGCCCATCATGACACAGTCCAGTTCGTCTAACCGGGGCTTGGCAATTCGGGCCGCTTCAAAAATGACGGGCCAGCGGCCCGAGGCTGGGGTGGGAAGTTGCAGTGCAGCTTGGGTCGGCGTCCTGTCCGAGCAGGGGTGGGTGGTCACCGAGGGGACATTATCCGGCCACCACTTCAGTTGGCATCCCACCGAATTGGCCTCCACCGAAAGGTCGAAAACCAAGGGGATTCCGTCGGCCTGATATCTCTTGGCGGCATTCACCACGCCTTTAGCCAGCAGGTCGGGATCCTGCAGCATCTTGTCGGCCGGCTCGTTGATGAGGAAGGCACAATGAACTCCGGCATAAGGCACCCACGGAGGAGAATCAGTTCGTTTGCCTCGATACGCATCAATTAACCTTTGTTTTGGCATGTGTCTACTCCTTTGCGAGGGGTTATTCGGGTTGGCGTTCCGGATCGATTTCCCTTTCTTTCAGAACCATCACCTCCTTTTTCATATCTCAAATTTGATGAGCACATCCCGTGGAAGGGCCAATTCCAGCGCTACTTCGGCCACTTTCACGATCGCTACAGGCACCGGACAAGCGGGATGGCAGCGCGCCTGCTCCGCACTGACAAAAACCGGATTTCGGTTGAGGGGTGCAAAGAGCTCCCGCAAAGTAATCTCTGGCAGAATCTCGGCTAGGCGCTGGATATGCCTGCATTCCGATCCGGTAATCTGCAGCGCCAGTTTTCGGACGCCATCCCTGCGCGCCGCGATGACGCAAGGAAAACCGCAGATCCCCGGATTGACGGTAGCACAAATAGTCTGGGACTTTAATTGGGCTTGATTTTCCATGAATTTCCTTGCTGGCTTTTGGTCATTCCGACCGTGGTTCAATTGCAGATCGAATTAATCTATAGTTTTGAACTATAGTATGGGTACACGCCCTTGTCAAGCATCGATCGATGGTCAAGGGCGACATTTTCACGGGTGAAGCGGGGAGTGCTGGAACGGCAGGCTGATGGGGGCCGAGGCGGACTCAAATCATCTCAGGGGGTCGAGAACAAGCAAAGCCGATTCAGCGCCTGCGTGGCGGAGAATTCAACGCCCGTTCTTTTTGCGGTAGCGCCGCTGTATCTCGGCACTGAGCTTCTCCTGTCCGGGAATAATGGCCTCATAGACCAGCTCTTCATCCATGGCAATGCTGGGAAGAGACTTGGCGCGAAGTTCCCTGAAACGCTTAATCCCGGGGTGCGTGCGCATATCCCACTCGCGGACTTCGATCAGCTTCTGAATATCATCCGGTAAGGCCCTTACCGATTCCGCCATGTAGACGCAGGCCAGTCACTGCCTGAAATCGGTCAGAAGCACCTCAACCATCACCTTTTGGGTCATGCCAACCTCCTTGTTGCCGTTCCCTTCTGGCGGAGAGCCAAAGCGATCCCGCCATCGCGTTTTTTTGAAGGTTTCCCGCCGGCGTTCGGCCATGGCTGGGGAGGCGAGAAATTTTGCGGGGCAGGGTCATGACGCACAAAAATGGTCATGGATTTTCACCCTGAAGCGTGGGGACCTACGGTTTCATCCGCGGGAGTGATTAAATGGGCGAGATAGGCCTTCAGTTCCTCCTGACCCGGCGTCGAATCAAATATCAGTTTTCCTTCGATCAATATCGCAGGAACCGGTGCCGGTCGTCCGAGCTCCATGGAAATCGTGCGATAGCGCGCGGCGCCCTCTGGCTCTTTCGTGATAATTTTTTCATAGGACAGGGATTCACCCAACTCCTGTACCACCGCCTCGACCACCCGGGTCATGTAGACACAGGGTATTCAGTGTTCCCCTTCGTGCAGGATCTCTATCTGAATCGGTTTCATATCTTCACGCCCCGCGAGATTTTAAGGAGGAAAGGATTCATCCGAACTGATCGGTGCATGCTTCGAGGGCCGGACCCGCCCGGGAGCGCGCGGTAAGTTCGCTCTCTCGGAGATGCGCTTAGCCTTTTGCCAGGATAATTTCCGCCGCAATTCGCACCCCGTGGTTAACCACCGCCGCACGGTGGGCAATTGCGTCGGTTTGCCGCCATGTTCGGGATTCCACCGCAATTCCCGGCGCGTACCTTTTACGGAGATCCGCCTTCAGGATGTCCCGGCACATGGTACCACCGAGTTTTTCTTCAAAGCGGCGGCAAAATTCCTGCGCGGCGGGAAGGGTGTCGAAATAACCGGTCAAGTCATGCAGTTCTTCGCGCCCAAAGACCAGCCCGAGGGCCATCAGGCATCCCACGACAGCACCGCAGGTTTCACCTCGGAGAGCGACGCCACCGGGAAAGGGCGTCAGCGCCTTCAAGATTGCGCCACCTTCGAGCTGAAACTGCTGCTGGAGTGCCAAAAAGGCCGTCTGCGCGCAGTTACCCGAGAGGGTAATCGAATGCTTTACCGTGTGATTGAGTTTGCGGAACAACTCTTCGCGGGAGGGTAATGCCGCCATTTGCGATTCCTCCGTTATGCCTTTGAACGGACCCGCGGACCCCGGGCCGAATTAGAGATGTTCGGGGTGCAACGGCGCCCTTGTCTTCCTCCGTCTAATTTTGCGCAGGAGCTGGAACTGGGACCGGAAATCCCCGCGGCCGGTTTGAAGGATTTGCCCTGCAGGGGCCCATGGGGGGTAGGTCCTATCCCGCGGCGCAAAATGTAACGACTATCACCCACTGGTCATGTCCGCACCTGTTCCGCGGACGGATGAAGACAACCGCGCAGCCACAACCAGAGGCGCACACGTACAATGAACCTATATTAAAAAAAATGATGAGGGTCAAATTAAAATCAAAGCACCGATGACGGACTTCCCTCTTGGGGCCCCAAGCGAGCATCAATCCGGCGGTTGATCGGAGCGTCCTCCTCTGAAATCGCCGGGCGCATTGCAATACGGGATTTTGGTTATATTTTTAGGAAAAAGGGTGCTAAAATTCAAATACACCCCCCCGAAATCACCAACGGGAAGGGAAGCTGCGGGAGATCGTGCGGCGATATGGGTCGAAGAAGGGAGACGTCTCTCATGGAAATAAACCATCTGCAACCTGCGCAAAGAAAGGGCCTGCTGGTGGTGATCACCGGCTACGGCAAAGGCAAGACCACTTCAGCGCTGGGACTTGCGGTGCGTGCTTGCGGGCACAATATGAAAGTCGGTATTATCCAATTCATGAAAGGTGATATTTTCGCAGGCGAATGGAAAGGCATTCAAAGAATGAATTGCCGCGTGGAGCTGATTCCAACCGGCATAGGTTTTTGCGGAATCCCGGGTGATTCCCATCCCTTCGAAGCGCACCGCCGCAATGCGCAAGAAGCCGTGCGTTTGGTGCATGCCAAGATGTCATCCGGCGACTATGACCTCCTCATACTGGATGAGATCAACAACGCCCTGCATCTGAAGCTGGTTGAGCTGGAGCAGGTGCTGGATATCGTTTGCCGCAAACCGCCCGAGCTGCACCTGGTGCTCGTGGGACGCGACGCCCATCCGGAGGTTATTCGGCTGGCGGACACGGTGAGCGATATTACGGAAATCAAGCATGCGTACCGGAAGGGGATCGAGCCGCAGCCGGGAATCGACTATTAAGGAGCGCGGACAAGGACGAGTTCAAGGAGGTTCTACAATCGATGATCCCATGGGACAATAAGATAATGCAAACGCATGGGCGGTCGATCAGGATCAAGATATTTGAAGCTTATCGACAGTCTTTCGCCCGGGCGTACATTTATGTCAGAGTGGAAGAGATGAAGCAGCAGTTGGAGAAAGCCCGGGCCGTCAACGCTCAGATGAAGCGTTTCCCGGATGATATGTGGGGACACGGGTGAGAGGATTCATCGATGCGCGTACGCCTCGTTGCGGGGACTCCGGCAGGTTTGGGGGCCGAGGTTTTCCGTGACCGGCGCCCTCGGCGCCGCGGCAACGGCCCTGATCCGGAGGGCTTAGTTCAAACACCTGTGAATGGCGGCGGCTATTTCGGTCTCGTCTTTGACGATGGAAAAAGTTCCGTTTCCCTGAAGGGCCAATTGACGGATTTTTTCATAGTTGGCAAACGGAAAACCGATTACATTCAATTTGTCGAACTGGACGGCCGCCTGAAACGGATTCCCGCCTTTATTCCAGTCCCCGTCCGTCAACAAGACGCCGGCCTTGCGCTTGAATTGGCGGACATGCTGCAGACCGGCTTCCAAGGCCAGACGTATATTGGTTTCACCATACGAGTGCAGAGCAAACAGTCTTTGCAGGACCTTTTCGGGACCGGCGGATTCATGGACTTCTTTTAGCACACCCACCCCGCTGTTGAAAGCCAGGATGGCGTAGTCCTTTTTGAAGTGCTGGGCAATCGCCGCCGCGGTAATGGCGGCGAAAATGATCTGACTTTGCATGGAATAGCTGTAGTCGAGCATCATGACAAACGCTTTTTTTTCTTGGTGCCTGACGTACGATACGAGATTATCCAAAATCCCGCGCTCCGGTTGCTCCGCGTATTTTTCAATACTCTGTTCCAAGGCGATTTCGGCGCCCTCCGTGAAACCCGGGATCAATTTCAGTTTGCTGGGGCGGTAGCCCGTGTCGGCAATCTGTCTGGCGATGGCAATGATCAGGCGACTGGCGATTTTTATGGCCTCAACGGCGACATCATCCTGCAGTTTGTTCAACATGCGGGCGAAAGCCTGCAGACAGCCCGGCTGTTCAAAAAACACCTCGAGGTCTTCCGGATGCGCGTTATAGTAGTAAGCCATCTGCCAGTAATAGCGCGGATCGTTGATGTCAAAATCAAAAAGGGTCGCCCCCGTGACCTGCTGTAAGAACTGGTCTGCCAGCGAACAATTGATTTTTTTTTCAACGGCGGACGCTTCTTCCCGGCGGGTTTCTGGATCTTCCCGGTTCAAAGGTGCACCGCCGCCGCCCTCCGGTTGGCCCCCGAAGATCTTGTACTGATCCTTGAGACCGCTCCAGATCTCCTCGATGATTTCGTCAGCGGTCTTGCGGGTCATTTCATTCAGCCAGATCCGGTTGGATAAGGCCATGCGGGCCGCGATCAACATGTTTTGCTGGGGCTGGTCGGCCAGTTTCTGCATACCGGCATACAATTCCACCATGTCAATGGCGCCCCGGATGGAGGCCCCCAGTTTGATATCCGCATGCTCGCGGGTTTCACGAACCATCCGCACCGCCAGGGCAACCGTCTCCGGATCATCGCTTCCGGTTCGAATCCGCACGATCTCCTGCTCTTCGGCTTCACTCTGGTAGTCCATTTTAATCAGGCAGATCCGATCCATGAAAGCCCGGCTGATCCTGACTGTGCCCACATCGTCGTAAGGGTTCTGGGCGGCGATCACGGTGAAGGGAGGCACGGCCTTGATCGTCCCGTACCGGGGAATGTACATTTCACCTTCTTCCATGGGAGAGATCAGCACGTTGGCCACATCGGCCGGCATGCGATTGAATTCCTCCACGTAAAATATGCCGCCGCCTTCCATGGCCTTGGTCAGCGGTCCCTTTTCGAAGTACTGGGGATGATAACTGTCGGCCATCACTTTCGCCGGATTAAAATGGCCCACGAGTTTGGCCGGTGTGAGGTCGATGTTGCCTTCGATGATATAAAGAAGCGTATTGGATTCCTGGGCTATTTTTCTCAGTAATGTCGATTTGGATGTCCCCGGCGGTCCCTCAAGCAGAATATGTTTGCCGGCCTCCATGGCCACAAGGATGGATTTCGTCTCGATTTCGCGGCCGACGAGCGCTTGCTTGACTTTCGCATAAATTTCAATCATCTTTGATCACCAACAGGCCCCTTGCGTGCGAAGGGGCTCTTCCCCCGAATTTGATGTCAATCCAGCCAACAGAGCGGCTAGGATGTTTGCCAAACCTTCAATTTTTTGTCGATTCTTAAGCCTTTGACTTGGACCCTTGAATCCTTGATCCCTTGAACCCTTAAAGGATCACCGACGCCTTGGGAGATGATCCTTTGCTTTGTGTGATCGGCCCTGGCAAGCCTCGACCGGCTGATGACCGCTCTGAGCGCCGCAAAAAATGCGGCCCTGCGGGCCGGTCATTCCCCCGTCTGAGATTTTTGTATCTGCTTTGCGGCCGAACCGCATCGCAGCCTGACGCCGCAATCCCGAAAATCAGCCGTTTGCAGACAGTTACTAAGTAATCATTCCGCCGGGGATCGTCAATTAATAATCTTGATCCGCGCTGATTGACAGGGGTTGGCGGCGAATTATATTTTGAAAATACAAAAACTTTGAGACGTCAGCATCTGACAATCTGGGGAGAGGAGATTTCCATGCCGCAGCCACGCCTTGTTGACGGGGAAGAAAAAACCAGGGTTGTCCTGTTGTCGGGGTTTCTGGGAGCCGGCAAGACAACGCTTTTGAAGCAAATTCTGGCCTGGGAAACAGACCTTGCAGACACCGTGGTCATCGTCAATGAGTTCGGCGATGTCGGCATCGACGGTTTACTGCTCAAAGATGCCGGATCCGACGTCATCGAACTGGCGAGCGGATGCGTCTGTTGCACGCTCAGAGCCGATTTTCGGCAGTTGCTCAGCGACGTCATGGCTCGTTTTCGTCCCCGCCGCATTTTAATCGAATCTTCCGGCGTCGCGGATCCCACGTCGATCGTTGAGATTCTGGGTGAACCGGCCCTGTTGGCAAGCCTGCGACTCGACAAAATCATCACGGTACTGGACGCCGATTTGTGGGAGGCCCGGGAGGTCTTTGGTCCCTTGTTTTACAATCAGCTCAATTTGGGTCATTTGATCTTGCTCAATAAAGTCGACTTGCTGCCCAGGGAGACGATCCCACAATATTTGAAAGAGATCCATGCGTTCGTGCCGGATTCCCAAGTTCTCCCGACCATCCATTGCCGCATAGATCCGGAATCCGTCTGGACCCGAGTGGATGGCCGGACGGTCGGCCTGAAACCAATCCAGTTTTTTCACAAGATGCCTGCCGCCGCCCTCACGCAATCCGCCGCGCCGCATGACCATGACGGCGCGAATCACGGCGGGGACTCAGGCCGAGTGACGGAAGCGGTGGATGCCGCCCGTTACGTGACATTTTCCTACCGGGATTCCCGAATCATGGATGAACAATGCTTTAAGCGTTTCCTCAAGGAGTTGCCCTGGGAAGTTTTTAGGATCAAGGGGCCGGTCCGATTTCATGACCGCACGGCCATGCTCAATTTTGTCGGGGGCAAGGGCGAGTGGTCGCCCTGGGAGGCAGAGCCGGAAACGCGGCTGGCCTTCATCGGTTGGGATATCAGTCAGCACGCCACCCTCCGGCAACTGCAAAAATGTATTGTCGGAGCCTAACGCCAAACGCCCTTGCGCGGCGGCACGCAGCAGGTCTGCCTGTTTGCGGGATGCGTAACAGGGCGGGTGGGGAAGGGGGCGGCGGGTGAGGTCAATCGAAGATTTCCGTATAGACACGCGATGCGGGAAAACGCGCGTCGATCAGGAGTGTCACCTCCCGGACCATGCCCCGCCGCCCGCACAGATAAAAATCATAATTTGCGGGCGGCAACCTGTCGCGCACAAATTCGGCCACCGGACCATGAAAGGCGCCGGCAAGTTCAAGATCGGCCGGAGGTGCTTCTAAAACGCAAGGAACATATTGCGAGGCGATCTCACGGAATAGGCTCTGGTAGTAGAGTTCCTCAGCCGATCGCGCCTCGTGCAGCAGAATGAAATTTTTCACGCCGGAACGGCCCATGCAGACAAAGGGGGCGATACCGGTGCCGCTGGCGACAAAAACGGCCGGGTGGGCCGAGGAGTTGAATGTGAAATACCCGTAAGGACCGCTGAATTCAAACGTGGAGCCGATTTCGGCCGTGGCCAGGATGGGGGAAAGCGCTCCCTGACGGACCAGACGCACGCATGTTTCCAGGTAAGGATCATTCGGCGTAGAAACTAAATTGTAGTGTCGGGCGTTGTTGGCGTGAATCAGCAGAATGGTTTGTCCAGCTTTAAACTCAAACGCCGTCGGGCGGCTGAGCTCGATCTCAAAAGCCTTCGCGGAAAGCCAGCGACGCTGGCGCAGTTCGACCATGTAGTTCATACCGCCCCTATTTGGCCCCGGTGATCGGGTGGCGTCGTTCACAGGGAGCCCCTCCAATATTTCCGCTTTGAATTTATACCCGAGTTGGTGTTAGGTGTCAAGTTGCCCTCCCGCACTGATGATCGGTGGTCCGGCAAGTCATCATCTGTTTTAGGGGCGAGTCGTGTTGAGTCCCACAAAGGTGCCGCCGTTTTTCTGGCACAGAACCCGCATCAGGGCGGCAAAACGTATCCCCGTAACTCCCGCTCCGCGGGGATCGTTCAGCACGGTCGGAAATCCGACGGCGTGGATGCGGACGCGGGGCGCACCGCCGGGGCCTTGGCGGTTGAGCCGTTCCACCGTGTCGACGACGCGTTGCATGTTGTCGCCGCTGAATTCGTCGCCGAAAACGTACAGACTGATTTTCTTGCCGGGGTCGTAAAAGTCGTTGATGGCGGCGGTAATGCCCTCGGCGGGACTGCTGTTGCTGAAAATGCGCCAGGTGGCCAGGACATTCATGATCGCCCGGCGCCGCGCCGGGGTATCGGGAATCCATTCACCCTGGTATTCGGGGAACATGTAGGTTCCCATGTCGTTCATGATCTGGATGCCCTTGACTTGCGGATACACCTCCAGGGTTTCCCGGATCTTCTTTTGGACCAGACCCCAGGCCCCGCGCTGCATGCTGCCGGAGGTGTCGATGATGAACAGGATGTATTCGCTGTCCACCGGAATTCCGCCGATCGAAGCCCCCACGCGCCGGGGACGCTTTTGCAGCAGCCGCCGCATTTCGGCGGTCAGCTCCTGGCGGGCCCGGGCCAGTTGACCTTCGATGATATTTTGCACGGCGGCGTCTTGGGCGGAAGTCGTCAGCGCGCCTTGGATTCGGGACCAGTCTCCCTGTAGGCGGGCCAGCTTTTGCCGCTCCTGGGAGAGCTGCTCGATTTGGCCCTCCAATTCGCGATTGAGCACTTGGGTTTCGCCCCGGATTGTATGCAGTTCCTCTTCCAGACGGACAATCGTTTGTTCAAAATCTTCGCGGATCTCTTCGATGATGACAGGCTCGGCGAATTTGGAGAGCACAAACAAGAGGATGATCGCACCGAACCCGCAGCAGATGCAGTCCAGAAAGGAAAGACTGAATACTTCGATGGTGCGGCGGTTGGATTTTGCCATGATTCTCCGAAATATTGTGTGCCTCGGCGGGCCGATTCGTGGAGGCCCGCCGGCGGGAAACACTTAAACCGGCAACCGTCAACGCGCGATGCGCAGCGCGTGCTAGGGCCAATCCCGCGCCGGGCAGAAAAACGAGCCGCGGGTGGACGTAGCCAGCCGCCAATAGGCGCTGGCCGCCGCCGGGTCCCCCTCCAGGGGATAAAGGATAATATTGACCGGTACCCCGGGAGGCAGCCGCCGGAGCGCATCATTGAACAGGGCCAGGCGTCTTTTCCCGGAGACTTTGGAGGTCCAGGGTCGGCCGAGGCCTATGGTGGGCAGACCGTCGGTCAGCAGAAAAATGTTATCCGGCCCGGGATTCATCTTCGGCAGGACCTCGAAGGCATTCCGCAGGCTGGTGCCCTTTTGCGGCACGACCCGGCGCAGGTTGTCGACGACGGCATTCAACTGCGCCGGGTCGCCGGCGTTCAGCCATTGCCCTTCTGTGCCGGGGACCAGGGGGGCGGCGGTTTCATTGAAGGTATAGACCTGAAACCGGGCCGCGGGGGGCAGCTGGGTGCTCAGCCAGTCAAGGGTGGACACCGCCTGGCGCCATTTCACCGACTGCAATTTCTGTTTGTCGGTAAGATTGCGGCGGCGGATGATCCCCACGATGGTGTCGTCCAACATGCTGGCCGAGGCGTCGACGAGAATAAAAATCCGGTCGCCGCCCATCTTCAGGTCGGTGAGATACTGCCGGTCACCGTGGCCGGGAAAGGGCCGCAGCCTGTCGCCCGGGTCGTCGCGCGACGGGCTGCCGGCCTTGAGCCGCTGGAGTTCCTCGTCCAGGGACTTGAGGTCTGATTGCAGTTTATTGACATGTTCGCGCGAGGCCAGGGTATCATGGGCGTGGTCGGCCAGTTCGATCTTTTCGGCTTCCAGGGTTTGAATCAGCTCCCGGGCGCGACCCTGGGTTTGCACCCGCTCCTGAACCGTCTGATCCAGGGCGTTACGGGCCTCGACCAAGCGTCTTTGACCCTCCCGCACTTCCTGCTCCAGCCGCGCGACTTCACCGCGCAGATCCTGGGTGACGTCCTTCCGGCGCGCGGCGCTTTTGGCATTGACGATCACAAACAGGAGGATGATCGCCCCTAAACCGCAGGTGATAACGTCGATAAACGACAGGCTGAAAACGTTGAAGCTCTTACGTTTCATCGTTCGTTTGGGGGCTGCGCGGGAATCCGCGCCCCATCCACCCGTCAGCCACTAAGACCCAAAGAAAAACATCCAATATAATAATCTTCCTCTGGGTCTTGGTGACTTCGTGGCCGAAAATTTTGGTTCCGGCTCAGGTCTTTGCCTGTTTTTTCATGGTTGGCGCGGCGATTGCGGATTGAGCGCGGTCCACGCATGCAATCAGTTGAAGCGTTTCACCGGGGGTTCCCACCCGAATCACCTGCCCCAGCCGTAGAACCGCCGTCTGCGCCACCCGGATCTCGTCGACGTAGGTGCCATGGGCGCTCTCCGCGACCAGCAGCACATCCCGGCCCCGGAGCTGGATCGTGCAATGGTTGCGGGATACGGCCTGCGCCCGTCCGTCGATGGGCACCCCCGCCGCATCGTCCCGACCGACGACCAGGGGTTGATCGCTAATCGGATAGGCCAGGCTGCGGTAGAGGACATGGGTCGGTCGGATGTCGGACCGGACCCGGGGTGCCGGCGCCGCGTCCGGCGCGGGCCGCCAGGGGCGACTCGTCAGAAAAGAGACCCCCCGGTGATTCCGGGGGCCGGCAAACTGATCTCTCAGGCGCAGCACCCCCGCGGCCCCCGCCCCCGGCGGCAGTTCGATCGGGCGCACGTGCGGGATCCTGGCCAGAGTCTCGGTAAGCCCGGGCAGGCGGGCGGCGCGGTGGCTGACCTGGAGCCTTAAAATCTGCCCCGGCTGGCCGTGTTTTTCACGCATACTTTCCACCAACCGGCAGATTTCCAGGAACACCGGCGCACCCTTTTGCAGCAGCAGGTCGCGGCGCAGGTCAATCCGATGCGTCTGCAATTCGGCCTTGATTTCAAATCCCACGGCGGGGCTCGCGTGCAGCGCCGCGAAAACTTCCGGCAGGCGGTCGTATAACTCCTGTTCGGAAGCGGCCTGATAAAACGGATCGAAACGGGTGCGGCGCACAAATTCATCGGCGATGGCCTTGACCCACTCCGCGTACAGACGGTCAAGGCCCTGGCCGGGCAGCGATTCCGTCTGGCGCGCAACGAGGCGCTCGCCCTGCTCCAAAACCGTAACCACGGAGCGGTGCAGATGCATGTCCAGATGAACCAACAGGTCCCGGGGACAAGGGGATGTTGAGGCGGCCACGGAGAGAGCGGCCAAGCCGCTGACCGGGATGGCCAGTTCCTGGGCAATACCCAGAAGCAGGCCCAATTGTTCCCGGGTGAAGAACTCCGGAACGGCCATGACCATGTCATCCCCATATGGCCGGACGGCTTCCCAAATAGACTGCAGGTGCCCGTGCGCAAGCTCGGAATTGTTTAGCCCTTCCAGCCCCGCTTGCCGCACCGGCTCGGTGTTGAGTTGATCCCAGAAGGCGTTGGCAACGGCGCCGGGCTGCCGGTGGGCCTGGCGCTCGGCCGTTTTGCCGGCCCGCAGCCGGCTGGGTTCCGCCACAATAAAGCCGGGACTTTCCCGGTGCGCTCCCTCCAGTTCGAGCAGTTGCCCGTGCGGCATGCTGGCGACCATGATGCCGGCATCGCTCAATTCCAATCCCAGTAAGCTCATAGTTCGATTCACTCGTTTGCGGCAATGTGCGAATGGCCGCTCCATCGATTAATAGCGCGGAAAGATCCGGTCCAAACGCTGGTCAAATCCCGTAATGGGTCGGTTTTTGCTTGTCGTTGCATGGGTTGCGCGGCTGTTTCGCGCTGCACGCCTGTCGGGCGGATGAGGGATTGAACGCTCCAAACCGCCCGCTACCGCGCATGTAAATGACTTGTCAGTTTTTCTTCACAGTAGGCCTCCGTATCCAAGACATAGCGCTCCTGCAGCAACTGGAGATTGTGCAGCAAGAACATGAGCACCACACTGATCAGCAGCGCAATCAGGGTGGAGTTGAAGGCCACGCCCAGGCTGCGGGTGACGTCGAAGATATTCCCCTCGAGCGCCTGGTGGGCATAACCGAGGGCCTCGCCGATACCCCGGACGGTGCCGATGAAGCCCACCGAGGGAATGGCCCAGGCAATATAGCGGATCATGGACAACTCCGTATCCAGGCGTTCGGCTTCCGAGGCGCAATAGGCATGGGTGGCATTGGCGACATCCTGAATGTTGCGGGTTGAACTGAACCGTTGCAGAGCCGCCAACAAGGCCCGGGGAAGCAGGGACTGCTGCTGGTGGGGCGGCAAAGCCTGAATCCGGCGGGACAGGTCGCGGGTGTCTTCCGGCAGGATGCGCAGGCCTTCCGCCAGGGGAATCAGATCCATTTGCAGCAGGGCGCGGTGCCGGATGGTGGCCAAGCCTTTATAACCCATAATGGCCAGGGCCCAAAACATGAGGATAAAACAGGCCTCCTGCTCGTAGTCGCGAATCACCACATAAGGGGAGCGCGGGGTCGTTCCGGATTTAGCCGGTTCCATCAGCGCCGCCTGCTTTGCCAGAAAGGCATCCGCCTTGGGGCGGATCAGACCGATATAAGCCCCATGGACGACGATGATGATAATCAGCAAGGCGAAGACCTGATAGATAAACTCAACGGAGATCGGCAGGGACTTTTTCATCGAACCTCACAGCTTGAAACGCACGACCGGCAAACCGCAACCCGCCGGCGCTCATATATCCGCCGGAAAGTCAACGGCTTTATCCGCCTCAATTTCTTCCGAAGGCACAAAATTTGGCAGCGGCGCCTGGCCGGCACCAGGCGTCGGCGCCGGCGATCCCGGGTCCGATTGCGGCGGGCGGGGGGGCGGCGGGACAGCGGGCTGCTCGGGGGGGTCGGAGGGCGGCATCGCGGAATTAGCGGCCGATGCCGCCGCCGGGAGGCGGATGGGCGTCCCGGCCGCCGCCCCGGGGTCCCCTGGGCCCGCCGCCGGCAGGGCGAGATTGCCCCCCAAGATGCTCAACAGCCATAAGCCGCCGGCCACCCTGGCGATCCACCCCGATTTTCTACTGCCCCTCATCATCCGGTTCCACCCTTCAAAAATGACAACCCAAGCCGTGAGGGCCGCCGCCCCATAAACGCCCCCTTTGCCTTGTCCCGGATTCCCGCCGTTCTAGTTCGCATACCGGCACACGCGCAACCCCAGGTCCGGCCGGCTTTTATTGCTGTAACTGCGGTAAGCGGCTCGCAATTCGCTGATGCCGGCATCTTGCCAGCTCGACCCGCGGACCACCCAATGCCGGCCCTGCCCGGGTCCGACGGGATCCACGAAGACGTTTGC
Organism: Desulfobacterales bacterium; assembly: GCA_020353555.1. GTDB lineage: Bacteria > Desulfobacterota > Desulfobacteria > Desulfobacterales. Next base: position 6,617,138 of record CP070697.1, read on the forward strand.
GGCGGAATAGGAGTAGATGGAATAGAAGTCATGGCACCATTCCGCCACATTGCCCGCGAGATCATGCAACCCCAGGGCATTGGGCTTGAAAGCCGCGGGCGGGGCGGCGGCCGGATAACCGTCATTGTAACCGGCGAGATAGACCGGCAGCAAATCGCGGGCGGAGCTGTCCGCAAGATTGGCCGATTCCGGCGGGGGGGGGAAACTATCGCCCCAGGGGTATTTACGCTCGGCCCGGCTGTTTTCAAACCGCGCACAATATTCCCATTCCGCTTCGGTCGGCAGGCGATAGCCGCCGCCCAGGGGTCGGGCGGCCACCATCTGATCGTCCCGCCGCACGTAAACCGGGGGCAGGGATTCCTTGGCACTCAGCCAGTTGCAGAACAAGGCCGCCTGTTCCCAGGTCACCCGGACGACGGGCAATTCACCGCGGTTGAGGTCCTGGGTTTTGAAGCTGCCGGAGTCGTGCGTCCGGAGGAAGGCACGGAATTCGCCGTTGGTGACTTCCCGGAGACCCATGTAAAACGGCCGTTGCAGCGTGATGCGGCGCAGGGTTTCGTTGGAGCGGCGCCCCTGTTCCCGGCGGGAAGACCCCATGGTATAGGCGCCGGCGTGAATCAGCTTCAGGGGATAGCCGTTAAAGGCCCGGATCGCGGCCGGAACGCTTTTGGGGGCCGCGGTCCGGGATTGCAGGACAATCGTCAACTTCTGCGGAAAACCGGGCCGGGGGGTAATCCGGGTGGTAAAGGATTCAAATCCTTCCTTGCTGATTTCCAGTTGGTGTTCCACGGCCAAAAGCTCCAGTCGGGCCGGCACTGTCCCCTGGGATTTCCCGTCAACCGCAAGTTGGGCCCCCGCCGGTTGGACCTCCAGGTGCACGACACCCTTTTGCGCCGCCAAAGCCAGCGCGACTTCCTTGGATTCGGCCGCTGCCAGCTTGATCCGGCGGGTAACGTTCGCATACCCCGGTTTGGCGATCCGGACCACATGGAAGCTATCCGGTGTCAGCGGGATCTCCAGGGGCGTTTGCCCGACATATTTATCGTCGAGGGTCACGCTGGCCCCGGCCGGCCGGGTGCGCAACGCGAGCAGCCCGTCCGCCGGCATCAGGCGGATCGGATCCAACTGGCGGGGCTGGTTGGCCTGCACTTCCAGGGAGGTTTGCCAAGTCTTGTAGCCCGCGGCACCGACCTGCAGATCATAGCTGCCCGCCGGCAGGTCCAGGGTGAGCGGCGTCCGGCCCCGCCATTGGCCGTCGATATGCACGGCCGCGCCCTGCGGATCGGAGCTCAGGGCGATTTCCGCCCAGCCCGGCACCAGAGCCAGATCCAAGGCCTGGGGTTGATCCATGCCTTCCACGTCCACCCGGGTCTGCAGATCCAGGTAGTTCGCGGCACGAATCAGCAGCGCATGGATTCCGGGCTTGACGGCCACATCTTCCAGGGGCGTCTTGCCGATCGGCTGGTCGTCCAGATAGACCTCGGCATCCTTGATGACGACTTCCGGCCGATCCGCCTGATGGGCTGTCAAGGTCAACCGCCCCGGCCGCTTTTCCATGGTCATAATCACGCTCTGGTTTTTTTCAGCGGTGACTTGGAAAGTTCGTTCCAGGGGGTGGTAACCCGGTTTGGCCGCCTGCAGGGTGTATTCCCCCGGCCGCAGCAGGTAGTCGCCGCGCAAGCGCGGCGCCCACAGGGTGCCGCGGATGGCCAGCCGGTCCGGTTCCGGCCGGACCCGGATGGCCACCTGCCGGGCGGTGAAAACAAACCCGGCCGCGCCCAGCAGGCCCATAAACAGGGCGCCGATCAGGATCGCTAAAAGCCACCGGCGGCGGGATGAAGCCAGCGATGGCGGCCGGGCCGGCCCGGAGCGAAACGGTATCGGTGCGATTATGATTTTTTCGTCCCGGCGGCCCGGGAGTTTGGGATCTTTTTTCAAATTTTCTCCGCGCATATGATGGTGACCCGCAAGGGAGGCCCTCCGGGGGTGACGACGATCTGCTGCCGCACATCCTTATACCCGTTGCGGGCGCCCACGATGGTGTAAGTTCCCGGGCGGAGTTGTAATTCCCGCCGGGTGAACCGGCCCAGCCGGCCGACTTTATACACGGCGATTTCCGTAAGGCCGTCCGATTCGAGGGATATTTTCACCGGCACCTGGGCGGCGGCAACCAGCTGCGCCAACTGGTCCACCTGGGACTGCAGCCGGCGGCCCTTGGCTTCCACTTTTTTTGCTTCCGCGACCAGACCGCTCGCCTGGGCCAGATGCGCGTCGAATTCCAGCACGCTCGGTTTCTGCAAATAAAAATCCAGGCGCTTTTGGAGGGCCATCCTCTCCCGGCAGCGGTTCCGGCCCTGGACGGCAAATTCAATGGTATCGTCGATTTCAAGGATCGCCAAATAAGACGCCAGGGCTCCCCTCCAATCCTCCGAATGCTCCGCCGCGGCCGCCTGGCCGCGCAAATCCTCAATCCGTGCCAGGCGCCCGGCCGCATCGACCTGGGCCAGCGCCTCCCGCACCTCCCGGGCGTCGGGTCGCAAGGCCTGGGCTTGCAACAGTTCCGTCCGGGCCAAGGGGTAGTTTGCATGGTGGTAGGCCGTCAGCCCGGCGGACAGATGCTGTCGAAAGCGTTGGGCCGCCAGGCGATCCTGGACGCGATCGAGTGCCTGACGGGCCTGCGCCGATTCGGGGTCCAACTGCAGTGCTTCCTGGTAAGCGGCCCGGGCTCGGGAAAGATCGTTGTTTTTTTCGTGTTCGCGGCCGGAGGCGATCAGCGACCTGACCGCGTCGATGGGTGGAACGCGCGCCGGGGGGTCCGGGGCCATCCGATTTTGGGGATCGAGCAGCAGGGCGGCCCCGTGATCCTGCGGTTCTGGTTCGGCTGGTTTCTGCTCGGCCCGGCGGGTGGGGACGGCCGATTCCGTCGGATCCACCGGCGGCGGGGGCAGGGCGGTTTCCGGCGCGGGTTGCGGTTTGACGGCCGGCGGCCGGGGCGGGGCCGACCGTTCCGGGTGGAGGGACAGGGAGCGCAACAGGAGTCCTCCGCCGATCAAAAGGATGATCAAGGCGCACGTCGACCCCGCGGCTTTCATCCCGATCGGCCGTCGGGGAGCGGAACGTTGGGGGATTTTCCCTGCAAATTTGATGGGCGCGATGACGTCGACGTCTTGATCTGAAATGGGTTTGTCTTGGAGATCATTCATCCGCAGGCTTTTCCGACTCCCTGGCATCCGGTGGGTCAAACCCGGTTTCTTCGTAGTAGATCCGGCGCAGCAACTCCCGCCAACGCGCGTACTGCTCCTCGGCAGTGCCGGTCAGTTCAATCTTTTTGCCTTCGAAATCCATGACGACCGGCTTCATTTCGTTCGCAAAAGATTCGCCGAGTTCCTCGATCGCCGCCGCATGCATCTGGGCTTGCTTGGAAATATTGATCCCGCTGACGAATACCGCCCCGCCGGAAACGACCATGACGCCTTTCAGGAGGCCGACATTCTTAGCATCCGTGGCTTCCAGT
>CP070697.1:6620751-6633878 GCA_020353555.1 Desulfobacterales bacterium
CAAGATCCAAGCAATCCCCCAACCGCCCTCTTCCGACAGCCTCACCTCCTTTAAATTCAACCGGCCTGTTTGTCAACCCGCAGTCAAGCCGGCTGCCGGACCAACGCATTGGAAACTTGCACGTCCTCGATCCGGCGGCGAATCGTAAAATACTGATTGACATATCCAACAAGAATAGTACAAAGGACATCCTTGCCTCCGGGATACAATCCTTCGGGGCAATCAACCGCCTGCAATTCGGAACCGAGGAGGACCCATGCACGCAAATCGAATTTACAATTTTAATCCGGGTCCGGCCGCCCTGCCCCTGGAGGTGCTGGAAGAAGCCCAGGCCTCATTTTTGAATTACAACGGCTGCGGCATGTCGGTCACCGAGATCAGCCATCGCTCCCAAGATTTCGAAGACATCCTCAATGACGCCGTCGTCCGGACCAAGCGGCTTTTGAACTTGGATGATCGCTTTCAGGTCCTTTTTCTGCAAGGCGGAGCCAGTTTGCAGTTTGCCATGATTCCCATGAATTTCCTGGCCGACGGAAATTCGGCCGACTATGTCGATACGGGTACCTGGTCCGCCAAGGCCATCCAGGAAGTCCGGATACAGGGCCGAACGATACGGGTGGTGGCCTCCTCCGAAGATCAAAATTACACCTACATCCCCCGCAATATCAATTTCAACCCGGATGCCGTCTATGCCCACATCACCTCCAACAACACCATCAAAGGCACCCAGTGGTTCGAATTTCCCGATACCGGCGGTGTGCCGCTGATTGCCGACATGTCATCCGATATCATGAGCCGGCCCTTCGATACGACCCGGTTCGGTCTCATCTATGCCGGCGCCCAGAAAAATATCGGACCGGCCGGTGTCTGTCTCGTGATCATCCGCCAGGATATGTTGGCGCGAATTCCGCCTAACCTTCCATCCATGCTCAGCTACACGACCTATGCCTCCAGGAATTCCCTATACAATACGCCGCCCTGTTTTACGATCTACATGCTCCAGCTCGTTTTGAAATGGCTGGAAGAAACCATGGGCGGACTGGACAAGATGGAGGCCTTGAACCGCAAGAAGGCGCAGCTTTTATACGACCTGCTGGATGCCAGCCCGTTCTACCGGGGAACGGCTGCGCCGGACAGTCGCTCCCGCATGAACGTCACCTTTCGCCTGCCCAGTGAAGCACTTGAAGCGCGCTTTGTGCAGGAAGCGCTGCAAAATGGTCTGGCAGGACTCAAGGGCCATCGTTCGGTGGGGGGCTGCCGGGCCTCCCTCTACAATGCCACCTCCCTCGCCGCCGTGGAAGCCCTGACCGACTTTATGGTGCGCTTTGAAACGCAGCAGGGTTGATTTTTAGCAAAGCCTTAAATCTAAATAGAAATGCCATGCCGATCAACTTAAAGAATTGGCATGGCTTGTCGGCAGGTCTCTTGAGAAATTGGCGAGCTTAATCTTGTCGGCCAAGCGGGGGCTGCAAAAGAAGAGGTCAGGCCAAAAAACCTAAGCCGCAATATTTGCGGCCAATCTTGTCTGCGTGAAAATCATGCCGTTTTTCGCTGACCTCCGACGGAACGGGTTGGGCGGGTTCGGCTGTTTTCAAACCGCCACGGTTTCGAAAGAAACCGACCACGGCTCAGACTCGGCAACAGAGAAGTTTAGCCTTTCAAATCCAATAACACGCCCCGATTTGTCTTTCATCAGTATCACCTCGTCGCCTGTTTCTTCGCAAATATATTCGGCTTCGGGATTACCGTACCAAACCGCAAGCGTATTACCCACGCGGTCATAGTATACTTTTACATTGGCCATATCCGCACTCCTTCCTTGATGACAGGGTGCCTGCAATCCTACGGTCGCCTGCAGGACTTTGGGAGCCCTTGCGACCTTCGGCGCCCTAATCCACCAAAACGCAAGGCCTGGCCCGCACGATCATTCGTAAGCCTTATCCGCAAATGTCCGCGCCGAACCGATGAGCTCCAAATTTTTTGTTGACTAACGCTTCCGCTATCCATTAAGTGTATCTACTTCTTGGCCTGCCCCCCGACTCCTCTGAAGCGCCAAAAGGCGCCGTTGCGTGAACGTTTCACCGGAGAGGAGTCTAACGCTAAATATATGAAGGAGAATTTGTGAATTGAGCGCGGTAGGGATAATCGCCAATCCGGCGTCCGGCAAGGATATTCGGAGGTTGGTCGCGTACGGTTCGGTTTTCGATAACAACGAGAAAGTCAACATCGTGCGGCGGGTCGTTCTCGGACTGGACGCCATGGGGGTCCGGGAAGTCGTCTTTATGCCGGATTACTTTGGGATCGGCGTGCGGGCCATGGAGGATCTGGAGGTGTCCCTGAAGGCATCGTTTCTCGCGATGAAACGGGAGGGAACGGCGGAAGACTCCGTGCGAGCCGCCGAGATCTTAAATCGCATGGGGGTGGCGTGCATTGTTACCCTGGGGGGCGACGGCACGAACCGGGTGGTGGCCAAGACCTGCGCGGATACCCCGCTGTTGCCCATTTCGACCGGCACCAACAATGTGTTTCCGTTCATGGTGGAAGGCACTTTGGCGGGCATGGCGGCCGGGGTGGCGGCCTTAAATCGGTCCTCCCGCACGGAATTCATCTCCCAGGCCCCGCGCCTTGAAATCAGGCGCAATGGGCAGATGGTCGACATTGCCCTGATTGATGTCGTCGTGTCCAAGCCCGGTTTTGTCGCTTCGCGCGCCCTTTGGGATGTCTCTGAGCTGCAGGAAATCTTCCTGTCGCGGGCCGAGCCGGAACACATCGGATTTTCATCCGTCGGGGGGCTGATAACGGGACTGGCGAAGGGCAACGGCCAGGGGGTGTACATCAGGATCGGCCCCGGGCCGCACCAGGTGAAGGCGCCCATTGCGCCGGGCCTGATCCGCTGGGTGCCGGTTAAATCCTATCGTGTCTTTAAACCCGGCGAACCGATTCCCCTCGCACACCTGCCGGCGATGATCGCCTTGGACGGCGAGCGGGAACGGATCGAAGGCAAGCAAAACCAAGTGACGGTTGAGCTGAACCCCTGCGGCCCATGGGTGGTGGATATCCCGCGGGCCCTGCGGAAAGCTTCGGATCAGGGTCTGTTTTTAAACAACAACCATAAGGAGGTGGGATGATGGATTTACCCAAGGAAAAACTACTGGGCATGTACAAAACGATGGTATCCATCCGGGAGTTCGAACAATCTTTATCGGAGGCGGTGGCGGGCGGCACCCTTCCGGGTTTTGTCCATCTGGGAATCGGCCAGGAGGCGGTTCATGTGGGGGTTACGGCCGCCCTCCGGCCCACGGATTGGATTTCCAGCACGCACCGGGACCATGGCATGCTGCTGGCCCGCGGCGGGGATATCAAGCGCATGCGGGCGGAGATCTTCGGCAAGGCCACCGGCTACTGCAAGGGCAAAGGGGGATCGATGCATCTGGCGGTTTTTGAAAAAGGCGCCCCGGGCTGCAACGGTATTCTGGGACCCAGCCAGACCATCAACAACGGCATTGCCCTGGCCCTCAAAAGACGGGGGCAGGGTGATATTGCCGTGGTGGTTTTCGGCGACGGCGCCGCACACCGCGGCGAATTCCACGAAGCGCTGAATCTGGCCGCCTGCTGGAAGCTGCCGGCGTTGGCGATCTGCGTCAACAACCAATATGCCATCAGCGTCTGCTTCGATGATGCCTGCTCCATCGATGACATCGCCGCCCGGTCTTCGGGCTACGGGATTCCCGGGCTGGTGGTGGACGGCAATGACGTCATGGCCGTGTATGAAGCCGTTTCCGAGACCATCAAACCCATCCGGGCCGGCAAAGGACCGGCGCTGATCGAACTGAAAACTTCCCGGCAAAAAGGGCATTTCGAGGGGGATCCGCAAAGCTACAAGACACCCGAGGAAGTCGAAGAAATCAAAAAGCACGATCCCATCACGCTTTTTGGCAAGCAGTTGATCGAACAGGAGATCGCGACCGCCGAGGCGCTGCAGGCCTTGGGCGATGAGGCCCGGCAAGAACTGCAGGAAGCCATTGCGTTCACCGATAAGAGCGATTATCCCTCGCCGGAGGAAATCTATACCGACCTGTTTTATGAGGAAAGGAGGGCCATGTGATGCGCGAAATCACCTATGCCGAAGCCATCAGGGAAGCATTGCGCCATGAGATGCAACGGGATGAAAACGTCTTCATTTTCGGCGAAGACGTGGGTCCCTTTGGCGGCTGTTTCGGGGTAACTGCGGGACTTTATGAAGAATTCGGGCCGGAGCGGGTGATGGATACGCCCATCTCCGAGTCGGCGATCATGGGAACGGCGTTGGGCGCGGCGTTGATGGGACTGCGACCGGTTCCGGAAATCATGTTTGTCGATTTTACCACGGTCTGCTTTGATTATTTGACCAATCAAGCCCCCAAAGTGCGCTATATGTGCGGCGGCCAGGTCGAGAAGCTGCCCCTGGTCGTGCGTACGACCTCCGGTGGGTGGATTCGCGCGGCGGGGCAGCATTCCCAGTCCCTCGAAGGCTGGTTTACCCAGGTCCCCGGGTTGAAAGTGGTGATGCCCGCCACGCCCCATGATGCCAAAGGGCTGCTGACAGCCTCCCTGCGGGACAACAATCCCGTGCTCTATATCGAGCACAAGGTCCTTTACGGCGTATCCGGGCCCGTCCCCCCCGAAGAATACGTGATCCCCCTGGGCCGGGCGGAAGTGAAGAAGGAAGGGACGGACGTCAGCCTGATTTCATATTCGCTGATGGTGAATAAAACCCTCGACGCCGCGGCGAAGCTGGCGGGGGAAGGCATCCAGGCCGAAGTCATCGATTTGCGGACCCTGTCGCCCCTGGATCACGACACCCTGGCGCAGTCCGTCCGGAAGACCCATAAGGCCGTGGTCATCCAGGAGGCCGTCGAAATGGGAGGGGTGGCCTCGCAGGTGGTCAAAAGCCTGGTGGACAGTTCCTTCGAGTATCTGGATGCGCCCGTCAAGACCGTGGCCGCCGGCAATACCGTGATTCCTTTCAGCCCGCCGCTGGAAGATGCCATGCTGCCCCGTGAGGAGCAAATTCTGGCGGCCGTCCGCGAAGTCATGGGTTGAATCATCCATCAACGACAGGGAGGCGACCAAAGTGGCCGTAAATATCACCATGCCCAAATGGGGCCTGACCATGAAACAGGGCAAAATCGTCAAATGGTATAAATCCGAAGGGGATACCGTCCGCAAGGGCGAGCCTTTTTTCGAAGTCGAAACCGAAAAGATCACCAATATTGTCGAAGCCGTGGCTGGCGGAATCGTGTTTCAAATCGTGGTGGCGGCCGGAACAACGGTGCCGGTGGGAACCATCCTGGCCATTATCGCTGAAGCCGGCGAGCAACCCGAACGCATCGCAGGCATCCAGGCCGGGGAAGTCGCCGAAGCGGCGGCATCCGCCGGGGCGGCGCAGGCGCCTGCCGCGGCAGGCCAACCGCCGGAAAAGAAATTCGTCCCGGCCTCCCCGGCCGCACGCCGCCTGGCCAAGGAACTGGGGATCGAGTTGACCCGCGTGACGGGCACCGGCCCCGGCGGCCGGGTGACCGAAGCCGATGTCCAGCGCTACCACGAGGAGGGTCCGCCGGCGCCTAAAATGACCGCGCTGGCGGAAGAAATGATTCGTCAGGCCGGTCTGGACAGCACCTCGATTGAAGGGACCGGCGAGGGCGGCCAAATTACCAAGGCGGATGTCGAGCGCACGCTGGAACTCAAAAAAGCGGCCGCGGTCGCCGCGCCGGTCAAGGTCATTCCCTTCACCGGCATGCGCAAATCGATCGCCGTGAATATGCACACCAGCCTCCACACCACGGCCCAACTAACAACGTTTACCGAAGTGGATGTCACCGAAATGATTCGATTTCGCGACGCCGTCCGGGAGGAGTACAAAAAGGATGAAACCGTGCGCATCTCCTATAACGACATTATCATCATGGCAACGTCGCGGGCCCTGAAGCGCCATCCCCTGATGAATTCGACCCTGGTGGGCGAGGAGATTCTGCTGCACGAGGCGGTGCATATGGGCATAGCCGTCGCCTTGCCCGAGGGACTGATCGTGCCGGTGCTGCGCGATGCCGACCGTAAAGGCCTGCTGGCGATCGCCCGCGAGGCCCGCGAACTGGCCGGCAAAGCGCGCGCCGGAACCCTGACGGTGGACGAGGTCACCGGGGGTACGTTTACCATTTCCAATGTCAGCATGTTTCAGGTGGACGGCGTGACGCCCATCTTAAAACCTCCGGAGACCGGTATTTTAGGGGTGGGCCGGGTCAAACCCAAACCGGCGGTGTATAACGACCAAATCGCCATCCGGTCGATGATGTTTCTGAGTTTGACGTTTGACCATCAAGTGGTGGACGGCGCGCCGGCCAGCGCCTTTCTGGAAACGGTGGCTCGGTATCTGGAGAATCCTTATCTGATTGTTTGATCGGGATTGGATGCGCACAACCCATCCGGTGTTAGAGAGGTGATTCGATGTATGACCTAGTTGTGATCGGCGGCGGCCCCGGAGGTTACGCGGCCGCTATTCGGGCGTCCCAGCTGGGCGGCCAGGTCGCTTTGGTCGAGGCCGCCGAAATCGGCGGCACCTGCGTCAACCGCGGGTGTATTCCCAGCAAAGTGTGGCAGCGCACCGCTTATTTGCTGCATCAACTGCGCCAGGCCCACGAATTCGGGATCCAGGCGGAGGTGCAGGCGGTGGATCTGCAAGCCATCGTGGCGCGCAAAAACGGCGTGGCCGGCGACATCCGCATGGGAATGGAAGGGCTTTTGGGCAGCAACCGCGTCGAGATCGTCAGAGGCCGGGCGGTCCTGCAAAACGCCCAGGAGGTCGATGTCGAGGGCACCGTCCTGGCCGCCCGCAAAATCATGATTGCCACGGGCAGCTGCCTGGATATCCTCGACCTCCCCGGCCTGGAGGAAGCCGCGTTGACCACCAATCAGATCCTGGAGCTCGATCGCGTGCCTTCTTCCCTGCTGGTCTGGGGCGGCGATCATATTCAAGTGGAAATCGCCAGTACCCTGAGCGTACTGGGATGTAAAGTCCATCTCATCTCCCCCCAGCCGCGCATTCTGCCGCATGAAGACCATGACACCAGCCAGCGGATCGCCCAAGCCCTGCGGGAAGCGGGTGTGGAAGTGTTGTCCCGCTATACCCTCGAAGCGGTCCGCCCGTCCGCCAACGGTTGCGAGGCCCTCTTAACCGGCCCCGACGAGCGCCGCCTGGAAGTGGAAAAAGTCCTGCTCGCGGCGCGCAAGCCCAACAGCGCTCATCTGGGACTGGACCAGGTGGGCGTCAAGGTCGATCCCGACGGCGCCATCGCCGTCAACGAGCGCTTGGAGACATCGGTGCCGGGAATCTACGCCATCGGCGATGTCACCGGCGGATGGATGCTCAGCCATGCCGCCTCCTCCATGGCGGTCACCGCCGCCGAAAATGCCATGGGTCAGGCCCGCAAGTTTCCCTTCAACCTCATCCCGCGCGGTATCTGGACCATTCCCGAAGTCGGCGCCGTCGGGCTTTCGGAGGAAGAGGCCGAAAACAAGGGGTTCGATGTGGAAGTCGGCGATTTCCCATATGCCATCAACGGCTTGGCCATGGCCCGCAACGCCATGAGCGGGGCCGTCAAAATCGTCTCCGAGGCGCAATACGGCGAGATCCTGGGCGTCCACATCGTCGGCGCCAATGCGACGGACCTGGTGGGCGAGGCGGTTCTGGCGATGCAGCTGGAGTGCACGGCGAAAGCACTGGCCCACAGCATTCGGGTCCACCCCACCTTTTCGGAAGCGGTGGTCGACGCCGGCCGGGATGCCATGCAGTGGGCCTTGTATCTGCCGCCGCGCTAGCGCGGGTTCGATGCGCGATCGCCACGAATCCCACGCTGGGCGCGCCAGAGCCTGTTAATCGCTTATTTGGCAAAGGAAGCCATCTATGCATTCAAAGCCCAAACGGTTCATTGTCGAAATCGGAACAGGAATCGATATTCATGGCGAAGACGTCACCCGGGCCGCGTGCCGGGCGGTCAAAGACGCGGTTTCCCGGAGTTGTCTGTGCGGACTGGTGGAAATCCTCGAGGTGCCAAGCCTGGACGAGGTGCAGGTGGACATCCTCGTGGCCGCACCGGACCCCGAGCGGGTCGACCTCGAACGGGTCAAGGCCGAAGTTCCCATCGGGCGCAAGGCCGCCCGTGCCGTCGCCGGCGGGATGAAGGCTCAAGGGCTGTGCGTACCTCAGTTTGCACCTCAATGCGATCAAATTGTCGTGGTCAACGTGGCGGTGACGGTCTCGGTCAACCCCTGAGGCACCGGATCACCCCCACGAAGCGGCAAGGATGGAGGGCGGGATCGTCTGGGCACCCTTTTAGCCTTTGATCAAGTATCAATTTAGCTGTATGCAAAATATCCCGGCCGACAGCTGATCGGCTGTCGGCCTACCCCTGGTTTTTCAAAAGGGCTAAACGGTTACTAATCAAGGAGGTTTGGAAAAACGAGTCTCACCAATGAGCAAATGCTGGCCATGTATACGAACATGACCAAAATCCGCATGTTTGAAGAGCGGGTGGCGGAGTTGTTCGCCGCCGGAAAAATTCCGGGATTCGTGCACCTTTACGTCGGGGAAGAAGCGGTGGCCACCGGCGTGTCTGCCACGCTGCGTGACACGGATTACATTACCAGCACCCATCGCGGCCACGGGCATCTGATTTCCAAAGGCGGAGACCTCAAGCTGATGATGGCCGAACTCTTCGGGAAGAAAACCGGCTACTGCAAAGGCAAAGGCGGTTCCATGCACATCGCGGACGTCGATTTGGGGATCCTGGGCGCCAACGGCATCGTCGGCGGAAGTCGTCGATCCCCGGACGCTTTCGCCTCTGGATGAAGAAACGATCATCAACTCGGTACGCAAGACGCACCGTCTGGTGATCGTCCACGAAGAAGTCAAGTTTGCCGGTGCAGGGGCGGAGATTGCCGCGCTCGCCGCCGAAAAGGCCTTTGATTACATGGATGCGCCCATCATGCGCGTGGCGGCCCCCTTTACGCCGGTGCCGTTCTCACCGGCTTTGGAAAAGGAATTCATCCCCAGCGAAGAAAAGATTATGGCAACCGTCAAGCAGGTGATGGGCAAGTAGCAAATTAAGGAGCGCGTGTTTTGTCTCTCGTCGGGATCATCGCGAATCCGGCTTCCGGCAAGGACATCCGCCGCCTGGTGGCCTACGGCAGCGTATTTGATAACCAGGAAAAAGTCCGCATTGTGCGGCGGATTCTCCTGGGGCTGGCGGCCGTCGCAGTCGACCGGATTTGCTACATGCCTGACTATTTCGGCATCGTGGAAAGGGCCCTGGGCCAGATCGATCTGAAAATCCCCATCGCCGCTTTGAACTTCAAGCTCACCGGCGGCCAGGAAGATTCAATTCAGGCGGCCCGGATCATGGCCGCCCAAGGCGCGGCCTGCATCATCACCCTCGGCGGTGACGGCACCAATCGCGCGGTGGTCAAAGGTACCGCTTCCGTTCCCATTCTGCCGATTTCCACGGGCACCAACAATGTCTTTCCCGCCATGGTCGAGGCCACAATTGCCGGACTGGCCGCCGGGCTGGTCGCCCGGGATCTGGTTCCTCTAGCGGAAAGTGCGTCGGCGCATACCCGGCTGGAAGTGGTGCAGGACGGCAAATGGTGGACCTGGCGCTGGTGGATGCCGTGGTCTACGATGATCTTTTTGTGGCCTCCCGGGCGGTTTGGGACATGGACAAAGTCCGCACGATCTTTCTCAACCGGGCCGCTCCGGAAAGCATCGGGCTTTCCTCCATCGGCGGACTGCTTCACCCGGTCGGACCGCAGGAGCCCCGGGCCCTGTGTTTGGAGCTGGGGCCGAACGGCCGCCCCGTCACCGCGCCGGTCGCACCGGGAATGATCCGCCGGGTCTTTGTCCGGACCCAACGTGTCATGCAGGTGGGGCAAGCGGTCAACATCGACTTTGCCCCTTCCGTCCTGGCGCTGGACGGCGAGCGGGAGGTTGAGGTTCGTGCCGGCCAGCAGATCGCCATCCGATTGGGCCGGGCCGGCCCCAGGTGGTGGACGTAACCCGCACCATGCGGGCGGCGATGCGGCGGGGGATCCTTGCACCGGAAGATTCCGCTCATCCCCGGAAGACTTTAAGTGATGTGACAAAGTGGAATTAATTGAACGGAGAATTTAGATAGACTGAGCATTGAACAAACGGGCAGCACTCATCGCAGGGATCAGAGGGCGATCGGCAGGTCTTGTGCGCCGGCCCTGGCGGACAAAGGCTGCAACCTGGCCGGTGGAGGCCAAGGTCGAAAAAATCACATGCTCAACAGCTTATGCGTTAGACGGGTGCGGTTGCCCACGCCTGCTTTGGCATAGATGGATTTAAGGTGGTTTTCGACGGTGTACGGGCTGATGTAAAGCTTGTCCGAAATCTCGCTGTTTTTCAGCCCCCGGCAGACCAGGTGCGCCACTTCCACCTCCCGCTTCGTGAGTCCGAGTTCGACCCAGCGCTCCTGCAGGACCGCTATCGGGTTCTCCTGCTCCAGGCTGACCTGGAAGGTCGGCTTTTCATCCTCGTATCCGACCAATCTCAGCCCAACCTTGAGGGGTTGTCTGATCTGGTCGAGTTCCAACTTTAACCTCGCGCTTGTTTCAACCTCTTTGCTCCTGCGAACGGATTGGAGCAGTTTCTCGCATTGCATTCGAATTGGCTCCGGGATCTTGACGGGTACTTCGGCACGGGACGGTTCTCCCCCGGCAATCAGCACAAACAGCTTCTTGACTTTCTCATCCACGCGCACCGGGGCCAGTGATTCATCCAGGACCATTTCGCCTTTAAGCGGCATCCCCGTGGCCAGGAATTCAAAAGCGGCAGTCTGCCTGATCATTTGATGCAGCAGGATATTCTTATTGACGATTTCGCTAAGATACAGCGCCATCAGTTCGGCTTTGTCCATATCACGGGCCAAGAAATTGCTCGCCCCCGGCGGTCGCAGGAAGGCCAAAGCACCCACAAGCCGATGGCCGGACTTGAGTATCATCGCCATCTGATAGTGGATGTTCTGGGGTTTTAAAAAATCATTGTAATACTCTGTCTGCACCAGGTCCTTAAAAGAAATTATTTGCTCGGTAACGATAACCGGCGGACGGAACCGTAAACCCGGAACGTAAGGATCGAGCTGGTAATAATAATCGATAAATTGTTGCATGTAGTCCTTATCAAACCCGTGGCTCACGACTCCATCGAAATCAAGTGTCTGCCAACCGTGTGCGGCCAGAAAAAAGGTACTCTTGTCGCATTTGAAAATGCGGTCAAGGTGTTTGAGGACCTCCCGGCGCATCTCGTCCAGGTCATTGTGCTCCAATGCCGCACGGGTGACGAGTAGCACGTCCATGAAATCGCGATCGATTAATCTAGTCATGGCCAAGCCTCTCATCCAGTCTTGGACGTGGAAGTCTTTCCGTGTGCATTGTCCATTCCGGCGTGCGTCCCGGCGGCGGCAGGATTCAAGCTGGAGGAAGGCTCATCCCGCGCGAACGGGATAAACCTGAGAAATATCGGAAGTCTTGCGTGGATCAATCCCGCCTCGGCGGCCGAACCTGACGCCCAAATCGGAAAAATAGCCATTTCGGAATGGACACGATTTAACGATCGACACGGTCTCCTCTCCTAAGAGGGTATTCTTTTCCTCAGAATGCCAACCATGTCTCTACGAGGTGATCTGGCTGACAGGATGTAGATCATCGAACGGTTACTTCCGCCAGGGGCTATAGGCTTTCAGATAATTTTTTTGGTCCCGCTGTTAGCGGGATTAGAAGGAGCCCCCCCTGAGTAAGGCGCACAGGTAGTACGTTATCGAAGGGGGGCGACTGATAACGCCTTCCAAAAACTTTATCTGGGCGACTATAACTGCCATCGAAGGTGTGCAAGATTCATGAGGTGTTCAAATTAAGAGGTCATATGCAAGCAACCCGCACACGGCGACCTGTAGGTAACCTATACCATGGACAAAAATTAAGCAACCGAAAAGATTTTCCCTTCCGCCAGCCCCACCTTCTAAGCCCGGCCCTGCCGGCATCTTCCTCCGCCAAACAGCAATAGCTGATTTCAGCTATGTCCCACTGCAAAAATGACCGATACGCGGCATTGACCGGTTTTTCCACGTCAGATATTGGATGTTCTCAGGTGGTCGACTTCCTGGAATTCAAAACTGGGCATCTACGGGAAAGGATAGCCAATTGAAACCTGTTGGGATCATCGCCAATCCGGCCTCCGGAAAAGATATCCGCCGACTGGTGGCCTGCGGCTCGGTCTTCGATAATCATGAAAAAATCAACATCGTGCGGCGGCTGCTCAGGGCCATGGATGCGGTGGGCGTCCGGGAAGTGGTGGTTATGCCGGACTATTTTAATATCGGTCCCCGTGCCCTGGAAGATCTGGATGTTGCCCTGAAGGTCTCTTTTCTTGAAATGTTCATGACGGGCACCCAGGACGATTCCACGCGGGCCGCGGCAGCTATGGCTGAAATGGGGGTGGCGGTGATCGTCACCCTGGGCGGCGACGGCACCAACCGCGTGGTGGCCAAGACCTGCGGGACCACCCCCTTGCTGCCCATTTCCACAGGCACCAATAACGTGTTCCCGCTGATGGTGGAAGGCACCCTGGCGGGACTTGTCGCCGGAATTGTATCCATGAACACCGTTCCCCTGGACAGGGTATGCCGCAGAGCACCACGCCTGGAAGTCCGGCGTCATTCGAAACTCGTGGATATCGCGCTGGTGGACGTGGTGGTTTCAAAGTCCGGTTTCATCGCCACGCGGGCAATTTGGGACGTCTCCACACTTAAGGAGATATTTCTGACGCGTTGCGAACCCGGTAACATCGGGTTCTCTTCCGTGGGGGGACTGCTTTGCCCGCTCCCGCCGGCTGACGGCAAAGGCCTGCATATCGTTCTCGGTCCTGGGCAACACAGGGTCAAAGCACCCATTGCTCCGGGGCTGATCAGCTGGCTCCCCATCCAATCCCACCGCGTGTTTGGACCCGGTGAAGACCTTCCCATCTTACCGGGAGAATCGACGATCGCGCTGGATGGAGAGCGGGAGATAGTCGTCGA
>CP070697.1:6633978-6646436 GCA_020353555.1 Desulfobacterales bacterium
AAAGATGCGCAAATCGAACGGATCATGGGTGAAAGTGCCGCCACGTTCACCCATGCCAATACGGCGCGAAGGTACATCGAACTTTACGAAAAAATGTTGCAGCGTCCGCTGATCAACCGGCCGGCCCAAGACGCTCCTCCAGCTGATTTGGATCAGGTTAAGTCGCACGGATAGCGGCGAACACTCAGACGGGTCACCATGTCCCCTCCACCTTCCCATTTCTCAAATTCGGCCTTTGACGCGCAGGTCAGGGCCCTCGCGGCACGCCTGACGGATCGCGATCCCTATTTGAAACCTTACGAAGACCATGTTCGACGACGCCTCCGGCGCGTTTTGGAAACGGAGGCGCGGCTCACCCAGGGCAAGATCAGCCTGGCCGACTTTGCCGCCGGGCATGAATACTTCGGTCTTCAGCGGCGCGGCCAAGAATGGATTCTGCGGGAATGGGCGCCCAACGCCACCCGGATCTTCCTGGTGGGCGATTTGACCGACTGGCAGGAAAAGCGTCATTTTGCCCTGGAAAAGACCGCCCCGGACGGCGTCTGGGAAATCCGCCTGGCGGCTGAAAAGTTGCGGCATGGGGACCTTTACCGCCTTCGGATTCATTGGCCCGGCGGCCGGGGCGACCGCCTTCCGGCCTGGGCCCGGCGGGTGGTGCAGGATCCGGAAACCTTGATTTTCAACGCCCAGGTCTGGCATCCCCCATCGCCGTATCGCTGGCAACGCCGGAATTTTCAAGGCCCTCCGGGTGCCCCCTTCATCTATGAAGCCCATGTGGGCATGGCCCAGGAAACGGAAAAAATCGGTACGTACCGGGAGTTCGCCGCGGAAGTGCTGCCGCGCATTGCCGCGGCGGGTTACAATACCCTGCAGTTGATGGCCATTCAGGAGCACCCGTACTACGGATCCTTCGGGTACCAAGTTTCCAATTTTTTTGCCCCGTCATCGCGCTTCGGAACCCCCGAGGACCTGAAGGCCTTGATCGATGCCGCCCATGCCGCCGGCCTGCGGGTCATTATGGATTTGATCCATTCCCACGCCGTGTCCAATGAGGTGGAAGGCCTGAGCCGGTTCGACGGGACGCTGTATCAATATTTCCATGCCGGACCGCGGGGCCGGCACACGGCCTGGGATTCCCGCTGCTTTGATTATGGTAAACACCAGGTGCTGCATTTTCTCCTTTCAAATTGCCGTTTCTGGCTGGACGAATACCGGTTGGACGGGTTTCGTTTTGATGGGGTGACCAGCATGCTCTATCTCCATCACGGTCTGGGCCAGGCTTTTACCTCCTATGACGACTATTTCACCGACAGCGTGGACGAAGACGCCCTGGCGTATCTGGCCCTGGCCAACCGTCTCATTCACACGCTGCGCCCCGATGCGATGACCGTCGCCGAGGACGTCAGCGGGATGCCCGGACTGGCTGCGGCCGCCGCGGATGGCGGCTGCGGTTTCGACTACCGTTTCGCCATGGGCGTTCCGGATTACTGGATCAAGCTGATCAAGGAAGTGCCTGACGAGCACTGGCACGTGGGCCACCTATGGTACGAGCTGACCAACCGTCGCCGGGACGAAAAGACGATCAGTTACGCCGAATCCCACGACCAGGCGCTGGTGGGCGACCAGTCGATCATCTTCCGTTTGATCGGCGGGGACATGTACGCGCATATGCACATCCGCGATACGAACCTGCAGGTGGACCGCGGCCTGGCCCTGCAGAAAATGATTCGCTTGATTACCCTGGCGACCGCCGGACACGGCTACCTCAATTTCATGGGCAATGAGTTCGGTCATCCGGAATGGATCGACTTTCCCCGCCCGGGCAATCAGTGGTCGTACAAATATGCCCGTCGCCAATGGCATCTGGTGGATGATGCCGAGCTCAAGTACCAGTTCCTGGCCCGGTTCGACCGGGACATGCTGGCCTGCGCCCGGGAATTCAAGCTTCTGGAGGATGAAGACGCGCACCTTTGGTACGAACATATCGATGATCACGTCCTGGCGTTTGGACGGGCCGGCCTGGTGTTCGCCTTCAACTTTCATCCCCGCCGCTCCTATCCCGACTACCGGTTTCCCGCGCCGCCGGGAAAATATCGCCTGCGGCTGAACAGCGATGCGCCGGAATACGGTGGCCACAACCGGTTGAAGCCGGGCCAGGAACACCTGGCTCTGCGCGACGGGCAAGGCGAAAGGGCCTGGCATGTCCTCAGCCTGTATCTGCCCTCGCGGACGGCCGTGGCCCTCGAACCGGCGGCCTGAGTCGTTTTTTGGAATTGGAATAGGTGCAACGAAGCGCGGCGTGCGCCGGCTCTGTGTCCATTCGGAAGCGGCTGCGAACCCCGCGAACGGACACGGAAGAAACGATTCGTTGATTGATCCGAGGAGTCCTCGCATCAGACCGCGGGTGGCTGGGGCGGCCATTGTCAAATAACCGCGCAATAAATTGCCCCTGCTTTTGCTGCAGGAGGTTTACTTTCACTGCCAAAGGAAAAAAATCATATGAACAATCTTGCTTCGATTGGATGGGCCGGTAGCGGCTGGGCCAAGGCGGCCTGCGATTACGGAATCGATGCCGCCCAACGCTCCGTCCTCTTTATGGACATCCTCCGCAAACGCGGCAACATTTACTTCCAGCATCTGAAAGCCGATCAACCTCCCGTGCTCACATTTGAGTACGAACTGATTCGCGACGGCCGCACGCTGGACCGTCCCGTGAACTATGCGTTGCTTCGCATTATCGATCGCCGCCGCAAACCCCTGGCACGCAAGGACCCTTCGGTTGAAAGAAGAAATAATCCCGCTTTTAGAGGCGGGTATCCCCTGGAAAGGCGCCGTTGCCCCATTGAAAGGCGGGATCAGGCGGATGCGTCCGCCGCGCAGCCAGCGGATCCTTCAAACCGCCCGATCATCATCATTGACCCCCGGGCCGGCCACGGGCCGGGAATCGGGGGTTCCAAACGCGATTCGGAAGTCGGCATCGCCCTGAGCAATGGCCATCCGGTTTATTTCGTCATTTTTTATACCGATCCCATCCCCGGCCAGACCGTGGCGGACGTGCAGCAAGCCCAGGTCGGATTCATTCAGGAAGTTGCCCGGCGTCACCCGGACGCCCCGGAACCAGCCGTGATCGGCAACTGCCAGGCCGGATGGGCCGCCGCCCTGGTGGGGGCCGATCGGCCGGATGTGACCGGCCCCCTGATTCTCAACGGTTCGCCTCTGTCTTACTGGGCGGGGGTGGCCGGGAAAAATCCCATGCGTTATCGGGGCGGACTTTGCGGCGGTGTCTGGTTGACCTCCTTTTTAAGTGATCTCGGCAACGGTAAATTTGACGGTGCCCATTTGGTGGCGGGCTTTGAGGATCTCAACCCGGCGAATACCTATTGGACCAAGCAGTACAATCTCTACGCCCGGGTGGATACGGAAGAAACCCGCTACCTCAACTTCGAACGCTGGTGGAGTGGCTATTTCCTGATGGCGTCTGAGGAGATCCACTTCATCGTGGACAGCCTTTTTGTCGGCAACCGCCTGGAACAGGGAACCTTGGAGCTGGAAAAGGACAAATGGATCGACTTGAAAAATCTGAAGGATCCGGTCGTGGTGTTCGCTTCCAGCGGCGACAATATAACCCCGCCGCAGCAGGCCTTGAACTGGATCTTTAAAGTCTACGGATCCGTGGAAGAGATCAAGCGCCGGCAGCAGGTGATTGTCTACCTGGTTCACCCCGAAATCGGCCACTTGGGCATTTTTGTTTCCGGCCAGGTGGCCCGCAAGGAACACACGGCGATCATCGGCAGCATCGATTTGATCGAATATCTGCCCCCCGGCCTGTATGAGATGGTCATCGAGGAGCAAGAACCGCAGGCGGGAATCACCGACTACCGGGTTCGATTTGCCGAGCGCCGGATGCGGGATATTCTGGCGCTGGATGACGACCCGGCCGAAGAAGAGGATTTCAGCACGGTGGCCGCCGTCTCCGCAAGCAATGACCGGATCTACCGCACCTTTATCCGGCCCTGGGTCCAATGGTGGACGACCGAGCTCTCCGCCGAGTTTTGGAGGCAGCTGCACCCCTTGCGCGTTGCCCGCTACGGCTTCTGCGATCGCAATCCCGGGCTCTGGCCCGTCAAAGCCTGGGCCCCGCTTGTCAAAAAGCACCGTCGGCCGGTCACACCGGATAACCCTTTCCTGGCCCTCGAAAAGAATTTTTCCGCGTCGATGGAGATCGGGCTGAACTTCTATCGTGACATGCGCGACCTTTGCCAGGAATACTGGTTTCGCGCCATCTATGGCAACCCCTGGATCAAAGCCCTTTTTGCGGAACGGCCGGCGGAAAAAACCGCGCAGGAGGAAGAAAAAGCCCGTGCGAGGGCAAGCTCGGACCGGGCGTACTGGCTGGGAGCCATGGAAAAAGGCGGATTTATCGAAGGCGCGGTGCGCCTCATCCTGGCCTTGGCCACGGCCGGCGGCAGCCTGGACCGCGACGAACTGGCCACCGCCAAAAAAATCATGTTAAATGATCAACTGGCAGGCCAAAGCCGGGCTTCCGATTTGAAACAGATCGTTAAGGAACAGTCCCGCATTCTGCAGACAGACAAGCAGCGGGCCTTGACGTCGCTGGCCAATCTGCTCCCCACCCCCGGGGAGCGGCGCCGGGCCGTCGAAATTGCCCGGCAACTCATCCTGGCCGACGTGGTTCTAACCCCGGAAGAAGCGGCGCTCATGGCCCAGATTGAGCAGGTCCTGGAGTTGACCGCTTAACTGCGCGGCGCCGTGTCCGTCGTCGGACGTCCGGGGTCCGCAACCCCTTTGACACGCACAACGCGCCGCCGCCGCGGCGCACGGGGACTCAAATGTTGTCGCGACCATTCGGTTTGAAAGGCCGAATGTGGCGAAAGCCGAAATAGCCCAACAGACCGGCTTTAAGCACTTCCAGGACGACATAGACGGCGTGCAGGTTTGATTTTTCCGGCGTTTGTCCTTGAAGAATCAGGTCGGTGCGGGCGTCCAAAAACGGCATCAGCCAAAAAGACTGAAGGATGACGATCACCCAGACCGCCGTGTAGGGTATCACGGTCGGCCACGAAGGTCTGATCATCAGAAGGAGACCGAGGGTGATCACCCCCAGGGCGATCTCGACTTTATTGAAAAACCCGAAAACATGGCGCCCCACATCCAGTCCCACGGACCGCGTCAGGGTCGGTGCCCGGAACTTGACCGGCGCCTCCAGAAAAGAAATGCCGAGCACCATTCCCAGCCAGATCAAGGCCAGGAAAATCAAAAGGCGTTGGCAAACCCGCGTTTTTTTATTTTTCCTGGGCAACTTCCGTTTCTCCGAGACGCGCCTTGCTGTGCGTCTGCTCCCGTGCGGCCGCGTTTTCGCATCGCCAAACCCTGCCGACCCTGTTTGCGGTTGGGTTTGCCCCAAAACACCCCGCCGGTCAAGTGCCGCGCCCCTTGGCGTTTTTATCCGAATTCGACGACCTCAAATATAATGCCGATCTTCACCTATGACAATTACCGCGCCGCAAGACCCTCATCATCTTTTGGGTTCGACGGCATTTCTATTCATTGAAACCAAAGGCGATTTCAAATATAGTGAACACCCGAAACCGCCGGAACCAAAATTTTTGGCCGCAACGTCCCACAGTCCCTGCGGAAGAGGATTCGATTTTTTTTGTGTGGCTTGAGGCCTGGGGGCCCCGGTGACAATTACCGGCCCGGCGAGGCACCCTTTTCCGTTTTGGGAGGCAAAACGGATCCCCGCCGGTCCGGGATTCCATCAAGGAGGTTTTGAAGCGTGAGCAACGGGACCAACAAAGTCATTTATTCGATGATCAAGGTCAGCAAGTTCTACGACAAGAGACCGGTTTTAAAGGATATTTCCCTGTCCTATTTCTATGGCGCCAAAATCGGCGTCCTAGGCCTGAACGGTTCGGGGAAAAGTTCGCTGCTGCGCATCCTTGCCGGAGAGGATCGGAACTTCAACGGTCAGACGATCCTCTCACCGGGCCACACCATCGGCTACCTCGAGCAGGAGCCGCTGGTGGCGGTGGACAAGACCGTCCGGGAAGTCGTCGAGGAGGGGGTTCAGGAAACGGTCGACCTGCTCAAGACCTTCGAGGAGATCAATCTGAAGTTTGCCGAGCCGCTGGGCGAGGATGAGATGGACAAGCTCATCGAAAGGCAGGGGCAGGTCCAGGAAAAGCTTGATGCGCTTGACGCCTGGGATCTCGACTCCCGGCTGGAAATGGCGATGGATGCCCTGCGCTGTCCGCCGGGAGACACGCCCGTCAAGGTGCTTTCCGGCGGCGAGAAGCGCCGGGTGGCCCTCTGCCGCCTGCTGCTGCAGCAGCGGGACATCCTGCTGCTGGACGAGCCCACCAACCATCTCGACGCCGAGAGTGTTGCGTGGCTCGAGCACCACCTGCAGCAGTACCCGGGAACGGTCATCGCCGTCACCCACGACCGCTATTTTCTCGAGAACGTCGCCGGGTGGATTCTCGAACTCGACCGGGGGGAGGGCTTTCCCTTCAAGGGGAACTACTCCAGCTGGCTGGAGCAGAAGCAGGAGCGCCTGCGCCGCGAGGACAAGGCCGAAAGCGCCCGGCAAATGACCCTCGCGCGCGAACTGGAGTGGATCCGCATGTCGCCCCGAGGCCGGCATGCCAAGAGCCAGGCCCGCATCAGCGCCTACGAGAAGCTCCTTTCCCAGGAGACCGCGCGGCGCGCG
Source organism: Desulfobacterales bacterium (assembly GCA_020353555.1). GTDB lineage: Bacteria > Desulfobacterota > Desulfobacteria > Desulfobacterales. The sequence continues at coordinate 6,640,709 of CP070697.1, forward strand.
AAGGAGCTCGAACTCTACATTCCGCCCGGACCCCGCCTCGGCGATGTGGTGATCGAGGCCGAAAACGCCAGCAAGGCCTACGGCGACCGCCTGCTCATGGAAGAAATGCACTTTCGTCTGCCCCCCGGCGGCATCGTCGGTGTCATCGGCCCCAACGGCGCCGGCAAATCGACCCTCTTCAAGATGATCACAAACCAGGAAAGCCCCGATCGGGGCACCATCCGCCTCGGCGAGACCGTCAAGCTGGCCTACGTCGACCAGAGCCGCGAACTCGACGCCAACAAGACCATCTGGGAAGAAATCACCGATGGACAGGATCCCATCGAGCTCGGCCAACAGCTGGTCAATTCGCGCGCCTATGTCGCCCGCTTCAACTTTTCCGGCGCGGACCAGCAGCGCAAGGTGGGAACGCTCTCCGGGGGCCAGCGCAACCGGGTGCATCTGGCCAAGATGCTCAGGGAAGGCGCCAACGTCATCCTCCTCGACGAGCCGACCAACGACCTCGACGTCAATACCCTGCGGGCGCTGGAAGAGACCCTGCAGAACTTCGGCGGCTGCGCCGTGGTGATCAGTCACGACCGCTGGTTCCTCGACCGCATCGCCACCCACATCCTTGCCTTCGAAGGGGACAGCCGGGTGGTCTTCTTTCAAGGGAACTGGTCGGAGTACGAGGCCGACCGCAGGAAACGCCTGGGTGCCGAGGCCGTCCGGCCGCACCGCATCAAGTACCGCCGGTTGACCCGCTAGTGGATGGGGGCGGCCGTCTTTACTTCCGACGCGAAGGAAAAATCATGGCGATTGTTCTCAGCGCGACCGCGCGCAGGGTGCTGGGGAGTCTGATCGTAAAGGCGCGGGCGACGCCGGATCACGATCGCCTTTCCCTGTAGGCTCTGGCCGAGGCCGGCAATCAGCAATCCAATGAGGAAACCCGTTAATCTCAAAGGCGGTCCCCCTCGCATACCTTGCAAAGGAGACAAGACATGGACGAAAATCAGCGCGTTTGGAACGAAAAGGTGGCCACAAAGATTATCAAAAACCTGGAGCAGCGCCGCATGGAGGGCAGCTACACACCCACGGCCGCCCAGGCCAAAGACGAAATCATCGGCATGATTCCCCGGGGAACCACGGTTTTCCGCTGCGGTTCGATGACCGCAACGGGAATGGGACTCTGGGAGGCCATTGCGGCGCTGCCGGAAGTCAAGCTCATCGATCCCTACCAGCCGGGGCTGCCGCGGGAAGAAGGGCTGGAACTCCGGCGCCGGGGATTGACCGCCGATCTCATGATTGCGAGCTCCAATGCGATCACGCTGGATGGAAAATTGGTCAACCTCGACGGTATGGGCAACCGCGTGGCTGCCATGGCCTTCGGACCCCCGAAAGTCATCCTCCTGGTGGGTATGAACAAGGTCGCCCCCGACCTGGAATCCGCCATCGCCAGAGTCAAACACTATGCCGCCCCGGTCAACAGCATACGCTACGGCTTAAAAAATCCCTGTGTGGAGACAGGCCTATGCACTGATTGTAAAACTCCCCAGCGGATCTGCAACATGTGGAGCATCATTGAAGGCCACATGATCGCAAACCGCATCCATGTCAAGCTGATTGGCGAGAATTTGGGTTACTAATACCCCTGAGCGTTTCGCGCGCACGGGTAGCGTCAAGGTCAACCAATCTTGATCTACAACGACAACGAATCAGGCGTGAAATAGGTGACGGCGATAAAAAAACATGACGGGTGGGTGTCCGGCGGCTGTTCCACCATCGGGGCCATATGTTCGTTCTGGATTAGCGTTTACGCCTGCGGCGGGGCGCAAGCCGGCCGGCTCGAGCAGGATCTTAGCGATGCGGCTTTCATGGGTCAAGTGGAAAAAGCCCGCAAGCTTATCGCGCAGGGCCCCACCCGCTAGCGCCCGCGCCGAAGGCGGGAGAAAAATCGCACCACGTGCGTACGGCACCGATCCCGGTTTGATACGCCCCACCCGCTCGTCTGATGGAAGGAGGAGCAAGCATGCCGTATTTCAGTATCGAAACCAACCAAACCATTGATCCCGAATCCACCCCGGAGCTGCTGAAAAAAACTTCCGCATTCATCGCCGGGCTTCTCGGAAAACCCGAATCCTATCTCATGATTTCCATCCAACCCGGCACGCCGCTGATCTTCGGCGGCAGCGACGAACCGGCGGCGTTTGTCCGGCTCAAGAGCATCGGCCTGCCCCACGATCGCTGCCCGGAATTGTCCGCCAAGATCTGCGGCCATATCGCGCAGGAACTGGATATACCCCAAGATCGCGTGTTTATTGATTTCAAGGATCTCGAAGGCCAAATGTTCGGGTGGAATGGGAAGACTTTTTGAGCAGGCACCCCGTCGGCTCCGCAGCGGGGTCGTTAATTAACGCGACCGTCCAAAACCTTTTGAAAGTTCTTCTTTGGTAAAAATGTATACCCCCGACAACTCACCCGTGACATTCGATCGCCGAATCACCCTGGGCCGGACCGGGCTGCAAGTGGGGCGCCTGGGCATCTCCTCGAGCTACGGCGCACCGGCGGCCGCCTTCGAAGCGGCGTTCGAGAGGGGCTGCAATTACTTCACGTGGGGCACCTTCATTCGCGGGCGCTCCTCCGAGATGCAAACCGCCCTGCGGAACATCGTGGGCGGCGGGCGGCGGGAAGCGCTCGTTCTGGCCCTGATCAGCTATGCCCACAGTGCCGTTCTGACCGAATTTTTTCTCAAAAAAGGACTCAAGGCCGCCGGGGCGGAGTATGCGGACGTTTTGCTCCTGGGCTATTTCCCCAGACGCCCGCCCCAGCGGGTGATCGACGGTGCGCTGCACCTTAAGGCAAAAGGCCTGGTGCGCTTCATCGGCCTGACCAGCCACAACCGCAAGGTGTTTCCGCGGCTGCACGACGAGGGGCTGTTCGACGTCTTTCACGTCCGCTACAACGCGGTTCACCGCGGCGCGGAAACCGAAACCTTTCCCTTTATGGCGGGTGAGGATCGTCCGGGCGTGGTCAGCTTCACGGCCACCTGCTGGCAGCAGCTGCTTAAGCCCGGCAAGATGCCGCCGGGGGCCCCGCCTTTGACCGGCGCGGACTGCTACCGCTTCGTCCTGTCGAACCCGGCCGTGGATGTGTGCATGATGGGCGCGCGCAATACGGAACAGATGCACGCTAACCTGAAGGTTCTGGAAACCGGACCCATGCGCGCGGAAGAATTGGAAAGGATGCGCAAAATCGGGGACCACATCCATCGCAGGTAGTAACCCGCATGAATTGCACCGACCCTCCTTTTTGATTCCACTTTCTCCCCCTGATGCAAACGTTCGCATCCGTGGACATGTTAGTCGCAACATCAGGACGGCATCGTGCCGATGAGCCCTTCGTTTCATTTCATCCTTTTTAGAATCCAGCGTCATGCGAAAAGCTTTAAAGAGATTTTGGAATTGGCCGATATCAGATACGTTAAATCATCCTTTCAAATTTCAGATCAAGGGAACAAAAAAATCATGTCGCTCACTTCAACCAAACAAAAAATTATAATCGGGATTAATTTCGGGTTATGTCTTTTGCTTTTGAATCTATGTCTGACGAATATGGCCGTTGGGGCATCAAAGCAGGAACTTGTTTATCTTTCCTGGTCCGAATACATTGATCCCGAGTTGATCAAAAATTTTGAAAAAGAATTCAATTGCATTGTAAGGGAATTTTATTACGAAACGGATGAAATGAAAGACGAATTTTTGATAGAAAGAGATGGCAGCGGCTATGACGTGGTCCTCTCTTCGGGGATGTCGATTTTAGCATACATCAAGCGTAACTGGGTGGCACCATTAAATCCTCAAGATATTCCAAACCTAAAATATATCGACCCCAAGTGGAACAATCGCGAACCCAGACTCATTGGATATGCAGTGCCTTACCTTTGGGGGACGATCGGCATTGCTTATCGCCGCGATCTAATCCCAGCTGAAATTAACTCCTGGAGGCAGCTTTTTCAACCGGCCGAATATTTGAAAAACAGAATCGTTATGCTGAAAGATTCTCGGGAGACGGTTGGACTGGCGCTCAAAAGCCTTGGCCATCCGATCAACAGCACGAATATCAGGCATTACAACGAGGCTGAACAACTGCTCCTAGCGCAAAAACCCTTTGTTAAAACATACTCGTATATTTCTTTTAGTGAAGATTCTTTCATGGTGACTGGTGAAGCTTGGATGGTGATGATTTATAACGGCGATGCTCTCTGGCTCCAGGAGCGTCATCCTCAGATCAGTTATTCCGTCCCCCAAGAGGGAACGCTTCTTTGGATGGACTATTTGGTGGTTATGCAGAACTCAAAAAATAAGAAATTAGCCTTTGAATTTATAAATTATATTCAACAACCTCAAAATTCAGCTCGCAATTCGGAAAGTCTCTATTTCGCAAATCCAAATAAGGCAGCAGAGAAGCTACTACCCAAAGAGATACTTGAGAACCCTGCAATTTATCCGGACCCGAGTGTTTTGGATCGATCTGAGTTTGTTCGAGAGCTTCCGGCCAAAATCGTGAAAAAACGAAATGAGGTTTTCGCAAGAGTTATTCAATAGCTCTTTGAAAACCGACCCTATGACTTGAAAAAAAGGGTGCATTGAAACTTCAATCAAAACTTCTTTTCCTGCTGATGCCCATAATTGTAGTGCCTTTTTTTGTCATCGGCGGCCTTGCTTATTATCAGTTACGGTCGGATTCGGAAAATAACACGCTCGACCAAATGCGCGCCTTGCTGGAACAGTTGGAATTTAACTTCCGTTCCAAAACCGAAACTGCCCAAGCAAATATGCAATTATTCTCCAGCTCCCATATTCTTGAAAAATACGTGGAAACCGAGGATGAAACGGAACGATATACACTGCTGCAACCTGTTCTTTTAAGACTATTCAATAACTACCAAAAGGCATATCCTGAGTATTATGAAATTCGCGTCCTGCAGCCGGATGGTTACGAGGATGCGCGGTCGAACCTGAAATCTATTCCAAATCTATCAGATAAAGAATCGGATACAACCTGGTTTAAGGGCTCGGTCAGTGCTCCGAATTCGATTTTTATTACGCATTTTCAAAATCCGGATAACAGTGAAGATGCGCTATTGATTTCAAACAAGTTGATGTTAATGGATAAATCACAAAATCCGGTCTCAGGCAAACCAACACTCAAGGGGTACTTGGTAATTACCATGGACCTGGATTTCTTAAGAAACCAAATCGAGACTATAAGTATTGGAAAAAAAGGGCATTTACTGTTTATTGCCAAAGATGGAAGGGTTATTTTTCATCCGGCAGAATGGAATAGTTTCCAAAATCTGCCCTCGACAGCCATGCAACCGATAATTGGCAGCGCGACACGGAGCCATTCTGTTAGGATCAAGCTCAACGGACAATCGTATTTGTCTCAAACGAAATCATTAATGCCGGAGTTGCTCTTGTTGGCTTTACTTCCTGAGGACGAGTTAATCGCCTCTGGTCGTCAGCTGGGATTGGTTGTTGCCGGAACGACGATTTCGACCATTTTAATGACCGCATGCTTGATCTTTATTTGGTTAAAACTGTTTATAATTCGTCCCATCAGCAGTTTATGCCGGGCAGCGCAGCAAATCGGCAGCGGAAACTTAGAAATGCGAATGAATCGAGGCGGTCGTGATGAGATCGGGATGCTTGCGTCAGAATTCGATAAAATGGCTTATGCGCTGAAATTA
>CP070697.1:6646536-6659849 GCA_020353555.1 Desulfobacterales bacterium
TTGCCGTCGAAACGACCGCTGACCCGCAGTCTCTGGCCGACGCCTTAAAGAAGCTTGCGGCGCACAACCTCGCAAATCTGGTTCCCCACCCATTTTATGTCTTCTTAAATTATTCCCATCCGCCGGTTTTGGAGCGGATCAAGGCTTTACAAAATTGACATTCGCGCCCCCCACAGGCGCGGGGGCCCGCCCCATGACAAGAATGGCATCTCCCGAACGGACCCCAGGGCGCGGCTCTCCGGGGGTCCTGAATTTGTTTACAGGAGCTTGAGCTGCACGGCGCGTTGGGAAGCGGTCGCCGCCGGCCGTCGGGGAGGACTGGCGCAATCGGCTAGGCCAAGGCTCAATTCCTGCCAGTTGTCTTCAAACGTCTGCTGGGGTCCCGGCAGGTAAGTGACATCGAATCGATTGTCTCCAATCGCTTCAAGCCCTTCGAGAGGATTTAAAAGCAGTTCCTTTTCTTGATTGGTCATAACCGGGAATTTGTAATGCTTATTGGTGTACTTGAAGCCGCCCTTCGCTTTAAACCTATCCTGGACAAACTCGATATGGTTATAGAGCCGATCTTGGATAATCGCATTGGAAAATTCAACGAGCCCTTGCGCTTGCGGCCCAATGACCTCCTGAAAGCCGGGTTCGACTTCAAAGCCGGTGCTGTTACGACCGGCGGCCATGGCGGCCCACATGGTCGTTCCGGTTCCCATGAACGGATCGAGAACCATATCGCCTTTTACGGAAAACATGTTGATCAATCGATAGGGCACCTCGAATGGAAAAGCCCCGCTTCGGAGTCGGCCGGGGTCTTTAACCAGACGCTGGGTCGCCCCGACCAGTGCCATCCATACATCGGAGTACCAAAGGTTTCTTTCTTCCCAGAAAAAGGCGCTTTCCCGCCGGTTTTGTCTTGCCGCGGCGGTCGCAAATTCTCTTTTGCAGCCATTGCGCAATACCAGGATGTATTCATGCTCCAGGGTCACATACGCTCCGGGAGGCAGCATGCCGGATCCCATGAACTTGTTGGGCGCATTGGTCGGTTTGCGCCACAAAATCGCCGGGAGGTTGGTGAAGCCGGCCTGGAGAAAATAATTCAAGATGCGGGAATGGTTCGGGTACAGCATAAAATTTTCGTTGATGGTTCGCACCGCGTCCCCGATGTTGATGCAGACAATAGCGCCGGGCTTTAATACCCGAATGACCTCTTGCCAAACCTGATCGAGCTCCCGGTGCATCAGTTCAAAAACTTCGAGTCCGTTACGACGGGATTGAGCCTTCCGAATGTCCGGGTTATGCCCGGCAAACATCGCATCCCACATCTCAATCATAGGGTAGGGCGGCGATGTGACCACGAGATCAACGCTTTGCGCGGCAAGGGCGGCCATGTGCTTGGAATTTTCAAAGTGAATCTGATGTCGGGTATGCATCCTATTCCCTCGGAGATTTAAATTCGAACTTGGCGCGCATGGCCGCTTCTATTTGTTGGAGTTGGCAGTTTTTGTCAAGCGAATAATGTCGAAAATTTTGCCTTACAGGGATGTCCGCCGACCCTTTGGGGGATGCGGAGGAATAAACACGGTGCTTTTTGGTATTGATCCCACCTGACTTTCATGATTTAAATCCTATCGTCCGAATCAATCCGCCCGCAACCCAGCGGACGGGTTGCCCCAGGCGCATATGCCCGATTTTGAACAAGCAAACATCGGGGAATCGAACCCTAAGGGACAAAAAACTTTGATCCGGGCGCAGGGCGTTATTGTTTCAACCGTTACTTTAAAGACTTGGCGCTGAACGGTTCCAAGCCGCGATCGGAAAGGAAATATGAAAGCAAAGACCCCCCGCCAAGACGGCCCTGCCCGGCAACTTGTACGGGCCGGGTTGCTGGAGACTCCGCTGCCCTTCCTCGGTGATACGGAAGGCGCCTCCGTGCCCGCTTCGCTGCCCGCCGTCATCGATGCCCATGTGCATCTTTTCCCAGATGCCCTTTTTGCTTCGATCTGGCAATGGTTTGAAAGGTTCGGCTGGCCAATTCGGTACAAGTTAAAAGCACCGGAAGTGGTCGATTTTTTGCTGGGGCGGGGCATCGATCAGGTCATCGCCCTACATTACGCCCACAAGCCGGGGGTGGCCCGTCAGCTAAACGCGTATATGGCCGATTTTTGCCGCCAGCGTGCGCGGGTAACCGGTATGGCGACCGTTTTCCCCGGCGAAAGAGATGCCCGCCGCATCCTGGAGGAGGCTTTTGCGTCCGGTCTGGCGGGCGTCAAACTGCACGCCCACGTGCAGTGTTTTGATATGAACGGTCCGGCCATGGATGAAATCTATCAGGTTTGTATGGCCTTTGACAAACCCTTGATCATGCACGTCGGCCGTGAGCCCAAAAGCTCGGCTTATCCCTGTGATCCCTACGAGTTGTGCCGCGCTGAAAAATTGGAGACAGTTCTGAAGACGTATCCCGGGCTCAAGGTTTGCGTACCGCACCTGGGCGCGGATGAGTTCGCCGCCTACCGGCGGATGCTGGAAAAATACGCTAATATCTGGCTTGATACGACCATGACTTTGGCGGATTACCTGCCGTTCGTTTCCGTCCCGCAACTGAGTGCCATGCGGGCCGATCGCCTTATTTACGGAACCGATTTTCCCAATCTACCTTACGCCTGGGATCGGGAAATCAAACGTCTTTGCCGGCTGAACCTGCCGGAAGAATCACTGGCTTGGATACTGGGGCAGAATGCCGCCAGACTTTTCGCAATCGATAACCTCGCTCAATAGTTAAAGGGTTAACCGGATAAAGTTCTAGCTCAAGATAGATCTTTTGCGGCGGACCGTTTTCGCATTTTCCACTTAACCTGATTCGTGAGAGGGCAAGTATGAAAAAACTGACAGTTGAAGATTTGGATTTAAAGGGCCAACGTGTTTTAATGCGGGTCGATTTCAATGTGCCGCTGCAGGACGGCCGGGTGACGGATGATAAACGGATTCGAGAGGCGTTGCCGACGATTCGGTATGTCGCTGCCAAGGGCGGTAAAGTGATCCTGATGTCCCATCTGGGGCGGCCCAAGGGGGAGCGCGTAGCGGCAATGTCCCTGAAGCCCTGCGTTCCGATTCTGAGCGAACTGCTCGGAAAAGCCGTGGCCTTTGTGGATGACTGTATCGGAGAAGCGGCCGAAGCCGCGGCGGCTCGACTGGGTGAAGGAGATGTGCTTCTGATGGAAAACCTTCGTTATCATAGCGCCGAAACCGAAAACGATCCCGATTTTGCCGCCCAGCTGGCCAAGCTGGGCGATATTTATGTCAACGACGCCTTCGGAACCGCCCATCGGGCCCACGCTTCCACGGAAGGGGTCACCCGCTATTTTGATCGGTGTGCCGCCGGATACCTCATGCTCAAAGAACTCGACTATCTGGGCGGACTCTTGGCCAGCCCGGCCCGGCCCTATGTCGCGATTCTGGGCGGTGCCAAAATCTCCGGTAAAATTGACGTTCTGACCAACCTGTTACCACGGGTGGATCAGGTTATCATCGGGGGCGGGATGGCGTACACTTTCTTTAAAGCCCGGGGAATGGAGATCGGCAATTCCTTGTTGGAAGCCGATAAGATTGGTTTTGCGGAAGAACTGCTGGGCAAAAGTGCCGCTAAGCTCGTCTTGCCGGTGGATTGCCTGATTTCGGATCAATTCGATCTGAGCACCCGCAAGGTCGGCGCGCTTAAGGAAGTCCAGGCCGGAGCGATTCCGGCCGGCTGGTATGGACTCGATATTGGAAGTGCATCTATCGCGCAGTTCCGCGCCGTCGTCGCCAACGCCCGGACCATCGTTTGGAACGGGCCGATGGGTGTTTTTGAAATCGAGGAGGCGGCTAAAGGCACCTTTGCGATCGCCCATATGCTGGCCGAAGTTACCGCCCATGGCGCTAAGACGGTCATCGGCGGCGGTGACTCGGCGGCGGCCGTCCGGCAGGCCGGGGTGGAAGATCAAGTCTCCCACGTTTCGACCGGGGGCGGGGCCTCCCTGGAATTTATCGAAGGCAAAGTGCTGCCGGGCGTGGCGGCTTTGACGGATCGATAGGGCGACGGGTTTGAAGTCCCTTTTCGCCCGCCGCGGCGGGGCCGTTGCCGTCCCGCCGTGGCTTATTCTATGGGTTTATCCGGAAACTGCAGGTACTGCGGAAGAATCGACGCCAGGATAATGAGCCCGCCGACCAGTGCGATTCCCAACCCGAAAGCGCCCGCATCGCCCATGATACCGATAACCATCGGAATGACCCCGCCGCCGATCAGAAAAGCGGAGGGAATCGCAAAAGAGACGGCTACATTCCGGGCACCGGGAGGACCGATGAGGGACAGGGCGACCAACGCGGCCGGCGGAAAACAAACCGCAAACATGGGCTGGATGAAAACAAAAACGAAAAGCCCGTAACCTGACGTGATGCCCAGCGACATGGTCGTAAATCCTGTGAGCAGAAACACTCCCGCTAGTGTTCGCTTGGGCCCGAATCGATCGGTGGCCCATCCCCCTAAAAACACGAGCCCCAACCCTGCGATGCGCGAAGCCGCTACCAGCATGTTCGCCAGGTTGCGGTCCAGACCGTGCTCGGTCACCAAATAAAGGGGCAGCATGGTATAAACCCCCAAAAAGCTGCTGATTCCCAGGCCGAAAAGGATCAGCATGATTTTGAAGGATCGCTCGCGCCAAAGCTTGCGAAAGGATTGAAAACTGGGGGATTCGCCGGCGAATTCAGCGCCATGGCCGCGGCAGACATAGACGATTCCGACGAGGAAGGAGCACAGGCCGATCAAAGCCAGCACCTGCCGCCAGGACAGCCATATCAGGAACATCTCAGATAGCACGGGCGCCAAAACAAAACCCAGGTTGGGTGCCAGCTCATGAATCGCTATGGCCTTGCCCCATTGTCTGGGGCTGATTAAAGCGGTGATGGTGGCCAGGCCCGATGGCAGATAAATTCCAGCCCCGAGACCGGTGATAAACAGGCCGGCCCGCATGCTCCATTTGCTGTGGCTGAAGGCGATGGCCAAGAGGGTCAGGCCGACGGCCAAGGCCGACAGCCATATGGTTCGGCGGTGGGTCAAGCGCGACGAGATGAGCCCGGAACCCAGTAAGGCTATGAAATAACCGAATGAAATGAAAAGAAAAAGTGACCCGGCTTCGCTATGGCTCAGGTCCAGATCCGCTTCGATGGTCGGCATCAGGGGCGAGAAAACAACGCGCGAAATAAAGTTGAGGAAGAAAATGAGTACTAAAAATAGAATCGTGGGTAGCTGGCTTCGGAAAGTCTGAGAGTCTCCCGGACCGCTTTGCGGGTGCGCACGATTTTGCAGGACGCGATGCAATTTCAATTCCTTCATTCAGTCACCGACTGGGGATGAGCCCGTCGCAACTCTTCGTTGAGGCTGAGAGCGAAGCAGGAAGCGAGTCTTATGTTTGAAAAATCATGATTCGTCAATAATTAAATATAACCGTAAGACATTTCGACGTTGGCCGCGGGGGGGCCCGATCGCCCTTCTGATCCCGAAGTGCCAATTAATTAACTATTGATAAATTAGTATTGCATTAAATATCAATCAATGCTAAGCGAAAAATCGCGACGCCGTGGCGGAGTCCGGTTTTGGGCCGGCAACGCCGCGCGGCGGTTTTCAGGTGGGAGATGACGTGGGGGAACGCAACCCGTTAGACGGAATCAGTGCCGGCGCCTTCCCCGGATTGAAAGGATCCATCGGTGATGATGAAGCAGAAAGCGTACAATCTTTTCAAGGAAAAACTGTTTGCCTCGAAATTGAAACCGGGGCAGTTTGTTACCCAGTCCGAGCTGACGAAATTACTGGACGTTCCGGTGGGGGCCCTGCGGGAAGCGCTGCAAAAGCTGGAAGCGGAGGAATTGGTGCGGGTGATCCCCCAACGCGGCATCCAGATTGCGGAAATCAATGTCAAACTCGTCAAGGAAGCTTTCCAGCTGCGAATGTTTCTCGAAAAAGAGGCCGTGCGCTACTTCACCCAGAATGCCCCCGATGAGGTCATCGAAAAACTTGAAAGCGAGGCGGGCGGAATCATTGAGCGGGCCAAAAACGAGATCAGCGAGCAGCTCAAAAATGATGCCCAGAGATTTGATTTCGCCTTTCATGAAACCATCGTTGATGCCGTGGGCAATAGCCTTCTATCCAATGTTTACCGGGTTAATTACGATAAGATCAAGGTCATCTGGCTGGAAACCGTTTATCCGCCCGAACGCATCATTCCAGCCATGGAAGAGCATCTGGAAGTCATTCGCGCCATGAAAGGGCGGGAGCCGGAGACCGCCGCCGCGGCCATGGAGAAGCATCTGATTATTTCCAAAAATCGGGCGTTGGGAATTTAGACGTTCAGCGCCCGGCGCTCGACGCCGGTGGCGCTATGGGGCCGGTCCCGATGCTTTGAACCCAAGGAAACGTGAAATTGCATGGGGGGCGGCGTTTTTTGAACCGGCTTGCGGGACAGCGGATGTCTGAAATTTGGCGACCGCGCGGCGCCACCTGCAATTTGCGCTTCGCGAGGCGTGAATGCCGAAACCACGGAGAAAGAGACCCATGAAAGCTTTAGTCAAATATGCACCCGGCAAAGGCAACGTCGGAATTCGCGATATTCCGGTTCGCGAGCCGGCGGCGGACGAGATTATGATCAAAGTCAAGTACTGCGGAATCTGCGGGACAGACCTGCATATTTGGGCCGATGAATTTCCCAACAGCCCGCCGGTGGTGATGGGACACGAATACTGCGGCACGGTGATCAAAACGGGACCGGCCGCCAAAGCAACCTGGTCGGCCGGGGATCGGGTGGTGGGCGAATTGCATACCGGGGCGTGCGGTGCCTGTGAGTTATGTCGCACGGGGAAACCCCACATATGCGACCACAAATTGGCATTGGGGTCCAAATTTAACGGCGCTTTTGCCGAGTATCTGACCATCCCGGCCTGGCTGGCGCACCGTCTGCCCGAAGATATACCATGGGACGTCGCGGGGGTCACAGAGCCCTTTGCGATCACGGCCCACTGTCTGGCGGAAAGAGGCCGACTGGCGCCGGGAAGCAATGTCCTCATCTCCGGGGCGGCCACCATGGGGTTGATGTCTACGATTTGGGCGAGTCGTCTGGGAGCCCGCCAGATTATCGTTGCCGGTACGCAGCGGGATACGGACCAGCGCTTTCCCTTGGCCCGGGCCATGGGTGCGACCCACGTGGTAAATGTTGAACAGGAAGATTTGCGGGCCATCGTTGCCGAACTCACCGACGGCCGGGGCGTGGATGCCTGGGTGGAGTGCTCCGGCGCGGGTGCGGCGATTGCCGCCGGGTTGGACGCCGTTAAAAAGACGGGCCGAGTCATTTTGATCGGCCTGGTGGGTCCTGCGACCATACCGGTCGTCTGGAATACGATTCTCTACAAGGAACTGGATCTGGTAGGATGCTTCAGTTCGCCTCCCAGCAGCTGGGAACTGGCGCTTGCCGCGGAAAAAGATGAAACGGTCAAACTGCGCCGGCTGGTGAGCACGATTCTTCCCCTGACAGAGTGGACGAAGGGTTTTGAGATGATGCGTCAGGGCGAGGTGGTAAAAATCTTGATGGATATGGACACGGAGGGCTAAAGATATGTTTACGCGCCTGGACCATGTGGCGATGAGTGTCAAGGATATGGACAAGGCCATCGCCTTTTATCGCGACGTGATCGGCTTGGAAAAAGCGTTTGATCGTGAGTTCGACACGCCCATGGCGAAACTGATCGGAATCGAAGGCGCCAAGGTTCGCGTCGTTCATATGAAACTGGGCGACGCATTCGTGGAGCTGTTTCATTACCGGCATCCGCAAGGACGCCCGCCGGATCGGAATCATTTGCAGAACGATTACGGCTTGACGCATATCGGTTTTATGGTCGAGGATTTTCAAGGCACCTATCAACACTTGCGCGATAAAGGCGTGCGGTTTCTGGGCAAACCCGTTGAGATCCGGCCCGGTGTTTTCGTGGCTTACTTCCACGGGGTGGAGCACGAAGTGTGTGAGATCCGGGAGATCGTCGCCGAGAAATAAATGCCGTGTATGCCCCATGATATCCTTGGAACTTTCGGTGTTCATCGGGGTGAAGTGCGTGTTTCTTGCCAGGGAGATGAGTTCTTTCGCCCGCTTCGCAAGAGGGTATCAATTTAGTACGCAAATAAAATTTTCATGCATTGTGGTCGCCCACAGGGCCATGAATGTTTAGCTGTCTGGAAAATATCCCGGTCGACAGCGCATTCGCTTTCGAGTTTTTCCCGATTCCAAAAGCGAATGCGCTGTCGGCCTATCCGTGGTTTTTCAAAGGGCTAAACTGTTATGAAAGAGGTAATTTATGAGCCGACGGATCAAATTACAGCCACCGGCCGTGTGTTCCCGACTGCAGGTATCTTCCAAAGATCTTCTGGAAACGAACAAAGACGACCTGATTTGCATGCTGTTTCTGCTGCACCTGGTGCGGGAATTTGAAACCACGGTCCTCGATTTAAAGGACGCAGAACTGGTGCACGGCCCCGCCCATGTCAGCATCGGCCAGGAGGCGGTGGCCGCCGCTACGGCCGTCGTCCTTCGCAAAACCGACCGCGTTGGGTCCACCCACCGCGCCCACGGGCATTTCTTGGCCAAGGCTTGCATGTACTACGCCCCCGAAGGTTACCGACCCCTGGAACAACCGCTTACCCCCGACATCCAACAAGCGGTGAATAAAACCCTGGCGGAGATCATGGGCCTGAAGGACGGCTGGTGCGGCGGGCGCGGGGGGTCCATGCACCTGTACGACGGCCCATCCGGCAATCTGGGCAGCAACGCGATTGTGGGAGGCGGCATCCCCCTGGCGACCGGGGCGGCCTGGGCCGAGAAGCTGCGCCGCGGCGACAATGTGGTGGTCAGCTTCTTCGGCGACGGCGCCATTAACCAGGGCTGCTTTCATGAAGTGGCCAACATGGCTTCATTATGGGAAATACCCGTAATTTATTTTGTCGAAAATAATTTCTACGCCGTGGGCACGGCGACCTGCGAGTCCTCTTCCTGCGAAAACCTGGGACTGCGCAGTCTCAGCTACGGCATCCACAGCCTGATCGTGGACGGCATGGATCCGGTGGCGGTCTACGTCGCGATGCGCCGGGTGACGGAAAAAATGCGCAAAGATTCAAAGCCCTTTTTGATCGAGGCCGAAACCTACCGGTTCCATCACCATGCCGGTCGTATGGCCGGCAGCCCCTTCGGCTACCGCACCCGGGAAGAGGAAGAGGAATGGCAGGCCCGGGATCCGCTGATCGTCTATGTCGAGGCCCTCGTGCGTGCGAAAATCATCACGTCCGAAGATAATGCGGCCTTGCATCAAAAAGCCCGGGCATCCATCGACGAGGCCATCGCCTTTGCCACCGCGGAAAAAGACGCCAAGCGCTATATTCCGCCGGAGAAATGGCCGCCCCGCGAGGTCCTCACCCGTGATGTGCGCTGTGAGAAAGATCTCCGGGCGGATGTGCGTTTCGTCGAAAGCGAAGATTTCTCCGGGTTTAAAACCATGACCTATGTGGAGGCCATTGCCGCAGCGATCCGGCGCAATATGGAACGCGACGGACGCGTGTTTGTGTTGGGCGAAGAAGTCAGCCACCTGCGGGGCGGCCCCTACATGGCCACCAAGGGCATCGTGGAAGCTTTTCCGGACCGGATTTTCAGCACGCCGATATCCGAAAGCGGCTTTGTCGGCATGGCCGGGGGGGCCGCCGCCGTGGGGATGCGCCCGGTGGTGGAGATCATGTTTCCGGATTTCGCCCTGGTGGCCAGCGATCAATTGTTTAATCAGATCGGCAAACTGCGGCACATGTATGGAGGACAGGCCAGCTTTCCCATGGTGGTGCGGACCCGGGTGGCCATCGGGCAGGGTTACGGCGGACAGCACTCCATGAGCCCGGCCGGGCTCTTCGGTCTCTTTTCCGGCTGGCGGGTGATGGCACCGTCCAACGCCTTTGACTACGTGGGCCTGTTCAACACGGCCGTGCGATTGGACGATCCGGTGTTAATGATCGAGCATGCCGATCTGTATGCCCGGGAAGGGCAGGTGCCCGCGGAAACCATGGACTATTATGTGCCCTACGGGAAAGCCAAGGTCATCCGCGCGGGAAGCGATGTAACGGTATTAACCTATCTGACGGGGGTGCAAGACGCCTTGACCGCGGCGAAGACGTTGACCGGCGAGGGTATCAGTGCGGAAGTGATCGATTTGCGCACCGTAGACTACACCGGCATGGATTATGACACCATCGGAAAATCGGTGCAAAAAACCGGCCGCGTGGTAATCGTCGAACAGACCCCGCGCAGTATGGGCATTGCCGGTCGTTTGGCCGATGAAATTCAGGAGCGCTATTTTGAGTATCTGCAAGGCCCGGTTGCCAAGGTGGCGGCGGCGGATGTACCGCCCCCGGTCTCCAAAGCGCTGGAAGAGGCCATGATCCCGGGCGTGGCGGCAATTCAAGATCGGTTGGCCCAGGTCGCCGCTGCGCAATACGGCGCGCGACCACGGACCATCCCACCGGCAACCCGCGTCTCTTTGCCGGTCGAAGCGGAAGGGGCTCCGGCCACCCCGCTGGCCCGGCGATTGGCCCAACTCAAAGGGATTCCGCTGGCCGGTATCCCGGGTACCGGGCCCCGGGGTAAAATTGTGAAGGCTGATGTGCTGGCCGCTCCGGCGACGGCCGCAGGGGCAATGCCGCTGGCAGAGGCCAACGGCTCAGCGCGGATGCCTCCACCGGAAGGCGATACCGGGGCCACGTATCGCTGGGTGCCGGTTTCGAGTATGCGCCGCACCGTCGCGGAGCGGCTGTCAGCCAGTAAGTTTACCGCGCCCCACATCTACTTCTTTGCGGAAGTCGCCATGGCGTCCTTGCTCCAGTTGAAGGACGAGATATCCAATCAGGCCCAAGCAGGCTTTGGCGTCAGAGTGTCCGTGAATGATCTGCTGATCAAAGCCGTGGCCCTGCTTCTCAAAGAGTTTCCCAACTTAAACGCCTCGTTTGAGCCCGACGGCCTCAGGCTCTGGAAGGAGATCAATATCGGGCTGGCGGTGGCCCTCGACGACGGCCTTATTGTACCGGCTATCCAAAAGGCCGACCGACTCAGGTTTCACGAGATCGCCCAGCAGCGGGCCGACCTGGTCACCCGGGCGCGGGCGGGTAAACTGCGCATGGAGGAGATCGAGCGGGGAACCTTTACGATTTCGAGCCTGGCCAACTACGATATCACCCACTTCACCGCTATCATCAATCCGCCCCAAAGCGCCATCCTATCGGTGGGTCCCACCTTGGAAAAACCGGTGGTGGCCGATGGGCAGGTCAAAGTCGGCCGAACGGCGGTCTTCGGGCTGGCCGTCGATCATCGGGTCGTGGACGGTGCGGTGGCGGCCGCCTTTTTAACGGAACTGAAAAAGACGCTTGAAAATACGGGGCAGCTGCTGCTGAAAATGCAATAAGGAGAAAGTCCATGTCAGTTGACGTTGTCATCCCTGTCATCGGAAAATCGGTCAAGAAGGGCAAGATCCTGGAATGGCTCAAGCAAGAAGGCGAGCCGGTCGCCCAAGGCGAGCCCATTGTGGTCGTGGAGGCCGAGAAAGTCTCGGTGGAGATCGAAGCGCCGGCCAGCGGTATTCTGGCGCAAATACTTGTGGAAGCCGGCCTTGAGGTTCCGATCGGTACGCGGGTGGCGCTAATCGCCCGGGAAGGGGAGGAGCTGGCCGCGTTGCCCGCGGCGGTCGCCGAGGCGGAGCGGTCGGCGGTAAGGCCCCGAGAGCCAGTAGTCTCTGCGGGAGTTGGGCAGGCGCCGGCCGCTGGCGCGGAGCGCCATATACTGATTATCGGCGGGGGGTCGGGCGGTTACATGGCTGCGATAAAGGCCGCTCAGATGGGCGCGCGCGTGACCTTAGTGGAAAAGGCCAAAATCGGAGGCACCTGTTTGCACACCGGGTGTATGCCCACCAAGTCCTATCTCGCCCGAGCCAAAGTACTGGAACAAATCAAGCGGCTGGGGGTATTTAAAGGACAGGAGGGGGTTGCCATCGATATGAAGAAAATGGCAGCGGTTAAAAATGAAGCCGTGGCCGAACTGGAAACCGGGCTGAATGCGCTTTTAGCCAGCCATGGCGTGAATATTATAAAGGGCACGGCCCAGTTTGCAGATCCCAAGCAGATCCGCACCCAGACGGCGGACGGGCAGGTCCGGGAAACCGTGGCTGACAGCGTGATCATCGCCACCGGCGCGCGTCCCTTTGTTCCTCCGGGGATCAAAATCGACGGCAAGTACGTCCACACCACGGATACGATTTGGAATGTGAAAAAGGTTCCCAGGCGGGTGCTGATTGTGGGAAGCGGTGCCGTGGGCGTGGAGTTTGCCAGTATCTTCAACTCCTTGGGAAGTAAAGTGGCGGTCATTGAAATGCTGCCGCAGGCGATGCCTTATCTGGACCAGGAGATTGCGGCTGAATTACGGGGATATCTGGAAGATCGGGGGATCACCATCCGTGCCTCGACCCAAATTATGGCTGCGGAACAGCAACGCACGATGGTCGAGGCCGTGCTCCGTGGACCGGCGGGTGAAAACAAATCGGCGTATGATCTGGTTTTAATCGCCGCCGGCCGCGTGCCCGTGACGGAGGGACTTAACCTTGAAAAGGTGGGTATTCAGGTGGAAAAAGGAGGCATCAAGGTGAACGCCCGGATGGAAACCACCGCCACCGGCGTTTATGCGGTGGGCGACGCCGTGGGCGGGCTGATGCTGGCCCATGCGGCCTTCATGGAAGCCCTTGTTGCGGTGGAAAACATCATGGGCGGTGTTCGGGAGGCCGACTACGCGAAGGTCCCCAATTGCATTTACTCCTTCCCGGAGTTCGGCAGCGTTGGTCTGACGGAAGATGAGGCCCGTCGCCGTGGGGGCGAAGTCTCCGTAGGGCGCTTTCCGATCTACGCCAATGGCAAGGCCCGGGTGTCCGGTGATACCGAAGGGATGGTCAAAATCATTGCCGATATGTCCACCGGCGAAATCCTAGGCGTGCATATCCTGTGCGACCACGCCACCGAGCTTATCGGGGAATATGCCCTGGCCATGACCTCCGAGGTGACCATTGAAGAAGCCGCCCTAACAATCAAGGGTCATCCCACCCTTTCCGAGTCCCTGACCGAGGCGGCCATGACGCTAACGGGCGGAGCTTGCCATTTACCGAAAAATTAGTCGATATGATTTTTTTTCTTGACTTATGCATTCACGCGCTCTACAGTGCGATCCCATGAGTTACGA
>CP070697.1:6659949-6668206 GCA_020353555.1 Desulfobacterales bacterium
TGCTGGCATCCGCGCCCTCGGCTTCTTCCTCGAAATCAAACTCTTCGACCGGATCGGTTTTGGCTCCATAGGGCAGCCGCGCCAGGAAGCGGGGCATGGCCAGCCCGAGATAGCGCGAATCTTCCGAATCGCGCAGGGAACGCCAGGCCGCATAGTCTGCGTCTCTGAATCTTTTGGCCAAATCAGCGGGATCGGCAAGCTCGGCCCACGAGTCCATCTGCATCACCGAGGGGGATGCGCCGGTGATAAACGGCGCATGGGTCGCCGCCGCGATTTTGGCCATTTCACCCAGAAGCTCCACGTCCGGTGGGCTGTGATCGAAATAGTAGTCCCCCACCAGGCAACCGTAGGGTTCCCCGCCCATGCGATCGTATTCCTCACCATAGATTTTTTTAAAAACGGGACTCTGGTCCCACCGGGTTCCCTTGTATTTTTTAAGCGTCTTCGCCAGATCCTTTTTGCTGATATTCATCACCCGGATTTTCAACATATCATCGGTTTCGGTGTTGTTGACCAGATGGTGCAGGCCGCGCCAGGCGGATTCCAATTGTTGAAATTCGGGGTGATGGAGAATCTGGTTGATCTGTTCGGTCAACTTCCGATCAATCGCGGCTTTGATGGCCTCGATGGTGCGCACCGCGTCGGGGGAGACAAAACTGACATCTCGCAGGACGTACTCGGCCAGGGTCCGAACGGCGTTTTCCACCTGTTCCTGTACCCGATCGGTCCGCGGTTTGAATTCCTTTTGCAGCAGTGCCGCAAAATCGCTGGGCTCGGGCGG
Organism: Desulfobacterales bacterium; assembly: GCA_020353555.1. GTDB lineage: Bacteria > Desulfobacterota > Desulfobacteria > Desulfobacterales. Next base: position 6,660,731 of record CP070697.1, read on the forward strand.
TTGGGCCTCCGCCTCTGCCTGGGTTTGCTTCATGGTTTCTTCTTCAGCCATGGCTTATTCCTCCCCTTCCGAAGTTTTTGCAGTTGACGATTCGTCGGCGGTCTGCTCACCGGCTTTGGGCGCTGAGGTCAAGGCCTGCAGTAAGGTCTGATCGTTGATCAATTTGGCGATCAATTCCTCGGCACCGCTTTTCCCATCCATGTAAGTCAAAAGATTGTCTAACTGGTTGCGGGCCTCCAGCAACTCTTTGACCCCTTCTACTTTGCGAGCGACGGCCGCCGGCGAAAAATCATCCAGGCTCTCAAAGGTTAAATCGATTTTGAGATTACCTTCTCCCGTAAGCATATTGGGAACGTCAAAGGCAACATGCGGCTTCAAGGCCTTGAGCCTCTCGTTAAAATTGTCAACATCGATTTCCAGAAATTTGCGATCATCAACCGGGATGGCGGGGCCGTCCGGCCGGGGCTTACCGGAGAGATCCGCCAGAACCCCCATCACGAAAGGAATCTGTACCTTTTTTTCAGAACCGTACAGCTCCACATCGTATTCAATTTGGACCCGGGGGGCCCGGTTGCGCCCAATGAATTTTTGACTGCTGTCAGGCATATTTGCACCTCCTCAAGTTATTAAATTAGGAATTGTCGGCCCCGCCAAGGGGCGGATCGCTGAGTCGATTAGGCCTGCCATCGCTTTGCGAGCCGGCAATCCAACCTGTGCGGTTTCGCGTTAACCGGTCAAGACTCGCCGTCTGCAGCTCCGCTGATGAGTGTTTTAATCTTGGCGGCGCTGTCCGGCGCCAAATCCTGCATAATCTCGAAGAAGTCCTTTTCCACCAACCGGCGCGCGCGCTTGAGTAACAGGGGAACCGGACTCGCAGGTTCATTTTGTTCGTAGTAAGTGCAGATTTGATCCAGGATGCGGATCACGTCTTGTCTGTTACTGATCGTTTCCATCGGCCTGTCCGTTGGGGTGGCGCAGCGGTTAACGGGTTGCGTAACGCTCGTATTTTGGTTCTGGCGGTGGTCTGCCTCTTTTTCCGGCGCCGAAGTAGATTTGCGGGCAGCAAGCTGCTGAGCCAGAAACGCGTCGATTTCCTCGATCACGTTACCGAGCTTCGCGAAATCCGGTGCCCGGCCGGCCCCAATCTTTTCCGTCAACTCGGCTTCCATCCGATTTAGACTTTGCAATGCGGCGCCGGTCGCCTCCTTTGCGGCTTGTAAATCCTCCCCATCGCAATCCTTGAACGCGGCGTCGATCGTCGAGAGGTTGGCGGCGGACTGTTTTTCTTCATCCGAAACAACGAGTTCGTTTGTTTTTTTGCCGGTGGATATACGAATATCTCGCAAACTGAAACGGCCCGCGGCAGACTCGCATAAGGTGACTTTCATGAGAGGGTTAATCATGACCTTCCATTCGCAAAGTTCACTCAGGATATTGATGCGCTGGGTCGCGGGGCTTTTATCTTCCGGGTCCAGGGGAGGATAAACGGTATCCCAATACCGCTCAATGAATCCCTCGAGCAAATTCAGACCTTCGCACAGACCGCCAACGCCTGCGGTATGCACCAGCGCCCGGGTCAGAAAAGTCGCCAGTCGCAGGTCATGGGTGCGGATCAATAATTCAAGCGCCGATTTCTGGATCTCAAACCAGTTGGGGTCCTTGGCTTCTTCAATTTTTGTCTTACCACTCCATTTGGCCGGTGTGCCTGCGATTTTATTTTCAAGCTCGCGAAATGCAGGGTCCTCTTCGAGATTTTCACCGCAAGGCGCCTCGGGCGAAATTTCCGCCAATAGACGATCAAGGTCGATTACACTCACCTCTTTACCCCCTGCTGACCGACGACCCGGGCGACGATAATTCTTAAAGAAAATCATAACCGTTTAGCCCTACGAAAAACCAGGGATAGGCCGACCGCTCATCGGCTCATCGGCGCCCTCCGATTCCTTATGTATCGCTCGTACCGCCCGCAGAGTCCTCAGGGATTATATTGTTTTGGACTCTGGGAGATCTGGCGCTTGCCGGTGCGAATTCCTGTAATTCCCCTACTCTTGACCCCCCACGAACGACAATAACCGTTACATTGTCTCGGGCCCCTCGGGCCAATGCAAGCTCGATCAACCGCTGAGAGGCTTCATCACACCCGCCTTGTTTCAGAATATCTGCGATTTCCGCGGGACCCATCTCTTTCACCAAGCCGTCGCTGCAAAGCAAATAGGTATCGCCCCGCAGCGCTTCATACGTGAAGGTATCGATGGGTAACTCCGGCTCGGCTCCCAACGCCCGGGTGACAATATTGCCGGAGGCCCTTGCGTTTACTTCGTCCGGGGCGAAACCACCCCGGCGGGACAATTCGACCGCCAGGGAATGGTCGTCGGTAAGCTGCGACAGAATACCGTCCCGATAACGATAAAGGCGGCTGTCTCCGGCCCAAACGGCAGCGCACTGGCTCCCCACGGCCAACATGACGACAATCGTGCTGCCCATGATTTGGCCTTCGCCTTTTTGCCGGGCCATTCGGATCAAGTCCGCATTGACTTTCTGCAGGCAGGCTGTCACTTCGGAGATAAGGCTTTCGATGTTATCGCCGGCGGGGATGCGGCTGAGGGCACTGACAACCGCTTGGCTGGCCACATCGCCGGCCCAATGGCCTCCCATCCCGTCGGCGACCGCCCATAAACCGCTTGCCGGGCGTTCCAGAAAGGCATCTTCATTAATCTCACGCCGTTTGCCGACGCTGCTGCGGGCGCTGGAACGCCATACCATGCGGCCGGCACTTTCCGTGTCATTCAACGACCGCGCTCCTGGATCCGCTTGAGAATCCGGTGGGGGCCGCACAAGCACGGCGGCGGGTTGATCGCCTTCTTCGCCCGCCGGCTTCGGGCGGGTCAGGAAATCAGCATAAGCGGTTATCGGAGGTAAACCGTCATAGACCCATAAAGAAGGCCTGACACGCTCCGAGCCATTGGTGCTCCACATGCTGTAGATGGGAAGGAAACTGTTCAATAGACTTGCGGTCAATTGAACGTAAGACTTTGATATCTCCTTCAGATCTTCCATGACCAGGTAAAAAGCGACGGGGCCATTGCTTGCGGCAGAATCCTTTATGGCCGGATGATCGCCACGGGTCTGCAGAACGCCAGGTAAGACCAGCGCCTGTAAATTGCGATCGAAGTCGTCCAAATCGAAGTCATCCTCCAAGGCCGACAATGCCAGTTGCTCCAGCTCGTCAAACCAATCGGCGGCCGCCACAAACAAACCGGCAAGGGCTTCGGGCGCATTGATCATCACGGCCAGCGTCAGGGGAAAATAGCGGCCCACCTTATCGACGCTCGGCATCAAAACGCCCGTCCAGGCGGTTTGGTCGCAAATCCCCGGACTCAAGACAAAGCGCCAAATCGGACTGGTGAGATAGACATCCAGCCAGCGGGAACCCAACTGTTCCCGGCTGGCCGACAATGCCCCTTGGAGCCAGCCATCCCACGTCCGGACAAAAGAGGCCGGCAGGCGCCGGGAGACAAAGTCGCCCAAAACGGGTAACTTACCAAACACTCCTGGTAAAGCAAGATTCGACTTCAAAACGACTCCGGACACCTGAAATTATTCAATTCCATCAAATTGAACGGATTATAAACACTGTTGGCACGCAGCTCATAACGCGCTTTAAAGCCCCCTATCTGAAAGGTTACCATGAAACGATCACTCAGGCCGGTGGGTTCGACCAGGGCTTTATCCAGCGTTCTTAACCAGGCCCAGGGACCTTCTTCCGACCGGCTGACTTCGCGGCCGTCGATCGTCTGAAACGTCAGCCGCACACCCGCATTGGCTTGCGGCCCGGGCCATTGGAACTGGCTGGGCCGGGTGGGTCCGTGACGGTAGACGGTTGTCTGACCTTCGAGATTGAGCCGGAAGGCGGCGACGGTTTCATCCAGATCAACCGGCTTGAGTTCAAACTGGACCGAAGGCGTCGGTCCACCGGCGGCAAAAAAGGTATCGCGGATTTTAGCCGCATACTGAAGCTGCGTGAGCACCCGCCGGGATAAGCCCATGGCTTGGTCGTCCATGGCGACCTGCCGCCATCGGGGCCGGGAGGTGTCGACAAATGGCTTGAGATGATTTTGGAAAAACTGGTCCATCGTGCCGTTGGGTGCGAAAAAGCGACTGAAATCCGTCATGGTCGCATCGTAGCGGCTGTTTCTAAATAAAGGATAACGTCCCTGCAATCCCGCCTGATAAAGGGCGAGCACGTCCGTTTTCCAAATGGCATTGAGATTCGACTTGGCGCTGTCCAAGGTGAGCTTCCAGCCAAAAGCCGTGAGGGACGAAAGCCAGCCTTTAAACGGTTCGGGCTGACGAGCGAATTCCATCTGGGCCCTTTTAATCATGTCATTGGCCCCTGCACCGCTCATCCGGTCCCTGGCGATCTTCAGGGCTTGTTCTTCACTTTTGGCCGCGCTGCTGATCTGCATCAGGAAGTCGCGTACTTCGTTTAAACTCCGAAGCATATCATTCAAGGGGGGCGGCGAATTGCCGATGCGCCGCACCAGATAATTCAGGTCTTCGAAATGCCGCTCCAGCTCACGGGCCAAATCCGGGGGCGCACCCCCTGGCTGGGCCTGATTTGTCGCCGACTTCGCCGGCTCGGCGACGCTGGCTTTTTCCTGTCGCGCGGCGTTCGCTTCGGCCTCCGGATCCCTCGACAGGCAAGTATTTTTCGCAACTGCTTCCAGCAGAGGGCGCAGCGGAGTATCCGCACCGGCCAGAAGGTCCAGGATTTGAATCGTCTGATAGATGCCGTGGGCCGGCTTGAGCCTCAAGTTATCCAACAAGTTGCGCCATTTGCTCACATAATCATCGAAATAGAGTTTTTGCAGATGATCATGCAAACGAGGCAGGTCACTCGGCTGATCAGCCGCGGGATTTTCCAACACCCAATTCTGCGCGAGGGTTTGCTTGATGAACTCCAAACCTCGTTTTCTAAAAACGGCATGATAACCATGATAGGTAAAAAATCCGGGAATCGTCAGGGTCTGGATGGCCTGGCCGTCGGCCGTGGTGAATACTTGCTCACCATACGGACCGAGGGCCTCCTGCAGGCGAAAATCGTAGGAACGGTCCGGCAGCACCTCGCTCTTGAGCTGCGCGTAGACTTGGAGTTCCAGGGGAATGGTATTGAGTTTGCGCCGCGCACCGGCAACCAACGCCTGGTCTAAAGCGACCGGGTCGAGGGGCAATTGCAGGAGATTGTCCGTATGGGCACGGAGCTGGGCTTGTATTTGGGGTTCGCGGGCAAAACTCTGCTCCCAGTCCTTGCGAATCCCCGCGCCCGCCTGCAAAGCATCCATTTTAGCCGAATCACCCAGCATCAAATAGACTTTTAGCAGTTCGTAAAGAGCTTCCAAATCAGATGCTTCCCTTGCTTGCAGGCGGGCCTGCATGCGCCCCTCCAGCCGCACCTTGATCAGCGGCAAAAGGTTGTTTCGCAGGGACTGCTCATAGGCATGCCTGATACCGGAGCGGATCTTATCCCCCTGGTAGAGGCCGAACCCCATCCATAACGGACGCTCCTTGTACTGGTCCTGCGCCGTTTTCAGAACGTTCAGGCGTGCCAACAGGGCCCGCACGCCGGCCTCCCGGCCGGTCGTCTCCCCGCGTATGGCCTGGTACTGTTCGAGTTGCTGGCGGGCTTGTTCGACGGCGCGTCGGTTACGGACATAGCTGGTGGACCACACCGCGCACAGGCCCGCCGTCAGCACTAGAAGAGCGGCGTAGGCCGTCCAGCGCTGCCAGCGCCGCCGGCGTTCCACCCGCGGATCGACGCCCGCCAGTTCCGCCTCGGGGAAAATCACCTCTTTCAACAAGCGCGTAATAAAAAAGCTCTTGCCTCGACCACTGAAAACCGGCATCTGTTGGCGATCCAGTCCGTATGCGGCCGCCAAAAGCCCCATGACGCGGTCGATCGGTGTCCCCTCCTGGGTACCGCTGGTGAAATAAACGCCTCGCAACAACGGAGCCCCCTCCTCAAAGCGACTGGTGCTGAAGGTGTCGTGGAGGAAACCTTTCAGGGCCGGCTTCAAGAGCGCCATTTGCCGGGGAAAATCCAGAATAAGGCTGCGGCGCTGGATATCGCGCTCCTCCTGCATTCGCCTGAACGTCCGCTGGTTCAGACGCTGCAACAACTCATCAAAATCCGCATCGAAACGGGCGAGAGCTTGGTCTGTTGGCTGAGCGTTTCCGCCCGGAAATGTCGCCCCCCAAACCTGCGCCCGCTCTTCCTGACTGAGCTGCGCAAAGAAATCGGTGAAACCGGCCACTAAATCACATTTGGTAAGCAGCATATAGATGGGGAACCGGATCCCGAGCACACTGCAGAGCTCCTGGATCCGCCGGCGCACCTCCTTGGCATGCCGGCGGCGCTCCTCCTCGGTCTGCCGGAGTAAGTCCGCCATGCTCATCGTCACCAGCACGCCGTTGACCGGCCGGCGGGGTCGAAACTTCTTAATCAAGTCCAGAAACCTGCGCCAGGCCGCCGCATCGACCGCTTGATGGCTATCCTGGGTGGTATAGCGGCCGGCGGTATCCAGGAAGACGGCCTCATCGGCAAACAGCCAATCACAATTGCGTGTTCCGCCCACTCCTTGTATGGCACCGGCGCCCAGATGCTCTGACAACGGAAATCGGAGTCCGGAATTGACCAGGAGGGTCGTCTTGCCCGCCCCGGGCGCACCGATAATGACATACCAGGGCAATTCATACAGGAATTGCCGGTCGCGCCGGCCTCTGGCGCGCGTCTGTTTGAGTAATTGCAGCGCCTCTTCGAACTTCCGGCGCAAAGCGGCGGCCTCTTCGTTTTGCGCTTCGTCAATGACGGCTTGCGCCGGATCAACCTGAGGCCTCGCCAGTGCGGCCATAAGTTGTCGATCCTTCTGATTGGCGCGGCCTTGCATGATCAGGTTATAAACGGCCCAGACAACCACAACCACCAGGATCGCCAGCAGCCGGTTGAATTCCGACGCCAACGGCGTTCTATTCGCGAAGGCAACCAATGGGCCGGCCAGCCAGATCAAGGCGCACAGGGCGGCGACTCCCACCAGCGGGATCAGCCATTTCTGCTTGAAAAATCCGATGATGGCCTTCATGCCTCACCTGATATGGATATCGATGCGTCGGTTCAGCGCCCGGTTCTCCCGCGTGTCGTTCGGGGCAACCGGCTCCCAATCGGCGCGTCCTTCGGCACGAACGCGCTCTCCCAACGACGCATCCGCCCTCATGATACCCGCCACATGGTCGGCGCGCGCCACCGAAAGATGCCAATTGGACGGGAAACGAGCCGAGAATTTGATTTTGCGACTATCCGTATGGCCGATCACCACAATGCGGCTTGTATCATCCTGTAATTCCTTCGCAATCTTGGTCAACAGGGGCCGGAAGTCTCTACTAATTTGGTCGCTGCCGGATGGAAACCCATGGTAAATACGC
>CP070697.1:6668306-6671807 GCA_020353555.1 Desulfobacterales bacterium
GCGCATCAGCGGCATGGCCTTGTGGATTTTGATTGCGGCCACCTTGTTCGGTATATTCTATACCACCGCCGGGGCGCAGTCCCTGGTGATGGAAATCGTCGCAAAACTGCCGGTCAGCCGGTGGCTCATCCTGGCCGCCATGCAGGTGATTCTCCTCATTTTCGGTATGTTTATGGATGACTATGCCGTGGTGACTATCTGCGCGCCGATCTTTCTGCCGGTCGCCAAACTGCTGGGATTCGATCCCATCTGGTTTTCGGTGGTCTTTTTGCTCAACATGCAGGTGGCCTACCTCAGCCCGCCGTTTGGCTGGGCTTTGATTTTGATGAAAGGGGTTGCTCCCCCGGAAGTGACGACAAAGGATATCTGGCGTTCCGTGCCCCCCTTTGCGGGAATCCAATTGCTCGTTTTGATTATCACCGTGTTATTTCCGCAGCTCGCCTTGTGGCTGCCGGAAAAAATGCTGTGACCCACCGATGGCCGCAAGCGGCGGCGATCCAAAACGGTTAGATCTCAGCGATCGGAATCAACCATTTGGAGACCGGCGATCTCGTTTGGGAGAGGAAAGGTGAAGACGCGCTTGATGACGAGCGTGTGCAAAAGGCCTATCAGAGGCAGTGAAGGAGAATCTTTGGGGATAAGGAAAACCGTCTATGGATGAAAAAGAATACCTGGAGCAGAGATTAGAGGATCAGATCGGCTGGTATGACCAAAAAAGCCAGTGGAATCAGAAGTATTATAAATCTCTGACGATCATTCAAATGGGTTCCGGTGTTGCCATTCCGTTTTTTACGAGCTTTATTGCGGCGAGCAATCCCCTTTTGAAAATCATTGTGGGGCTCTTAGGGCTTACGGTCGCAATCATTTCCGGGCTGTTAAATATCTACAAATTCCAAGAAAACTGGATTCAATACCGCACCACGGCCGAGTCGCTCAAACACGAAAAGTATCTGTATTTGACCCGCAGCGATCCCTATCATTCCGAGAACGCGTTCCAGATGTTCGTGCTGCGCGTGGAAGATCTGATCTCGCAAGAGCATTCAAAGTGGACCGAAAAACAGATGAAGCCGGCGGGTGAAATTAAAAGGCCGGAATGACCCCGTCCTTGTAAAAAGAGGGCCCGGCGGAACACGGACCAACGGGCATCCCGCATCGCGTAAAAGGGGACTCGATGGCGGTAGGCGAATCAAAGCCTCAATTCTTGGTATCAATTCAGCTCTATGAAAAATATCCCGGTCGGCCTATCCCTGGTTTTTCAAAGGGCTGTGACAATTATTGAATTTTTGGGTGCCGGTCCGGGCCGATCCGTGTCCTCTTTTTTGATCCTAACAGTTAACGCGCATGGCGGTGTTTCAAGAGCCTGCGGCGGCATCAATGATGGCCTGTACCCGGAGTTGGAACTCTGGCGAGTCGGTAAAACTCCGCAGAACTTCTTCCCGGGACATGCCGGCGTTCATAAGACTGATCCAGCCGTCAAACTCGGATTTTTGGGCACCCCGCCGGAGGATGCCGTTGTAAAGGTCCTCCAGAAATTCCACATCGTTGCGGCCTCTCAAACCATATTCGTCACTTTGTAGAAATCCCAATGTGATCTGAAGCGCAAGATCCCTCACCGCTTGCGATCCCGTGTTCTGGGCGTTTTGCATCTCGTCCGCCCAGAAGTCAAAACCAGCGTTATCCGGCAGTCTGGATAGCAGACCCCGGTAGAGATCATTGACCAAATTTTCGATCGGCCTTTCCGCGGCGCCGCAGAACAGATTATCCATGAAAAGATCGAATTCTGTACTAAAAACAAAAGAATTCAGCACCACATTGCGGCCTAAACCTTGATCCAGCAAGTCAACCCAGAACGTCAGTCCGGGAATATCCGGCTCGCGGCTGAAAAACGTCTGATACAGATCGGTTACATAAAGGAGGTTGGTCTTGTTTTGCAGAAAATATTCATCGGAGTTGAAAAAGAACCGCGCCAACGCAATAAAACCTTCCTTAATATCGATCCCAAGCGATACGATCCGTTGGATGTCCGCTTGCCACACCAAAAACCCCGCATTGTCAGGCTCTCTATCGAGGATATCATTATAGTATTTGCGAATAAGGGCAGCTATTTGGTCACTTTGTTCCGGCTGCATTGAAATATTATGCTCAACTTTGTTTACCCCGGGACTGATAAAGAATTCCCGGCTATTGGTGTCGTAGCCATCGATCTCGGCCAACAGCGTAAAGCTACCGGCCACAAAATCGATTATGTAGATACCCGTATTCGGCGGTTCCCGGCTTGTGTCCGAGGCCCCCGGCACACCCTGGATGGATACGTTTACACCGGGCAGCGGTTGCTCTGTACAGGCATCCTGCACCACGCCGCCAATTCGCGGAATCGTCAATCCGCCAACCCTTACGGAATAGGTCGTCTCGTTACCAATCAAACCGGGATTGCTGTTTGTCAACTCAATGAAGTAGAAGTCTTCCGGCCGGGGAGGCACAAACTGATTTCCTTGGCTACTAGTTAACAGGGGGGTTTTACCGTCCGAATCGTACAAAGTCCAATTTGGCACCGTACTGGCGTTGTCACCCTGAGGTTCAACCAGGATTGTATAGGATCGACCAGGATTTGCCGGATCCTGCGGACCGAAAAAGCGCACCCAGTCGACATCCGTCACCGAGTCGAAAAAGCGGAATTCTTCCGGCGGGACCGGTTCCGCGAAATCACTGGACTCAACGAAGATCAGGTCGGCGGTTTCGGGTGTATCATTGGGTTCAGAAATGTCGATGGGCTGCAAAGATACATCCCTTTGAGCATTGAGATCACCGACATCGTCGATGGAGACTTGCTGGGTAGATGTTACATACCCGTCGAGCGCGGCCGTCAATGTAAAGGTAGTAATTCCGTAACTGATGGCGTAGTAGCCCGCATTGGGTGGGCCTTTGCTTTGCGTGGAGGCATCAATGGTACCCGAACCCACGATGGCAATCGGGATGGTAATGGTTACACCAGGCAGAGGTTTATCGGTCGCTTTATCCCGAACGATCCCGTAAATTATCGGACCGGAGTCACCCGCTATCGCAATGCTGTAAGTTGTATCCTCGCCGAAAACATTCGGATCCTGATTGCTGACCTCGATGAAATAAATGTCTTCCCGTCGGGGCGGAAAAAATTGCGTTCCTTGGCTGCTGGTCAACAGAATGGTTTGACCGTCGGAATCATATAAGGTCCAAATCGGGTTCAGGCCCGGATTGGCGCCGATAGGTGCAACCGAGATCGTATAACCGAGACTAACCTCAGGTCCAAAAAATCGGAACCAGTCCGTATCGCCGCCGACGTGAAAGTTGTGGGTATTTTGAGGTTGGGCACCGACAAAGATGAAGCTGGCCTGCTCCGCCTTATCATCCACCTCAAACGGATCCGGTTGGGCAAAAGCATTTGTCAAATGCGAATTAAGAGCCAAAAAAAAGAAAAGCAGCCCGAAGACCCATTCCAATTTCTGGTTTACGCTTGTACTTGTA
>CP070697.1:6671907-6678764 GCA_020353555.1 Desulfobacterales bacterium
GTATACAAGGCGAAGTCAAGGCAAATGCTGCCTAATAAATGAATGTAAATCAGAAAATGAATAAAATCTAGGCCGGTTTGGTCGACCGTTCGCCCGCAATTTGAGAAGCGCGACACGCTTAAGTTGTGGAAACCGTTTACTGTCAACTGATCAGCAAGGAGGGCTTTATGGAGACGAGAAAGGTTTACTTGACCGAAGACGAGATGCCGCGCCAATGGTACAATGTGCTTGCGGATATCAAGATGAACCCGCCGCTGGGACCGGATGGAAAACCAGTGAGCCCGGATAAGCTGGCGCCGGTTTTTCCCATGAACCTGATCGAACAGGAAGTCAGCCCCCAAAGATGGATCGATATTCCGGAAGAGGTCCTCAGGGTTTTAACCATCTGGCGTCCAACTCCTCTAGTAAGAGCCTATGCCCTTGAAAAGGCCCTGGGTACGCCCGCCAGGATCTACTACAAATACGAAGGGGTCAGCCCGCCCGGGAGCCACAAACCCAATACCTCCGTTCCGCAGGCCTACTATAACAAAGTGTTCGGTATCAAGCGGTTGACGACCGAAACGGGCGCCGGCCAATGGGGCAGCGCCCTGGCGTTTGCCTGCTCCCAGTTCGGGCTGGAATGCAAGGTTTTCATGGTCCGCATCAGCTTCGACCAGAAGCCTTACCGTAAATCCATGATGCAGGCCTGGGGTGCCAATTGTGTGGCCAGCCCCAGCACCGAGACCAAGGCCGGTCGCGACATTTTGGCCAAAGATCCCGATACGCCCGGCAGCCTGGGCATCGCGATCAGTGAAGCCGTGGAAGCGGCCGTCACCGATGAAACCGGCCAGACCCGTTATTCTCTGGGAAGCGTACTCAACCACGTCATGCTGCATCAGACCATCATCGGCCTGGAGGCGAAAAAACAAATGGAAAAAATCGGCGAATATCCGGATGTTGTCATCGGATGCGCCGGGGGCGGAAGCAATTTTGCAGGCCTGGCCTTTCCCTACGTCTATGACAAATTTAACGGCAAAGACGTGGCCATCCATCCGGTTGAACCGGAAGCCTGTCCGACCATGACCAAAGGCCCGTTTGCCTATGATCATGGCGATACGGCCGGCTACACGCCGCTGCTGCCGATGTACAGCCTCGGACATACTTTTGTACCGCCGCCGATGCACGCCGGGGGCCTGCGTTATCACGGGATGGCACCGACCGTGAGTCAGTTGGTGACCGAAGGCATCCTTGAACCCAAAGCGGTGAGCCAGCTGGCCACTTACAAAGCCGGGGTCCTGTGCGCCCGCACCGAGGGGGTGATTTCCGCGCCGGAAACCAACCATGCTCTGGCCTGCGTGATTGATGAGGCCGAAAAGGCCAAGGAAGAAGGCAAAGAAAAAGTCATCCTTTTCAACTGGAGCGGCCACGGGCTGATCGACCTTGCGGCCTACGAAAAATATCTCTCCGGTGAACTCAACGATTTTGCCATGCCCGAAAGAGAGATCGAAGAGGCGGAAAAGGTTCTGGAAAAATACCCCAAGCCCCAGTTACTCAAAAGCCGTTGATCGCCAACCGCCTGCAGGAGCTCGTAATGGAAAGAACCGGAAAGGCTCTGGTGCGGCGTTGTCTCCGGCTGGGCGGACCCGTACCTTTCAACTACTGCCGAACGTGCGAAAGCGAGCTGCAGCCCTGCTTTAAGATCATCGACTGCTGGTGGGAAACTTTTGACATCGTGCAGTATTTAAGAGACAACCTGCCGCAGGATCAGTTCCAGCGCCTGCAGGAGGCGCGGCCGCGGTCCAAGATCACCAGTCTGGTGGAGCTGATCGCGCAAGCCCAGAAGCGGAAAGGTCGCTCGGAGTCATAATTTTAACCGATATAGATTTTCGCTGTGGCTTAAATCGGGCCTTTTGGCACCGAGCGGTTGCTGCCAGGTCCGATTTGAGCCGCAGAGGCGGCGGTTTTTTCCACCCGTCTTATGGCAAAAGCTGGAATCGTTCTTTGGATTCGGGCTTTTTGTCTTTTCAGACCAGCCTGCGGACCAAATGGCAACCGACACCTACCTTGGCGCTAAAGTCGAAATCCGTGTTTGTTTTTTGCAGACGCCCTTGCGAACCCTGCCGGCTAGCGCGCCGCGCCGCGTAGGACGCATTTCGCAATCGTCGCTCCAAATCTACCTGAGGGGGAAAAACCCATGCGAGTTTTAGTCAGCGATAACCTCGGCGACGCCGGTATTCAAATGTTTCGCGAAGAGCCGGGGATTGAAGTGGATGTTAAAACCGGACTGGAACCCGAAGCGCTGCAAGCCATCATCGGCGACTATGAGGCCCTGGTAATTCGCAGTGGGACCAAGGTCACCGAAGATGTTCTGCAGGCCGCCGCCAAACTCAAGGTTGTCGGGCGCGCGGGCATCGGTTTGGACAACGTGGACATACCGGCCGCCACCAAGCGGGGGGTCGTGGTCATGAATACGCCCACCGGCAACGTGGTTACCACCGCCGAGCATACCATTGCCATGATGATGGCGTTGACCCGTAACATTCCCTGGGGCACTTCGACGTTGAAAGCCGGACGCTGGGAGAAGAAACTGCTCCAAGGCCGGGAAGTTTTCAACAAGGTTCTGGGCGTGATCGGTTTTGGAAAAATCGGTTCCATCGTGGCGGATCGGGCCCGCGGGCTAAAAATGCGGGTCATCGTGCACGACCCTTATGTAACGCCCGACCAAATTGAAAAGGCCGGGTTTGAATCCGTGACGATGGAGGAGTTATACCGGCGCTCCGACTATATCACCGTGCATGTTCCGAAACTGAAAGACACCGTGGGAATGCTCAACCGGGCCGCGTTTGAGCAGATGAAGGACGGGGTCATGATCATCAATTGCGCCCGCGGCGGCATCGTTGACGAGAATGATCTGAATGAAGCCTTGAAATCCGGGAAGGTGGCCGGGGCGGCGCTGGACGTTTTCGAAAGTGAGCCCCCGGGGGTATGCCCGCTCTTTGAAATCGACCGGGTCATCTGCACGCCGCATCTGGGAGCTTCAACGCTGGAAGCCCAGACCAATGTGGCGGTGGCCGTGGCCGAGCAAATCATCGCGTACTTAAAGCACGGCACCATCATTAATGCCGTCAATGTGCCGCCCGTGAGCGGTGAACTTCTGCGCCGGATTGGACCCTTATTGTCTCTCGGCGATCGGATGGGCTGCCTGCTGGCCCAGTTGTCGAAAGGACCGATTAAAGAAGTCGCCATAGAGTATGCCGGCGATTTTCCGGACTGTGATCTTTCCACTGTCACCACGGCCGTTCTGAAAGGGCTTTTGACGCCCATGGTCAAAGATGCGGTCAATTTCGTCAATGCCCAGGTGCTGGCCAAAGACCGAGGCCTGAAGGTCACGGAGACCGCCACCGCCGTGACCGACGAATATATTAATCTGATTTCCGTGCGGGCCCTCGGGGAGGAAGCAACCCACACCGTGGCCGGGACCATCTTCGGCAAGAAAAATCCGCGCCTGGTCAATATCAACAATTTCCGGCTGGAACTCAACCCCGAGGGGCGGTTCATTTTGATCCACAATATTGATAAGCCGGGCGCCATCGGCAGTATTGGAACGCTGCTGGGGGAACATAACATCAATATCAGCCGGATGCGCGTGGGTAAGGAAGAAGGCGGGGATAAAACGATGATCTTCATCCGAACCGACACCCCCATACCGGAAGATATTTTGGCCAAGATGCAGTCCTTGCCCCTGATCATCGATGTGAAAACTTTTGAGCTGTAAGGGGTTACGGGTTGCGGGCCAATGAACCGGGCCAGGCGCAGCGCGTTGGAGGCGGCCGGGGCGCATGGGCTCCGATGAGAGACGGCCAGGCAAGTCAAATCGCTTGCAGGGAGGCGAAAGAGTGAGCGCACGCAGATTGTTGCTGGGCAATGAAGCCATCGCCCGCGGATTGGTTGAAAACGGCTGTGCCATCGCCACCTCATACCCGGGAACACCGGCATCCGAAATTCTGGCGGCGGTGGCTGCTTTTCAAAAAGAAAATGGTCTGTGCATGCACACCCAGTGGGCGGTGAACGAAAAGATCGCGTTTGAAATTGCCTACGCCGGATGCATGACCGGCCTACGGACGGCGGTGAGCATGAAGCAGGTCGGATTGAACGTCGCCTCGGATCCTCTCATGAGCGCAGCCTACATGGGAGTCAAAGGGGGATTTATCGTGGTCAGTGCCGATGACCCCGGACCGCACTCTTCCCAAACCGAACAGGATAGCCGCCTGATGGCCATGCTGGCCAAGATACCCGTGCTGGATCCGGACTCCCCGCGTCAGGCCCAAGAGATGACGGGCCTGGCTTATGCCCTGTCGGAAGCCTTTGAAACACCGGTGATGCTGCGTCCTACCACCCGGGTCTGTCATGCCCGGCAGGATATATCCCTGGGAGCCATTCCTGCGGCCGCAAGAGAAGTCAAATTTGAAAAAGACCCGGCCCGCTGGGGGGCGACACCGAAATTTCGCCATCAGCTGCATCAGGCGCTGGAAAAAAAACTGGAGGGTATGGCCCGGCACGCTCCAACCGCGCCGCGGCGACTCAATCCGGAGGCCGACGGCTCCAAAGCCATAGTGGCCTCCGGTGTGGCCGCGGCGCACCTCAAAGAAATCCTGCAGGAGCTGAACCTGTGGCCGTCGATTCCCTTTTACCAAGTCTTGCAGCCCTATCCCTTGCACACGGATTTCAGCGCCCATTTAATCGACAGCTATGCGGAAATTCTGGTCCTGGAAGAGACCACCGGCGTGATCGAGATGCAGTTGGCCGATCGGTGGCGGGTCAAAGGCAAACGGTCGCAGGCCGTCCCCCAGGTGGGGGAACTGAGCCCGGAAATTATTCAGGCAATCGTCGGTGAATTCGCCGGCGTGGAAACCGCCAAGCTGAAACTGCCGGCGGTCCCCGCCAGGCGTCCCACGCTCTGTGCGGGGTGTCCCCACCGGGCCAGTTTTTTTGCGATCAAAAAAGCGGCGCCCCGGGGAATTTATACCAGCGACATCGGCTGTTACACCCTCGGTTTGAATCTCGGCGCGGTGGATACCGTACTTTGCATGGGGGCGGCCATCAGCCAGGCCGCCGGATTTTATCACGCGTATAAGAATCAAGCCAAGCGGCCGGACATTGTGGCCACCATCGGCGATTCGACCTTCTTCCATGCCGGCGTACCGGCTTTGATCGATGCCGTGGTCCAGAAGGTCGGCTTTGTGCTGGTGATTCTGGACAATCGCACGACAGCCATGACCGGCAATCAGCCGACCCCGGCCAGCGGGTGGGGCGCTTGCGGCGAGCCATTGGAAACCGTCGATATTGAGGCGCTGGTGCGCGGCTGTGGCGTCAAATTCTGCCGTGAGGGCAACCCTTATCGACTGGATGAATTCATGCCGTTGGTGAAAGAGGCGGTCAACTACAGCCGGGAAAACGGCCCGGCCGTGGTCATTTCCAGGTACCCGTGCGTCCTTGATCGGGCGCGCCAGGGTGAGAGCGGAGAGATTATCCCGGTGGCGATCACCGCGGACTGCGACGGCTGCGGCTACTGCATTAAACAGTTTGAATGCCCGGCGCTCATCTACCACGACGAAGATCAAGATCACAAATATGCCCGTATCGATCCCCTCTTGTGCACCGCATGCGGGGTGTGTCTGAATGTCTGCCCGAAAGGGTCCATTGTAGCGCAGAAGTAGGCCGGCCCAGGGGGTTGTGCCCCTTTCCACGCAACTCGTAAGGCGCAACAGGAGAATTCATGAGCGACTCCATCCGACAGCAAATCGTGATCAGCGGTGTCGGCGGTCAGGGGGTGCTGTTTGTCACCCAGCTTTTGGCGGAAGCAGCCATCCATAAAGGACTGGCGGTCTTGACGTCGGAAACCCACGGCATGGCCCAGAGGGGGGGCACGGTTTTGTCCCATTTCAAGGTAGGGGGTTTCTCCAGCCCCCTGATCCGTCCTAATCAGGCCGATGGATTGCTGGTGCTCAAGGACGAAAACCTGGCCCAGCACGGCGCCTTTTTGAAAAAAGGCGGATGGGCCGTCGTCAACAGCCCCAAAGACTTGCAAGCGGAGAGCGAGGTCGAAGCGGCCTGGATCGATGCGGACACCTTGGCCCGGCAAATTGAGAACGCGAAATCAGTCAACCTGATCATGTTGGGATACGCCTTGGCGCAAGCGGAACAGGCTGGGGCCCATCAAAATCGTCTTTTTTGCTCCCTGACAGAGATCCAAGAAGTTCTGGAAAAGCGCTTTGGCGGCAAGCCCAAGATGCGGGAAGCTTCCATGCGTGCTCTGGAGACGGGGTATGCAGCGTGCAGAAAATAGCTGCTGCGGTTCAGCGGATTGGGGCCTTGCCATTGTCTCGCTAGCAAAGCGCATCGTCGCTGCTCAGAAGTTCTGATGCGGCCAAAAAGTTAAATCCGAATCTTGTGCATCTGCAATATCGATCGCACGGTCCTTCAGAACTTGCCTAAGATCTCCCGGGAAATGACGATTTTTTCCACCTCCTTGGTGCCCTCATAAATCTCCAGCACTTTGGCCGCCCGATAAAATCTTTCGATGTCATAGTCATTGAAATAGCCGTAACCGCCATGGAGCTGGAGGGCTTCATCCACGACTTCCACGGCGACATGGCAGGCGTACATTTTCGCCATGGCGGTCAGCTTGGTGTCCGGCTTGCCCCGGTCGAGCAGCCAGGCCGATTTGTGGACCATGGTGCGGGCGGTTTCGATTTTGGTGGCCATTTCGGCGATTTTAAACTGGACGTTCTGAAAAGCCGCCAGGGGACGGCCGAACTGTTGGCGCCCTTTCACGTGCTTGATGGCCATGTCCAGCGCGCCCTGGGCCAGTCCCACGC
>CP070697.1:6678864-6718762 GCA_020353555.1 Desulfobacterales bacterium
GCACGATCCCGCCGACTAGTTGCCTGGCCGGGGGCGTGATCTGCTTCTCCTCCGTTAGGAAATCTTTTATTTCCTTTTCGCACTCCGTCGCGCGGGCGGGATACCAGCTACCGGCGAAAACTGCTTTTCTGACTTTAGCCGTTCTCATGATGGCACCTCCCTTGTTGGAGCTAAAAGCTCAAGGTCCCAAGCAAAATGGCTTCAATCACCTTTTTCCTCAAGTTTTGAGATTCAAACCGTCTTTCTCGAGCCGCAAATGTCGTCGTTCCAGCGCGAAACATAGGTCGCGTGGCCAGACTTCTTCATCTGCCTTTGAGCTTTGCGCTTGCCCCTTGTGTTTAATTACGCAACCGGTACCCTCGGTAACGATTTCAACCGTTGTGTCTCCTTTAATATATGAATCCCGAAGGCGTTGTCCATGGCGATCGATGCGGACCATTGCCAAAATTGCGCCTGTGATTTTGCACGGCAGCGTGCTTTAACCGCGCAACGCCCTGTTTTCGGCCCGGAATGCGGTCCCCGCGCGGTCAAACGCTGATCGCGTTCGGCAGACAAATATTATTGGATCGGCCGGCTTTTTTTTTGGGTTTCAATGCTTATTATGTTTCATGGCGTTCGGCCAAGCGCCCGCCATCTTTGAAAAGTTTTAATGGGTAAAAGGATCTGCCGAATTTCGTCAGTGGAAATTAGATGCAAATGAGGAGGAACCATGTGGGAATATACGGACAAGGTGAAAGACCATTTCTTGAATCCGCGCAACGTCGGGGTCATCGAAGATGCCGATGGGGTCGGCGAAGTCGGATCCATCGCCTGCGGGGATGCGTTGACATTCTATTTCAAACTCGATGACAACGGTAAAATCAAAGATGCGACGTTCCAGACCTTCGGCTGCGCAAGCGCTATTGCCTCATCTTCGGCCCTGACCGAAATGGTTAAAGGACTGACCCTCGAACAAGCCGAAAAGATCACCAACGAGGACATCGCCAATTTCCTCGGAGGGCTTCCCAGAGAAAAAATGCACTGCTCGGTGATGGGTCGGGAAGCCCTGGAGAAAGCAATCTCGTGCTACCGGGGTGAACCTGATAAAAAGGTCGAAGGGGAAATCGTCTGTGAGTGCTTTGGGGTCACCGACCGGGAAATCGAGCGGGTGGTTCGGGAAAACCGGCTGAGCACCATCGAAGACGTAACCGATTATACCAAAGCGGGGGGGGGCTGCGGAAAATGTCACGAGCGCATCCAGGAAATCATTGATTCCATCCTGGGGACCGCGCGCCCGGTCAAAAAGAAACCAGCGGCATTGACCAATATTCAGAAAATCAGACTGATCGAAGAAACCATCGAACGGGAAATCAATCCCAACCTGCGCAAAGACGCCGGCAAACTGGAGCTGGTGGATGTGGACGGCAACCGGGTATTGGTAAGGTTGGGGGGAACCTGTGCCGCCTGCACCAAATCCCCGGTTACGCTCAAACATTATGTGGAAGCCAAATTGCGCGAATTGGTGACACCCGAGCTTGTCGTTGAGGAGGTGCAGTGATGAAGGTGATCTATGTGGACAACAACGCGACCACGAAAGTGGCGCCCGAAGTTCTGGAAGAAATGCAGCCCTACTTCAGCGAATACTACGGCAACCCGTCCAGCATGCACTCCTTCGGCGGCAACGTGGCCGGCAAAATCAGAGAGGCACGGCAGAAGGTCGCCGCGCTGATCGGGGCGACTCCGGAGGAAATCGTTTTCACCAGCTGCGGCACCGAAAGTGACGGTACCGCCATTCGGGCGGCTTTGGAATCCAATCCGGACAAACGCCACATCGTCACGACCCGGGTGGAGCATCCGGCCGTCAAAAACCTCGGGGAGACCCTTTCCAAGAGAGGATATCGCGTCACCTTTGTGCCCGTTGATTCCGAGGGACGGCTGGATCTTGATTATCTCCATCAAAACCTGAGCGATGACACGGCCGTTGTCAGCATCATGTGGGCCAACAATGAAACCGGCGTCATCTTTCCCATCGAAGAGATCGCCCAGAAGGTCAAGGATCAGGGCATTGTCTTTCACACCGACGCGGTGCAGGCCGTGGGCAAAATCCCCATGGATGTCAGCCGGACGGGGATCGACATGCTGTCGCTTTCGGGCCACAAGCTGCATGCGCCCAAAGGAATCGGCGTGCTTTATATCCGCAAAAGAACCAAATTCGCCCCCTTTATGATCGGCGGCCACCAGGAGGGCGGTCGTCGCGGCGGCACCGAAAACGTGGCTTCCATCATCGGATTGGGCAAGGCCAGCCAATTGGCAAGGGAACACTTGCAGGCCCGGGGTTACGAGCGCATCCGCAAACTGCGGGACAAACTGGAAAATACGCTGATCGCCAAGGTCCCCCATGCACTGATCAACGGAGACCGCCAAAACCGTCTGCCGAACACCACCAGTATCGCCTTTGAATATGTGGAAGGGGAAGCGATTTTGCTCATGCTGAACGAGTACGGCATCTGCGCCTCCTCCGGTTCGGCCTGTACGTCCGGTTCTCTGGAGCCCTCCCATGTCCTGCGCGCCATGGGCGTTCCCTTCACGGCCGCCCACGGCTCGATTCGCTTCAGCCTCAGCCGTTACAACACGGAAGAGGAAATCGATTTCATCCTGGAAAAATTGCCGCCGGTCATTGCGCGCCTACGGGAGCTATCGCCTTTCTGGAAAGAAGCCGTCAGGGCTCAAAGCTCAAAGCTCAGAGCCTAAAGCTGATTTCCGGTTGCTGGTCGCTGGAGATGCGGAGCGGATTCCTGGGGCAAAGTGCACAAGGCTTTAAAGGTGGAGGATAGACACTGAAATAAAGAGATTGCTGCGAAAACACAAAGCATAAAATGAATGGCCCCTTCTTGCTTTGCGCTTTGAACCTTGAGATTGCCGCCTTCAGCTTTGAGCTTTCCGCTTTGCGCTCTCGTGTTGGCGTCACTTGACCGGAACGAATCAGCCCTGAAGGTTACGGTAAGCTGCTTTTCTGCCCGACCCGATCCCTTATCCACTCGATCCAGGGATCAAAACCGTCCTGGGTTTTGGCGGATATCTCGAAAACAGGCATATCCGGATGGACCTGGTGGATATACGCGATGGCTTTTTGCTTGTCGTAATCCAGATAGGGCAGTAGATCGATTTTATTCAGCAGGGCGGCATCGCATTGCCGGAACATCAGCGGATATTTGACCGGTTTATCCTCGCCTTCCGTCACACTCAAAACCACCACCCGTGCATCTTCACCGATGTCGAATTCCGCCGGACAGACTAAATTCCCGACGTTTTCGACGATCAAGAGATCGACTCCCCCCAGCTCCAGGTTGCTCGCGGCTTTCTCAATCACATGCGCGGCCAGATGGCAGTCGCCTCCGAACTCGTCCGTATTGACCTGCACCACCGGTGCCCCGCTAATCGCCAACCGGTCCGCATCGTGGGTGGTGCAAATATCGCCCACGATCACGGCACACTTGATTTCCGGCATGATGCGCGCCAGTGTCTTTTCCAGCGTGGTGGTCTTGCCGGAACCGGGCGAGCTCATCACGTTGAGCACATACACGCCCTGGGCGGCAAACATCCGGCGGTTCTGTTCGGCCATTTTGGCATTCACGTCCAGAACGCGGCGAACCACTTTAATCTCCCGGGTACCGGCCTGGCGCTCCCCTGCGGGCGCAATGCGGTTTGATTGCCCGG
Organism: Desulfobacterales bacterium; assembly: GCA_020353555.1. Taxonomy (GTDB): domain Bacteria; phylum Desulfobacterota; class Desulfobacteria; order Desulfobacterales. The sequence continues at coordinate 6,682,561 of CP070697.1, forward strand.
GCCGAGGTTTATGAAACTCCTCATGATGATAATGACACCGTTGGATTTTCAAACCGTCATTTAGAATCATTTCCATCCTCTTCGGCAATTTCAATGGATTCGATATCCAGCTCACGCCCTGATAGAATCTCCAGGGAACCGCTGTTGCACTGCTCACAGGTAAAGACCGGATCGCTGATAATCCATTCCGCACGGCAGGCCTTGCACCGGGCTAACACGGGAAGCTCCTCGATGACCAACTCCGCATCCGCCAGAGGCGTATCTTTCACGGCGATATCAAAACAAAAACGCAGACTGTCGGGGACAATGGCCGCCAGCTTGCCCACCTTCAAGTTGACCCGCACCACACGCACATTTTCCAGCTCCGCCGGGATGGATGCGCTGGCGATCTCGACAATCTGTAAGGCGATCCCCATTTCGTGCATGCGTTTTAAACTCTCAGCGTCTCAAAGGCTGGCCCTGGCCAAACGCCAAAAAGCCATTCGTTTTGCGTGTCTTTGCGTGTTTTTGCGTGCATTTGGTGGCCATGGCAGAATGGCTGCGAAATTTTTACTTAAACACCTCCGCGCAGAACTCCCCGAAGGTTCCCAGATCTCGACAAACGTGAATCCCGCCCGCTTGCATGGCTTCAATTTTGGCCTGGGCCGTGCCGCTGCGGCCGCTGATGATGGCGCCGGCATGTCCCATCCGCCGTCCCGGCGGGGCCGTGAGGCCCGAGATAAAGCCGACCACCGCTTTGGAAAAATTTTGGGAAATAAACTCGGCGGCTTGCTCTTCGGCGGTTCCTCCGATTTCTCCCACCAAAACGACCCCCCGGGTTTCGGGATCTTTTTCGAAGGCCTCCAGACAGTCGATAAAATCCGTGCCGTTGATCGGATCGCCCCCGATACCGATACATGTGGTCTGGCCGATTCCCTGCAAGGTCAATTGGTTCACGACTTCATAGGTTAGGGTGCCGGAACGCGAGATGACACCGATCGGGCCGCCGGGCTTGTGGATGGGCGCCGGCATGATTCCGACCTTCGTCCGGCCGGGGGAAATAATGCCCGGACAGTTGGGCCCGATCAGACGCGCCGGTTTATGGTCCAGATAATTTTTGACTTTCAGCATGTCCAAAACCGGAATCCCCTCGGTGATGGTGACGATCAGCTCGATTCCGGCGTCGGCGGCCTCCATGATCGCATCGGCGGCAAAAGCTGGGGGCACGAAAATCAGGCTGCAGTTGGCACCGGTCTTTTCCACCGCATCTTTCACCGTATTAAAAACCGGAACCTCGTCCATTTTCTGGCCGGCTTTGCCCGGTGTCACTCCGGCCACGACCTGTGTGCCGTAGGCGATACAGTTCCGGGTGTGAAATTGCCCCTCGCGGCCGGTAATTCCCTGCACCACAACACGCGTATTCTCATCTGCAAATATGCTCACACCGTGTTCCTCGAAACTTTCTAATTTTGTGTGTTTGTCCTTACTTCCGAGGACGGAGAACCGCAATCAGCCTCCAACCTCTAACCTCCAGCCCCAAACGTGATGCGCTGCCCTCGACTCGATGATCACGGCTTTTCGTCGGCGCTGGCCGTTCTGAGCCTTGGGCATTTAACCGCCCACCAACCCGGCCACCTTGCGGGCCGCATCCTTCAGGTCCGTCGCGGTGATCAGATTGAGGCCCGATTCCGCCAGAATTCGGCGGCCTTCTTCGATGTTGGTCCCTTCCATGCGGACCACCACCGGTACGTTGATTCCGGTTTTTTTCGCGGCCTGCACCACGCCTTCGGCCAGCACGTCACAGCGCAGGATCCCGCCGAAGATGTTGATCAGAATGCCTTTGACGTTCTGATCGCTCAGGATGATCCGGAAGCCGTTTTCAACCATTTCGGCACTGGCGCCTCCCCCGACATCCAAGAAGTTGGCCGGTTCGGCACCGGCTTGTTTGATGATATCCATGGTGGCCATGGCCAAACCGGCGCCGTTGACCATATTGCCCACATTACCGTCCAGATTGATATAATTGAGGTTGAATTCGGAGGCTTCGATCTCCAGGGGATCTTCCTCATCCAGATCGCGATACTCACGAACATCCGGATGTCGAAACAGCCCGTTATCATCAAAATTGATTTTGGCATCCAGGGCGACCACAGTGTCCTCGGCGGTGATTACCAGAGGGTTGATCTCCACTAACGAACAGTCATAATCGACGAACAGTTGGTAAAGGTTTTTTAACATGGAGGTAAACGGCTTGATCAAGGCCGGTGCCAGATTCAAACCGAAGGCCACCTCCCGGCCATGATAGGGCTGGATGCCCAGCAGGGGATTGATAAAGACTTTGATGATTTTCTCGGGGGTTTGGGCGGCCACTTCTTCAATGTCCATCCCACCGGCGGCGCTGGCCATGACCACAATCTTGGCCGTGGCCCGGTCCGGGATCACACTCAGATAGAGTTCCTTGGCGATGTTCAGTCCCTGTTCCACCAGAATTTTGCGAACCCGCCTTCCCTCCGGTCCCGTTTGAGGCGTCACCAGGTTCATGCCCATGATCGCCTGGGCGGCCTTCTGAACCTGCTCCGCGGATGGGGCCAGCTTGACGCCTCCGCCCTTGCCGCGACCGCCGGCATGGATCTGGGCCTTGACCACCACGGGATAGCCGCCCAAGGTTTCCGCAACCTCCACAGCTTCCTCGGCGCTGAAAGCCACCCCGCCCTCCGGGATGGGAACGCCGTATTTTCTGAACAATGCCTTCGCCTGGTATTCGTGAATTTTCATGTTCGTCTGCTCCCATCGAAGATGTCCGAAGACGCACGACCGATGGCCGAATTCCGAAAACAGAAATTCCGCCGGCGCTGGGCCCTTAGCCAATCACGCACAGCACATCCCCCTTCGCCACCGTATCTCCGCTGCTATAGTTGACGGCCTTGAGGGTGCCGCCGATGGGCGCCGGCAGAGCGTTTTCCATTTTCATGGCCTCCAGGATCACCACCGTTTCACCCTGACTGACCGTATCGCCCACCTTCTTCTCATAGCTGACGATCATACCCGGCATGGGCGCGGGCAGCGGGGTCCCCGCCGCCTCTCCCGCGGGTCGGGCGGGTTCCGTCTTGGCGGCGGGTTCAGGCGCTTTGGCCGCGGCCGGGGCAGCCGGCGCAACTGCTGGCTCCGGCCGGGGTCCGGCCGGGGCGGCGGGAGCCGCAGCGGGCGCGGGAGTCGCGGGGGGCGCGTACATGGGTGCCGTCCACGGCATGGGTCCCGACGGCTGCACATAGCTGATCATGGGGGACCCCCCGATTTCATCCACTCCCACCTCAAAATAATCATCACCGACAAACACGTTAAACGTCCGGACGTTTTCGCTTTTAGGCGGGGCCTCCTTTTCTTTCTTTTCAACGAGCTTTCCGGCTTTGGCCTTCTGAATGAGCTCTTTTTCTTTGCGCACATCTCCCAGGGTTCGGGGTTTGACTTCGGCCGGGGGCTGTTCCTTGCCATATTTCCATCTCAAGAATTTTTTGCCTGTTATGGGATAGAGGGCATAAATCAGGACATCATCCAGGTCGATGGCCAGGCCCTTGGTTTCTTCCTTGGCTTTTTCAAGTTCCGGCTTCAGGACCTCGGCCGGCCGGCAGGTAATCGGTTCTTCCCCCCGTTCATACCCTTTAAGGGCTTTTTTCTGAACTTCCGGATCAATGGGGACGGCGGTTTTGCCGTACAACCCATAGCACAGGTCTTTGACCTGGGCGGTGATCATCTTGTAGCGCTCATTTCCTTCGTCAAACAAAACGTTGTTGACCGTTTGGATTCCGACAATCTGGCTGGTGGGAGTCACCAGCGGGACTTGCCCGAGCTCTCTGCGCACCCGCGGCAGCTCGGCATATACCTGGTCAATTTTTTCCAGGGCATCCATTTCCCTTAACTGGTTGACCAGGTTGGACAGCATGCCCCCCGGCGTCTGATGCAGCAACACATTGATATCGATGACCGATATCTTGGTATCATCCAGCAAATGCCGGTATTTGGGCAAAATTTCCTTTTCCAGGATTTCGTTGATGGCAGCCAGATGTTTAATGTCAAAACCGGTGTCGCGGTTGGTCCCCAGCAAGGCCATCACCAGGGGCTCAATGGCCGGGTGGGAAGTGCGAAAGGCATAGGGCGACATGCAGGTGTCAATGATATCGACCCCGGCTTCAATCGCCTTGAGATGGGACATTTGCGCCATGCCGGAGGTAAAATGACTGTGAAGATGAATGGGCTTTTGGACGGCCGCTTTTAAGGCTTTGACGAGGGCATAGGCATCGTAGGGTGCGATCATCCCCGCCATATCTTTGATGCAGATGCTGTCGGCTCCCATCGCTTCCAGATCTTTGGCCTTGTTGACGTAATAGTCAATGGTGTAAACCTCCCCGCCCATGCGTGGCTCGGTAAGGCTGTAGCAGATGGACCCCTGAAAATGTTTGCCGGAGGCCTTGATCACCGGAACGAAGGTTTCGAAGTTGCGAAAGTCATTGAGGGCGTCAAAAGTCCGGAAAATATCCATCCCGTTGGCCGCCGCTCTTTCCACGAAAGCCCCGGCCACATCGTCGGCATAATTGCGATAGCCCACCAGGTTCTGACCCCGCAGCAGCATGGAAAAAGGCGTCTTTTTGATATACCGCTTGAGTGTGCGGATTCTTTCCCAGGGATCTTCATTTAAAAAGCGGTGCATGGTATCAAAAGTCGCGCCGCCCCAAACGTCCCTGGCCCAGTATCCGACTTCATCCTTCATTTCGGCCACCGGGATCATGTCTTCCGTCCGTCCCCGGGTGGCGAACAGGGACTGATGCCCGTCGCGCAAAGTCAGATCTTCCACCTTGACCGGATTTTCGGCCGCGGGGCGCTCCTTACTATAGTTCATCGGGGTCATCTTCACTGCGTTTTCGTCACTCATTTTATGGCTCTCCTCCAAAAGAAAATTATTTTTAGATCTTATCCGATTATGATTTTGGGCGCTTAGGCGCCTATCTGAATTTCGCCCCGTGAAAATTGCGCATCTGCATCAGATTGCGCATCTGCATCTGGGCCTGTCGCCCGCTCAGACTCCAGGGCTTAAAGACCATGGGCGGCGGTCCAACCTGTTTTCCAGGGGGTCCAGCCGCCTGCCGCGCGAGCGCTTCCTGCTCGGTCCGAATGTAATGCAAAACCGCGGTTACGGCCGCAATCAGTCTCTTTTCTTCATCCATCGGGTCACCCATCTCTATAGTTTTGAGGGCCTCAAGTGCCTGAAATTAGAATAGAATCACCCGCCCGCGATCCCCCGCCCCTTGAGGCGGCCCTGCCGGCGGAGAGATAACCCCGCGTCGGGCGGCTTCATCCAACTTGGCGAGGCGACAACGACAGAATTTTGTCGATCTTTCAAATCTTTGAGGCATCGTGTTATGGTTCAAGGCTGGCGAAGCGCTCCGCTCAAGGCAACAACCGCTGGCCTCCAACCTCCAAAATTTTCCAAACTTGGCCTTGGAAAATGCTTGGATCACTTCAGTCCCGTTTATACGGGAATGTTGCCGTGTTTTTTCGGCGGTCGGGTTTCGCGTTTGCTGGCCATGATTTCCAAAGCATCGATCAAGCGCGGCCGGGTCTCGCTGGGCACAATCACCGCATCCACATACCCGCGGCTGGCCGCGGCGTAAGGATTGGAAAAGAGGTCCTGGTATTCCTTGATTTTCTCTTGGCGCTTGGCCACCGGATCGGGGGCTTCTTTGATTTCTCGACGATGAATGATGTTGGCGGCACCCTCGGCTCCCATGACCGCAATTTCGGCCGTCGGCCAGGCAAAGGTCATGTCCGCCCCCAAATCGCGGGAGCACATCGCCAGGTAGGACCCGCCGTAATCCTTGCGGGTAACGAGCAGCAGCTTGGGTACGGTGGCCTCGGAGTAGCACCACAGAAGTTTAGCCCCGTGTCGAATGATTCCGCCCCATTCCTGCTGGCTACCGGGCAGATAGCCGGGAACGTCGGCGATGGTCAGGAGCGGAATGTTAAACGAGTCACAAAACCGGATAAAACGGGTGGCCTTATCCGAGGCGTTGATATCGAGGCAGCCGGCCAGGACTTTCGGCTGATTGGCAATAATCCCGATGCTGCGGCCGTTGAGCCGGGCAAAACAAACGATCATATTGCGCGCATAATATTGATGGGGTTCGAAGATCTCCCCGTTATCCACAATGGCACGGATCACCTCGATCATGTCATAGGATTTGCTGGGGCTGTCGGGAATGATGGTATCCAGAGCTGGAGCAGTGCGATGGGGGTCATCAGCGGTCTCGACAAACGGTGGATCTTCCATGTTGTTGGACGGCAGGTAGCGGAGGAGCCGCTTGATTTGGTTCAGGGCGTCTTCATCACTTTCACAGGCAAAATGGGCCACCCCGCTTTTTTCGTTATGGGTTTTGGCCCCCCCCAACTCCTCAAAGGTGATCTCTTCGCCGGTCACGGCTTTAATGACCTCGGGCCCGGTAATAAACATGTAACTGCTGTTTTTGACCATAAAGACCCAGTCGGTCATGGCGGGCGAATAAACCGCTCCACCGGCCGTCGGGCCCATGATGGCCGAAATCTGCGGTATTACCCCCGAACAGGCGGAATTGCGAAAAAATATCTGACCGTATCCGGAGAGGGCATCGACCCCCTCCTGTATGCGCGCCCCGCCGGAATCGTTAATGCCGACAAAGGGCACCCCGGCTTTCAGCGCCAAATCCATCACTTTGCAGATCTTCTGGGAATGCATTTCACCGAGGCTGCCGGCACGGGCGGTGAAATCCTGGGAAAAGGCAAAAACCGGTCGTCCGTTCACCAGGCCATGCCCGGTGATGACACCGTCGGACGGAATGTCGATCTTTTCCATCCCGTAGTTGACACAACGGTGCTTGACGAACATGTCGATCTCGCGAAACGTGCCTTTATCAAACAAGATCGCCAGACGTTCCCGGGCGGTCAGCTTGCCTTTCGCATGTTGACCGGCAACCGCCTTTTCGCCGCCCATTTGTCGAACTTTGGCTTCGCGGGCTTTCAGTTCCTTGATCTTATCTTCCACAATACCCATCATCAAGATCCTTTCCACTGGCTAAGGGCTGACTCCCGCCGGACGAGACCCGCGGATCAACCCCCAATTGAAAATCAGGACGTCAATCTTCTAGACCGCGGGATTATTGTCAAGAAAAAAAAGTAGTTCACTGGCGGCAAGGGTGGGAGCCAGGGTTCCTTTTTCGACGGCGCGGGTGATTGCACCCAAACGTTTTTGCACCCCCGGGTGATTGTAAAAGCGCTCTTTCAGCCCGTTTTCCACCAGAGACCACATCCAGTCCAGGGCTTGTTTGCGGCGTTTGGCTTGCAGCTCACCCGCATCCGCAAGGCTTTCGCGGTGGTCTAAAACGGTTTGCCAGATCTCATCGATCCCGGTCAAATCCACGGCACTGCAGGTCAGTACAAGGGGCGTCCAATTGGGTGATGCCGGCTGCAAAAGCTGCAAGGCCGCTTCGTAGTTCTTAGCTGCTTTTTGCGCTTTCTCGATGTTATCGCCATCGGCTTTGTTGATCGCAATGGCATCGGCGAGTTCCAGAACGCCCTTTTTGATCCCCTGCAGCTCATCTCCGGCCCCGGCCAGCATCAACACCAAAAAAAAATCCACCATGGAAGCCACCGTTATCTCGGATTGGCCCACGCCCACCGTTTCGATGATAATCACGTCAAATCCGGCGGCTTCGCATATGAGCATGGTTTCTCTGGTTTTACGGGCCACCCCCCCTAAGGTGCCCCCGGACGGTGAAGGACGGATAAAGGCCCGGTCTTCGCAAGCGAGCTTTTCCATGCGTGTCTTGTCGGCCATCACACTTCCGCCGCTGCGGGAGCTGCTGGGATCAATCGCCAAAACCGCCAGACGGTGGTCATTTTGCACGAGGCTCATGCCGAGGCTTTCGATAAAAGTGCTCTTGCCGACGCCTGGAACCCCGGTGATACCCAGGCGCACCGCGTTGCCGGTCAGAGGCAGCAAGGCATCCACGATGGTGCGCGCCAGAGCCTGATGGGCGGGAAGCGCACTTTCGATCAAGGTAATGGTCTTGGAGAGCATCCGCCGGTCCTGCGCCCGCACTCCCTCAATATAGGGCTGGGGATCTGGCGAATTCCGATCGAGGTTATGATGAGCCATTTTCCAATGCGATACCGGTTAAATCGTCGAACGGCAATTGGGTTAAATGATCGCGGCGTTAAATGGTCAGACGGTCATATTGATCACAATTGTTGAAGCCGCTGCGCGACGATGATACCATTCCGCCCTCTGACCATTTAACCAAACCCTACCGCCTCTGCTCCAATGCATCAAGGACCTGGTTGGCCGAATCCGTCACCGCGGTCCCCGGGCCGAATATGCTTACCGCCCCGGCCCGGTGCAGAAAATCATAATCCTTGGGCGGGATGATGCCGCCGACCACTACCAGAATGTCTTCGCCGCCTTCTTTTTTCAGCGCTTCGGTCAGTTGCGGAACGAGAGTCTTGTGGCCGGCGGCCAGACTGGATACGCCTACCATGTGGACGTCATTCTCCACGGCCATGCGAGCGGCTTCGGCCGGCGTCTGAAACATCGGGCTGATGTCGACATCAAAGCCCAGGTCGGCATAGGCGGTGGCAATCACCTTGATTCCACGGTCATGGCCGTCCTGCCCCATTTTGGTGACGAGAATCCGGGGCCGGCGCCCTTCTTTCTCCATGAACTTGGCGGTTCGCTTGCGGATCGCTTCGATGATTTCGCTGTCGCCATATTCGCTCGCATATACGCCGGAGATGCATTGGGTGGTCGCCACGAAGCGTCCGAAAACCTTCTCCATGACGTCCGAAATCTCGCCGACGGTCGCTCGCGCCCTCACGGCCGGAATACACGCCTCCAGCAGATTGCCGCCGGAGGCCGCCGCGTTGGAAAAGGCTTCCAAGGCTTTTTCAACGGTCCGATTGTCCCGCCGGGCCTTGATCTCCTTGAGCCGGGCGATCTGCTCATCCCGGACACTGGCGGGAACCTCCAGAATTTCCAGGTCGATGTCTTCTTCGATCTGATATTTGTTGACGCCTACAATCACATCGTCGCCTTTGTCGATCCGCGCCTGGCGGCGCGCGGCGGCTTCCTCGATGCGCAGTTTCGGCATCCCCGTTTCAATCGCCTTGGCCATGCCGCCCAGTTGTTCAACTTCTTCAATGATTTTGGCGGCTCTGCGGATAATTCCGTCGGTCAGAGACTCCACATAATAAGAACCGGCCAGCGGGTCAATCGCATGACAGACCTGAGATTCCTCCTGGACAATCAGCTGGGTATTGCGGGCAATCCGTGCCGAAAAATCGGTCGGCAGCCCCACGGCCTCATCAAACGAGTTGGTATGCAGGGACTGGGTGCCCCCCAAAACGGCGGATAAACACTCCAGGGTGGTCCGGATAATGTTGTTGTAGGGGTCCTGGGCCGTCAGACTCCAGCCGGAAGTCTGGCAATGGGTGCGCAACATGGTAGACTGCGGATCTTTAGGGCCAAATTGGCTGATCCGTTTATGCCACAAGCACCGGGCGGCCCGCAGCATGGCAATATCCATAAAAAAGTTCATGCCAATGCCGAAGAAAAACGACAAGCGCGGTGCAAATGCGTCGATGTCCAGGCCCGCGGCCAGGGCCGCCCGGACATATTCCACCCCGTCGGCCAGCGTAAAGGCCGTCTGGAGCGCCGAGTCGGCGCCGGCCTCCATCATGTGATAGCCGCTGATACTGATGGTGTTGTACTTGGGCATATGTTTCGAGCAATACCCAATGATGTCCGACACGATCCGCATGGAGGGTTCCGGGGGATAAATGTAAGTATTGCGGGTTAAGTACTCCTTGAGGATATCGTTTTGAATGGTTCCGGTGAGTTTGTCCTGGGGTACGTTCTGTTCTTCGGCGGCCACGATATAACCGGCCAGAATCGGCAAGACCGCCCCATTCATTGTCATGGAAACCGACATCTGCTCCAGCGGAATTTGATCAAAAAGAATTTTCATATCTTCCACGGAATCCACGGCCACGCCGGCCTTGCCGATGTCCCCGGCCACCCGGGGATGATCGGAATCATATCCCCGATGAGTGGCGAGATCAAAGGCCACCGAAAGACCCTTCTGGCCCGCAGCGAGACAACGGCGGTAAAAGGCATTGGATTCTTTGGCGGTCGAAAACCCGGCATACTGGCGGATGGTCCAGGGCCGGCCGGCATACATCGTGGCTTTAGGGCCGCGCACATAAGGCGCCAGGCCCGGTAACCCATTCAAATGTTCCAGATCTTTAAGGTCTTCGGCCGTATATAGAGGTTTTACCCGAATACCGTCCGGCGTCATCCAGTTGAGGGACTCCAGGGGTTTCCCCCTAAGCTCTTTGGTTGCAAGATCGATCCATTTTTGTTTCTCAGGATGTTCTGCCATGGCACACTCCTCAGTTAACGGTTGCGTTTGCGGCTTTCCAGGCGCGGAATCGGCCTCCCCGATTCTCGCCGCTGCCTTCGGATTTCTTCGGTTCTCTGTATTTCGCGTTCCGCCTCCCGTCCGCGTCTATCTTTCGCACAATTCAACCAGCACCCCGTGGGTGTCCTTGGGGTGTAGGAAAGCAATTTTGGCGCCCCCCGCACCGTGCCTGGGTTTTTCGTCAATCAATCGGATTCCTTTAGCTTTCAATTCATCCAGCGCCGCCTCCAGATTTTCAACGCGAAAGGCAATATGCTGGATCCCTTCCCCCTTCTTTTCCAGATACTTGGCAATGGGTCCGTCCGGCGCGGTGGACTCCAGCAGTTCCACTTCGCTTTCTCCCACCGGTAAAAAAGCGGTGGTAACCTTCTGCTCCTCGATGGTTTCGGTACCTTCCAATTTAAGCCCCAGAACATCGGTCCAGAAATTCTTGCCTTCGGCAATCCGATTAACGGCGATCCCGAGATGGTCGATCTTGAGAACCTTCATTGTTATGTCCTTTCATCTCTTAAGACGGTATCGACAAGATTATAACGATATTAGATCACTCAACGTGATTGGCAGTGGGAGCCGGCCCGAAAGTGGCTATTTAGGGAACAGACTCCACGGAGACAACCTCCGGAATTTCCTTCTTGAGCATTTTCTCGATGCCGTTTTTCAGGGTCATCTGGGACATGGGGCATCCGGCGCAAGCCCCTTGCAAACGCACCGTCACGACCCCGTCCTGCACATTCACAAGTTCCACATCGCCCCCGTCCGCTTGGAGCGAGGGTCTGATTTTTTTAATCACTTCTTCAACTTTTGCTTTCATGCGTTTTTCTCCTTTTTTGAGGCGTAAAAATTCTCTCTCAAGATCTCAAATTCATCCGCTATGATGGCCCTCCGCACCTGTTGCATCAAACTGAGAAAATGATGAAGATTGTGGATCGTATTGAGGCGGTAGGATAGAAGTTCCCGGGCCAGGTAAAGATGGCGCAGGTAGGCGCGCGAATAATTCCGGCAGGTGTAGCACCTGCAATCCGCATCGATCGGGCCGGTATCGTCTTTGAAACGCGCGTTACAGATATTCATGGTTCCGTCGTGGCTGAACAGCTGGCCGTTGCGGGCATTGCGCGTCGGCAGGACGCAGTCGAACATGTCCGCCCCCAAGGCAACCAGTTCGATCAAATTGGCGGGCGTTCCGACTCCCATGATATATTTGGGTCGGCTATCCGGCAACAAGGCAAGCGTGAAATCCGCCATCTCGAGCATAACTTCGGTAGGTTCGCCGACGCTTAAGCCGCCCATGGCGTATCCATTGAAACCGATCCGCAACAAATCCTCGGCCGACCGGGCGCGCAAATCTTTGAACATCCCGCCCTGGACGATACCATATAGGGCATGGTGGCCATTGTCGCCGGTTTGCCATTTTTTTTTGCATCTTGCCGCCCAATGGGAAGTATTTTCCAGGGCCTGCCGGGCATCCTCCCGACGGGCCGGATAGGAAATACAATTATCCAGACACATGACGATATCCGCGCCCAGGCCGAACTGGATTTCGATCGCCTTTTCAGGCGTCAACAGGTGGCTTGACCCGTCGATATGGGACTGGAACGTCACTCCGGTTTCCGTGATTTTGGCGAGCTTGGCCAGCGAAAAAACCTGAAACCCTCCGCTGTCGGTCAGGATGGGACCCTCCCAGTTCATAAAACGGTGCAAGCCGGAGAAACGTTGAATGACATCACAGCCCGGTCGTAAATACAAATGGTAAGTATTGCCCAGGATGATCTGGGCCCCGACCGCCCGAAGTTCCTCGGGCGTCAAGGCTTTTACAGAGGCAGCCGTGCCCACCGGCATAAAGACCGGAGTCTCAATGACGCCATGGGCGGTCCGCAGCAATCCCGCGCGGGCCCGGGAGCTGCTCGATCGAGCGACGACTTCATAACGGTTTATGTTCGTGTCGGTCGTCAGTTGTCTGGCCTCCGTGGTTAAAGTTTAGTTTGAAGTGGCGGTTTCGCACATGTGCCCCGCCCTTTGATCATCATCGCTTGACGGAATCTTTCGCGCTCGTCAATGTGATTTTCTTAGTGGTTCGAATACTAGCTATCTTACGAAAATAAGCATTCATTTCGCGGAATAAATTCAAAACACAAAATTTTTCACGCCCGATGGAATTCATATTAGCCGTGATCGGCCGATCTATTAGCGACCGCCACCGGGTAAGTTGCCCTAGGCGATGTACATCGCATCCCCGTAACTGTAAAACCGGTACCTTCGTGTAATCGCTTCCTGATAGGCATTCAGCACATTCTCACGGCCGGCAAAAGCCGCCACCAGCATCAGCAGCGTCGACTCGGGTAAATGAAAATTGGTGATCAGCGCATTCACGATCTTAAACCGGTAGCCGGGGTAAATGAAAAGGTCACACTTGCCGCTGCCGGAGGTAAGATGGCCATGCGCATCGGAGGCGTACTCCAGGGTTCGCACGCAGGTGGTGCCCACGGCGACTACGCGACCGCCGCCGGCCCGGGCGCATTTGATCGTTTCAGCCGCTTCGGTGGAAATGCAGAAGCCCTCGGCATGCATCCGGTGGCGGCGAATATCAGAGACCCTCACCGGCAAAAAGGTTCCATAGCCGACATGCAGCGTGACGGCTACGATCTGAACGCCTTGGGACCTGAGTTTGACAAGCATCTCGGCGGTGAAATGCAGTCCTGCCGTAGGAGCGGCGATGGCCCCTTTCTGCGAAGCATAGACGGTCTGGTAACTCGTCCGGTCATCGCAGGGCGGTTTGACACCGCGACCCCTTTTGATATACGGGGGAAGCGGCACGTGTCCGATCCGATCCAGTAAGGCCTCGAAATCTTGGCTCCCATAAAATCTGACGGTATGGGTTCCGTTGCGGCTGTCGATGATCTCACCCGTCAATCCTTCTTCGAAAAATAAGCGCGTTCCGGGTCCGGAACGTTTGGCGGCCTTCACCAGGCACTGGCAGATAAATTCACCCTCATTTGCATTTGTCCGGCGGGCCTCGGCAAAATCGAAGATCAGCACCTCCACCTTGCCCCCTGTCTCTTTGTGGCCGCATAACCGCCCGGGAATCACCGCCGTGTTGTTGAGGACCAAGACATCACCGGACCTGAGCAGACGGCAGAGGTCGCCAAAACAATGATGCGTCACAGTCCCGTTGCGGCGGTTTAAGAAAAGAAGGTTGGATCGATCCCGCTGCACCAGAGGCTTTTGGGCGATGAGCTCCGCTGGGAGGTCATAGTCGTAATCCGACAATGAAAACACCGTCTTCACCTTCTTCCCAGGTAAACCAGCCAAAGTCCGACGGCCATCAAAAACAAACCGAACTTTCGCAGCGCACCATCGGGCGTCCCGAGGACTCTTTGAACCCAGCGTTTCATCTTGGCTGGGATCGCAAAATAGGGAAGCCCTTCAACGATCAAGACCATTCCCAGCACGCACAGGAAATATTTCATTATCCTTTTGATCCGTCTTCCAAAACCGTCTTCGCCGGGGTAACCCTTCGAAGCGCTGCACCGCTCGCCGCCGGCATGCTTGCTTGTCCACTGCGTCATTCGAATTAAAATTTTATATATAAACTCATCCCCATGATTTTGTCAAAACAAAACCATCCGTGCGCGGCATGCCCACAAAACTTCGTCTTCGCCCGGGTGGCAGGCAGGGCCTCTCGGGGCCGGCCCTTGCCTGCCACCTCTTACTTTGGACCTCGTCTTGACATCACCTTCCAACATCGTTATCACCTTGCTATTCAGACCCGCCGCGCGCCCCTCCTGCGGCACGCGAGCATCCCTGAGAACTATGCGAATTGTTATGCATTATATGTTTGCGGTGGTCACCCTCACCCTATACGGCGGCCAGGTCTGACCGTTTATGGCGACGCTGCCCCCCGTGACCCTGGGGGTGATCATTCTGGTTGCTTTTCTGGCGACGTGCGCGCTGCGCAAACCCCTGGAACGGGCGGTCGTGCTCCGGGCTGCCGCAACCGCACAACCCCAACGCCAATTCTATCTCGATCTCCTATTGTGCCTTTTGGCCGCCGGGATGGCCATCGGTTACAACTCCTATATTTTGCATTTTCCCGCGCCCAGCGGGATTGCCTTGGCAATGGGAGGACTGGTAGCAGGATTTTTCGTTTCCCTCGACATGGCACTGGCCCGTGAACGCACCGTTATCCAAAATGCGTTGGCCCAGCATCATGTTCGGCCACCGCCCCGACGCCTTTATTCCATCACCAAGAGATTTGCTTTGGTGGCCGTCACGACGGCGCTGTTCGTTGTGATCATTATTGTTATGGTCATCTCCCGCGACCTCGTCTGGCTGTCTGGGATCGGGCCGAACGCCGCCGCACTCGCCCAGGCCCAAAAGTCCGTGACCTACGAAATATTTTTTATCATGGCCGTTCTTTTGACCCTCGTTGTCAATTTGATTATCTCCTACTCGCGGAACCTGAAACTGCTTTTTGAAAACGAAACCGGTGTCTTGGAGCGCGTCAGCCGAGGCGACCTCAGTCGCATGGTCCCGGTGGCAACCAAAGACGAGTTTGGCGTCATTGCCGGCCACACCAATGACATGATCCGCGGCCTGCAACACCGCATCGAGCTCCTGACCGCCCTCAAACTGGCCGAAGAGGTCCAGCAAAATCTTCTGCCGCTGAGTGCGCCTCACCATCCGCGCGTGGATATAGCGGGCACCAGCATTTACTGTGATGAAACCGGCGGGGATTATTACGATTACTTCAACTTGCCGGAGGGTCGGCTGGGGGTCGTTGTGGCCGATGCTTCCGGCCACGGCGTCGGTGCGGCCCTGCAAATGACAACGGCCAGAGCCTTTCTCCAGTTCGGTGCGCGCGATTACCGCGGGCCGGCACAGCTTCTGGCTGAGGTCAACCGATTCTTGACGAGAGACAGCTCCCACACGAGCCGCTTCATGAGCATGTTTTTTTTGGAAATCGATCCCGCCGATCAATGCCTATGCTGGGTCCGCGCGGGCCACGACCCGGCGCTTTTTTACGAGCCGTCCCGGAATTCATTCCGCGAATTGTCCGGCGCCGGAATGGCCATGGGGGTCGTGGCCGACTACGATTATCACGCGTACACCCACCGGGGGTGGTCATCCAGCAGCCTCATCGTGATCGGCACCGACGGCATCCCTGAAACCCGCAACAAGGACGGTCGAATGTTCGGCCTGGAACGCCTGCGGGAAGTGATCCGGGCCCACGCCGCCGAGCCTTCCGATGTCATCCAAACCGCCGTGATTGACGCGCTGCGCTGCTTTCGCAATGACGCGCCCCAGGAGGATGATATCACGCTGGTCGTCGTCAAACTCCTTTAGCGTCCCCGCCCTTTTGTTCGTCCACCTTGATAATGACTAAGGTAACATCGTCTTCCTTTTGCGTCAGCGGATGGCGGAACTTTTCCAGCGCGGTGGTCACGGCCTGAATGATTTGCGCCGCGGAGTTGTGCGCCTGGGAACGGATGAGCCTTTGCAGCGATTCTCGGCCGAACATTCGACCGTCCTTGTTGCGGGCCTCCCAGATACCGTCGGTGCCGATAATGATGATCTGCCCGGGGCTAATTTCCCGCTGCTGTTCCTCGTATTGGGCATCCTCAAAAACGCCCAGAGGCAACCCGCGTCCGCCCAGCTCTTCAAAGGCGTCGGTATGGACATCATAGATCATGGCCGGCTCGTGCCCGGCGCGAACCCAACGAAATTTCTTCTGACGTCCATCGACTTGACCGTAAAAAAGGGTCATGAATTGGCCTGAATCTTCTACATCCTGGGAAAGCTGGCGATTGACGTCGGCCACGATTTGTTCAACGCTGCCCGGCAAGGCCGTCCGCTGCCGCAAGAGGGCGCGCGCCGTGGCCATCAGCAGCGCGGCCGAAATACCGTGACCGGAGACATCCCCGACGACGACGCCCAACTCGGCTTTCTTTAGTTTGGCGGGCGGGATAAAGTCATAGTAGTCGCCGCCGGTTTCTTCACAATAGACAATTTGGCCGGCGATATCCAATCCGTCGACAAGCGGGTTGGCTTTCGGCAAGAGATTCTGCTGCACTTCCTTGGCCAAGTCCAGCGCTTGGCGCATGTGCAGGTGCTCCTCAAGTTGCGGGCCGACGAGGTTAAAAACCCGCCCCATTTCGCCGAATTCGTCCCGGGAACGAATGTTGACCCGGGTATCAAAATGCCCCCTCGCCAGGCGCGCGGCGCCTTCGGCCAAGATGTGCATCGGTTTGGTCACGGTCCGGGAAAAGGCCAACGCCAGCCCCATAATTACCGGCAAAATCGCCGCCACACCGTAACGGGTAACTTCCAGCAGGTCATCAATTTGACCCTGAATGTACGCTTGTGCCTGCTGGGCCGGCTTGAGAAGCTCCGCATACGGGGTGATGAGCACTAAAAAGCCCCGCGTATGCATCGGCCCGTATACCCAAAGACATTCGCAACCCTTGTAACGCATACGGCGGATGTTGCTTATCCCCAGTTCAAAATCGTCCAGCACGGCCTTAAACTGTTTTTCATCGGTGGATACCAGCCAGTCGTCGGCCATCGAGGACCGCCAGCCCCTTGGACGATCAGCGCTGGGTTCCTCCCGCGCCACGATGCGAGCACCGCGGGCTCCTGTCTCCGGGTGCACCTCCAAATAAACCATCAACGGTTGCGTCTCGGTAGGAATGTTTTCCAGGAGCACCCGACGCTCCAGGAGGCTGCTGATCGGCACGATCAGCGACGTCACGCCGGCGATCTCTCCGCCGGGGCCCTTGACCGGCCTGGACACGGCGACAACACTCTGGCCGGTCTCCGGATCCACAAATTGATCCGTCCACGGACTCTGCCGCTTGAAGGCGGCTGTATACCACAGCTGTTGGCGCGGATCGAAATCCAGGGGAATTTGACCGTGTCCCGGAAAAACACTGAGCAACCCATTTTCCAAGACGGTGTAGTGCCAGATAACAAGACCGCGAATCCGCTTGGAGAGTTCTTGATAAACCGGGGTCATGGCCGCGAGGCGCGCCATATCAGCCGCCACATCTTCCGCTTTCACTCCGGAGACCCGTTTAAAAACCTGAGTCGAATAAGCCACTTCCATAATTTCCACCCGGTTTGCACCCAGTATCCGAAAATGATTCGCCGAGGGGCTCAAGTCCGGGGGACGCCGAAGGGGGTCTTGAAAGTCGTGCGTGCGATAAATCTCGAGAGGGGTGCTCGGGTTCCGGGCCAAAAGTTCTTCCACCTCCCGCGCCTGTAAAAGAAGGGCCATTTCCAATTGCTCCCGCCCCTGCCAGAGCATCTGGGAATAAGTGGTGATCAGAAATCGCAGGCGGTCTTCGGCACTGTCAATCAGATTGGCGCGGGAACGTGCGATCAGCTCCTCCGCCAATCGCCGCACGGAGCGTACCCCCAAGGTGCGCATAAACATAATCGGCACCAGCGCTATAATCAAAAGCACAACAAGCAATTTCCAGCGGAATCGCATGTCCATCCTCCTTAAAAACAGGCCGCCCCTGAATGCGCGGGAATGATTGATTTTGGTATGGCGAACATCTCCCAAGGCCGGCCGCTTCGGGGGTCAAGGCTCTTAAAATCCCTTGGAATGCGAGGGAATTAAAGCATTGGCTCAAGTTTGAAAATTCCGCCTTCGGCAGCGACAGCCTGCTGATGACGCCTCCCGAACCTTCAAGGCTTGTTTTAATCGTTTGAGATCATTATATTAACGTAGATTGGCCGCAAAAATTAAGGCTTGTCAAGCGATTATGATAGATAGTATGAGAAACTACCTGGGGATTGATTTGTGCCAGCTCGACCGTCTTCTGTCGAAATCTAATCATCCCGGCTGCTTGGGGCTAAACGAAACCGGTCCGCGAAGAACGACGACGGAAGGCCTAGATGCCGGTTCCGGGTTCCTGGCAACAGGAGGCGGGCCAAGCCTCATTCTTAAACCGCTGACCGTCTTTGCCTTCCTCACGGCCGTTAATTCATTTCCCGCAAAGATTGGAGGAGCTTCCTATGGCAAAAGGTGAAACCCCCATCGTCAAGCGATCCCTTTATTCCTGGGTATTCGCAGGCAATGTCGGCCTTCAACTCCTGCTGTTGCTCATTATTGTCGTGATGGTTTTTACCCGGGTTCTACCCTTGGAAATGCAAAAACGCATCGTCAATGAGGCCATAAATTTACGAAAAATCGATTTGTTGTTGAGTTACTGCGGAATCTATTTGGCGGCCGTGGTTTTGGCCAACGGGCTCAAATACCTCAATTCGATGGTGACGACCGTTATCACGCAACGCGCGACCGCTAACATGCGCAAGGGACTATACCACTACATTTTAACCCTGCCCTTAAGTTTTTTCCGCAACACGCAGCCGGGGATGGTGGTCAACTCGCTCGTCAACGAGCTGACGCTGCCGGCCAATTTTGTGGGCATGGCCGTGGCGGCGCCAGTCAGCAATGTGTTGACCTTGCTGGCGTTTGCCGGTTACCTGTTTCGGCTGAATCCGCTCTTGGCGGCGGTTTCCCTGAGTATTTACCCGATCGTCGTTTTTTTGGTTCCGATGCTGCAAAAAGGGGTCAACCGGGCCAACAAAAAACGCGTGGACACCGCCCGAACGTTATCGAGCGCCATCGCGGAATCCATTTCCGGCATTCATGAAATCCAGGGTAACGGCGCCTACGGCATCGAACACCGCAAGTTTGACGGTTTGGCGGATAAGCTGGAGAAAATTCGGGTCATCTGGAGCCTGTATCGCTTTGGCGTAAAGACGATGAACAATTTCTTCACCGGGCTGGGTCCATTTATCGTTTTCATTCTGGGCGGTTTCCTAACCATCAAAGGTCAGCTGGAATTGGGCGCCCTCGTCGCCTTTTTGTCGGCCCAGGAAAAGCTCTATGATCCCTGGCGGGAACTCATCGAGTTCTATCAGGTTTACCAGGATGGCGTGGTTAACTACAACCGCACCATGGAATATTTCAATGTGGAACCGGAGCATGCCCTGGAACCTCAAGGCCGCCCGCCGTTTGAACTGGACGGCAGTGTCGAAGTCAAGGATCTGCAATTTGAAACCTCCAGCGGGATTCGCCTGCTCGACGGCATCAATCTTTCACTAAAGCCCGGCGAGCACCTCGCTCTCGTCGGTTTTTCCGGCAGCGGCAAAAGCACGTTGGCGCTGTGCATCGGACAGTTGTATAAGTATACGGACGGTCATGTTTTGATCGGCGATAAAGAAGTCGCCGAGCTGAGCAAAAAAGACATGGTCATCAATATCGGTTTTGTCTCCCAGAGCCCCTTTATTTTCGAGGGAACCCTCGAGGAAAATCTTCTTTACTCCTGTAAGGCGATGATCGACGGGCAGGGCCAGCCGGTGAACAATCATTTGCCGACCCTGGATGACATCATTGCGGTGCTCCATCAAACCGGCATTTTCGTGGACGTGCTCCGCTTCGGCCTGAACACGATTTTGGCCCGGGACGAGCATGAAGACCTGGTGGAAGTGCTCACGCGGGTTCGTAGGAATTTTCAGCGCGATTACGGAGAGGAACTCGCCGATTATGTGGAATTTTTTGATGAAAACAAATATCTTTACTACTCCAGTGTGGCCGAAAATTTGACCTTCGGCGCGTCCGCCAAAGAAGCCTTCAACAATTCGAATTTGGCTAAGAACGAATATTTTCTGAACTTTCTGGATCGGGCGGATTTGACCCGGCCGTTACTGAGTTTGGGCGCCGCGCTTTCCAAACAAACGGTGGATATCTTGGGCAATCTTACCCCCGATGCGGTGTTTTTCGAACAAAGCCCCATCACCGCCGATGAGTTGGATGATTACAAATTGATCGTTGAACACCAAAAAAGGCAGAAACTGCATCAGCTTACAGGTACCGATCGCCAGAGACTCCTTGAACTGGCCTTGCGGTTTACCCCGGGGATCCATAAAATGGCCGCACTTCCTCAGATGCTGGAAACCCTTATCCTGGAGGGACGCGCCCTTTTCCGCGAAAAAATTTCCGCCGACGACCCCGGAGCATTTTCGTTTTATCAGTTAGCGGAATACATCTATTCCCAGACGATTCTGAACAATATCTTCTTCGGTAAAACCAAAACCGCCAGCCCTCAAACCCAGGAAAAAATTGACCAGAGCATTGTGCAGCTGCTGATCGAAGAGGATCTTTTGGAAACGATTATTGAAATCGGTATGCGCTATGACGTCGGCACCAAGGGAGACAAACTGTCCGGAGGGCAGCGCCAAAAACTGGCGATTGCCCGCGCGTTTCTCAAGGCCCCCAGGATTTTGATTATGGACGAAGCCACCTCCGCCCTGGACAACAAATCCCAGGCCCGTATCCAGAATCTGCTCGAAACCCGCTGGAAAAACAAAAGCACGTTGATTGCCGTGGTGCACCGGCTGGACACCATCAAAAACTTTGATCGGGTGGCGGTGATGAAGGCCGGCAAAATCGCTGAAATGGGCACTTACAACGAACTCATAGCCCAGAAAGGAATGCTATATGAACTCGTCGGAAAAAAATGACGCCACTGCGCCCTGCGAATTTATGGATAATCTGAACCTTTTGAGACAAACCTACTTTTTTTCCAGCTTTCCCCTGGAAACGCTCAAGGTGATCGCCTATCTTTGCGCCCGCGAGAAGTTCAAAAAGGGCCTAGCCCTGTTCAATCAGAACGAAGACGACGGCCAAGCCTTTTTAGTCATCGACGGTAAAGCCAGGCTCGAGCGCGAAGACGACGGCAAAATGACGGTAATCCGAGAATGTCATGCCGGAGAGTTCCTGGGAGGTCTGACATTATTAGGCGGCAGACACCGCCTTTTTTCTTTGATCGCCGTTGAAGACACTACTTGCCTGATCATACACCGTGAGAAGTTTACCAAAGCGATCAAACAATTCCCTGATATCATGCCTAAAATTTTGAAGGCCGTGGTCGATAACATCAGCACCTGGGAAGAACGCTTTTTGACGGAACGCGCGGAGGAGTGCGGCGGTTGCCTCGAAAAACTGGGCGTCAGTCTGGTCTGACCTCTGAACTTTAGAATTAAGTCCGGCCGGGTTGATGGTTGTTTGTTTTCCGCGGCGAAAGCTGCCACGCCCGCGCTTGCAATTGCAGCGCGGGGACTCCCGGATTATATCTTTATGCATCTTAACAACTTATAATTATTAAGAAAACACACCATGAAGCACGGACGGTTGCCATGGCGTCGATTTAAATTACCTTGAAAATTTTTCCAAATTTTAGGAAAATAAATACAAAGACGCGCCAAGATCAGGCTGGGAAATGCGGAAGGTTAAAGGTGATGGCGAAAAAGACGTATAGTTTTGAACTCAAAAGCAACCTGTCGGAGTTGGATCGACTCTGTCACAATCTGCAGCAGTTTTGCCATTCGATGGGGCTGCACCCCAAATGCCTGTTTGAGATCAACCTGGCCTTGGACGAGCTGTTTACCAACATCATTTCCTATGGCTTTCAGGACGATAAAGAGCATCAGATCAAATTCACACTGACACCGCAAAAAGATTTGCTGATTTTGTGCATTGAAGATGACGGCGTACCCTTTAACCCCATTGAAGCGGATACGCCGGACCTGGAATGTTCCATCAGTGAATGCAAAATCGGTGGCCTCGGTATTCATTTGATCAAAAATCTAATGGATGAGGTGTGTTATCGAAGATGCCGCGGAAAGAATATTTTGACGATGAAAAAGAAAATTGACGCCCACGAAGCCGCAGGATAATTGCGTGCCAATCTAGTCATTTTTTTCAAATCAGATCAATGTGTATGAGGTGGGAGGAAAGTAAATGGAAATCATAGAGGAAAAACAAAATGCGGTTAATATCTTTAAGCTGAATGGTCGCCTCGATTCAAATACATCCCAGGGGTTTGAGAAGAAAATTTTTCAGGCCATCACGGACGGCTCGAAAAGTTTGGTTATCGATTTCAAAAATCTCGATTACATATCGAGCGCCGGCCTGCGCGTTATTTTGAAGGCCACCAAAGCCATCAAACGTGAAGAAGGTCAAATCATGCTATGCGATATGCAAGATTACGTCAAAGAAGTCTTTGAAATCGCCGGCTTTGATTCCTTTCTGCCGATCGTCCCCACGATGGAAGATGCCCTGAAATCGTTTTAGTTATTGACATCCCTGAGGCCAATGCTTTGGAATTCTGGTTTCGTTAGACTTCAGGCCGTGATGAGTGGTCAATTGGTGAAAAAGTGAAATCGTTGCATGGCAAGGTTGATGGATTGATGAGGATAACCCTTTAACACCATTTGACGCAATCTAGCACAAACCAATTAAACCACGTTGACCCAGTTCGCGAATAAAGCGCGTGACGGCCACCTCAGCCTCCTTCGGCTGCAATTGATGCTTTGCAGCAAACGCCTGGATGACCTGGCGCACCGAACGTTTGCCGTCCACCAAATCCCAAACTTCGGTACCCAGTGCATCAAGCTGCAGCTTTTTGGTCTGGACGCGACCCTCCGGTCCACCGAAGCGTTTGACCCACCCGGCGATCCAAGGGCGCATGATGGTCGGGTAATTGATGATGACCTCATTGGCCGTCAGCCGCTCCACGACGGCCTGGACGTTTTTGACCGGTGTGAGGTTCAGCGCTTCGGCCCGGTGCAATTGCTTTGCATGGGATCTGCGAGAGCCTCTGGTTCTAAATACTCTCATAGCGTGCACAAATTCCATCGAGCAGTTGACGATCAAACGCTCGATGTCCTTCCGCCCTGACCCCGAGGATACGGTTTTTTTCTTTCAAATGCCAAAGTCGATACCATTGATGGGAAGGTTTGGATCGCAGAGGGTTCCACCACCACCGCCAGCGGGTCGGCGGTGATAAGCTCCATTCAAGGCCCGGATAGCCGCCCGGCGTCACGGCCCAGGGCTTGCCCTCCGAGAATTGCGCCTGCGTTTTTGCGAACTGCGTCAAATTCCGCCCATTCAAGCAAACCGACGCCAAGCCCCAGCGATGCAACGCAATTCTTTGCGGACCCGCGGCAAAGGCAAGTTCAAATTTACCGGCCTCGAAACGATAGCGCACTAATTGGAATGTTTCCGGAACCGTAGCGCGAATATCAAAAATGGCCCACCGTATTTGGCTGTCCGGCGGGTGGTCTTGAAAATTGGCCAGGATACACGAGGCAATCTCGGGCACGGGCACGGGTCTGCGGTGGAAGAACTGGATGAGCGTGGCCCTCCGGCAGACCGGACAAAACAGGATGACGCCCCGGCCACCAGCGGCTTGGGCCTCCCAGGAAAACCCGCTAACTTCGAAATCAGAAAGGGCGGTTTGCCAATCTCGCGGCAGGGAGCATTCTTTTAAGGCTCTCCCGGGTTGTTTCCCCAGGAGGGCCGCCAACTTTTTCAGATGGGCCTGATGGGAAAAATTGCCTTTAATGAGCCCCCATTTGATTTCCAGGGCCGGCCCCTCCGCGTCTTCGAGCAAAAGGTGACAAATCCCGACTGGACTCACTTCCCAGTCCCCGGGGGCTGGAAAACGAATGCCGTTCCAGGCGACTTCTTGCGCGGAATTGGTCATAGCGTTCAGCGGTGGCTGGGTAAAATGACGGCGGATCGTGCGCACTGGCCCAACCCCTTAGCGGGGAATGAACAAATCCCAGCCGCTCAACTCCTGATTCTTGGGTTCCCACTTCTGTCCCCGCAAGCCCTCGCGCGGGTCGAGCTGCTTTTCTTTATAGCAACGCTGATCGTCCTCAACCAAATTTGTCATGGTGAGTTTGATCGCGTTGCCGAGCTTTTCTTCCTCGTCCATGGCATTGTGCTGCAGAATCAGGCTGATGCGATTATTATCTTCATCGGTAAAAGACCATTTCCAGGCGATGAGAATGTGAAAAGGGTCCCCCCGATACTCGTCCGGCTCGCCGAAGCGCTCTTTGGTGAGTTTCAGGAGTTTTTCAAAAAAACGTTTACTCGCATCGTCATATTTGAGTTTGATCCGCACGATTTTGCCCGGAGCGGCGCAGGTTCCGTACGCGATAAGCCCGCTTTTGATCCCCTCCAGGGGTTTTATCTCCACTTCCTCGACACTTTCCAGATAGCGGATCGGTAAAGCCGTCTCCAGGATGACTTGATCCGCAAAATCTTTGATGTTTTTGTTCAGCACGAACCCTCCCACCCCGTGCGGAGCTTCGGCGAAGCCCACGCCGGCCGAAAGGATCAATGCCACCGCCATGCCCACAATTACCGTCCTTTTCATAATGACCCCCGAACGCTGAAAATTCGAAACCCCAATGCTTCCAACCGTCTTAAATCGCGGTCATTCGCTATTCCTATTGCGGAATGGACACCGCCTAATCGAACCTTTTATGCCATATCCGTTGTCTTTTGTCGATCTCTTAAATCTTGGAGGACAGGGTAAACCCATTAGGTACTTTTGGGGGGATGGAGGTCTTGGCGGGAAGACCAGATCCCCCGTAGGTATCACCCCCAGCGGCACGGTGACTGCCGATTTGAGAAATCAATACGCCAACCGTCCCAATGATTTCAGTATCAGCGTAACCCCCATGGAGAACATCCCGGTCAGGCCCATCCCACAGGAAAATCCGGCCAGTAGGACGGGAGCATATTGGCGCCACATGGCGCCGTAGCGTTTCAGGAAGAAAAAACGGCCCAGCAGGGCGCCCACGACTTCCAGGATAAGTCCGTGGGGCGTGCTCTGGCCCAGCCCCCGCACCATCCCGTAAACCAAAAGTATCGGCAGTCCCAAAAGGGTCAGAATCGCATAGGTGATTACGCCGAGCCCCATACCCGCCAAAACATAAACGCCGTTGAGGGCCTCGTAGAAAAGGGAATTCCCTTCCAGCGTGGACGTTTGCATCAAGAGCGTATTGAGCGCCTGCAGGTGCCACAACTCCTGTGCAAAAGGATAAGCGCTGGAAGGAATGGGCGCCAAGCGCCAGATGAACTGGGAAAACAGCAGACTGGCCACCATCACCACCGGAAAAACGACGATTTCAGACTTTATGATTCCCCGGATGCTTGTGCCGGTCAGCTCGATTTCGCGGAAATTCACGGTGGCCTGACCATAGTTGTGGATGGGAATCGGTGCGTACCAGATCTCAATGCCCTGATAGCCGAAGTACTTGGCTCCGGCAATAAAACTGGCCTCCCGCACCAACGGTAGGCTCACAAACTGGCCGGCGATCCCTTCCATGCGAGCCGTAATGTAGGATACAAGCGGAGTATAGACAAAACCGTAGGCCAGAAAGAAAATCCACGGAAAACTCGGCACCAGCCAGACGCAGAGCAACACATAGGAAGTGGTGGAAAAAACATAAATGCCGATGGAAATCCAGAAATTAAAATCGCCCCGGCCCGGCGGCGGCCGGAATAAATCCCTGAAGCTGCCCCGTTGCCCGACGGCATTTTGGCCAAAGGATCGCAAGACATGCCAAATGCCCACCAGGGCGATGGCCAGCCCCAACCCGATGCTGAAGCTCATGTAAAAATCGAAGTTATTGGCGAAGACCGTATCTACCGTTCCCATGCCCGGGTGCCATCGCGAGAGGATTCCGTGGCGAAATAGGATTGGATTGGCGACGACCGTGATGACGAGTCCGATCAGACCACCGATCACGGCCCAGAAGGGCAGGACCATACCGACGAAAATAAGCCCGAGATCAAGCTGAATGCCGGTGGCCACCGCCGGCAGGATCTCTTCCGTGTGCCGCGTAAGCTCCACCCAGGGAATCGGAATCAGCCGGATTGGTTCGGTAAACAAAAGACCCGAAAGGGTGGGCAAGAGCACATAGATCCCGCCGAAGCCAAGTCCGATAACCCCCCCAATGGAGAATATGCGCCATTTCCAGCTTTTCTGCTTATCTTCGGTGGACTCGGCCAAAGCCATGGTCCCCAGAGCCGCCACCGGCGCCATGGGAAAGGGGAGCTTCTCCACATCCGAAGTGATGCGGTAGAGGGCATACCCCAAGCCAAACTGGTCGATGCGCTGAATGATCTGGGTGCCAACCAGCAGAAGGATCGGAATCAGCCAGTCCCGATGGAAAAAAGTCCGTTCCGCCAACGAAATCGATTCCGGGGAAGGTGCGACCCAGTTAGGGATAAACTCGGTTAAGCCCAGCATCCGGGCAGCATCGGATTGGACCAGATATTGATTCCACAGGAGGCCCTGAAAGGGTGTGTGCAGCGCCGCACCGGCCATGTAATAAAGCAGGAAAATCTCCTGCTGCTTGAGTTCGCTGTAAGAGCGTTTGGCCATTTCGGCAAAGAGGATAATCGTCACCCAGCGCGCCGCCGGACCGATTCCGGTGCCGATCACCAGCTGCAAATACATACTGCCCGGCATCATCAAAAAGCCGATAAAGACCGCCCCGACAATCGTTTTCCAGTCAAAGCCTTCTTCGAAATGATCCGGGGCTTTTAAGAGATCCCTGTATTCCTGGAGTTCTTTGTCTTCGTACATGTCAGAGGTTCCGGGTTACGGATTGCGCGGTACGCGCTTCGGGTTGCGGGTGACGTGGGGCCCGTTTGGCAACGGCCAATCACCTCCTCCCCAAAGCATCACAAAACGCGGAGAAAGACTCGAGCCAATCGCAAAAAATGCTGTGGATTAAGCCTCACTCGCAATCCGCGACTCAGTCCGGTAGGACCAAGTAACTGGAATGGCTGAAGAGCCCGATGATGGCCCAGGTGCCGGCCATGAAAAAATCCCCGATGATCAAACCCACAAAGAAGTTGCGCAGTTTTTTAAACAAAACCACTCCACCATAACGCATGCAAAGCGCATTGCACAGCCAGCCCACAAAAAAACTGAACCACAGCGTCTGCATGGAGAAGCTGTAGGCCGTCAGATACCCGATCGGATGGATTGGCCACCAGTAAAACCGGTGATAACAGGTTACCAGGCCCAACATAATGGCGGCTCCGGCCAGGGAGAATATCAGCACCCATTTTCCGGGCTCGATCGGGGATTCAATCAATGTGTAGATATTATCGTAGACCGTTAGGGTGGTCCGTGTCGCCCAGTCCAGTTGGAGCTCGCGGATCCCGAACTTGTAAGAAAGAGTCAGCATGGCCAGCAAGGAAACGACCACACCGGCGGCCAGCATGACCGCTAGGCAGACAAAAATTCTGCGAGTGTTGCGGGCCCCATCGACGACCTTGCGCGCATGCAGCAAAGACGGCATGAGGGATTCCCGCAGATCCACGAAAAGGACCTTTTGGATAATCGCCGCGACCAAAATCCCCATACCGGTAAACATCCTGACGCCGAAAAAGGCCGTTATTCCATCAATTGGGGCCGCGCTGAGCGTGAAATAGGCAATCCCGCCCTGGCAGATAACCCGCGTGGCCACCAGGGTAAAAAGAAAAAAAGCGCCGACCACCAAAAAAGAAACCAGCAAGGGAATACCGAAATAATGACACCACACCACGATTCCGCATCCTCCGGCCACAAACCCCCAAAAGGCCGTTCGGGTGGAAAGCCAGCCGGATTCCGCATCGACCTCCTTTTTGAGACCTAGGCCGACCCGCACGGTCTCGAGAAAATGGAATCGGGCCAGCCAGGCCAGAAACACAAAAAAAACCAGATAAGCTCCAATCATCTGGGTTTCCTCGGGCCGGGATAGGGCTGGACCGAATGTGACCCCTAGCGCCGCCGCCGGAATATTGATGCCCAGGACGCTCAACAAACCGATCAACAATTCTCCCGCAATAAAGAAAAACCAGAAGGAAAACGAGATCTGCTTCGATGTCAGGAAGGCAAAACCGATAAAAGCCGGATAAATATATATCTTGAGTTTGTAAAACCCCGCGAATAAACCGGTTTTTGAGAAATATTGGCCCGCCAGAATCAATGTCGGTATCTGGGGGATCTCAGGATTATAAAAACTCAGGCCGTTCATCGTATGCAGAAAGACCGGAACCAAGAGGCCGGCCAGCATAAAGCGATTGGCGAAAAAACGGCCCAGCGCGTTCTCGTCCATGGCTTCCTGCATCAACAGAGGAACGCGCAGCAGGGGAAAATTCATCCGTTCATTATAAAGCGGCTGTTTGCTGAGCAGACTGACAATACACGCCATCACGAAATAACAAAGGAAGATAAAACCGCCCCAGGACAGCAGGGGGAGCAACCAGGCCTCCCAGGGTATCTGCCGGAGAACCTCCCACCAGCCCAACTGCCGACCTCCCGTAAATCCATTGTAGAGGTCGGCGATCGCCGCTTCACTTTGAGGGTACCAAATTCGCGGCATAAGCGGGTGCAGGACTTCTTCCCAGCGGTTTTCAACGGTGGCAAAGTGATAGGGCGCCGTCAGATTGATAAAGAAGGTGCGGGCCAGTCCGGTCCAGGCGACTCCCGAAACGACAACCATCAGGGCCCAGACTACCAGGACCTCCTTGCCGGTCAGCAATTCCCGGTCTTTGAAAATCCAGCGGATCGCCCCGATTAAAATCATCAGCCATACCAGAATGTAAAAGGGTGCCAACGGAAAATGGCCGCCGCCCAGGGGTGTTGCTTGACGATAAGCATTATTGAAAGGCGTGATCAGGCAGATTACCAGCGCCAGCAACATTCCCAATGAAAGGGCCCGCCCCCGGACCCTGTCGCCGGTTGGAGGGTCTTTATCCTTTCGCAATGCATCCGGGGTTTTGAAACTCGGGGGGGTTGGTGTCATCTTTGGTTTCTTTCTGATCGGAACTTGCTCCCAATTCTTGCTCAGCTTCCGCCAACAAATGTTCGTAGTGCGCTTTGGACGCCAGATCGAAGGACCGCCATACTAACAGCTGTCTGCGTATTTGATGCAGAAAGGTTTTGTTGATCCGGTGCCAGGCATTGGCTTCGCCGGATTCACGGATCAGGCGCACCCGGATTTCCAGAAATCCGGGTTCACCTCCGGCCGGCAGGAAGGCCAGCTCCACTTGCTGCATGATACCGAAGTCAAAGGGGGCCAGCCAGACGCTGGAACTGACTTGAAGACAGGCTTCGAATTCACATTCCTGTTCGGGACATGTGTTTTCAACTTCCGAAATACCCGGCGCGACGTGGCAGACAAATCCGAATTCAATATTGCCGGTTGAGAACATCCCGTGGGATACATCCTGGTGTCCCTGAAAATAATCGTAAAGATATCCGCCGACACTGCGGTGCTCCCGGTAGCGCATCAAAAAAGGCAGCGTCAGTTCGAGCTCATTTCCTTGGGACTCCGGCAGCGTCCAGGATCGGTTCACATCCGGAATGGCGATTTCGCCGGCCACCTTGGACGGATAAATGACGGAGACCAGCACCACGATAATCACCAGGAGCATCGCCGCCACACCGGCCCATGACGAATAGTTCACTGTAATTCCGGCCCACAGCGACGTCGCCGCAAAGAGTTTGGCGGTGGTCTGGGCCAGCAAGTAGCCCAGCACGACACTCAGGACCGCCAAGGCCAGAGCCTCGGCAATGAACAGAAATGACACATGGGACGGCGCCAAACCCACCGAAGTGTAAATGCCGATCTCCCGTTTTCTCTCATACACACTGCCGATCATGGTGTTTAAGACAATGAAGACCGAGATGACCAGGGGAATGAGAATGTTCGGCACCCCGCTGTAACTCATGGTGTCGCTGGCATGATACAGATAGGTGCCATCCGGTTCGCCGCTGAAAAGGGACAGTCCGAAACGATCCACCAGATTCTGAGCCGAGGTTTGGATGGAGGTCGCCGGCTGGGGACGAATGGCAACCCCCTTGAGATGCCCGCCGGCGGCCAGCAGCGTGCGGTAAGGAATGATCAGCGTCAGATCACCGGAAATGTGCTGATATTGGCTCTGAAACTCCTGCACGTCTTCGCCGGACTCCAGGGCTTCGACCTCCACTTCCGTCAGCTCGGTGGTAACTTCCCGCGGAAAGGTCACCGGGGTCAGCGGTTCGCCGTCCAGGTCGAGCCGGTTCTGCAATTTGGAACCTGCAAAAACACCGACCACGTCAAACGGCATCCCCCACAGGGTGACCGTCGTCCCCTGGAGACGGCCGGGATCGATGCCTAACTTCCGCGCCAAACGCTCCGGCAATAGAACCGCCTGCCGTTCGTCGGCCGCCAGCCACCGTCCGCCGACCAGAATATCGTCCAATCCGGACACCTGGGCTTCTGCATGCGAAAGTCCCACCAGACCCTGAGCCTCAAAAACCTGGTCTTCAAAACGAACGGGGATGCGGGGCGCCCGGGTTTTATCCTCGTCCTCCAACCACACCCGTGGGACCGTCAGCCCTTGGCCGGCAAACGCATTGGATATGATGCCCAGGGCTTCTGGTGGCAGATTTTGCCAATTAAAGTTCTTCAACAGAAAGCCCTGATAAGGCGCGCTGCGCTGGAACAAAAGACGGGCATGGTGCCGCATGGATTTGACGGAGGTGAAACTCATGATGGTAAAGGTGAGAATCACCAGCGTGGCACAGGTTAGGGCGGTTCGCAACCGGCGGCGTCTTAAATTGCTCACTCCCAACAAGAAAGCGGCGACAAAAGCTTTCCAACGACCGATCTCACCGGCCTGCGCCAGTTGGGCCCGTGTCTGGAGCCGGGTCATCTCCTCCTCAAAGCGAAAGAAGATAATGAGCGTCACCATCAAGGAAAGTCCCATGATGAAAAAGGCCAGAATCACCACCATCGGGCTATAGGCGAGTTGGAAAGCGGGGTGGACGTTGTAGATCAAAGCGATCAAAAGGATCAGAATGGTACAGAAGGCAATGATACGTTTGTAGATGTCGGAGTAGGAAAACAGGAGACGCTCCAGGCAAAATGCAAAGGGAACAAACAGGGCAATGTAAAACAATACTCCGTAAAGGACATCTTTCTGTGTTTTTTCCACATCCTCATAAACCCGGCTGGCCAGGGCCCACGATCGGGCACTGGCTTCGGAAAAGCGATCGTATCTTTTATTCGCAAGCGCGGTTTCAGCCGTTTCTAAGGCCGCCAACCCCTCTTGCTCGAGCCGGCGGATACGGTCATTGAAAATGCCGCGCGCCTCCAGGTTGGCAATCCGGGGTCCCAGCAGGGTCCACATATCCCGGGCCACCCGAAATTCCGTCATGTGCAGGAAGGGCCATTTTTCCACCATGTACCCGGCCCCTTCGGGCTTATTTTCCGTGGCATTCAGCAAAACAAGTTTGTTGCGCAGAATGGTATCGGAAAGGGTCATCTTAAGAGGGGTCCCCGCCTCCAGAAAGATGGAGGTGATGACGGAGGACCAGGTGTCGAGTCGGCTCATAAACCAGCGCAGGGGATCGGCCTCCCGCCGCCCGTCAATCACATTGGGTTTCGTCAGATACCGAAATGTACGCGGTTCCAGCAAGTTAAACAGGGTGGTCCCGTTGCAGGCAAACATCACCAGGTCGGTTTCCATGAATCGGCGCTGCATTTTCACCCGATAGGCATCCTTGCCGGTTTGTTTTTTATCGATGGTCCAGATGACGGACCCGGTCAGCGGGTCGAATTTATACCCTTCGAGAATGACTTTGTGAAAGCTGTGTTTGCTGTCGGCCACGCCCCGGATCTGAAATTCTCCCAAGTGATCGACCATGACATGGTAACGGGCCGGACCTTGATAGGCCAACAGGACGGTTCCCGGCGCGGGCTGGTCCGCGAAAAGTTCGCCATGCCGGAGAAATTTGGCCCGCCCGGTCAAGTCGGAAAACCCGTTGCGCGGGTAAATATCGGCATTCCATTTGGGGGCCTGCGCCAAATGGCGGATCAGCCCGCACACCAAGGCACTTTGCTTGAGCGCATATGCGATGTTCAGCTTCTCGGCCGTGTCGTAAGGGGTTCCCCACGTCGGCCGGGCATCATAGGTCGTCACCAAGCTGATACCATGATAACCCGCCAGGGCGGTCACCTCCCCGCCTAAAGGTGGCCGATCAAGAAAATAACTCTGCCAGGAAGCGCGCCGGCTGGGCCGCAAAGTATCTTGAAACAGACCGGAAAGTCCCTCCGCTTGCTCCAGTTGGCGGGCCCCTTGCCGCAAAACCTCGTCCAGCTCACTGTAGGCGGCCACGCGGTTGATGCGCGGCCGGAAGGGATAAAGCCAGCCGTAGTTGAAAGCGCCGAACCCGTCGCCGTGGCTGGACAGGTGCAACGAGACGGCTGCCACCAGGTCAAAGGCCTTGACCTGTCCGCGAAAATTGCGAGCACTTTCTACTTGTTCAAGCTGAATCTTGGCATCGGTCAGGATGGCTCTTTGATCTTGCAGTGCCTTGGGTACCAGGCGAGCGAGAATTTCGCGCTCTTCGAGGGGAAGGTCTTTAAAATCGGTACGCCAGAGCAACCGGCGCAACGCCTGCCTTTCCTGGGCCAGCTGCTTGATAACATTCGGGTCAACTTCATCTTCCGTTTGCAGCCGAAGGCGCATCAGGTGACGGGAAACACTGTCCGCCTCGGTCTTGACGCGCTCATCCAGGGCTTCTTTAAAGGCACGGCCCGCTTGCTCTTCCCCGGATTCAGCTTGTGCGGCGCTTTCAAACGAGGGTTCGGACAGGGCGCGGATCGTCTGGCGCGTCTCGGAAATAAGCGCTTTGAGCGCTCTTTTACTATCTCTTAAGTCCTTTGATCGGGCTGAGAGACTCCAAACGAGTTCACGCATTCCGGCCAATGCCTGGGCATGCCCGCCGGTCGCCACCAGCAGAACCGATCGTTGGGGAGGATGGCGCTTCAAAAGCCGGGCCGAAGCCAACAGGGTCGCCACACCGCAGGCCTCGTCAGCTCCCGGAGACAGCCCCGGAACGAAGGCGGTGCTGTCGTAAAAGGCGTCCACCATCACCAGCTCTTCGCCCAGCTTGGGATCGGTGCCGGGAATTAAGCAATAAATATTTTCCGCGGTAACGTTCTGCCAGGTCATCTCGGACACCAACCGGATCTCGGCGGCGACGCTTCCTTCCGGTAAGGTCTCAAAGGTACCAAAATGCGCGCGCGCTTCGCTCAAAGACATCCAGAAGCGCGGAAACTGGATCGGTGATAGCTCCCGTTTCTCTTCGAAAAACATTTTGGACGATGATCCCCGATCGACATAGATCAGGGCTTGGGCCCCCAAATTCGCTGCATGCAGCCAGTTTTTACCGGACTCGAGCTCCATCAAAACGATGGCGCCCGCGATTAATTTGCCGTTAAAATCAGCCAGCTCACCCGCGCCGACATAAACCAGCGGGCCGCTGACGCCAGGGGGGGGGATGGTTTGGGGCGTAATCGCGTTGGCGCGCACAGGATGGATGGGAATCGTCAGGTCACGGCTGAGAAAGGTCAGGGTGCTTTGCCCATGGCGGATCACCGGTACGCTAAATTGGTGTGCACCCACATCTTCAAAGCCGAGTTCGGCAAATCTTTCAAGGATATAGGCGCCGGCCGCCGCGTTGCCCGGCGTACCGGTGCTGCGGTCGCCCAAAGATGCCAAGGTCCGGATGACATCCATGAACTCGTCGGAAGGTGTCTTCGCATTTGAACCGGCCGCCCCAGGCGTCGCAAGAAAACCGCCCAAAAGAACTAAAAAAAGTAAAACGATCCATTGACTCCAGCGCGAGGGTCGCCCGGGATGCCGGTCCCGCGGCGCCGGTCGCTGGTTGCGGGCGTCTGCGGTCTGGAAATTATTGACGAGACCCCGGATGCCTGATTCGTGGTCCCGGCACCCGAATAAGCGATGCATGAACATTTCCGCTTCCAATCTCTGGTTTGCCATCGTCCGGGCAAATGTTCAATTCTTCAGAAAGGTTTTCTCAAGCCTGCTTTGACCAATCTGAAAATCGTTTGAGGGCTAAACGGCCATCGACCCGTGCCTCACTCCCGCGTGCCGATTTGACCGATTGAAATCGAAAGCTCTTCACGATCTTCGATTTTGTCGACTCGTCCGTCGCGGATCCACACCACCTGGTCGGAAACGTTCAACATCTTAAAATCATGGGTGGCGGAAATCACCGTAACATTGCGCTCTTGGCTGAGACGCTTCAACAGGGCGATCACATCTTCCCCGGTATTCAAATCAAGGTTGCCAGTGGGCTCATCCGCCAGAATGATGGCGGGATCATTGGCCAAGGCGCGGGCAATCGCCACCCGCTGCTGCTGCCCGCCGGAAAGCTCAAAAGGCTTATGGTTGAAACGATCAGCCAGTCCCACCAGCTCCAGCAGCTGGAGCCCTTTCTCTACCGCGGCATCGTTATTCATCCCGGCAAAAATCATGGGCAGGGTGACATTTTCCAGCGCCGTCATCACCTGGATGATGTTGAAGGTCTGAAAAATATAGCCAATCTTACGGCAACGCAGCCAAGCCAATTCGTAGGCGTCGAGTTGGGCAATGTCGACTTCGTCGATGAAGACCTTACCAGAGGTGGGTTTGTCCAGCCCGCCGATCATATTAAATAACGTGCTCTTCCCGGACCCGGACGGTCCCATGATGGAAATATAATGGCCCTTGGCGATTTCGAGATCGATCCCTTTTAAAGCCTGGACTTCCACCTTACCCAGTCGGAAAGACTTGGTGACTCCGGTCACACGGACGATATTGCTGGATTCTGCCATCGTTGCGTCCTGATTACCTGGGTCGTGTCGTTTCACTCTTATCCCCGAAAAGCCGTGCGGAAAAGCCGCACGCGTAAAGCCAATGGTAAAATAAGGCATCCGGTCCCCCGCCACTTCTGACCCGCCCTCAGAGACCCGAAACCGCCATAGGCTTTGAACTTGCAGCCTCTTTTTCCGGCCTTCTGCCCTCTACTGCTCCACCCGCATGGCCTCCACCGGCTGCATCCGCGCGGCGACCAGGGCCGGGTACAAAACGCCGAGGAGGCTCAACAAGCACCCGACGCCGGTGGCGATCCCCACGGAAAAAAACACACCGGTCCAGGAAACTTCGATTAGCGCCACGGTACCAAAGCGCAACACCGCGTTCAGCAGCGAAAAAAGGCCGCCGGCCAGGGCACCGGCACCGGCACCCGCCAAGCCTTGCATGCCGGCCTCAAGAATAAACAGTCGCAGGATAAAACGATCCAGCGCCCCCAAGCATTTCATGGTACCGATCTCACGAAATCGCTCGGTCACCGCCATGAGCTGGGCATTGACAATCCCCACCACGCAGACCAACAGGGAGAGGATCACAATCCACCTTTGCTTGGGGCTGCTGTCTACACGGGTGTCCTCAGCCCCCAGGTCGTAGCCGGAACGGACAACCGCCTGACGTAATTCGGGGTTCTGGGTGGCCAGAAGGCCATTGGCCACCTCATTGCTGACACTGATGAAACCCAAAAACGAGACGGCCAGCACGAGACTCATGGTGGTAATCAGGGACCGGAAAAAGCGTACCTTGATGCTCTTCAACGCAATCTCAATCGATTTAAGAAATGGCAGGACCACTAATCGGTCCCTTGAAAGTAGATTTTTTTTTGAACCGATGATTTGATCGCTATTCATGCCTGCGAGTCCCTTTTTTAGAACCCCCGATAGACGTGTTTAGAAAGTTTTCTTCCCCCGGCCGCCGCAAAGTCACGCAGATTTTATAGAGGCCCCCTTTTGATCAACCTGTCCGGGGTGCTGGGATTTTCCCTGAAGCGATGCCTTTGCTGACGGGACCCCACGTACACCCCCTGATGAGATGTCCCCTTGCGGGGTGAGATAATCCTCTATCATAAGAACTGCCGCAAGTAAACGAGAATGATTCCTGATAAACTCCCCGCAGCGCTAATTTTTCATACGGGTGGAGCCTGACGGTTGCTCGG
>CP070697.1:6718862-6723242 GCA_020353555.1 Desulfobacterales bacterium
TTTACGGTTCGGTTGAACGACCTCTAATTTTCTCAGACCGTTTCCCACTGCCCCAAGCCGATGCGCGGTCGACCCAAATATTTTTCATACAGCTAAACCTTCATGGCCCTGTGGGCCACCACAATGCATGAAAATTTTATTTTCGTGTTAAATTGATACGAGCGTTTTGGTTACTTCTCAAGACTATTACTTAAGTTCGTTCATATTTGCCGCCGGATCCTCATCGGTTCCGGTTTGTTGGGGATCGGTTTAACTTGTTAGCCCGCGGATTGAGAACGAAGATTGCCATAAATATTGCGGCCTTATTACTGCTGGCGATGCTGCTTATCGATTTTGTTACATTGATGACCGCCAAACGCGTTTTGGTGAGGTCGGAAATATCCAAAGGCCATTTTTTCATAGCGGTGCTTGCCAGCAATTTTCTAAAGCTTTGGCGTACGGACCCGACTCTACCAAATGTCCAACCAGAAGCTCTGATTCCTGCGCGCTTGGACGCTGGCGGGATCCCGTGCGCCCTGGTGGTTGGCAAGGACAACGAGCCAATTTTTCATACAGGCTGCCAAGGCGTTTTGGAGATTGAGTTGGTAAAATCTGCGCGACGGGCCATGCAGTCGGGGCAGCAAAACACCCAGTTTCTGGGATCAATTTGGGGCATCTTCTGGAAACAGAGACAGAATCTGTTAATTTCAAGACCCGTATCTGATAAAGAGCACACGATTGCCGGGATCAGTATTGCTTGGCCGCTTGACAGTGTTTTTGGGACATTGCGACACTTGCAGGGGATCCTGTTCATATACGTCTTGATCAACGCGGCCCTTTTGACGATTTGCGGGATGTATCGTCTTTCCAAGATTTATCTTCAACCTATTTCGCGATTGGCGGAGCGGGCGGATAGGTACCGGGAAGACACCGAAATGCTATTTGCAGTTCGCCGCGGAGATAATGAACTCAATAATTTATCTAGAGCCCTCAACGGCATGGTAAGACGGATTGCGGCCGACAAAGAAAAACTGCGGGAGACCGTGGCCTCCCTTGAAAAGGCCAATTTTGAACTCAAGCAAGCTCAAAAGGACGTCGTTCGCGCTGAAAAATTAGCGTCAGTGGGAAGATTATCGGCCGGTATTGCGCATGAAATCGGCAACCCCATCGGGATCGTTCACGGTTATCTGGAACTATTGAAACAGGAGGATATCACCCCAGGTGAACACATGGAATATGTCACCCGGACGGAAAATGAGGTAACCAGGATCAACATGATCATCCGACAGTTGCTCGATCTCTCCCGATCTTCCCATTCTGGATTAGAACTCATATCTGTGCATGAAATTGTTAACGATGTAAGGAATGTATTCAGATTGCAGCCCCTGATGTGCAATATTGTCCTCGAGCTGGAACTGCAGGCGGATCAAGACATTGTTCTGGCCGATCCTAATCAATTGAGGCAGGTTTTTCTGAATTTGATGATCAATGCGGCCGATGCGATCGCTTCTTGTGAAAATAAAACAACTGGGCGCATAACCATCAAGAGTCGGGTGATTTTTGAAGAAAATGAAGAGGTCGATCGAAAAGCACGGCAGCTGGAGATACAGTTTATCGATAACGGGCCGGGGATACCGGAAGGGAATCTCGGTAATATTTTCGACCCGTTTTATACCACGAAGGAACCGGGCAAAGGCACCGGCCTGGGGCTTTCCGTCAGTTATATGATCGTCGAGGGAATCGGGGGAACGATGAAGGTCCAAAGTGAAGTGGGGAAAGGAACCTCGATGATCTTGTGTTTGCCTCTTGCCGTTGAAGGACACCCGGCGGCCTAATGGGCGAGAATTCGAAAAACGTAACCGTTTAGCCCTTTGAAAAACCAGGGATAGGTCGGCCGCCCATCGGCTTGGGGCAGCGGCAAAAACTCGCAAATAAGGGTTCGTAAAACCGACCCGCGCGGTGATTTCAAACGGGATCCGCGCAAAGGAAGGTCAATCCGGGCCTGGATGGGAACTCCTTCTTACGGTTCGGTTGAACGACCTCTAATTTTCTCAGACCGTTTCCCGCTGCCCCAAGCCGATCAGCGGTCGACCGGGATATTTTTCATACAGCTGAATTGATACCGCAAAACGAATACCGAAATTGGAAACACGTTCAAATCCCCCCCCAAACGAAAATTTAAAACTGTCGGGCAACTGCATTAAGGATATGAATTCCAGCCGCCCATTATCACCCACACATAATATTAAACGGCCTGGGTAGAAACAATGGACAAACAATCTAATTCGGACACAAACTCGGACGCGAAACGGCTGTTGATCATTGACGATGAAGAAAACATGCGTCACATGTTATCGGCCTTGCTCAAAAAGTCGGGCTACGTCGTGGACACCGCCGGTGATGGCCATGAGGGTCTGCAAATGGTGGATCGCGCTGCCTATGATTTCATCCTCTGCGATCTGAAAATGCCCAAAATGGGAGGACTGGAGTTCTTAACATCCGCTCGGAAAAAGATAGGTTCGACGGCGGTTATCATGATGTCCGCCTATGGTACGATCGATACGGCGGTGGAGGCCATGAAACTCGGGGCTTACGATTATATTTCCAAACCATTCAAAAGCGATGAGGTTTACCTGACTCTGAAAAAGGCGGACGAAAGGGAAAGGTTGAAAAAAGAAAACTTGTTTCTGCGAGAACGCATCCGCAAAATCGGAGAAGAAACAACTTTCGATAACATGGTCGGCAAGAGCAAAAGCATGCAAACCGTTTTTGCCCTCGCCCAAAAAGTGGCCCAATACAGCACGACCGTTCTGATTATGGGAGAAAGTGGCACCGGCAAAGAATTGATAGCCAAAGGCATTCACTTTGCGGGACCCCGGGCGAGCTCCCCATGGGTTCCTGTAAATTGCGGAGGAATTCCGGAAAATCTGCTGGAGAGCGAGCTTTTTGGCTATAAGAAAGGGGCTTTCACGGGTGCCGACCGGGACAAAAAAGGACTATTCGAAGAGGCCCAGACGGGCACGATCTTTCTGGATGAAATCGGTGAACTGCCGCTCTCCCTGCAGGTCAAACTCCTGCGTGTGTTACAGGAAAATGAGATTCGACCAGTGGGAGACGCGAAAACGAAGAAAATCGATGTGCGTGTGATTGCCGCCACCGCCAAAAATCTGGAGGAGGAAACCCGTAGGGGCGGTTTTCGCGCCGATCTGTTTTACCGACTGCATGTTATGCCAATTAAACTGCCGCCGCTGAGGGAAAGGCTGGAGGATGTTTCGGTATTAAGCCGGCATTTCGTCCACAAGTTCAATCAAAGATTCGAAAAGCATATCAGTGCGATCTCACCCGCCGCCATGACCCGCTTGCTTAAACACCAGTGGCCGGGCAATGTGAGGGAAGTGGAAAATGTCATCGAAAGGGCGGTTATCCTGGCCGAGGGAGACACCCTCATGCCCGAACATTTCCCCCGGGAAATCGGTGAATCCCGTGAAAACAGCGACGTTGATCGAATTTTTGAGGGGTATTCTCTGAAGGCGGCGCAGAAGGTTTTAGAAAAAAAAATGATCATCAAAGCACTTTCCGAAACCGGCAATAACCGAACGCAAGCTGCCCGTCTTCTGGAAATTAGCCATCCCTCCTTATTAAGCAAAATGAAAGCATATGACATCAATATGTAGCCGGTCGAAAAGGATTCCGCCAGCATTCCGGACAGATCCGGATAAATAAGGCGTGGGGTATTTTGGGAAATCAGTTATGTTTGCTCGCATC
The DNA here is from genome assembly GCA_020353555.1 of Desulfobacterales bacterium. GTDB lineage: Bacteria > Desulfobacterota > Desulfobacteria > Desulfobacterales. The sequence goes on from CP070697.1 coordinate 6,722,607, forward strand.
AAGGTTGCTCCTCTCCACGATAAGTCTCGGCGCTTAACGCCGGCCGATCGGCTATTTATTGCAGATGTCAGATAAAGGGCTGTCGCGGTAGCACATTGCGTTGTCGCATCCGAAGCTCGCAAGGTGTGCAAGCCGCAAAGCTCTCCTATCTGAGGTTTAAACGGACCGGGAGGCCCCAAGCGCCGAGCTCAATACGGATGTGGCTCGCGTTTTACCTCTCTTATATTAACAGTGGATGGAATTTCTAACCTGCGAAATTTGCGGGTCGGTTTGACGAAAGGCAAGGTGGAGCAATCAAAAAAGTCCAATCTTTTCCGGAAGGAAATTGTTTTCAGGATTGGGTCATGATTCTATTGCAGCCGCTAGGGCCGTTGTCGAATGTGCGGCCCCCCATGGCACATTCTTGAAGCGGGGCGTTTCAGGATTTTGGGTCATCTCTTGGTGTGGGCCTTATCAACAGAAAGGGTTGAATGCCTGCTAAGGATTCAATTCCGATTGATTGCAGTTGAATTTTGTTGGGTCTCAAGCGGTGCCCTCGATGGCAGCCTTGCATTTGCTGGGCAATTATAAAAGCGCTAAACGTGGCCGTTGATTTTTTTTCGCAACTTTCCGGAGCACTTGAAGGTGACGACCTTC
>CP070697.1:6723342-6790383 GCA_020353555.1 Desulfobacterales bacterium
GGCTACGCGAATGCCGGCTTGGTTGAACATCGCTATTTTGCTCTTTGTGGTTCCACGGTCGCCTTCAACGATGGTGGCGGCATGACCGAATCTAACCCCCGGCATATCATCCACAAATCGACCGGCAATAAATGCGATAATGGGAGTTTGGTATTTTTCAGCCATTACCAGTTCGCAAAGCTTCTCTTCAATGACTCCCCCGGGTTCGCTGAAAAGCACCACAACCCTGGTTTCAGGATCACTGTCAAACAAGGGAATCAGATCGAGAAAATTCGAGCCCACGACCGGATCTCCCCCGACCCCGATACAGGTACTTTGGCCGATGCCGTTAGCCGTCAGAAGATTAGCGACTTCCGTGGTCATGCCGCCGCTGCGGGATGCAATGCCAGCGCATCCCGGCATGTAGGCTTTTTGGACGTCACCCACCGGACCGCCGGCCATTCCGAGCTTTATCTTTCCCGGTGAGATTAAACCGAGCGTATTCGGCCCAATGACGCGAGCTTTATTTTCACGGGCTACCTCAAGAAATTCGATGGTGTCCTTGCGCGGAACCCGTTCTGATATTACAATGACAAGCTTTATCCCGTTTTCCAGGGCCTCGATCACCGCATCTTTAACCAGCGCAGGGGGCACGGAGATAACGGAAGCCTCCGCCGCATTCTCCTTGAGGGCCTGGCGGACCGTGTCATAAACCGCAACGCCGTGGACCGTTTGTCCCAATTTGCCGGGCGTCACACCGGCGACAACCCGCGTTCCGTAATCCATCATATCCTTTGTAAAGGTACTCGCTTCCCGCCCGGTGATTCCTTGAACAATAACGCGCACATTTTCATCAGCTAAGATTGCCACCGCATAACCTCTCGATTGATTTTTATTTTGCAAAGTTTTGCACCGCCAGCTGGGCTGCCTGATCGATGGAGCATGTTCGATCCCCAAACTGCACACCGTATTTGGAAAGAATCTTAAAACCCTCTTCTTCCCAGGCGCCCGGAATTCGAAAGACCGCTATTGTGGCTGCCGGATCTTTGCCGGACTCCAGCACGCCTTTGATGATGCCCCGTGCCACGAGATCAACGCGGGTATTGCTGACCACATTCATAATCACGGCAATTTTCTCAACACCCGGTTTGGAAAGAATCAGTTTGGTAAGTTCTTTTACTTTTAGAACGGAAGGATTTCCACCAATTTCACAGTAATTCGCAGGCTTTCCGCCGTGGGCTTTAACGGCATCGAATGCCGTCAATGAGGCCCCGCCGCCGCCGATTATCAAACCCATCGTGCCGTCGAACTCGATGACACGACCGGCCACCCCGCGGTGATCGAGATTGTCGATTTTCATAGCCTCGCGTTCGAACTCAGAGGCGGTGCGTTCGGGCTGCACCCTGTTCTGATCTTTTTCGATCTCGCTCAGTTCCCTGTGCCTGAAGAGGGCATCATCATCGACTTCGAGATGACAATCCAGCGCAACGAGTCGTCCCTGCTTTGTTAGTGCGAACGGATTGATTTCGGCCACAGTGGCGTCGTAATCAAGGAAGATACGGGCCAGTTTGGATAATATGGCCGTGAGTGCCAGCAAACGCTTGCCGGTGACACCCGTCTCGGAAATTATTTCCTTGGCGCGATAATGAGGCAATCGATGCCGCGCCGAAAATGTTTCATATCTTACTTTCCCCGGATCACGGGCGGCGAGAATCTCGATGTCCACCCCACCTTGGGACGAAAAAATCGCCATCGGCGCCTTGGCCACCGAATCATAGGTAATTGCCATAAAAAATTCCTGGTCGATATCAAGCTTTTCTTCCACCAAGAGTTTCATGACATTGTAGCCTCTGATTTTCTTACCCAGCAGGGTCTTTATCCCGGCCTGGCATTGCTCCAAAGAATCGGCCGCAATCACGCCGCCGGCCTTGCCGCGTCCCCCAATAGGAACCTGGGCTTTTAGCATGACCGGGGCGGTGAAATTAAAGCCATCCACGGCCGACACAACCTGGCCGGCAGGTAATTCAATCCCGTATTTTTTCAATATTTCTTTGGCTTCAAATTCAAGTAGGCGCATCCTCTTTTCCTCCAGATTTGTCAAAAAAGAGCAATGAAAAACAATAAACGTCGAGATTGTTTACGATCGATATCCAGCCGCAGTTGCGTTCCATCCTTAACATCTGGTCCGTCTAGGCAGACATAAGCCCGCCTGCAACGCCAACTGCTCATATCATATAAAATAACCGACAATGTCTTGTCGATAGTCGACCATAAACGACTAACTATTTTCTGTCAAGCGATAAAATTCGTTTGCAAATGAGTTTTTTCGCTTGACAGAAAATAGTTGTTTATATTGTTGTTTATATTACGGTCGACTCTATCTTTTGAATATGGTCGACTTTACGACAATAATTGCATGTGTTACCGCTATGGCTACCTGATAGACGCATTCAAAAACTTCAATCAAGGAGGCAGAAATGAAACGAAAGAAATCTTTTTGGGGATGCCTGGCCATTGTTGGTGTTGGGGCGGTGATTGCATTTTCGGGCGCAGCCATCGCGGCCGGGTTCGATGAACTACCGCAAGATATCCGCGAGCAGAATTATCCAGAGGATATGATGGATCCGATGCAGCCCTTGGGGCCAAGCGTGTACCGTGATTGGAAGGCCCCGAAGAAGCCGCCATGGACGATCGGCTATGCCAGTTCATATGCGGGCAACACTTGGCGCGCCGGGGTTATGGATCGTCTGCAAAACACTATCATCCCCAAGTGGAAGAAGCTTGGGCTGCTCAAAGAAGTGATCATCACGCAATCGAACTTGAAGGATTCCGTTCAGATCCAGCAGATGAGGCAACTCGTCGACCGGGGGGTGGACGCGCTATTGGTGTGTTGCGGAAATCCGACGGCACTGAACCAGACGATAAAATATGCCTATGATCGGGGGGTGCCGACTTTCTCATTCGTGGGCTACGTCACGTCACCCTACGCAATAAGCTCGTCGGCGAACTTCGTGGTCGGCGGCTATAAACTCGGTATTTGGATGGCCGAAGAGCTCAAGGGGAAGGGCAATGTGCTCGTCGTTGAAGGCATTCCAGGCACGTCGGCGTCGGACTCCCAGGATCGCGGTATCAAGCTCGCCCTGGAAAAATATCCCGACATTAAAATCGTCGGTGAGGTTGCGGGCATGTGGACCGACCAAGTCGCCCAGGCGGAAATCCAGAAATGGCTCGCAACACATCCGGGGAAATTGGACGGCATCATCATACAATCAGCCTCCGAGCTAGGCGCAATTCGAGCCCTGAAACAATCCGGCCGACCGAGGGTTCCGATTACCATTGGTGGAGAGTTGGGCGCACTGTGCTACTGGCGCAAGAACCCTGATTATGTCAGCGGTGCCTACCATGCGTGGCCCCCCGGTGACGGTTTTGAGCTGGGCTGGAACATCATGATGCGGACCTTGCAGGGGCAGGGACCCAAAATTCAGTCGATCTTGGCATCATCCGTCTATTTTGACTTCAACGATCTGAAAGAAAGCGTGGGAGAGGATTGCAGCGAAGACTCGGATCAATGGCTGAACGTCGGGATAGATCGGTGGGCGCCTAAGGAATTTCTCGATCACTTTTTCGTCCGGCCGGCTGACCCCGAACAATATAAACCCTAATCCGCGGTTACTGTTTAATTCAAATCGTTGCCGACTCAACGAACTGTGTCTTGCGCTAGGCTTGGGAGAGTGGCGCTCGCAACCTGGCCTACCGAGTCCAGGGGACAGTTGGTAAACATGCTTTCTGGCGAATCCACATATTCTGAGACCGCAGCGGTAACGCCCCCTACGGTGATGGGTGGTATTTCAATCGTCGGCGTGCGTAAGGCCTTCGGAGTCACCAAGGCCTTGGACGGGGTTAATTTTCACGCTTCGGTCGGCGAGATCCATGCGGTCGTTGGCGGTAACGGGTCCGGGAAAAGCACCTTAGCGAAGGTGATGTCGGGGGTTCTGCCGCCGGATGCCGGTCAGGTATCGGTCCTCGGGCACTCGCCGTCTTCACCCCAAGAGGCGCGCGCGATCGGTATCGGCACGGTATTTCAGGAAGTGTTGGTCGCAGAGGAATGTTCGGTCGTCGACAATCTCTTTCTCGGTTCGGACCGTCTGTTCGCCAAATCAATGCCGTTCAAAAACAAGGTAGCGGCGGCAGAGGCGTTGATGTTGGATTTGACCGGTCACGAAGTTGATGCAGGAACATTGGTTGGGAGTCTGCCCCTGGGCATCAAGCAGTGGATCACCATCGGCCGCGCATTGTTGTGGCAGCCTAAAGTTCTCATTCTGGATGAATCGTCGGCCGCTCTTGATCTGGATTCCACCGAAAGGCTTTTTGCCAAGATCCGCCAGTTACGGGATCAGGGGGTTATCATCATTATCATCACCCACCGCATCGCCGAACTCATGCTTGTCTCCGATAAGGCGACGGTACTCCGCGACGGCCGCGATGTAGGTGTGCTGGAAAAGAAGGACATCACAGAGAAAAATCTGCTCCGACTGATGACGGGTAAGACCCCGTCGTCCGCGCTATCTCGATCTTCAACCCCGGAAGATCGTACGGGCGAAGTTTTGCTGAGGACCGACCGGTTGAGAATCTGGCCCCGAAGCCCAGAAATAACTTTTGGCCTTCATCGGGGAGAGATTGTCGGAGTTGCCGGACTCGATGGGCAAGGCCAGAGTGACTTCGTTCGCATCCTGGCTGGCGTCCAAAAAGCGGATCAATCGCATCCGACGGTTGCAAATCCTGCCGGCGGCTATGCTGAAATCAGGGGCTTGGCCGACGCGGCCACCTGCGGCGTGTCCTGTGTTTCAGGTGACCGAGCCCGCGAAGGTATTTTCGCCAATCTCAGTATCTACGAAAACCTTTTGTTGCCGATGTACCGGCGCAGGTCAAAAGCGGGAAAACTCAAGCTTATCCACTGGGGAGAGTTAACAGGCGCATTCGATTGGGAGGTGGAGCGGCTTTCCATAAAAATGGGCGAACGTACGGACAGGATTACCTCGCTTTCCGGGGGCAATCAGCAGAAAGTCATGGTGGGTCGAGCGTTCGCTGTGAATCCAAACATCCTGATTCTCAACGATCCCGCGCGCGGGATCGATATTACCGCCAAGAGCGATCTCTACGGACACCTCGTGAACTTCGCGGCGTTAGGCAAGTCGGTCGTTTACATGTCGAGCGAAATCGAGGAATTGATCGGCCTTTGCTCACGGGTTATCGTATTTCGAAACGGCGGCATCTTTGACGAGTTCACCGGCAATTCGATCAATCCTGCCAACATTCTGCATGCCATGTTCGGTCAGGCCAGAGGCACCTATCAGGATGAACCCGCCGAGATAGCGCACGAAGTCGATGTTGCGGATAACGTGGCGCGCGGGGAACGCGATAGGGAAATCGAGGGCAATTTCACGTTGAAATCCGCGGCCTTTGCCGATGGTGCCAGAATTCCGGATAGGTATGCAGAAAATAACAAAGTCTCGCCACCGCTGGAATGGGAAAATCCGCCCAAGGGAACCAAGAGCTTTGCCCTGTCCGTGACGGATCCTGATTTACCGGCCGAGTTCAATTTTCCAAGAGCTTTTGCGCATTGGTTGCTCTTTGACATACCGGGCTCCGCCCGCCGTCTTCCCGAAGGTGCCAGCCCTGGGGGAGAGCTCCCGCGCGGGGCCAAGGAGCTAAATAGTGACTTTGTCACGTTTCAGATACCGGGATTTGGTAAAGGCTATGGCGGGCCGTGGCCTCCGGATGCCGCCCATCGATATGTCTTCACGCTCTATGCCCTCAAGGCGGAAAGTTTGGATATTGCCGAAACGGCAGACTACGCTAAGTTCGTGAGTGCCGTGCTGCCGGTCACCATCACGACGGCAACCCTGATAGGCACCTACGGGCCTGCGCGCCGTCCACTGCCCGGGCAATGACCCTTTTGTCATCAACGCCTTTTGGGAATTTATTTAATCATCTAAACAGAAGGATAAGACTATGGCTCGGTACAGTTCAGCGGCTCAACTCGACATGGAATGGGTTGAAGATTGGGCCAGGAGAGTAAATGAAGATAGAGTTCTGCGCGTGATCGGTCGGTTTTTTACGGCGAATTTTGTTATCGGAATTGATAACAGGGACTACCTGATCGTCGTGCGAGAGGGCAAAATTCAAAAGATAACAGATGGCTTGACTCCCAGCATGATGGGATGGCAGTTCGCCCTGAGAGCGCCGAGTACGAGTTGGAGTAAATTCGCTCAACCGATCCCGCCGCCCATGTTCAACGACATCTGGGCAATGGCGCACCCGCTTCATGGCAAGTTGAAGATCGAAGGCGATACAAAACCTTTCTGGCAAAACTTGCGTGCATTAAGTTGGATGCTCGCGCTCATGCGCGAAGTTTAGCTGGTAACAGATAATAAATAACCGTAGGAGACCAAGGGCTATGGCTAAATTCGATCCAATAGAGGGACGTTACGTCTATGTCGATTGTGAGGGTAAAACCTACCGCACCTATTTCGAAGAAAACGGGGAGGGCATCCCTCTTGTCTGTTTGCATACGGCCGGCACGGACGGGCGCGAGTGGCGGCATCAACTCTGCGACCGCGACATCACGAATAATTTCCGCGTCATCGCTTTCGATCTGCCGCGACACGGCAAGTCAATACCACCAGGGGATTTTTACAGGGCAGAAGACGAATACAAGCTGACATCGAAGTTTTATTCCGAGTTCACCATGGCGTTCTGTCATGCCTTAGAGTTGGATAAGCCGGTCATCATGGGCTCTTCGATGGGCGGCAATATTTGCCTACCTCTGGCGCTGCGTTATGACAATGAATTGAGCGCTCTTATCGCCATTGAGGCGTGCGACTACTCGCCCGGTTGGTGGCTCGACCCGCTGGCGCATCCCCACATTCACGGCGGTGAGGCCTGCGCGACGTCGGTGTTTGGCTTGATGGCGCCCCAGAGTCCGGAGGAGTACCGCTGGGAGACCTGGTGGTACTATGCGCGAGGCGGTCCGGGCATTTTCAAGGGGGACTTGTATTTCTACAGCGTGGACCACGATTTCCGGGATTTGTGTCACAAAATATCCGGGCGGGTACCGATTTATCTGATGACAGGTGTTTATGACTTCGCCTGTAGGCCCGAAATGACCCAAGAGACGGCCGACAAGATAAAGAATGCGGAATGCATAATTATGGAAGGCATTGGCCATTTCCCCATGTCCGAAAACCCGGAAGTGTTCAAAGAATACCTGATGCCGGTTCTGAAGAAAATCATCCAATCCGATCGAGGCGAACGCGAATTCAGCCGGTCTTCACATGGGGCGAGGTCCCGCCGCACAGATTCCTACGCCGGCCAAAGCAGGGTCATCGATTTTGACAATCGAAGCTCTCAACAGCGATACGGGAAGTCGGAAAAAGATAGCGGTTCCGTGCGGATCGTAGAGTTTTAATCGATGTCGGTCTATCCCCTGACATGAAATTAAACGCCTCATCCCCGTCGGGCAGCACCTATCTGTTGGTCCCTATTCTGTTGCTGTTCGCGCTACTGATCGTAGCCGTGATCAGGAGCCCGAGCCTTATCTCGGGCACAGGGATCGGCAGTGCGCTGATCGTTGCGGCTCCTCTGGTATTGGCCACCTACGCCCTGATGGTCGTTGCGATTGCCGGCCGCGGGACGGTCGATCTGTCCGTGGGGCCTTTGCTGGGTTTTATCAACGTCACGCTGGTGCAATTGCATGGCGCAGATTTGGTGTCGTCGCCGCTGGCGGTGTTCGCGTATGTGATCGCCGCCGGTGTTGCCTACCAATTGGTCATGGGACTCATCATCATCTATGTGCGCGTCCAGCCCATCATTGTCGCTCTCAGCGGGTATTTGGCGTTGTCGGGCATCAACCTGGTTATCATGCCCCGGCCAAGCGGAACCGCGCCCGATTGGATGATGTCGTGGGGAGCGGGCACCTCGATTTTCTCGCCGGTGCTCGTCATTGTGGTGCTGAGCACGGCGGCTTGGCTTGTATTTGCGCGAAGCGCCTTCTGCGGGCACCTGCGGATGATGGGATTTGATGAGCGGGCGGCCTACACAAGCGGCGTCCGCATCAATGCGGTTCGTCTGGGAGCACATTGCATCGCGGGGGTTTTCTCCGGGCTGGCGGCCTTGACCGTGACTTCTCTGATCGGTTCAGGCGATCCGACCCAGGGCACCACCTACACGCTGATCGCCGTCACGGCCCTGGTCCTGGGTGGAACGAGTTTGGCGGGCGGGCGCGGGGGCGCGATTGGCTCGCTGATCGGTGCACTGAATCTTTTTCTGATTGGATATGTGCTCGCGACCTTTAATTTTGGCGGGATCCAAGGGTTCGTCACCGAAATGGCCTATGGCCTCATCCTGGTGCTGTCTTTCTTGTTGAGCGTGGCGCTGCCTTATCTTCAAAGACACATCCGCCACGTGTCGCCTTTTTTAGTGTTTGTCGCGCTGTCCATGCTCTTCACCGCGGTGATGCTTCACGCCAAGTACGACTACGGTCAGCCGGCGAACGTGCAGGAATCAACCGCTTCATTTCCTGCGGATGAACGCGCTTCGAGCGCTTTCTTCTTCGAGCTGGGGGAATCCGCTTCGGACTTCGCCATGTCCGCTAACCAAAAATCCATGGCCCTGGCAGCCTTGCTGCTGGTTTCGGTGGTCTTTATCCTGCGCGTGTCGGTCGCCGAAGCCAAAACCCGGTTGATGACACCATTTATGTATGTAAGCCTGCTAATCATCATTCTGGTCGTGATATGGCTGTTGGCGACCTCGAACGGCCATGCCGCCCAATCCTTCGCGAGCGCTAAGAAGCAGGCCTGGATGATCGCAGTGGGAGCCTGAGCGTGCAAAGGACATTGTCGCCATTTCCCATGTGGGTAGGTCTGGTGATCGCGGCGCTGATTGCCGGTCTGGGCACAGGTCTGGGGTTCTGGCAGGGTCTACCCGCCCAAAATGTGATCTTGTACACGGCGGCCACGTTTGCGCTGGTGCTGTGGCTCTGGCAACACGTTGTCGCTGTGGGCTCGTCTGGCACTGCCGCGGATTCCGCGTCGACCGCCCCGGGTGAAGCGCACCCGAGCGCGCGGGCCGCATTCAGGAAATTCTTGACCGGCAATAGAGGGCTGCTGCTGGCTTTGCTGCTGTTGCTCGGGGCGTTTTTGATCGCATCCGTGACGGTCAGCGGGTTCTTCACAGGTTTGAATGTAATTGCCTTGCTGATCTTGATTGTACTGCTCGTCTTTGCCGTACGGGTGAGCAAATTCTTCATCAACAATCGCAGCGCATTCATCGGGTTGACGGTCCTCGCCGGGTTGTTTGCCATCAGCTCCTTCACCATCGAAGGATTCGCATCGGCTGCCAACATCAAGAGCATGCTGGTTTTTGCGTCCTTCTTGGGGCTCGCCTGTGTGGGTCAGACTTTCGTGGCGTTACTCGGAGGTTTGGATTTGTCGATTCCGTTCGTGATCGGATCGTCGAACGTGGGCCTCCTCTACCTGATAAAATTAGGCGTACCATCGTGGATTGCGGTGATCGTGGTATTGCTTCTCGGAACCTTCATCGGATTTATTAATGGCATCCTCAGTCTGCGTGTGCAAGGCCAGGCGCTCATCTTGACGCTGGGCGTTGGCTTTGCCGTCTCGGGTCTGACCCAAATAATGACTAGCATCGGCTCCGCCCAGATGGGCAACGTCTACGGCAAAGTGCCGGATTGGCTCAGAAATCTTGCGGCGATGAATGGCAAGACGTTTGGGCTCAGCGTGCCTCCGATCATCTTGATCTGGGCCGGCATGGCGGTGCTTCTGATCTATGGCCTCAAAAATACCGTTTACGGGCGTTATCTTTACGCGCTGGGGGGCAACCGTATTTGCGCGGGACAACTGATGTTTTCCGAGGGCCGCTACTGGGTCGGCACTTTCATGGTAAGCGGCATTTTTTCGGCGATCACCGGTTCGTTGCTGTTGGGCTGGAGTGGCGGGGGGTTCATCGGCGTCGGGCAGCCTTATTTGTTCATGACCTTGGCGGCGGTGGTGATCGGCGGCACCTCGTTGCTCGGAGGCTATGGTGGCTATGGATTTACGGTGATTGGTGTTCTCGTCCTGCAGGTGCTTACATCGTTCCTCGTTGGCATCGGTCTGACGTTTGAGTGGCAGCAGTTTATTTTTGGTCTTTTGATATTACCAATGGTGGCCCTGTACGCTCGATCAGCCCACATTCGTACTCAGGTCTAAAGTGAAAAGGGATCGGTATGGTGAACAAATTAATTGGGGTGCAAGACATCGCCAGCGGGACATTCGCACTGATTATGGTCGCTACCCTCGCAACGACCGTGTTGTTGCTTGCAGGTACCGCATGGGTGCCGCGGAGATGGAAGCTACCCCTCGCGCTATCGGGTATTGTGACGCTGGCTTCAGCGGCCCACTATCTGATTGCCACCAACGTGTGGCTTGCCACTGCTCAGATGACGATGATCTACCGCTATATCGGATGGTTCCTAACCGTTCCCCTGCAAGTGGTGACACTGTATTTCTTCGTTGGAGCGGTCGGCCCGGTGCCCGTCGGCGTATTTTGGCGTCTCCTGGTGGCCGCGGTGTTGATGGTGCTCTCCCGCTTCATGGGCGAGGCCGATCTAATGCATTCAGCGCTTGGCTTCTTAATCGGTCTTGTGACTTGGCTCTACATTCTCGGTGAGGCTTTCTTTGGTTGGATGAGCAAAAGAGTATTGCAGGCTGGCAGCGATCCTGTGCGCAAGGGGTTTTTCTGGTTGCGTCTGATAATAACGATAGGCTCGGGGATCTATCCCCTTTGCTACTTCATTGCGAGTTTTACCGGCGACGTGGAAATCAGATATCTGATGGTTACTTACAACCTAGCCGATTTTGTTAACCAAATCGCTTTTGGGTTGATTATTTTGGCGGTAGGGATGAAGGAGAGCGTTTCCTTATGATATGACGGTTACACACCGTCAGTGCTTCGACCCTGACAATCCTGTCGACGGCCGCAGCAAATGGGCGACGTGTCCGCCGAATACAAACATGGAATGTTTAATTTAATGGGAGGCCCGGACCATGATTGGCGCAGACATCATTTCAATTATTATCTTGGTGGCGATCATTATCGCAATCGTCGTTTACCTTTTGCACTGGTTGTATCGCCATTCGTCAAAGGATCTTTCATTCGTCCGCACCGGCTTGGGTGGAGAGAAGGTTGTCATGGGCGGAGGAGCATTGGTGTTGCCCATCGTCCATGAGATTACCGAAGTCAGCATGAAGACCCTGCGCATCGAAATTCGGCGGGCAATGGAGAAATCGCTCATCACCAAAAATCGTATGCGCATCGAGGTGATTGTGGAGTTCTTCGTCCGCGTTATGCCAACGGCGGAAGCCGTTTCAGCCGCGGCGCGAACTGTGGGCAACCGCACGCTGGATCCCGAGGGGCTGAAGGAATTGGTTGAAGGCCGGTTTGTCGATGCCATGGGCGCGGTCGCGGCACGCATGACGATGGAGGAAATCCATGAAAACCGCAGCGAATACGTCACGGGCGTGAAGGATCTGGTTGCCGACACGCTTACTGCAAACGGTCTTGAACTCGAGGCGGTTTCACTGACCCGGCTCGACCAGGCGGATATCAAGCTGTTTAATCCGTCCAACGCCTTCGATGCCGAAGGTCTGACTCGGCTGACAGAGGAAATCCAAAGCCGCAAGAAAAAGCGCAATGCCATCGAGCAAGATACCGACATCGCGATCCGATCAAAGAATCTGGATTCGGAGAAGCTGGCGCTAAAGATCGGCCAGGACAGCGAATACGCCCGTTTGGACCAAGAGCGCGAAATTGCCATGCGCCGCGCACAACAACGGGCGGAAATCGAGCGGGAAAAGACTGATCGCGAGCGGGAAATCCAGGAGGCCCAGATAACGTCCCAAGAGCAGATCGAAAAGGCGCGCTTCCAGCTCGAGCGTCTGGTCGACGCCGAACGCATCCGGCGACAGCAGGAATCCGAAAGTCTTGAAATCAGGCGGCGCGAAAGACTGGAGTTAGAGGAACAAGAACGCGCCATCGCCGTCGCGCTCAAGTCAAAGGAAAAGTCGGAGGCACAAACGGCGGCCGAAGAAGCGCGCAGCGCGACCGTTAAAGCTCAGGAAAAGGTAATTACTTTGCGCGAAACGGAAATTGCCGAACGTCGAAAGCATATCGAACTGGTAGAAGCTTCACAGCAGGCGGAACGCGAAGCCATCAAGATCAAAACGAGGGCGGCGGCGGAGTTGGTCGCTGCCGGCGATCGGGCCCAAGCCGAAATTACGGCCGCCAATGCTTCTCAGCATCGCTATGCAATCGACGCTGAAGGCAGACGCAAGCTGAACGATGCGGAGAATATGCGTTCCGATGCCAGTCGACGCAGCGCTTTGCAGGAGGAGCTCCTTAACCGCATACCGTCAATCGTTCGTGAGAGTGTGAAACCGATGGAAAATATTGAGTCCATCAAGATCCTTCAGGTCGATGGCTTGCCGGGGTTAAGCGGCATGTCCACCGGCGGTAACGGCAACGAAAACAATGGCAAGTCCGAGGGTGGCGGCCCGCGCTCCGGCAGCTTGGCAGACAACGTGGTGAACTCAGCACTTCGCTATCGCACCCAGATCCCCTTCGTCGAAGGACTCCTGCGCGAGATCGGCATGCCCATTAGTCCCTCGAGTGGCGGGGGGGCTAACGATCTTTCCCGTCGGTGAAGACGCTCTGCCAACGGTCTCCGACAAATCCGAATCATCTAAAGATAGGAAGAACCGTCGCAAATGAACGCATCCCATCAGAGCGAGCATAAACTAGCGGTTACGACGGACTGGGCGTTCTTCGGCTCCTTCGGACTGTGCTTTGTTTTGTCCGGGTTCAACACCGGGAATCTGGCCCCGGGCTTATTCGGGTTCACATTGGTGATCTTTGGTTTTGTTGCCCACGTCATCATCAATCACGTCTTCGACACGCGTTTCTCGGACGGTCAAGTCGCCTTGGGATTTGGTGTGTACGCGGTTTCATTGCTGATTTTTGTCGTGCGTTGGATTGTGGTGCCGCATTTCAGTTTCGTCAATATCACTATCGGACTATGCGGCTTCACAGCGCTTTTTGCGTGCTTCGTCTTCTACATGGTCGCGACCCATGGGGTGCGGGGGTCGATCGAGCTGTTGGACGTGCTTCGTAAGCTCTAAGCCTATGAAGCGCCGGTGAGCCGAAATTGCACTGGCGGAACTATCAACAGGAGAAAACGTTTTGCCTGATCGCATGACGTGGTTGTATGCCTTTCTCGCCTTCTATGCCGTCTATTGCCTTTATTGGGGTGTTACGAGTAGCCGTGGATCGAAGACGGCCGACGACTTTTTCCTCGCTAACCGACAGATCCCCGCGTGGGTCTTCGTATTGACGGGCACCGCCCTCTCTTTGAGCGGGTGGATTTTCATGGGCCACCCGTCGATGGTATTTCTGGATGGATTTCAATACGCTCAATGTGCCTTAGGTGCCGTGGTCATCCCTCTGGGGGGGATTCTGTTTCTGAAGCGGCAGTGGCTGCTGGGAAAACGTTTTGGTTATGTGACGCCCGGCCAGATGCTTGCCGCCTATTTTTCCGGCGAGTCAATTCGCATTGTGGTGGTGTTGATCGCCTTGATGTTCGCAATTCCTTTTGTTGGAATACAGCTTGCGGCTTCCGGCCAACTCATCGCCAGCTTGACCGACGGCAGGGTCGATCGTCACGCCGCGATGTGGATTCTGAGCTTCAGCGTATTTCTTTATGCCTGCATTGGTGGCATGCGTGCGGTGACCAGTGTCGGCGCGCTCCAGTCCATGCTGATGGTCGGGGGCATGGTTGCCGTCAGTTGCGTCGCCTACATCGAGCTGGGTGGTTTCGGCGCTCTCAACGAGGCGCTAGCTAACCTTGGCACGTCACTGAACGTCTCTGCAACGAATTTCTTCGTTATTCCTGGGGTGATTCAATTTACGGAAGGTCTCGGCAAAGAGATGCCCGTCGGCGGCATCTGGACGGCTTCGATGATTCTCACCTATGGTTTCGCCCTGATGGGGATGCAAACGTCACCTGCATTTAGTATGCTGGGGTTCGGCTGCCGTGACCCCAAAGGCTTTGCCGCGCAACAAGTCTGGGTCTTAGGGGGCGTGATCGGCATGGTTCTGCTTTTTTTCGCGGCGATCCAGGGCATAGGGGCGCACTTCTTGGGCGCCTCTAAGGAAATCACCGAGGCTGGACTGGCGCTGTCCGCTGTGTTGCCTGAGCAGGAGGCTGGAAAATACACGAATCTGACGGTGAGCTACATCAAGTTAGTCGCTGCGGAAAACCCTTGGTTCATGGCGCTGTTCGCAATATGCGCGCTATCGGCAATCCAGGTCGCCGCCGCCGCCTTTGCATCGACAACCGCAACCATCTTTTCCGTAGATATCTACAAGCGCTTCATGCACCCAACGGCCGATGATCGGATGCTGAAGCTTTGCGCAAGGATCACGCTGATGTTGATCTTCTTGATTGCGCTGCTTTTGGCCACCTTCACCCCCGTGGCCCAGGCCCATCTCGGTATGCTCGCTCCCGCCTTCGCCGTGCAGTTATGGCCCTCCCTTGCAGGGGTTTGCTGGTTTCCTTGGATTACTCGGCAGGGGGCCACGCTGGGTTTGATCGCGGGTTTGGTGGCAGTCATGCTCGTGGATCCCGTCGGCGGCTCAATCACCCGATTCCTTGGTTTGGATCTGCCTTGGGGGTACTGGCCCTGGACGATCTACTCCGCGGGGTGGGGCATCTTGTGCAACGTTCTGGTCTGCGCAGTGGTTTCTTTGGCCACCCGCGGCGGAGAGGATCGTCAGCACCGCGCGAACTATCACCGGTTCCTCCAAGAACACGCCGGGCTCACAGCGGAAAAGCACATCATGCGACCCGCTGTGTGGGCCTTGACCCTGGCATGGCTGTTTTTTGCAATTGGTCCGGGCGCAATTATTGGCAACGATTTTTTCGGTGCTCCGAATGGGGGCCTCTCGGCTTGGAAACTGGGAATGCCCTCGCTATGGGGATGGCAGATTATTTGGTGGGCCTTGGGTATTTTGGTGATCTGGTGGCTGGCCTACCGAATGGAGTTGTCCACGCTGCCTCGGACGCAGGTTGCGGAAGGAGGCCCAGCGTTAAGCACTGGGCGCAGGGTGGGGAGAAAAACGCCGCTTTGGATCAAGAATTTTTTGAGACGTGTCTCTTGATGTCACCCCTCTTTCGCGCTCAGCCTCGCGGCCAATGGGCTCCGTTTTTCTTGGGGCGAAACGGTTGACTGCCTGGCCGGGCCGGCGGCGTAGAGGCCCTATGACCGTGATCCCCCTCATGGCGGTTTTGGCCTTCATGCAAAGAAGAGGCTTCATCAGGATCAGACAGGAAGTGCTGGCGGCGCTTTTTTTCTGGGCGCTGGTCTCCGATGCGACCTCTCAGCCACCGCAGAAACAGGTGGACGAATACAACGCCCAAACCCCCAAGACGGTCATCGAACTACAGCAGTTTCGGAAAACCTCCTCTATAGCCATCCGCAAAAGCACAGGCCCGGAGGGTACGGGCACCCTCATAAACCTGAACCCGAGGATAAATACCTGGTATCTCCTCCTCCTCCAGTGGCGAGAAAGCGATGGAGTGGAGGCCTACCATCTGGAAAATCCGGCGCCCGCAACTCAAACGCTCCTCCTCGACCCCGACTATCCCGCGGGGATCGTGATTCATTCCCCCAAAGAGACCCACCGCTGTGACCTGTGGTCTGTCTCCTCCGGGTCCGACCTGGCCGGGGCCGCCGACTCGGGTCGGACCTATGCCCCCCTTTGCGGGGAAAGGCTGTTGCTCCGCAACAAGACCGAGGGGCACAAGACGACACTGGAGAAGGTGACCGATCTGCTCCGGAACCATGTTTGGCAAGGGGAGAAAATCACGACCTTCGTGAGGGAAAAATTCTACCAGGACGCTTTTCTCAATACCTCTGAGAATATCGAGGCCCCCAAACCTTCGACCGGGGCGCGGCCGTGCCCCCCCGGTGCCCCTGCGCGCCCGCTGACCGGCGCACGCTATGCCTATCACTTCCTGCTCGCCCAGGAATTGGGCATCGATCTTGAATCGGATACGGGGGAAAAGGTTCTGGTCGGCCGCTGGTATAGCGCCAGAGGGCTCCCCGGTGTCTTCGTGAGCGTGATCAAACCCAGCCTCGTGGCTGAGGAGATTGTCGAGCGCCAGAAAAAGCAGGTCAACCCCCTCGATGAGGTTGAATCCAATGCCCTGGTATACATGGTCGCCTTCGACCTTGACATGGTGGATCTGGGGTTCGAGATGGGCACGGAGCATCCCCGGGTGGATTGGTCGGCTCGGGTTCTGGATCAGACGCGTGACAAGACCCTCCCCGGACCGGACGGGATCGGGACCCTGGAGCCCCTCGTCATGACCGGGCTGCTGAGTCCCGCCCGCCGGGAGCGGATCGCCGCGACCTTTGTAGGAGGATTCAAGCGTTATCCCGGGGCCTTTCGGTGGTCTGGTCTGGCCCTCAAGAACCATGGAAGCCATTACGGGTTCATCGAGCACGGGACGGTTCTCAGCAAGCTTCAACCGGGGCTGGCCACCGTTGCAGTTTTTGAGGACGGGACCATCGATCTCAAAACGTGGACCGAAAGGGACAATGCCGACCTCGCAAAGATTCGCCATGCCCGCCAGAATGGGGTCCCCATTATTGAATACGATCCAGGGAGCGAAAATTCCAGGGTGGGGGTCATGGTGCCCCGCTGGGGTCAGGGGAACTGGTCGGGTTCCGCAGACAAGCGGTTTCGCACCTTAAGAGCCGGCCTGGGCCTGCAGACGTACGAGGACCGCCGGTTTTTGATCTACGGCTATTTCTCCGCCGCCACGCCCTCGGCCATGGCCCGGGTCTTCCAGGCCTACCAATGCCGGTATGCCCTGCTCCTGGATATCAATGCCCTGGAACACACCTACCTGGCGGTTTACAGGCACCAGGATTCGGAATTGTCCACCCGACACCTGATCAAGGGGATGAGCGTGCTGGACAAGACCAAAGGGGGCCAGGTGATCCCGCGTTTCGTCGGTTACCCGGACAACCGCGATTTCTTCTACCTTGTGAGAAAGGCTAATCCATGAAGCCCTGTTTTGTCGCACTTCAACTCATTATCCTCCTGGCTATCTTGGCCGGGCAGGCCTCCTCCCAGGATCTCAACGCCCTGGCCCGGCAAAACGAGGTCCTTTTTCGTCAACTCCAGGCCGCTCGCAATTTGACGGAAGCACAGATGATTAGGGTCCGCGCCATCTTCGCCGGATCGGGCTATATGGGTCAGGGGAATCCTGCCATCACCAAACATCCCGTCACGGCGGCGCAGTGTGAAGAAAAAATTGCAGGAGAAAGCCTCCACGATGGAAACCCCTTCTTCGAAAGCATATGCGGGGCCAAATACATGGCGCCCCTCTACAATCCTGCGGCGGAAAAGCCGGACGAGGCCGGCGCCTGTATCGATCAGTTCGAGTTCCCCGACATCCCCTGCGCCTATCCGGTCGTCTGGGTGCGGGCCCGGGAAGCGGCGGAGCTCTGTGAAGCGGTAGGCAAGCGCCTATGCGATGCCCATGAATGGGAGGGGGCCTGCGCCGGCGTCCTCGAGGAACCGGACTACCGGTTTGACCTGGCGGTAGGGAGAAGCCCCGCGGCGGCGATCCGCCTCATGCAGCAGGCACACAATCAAAATTACCGCGCGAGCAAGTCCTGGAGCTACGGCGACGCTTACCGCGAGGGCATTTGCGCCGGTGCCAGTTCCAAGACCTCCGGATGCACCGGAGGCAGCTGGTCGGGTTGCGGATCCAACACCTTACCGGCGGGCTTCTTTCCCCAGTGCCGCAGTCCGCTGATGGTCTACGACCTCCATGGCAATGCCGCCGAGCACATGAACCTGCCCCTCAATGAAAACCAAATGGCCAGCCGGGGCCACCGGGAGTACGGGTATACCGAGATGAAGGGCAGCTGGTTTATCTTCGATAGTTACAGGGCGCATGAAGATTGGTGCCGGTGGCGCGCGCCCTTCTGGCACGGAAGCCGGGTGATGGACAAAAAGAGTCACCACAACTACCATCTCGGCTTTCGTTGTTGCAAGAGCCTAGCGCGGGGGAACCCCCAATCGCGGTAAATGGATATCTTCGGCCGAGCTATACCGGGAGGGCCGCCGTCCTACTTTCGACGCAGCATCCTGCGCGGCCTTGCGATGTGGCCTTCATGGGTGAGAACGGGGGCGCAGCGGGGGTCCTGGAGGATTTCCAGGATCGAACGGGGTTCCCCGTTGATCCAGACCGTGTTGTAGATCAGGCGCACGCCGTGGCTTTAATCCGCATAACGCTCCCCGTGCACGGTACTGAGCGGCTGGATGGGTGCCCCATTTTTCCGGTGCCACCCGTAAATAGCAATTCGGCCGGGCTTCGCATTCAGGCGGTTGGTGAGAACGATGTCCTTCTTGTGGCCGGCCACGAGTTCCCCGAGGGCGCAACCCGCCTCTTTTCGTTGGGCCCGAATCATTTCCCGGTGTTTCAGGTAATATTCGCTCGACCGCATCTTCGGACCGGGGGGCAAGGGGTCCGGTTCCAGATGGCAGGTGGCCTGTTTATAGATGGCGTCCACCATTTTGCGGGTAGGCAGGACGCAATCGAAGGCTTGGGCCGCCGCCACCGCCGAGGGATAAGACAGGGGAATCCGCAGGAAATCTTCGTCCGACCCAATGGCCAAATAGTCCGGCGTGACCCAGATGAGGGCCGTGATCGTTTTGCCCTGGGGCGACCTGTAGGACAGGTGGACAGGCTTGAGCTTTCTTAGAAAGTCAGGAACATTTCCGCGGAGAAGCTCATCTAACGCCCTCGTCTGCCGTTCTCGGCCGGTCATACCGGTGGTTTGCCTGCCGAATTGGACGCCCGTGATCGCGTCCCGGGGACGTTGCGGGATGTTTTGGAGAAACAGCGATTCGGGCAGCGATCGAGCCGCAGGTTCTGTCGCGCCGGCGGGGGACAACAAACCCTGCAAGCAACAGATCAGGTACACAAGGCGGCGGATCGCTGAAGAGACCGAAAAGATATCAGAGGATCGCTTAGGCATTGCCAACGCCGTTCATGCATGCACTTCCGCTAAAATAAAAGGGCTCAGACCTCTCCCGCACCATTTTGGATCTCACCGGTATTTCGCGCTGCGCCTCGCGGCGAATCGGCCCCATTTTTTTCGCGTTAGGCAACCTCCACAAAATCGGTTGCATCCACGCCACAAAAAGGGCATTTCGCCGGTGGCTGGCCAAACTCGATATTTCCGCACACCGGACAGACATAATAGCAACCACCCTCATCGGCATCAGGATTGCCGATGGCGCTGCTGATAAACCGGGTGATAACCGGTCCGATGGACATGCCATATTCCAGACTGTGCCGGGCCTCGAGCGCAGCGTCCGCCACCGCGTCCTGAATCATGGAAGGATATCCATTCTTGCAGTCATAGGTTTCCTCTTCCAACGCCTGTTTGAGATTCTCCGTCGTCGAGTCCACAAAATTGGCGGCCCTGAAATGCGAAAGGGCATGGAACATCTTGGCTGTGGCAATCGCCCTGAAAATCTTGGCCGCGTTGGAATGACCTTCTTTATCCGCGGCTTCGGCAAATACCCTATACCGGATGCTGGATTCCGATCCACTCGTAAACATCTTCATCAAATTGTCCACCGTCTTTGGCATTCTCCGCCCTCCTTTGTATCAATTTAGTACGCAAATAAAGTTTTCATGCATTGTGGTGGCCCGAAGGGCCATGAATGTTTAGCTGTATGAAAAATATCCCGGCCTAAACTTCCCATAATATAACCGGCCGCTTTAATCAAGTTCGTGATGTCCCCTAATCTGCCCTGGTATGGAAGCGATCTGATCCTTCTGATGCGGCGTCAGGTTTCAAGGCGCAAGTCCAAAACCACCTTGATGGCACCGCTGCGTTTGTCCTTGGCCGTCCGAACGGCCGTGCGCCATTGCGCCAGCGGAAAGCGGTGGGTGATCAATCCTTCGATGAAAAGTTTCTTTTTCAGCAGCAAGTCGGCCGTGAGATCATAGGTGGATTGCCGCCTCCCGTTCCATTCCTCCGTGCCGTGAGCGTAGACGCCGATCAGGTCGACCTCCTGATACCAGATCGGGGTCAAATCCACGTGCATGGGTTTCAAGTTGACACCGGCCAGCACCACGGTGCCGCCGGCCCGGGCCCAGCGAAGACTGTCCGACACCGTTCTTTCCGAACCCACGCAATCATAGACCACGTCGAAGCCCCCCAGGATCATACGGTTTTTGAATTGGCCGGTATAAAGTTTTCCGGCGGTAATGCGGGCGGACGCTCGATAGGGGTCTTCCCGCACGATGATTTCATCGGCGCCCAGTTTACGGGCCATCGCCACTTGTTGGGGGTAGCGGGCCATCGCCGCAATGCGACAGTCCGGTGAAAGCACGCGCAGGGCCGCGATTACCGCAAGGCCGATCATACCGCTGCCGACCACCAGAACGCGCTGCTGCGGGTCGGGCAAGCAGCGCAGAGCCGTGCGCACCCCCACCGCGAGCGGCTCGATCATCATGGCCGTCTCGTCATCCAGCCCATGCGGCACTTGATAGACCCCGGTCTCATGGGCCGTGAAGCCGTCCCCCCAGCCGCCGCCCATCCCTTCGAGATTCTGACCCAGAGAAGCGTTTTCGCAAAGCATGCGATGGCCTTCGCGGCAGGGGCGACAAATGGGCTCGATCTCCTGGCTGAGACAGTTGGCTTCCGGGGAGTCCAGAATCACGCGGTCGCCCTTCTTCAGCGTGGTCACACCCGCCCCCACCTCAGTCACTTCGCTGAGCACCTCGTGACCCAGGTATATGCGTTCGGTGCCCGGCAGAGCGGCGGGACTTACCCGGGGATCGGCATCGACGAAGAGCAAGTGCAAGTGACTGGCGCAGATGCCGCACAACCGATTGCGCATTCTCACCCAGCGGGGCCCGGGCAAGGGTTTCTCAGGCACATCCACGAAGCGCGTCGGAGATAACCGCGAATAAACCACCGCCGGCCAAATCGGCTGCAGCGCTTTGGTCAGCAACATTTTGGGAATCCTCTTCTCGAAATAGATCGTACGCATCCGTCATTCTCCTTTTTCTCCAAAACCCATCCGTTCAATCGGTACGCAAGCGCATTGCCGGTCTCCGAGCGAAATAAAGTCCGCGGGGCTTCACAAATGCCGACCCCCTATCGCTGCCTCAACCGTGCGTATCTTGCCCGATTTCCCCTCCAAATACACTGTGGCGACATGGCGGACAACAGCCAATCCGGGATTTGCATTCATAAATCGCGTGTGCTAATCTCTCGCACAAGAAAATTTAAAACGGCCGATAGCGCCAGTGCTGACGATTTTTTTTAACCCCGGCATTCAAACCCTTTCGAGATCGGCATGCAACCCTGGATAAAAAAAACGTTACTCGCCCTGGGGGTGGTCTTGCTGGGCGGTTTGATCGCCGCCGGATGGTACCTGAGCAACACACTGCCCATTGGAACCGGACACGTCGCCAAAACCATCTGTTCCAATGCGTTTATCGCCCAACGCCCTCCTGCAGCCGTTTTCGAGGAAGACATCGCCCCGGTACACTTTCTTTTTGCCATTACCGGATATGATTTGGATGAACGGCAAAAATCAGTCACCGCGACATCATTCGGTTTCGCCCGGACGAAGGCCATTTTTCGCGAGGGCTGTGGCTGTACGGTGGTCAAGGGGACGACGGAGGCCGAACTTCGTCGGCAAACGTTCATGCAAGTTCCCCAGCAACAAGCCGATGCCGCAAGCAAAACAGACGCGCCCTGGCCGGCGGGTGATCAGCGGCCACCGGACCCCTTGCCCGCCGGTGTGGATGTGAAAAGACTGAACGCCGCGCTGGAGGCGGCCTTTGCGGAACCGGCGGCCGATCATCCCCGCAAGACGCGGGCGGTGGTTGTCGTGTATGCCGGGAAGCTGATTGCCGAGCGCTATGCGCCGGGGGTCAGTCCCACGATGCCGTTGCTGGGCTGGTCGATGAGCAAGAGTGTCACCAACGCGCTGGTCGGGGTGTTGGTCCGCCAAGGAAAGTTGCACATCAGCCGTCCGGCTCCGGTGCCGGCGTGGCAGAAAGAAGGTGATCCCCGCCGCACTATCACGATCGATCAGCTCCTGCGGATGAGCAGCGGCCTGGAGTTTGATGAAACCTATGCACCGTTTGCGGATGCCGTCTCCATGTTTTACGCCAGTTACGATTTTGCCGCCTACGCCTCACAAAAACCGCTCGAGGCAAAACCGGACACGACCTGGCATTATTCCAGCGGCACCGCCAACATCATCGCCCGGATTGTCCGCCGGGCGGCCGAAGAAGAATATCGCAGCTATTACACCTTCATTCATCGGGAGCTATTCGATAGGATCGGCATGCACAGTGCGGTGTTCGAACCGGACCCCTCCGGCACGTTTGTCGGTTCATCCTATGTGTTTGCCACGGCCCGGGACTGGGCGCGGTTTGGCCTCCTGTACCTCCAGGATGGGGTTTGGGAAGGCGAACGCCTGCTTCCCGAAGGCTGGGTCACGTACTCCACGACCCCGACACCGCCAGCCCCCCGGGGAGAATACGGCGCCCTGTTCTGGCTGAATGCCGGATCGGCTTCGAATCCGGCGAATCGCCGCTGGCCGTCGATCCCCCGTGATGCTTATTCGGCCGAGGGATTCCAGGAACAGCGGGTCATCATTATCCCCTCCCGCAAATTGGTGCTGGTCAGGCTCGGCCATTGCGCGCGTCGCGACGCCTGGGATGATGAAAAGTTTATTGCGGATGTGCTGGCGGCCTTGCCCGCCAACTGACGTCAACCGCCGGCAATCGAGCAAACCAACTTTCATTCAACCGCCAAGCCGGCCTTTATCCCGGACACTAACGCCCGGCAGTTTTGACGGATGAATTCCGCAGGGTTTGCGAAAAACAGCAGAGCACCTCTCTGCCGCGCCTCGGACATATGCGCGGGGTCAAGACTTGCCCCCACACCCAAGGCCATCCCGGCCGCGTGGCATACCTTCATCACTCGATCCACTGCCGATTGGACCTCTTTGTGTCCGGGATTCCCGGGATAGCCCATGGATCCTGATAAATCAGCGGGTCCGATCACAACTGCATCGATATCCTGGACCTTGACGATTGCTTCGATATTTTCGACCCCGGCCGCGGTTTCGATTTGAATGATCGTCAGGATATTCGCATTGGCCGCGCTTATATATTCAGCGGGGTTGACATCGCCCCACTCGGAAGCAACTACTTTCCAATTGATTCCCCGGTTGCCATGGGGACGATATTTCGTGCTCAGGGCGGCCTGCTGCGCCTGTTCCTTTGTTTCGATTTGGGGAATCATGACCCCCAGGCAACCCGCATCGAGGGCCCCCAAAACCAATTTTGCATTGTTTTCCCGCACCCGGGCCAGAGGGACGAGTTTCTTTAATTTCGCGGCCCGCACTAAGTCTTCCAATGTTTCTTCCGACATCGTGCTGTGTTCCATATCGAAAATAATAAACTCGAATCCGGCTAATCCAAAAATCTCCGTTAATTGGGTGGAAGCCAGATTGCTGATCACTCCAACGGACGGTTCGCCTTTTCTAATCTTTTCTTTAACTGAATTGTCCAACATCGTTTTGCCTCAGCCGTTTCTCGATAAAACCGCTTCACGTTGCCAAAGAAGAGGGGTTCCGGCTACGCAAACCAATCCAAGCCGGCGAAAGACCCCCAGCCATCCAATGCCACCCCGTTTCACACTGACCGAGCTCCTTTCTCCGAATCATTTGAAAAGTTGACCGCCGTCGGCCACTTTTTCCGGCACCCCGGCCAGTTGCAGAAGTTTCCACATTGTGGCGGTATTGCTCGAAATTACGGGCTTGCCCAAATCTTGCTCAAGTTGGGCGATAACTTCAAGAGAGCGGAAATTGGTGCAGCTGATGAGGATTCCATCGGCCTCGCGGCGATTGGCGTCCTTGGCCACCATGTAGGCACTCGCCGGGGGCAAGAAGGCCGGGCAGTCGACGTTCAGCCCTTTCTGCGATACAACTGCATATCCGGCATGAACAAGAAACTCGGCCAAGCGTTCGTTGATCCAATCCGGATACGGCGTTGCGATCGCCACTGATTTCAGATTCAAATAGTCCAAGGCTTCAATGATCGCGGTCGACGTGGTCGTCGTCGCGATTCTTGTGGCATCTTCAATTTTGTCGATGATTTCCTGATCAATACCTTCTCTCAAAAAACTCGCCCCCGTGCAGCCGAAACATATGGCGTTGACCTTGGCGTGTGCCAGTAAAAGTGCGGCCTCAGGACCCATTTCGGCCGTGTGCAGTAAGGATTCCTCGGAATCATCGGTGTGTGCGATCCGCGAAGAATGAATTGAAACGCCCGCAGGCGCCATGCGGCAGCATTCGTATTCCATGGTGGTGTTCCATGAAGGAATTATCAAACCTAATTTATAATTCCAGTCCGTGCCCATAAGTTTACCTCCCTGAGAACTCGTTCGAATTTTGAAGTCTTCATCTTTTGGCTTGAAATTGCAGATCGCCGAATTTCCTTATATAGGGTATCAACCCGCCTTCTTCCAGAATTTGCAACATGACAGGGGGCAATTGGGCAAAATTGAGCTTTGCCCCGCTGGAAAGGTTGTCCAAAGTTCCTGAGGCGAGATCGATTTCAAGCTCATTTCCATCGTCAATGCCCTGCGTGGCGGCGATTATTACCGGAAGACCGATGTTGATGGCATTGCGAAAAAAAATCCGACCGACGGATTCGGCGATAACGGCGCCGATACCGCTCATTTTAATAATGAGCGGAGCATGCTCTCTGCTCGAGCCAAGCCCGAAATTTTTCCCGGCAACAATGAAGTCCCCCGCTTTGACCTTGGCTACAAAATCAGGATCGGCGTCTTCCAACGCGTGTTTGGCGAGTTCCGGCAGATTGTTTCTCAAATGCATGTACCGGCCGGGGGCAATGAGATCCGTGGAAATGTCATTTCCCAATTTGATTGCTCTACCTTTCAGCATGGCCGCACCTCTTTGCGGATCGTTAGTTTAGTCTCATCCCGCCGCGAATCGCGGCGGGCTGGTAATCGTCCCCCGAATGGCGGAAGCCGCTGCGGTTGCCGGGCTGGCAAGATACACCCGCGAATCCGGGTTTCCCATACGCCCTTTGAAATTGCGGTTGCTCGTGGACAGACAGACCTCATCTTCCGCCAGCACGCCCTGGTGAACCCCGGCGCAAACCGCACAGCCGGGATTCACGATCGCGGCGCCGGCATTCATAAAGGTCTTGAGATACCCTTGGGCCATGGCTTCCAGGTAGACGCTGCGCGAGGCCGGGGCCACAATCAGCCGCGTCCGAGGGTTTATGCTTTTCCCCGCCAGGATCCCGGCGGCTTCGGCCAGATCTTCAAGACGCCCATTGGTGCATGAGCCAATAAAAACCTGGTCGATGCGGGTTCCCTCAACTTCGCTCACCGGCACCACCTGATCGACGGCGTGGGGTCGGGCAACCACCGGCACCAGCTTTTCCGCGTCGATTTCGACAACCCGCTCATACACCGCATCCGGATCAGGGCCAAGCGGCTGAAAACACTTTCCTCTTCCAAGGCGCTCGAGGTAGCTGCGGGTGACCTCATCGGAGGGGAAAAGACCCGTTTTGGCGCCGGCCTCTACCGCCATATTGGCAACCGTCAGACGCTGGGACATCGTCATGGTCTTGAGGCTTTCGCCGCCGAATTCCAGCGCCTTATAGGTGGCACCCTCAGCCGTCAGCAGCCCAATCACGTGCAGGATCAAATCTTTAGCGCCCACCCCGGCCGGGAATCGGCCGGAAATTCTAATCAAAAAGCTTTCCGGTACCCTCAGCCAGTTTTTGCCCAACCCCATGGCAATGGCGATATCGGTCGACCCCATGCCGGTCGCAAACGCCCCCAGTCCGCCCATGGTACAGGTGTGGGAGTCACCCCCCACGATTACGTCTCCGGGCTTGGCCCATTGCTCGACCACGAGCTGATGGCAAATTCCGTCTCCGACCTGGTAAAGGGGACAGCCGTTCTCGGAGGCAAAGGCTCTGACGAGCTTCTGGTCGTTTGCCAGCTCCCGGCGCGGGGCAGGTACACAGTGATCGAGAAAGAACGGGGTCGACTCGGGGTGGGCCAGTCGATCCAGGCCGCTTTGGCGGAACTGCTGAATGGTGAGGGGACCGCCGACATCGTGCGCAAATACCAGGTCCATCGGAGCGATGACCACATCACCGGCCTGGGCATCGACTCCCGATTTGGCGCTCAGAATCTTTTCTGCCAGTGTTTTGCCCATCTAATTCCTCCTTCTCCACTGCACCCATCTTCCCGGTCTTGTCTCCCGAATCCCGCCCAAGGAAAAGGGCCTTGAAGTTGAAATTCTAATTCTACTTTGTCATATTTTAACTATGTTCCCCATTAGGCGCTACATGGATGATCAGATTTGAAACCGCGTAAAACTCGTGCCTGAGGGCTCGTAAAGAAAGCCCCGAGGACGCGCGCAATAAGAAATATCCTCGCATCAGCATTTTTTGCAGGTTTTTGAAGGAAGCGGTGCCACAGCGCGGTTCTTTCTTAACGATCCCTAAGGCGCTCAGACAGTTACACGATTTCAAATCTGACCATCCATTCCCCTCGTCTCCGCAAGGCTTTCGGTAATGTGACCAAGTAGAACTAAGCAGTCAATTGGATCACTTCGCCGACATCGGCAATCTCTTCCAGGCGGTTCAGCAGGCGCAACAGCCTCTCGATCTTCTGTTCGGCAATGGGTATGGCGGACTGCATCACGCACTCCCGGAACTTGTTGGCGAAATCCCGTTCATTCATGGGATTCTGCAGGTGCCCCCTGGCCAGTTCCACTCGCGTTGCAAGCTCCCGACCGTCGCTCATCTTCACCTTCACCTTGACCGGGCCCACCACCGACCGGCTTCCCCTGAACTCGGGGTCCAGCACCACTTTAACCTTGGCCGCCAACGCGGCCAACGCGGGCGTCCTGATCGCCTCTTCCTTGAAATCAGCGAGGGTCACCTTCCTTTTGCTCAGCGCCACGGCAACGACATAAGGAATGCTGAATTTGGCGTCGACTTCCGGGTCGGTTCGGATGGCAAAGGGCTTGCCGGCGGTATCAAGCACCCGTTCATTCGTGCCGACGATGACTTCCATCACCTTCTCCGGATTCAGGTCGTGCTTGGCGGCGAGCTCCAGGGCGCCGTCGATGGGAGCGTGGGCACAGCGCACACAGGGGTAGGGTTTGGCGGATAGATTGACGCCTTCAAACCGCGTTCCCAGTCCATCCCTCAATAATGCGGCCCACTGATCCGGTTCATATTTGCGACGATAATCACGGTAGAGACGGAACAGTCCCCACTGCCCCTGAATCACGTTCCTGGCGCCGGTGACCCCCCGCTGCGCAAGCAGTGCCGCCACCACGCCGGCGCGGGTGGCAAAGGCCGGCTGCAAGCGTTTGGTCATGGCGCCATCTTCCCGCCCCTGGCGATTTCCGGCGGCTTGACTGTACGCAATTCCCAGAGCGTTTACCATCTGGATGCGGTCTAAACCCAGGGTCTTTCCGGCCGCCGCCGCCGCCCCGAAAATCCCGACCGTCGATGTGTTATGCCAGCCGTGAAACAGGTTGGAAGCCAGAGCCAACCGGCAGGTCAAGTCGACGCCGAGCGCCACGGCGGTGATGACGGCCTTGCCGTCGCAGTGCAGCTTTTCGGCCAGTGCCAAAGCGGCAGGGAGGGCACAAACGTTCGTGTGCGTGGCGGTCCGATCATCGGTGTCGTCATAGTCCGCGCTGTGAATGAGTAGGCTATTGGCGAAGGCGGCCTCGGGCGCCGGCAGCCGAATGCCGTGCACGAATACCGTGCTTTCCGGTTGGCCTCCCCACTCGTGGAGCAATTCTATGATCGCGTTGTTTCCCGCCGAACCGGAGCCGGCGATCCCCACCCCAATCGTGTCGACGATGAACTCTCTGGCAATCTTGACGGCTTGTCGCGGAAGGTTTTCGTAGCGGGTCGTAACGATGCTTTCGGCTAGATCAGAGATGACATCCACTGCGTGTAACCGCCTTCGGTCTATTTTCTAAGTTGCAAGCATTTTGGCCAACGCTTTGATATCCGCAACCGCTTCAAGGTTAAATACCGTGTCGCTGAGTTCTGCCGCCCCCTTGGGCGATAGGACTTTCCCCGCCAATAATCTGTATTTGTGAAGTACTTGCTCCGGAGCCAGCGGCCTTTTTTCACTCCCTTTAGCGGTATCCACGCGCTCACGATAGGTTTTTCCGTCTTTCGTCCTTATCTCCGCGATGGCGGTGTGACGGAATTCCGGTCCCAGTTTATCCAGTTCGGGGTCCGGTACGACGTCCACTTTACGGCTATACGCGATGATCTCACGATCGTTGATTTTCTCTTCTGTGAACTGGTCGATGAAGATTTCGCCCTCGAGCGCCGTCACGGCGACGACGTATTGCATGTTCATCTGCGCTGCCGTGACGCCTTTGGGTTGGTACTCCCAGCTGGTATGATGAAAAGTGGCGGTTGTGGCCTTGATGGTGATTCTATCGATGGCCTGCGCCGCGAGGCCATTTTGGGTCATGAGGGACTTGACGGCTTCGTGCGCGGTGTGGGTACTTCCTCCGGCGGCATAGGGCTTGAATCCCACTTTAGCCGTCTCATAAGTTCGGCCGAGTCCGGCAGTGAGAACATTCAGGTCACCGGCGTCGGTCATCACCTTGCAGTACCCGCCATAATCGGCTTCCAGGATATCGGTGATGCCGGTGAAGCCCTTCTGCGCCAGGAGAGCGCCGTAGATGCCGCTTTGCGCCGCTCGACCGGCATGCAACCTTTTTACCATGCCCGCGCACTGCGCCGCCATAAGGCCCGCCCCTTGGGTACCGGAAATGCCCAGGTCGTGCGTCATTTTTTGGGAATCCAATCGGATGATCCTCCCTGCGGCGGCTCCGGCACCAAAAGCCCCGTTGGTTCCCGTCGGGTGGAAACCGCGTTGCAGATGTGAGGTGCCCACACTCATCCCCACGCGGATGGCCACTTCATAGCCGGCCACCACGGCCGTCAGAAATTCTTGGCCGTCACAGCCCCCCATGTGCTCCGCCATGGCCAATGCGGGGGGAATTGCGATCGCACCGGGATGCACGATCGAAACCTTATGCAAATCGTCAAGTTCGAACGAATGGACGGCCGTTCCATTGGCCAGCGCGGCATTCGCAGCCGACACTTTAAAATCCCGACCCCAGATCGTGGCTTCCTGCTTTCCTCCGAGATCTTGGGCGAACTCGGCGACAATCTTCGCCCACGGCAGTGTGGAGCCAAAAAGCGCGCAGCCCAAGGTGTCGAGAATGCAAAGCTTCACGCGTTCAATGACCGCCGATGGGATTTTTGCATAGGTCAAGTCGGATACGAACTGGGCCAATGCTTGCGTTGATACCTGCTTCATCGCCGCGTGCCGCCGATCGGTCCCTTGTCCCGAGGGCCGTTATGGTTTCAGCGCCGGCGTTTGGGCCGGGCCGGCCGGCAGAGAGTGCCGACGGTGGTCTAGAATTATGGCCGGATCAACCATTTTCAATAGAGAAGTCTACTCAATTGTGAGATATCTTCGAGCTCCGCGAGGTTGTCGGCCAGCGCGCTGACCTGCTCGATCTTGCCCGGGGAGAGCACCGGCGAGGCCAGCGCGCGAAACTTGGCCTTATGCTCCGCATCGGTCATGGGGTTTTCCCGGGAGCCTTTAGCGTAGTCCACTCGAGCTTCGTAAGTTCGACCGTTCGCCGTAACAATCTTCATGGCGCAGGATACGCCGCGAGGCAGTGAGGCGTCCGGGATAATTCTGACCTTGCGGGCGAGCTGGAGCACCTGAGGCGCCGTGAGCTTTGCGTCGGTGTATTGCGCAACAGTCGCCTTGCCCTCCATCAGAGCGATGGCTACGGAATAGGGCAAGCTCACCTGGGCTTCATGGTAGTTGTGGGGTTGCGCAATGGTGTGATAATCAGCCCAAGCGGGATGACGGCGCACCACTATTTCCTGAATAGCGGCAAGATCCATCGGATACGCCGTCACGAGCTCCAGCGCGCAATCGATGGCGTTATGGATGGGTCGGGCACACGCATAGGGTTTGTACTCGATAAAGATGGGAAAATCCCTACCCAGATTCGCCGTGAGCATGTGCAGATCGCTAACGCCGGCGAACGCCCGGCAGAATCCTCTGTCGCCCTCGAAAATGTTCTCGGCACCGGTAAACCCCCTCTGGGCGAGAACAGCGGCCACGACGCCCCCGCGCGCTGCCGGCCCGGGGTTAATCCGCTTTTGCATGGATGAACCATACATCTCCATCAAGCCTGAAGCATGCGCCCCGGCCAAACCCAAGGCGCTTGCCTGTTGTTGCGCGTCCAGCCCCAGGATTTTGCCGGCCGCCGCCGCCGCCCCGAAAACCCCACAGGTCGGTGTGGTATGAAATCCACGGTCTCTCAAGGCCGGGTTGGTCACACGCGAGAGCCGTGCCACGACGTCGCATCCGGCCACAACGGCCGTCAGAAACGCTTGGCCTGTTGCCTGTCTGCTCTCTGCCATTGCCAGGGCGGCTGAAAACGTCGGAGGGCTGAAGTGCAAAAAGGCTAGATGGTCGGTATCATCCAGCTCGATACTGTGGGACAGGATGGCATTGCAGAATGCAGCCGTAGCGCATGAAACGCGGAAACCATAGCCGATGATGGTCGCTTCGCCCCTCTCGTTTAAATCGCGGGAAAACTCGGCCGCAATGCGTCCGCTTTCCGTTCGAACTCCCCCCAGGGCCACACCCAGGTAATCCAGCATGAGTGTCTGCATGTCCTTCAACGTTGCAGGTGGAATCCCGTCGTAAGAAAGATGCGCGATATGCGTTGCGATCGCCTGGGTTGCATTCATACCACCCACCCCGCTCAATGTTGGCCCTGCAGTTTGTTGGTTGCCGCTTCCGAACTTGGTTCTTTCGTATCAATTTAGCTCTATGAAAAATATCCCGGTTGCAGGTCAGACATTGAGTAAAGCGGCGGGGTTTTTGACAGCCATCCGCTCGATTTCACGTTCGTTAAATCCGGCAGCCGTCAACTGCGTTAAATAATCCATCATCGCCGTTACCGGGTGCTGATTGGTGGCCTGGCCGAAATCGGTGCCCAAGACCGTGGACTCGACCCCCACCGCACGGATATTTTTCACGATTGTTTCAAGCGGCAGGAACCCTCCAATCGTTTTGGTGGCCTCGGTCGTAAATACAAAGCAGCGCTCGAAGAACACCCCCTTGCGGGCCAAGCGAATCTGGTCCTCGGCCCCCATGGGCGCCATGTATTCGGGATGCGTAACGAGTAGGCGTTTGACCCCCACCTTTTGCGCCGCTTCGATCAATGCGAATGTCTCGGGTATCGATAGATGACCGGTGCTGAGAATCGCCTCGCTGGCAGCCAAGATTTCAAGGATATCCAAGACTTCGTCCACCAGTTTGTTTTTTTCGTCCAAAATGGAAATACCGCGTCCCTGCCGTGTCCAGGGCCAATGTTCGCCCGTACCGGATTTTTCTCTCCCTCCGCCCGACGCGCCGCCATGGGCCTTATTGAAAGCGACCCGGTCTTCGACCGCAACGTGCCCCTTCATGTAGGTGACCATATAATCAGCCGATAAAGACGGCATCCAGACCTCCCTGGCACCCAGACGCACGTAATAGTCCACGGCATTGGGGTTGAGTCCCCCCACCGGGTAGTTGAGCACCAATCCGCCAAAAACACGAATATTACCGACGGCCTTTTGCACCAGATAGGCGCGCTCGACGGTGGATCCCTGATGCGCTTTTAACACAAGCCCTCCCATACCGGCCTTGGCCGCCGCCGTGGCCAGTTCGATATCATCCGTTTTGCGGGGTGCGTTGTCGGGATGGCTGTGGACATGCATGTCAAAAACTCCGTGAATTAGGCTGTTTCCCATCAATTCGCTCCTTTTTGCCATGTCGTGCGCGGATTATCCCCCCAATAGGGGTGAAACCAGGGTCCCTCGGAAACCGCAAGGGCGCGTTCCGGTCATTCCCGCAGCGGCCCAACTGGGGTCCCGGAATACATTTTGGCCGGCTTTGAACATCGCTATTTCATCAGATCGGGCAGAAATGTGGCGATTGATGGAACCGCCAGTAGGAGACCCAAGGTAAGGATATCCATGACCAAAAACCAGCTGATTCCCTTAAAAATATCTTCAAGGGAGACCTGCGGGACGGCGCTCTTGAGGGCGTAGACGTTCATTCCGACCGGCGGCGTGATGACGCCGATTTCGATGGTCTTCGCAATCAAAATGCCAAACCAAATGGGGTTAAACCCCAAGGCTGTTATAACAGGGAATATAATGGGGAGCGTGATGAACATCATCCCCAACGGCTCCATGAAAGTGCCAAGAATAATGTAAAGCCCCATCACACCGAGGAGAATGACATGCGGCGACACCTGGAAGTGCAGAACCCAATTCACCAACGCATAAGGGAGACGGCTGAAAGTGAGCAGGCGGGCAAACATCAGGGCCCCAGCAATAATGATAAAGATCTGCGCCGTCATGGTGGCGGTATCCATGAGCGACATCCAAAACTTGGCAAGATTCATTCTGCGGGAGGCCACACCGAGCAGCAATGCGCCCATCGCCCCGGCGGCACCTGCCTCCGTGGGCGAAAAAAGGCCTGTGTAAATGCCCCCCAACACCAGAAAAGCCAGAATAACAATGCCCCAAACTCCTTTGAGGGCTATCAGCCGTTCCTTCCAGCCACCCCGGGTGGTCGACGGCGACATTCCAGGATTCCAACGGGCGATTACAAAAATACCGCTCATGTAGATCAAAGCGGATATGATTCCCGGAATGATTCCGGCAATCAGGATCTTGGCAATGGATTGCTCCGTAATAATTCCGTAGAGTATCAAAATGATGCTTGGGGGAATCATCGCCGCCAGAGTGCCGGAGGCGGCCACTGTGCCGGCCGCGAAACGCTTATCGTATCCATGCCGGAGCATCTCGGGGACAATCACCTTGCCCATCACGGCGGCTGAGGCTAGACTTGACCCGGAACAGAAGGCGAAGCAGGTGCACCCGATCACACTGGTCATGGCCAACCCGCCGGGAAACCTTCCGGCCCAGCGCCGGGCCGCCTCAAAAATATCTTTAGTCTGCTCTCCATAGAAAGTGAAAAAACCCATCAGGGCAAACATCGGAATCGTGCTGAGGGTGTAGTGGGCCAGCCCGCCGAAAGGCTCGGTCGAAATCGTGGAAAGCACGGCTTTTGTGGGTATGATCAAAAACATTCCGGCCACACCCACGGCAAACATGGCAAAGCCGATATGCATCCCCAAGAACATGAGTACCAACAATACGACGATCGCTAAAATTCCCACGGTTTGGGCGTCCATATGCCCTCTCGCTAGCTATCCCCTGAATTCTTTCCCGGCGGCCCTATGAGGTTATAAATACACTCGCCAATTTGAATAAGAAGTCTTATCGACAGGAAGAACAGTCCAATGGTAATAACTCCTCTCGCCGCCCAAATCGGAAGTTCGGCAGGGAGGAAAGTGGTCTCTCGGATCAACCAGGAGGCCCACGCCTTCTTTCCCGTCATATAAACGGCGAGGCTGAAAAATGCCAACGACAGGAGCATGGTGAAAGCCTCCAAGGCTTGCCTGACCTTGAACGGAACATTGGAAAGCAGGATTTCAACGCGCACATTTTTTCCCAAATACTGCACACGGGCGAGTCCCAGGTAGACAATAATCACCAACATCAATTCGACCGCCTCGAAAACACCCTCGATCGAATAGCCCAGGATCTTGCGCAAAGTGATTTCAATCACGGTTAGCAGCATCATCGCCAAAGCAAAAACAGCGCCTCCATGGGCGAGTACTTGTTCCACTTTTATCATCCAACGATTCGCCGCCCACACGGTTCTATCGCTGCTAGCATCCTGGCTCAAGACGCGCCTCCCAATCATATTGTTCGAATTGGCGGGTCACGGTATTTTTCTCGCCTCGACCGCGAAAGGGGCCGGGGCGCCCACTGATAAGGCCTGGCAAACCCGGAGATTGACGCGCTCCCGGGGGCCGCCGGCCATGACTAAACGGGCTTAGGACCCAACCACGCAAGCGGGCATTCAGGTTTACGGGATCGAAATCTTCGGGATTCCCGCCTGCGCAGCCATGCGGGTGCCTTATCGCAGAAACCTTTCGGAAGCCTTATAATTTGGCGATGTCCACACGTTGAGGCAACTTCCCGTGTGAACGCCGCGGATTGAAAAAACGCGATCTCTTCCTCAGCTTCAAAAGACAAATCAGTCAACCCAACCAGAGGGAAGCGATCGCCTCGGGATCATTTTTTGAACGGGTCCTGCTTCTCATATTCCTTGACCTTTTCGATCATTGTATCCATCACCATGCGCGCGTCCGGCCTTCCCTCCGCCGTCTGCTTCTCAACCCAACGATCCCAGATCTTCGCAGCCACCTGGACCATTTGGTCCCGCTCATCCTTGGAAAGATAGTTTATTTCAATGCCTTTGGCCTTGATTTTGGCCAAGGCGGGTTCCGCTAAAGAGTTGCTGATTTCAACATTCTTATCAACCGCCTGCCTTGCCAATTTTGTCATTATCTCCTGGTTTTCGGGAGAGATTTTATTCCAGGTGTCCATATTGATGCACAAGGGCGCAACAATATATCCGAACCCCCCGAGCACGAGCGCCGATTGGGATAACTCGTAGACGCCGTAGTTCACGAAAAAATCAGGCCACGGCAAAATCGCCGCATCCACGACCCCCCGCTGCATGTTCTCATAGATTTCGTTGGCGGCAATGGAGACGCTTTGGGCTTCAAAATGCCCCAACACCTCCGCAAACATCCCATATGCCCGAATTTTCAAGCCCTTCAAATCGGCAAGATTCTTGACCGGATTCCTCGACATGATTTCAAAAGACGTCGGCATGATAGGGATCATCACCTTCATGTTCCATTGCTCGATTTCCTTTTTGAGGACCGGAATGTCTTTCATATCCCACAAGGCCCTGCCAAAAGCCCACATCGAATTGGAGAGAAAAGGTACCTCAAAGGCCGTCCAGAGTGGAAGTTTCGAAGGCGAATAGGTCGGAATTATCATTGCCATATCAAAAACACCGTTGGAGACGTTATCCAACGCCTCCCTGAAACCGCCCAGTGGACCACCCCACAAGATCTCAAAAGTCACTTCACCCTTGGTCTCCTTTTCCACCTCCTGCGCCCACCACTCCCAGGCCTTGGTGTATCCGCGTGACATGGCGGGATCGTGAATAACGATATGAACCTTGCCTTTGGCGGCCACCGTGCTGAGGCCCACAAGCGCCGAACCGGCGATGACCCAAATAATCACACTCACCATCATCAACACTGTGCGGATTTTGATTCCTTTCATCGTGACACCTCCTTTTTTGAGGATTTATCGATCGGCACGAGCTCCCTAATACGAGCCTTTTGCGGCTAATCGTCACCTCCCTTTCAGAAGCTAGAACAACTGACGCGTGTCCGTTCAAAAATCAGACAGTTTTTGCCCGTTCAGGGAGAGCGCAAATTCCAACCATA
Source organism: Desulfobacterales bacterium (assembly GCA_020353555.1). Taxonomy (GTDB): domain Bacteria; phylum Desulfobacterota; class Desulfobacteria; order Desulfobacterales. The sequence continues at coordinate 6,759,067 of CP070697.1, forward strand.
AGGAATACACGGAGTATTTTGAGGATTGATCCCGCCCGGCGGCAGAGCCCGGCGCCGATAGCGGGACAAAAAGCCGTTTCTGAATGGACACGACCTAAGTTCGCTCAAGCAATCAGTGTCGAAAATGCTAGCCTTGAGTAATTCGGAAGCCCCCCAAAGATATGGACGCTTCTATTAGATTGCAGAAAAAACCGTCGCGGCAAACCTGGGATAGAACCCTTCCCCCCGCTGTCAATCGAAGATGAATCGAGCCGGCCGCGTTTTCCCCCCGCAAAAAATACCGCCGTGCACTCCACCGGACGCGGACTGTTTGCCTTCGACTGCGCCCTTCCCTCAGAAAAGAGCAAAATTGGTGCCAAATAGCGGAGCCCCTCCTGACATCCGGCGTTCTTTCTTGCGACCGGCCCCTTGCTTACCGGGAAATTCTTATACATATCAATGAATTAGAGCAAAAAGCGCGGCAACGCCCCCTAAAACATGTAAATTTAAGAATATCAGTATATTAGAACTCTTTGGGCCGGATTCAGGCGTTAGAAACAAAATGGGCCGCTAGATCCCACGGAAAATGCAATACCAGATTCTGTTTAAAACTTGCAACAACGGTATTTTGTAGGTCGAACTTCAAATCCGAATTCCATCCGGATCGACCCCGCTTAACTGAGGTGGAAAAAATTGGCTTTGCTCTGACCCTGAGAATTTCCTGTCAAGACCCAACAGCCAAGCGACCTGATGGTCCGTTGCCTGATTTCGGCACCCGGGCAAAGTCGCGATCCACCCCAGCGCAACATCTAAACCGTCGCATTTTTTCATCCGAAACCAGCGGAATGCCGCGGCACCATCGCGGCCGGACCCATTTCCAAGGCATCCCTTCGTCATGGGCTTTAGCCCCTGCCGACGGCCCCGACCCGGGTGCCCGCCGCCGGCAGACGCGCCAGCTGGAAAAAAAACGCCTCGCGTTTCATTTGCGTTTCACATAATTAACTGCGGCCGATACAATATGACCCCGTCCCAGGCGCTGACGTGTGAAACATCATCTAAAATTCAGCGGTCCCCCCCTGGCGCCAGACATGATTATAGCTCATTGTTATTTTTGAAATTTCAGCCTAAGCCGGCCGGGGTCAGGCCCGCACAATCGCATGCGACCCGCGCCCGAAACATTTCCATTTGGCATGATATTTGGATAGGGGTTCAACACAAATATCCAGCCGGTTTCCGGCGGAATCGAGCGGATGGATTCGCATCGGAGGAAGTTTTCTTAATTGCAATCACACATGAGGCGGTCCTAGATGACTCTCCAAGTGGATCAAGTTTATACGACCGACGTCTTGGTCGTCGGCGGCGGTGCGGCGGCTTCCATGGCCGCTATCAGCGCAACCAATGAGGGCGCCGACGTACTGGTCCTGGATAAAGGGCAGTTGGGCAAAAGCGGCTGCTCACCGAATGCTCACGGCGGCATGGCTTTATACCCGAAACACGAAAATGATAGCTGGAAAATTCATTTCGAAGATACGCTCATGAGCGGAGGGTTTCTCAACAATCAACAAGTGGTCAGGGTTCTGTGCCAAAAGGGTTTTCGATTTGTGAGTCTGTTGGAGCAGTTTGGATCGCTTTTTGACCGCGACGCAGACGGAACGTACAGTGTTAGGCAGTTTGGCGGCCATCGCTACAAACGCTCTGTGTTTAGTGGCGATGAAACCGGCCACGAAATGATGAATGGTCTGCGAAGGGAGATCGCCAGACTCGGCGTCAAGACCCGGGATGAAGTGATGGTCCTGCGCCTGCTGACGACCGACGGCGAAATTTGTGGGGCTTTGGCTTTGGATATTGCCAAAGGCGCATTCATTGAAGTCAGGGCCAAAGCGGTCGTCCTGGCCACGGCCGACGGCAGCGGAATTTGGCCGGCGGCCGCCGAAAGGCAGCGCGGAGACGGTTATTGTATGGCGTTGGAAGCGGGGGCGGAGTTGGCGGATATGGAGTTTATCCAATACCATCCTACCCATGCCTGGTGGCCTTATGGAGTTCGGGGAAGCGTCAGCGAAAGCTTCAGGGCGGAAGGCGGGTATTTGCTCAACAGCGAAGGTGAGCGCTTCATGCTGCATTACGATCCCGAACAAAAGGAATTGGCGACCCGCGATAAAGTATCCGTTTGTATCTATCGCGAAATATTGGCGGGTCGCGGCGCGCGGCACGGCGGCATCTATGCTTCGGTCACCCATCTCCCCCCCGACCACATCGAAAAGAGGTTGCGCGTAATCTTTCGGAAGTACATGAGTTACGGTTTCGACATTCGCAAACAGCCGATCGAAATCAGACCCAGACCCCACTACCTGTGCGGCGGAGTGGTGGCCAATGATCGCGCTGAAACGCGTGTGCCCGGTCTGTATGCGGCCGGGGCGGTTACCGCCGGAGTGCACGGCGCGAATCGACTCGGCAGCAACGCCTTGGTTGATATTCTCGTTTTCGGGGACATCGCCGGCAGAAACGCCGCCCACCGCGCTGGCAACGTAGACCACAAAAGGATGAACGCCAAGACCCAGGTGGAAAAGGAAATAAAACGGGTTGCCGACCTGGTTGCCAAATCCGCGATTGAACCCGTATGGACGCCGATTCTTCGACGCAGGCATTTTGAAATGATGGATCGATATGTCGGCGTACTTCGGACGGATGAAGGCCTGCGGCACATGCTGGCAGAAATCGAAAGGACCCAAAAGGAGGATCTTCCGAATCTCAGCATCCGCGATAAAAGCCGCCGTTACAATTTCGAATTGCGCGACGCCCTGGAAATGCAGTTGCGGTTGATGGTTGAAGAAATGTCGACGCGCGCGGCTGTGACGAGAACCGAATCCCGCGGATCTCACTTCCGAGACGATTATCCCAAACGCGATGATCGGCAGTGGTTGAAAAACATTGTGTTCTTCAAGAAAGATGATCAACTGGTTTGCGAATGCCGCGCGGTGGAAATGAGCGTGATGGACATCAGCGAACTACCTGCCTATGCGGCGCTGGATTCCCCCTGGCATTGAAGGAGTGACCCGTCGTGACATGTTATCTATTACCTATCGAAAACCCTGAAGCTCGCTATACACTGCACGTCTTGCGATTCAACCCGGAAACCGACGAAAAGCCTTATTGGCGTTCCTATCAAGTGCCTTTTGTGAGCACGATGACCGTCATCGAGGCCCTTGAGTACCTTTGGGATCAAGGCGAGTACATCGCTTTCCGTACGAATTGCCGTGAATTTACCTGTGGTTCATGCGCAATGCTGATCAATGGTAAACCCCAGTTGGCCTGCGATACGATCCTGCAGGACGACATGCGACTGGAACCCCTTTCGCGATATGGCGTCTTGCGCGATTTGGTCGTCGACACGGAAGCCATCAAAAAAAAGCTCAAAGATGTGAAATATTGGCCGGTAAGCGCCAACCGGGAGAAGAATTTCACGGTGCCCCCCCAGGTGATCGACGCTTACGGTCAGATTTACTCCCGCTGCATCGAATGCGCATGCTGCCTCGAAGCCTGTCCGGCGTCTTTCAACGAGGCCTCGCGGTTCGACGGTCCGATGTATGCACTGCTTCTCGCCCGGGCCGCCAATCACCCGTTGGACGCCATGAACAGAATCCAGCAGGCCTCCGAACGGGGCATCTGGGCTTGCGTCAGCTGTTTTGAATGCGCCGATGTCTGTCCGCTGGATTTGAGCCCGGCAAAAGAAGTGGCCAAGTTCCGCCGGAAAGCGATCACTCAATCCCTCAAGCGGCCTTTCACTTTCAGGAAGGATAAACGGTATGAATGAAGCCCCCCAATACCCGAAGCGGCCGGGCGTGATAAACCGCTTTTTTCGGCGGACCCTGTGGGGTGAAAAAATGAACCTCGGAGCGTACATGTGGGGACTGCAACGCGTCACGGGCCTGATCTTATTGGTCTACTTGCTCCTGCACCTGTACATTTTGTCATCGATTTTTGGGGGTGCGCGCACTTTTGACCAGACCGTGGCGGCCGTGGATCACCCCCTGATCAAGCTTTTGGAACTCGGCTTATTGGGGACGGTGGTTTTTCATGCACTCAACGGACTCAGGCTCATTTTGATGACTCTTTTTGTTGAACTGGATCAGAAGATCTTAGCCTACGGGCTGGGGTGTGCCACCCTTATTTTTGTCGTCGTCAGCATACCATTTGTCTGGTGAGAAAAGGAAGCACGATGGAAAACGTTAAAGAAAACGGAGCCATGATCAGTTCTTCCCGCAACGCCCAACCCGGCGAAAGAATAGGACTGGTGGGTTGGTTGAGTCTTTACGTGAGCGGCGCTTTGACTTTTTTCTTTATCCTCACCCATATCCTAGCCATCCATTTTGTTTCCGGCGAGGTCACCACGGCCGCGAAAGTCTACCGGGATCTGAATTCCCCCTTTCTGTCTTTTATCAGCCTCGGCCTCCTGTTCCTGGGCATCTTTCACGGGCTGATTGGGTTAAGAAGAGTCCTGCTTGATTTAGAAATCTTCGGCAAAAGAGGTGATCGCTCACTGGTGGCGGCCCTCGTGGTCATCGGGTTGGGCCTTGCGCTCTTTGGAATTAAAATTTTTAGTCAATTCAAAGCGTTAATTCAATAGGAGGCTCCTCCGCCCTCCGGCCGAAGGTGTTGTCGCGCCTGACGCCGTCCAATTTTCCGCCAAGAAAGGATACAGGCCATGCACGTTAAAATTCCCGCCGTGTATATGCGAGGAGGTACCAGCAAGGGTCTTTTTTTTCACGACGAGCATTTGCCCCGGGACCCCAAGATCAGGGATCGGGTGCTCCTGGCCGCTTACGGCAGTCCCGACCCCAATAAACGGCAGATCGACGGTGTCGGCGGCGCCGTTTCCACCACGAACAAAGTCTGTATTATCAGTCCCTCTGCAGACCCGGAGTATGATGTTAACTACAACTTCGGGCAGGTGAGCATCGACAGACCGATTGTCGATTATCAGGGGAACTGCGGAAATATGTCTTCCGGCGTTGGGCCATATGCCATTCATGAGGGACTCGTGGCCGCGGAGGAACCGGTATGTCAAGTCAGGATATATCAAGTTAATACCAGGAAAAAAATCGTCGCCGAAGTTCCCATCAAGGAGGGGCTCTACTCCGAGGAAGGGGACTTTGCCATCGACGGTGTCCCGGGAACCGGCGGCAAAATCACCCTTCACTTCTTTCATCCGGAAGCCTCGGTCACCGCCGCCTTGTTGCCGACCGGCAACGTGACCGATCAGATTGACTCTCCGCAGTTGGGCCGCGTGACCGTCTCCATCGTCGATGCCGGGAACCCCTTGGTGTTCGTCCGAGCGCGGGATCTGGGTCTGAAAGGTACCGAAATCCACGAGATTGACTCCCGTGCCGACATACGCGAAAAATTGGAGAGCATTCGCGCCCAAGCCGCCGTCATGATCGGTCTCGCCGCCTCACCCGAGCAAGCCAGCCAGAAGAGCCAGGCCGTCCCCAAAATCGCCTTTGTCAGCGAGGCGCAAGACTATCAAACGGTCGGCGGCCGTTCAATTCAAAAGCAGGCAATCGATCTCGTGGGTCGTATCATGTCCATGGGCACGCTTCACAAGGCCTATGCCGTAACCGGAGCGATCTGCACGGCCGGTGCAGCCAGGATCGAAGGGACGGTCGTCAATGAGATGATGGGAGACAGCGCGACAGCGGAATGGATTCAGCTGGGGCATCCGGGGGGTATCATTCCGATTGGCGTCCATATGCGGAAAAAAGAAAATACCTATGTGTATGAAGAAGCCGTCCTTTACCGAACCGCTCGGAGATTGATGGAAGGCTACGTTTGCGTTCCCGAAAAATACTTTTCAGCGGGGTAAAACCGTTATGCAATATGCCCAGCAGCTTCGAAATATCCTCTCCCAAAACAAAACCCTTCTCGTACCGGGCGCCTACGACGCGTTCAGCGCCAAGATTCTGAAACAGGCCGGATTCGAAGTTATTTATATGACCGGTTCAGGCGTAACGGCCTGTCTCACCGGTATGCCGGATGTGGGTCTGTTGACCATGACGGAAATGGTTACGCATGCCCGTTACATCGTCAACGCGATTGACATGCCTCTGATCTGCGACGCGGACAACGGATACGGCAACCCTATCAACGTTATCCGCACGGTGAAAGAGTACGAACGGGTTGGAGTCGCAGGGATCCACATCGAAGATCAGGTCGCCCCCAAAAAGTGCGGCCATTTCGAGGGCAAGCAGGTTCTACCCCCCCCGGAGATGCTAAGCAAGATCAAGGCCGCCCTCTATGCGCGCGAGGACGAGGCTTTTCTCGTGATCGCCCGCACCGACGCGCGATCGGTCCTCGGTTTGGACGAGGCCCTTCGCCGGGCGCATATGTACTTCGAAGCGGGGGCGGACATGATCTTTATTGAATCGCCGCAATCACGTGAAGAACTGAAGCTTATCGGTAATGAACTCAAGAACGTGCCGCTGCTGGTGAACATGGTCGAAGGCGGCAAGACCCCGGTTTTGCCCTTCGATGATCTCACCGCAATGGGTTTCAAGATTGTTCTTTACCCCACTTGCGGTATCCGTGCGGTCGCCAAAACTCTCCAGGAACTGGCTTCTCATCTGCACAAACATGCAAACACCCTTGACTTCGAGGATCGGCTGGTAAGCTTTGAGGGCCGCAATCTAATCACCGGTCTGGCGCACATTACGGAATTGGAAAAACGCTTTGTCAAGTTCTAAGCGGAAGCCGGCGCCACAAGAACATTTGGCGGACCAATACGCCCATGACGACGTTAGCGGAACAGATTGTATCCGAAGCCTGTAAGGTTCCTTTTGCCCAGATACCTCAGGCTACGGTTGCGCGGGCCAAGCTTTTTCTTTTGGACACCGTCGGGGTGGCCCTTGCCGGGCGGTATGCGACCGGCGCGGAAAGTGTCATCGACCTGGCGGTTGAGATGGGCGGCAGGGCTGAGGCGACGATCCTGGGTACGGCCCACAAGGTTTCGGTTCCGTTCGCGGCCTTGGCCAATTCCTTTATGGCGCATGCACGTGAGTTCGATGAATTGCACGAGCGTGGCGGCGCGCACGTGAATGTCTGCGTGATTCCCGCCGCGCTGGCTGCGGCGGAAAAAAAGGGCCGCGTTTCGGGCAGGATTTTTTTGGCGGCGATGATCAAAGGCGTCGACTTGGTCTGCCGTCTGGGAATCGCCATCTCTTTGCATCCTGGATGGCACACTTCCAGTGTCTTCGGGGGTTTCGGGGCCGCATTGGCTTCGGGGCTGATCTTAGGAATGGAACCGGACGTTCTGGTCAACGCCTTGGGGTTGGCGTACAGTCAGGCGGCGGGGACGCGGCAGGGGCGCTTGGAAGGAAAACTGGCCAAGCGGCTGCAGCCTGCGTTGGCCTGTAAGTCCGGCGTTATGGCTTCGCTTCTCGCCCACAAAGGCATTACCGGTCCTAAGGAGTGGCTTGAGGGCTTGTGGGGAATCGCACGGGTCTACGGTTGTTCCCCTGAAGCGATTGACGTTGATGCCATCGCTGCAATAAAATCGCATCTTAGCCAAGTATTCTTGGGCGATGACCTGAGTTTCAAACTTTATCCATGCTGCAAGGTTACCCATACATCGATCGAGGCGGCTCTCCTCCTAACGCGCGAGAACGCGTTGAATGCCGATGAGATCGAGGCGGTGAAGGTCAGAGTGTCGCGCGGCGCCTACAGCACCGTCGGCCATCCTTTTGAACCCGGGACCAATCCGCAGGTTGACGCTCAATTCAGTATTCCCTACACGGTTGCCCTGGCTCTGACACGCGGTCGCGTGACGTTGGATGGTTTTGAAGACGCGGCCATCCGTGACCCTCAAATCAGACGCCTGGCCGCCAAAATTCAGGTCGAAGTCGACCCCGAGATGAAGGATGCGTCGGCGAATATGGTTAATCTGGCAACCGCACTGACCATTTACACGCAACGTGGTATTTTTTTCAAGAAATTGGCCACCTGCAAAGGGCATCCCGCCAACCCGGCCCGGGAAGAAGAGCTTTGCCAGAAATTCCGGGATTGTGCCCATTTCGGCCAAACGCTGTCACAGGCACAGATCGAGCAAACCCTGCAGCTGATATGCAATTTAGAGGACGTCGAGGATATTCAGGAACTTTTGGTGCACCTTCGAACCCCCGCGTAAAGTCGAATAGCGACGAAGAAGGGGGCCTTTTTGCGGCGGCCGTTTCCGGTTGCCGCGACGCCAAGGCTTAACCCCTCCAGCCCATGAGCGCACCCACCCAGCTGCCGGCCGGAATCATGTGATTCCCGCATTCTTTAATCTTCGCCAAAGCGTTGTTCGGCTGATTCCCAAAATTTTAGCCGTTTCGCTTTTGCAGAATCGGGCCTGCTTCAAAGCCACCAAAAGCAGTCGCGTTTCATTGTCTTTTTCCTCCTGCTGAATCTCTTCCTTGAGCCTGAGCAGGTCCGTCTTATCGCCGGTATTTTTTTTACTCGGAGCTTCCGCTATCAGGTCCGCGCTCAACAACTCGAAAGTTCCCGGGTTAAACTTCGAACCACAGAGAAGAACCAGCTGTTCAATAAAGCTCTTGAGTTGTCTGACATTTCCCGGCCACGCATACTCCATCAGTTTGGCAGCATAATTTGGCGGAATGCAAAGCGGTTGGATCTGATATTTCTCGGAAACCTGCTTGACGAAAGAATCCACTAAAAGGGGGATATCGCTGATTCTATCGCGCAAAGGGGGGATATGGATGCGAAGTACATTCAGACGGAAGAAAAGATCCTTGCGGAAGCGGCCACTCAGGACTTCTTCCGTCAAATCCTGGTTGGCGGCGGCAAGCACCCGCACATCGACCGGTATTAAGCGGTCGGCGCCAATCCTCCTGACTTCGCCCTCCTCGAGGACCCTGAGCAAACTGGTTTGAACGTTGTGAGAAGTGGTGGCGACTTCATCCAGAAAAATGGTCCCTTTATGGGCGATTTCAAAAAGACCCTGCTTGCCTTCTTTGTTGGCCCCGGTAAACGCACCTTGGTCATAGCCGAAAAGTTCACTCTCGATCAGTTGATCGGGCAGCGAGGCACAGTTGATACTGACAAATGGGGCTTTCTGCCTCGGGCTCAGGTTATGGATGCTCTGCGCCAGGATTTCTTTACCGGTCCCGGTTTCGCCGGTTATGATGATCGTGCAATCCGAACGCGCAAATTGTTTCGCTTTTTCCGCCACGTCTTTCATGATTGGACTTGCGTGAATAAGGTTCCCAATCACGTACTTGGCCACCAAACCTTTGGTCAGGGATCGTCGCAGGGCCTTTTCCGCTTTCATCACGTTCGCCAGATCCTTAAACGTCGAGACGACACCGATCGCCTCGGTTCCCATGAGGATTGGTAAATGGCTGAAGACATACTTGCTGTTGTTGATCATTTCAATTCGGTTCAGAATCGGTCGCCGGGCCTCCATGACCTTGGCGATTTTGTGCGCGGGGATATATTTGGAAACAAGTTGGCTGGTCTTGTCCTCGTCAAAAAACTTAACGACGTCCTTGGCGACCTTGTTGATTGTTGTAATCTTACCCTTGCGGTCAAATGCAATAATCCCATCGGACACACTATCGATAATCTGCCGGTACCTCTGAGCATTCTCCTGATCGTTCCGATTCGACAAGGCCACGGACTTTGCGTTTTCGATGGTACTGCAAATTTCGTCCTCCGAGACTTCAATTTCAACCGCTTGAAAATTGTGTTGGGCTGCCAGGCGTTTGGTGACACCGCCCCCGACCACCACTTCACAGCCCCGCGCAAAAGCATCGAGCAGCAAATTCTCAAGACTTTTACTGTCATAGTAGATACCCTGAATCAGCTCGATGCCCAGGAGTTCCTCGATAACTTGCGTGCCGTCCATTTTATTCCGAAACACGGGAAACAATACCTTGCGCCCCAAGGCCGATGCCCGCCGGACGCTATGGATGATATCCAAGGAGCTGAGCGGGAAAGAAATAACAGGAATGCGCAGGTTCTCCCGCAGCAAGAAAGCCGTTCCCCGACGACTGACGATCACCTCAACCCCGGCTTTCTCCATGGCTTTTCCCACGGTTGTGGCCGCTTCCAGGCCCTCATTGGAGATCTCGATTTCAGCGTCTTCAAATCTTTCGGCCTGCAGGTTTTGCAGACACTGCAACGAGAACGTGCTGGACGTGAAAACCCCTAATTTGAATGCCCTTTGCATAAACTTCATCCCCATTGCACGCCTTCGATGTCCGGGAGTCGTCCATCTGCATTTCACAGATTGAACCTTTTGTCAAATATATTGAACAAGGCCGTTTCAGGGCCACTTGACTCCTTGTTTGGAATTCCAGTTGCTTATCCTAAAAAGCGGACAAAGACACCCACAGTCAACAGTGTGTTGCTTTCGTTTAACGCGATGTTGCAAGGGGTAAGGTGCACCGTTTACGCCGATGACGGCACAGCTCTTGGAATCCTATACATTTCAGTTGGTTGGACTCTTGGCTGTTATCTGGCACTTGGCATGATATTTGCTGTTTACTATAATGATGAACGCTACTTTTTGACCTTCAAAACGCGATTCATTTCAGATTGTCCCATCGCTAGGAACAGGCCACGCATGTCCCGGAATTGTTTTTTTAACTGTGTCGCAGCACCGGTGATGGTTCCCAACATGACCCATTCTCGCGATAGGCAGGCATACCGGACGACATAAATCATCGCGCATACATACCCAGCGTTTTGCATCTTTGGCCCTATACGGCAGTTTTGAAACCAACGATTCAAAGGGTGAATACGCAATCTATTATGACGCTGGGTATGACGTAATCCCAAAAACCTAATGAAAACCGCAGGCTTGGTTCAGGGGTATTTGAAAAACGACTAGAAACTCGGTTACAACACGAAGGGAGGAATTTAGGATGACTGCTGGATATGCAGGCAAAATTCTATACGTCGATCTAACCGAAAATAAAATCGGTGAAGATTCATTGCCGGACGAGGAGGTGCTGAGGTCGTGGCTGGGTTGCTTTGGGCTGGGCTTAAAAATGCTTTACGACATGCTGCCCCCGGGGGTCAGCGCCCAAGATCCGGAAAATCCGATGATCTTCTGGACGGGACCATTGACGGGCGCAAAGGTGCCGGGGGCTACCAATTTGTCCCTGGCCACTAAAAACTTCAATAATAACTTGACTGCCGGACGCTCCCATACGCACGGCGAGCTCGGCCGCAACCTCAAAAAGGCCGGCTTTGATGGATTGGTAATCACGGGCTGCTCGGAAAAACCGGTGTACCTCTTTATCCATGATGACGGGGTTGAAATAAGGGATGCGGCCCAACTATGGGGAAAGGATACGCATCAGACGGAAGACATTCTGCAAGATTTACTGGGGAAGGAGGTGAGTGTCGGTGCGATTGGTCCGGTCGGCGAGAACATGGGTTCAGGCGGAGCGATCTTCAACGATCGCAACCATAATATGTGTCACTCGGGCGTAGGCTCCGTCATGGGCTCCAAGAAGCTCAAGGCAATTGTCACCCAAGGCAGCAAGAGCTTCCCGATCGCAAACCCGGAAAAGATGGTTGAGATTCACAAGCGCTGGGTGCAGCTGGTAAAACAGGGACACCGCTACGGCCGCTCCAGCAAAGGGAAATTATTTACAAACGAATTCAGGTACCTGGCGAAACTGATCGGATTTGTTGGCAAGAACTTTCAAATTAATCAGTTCAATGAGTTCGGTATAGGACTCTCAAGACATAAAATAACTCCCAAGCCTTGCCGCGGTTGTCCTCATGCTTGTCCCGTCGATGTCGAGCTCGTTTCGGGTCCCCATAAGGGATTCGTTGCCTCAATTGCCGGTGGAGGAGAGGGGCCCGAAGGGGCCGGGTCCATCTTGGGAATTGCCGACCCCGACCACTTCGTCTACATCTTGGATCGGTACGATCGACTCGGTGTGGAGTCAAGTGCCATTGGATGCACAATCGCGATGGCCATTGAAGCTTACGAAAAAGGGCTGATTACGAAAAAAGACACCGATGGCCTGGAGCTGCGGTGGGGAGACGCCGAACTGGTGGAAGAATTGGCCCGGAAGTATGCCTACAAAGAAGGCTTTGGCGCTGTTCTCGCTTTAGGGCCTCTTGAAGCCGCGCGTGCCATCGGAGGCAATGCCACCGATTTTGCCGTGCACATTAAGGGTGCGCCAATGAACCTGCATGACTGGCGCTCCACGTGGGGAATGTTTCTGAGCCACATTGTCAGCGGCGGTTCCGGGTGGCCCGGGACCGCCGCCGACAGCATTGGCGAGGAGCCGGATGCCGGCTATCCGCAGTTTACGGAGCCCTTTGATTATAGTGCCAAACCGTTGGAAGCGCGCAAGGCCGGCATCTTGAAGTATATGCGGGACGCCAACGGGACCTGCGGATTTATGACCTGGAATATCGGCGGCTCCACCGAGATTGTGCGCGAGGCGATCAACGCCGTCACGGGTTGGGATATGACGACGGAGGAGCTCGTCGATGTCGGCGAACGCATGATGCAGCTCGAGCGGGCCTTCAATATCAGGCAAGGCCTGACCCCCGAAGATGACTCCAACCTATCCCCTCGCCTCTTGGAGGCACCTAAGGATGGCGTGGCCGCGGGCAAATCGATTAAACCTTATCTGCAGGGCATGCTGGACGAATACTATCGCCTGATGGGGTGGGATAAAAAGACAGGGAAGCCTTGGCGATCGACGCTCAAACGCTTCGGACTGGATTATGTGGCCGATGACATCTGGCGTTAGGACGATTGCGACGATCCCTTCCGATCGTCACGGTTTTAGCGCCGGGGTTCAGTCGGTCACAGCTGTTGTTGTTTACAACTGATCCTCCTGAAGGACGCGTGTGCGCTTTCCTTGCAATGTGCTCCCCGTCAATTTTGGAAAGAGACAATGCGGCGTATGAAAACGGTAACCAACATCACCACAAAGGAGGGGCCCATGATGTTAAAAAGGTTTCGATGGACCGGAATCGTCTTGCACATCGGCTTGATGTTAGCCTGCATCTTATCCGCAGACGCCTCGGCCGAAGTCATAAAATTGCAAATGGCTTTGGGACCTCACGTGCCGGGCAGTGTTTATCAACTGTATCAGGAAAAAATAATCCCGCAACGGATTGTCGAGACCGTCAAGGGGGTGACGGGGCAGGAGTTGGAAGTCATCACCCACACAGGTCTTGTCAATGCGGCCGACGTGCTTGACGCCGTGCGCGATGGACGCGTCGACATGGGCGTGCAGGGTGCCATGTACCGCGGTGACATGACGTTACTCAACGCGCTTGCATTCCCAGCGATACTGCCTTTTGAAGTGTGTCCCCGGCTTCATCTCAAACTTGAGCCCCTTTACCAGGAAGTTTTGCGTGACCAGTTCCAAGTCGAAATGCTGGGTATGGGCTATTGGCCCAGACAGCTGCTCATTTCCAAACGACCTGCTGCGACTTTCGCCGATTTGAAAGGTCTTAAATTCAGAACCCATTCCTATGATCTTTTGCAGCTCATGCTCAAAGCCGGCGGGGCTCCCGTCCAAATGTCATATGGGGAAGTCTACTTGGCTTTACAAAGGGGAGCCATCGATGGTGCCGTCTCCTCACTCAGCGGAATCGCGGGACAGAAATGGTACGAGGTAGCCAAGCATGTGGACTGGTGGCCGATGGGCACGGTCACCTACTTTTTCGTTATGAATAAAAAGACGTGGGATAAGCTTCCTGAAGACGTGCAAAGGGTCTTGCGTGACGTCGTCTCCAAGGCCGGTCTTGAAACTTGGGTCGCCTCGGACGTCGAAGACAAAAAAACCAAGGAAATCTATACTACTCAATACGGATGCACCCACCATTACCCGCCGGAGGATGAAATTCGGCAACTTAAAGAATTTGTGGGCCCCATCATCGACGATTGGAAAAAGCGCGCTGGGAATCGCGCCGAGGAAGTGATCACGATTTTCAATAACGAGTTAGGCACAAATTATTAGCTCTCCGATCACCGGCATGACCCGCTTCGCCGGGATGCTTTGAGTGCGCTGATTTGGGGCAGCCCCCCCGCCGCCGGCGGGGGGTAATCTAGCCCGCCACGGGGATTTTTGTTCGTCGGACCCCTGGGAGAGCGGCGTGGCAGGGAGGAGATGGTTGACGCCCAAAATCGGGGTTCAGCCCATTCGGAATGTAAAACTCCAGTTCGAATCTTAACCCCTCACCAAGCAACTTATGAAAATAACCGGCGCCCCCCTTAGAAAGACCATCGAGTGGATCTCTTCTTTTTCCGGAAAAGTGGCTATGTGGTGCATTCTGGCCATGATGCTGCTCATTTCCTATGATGTTTTTTCAAGATACCTGCTTAACAGCCCGGTCTTGTTCTCGGATGAGATCAGTGGTTACATGCTGGTTTTCATCGGTTTTATCGGAGCGGCCAGCGCTCTCAAAGACGGGAGGCATATATCCGTCGATATACTTGTCGCGCGCCTGAAACCCAAGGCGCAGGTCAGGCTGCAGGTCATTACCTCAATTTTGAGTTTAGCCGTTCTCGTTATCTTTTGCTGGCATAGCTGGGTCATGGTTTACCGATCGTTTGAGAGAAATGTTCGCGTACCCTCCATCCTGCTGACCCCATTATGGATCCCGCAAATGCTCATCAGCATTGGAAGTGTCTTTCTGATCCTGCAACTACTAGTGGAAATGGCTAAAGCCCTCAGGGAGTTAAAGGAAAAATAGTTGCCGCAAAAAATTTTGTGCGCCTCCGCCGCGCGCAGGGTTGCCAAGACTTTTTCAAGATAGGAAGATATCCGCTATGGAGCTCGCTCTGGGACCTCTCATTCTGACATTGTTTATTTTGCTGCTTGTGTTTTTGCTTTCCGGAATGCAGATTGCTTTTGCGCTGATGGCCGTCGGCTTGGTAGGTCTTTATGTTTTCCTTCCTCATTGCGTCCCCGGCGATGCGGCGCGACAGGCATGGAACGCGGTAAATAGCTATCCGCTGACGGCTGTTGTGCTTTACATCTACATGGGGGAGTTGATCGTCCAGGGAGGAGTGAGCGAAGTAGTTTATGAATCCCTTGACAAGTGGCTGGGCGGGCTTCCCGGGGGCCTGCTTCACTCAGTGATTGGTTTTTGCGCCCTTTTTGCCGCCGTATCCGGCTCAAGCGTCGCTACGGCAGCCACCATCGGGACGGTGGCCATCCCACCGATGAAAAAACGAAATTACGATCCGAAATTGATGTCCGGCGCCATGGCGGCAGGCGGCGCTTTAGGCATTCTGATTCCTCCCAGTGTGATTATGATATTGTATGGAGCCTTGGCCGGAGTTTCCATCGCCAAGTGCTTTTTTGGGGGAATAATCCCCGGTCTTATTCTGACGCTTTTATTCATGTCTTACATCGCCCTCCGGGCCATAAAATCGCCGAAACTAGCACCACTTTATCACGAGGAAATTTCGTGGCGGCAAAGATTCGCCGCCCTGCGAGGTATCGTTCCCGTCTTTTTTCTGGCCGTGATGATTTTGAGTGGCATCTATCTCGGCATTTGGACACCGACGGAAGCTGCGGCCGTGGGTTGCCTGGGAACTTTTCTGATGATCATTGTCAGAAAGAAACTGAGCCGGTCTTTAATCTACCAATCTTTGAAGCGGACCCTGCAAACATCGAGTATGGTTTTAATGATCTTGGCGGGCGCCGGCTTGGTTTCATATGTAATGAATTATTTGCGGATTCCGATTCTACTCATCGAGTGGATTAATTCCGTCGGTCTTTCACCCTACGTTGTTCTGATTTTTGTCTGTATCATCTATTATATCCTGGGTTGTTTTATCGAGGGGATTTCCATTTGCATCATAACCGTTCCCATTATCTTCCCCGCGATGGTCGCCCTTGGCTTTGATCCCATCTGGTTCGGCATAATTCTAGCGATAAACATCGAGGTTTCATTAATCACCCCTCCTGTGGGTATGAATCTCTACGTATTAAAAGGGATCGATGCCGACAGCAAATTTGGCGATATCTTTGTCGGGGTTGTGCCCTTTGTGGGCATGATGTCACTCCTGATCTTGATCCTGACCATTTTCCCTGATATCGTGACCTGGCTTCCCAATTTGATATCCGAGGCCTATTGACGGATCCTCCTCATTGGCGGTCGAGGCCCACGACGAAGCCGACTTGTCTCCCTTGCCAATCGCGCTGCCGTCTGGTGGTGACTTTGCGCATGCCCGGCGTCTGTCGAGCGAGGGTTCAACAGCAAGGGTGCACTTTATTCTACTTTGTCACATGACCGCAGGCCTTGCCGGGACAAGCGCCATGGTGAACATGGTTAATGTAACAAAGTAGAATTAAAGCCCGCGTGCAAAACGCATCGAGATGCAAGGCGAGGGTTGCGATAGAATCAATTGAGGGCGCTATGAGACCCAGTGACGTTCTGGTCATCGGCGGCGGAGGGGCGGGGATCACGGCCGCTATCGAAGCCAAAGAAATGGATGCGGATGTTACCCTGGTTTCCAAATCGCGGATAGGATACGGCAATAATACCTTCATTTCCAAGGCCGCCATTTCGTCGGTGATCGCAAGCCCGGATGCGGGCGATAGTTCCGAGGCCTACGTGCATGATGCCACCGCGGCGGGACGCTTCATCAACGATCCGCGACTTCTACAAAGAGTGGCCCAAGAAGGCCGCAGCCGGATTGCTTTCCTGGAAAAACGTGGGGTGGCGTTCGCCCAACGCCACGCAGCCCTTGGGGTCAGCCAAGCGCCGGGGCACAGTCTTCCGCGAACCGTAAGATCCGAAAATCAAATCGGAAGTGACTATTGCCTGCCCCTGCGAGAATATGCCCGGAAAATCGGGGTCCGCTTCGTTGAAAATGTATTTATCACGCGCATTTTCACCTCCAAAGACCGATTCGCAGCCGCCGCGGGAATCACCGCGCGGGGCAAGTTCTTGGCCTTTGCAGCCAGATGTTGCGTACTCGCCACCGGGGGTTTTGCTCAACTTTATCTCAGGAACAGCAACGCCGCACGGATTACCGGCGATGGACTCGTGCAAGCCTTTGAACTGGGAATCCCGCTTAAAGACGTGGAGTTTGTTCAGTTTTATCCAACCGCCACGGGTCCTCGGGGAAATCGCCTGCTGCTTTACGATGCCGTCGTGCTTCGCGCCGGCGGCGTGCTCCGGAATGCGACCGGCGAGGATATTATTGCCAAACACGGCCCGCGCGACCCGTTGGCGTTGACCAGGGATCGACTCACCCGTGCGATCATGCAGGAGATACTTGACGGCCGGGATGTGCAAGGGGGGGTCATCATGGATCTCAGCCATGTGCCCGAACACTATCTGGCGCCATGGCTTCATCTTCTACCCGTCAACCGAACACCGTCGGCGAGGAAGTTCATTGTCTCTCCCACGGCCCACTATTGTATGGGAGGCATTGTGACGGACAGCAATTGCGCGACCCGAATCCCAGGTCTTTACGCGGCCGGGGAAGCCTGCGCAGGGGTCCATGGGGCGAATCGCATTGCCGGCAATTCGCTGGCCGAGGTTTTTACCATGGGCGGTGTGGCCGGGAGAAACGCGGCGTCACAGGCCAAAGCGCTGGGGCCGCTTGACCTTCCCGCAAAGGAAATACAGACTGAAAAAATCCGGATCGAATCGTTGCGGTCCAAAGGTCATCGGCCTCCGCGCGAGTATCGCCGGACCGTCAAAGAAATAATGTGGAACCGCGCAGGTATCATCCGCGATCGAAGAGAACTGGAAGTGGGACTGGAACAAATCCAGGAGCTCGCAGCGACGCTTCCCAGGCTTCGCATCGACGACGGCCGGGAGCTTTTTAAAGCTCTGGAGCTGAAAAATATGCTAGTGCTCGCTGAAATGGTCTGTCGTGCTGCGCTGCTGCGAACGGAGAGCCGAGGCGCCCACTATCGCCGCGACTACCCGGAAGAAGACAACGAAAACTGGCTCAAAAACATCGTCATCCGTAAATCGGGATCAGGGATGCGGCTACAGGTGGTTCCCGTCGCCTTCCCTGGTGGGGAAGGACCGCCCGACCCGTCAAGCGGGAGCTAAAGCGAATTACGCCGGCCGGACAGGCAGCGGGCCGCCAGAATACGGTCATGTAAGCGCTTCCCGTTGCGTAAAACGCCGAATTCACGCCGCAGTTCGACCTTGATGGGTTGCTCCGAATCGCGATTGCGGGGCTGTCCGCACCTGGCTGCGGTTTTGCCATGCCGTCATCGGATGTCCCGTAAATCCCCTATCCGGGACCGTCCAACCGGCCGTGGCATCAGCTCCGGCCGGCCGCGGGCGGATGATGAAAGCCAAACAGCGCATCCCATTGACGATCCAGCGTATTCAGGGCTTGGGGCAAGGGCACCGGATGAACGGCGCCACTTTCTATCTGAACCAGTTGCAGCCGTTTCAGCTTGTCCAGCGCGTCGCTGATCTCAAAGTCGATCCGTACGCCGGCCTTGTGCGCTAACCAGGCCTCCGCCGTCTGATCCAGCTGCTGCCGGGTCAGGGGTCGGTCTGCCGTCAACAGGCAAAAATAGGCCAGCCAGACCTCTTTGAACTCTTCTTCCTCGGCGTCGTCGATGAGGTGGTGAAAGACGCCGGCGTTGTTGTCCAGGTTTTTGAAGTAGAGATTTTCCGTCAGGGCCTGCATGAACCGCAGTTTGCGGTTTTTGAATTTGTTGAACTGTTTGAAAAGAAAACCGGCCAGGGTTCCCAGACCGGCCCCCAGAATCACCAGGTGCTTCTTCTCCACCTCCACCGGTGAGCTGGAGAAACCAAACCAGAAGGAGATCAGGGAGCCCAAGAGGATGAAGGTGGCACCCAGTTTGGTGACCAGCATAATAATGCCGCTCACCGCCGCCGGTACGCCGATGATCAGCTTGTCGATGGTCTTCATGCGGATCCGGCTATTGGGAAACAGCATCTCCAGATCGGCCTTGGGCACGTTGTGGAAGAGTTTGATCAAAGTGGCGCCGGGCACGAAATTGAGCTGCTTGCGTTTGCTTTTGGCAAAATAATCCGCCTCCTTGAATTTGAGAAAAACCACCACCCGCGCGTAGTTGGTAAAGGCGATGGGCCGCTTGCGCAAGCCCCACAGGGTCAATAGGGTCTCCTGGCGGATACTCGCTCCCCGCCGGAAGAAAAGAACCTCTTCAAAATCATCGAAATCCACCTCCAGCCGAATTTTGAACAGCGACTCTTCGGCCAGGGCCTCCCGCAGATCGTGATCGGTGATGGCCTCGTAATTGGCGGCATCCAGCAGGGCGGTCAACTCGGAAACCAACGCTTTCTGGCAGCGTTCGCGTTCCTGCGCTGACAGCGGCACTTGCGACCGGGTGTCGGCATCCGGATCATAGGGCGCATAGCTTTCCTTGAGCCGTTCCAGGCGCTGCTGGAATTGATAATGCAGCAGCGCCTGGAGCAAATGCCCCAACTGCTGCAGGCGCTCTTGGTCGGCGGTGTTCAGGGCGGCATCGGCCAGGCACAGCGCGAGCACATCACGCTTGCGCAGTCGAATAAAACGCTGGGTGCCGGTTGTCATCGACATAATTGGATGGTATCAACTTAGCTGTATGAAAAATATCCCGGCCGACCGCTCATCGGGCAAAATTCAAAATTGGCCAAGGCTTCCGTTAGCGCGAAGGGGGTTGGCCCCCAAACCGGATTTCGATGATTGTGACGTCATCCTGAAGCCGAATTTCGTTAGAGAACTTGAGTAATTCCTCCTCAAGCTGGTCCATGCGGAGTTGAGTTTGGGGGTAATCGAGATTCTTGAGGATTTCAATGAAGCCATCGACGCCCAGCTGTTCACCCAAGGCATTGTGAATCTCAAAGGCTCCATCACTGAACAAGAGCATTGCGTCGCCGGGTTCCAACCGGGCGGTCTGTTCTTGGTAGGGAACATCTTCCACGACCCCGAAGGCCACGCCGGAAGCTTTGAGCTTCTCAACCCTCCAATTGGCCCGTATGATAAGCGGGGGCGGACCCCCCGCCCCGGTAAACCGCAACGCTCCGTTACGGGCATCAAGGACCCCGCAAACTGCCGTGGCAAAGGAGGCATCGCGGCCGACAACCCCGCCAAGCTCTTTATTCACCTCGGCGGCGAACTCTGCCGGTTTGGTTAGAAGGCGGGAATGCAAGTTCCACAGGTTGCTCAAATGCATGGTGTACAGGCCGGCCGCCACGCCGTGGCCCTCCATATCAGCCAGGAAAAATCCGTATCGATTTTCATCGAGCTGATTGATGGCATAATAGTCACCCCCCACGATATCATAAGGCATAAAGAAGGTAGAGACGCGTAAGCGCGGGTCGTCGGGCAGCTTATGTCTGAGCGTGCTGGCCTGGATCTCTTTGGCCCGCTCAAGATCCAACAGCATGGGTGACACATCGCGAAATGTCTCCACACCACCGATAACTTCCCCGGCCTCGTTGCGGATCGGTGCCGTGGTAACTTGCATGGGGATCTTTTGGCCATCCCGGCCCCGTGCAAAAACGATCAGTGGCACGCTTGTAATGACGCCGGTAACCATGGCGCGATGCAACGGGCAATGCTCTTCACCGCACAACCTGTGTCCGTCTTTGTCTTCGTGGCAAAGAACGTCCTCCAAACAGAGACGGCCCACCACCTCCTCCGGCCGCCATCCCGTGATACGTTCGGCGGATTTGCTCCAGAAAACAACCCGTCGTTCGCGGTCACACACGTAAACGCCGTCGCTGAGGCTATTTAAAATTACTTCCGATGAACTTAAGAGATCATTCATAGCCACTGGTTCCTCATCAAGCCGGGTGATTCGTATTGTTCCGTATAAGGGTTATGACCTGCTGATGCAGATTATGAAAAACTCAAATCACATATACCATTCACGCCGCCTTTTCTCAAGAGCAGATGATATCGGTTTCGGCACCGGGCCTCTTTTCAAGCACTGATTGCGCAGCGGACGCCCATCGCCCGCCGACTTGTCCCCCGTCGACGCGTCCCCAGGGCATTCCGGCTACGGCCGGAAGCCAGGAGTACCGGCATTAGAATCGATGGCGTGGGCGCGGGGCCGGCTTGTTACAAATACTTAATTCTACTTTGTCATATTACCGAAAGCTTCCGGGGACAGGCGCAACGGCTGGCCAGATTTGAAAGCGTGCACCTGTCTAAGCGCCATCCGATCGAGCTTGCCGATCACCGTTCGTTCAATCCGAAATCATGATCCTGCGTGATGAACTTATCCCTTACCGTCGGGTTTGCCGTTAGGACTCGTCTGGTTTTCAGCGCAAATGTCAAAAATTCACGGGCGTAAGACGTCCGCTACCTTAGCGTGCCCCGATAGGTGCCCGCGTGCTTTAAAGCCGCTTCCATCTCCTCAACGGTCAGGACCGTGGGGTCATAATATACCGTGTTGGTCTCTTTTGAGCCGCGGAAGCCTTTTTTCACCCGTTGGACACCCTTCAGCCCCTCCAGGGCTGCCTGACCCACGTCATATCACCCCACATAAAAGACCACCGTGGAGATATCCGTTTTTTCGGCCTGCAAAACCGTGTATCCCGTCAATAGGCCCAGCGCGATCATGGCCGCGAAGACCAGAAATGCCGTGATCCGCGGTTTGAAGGTATTGAGATAGATCATCAGCCGTCCTCCTTGCTAGATTTTATCCAGTTCCAACCGGTGAACGTACTTCACCCAGTCCGATCCATAATAGCCCTCGGCGACGACACGCAGGGGAAAGCCATGTTTCAGCGGGAGGGTTTCCCCGTTCACGCCGTATGCCAGAAAGACCTTGTCGGTCAGGATGTCCTCGATGGGGAATCGTTCGGTTTTTTCATAGGCGCCTTCCGGCCCTGCAAAGATGCCATGGGTGACGTCCTTTTCCAGTTGCGCGCGTGTGAGCAGCTGGCCCATGGAAAGGCCTTTCCACCGACCGTGATTCGTGAAAACCCCCGGACAGATCAAGAGCACCTCCCTCTCAATGGAAGACAGGGTCAGAATTTGAGGATAGGTCAATCTGAGGGGCGTTTGAACACGGCCCGTAACCTCCAGACGCCAGGCATCGAGCTGCACCTCGTAATCCGAAATCCCCATGGTCCGAAAATCCTTCAGGGGTGTGAGCTCGAGATTCCGGGTATCCAATACGCCGGGATCTTTGTGGATCAGGCTTTCACGGTTGGTGTCCCGGGGGAGGACAATTTTAGGGGTTTTTCCGTTGCCGTAGACCGTACGGACGGCTTTGAAGAAAGGACTGAGCGAAAGGCCCATTCCGGTAAGAAATCCAAATGTGGTTTTGAGAAACTGCCGGCGTTTTTCCATAATTTTTCTTCCTCTTCGATGATTCCAGGTTCCCGCGCTCGGGGTTTCAAACGAGCTTCCGACAAACTTTCCGTATGAGGTGCTGAGATCCGGATTTACTTCACGACCGCCAAACGGTGTCAATGCGTGCCGTCCAGAGGATTTGCCCATCAATAAACCGCACGAAGCGTGATTTGGGACACCGGATAGCGCCAGTCCTGCCTGGCGGGCTCCACTTGCAGACCGTCTCCTTGCGGACCGACGCCATGGATACCAGCATGGACAAAGACATATCCCTCCGGTGGATTGTCGGCGTCATGCACGTTGGGATTATTGCAGGGTGGGCCGGGAATAAAAGCGCAGTCCTCCGAGTTGGCCTCGCTTCCCGCATCGTAGGCCGTCGCCGCCACAACCACTTTTCCTCGGGCAGGAACCTGAATACCCCGGGCGGCGAAAAAGGCGTCATTGCTCGTAACCAGCATGCCGGCCACGGAAATCAGTCTGAAAGCGCCCCGGATGGGGATCTCCACTGTCAGCGAATCGCCGGGCAGAATGAAATCGCCCACGGCCGTCTCAAAAACAGAATGCAGTTTGGCGACGGAATTGACCAGCGGCTCCGTAAGGCCGTCTTCCGCCAGGGCCGCAAGTTCCGGGCTAGCTTCTTGCCCCAATCTGAAGAGATCGAAATTCCGGGTATGACTGATCACGACCGGCGGGCTGAATACCTGGCCGCGGGTGAGATTGGTGATGGTGATCTCATATTTTCTCCCATAGCGTTCTTGATCCGCAAAGGATACCCCGCTCGCCAAAACGAAAATCATGAGAAACGTCACTGTCAAAGCATATCTTTTGTGTCTCATCTTAGTACCTCCTTTGATCTAAATGCTGCCGTTTGGATCTCAGCACGCCTCCCTCAAAACGACACCGCAACGTAACCGCCAACGTAACTTCAAAAATTCACGCGTTCATCACGAAACGCTAACGTTTCAGTCACATCAATCCGTGCAGGGCAGCAGCTCTTCAGACCCGGGAGGTGACAGGAAGTTGAAAGGTGAAGGTGGTACCCGCATCCAGGGCGCTGGCGACCTGGATGGACCGGCCGTGCAGTTCCAGGATTCTTTTGGTGATTGCCAGACCAAGCCCCGAATGGCCCAGCTCCGACTTGCGGCTCTTATCCAACTGATAAAACCGGTTGAAAATAGAGACAAGCTCCGCCTCCGGGATGCCGCACCCGGTATCGCTGATTTGGACCACAATATCTTCCTTTTGCGGTGTCAGCACGAGACGGATGAACCCACTCGGGGGGGTATAGTGAATGGCATTTTCAATGAGGTTTTCCAGGACACGCTCGATCAACCCGATATCGGCACTCACGAAGGGGAGGTTTTCTTCGATATTGGTTGAGATTTCGATATTTTTTTCGCCGGCTTCCAGTTGAAATTTCTGGACGACGTCCTGGACAAGCTCACTTAGGTTAAAGGGTTCCCGTTTCACACGGATGTCGTCCGAATCGAGTTTGGCCAGCTCCAAAAGCTCGCGCACCAATTTGCTCAGCCGCTCACAATGCCGAATGGCTGTTTCCAGATAGCGGCGTTTGTCCTCCGCTCGCAAGCTGTCTTCTTTCAGGAGCAGTGTTTCAATGTAGCCCTGCAAAGTCGCCAAAGGCGTACGCAAATCATGGGAAACATTGGCGATCAGTTCGCGACGGAGTGCATCGGACTTCTGCAATTTCCCCATCTGGTCTTCGATGCGCTCCGCCATCTCGCGGAAGGTCAAACCCAGCCGGTCGATTTCATCTGCCCCATGTCTGCGCCGCTTGACCGGGAAGTCGATCTGCTTCGGAGCGGCGCCTCTTCTAAAGGCGTCCATGGCATTGGCGAGCCGCTTCAGCCTTCCGGTCAGCGACGCAAATAATACCAACCCGGCGATCAAGGCAAAAAAAAGGCTCGCGAAAATCATCCAGGCACTTAATTGGAGAATGTAGCTCCCCTTGATTTTCTGCACGACGTTGTCGTAAGTTTCGCCGCCTAAAATCACATAAAGATAGCCCTGCAAGGGACCTTGCTCAGGAATCCGCGCAACCGTGAAGACTTTTTTGCCCCGGGGGTTCCGGGGGTCATCCCCTCGGAGCTGAATGGTCGCATGCCCAGCGAGCCATTTCTCCAGCGGTCCCAAATTCACCCTTTTGCGCTTGATCTTGCCGGGGGCGGCTGAATACGCCAGAATGTTGCCCTCCGGGTCCAGGAGGTAGATCTCGATACTTGGATTGATCACCATGAGCATGTGGAAGATCTCCTCAAGGGCCTCCTCATTAACATGGTTTTGCTCCAGGAGAAGCTTTTCGGCGACAATCTGCTCCGCCAATTTACTGTTGAGCCTTTGATTCACCTCCTGCTGGTACATCGCGGTGGAAAACAGGGTCACCACCACAAATGACAGCCCCACCAGGCAAAACAAGCCGGTCAACACGGCGGCCAATTTTGAATACAGGGAGCTAAACATCTCGTTAGCGTTTTCCTAAGGCTCAAACTCCGCAAACTTATAGCCCACACCCCAGACGGTAAGGATATAGCGTGGTTGCGCCGGGTTTTTTTCGATCTTGGCTCGCAGGCGGTTTATGTGTGAGTTCACGGTATGTTCATAGCCATCGTGTCCGTACCCCCACACCGCGTCCAACAGCTGGGCCCGCGTAAAAACCCGGCCGGCGTGTCGGGCGAAATACAGGAGCAAATCGAATTCTTTGGCCGTCAGATCGACGGCCGTGCCCGCGAGATCCACCGCGCGCCTGGCCGGATCGATGACCAGGTTCCCGGCACGTATCGGCGCCTGGGGATTGATTGGCTGGTCCGACTTCAATTCATCGATGCGCCGGAAAATGGCTTTCACCCGCGCCATGAGTTCCCTGATACTGAACGGCTTGGTGACGTAGTCATCGGCTCCCATTTCAAGCCCCAGCACGCGATCCAATTCCGCCGATTTGGAGGTCAGCATCAGAATGGGCGTGTAGCCGGGTTGGGTGCGTATCCGGCGACAGATTTCCAGCCCGTCCAGGCCGGGCAGCATGAGGTCGAGAAGGATGAGGTCGTAATCTTTCGATTTGAATTTGGCAAAACCCTCATGGCCATCGAACGCCAAATCAACTTCATAGGAAAGATCGCGGAGATGAAGGTCCAAGAGCTGGGCCAGGTCCTTGTTGTCTTCGATAACCAGAATTTTCCGTGACATGCGGTCACACCTTGCGGGGCCGGTGTTTCTGTACCCCAATCGAGTCAAGCTCGGTTGGGATCGCCCGTTGTTCGTTGTCGGTTGTGGGTTGACCGCCGGAGGGAACGGATCGCATTTTACATTGAACCCAGCGTTGCCAATCCGCAAAACATTCGTTTATACGACCACGATCAACCGACGACGAGCCACAACCCATTGCGTTTTTTGGCTAAATCAAGATTATACGCCAGTCAGGCGCCCTCGGATAAGGGTTGCAGGGGACATTCAGCTTCTCCAAGGTAGTCCGGGGTACCCTCGGGGACGCCGGTAACTATTCGTTTTAATGCCATATTACACAACCTGTTTTGCCGAAGGCGTACCACAAACGGCCGCAAGTTGAAAGGGAAAATTGAAGACGACCCTCCGTGGGACAGTTGGTTGGCACCTATCCTCGAAGCCTCCGCCCCGAGAACCTACGCCTGTGGGCGGCGGGTTTTGCGGCGCGGCCTTCGGAGAGTGTCCTTCACAACAATTTTGGGGCTTTACACCATATTCGCACCAAACCCGGCGTTGTCAATCCGCACAACATCCTTTGGCAGCACCACGAGCAACCGCCGACAGGCGACAACCCATTGATCGGCGTTCCCACAATTCCGTCCGGTCCGCTCTTCTTTCCGTTTTCAATCCCGAAAAAGACTTGACAACATGCATTTATGTCGACACTATGGCAGACATGATTGGCGAAAATTTAACCTTGAAAGTCATGCAAGATCTGAAAGCTCAGATTTTCAATTTCAAGCTCTTACCCGGAGTTCGTATTTCAGATAAAGAAGTGGCCCAAAAAATGGGCATGAGCCGTTCACCGGTGAGAGAAGCGCTGGTCCGCTTATCTGAGCAGGGTCTCGTTAAATCTCGGCATAATCGTGGCTTTACGGTCAGAGATTTTTCCGTACAGGAAGTTGAAGATCTTTATACCTTACGAGAGGCGATAGAAGTACTTGCCGTTCGCCTGGCGCTTCAACGCCTGGATAAGAAAAAAACGCAGAGCCTGCAACAACACCTGGATCGTTATCCTTTTCTGATGGAATCCAGCGGCCTCATGAAATTCAATGAGGTCGACGAAGAGTTCCATGACTTGATCGCAACGTACAGTGGCAATGAATTGTTGACCCAGAATTGGAAGAGTCTACACGGCCAGATTCGCATTGTCCGCCGTTACGATTATCTCCGACCGAACAGCTTCCGTGAAACCTATGCCGATCACAGCCAAATATTCGAACATATGCGCCATGGCGAAACATCGAAAGCCCAAAAATGTATGTCGCGGCATATCATTAAATCAATGCGAATCATTATAAAAATGCTGAAAGATTGCGGATATTAGTATCTAAAGCCGTTCTGAACATGACGAGCGAATTATGAAAACAGTTAAGACACTGATGATCACGCTTGTTTTTCCGCTCAGCCTCGGCCTTGCCTCCGCTTGTCATCACCCCCAGCCCCTGGACAACCTCAATCCGATCTCGGTCAGCCGCTCTGCGGCACCCTGGCCGATGCGAGGATATGATATCAGGCATTCAGGCCGCTCCCCGCATCGGGGCCCTTCAACCTGTAAAATCCGGTGGACCGTGGCGACCGCTGCCGAAATTACGTCCTCTCCGGCGATTGGCGCTGACGGCACAATCTACATCGGATCGTGGGATACGCGATTGTACGCCATCAATCCCGCCGGCCGCATAAAATGGACCGTCAAAACCGGTGATTTTGTCTCTTCTTCACCTGCCGTCGGACGGGATGGGACGATTTATATCGGCTCGTGGGATAAGAAGCTTTACGCGGTCACTCCCTCCGGACAGGTCAAGTGGACCCTGGAGACCAACGGCCGAATCACGTCATCACCCACGGTCGGATCCGACGCTAAAATATATTTCGGGTCCGAGGATGGGAAGCTATATGCCGTCACTGAGAACGGAGCCATCGCCTGGGACTTTCAAACCCAGGACTGGATATTGGCAACTCCGGCGATTGGAAAAGACGGGACAATTTACGTGGGGTCCAATGATAAAAACTTCTACGCCATCGGCCCGAAGGGTCGAAAGCGTTGGTCTGTGAAAACCGATGGACTGCCGTATTCATCTCCGGCCGTCTCAAGCGACGGCACGATTTACTTTGGATCCTATCACCGCAAATTTTATGCAATTAACCGCAATGGTTCCGTAAAGTGGATTTTGAGGCTGGGCGGTGAAATTACATCCTCCCCGGCGATTGGTGCGGACGGTACCATCTACGTGGGATGTTGGGACAGAAAGATTTATGCGATCAGTCCTATGGGAACCATTGTCTGGGCCTTTCCTTTGGCGCAACGTTTCATCTATTCTTCACCGTCGATTGACGCGGGAGGCTCGATCTTCGTCGGATCGTTAGACCACAATGTCTATGCACTAAATCCGGAAGGGCGTCTGCAATGCCAGGTGTCGACCACCCATCGGATATATTCTTCGCCTGCCATCGCATCCAATGGCATGATCTATGTTGCAAGTTTCGACGGAAAGATTTATGCCATCGGAAACCAGAAGTAACCATCAGAAATTGGAAGTTCCGGTTTTCCTTAAGTGCTGATCGATCGCACGGAGGGTCCGCAAAAAAATCAAAGGAAGGAGGTGTCAGGATTTTCGTTCCAACGGAGGGTCATGATGAAGGGCGAAAAAACAATGCAGGAAAAGCGGGTTGATCGCCTTCCATCGTTCAAGGTACTGGTAAACCTTATTAGAAAGGAGGATGTTACAATGCTTAAAAAAAGACCTTTAGCGGTAATTCTCATCATCGTTGGCATTGGTATTTTCTCCATTTCGTGGGCCGCTGATCCGATCAAAATTGGAATGCCGGCGCCCTTGACCGGGCCATACGCACATGACGGACTGGTCTGCAAACAGTCCCTGGGGTTTGTGGTGGATGCCATCAACGCGGCGGGCGGCGTCCTGGGCCGACCGCTTGAAATCGTCCCCTATGATGTGGAGGACGTCATGCCCGAAAAAGTGATGGCGTCGGCTCAGGATCTCGTCATGGGCAAAAAAGTGGATATGGTCATCACCACCTGGGTTGACTACGGCGTTGATGTCAAGGCGTATGGCCGCTACGATGTCCCCTATTTTTCCGGCGCGGCGTCCAGCCTGTCCATCCAGGCCTACATGGAAGATCCGGAAAAATACTGGAACTTTTTTGAATTTGAACCATCGGAAGAGTGTTATGCGACATGGGATAAAATGATGGCGCTTCCCTACCAATACCCAAATAAAAAAGTATATATCATCAACGAGGATGACCACTGGTCCCACGTCATTGCCGATGCCTACGAGAAACACGCCCAGGATGCGGGCTGGGAAGTCGTCGGCAAGGAAACCGTATCGGTCGGAAACGTCGAATGGGGAGGCAGCCTCACCAAAATAAGAAGCACAGATCCGGCCATCATCATGATGATCACCCTCTCTCCCAAAGCAGAAGCGGCTTTTGTCAACCAATTTGCCACCAATCCGACCCAATCGCTGCTCCATTTTCCCTATACCCCGTCGGCCCCGGAATTCAAAGAAATGGCCGGCAAGAATGGCGAAGGCGTCATGTGGAATCAATGCGTGGCAATTATTCCAGGTCCCGAACAGGAAGAATTCAAGAAGAAGTACATTGCGCGTTACGGTGAACAATACTGGAGTATTACCTACCCGGCGGCCATGTGGGATATGGTGCACTTCTGGAAGGAAGCCGTCGAAGCCGTCGGCAAAGTCAATGACTATCGTGCGATCGCCAAATACATCAATACCCATACCTACAAAGGGTTGTGTGGTGTTTTCGAATTCCCGCCCGCAACCAACACGGTGGTAAATGGCCCGGACCGCTGTCCGCCGGTCTTTTTCCAGATCCAGGGCGGCCAAGACGTTTTGCTCTTCCCCGAGGATCGCTCCCAGGGTAAATTTGTTTTACCGGCCTGGATCAAGCAATAGAGCCGCAAAATCTCAGGGAGAGCGGAGCTTGGTTGCTCCCTTTCCCTGGAACCACAAAGGAACAACGGCATTATGGCCATGCTGGAAGCAAGAAATGTGACCAAATATTTTGGACGATTAGCGGCCGTCAATAACCTGAGTTTCGATGTGAAGAGAGGTGAAATCTTCGGTATCGCCGGGCCGAATGGAGCGGGAAAGACGACGCTTTTCAATTTAATCGCCGGCACGTATCCGTGCAAAGGGGAAATCTTGTTTGAAGGCGAAAAGGTCAACAACTTAAAACCCTACAAAATCTGCAAAAAAGGAATTGCCCGCACCTTTCAAATTCCTTTGATTTTCCCAAGTTTATCGGTTTACGAAAACATCGGCATCGGTGCTCATTTCGGAGGCGACGGGCGCGACGACGAGAAACGCTTGATTGCCGGAATAATCGATCTTGTCGGTTTGCAAGGCAAAGAAAACATCGAAGCAAGCCACTTGAGGCTTTTTGATAAAAAAATGACGATGCTGGGCATCGCCCTTGCTACCCAACCGAAGCTTCTCATGTTAGACGAGCCCGCAGGGGGTTTGAACCCGACCGAAATCCAACAAAGCGTCACGCTCTTTGAGCGCTTGAACGAGGAATTCGGGATAACGCTCATTGTCATCGAGCACTTGATGAAGGTTTTGATGGGGATCTCCGAAAGGTTGATGATTATTCACGACGGGGAAATGATCCGTCTCGGTAAACCGCTGGAAGTTGGGAAGGACAAGCGGGTGATCGAAATTTATCTGGGAACTGAATATGCTTGAGGTCGAACATCTCTCTTTTTCCTACGGTGAAGTTCAGGTTCTTACCGATGTCTCCCTGCGAGTTAATGACGGCGAATTCGTGGTCCTTTTCGGACCCAACGGTCACGGCAAGAGCACTCTGCTGAAAACCATTTGCGGACTGCAAAAGCCTGCTTCCGGCTCAGTGGAGTACAATAGCCGGCCGATCCACAACTTGCCGGTTCAGAAAATCGTCGAAATGGGCCTGTCATATATCGCTGAGGATCGCCATCTTTTCCCCGACATGAGTGTCGCCGATAATCTCGCCATGGGGGCTTACAATAAAAACGCCCGCGCCCAGGAAAGAAAGAATCTAGCCTATGTTTACGGCGTTTTCCCGAAGTTGAAAACTCTGCGCCGGCGCATGGCTTCGACGTTGAGCGGCGGCGAAGCAAGGATGTTGGCGATCGGAAGAGGGATCATGGCGGACGCCAGTTTTTTGGCCATCGATGAACCCTCATTCGGGCTGGCTCCGAATCTGAGAGTGGAGGTTTTTCGAAATATCAACGCCATCCGGGAAAATGGAGCAAGCATTCTGTTGGTGGAACAGAGTACACCGATCGCCGCCAATTATGCCGATCGCATCTACGTCCTGGAAGACGGCCGCATCGTATTTGAGGGAACCAAGGACGAGGCGATGGCATCGGATGATGTCCGCGAAGTGTTCTTGGGCGTGTAGCGATAATTAAATGAGGACGGAATTCGTTTCAGCAAGGTGATTCCGTGTGAGGAAGAGAGTATTTGTATCATGAACGAGGCCATGTTCAATTTCCTTTCCGGATTAATCGATGGGGTTACCATCGGCTCGGTATACGCCCTGATCGCGTTGGGCCTTTCACTGGTCTTTGGGATCACGCGGATCTATAATTTCGCGCACGGCTCTTTCTTCACCTGGGGCGCGTATTTTGCCTGGCTGGTACCGGTGGCTTTGAAGCGCGAGGTTTCCTATCTCGTTACCTTTCCGATTGTAATTCTCGTTATGTTCATCTTCGGATGGGTTTATGAAAAACTTGTCGTTGCACCCATCCGGAAGTCACCCAACTGGATTGTCAC
>CP070697.1:6790483-6799993 GCA_020353555.1 Desulfobacterales bacterium
GGCAAGGCCGCCCCGCTGATCCAGGGACCTGAATTCAGTGGTATCGTCGCCGAGGTTGGTCCGGGTGTCGAACGCTTCAAGGCCGGTGACCGCGTAACGGCGGACTCTGCCACCTGGTGCGGCACCTGCTGGGCGTGCCAGCGCCGTGAGTACAGCTTGTGCGACAAGTGCGCCTTCCTCGGTTTAGGGCGCGATGGTGTGTTTGCGGAGTATGTGACGATGCCGGCCGGTGGGGTCTTTCACATACCGCCGGAGCTATCGCTGGAGAAAGCGTCCTTCTGCGAGCCGACGGCGGTTGCCATCCATGCCTTGCGGCGCGGGCGCATGATCCCCGGTGACAGCGTCTTGGTGATCGGGGCCGGCAATCAGGGCCTGCTAACCTGGCAGATTCTGAGGCACTCCGGCGCCTACAAGGTCTTCGTGGCGGCCCGCGAGGGTGCGCGGGCTGCCTTGGCCCGGCAACTGGGAGCCGAAGTGCTCGATCCCACCGAGATCGATGTCGTCGCCGAAGTCAGGCGGCGCACGGACGGGGATGGTGTCGATCTGACGATCGAGACGGCCGGCCAACCGGAAACGGTGACCATGGCGCTCCAGGCAACCCGCAAGCTGGGACGTATCGTTGAGGTCGGCATCTTCGAGGAACCCGCCACTTTCGATCTCAACGACTTAGTCTTCCATGAAAGGGAACTTATCGGCATCCTGAACAACGGCGGAGAGTTCCCACAGGCGATCCAGATGCTGGCCGACGGCCGCGTCGATCCGACCCCGATGATCAGCAACCGGATTTCGTTGGAAGAAGTGGTCAGCAAGGGCTTCGAGGAGTGCGTCCTCAACAAGCGTGCCAACGTGAAGGTTATCGTGAACTGCAACGAAGACCTGCGCGATCAATAGAGATTCGCGGCGGAAGCCCAACGATTTTGCCTGGATGCGTTTCCGACCGGTAGTTGAACATCGTCGGTAATCTTGGACACAAAGGCACTCATATGGCGAGAATCAGGGCGTCGGTGAGACGGGCGCTTGAAGTGTTGGAGCTTTTCCTGGATGGAACCCGGTCAATCTCCGTGCCGGAGATTGTTGCGCGTCTCGGTCTGCCGCGCACCACCGCGCACGAACTGGTGCAGACACTCCTGGCGAGCGGCTACCTCACTCAGGTGGAGGACCAGTCCTATCGGTTCACGCTAGGCTTTCGGGTCTTCGAGTTGGGCAGTGCCTACGCTGGACAATTCGACCTGGCCGCCGAGGGCCAGAAAGTGGCGCTGAAAGTCTCCAAAACCTGCGACGAGACGGTTCAGATGGCCATTCGCGATGGTACGGAGGCGGTGTTTATCGCCAAGGTGGACAGCGCTCGGACCGTACGGTTGGTGTCGGCCGTGGGTTCCCGTTTGCCTGCCCACTGTACCGCCGTCGGCAAGATGCTGCTCTCGGTGCTTTCGGATGAGGAGCTGCTGGCGCTCTACCCGGACGCCGAGCGGTTGCCGGGCATGACCGTCAACAGCATCACCTCCTTGAAGCGACTCCGGTATGAACTCGCCGAAATACGCAAGCACGGCCTTGCCTATGACGATTGTGAATCCAATGCGGATGTGCGCTGCGTCGCTGCCCCGATATACAATCACAACGGTAAGATGGTCGCCGCCATGAGCATATCCGTACCCATCATGCGCATGAGTGCGAGCCGACAGGAGGAACTGGCGGCACTCGTGCGGCGCGGCGCGGAAGATTTATCGCGCCGTCTCGGATACGGGATGAGCAAACTCGATCCTCATTGGGCCGAGTTCTGACATCCGGGGTTGGCGAAGCAATTCGATTTGCTTTGGGCAATAGCGTCGGTGGAGTCAAAGTCAGCCATTACCGCAACTTGACCTGCGGAGGAGTCATGACGGCACTGCTTAAAGCTCACAAAATCACGAAGGCCTTTCCGGGCACCCTGGCGTTGGACCAGGTCGAATTCGAGCTGCGGCCCGGAGAGATTCATGCGCTGGTAGGTGAAAATGGTGCCGGCAAGTCGACACTCATGCTGATCATGGCCGGCGTGTATCAGCCTGACGGGGGCGAGCTTTTCGTCGAAGGACAGCCAGTCAGCCTTCACGATCCTCACCATGCGCAACGTTTGGGCATTAGCACGGTGTTTCAGGAGCTTGCCCTTGCGCCCAACATGAGCGTTGCCGAGAACGTGTTTACCCATACCCAGCCAGTGAACGGCGCTGGGCTGGTGCGCTTTGAGGAAATGTTTGAGGCGACCGAACGCGCCCTTGCCGTCTTCGGGATCAAAGTCAACCCACGGGTTCCCTTAAGACGATACAGTGTGGCGGTTCAACAGATCGTCGAAATTGCCCGCGCGACTCAGCGACAAGCCCGGGCGCTGATTCTCGACGAGCCGACATCGGCCATCGGCGAGCGTGAGAGTGAACGGCTCTCCCAGGTTCTCCGGATGCTCCGTGACCGCGGTGTCGGTATCATCTACGTCAGCCACAAGCTGGATGAGGTCTTTGCCATTGCCGACCGTATTACCGTGCTTAAAGACGGAAAGCTGGTGGGAACCGTCCGAACGGCCGCGACGTCCCAGGAGGCCGTGGTACGCATGATGGTCGGGCGCGAGTTGGATCAGTTGTTTCCCCCGCGCGACGGGGGTCGGGAAGACACGGTGCTGGAGGTACGGAATCTCTCCGGTCCCGGCTACACCAACGTGAGTCTGGACATTCGCTCCGGGAAAGTGCTGGGCGTGTTTGGCCTCACCGGTGCCGGGCGAACCGAGCTGGCCCGCGGGATCTTTGGCATCGAGCCCATTACCGGAGGCGAAATTCTGATTTTTGGACGACCCGTCAGAATCACGGATCCTCGCAAGGCAATGAATGAGGGCATTGCCTACATCCCGGAAGATCGCAAGCAGGACGGCCTCTTTTTGGAGATGTCGCTCCTGGACAATGTGGCGGCCGCCTGCCTACGGGCCTTGAGCGGCCCCATCTTCATGCATGGCTCCAAGGGAGAAGCGCTGGCGCGGGATGCAATGAGCAAGTTGATGATCAAGGCGCGGGGTGTCGAGCAGCGCGTTTCAAGCCTTAGCGGAGGAAATCAGCAAAAGGTGCTTTTTGCCAAATGGCTGGCCCGTCACCCCAAGGTGCTGATCGCCGACGAACCGAC
This sequence comes from Desulfobacterales bacterium, assembly GCA_020353555.1. Taxonomy (GTDB): domain Bacteria; phylum Desulfobacterota; class Desulfobacteria; order Desulfobacterales. The sequence continues at coordinate 6,793,625 of CP070697.1, forward strand.
GCGTGGCACCGATGTGGGGGCCAAAGCGGAGATTCACACCCTTCTGCGCAAGCTGGCGCAAGAAGGAGCGGCGGTGGTCATGATCAGTTCGGAATTGCCGGAGGTGCTGGGAATGAGCGATCGCGTAGCGGTTATGCGGGAGGGTCGGCTCGTGGCCCTGTTGGACCGCGGTCAAGCGACCGAAGAGCGCGTAGCGGCCTATGCCTTGGGTACGAGCGGCGACGGCGCGGCTGCATCTGGGAGGACCGATAATGAATAGAGAACTGGGAGGGCCGACAATGGTTAGAGAAACCTCCGTTGCGGTGCCGGGAGCCGACGGGCCTGCAACGGCGACGGTCTCTGGCACCGTTGACGGACCGATCGGAAGCCGGTTAGGAGAGATAATCGTCAACATCCTGCGTATACGGGAAATGGCCATGGTGGTCCTGATCCTGTTTACATGCGTCATCATGTCGATCTTCTCGCCCTATTTTCTGAGTCTCGCCAACTTCATCGCCATCGCGCGCGGTTTCTCAATGGAAGGGGTCGTCGTGGTGGGTATGACCATGCTGCTTATCGCCGGCAAATTTGACCTGTCGGTAGGTTCTGTGATGGCCCTATCCGGTATTGCCACAGCATGGTTGATGGTCAAGGGCCACATGGCTCCCCCCATAGCGGTCCTTGGCGGTCTGGCGGTCGGAGCAGCCGCGGGGGGTGTTAACGGCGTGGTCGTCACGCGAATCGGGGTCAACCCGCTGATCGCCACCCTCGGGATGATGGCCATCGCACGCGGCTGCGCGCTCGGCTTCACTTCGGGACACCCCGTGATTAATGTCCCCATGAGCTTCGCGTGGATCGGGCAAGGCAGCCTGGCCGGGATGCCGGTTCCCATCCTGATCATGGTGGTGGTGGTCCTGGTGGCCGATGTCCTGTTGCGCCGGGGAAGGGCGCTGCGCCAACTTTACTATGTGGGTGGCAGCGAAAAAGCCGCGAAACTATCCGGCATCAATGTGGGCCGGGTTGTGTTCCTCGCCTTTGTGGCATCGGGGCTGTTCGCGGCGATGGCGGGAATCATTTCGATGGCGCGTCTTACGAGCGGCGTCCCGACGGCCTTCGTCGGCGTAGAGTTACGGATCATTGCGGCCTGCGTGATCGGCGGGGCCAGTCTGTCGGGAGGGGAGGGAACCGTCGCGGGGGCGCTGCTGGGGCTGATCTTCATGGCATTGGTGACCAACGCGCTGACCCTGTTCGGCGTATCCATCTATTGGGAAGGTGTGGTCACGGGGACCATTCTGACGACCGCCGTAAGCCTCGATATGATATCGCGCCGCCGACTGCGAACGAGTTAGCCGGAATGCGGGCCGCAGGGTTGGCGCAGGCGCCCGCCAAACAAGGGTGAAGGATTTGCGAAAGGGTCCCTGTGGGATTGTGGGAGGTACGGGCCGGACCACCAGAGGTCTGGATTGGTCCAGAGGCGTTTATCCAAAAAGGAAAGGAGATCTACTATGTCTGAAGTCCGCAAGCAAAATGGGAAAAGTGGTATGACGTCTGAAGTCGAAAAGCAGTCGAGCAGCGGGGTCTCACGGCGGCAGTTCCTTGCGGGGTCGGCAATGGCGCTGGGCGCGGCAGGGCTGTCGCTCTCGGCACCAACAACCGCCCGGGCTCAGAGTGATGAAACTTACGTCTGGCTGGGCGCGGTGACGGCCATCGCCTTCTGGCTCGACGGGCGGCAGGGGTTCGAAGCGGCCGGCAAGGCGCTCGGGGTGAAGACCGAGTACCTGGGACCGGTCGAATACGACGCGGTCGCGCAGTTGAAAATTCTGGAGGAGCTGATCGCGAGGAAGCCTGCGGGGATCATGATCTTTCCGGCCGACGATCAGTCGCTCAACGAGCCGTTGAAGCGCGCCATGAAAACGGGCATCCCCGTCGTGGTCGTCAATCATGACGTCAACGATCCGACTGCGCGCTATGGATTCGTCGGACCCGACAACCGGGAGGTTGGACGAACGGGCGGCAAACTCGCGGCCAAAATGCTGAACGGCAAAGGTAAGGTCGCTTTCATGACCACGACCAACCCGGCCCACGGGATCCGAGTTGCCGGGTACAAGGACGTGTTCGCCGATTATCCGGATATCAAGATTATTGCCGAGGTCGATGAGAAGTCAGACCCGGCCTACGGACTCACCGTCGGGACGCAGTTGATTCAAGCCCATCCGGACCTGGATATGATCATCGGTATCGACGCCACGGCCGGCGCCGCCACCGCGCGCGCCCTGAAGGAGACCGGGAAGGCCGGGAAAATCAGGGTCGGCGCAATGGATCGTGATGACGACATGCTGCCCTACATCAAGGACGGGACGATCGAGTACACTCTGGCTCAGAACAGTGTTATGGAAGAATGGGTCGCCCTCCATTATCTCTACTGGCTCAAACACAACTCGATCCCCGCTTTCAAGGACTGGCGGACCGCTAACGCGCCGCAATGCCCGTGGGTCACAGACACGGGAGTGACGGTGGTTACGAAGGAGAACGTGGAGTACTTCTTCCACCAGAAATAGGTAGGAGACACAGCCCCACCCATCAGGAGACATGCGCCCCTGATGGGTGGTGTTGCTGTTGCGGTTCCCCCAAGCCGACGCTCGCCGGACAAAAAAGGAGCCCGCCCTATACGGGGGCGGGCTGACGTGTGCGCCGCGGGCGGCGGCACCGGGCGTCACATCATCGGCAACGGTGCCGGCCCAGAACCGTCCGGCCGGGTCACACTTGCCGTCATTGAAGCGCCTCCCCGCGGATTTTCCTTCGGCCATCTTTTGCATTGCGCTTCCTTTCCTTGGTCTTTTTTGAACTTCGTTCGGTTCTCAAGTCTAGGGCGCCCTTTGTCGGGAGAATCAGGGAGTAAAATGAACCGAGGTGACCCCGCGCCTGAACGCAGACTCCGATGTCGGCCACCAGGTCGGATCGCGGGCGAACCGCATCGTTTAATTTCGTCCCTCGGTCCAACCTGCGAATACCACGCGTTTACACTCAAAACGTTCCCAAGGGTTTCGGTGCACACCCGAATCAGCGGACGCGGCGAGCATAAAGAAAGCCGCAATTCTTATCGACAAATGGATCAAGACCGGCGCGGCCCCCGTGCGGGTGGCACCCAGCGGCGGAACCGGAATACATCAATTCGGCATCGCCCCTGTATGGTGGGCTCTTCTTTTGCCGGTGTCGACGACCGCCGTCCGTCGGATTTATACAAGTCTAGCGAGGGTTGGCTTGGAAGGGTCTGCCGGTTACTCCCCGTCAATTGCGGCACACGGCCCGACAGCCGCACCGGGCAGCTTTGGTTCTCAAAAAATTAGCGTTGCATTATGAGTATATGATTGATAAATAACCCCAAACGCGGCGGCGGGCCGCGGTGACAGAAGCACCTGAAATCGAGGTCTGCGGTCGGCTAAGAAGACCGATGCAGAATGAATTTCTGGACTTCTCAACCGACCGGCGAATAAAGGAGACCATAAGTCATGTTCAGTTTTTTCAATCAATTGTTGGCCATTGATGTAACCGCCCGGAAATTTGAGCGTCAAGCGCTGGCAAATGATCTCTTGCAACGCACGCTGGGTGGCAAGGGATTGGCCACCCGGTTGCTGCTGCAGCATAATCCGCCCGGGGTGGACCCGCTGAGTCAGGAAAATCATTTGATCCTGGCGGCCGGACCGTTGGCGGGCACGGCAATTTGGGGATCCTGTCGCTACGGCGTGTACACCAAATCGCCCCAGACCGGTTATTTTTCCGAGTCTTATTCCGGGGGCACAGTCGGCGAATACATGGCCAAGACCGGCTACGACGCCGTCATGATCAAAGGCGCTTCTCCGGCGCCGATTTGGATCGAAATCGGCGACGCCGGCGCATTCATTCACGCGGCCGATGACCTCTGGGGCCTGGAAAGCTATGCAACCGAAGACCGGGTCAAAGCCTGGCTTCAGGCCAACCGGCCGAGCGCTAAGAAATCCGGAGTGGTGTGTATCGGCCCGGCGGGGGAGAACCTGGTGCGCTTCGCGGTCATCGAAAACGATTACTGGCGCAGCGCCGGCCGGACCGGCGTTGGGACGGTATTGGGCGCCAAAAAGATCAAAGCCATCGCTTTTTGGGGGGCTCAAGACAAGGCGTTGGCCGATGCGGAGCAGATCAGAGACTTTGCCCGCGAGTTTGCCAAAACTCATAAAGACAGCCCCGGCGTGCAGGCTTACAAAACCAAAGGCACGCCCATGATGGTGGATCTGACCAGTGCGGTGGGCAGTTTCCCCACCCGCTACTGGCATAAAGGCCAGGCCGCGCACCAGGACCAGATCAATGCTACGGCCTTTCACGAGCGCCTGGCGGTGGTGCCGCATGCCTGTCTGCGCTGTTTTATGGCCTGCGGGCGGTTGTCCACCGTCAAGGAAGGCCGGCACCAGGGTTTGAAGATCGAGGGGCCCGAATACGAGACCATCGGCGCCTTCGGCGGGCTTTGCGAGGTCGATCGCATCGAGGAGATCGCTTATCTGAATGACGTGTGCGACCGCCTGGGGTTGGATACCATCACGGCCGGCAACCTGGTGGCCTTCGCCATCGAGGCCGCGCGCCAGGGGAAAATCGATTACCAGATCGACTACAATCAGGTGGATAAAATCGCGCAGACCCTGGAAGACATCGCCTATCGGCGCGGGATCGGAGATGCCCTGGCCGAAGGCATACGATCGGTGGCCAAGTCCTGGGGCATGGAGGATCAAGCTATCCATGTCAAAGGCATGGAACCGGCGGCCTTTGATCCTCGGGTGCTCAAGGGCATGACTTTATCCTATGGGACTTCTGCCCGGGGCGCCTGTCATCTGCGGGCCACTTTTTACAAGCCCGAGCTGGCCAAGATGATTGATCCGGAACAGATTGAAGGCAAGGCAGAGATGTTTGCCGAGTGGGAGGATCGGTTGGCCATTTTCGACACGCTGATCCTTTGCCGCTTTTACCGCGATCTTTACCAATGGGAACAGCTTGCCACGGTGATCGCGGCGGCCACCGGAGTCGACCTGGATACGGCCGGCTTGCGGTCCATCGCCACGGATGTCATCAACGGGACCCGGCGCTTTAATTTGCGTGAAGGGCTCACACCGCAAGAGGACCGGCTGCCCCCGCGTTTTTGCACGGAGGCCCTGCCCGAAACCGGCAAGGTGGTGACCGAGCAACAGATGGAAGTGCTTCTCAGGGAATACTACCAGGCGCGCGGTTGGGATGCCCAGGGGAGACCGCACGGAAGCGGTGCGAGGTGAACGGAAGTGACCATGGGTTTACCGCAACAGCCCTTGGAAGATGTTGGAGGTTGGAGGTTTGAGAGCAAAATGTTGCAGGCCGTGGTCTTCGACTATAACGGGCTTTTGATAGATGACTTAAAGCTTCTCGAAGAAGCTTATTGGCAGGCCGCCCATAATTTGGGGTTTGAGCTTTCAAGGGAGAGGGTCAGACGTTTTCTCAATTACCCCGCGACGCACAAAAAGCAGCTTTACTTCGGAGATATCGCGGAGCAATCCTGGCGGGCGATATTCAATCTCAAGGAGAAATATTATTATGAGCAGGCCGGGAAACAAACGCTCCTTTTTCCCGAGGTGGAACCCGTGTTGACCTGCCTGGCGGACCGCTACGTTCTCGCGCTTTTGTCCAATACCTATCGGTCCTTATTTGAGCGCACATTTCCGGCGCACCTGGCGCGTCTTTTTAGGGAAACGCGCTTTGCCGATGAGCTGGCAATTCCCAAACCGTCACCGGAGCCTCTGCGGGCGTTAATCCATGCCCTGGGCGTGAGCCCGGGCGAATGTTGTTATGTGGGTGATGCGGTGACGGATGTTCAAATGGCGCGGGCGGCCGGAGTAACCATATTTGCCGTGGCCACCGGTGTTCACAGCGGCGCCGAACTTCGCGCGGCCGGGGCGGATTGGGTGGCGGCCAACCTGAGCGAGATGGCCGCGCAGATCGAAAGCTTCAGGCGGTCGCAGCCGTGATACTGAAAGAGACCATTTCTCTGCAGATGTTGATCGTTTGATTTAATTCCAAAACCACAGAAGCGAGCGAACAAATCAAGGAGGAGCGTGTTATGGATCGTCTTTTCAGCCTCGGAGGTAAAGTGGCCATCGTCACCGGGGGCAACGGAGGAATCGGCAAAGGAATCGCGGAGGGGCTGGCGGAAGCCGGGGCCAATCTTGTCATTGCCGCGCGGAAGCCGGAAAAGATCGAGAAGGCCGTAGACGAGATTAAAGCCAAATTTGGCGTCCCGGTGCGGGGTATCGCCGGGGATCTGACCCAGGAAAACCAGATTCGGCGAATGGTGAGCCAGACATTGGAGTCCTTCGGCCGCATTGATATTTTGGTGAATAA
>CP070697.1:6800093-6808832 GCA_020353555.1 Desulfobacterales bacterium
CATCTGCGATGCGCAAAAGGCTTCCCTTGAGGTGCTAACCGGTCATGATCCTGACCGCAGTCCGTGGCGATTTTGACTGGGTACCCGTCTGGACAGCTCCTGGTGAAGCCGGTTTCCGGAACCCACCTTTGCCGCAACTGATTTGTATTGACAAGCAGAGCTCGTCTTGACTATTGAATCGCGATAAATCCCCCGGCTCTGAGTATTACCCGCGCATTCTGGCTCACGGTCTTCATTCCGGCGCGATCACAGCTGACCCGACTGTTGTAGTGCACTAGGTTCGTGCGGCGCTTGGAGATCAATTTGCCAATTCCGGCCCGGGTTCGAGAATGCAATTTCAAAACAGACCGACAGGAGGCAGCCAAATGGAAAACGGATCGACAGGCATGGGAAGCAATACATTGGGCGTGACCCCGCCAACTCTCGGCGAATTGGAAGCAATCGCTAAGCAGTATTACCTGAACTTGAGCCGCGAAGACCTGACGGTGTACCAGGAGGTGATTTCAGGAGCGATTGGATCCTATCGGCGCGTGGCCGAACTGGAGGAACCCAAGCTTCCAGTCAAGTATCCCAGATCCAGGGGCTATCGCCCCTCATCCCAGGACAACCCGCTGAATGCATGGTATTGGAGGTGCGCCATCCAGGGGGCGAACACCGGCCGCCTTGCCGGCAAGAAGATCGCTCTCAAAGACAACATCTGTGTGGCCGGCATTCCGATGATGAACGGCTCCTCTGTCCTGGAAGGATTCGTTCCCGATGTGGACGCCACCGTTGCTACACGAATACTGGATGCCGGCGGCGAGATTATCGGCAAAGCCGTCTGCGAGGATCTTTGTTTCTCCGGCGGGTCTTTCACCTCCGCCACCGGGCCGGTTCTGAATCCCCATAACCCGAAGTTCAATGCGGGGGGCTCATCGAGTGGATCCGCAGCCCTTGTGGTCAATGGCGACTGCGACATGGCAATGGGCGGTGATCAGGGAGGTTCGATCCGCATCCCCAGTTCGTGGTCAGGTGCCTACGGCTTGAAACCAACCCACGGTCTGGTGCCCTACACCGGAATTTTTCCCATCGAGGCGACTTTGGACCATACCGGACCCATGGCCATGACCGTTGAAAATGTCGCCCTCTTGTTAGCCGTCGTCGCCGGCAAGGATCCGCTTGACCCGCGTCAAAGCCAGGTTGTCACGAAGCCCTACCCCGAGGCCCTGACGGGAGACGTCAAGGATTTGAAGTTCGGCATCGTCAAAGAAGGCTTCGGATGGCCGGGGGCTTCCCAGGAAGATGTGGACCTGAAAGTGCGGCAGGCCGCCGACGAGTTCAAAAAGCTGGGAGCTGAAGTCGTCGAGATATCGATACCGATGCACCGCGATGGGATACACATCTGGAACGCCATCGCGACGGAAGGTGCGCTGGGTCAGATGATTCTGCACGACGGTATGGGATTGAACTGGCAGGGCTATTATACGACCGGAATTGTCGATTACTATGGCCGGGCGCGGCGGGTATTGGCGGACAACTTCTCCGATACGGTCAAATTCGTGATTCTGCTTGGCCAGTATATGGCAAACAAGTATTATGGGAGGTATTACGCGAAAGCGCAGAACCTGGTGCCGGTATTGACGCAGGCCTATGATGATGCCCTGAAACAGGTGGACCTCTTGCTTATGCCGACCACTCCGATGAAGGCCATGCCGATTCCTGCGAATCCAACGACCGGCGAGTATTTTGGCACCGCCTTAGGGATGATCCAAAACACCTGCCCGTTTGATTGTACACACCATCCGGCGATGAACGTGCCCTGTGCGAAGTCAGACGGATTGCCGGTTGGAATGATGCTCATCGGAAGACATTTCGAAGAGGATGTGGTCCTGCGCGCCGCGCATGCATTCGAAAAAGCGGGCATTTACAGCTGAAATCAGGATCCGTTCCGTGATCTTCTTCCGAACCGGCATCTTCTTCTCCCACGCTAGAGATGTTGCGGCGGCTGACAGGATTGCTTTATCTACCCGCCATCCAAATTCAAGCCGCCCTCCTGCAAGTGTCAGACCATGAAACATTCGATCCGCTTTGGTCGTCTTAAATTTCCATCACAATGCCTCCAGGATTGCTTCACCGGTCCTGGAGGCCCCTCACGTTGATCGCGAGCTTTGTCGATAGGAATCATCTGTCGTTTCTTTTCCATCATTAATCGAAAGGAGGTCAAATGATGAAACGGACCGTATTTTTGATTCTGGCGATGCTTCTGGTATCTCTCCTCGTATCTAATCCTGAATCAGCAGACGCCAAGCCTTGGAATAAGAATCACCGGACAGTGAAAATCATCCGAGACAACTACGGCGTTCCCCACATTTACGCGAAAGACACCTATGGGCTCTTTTATGGTTTCGGTTACGCCATCGCCACCGATCGCCTCTTTGAAATGGAGATGGCCAAACGGACGGTCCTGGGAACCGTTTCAGAGGTTTTGGGCGCGGATTACATCGATTTCGACAAAGGCATTCGCTCAAATTACACACCGGCCTTCATCCGCCAACAATATGAGGCCCTGTCGAAAAAACAAAAGCCAATCTTCGAGGGCTACGCCGCGGGAATGAACACCCGCATTCAGGAAGTTCTCGCCAAGCCGGACACACTCTTGCCCAAGCAATTTAGCGACTACGGGTTTCTGCCCAGCTTGTAGACCCCATTCGATGTGGTCATGATCTTTGTGGGTACGATGGCAAATCGTTTTTCCGATTTCAACACGGAGCTCGACAACCTCAGCTTCCTGCAATATTTGAACACCGTGTACGACGAGGAGACCGCGTGGAATATTTTCAACCAAACCAAATGGATCAATGATCCCGGCGCCCCGACCACCGTACCGCCAGACAATCGCAACAGTAGGATGGCGCGCTCGAAATCTGCAAGACCCAAGCTCGCGCAGCTTCAAAAGGCCGAGATTCAAAAAGAGGTCGCTGCGCAAAGGGCATTGGCGTCGGTGCGTGATGATCTATTCAGGAAAGTGGGGTTGCCCCCGCTGAACCCAGTGGCCCTGACCAGCAATTTCTGGTCGGTCGGCAACCAAAAGACGGATGGTAAGGGTTCAATCCTGATGAACGGTCCCCAGTTTGGCTGGTATAATCCGGGATATGTATACGAAGTCGGGTTGCACTCTCCCGATTTCAAAGTTGTTGGAAGCACTCCCTTCGGGTATCCCGCGATCCTTTTTGGCCATAATCGACATATTGCCTGGGGCTCCACCGCCGGTCTCGGAGACGATGTCGACATTTATGAAGAGCAGTTGAACCCGGCTAATCCCTATCAGTACTGGTTCAAGGGCGAATGGCGGGATATGGAGAAGCGAACGGACACCATATTCGTCAAAGATGCAGCTCCGGAAACCGTCGATGTTTACAGAACCGTTCACGGTCTGGTCATCCGATTCGATGTCGCCAACTCCGTGGCTTACAGCAAAAAGCGAACCTGGGAGGGTTATGAGGTCGAATCCCTGATCGGCTGGATCGAGTCCACGCGGGCCGCCAATTTCTGGCAATGGCGCCAAGCCGCCCGCAAGAACGCCCTGACGATCAACTGGTATTATGCGGATCGAAGAGGCAATATCGGATACATTCACACAGGCAAATATCCTCTGCGCAAAAAGAACCATGACTGGAGGTTTCCGGTATCAGGCACTGGAAATATGGAATGGTTGGGCATCCTGCCATTTAGCCGGAATCCTCAGGTCTACAATCCAGGCCAGGGCTACATCGCAAATTGGAATAACAAACCGGCGCCGTACTGGAATGACCCGGATATGTGGTGGTTGACGTGGGGGTCGGCTCACCGCGTCGATCCTATTTTCGATGAACTGGAGGCCAAGGCCAAGTTGACTCCGGACGAGATCTGGGACATGAATCGCAGACTGTCTCACATCGATGTGAATATATCCTATTTCCTGCCATTTCTTGATAATGCGGTTCAGGGGCTCCCATCTGACAGTCCCGAGGTTATGGCGGTAGAGCTCTTGAAAGCTTGGGACCGGTATCGATGGGATTTAAACAACGATGGTTTCTATGATAGTCCGGCGCAGACAATCATTCAAAAATGGCTGCCACTGATGCTGCAAAACACGCTCGCTGACGATCTCGGAACTTTCTTCGGGAGATACGCCTCCGCCGGATATCCGACCTCTCCCCCGGGGGGCAGCACCAATGTGCAGACGGGCACGAAAATCCTGTATCATGCCATTTTGGGAGATGAGTCCACCATCCCTAATCGCTATGATTTTTTCAACGGAGAAGACCCGCTGCACTTGGTGTTGGATACTCTAACCGCTACCATCGATGCCCTGGCCGCCGAGTTTGGCACTGAGGATATGTCCCAATGGTTGCTTCCGGTTGTTCCTCAGAAGTTTTTCATAACCAATTTCAACGGGATCCCCCAGGCCAATCCGGACGAAGAGCTATCCCTGCCGGTCAATATGAATCGCGGCACAGAGAACCATATGGTCGTCTTGCGTCCGTCCGGAGCAAAAGGCGTCAATGTTTGTCCACCCGGACAAAGTGGGTTTGTCGCCCCGGATGGCACCGCCGCCCCCCACTACCAGGATCAGATGGAACTCTACCGGGATTTTGGCTCCAAGGCGATGTTATTCACGCCCGGTGAGGTAATGAAGCATGCCGAATCCTATCAGAGGCTCGTCTACTAGCTCGCTTTGAGATCGACAACCTCCATCAGGTTGACGAACCCCAGCCTGGTGGAGGTTTTGTCGGCCGGCGACACATATCATTGCTTCTGCTTGCGTAGATATTCGTTGACAAACTTTGAATCGGCCGGCGCGAATGCTAATTCGGTCATCTCGGCCAGGCCACACCAACGGATGGCTGAATGCTCGACGGCCTGGGGTTCGCCTTCAATATCAACCGCATAAAATTCGATTGCAAATGAAGAGCCCGGGTCCAGCGCTGTAAACAGCAACTTCCCAGCCTCCCTGACTTCAACACGCAGCTCCTCGCCGAGTTCGCGGCGGGCGGCCTCAAGCTTTGATTCCCCGCCCCTGATCTTGCCTCCCGGAAATTCCCAACGCCCACCATGCCTCTTGTGCAAGGGGCGCTGACAGACGAGATATTTCGAATTCCTGGTGGTTACGGCGGCGATCACTCTGATTTTCTCATCCGTGCCTGCAGGCTCCATGAAAACTATCCAAACGGTCTTTGTTCGGTGTGACGGGAAGAAACTGTCATCAATTCCTTTGGGTACCGAAGTGCTTTGACCCGGTCACATACCCCGCATTACGGCTATCGATTTAGCGGTATGAAAAATATCCCGGTCGACCGCTGATCGGCCTATCCCTGGTTTTTCAGAAGGCTAAACCGTTACCGGCCATCAAAGCGTTGGGCCCCTGCGCCCAGCGCATTTAAAAAAACGGGCCGATCCTCATCCGCCCACGATACATCTTGCCGCGCGTTTCCTCATAAGCGCCGCACCCCGACCGCATCGGGGTCCCGGCGGCCGGGGTGCACTGTTGGGCGATTACGCTGTCGCCGGTGATCAACCGAAGTAGGCCCGGATGAATTTCAGGAAGCGTTCATTTTCTTCATCCGTACCCGGCGTTACGCGAAAATAGCCGGTCTTGCCGTGGATTTCACCGATTTTTTTCAGATAAAGGCGCTCCATATCCATCGCGGCTTTGAGGATCTCTTCGGTGGTCTTGCCGGTCATGGTGCCGTCGATAAGCATGTAATTGCCATTGGCCGGATACGGTTTAAGCCCCAGTTTCTTGAGCTCTTCCGCAAAAATGGCCATCCATCTGTTGTTGTGTTCGACCTTGGCTTTGACCTCATCCGGGTTGTCGATAATGGCTTCCGCGGCCGCCGCCGACATCAGGCTCACATTCCACGGCAGGAACATGCGGTTGAAGGCGGCGATCATCTCCTCGGTTCCCAGCACGAAACCGAAACGGACACCGGCAAAACCGTAGGCTTTCGAGAAGGTTACGGACAGGAACACCTGCGGGTACTTCTTGATCAGGGGCGCTTTGGAAGGATGGTCCGGATTGTAATCCAGGTAGGCCTCGTCCACGCACAGGGGGATACCGGTTTCACAGAATCTTTCCAGGTCCGCGTCGTCGATGAAAACGCCCGTGGGGTTGTTGGGATTGATGATCAGGATCAGTTTGGTGCGGTCGTTGATGGCGTTGAGCATCCCGTCCACATCGTACTGCAGGTCGCCCTTCCGCACCGGAATCTGAACGACCTTGGCGTTGCACAGCTCGGCCCGGGGTGGAAAAAGCTCGAACGTCGGGGTGGACAGCAAAAATTCGTCGCCCGGTTGCAGGAAGATCCGCATCATGGCATCGATGGTTTCCGAAGACCCGTTGCAGAGAGCGACGTTGTCCGGTCCCAGGCCGTACATCTTGCCGATCTTGGCTCTCAGCCGCGGAAAGCTGTCCGGATAACGGTTGCCGTGTTTCATGATCTGGGTGACCGCATTGATGACCTTCTCGGAAGGCGGAACCGGGTTTTCATTGAGCATCAGGCGCCCGTGGCCCGGATTGGCCCAGGCCTTGTCCAGAATACTGACATTGTACTCCCGTGATGTAAACAGCCACGGCACGAACCAGTCTTTGAGTTGTTTCGCCATTGTTTTCTCCTCTCAGTTGTTTGAATTTTGGTTTGATCTATCTTGGCATCACCTACCGGACGTTCGCAGCGGGTTACAGCACCGCCTCCAAGGGTGTGTATTCCAGGCCAAAGGCATGGGCGACGCCCTGATACGTAACCTTGCCGTCGATAATGTTGACCCCTTTGGCCAGGTCGGCGTTTTGCCTTACCGCGATCTTATATCCCTTGGCCGCCAGTTCCAGGGCATAGGGCAACGTGGCATTGGTCAGCGCAAGCGTGGAGGTCAGGGAGACCGCACCGGGCATGTTGGCCACGCAGTAGTGAATGATGCCGTCCACCTCGTAGATGGGATCGTCATGGGTCGTCGGTCTGGCGGTCTCAACGCATCCGCCCTGATCGATGGCCACGTCCACGATCACCGATCCTTTTTTCATGTAGGAGAGCATCTCCCGGGTCACCAGTTTCGGCGCCATGGCGCCGGGAATCAGCACCGCTCCCACCACCAGGTCGGCCTCTGCCAGCAGTTTTCTCAAGGTTGCCGGGTTGGACATAATGGGAAAGCAGTTTTTGGGCATCACATCGGCAAGGTACCGCAGCCGTTCCAGGTTGGTGTCCAGCAGGTAGACCTTGGCGCCCATGCCGCAAGCCATCTTGGCGGCGTTGGTCCCCACTGTGCCGCCGCCGATCACCACGACGGTGCCCGAATTCACCCCCGGCACGCCGCTCAGCAGCACGCCCTTGCCGCCGTAGGTTTTCTCCAGGTACTTGGCGCCTTCCTGGATGGCCATCCGGCCGGCGACTTCGCTCATGGGCGTCAACAGCGGCAGCGATCCATTGGCCTTTTCCACGGTCTCATAGGCGATGGCAACGCATCGGCGGGCCATGATGGCGCGGGTCAATTCCTCCGAAGCCGCAAAATGGAAATAGGTAAAGACGATCTGTCCGGGCCGGATCAGGTCGTATTCCACCGGCAGCGGTTCTTTGACTTTCATGACCATTTCACAGGCAGCGTAAATCGCTGGGGGCGAATCGGCAATGGCCGCTCCCGCCTTGACATAGGCTTCATCGGAAAAGCCGGAACCTTCTCCGGCCCCGGTTTCAACGCACATCTCATGGCCGCGGGCGACCATCTGCTCGACACCCGCCGGGGTCATGGCGACCCGGTTTTCTCTCCTTTTGATTTCCTTCAGAATGCCGACTTGCATAATGACCTCCTGTTGTGGGGGCGTCTGCCAACGTTGTCAGGCAGCCTCAAGGCACTTGGCGGCAAACGCCACCATCTCCTCGGTTGCCTTCGAAAACTGGTCGGCAGTTCGCTGCAGGGCCGGATGAGTATTGTACTCATCCCGGCTGTATCCGTCCGCGGCATACGCTTTTTCGAAATAGGGGATCCGCATCAGCTTATCCAGAACATCCTTCGGTATCTCCGCATGAATCCGGTCCTTCGCGTAAACGATCTGGCTTTCACCTTCAAAATTCATGACCTGGTCGATAAACGGCGGCGGGCAGGTTACAACGATCGCTGCGCCGGTTTTCTCCTCCAGATGCCAGAGGCGCGTGGCGCCGTCCACTTGCGGTCCGAGTCGCAGCGAACAGGAGAGCATCTTGCTGGGCAGGCCGTTGTCTTCAAGATATTTGTACGCCTTCTTGAAAATGGCCAATTCCGCCAAACGCACATCTCCCTCGGTCAGCGTAATGCCCTTTTCCGCGGCAAAATCCCTGAGACCGCCGAGATCCCCGTACCGGGACTCCATGTGGGTGATCACCGAACGCCACTGACTCAGATCCACATTGTTGGCCTTGGCTCTTTCCAGTCCTTTCTTGACGGTCCGGGCACAATCCACCAACTGGGGCAGGATAAAGGTCAGGGTATTGTTGGTGGAAATCCCCCGGGCGGTCAGCTCTTCGATCACCTCGTAGCCTTCCTTGGAACCGGGAACTTTAATCATAACATTGGGGTTGATCGCTGCCAGTTCCAACGCCTGGCGGATCATGGCATCCTTGTCGAAGACGCTTCGGGGATCCACCTGACCGGAAAGAAATCCCTCCTTGTAGCCTGATTTTTCAAACAGTGGCAGGTACATGTCCGAGCCGCGCTTGACCACCTGCTTGTAAAGCAGCCAGAACAGTGTTT
>CP070697.1:6808932-6820816 GCA_020353555.1 Desulfobacterales bacterium
CGCGGCATCCTTTTTGAAATCAACGCGCGGGTCGGTTTTACGAACCCTTATTTTCGCGTTTTTCCCGATGCCCAAAGCCGATCAGCGGTCGACCTATCCATGGTTTTTCAAAGGGCTAAACGGTTACAATCAATTTACCCAACCGTATTGCGTCCCTTTCTTTTTCGAACCTGAAATGGGTTCTCAATCCGGGTCAATATGAACCGGCAAAGTGTGGATACTTTTGCCGACGCAAAGGAGGATTTGAAGGCTGGCCGCCGCCCACTGCGACATGCTGCCGATCTTCAGCCGAGCCCTGGCCGTGGTTTGTAATCCCGATGACGACGCTCACAGGGATTGGTGGAAAGCTCTCTGGTAGCTTTTTCCCGATCCCATCATCACCCCGATGGGCTGCAGGGGTTCAATGTTTTCACATACGATTTTAATGATCGCCGCAATCGGAACCGAAATGAGCGCACCCACCATTCCCCACAGCCATCCCCAGAACAGCAGCGACAGCAGTATGACCACCGGGCTCAAATTCAGCTGGTCGCCCATGATCTTCGGTGTCACCACGTTGCCCATCACGAGCTGGATGGCTGTCAGCGCAATCAAAGTGCTAACCCCCGGCCACAAATGCGGGTAAAACTGGACCATCGCTAACAGTATCGGCGGAATCGAGGCGGCAATGGACCCGACGGTGGGAATAAAATTCAAGACGAACGCCATGGTGCCCCAGGTGATCGGAAAATCCACACCAATCAGTACCAAAGCCAGCCACACCAGCACACCGGTTACAAAACTGACGAAAATATTCAAAGACAGATAGGTTCGAATCTGGGCTTTGATGGAGTGGATTATCCGGTTGATCTGGTCGGCATTTCTTTCCGAAAAGGCTCGGACAATTTTGTACTGGAAGTAGGGTTGGCCCAGCAGGATAAAAAACAAAAAGATGATTACCAAAATCAGGTTGGACACGAATAAAAAAATGGAGCTGGAAAGCGTTACCAAAAAGCGGCCGATACTAGGCCCCCAGTTAATAGCGGCAAACGGATCGAACTTAATATTCCAATGACTGGTTATGTCTGCGACCAAATCGATGAGGCGTGTCTGATAACCGGGATAAGCCGCGGCAAAGTTGGAAATGCGCCCGTACAGAAAGGCACTCGACAAGCAAAGCACTCCGAGCAAAAAAATTAATAGGAAGCAAATCGTCAAAGCCGCAGGTATTTTGCGACGGGTGCTGTAGTCGACCGCCGGTTCGATCAAGTGGGAAAGGAGCCAGGCCAGGGTCAGCGGCAATATGACGCCCGCGGCATACTTCAACACCACCCCGGCGGCCACCAGGACGAGGATCCCCTGAAAAAACAAAATGACTTGGGTGCGATCAAAGTGCATTGCGACCAGAGCGCTTCCCTACTTCCTCCAGATGCGCATTCCGATAAGACCGACCTCATAGAGCAAATAAAGCGGAACACCCATGAGGGCCATATTGAAAATATCCGGCGTCGGTGTCAAAATGGCGGAGATTACGCTGATGCCCAAGATTGCACCGCGTCGGTGCCTTGCGAGCACGCCGGCCTCCACCAGGCCAAGTCTCGCCACCAAAATCATGGCCAGCGGCAGTTCAAAGATACAGCCGAAGCCGAAAACGAGAAGGAAGCAAAAAGAGACAAACTTCTTCACCGAAATGACCGCCGCAAGGTATGGGGCCTGAAAGTTCAAAAGGAAGCGAACCCCATAGGGCAGCGTCACAGCCAGACAAAAGACCGCGCCCCCGATGAACAGCAGAATGGAGCTCACCCAGAAGCCAAGCATCATTCGACGGGAAAAAGAAGAGAAAAAAAAGGCGAGTTCCGACAGGATTCGATAACATATGAAGGGCACACCAGCGATCAGCCCTGTGGCCAGGGAGAGGGTCAAAAGCGCGATAAACGCTTCCGGGACTCCAAACGCCGCCAGCTTTACACCGGTTCGCGCCCGAAGAAACACCAGAATCCGCAAGCTGAAGAAATATCCGGCAATCGAAAAAAGAAGGACGACGATACCCGATTGAATCAGCACCGTTCGCAACGAATCCAATAACGCCAGCAGCCGATTCGGATTCTCTGCAGGATTCTCACCCGCGCCCATATGACCTCTGAAACCCGTGCATCCCTGATCCGGATCACTTTGACAGCCGAAGGGAAAGGATCATCATTCTCTCAGCGCTGACCGGCACAGTTGATAGTTGCCTTCTAAAAAGCAGCTGGCCAAGGACTCCACCAGCCTCTCTTCCGACATGAGCATATCCATTTGCCGGGTGAAAATAAGCAACCGTCCAAGCTGATCCAGTCGATCTTCCGTTTCCTGGCGTGTGCGCTTTGCAAAGCGGGCCGTCACGCAGTCTTCAACCGTTTTGACCTGGAAGCCCAAGGCGCTCAAAACTCTTGCAATCATTCGTGCCCTGCGGTTGCGACGAAGGTCGTCGGCGGCACCGCCCTTGAACTCGAAATTGATGTAATTTTTAGTTGCCGTGTGATTACAGAAGGCGTCCAGCACACTGTAGTGGTAACCGACTCGGGAGCTAAAATTCAAATAGGAATTGGTAATAATGCCAAAACTTCTATCCCCGAAACGCTCGACACCGGCGGCCTGCGTCGACGCCATCTGGCGGGTCATCACCGCGAGAAAGCCTCGCAGATCGACCGGTCTGGGTTCCGGCGACCGCAGCCCCTCATGCAGCAGACCCCGCAAAAACGCCTTGAACGGCACGGATGTCACCTGCTCGGGCTTTACTTTGGCAGTCGCAGTTGGATATACGCCCAGCCCGCCGCCCAGGTCGATGAGGTGCAGATCCACGGGCAGCGGTGCAATCAAGCGTACCGACAGGCGCGTGTGATCGGCAACTAGATCGCCCAGTTGAAAAATCTCGGCGTATGCCATTTCATGCACGTAGCGCATGATGTCGTGCATGGTTCGGCAATGTTGCGGGGCAAACCGCGGCGACTTGGGATCAAACAGGTTCAGCGGTACGATCAGATCGGCCTGGCGTCGCAGGCTCTGGTATTCCTCGCTGGGTTGGGTCGCCTTTACGGGCTCGGCTTCGAGCAGTTCGGGTACCCGGCCGAGGTAAATCCGCGCGTGATACGCGTCGACCGTTATTTCCGTTCCCGGCGCGATCGCCGCCGCCGCGTCATGCGCGTTTAACAGGGTCGGAACCAGATACTCTTTTACCAGGGCGGCCAAATGCCCCGTGATGCTGCCCGAGTCGGCCACGATGGCCCGGGCTTTGCCCATGACCATGACGAACTCGGCGGATGCCTGGCGTGCGACGAGAATCCCGCCGTCCGGGAAAGCCCCCAGATCGGCTTCGTTGCGCACGTGCACGGCCGGACCGCATGCTGTGCCCGGACAGGCCACATCCCCGCCTTCCAGCAAAACCCTGTACCCCGGCAACGGCGGCGCATTCGCCAGCGGCGCACCGGAGCCGGCCATTTCCACTCGCAGGGAGCGCGCCTGCAGGATGACAAGCCGCCCGTCTTCATCCAGAGCCCATTCGACGTCCTGGGGCCCCTGTAAGTGTTCCTCCAACCGCATACCGTACTCGGCCAGCCTGATCGCCTGGGGGTCAGGCAGGCAGGGCTGTTGAATCAGGTTGGCGGGAACCGCCTCTTCGGCCACATCGCCTCCGGTTTTTGGAACCAGACGAACGGGTTTTTTCGCAATTTTCCTCTCCCAAACCCCGGGAGGGCTTTCTTTCGAAAGTACGTAGGTGTCCGGCTCAACCACACCGTCGACGGCGTAAGGTCCGAGTCCCCAGACGGCGTTGATGATAATTCGATTTTCAAGCGGATTGAGGGGATTGCGTGTGTACATGACGCCGCTAGCGGAACATGCGACCATCGCCTGGCAGGCCACGCTCATGGCGGCTTCGGCAAATGGAATGCCCATGTGCAGCCGATACGCGATGGCCCGCGGCGCAAACAGGCTGGCCAGAACACGTTTGTACGCCTGCAGGATGCCTTCCCGCGGGACATTCAGCACCGTCACATATTGTCCAGCAAAGGAAAGCCAACCGTCTTCCATCGTGGCACTGCTGCGGACGGAAACAAGCGGCCGGGGGTTGCCGGTCGATCGGCCCACGGCCATCTCGTCATAGGCCGCAATAATCTCCCGCGCCAGGTCCCCCGGTACCTCGGCGGCCATCACCAGCCGCTGAATGCGTTCACTGGCCTGCAAAACCGTTTTCGTCTCAACGACATCCACCGTCTGTTTCAGCCGCCCGATGGTCTCATCCAATTGATTGGCGCGAATGAATCTTTCGTAGGCCGCCGTTGTTACGGCAAATCCCTTGGGCACCGGAAGGTTGAGCCGATTCAGGACGTCCCCGAGGACGGCACTTTTGCCCCCGACGGCGTTTAACAGCTCGCGCGTGATTTCCGTATACGCTAGGGTGTAAGCGGATATTTTCTTTGACGGAGCAACGGTCTGTTTGCGATTTAAGGCCTCCAGAATGTTTTCAAAGGCCATATTCAGCGCCGGGTAGGGACGGCCGCTCAGATTCTCGAGGCACTTGATCATCCGACCGGCATGAAATGCCACCCGCAACGTTTGGGTTTCCATGTACGCCGACCCGAAGGCCGCCTGCCCCCGCAATTTTTGCTCGATATCCGACAGGATTTTCAGCAACTCCGAGTTGGATTCGAGGATTTGTTTGAAATTGGAGTACTTGTCGTTGAATACCTCCATCAGCTCATCGTGGGAGGAGGCCTGGCGCCTTCTTTTCCGCAACAATCCGAAGATCCCGAATTTCATGGCTCATCCCCGTTTTGCGGTCCTTCGGAGCGGCCGGATACCGGAAAATAGGGTACGTAACGCGTAGAAGGCCCCTGCCCCAATTTGCGCAGGAGTCCCTTATCCACAAAATTCTGCAGATCATAGAGTGCCGTCCGGGACGAAATGGGATTCTCCCAGAATGCTTGGTATTCGCTGCGGGTGATGCCGCCCTGACGCACGATCAGCGGATAGATTTTAGCCTGGCGGGCGTTCAACTCGTAGCTGAAGGCGATGGACGCGCTACCCGCCTCGATCGGTTCGGCGTATTTCGCCTGACCGGAGCCGGAATCTGCGGGCCTCGATTGGCCGCTCAGGGTTTCATCGCCTTCCACAAGGATATCCTCGGCGCCGATCTGCTGTCCTTCCGCCATGACGACGGCCCGCGTGATGCAATTGATCAGCTCGCGGACATTACCCGGCCAGCGGTAACGCTTCATTTTTTCCAAAGCGCCTTTGGTCAGGGCGAGTTTCTCCTTTTGGGCTATGGCCTTCGCCTTCAGAAAATAATGCCACGCCAAAATCGAAATACTCTCTTGCTGTTCGCGTAACGGAGGGGTTGCGATGGTGATCACTTTGAGACGAAAGTAAAGATCTTGCCGGAAACTGCCCTGTTCCACCAGCCGGCTAAGGTCCGCATTGGTGGCGGCAATCAAACGGACATCGATGTCGCTTTCGCGGTCGCTGCCTAGAGGCTTGATCTTGCGGTGCGCCGTCGCCCGCAGCAGCGCCTGCTGCACCCGTGGTGAAGCCGTTTGAATTTCGTCCAGAAAAAGAATTCCGCCGTCGGCTTCCACAAATGCCCCCTTGCGGCCGGTTTTGGCCTCGGTAAAGGCCCCTTTCACGTGCCCGAACAGGGTGTCCAGCAAAAGGTTTTCATCCAGTTCGCCGCAGTTGATGGCAACAAAGGGGTTGCCGGCCCGCCGGCTGTGACGGTGAATCGCCTCCGCCGCCAGCTGTTTGCCGGTGCCCGTCTCTCCGATAATGAGCACGTCGGCATCGGCGCGGGCTGCTTTTATGATTTCCTGCTGCAATTTTTCAATCTTTGTGCCGAAGCCCATGATTTCCGGCATGGCGTCCTTATCCCGGCCGATGGCCGGCTGAGGCAAATCGGCTTCTGTAACCGGGGTGCGGTCCCTTAGGACGGAGGCTTCTCTCTCTTTCTCGGCGATTTGCTTGCTGGCGTTATGCTGTTGAATGTCGGCCAAAACCGCGTTGATACCCGCCTGCAGCGCGCGAATTTCCCGTCCCCCGTTAGGAACCTCAACCGGCCCCATGGTACCGGTCTGACGGACACGGTCAAGGGCGGCGACAAGGTGTCTGATCGGCCGGGTGATCGTTCGGCCCAGCAGCCCGATCAAGATCAAGAGCACCACAACGGTTCCTAAAATGATGATGAAAATCACGTCGACCTGCTTGAACATGGCGATTTCCATCAAACGCGTGCGTTCACTCACGGCCACACCGGCGTAGATTGCCGGCTTGCTCAATTTATCCCCGCGAAACCGAACCGGGGCATAGGCAATAAACCGTTGGCCGAAGATGCCCCTTTGGGCGCGGAAGCCTTCCGACCAGACGACGCCGCTGCGGCTGTTGCGGACCTCAGCGATCATTTTCCAATAATCCTCGAATTCCGGATCGGGTTTAAATGCCGTCGCGAGGTTCTCGCTGCCGAGTGTTCCGGTATAACCGGCCCGGGACATATCGGTGCCCAGTTCGACACGCGGCAATCCAATATCTTCGGATTCAAACAAAATCCATCCTTCGGGATCGAAGAGATAGCTGCCACCCTTTCCGGCTCCCTGAGAGTAAGGCCAAATGGACAGGGCTTGAGCACGATGAGCGGATAGAATATTTCTTAGATCGCCGGCGTCCACCGCCAGCAACAAATACCCGCCTTGCCCCGGCACAATTTCTGCAAAGTGCGTTCCAAAATAAACCACCCAGGACACCATCTTTTGATTGGGATGTTCCGCGGAGAAAACCGGATACTCAATTTTCAGCACACTCGACACCCACACCTGGCCCGGTGACAGATGTGTCAACTGCTCATAAAAAATCAGGGAATCCGGCACGATTTGCTCAAAATGTTCGGGAGCGGTCTGGTAGATGTTCTTCTCGTGAACAAAGAAAAACAGATGTTCCGTGGATTTTTGCGAGATAAATGCGAGCTCACGATAATTGATGTCCGAAGTTTCGAGAAGACTTGCGAGTATTTTGCGCAATGTTGCCGGATCGCGGGCGGTTTTCGCAATAAAACGCAAATCCCCGGCGCAGGCTGCGAGAAAGGCTTCGACATCCTGCGCCAGGACATTGACCTGGAGACGGGCGGTGCGGTCAAGGGCTTCATGGATAAAAGAGGAATAATATCCAAAAGTTATGTAGCCGGTCAGGATCAGGACAAGGACGATTGGCGGGATCAGACCGATCCGTAGTTTGGCTTGCAGACTGCCCGCGCCGAAAATATCGCGCAACTTGCGGCCTTCGGCCGGCGGACTGCGCTTGATAATTTGCAGCATTTAAGAAGACTCCTGTCGCTAAAGGGGGGATACCTTTCTAACAATCTGAAATCCATCGCGATAATTTATACCACCCGACTCGGGGTGTCAATGCGGATTTAGATGGCACCATGTTTGCTCTCTTGAACCTGCAAATAGCACCATATTGTGAAGCACATAGGACGATCGCACTGACATAAGGAATTGATGGCGGACGATGACTAATCCGTGTAACGCGGCCGCGTTTGAATACAGCGATGATGCTATCGATCCGACCGGGTATCCATCCCGAGATCATCGAAACGCTCAGGATGCTCGCAAAGAAACAGGATGCGCTTGTACCCCCGAAACACGGAAACATCCCGCTGTAAGGTTGGCGGAAAGGAGAACGTCACATGTCCTGGGATTATGTGTTGGAGCTAATTAAATCCATCCTGCTCACACAAACCGGAATTCCGAATTTGTCGATCAAAGAAGTCATCATGATTCTGGTCGCCTTTTTCTTTCTATACCTGGCGATCGCCAAAAAATACGAGCCGCTGTTGCTGCTGCCGATCGGCTTTGGGATATTTCTGGTGAACTTCCCCTTGGTTCCCTTAATGGGACATACCGAACACGGAACGCCCGAACTGCTCCGGGCCTTCTTTAAATATGGTGTGGAATGGGAGATCATTCCGTGCGTCATCTTCCTGGGTCTGGGAGCGATGACGGACTTCGGCCCCCTGATCACCAATCCCAAGACCCTGCTTGTCGGTGCCGGCGCCCAGTTGGGGGTATTCATTACCTATATCGGCGCCCTTTTCTTTGGATTCTCGCTGAAAGAAGCCGCTTCGGTGGGAATCATCGGCGGGGCGGACGGTCCGACCACCATTTATCTTACCGCCAAGCTGGCGCCCCATCTTTTGGGAGCCAACGCCCTGGCGGCTTACTCGTATATGGCCATGGTTCCACTCATTCAACCGCCCATCATGCGTCTAATGACGACACCGGAACAACGCAAAATAAAAATGCGGCAGATGAGGCCGGTGTCTACCCGCGAGAAAATTCTTTTCCCGATCATCGCTGCGATTTTGATTATTCTGATGGTCCCGGCCGTGGCGCCGCTGATGGGCATGTTCATGTTCGGCAACCTCATGCGGGAGTCCGGCGTCGTCAAACGCCTCTCAGACACCGCCGAAAACGCGCTGATGAACATTGTCACCATTTTCCTGGGGCTGTCCGTGGGGGCGACCATGCAGGCCGACCTCTTCCTGACCTGGAAGCCGCTCTTGATATTTACTTTAGGACTGTTGGATTTTGTCGTGTGCACCTTTGGTGGAATCCTCACCGTCCACGTGATGAACCTGTTCCTCAGAGAAAAAATGAACCCGCTGATCGGCTCGGCCGGTGTTTCCGCGGTGCCGATGTCGGCCCGGGTTTCCCAGGTCGAAGGACAGAAGGCGGATCCCAGTAACTGGCTGATTATGCACGCCATGGGCCCGAACCTGGCCGGTGTGATCGGTACGGCGGCGGCAGCCGGCATGTTTATCGCCATGTTTCAATAGGAGGAAATTGTGAAAAGTTTGAACCTAACCATCGGGGTCATCGCCTTGCAGACATTCGCCTGCATTTCCGCGTGGGCCGGCGGAGAAAAAGCATCGGAAATCGTCGTCGTGGCCGACACCCGCGTCCTGAGCAATCCCTTGATGCGTTACATCGCCGATACCTACAATACGAACTTATGGTTGTTTGCCGTCTGGAGCGTTGTTTTGACGGCCCTTTTCGGGGCGCTTCTGGGATTGTTGATGGACTGGCTGATGAACAAAACCGGCCTCGATCTCAACAGTCGCAAAATCATCGAACATTAAGCCGAAGCGGAGGGCAATTGCATGGAATTCTTCGGTTCAGCGTGGCTTTATCTTCATATGCCCATTGCCGGGGTCAAAATATTTTGGCCCGGCCTGGTGTTGATTGGCTTTTCAGTCGGCACCATCGGCGGTTTTTTCGGGATGGGCGGAGCCTGGATGGTCACCCCCGGCTTGAATATCCTGGGTTTTCCAATGGCATTTGCCATCGGAACCGACATGGCGCACATTGCCGGAAAATCGATGATTTCCACCATGCGCCATTCCAAATTCGGAAACGTGGACTACAAACTCGGTCTGGTTATGCTGGTGGGAACTATGGCTGGTATCGAGTTCGGGGCCCAGATCGTGATGTACCTGGAGCGTCTTGGCAATGTGGATTCCATTGTGCGTTGGGTTTACGCGGCATTTCTGGCCCTGATCGCCTGGATGGTCTTCTACGATTATGTCAAGGCCACCCGCCAGCGAAAGGCGGGCTTGGTCGGTGAACACGGCGCCAAGGGCATCACCTGGTATGCCGCCCTGCACCGGATCAAAATCCCGCCGATGGTCAACTTCCGGGTGGCGGGCTTTACCTGTTCGGTATGGCTGCCGATCGGGGTGAGCTTTATCACCGGCCTGCTGGCTGGATTTCTAGGGATCGGCGGCGGATTGCTGCGCATGCCCGCACTGGTTTACCTGATCGGTTGCCCCACCCACATCGCGGTGGGAACGGATCTTTTTGAAGTGATGATCTCGGGTCTCTATGGCGCCTTCACGTATTCCCTGAAAGGACGCATTGAAATTGTCGCGGTTTTCGTCATGCTGACCGGGGCGGCCGTCGGCGCCCAGATCGGTACGGTGGCCACCAAATATGCTCAAGGATACGGAATCCGGCTCGCCTTCGGCTTTGCCGTCGTCTGCTGCATGTTTTCGGTCATCCTGAAGGAATTCAGATATGATCTGGCGGCGGCGGTTTTGATTCTAACGACCATCGGGGTCATCTGTCTTTACATCATTAAAATACTCTGGAAAGGGGCCGTAGAAGAGTTTCGTTCGAAGCGCAGTTTAGACCCGCGGCGCATGCCGGGAACCATCTAAAGGAAGAGGAGGTCCAACAGGGTGAAAGCCAATTTTTTTTGGATCGCTGTGTTTTTTCCTCTGCTGCTGGTGTTCGTGGATCCGGCCTCGGCGGCCGATGTCGCCCAAGGAAAGTGCATTGTTTTCGACACCGTCGGCAAGCGTATCATTCTGGAAGAATACGGTACGGAGATATCGCCGGACCATCCATATGGCAAATCGACCGGCCTTGTTTCCGTGTTTGATTTCGCCCAGGCCACGATCGGCATTACACCGGAGCCGGGCGACATTTTGCGAATTGCCTTTAGCGCGGAGGGCGGAGTCAAACGAGCCCTCAAGGTGATGAACGTCAGCAAGCAGGATCTGCGCAAGAAGTAGAGATTCCTGTTCCTGCCAGCAGGCCGGCTCTGATTTCACCCTAAAGAAGTGGTGTCGGCCGTCAGATAAACATAGGACAAATGATCGACCTGGATACAATACGGATGTAAGCGATGAATTTCAGACAGAAACTGATGATCGCCGGCGTCGACACCCTTATTTTGGCGGAATTAACCTTCGCCGTCTATAAAAGCGCACAAGGGCCTGTGGACGATTCCGCAGCGATTTTCCTCAAGTTCTTCGTGCCCGCGGCAACCGCCACCATTGCCATCGGCCGCTTGGTAGTAAGGAAAATGAACCGGTAGGGTTTGAATCGTATTCTCATTTTGGCCACACAATTGAATCGCGCAAAAGTTTTTTTAACCTGGGGGCGCCGTGTGACGCGTTCACAGGCAAACTAATTTTTAGCCGGGAACTATCACAAAGGGGAGGTGTTTATGTTCCTCGTTTATGGAACGGCAGGTCTGGCCCTTGCGGGGCTGATTTACGGGATCACATTGATCGGCTGTCGAAAACCGCAGGAACCGGTATGGATCAGCGATTTCTTGGTTGGCAACATCTATGTGCCGATTATGGTCGCCCTGGCGGTGCTCGGCACGGCATGCTTCCTCAAATTCTTCCTTACCATCGGCAGCCAGTCGATGGGCTGGAAGGAGCTCGGGCTGGTGATCGCCATTGCGGCGGTCAGCCTGTTGCTGTTGAAACGGCTGCGGATCAAGCAGCATCTGGCCGAATACGAGACCATGCGGAAATCCGCCGCGATCATCAAGCCGGCTGTTTTCCGCCAGGAAGAAAGGAAAAGTGCCGAGGCCGAGCCGCCGGTCAAACCGACCTCCGGCAAAATGGCCGCCTGAAAGGCCGGTCGGCGCATCAACGGAAGCGCAGCAAGCTGGTGCTGGCAGCTGAAACCAGGATTTCCATTACCGCGTGTCCGGGGGCGTGAGCACCTTTGCATGCCGATCGTTGGAGCACGCCTGCCCGCGTTGTACGGAAAGGACTTAACCGGCTTCGGCTAAAACTTATGTGAGGAAAGCATGCCAATACAGCAAAGACTTAAAGTTCTGGCAGTCATCGCCCTTGGGGCCTTTTCGATCTGGAAAGCCTATCCTCCGGGTGAAAAGCTCGTGCTCGGGCTTGATCTGCAGGGTGGCATTCAACTTATGCTCCAGGTCGACACCGCCAAGGCTGCCGTCGAGTCCGGCAGCGATCTCGTGGACCGCGCAATCGAAATTATACGGAACCGGATTGATCAGTTCGGCGTGCAGGAGCCGATGATTTCAAAGCAGGGAAAAGACAAGATCGTCATTCAGC
>CP070697.1:6820916-6839657 GCA_020353555.1 Desulfobacterales bacterium
GTATGGCGCGTTCAATTTGCTGCGGCAGATCGGGTCGAAAACTGGAACAGCGGGTGACATAGGGCGCGCCAGCGGAACCGGCGACCTCACAGATATCCAGCGGGCGTTCCAGCTGGTTGAGGAATCCCGAGCCAACCTCGGCTTCCGCCGGGGTCGTGGCAGAATACTGGCCGCCGGTCATACCGAAATTGAAATTGTTTAAGATCAGAAGGGTTAAATCCAGGTTGCGACGGCAGGCCGCCAGCAGATGCGCGCCCCCGATTCCCTGTCCGCCGTCCCCCATGGTCACCACGACTTTGAGTTCGGGCCGGGCCATCTTCAGGCCGGCGGCATAGGTCAGAGCGCGGCCGTGCAGCCCGTGTAGAGCATGGGTGTGGAAAAAAGTATCAAAAAGACCCGAACATCCGATATCACTGACAATGGCGATTTGATGGCCGGAAAGGCCCAGGTTCTGAAAGGCCTTATCCAGGGCCTGGCTGATGCGCTCGTGGGTACATCCCGGGCAGAAGACCGGCGGCCTTTGCAGGTTTAACAAACTAGCCATGGGCAACGACCTCCTGGATCTGATGGGGAGTGATCAGGCGCCCGTCCATTTGACCGTAGAAATCAATCCGTTTGTCTGGCAGGATTCTCTCTATTTCGTGGACATACTGCCCCAAGTTCATTTCCACCACCACGACGCGCCGGACGTTTTGGGCCGCGTGCCGGATGATGTTCGCGGGAACGGGCCACAGGGTCTTGAGAATCAAAAGCCCAACCGGCTGGCCTTGCAGCTTTTGTTGCTTGAAAACCGCCCGGGCCGCCCGGGCCGTCACCCCATACGTAATGATGAGGGTCGCGGGATGATCCACGGTCCCGGCGGCATGAAATGCGAACTGATCGACCGCCGACAGCAGCTTGGCCTGCAGCCTTTCCTGATTGGCCGCAATCTGTCGTGGATCCGTGGTGATATAGCCGTCCGGCCCGTGGGTCGAAGAGGTCTGGCGAACCAGTATCGGCCCGCCGATGGGCAGAAAGTGCGGAACGTGGTGACCCGCGTCAACCTGAAAGGGAAAAAAGGGCTTGTCCGGCGGTGGGGCGGAGCGATCAATGATTTCTGGCACTTCAAGTTGATCCCAATCAATACTTTCCCGGGTTAAGCCAATTTCCTTGTTGGAAGCCACAAACACCGGGCAGCGATACTTTTCGGCCAGATTAAAAGCCTGAATCGTCAAAAAAAAACAATCCTGCACATCAACCGGCGCCAGAACGATCACCGGCAACCCCCCGCTGTTGCCCCAGCGCAAAAAATTGATGTCCCCGTCTGCGCCCCGCGTGGCTGAACCGGTGGAAGGTCCCAGACGTTGCACGTCCACAATGACAATGGGAATCTCACTGCCCACGGCAAAGGATATCTGTTCACTGTAAAGGCTAATTCCTGGACCGGAGGTGGCCGTCATGACTTTCAGGCCGGCCATGGAGGCCCCCAGGCAAAATCCGATAGAAGCGATTTCATCCTCCCCCTGCAGGCAAACTCCTCCCAACGGCGGCAACAGCGCGAGCATATGATTCAGAATGGTCGTGGCCGGCGTGATCGGATACCCGGCGAAGAAACGACAGCCCGCCGCCACCGCGCCCCGGGCAATCGCCTCGTTGCCCTCCATCAAAGTTAAAGCCATGTTAATTTCCTGGTGAAATTAGGTAACGTCCGTTGCGCGGTGTACGCGCCCGAGAGCCGAGGTCTAGAATTGAATGGTCTCGCCATTCACTCCCATGACAAGGTAACGCCTCTGATCTGTTTTTCGATTCAACTTTGCCGTTGGGATCGTCACTCCCGCGCAAGCCGTGCCTCAGACAGTCAATTCTCACCTATCCAGCTCCGCGCGCAACATTCGCGCGATTTCTTCCAACAAATATGGTTTTTTCAGATAGGCACCGGCCCCAAGTTTTTGGGCGGTCTTGACGCGGACCGACTCCGAATAGCCGCTGGCAATGATCGTCTTCTGGCGCGGATTTAAATTGAGGATCTGCTGGTAGGTTTCCAGCCCGTCCATTCCCGGATCCATAATCATATCGAGTACAATGAGATCCGCTGAACGATGTTTCAGATAGGCCACGGCTTCTTCACCGCTGGAAACGGTGGTGACAGAGTATCCCAACTTTTTTAACATGCTGGAAGCGATGGAACGCTGCTCGGCGACGTCGTCCACGACCAAAATCGACTCCCCCTGTCCCATGAAATCTTGCAGCGAGATGATGACGTTGTTTCTGGCGAATTCTTTGCGCGTTACGGGGAAATAAAGCGTAATCTCCGTTCCTTGGCCTTCACGACTTTGAATGTCGATAAAGCCTTTATGGTCTTTGACCGTTCCCCACACCACCGCCATACCGAGTCCGGTGCCACTGCGGCCCATAGCTTTCTTAGTATAAAACGGCTCGAAGATTCTCTCAAGATCCGCCGCGCCGATGCCGATGCCGACATCCGCAATGGTGAGGGTTACATAATCGCCTGTGGCGACATCGTCGTAGCCGTTTTGGAGTTTATCCACATGGCGGTTGGCCGTGGTGATAGTTATTCGTCCCCCATCCGGCATCGCTTCGGCCGCGTTGGAGACTAGATTCATGACGGTTTTGGATAAATGCACCGGAGAGCCAATGACATTTAAAAGATGTGGATTCAGATTTTGGACCACTTCGACATGGGGATGAATCAGTTTCAATTTGGTATGGACGGGGCTTAACAGGTATTCCAAGACAATCGCATTTAGATTGACCACTTCGGTGGCGGCCACGCCGCGGCGGGCCAGAGTCAGCAAGTCCTGCACGATGGCGGCCGCTTTTTCGCCTGATTTCTGAATGGTCAATATGGGTTCGCGCAGGGGGCTGTCCTCCTTGAGGTCCATCAGCAGCAATTCGGGATAACTGACGATTCCGGAAAGGATATTGTTGAGATCGTGGGCTACGCCGCCGGCCAACGTTCCAATGGCCTCCATCTTCTGGGCGCGTTGAAGCTGAGTTTCAAGTTCCATCTTCTCCTGGGCGGCGTGTTTGAGTTGGGTCACGTCGTTACCCACGCATAGGATTTCTTTGAGGTGTCCCTCCGGGTCAAAGATCGGCTTGTAGGTCCAGGTGATCCATATTTTTTCGCCGTTTTTGCGTTTAGTTTCGTTTTCTCTGACATTGGGGGGCTCCGGATCTCTCTGCAAAGAGGCAATCAGCTGCCGAAAAACCGGTCGGTCAGCGGCCGTGTTGGATAGAATAAACCTTTGCGCCTTCTGGCCGAGGATGTCCTTTTCCGTATAACCAAAAAATCTTTGGGCAAATTCGTTAAAGAAAATGATATTCCCCTCGGGATCCATCCGGAGGATGATGCTGTTGGCGTTTTCAATGAGTTCACGATATTTTTTTTCGCTGTCATGGAGTTTTTCAAAAGACAGGGCGTTAATAATGCTGATGGCCAATTGGGAAGCGACCCCCATTAAAAGGTTTAAGTCGCTCTGCCGCAGGGGCCTTTTGGATTTGCTGTTATCGACCGTCAGGATGCCTAGGGATTCTTTCTCGTACACTATCGGAACGCAAATCAGGGACTGCGTGCCCATCTTTTGGGCAATGTCCAGACTGCGAGCCGAAATCGTCTCGACGATTTCGTTGATGTCACTTACCAAGAATGGTTTCTGTTCGCGAAAGGCCAATACGAAAATCCCCCTGGATTCGGGTTTGTCCAGGCTAAACTCAGTTTGGCGCAAAGATTCTTCATGGGCCACGGTGTGACCGTAACCGGCACCATAACGGAGCCGGGTTTTTTCACGATTCGCTAGCATGATCATGCCTCGATCAAAATCGAGGCGCTTTTCCATGACTTGGGCGACGGTGGTAAGAAGTCTTTCGATGTCTAAGATCTTCGAGGTAGCCTGACCGATTTCCTGCACCAACAGGGCATTATTGTAACGGATGTTGCTTTCGGCGATGCTGTCTTGCGCTACTTCCCGTTGGGTTTCGATTGTGCGAATCAGCGCCTTCTTTTCGAGCCGTAGAGCATTAAAGGACAATAATGTTATCACGAAGGCCGCCAGAAGAACCAAAATGCTCCATGTGGTGACGGACAAAAACGGCAAAAGCGCCGCCGAGGCTGCAAGGGCGAGGGCGAGGGCATAGTTTCTCATCCGTTTCCAGATATGGGAGGGGGCTTTGCCCCACGAGATGATGTAACGGCAGCAGTCATCGCCCTTGTGAATACACTCGGGATGGTCAATTGTGGCGAACTTGGCGGTAAACCAGGTAGCCAGGGATTCGAAGGTGCCGGTCCGATTCGCGCACTGATAAGGCTTTTCTTCGATCGCGGGCTTGGGGATGGAAATGATTTCCACCTTGTTGGTCCCTAACTTCTTAGCACGGATGCTCACGGCACGGCTCATCAAGTAGGGAATGATTCGCTCCATGAGAAGATAGATGGCCGCCGGACTCATCAAACCTAAAATATATTGTTTCGCCGCCCCCATGCCCTCGGATGTGGCGGCGTAGCGTCCCACCTTTCGGGAAACATCAGGATCGCTGGTCCGCTGGACCAGGATATCATGAAAGCGATCAACCTGGTCCTGGGTAAACCAATGGGCCGGATCTTCGATCTCGTAGATGGCCAATCCAGCCTCCTTGAGAACCGCAGCGATATCAATATTCGGATGGTATCTCCGCAGATATTGAATATAAATCTTGGTGATCCGGCTATTATAAAGAGGCGGCTGTTCGCTCATTGGTTTAAGTTTCGTACAAGAAAAGAATTTGCGGCACCCGGGCGAATTAAAGGCAGAGAAGACCTGGCAGTCAATATGGCGGCCAGGCAAAATCGACCTTCGTAGACCCTGCTCCCAAACAGGGTTTTGGCGCAAGGTAATTCATCACCATAGAGGACGCCGGCCTGCGTGTCAAGCAAGGATATATTTGAAAATATTAATTATTGTTGTTATGCCGTTCCCGCCCGCCCGTGGGTCGTGCCCCATGGACATTCCCAGTCTTACCGGCCCACCGGGCGTCAGCCGACAATATGCACAATTTCCGATGCCGGCACGAGCTGGACCGCCTGCTTTAGTTCCGGGAGCATTTCTTTCAACACGGCATAGGTTGTCTGATGCGGGTGGGCGATCCCGACGGCTTCGCCATTGCGGTGGGCGATACGGACGAGTTCCCTGATTTGCCTGCGGATGAAATCGGCGTCCCGTTGGTGGTCGATAAATACATCGCGTTGTGCAAAACGAACCTGCAACAGGCGGGCGGACGGCTTACAAAGCGAATGCAAACTAGTACGGCTGTCGATAAAAAAGAGCCCGCGTTTTTTTAACACTGTAAATACCTGATTCATTTGGCTGGACGCGGCCGTCATTTTGGAGCCCATATGATTGTTGACCCCTCTGACAAAAGGGACGGCATCCAGATTTTGCTCGAGCTGGCTGATCAGCTGGTCCGCTGTCATGGAAGTCAGCAGGGTCCCCGGTCCGGGATCGGTGGTCGGATATTCCACCGGTTCCATGGGTAAATGCAGCATGGTCTCATACCCATCGGCCCGGGCTAATCGGATGATTTTTTTCTGCGAAGGACTGTGCGGCAGAACGGAAAATGTCAGAACGGCATCCAGGTCGAGAAATTTTTCAGCAATTTTGCTGTCATATCCCAGGTCATCGATAATGATGGCGACTTTGGGTAATGCCAGCGGTGCCACCGGGGATGGGGGCAGGACTTCGGGCAAATCCTTCGCCTGGGCGGGCAAAACTTTCTCGGGGGGGAAGACTTCAAAAGCCGGTCCCGGCAGGGCTGCTTTGGGCGGTGGCGGCGGGAGTGCGTCGGGCTTGCGGGTCGCGACGGTGTTGGGCTCCGGCAGCCGTGTTGGTCGGTGCGACAACATGTAGTTCGCCCAGAAGCCGGCCGCCCCGATAAGCAGAAGCAAAAAGGCCAGACCAGCCCCGGCTTTTAGGAGCGACAATGGGAAGATCTTTTTTCTGCGACGGGATTTGGCAGGACGCTTTTTTTTGCGCTTGGACTTGCTATCGGTCATAAGTAAATTTTTCCGGTTGTTCCACCGACGAGCCCGCCGTGTGCAAAAGTTTGAAATTCTTCCCCTTCCGGGTAGGAAGCGGCCTCGGGCGGCATAACGATCAACGGACACTCTTTAAGCATCTGTTTCTAAAGGGATGGTCTCTGGAGCCCAACGAAGCCACCCCTTCCGTGTCAGGACCTGTTCATTTGGCTAGACTCTTGAAGATTTCGTAACCGGTCAGGATCTCAAGGGCGCGCATGACCTGGTTATCCGCTTGCAGAAATTCGAGCTTGAGTGGCCCCACTCTCAAATTCGCATCACGCATTTCACGATTTCCTTCTTGCTCCTGCTTTTGGCGGGTGTCCGTATTCTCACCGGCATTCTTATTCGGTTCGGCGTCAAGATGGTTTTTCAGATCCTTTTCTTTCAGGAACCGTTCTTCGGCCTCCGCGAGCTCTTCGTCCTCCAGACGTCGGTGTTTTAGAACGATGTCCGGCTCAATCCCCTTCGCTTGAATCGATCGACCATTGGGGGTGTAATATCTGGCAATCGTTAATTTAAGGCCTGAGCCGTCGCGAAGTGTCTCGACAGTCTGCACCGAGCCTTTTCCAAAAGAAGCGGTTCCCAGGAGCAGAGCCCGCTTGTGATCCTGAAGTGCTCCGGCAACGATTTCCGAAGCGCTGGCACTGCCCCCGTTAATCAGCAGTACAATCGGGTAATCACGTTTGGTCTTATTGGGATGGGCATTAAAAACCTTTGAATTTTTTTTGTTACGCCCTTCAATGGATAAAATTTTGCCAGTTTCCAAAAACAGGTCTGAGACCTGGATGGCTTGATTGAGCAGGCCGCCGCCATTGTCGCGCAGATCCAAGATCAGGCCCCTCAAGGGAATCGTCTCGGACTCGACTTTCGTCAAGGCCGCTTCCAGGTCCTTCGTGGTATGCCCTGTGAAGTTTGAGATCCGAATATACCCGTATCCCGGTTTTAAGGAGATCGATTTGACACTGATAATAGGGATATCATCCCGCACCAGTTCGTAGTCGATGGGTTTTTTTTCTCCCTCCCGGATGATGGTTACAACGACCTTGGTGCCTTTCGGTCCCCGGATCATGTTGACGGCTTCCCTTAGATCCGTAGCGGGCTTGCCATCGACCTTGATAATTCTGTCCCGGGCTTTTAACCCCGCGTTATAAGCCGGGGTGTCTTCAATGGGCGAAATCACCGTCACGAAACCATCCTGCATGGTGATATGGATGCCGATACCGGTGAATTTGCCCTTGGTATCAATCTGTAAATCCTCAAACGCTTCCGGCGGCAGCAAAGCGGAGTGGGGATCGAGGCTTTTGACCATGCCTTGAATCGCATTTTGAATGAGCTCCTTGGCATTGACCTCATCGACGTATTCGTTTTCGATGATTTCAAGCACATCCGCAAATACTTTCAATCCTTCATAGGCCGTTTCGTTGGTGGCCGACAGCTCTCGGTAAAAGCCGGTCCCGGTAATCCAGAAAATGACCGCGACGACCATCAGCAGCCAGAGCTTCACTTGCCGGTTTTTCATTGTGGACATCGAAATACTCCTTTATGTTATGTGCGCGGTGAATCCCTATGCCCAACTCCTTGTCAATGGGGATCACTTCGCCGTTTCGATACGGGCCCGCTCGTGATGGCGAGTTGCGGTCTGCGAGCGCGGGTTGCATTCGCACAAACCCGCCCCGCACAACCCGTACGGGTTGCGAATCTGGCTTCTAACGCCTGAGAACCGCAGCCAATGGGCTTGGGCTGGAAATTGCTTAATTTCTTATCCAGGCCATCGGATCCAGCGGTTTCCCGTGATGGCGGACTTCAAAATAAAGCTTGGGACCCACCAGCGAACCGGTATCCCCCGCGGTGGCGATCACTTCACCGCTTTCAACGCCCTCGCCTTTGGTCTTAAAGACCTCTTCGAGATGGGCATATACGGTATAATAATGCTCGCCATGATCGATGATGATCATATTTCCGTATCCTTTGAACCAGTCGGAAAAGATGATCTTACCGCCAAATACGGCCCGGATGGGTTCCCCTCTCTCCGCTTGGATCTCAATGCCGCTGCGGAAATTCTCAACGTTGAACCGGGTGTTTTTATAAGGTCCGTAGAAATGAATTATTCTACCGCTAACCGGCATCTTAAGCAACCCCTTATGGGCCGTAAACGGTTGCGACGATGCTTTTTTTTCGAGCGGAGTCGAAGCTAAACTCCGACTCAAAGATACTATGATCCGGTCAAGATTTTGGGCCGATTCCTTCAAAGCCTGAACGCTGGCCAGTTGCAGCGATTTCTGTTGGCGGATGTCGGCCAGCAGCTTGGCCCGCACGGATCTTTCCTGGGTCATTTGGGTCATCCGACGTTGATACTCGGCCTGCAGCGCGACCTTTTCGTTTTTGACCGCATCCATCTCCATCCGCCATTTATCAAGCTCCAACTGCTCCTGCCGCAGTTTTTGGCGAACATTGTCGTCATAGGCCAGAATGCGCTCAAGGGCCGCCTGGCGTTGGATGAAGTCGTGCACGGTTTCGGCCGAAGCTAAGACATGCATTTTTCCCAACCGGATCATTTTATAAAGGACGACCAGGCGCTTCGCCAAATACTGCTCGCGGGCTTGAATCTGCCGCCGGAGGGCATGCGATGCCGCCTGGGCTTCGGAACTTTTTCGCTCCACTTCGTCCAGTTCGGCTTTCAGAGCGGCAATTCGGCGCTGGGAATTGCGGAGGTCTCTCTCGATCTCGTCTAAGCGGCCAACTATTTCAGCTTCTTTTTGGGAATACTGGTCGAGGGCTTTTTCGCCTCTCTTGATTTGGCGCCCGAGATCACGGGCCTGTCTTTGGAATTCGTCAATGGCGGTTTCCGTATCCGCCGCATGGGCCGGAGGGGCTCCGAGGGCGCGAAAGGGGCACGTTCTTAAATTACCCGGCGGAACAGACCCAAGGATACCGGCCCCCACGAGCACAACGCCCATCACCTGCCATCGGGCGGTTTTTGCTTTTTGACAAAAACGGGCATGCAGCAACCTAGGTAGGAATTTCTGCGCGCTGATTCGACAATCTTGCATCGCGGCCCGATAAGCCATTTTCAATTCTTGTAAAGGTTTAGCGCTTTGAAAAACCATGGATAGGCCGATGAGCGGTCGATCGGGATATTTTTCGTACAGCTAATTGACACCAATTCTTTACACTTTCAAAAACTGCTTCAGAGAAAGGTGGCAGCCTAACCAGCCGACAAGGGCACTGCCCAGGACGATCGGAAGCATAACTCCGGGGGAAAGAAAGCGAATCTGAAAAAGATCGGAAAAAAAGCCCTCCTCTACGTTGGAAGATAGGAGTACGAACAAAAAAAACAAGATCGCCAGACCGCAAATCGCACCCAGGGCGCCCTGTATGAGGCCCTCGATATAAAAAGGAATTTTGATGAAGCGATCGGTGGCACCCACCAAACGCGTAATTTCAAGCTCTTCGCGGCGGGAATAGATAATCAGCCGGATCGTATTGGCCACGATAAACACGGTGGCGATAAAAAAGAGTCCCCCCATGGCGTAGCCCGCCAGGCGAAAAAGGTCAAAGATGCGGCTGAAACGGCCCAGCCATCTCTGGCCATACTCGACTTCTGCGATCGGTTCGAAGGCTTCCACGCGCGCCGCCACCGCTTCAATGTTTTTCCAGGTTTGGGCGGAGGGGTCCATTCGAATTTCGAATCCATCCGGCAAGGGGTTTTCGGCCAGATTTTCAAACAGGAATGACTGCCGCTTCATCTGGGCTTTCAGCTCTGCCAGCGCTTCATCCCGGGAAATAAAGCGCACGCTGTCGACCCCGTCCAGCGCTTGAATATCCTGAGTCAAGCCGGGCAGGGCGGTCGCGGCCATCTCCGGTTTGAGATAGGCCATGATACGTATTCCCTTTTGCCAGAGCGCTATGATTTGGCCGGCATTGATGAAAAAAAGGATCGCGGAGCTGACGATGAGAATGGACAGGGAAATGGTAATGATCGTGACGAAGTTCAAAAACCGGTTTTGGAGAATATCCTGGATTGCCCGCTTAAGATAAAGAACTGTCATACTGTTTTTCGACGAAGGCCGCTGATTCCAGTCGGCCCTCTTTGAGAAGAAGGACCCGACCCCCGATTTGGTTGATTAGCGCCTCGTCATGGGTGGCGACAATCACGGTAGCACCCCGGATGTGGATGCCCTTGAGGAGCTCCAGGATGACACCGGCGGAGGCGGCATCCAAACTCCCGGTCGGTTCGTCGGCCAGAATAATTTGGGGATCGCCGACCACCGCGCGGGCAACCGCGGCGCGCTGTTGTTCGCCCCCGGACAGGGTGGGTGGCAGGGAATTGGATTTGTCCTCCAAATTCACCAAGCGCAGGACACCTCTCACTTTCTTTTGAATCAGGCTGCTTTTCATCCCGGCCGCCTCCAGCACCAGGGCCACATTCTCAAAAACGCTTTTGGAGGGTATCAGTTTGTAATCCTGAAAGATGATGCCAAACTTGCGTCTGAGAAAGGGAATGCGTTTGCGCGGAATGCGGGCCAGGTTGATTCCATCCACCAGGACCTGCCCTTCGGAAACCCTTTCTCCCAGGTATAAAAGCTTTAGCAAAGTCGTTTTACCCGCGCCACTGGGACCGCTGATAAAAACAAACTCATTTTTGGAGATCTCCAAGGTGATATCGCACAATGCTTTTCTGGCACTGTAGTAGCGGTAGACGTGAAACATCCGAATAATGGCATCTTTCTCACTTCCGTGCATCACTCCAGAACTTCCTGGCCCATGGCGCGGTGCAGCGTCGCTTTGGCAATTTTAAAATCATATAAGGCATTGAAATAATTTGTCATGGTTCGGGCAAGCAGGGTTTGGGCATCTAGCACATCGGTGGTGGTCGCCACCTGTTCTTTGTAGCGTTCTTCGTTGATTCTGAAATTCTCGCGGGCCTGTTCAATGGCTTTTTCGATCGTGGTAATATTCTCTTCGGCCTCCTTGGTCCTCAGATAGGCCTGTTTGACTTCCAGGTTGATATTGTCCAGGATTTCGGTCTTGCGAAGCTTGGCCTGGGAAAGACGACTTAGCTTTTCCTTCATGCCGTAATAGGTTTTGCCCCACGCCCAGATATCCCAGGAGGCGACGGCCTGTACATTCCAAAAACTGGAATCGCTGATCCCCTCCCCGCCGTTCACTCGGTAATCGGTGCCTAAATTAGTGCCGGTCCACTTGAGGTTTATGGACGGCACATAATCTCTTTGGGCCAGCTTGACGTCTTTTTCGGCAATTTCAATCTCCAGATCGGCCACTTTTATTTCCAGCCGGTTCCGGTTCGCCATGGAAAGACTCTCGTCGATATTCTTGGCATAAGGCCTATAATCCAGGATGTCTTCGATAGCCACCGGCGCATTGATGGGTCGGCGCAGAATGGTGTTGAATTGCGATTTGGCGATTTCCAGATTGTTCTGGGCCACAATCTGATCCTGTTTGGCATTGGCCAGTTCGACCTGGGCCTGGAGCAGTTCATTTAAAGGACTCATGCCGACCTGGTAAAAATTCTCCGCCACCTCCTTCTGGGCCGCAATATTCTTCACGGTCTGCTTGGCGATGTCCACTAGTTTTTGGGTCTTCAACACCGAAAAATAGGCATTTTTGGCGTCCAGAATCACATCCTGGCGGGTGACTTTTTCGTTGAATTCGGCAACATTCAGACCGAGGCTGGCGATCTTGTACTGGTTGATCAAGGCGAACCCCGTAAATATCGGCTGGGTAAATGTGGTCACAAAGGCATATTCGTCCTGCGGGCGCACAACAAAATCCGGTGTCCCGGGTAAACCGAAAGCTTTTTGGGATTGTTCCACGTCGCGATGGGTCAGGGAATAGGTGACATTGACGTTGGGGAGAAATTCCGCACGGCGCGCCTTTTTGGTGGCCTGGGCCGCCTGTACTTCCTCTTTGGAGCGCTGCAGGCCGAGATTGGCTTGGAGGGCTTCATCGATGGTCTGCCTCAGGTTCAAGGGTTGGGCCGGATCTTGCGCCGCCGCCCGCAGGGGAAGTGTCAACAGGGACCCTAGCAATAAAACAAGCCATAAAATGCGAAGACGTTTTCGTATCATTTTGATTTGTGTGGGACCACCGGGGCAAAGTTTTCGCGGTCAATGCATCGGGGAGGGGGAGTGGCGCCTGTGACGACCCCCAAACGCAAACAGACTTACCTCCGCAGGGTTTGCTTTAGCGATTGACCCGCACTGATTTTATTGATATGGTTCCTTGCGAGTTCAGGGAGTGCCTTTTGCGGTTTTCCTTGCTCAAAGCCTCCACTGAATCCCATTAAACAGGCTTCTTCCATTTTGGTGGAGGCTTTTTTATATCGAATCACCTGCATGAAATCAAATATTTTCTTAGGCGCCCGCCGGAAAGCACATGTGAGATCCCCCAAAGACCATATTTTCAAGGAGACCGGGAGCATG
Source organism: Desulfobacterales bacterium (assembly GCA_020353555.1). GTDB lineage: Bacteria > Desulfobacterota > Desulfobacteria > Desulfobacterales. The sequence continues at coordinate 6,833,409 of CP070697.1, forward strand.
AAGCCGGAACTGATCGATATGCTATGCCGTAAATCCTTTAAGTACAGCCCCGAGCCGATCTTCAAACTCGTTTCCGGGCGGGTGAGCCAGTTTTATGTGAACTGTAAACCGACCACTTTGAGTGCCCGGGGCATGTATCTGGTCGGACACCTCGTTTATGAAAGCATTCAGGGCTGCGACGTGTCGGCGATCGGCGGCCTGACTTTCGGGGCGGACCCCATCGCCGTGGCGACTGCTTTTGCCTCCGAATTGAAAGGGAAACCCATCAACGCTTTTTCCATCCGCAAGACCCGCAAAGACCATGGGATCGTCCGCTGGATCGAAGGCGACATCCAGCCCCCCCAGCGGGTGGCGATCATCGATGACGTGGCCACCACGGGAGGGTCCACCATTAAAGCAATCGATCGGGCGCGCTCGGAAGGTTTGGAAGTGGTAAAAGCGGTCATTCTGGTGGATCGGCAGGAAGGCGGATTGGAAAACATCCGTCAGCACGTGGCGGATGTCTCCCGTATCATTACCAGGGATGAGCTCATCGAGCATTGGCATTCAGGGATGGGCGCGTTTGGGGATTAAGGACTCACGCGATTTCCAATTCCGGGTTTCCACCGTTCAGACAATGAAGGTGGCGCCGGCATCTTCGGATTCCCACGCCGTAACCCGGCTGACGCTGACGGAGGGGGTGTCAATTTTTTTTTGCAGCTCCTCGGCCACATAGCGGGCAATGTTTTCCGAAGAGGGGCAATCCTGTTTAAAGTGCTCCAGCTCGTTGAGAAACTTGTGATCCAGGGTGGACATAATTGCAGCCACATGGGCTTTTATCTCGCCAAAGTCCATTAAGACCCCCGCATCATTGAGACGCGTTCCGACCACATAGACCTCTATCCTCCAGTTGTGTCCATGCAGGTTTTCACATTTGGCGCCGACCATTTGGAGCTGATGTGCGGCGGCAAAGCGGGTGACGACTTTCAACTCATACATATCCGTACCGTGTTTGATAGACTAAGTCTTCAAAACCTTCTTCCGTCGATGTTGCGCCACGAAGCGATCCACATGGCTCCGCGCATCAAGCCGCACCGGAAAGGCCCCCCTTGAGGATATTTTTTAACTTGCTGGACAACTTGCCCTCTTCGAGCGCGGCGAATTCCCGGAGCAGTGCTTCCTGCTTTTTGTTGAGGTTGGTCGGGGTTTTGATGTTCACCTGGATGATCTGGTCCCCTCGTTTGCGGCTGCGCAAAGAAGGAATGCCTTCTTCATGCAAGTAAAAGACATCTCCCGGCTGGGTTCCCTTCGGGATTTCCAGGGACTTCTTGCCGTTGAGAGTCGGCACCGTGATTTTATCCCCGAGAGCCGCTTGGACGAATGAGATTTGAACCTGGCAAATCACATCGTTATTGTTGCGTTTAAAAAATTCGTGGGGTTCGACATGAATGAACACATAAAGATCGCCGGGGGGACCCCCATAAACCCCCGCTTCCCCCTCGCCGCTCAGACGCAGCCGGGAACCGTTGTCGACACCCGCCGGGATTTTGACGGACACCTTTTTGCGGGCCATTACCTGCCCCGCCCCGTTGCAGCGGGGACAAGGATGGGTGATGATTTGGCCGTGGCCCCGACATTGGGGACAGGTGGATCGGACCGTAAAAAAGCCCTGGCTGCGGGAAATCTGTCCGGAGCCTCCGCACGCGCGGCAGGTTTCCGGGCCGGAGCCCGACTCGCAACCGCTCCCCCCGCAGTCGGAGCAGGGTTGCATCTTTTCCACATTTATTTCGGTTTCAGTCCCAAAAGCGGCTTCCATGAAACTCAGGGTCATGTCATACCGCAGATCAGCTCCGTGCTGGGCCCGGCTTCGCGAACGCCGGCCGCGGGTGCCGAATCCAAAGAAGTCCTCGAAAATATCCCCGAAGCTCGAAAAAATATCTTCAAAACCGCCGAATCCGGAGAAGCCTGAACCCTGGAGTCCCTGATGCCCGTATTGATCATAAATAGCGCGTTTTTGAGGATCCCGCAGCACCTCATAAGCCTCAGCGGCTTCCTTGAAGTGCTCTTCAGCTTCTTTATCGCCGGGATTGCGATCCGGATGGTATCTCAAGGCGAGTTTGCGGTAGGCGGACTTCAGTTCTTCATCAGTGGCATTCCTCGCGAGGCCAAGGATTTCGTAGTAATCTCGTTTGGTACTCATATGACTTTCCGAATTTTTGAGTGCTGGCTGGGAGTCATGAACGGAGGAGGCTCGTTGACCCGCAAATTTGAACTTAAATTAATGCAAAATCAATGGATGTCAATTTATGAACTTACCATTCTCTTCTGCGTGGATGTTCCCCAAAAAAAGACGCCCACACTAAGGATCATGATGGTTGCCCCGAAGGGAAACGCCAAGCGCAGTTGAAACAAGTCCATGATGGTGCCGGCCATGAGGGCCCCGGTTAGCATACCCAGGCTGTGAGCGACGGTGAGCAAGGCCATCACCGATCCCATGGCTTCCGTCTGATTGCCCTTCAACACGGCCAAGGCCATTAAGGCCGGCATGGATATTCCGCCCCCCAGGCCGAAGAAAACGTTGGCCAACACCATATCGCCAAAGCCTTGCGCCCATTCGAATGAAAACACGGCCGCACCCACAATTAATCCGCCGACCAGCATCATCAATTCCTTGCTGACCCGGTCGGCGACAAAGCCCATCGGCATATGCAGGGCGCCGCTGATCAGCACCCCTAGCATTATTAGAATTCCGATGGATGAACTGGACAGTGATAATTCGGCGTCGGCCAGCACCGGCAAAAACCCCCAGATGATGCCGATGCACAGGGTATAGGCAAATCGGAAGAGAAATAGGCTAAAGATATCCCGATCGTATAGGAGTCTGTGCCAGGCGGCGGGGGGCTTCCGGCGGCCGATAACCCGCTCTGATTGAGTGGGCGGCAGCAGAAAAAGGCAGAGAAAAAATCCGATCAGTGCCAGACAACCCATGCAGGCGAAGGAGGTTTGCAGACTGAAGTGGTCATTGATCAGGCCTCCAATCAAGGGCCCCAAGCTCAAGCCGCAAAACAGGGACATATTGAACAGCCCCATGGTTGAGCCTTCGCTGCCGCTGGGGGTGATGTCACCGATATAGGCCTGGATGACCGGCATGAGCATGGCGGAAGCGATCCCATGAAAAAAACGGATGATAATCAGGGTGTTGAGGTCATTGGAAAAGATAAAGCCCAGGGAAATCAGCATGTAGGCAAAAAGGCCCGGGACAATCAAGCGTTTGCGGCCTTTGCGGTCGGACAGTCGACCGAAATAGGGCAGAAAGAAAGTTCGCGAAAGCGAAAAGGCTCCGAATATCATCCCAATGTAAATGCCGCGGGCGCCCAGATTGCGCGCATAAATCGGCAGGAGCGGGACTACAATGCCGACGCCGGTTACAGCCGCAAATATCGAGAAGAAAAGCGTGCCGAATATTTTTTTTTCCGGTCTGTCCATATCTGCTCTGAGTTTAAGATATTTATCATATCATTTGAACGGATGTGCGACAAGATGGTTTTGGCAGGTTGCCCAGGGCGAACGCGTTTGGAAATGGGAACATCCGGGAAGGCGGGTCTTTTCTTTGCTCGCAAAGCTTAAATCAGATCCCTTGATGAATAAGAAGATGTCAGCCGGAAGAAAGCCGCCGTGAGAAGGAAGGTAACAGTTTAGCCCTTTGAAAAACCATGGATAGGTCGACCGCTCATCGGCTTTGGGCATCGGAAAAAATTTGACACTATAAAACGATCTCTCCCGTGCGCTTCGTACCATAGCCCCCGAGGGCTTCCACCCGGCTTTTAAACCGCTTGGTTTGAATGATGTCCAGCAGAATCTGAATGTTTTCGGATTCAAAATGGTCCTTGGGAATCACTAGATCGTATTGTTCCGTGACCACCGGAATAAAATCCAAATCCAGGGCTTTGGCCGCGGCGTAAATACCTAAGCCGGTATCCGCGGAACCGCTCAACACGGCCACTCCCACGGACATGTGGGTGTACTCTTCGGTTTGGTAGCCCCTGATGGCCGCCGGATCCAAGCCCAGTTGTTTTAATTGATAGTCGAGCAGAATTCTTGTTCCCGAGCCAGCCTGCCGGTTGATAAACGTAATATCTTCCCGGTGGAGATCCGCGATCCCCCTAATGCCTTTGGGATTGCCCCGCGGGACAATCAGACCTTGGTCCCGGAAGACCAGGTTGACCAGTTTTATTTCGATGTCGGGCAAGAATTTTGCGATGTACGACAGATTGTAAGAGCCATTCTCGGTGTCCAAAAGGTGCGATCCGGCCAGGTGACATACCCCGCGTTTGATGGCCATGAGACCGCCCATGCTTCCGACGTGGCTGGAGGACAGGGTCAGCCAGCTGCAGCGGGCCTTGATCTCATCCGCCAAGACATCCAGGGAGTTGTCATGGCTGCCGACAATCACAATGGTTTGGCGAACGGAGGACAAAGGGCGGAGAATTTCCGCCGTCACAACCTCGTGCTCCCTGATCCCTTCCACATGGTTGGGGATCCGGATAATCCCGTCGGCGTCGGTAATGGAGGTTATGCAGCCGGCGCCCCGGGGCAGAGGCGTGGCCACCACCCGGTTTCCGACTTGCCCCAGCTTGACGCGCAGAAATTCTTCGACCCCTAACTTCGAGGCGATCTTTCTAGCTGGCTCCACCTGGATCGTCTCGCGGACCGGTTCCGGCTGCCCCAGCATGCCGCAGATCAGGGGTTGGACAAACTGCTCAAAGGCGATGATGGCCGACACCGGATAGCCCGGGATGCCGAAGACCGGTTTTTGGTCAACCGTCCCGATGACGACCGGTTTACCGGGCATGATGGTAACCCCATGGACCAGGACCTCGCCGAGGGCGGAGATGGCCCCCTTGGCATAGTCTTCCGATCCGGCCGAAGAGCCCCCGATGATCAGGATCATTTGAAAATCCTTTTGAACAGCGTCATTTAAAGCCGCTTTGATCTTGTCCGGATCATCGACGACCTTTGCATGCCGCTCATAAGTCCCGCCACAGGCTTCGATCAGCTTGCCCAGAACGAACGAATTGGTTTCGAGGATTTGGCCCGGCTGGATTTCCTGCAGGTCGCCCTGGCGCCAATCGACGAGTTCCGAACCGGTCGGAATTATGAGAACTCGCGGTTTGGCTTTGACGGGTACCGCAAATACCCCTCCTGTCAGGAAGGCGCCGACGCAATAGGGCGTGATCAAATGATTTTGGGCGAACAGCAGTTCGGTGGCCACAATGTCTTCCCCGATCTTGCGCACATTTTGCCAAGGATAAACCGCTGCCTCGATTGCCACCCGGCGGTCGTCGCAAACACGGGCGTGTTCGATCATAATCACGGCATCGGTACCGACCGGCATCACGTGGCCGGTGTTCACGTAATGCGCATCCTGACCGATAACCAGTTCCATGGGCTTCGTTTCACTGGTCCCAAAAGTTTTTTGTGCTTTGACCGCCAGGCCGTCCATAGCCGCCGCGTGATAATTGGGAGATGAGATCTTAGCGGTGACCGGTCCCGCCAGAACGCGACCGACGGCGTCGGGCACGGCAACGGTTTCGGTGGCCAGAACGCCATCCAGCGCAAACGCGTGGGAGACAATTTCCCGGGCTTCGGAAAGCGTCTTCATTTGCAGATAGACATTTCGTTTTGCCTGCATATCTGACTCCTGCACAGTTCCCCGAGGCTTGGCCCGGAAAATATTAGAGCGTGGAGGCGCGCGGGCCGTGTTCCTCCAAGCTCAAACCACGACGCGCGGCTTTAGGGGCCGACCCCAGCATGTTGTCCGGGCGGCTCTAATCGCTCACAGGGGGATCACTTCCACCGCGGTTCCCTGCTCCAGCCCTTCAGTATTCATCCCGATTTCGATCAGGCCGTCGGCTTGCACCATGGTATTGATCAGCCCCGACTTGCCGAGGATCGGTTCGGCCCACAGCCGGCCTTCTTTTGCCTTTAAACGAACGCGGATAAAGTCGACGCGGCCCTGGGCGGAAGCGATATTGCGGCTGATCAAGGCGGAAAGGCGAAGTTCCTTTTTGGATGGCTCCACGCTTCCGCTGATATGTTCAATAAAAGGCCGCACAATCCGGGAAAACACGATCATGGCGGAAACCACATGGCCCGGCAACCCCCAGAAAGCCTTATTATGGACCTTGGCCAAAATTGTCGGCTTCCCGGGGCTGATGGAAATGCCATGCACGAGAATACAGGCCTTTGGCAGGCTGGAAAGCACTTCAA